>NZ_VFVR01000001.1 GCF_006442205.1 Mesorhizobium sp. B2-3-12
AAGGACGAAGGTGGCCGTCACACGCCGTTCTTCACCAACTACCGTCCGCAGTTCTACTTCCGCACGACCGACGTGACGGGCATCGTGTCGCTGCCGGAAGGCACCGAGATGGTGATGCCCGGCGACAACATCACGGTCGATGTCGAGCTGATCGTGCCGATCGCCATGGAAGAGAAGCTGCGCTTCGCCATCCGTGAAGGCGGCCGCACCGTCGGTGCCGGCATCGTCGTCACCATCAAAGAGTAATTTGGACTTAAACCGATCTGTCGCGGGCGCGGAAGTTGCCCGCGCCGCGCCAGAACAAGGAAGTGACGCATGAACGGACAGAATATCCGCATCCGCCTGAAGGCGTTTGATCACCGCGTGCTTGACGCCTCGACGAAGGAAATCGTGTCGACGGCCAAGCGCACCGGGGCAAACGTCCGCGGCCCCATTCCGCTGCCGACGCGGATCGAAAAGTTCACGGTCAACCGGTCGCCTCACGTCGACAAGAAGAGCCGCGAGCAGTTCGAGATGCGCACGCACAAGCGTCTGCTCGACATCGTCGATCCGACCCCGCAGACCGTCGATGCTTTGATGAAGCTCGATCTGGCCGCCGGTGTCGACGTCGAGATCAAGCTCTAAGGGAATGAGAGCGCGGTAAGGGGCGGTGCCCCTGGCCCGGAACTCTAAAGGAATTGAACCGATGCGTTCAGGTGTGATTGCAAAGAAGGTGGGAATGACCCGCATCTACAACGATGCCGGGGAACACGTTCCCGTCACCGTTCTCCAGATGGAGAACTGCCAGGTCGTGGCACAGCGCACGCAGGAGAAGAATGGCTATACCGCCGTTCAGCTCGGCGTTGGCCTGGCCAAGGTGAAGAACACGTCGAAGGCGATGCGCGGCCATTTCGCGACCGCTTCCGTTGAGCCGAAGGCGAAGCTCGCCGAGTTCCGCGTCTCCGCCGACAATCTGATCGATGTCGGCGCCGAGATCACCGTCGACCACTTTGTCGCCGGCCAGAAGGTCGATGTGACCGGCACGACGATCGGCAAGGGTTTCCAGGGCGTCATCAAGCGCCACCACATGGGTGGTGGCCGCGCGACGCACGGTAACTCGGTCTCGCACCGTACGCACGGTTCGACCGGCCAGCGTCAGGATCCGGGCAAGGTGTTCAAGGGCAAGCATATGGCTGGTCACATGGGCGATGTCAGGGTCACCACGCAGAATGTCGAGATCGTCTCGACCGACGCCGATCGCGGCCTGATCCTCATCCGCGGTGCGGTTCCCGGATCGAAGGGCGCCTGGATCCTGGTCCGCGACGCGGCCAAGGTGGCGCTGCCGGCCAACGCGCCGAAGCCCGCCGCGATCCGCGCTGTCGCGGCAGCTGCGAAGAACGAGGCTCCGGCCACAGAGGGAGCGGAATAATGGATCTCAAGATCACAACGCTCGGCGGTAAAGACGCCGGCAAGGTGGAACTTTCCGACGGAATTTTCGGCCTTGATCCGCGCGAGGACATCCTGCAGCGCGTCGTGCGCTGGCAGCTTGCCAAGAAGCAGCAGGGCACGCACAAGGCCAAGGGCCGCGCCGAAATCGCGCGCACCGGCGCCAAGATGTACAAGCAGAAGGGTACGGGCCGCGCCCGTCACCATTCGGCACGCGCTCCGCAGTTCCGCGGCGGCGGCAAGGCCCACGGCCCGGTCGTTCGCAGCCACGAGCACGACTTGCCGAAGAAGGTGCGCGCGCTGGGCTTGAAGCATGCTCTCTCGGCCAAGGCCAAGAGCGCGTCGATCATCATCATCGACGAACTGAAGCTGACCGAGGCCAAGACCAAGGCGCTGATCGCGAATTTCGCGACGCTGGGCCTGACCAACGCCCTGGTGATTGGCGGCGCCGAGCTTGACAAGAATTTCAAGCTGGCAGCCACCAACATCCCCAACATCGACGTGCTGCCCATACAGGGCATCAACGTCTACGACATTCTGCGCCGCGGCACGCTGGTCCTTTCGAAGGCCGCCGTCGAGGCTCTCGAGGAGCGCTTTAAATGACCGACCTTCGTCACTACGACGTGATCGTCTCGCCAGCGATCACCGAAAAGTCGACCATGGCCTCCGAGCAGAACCAGGTCGTCTTCAACGTCGCCAAGAAGGCGTCGAAGCCGGAAATCAAGGCCGCCGTCGAAGCGCTGTTCGGCGTCAAGGTGATGGCCGTGAACACGCTTGTCCGCAAGGGCAAGATCAAGCGCTTCCGCGGCACGATCGGCCGCCAGAGCGACGTCAAGAAGGCGATCGTGACGCTGGCCGACGGCCAGTCGATCGACGTCGCGACGGGTCTCTGAGCTAGGCCGCGAGGACAGGACAATGGCACTTAAAAAATTCAACCCGGTAACGCCGAGCACCCGTCAGCTGGTCATCGTCGACCGCTCGGGCCTCTACAAGGGCAAGCCCGTCAAGGGCCTGACCGAAGGCCTGACCAAGTCGGGCGGCCGCAACAATCACGGCCGCATCACGGCCCGCTTCATCGGCGGCGGTCACAAGCGTTCGTACCGCATCATCGACTTCAAGCGCCGCAAGTTCGACGTCGTCGGCACGGTCGAGCGCATTGAATACGATCCGAACCGCACCGCCTTCATCGCGCTCATCAAGTATGACGATGGCGAGCTGTCCTACATCATCGCCCCGCAGCGTCTTGCGGCCGGCGACAAGATCGTGGCTGGCGAAGCGGTCGACGTGAAGCCGGGCAATGCGATGCCGCTGGCCTCGATGCCTGTCGGCACGATCGTCCACAACATCGAGCTGAAGCCGGGCAAGGGCGCTCAGGTGGCCCGTTCGGCTGGCGGCTACGCCCAGCTCGTCGGCCGCGACCAGGGCATGGCGATCCTGCGCCTCAATTCGGGCGAGCAGCGTGTCGTCCACGGCTCCTGCATGGCCACCGTCGGCGCCGTGTCGAACCCCGACCACGGCAACATCAACGACGGCAAGGCCGGCCGCACGGTTTGGCGTGGCAAGCGCCCGCACAATCGCGGCGTGACCATGAACCCGGTCGACCACCCGCATGGCGGTGGTGAAGGCCGCACCTCCGGTGGCCGTCATCCGGTCAGCCCGTGGGGCAAGCCGACCAAGGGCAAGAAGACGCGGTCCAACAAGGCGACCGACAAGTTCATCCTGCGCTCGCGCCATCAGCGCAAGAGCTAAGAAGAGGTAACGCCAAGTGACTCGTTCTATTTGGAAAGGCCCCTTCATCGACGGCTACCTTCTCAAAAAGGTGGACAAGGTTCGTGAAGGCGGTCGCAATGAGGTGATCAAGATGTGGAGCCGTCGCTCCACCATCCTGCCGCAGTTCGTCGGCCTCACCTTCGGTGTCTACAACGGCCAGAAGCATGTTCCCGTCTCGGTGAACGAGGACATGGTCGGTCATAAGTTCGGTGAATTCGCTCCGACGCGGACCTATTACGGTCACGGCGCGGATAAGAAGGCGAAGAGGAAATAATCATGGGCAAGGCCAAAGCTCCGCGCAGGCTTGCTGACAACGAAGCGCGCGCCGTTCTGCGCACGATCCGTATCAGCCCGCAGAAGCTGAACCTGGTTGCCGCGCTGATCCGCGGCAAGAAGGTCGCGACAGCGCTTTCCGATCTCGAATTCTCGGCCAAGCGGATTTCCGGCACGGTCAAGAAGACGCTGGAATCGGCGATTGCCAACGCGGAAAACAACCACGACCTCGATGTCGATGCGCTGGTGGTGGCGGAAGCCTATGTCGGCAAGTCGATCGTCATGAAGCGGTTCCACGCTCGTGGCCGTGGTCGCGCCAGCCGCATCGAGAAGCCGTTCTCGCACCTCACGATCGTCGTTCGTGAAGTCGAAGAAAAAGGGGAGGCCGCATAATGGGCCAGAAAGTCAATCCGATCGGTCTTCGCCTCGGCATCAACCGCACCTGGGATTCGCGCTGGTTCGCGAACACCGGCGAGTACGGCAAGCTGCTGCATGAGGACATCAAGATCCGCAAGTATCTCGAGAAGGAGCTGAAGCAGGCCGCCATCTCGAAGGTCGTGATCGAGCGCCCGCACAAGAAGTGCCGCGTCACCATCCATGCCGCGCGCCCGGGTCTGATCATCGGCAAGAAGGGCGCCGACATCGAGAAGCTTCGCAAGAAGCTGATGGAGATGACGAAGTCCGAGACGCACCTCAACATCGTCGAAGTGCGCAAGCCCGAAATCGACGCGACCCTGGTCGCCCAGTCGATCGCCCAGCAGCTCGAGCGCCGTATCGCGTTCCGCCGCGCGATGAAGCGCGCCGTGCAGTCGGCGATGCGCCTGGGTGCCGAAGGCATCCGCATCAACTGCTCGGGCCGTCTTGGCGGCGCCGAAATCGCGCGCATGGAATGGTACCGCGAAGGCCGCGTGCCGCTGCACACGCTGCGCGCCGATGTCGACTACGGCACGGCCGAGGCGAACACGGCGTACGGTATCTGCGGCGTCAAGGTCTGGGTATTCAAGGGCGAGATCCTCGAGCACGACCCGATGGCTTCGGAACGTCGCGCCACCGAGGGTGATGCCGCGCATGGCGGTGGTGGTGATCGCGAACGCGGTCGTCGTCGCGAAAACGCCTGAGACATTTAGGAATTTGGAGTTAGAACGATGCTGCAGCCAAAGCGCACAAAGTTCCGTAAGCAGTTCAAGGGCCGTATCCATGGGGTCGCAAAGGGCGGCACCAACCTGGATTTCGGTGGTTTCGGGCTGAAGGCGCTTGAGCCGAACCGCGTCACCGCGCGTGAGATCGAGGCGGCCCGCCGCGCGATCACCCGCGAGATGAAGCGCGCCGGCCGCGTCTGGATCCGCATTTTCCCGGATCTGCCGGTCACCTCGAAGCCGACCGAAGTCCGCATGGGTAAGGGCAAGGGCGCGGTCGACTATTGGGCGGCGCGCGTCAAGCCGGGCCGCATCATGTTCGAGATCGACGGCGTCAATGAAGAAACCGCCCGTGAGGCTCTGCGTCTCGGCGCGGCCAAGCTCTCGGTCAGGACGCGCTTCGTACAGCGCATCGCAGAATAAGGACGGGCTGATCATGAAAGCCGAAGACATCCGGACCAAGACCCAGGACCAGCTGACCGACGATCTGGCCAGCCTGAAGAAGGAGCAGTTCAACCTGCGCTTCCAGAAGGCCACCGGTCAGCTCGAAAAGACCGCGCGCGTGAAGCAGGTCCGCAAGGACATCGCGCGCATCAAGACCATCGCCGCGGAAAAAGCCGCGGCCAAGAAGGGTTAAGACCATGCCAAAGCGCATTCTGCAGGGCACCGTCGTCAGCGACAAGAATGAGAAGACGGTCGTCGTCAAGGTCGAACGGCGCTTCACGCATCCCGTGATGAAGAAGACCGTGCGCATGACCAAGAAGTACAAGGCGCACGACGAGAACAACGCCCACAAGGTCGGCGATCAGGTGTTCATCCAGGAATCGAAGCCGATTTCCAAGGATAAGCGCTGGATCGTCGTGGCCTCGGACCAGGCGTAAACAAACGAATTTTGGACAGACCGGGGAGGGGCTTCGAGCCTGTCCCGTTAGAAAAGAAGAAGGCGGCCAGTCATGATTCAGATGCAAACAAACCTCGACGTGGCGGATAATTCCGGCGCGCGTCGTGTCATGTGCATCAAGGTGCTGGGCGGCTCGAAGCGGAAATATGCTTCCGTGGGCGACATCATCGTGGTGTCGATCAAGGAAGCCATTCCGCGCGGCCGCGTTAAGAAGGGCGATGTGATGAAGGCGGTCGTGGTTCGCACGGCCAAGGACATCCGCCGCCCGGACGGCAGCGTGATCCGTTTCGACAAGAACGCGGCCGTTCTTGTCGACAACAAGAAAGAGCCGATCGGCACGCGTATCTTCGGACCGGTTCCGCGCGAACTCCGCGCCAAGAACCACATGAAGATCATCTCGCTCGCGCCAGAAGTGCTGTAAGGAGCCGGACCAATGCAAAAGATTAGAAAAGGCGACAAGGTCGTCGTGCTGGCCGGCAAGGACAAGGGCCGTTCGGGCGAAGTCCTCTCGGTTCAGCCGAAGGATGACACCGCGCTGGTGCGTGGCGTCAACATGATCCGTCGTCACCAGAAGCAGTCCCAGTCCCAAGAGGGCGGGATCATCACCAAGGAAGCGCCGATCCAGCTGTCGAACATCGCGCTGGCCGATCCGAAGGATGGCAAGCCGACCCGCGTCGGTTTCATCTTCCAGAAGGACGGCAAGAAGGTGCGCGTCGCCAAGCGCTCGGGAGAAGTCATCAATGGCTAAGGCTGAAACCAAGCAGGCGGCTGCCACCAACGTGCCGCGTCTCAAGAAGGTCTACAACGAGACCATCCGCAAGGCGCTGCAGGAGCAGTTCGGCTACGACAACGACATGCAGGTTCCGCGCCTCGACAAGATCGTGCTGAACATGGGCGTCGGCGAAGCAACCGCCGATTCCAAGAAGCCGTCGGTCGCCGCCGAGGACCTGGCGATGATCGCCGGCCAGAAGGCCGTCGTCACCCGCGCCCGCAACTCGATCGCTGGCTTCAAGGTCCGCGAGAACATGCCGATCGGCGCCAAGGTCACGCTGCGCAAGGAACGCATGTACGAGTTCCTCGACCGCCTCGTGAACATCGCACTGCCGCGCGTCCGCGACTTCCGTGGACTGAACCCGAAGAGCTTTGACGGCCGTGGCAATTACGCCATGGGCATCAAGGAACACATCGTGTTCCCGGAGATCAACTACGACAAGGTTGATCAGGTCTGGGGCATGGACGTCATCGTTTGTACGACGGCGAAGACGGACGACGAAGCCAGGGCATTGCTCAAGGCTTTCAACTTCCCCTTCCGCCAGTAACGGCAGCGAGAAAAGGAAAAATCTGAAATGGCAAAGACCAGCTCAGTCGAGAAGAACAACAGGCGCCGCAAGCTTGCCGACCAGTACGGTCCCAAGCGCGCTGCCCTGAAGGCGATCATCATGGATCAGTCCAAGCCGATGGAGGAGCGCTTCCGCGCTCAGCTCAAGCTTGCTGCCCTGCCGCGCAACTCGGCCAAGATCCGCATCCGCAACCGCTGCGAAGTCACCGGCCGTCCGCGTGCCTACTATCGCAAGCTCAAAGTATCGCGCATCGCGCTTCGTGATCTCGGCAACAACGGCCAGATCCCGGGCCTGGTCAAGTCGAGCTGGTAAGGAGGACATAACATGTCATTGAGCGATCCTCTCGGCGATATGCTGACCCGCATCCGCAACGCCTATGGCCGCAAGAAGTCGAGTGTCTCGACCCCGGCCTCGCGTCTGCGCACCCGCGTCCTCGACGTGCTGAAGGCTGAAGGCTATATCCGCGATTACAGCCAGACCGACTTCGACAACGGCAAGTCCGAGATCGAAATCGAGCTGAAGTATTTCGACGGTGCTCCGGTCGTGCGCGAAATCGCCCGCGTTTCGAAGCCCGGCCGCCGCGTTTACGTTTCGGCCAAGTCGATCCCGCACGTCGCCAACGGCCTCGGCATCGCCATCCTTTCGACACCGAAGGGCGTGATGGCCGACCATGAAGCACGCGAACAGAACGTCGGCGGCGAGATCCTCTGCCAGATCTTCTGATCTGGCAGCTCACCGCAAATTGGAATCCGGTCTTCGGATCGTTCCGAAGACAGAGACCTGAAACAAGAGAAGTGACGAGGACAACCTGATGTCTCGTATTGGAAAGAAACCCGTTTCGCTGCCGCAGGGCGTGACCGCGACCGTCAACGGCCAGACCGTGACGGCGAAGGGCCCCAAGGGCGAGCTGAAGTTCGTCGTGAACGACGAAGTGCTGGTCAAGATGGAAGGCAGCGAGATCGCTGTCCAGCCGCGCGACCAGACCAAGACCGCCCGCTCCAAATGGGGCATGTCGCGCACGCAGATCGTCAACATCCTGCAGGGCGTCAAGGACGGCTTCGAGAAGAAGCTCGAGATCACCGGCGTCGGCTATCGCGCCGCCTTGCAGGGCAAGAACCTGCAGTTGGCCCTTGGCTTCAGCCATGATGTCGTCTACGAGACGCCGGCCGGCATCACGATCACTGTCCCGAAGCCGACGGAAATCACCGTTGCCGGCATCGACAAGCAGCAGGTCGGCCAGGTTGCCGCGGAGATCCGCGAATACCGTGGTCCCGAGCCTTACAAGGGCAAGGGCGTCCGCTACGCTGGCGAGAAGATCGTCCGCAAGGAAGGCAAGAAGAAGTAATCGGCTCGGTCCTGGGAAGTTACGGACTTTTCGGACAGGACCAAGCCACGGAAATGTAACGCCGCGGGGAGCGGTCGCGGGAGGCGCTTCGCCTACCGCATATGGCGGCCCCCGACTCTGAAGGCAAGGAAGACACCATGGGTACCAAGGAAGCCATCCAGCGCCGCGCGCAGCGCGTCCGCCGCCAGCTCAAGAAGGTCGCCGGCGAGCGCCCGCGTCTTTCGGTGCACCGCACGTCGAAGAACATCTACGTCCAGGTGATCGACGACGCCAAGGGCCACACCATCGCAGCCGCCTCGACGCTCGAGAAGGACCTCAAGGGTTCGCTCAAGACCGGCGCCGACACCGCCGCCGCCGCCGCGATCGGCAAGCTGATCGCCGAGCGCGCCACCAAGGCCGGCGTCAAGGAAGTCGTTTTCGACCGTGGCCCGTACATCTATCACGGCCGCGTCAAGGCGCTGGCCGAGGCTGCCCGCGAAGGCGGTCTGAGCTTCTGATTTTTCGCCGCTGATGACCCAAAGCGGCATCGGCAATCAGCAACCCGTGCTTCCGGAAAAGAACAAGGAACAGGATATGGCACAGGAACGTAGGGAAGGCGGCCGCGGCCGCGAGCGTGAAGAGCGCGATGACGGCATGGTGGACAAGCTCGTCCACATCAACCGCGTCGCCAAGGTCGTCAAGGGTGGCCGCCGCTTCGGCTTTGCCGCGCTCGTCGTTGTCGGCGACCAGAAGGGCCGTGTCGGCTTTGGTCACGGCAAGGCGCGCGAAGTGCCGGAAGCCATCCGCAAGGCAACCGAGTCCGCCAAGCGCGACATGATCTTCGTGCCGCTGCGCTCGGGCCGCACGCTGCACCACGACGTTGAGGGACGCTGGGGTGCGGGCCGCGTGCTGTTGCGCGCCGCCAAGCAGGGTACCGGCATCATCGCCGGCGGCCCGATGCGCGCCGTCTTCGAGACGCTCGGCATGCATGACGTGGTCGCCAAGTCGATGGGGTCGTCCAACCCCTACAACATGGTTCGCGCCACCTTCGACGCGCTGAAGAGCCAGATGCATCCCAAGGATGTGGCTGCCGCGCGCGGCATCAAGTATTCGACCCTTCAGGCCCGCCGCGGCACCGCCGTTGCGGCTGAAGAATAGTCGATCTGACCAGGGATTTTGACCATGGCCAAGAAAGCAACCAAGACCATCACCGTTGAGCAGATCGGTTCGCCGATCCGCCGCCCGAAGGAACAGCGCGCGACGCTGGTCGGCCTCGGCCTCAACAAGATGCACAAGCAGCGCACGCTGGAAGATACGCCCTCCGTGCGCGGCATGATCGCCGCCGTCCAGCATCTCGTCCGCGTCGTGGACGAGGGCTGAGCCAAAGCGCAGGAGAACCCAGATGAAACTCAATGATCTGCGTGACAAGGACGGCGCGACGCATTCCAAGAAGCGTCTCGGCCGTGGCATCGGCTCCGGCTCGGGCAAGACCGCCGGTCGCGGCGTCAAGGGCCAGAAGGCGCGCTCCGGCGTTGCCGTCAACGGCTTCGAGGGCGGCCAGATGCCGCTCTATCGGCGCCTGCCGAAACGTGGCTTCAACAACATCTTCGCCAAGAGCTTCGTCGTCGTCTCGCTGGCCCGTATCCAGCAAGCGGTCGACGCCAAGAAGCTTGATGCCAGGGCAACCGTGACGGCCGAGGCGCTTGTCGCCGCCGGCGTCATCCGTCGCGTCAAGGATGGCGTGCGCGTGCTGTCGGATGGCGAACTCAAGGCCAAGCTCGCCTTCGACGTCGCCGGCGCTTCCAAGGCCGCGATCGAGAAGATCGAGAAGGCCGGCGGTTCGGTGAAACTGCCTGAAGTGGCCGCCGCCGAGTAACGGCGATTTGAAGCGCGGTCGGGCAAGGATGACTTCGTTTTTGCCCTCGAAACGTGCTTCGATCTGATCAATTGGGCGGCCGCGTCAACGCGGCCGCTTGCATGTTTACAGCCCGGAGCTTATCTCGTGAGCTTCGGTGAAACGCGCCGCCTGACCTCACGGGCCATCAAGCGTTACCAAGCGGAGAATCAGGCATGGCTTCGGCTGCTGAACAACTAGCCTCGAATCTGAATTTCTCGGCCTTCGCCAAGGCGGAGGACCTCAAGAAACGCATCTGGTTCACCATCGGCGCCTTGCTCGTCTATCGTCTGGGCACCTACATCCCGCTTCCCGGCATCAATCCCGACGCTTTCGCCCAGGCCTTCTCCTCGCAGAGCAAGGGCGTGCTCGGCATGTTCAACATGTTCGCCGGCGGCGCCGTGCAGCGCATGGCCATCTTCGCGCTCGGCATCATGCCCTACATCTCCGCCTCCATCATCATGCAGCTGATGACCTCGGTCATCCCCTCGCTGGAAGCGCTGAAGAAGGAAGGCGAACAGGGCCGCAAGGTCATCAACCAGTACACGCGCTACGGCACCGTGCTTCTGGCGCTGGTGCAGGCCTATGGCATTTCGGTGGGCCTGGAGAACGGCAACGGCATCGTCAGCGATCCCGGCATGTTCTTCCGCATCTCGACCGTTGTCACCCTGGTCGGCGGCACCATGTTCCTGATGTGGCTCGGTGAGCAGATCACCGCGCGCGGCATCGGCAACGGCATTTCGCTGATCATCTTCTCCGGCATCGTCGCCGGCCTGCCGCATGCCATCTCCGGCACGCTGGAACTCGGCCGCACCGGTGCGCTGTCGACCGGCCTGATCCTGGCGATCATCGTTCTGGCCATCGTCGTTATCGCGCTCATCGTCTTCTTCGAGCGCGCCCAGCGCCGCCTGCTGATCCAGTATCCGAAGCGCCAGGTCGGCAACCGCATGTTCCAGGGCGACACCTCGCATTTGCCGCTCAAGCTCAACACGTCGGGCGTCATCCCGCCGATCTTCGCGTCGTCGCTGCTCCTGCTGCCGGCCACCATCGCCGGCTTCTCGCAGACGACCAACATGCCGGCCTGGGCCAGCACCATCCTGGCCTCGCTTGGCCACGGCCAGCCGCTCTACATGGCATTCTACGCGGCGATGATCGTGTTCTTCGCCTTCTTCTACACAGCGATTGTCTTCAACCCGAAGGACACCGCCGACCAGCTCAAGAAGCATTCGGGCTTCATCCCGGGCTATCGCCCGGGCGAGCGCACCGCCGATTATATCGATTACGTTCTCACCCGCATCACCGTCGTCGGCGCCATCTATCTGGTGCTGGTGTGCCTGCTGCCGGAGTTCCTGATCTCGGCGACTGGCGTACCATTCTACCTTGGTGGCACATCGCTTCTGATCGTGGTCAGTGTCACGCTCGATACGGTTGCGCAGATTCAGGGTCACCTGATCGCGCACCAGTATGAAGGCCTGATCAAGAAGTCGAAGCTGCGCGGGGGGAAGAAAGCCAGATGAGGTTGATTTTGCTTGGGCCGCCAGGGGCGGGCAAGGGGACACAAGCACAAAGACTGGTAGAAAAACACGGCATACCCCAGCTCTCGACGGGTGATATGTTGCGTGCCGCCGTCCAGGCCGGCACCGAGGTCGGCAAACGTGCCAAGGCGGTGATGGATGCCGGTGAACTGGTGTCCGATGCCATCGTCAACGCCATCGTCGCCGAACGGATCGATCAGGCGGACTGCGCCAAGGGGTTCATCCTCGACGGCTACCCACGCACGCTGGTGCAGGCCGATGCGGTTGAATCGATGCTTTCGGAGCGCGGCATTGGTCTCGACACGGTCATCGAACTCGTCGTCGACGACAGGGCGCTCGTCGGCCGTATCGTCAAGCGCGCCGAGGATGCCAAGGCGGCCGGCCAGCCGGTGCGCAAGGATGACAATCCCGCCGTGTTCGAAGAGCGCCTGCGGGAGTACTACAAGAAGACCGCGCCGCTGACCGGCTACTATTACGCCAAGGGCAGGCTCAAGACTGTCGACGGCATGGCCAGCATCGACGCGGTAACCGCCGAGATCGAGACCGTGCTCGCGGCGGCCACAAAGGCGCGGTAAGGGAATTTAAAGATTAAGCTTGACGGAGGCGGTTCGCTGCGGTATGGCGGCCCGTCTCCTATCAGATGCGCACTTTGCTTGTCCGCAAGGGCAAGGCAGTCGCTTTGAACTGGAAACTCCCGCAAGGGCCGGCCTCCACCGGACGCGGGGTAATTTGAACAGCGCCAGGATCTGCCTTGTTGAAGGTTGTCCGGTCCACATGGAGAAGAGAAGAACATGGCTCGTATAGCCGGCGTCAACATTCCGACCAACAAGCGCGTCGTCATCGCGCTTCAGTACATTCACGGCATTGGCAAGAAGTTCGCCCAGGAGATCGTCGACAAGGTCGGCATCCCGGCCGAGCGCCGCGTCAACCAGCTGACCGACGCGGAAGTGCTGCAGATCCGCGAGACCATCGATCGCGATTACCAGGTCGAAGGTGACCTGCGTCGTGAAGTGTCGATGAACATCAAGCGTCTTATGGACCTTGGCTGCTACCGCGGCCTGCGTCACCGCCGCTCGCTGCCGGTTCGCGGTCAGCGCACCCATACCAATGCACGTACCCGCAAGGGCCCGGCCAAGTCGATCGCCGGCAAGAAGAAGTAAGAGAGTGAGTAGCTGGTAGTGGGTAGTGAATTGCGGCGTTGATGCCTGCACTGTCACTACTCACTAATTCACTGCTCACTTTTCCAGGTGGAGCCGCTGGCATTACGGCGGTGTAGAGATCAACTGAAAGGACTACCATGGCCAAGGAAGCCGCACGTGTTCGCCGCCGCGAACGCAAGAACATTTCGTCGGGCGTTGCCCACGTCAATTCGACCTTCAACAACACGATGATCACCATCACCGACGCGCAGGGCAATTCGATCGCCTGGTCGTCGGCCGGTGCCCAGGGCTTTAAGGGTTCGCGCAAGTCGACCCCGTTCGCCGCCCAGATGGCCGCCGAGGACGTCGCCAAGAAGGCCCAGGAACACGGCATGCGCATGCTCGAAGTCGAGGTCTGCGGACCCGGCTCCGGTCGTGAATCGGCGCTGCGCGCCCTGCAGGCGGCCGGCTTCACCATCACCTCGATCCGTGATGTGACGCCGATCCCGCACAATGGCTGCCGCCCGCGCAAGAAGCGCCGCGTCTAATACTATCGAACGCCGCGTGAACGCCCCAAAGGCGTTCCTCCACGGTATTCCAGGTCGCCCGCCACGATTGGATGGTGGCGGGTCAACGGAAGGAAAGCATCATGATCCAGAAAAATTGGCAGGAACTGATCAAGCCGAACAAGATCGAGTTCTCGTCGAAGAAGAAGACGCTGACCACGCTGGTCGCCGAGCCGCTCGAGCGTGGTTTCGGCCTGACGCTCGGCAACGCGCTGCGCCGCGTGCTTCTGTCCTCGTTGCGCGGTGCGGCCGTCACCGCCGTTCAGATCGACGGGGTTCTGCATGAATTCTCGTCCATCGCCGGTGTGCGCGAGGACGTGACCGACATCGTCCTCAACATCAAGGAAATCGCCATCCGCATGGAAGGCGATGGCCCGAAGCGCATGGTCGTTCGCAAGCAGGGCCCGGGTGCGGTTCTGGCCGGCGACATCCAGACGGTTGGCGACGTCGAGATCCTCAACCCCGACCACGTCATCTGCACGCTGGACGAAGGCGCTGAAATCCGCATGGAATTCACCGTCGACACCGGCAAGGGCTACGTGCCGGCCGAGCGCAACCGCGCCGAGGACGCGCCGATTGGCCTGATCCCGGTCGACAGCCTCTATTCGCCGGTCAAGAAGGTCTCCTACAAGGTCGAGAACACCCGCGAGGGCCAGGTTCTCGACTATGACAAGCTGACCATGACCATCGAGACCGACGGTTCGATCTCGGGCGAGGACGCGGTGGCTTTCGCCGCCCGCATCCTGCAGGACCAGCTTGGCCTGTTCGTCAACTTCGACGAGCCGCAGAAGGAAGTCGCCGCCGAAGCCGTCACCGAGCTCGCCTTCAACCCGGCGCTGCTCAAGAAGGTCGACGAACTCGAGCTTTCGGTGCGTTCGGCCAACTGCCTGAAGAACGACAACATCGTCTATATCGGCGATCTGATCCAGAAGACCGAAGCCGAGATGCTGCGCACCCCGAACTTCGGCCGCAAGTCGCTGAACGAGATCAAGGAAGTGCTGGCGGCCATGGGCCTCCATCTCGGCATGGAAGTGCCGGACTGGCCGCCGGAAAACATCGAAGACCTCGCCAAGCGTTACGAAGACCAATATTGAGCATGAATTCCAAGGATCGGCGGCGTGGGCCGCCCGATCCGACGGTCATGCGGAAAACCATCAGGGGCCGCGGCCTCTTGGACAACTGAAGAAGGAAAAGAGCATGCGCCACGGTTTCAAAGGCCGCCGCTTCGCCCGCAGCATCAGCCATCGCAAGTCGATGTTCGCCAACCTCGCCGTGTCGCTGCTCGAGCACGAGCAGATCGTCACCACCTTGCCGAAGGCGAAGGACCTGCGTCCGATCGTCGAGAAGCTGGTGACGCTCGGCAAGCGCGGCGACCTGCACGCCCGCCGTCAGGTGATCGCCCAGATCGGCAATGAAGGCGTCGTCAAGCGCCTGTTCGACACCATCGCCCCGCGCTACGCCAACCGCAATGGCGGCTATCTGCGCATCATGAAGGCGGGCTTCCGTCACGGCGACAATGCCGCGATGGCGGTCATCGAATTCGTCGACCGCGACACCGACGCCAAGGGCGCCGGCGACCGCGCGCGCCTCGAGGCGGAAGGCACGGACGAAGCCGCGGCCGCATAAGGCTCGGGTTTCCACAAAGCGTTCAAAGGGGCCTGCGGGCCCCTTTTTCGTTGCCTTTCCGTGATCGGCTATCGAAGCAGATCCAGATAGTCCTGGCCGGTCAGCGAGCGCCAGTTGAAAGCCCCCGGCATCTCTTCCTTGGCAACCTGCGAGTATGAATAAATGCTGTCGACCTTAGTTCTAGAGTCGATTGCCCGAACAAGCTGGGACAGCGTTGATTCATTCAGATATTCAATCGCTTCTCGATCGCCAATGACCGCAGTGGCGACCTGGAAGTGAATCTGGATGCAGCCAGCGCAGATGTTCAGCAGGATATCGTCGCTTGCAGCTCCATAATAGACGGCTGTTTGCGTGGTGTCCCACAAACCTGCAGCAAGGAATTCCGACGGTTTCGTCTCGCCGCTAAATCCATCCAAAGACAACTTCAACTGTTCCGTCAGAGATTCAGATTTGCCTGTGAGTTGCGCAGCGCCCTCGATCTGAAGCCAGTTCATCTGGTATGGAGCGATGCTATTGAACGAAATCTCCAACGGGCCGAAGAACCAATAGACCGGGATAAGGTCGCCATCGTCGATATTCCAGCCGTCTGGTGAACCAAGTCTCTCGGCGACCTCAATCAGTTTCATGCCAGGCGTCACCGGCCCCAACTTGCCGGTGGCCAAAAAATCACGGAATGAAGCGAGCTGTTTTTTCATCAGGCCGAGGGGTTTCCGGTTTCAAGTTCAGTTGTAGCCGCTTTGCTGGTTAAAATAATCGGACTTCAGCGGCTTAGCCTTTCATTTTGCACATTCGTCGGGACAATGCGCCCGAACTCGCTTGGAGGATTCGCAATGCGCGCCAAAAGACTGTCCCTTGTTCTGCTCTGCGCCTTCATGGTGTTTGCAGCCGCACCGGCAGCCCGGCAGGCGCTGGCCGAGGACGCCGCCAAGCCCGCCGATCCAGGGCTCTCCGACGTGCTGACAGACCTGCTGCATGGCGTCGAAGGCGAGAACGCCACGTCAGGTCCGGACAAGCGCGTGCCGTTCGGCCGCGAGGAGGTCCAGCTTTCCTTCGCGCCCCTGGTCAAGCAGACGGCGCCCGCCGTGGTCAACGTCTATGCCTCCCAGACAGCCAAGGTCACATCGCCTTTCGATGGCGATCCGTTCTTCGAGGAATTCTTCGGCCGCGCGCAGCCGCGTGCGCAGTCATCGCTGGGCTCGGGCGTGCTGGTTGACCCAAGCGGTGTCATCGTCACCAATTTCCACGTCATCAAGAATGCCGACGAGGTCAAGGTGGCGACCGCCGACGGACGCGAATTCACCAGCAAGGTGATGCTGAAGGACGAGACGCTCGACCTTGCGGTGCTCAAGATCGAATCCGACAAGCCGTTCCCGGTCATCGCCATCGGCGATTCCGACGCGCTCGAGGTCGGCGACCTGGTGCTGGCCATCGGCAATCCGTTCGGCGTCGGCCAGACCACCACCAGCGGCATCGTTTCGGCCCTTGCGCGCAGCCATATCGGCGTTTCGGATTCGGGCTATTTCATCCAGACGGACGCCGCCATCAATCCAGGCAATTCCGGTGGCGCGCTGATCAACATGGGCGGCCAGCTTGTCGGCATCAATACCGCCATCTACAGCCGCAGCGGCGGTTCGATCGGCATTGGTTTCGCCATCCCCGCCAACATGGTGCGGGCGTTCGCCGATGCGGCCAAGGCCGGCCTCGATTTCTTCGAGCGGCCCTATATCGGCGCCGAGTTCGAGGCGGTGACGCCGCAGATCGCCGAATCGCTCGGCATGGAAAAGCCGACCGGGGCGCTGGTGTCGTCGGTCGAAGCGACAGGTCCCGCCGGTAAAGCCGGACTGAAGCCCGGCGATGTCGTGCTGCAGGTCAATGGCAAGGGGGTCGAAAGCATCGAAGCGCTCGACTATCGGATGGCGACGCTGTCGATCGGCACCAAGGCGAATTTCGCGATCCTGACAAAGGGACAGCAGGCGGCGATGGACATCGCCCTGGAACGTGCGCCGGAAGGTGCGAAAGCCTCGGAAGTGACGCTGCATGGCCGCAGCCCGTTCTCGGGCGCCAAGGTGTCGGAACTGTCGCCGCGGCTGGCCCAGAAGCTCGGCCTGCGCACCGATCTCAAGGGCGTGACGGTGATCGACATCAACCGTGATTCGCCGGCCGCCGATTTCGGCTTCCAGCCGGGCGACATCGTGCGCGAGGTCAACGGCACCAGCATCGACACCGCCGCGACGCTGGCGCAGGTTGCCCAGCAGGATACGCGCTGGTGGCGCTTTACCGTCGAACGCGGCGGGCAGATACTGCGCCAGGTGTTGCGTTACTGAGTTCAATCCAGAGGGACCGTGCTCCAACCGGATGACATCCCCAAGCTGAAGACATAGATGGCCGATCTGTTCAGCGTTGACGAACCGGAGAAGGTGCCGCCCGGGCGGCCGCTGGCCGACAGGTTGCGGCCGAAAAATCTTGGCGAGGTCGTCGGCCAGGAGCATCTGACGGGACCAGATGGCGCGCTGACCCGGCTGATCGGTTCCGGTTCGCTGGGATCGATGATCTTCTGGGGGCCGCCAGGCACCGGCAAGACCACGGTGGCAAGGTTGCTTGCCGGCGAAACCAGCCTTGCTTTCGAGCAGATATCGGCGGTGTTCTCAGGCGTCGCCGACCTCAAGAAAGTGTTCGAAGCAGCAAAGCTGCGCCGCGCCAACGGCCGCCAGACGCTGCTCTTCGTCGATGAGATCCATCGTTTCAACCGTGCCCAGCAGGATTCTTTCCTCCCCGTCATGGAGGATGGAACGGTCGTCCTGGTCGGCGCCACGACCGAAAACCCATCCTTCGAACTCAACGCGGCCTTGTTGTCGCGCGCGCGGGTCATGGTTTTTCATTCGCTCGGCGAAGACAGCATCGCCAAGCTGATGACGCGCGCGGAGGAAACCGAGGGCAGGGCGCTTCCGCTCGACGACGAAGCGCGCACGATGCTCATTCGCATGAGCGATGGCGACGGACGCGCCTCCCTGACGCTGGCCGAGGAAGTCTGGCGCGCGGCCAAACCTGGCGAGATATTCGATCCCGAAGGGCTGCAGCGCATCGTCCAGCGCCGCGCGCCGATCTACGACAAGGGCCAGGACGGCCACTACAATCTGATCTCGGCGCTGCACAAGTCGGTGCGCGGCTCGGATCCCGATGCCGCGCTCTACTATCTCGCGCGCATGTTCGACGCCGGCGAGGATCCGCTCTATCTCGGCCGCCGGCTGGTGCGCATGGCGATGGAGGACATCGGCCTTGCCGATCCGCAGGCGCTGGTCGTCGCCAACGCCGCCAAGGACGCGTACGATTATCTGGGATCCCCGGAGGGCGAACTCGCCTTCGCCGAGGCCACCGTCTACCTCGCCACGGCACCCAAATCCAACGCCGTCTATACCGCCTTCAAGGCAGCCACGCGGGCCGCGAAGGAACATGGCTCGCTGCTGCCTCCGAAGCACATCCTCAATGCGCCGACCAAGCTGATGAAGGAAGAGGATTACGGCGCCGGCTATCGCTACGATCATGACGAGCCGGACGCCTTTTCGGGGCAGGACTATTTTCCGGAGAAGATGGGCCGCCAGACCTTTTATGATCCGCCTGAGCGCGGTTTCGAACGCGATATCAGGAAGCGGCTCGACTACTGGGCAAAGCTGCGCAAAGAGCGGGAATAGTCGGCTTGCGGAGCCCGGTGGCCTTGGCGGTGCGAAACGAGGCCTCGCCCTGGGGCATTTCCACTTCGGTTCTCCTGCACGCACTGCTCGCCGCCACGGTCATGTTGATACCAGTGCCGAAACCTCCGATCCGGCCCGAGGAGGAGCGCGTCTCGGTAGATATCCTGACGCAACAGCAGTTCGAGGCTTCGACAAGACAGCCTTCACCGCCCGCCGAAGCGGCGCCCAGCGCGCCCATGCCCGAGGCGCCGGCTCCGACGCCAAGCGCTCCCCAGTCTCCCGCCGCGCCCGCCATGATTCGTCCGACGCGGATGTTGTCGGCCAAGACGCTCGCCGATCCGCGTAGCAGGCAAGCCCGCGCCGATCTCGAGACCTTCGCGTCCGACGAGCGCATGGTGCAGCTTTGCAATCTGGAAGCCATGGATCAGATCCGCCAATGGCGCGCGGATTTCCAGCCGGAGCGCGTGGTGCCCTACGCAACCGCCGAGGAAAAAATCACAGGCACGACGGTCGCCGCTGCTGGCGCGGCTTTTCGCAGCCGTAAAAACTGGTACAGTCTGAAGTTCAAATGCCAGCTCGCGCAGGACGGCGAAAGCGTCATTGGCTTTGAATTCCTGGTCGGCGATCCCGTGGCCAGGGACAAATGGGACGAGCTTGGCTTGCCGGCAGTGCATTGACTGCCCGGCGGGCTCCACCAGGCAGCCAGCCCGGCCAGACACCATGGCCGTTGTGCGGTGACCCAAAAAACCTTATCAAGGCGCACGGTCGGGCGGTGGCCGTTGCCATGATTTGGGCACCTCATTCGCAACAGGATCGCGCTTCGCGCGTGGAAAAATGACAAAAACCCTTCGCAAATCCCTTCGCAAATTCGCCATTGCCATCCCGCTTCTCGCCCTTGGCTTCTATTTCATTCCGATCCTGACGACGATCTTCATCGTCTGTGGCCTGATCGACGTGCTGCGCAACCAAAGGAAGGATCTGGCGCTATTCAGCGGCTATTTCCTTGGCAATGGGCTCTTCACTTGGTTGCTCTCACCCTTCAACCTGCTGGTCGATCTCCTGTGCTACAGGAACCCCGGCGTGTGGAAGCTGGAGCAGTTTCCCGCCGATTATCAGGGTGAGGTCAACGAGGTCCTGGATGTCTTCAAGGCGCGCAAGGACGAGATCATCGCCGACATCGACGCCAATTTCGGCACCGGCCGCCGCGGCATGTATGTCTATCAATGGTACGGCAAGCACCGGATCGACAACGTCGCTGAATTCAACAAGGATTTCAAATACATCAAGACCATTGCCGTTTCGGTTTTCAGGGGCAAGGAATCGACCTCCTGGCATTTCGGGCCGCTACGGCTCAGCCTGCGCATTCTCTACAATCTGCTGCCCGTAAAGGCGGAGGTTTTCGTCGAGTGCAACAACGCCAGGAACTACTGGCATGACAATCCGCTCTACATTTTCGACGACACGCTGCTGCACCGCTCGGTCAACGAGTATGATGGCCGCCGCTACTGCGTGTTCATGGACATTATCAGGCCGTCGCCATTCCCGGGCCTGATCGCAGGCATGCTTGCGGTTGTTTCGGTGAGCGTCGAGCGCATCAACTCGATGTTCTACAAGAACTGGAAGATGATTGGCTCCTCCAAGCCAAAGAAGGTCGAAACCACCTGAGGTAAAAGCTGTCATGCTGCCGGCGCCGCCGGCAGCATTCTGGCGCGCTTTGCCTGGCGCGTCATTTCCCTCGCACGTCGCCACTATGCCTGCGACGGCTTTCCGGTCGCGTCGTCAATGATTGTGGTGACAATGCATTAAAGTATGCACCTTATGATGATTATGCGAATTTGACGTTATATTCTGAGAGGCGAATATTATTCGCGGTATCGCTAATGCTCTCGCTTGATCGGTTGAGTCTCTTTTCCTCGGTGGCTTGGGTGGAAAGTTCCAGAAATTTTAGATTTTGGTTCGCGCTTTACATTTGTAGCGCGTTGCTGTGCGTAGCCATTACCGCGGCGTATATAAATCTGGAAGATCCCGTTTATTATTGGGATTTCGACGCCTATTTCAAGGCATTCAACCAGCAAGGCGAATTTCTGGTCCAGGAGCCGGTTCAATGGCTGCGTCAGTTGAGGGCGTCCATCAAGGCGGATGATTACAGTGTGGCGGCTCTGGCGCCGCTGATGCCGTTTCACATATTCTTTGGCGGCTCGAGGCTTTCATACGTCGCGGCGATAGTCGTGGTCTATTTGGTCCCCACGGCGCTCTTTGTGGGAAGACTGAGCTATCTGGAGGCTATAGCCGAAACGCGCTCGTCGCAAAGCTGGCTCGCCGTGTTGATTGCGGCCCTTCTGTACACGCCGTTCTGGGCCGCGACACTTCGTGGGATGCCCGATGTCGGTGGTTCCTTGGCGCTTGTCGCGGCGACCTATTTTTTCTGGAAATCAAAATTCCTCACCCGCGAGCCCGTGGTCAGTGGCATACGCGTCGGGGCATATGTCTGGTTGGCATTCATGCTGCGCCGCTGGTACGCATATTCCGCCGTCGCGCTCGCGATTTCCGCGGTCTTCTTTTGTCTGTTGCGGATCGCAAAAGACCGAGACTTCGCCGCGCTCAGGAATGCGGTCTTGGGGGGCATGTGTGCGCTTGCCGTTATCGCCGGAGCCGCATGGATTTTCCAGGCGCCCCTCATACTCAAGATCCTGGGGACCAACTACGGTGACCTCTACGCCGGATACAAGACCGACTTGCTCTCGCAACTTGGCCAAGTAGGAGCCAGGATCAGTTTTGCGAACTGGTCACTCGTAGCGTTGGGCCTTTATTTTTCAATAGTACGCCGCAACCACTTTGCCTTATTTTGCGCCGTCGCCTCTGCACTGACTTTTTTCCTTTTTACCCGAACGCAGGATCCAGATCGCCATCACTCAATACCGATATTTCTTTGGCTTTTTCCCGCATATGCCCAAGCAATCGTTGCAATCGTTTCGATGCCGGCATCGAGGTCGCGATGGTCGGTTGCCGCCATTGCCGTCTTGGCTGGATGTGCATTTTTGGGCACTTTCTTTCCGGTTGGGCGTCAGGCGCTGGCTCCGATCAGTTACGTCTTTGCCAGGGAAGCCACACTTCCTCTGCACCTGGACAATCAGCCGGAGTATCGTCGCCTTATCGGCGACCTTCTCGGCAGGATGGGCCCTGAGGATCGTTTTTCCGTATTTGCGTCCGATTTGGTCATGAACGACTGGATGTTGGTCGGCATGGATGGCGATCTGTCCGCTCACATCGAGTGGACTTGCCAAGTTGACAGCCGCGACAGATTCGGACCGAGAGCGTTGAAATCCCGATATGCCGTCGTGACCGATCCGCCTGTGGTGCATCTGCAGGCGGGAGCGCAGCTCTGCATAACGATCCCCGACCAGCAGATACTCGCAGGCACGGGTATCGGCGCCGCATACAGGCGCATTGGCGCATATCGGTTGTCCGGAGGCTTCAACGGTTACCTTTATGAGCAGGTTCGCCCGGTCAGCGCGGCTGAGGTCGATGCTCTCTACGGCGAGTTCAGGAAAAAATATCCGGACTGGGCGACGCCTGACTGGTGACAGCCGCGCGGCTGGCCGCCCCCTGCTAGCCGCAGCGTCGCCGTTAGCACCATCGTCCTATAGCGCCATGGCGGCGTGGAAGCACACCGATCTCATCATTGAGGTGGTGCCGGGCATTGACGTGGTGCTAGGCAGGGGCGGCATGTTCTCGCTCGACAATGGCCGCGAAAGGCGGTTCCTGACGCGGTCGACGGTACGCGGTCGACCGTCCGTCCCATCTCCGGGGCGGCGTCACCGGCTTCAAGGGATTGACGCCGGCGCCTTCGCAGAGGCAGTAACGGCTATGTTCAATCTGCTTCTTGTCGTTGTCGGTGGCGGCCTTGGTGCCGGCATCCGCTATTTGACCAATATGGGTGCGCTGCGCCTCGTCGGCCCCAACTATCCCTGGGGCACGATGGCGATCAACATCATCGGCTCCTTTGCCATGGGGCTGTTCATCGCCACCCTGGCGCGCCGCAGCGGATCGAACGAGCTCAGACTCTTCGTCGCCACCGGCATCTTCGGCGGCTTCACCACTTTCTCGGCCTTTTCGCTCGACTTCGCGACACTGTGGGAGCGGGGCGCCACGCTGCCGGCGTTTGGCTATGCGCTTGCAAGCGTCATTGGCGCGATCATTGCCCTGTTTCTGGGACTTTGGCTCGCAAGAAGCCTGCCATAAAGCACGCCATGGCATGCTTTATGGTTTTGGGCGGCGTGCATTAGTGCTATTGCCGCGCCAAACGCAGCAGGCCAAGAGCCCTGCTCGGGAAACGGATAAGCGAAAAAGACATGGCAGGCGTTGAACAGATCACGGTGGAGGCCGGCGAGGCGGGCATGCGGCTCGATCGTTGGTTCAAGACCCATTTTCCGGGACTTGGCTTCGGCCACCTGCAGAAACTGCTGCGCTCCGGCCAGATCCGTGTCGATGGCGGTCGGGTCAAGGCCGACACCCGTGTCGAGCCTGGCCAGATGGTGCGCGTTCCGCCGCTCGAGGTGGACAAGAAGGGCGAGAGCGCGCTTACCGGCCACTCGATCCGCAACCAGGGCGACGCCGATGTACTCGCCAAGATGCTGATCCACGAGGACCCGAAGGTCTTCGTCTTCAACAAGCCGGCCGGCCTCGCCGTTCAGGGCGGTTCCGGCGTCACGCGCAATGTCGACGACATGCTGGAAGCCTGGCGCAACCAGAAGGGCGAGAAGCCGCGGCTGGTGCATCGCCTCGACCGTGACACGTCGGGCGTGCTGGTCGTCGCCCGCACCCGGCTGGCCGCCATGAAGCTGTCGGAAGCGTTTCGCGCTCGTGAAACCAAGAAGACGTACTGGGCACTGGTCAAGGGCGTGCCGCCCAAGCGCGAGGACAAGATCTCGACCTGGCTGATCAAGGAGCCGACGCCCGACGGCGACCGCGTGCGCATTGCCGCGCATGGCGAAAAGGGTGCCGACCACGCGGTCTCTTACTACCGTATCATCGAGCAGGCGGCGCAGACGATGACCTGGCTGGAGATGGAGCCCTATACGGGCCGCACCCACCAGCTTCGCGTCCATGCCGCCTATATTGGCTGCCCGATCATCGGCGACCCGAAATACTTCGAGGCCGACACCAACTGGGATTTTCCCGGCGGCATTCAAAACCGCCTGCATCTGCACGCGCGCCGCATCATTATCCCGCATCCCGACAAGGGCGTCATCGACGTCACCGCGCCGATGCCGCCGCATATGCGCCAGAGCTGGAACCTGATCGGCTTCGACGACGCCAGCGCGGAGGATTGACCGTGAGCGGCGCCGCCGACGCGCTCGATCGGCGCGACACAATCGATATGGCCGCCGCCGCCATCATGGTCGGTCTGACCTTTTCCTGGGGGCTGAACTACGTTGCCGCCAAGATTTCCTACGCCGGCTACGACCCCGTTTTCCTGTCGATCGCGCGCTCGATCATCGGTGGGCTCTGTGTTTTTCTCTGGTGCCGCTGGCGCGGCATAGCGCTGTTCGCGCACGACGGCACATTGCTTGCCGGCATCGCGGTCGGCGTGCTGTTCGGCATCGAATTCCTCTGTCTTTACGTCGGCCTGGAGCACACGACGGTTGCCCGCAACACGCTGCTCGTCAACTCGATGCCGTTCTGGATGCTGATTGGCGGTCACTTTCTGCTCGGCGAGCAGATCACCATGCGCAAGTTCCTTGGCCTGCTATTGGCCTTCGCGGGGCTTGCCGCCGTCTTTTCCGATAAACTCGGCGGGGGTGGTGACATGTTGTTCGGCGACCTGCTGAGCCTGGGCTCCGGATTCTTCTGGGCCCTGACAAATATCCTCATCAAGCGCTCGAAACTGGTCGAGGCAAGTGCGGAGAAGCTGCTGCTCTACCAACTCGCCGGCGCGGCGATCGTTGGCGTGCTGGTGTTACCTCTCGCCGGTCCGCCGGTCCGCGATCCCTCCTTGCTGCCGACACTGGCGCTGCTTTTCCAGGCGATCTACATCGTCGCTTTCACCTACGTACTGTGGTTCTGGCTGCTGCGCCGCTATCCCGCCTCCGGCTTGTCCAGTTTCACCTTCCTGTCGCCGGTTTTCGGTGTTTTGTGCGGGGCGATCATCTTGAACGAGCCGCTGACCATTCGCATTTTCCTGGCACTTGGGTTGATTGCGGCGGGCCTGATCATCGTCAACCGGCCGGCGCGCAAGCTGACGCCGGTTTGAAAGAGATTTTTATGCGCGATATCCTCAACGACCTCGAAGCGGGCAAATATCTCTCCGACCCGGATCCGGTGCGTCGCGCCCAGATCCAGATGAAGACGCCGCTTCCCAAGCGCTTCTACAAGGAGGTGTCGGTCGCGCCGGTGGAAGGTGGCTTTGCCGTCCATCTCGATGGCAAGCCTGTGCGCACCCCGGGCAAGGCACTGCTGGCGCTGCCGACTGAGGCGGCCGCGGCGCTGGTCGCCGACGAGTTCGCGCAGCAGGGCGAGACGATCAATCCGGTGACGATGCCGGTGATGCGGCTGGCCAACACCGCCATTGACGGCGTCGCAACCGACCCGCAGGCCGTGCTCGAAGACGTACTGCGCTTTGCCTCGTCGGATATGCTCTGCTATCGCGCCGACGCCCCGCAAGGGCTGGTCGAGCGGCAGAACGAGCAGTGGGATCCCGTCATCGACTGGGCCCGCGCCTCGCTTGGGGTTCGCTTCAACCTTGCCGAGGGTATCATCCATGTCGAGCAGCCGCGCGAAACCCTTGCCGTGCTGGGCAGCCATCTGGCGCAGCGCTCCGAGCCGCTGCGCCTGGCCGCCATTCATGTCATGACGTCGCTGACCGGCTCCGCACTGCTGGCGCTCGCCGTCGATTTCGGCGCGCTCGACGGCGAGGAGGCCTGGGCCGCCGGCCATGTCGACGAGGATTGGCAGATCGCGCAGTGGGGACAGGACGCCGAAGCCGTCGCGCGCCGCGCCGCCCGCAAACGCGACATGATGGCCGCCGTCAGTCTGCTTGAAGCGCTGCGGGCCTGAGCGCGACGCCCGCCTTCGCACTGCACCTAATACGAAAGTCATAATCCCATCGTCGCGGTGCCTTTCCCCGGCGCTTTCTGCCATTTTTCCTGTGTTGGCTGCGTTTTGTGAGTCCGCGTTCGGAGGAGAACGCGGACGCTGGCGCACAGCATCGAGGACTGGGTCTCACGGGAGGATAACTCAATGGCAATGGCATCGACCGCCGGCGGAACGAGCCGCGGCATGACGCGGGAAGAGAAGAAAGTCATCTTCGCTTCCTCGCTGGGCGCGGTTTTCGAATGGTACGATTTCTATCTCTACGGCGCGCTGGCGGCCGCGATCGGCACGACATTCTTCAACTCGTTTCCCGAAAGTACCCGCTACATCTTCACGCTGCTGGTTTTCGCCGCCGGCTTCATCGTGCGTCCCTTCGGCGCGCTGGTGTTCGGCCGCATCGGCGATCTAGTCGGCCGCAAATACACGTTTCTAATGACCATCATGATCATGGGCCTTTCGACCTTTCTGGTCGGCCTGCTTCCCGGTTCCGAGACGTGGGGTATCGCGGCGCCCATCCTGCTGATCGCGCTGCGCATGCTGCAGGGCCTGGCGCTTGGTGGTGAATATGGCGGTGCCGCGACCTATGTCGCCGAACATGCGCCCGACGATCGGCGCGGTTTCTACACGTCATGGATCCAGACGACCGCGACGCTCGGCCTTTTCCTGTCGCTGATCGTCATCCTGATCGTGCAGAACTCCTTGAGCAAGGAGGCTTTCGCGGCCTGGGGCTGGCGCATTCCCTTCATCGTTTCAGCCGTATTGCTCGCGATTTCGGTCTGGATCCGTCTGTCGCTCTCGGAATCGCCGACCTTCCTGCGCATGAAGGAGGAGGGCAAGAGTTCCAAGGCGCCGCTGTCTGAAGCCTTCGGCCAGTGGAAAAATGCCAAGATCGCGATCCTCGCGCTGTTCGGCCTGACCGCCGGCCAGGCCGTCGTCTGGTACAACGGCCAGTTCTACGCGCTGTTCTTCCTGGCCAATGTGCTCAAGGTCGATGCGCAGTCGGTCAACATCATGATCGCCATTGCGCTCGCGCTCGGCACGGGCTTCTTCGTCTTCTTCGGCTGGTTGTCCGACAAGATAGGCCGCAAGCCGATCATCATGGCCGGCCTTGCGCTGGCGGTCGTCACCACCTTCCCGCTGTTCAAGGCACTGACCTGGGCCGCCAACCCGGCTCTCGCCACCGCGCAACAGAACACGCGCGCCACGGTGACCGCGGCCCCTGGAGACTGCAACTTCCAGTTCAATCCGACCGGAACACGCGTACCCGTGACGTCCTGCGATATCGCAACCGACTTCCTTTCCAAGAACTCGGTGCCTTACGATATCGTTTCGACAGCGGCGGCCGGCACGGCGGCAACCGTCAAGATCGGCAACGAGACCGTGACGTCCTATGACGCGGCGGCCGCTGGCGACAAGAAGGCTGCAAGCGACACCGCCTTCAAGAAGTCGGTCAACATGGCTCTTCAGGACGGCGGTTATCCGCTGAAGCGCGCTGCCGCCAAGGTCGCCGACCAGAAGCTCGACGCCTTCGTCGCCGCCAATCCGGAACTGAAGCTCGATACCGCGGCCATCCGTGGCGGCGAGAAGGCAACGGTTCCGGTCGAGCAGGCGATCAAGGACGAGGTGCTGACCAAGGATGAGGCGGCCGGCGCCCCGGAGGTGACCGTCTACTCCATTCCGGCAGCGGGTGCGTTCGCGATGTTTGCCGATCCCGCACAAGTCAACTGGGCAAAGGTCATCGGCATCCTGTTCATCCTGGTCCTCTACGTGACCATGGTCTACGGACCGATCGCGGCGATCCTGGTCGAGATGTTTCCGACCCGCATCCGCTACAGCGGCATGTCGCTGCCCTATCACATCGGCAATGGCTGGTTCGGCGGACTGCTGCCCGCGATCGTGTTCGCGTTCAGCGCCTACAAGGGCGATATCTACTATGGCCTCTGGTACCCGGTGGTCATCGCCGCGATGACGCTGATCATCGGCATGATCTTCGTCAAGGATACGCTTGGGACCGATCTGCGGACCAAGGAGTAGTCGATCGCCGATATGAATAAAAAGCCCGGCGCGAGCGATCGCGCCGGGCTTTTTCATGCAAACTCTATGCTGAAGGCTTCAGCTCTTCCGGTGTGAATTCTCTTCCTCGACGGCGGCTTCGTGATACCAGCCATCGGAATCGGCGTGCTCGCCGCGAAGCGCGGCAAGCTCTGCCGCGAATTTGGCCTTGGCGCCTAAATTTAAGGCAGGCCTGCGCGCTGCCAGCGGGAACATCAGGATTGTTGCCGACGGACGGGAAGGGGCGACTTCCATGGGCGCTCTCCTTTCTTCTTCGGGAGCTTGTCGATTCAGTCTCTTCACAACATAGGTCTTGCGATTCCTTTAGGCAATATGCCTACGAAAAGATCATTATTTGCCTAATATATATGCACAATTGATGTTTGACTGATCTTGATCATTGATGAGGCGGCTCAACAAATCCGCCCCCATCTCCCTGTCATTTTGCCGCACCGGCCGACACCGGAGTGGCATACGAATTGCATTTTATTGATTGGCAGCGCCGGCTGCCGACGGCGGACCCGTGTCGACCCCGTCTGGTGTTCGGTGAACAAGCAACGAGAGGCTAGAATGACGAAATACAAGCTCGAGTATATCTGGCTCGATGGATACACCCCGGTCCCCAATCTGCGCGGCAAGACGCAGGTCAAGGAGTCCGCCGAATTCCCGACGCTCGAGGAGTTACCGCTTTGGGGCTTCGATGGCTCCTCCACGATGCAGGCCGAGGGCCACAGCTCCGACTGTGTGCTGAAGCCGGTCGCGGTTTATCCGGACCCGACCCGCACCAACGGCGTGCTGGTCATGTGCGAAGTCATGATGCCTGACGGCGTGACGCCGCACGCATCGAACAAGCGGGCCACTATTCTTGACGACGAGGGTGCCTGGTTCGGCTTCGAGCAGGAGTATTTCTTCTACAAGGACGGCCGCCCGCTCGGCTTCCCGGAGAGCGGTTATCCCGCCCCGCAGGGTCCGTACTACACCGGCGTCGGCTACAAGAACGTTGGCGATGTCGCGCGCCAGATCGTCGAGGATCATCTCGACCTCTGCCTTGCCGCCGGGATCAACCATGAAGGCATCAACGCCGAAGTGGCCAAGGGCCAGTGGGAATTCCAGATCTTTGGCAAAGGCTCCAAGAAAGCCGCCGACCAGATGTGGATTGCTCGCTACCTGCTTCTGCGTCTCACCGAAAAATACCGCATCGACATCGAATTCCACTGCAAGCCGCTCGGCGATACCGACTGGAACGGCTCGGGCATGCACGCCAATTTCTCGACCGCCTATATGCGCGAAGTCGGCGGCAAGGCGTATTTCGAATCGCTGATGGCGCAGTTCGACAAGAACCTGATGGACCACATCGCCGTCTACGGTCCCGACAACGACAAGCGTCTGACCGGCAAGCACGAGACCGCGCCGTGGAACAAGTTCAGCTACGGCATCGCGGACCGCGGCGCTTCGATCCGCGTGCCGCACTCCTTCGTCAAGAACGACTACAAGGGCTATCTGGAAGACCGTCGTCCGAACTCGCAAGGCGACCCCTACCAGATCGCTTCGCAGATCCTGAAGACGATATCGCAAGTTTCGACAGCGGCTGTTTCGGCTGCTGCCTGACCTATAGCTCGGGTGGATCGCAAGGTCCTTGCCGTATAGAAAAAAAGCCTTGGCGCTCCGCGTCGGGGCTTTTTTCGTTATATTGCGAGTGGTGGCATCTGTCTCGCCCGGCGAAGCAAAGTGGTGCGTCGGTGGCGACGATGCCGATGCAAGAGCCGGCCCTCGTCGCCGATCGCTGCCGGGCTGACCGATACCCTCGCGCTCACCCATGCGGACAGACTCGCTTCGGAGATGCCACTTGACAGCGAGTGGGCGGAAAAGGCTCCGAAGGTCCGTCAAAGCCGATCGAACGGCAGCGACTTGAATACACCCAAAAAAAGTCAGACTGAAAAGGTCGAGCCAGCTTCAGCAAATGAAGGGGCTTTTGGCTGGCATACCGCGGCCGTCATCAATGGATTGCGTTTCTGGATATGGTGAAAAAGCCCGGAAAACTGCCTGTTTCCGGCTCATCCGTACACCAACAAAGCCTTCTATAAGCCACTGTTCATACAAGGAAATCGCCGATTCCTGCGATTCCTCCGGTGCGTTGACATACCATGTCGCGGCATGCGTATTCATGGCCATGGGGTTACGCCAAGCAATGCTGTTCGAACGGGGCGGGGGTTTCGTGAACGACGGCATTGGCGGGGGCGCCGGACGAGCGGGCATTGCAGCCTGAGGCAGTGTGCCGCTCGCTCCTGGCGACCGATTGCGCTTTGGAGCGATCCGCCAATGGCCCGCAACAACCTGTCGCGACCCTGAATTTCGGCTTCCGCCAACGGCCGCGTGCCGGCCACGGCCAAACAATCCTTGAACTGAAAAGCAATGATGTCGCGACGCTCCTCGGGGCGTCGAGGACGGCAAAAAGCCCTTGAGGGGTAATCCCTCAAAGGCTCTGTACGCTATCCCAGTGGTCTTACACCGAATAGTACATATCGTATTCGACCGGATGCGGGGTCATTTCGAAGCGCATCACTTCCGCCATTTTCAGTTCGATATAGCTGTCGATCTGGTCGTCGTCGAAGACGCCGCCGGCCTTCAGGAAGCCGCGATCCTTGTCGAGGCTTTGCAGAGCTTCACGCAGTGAGCCACAGACGGTCGGGATCTTCTTCAGTTCCTTCGGCGGCAGGTCGTAGAGATCCTTGTCCATCGGCTGTCCCGGATGGATCTTGTTCTTGATGCCGTCGAGGCCGGCCATCAGCAACGCGGAAAAGGCCAGGTAGGGGTTCGCGCCCGGATCGGGGAAGCGGACCTCGACGCGCTTGGCCTTCGGCGAACTGCCGAAGGGGATGCGGCAGGAGGCCGAGCGGTTACGTGCCGAATAGGCGAGCAGCACCGGCGCTTCATAGCCGGGCACCAGGCGCTTGTAGGAGTTGGTCAGCGGGTTGGTGAAGGCGTTGATAGCCTTGGCGTGCTTGATGACGCCGCCGATGAAGAACAGGCAGTTCTCCGACAGGCCGGCATATTCATTGCCGGCGAAGGTCGGCTTGCCACCCTTCCAGATCGACATGTGGACATGCATGCCCGAACCGTTGTCGCCGAAGATCGGCTTCGGCATGAAGGTGGCCGTCTTGCCATAGGCGTTGGCGACCTGGTGCACGACATATTTGTAGATCAGCATCTTGTCGGCGTTGCGGACCAGCGCGTCGAACTTGATGCCGAGCTCGTGCTGGGCGGCGGCCACCTCGTGATGGTGCTTTTCGACGCGCACGCCCATTTCAGCCAGCACGGTCAACATTTCGGAACGCATGTCCTGCGCCGAATCGATTGGCGGCACCGGGAAATAGCCGCCCTTGACGCGGGGGCGATGGCCAAGGTTGCCGGTCTCGTAGTCGGTGTCGTCATTCGACGGCAGTTCGGTCGAATCGAGCTTGAAGCCGGTGTTGTAGGGATCGGCCTTGTACTTGACGTCGTCGAACACGAAGAACTCGGCTTCCGGCCCGACATAGATGGTGTCGCCGATGCCTTCCGCCTTCATGTAGGCCTCGGCCTTCTTGGCCGTGCCGCGCGGATCGCGGTTGTAGGATTCACCCGAGACCGGATCGAGGATGTCGCACAGGATGACCATCGTCGACTGCGCGAAGAACGGGTCCATGTGGACCGTGTCCGGATCGGGCATCAACACCATGTCGGACTCGTTGATTGCCTTCCAGCCGGCGATCGAGGAGCCGTCGAACATGACGCCATCGGCGAACATGTCTTCCTCGACCTCGACGACATCCATCGTGACGTGCTGCAGTTTGCCCTTCGGGTCGGTGAAGCGCAGGTCGACGAATTTCACGTCGTTGTCCTTGATCTGCTTCATGATGTCTTTGGCTGTCGTCATGTCATTTATCCCTGTGTGCTGACGTTTTTTGATGATGACGTTTCTTAGAGGATGGCCGTCAAACCGCGTCCATTCCGGTTTCACCGGTCCGGATGCGCACGACTTCCTCGATGTTGGAGACGAAGATCTTGCCGTCGCCGATGCGGCCGGTCTGGGCCGCCTTGCGGATGGCCTCGATCGCGCCTTCCACGGCATCGTCGCCGAGCACGACCTCGATCTTCACCTTGGGCAGGAAGTCGACGACATATTCGGCGCCGCGGTAGAGCTCGGTGTGGCCCTTCTGGCGGCCGAAGCCTTTGGCCTCGGTCACGGTAATGCCTTGCAGTCCGGCCTCCTGAAGCGCTTCCTTCACTTCGTCCAGCTTGAATGGCTTGATGATCGCTTCGATCTTTTTCATGTAAAAAGTGGCCTCCACTGCCAAAAAAACGGGTTGTGAGCCCCCGCTTGCGCCTCCATCAAGCACGAACTGTGCCAGATAGGGGGATTTGAAGCGGTCTCATATGATTTCGAAGCCAAACCGCGCCGGCATGCAATTTCGCGTCATTCGCTGCACCGGAAGCGCCATGGACTGCAGAAGCCCGCGCAGTTCCTCACTTGCATCCGCACGAAAATTAGGCAATCAGCCCATTTTTTGTGCGGTTTCGCGCCTCGAATGCTCGCCCGGCAATGTAGCGCAGCTGGCAAGACCTCCCTCTTTGTTTGCTTCGGCTCGAAAACTGGACAATGCTTGATCGAATGCGGATCGGCAATCCATGAGCGACGAACTTCTCACTTCCGCCGAGATGGGCGAGGCGGACCGGCTGACGATTGCCGCCGGTCCAACCGACGGCATTGGGTTGATGCGCAGAGCAGGCGAAGCGGTCGCGGCCGAGGTTTTCGTCCGCTATCCCCAAGCGGCCCATGTCCATGTGCTTTGCGGGCCTGGCAACAATGGCGGCGACGGCTATGTCGTCGCCCGCATCCTGGCAGGCGGCGGCGTTGCGACGACGATCTGGGCATCAGGTGCGCCGAGGGCGCAAAGCGATGCGGCGCTCGCCGCGGCGGAATGTTCGATCAAGCCTCGGCCGCTGGTCGGCTTTGAAGCCGAGCCGGGCTCGATCGTGGTCGATGCGCTTTACGGGGCAGGGCTGTCCAAGCCGCTATCCGGCGAAGCCGCCAGGGCGGCCGATCTGGCCGCCGGACTGCATTTGCCGGTTGTCGCGGTCGACCTGCCTTCCGGCATCTCCTGTGACAGCGGCAAGGTGCTAGGCACATCGTTTTCGGCGGACCTCACCGTGACCTTCGCGCGCAAGAAACCAGGCCATCTGCTCCTGCCGGGCCGGGAGCGATGCGGCGAGATCGTGCTTGCCGATATCGGCATCGGCGATGACATCATTGCAAAGCTTGAGCCTCGGACATTCGAGAACGGACCGGCACTCTGGTTGCGCGGTTTGCCGGTGCCGGCCGTCGACGCGCACAAATACAAGCGCGGCCATGTCGGCGTCTTTTCCGGCGGCCCCAGTGCCACCGGTGCGGCGCGGCTGTCGGCGCTTGCCGCTGCTCGATCCGGGGCAGGGGCGGTGACCGTACTGTCGCCGGCGAACGCCATGCAGGTCAACGCAGCGCACCTGACCTCGATCATGCTGCGCAGGACCGACGAGATGGCCGACATCGAGGCATTTGTCGGGGAGCGCCGGCCGTCGGCCTTTGTTCTCGGGCCCGGCTTTGGCGTCGGTGAAAAAACCCAGGCGTTCGCGCTTGCTCTGCTCGCGTCGGGCAAGCCGGCGGGCGCCTCCACCGGAATTGACGGTCTGGTCTTCGACGCCGACGCGATCACGTCGTTTCGGGAGGCGCCAGATGTCTTGTTCGAAGCCGCCCGCGGGCCGCACGCGCCCGTGCTGGTGATGACACCGCATGAAGGCGAGTTCGCCAGGCTGTTTCCCGGCCTCGCCGACGACAATGCCTCCTCGAAGCTGGACAAGGCACGCGCGGCCGCCGCGGCGGCCAATGCCGTCATCGTCTACAAGGGCGCCGATACGGTGATTGCCGCTCCGGATGGCAGGGCGGCGATCAATTCAAACGGCGCGGCTTGGCTCGCCACGGCCGGATCAGGTGACGTGTTGTCCGGTATCACGGCCGGACTGATTGCCCAGGCCATGCCGGCGTTCGAAGCAGCCTGTGCCGCGGTCTGGATCCATGCCGAGGCCGGAAGCCGGTCCGGCGCTGGGCTGATTGCCGAGGATTTGCCGCTGGCGCTGGTGCCGGTGCTGCGCGAACTGGTTACTGCTCGCGGCAGCCGTTGATAAACGCGGTCTGTTGATTGCCGGTGATTACAACGGAATGTTGTCGTGCTTCTTCCAGGGGTTCTGCATGTCCTTGTTGCGCAGCATGCGAAGCGCCCGGGCGATACGGCGGCGGGTCGAGTGCGGCATGATCACCTCGTCGACATAGCCGCGCTCGGCGGCCACGAAAGGCGACAGGAAGCGATCCTCGTAGGTCTTTGTATGGGCTGCGATCTTTTCGGCATCGCCGATATCCTTGCGGTAGATGATCTCGACCGCCCCCCTGGCGCCCATCACCGCGATCTGCGCCGTCGGCCAGGCATAGTTCATGTCGCCGCGCAGATGTTTTGACGCCATCACGTCATAGGCGCCGCCATAGGCTTTTCGGGTGATGACGGTGATCTTCGGCACGGTCGCCTCGGCATAAGCGAAGAGCAGCTTGGCGCCGTGTTTGATCAATCCGCCATATTCCTGCGCCGTGCCGGGCAGGAAGCCGGGAACATCGACGAAGGTAACGAGCGGGATCGAAAAACAGTCGCAGAAACGCACGAAGCGCGCCGCCTTGCGGCTGGCGTCGGAATCGAGCACGCCCGCAAGCACCATTGGCTGGTTGGCGACAAAGCCGACCGTGCGGCCTTCTACCCTCCCGAAGCCGGTGACGATGTTCTTGGCAAAACTCTGCTGGATCTCGAAAAAGTCGCCCTCGTCGGCGACCTTCAGGATCAATTCCCTGATGTCGTAGGGCTTGTTGGCGTTGTCGGGAATCAGCCGGTCGAGCGACATGTCATGGTCGGTGACCGACTGGTAGCATTCGATCTCGGGAATCTCCGATGTGTTGGAAGCCGGCAGCAGGTCGACCAGCCGGCGCATCTGCAAGAGTGCTTCGACGTCATTGTCATAGGCGCCGTCGGCGATCGAGGATTTCGTCGTGTGGACGGAAGCGCCGCCGAGGCTCTCTGCGGTCACCGTCTCGTTGGTCACGGTCTTCACCACGTCCGGCCCGGTGACGAACATGTAGGAGGTGTCGCGCACCATGAAGATGAAATCGGTCATGGCGGGCGAATAGACGTCACCGCCGGCACATGGGCCCATGATGACGGAAATCTGCGGAATGACGCCGGAGGCGAGCACGTTGCGCTGGAAGATCTCGGCATAGCCGCCGAGTGCCGCCACGCCTTCCTGGATGCGCGCCCCGCCGGCATCGTAGAGGCCGATGATCGGCGCACGGTTGCGCAGCGCCATCTCCTGCACCTTGATGACTTTCTCGGCATGGGCTTCCGACAATGAGCCGCCGAACACGGTGAAATCCTTGGCGAAGAGATAGACCGGGCGGCCATTGACCGTCCCCCAGCCCGTGACGACGCCATCGCCTGCGATCTTGGTCTTCTCCATGCCGAAATCGGTCGAGCGGTGCTCGACATACATGTCGAACTCCTCGAACGAGCCTTCGTCGAGGAACACCTCGATGCGTTCGCGCGCGGTGAGCTTGCCCTTTTTGTGCTGCGCATCGATGCGGGCCTGGCCGCCGCCCATGCGGGCAATGTCGCGCCGCCGCTCGAGTTCCTTCAGCACGTCCTTCATCGCTCGGTCCCCAAAATCGGAAGCTTTGTTTGTGGTAATGATGCCAGCCATGGAGCGCAAGCGTCGGCTTTTGGCTGGTTTTTGCTGCAGCGCAACATGACGCCCCTTGCATTCCGGGGCGAACTCAGCCATATGCAGCCCATAGGCGCTTGGGCCGGGAGATTCCGGCCTTCTCGACGAATGAGACTGGTTGCGTCTGTTTTCCCTCTTTCCGGCAAGTCGGCAAAGGTGGCGAAAAAGCCCCGTGGCATGACGCCTGCGGGCACGACAGCGCAGCCGAGTGGACGTTACCGTCCGCCCGCCTTGTCGTTTCATATCAAATTTTTCGACGGCAGGTTGCGCCCTGCCGCCATCGACGTTGCGGCCAGAGGCCGCGTGAAAGAAGATTACTTTGACCAACGAAAACACATTGCCCGGCAACGATACCGCGGAACTCTCCGGTTTCGCGGCGCTGGGAATTACGGGTGCGCTGCTCAAGGCCACCCACAATGCAGGCTTCACGGAACCGAAGCCGATCCAGATGCAGGCGATCCCGCCGCAGCTGGAAGGCCGTGACATTTTCGGCATCGCGCAGACCGGCTCCGGCAAGACCGCTGCCTTCGCGCTGCCGATCCTGTCGAAGATCATCGCGCTCGGCACCAAGCGCCGCGCCAAGACGACCCGCGCGCTCATCCTGGCGCCGACCCGCGAACTCGCGGTGCAGATCGAGGACACCATCAAGATTCTCGCCAAGGGCGCGCATGTCTCGACGGCACTCGTGCTGGGCGGCGTCTCGCGCTTCAGCCAGGTGAAGAAGGTTGCCCCAGGCGTCGATATCCTTATCGCCACGCCCGGCCGCTTGACCGACCTGGTGCGCGAGGGCGACCTCATCCTGTCCGACACCAAATGGCTGGTGCTGGACGAGGGCGACCGCATGCTCGATATGGGCTTCATCAACGACGTCAAGCGCATCGCCAAGGCGACCGCGCCCGACCGCCAGACGGCGCTGTTCTCGGCCACCATGCCTGACGAGATCGCCGAGCTCGCCAAGGGTCTGTTGAAGAACCCGGTCCGCGTCGAGGTCTCGCCGCAAAGCACCGCGGCCGTCGAAATCGTCCAGGGCGTCGTCTTTGCCCGCACCAAGCAGAAGCGCCAGGTGCTGTCGACGATGCTCGCCGACGCGGCGATGAAGTCCGTCATCATCTTTTCGCGCACCAAGCATGGTGCCGACCGGGTGACCAAGGACCTTGAGCGCGACGGTTTCAAGGCCGCCGTCATTCATGGCAACAAGTCGCAGAATGCCCGTCAGAAGGCGCTGAACGATTTCCGTGATGGATCGGTGCGCATTCTGGTCGCGACCGACATCGCCGCGCGCGGTATCGACGTCCCCGGCATCAGCCATGTCGTGAACTTCGACCTGCCGGACGAAGCCGAAAGCTATGTCCACCGCATCGGCCGCACCGGCCGCAACGGCAAGGATGGCATCGCGATAACGCTTTGCGATCCTTCGGAAAACAGCAAGCTTCGTCAGGTCGAGCGCATCATCCGCACCAAGCTGCCAATCGTTGCCGACCATCTCGGCAGCCCCGATCCGGCGCGCAATCCGGCTGAAAAGAACGAGCGCTTCGAACCCGCCAATGACCGCAATGGCCGTCGCGACGGCAGGCGGCCGGGCGGCGAGAAGAAGCAGAACAACGGCTTCGGCAAGAAGCGCTTCGGCGACAAGCCGGCCTTTGCCGGTGAGCGCAAGCCCGAAGGTGCGAAGCCTTTCAAGGGCAACAACAAGCGCCGCTTCGGCGGCAAGCGTCCGGCGGCGCGGGCTGCCTGACCATTATGGCAGTCGGCCAATCCCTGGCGGTTGGCTGGTTGCCTGAGCAATAGAGAAAGGGCGGCTGAGGCATTGCTTCAGCCGCCCGTTTTATTTCAGAACCTCACTTCGCCACGGCTTCGACCCAGACGGCAATCCGTTGCGCCAGGAAGGCCGTGGTCGATGGCGACAGCGCGTCGCCGGCAAGGACATGATTGTCGGGATCGCCAGTGCTTTCGATGGGTACCAGCTCATGCGCACCACCCCAGCGCGCGGCGATTTCGCGGGTGCGGTCGGGTCGCACCACTCTGTCCAAATCCGAGAAAATAAACAAAGCCGGGATGGTCGCCTTCTCCACCGGCGCGCCATAGGCAAGCTCGGTCAGGGCCTGCATCGGCATCGTGGCGGCGATCGGATATCTGGTGGTCCAGAATTTCTCATGCAGCGCATTGCGCGGCGCGAAGCTGCGTTCCTTGCCGGCGACGAGTTCGGCGATCTGCTTGCCCCAGGGCATGGTCAGGATCTCGGCGCCGGATGCTTTTACGCCGAAATTGGGCGAGATGAATGCGATGGCCGCCACACCCTCGGATGCTCCGGACTGCGTTGCCGCCCAGACCGCCAGTGAGCCGCCGGTCGACGTCGAGATGACGATCACCTTGTCACCGATTGCCCGGCCGATGGCGAGCGCCTCCTCATAGTCGTTGATCCAGGCATTGACGCTGCCTTGCCTCATGGCTTCGCCGTCCTGTCCGTGACCGGTGAGGCGGGTGTAGAACAGGTTGGCGTCGAGCTGGTCGGCCACATCGTCGGGCAAGGGGCGGAGTTCGCCCTTCGATGCTGAAAAGCCGTGGATGTAGACGATCGACAGCGGCGTCTTGGCGTGCACCATCGGGTTGGCCCAGACGATTTCCTTCTCCAGCCCGTCGCTGATGCCCGGTATGGCGGCTTCCGCCTTGGCCACATAGGCCTGCGGGTCGTCGCCGATGGCGGAAGGATCGAAACGGATCGTGGTGTCGACGGGAACGCGTGGACCAAGCACGAAGGCCAGGGCAAGGATGGCGATCAGGCCCAGCACAGCAAGCACGATCCGTCGCCCCATCGCAGACTCCACGCAACAACATTCAAACTATGGTGGTCGCCGTGAACAGGCAACGGCCGCTCGGGCGGCCAAGCCACCAATCCTGTGGGCATCTACTCGTTGGGCGTTTTCCGCTCGTAATGCAGTGGCCGTGCCTTCCAGCTGGTCGTCAGGCTGATCACCCATCGGGATACAGGCCTTGGCAGCAAGCCAAGAAATTTCAGCGGCCAGCTCGTCCGGTACGGGAAGGTCACTTCGAAGCCGCCGGATTTGATGCCCCGCACCATGCGGCGGGTCGCGCGGCCGACCGGCATCAGGCCCGGCATCGGCAGCATGTTCTTTTCGGTCAAAGGCGTGTCGACAAACCCGGGGTTAATCACCTGAACGCGGATGTTCATCTTGTCGAAATCATATTTCAGCGACTCGGCCAGGATGTTGATGGCGGCCTTGGTGCCGCCATAGGCGGCCGTTGTTGGCCAGCCGAAATAGGCGGTCACCGAGCCGACCAGAACGACATGGCCGCGTGCACGCACCCGCATGTGCTCGACGAGAGGCACCAGCCCATTGATGATGCCGAAATAGTTGACCTCGAAGGTGCGGCGGAAGTCGCTGACGACGAGTGACTCTCCAGGGGTCGAGATGTAATTTCCGGCATTGAAGATGGCGAGCACGATCGGCCCGAGGTCCTTCTCGATCGCCGCCACCGTTCTTGCCATGCGCGGCTCGTCGGTGACGTCGCAGGGAAAAGCCACGACCTTGCCCGGCATCTGCGCGGTCTCGACGATGAGCGTGTCGATCGGATCGTCGTCCAACGCGGTCACCGCCACCGCATAGCCCTGTGACGCCAGATCCCTGGCCAGCGAGCGGCCAATGCCGCTGCTGCCGCCCGTGACCCAGGCGACGCCGTGTTTCGGATCGGCCCGATAGAGTGTCATGCTGCGCCCTGTCGACTTGTTGGTGCTTTGCTCTAACGGCGAAGAAATCGAATGAAAAGAGTGCTTTTCCACCACAGGTGCAAATGAACTGTGTGATATCGAGCCAGGTCGCGACAAGGTCGGCACTCGCAAGGCCGGAAATGCGACTGGACCAGACGAATTCTTGCCTTGAAACCGCAGCGTTGGGTTTCTAGGGTTTCGGCGCACGTACACAAGGAATCCTGAATGCCCCGTTCTGTGATCGACGCGATCGGCAACACGCCTCTGATCCGCCTCAACAAAGCTTCTGAAGCAACCGGCTGCGAGATCCTGGGCAAGGCCGAGTTCATGAATCCGGGACAGTCGGTCAAGGATCGCGCCGGACTGTTCATCATCCGCGACGCCGAACAACGCGGCCTGCTGAAGCCGGGCGGTGTCATTGTCGAGGGAACGGCCGGCAACACCGGCATCGGGCTGACGCTCGTCGCCAAGGCGCTCGGATACCGCACCGTCATCGTCATCCCGGATACGCAAAGCCAGGAAAAGAAGGACGTGATCCGGCTGCTCGGCGCCGAGCTGATCGAAGTGCCGGCCGTGCCCTACAAGAACCCCAACAATTACGTGAAGCTATCAGGGCGGCTGGCCGAGCAGATGGCCGGATCCGAGGCGAATGGCGCCATCTGGGCAAATCAGTTCGACAATGTCGCCAACCGCGATGGCCATATCCGCACCACGGCGCAGGAAATATGGACCCAGACCGGCGGCAAGGTCGACGGCTTTGTTTCGGCGGTGGGTTCGGGCGGAACGCTGGCCGGTGTCGCGTTCGGGTTGAAAGCCAAGAGCAAGGATGTGAAAATCGCGCTGGCCGATCCGCTGGGCGCCGCGCTCTACAGCTTCTACACCAGCGGTGAACTGAAATCCGATGGCAACTCGATCACCGAAGGTATCGGCCAGGGCCGCATCACCGCCAATCTCGACGGGTTCACGCCGGAGTTCTCCTATCAAATCCCGGACGAGGAAGCGCTACCGATCATCTTCGATCTCATCCAGGAAGAGGGGCTCTGCGTCGGCGGCTCGACTGGCATCAACATTGCCGGCGCGATGCGGCTGGCCAGGGAATTGGGCCCGGGCCACACCATCGTGACCATCCTTTGCGACTACGGCACGCGCTACCAGTCTAAATTGTTCAATCCGGAATTCCTGCGGGAGAAGAACCTGCCTGTGCCAAGCTGGATGGAGCTCAAAAGCAAGATCTCGGTGCCGTTCGAAAAGGTCGCGTGATGGCGCACAGGACCGAAGCGCTGTTTCGCGACGACGCCTATCTCAAGACGGCTGACGCAACGGTCGTCGCCATCAACGAGCGCGGCGGCATCATCCTCGACCGAACAATCTTTTATGCCACTTCTGGTGGCCAGCCGGGCGACACCGGCCATCTCGAACGCACTGACGGCAGCCGCATCGCAATTGCCGCCACGATCACCGGCGAGACCAAGGACGAGATCATCCATGTGCCGGCGCCGGAGCAGGCGATGCCGGTGGTCGGCGAAACGGTGAAGCTCATCATCGACTGGGAGCGCCGGCACCTGCTGATGCGCATGCACGCGGCTTGCCACCTGCTTACCGTCGTCTGTCCGTTCCCGATCACCGGTGCGTCGGTCTCCGAGGACGACAGCCGCGTCGATTTCGACATTCCGGACGCCAGCTTCACCAGGGAAGAGGTGACTGCCGGCATGATGGACCTGGTGCGGGCGGATCATCCCATCTTCACCAGGCTGATCAGCGACGAGGAATTGGCCGCCAATCCTGGCCTGGTCAAATCCAAGAATGTTCGACCGCCGGTCGGCACGGGCAAGATCCGCCTGGTCTGCATCGGCGAGAATGGCGCGGTGGACAGCCAGCCCTGCGGCGGCACGCATGTGAAGAGCACTGGCGAAATCGGCGAAATTCACATCGGCAAGATCGAGAAGAAGGGCCGGGAGAACAGGCGCTTTCGCATTCGCTTCGGTCCGATGCCGGCGAACTGAACAGACACACACCGTCAGAAGGCGGCAGGAGGAAAAATGGCCGAAGACAGTCCTTTCACGGTCGATGCGGACTGGCTGCAGCAGCGCCTAAGCCAGCCGGGGCTGACGATCATTGACGCCTCCTGGTACCTGCCTGCGCAAAAGCGCGATGCGCGCGCCGAATATGATGCGGCCCATATCCCGGGCGCCCGGTTCCTGGATCAGGATGCCGTTTCGGATTCCGACGCCGCTCTGCCGCATACGCTCGCATCGCCGCGGCATTTCGCCCAATATGTCGGCGCGATGGGCGTTTCGGCCGATGACACCATCGTCGTCTATGATGGGCCGGGCTTTTTCTCGGCGCCCCGGGCATGGTGGATGTTCCGCGTCATGGGCGTCTTCCAGACCTATGTTCTGGACGGCGGTTTCGACGGCTGGAAGGCGGCCGGCCGCCCGGACACGGCCGAGCCGACCAAGATCGCGCCGAGCGTGTTCCATGCCGATTTCGATGCCGCGCGCGTCGTCGGCCTGGCCGACATGCGCCGGATCGTCGATACCGGTGAAAGTCAGATTGCCGACGCGCGTGGGGCAGGGCGCTTTACCGGTGCCGAGCCCGAGCCCCGCGCAGGCATCCGCTCCGGCCACATGCCAGGCGCCCGCAACGTGCCCTATTCGGCGCTTTCCGAAAACGGCAGGCTGCTGCCGAAGGACCGTTTGCGCAAGGTGATAGAGGACGCCGGTATAGATCTGTCCAAACCCGTGGTCACATCCTGCGGCTCCGGTGTCACAGCCGCGGCGGTCACGCTGGCGCTGGAGACGCTTGGCCACACTGAAAACAGGCTTTATGACGGTTCATGGACCGAATGGGGCGGGCTCTCCGATACCCCTGTCGTGACCGGCCCAGCGGCGGCCGGCCCAGCGCTGGCCGGCAAGGAATGACGACGATGGAAAATGGCGTGCTGCAGGACATTGAAGTCACAGTGACTTTTCTGGAGATGCATGCCCCGCCGGCCGTCTCGCCGCCGGTGCCCTACAATCGCCAGGTCGCACTGCTGAAGACCAGGGACATTCCCCTGCATTTCTACCGCTACCTGATGGACCGGGTGGGGCGCAAATGGCACTGGGTGAATGTTCTGAGGCTGAACGACGATGAGCTGTCCGCCGGAATCCACCGCGAGGATCGCGACATCAGGGTGCTCTATCTCGACGGTTCGCCGGCGGGCTTCTTTGATCTGAAGCCGCATCTGCCCGAGGAAGTCGAACTCGCCTATTTCGGCATGATGGAACACGCCACCGGGCAAGGCATCGGCCGCTGGTTCCTTGGCTCGGCGATTGCCGCGGCATGGTCGCATGGGCCGAAACGGGTGACGGTGCAGACCTGTACGCTCGACCACCCCGCAGCCCTGCCGCTCTATCAGAAGCTTGGTTTCAAGCCGGTGGCGCAGAAGAAGGAAGTCGTGCACCCGCTGCCATTCGCCGAGCGTTCGGCCAGCGTCATGCGGCCGTAACTCCAGCCGCAAACCTGAACCTTCCGTTCATCGGCGCTTCAGCCTGGCTTTGGCATCTTGCCCGCATTGTCAAATGCGGCCGAGGCCGAAGGAGAAAAGACATGCTGACCCGACGTACTCTCGCCGCCGCGCTGATCGCGGCCATTGCCATGCCGAGCCTTGCCGCCGCCCAGGCGACGACGCCCTCGGCCGCGACGATCGAGCGGAAGCTCGAGGCGGCCCCTCGGGTCAAGCTGCGGCCGAACGAGCGCGTCACCATCCGCGAATTCAAGCGCCGGCCGGACCTGCGCCGCATGGCGCGCTCGATCGATATCCAGTCGATCAATTTCGCCTTTGGCTCAGCTGCCATTTCCACCTCGCAGTATGACAAGATCGAGAACATCGCCGATGCGCTGCGGCGCATCCTGCGCCGCGATCCAGGTGCGCGTGTGCTCATCGAGGGGCATACCGATGCGGTCGGTTCCTTCCAGTCGAACCAGGTCCTGTCGGAACAGCGCGCTGCCTCGCTGAAGCGTACGCTGGTGCGCGAATTCGGCGTGCCCGGCCATGCATTGGAAACCGTCGGCTATGGCGAGGAGTTCCTGCTCGTGCCGACGCAGAACGAAAACTGGCAGAATCGCAGGGTGACGCTGCGCCGCTTCGACGATTTCATCAGATGATTTTCGAAGTTATTAGCCGACTTCGTTCACCTGCTCGATGATCCCGGCGGTCCGTGCCGGTGCTGGACGGTGACCGATACGCGACACCGGATCGGTCACCGGATGGTTGGCGGGAATCGGGTGGGAAGCGTTGCCGCGAGCGCATAGTTTCCGGTCGACAGCACCGGAGATCTTGCCATGACCATTCAGTTCACAGCGCTGCCGACCGACGATGTAAGAGCCCTGCAGCGCGGCGGCCCCGATGCCTATGGCCACACGCCCGAGCGGAAAATCTCCGACGGTGACGGCGTGCCATGCCGTCATTGTCTGAGCAATATCGCTGCCGGCGATGTCTATCTCATCCTCGCCTATCGGCCATTTCCGAACCTTCAGCCCTATGCCGAAACAGGGCCGATCTTCCTGCACGCCGAGGAATGCGAGCGTGCCGTCGGCACAGGGGAGCCGCCGGAGATCCTCGAGAGCCCGGACTATATCGTGCGCGGCTATGGCAGCGATGATCGCATCGTCTATGGCAGCGGTGGCGTCATCCCGACCGAGGCAATCGCCGCGCGAGCCGAGACCTTGTTCAAGCGCGAAGACATTGCCTATGTGCATGTCCGCTCGGCGCGCAACAATTGCTACCAATGCCGGATCGAGCGCGTCTGACGAAGCTGTCGTACTCCCGTCGCATTGTTTCTGTAGAAAGCCAGTATCGATTGATTGGTCGACCGCGGATGAACCGGCGGCAAATCTCGATATCGAGGAAGCGGGGCTTTGGCTCCGCTTTTTTGTTGCCTGCGTTCAGCCCCAAGTCTTCTTCGCGCAAGAAAAAATTCGCGCAAGAAAAAAAACCCGCCGGCATGGCCGACGGGTTCCGATTGTTTGCCTGGAGGGGCTTAGTTGAACTTGTACTTCGCGCCGATACGCACGGTATGGAAGGAAGCCTTGGAAGTGACGGAGTCGTCGGGGAGACCGAGATCCGACGAGAAATCCTTCTTGGCGAACTGCGAATAGCGATATTCCAGTCCGAGCGTGACGTTGCTGGACACAGCCGTTTCCAGACCGCCACCAACCGAGAAGCCGCTGGAACCCCAGTCGATGATATCACCGACCGGATCGGAAGCGTTGAGATCGAAATGCTGCCAGCTGTAGCCAGCCAGCGCATAAGCGAGGGTCGATTCGTTCATCTTCATGCCGACGCGGCCCAGCACATCGAAGCCGTAGTCCGTATCCAGATTGATCGAGCCGCCTGGAATATCGAGCTGGCTGGTCATGCCCGAATAGCGAGCATCAACCATGACGCCGGCAACCCAGCTGCCGAAGTCGTGATCATAACCGACGTTCAACTCGCCAAGCACGCCTTCGCCACCAAGGCCGTTGAACTTGGCACCGAGAAGCGGCGGGATTTCGAGCTGGTGCACAGATGCGCCGGCACCCAAGCCACCACCTATGTAGAAGCCGGTCCAGTTGTAGGCGGGCGTTTCAAACGAAGTGGCTGCGCCGTTCTGCGCTCCGAAGCGATAGCTGGCGGCAACCTGGAATGTGTGACGCGACGTGTCGAGATTGAGGGCGCCGTCCGGCGAAGGAATGCCGGCCTCGGAAAGGAGATCGTCCTTGGTGCCGAAGCGGGTGTAGCGGTATTCCGTCTTGATCGTCCAGTTGCTGTTGATCGCGGTTTCGAGACCACCACCGACGAAATATCCACTCTGGTCCCAATCGAAGCCGAAGCCGGCATTGGTATCAAGCTTGTACTTCTGCCAGGAATAGCCGCCCATGACGTAGCCCAGCGTATTCGGCGTGATCAGGTAACCAGCACGCAAACCGGCGTCGAAGCCGTATGTCTCCTGAATAGAGGCGTTGAAAGGGCCGACATCCAGCGAGGTTTCAATGTTGCCGACATGTACATCGACAAGCCCGCCCAGAAGGAAGCGGGGCGACACCATGTAGTCGTAACCGGCGGTAAGCTCGCCGTAGACGCCTTCACCGCCGATGCCATCCAAAGACACACCGGAGATGAAATCGCTGCTGAGCTTGTGCGAGTTGGCTCCGGCGCCGACACCAAAGCCAACATAAACGCCGCTCCAGTCGAAACCGGAGGTCTCGACCGGCTGCACGACATCAGCCGCGTGCGCGGCCGACATAATTGCCACCGCCGACACTGCACCAAGAAGAATAGATTTCGCTGAAACGCGAATAAACATAGCCGTACCCCTAATCAATAAGCCCAAGGTGTTCCTAGCAGGGAGTCGGCCAAAACAGGTATGATAAAAATGCAACAATGGGAGGCAAAGTGCCCTTACGGCACACGCTTCGAGGCGGCCTCAAGAAAGCGGATCGGCGCGTCATTACCAAAGCAAAAAAGCCCGCCGGAGCGAACCGGCGGGCAAGAGTGTAGGTTGACTTTTTCTGGGTGTATCAGGCCGCGAGCACTGCTTTCGGCTCGACCAGTTCGTAGCCGAGCGCCTCGGCGACCGCGCGGTTGGTGATTTTGCCCTTGTGGACATTGAGGCCGTTGCGCAAGTGGTGGTCGTCGACCAGAGCCTTCAGACCCTTGTCGGCGAGTTGCAGGCCATAATGCAGCGTCGCGTTGTTCAGCGCATGCGCCGAGGTGACCGGCACGGCACCTGGCATGTTGGCGACGCAATAGTGGATGACGCCGTCAACCTCGTAGGTCGGTTCGGCGTGGGTGGTGGCATGAGAGGTCTCGAAGCAGCCGCCCTGGTCGATGGCGACGTCGACCAGCACCGAGCCCTTCTTCATGCCCGACAGCATTTCGCGGCTGACCAGCTTCGGCGCGGCTGCGCCCGGGATGAGGACGGCGCCGACGACGATGTCGGCCGAGAAGCATTCTTCCTCGAGCGCCTCGACGGTGGAGTAACGGGTGTGGACCCGGCCGGCGAAGAGATCGTCGAGTTGGCGCAGGCGCGGGATGGAGCGGTCGATGATGGTGACGTCGGCGCCGAGGCCGGCCGCCATGCGGGCCGCGTGCAGGCCGACGACCCCGCCGCCGAGCACGGTGACCTTGCCCGGCAGCACGCCCGGCACGCCGCCGAGCAGCACGCCGCGGCCGCCATTGGCCTTCTGCAGCGCTGTGGCGCCGGCCTGGATCGACAGGCGGCCGGCGACTTCCGACATCGGCGCCAAGAGCGGCAGGCCGCCACGATCGTCGGTCACGGTTTCATAGGCGATCGCCGTGACTCCCGAAGCGAGCAGGCCCTTGGTCTGCTCCGGATCCGGAGCCAGGTGAAGATAGGTGTAGAGGATCTGGCCTTCGCGCAGCTGCACCCACTCATTGGGCTGCGGCTCCTTGACCTTGACGATCATGTCCGATTTGGCGAACACGTCCGCGGCCGTCTTGGCGATGATGGCGCCGGCGGCGCGATAGGCGTTGTCATCGGCACCGATGCCGGCGCCCGCGCCGGCCTCGACCAGAACCTCATGGCCGTGGGCGACATATTCGCGAACCGAGCCGGGCGTGAGGCCGACACGGTATTCGTGGTTCTTGATTTCCTTGGGGCAGCCGACGCGCATTGTCTTCTCCTGATCCGGGCCCTTTTGGGCTCACTCCCTGTATTGGCGCAGTGAACCATGAATCGGTGCGCAGGTGTTTGCGAATGCACTTGCGGGAGAGTGAGTCCTTCGATAATCGTTGCGTCAAATGCACTGATATTCGCAGGAATCACGAAGAATGCCGCTCGACAGGATTGATATCGCCATTCTGGAGACATTGCAGAAGGATGGCCGGATGCCGAACGCGGCTCTTGCGGAAAAGGTCGGTCTGTCGCAGTCGGCCTGCTCGCGCCGGCTCGACAATCTGGAGAAGTCCGGGACCATCCGCGGTTATCACGCCCGGCTTTCCAACGCGGCCCTTGGCCACCAGATGACCGCGATCGTCCACATATCGCTCTCCGGCCAGTTCGAGAAGACGCTGTCGGATTTCGAGGCGGCGATCAAGCGTTGCCCCAACGTGCTGTCGTGCCACCTGATGTCGGGCGAGTACGACTATATCCTCAGGATCGCGGCCAAGGATCTCGTCGACTACGAGCGTATCCACAAGGAATGGCTGTCGGCGATGCCGCATGTAACGAAGATCAATTCGTCATTCGCCTTGCGCGAAATCGTCGACCGGACGGCAATGGGCCTGAAGCCGGAAATGGCTTAACGCCAAAGGCACACCCGGACGTCTTTCCCGAGATAGCATGCGCCGTCGCGGCGAAGGTCTTCCCAGCGTTCATCGCCGTGAGTCGCGCGGATGTCCGAGTTACCGTAGCCGCTCCAAACATCACCGTCTTTGTAGACGGCTGCCCAGTAATCCTCGGACATTTCACCAGCCCCACTATGCGTATCGGGATAGTCGATACCTGCAAAAACCTGCCGGGGTCCCTGGATATTGAAATCGCCGCCCTTCTCGATCTGATAGGAGCATTTTCCCGATATACGCGTCTGGCCGTCAACAACGAGCAGGCAACGGCCCCATTTATAGCCGCTCGGCAAGCGATGCCGTGATTGCGCAGGCGCGGGCGACAAGGACAACGCAATTGCAAGCCCAGCCGTTACAGTTCGTCCGATCATCTCATCACCCGTTGTCAAGCAGCCGATCTTAGGCCTCGGTGACGATCCGATCCATGGGGATGTCGTGCGGTTGCGGATAGATGGTGGCTATACGCTGCAATTCGTAGCCGACGCCGATGACCAATGGGTTGAAGGGCATGGCCGCCAGCGTCCGGTCGAAGAAGCCGCCACCATAGCCCAGGCGGTAGTTTGCCGGATCAATGCCGACAATGGGCGAGATGACGATATCGGGCAACACTGGATCGCCCTCGGCCGGAATTGGGATGTTCCACACACCTTTTTCCAACCGGTCGCCGGGTTTGTAGGCGCGAAAGATCAGCGGTTGGCCTTTATCGACCACAATCGGCAGCGCCGTGCGGCCGCCACGGTCGTTGATCGAAGCCATCCATGGCCGCAAATCCGGCTCACCGCGAAACGGCCAGTAAAGGCTGACCATGCGGCCCGCGATCTCGCCGATTTCGGCATCGAGCCCTTCGGCGATACGCCGGGACATCGCGGTTCGCGCGTCGGCCGAAACCGCGAGCCGCGCGGCGATCAGCCGTTCGCGCTCGGCCTTGCGCCAGCGCCGGACATCGGTCCAGTCGCTCGACGATGCCTGGAAGGCGGGCTCGAGTTCATGCATGAAGCAGGGTGGCGAGGCATACCGCGCCGGACCCTGGTCGTCATGATCGTTGGGCATGCTTTCACCTCATCGCGTGTCCCATGACGCTATACCTCGCGACACGATACATCTTGTGCGTTGACGACATGGAACGACGAGTCTCGGGCAGTCCTGCCGTTGTTGCATTGCACAAAAATACCTACATTCAGGGCAGGCAATCTTGCCCATCAGGGGTGAACGAGATGAACGAAGCCAGACATCATGTCGTCGTCGTTGGCGCGGGGTTCGGCGGCCTCGAATTCACCCGCGCGCTGGCTGGCGCGCCGGTGCGCATCACCATGATCGACAAGCGCAACCATCATCTGTTCCAGCCGCTGCTCTACCAAGTGGCGACGACAGCGCTGGCGACTTCGGAGGTTGCCTGGCCGATCCGCCATCTCCTGCGCAAGCGCAAGGATGTGACCACGCTGCTGGCGAATGTCACAGGGATCGACTGGATCGGCAAACGCGTTCTGCTCGACGATGGCAGCGCCGTTGCTTACGATACGCTGGTGCTCGCCACCGGCGCGCGCCACGCTTATTTCGGCCATGACGAATGGGAGCCCTTCGCGCCGGGCCTGAAGACATTGGAGGACGCCACCACCATCCGGCGCCGCATCCTGCTGGCCTTCGAGCAGGCCGAGCGGGAACCGGATCCCGCCAGGCGCCAGGCGCTGCTGACCATTGCCATCGTCGGCGGCGGGCCGACCGGCGTCGAACTTGCCGGAACCATCGCCGAACTGGCGCATGACACGCTGCGCGGCGAATTTCGCAACATCGATACGCGCCAGACGCGCGTGGTGCTGATAGAGGCCGGCGACCGCATCCTTGCCAATTTCGCGCCAAAGCTCTCCGACTACGCGGGCAAGGCGCTGGAACGGCTTGGCGTTACAGTCGAGCTTGGCCGCGCCGTTACGCGCTGCGACCCCGAAGGCGTGGTTTTTGGCGACACGGTTCTGCCGGCCCGCACCATCCTGTGGGCGGCAGGCGTTGCCGCTTCGCCCGCCGCCGAATGGCTGGGAGCGAAGGCGGACCGGGCAGGCAGGGTCTTGGTCGAGCCTGACCTCAGCGTGCCTGGCAGCGCGGAGATTTTTGTCATCGGAGACGCAGCACTCGTGCTGCGGCCCGACGGACGGCCTGTGCCCGGCGTGGCGCCTTCCGCCAAGCAGGAAGGCCGGCATGTTGCCGCGACCGTCAGGGCCAGGCTTGCCGGCGACACGAGCCCGCGGCCTTTCCACTACAAGCATGCCGGTGATCTGGCGACGATCGGCAAGCGCGCCGCCGCGATCGATTTCGGCTGGATCAAGCTGACGGGCTGGCTCGCCTGGTGGCTGTGGGGCATCGCGCATATCTATTTCCTGATCGGCTTTCGCAACCGGCTTGCCGTTTCGTTGAGCTGGCTATGGATCTATGTCACGGGCCAGCGCAGCGCCCGGCTGATTACGCAAGGCGACGACGACAGAACCTGACTTTCTTCACCGTCCCATTCATCCGCGCGTCATCTGCCGCTGATGGATTGATGCCGGATACGCGCGACTTCTTGAGTGGACTTGAGCCAATTTCGGCGCGAAGTTCGCTTCGGGGCAGGGCGTGTCAGGTCGAAGAAGGAGAAAACATGTCGCAACTGCTCCATCCCGTCTCTCGCCGTGGTCTTCTTGCGGGGGCCGCCGCCACAGGGGCGCTGATCATGCTTCATCCTTTCTCCGCCCGGGCGCAGGCCAACCAGGCGCATCTGAGGATCATGGAAACCACCGACATCCATGTGAACGTGCTGCCTTATGATTACTACGCCGACAAAGCGAACGACACGATGGGCCTGTCGCGCACTGCGTCGCTGATCGACGCCGTGCGCAAGGAGGCCGTCAATTCGATGCTGATCGACAATGGCGACCTGTTGCAGGGCAATCCGATGGGGGACTACATCGCCTATGAGAAGGGCCTGAAGGAAGGCGACCTCCATCCGATCATGAAAGGCATGAACCTGCTCGGTTACGAGTGTTCGACGCTTGGCAACCACGAATTCAACTACGGCCTGTCCTTTCTGGACAAGGTGCTGGCCGGCGCCAATTTCCCGTTCGTCTGCGCCAATCTGATCCGGGGCACCGAGCTTGCCGCCAATCCGCGCGACGACAAGCTCTATCTCAAGCCCTATGTGATCCTGGACAAGAAGATCAAGGACGGAGCAGGCGCCGAGCAGCCGATCAAGATCGGCATCATCGGCTTCGTGCCGCCGCAGATCATGGTCTGGGACCTCAAGAACCTCGAAGGCAACGTCAAGACCCGCGACATCGTCGAGGCGGCCAAGGCCTGGGTGCCGCAGATGAAGGAGGAGGGCGCCGATATCGTCATCGCGCTCTCGCATTCCGGCATCGACGTCAAGCAGGGTGAGATGATGGAGAACGCCTCGTTTTTCATCGCCGGCGTCGAAGGCATCGACGCCGTGTTCACCGGCCACCAGCACCTCGTTTTCCCCGGCAAGAAGGATTTCCAGGCACTCGAGGGCGTCGATACACAGAAGGGCACGCTGCAAGGCAAGCCAGCCGTCATGGGCGGTTTCTGGGGCTCGCATATGGGCCTGATCGACCTGATGCTGGAGCGTGACGGCTCCAGTTGGAAAGTGGTCTCCGCGACATCGGAGGCGCGGCCGATCTTCGAGCGTGTCGACAACAAGAACAAGCCGACCGTCGCCGACGACAAGCGCATCATTGCCGCTCTCGAGCAGGACCACGAGGCGACGCTCGCCTATGTTCGCCGCCCGGTCGGCAGGACCTCCGCGCCGCTCTATTCCTACTTCGCCCTCGTCGCGGACGATCCGTCGGTGCAGGTCGTCAACCAGGCGCAGACCTGGTACCTCAAGGACATATTGAAAAGCACACAGTGGAAGGACGTGCCGCTGCTGTCGGCCGCCGCTCCATTCAAGGCCGGTGGGCGCAACGGCGCCGACTACTATACCGACGTGCCCGCGGGCGACATCGCCATCAAGAACGTCGCCGATCTCTACCTTTACCCCAACACCGTGCGTGCCGTCGAAATCACCGGGGCGCAAGTCAAGGAATGGCTGGAAATGTCGGCCGGCATCTTCAAGAAGATCGAGGCGGGGAAGGCCGACCAGCCACTGATCGACACCGAATTTCCGTCCTACAATTTCGACGTCATCGACGGTGTCACCTACAAGATAGATTTGTCGCAGCCCCCGAAGTACGATGCCAAGGGCGGCATCGCCAACGCCGGATCGAACCGCATCGTCGATCTCAAATTCGATGACAAGCCGATTGATCCCTTGGCGAAATTCGTCGTCGCAACCAACAATTACCGTGCCGGCGGCGGCGGCAACTTTCCTGACATCAATGCCTCGAAGATCATCTACGACGCGCCCGACACCAATCGCGACGTCATCGTCCGCTACGTCGTCAGTCAAGGCACCATCAACCCGTCGGCGGACGGCAACTGGTCGTTCGCGCCATTGCCGGGAACCAGCGTCGTCTTCGAGACAGGCGTCAAGGCAAAGGACTTCATCGCCGACGTGAAGTCGCTGAAGATCGAGCCGGCAGGTGACGGCGAAGCCGGCTTTGCGAAGTACCGCATCCTGCTTTGAAGCATCGAGCAAGGAGACGAGCGGGCTGCCCCGTTCGTTTCCCCCGGCTCCTCAAGCCTTGTAGACCACCTGGCGCACATCGATGTAGCTGGCGCGGAAACCGGCCTCGCAATAGTGCAGGTAGAACTCCCAGAGCTTCTTGAAACGATCGTCGAAGCCGAGTGGCACGATCTTCTCCCACGATCCCCAGAAACGCTGGCGCCATTCGGCAAGCGTGCGGGCATAGTCCTCGGGGAAAACGCGTTCGCGCAAATGCGCAAGGCCGTGTGCCGCGCCAAGCGATTTCAGGATCGACGGCGTCGGCAGCATGCCGCCCGGAAAGACGTAGCGCTGGATGAAATCCGGCCTGGCGCGATAGGTATCGTAAGCGGCCTCGTTGATGGTGATGATCTGCAGGCCCGCGGTGCCGCCTGGCCTCAGGCAGGCTTTCATCTTGGAGAAGAACACCGGCCAGTATTTCTCGCCGACCGCCTCGAACATCTCGATCGAGGCGATGCGATCGTAAGTGCCCGTTTCGTCGCGGTAATCCTGCAACTTGATATCGACCTTGTCCGCCAGTCCCGCCTTTTGGATGCGGGCCTTGGCAAAGTCGTGCTGCTCGCGGCTGATGGTCAATCCGGTAACGCGGCAGCCGATTTCGCGCGCCGCGAATTCGGCAAAGCCGCCCCAGCCGCAGCCGATCTCCAGCACATGATCCTTTCCGCCGATGCCCGTATCCCTGGCCAGCGCCCGGTATTTGGCGGCCTGCGCGCTCTCGAGATCATTGGCACCATTGGCGTAGAGCGCGGAGGAATAGGTCATGCTCGGGTCGAGCCATTCCTTGTAGAAGGCGTTGCCGAGATCGTAATGCGCCGAAATATTGCGCTTCGAACCGGAGCGCGTGTTTTCGTTGAACCAGTGGCGGATGCGCTGGACAGTGTTGATGAGCCAGCTTGCTCCGCCGGCGACCTTTTCGCCGAAGGCGGAGTTGACGACGAACAGTTCGAGAAAACTGGTCACATCGGGGCTCTCCCAATCGCCGTCCATGTAGGATTCGGCAACGCCGATCGTGCCGCCGGAAAAGGCGCGGCCCGGCAGGCGCCAGTTCTTGAGCACCAGTTCGGCGTCGGGGCCCGGCGCTTTGCCGCCGATGAGAACGGCGCGGCCGTCCGGCATCCTGACCTTCAGCGAACCCCGCGGCAGGTTCATGGCCGCCGACAGCACCATCCGCGCCTTGGCCGGGAGACCCTTGACGATCTCGGCGAAATTGAATTCGTCGAGCCTGACCGCGTCGCCTTGATGTTCCCCGTGTGCCATTCCGTGCCCCTGGATCTCCGTGATGTCGGCGCAATTGCCAAGCCACGGTTCTCTTGGATCATCCGCCGGGTTCAAACGCCGTTGCTTGGTCCCGGCAGCTTGCGGGTTCGACAGCAGGCGGGCTCGAACGAAAGCGCGCGCCCTTGGCAGAGCTTCAGCGCTTCCCAGTGAATGCCTGGCACAATCTTCCACGTCATGAAGGGGAACTTCAAGAGGCATGCCGAGAGCTGGACTGTGCCACGCCAGGCTCTGGCGGCCTTGCGTCAGCTTGAGCCTGAAATCGAAAACGCCTATGGCAGCCGCATCGCTTGTACGATAGCTTTAGCCATGCGTTATGTAATTGTCATTGCCGCCATCGCCTTCTTCCTGATCTGGGACGGTCTCTACAATCAGGGCCGGTATCTGGACGTCACGGTCAGGGAGATTTCTCATGTGGTGCGCTACGTCACCGGCAAGGTCTAGATATCCCTCCAATTGAGTGGCCCGGCGCTTCATGCCTGATGCGCGCGGAATCAGGTGCCGCACCGATCGAGGCGCGTCGCAAGGACGCGTGACGCCATGACCGGTTGACGCAAAGGGACCGCCGCCACAAAAGACCCCGACATTCAGATCGAGGAGGCGGGATTGATCCGGCATATCGTTTTCTTCAGCGCGCGGCACAGGCAAGACGTGGAAGCAGTGCGTACCGGGCTGCTGGCGCTTGGCGACATTCCTCATTCCAGCCTCTTCGAGGTCACGTTGAACACCAAGGTCGACCCGCTGTCGGATGAAATCGATGTCGTCGTCTACGCGGAATTCGCCGATGACGCGGCGCTGGCCGCCTACAAGGCGCACCCGCTCTATGCGCAGACCACCAGCAAGGTCAAACCATTGCGCGAGCTGCGCTATTCGGCTGACGTCGTGGCTGGGAGCTGACCCTGCGCCTGCTCTAGAAGGAGCCTTCGCGCGGGCGCGTTTTCCCGATGGATCGTGCCACGCGAACAATGCGCCGCCGCCCGGCGGCATGGCGATCCAGTCTTGAACCGATCTTCGGAATGATGCACATCGCGCCTGCATGACCCCAACCACATCAGGTATTCATCCGCTCGATCATCTCGTTCTGCCGACGCGGAGCCTCGATGCGGCGCGGACTCGGCTCACAGCGCTGGGCTTCGTCGTCGCCCCGACCGGCGTCCATCCCTTTGGCACGGAAAACTGCTGCGTTTTCTTCGCCGATGGCACCTATCTGGAGCCACTCGCGATCGGCAGTGAACCGGCTGCGGTAGAAGCGGTTGCGCAGGGCAACGTCTTCGTCGCACGCGATCGGCTCTATCGCGAAAGCCGGGGCGACGAGGGATTCTCCGCGGTGGTGCTTGGTACGGACAATGCCGATGGCGACCATGAACGCTATGTGGAAGCCGGCCTGTCGGCGGGAGACACGCTGAGCTTCTCGCGAGCCTTCACCGACACGACGGGCAAAAGCGATACGGCGTCGTTCAAGCTCGCCTTTGCCGCGGCTCAGGGCCAAACGGACGCATTTCTTTTTGCCTGCCAGCGCATCAACGCGCCAAAAGTGGACCGTGCCGCCTTGCAGGCTCATCCCAATGGGGTCCACGGGATCGCCGAGGTGATTGCGGTCAGCAGTTCTCCCGCCGAGCAGCATAGGCTGATTGCCGTGGCGGTCAACGACCCGTCTGGCGGACAAGGCGGCGCGTTTCTCTTGCCGACCGCAAATTTGCGTGTGCTCGATCCCGCGTCTTTCGCCGCGCGCTTTGGAACACCGGCCGGGGCGCCGTCGGAATTGCGCTTCGCCGCCGTGGTTTTTTCGATCCGCGACACTGGCGCCGCCGCAAGCCTGCTTGCGGCCAATGCCATCGAACACGATATGTCGGGCAATGACATCATCGTGCGGCCCGCAGCCGGCCAAGGCGCCGCTTTCATCTTTCGGGAGATCCAATGAGCAACCCCCTAGCGCCCAATTCGGCGGTAACCGTCGGCAATGTCGTCTTCGACAATGCGGCACCCCTGGCGCTGATCGCAGGCCCGTGCCAGTTCGAATCGCGCCAGCACGCCTTCGACATGGCCGGCGCGCTGAAGGAACTGACCGGCAGGCTCGGCATCGGCCTCGTCTATAAGACGAGTTACGACAAGGCCAACCGGACCTCGCTGTCGGCAACGCGTGGCGCCGGCATGGACGCCGCACTTCCGGTCTTCGACGAACTGCGCAAGGAATTCTCGCTTCCCGTGCTGACCGATGTCCACACCGAGGAACAGTGCGCGATCGTCGCGCCGCATGTCGATGTGCTGCAGATTCCGGCCTTCCTGTCGCGCCAGACCGACATGCTGGTCGCCGCCGCAAGGACGGGGAAGGTGATCAACGTCAAGAAGGGCCAGTTCCTGGCGCCGTGGGACATGAAGAACGTGGTCGCCAAGATCACCGGCTCCGGCAATGCCAATGTCCTGACCACCGAGCGCGGTGCCTCCTTCGGCTACAACACGCTGGTGTCGGACATGCGGGCGCTGCCTGTCATGGCCGAGATCGGCGCGCCGGTGATCTTCGACGCCACGCATTCGGTCCAGCAGCCGGGCGGGCAGGGCGGCTCGTCCGGCGGCGAACGCCGGTTTGTCGCGACGTTGGCCCGCGCGGCCGTCGCGGTTGGGGTTGCCGGCGTCTTTATCGAGACCCACCAGGATCCCGACAATTCGACCTCTTCCGACGGTCCCAACATGCTGCCGCTGAAAGATATGCCGGCACTGCTGGAAACGCTGATGGCGTTGGACCGGGTGGCCAAAGGGCACTGATCCAGGGCTTTCAGCCGGCGCTTGTGGTTGCTGGGGGCCGGTTGTACGCTTGGCCGGCAAATGAGCGTTTTGGCAGGAGGAAGCCATGTCCGTTGCCCGCGTCACCGAAATCACCTCATCGTCGAAGAAGAGCTTTCAGGACGCTATCGAGAAGGGAATCGCCCGCGCCTCGAAAACCCTGAAGAACGTCGAAGGCGCCTGGATCCAGGATCAGAAGATCGTCGTCGAGGACGGCAAGATCGCGGCCTACCGCGTCAATATGAAGGTGACTTTCATCCTGGCGGAGTGATCGGGCAGCCGCCAAAAAGTCGGGAACTTTCGCCCGCGCCCCTCATTGTCGAAGCAGAGATCAACGACAACGAGGAGTATGACAATGACAACCCAGACAGGTCACACCGAAGCCATTGCCGCTTCGCGGGTCATCGGCACGTCGGTCTACAACACCGAGGGCACCAGCATCGGCAGCATCGAGGACATCATGCTCGACAAGACGTCGAACGGCATCATGTTCGCGGTGATCGGTTTTGGCGGCTTTCTCGGCATCGGCGAGAAATACCACGCCGTTCCCTGGGCAAGTCTCGACTATGACGAGGACAAGGGCGGTTATGTCGTGCCCTTCTCGAAGGAACAGCTGAAGGCCGCGCCCGCCTATTCGATCAACGAACTGGCCGGCGCGGATGGCGAGAGCGCGCGCGACGCCTCCTATGAGTATTACAAGGTCACGCCCTACTGGCATTGAACGCGAACAAAAAAGGGTCTCGTTTCGACGGGGCCCTTTTTGATTCAACGCAAGGATTATTCGCTGAGGTGCAGCGCCGGCAGCGACATCCCGGCTTTTGGCGGCGGCTGACCATCGCATGATGTCAGGAACGCGGCCGCGATCAGGAACAGACTGACAATACCGCTTAACTCGGACATGGCGAAACTCCTCCTGTTTCGCCCCGCGCATGCATAGCCATAGCCGAAAATGCGTGTTCGACGGCATGACTTATGATGACAGAAATTTGCGCTTCGTGAATCGGGGACCCGGCAATATTCGGCCACGGCCCGATTGCCTTTTGCGTTGCTTTGGCTAAGACGGGCGCGACGTTTTCTCCAGATCAATCGAGGACATCGCAATGACCGCCATCATCGATATTGTCGGGCGTGAAATCCTGGACAGCCGTGGAAACCCGACCGTCGAGGTCGATGTCGTTCTCGAAGATGGTTCGATGGGCCGCGCGGCGGTGCCTTCGGGCGCCTCGACCGGCGCCCATGAAGCCGTGGAATTGCGCGACGGCGGCGCCCGCTATCTCGGCAAGGGCGTGCTCAAGGCCGTCGAAGCGGTCAATGGCGAACTGTTCGAGGCGATCGGCGGCATGGAAGCCGAAAACCAGATCCACATCGACCAGACCATGATCGAGCTCGACGGCACGCCCAATAAGAGCCGGCTTGGCGCCAACGCCATTCTGGGCGTTTCGCTGGCGGTTGCGAAGGCCGCGGCCGATGCCTCAGGCCTGCCGCTCTATCGCTATGTCGGCGGCGCCAAGGCGCACGTCCTGCCGGTGCCGATGATGAACATCATCAATGGCGGCGCGCATGCCGACAACCCGATCGACTTCCAGGAATTCATGATCCTCCCGGTCGGCGCGCCGACGCTGCGCGAAGGCGTGCGCTGGGGGTCGGAAATCTTCCACACGCTGCGCAAGAAGCTGAAGGATGCCGGCCACAACACCAATGTCGGCGACGAGGGCGGCTTCGCGCCGAACCTGAAGAGCGCGCCGGTGGCGCTCGATTTCATCATGGAATCGATCGAGAAGGCCGGCTTCAAGCCGGGCGAGGAGATCGCGCTTGGCCTCGATTGCGCCGCGACCGAATTCTTCAAGGACGGCAACTACGTCTATGAAGGCGAGAAGAAGACACGCGATCCCAAGGCGCAGGCCAAATACCTCGCCAAGCTCGCCGCCGATTATCCGATCATCTCGATCGAGGACGGCCTTGCCGAGGACGACTGGGAAGGCTGGAAGTACCTGACCGACCTGATCGGCAAGAAGACGCAGCTTGTCGGCGACGATCTTTTCGTCACCAACACGGCGCGCCTGCGCGACGGCATCCGCATGGGCGTCGCCAATTCGATCCTGGTCAAGGTCAATCAGATCGGCTCGCTGACCGAGACGCTCGACGCGGTCGAGACCGCGCACAAGGCAGCCTACACCGCCGTCATGTCGCACCGTTCCGGCGAGACCGAGGATTCGACCATCGCCGATCTCGCCGTCGCCACCAATTGCGGGCAGATCAAGACCGGCTCGCTGTCCCGCTCCGACCGCATGGCCAAGTACAACCAGCTGATCCGCATCGAGGAAGAACTCGGCAAGCAGGCGCGTTATGCTGGCAAGTCAGTGATCAAGGGCTGATCCGGCGGCATCTTGTTGATAGGGAAAGGGCGGGACATCCCGCCCTTTTGCATTTCAAGCCGGCCCGCGCGGCCTCCCGTAACCGTCCGTTAAGCACAATCAGGCGAAAAAGGCTTAGTGCCGTCTGAGTTCGCGGCCACGGGGAATCGGTCATGTGGACGCGTCAGCACAAGCAGAGAAACACCGGGCGGCTGATCATTCCCTCTTTGTGCGTGGTGTTCCTGGCCTATTTCGGCTTCCACGCCTATCACGGCGAATTCGGCATCAATTCCAAATACAAGCTGGAAGCCGAGACGGTCGTGCTGCAGGGTCAGCTCGATGCGATCAAGGCGCGCAGGATGGAGCTGGAGCGGCGCGTCAGGCTCATGCATGATGGCACGCTCGAGAAGGACATGCTTGACGAGCAGGCGCGCCGGGCGCTCAATCTGTCCCAAGCCGACGAGATCACCATCATGCTGCCGGTCTCGACGAAATAACCAATATCCGGTTAATCACCAATATTTGCAATGATTTTAATTGCTTAGGTGCATGCCAGCTATGCAATTTCGACATGGCGGAACGCCTTTCGACGTGTTAGCCTCCCATAAATCGAAGGGGAGGGCGATCTCCCCGGAGCAAGTCTTGCTCCAGTGTCCGCAAAGAGACGCCAACAGGGAGTGATGCATGGCCACCGCAGCCAGAAAAGCGCCTGCCAAATCGAAATCCGACGGTAAATCCGGCCTGTCAGCACCCAAGCCTGCTGACTTCACCAAGGACGAAGAGCTTGCCGCCTACCGGCACATGCTGCTCATCCGCCGGTTCGAGGAAAAGGCCGGCCAGCTCTATGGCATGGGCTTCATCGGCGGCTTCTGCCACCTCTACATCGGCCAGGAAGCGGTCGTCACCGGCATGAAGATGGCGCTGATCGACGGCGATCAGATGATCACGGCCTATCGCGATCACGGCCACATGCTGGCGATGGAGCTTTCGCCGCGCGGCGTCATGGCCGAACTGACCGGACGCCGAGGCGGCCTGTCGAAAGGCAAGGGCGGCTCCATGCACATGTTCTCCAAGGAGAAGCATTTCTATGGCGGTCACGGCATTGTCGGTGCGCAGGTGTCGCTCGGCACGGGCCTGGCCTTCGCCAACCGCTATCGCGAGAACAAGAACGTGTCGCTGACCTATTTCGGCGACGGCGCCGCCAACCAGGGCCAGGTCTATGAAAGCTTCAACATGGCCTCGCTGTGGAAGCTGCCGGTGATCTACATCATCGAGAACAACCGCTACGCCATGGGCACGTCGGTGTCGCGCTCCTCAGCCGAGACCGACTTCTCGCACCGTGGCGCTTCCTTCAAGATTCCCGGCATCCAGGTCGATGGCATGGATGTGCGCGCGGTCAAGGCCGCCGCCGATCTCGCAACCGAATGGTGCCGCGCCGGCAATGGTCCGCTGATTCTCGAGATGCAGACCTATCGCTATCGCGGCCACTCCATGTCCGATCCTGCAAAATACCGGTCGAAGGAAGAAGTGCAGAAGATGCGCTCCGAGCACGACCCGATCGAGCAGGTCAAGGCGCGGCTCATCGAAAAGAAGTGGGCTGATGAGGAAGAACTCAAGGCCATCGACAAGGAGGTTCGCGACATCGTCGCCGACGCCGCCGAATTTGCCCAGAACGATGCCGAGCCGGATCCGTCCGAGCTCTGGACCGATATCGTATTGTAAGGGAGGGCCAGGACATGCCGATCGAAATTCTCATGCCCGCTCTCTCGCCGACCATGGAAGAGGGCAATCTGTCCAAGTGGTTGAAGAACGAAGGCGACAAGGTCGTCGCCGGCGACGTGATCGCCGAGATCGAAACCGACAAGGCGACGATGGAAGTCGAAGCCGTCGACGAAGGCACGCTGGCCAAGATCGTGGTTCCCGCCGGCACCGAAGGCGTCAAGGTCAATGCCGTGATCGCCGTCCTTGCCGTTGAAGGCGAAGACACCGACAAGGCCGGCGAAGGCATCGGCGAAGAGCCTGCCAAGGCTCAGGCAAAGGCGCCTGCGCCAGTTGCGGCCAAGAGCGAGGCCGCCGCACCTGTCGCGGCGGCACCGAAGACCGAAATCGCCGCCGATCCGGACATTCCGGCCGGCACCGAGATGGTCTCGACCACCGTGCGTGAAGCGCTGCGCGATGCCATGGCCGAGGAAATGCGCCGTGACGGCGACGTCTTCGTCATGGGTGAGGAAGTCGCCGAATATCAGGGCGCCTACAAGATCACCCAAGGCCTGCTGCAGGAATTCGGTCCGCGGCGCGTCGTCGATACGCCGATCACCGAACATGGCTTTGCCGGCGTCGGCGTCGGCGCGGCGATGGCGGGCCTGAAGCCGATCGTCGAGTTCATGACCTTCAACTTCGCCATGCAGGCGATCGACCAGATCATCAATTCGGCCGCCAAGACCCTCTATATGTCGGGCGGCCAGATGGGCGCGCCGATCGTGTTCCGTGGGCCGAACGGCGCGGCAGCCCGCGTCGCCGCCCAGCACTCCCAATGCTATGCCGCCTGGTACAGCCACATTCCAGGCCTGAAAGTCGTGATGCCTTATACGGCCGCCGACGCCAAGGGCTTGCTCAAGGCGGCGATCCGAGATCCGAACCCGGTCATCTTCCTCGAGAACGAGATCCTCTACGGCCAGTCCTTCGACGTGCCGAAGCTGGACGATTTCGTGCTGCCGATCGGCAAGGCGCGCATCCACAAGCAGGGCAAGGACGTCACCATCGTCTCGTTCGGCATCGGCATGACCTATGCGGTGAAGGCTGAAGCCGAATTGCGTGGCCTGGGCATCGACGCCGAGATCATCGATCTCAGAACCGTTCGTCCGCTCGACCTCGACACCATCATTGCCTCGGTCAAGAAGACCAACCGGCTGGTCGTGGTCGAAGAAGGGTACCCGCAGAATTCGGTCGGCGACCATATCGCCAACCAGGTGTCACAGCGCGCCTTCGATTTCCTCGATGCGCCTGTGATCACCATCGCCGGCAAGGATGTGCCGATGCCTTATGCGGCGAACCTCGAAAAGCTGGCATTGCCGAATGTCGGCGAGGTCATCGAGGCGGTCAAAGCCGTCACGTATCGCTGAACCGGGCGGGAGGACAAAAATGCCAATCAACATCACCATGCCGGCGCTCTCGCCCACGATGGAAGAGGGCAATCTTTCCAAGTGGCTGGTCAAGGAAGGCGACAAGGTTTCGCCGGGCGACGTCATCGCCGAGATCGAGACCGACAAGGCGACGATGGAGGTCGAAGCCGTCGATGAAGGTACCGTGGCCAAGCTCGTCGTGCCGGCCGGAACGGAGGGCGTCAAGGTCAACGCGCTGATCGCCGTGCTTGCGGCCGAGGGCGAAGATGCGGGTGCTGCCGCCAAAAGCGGTGGCGATGCCGCATCAAAGGCTGAAGCTTCAAAGACTGAAGCTCCAAAAGCGGATGCTCCGAAGGTTGAGTCACCCAAGGAATCGCCGAAGCCGGCGACGTCCGCTGCGCCGGCGCCGACGAAGGCTGAGCCTGCTCCGGCCGCCAACGGCCATGCCGGTGGCGAGCGCACCTTTGCGTCGCCGCTCGCGCGCCGCATTGCCAAGGACGCGGGCGTCGACGTGTCCGCTGTGACCGGCACCGGTCCGCATGGCCGCGTGGTCAAGGCCGATGTCGATGCCGCGATCGCCGGCGGCGGCGCCAAGGCAGCGCCTGCGGCCAAGGCTCCGGCTGGTGCGCCGGCCGCCGCACCGGCCGTAAAGGCGATGTCGGACGATCAGGTGCTGAAGCTGTTCGAGCAAGGCTCCTACGAACTGGTCCCGCATGACAATATGCGCAAGACCATCGCGCGGCGCCTGGTCGAAGCCAAGACCACAATCCCGCATTTCTACTTGACCCTCGACTGTGAACTCGACGCGCTGCTGACCCTGCGCTCGCAGCTCAATGCGGCGGCTCCGGTGAAGAAGACCGACAAGGGCGAGGCGCCGGCCTACAAGCTGTCGGTCAACGACATGGTGATCAAGGCGATGGCGATGGCGCTGAAGGCAGTGCCGGATGCCAACGCCTCCTGGACCGAGAGCGCCATGGTCAAGCACAAACATGCCGATGTCGGGGTCGCCGTCTCGATCCCCGGCGGCCTGATCACGCCGATCATCCGCCATGCCGACGAAAAGACGCTGTCGGTCATCTCCAACGAGATGAAGGATCTGGCGAGCCGCGCCAGGAGCCGCAAGCTGAAGCCGGAGGAGTATCAGGGCGGCACGACGGCGGTGTCCAATCTCGGCATGTTCGGCATCAAGGATTTCGCCGCCGTCATCAACCCACCGCATGCGACGATCCTGGCGGTCGGGGCCGGCGAGGAGCGGGCGGTGGTCAAGAACGGCGAGATCAAGATAGCCACGGTGATGTCGGTGACGCTGTCGACCGACCATCGCGCCGTCGACGGAGCCTTGGGCGCCGAACTGCTGGTCGCCTTCAAGAAGCTGATCGAAAATCCGATGGGCATGCTGGTCTAGGAAAGGGAAAGGCTGTGCGAATATTCTTCACCAGCCTTTTCGCTTTTTTCATTTCCGGGTTGGCCGGCGGCCTGATCGCGCAATGGTTGGCTGTCGCGACCGGCGCCGAGGAAGAATACATCATCGTCTTCATGGTCTCGGTGCTGGTGACTTTTGTCGTCACCTTCATCTTCTTCGTGGCGCAATTGATGAACGATCCGGTCGCGGCGGTGACGAGGGCCGGGAAGTGGACGCTGAATGTGTTTGTGGCGCTGATCGTCCTCTTGGTCGGGGTGATCTTCTACAGCGACAGCAGCGCCGCGGTGGTGAGGAAAGACATGCCGATGGTTGCCGGTCTCGGTCTGCCGGGTTTGGTGACGATCATCATCCATTGGTTGTTCGTGCGCTGGCGCGTGAAGCGCGGTGTGGCCGACATAAAGGCGGGTTGACGGATGAAGACGGTTCTTTGTTACGGCGACTCGCTGACCTGGGGCTACAATGCCGAAGGTGGACGTCATGCGCTCGAGGATCGCTGGCCAAGTGTGCTGCAGGCCGGGCTCGGTGAAGGCGTTCAGGTGATCGCCGACGGCCTCAATGGCCGCACCACCGCCTTCGACGATCATCTGGCCGGAGCCGACCGCAATGGTGCGCGGTTGCTGCCGACGGTGCTGACGACGCATGCGCCGATCGACCTGATCGTCATCATGCTCGGCGCCAATGACATGAAGCCGTGGATCCATGGCAATCCGGTCGCGGCCAAGCAAGGCATCCAGCGGCTGATCGATATCGTGCGTGGCCACGACTATCCGTTCGACTGGCCGGCACCCCAGATCCTGATTGTCTCGCCGCCCGTTGTAGCCCGGACCGAGAATGCCGATTTCAAGGCGATGTTCGCCGGCGGCGACGACGCTTCGAAACAGCTTGCACCGCAATACGAGGCACTCGCCGACGAAGCCGGCTGCGGCTTCTTCGACGCCGGCACCGTGGCGCAAACCACGCCGCTCGACGGTGTCCACCTCGACGCCGAAAACACGCGAAATATCGGCAAGGCGCTGGCACCGGCCGTACGCGTCATGTTGGAATTGTGATTGAAGGAGAAAACCGTGGCTGAGAACTACGACGTCATCATCATCGGCTCCGGCCCCGGCGGCTACGTTACGGCGGTGCGATCCGCCCAGCTTGGCTTCAAGACGGCGATCGTCGAGCGCGAGCATCTGGGCGGCATCTGCCTGAACTGGGGCTGCATCCCGACCAAGGCGCTGCTGCGCTCGGCCGAGATCATGCATTATTCCGATCATTTGAAGGATTACGGGCTGAAGCTCGATGGCGGCAAGATCAGTGCCGATACCGCCGCTGTCGTCGACCGCTCGCGCAAAGTGTCGCTCAGGCTCAATGGCGGCGTCGCCTTCCTGATGAAGAAGAACAAGGTCGACGTGATCTGGGGCGAAGCCAAGTTGTCGAAGCCCCCTTCTGGTGAAAAATTTGGCGAAATCGTCGTGACCAAGACAGCCAAGAAGCCGATGGAACCGCAGCCACCAGTGCCGAAAGGCGTCAAGGGCGAGGGCACGTACACCGCCAAGCACATCATCCTGGCGACGGGTGCGCGGCCGCGCGCGCTGCCCGGCATCGAGCCGGACGGCAAGCTGATCTGGACCTATTTCGAGGCCATGGTGCCCAAGGAGATGCCGAAGTCGCTTCTGGTGATGGGCTCCGGCGCCATCGGTATCGAATTCGCCTCCTTCTACCGCACGATGGGCGCCGACGTGACGGTCGTCGAACTGCTGCCGGCGGTGATGCCGGTAGAGGACGCCGAAGTCTCGAAATTCGCGCAAAAGCAGTTCGAGAAGCAAGGCATGAAGATCATCCTCGAAGCCAAGGTGACCAAGGTCGAAAAGGGCGCCAATTCGGTCACCGCCCATGTCGAGATGAAGGACGGCAAGGTCGAGAAGATCACCGCCGACCGCATGATCTCCGCCGTCGGCGTTCAGGGCAATATCGAGAACCTCGGCCTTGAAGCGCTCGGCGTGAAGACGGATCGCGGCTGCGTCGTCGTCGATGGTTACGGCAAGACCAACGTGCCCGGCATCTACGCCATCGGCGACGTCGCCGGTCCGCCGATGCTTGCCCACAAGGCCGAGCATGAGGGCGTGGTGTGCGTCGAGAAGATCGCGAATTTTCCCGGCGTACATGCCATCGACAAGCTCAAGATCCCCGGCTGCACCTACTGCAACCCGCAGGTCGCCTCGGTCGGCCTGACGGAAGCGAAGGCCAAGGCGGAGGGCAAGGACATCCGCGTTGGCCGCTTCCAGTTCGCCGCCAACGGCAAGGCGATCGCGCTTGGCGAGGACCAGGGTTTCATCAAGACCATCTTCGACAAGAAGACCGGTCAGCTGCTGGGTGCGCACATGGTCGGCGCCGAAGTGACCGAATTGATCCAGGGCTTTGTGGTCGCGATGAACCTCGAAACGACCGAGGAAGAGTTGATGCACACCATCTTCCCGCATCCGACGCTGTCCGAGATGATGAAGGAAAGCGTGCTCGACGCCTATGGCCGCGCCTTGAACGCATGATAGATTTGCCGCAGGAGACTCAGCCGCGCAAGCTGTGGGATCTCGACGGCAAGGCAGCTCGTTTCCGGACGCATTTTTACGCGCACAAGGAGAAGGCATATGCATTTGAACGGCGTGGGCTGGATCGCAGCCATCATCATCGGCGGCCTGGCAGGCTGGTTTGCCGAAATGGTCATGAAGAGCAACACCGGCATCTTCATGAACATTATCATGGGCATCGTTGGGGCTGTCGTGTTGAACGCCATTTTGCAGGCACTCAATTTCGGGCCATTCGGCGTCGGCTGGACAGCCTATCTGATCACCGGCTTCATCGGCGCCTGCCTGCTGATCTGGGTCGGGCGCCTGGTGCGCCGCTAGCCGATATCTCTTCGGCTATGCGCAAATGGTTGTGGCGGCATGTGCCGCCGCAGCCTTTTTCTTTGTGCTGAAAAGTCCTAAATGACGTTGAAATGACGATCGCCGGTGGGCGGTCGCGAGAAAAGCCAGGGTTCAGATGGTCACTGTCCTCGACACGATCGCCAACGCGCCGCGGCTGCGGCATCCCGAGAAGGCCCACAAGCCCGACCAGGAGGTGTTGCGCAAGCCGGACTGGATCCGCGTCAAGGCGCCGGTATCGAAAGGCTATGCCGAGACACGCGAGATCGTGAAGTCGCACAAGCTGGTGACGGTGTGCGAAGAAGCCGGCTGCCCGAATATAGGCGAGTGCTGGGAAAAGAAGCACGCCACCTTCATGATCATGGGCGAGATCTGCACGCGCGCCTGCGCCTTCTGCAATGTCGCCACCGGTATTCCGACCGCGCTCGATCCCGATGAGCCGGCGCGCGTCGCGCACGCCGTCAAGCAGATGGGGCTCACCCACGTCGTCATCACCTCGGTCGACCGCGACGATCTGGCCGATGGTGGCGCGCAGCACTTTGCCGATGTCATCCGTGCGATCCGGGCGGCAACGCCTCTGACGACGATCGAAATTCTCACGCCGGATTTCCTGCGCAAGGACGGGGCGCTGGAAATCGTCGTGGCGGCCAGGCCCGACGTCTTCAACCACAATCTCGAAACCGTGCCGTCGAATTATCTGAAGGTCCGGCCCGGCGCCCGCTATTTCCACTCGATCCGCCTGCTGCAGCGGGTCAAGGAGCTCGATCCGTCGATCTTCACCAAGTCCGGCATCATGGTGGGGCTGGGCGAGGAGCGGAATGAAATCCTGCAGCTGATGGACGATCTGCGCTCGGCCAATGTCGACTTCATGACCATCGGCCAGTACCTGCAGCCGTCGAAGAAGCACCATCCGGTGATCCGCTTCGTCACCCCTGAAGAATTCAAGTCCTTCGAGACGATCGGCAAGACCAAGGGTTTCCTGCTGGTGGCGTCGAGCCCGCTGACGCGCTCCTCGCATCACGCCGGCGATGATTTCGCCAGGCTGCGCGCGGCGCGCGAAGCGCAGCTCGCGAAATCGCTCTGATGCATCTTCGACGCGACGCGTATTAGAGCCGGATTCATGCCGAAATTCGAAGCCACCCGCCGCGTTGCCCACACGCCTCGGCAGATGTTCGCGCTGGTCGCCGATATCGAGACCTATCCGCAATTCCTGCCGCTTTGCGAGGCGCTGACGGTTCGCTCGCGCAAGGAGCGTGACGGACGCACCATCCTCGTCGCCGACATGAGCATCGGCTATAAGGCGATCCGTGAGACCTTCACCACGCAGGTGCTGCTGAAGCCCGACGAGAACGCCATCGATGTGAAATACATCGACGGCCCGTTCAAATATCTGAGCAATGTCTGGCGTTTCGAGCCAGACGGCGCCGGCTGCGCCGTGCGCTTCTTCATCGACTATGAATTCAAGAGCCGCATCCTGGGCGCGCTGATGGGCACGATGTTCGATCGTGCCTTCCGTATGTTCGCCGAGGCTTTCGAGAAGCGCGCTGATGTCATCTACGGCAAGACACCGGCGGCCTGACTCTCGCCAAGTGCCTGCAAGCCGAGCTCCAGCGCATGTTTGACCGTTTCCCGGCGGATGAAGTCGCGGCCATTGTCGGCAAACAGCTTTCGTTCGGCCGTCACGGGTCGGCCGTTGACGGCAACGCCAAACCAGACCAGCCCGACCGGCTTTTCCGCGGAACCGCCACCCGGACCGGCAATGCCTGTGACCGCCAGCGTCAGCGCGGCGCGCGAACGGGCAAGCGCGCCGGTTGCCATCTCGGTCGCTGTCTCGCGGGATACCGCGCCATGCGCGTCGAGCGTGGTGGCGCGAACGCCGAGCATGTCCATCTTGGCTTCATTGGAATAGGTGATGAAGCCGCGATCGACCACGGCGGAAGAGCCGGCGATGTCGGTCAGCGCGGCGATTATCATGCCTCCCGTGCAGCTTTCCGCCGTCGCCAGCATGATGCCGCGCTCGCGGCAGGCCTCGAACAGGGCGATGGCCAGTTCGCCGTTGGTCATTCCGGAACCTCGCCGGGAAACACCACACTGGCGGTGGCGATCGCCGCGATGCCTTCCTCGCGACCGACGAAGCCGAGCTTCTCGTTGGTTGTCGCCTTGACCGAGATACGGTCGGCCGAAACGCCCAGCATCTGGGAAAGGACCGATGTCATCGCCTCGCGGTGCGGGCCGACGCGCGGCGCCTCGCAGACCAGCGTGATGTCGGCATTGGCGATGCGGCCGCCGCGCTCGCGCACCAGTCTTGCCGCATGTTCGACGAATATGCGCGAGGCAGCGCCTTTCCACTGCGGATCGGACGGCGGAAAGTGCGTGCCGATGTCGCCGGCCCCGCAGGTCGCCAACAGTGCGTCGGTGAGGGCGTGCAGGCCGACATCGGCGTCGGAATGGCCCGACAGTTTCCTGTCATGCGGGATGGCGACGCCGCAGAGCGTGATGTGGTCGCCGGGCTCGAAGGCATGGACGTCATAGCCATTGCCGGTGCGGACGTCGGGGAAGTGCGCCCGTTCGCTGGAAAGCCGCTGGTGTGCCATGGCGATGTCTCGTGCCCAGGTGAGTTTGACATTGTCCGGTGAGCCCGGAACGAGCTTCACCGGCATCTGCATCCATTCGGCGATCGACGCGTCGTCGGTAAAGTCGGTCTTGCCGCTGCTGTAGGCTTCCTCATGCATCGTCATGATGGCGAGGAATGGAAAGCCTTGCGGCGTTTGCGCCGCGTGCAGCCCGCTCCTGGGGACTGTTTCGCCGACCATGCCGGTGGCCGATTCGCGTTTCAGCGTGTCGGCGACCGGCAGTGCGGGAAGCGCGCCCTCTCGCTCGCCGATAGCCGCGATGGTGCGGTCGATCAGATCCACGTCGACAAAGGGGCGTGCGGCATCGTGGATGAGAACCTTGTCCGGCGCGTAGCTTCTCAGCGCCTGCAGCCCTAGCCGAACCGAATCCTGCCGGGTTGCGCCCCCGGCGATTGCCGTCACCCGATCGGCGTCGGTGCCGACCGCTTGCCGGAAAAGCTCGCGGTCCTCGGCATGAATGGCCACGACGATCCGGCCGATGAGCGGGTGCGCCAGAAAAATGTCGATGACGCGAGCGATGACGGCGCGACCGCCAACTCGTTGATATTGCTTGGGACCATCGGCCTGTCCGGCGCGCGCGCCGCGGCCTGCCGCGACGATAACCACCGCGACTTTGCCACTCGGATCCGAAGCCTGATTTTCAGTTGCGCCCGTCATGCCGTCTGGTCCTAGTCGCGGCCAAGGACGAAGGCCAGCTTTTTCCCAATTGCGCCTTAATGTGGCGTCATTGCGCGTTGCACATTTCTCTCGATCTGGCTAGAGAATGTGCAACGAATGGACATGCTTGGTTTTTGTGCATGGTTAACTTGATCAGATTGGCCGCGCCACTCGATGTCGGCGGCGTGATAATCCGCAACGGCGTTTTCCTCGCGCCGATGTCGGGGATCACCGACGAGGCGTTCAGGCAGCGCGCGTATGCGCATGGCGCCGGCCTGGTCGTGTCCGAAATGGTGGCAAGCGGCGAACTCGCCAAGGGCAGGGCCGGCTGCGATCTGCGCATACGCCATTCCGGCCTGCCCGTCCATATGGTGCAGCTTGCCGGCCGTGAGGCTATCCACATGGCCGAAGGCGCTCGAATCGCCGCCGGTGAGGGCGCCGACATCATCGACATCAACATGGGCTGCCCGGCCAAGAAGGTCACCGGTGGCTATGCCGGCTCGGCGTTGATGCTCAACCTCGACCACGCGCTTTCGCTGATCAAGGCCGTGGTCGGCGCCGTCAAGGTGCCGGTGACGGTCAAAATGCGGCTGGGTTGGGACGAAGGCGCACTCAACGCTCCCGTCCTTGCGCGCCGGGCCGAGCAGGCGGGCGTCAGGATGGTCACTGTCCATGGCCGCACACGCTGCCAGTTCTACCAGGGCAAAGCGGACTGGCGCGCCATCGCTCGCGTCAAGGAGGCCGTATCCATCCCGGTCGTCGCCAACGGCGATGTCTGCTCGCCTGCCGAAGCCTCGCTCATTCTCGAACAGTCCGGCGCCGACGCGGTGATGGTCGGCCGCGCCCACTATGGCGCGCCATGGATCGCCGGCAGCATCGCGTCGGCCGCCGCCGGGACATTTTCGCCCGGCATTCCCGAGACCCGCCAAGCGCTCGCCGATTATGTCGTTGCCCATTACGAGGACATGCTGGCGCTTTACGGCGTCGAGAGCGGCCTGCGGCAGGCGCGCAAGCATCTCGGCTGGTATCTAGACCGACATGCCGAAGGTGCCGCCGGCGACACTAGAAAAGCGATCATGACCGGGTTCGAACCGGCCCGCGTCATTGCCTTGCTGCGCGATGTGTTCTCGCGCGATCCGCAAACCTTGAACCTGCGGAGCGCCGCATGACCGCCACTGCCGTCCAGGGCACCGAAATGGCGGATGCCGCCCAGATCGTGCTGAACACGATTCGCCGCCCGGTGATCATGATCAGCGAGGAAGGGTTCATCACCTTCGCCAACGCCGATGCCGAGGATTTCTTTCGCTCCAGCGCAACCATGCTGGCGCGCAACACCTTGTCCAAACTCATACCGTTCGGCAGCCCGTTGCTGACGCTGGTCGACCAGGTGCGCGAGCGCCGCGCGCCCGTCAACGAGTATCGGGTCGACGTCTCGTCACCGCGCCTTGGCATCGAGAAGGTCGTCGATCTCTATGTCGCGCCGGTGCCGGAATTTCCGGGCTCCGTCGTGGTCATGTTCCAGGAACGATCGATGGCCGACAAGATCGACCGCCAGATGACGCATCGCGGTGCGGCACGCTCGGTGACCGGCCTGGCGGCGATGCTGGCGCATGAGATCAAGAACCCGCTCTCCGGCATCAGGGGAGCGGCGCAACTGCTCGAACTGTCGGCGTCCGATGAGGATCGCGCGCTGACGCGGCTGATCACCGACGAGACGGACCGCATCGTGTCGCTGGTCGACCGTATGGAGGTGTTTTCGGACGAACGCCCGATCGACCGCTATCCCGTGAATATCCATGTCGTGCTCGATCATGTGAAAGCGATCGCAAAGAACGGTTTCGCAAAGAAAATCAAGATATTGGAGGATTATGATCCATCATTGCCTCCGGTATTCGCCAATCGCGACCAGCTGATCCAGGTGTTCCTCAATCTGGTCAAGAACGCCGCCGAGGCGATCGGCAGCGATCCCCAGGGCGAGATCGTGCTGTCAACCGCCTTCCGGCCCGGCATTCGTGTTTCGGTCCCGGGCACTCAGGACCGCGTATCTTTGCCGCTGGAGTTCTGCGTGCGCGACAATGGTTCCGGCGTCTCGGAAGATATCCTGCCGATCCTGTTCGATCCCTTCATCACCACCAAGCCGAACGGCTCGGGGCTGGGACTGGCGCTGGTTGCCAAGATCGTCGGGGAACATGGCGGCATCATCGAATGCGATTCGACCCCGCGCGCGACAACGTTCCGGGTCTTGATGCCGGCCTGGAAGGAAACGGCGCTGGGCGCCGATCAAGATGGCGAAGGAGATCGCAAATGACCGTTCGCGGCAATATTCTCGTCGCCGACGACGATGCGGCGATCCGCACCGTGCTCAATCAGGCCCTGTCGCGTGTCGGTCACGAGGTGCGCGTCACCTCCAACGCCTCGACCCTGTGGCGTTGGGTGGCGGCCGGGGAAGGTGATCTCGTCATCACCGACGTCGTGATGCCGGACGAGAACGCCTTCGACATGTTGCCGCGCATCAAGAAGGCGCGGCCGGAACTGCCGGTCATCGTCATGAGCGCCCAGAACACGTTCATGACGGCGATCCGTGCTTCCGAAACCGGCGCCTACGAATATCTGCCGAAGCCGTTCGACCTGACGGAGCTCCTCAACATCGTCAACCGCGCGCTGTCAGAGCCCCGCCGGCCAAAGATCGACACGCGGCCGGATGAGCAGCCCGAATCGATGCCGCTGGTCGGCCGTTCGGCCGCCATGCAGGACATCTACCGCATGCTGGCGCGCATGATGCAGACCGACCTGACGGTGATGATCTCGGGCGAATCGGGCACCGGCAAGGAACTGGTGGCGCGGGCGCTGCATGAATATGGACGCCGCCGAGGCGGTCCGTTCGTCGCCATCAACATGGCGGCGATCCCGCGCGATCTCATCGAATCGGAATTGTTCGGCCACGAGAAGGGCGCCTTCACCGGCGCGCAGAACCGCTCGACCGGTCGCTTCGAGCAGGCCGAGGGGGGCACGCTGTTCCTCGACGAGATCGGCGACATGCCGATGGAGGCGCAGACGCGCCTGCTGCGGGTCCTGCAACAGGGCGAGTACACGACGGTCGGCGGCCGCACGCCGATCAAGACCGATGTGCGCATCGTCGCCGCCACCAACAAGGATCTGCGCACGCTGATCAACCAGGGCCTCTTTCGCGAGGACCTTTTCTACCGTCTCAACGTCGTGCCGCTCAGGTTGCCGGCGCTGCGCGAACGCTCCGAGGACGTGCCCGACCTGGTGCGGCATTTCTTCAAGCTTGGCGAGATGGAGGGGCTGCAGACCAAGCGCATCTCTTCGGGCGGCATCGAACTGATGAAGCGCTATCCCTGGCCGGGCAATGTGCGCGAGCTTGAAAACCTCGTTCGCAGGCTCGCCGCGCTCTATTCGCAGGACGAGATTTCAGCCGAAATCATCGAGGCTGAGCTCAAGACAGGCGAGCGCCCGGTGGTACCCGGTGCCGGCAACCTCATTCCCGACGATCTTTCCATCGGTCAGGCGGTGGAGCACTTCCTGCAGCGTTATTTCGCCTCCTTTGCTGGCGAATTGCCGCCCGCCGGCCTCTACGAGCGCATTCTGTCCGAAGTCGAATATCCGTTGGTACTGGCTTCGATGACGGCAACCCGCGGCAACCAGATCAAGGCCGCGGAGCTTTTGGGGCTCAACCGCAACACGCTGCGCAAGAAGATTCGCGAATTGGGCGTCAACGTCTACAAGTCATCGCGCCAGACCTGAGCCCGCGCCAGGCACACGATTTTTTCAGGGGACCGAACGGGGAAAGATTCCCGTCCGTGTCACACTTGTTGCATAATCGCCACAATGCGTTGCATAGATCGGACGCAATCACTGGTTCTAGACGGCGATATGGCTTCGCAGGCACCAACACTGAACGAACCGCTTTTTAGCAAACCCGGCGCGCGCGACGGGCGCCGGCTGCTGGCGCTGCCCGGCGTGGTGGCGGTTGTCGGCGCGCTGATCATGGCGGCCATCTCGTTCGCCATCCTGGTGGGCGCCACTCCGATCGCGCCCGACGCCAAGGCGACCTGGTCGCTGATCGCACTCAACGCCGCCTTCGTGCTCTTCCTCATAGCCTTGATCGGCCGTGAGGTGCACCGCATCATCATGGCACGCCGGCATGGCAAGGCTGCCTCGCGGCTGCATGTGCGCATCGTTGCCATGTTCGCGCTCGTCGCCGCCATTCCGGCCATCATGGTGGCGATCATCGCATCCATCACGCTCGACATCGGCCTTGATCGCTGGTTCGAGATTCGCACCAAGACGATCGTCAACTCATCCCTGTCGATCGCCGACGCCTATGTTCAGGAGAACGCGCGCAACCTGCAGGGCACGACATTGTCGATGGCCTATGACCTCGATGCGTCGCGGACGCTCTACGGCCTCGATCGCACCGGCTTTCTCGATCTGATGAACAAGGAGGCCGTGGGCCGCTCGCTTGCCCACGCCGCGCTGATCAAGGCCGACGGCTCCTTCGTCATGAGCGCGAAGACCGATGTCGATTTCGCCATGCCGGAGCCACCCGAAGGCGCCGTGGCCAGTGCCGAAGACGGCAAGCCCGTGCTGATCGAACCGCGCACGCGCAACATCATGGGCGCTATCGTCAAGCTGCGCGAGATCGAAGGGCTCTATCTCTACACCATCCGCCTTGTCGATCCCGACGTGATCAAGGCGCGCCAGATCGTGCGGTCCAACACTGACGAATATCGTGGTCTGGAAGACAATCGCCGCACCTCGCAGGTGGCCTTCGCGCTGCCCTATCTGTCGCTGACGCTGATTGTCATCCTGTCGGCGATCTGGACCGGCATTGCCGTCGCCGACCGTCTGGTGCGGCCGATCCGGCAGCTCATTGGTGCCGCCGACGAGGTTGCTACCGGAAACCTGGACGTTGCGGTGCCGGTGCGGCCGTCCGACGGCGATGTCGCCTCGCTTGGCGACACGTTCAACAAGATGCTGCTCGAGCTGAAATCGCAGCGAAACGAAATCCTGTCCGCCAAGGACCTGATCGACGAGCGCCGCCGTTTTTCCGAAGCGGTGCTTGCCGGCGTCACGGCCGGCGTCATCGGCGTCGATCCGTATGGCATCGTCACCATCGTCAACCGCTCGGCCGAGACCATGCTGGCCATTTCCGCCAGCGCGGCCCTTGGGCAGAATCTTTCCGCTGTCCTGCCGCATGTCGGCCGCGTTTTCGAGATTGGCCGCAAGTCCGGCAAACCGGTTTACCGCGAGCAGGTGACCTTCTATCGCGCCGGCGCCGAGCGGACCTTCAATGTGCAGGTCACGATCGAGGCAGGCGACGATGGCTCCGAGGAAAAATCCTATGTGGTGACGGTCGATGACATCACCGACCTGGTTCAGGCCCAGCGTTCGTCCGCATGGGCCGATGTCGCGCGGCGCATTGCCCACGAGATCAAGAATCCACTGACGCCGATCCAGCTTTCCGCCGAGCGCATCAAGCGCCGCTATGGCAAGGTGATCACCGAGGATCGCGAAGTTTTCGACCAGTGTACCGACACGATCATCCGGCAGGTGGAGGACATTGGCCGCATGGTCGACGAGTTCTCGGCTTTCGCGCGCATGCCAAAACCCGAGATGAAGGCCATCGACCTTCGCGAATCACTACGCGAGGCTTCTTTCCTGGTCGAAGTCAGCCGGGCCGACATCACTTTCGAGCGGATATTCGGCAGTGAACCGCTCAAGGGCACCTTCGACAGCCGGCTGATGGCCCAGGCCTTCGGCAATGTGATCAAGAACGCCGCCGAGGCGATCGACGGTTTGGAACAGAAGGACGGCTCGCACGGCATAATCCGGATTCAAGCCGGCCGCCACAATGGCGCGATTCGCATCGACGTCATCGACAATGGCAAAGGTCTGCCGCGCGAGAATCGCCAACGGCTGCTGGAGCCCTATATGACCACACGCGAGAAGGGCACCGGACTTGGTCTCGCTATCGTCAAGAAGATCGTGGAGGACCATGGCGGCAGGTTGGAACTCCATGACGCGCCCGCGGATTTCCATGGCGGGCGTGGTGCGATGATCAGCATTATCCTGCCGCCCTCGGCCGGCACCCCAGCGCGCGGCGAAGGCAGGGCGGACCACGAACGAGAAACTGAAAAGGTCGGTAATGGCGTCTGATATTCTCATCGTCGATGACGAGGAAGACATCCGCGAGCTCGTCGCAGGCATCCTCAGTGACGAGGGTCACGAAACCCGTACGGCATTCGACGCCGACAGTGCACTGGCGGCCATCGCCGATCGGGCGCCGAGGCTGATCTTCCTGGACATCTGGCTGCAGGGTTCGCGTCTGGACGGGTTGGCGTTGCTCGACGAGATCAAGACCATGCATCCGAACCTGCCCGTGGTGATGATTTCAGGTCATGGCAACATCGAAACGGCGGTCTCCGCCATTCGCCGCGGCGCCTATGACTTCATCGAGAAGCCGTTCAAGGCCGACAGGCTGATCCTCATCGCCGAGCGCGCGCTCGAGACCTCGAAATTGCGCCGCGAGGTTTCCGACCTCAAACTGCGCAGCGGCGAAACCTTCGACCTGATCGGCATGTCGTCGGCGATGAGCCAGTTGCGCCAGACCATCGAGCGCGTCGCGCCGACCAACAGCCGCGTGATGATCGTTGGCCCCTCCGGTTCGGGCAAGGAACTGGCGGCGCGCGCCATCCATACGCTGTCGACACGCAAGGGTGGGCCGTTCGTGACGCTGAGCGCCGCCAACATCACGCCCGAGCGCATGGAGATCGAATTGTTCGGCACCGAATCGAACGGGGTCGAACGCAAGGTGGGAGCGCTGGAGGAAGCCCATCGCGGCATTCTCTACATCGACGAAGTGGCCGACATGCCGCGCGAGACGCAGAACAAGATTTTGCGCGTGCTGGTCGAACAGCAGTTCGAGCGGGTGGGCGGCACGAAGCGGGTCAAGGTCGATGTGCGCATCATTTCCTCGACCTCGCAGAACCTGGAGGCGATGATCGCCGACGGGCGTTTCCGCGAGGATCTTTACCACCGTCTCGCGGTCGTCCCGGTCATGGTGCCCGGACTTGCCGAGCGGCGCGAGGACATTCCCTATCTCGTCGACAATTTCATGAAGCAGATCGCCCGCCAGGCCGGCATCAAGCCGCGCCGCATCGGCGACGACGCACTGGCCGTGTTGCAGGCGCACAATTGGCCGGGCAACGTCCGCCAGCTGCGCAACAATGTCGAGCGCCTGATGATCCTGGCGCGCGGCGAGGACGTCGACGCGCCGATCACCGCCGATCTTTTGCCGTCCGAAATCGGCGATGTCATGCCGCGCACACCCAACCAGTCGGACCAGCACATCATGGCGCTGCCGCTGCGCGAGGCACGCGAACAGTTCGAAAAGGACTATCTGATCGCCCAGATCAACCGGTTCGGCGGCAACATTTCGAAGACCGCCGAGTTCATCGGCATGGAACGCTCCGCCTTGCATCGCAAGCTGAAGTCGCTGGGCGTCTGACCGGATATCCAGTGGCCCACGCGATTGTCCGTTACCTCAAGGGCGGAATCGCCTAAACAGGCCGGACCAAATTCCCCGAGGTGACAAATGCCGCGCATTGCCTATGTGAACGGGCGCTACATCGCTCATGCCGATGCCGCCGTGCATATCGAGGATCGCGGCTATCAGTTCGCCGACGGCGTCTACGAGGTCTGCGAGGTGGCGCGCGGCTTCATCGTCGACATGCCGCGCCACCTCGCCCGGCTTAACCGCTCGCTGACCGAACTGTCGATCGCCTGGCCGGTGACGCGCAACGTGTTGCCGCTGATCCTGCGCGAGGTGGTCAACCGCAACCATGTCGTCGACGGTCTGGTCTATGTTCAGGTGACGCGTGGTGTCGCCAGCCGCGATTTCGTTTTTCCGTCGGCGGACACCAAGCCGGCTTTGGTGGTGACAGCCAGGAAGGCGGATCCTGCCGCCGGCACGAAACGCGCCGAGACCGGCATCGCGGTCATCACCGTGCCGGAGAACCGCTGGGACCGTGTCGACATCAAGACCGTCGGACTGCTGCCCAATGTGTTGGCCAAGCAGAAGGCCAAGGAGGCGGGCGCGCAGGAGGCGTGGTTCGTGGATACCGATGGCAACGTCAAGGAAGGTGGCTCGTCGAATGCCTGGATCGTTACCAGGGACGGCGTTCTGGTCACCCGGCCGGCCGAACATGGCATTTTGCGCGGCATCACGCGCACCACCATGTTCGAAGTCGCGGCAAAGCTCGGCCTGAAGATCGAGGAGCGTGGATTTTCCGTCGCCGAGGCCAAGGCGGCCCGCGAAGCATTCATCAGTTCGGCGACGACTATTGCCATGCCGATCGTGGCCATTGACGGTGATCCCGTAGCCAACGGACACCCCGGCTCAATAACACTTTCGTTGCGGCAGGCCTTTTTTGACATTGCGGAAAAAAGTCCAGCCTGATAACCGCTCAGGTGGAATGAACATCAATATATCTCGTTCTGCTTGTCGTTACTGACGGCAAGAGGGTGTTTGCGCGCTTGACATGTGCCCGCTAATTTGGCGCATTGGCTGCAAACCGAAGGGGATCGGCGAAAGACAAAAACAATGGCGGAACGATCGCAAAACCTTCAGGACCTGTTCCTGAATTCAGTTCGCAAGAGCAAGAACCCGCTCACCATCTTTCTTATCAACGGCGTGAAGCTGACCGGCGTGGTCACTTCTTTCGACAATTTTTGCGTCCTGTTGCGCCGCGACGGCCACTCCCAGCTCGTCTACAAGCACGCCATTTCCACGATCATGCCGAGCCAGCCGGTTCAGATGTTCGATGGCGAGGAAAGCCAGGGCGCCTGATTGGCACGTGAGAAGGACGCGGACGGCACGGTTCGCGGAAAACCAGCACATCATCCCGGGACGGTAGCCGAAGCCCCGACCCGGGCTGTTGTCATCGTGCCGGTGCTTACCCGCCAGCAGCGCGGCGATGACGACACGAACCGTCCCCGGCTGACCCGCTCGGCCGAGGCGCGCCACGACGAAGCAGTCGGCCTTGCCCGCGCCATCAACCTAGATCTGATCCATACGGCGGTCGTGACCGTCAACGACCCTCGCCCGGCGACGCTGCTGGGCAGCGGCAAGGTCGAGGAGTTGGCCGAAATCGTCAAGGAAGGTCACGCGGAAGTGGTCATCGTCGACCACCCGCTGACGCCGGTGCAGCAGCGCAATCTCGAGAAGGAATTCAACGCCAAGGTGTTGGATCGTACCGGGCTGATCCTGGAGATATTCGGGGAGCGGGCGCGTACCAAGGAAGGCACGCTGCAGGTCGAGCTTGCCCATCTCAACTACCAGAAGGGCCGCCTGGTACGCAGCTGGACCCACCTGGAGCGCCAGCGCGGCGGTGCCGGCTTCCTCGGCGGTCCCGGTGAAACGCAGATCGAATCCGATCGGCGGCAGTTGCAGGAAAAGATCATAAAACTGAAGCACGAGCTGGAAACCGTGCGCCGCACCCGTGACCTACACCGCGCCAAGCGCAAGAAGGTGCCGTTTCCGGTGGTGGCGATCGTCGGCTACACCAACGCCGGCAAGTCGACGCTGTTCAACAAGCTGACCGGAGCAGGGGTGCTGGCGCAGGACATGCTGTTTGCCACGCTTGATCCGACCCTGCGCCGCGTGCGCCTGCCACATGGCACACCGATTATTCTTTCCGACACGGTCGGCTTCATTTCGGACCTGCCGACGCATCTGATCGCGGCTTTCCGCGCGACGTTGGAGGAGGTGGTCGAGGCCGATCTCGTCATCCATCTGCGCAACATTTCCGATCCCGATACGGCTGCGCAGGCCGAGGACGTCGAGCGCATCCTCGCCGACCTCGGCGTCGATGCCAGCGACACCAAGCGGGTCATCGAAGTCTGGAACAAGATCGACCTTCTGGACGACGGCAACAGGCAGCGGCTGCTAGCCGACGGTGCCGACGGCAGCAAGGAACCGCCAATTGCCGTATCCGCGGTATCGGGCGAAGGCATCGATGCGCTGAAGGCCCTCATCGAAACCCGGATGGCCGGCGAGCTCGAAGAGCTGACGGTGACGATCGAGCCGGCACAGTTCGGCTTGGTCGACTGGCTTTATCGCAACGGTGACGTCGTTTCGCGGACTGACAATGACGACGGCAGCGCTACCCTTTCGCTGAAGGCCACACAAAGCGCCCGAGAAGAGATCGAAAGCCGATTGCGTCGCAAAAACAACGGGTAACGCGCGTAAATTCCGGGAAATTGTATCGCGTTTCTCGTAAGGAATTGCCGGGCCTACTTCGCGGTCTTTGCTTCCTGCCAGAGCGCTTCCATTTCTTCCAGCGTAGCTTCCTCCAGCGAGCCGCCTGATTTGTCCAGGGCCTGCTCGACATAGTGGAAACGTGAGCGGAATTTCTCGTTCGTGCCGCTGAGTGCTGCCTCCGAATCGAGCTTCAGATGGCGGCCGAGATTGACGACAGCAAACAGCATGTCGCCGAACTCGTCCTTGATCTCGGCCGTTTCACCTTTGGCCAGTGCCTCGCGCAACTCCCCGATTTCTTCCTCGATCTTGTCCAGGATGGGGGCAGCCTCGCTCCAGTCGAAGCCGACGCGGGCGGCTTTTTCCTGAAGTTTCAGGGCTCGCGTCAAGGCGGGCAGGGCGACCGGAACGCTGTCCAGGAAGCCCTTGCCATTGTCCTCGGGGTCGAGGCCTCGCGCGAGGCGGGCTTGTCGCTTCTCGGCCTTCTCCTGCGCCTTGATCTTTTCCCACATGCCCTTGGCCAGGCCGGCGCTGCGGGCCTTTTCGTCGCCAAAGACATGCGGATGGCGGCGGATCATCTTGGTGGTGATGGCCTGGACCACGTCGCCAAAGGCGAATTCGCCGGCCTCCTGCGCCATCTGGGCATGGTATACGACCTGCAACAGGAGATCGCCAAGCTCGTCGCGCAAATCGTCGAGATCGCCGCGTGCGATGGCATCGGCCACCTCATAGGCTTCCTCGATCGTATAGGGCGCGATGGTGGAGAAATTCTGCTCGATATCCCACGGGCAACCGGTCTTCGGCGCGCGCAACGCCGCCATGATCTCGATCAGGCGTGAAATATCTTTCGATGGTGTCATGCGGCGAATGCTATCGCGCCGACCGACGCACGGCCAACGCTGTCAGCCGGGAAGGGGACCTTGTCCACAGTTGCACCGTATCAGCTTCGTCAGTCCAGCACGGAAACGATCGCCTTGGCGAGGTCATCCATGCCGTCCTCTGGCAGGCCTGCCACGTTGATGCGGCTGTCGCCGACCATGTAGACGGCGTGCTCGACGCGCAGCCGTTCGACCTGCGCTTCCGTGAGGCCGAGCCTGGAGAACATGCCGCGATGGCTGGCAACGAAGTCGAAACGGTCGGAGTTGGATTGCCGGCGCAGTGCCTCGGCGAAAGCCACGCGAAGCCGCAGCATGCGCAGGCGCATCTCCTCAAGTTCGGCTTCCCAGTCGGCACGCAACGCGGCGTCTTCCAGAACGATGCGTACGGCGGCCGCGCCATGGTCCGGCGGCATCGAATACATGGCGCGCGCCGCCGACAGCATCTGGCTCATCGCGATGTCCGCCTGCGAGCCGTCCCGGGCCAGGACCATGGCAGCACCGACACGGTCGCGGTAGACGGCGAAATTCTTTGAACAGCTCGACGCGACAACCATTTCCGGAACTTTCGCCGCCAGCAGCCGCAAGCCGAGGGCATCAGCCTCCAGGCCATCGCCGAAGCCCTGATAGGCGATGTCGACAAACGGCAGCAGACCGCGCTCGACGACAAGATCGGTCACGGCCTCCCACTGAGCGGCGTCCAGATTGGCGCCGGTCGGGTTGTGGCAGCAGCCGTGCAGCAGCACCACATCGCCGCTTTGCGCCGTCCGCAGCGCCGCCAGCATGTCATCGAAACGAACCGCGCCCGAAGCCGCGTCGAAATAGGGGTATTCGCGGATTTGCAGGCCGGCGGCCCGCATCACCGGCATATGGTTCGGCCAGGTCGGGTCGGAGACCCACACCGTCGCGTCCGAACGCGTCCGCTTGAGCAGTTCCGCCACCAGCCGCAGCGCACCGGAACCGCCAGGCGCCTGTGCCGCGCGGATGCGCGCCATGTCGGCACCCGGACCAAAGGCGAGCGTGGCCATGACGGTGTTGAAGCCGATATCGCCGGCAAGGCCGAGATAGGTCTTGGTGTCCTGACTATTCAGCAGCCGCTTTTCGGCCTCGCGCACGGCGCGCATGACCGGCGTCTTGCCGTCGCGATCCTTGTAGACGCCGACGCCGAGGTCGACCTTGCCAAGACGTGGATCGGCGCGATAGAGCCCGATCAGCGCGAGAATCTTGTCGGCGGGAGCTGGCTGCAGGTCTTCGAACATCATTATGGTTCCGTTGGCGCGGCGGAGTGATACGCAAATTGGCTACGTTTCACCAGCGGTTTTGATTGCGCCCGCACCTGTTGGTGCGGCTTTCAACCACTTCAGAGAAAGCATGCTCCATGCTCGTCCGTCTGACCATGATCTGTGCCGGCGCTACGGCGGCGACCCGGAAAGGATCGTTTCCGGCCGATGAGCCGCTGGAGCCGAGATCGCTGACCTCGGCCAGAGCGATGCGCGGGACGCTGCGCCGCGCCGATCGCGTCTGGACCGCGCCGGCGCTGCGGGCTCGCCAGACCGCCGAGGCGTTGGGGCTGGAAGCATCGGTCGAACCGCTGCTGGCGGACCAGGACTACGGACGATGGTCAGGCAGGAGCTTCGAAGAGGTGCAGGCGCAACAGCCGGATGAGATCGTTGCCTGGCTTAGCAATCCCAATACCGCCCCGCATGGTGGCGAGTCGCTGGCCGATGTAGCGGGCAGGGCGTCAAAGCTGATGGATGGATTGATTGCCGAAGCCGGCCACACCATCGCCGTGACGCATGCCAGCGTCATCCGCACCGCTATCCTGCACGTTCTCGGCGCACCGCTTGCCGCCAGCGCGAAGATCGACATCGAACCCTTGAGCATCACCGATATTCGCAGCGACGGCTGCCGGTGGGTGCTGCGCGCTTGTGGCGTGACGGTTCCCAAACCGGCAAATCCGCGCCAGGCTTGAGTGCGGCGTCGGATGCCCGGCGAAAAATTTGGCGGTAGCCGGGATTAAAATCCCCACGTGCTCCGTAAACAGGGCATGAAACGGTCGATGCCACGCTTTGACATCATAGGACAGCTCGGGTCGCTGCGGCGCTACGCGCGCTCGCTGACGCGCGACGGCGTCGAGGCCGAGGATCTCGTGCATGACGCGCTGGTGCGTGCCTATGAGCGGCGCGGCACGTTCCGCTCGGGCGGAAACCTGCGGGCCTGGCTGTTGTCGATCGTCCACAACACCTTCATCGACCGGGTGCGCTCGCACCGGTCGGAAGCCGCGCGCCTCGAACAGGCCGGATATCTGGCCGACAGCAGCACGCCAGCGCCGCAGGAGCATTCGGTGCGCCTTGCGCAGGTGCGAGAAGCCTTCTTCAGCCTGCCGGAAGAGCAGCGCTCGGCCCTGCATCTCGTTGCCATCGAGGGCCTTTCCTACCAGCAGGCCGCCAATGCCAGCGGCGTGCCGCTGGGCACGCTGATGTCGCGCATCGGCCGGGCGCGCGCCGCCTTGCGCCAGATGGAAGAAGCACCGGCGCGCGGCAAAAATCATCTCAGGATCGTGGGAGGCGACTCATGACCACTCTGGTCGACCCGGTTACAGACGCCGATCTCGACGCCTATGTCGACGATCAACTCGATGTCACCCGCCGCATCGAGGTCGAAGCTTTCCTGTCCGCGCGCCCGGAGACGGCCGCGCGTGTGATGTTGGATCTCAGAACCCGCGACGAGCTGCGCGTGGCGCTTGCCGGCTCCAAGGGCATGGCGCGGCCGGCGACGGCCGATGCCGCGCGGCGGCTGGAGAGGGGGCTTGGCCGGGGCCGCATCTTCGGCGTGCTGCAGCGCGCGGCGACGGTTGCCGCCCTGGTCGGCGCCGGCTGGCTGGCCAATGGCATCATCGGGCCGATGTCGGTGACCAAGGTTATCGCCTCGCCGCAGCCGCCTGCCTATGTCGATGAGGCCGTGCGGGCACACAGGACGACACTGGTGCGTGAGAGCATGCCCTCGCAAACCGAGGCGCCCAATTACAATGCCGGCGAGATCCGCGCCGCCACCGCCATCGTCATGCCATCCCTGCCGAAGGACTGGAAGGTCCGCGACGTGCAGATCTATCCGTCGCGCTTCGGACCGAGCGTCGAAATGGCTGTCGACACGAAGGATATGGGCCTGGTGTCGTTGTTCGCGATCCGGCCGGGCAGCTTCGACGTGGTCAAGCCGACTGTGGCGCCTTCGGGCGATATTTCCTCGGCCTATTTCCAGATCGGCGAGGTCGCCTATGCGGTTGTCGCGAAAAGTGGGGTCCATGACCTCGACCGCGCCGCGGAGACGCTCGCCAGAACGCTTTACTGATCGACCCGCAAAGGAGAATTGAGATGAATACCCCCAATATGGGATACCGCGTCGGCGCGGGCGCCCGGTCCGGAGCCGTCTATGACGAAGGCCTGCGCCAGCACATGCTGCGCGTCTACAACTATATGGGCCTCGGCCTTGTCGTCACCGGCCTTGTCGCCTTCATGGTGTCGTCGACGCCGGCGCTTTACGTGCCGATCTTTTCCAGCCCGCTGAAATATGTGGTGATGCTGGCGCCGCTCGCCTTCGTGCTTTTGTTCTCGTTCAAGATGCAGACCATGTCGGCATCGAGCGCGCAGGCGATGTTCTGGGCCTTCTGTGCTGTCATGGGCCTGTCGCTGGCCTCGGTGTTCCTGGTCTTCACCGGAACCAGCATCGCGCGCACCTTCTTCATCGCCGCCACCATGTTCGGCGCCACCAGCCTCTACGGCTACACGACCAGGCGTGACCTGACCCAGTTCTCGTCATTCCTGATCATGGGCCTGATCGGGGTGGTGATCGCCAGCATCGTCAACATCTTCCTCGGCTCGACCGCGCTGCAGTTCGCCATCTCGGTGATCGGCATCGCCGTGTTCATCGGCCTGACCGCCTGGGACACGCAGACGATCAAGGAACAGTATGCCGAGAATTTTGACGGCGAATCGCGCCAGAAGCTCGCCGTTTTCGGCGCCTTCTCGCTCTATCTGAACTTCATCAACATCTTCCAGTTGCTGTTGAATTTCACCGGTGAGCGCGAATAGTCCGGACCGTAGCAGGCAACAGCTTTGAGTCTTGGCGTGGCCGGAGGGAACCTCCGGCCATTTTCGTTCGAAAGACGTCTAGCTCGCCACCAACGGTCATCGCCACTGTGTGAAATGCAAACGACGCCCGCCGCCTTGAGTTCACGCCCGACCATTTGCTAGCGTGCCAGCCACGCCGCACAGCCGCGAGGACGGGATGCAACAGGACAGCTACACGCTTCAAGGCGACGGCATCTCGGCGACGGTGGTCGGGCAGGGCGCCGAACTGGTCTCCCTGCGCGATGCCGATGGCGGCGAGCTGTTGTGGCAGGCCGGCCCGGAATGGCGCCGCCATTCACCGGTGCTGTTTCCGATCGTCGGCCGGCTGAAGGGCGATCAACTGCGCCATCGCGGCCAGACCTATCCGATGACGCAGCACGGCTTCGCCCGCGACAAGCCGTTTGCTTGGGCGCAGAGGAGCTCGCGATCCTGTAGCCTGCTGCTCACCGACGACGCGGAGACCCGAACGCATTACCCGTTCGCATTTCGCCTTGCCGTGACCTATGCGCTGGGCGAGGGGCAACTCGACATAGGATTCGAGATCACCAACACCGGCGACGAGCCGATGCCGGCGTCGATCGGGGCGCATCCGGCGTTCAACTGGCCGCTGCTGCCGGAATTGCCCAAGCAAGCCTACCGGCTGACCTTCGCCGAACCAGAGCGGGCACCAATCCGCCGCCTGAAGGAAGGCCTTCTGCTTCCGGCAGCGCAGCCGACGCCTGTCAAAGGCAATACCCTCGAACTCTCCGAGCGGCTCTTCGATGAGGATGCCGTGATCCTGGACAACCCAGCCAGCCACAGTGTTCGCTACGGCGCCGATCACGGCCCGGCGATCGAGGTCTCATGGCAGGAATTTCAGGAACTGGGCATCTGGTCCAAACCCGGTGGCGCGCCGTTCCTGTGCATCGAGCCCTGGCACGGCATCGCCAGCCCCGTCGATTTCGACGGCGACTTCGCCGACAAGCCGGGTGTCATGCTGATCGAGCCGGGCGCCCGGCGCGTGCTGAACTACCGGATACGCCTCAGCCGGAAACCGTAAGCCATGGCGTATGCCATCAAGGCCGAGGGACCCGCGGTCGGAGGCCTTCGTCTTCGCCGCCCAGAAAACCATGTATGGCGGCAAGCACATCGCCGAGGGTGACGTCGTCTTCCTGTTCGCCAGCGAGAACGAAGGCGGGCAGGGGCTTGTCGCGCGCGGCATCGTGACATCCGCCGACGCCGTCCCCAAACGCCTCGAACTCGAGCGGCAGACGCCCCGCGTCAGCGTTTCCATTCGCCGTACCGCCCTGGCGAGCGGACGGTTGGGCCGCGATGAACTCAAGCGCGTTTCAGTCGCACTGCCTGAATATTCATCAATCGCTCAGTACGGAAAGGCCGGATTTCAAACCCGTCGAACAATGGTTCCGATCACATTTACGAGAGCCCGGGCGGCGGTAAGCGCCGACAGATTGTCGATGTCGGCGGGAGGATAGAACTCGACGAGGTCGAAACCGGCGATTTTGGCCCGCCTGCCAAGGCCGGCGATCAGGTCGATCAGTTGCGTGTAGGTGAGGCCGCCTGGCGTACGCGCCGCCACGCCCGGCATGATGGAAGGGTCGAGGCTGTCGAAATCTAGGGTGACGACAACCCGCGCTGCTTCCGGAATATGCCGCAGGGCGGCTTCGATACCCTGGGTGTGGATCTCGCGGGCGGTCACGAAACGGCTGCCGTAGCGTTGTGCCGCTTCGATTTCCGCAAGGCGGGCGCTGCCGACGCTGCGGAGACCAACCTGCACCATGCCCGCGACATGCGGCGTCTCGCTGGCGCGCCGCATCGGGCTCGAATAGCCGTAGCGCTCGCCATGCACCTCGTCGCGCCAGTCGATATGGGCATCGATCTGCAGGACCCATACCGGACCTTGGTCCGCAAAACCGGCGAGGAAGGGGATGGTCACCGAGCAGTCGCCGCCAAGCAGGATTGGCACAGCCGGCAAGGCCAGGATCTCGCGTGTCTTGGCCTCGATCCGGGCGCGATTGCCGGCATTGTCATGTAGGGTCGTCGGGATGTCGCCGGCATCGATGCAACAGTTGGGCTTGCCGTCAAACAGCGGCCCGCCGAGGTCGAAATCCCAGTGTTCGACGAGCCCGGCATCGTCAAGGCTCGCGCCACGGACAGCATCGGCGGCAAGGGCATAGGCGCTGCTGTCCTTGCCGGGATAGGTGCTGCCGTGACCAGCGCCGAAGATTACCGCACGAGGCGTCACGCCATCGGCTAGGCGATCAGGCAAGCCGAGAAAGGAAGGTCGAGGGGTCATTTCTTGTGCCTTTTGCGTCCAGCCGAAGCGCGGTGAGCAGATTGGGGCAGGGTAGTTGGTTCGTCGGCCGGATTCCACAGCCGAAACCGCCCGCCGCATGGACCCGGGCAGGCGAGTTCGTCTCTTATGAACTGAACGCAACCACCAGGAACGTAAGTCAACCTGATGACGTCTCCGCCGATCAGGTCGCTGGCCACGAGGCGCAGCCGCGGGCGGGGGGCGGCGAAAAACGGCTTGCCGCGACCGAGTACGACGGGGTGGACGTAAAGTCGATATTCATCGACAAGCTCGGTCAAACTTCCCGCCAGGCCTGGTCCGGAAACCGAAATCTCGCCCGGCAGTTCATCTTTAAGCCTGCGCACCGCAGCCTCCGTGTCATCCCCGACAAGTGTGGCGTTAGGGCCGACAGACTTCAGCGAGCGCGACACGACCCATTTCGGCTGCCGCCGCCATGCCGCTGCAAAGTCGCGTAGATCCGGAGTCCATTCAGGCCGGTCTTCGTCCCAGTAGCGCATGATCTCGTACATATGGCGACCGTACAAACTGCCGGTTAGCCCGTGCACGTGTTCGATCCAATGACGAAACAGCGCCGCATCAGGCGCGAATTTGTCGTGGTCGACGTATCCGTCCAGCGACACGTTCATTCCGAAGACGATCTTCGCCATGTGCAAAATCTCCGCTCGTGTCAGCTATGCGGGACCAATCCAGGCGATCCTCCTACAAGACGAACGAAACCGAAGCGGCCCGACACGTGCCCCAATTTTTTCTGATGAGGGCTGTTGCTGCCGCGCGCCTTTAACTTTGCGCCTGCATCCATAAGTCGCATAACATATATTATGGAACTACCCCGGAGGCATGGATCGGGGATTGGCGGCGTTTTGGCCATTGGCGGCAAGCGTCTCGAACTCCAAGTCACACTTCACGACTTTGAGTTCTCGAACGTTCGAACGGCAAATTGAAACTACCCGAGCCGCTGTCTCTATCGTCCTGACTCGTATGGGATTTCTATCACCATGCCATCATAGGCCGGTTCGACATTGTCGGGCGTCTCGGTCATCACGGCGGTGTAATCGAGCGGCACGTGCATGTGGGTCAGCACCGCTTTCGCAGGCGAAAGCGCCGCGATCCAGTTGAGCGCTTGGCCAAGCGAGAGATGGCTTGGATGCGTGTTGTATTGCAGCGCGTCGATGACCAGCATGTCGAGGCCTTGCAGCCGTTCCGCGGTGGTCTTGGGAAAATCGCTGATATCGGGACAGTAAGCGAGGCCGCCGATGCGGAAGCCGAGCGAGATGATGTCGCCATGGATCTGGGGCAGCGGCTCGAAGGTGAGGGCACCCCCCTCTCCTTCGATCACGACCGGCCTAGCATGATCGATGATGTGGGCATCGACGATCGGCGGATAGGAACTGCCTGGCGGCGTCTCGAAGCAATAGCCGAATGCCTCGCGCAGCCGCAGCATGGTCGGCTCGTCGGCATGGATGTCGATGCGATGGCGCTGCTCCAGCACATAGCCGCGCAGATCGTCGATGCCGTGGATGTGGTCGGCATGCGGATGCGTGTAGATCACGCCATCGATGCGCCTGACCGAAGCCATCAGCATCTGCTCGCGGAAATCCGGCCCGGTGTCGATGACGACCGTGGTACGGCCGCCATTGGCACCAATGCGCTCGACAAGTGCCGCCGTGCGCATGCGCCGGTTCCTGGGGTTGGCGGGATCGCAATTGCCCCAGTCGCCGGTGATGCGTGGCGTGCCTGGCGACGATCCGCAGCCGAGGATGGTCAGGCGCAGCCGGTCGCTCATGCCTCGAGCGCCCGCTGGTCCGGTCGTGGCATTTTTCCAAACAGCCGAAAGAAATTGTCGGTCGTCACTGCCGCGATTGCAGCCTCGCTGACGCCGATTGTCTCGGCCAGCACCTTGGCGGTCTGCGCGACATAGGCCGGCTCGTTGCGCTTGCCGCGAAACGGCACCGGCGCCAGATATGGCGCGTCGGTCTCGACTAGCAAACGGTCATGCGGCACATCGGCGGCGATGGCGCGCAATTCGACCGAGTTCTTGAAGGTCAGGATACCCGAGAACGACACGTAGCCGCCTAACGAGACGCCGACCTCGGCGAGCCGCCGTCCCGAGGAAAAACAATGCAGGATGAACGGGAAGGCGCCCTTCCCTGTCTCGTCCTCGAGAATGGCGGCCATGTCGTCGTCGGCGTCGCGCGAGTGGATGACGAGAGGCAGCCCGGTTTCGCGGGCGGCGGCGATGTGGGCGCGAAAACCCCGTGCCTGCGCGTCGCGCGGTGCCTTGTCGTAGAAATAGTCGAGCCCGGCCTCACCGATCGCCACCACCTTCGGATGAGCGGACAGGCGGACAAGATCGGCGGTGGTGACGTCGAGCTCTTCTGCCGCATTGTGCGGATGGGTGCCCACCGAGCAATAGACTTCGTCGAAAGTCTCAGCGATCTCAAGGATTTGCTGAAACCGCTTCACGCGCGTCGAGATCGTCACCATCCGGCTGATACCAGCCGCCTTGGCGCGGGCGACAATGGCCGCCCGCTCTTCGGCAAAATCTGGAAAATCCAAATGACAATGGCTGTCGACGAGCATCAGGCGTTCGCGTCCGTCTGCTCGACATAGCGCGGAAACACGCCCTCCGGCGCAGGCAGCGCCGTCCCGGACACAAGCGCATGGTCGGCATGGACATGCACGAAATCGCGATTGTCCGCCGGCACCGCCAGCAAATCGAGCAGCTTGCCGGCCGATCCCGGAATGTAGGGCTGGCACAGGACCGCCACGCGCCGCACCACTTCGGCCGTCGTCCAAAGTACCGTTTCCATGCGCTCCGGGTTGGTTTTCTTCAACGCCCAGGGTTCCTGTCCGGCGAAATACCGGTCGGCCTCCGCCACCACGCCGAAGATCGCCGCCAATGCCAGATGGATGCCTTGCTCGGCCATTGCGTTGCGCGCGGTGGCGAGGGCGTCGACCGCCTGATCCAGGATCGCCTTGTCGGCTTCCGTCAGATCGCCGCGCTTCGGCACCACGCCGCCGCAGTTCTTGGCGATCATCGACAGCGAGCGTTGCGCCAGATTGCCGAGACCGTTGGCCAGATCCGCATTCGTGCGGTTGACGATCGCTTCATGGCTGTAGCTTCCGTCCTGGCCGAATGGAACTTCGCGCAGGAAGAAATACCGCACCTGGTCGAGCCCGTAATGCTCCACCATGGTGGACGGGTCGATGACGTTGCCGACCGACTTCGACATCTTCTCGCCGCGGTTGAACAGGAAGCCATGGCCGAAAACGCGCTTCGGCAGCGGAATGCCGGCCGACATCAGGAAGGCCGGCCAGTACACCGCGTGGAAACGCACGATGTCCTTGCCGATGATGTGCGCATCGGCTGGCCAGAAACGCCAATCATCAGCCTTTTCATCGGGATAGCCGACACCGGTGAGGTAATTTGTCAAGGCGTCGACCCACACATACATCACGTGTTTTTCGTCGTCAGGCACCGGCACGCCCCAGTCGAAGGTGGTGCGCGAGATCGACAGATCCTTCAGCCCCGACTTGACGAAGCTCATGACCTCGTTGCGGCGCTCGGCCGGGCCGATGAAGTCGGGCTGGTTTTCATAAAGCGCGATGAGCTTGTCCTGATAGGCCGACAGGCGGAAGAAATAGCTCTCTTCCTCGACCCATTCGACCGGCGTTCCCTGTGGCCCGTAGCGGACATTGTCGGGGCGGACCTCGGTTTCCTCCTCACCGTAATAGGCTTCGTCGCGCACCGAGTACCAGCCGGCATAGCCGCCCTTGTAGATGTCGCCATTGGCGGCCATCGCCTTCCAGATCGCCTGCGACGCCGCGTAATGCCGCTCCTCGGTGGTGCGGATGAAATCGTCGTTGGAGGCGTTGAGCGCGGTCGCCATGCGCTTGAACTCGGCGGAATTACGGTCGGCCAATTCGCGCGCCGAAATGCCTTCGCGCTTGGCCGTCTGCAGCATCTTGATGCCGTGCTCGTCGGTGCCGGTGAGGAAGAAGACTTTTCTGCCGTCGAGCCGCTGGAAGCGGGCAAGCGCGTCGGTGGCGATCAGCTCATAGGCATGGCCGATATGCGGCTTGCCGTTCGGATAGGAAATCGCGGTCGTGATGTAGAATGTGTCGCGTGACATGAATGAACCGTCATGAATGTCTGAATGGAAGCCGTGGCGGTGGATATCGCATCGGAATGGCGATTGCCATCCCGTGGGGACCGTCACATTCGCATCGCAGAATTCAGGCGGTCGATCATGGTCAAGGCGTGCTGCTTCTTGTCGAGATTGTAGGTATCGGTCTCAGATATCGCGTCCAGCGCCTCGTGCCAAGTGTCCGATAATGTTTTCGCCCTTGCGAGGTCGCCGGCCAGCGCCGCCTGGCTTGCCGCGTCCGACAGAAGGTCCAGTGCGCGACGGTTGAAGATGTCGAACTGGATCGCCTGGTCTCTGCCCGCGACGGCTTCGGCCAGGCGATAGGCGCGGCCAATATCGCCCTTACCCGTCGCCACCAGGCCATCGAGTGTCTGCGCGATCTCCAGCCCGCCATACTGCGTCAACAGGATCGCGTTGCGGGCGCTTCCCCCTGCCCGTTCGACCAGTGCGGCTCGCGCGGCCGGATCGTCGGGCGGCGGCGGCTCCGCGGTCTCCAGCACCGCCATCAGTTCGTCGGCGTCGAGCGGCGTCAGCCGCACCACCTGGCAGCGCGAGCGGATCGTCGGCAGCAGGCTGCCAGGCGCATGGACGATGAGAATGAACAGGGTTCGTGCCGGCGGCTCCTCGAGATTCTTCAGCAAGGCATTGGCCGCATTGGCATTCATGTCGTCGGCCGGATCGACGATGACCACCCGGTAGCTGCCGTCGTGCGAAGTCAGCGACAGGAAGCGGCTGACCTTGCGGATTTCGTCGACGGTGACGACGGTCTTGAAGCTCTTGGTCTTGTCGTTCAACGGGCGGGTCAGATGCAGCACGCCTGGATGCGCCCCGGTGGCGATCTGGCGAAACAGCGGCGAGGCCGGATCGGGTACCGCAAGATTGCCTGGCGCCTGGTCGAAGGCCGGATGCTTCAAAAGGTGGTGGGCGAGATGGAAGGCAAACGTCGCCTTGCCGATCCCGACCGGTCCGGCGAAGATCAGCGCGTGCGGAAGCTTTCCCGCGCGATAGGCGGCGGCGAGCATGGCGGCGGCCTGGCCGTGCCCGACCAGACGCGGCGTTTCGGAAGGTTCCGGCACACCGTCCAGCGTGTCGTGTTGTTCAGGCGCGATGCGTTCGAAGATCATACAGGTGCGGCCTGCCTGTTGCGCGCGGGTGCCCTCGCCTCCAGCGCTGCGAACACGGCCGCGGTGACGACGTCCTCCACCGTGTCCGGATCGGCGGACGCATCGATGACGACGCAGCGTTCCGGCTCGGCCGCAGCGATCGTCAGGAACGCTTCGCGGCGGGCCTGGTGAACGGCCAGCGTCTCCTTTTCGAAGCGGTCGGCATCGGCATCACTGCCGCGCCGCAATGTCGCGCGCCTCAAACCCTCGGCCGGGTCGATATCGAAGATCAGCGTCATGTCGGGCATCATGCCGTTGATGGCGACCTGTTCCAGCATGGCCATGAAGGCCGGATCGATCCCGCCGGTGACGCCCTGATAGACACGCGAGGAATCGAGGAAGCGGTCGCAAAGCACGATCGAGCCGCGTTCGACCGCCGGCCGGATGACCTGCTCGACATGATCGGAACGCGCGGCGGCGAAGAGCAGTGCTTCCATTTTCGGCCCGAACGGTTCGGCGGCACCCGAAAGCAGCACATGCCGAACCGCTTCGGCGCCCGGCGAGCCGCCCGGTTCGCGCGTGCGCAGCACATCATACTTCTTGGCACGCATCTTTCTGGCCAGTCGCTCGATCTGTGTCGACTTGCCTGCGCCTTCGCCGCCTTCGAAGGTGATGAAAAATCCGCGCGCCAACCGAGGGCCTTTATTCGTGTTTGAGTGGATTGTTGCGCTCTAGATAGTCCGCGTTCGCGAAAAAATCCATGCCGTAGGTGCTATCGCAGCCAGCCGATCGCCAACTCCTTGACGGCATCGAAGGCGCGTTGCGGCAACGTGCCGACGCCGATCGACTCGGCGGCGAACAGCGGCGTCTCCTGGCTGAGCGTATCGCCAATCCAGACGCGCAGTGCCCCCACCGGCTGCCCCTCCTCCACGGGAGCTGCGACCGGGCCGGTGTAGACGATCCTGGCGGTCAGCTTGTCGCGGTTGGTGATCGGCAGGAAGATGTCGATCGGACCTTTTGCTTTCAACGTCACGCCGGATTTCGCACCGCCAAAGACCTGCGCCTCCCCGACCACCTCATCCTTGGCGAAGATCTCGGTCTTCTCGAACGAACGAACGCCCCAATCGAGCAGTTTGCGCGCCTCTTCGGCACGCTCCTTGTCATTGGCCAGCCCGCTCATTGCAGCGACCACCCGCTTGCCGTCGTGGCTGACCGAAGCGACGATGCCGAAGCCGGATGTCTCGCTGGCGCCGACAGCAAGGCCGTCGGCGCCGATATCCATGGTCAGCAGAGGGTTGCGGTTCCTCTGCGAGATCTTGTTCCAGGTGAAATCCTTCAAGCCGTAATACCGATAGAAATCCGGGTATTCGCGCCACAGATGCAGGCCGAGTTGCGCCAGTTCGCGTACGCTTGTCTGCTGGCCATCGGCCGGCAAGCCGGTCGAATTGACGAAAGTCGACGTCTTGAGGCCAATCTGGCGCGCGCGTTCGGTCATCTCTCCGGCAAAATTGTCCTCGGATCCGGCCATGCCTTCGGCGATGACGATGCAGCCGTCATTGGCGGCCTGCACGGTCACCCCCTGGATCAGGTCCTCGATCCGGATCGCCGATTTGAGCTTGGCGAACATCGTCGAGGTCCCCGATGGCGCGCCACCTTTGCGCCAGGCGTTCTCGCTGACCACGAACGTGTCGTCGAGTTTGAGGCGCCCGGACTTGAGGGCGTTGAAAACCACTTCCATCGTCATCAGCTTGGCCATCGAGGCCGGCGGAATGGGTTTGTCGGCATCTTTCGCAAACAACACCGTGCCGGTGTCGGCATCGATCATGAAGGCCTGCGCGGCCTTGGTCTCGAAGAGCTGCGCTTGGGCTGGCGAAAGCGTAAGCAGGAGGCTGAGGAGAAAAAAAACGGCAAAAGGCGGAAGCAAGCGAAACTGCATGAAATTCGACCCGTTGGCCGGCCCCTCCGGCGTGCCGAAACTATCGGGCTTTTTCGGTGACGGATCAACTGCCGGCGGCGGCCGGATCTGGATCAGTCGCGCACGGCCAGCGCGTCGGGCGCGCCATGCGACCATGCCGCCTTAAGCAACTCGTCCAGGCCGCCATGACCGTCCGGATAGAGGTTGACCGCATACCAGTCATTGCCGTCGAGATCGGACCGCTGGATTTCTATTCTGCCGAAGGGCTTCAGTGCCGAGGCCACACGCTTGGCTTCGGCGGCATCGTCGAACGTGCCGGCGGCGACATAGTCGGAGCTGGACGGCGCCGCTTGGCGGCTGGTCTTTTTCCACGACCGCAGTATGTCGGCGGGCGACATGCCGCTGTCGTCCAGCGCGGCAAAGACATCCGCGCGATGGACGCGTTCATCGGCATAGGATAGCGATGCCATGGCAAAGGGCGATTGCGCCGGCAAGCCGATCTCCGGCCGCTCGGGCACAACCGGTCCAAAATCGGGCAGCGGCAGATCGCCGAAGGCCGGCGACTGCGCGGACATCTGTCCCTGCACCGAGGCTCCGGCATCGGTCAGCTGGCCTGGAAACGGCACGGCGGCAGCACCGACAGGAAGGCTTGGCGACGGTCCGTTCATGGCCACCATGACGCCGGTCGGCAAGCCATCCGATGGATCCGGTATCCGGTTGCCTGGATGGTAGGAGGCCATCAAATACTGGTCGTCATTGCCGTCGAGCGGTGCGCGGCCGACATATTCGACCTTCACTTTCGCGGTGCCGACCTTGTCATAGTCGAGCATCTGCGCCGCCCGCTCCGAGACGTCGATGATGCGGCCCTCGTGATAGGGGCCGCGGTCGTTGACGCGCACGATGACCGAACTGCCGGTTTCGAGGTTGGTGACGCGGGCATAGCTGGGCAGCGGCATGGTCGGATGCGCCGCCGTCAGTTGTGCCGTGTCATAGACTTCGCCATTGGCGGTCAGCCGGCCATGAAAGGCATCGCCATACCACGAGGCCAGGCCCACCTTGGCGTACTTCTTGTCTTCCTTGGGATAATACCACTTGCCGCGCACCTGATAGGGCTTGCCAAGCTGGTCGCGGCCGCCGCCGCGCCGCATGAAGGCAACGCGCGGGCTGGCCTTCACGCCATATTCCGTCTCGGCGAAATATTCCTTGGAGCGGGTCTTCTTGTAGACCATGCCTTTCGGCTCGGGCTGCGACGCGCAAGCGGCAAGCAATGCAGCCGACGCCGCAAGCAACGCAACCGTTGCAACGCGACGAAGACGCGGATGCGTCACAGCCTGCATTCTTGAATGCCCCCTAAAGTCTCTACCAAACGACGTCGTATCCGACCACCGGAGGCGCCAAGGGCTCACTCGACAATGTCAACGACGTCTTGGACCCCGATCCTTTGTGCGCAGGAATTGTTTATCACGGTATTAATCGATTGTGGCCGGAACCGGGCAAGATTGTGACGCAGCTTGTCCAGTCCTCGGGTCCCCCCGAGACCCCGCGCTTGATGCAACCGGTTGACAGGCCTTTGCCGGGCACACTAGAGCAGTGGCCGGCAGTCAACGGAGGGATGGCCGAGCGGTTTAAGGCACCGGTCTTGAAAACCGGCGTGGGCGCAAGTTCACCGTGGGTTCGAATCCCACTCCCTCCGCCAGAACCATGTACTTCAATTGCCCCAAGACGGCTATTTGCGCTTGTGACGTAGCCGTTACCTGGCCCGGGAAATCGGTAAGAAAGCCCCAAGCCCACTGGCTGGAACGTTGTACAGGTAGGCGCGTTGTCGCGCATGCTCAAAAATATCGCCTTCGCCGCGCTCCTCATACAAGTCGCCGCCGTCTCGGCATTGACCACCCAAACGCTGCTTTTTTCATCGGCGTCCACGCAGGCATCGAACGTTCCGCCCGATGAACCTATCGCCACCGCGAAAGACTGCGCGAAGGCCACCTGGCCGGATTTTCCCCGCTCACTGCGTAAAGCGCGTCCAGGCCCGGAAACTCATCGCCATGACGGCGGATCAATAAAGGGCTAGCAGCAGAAGCCGCAAGCGTTCGCGGTATCAATTCATCTGACGGCGACAGGGGCTAGAGGTGTCGGAAGCCGAGCTGCTGAAAAAGATCGAGCGCCAAATACAAGAGGATTTCAATGCCGATCCGCAAATGTCGTACGAAAGGCAGGGGCTGACGGCCTCACTTCGGCGCGGAGTCGGCATCTGTGCCGTCGCCATGGCGATCATGCTGGTTGGATTGCGTATGGTCGGCCATTTATCACTGAGAAGGCCCCGCCACCCTGAGCAGCCGGGATAAGCCAAGGCCCCGACCTGCTCAATCGGACTGCTGTGTGCGTTCCGCGATGGCAAATGCCTGCAGGTTCCTGGCCTTGCCGATATCCTGATCGGCGTTTGCGATGATCGAGAAGAAGGCCGCTCTCGCAATATCCTTCTTCGAGGCCTTGGGGTGGGCCTTCCGGGCAGCTTTGACAAGCTGCTTGGGAGACATGTCGGGCGTGACGATCCTCATGAGGGTGTCGCCGATCGCACTCATTTCAGTTGCGTCCATGATGGGCGTTCCTGTGCTGACCGTAGTGCCACAATAGCAAGGACAACTCGCGACCGACAATATGGTTCTCGAAATGAAAAACCCCACCGGCAGGGACCGGCAGGGTTAGTCCTGGGAGGACGCGCGTTTCGCTGCGTTCATCAAGCGCGCGCCGACCAGATAGCGTCGGGTTGCGACAAGGATGTGACACCGGCGAGCGCCTTTGTCTCATGACCAGCCTCGCGGGCGCGACCCTGGCGGCCTGCGTCAAGCCTTTGGAAAGGAGACATGTGGTTCTGTCGGAAAGCTGAAGCGCGAGTGGCGCTGGCCAAAGGCAAGGCGATAGAAGCGGTCGAATGGATATCTTTGGCATCAAGGGGCTGTTGATCTGTGCGCTGATCTTCATTCCGTTCGAGCATCTGTTTGCCGAGCGGCCGCAGAAGATCCTGCGCAAGGGCCTGGGCGTGGACTTGATCTATGTGCTGTTCAACGGCCTCGTCATAAAAGCGGCAATAATCCTGATCGCGGCCAACACGCTCGAAGCCGCCGCGATGCTGGTCCCGCAATCGATAACGCAAGCGGTCGGCGGCCAGCCCATCTGGCTGCAGGTCGCCGAAATCATCCTGATCACCGATATCGGCGTCTACTGGGCACACCGTGCGTTTCACGAAATCCCCGCGCTTTGGAAGTTCCATGCGGTTCATCACGGCATCGAGGAACTGGATTGGCTCGGTGCATTCCACTCTCATCCCGTCGACGCCCTGCTCACGAAGGCTATTTCGCTGACACCGATCTTTTTTCTCGGCTTCTCCGAAACCTCGATCGCCGTGTTTTCCGCCATCTACTTCTGGCACACGCTGCTTGTTCATTCGAACTTGCGCATTCCGTTCGGCCCCTTGAAATGGCTGATCGCCAGCCCGCAGTTCCATCGCTGGCACCACGCCAACCAGCGCGAAGCCTATGACAAGAACTTCGCCGGACAGTTGCCCTTCCTCGACGTGGTTTTCGGCACGTACAATGCCACCGGCAATAAGGTGCCCGAAAAGTATGGCGTCGATGATCCAGTGCCCTCCAGCTACTTCGGACAGATCGGCTATCCGCTGCGCCCCCGCAAGAAACGACCGAATCCGGCAATGCCGGACAGCGAAGCCCTCCATGAAAGCCAGCCTCCGCGAAACAGCCAGGATCAGGCGGCGACAAGCGCGGTCAATATCGGCGGTTAGGCAACAATCTCGCCCTCGTGTCGACCAATGGCAGGAGAGATTCCCTCGCGGGTGGTCTCGGCGGGTGCCAGCAATAAATGTAGGCCCGGTGTATTTGCCACGAGGCTGTACGGCATGGATTATCGCGACGACGACCTCAAGAAATTCGAAGCGCATGGCGCTGCCCCTTTGCCGGTCGCTACGGAGCAAGACCAGGTGGAGCACGATGGTGCGAAAATCTGGTATGCGACGTTTGGGACGGGTTATCCCGTGATCCTGTTGCATGGCGGCCTCGGCCATAGCGGCAATTGGGGATTTCAGGTCCCCGCATTGGTCAGGCACGGCTATCAGGTCATCACCATCGACAGCCGAGGCCATGGACGCAGCACCCGCGACGAGCGGCCGTACAAATACGAACTGATGGCTTCGGACGTCCTGGCGGTGATGGATCGCCTGCAACTGAACAAGGCTATCGCGGCGGGGTGGAGTGATGGCGCCTGCGTTGCCCTGATCCTTGGCATGAAGGCCGCCGATCGCATCGCGGGTGTGTTCTTCTTCGGTTGCAATATGGATCCCAGCGGGACCAAGGACTTCGAGGCCAATCCCGTCATCGAGCGGTGTTTCGGCCGGCACAAAAAGGACTATGCCGAGCTGTCGGCCACCCCAGGTCAATTCGATGCGTTTGTCGAAGCTGTCGGCCTGATGATGAAGAGCGAACCCAACTATTACGCGGCCGAACTGGGAAAGATCCGCGTGCCCGTTGCGGTCGTCCAAAGCGAGCACGACGAGTTTATCAAGGACGAGCACGCCACCTATCTGGCTCGCAGCATACCGGCATCGGAATTGATCATGCTGGCCGACGTCAGTCATTTCGCGCCCTTGCAGCGTCCCGAACAGTTTAACCGCGTGCTGTTGGCTTTCGTCGAAAAAATTCATCCTTGAGCCCCGCCACACAGCGTTCCTGAATTCCCGCTCTGGCGGGCGCGCGCCACCATCTCCGGGGGGGCTTTTCACGCCGAATCGGCTAGATCTTGCGATATGAACGAGACCTCACTCTATGCGCCGGTGAAGCGGTTCCTCGAAAATCTCGACTTCGTCGTGAAAGGGGAAATCGGCGGCTGCGATATCGTCGCGTTGCGCGACGGGGAGCCGCCGATCGTCGTCATCTGCGAGCTGAAGCTGCAGTTCAACCTCGAACTGGTTCTGCAGGGCGTCGACCGCGCGGCTGCCTGCGATGAAGTGTGGCTGGCGGCGCGCATGTCGGCGCGAGGTAAAGGGCGCGAAAGCGATGCCAGGTTCCGCAACCTTTGCCGCCGGCTCGGCTTCGGCTTGATTGGCGTAACCGCCAATGATCGGGTCGAAGTGCTTCTCAGTCCGATCGCCTTGGCGCCGCGTAAGAATGCGCGACGGCGTTCTCGCCTCGTTGACGAGCACCAGCGTCGTCGCGGCGATCCGGTGGCCGGCGGCGGATCGCGCAATCCGATCATGACCGCTTACCGGCAAAGTGCCCTCGCCTGTGCCGCCGCGCTTGTCGACGGCCCCAAACGGCCGCGCGATCTGAAAGTCGTGACGCCGATCGCGCCGAAGATTCTGCAGCACAATGTCTATGGCTGGTTCGCCAGGGTCGAGCGCGGTCTCTATGATCTCACGGATGCCGGCCGCGCCTCGCTGCTTCGTTGGCCGCAGGTCCCGCACGATGAGGCCCGACACGAGATTTTGATTGCGCCGGACCTCTGAATGCCGGGGTTTGGGGAGCATGAACCGCCCCCGTTGGTTGATTTTTCAGACAAAACATGCTGCTTGTCGCGCCCATGAAGACACTCTGCATGATGGCCATCGCGTCGCTGACGCTGGCTTTTCCGGCCAGTGCGATGGACAATGCCTTGCGCGCCGGACTGATGAAACTTGATCCGCAGACCCGCCTCGAGCAGCGTTGCGATGCCGAAATCCTGGACCGGATCACCCATGATGATCGCAAGTTCAAGGCTGACCGCGTCGTCGCCTACGCCTTCGCGACGCCTGAGATGAGCGCCGACGCGATCCGAAGCCCCGGTGCGGCGTTCCGCAGCAAGGGACAGTGGTACCGGCTGAAATTCAAATGCCAGACGGGGCCGGACCATATGGAAGTCCTGCAACTGCGCTACCGCATCGGCGATGAGATTCCGGAAGCCGACTGGGCGAAGTACAATCTCTACGATTAGTTTTTCGCTGGCCTGCGCCGACATTTGGCTTGCCGCCAGGGTTGTTGAAAATCCCCTGTAATTCCACTGCCACCAAAATGGTTTTCCGGCGTTGTCCGTAGCTGCGACTTGACGCCAGCGGACCGTGCCTTTAGGCCCGTTCGGACGATCGACGACGAACACTCCACGAAGGGCTTCCAGGTCGATGGAAATATTTACCGCCGCTGGTTTTTCGGCTCTCCTTCAGGTCATCGCCATCGACCTTGCGCTGGCGGGCGACAATGCCATCGTCATCGGCCTCGCCGCGGCTGGTCTGCCGGCCAGCCAACGCCAACGCGCCATTCTTGTCGGCATCGCGGCCGCCACGGTTCTCCGCATTTTCTTCGCCCTGATCACGCAATGGCTGCTGACCATCGGGCCGATGCTGCTTATCGGCGGCGGCCTGCTTCTGCTGTGGGTTTGCTGGAAGATGTGGCGCGAATTGCGTGTCAGCCACGACGACGAGCGCGACGCCACTGAGGCGCTGTCGAACGGCGACTTCAACAAGGATGGAGTCGTTGGCGGCAAGGGGCCAAGCAAGACCTTCTCACAGGCCGCCTGGCAGATCGTCATCGCCGACGTCTCGATGTCGCTCGACAATGTGCTCGCCGTGGCGGGCGCGGCGATGAACCACCCGACGGTGCTGATTGTGGGCCTGGCGCTGTCGATCGCATTGATGGGCTTTGCCGCGTCGTTCGTCGCGCGCCTGCTGCACAAATACCGCTGGATTGCCTATATCGGCCTGGTGATCATCCTCTATGTCGCGGTCAAGATGCTGCTGGACGGGGCCGTGCAGCAATTTCCCGAGCATTTCGCCTTCCTGTCACCGTGGTTCGGGTCAAGCGGACACTGAGATACTGGCTGGCGCGCGGGCTCCGTTTGCCTGATTGGGCAAGCCGTGCTATTGCGCCGCCCGAATTGAGCTCCTGCCAGGAGCCATGCAAACCGTTATATGTTGAGACTGCTCGCCGGATCGGTGTTCGGGTACGCGTCCATTGGAAAATCGCCCATGTCCGCCCCGCGCGTCAGCTTCGTCAGTCTCGGATGCCCCAAAGCCCTTGTCGATTCCGAGCGCATTATCACGCGTTTGCGGGCCGAGGGCTACGAGATCGCGCGCAAGCATGATGGCGCCGACCTCGTCGTCGTCAACACCTGTGGTTTTCTCGATTCCGCCCGCGACGAGTCGCTCAACGCCATCGGCTCCGCGCTTTCGGAAAACGGCAGGGTCATCGTCACCGGCTGCCTCGGCGCCGAGCCGGACGTGATCCGCGAAAAGCACCCCAACGTGCTGGCGATCACCGGGCCACAGGCCTACGAAAGCGTAATGGCAGCCGTGCATGAGGCGGCGCCTCCCTCACACGATCCCTATATCGACCTCCTGCCCCCGCAGGGCGTCAAGCTGACGCCGCGCCACTACGCCTATTTGAAGATATCGGAAGGCTGCAACAACCGTTGCACCTTCTGCATCATTCCGGCTCTGCGCGGCGATCTCGTTTCGCGGCCGGCGGCCGATGTGCTGCGCGAAGCCGAGAAACTGGCCAAGGCCGGCGTCAAGGAACTGCTCGTCATCTCGCAGGACACCAGCGCATACGGCATCGATATCAAGTACCAGACGTCGATGTTCGGCGACCGTGAAGTGCGGGCGAAGTTCCTCGATTTGTCAGAGGAACTGGGCAAGCTCGGGATCTGGGTGCGCATGCACTATGTCTACCCCTACCCCCATGTCGCCGACGTCATCCCGCTGATGGCCGACGGCAAGATCCTCCCCTATCTCGACATCCCGTTCCAGCATGCCTCGCCGCAGGTGCTGAAGAACATGCGGCGTCCGGCGCATGGCGAAAAAACGCTCGAACGCATCCGCGGCTGGCGCGACGTGTGCCCCGATCTCGCCATCCGCTCGACCTTCATCGTCGGCTTCCCCGGCGAAACGGACGACGATTTCGAGATGCTGCTCGACTGGCTGGACGAGGCGAAAATCGACCGTGCCGGCTGCTTCAAATACGAGCCGGTCAGGGGCGCCCGCTCCAACGATCTCGGGCTCGAGCAGGTGCCGCAGGAGGTCAAGGAAGCGCGCTGGCATCGCTTCATGCAGCGCCAGCAGAAGATTTCGGCGACGCAACTGGCCAGGAAGGTCGGCAAGCGCCTGCCAGTGCTGATCGACGAGGCGCATGGCACGTCGGCGAAGGGCCGCACCAAATATGACGCGCCCGAGATCGATGGCTCGGTTCACATCCAGTCGCGCCGGCCGATGCGCGCCGGCGACATCGTTACCGTCAAGATCGAGCGCGCCGACGCCTACGACCTCTACGGCTCGGCTGTCTGAGCTGTCCGTCGATTCTCCAGGCAATGAAAAGGGCGCCTCGCGGCGCCCTTTCCTATTCGGAATGTGAAGTGCCGCCTTACTGCGGCAGCTTGTCGTCGACGCCCTTGACGTAAAAATTCATGCCGAGCAGCGTGCCGTCATCGGCGACCTCGCCATCCTTCAGCCACGCCGAGCCGTCTTGCTTGGCGATCGGTCCGGTGAAGGGGTTCCAGCCGCCGGCGATCTTCTTTTCGGTGGCTTCGGCCATCGCCTTCACGTCGTCGGGCATGTTGGTGTAGGGCGCGAGCTTGACCGCGCCGTCCTTGATGCCGAGCCAGACATTATCCGGCTTCCAACTGCCGTCGATGGCGGCCTGTACGCGGCTGATGTAATACGGACCCCATTCGTCGGTCAGCGATGTCAGCTGCGCGTTCGGCGCGAACTTGATCATGTCGGACGACTGGCCGAAGCCGTGCAGCTTGCGCTCTTCGGCCACCTGCAGGGCAGCGGTCGAGTCGGTGTGCTGGACGATGATGTCGGCGCCCTGGTCGAACAGCGCCTTGGCGGCATCGGCTTCCTTGCCCGGATCGAACCACGAGTTCACCCAGACGATCTTGGCCTTGAAGTTCGGATTGATCGATTGCGCGCCGAGCATGAAGGAATTGATGCCCATCACCACTTCCGGGATCGGGAAGGAAACGATGTAACCGGCGACGCCGGACTTCGATTCCTTGGCGGCGATCTGGCCAAGCACGTAGCGGCCCTCATAGAAGCGCGCATTGTAGATGCCGAGATTGTCCCCCGTCTTGTAGCCGGTAGCATGCTCGAACATCACCTTGGGAAACTTCTTGGCGACCTTCACTTCGGCGTCCATGAAACCGAACGAGGTGCCGAAGATAATCTTGCAGCCTTCGCGCGCCAGGCGCTCGAAGGCACGGTCGGCGTCGGGGCCTTCGGAGACGTTCTCCAGATAGGCGGTCTCGACCTTGTCGCCGAGCGCCTTCTCGACTTCGAGCCGGCCCTGGTCATGCTGATAGGAGTAGCCGAAATCGCCGATCGGACCGGTATAGACCCAGCAGGCCTTCAACTTGTCGGCAGCCTCCGCGGACACCGCCAGCGACATTGCAGCGGTCGTGGTCATCAGGGCAATAAGCAGTTTTTTCATTGTGTTACCTCTCTGAGTTAAGCCTTGGAGCTTCCCGTCTTGTTCTTGTTGTCAACGATCCGGAACGAATGGCTGCCCCAGGGATGCCGGCGTGTTCATCATCGTCAGACGCTTGTTGCGCGAGATTAGAACGAGAACCACGACCGTTGCCAGATAGGGCAGAGAAGAAAGCATCTGCGAGGGCACCGGAATGCCAAAAGCCTGTGCATGGAGCTGGCCGATCCACACCGCGCCGAAGATGTAGGCGCCAGCCAGCACCCGCCATGGCCGCCACGACGCGAACACCACAAGCGCCAGCGCGATCCAGCCACGTCCGGCGGACATGTTCTCGACCCATTGCGGCGTGTAGACCAGCGAAAGGTGGCCGCCGGCCAGACCAGCGCAGGCGCCGCCGAAGATCACAGCGAGGTAGCGGTAGCGGATGACCTTGATGCCGAGCGCGTGCGCCGATGTGTGGCTGTCGCCGATCGAGCGCAGGGTCAGCCCGGTACGCGTCTTGAACAGGAACCACATCACGGCTGATGTCAGCGCGATCGAGATGTAGAAGATTGGATCCTGGCCGAACAGCAGCTTGCCGATTACCGGAATGTCGGTCAGCACAGGAATGTCGAGGTTGGGCAATCTGACACCAGGCTGGCCGACGAAGCTCGTCCCGATCATGCCGGAGAGGCCGAGGCCGAGCAGCGTCAGCGACAGGCCGGTCGCCACCTGGTTGGTGGCCAGGGACAGGGTCATGACGGCAAACAACAGCGAGAACAGCGCTCCCATGGCGATTGCCGCCAGAAGGCCGATCCAGGGCGAGCCGGTCAGATGGCCGGCTCCGAAGCCGCCGACCGCACCCATGATCATCATGCCTTCGACGCCCAGATTGAGCACGCCGGACCGCTCGACCACCAGTTCGCCGATCGCCGCGATCAACAGCGGTGTCGCCGCCGTGGCGATGGTCAGGAGGATGTTGACGGTAATGTCCATCAGCGGGCTTCCTTCAGCTTGGGCGCGGCCTCGAGCTTCGCGGCGGGTTCCTGTTTCGTCAGGGCCAGGCCGATCAACCGGATGCGGTAATGAATGAGCGTGTCGCAGCCGAGCACGAAGAACAGCAGCATCCCCTGGAACACCCTTGCCACCTTGTCGGAAATGCCGAGCGCGCTCTGCACGGCCTCGCCGCCGAGATAGGTCAGCGCCAGCACCAGGCCGGCGCCGATGATGCCGAGCGGATTGAGACGGCCGAGGAAGGCCACGATGATGGCGGTGAAGCCGTAGCCGGGCGAGATCACCGGCTGAAGCTGGCCGATGGCGCCGGAGACTTCCGAGATGCCGGCAAGACCGGCCAGCGCTCCCGACAGCAGGAAGGCGAAGAACACCATGCGGTTGAGGCCGAAGCCGGCGAAGCGCCCTGCCCTTGGGCTGGAGCCCAGCACGCGGACCTCAAAACCCTTGAGCATGCGGCCCATCAGGATCCAGATCAGCACCGCGGCAACCAGGGCGAACACAAAACCCCAATTGGCGCGCCCGGCATCGGGCATCAGTTCCGGCAGCACGGCCGAGTCACCGAACTGGATCGTCTGCGGAAAGCCGTGTCCCTGCGGATCGCGCCAGGGGCCGCGTACCAGCCAGTCGAGGAAGAGCTGGGCGACATAGACCAGCATCAGGCTGGTCAGGATCTCGTTGGTATTGAACCGCGTCTTGAGCAAGGCCGGGATGGCCGCATAGGCCGCGCCGCCGACCATGCCGAGCAGAAGCATCAGCGGCAGCACCAGCGGCCCTTCGAACTGTGGGAACAGCACCGGAATGGCCGAGCCGAAAATGGCGCCGAAAATGAACTGGCCCTCGGCGCCGATGTTCCAGATGTTGGCCTTGTAGCAGACCGACAGGCCGACGGCGATCAGGATCAGCGGTGCTGCCTTGATGGCCAGCTCATGCAACTGCCAGACCTGGCTGATAGGCTCGATGAAATAGATCTTGAAGGCATTGAGCGGATTGACGCCGAGCAGCGCGAACAGAATCGCGCCGGCGATGATGGTCAGCGCGAAGGCGATGAAGGGCGACAGCATCGAAAACAGCGCCGAGCGCTGCGGGCGTTTGACGAGTTCGAGGCGCATCATGCCGTCTCCAGCGTATGTTCGGCGTGGCCGGGCTCGGCGCCGCCCATCAGCAAGCCGACCTTCTCGAAAGTCGCTTCGGCGATCGGCATCGGCCTGGACAATTCGCCATTGTGCATGACCGCGATCGCGTCGGATATCTCGAACAACTCGTCCAGGTCCTGGCTGATCACCAGCACCGCCGATCCGCTGCGCGACAGTTCGATCAGCGCCTGGCGGATGTGGGCGGCGGCGCCAGCATCGACGCCCCATGTCGGCTGGTTCACCACCATGACGCTTGGCCGGCGGTCGAGCTCACGGCCGACGATGAACTTCTGCAGATTGCCGCCTGAAAGTGCTGCCGCTTCGGGATCCGGTGCGCTCTTGCGCACATCCATCGCCTCGATGATGCGTTGCGAGGCGGCGTAGACGGCGCCGCTCTTGACCATGCCGCCGGTGCCGACAAAAGCCTTGCCGTCCGTGGCATGGCGCGACAGCAGCAGGTTTTCGGAGAGTTTCATGCGTGGCGCGGCACCATGGCCGAGACGCTCTTCCGGGACGAAAGCGGCTCCCAGCAGGCGCCGCCCGGTGATGGTGAGGCCGCCGGCGTCCTTGCCGCGAATGCGCACCGAGGCGCCATCCTGCTGCAAAACCTCGCCCGAGACGGATTCGAAGAACTCGCCCTGGCCATTGCCGGCGACACCGGCAATGCCGATCACCTCGCCGGCGCGGACATTGAGGCTGATGTTCTTGAGCGGAATGGAAAACGGCGTTGCCGGCTTGCGATCGAGGCCTCGGATTTCGAGCAGCGGCCGCGCGGTCTCGATCCCCTCGACCGGCGCCCGCACCACGGCCTGCACCTCGCTGCCGACCATCATGCGGGCGAGCGAACCGGCGGTCTCCTCGCGCGGGTTGCAGTGACCGACCACCTTGCCGTGCCGCAGCACGGTGGCGCGGTCGCAGATGCGTTTGACCTCTTCGAGCCGGTGCGAAATGTAGAGGATCGATTTGCCTTCCGCGCGCAGCCGCTCCAGCGTCTCGAACAGCTTGTCGGCCTCCTGCGGCGTCAGCACCGATGTCGGCTCGTCCAGGATGATGAGTTGCGGCGTCTGCAACAGGCAGCGAATGATCTCGATGCGCTGGCGCTCGCCGACCGACAGGTCGCCGACCAGCGATTCCGGATCGAGCGGCAGGCCGTAGCTGTAGGAAAGCGCCCTCGCCTTTGCCGCGATGCTGCTGATCGGGGAACCGTCGTCCAAGGAAAGCGCGATGTTCTCGGCGGCCGTCAGCGCCTCGAACAGCGAAAAATGCTGGAACACCATGCCGATGCCGAGCTTCTTGGCGACGCCGGGGCTGGTGATCCGCACCGCCTGGCCGTTCCAGAAGATCTCGCCGGAATTGGCCTCCAGCGAGCCGAATAGCATCTTGACCAGCGTCGATTTGCCGGCGCCGTTCTCGCCTAGCAAAGCGTGGATTTCGCCTTTGGCTATGTTGAGGTCGACATGATCGCACGCTGTCAGCGTGCCGAATATCTTGGTCAGGCCACGAACCTCGAGCAGGTTCGCCCCATCATGATTTGCACTCACAGTGCCTCCCATCCGGATTGCCGGACATGTTCTGTGTTCCCGCAAGCATCGTATGCGCGGCCGGCTCTCATGCGAAAGCAGCACCCAACTTGAAAGAGCTTCAAGAATTTCAGCGGAAACTCAAGGGCAAAGATTAGTCCTCTTCGCACAAGGGCGTGGCACGCCACTTTTCCTGTGCAACCATGCCCGCGGTTGCGGCAGTGCGCTGAAACCCAAGGCAGACTTCCGTCAGGGAACCAGGATGGTCGTGCCTGTCGTTCTACGTCCCTCGAGATCCGCGTGCGCTTTGCCGGCGTCCTTCAGGGCATAGCGCTGATTGATCTTGATCTCGACGGCACCGCTGAGCACGACTTCGAACAGCGCCGCGGCGGACGCATCGAGATCCTCGCGTTTCGCATTGTAGACGAACAGCGTCGGCCTGGTGGCGAACAGCGAGCCCTTCTGCGCCAGCAGCGACATCGAGAATGGCGGAATCGGGCCGGAGGATTGGCCGAAGCTGACGAACATGCCGAGCGGCTTCAGGCAGTCGAGCGAGGCTGGAAATGTGTCGTTACCCACCGAATCGTAGACGACGTCACATTTGCTGCCGCCGGTGATGGCGGCGACGCCGGCGACGAAATCCTGCTCCTTGTAGTTGATGACGTGGTCGAAGCCGTGGGCTTTGGCGAGCTCGATCTTGTCAGTCGAACTGGCGGTGCCGATGACGGTTGCTCCCAGATGCTTCGCCCATTGGCCCAGGATGAGCCCGACGCCACCGGCCGCGGCATGAAACAGGATGGTGTCGCCTGCCTTCACCTTGAAGGTCCGGCGCAGCAGATATTCCGCCGTCATGCCCTTCAGCATCATGGCGGCGGCCTGTTCGTCGCTGATGCCGTCCGGCACCTTGACGACCTTGCTGGCATCGATGACGCGCTCTTGCGCATAGGCGCCCGTCGTCACCGCATAGGCAATCCGGTCGCCCGGCTTCAGCCAGTCGACGCCCTGACCGACTTCCAGCACCACGCCGGCGGCTTCACTGCCGGGAATGAGCGGAAATCCGCCGGGCGGCGGATAGAGGCCCGAGCGATGATAGACATCGATGAAATTGAGACCGATCGCGGTATGCCTGATCAGGATCTGCCCGGAACCCGGTTGGCCGGGATCGGCGTCCTCGTAGGTCAGGACTTCGGGGCCGCCATTGGCGTGGATGCGGATGGCTTTGGACATGGAGAGGATTCCTTGAAGAGAGGCTGATCAGGCCTTTTTGGCACCGAGGTTTGGAAAGAACTGCATGATGCCGCCAATGCAGGCCAAATAGAGCCCGGTGATGGTGATGCCGATCTTGGTGAAAGTGCCGACCTGCTCGCCCAGCACGCCGATCTGGTCGTAGAAGGCGGCGAGCGCCGCCTGCGCGAGCGCGAGCGCGCCGAAGGCGCACCACAATAGCGTCATGCCGAGATTGAGCGGCCGCAGCCGCACCACCCGCACCGGATGGATGAAGTTTATCGGGATAAACGTCAGAACGCCGGCCACCACCACGACCGCGAACGAAACCCATTGTCCCGGTTCGATGACGAACAGCGTGAACACCACCATGTTCCAGACCACGGGGAATCCCTTGAAGAAATTCTCCTTCGTCTTCATGCCGGTGTCGGCATAGTAGATCGCGCTGGAGACGACGATGATCGCCGCCGACAGGAACGACAGGCCCTCGCCCATGAAGCCGCGTTGATAGAGCGCGAAGGCCGGGATCAGCACGTAGGTCACATAGTCGATAATGTTGTCGAGGAGTTCGCCCGACCATGTCGGCAGGATCTCCTTGACCTCCAGCTTTCGGGCGATCGGCCCGTCGATACCATCGACGAACAGCGCCAGGCCGAGCCACCAGAACATCGCGGTCCAGCGCTCCTCGCTCGCCGCCACCAGCGACAGGAAAGCCAGGAACGAACCGGAGGCGGTCAGCAGATGCACCGAAAACGCGCGCGCCTGCGGCCAGGTGACCTTCTTCTTCGGCCGTGGAATCCGTTCGGTGATCTTCCCGGCGATCTTGCGGGCCTTTGTGTTCTTGCTCACGGGCCCCGCCAATCCAGCTTGCATATCTCGGCCGAGCGGCCGGCGAAATTCCAGTTGCGGCCAAAGGCGCGCATCTTGCTCTTGTCGGACCGGGCCACGATGATCTCCGGCGCGATCCAATATTCGGAATTGGTGATTACCGTATCCTTCTCGCGGTCCTTGCCCGCGATTGGCGTGACCGCGCCGTCGATGATCTTCGGTATCTGGAAAATACGCGTCTTGTCCCGCGTCTCGTAGGTGATCGGCACCTGTTCTACACCCAGGAATTTGCCGACCAGAATCGACAGCAGCGATGTGGTCCCGCCGGCCTTGCCGGTGAAGATCTTGGTCAATGCCTTGACCGCGTAGATCGAGGCTCTGCTGTCGATGAACAGGCCCGCGGTCCAGTTGCCGCGGCTCATGTAACCGGGGATTTCCATGATCAGCCCAAGATTGAGACCGGACAGGTCGACCTCACCGAAATGACCGGCGTCGATACGAAAACCCGCCCAGGTCTGGCAATAGCCCTCGGTCGGAGGGTGACTGCCGAGCGACAGCACGCAAGGGCAGAAAACCGTGCAATTGCAGGAGAGTACGAGCTCCCCTTTCATTGCCCAGCCCGGATCAGTCATCGAATTCCCCCCAGTCGCAGCGAGACTACTAGCAGCGCGGCTGCCCAGACAAGCAGTATCGCACCAGCCAGTCGGGTTGGAAGACTGCCCGTCGTCTGTTTTTCAATCAGGGTGAACACGCCGATCAGCGCCATCCAGAAGATGTTCATGACGCCCACGGCGAACATCACCAGCATCAACGCCCAGCAGCATCCCAGGCACCAGATACCTTGCGCAAGGCCGAGCCGGAAGACACGGGTGGGTCGTGCGCTCCAATTCGAAAACAGGATCGAGAACGGATTCCGGCACTTCGTCAGGCAGGCCTCCTTGAGGCCGCTGAACTGGTAGAGGCCGGCAAGCAGCAAGGCGAGCGCACCGGCAACGCCAAGCACCGGATCGAACATCCCTCCGGAACCGGCCAATGCGTGCACGGCAAGTGTCAGTGCCGCAAACAGCATCGAGGCGGCGAACCAGACGCTGAGGTAGCCGGCAACCAGCACAAGCGGATGGACGACTGGCTCCCCCTTGATCCGCGCCGTATCGGCGATCTCGCAATAGGTGCGGATCATTGGCGCGGCGGACGGCAGCATCGCGGCGATCGCCATCAAAAACCACATCAGGGTGAGCGCCAGGGCGCGCGGACCGATGCTTCCACCCAGCGGCGCTGGTGAAAGGCAGAGTGCGAAGAACCGTTCGAGAACGGCCGGCAACGGCAGTTGCGGCAGGCCGCGCAGCAGAGTATCGCCGGGCGCCCCGCCCCAGGCCTCGGCGCCCCGAATCGCCATCGCGGCAAGCAGCAGCCAGGCCAGTGCTATGCCTGCACCAACGACGACATTGACCGTCAGGCGCGGGTTGCGGGCAATATCAGCCGTGGCGCGGCCGGCGCGGTCGAGATGGCTGAAGTCGTCCTGTTGGCCGGTCATGACACTCGAATGGGCCGAATCGCCGCGTTGATCAAGCCGCATGATCTGACCTATATGCTCAACGACTGGCAGGTCTGATGGGCCGCCTCGCATCGCAAGCCGGAAGCCGATCTTGGAGCATCAGAAAACAGCGCGGATACTGATCGCCGGCACTGGGCCGGCGGGACTGATCGCCGCGCTCGCGTTCGCCGGCGCCGGGTTCCCGGTGGCGCTTGTCGGCCCCGATGCTTTGGCCCCCGATGGCCGCACGACGGCGCTCATGAACCCTGCCCTCAAAGTGCTTGAGCGGCTTGATGTCCTCGAAGACATCAAGCCCAGGGCCGCCCCCTTGAAAATGATGCGCATCGTCGATGCGACCAACCGGTTGATCCGCAGCTCCGTCGTCACCTTCCGCGCCAGCGAGATCGACGAGGACCAGTTTGGCCTGAACCTGCCCAACAGCGTCCTTGGCCCGGCGCTTGCCGGCAAGGTGGCCGCGCATTCCGGGATCGAATGGCGCAGATCGATGGTGAAGGCCTGGCATCTCGGCGCCGATAGCGCCCATGCCGACCTCGCCGACGGCAGCGAGGTCAGCGCATCGCTCGCGGTCGCCGCCGATGGACGCCAGTCGCCGGCCCGCGAGGCGGCGGGCATTTCGACCGCCTCGCGCTCCTACCCACAGGCAGCGCTGGTGCTCAATTTCCATCATAGCCGCGACCATGCCTTCATCTCGACGGAGTTCCACACCGAGACCGGCCCGTTCACGCAGGTTCCGCTGCCCGGAAATCGCTCGAGTCTCGTCTGGGTGGTGAAGCCCGAGACCGCCAATGAACTCGCCGCATTGGACGATGCAACGCTTTCGCTTCGGGTCGAGAATCAAATGCAATCGATGCTCGGTCGGGTCTCGGTCGAGCCAGGCCGCCAAATCTATCCGCTTTCGACCGCCACCCCCCTTCGGTTCGCGCGCGAACGGGTGGCGCTTGTTGGCGAGGCGGCCCATGTCTTCCCGCCGATCGGCGCGCAAGGTCTCAACCTTGGCATCAGGGACATCGACGATCTGGTTGGAATCGCAGCCGAGAATCGCGAAGATCCCGGCGCCACGAAAGCGCTTGCAGCCTACGATTTCAAACGCCGGCCAGATATTCTGGCGCGCAGCACCGCCGTCAATCTGCTCAACATGTCGCTTCTTTCCGACATGCTGCCGGCGCAGATGGCACGCGGCGCTGGCCTCGGCGTGCTTGGCGGCTTTGCGCCGCTACGCGCCTTCTTCATGCGGGAAGGACTTCGTCCCGGCAGCGGCTTTGCCGCACTTGGCGGCGGTCTAGGGAAACAGGTCCGGCGCTAGGACGCCGTGGCGGATCAGATAAAGCAGCCCTGTCACCGTCGCCACCGAGAGGCAGGTCGTGATCAATATGCTCGCGGAGGCGCGCTGCACCCAGACGCCATATTGCTGGGCAATGACGAAGACATTGGTTGCGGTCGGCAACGCCGCCAGAAGCACCGCCGAAAACACCCAGGCTCCGGAGAAATTGCCGATCCAACTCAACATTACATAGCACAGCAGCGGATGCAGGATCAGTTTCAGCACCGCGATCGCACCCACCTCATGCGGCACCCGGTTGAGGGGCCTGAGCGCAAGCGTGACGCCCATGGCGAACAGCGCGCAAGGTGCCGCGGCCCGGGAAAGATATTCCAGGAACCGATCCGCCGCCACGGGCGGTCTGAAGCCGATATAAGCGGCGCCGACGCCGAGCGCGGTCGCGATGATGAACGGATGCAGCACAATCTTGCGCGAGACGCCCAGCACAAGCCGGGACGGCGCCGTCTTTTCGGCGCCCGACAGCGCCATCATCATCGGCGCGATGGCAAAATGCATGATGTTTTCGAAGCAGAATATCAGGGCGACCGGCACGGCCGCCTCTTCGCCGAATGCCAGCAGCGCCAACCCGGGACCCATATAGCCGATGTTGCCATAGGCCGCCGCCAGCGCCTTGATGGTCGACTGCGCGATCTCGCCGCGCGACAGCAGGACGGATCCCACGAACATCAACGAGAATATCAGATAGGTCGAAACGACCGAGCCGAAAATGAAACGCCACTCCGTCAACTTTTCGAACGGCGTCTTGGCAAGCAGTTGGAAGAACAGCGCCGGCAGCGCGACATAAACGATGAAGGTGTTCATCCAGCCGAGCGCTTCCAGCGGCTGCCTGGTGATGCGCGCAACCAGGAAACCCACGAAAATCAGGCCGAAGAACGGAAGAACAAGACCGACGACGTCAGACATTTGAACGCTTGGCTAGAAACCTTCATACGGGGCTAGCCCGTAGCTTAAAGGCGCGTCAAGCGTGCCGGGATTGAATTGACTCGGAGTCTGCGCCAGATAAAGCCAAGGAATTCAGTGGTGAGTACGATGAAAACGGCCAAATTCGCGATCGGACAGGTGGTTCGCCACCGGTTGTTTCCATTCCGAGGCATCATTTTCGACGTCGATCCGCAATTCGCCAACACCGACGAATGGTACGAGGCCATTCCAGCCGACGTGCGGCCGCGCAAGGACCAGCCGTTCTATCATCTGCTCGCCGAGAATTCGGAGACCGAATACATCGCCTATGTGTCCGAGCAGAATCTGCTCGAGGATCAGTCGGGGGAGCCGGTCCGCCACCCGCAGATCAAGGAGATGTTCGACAAGAAGCCGGATGGGCGCTACGCGCCGAAACGGCAATCCAGGCACTGACCGCCCGAGACATGCGGCATTCCGGGAACGAAAAAAGCGGGGCAAAGGACCCCGCTTTTTCTTGGCTTGAAATGACCCGGTGAGTGACGGACGATCAGTTGGCGGTCTTCGCCTTGTCCTGCTCGTCCTTGAGCTTCTTGGCGAAGTCCTGGTTGTTCTTGGCGACGAAGTCCTGCAGCTTCTTCTGCCGGTCCTCGATATCCGACTGCTGCAGCGGCGGGCCGTCATAGGCGCCGCTAAAGCCCTGTAGCGCGATCTTGATCGGGTTGGCCTGGTTCTGGAAGTTGATCGAGGTCAGCGTGATGCCCTGGCCCTTCTTGAACGAGGCGACGAGCTGGTCGGTCAGCGGCACTTCCGCCACGCAACGATCCGGGAAGCAGATGACATAGTCGAGCTTCTGGGCTTTGCCGGTGTCGATCTGCAGTCCGATGCCGGGAGGCACGAGGCGGCCGGTCGGGACGGTCACCTGGAACACTTTGCGGTTCACCTTGCCCTTGAGCTCGATCAGGCTGACGCCAGTGACGAGCTGGCCGTTGCCAGCGGTGACGATGTTCTGGACGTTGCAGATGTCGACGTCTTCCTGCTTGGTGCAGGCCTTGAACCAGCCCTGTGGAATCTGCGGCTGCTGCTGGGCGGAAGCCGAAGGGAGGCCCGCGCCGAGGAAGCCGACCACGCCCGCGGCCATGACCGACAGGCGGTACGCATTGCTGTTCAGGCTCGTCATGTCGTGCACTTCCTCTCAATGATCCCGGGACCGGCTTCTTCGTGCCCTGTGGTCCAGCTACCTGTTGCCGAAATGAGGCAACAGAATGACTTCGGACGGCGTGTTACACTGCAAGCTGGATCGAATCCAGCCCGGTATCTGCGATTCTTGGCAACGACATTGGCGGGCGCGCGGTTGGCTCATGCTAGGGTGCGCACCGAATCATCAAGCCGACCTGTGAAGGAGACGGTCATGGGCCGCGTTCTTGTTTGGCTGATCGCCGCACTATCGCTTTTCACCCTTTCGCCGCGGCCAGCCATGTCGGAACCCAAGCACGCTATCGCCATGCAGGGCGAGCCGGCACTGCCACCCGACTATACCCACTTCGACTACGTCAATCCCGATGCGCCGAAAGGCGGCAACATCACCTATTGCGTGGTCGGCAGCTTCGACAATCTCAATCCGTTCATCCTGAAGAGCCTGCGCACCACCGCGCGCGGCATGATGGATCTGACCTACGGCAACCTCGTTTTCGAGCCGCTGATGCAGCGCAATTACGACGAGGCCTTCAGTCTCTATGGCCTGCTCGCCGACAGCGCCGATATGGATCCTGAGCGCAAGTCGATCGAATTCCACCTCAATCCCAATGCGAAATGGTCCGACGGCGAGCCGGTGACGCCGGAGGACGTGCTGTTCACCTACGATGTCTATACCGACAAGGGGCGCCCGCCCTACAGCGCACGCATGAGCCTGATCTCCAAGCTTGAAAAGACCGGCGATCACAGCGTGCGCTTCACCTTCAACGACAAGGCCAATCGTGAAACGCCCCTGATCATCGCGCTGACGCCGATCCTGCCGAAACATGCCTTCAACAAGGAGACTTTCGACAAGACAACGCTGAAGCCGCTGATCGGCAGCGGACCTTATACAATTGCCCAGGTGGCACCCGGTCAACGCATCGTGTTCAAGCGCAATCCCGATTATTGGGGCAAGGATGTTCCAGCCAAGCGCGGCTTCGACAATTATGACCAGATCACCATCGAGTATTTTCTCAACGCCAACGCCAAGCTCGAGGCCTTCAAGAAAGGCCTCTGCGCGATCGATGACGACAGCGATCCGGTCAAGCGTGAGCGCGATCTCGATTTCCCGGCCTTCCACAGGGGTGAGGTGATCGCCGAGACCTTCGACACCGGCATTCCGCCCGTCGTGACCGGTTTCCTGTTCAATACGAGGTTGCAGAAGTTCTCCAACCCGACGGTGCGGCGTGCACTCGGCATGCTCTACGACTTCGAGTGGGCCAACAAGAATCTGTTCGGCGGCAAATACGCGCGCGCGATGAGTTATTGGCAGAATTCCGAGCTCTCCGCGCTTGGCCACCCGGCCGACGACAGGGAAAAAGCACTTCTGGCCCCTTACCCCGGCCGCGTACCGGCCGATGTCATGGACGGTACATACCGCCCGCCTGTCACCGATGGTTCGGGGCAGGATCGCAGGGTGTTGAAAGCTGCCTTCGATCTGCTGAAAAGCATCGGCTATCACGTCAAGGACGGGACGATGCTCGATCCGAACGGGCAACCCTTCGGTTTCGAGATTCTGGTCGCCTCTCAGGATGAGGAGCGCCTCGCCGGCATCTATCAGCGAACACTGGAGAAGATCGGCATCGATGTTACCATTCGCAGCCTTGACGGCGACCAGATCCAGTCCCGCAAGCAGCGCTTCGATTTCGAGGCTCTGATCGGATCGAGTGGCTTCAACAACTCGCTGTCGCCGGGCTTCGAACAGCTCGGACGCTGGGGATCCGAGGCGGCCAAGGCCGAAGGTTCCTTCAATCTCGCCGGGGTCGCGGATCCGGCGGTTGATGCGGCTATCGAGGCGATGTTGCGCGCTCGTTCGAAGGAAGACTACGTCGCTGCCGTCAGGGTCCTCGACCGCCTGTTGATCTCCGGCAACTACATGGTGCCGACCCAGTACAACACACAGCAATGGATCGCCTACTGGAGCTACTTGGAACATCCGAAGAAGACGCCCATATTCGGGTACCAACTGCCTACCTGGTGGCGCAAGACCAATTGAAGGATCAGAGATCGATATGAGCGAATCGAACGCCATTACCGTCGATGTGGTGTCCGACGTCGTCTGCCCCTGGTGCTTCATCGGTCAGAAGCGGCTGGACAAGGCGGTCGCCGCGGCCGCGGATGTCGAGGTGCATATACGCTGGCGGCCGTTCCAGCTTGATCCGACCATTCCGCGGCAAGGCAAGGACCGCCGCGAATACATGCTGGCTAAGTTCGGCAGCGACGAGCGCATTCGCGAAATTCATGCCCGCATCGAACCGCTTGGCGAGGCCGAGGGCATCTCCTTCGCCTTCGATGCCATAAAGGTGGCGCCGAACACGCTCGACGCGCATCGTCTGATCCGCTGGGCCGGTGCCACCGGCGAGGATGTTCAGAACCGGCTGGTGCGCCGCCTGTTCCAGTTGAATTTCGAGGAAGGCGCCAATATCGGCGACCACACCGTGCTGGTCGAAGCCGCCCGCGAGGCCGGCATGGACGCCTCGGTTGTCGCCACGCTCCTGCCGAGCGACGCCGACGTCGAGGCGGTTGGCACGGAAATCGCCACCGCTTCGCGCATGGGCATCACGGGCGTGCCGTGCTTTTTGCTTGAAGGCAAATATGCCGTGATGGGTGCACAGGACGTCGACACGCTGGCCGACGCGATCCGTCAGGTCGCGGCAGCCAAGGCGCGTGGCGAGTTGGAAACGGCCGGCTGAGGCCAGCCATCTCGCAGCGATAGCATGAGCTGGCGTCGCGTGAGCAACCGGGCTCCCGGCCGCCATGAATCGGACATCAAGGAAGGCGTTGTTCGGGAATTCTGGTCGGTTCCCGACGAAAAATTTGTCCCGCCAACAGGATTTTTGATTCACAAAACCGTGTGCGGAGCTTCCCTTAGGGAAGATATTCCGCAGCTACGTTATCTATGCGTAAATAGCTGAATATCTATATATTTTCTAACTGTTGCCAGTCGTTCGGTTGGCGATTCAATCCTCGATATGTTGCCTCAGGGCAACGGCTGCGGACGCAATCCCGTCTGCCCGCTTTAAAAATTAATGGAAAATGATCAATTGGTGTTACCATCCGTAACAAAACAAAAAAGGTTTGGGCGGGATCGTGATTCGGATCGGCAGACGATCGCAAGCGTCAGTACCGGATGGACTACACCGCGACGCCGCGGGGCAGTCGCACCTGACACCGGTATCCTCGATGCGCAATTTCTGGGGGCTCATGCGAGCCTACTGGGTTTCGGACCGCTGGAAGGAAGCCTGGACGCTGACGCTGGTGATCGCGCTGCTCACCGCGCTGTCCAGCAAGGCAAGCGTGTGGTTCGCCATGGCTTCGGGCGAATTGGTGAATTCCATCGCCTTCCTGCACGACGCCGCCAACACTCGCCCGCTTGAGACAATCCTGACCAACGCCGGCATATTGGTGCTGCTGGTCCTGCTCAAGGACGCCGGCTTTACCGGTATACGCAATCTTGTCTCGGCAACCTTGCACCGCAAATGGCGTGGTTGGCTGAACGACCAATTCAACCAGGCCTTGCTCGACGGCAACCATACACATTTTCACGCCCAGCATGGTTCCGTGGACGGCGGCATCGTTGCGCCCGACAATGTTGACCAGCGCATCCAGGAATCGATCAAGGACATGACCGGCGGCGCGATCGGGCTCGCCATGGGCGTGCTGGGTCTCGCGACATCGCTCTACTTTATCGGCCAGAACCTGCTGCAGTCGTCGGTCGAGGTCAAAGGTCTAGAGTTCCTTGGCAGCTATGGCAGCGCTGTTCTCGCCCTTCTCGCGGTTGCCATCTACGTTCCCCTCAACACCTGGATCGCCGTCAAGCTCGGCAGCCTGCTGGAACGTCTCAATATTCGCATGCAGAAGGCCGAGGGAAGCTATCGCAGCGAACTGACGACGTTCCTGCGCCGCAGCTTCCATGTCGCCGCCTCGCATGGCGAGGGCGTGCAGAAGAGGATGCACGACCGGCTCTATGTCGACATCGATCGCACCTGGGGGCGGCTGAATGTGGTCAACACCAGCTACATGTCGTTCGAGCTGATCTACAATTTCGTCGGCGCCCGTATTGTCGCCTATGCTCCAGGCTTGGTGCCGTTCATCCACAGCCGCCTGGACTATAAAGGCTACATCACCGGCTCCGAAATGGTCGCCCAGCTCATCAGCCAGTGTTCTTGGTTCATCCATGTGATGCCCGCCATCGCCACGCTGCGCGCCAACAGCCAGCGTGTGACGGAGCTCGCCAACGCGATCGAGAACGTCCAGCACCCGCAGGAGTTCTACAGCCAGAGCGGCCGCTCCGATTTCCAATACGCCAGTCAGAATCCGGTGTTCGGCCTGACCATCCAGAAGCTGGAGCTGGCGCATCAGGGCGAGGATGCGACGCCATTCCTCAGTTCGGCCAATCTGCGCTTCCGGCGCGGTGAATGGACCTTCCTGAAAGGCGAATCAGGTTGCGGCAAGACCTCGCTGATCAAGGCGATCAACGGCTTGTGGCCCTATGGCCGCGGCACCATCGTCTTCCCCGAGGGCGTCAAGAGTTTTTATGCCGCCCAGGAGGTCAAGCTGCCGCAGGTATCTCTGAAGCAGCTGGTTTGCCTGCCAGGCTCCGAAGGCGACCATGGCGATGCCCAGGTCGCGGCCGCGCTGCACAAGGCCGGCCTCGGCGATTTCATCGAACACATGGCCAATGAAAGCCGCGAGGGCAAGAGCTGGGATCAGGTCCTGTCGGGTGGCCAGAAGCAGAAGCTGGTGGTGGCTCGTATCATCCTGCAGCAACCGGGGTTGCTGTTCCTCGACGAGGCGACCGGCGCTCTCGACCCTGACGGCAAGATTGCCTTCCATCAGGCCATCAAGGACAATTGCCCCGATGTCACCGTTATCAGCGTCATGCACGAAGCCGTGGCGCCGAGATCGGCTGCCGGGACCGAGTTCTACCACTCGATGGTTCTGATCGCCGACGGCGTCGCCACCAAGAAGCCGCTTACCCCGACCCTGCCCCTCGAACTCACCACGATTCTGGCTCAGCCCAGGCCGATCGAGGACAAATGGACGCGTTTCTCACGCCGGCTGAAGCAGAAATAACGCTGATGGCACCGGGACATGCCGCGTCAAGCGGCGGACGCTGATCACAGTCTCGCGATCAGGTTCGTTCGGCACTGTTTTCCGTCCTCACAGCGATTGACTCGGCAAGGCGCGCTCCTATGTTGCGCCGGCTTGCAGCCATTCAAAAAGCGAACTCGCAAGCAGAAAGGTCACCGCGCCATGCCTGGCGACAGTCACAGTCGAACGCAACCGCCGTCCGCCTAGACGTGACCTGACTGGTTCATGTCCTGCCGGACGGCAAGGAGTGAACCATGAACGAATTTTTCCCCGTGGCGGACGACGAGGCCGTCGCCATCGCCCGCATCCTTGCCAACGACCACGTCGCCGACGTTGTCGAGGCCCTCAATCATGAATCGCGTGAAACCGCGACGGAGCTGCTTTGCGCCGTACCTTTCGAGCGGCTGGTCGAGATTTTCGACCAGCCGGAACTGGAAGGCGCATCCGAACTGGCTGAGGCCCTGCCCCGCGCCAAGGCGAGCAAGCTCATCACCGCCATGTCCGTTGACCGCGCGGCCGACATTCTGCGCGAGCTCGACGAGCCGGCACGCTCCGAGCTGCTCGGCGCATTGGCCCCGCCGCTGCGCGCGACGCTGCTTTCCATTCTGGGCTATCCCGAAGGCAGCGCCGCCTCGATCATGACGACCGAGTTCGTGAGCGTTCCCTCGGACTGGACCGTCGGGCGTACGCTCGACTACATCCGCAAGGTCGAGCGCACGCGTGAGACCGTCTATGCGATCTACATCGTCGATCCGCGAACACACCTCCTGGTGCGGTCGACCGGCTTGCGCCGGCTCATCACCGGGGAGCCGGACGACCCGATCTTGTCGGTGGCGCCCGACCACGTGCCTGTGACGGTCACCCCGCTGACCGATCGCGAGACCCTGGCGCAGACGATCTCCAAATACGATCTGCTCGCCGTCCCGGTCGTCGACCACGGCAAGATCCTCGGCATCGTCACCATCGACGACATCATCGACACGATGATCGAGGAGACGACGGAAGACGTGCATCGCTTCGGCGGCATGGAGGCCCTTGACGAGCCATATATGAAGATGAGCTTCCTCGCCATGATCAAGAAGCGTGGCGGCTGGCTCTGCGCGCTGTTCATCAGCGAAATGCTGACGGCCAATGCGATGCAAAGCTATGAGGGCGAGCTGGAGAAAGCGATCGTGCTGACGCTGTTCATCCCGCTGATCATGAGCTCCGGCGGCAATTCAGGCTCACAGGCGACGTCGCTGGTCATCCGCGCGCTGGCGTTGCGCGAGATCGGGCTTCGCGACTGGTGGCGGGTGGCCTTGCGTGAACTGCCGACCGGTCTCGTGCTCGGCGCCATGCTCGGCGTGGTCGGCGTCTGCCGCATCGCGCTCTGGCAGTATATGGGCTTCTATAACTATGGCCCGCACTGGCCGCTGATTGCCGCGACGGTTGGTGCCGCGCTGGTCGGCATCGTCACCTTCGGCTCGCTATCGGGGTCGATGCTGCCTTTCGCCCTGAAACGGATCGGTTTCGATCCGGCCAGCGCATCGGCGCCGTTCGTGGCCACGCTTGTCGATGTCACCGGGCTGGTGATCTATTTCTCGGTGGCGCTGGTCATCCTGCGCGGAACACTACTGTAACGACAGTTCGACTGCCGCCGCCGGCCATGGCTGGCGGCGGCAGGCGACATCAGATGCGCTCGCCGTCCTTCACCCGATAGGTCGGCTTGTACATGGTAACCAGTTCCTCGGCCGCGGTCGGGTGCACGGCCATCGTGCGATCGAAATCATCCTTGGTCAGACCCGCCTTCAGCGGAATACCGAGCAACTGCGCCATTTCGCCGGCATCCGGACCCAATATGTGCGCGCCGAGAACCTTGCGCGAAGCGCCGTCGACGACCAGCTTTATCAGCATCTTTTCGTCACGGCCCGACAGCGTGTGCCGCATCGGCCGGAAGCTGGCGCGGTAGATTTCGATATCGGCGAAGCGTTTGACGGCGTCGTCCTCCGACAGGCCCACCGTGCCGATTTCCGGTTGCGAGAAAACGGCGGTCGCGATCGTATCATGGTCGGGCGCGGTCGGATTGTTCTTGAATACCGTTTCAACGAAGCACATGGCTTCGTGAATCGCCACCGGCGTCAGCTGCACCCGGTTGGTGACATCGCCGATCGCCCAGATGTTGTCGATGTTGGTGCGGGAATACCGGTCGACCTTGATCGCGCCGGTCGCGGTGACCATTTCGATGCCTATGCCTTCCAGGCCCATATTCTCGGTGTTGGGAATGCGGCCGATGGCGAGCATCGCCTGGTCTACCGTCAGCACCTGATCCCCGGTGATCCGCACGTCGAGCCGTCCGTCCGGCCGCTTGCTGACCGATTCTGAGACGGCATGGCAAAGGATCTTGATCCCCTTCTTCTCCATCGTCTCATGCAGCGTGCGCCGCAGGTCCATGTCGAAGCGGCTGAGAATCTCCTTGCCGCGATAGACCAGCGTGGTGTCGACGCCGAGGCCATGGAAGATGTTGGCGAACTCGACCGCGATATAGCCGCCGCCTTCGATCATGATCGCCTTTGGCAGTTCCTTGAGGTCGAAGGCCTCATTGGAAAAGATGCAGTGTTCGTGGCCGGGCAGTGCCGGATGCGCCGCCGGGCGGCCGCCCGTGGCGATCAGGATCTGATCGGCGGTGAGGGTGCGGTCCTCGCCCAGGAGATGCACCACGTGCGGGTCGACGATCATCGCTCGCGAATGAAAGGTCTCGCCGCCCGAGCCCTCGACATTCTTCTTGTAGATCGCTTCCAGCCGGCTGATCTCGCGGTCCTTGTTGGCGACCAGTGTCTGCCAGTCGAAACTGGCTTCCGGCACTGTCCAGCCATAGCCGGCGGCGTCAGCGAAATGCTCGGGAAACTGCGAGGCGTAGACGTAGAGTTTCTTCGGCACGCAACCCCTGATGACGCAGGTGCCACCGAAGCGGGATTCTTCGGCGATGCCGACGCGCTTGCCAAGCGTTGCCGCGACCCGCGCCGCCCTCACCCCGCCGGAGCCGCCGCCGATGACGAAGAGATCGTAGTCGTAACCGGCCATGAACGGCTCCTTGAACGTCTGAAAATGTGAGTGACAGGTAGGCCGCAAACCATCAAAAGAAAAGCCCGGACAAGCCGGGCTTCATGGATGGCCGCAAGACCATTGGCAGATCAGGATCAGTTCTGCGTGCCGTCCGCGGGGGCCGAACCATCCGCCGGAGCAGACCCGTCGGCGGGTGCTGCGCCATCCGCCGGAGCCGCACCATCCGCGGGTGCGGCTGGCGCCTTTGCTTTCGCCGCCGCCGCCAGCGTCTCGCCAACTTGCTGGGCGAGATCGCGCGCCACGCCGTTTTGCCAGATGTCGGCCGCCTTGACGAGGTCGCGCGTCACGGCCGGGCCGCTGTCGAGCAGCTTCTTGCCGGACTCGGAGCTGTAGAAGGTCGCGATGTCGGTGAGTTCCTTTTCGGAAAACACTTTCGCATAGGCAAGAGCCGCTTCCTTCTCGAGATCCGCGCGGCGCGAGGCCATAGCCAACGCCTTCTCGTTGATCGTCTTGCCGATCAGCTCCTGCATATCAGGGTTCTTCTGGATGAGCTGCGATTCCAGCGCGGCCGCAGCTTGCGGCAAAATGTTGTCGAACGGGTCGGTCGCATGGATCGCCGTGACCGCCGCCCGGGCCGCCTTCAGGTGCGATTCCGTGACGTCCTGCGAAAACGCCGGCGAAGAGAAAGCAAGGACGGCTGAAGCCGCCAGAACGGCGCAAAGGCTGCGAACCCGGTTATGCAACATCATGATCGGTAGAACTCCCTGGTTTTCGGGCGGCATGGACGGCCTGGATGCCGTCGCCGCCGGCGATGATGGCCACTGACGCCAGCCCGATGAAAAGACCATGCTCGACCACGCCAGGAATGGCATGGAGAGCATTCGAAAGCGCTCTTGTATCCGGAATGCGGCCAAAAGATGCATCGAGGATAAAATGGCCGCCGTCTGTAACAAAAGGCTGGCCTCCCGTCATCCTCAATGTCACCGGGCCGGAAAGGCCGAGGTTTTCAGCCGCCACGGCCACGGCGATCTCGGTCGCGCGCAGGCCGAACTGGTTGACTTCTATGGGGAGGGGAAACCGGCCGAGTGTCTCGACCATCTTCGATCGATCCGCGATGACGATCATGCGCTGCGAAGCCGCGGCCACGATCTTTTCGCGCAGCAGCGCACCGCCGCCGCCCTTGATCAATGTCAGCTCCGGGTCGACCTCGTCGGCGCCGTCGACGGTCAGATCGAGTTCGGGCGTTTCCTCCAGCGTCGACAACGGCACGCCGAGTTCGCGGCACAGCGCCGCGGTGCGTTCCGAGGTCGGCACGCCGATGACCCTCATGCCGCTGGCGACCTTGTCGGCGAGCAGCCGCACGAACTCTTCCGCCGTTGTGCCGGTGCCGATGCCGAGGCGCATGCCGTCGGTGACATGGGCAAGGGCCGCGCGCGCGGCCTCGACCTTCAATTGCCTTGCATCCATGCCGCTTGCTGCCCCGGGAAACTGGTGTTTGGGCTCCTAGCATTTTTGCCGGGCGGGTCAAAGCCCTTGAGCACGGGGCCTTGACCATCCGTCCACCAATGCTTGCCTAGACGGCCCACAGCCGCTATCGCGTCCGAACAGCAAAATCCGCATAGGAACAGACAATGACCCGACCGATCATCGTGTTCGACCTCGATGGAACGCTGATCGACACGGCGCCGGACCTGCTCGACAGTCTCAACCACAGCCTTGCCGCCAGCGAACTCGCGGCCGTCGACGAGGCCGGTTTCAAGCGCTTCGTCGGCCATGGCGGCCGCGTCATGATCGAACGGGCGCACAACGCCCAGCAACGATCCCTCGACGTCGCGGAGCACGACCGGCTGCTGAAACTGTTCCTCGATCACTACACCCTCAACATTCCTGGCAAGTCGCGCCCCTACCCCGGCGTGATCGAGGCGATCGCCCGCTTCGAGAAGGCCGGCTATCTCCTGGCTGTCTGCACCAACAAATACGAAGCCAATTCGCTGGCGCTGATCGAGGCGCTCGGCCTGACCAGGCATTTCGCGGCAATTGCCGGACAGGACACGTTCGCGTTCCGCAAACCCGATCCGCGCCATCTGATCGAAACCATCAAACTCGCTGGCGGCGATCCGCATCGCGCCGTGATGGTCGGTGATTCGCAGACCGACATCGACACGGCGAAGGCCGCCGGCATTCCTGTCGTGGCTGTCGATTTCGGCTACACCGACCGGCACGTGCGCGAGTTCGAACCCTCGGTCGTGATCTCGCATTTCGATTCGCTGACGGTGGAACTCGCGGACAGACTGATCGCTGCCTCGGCCCAATAACGACCGCGCCCGAACAGTCTTCAAATCAGCGGATCCAATCGCTCAAAGATCGCCAGGGATCGCCTTGACTTAATCGGTATGCCTCCCTTATATCGCGGCTCGCTTGGCCTTCGGGCAACGAGCGGGCGATTAGCTCAGCGGGAGAGCACACCCTTCACACGGGTGGGGTCGCAGGTTCAATCCCTGCATCGCCCACCATTTTTCTTCTGATTTTACGACTTGTCCGGTTTCGAGAGCTTTCGCCGTTTCGGCTAGAAGCGCGTAACTGGCCATCCTCTCCGCTTGAAGCAGGAGCGTGGCATCGGCGCCGGTCGAGCCCGGTCCCTGGGCGGCTTCGCCCGTCAATTGATGCGGGGAACATTTTCAGCTCTGTGGTGTTGGCCTGCGAAGGAGAACTGTTGTGATTAGACCTGACGCCATTTGGGCCCTGACAATCATCGGACCTGTCATTCTGGCTGCGATAATCATCTATGCTCTGGTAAACCAGCGGAGGCTTTCGCGGCGTGCCAAGGTTCACCAGGACGAAGCGGTAAACAACCTCTATGACGACCCCAAAGGGCGCTCGTCACCGGCGGGCGACGTCCGGGCCGAGGAGGCGGAGGTTCGACCTCCTCAGAAATAGGCTGCTTCCTCTTTTGCCGCCCCCTGGCGAGGCGGCGGGATTCGCAAGCGGGCGCCCGGCGTCCATGCGATGGAGGCTTCGTGGAATGCGTCACCGCCTCAACCGCCGTGGATATCGGGAGCCGCATGGGCGGCGAAGGCTTGAACTTCATCCACCACAACCTGTCAGGTAATCTGCTTCCGTCGGAACAAACCGCAGCCATCGGGCGTTTCTTCTCGTTCAAATATGAGGGAAATCATGTCCAGATTGGTTCTCGTGGCCGGCATGGCGCTTCTTTGCGGTGTCGGTTCGGCCTTTGCCGCCGATGACAAACCGCTGCCGCCCCCCAACGCCAAGAAGTTGTCTGAAATCCTCGCCAAGGTCGAGCAGCGCAACGGCTTCCGCTATGTCAAGGAAGTCGATTGGGAAGATGGCGCCTACACCATCACCTATTACACGGCGGACAAGGCGAAGGTCGAAATCACCTACGATCCCGTCACGGCCGAACCTAAATAAGACGTAAGCGGACCGCCGGCACAACGCTTCGTTCCCTCGCGCTCCTTGCCGCGAAGAAGCATCGCGCCTTTGGGCAAGTGCGGGGGTGTGTTCGAACCTGGCTCTTTGGGCCGGCCTTGATCCTGCTTGCCGGATTCGCAGCATCTGTGCGGCGGCGCCTGACGACGGCTTTCACCAGCCATGACGTCTTCCGTCTCCCCTTGCGTCAATTCGCCATTGATGGCTGATTGTGGAATGACTGGGCTTCACGGGGGTGGGCATGTCGACAGCGAAGCACATACTGAAGCGCGTCCTGATGATGCTCGCCGGCTATCTCGTCGCCATACTGGTTGGCCTGATCGCCGTGGTGGCGATCTATGCTGCGTTGAGCGCGCTGCCCAACGCGCCGGCCTATTTCGACCTGATGGGCGTCTCGCCGATCGCGGCCTTTGTGGTGCCGCCGCTCGGCATGTTCATCTATTTCCTGACGATTGTAGTGACCGCGCCGCAGACGCTGATTTTCGCACTGATCGCCGAGTTCTTCTCCTTGCGCAGCGCCTTGCTCCACATGCTTTTCGGCGCCGCGGCCGCCGCCGGCGGCTTCTTCCTGATCTGGCCGAGCGCGGCGGAGGACGTGGATCTGGAGCGCTGGGCCGACATCGGCATCATCGCCGCCGCCGGTCTGGTTGCCGGGCTTGTCTATTGGCTGATCGCCGGGCGCGACGCCGGTTTCCGGCGCCCGCTATCGGAGCGTTAAGCGCTCAGCTCGACGGCGAGCGCACCGCTTCGGTCGCGTCCAAGGCCTGCTTCAGCCGTGAGTCGCGATCGTAGACGTCGCTGAAATACTCGACCTTGCCGGACATGTCGGGCCAGGCGGTGAAGTAGGCGACGTAGACCGGAATCGTGCGCGTCACATTCTCGGTCGAGTGCCCGTGTTTCAGCTTCTCGGCGATATAATCGACAGAGGTGCCGAGCACCGCCGCCGCCATCCCGCGCGGATCCTGCAGGCGCACGCAACCATGGCTGAGCGCACGCATATCCTGTTTGAAAAACGATTTCTGCGGCGTGTCGTGCATGTAGATCGCGTGCTTGTTGGGGAACAGGATCTTCAGCTCACCCAGCGCGTTGGCCTCGCTCGGCTGCTGGCGCACATTGTAGGGAATGTTAGCACCATAGGCGCCCCAGTTCACCGCCGACGAAGGGATACGCTTGCCGCGCGAGTCCGTCACCTCGTAACCGGCGCGATCGAGATAGCCGGGATCGTTGCGCAACCGGGGCAGCATTTCGTTGACGATGATCGACTGCGGCACGCCCCAGTAAGGGTGGAAATCGACCTGCTTGATCTGGTCGTAGAAGAAAGCGGTCTGGTTGGTGACCCGACCGACGACGGCGCGCGTCTTCAGCTTCTCCTGGCCGTCGTCGATGTAGCTTGCGGTGAAGGCCGGCTGGTTGATGAAAACACGCGGGCTGCCGAGATCGGAAGGCAGCCAACGCAGTTCCTCCAGCGCCACTTCGACCTTGAGCAGCCTGTCGGCCTTCGATGTCCCGGCCAGCGAGGCGACGGTGCGCGGTCCGATGACGCCGTCTCCTTTCATGCCTTCTTTCACCTGCACCGCCTTGATGAGCGGAACCAGTTCGGGAACGTAGACTTCGCTGGTTGCCAGCCGCGACAGGACCTCGCCATAGGTGCCGCCCATCTCGTCATCGAGATTGCGCGCGATCAGCGACAGGAGTTTCGGCAGTTCTGGGCTGGTTTCGCCAGGCTTCAAAAGCAGCTTGGGATCGACGACGATCTCGTTCTCGGCGCTCGCCTGCAGCGATTCCAGTTCGACGCGCAGTGCCTGATACTCCGCATTCTGCGGATGGCGCGATTCGAGATAGGTGCGCACTTCCTGCGTATGCGCCAGCGTTTTAAGCACGCCGGCCAAGTCGAGCGGCTTGGTCGGGAAATCATAGTAGCCGGTCATGCGGTTCGGCTCGACACGGCCGCTCTGGGCGTCATGGGCGTAACGCAGCACGCGTGCCGACAGCGCCATCTCGAAACGGACGAGTTCCTTCAACTTGGCTGCGTCGTCCGTCGAGGCCGAACTGCCGGCTGGTACATCGACGGTATAGTCGGCAGGCGCGAGGCCGTAGCTCGCAGCCTCGCCAAGCACCCGCACGGCATCCTGCGCGCGGCTGTTGGGGCTGGTTCCGCTGACCCAGATGAAATCGGGGTTGGCCGAATAGTAGGCGATCAGCGCCTTGGCGATGTCCGGCTCGGCATAGAGTTCGTAGTCGGAGAGCCCGGCCATGGCTTCGTGGAAGGCAGCCCCCGTGGCCGAGGGAACGAAAGCGGCGTCTTGCGGTGTCGCCGGCTGCGGCGCGGTCGCCAGCGTGGAAAAGTCGATCCGCACCAGTCTGTCGGCCTTGTAGGTATAGTAGGACGGACTGCTGATCTTCACGCCGCCACCGCCGCCGCCACCGGCCGGCGCCTTCGGCTTGTGCTTTGGCGGAGGAGGCGGAAACTCGCCTTTCGGCTCATGCCTGATGCCGCCGCCGAACAGCATGTCGAAAAGCCCTTGAGCTCCTGCCTGAGGCATGCCGAAAGCCAGCGTCGCCGTAATCGCCACCAGCGGCATCACGGTTGCTTTTTTACCGAGGAATTTCATGGATCACCCGCTCCGGTCGCAACCGGTTCCCGTTCCGCAACGCTAGACCGTCCCGCTCACCGCATGGCGGATGTAAGGCGCGACTATACCGATTCATACCGATTTCGTTAAGCTTTCATAAATTTCGGCGGGCCTGTTGCAGAACGGTTTCACAACATCGTGACGGTCGGCGCGGCCAGATCGCCGCGCCGTTCGCGGGGGCGCAGCGTCTTCAGGCGTTTGCGCCGCCGTCGATGGTCAGCGCGGCCCCGGTGACGAAACGGCCCTCGGGGCCGGCGAGCCAAGCAACCATGCCGGCAATATCGTGCGCCTTGCCGAATCGCGGGGTCGCCATCTTCTGGATTTGATGTTCGGCATGCGGGCCGCCGGCAGGGTTCATGTCGGTATCCGTAGAGCCGGGATGCACGATATTGGCGGTGATGCCGCGTGGCCCGAGGTCGCGGGCCAATGCCTTGGTCAGGCCGACCAGCGCCGCCTTGCTGGCCGAGTATGCAGCCAGGCTGGTGTCGGTAACCCTCTCGGCCAGATTGCTACCGATCGAGATGATCCTGCCGCCCTCGCCCATATGTCTTGCCGCCGCCTTCGAGGCAATGAACGGCGCCCTCAGATTGACCGACATGGTTTCGTCGAAATCGGCAAGCGACAGCGTATCGATGGGTGCGGCGCGCCAGATGCCGGCACTGTTGACCAGAATGTCGAGGCGGCCGAAGGCGTTCATCGCCTCGGTGACCGAGCCTTCGATGGCGGCGGCGTCGCGATTGTCGGCTTGGATGGCAATGGCGCGCCCACCCGCCGCGACAATCTCGGCAACGACAGCCTGGGCCGGCGCCGCGCTGTTCACGTAGGTGATGGCGACGTCAGCGCCGTCGGCCGCAAGCCGCTTTGCAATCGCGGCACCTATGCCGCGGCTGCCGCCGGTGACCAAAGCTGCCTTGCCGTTCAATCCGTTCGCTGACATGTCATTCTCCTTTATGTAACGATCGATACATAAATTTCTGGCAGCCTTGTCCGGCGGCGTCAACTGAATTATGTATCGATCAACACACAAAAGAGCGCCATGCCGGAAAGAGGCCGTCCCCGCACCTTCGATCGAACCGCCGCCTTGCGGCGGGCAATGGAGCTGTTCTGGGCCAAAGGTTATGAAGGCACCTCGATCGCCGACCTGACGGCGGCGATGGGCATCGGTTCACCCAGCCTCTATGCCGCCTTCGGCAGCAAGGAGGCACTGTTCCTCGAAGCGACCGACTACTACACGGGCACCGAAGGCACGGAGATCTGGACCGCGCTGGACGAGGCGCCGACGGCATGCCAGGCGATCGAGAATTTTCTGCGCCAGACCGCCAAGGCCTATTCGCGGAACGACCGCCCGCAGGGTTGTCTGATCGCGCTTGGCGCGCTGCACCAGGATTCAAGCAGCGGCGCCATTTGCGATGATCTGCGCCGCCGCCGCGCCGAAAACCACACCCTCTTGCTCAGGCGGCTGGAGCGCGGTGTCGCGGAAGGCGAATTGCCGGCGGGGTTCGACAGCGATGCAGCGGCGACCTTCTATGCGACGGTCCAGCACGGCATGTCGATCCAGGCTCGCGACGGCGCTTCATGTGATGCGCTGATGGCGACGGTCGCCGGAGCGATGGCGGCATGGCAGGGACTTGCCGGAACGGCGTGACAAAGCGCTGGCGTTGTGCTGGAAATCCGCTCTGCGGCGAAAGAGCGCCGGGAGGGGATCGTCCGTGAAAAAAGGGTATCGCGAGCTGCTCGACGAGGCCAATGCCGAGATCGAGGTGGTGTCACCCGAGGAAGCAGCCGGGCTGCTCGACGACGAGGACACCATCTTCGTCGATCTGCGCGATCCTCGCGAGATCGAGCGCGACGGCAGAATTCCCGGCGCCAGGCATGTCACGCGTGGCATGCTGGAGTTCTGGATCGATCCCGAAAGCCCCTACCACAAGCCCTTTTTCGCTTCCGGAAAAAGCTTCGTCTTCTTTTGCGCCGGTGGCTGGCGTTCGGCGCTGGCCACCAAGACTGCGCAGGACATGGGTCTCTCCCCGGTCAAGCACATCCTCGGCGGCTACACCGCCTGGAAGGCCGCCGGACTGCCCGTGGAGCCCGGGGAAAAGAAGAAATAGCCTGAACGCGGATCAGTGGATCCGCGACGGCTCGCGCTGCGTGGTCACGAAGCCGACGGCGCGCTCAACCACGCCCTTGTCGGCCAGAATGCGGCGATGGCCGAGCCCGTCGGCCCAGTGCAGCCGCACATGGTCGCCGGCGCCGGCATAACGTCGCGCATGTTCAGCCGGTACCTCGCGGTCGTCGGAAGCATGGATGACCAGCGTCGGCACCGGCGCCTGGGCCAGCTGGCGGTCGCCGGTGAATTCATGCAGCGGCCGGCCGGAGAGATATTCGACACGATCGGCCATCGCGACCTGCGAGCGGGGACCGACATTGAGCATGCGACTGAAATCGGCGAAAATCGCCGGCAGCGAACTTGGCGCCGCGATCAGCACGAGACGTCCCGCCGCCAGCGGCGGGATGTCCTTGACGGAACCGGCGATGGCATTGGCGGCAACGGCGCCTCCGAAGGAATGGCCGACGGCGGCCACGAACGGTCCGAACCACTGGCCGGCCACCCTCGCGGCTTCGACGGCATTGACCATGTTCAGGTGCCTGCCCTGCGAATGGCCATGGCCAGGAAGATCAAGCGAGACGACCTTGTAGCCGGCGGCGCGAAAACCTTCGATCAGCACGCGCATATATTCGGTGCGCGAACGCCAGCCATGAATGACGAGAACGGTGCCGGCGGGCTCATGGCCCGGCTCCGGGCGGAATTCATGCACCATGACGCAGCCGGTCGCGGTCTTCAGCCTGTGATGCCGCGCCTCGGCCATGAATGCCGCGGCGCGATCGATGGCGCGGCGTTCGCCGTCGGTCAGCGTCCGCGTGCTTGGCGTGCGGCAAAACAATTCGAAAGCCGCGCGCCCGGTGATGCGTGGCGCGACATGTTCGGCCGCACCAAACACACCTCGGATGACCTTCAGCCCGAATGATGCCATAGTGGGAATCCATCCATACGTTCAAGCATGAACATAATAGTTCAAAGATGAACAATAAACAAGAGCTACCCTGGGACAACCCGCGTTTTCGCAACTGGGTCGCGGTGGCGCGCGCCTGCCATGTGCTGGAGCGCACGCTGGCGGTGAAACTCGCGCCGCTCGACCTCAAGCCGGCGCAGCTCGACGTGTTGATGAATCTCTACCGCCATCCCGGCATGTCGCAGCACGACCTTGCCCGCAAGCTGCTCGTCGGCCGTTCCAACATCACCATGCTGTTGCCGCAGCTGGAAGTGCGTGGTCTGCTGCGGCGCGAAGGCGACGAGAAGGACAAGCGCATCTTGCGGCTTACTTTGACCGAAGCTGGCGAGGCGCTGCTGATGCAGGCGCTGAAAGTGCATATGGCGCTGATCGAGAAGGCGATGAGCCAGTCGACACCGGAGCAATGCGACATGATCGGCGAGCAGATGCGTAAAATCTATGAGGTGCTGAACGAGGCGTGATCGCCTCTTCCGCCCTCAACTGACTACCACATCGACTTCTTCGCCCGCTCCGGCCATTCCCTGTCGTAAGTTTCGCCGTCGATGTTCTTGCGGCTGGTGATTTCCAGGATCTGGCCGGGGGTCGGCAGCGATTTCGGGTCGACGTGTCTCTCCGGATTCCACAGTTCCGACCGCACGATCGCCCGGGCGCACTGGAAATAAACCGACTCGACCTCGATCACGGTCACCGAACGCGCCGGCTTGCCTTCGATGATGAACGACGCGCACAGCGCTGCGTCCGTATTGATATGCGCACGGCCATTGATGCGCAGCGTCGTGCCGGAGCCCGGCACGAGGAACAGCAGGCCGACGCGCGGGTCGCGGATGATGTTCTTCAGCGAATCGGCACGGTTGTTGCCGCGCCGGTCCGGCATCATCACGGTCTTTGGATCTACGATCCTCACGAAGCCCGCGAGATCGCCGCGCGGCGAGCAATCCAGTCCCTCGGGACCGCTGGTCGCGAGCGCGACGAAGGGTGAGGCTTCGATAAAGGCGGCATATTCGGGAATGACATGGTCGAGTTCCTTGACCACGGAGGCTTCGCCGGGCAATCCGTAAAGCGCTTCGAGTTGCTCGACCGTGGTGATGACTGACATCTTTTTCGTCTCCCGATCCGCCCCCCTACTCCCGATCGCCCGTACTCCCGATCCATGACGTTTTGACGACGCAACGGCGGCTAACGATCGCGGCTCAAGCCCTTCTCGGCGAGTTCCGCTAGATAGGCGCTCCAGCGAGCGTCCTTCTCGTGGCCGAGCGTATGCAGATAGGTCCAGGTGAAGATGCCGGTGTCGTGGAAATCGTCGAAGGTGATGCGCACGGCGTAATTGCCGATCGGCTCGATCTTCAGGATGGTCACATCGCGTTTGCCGGGCACCGTCACCCGCTGTTCCGGCGAATGACCCTGCACTTCCGCGGAAGGCGATGCCACGCGCAGCAACTCCGCCGGCAGCTCGAACGGTTGGTGGCCCGGAAACGTCACGGTGAGCAGCTTGCGGTCCCTGGAGACCCTCAGTTCCTTTGGCGCTGTCATGATCTATCCTGCTTGAATGTCCCTTCCCTACGCTGCTTCGCCCGCTGCGCAAAGGCGTCGAAGGCGTCCGACATGCAATGTCGGTCGGGGAATGTTACCAAAGATCGAGGCAAGCTATCTTGAATGGCGGGCTGGATCGTATCACATAGCTGTATATAACGACGCCGGTAACGGCCACGGAAACGCTCGGACATGAACATGATCGACCCCTTCGGTCGCACGATCAGCTATCTCAGAGTGTCGGTCACCGACCGCTGCGATTTCCGCTGCACCTATTGCATGGCCGAGGATATGGCCTTCCTGCCCAAGAAGGACCTGCTGTCGCTGGAAGAACTCGACCGGCTCTGCACCGTGTTCATCGAGAAGGGTGTGAGACGGTTGCGCCTCACCGGCGGCGAGCCGCTGGTGCGCAAGAATATCATGCATCTGGTGCGCCAGCTGTCGCGCCACCTCGACAGCGGCGCGCTGGAAGAACTGACGCTGACCACCAACGGTTCGCAGCTGTCGCGTTTCGCCGGCGAGCTCGCCGATTGCGGCGTTAAGCGCATCAACGTCTCGCTCGACACGCTCGATGCCGACAAATTCCACGCCATCACCCGCTGGGGTCACCTCGGCAAGGTCATGGCAGGTATTGATGCCGCCCAGGCGGCCGGACTGAAAGTCAAGCTCAATGCGGTGGCGCTGAAGGATTTCAACGACGCCGAACTGCCGGAGATGATGCGCTGGGCGCATGGCCGCGGCATGGACCTGACGGTCATCGAAACCATGCCGATGGGCGAGATCGACGCCGACCGCACCGACCAGTATCTGCCGCTATCCCTGCTGCGCGCATCGCTCGCGCGCCAGTTCACGCTGACCGACATCCCCTTCAAGACCGGCGGACCGGCCCGCTATGTCAACGTCGCCGAGACCGGCGGCAAGCTCGGCTTCATCACGCCGATGACGCATAATTTCTGCGAAAGCTGCAACCGGGTCAGACTGACCTGCACCGGCACGCTCTATATGTGCCTCGGACAGGAAGATGCCGCCGACCTGCGTACGCCGTTGCGCGCATCCGAAGGCAACGAACTTGTTTGCGACGCTATAGACGAAGCCATCGGCCGCAAGCCGAAAGGCCATGACTTCATCATCGATCGCCGCACCAGCCGTCCATCGGTGTCCCGGCATATGAGCGTCACGGGCGGCTGACCTTCTCGCCTGCCTGTGCGAGAATGCCTTGCATCATCGGCTTCGAGGCAAGGCATGCGGTGGCTTTTTTTGATCGTCATATCTCTGGCTGCTGTCTTGGCGAGCACCGCGATGGCCGCGCAATCCACCTACGTGAACGAGCGCTTCGGCACCGTCTGCACCTTTCCCGACGAAATCTTTACCGATCGTCAGCCCGAGCCTGAAAACGGTGACGGTCAGGTGTGGCTGAGCAAGGACGGCGCCAGCCTGACCTGCTCCGGCATCCTCAACGTCGACGAAGACACGCCGAAAGGCTTTGTCGCCGACGAAAAGGCGAGCAAGGAACCCGGCTATGCGGTCACCTACAGCAAGACCGGCAAGAACTGGGCAGTGCTGTCGGGAATGAAGGACGGAAAGATCTTTTACGAGCGGCGCCTGTTCGGCCGCGATGGCGTAATCCGCACGGTCTGGATCGATTATCCGCCGGCCCTCAAGTCGAAATACGATCCGCTGGTCGGTGCCATCGCAGGCAGCCTCAAGGGACAGTGAGTATTTCGGATCACACCCCAGAAAAAGTCTTGTTCGCAAACCGGTGCCGGATTTACGGCCAGCTTGTTCCAGCCTAGCCTCCGCCCGTAAGCGGCTCTTCGCTCACAGGGGGAATACGTCATGCGCAAACTCATTCTTTCTCTTGCGTTGCTTGGCTTCACGGCCCTGCCCGCAGCTGCCCAATCGATCGGCGGCACTTACACCGTCGCCGGCACCAATTTCGACGGTTCGGCCTATGGCGGCGAAGCCACCATCACGCTGACCAGCGGCACCACCTGCACGATCCACTGGGAGACGGGCGGCTCATCCTCGGATGGCATCTGCATGCGCAACGACAACGCCTTCTCCGCCGGCTACGTCATGGGCAAGGATATCGGCCTCGTCGTCTACAAAGTCGAGGATGACGGGTCGCTGCATGGCCTGTGGACCATCGCCGGCAAGGACGGCAACGGCACCGAGGTGCTGACGCCGAAGAAATAGTCGTCGCCTACGGCTGGACAGCTTTCGGGAGGCGATGCCGCCTTCCGATGGAATTCGTGCCGGATCCAGGATGATTTCACGTTGGTGAAGATGGATATCGGGCCCTGGCCCAGCCCTTTGCCGTTGCTGTTCCGTGGCGGGCTGTTACAGGCTTGCCTGCTCAGGCAATCGGTAGGTGTCTTGCCCCTCTCCCCAAACCTTCGCGGCGCGTTGTTCATGGTGGTGGCGATGGTTGGCTTCACGCTCAACGACGCCATTACCAAATACTCTTCGCAGTCGATGAACATGGCGCAGGTCATGCTGATCAGAGGGGCGTTCGCCTCGCTCTTCGTCGGCCTGCTGGCCTGGCAACGTGGCGCGCTTCTCCAGCCGCGCCTGATGCTGCATCCCCTGGTTGCGATCCGTGTGCTGGGTGAAGCGGGCGGTACGGTCTCCTTCCTGGTCGCTCTCGCGCATTTGCCGATCGGCAGCGTTTCGGCCGTTCTGCAGGCGCTGCCGCTGGCCGTGACGATGGGAGCCGCCCTGTTTTTCGGCGAAGCGGTCGGCTGGCGGCGCTGGCTGGCGATCGCCGTCGGCTTTATCGGCGTGCTGGTCATCGTGCGGCCGGGCTTCGACGGATTCAGCGCCTATTCCCTTTGGGCGCTGGCCTCCGTTGCGTGCTGCACGGTGCGCGACCTCTCGACCAAGCGCATCCCGCAGGTCATCCCCACGATGCTGGTCTCGACCGCCACCGCGCTTGCCATGACCATCGTCGGCGCGGCGCTGCTGTCTCCGATGGGCGGCTGGACACCGATGGCCGGCAAAAGCACGATGCTGCTGGCACTGGCCGCGGTGCTGGTGCTGATCGGCTATCAGTTCATCATCATGGCGATGCGCTCGGGCGAGATCTCCTTCATCGCCCCCTTCCGCTACACGGCACTCCTCTGGTCGATACTGCTTGGCCTGATCATCTTCGGTGACGTGCCGGACATGCCGATGATCGTCGGCGCCACCATCGTCGTCGGCTCGGGTCTCTACGCGCTTTATCGCGAGCGGATGGTCGGCCGGCGCAGGATCGTCGCCGAAACCACCGGTCCGGCGATGGCGCCGGACGGACTCTAGACGGACCTTGAAGGTGCTTGCGGTTTCCGGCGGCTGGCGTACAGGCTGGGTGGTATGAATCGGCATGTCGCGGGGATCATTCTGGCCGGTGGCCAGTCGAGGCGGATGGGCGGTGGTGACAAGAGCCTGTTGCCGCTCGGCGCTGGCTGCGTGCTTGACCAGATCCTGTCCCGATTCGCCCCACAGAGTGAAACGCTGGCGCTGAGTGCTAATGGCGACCCCGCACGGTTTGACCGTTTCGGACTGCCGGTGCTTGCCGATACCGTCGAAGGCTTTGCCGGACCGCTTGCCGGGATCCTGGCCGGCCTCGAATGGGCGGCCGCCGGCACGCCTTGCAAGGCAATCGTCACCGCTGCCGGCGACACGCCTTTCCTGCCGCTTGATCTCGTCGACCGTCTGGCGGCGGCGGCCGATGAAAGTCCCGGTTCGATCGCCGTCGCATTCTCCGCAGGCAGGCCGCATCCGACCTTCGCACTATGGCCAATCGGATGCCGAGACGCCTTGCGGCTTTTCCTGGTCGATGAGGACAACAGGCGGGTTTCGGCCTTCATCGAACGGCACGGCCATGTCGAGGTCGAATTCCCGGTCCTGCAATCCGCCGGCCAACCCATCGATCCATTCTTCAACATCAATATGCCTGACGATCTTGCCCAGGCTGAACTCCTGTTGCAGAGCATGACGTCATGAACAGACGCGTCTTCGGCATCACCGGCTGGAAAAACTCCGGCAAGACCACCCTGACGGAAAAGCTGGTCGCCGAGCTTGTGCGGCGCGGCTGGAAAGTCTCAACGGTCAAACATGCGCATCATGATTTCGACATCGACAAGCCGGGCGCCGACAGCTTCCGCCACCGCCAGGCCGGCGCCACCGAGGTTGCGATCGTATCGGGCAATCGCTGGGCGCTGATGCACGAGTTGCGTGGCGAGCAGGAGCCGCCGCTGGACGCCATCCTGTCGCGGCTTGCCCCATGCGACATCGTGCTGGTCGAAGGCTACAAGCGCGAAGCCCACCGCAAGATCGAAACGCGACGGCTGGAGGCGAAGGACCGGACGCCGCTTGCGGCCGCTGACCCCAATATTGTCGCCGTCGCCGCCGATTTCGCCCTCACCGACAAGGTCCTGCCGGTATTCGACCTCAACGACGTAAAATCCATAGCCGACTTCATCGAGCGCACGACCGGCCTCGTTGCTTGAGAAGTAACGTAAGGGCAGAAGCCTATTGCCGATTTTGGCGGTTTTGCAGTTGCTTTTTTCTTGGAAAGAGTGGGAGTATCGCCCCAGCGGGCGGTCAAAAAGCACCGCCCCATAGAGCCGTTTCGGAACGACGGCCGGGACCATAAAGAGAGGACTATCATGCGTATTGCACTGCGTATCGCGCTCGCCGCATCGGCTGCGCTGCTGACGCTCGGCGTAGCCCAGGCCCAGGAAAAGACCCTGCGGATCGGCACCGAAGGCGCCTATCCCCCCTTCAACAACCTCACCGCGGATGGCCAGCTTGTCGGCTTCGACATCGACATCGCCAAGGCGCTCTGCGATGAAATGAAGGTCAAGTGCACCTTCGTCGCCCAGGATTGGGACGGCATCATTCCAGCCCTGCAGGCCGGCAAGTTCGACGCCATCGTCGCTTCGATGTCGATCACGCCGGAGCGGCAGGAGAAGGTCGACTTCTCGCACAAATACTACAACACGCCCTCGGCGCTCGCGGTGCCGAAGGATTCGCCGCTCAAGGGCGTGACCAAGGAAGACCTTGCCGGCAAGAACATCGGTGTCGCCACCACGACGACGCATTTCAACTATGCCTCGAAGACCTATACGGACAGCACCGTCAAGGGCTATCCGAGCAGCCCCGAGGAACAGGCTGACCTGGCCAATGGCCGTCTCGATGCCATCGAGGACGATATCGTGGTGCTGCAGCAGTGGCTGGATACGCCTGATGGCGCCTGCTGCAAGATCCTCGGCCAGCCCTCGCCGCAACCGGTCGAAATCTTCGGACCTGGCGCCGGCATCGCCGTTCGCAAGGGTGACACCGACCTGGTCAACAAGCTGAATTCCGCCATCGACGCCATCCGCGCTAACGGAAAATATAAGGAAATCAACGATAAGTACTTCAAGTTCGACGTCTACGGCGCCGAGTCCTGATAGTTTATTGCCAAGGCGGCGGGGGTCCCCTGCCGCCTTGTTCATCTCGGGAGCGCCGTGGGGTAAGACCAGTCAATGCCAGCCCAAAGCATATGGACACTGCTCAGTTGGGGACCGGAAGGCTGGAGTGACGATATTGCCTATGGCGCGTTGATTACCATCGCGCTTGCCCTTGCAACGCTGCCGATCGGTCTGACGATCGGCTTTTTCGTCGCCTGGGCCAAACAATCCGAAGAACCGTCGCTGCGGGCGGCCGCCAACATCTACACCACCGTGTTTCGCGGCCTGCCGGAACTGGTGACGCTCTTCCTGTTCTTCTTCGGCATGCCCATCCTGCTGCAATACGTCATCCGCCTCTTCAAGCCCGAGGCGACGATCGACGTCGACAGCTTCATCGCCGGCATGATCGTGCTGTCGCTGATCTTTTCCTCCTATGCCAGCGAAGTGTTTCTTTCCGCCTTTCGCGCCATTCCCAAGGGCCAGTATGAGGGCGGCTACGCGATCGGCCTGTCGACATGGCTGACCATGCGCAAGGTGATCCTGCCTCAGCTGCTGCGCATCGCCTTTCCAGGCCTTGAGAATTGCTGGCTCAGCCTGCTCAAGGACACCGCCCTGGTCTCGGTCGTCAACCTCGCCGAAACCTTGCGCAACGCCGGCGTGGCGGCGCGTGTCACCAAACACGCCTTCCTGTTCTACAGCGTGGCCGCGCTGGTTTTCCTTGTGCTGGCAATCCTGTCGTCGATCGCGACCGGGTTCATCTTGCGCTCGCTCGGGCGGAGGGAAGCGCGATGAGCGTCAGCCAAGCCATCTCCGTCGACCGGCCGCCGCCGCGGGCACGCGGCTGGCCGCGCACCCGTATCGTCGGGTACGCGCTCGTCGGCCTCTGGATTCTCTTCGGCCTCGGTATCCTCGCCTATCTCATCTATGCCTGGAATGGCGAGTTCTTTGCCAGATATGCGCCAGCCTATCTGCAGGGCCTGTGGACGACGCTGTCGCTCGTTGCGATCTCGATGGTGGTCGGCGCGATCTTTTCGTTGCCCGTCACCTATGGCCGCATGTCGAAGAGCCGTTTCCTGTCCGGCCTCGCCTACTGCTACGTCTACTTCTTCCGCGGCACGCCACTGCTGGTTCAGGTCTACCTCGTCTACTATGGCTTGGGCTCTTTCCGGCTGCAGCTTGAATCCGTCGGGTTGTGGTGGTTCTTCCGCGAGGCCTTCAACTGCGGCGTCTTCGCCTTCGCGCTCAACACCGCTGCCTACCAGGCCGAGATCCTGCGCGGCGCCATAGAGAGTGTGCCCAGGGGCCAGTGGGAGGGCGCCGCCTCACTCGGCCTGCACAAGCTGCAGACGCTGCGCAAGGTCATCCTGCCGCAGGCGTTCATCGTGGCCTTGCGGCCCTACGGCAATGAACTGGTTCTGATGATCAAGGCTTCGGCGATCGTCGCCATCATCACGGTCTATGACCTGATGGGCAATGCAAAGCTCGCCTACGCCAAATCCTTCGACTTCCAGGCCTATGTCTGGGTCGCCATCGTCTACCTGGTGATGGTCGAGATCCTGCGTCATGGCGTCGAATGGATCGAGCGCCGGATCACCATTCACCTGCACCGCTGAGGCATCGCCGAAACCGCTCCTGACCGGCCTGTGCCAGTCGATGCGGCGGCACGCGCCTTGACGAATTCGCCGCATGGCCTAGAGCTTCCGCAACTGAAAACTCTGTTTCGCCGGAAGGACAAGGCATGGCATCGGTGGCATTTCTCGGTCTTGGCGTCATGGGCTATCCCATGGCCGGACACCTGAAGAACAAGGGCGGCCACGACGTCACCGTCTACAACCGCACAGCCGCGAAGGCCGAGCAATGGGTCGCCCAACATGGCGGCAGCCATGCCGCGACACCGGCGCAGGCAGCCGAGGGCAAGGATTTCGTCTTTTCCTGCGTCGGCAATGACGACGATTTGCGCTCGGTGACCACGGGACCGGAAGGCGCCTTCAAGGCGATTAAGAAAGGCTCGGTCTTCATCGACAACACGACCGCCTCGGCGGAAGTCGCGCGCGAACTGGCCGAAGCCGCGCAAGTGGGCGGCTTTTCCTTTCTCGATGCGCCGGTCTCCGGTGGCCAGGCCGGCGCCGAAAATGGCGTGTTGACGGTCATGGTCGGCGGCGATCAGGCAGCCTTCGACAAGGCCAGGCCGGTCATCGACGCCTTTGCCCGCATGGTCGGGCTGATGGGGCCGGCGGGCGCCGGCCAGTTGACCAAGATGATCAACCAGATCTGCATCGCCGGGCTGGTGCAGGGACTGTCGGAAGGCATCCATTTCGGCAAGAAGGCCGGGCTCGACATCGAGAAGGTGATCGAGGTGATTTCCAAGGGCGCCGCCGGCTCCTGGCAGATGGAGAACCGGCACAAGACGATGAACGCCGGCAAGTATGATTTCGGTTTCGCCGTCGACTGGATGCGCAAGGATCTCGGCATTTGCCTTGAAGAGGCCGACCGCAATGGCGCCAGGCTGCCGGTGACCGCCCTTGTCGACCAGTTCTACAAGGACGTGCAGGCCATGGGCGGCAAGCGTTGGGACACATCCTCCCTGCTGGCGCGACTGGAGAAGTAGGCGACAATGTCCCTGCCTGCTCCAGGCTGGACCGCGAACGACATCATCGCGCATCTGCGTTCGATCGGAACCGAGGAAAACCGCGCCGGCATGGCGCGGTTCGGCATCAACACCACGACCGCGCTCGGTATCGGCAATGCGGACTTGCGGCCGTTGGCGCGCAAGCTGAAGCGCAACCACGAGCGAGCGCTGGCGCTGTGGGACAGCGGCATACGCGAGGCGCGGCTGATGGCGGCTTTCACCGGCGAGCCGAAGAAGATCACCATCCAGGAGTGCCGCCGCTGGGCCGGCGATTTCGATTCCTGGGAGATCGTCGACACCGTCTCCGATCTGTTCGTGGATACGCCGTTCTGGCGCCATCTGGTCGCGGAGTTTGCCGCCGACGAGCGTGAATTCGTCCGCCGCACCGCCTTCGCCATGCTGGCATGGGCGGCGGTGCACTTGAAAAAGGAACCCGACGCGACCTTCCAGTCCTACCTGCCATTGGTCGAAGCCCATTGCAGCGATGAGCGGAACTTCGTCCGCAAAGCGGTCAATTGGGCGCTGCGGCAGATCGGCAAACGGTCAATGGCTTTGCACGCCCCTGCCCTTGCGCTGGCGCACAGGCTTGCCACCTCCACGGACAAGACGGCACGCTGGATCGGCAAGGATGCGGTGAGAGAACTTTCGCATGCCAAAACGCACGAACGCCTCGCCGCCAGAAAGGCCTGACGAGTTGAGGTTTGCCGCGGCCGGATATCGCCGACATGTGATGGGGCTCGTGCATTGACGCCACCCGCCGTCGCGTCTTTACTCGCCCGCAAAGGATGCGGCCATGAACCATCTCAAATCGATCATTGCGCTCGCCGCCGCGCTTGCCCTCTCCACGGCCGGCGCTTCGGCCGAGACCGCGCACATCTTCTGGAAGGATTTGCGCCCGGCAACGCAGGCGGTCGCCGAAGACGCCGGCCTGCCGATGATCGCGGCGAAACTGCCAGATCATGGTGAGACGCTGTCGGTCGCCCTGCAGGACAAAACCATTCAATTAGCCGGCTATGCATTGCCGGTCGATCGCGACGGCGACCTCGTCTATCAGTTCCTGCTGGTGCCGTGGACCGGGGCGTGCAGCCACATGCCGACGCCGCCGCCCAACCAGATCGTGCTGGTCACGCCAGCCCGTCCGTACAAGATGACGGAGGCCTACGAAGCGGTCTCCGTCACCGGCGCCATGAAGCCGGACATGGAGAAAAGCCAGCTGTTCATTCTCGACGGCGTCAGCGTCATCCAGTCCGGCTATAGCGTGCGCAAAGCCGATGTCGTGAGCGTCGACACAGTTCCGGATTCGGTCGTGTTGCCGGTGAACTCGCCCTGGAGCTTCCTCAACAAGAAGAAGAACTAAGCGTCGGCCTCAGGCCGCGTTCGCGCCCGACTCCTTGTCCAGCACCATATAATCGAGCGGGATTTCGGTCGTGTACTTGATCTGCTCCATGGCGAAGGACGACGACACGTCGCGGATCTCGATCTTGGCGATCAGCCGCTTGTAGAAGGCGTCATAGGCCGCGATGTCGGGCACGACGACGCGCAGCAAGTAGTCGACGTCGCCGCTCATGCGGTAGAATTCTACCACCTCCGGAAATTCCTGGATGACCTCGGAAAACCGGCGCAGCCATTCATGGCTGTGCGAATTGGTGCGGATCGACACGAAGACCGTGACCCGCACATTGACTTTTTCGTGGTCGAGAATGGCGACGCGCCGCTTGATAACGCCCTCTTCCTCGAGCTTCTGGATGCGCCGCCAGCACGGCGTGGTCGACAGGCCGACTTTCTTGGCAACGTCGGCGACCGCGAGCGTCGCGTCCTCCTGCAAGAGGCGGAGAATTTTTCGGTCAAGGCGATCCATCGGAGGCTCCTGGTGGAATAGTTTCGCTATATTCCCTTTTATTTGGCCCATCTACAAGAAAGAAATTCTGCCGCCAGCGTCTAAAGCGAGTGATTTCTTGCTGAATGCCTAGCCGAGGCGATAGCGGATTTCCGACCGCAGGAAAGGCAGCAAATCCATTTCAAACCACGGATTCTGCTTCAACCAGCCCGTGTTGCGCCAGGACGGATGCGGCAGCGGCAGTACTTTGGGGCCGACGGAATTCTCCCAGATGGCGCGCCAGTCCATCACCGTTTCCGTCAGCGAGGCGCGCCGCGCCGCGCCCATGTGCCAGGTCTGCGCATAGATGCCGATCGTCAGCACCAGGTCGATGCGCGGCATCAGCGCCATCAAGGGCGCGCGCCAGGCCGGGGCGCATTCGCGCCTCGGCGGCAGGTCGCCGCCCTTGGCGTCTTGTCCGGGAAAGCAGAAGCCCATCGGCACGATGGCGAATTTCTCGAGGTCGTAGAATTCCTCGCTGGTCACACCGAGCCAGTTGCGCAGGCGGTCGCCCGAGGCATCCGTGAAGGGCATGCCCGACAGATGCACCTTGGTTCCAGGCGCCTGGCTGGCGATCAGGATGCGGGCGTTGGACGAGGGGCGCAGCACCGGTCGCGGCCCGTGCGGCAGCGGCTTGCCGACGGGATTGTCGACGCAGATGCGGCACGCGCGGATCGTCGCGGCGAAGCTATCCAGGTCCATGCTCAAGCGGCGGCACTCGGCCGGCTGGAGACAGCCTGATGCCAACGCAACACATTGGTGCATTCCTCCGGCACCTTGATGCGTGCCGGCTTCATGAAATCGATCGCGATCAGGCCGGTTATGTCGGCAATCGAATAGCTGTCGCCGGCGGCGAATTCACGGCTGCTGAGTTCCGCATCGAGCAACTCGAGAAACTCCACCGCCTTCGGCTTGTTGGCCTCGCCCCATTCGGGAATCTGCGGGATTTCCCATTCCTTCATGGCCGGATGGATGTGGCGGAAAGCCTGCGTGACACTGCTGAGCAGGTTGAACTCCATCCGCCTCTGCCACATCTCGACCTGCGCCTTGCCAAGCGCGCCGCGTCCGAACAATGCCGGCTCGGGATGAAGTTCCTCGAAATAGCGGCAGATGGCGACGGATTCGGTGAGGATGGTGCCGTCGTCAAGCTCCAGAACCGGCAGACGCCGCAACGGATTGCGCGAGCTGACCGATTGCTGCTTGTGCTCCAGCGCGCCCATGTCGACCGGCACCAGCGGAACCGTGATCCCCTTCTCGGCGAGGAAAATGCGAACCCGCCGCGGGTTGGGCGCCCGGCCGCCGTCAAAGAGCTTCATGTCCATCCTCCTTTTCCTCACGCCATACGAGATTTCACCAGAAGCGGAAGATCTCCCGCACGGCATCACCAATCGACGCCAGCCTGCCGTGTTTCCGCTCCACGACCGCGCCATGATGGCTGTCGCGCCAGTCCTGTGGCCGATCGAACGTGCCCGCCCAGATACCGGCCCTTGCCGCGCGGGCAATCGCTTCCTCACTTTCGAAATCACCATAGGCGACGGCCCAGCCCGCTTCGACCTGGGCGCGGTTGAGGTCGGTGCCGCCGGCCTTGCAGTCGCCAAGCAACCGGCCATAGCGATCGCTCTGCCAGCCGCTGCAGATGACCGGCCTGCCGGCGATCAGCCGCACCAGGGACTGGCGCGCCAGCGTGCCACAGGCATAATCGGCCCCGTTCCTGCGGCAGGTCTGCGTGTATTCCGGGGCGTCGATGCCGCGCATCCGGATGCGCTCGGTGCCGAGCGTGATCGAATCGCCGTCATTGATGATGGCGCTACCTTGCGTCTTGCGCGTCTCCACCCGGTCGAGACGCGCCGCGAGCAGGATCAGCAGTCCCAGAATGATGGTGGCCAACGCATAGTCGAGCAGCTTGCGCCACGGGCTTCTCGGGCGCGGCGCCGCGTACCGCCTGCGCGACCTCGGCGACCACGAACGGCTCATATGGCAAACGGTTGGTTAATCATTCGAACGTAGCTTAACACCTTGAAATCGCTGCGCGCATAAATTGAAGCTTTTGATGCCCTTGCAACGCTCGAACACAGCGGACAAGTTCATTGTGGACCGCAGGAAACGGCATCGCAACACCGATGTCGCGCGCGCGGTGCGCAAGACGCGCGACCGTCTTTCGCAGCAGGCCGGCAATCCCGATTTCGATCGGGAACTGCTGAAGCTTCACGCACGGGCCATGACAAGCGGCGCGGTGGTTATCCCGCTGCTCGTCCTGGCAATCGCCGCGGCGGGCCGGTTCGCCGGCGTCGGAAACGAGATCGGGCTCTGGGCGCTGTTCACGCTCACCGCCCATACCATTGTCGCCTTCATGGCGAGGCGGATCGAGCGGACGGAAGCTTCCGCGCTCAACCCATTGCAAACGCGACGAGAATTCCTGGTCGCGCATTTTCTTTGCGGCCTCGGCTGGGCCTGGTTCGTTTTGCTGGGCTGTGGCGCGTGCGCGGTGGATCAGTTCCAGGTGGCCAAGGCGGTGGTGCTGCTGCTCGCCATGGCATCGACCGCGGTGATGGCCTCGTCTCTGGGTGGAGCTCTTTTGGCGACCTTTGCCGTTCCGGTGGCGCTCTATGCCTATGCCGGGGTGAAGCTGTGGATGCCGGTCGAAGCGATCATGGCCGGGCTGCTCGTCGTGTCGCTGCCTTTCTTCGCCTATATCGCCCGCCATCTCAACCTGTCCTCCTTGATGCTGCTGTCGTTTCGCTCCGAAAAGGATGCGTTGATCGCCGAAGTGGAGACGGCGAAGTCGATGTCGGACGAGGCGCGGCGGCGGGCCGAGGACGCCAATCTGGCAAAGTCGCGCTTCCTCGCCTCGATGAGCCATGAATTGCGCACGCCGCTCAACGCCATTCTGGGTTTTTCCGAGGTGATGGCGAACGAGGTGCTGGGGCCGATGAGCAATCCCACCTATCGCGACTACGCCCATGACGTGCATGATTCCGGCCAGCACCTGCTCGACCTGATCAACGAGATCCTCGACCTGTCGCGTATCGAGGCTGGCCGCTACCAGCTCAACGAGGAGCCGGTCATGCTGCTCAACATCGTCGAGGATTGCTGCCATATGATGGAACTCAAGGCACGCAACAAGGATATCCGCGTCGTCCAGGACTTCGAACAGACATTGCCGCGGCTGTTCGCCGACGAGCGCGCCGTGCGCCAGATCACGCTCAACCTTCTGTCCAATGCCATCAAGTTCACCGCCACCGGCGGCGAAATCCGCGTCCGGGTCGGCTGGACGGCGGGCGGCGGGCAATACATTTCGATTCGGGATAACGGCCCGGGCATCCCAGAAGACGAGATCCCGGTCGTGCTTTCAGCCTTCGGCCAGGGTTCGATCGCCATCAAGAGCGCCGAGCAAGGCACCGGGCTTGGCCTGCCGATCGTGCAGGGGCTGCTCGCCATGCATGGCGGCGAGTTCGAACTTCACTCCAAGCTGCGTGAAGGCACCGAGGCGATCGCCATCTTCCCGCTGAGCCGGGTGATGGAAGAACTGCCGGCGCTGCCGACAGCCGCGGTGGCCGCACGACGCCGGTAGCGGACCTCGTCTGCGCCCGGTGTTGGGCGTGGTTATCCCCGAACAGCCGCCGCCATGCCTGAACTGGTCAGTGCCGCGGCCTTGACCAGCCCGGCCGCAAGGGCCGCTCCCGCCCCTTCTCCATGGCTGATGCCGAGATCAAGCAACGGACGCAACCCAATGTGTTCGGCGGCCCTTGCATGCGCGGGCTCCGGCGACAGGCTGGCAAGGAGACAATGATCGAGCGCGACGGGGTTAGCCGCATACAATACCGCCGCGGCAGCCGTTGCCGCGAAGCCGTCGAGCAGCACCGGTATCTGCTGCATCCGTGCCGCCAGGATGGCGCCGGATATCGCCGCGAACTCGCGGCCTCCGACCCGGCGCAGCGCTTCGAGCGGATCTTCCAGACGGGCGCCGTGAAAGGCCAGCGCCGCATCGACCACCTCTGCCTTGCGGGCCTGCATCGTCGCATCGGCGCCCGACCCCGGGCCAACCCAGTCGGCACCCCTGCCCCCGAACAGCGCGGCCAACAGGGCGGCGGCGACGGTGGAATTGCCGACGCCAAGATCGCCGAGGCAAAGCAGATCGGTGCCGCCGGCGATTGCTTCCATGCCGAAGGCCATGGTGGCCGCGCAACCGCGCTCATCGAGCGCGGCGTCTTCGGTGATATCGCCGGTCGGGATGTGCAGGGCAAGATCGAACACCTTCAGGCCGAGGTCGTTGGCGATGCAGATCTGGTTGATCGCCGCACCACCGGCCGCGCAAAGTTCGACGGCGTTGGCGGTCGCCGCCACCGGCCGTGGCGAAATGCCATGCCTGACAACGCCATGATTGCCGGCAAAGACAGCCATCAAGGGCCTCGTCACGAGAGGCGGAGCGCGACCGCTCCATGCGGCAAGCCATGCGCCGATGTCCTCGACGCGGCCAAGCGAATTCACCGGCTTGTCGGCCTTGGCAAACAGCGCGCGCACGCGCGCCTCGGCTTTGAGGTCCGCGGGCGGCAAATTGTCGAGCAGGTTGCGGAAATCGTCGAAAGGCAGTGCACTGGTCATGTCGCGAACAATCATTCCTGGATGTTGGCGAGCGGCATAGCCGCGTTGCGTGATCGGCACAACCTCCTCGATCGTCCTTCCCGGTTTGCCGCAAAGGCGGCCATGGACGGCGCTATCGCGAGGGCTTGCATTGGCTTTGCCGTTGCACCATGTGGAGATGGAAGAGCGGACTCCGAACGGGGTCCTCCAGAGAAAGTCATGACGGTCATCGAGTCTCCCTGCATCCTGGTCTGTTCGATCGATATGAAGACCGGCTTCTGCTTCGGTTGCGGCCGCACGCGCGAGGAAATCGGCGCCTGGATGGGAATGACGCCCGAGACGCGCCGCAATGTGATGGCCGAACTGCCGGCCCGGCTGGAAACCGTCGAGCGCCGGCCGCGCCGCGAAACGCGCCGCACCCGCATGGCGCGCGAACGCGACGCATTCTAGCGAGGACGGATGAGCAGCCGGCTGTTCTGGATTGTGATGGCGATGATCGGTGTGGGAGCGGTGCTGCTCATGCTCAACGATTCCGCCGGCAGCACGCTCGGCGTCGACAATGACGATTTCGGCCGGCTGATCTGGCTCGGTGCCTTCGGCGCCCTCATCGGCGCCGGCTTGCTGCGGTCGGCTCCGCTGGGCGTGATGGCCCGCAACCTCGGCACCTGGGCGGCTATCGTGCTCGTTCTGATCGCCGGCTATCAATATCGCTACGAGCTGCAGGACGTCGCCAGCCGGGTGACCGCGGGCCTAGTTCCCGTCAGTCCCCTGGCGCTCGGCGTCGAGGACGGCCACGCGACGGTGACCCTGGACAAGGCCGACAACGGTCACTTCGAGGCGCGCATTCTGGTCAATGGCAATCCGGTGCGGGCCGTCGTCGACACCGGCGCGACCAGCACCGTATTGACTTCGGAGGACGCTCAGGCCGCGGGCTTCAATCCGGCGGCGCTGAACTACACCATACCGGTTTCGACCGCCAACGGCATGGCGCGCGCCGCGGCGGTCAAGACCAACGAGCTGGCAATCGGCGGCATCGTGCGCAAGGATATGTCGGTGATGGTCGCCGCGCCCGGCATGCTCAGCCAAAGTCTGCTCGGCATGAACTTCATCGGCTCGCTCTCGGGCTTCGATGTGCGCGGCGATCGTATGATTCTGCGCGACTGAGGTCAGGCCGCTTCGTCGGCTGCCGCCCTACCGAATTCGACGGCTACGAAAGCGCTCTTCAGTATCTCCGGCCCGGCGCCGGGCCGGGTCGCGTCGGTGGACAGGATCTGGCGGTAGCGGCGCGCGCCGGGCAGTCCGTGAAACAACCCGACCATATGGCGGGTGACATGGCCGAGCCTGCCGCCCTGTTCGATATGGCGAGCCGCGTAGTCCGCCATGGCATCGATCAGTGCCGCGAAATCGAACGCTTCCGGCCGCACTCCGTAGAAGGCGGCATCAACACCTGTCAAAATGCCTGGCGTGTGGTAGGCGGCGCGGCCAAGCATGGCGCCATCGACATGATCGAGATGCTCGCGCGCCTCTTCAAGCGACTGAATACCGCCATTGATACCGATGAATTCGTTCGGATTTCCCGCCTTCAATCGATAGACCCTGTCATAATCGAGCGGCGGGATGTCGCGGTTTTCCTTGGGGCTCAGCCCTTCCAGCCACGCCTTGCGTGCGTGCACCCACAAGGCATCGGCGCCGGCATCGAAAACGCCATTCGCCAGCGCATCGAGCGCCGGCTCCGGATCCTGTTCGTCGACGCCGATGCGGCATTTGACCGTGACCGGCACCGCCACCGCCGCCTTCATGGCGGCGACGCAAGTTGCGACGAGGTCGGGCACCTTCATCAGGCAGGCTCCGAACGTGCCGGACTGGACGCGATCGGACGGGCAGCCGACGTTGAGGTTGATCTCATCGTAACCGAAGGATTCGCCGATGCGTGCGGCCTCGGCAAGTTTTCCCGGATCCGAACCGCCAAGCTGCAGGGCGACCGGATGCTCCGCCTCATCGAAGCCAAGCAGCCGCCCGCGCGCGCCGTGGATGACCGCGTCGGCCACCACCATTTCGGTGTAGAGCAGCGCATGGCTCGTCAGCCGACGATGGAAGAACCGGCAATGCCGGTCCGTCCAATCCATCATCGGCGCAATGGCGATTTTTGCATTCAACATGTTATTCGGATTGGCTATCCCGATGATCCATCCACCTGGATCGGATCTTGCCGCGACATGTAGCGTATTTATTGGCCCATTCAAACTGCCGCCCGGCCTTGGCTACCGGCAAAGGGCCTGCCCGGAATGCGCGGACACAACCGCCATCGCGCCCGCAACGGACGCGATCCAACCCTGCAAGGCAGCGCGGCGCTTACCGCCGCAGCGCGTGTATGCTCGCCATGCTGTTGCCGCCCATCGGCAATGCCATGTCGTCGTCAAGAAGCCGCGTGATCCGGGCAAATCCGGTGAACGCCTTTCTGGCTTCCTCCGCCGACATCTGTCCAGACAGGGCGGCCGAACAGCAATTCAGCGCACACTGATACACCGGCCCACGCCGTCCCGTCGGCCATTTACGCAAGAAAACCATCGCCTCGGCGACACTATCCACCTCTTCCACAGGATGCCCCTGCCCGCGCGATATCCGCACGGGCGAAAAGAAATGCAGGTAGTCCATAGCTTCCTCCCGGTCGATCGCGATGCGCTCGATCGAACCCTATCAAACGTGCTGTCCGGCGGTTGGTTCCACGCGGAAAACTGAATTTTGAAGAAATTTTTCCGGCCGGATGCTGCAGTCGATGCCGGTCGAAATGAGCCCTACACCGTCGGAAAGTGGCACGCCACCTTGCGGCCGGGCCTGAATTCCCTCACCTCTGGCCGCTCCGTGCGGCACCGCTCCGCCGCTATCGGGCAGCGGGGATGGAACCGGCAACCGGATGGCGGATCGAGCGGGCTTGGCACATCGCCCGTGAGGATGATGCGCCTGCGCGTGCCGCTGGGTGTCGTCTCCACGACGGGAACCGCCGAGATCAATGCCTGGCTGTAGGGATGGGCCGGGGTCGAAAACACCTCCTCCGCCGGTCCGTCTTCGACGATCGAGCCGAGATACATGACCGCGATGCGGGTCGAGACCTGCCGCACGACCGAAAGATCGTGAGCGATGAAGACATAGGTCAGGTCCAGCTTCTCCTGGAGGTCGGCAAGCAGGTTGACGATCTGCGCCTGTACGGACACGTCGAGCGCGGAGACCGGTTCGTCGAGAACCACGAGATCGGGATTGAGGGCGATGGCGCGCGCTATGCCGACACGCTGGCGTTGCCCGCCCGAGAATTCGTGGGGGTAGCGCATGACATGGTCCGGCAGCAGCCCGACGAGGTCGAACAGTTCCGCGACGCGGCTGGCGATCTCGCGCGACGAAAGCTTGCCATGGATGCGCAGCGGTTCGGCCACGAGGTCGCCGACGCGCCGGCGCGGATTGAGCGAGGCCGACGGGTCCTGAAACACCATTTGCAGGCGCCGCCGCAACGGCCGCAGTTCAGACAGCGACTTCGAGGTGATGTCATCGCCTTCGAACAGAAGCTCACCATCCGAAATCTCGTAGAGCCTGACCAGGCAGCGCGCCAGCGTGGACTTGCCACATCCGGACTCGCCCACCAACCCGACGGTTTCGCCGCGCCGCACCGTCAGCGAGACATTGTCGACCGCATGGACGGTTCGCCTGCCTTCGGCGGAAAAACGGGTGCCGATCGAGAAGCGTTTGCCGAGCGAACGTGTTTCGAGGATCGGACGGTCTTTGTCGGTCATCGGCCCGCTCATGCTTGTGCCACCCGGTAGCAGGCCGCCGCGTGCGTGGCGGCGCCAAGATCGGGCTTGCCGGTCAGGCAGGGTTCGTACCGGACCGGACAACGCGGACCGAAGGCGCAGCCTTGCGGCAATCGCAGCAGCGATGGCGGTGACCCGGGAATGGCCGGCAGGCGGCGGGGTTTTGCACCGGTCAACGGCGGGATCGAACCAAGCAATGCACGGGTATAGGGGTGCCGCGGGTCGGAAAACAGCGCCGTACGGCTGCCGCGTTCGACGATGCGGCCCGCATACATGACCATGACCCGATCGGCGAGTTCGGAGACCACGCCCATGTCATGCGTGATGAAGACGACGGCCGATTTGTGCGTCGCGCGCAGCTTGCGCACGAGATCGAGAATGCCGGCCTGCACCGTGACGTCGAGCGCGGTGGTCGGCTCGTCCGCCACCAGCAGCGCCGGGTTGCACGACAGCGCCATCGCGATCACCGCCCGTTGGCGCATGCCGCCGGAGAGCTGGTGCGGGTAGCGCGACATCGCTTCGTGCGGGTTGGGGAAATTCACCTCCGCCAGCAGTTCCTCAACCCGCTCCATGGCCTTGGATTTGCTGATGTTTCGATGCGCGCGGATCTGTTCGGCGATCTGCCAGCCGATCGTGTAGACCGGGGTCAGCGCCGTCATCGGGTCCTGGAAGATCATCGCGATCTCGTTGCCGCGCAGGCGCCTGAGTTCGCGCGGGGGCAGCCCAACCAATTCGCGGCCCTTGTAGCGGATCGAGCCTTCGATGACGGCGTTGGGGTCGGTGATGAGCCCCATCACCGCCAGCAGCGACACTGTCTTGCCCGAGCCGGATTCGCCGACGACGCCGAGGATCTCGCTTTCCGCGAGGTCGAAGGAAACGCCGTCGATGGCCCGCACCAGCCCGTCATCGGTTCGAAACGATACTTTGAGATCGCGCACCGACAATATCATGATGTCCTCAGGCGCGGATCGAGAAGGATGTAGACGAAATCGACCACCGCGTTTGCGACCACCACGAACATGGACGCGTACATCACCGTCGCCATGATCATCGGCAGGTCGAGGTTCTGCAGCGCGTCATAGGTGAGCTTGCCGATGCCGTGCAGCCCGAACACCACCTCGGTCAAAAGCGCCGAGCCGCCCACCAGCGCGCCGAAATCGAGGCCGAACAGGGTGACGAAGGCGATGAGCGACGTGCGCAAGGCATGGCGCAGCAGGATGCGAGTCTCCGACAGACCCTTGGCCCGGGCCGTGCGGATATAGTCTTCCTGCAGGGACTCGATGATCGCCGCGCGCAGGACGCGCCCGTAGATGCCGATATAGAGGATGGCCAGCGTGATCCAGGGAATGACCAGTGTCAGGAACCAGCCCTTGGGATCGTCGGAAAAATTCTTGTAGCCGAGCGGCGGCACCCAGGAGAAGGCCCAGCTGTCGTGATAGCGGCTCTGGGTGATCAGGTTCATCACCTCGCCCAGCCAGTAGACCGGCATGGAAATACCGAGCAAACCCAACGCCATCAGCAGCCTGTCCAGCCAACTGTCGCGTGTGGCGGCGGCAACGATGCCAATGACGATGGAGACAACCACCCACAGGATCGCCGCGCCGAACACCAGCGACAGCGTGACGGGAATCGAATCCATGACCGCCGGCACCACCTTCCAGCCGCGATTGACGAAGGAGGTCAGATCTCCCGTGACGAAGATCTTCTCCATCATCGTCACATATTGCACGTAGAGCGGCCGGTCGAAGCCGAAGCTGTGACGAACCGCTTCCAGCACTTCGGGCGAGGCATTGCGGCCGGCGATGCGTGCGGCGGGGTCGGCACCCGGCGTGGCGAAGAAAATCAGGAAGACGATGACCGAGATGCCGAACATCACGAACAGCATCTGACCGAAACGACGCAGGATGGCATAGATCATCAGTCGCGCCCCAGCCGAACCTTGGAGCGCGGGTCGAGCGCGTCACGCAGCCCGTCGCCGAAGACATTGAGGGTCATGACGGAAATCGCGATCGCCAGGCCAGGCGCCAGCGCCACCAGCGGCCGTGTGTAAAGCAGCGCCTGCCCGTCCTGGATGATGGTTCCCCAGCTCGCCGCGGGCGGCTGGACACCGATCGACAGGAAGGAGAGCGCCGATTCGGTAAGCATGTTCAACGCCATCATCAGCGGTATGAACACGATGAGCGTGGTGGTGATGTTGGGCAGGATGTCGCGCCACAAAATCCGCCACCCCGGTACGCCCAGATTGATCGCGGCCAGTACGAACTCGCTGTGGCGCAGCGACAGAACCTGCCCGCGTATCGGCCGCGCTACATAAGGCACGTAGACGATGCCGATGATGATGACCGGCAGCCACAGGCTGCCGGACTCGATTTCGATCGGTCCGATCGAAATGCCTTGCGAAATTGTGACGATGGCAAGCGAAATCGCCAGGAGATAGATCGGAAACGCCCACAGTACATCCAGGAAGCGCGACAGCACCGTGTCGGTGATGCCACCGAAATAACCGGCGACCAATCCCGCCGCCGTGCCGAGGATCAAGGTGAAGATGGTGGCGGCTCCGGAGATCAGCAGCGAACTCAGCCCGCCATAGAGCATCCGGGCCATGACATCGCGCCCCTGGCTGTCGGCGCCGAGGAAGTAATTGCCGAGCCGCCAGGTCGGGCCGATCGGCGTGTAGCCAAGCCCGAGTCCCTCCGTTGATTGTTCCATCACCGCAACGTCGGCGCCGTCGATCTGGATGACGGCGTCGAGCGTCGAGGCGAAGGGGTCGGTTCCTGCCCAGTTGGCGTAGAGGGGCGCACTGAAACAGGCAAGGACAATGAGGAGGAACACGGCCAGGGACGCCATGGCGGCCCTGTTTCTTGCCAGCTTCGCGAACGCGACGGCCCAGGGCCCTCGCGTCCTGCGCGACATGGCAGCGACTTGGTTCGACACGGGACGTGCCCCTCCGCGGTTCGTTACTGCACCCAGGCCCTTACTGCACCCAGGACTGGGTGATCATCCAGTTGAACTGCCGGTTGAACTTGAAATTGCCCACGCGCTTGCTGACGAAGTCAAGTCGCTTCGGGGTGAAGAGGCCGACGGCCGGCGCCTTGTCCGTGACCTGCCTGTCGATTTCAGCCCACATCTTGTCGGCGGCCTTCTGGTCGGTAACGCCGAGATCCAATGCCTTCTGCATCTTGGCGTCGATATCCTTGTCGCAGAAACCGGCGATGTTGATCGAAGCGTCCGACCCCTCGCGGAACGAGGCGCAGCTGAACAGGATGTTCAGGAAGTCCGAGGCCGCGGGATAGTCCTTGTACCACTGGGTGACGGACATCTGCACTTTGTTGTTGGTGTTCTGGATGTAGGTGAACTGGATGTTGGACGAGATCGGCTTGACGTCGGCGACATAGCCGATGGTGGTCAGCACGCTCTGCAGATAGACGCCGATCGACCGGGAAATGGCCGTGTCCTCGACGATGATGGTCACCTTCTGGCCCTTGGTGCCGGATTCCTCGACCAACTGCTTTGCTTTGTCGAGGTCAGGCGCCGACCATTTGGTGCCGGGGTTCTTGGTGAAAGGGCAGTAGTCTTCGTGGCCGGGGAAATCCGGAGGCAGGACCTGGCAGACCGGCGAGGCGAGCACCTTGCCGCCGAACAGCTTGACCAGCGTGTTGCGGTCGATCGCGTAGGCAACGGCCTGGCGCGCCTTTTCATTGTCGAACGGCGCCAGGCGATTGTTGAGCGGCGCATACCACCACGCCGAAAGCGGCGAGATGTGGAGCTGGTCCATGGCCTTTGTGCCGAGTTCGCCAAGGCGATCGCTGGGCAGCGCATCGAACATCCAGTCGGCTTCTCCGTTCTGGATGGCCGTCACCGCGGCTTCCTCGGAAAGGCCGAAATCATACTGGACGACGTCGGGATAACCGTCCGGCTGCGCTTCCTCGCTCCACTGCTTGAAGTTCGGGTTGCGGGTCACCGTCATGCCCTTGTTGGGATCGAAGGCGGAGATCATGTAGGCGCCGGTGCTGGGAATGGGCTTGGAACCCATGTCTTCCGCTGGCGTATCGGCCGGCAGGACGACGGCGTGCGGCAAGGCAAGCTTGTAGAGAATCTCGGCGTCCGGCTTGGTGAGATTCAACGTGATGGTGCCGGCCGCTTCGTCGCCGACGACGCCGCCTTCCAGCGTACAGCTCTTGGTGTCGGCGAGGCATTTGTCGGCGCCGACGATGCCGGCATAGAACGTGCCCGAGGTCGGTCCCGAGACCTTGAAGATGCGCTGGAAGGAAGCAACGACGTCTTTCACGCCGAGATCCTTGCCGTCGGAGAACTTGATTCCCTTGCGCAGTTTGAAGGTGAAGGTCTTGCCGTCATTGGTCACCTCGGGCAGCGCCTCGGCCAGGTCTGGGACGATGGTGAAGCCGTCCATGCCCTCGGCCTTGCGGAAAGCGACCAGCCCGTCATAGATCGGCTGGTACATCTGCCAGCCCTGGTCCGTGTAGTTGATGTGCGGATCGAGCGTTCCCGCCGCCGAGCGGGCCAGCAGCCGAATGGTGCCGCCGCGATGTTCCTTGAGGTATTCGGCCTGCGCCGGCGCCAGCCACATCCCAGCCAGCAATGCCGCGGCCGAGGCCGCCAGAAGCAGTTTCTTCATGTTGTAGTTCCCCTTTTCTCAGTTGTCGTTGTCGTCCAGGAAGTCTCCCACCACGCGCATGCAAAGATCCTGCTCTTCGACATGCGGCATATGGCTGGAATGCTCGAAAATCCGCCAGCGCGATCCCTTGATGCCGTCCTCGAAAGGCTGCACGGTCGCCGGCGTGGCCTCGTCGTAGCGGCCGGAGATGATCAGCGTGGGAACATCGATGGCGGGCAAGCGGTCGATGATGCTCCAGTTCTTCAGCGTTCCGATGACATGAAATTCGTTCGGACCGTTCATGACGTTGTACACGGTCGGATTGCGCACGACCTGGGCGAAGGTCTCCGTGACCTCGCGCGGGAACGGAACGACCCGGCAGACATGCCGCTCGTAAAACACCAACGTCGCGGCCTGGTAGTCCGGATGATCCGTCGTGCCGGCCTGCTCGTGCCGGGTCAACGTCTCCTGTACGTCCACAGGCAGGTCGGCGCGCAACCGGCTGGCCTCCTCGACCCACAGCTTCATGGAAGCCGGTGAATTGGCGATGGTCAGCGACTTCAAGCCCTTCGGCCGCGTCACCCCATATTCGGCACCCAGCATGCCGCCCCAGCTTTGTCCAAGGACATGGAAGCCGCCACGGATGCCGAGATGATCGATGAGGTTTTCAAGTTCGTCGATGAACAGCCTGGGCGTCCAGAAATCGGCGCCCTTGTCGGGCAGCAAGGTGGAATTGCCGCACCCCAACTGGTCGTAATGGATGACGGCACGGCCTGTTCGGGCAAGAAGCTTGTAGGCATCGACGTAATTGTGGGCGGCACCTGGCCCGCCATGCAGGATAACGACCGGAGCCTTGCCGGCATCGAGCGCGCCGCTGATCCGATACCAGGTTTCGTAGTCGCCGAAGCCGGCCCGTCCTTCGCTGGTGACGATCTCCGATGACATTCCGATCTCCTGAATGTTTGAAGGCATGTCGCTGGCCACCTAGTTTGCAACCCGGCTCGCTCGAACCCATTCTTCCAGCATCTGCACGCCGAATGCCGTGGCGCCTTCTCGGCCCAGCGGCTGATCCTTGCCGGTCAGTTCCTTGCCGGCGATGTCGAGATGCACCCAGGGCCGATCCTCGGTGAAGTGGCGCAGGAACGCCGCGGCGTAGGGGGCGTCGCCATCTTCCATGTCCTTGGCGTGATGCCGCAGGTCCGCGAAGGGTGATTGGAGCCCCTCGTCGTAAGCCCGGTCGAGCGGCAGCTGCCAGAACCGCTCGCCGACCTTCTCGCCGGCCGCGATCATCCGCGAGGCGATGGCGTCGTCAGTGCTGAAGAGGCCGGCGAACACCGACCCGAGACCCCGCATGACGGAATAGGTCAGAGTGGCGAGGTCGACGATCACCGACGGGTTGAAGCGCGAGGCGGCGTAATAGAGGCAGTCGGCCAGAATGAGCCGTCCTTCCGCATCCGTGTCGAACACTTCCACGGTCTGCCCGGATGCCGTCGTGATGATGTCGCGCGGCTTGAGCGCGGTGCCTGACGGCATGTTCTCGGCAATGCCGAGCACGCCAACCACGTGCACGGGGCTGCCTTGCCGGGCGAGTGCGATCAGCAGGCCGACCACCGCGGCCGCGCCGCCCATGTCGGCCTTCATGTCGAACATCTGCTCGCCGCGCTTGATGCAGAGGCCGCCGGAATCGAAACAGACGCCTTTGCCGACGAAGGCCAATGGCTGTGCTGGGGCGCCCTTGCCGCGATAACGCAGGACCGCGACGCGCGGCGGCCGCACCGAGCCCGACCCCACGGCCAGGATGGCGTTCATGCCGAGTTCCCCGAGCCTCGCCGCATCGAGGATCTCGACGTCGATGCCAGCCTCGCGCAACGGCTCCAGATGATCGTGGAAATTGTCGGGATGAAGATGGTTTGGCGGCAGGTTGACAAGCGTGCGCGCGTATTCGACGCCATCGGCGATGGCATTGATCCGCGCCAGCGCCGAATTCAGCTCCGCACCGCCGGCTCCGACCAGTTGCACCCGCAGGGTCCGATCGGCCCCTGCTCCCTGGCGCCGGTTGCGCATGTCGAAACGATAGCGCCGCAGCCGCATGCCGAGTGCGATGCGCGCCATGATTTCGGCGCCGGGCAGATCGACGCCCGCGATGGGGTCCAGGACCAGGGTAGCCGCGCATTCCCCTTTGCCTTCCAGATGCGCGGCCAGCAGACCGCCGGCGCGCGACAATGACAGTGCGGTGACGGCCTCGGCCTTGCCCAAGGCCAGGACAATCACGCGCCGGGCCGATACCGCCTGGGGCGCGATGACATCGATACAGGTGCCGGCTTCAGCCAGGACGGCCACATCGGAGCAGGCTCGGGAGAGGATCCCGCCCGTTTCCGTGTCCAGTGCCGTTGCCCGTGGGCCAAAACCCGTCTGGGCAGTCTGCAAGATCACAACGACGGAGGTTTCCGCGGAAATCTCGTCCGCCGTTTCAAAGACCGGCACTGGCGATTGAGGCATAAGCGGGCATTCTCCTCATTGGCGGGGCCTTGGCCGAGGCATCGCTTGCAATTGGCGCAATGCTTTGCCCGCCACCGGTGCAGGCCGGTCAAACCGGTCGCCGCCGTTGGTGGAATGGTGCCGAAGTTCCCGAATAGTCGTTTTCTTGAGACGACTTAGTTGCTCTTGCCTCTTGGGTATCCCTGAACGACCCATGCGATCAAACGCCAATTTTGTCCATGTCGATTGACAAAAACTCAACTGACAATTCATGATCGGCCAATGGCTCTACCCTCACTCAATGGCATGCGCGCTTTCGAGGCCGCGGCACGTCTCGGAAGCATCAAGGATGCGGCCGAGGAGCTGCATTTGACGCCCTCGGCCATCAGCCGCCACATCCGCGCACTCGAACGCAATCTCGGCCAGGACCTGTTCGAGCGCGGCTTTCGCCAGATCACGCCGACCATTCGAGGCTCGTATTATGCACGCAGCCTCTCCGAGGCGTTCGAGGCCATCTGGCGCGCCACCGACGATGTCAGCCTCATCGACGGCCCGAGCCACGGCAGGACCCAGCGTGTCCGGGTTCTCTGCGTGCCCGCTGTCCTGAACCTTTGGCTGGCGGACCGGTTGCCGAATTTTCGCCGGTTGCATCCAGCGGTGGATCTGGAGATCTCGACATCGGGCAAGCGGGCCAATTTCGATTTGGCCATCGTCGACGAGTTCGTCTACAAGGCCGGCCCGGCCCTGACGCTGCTGATCCCGCTGGTGCTGACGCCGGTCTGCGCGCCCTCGCTGCTCGATGGGCCGATGCCGCTGCGCTCGCCCGCCGACCTGGTCAACCACCACCTGATCCACGAATGCGAGAGCATGCGATGGAAGCGCTGGCTGGAGCAGGAAGGCGTGTTGGACACGACGCCGAAATCCAGCACGACGCTGGACGATTGCACGCTGATCATGCGCGAGGCGATCAATGGTGCCGGAATAGCGCTTGCCGACACGATGATGGCCCAGGATCTGCTGCAGCAAGGCAAGCTTGTCGCCCCGTTCAGCGCCCGCCATACCTATCCGGCCGGCATCTACCTGCATCAGCGCCGCAGCATCGGCAACAAGCCGGGTACCGGCCTGTTTCAGGATTGGCTGCTTTCCGAAGTCGAGGACCACAAGCGGGTGATGGCCATCGCCTAGGCAGCTGCGCTTGCCGACGGAAGTCGGGAACGCGCCTTCCCTCGAATTGAAGCCGTGGATCGAAACTCGAATCAACAGACAGGCGCTTTTCAAAAGCGGCTCACCACCACGGCCCATTGATAATCGCGGTTCGCATTGAATATCTTTAAGCCCAAAGCCGGCAAATCGGTTGCTTGTCGGTTCCCCTGCGTCAGGCGTAACCTGTGCGGTCAACGCGTGAGGGCGCGTGCTGCAAGAAGGGGATATTGCAATGACGATACAAGGCGCATCGCCTGACCTGTATAATGAAGACCTCGCTCCGGCCAAGGTTCGAAACTGGGGACCGTTCTCGATCTTCAATGTCTGGACGTCGGACGTCCATAGCCTGTGGGGCTACTACCTCGCCGCCAGCCTGTTTCTGTTCTGCGGCGGCTTCGTCAACTTCATCATCGCCATCGGCATCGGTTCGCTGATCATCTACGCGCTGATGAACATGGTCGGCTACGCCGGTGTGAAGACCGGTGTGCCCTACCCCGTGCTCGCCCGCGCTTCCTTCGGCATCTGGGGCGCCAACATTCCGGCACTGGTGCGCGCCATCGTCGCCTGCTTCTGGTACGGCGCGCAGACGGCCGCCGCCTCCGGCGCCATCGTCGCATTGCTCATCCGTTCGCAATGGTTCGCCGATTTCAACGCCAACACGCATTTCCTCGGCCATTCCGGCCTGGAGGTGATCTGCTTCGTGGTCATCTGGGCGCTGCAGTTGCTGATCATCCAGAAAGGCATGGAAACGGTGCGCCGCTTCCAGGATTGGGCCGGGCCTGCCGTCTGGGTGATGATGCTGCTCCTGGCCATTTATCTCTGCGTCAAGTCAGGAACCTTCGCCTTCACCAGCGACATTCCGATGGACGTGCTTCTGGAAAAGACCAAGGACGCCGGCGTGCCGGGAACGCCGGGTTCGTGGACGTCGCTGTTCGCTGTGGCCGCGATTTGGGTAACCTATTTCTCGGCGCTCTATCTCAACTTCTGCGACTTCGCCCGCTATGCCCCGGACCAGGCGGCGCTGCGCAAGGGCAATATCTGGGGCCTGCCGGTCAACCTGATCCTGTTCTCGCTTGTCGCCGGCGTCACCACCATCGCCGCCTATGACGTCTACCACGAGGTGCTTTTGCACCCCGACCAGATCTCGGCGAAATTCGACAGCTGGTTCCTGGCCGCGCTGGCCGCACTTACCTTCGCGGTGGCAACGCTTGGCATCAACGTCGTGGCCAATTTCGTCTCGCCGGCCTTCGACTTCTCCAACGTCTTCCCGCGCCAGATCGACTTCAAGAAGGGCGGCTATATCGCCGCTGTCATCGCGCTCGTGCTCTATCCGTTCGCGCCGTGGGATGGCAGCGCCGCCTCTTTCGTCAACGTCATCGGCGCGACGATGGGGCCGATCTTCGGCGTGATGATGGTGGATTATTATCTGATCCGCAAAGGTGAGGTCGATGTCGAGGCGCTGTACCGCGAAGACGGTGAATTCCGCTTCCAGGGCGGCTGGCATGTCAACGCCTTCATCGCCGCCGGTATCGGCGCCATCTTCTCCTCGATCCTGCCGAACTTCACCAACTGGCTGCCGTCCTGGTGGGGCGTCTATGGCTGGTTCTTCGGCGTGGCGATCGCCGGTGTCATCTACTACGTGCTGCGCACGGCAGCCGTTAGTGCCGGCGCCAAGACGGCGAAGGCCTGACGGAGCAAATAGCGGGGCGGCCTTGAGCCGCCCCCTTACGTCGCGACCATTTCGGCCAGTTTGCGTATCGTGTTCCAGTTGCGCGAGGTACCGACGCCCAGCCGTTTATGGTTGGCTGCCGCGAGCAGGCGCGAACTTGGCCGCTCTCGTGAAAAGGCGACCCAGATGTCGCCGCCGACCAAGTGCACCTTTTCATCCTCGGCGGCACGGGTCCGAAGCTCCGATATCGCATCTTCGGCCACAGCCTTGCGCATGACGCGCACCGCCACCTGGTCGCCGGCATCGACCGATTCGGCCGGGAACGGATTGCTGGCTGCGAGTTTCAGCCAATCCCCGGCGCTACGGACAATGATGTCGACGTGGCGGCCGAAGGCGCGTTCGAAGGCGGATTCCAGCCGCTTCTCAAGCGTGGCGATCGAAGTCTTTCCGCTCTCGAAGACCAGATTGCCGGTCGCCACCAAGGTGCGGACATTCTTCAGTCCGAGGCCTTCCGCCATCGCCTTGAGGTCCGACATGACAACCCGCCGCCCCTCTCCCAGGATAATGCTGTAGAGAAGCGCGACATAGGTTTGCATGGAAGCCGTCAGACCAGGCGGCTCTGTTCCACCGCCGCCTCGATGAAGCTGGCGAACAGCGGATGCGGATCGAGCGGCCGGCTCTTCAGCTCGGGGTGATACTGCACGCCGATGAACCAGGGATGGTCGGGGTATTCGACCGTCTCCGGCAGCACACCGTCGGGCGACATGCCGGCAAACACCAGCCCACAGTCCTCGAGCCGCTGCTTGTAGTCGATATTGACCTCATAGCGGTGCCGGTGACGTTCGGAAATCTGGGTGTCGCCATAGATGTCGGCGATCTTCGAGCCCTTGGCGAGCTCGGCCTGATAGGCGCCGAGCCGCATCGTGCCGCCGAGATCACCGGTCGCCCGGCGTTTCTCCAGCATGTTGCCCTTCAGCCATTCGGTCATCAGGCCGACGACCGGTTCCTTGGTCGGGCCGAATTCGGTCGACGAGGCATGGTCGACACCGGCAAGCGACCGCGCCGCCTCGATGCAGGCCATCTGCATGCCGAAGCAGATGCCGAAATACGGCACTTTGCGCTCGCGTGCGAATTTCGCCGCCAGGATCTTGCCCTCCGAGCCCCGCTCGCCGAAGCCGCCGGGCACCAGGATGCCATGCACCTTCTCCAGCCATGGCGTCGGATCCTCCTTTTCGAAGATCTCTGATTCGATCCAGTCGAGCTTGACCTTCACGTGATTGGCCAGCCCGCCATGCGAGAGCGCCTCTATCAGCGATTTGTAGGCATCCTTGAGGCCGGTATACTTGCCGACGATGGCGATTGTGACCTCGCCCTCCGGATTGTGGATGCGGTTGGAGACAGCCTGCCACGGCTCCATGCGCGGCTTGGGCGCCGGATCGATGCCGAAGGCGGCCAGCACTTCCGAATCCAGGCCTTCCTTGTGGTAGGCCATGGGCACGTCATAGATATGCGGCACGTCGAGCGCCTGGATGACGGCGCTTTCCCTGACATTGCAAAACAGCGACAGCTTTCTGCGTTCTTCCTTCGGAATGGCGCGGTCGGCGCGCACCAGAAGAATGTCGGGCGCAATGCCAATGCCGCGCAGTTCCTTGACCGAATGCTGGGTCGGTTTGGTCTTCAGCTCACCCGCCGTCGGGATATACGGCATCAGCGTCAGGTGGACATAGACGGCATTGTTGCGCGGCAGATCGTTGCCGAGCTGGCGGATCGCCTCGAGGAACGGCATCGCCTCGATGTCGCCGACCGTGCCGCCGATCTCGCACAGCACGAAATCATAATCGTCATTGCCGTCGAGAACGAAGTTCTTGATCTCGTCGGTAACGTGCGGAATGACCTGGACGGTGGCGCCGAGATAGTCGCCGCGCCGCTCGCGCTCGATGATGTTCTTGTAGATACGCCCGGTGGTGATGTTGTCCTGCTGGTTGGCAGAGCGGCCGGTGAAGCGCTCGTAATGGCCAAGATCGAGATCGGTCTCGGCGCCGTCATCGGTGACGAACACCTCGCCATGCTGGTACGGCGACATCGTGCCGGGATCGACATTGAGGTAGGGATCGAGTTTTTTGATGCGTGCGCGATAGCCTCGCGCCTGCAAGAGAGCCCCAAGGGCCGCTGCGGCTATGCCTTTTCCGAGTGAGGAAACCACGCCGCCTGTGATGAATACATATCGCGCCATGGGAGTCATCGCTTAACGCGGCCGGATTGATTCCGCCAGAGAAAAAACCGCCGCGAAGGCTTTTTCCCAAGAAGGCGTCGAGGGCAGGAACAAGGCAAAACAAAAGGGCCGGCTGAGCCGGCCCTTTCGGCATGATGATGAAAACGTCAGATGATGACGACTTTGGTGCCGACCCGGACGCGGCTGTAGAGATCCATGACGTGCTCGTTCATCATCCGGAAGCAGCCATTGGAGGCACTGGTGCCGATCGACTGCGGCGCGATGGTGCCGTGGATGCGCAGATGCGTGTCCTTCTTGCCGTCATAGAGGTAGATGGCGCGGGCGCCGAGCGGGTTCTGTCCGCCGCCGGCCATGCCGTCCTTGTACTGGCCGTAGTGCTTGGGCTCGCGCTTCTGCATGTCGAGCGTCGGGATCCAGCGCGGCCACTCCTGCTTGTCGCCGACCGCGACGGTGCCCTTGAACTGCAGGCCTTCGCGGCCGACGGCGATGGCGTAGCGGCGCGCGGTGGTCGACGATTCGACGAGATAGAGGCGGCGAGCGCTGGTGTCGATGACGATCGTGCCGGCATCATAGCCAGTGAATTCCACGTCCTGCGGTACGAATTCCGGCTTCACCTTGAACGGCTTCTTGGCGTTCCTCTGGGCAAGGGCGGAGTCGAGCGCGCGTGTCTCCGGCAGATAGCTGATCGACGATCCTGACGAGGCGCCGCCGAACAGGCCGGCGAAAATGCCGCCGCTGGGCTGCGTCTGGCCGCCGACGACCTCGCTGCGCAACTCGCCATTGTTGCCGGTCAAGGCGACGTTCATCGCCTCGGCGGGGATAGGCTCGGCCGATTGGATCGGCGCCACCGGCGTCACGGGCTCGATGATCTTGGTGGTCTTCTTGGCTGGCTTGGCCTCGGCCACTTCGGTTGCCGGAGCGCTCTTGCCTTTCTGGGCCAGGAAGGCCTGACGATCCGCGTCAGCCCTGGCCTTCGCGGCCTCACGCATCGCCATCTTCCTGGCTTCAAGTGCCTTGGCCTTTGCATCTTCCTTGTCGGCGGCGATCTTGGCCTCGATCTTCTTGATCTGAGCGAGATCGTCCGGCGTTGGGCTTTTCTTCTTCTTGAGAAGCTTCAACTGCGCCGCATCGCTTTTGGCTGCGACGGGGATGGCGTCGGTTTTTTCAAGCGACACCGACTGTTGTGCGGCCATGTTTGCCGGCATGACGGCGAAGGCCGGGGAACTCAGGCCGATTGCGGCGCAAAGTCCCAGGAAAATGAAGCTGCGAAGCTGCATGGCGAAGATCCGATCGTTCAATGCTTGTTGCCCACGGCGTCGCCCGGCGTCCCCCAAGGACACCGAAAATGCCGCGTGCAATCTATAGTCGAATAAGCGCGGATCCCTCAAGCGCGGGGCCGCAACAGCCCCCGTCGAATCTTCGTGATCGCGCCGCATTTGCCGCGACTGTGTTCAAACGATCACATATCGCGGCTTGTAGAATTGGAGGTTACTGGTTCGGGACCTGCGGCGTCGCTGGCGCTGTGGTCGCCGGCGCGGCGTTGGTAGCGCCGTTGGTGGCAGGTGCCGTCGAGCCGGCGGCGGGTGCCGTGGCCGGAGCGTTTGCCGGGGGCGTCGCGCCGGCATCGTTGCCGGACGGCGGCGTCGGCGTGGCGTTGCCGGCGGGTGCCGGGGTGGTCGTACCCGGCAATTGGTTGAGCACGCCCTTGCCGGCATTGTCCGAAGTCGCCGGAACCCGGTCGAGAATGTCGATCGGCTTTTCGCCGTAGCGGGCGATGATCGACAGGGTAAGCGACGTGACGAAGAACGCCGCCGCCAGGATCGCCGTCGCCCGGGTCAATGCGTTGGCGGCACCGCGCGCCGTCATGAAGCCAGATCCGCCACCAATGCCAAGGCCGCCGCCTTCGGAGCGCTGCAGCAGCACCACGCCGACAAGGGCGAGCACGACCATGAGATGGATGACGATCAATACGGTTTGCATAGTTTATCCTGGCAAGGCCTTGCCCGGCCGCGGACACGACCGGTGAATTGGAGGCGGCTCAATACAATGCTTTCACGGCATTTCCAAGCCCGTGGCCGGAATATGGGAAGCAACGCACCCTTTGCAACGAATTTGGATGGGACAAGCCCCGCCCGTCCCAGTGAATCTCACCCCGCAATGCTGCGATAGGCTTCCGCGATACCGAGGAAATCGGCCGCTTTCAGGCTGGCGCCGCCGACAAGCGCGCCATCGACATTCCTGACACCCAGCAGTTCCACGGCGTTGGACGGCTTGACCGAACCGCCATACAGGATGCGCATCCTGGCCGCGACGCCACCGAGCCTTTCCGACAGCTTTTCGCGGATATGCGCATGCGCCTCGGACACATCGGCAGCGGTTGGCGTCAGCCCGGTTCCGATCGCCCACACCGGCTCATAGGCAATGACGGTGTTGGATGGCGTGGCGCTTGGCGGCACCGAACCGGCAACCTGGCGCGACAGCACGTCGAGCGTGGCGCCGGCCTCACGTTGTTGCTGCGTCTCGCCGATGCAGACAATCGCCACGAGCCCGGCGCGCCAGGCAGCGGTGGCCTTGGCCTGGACCGTCGCATCGTCCTCGCCGCGTTGTTCGCGGCATTCGGAGTGACCGACGATGACATGGCTCGCGCCCGCGTCCTTCAACATCTCCGCGGAGATGCAGCCGGTATAGGCGCCGCTCTCCTTTGTGTGGCAGTCCTCACCGCCGGCATGGACGGGGGTGCGCGACAGAATCTCCGCCGCATGGGAAAGCAAGGTCGCGGGAACGCAGACCAGCGCCTCTGTTTCGGCGTCGAGTCCGCTCATGAAGCCGTTGCCGATCATCCTGAGTTCGTTGAGCGAGGCGCTGGTGCCGTTCATTTTCCAGTTGCCGGCGACAAGCGGACGAATTCCAGGGGTCATTGGGCGGTCTCTCCAGGCGACATTAAGCAGCGCCCTCACTACCAAAATCAGGCCACAAAGCAATCGACAGTGGGCCGGAAGGGCGCTATTGCGCTTGTTTCAGACTCGGCGCATGCGAAAATGCGCATAAATCGGAATTGTCCATGCTTGGTATATTGAGAAACGCGGCGGGCACTTGGGTCGCGAAGACATTGCTTTCGCTGCTGGTGGTCAGTTTCGCCGCCTGGGGTATCTCCGGACGCCTGATGGGCGGATTTGCCGGCCATGATTCAGTGATAACGGCCGGCGGCACCAAGGTGTCGATCAACGAATACCGCCTCGCCTACGACCGGCAGCTCGCCGTCATGTCGCAGCAATTCGGTCAGCGCCTTACCCATGAACAGGCCAAGGCGCTCGGCATCGACAACACGGTTCTGGCGCAACTCGTCTCGGGCGCGGTTCTCGACGAACAGGCACGCAAGCTCGGGCTCGGCTTCTCCAAGGACAAACTGGCCGAACTGACGCGCGAGGAACCCGCTTTTCGGGGTCCAGACGGCCAATTCGACCGCAGGGTTTTCGAGGGGCGGCTTCGTGACCTGGGCATGCGGCCGGAAGACTATTTGAAGAACAAGGCTCAGGTCGCGGTACGCCAGCAGATCGTTGAGGCGGTCTCTGACGGGCTCAAGGCGCCGGATACGTTCTTCAAGGCGGTCGCTCTCTACCGCGGCGAAGACCGGACGGTTGACTATGTGACCTTGCCCAAGACGCTGGTCGAGCCGATCGAGGCGCCGAGCGACAGCGTGCTTCAGGCCTATTTCGAAGCCAACAAGAAAACCTACGCCGCACCCGAATACCGCAAATTCTCCTATGTCCGCCTCGAGCCCGTGGACATCATGGATACGACCGCCGTCACCGACAGCCAAGTCAGCGACGACTACAACAAGAACAAGGCGCGCTACACCACGCCCGAAATGCGTACCATCGAGCAGCTTGTGTTCAAGACGCCGGATGCCGCCAAGGCAGCGTTCGATTCGCTCAAGGCGGGCGCCACTTTCGAAAAGCTGGTGACCGCCGAAGGCAAGACCCCGGCCGACACGCTGCTTGGCACGCTTGCCAAGGACAAGATCGCCGACAAGGCGGTTGCCGATGCCGCCTTTGCGCTCGCCGCCAATGAAGTCAGCCCGGTCGTCCAAGGCGCCTTCGGTCCAGTGCTGCTGCGTGTGACCGAGATCAAACCCGAGGTGGTGAAGCCGCTGGCGGAAGTGTCCGATCAGATCCGCAAGGACCTGGCTTTGGGTGAGGCAAGCCGCATCCTGTTGGATGTGCACGACAATTATGAGGACACCCGTGCATCGGGCAGTTCGCTGGCCGACACGGCCGCCAAATTGAAGCTCAAGGACGTCACCATCGACGCCATCGACCGCAGTGGCCTCAGGCCCGATGGCTCCATCGTCAAGGACCTGCCGGAATCGCCGGCGCTGATCAAGGCCGTCTTCGATGCCGAACCCAACACTGAAAACGAAGCGCTGACCACGGCGGACAACGGCTTCGTCTTCTACGAGGTCGGTTCGATCACGCCGGCGCGCGACCGCACTCTCGACGAGGTGCGCCAGAAGGTCGTCGCCGACTGGACAGCGGCCGAGACCACCAAGCGGCTTGCCGCCAAGGCGGACGAATTCGAGAAGCGGCTCAAGGCCGGCGCCACGCTCGACGTCATCGCCGGTGAACTCAAGCTGGAAAAGCAGACCAAGCGCGGCTTGAAGCGCGAAGCCGATGATGCCGACTTCGGCAAGGAGGGCGCCGCCGTGATGTTCGGCGTCGGCGAAGGCGGCACCGGCTTGATCCCCTCGCCCACCGGCGACGGCCAGATCCTGTTCAAGGTGGCCGAAGTGTTCGAACCGGCTGGCGCCGATGCCAGCTCGGTGCCGGACGACGCACAGAAATCCTTCACCGCCGGCATGTCCGACGACCTGCTCGACCAATTGGTGGCGCAGTTGCAGACGCAGTACGACGTCCGCATCGACCAGGCCGCCGTTGCCCAAGCCTCGACAAGATGAGCGCGCTGAAAACCCATATCGCCAAGGTCGCGACCGGCACCGCCCTTTCCTTCGAGGAAGCGCGCGAGGCTTTCGACATCATCATGTCGGGCGACGCGACCCCGGGGCAGATCGGCGGCTTCCTGATGGCATTGCGCGTGCGCGGCGAGACGGTGGGCGAGATTTCGGGCGCTGTCGCCACCATGCGCGCCAAGATGCTGCGCGTCGACGCGCCAGATGGCGCGATCGATATTGTCGGCACCGGTGGTGACAATTCGCACTCGGTCAACATTTCGACGGCTTCCGCCTTCGTCATTGCCGGCAGCGGCGTGCCGGTCGCCAAGCACGGCAATCGCGGCCTGTCCTCGTTGACCGGCGCGGCCGACGTGCTGATTGCGCTGGGCGTCAAGATCGACATCGCGCCGGAGACGATTGGCAAGTGCATCCATGAAGCCGGCGTCGGCTTCATGTTCGCGCCGGCGCATCATCCGGCCATGAAGCATGTCGGCCCGACCCGCGTCGAGCTTGGCACCCGGACCATTTTCAACCTGCTCGGGCCCCTCTCCAATCCGGCCGGCGTGAAACGGCAGATGGTCGGCGTGTTCATGCCGGAATGGATCATGCCGGTTGCCGAGACGCTGCAGGCGCTGGGCACCGAGCACGCCTGGGTCGCCCATGGCGATGGCTATGACGAGATCACCACCACCGGCGAGACGCAGGTCGCCGAGTTGGTCGGCGGCGAAATCCGCAGCTTCACGCTAACCCCGGAAGAGGTTGGGCTGAAGCGCCATACAAAGGACGAGCTGCGCGGCGGCGACGCCGCCTACAACGCCAAGGCCTTGCGCGACATGCTGGGCGGTGCCGCTGGCGCCTATCGCGACACTGTGCTGATGAATGCCGGCGCCGGCCTGGTGATCGCAGGCAAGGCGACGACGCTGGGCGACGGCATCGCCATTGCCGCGCAGGCGATCGACAGCGGCCGGGCGCTGCGGGTGCTCGACCGGCTGGTCGAAATTTCGAACGGGTGAACCGTGTCTGACATTCTGCGCAAGATCGAAGCCTACAAGCGCGACGAGATCGCCGCCGCCAAGGCACGCCTGCCGCTGGCCGAGATCAAGGCGCTCGCGAAAGAAGCCGACGCACCACGCGGCTTTCTCGCGGCGCTTGAAGCGAAGCGCAATTCAGGCGATTTCGCCCTGATCGCCGAGATCAAGAAGGCAAGCCCCTCCAAAGGGTTGATCCGTGCCGATTTCGATCCGCCGGCACTGGCGAAAGCGTATGAAAAAGGCGGCGCCGCTTGCCTTTCCGTGCTGACGGACGCGCCATCCTTTCAGGGCGCGCCCGAATTCCTCACCAGGGCACGGGCAGCCGTCACCCTGCCCGCATTGCGCAAGGACTTCCTGTTCGATCCCTACCAGGTCCATGAAGCCCGCGCCTGGGCCGCCGACGCCATCCTGATCATCATGGCCAGCGTCGACGACGCCCTGGCGAGCGAGCTTGAAGCGACGGCGTTCGAACTCGGCATGGATGCGCTGATCGAGGTGCATGACGAGGCCGAGACGGAGCGCGCGCTGAAACTGTCGTCGCGGCTGATCGGCATCAACAACCGCAATCTGAGAACGTTCGAGACCAGCCTCCAGACCTCCGAACGGCTGGCGGCGATGGTACCCTCCGATCGCCTGCTGGTCAGCGAGAGCGGCATCTTCACCCATGACGATTGTCTCAGGATGCAAAAGAGCGGCATCGGCACCTTCCTCGTCGGCGAAAGCCTGATGCGGCAACAGGACGTCGCCGCCGCGACGCGCTTGCTCCTGACGGGCAAGGCAGCAGCCGAGGCGATCTGATCGTGGCGGCCACCCTCACGCACCTTGGCGCACAGGGCGAAGCCAACATGGTCGATGTCGGCGACAAGGAAGAGACGACGCGCACCGCGATCGCGGAGGGCTTTGTCTCCATGCAACCAGAAACATTGAAGACCATCCTCGCCGGCAATGCCAAGAAAGGCGATGTGCTCGGCACGGCGCGTATCGCCGGCATCATGGCCGCGAAAAAGACGCACGAGTTGATCCCGCTCTGCCACCCCCTGTTGCTGACCAAGGTTTCCGTCGACATCGAGCCAGACCATGCACTGCCGGGCCTGAAGGTCACGGCACTGGCGCGTGTCACCGGCAAGACCGGCGTCGAGATGGAAGCTTTGACCGCCGCGTCCGTGGCCTGCCTGACCATCTACGACATGGCCAAGGCAGTCGACCGCGCCATGGTCATTTCCGGCATCCGGCTGGTGGAAAAGACCGGCGGCAAATCAGGCGACTACAAGGCAGACGCCTGATGGCGCTGGTTCCGGTCGCCGAGGCGCTTGAACGCCTGCTGGATGGCGCCGCACCGCTGGCCGGCGAAAGCGTCCCTCTCATCGAGGCGGTCGATCGTGTACTGGCCGAACCGGTCGTGGCGCTTCGCACCCAGCCCCCCTTCAACGCATCGGCCATGGACGGCTATGCGATCCGCGCGGTTGATGTTGCCTCGGTGCCATCGAAACTCTCGGTGATCGGCATGGCGCCGGCCGGGCGCGGCTTTGACGGCACCGTCGGCGAGCGACAGGCAGTACGCATCTTCACCGGCGCGCCGCTGCCCGATGGCGCCGACACCATCGTCATCCAGGAAAACGTCCGCGATCTCGGCGGCGGCCAAATCGAAGTGACCGAACCGACGGCTGAATGGCGCAACATTCGCCGCATCGGCCTCGATTTTTCCAAAGGTGACGTCCTGCTGGAAAAAGGCCGTGTCCTCGACCCGGCAGCGCTGTCGCTCGCCGCATCTGCTAACCACCCAGCAGTTACTGTGGTCAGGCGGCCGCTGGTCGCCATCATCGCCACTGGCGACGAGTTGTTGCCGCCCGGCAGTGAACTCGGGCCAGACCAGATCATTTCGTCCAATGCTTACGGCGTCGCCGCTGCCGCGCAATCGGTCGGCGCCCGCGCTCTCGATCTCGGCATCGCTGCCGACCGCAAGGAGGCTATCGCCGCGCTGGTGCAAAAAGCGGTCGCGGTCGGTGCGGATGTCATCGTCACCCTTGGCGGCGCCTCGGTCGGCGACCACGATCTGATCCATGATGTGCTGACCGGCGAAGGCATGACGCTCGGCTTCTGGAAGATCGCCATGCGTCCCGGCAAGCCCCTGATGTTCGGCCGCCTCGGCGACATCAGGTGCATCGGCCTGCCCGGCAACCCCGTGGCAAGCCTGGTCTGCTCGCAATTGTTCCTGAAGCCGCTTCTGGCGAGGCTTGGTGGCCGCGAGCATCGTCAGGACATCCGCCCGGCAAGGCTGGGGAGCGCGATGCCGGCCAATGACCTGCGCCAGGATTATGTACGGGCGGTGGTTCGGCAAGACGACGGCGAACTGGTGGCGACGCCGTTCGGCATCCAGGATTCTTCCATGCTGAGGATGCTTGCAGACGCCAACGGATTGATCGTACGCGCGCCTTTTGCGCCTGCGTCTGTCGCCGGCGATACTTGCAGCGTTCTGATGTTGCGCTGAAGAATTGCTCCGTAAATAGCTGACATCGGGACAAAATTATCGACTATTCCGAAATCAAGGTCCGCGTCAGCGGATGCGCGGGATCGGCGAGGCCATCGACAACGTCGTAATGGTGCCGGTCGGGCTCGACCACGGCATTGGTGATTGCGCCAAGTCCGGTCCAGATGTTGGCGAGCAACGCATTCTGGCGCAGGAACTCGGAACGCTCGCCGCCGCCGGCCCAGCAGGTGATGCGGACACCATCCATGGGGCGCAGCAGCGCCGGGCTTTCCGTCAGCGCCTCATGCTCATCGATTTTCAGCGCCGCGTTCATGTCCGTGCGCATCAGCGGACGCAAATCATGCAGCCCCGAGATCGAGACGATATGGCGCACGCGCCGCGCGACGTCGGTCGCCAGAGGTGTTGATGTCGTCACCATGCGGCTGGCGAGGTGCCCGCCCGCCGAATGCCCGGTCAGCATCAGCGGTCCGTCGATCATGGCGGCGGCCGTGCCGATGGCCGCCGCGATTTCAGTGACGATCCCGGCGATGCGTATATCAGGGCATTGTGTGTAGGACGGCATCGCCACGGCGAAGCCGCTGCCGACCGCGCCATTGGCAAGATGCGACCACAAGCTCTTGTTGGTCTCCATCCAATAGCCGCCATGGATGAACACGACGAGTCCCTTCGGCGTGGCCTTGGGAAGGAAAAGGTCGAACCGGTTGCGCGGCCGATCGCCATAGGCGATGTCGAGGCGTGCCCGGCCCTGCGCCGACAATGCGTCACGAAACGCTTGCGCCGGTTCCGACCATGCGGCGGGCCAACGGTCGCTGCGCGCGATATTGTCTCCATTGGCGTAGGCATTGTCCCAGTCGGCAATGCGATGGTCTGGCATCGGCACCCTCCCCCGAAGCGGCATCGTTTCCGCGCTAGCAATGGCCGCCGCCACGTCATGCGTCAATGCTCCAGGGGCAAAACATTTTAGGCTTGAAACAAATTTCGACTGGTGCGATCCTGCCTGCGGAACAGCTGACAAAATGGGAGGTCCGCTGTGCTGTTCGGACGTGTCGACGGTCACCTTTCCGGTGGCATGTCGACAAGACGTTTGCCGGCCGCATGAAGCCTTCCGCGACGGACAGGAATTCAATCCACCGCCCAGGTGCCCCGCACGCTGGCCGGGCAGCAGATGGGGTAGCGGCGAGATGCTTGGGCCTTCAGCGCATACCGACACATTCACGCGCGATCATCTGCCGCCGCTCGAACAATGGCCCGACTTCCTGCTCGACGGCTTCGACTATCCAGAACACCTCAATGCCGGTGTCGAATTGACCGACAGGTTGGTCGAGAAGGGGCTCGGCGACCACACCGCCCTGATCGGCAATGGCCGCCGCCGTACCTACAAGGAACTGTCCGACTGGACGAACCGGCTGGCCCATGCGCTGGTCGAGAATTATGGCGTCAGGCCGGGCAACCGGGTGCTGATCCGCTCGGCCAACAACCCTGCCATGGTTGCCTGCTGGCTGGCCGCCACCAAGGTCGGCGCCGTCGTCGTCAACACCATGCCGATGCTGCGCGCGGGCGAACTCACCAAGATCGTCGACAAGGCCGAGATCACCACAGCGCTCTGCGACACCAGGCTGATGGACGAGATGACCGCCTGCGCCAAGGACAGCGGGTTTCTCAAACAGGTCATCGGTTTCGACGGCACCGCCAACCACGATGCCGAACTCGACCGCGCCGCCCTCGACAAGCCGGTCACCTTCACCGCGGTCAGCACCGGCCGCGACGATGTCGCCCTGCTCGGCTTCACCTCGGGCACCACGGGCGTGCCGAAGGCGACGATGCATTTTCACCGCGATCTGCTGATCATCGCCGACGCCTATGCGCGCGAGGTTCTGCAAGTGACACCGGACGATGTCTTCGTCGGCTCGCCACCGCTCGCCTTCACCTTCGGCCTTGGCGGCCTCGCCATCTTTCCCCTGCGTTTCGGTGCGGCGGCGACCCTGCTGGAGCAGGCGACGCCGCCCAACATGATCCACATCATCGAGACCTACAAAGCGACCATTTCCTTCACCGCGCCGACCGCCTACCGCGCCATGCTGAAGGCCATGGACGAAGGCGCCGACCTGTCGTCGCTGCGCGTTGCCGTCTCTGCCGGCGAGACTTTGCCGGCTCCAGTCTTCGAAGAATGGACGAAGAAGACCGGCAAGCCCATCCTCGACGGTATCGGCGCCACCGAAATGCTGCACATCTTCATCTCCAACCGCTTCGACGACAGGAAGCCGGCTTCGACCGGCAAGCCTGTTGGCGGCTACGAAGCGCGCATCGTCGACGACGAAATGCGCGAGGTGCCGCGTGGCGAGCCAGGACGGCTGGCGGTGCGCGGGCCAACCGGCTGCCGCTATATGGCCGACGACCGGCAGAAGGACTATGTGCGCGACGGCTGGAACCTCACCGGTGACACTTTTTGGCAAGACGAAGACGGCTTCTTCCACTTCGCCGCGCGTTCCGACGACATGATCGTCAGCGCCGGCTACAACATCGCCGGCCCGGAGGTCGAGGCGGCGTTGCTTTCGCATCCCGATGTCGCCGAATGCGCGGTCATCGGCGCCGAGGATGGCGAGCGCGGCCAGATCGTCGAAGCGCATGTCGTGCTGGTGCAAGGCGTTTCGCCGGACGCGATGACCGTCAAGCGCCTGCAGGACCATGTCAAGGCAACGATTGCGCCCTACAAATATCCGCGCTCGGTGAAATTCATTGCCGCTCTGCCCAAGACCCAGACCGGAAAAATCCAGCGGTTCCGGCTGCGCACGGAGAAAATCAATTGAGCGAGCCCTACGATCCGGCGTCAGAAGGCGCACAGATGTCGTTCAAGGAACGCATGTCCTACAGCGACTACCTGCACCTGGAGAAAGTACTCGACGCGCAGGCCCCGCTGTCGTCGGCGCATGACGAGATGCTGTTCATCATCCAGCACCAGACATCGGAATTGTGGATGAAGCTCGCCCTGCACGAGATTGGCGCCGCGATCCGCTCGATCCGTGCCGATCGCCTCGAGCCGAGCTTCAAGATGCTGTCGCGCGTCGCCCGCATTTTCGAGCAGTTGAACAATGCCTGGGATGTATTGCGCACGATGACTCCAAGCGAATACACCGAGTTCCGCGACGCGCTCGGCCAGTCCTCGGGTTTTCAGTCCTGGCAATATCGCGCCATCGAATTCATGGCCGGCAATCGCAACCTCGCAATGCTCGGGCCGCACAAGCACCGGCCGGACCTGACGGACCGATTGGAGGCGATCCTGGCGGCGCCGTCGCTCTACGACGAAGCGCTGCTGCTTCTGGCGCGCAACGGCTTCGACATCGGGGCGGATGCGAGGCGCACGGACTGGCGCGAGACGCGGACCGAGAACGAAGAGGTCCTCGTCGCCTGGCAGACCGTGTACCGCGACCCACAGCGCTACTGGATGCTCTACGAGCTGGCCGAGAAGCTGGTCGACTTCGAGGACTATTTCCGCCGCTGGCGCTTCAACCATGTCACCACGGTCGAGCGCATCATCGGCCTGAAGCGCGGCACCGGCGGCACATCGGGCGCCTCTTACCTCAAGAAGATGCTGGAGGTCGTCCTGTTTCCGGAACTGTGGACCGTCCGCACCCGGCTCTGAACGCTCTGTTCGACGCAATTCCTACGGAAAAATGTGCCGACTTTCAGGTCACCGCCGTCTTGACCGCGAAGCGCACGTCCTGCCAGGCGTCGGTGCGCAGGATGTCTTCCAGCACCTCGACCGCCTGCCACACATCGGCGTAACCGACATAGAGCGGCGTGAAGCCGAAGCGGATCGTCGAGGGCGCACGGAAATCGCCGATCACGCCGCGGTCGATCAAGGCCCGCATCACCTGGTAGCCGTGCGGGTGGAGGAACGAAACCTGGCTGCCGCGCTGCTTGGCATCGCGCGGGCTTTCGAGTTCCAGGCCGTAGGCGCCGCACCTGGTCTCGACGAGATGGATGAACAGGTCGGTGAGCGCAATGCTCTTCTTGCGCACCGCTGCCATGTCGACATCGTCCCAGATATCCAGCGCACCTTTCAGCGCCCGCATCGACAGCACGGGCTGCGTGCCGCACAGGAAGCGGCGGATGCCGTTGCCGGCCGCATAGCCCTGTTCGAAGGCGAAGGGCCGTGCGTGGCCCCACCAACCGCTGAGCGGCTGCTGGACCTTGTCGTGATGACGCGTGGCGGCGTAGATGAAGGCCGGCGCGCCCGGACCGCCATTGAGATATTTGTAGGTGCAGCCGATGGCGAAATCGGCATTGGCGCTGTCGAGCTCGACCGGCAGGGCGCCGGCCGTATGGCAGAGATCCCAGACGATCAGCGCGCCGACCTGATGGGCCTTGCATGTCAGTGCCGCCATGTCGCGCAACTGTCCGGATTTGTAGTTGACATGGTTGACCAGGACGACGGCGACACGCTCGTCGATCAGGTCCTCAATGTCAGGCGCATCAACGCCCTCGAGCCGCAGCACCGTGCCCGGCCGCGTCGAGGCCACGCCTTCGGCCATGTAGAGATCGGTCGGAAAGCTGTCTCCTTCGGCCACGATGACCGAGCGGTCCGGCCGCATGGCCAAGGCCGCATGCAGCACCTTGTAGATGTTGATCGAGGTCGTATCGCAGACCACCGTCTGGCCGGGCGCGGCGCCGATCAATCGTCCGAGCTGGTCGCCAAGTGCCACCGGCATGTCGAACCAGCCGGCGGTATTCCAGGCGCGGATCAAATCCTGCGCCCACTCCTGTGTCGCTGCCTTCTGCAGCTCGCTGAAGACGGCGGGCGCCGCGGCGCCGAGCGAATTGCCGTCGAGATAGATGACGCCTTCCGGCAAGATGAACCGGTCGCGCATGGCACGCAGCGGATCCGCCGCATCCAAGGCCTCGACGGCTGCGAGATCGAGCGGTGCACGCATCATTGTGACATTCCCTGATTTATTCACGCCCCGATTATTCACGGATCGCTTCGCGGGCAGGCGCCGGCCCACGGCCGCGCTTGAGGCTGGGCAAGGCAAGCATGGCCAGCACGAACAGGCCGGTGGCAAGCTTCAGGTCGGGCGGCGGCATGCCGGCGGCAAGGCAGAACGACACCAGCTGGTAATAGATGATCGCGCCGGCAAACGGCGCCAGCAGCTGACGCCAGACCGTCTGCTTGCCGACGACGGCCTCGCCGATCATCAGCGCGGCAAGGCCGTTGATGAGGATCCCCAGCCCCATATTGACGTCGGCAAACCCCTGCGACTGCACCATCAGTGCGCCGCTTGAGGCTGAGAACGCGCTCGCCAGCCCGACTCCGCCTATGGTGGCTGCCCAGACATTGATGCCTTGCGCCTCGGCCATGTCGGGATTGGCGCCCACGGCACGCACCGCTGTCCCCTTCTCGGTCCGGAAGAACATGTAGAGCAACGCGAAGGCGATCAGCGCGAGGAGGCCGGCGACCACGATCTTGCTGGCGGGAAAACCTGGCCGCGCGAACGGCACCCAGTCGAAGACGGCTGGCGAGCCGAAGACGGAGAGGTTGGACTTGCCCATGATGCGGAGGTTGATGCTGTAGAGCATCGTCATCATCAGGATGCCCGCGAGAAGCGTGTGGATGCGGAAGCGCAGATGGATGAAGGCGGTGCAGCAGCCTGCCGCGAAGCCCGCCGCGAATGCGACCACGATGGCTGCCAGTGGCGATACGCCGGCGGCCAGCAGCACACCACAGACGCAGCCGCCCAGTGGAAAGGCGCCCTCACTGGTGAGATCGGGAAAATTCAGCATCCGAAACGGGATCATGATCCCGAGCACGACAAAGGCCAGGATCAGGCTTTGCGCCAGCGTGACCGGAATGATCGCGACGAAACTGGTGAGAATTTCCTGAACAAAACCCATGTCGGTCAGCTCGCCAGCAACATGCGGTCGGTCTTGACGGAAAAATGGCCGATCAGATCGAGAACCGTGACCCTCGCCTTCTCCTCGCCGGTGACCTCCAGCAAGACCCGGCCCGCGTCGAGCATGATCACGCGGCTGCCGTAATCGACGGCGTGCTGCATGTTGTGGGTTACCATCAGGGTCGTCAGCTTTAGCGCGTTGACGGCGCGCACCGTCGCCCGCATGACAATCTCGGCCGTGCGCGGGTCGAGCGCCGCGGTATGTTCGTCGAGCAGCAGCAAGTCCGGTGACCCGCCGACCGCCATGATCAGCGACAGCGACTGCCGCTGCCCGCCCGAAAGCAGGTCGACGCGGGTGTCGAGGCGGTTTTCAAGGCCGAGGCCCAGTATCGACAGGCGTTCCCTGTAGGACGCGAGCCGGGTGGCGTTCAGCCCCTGGCGCAAGGTGCGCTTGCTGCTGCGCAAGTCGGCCAGCAGCATGTTTTCCGCGACCGTCATGCTGGCGGCGGTGCCGCGCATCGGATCCTGGAAGACGCGCGCCAGTTTCGCGGCGCGCTTGTGCACGGGCATTCCAGTCACATCGGCGCCGTTGATCAGGATCTGGCCGGAATCGAGGATCAGGGCGCCGGAAATAGCGTTGAGCATGCTGCTCTTGCCAGCACCGTTGGAGCCGATGACGATGCCGAACTCGCCCGTGGCCAACGACAGGCTGAGACCGTCCAGCGCGACCTTCTCGTCGGCCTGGCCCTTGTAGAATACTTTGCGCGCCGATCGGATTTCGAGCATCGTTCCTCCCTCACCTCAAGGATGACGGCGCCGAGGCCGTCACCCCTTGCGGTTCCGATGTCAGTCGACGATGCAGCCGCAATCGGCCATCGAAGCGGGTATCTCGATACCGAACGCGGCCATCGCCTTGCGCGAGATCGTTGCCATGTGGTCCTTGTAGGCCGGGCGCGACGGCGCGATCGTCTCGGGGTTCTTCCCCTTCAGGATCTCGGCGGCGATGATGCCGGCGTTGACACCGACCTGCGTGTAATTGACCGCGAAGCTCGCCGGCACGGTGCCGTTGCGGACCGCGCTGTCATCGGAGTTGACGACCGGGATACCGGCCTGGCGGGCGGCCGCGGAGACAGCGGCGATCGCCGGCTGGATAAGGTTCGAGGCCGGGCCGTAGATCACGTCGGCCTTGCCGGCGAGCGAAGCGATGCGTTGCTGGATGTCATTGACGTTGTCGATGCCGACCTCCACCACCTCGAAGCCGGCCGCGGGCGCCGCCGCCTTGATCTTTTCGACCAAGGCAACGTCGTTGGCCTCGCCGGGATTGTAAGGCACGCCGAAGCGCTTGGCGTTGGGCAGCAACTTCTTGGTGAAGGCCATCACCGCGGCGACGTCCTGCAGATCGCTGGCGCCGGTCATGCCTTCGTCTCCGGCGTCCCATGAGGGCACCAGCTTGGCCGCCACTGGATCGGTGACCGCGGCAAAGACGATCGGAATGCCGGAACCGGCGAGCGCCTTCTTGGCGATCTGCGAAACCGGCGTGGTGATGGTGTAGATCAGCTTGGGCTGCTCGGCCTGCAGCTTGGCGATCATCTGCGGCACCAGCGATGCATCGAAATTGGTATGGCTCTCCGTATAGACGACGTCCTTGCCTTCGACGAAGCCGTTGTCCGTCAGCGCCTTCTTGAAGCCGGCTATGGCGGCGTTGAGCTGCGGATGTTCGCCGAAATTGGCAATGCCGATGCGGATCTGATCGGCGGCGGCACTGCCGGCGCTCACCATCAACGCGCCAGCCAGGAACAAACCCGACACCCAAGCGGATTTCGACTTCAACATCATTTCCTCCCAGATTTGATCAGCGCCGCTTGCAGCGCGGCTACTGCAACGATCATGGTCAGTCGGCCGTCCCCTGTCAAACATTATATATAATTCTTGCCACGGTCGGACATCATATATAATTTCGCTTTGCCGGACGACGGATGGACCGCGATGCAGGATGAGACGAACTCCACAAAAGCGGAGGCAGCCTATCAGCTGTTGCGTCGTGATATCCTGACCACGCGCCTCATGCCCGGCGCGCCCCTCAGGCTGAGCGCGCTGCGCGGCACCTATGGCGTCGGCTGGACGCCGTTGCGCGAAGCCTTGTCGCGGCTCGAGGCCGAACGCCTTGTCACCGCCATCAGCAACCGTGGTTTTACAGTCGCTCCCGTATCGCGGGCCGAACTTGAGGATCTGGCGCGCGCCAGGATGGTGGTCGAGATCCCCTTGTTCCTCGAATCGATGGAGAAAGGCGGCAAGGAATGGGAGGATGCCGTTGTCACCGCCCACTACCGGCTCGCCCGTTGCAAGACCGCGGTCGACGATCCCTCGGATGCGGCCGTCGACAAATGGGACGAGAACCACGAGGCCTTCCATGCGGCGCTGCTGAGCGCCGCCACATGCAACTGGCTGATGCGTTTCCGCTCGACAATCTCGGATCAGCTACGCCGGCATCATCGCTTTCTTGGCCTGGCGCCGACATTACGGGCCGCGGCTGGCCTCAAGGATGGCTATGAGGAGGCGATGGAGGCATTGCGCGAAGCGATTGCCATCGAGCATCACACCGCGATCATGGAAGCGGCACTCGATCGTGATGTCGAACGGGCCAAGGCGCTGATGACGGCCCATATCGGCTACACGCTGCATGTCTATGTCCACAGCGAAGACAGTGGCGCGACCAAATACGCCGCCCGCGCCGGCAGCTTGAAGGCTATCGCCGGATGACGTCGGGCCCGTGCACCGGCCGACGCTGGAGGAATAAAGGCCGCCCGTGAGCGGCTTGCCGGCTGTTGGCGTTTTGATTTCGTTTCGTTCCGCCGGAGATGGCACGAACACTTGCTGGAGCCCCTTACCTGGATCCTTTGAAAGGGCTGGCGCCAAGCCTCCTTCAGGGGTAGGCCGCAAGCCATTAACCATAACGATTTCAAGGCCCATGCGGAAACGAAAAGGTCGTCTGCCGCCCGCAGTCGCGAGCCAAAAGCTTCTGACGCCTTAACAAATTCATTAAACTTTAAACGGTTGCAGAACACAACTGGAACAGATAGTGTTTGTTCTGGGTTTGTTTTTCGATTCTGAATCAGACCGTTGTTCAATGCCTTGGGGGCCGCGCCATGCTGACACGCAAGCAACATGAACTGCTGATGTTCATCCACGAACGCCTCAAGGAAAGCGGCATACCGCCGTCCTTCGACGAGATGAAAGAAGCGCTCGATCTTGCCTCCAAATCGGGGATCCATCGCCTGATCACGGCGCTGGAGGAGCGCGGCTTTATCAGGCGGCTACCCAATCGGGCGCGTGCGCTGGAAGTGCTGCGGCTGCCGGATTCGATCGCGCCCGGCCTCAACGCGGCAAAGAAATTCTCGCCAAGCGTCATCCAGGGCAGCCTGGGTCAAAACAATCTCGGTCGCCAGATCAAGCCGGCGGCCGCACCTTCGCGCCTGCCCGCGGCCGGCAATGACGACGATGCGGTTTCAGCCGTGTCCATCCCGGTCATGGGCCGTATCGCCGCCGGTGTGCCGATCGACGCCATCCAGCATCAGACGCATACGATCTCGGTGCCGCCGGATATGATCATGGGCGGCGAGCACTATGCGCTGGAAGTCAAAGGCGACTCGATGATCGAGGCCGGCATCTTCGACGGCGACACGGTCATCATCCGCAATGCCGATACGGCAAGCCCAGGCGAAATCATCGTGGCGCTGGTCGACGAGGAGGAAGCGACGCTGAAGCGGTTCCGCCGCAAAGGCGCCTCGATCGCCCTCGAAGCCGCCAATCCGGCCTATGAAACCCGCATTTTCGGGCCGGACAGGGTCAAGGTGCAAGGCAGGCTGGTCGGCTTGATCAGGCGCTACTGAGCCTGTTTGCCATCGGGCTTGTCGGGCTTGTCGGGCTTTTTATAGGGCGGCAGTCCCCTCGCCTCGCGTGAGAATTTTCGTTGCTCATGCCAGGGCCGGTATGGTTGGTCGACGGCGAATTCGATCTTGGCCGGGGTCGTGGCCGACCGAGGATCGAAGAAGACCGCGGCACTTCCCTTGCGGGCGAGCTGCCGTTTGGTGACGACGAGAACCAGCGGATTGTGGCAGGCATCGTAGGCGGTCGCGTCATTGACGACGATGAGGTCGGCGAACGCGCAGGCCTTCCAGGTGTCCTTGCGGTCTTCGACATGCGCTATGATCGCACCGGACGGGTGTCTGGCGATACAGACGCCTTCGGTGCAATAGAACGGCGCCCCCGCCGGCAGGTTTGCCGCATCGGCGATGGCGAATTGCCCACCTGCCTTGTCGAACATCTCCGGTACGACGATGGCTTCCGATGTCAGCGCGCGTTTCCAGTTGTCGACGGTGAATTCGTTCGGGCGAGCCCGGTTGACCGCGAGTTCGCCGCCGCCGATCGGTAGCGCGACCAGCCGCGCATCTTCCGAGATCAGCACATCGGGGGTGCGCGTATCCGACACAGTCAACAAGCTGGCAAGCGCGAATGGCAGTGCCGCGAGCCGCAGCCGGGTCGTCGCCATCGTCGCGATGACCAATGCGACGGTCACCAGCAGCACGGATTGCCGCGAAATCAACCCGACACCATCGATTGGCGAGCGCTCCGATATCCACGCCGATACGGCAATCATCGCCGTCAGGCCTTTGCCCATGAGGTAAAGAGCCGGCCAATCCAGTCCGAACGGCATCAGCAACGCACTGGCGACGGCCAGGAACATCACGACCGACACGATCGGCATGACGGCCAGATTGGCGAACAGGCTGAGCGGCGACACCCGCTGGAAATGCCAGATCGCAAACAGCGCCGTGGCGCTGCCGGCGATGATGGATGTCATGGCCAGTCCGCCTGCCCCCAAAAGGAGTTTTCGCGTCAGGAACCCAGCCAGGGATCGCTTTGGCGCCGGTGGCCTCGTCTTTCCCGCATGGTGATCCGCCCAGCCCGCATAAGCGCCGACCAGCGCCGCGGTCGCGGCGAAGGACATCTGGAAACTCGGGCCCACGACCTCGTGCGGGGACACCGCGATGACGGCAATGGCCGAGATTGCCAGGTTGCGCATTGTCAGCGCCGCCCGGTCGAATAGAACGGCGATCAACATCACGGCCAGCATGATGAAGCTGCGCTCGGCGGCGACGACGACACCCGAGATGACGAGATAGGCCGCGATCGAGAAAAGCGCGGCGGCGGCGGCGTACTTCTTGACCGGGCGGCGTGAGGAAAAATCCGGAAACAGCGCGAATACGCCGCGCATCAGCATCATCACGGTGCCCGCGACCAGCGCCATGTGCAGTCCGGAAATGGAAATGATGTGATAGATGCCTGTCCGCCGCATGGCTTCGTTGATTTCATCAGGAATGCCCGCGCGCACCCCGACCATCAGCGCCGCCGCGATCTCACCCTCGGCGCCACCGACACTGGCTCTGATGTGGTCGGCGATGTCCTGCCTGGTATTTTCGACCGACGAGGCAAGGCGGGACCACAGCGGCGCCTCGTCGTCGTCGGGAACGATCCTTGGCGTTCCCATGAAGAAGCCGCTGCCGCCGATCCCAGCGAAATAGCTGTCGAAGGAAAAATCGTAACTGTCCGGGCGCACCGGACCGGTCGGCGGCAACAGCCTGGCGTAGCCGCTCACCAGCGAACCGGCCTTCACGCCGGCCGGTATCTTGGCGGCGGAAATGCGAACCCGTTCCGGTGCATAGCGCAATTTCGGCCGGACGGTCGACGTCACGTCGATGGTCAACCGGATACGTCCGGTCTCCATATAGTCGAGCGACACCACCCGGCCGGTCACCTGCGTGGCGATTTCAGAGCCAAGCATCGGCGTCCCCGCCCGCCACGTCTCGACCTTGGCGGCGAGCACGCCAAGGGCGCAGAGCAGCGCGGCCATCAGACATAGATGGGTCCTGGGCCAGGATCGCGAGGCGACCGCACAGAGAGCCATCAGCACGACGGCGGCGATGGGCTGGACGAACCCAGGTTCAGCCGCCATCGAGAAATAGACGATGACGCCCATGGCCAGGAACACCGGCACCAGCAGGAATGCGATGCCGCGATCGAGCTCCAGCGTGGCCGCCGAAGCCACGCCCGCCTGTACTCTAGGCCACGAAAGGCGGCCGAGATGACGGCGCAGGCGAGCGACCGCACCGGTTCTGGGCACGGTGACCGGCGCGTTGATGCCCTCGGGCAAGGACTGCTCGCCAGGGCGCAATACGGGCAGTGCCGCCGGCGCCGATGGTGCGAGCGCGGGATTGGCAAACAGGGACCGTTCGCTGACGCCGACAATGGCGTCCTCGCCCTGATCCGAGCCCCGGCTCCGTCCAGCCATCGGGTCTGCCCCTTGCACCCTCGACGCCCTATGCTACATGAACGCGCGACGCGCGAAAGTCCGCGCACGCCGCACCCCGCTTCAGACGTTTTCCGAGAGTTCCATGTCCGACAAGGTCATCACCCGTTTTGCCCCCTCGCCGACCGGCTATCTGCACATTGGCGGCGCGCGCACGGCGCTGTTCAACTGGCTCTATGCCAAGCACACCGGCGGCACGATGCTGCTGCGCATCGAGGACACCGATCGCGAACGCTCCACGGATGCAGCCACCACGGCCATTCTCGACGGGCTGACTTGGCTCGGCCTGTCGTGGGACGGCGATGCGGTCTCCCAGTTCGAGCGCGCGCCACGCCACCGCGAGGTGGCCGAGGAACTGGTGCGCCTGGGCAAGGCCTATTACAGCTACGAGACACCAGCCGAACTCGAGGCGATGCGTGAGGCCGCGCGGGCCAAGGGCCTGCCGCCGCGCTACAACGGCCACTGGCGTGACCGCGATCCGTCGGAGGCACCCGTCGGCGTCAAGGGCGCCATTCGCATCAAGGCGCCGACCGAGGGCGAGACGGTGGTGCAGGACCGGGTCCAGGGCGAGGTGCGCTTTCCCAACAAGGATCTCGACGATTTCATCATCCTGCGGTCGGACGGCAACCCGACCTACATGCATGCCGTTGTCGTCGACGATCACGACATGGGCGTCACCCACATCATCCGTGGCGACGACCACCTGACCAACGCCGCCCGCCAGAGCGTGATCTACAACGCCATGGGCTGGGACGTGCCGTCGATGTCGCACATCCCGCTGATCCATGGTGCCGATGGCGCCAAGCTGTCTAAACGGCACGGCGCGCTCGGTGTCGAGGCCTATCGCGCCATGGGCTACCTGCCGGAGGCGCTGCTCAACTACCTGGCGCGCCTGGGCTGGAGCCATGGCGACGACGAGATCATGTCGATCAAGGACATGATCTCCTGGTTCGACATCGGCGACGTCAACAAGGGCGCGGCGCGATTCGATTTCGCCAAGCTCGAGGCGCTGAACGGCGTCCATATGCGCCGCATGGCCGATTCCGAACTGTTCGACATTTTCATCGCCACCTTGCCCTATCTGGAGGGCGGCCCGGCGATGGCGGCGCGCCTCGACGAGAAGAACAAGGCGCAGTTGCTGGCGGCACTTCCGGGGCTGAAGGAACGCGCCAAGACGCTGGTCGAGCTCGTCGATGGCGCCGCCTTCCTGTTTGCCGCGCGGCCGCTGCCGATCGACGACAAGGCGGCACTGCTGCTCAATGACGATGCCCGCAAGATATTGCGTGGCGCTCACGAAGCTTTGAAGTCGCTGGCGGGCGACTGGACGGCGGCCACGGCCGAGGCCGCGATCCGCGACTATGCGCTGGCTGGCGGCCACAAGCTTGGCGCCGTGGCCCAGCCGCTGCGCGCCGCCTTGACCGGCAAAAGCACCTCGCCCGGTGTGTTCGACGTGCTGGCCGTGCTGGGGCGCGAGGAAAGCCTGGCCCGCATAGCGGATCAAATCGATTAGGAGCAAACTGGCCCAAGAAGATTGGCATTGAAAGGCGGGTTTCGCAGTGCAACATTAGGTCTTGGCCCAATCTGGCACGCACCTCCTAGAATGCGGTGGCGAATACGCGCATTGCGGTGATTTCGACGTGTCGCTCTGCGGAATTTGCCTTTGCCGGCATGAGGAAACAAGAAGGAGTTTGCAATGACCGAAGCTGCGAAAAAACTGGATGTGGGCGGCCAGGAGGCCACGGCAACGCTGGAATTCGCCGGCAAGACCCACGAGTTCAAGGTGCGAAGCGGCTCGGTCGGGCCCGACGTCATCGACATCGCCTCGCTCTACAGCACCACCGGCGCCTTCACCTATGATCCCGGCTTCACCTCGACCGCGAGCTGCGAATCCGAGATCACCTTCATCGACGGCGATGCCGGCATCCTCCTGCACCGCGGCTATCCGATCGACCAGCTGGCCGAGCACGGCGACTTCCTCGAAGTCTGTTATCTCCTGCTCTATGGCGAACTGCCCACCAAGGCGCAGAAGGACGATTTCGATTACCGCGTGACGCGCCACACCATGGTGCACGAGCAGATGTCGCGCTTCTTCACCGGCTTCCGCCGCGACGCGCACCCGATGGCGGTTATGTGCGGTGTGGTCGGCGCCTTGTCGGCCTTCTATCACGACTCGACCGACATCTCCGACCCCTACCAGCGCATGGTTGCCTCCATGCGCCTGATCGCCAAAATGCCGACGATCGCGGCCATGGCCTACAAATACCACATCGGCCAGCCGTTTATTTACCCGAAGAACGATCTCGGTTTCGCGGCAAACTTCCTGCACATGTGCTTTGCCGTGCCGTGCGAGGAGTACAAGATCAACCCGGTGCTGGCGCGCGCCATGGAGCGCATCTTCATCCTGCATGCCGATCACGAGCAGAACGCTTCGACCTCGACCGTTCGTCTCGCCGGCTCGTCGGGCGCCAATCCGTTCGCCTGCATTGCCGCAGGCATCGCTTGCCTGTGGGGTCCGGCGCATGGCGGCGCCAATGAAGCGGCGCTCAACATGCTGGGCGAGATCGGCCATGTCGATCACATCCCGGAATTCATCGCCCGCGCCAAGGACAAGAACGATCCCTTCCGGCTGATGGGCTTTGGCCACCGCGTCTACAAGAACTACGATCCGCGTGCCAAGATCATGCAGAAGACGGCGCATGAGGTGCTGGGCGAACTCGGCATCAAGGACGATCCGCTGCTCGACATCGCCATGGAACTGGAAAAGATCGCGCTGACCGATCCCTATTTCATCGAGAAGAAGCTCTACCCGAACGTCGACTTCTACTCCGGCATCACGCTGAAGGCGCTGGGCTTCCCCACCACCATGTTCACCGTGCTGTTCGCCGTTGCCCGCACGGTCGGCTGGATCGCGCAGTGGAAGGAAATGATCGAGGATCCGCGCCAGAAGATCGGCCGTCCGCGCCAACTCTACACCGGAGCGCCGGAGCGCGATTACGTTCCGATCGCCAAGCGCTAAAATCAGGCAGTAGTGAGTAGTGAGTAGTAAGTAGTCAGATTGGAGATTTTGCTACTCACTACTCACTACTCACTACTGCCTACTCACTCTCTTCACGTACCCCATCACGACCTGCGCCGCGATCTCACCGGACGGCCTGTCCGTTGCCATGCGCCGTGAGATCTCGGCAAACCCGTCTTTCTGCCAGGCGCGCATTCCTGTGTCGGCCAACAGCGCTTCCACCTGGCGTGCCAGATTGTTCGGTTTGACGTACTCGTTGTAGAACTCCGGGATCAGCGCGCGATCCGAGATCAGGTTGGGCAGCAGGGCCGACCAGACGGAGACGAGATAGGGCGCGACGACACGCGCGACAGGGTCGAGCCTATAGCTGGAGACCATCGGCACGCCGGACAAGGCCAGTTCCAGGGATACGGTGCCGGAGGCGATCAACGCCGCGTCGGCCTTGCCGAAGGCCTGCCATTTGCGCTCGGGCTCAAGGATGATCTCGGGTTTCTCGTCCCAGCGCGTGACAGCGGACCGCACGGTATCGGCGACATGCGGCACCGTCGGCAGCATCAGCCGGAGCCGGTGCCCGCGAGCCCGCAACATCGACACGGTCTCGCCAAACGGCTCGAGCAGCCGCCGCACCTCGCCGCGCCGCGAGCCGGGCAGGACAAGCAGTGTCTTCACGCGATCCGGCGAGAGGTCGCGCGGCTGACCTTGAGCCTTGGCGGCCGACAGCACGCCCGCGTCATGGGTGAGACGATGTCCGACATAGGTGCCAGGCGGGCCGCCCAGTCGCGCGAGCTCCTTCACCTCGAAGGGCAGGATACACAGGATGTGGTCGACATAGGGCTTCATCGCCACCGCCCTGCCCGGACGCCACGCCCAGACGCTCGGGCAGACATAGTGGATGATCGGGATCGACGGGTTGGCCGCGCGCACCTTCCTGGCGACGCGCAGCGAAAAATCAGGGCTGTCGATGGTGACGAGGCAGTCTGGCCTGGCGTCGGCAACCATGCCTGCCATCTGGCCGATCCGCCGCATCAGGCGCGGCAGATCCCGCAGGACGGCACTGAAACCCATAAGCGCGACCTCGCCGGCGTCGAACGGAGGAACCAGCCCAAGCGCCTGCAGATGGCGGCCGCCGAGACCGACCAGTTGCACCTCGCGGCCCGTCATCTGGCGGAGCGACCGGATGATGTCGGCGCCAAGCAGGTCGCCCGATTCCTCGCCCGCGACGATCGCGATCTTCAACGCTCTGTCAGCCATGTCAGGACTCCGCTGCGGCCAGGCCGACGATGAACAGCCCAAGTTCGTTGGCACGCGAGAGGGTCGCGGGACCTTCGAGGATCAGCGAGCGACCCGCCTCGACGGCAATGCCGGCGAGCCCTGCCGCATGCGCCGCTTCGACCGTTTGCGGCCCCATCGAAGGAAGGTCAGCGCGTAGCTCCTGGCCTGGCTTGGCGCATTTGACCAGAACGCCGCGCGTCTTGCCGGCGATACGGCCATGGCCGCGCAGCAGCCTGGCGCGGTCCAGCAATCCGGCCGTGCCCTCGATGCCCTCGAGTGCAATGGTCCGGCCGCCGACCGCGATCGCCGCCTGACCGATATCCAGTGCCCCGATGGCCTTTGCCGCGGCGAACCCTGCCTCGATATCGCGCCAGTCCGTTTTCCGAGGCCCGGCCTTGGTCAACACGCCTTCGGCGGCGACGAGGCTCGGCACGATCTCGTGAGCGCCCACGACCTTTATCCCCCGGGCCTCGAGCCCGCGCGCCACCACCTTGAGCAGCCCGTCGTCGCCGCGCGCCAACGCCATGACAACGACCGGTATCACGGCGAGCAGGCTGAGGCTTGGGCGCAGATGTGTCAGTCTGGGCCTGCGCTTTATCTCGCCGGCAAGCACCAGATGGGTAATCCGGTTGCGCTTGAGCAGTGGAACGAGCGACCCTATCGCCTCCAGGGCAAGTGTATCATGCTCGTACCGGGACAACTCCGCCAGACGGTCGGCCTCGCCGGCCATGAGCACGATGAAGGGCGCATGACCCTGTTCGGCCAGACCGGCAGCGACTTCGACCGGAAGGCTGCCGCCGCCGGCGATGATGCCGACCCTGGCATCAGGCGGGAGATCGAGACCAGCCGCGGCTGTCTCAGCCTTCGTCATCGGTATCGTCGTCATCGCCGCGCTTGAGCGATGGCACGGCAAAGTGCCGCTTGCCGCGACTGGTGATGAAATCGATGATCTTCATCGCGGCTGGGGAAGAGGCGAATTCCGCCTTGGCGAACTCGACGTTTTCGCCGACGGTGCGGGAGCGGTCGAAAATCGTCTTGTAAGCCTTGCGCAACAAATAGATTTCGGAACGCGGCAGGCCGGCCCGCTTGAGGCCGATGATGTTCAAGCCGCGCAAGCTGGCGCGGTTGCCCGCGGCGATGGCATAGGGAATGACGTCACCAACAAATGCCGAACACCCGCCAAGAAAGGCATTGTCGCCGACGCGCACGAATTGATGAACGGCGCTGAGGCCGCCAATATAGACATTGTTGCCGATCTCGCAGTGGCCGCCCAGCGTCGCCCCATTGGCGAAGGTAGCGTTGTTGCCGACGGCGCAATCATGGGCGATGTGGGCATAGGCAAGGAAATTGCCATTGTCGCCAACCGTCGTTTCGCCACGGCTGGTGTCGGTGCCGACATGCATCGTGACGCCTTCGCGTATGGTGCAATTGGAGCCGATGACGAGCGTGGTGCGCCCGCCCTTGTGCTTGGTGTTCTGCGGCGGCGCGCCCAATGTCGCCATCGGATAGACCTTGGTCGAGGCGCCGATGGTGGTGGCGCCCATCACCGAGACATGGCTGACCAGTTCGACACCGTCGCCGATCACCGCCTCGGCGCTGACATGGCAGAACGGCCCGATGCGCACACCCTCGCCGATTTGAGCGCCTTCTTCCACGACGGAGGAAGGATGGATTGACGTCTTGATTTTCATAGGCACTCGATCGTCAGTCGCCGGTGACCATCATGGCTGAAATCTCAGCCTCGGCTGCCTTGGTACCTTCGACCAGGGCCTCGCAGGCGAATTTGAGCAGGTTGCCGCGCTTCTTGATTTTCTTGACATGGATCTTCAACTGGTCGCCGGGAACGACCGGTTTGCGGAATTTGGCGTTGTCGATGGTCAGGAAATAGACCAGCGACGGTTTCGACGCCCCAAGGCTGCGGATGCAGATGGCGCCGGCCGTCTGCGCCATGGCCTCGACGATCAGCACGCCCGGCATCACCGGCTGCTCCGGGAAATGGCCCTGAAAATGCGGCTCGTTGATGGTGACGTTCTTGATGCCGATGGCGGAGTCGTCGCCATCGATGTCGACGATGCGGTCGATCATCAGGAAGGGATAACGGTGTGGCAGGAGCTTCATCAGCCCCAATATGTCGACCGCTTCCAGCGTTGTCGCCGCCACCATGTCAGCCATTGTCCTTGCCCTGCTTGCGTGCCCTGGCCATCGTGCGCAACATGGCTATCTCTCGCATGGCTTCCGCCATCGGCTGTGCCGGGTAGCCACCCCATATCTCGCCGGCGGGAACATTGCTCATAAATCCACTTCTGGCGGCAAGCTTGGCACCTGAACCAATCGTCAGATGATCCGCGAGCCCGACACCGCCGCCCATGGTGACATTGTCCCCCACCACCACGGAACCTGAAATACCTGAAAGCCCGGCTACTATGCAATTGCGGCCGATGCGGACGTTATGGGCGATCTGCACGAGATTGTCGATCTTGGTGCCTTGCCCGATGATAGTGTCGGACATGGCGCCGCGATCGACCGTGGAATTGGAACCGATCTCGACATCGTCCTGGATGACGACCCGTCCGATCTGTGGAACACGCTCCGGCCCCTTGGCGCCGCCGACAAAGCCAAAGCCGTCCTGACCGATCCTGGCGCCACCATGGATGATGACCCGGTTGCCGACCAGCGCGTACTGGATGCTGGCGCCCGGGCCGACATAGCCGTCACGGCCGATCTGGCAGGACTGTCCGATGACGGCATTGGGTGCAATGACGGTGCCGCTGCCGATCGAGACTCCTGGCCCGACGACCGCGCCGGCCTCGATGACGACGCCGGCTTCGACATGCGCGGTCGGGTCGACATGGGCATGCGGCGAAACACCGGTTTCGCCGGTCATTGCTCCCGGCGTGGCGGCTGTCGGAAACAAGAGGCGCCCAACCAGCGCGAAAGCCTGTTGCGGCCGTGGATGGGTCAGGACAGCGATGCCGGACGGCGCCTTGTTTGCGAACTCCGCCGGACACAGCACCGCTGCAGCCCGCAGCGACGGCATCAGCGCGGAATTACGCCTGCCGTCGACGAAGACCAGCGCGTTGGCGCCGCCTTCATTGGCTGGCGCCAGCGCATCGATCACAACGCCGGATTGGCCGGAATCGACTAGCACCGAGCCGGTCAGATTCGCGACTTCGGCCGCCGTATACCGGCGTGATGGCGCGAAGAACACCGGGTCGGTCATTCCAGAAGCTATATCCAGCTAGGTCGGAACATTTCTCCCGGATCGAAAAAACCCGGGAGCATCGTTGGCCGCCGATCAGAAGCGGGTCGATATGCCGAAGTTGAATTCCTGCACGTCGTCGGTGGCTTCCTTCCTGACGGGGATCGCATAGTCGATGCGGATCGGGCCGAACGGCGAGGCCCACATCAGGCCGAGACCCACGGAAGCGCGCAACTTCATGCCAACCGACGACTGATCAACCAGGCTCTGGTTGCCGATCTGGCTGCCGTAGAGCGTTGCCGCGTCGGCGAACACCGCGCCACGCAAGCCGAAGCTCTCGGGAACGACCGGCAGTGGGAACTGAGCTTCGGCCGACGCGTTGAAATAGGTTGTACCGCCCAGGTGATCGCCTACACCGGCGGAGTCAACGGGACCGATGCCGCCGTAGGCAAAGCCGCGGATCATGCGGTCGGTGCTCTGGAACTGATCGAAGATACGCAGACCGCCATCGCCACCATACCCCTCGACATGGCCGGCGCCGCCCGAAATGAGGCCGACGAGGTCAAGCTGTTCGGACAGCGTCTGATAGATGCTGCCGCGCCCCGTGATCTTCACGAACTTGGCATCGCCGCCGAGACCGGCAACTTCCACCGTCGTGTTGGCATAGATACCCTCATGCGGGTTCTTCATGTCGTCGATGGTGTTGTAGACCAGCCCCAGGCTGACCGACGACTTGATCCAAGGGCTTTCGGCGATGCCATCCAGAATGGCCGGCGAAATCGTGCAGGTGCCGTCCGGATCTCCAACAGTGGTAGGACCGCAGCTATCGTCGACCTTATATTTCTCCTGCGAGATATTATACGCCAGCTGGGTCGTGATGCTGTTGGTGATCGGCAGTCCGAAACGGATCGTCGCGCCGGTGGTGTCGCTGTCGTAATTGTTGTTGTATTCCCGCGTCGACTTGTAGATGTCGAAGCCGGCGGCGATACGCCGCCCGAGGAAATACGGCTCGGTGAAGGACAGGCTGTAGTCGCGCGAATTCTTGCCGCCACCCGCCGACACCTTGATGAACTGGCCACGGCCGAGGAAATTGCGCTCGGTGATCGATCCTTCGACGGACGGACCAGCCGAATCGCCACCGGTCGAATAACCAGCACCGACCGAGAACTCGCCAGTCGATTTCTCGACCACGTCGACCACAAGCACGACCTGATCGGGGGCCGAGCCCGGCACCGTGGAAATGTCGACTTTGTCAAAGTAATTGAGGTCTTCCAGGCGTTTCTTGGCGCGCTGGATCAGCACCTGGTTGAACGCATCGCCTTCGCTGACATCAAACTCGCGACGAATGACATAGTCACGCGTACGATCGTTGCCGCGGATTTCGATGCGCTCGACATAGGCCTTGGTGCCCTGATCGACGGTGTAGACCACCGAGATCGTGTGATTCTCGAAGTTGCGGTCACCGCGCGGCGTCACCTGGGCGAAGGCATAGCCGGAACCGGCCACCTTCTCGGTCAGCGCGATGATGGAGTCTTCCACGTCCTTGGCGTTGTAGACGTCGCCCTTGCGGGTTTCGACCACCGACTCCAGCGACTTCGAGTCGACTTCCGGAATGGTGCTCTCGACGCTGATGTCGCCGAAATTGTAGCGCTCGCCTTCCTGGACGGTGATGGTGACCGTGTATTTGTTGGTCGCGTTGTCGAGCTCGCCGACAGCGGAGACGACCTGGAAATCGGCATAACCGTGATTGTAGTAGAAGCGGCGCAGCAGCTCCTGGTCGGCACGCAGCTTGTCTTCGTCATAGACGTCGTCGCGCAGGATGAACGAGACCCAGGACGAACGCTTGGTGTTGATCACGTCAGACAGACGGCGGCTCGAATAGGCGCTGTTGCCGACGAAATTGATGGCCGCGATCTGCGTGCGGTCGCCTTCGGTGATGTGGAACACCACATTCACGCGGTTGTCGCCGAGCTCCATGACCTGCGCGGTCACGCCGGCATCGTCGCGGCCGATGCGCCTGTAAGCGGCCTTCACCGCCTCGACATCCGAATCGAGCGTGGCCTGAGAGAAGGTACCGCGCGACTTCAGCTGAACCGCGGCCTGAAGCGCGTTGTCCTTGAGCTTCTTGTTGCCCTGGAACAGCACCTGGTTGACGACCTTGTATTCCGAAACCTTGACCACCAGGGTCGAGCCGACCTGGTTGATCTGGACGTCCGAGAACAGGCCGGTGCCGAACAGTGCCTTGACCGCGCTATCGACATCGGAGCTGGAGAAGGCCTTGCCGGGCTTGATGGTGATGTAGTTGCGAATGGTATCGGCGTCGACACGCTGGTTGCCGCTCACCTCCACCCTGCTTACGACAGCGGCTTCGGCCGCCGATGTGGCAACGAACTGCACTGCGAGCGCACCTGGTACAACCAGAGCGGCGGACAGTGCCGCCGCTGACGCGGCGTTTAGAAACTTGGATGCTGCCTTCATCGGGCTTAATAACCTTTTCTCGTAGTCCCCACGGCGAGAAAACCGGACGTGCGGTCATTTCCCCTACCGTATTAACCGGATTTTCCCTACACGCAAGGCTTCTGGTTAATTTGTATTTACTTAACCCTGTTGCGTGGCTTTCGCGTCACTCATATCCCCGTGCATGGTAAACGGCGTCTCAACATCGACCATGCCCAGGCCAAATTCCTTCATGATTTCAGCACCCAAAGAGATCGTTCCAGAACACGAACCCCATGAAGCACAACACCAGAAGCAGACCGGCCCGATAGGCCATTTCCATCATCCGTTCCGACACCGGCCGGCGGATGACGGCCTCCACCCCGTAGAACAACAGATGGCCGCCGTCGAGGGGGGGAATCGGCAAAAGGTTTAGAATGCCTATCCCCACGGACAGCAGCGCGACGAGCTGCACCAGCCATTCGAAACCCAATTTGGCGGCCCTGCCGGCCATGTCGGCGATCTTGACCGGGCCACCCAACTGGCACTTGTCCTCGCGCCCGACGGCGAAGCGTTGCATGAACTGGCCGGTGCGCTCGATGACGTGGCCGGTTTCCTCAATCGCCGCCGCAACGGCTCCGACCGGGGTGTAGGTGATGAGACGAGGCTGGCCGAGTTCCTTGTTGTTGACGACGCCGATCACCGCGACCTTGACCTTGTTGCCGAGCGCGTCCTCCTGCTCCATCAGTTGCGGCGACGCGGTCACCGTGACCTCCTTGCCGTTGCGCAGCATGACGAAGGTGATGGTATCGCCGGCCCGGCCCGAAACCAGCCGCTGCACGTCGCCGAAGGTTTCGACCTTGCTGCCGTCAACGCTGACGAATCGGTCGCCAGGCAAAATGCCGGCCTTGGCCGCGGGACTGTCGGTGGTGACCTCCGCCACCATCGGCTCCGCGACATAACGCCCGTAGGAGGCAAACAGCACGGAAAAGACGACGATCGTCAGCAGGAAGTTGAACAGTGGCCCGGCCGCCACCGTTGCCGCGCGCTTCCAGATCGGCTGGGTGTGGAAGGCAACCTTGCGTTCCTCATCGGTCAGCGTCTCGAGCTCTTCCGATGTCGGCTGGCTGGAGGTGGCGTTCATGTCGCCGACAAACTTGACATAGCCGCCAAGCGGTATGGCGCAAAGCTTCCAGCGCGTGCCATGCCTGTCGTTGAAGCCGATGAGTTCGGGACCAAAGCCGATCGAGAAGGCCCTGACGCCGATGCCGCACCAGCGGCCGACGAGATAGTGGCCCATCTCGTGAACGAACACGACCACGGTCAGCACGAAGAGAAACGGCACGAGCGTGCCGAGAAAGAAGCCTTCCGTGCCGAAAATCGCGTGAAGAATCTCGTTCAATTCAAGCCCTCAAATTCTTCCGCGGTCGCGCCGTGACTGTGACATCAATCCAGGCGAATCCAAGGCAGGTCCGCCCCCGATCGTGCAACGACACCATTCAAATGGGAAACAGCCCCTGTGCCGGATGCTCGGCGCCCGCCGAAATCCAGCCGATGACGTATAGGGCAAGAGCGGCCGCGACAAGCCCGTCGACACGATCCATGATGCCGCCATGGCCAGGAATGAGCACGCCCGAATCCTTGTGGCCATGCCGCCGTTTGACCCAGGATTCGAACAGGTCGCCGGCTTGGGCGACAACAGACAGCACCAGCGCCACAAGGCCGAGCAAAGCCAGATTGCCGGCGCCGGCGATGGCGGCCAGCAGAAGTCCCGCGACGACGCCACCGACCGCCCCGCCGAGCGCGCCGCTGCGCGTCTTGCCGGGCGAAATCGACGGCGCCAGTTTGGGACCACCGACGGCGCGTCCGACGAAATAGGCGAAGATGTCGGTCGCCCAGACGACCGCGAACAGGAACAGGATGGCGAGGAGTCCCGAATGGTCGCCGTCGCGCAAAAGGGCAAGCGAGAGGCCGGATACGCAGGCATAGGCAAGGCCGCCAGCGTCCCACTGGCCGATCTTGCGAATGCCGGCGGCGGTCGCCGTTATTGCGACCAGGACCACGACGAGCGGCAGCAGCCAGAATGCGGGCAGGCCCGCGATCAGGGCGCCGACGAAAATGACCATCAGCGCTTCCGGCGGAAAACCAAGCCCTTCGGCCGCAACGGGCCGCGACATGCGGGTCCACTCATAAAAGATCATTGCCGACATCAGGGCGCACAGCAGCCGGAAAGGCAGGCCGCCGAGCCAGGTCAGGCCAAGCGCGACGATGGCGAGCACGACCGCTGAGATGACACGCAGCTGAAGGTTGCTCATCCCGCGGCCGGCCGCGAAGCGACGTCTTGCGGGCCCAGTCCGCCGAAGCGGCGCTCGCGGCCGGCAAATTCGCGCAAAGCCTCGGCGAAGTGCTCGCGGTTGAAGTCCGGCCAGTAGCACGGCAGGAAGACGAGTTCGCTGTAGGCAGCCTGCCACAAGAGGAAGTTGGACAGGCGAAGCTCGCCGCTGGTGCGGATGACCAGCTCCGGATCGGGAATGCCTTGCGTGTCGAGAGCGCCGGCAAAGCTTTCGGCCGATATCGCCTCGCTGTCGATTTCACCGCGCGCCACGGCCAGGGCGAGCTTGCGCGCGGCGCGGACGATCTCGTCGCGCCCGCCGTAGTTGAAGGCGATCACCAGCGTCAGCGAGGTGTTGTGGATCGTCAGCGATTCGGCTTCGTCGAGCAGCCCTCTGATATCCGCCTGCAGCCCTGCCCGGTCACCGATGATCCTCACCCGCACGCCGCTCTGGTGCAGCTCGGCGAGGTCGCGGCGGATGAACAGCTTCAAAAGCCCCATGAGGTCGCTGACTTCGGACTTCGGCCGCGACCAGTTCTCCGACGAGAAAGCGTAGACGGTCAGGAAGGAGATGCCGAGACCGGGGGCAGCGCGCACCGCCTTGCGCAGGGCCTCGACGCCGGCGCGATGACCCGCGAGCCTCGGCATGCCGCGCGCCTTTGCCCAGCGTCCATTTCCATCCATGATGATCGCGACATGCGCGGGCGTTGTCATGATCTCGCTTTCGGGTCAGCCAAGGGCCAACCCTAAACCTGCATGATTTCAGCTTCCTTGTCGGAAAGCAGATGATCGATGGTGCCGATGGTTTCGTCGGTAAGTTTCTGGACCTGGTCGGAACGCTTGCGCTGATCGTCCTCGCTGATCGTGCCGTCCTTCTCCGCCTTCTTCAGGAAATCCATGCCGTCGCGGCGCACATGCCGCGCGGCGACACGGGCGTTCTCCGCGTAGCCGTGCGAGATCTTGACCAGTTCCTTGCGGCGCTGTTCGTTGAGTTCCGGCAGCGGAATCCTCAGATTGGTACCGTCGACGATCGGGTTGAAGCCCAGATTGGATTCACGGATCGCGCGGTCGACGGCGCCAACCATCGACTTGTCCCAGACCGAGACCGCGATCATGCGCGGCTCCGGCACGGTGACGTTGGCCACCTGATTGATCGGCATGGTGGTGCCATAGGCCTGCACCTGGATCGCGTCGAGCAGATTGCTGGAAGCGCGTCCGGTCCGCAGCGAGGCCAGATCGTGCTTGAACGCGGCGATTGCCCCATCCATGCGCCGCTTGAGGTCGTCGTACTCACCACTCATTCTAGTCTCCTCGACCCGTCTGCCGCGGGTTCACTGCTTCGGGGCACGGCCCCGTTTTCGAGCCTGATTTCGAAAACCGGTTTCCCTTCTCTCCAGGGATCAGGCCCGGATCACTCGTCCGCGACGACCGTGCAACGGCCGCCGCCCCTCAGAATATCGCCGAAACCACCCTTTTCGTGGATCGAATAGACGATTATCGGAATGTTGTTTTCACGCGCAAGTGCAATCGCAGCCGTATCCATGATCGAAAGGCCGCGATTTATGACTTCGGCGTGGCTGATGCGCTCGAAACGGGTCGCGTTCGGGTCCTTTTTCGGGTCGGCCGAATAGACGCCGTCGACCTGCGTGCCCTTGAACAGCGCGTCGGCGCCGATTTCGGCCGCACGGAGCGCGGCGGCCGAATCGGTGGTGAAGAACGGATTGCCGGTACCGCCGGCGAAGATCACCACCTTGCCCTGGTTCATGTAGGCGGTCGCCTGGCGCTGCGAAAAGCTCTCGCAAAGCTCGGGCATGGCAATCGCGGACAGCACCACGGCGTCGACGCCGATCTTGTTCAGCGACGTGCGCAGCGCCAGCGAATTGATGACCGTGGCAAGCATGCCCATATGGTCGCCGGTAACGCGGTCTCCACCCTTGGAAGCGACGGCCACGCCGCGAAAGATATTGCCGCCGCCAATGACGACACCCACCTCGATGCCCAGCGCGCGCGCTTCGGCAATGTCGCCTGCGATGCGGTCGACGACCGAGACGTCGATGCCGAAATGCTGTTCGCCCATCAACGCTTCGCCTGAAGCTTTCAGCAGAACACGTCGGTAGAGGGGCTTCACCGTCATCTGGTTCCTCGAAAATCCCGGCGCGGCAAACTTTGAAGGCGAAAAGGGCCTCCTGCTTCGTCCGGCGGTGCTGTCATGACGGGTTGACCGGATACACGAAGGGCGCGGCGATGTCACGCCGCGCCCTTGTGCAAAATTCCAGGCTTTTTGGATCAGTTGCTGCTGATGGCAACGGCTTCGCCTTCGACCACGACCGGCGATGCGTAACCGGACGGCTTGTCGCCGGTCACGACACCGCCGGCGACACGGACCTGGATCTCGGGACCGAAAAAAGAATGCGGGAACGGCGCCGGTGTGCCGCTCACCTTGTCCAGCCGCTGGCGAAGCGCGGGCGGTATGGAGAAATCGAGCGCCGCAAGATTGTCCTGCAACTGCGAAAGCCTCGTTGCGCCAAGGATGACGGTGGCGATTCCTGGCTGTGTCGCCACCCAGTTGAGCGCCACCTGAGCCATGCCGCGACCGAGTTCGGCGGCGACTTTCTCCAATTCCGCCACAACAACCCAGTTGTGCTCGCTGAATTTCTGGAAACCTGGATGCGTGGTGTTGCGAAAGCCGTCGAGCCGGCCGGCATTGCCGCCTTGCGCCGGGCGGTACTTGCCGCTCAACAGCCCGCTGGCCAGCGGACTCCAGACCATGATGCCGGCGCCATGGCGTGTCCCGAACGGCACGAATTCGTGCTCGATGGCACGCTCCGCCAGGGAGTATTCGAGCTGCAACGCCGAGATCGGCTCATAGCCGCGCAGTTCGGCGATCGCCTGTGCCCGCCCGGCATACCAGGCCGGCACGTCGGACAGGCCGATGTGCCGTATCTTGCCTGCCCGCACCAGATCGTCGAGCGTCCGCAGCACCTCCTCGGCCGGCGTCAGCCTGTCCCAGATATGCATGAGATAGAGATCGATGTAGTCGGTGCCCAGCCGCTTCAGCGAGGCGTCGACGGCGCGCATGATGTTCTTGCGGCCATTGCCGCCGGCGTTCGGATTGCCGGGGTTCGAGTTCATGGTGAATTTGGTGGCGATCACCGCCTTGTCGCGCAAGCCGCGCTCGGCCACGAATTCACCGAGCCAGGTCTCGGCCGTGCCGCCGGTATAAAGGTCGGCGGTGTCGAAGAAATTGCCGCCAGCCGCGACATAGGCGTCGAACATCGCGCGCGCCGTGTCCCGGTCCGCGCCCCAGCCCCATTCCGTGCCGAAGGTCATCGTGCCCAGCGCCAGCCGGCTGACGCGCAGGCCGCTGTTGCCGAGTGTGTAATAGCTCATCGTCATTGTCTTTTCCGATCCTGATCCGGTTGATGCGGGCGTCATTGGCCAGGCGTCGCCTTGACCCAGGGATTGCCGCGTTCATGCGTCATGCGGAAGGTGAAGCCATCGACCTTCCAGGCGGTGCCAGAACGCGTCAGGTGGTGCTCATACGTACCCCAGACTTCCCACAGCGGATCGCCATTGCCCTCCATCCGGTTCCAGGCATAGCCGTTTGACAGAACAGTCGCCGTGTCCGCTTCGAGGACGACCTGATGATTGGTGCGCAGGTGCAGGCTGGTCTTGCCGGCCTTGAGATTGCCGGCCCAGGCGCCGATCAGATCGTCGGAGGCAATGTTGGCCGCTGGCTGCCCGGACAGGCTGCTGAAGTCGGCGGTGACGCGATCGGCGAGATAGAAGCGGGCAAGCTTCCAGTCCCGCGCGTCGACCGCGCGGTCGATGGCATCGGCGATGCGGATGACGGTGCGCTCATCGGCCAGCGCCTGCCAGCCGGTCGGTTCGGCGCCACCGGCATCGGCTGGCGCCAGTGCGATACCGGCCGCGAAATTGACGTGCTTCAACGCATTCATGTCCTTGCTCCCTGATCTGGCCCATGGCCGTGCTGTTGGGGACAATGTGGAGCAATGCGTCGACATCGATAAGATTGCATTGTTTGCAAGGACCATGCGATATCATTCATGAATGGATCGCGATCTCCTCAGCCACCTGCCTGTCATAGTCGCCGTTGCCCGACGCGGGGGCTTCGCGCTTGCCGCGGCCGAACTGGGCATGAGCCCTTCGGCGGTCAGCCATGCGGTGCGCCTCGTCGAGGAGCGGATCGGCCAGCCGCTGTTTGCACGCACGACGCGAAGCGTCTCGCTTACCGAGGCCGGCAAGGCGCTGGTGGAGACGGCGGCCCCTGCCCTCCAGGATATTGCCGAGCGCATGGACCGTATCCGCAGCGTCAAGGGCAGGCCGTCCGGCCTGCTCAGGATCAACGCCTCCAACATCGCGATCCCATTGGCCGTGACGCCGGTCGTCGCGGCAATGGCCGAGCGTTATCCCGACATTACGGTGGACATTTTTGCCGATCAGGGGTTGGTCGACATCGTTGGCGAAGGTTTTGACGCCGGCATCCGGCTGGGCGAGATGATCGCGCAGGACATGGTGGCCATCCGGCTGACGCCGCCCTTCAAAACCGTCATCGTCGCCTCACCTGCCTATATCGGGCGACGTGGCCGCCCGCGCGGAATCGCCGATCTCGCGAACCACAATTGCATCGGATACCGGCTTGTCCGCTCGGGTGCGCTCTATCGCTGGGATTTGACCTGGGACGGCAAGGATGTGGTCATGGAGACCAGCGGAACAGCCATCGTGACCGACTCGCTCGCGGCAATCGATCTGGCCCTCGCCGGAGTGGGCCTAGCCTATATGTTCGAGCCCTTGGCGCGCGGCGATCTTGCGGCCGGGCGCCTGGTGCAGGTTCTGCCGCAGTCGGCGATCGAGGAACCCGGGCTTTTCCTCTATTTCCCGCGCCGCGCGGCGATGGCGCCGAAGCTCAGGGCCTTTATCGACACCGCAAACGAAATCGGCCTGACATCCCTGCGGACATCAGGCCGAAAAACGCAGTCGCAATAATGCGATAGGACGCTTACTTCTTGACCGCCGCCGCGACTTCCGCGGCGAAGTCGGTCTCTTCCTTCTCGATGCCCTCGCCCAGCGCGAAGCGCAGATAGGCGGTGATCGTGGCCGGCGCGCCGATTTCCTTTTCGGCATCCTTCAGCGCCTTCTCGACGGTGATGTCGGGATTGAGCACGAAGGCCTGCTTCAGGAGCACGACTTCCTCATAGAACTTGCGCAGGCGGCCCTCGACCATCTTCTCGATGATGGCTTCCGGCTTGCCGGACTGGCGCGCCTGGTCGGAGAAGATCGCCTTCTCACGCTCGACGGCCGCCGGATCGATCTGCTCGGCGGTCAGCGCCAAGGGGTTAGTGGCGGCGACATGCATGGCGACCTGGCGGCCGAAGGCGTTGGCGGCATGCTCGTTGCCCGTGGTCTCGATCGCCACCAGCACGCCGAGCTTGCCGAGGCCATCGGCAACCGAATTGTGGACGTAGGTCGCGACCGCGCCATGCGGCACGGTGAGCTTGGCCGAGCGGCGGAAGCCCAGGTTCTCGCCAATGGTGCCGACGGCGTCCTTGATGGTGTCGGTGACCGACTTGTCGGAGCCCGGATACTTCGCGGCGGCCACGGCTTCCGTCGTGCCATAGGCAAGCGCCACCTTGGCGACGTTGGCGACGATTTCCTGGAACGCCGCATTGCGAGCGACGAAGTCGGTCTCGGAATTCACCTCGACGATGGCGGCTTCGCGCACGCCGTTGTCGACGCCGATCAGACCTTCGGCGGCGGTGCGGCCGGCCTTCTTGTCGGCCTTGGAGATGCCCTTCTTGCGCAGCCAGTCCACGGCTTCTTCCATGTTGCCGTTGGTCTCATTCAACGCCGTCTTGCAGTCCATCATGCCCGCGCCGGTCAAGTCGCGGAGTTCTTTGACCTGTGCAGCCGAAATGCTCATTGTCGCCTCTTTGTTTAAATGCACCGACGCACCATCGGTACTCGATGGTGCGTCTGTTTTAGCGTGCCAAAATATGAGAAAGATGAAGGCCGCTGCCGGCCTTCGATTATCAAGCCCGGATGTTTATCAAGCTTCTGGGGCTTCCGACGCAGGGGCCGGATCGAGCGCCGGCTCGACCGGAGCTTCGACCGAAGCGCCAATATCCATGCCGAGCGCGCCCTGCTGGCGGGCGATGCCGTCGATGGCGGCCTTGGCGATCAGGTCGCAATAGAGCTGGATGGCGCGGGCCGCGTCGTCATTGCCGGGGATCGGGAAGTCGATCTTGTCCGGATCGCAGTTCGAATCGATGATGGCGACGACCGGGATGCCGAGACGCTTGGCCTCGAGGATGGCGATCGCTTCCTTGTTGGTGTCGATCACGAACATCAGGTCGGGCGTCGAGCCCATGTCCTTGATGCCGCCGAGCGCCTTGTCGAGTTTCTCGCGCTCGCGGTCGAGGTTCAGGCGTTCCTTCTTGGTCAGGCCTTGCGCTTCGCCGGCCAGCATCTCGTCGAGCTTGCGCAGGCGCTGGATCGAGTTCGAGATCGTCTTCCAGTTGGTCAGCATGCCGCCGAGCCAACGCGAGTTGACGTAGTACTGAGCAGAACGCTGCGCGGCATCGGCAACGATGTCCGACGCCTGGCGCTTGGTGCCGACGAACAGCACGCGGCCGCCCTTGGCGACGGTGTCGGAAACCTGCTTCAGCGCCTGGTGCAGCAAAGGCACCGTCTGCGAGAGGTCGATGATGTGGATGTTGTTGCGGGCGCCGTAGATGTAGGGCGCCATCTTCGGGTTCCAGCGGTGGGTCTGGTGGCCGAAGTGAATGCCAGCTTCCAAAAGCTGGCGCATGCTGAAATCAGGCAGTGCCATTCTCATTTCCTTTCCGGTTAGCCTCCACGGACACAGGCATTTTCGGACCGAGGTCCTTGAACGCCACCGGAGGTTTCAGCCGGATTTCTCCCGGGCAGACACCAAAGTCCGTGTGTGGAATGAGCGGGCATATAGAGGGGAAGTCCGACAAACGCAAGCGGGACGGCGCTTTAACGCCTAGCGTGCGGCAATCAGCGCTCCGGTGCCGATCATCGCGCTGCCGGCAAACCTGTTCATCAGCCGCATCCGCCGCGGCGTCCTGAACCAGCCCGAAGCCCGGCCGGCGAGCGCGGCATATACCCCCATGGTCACGATATTGACGCTGATGACGGTCGCCACCACCAGCAGGCCATCGAAAAACGTCATCGTATCGAGGTCGAGAATCAGCGGCATGATCGAGGCATGGAACAGGATCGCCTTCGGGTTCCCCAATGCGATGGATGCGCCCAGCAAGAATGATCGGGACAATTTCGCCTGCCCCGTCCCCTGCTCGTTCGATTGCGTCGCCGAGGCCCGCCACATCCTGACGCCGAGAAAGATCAGATAGGCGGCGCCGGCGTATTTCAGCAGGAGAAAAATCCATTCGAAGGTCTGAGCCAGGGCCACCAGCCCGAGCAGCGCCAGAGTGACGAGCACGGCGTCGCCGGCGGCGACCCCAACGCCGGCCATGAAGGCCCGCAGGAACCCACGCGATACGCCGTTGGTGATGACCGCGAACATTGCCGGTCCCGGCGTGGCGGCGGCGAGCGTGACGGCGGCGCAGTAAGCCAGGAATGCCGTTGGTGTCATCGCTTGGCCTTTCCGTTGGGCACCCGCACGCGCCGGAAGATGGCGACGATCTGCTCGCGGCTGCACTCGATGGCGCCGAGCCGCACCGCACGGTCGCGCTCGAAGCCGGTTATGTCATAGTGTGGAGCGGATGTCTTGGGCGGGCCCTGGTAAGACGCGCGCTTGATGCCGAGTTCAGCCGCAAAGCGATGCAACTCGTGGGTGTCGTCGGCCAGGAGATGGCACCAGAGATGACCAGCCCATTTCCAGATCGCCGCATCGACATAGACCGCCATCAAGCCCGCCGCGGCCAACTCACTTGCGCCTCGCTGCTATTTCGATACGGGGCAAGGCTTTGTCTGGTCGAACAGCGACAGGTTGACCAGCTTGCCGGTCATGGAGAAGTCGCCATAGTCCATGGTGAGATCGCGGGTGATGCCGTTCTCGTGCAGTTTGAAGCTAATGCGGTATTCCGGCACTTCCTCGCCGTTCTGGGCGCTGTCGTCGAAATAGGCGATGTCGACCGGCCAATATTTGTCGGTGGCAAGCTTCGCCAGTGCCGGCGCTTCCGGGTCGGCCTTGTCGGCTTCGGTCTTCTTGCCGACGACAACCGTGGTCGTCATCACCTTGTTGGCGTCCTCCGAGCCGTCGAACAAATTGGTCTGGTAGAAGTTCTCGCCCTTTTCCGCCTTGCCGATCAGTTCGACCAGATGCTGGGTCGGAAACTGGGTGGCCGCGAGTTCCAGGCTGTTCTTCTCCGGCTTGTCGATATCGACCTTCAGGCCCTTGGGATTCTTCGTCGCGACGCCCTTCACCTCCTTGTCGAGGTTCTGGTCGACGAAGGACTTCGTCACGAAGGAAAACATCTTGCCTTCCGCGTCCTCGAAGGTGGTGGTCTGCTGGTCGGTCAGCTTCGTGTTGTCATTGGTGGCGATCTGGGTGACGAAACGGAATTTCACCGTATAGCCTTCGCAGGCCGAGCCATTGAACTCGTAGACCATGCGGCCGGTGATGCCGGTGATGCCGGATCGGTCATCCGCCTTCTTGAGAGTGAGATCATAGACGGCGCGATGCGCCTGCAACGCCGGGACGGCGAAAGCGGAGCCTACGGGGAAGAGCGCCGACAACAGAGCGGCGTGGACTGCAAGGCGCACTGCGCGCATGAGGTACTCCAATCGTCGCGGCTGATGGCAGGCCGCAGGGAAAGATGGTCCAGCTTAAAAAAAGTCGTGGCGGAAGCGAGGCAAAAATAGCAATTTCGGCCCGGCCAGCGCGGCATCTTCCAGCAATAGGGAAAAGCAATGAGTGAAACAATCGAAAAGCGGCTAAGCGATCTCGGCGTGACGCTTCCTGTTGCCGCCGCGCCCGCCGCCAACTACGTGCCCTATTGCAGATCAGGCAACCTGCTGTTCACGGCGGGGCAATTGCCGCTCAAGGACGGCAAGCTGCAGGCGAGCGGCCTGCTCGGCCGCGACGTCGACACGGCAACCGGCAAGGACGCGGCGAAATACTGCGCCATCAACATCCTGGCGCAGGCCAAGGCCGCACTTGGCGACCTCGAGAAGATCCGCCGCCTGGTGAAGATCACCGTCTTCGTGGCGTCTGCCCCCGACTTCGTCGAGCAGCATCTTGTCGCCAACGGCGCCTCCGATTTCCTGGTTGCCGTGCTTGGCGAGGGCGGCAAGCACGCTCGCTCCGCCGTCGGCACCGCCTCCCTGCCACTCAATGCGGCGGTCGAAATCGAAGCGATCTTCGAAGTCGAATGAGTGAAGGTGAAGACATGACCGACCTCTCCTGGCTGACTGCCCGGCCGGTTGCCCATCGCGGCTTCCATGACATGAACAAGACGCGCTGGGAAAATACGCTTGCCGCCTTCGCTGCCGCGGCCGAACGCGGTTACGCGATCGAATGCGACGTGCATCTGTCGTCCGACGGCGTTCCCATAGTCATCCATGACGACGATTTGCAAAGGCTGACCGGGCAGGACGGTTTCGTCTGGCAACGCAGCGCGGCTGAACTGACCGCGCTCAAGGTTGGCGGCACGGCCGATCACGTGCCGACGCTGCAAGAAACGCTCGATCTCGTCGATGGCCGCGTGCCCATGGTTATCGAGCTGAAAGGAACCCCTGGTCGCGACGAAGGGCTGGTGGCGCGCGTCGGCAAGATGCTCACGCGCTATAAGGGCAAGGCGGCGATCATGTCTTTCGATCACTGGCTGATCCGCGATTTCCCCAGGCACGCGCCCGGCATTCCGGCTGGATTGACCGCCTATGGCAAGGACGCCAAGCTGATCGAAGCCCATTTTTCCATGCTGGCACACGAGCTCTCCTTTACCTCCTATGCCGCCGGCGACCTGCCCAACCCGTTCGTCAGCTTTGTGCGTGAAAAGCTCAAAATGCCTGTCATCACCTGGACGGTCCATGATCAGCCGGCGATCGACCTGACGTTCAAATATGCCGACCAGATGACATTCGAAGGGTTCGAACCCGACCTGGTCGAGGTCGCCTGAGCAGAGTGTCTGAAACGTGACTTGTAGCGGCTTGGATGGAGCTTAAATAAGCCTCATGGATCAGGGCGACGATGGCGACGAACAACCGGCGAATGCGGATTATTCGATCCGCATCGCCGCCGGCATCGGTGCCTTTACCCGCGACGAATGGAACGGCTTTGCCGGAACCACGCGCGGTGACGGAGAGACGGACTACAATCCGCTGGTTTCCTTTGCTTTTTTGAGCGCATTGGAAGATTCCGGCTGCGCCGTGCGGCGTACCGGTTGGCAAGGCCATCACCTGCGGCTGGAAACAGCGCAAGGCAGGCTGCTCGGCGCCGTTCCCTGTTATCTCAAGTCGCACAGCCAGGGCGAATATGTGTTCGATCACGGCTGGTCGGATGCCTTCGAGCGCGCCGGCGGCCGTTACTACCCCAAACTGCAAAGTGCCGTGCCATTCACGCCCGTTACCGGCCCTCGCCTGCTGGTCGGGAAAGGCGAGGATCAGGATGCGGTGAAGGCCGGGCTTGCCGCCGGTCTGAAAATGGTGACCGACAAGCTCGGCGTATCCTCGGCGCATGTCACCTTCGCGCAGGAGAGCGACGTCGCGACGCTGGAGGCCGCGGGCTTCCTGCATCGCACCGACCAGCAATTCCATTTCTTCAACGAAGGCTTCTCCACCTATGACGACTTCCTCGCCACGCTTGCCTCGCGCAAGCGCAAGGCGATGAAGAAGGAACGGCGCGAAGCGCTCGCCGATGGCATCACGATCGATTGGCTCACCGGCAAGGACCTGACCGAAAAGGCCTGGGACGATTTTTTCGCCTTCTATATGGACACCGGCAGCCGCAAATGGGGCCGCCCCTATCTGAACCGCCAGTTCTTCTCGCTGATCGGTGAACGCATGGCGGACGACATTCTGCTGGTGATGGCCAAGCGCAACGGACGCTACATTGCCGGCGCCATCAACTTCATCGGCTCCGATGCGCTCTACGGCCGCAACTGGGGCTGCATCGAGGATCACCCCTACCTGCATTTCGAGGTCTGCTACCACCAGGCCATCGACTTCGCCATCGAACGCAAGCTGAAGGTGGTCGAGGCGGGCGCGCAAGGCGAGCACAAGCTGGCGCGCGGCTATCGGCCGGTGACCATGCATTCGGCACACTACATTTCACACCCGGGCCTGCGCAATGCGGTCGCCGACTATCTCAAGCGCGAGCGGCGCGAGGTCGAGCGGATGGGCGAATATCTGGAAGAACATACCCCGTTCCGCAAAGATATTGGCGATCTCGACTGATCGCGCCGCGGCCTCGTCTTGCCGCTCGGAAGCGGCTTCGCTACACCGGATTTCAAGGCACACTCCGGAGCGTTCGCCATGGCTGAGGCCGCCTATGACACCGACAACATCTTCGCGAAGATCCTGCGTGGAGAAATCCCCTCGCACCGCGTGTACGAGGATGAGGCTGTCGTGGCCTTCATGGATGTGATGCCGCAAGGACCGGGCCATACGCTGGTGGTGCCGAAGGCGCCGTCGCGCAACCTGCTCGATGCCGATCCGGCAACGCTCGGCGCCTTGTTCACGGTCGTGCAGAAGGTGGCGGTGGCGGTGAAAAAGGCTTTCGATGCCGACGGTCTCACGCTGATGCAGTTCAACGAACCGGCCTCGGGCCAGACCGTCTATCACCTCCACGTCCATGTCCTTCCGCGCTTCGACGGCGTGCCGCTCAAGCCGCATACCGGGCAGATGGAGAAACCGGAAGTTCTGGCCGAAAACGCCGGCAAGATCCGAGCGGCTCTGGCGGGCTGACGCGGCGAGCAATCAAAAGTTCAGGTAAAGTCCGGCCAGCAGCAGAAGCTCGGCTGTGGCAATGCCGACGACCATGCGCTTTCCCGACGCCAGATAAGCGACGAAGCCCAGGGCGACCGCCGCTATCCTCAAGGCAAGCGACGTATGCGCAAGCGCGCCGCCCGGAAAGACAATCAAATTGCCGATGACGGCGGCGACAAGCGCGGTCGCCATCGTGCGAACCAGCACCAGCAGGTCTGAATCTTCGGAAAGCTTGCCGCCGAGGTAGACACCGAGGATGCGCCAGACATCGGTCGCGGCGAAGCCGGCAACGAGAATGAACAGGTATGGCCACCACCAGGCGCCGTTGGAAAAATAACTCACGCCGCGCGCGCCTTGCGCCGCCACAGGTGCCAGCCATAGGCGGCCGTACCACCGATAAGTCCGGCGGCCAGCAAGTCGATCCGCGGCAGCAGGATGTGGAAGAACGGCCCGAGGACGAGGCCCAGGACCATTGCCACATGCCCTACCCGTTCGCGCGCGGAACCCCACAACGAGGTCAGGAAATACATCGGTGTCAGCATAAGCAACGCCGCTGAAACAGCGGACGGCAGCGCATCCGCCACGGCATACACGACTGTCACGACAACGACGTTCGTCATCACCAGCATCGCGCCAAGGCCGGCATAATATGTCGTACGCATGCTGGGCGGAACGCGCTTCAGGCGCTCCATGGCGAGCACCCAGGACGTCACAGCGACGAAATGCGCGAGGAGATAGAGCACATACTGCCGGGTCGTTCTGGTGCGCATCTCGGGTACCAGCACCATTACCATCGGCATCAGACGTATGGCGGACAATGTGACGGCCAACATCGCCGCAGGCAGCGCTGCACCCGATGTGACCGCGCCCACCAGCACGACCATCGATGGCAACGCCCACACCGTTGCGGTCATGAAAGCGGCCTGTGTCACTGTGACCCCGGCGTCTTTCGCCAGGGCGGCGAAGCCGATAAACGAGCTGATGAGGATAAGGCCAGGCAGGGAAAACGCCGCGCCAACACCACGCAGGAACCAGGTGGAACGAGGCGCTGTGGCGTCTGGGGTCGACATGTGCCGCCCATAGCACGCGCGGCCACCGGATGCGACCGCACCGAAAGCCGCGTATCGTCTTTCCATTGATCCAAGAGACTGGTGGCAGTCGGCTTCCGGTTTGATCGAAGATGCGACAAACAAGTTGGCGCGGCGCTCGGGAACTGACCTCTACTGTCCGTCAATCGGCAATTGCGCCACAGTCTGGAACGCCGATGGCTCCGGTGCGCCGGCCAGACGCTGCAGGATTGCCCCGGCACAGTCGTGCGGGCTCAACAGCGAGGTATCGACTTCCAGGTCGTAGATGCCGGGTTTGTGCACTTCTTCCTGCCACAGGCGGACGGGCGAAGGCACGGGATTACCAGCCGAGGCGGTGACGTAGCCCCTGCCCGGCTCGCTGGCAGCGCGCCGTTCCATGACGACCTCGATCGGACAGCGAACGCCAACAAACAGGACCGGCAGGCCGGCAAGCCGTCGCGCGCAATCGGCCAGAATGTGGAGCGGTTTGGAATAGGCTTCGTGGTGACCGACATCCGCCACGACATTCTCGCCCAACCGGCTATGGGCGGCGATCGATTCATAAAGGGCCGCATAGAAGCGCTGCACGAAAACTTCGAGATCGGGCCGCTCGCCGCCAGGGCGCAGGCCTATTCCGGGACGATATGGCGGCGGCGTAATCAGTTCATAGCTGTCGACGCCCAGATCATCCATGGGCCGTCAAAGCTCTCCCCGATGGCCCGGGCGATGCTCGACTTTCCCGAACGCGGCGCGCCGTTGAGGATGATGATTTGCCCGGCCATGCGCATCTCATTGTGCCAATGAAAAAAGCCCCGTTTCCGGGGCTCTCTTCGACTTCTTGTCAGGCTCAGCCCTTTCTGGGCAGTTGCGGCACCAGGCTGCGCTTGCCGCCGTCCTTGCCCTTGGGCTCCGGCTTCTGCGCCACGGCCTTCTTTGCCGCGGGCTTCTTGGCCACGGCCTTGGGCGGCTGCGGCGCGTCTTCCGGTTCTTCCTTCTTCGGCTTCACCGGCGCCTCGTCGGCGAGCGATTCGAGCTTCAGGCCGGTCTCGCCGGTTTCCTTCTTCTCGACGGTGACGCGCACCGTGCCGCCCTTCTTCAGCTTGCCGAACAGCACCTCGTCGGCCAGCGGCTTCTTGATGTGCTCCTGGATGACACGGCCGAGCGGCCGCGCGCCCATGCGTTCGTCGTAGCCCTTGTCGGCCAGCCAGGCGATCGCGTCCGGCGACAGGTCGAAGGTGACGCCACGCTCGGAAAGCTGAGCTTCCAGTTGCATGACGAACTTCTGCACCACCTGGTGGATCACCGGCACCGGCAGCGAGCCGAACGGGATGATCGCGTCGAGACGGTTGCGGAACTCCGGCGTGAACAGCCGGTTGATCGCCTCGACATCGTCGCCTTCGCGCTTGGTCGAGCCGAAACCGATCGCCGCGCGCTGGGCATCGGATGCGCCCGCATTGGTGGTCATGATCAGGATGACATTGCGGAAGTCGATCTGCTTGCCATTGTGGTCGGTGAGCTTGCCGTGGTCCATCACCTGCAACAGAATGTTGAACAGATCCGGATGCGCCTTCTCTACCTCGTCCAGCAGCAGCACGCAGTGCGGATGCTGGTCGACGCCGTCGGTCAAAAGGCCGCCCTGGTCGAAACCGACATAGCCGGGAGGCGCGCCGATCAGCCTGGAGACCGTGTGGCGTTCCATGTATTCCGACATGTCGAAGCGGATCAGTTCGACGCCGAGCGAGGCGGCCAACTGCTTGGCGACTTCGGTCTTGCCGACGCCGGTCGGGCCCGAGAACAGGTACGAGCCGATCGGCTTTTCCGGTTCGCGCAGGCCGGCACGCGCCAGCTTGATCGCCGAGGTCAGCGCCGTGATGGCGGTGTCCTGGCCGTAGACGACGCGCTTGAGCTCGATATCGAGGCCCTGCAGCACCTTCTCGTCATCGGCCGAAACCGTCTTCGGCGGGATGCGCGCCATGGTGGCGATCGTGGCTTCGATCTCCTTGATGCCGATGGTCTTCTTGCGCTTGGCTTCCGGCACCAGCATCTGCGAGGCGCCGGTCTCGTCGATCACGTCGATCGCCTTGTCCGGCAGCTTGCGGTCGTTGATGTAGCGCGCCGACAGCTCCACCGAAGCCTTGATCGCCTCGTTGGTGAACTTCACCTTGTGGAATTCCTCATAATAGGGCTTCAGACCCTTCATGATCTCGATGGCGTCCTCGATGGTCGGCTCGTTGACGTCGATCTTCTGGAAGCGCCGCACCAGCGCGCGGTCCTTCTCGAAGAACTGACGGAACTCCTTGTAGGTGGTCGAACCGATGCAGCGGATCGCACCCGAAGACAGTGCCGGCTTCAACAGGTTCGACGCATCCATCGCGCCACCTGAAGTCGCGCCGGCGCCGATCACCGTATGGATCTCGTCGATGAACAGCACGGCGCCCGGATAATCCTCAAGCTCCTTGACGACCTGCTTCAGCCGTTCCTCGAAATCGCCGCGGTAGCGCGTGCCGGCCAACAGCGTGCCCATGTCGAGCGCGAAGATGGTGGCATTGTGCAGCACTTCCGGCACGTCGCCCTCGACGATGCGCTTGGCCAGCCCCTCGGCGATCGCCGTCTTGCCGACGCCGGGGTCACCGACATAGAGCGGGTTGTTCTTGGAGCGGCGGCACAGCACCTGGATGGTGCGGTTGATCTCGCTCTCGCGGCCGATCAGCGGATCGATCTTCCCGGCCTTGGCCTTGTTGTTGAGATTGACGCAATAGGCGGTCAGCGCGTCCTGCTGCTGCTTCTTCTTGCCACCTTCCTCCTGCGGCTCGGCGCCGTTCTGGCCGCCCTGCTCGTCATCGGCGCCGCGCGGGGTGCGGCTCTCCGATGCGCCGGGGCGCTTGGCGATGCCATGCGAGATGTAGTTGACCGCGTCGTAGCGGGTCATCTGCTGTTCCTGCAGGAAATAGGCGGCGTGGCTTTCACGCTCGGCGAAGATGGCTACGAGCACATTGGCGCCGGACACTTCCTCGCGCCCCGACGACTGCACGTGGATCACCGCGCGCTGGATGACGCGCTGGAAACCAGCCGTCGGCTTGGAGTCCTCGTCGTAGCCGGTGACCAGATTGTCGAGCTCGGTATCGATATAGGTGAGAACCGTGTGCTTCAGCTCGTCGAGATCGACATTGCAGGCGCGCATGACGGCGGCCGCCTCGGTGTCGTCGATGAGCGCGAGCAGCAAATGTTCAAGGGTTGCGTATTCATGGTGCCGCTCGTTGGCGAGCGTCAGCGCTTGATGAAGCGCCTTTTCCAGGCCTTGGGAGAAAGCCGGCATGTTACCTCACTTCTTCTCCATCACGCATTGCAGCGGATGCTGATTCTGTCGGGCGAAATCCATGACCTGAGACACTTTGGTCTCGGCCACCTCGAATGTATAGACCCCGCACTCGCCCACCCCATGATTGTGAACATGAAGCATGATGCGTGTGGCGGCTTCGCGGTCCTTCTGGAAAAAACGCTCCAGCACGTGAACCACGAACTCCATCGGAGTGTAGTCGTCGTTAAGGATGAGAACCCGGTAAAGGCTGGGCTTCTTGGTTTTGGTTTTGGTGCGCGTGATGACGGCCGTCCCGCGGCCGGCCTCATTGCCGTCGCCGCCGCCGTTTTGCATCCGCGCCACTTGTCTCGTGGCAGTCAAACCTGAAGTCACGTAATCCTGCCTCTTTCGAATCCCCATGCGAGTTCAACATGTAGGTGTTCGATGGACGATTTTAAGCCCTTCTGGTTAGCTGACAATATGGCTAGGTGACCAACTTCGCTGATTTTCTTGGCGGATTTTCGCAATCGTGAAGCGGTACGCCGTCGCGGATCGGAAATTGGCATGAAAAAGCCCGGCCGCGTTTCCACGACCGGGCTCTTCCCGCGCCCAAAGGGCCGGATTTGAAATTCCAGGGCGAAATCACTCGCCCGGGCGAAAATTACTTCGCCTTGGCAACGACCGATTCGAACGGCTTGTAGGCTTCCTTGGCGAGTTCGGCATAGAGGTCGCCAATCTTGGTGGCCTCGGCGACGAACGCCTCGTAGGACTGCTTGGCATAATCGGACTGAATCTCGATCGCCTTGTCCAGCGACTTGGCCGAGAACAGCTTCTCGACAGCGGCGCTGCCGGCTTCGAAGCTCTTCTTGGTGTATTCGCCGGCCTCGGTGGCGATCGCCTGCGCGCCCTTTGATAAGGAGGCGAAGCTCTTCAATCCGGTGTCGGCGAACTCCTTGCCGTATTTCGAGAAGTCCTCATAGGTCTGGGTCATTTCGTACTCTCCCTGGACGGTTGACGCGCCCTGCCCCGAGCGCCGTTGTGCAATGCATAATATATATTGTGCAGTGCACAAAAGTCAAGAAGTCGGGGGCTCGCGACCCTCCAGGCAGCGGCAATGGCTAAAATTCGAATAAAGGAAGGCTCAAACTCCCAGAAAATGGTGAACGCGGCGGTTACCATAAACGGATTGGTAACGCTGCCCCGCTAGCTTGGCCGGAAGTGAGGCAGGATCCCTTTGCCGCCTCCAGCGCAACGAGAAATTCAAAGGAACTACCAGTGCGTCAGGCGTTGTCGGGCATCGTTTCCAAATCCGCGTTTCCTTTCAAAACGATCATGATCCTCGCCATGGCGATGACATTCGTCGTCGCGGGCGCAGCCTCGTCGCTGGCGGCGAAGTCGGCTGCCATCGTGGTCGATGCCAAGACCGGCAAGGTGCTCTACTCGGCTAACGCCGATGGCCGGCGCTACCCTGCCTCGCTGACCAAGATGATGACGCTCTACCTGACCTTCGAAGCGATGGCGAAGGGCAAGATCAACAGAAACTCGCCGGTCGTATTTTCGGCCCATGCATCCGCCGAGGCGCCGACCAAACTCGGCGTGAAGCCGGGTGGATCGGTCAGCGTCGAGACCGCGATCCTGTCGATCGTCACCAAGTCGGCCAACGACTCGGCGACCGCGCTCGGCGAAATGATCGGCGGCAACGAAACCAACTTCGCCCGCATGATGACGGCCAAGGCGCGGCAGCTCGGCATGAATGGCACCGTATTCCGCAACGCCAACGGCCTCCCCGACCCGGGGCAGTTCACCACCGCTCGCGACATGGCCACGCTCGGCATCGCGCTTCGGGAGCATTTCCCGCAGTACTACGGCTATTTCGCGCAGCGGTCCTTTCTCTATGGGCGCCAGCGCATCAACGGCCACAACCGACTGCTCGGGCGCATCAAGGGCGTCGACGGCATCAAGACCGGTTATACCCGCGCCTCCGGCTTCAATCTCGTCTCGTCCGTCAACGACGGCAACCGGCGTCTTGTCGCCGTTGTCATGGGTGGCACGTCGGGCGGCAGCCGCGACAACCAGATGGCTGGCTTGATCAACACCTATTTGCCGAGAGCCTCGACTCGTGGTGGCGGCGATCTGGTCGCCAACGCTGACAGCAACCCCATCAAGGCCCTTGCGAAGGTTCTCCTGCCCAAGCACGACGCGCCGACCCCCGACGAAAAGCCGGTGACCGTGGCCGAAGACGATACCGCTGTCGCGGACGACGCGACCGTTGCCCAGGGCGACAGCGAGGACGAGGATTCGGCCGAGGCCGAGGCGCCCAAGCTGGTTGTTCCGGCAAAGAAGGTGAAAACGGTCATCGTCGCCGCCCCCAAGGTCGCCACCGCGCAGGTCGTGGCCGCCTATGCCGAGCCCACGCCGGCCGTTGACCCCGTCAACACCGCTTCGGTTCCGTCGGGCTGGGCCATCCAGGTCGCGTCGTCGCCCAAGCAATCCGAGGCCCAGGCTTTCCTCGACAAGACCACCAGGCAGGCTCCCAAGGTGCTGGCCGACGCTTCCGGCTTCACCGTCGCTTTCGACAAGGACGGCGTCACCTATTACCGCGCCCGTTTCGGCGGTTTCGGGTCGAAGGACGCCGCCTGGAAGGCCTGCACCGCTTTGAAGAAGAAGAAAATCGAGTGCTACGCCGTCCAGCAATAGGACGGCGCGGCAACAATCTCCCGGAAAAATACTGCGTCGAAGGAGACTAATTGTGGTTGGAGAGCAAGACGTCCTTGGCTTCGTTAATCCGCGCCGCCAGGAAAGACGTGCCGCCGATATCGGGGTGCAGGCGCTGCATCAGGCGGCGGTGCGCCTTGCGGACATCCGCCGCGGCGGCCCCCGCTTCAAGACCAAGGACCTTGTAGGCCTCCTCCTTAGTCATGGCGCCCGGACCTGGCGCAACACCCAGCCTTTCGCCACCGTTCGTCTCAGCGTGTTTGCGCCAGACGGGAAATCTGCCGTCAAGATACGTCTCTAGCAGTTGCCGGCTCTCCGCATCGCCGGAGAGTTCGCGGTAGAGATGCTGCAACTCCGCAAGGGTCATCGAGCCAAGCATCTTGCCATCGTGGCGGCCAGCCAGGACCAGTCCTTCAAGGCCGCCCGTATCGTGATCGAGTTCCATCTCGAGTGCCGCCGTCCGCACGGTTGCGCGTTTTCCAGCAACCGGCCTGGCCTTTGGCCGGCCCGTGTGCATGGCGCCATACCAGGCGATTGCCACGAACAGCATGACGCCGCCTATGCCTTGGCGACCGACAAGGAGCACGGCGGCGCCGACCAGCGCCAGCAGGATCGGCCCCAGTTTTCTCATCCCGCTTGCCAGTTGCGCCGGATCCGCGCGGAGAAAGGCCGTGGCTGCTCCCAGGAGCACCAGCAACAACGCGACCACACCGATAATTGCGCCTAACATTTCCCGTCGCCCCGCCGATATCCTGTCCGCCTGGACAGCCGCGTGATGTCCTTCAACACTTTTTCTGCGCCAGAATCATGACCTTTACCCCAGCGGAAGAGGACCATCATGCGAACTGGTTCCCGCACGCCGCGAGCCATTCCGGCCCCGACAGTTCTTCATCGCGCATGGATTCAAGATGTGGCGTTGTCGCGCTGCTTGCAAGTCCAGCGCGGGGCAAGATTGAGGGCCAGAAAAGGCCAGCGCGGGAACGGGCAATCCTTCCGCCCAACGTCTAGAGCAAGCCGAGATCGGCCAGTTCGCGCCTGAGTTTCGGCGGCATCTCGACCAAGCCGGCTTTGCCCTTGCCGAGATCGGCCGGCGCGTCCACCGGCTTCAGGTAGCGCCAGCCCTGGAAGGCGCGGCGCGGCTGCCAGTCGGTGCGCACCACCTCGGGGTCGAGCATCAAATGGCAGCGGCCGATGCCGTCATCATCGGTAAACGGCCGGATTTCCGTGATCAATTGGCGGCATTGCACGCTGCCCTTGATGACCCAATAGAGCGAGCCGCCATCGGTGACCTCGTCGCCACGCGTGGGCATCATGCGGGTGGTGTGCCAGTGTTCGGCTGGTTCGCCGGCACGGCGGCGCTCGTCAAGACGGAAGGCGATCCACTCTTCGAGATCCTCGACGCTGTCGCAGCCGACGCAAAGCTTTAGGAGATTGAGAGCCATGCGCTAAGGTTTAGTCCGGGGCGCGAACGCGTCAACGGCCTGCGCGAGTTCTCCACAGTGCCAGACGTTCGTCCTCAGCATTCCACGACATTGACCGCCAGGCCGCCAAGGCTGGTTTCCTTGTACTTCTCGTTCATGTCGAGCCCGGTCTGGCGCATGGTCTCGATCGCGGCGTCGAGCGGCACGAAATGGGTGCCGTCACCCTTGATCGCCAGGGACGCGGCGGTGACCGCCTTGACGGCACCCAGCGCGTTGCGTTCGATGCACGGCACCTGCACCAGCCCGCCGACCGGGTCGCAGGTCATGCCGAGATGATGTTCGAGCGCGATTTCGGCGGCATTCTCCACCTGTTCGGGCGTGCCACCCATGACGGCGCACAGGCCGGCGGCCGCCATCGCCGAGGCGGAACCCACCTCGCCCTGGCAGCCGACCTCGGCGCCCGAGATCGACGCGTTGGACTTGATGATGCCGCCGACGGCGGCAGCCGTCAGCAGGAAGTCGCGAATGCTCGGCTGGTCGGCCTCGGGATGGAAATGCAGCCAGTAGCGCAGCACCGCCGGCAGCGTGCCCGCGGCACCATTGGTCGGGGCGGTGACGACTCGCCCGCCGGCCGCATTCTCCTCGTTGACCGCCATCGCGTAGATCGACAGCCAGTCATTGGCGAGCAGCGGGTTCGGCCGGTTCTGCTGCCACTGTTCCTGCAGCTTGTCATGCAGCTGCCTGGCGCGGCGCCGCACCTTAAGGCCGCCCGGCATGATGCCGTCCTGCGACAGGCCGCGGTCGATGCAGCCCTTCATGGCGTCCCAGATGGCATCGAGGCCGGTGTCGAGTTCCTCGCGCGACATCTGCGTCTCCTCGTTGACGCGCTTCATCTCGGCGATGGAAAGGCCGCTCTTGGCGCCCATCTTCAGCATCTCGGCCGCATTCTTGAAGGGATACGGCACTTTCTTGCCCTCGGTCGTGACCGAGCCCTTGGTCTTCAGCCGCTGCAGCTCTTCTTCCGAAACCACGAAGCCGCCGCCGATCGAATAATAGATGCGCTTGAGCAGCAGCCGGCCGCCGGCGTCGTAGGCATGGAATGCCATGCCGTTGGCGTGACCGGTGAGCGGTGTCTTGCGGTCGAGCACCAGATCGGTGGCCGGGTCGAAATGATAGGTCGGGTGACCGGGCGGTGGAATCCGCCTGTCGGCGGTGATACGGGCGACAATGCCGTCGGCCTGGTCGGGATCGACCGTTTGCGGCGTCTGGCCGGCGAGGCCGAGAATGACCGCACGGTCGCTGCCATGGCCGATGCCGGTATAGGCGAGCGAGCCATGCAGGCTGGCGCCGATGCGGGCGACCTTGGCGCCGGCGGGGCGCGGCCAGTCGTCGCCCGCTACCTCGTCGAGGAAGCGGCGCGCGGCCGTCATCGGCCCCATCGTGTGCGAGCTCGAAGGGCCGATGCCGATCTTGAACAGGTCGAAAACCGAAAGGAACACTTTGTCTCCTGGGGCGCGCTTCGAGGACTACATATAGGAATTCCCCCGATGTTTCCGCTCTTTTGACAATCGCGGCGCAACGCCTGCCGACCTTGTTTGCTCCGGCAGCGACATTGGTTGTCTGTCTCCATAGCCGGTGACCGAACCAATCGCGGGATATGGTAAGCTCAACCATGGGCGATTCCTCCTATCTGTCGACGACCGATCTCGCGGCGCTGGGCTTTTTCCTCCTCGCATGGCTGCTGCACACGCTCGCATCCGACGGCAAGCTGGTCAGCCGCATGTCCCTGACGACCGCCATGAATGCGCAACGCGAGGCCTGGATGCGCACCATGGCCGAGCGCGAGATCCGCATCGTCGATACCGCCATCATGAGCGGCCTGCAGCAGGGAACCGCGTTCTTCGCGTCCAGTTCGCTGATCGCGCTGGGGGGCTGTTTCGCGCTGCTTGGTGCGTCCGACCGCGTCATCGAGGTGCTGAGCGACCTGCCGCTCGGCGGCGTGCCGGATCGGGCGGCTTTTCAGATCAAGGTGCTGGGGCTGGTGCTGATCCTGGCCTTTTCCTTCTTCAAGTTCGGCTGGGCCTACCGGCTGTTCAACTATTGCTCGATCCTGATCGGCGCCGTGCCGATCCCGCATGGCGAAGCCTCGCGCAATCCGGTCACCGAGACGGCCGTGTGGCGCGCGACGCAAATGAACATGCTGGCCGGCAAGCATTTCAACTCGGGCCTGCGCGGCGTCTTCTTCTCGATCGGTTATCTCGGCTGGTTCGTCGATCCGGTGGTGTTCGTGCTGTCGACGCTTCTGCTGCTGGCCGTGCTGGTGCGGCGCCAGTTCTTCTCGGCGGCGCGGCGCGCAGTCATCGGTCAGCCGCCCGGCGCCGGAAACGGCCGGTCTATGCGCCCGGAAAGCCAATAGGCGAACAGCCCGATCCACTCGCGGACCGCCATGGTCGTATTTTCGAGCGAGTCGGCCGCATTGTCCCGGAACAGGCCGACGCCCTCCTTGCCAGAAGTGCGATAGTCGACCGGCCACGGAACGGTTGGAAAGCCGGCCTTGTCGAACAGCGCCTTGGCGCGAGGCATGTGGAAGGCCGACGTCACCAGCAGCCAGGTCTCGCCCGGCTTGGGTTCGACAAGTCCGCGGCTGAAGACCGCATTCTCGTAGGTGTTGCGGGATTTATCCTCGAGAACGAGGCGATCGGCCGAAACACCCAGCGCGCCAAGCAGGCGCGGCGCGGTGTCGGCGTCGCCCTCGCCATCGAGGAAAAGCGAACCGTTTCCGCCCGACACGACCACTTTGGCCTGCGGGAAGCGCCGGGCAAGGATCGCCGTCTCGACCATGCGATCACCGCCGCTGCTCAATTCATAGCCGCCACGCGCGAGGTTGATGGCGCCCTCCAAGCCGCCGCCGAGCACGACGATGCCGTCGATTTTTGCCGGCAGAGGCGGCTTGGGGAAGCGTTCCTCCAGCGGATTGAGCATCATGGCGCCGAGCGACGTCCAGGCCGACAACGCAAGGATCAGAAACGCCAGCGCACTTCCGGTGACGGCAAGCCGCCGCCGGCCGGTCACCCCGGCGATCAGCCCCGCCAAAAGCAGGAAGATCGTCAGGTTAAGCGGCTGGATGAAGAACCAGAAGACCTTGGAAAGATAGTAGAACATCGCTCCTCCCTCGAGACGGGCGAAATCCTTACCACCATTTCTCAGGCTGGAATGTGCCGGCCGCCTGCTCGATGACGGCGGCGGTCTGGAACAATGTCTCTTCCTCGAACGGCCTGCCGATCAGCTGCAGGCCGAGCGGCAATCCTTTGGGATCGAGGCCGGCGGGCACGGCGATGCCCGGCAGGCCAGCCATGTTCACGGTGACCGTGAAAATGTCGTTGAGGTACATCTTGACCGGATCGGCGGCCATGTCCTCGTCGGCGATGCCGAAGGCGGCCGACGGTGTCGCCGGGGTCAGGATGACGTCGACGCCGGCGGCAAAGACGTTTTCGAAGTCGCGCTTGATCAGGTTGCGCACCTTCTGCGCCTGCAGATAGTAGGCGTCGTAGTAGCCGGCCGACAGCACATAGGTGCCGATCATGATGCGGCGCTTGACCTCGCGGCCGAAGCCGGCGGCGCGGGTCTTCTCGTACATCTCGACGATGTCCTTGCCCGGCACGCGCAGACCATAGCGGACGCCGTCATAGCGTGCGAGGTTGGAAGACGCTTCCGCGGGCGCGACGATGTAGTAGGCCGGCAGCGCGTATTTGGTGTGCGGCAGGGAGATGTCGACGATCTCGGCGCCCGCATTCCTGAGCCAGGCAATGCCCTTCTGCCACAGGGCCTCGATCTCCTCCGGCATGCCGTCGACCCGATATTCCTTGGGAATGCCGACCTTCATGCCCTTGATCGGCTTGCCGATCGCAGCCTCGTAGTCCGGCACCGGCCGGTCGACGGACGTGGTGTCCTTCGGGTCGACCGAAGCCATCGACTTGAGCAGGATGGCTGCGTCGCGCACGTCACGCGCAATCGGGCCGGCCTGGTCGAGCGACGAAGCGAAGGCGACGATGCCCCAGCGCGAGCAGCGGCCATAGGTCGGCTTGATGCCGACGGTACCGGTGAAGGCGGCCGGCTGGCGGATCGAGCCGCCTGTGTCGGTCGCCGTCGCGCCGGCGCACAGGAAAGCCGAGACGGCGGTCGCCGAACCGCCGGACGAGCCGCCCGGCACCAGCTGCGCATTGTCCAGGCTGCGCTGGGTTTTCGTGCCGCCAGCCGATACGAAGCCGCCGTCACCCTGATGCGTCGTCGGCATCACCACCGTATCGAGGCGCGAACGCCGCCAAGGGTTGATGACCGGACCGTAATAGGATGTCTCGTTGGACGAGCCCATGGCGAATTCATCCATGTTGAGCTTGCCCAACATGACAGCGCCGTCAGCCCACAGATTTGATGTGACGGTCGATTCATAGCGCGGCTTGAAGCCGTCGAGCACGTGGCTGCAGGCCTGAGTATGGACGCCCTCGGTGCCGAACAGGTCCTTGATCCCGAGCGGAATGCCTTCCAGCGCGCCGCCCTCGCCCTTGGCCAGCCTGGTGTCTGATGCCTTGGCCATGTCGCGCGCCTTATCGCCGGTTACCGCGACATAGGCATTGAGCGCCGGATTGGCGCGGTCGATAGCCGAGAGGTAGCTTTCCGTCAGCTCGGTCGCGGTGATTTCCTTGGCGCGCAGCTTGGCGCGGGCCTGCGAAATCGTCAGTCGGGTCAGGTCGCTCATCAAAGGCTCTTTTCGTAAAACACCGACCACTCGGAATCGGGATAATCCAGCACCGGCCCGCAGCGCGAGAACCCGGCACGTTCATAGACGGCCCAGGCGGCAGGATGGCGATCGCCGGTCTCCAGCACCAGCCGCTTCAGCCCTTCCCGCCTCGCCAGCGCCTCGACCAGCTCGACGATCCTGGCGCCGATCTTGCGGCCACGATGCGAAGGCCGCGTGTACATGCGCTTGACCTCGCCAACGGCGTCGCCATGGCGCTTCAGCGCCCCGCAGCCGATGGCGATGCCCTCATCGCGGGCGATGAAAACGGTGGTGTCCTGGCCCGCCATCTGCTCGACCGTAAGATGATAGCAGTGCTCCGCCGGCGTCAATTCCAGCAAGGTCTCGTTGAGTTCCTTGACCAGGCCGCGCACGTCGTCCTGCAGCGGTGTTTCGACGGCGATCTCGATTGCCATCGGCGCCTTACTCCACGACCTTCGGCACGAGGAAGAAATTCTCGTCGGTCGCCGGCGCGTTGGCGACGATGTCGGCCGCCTTGTTGCCGTCGGTGACGACATCGCCGCGCTTCTTCATCTCCATCGGCGTCACCGACGTCATCGGCTCGACGCCGGAAACATCGACCTCGTTCAGCTGCTCGACGAAGCCCAGTATGGCGTTCAACTCGCCGGTCATGCGTTCGGCATCCTCCTCGCTCACGGCGATGCGGGCGAGATGCGCGACGCGCTTCACTGTCTTGACATCAACGGACATGGACTTGCCTCGGGAAAACCAGTCCGGGCTATAGCGGCGCGGCGCGCGGCGCGCAACATGCGCCGGCCGACAATCGGGCAAACAGCTTCACGGCGGGGCAATGCCCTCGCACAGATAATAGCTGCCGCTGTTGCCGCTCGCCTCGCTTTCATCGTCGATGGGCCGGACCGACACGAGATCGACCTGCGTCGGGTTCATCTGCGTCACCGACAGGACATCGGGAAAGACATAGCCTGGCTCCTGGCAGATGGCCGTCACCGCCCAGCTTGGCGAGCGTGTCGCCTTGCTGATCTGCAGGAACTCGCAATTGTATTCCACGCCTTGCAGGCCATTCTTCGAAAGAACGATATTGCCGGCATCGATCAGCGTCTGCAGCGTATCCTTCTTGGCTTGCGCGCAAAGTTCCTCCGACTGGAGATAGACGCCCTCGATGAAGTCATCGGCGGCAAGCGCGGGCGACGCCGCGACAAACATCGATACGCAAAGAGATCGCCCCAACGCCATGGATTTGTTCCGCTTTGACCGTTTCTAGATGGTAATCGTCTGACCGAGCCGCGGCAAGGCCACCTTGACGCCGGACCCTTCCATGCCGGCTTCGAACTTCTCCGGCGTCGGATCGATCATCGGAAACGTGCCGAAATGGCAAGGGATGACCGTGTCGAACTTGAAGAAGCGGCGGCAGGCAAGGGCCGCCACGGCGCCGCCCATGGTGAAGCGGTCGCCGATCGGCACGATGCCGATCTTCGGCTCGTGCAATTCGTTGATCAGCGCCATGTCGGAAAAGATGTCGGTATCGCCCATGTGGTAGAGCGTCCTGTCTTCCGGGAAATGCAGAACCAGCCCACCGGGATTGCCGAGATAGACGTTCTTGCCGCCGTCTTCGCCAAACGAGGAGGAGTGCAGCGCCTGGACGAAGGTGGTGGTGAAGCCGCCGCAATCGACGGTGCCGCCGATGTTGCCGGGATTGATCTTATCGCCGCTGATGCCCTTGCCGACCAGGTACATGCAGATCTCGAAATTGGCGACCAGTTGCGCGCCGCTCTTGCCAAGCACTTCGACGGCTCCGCTGATATGATCGCTGTGTCCATGGGTCAGCAGGACATGCGTGATCCCTTCGGCCGGTCCTTCCCATCCGCCTGTCCAGGACGGGTTGCCAATCAGATAGGGGTCAATGAGGACCTTCGCGTCACCGGTTTCGATGCGGAAGGCCGAGTGGCCGTACCAGGTCAGTTTCATGAATGCATTTCCTCGATTTTTGCCTTGCCGCAGGATAGAACGCCGATAGCCCTGAGATCAAAGGGTATCGAGATCAAAGGGTATAGTGTCGGCCACGCATGCGGAAAGATGCGTGCCGCCGAAAAGATGAAGGAAATCCGTTGGCTGTCATCACGATTGAGCAACTACCGGCACGGCTCGCCAACGGCACGACCCTGGCGGGGCTCGATCTCGGCGACAAGACGATCGGCGTCGCGGTTTCCGACCGGGGTTTCTCCTTCGCTCATCCGCGTCCGGTCATCATGCGGAGGAAATTCTCGCTCGACGCCGCCGTCCTTTTGGCGTTGCTGAAGAAGGAGAATGTCGGTGCGGTGGCGATCGGATTGCCGATCAACATGGATGGGTCGGAAGGTCCGCGCGCACAGAAATCGCGCGCCTTCGTGCGCAACATGGCGCAGCTAAGCGACCTGCCCTTCGTGTTCTGGGATGAGCGGCTATCGACCGTCGCGGCCGAACGGACGCTGATCGAGATGGATTTCTCGCGCGCCAAACGCGCCGGCAAGATCGATTCGGCGGCGGCCGCCTTTATTCTGCAGGGAGTTTTGGACCGGCTTCAGTCGCTCGATGCAGCCGCTCGAACGGAATCGGACCCGTCCAGCGCCGCCTGATCCAGCCGAAGATCTCGCGGCGCCTGCGAAACGCCCATATCGCCATCAGCAGCAGGCCGTCGAACACGCAGGCCTTCGCCACCATGCCCGGGATGATGGCGGGATCGATGCCGAGCATCTGCCCGTAGAGCTGGAACACGAAGTCGTGCAGCTGGCGCGTCAGCATCACGTAGCCGAAATTCATGTCGTTGAGCGACAGGTAGAACCAGCCCCAGAACAGCGCCATCGGCGCCGCCCACAACGCGAAGATGTAGCGCATCAGCGGCCTCCCTTCCTGGCCGGCCCGGCACGGCCCGATATCAGGGATAGCAGTGAGTTATGCGCCGCGGCTTTTGCCATGTTGTGCGCCGTGGCGTGGAAATCGTCCTCATCCAACGCGGCTACCGAACGCCGTTCGGCGAGCATCGCGACATAGGAGGCCAGAAGTGCGGCCAATTGCACGGCCACCACCATGAACAGGCCGTTGATACCCTGTGCCGCGCCGCCGATCAGGATCACCGACATTAAGCCTGAAGCAGAGATAAAGGCGATGCGAACGACGCTGTCGGCGCCCGGGCTGGACGCGTCGCTGATCAGCGAATCGACAAAGGCCCAGAAGAACAGCACTGCCACGACCAGCAATGCGGTCGCCAGCGGAGCGACCACGACAATGTTCTCCAGATTGACGGCGCGCGCGCCCTCGGCGGTCACACCGAGTAAGCCAAGCGCCGCCGCCACACCTCGGTTTCCGTCGATGCAGACGAGCGCCAACAGGGCGAAAACGATCGCCCAGTGCACCGACAGAAAGGAGGTCAATACGTGTCGCATCGTGATTCCTGTTTCGCCAGGAATGACAGTGGGCTTTGCGCTTCGCCGTCGCAATCGAAACCATTTGTTAAGGTTAACGGCGACGACAGGCCCGGTGAAGGCTCCATCGACGCGCCTCGAAAATGGATGGCGTCGCGGTCAGTTCACCGGTGGGTAGAGCGTATCGATGATCATGCGGGCGTCGTGACGGGCATCGAGCATGCCGTAGGTGTTGCGCCATTGGCCGGCGAGCCGCGTCTCCACGAAGGCATCGGCAATTCGCCCTGCCCCCAGCCGGCGCAACTCGGCGGCCGCGGCCGACAGCGCCAGTTGTTCCGTCAGCAGCCGAGCCGAGCCCTCGTCCGTCGAAGCCACCTGCATGGCCGCCTTCAAAACGCCAATCGTGCCGCGCCCGCCGGCGCCAAGGTCACGGTCGATGCCGGCCAGCACTTCTTCGAAGAGGCCCGGCGCGCGGCCAAGCACGCGCAGCACATCGAGCGCCATCACATTGCCCGATCCTTCCCAGATCGCGTTGACGGGCGCTTCGCGGTAGTAGCGGGCGAGCGGCGCTTCCTCGACATAACCATTGCCACCGAGGCACTCCATCGCCTCGTAGAGCAGCGGCGGCGCGATCTTGCAAACCCAGTATTTGACGACCGGCGTCATGGCGCGGGCGAATGCCGCCTCGCCGCGATCGCTCGCCGCCTCGTCGAAGGAACGGGCCAGCCGGAATGACAGGGCGGTCGCAGCGGCGACATCGAGCGCCATGTCGGCCAGCACGCGCTGCATCAAAGGCTGTTCGATCAGGGTCGAGCCGAACACCTGGCGATGGCGGGCATGATGGATCGCCTCGGCCAGCCCCGCCCGCATGATCGCCGAGGACGCCACCGCGCAGTCGAGGCGCGTCAGCGTCACCATGTCCATGATCGTCTTCACGCCGGCGCCGGGCTCGCCGACCATCTCGCCGATGGCGTTGACGAATTCCACCTCGGAAGACGCGTTGGAGCGGTTGCCGAGCTTGTCCTTCAGCCGCTGGAAGCGAAAGCCATTGCCCGACCCGTCGCCGAGCACACGTGGCACCAGGAAACAGGACAGTCCCTCCGGCGCCTGCGCCAGCACCAGGAAGGCATCCGACATCGGCGCCGACATGAACCATTTGTGTCCCGTCAGGCGATAGAAGCCGTTGCCGACACGTTCCGCCCTTGTCACATTGGCGCGCACATCGGTGCCGCCCTGTTTCTCGGTCATGCCCATGCCGAGCGTCAGTCCGGTCTTCTCGACCGGCGGCTTCTGGCCCTGGTCGTATTTGCGCGTCGTCACCCGCGGCGCCCATTCACGAAACAGCTTTGGGCTGGCCATCAGCGCTGCCAGCGAGGCGCTGGTCATGGTGATGGGGCACAGGTGCCCGGTCTCGAGTTCCGCCGTCAGGTAGAAACGGGCGGCCCGCACCTGATGGCGGCGGCCGATCTCGGCGTCGCCATTTTCCCAGACCGAGGAGTGCAGCCCGTTGGCCACCGAGCGGCGCATCAAGGCGTGGTAGGCAGGATGGAATTCGACCAGGTCGATACGCCGTCCCTGGCGATCATGCGTCCTGAGTTTCGGCGTCTCGACATTGGCCAGGCGCGCCAGTTCCTGCGCTTCCTGCGTGAGCACGAAACGGCCAAGCCCGTCGAGATCCTTGCGCACCGGATCGGAAAAGCGCTCGGCAAGCTGGATCAGCAACGGATCGCCTCGCCAGGCGTTGCCGCCGGTCAGCGGCGGCGGCTGGTTCGTTACGTCGTCGGTCACGCCCAATCCTCTATCGGTAGAAAGGCCCTTATCGTCCGAAAGCCACGAATCCAAGGCCATCGGCTAGATATAGCCAAGCGTTGCCGCGCGCGCGATGAAAATACCGGCCGGTTTAATCGGCTATCTACACGAAAAAATTGAGGAGAACGGCCCCAATCCGAGGCAGGCGCTTGCGGGCGCGAAATCCGCACCCTATAGCAGCCCCTTGAGATGACCGACGCTTCGTCCCTGCCACTCTATCCTCACCGCCATCTTCTGGGCATCAGCGATCTTTCGCCCGCCGACATCGAGCTGTTGCTCGACAGGGCGGATCGGGCGGTCGCGATCTCGCGGCAGTCCGAGAAAAAGACCTCGACGCTGCGCGGCCGAACCCAGATCAACCTCTTCTACGAAGCCTCGACCCGCACGCAGTCCTCGTTCGAGCTGGCCGGAAAGCGGCTTGGCGCCGATGTCATGAACATGTCGGTGGCGAGTTCTTCGGTGAAGAAGGGCGAAACGCTCATCGACACCGCGATGACACTGAACGCCATGCGGCCCGACATATTGATCATCCGCCACCAGTCGGCGGGCGCCGCGGCCCTTCTGGCGCAGAAAGTCGGTTGCTCGGTGGTCAATGCCGGCGACGGCGCCCATGAACACCCGACACAGGCGCTGCTCGACGCGCTCACCATTCGCCGCGCCAAGGGTCCGCTGTCGAAGCTGATCGTGGCGATCTGCGGCGATATCCTGCATTCGCGCGTGGCGCGCTCCAACATCATGCTGCTCAACGCACTTGGCGCACAGGTGCGGGTGGTGGCGCCCTCGACGCTGCTGCCGTCGGGCATCGACAGGATGGGCGTGATCGTTTGCCGATCGATGGCGGAAGGCCTCAAGGACGCGGATGTGGTGATGATGTTGCGCTTGCAGCGCGAGCGCATGGAAGGCGCCTTCGTGCCGTCGGTGCGCGAATATTTCCGCTATTTCGGCCTCGATGCCGAAAAGCTCAAGGCGGCCAAGGACGATGCTCTGGTCATGCATCCTGGCCCGATGAACCGGGGGGTCGAGATCGCCTCCGAAATCGCCGACGGCCCGCAAAGCGTCATCCAGGAACAGGTGGAGATGGGCGTCGCCGTGCGCATGGCGGTGATGGAAGCGCTGCTCGATCCGCGTCGTAATCAAGAGGGCCGTAATCAAGAGGGCCGCGGCGCATGAGCATCACGGTCTTTGAACGCGCCCGCATCGTCGACCCTTCGCGCGGGGTCGACGAAGTCGGCTCCGTCATCGTCGATGGCAAGAAAATCGTTGCCGCGGGCAAGGCGGCGCTGAACCAGGGCGCCCCCGACGGCGCCACGGCAATCGACTGCGCCGGCAAGGCGATCATCCCGGGTTTGATCGATGGCCGCGTCTTCATCGGCGAACCGGGCGGCGAGCATCGCGAAACCATCGCTTCGGCAAGCATCGCCGCGGCCGCCGGCGGGGTGACGTCGATCGTCATGATGCCCGACACCGACCCGGTGATCGACAATGTGGCGCTGGTCGAATTCGTGCTGCGCACAGCCAAGGATACGGCTGTCGTCAACATCTTTCCGGCCGCCGCCATCACCAAGGGCCTCCACGGCCGCGAGATGACGGAGTTCGGCCTGCTGCGCGAGGCAGGCGCCGTCGCCTTCACCGATGGCCGGCATACCATATCGAGCGCATTGGTGATGCGCCGCGCGCTGACCTATGCCCGCGACTTCGGCGCCACCATCGTCCACGAAACGCAGGATGCCGACCTCGGCTCGTCGGGCGTCATGAATGAAGGCCTGTACGCCAGTTGGCTCGGCCTTTCCGGCATTCCGCGTGAAGCCGAATCCATCCCGCTCGAGCGAGACCTTGCGCTGGCGCGGCTGACGCGCGGTTCATACCATGCGGCGAAGATCTCGACGGCGATGGCCGCAAGCGCCATGGCGCGGGCGAAGGCCGATGGCGCGGCGGTGACGTCGGGCGTCTCGATCCACAATCTGTCGCTCAACGAAAACGACGTCGGCGAGTATCGCACCTTCTTTCGCCTGACGCCGCCGCTGCGGGCCGAGGAAGACCGGCTGGCTATCATCGAGGCGGTGAAGGACGGAACGGTCGACATCATCGTCTCCTCGCATGATCCGCAGGATGTCGACACCAAACGCCTGCCCTTCGCCGACGCGGCAGCAGGAGCCATCGGCCTCGAAACCCTGCTGGGCGCGGCCTTGCGCCTCTACCACAATGGCGATGTGCCGTTGCTCAGGCTGATCGAAACCTTGTCCACCGCGCCGGCGAGGCTTTTTGGATTGCCAGGCGGCACGCTGAAGCCGGGTGCCATTGCGGACCTAGCGCTTGTCGATCTGGACGAACCCTGGATCGTCAGTGAAAGCGGCATTCGTTCGCGCTCGAAGAACACCTGTTTCGAAGGGGCGCGGCTGCAAGGCAAGGTCTTGCAAACGCTGGTGGCGGGCCGCACAGTGTTTTCATCCTGAACCGGCAGTGGCCATGTCACGTCGGGGATGGTTGGGGGAAATGCGGGGGAACCAATGACTTACGGCCTGATCCTGGCACTGGTTTTCGGCTATCTGCTGGGCTCGATTCCGTTCGGTCTGCTGCTCACCCGCGCTGCCGGCCTCGGCGACGTGCGCAAGCTCGGTTCCGGCAATATCGGCGCCACCAACGTGCTGCGCACCGGCAACAAGGGGCTTGCCGCCGCGACCTTGCTGCTCGACGCGCTGAAAGGCACCGCTGCCGTTTTGATCGCCGGCCATTTCGCGCCCGAGACGGCGGTCTGGGCCGGCCTTGGCGCCTTTCTCGGTCACCTCTTCCCTGTCTGGCTGGGCTTCAAAGGCGGCAAGGGCGTCGCCACCTATCTCGGTGTGCTGATCGGCCTCGCCTGGCAGGTGGCACTGATCTTCGCCGTCGTCTGGCTGGCGGTGGCTTTCTTGTTTCGCTTCTCCTCGCTGGCGGCGCTGGTCGCGGCCGTCGTCGTCCCGATCGCCCTCTATTTCATGAGCACACCCCAGATTGCCGCCCTGTTCGTGGTCATGAGCATCATTGTTTTCATCAAGCATAGAGCCAACATCTCGCGGCTGCTTGCCGGCACCGAGGGCAAGATCGGAGCCAAGGGGTGAGCGAACCGGCCGCAGCGCCGCGTCTCAGCGATCGCCAGCGGCTGAGCTGGCTACGGCTGATCCGTACTCCGAATGTCGGCCCGGCCTCCTTTCGCGACTTGATCAACCGCTTCGGTTCGGCGGAAGTCGCATTGGAAATGCTGCCGGAACTGATGATCTCCGGCGGCGCCAACCGGATCGTGCGCATCCCTTCCATTGCCGAAGCCGAGGCCGAGATGGAAGCCGCACGACGGATCGGTGCACGCTTTGTCGGCATTGGCGAGGCAGACTATCCGCCGTTGCTGCGCAGCATGGACAATCCGCCGCCGCTGCTGGCGATCAAGGGCAATGCCGCGGTGTTCCGGTTGCCTGGGGTCGCGATCGTCGGCGCGCGCAACGCGTCGCTTGCCGGCATCAAGATGGCGCGCATGCTGGCCGCCGATCTCGGAAGGGACGGCTACGGAATCATCTCCGGCCTGGCACGTGGCATCGATACGGCGGCGCATCAGGGCAGCCTCTCGACCGGTACGGTCGGAGTGCTCGCCGGCGGGCTCGACCTGCCCTACCCGCCCGAAAATGCCGGCCTGTGCGATGACATTGCCGAGCGCGGCGCCATCCTGTCGGAAATGCCGTTCGGCTGGCAGCCGCGCGCCCAGGATTTTCCGCGCCGCAACCGCCTTGTCGCCGGTGCTGCGCTTGGATTGGTCGTGATTGAAGCAGCGCAGCGCTCAGGTTCGCTGATCAGCGCCAGGCTTGCCGGCGAGATGGGCCGGCTGGTCTTCGCGGTGCCCGGTTCCCCGCTCGATCCGCGCGCCGCCGGAACCAATGGCCTGCTCAAGGACGGCGCCACGCTGGTGACGGAAGCTTCAGACATTTCCCGGGCGATCGCGCCGCTGACCGGAATGCGCGCGCCCGAGGTGCCGCCGTTTGAAGATCCGCCTGACTTTTCAGCCACCCCGCCACCGGGCGAGAGCGACCGCGCCAAGGTGATCGAGACACTGGGGCCGACACCCGTGCCAGTCGATGAAATCATTCGCCACACCGGTCTGCACCCGGCCCAGGTCTTCATGGTGCTCCTGGAACTTGATCTCGCCGGCCGCCTCGAGCGTCACGCCGGCGGCAATGTTTCTCTTGTTTTCGGGGAAGGCTGAGCCGCCTCAGCGGACCTGGGCGAGGCTTACCGCATCCAGCCAGGCCAAGGCCTCGTCCACGCCGGCAAGCGCGTATCGCGCTGCTGTCGTCCCGCGCGGTTTGATGCGGATCGAAATGCCTTCCATCTCATTGACGGCCTCGAACCCATTCTCGTCGGACGTGTCGTCGCCCAGAAACACTGGCCGCCTCCCCTCGAAAGCCGGCAGATCCAAAAAACGCCTGATTGCCGCGCCCTTCGCTGCCTCCAGCGGCATCAGTTCAACGCCGGCATTACCCGCCAGCACCCGATATCCCACGGGCAACCTCTCCAGCGCCTGTTCGACCAGTTGCGTCGCGCGCTGCAACAAGTGCGGCGCCGCGCGTGTGTGGATTGCCAGGATCGGACCCTTGCGCTCGATATAGACGTCCGCGCTGGCCAGTTCCGCTTCGACTTCCTCAGCAAGCGCGGCAATGTCGGCCGGCTCGCCAGCCGCCTCCACCGGACCGTCACGCGTGAGCCTGTGCTCAAGCCCATAGAGCCCGGCGGCGCGCAATCTTAGGGGCTGGAAGAGATGGTCGACCGCGGCGATCGACCGTCCCGTGATGAACGCCAGGGCTCCGTCCAATTGCAATTCGAGCCCCGCCAACAGCTTACGCAACTGATCGCTGACAACCACCGCGTCGGGATGCGCGGCATGTTCCAGAAGCGTGCCGTCAATATCCAGGAAAAGGCACCACGGCCCTTTGGGGACTTCAGGCGCGGACAGTTTTGGCAAGGACGACATCACAGTGCCGCCACGCGTCTGCGATCAAGCAGCGATATCACATTGCCTGATGACGTCGGGGCCGCGCCGACGGCGCGATCGACCGCAACGCGTTTGCGCAAGCGCGCGGCATCGAGAAGCATGCTGCCTGCCCACCGATAGACATTGTTCTCGCGAACGATCTCACGCATCCTTTGCATGCGCTGCCGCTGCTCATCCGCCGACATCGTCAAAGCCTGCAACAAGGCGTCCCCCATCATCGTGGCGTCGTAGGGGTTGACGATCAGCGCCTCCAGCAATTCCTTCGAGGCGCCGGCGAACATGCTCAGCAGGAGGACACCTTGTTCGTCATCGCGCGCCGCGACAAACTCCTTGGCCACAAGGTTCATGCCGTCATGCAGGCTTGTGACCATGCACACGTCGGCCGCCCGGTAGATTTCGTAGACCTGATCCTGCGAATGATGCTCCGTCACCATGAGGACGGGAGTGTAGCCGTCACGGCCATAGCGCCGGTTGAGGTCCTCGGCTTGGCGCAGACATTCTTCGTGCAGCTGTTGATATGCGGGCAAGCTTCCGCGGCTGGGGGCCGCGATCTGCAGGAAGGCGACCTTGCCAATCCATTCCGGATGAAGCGTCAGCAGCTCATCGAGTGCGGTAAAGCGATCAAGGATGCCCTTGGTGTAGTCGAGACGTTCGACGCCAACGCACAGCCTGACATCATCCGCCAGCCCGAATTTCTCACGAACAAGCCGGCGGCATTGCGCCACATCGGGCAGCTTGGCCTGTCGCGCCGGGTCCCATTCGATCGAAATCGGATAGGCATGAACCAGGCTGATCTGGCCGCCATAGGAGATCGCGGAATCCTCGCGCTCGATCCTGCTCTCCAGGAAGCGGTCGACGCTGTCGATGAAGTTGTTGCAATGAAACTGGGTGTGGAAGCCGACGATTGAACTGCCAAGCAGCCCTTCGAGAATCTTCTCGCGCCACGGGCAGATGCTGAAGACCTCGGAGTTCGGCCATGGAATGTGCCAGAAGGTAATGATGATCGCTTCCGGCAGGCGCTCCCGGATCATCCGCGGCAACAACGCGAAATGATAGTCCTGGACTAGAACGATCGGCCGTTCGTTGCGGGCCTCGGCGACAACCGTCTCCGCGAACTTGCGATTGACCGCCTCGTAGGCCTCCCAGTCCGAAGCGCGGAAGGTCGGCCTGGTGAAGGCAATGTGGCACAGCGGCCAGAGCCCTTCATTGGCAAAGCCCAGGTAATAGCCCTGCAGTTCTTCCTCGCTCAGCCAGACGCGGCGCAACGTATAGGAAGGATTTTCCGGCGGCACCTCGACGCGGTCATTTTCATCGACGACAAGTGCATCGGCCGAGCCGCCCCCATAGGCGATCCATGTGCCGGCACAGGCGCGCGTAATCGGCTCCAGGGCCGAGACCAAGCCGCTGGCGGGCACGACCAGCTGGATTTCGTCCCCGTTGCGGTTGTGGATATAGGGTTCACGGTTCGAGACCACGATCACCTGCGCGTCCGGAAGTTCCCTCGCCAGAATGTGACGCAAGGTTTCCGGCGACCATTGGACGAGCGCGGCGGTCGCGGATTGCCCGTTCTTTTCGAATTCCGGCAGCGGACTGCGGGCGAGCCCTGCTTCGAGGCGAGTGCGCTTGGCGTTTCTGGCCCGATTCGCCCGCGAAACCGCCAAGGCAAAAGCGATGCATAGGATGACGACAATTGCGATGATGAAGAGCCACGTTGCAGCTGAAGAAACGACCAGATACGAACTGTTGTCGGGCATTTCGAATTGATTACCTTTCAATGCGATGCGGCAAATCCACCGACAGGAACTCCAGCATCCTTGGCATGGCAGTCCAACGTTCCGGACCCATGATGGTTCCGATTTTTCAGCTCCTGACCACCAGAGGGACCAGACCCTCATGCGCATCGGCGAGGAAGGCGCCGACACGATCTCCCACGCGTTGAAACGTCAGATCCACCGCCACATCTCCTACCGAGAGATGGCGAAGGACGAGGTTGTCGATACCGATCGGCAAGCGCGGCTGGGTCACGTGAATTTCGTTGGTCCGGCCGTCGATCTGGAGGCCCAGGCAGGCCTGCATGAGCATGAAGGCGGAGCCCGCGGACCAGGCCTGCGGCAGGCAGGCCACCGGATAGGCGATCGGCGCTTCGCCGGCCGCGCGCGTGAAACCACAGAACAGTTCGGGCAGCCGCATGTTGAAGTGAACCGCGGATTCGAAGGTTCCGCTCATCAACCGCACCACGCTGTCGCGGATCCCATATCGTGCCAGTCCGGCCGCGCAGATCGCGGTGTCGTGCGGCCAGATCGACCCGTTATGATAGGACATCGGATTGAAGAAGATCGCGTCGTCAGCCAGCGTTCTCAGTCCCCAGCCGGAATGGAACGAAGCCGACAGCAACTGGTCGGCGACCATGCGTGCGCGATCCGGACTGGGAAGGCCGACATAGAGCAGGTGACCGGCATTGGACGTGCGCACCTTGCAGGGCTGGCCATCGCCATCGATCGCCAGTGCATAATAGCCGAGGTCTTCGATCCAGAAGTGCCGTTCGACGTGTTGGCGAATGGCATCCGCGCGCACTTCCCAATCCTGCGCCCGCTCCTCTTCGCCGCGCAACCGCGCAAGCTTTGCCAATCCCTGGAACGCCGCGAAGACGTAGCCCTGGACCTCGACCAGCGCTATCGGTCCTTTTGGAATGCGGCCGTCGGCATGGAAGACGGAATCGAAACTGTCCTTCCACCCCTGGTTGGCAAGCCCTGACTCCGCGGCGCGCTGGTAGGTGAGGAACCCTGTGGGACGGCTCGCTGTTTCGATCCACTCGGCCGCCGCGCACAGCGATGGCCAAAGGCTGTCGATGAAAGCCGTGTCTCCCGTGCGGTCGGCATAGGCGCAGGCGAGATGGATGTAGAGAGGCGTCGTGTCGACACCGCCATAGTAGCGGCCGAACGGCAGTTCGCTGAGCGCCGCCATCTCGCCCTTGCGCGTCTCGTGCATGATCTTGCCGGGTTCGGAATCGCTGAAGAGAGAGGTCTCGGTCGCCTGGTGCTGGGCGAGAAACGCAAGCACGCCGCGGGCCAGGCCTGGATTGAGCCAAAGCATCTGCAAGGCGGAAATCACCCCGTCCCGGCCGAAGGCGGTGGAAAACCATGGAATGCCGGCATAGGGGTAAGGGCCGGTCGCCAATTCCGTCGTGAGCAACGCCACGTCCGCGCGGGCGCGTTCCATCCAATCATTGAAAACACGGCCCGAACTGTGCAGCGTCGCGCCATGCCGCCGCTTGGCGCGCATGCCGAAACGGGCACGGGCGGCGGCGGCCCGGAACCGGCCGCTTTCGGGCCGGTCTGTCGTCTCGCCGCCCACTTCCACGTAAAGCGTCTGGCTGCTGCGCTTGGTGATCGCGATGAAGAAATCCGCCCGCTCGGAGGTCAATTGATCGGGCGTCTGCGAAAACGACATCGCGGATGTACGCACCACCTTGTCCAAGCCTTCGTAGCGCAGCAAGACCGAGTTCCGATCGATCTCGGCCGTGTGGGCAGTTCCTCGCTTGGGACGCGTCGAACCCCGAACCTCGAACATGTCGCGAAAATCGACACCGAAGCGCAGCGACAGAAGGACGGTCGAATGCTCCCGGCTGTAGTTGGAGAGCGTTATGCGTTCATACAGTCTTTCCTGCCACAGCAGTCTGACCCGCTCGATATGAAGGGCACCTTGCGGAATCTGTCGGCCAGCGGCACTCTCGATCGGCAGGTTGGTCAGATTGCTCGTGAACAGGACGTTGTCCTGGCTAAGCGATGCGCCAAGCAATGAGAGCGACCGTCCGCCGACGGTCAGGCGAAATTCGGAGAGCATCCGCGTGTCGTCACGGAAGAAGCCGTCGCCGGCGCCGCGTATGTCGCCATAGGCATCGGCGACGGCAAAGCAGTCACCGTGCTTGAGGGCGTAAAGCCGATGCGGCTCCCGGGGCGCGGTTTCGTCGAGTGAAGCCAGTGCGATTGCAGGATCGAGCTTGCGCTCGTCGAGTTGGGTAATGGTCAAGAAGATTGTCCCGTGTTGGTTTCCGAACGGGTGAAGGTCTACGAAGCTCTGCTTTCTTCGAGACCATCGCTCAGCCGCGAATAAGCCGCGACATAATCCCTGGCCATTCTGTCGGCCGAAAACCGCCTTTCGAAGGCGGTTCTTATTCTTCGCCTGTCGAGTTGCAGGAGAGCAGGCATCGAGGCGACGGCATCCTCGATGGTCTCGACGACAAAGCCGGTGGCCCCATGATCGATGATCTCGGGCATGGCGCCGCAACTCCAGGCCATGACCGGGGTTCCGCAGGCCATGGCCTCGATCACCGCAAGCCCGAAGGGTTCGGGCCAATCGATGGGGAACAGCAAGGCGGCCGCATTGCCCAAGAACCTGGCCTTCTGGTCCTCGCCGATCTCGCCGACATATTCGACCCGGTCGCCATCGATGAGCGGCTGCACGACTTCCTCGAAATAGGCGCGGTCGCCATCGCCGACCTTGGCGGCGAGCTTCAGTTTCAGGCCGGTGCGGCGGGCAATCTCGATCGCCCTATCCGGCCGCTTGTCGCGCGACATTCGGCCGAGAAACGCAAGGTAGGTCCCGTCCGAGCCCGCTTCGAAATCGGGCTCATAAAGCCCAACCGGCAACCCGTGATGGATTGTCGCAAGCCAATTGGCGGACGCGAACCGCGCCCGCTGGCTGCGGGATATGGAAATCATGGGGAACCGCGGAAACCGGTCATAGGCCTGCGCGAGATCCACGTAATCCAGCCTGCCATGCGGGGTCGTCACCGTGCGTTGCGGCATATTGCGGAAAAACGGGAAATGGAGGAAATGGCTGAGATGGAAATGAACGACGTCGAAGTCGTCGGCGCGTTTCCTCACCTCGTCGAGCATGGACAGATGCGCCGCGATCTCCGACTTCAGCGGGCGAGGATCGAGACGAAGCGCCCTTTCGCGGCACGGCACGAGCTTGGCCGAGGTCTTCGTATCGCCGCTGGCGAACAAGGTCACCTCGTGGCCGAGGTCGACGAGCGCTTCGGTAAGGTATGAGATGATGCGCTCGGTACCCCCGTACAGTCTTGGCGGCACCGATTCGTACAGCGGCGCGACATGGGCGATCTTCATGTCCCGGCGTCCCTCAATAAGCTGGTCATAGAGCCAAAATGCATCAGGGCCGGGATCGTTCCGGAATCATTGGAAAGTGCGACGAATGATCGATCCGTCCCCTGTTTGGCTCGACGCAGCCGCCCTATTTCCTGTTGGTGCCGCCGACCTTGCGCTTACGGCGGTCGAAGGAGGCCCAGATGCAGGAACCCAGGGATATCGCAGCCCGGCGTCTGAGTATGATCATCGAGCAATATGTCGAGGCCAGAAAACGGCATTTCGGCTTTGTGTCCACGGACCAGGCTGCCCGAGTGATCCGCAGAACCCTGAAACCTGATCCTTCGGAGCCAGCGCTTTCCGATCACGACCTCGACGACATGGTCGCCTCCCTCGCTGTGAAGAACGGCTTGGCCGTCATCTTCGACCGCGGCGTAAGGGGACCGGCCAACGGCGCCGACGCCGACCTGAACAGAAAGGAACCGATTATGCGAGCACCGACCGAGACCCCCGATGTTGCCGGCGCGGTGGACGCCATCCTGAGCGATCGCACGGCGCAGCTTTCGATGAGCGCCGTGATCTCGTTGCTGCGCGAACGGACGGGCACGAAGCGATCCGACGCGGATCTGGAAGGGCTGATCGCCAAGAAAGCCGCCGTTTTGGACGTGCATCTGTCATGAAGCATCTGAACAGTCGTTGAGCGCGACAAGATACACGGACAAATCAAAAGCGCTGGCAAGACATTTGACGATGGTGAGCGCGATGGGATTCGAACCCATGACCTACTGATTAAAAGTCAGTTGCTCTACCGGCTGAGCTACGCGCTCCCGCGGGCTCGAAAAGGCCGCCCTCGAAATTGCGCGGAACATAGGGAGAGTGCCGCGACCGGTCAACCGGAAAAGAGCGTCAAAAGGCCAGCTGTTTCAAGCATGGTCACTTCGCCTGATAAGACGCCCCGAAGGCTCCAAATCCCCCGAGCAGCCGGCAGAACTTTTCAATGGGCTGCCGACCCAACCGAGAAACATTACAAATCAGCAACTTGGCGGTTCATGAGGAACCATCGGTAAGATCGCTCGTTACCTCGCCACAAGGGACGTCAATCATCCTTTCGAAGGAGAAGACCATGAACAAGCTCGCAACGGGTATACTGGCGACCACGCTATCAATATCTTTTGCCGCGGCGGCCGCCATGCCGGCAGAAGCAGCCCAGATGTTTGTGCCGCAGACGTCATCAGCTTCTAGCGATGCACAGAACGTCGACTACAAGCCCTGGATGAACAACCGCCACGGCAATCGAAACTTCAGCAACCGCAACTTCAACCGCAATCGTAACTTTGCGCGAAACTATGATGGTGGAAGTTATTGGAACGGCCATCGCGGCTATCGTGAATACCGTCGCGGTTACCGCCGCCATGGCGATTACTGGTTCCCGCTTGCCGCTTTCGCGACTGGCGCATTGATCACCGGTGCGATCGTCAACAGCGAGAGCAATCGTGTCTATGAAGGCAACTCGCACGTCCAGTGGTGCTACGACCGCTACAAGAGCTACCGGGCATCGGACAACACCTTCCAGCCGTACAATGGGCCGCGCCAGGAGTGCCGCTCGCCGTACTGATCCACGGATAGTGTGAGTGGCGTATGAGTAGCGTATGCTTGTGAGTAGAAGGCCCGCGCCAAAATGGCGCGGGCCTTTTTAGGTGCTCAGTGTCCTGCGCACGGCATCGCGCCAGCCCGACAGTTTCGCCGCACGGCTGGAAGCGTCCATCTCCGGCTGAAAGCGCCGCTCCAGCGCCCAGCTTTTTGCGAATTCTCGCGCCTTCGGCCACACGCCGGCTCTCGAACCGGCGAGCCAGGCCGCTCCCAGCGCGGTCGTCTCCAGGATGGTCGGCCGATCGACCGGCGCGTCGAGAATGTCGGCCAGTCTCTGCATGGTCCAGTCCGACGCCACCATGCCGCCATCGACCCTGAGCACGGTCTTGGCGGAGGCGCCCTTCCAGTCCTTGCGCATCGCATCCAGCAGGTCGCGGGTCTGATAAGCGACAGATTCCAGAGCGGCTCGGGCGAACTCCGCCGGGCCGGAATTGCGGGTCAACCCGAAGATCGCGCCCCTCGCCCCGGCGTCCCAATGCGGCGCGCCGAGCCCGACAAAAGCCGGCACCAGATAGACATTCTGGGTCGGATCGGCCTCCGCCGCCAGCCTGCCGCTCTGTTCGGCCTTGCCGATCACCTTGATGCCATCGCGCAGCCATTGCACGGCGGCCCCGGCAATGAAGATCGAGCCTTCCAGCGCGTAGGTGGTCTTGCCGTTCAACCGATAGGCGATGGTCGTCAGCAGCCGGTTCTTCGAGCGCACCAGATCGCTGCCGGTGTTGAGCAGCGCAAAACAGCCTGTGCCGTAGGTGGATTTCATCATACCCGGCTCGAAGCAGGCCTGCCCGATGGTTGCGGCATGCTGGTCGCCGGCGACGCCGAGGATTCTGATCTCGGCGCCAAAGAGGCTTTTCTCTGTGATTCCATATTCATCGGCGCAATCCTTGACTTCGGGCAACATCGCGGCTGGAATGCGCAGGATGGAAAGCAGTTCGTCGTCCCAGGCATTCTCGGCGATGTTGTAGACGAGCGTGCGGGACGCGTTGGTGGCATCGGTGGCGTGCACCTTGCCGCCGGTCAGCCGCCAGATCAGAAAACTGTCGATGGTGCCGGCCAGCAATTCGCCCTTCTCGGCCCGCTTCCTTGCGCCTTTCACCTTGTCCAGCATCCAGGCGATCTTGGTGCCCGAAAAATAGGGATCGAGCAGCAGGCCGGTCTTGTGCGTGAATTTCTTTTCCAGCCCTTGTTTCTTGAGCTTCTGGCAAAGCGGCGCGGTGCGCCGATCTTGCCAGACAATCGCGTTGTGAATCGGTTTGCCCGTCGCCCTATCCCAGATGACGATGGTCTCGCGCTGGTTGGTGATGCCGATGGCCACGACATCGGCAGCCGTACAGCCGGCCTTTTTCAGTGCGGCCTTCACCGTCGTCACGACGCTTGCCCAGATCTCTTCCGGGTCGTGCTCGACCCAGCCGGAGGCCGGATAGTGCTGGGTGAATTCCTTCTGCCCGCTGCCGGCGACTGTCATGTCCTTGTCGAACAGGATCGCCCGGGTCGATGTCGTTCCCTGGTCGATGGCCAGCACAAAACCGCTCATTCCAACGTCCTCCGCCTTGATACAAGAAGGGAGACGGCAACGCGCCGTCTCCCTGTTTCACAAGGGCGCGAAAGCCCGCATAGACCGTCTTACTTCTGCCAGCTCTTGACCAGCTCGTCATAGTTGATGGTCTGCGGCTTTTCCTTTTCGTTCTCGATCTTCAGCTGAGGCGCGAGATTGCCGGCCTTGACCGCGTCGGCATTCCAGTAAGCGAGATCATGTTCCTCCGCGAGCTTCGGCCCGATGTCACCCTGGACGCCGGACTTCTCGATGCGGCCCATGACCTTTTCCTGCTCGGCGCAGAGCGAGTCCATCGCTTCCTGCGCGCTCTTGGCGCCCGACGACGCATCGCCGATCGCCTGCCACCAGAGTTGTGCCAGCTTCGGATAGTCAGGCACGTTGGTGCCGGTCGGCGACCACTGCACACGGGCCGGCGAACGATAGAACTCGATCAGGCCGCCGAGCTTCGGTGCGCGTTCGGTGAAGCTCTTGTCGTGGATCGTGGAGTCGCGGATGAAGGTCAGGCCGACATGGCTCTTCTTCACGTCCACGGTCTTCGATGTCACGAACTGGGCATAGAGCCAGGCCGCCTTCGCCCGGTCTTCGGGCGTCGACTTCATCAGCGTCCACGACCCGACGTCCTGGTAGCCGAGCTTCATGCCGTCCTTCCAGTAGACGCCATGCGGCGATGGGGCCATGCGCCACTTCGGCGTGCCATCGTCGTTCATGACCGGCAGGCCAGGCTTCACCATGTCGGCGGTGAAGGCGGTGTACCAGAAGATCTGCTGGGCGATGTTGCCCTGCGCCGGAACCGGGCCCGATTCGGAGAAGGTCATGCCCTGCGCTTCCTGCGGCGCGTAGGCCTTCAGCCAGTCCAGGTATTTCTGGATCGAATAGACCGCGGCCGGGCCGTTGGTGTCGCCGCCGCGCGCCGTGCAGGAGCCGACCGGCTGCGATTTCTCGTTGACCTTGATGCCCCATTCGTCGACCGGCAGCCCGTTGGGCAGGCCCTTGTCGCCATTGCCGGCCATCGACAGCCACGCGTCGGTGAACCGCCAGCCCAGCGACGGGTCCTTCTTGCCGTAGTCCATGTGGCCATAGACTTTCTTGCCGTCGACGTCGCGGCCGGTGAAGAACTCGGCGATATCCTCATAGGCCGACCAGTTGACCGGCACGCCGAGGTCGTAACCGTACTTGGCCTTGAAGTCGGCCTTGTTCTTCTCGTCGTTGAACCAGTCGTAACGGAACCAGTAGAGGTTGGCGAACTGTTGGTCGGGGAGCTGATAGAGCTTCTTGTCCGGCGCCGTGGTGAAGGAGGAGCCGACGAAGTCCGCCAGGTCGAGGCCCGGATTGGTGACGTCCTTGCCTTCACCAGCCATCCAGTCGGTCAGGTTGCGCACCTGCTGGTAGCGCCAGTGGGTGCCGATCAGGTCGGAATCGTTGACCCAGCCGTCATAGAGGTTCTGGCCGGTCTGCATCTGGGTCTGGATCTTCTCGACGACGTCGCCTTCCTGGATGACGTCGTGTGTGACCTTGATGCCGGTGATGGCGGCAAACGCCGGCGCGAGCACCTGCGATTCATACTGGTGTGTCGTCAGCGTTTCCGAAACCACCTTGATCTCCATGCCGGCGAACGGCTTGGCGGCGTCGATGAACCACTGCATTTCCTTTTCCTGGTCGGCGCGCGAAAGCGTCGACAGATCGCCTATCTCCTTGTCGAGAAAGGTCTTTGCTTCATCCATTCCGGCATAGGCGTGGCCCGCGCCGAGCAAAAGGACAAGGGCAGTCGTTGACGTTAAAAATTGCCGTCGCATTGTGTCTCCTCCAAGTTTCTAAAAAGGTTTCAAGTGCGATCTGGAGCGTCCGCCGATACGCGGCCGCCCCATCAGTTTCCCCCTCTATACGTAGCGGAACACGCCAATGGCGTAGACCACGGAGAGAGCGAGAGCCCACCACAGGCTGGGCCCAACCAGACCCAGCCAAGCGAGATGGATAAAGGCGCTGCCAAGCAGCGAAACGAAGAGGCGGTCGCCGCGCGTCGTCTCGAAGCGCAGCACGCCGATACGCGGGTTCCCACCGGGCGAAGCGTATTCCCAGATACCCATGCCGAGCAAAAGCAGCGCGATGACGCTGAAGAACGCCGCCGTCGGCCAGGTCCACGCCATCCAGGAGAAATCGAGGTTCATGGATCATACCCTCCCCAGGGCGAAGCCCTTGGCGATGTAGTTTCTGACGAACCAGATCACGAGCGCACCCGGGATCAGCGTCAGCACGCCGGCGGCGGCGAGCAGCCCCCAATCCATGCCCGAGGCTGACACGGTGCGGGTCATCGTTGCCGCGATCGGCTTGGCGTCGGTCGTGGTCAACGTCCGCGCGATCAAGAGCTCGACCCACGAGAACATGAAACAGAAGAAGCAGGCGACACCGATGCCGCTGGCGATCAGCGGCATGAAGATCTTGATGAAGAAGCGCGGGAACGAATAACCGTCGATATAGGCGGTTTCGTCGATTTCCTTCGGCACGCCCGACATGAAACCTTCGAGAATCCACACCGCCAGCGGCACGTTGAACAGGCAGTGCGCCAGCGCCACCGCGATGTGCGTGTCGATCAGGCCGAAGGCCGAATAGAGCTGAAAGAACGGCAGGGCGAACACCGCCGGCGGCGCCATGCGGTTGGTCAGCAGCCAGAAGAACAGATGCTTGTCGCCAAGGAAGCGATAGCGCGAGAAGGCATAAGCCGCCGGCAGCGCCACGGTGACCGAAATCACCATGTTCATAACGACATAGGTGATCGAGTTGACGTAGCCGGAATACCAGGCCTTCTGCGTGAAGATAGTGACGTAGTTGGCGATTGTCGGCGCATGCGGGTAGAGCGTCAGCGAGTTGACGATCTCGGCATTGGTCTTGAAGCTCATGTTGATGAGCCAGTAGATCGGCAGCAACAGCACGATGATGTAGAGCGTCGGCACGATCCACCACCAGCGCGATTCCTCGCCGCGGCGGCGCATGCGCCTGTCGAGTTCGCTCTGCGACAGCGAACTGGCGAGCCCCTCCGAAGCGGCCGTGCCGTTCATCGCGTTGCGTTCGGTGCGTTCATTGGCGCCTGCCATCTCAACGCTCCGCGTCGTAGTTGGTCATCACGGTGTAGAACACCCACGACAACAACAGGATGATGAGGAAGTAGACCAGCGACATTGCCGCCGCCGGACCAAGGTCGAACTGGCCGAGCGCCGTCTTGACGAGGTCGATCGACAGGAACGTCGTCGAATTGCCCGGACCGCCACCCGTAACGACGAAAGGTTCGGTGTAGATCATGAAGCTGTCCATGAAGCGCAGCAGCACGGCGATCAAAAGCACGCGCTGCATCTTCGGCAGTTGGATGTAGCGAAAGACAGCCCAGCGCGACGCGCCGTCGATCTTGGCCGCCTGATAGAACGCGTCGGGGATCGAGACCAGGCCGGCATAGCAGAGCAGCACAACCAGGCTGGTCCAGTGCCAGACATCCATGACGATGATCGTGACCCAGGCGTCGAACGGATCCTGCACGTAGTTGTAGTCGATGCCGAGCGCGTTGACGTAGTAGCCGAGCAGGCCGATATCGTTGCGCCCGAACACCTGCCAGATGGTGCCGACGACGTTCCACGGGATCAGCAGCGGCAGCGACATCAACACCAGGCAGACCGGTACGCCCCAGCCCTTTTTCGGCATGTTGAGCGCGATGAAGATGCCGAGCGGCACCTCGATCGCCAGGATGATGAAGGAAAAGACCAGGTTGCGAACCATCGCTTCCCAGAAGCGGCTGGATGAAAGCAGTTCCTCGAACCACTCGGTGCCCGCCCAGAAGAAGACGTTGTTGCCGAACGTGTCCTGAACCGAATAGTTGACGACCGTCATCAGCGGGATGACGGCGGTGAACGCCACCAGCACCAGCACCGGCAGCACCAGGAACCAGGCTTTGTTGTTCCAGGTCTTGTCCATCTATGCCACCCCCATCTCGACACGCCCCATGTCAACTAGCCAGGAATCGGCATAGATGTTGATGCCGGCCGGATCGAACCGCACCTTCGGTTCGGCCGGCACTGTCTCGTCCTCGCCGATGACCGCCGCGATGTCGCGGCCCTCCAGCTTGGCGCGCACCACCTTGTGTCGGCCGACATCCTCGACCTTGCTGATCGAAACGGCCATGCCGTCGCGGCCAAGACGCACATATTCCGGCCGGATGCCAAGCTCGATCGCGCCACCGCCCGCCTTGGGCGCGCCCGGCAGCTCGATCCGCTGTGAACCGAGCGTCGCGGTTTTGCCGTCGATCGCCACCGGCATGACATTCATGCCGGGCGAGCCGATGAAATAGCCGACGAAGGTGTGGCGCGGACGCTCGAACAATTCCGCCGGGGTGCCGATCTGGACGATGCCGCCATCATACATGACCACCACCTGGTCGGCGAAGGTCAGTGCCTCGGTCTGGTCGTGCGTGACATAGACCATGGTGTAGCCGAAGCGCCGATGAAGCTGTTTCAATTGCGAACGCAGCACCCATTTCATATGCGGGTCGATGACCGTCAGCGGTTCGTCGAACAGGATGGCGTTGACGTCGGAACGCACCAGCCCGCGGCCGAGCGAAATCTTCTGTTTCTGGTCGGCGGTCAGGCCCCTCGCCTTCTTCTTGGCCCACGATGCCAGATCGATCATCTCCAGCGTCTCGCGCACCTTGCGGTCGACATCGGCTTCCGGCACGCCGCGATTGCGCAGCGGGAAGGCCAGATTGTCGTAAACGGTCATGGTGTCGTAGATGACCGGGAACTGGAACACCTGCGCGATGTTGCGCTCCTGCGTCGACAAATTGGTCACGTCCCTGCCGTTGAACAGCAGCTGGCCATGCGAGGGATGGAGCAGGCCTGAAATGATGTTGAGCAGCGTGGTCTTGCCGCAGCCGGACGGCCCCAGCAGCGCATAGGCGCCGCCATCCTCGAAAATGTGGTGCACTTCGCGCAGCGCGAAATCGGCATCCTTTTGCGGGTTCGGCAGGTAGGAATGCCTGACATGGTTGACGTCGATGCGTGCCATATCGCCCTCCTCAAGCCGCCAGCTTCGGCGCGGTCATGGCCCGGCCGTGCTCGTCGAAGACCATGACGTGACGCGGATCGATGAACACCTCGACCACCGCGTCGGTTTCGAAATCGCGGATGCCATGGGTCAGCATGACCCAGCGCGCATCGGCGAAATCCAGATGAATGAAACTTTCCGACCCGGTAATTTCGGTGATGGTGACCTTGGCTCGCACCGGCACGGCCAAGGCATTGGGCCGTTCGAGCGAGAGGTGATGCGGTTGGAAGCCGATCGTGTAGTTCGTATCGGCGATGCCGGCGAGTTCCACGGGCACCGGCAGCTTGACGCCGCCCTCGAGCAGGAAGTCCGGGCCCTTCTTGGCCAGCACGATGGTGTTGAGCGGCGGATCGGCGAAGGTCCTGGCCGTCACCAGGTCGACCGGCCTGCGGAAGACATCGATGGTCGGGCCGAACTGGGTGATCCGGCCTTCCGACAGCGTCGCCGTGTTGCCACCGAGCAGCAACGCTTCGTGCGGTTCTGTGGTGGCGTAGACGAAGATGGTGCCCGCGGCGGCGAAGATCCTCGGCAGTTCGGCCCGCAATTCCTCGCGCAATTTATAGTCGAGATTGGCCAGCGGCTCGTCGAGCAACACCAGGCTGGCATTCTTGACGATGGCGCGCGCCAGCGCCGTGCGCTGCTGCTGGCCGCCCGACAGGCTGAGCGGCGTGCGGTCGAGATAGGGCGTCAGCTTGAGAAGTGCCGCCGCTTCGCGCACCTGGCTGTCGATCTTGGCCTGTTCGATGCCGGCCACGCGCAAGGGCGAGGCGATGTTCTCATAGACTGTCATCGCCGGATAATTGATGAACTGCTGGTAGACCATGGCGATCTTGCGCTTCTGCACCGGCGTCCCGGTAACGTTCTGGCCGTCGAACCAGACCGAACCGGAGGTGGGCACGTCGAGGCCGGCCATCAGCCGCATCAGGCTGGTCTTGCCCGACAGGGTCGGCCCCAGCAGGACGTTGAGCGATCCATGCTGGAGCGTCAGCGACACGTCGCGGATATGCTCGGCCGCGCCGACCGCCTTGGTGACGTTTCTCAGTTCCAGCATGACGCCTCCTCCCAGGCCTTCCGCATCAGCTCGAGACCCTCTTCATTCGGCGGCCGCGACGTGCCGCCGGCTGATGCCGCGCATGAATTCATCCAGGGCGGCAACCTGCTCACGCGCAAGATGCAGGCCGCGCTTGGTCCGGCGCCACAGCACATCTTCCGCCGTGACAGCCCATTCGTTTTCAACGAGATAGCGCACCTCGACCTCGAAGAGGTCGCCACCGAAATTGCGGCCGAGGTCGGCAATCGACTTGGCAAGGCCGAGCAGCACCTGGGCGCGCGTCCCGTAAAGCCGGGTCAGCCGACGGGCGAGGCGCTGGTCGAGGAAGGGATAGACACCCTTGAGCTTCGCCACCTGCGCGTCGAAACCGGTGGCCGGAAAATCTCCGCCAGGCAGCGGTGCGTTCGATGTCCACGGCTTGCCGCGCTTACCAAGAAAACCCTCGATCTTCTCCAGCATCGATTCCGAAAGCCGGCGATAGGTGGTGATCTTGCCGCCGAAGGCATTGACGATCGGCGCGGCGCCTTCGCCGCCATCGGCCTTCAGCACATAGTCGCGGGTCGCCTCCTGCGCCTTGGAGGCGCCGTCATCGTAGAGCGGGCGCACGGCCGAATAGGTCCAGACGATATCCGAGCGCTTGACGGGAACCGCGAAATACTCGCTGGCCGCGGCGCAGAGATAGTCGATCTCGGTGTCGCTGATCTTCACATCATGCGGATCGCCGGGATAATCCTGATCTGTGGTGCCAATCAGCGTGAACTCGTCCTCGTAGGGAATGGCGAAGATGATGCGGCCATCCCTGTTCTGGAAGAAATAGGCGCGCGGATCGTCGAACTTCTTGGCGATGACGATGTGGCTGCCCTGCACCAGGCGCACATTGTGCACGTCGTTCAGCCCGACGACGCCGGACAGCACGTGATCGACCCAGGGCCCCGCCGCGTTGACCAGCAGCCGCGCCTTGACTTCTTCGGTCTCGCCGGTCCGCAGATCCTCGATCCTGATTGCCCAAAGGCCGTTTTCGCGGCGCGCGCCGACCACCTTGGTACGGGTGCGGATCGTTGCGCCGCGATCGGCGGCATCACGTGCGTTGAGCGCCACCAGACGCGCGTCGTTGACCCAGCCGTCGGAATATTCGAAAGCCTTTTTGAACAAAGGTTTCAAAGGCTTGCCGGCCGGATCGCTCGTCATGTCGAGCGTCCTGGTCGCCGGCAGCAATTTGCGCCCGCCAATGTGATCGTAGAGAAACAGGCCAAGCCGGATCAGCCAGGCCGGGCGCAGGCCCTTGGCGTAGGGCAGCACGAAACGCATCGGCCAGATGATGTGCGGCGCGTTCTTCCAAAGCACCTCGCGCTCCATCAGCGCTTCGCGCACCAGACGGAATTCGTAGAATTCGAGATAGCGCAGGCCGCCATGAATGAGCTTGGTCGAGCCGGATGAAGTTCCGCTGGCGAGATCGTTCATCTCGGCCAGAAAGACCGAAAACCCGCGCCCAACGGCATCCCGGGCAATGCCACAGCCGTTGATGCCACCGCCTATGACGAAGATGTCACGGATTGAAGATGCGTCCACCAGTTCCTCCACGATTTCGCATTGCACCATTTTTGTCTTTTGCGAAACCGTGGCGGAATTATTTCGAACTCATAACGAATGTCAAACGAAATATCACAAGCCCGTGAAACAGCCGTGAAAGCGCTTAGCCGAGCGACGTCTCGATCAGTTGAACCTCGGCCTCCTGGCAGATCCTGCGCACCGAGGCAATGTCGCAGCGGTCGGTGATGAAGGTGTTTACCTGGGACAGATGGCCGATCCGCACCGGCGCCGTACGCTCGAATTTGGTCTGGTCGGACACCAGGATGACATGCCTTGCATTGGCGATGATCGCTTGCGCCACCTTCACCTCGCGAAAATCGAAATCGAGCAACGCGCCATCATGATCGATAGCCGAGGCGCCGATGACAGCATAATCGACCTTGAACTGCCTGATGAAATCGACCGCCGCCTCGCCGACGACGCCGCCGTCGGAACCACGCACAACCCCGCCCGCGATCACCACCTCGATCGACGGATATATGCGCATCCTATTGGCAACATTGATGTTATTGGTGATGACCATCAGACCGTTGTGGTCGAGCAATGCCTTGCTGACGGCTTCCGTCGTGGTGCCGATGTTGATGAACAGCGAGGCGTTGTCGGGGATAAGCCTGGCCGCCGCGCGGCCGATCGCTTCCTTCTCGTCGGCCGCGATCTTGCGCCTTGCCTCATACTCCATGTTCTCGATGCCGGACGGGAACAAAGCGCCGCCGTGGATGCGCGAAAGCAGGCGCTGGTCGCAGAGATCGTTGAGATCCTTGCGAATGGTCTGCGGCGTCACGTTGAAATGGGTCGCCAGATCGTCGACCAGCACACGGCCATTGTCCTTGGCCATCTGGATGATTTCGGCATGGCGCGGCGACAGATACATTTCACAACCTCCCCTTTTCGTTTTTCTTGATTATAACTGAAAACGAAAACGATGAAAGGGTATAAGCCGGCTAATGGAAATCACATGATTGCAAAGGCAAACTCCGGCACAACTTTACAAGCCCGGTTCAGGTCAGGCTACGCGCGATTTCGGTGATGACGGCAAAAGCCGAATCGACATCGGCGGCGGTTGCCTCGAACTGGCCGACCTGGAAGCGGATGGCGACGCGGCCATTCACACTGGTCTGCGTCAGGTAGATGCGGCCGTCATCGTTGATGGCATTGACCAGGCGAAGATTGTGACCGTCGGGCTCGGTGCCGGTGGGAGCGGCATGGCGGAATGAAAACAGCGACAGCATCGGCTCGGTGACGATCTCGAAATCCGGCTCGGCGGCGATGCGCGCGGCCAGGCCTTCGCTCCAGGCGACATGGTTGCGGATCATGGCGCGCAGATTCTCCAGCCCGTGGGCACGCAGCAGGAACCAAAGTTTCAGGGCGCGGAAGCGTCGGCCGAGCGGCACCGACCATTCGGAGTAATTGATGATGCCGTCGCGGCCATGTGTCTTGAGGAATTCGGGCTTTATGGCCAGTGTGCGAACGAGGTCCTCTGGCTGGCGAATGAACTGTATCGAGCAGTCGAATTGCGCGCCCAGCCATTTGTGGGGGTTGAAGACGATCGAATCCGCCAGCTCGGCGCCGGCCCAGAAATGGCGAAACTCCGGGCAGATCATCGCCGACCCGGCCCAGGCGGCATCCACATGCAGGTAGAGCCCATGCCGCCCCGCCACCGTCGCGACCGCTGCGATATCGTCCGTGCCGCCGGTGCTGGTGCCGCCGACGCTGGCGATGATGCCTGCGGGCAGCATGCCGGCTTTCCGGTCGGCGATGATGGCCGCTTCGAGAGCCGCCGTATCCATGGCGCGAAAACGGCCGGCGACCGGAATGCGCACGAGATTGTCCTCGCCTATGCCTGATACCCAGATCGCCCGATCGATCGAAGTGTGCACCTGATCCGAGCAATAGACGCGCAACCGCCGCTGCCCGGCCAGTCCCTTTTTGTTGCCCTGCCAGTCCAGCCCCCGCTCGCGCATGGTCAGCACCGCATTGAGCGTCGCCGACGAGGCCGAATCCTGGATGACGCCGGAAAAGCCTTCCGGCAGGCCGAGCGCCTGGCGCATCCAGTCCACTGTGCGGGTTTCGAGCTCGGTTGCGGCCGGCGATGTCTGCCAGAGCATGCATTGCGCGGCCATCGCCGACACCAGATACTCCGCCACCACCGAGACCGGCGCCGCGTTGGCTGGAAAATAGGCGAAGAAGCGCGGATGCTGCCAATGGGTCATGCCCGGTACGATCTTGGCTTCGAAGTCGGCGAAGATCCTGTCCATCGGTTCCGGGTCTTCGGGTGGCGACGCTTCAATGCTCCTGAAAATGTCGCCCGGCTCGACCCGTGGCCGCACCGGCCGCTCACGCTGATTGTTGCGGTAGTCGGCGCCCCACTCGGCGGCGCGATGCGACCATTGCCGGAAATCGTCGTTGTTCATCCTGCCCTCCCCGCATGATCGCCACGCCAGCACCCATCGCCCGGCTTTTGAAAACAGCCGCGGACTCCGCGGCCTCCTAGCCAGGGAAATCCGGCAGGCTGGCGAAGGCCGTCTTCAGCGCATTCGACCATCCGTCGGAGATCGTGCGGTAATAAGGATCGTCCTGCCCGATCCGCTTCTTCAGCCCGACCTTGAAGGCATCCTGCTCCAGGAAGAGCAGGTCGAGCGGCAGGCCAACCGAAAGGTTGGATTTCAACGTGGAATCGAACGACACCAGAAGCAGCTTCACCGTCTCGGCCAGGCTCATCGTGCGCTCATAGGCGCGGATGATGATCGGCTTGCCATATTTGGTCTCACCGATCTGGAAGAACGGCGTGTCGTCGGTCGACTCGATGAAATTGCCTTCGGGGTAGATCATGAACAGGCGCGGCGGGCTGCCCTTGATCTGCCCGCCCAGGATGAAGGAGGCGTTGAAATAGGAATCAGCCTTTTCGCCGGCGGGCGACGATTGCTCGATCACCTCTTTCACCGTGTCGCCGACCAGCCGCACCGTCTGGTACATGGACGGCGTTTCGAGCAGCTTCTCGTGACGGTCGGTCACCGCCTTGGTACGCTCGTCGAGCAGGCTGACCACAGCTTGCGTCGTCGCCAGATTGCCGGCCGACATCAGCACGATGACGCGCTCGCCCGGCTGCTCCCAGACATGCATCTTCTTGAAGGTCGAGATCGAATCCATGCCGGCATTCGTGCGCGTGTCCGACATGAACACGAGCCCGCGATCGATCTTGAGGCCGACGCAATAGGTCATGGAATCTCTTGAAGCGGTAATCCTGGGGGATTACTGCTCTACCGTGACCGTGACCGCAAGCAGTTCTTCCGCCTGTCCCAGTCGAATTCCCGACACCGGCGAAGCGTCGCGATAGTCGCGGCCGGTGGCCACCTTCACATAGCGTTCGTCGGGAGAAATACCGTTGGCGGGATCGAAGGCAACCCAGCCGAGGCCCGGAACATGCGCTTCCGCCCAGGCGTGACTTGCCGCCTGCTCGACAGCCGCATCCATCATCAAATAGCCGCTGACATAGCGGGCCGGAAACCCCATCGCACGCGCCGCGGCGGCAAAGACGTGGCTATGGTCCTGGCAGACCCCGGTTTTCAGCACCAAGGCTTGCTCGGCAGACGTCGTCGCATTGGTGGTTCCTGGCGTGTAGGCGACGCGCTCGCCGATGGCGGCCATCAGCCGATGCAGTCTTTCAAGGTCCGTGCCCTTGCCGACCGCCTCGGCAAGGGCACGGATGCCGTCGCCTATGGTGGTCAAGGCGGTCTCCTGCGCGAACAACCAGAGTGGCGCGAAGCCCTGATGCGGCCCGCAAACACCCGACGTATCGCGCGTCACCACCTCGCCCGACGCCTCGACCGTGATGAAGTCGTGGTCACCCTCGACGCTCAACAGCCTGGTATCGTTGCCGTAGTGGTCGGTAAATCGCACCTCCTCGCGCGCGCCTTCGACCTTTAGCGCCCAGGACAGCACGGTCTGCGTCGGCTCGCTCACGGGCAGCAGACGAAGCCGCTGGAGCAGATATTGCACCGGCGCGTCGTAGCGGTATTCGGTTCGGTGGGTGATTTTCAGCCGCATGGCTATCTTCCGTTCGCGTGCATGATCTCTAGCGAAAAGCGGTGTCCACGTTCAATCATGCTCAATAAAACCTGTAGTCCTGCGCGATCTCGTCGCCGAGCCTGGTGTTATCGCGAATGAACCCGGCCAGGAACTCATGCAGGCCGGCGTCGAATATGTCCTTGATCGACCCCGCCCTCAGCATCGCCTGCGTTTTCTCCGCCGTCGCGTGGCAGGCATGGCGCTCGCCATAGTCATCGGAGAGAAATTTCAGATGTTCCGCCAGGAAGCGATAGCAGAAGGTCAGCGATCGCGGCATGCGGACGTTGAGGATCAGGTAGTCGGCGATGTTGGTCGGCTTGTAGTCGGCATCGTAGACCCAGCGATAGGAGCGATGCGCCGACACCGAGCGCAGGATCGATTCCCACTGGTAATTGTCGAGGCTGGAGCCGACCCAGGAGATCGACGGCAAAAGCACATAGTATTTCACGTCGAGGATACGCGCCGTGTTGTCTGCGCGCTCGACATAGGTGCCGAGCTGCGAGAAATCGAAGATCTCGTTGCGCAGCATGGTGCCGTAGAACGAGCCACGGATCAGCGCCGTCTCGCGCTTGATGGCGTCGAGCACGCTTGGCAGGTCGCGCTCGTCGATCGGCCTCGCCAGCATCCGCTTCAACGCCATCCAGGCTTCATTGATGCTTTCCCACGTTTCGCGTGTCAGCGCGGTGCGCACCATGCGGGCATTGTTGCGGGCCGTCTCGATCGACGACATCGTGCTCGACGGGTTCGAGGTGTCGCGTAGCAGGAAATCGGAGACATTGGAGGCGGTGTAGTCCTGGTATTTCTGCGTGAAGGTGGCATCGGAGCCGGCACTCAGCAGGACCGAGTTCCATTCCTCCGACGCGCTTTGGGTGCGGGTCAGCGCCATGCGCAGGCCGGCATCGACCAGCCGAGCCATGTTTTCCGCCCGCTCGATGTAGCGGTTCATCCAGTAGAGCCCGTTGGCGGTGCGGCCTAGAAGCATGTCAGGCCTTTCGGGCTAGTGAGCAGGGAATAGTGAGTAGGAAATCGCAAGCGCTTGAATCTCAATAGAATATGGCATTTCGTCCCTCTTTGCCTCACGACTGACTAGTCCCTACTCACTCATCTCAATCATCCAGCACCCAGGTATCCTTGGTGCCGCCGCCTTGCGAGGAATTGACGACCAGCGAGCCTTCCTTGAGCGCGACGCGCGTCAGCCCACCAGGTACGATCTGGATGCGGTCGGAAACCAGAACATAAGGCCGCAAGTCGACGTGACGCGGCGCCAGGCCCTTTTCAGTCAGGATCGGGCAGGTTGAGAGGGCAAGCGTCGGCTGGGCGATGTAATTAGACGGTTTGGCCTGCAGCTTCTTGGCAAAATCCTGGCATTCCTTCTTGGTCGCCGCCGGCCCGACCAGCATGCCGTAGCCGCCCGAGCCATGGACTTCCTTGATCACCAGTTCGTGGATGTGTTCGAGCACGTATTTCAGGCTGTCCGGCTCCGAACAGCGCCAGGTCGGGATGTTGCCGAGGATTGCCTTGCGGCCGGTATAGAATTCGACGATCTCGGGCATGTAGGAATAGATCGCCTTGTCGTCGGCAATGCCGGTTCCCGGCGCGTTGGCAATAGTGATGTTGCCGGCGCGGTAGACATCCATGATGCCGGGTATGCCAAGAGCCGAATCCGGCCGGAAGGTCAGCGGGTCGAGGAAGGAATCATCGACGCGGCGGTAAAGCACGTCGATCTGCTTGTAGCCTTCGGTGGTGCGCATCGCGACATGGCCGTCGACGACCCGCAGATCCTGGCCCTCCACCAGTTGCACACCCATCTGGTCGGCCAGGAAAGCGTGTTCGAAATAGGCGGAATTGAAGCTGCCGGGTGTCAGCACGGCGATGGTCGGCGCGCCCTTCGTACTCTGCGGGCGAACCGCCGCCAGCGACTGGCGCAGCAGCTGCGGGTAGTTCTCCACCGGTCGCACCTTGATCTTTTGGAACAGCTCGGGAAAGAGCTGCATCATCGTTTCGCGGTTCTCCAGCATGTAGGAGACACCGGACGGGGTGCGCGCATTGTCTTCCAGAACGTAGAATTCGTCCTCGCTGATGCGCACGATATCGACGCCGATGATGTGGGTGTAGACGCCGGCCGGCGGCCGCACGCCGATCATCTCCGGCAGGAAAGCCTCGTTTTTGGCGATCAGGTCCCGGGGGACGCGGCCGGCGCGCAGGATTTCCTGGCGATGGTAGATGTCGTCGAGGAAGGCGTTCAGAGCCTGCACGCGCTGCTCGATGCCTTGCGTCAGCCTGCGCCACTCATTGCCTGAAATGATGCGTGGGACGATATCGAATGGGATCAGCCGTTCGGAGGCTTCCTGCTCGCCATAGACGGCGAAGGTGATGCCGGTCTTGCGGAAGACGCGTTCGGCGTCCTGCATCTTCTCGGTAAGCCTGGCTGGATCCTGCTCCTTCAGCCAGCGATCGTAAGCCGAATACGGTCTTCTCAGTCCGGATACCTCCGGAAGCATTTCATCGAACGCTGCCAATCGCATACTCCCCTGTGACGCCATTTCACTGGCGTCGCCCGAGAAAATCAAGCGCAATCGATGATTTGGGGTAAGCGGACGATCAGTATGTTGCGGCTGCCTAAAATTAAGGCAGCCGCAACAAGCGCTTGATCAGCCTTTGCCTCGTGCCCGGGCAAGCGCCTCGAGCTGCTAGAAGGCGCGGAAGGTGACGACGGTGAACGTGTCCTTGATGCCGGGGAGAATCTGCACCTTCTCATTGACGAAATGGCCGACGTCTTCCTCATCGTCGACATAGAATTTGGCGAGCAGATCGTAGTTGCCGGCGGTGGAGTAGATTTCCGAGGCGATCTCGGCGTCGGCAAGCGCGCTGGCAACCTCATAGGATTTGCCCAACTCGCATTTGATCTGCACGAAAAACGCCTTCATGGCTTCGTCCCGCTAAACTTCCAGGTCCAAGCGGCCCTTCTGGCAGACTGGAGGCGGGCTTTCAAGCGTTGGAATCCGCACTTAGCCGGCGCGAGCCCTGGCCACGGCCTCGCGCAGCTCCGCAACCGGCATGCCGCGCTTGAACAGCCTGCCACCGATCACCAATGCCGGCGTACCCTGCAGCCTGAACCCCGCGGCCTGGGCGTCGTTGCGCGACAGCAAGGCATCGATCCGCGGCTGGTGGCCGGCGAGACCGGTGCGCGCCTTTGCAACATCGACGCCGACAGATCCGAGAATATCGTCGGTGCGACGCTCGGAAAGCCCACGCTCATTGGCCATCAGCGCATCCACCGCGGCTGCATAGTGGTCGCCGGCCGACAAAGCCATCCTTGCGGCATTGCGCGAGACATCGCCAAAGATCGGCCAGTCCTTCATCACCAGCCGGATGCCGCCATCCTCGGCCATCAGCTTCTTCAGCTCGACAAAGACCAGCTTGCAGATAGGGCATTGATAATCGACGAATTCGGCGATGGTCACATCGCCCTCGGGATTGCCCAGTGCCGGGATCGCCGGATCGAAGGCCACCTCGGTGACAGTCGGCGCCGCCCTCGCCCAGGCCGGCAGCGGAGCCAGGGCGACAAGACTGGCGGCACCTTTCAGCAACAGGCGTCTACCAACCGGATGCGTGAAAATCATGTGTCCCACTGCACGCTCCTTCCCCGAATGTACGATGGGCGCCCGGTCTTAAAGGAAGCTTAAGCATAAGGAATCCGGCACGACGAGTACGAATATCGGCGGCCGCTGAAACCGTGAAGCGCCCTCGCGCGTATGTTACGATGTCTCCTGAAAAACGTTTCTGGAGGCGGTTCGAGGGACGTTGGAGACAGGCCATGCGCCGCGGCATTTTCGCATTCGCGTTCGTTTCGCTCATGCTGGCTTCCCCGGCATTTGCCGGAGATGCCGAGGTTCAGGCTGGCCAGGCCGTCATCGACGGTCAATTGAAGGCGCTCATCGCCAATGACGGCGCCAAGGCATACAGCTTCGCCGCTCCGAACGTGAAGCAGGTTTTCCCGACCGTCGATGCCTTCATGAACATGGTGACCAACGGCTACCCGCCGGTGCGCAAGCCACAGTCCTACTCTTTCGGCAAGGTCGAGCAGACTGGTCCCGGTTCGATCGTCCAGCAGGTGCTGATCGTGGGCCCCGACGGCAAGGATTATGAGGCGGTCTATACGCTGCAGCAGCAGCCTGACGGCACATTCCAAATCACCGGCTGCAGCTTGCGGGCATCGAACTCGCTCAGCACCTGAACGGCTACGGCACCGGGGCGTTACAGCGCCGGGATATCGCCCCTGGCCCAGCCCTCGGCGATCTCGGCTCCACGCGCCTCGAAGGCGCCGGCTTCGATTGCGGCCCGGATGTCCTGCATCAACTTCTGATAATAGGACAGATTGTTCCAGGTCAGCAGCATCGCGCCCAGCGCCTCCTGCGAACGCACGAGATGGTGTAGATAGGCGCGCGAATAATCGCGTGCGGCGGGGCAATCACTCTCTTCGTCGAGCGGGCGCGGATCGTCGGCATGCCGGGCGTTGCGCAGATTGACCTTGCCGCGCCTGGTATAGGCAAGGCCGTGCCGGCCAGCCCGCGTCGGCATCACGCAGTCGAACATGTCGATGCCGCGCGCCACTGATTTCAAGATATCGTCCGGCGTGCCGACGCCCATGAGATAGCGCGGCTTGTCCGCGGGCAGTTCGGGACAGGTGATGTCGAGCATGTCGAGCATCACGGCTTGCGGTTCGCCGACAGCCAGGCCGCCAACCGCGTAGCCCTTGAGGTTCATCGCGCCCAATGCCTGCGCCGAACGCACCCTGAGTGTTGCATTGTCACCGCCCTGCACGATACCGAACATCGCCTTGCCCGGCTGGTCGCCGAACGCCATCTTGCAGCGCTCGGCCCAGCGCAGCGACAGTTCCATGGCGCGCTCGATCTCTTTCAATTCGGCCGGCAGCGCCGTGCATTCGTCGAGCTGCATCTGGATGTCGGAATCGAGAAGTCCCTGGATCTCGATCGACCGTTCCGGCGACATCTCATAGGCGGCGCCGTCGATATGCGAGCGGAAGGTGACGCCCTTTTCCGTCAGCTTCCTCAACTTAGACAGCGACATCACCTGGAAACCGCCACTGTCGGTCAGGATCGGATGCGGCCAGCGGGCGAATTCGTGCAGCCCGCCAAGCCGCGCCACGCGCTCGGCGCCGGGGCGCAACATCAGGTGATAGGTGTTGCCCAGGATGATGTCGGCGCCGACGCCGCGCACCTGGTCCATATACATGGCCTTGACCGTGCCGCCGGTGCCGACCGGCATGAAGGCCGGCGTGCGGATTTCGCCGCGCGGCATGTCGATCAGGCCACGCCGCGCCTTGCCGTCGGTCGCCAGAACCTTGAAGGTGAACGTCTCAGCCATTGAATTCCTTGTCGTGGACCGGGGCATCCGGCGCCTGCCTGTCGAGCGACTGGCGGTATTGGATGCAGCCGCGCATGAATTTTGGCCAGGGCGGCACGGCGATCGCCGGCTCGGTCTTTTCAGGCAGCAGGTCCCACAGGTCGGGGTGATGCCAGCAAAGATCATGGCCCGAAGTATCGCGGTGGGCGCGGATGCCGGCGCGCAGCTTTTTCACTTCCGCGACAAGGCTTTCGCGATCGAGGGTTTGCAGATCATCGTCCATCGTTCTTCTCCCTGAACAGAAGACTGGCGTCTCCATAGGAATAGAACCTGTAGCCGCTCTCGATGGCGTGCGCATAGGCCGCTCGCATCGTGTCGAGGCCGCTGAAGGCCGAGACCAGCATGAACAATGTCGAGCGCGGCAGATGGAAATTGGTCATCAGCATGTCGGCGGTGCGAAAACGGTAGCCGGGCGTGATGAAGATATCGGTGGGGCCGGACCAGGCAGCCAGCGTACCGTCTTCACGCGCCGCGCTCTCAAGCAGGCGCAGCGACGTCGTGCCGACGGCAATGATGCGCCCGCCCCTCGCCTTGGCCGCGTTGAGCGCCCTGGCTGTCGCTTCGCTGACCGAGCCGATCTCGGCGTGCATCTTGTGGTCGGCGGTGTCGTCCGCCTTCACCGGCAGGAACGTACCGGCGCCGACATGCAGCGTGACGAAATGGCGCTCGACCCCCTTGGCGTCGAGCGCGGCAAAAAGCTCCGGCGTGAAATGCAGGCCGGCGGTGGGCGCCGCAACCGCGCCTTCTTCCCGGGCATAGATGGTCTGGTAATCGGCGCGATCGCGCTCGTCGTCATCGCGCTTCGAGGCGATATAGGGCGGCAGCGGGATGTGGCCGACGGCGTGCAGCGCCTCATCGAGGAAAGGCCCCGCTAGGTCGAAGCCAAGCAACGCTTCGCCGCCCTCGCCCTTCTCGATCACAGTCGCGTCGAGCTGGCCGAGGAAACAGGAATTGCCGTCATGGCCGAAATGGATGCGGTCGCCGGCGGCGATACGCTTGCCCGGCCGCATGAACGCCAGCCATCGATCCGGCGCCACGCGCATGTGCAGCGTGGCCTCGACCTGCGCCTCTGCCTCGCCACGCCGCCTGATGCCCTTGAGCTGTGCGGGGATGACCTTGGTGTCGTTGAAGACCAGCACGTCGCCGGCACGGAGCAAGGATGGCAGGTCGCCGACGGTCCGGCCTTCCAGCCCTTCGCCCGGCTTGACCACTAGCATCCTGGCGCTGTCGCGCGGTTCCGCCGGGCGAAGCGCGATGCGCTCCTCCGGCAGGTCGAAGTCGAAGAGGTCGACGCGCATCGGGGCTCAAAACAACCGGACGAGCAGCGCTCCGGCCAAGAGCAGTACTGCCCCGGCGATGCGGCCGAGCGAGATTTCACGCACCGCGACGCCAAGGAAGCCGACGCGGTCGATGAGCATGCCGGCGAGCAATTGACCAGCCACCAGGAATGCCATCAGCGCGGCGGCGCCGATGCGCGGCGTCAGGATGGTGGAGAGCGTGACATAGAAGCCGCCGAGCATGCCGCCGGCGACGAACAGCCACGGCGCCGGGGCCTTCCAGTCAAGCGAAATGCCTTGCAGCTTCACCACGGTGACCGAGATGATGCCAAGCACGATCGCGCCCGACAGGAACGAAAACGCGGCCGCCGCGACCGGGAGACCCAGGCCGCGCGCCAGCTGCGAGTTGATCGGCGCCTGAATGGCAATGAAGGCGCCGGACAGGATGCCGAGAAGCGACCAGACGACGCCCATCATTGTCGTTTCGCCTTACTTGACGTCCGCCGCGACCTTCAGCGACACGATCTTGTCGGGATCCTGCACCGGCTCGCCGCGCTTGATCTTGTCGACATTGTCCATGCCTTCGATGACCTGGCCCCAGACCGTGTATTGGCGGTTGAGGAAGGCTGCATCGTCGAAGCAGATGAAGAACTGCGAGTTGGCCGAGTTCGGGTTCTGCGAACGGGCCATCGAGCAGGTGCCGCGGCCGTGATTGGCGTTGGAGAATTCAGCCTTTAGGTCGGGCTTTTCCGAGCCGCCCATGCCCGCGCGCGACGGCGCGAAGGAGGGCTTGCTCGAATTGCCGAACTTGACGTCGCCGGTCTGCGCCATGAAGCCCTCAATGACGCGGTGGAAGACCACGCCGTCATAGGCGCCTTCCCTTGCCAGTTCCTTGATGCGGGCGACATGGCCGGGGGCCAAATCGGGAAACAGTTCGATGACGACCTTGCCCTTGGTCGTTTCCATGATGAGCGCGTTCTCGCGGTCCTTGATCTCAGCCATGTCAGATATCCTTTTGTAAAATGGAACTATTTGTCGGCGGCGATGCGCACCTTGATCATCCGGTCGGGATCGGTGACCGTGCCATTGTCCGCCTCGTCGCCCTTCTTGATCTTGTCCACCAGGTCCATGCCGCTGACGACATTGCCGATGATGGTGTACTGGCCATCGAGCGGCGGTGCCGGTGCGAACATGATGAAGAACTGCGAATTGGCGGAGTTCGGATCCTGCGAACGGGCCATGCCGACCACGCCGCGCTTGTAGTGCTCGGTCTGCGAGAATTCGGCCGGCAGATCAGGCAGGTCCGAGCCGCCGGTGCCGACGGCCTGGGCGTTAAATCCCTTCTCCATGTTGCCGAATTTGACGTCGCCGGTCTGCGCCATGAAGCCGCCGATGACGCGGTGGAAGGCGACATTGTCATAGGCATGATCACGCACGAGCTTCTTGATCTGCGCGACATGTTTGGGTGCCAGATCAGGGCGCAACGCAATGGTGACGTCGCCGCCCTTCAGCGTGATGATCATGGTGTTTTCCGGATCGGCGGCATGGGCCGACACCGATGCGGTCACGAGACCGGCAAGCACGACGAGGAACGAGGCAAGCTTCTTCAGCTGCATGGAAGGTCTCCGGAATTTCTATTTCGCGAATTTGGCGGTGAGCGCGCCGGCAACGGCAGCCGGCACGAAGGGGCGGATGTCGCCACCCATCGAGGCTATCTGGCGCACAAGTGTGGCGGTAATGGTGCGCACCGACGGGCTGGCGGGGAGAAAAACGGTCTGCAACTCCGGCGCCATGGTCTCGTTCATGCCGGCCATCTGCATCTCGTAGTCGAGGTCGGTCCCGTCGCGCAGGCCGCGGATCATGATCGAGGCGCCCTCTCTCCTGGCGGCGTCGATGACCAATCCATCAAAGGCGACAACCTTGATGCGGGCGCCATCGCTGCCAAATTCCGCCTTGGTCGCGGCTTCAATCAGCTTCACCCGTTCCTCGAAGGAAAACAGCGGTTTCTTGCCGGGATGAATGCCGATCGCGGCATAAACGATGTCGGCAACCGCCAGTGACGCCTTCAGCACATCGAGATGGCCATTGGTCAGCGGGTCGAAAGAGCCGGCATAAAGGGCGATGCGTTCGGTCATGGCGCAGCTTCTAGCGAGCCTTTCTCACAAAGGCAAATCCGATTGGCACGCGGGGCCGTGAACCTTTTCCGGCACATGAACGACAGATGAACACGCTGATCACGAAGCCTTCACGCAGCGTTCACTAGGTTGCACCTTAATAAGATGAAACCAAAATCCCACCTATCCGTTGTAAGGCGCAGGAGAACACGCATATGCTGATCTACATGCTCGCCACCGCAATGACCGTCGCCATGCTGATCGCCACAGTATTCGGGCTGCATCAGGAGGCACAGCGCATCCGCGTCAAGGCAAACACCAAGCGCTTCGAAGGCTTCGGCCCGCGCAAGCCGTATCGTCACTACTAAGTCAGTCTCGCATTGCTGCCGCGCCGGCCATTAGGCCGGCGTTGCTATGTCTGGCACAGGATTATTCGGCGCTATCCGGGCCGGCATCAGTCGTCGGATCGGATTCAGTGCCACTCTCGACGGCCTCTTCCACTTCCTCGTCCGATTGCGGCTCCGAAATCCGCTCGACCGAAACCACCTTTTCACCTTCAGCCGTGTTGAAGATGGTCACGCCCTTGGTGGCGCGGCTGGCGAAGCGGATGCCGTTGACAGGCACCCGGATGACGGTGCCGCCGTCCGACACCAGCATGATCTGATCGTCATTGCCGACCGGGAAGGTCGCCACCAGACGGCCGATCTCGGCCGTCTTCGAGACGTCGGTGGCGCGAATGCCCTTGCCGCCGCGTCCGGTCAGCCGGAAATCGTAGGACGAAGAGCGCTTGCCGTAGCCATATTCGGTCACCGTCAGCACATACTGTTCATGCGCCTTGAGGAATTCGTAGCGCTCGTCGGAAAGCTCCGTCTCCTCGCCGACCTCTTCATTGGTCAGCGCGATCTCTTCTTCCTCGCCGGCCGCGATGCCCGCGGCAAGACGCCGTTCGGCCGCGGCCCGCTTGAGATAGGCGGCGCGTTCGGCCGGCGGCGCGTCGACGTTCTCGATCACCGACATGGAGATGATGCGGTCGGTCTCGGCCATGGTGATGCCGCGCACGCCGACGGAGTTACGGCTCTGGAAGACACGCACGTCGCCGACCGAGAAGCGAATGCACTGGCCTGAGCTCGCCGTCAAAAGCACGTCGTCATTGTCGGTGCAGGTCTCGACGCCGAGGATCTCGTCGCCCTCCTCCTCCAGCTTCATGGCGATCTTGCCGTTGCGATTGACCTGGACGAAGTCGGACAGTTTGTTGCGGCGCACGGTGCCGCGCGTCGTGGCGAACATCACGTCGAGATCGCCCCAGCTGGTCTCGTCCTCGGGCAGCGGCATGATGGTGGTGATGCGCTCGCCCTGCTCCAGCGGCAGCATGTTGATCAGCGCCTTACCTCGCGACTGCGGGTTGCCGATCGGCAGGCGCCAGACCTTTTCCTTGTAGACGATGCCGTGCGAGGAGAAGAACAGCACCGGCGTATGCGTGTTGGCGACGAACAGCCTTGTGACGAAATCCTCTTCCTTGGTTGACATTCCGGAGCGGCCCTTGCCGCCGCGGCGCTGTGCCCGGTAGAGCGACAGCGGCACGCGCTTGATGTAGCCGGAATGGCTCACCGTCACGACCATGTCCTCGCGCTGGATCAGGTCCTCGTCTTCCATGTCCGCGCCACCGTCGGTGAGCTCGGTGCGGCGTGGCGTGCCGAACTCGTCGCGCACGGCGGCGAGCTCGTCCTTGACGATCTGCTGGATTCGGGCGCGGGACGACAGGATGTCGAGGTAGTCCTTGATCTCGTCGCCGATCGTGTTCAACTCATCGGCGATTTCGTCGCGGCCAAGCGCGGTCAGGCGCTGCAGGCGCAGTTCGAGGATGGCGCGCGCCTGTTCCTCGGACAGATTGTAGGTGCCGTCCTCATTGATGCGATGGCGCGGATCGTCGATCAGCAGGATCAGCGATTCGACATCGCCGGAGGGCCAGCGCCGCTCCATCAACTGCTCGCGCGCCGTCTGCGGATCCGGCGCGGTGCGGATGAGCTTGATCACCTCGTCGATATTGGCGACGGCGATGGCGAGGCCAACCAGAACATGGGCGCGGTCGCGCGCCTTGCGCAGCAGGAACTTTGTCCGCCGGCTGATCACTTCTTCGCGGAAGGTGACGAACGCCTTCAGCATGTCTGTGAGCGTCAGCAACTCCGGCTTGCCGCCATTGAGCGCCACCATATTGGCGCCAAAGGATGTCTGCAGCGGCGTGAAACGGTAAAGCTGGTTGAGGACCACGTCGGCGACGGCGTCGCGCTTCAGCTCAACCACGACCCGGTAGCCCTGGCGATCGCTTTCGTCGCGGATGTCGGAAATGCCCTCGATACGCTTGTCGCGCACCAGTTCGGCCATCTTCTCGATCATCGAGGCCTTGTTCACCTGGTAGGGAACCTCGGTGATGATGATCGATTCGCGGTCGTTGCCGCGCTGTTCGATATTGACCTTGCCGCGCATGACGACGGAGCCGCGCCCGGTCGAATAGGCGCTGTAGATGCCGGAACGGCCAAGCACGATGCCGCCGGTCGGGAAATCGGGACCCGGAATGATCTCCATCAGCGCCGGCAAGTCGATCGCTGGATTGTCGATGACGGCGATGGCGGCGTTGCAGACTTCACCGAGATTGTGCGGCGGGATGTTGGTGGCCATGCCGACCGCGATGCCGCCCGAGCCGTTGACCAGCAGATTGGGAAAGCGCGCCGGCAGAACCTTCGGCTCGGTGTCCGAAGCATCGTAGGTGTCCTGGAAATCGACGGTGTCCTTGTCGATATCCTCCAACAGCTCGTGCGCGACCTTGGTCAGGCGCGATTCGGTGTAGCGCATCGCCGCCGGCGGATCGCCATCGATGGAACCGAAATTGCCTTGCCCGTCGATCAGCGGCACGCGCAGCGACCAGTCCTGCGCCATGCGCACCAAGGCGTCATAGATCGAGGCATCGCCATGCGGATGGTATTTACCCATCACGTCGGCGACAGGACGTGCCGACTTCACATATTTGCGGTTCCAGTGGTAGCCGCTCTCATGGGCGGCGTAGAGAATGCGGCGGTGCACCGGCTTCAGGCCGTCGCGCACGTCGGGCAGCGCACGGCTGACGATCACGCTCATGGCGTAATCGAGATAGGAACGCTGCATCTCCTCGATGATGGAGATCGGCTCGATGCCGGTGGGTCCGCCGTCGGCGCCGCGCGGTGTCTTTTGGTCGGTCAAATCGGATCACAATCTAATCAGGAATCACTTGGTGCTTATATAGGATGCAAGGGCGAAACTCCAATGTCCGCGGCACTTTTCCAGTGTCATTTTTAGTGGTAATTTCAAAAGGATACCACTGATTGCGACGATATGGCCACGATGCTTTTCGCCGCCACCAAGGCAAAAGCCGGCAATGGACCAACTTCCTCGGACAAAAGCCGTGAGCGCGATCAACTGGAGCTCGTGGCTGCCTTTGCGGGCGCTGGTTGGCTGGACGCCGCGGGATCTCAATGGCGATCTGATCGCGGGCATAACATTGGCCGCCATCGCCATTCCCGAGCAGATGGCAACGGCCAGGCTCGGTGGCTTTGCGCCCGAGATCGGCTTCTTCGCCACCTTTCGGCCGGCGCGGATTCGACCATCACGCCTCTGTTCGCCGGCAGCTTGGCGCTGCTCGCCACCGCTGGCTCGGCGCATTATCTGGCGCTGGCCACCACGCTGGCGCTGATGGTTGGGCTGATCGTGATGCTGAGCGGTGTCTTTCGCCTTGGCTGGATTGCCGACCTGCTCTCCGTGCCGGTCACCACGGGCTTTCTGGCCGGCATCGCCGTCCACATCATCGTTTCGCAACTGCCCGGACTGCTCGGCCTGCCCGCCGAAAGCGGCGAAACCGTGCGGCGCATCGGCGAGATCGCCGGCAGCCTCCATCTCACCAACCCCTGGAGCCTGGCGCTCGGCCTTGGGGTATTCGCGATCGTGTTGTTTTCCGAGCGCATCAGCGCCCGCATCCCGGGCGCGCTGATCGGCATGGTGCTTGCCACGGCAGCGGTCGCCGTCTTCGGCCTCAAGGATCGTGGCGTCGAGGTGCTTGGCGCCTTGCCGAACGGCCTGCCGCGGGCAGGCTCGCCGCTGGCCGGTCTCGACGACGTGCAGGCGCTGGTTCCATTGGCCTTGCTGATCGCCATCGTCGTCATGGTGCAGACGGCCGCCACCTCCCGTTCCTTCGCCCCGCGGGGCGACGCGCCTGACGTTAACAGGGATTTCGTCGGTGTCGGCGCCGGCAGCATCGCGTCCAGCCTGTTCGGCGCCTTCGCGGTCAACGCCAGCCCGCCGCGCACGGCGATCGTCTCCCAGTCGGGCGGCCGCTCGCAACTCTCCGGCCTCATCGCCGCGGCGATCGTTCTGGCGCTGGGTGCCTTTGGCGGCGGTCTGCTCGCCGATGTTCCGCAGGCCGCCCTTGCCGGGGTTCTGATGTTCGTCGCCCAGCACATTCTGCGCTGGAAGGTTTTCGCCAGCGTCTACCGGCAGGCGCCGGTCGAATTCGCGTTGATTCTGATCACCATGGCGGCCATCGTCGTGCTGCCCATTGAAACCGGCGTGGCTATAGGCATCGGCCTGTCGCTGCTGCATGGGATCTGGAGCGCGACCCGGACGCTGCCGATCGAACTGGAACAAGTGCCGGGAACCTCGGTCTGGTGGCCGCCGGCCAAGCCGAGCGCTGGCGAACAACTTCCCGGCGTGCTGGTCGCCGCGTTCCAGGCGCCGCTGTCCTTCGTCAATGCCGACCGTTTCAAGCGCGGCTTTTGTGATCTGGTCGACGCCGGCCAGGGCGATGTGAAACTCGTCGTGCTGGAGGCCAGTAACATTGTCGAGATCGACTACACCGCCGCCCAGGCTTTGATCGAAACCATCACCCATTGCCGCAATGCGGGCGCAATATTCGCCATTGCTCGGATGGAATCGGTGCGTGCCCAGGCAGCCCTTGCGCGGTTCGGCATCATCGATCTCGTCGGCCCGCAGCGGATCTTTCACAGTGTCGATGCCGCCATCAGGGCTCTGCATTCCGGCCCGCCGGAAAACCAGGAGAGTGCGTCATGATCGTCCTGAGAGAGCCGCTGGTGACCCCGGTTCCGGTCGAGGAACTGCGGCCGACGCAGATTACCGTCGGCATGCGCGAGGTGGAGATCAAACGCCAGTTGATCCGCTCGCAGAGCGCCGCCAAGACAGGCGCGTTTCTGGGCAAGCACATGATCCCGGTCGTGTTGGGTCCCAAAAATCGCAACTACGTCACCGATCACCATCATCTTGCCCGCGCTTTGCTCGACGAAGGTATCGAGAATGTGCTCGTGACGGTGATCAGTGACCTGTCAGCGCTGGACAAGGACGCGTTCCTCTTCATGCTCGACAACCGCGGCTGGATGCACCCATTCGATGAAAATGGTCAACGCCGCGACTATACGGCCCTGCCGAAGACCATCGGCGGCCTCGTCGACGACCCTTACCGGAGTATGGCTGGCGAACTGCGCCGGCTGGGTGGCTACGCCAAGGACACCACCCCGTTCAGCGAATTCCTGTGGGCGGATTTTTTGCGCCGGCGCATCGACAAGGCTGCGGTGGCGAAAAATTTCGAAAAGGCGATGAAGGATGCGCTCGTGCTGGCCAAGGGCAAGGACGCGGACTATCTGCCCGGCTGGTGTGGTCCGACCATGGACTGATGCCGGCGGGGCAACTTTTCAGCTGCAGCCCGCGCGTCTGGCACGATACCGGCCCGGTGTCTCGCCCATGACCCGCCGAAACCGGCGGTTGAAGGTCGACAGATCGTTGAAACCGGCCTCGAAAGCAATTGCCGAAATGGCATCGTTCGACATGCGCAAGCGCACCGCAGCGCGGTGCAACCGGGTCCTGAGCAGGTATTGATAGGGCGTCATGCCGACGACCTGCCGGAAGGCGCGCAGGAAATGATAGGGGCTGGTCGCGGTACCGTCCGCCAGGGCTGAAAGCGAGATCGCAGCCTCGGCGTCCAGTTCGATCCGCCGTACCGCATCGGCAACCCGTTGCTGATCGCGGCGGCTCGGGCCTGGCCTGACATCGGTGACGCCGGACACCATGGACACGGCGACCCCCGCGATGCGCAGGCCGAGTTCCTCGAACGCATCCGCGTCGCCAATCTCGCGCGCGGCTTCCGCCTCGGCCAGCAACGGCGCCAGTGCCGGCGACGGCGGCAGGCGTGGGGCCGCGAAAGTGAGTGTCCTGGCGCCCGGTACATCGGCCACGATCCGGTCCATATAGGCAGGCCCGAAATGGAAAGAGAGGCAACGGTCGCCGCTGCCATGCTCGTGCCCGCACTCATAGCATGTGCCGGAATTGCCGAGCAGGAGACTGCCAGGCGCCAGCATTGCCGTGCCTTGCCGGGCGCGGTAGCGGAACGTGCCGCTGGTGACGGCCGCGACGCAGAAATCCCGATGCTCTTCCTCGACCGGCCGATCGCCGGCGCTGGCCGTGCAGATCACATCCGCCACGTGCCAGCCAGGTCCCGATGCAAGCGTATTCGCGGTCGCCGTCATGGCCGAAATATAGCAATTTTTCCCAAGCCCAAAACCCTGCCAGGGCCTATTCCTCGCGGTCTCCTGACAAGAAGAGGCCGCAGCCATGTTCGACCAATCCTCATTTGCCGAAGCCTTGCACAGTCCCGGACCGATCGAAGGGCTCGCTGAAAAACTGGACCTTTACGGCCGCTTCGTCGGCGCCTGGACGTTTGACGCCGCGCGCCATCTCGAAGACGGCACGGTGCTGACCGGCCGCGGCGAGGTGCATTTCGGCTGGGTGTTGGAGGGCCGCGCCATCCAGGATGTCTGGATCCTGCCCGCGCGTGACGCCGGCCCCTCGCTGTCGCTGGGCAAATGGACTTTTTACGGCACGACGCTCAGGGTCTACGACCCCGGCACGGACGCCTGGCACATCTTCTGGAGCGACCCGCGCAACCAGTATTTCAGCCGCCAGCTCGGCCGCGCCGAAGGCGACACCATCGTGCAGGTCGGCGCCGACGGCACCGGCGCCTCGGTGCGCTGGAGCTTTTCGCGCATCACCGAAAATTCCTTCCGGTGGCTCGGCGAGCGCTCGCAGGACGGCGCGGACTGGCACCTCGAAGTCGAATTCCTGGCGCAGCGCGAGAATGAAGCTCGATGAGTCTTCGAAAAGTCGCTCGAAATAATCGATGGCGATCCTTCGCGCCCCCTCTATCCGGCAGGACCGAGAGTGGCGCTGTCCCGCCAGCATAAAAAGGGAACCAGGCATTCACACCGCTGACAGTTCCCACCGGCCGGGCTTTGCTTTACCAATGTCCCCAACCAATTCCAAGAAAAGTGTGAAACGGTTTTCCGCCGGAATTGCGTCAAAAAAAGGAGATAAAGCGGGTCCGCGTTTCCACGAAACGCTGAGCCGCTCTAATACGGGCAAAGCCCGGTGGGAGGGGGTCAGCGATGCCGAGTTTCGACAGCCTGTTCAACGCCTTCGTCACCGTTCTCGTGACCATTGATCCGCCCGGGCTGGCGCCGCTGTTCCTAGCCGTGACACGCGGCATGAACCGGGAGGAACGCCAGCAGGTGTCGGTGCGCGCCTCGGTCATCGGCTTCCTGGTGATGGCGCTGTTCGCGGTGGCCGGCGCTTCGATCCTGTCGGTGTTCGGCATCACCCTGCCCGCCTTCCGCGTCGCCGGCGGCTTTCTCTTGTTCTTCATCGCCTTCGAAATGGTGTTCGAACGTCGTCAGGACCGCAAGGAGAAGATCGGCGACGTCGCCATCACCAAGGACATGATCCACAACATCGCCGCCTTCCCGCTGGCGATCCCGCTGATCGCCGGCCCCGGTGCGATTTCGGCGACCGTGCTGCTGTCGGGACATTTTGAAGGCTTTGCCGCCCAGGCGGCGCTGGTCGGCATCATCTTCGTCTGCCTCGTCATCACCTATCTGGTGTTCGTGCTGTCGGAACGCATCGACCGCATCCTCGGGCAGACCGGCCGCTCGATCCTGACTCGGCTGCTCGGCGTCATCCTGGCGGCGCTGGCGGTGCAGTTCGTGGCCGATGGTATCAAGGCGCTGATGGCTGGTTGAGCCGTATCCCTATTGCCCTACTTCGCCGTCGTATCGACGATCTCGAAATCATGCGTAAGCACGGCCGTCTTGGCCATCATGGCCGAGGCAGAGCAATATTTGTCGATCGAGAGGTCGATCGCGCGCTTGACCTTGTCGCGCGACAGCGCGCGGCCCTTGACGATGAAATGCATATGGATGCGGGTGAACACTTTCGGGTCGATTTCGGCCCGGTCGGCGTCGAGTTCGACCACGCAGTCCTCGACCGCCTCGCGGCCTTTTTCCAGGATATGAACAACATCATAAGCCGAGCAGCCGCCGGTGCCGATCAGCACCAGCTCCATCGGGCTCGGTCCCGGCGTCTTGCCTTCCGGGCTGGACGCCGTGCCCAGCACGAGCTCGTGGCCGCTACCCGACTCGCCGACGAAGGTGCGCTCCTCGACCCATTTTACCCGTGCCTTCATCGCCACGCCCTTTCAGTCCTTCGATCCCAAATCAACAACGCAAAACCCCGAAAGTCCATGCCGGACCCTCGGGGCACATCAAGCACAAGCGTTAGCCGTTTGGTACGGCTTCCGATCAGAACGGAATTTCGTCGTCCAGTTCGCGCGACGAACCGCCGCCACCACCGCCCCGGGGAGCACCGCCACCACCGCCGCCACGGTTGAACCCTTCGTTCGGGCTCGACTGACCGAAATCCGACCCACGGCTGTTGCCACCGCCGGAATAGCTCCCGACCTGGCCGCCCTCACCTTGGCCGCGCGCGTCGAGCATCTGCAGCTCGCCACGGAATTTCTGCAGCACGACTTCCGTCGTGTATTTGTCGGCGCCGGTCTGGTCCTGCCATTTGCGGGTCTGCAACTGGCCCTCGACATAGACCTTCATGCCCTTCTTCAGATACTGCTCCGCCACCTTGGCGATGCCCTCATTGAAGATCACCACGTTGTGCCACTCGGTCTTTTCCTTGCGCTCGCCGGAATTCTTGTCGCGCCAGCTTTCCGACGTGGCGATGCGGATATTGACGACCGGCTCGCCCGAATTCAGGCGGCGGATTTCAGGGTCGGCGCCGAGATTGCCGACCAGAATGACCTTGTTGACGCTACCCGCCATGATATTTCTCCGCGCTCATCCGAAACAAATTTTTGTCGCAGCACCTTACAGGTTACCGACGTCAGCCGCCTGCCAAGGCTGGCTTTTCCCACAAGGTTTTTGTTCCCTTTTCGTTCCTATATGGACCGCTGCTGATTGTCAAGGAATGGCAGCAATGGCCAAGGCCTTGATATGGGTTTCAAAACAGCGCTTGCCAAATCGATAAGTATCGACTTATGCTTTTGTCATGATCGAAGCAGAAATTTTCCGCGCCCTGGCCGACCCGACGCGCCGCGCCGTCTTCGAGCGCCTCGCGACCAGCGAGATGAGCGTGTCGGAACTGCGCAACGGCCTGACGGTGTCGCAGCCGGCCGTGTCGCAGCATCTGGCGGTGCTGCGTGGCGCCGGCCTCGTGGTCGAGCGGCGGGCCGGCCGCAACGCCTATTACCGCGCCGATCCGCGGGGGCTTGCCCCACTGCTCTCCTGGATTGAACGCTACCGGACGTTCTGGCCGGAACGCATCGAAAAGCTGAAGACGGTCTTGAAGGACATGGATCAATGAACGACCAAAGCGAAGTCGCGGCAGATGCGCTCGAATTCGAATATGACCTTGCCGAGCCGCCTGAAAAGGTGTGGCGGGCTTTGACCGTGCCGGAACTGCTCGCCGCCTGGATGATGCCCAATGACATCCGGCCACAGGCCGGCAGCCGCTTTGCCTTCGCCGGATCCGACGCGGCGATCGAATGCGAGATCCTCGACGCCGAGCCCGAGCGCCTGCTGCGCTATTCCTGGCGGGAGCAGTCGAGGGACGCCGCGCGGCGGGATCCGCTCGACAGCATCGTCACCTTCACGCTTGCCCGCACCGTTTCCGGTGGCACGCATCTGCGCATCGTCCATGACGGCTTTGCCCGCAAGGCGATGCCGGCTGTTGCCATGGCGGGCGCCGGCTGCCGGCTTTCGCTGCACGGAGCCGGAAAGCCCATCGTCGCCAACAACACGCCGCATCTTCTGCTGCGCGCGGCCTGAACACGGGAAATCGGAGAAGAAAAATGAGCGGTGTTGCCAGTCTGGTGCCGATGGTGATCGAGCAATCGAGCCGCGGCGAACGCGCCTTCGACATTTTCTCGCGGCTGCTGCGCGAGCGCATCGTCTTCATCAATGGCGAGATCAACGACGACGTCTCGGCGCTGGTCTGCGCGCAGCTCTTGTCGCTGGAATCGGACAATCCCGACAAGGAAATCTCGCTCTACATCAACTCTCCGGGCGGCGTGGTGACCAGCGGCTTCGCCATCTACGACACTATGCAGTATATCAGTTGCCCGGTGTCGACCGTGTGCATGGGATTCGCGGCCTCGATGGGATCGTTCCTGCTTATGGCGGGCACGCCGGGGCGCCGCATCGCGCTGCCCAACGCCACCATCCTGCTGCATCAGCCGCTCGGCGGCTTCCAGGGCCAGGCTTCCGACATCCAGCGCCATGCCGAGCGGATCAGCCAGACCAAACGCCACATGACCGAACTCTACGCCCAGCATTGTGGCCGCACTTACGAGGAGGTCGAACGCACGCTTGACCGCGACCATTTCATGACAGCGCGCGAGGCTCAGGCATGGGGCATTGTCGACCATGTCTTCGATACCCGCAAAAAGGCGGCGTGAAGCCCAAGCGGCGTGAAGGCCAAGTCGAATTCCTGCCGCTGTCGAAGATTTGACGATACCGGTCTGGTTCCGGTGGCGGCAGGTCCCTATAACAGGGAGATGACCGACACTCATCGATCCAGGACATCGCGCCGTGTCACCGCCGCCATGGCGCTCGCCATCGTCTGCCTTGCCTCCAGCCCGGCGCTTGCCGACGACGCCTCGTCGTCGGTGCAAAAGGGTGCCCTGCCCGGCGTGACCGGCGACTATCGCATCGCCAAGCCGGCCCCGGTGCCCGAACCCGACGACGCGTTCCCCAGCAGCGGCAACGGCCAGTTCAAGATCGGCAATACCGATGTCAGGATTTCCGGCAGCATCACCGTCGATGTCGGCGTTGGCGGGATCAAGCCGCCCAGATAGGCAAAAGCACAAGCCTGCCAAATCGAGCCCGCACAAAAGAACAGCCCCGCCGTGCCTGGGCAAACGGACGGGGCTTTTCTGGATCTCAAATCCATTTTTGCCGGGAGTGTACTGCCGGCGTTGGAATTCGGATGCTTCGCGGCATTCAGCCGACGATCCGACTAACGTCTCTGATTTTGGGGGATATGGCAGGTCACGGTCTGTCGGGTGGCGCAAACGCTATACCCTGGCACTTATGCCTGCCGCGGCTCCAACGAGACGTGGAGCCCTGGGGGACTGTCCGGTGGCGTCATGCTCCGCTCCTTTTGTCCGTTGCGACATTGCCGTCGCGAAGCGCAAATCGCAAATGCCTGCGGCGTCTCGCAGGCCGCCTTGGGGCGGCGAGGCCATCGATAGACGGCCGGCTTCGCTGACCTGAGGAGACTGCTCCCGTGAGCCGGCCGCGTCAACCATCAATAGCCGGTTACGGAAAATGTGATCGCCGGGAGGTTACGTCAGGGTCAGTTTCCGCACAGCTTTGTCAGGAGCGTGTTCGGCCTTTGTTCTTTCCGCTTGCCCCTTCCTGCGAAAGGCGGTTAAACGACTTCTGTCGAGAATTGTGGCGTCTCTCGACGTGGCGGCAAAAATACCTACATAGGGGATGGCCGGGGAAACCCGCCGATCCCACAAATTCCAGATCTGAGGCGGCGACCTGACATGGCCGACCATAAATACCTTTCCATTCGCGGGGCGCGCGAACACAATCTGAAGAATGTCGATCTCGATTTGCCGCGTGACAGCCTGATCGTCATGACCGGGCTGTCGGGGTCCGGCAAATCGTCGCTCGCCTTCGACACTATCTATGCCGAAGGCCAGCGCCGCTATGTCGAGAGCCTCTCGGCCTATGCCCGGCAATTCCTCGAAATGATGCAGAAGCCGGACGTCGACCAGATTGACGGTCTGTCGCCGGCCATCTCTATCGAGCAGAAGACGACCTCGAAGAACCCGCGCTCGACGGTCGGCACTGTCACCGAGATCTACGACTATATGCGGCTTCTGTTCGCGCGCGTCGGCGTGCCCTATTCGCCGGCCACCGGCCTGCCGATCGAGAGCCAGACGGTCAGCCAGATGGTCGACCGGGTGCTGGCGGTCGAGGAAGGCACACGGCTGTTCCTGCTGGCGCCGATCGTGCGCGGCCGCAAGGGCGAGTACCGCAAGGAACTGCTGGAGCTGCAGAAGAAGGGGTTCCAGCGCGTCAAGGTCGATGGCGTCTTCTATGAAATCGCTGAAGTGCCGGCGCTCGACAAGAAGTACAAGCACGACATCGATGTCGTCGTCGACCGCATCGTCGTGCGCGGCGATCTTGCCACGAGGCTTGCCGATTCCATCGAGACGGCGCTGAAGCTCGCAGAGGGGCTGGCGGTCGCCGAGTTCGCCGACAAGCCGCTCGATGCCAGCCAGACCGGCGAGGATTCGGTCAACAAATCCAAGAACGAGACGCATGAGCGCATCCTGTTCTCGGAAAAATTTGCTTGCCCGGTGTCCGGCTTCACCATCCCCGAGATCGAGCCCAGGCTGTTCTCCTTCAACAACCCGTTCGGCGCCTGCCCGACCTGCGACGGTCTCGGCAGCCAGCGCGCCATCGACCCCAATCTCGTGGTGCCGGACGAGAACGTGTCGCTGCGCGACGGTGCCGTCAGCCCGTGGGCGAAATCGACCTCGCCCTATTACTCGCAGACGCTCGAAGCATTGGGAAAAGCCTACAACTTCAAGCTCGGCGACAAGTTCAAGGATCTTTCCGCGCAGGCCCAGGAAGCGATCCTGCGCGGCACCGGCGAACGCGAAATCACCTTCCAGTATGATGATGGCCTGCGCTCCTACAAGACGACGAAGACCTTCGAGGGCGTCATCCCCAATCTCGAACGGCGCTGGAAGGAGACTGAATCCGCCTGGATGCGCGAGGAGATCGAGCGCTTCATGTCGGCAACGCCCTGCCCGGTCTGCAAGGGCTACCGGCTGAAGCCGGAAGCGCTGGCGGTGAAGATCGCCGGCAAGCACATCGGCGAAGTCACCGAACAGTCTATCCGCAACGCCGACAAGTGGTTCACCGACCTGCCGGCGCAGCTCAACGACAAGCAGAACGAGATCGCTGTCCGCGTCTTGAAGGAAATCCGCGAGCGCCTGCGCTTCCTCAACGATGTCGGGCTCGACTATCTCACGCTGTCGCGCAATTCCGGCACGCTGTCGGGCGGCGAAAGCCAGCGTATCCGGCTGGCCTCGCAGATCGGCTCGGGCCTGACCGGTGTGCTCTACGTGCTGGACGAGCCGTCGATCGGCCTGCACCAGCGCGACAACACGCGGCTGCTGGATACGCTGAAGCACCTGCGCGACATCGGCAACACGGTGATCGTCGTCGAGCATGACGAGGACGCCATCCTGCATGCCGACTATGTCGTAGACATGGGTCCGGCCGCCGGCATCCATGGCGGCGAAATCATCGCCCAGGGCACGCCTCAGCAGGTGATGGCCAATCCCAATTCGATCACCGGCAAATATCTGTCGGGTGCGTTGGAGGTGGCGACGCCAGCCATTCGGCGCGAGGCCAAGAAGAACCGGCGGCTGAAGATCGTCGGCGCACGCGGCAACAATCTCAAGAACGTCACCGCCGAAATCCCGCTCGGCACCTTCACCGCCGTCACCGGCGTGTCGGGCGGCGGCAAGTCGACCTTCCTGATCGAGACGCTGTTCAAGGCGGCCTCGCGCCGCATCATGGGTTCGCGCGAGCATCCGGCCGAGCATGACCGCATCGAAGGGCTCGAATTCCTCGACAAGGTCATCGACATCGACCAGTCGCCGATCGGGCGCACGCCGCGTTCGAACCCCGCCACCTACACCGGCGCCTTCACGCCGATCCGCGACTGGTTCGCGGGCCTGCCGGAAGCCAAGGCGCGCGGCTATCAGCCCGGGCGCTTCTCCTTCAACGTTAAGGGCGGCCGCTGCGAGGCCTGCCAGGGCGACGGCGTCATCAAGATCGAGATGCACTTCTTGCCCGACGTCTACGTCACCTGCGACGTCTGCCACGGCAAGCGCTACAATCGCGAGACGCTCGACGTCCTGTTCAAGGGCAAGTCGATCGCCGACGTGCTCGACATGACCGTCGAGGAAGGCGTCGATTTCTTCGCCGCCGTGCCCGGCGTGCGCGACAAGCTCGAGACGTTGAAGCAGGTTGGCCTCGGCTACATCCATATCGGCCAGCAGGCGACGACGCTGTCGGGCGGCGAGGCGCAGCGAATCAAGCTGGCCAAGGAACTGTCGCGCAAGGCGACCGGCAAGACGCTCTACATCCTCGACGAGCCGACCACCGGCCTGCATTTCCACGACGTCGCCAAACTGTTGGAAGTGCTGCACGAACTGGTAGACCAGGGCAACACGGTGGTCGTCATCGAGCACAATCTCGAGGTGATCAAAACCGCCGACTGGGTGCTTGACCTCGGCCCCGAGGGCGGTGACGGCGGTGGCGAACTTGTGGCCTCCGGCACGCCGGAAGCCATCGTGCGGGAAAAGCGCAGTTACACTGGCCAGTTCCTCAAGGAACTTCTGGAGCGGCGCCCCGGAGGCAAGCGCGAAGCGGCGGAGTGATGGGCAAGGATGGTCTCATCACGGTCCAGAGCCGCTTTGGCGTGAGGCTGGCCCATCTCGAAGATCTCGCCGCGGTCGTCGCGCTGACGCAAGCGGCCTATGCGCCCTATAACGCCATACTCGACGCACCACCGATCCCGGTTACCGAGGACTACGCGCCGCGCATTGCCCAGGGCGAGGTCTGGCTGCTGGAGAGCGGCGGCGTACTTGCCGGGCTGATCACACTGGAACGCAATCCTGACCACGCCATGATCTTCAGCGTCGCCGTTTCCCCTGCTTTTCAGGGCAAAAAACTCGGCATCGCGCTGCTCGATCACGCGGATGAACAGGCGCGCCTGTGGGGCGTGCCGGAGGTGCGGCTCTACACCAACGCCAAGATGGAACGGAACATCGCGCTCTATCTCGCCTATGGTTTTCACGAAACGGGTCGCCGACCCAATCCCTATCGGCCAGGGTGGATACTGGTCGACATGGCCAAACCCGTCGACAGGCCCACAGCGGCCTGATCGCTTTAGAAATCTGGGAGGACGACGATGAGCAAATCCGGAACAATCCGCGCCGGCATGGGCGGCTGGACCTTCGAGCCCTGGGACACGTCCTTCTATCCGGACAAGTTGTCGAAGGCCAAGCAACTGAACTACGCCAGCCGGCAAGTGCCGAGCATCGAGGTCAACGGCACCTATTATTCGAGCTTCAAGGAGCCGACCTTCGTCAAATGGGCAAACGAGGCGCCGGACGGTTTCGTCTATTCGCTGAAGGGCAACCGCTTCGTCACCAACCGGCGCGTGCTGGGCGAGGCCGGTGAATCGATGATGCGTTTCCTCGGTTCCGGCGTGGCCGCGCTCGGTGAAAAGCTGGGACCGATCCTGTGGCAGTTCGCGCCGACCAAGAAATTCGACCCTGACGATTTCGAGGCGTTTTTGAAACTGCTGCCGGAAAAGCAGGACGGCGTCGCGCTGCGCCACGCGCTCGAAGTGCGCAACGACAGCTTCATCGTGCCGGAATTCGCAGCGCTCGCGCGCAAATACAAGGCGGCGATCGTCTATGCCGACCACGTCAAATATCCAGATATCGCCGACATCACCGGCGATTTCGTCTATGCGCGGCTGCAGACCGGCAGCGACGACAATCCCGATTGCTACACGCCGAAGGGCCTCGACGAATGGGCGGCGCGCGCAAAAACCTGGGCGGAAGGCAAGCAGCCGGCCGATCTGCGGCGCGCCGATCCGGCGACGGATGCGCCGGTCAAGCCGCGCGACGTGTTCGTCTACTTCATCACCGAAGGCAAGGTGCGCGCGCCTTTCGGGGCGATGGCGCTGATGACGCGCGTGGCCGACTGAAAAAGCATCAGCCGGCTTCAAGCTACACACTATAAGTCCCTCGCCTATGCGTTTTGCGCGTAGCGGAGTGCCCATTCCAGGGCATCTTCGCCATGATCGTAACCTTATCGACACTTCCTTGCCGCATGAATACGGGACGCCAAACCGCAGGGCTTGAGCCGCCGCCGGCAGGGAAAGAGGGCATGTCGCTCGACTACACTTCACTTCTGCTGGCTGTCGGGTTCTCCGCCGCGTGCCTCGGTCTGACATTGTTCGGCATGTGGCTGACCGCCCGCTCGGAAAAATTCCTCCTGACCTGGGCAATCAGCCTGGTGTTCGTGGTCGGCGACATTTTTATCTACGACGCCTATATCGACATGCCCGGACGCCTGCTCGGCGTCGCCACCTCGGCGTTCCTGCTGATCGGCTTTTCGGCCATGCTGGGGGCTGCCTATCAGTTCCGAACCGGGGGCTCTCCGCTGCCGCGGGCGCTGTGGGGTTGCGTTTCCCTGGTGGCAGCGCTGCCTCCCATGGCTTTGGGCTATGATGGCATCGGCTTCATGTTCGAGAACATGTTCGCCGCCTTGCTCCTGTTCGCCACGGCGTTCGAATACTGGAGGGGCCGCGATGAAGCGCCCGCTTTGACGACCGGCATCACCGCGCTCTATTCGGCCACGGCCACATCCTTCGCGCTCTGCGCCATGGTTCTCGCCTGGGATGGCAAACTGATCCTGGGACACGCACCAAGCAACTGGGCGGAGGAACTCAGCCTCATCGTGGTGATCGCCAGCATGACCGGTATTGGCGCGCTCTCGCTTGCCCTCAACCAGGGGCGCCTGGCGCGGCACCACCATCGGAACGCCCTGACGGATCCCCTGACCGGCCTGCTCAACCGGCGCGCTCTGTTCGACATGCATGGCCATGTCCCGATCGGCGCCTTTACCGCGGTGGTGGTCTTCGACCTCGACAACTTCAAAGCCATCAACGACGAATTCGGACACGCCGCGGGTGACGCGGTGCTGAAGGTGTTCGCCAGTGAACTCGCCGGCAATCTTCGCCAGACCGACGTCGCCGCGCGCATGGGCGGCGAGGAATTCGCACTGGTGTTGAAGCGCACCCTGCCGGAAACGGTCGAGGAATCGGCGGAGCGCATCCGCGCCGCTTTCGCAACGCGGCTGATAGAAACCGAAGCCGGCTCGCTGAGTTGCACGGTCAGTGCCGGTTTTGCGTTTGGCAGCAAGGAAGGGCTCAGCTTCGACAAGGTGCTTAGCGCCGCCGACAAGGCGCTCTACGATGCCAAGCGCGGCGGCCGCAACCGCGTCACCGCCTCTCCCTTCCGGCGCGCGAGCTGACAGCGCGTATCAGCGCCGGTCGGTGATTGTCGAGTTAGGCGAAGCAGCCCTTAGGCCGCCATCACGATCTCATTGAAGGCATCGAGGTCGACGTAGAAGACCTTGGTGATCTCCTCGATCAGATCGTCATAGTCGCAGCCCTGTGACCTCAGGATGTTGATGGCGGCGATGATGTCGACACGCTCGGTAAGCCGCCGCTTCTGGTAGTCCTCGACGAAACGTTCCATGGCTGTCCCTTAGCCTGTGTGCTCAAACGCGTTTGAACGACAATCAGACCGGGAAGCTAGGAAGCCTTGCTTGCGTGGAACTTGCAGAGCCTTCGCCGCGCCTCGATCCGCGATAACCAGACTGATACGGAAGCGGCCGACTCACAAAGCCAAGACAAGACTAGCATCAGATATTGCGTGTGCCAGGGACAGCGATGACCAGATCGGAGAAATATTGGACTTGCCAAGGACTTCGGATCTTCAACCGAAATCCGGTGCCGATTCTAGACCGTGAGGAATTTGCGAACATCAGCCCGGTCTAAATCTTCCGCCGGACCGGTATGCACGATCTGGCCGCGGTCCATGATGTTGACCTCGTCGGCAAGCTCGCGGCAGAAATCGAGATACTGTTCGACCAACAGCACCGCGATACCGGCCTGATCGCGCAGATAGCGGATGGCGCGGCCGATATCCTTGATGACGGAGGGCTGGATGCCTTCCGTCGGCTCGTCGAGCACCAGCAGCTTCGGCCGCATCACCAGCGCCCTGCCAATGGCGAGCTGCTGTTGCTGGCCGCCGGAAAGATCGCCGCCACGGCGGCCAAGCATCTGCTTCAGCACCGGAAACAGTTCGAAGACGTGCGCCGGCACGTTGCGGTCGGCGCGTTTCAAGGGGGCGAAGCCGGATTCGAGATTTTCCTGCACGCTGAGCAGCGGAAAGATCTCCCTGCCCTGCGGCACGAATGCGATGCCCGACCGGGCGCGGTCATACGCCGCGCTCCGGTCGAGCGCCTTCCCCTCGAAGGCAACGCTTCCGCTCGTCAGCCGATGGTGGCCGACGATCGATCTCATCAAACTTGTCTTGCCGACGCCGTTGCGGCCGAGCACGCAGGTGATCTTGCCGGCGCCCGCCTTCAGCGACACGCCGCGCAGCGCTTGGGCGGCGCCGTAATGCAGCGTGGCATCGGAAACTTCGAGCATTCTCAGCGCCTTCTCCAGACCTTCAGGAAAGACAGATCGAAGCGATGGAATTGAACCCGCCAGTGCATGCTCATCTCCCCAGATAGACTTCGACGACGCGCTCGTCGGCCGAAACAAAATCGAGCGTGCCTTCGGACAGAACCGAACCCTCATGCAGGCAGGTGACCTTGACGCCGAGTTCGCGCACGAAATGCATGTCGTGCTCGACGACGATGACCGAATGGTCGCGCGCGATATCCTTGAGCAGCCGGGCGGTTTCCTCGGTCTCGGCGTCGGTCATGCCGGCGACCGGCTCGTCGACCAGGAGCAGCTTCGGATCCTGCGCCAAGAGCATGCCGATCTCGAGCCATTGCTTCTGGCCGTGGCTGAGGTTGGCGGCGAGTTGACTGCGCTTGTCGCCCAAGCGGATAATGCCAAGGATGGCATCGATCTGCCGCGCCTCGGCGGCCGAGCGGCGATGAACCAGCGCCGGGAAGATCGAACGCGGTCCCTTCAGCGCCAGCATCAAATTTTCTTCGATCGTGTGGCTTTCGAAGACGGTCGGCTTCTGGAATTTGCGGCCGATGCCCATCATGGCGATCTCGGCTTCGTCATGCCTGGTGAGGTCCACCTGGCCGTCGAAGAACACTTCGCCCTCGTCGGGCCGGGTCTTGCCGGTGACGATATCCATCATCGTCGTCTTGCCGGCGCCATTGGGGCCGATGATGGCGCGCATCTCGCCCTTGTCGAGCACCAGCGACAGATTGTTGATGGCGCGAAAGCCGTCGAAGGAAACCGAGACGCCGTCGAGATAGAGGATGGTGTTGGATTTGCTCATGGCCGCTTACTCCGCCGCCTGCGGTTCGGGGTCGGACCATGACCATTCGCCCGGATTTCTCGCTGGCGAGCGAGCGGGCTTCGAGGTCGCGGACGCGACCCGAACCTCGGTGCCGGCTTCTTCGGCCAGAGACGCCGCGCGCAACCCCCTCGCATTGCCGCGCCAACCGTCCCACATGCCGATGATGCCCTTCGGCAGGAGCAAGGTGACGGCGACGAAAAGGCCGCCGAGCGCAAACAGCCAGAATTCAGGCAGCACGCCTGTGAACCAGGATTTGCCGGCATTGACGAGCAGCGCCCCGACGATCGGCCCGACAATGGTGCCGCGCCCGCCGACAGCAGCCCAGATCACGACCTCGATCGAATTGGACGGTTCGAATTCGCCGGGATTGATGATGCCGACCTGCGGCACGTAGAGCGCGCCGGCAATGCCGGCCATGATCGCCGAAACCGTGAAGGCGAACAGTTTTACATTCTCCGCCCGCCAGCCGAGGAAGCGTGTGCGGCTCTCGGCGTCGCGCACGGCCATCAAGAGCTTGCCGTATTTGGAGCCGACGATTGCCCAGGTGACGAAAACCGCGAGCGCCAGCATCACCGCGCTGGCGGCGAACAGCGCGGAACGGGTCGTGTCGGCCTGCACGTTGAAGCCCAGAATATCCTTGAAATCGGTGAGGCCGTTGTTGCCGCCGAAACCCATGTCGTTGCGGAAGAAAGCAAGCAGCAGCGCATAGGTCATCGCCTGGGTGATGATCGAGAGATAGACACCGGTGACGCGGCTGCGGAAGGCGAACCAGCCGAAGACGAAGGCAAGCAGGCCGGGCACCGCCAGCACCATGATTGCCGCGAACCAGAAATGGTCGAACCCGGTCCAGAACCACGGCAATTCCTTGTAGTTCAGGAACACCATGAAATCGGGCAGGATCGGATTGCCGTAGACGCCGCGCGAGCCGATCTGGCGCATCAGATACATGCCCATCGCGTAACCGCCGAGCGCGAAGAAGGCGCCGTGGCCGAGCGAAAGAATGCCGCAATAGCCCCAGACCAGGTCGAGCGAGAGCGCCAGCAGAGCGTAGCAGAGATATTTGCCGGTCAGCGCCACGATGTAGGACGGGATATAGAAGGCGCTGGTCGGCGAAACAGCCAGGTTGAGCAGCGGCACGATGATGGCCACCGCCAACAGGATGAAGATGGTGATGGCGATGCGGCGGTCGGCACCGGCGGCAAAGAAATGTCCTGTGATCATGCTTCCACCGCCCTGCCCTTGAGCGCGAACAGGCCGCGCGGGCGCTTCTGGATGAACAGGATGATCAGCACCAGCACGACGATCTTGCCGAGCACGGCGCCGGCGTACGGTTCGAGAACCTTGTTGACGATGCCGAGCGAAAAGGCGCCGACCAGCGTACCCCAGAGGTTGCCGACACCGCCGAAGACGACGACCATGAAGCTGTCGATGATGTAGCCGCGGCCGAGATTGGGCGAGACATTGTCGATCTGGCTGAGCGCGACGCCGGCAATGCCGGCAATGCCCGATCCCAGCGCGAAGGTCAGCGCGTCGACCCATGGCGTCCTGATGCCCATCGAGGCCGCCATGCGCCGGTTGGCGGTGACGGCGCGCATCTGCAGACCCCAGGGCGTGCGCTTCATCACGTAGAGCAGCACGCCGAACACCGTGAGTGCGAAGACCAGGATCCAGAGCCGGTTCCAGGTGATGGCCAGTTGCCCGACGTCGAAGGAGCCGGACATCCAGGAGGGATTGCCGACCTCCTGGTTGGTCGGTCCGAAGATCGAGCGCACGGCCTGCTGCAGGATCAGCGAGACGCCCCAGGTCGCCAGCAGCGTTTCCAGCGGCCGCCCATAGAGGAAGCGGATGACGCCGCGCTCGATGGCGAGGCCGACGAATGCCGCGACCAGGAAGGCAAGCGGCAAGGCTATGACCAGCGACCAGTCGAACAGGCCGGGAAAGGATGTCCTGATCACCTGCTGGACGACGAAGGTCGTATAGGCGCCGAGCATCACCATCTCGCCATGCGCCATGTTGATGACGCCCATGACGCCGAAGGTGATGGCAAGCCCGATCGCCGCCAGCAGCAGCACCGAACCCAGCGAGATCCCGTACCAGATGTTCTGGCCGGCATCCCACAAGGCCAGCGTTGAACTGATATTGGCGATCGCGGCCGTCGCCGCGTCCTTGACCGCGCCTGACGCGCTGGCTTCGACCGAGGTGAGCAGCGAAACCGCATCGCGATCGCCGCGCGCCCCGATCAGTGCGACCGCGGCGAGTTTGTCGGCCTCCGGCCTGTCGGAAACAAGCACCGAGGCCGCACGAGCCTGTTCGAGCAGAGCCTTGACACTGGCCACCGTTTCACCGGCAATCGCGGTTTCGAGCGGTCCGATATTCGCGGCATCGGGCGTCTTGAACATGGTATCGGCGGCGGCGATGCGCACGGCCGGATCCTTGGCGCCAAGCGTCAATGTGCCCAGCGCATCGCGGATGACGCGGCGCAGCGTGTTGTTGACCTTGATCTTGGTGATGTCGTCCTTGGCCGCCTCACCAGAGGCTTCGCCGCTCAGCGGGTCGAAAAGCTGGACGCTTTCGCCGGTTTCCTTGCCGATGAACACCAGGGAATCGGCCTTGCGGACATAGAGGTTGCCGTCGGCAAGTGCTGATAACGGGCGCTCGACGGCTGGGTCACCGGCGGCCGTCAGTTCGTGGACGACAGCTCCTGTCTCCGAAAAACCCTTGGCCGTCGCGAATTTGGCGATGATGGCGCGCAGATCGGACTCCGCGGCGCCCGATGGCGACAACGTCGTCAGCAGGAACAGCAGCGTCAGCCCAATCGCATGCAACACGTTCATCTGCTTCAGTGACCCCTGAGGAGTGAAGTGGGCGTCCGGACAGTGGAGGAAACCGTCCGGACGCGCGCGGTCTTGGTCATGGACCTGACGGTCCAGACCGACAGACCTGGGAGGATCAGTTCGTCCCCTTGCCGCCGCACTTGCCGGTGGCAACGTTGAAGTTGCCGCAGGACAGAGGCGCGCGCCAATCGGAGATCAAATCCTTGGAGTCCGGCAGATAGTCGGACCACTCGTCGCCCATCACCAGGCCGGGCGTGCGCGACACCGTCTCGAACTGGCCGTCGGCCTGGATTTCACCGATCAGCACCGGCTTGGTGATGTGATGGTTCGGCATCATCGTCGAATAGCCGCCGGTCAGGTTCGGCACCGAGACTCCGATCATGGCGTCGATGACCTTGTCCGGATCGGTGGTGCCGGCCTTCTCGACCGCCTTCACCCACATGTTGAAGCCGATATAGTGGGCTTCCATCGGGTCGTTGGTGGTGCGCTTGTCGTTCTTGATGAACTTGTGCCAGTCGGCGATGAACTTCTTGTTTTCGGGCGTATCGACGCTCTCGAAATAGTTCCAGGCGGCGAGATGGCCGACCAGCGGCGCGGTGTCGAGACCGGCCAGTTCTTCCTCGCCGACCGAGAAGGCCATGACCGGGATGTCCTCGGCCTTGATGCCCTGATTGCCGAGTTCCTTGTAGAACGGCACATTGGCATCGCCATTGACGGTCGAGACGACGGCGGTCTTCTTGCCGGCCGAGCCGAATTTCTTGATCGCCGAGACTTCCGTCTGCCAGTCGGAAAAGCCGAACGGCGTGTAGTTGACCATGATGTCCTCGGCCGCGACCCCCTTCGACTTCAGATAGGCCTCGAGAATCTTGTTGGTGGTGCGCGGATAGACGTAGTCGGTGCCTTCGAGCACCCAGCGTTTCACCGAGCCGCCATCCTCGCTCATCAGATAATCGACGGCCGGAATGGCCTGCTGATTCGGAGCCGCACCCGTGTAGAACACGTTGCGCTCGCTCTCCTCGCCCTCGTACTGGACGGGATAGAACAGGATGTTGTCGAGTTCCGAGAACACCGGCAGTACCGATTTGCGCGACACCGAGGTCCAGCAGCCGAACACCGCGGCGACCTTGTCCTTGGAGATCAGTTCGCGCGCCTTTTCGGCGAACAGCGGCCAGTTGGAAGCCGGATCGACGACGACAGCTTCGAGCTTCTTGCCGAGCAGGCCGCCCTTGGCGTTCTGCTCGTCGATGAGCATCAGCATGGCATCCTTCAGCGTCGTCTCCGAAATCGCCATCGTGCCCGACAGCGAATGCAGAATGCCGACCTTGATCGTGTCGTCGGCGGCCCTGGCCGGAGCGGCCATCATCAGACCGGCGGCGACCACGCTCGCCGAGACCATTTTTGTTATTGTCGAGAAATTACCCCTCATCGGAAGACTCCCAAGCTGGTTGATTGCGCCGCAACAATGCAATGCAACCCCCATGCCAACCGCTTCGGGCATGCCGTATACAGCGAAATAATCAAACATTATCAGCTATTTATTATATCAGATTGAATCTGACAAAGAGAGCTGGTTAACAATTGATTGAGGGAAATTTGCGCAGCGTACAAGGCAAACGCCTAATTTTTGCCCAATTTTTCCAAATGCCTAGATTTTGACCTCAACACACCCTTCGCAGTCGACGCATGTTGCGGCACCGCGCAAAAATGGGGCAAGCTCGCTGCTTAACCGAGCGACGTCATGACATCAGGCATTTTACGCATAGGCACCGGCATATTGTTTCTGGCGGCCGCAACCGGGTCCGCACGGGCCGACTTCAGCGACGGCAAGATGCCCGATGGCACCTATCACTGCGAAGTCTACCTGCTCGGCATGTTCCTCAACCTCGGCGACATCACCATCAAGGGAAATGTCTATACCGGCCCGGTCACCTTCGGCACGGCCCGCCAGGGCTACAATTATCAGATGGACGCAAATGGCGTGATCTCGTGGCTGGGCCCGCTCGGTGGCTACACCGCCGGCGGCAACTCGCTCTCCATGACCCAGGCAACGCTGGACGGCCAGAGCCCGCCCTCCTTCGACATCATCATGAAGCAGCCCGATGGCGCCTTCACCGCCTCGACCTGCACCAGGGGAGACAATCAGTAAGCCCTTGCCCGGCAAGGCAGCCGCCTCCATGCGGTCCGCAACCCCTGCCCGCCTCCTCTCATGTCATCTGGATGTTGCCGAAGCTGGATAGGCAGCGGTGCGCCGTCACATTCCACCTCGAGAGGCAGACACCATGGCCAATTCCCCGTCTTCATCCTCCCCTGTCATTCGCGACGTCATCGCCGAGCGCGTTTCGCGCCGCGCGCTCCTGAAAGGCAGCCTTGCATCCGGCGCATTGATCGCCGGCGGTAGCTTTGTCGGCTCGCTATTTGCCGGCGAAACACATGCGGCCGCCGCTCTTTCCACACTCGGCTTCCCCGAACTCAAGCGCGTCTACGACAAGACCCACGCCGCCGCCGATGGCTATGAAACAACCATCGTTGCGCGCTGGGGCGATCCGCTCGCCGCCGGCCTGCCGGATTTCGACGGCAATGCGATCGCGGCCGACGAGCAGGAGAAGCGTTTCGGCTATAATTGCGACTACATCGCTTTCATGCCGCTGCCCAAAGGCTCGGTGAATTCCGACCACGGCCTGCTCTGCGTCAACAACGAGTACATTTCGCCGAACGTGATGTTTCCCGGCATGACCGAAGACGGCGCCGGCAAAATGATGAGCAAGGAACAGGTCGATCTCGGCCTCGCGGCGATGGGCCACTCGATCGTCGAAGTCATGCTCAAGGACGGCAAGTGGCAAACCGTCGAGGACAGCCCGCTCAACCGCCGCATCACCGCCAACACCGAAATGACCGTCTCCGGTCCGGTGGCCGGCCATGCGCTGCTCAAGACGTCCACTGATGCCACCGGCACAAAGGTGCTCGGCACGAGTTACAATTGCAGCGGCGGCTTCACCCCGTGGGGCACCGTGCTGACCTGTGAGGAAGGCGTTTCCGACCTGTTTGGCGGTGACCCGAAAAAAGCGCCGACCTCGGACATCCTCGGCCGCTATGGCTTTGACGGTTCCGACATTTACGGCCGTGGCCGCTTCCATGACCGCTTCAACATCGACAAGGAGCCGAACGAGCCGAACCGCTTCGACTGGGTGGTCGAGATCGACCCCTATGATCCCCAGTCCAAGCCGGTAAAGCGCACGGCGCTCGGCCGCATGTCGCACGAGGCCTCGACCGTCGTCGTCAACAAGGACGGCCGGATCGTCGTCTATATGGGCGACGACGACTATTTCGAATACATGTACCGCTTCGTCTCGGCCGGGGTTTACGACAAGGCGAACCCGGCTTCGGCCAAGGATCTGCTGGACGACGGCGTGCTCTCGGTCGCCCGCTATGACGCCGATGGTTCGATGACCTGGCTGCCGCTGGTTCATGGCCAGGGCAAGCTCACCGCCGAAAACGGCTTTGCCGACCAGGCCGAGGTGCTGCTGAAGACACGCCTTGCGGCCGACGCGCTCGGCGCGACCCCGATGGACCGGCCGGAGGACATCGAGGCCAACCCGGTCACCGGCCGCGTCTACGCCGTCATGACCAAGAACAAGAAGCGCGACGAATCCAAGGTCAATCCGGCCAACACGCGGCCGGAAAACCTCTGGGGCCACATCGTCGAACTGATCCCTCCGGGCGGCCGCGGCGCCGATGCCGACCACACCGCGGACAAATACGCCTGGGACCTGTTCGTGCTGTGCGGCAACCCCGGCGATGCCAAGGTCGGCGCCACCTTCCATCCCGACACCTCGGACAATGGCTGGTTCGTCTGCCCTGACAACATCACTTTCGACCCGGCCGGCCGCCTCTGGGTAGCGACCGACGGCGCCAATGACTTTGGCCTGCCGGACGGCGTCTATGGCGTCGACACGGAAGGTGCCGCGCGTGGCCTGCCGAAACTGCTCTTCACCTGCCCGCACGGCGCCGAAGCAACCGGACCGTGCTTCACGCCGGATGGCACGACGCTGTTTCTCTCGGTTCAGCACCCGTCCGAGGATGCCGAAACGCTCGACAAGGCGCAGTCGCTATGGCCCGATTTCAGGGATGGCCAACCGCCTCGGCCGTCGGTCGTCGCCATCCGCCGCAAGGATGGCCAGCCGGTCGGCGCATGAAGCCGTAGACTCACAAAAAAGGCGCGGAACCCTCTCGGGTCCCGCGCCAGCAGGCAGTCGGGAGGTCAAATGGTCTTGGCCGACATCTGCGCGGCGATGTATTCGGCCTGGCGGATCGCCAGCGACACGATGGTCAATGTCGGGTTTTCAGCCGCACCGGTCGTGAACTGGCTGCCGTCCGACACGAACAGGTTCTTGATGTCGTGCGCCTGGCCATGCTTGTTGACGACGCCGTCGGACGCCTTCTCGCTCATCCGGTTGGTGCCGAGATTGTGGGTCGAGGGATAGGGCGGGGTCGGGAAGGTGCGCGTGGCGCCGACCGCGTCGTAGAGCGCCGAGGCCTGCTTGTAGGCGTGATTGCGCATCGCCGTGTCGTTGGGATGGTCGTCGAAATGCACGTCGGCGATCGGCATGCCGTGCTCGTCCTTCCCGTCAGCATGCAGTGTGATGCGGTTCTCTTCGCGCGGCATGTCCTCGCCGACGATCCACAGGCCGGCCATGTGGTCGTAATGGTCGAGCGCCGTGGTGAAGGAACGCCCCCAGCCGCCGGGGTCCAGGAAGGCAGCCATGAACGGCAGGCCAAGCGACAGCGTCTCGAACTCGTAGCCACCGACGAAGCCGCGCGATGGATCATGGCGCGCCTCGTCGCGGATGATGCCGGCCATGGTGGTGCCGCGATACATGTGCACCGGCTTGTCGAAGATCGCATAGACCGATCCCGTCGTGTGGCGCATGTAGTTCTTGCCCACCTGCCCCGACGAATTGGCAAGCCCGTGCGGAAATTTTGCCGATTGCGAATTGAGCAGCAGCCGCGGGCTCTCGATCGAATTGCCGGCGACCGCCACGATGCGGGCCTTCTGCTCCTGCAGCTTGCCGTCCTTGTCGGCATAAACGACGCCGGTGACCTTTCCGCTGGCGTCGTGGTTGATCTTGATCGCCATGGCGTTCGGCCGCACTTCGAGATGGCCTGTCGCCTCGCCCTTCGGGATTTCGGTATAGAGCGTCGACCATTTGGCGCCCCATTTGCACCCCTGGAAGCAGAAGCCGGTCTGCTGGCAGGAATTGCGGTCGTCGCGTTCCACCGAGTTGATGGCCATGTTGCCGGTATGGCATTCCTTGTAGCCGAGCTTGTCGGCGCCGGCCTTCAGCACCTTGAAATTGTTGTTGCCCGGCAGCCTCGGCCAGTCATTGGTGCCGGTGACGCCCATCTTGGCCTCCGCCTTGGCGTAATAGGGCTCCATTTCGGCAAGCGTGATCGGCCAATCCAGAAGATTGGCGCCTTCCAGCTTGCCGTAGGTCGACAACGTCTTGAACTCATGCTCCTGGAAGCGCAGCGATGCGCCCGCCCAGTGCGTGGTCGAGCCGCCAACCGACTTGACGATCCAGGCCGGCAGATTGGGAAAATCCTTGGCCACGCGCCAGTCGCCGGATGTGGTGCGCTTGTCCGTCCAGGCGAGTTGGGCGAAGGAATCCCACTCGTCGTTGATGAAGTCCTCATATTCGTGGCGGGCGCCGGCCTCGAGGATGACGACGTCGATGCCCTTCTGCGCCAGTTCGTTGCCGAGCGTACCGCCGCCGGCGCCGGAGCCGATGATGACGACCACGCCGTCGTTTTTCAGATCAAATGCTGCTGCCATGGTTTCCTCCCATGAAATCAATTGGATGCGGTTCGACCAAGCAGCTCAGAGCCACTCGATGTCGCTGAAGCCGCGCGCGATGTAGCCGCCCTTGGAGTAGGACTCGCCCTCGTAACCGAAGATCGGCCACACCTCTTTCTGGTTGTAGAGGCTGACGACCAGGCCGCCGCGCACCGCCTGGAAGAAGGGCGTCTTCTCTATCTCGGTGAGCAGCGCCACACGCTGCTCTTCCCAGCCGAGCCCGCGATAGCCGCCCACGCCGGCCTTCTTGTCGAGATCGGCAATGCCCTTCTCGATCAGTTCCTTGTGGGCGGGATCCTTGGCGGCTGTCTCGTCATGACCCTTGACAGCGATGGCGTAATATTTGTCCGGCACCTGGTCGTGCGGATAGATGTCGCGCGCCACCTGGATAAGCGTCGCCATCGTCTCGGGCTTCAGAGACGAGGTTTCCAGCCCCCAGGCGTGCTGCGGGCTGATGATCGCGCTGCCCGAAATGACAAGCAACGCACCCGCGCCGCCGCGTTTGAGAAGCTCGCGCCGTGAAAGCCCGGGCTTCCTCTCGTAGATCGTGACCATATTTTCCTCCCTGCTTGCTGTTCGCACTCGAAAAGAGTGCCGTTGCTGGCGCCGCGCCGGTTCGCGCGGCCGGTTGTTCCCTATTGGAAGCGCCCTCCGCGCTGCAGGACCTCGATCTTGTAGCCGTCGGGATCCTCGATGAAGAAGAAGCGGGCGATCAGCGAACCGTCGCGGTTGAACTCGACGATCTTCTTCGGGTCGAGGCCGAGCGCACCGAGCCGGTCGTGCTCGCTGTCGAGATCGGCGACCGAGACCGCCAGATGGCCGTAGCCATCGCCCAGCGCATAGGGCTCCGCACGCCCCTTGTTGACGGTCAATTCCACCTCGAAAGGTGCATCGGCATTGCCGAGGTAGACCAGCGTGAACGTTTCGAAATCCAGCCGTTGGGCGACCTCCAGGCCGAATGCCCTGGTGTAGAAATCGATGGACCGGGCTTCGTCGAGAACCCGGATCATGGTGTGGATTGCCTTCGCCAAATCGAACTCCGCAGCTTCGTGCTTCGAAGGTGATTATGCGCGCTGGTGAAGAAAGGTGGTGGCAGCCAATTACCACGCATGAGATAGCAAAAACGGCTATGTCGGCTCGTAAGGACGAAAGTCTGATTGCCGTTCTCGACCGTCCGGTCGAAGATGAAATCGCAGGCAGTGTTCAAAAGGCACCGACCGCCCCGTCGGCGCCCAAGACCAACAAAAATGGGAGGTAACGATGTGCAGAGTCTTTGCCGCACAGGATCCGGAAGGCTATCGCCAAATCAACCGGTCGATCCGCATCGACGGACATTCGACCAGCATCCAGCTCGAGGCGACGTTCTGGGCCTTGCTTGACGAAATCGCCGAAAGCCAGAACCTGACGACGCCGAAATTCATCTCGAAACTCTACGACGAAGCGATCGAGATCAACGGCGAGATTCCGAACTTCGCGTCGATGCTGCGCACCACCTGCGCACTCTATCTGCGTGGCCACAGGCCATCCATGGAGGAGGTGCTGAAGCGGGAGGCGGCCTAGCGCCCTTGCGCGGCGATTTCGAATGCCAGACGGCTCATATCGGTGAAAAGCTCCTGGCGTTCGGAATAGTCGGTCTGTTCGCCGGTCACCAGATTGTCGACGACGGTCAGCAGCGACAATGCCCTCGCGCCGAAATGCGCCGAGATGCGATAGAGCGCGCTGGTTTCCATGTCTACGGCCAGCGCTCCGAGCGTCCTTGCGTCGGCATACCGGGCACGCGCGTCAGGGTGGTAGAATATGTCGGTGCAGGCTGTCAGGCCGGCGTGGTGGTCGATGCCGAGTTCGGCTGCCTTGGCCAATGCGCAAGCGAGCAGCGCCGGATCCGGGCCGGCGTCAGCTTCGTAAAGGCCAAAGACCCGGCCGTTCTCGGTATTTTCAGGCCGTGCTGATTGCGAGATCACAAGGCTGCGCAGCCTTGTCTCGGCGCTCAGGCCACCGCAGGTCCCAGTTCGGATCAGTGTTCGGGCGCCATAATAATCAAGCAATTCATGCGCGTAGATCAGGAATGATGAAACGCCGATACCCGTCGCCTGGATGCTGACAGGCCTGCCGCGAAACGCGCCGGTAAAGCCGAGAGTGCCGCGTCGACGATTGACGCAGCGTGGCCCGTCCAGAAATGTCCGCGCCATCCATTCCGCGCGCTGCGGATCGCCCGGCAACAAAATCGTGTCGGCGTAGTCGCCCTTGGCTGCCTCTATGTGTGGCGTCAACAGCTGCTCCCCAAGCCCGCCTGCCGTATTGTCAATAATCATGGCGTTGTTACGGCGTTGTGCAAGGGGCGCGGTGCTGGAAATACCTAGGATTCAAGCACATCCTTGACGATCGTGGCGAGTTGCTTGAGCGAGAACGGCTTTGGCAGGAAGCCGAATTGCGCGTCCGCCGGCAGGTTCCTGGCGAATGCATCCTCGGCATAGCCGGAGACGAAGACGAACTTGATGTCCGGCTGGCGTTTGCGCAACTCGCCAAGCAGCGTCGGCCCATCCATTTCCGGCATCACCACGTCGGAAACGACGATGTCGACCTTGCCGCCCAACGCCTCGAACACTTCCAGCGCCTCGACGCCGGAGGACGCCTCATGCACGGTGTAGCCGCGCGAGGTTAGTGCCCGCATGCCGCCCATGCGCACGGCATCCTCGTCCTCGACCAGCAGCACCGTCGCCGATCCGGAGAGGTCCTTGGTGTTGTCGGCCGGCTTGGCCGGCGCCGCGGCCGGCGCCTCGCCGGGCTCGGCCGCCTTTTTCGCTTCCGCGATGTGGCGCGGCAGGAAAATGCGGAAGGTAGATCCCTTGCCGACTTCGGAATCACAGAAAATGAAGCCGCCGGTCTGCTTGATGATGCCGTAGACCATGGACAGGCCAAGGCCCGTGCCCTTGCCGACCTCCTTGGTGGTGAAGAACGGCTCGAAGATCTTCTTCAGCACGTCGGGCGCTATGCCCGAGCCGGTATCCTCAACCTCGACCACGACATAATCGGCCGCCGTGAGTTCGCGGTAGGGGAAGGTCTTGCACTCCTCGGTGGTCACGTTGCGGGTGCGCACGGTGAGATCGCCGCCGGCCGGCATCGCGTCGCGCGCATTGACCGCCAGGTTGACCACCACTTGCTCGAACTGGCCGATATCGACCTTGACCGGCCACAGGTCGCGGCCATGGTCGATCTTGAGCTTGATGTCGTTGCCGACCAGCCGGGCAAGCAGCATCCTGAGATCGGCGAGCACGTCGGTGAGGTTGAGCACCTCCGGCCGCAGCGTCTGCTTGCGCGAGAAGGCCAGCAACTGCCTGACCAGGGAGGCAGCGCGATTGGCGTTCTGCTTGATGTTCATGATGTCGGGGAAGGACGGATCCGACGGCCGGTGGTTGGTCAACAGCAGATCGGACGCCATGATGATGGCGGTGAGCACATTGTTGAAGTCGTGCGCGATGCCACCGGCGAGCTGGCCGACGGCCTGCATCTTCTGGCTTTGCGCCATCTGCCCTTCGAGCGCCTTTTGTTCGGTCGTCTCGACGGCGTAGACGATGGCCGATTCCTCGGCCCCTTCGCCGCCGGTGCCGTCGGCGACGGCGTTGACGTAGAAGCGGATGTGCCGCTCTTCGTTGCCGGGCAGCACGGTGTCGATCGGATCGATGTCGGCCTGCCGCTGCCGGGCTTTCTCGAACGCGGCGGCAAAGGCAGGCCGGTCGCGGTCGTGGATCACCGTGTCGAGCCGCACGCGGCGATCGACGGCATCGCGGTCGACGACCGAGGAAAACAGCGACAGGAAAGGCGCGTTGGTGCGCAGGATGCGCCCGCTGGCATCGACACCGGCGATCGCCATCGGTGTCGAATTGAAGAAACGGGTGAAGCGCACTTCCGAAGCGCGCAGATCGGCCGAGGAATCCTCGCCTTGCGTGCGGTTGAGCACGATGGTGCGGGTTGGCCCGCTGACGCCCTCCCGGCTCGCCGAAACGCGATGCATGAAGCGCACCGGCAGTGCCTCGCCGGTCATCGTCGTCAGGTCGAGATCGACGACCGCATTGCGCGTCGTGCCGGGGTCCGCCTTGACCGATCGCACCAGCGCCATTCCGTCGCCGGCAACGATATCGGGCAAGGTGACGGCGCCCGGCGTGAAGCTGGCAAGATCGATGCCCAGCCACCCGGCCAGCGTGGCGTTGATGTAGGTGACGCGGCCATCTTGGTCGGCCGAGAAGAAACCGGCCGGTGCGTGGTCGAGGTGATCGATGGCTTTCTGCAGATCGAGGAAGAATCGTTCCTGCTCGGCCCGTTCCTGCGAAATGTCGGCCAGCTGCCAGGCCAGCATCGGCAAGCGCTGGCCCGGAACGCTGAACGCGCGGGCGCGCGCCCGGTACCAGCGGGCACCCGGTTCGGCGCCGGGCCGGATCGATTGCGCGAGCCGGAACTCGCCGTCGCCCGGCTGCCCGTCACGCAAGCCGGATGCCAGCCGGTAAATGGTCACTGAGGCTTCGGGGACATCCGAGAGCAACCCTTCGACCGTCTTCAGGTCGGCGGCCGAAGAGGCCCCCGTCATATCGGCATAGGCGCGGTTGGCGTAGACAACGCGGCCCTTGGTGTCGGTCACCAGCAGGCCTTGGCCCATCGAATCGACGAAAGCCTTGGACAGTTCGTCGCCCGTCGAGCGCGGCGTTATCTGCACGAAGCCGATCGCGGTCGCGAACAGGAAGCCGACACCGATCATCGCCAGCACGCCGAGCATGCCGAGCAGGAAGGGATCGCCGAGGCGCTCGCGGAAAAGGCCGAAGGCGATTGCCGCGCCCGTCAGGACGACGATGAAGATGATGAGGCGGGTGACCGCGCCCGGTCGCGTATTCTGGTCGACGATCGGTACCGGATAGAAATCGCCGCGCGCTTCCTTGGCCATATGCCCCCTGCTCGTGAAATCCGAGGTTCCGACACCCGCCCCTAATGCATATCGCCCAAAAGTGACTGCGGTTTTGGGAAAACAACATGCATGAAAAACAAGAACCTGAAGCGCGTCGCATGAATCCGTTTCAGCGCGACGCGCTTTAGCCGGTTGAATCACATTCTCCTAGTCCGGAAAAGGCCCGGGCCGCAAATGTCGGATAAAAATCATGTTGACCGACCTTCCCAGTGTTTCAAGCTGTTCACGATGCGTGAAAGGCAACTTGCGGTAGCCAGTCGCAACGGTCTAGTGTCGCGTCACTTTCCAAAACGATCAGGGGAAACCAATGCAGTGGCTGGATAGCGTGGCGGGCCCCGGTTATGCGGCGGCACTCCTGTGGACCTTCGCGGCGCTGATCCTGCTGGTCATCGTTCTCGTCATCATCAGGCTCGTGCGCAACCTGACCTTCGGCACGTTTGTCGCCGGTGGCCGCAACCGCAAGACGCGGCTCGCCGTCATGGACGCCACCGCCGTCGACAGCCATCGCCGGCTGGTGCTGGTGCGACGCGACGACATCGAACATCTGCTTCTGATCGGCGGCCCGACCGACGTCGTTGTCGAACGCGACATCCGCCTCGCCGCGCCGCGCCGTCCGGCGTTGACCGGAGATGGCGGCCCGCAGCCTGTCGCCGCCACAGCGGCGCCGGCCGCGAAACCGCGGCCGCCGCAGCCCGCGCCCGTGCCCCCCAGACAAGCACCGCCTCCGCAGGCGGCGCCCATGGCAGCGCCTGCCCGCCCGCGTCCGGCAGCGCCGCCACCGGCCCCGGCGCCCGCACCGAAACCGCCTGTGCAAGCCTATCAGTCGACCAATGTCACGCCGCTACCTGCCTATGGCTCCGCCAACGCCAACGTGGTCAAGCACACGCCACCGCCGCCGCCGAGGCAAGACAGCATCGACGACACGCTGATGAAGGAACTCGAGGTTTCGCTCGACCAGCCCCGCTCAGGCGGCCCGGTCGGCAAACCGGCAGCCAAGGCGCCGCCGTCGCTCGATGACGAAATGACCAGGCTGTTGGGCGAACTTTCAAGCCAGAAGAGATGATTTGGGCCGGCTGCCAGTGAATTGAACCGGTCGACGTTCAAGCGTGCCTTGGCCTGTTGCAGTGCGCGGCGAGCAGCAAACAAAAATGGCCGGAGAACCGGCCATTTGGGAATCAATGCGAAGGCGCCCCGTCAGTCATCGCGATAGACTTTTTCACGACGCTCATGCCGCTCCTGCGCTTCGATCGACAAGGTGGCGATCGGGCGCGCGTCGAGCCGCTTCAACGCGATCGGCTCACCCGTCTCTTCGCAATAGCCGTAAGTGCCTTCATCGATGCGCTGCAGCGCCGAATCGATCTTCGAGATGAGTTTCCGCTGACGGTCGCGGGCCCTGAGCTCGATGGCGCGGTCGGTTTCCGAAGAGGCGCGGTCGGCGAGATCGGGATGGTTGGCGTTTTCCTGCTGCAGGATTTCGAGGGTTTCGCGCGCTTCGCGCAAGATGTCATTTTTCCAGGTGACGAGCTTCAGGCGGAAGTAGGATTTCTGCCGTTCGTTCATGAACGGCTCGTCTTCGGAGGGTACGTAATCGGCGGTAACGATGTCGTTCATTCGACTCACCCAAACAGCCCCAAATTTGGCGCCTATATATTCGCCACCAGACGCCTGCACAAGCGCAATCAGCCACCGACTCACGCAATTGTTAAAGTGTGTCTCCGGCCTTCTCCGGAGCCGGATAAATCTGTTTTGATGGCGAAAGTACGACGATCCACGCCGTTCCCCCTGCAGGTGATTCGCCGCACTGACACACGCGCGCCATTGTGCCCGCGGCTTTCTCGTGGCTAATCGCGGCAGGACTTCAGCTTTCGGGCATCATTGGAGGTCGGGTGAGCAAGCTGTATCTGTTGCGACACGCCAAGGCCGGATGGGCCTTGCCGGGCATGCGTGATTTCGATCGTCCACTCGATGCATCCGGCCACGCCGACGCCGAAAAGCTGGGGAGTGCGATGCGATCCCGCTCCTATGTGCCGGACCTGACGCTGTGCTCCAATGCCAGACGCGCCCGGGAAACGCTTGAGGGACTGGCCGGCCAGACCGATACAGGCAAGGTGCTGTTTTTCGACTCGCTCTACAGCGAGGACGCGGCCGGCTATCTCCGCCTCATCCAGGAGCATGGCGGACCCGGTTCCTTGCTTGTCATAGGCCACAACCCGATGACGGAAGATCTCGCCATGGCGGTTTCGGGCGATGGTGGCGAGACGGAACGGACAATGCTCAATCATGGCTTTCCGACCTCGGGCCTGGCGGTTGTCCGTTTCCCCGGCGATCTGGCGAAAGCGACCCGGGGCGCGGGCTATCTAGAAGCGTTCCTGACACCGGCCGATCTGTGATGCCGGTCCCCAGCGCCATTTCAAAGCCGGGTTCCAGCGCCTATATCGGGCGGATGCAAGTCCGAGAGATCATATTTTGGCATCATCGCTGACCACCTTCACCGACGAGGCAAGAATTGCCCTCGACACGTTGTCGGGACGCGCCACCGGGCTTTTTTCTCCATCGCTGCGTTTGGGGGTCACGGGTCTTTCCCGTGCCGGTAAGACCGTCTTCATCTCGGCTTTCGTCCACAATCTGATCCACGGCGGACGCCTGCCGCTGTTCGAGGCGCAGAAATCCGGGCGTATCGCGCGTGCCTTCCTCGAACAGCAGCCTGACGACGCCGTGCCGCGTTTTCAGTACGAGGACCACATCGCCGCTTTGGTCAACGATCGCGTCTGGCCGGACTCGACCCGCGCCATTTCAGAACTGCGGCTGACGATCGAATATGAATCGGCCTCCGGCTGGAACCGCATGTTCTCGTCGGGCAAACTGTCGGTCGACATCGTCGATTATCCCGGCGAATGGCTGCTCGACCTGCCGCTGCTCGGCAAATCCTTCGCCGATTTTTCGCGCGAGGCCCTGGAAATGGCCACGCTGCCGGTGCGCGAGGACCTGTCGCGGGCCTGGCGGGCGATCTCGGCGGAAATCGATCCGAATGCCGACGCCGACGAAATGACGGCACGCCGGCTGGCTGAAAGCTTCGCCGCCTATCTCAAGGCCTGCAAGCTCGACGAGCGGGCGCTTTCGACCTTGCCGCCCGGCCGCTTCCTGATGCCCGGCGACCTCGAAGGCTCGCCCGCGCTGACCTTCGCGCCGCTGGCCGGCCTCGGCGACGGGCGGGCGCGCAACGGTTCGTTGCACGCCATGATGGAACGGCGCTACGAGGCCTACAAGACGCATGTCGTCAAACCGTTCTTCCGCGAGCATATCACGCGGCTGGACCGCCAGATCGTGCTCATCGACGCCATGCAGGCGCTGAACGCCGGACCCGGCGCCATGGCCGACCTGGAACGCGCCGTCACCGAGATCCTCGGTTGTTTCCGTCCCGGCCGGGGCAGCTTCCTCACCGACCTTTTCTCCCGGCGTATCGACCGCATCCTGGTTGCCGCGACCAAGGCCGATCATCTGCATCACGAAAGCCATGACCGGTTGCAGGCGATCGTGCGACGCCTGGCCGACCGGGCGGTGGCGCGGGCGAATTTCACCGGCGCCGATGTCGACGTGGTCGCCATGGCGGCGGTGCGCGCCACCCGCGAAGGCACGGTCAAACAAGGCCGGGAGACATTGCCTGTCATCATCGGCACGCCGATCGCCGGCGAGAAAATCAATGGCGAGACCTTCGACGGAACGACGGAAACAGCCATATTTCCTGGAGACTTACCGGAAAACATTGATGCTGTGTTCGACCTTTCGGGACCGGATCACAGGCAGGACTCCACCGACCCGGCAATCCGCTTCGTCCGGTTTCGTCCGCCGAAACTCGAACGCACGGCCGAAGGCGTCACGCTGTCGCTGCCGCATATCAGGCTGGACCGCGCCTTGCAGTTCCTGATCGGAGATCATCTGGCATGACCGCGCCCCGCAAACCGGCGGCATTCCGTATCGAGCCGGAAGCGGCGCTGAAACAAGACGCGCCCCAACCACGCCAGGCCGAACCGGCGCGCAAGCCCCGCCCGATGAAGGCCGATGTGGCGCTGGTCATCCCGGCGGAGGTCGACGTCTTCGACGAACCCGACATTGTTGCCGCCGAGCCGCCGCCGTCGGTCGCCCCCAGAAAACGCTCTGTTCTCGGCAGCATCTTCTTCGGCGCGTTCGGCGTGCTGGTTTCGCTGGCTGTCGGCCTGTGGACCGACCAGTTGATACGCGATCTCTTTGCCCGCGCGCAATGGCTGGGCTGGCTCGCCGCCGGCATGGCGGCGATTGCCCTGCTGGCGCTTCTGGTGATCCTGATTCGCGAATTCCTGGCCATTGCCCGCCTTGCGGAGGTCGAAATGCTGCAGAAGCGCGCCCTCGACGCCATCGCTCGCGACGATCCGAAGGCGGCACGCGCGGTGGTCGATGAGCTGTCGACCTTTGTCGCGGCCAAACCGGAGACCGCGGCCGGCCGGCGCGCGCTGGCTGAACTGCGTGGCGAGATCATCGACGGCGCCAATCTGGTGCGCCTGGCGGAAGCCGAGATTCTCGGCCCCCTCGATGCCAGGGCCAAGGTCATGATCCTCGAGGCCGCCAAGCGCGTCTCGCTGGTGACGGCGGTCAGCCCGCGCGCGCTCGTCGATGTCGCCTATGTCGTCTTCGAGGCGGGGCGCCTCATCCGCCGCCTGTCGGAACTTTATGGCGGACGGCCCGGAACGCTGGGTTTCTTCCGCTTGGCACGCAGCGTGCTGGCGCATCTGGCGGTCACCGGCTCGATCGCCGTCGGCGACAGTTTTGTCCAGCAGATCGTCGGTCACGGCCTGGCGGCTCGCCTCTCGGCCAAGCTCGGCGAGGGCGTCGTCAACGGCATGATGACGGCGCGCATCGGCATCGCGGCCATGGAGACGGCGCGCCCCCTGCCCTTCAGCGCCGCCAGGCGCCCGGGACTGGGCGATTTCCTCGCCGCGCTGACATCGTTCGCGACAAGGAAAGGCGCCGAAACGGACGAGCCAGGCAAATGACGCGCATCTCTTTCGCGGCATTGCCGGATTGCGCTTTCGAGGCCCCGAGGTGACGAAGCATTAACCAATCTTCTTCATGGTCAAACCGGTCTCAAACAGCCTCGTTGTTGCCGGGTGTCGTCGATGAAAAGCGTAATTCTGTCCAGCATCCTGCCCTTGGCCGCGGCGATCACTGCAGTCGCCGGTCTTAGCTCGGGGGCCAGCGCCGGAGAGCCGGACAAGCAGTTTTTCCAGTCAGCCGAAGGCAAGTGGGTCGGCCCCGGAGAAATCGTCGCCGGCAAGTACAAGGGCACGAAATTCAACTGCAGCTTCACCGGCTCCACGCCCGACGGCAAGATGGGCATGACGCTTGACGGCGGCTGCCGGGTCGGCGTGTTCACCCAGCCGATGTCGGCCAGGATCGAGCGCAAGGGCCGCGACTACAAGGGCTCTTTCATGGGCGGCTCGGCCGGGGCGGGCCTGGATATCATCGGCGGCAATGTCGTCGACGCCCGCAAGGTGGTCTTCACCATCAACCGCAACCAGTTGCGCGGCGTCATGCAGGCCCGCATTCCCGATGATAATTCGATGACGGTGACGGTCGCCGTGCGCGTGCAGGACCAGCTGGTGCCGGTCATCGGCATGAGCCTGAAGCGGGTCGACGCCGTCGAAGTCGGCTCCATCGCGCCGAACTGAGCGCGTATCGCGCCCTACCCGACCCCCTAAAACGAAAGAGGCGACGGCCCATCGCCACCGCCTCCTTTTCGAAACGGACGAACCGGGCGTCAGCCCTTGATCGCTGCGGTCACCTCGTCATACGCCTTGCAGGCGTCGGCCAAAGTCGTGGAACCCTTATACTTGGTCGTCACCGCCTGGACCTTGGCCGTCAGGTCAGCCGCCTTGGACGGGTCCTTGGTGATCGCTTCCTGCAGCGCTGCGGCCATGTCCTGCGCCTTCTTGGTCGCAATCTCGGTCGTGCATTCCGGCGCCTTTGAACAGGCCGAACCGGCAAGCACCGCCAGCCCGACGGCAACGAGCAAAAACTTCTTCATGTCAGTCATCTCCTCAAAAGGGCGCGACTTGATCGTCGCCCACCCTCCAATGGCCGAAGCCGAGCGTCCTTAGCCTTCGATTGTGGCAGGACGCAACGCGCGCATGGCGTAAACTTGTGTAATGCGCCTGCAACAATGCGGCGGCCCGGATTTCGGGCCGCCTATGTCGGCTGGGGGCAAAGTTCAGCCGCGAGGCTGCAGCAACGCAAGCACGGCTGTCGATGCGGCAAGGACGGCTGTAAGGGTCAAGGGCGCCGTGGCGCCATAGGTGTCCACGACATAGCCACCGACAACCGCGCCGATCGTGATCGCCACCTGGAAAGAGACGACCATCAGGCTGCCCGCTGCTTCCAGCGCGTCAGGTGCCGCACGCGACAGATTGGTTGGCAGCACCACCGGCCCCATGCCGAAGGCGAAGCCCCAAAGCGTGACGAACCCGAAGGCAACGCCGATGTGCACGCCCCAAAGCACCAATGCCAGCGCCGCAACCGCCATCAAGGCGGCGGTGACCACGAGAGCCATGTGAATATTGGCGTCGGCCATGCGGCCGCCGGCAACGTTGCCGATCACGGCGGCGATGCCAAACCCGAGCAGGGCCAAGGCAATAGGACCTGTCGCAAGCAGCGTCACGTGTTCGAGGAAGGGGCGCACATAGACAGAGCCGGCAAAATGCCCCGTCATCAGCAGGACAATAGCCAGCATGCCGATTTGAATGCCGCGCCGCCGTGTCAGCCGAAATACGTCCGCGAGGCTGTTGCTAGCTGTCGCGGGCAAGGTCGGCAGGCTGAGCAATTGCGCCAGCATGGCCAACACGGCCAGGCCCGCAGTCATGGCCATGGCGCTGCGCCATCCCAGCCAGTCGCTGATCAACGCCCCCATCGACGGCGCGGCAATGGTGGCGAGCGAGACGCCGAGGGTGACGATAGCCATGCCCCGGCCTGTCGCATTGGCGCCAACCAGTCTCGCAACCACGGCAACCGAAAGTGCCCAGAAAGCGCTGAGAGCGATCCCCAGTCCGGCCCGGCCCAACAACAACAGCCAGAAATTGGGCGCCAGCGCCGCAAGGATATTGGAAGCGATCGCCAAGGCCATGAGACCGACCAGCACCGTCTTGCGATTCAATCGGCCGATGAGAACATTGCTCAACATGGCCGTCACGGCGCCGACGGAAGCGGTGGCGGTGACGACCTGACCGGCCGTTCCCTCGCTGATGCCGAGATCGCGTGCCATCGGCGTCAACAGACCTGCCGGCAGGAATTCGGCGGACACCAGGGCAAAGCTGGTGGCCGCCAGTGAAAGGACCGCGAACCAGGTGGCTGCGCTCCATGCGGCTGGAGCATCGGCATCAAGGCCGATCGCGGCGTCTTCAAGCTGTAATGTTGTGTCAGTCACGGGAAGGATCTCCAAAGTTTGGAGATCTTCATAGACCAGTCCCGTCGGATGATATGTGTCTCAAAATCCGAAATTCATATCTATTCGTCCGGGAATGGTGCGGCGCACAATGCCCGGCGAGACATTGGTGATGCGTTTGAACGCGCGAGCGAAGGATGCCTCGGAATCATAGCCCAAACGGGTAGCGACTTCGGCGACCGACAAACCGTTTTGCCCTAACAACTCACGGGCAAGCTGCATGCGCAGGCGGGCGAGATAGCGTGCGGCACCCTCACCCAATACAGCGCTGAAACGCTCGGCGAAAATCGATCGCGACTGGCCTGCCACGCCGGCGAGGCTTCCCAGCGTCCAGTTGTGGCCCGGGTCTCGATGCATGGCTGCCAGAGCGCGGCCGATATGGGGGTCGCGGATGGCCGCGAGCCAACCGGTGGTCGAGGCGCCGTTGCAATTGACCCAACAGCGGATGAGCCGGGCTGTCAGCAAGTCCGCCATACGCGACAGAATCGTGGCGCTGCCCATCTGCGGTTGCGCGGCCTCCACCGTCATAGCCGTCAGCAAAGGACCGACGACCGGGTCGTTGCCGGCCACATCGCAACCCTTGATGATAGGCGGCATCAACGTGATCAATGGATTAAGCGCACAGGAGCCCAAGCTCATCGAGCCGCAGAAGAGCGTGCTTGTCGCGCCCGTTCCCTGCCTTATCACTTCGCAGACGTTGCCCCCCAACTTGGTCACCTGGCAACCCTCGAGGGAGGAGCCGACGACATCGGGCGCACTCGCCAGCCGATGGCCGATGCCTTGCGGCAGCAGCACCAGATCGCCGTCGCGCAACTCCTGCCATCCCTGCGCTTCGGTATGAATCCAGCATGGACCCTGGCCGACAAAATGAAACCGAAGCAGCGGTTGTTGCGGAAATTCTATGCTCCAGGGGTGTCGGAGCTCGCAGCGGCCATAGTTGACACCACTCAAGCGAAAGTCTTGCAGGACTTCACTGAGTGCATCCATCGGGATATGGGACGGCGAAGACGGCTGGGACGAACGGTCAAGCATATAGCTGATATAGATGCCGAACGTCCGGCAGACAAGCGCGGACCGTTGTTCCAACCAGGGAGTCGCGCCAACGGCACCCTACCCTTCCTGGCAGGCCTCCCGCCCTTGCCTCCCGCTCCCACTGCATGCAAGGAGTGCTGAACGAGAAGGGACAGCGCATGGCGGCAGAGGCATCGGGGAGCGATCTCATTCAGGTGGTGGCGCTGCTGGCGGCGGGCGTGGTGGCCGTGCCGATCTTCAAGCGCATGGGCCTCGGCTCGATTCTCGGCTATCTCGCCGCCGGCGTTGTGATCGGCCCGTTCGGCATCGGCGTCTTTTCCGAATCGGGAGCCATCCTGCATGTCGCCGAGCTTGGCGTCGTCATGTTCCTGTTCATCATCGGCCTGGAAATGCAGCCGTCGCGGCTCTGGGGCCTGCGCCGCGAGATCTTCGGGCTGGGCGCGCTTCAAGTCGGGGTCTGCGCGGTGCTCCTGACCGTTGTCGGCATGGCCGGAGGCTTTCCGATCGCGCAATCCTTCGTCGCCGGCGCCGGTTTCGTGCTGACCTCGACCGCCATCGTCATGCAGCTTCTGGAGGAGCGCGGCGAAATGGCCTCGCCCAAGGGCCAGCGCATCGTCTCCATCCTGCTGCTGGAGGACCTGGCCATCGTGCCGCTGCTGGCCCTGATCGCCTTCCTGGCGCCCGGCGGTGCCGACACGAGCCTGTCGGAGCGGCTGACCGAGGTCGGTATCGGCCTCGCCGCGATCGTCGGACTGGTGGTGGCGGGACGCTACCTGCTCAACCCCTTCTTCCGCATCCTGGCGGATGCCCGTGCGCGCGAGGTGATGACGGCCGCGGCTCTGCTCGTCGTGCTCGGCTCGGCGCTCGCCATGCAGCTCAGCGGTCTCTCGATGGCGATGGGTGCGTTCTTGGCCGGCGTGCTGCTCTCGGAATCGACCTTCCGCCATCAGCTCGAAGCCGACATCGAGCCGTTTCGCGGCATCCTGCTCGGTCTGTTCTTCCTCGCCGTCGGCATGTCGCTCGACCTGCATGTCGTGGCCGCGAACTGGAAGATGATCGCCGTCTATGTCGTCGCCTATATGGTGATGAAGGCCATCGGCATCTACATCGTCGCCCGCGTCCTGAAATCAGGCCACCGCGAGGCGCTGGAGCGCGCGGTCTTCATGGCGCAAGGCGGTGAGTTCGCCTTCGTGCTTTATTCGGCGGCCGCGGCCGTCGGCATCATCGACGGCCAGGCGAACGCGACGCTGACGGCGATCGTCATCATCTCCATGGTGCTCACCCCACTGGCGATCATTGCCTTGCGCTATGTCACGCCGCGCGACGAGCAGTCGCTGGACGGCGTCGATGTCGCCGAAGGGCTGACCGGCAGCGTGCTGATCATCGGCTTCGGCCGTTTCGGCCAGATCGCCAGCCAGCCGCTGCTCTTGCGCGGCATCGACGTCTCGATCATCGACAACGATGTCGAGATGATCCAGGCGGCGGCCGATTTCGGCTTCAAGGTCTATTATGGCGACGGCACAAGGCTGGACATCCTTCATGCCGCCGGCGCCGGCCGGGCGCGGGCCGTGCTGATCTGCGTCGACAAGGCCGATGTCGCCGTTCGCATCGCCGAGCTCGTCAAGGCCGAGTTTCCCTTGCTTACGGTGTTGGCGCGTGCCTTCGATCGCGGCACGGCCCTGCAGCTCATTCGCGCCGGCGTCGACTATCAACTGCGCGAAACTTTCGAATCGGCTTTGGTTTTCGGCGGCTCGGCCCTGGAATCGCTCGGCGTCGATCCTGAAGACGTCGCCGAGACGATCGAGGATGTCAGGCGCCGCGACACCGACCGGTTCGAAACCCAGCTCGCCGAGGGCATCCGCGCCGGCCAACGCTTCCTGAGGGGTAATATCGGTACGCCGATCCCGACCCCGCTGTCGACGCCGCGCCGTCCCGGCCAGGCGCTCAACGAGGAAACGGCCGGCGTCCTTCATAAATCCGAAACCACCGATTGAACAGGAGACCATGCATGGAACTGGACGGCAGGGCCCTGTCGGTCACCAAATTCTGGCGCGATGCCGGCGAGGACGCATGGTTCGAGAAGAACGACGCTTTCGATGCCGATTTCCGCAACCGCTTCCTCGACCTGCACTACGCCGCCGCGCGGCGTGAGTGCGACGCCTGGTCGGATCATGCAGAGGGCTCACTGGCGCTGATGATCCTGCTCGACCAGTTTCCGCGCAACTGCTTTCGCGGTACCGGACACATGTGTGCGACCGACCCGCTGGCAAAGCATTTCGCTGAAAAAGCAGTCCTCGCCGGCCACGATGTGCTGCTGGAACCGGCGGTCCGCGTGTTCCTCTATTTGCCGTTCGAACATTCGGAAAACCTTGCCGACCAGGAGCGGTCGGTCGAACTTCACACCGCCAGGGCCGAGTTCAATCTGAAATACGCGCTGGAGCACCGCGACATCATCCAGCGCTTCGGCCGCTTTCCGCACCGCAACAGGATGCTCGGACGCGAAACGACGGCGGAGGAAAAGGCATTCCTGGACGAAGGTGGTTTCGCGGGCTGACGCTTTCCGCTGCAGCGTGCGTCGCCATTGCAGCGGACTGCAATCGAGGGCCAGTCACCTCGCGAAGAGGTGAACGGACGAGCCCTCAAATCAACCATATTCCGGTCGATCGCCAGGCTGATCGCCGCCAGGGCGACCGGAGAATCGCATGTCCACTGTTGCCGGGGCCACCTCGGATACGCCAACCCCACGCTACCGGCTGTCTCAACGCATCCTGCACTGGCTGATGGCCGTCATCATCATTTCAGCGCTCGTCATCGGCCTTTACTGCTCGTATCTCGAGCAGGGCACGGCGCTGCGCCGTGCATTGCTCGACGTGCACAAGTCGCTCGGCATGACAGCGCTTGTCTTGATCGCGATCCGCCTGCCGCTCAGGCTTTCTTTCGGTGAACCCGCAAACCGGCAACCGCTTGGCACCTTGATTCACTATGCCGCTCGCTGCACGCATGTCCTGCTTTACGCGCTGATGATCCTGATGCCGCTCGCCGGCTACATCACCTCCGCGGCAGGCGGTCACGATCTGCCATGGTTCGGACTGTTCCAGTGGCCTGACGTCCTGCCGCTCGACAAGCCGCTGGAGAGGGTCGCCGCCCAAATCCATGAGTTTGGCGCCTATTGCCTGTATGCGATCCTTGGGCTCCATGTGCTGGCTGCCCTTTGGCATCATCTTTTCCGCAGGGATGATGTGCTGGGGCGGATGCTGTAACCGGCTCGGCCCTACCGCAGCCACCAGTCGCGGCCGGATGGCAGTCGCTCGATGCCGGCCGCGTCGACCGAGCCCAGCCGATCGACCACGCTTCTGCCGGCGATGGCAAGATCCGGCGCGATCTCGGCCAGCGGCTCCAGCACGAAGGCGCGCTCCAGCATGCGCGGGTGCGGCACTTCCAAGCCCGTTTCATGGATGATGCGGTCGCCGAACACCAGGATGTCGATGTCGATCAGGCGCGGCCCCCACCGCTCTTCGCGCACGCGTTTGAGCTTCCGCTCGGCATCGAGGCAGAGGTCGAGCAATGCCCGCGGCGCCAGCCGGGTCGACAGTCCGGCGGCCGCGTTGAGGAAATCCGGCTGGTCGAGCTTGCCCCAGGGCGGCGTCCGGTAGAGCGAGGAAACAGTGGCCACTTCGGTAGCGGGATCGGCGTCGAGCAGGCGCAACGCGGCCCCCATCGACGTCGCCGGATCGCCGAGATTGCCGCCGAGGCTCAGATAGACGGTGTTACTCGGGCCAGACAACGGTCACCTCGACGTAATCGAGCACGCCAGGCACCGGCGCATTCGGCTTGCGAACGGTAATCTCGGCTTTCCTGATCTGGGGAAAGCGCCCGGTCAGAGCCTTTGCGACTTCAAGCGCCAAGGCCTCGATCAGGAAGCGCCTGTGTCCGGTGATGATCTCCTCGATGACGGTGAAGGCAACGCCGTAATTGACGGTTTCCCCGATGGCGTCGTCAACGAGCGCGCGCCCGGGCTCGACGGTGAGCGAGGCATCGACATAGAAGCGCTGTCCCAGCGCTTCTTCCTCATCCAGCACGCCGTGCCGGGCAAAGAAGGCGCAATTCTTCATGCGGATGACATACATGGCTCAGCGTTCCGATCCGACGGTTTGTCGCGCCAGCATAGCATCCGCCACCGCCAGCGCGTCCACGTTGATTGCGACATCGTGGACGCGAAACAGGTCGGCGCCCTCGAGCCGCAGGATGACGCTTGTCGCCGCCGTGCCCGCCCCTCTGTCGCCCGGGTCGCGGCCGGTGACCGTGCCGATGAAGCGTTTTCGCGACGTACCCGCCATCAGCGGGAAGCCGAGCGCCGAAAGTTCGCGAAACCGCGCCATCAGATCGAGATTTTCCTCCGCCGTCTCCTTGGCGAATCCGAATCCGGGGTCGAGCACGATTTGGTCGTCGGCGACGCCATGACGTCGGGCGATTTCGAGTGATTTTTCCAGGAACACGACCTGGTCCGAAATCACGTCGGACAATTTTTGGCGCCCCCTGCCCGTATGCATGATGATCAATCCGGCACCGGTCTCGGCCGCCACCCGCGCGATGTCCGGCTCGCGCTGCACGCCCCAGACATCGTTGACGATATGCGCACCGGCCTTGACGGCGAGCCGCGCGGTGTCCGCACGATAGGTGTCGACCGAAATCAGCACGTCGCCGGCCCGCGCCAGCGCTTCGATCACCGGCAGAATACGGGCCTGCTCCTCGCCGGCCGAGATCGCCGCGGCGCCCGGCCGGGTCGATTCTCCTCCGACATCGACGACCGCGGCGCCTTCGCCGATCATGCGGCGCGCCTGGGCCAGCGCCGTCTGGGGTGCATCAAACAGGCCGCCGTCGGAAAAACTGTCGGGCGTGACATTGAGGATGCCGACGACCACGGCCTTGCCGCCAAGCTCGAGATGACGCCCGTGCGCCAGCCGCCATCGCCTCGCCGTCATTGCTCATCTACCATAGGGTCATCAACGATGTGTGATGCGCATCGGATCAGTTCCGTTGCGCCGGCAAAGGCCGTAAAGCAAGGTGACCGAAGAGGCAACATGATGAAACGATCCCTGCTCTGCGCATTGCTGCTTACCGTCGCCGCCGTTCCGGCGGATGCGGCCAATCTGGTGAAGACCTACAGCTATTTCCCAATTGGCGGCAGAACGCTGGAGGACATCGAAAAACAACTCGCCAAACATGGGCCGCAGGTCAAAAGCACGGGGTCGCGCCACCCTGGCGCCACCCAGATGGCCTTCACGACACGCATCAGCTACGCCAGCCAGCCCGGCTCCTGCCGGATCGCCGACGCGGTCGTGACCGTCAAGGTCAAGGTGATCCTTCCCGAATGGCGCCGCCCGCGCAGAGCCGACGCCGACGTGCGGCTGTTCTGGGATACATTGTCCGCCGACATCAAGCGCCACGAGGACCGTCACGTCGAGATCGCCAAGAACCACGCCCGCGCGCTGGAAGACGCACTGAAGGCAACGTATCCACGGAAGGATTGCGACGCCGCCAAGGCCAAGGCCGCCGAGATCACGGCGGCAGAGCTTGCCAGGCATGATCAGGACCAGGTGCGGTTCGACCGCGTCGAAGGCGTCAATTTCGAAAGCCGCATCCTGCGGCTGCTGCGCTACCGTATGCAGCGCATCGAAAGCGGTCAGTTACCGCCGCCGGCGTGAACCTCGGGCGTGAGCAACGGGACCGGCGCAGGCCAAACGGACCGAAGCATAGGACCAGATTCGAAAAATTTCGGACGACGGTCCAAATCGGCCTATATCGGACGACATATCACGGGTTGGCAGGGCACAACCTTCGACACGAGCACCAAGGCCGATCGCGCGGCGGTAGCACCAGACAAGCCCAACCGGTGACTAACCGCACGGCGCGCAAGCACACGGACAAACGATTATGGACCAGGCTGTCGACAAGCAGACCATGGCGGTTGCAGCCACGCCGCTGAGCGAAAGCGAAAAGAACGCCATCATCGGCGGCGTCCTCTTGTCGATGCTGCTGGCAGCCCTCGACCAGACCATCGTCGCGCCAGCGATGCCGACAATCGGGCGCTCGCTCGGCCATGCCGACTACCTGCCCTGGATCGTCACCGGCTACCTCTTGACCGCGACCGCCGTGGCGCCGCTCTACGGCAAGATTTCCGACGTCTATGGGCGTCGACCGACCGTCTATGCGGCAATTCTCATCTTTCTTGCCGGATCGCTGGTCAGCGCAATGGCCCCCAACATGTTCATCCTTATCCTGGGGCGCGCGATCCAGGGGGCCGGTGGCGGCGGCCTTTTCGCGCTGACGCAGACCGTGGTCGGAGACCTTGTGCCGCCGCGCGAGCGGGCGCGCTACGCGGCGTGGTTTTCCGGCACGTGGGCAGTCGCCAGCGTCGCAGGGCCGCTGTTGGGCGGCACCTTCGCCGAACATCTGCACTGGTCACTCATCTTCTGGATCAATATTCCGCTGGGCTTTGTTGCGATGGCGATCATCAACAAGCCGCTCAAGAAGCTGCCGATCGCGGCCAAGAACCACAGCATAGATGGTCTTGGCGCGCTGCTGCTCATCGTGGCCACGGCGCTGTTGCTGCTGGCGTTGAACTGGGGTGGCAGCGCCTACCCCTGGATGTCGCCGGAAGTCATTGGCGTCCTGGCCTGCTCCGCGCTTTTTTGGGGCGCCTTTGCCCTGCGGCTGATGCGGGCGGCCGAACCGCTCATTTCGCTCGAGGTACTGGGCAACCCGATCGTCCTGGCCGGCACCCTGTCGATGTTCCTGCTCCAGGCCTCCAGCGTCGGCCTTGCCGTCTATCTGCCGGTCTATCTGCAATCGATACTTGGCCTGACGGCCAGCCAGTCGGGCATAGCAATGCTTGGGCTTCTGCTTGGAACCGTGGGCGGCGCCGCTTCCAGCGGCCGGCTGATACCGCGCTTCACCCATTACAAGCGCATCGCCATGGTCGGCGTCATCTTCGCCATCCTGTGCATGGGCCTGCTGGCCTTTGTCGCCGGCCATGCATCGCTGCTTGTCGTCGAAGTGCTGACCATCTGCATTGGCCTGGGAACCGGGACGACATTTCCGGTGACCACCGTGTCCGTGCAGAACGCCGTCGACCGTATGCATCTTGGCGTGGCGACAGGGGTGCTAACCTTTCTGCGGTCGCTGGGCAGTGCATTGGGGGTCGCGATGCTCGGTGCCGTCGCTCTGGGCTTTGGGCTGCCGTTGGCGGGCGAAAGTATTCAGACGGCTGGACATGCCGTATCGGCCCAACCCTTCGTGATGATCTTCCTCGTCGCGGCCGGCACTCTTGGACTGGGCCTCGTCACGTTGACGCTGATGCCCGAGAAAGAACTTCGCGGCCATGTCGACGATACGGCCCCTATCCTGGGGGAGTGATTAGCCGGAGACGCCGAGCTTCTTCTGCAGGCTGGTGGACGAAGTCGTATACTGGAACACGATGCGTTCGCCGGGGCTGATGACGCGCTTGGCGGCCTGCGCCATCAGCGCCACCTCGTGGAAACCCGACAGGATCAGCTTCAGCTTGCCCGGATACCAGTTGATGTCGCCCACCGCGAAGATGCCTGGCACCGAGGTCTGGAACTTCTCGGTATCGACCGGGATCAGGTTCTCATGCAGGTTGAGACCCCATTCCGCGATCGGGCCGAGCTTCATGGTCAGGCCGAAAAACGGCAGCATGCGGGTACAAGGCACCTCGACGTCGCCATCGGGGCCACCCTTGACGGTGGCCGATGCCAGCCGGCCATCGGCCCCGGTGAGCCCGGTCACCTGACCGACCCGAAATTCCAGCTGCTTCATCTCCTGCATGGCGTACATCTTGTTGACGCTGTCGGGCGCCGCGCGAAACTCGGGCCGCCGGTGAACGAGCGTCACGCTCTTCGCCACCGGCTGCAGGTTCAGCGTCCAGTCCAGCGCCGAGTCGCCGCCGCCGACGATAACCAGGTCATGGTCGCGAAAATCCTCCATCCGCCGAACGGAATAGAACACGCTCGTGCCTTCATAGGCCTCGATGCCGGGAATTGGCGGGCGCTTCGGCTGGAAAGAGCCGCCGCCGGCGGCGATCACCACCACCTTGGCCTCGAACACCTCGTTCTCGTCCGTGGTCACGCGAAAGCCGCCGTCCTCGAGCTTTTCGAGGCTGGAGACCATGCGGTTGTAGGTGAAGTCGGGATTGAACGGCGCAACCTGTTCGAGCAGCTTGTCGACGAGCCCTTGCGCCGAGATCCAGGGCCAGCCGGGAATGTCGTAGATCGGCTTTTCCGGATAGAGCTCCGCGCATTGGCCGCCGGGCTTGTCGAGAATGTCGATCAGGTGGCACTTCAGGTCCAGCAGGCCGAGCTCGAATACGGCGAACAGGCCGACCGGCCCTGCCCCGATAACGAGGACGTCTGTGGTGATGATGCCGGTCATGATGCGCCTCGCTGCGAAAGACCAGGCGAGACTGCATGAGCATTGCCCCGCTGCCAAGCGTCAGCGGGAAAAATCACCGAGCTGATTTCAGCCCTGACGTTCGGGCACCCGCACGACCAGGCCGTCGAGCGCGTCGCGCACCTTGATCTGGCAGGACAGGCGCGAGTTCGGCTGGACGTCGTAGGCGAAGTCCAGCATGTCTTCTTCCATCGCCTCGGGTTCGCCGACTTCGGCCGTCCATGCCTCGTCGACATAGACATGGCAGGTTGCGCAGGCGCAGGCGCCGCCGCATTCAGCCTCGATACCCGGTACGGCGTTGCGGATGGCGTTTTCCATGACCGTCGAGCCGTTTTCGGCGTCCACGTCGAACTGTGTGCCGTCATGGGCGATGAAGGTCAGCTTGGTCATTTGTCACCTGAAGGGAGTTTCACCCGGGACGAAAAGAATTTCGCCCCGACGAAGGGGAGTTTCGCCGGAGATAATCACTCCGGCAAACATGTCAACTGCCGCGCGAAAGCGGCGCTCGGTGACGTTTTTGTCGCAAACCCGGTTCAGCGATTGATGGCGGCGATGAAGTCGCGCACTTCGTCGATCAGCCGGCCAAGCCGCTTGAGGGTCTGGACGTCCTCCGGCCGGCGCTCGATGTCTGTGGCGCAATCGGCGATGGCAAAGGCGCCAACACCGCGGGCCGATCCCTTCAAACCGTGAGCCAGCAGAAGCCGGTCCTTGATGTCGGCGTCGACAATTTTGTCGCGCACCGACAATGCCTGCTGTACAAACAGCGCCAGCACCTCTTGCTCGAGGGCGCGATCGCCCATCGTCTGGCGGGCAAGGTGTGCCAAATCGACCGGCCGGGACTGCCTGGTTCCCGATACGTCGCCCCCGGGCATTGAGAAGGCAATGCCGCTTTCGCCACGCATGAACTCGAACTCCATTTTCTTTCGGCCGCCAAAAAGCTAGGCGAATCCAGTGGACAACGGGTTAATGAATGGCCCGGAAAAATGTTGCGAAAACGGCCCCCAAATCACAGTTCCGTTAACCTTATATTTAAAGTTTTACGTATCCCGCGGAATGCATGTTTTCTTTACCCCCCTGTGTCATTACGATACGAGGGTCCATTTTCAGCCTCCTGCGCGGGGGTAAGACAAACAGAATTATAAGCCCCCGCGGCAGCTAGTACAGGGTAGCGAAGGCATGGCGAAGAAACCAACGACGACCAGAACTCTCGACAGCGACGTAGCCAGGGAGCTCGAAAAAGCGCTCGATCTCGACCTGAGCAGCGATACCGACAGCGGCGACCTCGATATCGCGGCTTCGATGGAAGATCTGGAAGCGCAGATATCGCAGGCGGCCGACGAACTGGCACGCGAGGGACGCAATCAGCAGTCGACGCCTGTCGGGCCGGCGCCCGTCGTCAATCAGACCCAGGCCGCGAAGCCCTCGCCAAAGGCCAAGCCGGCCGAACTTCGCCCCGTGGAGACGCGCAATGGTGGTGGCCAGCCGACGAGCTTCGCGCCAGCCAACGACGATCGCCAGAAAGATTACAAGACCCTCCTGCACAGCCTGAACAGGCGCGCCTCCAACACCATCTACTGGGTCATCGCCTTTGTCTCGCTCGCCTGGATCGCGGGCGCTGGCGGATTGGCCAACCTGCTTTTTGGCCCGAGCATCTGGCGCATCCGCACGCTGGACCAGTTCTTTGCCCGCCCCGAACTGATCGGCCTTGCCGTCGCGGCAATCGTGCCGGTCATCCTGTTTTGGGCCTTCGCGGCGATGATTCGCCGCGCCCAGGACATGCGCATCGCCGCGCAGTCGATGACGGAAGTGGCCTTCCGCCTGACCGAGCCGGAAAACATGGCCCAGGATCGCGTCATGATGATCGGCCAGGCCGTCCGCCGCGAGGTGGCCGCCATGGGCGAAGGCATCGAACGCACGCTTGCCCGTGCCGTGGAGCTGGAAACGCTGGTCCACAGCGAGGTCAACCAGATCGAGCGCTCCTATTCGGAAAACGAAACCCGGATTCGATCGCTGGTCGACGGACTGGGCAGCGAACGAGAAGCCGTGGTCACCCATGCCGAGCGCGTCCGCGCCTCGATCTCCGGCGCCCACGAGACGTTGCGCGATGAAATCGGCGCGGCGAGCGACATCATCCGCGACAGCATCCTCAATGCGTCGACCAAACTGTCGATGACGATCACCAATTCCGGCGACACGCTGATCGACCGCATCAACGAAAGCTCGATGTCGATCTTCGATTCGGTGGAAGGCCGGCTCGACACCATCACCGACCGGCTTTCGACCTCCGGCGAGGCTTTCGCCAGCCTGCTCGACACCCGTATCGCCAAGCTGACCGACACCACGGACGGCCTGACCCGCTCGTTGACCGACCTGCTCGACGACCGCACCACCGGCATGGTGTCACTGCTCGGCGGCGCCGCGCGCACCCTCAATTCCGAGTTCGAGGCCAGCCTCAATGGCATCGAGCGCACTTTGGCCGAACGCGGCCAGGCGCTGATCAGCGAGTTCCAGACCCGCGCCGAAGCGCTGGATACGGGCACGCAGAAACTCAATGCCGCGCTCGAAGCCCGCGCCCGCCAGATCAACGAAACGCTGGTCGAGCGTGCGCGCGAAATCGCCCACACCTTCGCCGAGAGCAAGGACACGCTGGCCGCGATGATCGATCAGGGCAAGACCCAGATCGGCGCCGACATGGCCGACATCGTCACCTCGACCTCTTCCATGCTCGAAGCGCGCGCCAGCGATTTCGCAGGCCGCATGGAGGCGGCTCGCCATGTCGTGTCGCGATCCTTCGACAGCGACATCCAGCGGCTCGCCGATGCCCGCGTCGGCATCGAGGAAGCCGTCGAGAACCACAGCCGCAAGCTCTCCGAGAGCCGCGAGCGCATGGCGGCCGCCATGCAGGCGGACCTTGCGAAATTCGCTGAAGGGCGCGCCGGCATCGATGCCGCGGTGACCAACCAGGTGCAGAAGCTGGCCGAAGGCCGCAGCCTGATAGCGCGTGCGCTCGAAGAAGACCTTCGCAAGGTCAACGAATCGCGCGCCGCCATCGATGCGTCGCTCGGCAGCCACCTCGAAAGGCTGGAAGAAGGCCGCAACCGGCTCTCACTGGCCCTCAACGAAGACTCAGGTAAATTGGTGCAAGCTCGTACGATCATTGATGAAATGGTCGCCGGACACGTCGGAAAACTGGCTGAAGGGCGCAACATCCTGTCGCGCGCTTTGGAGGCCGATCTCGGCAAATTGTCCGACAGCCGCGCCGACATAGACGGCCTTGTCGCGGGCCAGGTCGAGAAAATCGCCGAGGGCCGCGCGGTGCTCGCCAAGGCGCTGGAAAACGACATTGCCGGCATAAAGAGCATGATCGAGGCGCATTCGGCGAAACTGGCCGAAGACCGCACCGAGCTCGGCCGTTCGCTCGAAAGCGACCTGTCGGGCATACGCGGCCTGATCGACAGCCATTCGGGGCGCCTGGCGGAGGATCGCGGCCTGCTATCGCAGACGCTGGAAGCCGACCTCGCCAAACTGGCTGAAAGCCGCTCCAGCATCGACGGGCTGGTCGCCGGCCAGGTCGAGAAGCTCGCTGAAGGCCGCGACATTCTCAAGCGTGCGCTGGAATCCGACCTCAACACGATCAAGAGCGTCATATCGAGCCAGTCGGAGAAGCTGGCCGAGGATCGCGGGCAGCTCTCGCGCGTTCTGGAAGCCGACCTGCAGAATGTGAACAGCGTCATCGCCGATCACATGAACAGGCTGGTTCAGGATCGCTCGACATTGTCGAAGGCGCTGGAGGACGATCTCGCCAAGCTGGCGGAAAGCCGCTCGGGCATCGACGGACTGGTCGCCGGCCAGGTCGAGAAGCTTGCCGAAGGGCGCGACATTCTACGCCGCGCCTTGGAATCCGACCTCAACACGGTCAGAAACACCGTTGCCGATCAGTCGCAGAAACTGGTCGACGACCGGGCCCAGTTCGCCCGCGCGCTGGAGGCCGATCTCGAAACCGTCAACAGCCTTGTCAACAGCCACTCGGACCGGCTTGCCCAGGAGCGTTCGACACTGTCGAAGGCGCTTGAGGCCGACCTCGAAACTGTCGGCAGCCATGTCAACAGCCACACCGAGCGGCTTGCCCAGGATCGTTCGACCTTGTCGAGAGCCCTCGAGGCCGACCTGCTGACCGTTAGCGGCCACGTCAACAATCACGCGGAACGGCTCGTGCAGGAGCGTTCGACCTTGTCGAAGGCTCTCGAAGACGATCTTGCCAAGCTGGCGGAAAGCCGCTCCAGCATCGACGGTCTGGTCGCCGGCCAGGTCGAGAAGCTCGCCGAAGGCCGCGATGTCCTCAAGCGTGCGCTGGAGGCCGATCTCGCCAAGCTGGCCGAAAGCCGCTCCAGCATCGACGGGCTGGTCGCCGGCCAGGTCGAGAAGCTCGCCGAGGGCCGCGACATCCTCAAGCGCGCTCTCGAAGCCGACCTGCAGAGGTTGACTGAAAGCCGTGGCGATATCGACGACATCATCGCCGGACATGTCGGCAAGTTGTCCGAAGGCCGCAATATGCTCAGCCGGGCGCTGGAAGATGACCTCGGCAAGCTCGCCGAGAGCCGCAAGGAGGTCGATCGCTCGCTGTCTGGCCACATCGACCAGATCGCGGCCAGGAGCACGGACATTTCCGCAGCGATCGCTGCCGATGTCGACAAGATCGAGCAGGCGTTCAGCCGCCAGACCGGCATCATCGAGGAACGCGCCGGCACCATGGAGCGCGCGCTGTCGACCGGTGTCGACAATGTCCGCTCAGTGCTCGAGAAGAGCGCGGTCTTCGTCGCCGGCGCCTTGCGCGAAAAGGTCCTGGAAGTCACCAGCACGCTCCACGAGCAGGCCGGTGCGGCCTTCAACGACGCCGATCGCAAGATCGCCGAGCGCGCAGAACAGACGTCCGCCGCCCTGCTGGCTCGGGCCGAAGACATCGCCCGCACATTCGAGGAAGCCGATCGTCGGCTCCACGCCCGTGCGGAAGATACCTCGAATGCCCTGCTCGCCCGCGCCGACGACACCTCCAGTTCGCTGCTGGCCCGTGCCCATGAAACCGCCGATCAACTGGCTGCCCGCGCCGGCGAGATCGCCGGCACATTCGACATGGCCGACCAGAAGCTCGCCGCCCGCGCGCAAGCGACCACCGATCAACTGGCCGCCCGCGCTCAGGAGACCGCGGATCAGCTGGCCGCCCGTGCAAGCGAGATCGCCGGCACCTTCGACGCGGCCGACCAGAAGCTGGTCGCCCGCGCCGTGGAGACGGCGCAGTCGTTGGCCGCCCGCGCCGGCGACATCCTGCGCAACTTCGAAAGCGCCGACCAGCGGCTCGGCATGCGCATCGGCGAATCCGCCGAGGCGCTCGCCGCCCGCGCGTCGGACCTTGGCCGCATCTTCGACGCCGCCGACCAGCATTTGGTGTCGCGCATCGCCGAAGGTTCGGACGCGCTGTCCAGCCGGGCCTCCGAAATCGCCCGCATCTTCGACGACGCCGACCAGCGCCTGGTTTCGCGCATCGCCGACAGCACCACGACGATCGGCGAGCACGCGCAGACCATTGTCGGCGCCTTCGCCAACACCGAGCAGAGGGTCGCCGATCGCGCCCGCCAGACCGGTCAGGAACTGGCCGTGCACGCCCGCGAGATCGAGCAGGCGCTTGCCGGCGCCGACGAGCGTCTGGCGTCGAGCGCGGCGGCCGCTGCCGCCCGTGTCGAAGAGCAGATCGCCGGCGTCGAAAACCGGCTCGCCTACACGGCCGAGACGATGGGACAGAAGCTCAACGAGCAGGTGTCGACCGCCGAGGCGCAACTCGTATCGCGCGCCAATGTGATCGCGGAGACCTTCACCGCGGTCGGCCAGCATATCGGCCAGAGCACCAACGACGCCGCCAAGACGATCGGCGCCAACACCCGCGAGCTCAACACCATGCTCGCGGCGCGGTCGGCCGAAATGTCGAAAATCCTCGATGAAACCGCGCGGCCCTTGGTCGAGCGTTTCGCCCAGGGCGGCTCGGAACTGCAAAAGAGCATGGAAGAGGTCACCGAGCGCGCGACCGAGAAGCTGCGCAGCGAGAACGCGGCCCTGGTCAACGCGCTTGCCAGCCGCACCGCCGAAACCTTGTCGGCTGTCGAAGGCGCACGTTCGTCGCTGTCCGATAGCGTCGCCGATCTCATCGGCCGCATGACCAACTCCAGCTCGCAACTTGGTCAGTTGATCGAGCAGGCCGCGGTCAATCTAGGCCAGGTCGACGAACGCCTGACCGGCAGCACGCAAAGCTTCGCGGCGACCACCGAAAAGGCGGCGCAGACCTTTGCCAGCTCGGCGCGCCTGGTCGATTCGAACACCACGAGGCTGACGGAACTATCGTCGTCGACCTTGCGCGAAGTGGCCTCCATCGCCACCAAGTTCGACGAGCACAGCCGCTTGCTGGCCAGCGCCTCGGATCTCTTGAGTTCGGCCCAGAGCAACCTCGAACACACGCTGGAAAGGCAGTCCTCGCTCGAGGATCTCGCCGTCGGACTGGTCAAGAAGTCGGAAGATCTCGAAAGGGTCATGCGTTCGTTCGAAAATCTCGTCGGCCAGACGCTGCAGAACGCAGAGGGCAAGACGATGGAGTCGGCCGACAAGATCCGCAACGCCATCACCGACGTCGTCGATTCCGCGACCAAGCGCTTCGCCGACGCGACCGAGGAGATGCGGCGCACCGCCGGCTCGATCAAGAGCGAACTCGACCTCACCCGCGCCGAACTCAAGAAGGGCGTCATCGAGATGCCGGAAGAGGCCAAGGAATCGACCTCGGCCATCCGGCGCGCCGTTTCCGAGCAGATCAACGCCTTGAAGGAGCTTTCGGATATCGTTGCCAAGTCCGGGCGCGGCGACACTTCGGAACCGCGCCCCTTGCGCCCGGCGCCGCAGGCCCCGGCGGCACGTCCCGCCGAGCCGCAGCGTCGCGCGCCGTCAGCACCGCAGCCGGAGCTTCGCACGCCTCAGACGCCTCTGGGTGGCACCGCGTTGCGTGGCACGCTCGACCTTGAGCGTCCGGCCGAGCAGGCGCCGCGCCCGCGTCCTGACGCCAGCGCCCGTACGCCGCAGGGCGGCTGGGTGCGTGACCTGCTGACCGCCGCGTCGAACGATGCCGACCTCAGGCCGGCAGCCCCCTCGGCACCGGCCGAAGCACCGCGGGCGGCCCCTGCCCAGCGTTCGCCGCTGCATGTCGTGGAATCGCTGAACTCGCTCTCGGTCGATATCGCGCGGGCCATCGACCACGATGCCTCGATCGAGCTGTGGAACCGCTACCGGCGTGGCGAGCGTGACGTGTTCACGCGCCGGCTCTACACGCTGAAGGGCCAGCAGACGTTCGACGAAATCCGCCGCAAGTACCAAGCGGAGGCCGAATTCCGCGCCGCCGTCGACCGCTACTGCGACGATTTCGAGAAGCTGCTCAAGGATGTCTCGCGCAACGATCGCGACAACATCATGGCGCAGACCTATCTCACGTCGGACACCGGCAAGGTTTACACCATGCTGGCCCACGCCAGCGGCCGCTTGCACTAAGCGATCGGCAAGCCAGAATGAAAAAGGCGGGGGACTTGTCTCCCGCCTTTTTTCTTGAAGGGACTAATTTCGCCACCCGGAAGACGCATCCGCATTAGTCTCGCTTTTCCGGAACCGGATCCTGAGTTGTTGAAAACGGCAATCATCTTCGACTGCGAGTTTCTCTGCCTCGAGGGGTCACAACGCAGGTTCTGGTGCGCGGCTCATGATCCCGATCCGGTCATCGCGCAGATCGGCGCGGCAAGGCTCGGCCTCGAAGGCGACTTCCCTATCCTGGGCACGCACAAGGCCTATGTCAGGCCGATCGACCGGTTTGGCGAGCGGTACGCGCTCGATCCGTTCTTCACCGGACTGACCGGCATCACCGAAGAAATCGTCGAAGCCGAGGGCGTCGCACTGGAAGAGGCCCTTGCCGGCGTCGATCGGTTTTCCGAAGGGGCGCGGCTGTGGTCCTGGGGCAAGGACGAACTCAACATGGTCGCCATCAGTTGCTATGTCGCGGGCATCGAGCCTTCCATCCCGGCAACGCGGTTCGACAACGCCGTCAAGCTGCTGATCGCCGCAGGCATGCCGATCGAGGATCTGGCAAGGACGCCGAGCAACAAGCTTGCGGACTACTACGGCGTCGAACACCCGCCATTGCAGGGGCATGACGCACTGGATGATGCGCTGTCCCTAACCTATACGCTGCAGCATCTGATGAGGGCTGGAATGCTGCGGCCGGACGTCTTCGACCGCAAGTAGGTTGAAGATCTCAGGGAATCCGGCGCCTGACTGCTTCAGATCTGTGAATCGGTCCAGCGGACGATCTGTTTGGCCGCATCGCCGAAGGCCGCGTCGAGGGCGCCGACATAGGCCGGGTTGCCGCTGCCCGAGACCGGCGCGGATGCGGTGAAGCTCTTCGAAGCCTTCACTTCGCCGTTGCGATCGTTCAGCAAGCGCACGAACAGGTCGACCTCGGCGTGTTCGCCGCCATTGACGCGCACCTCGAAGGACCGGACCTCGACGATCACCTGATAGTCGATCGCCAGCCCCTCGCCCGGCTTGCCGACGCCGGCGAAGCTGCCCGAGCGCTGGAACGTCTCGGCCAGCCGCGCCTGCACGATCAGCGGCAGCCGGTCGGCCCACTGCGCGCCCTTCAGATACTGGATCGAGCGGTCGGATGGTTTGATGACGATGTTCTGGCTGTCCAATGCCTTCAGCGCCGAAGGCTGGGCGATCAGGATTTGCTTGCGGCTATGGCCATGCGCGTCGATCGATGGCGCCGACAGTTCGAACGTGTCGAGGGGGGCCGGCTTGCCACCGAGCGCCGCGCAGCCGGCAACCGCCAGGACAAGCAGCGCCGCAGCCGTTTTCAACCCGCTCGTTCCAAGCCTACTCAACGTCACGCGTGATCCCCGTCGTGATCTTAAAGATCAACCCACATTCGCGAGCACTGTTCTTGCGGCGGGCCGGCGCGGAAGTCAACGCCGCGCCCTGCCGTCGAATTGCCGAACCTCGCCGTCGCCACCCGAAAGAATACGCTGCGGATTGCGGCTGAGATCCGTCACCGCCTCCTCTATGCGGTTGATCGAGCGGCGGCTGTCCTGTACCAGCGCCTCGACATTCTGCAGCCCCTGGCCCGAGAAGCGTGCCAGATTGTCGGTGATGACCCCAAGGCGGGCATTCAGCGTATCGGCGACCTGCTTGAAGGATTTCAGCGTGGCCCGGGCGTCGGCCATCACGCCGTCGGCCTGGCCGGAGCCGAGCAGCTTGTCGACCTTGGCGAGGATGCCGTCGACCCGCACCGAGGCGTCGTTGAGCCGCTGCGCCAACTGCCTGGCGTCCTTGATTGTCTGGTCGATGTCGTCGGCGCGATTGGCGATCTTGCCGGTCACCTCCGCTATGTCGGCGGCCGCCTTGTCGGCACTGTCGCTGGCCTTCTTGATGTTGGCGAGCGCTTCGCGCACCTGCGCCGGGTCGATGCCGTCGAGCACGCCGTCGACCTTGGCGAGTGTGCCTTGCGTCTGCTTGGCGAAATCGTTGACCGAGCCCACCGCCGTATCGACGTTCTTGATCACGCCATCCAGTTGCTGCGAGGTTTCCTTGAGATTCCCCGTCACCGCATCGACATTGGCAACGATGCTCTTGATCTTGTCCTTGTCGACGGCATTGAGCAGGCCCTCCGCTGCCTTCAACGTGCCGTCGAGCTTGCCTGAGACGCCTTTCAGCTCATCCGACAGCGCACTGACGGCGGACAGGAATTTGTCGATGCCGTCGGAATTCTTGGCCAGCGCATCGGAAAACGTCTGCACGTTCTGCACGGTCTGCGTCAGCGGCCCACGAACATCCTTGGTGAAGCCTTCCAGCTCCGTCAGCACCTTGTCGGCGCGTGTGAAGATGTTCTGCGCCGTCTGGAGGAGATTGGTCACGGCCGAAGGATTGGCGACGATCTCTGCGACCTTGCCTTCCTTCTCGGCCTGGTCGAGCAGCTTCACTTCCTTGGGATCGGCGCCCTTGAGCTCGATATTGGCCTGCCCGGTCAGGCCGGCCAGGCCGATATCGGCCTGGGTCGACTTGGTGATCGGCGTCAAGCGGTCGATCTCGGTGTCGGCGATGGCGACGGTCGGATTGTCGACGTCGATATAGACGCGCTTGACGTCGCCGACCTTGACGCCGTTGAACAGCACGAAGCTGCCGCGGCCCAGACCCGAGGCCGAGCCTGGAATACGCACCCGCAGAAGCGTCGTCTCGCCCTTGTCGCCTATCGCGGCCGTCCAATAGACGAAGCCGAAGGCAGCGAGGATCGCAGCCAACGTGAAAATGCCGACAATGACGTAGTTGGCTCTGGTTTCCATTGCTTCACTTATGGCTATGCACGCGCCGCAAGATCAAGTTGGCGGGCGCGTTTTCCGCGGAAATAGGATTTCACCCACGGCTCCTCGCTCTTCAGCATGTCGTCGATGGTGCCTTCGACCAATACCTTCTTCTTGCCCAGCACCGCCACGTGGTCGCAGGCGGTAAACAGCGTATCGAGGTCGTGGGTCACCATGTAAACGGTCAGATCCATGGTGTCGCGCAGCTTGACGACCAGCTCGTCGAACTCGGCTGCGCTGATCGGATCGAGGCCGGACGTCGGCTCGTCGAGAAAGACGATGTCGGGATCAAGCGCCAGCGCCCTGGCAAGCGCGGCGCGCTTGATCATGCCGCCGGAGAGCTCGGAGGGGAATTTCTGCGCCGCGTCCGGCGGCAGTCCCACGAGCTCGATCTTGAGCAGCGCCAGTTCGTCCATCAGCTTTCTCGGCAAGTCGAGATATTCGCGCATCGGCACCTGCACGTTCTCCATGACGGTCAGCGCCGAAAACAGCGCGCCGTGCTGGAACAACACGCCAAGACGCATGTCGATCCGCAACCGATCGAGATCGCTGGCCTTGTCGACGTCGACGTCGAACAGCTTGATCGTTCCCGACTGCTTGGGCATCAAACCCAGAATGGTGCGCAACAGCACCGACTTGCCGGCGCCCGAGGCACCGACGAAACCCAGTATCTCGCCACGTTTGATGTCGAGCGACAGCTTGTCGAGGATCAGCTTGTCCTCGATCGCGACGGTGACGTCGCGCACCGAAAGCACGGTTTCGCCTTCGTCCTCATGCTCCGCCTTGACTCCGTTTCCCTTGGTCATCCCATCAGAACTCGATCGCTGCGTAGAACATGGCGAAAAGCCCATCCAGGATGATGACGACGAAGATCGACTTCACCACCGAGGCGGTCACGTGCTGGCCGAGCGATTCGGCGCTGCCGCCGACCTTCATGCCCTCGACGGACGCAATCGTGCCGATGATCATCGCCATGAACGGCGCCTTGATCAGCCCGGCGAAAATGGTGCTGAGATCGATGGCGACGCGCAACCTGTCAAGGAACGCTGCCGGGGGGATGTCGGAGTAGAGCCAGGCCGCGACGATGCCGCCGCCGAGCGCCGCGAAATTGGCGATGATCGTCAGGCACGGCAAGGCGATCACCAGCGCCACCAGGCGCGGAAAGACCAGGACGCCGATCGGATTGAGGCCGATGACCTTGAGCGCGTCGACTTCCTCGCGCATCTTCATCGAGCCGATCTCGGCGGTGATCGCGCTGCCGGAGCGGCCGGCGATCATGATTGCCGTCATCAGGACGCCGAGCTCGCGCAGGATCAGCACGCCGACCAGGTCGACGACGAAGATATCGGCGCCGAAATAGCTGAGCTGGTAGGCGCCTTGCTGGGCAACGATGGCGCCGACAATGGCCGACATCAGCACCACCACGGGGATGGCTCCCACGCCCATGCGATCGATCTGGTTGAAGATCGCCGCGGGATTGACGGCATGGCCGCGGCCGAGCTTCATCTGCGCGCCACGGATCGTGGCGCCCAATATGTTCATGGAAGCCAGGAAATCGTCACGCATCTCGTAGACGCGCCTGCCGACCGCCTCCAACGTGCGGATAACGATGTTGGGCGGCCGCTTGGGCCCGGATTCGGGCTCGCGTCGGACGGCCTCGCCGACCGCGTCGAGCAGGATGGAAGCGATCTCGCTCTGGCCTTGCAACCGTACCTCGACATCCTTCTTCTCGAAAACGCTGACCAGCCGATCGATCAGCCAGGCGCCGGCGGTGTCGATCTTCTCGATTTTCGAAAGATCGAGCGCCAAGGTTTTGAAACCGCTTCGTTTTTCGATGTTGCGCATGTCGGCGTCAATCAGCGCCACGGTCCGCGTCGTCCAGACTCCGGAGAACGCGCAGCCGAGCACGCCAGCCTCCTCGCCGACCGCCACGCGCGGGTCGTGGTCAGTCCCCGTGGCATCTGTGCCGCTTGCGTCGCGTTTACCGATGGTCAACATGGCGTCCTGTTTAGCCTGATGGGTCCGACCTTGTCGATTTGCCGACAACCCTTCTCGCACAGCCGGAGCAGAAAAATATGGCGCGTGTCATTTCGGTCGAGGCCGAGCGTTTTCCGATTGCCGGCATCTTCACCATTTCGCGCGGCTCCAAGACCGAAGCCGAAGTGATCACGTGCACGATCAGCGAAAACGGCCATGTCGGGCGCGGCGAATGCGTGCCCTACAAGCGTTATGGCGAGACCATGGACGGGGTGCGCGACGCGATAGAGGCGATGAGCGACCGGATCGCAGGCGGGATGGACCGGACCACCCTGCTCGATGCCATGCCTGCCGGGGCCGCTCGTAACGCCATCGACTGTGCCCTTTGGGACCTCGAAGCCAAGATCAGCGGCAATCCGGTGGCTGAGGCAATCTGGCCGGCCCCGTTGCATCAGCTCGAAACGGCCTACACGCTGTCGCTCGGCGAACCCGAGGCGATGGCGGCGCAAGCCCGCGCCAACGCCGGCCGGCCGTTGCTGAAGGTCAAGATCGGCGGCGACAACGACATTGCGAGGATTCGGGCGGTGACGGAAGCTGCGCCTCAAAGCCGTATCATTCTCGATGCCAATGAGGGTTGGACCGACGAAAACATTGAGGCCAATCTCGCTTTTGCCGCGGAGCTTGGCATTGCGCTCATCGAACAGCCCCTGCCCGCCGGCCGCGACGAAATCCTGCGCAGGATCGCGCACCCGGTGCCGATCTGTGCCGACGAAAGCGTGCACGAGGCAAAAAATCTCGAAACCCTTGTCGGCCTCTACGACGCCGTCAACATCAAGCTCGACAAGTCCGGCGGGCTGACGGCGGCGCTCATCCTGCGCAAGCGCGCCCGTGAACTGGGTTTTGGCGTCCTGGTCGGCTGCATGGTCGGCACCTCGCTGGCAATGGCGCCGGCGATCCTGCTGGCCCAGGACGCCGATTTCGTCGACCTCGACGGCCCGCTGCTGCTTGCCCGGGATCGTGTGCCGGGTCTCCTTTACCAGGGATCGCTCGTCTCACCCCCGGACCGGGCGCTGTGGGGCTGAGCGCGCGGCAAACCCGATCAGCACGAGGCCAATGATCGCGATCGGGATCATCGCCAGGAATCCGTCGACGCCGAGACGGTCATAGAGCGGACCGGAGGCAAGCGTGACGGCAGCCATGAAGAAGCCGTTGAAGAAATAGGCGATGCCTTGCGCGGCACCCGTGCGTTCTTCCGAGACGGTCTCGGCGATCATCTTCTGCAGGCCGATCAGCACCATCGCGACAGACACCGAATGCAGCGATTGCACCGCGAAGAAACCGCCGACGCCAAGGCCGAGCGGCCACACCAGCGGAAAGGCGATCCACCGCACGGTCGAGCCGATGCCGGCGATCAGCATCACCTGGACGACGGAGACGGAGGCGAATATACGGTTGAAAAACAAGAACATGCAGACCTCGGACACCACGCCCCATGCCCATAGCAGGCCGACGACGGAATCGCTGATGCCGATCGATTTCCAATAGATCGAGACGAAACCGTAAAGGAAGGCGTGGCTGGCGGTGATGATGCCGACGCCAAGCGTGAAGTAGAGGAAATAGGCGTTGAACAGGCCCGGCGCCGCATGCTGGATTTCCGCCGCCGACAGCGGCGAGGCCTTGCGCGGCCGCCCCAGGCCCGGCGCCATCAGCCCTGCGACGAGTGCCACGCCAAGGGCAAGGAATATGATCACCGGAACGGCGCCGGGACCAGTGGCCGCCAGGATGAAGCCGCCCGCGACATTGGCCAGGAGATAGCAGATCGACCCCCATTTGCGCATGCTGGCATAATTGGACCCGAAGCGGCGCACGCCCGAGAGCGCCAGCGAATCGGCGATCGGCGAATGCGGCGTCCAGACGATGGTGAGCAGCAAGGACACCGCCAGCACCGTCGAGTAGGTCGGCGTCAGAAAATACCCCGCGGAGATCAGCAGCGAGGCCGCCACGAGCACGACATAGACATCGGCGCGGTCCCTGGCCCGATCGGCGAGTGTCGTCAGCAGCGGCGTCGTCATCACACGCAGGAACATCGGCGCCGCCAGGATGACGGCGATCTGCTCGGCGTGAAACCCCTTGGCCTGCAGCCAGAGCGGGAAATAGGGCAGATGGGTGCCAAGCGATATGAACAACGTGCCGAAGATCAAGCTCATCCGCAGCTCAAAACGGCTCGGCTTTACGAGTTGTTCGGGGGAAAGCGGCGGCAGCGGCATGAATCGATCCAATGACGCTGCGCTCAACGACCGGCGAGCAGCGCAAGCCGATCCTTAACATGAGGAAAAACCGGGCGAAACCGGCTGGACCAGTCGATCAACACCAGAAAGCGCGCGCCGGCTTGCGCCTCAGGCGGCTTGCACCCTGTTCTCGATCAGCATTGGCCTGTCCTCGATGAGCATCGGAATGAAGGGCTCGTCAGGCGCCTCGGGCAGGACATGCGCCCAGGTCAGGATTTCCATGCGGCCGTCGAAATGTTCGACTACGGCGGTGCAGCTCTCCACCCAGTCGCCGGTGTTGATATATTGCACGTCCCCATAGCTTTCGATGGCGGCATGGTGGATGTGCCCGCAGATGACGCCGTCGACATGCGAACGGCGCGCTTCCTCGCTGAGCACGGTCTGGAACGAACCGATGAAGTTCACCGCCTTCTTGACCTTGACCTTGGCCCAGGACGAAAACGACCAGTAAGGCAGGCCGAGCAACTGGCGCAGCCGGGTGATCACCCGGTTGACCTGCATGGCGGCGTCATAGGCATGGTCGCCGAGATAAGCGAGCCAACGCTGGTTGTGGACGACGGTGTCGAACTGGTCGCCATGGATGACCAGCAGCCGGCGGCCATCGGCGGTTTCGTGGATGGCGCGGTCGGCAACGACGATGCCGCCGAAATGCACGCCCTGGAACTGGCGGGCGAATTCGTCGTGATTGCCGGCGATATAGGTGATCGAGGCGCCCTTGCGCGCCTTGCGCAGCAATTTCTGCACGACGTCATTGTGGCTTTGCGGCCAGTGCCAGCTGCGCCTGAGGCGCCAGCCGTCGACGATATCGCCGACCAGATAGATGATGTCGGCATCGTGGTAGCGCAGGAAATCGATCAGGAAATCGGCCTTGGCCGCCTTCGAGCCCAAATGGACGTCGGAAATGAACATGCTGCGGAAAGTGCGGGGCTCTTGGCCTGACATCGCGATTTCACCCTTGCTTTCAAGCAGCCTATGCGCCGATTCATGCAACAACCGTATGACGGTTGCGATTGGTCCAGCCCGAGGGCTAGCCTGCCGGGCAAATCAAAGGAGAAAATCGTCATGGATCTTGGTATCCGCGGAAAGAAAGCCATCGTCTGTGCTTCGAGCAAGGGGCTTGGGCGCGGCTGCGCCATGGCGCTGGCCGAGGCGGGCTGCGACATCGTCGTCAATGGGCGCAATGCGGAGCTGGTCGCGAAAACCGCCGCGGAGCTGCGCCAGCGCCATGGCGTGACGGTGACGGAGGTCGTCGGCGACGTTTCGAACCCGGAGGTGCAGAAGGCGTTGCTCGCCGCCTGCCCCGAGCCGGACATCCTGGTCAACAACAATGGCGGTCCGCCCTTGCGCGATTTCCGCGAGCTCGACCGCGGAAAAATCCTCGAAGGCGTCACCCAGAACATGGTGACGCCGATCGAACTGGTGCAGGCGGTCATCGACGGCATGGCGGCGCGCGGCTTCGGGCGCATCGTCAACATCACCTCGCTGTCGGTCTATGTCCCCATTCCCGGCCTTGACCTGTCATCGGGTGCGCGCGCCGGCCTGACGTCGTTCCTTGCCGGCGTGGCGCGCACGGTGGTCGATCGCAACGTCACCATCAACAGCCTCTTGCCCGGCAAGCTCGACACCGACCGGCTGCGCGGCCCGCATGAGGCCGGCACGCCAGAGGATCCCAAGGCCGCCGCAGCGCGCAAGACACGCATCAGTGCCGATGTACCGGCCAAGCGGCTCGGCACGCCGGAGGAATTCGGCCAGATCTGCGCCTTCCTGTGCTCTGTTCATGCCGGCTATCTGACCGGGCAGAACATACCCGTCGATGGCGGTCTCTACGTCAGCGCATTTTGATCGGCGCGCTCGCCCGGCACGCAACCCGGCTTGGCATGAAACGGCCGTAACCATCTGACAAATACGGATTTTGACGCGCCGGCATTTAAAGCTGCCGGCGCGTCAATTAGCGTCGTGAAAAACCTTGGCCTCATGCTAAAAGGACTGCCGAAGCAGGTTTCGAGGAGCGGCCGCATGGAAGGCGAGAACAAGAAAACGGCACGTTCGGACCTCGACGAAGCCGCCCTCTATTTCCACAAGCACCCGACGCCGGGAAAGCTCGAGATCCAGGCAACCAAGCCGCTCGGCAACCAGCGCGACCTGGCGCTCGCCTATTCGCCCGGCGTCGCCGCTCCCTGCCTTGAGATCCGTGACAATCCGGCGACAGCCGCCGACTACACGGCGCGCGCCAACCTGGTCGGTGTCGTCTCCAACGGATCGGCCGTGCTCGGCCTCGGCAATATCGGGCCGCTGGCCTCCAAGCCGGTGATGGAGGGCAAGGCGGTCCTGTTCAAGAAATTCGCCGGCATCGACGTCTTCGACATCGAGATCGACGCGCCGGAAATCGAGCGCATGGTCGAGACCGTTGCCGCACTGGAACCGACCTTCGGGGGCATCAACCTAGAGGACATCAAGGCGCCGGAATGTTTTGAAGTCGAGGAGCGCCTCAAGGCTCGCATGAGCATACCGGTGTTCCATGACGACCAGCACGGCACCGCCATCATCGTCGCCGCCGCCGTGCTCAACGGGCTGGAGTTCGCGGGCAAGACCATTTCGGAGATCAAGGTCGTCACCTCCGGCGCGGGTGCAGCCGCCCTTGCCTGCCTCAATCTGCTCGTTTCGCTCGGTGTGCGCGTCGAGAACATCTGGGTCACCGACCGTTTCGGCGTCGCCTATAAGGGCCGTGTCGACGAGATGGACCGCTGGAAGGACCCTTATGTGAAGGACACCGAGGCGCGCACGCTGGCCGACGTCATCCCAGGCGCCGATGTTTTCCTCGGTCTCTCGGCCGCCGGCGTGCTGAAGCCGGAACTGCTGCAGCACATGGCGCCGAAACCGTTGATCCTGGCGCTGGCCAATCCCAATCCGGAGATCATGCCGGAAGTGGCGCGCGCGGCGCGTCCCGATGCGATGATTTGCACCGGCCGTTCCGATTTTCCCAATCAGGTCAACAACGTGCTTTGCTTCCCCTACATCTTCAGGGGTGCGCTCGACTGCGGCGCCAGCGCCATCAACGAGGAGATGAAGATGGCGGCGGTGCGGGCCATCGCCGCCCTTGCCCGCGAAGAGCCTTCGGACGTCGCCGCACGCGCCTATTCAGCCGAGACGCCGGTCTTCGGGCCCGAATTCCTGATCCCCTCGCCTTTCGATCCCAGGCTCATCCTGCGCATCGCGCCGGCGGTCGCCAAGGCAGCCTGCGACACTGGTGTCGCTACACGGCCAATCACCGATTTCGCCGCCTATATCGACAAGCTCAACCGCTTCGTCTTCCGCTCCGGCCTGGTGATGAAGCCGGTGTTCTCGTCCGCCAAGGCCTCCAGCGCCAAGCGCGTCATCTACGCCGACGGCGAGGACGAACGCGTGTTGCGAGCAGCCCAGGTGGTGCTGGAGGAAGGCATCGCCGAGCCGATCCTGATCGGCCGCCCGCATGTCATCGAGGTCAGGCTCAAGCGCTACGGCCTGCGCATCAAGCCAGGCCTCGATTTCGGCCTGATCAACCCGGAGGACGATCCGCGCTACCGCCACTATGTCGACCTCCTGATCGAACTCGCCGGACGGCGCGGCGTGACGACGGAGGCGGCACGCACCATGGTGCGCACCGACAATACGGTGATCGCGGCGCTGGCCCTGAAGCGCGGCGATGCCGACGCCATGGTCTGCGGCCTCGAAGGCCGTTTCGAGCGGCATCTGCGCAATGTGACGCTGATCATTGGGCCGCGCACCGGCATCAAGGATCGCGACCTGTCGACCCTGTCCATGCTGATCTCGCAACGCGGCATCATCTTCCTCACCGACACCCACGTCTCCGTCGACCCGACGGCCGAGGAAATCGCCGAGATGACCGTGCTGGCGGCCGAGGAAATCCAGCGCTTCGGCATCGAGCCGAAGGCGGCACTGTTGTCGCATTCGGATTTCGGCTCGCGCGATTCGCCGAGCGCGCTGAAGATGCGGCAGGCCGCTGCCATCCTGGCGCGTATCGCGCCAGAGCTGCAGTGCGATGGCGAAATGCACGCCGATTCGGCCTTGTCGGAGCATCTGCGCCAACGCGTCTATCCGCATTCGCGCCTGAAGGGTGAAGCCAACCTTCTTGTGTTCCCGAATCTCGATTCGGCCAACATCACGCTGACGGCGCTGCGGGCCATGATGGATGCGCTACATGTCGGACCCATCCTTCTCGGCACCGACAAGCCGGCGCACATATTGACGCCCTCGGTGACCTCGCGCGGCGTCGTCAACATGACCGCGCTGGCCGTGGTCGAGGCCGCGCACAAGGCGCAGGCGATCGCCAATCTGGACTGAACCGGCCCCGCGACACGGATAGATTCGGCCGTCTTGCCGACGCGCGGCGGGCGACGTTGGCCGGATCGAGTGTTGCGGACCAACAACGCTTAACCGAGAAATCCGACATTGAACGAATGCGGATTTCTCGGAACCGGTTAATTTGATATGGTCACCGCCGTCTTACCAGGCCGTGAGAATGTCATGAGAGCCCTGTTGCTCGCTTCGGCAATGCTGACTGTGATTGGCGCAAAGGCGTTCGCCGCCGACGCCATCGGGTCGGAGCCGGCCGTGCACGACTGGTCCGGCGTCTATGTCGGCGGGCATCTCGGCTATGGTTTTGGCAGCACCGATGCCACCTACAATCTGCCAAACACGCCGACGATCCGGGGTTCGCAGGATTACGACACCGACGGTTTCCTGGGCGGTGTCCAGATCGGCTACAATTACCAGGTCAACGCCGCGGTTCTGGGAATCGAGGCCGATATTTCGGGTGCCGATATCAAGGGCCATTCCGACGAGGTCAATGTCAGCGGGGCCGATGTCTACGACACCAAGGTGGATTGGTTCGGAACCATCCGCGCCAGGGCGGGCTATGCGTTCGACCGCACCCTCATCTACGGGACCGGCGGCCTCGCTTTCGGTAGCGTCGAGAACCAATATCTCGATGGGTCAGCCAACAGCTTTTCCGAAAAGAGCACCAAGGTTGGCTGGACCATTGGCGCGGGGCTGGAGCAGGCAATCACCGATCATTGGTCGGCGAATGCCGAATATCGATATGTCGACCTGCGGGACCAGACGATCAACTACGCGCCTAACTCCAACACCGTTTTCGACAACGCGTTCAGTACCGTCAGGATCGGCATGAACTACAAGTTCTGACGGCTGGCCGGGCCCATCGCCTGACGGGCATATTGAATGGCTGCCGCTTTTCAGCCGGCAACAAGGCGACTTTCCGAAATGGACGATTAACCGCGAACGGGGTAGCCTTGGCGACCACAGGCAAGCGGGATCGAGGCGGATGGCAAGCGGAGGTTTGAAGCAGGCGCATGCCGCCGTTCTGCTTGGCCTGCTGCTGTCCGGCGCGGCGGTCAATGAGCCGCAAGCCGCTTCGCGGGTCTGCCGTCAACTGGAGGCCGATCTCGCCGCGGCCTCGCGCGGCGGCGGGGGTGGCCCGGCACTGGTCCGCAAATACGACGCCGCGATCGAAAGGCAGCGCGAACAGATCTCCAAGGCTCGCGGCCAGGCGAACAGCGCCGGCTGCGGGTTCTCGCTGTTTTCGCGCAACATCAACCAGTGCGCCGGGCTGAACGCCACCATCGATCGCATGAACGCCAATCTCGACAGCCTGCAGGCCAAGCGTGCCCAGCTTGCCGACGGCGGTTCACGCCGCGACCGGGGCCGCATCCTGGCGGCGCTCGACGCCAATGACTGCCGTGACGATGCCGTGGCTCCCCGCCGCGCGCCCATGCGGGAAGCCAGCCGTGAAGACGCCGATCGGGAAGATGGGGGCAATGCGAACCTGTTCGACCAGCTTTTCGGCGGCGACAACCGGCGGATCGATGCGTTGGACCAGCCTGACGATTCGGGCGAGGAAGGCGACGTCAGCCGCGTCCTGAATCAGCCCGGCATTCCGGACGTTGCGGGCGGCGGCGGCGAATTCCACACCAGTTGCGTGCGCACTTGCGACGGCTATTTCTTCCCCATGTCGAACGCCGCCTCGGCCGGCGATTTCGAGCGCGACCAGAAGAATTGCGAATCGGCATGCCCCGGCACGGAGATGCAGGTCTTCTATTCGCGCGGCATGGACGACGATTCGGCATCGATGACGTCCTCGGTCACCGGCAGGCCCTACGGCGAATTGCCGACCGCCTATCTCTACAAACAGCCCAACATGTCGCGACCGCCCGCTTGCGGCTGCAATGCCGCGCAGAATTTCCAGATCATTGGCGGCAACCCGCCAAGCCAGCAACAGGCACAGCCCGAACCGGATGCGGCGCCGTTTGTTCCGGTGCCGGCCACGAAGCCCGATCCGGGCGCCGATCCCGAGACCCTGGCCAATATGGAAGGCGGGCTCGACCGTGAAGCCATCAAGCGCCTTTCGGCCAAGCCGGTGACATCGCCCGTTTCGGCCGTGCCTCCCGAACAGCGCAAGATCAGGGTCGTCGGGCCAACGTTCCTTCCCGACCCATCAGCGGCAATAGATCTGCAAGCTCCGGCCCCGAAGGCAGTCCGGTAAGGGCAAGCCTGAGCGGCATGAACAGCGACTTGCCCTTGCGGCCGGTCGCTTCCCTGACCTTGCCGGTCCAATCCTTCCAGACCGTCCCGTTCCACGGCTCCTCGGGCAGGAGATCCAGCGCCTGGTGCAGAAAATCGCGGTCGTCGTCGGAAAATTCGGGCTTCTCCCGCGGTCCCTCGCGCAGGACACGCCACCAGGCAACCGCATCGGCCAGCCGGTCGAGATTGCCGCGCACCGCCAGCCAGAACGGTTCGGCCTGTTCACCGGAAATGCCCAGCACCATCAGCCGGTCCCGAGCCTCATCAAACGGCATGTGATGCAGCAGTACCCGGTTCAGCACGAACAGTTCGGCCGGATCGAACTTGGACGACGATTTCGAGGTCGCGGCCGGGTCGAAATGGCCGGCGAGTTCGGTCAAATCATGCGCGGCCGCGACATTCTCCGATGTGCCCACCAGCACGGCCAGCGAAGCGACGGCCATCGGTTCGATGCCGTCTTCGCGCAGGCTCTCGATGGAGAGCGCGCCCGTGCGCTTCGACAGCCCCTCGCCCGAGACCGTGGTCAGGAGATTGTGGTGGCCGAAGACGGGCGGCTCGGCGCCAAGCGCCTTGAACAAGGCGATCTGCACACCGGTGTTGGTGACGTGGTCGTCGCCGCGGATGACATGGCTGACGCCCATCTCGATGTCGTCGACGACTGAGGGCAGCGTATAGAGATAGGTGCCGTCCTCGCGCACCAGCACCGGATCGGACAGCGAAGCCAGATCCACCGTCTCCTCGCCCCGCACCAGATCGTTCCAGTGGATCTCGGTGCGCTCCGGCTGCAGCGGATCGCCGGAGAAATTGGGCAACAGGAAGCGCCAGTGGGGCCGGCGCCCGTCGGCCTGATATTCGGCCACCTGCTCTGTCGTCAGCGCCAATGCCTCGCGGCCATAGACCGGCGGCAGGCCTCGCGTGCGGCGCACTTTTCGCCTGAGATCGAGTTCTTCCGGCGTTTCGTAGCAGGCATAGAGAACCCCCGCCGCCTTCAGCCCCTCGACCGCAGCGTCATAGATTTCGAAGCGCCGCGACTGATATTCCGTGGCATCGGGGAAAATGCCCAGCCAGTGCAGGTCGTAAAGGATGGCGTCGGCGAACTCCTGCTTCGAACGGGCAATATCGGTGTCGTCGAAGCGCTGGATGAAACGGCCCTTGTTGTTGAGGGCGAACAACCAGTTGAACAGAGCGGTGCGCGCATTGCCGATATGGATGCGGCCGGTCGGTGACGGGGCGAAACGAACGGTAACTGTCATGAGCGGGGCGTACCGGATGCCTTTGTGATTGACAAGATGCGCCCCCGCGCCGTGCCGCAGACATAGAACATGGCGGCTGGAATGAAAAGACTGAGGCAAGCCTGCCGTGAAGCCGACGAAGAAACCGCTGAAGGCGATCAGCGGCCGAAATCGTCGGAGCTGAGGCGGGTCCAGCGGTCGCCCATCAATCCGCCGATGGCGATGTCGCCGGAGCGGACCGCTTGCGTGACCTCGGCTATTCGCGAGCGGACCATCGTCCCGCCGGCATAGCGGAAGAAGACATTCCTGTAGCCGAAGAGATGAGGCATGAACCTGCTCTGGGTCTGCCCGGTGAGGCCCGCGCAGCCCATGTCCCGCGCCGCCGCGACAAGGCTATCCAGCGTCGCGCCCCAGTGTGGTCCGGCAGCCTGGATCTGCAACAGGTTCGCCATGTCGCCGGCCTGGCCGTAGAAGGCATAGCAGCCGAGCATTCTGCCCGTCTCGTCATAAGTCCCGCCGAAATGAAGTGGACCGTCGGCCCGCTTCTCGGCCGCCAGCGCGAGCAGTCGCGGCAGCTCGCCATCCGTCCAGGTCGGCCGAAGAGCGTAGTCGGACAGGAGGGCCGGCAGCCGCTCGGCAAATTGGGCCGCGGTGATCGGCTCCGCATGGACCCTATGCGACGATGAAGGCTGGACGGGCGGCCCGAACCTCCGTTTCGTGAAAGCGTCGAATGCTCTCGCGCAGGGATCGAGGGCCAAACGAGGCAGGCGGGGCCATTTACGGTGCAGTGCGGCGGCGGCCATCGCGGCCGGCTGGAAGATATAGGTCCATCCCAGGCAATGGACCGGCAGGAGCTGGTATTTCATCGGACGCGCGAAGGCCAGGGAGACCCGGTTGGCCGAATCCGTCAGTTGCAGATCGAACTCGCCTTGATGCAGGGCACGCAGCAATTGAGGTCCCGCCGAGCCATGGTCGGCGCCAGGGTCGGCCATGAACGGGCCGATGATCGCCGCATTCAATGCCGTTCCGTTGAGTTCGTAACCGGCTTTCAGGACGCCGAGGAATCCGCCCAGATCGCCCTGCGGGTTGATCTGGACAAGAGCGCTGCTCGCACCGGGCTGGCTGGCGGGGTCAAGATAGATCCTTCTCATATATTCGGCCGTCTCCGCGATCGCCAGATCGCGCAATTGGTGCCGACGCCGGCGAAACTTCGTCAGGAAGAGCGTGGCGACGCGCTCGAGATCTTCAGCGACGAGGGGCCGGACCGAGCCGTGCTGGGAGTCCAGCACCGATGGCGCAGCCACCCTTCCCACACCGGTGTTTTCGGAAAGAAGATGCATCGTGAGACCGCTTAGGTTGCCCTTCAGAGGTATACAGCAACCAAAAGTAGAAACAACGAATCTCGGTCGGTAACGTAAACAGACGCGATCTGGAGAAGAGTTCACTGGCGGATTTGCTGGGCCAGTATAGAGCCGGGCCTGCGATCACGTGCCTTGCGCCATCCTGGCCGCTGGGAGCGCGATGGATGGCCTCCGGGCCAAGCCGGAGGCCATCCAGGTCAGTTGACGAGGCCCTTGGTCAGCTCGAGCGCCTGGCGCTCGAACAGGCGGCGGTAGATGCCGCCCTTCAGCCGGATCAACTCGTCATGCGAGCCTTCCTCGACGATTCTGCCGCGATCGAAGACCAGCAGCCTGTCGAGCGCCCGCACCGTGGAGAGCCGGTGAGCGATGACAAGCGTCGTTCGGCCGACCATCAGCCGTTCCATCGCCTGCTGGATCAGCACCTCCGATTCCGAATCGAGGCTCGAGGTCGCCTCGTCCAGGATCAGGATGCGCGCATCGGCCAGGAAAGCGCGGGCGATCGCCACGCGCTGGCGCTCGCCACCTGACAGTTTCACGCCACGTTCGCCGACCAGCGTGCCATAGCCCTTCGGCAGGTTGGTGATGAAGTCGTGCGCGCTCGCCAACCTGGCGGCATGCTCGATCTCCTCCCGTGTCGCGCAAGGCCTGGCATAGGCGATGTTTTCGGCCAGCGAGCGGTGGAACAGGATCGGTTCCTGCTGGACGATGGCGATCTGGCCGCGCAGCGACGCTTGCGCGACCCGCGAGATATCCTGTCCGTCGATCACGATCTTTCCGGCGTTCACGTCATAGAGCCGCTGGATCAGCTTGACGAAGGTTGTCTTGCCCGAACCCGAGTGACCGACGAGCCCGACACGTTCCCCCGGCGCGATATCGACCGAAAAGTCGCGGTAGAGCGGCGACCGGTGATTGCCGTAGTGGAAGGTGACGTTGTCGAAGGCGATGTGGCCCTGCGTGATGGCGATCGGACCAGCACCGGGCCGATCTTCGATGCCGAGCGATTCCGACTGGAAATCGACCAGTTCCTCCATGTCGTTGATCGAACGCTGCAAATTGCGGATATGCGTGCCGATATCGCGCAAATAGCCTTGCAGCACGAAGAACGAGGTCAGCACGAAGGCGACATCGCCGGCGCTCGCCTGCCCCCACGACCACAGCATCAGTGCCAGGCCGATCACCGCGGCCCGCATGACCAGCAGCAGCGCCCCTTGCGTGGTACCGTTGATGGTGCCGCGCACCCAGGTGCGCCGTGTGCGCGCACGCCATTTGGCGACCACCCTGGCGAGGCGGCGTTCCTCGCGCTCCTCGGCGCCGAAGCCCTTGACCACGGCGTTGCAGCTCACCGCGTCGGCCAGCGAGCCGCCGAGGCGCGTGTCCCAGGTGTTGGCGAGCCTTGCCGCGGGTGCGACGTAGCCGAGCGACAGCATCGCCGTCACGGTGATGAACAGCACCGAACCGGCCGCGACGACCGCGCCCATCAGCGGCCAGAACCAGCCGAGCAGCAGCGTCGAGCCGACGAGCATGACCAGCGACGGCAGCAGCGCGATCAGGATGGTGTCGTTGAGCAGGTCGAGCGCCCACATGCCGCGCGTCACCTTGCGCACGGTCGAGCCGGCAAACGAGTTGGCGTGCCAGTCGGTTGAGAAGCGCTGGACGCGGTGGAAGGCGTCCGCGGCGATGTCGGCCATCATCTTCAGCGTCAGCTCGACGATTCCCATGAAGGCAAGGTTGCGCAGCACCACGCCGGTAAGCGCCAGCGCCATCAGAATCGAGAATGCCGTCATCGCGGCATTCCAGGCAATGGCGTCCGCGCCGGCGCTGCTGGCGACTGCATCGACCAGCCGGCCGGAATAGAGCGGTGTCAGGACGTCGGCCAGCGTAGACAGCAGGAAACCACCCATGATCAGCGAAAGCCGCCAGGGCTGGCGCCGCCAATGGGTTAGCGTGAAACCAAGAACGCTGCGAAAGGCGCTCGCGCGCAAATCGATCTTGAAACGAGCCATGATGTCATTCGGGCGCGAACGAGCCCGATCCCAGTAAAGTCGAAAATTGAAAACCGCGCCTGGGCAAAGTGCCCGTGAATGCGGAGGTTCGGCTATGGTCGGTGGCCCGCCCGTGGGCGGTGACCGGCAGCGGCAAATGCCTTTTCTGCGTCCGGTGTGGTTCCGATACTTCGGAACACCGGCACAGACCTAGGCTTCGCGGCCTCGCATAACGATGTCAAATCCTGGCATTCGGTCCTCCCTGAAGGGAATCGCGGAGAGGCCGTTATAGGGATGCTTCGATCGCCAGCCAAGCCAAGCCATGGCCAAAAGCGCTTCTGGCCCAGCCGATGAGGCGATTTTGCAACAGTGCAACCGATGCCTATCGTCGTCCCATGGTGTTACCCGGCAGGCGGCGCACGATCGAGACGCATGTATCGACCATCCGTCGATGCCTTGAAGCCGAGCTTTTCATAGACCCCATGCGCGTCGCTGGTCGACAGGCTCCAATGCGAGACGGTGCTGAGTTCAGGATGCTCGATGAGTGCCCGCACCAGCCGCGAACCGATGCCTTGCCCGCGATGTTCGGGCCAGATGATGATGTCGGCGAGATAGCCGAATACCGTGCGGTCGGTGATTGCCCTGCCGAAACCGACCTGTTTGCCAGCAATGTAAGCGGCGGCGCAGAACGAGTTGGCAAAGGCCCGGCGATGAAAGTCATCGCTGCGTCCCGCCCCCCAGTAGCTCGCCATCAACAGGTCGGAGGTTGTGCGGAAATCGATGCGTGACAGGTCGAAGTCAATTTCACAGTCGGGCATGCTTCACCTTCGAATGGCATTGGTTTCGGAGGCCGTTGCTGGCGCGGTACTCACGGCACCACCAGATAGGCCTTCTGATCGGCGATCGCGATGGTCACGTCGGTGCCGGAATTGAACTCGACGAAATCGACCTCCATCCCGTCGCTGAAAATGACGCCACCCTTGCTCTGCCGCGAAGACACGACCAGCGGCCGGTCGCGGGTGATCACGCCATGGACGAGGGACACGCCTGTCGTGTTGCTCGGAAACGGCTCGCGCACCGAGAAGAACAACTGCTCGCCTTCTCGGTCGTAGCCCCGCGGCGGCAATGTCGGCACCGATGTGTCGCCATAGGCCGCGGCCAGACCGGCCGCCCCCGCCATGACCGAGCGCAGCCAGCCGGTGGAACCAGCGCCGGTCGAAATGATGATGCCGCTTGATGATTGCCGCTCGGTCCGGCCACCATAGGTCAGTTCGTAGCGTGCCGAGACATGGGTGCTGGCGCCGACGAAGAGATCGTTGAAGGCAATCAGCCGCCTTCCGTCATTGGAACGCGCCTCGGCCATCACCACCGCCTGGCGCCGCGCCTTGCCGGACATCGTCAGGTCGAGGACCTTTTCGGTATCGTCGGCATTCCACGGCAAGAGAACGCCGTCGAAAAGCGCGGGATTTGGATTGATGCCGATCAGCGGCTGGTGCGGCAGGTATTTCGCGGTGTTGGAGACCAGCCCATCCTGGCCGAGCGCGATCACGACATCCGAGCCGAATTCGAATTGCGGCACCAGTTCGCGGTCGAGCCGCAATTGTTTGAGACCTGGCGGAAGCGAACCCATCACCCGGTCGAGCGCGCGATGATAGATATCGTGCGCTGATTTGACCGGGTCGAAATTCATACCCGCTTGCCTGAGATAGAAGCGGGCCTGGCCTTGCGTGTTGAAACGCGCGGTCAGTTCCTCGAGCTCGGTCTTGCGGGTGACGACGATCACCCGGTCGATCGGTCTATCGCCCTGGTCGCCGGCCACTTTCTAGGTCACTTGTCGGTCTTCGCCGGCGCGGCGAGTTGGCTCAGCGCGCTGGTCAACATATCAGGCGTGATCGACAGATTGCCGACCGAGCCGCCCTTTTCCGCCCACGCCTTGAACGCCATGGCCGTCAGCACATTGGCGGGTGCCGACGAATAGACGGTCAGTTCGAGCTGCTGCGCCTTGGCGGCGGCCTCGGCCAATGTCAGCTTGTTACGGGCTTCCGTGTCGACCAGCAGCTTGTTGCGTTCGGCCAGTTCGATCTCGGTTGCCAGTTCGCTCTGCTTGATCTCGCGTTCTTTTTCCACCGCATGCGCCCGGCGCGCATAGATCGCTTCGTCGGCCTGGCGCTGCAGCGCCTCGCGATATTCGGTCTGCAGGGCCTTGCGGATTTCCGGTGTCGGCTGGACCGACGTAATATGGACCTCCTCGATCGACAGGCCCGCGGTCGAGGCGATCGGATCGTTGCGCAGCAGATCGGCAAGATTGCCGCCGAGCTTGGTCACCTCGGCCAGCGCCTGTTCGAGCGTCATGCTCGAAACAACGGCCCGTGCGCGGCTCTGGATAGCCAGCACCAGGCGCTCGGCGATCTTCTCGCGGCCGTCGCCGGCAACGTCGGATCGGCCGAGCTTGGCGCTGAAATCAAAGCCTTCCGCCGCCTTGACCGGATCGACGATGCGGTAGCTGACGGAGCCCTGGATCGCCAGATCCTGAAAATCAGCCGTGGTTTCGGTGAAGATGAACGGATTGTCGAGCGAGGTCACCGGCACCGTGGCGATGGTGGTGCCAAACGTGCCGTACCAGAAGCTGATGCCGCGTCCCTGCTGCCGGATCTGCCCGTTCTTGAAGCAGACGATGTGGTATTCAGGCGTTCCCTTGAAATAGCTGATAAACATGCACGCCCCCCAAGGCTCTCAAAAGCAAAGGCTCGCTAGCCGCGGTCCCTGAAACGGTTGGTGATGGGATAGCGGCGGTCGCGGCCAAAATTCTTCCTGGTGATCTTCACGCCGGGCGCCGCCTGACGGCGCTTGTATTCGGCGATGTAAAGCAGATGTTCGATGCGCGTCACCGTCGCCCGGTCATGGCCGCGCGCCACGATGTCGTCGACGCCCATCTCGTTTTCGACCAGGCATTCCAGAATATCGTCCAGCACCGGATAGGGCGGCAAAGAATCCTGGTCGGTCTGATTCTCACGCAGTTCCGCCGACGGCGCCTTGTCGATGATGCTCTTCGGGATCACCTCGCCCGAAGGCCCGAGCGCGCCCGGCGGCACATGGCTGTTGCGCCAGCGCGACAGCGCGTAGACCTGCATCTTGTAGAGGTCTTTTATCGGATTGAAGCCGCCATTCATGTCGCCGTAGAGCGTGGCGTAGCCAACCGACATCTCGCTCTTGTTGCCTGTCGTGACGACCATCGAGCCGAACTTGTTGGAGATCGCCATCAGGATGGTGCCGCGTGCGCGGCTCTGCAGGTTCTCCTCGGTGATCCCTTCCTTCGTGCCCTCGAAGAGTTGCGTCAGCGCATGCAAAAACCCTTCGACGGGCTCGAAGATCGGCACGATGTCGTAGCGGCAGCCGAGCGCGCGGGCGCAGTCCTCGGCGTCCTTGAGCGAATCCTTCGAGGTGTAGCGATATGGCATCATGACTGCACGCAGCCGCTCCTCGCCCAGCGCGTCCACTGCAAGCGCCGCGCAGATCGCCGAATCGATGCCGCCGGAGAGGCCGAGCACGACATTCTTGAAGCCGTTCTTGTTGACGTAGTCACGCAGGCCGAGCATGCAGGCGCGGTAGTCGGCTTCCTCCCGTTCCGGAATTTTCGACATCGGGCCTTCGGAGCAGACCCAGCCATTGTCGGTCCGCTTCCAGGTGGTGACGTCGACCGCGTCCTCGAACTGGCTCATCTGGAAGGCGAGCGTCTTGTCGGCGCCAATGGCGAAGGAAGCGCCGTCGAAGATCAGCTCGTCCTGGCCGCCGAGCTGGTTGGCATAGATGATCGGCAGGCCGGATTCGATCACTTGCCTGATGACGACCTGGTGGCGAACGTCGATCTTGGCGCGGTAATAGGGTGAGCCGTTCGGCACCAGCAGGATTTCCGCCCCACTTTCGGCCAGCGTCTCGCAGATGCCGACCTCGCCCCAGATGTCCTCGCAGATCGGTATGCCGATGCGCACCCCGCGAAAATTGACCGGTCCCTGGATCTCGGGCCCGGCCTGGAAGACGCGCTTTTCATCGAACTCGCCATAATTCGGCAGATCGAGCTTGTAGCGCTCGGCGATGATCTTGCCGCCATCGCAGAAGACGATGGAATTATGCGTGCCGCTCTTGCGCTTCAGCGGCGTGCCGATGATGACGCCCGGACCGCCATCGGCGGTATCGGCGGCAAAATCCTGTGCCGCCCGCTCGCATGCCTTGAGGAAGGCCGGCTTGAGCACCAGATCCTCCGGCGGATAACCGGCGAGAAAAAGCTCTGTGTAGAGCACGAGATCGGCGCCCTGGCGGGCGGCATCCGCCCTCGCCTCGCGCGCCTTGGCGAGGTTGCCGGCGACATCGCCGACAGTCGGGTTGAGCTGGGCGATGGCGATACGCAGAATGTCGAGCTTCTTGGTCATGCCTGCTGACTTAGCGCGGCGAAATCCGCCCCGCAATGGCGTTCGCTTGGACCAATTCAGACCGTTAATCGTCGCCCATATACTCGCGCAGCGATTGCGGCGAATGGTTTTCACCGATGGACATCGCGAGGATGCGCGAAATATGCCGGCGCGGCAGGCCAGTATCCGCCACCCAGCGGTTGATCTGGAGCTGGATCTTGTCCAGATCCCTCTTCGAGGTCGGATTTTCAGCGATGTCGAGGCCGGCGTCGCGCAAGGCGGCGGCCATGTCGGCCGAGATGACGAAAGCGTCCCAGCCCAGCCAGCGCAGGAAATACTGGCCGGTGTTGCCGCCGAGCCGGCTGCCATGCTTGCCGAGATAGGCCATCAGCCCGACCTGGTCGTCGGCGGGCCAGTCGGCGAGGAACTGGCCGAAACCGCGATGTTCTTTCGAGACATGCTCGACGAAGGCGGCATTGTCGCGAACGGATTTGATCTTTTGCGGGTTGCGCACGATGCGCTGGTCGGAAGCCAGATCGTGCCAGAAATCGTCGGGCTGGAACAACAGCCGCTTGGGCTCGAAGCGCAGGAACGCCTCCTCGAATCCCGGCCATTTCTGCTCGATGACGCGCCAGACGAAACCGGCGGCAAAGACGCGCTCGGCCATTGTCGAGAGGATACGGTCGTCGGTGATGTCGGCCACCGCCGCATTGTCGGGCAGCGGCCCCAACAGGGAGGCCAGTTCCGCCTCGCTGCCCTTGCGGTTTGCCGCGCGAGCGCGAATTTTCTTGAAGTCGGCCATCGGTCCCTCTCGGTTCGCCTCAATCTAGCACTTCCCGCCCGGGCCGGCAGCCTCTACCTCTAGCGCAGCAAAGCCCTTGGAGATGGCCATGAACAAGACGATCGACGATCTGGCGAACCGCTGGCTGAAGCGAAAGCCGGATGGTCTCAGTGCCCTGGAGAACCGGGTGCTGCAAAGCACCATCGAGCGCACCACCATCACCCGGGACACCAACAAGGCCGTCGCCTTCCACCAGACCTTTGGTGACCGCCTCGCCGATACGATTGCCCGCATCGGTGGCTCCTGGTCGTTCATCGTCGGCTTTCTCGTTTTCCTGTTCCTGTGGACAACAGGCAATGTCTGGCTGTTGTCGCGCGATGCGTTCGACCCCTACCCCTTCATCTTCCTCAACCTCGTCCTGTCGATGGTCGCCGCCTTGCAGGCGCCGGTGATCATGATGGCGCAGAACCGCCAGACCGAGCGCGACCGCATCGATGCCGCTCACGACTACGAGGTCAATCTGAAGGCCGAGATCGAGATCATGGCGCTGCATGAGAAACTGGACGAACTGCGCCACAGCCAGATCATCGGCATGCGCGACGAAATCGCGCGGCTGGCGGAAGTGATCAAGCGGATCGATGAAAGACTGTCACAGCAGTCGGCGTCATGACCGAGGCGATTCATCACTTCATCGAACAATACGGGCTGTTGGCGGTTTTTCTCGGCTGCGTGGCTGAAGGCGAAAGTGCCGCCATCCTGGGAGGCTTCTTCGCTCACCAGCATGTTTTCGTGCTGTGGCATGCCTTTGTCGCGGCAGCGCTCGGGGCCTTTGTCGGCGACACCTTCTTCTTCATCCTCGGCAGGAGTTTCGCCGACAACCGCCATGTCGTCAGGTTGCGCCGGCGGCCCGGCTTTCGCCGCGCCTACCGTCTGCTCAACACCCATCCCAACATCTTCGTGCTGTCGAACCGCTATGTCTACGGCATGCGTCTGGTCGGCGGCATCGCGGCCGGCCTTTCGACCATAGCCGCGCCGCGTTTCGTTATCCTCAACGCCATCTCATCGGTGATCTGGGCGATGCTGTTCAGCACGATCGGCTATGTCTTCGGATTGGGAGCCGAACAATTGATTGGCCAGGCGCTGATGCGCCACGAGCGGCTGTTCGTCGGGCTTGGCATCGCCCTTGCCGTGGCCGTACTGGCCTGGCTTGTCGGTCGCCACCTCGCCAAGCGGGAGCGCGGCCGGGAGCAATGACGCCGTCTCGCGAGGAGATCAGATGGGGAAGCCGGTGATCCGCTCGATGATGGCGATGCCCCAGACGCCGGCGACAATGACCACCGAAATCAGCACCGCGAGCGAGCCGCAGTCCTTGGCCAGCTGGATGTCGACATTGAACTCCCGGCTGAACGCGTCGCAGGCCGCCTCGATGCCGGTATTCAGCACCTCGACCATGATCATCAGCAGCACCGCGCCGATCAGCAAGGCGTAGCCACGCCAGGAGATCGAGATGAACCATCCGGCCGGCAGGGCCAGCACCAGCAGCATAAGCTCCTGCTGAAAGGCCTTCTCGCTCGCGGTCAGCTTGCGAAACGCCCGCACCGAATTGAAAAAAGCGTCGATCAGCCGCTGCATGCCCAGGCCCCTCTCGGAATCACCGGCCCGGGATAAAGCAATGCCCCGATCAATGGAATAAGGCGGATCGTCCAAATTTCATTCGGCCACCGGTATGGATGGCGTAGACTTTTCAAACTGCGGCAGCCCATCGTCTATCGAATAATAGTCGCCCTTGTCGCCGACGAAGATATGACATTCACCCTTGAGCGCCGTTGGCTTGTCGAACGATCCCGCCAAGACCGAAATATAGTCCTGATCCATTGCCTTCCAGAACAGCACTGATCCGCATGCCTTGCAGAAGCCGCGCCTGGCGAAGCCGGACGCTTCGTACCAGGTGATGCTTTCCGCACCCTCGATCGCGATGTCGGTATCGGCGACATTGGTCGCGGCATAGAAATGCCCGCTCTGTTTACGGCATTGCGAACAATGGCAGTAGACAACGCCACGCAGCGCCCCCTTTGTCCGGAAGCGGACCGCTCCGCACAGACATGATCCCTGGTGATCGTCACTCATTCGGCGCCCTTTGAAGAACCTACCTGCCACCTCGTGAGGATTCCCGATTTGCGGCCGCCACACGCTAGCAAAAGCGACATGTACTGGCGTAGCAAATACGGAATTCAGTTTCACTTTCAGCGGCGTGATTCATGAACCCCGTCGGAGGCCGGACAAAGCAGGCCTCGATGCGCGGTGATGATGCCTGGGTTGGACGCCTTTACAGCCGGGGGTAGACAAAACCGGCGGCAGTTCTGCGAATTAAGGAAACTTTAGCGCTACTGAATTTATGGTGTGCCAAACGAAGGTCGCGTGTGGGGACGCGCCTCTTCGCAGAGTGTTCTGGACTACCGAATAGCATTCCCCAGCGGTGGCACGCGGAATTCACAAATTCCGTTGCGGCATCCGAGGGGAAGCGAACAGACCATGCAGCCGGTAGCAGCCCAGACCGAACGAAGCACCGACATTGCAAGCACCGTCGTCGCGACCATGCGCCAGCTTGGCGTGCTGGGCCTGCCGCGCAACTACGAGATCTTCTACGAAGCCTTGAGCGGCACCAACCGCGAGCTCAGTCTTGCCGTCGTATCGCTGAGCAACCGGCCGACGCAGGATGAGCTGGATCAGATCGGGCGCGCCTTCTTTGCCCACAATCATGGTCCCGGCATCGTCGAGCATGCCAGGGACGTCATCGCCAGGGAACTCGAGGAAGTGGCGTCGCTGCTGCGCAGCGAGCGCAGCCACATCGAGAAATACGGCCGGATTCTCGATGAGACGTCCAGCGGCCTGAGCAACCGTAGCCTTCTCTCCCAGGATCTTCTGCAGAAGATAGCCGGCGCCATGGCCGTTGCCACCAATTCGACGATCGATCACGGCCGGCAGGTCGCTTCGATGCTCAACGACAAGACGGCCGAACTGGAGAGCGTCAAGTCGAAGCTCGAGGAATACAAGCGGCTGGCGGATACGGATCCGTTGACCCAGATCTGGAACCGCCGCGCCTTCGACAAGGAAATCACCCGAATCTACAACAGCAACAAGGGTATCCTGTTCAATGCCCTGATCCTTGTCGACATCGACCGATTCAAGGACATTAACGACCGCTATGGCCATCCTGTCGGCGACAAGATCATCCAGATCATCGCCGAGATTTTCCAGACCAGCATTCGCGGCGACATGTTCGTCGCCCGCACCGGCGGCGAGGAGTTCGCGCTGATCATCGAGGGCGCCAGCGAGGACGCCACCTACGACATCGCGGAACGCATTCGTGCCCTGATCGAGCAGACGCCGTTCACCAGCAGCCAGACCGGCATGAACTACGGCACCGTGACGGTATCGATGGGTATCTGCATGGCATCAGAAGCCGAAGGGCCTGAAGACCTCTACACCAAGGCGGATCGGGCGCTCTACCGCTCCAAGGTCAGCGGTCGCAACCGCGTCACCAGGCATTCGACAATGGGACGAGCCGGCAAGAGTTGGCTGCTCTACAAGAAAGACTGAAGCCTGCGCTTTTTGCCGGTCGCGCCAGCACGGTCGGAGGCACACACAAAAAGCCGAAAATGGAAAAGGCGTCGGGTTTCCCAGGCGCCTTTGCTTTATCGGTCCAATTGCCAGGATCAGCCGTTCGCGGCCTGCCTGTGCTGCACCGGATGGCTCTTCTTCAAAAGGTCAGAGACCAGGAAGGCCAGCTCGATCGCCTGGTCGGCGTTGAGGCGCGGATCGCAATGAGTGTGGTAGCGGTCCTGCAACTCCTCGGCCGTGATGGCGCGGGCGCCACCGGTGCATTCGGTGACGTTCTTGCCGGTCATCTCGACATGAATGCCGCCCGGATGGGTGCCTTCGGCGCGGTGCACCTCGAAAAAGGTCTGCACTTCCTTCAGGATACGGTCGAAGGGCCGCGTCTTGTAGCCGGCCGCCTCGATCGTGTTGCCATGCATCGGGTCCGACGACCAGACCACGCTGCGGCCTTCCTTCTGCACCGCGCGCACCAGCTTCGGCAGATGGTCGGCAACCTTGTCGGAGCCGAAACGGGCGATCAGCGTCAGCCGGCCGGGCTCGTTTTCGGGGTTCAGCAGATCGATCAGTTCCAAAAGGCCATCCGGCGTCAGCGACGGACCGCATTTCAAGCCGAGCGGGTTCTTGATGCCACGGCAATATTCGACATGCGCATGGTCGGGCTGGCGCGTGCGATCGCCGATCCAGATCATGTGGCCCGACGTGGCGTACCAATCGCCGGAGGTCGAATCGACGCGAGTCAGCGCCTCCTCGTAGCCGAGCAGCAGCGCTTCGTGGCTGGTGTAGAAGTCGGTCTCGCGCAGTGCATAGTTGGTTTCCGAGGTGATGCCGACGGCCTTCATGAAGTCCATCGTCTCGGTGATGCGGTTGGCGAGAGATTCGTATTTCTCGCCCTGCGGGCTGTCTGATACGAAGCCCAGCATCCAGCGATGCACGTTCTCCAGGCTGGCATAGCCGCCTTGCGCAAAGGCACGCAGAAGGTTGAGCGTCGCCGCCGACTGGCGGTAGGCCATTTCCTGGCGGGCGGGATCGGGTATGCGCGACTTCTGATCGAATTCGATGCCGTTGATGATATCGCCGCGGTAGCTCGGCAGCGTCACCTCGCCCTTGGTCTCGTTGTCGGACGAGCGCGGCTTGGCGAACTGGCCGGCGACGCGGCCGACCTTCACCACCGGCTGCGCGCCAGCGAAGGTCAGCACGACCGACATCTGCAGGAAGACGCGGAAGAAGTCGCGGATGTTGTCGGCACCGTGTTCGGCGAAACTCTCGGCGCAATCGCCGCCCTGGAGCAGGAAGGCCTCACCGGCCGCGACGCTCGCCAACTGCTTCTTCAGCTTGCGCGCCTCGCCGGCAAAAACCAGCGGCGGGAAGGTGGCGAGCTGGGCTTCCGTGTTCTTGAGCGCGGCAAGGTCCGGATAGGCGGGAACCTGCTTGATCGGCTTTGCTCTCCACGAATTCGGCGACCATTTCGTCATCGCTGCACCCAACGCTCTTTCCGGCGAACACTCTCGCCCGCCATTTCCTGTCCCTCTATGGGGTTGCGGCTCCATACACGAAGCCGATTTCCTATTCTAGACCGGAATTTCAGCCCTGGCGAATGCTCCCCGCGACTAGGCGACCAGCCGAGCCAACTGGGTCATCACCACCGCCGAACCCGCCAGCCGCTTCTCGGCCGTGGGCCAGTCGCGGATGAAGACCACGCTGTGGTCCGGCCTGATCTTGGCCAGCGACCCCTGTTCGCCGATGTACTTGACCAGCCCGACCGGGTTGGGAAATTCGCGCCTGCGGAAGTGGATGACGATACCCTTCGGCCCGGCATCGAGCTTTTCGACATTGGCCTTGCGGCAGAGCGCCTTGATGAAGACGATCTTCAGGAGATGCTTCACCTCCTCCGGCAGCGGACCGAAGCGGTCGATCAGCTCGGCGCCGAAAGCGTCGATCTCCTCGGTGTTTTCGAGATCGCCGAGACGGCGGTAGAGCGCCAGCCTGAGCTGCAGGTCCGGCACGTAACCTTCCGGGATCATAACCGCCGTGCCGACAGCGATCTGCGGCGACCAGCCGCCATCCTGGACCTCGCCGGAATCCTTCACCTCGGCAACCGCTTCCTCCAGCATCTGCTGGTAGAGCTCGAAGCCGACCTCCTTGATATGCCCGGACTGCTCTTCGCCCAGAAGATTGCCGGCGCCCCTGATGTCGAGGTCGTGGCTGGCAAGCTGGAAGCCGGCGCCCAGCGTGTCGAGCGATTGCAGCACCTTGAGCCGGCGTTCGGCGGTGTCGGTCAGCTTGCGGTTGGCCGGCAGTGTGAACAGCGCATAGGCGCGCACCTTCGAGCGGCCGACGCGGCCGCGCAACTGGTAGAGCTGCGACAGGCCGAACATGTCGGCGCGGTGGATGATCAACGTGTTGGCGGTCGGGATATCGAGGCCGGATTCGACGATGGTGGTCGACAAAAGCACATCGTACTGGCCGTCGTAGAAGGCGTTCATGATGTCGTCGAGTTCGCCCGGCGGCATCTGGCCATGGGCCACGGCGACCTTCAGTTCAGGAACAGATTCCTTCAGGAAATCATGGATTTCCGCGAGATCGCTGATACGCGGAACCACATAGAAGGAATGGCCGCCGCGATAGCGCTCGCGCAGCAGCGTCTCGCGGATGACCAGCGGATCGAAAGGCGATATGAAGGTTCGCACCGCCATGCGGTCGACCGGCGGCGTGGCGATCAGCGACAGCTCGCGCACGCCGGTCAGCGCCAGTTGCAGCGTGCGCGGGATCGGCGTCGCCGACAGCGTCAGCACATGGACATCGGTCTTCAGGTCCTTCAGCCGTTCCTTGTGCTTGACGCCGAAATGCTGCTCCTCGTCGATGATCAGCAGGCCGAGATTCTTGAACGAGATCGCGGAGCCCAGCAGCGCATGGGTACCGATGACGATATCGACCTGTCCTTCGGCAATGCCCTTCTTGGTCTCGGCCAGGTCCTTGGCGCCGACCAGCCGCGAGGCCTGGGCGACACGGATGGGAAGCCCTGAGAAACGCTGCGAGAACGTCTTGAAGTGCTGGCGCGACAACAGCGTCGTGGGCACCACCACTGCGACCTGAAACCCTTCCATCGCCGCGATGAAGGCGGCGCGCAGCGCCACTTCGGTCTTGCCGAAGCCGACGTCGCCGCAGATCAGCCGGTCCATCGGCTTGCCGGCGCCGAGGTCGTCGCGCACCGAATCGATGGCCGTCTGCTGGTCGTCGGTTTCCTCGTAGGGGAAACGGGCGGCAAACTCGTCATAGAGGCCTTCGGCCGGCACCAGCGCCGGGGCGGCGCGCATCTGCCGCTCGGCGGCGATGCGGATCAGCTGTCCGGCCATGTCGAGCAGGCGCCGCTTCAGCTTGGCCTTGCGCGACTGCCAGGCGCCGCCGCCGAGCTTGTCCAGCGTCGCCTCGGCCGTATCGGAGCCGTAGCGCGACAAAAGCTCGATGTTTTCCACCGGCAGGAACAGCCGGTCGTCGCCGGCATAGTGGATTTCCAGGCAGTCATGCGGCGCGCCGACGGCTTCGATGGTGCGCAGGCCGATGAAGCGGCCAATGCCGTGGTCGGCATGGACGACGATATCGCCGGCCGACAGAGCCGAGGCCTCGGCGATGAAATCGGATGCGCGCTTCTTGCGCTTCGAGCGCCGGATCAGCCGGTCGCCCAGAATGTCCTGTTCGGCGACAACGACCAGCTTGTCGGTCTCGAAGCCCGATTCCAGTGGCAACACGGCCAACGCAGCCTGTCCCGGCTCGAGCTGTTCGGCCTGGGCAAGCGTCTCGACCTGCTTGAGATTGCCGAGATGATGCTCCGCCAGGATCTGGCCAAGCCGGTCGAGTGAGCCTTCGGTCCAGCCGGCGATGACGACGCGGCGGCGCGCCGCGCGCTCGTCGGCTATGTGCCGGACGACGACATCGAAGACGTTGACGTTCGGGTCGGCGCGCTCCTCGACGAAGCTGCGACCATGGCGCGAGCCGGCGTGGAAGACTTTCTTGCCCCCTACGTCGGGCGCATCGAACACGGTGAAGTCGATGTCCTCGCGCTCCCCAAGCGAAGCCTTGAGATTGTCCGGCGAGAGATAGAGCAGGTCCGGCGCAACCGGCTTGTAGGGCACCGCATCCTTGAGCGCCCCGTCAGCCTGCTTCTTGCGTGCCTCGTAATGGTCGAGGATCAGCGTATGGCGTTCGGCCAGCGCCTCATGCGCCAGGTGGTCGAAAACCACGGGTGCGTCCGGCAGGTAATCGAACACGGTTTCCAGCCGCTCGTAGAAGAACGGCAGCCAATGCTCCATGCCGGCGAAGCGCCGGCCTTCACTGACTGCCGCGTAGAGCCCGTCGTCACGCGATGGTGCGCCAAAGGCCTCGATATAGGCGCGGCGGAAGCGGCTGATGGTTTCGGGCGTCAGCGCCACCTCGCTCATCGCCTGCAGCGCCATCGACTTGCGCTGGCCGGTGGTGCGTTGCGTGGCGGCATCGAAGACGCGGATCGATTCCAGCGTGTCGCCGAAGAAATCAAGCCGCAGCGCTTCCGTCCAGCCCGGAGCGAACAGGTCGAGAATGCCGCCGCGCACCGCGAATTCGCCGATGCCGCGCACGGTCGGCACGCGCTCGAACCCCGACGTCTCCAGCCGCGCGATCAGCGCATTCATGTCGATCTGGTTGCCGGGCCGGGCGTGGAAGGTCTGTGCCTCGACAAGCTCCGCCGGCGGAATACGCTGCAGCAGCGCATTGGCGGTTGTGAGAACGACGGCACGATGCGGTTTCTTCGCCAGCGCGATCATGGCGGTCAGCGCATCGAGGCGCTTGGCGGCGGCATCGGAACCGGGCGACACACGGTCGTATGGCAGGCAGTCCCAGGCCGGCAGTTCCAGCACCGGCAGGCCCGGCGCCACGAAGGACAGCGCCTCGATGATGGCAGGCAGGCGCTGGCCGTCGCGGGCCACGAACAGCACCGGCTTGTCGGGTGCGATCTCGAGCGCCGTTTGTACCAGCGCGAAAGCTTCGTAGCCGTCGGCGACGCCGTCGACGATGAACTGGCCGGGACGGCCCTTCGGCAAGCCAATGGTGGGGATGAGAGCCATCAAATCACGGTCTTGGTTGTCGCAATTCCGGTGGGAAAACCGCTTCGCACTTTTCCTGGATTGCCTGTGTTCAGAAAGTCATGTGTTCAGAAAGTCATGGTCCGGCGGGACGCCAGGATTTTTTGCAGGACGGCACAGTCGATTTCTGCCGGCACCGGGCGCTCGCCCGTGATCAGCGGCAGGAATTCCGTATCGTTAATATCGAGAAGCTTCTCATATTGGTCGATTTCCTCGGCGGTCAAGGTGCCGATCTCGGCGTCCGCGAACGTGCCGAGGATCAAGTCCATCTCGCGCATGCCGCGATGCCAGGAGCGGAACAACAGCTTGCGGCGGTGTGCGTCCAGCCCCCCGCTTGATCGTTTCGTTCCGGTCATTGTGCCGCATCCTCGCTTCAAGCGGCGCATATAGCGTGGATAGTGGGCGGTGTCAGCCTTGCGCTGCCGCCGTCGCGACATAAGCTGACATCATGCGTCCTTCCATCCTCGACCCCCTGTTCGTCCCGATCACCTCGCTTGCCGGCGTCGGGCCGAAGGTCGGCGCGCTGATCGAGAAGGTCGTGGCGGCCGACCTCGGCGACCGTGCCGCGCGCGCGGGCGACCTCCTATTCGTGCTGCCGCACACCGTCATCGACCGCCGCAACCGGCCCGGCATCGCGGGTTCCGCCGAAGGCGCCATCGTCACGCTCGAGCTGCGCATAGACCGCCACCAGCCGCCGCCGCGCGGCAACAAATCGGTGCCCTACCGGGTCTACGCCCATGACGACACCGGCGAAATCGGCCTGACCTTCTTCCATGCCCACGCCGCCTATCTCGAAAAGGCAATGCCGGTGGGCGAGCATGTCGTGGTGTCTGGCCGCATGGAATGGTTCAACGGCCGCCCGACCATGGTCCACCCCGATCATATCGCCCTCGCCGGCGAAGCCGAGAGCCTGCCGCTGGTCGAGCCGGTCTATCCCCTGACCGCAGGCCTTTCGGCCAAGGTTTTGCGCCGTGCGATCGGCCAGGCGCTCGGCCGCTTGCCGGAATTGCCGGAATGGCAGGACGGTGCCTTCATGCGCCGCCAGAGCTTTGCGTCCTTCGGCGATGCGCTGACCCGCATCCATTACCCCGCCGACCCGATCGATGTCGCGGTCGAAGGGGCTGCCTGGCGTCGCCTCGCCTATGATGAACTGCTCGCCGGCCAGGTCTCTCTGGCCTTGGTGCGCGCAAAGGTGCGACGCCTGTCAGGCCGCCCTCTCGTCGGCGACGGCCGCATCGTCGAGAAACTGCGTTCTGCCCTTCCCTATTCGCTTACCCCCTCGCAGGAATTCGCGCTGGCCGAAATCAACGCCGATCTTGCCGATCCAGAACGCATGCTGCGGCTGCTGCAAGGCGATGTCGGCTCCGGCAAGACGGTCGTGGCCTTGCTGGCCATGGCACGGGCGGTGGAGGCCGGCGGCCAGGCGGCGCTGATGGCGCCGACCGAAATCCTGGCGCGCCAGCATCTGGCGACAATCACCCCGCTTGCCGCCAAGGTCGGCTTGCGCATCGCCATCCTGACCGGCCGCGAAAAAGGTCGCGAGCGAGCCGAGACGCTGGCGGGCCTGGCCGGCGGCGAGATCGACATCGTCGTCGGCACCCATGCGCTGTTTCAGGACACGGTCAGCTTCCACGATCTGGTCCTGGCCGTCATCGACGAGCAGCATCGCTTCGGCGTCCATCAGCGGCTTGCCATCACCGCCAAGGGCGATGCGCCCGACATGCTGGTGATGACCGCTACCCCCATCCCGCGCACGCTGGTGCTGACCGCCTTCGGCGACATGGACGTCTCGAAGCTGACGGAAAAACCAGCCGGCCGCCAGCCGATCCGCACCGTCACCCTGCCGCTGGAACGGCTCGACGAACTGGTCGGCCGCATGCTCGATGCCGTCGCCGATGGCCAAAAAATCTACTGGATTTGCCCGCTGGTCGAGGAATCCGAAGAGATAAAACTGATGTCGGCCGAGGATCGCTTCGCCTCGCTGAAGCCGTTGTTCGGCGAGCGTATCGGTCTCGTCCACGGCCGCATGAAAGGCGCCGAGAAGGACGAAGCGATGCGCGCCTTCAAGGCTGGCGAGACCCGCATCCTGATCGCCACCACCGTCATCGAGGTCGGCGTCGACGTGCCCGACGCCACGATCATGGTCATCGAGCATGCCGAGCGATTTGGGCTTGCGCAATTGCACCAGTTGCGCGGCCGGGTCGGGCGCGGCGACAAACCCTCGTCCTGCGTGCTGCTCTACAAGGACCCGCTTGGCGAAACGGCAAAGCGCCGGCTATCGGTGATGCGCGAGACCGAAGACGGCTTCCTGATCGCCGAGGAAGATCTGAAGCTGCGCGGCGAAGGGGAATTGCTGGGTACGCGCCAGTCCGGCACGCCGGGCTTCCAGGTGGCGCGCATCGAGGCGCATGCCGATCTGCTCGAGGCTGCCCGAGACGACGCCAGGCTGATCCTGTCGCGTGACCCCGAACTGCAGTCGGATCGCGGCGAAGCGCTGCGCCTCCTGCTCTACTTGTTCGGCCGCGACGAGGCCGTGCGGCTCTTGCGCGCCGGATGAGACCCTAGCGGCGGATTGGCCAGGGTTCCGTTGATCGGCTCGCCGTTCAGCGTGACCAATTTCGTCTTCACCTCGGGGGCCACCAACCCGGCCGACACGATCAGCTTGGCGCCGTCCTCGATCGTCATGTCGAGCGGCACGATATCCGACTTCAGAACATACATCAGGAAACCGGTCGTCGGGTTGGGTGTGCACGGCATGAACACCGCGATCAGCGGATCGCCTTCCTGGTCGAGCTTCTGATTGATCTCGGTTTCCTTTTCGCTGGCGACAAACACCAGCGACCACACACCCTTGCGTGGATATTCGACCAGCCCGACCTGGCGGAACATGTCACCCTTGTTCGACAGCACGGTCTCGAAAATCTGCTTCAGCGAGCCATAGATGCCGCGCACCAGCGGCATGCGGCCAAGCAGACGCTCGCCAAAGCCGACGATGGCGCGGCCGACAATGTTGGCGGTGAGAAAACCGATCAAGGTAATCAGAATAAGCGCGACGATCAGCCCGAAACCGGGAACCGGGAACGGCAGATAGGTGTCGGGGTTGTAGCGTGCCGGAATATAGGGTTTGACCCAGGAATCGACCCAGCCGATGAACGACCAGGCGATATAGGCGGTGATCGCCAGCGGCGCACAGACGATGAAGCCCGTGAGGAAATAGTTCCTCAGCCGGGTCATGCCGGAGGTCTTGGGAGCGTCTGACATGGTTCACCGGGCGCGGGTTGCGCCGCAACATTAGTGAAGCCCAAGCCGGTTTGGAACTGCGAAGTTTTTAAAGGTGGTCGTTTAAAGGGGCGCTATTCCACCGTCACCGATTTCGCCAGATTGCGCGGCTGGTCGACATCGGTGCCCATGAACACGGCGGCGAAGTAGGCCAGCATCTGGATCGGCAGGGCGTAGATGATCGGCGAGATGATTTCCGGCACGTCGGGCAGGATGATCGTCTCCATCGTCTTCACGCTCACCTGTGCCGCGCCCTTGGCGTCGGTAATCAGGATGATCTTGCCGCCGCGCGCCGCCACTTCCTGCATGTTCGACACGGTCTTTTCGAAGATACGGTCATGCGGCGCAATCACGATGACAGGCATGTTTTCGTCGATCAGCGCGATCGGACCGTGCTTCAATTCGCCCGCAGCATAGCCTTCGGCGTGGATGTAGGAGATTTCCTTGAGCTTCAGCGCGCCTTCCATGGCCAGCGGGAAGTTGGTGTCACGGCCGAGATAGAGCACATCCTTGTAGCGCGAGATTTCGCGCGCGATCCGTTCGATCTGCTCTTCGAGCTTGAGCACCTGGTTGGCGTAGCGCGGTGCTTCCGACAAAGCGCGCACCAGCGCCCTCTCTTCCTCAGGCGAAATCGTGCCGCGTGCCACGCCGGCACGCACGGCAAGCGATGCCAGCACCGAAAGCTGGCAAGTAAACGCCTTGGTCGAGGCGACGCCGATTTCCGGTCCGGCCAGCGTCGGCAGAACGACGTCGGATTCGCGCGCCATGGTCGATTCCCGAACGTTGACGACGGCGCCGATCTTCATGCCCGCCTTGCGGCAATAGCGCAGCGAGGCCAGCGTGTCGGCGGTCTCACCCGACTGCGAGATGAAGAAGGCGGCATCATTGGCCGACAGCGGCATCTCTCGGTAGCGGAATTCCGAGGCGACATCGATATCGACCGGCAGCCGCGCATAGCGCTCGAACCAGTATTTGCCGATCAGGCCGGCGAGATAGGCGGTGCCGCAGGCGGAAATCGCCAACCGGCCGATTTTGGCGAAATCGAATGGCAGGTCGAGCGGCTTGGAGACGCCGGAGACGAAATCGACGTAATGCGCCAGCGTGTGCGAGATCACCTCCGGCTGCTCATGGATTTCCTTCTCCATGAAATGGCGGCGGTTGCCCTTGTCGACCATGAAGCTGGTCGACAGCGATTGCTGGCGCTTGCGATCGACCTTTTTGCCGTCGATGTCGAAGATGGCGACGCTGTCGCGGCGCACCACCGCCCAGTCGCCGTCCTCGAGATAGGTGATCGAATTGGTGAACGGGGCGAGCGCGATGGCGTCCGAGCCCAAAAACATCTCGCCGTCGCCATGGCCGACAGCCAGCGGCGGGCCGTTGCGGGCGCCGACGATCAGGTCTTCGTCGCCCTTGAACATGATGGCCAGCGCGAAGGCGCCTTCCAGCCGCTTCAGCGCCTTGTGCGCGGCCTCGACCGGCTTCAGCCCCCTGGCGAGTTCCCGCGCCACCAGATGCGCCACGACCTCGGTGTCGGTCTGCGAGGAGAAGGAATAGCCGTCGCGGATCAGCTCATCGCGCAGTTCGGCGAAGTTCTCGATGATGCCGTTGTGGACGATGGCGACGCCGTCGGAAAAATGCGGGTGCGCATTGGTCTCGTTGGGAACGCCATGGGTCGCCCAGCGCGTATGGCCGATGCCGATCGTGCCCTCGAGCGGCTCATCCTTGAGCCGGCGTTCGAGGTTGACCAGCTTGCCTTCGGCACGGCGGCGGCCAAGCTCCCCCTTTTCGATGGTGGCGACGCCGGCCGAGTCATAACCGCGATATTCCAACCGCTTCAGCGCATCGACGATGAGCGGCGCAACCTGCGAGTGGCCGACGATTCCAACGATACCGCACATCCGGACAGCCCCCGATTGCCCATGGAAAACCAGCGCTATTTAGGGATGGCCGGCCCGCCGTGAAAGTCAAATTGCATTTCGTCCGCTGTAACGGACGCTTGCGCACGCATGCACCATGACAGGCCGCTCTTGCAATCCGGTTACCGCAGTCGTTCGGTTTTTCGAGGCTAGGTTTTGCTTTTCTTCGCCGCCGCGGCGGAAGCAAAGCGCTCGCGCAATTCCTTGGCCTTGCCGGGGATCGTCTTCTGGCGGGCGCGGCCGAAGGCCAGCGCGTCGTCGGGCACGCTTTCGGTGATCACGCTTCCCGAAGCGATATAGCCGCCCTTGCCGATGGTAACCGGGGCCACCAGCGATGAGTTCGAGCCGACGAAGGCGCCCTCGCCGATGTCGGTGAAGAACTTCGAATAGCCGTCATAATTGCAGGTGATGGTGCCGGCGCCGATATTGGCGCCCGCCCCGACACGCGCGTCGCCGATATAGGTCAGATGATTGACCTTGGCGCCCTCCTCGATGACGGCCTGCTTGACCTCGCAGAAATTGCCGACCTTGGCCTTGTTGCGGAGATCGGCACCCGGCCGCAGCCGCGCAAAGGGACCGACATCGCAATTGGAGGCGATCGTGGCGCCCTCGATGTGGCTGAAAGCATGGATTTTAGCGCCCGACGCAATCTTGACGCCAGGCCCGAACCAGACATTCGGCTCTACCAATGTGTCCGCGCCGATCTCGGTATCGTGCGAGAAATAGACGGTTTCCGGCGCAATCAGGGTCACGCCCGACAGCATTGCCTCTTGTCGGCGACGTGCCTGCCAGATGCCCTCGGCTTGTGCCAGTTCGGCCCGGTTGTTGATGCCGAGCGCGCTTTCAAAGCTGGCTTCGGTGGCAACGACATCGAGGCCCTGCGCGCCGGCAATCTCGACGATGTCGGTCAGATAATACTCGCCCTTGGCGTTCTTGTTACCGACCGCGTCGAGCAGCTTCAGCGCGTGCACGCCTGCCACCGCCATCATACCCGCATTGCAGAAGCCGATCTTTTTCTCCGCCTCGGAACAATCCTTCTCTTCGCGGATGGCAATCAGCTTGCCGCCCTTTTCGATCAACCGGCCATAACCAACGGGGCTGGGCGGACGGAAGCCGATGACCACGACAGCGGCACCTTCGGCCAATTTCAGCCGCGCCTCCGTGAGCGCGTCCGCGTCGATCAGCGGCGTATCGCCGAACATCACCAGCACATCGTCATAACCGTTTGATATCGCTCCGCGAGCAGCGAGAACGGCATGCGCGGTGCCCAAGCGCTTCTCCTGCACGAAGGTCTCGGCCTTCGGCGCGAACTTCGCCGCCGCCTTGCGCATCTCATCCGCGCCATGGCCGATCACCAACGCCTGGCTGCTCGCCCCCGCTGCCTCGGCGGCCTTCACCACATGGGCAACCATCGGCAGACCGGCGATCTGATGCAGCACCTTCGGCAGCGCGCTCTTCATGCGCGTGCCTTCGCCGGCGGCGAGAATGACGGACAGGCAGGATCTCTTGCTCATGGGATGGCAACCGTATGAAAGGGTTGGGAATCAAGACAGGATAGCAGTGGCGCCATGCTGCACCAATGCGGTTAAATTCCGGCATAGCAACTGACTCTTAATCAGCCGGCCTTTGGTTCAAGCCTGCCGCTGAGGAAGCTGCCGTCCTTTCAGCCTGCACGAGAAATTCACGAGGTGGCCGAAGATCGCTCTCGCCATCTTCGGCCACCCCAAAGGTTACGCTACCTTCTTCGAGCGATGCTTGATCAGCGCCTTCTCGAACTCGCCTACGGCGAACTCATGGCTCGCCTGGTTCTTAGCAAGCTTCTGCGGATCAAACCGCGCCATGTCGAGCACGAGGCGGTAGGCACCCGCGATGTCCCCCAAATACTGATCGAGAAACTTGACCGGGTCGGTTGCCCAAACCACTCGGTCGCTGTCAACCTCCATAAGACCCTTGAGTCCGTAGACCAGCGGCATGATCAGGCCATCAGGATACCTGTAGTTCACCGGTCGATTGAGGTAGTGAGTGGTCGGCTGGGTCGCAACGTAAGCCGTCTTATCCTTCGCCGATTCGCGGCGTGATGGATCGTACAGCTTGACGATGGTGTTCGATCCGAAGCGGTAGTTGTTCGAGTTGTACGCCTCGGGAAAGTCCTCATAGATTTTGTCGTACAGTTTCGGCAGATCGGCAAGGATATCGAAACAACTCGCTACGGTCTCATTCGTCAGTTCGTGCGTGGGCCCATCACGCGGCTCAGAAACGCTGGGGTTCATCATCAACTTGTCGAACTGCTTCGAGCACTCGCCCTTATTGCGGTAGATGTTCTGCGGGGTGACGCTGATATCGAGAGGAAGGAGTTTCGCCTCGTTCGCTCGATTCAGCGGGATCCACGCGAGTGCGAGCAGGTCTCGCACCTTGATAGGGCGAGCTTCGCTGCTCTCCCACTCGTTGCTCTTCCACTCGACCCGCGAAGCGATGGCTTCGTCAAGCCGCTCGCGTATCTCAGTGTAGAAGCCGAGCTTGTTGGACTTCGTTTCTTGCGTAAGCTGCGCATTGTTATTTCGCGCAGCGCATATGTCGAGAACCGACATCTCAAACTGCTGAACCGCACGAACGTCGTCGGGATCGGACGGAACGAGAAGCTCAACCGGCACGAGGAATTCGAAGCGCTCTTTCACGACTTCCAGTTCCTCGCGATGCACTTCCCAAAGCTCCTTCATGTCTTCCCAAAGCGTGACGCGCACGAGTTCCCGCTCATCGGCGACGAAGCTCAACATATGAATGCCAATTGCCAGCATGTTGTGACCGCCGTCGAGGATACCTTCCGATTCGGGGTTCTCGAAGTTCAATTCGAAGCGATTCCGCTGGAGTGCTTCGTAGCCGGAAGTACCGATCAAGATCCCCTTCGACTTAAAAGGGAAGAGCTCGGGCGTGTTCTCCAGCGATTCGAGAATCGCGGCGGTAACATTGCCGGTTTTCGCCGCTCGGGGATTCGCCTCCAGCGACACATGATCAAAGAGAGCATATAGGTCGCGACCACGAACAAAGCCGGTGTAGCGCTTGATCCCGGCAATCGAATTCTCGCTTGAGACGCCGCTTAAGCGCTCCTCGTCACGCGGGTTTGGCTGCTCAGCAACAAGAGCGAAGCGAATGATCAACTTTGGATTATTCATTTCCAGTCCTTCAATTGTGAAGAGACTGGCTTCGGTTCGACGAGCGCAAAGCTATGCGCAAACCGTGTCAGTATCACTGACCAATTTTGCCATTTTTCAACAGCACAATAACCGAAACCATCTCAGGCTTCATTTCAGCCTCTATCCAGAGGCGGGACGAAGGTGCACCTGATCCTGATTCCTGTCAAATTATTTTGTGGTGGAGACTGCGAGAGCCCTTCCGGACCGAGCACCCTGGGATCAGCCCAGCCTTCCCAGCACCGGGAAATTCTCCAGCAACCAATACGACACCGTCTGCACGCCGCCGGTGAGGAAGAACACGCCGGCAACCACCAGCAGGGCGCCGATCGCCTTCTCGACGCGGCCAAGATGGACGCGGAACTTGCCGAGGAAGCGCATGAAGGCGCCGGAAAACAGTGCCGCGATCAGGAACGGGATGCCAAGGCCAAGCGAATAGGCGGCAAGCAGCAACGCGCCCTCGCCCACCGTCTCGCGACCACCGGCCAGCGTCAGGATCGGGCCGAGCACCGGGCCGATGCAGGGGGTCCAGCCGAAGGCGAAAGCCAGGCCCATGACATAGGCGGCGACCGCGCTTGCGGGCTTTCCCTGCGACTGGAAGCGCGCCTCCCGCGACAGAAGCGGAATACGCAGGATGCCGAGGAAATTCAGGCCCATCAGGATGATCAGCACGCCGGCGCCCATCGCCAGCGGCTCCTGCCAGACGCGCAGCAGCCGGCCTATGGTCGAGGCACCTGCGCCAAGTGCCACGAACACCGTGGAAAACCCGAGCACAAAGGCGATCGAGGAGTAGAGCAGCGCGCCGCGCGCGCCCTCCTTGGCGGTTGTTCCCGCATTGCCGCGAAAATCGTCGACCGACACGCCGGCCATGTAACAGAGATAGGGCGGCACCAGCGGCAGCACGCATGGCGACAGGAACGAGATGGCCCCCGCCCCGACCGCGCTGACATAGCCGATGTCCAATGCCATTCCAAACCTCCGACTGTTCTGGCGACGATATAGCGGCACGCGGGTTTGTCCGCCAATCACCATCATGTGGCAAGTCATCGCGGCCATATCATCGCAGCCAAGTCGTCGGGGCCATGTCATCGCGGCTCGGGAAGAAAGCACGTCAGCGGAGCGTTGACACAAGGAGGCCGCGATTTTCCGCGCGTCTTCAGACATCAAGGAGATTTCCATGAAAACGATAGCCACAGGGCTGGCCGCACTGCTGCTCAGCACCGCCGCGTCCTTTGCCGCCGACGCCTGGAAGGAAGCCGAGGTCAACGGCACAAAGATCTACACCGATGCCATGGGCATGACGCTCTACACCTATGACAAGGACGAGAAGGGCAAGACCAATTGTTACGACAAATGCGCCGCCAACTGGCCGCCGCTGAAGGCCGAGGCCGAGGCCGGCGCCAAGGCGGATGACGAATGGAGCGTTGTCGACCGTACCGACGGCACCAAGATGTGGGCCTATGACGGCAAGCCGGTCTATACCTTCATCAAGGACAAGAAGGCCGGCGATGTGAACGGCGATGGCGTCGGCGAGGTCTGGCATATCGTCAAGGCTGACTGATTTTTCCGTCGGGAGTTCCGCCAAACAGGACTTCCACTGGCCGTCGGGCATCCCTCCAAGTCCGGCGGCCTGGTCGTAGCGGACTCGACCTGGCACATTCATGCCGACTGGACTGGCAACAAATTGAGCCTCTCCCGATCTTCCGAGGCCGGCGCCTGCCCATCCGAAAATATGTGGTCTTCTCCATACACTCTAAGAGTGTATTGCTGCCGGCATCCCCGCATTTTGGCCGCTTGCCCTTGACCGGATGCAAAAGCGCGGCCATGTGAGCGACGAACAGAACCGAGATTTCGTCGCGCGCAGCGGAATTCTTCTGCCGCATCACAGCTGATATGAGACCACATGGACGTCGTCGTCGTCGAATCGCCGGCCAAGGCGAAGACAATCAACAAATACCTGGGCAGGAACTACAAGGTTCTGGCCTCGTTCGGTCACGTCCGCGATTTGCCGGCCAAGGATGGCTCGGTGCGCCCGGAGGAGGATTTCGCCATGTCCTGGGCGGTCGACACCGCTTCGGGCAAGCGCCTTACCGACATTGCCAACGCGGTCAAGGATGCCGACGGCCTGATCCTCGCCACCGACCCGGATCGCGAAGGCGAGGCTATCTCCTGGCATGTGCTGGAGGTGCTGAAGCAGAAGCGCGCGCTGAAGGACAAGCCTGTCAGCCGCGTCGTCTTCAACGCCATCACCAAGTCGTCGGTGCTGGAAGCGATGGCCAATCCGCGCCAGATCGATGCGCCTCTCGTCGATGCCTATCTCGCCCGCCGGGCGCTGGACTATCTCGTCGGCTTCACCCTGTCGCCGGTGCTGTGGCGCAAATTGCCGGGCGCCCGCTCGGCCGGCCGCGTCCAGTCGGTGGCGCTGCGCCTGGTCTGCGACCGCGAATCCGAGATCGAGCGCTTCATCCGCGAGGAATACTGGAACATCGCGGCAATCCTCGGCACGCCGCGCAACGAGACTTTCGAGGCGCGGCTGACCGCGTTCGAGCGCAAGAAGCTGCAAAAACTCGACATTGCCAACAAGGCGCAGGCCGATGACATCAAGGCGATGCTCGAGGGCGCCGCCTTCAAGGCGCTGTCGGTGGAAGCCAAGCCGACCAGGCGCAATCCCGGGCCGCCCTTCACCACCTCGACGTTGCAGCAGGCCGCTTCGTCGGGCCTCGGCTTCTCGGCCACCCGCACCATGCAGGTCGCGCAACGGCTCTATGAAGGCATGGAGATCGGCGGCGAGACCACCGGCTTGATCACCTATATGCGAACCGACGGCGTGCAGATGGCGCCTGAGGCGATCTCGGCCGCACGAGATGCCATCGCCAAGGAATTCGGCCCGAAATATCTGCCGGATCAGCCCCGCCAATACACCACCAAGGCCAAGAACGCCCAGGAGGCGCACGAGGCGATCCGGCCGACGGATTTCATGCGCACCCCGGCGTCGGTCCGGCAATATCTCGATACCGACCAGATGCGGCTCTATGAACTGGTCTGGAAGCGCGCCATCGCCAGCCAGATGCAGTCGGCCGAAATCGAGCGCACGACTGTCGAGATCGAGGCGGTGAACGGCGCCCGTACCGCCGAATTGCGCGCTGTCGGTTCGGTCGTTCGCTTCGACGGCTTCATCGCCGCCTACACCGACCAGAAGGACGACGACGCCGAAGACGAGGAGAATCGCCGCCTGCCGGAAATCCGCGCCGGCGAGCAGCTCGCCCGCCGGGCGATCAACGCCACCCAGCACACCACCGAGCCGCCGCCGCGCTACTCCGAGGCGTCGCTGATCAAGAAGCTGGAAGAGCTCGGCATCGGCCGTCCCTCGACCTACACCGCGATCCTGAAGACGCTCGAAGACCGCGACTACGTCACGATCGACAAGCGCCGGCTGGTGCCGCAAGCCAAGGGCCGCCTGCTGTCGGCCTTCCTGGAAAGCTTCTTCGAGCGCTATGTGGAATATGATTTCACCGCATCGCTGGAGGAAAAGCTCGACGAGATTTCCGACGGCAAGCTCGCCTGGAAAGACGTGCTGCGCGACTTCTGGAAGGATTTCTCCGGCGCCGTCGCGGACATCAAGGAATTGCGCGTCACCGACGTGCTCGATGCGCTGAACGAGGAGCTGGCGCCGTTGGTTTTCCCCGCCCGCGAGGACGGCTCCAATCCGCGCATCTGCCCGAAATGCGGCACCGGCAATCTGTCGCTCAAGCTCGGCAAGTTCGGCGCCTTCGTCGGCTGCTCCAACTATCCCGAATGCTCCTTCACCCGCCAGCTCGGCGACGCCGCCAACCCCAATGGCGAGAATGGCGGCGGCGAGGAAGGCACCAGGCTGCTGGGCAAGGATCCTTACACTGCCGAGGAAATCACGCTGCGCTCGGGCCGCTTCGGTCCCTACATCCAGCGCGGCGACGGCAAGGAAGCCAAGCGCTCCAGCCTGCCGAAAGGCTGGACGCCTGAGTCGATCGACCATGAGAAGGCGCTGGCATTGTTGTCGCTGCCGCGCGACGTCGGAAAACACCCCGAAAGCGGCAAGATGATCTCGGCGGGTCTCGGCCGCTACGGCCCGTTCGTGCTGCATGATGGCACCTACGCCAATGTCGACAGCATCGAGGACGTGTTCTCGATCGGTCTCAACCGTGCCGTCACGGTGATTGCCGAGAAGCAGTCCAAGGGCAAGGGTGGACGCAATGGCGGCACGCCGGCTGCCCTGAAGGAGCTTGGGGACCATCCCGGTGGCGGCGGCAAGATCGTCGTGCGCGACGGCAAATACGGCCCTTACGTGAACTACGGCAAGGTCAACGCCACGCTGCCCAAGGGCAAGGATCCGCAATCGGTGACGATCGAGGATGCGCTGGCGCTGATTGCCGAGAAGGAAGCCAAGGGCGGTGGCGGCAAGAAGCCGTTCCGCAAGGCAGCGGCGGCCAAGGCACCCGCAGCCAGGAAAACGGCGGCCAAAAAACCGGCTGCGAAGAAAAAAGGGTAGGACGGCGTGGCGCGCAGGATCTCCGGACGAAGCCACGGCGATCCGCGCACCGCCGACACCAGGGCCAAGGTCAAGGACGACTATCGGCCCTCGCGTGACGAAATCCTGCGCTACATCGGCGAAAACCCCGATCGCGCCGGCAAACGCGAGATCGCCAAGGCGTTCGCGCTGCGTGGCGACGACCGCATCTGGTTGAAGGATCTCCTGCGCGACCTGCAGGACGAAGGCGTCCTGACCCGGGAACGCAAGCGGCTGGCCCGCGTCGGCGCCCTGCCCCATGTCGCCGTGCTCGACATCTTTGGCCGCGACGGCGATGGCATCTTGCTGGCACACCCGACCGAATCGACAGGCGGCGGCGAGCCGCCGGTCGTCTCGATCCGCGTCTCGCGCGGCGGCAACGGCCCTGCGCCGGGCATCGGCGACCGCGTGCTGGCCAAGACCTTCCCGACCGACGATCCGTCAGGGCCTGCCTATACCGGCCGGGTGATGAAGATTTTCGAGAAGCGCACGGACGCAGTGCTCGGAGTCTTCCGCGTGCTTCAGGACGGCAGCTTCCGCATCGAGCCGGTGGAGCGGCGCCAGCCCGAGCTGATCGTCGACAAGGAATTCCAGAACGGCGCCAAAAACGGCGACCTTGTCGAGGTCGAGCCCGCGCGCGCTTCCCGCTATGGGTTGCCGCGCGCCAAGGTGCTCAACGTGCTGGGTTCGCTGACCAGCGAAAAGGCGGTCTCGATGATCGCCATCCACGCGCACGACATTCCGCACATCTTCCCGGCCGATGTCATAGCCGAATCCGAAGCCGTGAAGCCGGCGACGCTCGATCATCGCGAGGATTGGCGCGACCTGCCGTTGGTCACCATCGACCCGGCCGATGCCAAGGACCATGACGACGCGGTCTTCGCCACCCCTGACCTCGACGAGAAGAATCCCGGCGGCGTCATCGCCACCGTCGCCATCGCCGATGTCGCCGCCTATGTCCGCTACGGCACGGCGCTCGACCGCGAGGCACTGAAGCGCGGCAATTCGGTCTATTTCCCCGATCGCGTCGTGCCTATGCTGCCCGAGCGCATCTCCAACGATCTCTGCTCGCTGCGCGAGGGCCAGGACCGTCCAGCGCTCGCCGTGCGCATGACCTTCTCCGCCGACGGCCGCAAGATCCGGCATTCCTTCCACCGCGTCATGATGAAGTCGGCGGCCAAGCTCGCCTACCCGCAGGCTCAGGCAGCGATCGACGGTGTTCCCGACGACAAGACCGGTCCGATCCTGGAGACGGTGCTGAGGCCGCTCTGGGACGCCTATGCGATCCTCAAGCGCGGTCGCGACGGCCGCCAGCCGCTCGAACTCGACCTGCCGGAGCGCAAGATCCTGCTGAAAGATGATGGCACGGTCGACCGCGTCATCGTGCCGGAGCGGCTCGACGCGCATAAATTGATCGAAGAGTTCATGATCCAGGCCAATGTCGCCGCCGCCGAAACGCTGGAGGGCAAGAAGCAGGCGCTGGTCTACCGTATTCACGACGCGCCGTCGCTGGCCAAGCAGGAATCACTGCGTGAATTCCTGCAGACGCTCAGCCTGTCCTTGGCGCGCGGCGCCCAGATGCGGCCCAGCCAGTTCAACGGCATTCTGGAGCGCGTGCGCGGCGCCGACAATGAGGCGCTGGTCAACGAAGTGGTGCTGCGCTCACAGAGCCAGGCCGAATATTCACCCAAGAACATCGGCCATTTCGGCCTCAACCTCAGGCGTTACGCGCATTTCACCTCGCCGATCCGCCGCTACGCCGACCTGATCGTGCACCGCGGGCTGATCGCCGCGCTCGGCCTCGGTCCGGGCGGATTGACGCAAGACGAGGAGGCCCGCCTCGAAGACGTTGCGGTGCTGATCTCCGGCACGGAACGCCGCGCCATGGCCGCCGAGCGCGACACGGTCGACAGGCTGATCTCGGCCTACCTCGCCGAGCGCATCGACGACCGCTTCGACGCCCGCATCTCCGGCGTCACCAAATCAGGACTTTTTGTCCAATTGCCGCAATATGGCGCCGATGGCTTCATACCGGTGTCAACTCTGGGCGGCGATTACTATATATACGACGAGACGGCCCGCTCCCTGTTCGGAGAACGTTCAGGCAAGGGGTATCAGCTCGCGGACCGCGTCGAGGTCCGGCTTGTCGAGGTGGCGCCGATGGCCGGCGCGATGCGTTTCGAGATGTTGACCGACCCGAAGCCCCTGCCAGGCTCCAGCAGGTCGTTTCACAAGGCTAAGGGCCGCGCCCGCGCGTCGCAATCGCGATCGGGGTCGCGCGGCAGGAGACGGTGATGGAACAACAGGTTTTTGGCGGCGAACATCATTCGGGCCGGGTTGCACGCCCTCTGTGGACGGCAATGAAGCGCGGCCTGCTGGGCCGCTGCCCCAATTGCGGCGAAGGCAAGCTGTTCCGTGGCTTCACCAAGACCGTCGAAACCTGCAGCGTCTGCGGCGAGGAGATCCATCACCATCGCGCCGACGATTTGCCTGCCTATCTGGTCATCGTCATTGTCGGCCATATCGTTCTCGGTGCCTTCATGGGCGTCGAGGCGACGTCGACCTTGTCCAGCTGGCAGCACATCCTCATCTGGGTGCCGTTGACCATCCTGCTCTCGGTGGCGCTGCTGCAACCGGTCAAAGGCGCCGTCATCGGATTGCAATGGGCGTTCTATATGCACGGGTTTGGTGGTGAAAAGGACGAGGTCGAGCCGCATGCCGGCACGTGACGCGCCACTGGCGCAACACGCCAATCGCTAAGGCCACTTTCGCATGCAAGAAGTTTCCGCTAGGTCGAGCGTATGAACGGAATGACCAAGGCGGACGTCGACAAGCTCGACAAGGGCCTTGCCGCCCATGGCGGCCGGCCCTTGCGTCCGCGTGACGCGGCGACCTTGATCCTGCTCGACCGCAAGGGCGACGACGTCCTGGTGCTGATGGGACGCCGCCACGCCGCGCACGCCTTTATGCCAGGGAAATTCGTCTTCCCGGGCGGCCGAACCGACCCAGCGGACAGTCGCATCTCGACAGCGACCGCACTTGACCCGCACGAAGAAGCCAAGCTGACGGCCGGCCCCGGCCGCACCGGCCATGCCCGCGCCCGCGCCATCGCTTTGTCGGCCGTCCGCGAGACCTACGAGGAAGCCGGCCTGCTGATCGGCCGCAAGGGTGCCTTCGCCACGACCAAGCGCGACTGGCAGGGTTTCGTCGACCATGGCGTGGCGCCATCGCTGGAAGCGCTGCGCTTCATCGCGCGCGCCATCACGCCGCCGAACCGGGTACGCCGCTTCGACACCCGCTTCTTCAGCGCCTGGCGTGACGATGTCGCCATCGAATTGCCCGATGGCGGCCCGACCAATGAACTGGAGGAACTGGTCTGGCTGCCGCTCGCCAAGGCCAGGCAGGCTGACATACCCGACATCACCCGAATGATCCTGGACGAGCTGGAAAAGCGGCTCGCCGATGATCCGCTGCTGCGACCGGGCGGTCCCGTCCCCTTCTACCGGCTTGTCCGCAACCGCTTCACCCGCGAACTTCTCTAGAGCAATTCCACGAAAAGTGTGATGCGGTTTCCCACAGGAATTGCGCAATCTCAAAAAGACAGAGTATTCAGCATCTCATGACGGTCGATACCCAACCACAGGGCGACGAACGCGTACACTGGCTGCCGATGGTAGCGGCGATCTCGTCGATCAGCGTCGTCGGCATCGCCATTGGCCTCGGCATGCCCTTGCTCAGCGTTATCCTGGAAACACGCGGCCATTCGGCCTCGATGATCGGGCTCAACACGGCCGTTGCCGGCCTGGCCTCGATCGCCGGGGCGCCGCTCGCCACGCCGCTTGCCATGCGGTTTGGCGTCGCCTGGACGATGATCGCCATGATCGCCACCGGCGCGCTGGCTTTCGTCGGTTTCCATTTCGCGCCCGATTTCTGGATGTGGTTTCCGCTGCGCATCGTGCTGCACATCGCGCTGACGGTGCTGTTCATCCTGTCGGAGTTCTGGATCAGCACGTCGGCGCCGCCGCAGCGTCGCGGCCTTGTGCTTGGCATCTACGCCACCGTCCTGTCGCTCGGCTTTGCCGCGGGACCGTGGCTGTTCGCCCATCTTGGCAGTTCCGGCTTCAGGCCGTTCGGCGTCATCATCGCCCTGGTGACGCTCGCCGCCATACCGGTGCTGGCCGCCCGCAACGAAAGCCCCACCATCGTGGCTGAGAGCGAGACCAGCCACTTCCTGCGCTACATCTGGCTGGTGCCGACCGCGACTTTCGCCGTGCTTGTGTTCGGCGCGGTCGAGACCGGCGGCTTCGCGCTGTTCCCGGTCTATGGCAACCGCATCGGCTATTCCGAGGCCGACGCGGCGCTGCTGCTGACCATGATCGGCCTTGGCAACGTCCTGTTGCAGATCCCGATCGGCATGATCAGTGACCGCGTCTCCGACCGGCGTTATCTCTTGCTCGCCTGCGCCACGGTCGGGCTCGTCGGCACGATATTCATGCCCTTCTTTGCCGCCAATTGGCACTTGATGGCCGCGCTCCTGTTTGTCTGGGGCGGTGTCGTTGCCGCCATGTACACGATCGGCCTCGCCCATCTCGGCTCGCAGCTCTCCGGCCACGAACTGGCGTCGGCCAACGCCGCTTTCGTGCTGTGCTACGGCGTCGGCATGGTACTCGGCCCGCAGGCGATCGGTATCGGCATGGACAGTTTCGGCCCCTCCGGCTTTGGCTGGTCGCTCGGCCTGTTCTTCGCCGCCTACATCGCCCTGGTCTGCTTCAGGCTCGTTCGCAAGATCCTGCTGTAGAGCCACCCAGTCGTTATCGACGCTGCGCAGCGGCAGGCTGCTGACAGAACCGTGTCAGCAGCCACCGGTTAAAAGGGTGTCCTAAAACACCCTGAACCGAGGACACTCCGATGATCGACAGCGGCTTTGAAACCACTTCGCTGCGAATGATGCTCCTGCTGCTCGTCAGCTTCCAGGCTCCGGCCGCCGACGTCGACCGCATCATGGACGCGGTTGTGGCGATCGCACCGCTTGCCATGGGCAAGTATGACCGCAATGCCTATCAGTCGGCGCACGGCATCGAGCGCTACAGGCCGCTTGAGGGGGCCGCGGCGGGCGCCGAAAGCGAATTGCGCCGCCGTCCTGGCACAGTCGAGGTTTCCTTCGAATTGCCCGACGACCAAGAGCTGGCGGCCCGCGTCGTCGAGGCTATTTTCCAGGCCCATTCCTATCAGGAGCCGGTGATCCGCATCCAGCCGATCCTTGCCAGCCGCTCCAAGGGGCTGGACGACCGGGCCAATCCGAATCGCTGGTGGAACACGACCGGAGACTGGAAGAAGGTCGCGGCACCGGAGCCGGAAACCGTCTGATTTATCCATTCCGGGCGGCTTGGGCGGGCCACATCGGGTCCGCCGGGCTTGACTTTCCAGGCACGTTCTTTATGTGTCGCGCCAAGTTTCCCGCGTCCGGGTGTTTTTCCCGTGCTCCAGCGGCCAAAACCCCACGAACATAACGGACTGAGATCATGGCCAAAGCCGCAAACATCAAGATCAAGCTTCTGTCGACCGCCGACACCGGTTTCTTCTACGTCACCAGCAAGAACAGCCGTACCAAGACCGACAAGCTGTCGTTCCGCAAGTACGACCCGGTCGCCAAGAAGCATGTCGAATTCAAGGAAACCAAGATCAAGTAGTCTGGGTTTTTTCCCTTTTGGAATGCCGAAACGCCGCCCATCGGGCGGCGTTTTTCGCTTACAGCTCTCCACGGTGGCGGCTGCCGATCGTCGCAGTTACCGATTTTTTGTGATGTCGCAATTCCCGACTTTTGTGGTGTTGTCATCCTATGAGCCGTTTTACTCGCCTTGATCTCAGCGAAGATCTCTCTTGGGTGCCTGCTGACTTCAGGAGGGATGCGCAGGGCAATGTGCCGTTGGATACGCAAACCTACATTGAAAGCTATCTTGCCGATCCTTCGGAATGGCATTGGTCCACGCATGACGAGCCGCGCGAGATCAAGCTCAAACGTGTGATGGCCATTCTAGCGAAAGCCCGCCTACCAGAGCATGCTAAGGCCGTGGCTCAACTAGGCGTCGGTCCCTTTGAAGATATGATGAGCGACTGGTTGCTTGATCGCCTCGAGGCCTACTTGCCTTTTGATGTTGCGCTCTACACCGCCCTTAGCGGACTTTACGTTTTCAATGAACCGCCGGCCGTGCAAGACCGACTGGCTCGGATGATGGCGGCAAGCGAAAGGGCACGGAAAAAATAAGCCGCAAAGAGCCAAAGGTTCATAACAACACTCAGCAACGAGTAGCGAAGCAGCGACTCAGGCCACGGTCCACCTGCTTATCCGGTGCTTGGCCGTGAACAGCTATCCGATGCGGTCGCCGCTCTTCTCGTGGAACAAATGCAGCGATGCCGGATCGGCCGCCAGCCGCACCATGTCGCCGGGCTTCACGCCGGCACGGCCCATGGCAAAGACGCAGAGCTGCTGGCCGGCCAGCTTGACATAGAACTGGGTCGACAGGCCGAGCGGCTCCACTACCCCGACCTCGCCTTGCAGCGCACCGTCGTCCGCCAGCCTGATATGCTCCGGGCGCAGGCCGACGGTGATGACCTCACCATCCCTGAGCGGCAGGCCGTCCGGCAGCCGAAGCTTCTGGCCATCGGACAGCACGGCGTCCACCTTGCCGCCCTTCGCCACCCTTGCCGGCAGGAAATTCATGCCCGGCGAGCCAATGAAGCCGGCGACGAACATGTTGGCCGGCCGGTCGTAGAGATCGAGCGGGGCGCCGACCTGCTGGATAAGCCCGTCATGCATGACGACGATGCGGTCGGCCATGGTCATCGCCTCGATCTGGTCGTGGGTGACGTAGACCGAAGTGGTCTTCAACTGCTGGTGCAGCGCCTTGATCTCGGCGCGCATATGGACGCGCAGCTTGGCATCGAGGTTGGACAGCGGCTCGTCGAAGAGAAAAACCTTGGGATCGCGTACGATGGCACGACCCATGGCGACGCGCTGGCGCTGCCCGCCGGACAATTGCCTGGGCAGGCGTTGCAGGAACGTATCGAGCCCCAGCCGCTTGGCCGCGCCATCGACACGCGCATCGATCGCCGGCTTCTCGGCTTTTCGCAGCATCAGGCTGAAGCCCATGTTCTTCGACACGTCCATATGCGGATAGAGCGCATAGGACTGGAACACCATGGCGATGTCGCGGTCCTTGGGCGCCACGTCGTTGACCAGCCGCTCGCCGATGCGGATCTCGCCGCCGGAGGCTTCCTCCAGGCCGGCGATCATGCGCAAAAGCGTGGACTTGCCGCAGCCGGACGGGCCGACCAGGACGACGAACTCGCCGTCGGCGATCTCGAGATCGACCGCGTGCAGGACGCGGACGGCGCCGTAATCCTTGCGGACCTTTTCGAGCGTGACAGAGGCCATCGATCTATCCTTTGACAGCGCCGGCGGTCAGGCCGGTGACGAGATAGCGTTGCAGGAAGGCGAAGAAGATGCAGACCGGAATCAGCGCCAGGATCGACGCGGCCATCATCTGCCCCCAGTCGACGGCGAACTTGCCGATGAAGGTCAGCAGGCCGACGGCGAAGGTCTTCTTGTCGTCGCTGGAAATCAGCATCAGCGCGAACAGAAGCTCGCTCCAGGCGGCGGTGAAGACGAAACCGAGCGTCGCGCCCATCCCGGGCAGCGTCAGCGGCACGATCACCTTGCGCATTGCCTGGGCGCGGGTGCAGCCGTCGATCATCGCCGCCTCTTCCAGATCCTTCGGTATGCCGTCGAAGAAGGACTGCATCAGGAAGGTGGCGAAGGCGGTGTTGAAGGCGGTGTAGATGATGATCAGCCCGGTCAGGCTGTTAATCAGGCCGATCTCGCCCATCACGCGGTAGATCGGCGGAATGACCATCACCAGGGGAAAGGTCTGGGTCAAAAGCAGCATCAGCGCCAGCGCCGCCTTGCCGCGAAAGGTGAAGCGCGACATGGCGTAGCCGGCGAGCGTCGCGATGACCGTCACCAGGGCCGCCGTCGACACCGAGACGATGACGCTGTTGAGGAAATAACGCGGAAAATCGGTCGCCTCGAGCACCGTGGTGAAGTTCCGCAGCGTCATCTGCGACGGCCAGAAGGTGATGCCCTCGGAATAGAGCAGCCGCTCCGGGGTGACCGAGATCTTCAGCGTCCAATAGATCGGGAACAGCGCGAAGACCACGTAGGCCGCGATCGCCGCGTAGAGACCGACGCCGCCGAAAAACCGTTGCGAGGCTGAACGTCCAGCAATCATCAGACATGCCTCACAAGGGTGCGACGAATGCCGATGAGAACGATCGCGTAGGCGATGAGCAGGACCAGCAGCAGCACGGCGACCGCCGAGGCATAGCCCTTGTCCAGCGACTTGAAGGCGCTGACATAGATGTAGACCGGCACGGTGTTGGTCGAGCCGGCAGGCCCGCCCTCTGTCATGACGAAGATCAGGTCTGCGAAGGTGGCGATCCAGATCGTGCGCAGCATGACGGTGATGGCGATGGTCGGCGCCAGGAACGGCAGCGTGACCTTGGTGAAGCGTTGCCACGGCGAAGCGCCGTCGATGGCTGCCGCCTCATGCAGTTCGGAAGGAATCGACTTCAGCGCCGCCAGCAGCGTGATGGCGAAGAACGGAATGCCGAACCAGACATTGGCGAGGATCGGCCCCCACATGGCGGTGGCCGGATCGGAAAGCACATTGGTCGGCTCGGCCTTCAGGCCGAGCGCGAACAGCCAGTGCGGCAGCGGACCGATGATCGGATTGAACAGCCAGGCCCATGTCAGCCCCGACAGGAAGGACGGCACCGCCCAGGGCAGGAAGACGAGCGCCTGCACCGCCTTGCGGCCTGGGAAAGGCTTGTCGAGCAACAGCGCCAGGCCAAGGCCGAGGAAGAACTGGAAGAACAGGCTGGCAACCGTCCACCACAGCGTGTTGACCAGCGCCTGGCCCAGCACCTGATCCGACAGCATCGCCTGATATTGACCAAGCCCGACATATTCGGATTTGAAAGCGGAAAACTTGCGGAAGGAATAGCTGATGCCGATGACCAGCGGCACCAGCAGCACCACGACCAGCAGGATGATCGCCGGGCTAAGGTAAAGCCAGGGCTCGATGGCGGCATGCGTGAGCCACTTACGTCGCGGCTTGCCGACAGATCGTATTTCGGACACGGCGTAGGTCATTGGCTGTGAAACGGCTCCCTGGAGCGGCGTTGGGGGGGGCAGCGTCCTTCTCCCAGTCACTACACGGGGAGAAGATGCCGGTTCACCCTCCGTAGCTGCAGCGCAGCTGCTGCGGAGGACGGGCAGGCAGATGAGGGGCAGCGCCAGCTTCTGAGAACTCAGCGCTGCCCTCATCCGTCACTTCGTGACACCTTCTCCCCGTGAACGGGGAGAAGGGAAAAGCCTGCGCTTACTTCTTGTTCTTCGCCAGCCAGTCCTGCTGTTCCTTGGTCAGGAAGGCAGCCCACTGGTCGGCAACGTCCTTGGCCGTCTTCTGGCCGAGCAGCACTTCCTGAAAATTCTTGATGGCGACCTGGTCGACGAAATTGCCGAGATTTTCCAGATGCGTCGGCGGCGTCACCATTTCATACTTGCTGCTGTCGCTAAGCTCGGTGAACCAGCCCTTGAACTGCTCGGTCTTGAAATGGGGATCCTGGTCGGCGCCGTTGTGGATCGGCACGACGCCGACTTCCTTGGCCCATTCCAGATTGTCCTTCGGCGACAGCAGCGTCGCCATCAGCTTCCAGGCGTCATCCTTGTGCTGCGAATTGGCAAACATCGCCCAACCGGCATAGCCCAGCGTCGGATAGGATTTGCCGCTTGGCCCGACCGGCAATGGCGCCACGGCGAAATCGTCGGCGCTCATCTTGTCGGCGATGCCGAGCAGCGCGTCGGGATCCTGGTTGAGCATGGCGCAGGTGCCGGAATAGAAACCGGTGACGGTCTCGTTGAAGCCCCAGCTCACCGCATCCTTCGGCGCCAGACCGTCCTTGTACATGTCGGCCAGCATCTGCAGGCCCTTGACCGAGCCCTCTTCATTGATGGTCGAGGTGCCGTCCTCGTTGAAATATCCGCCCTTGCCCTGCGCGATGTTCATGAACATGTGCATGCCGTTGAAGGCACCCGGGCCGCCGCGCAGGCAATAGCCGTACTTACCTGGAATGGCCGAGATCTTCTTGGAGTCGGCGATGAATTCGTCCAGCGTCGCTGGCGGACCGTCGAGGCCGGCCTCCTTGAACAGCTTCTTGTTCCAGAACAACGCGTTCACATAGTAGCCGTAGGGGATCATGAACTGGGTGTTGTTCACTGTCGAGCCGAACTGCTTGGCGCGGTCGCCGAGCGTCTTGGCGTCGTCCCATTTGGCCATATAGGGGCCGAGATCCTCGAGCTGGGCGTTGTTGGCGTAAAGCCCCATCCAACGCTCCGGCATCTCCACCACATCGGGCGTATCGCCGGCCTGCACCATGGTCAGGAACTTTTCGAAGGCTTGGCCCCAGGGCAGCGAGACGAGCTCGACCTTGACGCCGGGATTGGCCGCCTCGAATTCGGCGATCTGCTTTTTCAGGAACTCGGTGCGCGGCGGACTGGTGATGACCTCGACCATTTTCAGCGTCGAATCGGCGAGCGCTCCTCCGGCGGAAATTGCCAGCCCCGCGACGGTGGCAAGCATGACGGTCAGTTTTTTCATGTTCAAGACTCCCATTTTGAACCCGCTTGTTATTTTCTGGCTTTTTCGAAGGCCTGGGCGACATCCGCCCAGAGATCCTCGACACTTTCCAATCCGACATTGAAGCGGATGGTTCGGGGGCTGACGCCGAAGCGCGCCATCGAATTCAGTCCCGGCGTCTGTTCGAGCGACGCCTTGGCCGGCACGACCAGGCTCTCATGCCCGCCCCAGCTGACGCCGATGCGGAAAAACTTCAGCGCATCGACGAAGACGGGAATGTCAATATCGTCCGTCACCTCGAACGAGAACAGCCCGCCATAGCCGGCAAGCGTCGCCTTGCCCGGATGGTTCGAATAGACGGGGTGGTTGACGCGCTCGACATTGCCATGCGCCTTCAGCCGCTCGGCGATGGTGAGCCCGCTTTTCATGTGGTGCGGCAGGCGCAGCGGCAAAGTGCGCAGACCGCGCAGCAAGAGCCACGCCTCGAACGGCGACAGCTTGCCGCCGAGATAGGAATAGGTCTGCTCGTTGATGTGCTTGATGTGCGCGGCCGAGCCCGCCACCACGCCGGCAACGGTGTCGCTGTGGCCGCCGAGATATTTCGAGGCCGAGTGCAGCACCAGGTCGACGCCATGCGTGAACGGCTTCTGGAACACCGGCGTCGCCCAGGAATTGTCGATGGTGGTGATGATGCCCTGCTCTTTCGCCATCCGGGTCAGATGCGGCAAGTCCTGCAACTCGAACACCATCGAGGTCGGGCTCTCCAGATAAAGCAGCTTGGCGCCGGGTAAGGCCGCCGCCACCGCATCCGGATCCGAGCCGTCGACATAATCGACCTTGATGTTGAGCCGCGGCAAAAGCCGTTCGAACAGCCGGTAGGCATCGCCATAACAATTGCGCACCGCGACGATACGCTCGCCCGCGCCGACGAAGGCAAGCAACGTGGCGCTGATCGCCGCCATGCCGCTGGAGAAGCCGCGCGCGGCCTCGGCACCCTCGAGTGCGGCGACGCGCGCCTCGAACTCCATGACCGTGGGATTGTCGCCGCGCGAATAGATCGGCTGCTTTCGTTTGCCGGCAAACGTATCTGCCATTTCGGCGTAACTGGCGAAGGTGAACAGCGAGGTCTGGTAGATCGGCGGCACGACGGCGCCACCGGGGAATGGTTCGTCATGCGCCAGAAGCGTCGCCGCCTCGGCAAGATAATCGTGGTCGAAACCGGTCGGATGCTCGTTCATGTCTGGCCCAAGAATTTGAGTTTGGCCGCACCGCGCTTCAAATCGTCCTCGACGGTGGCGATCAGCTTCAGCGCCTCTGCGCGGGCGCCTTGCGGGTCGCGCGCGGCGATGCGCTCGTAGATGGTGCGGTGATAGGGAAAGCTGGCGTGGCCGAAGTCGCGCACGCCGAGCGGATGCTCCCAGAAGCGGTGAAACAACTCGTGCATGGCAGCGATGATCTGTTCGAACAGTGGATTGCCGGAGACCCGGTAGATCGCCTGGTGGAACTCCCAGTCTTCTTCCGACGACATGCCGTCGCGCGTGCGGAACGCCTGCTCCATGATGTCGAGCTTGCGCTCGATCTCGGTCATGTCGGCCGGGCTGGCCCGCTCGGCGCAGAGTGCCGCCGCCTCCGCCTCCAGTGCGCGGCGGATTTCCAGCGTCTGCATCAGGCTGGTGAAATCATTGCCGCCCGCCAGCGTCAGCGGCAGATGCAGCATGTCGGGCGAGACGGCCGCCTTGAGATAGGTGCCGCTGCCTTGCCGGCGTTCGACCAGACCCAGTCCTTCCCACCGCGTCAGCGCCTCGCGCACCGTGTTGCGGCTGACCTTGAGCCGCTCGGCCAGGATACGCTCGGTCGGCAGTCTCTCACCGGGCCGCAAAGCCTCGGCGCTGACAAAGCCCACCAATGCCTTCAGCACGGCGTCATCGCGCGCCGTCGTCTGAATGGGTGGCAGGCTGTTCTGGTCCACGCTTCCTCCAAGTGGTCCAATGGTCCAACCAATTTCTACATAGATAAAACCTCCTGTCAATCGCTTGTCAGGAGGTGGCGCCGCCGCGAAGGACGACGCCATATGTATCAACAGCTTACCCGAGGCTGTGCGAAGCCGCCCAAGGCGGGCCGAACCAGACGGCCAACGCTTCGGCCAGCCCAAGATCAGTCTTGTCTCCCACCCAGGCTACATATCCGTCGGGCCGAATTAATACTGCGGTTGGGGCGGCGACCGCCCCAATGACCGGAAGCTCCCAGGCCCCAGCATACTTGGCGTCGATCCGCCGGAGATGATCGGCCCGGGGCGCGATCTCCAATCTGCCTGGCTCGCCCAGGTTAAGGAGTACCGGCCGCGCGTCGTGCAGCAGACGGAACAGCCGCAACGGCCCGTTGGCGGTGAGCAGATCGAGGTCGGGTATTCGCCGCCCAAGCAGCGCGTGCCCCTCCCCGAGGTCGTAGTGGACGCCCAGCCCGGACATCTCCCCGGCGATCCGTTTGCGCGGTTCGTCCATGGCGAGCAGTTCGGCAACGGTATCGCCCAGAGCCTTGGTCCGCGCATCGATGCGACGCAGCGCGACCTGCGCCATCGCGTTGCGCAGCACGCGCGCGGCAACCGGATGGCGTTCGGCATGGTAGCTGTCGAGCAGGGTTGCAGGGGACGTCGCCTTGACCACCTGGGCCAGCTTCCATCCCAGGTTCACCGCGTCCTGCACGCCGATATTGAGGCCCTGTCCGCCCATCGGCGGATGGATATGCGCGGCGTCGCCGGCCAGCAGCACATGTCTGTCGCGGTAAGCGGCAGCCTGGCGCGTCATATCGGTGAACCGGGAAATCCAGGTCGGACTGTGGACCCCGTAGTCGGTGCCGTAGACAGCGACAAGCGCCTCGCTGAGATCGCGCAGGGTCGGTTCGCCGCCAAGGGTCAGTTGCCTCTCGGTCAGCACGATACCCACCCGGCCGCCGTCCTCCATCTTGCCCATCGCGTGAACTCCATAGGCATCGCTGCGAAAGCCCCATGCCGGTTCCTGCGTCATCTCGACCTCGGCGATCATCCAGCTCATCGTCGGATCCCATCCGTCGAACGCGATGCCCGCGGTCTTGCGGATCGTGCTGCGTCCACCGTCGCAACCGACGAGATAATGCGCCCTCAGGCGCCGGCCATCGGACAGCTCGACGTCGACGCCGCCATCGTCCTGCGCGAAACCGGTGACGTCCCGCTCGCGATAGATCGGCACCCTCAGTTCGCTGACCCAGTCGGCCAGGATGCGCTCGATGTGGTTCTGCCGCAGCCCCAGCACATAATTGTGCCGGCTGGGAAAGTCGCCGATGTCCAGCTTCACCATGTTGAAGCCCACCGACTGCGACGGGTGTCCCTGGGAGACAAACCGGTCGGCGATCCCGCGCTGGTCGAGCACCTCGATGGTGCGGGCATGCAGGCCTCCCGCGCGCGAACCGATGAGTTCCTGGTTGGGCCGCCGCTCGACAATGGCCACGTCGACATTTGCCAGTGCGAGTTCCCCCGCCAACATCAACCCTGTCGGCCCTCCTCCGGCGATCAGCACAGCATGATCCCGTCGCGGTCCGTCAGTCGGCATCGATACCGGCATTTTTGCTACTCCCGTTTCCGTTGGCCAGGGCGCGGTTGTACGGGAGGAGCCAGGTCTTGCCGCAAGCCCCTTGTGCGCCATATGTATGTAATGGAAGGGACAGCGCCTTTCCTTCGCCCTCCCGGCCGGCAAGCGCGAAGCGCCACTGGCCGACAGACGCCGGAACAAACCCAGCGGCCAATTCCGTTTTTCCGCGCATGAAAGAAGCCCCGAACTTCGGGGCTTGGCAGGGACTCTTGATGTCATGTGAGACAAAGGGGGCCGGTCGGCGTTTGGCAGCGGTACGAGGAGGCCACTATGTGCCAGCGCCGGCCGGCCGACCCCACGGACCCAGGAGATGCGGCGGACCTGAGCATCATGGGGTATTCGGGTATCGAGCCGGCTGTCTACCCTCGTGCCGGCTTCGTCGTGGCCTGCACATTTGCGCAAGAGCTTATGAAAATCAACAGTTTCTTAACCAAGGCTCGCGAATCGCTTGGATTAAGGTAAATGGGTAACCCTGTTGGGTTGACCGGATAATCAGGCCCTAGACCGTTAGGCCGCCTTGGCGACGACACGGTTGCGGCCGCCACTCTTGGCTTCGTAGAGCGCGAGATCGGCGCGTTTCATCAGCGCCGCCACCGTGTCCACACCCTTCAGCACCGAGGACACGCCAACGCTGACGGTGACCTCGATCGTCTTGCCGTCGGCGCCGATGGCGAACGGCTTCTGGGCGATTTCGGCCCGGATGCGCTCGGCCACCTTCTCGGCCACGACGCCATCGGTGTCCGGCATGACCACGACGAACTCCTCGCCGCCGAACCGGCAGGCAAGGTCGATGCCCCTGACGTTCTTGCGCAACCGCCGCGCGAATTCGCGCAGCACCTCGTCGCCGCCGTCATGGCCGTGCGCGTCGTTGATGGACTTGAAGCGGTCGAGATCGGTGATCATCACCGACAGCGGCCGGCGCCGTGCCACGGCGCGGTCGAACAGCGTCTGCAGATGGCTGTCGAGATAGCGGCGGTTGTGCAGCCCGGTCAGGCCGTCGGTCACCGCCATCTCGATGGTCTGGGTGACGCTGGCGCGCAATTGGTCGTTATAGCGCTTGCGGCGCACCTGGGTGCGCAGCCGTGCCGTCAGTTCCTGCTGATCGATCGGCCGCATCAGATAATCGTTGATGCCGAGCTCCAGCCCGCGGATGATGCGCTCTTCCTCGCCCTCCTCCGCCAGCAGGATGATCGGTACAAAACGGGTGCGATCGAGCGAGCGCAGTTGCGAGCACAGCCTGAGCGGATCGAAATCGGCGAAGGCCGTCGAGATCATCACGCATTCATAGGGCGTTTCGGCGGCCTGGAAGAACCCGGCATGCGGATCGCCGGTGACGTCGAGGTCGGCACGGTCGCGCAGCATCTTCTGGATGCGCTCGACCGACGATTTGCGCTCGTCGATCAGAAGCACTTTCGGCGTCGTGTCCTCGGAAGCGAAATTGCGGCTCAAGAGTTCCTCGATCCCGATGTTGCGGGTGGTCGAGGCGCGCAGCCTGAGCTCGTCGGTCAGCGACTTCAGCCGGACCAGGCTCTTGACGCGCGTCATCAGCTGCAGGTCGTTGACCGGCTTGGTCAGGAAATCGTCGGCGCCGGCCTCCAGCCCGCGCACGCGGTCGGAAACCTGGTCGAGCGCGGTGATCATCACCACCGGAATGTGCGACGTCGCCGGATCGCTCTTCAGGCGCCGGCAGACCTCGAAACCGTCCATCTCCGGCATCATCACGTCGAGCAGCACGACATCGACCTTGCCGTTCTCGCAGGTCTCGATCGCATCGGGCCCGTTATTGGCGGTCAGCACCTCGAAATATTCGGCCAGCAGCCGGACTTCCAGCAGCCGCACATTGGCAGGGATGTCGTCGACGACGAGGATCCGCGCGGTCATTTCACAAGGCTCCGGCTCGGCTGGAAGGGAACATCAGGCATCGCCCAGATAGGATTTGATGGTTTCGATGAAGCGCGGCACCGAGATCGGCTTCGAAATATAGGCCTCGCAGCCGCCCTGGCGGATGCGCTCCTCATCCCCCTTCATCGCGAAGGCAGTCACGGCAATGACCGGGATGACGTGCAAATCATCGTCTTCCTTCAGCCATTTGGTCACTTCCAGTCCCGACACTTCGGGCAGCTGGATGTCCATCAGGATGAGGTCCGGCCGGTGCTGGCGCGCCAGGTCGAGCGCCTCAAGACCATTGCGGGTGCGCACCGTCTCGTAACCGCTTGCTTCGATGAGGTCCCGAAAGAGCTTCATATTGAGCTCATTGTCCTCGACGATCATGACCTTCTTAGGCATCGATATCCCGTCCCGGCCGTCCTCCGCCCGGAGGTGACCGTCATGCGCCCTTTGCTTGAACGCACCAAACCCTGCTTCACTATACGGCAATATGATTGACGAAACGGAAACCCGCAGCCTGCAAAGCAGCACGAATTCCGCCTCGCCTCCCAGCGCGTCCAAAAGGCGCGCCACACGCTAATGGCTTGCCGCAAGCAACTCTTGCCATTACTGCGGGAGAGACTCATTCCACACACCGAAGGTAGTGATGGCAAACGCAGCGTCAATGCGCGAAGAGGCCGAAACCATTGCCGTGAAGGCATTGGGCTTCGTTGCCGGCGATCCGGAGCTTCTACCGCGCTTTCTGGCGATCACGGGAATAGAGGCGTATTCGATCCGCCGGGCCGCCGGCGAGCCGGGTTTCCTGGCCGGCGTCCTGCAATTCATCCTGGCCCACGAGCCGACCTTGATGCGCTTCGCCGAAGAGACCGGCACGCCGCCGGCCGCTGTCGGCAAGGCGTTGCGCGCACTGCCGCTCGGCGACGACAATCATGAGCGTTCCACATGAGCGATGATCCCGAAACCGCGCGCCAGATCGAGGAACTGGCGGCCGACGACCGGCCGCTACTGGTGCTCGATGTCGATGACGTCGTGCTCGAATTCATCCGCCCCTTCCCGCACTTCCTCAAGGCGCGCGGTTACGGCCTGACGCTGGCGTCCTTCCGGCTGACCGGCAACATCGCCGAAACGGCCAGCGGCAGGCTGATCGAACAACCCGAAGTCACGGCGCTGCTGGGCGATTTCTTCGACGCGCAGGCCGATTGGCAAAGCATCACCGATGGCGCCGCGGACGCTCTGGCGGGGCTTGGAAACCGCGCGGAAATCATATTGCTGACGGCCATGCCGCACCGGCATCGTGCGGTGCGCCGCGCACATCTCGATACGCTGGGGCTAGGCTATCCGCTGCTGACCACCGAGATGGCCAAGGGGCCGGCGGTGGCCAAGCTGCGCGGCAAGAGCGGCCGGCCGGTGGTCTTCGTCGACGATCAGCCGCACAATCTGGCGTCGGTGCGGGAATCGGTCGCCGACGCAAATCTATTCCATCTCATGGCCGACAATTCGCTGCGCGCGTTCCTGCCGCCGGTCTCGGACGATGTCGTCGTCGTCCAGGACTGGCATGAAGCCGCGCCGAAGATAGCGAATGCGCTGGGGCTCGGCGCGCGTTGAGGTAAGTCCCAAAAAGGAAAGCGCCAAGCGCTTTCCCCGGGAAGACCCTTTACAGTTTGCCGAAAGTTGCTCGAGGCCCCCTCAAGGGTTCAGCTTCGCCCCTGACCCGCCATTATCGCTGCCGCCGTCGTCGCTGCCGCCGCCATTGCCTTCGTTGGCGTTGCCGCCACTATCGACGCCGTCATTGTCCGCGCCGTCACCATCGTCGACGCTGTCGTCCACCGCCGGATCGGCGGGCTTGAGCATGACGCCGTTGACGGTCACCGAGCCGTCGGCCTTGGTGTTGATGACCCACTCCAGCTTGCCGTCCGGCAGCGTCTTGGCAAAACCCTTCGCCATGAGAGCGACAGGCACGTACTGCCCGACCTCTGGCTCCGCCTTCGCCGCTTCCTGCAGGTGCTCCATGATCTTGTCGAAGCCAGCGACATCGACCGTGAGATTCGCGTCGGGTTTCTGGCCGAAGCTTGTCATGTCGCCTTCGAGCGCGATCTCCATGTCCTTGTTCTTGACGGTGCTGTGGCCGATGACGACCTTCGGCGTCTTGGCCAGGAAGTCGGCTTTGAGTTGGTCGCCGAACTCGGCCGACAGCGGCGGATCCTGATTGAGATCAAAGGCTTCGATCGCCTTCTTCGCCATGCTGTCGAGATCGATATTGGCGCCGCCGAAGTTCAGGTCGATATCGGTGGGCAGCAGCGCGACGCTCCAGCTCGGCAAGAGCTGATGCGGCACGGTCAGCCCCGATGCCTTGATGCCATAGTTGACCTTGCCGTTCTGGGCGACACCGTCGGAACCGAACGCGGTGCTGAGTTGCGTGGCGCCGAACGTGCCGATCGGGCTGTCGACCGCGAAATCCTTGAAGCCGTAGGTTCCGTCGATACGCTCCCACACCGGAAGCGCCGCCAGCAGAAGCGCCTTGAGCTGTGCCTGGTCTGCCTTCAGCGTCTTCTCGTCCTCATTGGCCACGGCGAACGCCAGGAGATCGAGCAGCGGCTTGGTCTGCACGCCCTTGCCGCTGGCCTCCACCGACAATTCCGGCGACTTCACGGTAACGGGAAAATTCAGTCCGCTCTCGGCATCACTGAACTTTATCGTTTCCACGAAGTTCGAAATCTTTTGCGAGGTCGTGAAATCGACGCCGCCATTGGCTGCCTTGGTGGCGGACAGCGTCGCGGTACCGGCACCGGCGGTCATATCCATCTGCTGCTTGGCGTCCTGCGACGACATCGTCATTCCGGCCATCGAACTGGTGGCGCTGGTGAAGGCGGCCAGCTTGGGGTCGTAGACGCCGCTGCCCTTGCCGTCCTTGATCGAGAATTGCGTGTTTTGCTTTCCCTGGGGACCGTTGAATTCGAAGGAGGCGCTCTGCGAAAAATCCATCGAGACATCCCAGGATCCGTCGCTGCGCGGCTTGACCAGCAGGGCGTAGGGCGCAAAGTCGAATTTCACCAGCTTCTGGTCGGGAAAGCTTGCTGCAAGCGCCTTGAAATCAAACACGATCTTGTAGGCGTCGCCTTCGGCCGAAACCTTCAGAATGCCTTTGTCGAGCGCCTGTTTGCCGACATAGCGCGACAGATCATCCGACAATTGCTTGGCGCCCTGGCTGTCCACGGTCTGGCCGAAAGCAGGCGCGCTGAGCAGAAGCGCGGAAAAGGCAAGTGGCAACACACGGTTCACGGGAATTCTCCGTTCGGTCGAGAGGCAAAAATCGTTTCGTACCTCTGGTAGGGAAATACCATCACGACTGCAAGACGATGACAGTCAGGTAGCAGGCTTCAGCACCAGCCGCATCAGCGGTCGGCCTGCCTTGCGCTCAACCAGCCTCTCGAACCCGGCCTTCACCTGAGACGAGCCGACGAACAGGCCGATTGATCGCGAATCGCGGGACAGGTCGATCGGGCAGGCCTCGACAAGCCGCGCGCCGTTCCCGCGGGCGAAATCGATGCCGCCTTCGACGAGGCGGTGCGTGATGCCCGTGCCACGGGCCTTGGCGCGGATGAAAAAGCAGGAGATCGCCCAAACGGCGGGATCGGCAGCGTCGGCGGGATCGATCGGCGCCGAGCCCCTGCCCTTGTTGTTCCATTCAGGCACGTCGGCGCGTGGCCCGATCTGCATCCAGCCGACCGCCTTGCCGTCCTCGAAGGCCAGCAGTCCGGGTGGCGGGCCGGCTTCGATGCGCGCCTTGATGTGATCCTTGTTGCGTTCGCGGCTGCTCTCGCGCCGCGCCGCCGGCGCCAGCCGGAAATGCGTGCACCAGCAGCCGTAGCAGGCGCCCTGCTTGCCGAAAAGATCCTCGAATTCAGGCCAGAGCTCAGGCGCCAACGGCACTATGGTCGTGCTCATGAGTTCTCCCCAGGCCAAGCTTGTCGCTGACCCTGCACTGTCGTACCATTGCGTTTGTTCTCTTTATGTTCGCAGAAATGGCGGCTCCTGTCAACAATCCCGATCACGGTTTTTGCCGTGACTGCCTGACGTTTCAGCGCGGTGAGACGCGCCGCTGCGAACGCTGCGGCAGCCCTCGCCTTGCCCGTCATCCCGAGCTCTACCGGCTGCATCTGGCCCATATCGATTGCGACGCCTTCTATGCCGCCATCGAAAAGCGCGACAACCCGGCGCTCAAGGACAAGCCGTTGATCGTCGGCGGCGGCAAGCGCGGGGTGGTCTCAACGGCGTGCTACATCGCCCGCATCCGCGGCGTGCGTTCCGCCATGCCGATGTTCAAGGCGCTCGAGGCCTGCCCCGAGGCGGTGGTGATCGCGCCCAACATGGAAAAATACGTGGCCGTCGGCCGGCAAGTGCGCGCCATGATGCAGGCGTTGACGCCGCTGGTCGAGCCGCTGTCGATCGACGAGGCGTTTCTCGACCTCGCCGGCACCGAGCGGCTGCACGGCCTGCCGCCGGCGGTGGTGCTGGCGCGCTTCGCGCTGGCCGTGGAGAAGGAGATCGGCATCACCGTGTCGGCCGGGCTTTCCTACTGCAAATTCCTCGCCAAGATCGCGTCGGACTTCCGCAAGCCGCGCGGCTTTTCCGTCATTGGCGAGGCCGAGGCGATCGATTTTCTGGCACCCCAGCCGGTCACCATGATCTGGGGTGTCGGCAGGGCGTTCAACGCTACGCTCGAACAGGACGGCATCCGCACCATTGGTCAGCTCCAGAAGATGGAGCGTGGCGACCTGATGCGCCGCTATGGGGTGATGGGCGAACGGCTATACCGGCTTTCGCGCGGTGAGGACGTCCGCCGCGTCGACCCCGACCAAGATGCCAAGAGCGTATCGGCCGAAACCACTTTCGACACCGACATCGCCTCGCTGGACGAGCTTGTCTCGGTGCTGAGGGGCCTTTCGGAAAAGGTCTCGGCACGGCTGAAAAAGTCAGGCATTGCCGGGCGCACCGTGGTGCTGAAGCTGAAGACCCAGGATTTCAAGCTGCGCACGCGCAACCGTCAGCTCGGCGACCCGACCCGGCTCGCCGACCGCATCTTTTCAACCGGCGTGGACCTTCTCCGCAAGGAGACGGACGGGACGAAATTTCGATTGCTCGGCATCGGCGTCAGCGACCTTTCCGACGACGACAAGGCCGATCCGCCGGATCTGGTCGATGTCCAATCGCGCAAGCGCGCCATGGCCGAGGGCGCCATCGATGCGCTACGCGACAAGTTCGGCCGCAAAGCCGTCGAAACCGGCTACACCTTCGGCAGGGGCCGTGATGCCCATCCGCCGGAGCCGATCGAAGAGTGAATTCAGGAGCGCTGCAGGTCGATCCGGCTCGTCACCACGCTCTTGCCGGTTTTCGGATCCGTGTCGATGACCGTCAGCCGCATGCCGTTCTCGCCTCGCTTCTCAACCGTCATTCGCGCCTTGCGATCGCCATTGACGTCCTTCGCCCAGCGGATGCCAAGATTGATGGTGTTGCCCGAACGGCTGCCGTTCAGCTGTGCTGGCCCTGTGCGGGATCCTACATAAACGCCACTGTATTTCGCACCGGAGACCTTCAAATTCGCGCTGATGGCTCGCGAAACCACAACGAGACCGCGACAATTGCCATCCAGCGAGAGCGAGGCAGAAGTCGCGTTCGACTTGAAGCTGCAAGAGACACTGACGTTCGGCACATCCGTGGTCACCTGGACAGTGCCCTTGCCGGCGAAATTACCATTGAACGACTGGAGAAACTTGGTCTCGTCGGCTTGAGCCGCGCCGGCGGCGACCACCAGGCAGCCAGCAAGCGCCACTTGCGCGAATAGTCTCATGGAAACTCTCCTTGTCGACATTGGAAACGCACGTTTGCAAAACCACGGACAATATAGGGGCTCAACGCCCCTCGCCGTATCAGGTTCCGCCTGCGGCCTGACTGATCTGAAACGCCCTCGCCGCAACTGGCCCAGACGAATACACCGGACTAGCGATTGCTCCGGCAATCGCGGCCTGCGACATAGCTGAAATGGCACCGACTCCCTCGATCCCCAAGGCCGCGTTCTGGATGGCGCTGTCGATCGCGTCGTTCCTGGCGATGTCGGTCGCCGGCCGTGCCACGACGGCCGAACTCAACGTCTTCCAGGTTCTGGAACTGCGCTCGGTGATCGGCTTCTTTATCCTTTTGCCGCTGGTGTTTGCGAGCGGCGGGTTCGCGGCGATGCGCACGCAGCGTCCCCTCGCCCATGTCGCCCGCAACGTCATCCACTATACCGGGCAGGCGGCATGGCTCTACGCATTGACCTTGATTCCGCTGGCCGTGCTGATTTCGATCGAATTCACCACACCGATCTGGACGGCTATCCTGGCGGTGACTTTTCTTGGTGAAAGGCTGTCCCGGCCAAAGCTTGCCGCGATCGTGCTGGGCCTGATCGGCGTGGTGGTCATCGTTCGGCCCGGCGTAGGCTCGGTCGATCCGGGCCATCTCGTCGTCCTCGGCGCGGCGGTCTGCTTCGGCATCTCGGTGGTCATGGTCAAGTCGCTGACGCGGACGGACAGCGTCGTGCGCATCATCTTTTGGATGCTGATCATCCAGTCGGTGGTCGGCCTCGTTCCAGCCCTTTACGAGTGGCGCAACCCGCCGCTGGACCTGTGGCCGTGGATCGTGCTGATTGCCTTCACCGGCATGTCGTCGCACTTCTGCATGGCCCGCGCGCTTGGCTATGCCGACGCCACCGTCATTTCGCCGATGGATTTCCTGCGCGTGCCGTTATCGGCGCTGATCGGCTGGCTGCTCTACAGCGAGCAGATCGACGCTTTCACCGCCGGCGGCGCACTGCTCATCCTGATGGGCAACCTGCTCAACCTGCAGCGGAAACCGGCAAGGCCGGCGGAAGTGGCGGCTTCGTAAAACCGCCGCCGATCAGTCGCCTTCGTTGGGTATGTTCAGAACGTGGCCGCATGCCTTGCAGTGCACGGCATCAGGCTCATGCCGCTGCAACCCGCATTGCGGGCATGGAAAGAACACCTTGGCCGGCCGAAAGATCGCCTGCGCCAGCCTGACGAACAGCGATATGCCGATGATCATGGTGACGATCGCCGTCAGCTTGCCGGCGATGCCCGGCAGCACGATGTCGCCGAAGCCGGTCGTCGTGACCGTCGCGACGGTGAAGTAAAGCGCGTCGATGTAATTTTCCAGGCCGGCGCCGTTGCGGAAAAAGAAGGTGTAGACGAAGCCCGTGATGACGAAGAGAAAGGTCAACAGGTTGATGACCGCGTGGCTTGCCTCGCGCCAGGGCCGCAGGCCGCGCATCTCGAAATGCCGCCAGATCGAACCGCTGCGCGACAGCGACCACAGCCGCAGGATGCGCAGAAAGCCGAGATTGGCGAGCGCCGTCGGCATCAGCAGCGTCAGAAGGATGAAGGCGTCCACCCAGAAGGTCGGCTGCTTCGTCAGACGCAGCATGTCGTTCGAGGCCAGCAGCCTGGCGCCGAGATCGGCGGCGACGAGAGCCGCCACGGCATAATCCAGCCACAGAAACGAGGCCGACTGCTGGATGACCGGCGTGGCGATGAAAAAGGCGATGATGGCGAGGTCGATGATGACAGCCACCAGTTGGAACCGGAACGCGGCCGGCGAGCGCCCATGATAGAGCCTGCGCAGTGTGTCGCGCAGCCGCGCCGTTGCGGACAAGCTCTGCGGCGCCTTGCCGCCCGCGCCTTTCATGCGGATTGCAACGGTGCGAGGGGCGACTGCTTTCGCGCGGATTGCCGACTGGCAACCAAGCTGGTCACACCAGTTCCACTTCGACCACGCCCGGCACGGCGCGCATCGCCGAGGCGATCTGCGGAGAGACGCGATAGCCGCCTTGCAAGGCAATCTCGACCTCGCCCTGCGCCTCGTCCTTGATCACGATGATGCTCACCTGGCTTTCACCGCGCTGGGTAAGCTGGGATTGGATGATCGACGCAGGGCCATCGTTCCTGACGAAAATGCGCAGTGCTTTCTGGATGCGGCTTGCTTCGTCTTCCAGCGACTGCACGGAGTTGATGCGCAGATTGACACCCTCGGGCCTGTCCTCCGCCGCGACGGTGATGACAACCGAGCGGCCGGCTTCCAGGAGGTCGCGGTACTGGGCCAATCCTTCCGAAAATAGCACGGCCTCGTACTGGCCGGAGGTGTCGGAAAAGGCCACCACGCCCATCTTGTTGCCGGTGCGCGTCTTGCGCTCTTGCTTGCTGGTCACGGTGCCGGCAAGCCGGCCGGCGGAAGCGCCGCGCTTGACGGCGGCCGAGAACTCCGCCCAGTTCTGCACCCGCATCTTCTGCAGCGCCGCCTTGTATTCGTCGAGCGGATGCGCCGAGAGATAGAAGCCGACGACCTGGAATTCGCGGTGCAGCCGGTCGGCGGCGAGCCACGGATCGGTCGCCGGCAGATTGAGCGCCTGCGATTGGGCGCCCAGCGAGGCGCCGAAAATATCGGCCTGGCCGGAAACCGCGTTCTGCTGGGCGAGCGAAGCCAGCCCCATCATCCGTTCGACGCCAGCCAACATCTGGGCGCGATCATGGCCGAAGCAGTCGAGCGCGCCGGCCATGATCAAGCTCTCGAACACACGCTTGCCGACGATCTTAGGGTCGACCCTCTCGCAGAAATCGGCCAGGCTCTTGAACGGCTTTTCGCCGCGAACGGCGACGATATGCTCCACCGCGGCGTCGCCGACACCCTTGAGCGCAGCCATCGAGTAATAGATGCGGTTCTCGCCGACCTCGAAGGCACGAAAGCTCGTCATCACCGAGGGCGCCAGGACCTCGATGCCGAGGCGCAGCGCATCCTGGCGGAAGTCGGCGAGCTTGTCGGTGTTGCCCATGTCGAACGTCATCGACGCCGCCAGGAACTCGACCGGATAGTGCGCCTTGAGATAGGCGGTCTGGTAGGAGACGACTGCGTAGGCGGCGGCGTGCGACTTGTTGAAACCATAGTCGGCGAACTTGGCCAGCAGGTCGAAAATGAAGTCGGCTTGCGGCTTGGCGACGCCGCGCTCGACCGCGCCGGAGACAAAACGTTCGCGCTGCTTGTCCATCTCGGCGCGGATCTTCTTGCCCATGGCGCGGCGCAGAAGGTCGGCTTCGCCGAGCGAATAGCCGGACAGCTCCTGCGCGATCTGCATCACCTGTTCCTGGTAAACGATGACGCCTTGCGTCTCCTTCACCAGATGGTCGATCTTGGGATGGATCGAGGCCATCTCCTCCTCGCCATGCTTTCTGGCGTTGTAGGTCGGGATGTTTTCCATCGGGCCAGGCCGATAGAGAGCGACCAGCGCGATGATGTCCTCGATGCAGTCTGGCCGCATGCCGATCAGCGCCTTGCGCATGCCGGCACTTTCCACCTGGAACACACCGACGACTTCGCCGCGCGACAGCATCGCGTAGGTCTCGGGATCGTCGAGCGGGATGGTCGCGAGATCGATGTCGATGCCGCGGCGGCGGATCAGCTTGACCGCCGTTTCCAGCACGGTCAGCGTCTTCAGGCCGAGGAAGTCGAACTTCACCAGCCCGGCCTGCTCGACATATTTCATGTTGAACTGGGTGACCGGCATGTCCGAGCGCGGATCACGGTACATCGGCACCAGTTCCGACAATGGTCGGTCGCCGATGACGATGCCGGCGGCGTGCGTCGAGGCATGGCGGAAGAGGCCTTCCAGCTTCTGCGCCATGTCGAGCAGCGTCTGGACGATCGGCTCCTTCTCCGCCTCTTCGGCAAAGCGCGGCTCGTTGGCGATGGCGTCGGCGAGCTTGACCGGATTGGCCGGGTTTTGCGGCACCATCTTCGACAGCTTGTCGACCTGGCCATAGGGCATCTGCAGCACACGGCCGACGTCGCGCAGCACGGCGCGCGCCTGCAGCGTACCGAAGGTGATGATCTGGCCGACCTGGTCGCGGCCGTATTTCTGCTGGACGTAGCGAATCACCTCCTCGCGCCGGTCCTGGCAGAAGTCGATGTCGAAATCGGGCATCGACACGCGGTCCGGATTGAGGAAGCGCTCGAACAGCAGCGAGAAGCGCAGCGGATCGATGTCGGTGATGGTGGTGGAATAGGCGACCAGCGAGCCGGCGCCCGAACCGCGCCCGGGCCCGACCGGAATGCCTTGCGCCTTCGCCCATTTGATGAAGTCGGCCACGATCAGGAAGTAGCCGGGGAATTTCATCTTCTCGATGATGCCGAGCTCGAATTCGAGCCGCTCGCGATATTGCTCGACCGTATAGCCGGGTGTCGGCCCGTGCAGGGCAAGCCGGGCATCGAGCCCCTCGCGCGCCTGTCGGGCAAGTTCGGCGGCCTCGGCCTTTTCGGCGGCGTCCTTGTCGGAGGCATCGCCGCCCGTGAAACGCGGCAGGATCGGGCTGCGGGTTTTCGGATAATAGGAGCAGCGCAGCGCGATCTCGACCGTGTTGTCAATGGCTTCCGGCAGATCGGCGAACAATTTCGCCATGTCGGCCTGGCTGCGCAGGAAATTGTCCGGGGACAGCCGGCGGCGGGTGTCGACGGCGACGACCGAACCCTCGGCGATGGCGATCAGCGCGTCATGCGCCTCGTACTCGTCGCGCGACGAGAAGAAGGCCTCGTTGGTGGCGACAAGCGGCAATTCATGGAAATAGGCAAGATCGATCGAGGATTTCTCGATCATGCGATCATAGCCCGAAACCCGATCCAGCTCGACATAGAGCCGGTCGCCGAACATCGTCTTGAGCGTAAGCAGGCGCGCCTCGGCGAGATCGCGGCGATCTTCCTTCAGGGCAATCCCGATCGGTCCGCGCGGACCGCCGCTGAGGCAAATCAGGCCGTCGCATTGGCCGTCCATCATTTCGGTGGTCAGGTGCACCGCTTCACCGGGTGGTGTCTCGAGATAGACGCGGCTGACCAACCTGACCAGATTGGAATAGCCAGCTTCGGTGGCCGCGATCAGCACGACCGGCCGCATGTCGGGACCTTGCCGACGGCGGTCGCGCTGGCCATCGCTGTTCTCGCCGGAGAAGGCGAGCGCGATCTGGCAGCCGATGATCGGCTGGATGCCGTCCTTCACCGCCTTCTGCGCGAACTCCAGCGCGCCGAACAGATTGTTGGTGTCTGTAACGGCGATGGCCGGCGCTTCGTCCTTGACGGCATGGCCGACGATCTTGCCAAGCTGAAGCGCACCTTCCAACAGCGAATAGGCCGAGTGCACGCGCAGATGGACGAACGGCCGCGCTGGTATCTCAGGCCGCGCCGCGGCAATCGCGGCTTCGCGCTTCAAGGGGTCGCGTGGAAGTCTGTCATCCGCCATGATTTCTCGTGCTGTCCGTAAGACCTGAGTCGATGGAGATGTATTGTCCGGGACCGGGCGATACCAGTCCAGCACAAACGACTGCCGGCCACAGGCTTCCAGCGTGCTTAAGCGAATTCCATGATGACGGCATCGACCGCCAGGCTGTCCCCCGGCTTGGCGTTGAGCTTCGAGACGACAAGATCGCGCTCGGCGCGCAGCACGTTTTCCATCTTCATCGCCTCGACCACGGCCAAGGTCTCGCCGGCCTTGACCTCCTGGCCTTCCACAACGGCGATCGAGACGACAAGGCCGGGCATCGGGCAAAGCAGCAGCTTCGAGGTGTCCGGCGCCACCTTTTCCGGCATCAGCCGTTCAAGCTCGGCGGTGCGCGGCAGCATGGCGCGCGCGGTCACCGACATGCCCTTCCAGGCGATGCGCAGGCCGTTGGCGACAGGCCGGATCTGGGCAACAACCCTGCGCTTGCCGACCGTACCCCGCCAGATGAGGTCGCCAGGCCGCCAGTCTGACGAAACGGTCAGCGCCTTGCCGCCGTCGAGGGACAGGTCGATCTCCATCGGAATGGAAATCATGCCTTCAAGGATCGAAACCGGCAAATAGTCCTCGCCGATCTTGACCACCCAGTCGCGCTTGAGTGCACCCGAATGCGGCGCCAGCCGTCCACCCAGCCGGTCCAGCCGGTCGCGGCGCAGCAACTCCACCGCGGCCGCGATCGAGGCCAGCACCGCCTTTTCCTCGCTGTTCGGAGCGATCGGTGCAAAGCCGTCGGGATATTCCTCCGCGATGAACCCGGTCGATATCGCCCCTTCCCGCCAGCGCGGATGCTGCATCAGCGCCGCCAGGAACGGGATGTTGTGCTCGATGCCGTCGACGACAAAGCTGTCGAGCGCTTCCGACATGGCGTCTATCGCCTCGAGCCGCGTCGGCGCCCAGGTGCACAGCTTGGCGAGCATCGGATCGTAGAACATCGAAATCTCCGAGCCTTCGGTGACGCCGGTGTCGTTGCGGATCACGATGTCGCCGAATTGCCCTTCCTCCGGCGGCCGGTAGCGCGTCAGCCGGCCGATCGACGGCAGGAAATTGCGATAGGGGTCCTCGGCGTAGAGTCGGCTTTCCACCGCCCAGCCGTTCAGCTTGATGTCGCTCTGCTTCAGGCCAAGCTTTTCGCCGGCCGCGACGCGGATCATCTGCTCGACCAGGTCGATGCCGGTGACGAGCTCCGTCACCGGATGTTCGACCTGCAATCGCGTATTCATTTCAAGGAAATAGAAGTTTTTGTCCTTGTCGACGATGAATTCGACCGTGCCGGCGCTCTGGTAGTCGACGGCCCTGGCCAGCGCCACCGACTGTTCGCCCATCGCCTTTCGGGTCTTGGCATCGAGAAATGATGAGGGCGCCTCCTCGGCGACCTTCTGGTTGCGGCGCTGGATCGAGCATTCGCGTTCGCCGAGATAGAGCGCATTGCCATGCGCGTCGGCCAGCACCTGGATTTCGATATGGCGCGGATCGACGACGAATTTTTCGATGAAGACGCGGTCGTCGCCGAACGAGCTTTTTGCCTCCGAGCGTGCCCGGTCGAAGCCGTCGCGCACCTCCGACTGGTCCCAGGCGATGCGCATGCCCTTGCCGCCGCCGCCGGCGGAGGCCTTGATCATCACGGGATAACCGATTTCGCCGGCGATCTTCTCCGCGTGGTCGGCGTCCTCGATGACGCCCAGCCAGCCGGGCACGGTGGAAACCTTGGCGGCGTTGGCGAACTTCTTCGATTCGATTTTGTCGCCCATAGCCTTGATCGCCTTGGGCTTCGGCCCGATGAAGAGGATGCCTTCTGCTTCCAGCGCTTCGCAAAAGGCCGCGCGCTCGGACAGGAAGCCGTAGCCGGGGTGCACGGCCTGCGCGCCCGTTTGCTTGCAGGCGGCAATGATCTTTTCCGGCACGAGATAGCTTTGCGCGGCGGGCGACGGTCCGATATGCACCGCCTCGTCGGCCATCTCGACATGCACCGCATCGCGATCGGCATCGGAATAGACGGCGACCGTGGCGATGCCCATCCTGCGCGCCGTCTTGATGACGCGGCAGGCAATCTCGCCACGGTTGGCGATCAGGATCTTGGTGAACATGCGGGCAGAATTCCCCTCCGGCAGACGATTCAGTTCTATGGACTATGTCGCCATGTCTCAAGTACCGCAGTGGACGACGTGAAAGTCTCCCCGCCGACGCGCCATGGCGCTCCCTGTCGCTGCTTGTCGAGCGCTGTGCTATCTGCGTCAACAAAGCCGACATTTCGTCTCATCTGAGAGTTGATGAGCAGCCCAAAACCTGAAAACTTGGCCTCAAAAATCGCCTTTGGAGGAATTGCCTGATGAAAACCCGCGCCGCTGTCGCTGTCGCCGCCGGAAAGCCGTTGGAGATCATGGAGGTTGACCTCGATGGCCCGCGCGAGGGCGAGGTGCTAGTCGAGATCAAGGCGACAGGCATCTGCCACACCGACGAGTTCACCCTGTCGGGCGCCGATCCCGAAGGCCTGTTTCCAGCGATTCTCGGCCATGAAGGCGCCGGCGTGGTGGTCGATGTGGGCAAGGGCGTCACCTCGGTCAAGAAGGGCGACCACGTCATCCCGCTCTATACGCCGGAATGCCGGCAGTGCCCGTCCTGCCTGTCGAGAAAGACCAATTTGTGCACCGCCATCCGCGCCACCCAGGGGCAAGGGTTGATGCCGGACGGCTCCTCGCGCTTCTCAATCGGCAAGGACAAGATTTTTCACTATATGGGCTGTTCGACCTTCTCCAACTTCACCGTGCTGCCCGAGATCGCGGTTGCCAAGGTCAACCCCGACGCTCCTTTCGACAAGATCTGCTATATCGGCTGCGGGGTCACCACAGGCATCGGTGCGGTCATCAACACCGCCAAGGTCGAGCAAGGGGCCACCGCTGTCGTCTTCGGCCTCGGCGGCATCGGCCTCAACGTCATCCAGGGCCTGAAGCTTGCCGGCGCCGACATGATCATCGGTGTGGATCTGAACAACGACAAGAAGGAATGGGGCGAGCGGTTCGGCATGACGCATTTCGTCAATCCGAAGGAGATCGAGGGCGACATCGTCCCGCACCTCGTCAACATGACCAAGCGCGGCGCCGACCAGATCGGCGGCGCCGACTATACATTCGATTGCACCGGCAACACCAAGGTCATGCGCCAGGCGCTGGAAGCCTCGCATCGCGGTTGGGGCAAGTCGGTCGTCATCGGCGTCGCAGGCGCCGGCCAGGAGATCTCGACCCGGCCGTTCCAGTTGGTCACCGGACGCAGCTGGATGGGCACCGCCTTCGGCGGCGCGCGCGGCCGCACCGATGTACCGAAAATCGTCGACTGGTACATGGACGGCAAGATCCAGATCGATCCGATGATCACGCACTTGCTGAAGCTGGAAGACATCAACAAGGGATTCGACCTCATGCATGAGGGCAAGTCGATCCGGAGTGTCGTGGTTTACTGAAGACGGCCACACGCCGCCGGCCATCCGGCCAGCGACCCCTGTGGTAAAACATGGGAGGAAATAACAATGGCGGAGAAACTGCATCCGAAAATCGACAATGGGCTGCCCAGGGAAAGTGCTGGCTTTGCCGGCGGCACGCTGGTTTGCGCCTGCACAAGCAAGCCGGTCAAGGTAAAGGTCAAGGGCCAGATCGCCCACAACCACGCCTGCGGCTGCACCAAATGCTGGAAGCCCGACGGCGCCGTGTTCTCGGTGGTGGCGGTAGCCGGCACCGGCGACGTCACCGTCACCGAGAACGGCGACAAGCTGAAGGTGGTCGATCCCTCGGCTTTGATCCAGCGCCATGCCTGCACCGGTTGCGGCGTCCACATGCATGGACCGGTCGAGCGCGACCATCCGTTCAAGGGCCTGTCCTTCATCCACCCCGAGCGCTTCGAGGAGGACGGCTGGTCGCCGCCCGGCTTCACCGCCTTCGTCTCGTCGATCATCGAATCGGGTGTCGACCCCAAGCGCATGGACGGCATTCGCGCCCAACTGAAATCGATCGGGCTGGAGCCTTATGACTGCCTCAACCCTGGCCTGATGGACTACATCGCCACCTGGACAGCCAAGAAGTCCGGTGCCTTGCCGGCCTGACAGCTGTAAGAGTTCTGGTAGGGGCCGGATATGTTTCCGGCCCCTGCTCGTTCCGGAGAAACAATGCCCGCACCCGCCATCTACGTCGATGCCGACGCCTGCCCAGTCAAGGCCGAGGTCGAGAAGGTCGCCGAGCGCCATGGCGTCGTGGTCACTTACGTTTCCAATGGGGGCCTGCGCCCTTCGCGCGACCCTATGATCCGCAATGTCGTCGTCTCCAAGAGCGCCGATGCCGCCGACGACTGGATCGTCGAGAACGCCAAATCCAACGACATCGTGGTGACGGCCGACATTCCGCTCGCAGCCCGCACCGTGGCGCTCGGCGCGCATGTGCTGGGGCCGACCGGACGTCCTTTCACGCCCGAGACGATCGGCATGGCGGTGGCGATGCGCGATCTCAAGCAGCATCTGCGCGAGACCGGCGAAAGCAAGGGCTACAATGCCAGCTTCGCGCCGCAGGATCGCTCCCGGTTCCTCGGCGAACTCGACCGCATCTTGCGGCGCGCTCTGAAATCCGCCACACCGGGCTAGCAACAAAGCGCCATCCAGGTGGAGACCGCCATGGCCGCCGAAACCCCGATCAAGAACCCCATGCAGCGCCATATGCTGTTCGCGGTATCGGCGTGTCTCGGGGCGTTTGCGCTGCTCGTGGCGTTGCTGCTGCATGCCCCTCTCGCCTATTCGATCGGCGCCAACGCATTTTTCGCCGCTTACGTCATCCTTGTCGTCAGCCAGATGCCGAAATTCACCGGCAAGTACCTGAGCAAGAACGCACGCGCCACCGATCAGCCGGTTCTGGTCATCTTCGCGGTGACGCTCGTCGTCGTCGGCGTTGCCCTTGTCTCCCTGTTCCTGCTGATCAATCGGAAAGATGGGGATCACCCGATCGAACTCGGCTTTGCGCTGCTGTCGATCCCGCTCGGCTGGTTCACCATTCATGCCATGGCGGCGCTCCACTATGCCCATGTCTACTGGATGGACGGCGACGCGGTCGACGCCGGCACCAAGAAGAAAATCCCGGTCGGCGGCCTGCTGTTCCCTGGCGACAAACGCCCCGAGGGCTGGGATTTCCTTTATTTCTCAACCGTCATCGGCATGACGGCGCAGACCGCCGACACCAACATCTCGACCACGCATATGCGCTGCGTCGTGCTTGTCCATTCGATCCTGTCGTTCTTCTTCAACACCGTCATCGTCGCCGCGGCCGTCAATCTCGCCGTCAGCCTGGGCGGTCCGTAATAAATCCGTGATCGGATGAAACATCGGTTTGGATCGCGACGTATCAGAAGGACAATGAACGCGTGGGCCAAGCCTCGAGGCCCGGGAGACGAGACAAGATGGAATCGGTTGCCAGAAGCCAATCCGAAATTGGACCGGGCGTTCCCGCTTCAAACGACAAAACACTGATCTACCGGCAGTCGCGATGGACGCGGCTGACGCACTGGCTCTGGGCCATTTCATTGTTTTTCATGCTGCTATCCGGCCTGCAGATTTTCAATGCCCGGCCGCAGCTCTACATCGGCAAGCAATCCGGCTTCGGCTACGACAACACCGTTTTCGCCATCGGCGCCGAGAATACGAATGCCGGACCGCGCGGCTACACCGAAATCCTCGGCCACCGCTTCGACACCACAGGCGTCCTCGGCTGGTCGGGCCCGGCCGGTAACGAGACAGCGCGCGGATTTCCGTCCTGGGCGACGATCCCTTCCTACTATGATCTCGGCACCGCCCGCGTCATCCATTTCTTCTTTGCTTGGATCCTGACGACGACCTTGATCGTCTGGCTGGTCGCAAGCCTGATCAACGGCCACATCCGCCGCGATCTGGCGCCGCGCCTGGATGACCTCAAACGCTTGCCACAGGACATTGCCAACCACGCCAGGCTGAAGTTCCACCACACTCGCGAATACAACACCTTGCAGAAAATGGCCTATGGCGGCGTGCTGTTCGTGCTCTTGCCGCTGATGATCATCACCGGGCTGGCCATGTCGCCCAGCATGAATTCGGTGCTGCCTTTCCTCAATGAGTTGCTCGGCGGCAGGCAGACGGCACGCACCATCCATTTCACCGTCATGGTTCTGCTGGTGGCCTTTTTCGTCATTCACATCCTGATGATCCTCGCCGCCGGCCCGATCAACGAGCTGCGCTCGATCATCACCGGCTGGTACCGCACCGATCCTCCGGCGCATGACGACAACACATCCGAGAGGAGTGCCTGACATGGCGAAATTTGAAATCAGTCGCCGCAAATTCCTCACCGCGGCCGGCCTCGGCGCTTCCGGCATCATGCTGTCGGGCTGCGACGCCTTCGACAGCCAGCTCAGCATCGGCAGCGGCCTGCGTAGTTTCCTCGAAAACGTCAATGGCCTGACCCACAGGGCGCAAAGGCTGCTCGGCGGCGGCAATTCGCTGGCGCCGGAATTCACCGAAGCTGATATCCGTCAGCCCATGCGGCCGAACGGCGTCACCGCGCCGGATGACGACGCATACAAGGCCCTGCTCGCCAACAACTTCGCCGATTGGCGCCTGGAGGTTTCAGGCCTCGTCGAAAAGCCGCTGTCACTTACCCGCGAGCAGCTCATGAACATGCCGAGCCGCACCCAGATCACCCGCCATGACTGCGTCGAGGGCTGGAGCTGCATCGCCAAATGGACGGGCACTCCGCTGTCCCTGCTGCTCGACCAGGCAATGGTCAAGCCGCAAGCGCGCTATGTCATGTTCCACTGCCTCGACACGATCGACCGCAGCCTGTCGGGCGACGTCAAATATTACGGCACGATCGACCTGATCGATGCCCGCCATCCTCAGACGATCCTAGCCTATGGCCTGAATGGCAAGCCGCTGCCGGTCGAGAATGGCGCGCCGCTGCGCGTCCGTGTCGAGCGCCAGCTCGGCTACAAGATGCCGAAATATCTCTACAAGATCGAACTGGTCGACGGCTTCGCCAATGTCGGCGGCGGCCGTGGCGGCTATTGGGAAGACAATGGCTACGACTGGTATGGCGGGATTTGATGGCCGCCCGCATAGAGGCCGAGCACGATCTGTCGCCCATCGAGTTGAGCTCGCTCGAGGAGCGTCTCCATCGCGACAACCGGCGCATGACGGACCGCGACGACGACCGGGAGCTGGCCTTTGTCATCCGTAATGATGCGGGACACGCGATCGGAGTGGCCGCCGGCTATTCCTGGGCGGGCACGTGCGAGCTTACATTGATGTGGATTGACGAGGCTCACCGAGGCCGCGGCTACGCAAGGCAATTGCTCGACGCTTTTGTCGCCGAGGCCGCCGATCGCGGCGTCAAGAAGATTTGGGTCTCCAGCCACGACTTCCAGGCACCAGGCCTATATGAAAAGGCCGGCTTCGAGCGCATGGCCGAACTGGCGGGATGGCCCGAAGGCCATTCCAATATCATCCTTTGTAAAACGGTAGCGGCGGCCGGCGCGGCTTAGGCAACCTTGTCGAGCAACGGCTTCAGTGCCGGATGGATTTCCGGCGAGGCATGCTTGATCAAGGTCAGCAGTGCACGCTCGTTCTCGTACAAAGGTCGGTTCACCCCGATATGTCCGACCAGCCAGCCGGCTTCACCGGCATCGATCGTCTCGGCCCGTCGGGCCAGCGCCTCTGCGGCCCTGTTCTTCGCCTCCCACTCGGTCTCTATGTCGTCAGGAGAGCGGTAGGCCTCGATGATGCCGGCGAGGCCACCGGAGACCATGCGGCTGAAGAAACCGCCGATTTCCGGATCGGCGCGATCGAGGAAGGTTTCGTGGCGCAGCGCCACCTCGCGGGTGGGCGCCTCGTAACCGGCCGAGCACATGACGAAATTGGCGATCGCCTTGACGAACAGGTCGTTCCAGGACGGGTCGTTGTTGGCCTGGGCCGTCCGTTCGTTGATCCTGAACAGCACCTCGGCCTCGGCCCGGGTGATGGCGATGTTACCATCGCCGCCATGGGCATGGAGGATACGGCGCAGCAGTTCGACTTCCGCCTTGGCGATCAACCCGGGCACCAGCGCGCCGCCCAGCATCAGCGGGCCCTTGCCGTCGACGACGGCGTGGGCGACCTGCTCCAGCGCGTAGACGCAAAGTCGGCTCGGCGAGGATTTCGCCTCTTCCAGCACATGGACCAGCAATTCCAGCTCGGTCCGGCTGTCGACCATGCCGTCGCGCGAAATCGTGCGGACCAGCCAGTCGGCATTCTCCTGTGAAATGTAGCCTTCCGGCTTTTCCTGGTGAACGATGTAGTCGGTGATCGCCTCGACGAAGAACGGTGCCCATTCCGCGCACTTGTCCCGAGCCGTCTGGTCGAGCGCGAACAGCGCCTCGGCTTCGCCCCGGCTCACCACGCCGTCGGCAAAGACGTCGCGGCGCAGCATCACGACATCTTCCGACGCGATGCGGTTCTTCGAGGTCAGCCCCGCCACCGGAGCGCTCATGATCAGTTCGCCCATTTTCCGCCCTTCTCGTCTCATCCGGCGCCAGCCCCAAGGCGCAACACCCCGTCACAATATCAGCCGTGTCTTGAAAAACCGGCAAACGGCGTGGTTAGCGAAGACTTGTCGGAACGATGCATGTCGCCCAAAAATGTGCAGCGGTTTTGGGAGAACGACAGGCATCAACAAAGATCTAGAGTGCGAGACGCGCTTAGATGTCGCTGACAGGTGACAAGCCGTCGCGCACGGGCTATGGATGGCGCGTCGAGGACTCAGGTTTTGAGTCCTACCTGTTTGCGGGAGAGAGCAGCGAGAGCTGCCGCCGAAGGGGAAATCGCCCGAAATCTCTCAGGCAAAAGAACCGTGGACGGGAAAGACACTCTGGAAAGTCGGGGCTTGCCCCCGCGCCGAAGGTGTAAGCGCCGCTGACAGAGTTCCGGCTGCGCGAGTCTCTCAGGCTTCAGACAGAGGGGCACGGACTGGTCGCCATCAGCGGCCGATTGCGTGCGACTCTGGAGACGACATGACGGGCGACAACGACAAACACCTTCCCCTCGAAGACATCCATGCGGCCGCCGGTGCGCGCTTCGGCGCCTTTGCCGGCTGGTCGATGCCGCTGACCTATCCGGCCGGCGTCATGAAAGAGCATCTGCACACCCGCGAACATGTGGGCCTGTTCGACATCTCGCATATGAAGCTGTTCGAGGTCAGCGGACCACAGGCGGTGACGCTGTTGAACCGCGCCTGCCCGCTTGACGCCGGCGCGCTCGAAATCTCGCAATCCAAGCTGAGCTTCTTCCTCAACGAGGCCGGCGGCGTCCTCGACGACCTGATCGTCACCAGGCTCGGCGAAGAGCGTTTCATGGTGGTCGCCAATGCCGGCAATGCTGTCGCCGATGAAAAGCACCTGCGCGCCTTGGCAACCGATTTCGACGCCGAGGTCGAGCCGCTCGACCGTGTCTTCCTCGCCATTCAGGGACCGGAGGCCTGGGCGGCACTTTCCCGCGCCGGCCTCGAGACCGGTTCGCTGCTGTTCATGCATGGCATCGAACCGCGAAAAAACTGGTTCATGAGCCGCTCCGGCTACACCGGCGAGGACGGTTTCGAGATCGGCCTGCCGGAAGCCGACGCGCGCGACCTTGCCACCAAGCTGCTGGAAGATGAACGCGTGCTCTGGATCGGTCTTGCCGCGCGCGACAGCCTGCGGCTGGAAGCCGGGCTTTGCCTGCACGGCCAGGACATCACGCCGGAGACCGACCCGGCCGCGGCGGCGCTGATGTGGGCGATCCCGAAAGAGATCCGTGCCTCCGGTACCTTCATCGGCGCCGATGCCTTGCGCATGGTCGTGGAGCGGGGTCCCGCGCAAAAGCGCGTCGGGTTGAAACCCGAGGGCCGCCAGCCGGTACGGGCGGGCGCGGCGCTTTTCGATGCCGACGGCAACCCGGCCGGCCATGTCACCTCGGGCGGCTTCGGCCCGTCCGCCGGCCATCCGGTCGCCATGGGTTATGTCGCCACCCCGCTGGCCAAGCCCGGAACACGCCTTTTCGCCGACGTGCGCGGCACGAAAATACCCATCGATATCAATCCCCTGCCCTTCACACCTCATCGCTACCGCAAAGGATAGACCCCATGGCAAAGATCTATTTCACGTCAGATCATGAATGGCTGAGCGTCGAGGGCGGCATCGCCACCGTCGGCATTACCGACTACGCCCAGGAACAGCTCGGCGATCTCGTCTTCGTCGAACTGCCGGAGGCCGGCCGCAAGCTCGCCAAGGGCGAAACCGCCGTGGTGGTCGAATCCGTCAAGGCGGCCTCGGACGTCTACGCGCCGGTCGACGGCGAGATCACCGAGTCCAACGGCACGCTGTCGTCCGACCCATCGCTGGTCAACTCGGCCGCGACCGGCGCCGGCTGGCTGTGGAAGATGAAGCTCGCCGACGATAGCCAGCTCGCCAGCCTCATGGATGAGGCCGCCTACAAAGCCCATATCGGCTGATATCAGGACGCATCGACATGACCGCTACACCCTACCCCTTCTCGGCCCGCCACATCGGACCCGGCCTTGCCGATGTCAGAGCCATGCTCGCCGTCATCGGTGTTCCCTCGGTGGAGACGCTGATCAGTCAGGCCGTGCCGAGATCGATCCGCCTCGACCAGCCGCTGGCCCTGCCGGCACCGGCGAGCGAAGCCGAAGCGCTCGCCGAGTTGTCCGCGACCATGGCGAAGAACATTGTGCTGAAGAGCTTCATCGGCGCCGGTTACCACGGCGTCCACGTGCCGCCGGTGATCCAGCGCAATCTGTTCGAGAATCCGGCCTGGTACACCGCCTACACGCCCTACCAGGCCGAGATCAGCCAGGGCCGGCTCGAAATGCTGTTCAACTTCCAGACGCTGGTCGCGGAACTGACCGGCCTGCCGGTGGCGTCGGCTTCGCTGCTCGACGAGGCGACCGCGGTCGCCGAAGCGGTCGGCATTGCGCTTCGCCACCATCGCGACAAGCGCACCAAGGTGGCGCTTGCCGGCACGCCGCACCCGCAGACGCTGGACGTGGTGCGCACCCGCGCCGAGCCGCTCGGCATCGAGATCGACGGCGAGGAGATCGACGACAACACCGCCGCCTTGCTCGTCTCCTGGCCTGACACGTTTGGCGTCTATGGCGACCACAAGGCGGCGATCGCCAGGGCTCGCGCCGCCGGCGCGCTGGTCGTCTTCATCGCCGACCCGCTTGGCCTGACGCTGACCGATGCTCCGGCAAAGCTTGGCGCGGACATCGCCGTCGGACCGATGCAGCGCTTTGGCGTGCCGATGGGCTTTGGCGGCCCCCATGCCGCCTATTGCGCCGTCTCCGACAAGCTGACGCGGCTGATGCCGGGCCGCCTTGTCGGCCAGTCGACCGACAGCAAGGGCCGGCCGGGCTACCGCCTCGCCTTGCAGACGCGCGAGCAGCACATCCGCCGCGACAAGGCGACGTCCAATATCTGCACCGCGCAGGCGCTGCTCGCCAATATGGCGACCGCCTACGCCATCTGGCACGGCCCCGCCGGCCTGCAGGCGATCGCCGGGCGCATCCATGCGCTGGCCAATCGCCTGGCAAGCGGCCTCGATGCGGCGGACGTACCGGTGCTCGGCTCCAGCCGCTTCGACACGGTGACGGTGGAGGCGAAGGGCAAGGCCACCCAGATCGCGGCCGCCGCCGAAAAAACCGGCCGGCTGCTGCGTGTGCTCGACGCCGATCATGTCGGCATCAGTTTCGACGAGACCTCGACCGATGCCGATCTCGACGCGATCGCGGCCCTGTTCGGCGCCACGGCTGCTTCGTCCTCCGACAGCACGGTGCCCGGCAAGCCGCGCGGCAAGGAGTTTTTGACCCAGCCGGTCTTCCACGAGAACAAGTCGGAAACCGAGATGATGCGCTTCCTGCGCCGGCTGGCCGACAAGGACCTGGCGCTCGACCGCGCCATGATCCCGCTGGGCTCCTGCACCATGAAGCTCAACGCCGCGGCGGAAATGATGCCGGTGAGTTGGCCAAGCATCGCAAACCTGCATCCCTTCGCGCCGGCCAGCCATTCGGCCGGCTATCGCGCCATGATCGGCGAACTGGAAGGCTGGCTGGCGGAGATCACCGGTTTCGACGCGGTAACCGTGCAGCCCAATGCCGGAAGCCAGGGTGAATATGCCGGGTTGCTGGCCATCCGCGCCTATCACCGCTCGCGCGGTGAGGGTCATCGCACCGTCTGCCTGATCCCCTCTTCCGCGCATGGCACCAACCCGGCGAGTGCCGCGATGGCCGGCATGAGCGTCGTCGTCGTGCGCTGCCTGGAAGACGGCAACATCGACATGGACGATATGCGGGCCAAGGCCAACGAGCACTCCAAGAACCTCGCGGCGCTGATGTTCACCTTTCCCTCGACGCATGGCGTCTACGAGGAAGGCGCGCGCCATCTCTGCGCGCTCATCCATGAGCATGGCGGCCAGGTCTATTTCGATGGCGCCAACCTCAACGCCCTTGTCGGACTTGCCCGTCCCGGCGACATCGGCGCCGACGTCTGCCACATGAACCTGCACAAGACCTTCTGCATCCCGCATGGCGGCGGCGGACCGGGCGTCGGTCCGATCGGCGTCAGGGCGCATCTGAAGCCCTATCTGCCCGGCCATGTCACCGAGGGCTCGGCGCACGCCGTGGCTGCCGCCCCCTTCGGCAGCGCTTCCATCCTGCCGATCACCTGGATGTACATCCGCATGATGGGCGCTTCCGGCCTCAAGCAGGCGACCGAGACGGCGATCGTTTCGGCCAACTACGTGGCGACGCGCCTCGCGCAGCATTTCCCGCTGCTTTACAAGGGCAGGAGCGACCGCGTCGCCCATGAATGCATCCTCGATACCCGCGTGCTGAAGGAGAGCGCCGGCATCGGTGTCGAGGACATCGCCAAGCGCCTGATCGACTACGGTTTCCACGCGCCGACCATGTCGTTCCCGGTCGCCGGCACGCTGATGGTCGAGCCGACCGAGTCCGAGCCCAAGCGCGAGCTGGACCGTTTCTGCGAGGCCATGATCGCCATAGCGGGAGAGGCGGCGAAAGTCGCCAAAGGCGAATGGCCCTTGGCCGACAATCCGCTGGTCAACGCGCCGCACACTTCGGCCGAGGCGCTGGCCGGTCAATGGACCCATCCATACTCGCGCATGGAGGCGGCCTATCCCGCCGGCGACGCCGACACGGCGGCAAAGTACTGGCCGCCGGTATCGCGCATCGACAATGTCGCGGGAGACCGCAACCTGGTCTGCTCCTGCCCGCCGCTATCCGACTACCTCGGTGCGGCCGAATAGCTATGCGGAGCGTAAGGCCGGCTTCACCGGGTCGGCCTTGCCCGGCCTTTTGCGGCTGATGACGCAATTTCGCCCCGCGCGCTTGGCGGCGTAGAGCGTGGCGTCGGCCCTGGCCAGCACCTCGTCGAGGGTGCTGCCGTCGGTCTCGCCGAACCCGATCCCGCCGCTGACCGTGCTGCGCAAGGGGCCGAGCGGGGTGGGCACGACTTCCGTGCCGAAGGCAACGCCGATCTTGCTGGCGAGATCATGGGCGCGCTCTTCCGTCATGCGCGACATGACGATCGCGAACTCCTCGCCACCCAGGCGAAAGGCGTCGACCCCGGTCCTGGCATATTTCCGGATGACGGCGGCGAAGCGGCACAGGACCTGGTCCCCGACCGGGTGTCCATAGATGTCGTTGGTGCGCTTGAAGTGATCGAGGTCGAACATGACGATCGCCATGAACGGACCGAAGGTGCGCTCGCCGTAAAGCGACGTCAGACCCCGACGGTTCATCAGGCCGGTCAACGGATCGGTCATGGTCTCGGCCTTGAGTTCGATCTGCGCCTGCAAATGATGAAGCGAGAGCGTCAAGGCGCCGAGGCCCGTCATGCAGGCCACCGCCACGACCGAGTTGAGGCGTTCAGCCCAGTTGTCGGGCGCCACGCCGAGCGTCCACTGCCCATTGGCCATCAGGACCACGCCGCAAAGGGCAAACGAAAGCGCACAGCTGCCGCTCAGGAACGAAACGACCAGCAGGATGCGGCGATCGTGACTGCCATTGATCCAGAACATGGCCCCGATCGTCGAGAGCAGCGCGGTGACCGTCGCGTAGGTGATCACGAAGCCGATACCGTCAAGCCCCATGAAGGTCACGGCCGCGCAGACAGCCATGGCGGCAAATGTCGGCGCGATCGCGCGCCTGTGGTCCGGGACACCGAGATATTGCATGGCCGAAATGCAGATGATCAGGAAGCCCAGGCTGAGCAGCGCCAACGCCATTTGGCAAAGCAGTGGATCGGGTTCCCTGGTGTAGCGCCAGAAGACGATCACATGCGCGACGAGCACGAGAATGCCGCATGCCACCGTCAGCACGAAGCGTGCCCGCGGCGCGGTGAACCAGATCGCAAACATGGTGGCGGCCAGACAGGTGCCCGACAGCGCGGCTGCGAGCAGGAGCGAACTGAAATCCAGCATATCGGGCGGGGGCCTCTCGAACGTCGGCGGTTGCGCCGCATTCTAGGTCAGCGGCAGCCCTCGGACATGGTTTTCAGGCGATCTCCCGACCGAACCTGCGGATAGGGTTTACAAAGCGTCGATGCCCCCTGTGCCGAAACCGCACCATGGCGGGAACGGGGCTGACGTCAGCCCTTGTTCAACAAGGCAAGATTGGCGTCGACGACGGTGGGATCGGCCATGCCGGCCCTGGCTTCCAGCAGCAGCGACCGGGCCTTCTTTTTGTTGCCGCGCAACAGTTGGGAATAGCCCATATTGTTGACGATCCGCGGTTTGCGGCCGGCGACCTTCAGCAGCTGACCATAGGCGCGGTCGGCGAAGTCGAAGCGGCCGAGTTCGTCATAGGACGCGGCAAGCCCCATCCAGGCCTCCGCATTATCGGCCTTCAGCTCGACGGCCTTGCGGAAATGCTGTTCGGCAAGACCGTAATTGGCGTCGCGAAACTGCGCCTTGCCTTCCGCCAGGTCGGACGTGGCGACCTCCTTGGCAGCTGGTTGAATGGCGGTGGTCTTGGTCGTGTCGACGTTGCTGTTCGTCGTGCACCCGGTGATCATCAGGACGGCGGCCATCGTGGCCACCGCCGAAAAATTCGTCTGACGCATGCCCTGCCCCGTCGCCCGATTTGCCGGGTCGTTCTCTGGCAAAGACACTACAGCACAGCCATTAAGCTTCGGTGCCGAAATGCGGCTAAGATTTGGTTTCCGCGATACCGGCCATTAACCACCGGCGCCGCGGCGCCTCGATCCCGCCGGATACGAGCGGCATTCTCACTGCCCCATGGCCTTGAGCGCAGCCGGAACCGGATAGCGGCTGCCATCATAGCGCAGCCGGTAGGTCCGCTTCACAGACTTGCCGGGATGGGACTGGCACTCGCCATCCTGGTCGGGGGACGGCTCGTCGGTATCCGTCCGTTCGACCGCGGTGATGTCGCGATAGCCGTGGTGACGCGCCGAATTCATTGCCAGGCTGACCCGACTGGAATGAAAGGATCCCGCGCAATTGGTATCGCCTTCGCCGCCATTGCCGGCAACGACAAGACCATCGAGCACCATGCGCAGCGCGTCGCCGGCGACGGCATAGAGCCGCAGGTCGGTTTCGCTGAACGGATTGGCCTGCGAGTGATTTGCCATCTCGATACGCAGGCCGAAGGCGGCGACACCGGGCGCCAACCCGTAGCGGCCGGTATCGAATTCGATCTTGCGGATGGCGATGGCATCATCGGTCATCAGCCGGGGCTGCAGCAGGCGCTGGCGCACCTGCATGCTCTTACTGTCGACGACCAGAAGCTCGATATCGCCAACATGCCCGTCGTCGCTGGATTGGGCGCTGTCGGTCAGCGGCACCGCGACCAGCAACAGATCGTCATGCGCGGGCCAGACCTTGCAGACCAGGCCGAATGGCGAATCGCTGTCCGGAGGCGCCAAGGAGATGCTGGTATGGGGCTCGAGCGTGAATGAGGCACCGTCAGCGCTCTTTCGCGCCTTCGGATAGGCCTGCTGCACCAATGCGGCGGCATCGCCGCAATCGCCAGCCTCGGCCTTGGTGGGCGACAAGCTCGCCGCGGCGAGGCCCAGCAAAAGGGCGGGCAACAGAATGCGCATGGGCTTCTCACAATTTGCTTCTGGGATCCCGATGTACCACGTCGACGGAACGTTTAAATCCGTCTGGACGCGGCGCGCCTTAGTGGCCCGTCAGTTTGACGATGATCGGAATGACCGCGATCATCAGCACCACCGGCAGGATGCAGACCACCACCGGCACGGACATCTTTGCCGGCAAAGCATGCGCTTTCTCCTCGGCCAGCGACATGCGCTTGTGGCGCATCTCGTCCGAAAACACCCTGAGCGCGCCCGACAGGCTGGTGCCGAGTTCCTTCGACTGCTGCAGGAGCGTGGCGAAGGAGCGCACCTCGTCCAGGCTGAGGCGATCGGCCAGCGCCTTCAGCGCGTCGTCGAGGCTGCGCCCGGCCCGAAGCTCGAGCGACACGAGCTGCAAATTCTGGCTGAGCGACGGATAAGTCTTGGCGAGTTCCTTCGAAACCCGCTCGACGCCCGCTTCCATGCTCATGCCAGCATCGGAGCAGACGATCATCAAGTCCATGAAATCGGGAAAGCCGTTGCGGTATTCGCGCATCTTTTCCCGCACCTTCTGGGTCAGCACCAGACCCGGCAGGAAGTAGCCGGCAGCGCCCGACAGGATGATGAAGGTCCACCGGCTGGTCATGGTCGCGTCCGGGCTGGCCATCCACCGGTTGAGCACGAAGACTCCGATCGCCGTGCCGATCATCGCCGTGAACCGGATGAGGAAGAACATGCCGACGGCGCGCGGCTCCATGTAGCCTGCCTGGATGAGCTTCAAACGCAGGCGGGCGACATTCTCGGGATCGCTCTTGGCATAGAACTCCTGCGCCCGCTTCACCGCTTTTTCGCGCACGACGCCGCTATTCTTCTTCTGCACCGGTTCGGGTTTGGCCACCACCGGACCGTGGTCTACCTTGAGCCGCCGCTTGACTTCATTGCGGTCGCCCTTTGCCACGACCATCGGCCAGGCAAACGCGGCAGCGCCCACGGCCAGCAGCAAGACAGCCACCGGCATCAGCGACGTCGGCGCGAGCGAGGCGAGGAATTCAACGACGCTTTGCATGTCAGAACTTGAAGTTCGACATTTTGAACATGATCAGATTGCCCAGCATCAGCCAGGTAACCGAGCCGCCGATCATGTACCATGTCTTCGGCACGCCCCAGACGTCGCTGTAATATCCCGGCATCATGGCCATGATGGCGGTGAACAGCAGCAGTGGCACGGCCGTCAAAATGTAGGCCGACAGCCGGCCCTCCGTCGAAATCGCGCGCACCTTGCGGCGCAGCTTGCCGCGTTCGCGGATCGTCGTGGACAGCCCATCAAGGATTTCGCGCAAATTGCCGCCGGAGCTGGTCTGGATCGACACGGCGGTGACGAACAGCGGCAGGTCTTCGTGGCCGACCCTGTCGAACAACGAATTCAATGCCGAGACCAGGTCGGAACCATAGGTCACCTCGTCGGCGATGACGCCGAATTCGGTGCCGATCGGATCGGGCATCTCACGCGACACCATGGCAATAGCCACCGGTACCGGATGACCGGCCTTGAGGCCGCGCGTGATCAGCTCCAGCGCCTCCGGCAACTGCATGCCGAAACGCTTGAGCCGGCGCTTGCGCATGGAGCGCATCGCCATGACCGGCAGCAACGGCGCCAGCACGACAAAAAGGATGAGCCCCATCAACAGCGGCAAGCCGCGCGAGATCGCGAACAGGGTCGCGGCCATCGCCACGCCGCAGGTGATCATCAGGAATTTCGACAGCGGCATGATCATTCCCGACTGCGTGCGCAGCGCCCGGAACCGGTCGGGAGAAAACAGCGGGGTGCCGGCATCGAGGCCGCGCTCCTTGCGCAGCTGGATCAGCACCTGTTCCTGGCTGATCTTGTTTTCCCGCAACTTCATGCGCCGGTTGATGGCGGTGCGTTTGTCGCTGCGGCCGGCGTAGAGCAGATAGGCGGCCTCGGCGATCATGATGCCGGTCAGCGCGGCTCCGGCATAGACGACATAGATCGCGCTGAACCCGTCGAACATCCGGCTACTCCTGCGGCCGGCCGGGTTCGAAATAGCGTCCTGGAAACTCGATGCCCATGGCGCGCAGATCCTCCAGGAAACGCGGCCTTATGCCGGTCGCCTCGTAATAACCGAGGATCTTGCCGTCGGCCTCCATACCGGTGCGTACGAAACGGAATATCTCCTGCATCTGGATGACATCGCCTTCCATGCCGGTCACCTCGGCGACACTGGTCACCTTGCGCTTGCCGTCGGAAAGCCGGGTCAGCTGGACGATGATGTCGATGGCGCTGGCGATCTGGCTGCGGATCGACTGCACGGTCATCGGCATGCCGGTCATGCCCAGCATCTGCTCCAGGCGCGAAATGCAGTCACGCGGCGTATTGGCGTGGATGGTCGCCATCGACCCTTCATGGCCGGTGTTCATCGCCTGCAGCATGTCGAATGCTTCCTCGCCGCGGCACTCGCCGAGGATGACGCGGTCGGGGCGCATGCGCAGCGCGTTCTTGACCAGGTCGCGCTGCTTCAGTTCGCCATGGCCCTCGATGTTGGCGGGGCGCGTCTCCATGCGCGCGACATGCGGCTGCTGCAATTGAAGTTCCGCCGCGTCCTCGATGGTGATCAACCGCTCGTCTTCCGGGATGAAGGCCGACAGCGCGTTGAGCATCGTCGTCTTGCCGGTGCCGGTGCCGCCAGAAATGATCGTCGTCTTGCGGGCATGGACGGCCGCCGCCAGCACCTCGGCCATGTTCTGCGTGATGGCGCCGAATTCGACCAGCCTGTGCAGGCCAAGCTTGTTCTTGGAGAACTTGCGGATCGATACCAGCGGGCCGTCCACGGCCACCGGGCGGATGGCCGCGTTGAAGCGCGAGCCATCCAGCATGCGCGCGTCGACCATCGGCTGCGATTCGTCGACGCGGCGGCCGACGGCGGCGACGATCTTGTTGACGATCCGGAGCAGATGCGCCTCGTCCTTGAACGGGATATGGACCTGCTGCAGCTTGCCTTTCTTTTCCACGAAACAGTTCTGGTGGCCGTTGATCAGGATATCGTTGATGTCGGGATCCTTGAGCAGCGGTTCGAGCGGGCCGAGGCCGACCATTTCGTCGACGATGTCGTCGACCAGCGCGTCGAGTTCGGCGGTGTTGATCGCCATCCGCTCCTGGCGGGTCTTTTCCGAGACGAAATCATGCACCTGCCGGCGCATCTCGTCCTTGGGCAAGCGCTCCAGCGCGACGAGGTTGATCTCCTCGAGCAGCATCCGGTGGATGCGCACGCGGGCATCGAGCACCTTGTTGGCGTTCTTTGCCGGTGCTGCTTCCGGCTTCGCCGGCAAGACTTTTCGGCTGGTCGGGATGACGACCGCATGATGCGCGACCGGCGTCGATTCCGCCGGACGTTGAGGACGCGCATCACGGTTCTGCAGGGTCGAAAAACGGCTGGTCATCCGGCTTTCCTCTTCAGGAGGCCCCTGCCGAGACCGAACAGCGACTTCGACTTGCTCGCGGTCGCCACCGCCTCTTCCGGAAGAATGATCCTCTTCAGGTCGTTGACGACATTGGCGTTGGGATCGATCTCGTGCAACGGCACGCCGCGGTCGACCGCCTCGCGCACCAGCCGGTAGTTGTTGGCGATGCCGCCGACAAAATGCTCGCCGAGGATTTCCTGGACGTCCGCCTGCTTGATGCCGTTGTCGAACATCTTCTGCTCGAAACGATTGACGATCACGTTCGGCTTCACTTCCTTGCCGGCGGTCTCGTAGACGGCCTGGATCAGCCGCTGCGTATGGCGCAGGCACGGCACCGTCATTTCGGCAACGATGTAGAGCTTGTTGGAACCGAGCAGCACCGTCTCCGTCCACGGAAACCAGGTGCGCGGCATATCGATGACGACATTGTCGAAATAGGCCGAAACGAGGTCAAGCATGCGCACAACGACATCGGTCTTGAACGAGCGCATCTCGGCCGGATGCGTGGGCGCCGCCAGCACGCAAAGGCCGCTGGCGTGCTTGGACAGCATGACATCGAGCAGTTGCCGGTCGAGGCGCTCGGGCTGGTTCTCGATTTCGGTGATATCGAAACGCGGCTCCAGATCGAGATATTCGGCGCAGGCACCCTGCTGGAAATTGAGGTCGACCACGCAGGTCGACGCGCCGCGCGTCACCGAGTGGTGCAGCTGGAACGCCGTCTGCAGCGCCAGTGTCGTGGTCCCGACGCCGCCGGCGGCGGGCATGAAGGTATAGATCTGCGACTCGGTGTTTTCCTCGCGCCCGGGTCCCTGCAACGCCCGCACGACCGAACGCACGAGATCGGCGGTGGTGATCGGCTTGACCAGGAAGTCGGCGACCTTGAGCTGCACCAGGATGCGCACGGCGGCGGCGTTGAACTCCTGGGTGACGACGACCACGGGCGCCTTGCCCTCGAGCCGGCGCATGACACGCTGCAGTGACTCGATTTCTTCCAGTTTCGCCGCGTCCATGTCGACGATGACGACGCCGAACTCGGCCTCCTGGACCTCGCCGCGCAGCTCGGTGATGCTCTTCTCCACCGTCACGATCTGGATGATCTCCGAGGCGGCAAAGGCCGTCTTCGTGTCCTGCGCGAATGTCCGGTCTGTCGATATGAGCAGGATCTTCTTGGTGCTGTTTGCCATTCTCGCCGCCTGTGAGGTCGATCGCCGTCTGGATCAGTTGCCCGTGGTCGTTTGCGCTGCCTTGGCACCGGCCGCCTGATCGGGGGTGACCGGCCCGGCGGTCCCGCGCTTGGCAGGCACGAGAAGCCTGGTGTTCTGGACGCCGTACTTCCACGGATCGACCATCTGTTTGACGGTGTTGGCGGCCTGCGCCTCGCCGGCGCCGGACGTCACCCCTTCGCTGCGCAGGTAGTCGTCGCTGGTGCAGCCGCTTGCCAGGCCGGCAAGAAGCAGGGCGATGCTCGATCTCAGGATCAGACGCATGGCTTCAGTCCTTCGGCAGGTCGAGGAAATGACCGACTTTGGTGGCGGAAGCGCCCCGCGCGGCACTGCCGTCGGCCAATGCCAGCGCACGGTTGGTGTCCGCCCCCTTCACCTCCTCGGTGTTGTTGAGGAAATAGTCGGCATTGCTGGCGGGCTGCGTCCCATCGGTCGGCTCGGCCATTTTCTTCGACGGATCGACCGGCTTGACCAGATAGGGCGTAACGATGATGACCAGGTCGGTCTCGCGCCGCTGGTAGGATTTCGACGAGAACAGCGCCCCAAGCACGGGCATCTTGCCGAGGCCCGGAATGCGCGATGTGGTGATGTCGTTCTGCGACTGCAGCAGCCCGGCAATCATGAAGCTCTGGCCGTTCTTCAGGTCGACCGAGGTCTTGGCGCGGCGCACGATGAAGCCCGGCACCGAGATGGTGCCGATATTGTAGGATGCCGACGCGTCGATCGAGGAGACTTCCGGCGCGATGTCGAGGCTCACCAGCCCGTCCTTCAGCACGGTCGGCGTGAAATCCAGGCTGACGCCGTATTTCTTGTAGCTGACGGAGATCTTGCCATTGTCCTCCGAAACCGGGATCGGGAATTCGCCGCCGGCAAGGAAGCTCGCTGTTTCGCCGGAACGCGCGATGAGGTTCGGTTCCGCCAGCCTTCGGGCAAGGCCGCGCTCCTCCAGCGCCTTGATCGCGATATCGATCGAAACGCCATTGGACAGCAGCCGGCCTATGGCTTCACCGGTCCCTGCCCCCGGCACCGTGCCCGGATCGAGAGAGACATCGCGACCGCCGAAGCCGTAAGCGAAATTGGCGCTGTATTTCGCGCCCAGGTCCTGCCCGGCCTGGCGGTTGATCTCGACGAAGCGGACATTGAGCTGGACCTGCTGCGACGAGGAGATATTGACCGAATTGATCACCTCCTCATTACCGGAGAAGCGGGTGGCGATCTTGTTTGCCTTTTCGGCGGCGACGGCATCATCGGCCTCGCCCGAAAGCACGACACGGCCATTGGCCGAGCCGACCTTGATCTTGGCGTCGGGCACGCTGGCACGGATGGTGCTGGCCAATTGGTCGGTGTCGAGCGTCACTTCGATGTCGACTGTGCCGACAAGCTGCTTGTTCTGGTCGAATAGCGCGATGCCGGTGGTGCCGAGATTATTGCCCAGCACATAGAAGGATTTGTCGGTCAGCGGATTGACGTTGGCGATCTCCGGATCGCCGATGACGATCTGGTAGAAGGCGGCGCTCGTCATGATCGTCTTGGGCTTGCCCTTGGCGACCTTGATCGAGGCGTTCTTGGTCGACGAGACATAGACGATGTCGTTGTCCGCCCTGGCCGCGCCGGCGAAGGCGAGCATGCCGCTCGCGGCCAGGCAAGCCGCCATCGCCAGAGCGCGCACGAAACGCAACCGACCCGTCATTCGATAGTGCGTATGCATCACCATGATTCCCGTCCCGCCCGGTCCCCACCGGTCCTTACTTCTGGTCCCGCGAAGGAACCTGATATTCCTCGGCCTGCGTGCCGCGTGTCACGATGACCGTCTTGAATTTCGGCTTCTCCGGCTCCTTGGCGATGGCATCGAACAGGGAGCCGGCCGCGGCCTGGGTCTTGGAAGCCACCGATCCGCCGAAGGATGAGATGGTGGTGACGCCGTTCTTGCCGTCGCCGCCTTCGCTGGCCGAGCGCAGCGAGAGCGACAGCGTCCCGACGGTGCGCGCCAGCGCCACTTTCTGCGCGCCTTCGGTCGTCACCTCCAGGGTCACGGAATTGGCCACCTGCGGCGTCGTCTGGCGCTCGTCGGCGCCCTGTCCGACGCTCAGCACCTTGGCGTCGGCAACGACGATCTCCGAGGTGATGGTCGAACCGGACGCCCCTTGCGCGTTCTTGGCGACTTCCTGGATTTCGCCGGCGTCACGGGTCAGCACGACATCGACACGGTCGCCCGGCGTGACGAAGCCGCCGACGCCGGCGATCTCGTCGGTGCGGATGGTGACCGCCCGCATTCCGGGCGTCAGCATGTTGGACAGCGTCGCGCGGCCGTTCGGTCCCGACAGCTTGGTGAGCAGCACCGGCTCGTTGACGTCGATCGGCGACAGCACGACCCGGCCACCCTCGCCCAGCAATCCATCGATGGTGGCAAAGGCGCCCTGCGGTAGGGAATCCTGCGGCCATGGGATCTCGCTGAGCTTGGCGCGGTCGAGCTCCATGCCGTAACGCAACGGCGCGCTCGCCACCACGATCGTCTTGAACTCGATCCTGGGTGCGGCCGGAGCGGCGATCGAAGCCGTTTTCTCCTCGGCGTCCGCCTTGGCCTGGCTCTTCACCCAGAAATCCGCGGCAAAGATCGAGATCGCGCCGAAAACGGCGGCGATGCCGATCATCGTTATGGCCTTGCCCCTCACGCCGAAACCCCTGATGCCCGTCGTTTCTTGTTATGTTGGGCTCACGCTAGGCCGCATTGTTAAAGAATCAGGAATCTTCCGGCCGCCGGTACGCCCGATTTCCGCCGGCTTGGTTATCGAATGGTTTTAGGATAAGAGGGGTTAAATCCCCGAACGTAACAGGAACCTCCGTCGCTTGGCGCTGGAAAGCGTGGCAGTATCGACGGGGTGATTCGCAGCTTGGGCGCTATGACAGGCATGGACGACAACAACGATCTTTTCGGCAATCTGGAGAAACAGCCGCAGCCGGTTCGCGCGTCGGCGCGCCCAGCGGATCCGCTGGTGCAAGCGGCGGCCAAGCGTCCGGCCGCGATCCGTGACGGTTCGGAGGGCTACAGTGCCGCCGATATCGAGGTGCTCGAGGGCCTCGAGCCGGTGCGCCGCCGGCCGGGCATGTATATCGGCGGCACCGACGACAAGGCGATGCACCATCTGTTCGCCGAGGTCATCGACAATTCGATGGACGAAGCGGTTGCCGGCCACGCCACCTTCATCGATGTCGAGCTTTCCGCCGACGGCTATCTCACTGTCACCGACAATGGACGCGGCATCCCGGTCGACCCGCATCCGAAATTCAAGAAGCCGGCGCTCGAAGTCATCATGACGACGCTGCATTCGGGCGGCAAATTCGATTCCAAGGTCTATGAGACATCAGGTGGCCTGCACGGCGTCGGCGTTTCCGTCGTCAACGCCCTGTCCGACCATCTCGAGGTCGAAGTCGCGCGCGGCCGCCAGCTCTATCGCCAACGCTTTTCACGTGGCGTTCCGGTAAGCGGCCTGGAGCACCTCGGCGAGGTGCACAACCGCCGCGGCACCAGGATCCGCTTCCATCCCGACGAGCAGATCTTCGGCAAGGGCGCGGCCTTCGAGCCCGCGCGGCTCTACCGCATGACGCGCTCCAAGGCCTATCTGTTCGGCGGCGTCGAGATCCGTTGGACCTGCGATCCCTCCCTGATCAAGGAAAAGGACCAGACGCCGACCAAGGCGGAATTCCATTTCCCAGGCGGCCTCAAGGATTATCTCAAGGCATCACTCGGCGACGACTTCCAGGTCACCCGCGAAATCTTCGCCGGCAAGAGCGACAAGCAAGGCGGCCATGGCTCGCTCGAATGGGCGGTGACCTGGTTCGGCGGCGACGGCTTCATCAATTCCTACTGCAACACGATTCCCACCGGTGAAGGCGGCACGCACGAGGCCGGCTTCCGCAACGTGCTGACGCGCGGCCTACGCGCCTATGCCGATCTCGTCGGCAACAAGCGCGCCTCGATCGTCACATCGGAAGACGTCATGATCTCGGCCGCCGGCATGCTGTCGGTGTTTATCCGCGAACCGGAATTCGTCGGCCAGACCAAGGACAGGCTGGCGACGATCGAAGCGATTCGCATCGTCGAGACCGCGATCCGCGACCCGTTCGACCATTGGCTGGCCGACAATCCGCAGGAAGCCTCGAAGCTGCTCGACTGGGTGATCGCGCGCGCCGATGAGCGGGTGCGCCGGCGCCAGGAAAAGGAAGTGTCGCGCAAAAGCGCGGTGCGCAAGCTGCGCCTGCCTGGCAAGCTCGCCGACTGCACGCAGAATGCGGCGGCGGGTGCAGAACTCTTCATCGTCGAAGGCGATTCCGCCGGCGGCTCGGCCAAGCAGGCGCGCGACCGTGCCAGCCAGGCGGTATTGCCTCTGCGCGGCAAAATCCTCAACGTCGCCAGCGCCGGCAATGACAAGCTGGCCGCCAACCAGCAGATATCGGACTTGATCCAGGCGCTCGGCTGCGGCACGCGGTCAAAGTACCGCGACGAGGATTTGCGTTACGATCGCGTAATCATCATGACCGACGCCGACGTCGACGGCGCCCATATCGCGTCGCTGCTGATTACCTTTTTCTACCAGGAAATGCCGGCGCTGGTACGCGGCGGCCATCTCTACCTGGCGGTGCCGCCGCTCTACTCGATCAGGCAAGGCGGCAAGGTCGCCTATGCCCGCGACGACGCGCACAAGGACGAGCTTCTGCGCACCGAATTCACCGGCCGCGGCAAGGTCGAACTCGGCCGCTTCAAGGGCCTGGGCGAAATGATGGCCGCGCAGCTCAAGGAGACCACCATGGACCCGAGGAAGCGCACGCTGCTCAGGGTCGACGTGATCGACGCCGAGGCGGCGACCAAGGATGCGGTCGACGCACTGATGGGCACCAAGCCCGAAGCCCGCTTCCGCTTCATCCAGGAACGTGCCGAATTCGCCGAGACGGAAGTGCTGGATATCTAGCCGCTGGCCAGTTTAGCTTGCGTCCCTGACATGGAGACCAGCATGTGACCTGGGCGCGGCTGAAAAGCAATTTCGAGACGAGCCTGGCCGGGGTGACGCAACCGACGCGCTCGGACTGGATTTTCGCGCTGCGCACCGTTTCGGCCGGCCTTATCGCATTGCTGGCCGCTTACGCGCTCAAGCTCGACCACCCGCAATGGGCGATGATGACGGTGTTCATCGTCGCCCAGCCGGTTGCCGGCATGGTGCTGGCGAAAGGCTTCTACCGGCTGCTCGGCACGCTTGCCGGGGGTGTCGCGGCAATCGGCATCACCACGGCGTTCGGCACCGGCCCCTGGATTCTGGTGACGGTGCTTGCCGTCTGGATCGGCATCTGCACCTTCGTCTCGTCGCTGCTGCGCAATCCCGAAGCCTATGGCGCCGCCCTTGCCGGCTACACCGCCATGATCATCGGCCTTCCCGCCTTCGGCCAACCGCACCTGGTCGTCGATCTCGCGGTCGCGCGCTGTGCCGAGATCGTGCTCGGCATCGTCTGCGCCGGCCTCACCAGCCGGCTGATCCTGCCAAAACTGGCCAGCGACGCCATCGTCTCGCGGCTGAAACGCTGCATTCTGGACCTCGCCACCTATGCCGGCGGCGCGTTCTCGGGCGGCGATCGGGCGACGCTGATCGGCCTGCACCGGAAGCTTGTCGCCGACACCCAGACGCTTGGCGAGATGCGCGCCTATGCCAGGCTCGAAGCGCCGAGCTTCGCGCCGCGCGCGCATCCGGTACGGCGCACCATCGGACAACTGCTCTCCGCCCTTTCGGCGGCGCGCGCGCTCCATTCTCATGCAGCTCCGAAAAACGCCGCCCTCATCCCGGTGCGCTCGGAACTGCAGGCTCTTGTCAGCGAACTGGCCGCCAAGCCGGGAGCGCTGGACGATACCTCGCCCTGGTTGGCGCGCCTCGACGCAATCTCGATAAAAGCCCGGCAAATGCCCGATGCCTCGACCGATCAGGGTGAGGACAGGGTCGGAACCATCACCCGCCTCACCATAGCAGCTGATTTCGCCGAGGCGCTGAAACAGGTGCTGCGTGGCCTCGACGCCTTGCGCGCGCCGGTGACCCGTCGTCCAGGTCCCGGCAGCCAGCAGCCCGCCCTGGTGGTGCATCGCGACTATCCCGGTGCCGCGCGCAACGCCATCCGCGCGGCCGTTGCCACGCTGCTGGTCGCGGCTTTCTGGCTGACGACGAAGTGGTCGGAAGCGGCCGGCACCGTCATCCTCGTTGCCGTCGTGTCGAGCCTGTTTGCCGCTCGTCCCGATCCGGTGCAGGTATCCTGGGGGTTCTTCAAGGGAACGCTGCTCGCTTTGCCCTTTGCCTTTCTCGTCGGCCAGATCGCGCTTCCCGCTTTGCCCGGCTTCGGCTGGTTCATGCTGTTCGTCGTGCCCATCATGGTGCCGGCCGCACTCGCCATGGCCAATCCGCGCTATGTCGGCGTGGCCACGGCCTTCGCCATCAACTTCCTGGCCTTCCTCAGTCCTCACCAGGCGATGACCTATGATCCCGGCCCCTTCTTCGCCGGCTCGGCGTCGATCCTGGTCGGCATCCTGCTGGCGATCGGCGTCTTCATCGTCGTATTGCCGGCCGATCCCTGGCTCGCGGCCGACCGCATCGTGCGGGCCATGCGCGAGGATCTGGCGCGGCTTTGCCTGCATGAGCGCGTGCCGAGGCGTTCGGCCTTCGAGAGCCTCGCTTATGACCGGGTCAATCAGCTGATGCCGCTGGTGCAGAATTCCGGCAGGAAGGGCGAGGCGATCCTGGGCGGCGGCGTCGCCTCCGTCACGGTCGGCCTGGAGATCCTGCGGCTGCGCAGCGCGGCCCAAAACCATGCCATCCCATCGGAAACAGCGCTATCAATTGCCAACTTCTTGAGGGGATTGGCGCGCGAGCTGCTTTTCCGGGCTCCTGGCGATCCGCAAACAGCGACCGTCGCCGTCGCCCGGCAGTATGCGGCGGGCATCGCCCAGCGAAACGCCACCGGCGACATGCTACAGATCGCGGCGTCGCTACGCATTATCGCCGCGGCGATGGAGGATTTTCCGGATTTCTTCGCGAGCAACAGGTCCTAGGCAAAGATCATCGTAGACCGGGCCTGCGCATAGGCGCCACCGTCTGGGCCGGCTTTGATTCATCGCCAAGATCGATCTTGAAGTGTGCTGCAAGCCGCAGGATAAGGTTCGTGATATCGTCAATGGCTTTCTGAAGTTTTACCTTGTCGGGCGCACGAGGTATCTGGCCAGAAGGCAGTGTATATCTGAATGTGGTCGCATAGGCTTCCAGCCAAACGAGGGACTGCAACGCCGTCTTCTCGGCGTGATCGTCTGGCAAGCGCCTTACGATCTTATCGAGTTGATGTGCATCGTGACGTTCGATGTGGATGGCCTCCGAAGTCGCCAACGCTCGGATGACCTGTTCGATAGCTTGCTGGCTGAGATAGGCCGCATTACGGGACCCTGACTCGGCAAGAACATGCGCATCCCTGATGCATCCGTTCGCCAACCGAAGGGCGCTGGCGATTGTCCAGTGGTCAGACATCCAGTCGACGCCCATTCCGAGCGATGTCATAGGCTATCGTATTTCGTGAATCCCAACTCGCGGCCAACGCACTGGACGTCGTGGACAGGATCGTAGCTGGTATTCCAACGTCGTGCTGGATTGACCACCCGATTAGCGGGTCCAGGAGGTCCGCCTCCGAGTCGTCAGGCAAGGCAACGAGAATATCCCAGTCGCTGTCGGGCCGATGATCACCCCTCGCCCGGCTGCCGAACAGCCAAATGGAATCGGGGTTCAGGCGAACCCTGATTTCGTCGATGAGCGGCTTGATTTCAGCCGGCACCCTGAGGCGCATTGCGGGCGGAACGTGCATAGGCGGAAACATAATACCAATCGGTTGTGCCTACAACGCAGCGACGTCGCAGCCAAAAGCCGCCAGTAGGCAAGCGTTAGGCCGCTGCAATCGCCAGTGCGTGGCCGCGCGCGTTCTCGCGCAGCGCATCGAGATGGATCGACTTGACCAGCGCGGCGAGATCCCCCTCGGCGGATTGGCCGCCCAACTCCTTGAGCATCAGCCAGCTGACTTCCTGTACGCCGGCGACACGCTTGCCATTGGCGACCTCGCGCCAGATCTTCAAGGCGCGCAGGATGATCGCATGCGTGGCCAAAGCCAGCCCAGCGCCGCGGAACAGGGCCTGCAGCGCCACGTCGTGCCCGCCTGCCAGCAGCGCCCTCACCCGTGGTTCGGACTGCTGGCTGAGCGCGACCAGCGCCGAGCCGAAGAAATCGACCTTACCGTGCGCGATGGTGCGGATCAGGAAGCTCGCGGTGAGATCGCCGCGCAGCCTGAGATGCTCGATCAGCGCCGCGTGTTCTTCCTGGCGCGTGCCCTCGATCAGCGTCACGGACGCCTTGACGCAGGCGTCGCGCATGACGCGGTCGGCACGCGCGGCTCCCATCAATGCCATGACCAACGGCGACGTCTTCAAGGTCTCGCCAAGCTTGACGAGCAGCATATGCCGGCAGTCGGCGGGCAGCCTGATATCCGATATCAGCGCCTCGCGCACCAGAGGCAGATGCCCATGGCGTTCCGCCATGCGGCGGAAGCTCATCGAAGCGATGGCGGCGCCGCTGTTGGCGAGCAATACGGCGCAGGCCTCCGCCTCGCCGACCTCGGCGATGGCCGCCGACAACGCCATCGAGACCGAGGGCCGGTCGGCGATCAGTTTCTGCGTTGCCCTCTGGCTCGCCGCTACGCGGTTGATCAGATCGGCGTCCGTGAGCAGCGGCGAGCGCGCCAGCACGACACCGGCGACCTCCGGCTGGTCGGCGGCAAGCACGCTGATGATCTGCAGCGGCGCGTGGTGGCTCATCGAGAGCGCTTCCGCCATCGCCAGCCGCACTTTCGACGAAGCGTCGTCGAGCAGTAGCGTCAGCGCCGCCTCGGCGGCGCAGCGGTCCTCGAACGGCAATTCGGAATTGACATAGGCACGGGCCAGCGCATTGGCCGCGGCGACCCGCTCCGACACCCTGGCCGTGTAGATCCATTTCAGGAAATGCGAAACAACAACCATGCCCGCCTGCTCAAGCCCCTTGCCGGAGGGTTTCCGGCCCCGTGAAGACGGTAGGCAGAAATGGTTTACGAACGGTTCACCATGTTCATTAACTGACTTGCGAGCGCCTGAAGCAGCGCCTATCAACCGTCAAACAGCGCAGGAGACGGGAATGGCCGGGCTATATCTCGAGGAGTTTGTTGTCGGCCATGTCTTCCAGCATACGCTGCGCAAGACCGTCACCGAGAGCGACAACATGCTGTTTTCGGTGATGACGTTGAACCCGCAGCCGCTGCATATCGACTTCGATTTCGCCGCCAGGAGCGAATGGGGCAAGCCGCTGGTCAATTCCCTGTTCACGCTCGGCCTGATGATCGGCATCTCGGTCAACGACATCACGGTCGGCACCACGGTCGCCAATCTCGGCATGAAGGAAACCGTGTTTCCGCACCCGGTTTTCCATGGCGACACCATCCGCGTCGAGACCACGGTGATCTCGGTGCGCGAGTCCAAATCGAAGCCGGACCGCGGCATCGTCGAATTCGAGCATCGGGCCTACAACCAGCATGGCGATCTGGTCGCCAAATGCACCAGGCAAGCGATGATGCTGAAGAAGGCGGCCTGATGCGCTCGCTGCTGTTTGTTCCCGGCGATACCGAGCGCAAGCTGGAAAAGGGGTTTGGCGCCGGCGCCGACGTGGTCATCGTCGATCTCGAGGATTCCGTGGCGCCGCAGAACAAGGCTCAGGCGCGCGAGATCGCGGCGCGCTTCATCCTCGAACGCAGGCGGCAAACCAACTCGGCGATCTATGTCAGGGTCAACGACCTCTCGACCGGGCTGACGGATGACGATCTTGCCGCGCTCATTCCGGCAAGTCCGGATGGCATCATGTTGCCCAAGTCCAACAGCGGCCAGGACGTGCAGCAGCTCGCGGCCAAGCTCAGGGTTCGCGAAGCCGAGAACGGCCTGCCCGACGGCTCGATCAGGATCTTGCCGATCATCACCGAAACGCCCAGGGGTGTTCTGGCGGCGGCTACCTATGCCGGGGCAAGCGCCAGGCTCACCGGCCTCACCTGGGGCGCGGAAGACCTGTCGGCCGCGATCGGGGCGCGTGCGGCCCGCGACGAGCACGGCCGCTACACAGATGTATTCCGTCTCGCTCGCGCCATGACCATCCTTGCCGCCGGCGCGGCCGAGGTCGCGGCAATCGACACCGTGTTCCCGAATTTTCGCGACATGGCCAGCTTTTCCGCCGAATGCGCCGAGGCCGAACGCGACGGCTTCACCGGCAAGATGGCGATCCACCCCGACCAGGTGCCCGTCATCAACGCCGCCTTCACGCCCTCGGCCGAGGCGGTGAAACAGTCGGCGGCCATCGTCGCGGCGTTCGAGGCAGCGGCAAATCCGGGCGTCGTCGGCATCGACGGCAAGATGTTCGACCGTCCGCATCTGCGGCTGGCCGAACGGCTGCTGGCACGGGCCAGGGCGGCCGGTATATCGGCCTGACGCCTACCCTTTTTCCCAGCGCGGGCGGCGCATCGAGAAGACCTCGTCGACGCTGGCATAATCCATATAGCCGAGACGCGCGACATTGCCGGCCTTGGTGATGTCGAACAGCCCGTCTTTCAGGAAGGCATCGTCGATGTGCACGCCGATCACCTCACCGGCGACGACGACCGCGCTTGTCGATGATCCGTCCAGCGCCTTTGGGCGAAAAATCTCTGTCACCCGGCACTCCAGCGCCGCCGGTGCGGCCGCCACGCGCGGCGGCCCGACGAGACGCGAGGGCGCCATGGCGAGATCGGCATAGACGAACTCGTTGACGCCACGCGGCGCGTCGACGGAGGTGTAGTTCATCTTCTCGGCAAGCTCGCGGCTGACCAGATTGGCGACGAACTCACCGGTTTCCTGGGCAAACGAAGCACTGTCTTTCTCGCCCTCCGAGGAAAACCAGACGATGAAAGGCCGCGTCGAGACGGCGTTGAAGAAGGAGTATGGCGCGAGATTGACCTCACCGGCCTTGTTCAGCGTCGATATCCAGCCGATCGGGCGGGGCGCCAGGATGGCCTTGGCCGGATCGTGCGGCAGCCCGTGCCCCTTGGCCGGCTCGTAGAACATTCAGCCCGCCCAAGGTCCGGCGTAATCGGCGTAGAGCTTGGCCGGATCGGGCCGTGGCCGCTCCGGAGCCGGACCGGCATGGGAGCCGATATGGACAAAGCCGACAACGCGCTCTTGCGGCGCCAGCCCAAGGATCGCCCTGCCCTCCGCGACATCGGAATACCAATTGCTGATCATGTTGGTGCCATAGCCCAGCGCATTGGCCGCGATCATCAGATTCATCGCCGCCATGCCGCCCGACAGGAACATCTCCCATTGCGGGATCTTGGGATTCTCTTTGGGCACGGACACGACACCGATCACCAGCGGCGCGCGCGAGAACCGAGCCAGTTCCTGGTTGCGGCGGCCTTCCGGCAACGGCCCCTCGCGCTGTTCGGCCAGGGCCGCCAGCTTTTTGCCGATCTCGATGCGGGCTTCGCCGCGATAGAGAATGAAGCGCCACGGTTCGAGCCGGCCGTGGTCGGGCACGCGCGTGGCGGCGGCAATCATCGTCGCGATGTCGGCATCGCTGGGCGCTGGCTCCTTGAGGTCCGGAATCGGCGCCGAATTTCGGGTCAGCAGGAAGTCGATGATCGGCGACGCCATGGGCGCAAGTCTCCTAAAAACTCTGTTTTGAGCTGAAGCGCACCATCGGGAATTCGGGCGGCTCGGGCAAAGGCGTGTTAGCGCCGGGCTGAAGAGTCACGGATCGGACTCTTAAGCCTTGAAATTGCCACCGCCATGGGCTTCAACGCAAGGCATGTTTGAGGGGCGACTGCGTCTTTTCCTGGTCTGGCTCTGCGCCGCGCTGTTCATGGGGCCGGTTTCACTGGCTGTCGCGCAGGAGAAGGACGGCGTCGGCGACCTGAAACTTCCCGGAATTTCGAGCTACGCGACGCCGAAGAGTGAAACCCCGCTGGCGCTTGGCGGCGGTGGCGCCATTACGCTCTCGGCCCAGTTGACCGACAAGGGCACCGACATCACCCGAGGGCTCGTCTGGCGTGTCTTCAAGCCTGAAGCCGTCAACGGCAAATTGCCGATGGTCGCCTCCGCCCATGGCGGCAGCGCCGTCTTCCAGCTCGAGCCCGGCAGCTACCTGGTCCACGCCTCCTACGGCCGCGCCGGCGCCACCAAGCGCATCACTGTCGGCAAGGACGCCAAGCGAGAAAGCCTGGTGCTTGATGCCGGCGGCTTGAAGCTCGACGCGGTTCTGTCCGGCGGCGTTCGCATACCGCCGAAGAAACTGCGCTTCTCGATCTATGAGGGCACCGCCGAGGCCAATGGGGACCGCGCCCTGATCATTCCCGATGTCGAACCCAACAGCGTCGTGCGGCTCAATGCCGGCATCTACCATGTCGTCTCGACCTATGGTGCGGTCAATGCAGTGATCCGCTCGGACATACGCGTCGAGGCCGGCAAGCTGACCGAAGCCACCGTCGAGCATCACGCGGCCGAAATCACCATGAAGCTGGTGCGCGAAGCCGGCGGCGAAGCTATCGCCGACACCTCGTGGTCGCTGCTCAACGAATCCGGCGATCCGATCAAGGAAACCGTCGGCGCCTTCGCCTCGATGGTGCTCGCCGAAGGCGACTACACCATCATCGCCAAGAACCGCGACCGCATCTACCAGAAGGATTTCACGGTCGTTGCCGGGCAGAACCAGGAGATCGAGGTTCTGGCGACCGAAGCCGCTGCGATGGATCCCGAGGAAGGCGCGGACTAGTTTTGGACTAGGCCGCCAGTTTCGTCCGGGCCGGCAGGAAGGGAATGCGCCGACGCGGCAGGTCTGGCGCCAGGTCGAACACGCCGCGATAGAGCCGATCGAGCAACGCTTTGCGGTCCCGCAGCGGCTCCAGTTCGCCCCAGCTCAGCACGTTGCCGACGCGCACCTCGATTGCCTTGCCGGACAACCGCGCGAATTCACGAATGAGCAGCGAGGTACGCAAGGTCAGCGAGGCCTTGCCGACGAATTTGGCTACCCGGCCGTCGCGCTCGGCCATGTTCATCGGGCCGCTGACCAGATGGAAAAGCCTGCCGTTCTGGCCGGAGAAATGCATGGGTATGACGGATGCCTTGGCTTCCTGGACGAGACGGGCCGGAAACATCTTCCATGGCAGGTCGCGTGCGCGGCCAAAACCCTTGGGCGCGGTGGCGACGCCACCGGCCGGAAAGACCACGATGGTGACGCCTTCCCTGAGCAGCCGGACCGCTTCATGGCGCACGGCCATGTTGTTCTTCAGCGCGTCCTTGGTCTCGGAAAAGTCGATCGGCAGCGAATAAGGTTCCATCTCGCGGATCTTGAGCAGATCCTTGTGGATCATCACCCGGAACGGTCGCCCGAGTTGCTCCGCCAACGACAGCACGGCAATGCCATCGCCAATGCCGAAGGGATGGTTGGCGACGATCACCAGCGGCGTATCGGGCAGGTTTGCCGGCGGCCATTGGTCGGCAGTCCGCACGCCGACATCGATCAGGTCGAGCATTCTGCTGAACACACGCTCGCCGGTCGGCACGACTTGGCGACGCCAGAAATCATAAAGCGCGGCGAAGCGATCGCGGCCCGACAGGCCCTCGACCGAATGAATGAACCAGCGCGCCAGCGCCGGCTGGCGCGGATTGGCGTAGGAGAGCTCGGGAAACGGTCGTTCGCGCAATTTCAGCTTGAGCATGGAGACCCGTTACAAGACCGGCGTGACAGGGATATGAAAATGGCGGTGGACCGCTCCACCGCCATTCGATCGAAAACAGTCTGAATCAGGCCGCGCGCTTGCGCCGACGATCCGGCGTGACCGCTTCCTCGGTCAGCCGTTCGATCGCCTCGGCAAGGCCGAGCGACTCCTGGTCCCGCGAGCCGAGCCGGCGCATATTGACGGTCTGCTCCTCCGCCTCGCGCTTGCCGCAGACGAGGATGACCGGAACCTTGGCCAGCGAGTGTTCGCGGACCTTGTAGTTGATCTTCTCGTTGCGCAGGTCGGCTTCTGCCAGCAGGCCGGCGGCTTTCAGCTTCGCCACGACCTCGTTCGCATAGTCGTCGGCGTCGGACGTGATCGTCGCCACCACCACCTGCAGCGGCGCGAACCACAGTGGGAAATGACCGGAATAGTTCTCGATCAGGATGCCGAGAAAACGCTCCATCGACCCGCAGATGGCGCGGTGCACCATGACCGGCTGCTTCTTCTCCGAATCCGAGCCGATGTAGAAGGCGCCAAAGCGTTCCGGCAGGTTGAAATCGACCTGCGTCGTGCCGCACTGCCATTCGCGGCCGATGGCATCCTTCAGCACATATTCGAACTTTGGCCCATAGAAGGCACCCTCGCCCGGATTGATCGAGGTTTTGATGCGGTTGCCGGAGCGCGTCCTGATCGTCTCCAGCACGCTGCCCATGATCGCCTCGGCATGGTCCCATGCCTCGTCCGTGCCGACGCGTTTTTCCGGCCGCGTCGACAGCTTGACGCTGATTTCGTCGAAACCGAAATCGGCATAGGTCGACAGAATCAGGTCGTTGATGCGCAGGCATTCCGACGCCAGTTGCTCCTCGGTGCAAAAAATATGCGCATCGTCCTGCGTGAAGCCGCGCACGCGCATCAGCCCATGCAGCGCGCCCGATGGCTCGTAGCGATGCACATTGCCGAATTCCGCAAGCTTTACGGGTAGATCTCGGTATGACTTCAGCCCGTGCTTGAAAATCTGCACGTGACCGGGGCAGTTCATCGGCTTCAGCGCGAAGATACGGTCGTCGTCGGTTTCATCGCCGGCGACCGTCACCTTGAACATGGCGTCGCGGTACCAGCCCCAGTGGCCCGACGTCTCCCACAGGCTCTTGTCGAGCACCTGCGGGGCGTTGACCTCCTGATAGCCCTGCTCATCGAGGCGGCGGCGCATGTAATTGACCAGGTTCTGGAACATCTTCCAGCCCTTGGCGTGCCAGAAAACCACGCCAGGCCCCTCTTCCTGGAAATGGAAAAGGTCCATCTCGCGGCCAAGCTTGCGGTGGTCGCGCTTCTCGGCCTCCTCCAGCATCGTCTGGTAGGCTTCGAGCTGCGCCTGATCGGCCCAGGCGGTGCCATAGATGCGTGTCAGCATCGGATTGTTCGAATCGCCGCGCCAATAGGCGCCGGCCACCTTCATCAGCTTGAAGGCGTTGCCGATCTGGCCGGTCGAGGCCATGTGCGGACCACGGCAGAGATCGAACCAGTCGCCCTGCGCGTAGATCTTGAGATCCTGATCCTCGGGAATGGCATCGATCAGTTCGAGCTTGTAGCGCTCGCCCTTGTCGGCGAAGACTTTTTTCGCCTTGTCACGCGACCAGACCTCCTTGGTGAACGGCTTGTTGCGCGCGATGATCTCGCGCATCTTCTTCTCGATCGCCGGGAAATCATCCGGCGTGAATGGTTCGTTGCGGGCAAAGTCGTAATAGAATCCGTTCTCGATCACCGGCCCGATGGTGACCTGCGTTCCCGGCCACAGCTCCTGCACGGCTTCCGCTAGCACATGCGCGGTGTCGTGGCGGATGAGTTCCAGCGCGCGCGGGTCTTCACGGGTGATGATCTCGACCTTGCCGGATTTGCCCAGGGGATCGCTGAGGTCGCGCACGGTGCCGTCTATGGCATAGGCCACGGCCTTCTTGGCCAGCGACTTCGAGATCGATTCGGCCAGGCCCGCACCGGTCATTGCAGCGTCATAGTCGCGCACGGAGCCATCGGGAAATGTCAGGGAAACGGAATTCAGCATGGTTATCTCCTATCCAGTCCCGCAAACGAGCGCGGGTGGTAAATGCAGATATCAGCGGTTCGGGGCTGCGACCTGCCAGGGTGCCGGATGCGTCCGGCGGCGGCAGTCTTTTATGGGCAGATGCCGCCGCCGTAAAGCCCGGTTCACTTGATCAGCCGCGGCAGGTCCTTCAGAAACGTGGCGCGCGTCGCCAAACCCTTCGGCAGATCGCTCCGCTTCGTATCGACAACCAGCCGGGCGAACACGATCTGGCGGCTGTCCGTGCGCGCCCAGCCGACGAACCAGCCGAGCGAACGCTTGTCCTTGCCGGCCTCGCCGAGCCTGGTGCTGCCGGTCTTGCCCTGAACCGCCCAATCGCCGGCCTTGAAGCTCGGCAGGATGGCGCGCGTCATTTCATGCGCCTTGGCCGACACCGGCATCGTGCCGGCGAGAAGTCGCCGCAGGAAGGCAACCTGTTCGATCGGCGTGATCTCGAGCGAGGAGTTGACCCAGGAATGCGTCAGCCCATCGTCCTTGCCCGCATTGCCTGATACGTCCGAATTGCCATAGTTGAACTTCGATACGTAGCCGGCAAATTTCTCGGCTCCGAGCCTGCGGGTGATTTCGCGCGAGTACCAGATGATCGAATCACGCTCCCAGATCGTCGGGTCGACGGTCTTCTGGTCGCGCTTCACCGCCTTGAATTCGGGTTTGTAGTCCCATGCAGGGGTGTGTTCATCGGTGAGGATGCCGGTGTCGTAGCCGATCAGCGCGAGTGGCACCTTGAACGTCGAGGCTGGGGTGAAGCGCTGGTCGCAGGTGCCGTCCTGGTAAAGCGTCTTGCCGCTCAGGGCGTCGACGATGAGCGTGCAGTGCACATCGGCGAGCGGCGCCGATTGAGCGCGCATCGGAAATCCCAACAGCCACGCAAGCAGGAACAGGATTCCGGCAAAGATGAAGGGAAGACGGTCGATGTTGCGCATGGGATGCTCGCTCCAGGAGGGGTTCGCGAGCGGGCTTAGCGAGGTCTCTTGTCTCGATTTTGTCTCAAATGCGCAGTTGTTGTGCAGGCTTGCGTTAACCCTACCGGATCGTAAACCGGCGCGGCTGGCGCCGCATGACCAGCGTCCTCATCCCTGCGCGTCGCCGCGCTTACGGCCGATCCGCCAGTACCGCCATGGCATGAACCAGGCGTAACGGGGCGCCAGAGCCTCCGGCACGAGATCGATGCCGTGCGTGCCGAATGGACCGCAGCGCAGCACGCGGAACAACCCCATCCAGCCACCGGCCCAAAGACCATGGCGGGCAATCGCCTCATGCGCGTATTCCGAACAGGTCGGCAAATGCCGGCAGGAATTGCCGACAAAGCCGGACAGCGTCAGTTGGTAAAGCCGCACGAAAGAGGTGCCGAGCACGCGTCCGGGCGTCTTGCGCCAACGGCCCGGCCAGTTGCGGCCGCGCCTCGACGCCGTATGCGCATGCCCATGCTGGTCGCCCACTGCGATCTCCGCGTTTCCAGCTGATAGATGTGCGCTTGCGCCGGAGAACGCAATCCCGCCCGTCCCGCCGTCATGGACGGAAACGGCGAAATGGTTGCCGGTCGGTTGGAGGCGCCCACCGGCCAGGGTGGGGCCGTTCTTCGTGATGCGCTCCACCGCGTCTTTCGTCACGCCATTGAAACGTCGCGATCCGCAGGACATCGCCGAGAATGTCCAGGAACTGGATCATGGTCGTGTCTCCTTTGACCGGATTAGACCGCCGCTGGCCTTCGCCTTCAAACGAGTATAATTTCCGCTTCGGATAATCCTGGGTTATGCGAAAATGAAGCGCGGACGCCTGCCCCTGACGGCATTGAGGAGCTTCGAGGCGGCTGGCCGGCATTTGAGCTTCAGCAAGGCCGCCGAGGAGCTGTTCGTCTCGCAAGCGGCGATCAGCCGGCAGATCCGCGAACTCGAAACCTTCCTGCGCCAGCCGCTTTTCGAACGGCACCATCGCCGCGTCGAACTGACGGATGCCGGCCGCCGGCTGCTTGCTCAACTGGTCAGGAGCTTCGATGCAATCGACAAACTGCTCGGTGATCTGGTGGCCACGCCGGCACAGTCCGTCGTTCGTGTCAGCGTCGAACCTTCGCTCGCGGCCGTGTGGCTGGTGCCCAGGCTCAACCGGTTCCGGCAGTTACGACCTGATATCGACGTTTCCCTCGAAGTCGACCCTCGCCTGATAGAGTTCCGCGGCGACCAGCCCGAGCTGGCCCTGCGCTTCAGCGCACACGCCACCTCATGGCCGCGTGCCGAGGCCGAGCGGCTGGCCCCGACAGTGGATTCGCCGGTCCTGTCGCCGGCGCTGCTTTCGTCGGGATCGGTCCTCGAGACACCGGCCGATCTTGCCCGCTTCACGCTTTTGCACGAAGAAAACCGCCAGGGCTGGGCGCGCTGGTTCGAGGCGGCAGGCGTGCCGACCGATGCCGTGCCCGCGCGTGGCTCGATGCTTGCGGACGCCGCGCTCTCCAAGCAAGCCGCGCTGCTTGGACATGGGGTGGCGCTGGGCGATCTCCTGCAGATCGGCCAGGAACTGGCGACCGGGACGCTGGTCAAGCCGTTCGACATCGACGTCGCGTCGGGTGCCTATTGGCTGGTGGCCAGGAATTTGCACGATCTCTCCGAGCCAGCCGCGGCCTTCGCTGACTGGATCAGAAGCGAATTCGCCGAAGCAGGAGCGATTTAGGCGCGTGCTAAGCCGCTTCTTCGGCGCGTTTCTTCTCGATCTGGCCGATGGCGTCGACCACGGCGTCGAAAGTCAGCATGGTCGACGCATGGCGCGCCTTGTAGTCGCGCACCGGCTCCAGATAGCCAAGGTCGGCGAAGCGGCCTTGCGGCGGCGCGCCGTTCTCCTTCAGCATCTTCAGCATGGTCTCGCGCACCGCGCGCAATTCCTCGGCGCTGGCGCCGACGACATGCTGCGCCATGATCGAGGACGATGCCTGGCCGAGCGCACAGGCCTTCACGTCATGGGCAAAGTCCGTGACGACGCCGTCCTCCATCTTGAGGTCGACGGTCACGGTCGAGCCGCACAGTTTGGAATGCGCCTTCGCGGTCGCGTCGGGATGATCGAGCCGGCCGATGCGGGCGATGTTTCCGGCAAAACCGAGAATTTTCGCGTTGTAGACGTCGTTGATCATTATTTTCCAATCCGTCGGCGCCAAGCGAACAGCGTTTGCCGCTGCCGTGTCTTCCTTTCGCTTGGCCACGACCTTATATAATGCTCGCAGTCCGGTATCGACAAGGCGACGAACGCCGCCGTCATTTCCGGGAAGTTCACGCCGCTTACGGGGCTGGAGACGGGGCGAGTTTCCGACACCGAAGGTCGTGGTCCGTTCAACTCGTTCCTCCTGAGAGAGGAACTACGGGAGACGCCTTTTATGGATGCCGTCATCAAGAAGCTCATGCCCCAGTCCGCCTATATGGAAAAGCCGGTCACCGACCGCCCGAGCGAAGCCGAAGTCGAGGCCGCCGTGCGCACCTTGCTGCGCTGGACCGGCGACAATCCGGACCGCGAGGGGCTGATCGACACGCCCAAGCGCGTGGCCAAGGCCTACCGCGAAATGTTCGGCGGCTACGACATGTGCCCGGCGGAAGAGCTCGGCCGTACCTTCGAGGAGGTCGCCGGCTACGATGATCTCGTCATCGTCAAGGACATCCAGTTCCATTCCCATTGCGAGCATCACATGGTGCCGATCATCGGCAAGGCCCATGTCGGCTATCTGCCCGACGGCAAGGTCGTCGGCCTGTCCAAGATCGCGCGCGTCGTCGACATCTTTGCCCATCGCCTGCAGACGCAGGAGGCGCTGACCGCGCAGATCGCCGGCGTCATCCAGGACGTGCTCAACCCTCGCGGCGTCGCCGTCATGATCGAGGCCGAGCACATGTGCATGGCCATGCGCGGCATCCGCAAGCAGGGTTCAACCACGCTGACCTCGACCTTCACCGGCGTCTTCAAGGACACGCCGGAGGAACAGGTTCGTTTCGTCACCATGGTGCGCGGCGGGGCGTAAGCCCCTCGCCGGCACCACGGTCAAAAGGAAAATAGACCTGATATGTCGGCACTGGAATTCCCAAAAGCTCCCCCGGACAAGAAGACCCTGGAAGAAGGCGCGGTGTTCTCGCCGCGCTTCGATGCCGCCGGTCTGGTCACCGTGGTCGTCACCGATGCCGTCGACGGCATGCTGCTGATGGTCGCGCATATGAATGCCCAGGCGCTGGCGCTGACGTTGAAGACCGGGATCGCCCACTATTGGTCGCGCTCGCGCAACGCTCTTTGGAAAAAGGGCGAAACCTCGGGCAATTTCCAGCATGTCGTGGCGATGCTCACGGATTGTGACCAGGATGCGGTGTGGCTTCGCGTGAAAGTGTTGGGCCACGACGCAACCTGTCACACCGGCCGACGTTCCTGCTTTTATCGGACGGTGGGGCTGGTCGATGGCAAGGGGACGCTTGCCGACGACGGCAGCAAGCCGCTGTTCGATGCGGAAAACACGTATCGGAAGCCACCAGCTTGAACCTTCTGCCTCACATCAACCACACAGATTCACCATTTCGATACGGCCCTTCCGTATACTAGTCTTGGGACAAGGGAGATCGTGATGCTCGAATGGGCGTCATTGCGTAACAGACCAGATGTCCGGGAGGCCAACGGCCTGTCCTCGGCCGGCGGCGCATCCGACACAAAATCCCCGAGGAAAACAGGCATTTCGCTGGCGCTCGGCGGCGGTTGCGCCAGAGGCTGGGCTCATATCGGCGTGCTGCGCGCGCTCGATGAAGCCGGCATCGAAGTGTCCATGATCGCAGGCACGTCGATCGGCGCGCTGGTCGGTGGCTGTTATCTTGCCGGCAAACTGGATGAGCTGGAAGAGTTCGCCCGCAGCCTCACCAAGCGACGCATCTTCGGCCTGCTCGATCTCAACTTGCGCGGCAGCGGCCTCTTCGGCGGCATGAAACTGGATGCGCGCCTGCGCGAGCATGTCGCCGGCGTCCGTTTCGAGGACCTGCCCAAGCCGTTCGTCTGCGTCGCCTCGGAAATCCGTACCGGTCACGAGATCTGGCTGTCGAGCGGCTCGCTGATCACGGCCATGCGCGCCTCCTACGCACTGCCTGGCGTGTTCGAGCCCGTCGATTGCAACGGCCGCGTGCTGGTCGATGGCGCGCTGGTCAACCCGGTACCCGTCTCGGTCTGCCGCGCCTACGAGCAGCCGCTCGTGGTGGCGGTCAATCTTCACTACGATTTGTTCGGCCGCGCCGCCGTGATCAAGCACAGCGCCGGCGAGCTGGTTATCGAAAAGGACGCGCCAAGGCCCGGCCAGGTCGGCGGCGAACACCAATCGCACCAGACGCGCCTGGGCATCACCGGCGTCATGGTCGAGGCCTTCAACATCATCCAGGACCGTATTTCACGGGCGCGACTTGCCGGCGACCCGCCCGACATGTCGCTGCAGCCCAAGCTCAGCCATATCGGCCTGACCGAATTCCACCGCGCCGACGAGGCGATCCAGCTCGGCTACCAGGCGACGATGGCGCAGATCGGCGAACTGACCCGCCTGCAGAGCGTTCTCGCCTAGATCGTCTCATCAAGCTGTTCGCTCGTGACGCGGCGTTATGCGCCGGCCGGCTGAATTGCCCGGTTGCGGTGCCGCTACGCCCGTGCCGCGTCAATGATGCGGAACTGCACCGTGCGGTTGCCGTTCCAGTAATTGCCCGACAGCGAGCCGGCGACATGCACAGTCTTGCCCCGGTTCTTGAACAGGAATTCGCCAAGCACGGTATCGACGGCGCGAAACGCGATCGCCTGGATGCGGCCGCCGCTCTCCGATTGCAAATCGGCGCGAATATGGTTGGTGCCGACCGGCCTGATATCGGCCAGCCGATGGCGCGGCAGGGCGAAAACCGGCGCCACATGCCCGGCGCCGAAGGGGCCGGCCTTCTCCAGCGCGTCGAGCAGGCCGAGCGTCGCGCCTTCCGCGGCAAGCGCGCCGTCGATCGCCAGGCTTTCCTCGTCCTGCAATCGGAAAACATCGGCGGCCGCCCGCTCCTCGAAGAAGGCCCTGAGCTCGCCCAGCCTGGTGCGTTCGACGGTGATGCCGGCCGCCATGCCGTGGCCGCCGCCCTTGACGATGAGCCCGGCATTGGCGGCTTCGCGCACCAGCCGGCCAAGATCGAAGCCCGACACCGAACGGCCCGAACCGGTACCGATGCCCATGGCATTAAAGGCAATTGCGAAAGCCGGCCGACGCGCGTGATCCTTGAGCCTCGAAGCGAGCAGGCCGACAATGCCGGGATGCCAGTTGTTGCTGGCGGTCACGACGATCGCCGGGCCGCTGCCGCCCGCCAGTTCGGCATCGGCTTCGGCGCGCGCGGCGGCGAGCATCTCCTGCTCCATCAACTGCCGTTCCTGGTTCAGCCGGTCGAGCGTCTCGGCTATGGTCTGCGCCTCGACCGGATCGTCCGTTGCCAGCAGCCGGCTGCCGAGCGCGGCATCGCCGATGCGCCCGCCCGCATTGATGCGCGGGCCGATCAGATAGGCAAGATGGAAGGTGCTGATCGGCTCGCCAATGCGCGACACCCGCGCCAGCGCGGCCATCCCTTCATTCTTCTGCTGCCGCGCCACTTGCAGGCCCTTGACGACGAAGGCGCGGTTGACACCGGTGAGCGGCACCACGTCGCAGACCGTGGCAAGCGCAACGAGATCGAGCAGCGAAAGCAGGTCTGGCGGCGTGGCGTCGGTCATCCCGCGCAGCACCTTTGCCGTCTGGACGAGGGCGAGGAAGACCACGCCGGCGGCACAGAGATGGCCCTGCCCGGAAAGATCGTCGTCGCGGTTTGGATTGACGACGGCATGCGCCGCCGGCAGCGCGCCGCCAACCTGGTGATGGTCCAGCACCACGACATCGGCGCCCGCCTCCTTGGCGGCCTCGACGGAAACGGCGCTGTTGGTGCCGCAATCGACGGTGACGATCAGCGTCGCGCCGCGCGAGACCAGTTCGCGCATGGCATCGGGATTGGGACCGTAACCCTCGAAGATGCGATCCGGAATATAGATTTCCGACGGCACCGAGAAATGCGAGAGAAACCGCTTCAGCAAGGCCGACGAGGCCGCGCCGTCGACGTCGTAGTCGCCGAAGATCGCGACTTTCTCCCGGGCCACGACGGCGGCGGCGATGCGGATGGCGGCCTTGTCCATGTCGGTCAGCGAGGCCGGATTCGGCAACAGGTCGCGGACCGTCGGGTCGAGAAACCGCTCGGTCCCGTCGGCGGTGACCCCGCGTCCGGCAAGAACGCGCGCGACGATGTCGGGCACGCCATGACCCTGGGCGATGGCGAGCGCGATCATGTCCTGCCGTTCGGTCAGCCGGTGCTCCCAGGAGAGACCGGTAGCCGACTGCCTGACATCGAGGAAGAGGCGCCTTTCGCCCGTCATGCGCTTTGCCAACTCATGGTTGGCGGCAGGATAATGCATGTCGCCCAAAACCGTGCAGCGGTTTTAGGGTGACGACGTGCACAAACAACAGTTTAAAGCGCGTCGCGTTGACGCGACGCGCTTTAAAGCCAAAGGCCGGCAAAGCCAGGCGGATGCGCGTAGCGAGAGACTTCAAGGAAAAACTACGCTTTCCGCCTTTGGGCCATGCATCGGCGCCATTCGCCGGCCGCTTGCGAAATGCGGGCGGCGTGCCAGCCAGATGGCTAACAACTGAAACCCGGCTCCGCAAGCAGGCCTAGAGCGGTTCAGCGTTTGGTGGAATCGCTGAACCGCTCTAACGCTTTGTTTTTACGCAATTCCGAACGGAAAGCCGTTACACACTTTTCCTGGAATTGCTCTAGAACTTATCCAGATCCTGGTGCCGGGCCTTGATCTCCCGCACGGTGCGCGATGAGGAGCGCAGCACGATCGTATGCGTTGTGATGGTGGTGCGGCCGAACTTGACACCGGCCAGCATGTTGCCGTCGGTGACGCCGGTGGCCGCGAACAGCACGTCGCCGCGCGCCATGTCTTCGGCACGATAGATCCGCTTCGGATCGGCAATGCCCATCTTCACGGCACGTGCGACCTTCTCCGGCGTATCGAGGATCAGCCGGCCCTGCATCTGGCCGCCGGTGCAGCGCAATGCCGCCGCCGCCAGAACGCCTTCCGGCGCGCCCCCGGTGCCGAGATAGATGTCGATGCCGGTTTCTTCCGGATCGGTGGTGTGGATGACGCCGGCGACGTCGCCGTCGCCGATCAGTCGGATCGCCGCGCCCGTGGCGCGCACGGCGTCGATCAGCTTGGCGTGGCGGGGCCGGTCGAGGATGCAGGCCGTGATGTCGGCCACGGCGACGCCCTTCGCCCGGGCCAGGCTGGCGATATTGTCGGCCGGCGAGGCGTCGATGTCGATGACGCCTTCGGCGTAGCCCGGACCGATCGCGATCTTGTCCATGTAGACATCAGGCGCGAACAGCAGGCTGCCCTTCTCGGCGATCGCGATCACGGCGAGCGCGTTCGGCAGGTTCTTGGCACAGATCGTCGTGCCTTCCAGCGGATCGAGCGCGATATCGACGGCCGGGCCTTTGCCGGTGCCGACCTCCTCGCCGATATAGAGCATCGGCGCCTCGTCCCGCTCGCCCTCGCCGATCACCACCGTGCCCTTGATCGCAAGCTGGTTGAGTTCGTGACGCATGGCGTCGACCGCGACCTGATCGGCGGCCTTTTCGTCGCCGCGTCCGCGCAGCCTGGCGGCCGCGACGGCGGCCCGTTCGGTGACGCGCGCCAGTTCCATGGTGAGTATCCGGTCAAGGCCGGCGACGATGTCCTGGGCCACATTCATGTCGGCAAATCCTCGTTTGATGCCGCCTCCCGCCGTAGGCGCGCTTGTTTTGTCAAACGAGCATGACAACGGCAAGACCTGGCGGGAATTTTACCGAAAGGATAGCAATATCAATCGATTGACACCATTCTTAAAACAATGCCGGCCCGGTTCGAGAGGAACCAGGCCGGCACGAAACAGAAATTGCCGTCCTTCGCGGCCTAGAAAACCGCGAGGTATTTCAGCAGCGAAATAATACCGATGATGATGACGATGATCTGCACGATCTGCCGCATCCGGGCGTCGAGCGGCAGTCGCTGAACCAGATAGAGAACGAGAATGATGACGAGAAACGTGATCAGGATGCCGATCAACACGGACGAAGCCATGATGCCCTCCTTCAAATGATTTCTGAAACGGCGAAACGAGCCGGCAATGCCGGCTCAATGCCGGAGCGGTCAGTACCAGCGGCGCGGCGTGTCGTTCATCGACTGGCCGACGGCAATCCCGGCCAGAAAACCGAGCAAACCGATCACGCCGACCACGGCGGTCGTCGTGCCTGGATTTTCGCGCGCGACTTCCGAAACGGACTGGGCCTGGCTGCGCAACTGCTGTGCCGTCCGCGAGGCGCGGGAAGCGGCCGTCTCGTAGAAATCCGATGCCTGTTCGCTGGCATCATCGAGCATTTCCGCGCTGCGTGCCGAGATGCTCTTGTTGATCTTGGTGATTTCCTTGCGCAGGTCGGCGATCTGCTTTTCCAGCGTCTTCTGGATGTCGTCGATGTCAGGGGTGTCGGATTTGTTGGTATCGGCCATGAAGCGGCTCCCTTGGTTGCTGACCAAGAGAACGGCGCGGGCGCGGATTCGTTCCGGTAGCGGCCCTCATCGAAAACGAAAGCCGCCGTCGACCATGCCGGGTGGCAACGGGACTGTTGGCTACCCCGCCCGTTCGATGCGGATGACCTGCGGCTTGTCGGTCAGATGGCCGTCCTTGGTGATGCCGTCGACGGCCTTGCGCACGGCGGCCTCGGTCGTCTCGTGGGTGACGAGGATCACCGTCTTCTGCGCCGCCGCCTCGCCGCTGACCGCGTGCTGGACGATCGATTCCAGCGAAATGTCGTTGTCGGCCATGCGCTTGGCGATTGCCGCGAAGACGCCGATGCGGTCATGCACGGTCAGCCTGATGAAGTAACCGCCGGCATGGCTGCGCATCTGCGCCTTCTTGTAGGGCTTCAACTCCTTCGCCGGACGGCCGAAGACCGGACCGTGCTGGAAACCGGGTCGGCTCTTGGCGATGTCGGCGACGTCGCCGATGACCGCCGAAGCTGTGGCATTGCCGCCCGCACCTGGGCCAGAGAGCAGCAGTTCGCCCAGAATATCGGTCTCGATCGCCACCGCATTGGTAACGCCATGCACCTGCGCGATGACGGAAGCCGTCGGCACCATGGTCGGGTGCACGCGCTGCTCGATACCGCTTTCGGTACGCTGGGCGACGCCGAGCAGCTTGATCCGGTAGCCGAGATCGCCGGCCGCGCGAATGTCGGCCTGGGTGATGTTGGAAATGCCTTCCATGTAGATGTCGTTGGCAGCGATCCTGGTGCCGAAGGCAAGGCTGGTCAGGATCGACAGCTTGTGCGCGGTGTCATGGCCCTCGATGTCGAAGGTCGGATCGGCTTCGGCGTAACCCAGCCGCTGCGCGTCCTTCAGCACGACATCGAAAGAGACGCCCTCGGCCTCCATGCGGGTCAGGATATAATTGCAGGTGCCGTTGAGAATGCCGAACACGCGGGTGACCGAGTTCCCGGCCATCGCTTCGCGCATCGTCTTGATGACGGGAATGCCGCCGGCCACCGCTGCCTCGTAGTTGAGCAGCACGCCCTTCTTCTCGGCGATCTCGGCAAGCGTCACGCCATGCTTGGCAAGCAGCGCCTTGTTGGCGGTGACGACATGGCGGCCGGCTTCGAGCGCGGCCTTCACCGAAGCCCGCGCCGGTCCCTCGTCGCCGCCGATCAGCTCGACGAACACGTCGATCTCGGCGGTCTGCGCCATCTTCACCGGATCGTCGAACCAAATCGCGGCGCCGAGATCGACGCCACGGTCGCGTTTCCGGTCGCGCGCCGACACCGCGGCCACGACGATGTCTCGCCCACATTGGCGGGTCAGTTCCGTCGCCTTGTCGCGCAGCACGCGCGCCACCGAGGCACCGACCGTGCCAAGTCCGGCAATTCCAACACGCAGTGCTTCAGCCATGGAAGGCGGCGTCCCTCAAATCAGATCGAATTGTATTTACCGGTGGGCGGAAAGCGGCACCACATTGTTGGGCTGCTTGGCGCTGGTCGACAGGAAGCGCTTGATGTTGCGCGCCGCCTGGCGGATCCGGTGCTCGTTCTCGACCAGTGCCATGCGCACGAAATCGTCGCCATGCTCGCCGAAACCGACACCCGGCGCCACCGCCACGTCGGCATGCTCGATGAGCAGCTTGGAGAATTCGAGCGATCCCAGATGCCGGAACGGCTCCGGGATCGGCGCCCAGGCGAACATCGAGGCGGCCGGGGCCGGGATGGCCCATCCGGCGCGGCCGAAGGCATCGACCATCACGTCGCGGCGCTTGTGATAGATGTCGCGCACCTCGGCGATATCGGCGCCGTCGCCATTGAGCGCATGGGCGGCGGCCACCTGGATCGGGGTGAAGGCGCCGTAGTCGAGATAGGATTTGACCCGGGTCAGCGCCGAGATCAGCCGCTCGTTGCCGACGGCGAAGCCCATGCGCCAGCCGGGCATGGAAAAGGTCTTGGACATCGAGGTGAACTCGACGCAGACATCCATGGCGCCCGGAACCTGCAGCACGGAAGGCGGCGGATTGCCGTCGAAATAGATCTCCGAATAGGCAAGGTCGGACAGGATGATGATGTCGTTCTTCTTGGCGAAGGCGACGACGTCCTTGTAGAAATCGAGCGAGGCCACCAGTGCCGTCGGGTTCGACGGATAGTTGAGGATCAGCGCCAGCGGCTTCGGAATCGAGTGGCGGACACCGCGCTCGAGCGCCGGAATGAAGCCGTCATCGGGCTCGACCTGCAGCGAACGGATGACGCCGCCCGACATGATGAAGCCGAAGGCGTGGATCGGATAGGTCGGATTGGGGCACAGGATGACATCGCCGGGCGCGGTGATCGCCTGCGCCATGTTGGCGAAGCCTTCCTTCGAGCCAAGCGTGGCCACCACCTGCGTATCGGGGTTGAGCTTCACGCCGAAGCGGCGGGCATAGTAGTTTGCCTGGGCGCGGCGCAGGCCTGGAATGCCGCGCGACGAGGAATAGCGGTGCGTGCGCGGGTCGCGCACGACCTCGCACAATTTGTCGACGATGGCCTTCGGCGTCGGCAGGTCCGGATTGCCCATGCCGAGGTCGACGATGTCGGCGCCGCGCGAACGGGCGCTGGCCTTGAGCCGGTTGACCTGCTCGAACACGTAGGGCGGAAGCCGGCGGACCTTGTGAAATTCTTCCATGGCGGTTCCAGACAGCAAAGGGAGCCCCGGATATGTTAGGGCATTGGGCGCGCGCTATATACTCATTTGCAGGTAGGGTCGAGGGTGGGGTCGCATTTGCCTTCGATCTGCTTCAGCGTCTGCGGACCGTGTTTCTTGGCGAGATCGGTCAACGCCGCCTGGTTGGTGACGGCCGCGCCGCCGCCCTTGGCGCCCTGCCCGTTCTCGTCGGCCTTCAACTGGGCGAGCTTGGCGTTCTTCTCGGCCTCGGTGAATTGTTTCGCCGCCACTTTCGGCGGGATGTTCAGGTTCGGAAAGGTGCCGGTGTCCTTCGGGCCGGCGTCCGAGGCCATCGGCACCGGGCCACTGGTATTCGTGCTCGAACATCCGGCAATGGCCACGAACATGATCGCCGCGCCGATGCGGCAAAAATGGCCGGCACCGAAAAAAACAGTCTCGCCAAACTTATTCGTCATATTGTTTCCTTGGCAGCCGGGGTAGAGCGAGATTGGACCCTGTCGGATGTCCCATGTTAATATGTCAAGAAAACGCTTCCGGAGGAACCCCGCGAACCATGTCCAAAACACCCGATTCGGGCAAAGCGGAAGATGGCGGACCTTCGACGGTCGAGCAATATCTGGTGAAGGATCCGGAACGCTTCGCGCTGAACATGGCGCGGATGATCGAGCAGGCCGGCAAAGCTGCCTCCGCCTGGGCCGAACCGCGCGAAAAAGGTGAGGTCCGCGACCATGTCGCCGAGCCGGTCGTCGACATGGTCAAGACCTTCTCCAAGCTCTCGGAATACTGGCTTGCCGATCCGCAGCGCGCGCTCGAGGCGCAGACAAGGCTGTTCGCCGGCTATATGACGGTTTGGGCAAATGCCATCCAGCGCGTCAGCCCCAACGCCGAAGGGCCCGACGATGCCGTCAAACCGGAGCGCGGCGACAAGCGTTTCCAGGATCCGGAATGGGGCCGCAACGCCTTCTTCGATTTCCTCAAGCAGGCCTATCTCGTCACCTCGCGCTGGGCGTCCGAGCTGGTCGACCATGCCGAAGGCCTGGACGAGCACACCCGCCACAAGGCGAGCTTCTACGTCAAGCAGGTATCGAACGCCATCTCGCCGTCCAATTTCATCCTGACCAATCCCGAACTGTTTCGCGAAACCGTCGCCTCCAACGGCGAAAACCTGGTGCGCGGCATGAAGATGCTGGCCGAGGACATCGCCGCCGGCAAGGGCGACCTGAAATTGCGCCAGGCGGACTATTCGCCCTTTGAGATCGGCAGGAACATCGCCACCACGCCCGGCAAGGTGGTCGGCCGCAGCGATGTCGCCGAGATCATCCAGTATGATGCGGCGACCGAGACGGTGCTGAAGCGCCCGCTGCTGATCTGCCCGCCCTGGATCAACAAGTTCTACATCCTCGACCTCAACCCGCAGAAATCCTTCATCCGATGGGCGATCGAGCAAGGCCACACCGTTTTCGTCATCTCCTGGATCAATCCGGACGAGCGCCACGGCGCCAAGAACTGGGAAGCCTATATCAGGGAGGGCCTGCAATACGGCCTCGACACGATCGAGAAGGCGATCGGCGAACGCGACGTCAACGCGATCGGCTACTGCGTCGGCGGCACGCTGCTGGCGGCGGCATTGGCGCTGATGACCAGGGAAGGCGACGACCGCATCAAGTCGGCGACCTTCTTCACCACCCAGGTCGACTTCACCTATGCCGGCGATCTGAAAGTGTTCGTCGACGAGGAACAGGTCGCGGCGGTGGAAAAGTCGATGAACGAAAAGGGCTATCTCGACGGCACCAAGATGGCCACCGCCTTCAACATGCTGCGCTCGGGCGACCTGATCTGGCCCTATGTCGTCAACAACTACATGCGCGGCAAGGATCCACTGCCCTTCGACCTGCTCTACTGGAACGCCGATTCGACCCGCATGGCGGCGGCCAACCATTCCTTCTACCTGCGCAACTGCTATCTCGAGAACAACCTCTCGCGCGGCACGATGGAGCTGGCGGGCCACACGGTCTCGCTCGGCGATGTCACCATTCCGGTCTACAATCTCGCCTCCCGGGAAGATCACATCGCGCCGGCGCTGTCCGTCTTCCTCGGCTCGAAATATTTCGGCGGCTCGGTCGAGTATGTGATGGCGGGATCGGGCCATATAGCGGGCGTCGTCAATCCGCCCGCATCCAACAAATACCAGTACTGGACCGGCGGCCCGCCGAAAGGCGACTTCGACCAGTGGATAGCCAGCGCCCAGGACCATCCCGGATCCTGGTGGCCGCACTGGCAAAGCTGGATAGAGGCCAAGGACAACACCCGCGTCCCTGCCCGCAAACCCGGCAAGCATATGAAAACCTTGGGCGATGCTCCCGGGACCTATGTCAGGGTGCGTGTGTAACGGACTGTAATGTGTGGTGAGTTGACGGACCCGTAAAAGCGGGCGAAATGGTGTCGTCAACCATCAAGCAGCCGCAATTCGGCAGTCGCTGCAAAAATACTTACAGGCTTGCTGATTTGACACAGGTCTCGTTTCCGGATCGGAGACAATGGTCAGCCTGACGCGGACATACTGGTCAGCGTCTCGGACATACCGACCGGACATCGAGGGGGAATTTGAGTTTGAAATCAGCAGGATGGAGCCTCGCAAAGGGAGAACGCCGCGCCATTGTGGCAGCGCTCTGCTCGATGCTCCTGGCCTCCTGCACATCGGCTGGCGACCCGACAATGTCGGTTGGAATGCCCGGCTACAATGCTTCCGCGTCGAACATGAACGCCGCCTCCACCGGCAAGCCGCTCGCCGCCGCCGATTCGTCGTCGCAGGTGGCGACAGAGCAGACGACCGTGATGAGCGAAGCCGACACGGCGCTCCCCGAAAAGGTTGCCTACGTGCCGATGGCCAAGCCGCAGGCTGTCTTCCCGCTCACCACGCCGGCCGGCGCTGAAACGATCGTGGGACAGACGCCGCAGGCCTTGCAACAACCAGTACAGACGGCGCAGCAGACCGACGCGGTTGCCCAGAAGATCGCCGCCGCGGATGCCGCCGCGATCGCACCGAGGCCGGCAGCCGCACCGGTGATGAACAACCCCGTCTATGTGACCGCTGGCGAGGCGCCGCAAGCCGACGCCCCGAGGAAAAAAGGCTTCCTGGCATCGATGTTCGGTGCCACCCCGGCTTCGGCGACGCCTGCCCCGCTGGTCAACACACGATCTGGCGAACAGCCGGTCGTGCAGGCCAAGCCTGCCCCGGCGGCGGCAAAGCCGATCATCACATTGGCCTCGGCCGATTCCACGGCAAAGCCGATACAACTGGCTTCGACCGGCGGTGACGATGCCGGTCACATCACGGGCAGCGACGCCTTGCCTGGCGTGCGCCAGACGGCCCTGTTCGAGATCAAGCGCAAATCCGGCCTCGACGACGAAAGCGACGTCGACCTCAACGAGGACGAAGGCTCGGGCGGCAGCTATCAGGTCGCGTCCGCCGCCGGCATGGCCCGCCTGGCGCCCAACGGCCTCTTGAAGCAGAATGAGAGCGTGGACGTCGCCTGCCTGAAGCCGTCGCTGGTGCGTGTGCTGAAGACGATCGAAGGCCACTACGGCCGCAAGATGATGGTGACCTCGGGCTATCGCGACCCGGCCCGCAACCGCCGCGCCAACGGTGCCAAGAATTCGCTGCACATGTACTGCGCCGCCGCCGACATCCAGGTGCCCGGCGTCTCCAAATGGGAGCTGGCGAACTACATCAGGACCATGCCCGGCCGCGGCGGCGTCGGAACCTATTGCCACACCGAATCGGTCCATGTCGACGTCGGCCCCGAGCGCGACTGGAACTGGCGCTGCCGCCGGCGCAGCGGCGGTGGCGACGGCTAGCGGCTGATTTGGCGGACCGAAAGCCTGTCGGCTAAGGGCGGCCAACTTCGTTATCCAACGGGCGGAGCAGGAGCGGAGCTCCGTGACGAAGCAACTGACGTCACCACAAATCGCCAAGCCCTGCCGCCCCTCGTGAAATCGCTGATTTGTCAGGTTGGAAAAAAGTTGTCCAAGGCGGCACCTGACGGGTTGCCGGTTGCGCACAACGTCAGTATAAGCCGCTTCGTCTGAGCGCGCCCATCGTCTAGCGGTTAGGACACCGCCCTTTCACGGCGGTAACAGGGGTTCGATTCCCCTTGGGCGTACCAGGCTTTTCAAGCACTTTGCCGAGAACCTTTTTTCCCACGTCCGATGCTTGGCCATGTCGCCCGAGAATCGGGCCGGGCTTGCGTCACCTGACCGCAAAAGCCCACGCCTGACCTAACTGCCAACCAGCGGCACGGTGACGGTTGTCGCGTAGTTGATCGGAAAGGCGCTGAAGTAGGGAAAATCGATGACGAAGGCGTAGGTCGCGGTCAGGTGCGCCATGCGAAAGCCGCCGCTTGCCGGATCGATGGCGATCGTGACGTTCACATCCTTCAGGCCCAGCGCCTGCAGTTTCTGCGTCGCGATCGATTGGATGTCGGCCTGGGTCAACGTATTTTGAAGTTGCAGTGATCGTGACGATGTCTCGAGCGTATAGCGAACGCTGGAGACGGCGTTCATCGACCAGCCGAAGGCGAAGATGCCGAACAACAGCATGACGAGAAAAGGCGCGATGAGCGCGAATTCCAACCCGGCCCCACCCGCCTGATCCCGCCTGAATGCGTTAGCTCGAGCAGGCCGTTGACGACGTCCTGAAGATACCTGTTTTGACGCAATTCCGGACGGAAAACCGCTGCGCGCTTTTCCCGGGATTGCTTTAGCGGACACGGATCACCTCCAGATGGCCGATGACGCTGGAACTGGAGAAGACACCGAAGGCGAAGGGCGGCACCCAGGTCGCCGATGCCTGAATCTGGACATAGACCGATGGCGCCTTCGGCCCGCTGCACAAGGTGGAAGCATCGACCACCGTCGTCCCGCACTTGTAAATCCGGCTTAGCGTGACCTGGCCATCCGGCGGTCGCTTCTCCCAGCTCGAAATGGCCACGCCCTGGGTCGCCGTATCATTGGTCGATCCCGCCATGATCAGGTTCGCGGCGGTTTTGACGCCGGCGCGCATCGACAGCGAGCTCGTCATGTAAGACCAGCCATCGATGATGCCGAGCAGCGCCACGCACAGGAAGGGCAGAACCATCGCGAACTCGACCGCCGCAACGCCCGCTCTATCGCTCAGGATCGGCACCGATCGGCGTTTCACAGGGCTACTCGACCAGCGCCACGGACTGCGCCGCCGGAATGTCGCGCATTCCGAGACTCGTGCAATCCTGGTTGATGGTTGTGCTGCCGGACCATTGAATCGTATTGGCGACGACCTGGGTGCAGCCGATGTTGCCCGAGAAATTGCCGAGATAACTCACTTGCTGCCTGGGGAAGTAGATGGCTCCGGTCAGCAGCGAATCCGCCGTGCCGTTGAATGTGCTGGACGCGCTGTTGCCGGTCCTGTCGCCGTAGAACAGCACACCGGAATAGGCACCGGAGGTCGGTGCGCTGAGCTTCACGGAGGCGGTGCCATTCATGCCGACGGTCGAACTGCCCGACATGAAGATGGTCACACCGCTGCCGACAATGGCCGCGTTGGCGTTAATCTTGAGATCGCCCTGAACGACATAGACGCCGGGCGAGAGGGTGACATTGCCCTTCAGCGACATGCCGTTGCAATAGGTGCCTGGGCTCAGCGTCGCCTTGTTGTCATTCTGGCAGGGATTCGATGCCGCCGGGGTCGGCAGGTCGGCAAATGGATCGGCGACAGGCAGCGCCTGCGTGATCGGCGCCGCGCAGATGGTCGTGACGGGGTTGCTGAGAGAGACACCGCCCGCCGATATCAGGCAATCGACCTGGAGGCTCGCCGAGCCCTGTAGCTTGATGGCGTCCGGCGCGATCGAATTGGACATTATCACGCAACCGGTGACCTTCACCGCGGTGTTGCCGGAAAACAGTGCGGCCTGCGAAGCGGTCGGATCGAGCGCGGTCATGCAGGCCTTCGAGGCATTGGTGATGAGGGCCACCGCCCTCGCCCGTTCGGGAACCTGAGTCTGCGTGAAGATCGCCGTGAACACGCGGTCGAGGTTCTGCTTGACGATGACCTCGACAGCTTTCTTCGCCGTGTTCGGCCCGGACGCCGGCGGCGTGTTGACGACGATCGTGCCCGCGCCAAGCCCGTTCGTCGCGGCCGACTGTGTTGCCGCCGCGATGACCGTTGGCTTGTCGGAACCAGAGATCTGCTCTAGCGCGCCGGCATAAGCCGCGGCATCGGCCGTGGCCTGCAGTCTCAGGCTGTTATAGTACCAGTAGGACGTCTCCACGCCGAAACCCGCCGCACCCACGACGATCGGCAGGCTGAGGGCGAAGATGGTGGCAACGTTTGCATTTCTGCTCCGGCATATGCCGGTCGCCGCGAGCCAAAATCGGGTGACGCAATTGAAAGCCATAACTTAAATTAGAAAGCATGCATATATGAACGAACGGCTAAAAAGTTCGGTTCATTTGTGCTCGCAGGCGCCATTGGCTTCAAACAGCGTCTTGGCCGATCGTCGCATGCTGACATCTTCGTGGGCAGGATCACTCCACCCGAGCGGCAAAGCGCGCGTGAAGCCGCTTGGCGCAATGCCAGAATAGGCCGGGGATGGGCGTCCAGCCCCGCCCGATCCACCTGCCTATCCGCTTCGGAATTTTGGAGGCCTCGCCCCGGAATCGAACCGAGGCTTCCGAGATTTGCAGTCTCTAGCGTAGCCGCTCCGCCACGAGGCCATACGTGCTTTGCTATCGGGCAGAAGTTTAAAGTCTCTTGATGTCGTGGGTAAAACTTTCAGCAACTCCCGATTGTGGAAAAGAGCCCGTCAAACGGCAGATACATGTCATGCAGGACTCGCTTGCCGGACGTGAATTGCATCTGGCTCCACAAGGGCTGCACGCCCTTGCTGGCTTCTCTTTTCCGTCGCTATCCTACCAGTTCACCTTGAAGCCGACATTGCCGCCATAGGTCTGCACGCCGTCGCCGAATTTGCCGTCGAAAGTGGCAAACATCGAGGTGTTGCTGTTCCAGTTCATCTTCAGGCCGGCATTGACGGCGACCGCGTCCTCGGCCGCCGCGGCGCCCTGAATCACGAAGGAATAGCCGGGCGCCGCCTGGAAGCTCGGCTTGACCGAGCGGTCGGGTTCGAACTCGTGCACCCATGCCGCACGACCCCAGGCCTGTAGCGACCGGTCACCGCCTGCGGCGATCGTCGTGTCGAGTTGCAAGCCGAGCGAGACCGGCAGCGAGGTGATGACGCGCTGGTTGAAACTGAGCCCCAGCGCGCCGCCGCCAAGCGACGTCTCGTCGAAGGCATCCATGGACAGGAACGAGAACTGGAGCGCGGCGAACGGCGTGATCGCGCCCTGGCCCACTTGCTGGCGCCAGCCGGCCTCCACATTGGTGCCAAAACCGGCGCTCAGGAAATTGCTGCGCCAGTTCTCCGTCGTGATCGCGGGCACGGGATCGAGCGGTGTGTCCGAGCCGGGTACCGAGGTCGCCCGATGGACATTGTTGTTGTAGAGGCCGAAGGCCAGTCCGCCATTGATGTAGAACTGATCCCATTTGCGCGCGACATAGGCGCCGGCCTGGGCGCCGATGATGTTGCCGGAGGTCTGGCGGTCGTCGACGGCGAAGGACGCCGCCGCGCCGCCCAGCGCAAAGCCCATCACCATGTCGGAGTCGCCGGTGGACTCCAGACCCGCCGCGAAGCTGCCACCCCTGTAGACATTTTCGGCACTGCCAACGACGGCATCGCCGCCGAGGTCACCGGCGTTGCCGCCGGCCGTTGCCCAGTAGCTCCAGCGCCGTTCGTCCGGCTGCATGGCTTTGAACGGATCCTTCTTCTTCGCCGCCGGCTCGTCATAGGCCTGCGGCTTGAGGGAATAATCCGTTGGATCGGTGCCGAGCCCGGTGCGCCAGAAATTCGCCTGCCGGTTCATCGAGGCCATGAATGTGTCATAGGCGTCGAACTGCGGCTGCTCGAAGCCAGAAACACCCTCGCCCGAGATCGAGTCGTAGACAGCGCCAAGCTGATCGAGCGTCGGGATATAGAACAGCGCAGCGGCGATCTTCTCGAAGGCCGGCGAGGTCAGATCCGTCTGGATGGCGTTGACGGCCCGGCCGACCGAGGTCTGGTTTTCGGTCAGGCCGGTGCGGGCGAAGTTGATATCGACATTGAGATAGAGATCGTCGAGGCCCTCATACACCAGCTTGTACAGAGCGACCGCGCTGGGGATCGAGTCGAGCACGAGCCCGCTGTCGGTGATGCCGCCATCGGCATGCAGGATCAGGTACTCCTCGGTGCCTGGCTTCGCGGCACCTGGTTCCATGATGTTGAGATTGACCTTGCCATCGAGGTCTGCCGTGCCGGTGATGTTGATCTGATCGGCTTGCGGGTCGAGATCGAGGTCGAGCAGGTAGGTGCCGATCCCCGACTGCGTCCAGTTCCCCGTGACGTAAGTCGTCAGGACATGGTCGAGGTCGCCCGGCGCGACATAGCCGTCATTGCTGAACTGGCCGGTCCCGCCGAGGTCGACGGTGTCGCCCATCCGGTAAATGGCGTCCTTCTCGTTGTTGAAGGCATTCTGGCCACCGCCGAGGGCAATCGAGCCCATCGTGTCCTTGAAATTGTTGTAGGTGTCGTTGCCGACGCCGCCGAGCATGGCATAGCCGTCGATCTTGCGCTCGCAGCCCGCGTCGACCCCGGGGATGCAACCGTCGGCCCCGGTGACCGCGCCGACGAAGCCGTTGTTGGTCAGCACATTGTCCCTGCCGTCCAGGTAGCTGACGCCGGCGCCGGTGCCCGAGCCGCCGATGATCATCACGTCCTTGGCGATGGTGACGTTGATGTCGCCATTGTCGGCGATGTCGCTGCCGCCGCCGGAGCTCTGCTCCATCAGCGCGGATGAGTTCTTGCCGGTGACATAGAGGTTGGCGGTCTGCTCGAACGTGACGTCGCCGCCCACACCGGCGCCGCCGGCGCTGCCCATGAACCCTTGCGGTGCCGGCGTCGAGAACGGGCTCACCATCAGGCTGGTTGCAGCCGGTGCCTGGTCGAGGCCGAGGAAATTACCGGAGAACCCACCAACGCCGCCGCCGCCGCCGACACTCTGGCCGAAGACGCCCACCGAATTGTCGCCGGTGATCAGCATGGCGACATTGCTGTTGATCGTCACCTTGCCGCCATCGCCGCTGCCGCCATTGACAGCCTCGATGATGCCATCGGTGCCGGCGGTCATCACGCCGCCGCCACCGCCGACCGACTGCGCGAAAATGCCGACCGAGCCATTGCCCTTCAACACGATCACGCCGGTGTTGGTGACGGTGACATCGCCGCCCTTGCCGGTCGCGCCGCTGTCGCCGCCGATGAACACCGGCGGGCCGATGGTCGCCGCGATCGCGGTGCCGCCGCTGCCGCCGCCACCGCCGACCGACTGCGCGAAGATCGCGACCGAATTGTCGCCGTCGAGCTGCATCTGGCCGTTGTTGACGACGGTGACCACGCCGCCGTCGCCGCCGGCGGAACCCTTGCCGCCCAGCGCCAGCGAGAAGCCGGGAACGCCGCCGGCCACCGAGTAGGTCGCCCCGCCATTGCCGCCGCCGCCGCCAACCGACTGCGCCATGATGCCGGTCGAGCCAAAGCCCTGGGTGTGGATGAAGCCGTCGCTGAAATTGGTGACGTTGACGTCGCCGCCCTTGCCGCTGGCACCACCGTCGCCGCCGATGCCGAATGTCAAGGCGCCAGGGCTGAGCGCCGCGGCAATGCTCATGGCGCCGTTGCCGCCACCGCCGCCGATCGATTCGGCGAAGATCGCCACCGAGGAAGCAGACACGGTCGTGATGTCGCCGTGGTTGTTGACGGTGACGACACCGCCGTCACCCGAACTGCCGCCATCGCCGCCGACGCCGACCGAAGTCGGCACGATGCTGGCGCCGATACCGCCGCCGCCCGAGCCGCCACCGGCGCCGACCGATTGCGCGAAGATGCCATGCGCGCCGATGCCCTCGACCGTGATCGTGCCATTGGCATTGTTGTTGACCGTGACCGCGCCGCCGCCGCCATTGCTGCCGGCCATGGTCCCGTTGCCAACATCGCCGCCCTTGCCGCCAACGGCGATGAAGCCGATCGCGCGGCCGCCCGAACCGCCGCCGCCGCCGATCGACTGCGCGTTGATACCATCAGCACCCGCGCCATAAGTGTGCAGGCTGTTGTTGTTGGTGACGGTGACGATGCCGCCGATGCCGGACGAGCCGCCGGCGCCGCCGATCGCGATCAAGGCCGGGATCGAGCCGGTGATGCCGCCATTCTTGCCGCCGCCCGAACCGCCGCCGCCGCCCACCGACTGCGCCTGGATGGCGTAGGAATCGATGCCGTGCGTCTCGATCATGGCGTCGTTGATGACATCCACTTGTCCGCCATTGCCACTTGAGCCGCCGGAGCCGCCGACGGCGATCGCACTGATGCCGAGCGAGCCGCCGGCGCCGCCGCCGCCGCCGATAGATTGCGCGAAAACGCCAACGGAATCATCGGCATGCGTAAGGATGCCGCCATAATTGTTGACCGTGACGTGGCCGCCTATACCACCGGCTTTCCCGGAACCTCCGAGCGACAGCAGGCCGCCGGCGCCGCCGCCGGTGCCGCCGCCGCCGCCGACCGACTGCGCGAAGATGCCGGCGGAATAGCCCTGCTCGGGATCGGCGCTCGGGGCGCCTTCGGCCGGAGGGGTTGGCGACGTGCCGTGCGTCTCGATGATGGCCGTGCCGGCCTGGCTGAGGTCGGTCTTGCCGTTGGTCACGGTGACCGAGCCGCCATTGCCGGCGGCCTTGCCCTGGCCCCCGATACCGACGGTGCCGAGCGCGCCGGCCTGGCCGTCGCCGCCATCGCCGCCGCCGCCGCCGATCGACTGCGCATGAATGCCATCCGACTTGGTGCCGAAGGTGGTGATCACGCTTTCATTGGCAACGATGACGGTTCCGCCATTGCCGCCGCCAGCGCCGTTGCCGCCAATGGCGACCGTGCCGGACCTGGTCAGGCTGCTGGTGCCGAGCGGCTTCAGCAGCAGCGTCGGATCGACCGGCACGTAAGGTATCGCGAAGAGGCCACCCGTTCCCACATAAGCGTCGCCACCGATGCCGCCGCCGCCGCCGATCGATTGTGCGACGATGCCGGACGACTTGTCGCCATGGGTGGTGATGAAATCATAATTGCCGACGTCGACGGTCTCGGCGTCGTTGCCGGTTCCACCGGCACCGCCGACGACGCCCTGAAGATTCCAGTTCGGCTTGCCGCCGGCCGGTTCGCAGACTTTCGGAAGGGTGCATTTCGCGCCAAGCTGCAGCGAGATCGAATTGGCGCGGCCGCCGGTGCCGCCGCCGCCGCCGATCGATTGCGCCAGAATGCCGAAAGCGCCCACGCCGCTGGTTTCGATGCCGCCATACTGCCTGATGGTGACGTTGCCGCCCTTGTTGCCGTCGCCGGCCGCGCCGCCGACCGCGACACTGACGTTGACCTGCGTGCCCGCATTGTTGCCGTTGAGGCCGAGCACGCCGGTGATGGCGTTGCCGCCGGAACCGCCGCCGCCGCCGACCGACTGCGCGAAGATGCCGTAAGCGCCATCGCCATTGGTCGTGGTCTGGCCCGCCGCGAGCAGGCCGGTCTGCAACAGGCCGTGATTGGTCACGAAAACGTCGCCGGCAAAACCGGCGTCTCCGCCGAAGCCGCCGACCGTGACGCCGGCGTTGAAATTGGTTCCCGTGCCCAGCGAGCCGATCACGGCCGAGACGGCCATGCCGCCATTGCCGCCGCCGCCGCCGATCGACTGTGCCTGGATGGCATGGGATTCGATGCCATAGGTCGAGATCGCACCCGTATTGTCGATCGTCACCTTGCCGCTGTTGGTACCGGCGCCGCCGAAGCCGCCGACGCTGGCCGACAAGGTCTTGGCGTCGGTGCCGGCAATCACGCCGGAGATCGCCATGCCGCCATTGCCGCCGCTGCCGCCGACCGACTGTGCGAAGAGGCCGACGGACTGGTCGCCGGTTGTGACGGTCGAGCCGTGCCGCGTCAGCAGCACCTCGCCGCCCGTACCGCCGCCACCGCCCTCGCCGCCGACCGCGGCGGTGATCTGGTTGCCGCCCTCACCGAGGTTGAGAGCCGCCGCCACGCTGAGCCCGCCAGTGCCGCCGCCGCCGCCGACCGACTGCGCCAGCACGCCAAAGGCCTTGTCGCCGCCGGTCTGGATGATGCCGGTTGAATCGACCGTGACCTTCTCGGCATCGCCGCCGGAACCGGCCCCGCCACCGAGCGATACCGAAACCGCGCCGTTTTTGCCCGGGTTCTTGCCGAGCGAGCCCTTGATGGTCGCGGCAAAGGAGAAGCCGCCATTGCCACCGCCACCGCCGACCGACTGTGCCAGGATGCCGTTCGCGCCGTTGCCTTCGGTCAGGATGTTATCGACCGAAGTGACATTGACGGTCTTGCCGTCGCCGGAGCCCGCACCTGAACCGCCGACCGACACGGCGATCGCGGCCTTGGCATTCTGGCCGGTGACTGAGATGGCGCCCGAGAAACCGCCATCGCCACCACCGCCGCCGACCGACTGCGCGAAGATGCCGTTGGAATCGCCGCCCACGGTGTGGACAGTTGCGTTGTTGTCGGCGAGGGTGGTGCCGACATTGCTGTTGACGATGACGGCACCGCCATCCTGGCCGGTGCCACCGTTGCCGCCGACGCTGACAGCGGCGCCGCCGGCGCCGTCGACGACCATCTCCCCGGAAATGGCAAAACCACCTGTGCCGCCGCCGCCGCCGATGGACTGCGCCAGGATGCCGTTCGCCTTGTCGCCGGTCGTGTCGATCGTGCCGGTATTGTTGACGGTTACCAGTTTGGAAGTGCCGCCCTTGGCGCCGCTGCCGCCGACAGAAACGGCCGCGGCCGCCTGCTGCGCGGAGCCGGCGATGGTCACCGCCGCGCCGCCATTGCCGCCGCCGCCGCCCACCGATTGCGCCAGGATGCCGTTCGAACCGTTCTTTAGGGTAACGATATTGCCGGTCGAGGTTACGGTGACCGTATCGGCATTGCCGCCGCCGGCGCCCGAACCCCCGACACCGACGCCCACCGCGCCCTGACCCGCGGTGATCGCAAGCGCGCCCGAGAACCCGCCATTGCCGCCGCCACCGCCGATCGACTGCGCCAGGATGCCGTCGGCCTTCAAACCTTCGGTCCTGAGATCGCCGGTCGAGGTGACCGTTACCGATTTGGCGTCGCCGCCATTGTCGCCCGAGCCGCCGACCCCGACGGCCAGGCTGCCCGCACCCCGGCCGGTCAGCGTGCCGGCCACGGCGCCACCGCCATTGCCGCCGCCGCCGCCGACCGATTGGGCGAAGATCGCATGCGAGCCGTCGCCATCGGTCTCGATGCTGCCATGACTGGTGACGGTGACGGCCTCGGCGGCGCCGCCGCTCGAGCCGGAGCCGCCGACCGCGACGCTTGCTGCCATGGCGTTGCTGCCTGACAGCGCGATGGCGAAACCGCCATTGCCGCCGCCGCCGCCCACCGATTGCGCCAGTATGCCGAAAGAATCTTTTCCTTGCGTCAGGATGTTGTTGTAGCTGGTGACGGTGACCGTATCGGCATTCGAGCCTGATCCGGCGCCGCCGCCGATGCTGACACCCAGCCCGCCGCCGCCAAGGCCGACGCCGAGGCTGCCGGCGAAGCCGCCCGAACCGCCGCCGCCGCCCACCGACTGTGCGAAGATGCCGGAAGAATTGTCGCCCTGGGTCCAGATCGAAACGGTGTTTGATGGTGGCGCCTGCAGCACCGGCAGGCCGTTGCCGTCGACGAGGCTGTAGCTGTTGACGACCACCTTGCCGGCGGTCGAGCCGGTCGCGCCCTTGCCGCCGACGCCGACGCCGATGCCGGCATTGCCTGTCGTCGCCGAGCCCGCGATGGCAAAGCCGCCATTGCCGCCGCCGCCGCCGATCGACTGCGCCAGGATGCCGTTGGAGAACTTGCCGGTCGTTGTGATCGTACCGGTGCTCGTCACCGTCACGTCCTTGCCGATGCCGCCGACGCCGCCCTTGCCGCCAATGGCGACAGCCGCCGTAGCCGCGTCAGGATCGCCGATCGCGCCCGAGACGGCGACCGCAAAGCCGCCATTGCCGCCGCCGCCGCCGATCGATTGGGCGATGATGCCGGAGGAATTGTCAAAATTCGTCGAGATGTTGCCGGTACTCGTCACCTTGACGATGTCGGCGGCGCCACCGCCGGCGCCGTTACCGCCAAGCGAGACGCCGATAGCGATCGACTTGCCGCCGCCGAGCGATCCGGCAAAGCCGCCATTGCCTCCACCGCCGCCAACCGACTGCGCCAGGATGCCGGCGGCACCCGTGCCGCGCACGTCTCCAGCTGTGAAGCCTGCGCCAGTCGAAATATTGCCGGTCGATATGACCGTGACGTCGAGACCGGCGCCCGCCGCGCCGCCCTTACCGCCAAGGCCAACGGCAATGCCCGCATCCAGACCTAGAGCCAGCGACACGGTCGAGCCGCCATTGCCGCCGCCGCCGCCCACCGACTGCGCCAGGATGCCGATCGACTGGTCGCCATAGGTGGTGATGTTACCGGTCGAGGTGACCTTGACCGTCTTGGCGCTGCCGCCGCCGGCACCATTGCCGCCGAGGCCGACCGCTGCTGCCACACCCTGCAGCGTGATCGCGCCGGAACCGGCAAAGCCGCCATTGCCGCCGCCGCCGCCCACAGACTGAGCCATGATGCCGATCGACTGGTCGCCATGCGTTTGGATGTTGCCGGTCGAGGTCACGGTGACCGCGCCGGCGAGCTGGCCGGTGCCGCCGCTGCCGCCGATCGCCACCGAGGCGCCGAACGCGCCGGTGGTGAACGTGCCGGCGACGCTGAAGCCGCCATTGCCGCCGCCGCCGCCGATCGACTGTGCCAGAATGCCGTCAGCCTGTTTGCCGTTTGTAGCGATGTTGCCGTAGCTGGTGACGAAAACATCCTTGCCGACGCCGCCCGTGGCGCCGCTGCCGCCGATCGATACCGCCGCCGCGCCGCCGGCGCCCTCGTAGGAGCCAGAGCCACTCACCGTCACGGCAAAGCCGCCATTGCCGCCACCGCCGCCGATCGACTGCGCCAGGATGCCGGTCGATCCGTCGTCGATGGTCAGGATGCTGTTTTGCGTGACGACATTGCCGACTTTCTTGCCATTGTTGACGGTCGCCGTGCCGGCATCGCCACCGCCACCGCCCTTGCCGCCAAGGTTGACGCCGACGGCGGCCACGCCGCCAAGTGTCAGACTGCCGGAGAAGCCGCCATTGCCGCCGCCGCCGCCGATGCTTTCAGCCTGAACGCCGACGGCGTTCTTGCCTTCGGTGACCAGGTTCCAGGTGCCGGCATAAGCGGCCATGGTGACCGCATGGTTGGCGCCGTCGGCGTTGACGATGACGTTACCAGCGTTGCTGCCGTCGGCGCCGGCCCCGCCAAGGCCGACGCTTGCCGCGCCGACGCCAATTGCCGCCGAGACCGTAAAGCCGCCATTGCCGCCGCCACCGCCGATCGATTGCGCCAGGATGCCGGTCGAGTTCTCGCCCTTGGTATGGATCGAGCCGGAGCTGCCGACGATGACATCCGCACCGGCACCGCCACCGGCGCCTTGGCCGCCGATGTTGACCGCGATACCGATCCCGCCGATCGCACCGCCGATCGAATAGCCACCGTTGCCACCGCCGCCGCCGACCGATTGCGCGACGAGGCCGGCGGCATTGTCGCCAGATGTCGAAATGTCGCTCAGGCTCGACACTGTAACGAGCTTCGATGCCCCGCCCTTCCCGCCATTGCCGCCGATGCCGATCGCCGCCGCGAACGTTCCCGTGGCATTGACCGCGACCGCGATCGCCGCGCCGCCATTGCCACCCGTGCCACCGATCGATTGCGCGAAGATGCCGCGCGAGCCGTCGCCGTAGGTCGTCAGCGAGCCGGCGGTCTCCACCGTCACCGTGTTGCCGTCACTGGCATTGCCGGCCGCTCCGCCCATGGCAAGGGCAAGGGGGCCGATCGCGCCCGAAACCGCAAAGCCGCCATTGCCGCCACCGCCACCGATCGACTGCGCGAACACAGCGTCGGACTGGTCGCCATGGGTGATGATGGAATAGGCGGTGTCGCTGGCGTCCCGCAGCACCTCGACGGCGCCGGACGTACCACCGCTGCCGCCAGCGCCACCAAGGGCCACGCTGAAGCCGAGGCCGCCGGAGAAGGCGCCGCCGCCATTGCCGCCGCCGCCGCCGACCGATTGCGCGAAGATGCCGGCCGAATTGACCGCCGCCGTGCTGTCGAAGATCGCGTTCTTGCCGGTCTCGATATCACCGGCATTGGTGACTGTCACGCGGGCGCCATTACCGCCGGCGCCACCCTTGCCGCCAGCAGAGAACAGGCCGCCGGACGTACCGCCATTGCCGCCACCACCACCGACAGACTGCGCGAAGATGCCGGCCGACTGCTTGCCGTCGGTGTCGATGGAACCGGCGGCGGTGTTCGTCACTTCGACGATGCCGCCATTGGTGGTCGAGGCGCCGTTGCCGCCTAGCGACACGAGACCGCCCGAATTGCCGCCATTGCCGCCGCCGCCACCGATCGACTGGGCAAGGATGCCGTTCGATTCCTGGCCGTGGGTGACGATCGCGCCCGAATTGGTGACTCCGACGGTCACGACATTGGCCGGACCGCCATTGCCGCCGAGACTGCCGCTGCCACCCGAGGCGAACAGGCCGAAATTCGAACCGCCGTCGCCGCCGCCACCGCCGATTGTCTGGGCGAGGATGCCTTGCGAATTGTTGCCCCAAGTGGTGATGGCGGCATTGTTGGTGACCTGGACGATGCCGCCATTGCCGCCATTGCCGCCGCTACCGCCGGAAGAAGAGAAGAGGCCGAAACCGCCGGCGCTGCCGCCGCCGCCGCCGCCGATCGATTGCGCGACGATGCCATGCGAATAGATACCGTGGGTGACGATCGTCGTGCCGACGCCGGTGAAGACGTTGGCGTTGCCGCCGCTGCCAGCCGGACTGCCGCCGCCGGGGTTGAAGACCAGGCCGCCGCCACCGCCGCCATTGCCGCCATGACCGCCCTGGCTGATAGCGACGACACCAGCGGAGTAGTTACCGAAGGTCTCGACGCTGCCGCCATTGAAGTTGGCCGTAGCCGTGCCACCACTGCCACCCAAGCCACCGTCGCCGGCATTGCCCGAGATGCCCTTGGCGTCGCCGCCGTCGCCGCCATCGCCAGCAACGCTGCTCGCAACGATGCCCGCGTTGGGACATGCCGTTGGCAATACGCAATTGTTGCTCGTCTGGACGGCTCCGGTGACGTTGACCGTAACACTACCGCCATCGGCGCCGTCGTGACCGTCGCCGCCGTTGGAAAAGACGTAGCCATTGCTGCCATTGCCGCCGCGGCTGCCGCTTGAGGACCCAAGCACGCCGATGGTGCCGTTCGCGATCACCGCGCCGCTGCCGGATGTATTGGTGCTGGCCGCAGGCTGGTTGTAGTTGACCGTAAGTGTCGGACCGGAATTGCCAGATGGTCCACCTGCCGCTGTCGCGGGCGGCGCGACGCAATCGGGCCCAGCGCACGACTCGGCGGTAGCGGGATGCCCGTTGCTGGCAGGCGTCGCCGGCGTGATCGTGCACCGCGCTGGATCATTGCTGCTGCAGGTGTAGTGCTGCACACCCGCACTTGGGTCAGCGGGGGCAGCGCCTGTCCCAGTCAACGATATCCGGCTGGGATCGATCGTCAGCGTATTGACGTTGAGCGTCGTGACGCCTGGCGCGGTATAGCTGATGTCGGCATTTGGCGCGCCTGTGCAGTTCTCGACATTGCCACTGGCCGCAACACAAGCCGCCTTGGCGGAACCGGTCGGACCAATGAACAGCATCGCCGCCATGACCAAGGTCACGGCAGTTGCCGCCACGAAGCCGGAAATACCGAGACATCGAGGTTTCAGCCATGCTGAAACACCACGCGACCCGACCGCACTCTCCCGAAGAGCCATCGCCATCCCCCCGACCCGCGCCCAACCCGGAACGAATCATCCCTTGCTAATGCAACCTATCAGATCGCAGCCACGGCCGGGTATTCTCAAGAATAGATATGAGGTAATTTAGATACTCTGTTGCCGTTTAGACACAGAAATCGCAGCAACCGTCGGGTGGTTACGTATTGTTGGGAAGTAGCACAAGACTATGGAATAAAATCTGCTTCAAGCAGAAAGAACTGGCGCCGGTTCAGCAACCGACCCGGCCGACAATTCTCTTTGTACAGCAAGGAAAAACCTGCGTACTTCGTCACTGGCCGTAGCCCTGTCTCTGCCCGATCCTATGATCCGATCAAGCAGCTCCGCCGCCTTGGCCCTCCAGAACGATGTGGCCTTCTCGCCGTTTAGACTACCGAGCGTAGCGGCCACTTCCCTGACCAAGAATAGCTGACGATCGATCGGGAACGCACGGACTTTTTCTGGGGACATCTTCCGAACCATGAAACTGACGCAACGAATCAACCATTGCCGAACAAGCAATGGCTAACCGCGAAGGTGGAAACGGAAGCTTAACGAGGCGAGCCGAAGCATCGCCGCGCGTGACATTGTCATGCGCGGTGGAAGATGAGCTGGTCACCCGGGGATTCGAAGCCGCCTCAGGCCTGCAGCGGTCTCGCCTCGCCGCCGCGCTTACGCGGCGCCATCATGTCGCCGGCCATCAATCCGGTGACGCGGCAGAACGCCATGAACGCCCGGCAGGCGTCTTCGGTCTCGACCACGTCCACCGTGGCGCCAAAACAGGCATTGAAGGCTTTCTGATACACCGGGCCCTGCCGGCGCGCTGGCCAGTCCTGCAGAAAATCGAGCGCCTGCTCGACGCTGTAGATTTCCTCGACCGGCAAGCCGGAACCTGGTGCGATGCGCACCGGTACCTCGAATTGCAATCTGTCCATCCAACATCTCCCGAACTGGCGTCGCCCAAGCAACGCCGTTCGTCGTCAAAAGTTGCTTTATCCGTTTGTGCCACGAAAATGTGTCGTCACTGCGGAAGCAGCCGCTTTTGCTGCAGCCGGCCAGGGAAAGCCCTGCCGGCGCAGCCGGCCCGGCAAGGCTTTCCGGCGCACCAGGCAGCGACTACTGGTTGGCCGGGTCGGTCTCCGCGTCGAAGGCCATGGGCACCACCATCAGCAAGACATAGGCCGACGGCAAGGCGAACAGCGCGCCAAGGACGAGCGCTCCGGTTGGGTTCGGCAAGCGAATATCCGGGCGGCGGGAGCCGCACCAGGCAGTTCTTCCTTGAACCTTTCGCCGCCAGGTGCCAAATCTGGTGGCATATTCGCGCCAGCACTCCCGCGACGCGTCATCTTCTATACGGACAAAATGGTCACCTATCTCGACGCCGCCACGGCACCGCTCAGAAACACCGGCCAGATCCGCCTCTATGGCGAGGAAGGCTTTGCCGGCATGCGCAAGGCATGCGACCTCACCGCGCGCTGCCTTGACGAGCTGGCGCCGATGGTCGGTCCCGGCGTCACCACCGACACGATCGACCGTTTCGTCTTCGAGTTCGGCATGGATCACGGCGCACTGCCGGCCACGCTCAACTATCGCGGCTACACGAAATCGTCCTGCACCTCGATCAACCATGTGGTCTGTCACGGCATTCCCGACAACAAACCGCTGAAGGATGGCGATATCGTCAACATCGACGTGACCTACATCCTCGACGGCTGGCACGGCGATTCCTCGCGCATGTATCCGGTCGGCACGATCAAGCGCGCCGCCGAACGCTTGCTCGAGGTCACCCATGAATGCCTGATGCGCGGCATCGCCGCGGTCAGGCCGGGCGCGCGCACCGGCGCCATCGGCGCTGCCATCCAGACCTACGCCGAAGCAGAGCGCTGCTCGGTGGTGCGCGATTTCTGCGGTCACGGCGTCGGCCAGCTGTTCCACGACGCGCCCAACATCCTGCACTACGGCAGCGCCAATGAAGGCGTGGAAATGCGCCCCGGCATGATCTTCACAATCGAGCCGATGATCAATCTCGGCAGGCCGCATGTGAAGGTGCTGTCGGATGGCTGGACGGCGGTGACGCGCGATCGCTCGCTGTCGGCGCAATACGAGCACACGGTCGGCGTGACCGACACCGGCTGCGAGATTTTCACCCTGTCGCCCAAAAAGCTCGACCGCCCCGGCCTGCCAGCCTAGGAGCCCGTGGCCCTCAATCGCCTGTTCTGTTTCGCGCCTATTTCCAGTGTTGGCGTGGCCGCCAGTCCTCGTCCTCGTCCTGGTCTCGGAACCAGCGCATTATTTCCCGGCAACTGCGCGGACGGCCATCGCTGACCCTGCCATCCGTGCAGGGATCGTAGCGTTCGCGCGCGTAGTTCCGGTGCCTTTCCCGATAACGCTCGCGGTGATCCAGCATGCGCAGGATCTCGCGGCAATCATGCGGCCTCCCGTCGTTGTAACGGCCGTCAGTGCAGGGATCATCGCATTGGATGACATGGATCGGAAAGTGCTGATCCGGGCGGCTAACGGCGGGTCCGGCATCGATCATCGGGGCAGCCATTGCCGGGGCGAAGCCAAGAAGCAGCCTGGCGGACAGCAGGATACGAATGAGCCTGGGCATCTTGGTTGTCTCCTAATGTGGCGTTGTCAGTGACGACACCGAGAGCTTGCACGTGCCCCATTGCCGCAACATTGTATCGAAGGTGGAGGCTACTCATTCCCTGCCGCCGACTGGGAGCGGCCCCGGCCTCTTGACGGTTATTGCTTGATTGGCAGCGCCGAAAAGACCTCGACCGCCCCCGCCCGCCGTCCTAGTATTTCGTGGGGATCAGCGGTCATTGCTCGGCTGCGGGATGGATATGGGCGGTACATGGCGGGACAAGGCGACGACGACGAGCGGAGTTTCTTCTCCGAAGTGCCGGTCCGGCAAGCCGCGAAGGCAAAGCCCGCCCCAGCCGAAAAGCCGCATTATCTCGGCCATCGCGATCGTCTGCGCGAGCGCTTTGCGTCGGCCGGTCCGGATGCCTTGCCCGACTATGAGCTTCTGGAACTCCTGCTCTTCCGCCTGATCCCGCGCGCCGACACCAAACCGGTCGCCAAGGCGCTGCTGGCCCGCTTCGGCACCTTGGCCGAAGTGCTCGGCGCGCCCGTTGGCCTTCTGCGGGAGATCAAGGGCATCGGTCCGGTGGTGGCGTTCGACCTGAAGGTGGTTGCGGCAACGGCACAGCGCATGGCGCGCGGCGAGGTTCAAGGCCGCGAGGTCCTGGCCTCATGGCAGCAGCTTCTCGACTATTGCCGCTCGGCCATGGCGTTCGAGGCGCGCGAGCAGTTCCGCATCCTGTTCCTGGACAAGAAGAACGCACTGATATCGGACGAGGTGCAGCAGACAGGCACGGTCGATCACACGCCGGTCTATCCCCGGGAGGTGGTCAAGCGCGCGCTCGAACTGTCGGCGACAGCGATCATCCTGGTCCACAATCATCCCTCGGGCGACCCGACGCCGTCGCGCGCCGATATCGAGATGACGAAAGAGATCATCGAAGCCGCCAAGCGGCTGGGCATTTCCGTGCACGACCACATCATCATCGGGCGGAAAGGATACGCCAGCATGAAGGGCCTGCTGCTGATCTAGATCCAGGGTCCCGCCACGGCGGGTGACGTCTTGGCCGGAATTTGAAAATCGTTCAATCTTGGAAAGGACGATCCCGATATCGCTTGTTTTGCGGATCAATCTTCCACAGAGGAAGCGGCGCATCCAGTTTTTTGAAAGATGATTTCGTTGAGGGCAGGCATTTCCGCTGTTACGGTTTGAAACGCTTCAATTGGATGACGCAGTTGCAACGCAAGCGCCCGACCATAGCGGATGTCGCACGAACGGCCGGTGTCTCCATCGGCACGGTTTCGAACTTCATCAATGGCACAGCCGGGCTGAAGGACGGCACGCGGGACCGCATCGAGAAGGCGATCGCCGCCTTGATGTACCGGCCGAGTTCCTTTGCACGCTCCCTGCCCGGCCGCCCGCCGCAGCGGCTGAAGAATCTCGACCATTTGCCGAGGCTTCTGGTGGCGGGCCGGGTGAGCGTCGACTTCCTGTGCCGCGTCGATGTGCTGCCGCATCGCGACGACCGGATCACGGCAAGCCATATCGAAAAAGCGCTGGGCGGCCCCGCGGCCAACCTTGCGGTTGCCGCCGCGGGCGTCGGGGCGCCTTATGCGCTCGACGTGGAACTGGCGACGGCGGTCGGCCAGGACGCGGAGAGCGACTGGGCGCTTGGCGCGCTTTCGAAACTGGGCGTCCACGCCTTGCCGATCCGCAGCACGCCCAACAACCGGCTTTCGCAGGCGATCGTCATCATCGAACGCAACGGCAGCCGCACCATCATCAGCGAACCGTTCGAACTGGGCGAAGTCGACCTGACCGCCAATCTGGAGATCAAACCCGAGCTACGCCCGGCCTGCCTGCACATCGAAGGCTTTCATTATGACACGATGACCGCCTCCATCGAGCGCTTTCATCAAGCCGGATGGAAAGTGAGCCTGCATTCCGCCGGCCTGCCCAGGAGCGCGCGGACGCCCGAAGTCTTTGCGCGGATGATCAGGCAGATCGACCTGACCTTCATCAACGACGTCATGATGCGCGAGATTTTCGGCTTTCGCACCGGTGTGGCGACCATGATCGAAGAGGTGCGGCTGATCCTGTCGCGCGTCAAGCCGCGGGGAACGGTCGTGCTCACCCTTGGCGAGTTCGGCGCGGTCGTCTTTCCGTCGACGGGCGGACCGCGTATCGAGGTCCCGGCGCTGCCCGTCAACCGGGTCGACGCGACCGGTGCCGGCGACAGCTTCGCCGGCATCTTCCTCAGTCTGTGGCTGCATGGCGCATCGCTGGAAACAGCGGCCCGCTACGCGGCGATCGGCGCCAGCCTGACGACCACCGTCGAGGGCGCTCAAGGGTACATCGCCGACTTCACGACATTGAAAGCCGCCGCGTTGGCGAATGACGTGATGGCAAGCTAAGTCAATACCTTACCGGGATGAAAGCATCCCCACACCAGGCAATATCGGGAGAAACATGATCATGGCGAAAGCGAAAGTCCTTCTGGTCGGCGAGAGCTGGATGAGTTCGGCCACCCACTACAAGGGTTTCGACCAGTTCGGCAGCGTCACCTTCCATCTCGGCGCGACACCTTTGGTCAACGCCCTGAAGGACAGCGAATTCGATCTCGAATACATGCCGGCCCACGAAGCCGTCGAAAAGCTGCCTTTCACCATGGAAGGCCTGTCGCAATACAGGGCGATCATCCTGTCCGATATCGGCGCGAATTCGCTGCTGCTGCATCCTGACGTCTGGCTGCACGGCAAGACCGTTCCCAACCGGCTCAAGCTTCTTCGAGACTGGACGCAAGCCGGCGGTGGGCTGGTCATGATCGGCGGCTATTTCAGCTTCCAGGGCATTGACGGCAAAGCCCGCTGGCATCGCACGGCCGTCGAGGATGCGCTGCCGGTAACCTGCCTTCCCAATGACGACCGGCTCGAAATCCCGGAGGGCTTCCGGCCCGAGATCACCGGCCCCAGGGATCATCCGCTGTTTGCCGGCATCGACGGCGAATGGCCCATTCTTCTCGGCGCCAACGAGGTCGTTACCCGCGACCGGGATGATGTCGAGGTGCTGGCGCGGTTGCCGCGGGACCAGGGCGGTCATCCGCTTCTGGTTACCGGGCGCCATGGCGAGGGGCGCACGCTGGTCTGGACGTCGGATATCGGGCCGCACTGGCTGCCGAACAGTTTCGTCGAATGGCCTGGCTATGCCAGGCTTTGGACCAATGTGCTGCGCTGGGTGAGCAAGACCATCTAGCCACTCAATCCGATCAGCAACCGCTGGGAAACCGCCATGACAGCCCCGTTTCTTGTCGCCAGGAACATCGCCAAGCGCTTCGGCGCGCTGACCGCGCTCGCCAATGTCGACCTGGAAGTCCGCTCCGGCGAAGTGCTGGCGCTGCTCGGCGACAATGGCGCGGGCAAATCGACCTTCATCAAGATCCTGGCGGGCGCCCATCCGCCGAGCGAGGGCGAGATCATCATCGAAGGCAGTCCGGTGGCCTTCTCCTCGCCCAAGGATGCGGCCGCATCGGGAATCGCGACGATTTTCCAGGAATTGGCGCTTTCCGAGAACCTGTCGATCGCCGAGAACGTCTTTCTCGGCCGTGAATTGAAACGCTCCATTTTGGGCATCCCCTTTCTGAAGCGGAGAGAAATGCGCCAGCGCGTCGATGGGCTGCTGCAGGAACTCGACGCCCATATTTCCGACCCCGAAGCGCCGGTCGGCAGCCTGTCGGGCGGCCAGCGCCAAGCCGTCGCCATCTGCCGTGCGCTCAATCTGAACGCCAAACTGGTCATCATGGACGAACCCACGGCAGCCCTTGCCGTCGCCGAGACCCGCAAGGTGCTGGCGCTGACGCGGCGGCTTGCCGCGCGCGGCTGCGCCGTCGTCCTCATCAGCCACAACATTTCGGAAGTGTTCGAAGTCGCCGACCGCATCGTCGTCTTCCGACGCGGCCGCAAGGTGGCCGAACGGCTGGCCGCCGAGACCAATCACGAGGAAGTCGTATCGCTCATAACAGGCGCCCATCCCGACGTGCGGGCGCTCGAAAAAACAAACTGAAACGCACGTCATTCCAGAGAGGATCAAAACCACAATGCTTTCACATCTAAGGAAAGTGCTCGCCGCCTCGGCATTGTCGCTCGCCGTTGCCACGGCGGCGCATGCGGCCGACAAGCACAAGGTCGCCTTCGTCCCGCAGCTGATCGGCATTCCCTATTTCAACGCCATGGAAGCCGGCGGCAATCGCGCCGCCAAGGATCTCGGTGTCGACTTCATCTATTCCGGCCCTGTCGACACCAATCCGGTCGATCAGTTGCAGATCGTGCAGAACCTGATCGACCAGGGCGTCGAAGCGATCTCGGTCAGCGTGCTCGATGCCTCCAGCATCGCTCCCGTGGTCGAGAGCGCCAAGGCCAAGGGCATAAAACTGTTCACCAGCGACAGCGACGCGCCCGACAGCGGCCGCGCGGTCTATGTGGCCCAGGCTACCGACGAAGGCCTCGGCACGACGATCATCGACGAACTCGTCAAGCGCGTCGGCGAGGACGCGACGATAGGCATCGTCTCGGGCGAAGCCACGGCATCCAATTTGAACGCCTGGATCGGCTTCATGCAGAAGGAGGCAACCGCCAAATATCCGAAGCTGAAGCTGCTTGCTCCGCAATTTGCCGGCGGCACTGCCGAGCGCGCCGCGCAGATCTCGGGCGACCTCATGGCCGCCAATCCCGACATCAAGGCCATCATCGCCGTTGCCTCCTCGACTTGCCCGGGCGTCGCCCAGGCGATCGAAACCGCGGGCAAGATCGGCTCGGTCATCGGCGCCGGCTATTGCAGCCCCAACACCGCGCGATCCTACCTGAAGAGCGGCGCCTTCAGCTTCACCGTGCTGTGGGATCCCGAACAGCTCGGCTACCTCACGGTCTGGGCCGGCAAGCAGCTGATCGATGGCAAGAGCCTCGAGGCCGAGAACAAGATCTCCGGCCTGGAAAAGCCCGCCACCTATGATGCCGCGAAGGGCATTCTCCTGCTCGGCCCGCCAGCCGTCTTCACCAAGGACAATGTCGACAAGTTCAACTTCTGAGCCCTGACATGAATACGGTGCGACGGTCTGGAAACGGTATCTTCTCCATGAACGGGCGGGAATGGTCCCTGCTTGTCGCCTGCCTGCTGGCGATCACCATCTTCTCCGTCGCATCGCCGCATTATGCCACCTCGGGCAATGCGGTGACTGTGCTGCGCAACAGCGTCGAACTGCTGTTGATCGGCCTTGGCATGACCTTGCTTCTGGCCATGGGCGGTATCGATGTCTCGATCGGTATCGTCATGGGCCTCGCCGCCATTGCCATCGGGCGCATACTCGGCGCCGATGGCAGCCCGTTCCTGGCGATCGTCGCGGGTCCCATGGCCGGCGCGGTGCTGGGCTGCGTGACGGCCGCGGTGGTCGTTCTCGGCCGCGTTCCGGCGATCGTCGGAACGCTTGGCCTGCTGGGCGTCTACCGCACCGCCGTCTTCGTCCTGCTTGGCGGGCAATGGCTCTCCGGCCTGCCTTCGAGCCTCACCGATCTTCTCTCAACCACTGTGTTGGGGATCCCCGTCGCGGCCTTCGCCATAGCCGTTGCCTATCTCGCCGTATGGCTGGCGTTGCGGCGCACGCCCTATGGATTGCACCTGCTGGCAATCGGCAATTCGGAAGAGAAGGCGCGGCTGTCGGGAATCCCGGTGGTCAAGATACGCTTCGCGACCTTCGTCATCAGCGGTGTCCTCACCGGCATCGCCGCCACTTTTTACGTCGCCACATACCGCAATGTCGAAATGACGATCGGCAGCACGCTGGCACTCGATGCAATAGCGGCGGTCATTCTCGGCGGCACCAGCATATTGGGCGGGCGATGCAGCCTGATCGGCACGGTGCTTGGGGTGTTGTTGCTCAGAATTCTGCAAAACGGACTGCTTCTGATCGGTATTCCCTCGCTCTGGCAGCCCGTCGTCACTGGCGTTCTCATCCTTGGCGTGCTCGGCTTCGAAGCCGTCTCCAACCGCCTCCCTCTGGCCCGGTTCCAGCGAGCCCGCGCATGAAAACGCTTCGGAACCTGCAGGGTCCTGCCCTGACCCTCGCCTTGCTGTGCGGACTTTGGCTCATCGTGATCCTGGGCCTGCTGGCGCTAAAACCATCGGTTTTCAATCTCGGCACCGTCACCACCATCCTGCAGTTCTCGACGATCCTCGCTCTGGTCGGCCTCGGACAAGGGCTGGTCATCCTGGCCGGCGGAACGGGCATAGATCTGTCTGTCGGCGGTGCGGTCTCGCTCTCGGCAATCATCGCCATGCTTTGTCTGAAGCTTGGATTGCCGCCTGTTCTGTTGCCGGTCATCTGCATCCTGGCCGGCGCACTGCTCGGTGCGATGAACGGGTGGCTGGTCAACGGTCTCGCCCTTCTTCCCTTCATCGCCACGCTCGGCACCTTCTTCGTCTATTCAGGCGTCGCGCTTGCCGTCACCGGCGGCGCGGCGCAGGCGGGGGTGCCCGCATGGCTGCTTCTGTGGGGCCGTGGGGTTTTCCTGGGCATTCCCGTTCCCTTCCTCACACTCGCCATCCCGTGCTTCGCGCTTGCCGGCCTGGTGCTGATGGCGACCGCCTGGGGCCGCTGGATCTATGCCATGGGTTTCAATGAACGCTCGGCCAAACTGGTCGGCATCCCGGTCGAGCGCGTTCGCTTCATTCTCTATGTGCTGAGCGGTGCCCTTGCCGGTGCCGCAGGCCTCGTCTCGATCGCTTGGCTGGGCAGCGGCAGGCCCAATATCGGCCAGAACCTCGAACTCGAATCGCTGACCGCCGCAATGCTCGGCGGCATCGTCATCACCGGGGGGCGCGGCGGCGTCGGTGGTGTGTTCGCGGCTGTTCTGCTGCTGGTCACGCTGAAGACCGGCCTCTTGCAATTGAACATCAACACGGTCTGGCAGGTGGGGATCGTCGGCGCCCTTCTGGTGTTCGTCCTGCTTGCCGACCGGCTTTCCCAACGTTGGAGATCATAATGCCTTCCATGGAAGAGACCATCGCCGCGCGCGTCGAGGCAGCGGCCGATCGCATCGTCGAAACGCTGAGCGATCTCGTCGCCTTCCCTTCGATCGTGAAATCCAACCCGAAGGAAGCAGGTCCCGGCGAGCGCGATTGCCAGCTCTATCTGCAGAAGCGCATCGAGGCGCTGGGCTTTACGACCGATCTCTGGGATCCGGACGGCCCCGCGCTCTACGAAAAATACAAGGGGCGCGCCGGCGCCAACAAAGGCAGGACGTTCGACGGCAGGCCCAATCTCGGCGGCGTCTTGAAGGGCACTGGCGGCGGTCGTTCCATCATGCTGACCGGCCATATCGACGTCGTCCCGCCAGGCGCCGCCGGACACTGGGCAACCGACCCCTTCCAGCCCGTTCTCAAGGATGGATTCCTGCATGGCCGCGGCACCGTCGACATGAAAGGCGGCGTCGCCTGCATGCTGATGGCGGTCGAGATCCTCAGGGAACTCGAAGTTCCCCTGTCCGGCGACGTCGTTTTCACCACCGTCGTCGACGAGGAAATCGGCGGCATGGGTTCGCTTGCCATGGTCGATCGCGGCTTTCGCGCCGATGCCGGTATCATGACCGAACCGACGGCGAACAAGATCGCTCCCCTCTGTCACGGGATCCTTTGGGGCAAGATCATCATCGACGGCATAGGCGGCCATGCCGAACTGACGCCGAACGCCTGGTATTCGAGCGGTCCGGTCGATGCCGTGCAGCTTTGCCGGCAAATCCTCGACGGCATCGACATCCTCAACCGGCGCTGGATGTTCGACCCCAGGAAGAACCATCCGCTGATGGACCTGCCCAACCAGATCATCGTCACCCAGATCAATGCCGGCGAACACCCCTCCTCGATGGCGGGCCGCGGCGAGATCATCATCGACGCGCAGTACCTGCCAAGCGAGCATGACGAATTCAAGCTGGGCGGCAACGTCAAACGCGAGATCGAAGAGCATATCGCCAATGTCTGTCAGGCGGACCCTTATCTGCGAAAGCACCCTGCCCGCGTCGAATGGATCCTCGACGCCGACTGCGCCGAAATCCCGTCGGACAATCCATTCGTCGGCGTCTTCCGGCAGGCGGTCGAGCAGGCCAATTTGTCGCCGGTCCTCAGCGGCTTTGGCGCGCACAGCGATATCGGCTTGCCGACCGGTCTCGGCAACACGCCGACCGTCAACTTCGGCCCGGGCGATCCGGCGCAGGCACATCAGCCGAATGAACGTGTTTCGGTACGCGATCTCGTCGACTGCACGAAGGCGATCGCGCTCGCCGTCGAGAAATGGTGCCGTTAGAGCCACCCCAGTGGCGATGGCCCGACAGGCTGCGGCTTTTCCAAAAATCAGGGCGGATCGGTTTTGCAGCTGCCGGCAATCTGGCTGACCGCCTCGCCGAAACCGGCGAGGTCGAAATCGGCCTGACCGCGCCCGGACAACAGCCCGAAGCGCCATGACAGCAACAGGCGGTTTGCCGGAACGAGGCGCTTGATGCCATCGGCACCGTCGCGCATCAGCACCCTGCCGCGTGTGCCGACGGACCAGCTCTCGTCGAATTTGCCGGAACCGTCGATGGCGACCGACATGGTGATTCTCCGGCTGGCCGAGACCGCGTCGTTCAATTGCAGCCATTCGGTCCATGCGGGCTCGCCGTCCGCCCGGCAGGCAATGGTCAGCACCGGGCTGTAGCTCAGCGCGCCACCGCCGGTGATCAGCTTGTTGGTGGCATAGACCGACGCGGTGACGAGGCCGTCATTGCCGGTGTCGAAACGCCAATTGTCCGTGCCGGCCCCGGCAGCGCCGCAGGCCAAGGCCAGGAAAAACCCTGTGGCGGCAGCGCGCCTCAGTTCCACGAACACCCGCAACGACATCGCCAATTACCTCTGGTCTTTCAATCAACCAGATAATGATCAAGGCTTCGTATCGCCACTGGCACCCATCACAAGCCAATCCGATGTTGCAGTTTCGCAACGAAAAAGGCCGCCCGGAGGCGGCCTTTCGGAATTCATTGGAATATGCGGACTTATTCGGCGTCCTTGGCCGCTTTTTTCTTCGGCGCGGCCTTCTTCTTCGGCTCTTCCGCGTCGTCGGCGGCTTCGCTCGCCTTGGCTTCGGCCTTCTTGGCGGCCGCCTTCTTCGCCGGCTTCGCCTTGGTCGCGGTCTCGGCCTCCTCGTCGTCGGCCATCAGCTCTTCTTTGCTGACCTTGACGTCGGTGACCGAAATCTGACCGAGCAGGTGATCGACCACCTTCTCCTCGAACATCGGCGCCCTGAGCGCGTTCAGCGCCTCGGGGTTGCCGCGGTAAAATTCGAAGGCTTCCTGCTGCTGATTGGCCGGGAAGCGGCGAACCTGCTCGAACAGGCCGCGCTGCAGTTCCTCGTCCGATACCGTGACACCGGCCTTCTCGCCGATCTCGGCCAGCACCAGGCCGAGGCGCACGCGGCGCTCGGCGAGGCGCATGTATTCGGCGCGCGCCTCTTCCTCGGTCGTCTCTTCGTCGGCGAAGGTGCGGCCGGCGGCTTCCAGGTCGCGGTTGACCTGCGCCCAGATGTTGTTGAATTCCGCCTCGACGAGCTTCGACGGCGCTTCGAACGAATAGGCCGCGTCGAGCTGGTCGAGCAGCTGCCGCTTGACCTTCTGTCGGGTCATCGAGCCGAATTGGTTCTCGATCTGGCCGCGCACGATCTCACGCAGCTTGTCCAGCGATTCCAGGCCAAGGTTCTTGGCGGTCTCGTCGTTGATTTCCAGTTCGCCAGGCTTCGACACTTCCTTGACGGTGACGTCGAAAGTCGCTTCCTTGCCGGCCAGATGCGCGGCCTGGTAGTTTTCCGGGAAAGTCACGGTAACCTGCTTCTCGTCACCGGCCTTGGTGCCGACGAGCTGATCCTCGAAGCCCGGAATGAACTCCTTGGAGCCCAGCACCAGCGGCTGGTCGGTGCCGGCGCCGCCAGCGAAAGCCTCGCCGTCGATCTTGCCGAGATAGTCGATCGAGACGCGGTCGCCTTCAGCGGCTTTGCCGGTCTTCGGCTCGTAGCTGCGCGCCGATTCGGCGACGCGCTTGACCTGGTCGTCGATTTCCGAATCCGGAACGTCGAACACCTGGCGCGTCACCTTGATGTCGGAGAAATCCTTGATCTCGATGGCCGGAATGACCTCGTAGTTGAGGCGAAATTCGAAATCGACGCCGCCGGCCAGGATCTTCTCGGCTTCCTTCTCGTCCTCGGTCATGATGACCTCGGGCTGCATGGCGGCCTTCTCGCCGCGCCCGGTGATGATGGAGCGGGTCGAGTCGTTGAGGATCTCGTTGACGACCTCGGCCATGAACGACTTGCCATAGACCTTGCGGAGGTGCTGCACCGGCACCTTGCCCGGACGGAAGCCGTTGATGCGGACCTTGGTGCGCGCGTCAGACAGCCGGGCCATCAGCTTGGCTTCCATGTCACCGGCCGGCACGGTGATCTTGATCTCGCGCTTGAGACCGGAATTGAGTGTTTCGGTGACCTGCATCGTAAAACCTTTGTTTTCACCAATGAGGCTGCCAAACGGCTCCCTGCCGTTCACAGCCTGCCGGTAATTCTTGCCGGGAATGGCTTTTGGTACGGAACCTGGCGATTTGACCGGAAATACGGCTCAAACTCTCCCAAACTGCGTTCCAAAATGTGAATAAGTTCTTGTTTTTCCTACTTCTTATCACATCTTGTAGAAGCGGATCGTCGCGTTCCGTCACATTTGACACGCCTTTTGTCACAGGCGAGCCTAATTTTCAACAGTCTTCGCGCTTAGGCGAATAACCACATTTCGGCCCTTGCCCGACATCTTGTCTCCGACATTGACAGAATGATGGCTACATGGGATTGCCGGATCATGCGGGTATGGCGGAACTGGTAGACGCACCAGATTTAGGTTCTGGCGAGAGATCGTGGGGGTTCGAGTCCCTCTACCCGCACCACCCTTCGCTCTTCGAGCTTCGAATGGCAGGCCACCTGAGGCTCGCAGCCGAAAGGTGTCCTCCGAAGCCTTGGCGAAGGAGGACCGGCGCCTCAATCTAATAAAGCGGTTCCTCGAACAGCGTCTTGTCGCCGTCGACCAGCGCTTTGATCTGCGCCGTGCCGTCGCTGGCCAACGCCAGCTTGATTCCGAACGGACGCACCCGCATGTCATTCTGGATCGCCAGCCCCTGGCCCTCGGGCAGGTAGAAACGTTCGATCCCATAGTCCGGCGCGATCGTCATGCCTTCGCCGCGCAGATCCCAACCGGCGGCGACATGGCCCGAAATGTCGGCCTCATCGGCAGCGGCCGGCGTCGCCGCCTTGCCGAACCAGGCGGTGGTCGGCGTCCAGTAGCCATCGACGCCCTTCTTCAGCCGAACCACGATCGAGCCATCGTCGCTGGAGAATTTGTCGGCGGGGATGTTGGCGATCATTTTTACCGGTATGCGCGAAATGTCGTAGCCGAGGACAATATAGTCGCCGCGCAACAGGTCGCGCGGATCGACCGGTTCGATCTTCAGCAGCACTTCCTTGCCGTTGCGCAGGATCGCCGCCCGGCCGGCGATGATCCAGCTCAGGAAGCCGATCTGGACGACCGCCAGCACCAGCGCCGAGATAACAAGCCTCTTCCCGGTCATCATGCCGTGGCTCCCCCGGTAGCTGGATCCTTCATGCGTTTTTCGACGCGAATGATAACGATTGCCAGAATGCCGAGCAGCACCGCGGCGGCGAGGAAGAAACCGGCTGTGTCGAGCATGGATTGCAGGGTCACCACATAGATCGTGGCGAGTTCGAAGGCGAAGCCGAGATAGGCGAGCCAGCGCAGCCCCCGGCTCTCGCGCCCCGCGAACACGATTGCCGCAACGATGCCCGCCAGGGCTACGACCGAGGCAAGGGTGAAACCGCTGTTGTAGGTGTGTTCGTCGGCCAGTTCGAACTGGATGACGGCCAGGCCGGTGAGGAAGCCGAGCAATGCGTGCAACGGCAAGCGGCCACCAAGCCGCACGATCCTGTCGACCCGTTCCGGTACAAGGACGCCAGCCGCGAAAAGCACGACAGAGGCAACGACCAGCGGGATCGCCACCGGCAGCGTCGCCTGATCCGTGGCCAAAAGCACGAGATAGAAGAGCAGCGACAGGATGATCAGGTGCCGTGCCGGCTGGCTTCGGGTCCAGAACGATAGGACAAACAGCACGATCGCCATGACGACAAAGACATGCGGAAAGTCGCTGCGGCTGTAATAGTCGAAGCCTTTCAGGAACAGCCAGGCGTCGGCGATGCCGACCGCCGCCACGGTCAGCGGGTTGGAGCGCAGCGCCACCGCCGCCAGCGCCGTGCCGGCGCCCCAAGTGACCAGCGCCGAAGCCTCGTCGCCGGACAAATGATACATCTGGCCGATCAGCGCGATCGACCCGCCGAACGCCGCCGCCGCCACGATCCACAACGCTTCGCCGATCGCCGCATGGTCGCGTGTCTTCAGCACCGCGCCGCCGACATAGCCGCCCAGAATGACCGCAAAGAGTGCTGCCACCCGCGCCAGCCGCGGGATCGCTTCCCAATTGGCGGCGACGAAGATCAGGATGGCCGCTCCAAAGAGCAGCGCCGCCATCATTGCGAGGATCGAACCGAAGCTGAGCGACTGGCGTGCGTTGACCTCGACGTCGCGCCTCAGCAGGTCAGCCGTCGAGGCATCGATCAGCCCGGCCTGTTGCCATCGCCCGATGTCGCCCCTGACCCGCGCTGAGTAGCCCGCCATGTCTTCTCCCCCACCCTGGTCGTCTTTTAGCCGACACAGCCAAACCGTTGACGTCACGGCACTTTCTGATTCTGGCTTCTTTATGTCAGGTCCGTGAAGCCGCGTTAATGTTGCATTGCACAATTTGCATTGCTGCCATGCAGCCATAGCGCTTTTAAATCGATATGGGTCCCCCTATTTATGGTTCGTACACAAACGGAATGATCCGCAAGAAAGACGAAACGAGACTACCATGAACCTGATCCGCAACTACCGCAACTGGCGCCGCTACCGGGACACCGTGTCCGAGCTGAGCCGCCTGAGCAACCGTGAACTGACCGACCTCGGCATCAGCCGCAGCGACATTCCTTACGTTGCTCGCAAGGCGGTCTAATTCTTCGGACCGCGAATGGTCCGAACCAGTTTTGAAAAAGAGAACGACAATGAACCTGATCCGCAACTATCGTAACTGGCGCGTTTATCGCGAGACGGTTACCGAGCTGGGTCGCCTTTCGAACCGCCAGCTGCATGATCTCGGTATCGTCCGCGACGAAATCAAGATCATTGCCCGTAAGGCGATCTAAACTGAATTTCGTCCGGGTCGACCTCCTCCCCGACCCCGACGAATACGGTCAGCCCTTACCTCCTCCCAAGGGTTGACCACCAAAACGGCGCCCGCCGCACCTCCTCCCGCGGCGGGCGCTGTTTCCCCCGGCAAAAGCAATTTTGCCCCAGAGGTTTCGCCCCTCTTAGTCAGGCGAAAAGAATTTCGTCAAAGCCGACCTCCTCCCCGGCGATGACGAATAGGCCCAACCTTCACCTCCTCCCGAGGGTTGGCCACACAAACGGCGCCCGCCGCACCTCCTCCCGCGGCGGGCGTTGTTTCCCCCGGCAAGGTATTTTGCCCCAGAGGTTTCGCCCTCTTTAATGGCGAAAGGAATTTCGTCTGAGCCGACCTCCTCCCCGGCGATGACGAATACGGTCGATCTTCACCTCCTCCCGAGGATCGGCCCCAAAAACGACACCCGCCGGACCTCCTCCCCCGGCGGGTGTTGTTGTTTTCAGGGACAGGCTCTCCCGACCAGGGTTCGCGTTACCGCCGCGCGACAATTGCAATCGCGACGCCAAGCGATTATTCCGGCGGCCATGAGCAAAAATCCAATCCATATCGTCGGCGGTGGTCTCGCCGGTTCCGAAGCCGCATGGCAGGCGGCCGAGGCCGGCGTTCCCGTCATCTTGCATGAAATGCGCCCGGTTCGCGGCACCGACGCCCACAAGACCGATGGCTTGGCCGAGCTGGTCTGTTCCAACTCCTTCCGCTCGGACGACGCCGAGAACAACGCCGTTGGCCTGCTGCATGCCGAGATGCGGCTGGCCGGTTCGTTGATCATGAGCGCCGGCGACGCCAACCAGGTGCCGGCCGGCGGCGCGCTTGCCGTCGACCGCGACGGTTTTTCCGACGCGGTGACCAAAAAGCTCGAAGCGCACCCGCTGATCACCATTGAGCGCGAGGAGGTTCCCGGCCTGCCGCCGGCGGACTGGGATCAGACGATCATCGCCACCGGACCCTTGACCGCGCCCGGGTTGGCCCAGTCGATCGCCGAAGCGACCGGCGCCGATGCGCTGGCCTTCTTCGACGCCATCGCGCCGATCATCCATTTCGACACGATCGACATGGATACCTGCTGGTTCCAGTCGCGCTACGACAAGGTCGGGCCTGGCGGCACCGGCAAGGACTACATCAACTGTCCGATGGACAAGGAGCAGTACCTCGCCTTCGTGCAGGCGCTGATCGAGGGCCAGAAGACCGAATTCAAGCAGTGGGAAGGCACGCCCTATTTCGACGGCTGCCTGCCGATCGAGATCATGGCCGAACGCGGCGTCGAGACGCTGCGCTACGGGCCGATGAAGCCGATGGGCCTGACCAACGCCCACAACCCGACGGTGAAGGCCTATGCCGTGGTGCAGTTGCGGCAGGACAACGCGCTGGGCACGCTCTACAACATGGTCGGCTTCCAGACCAAGCTGAAGCACGCCGAGCAGGTACGCGTGTTCCGCACCATTCCGGGCCTGGAAAACGCCGATTTCGCACGGCTGGGGGGCTTGCACCGCAACACTTACATTAACTCGCCGACCCTACTCGACGCCTCGCTGCAGCTGAAGTCGCGGCCCGGCCTGCGTTTTGCCGGCCAGATCACCGGCTGCGAGGGCTATGTCGAAAGTGCGGCCATCGGCCTGCTCGCCGGCCGCTTCGCCGCAGCCGAGCGGCTCGGCCATGCACCGTCCCTGCCGCCGCTCACCACCGCCTTCGGCGCGCTGCTCAACCACATCACCGGCGGCCATATCGTTTCCGACGACGAGCCGGGCAAGCGATCCTTCCAGCCGATGAACGTCAATTTCGGTCTGTTCCCGCCAGTGGAAGCACAGAAAGTCGAAGGCAAGCGCCTGCGCGGCAAGGACAAGACCGTAGCCAAACGGCATGCGATCACGTCGCGCGCGCGGAATGACTGTCGACAGTGGCTGGGTTTGCCGGCGGAGACGGCTCAGGCAGCGGAGTAGCGGTCAGCCTCTTTGGTTGGGTTTGAAGCCAAAGTAGGATAGTATCCTACTTAACGTTTGGAGCCCCGGTCATGGAATCCGCCGAGAACTATCCATCACCGTCACGCCCGCCATGGCGCGTATGATCCGCGAAAAGGTCGAGGATGGTTCTTCGGCTCGGCAAGCGAGGTCATCCGAGCCGCTCTTCGCGCCTTCCAGCGCGAAGAAGAAGAACATGCCGAGCGTATGGCCGCCATCCGAGCCCGCGTGAAAGCTTCGATCGAAGACACGAGACCGGGCGGTCCATTGGATGAAGCGATCGAGAGAGTAAGAAAACGAATCTCGGGGTTGGCGGGAGAGCGATGATCCAGCGTCTCGCCGTCATTCTTAGTGAAGAAGCGATCGCGGATCTGGGTTCGATAGCCAGCTACATCTTCAATCAGAGCGGAAGCCAGCAAGTCGCCATTAAATTCGTCGACCGCATCGAACTCCGCTGCCAGAGCATCGGCAATGCGCCGCGGTGGCCGGTCCCGTGAAGACATCGTGCCGGGCCTGCGAACCCGTTCGAAAACTCCGCCATTATCGCTTACGTCGTCGACAATGATCTCGTGCGCATCGTCAACATCTTCTACGGCGGCCGCGACTTTGAAACGATGATGCGCGATGGCGGATCAAGCGAGCCATCCTGAGGAACTGCTATTCCGCCGGCTCCGTGCCGGCAAACGGCAACCCCGGCTTACCCGATTCTCCCGGATTTCTCCGCACATACGCCGCCTTCAAGCTCTCCGACGTATCGCGCGAGCCATCATGGCTCCAGCCCGGCGGCTTGATCAGATAGTTGAGCCGTTCGCCCAGAGTCAGCCCGGGCGCAAACGCATCCCGGAACATGCCGATCCATTCGTGGAACGCCACTTTCAGCGGGTTGAAGGTCCCCAGGTTCCTGACGATTCCATAGCGCGGCCGATCTTCTTCCAGCTCCTCGACGAAGGTGCCGAACATGCGGTCCCAGATGATCAGCGTGCCGGCATAATTGGCGTCGAGATAGCGCGGATTGGTGGCGTGGTGGACGCGGTGGTGTGACGGCGTGTTGAAGATGAGCTCGAACCAGCCCCACATCTTGCCGATCGTCTCGGTGTGGATCCAGAATTGCCAGACCAGGTTGAAGCCGAAGGTGAAGGCGATCACCGCCGGGTGAAAGCCGAGCAGCACCAGCGGCGCCTGCAGCACGAACATGAAGGTGAAAAGGCCGGTCCAGCTCTGCCTGAGCGCCGTCGACAGATTGTAGTGCTGGCTGGAATGGTGGTTGACGTGCTCCGCCCACACCCAGCGCACCCGATGCGCGATGCGGTGATAGACGTAGTAGCGCAGATCATCGAGCAGGAAGGCGGTCAGAAAAACCCAGACAGACAGGCCGAGATTGAAGACGCGGAACTGCCACAGCCACAGCAGCGCCCAATAGGAGACGACGCCAAGCAGCAGCCCGGCAACGACATTGCCGGTTCCCATCATCAGGCTGGTCAAGGTGTCGCGCGTCTCGAACGAACCTTTGGCGCGGCCGCTGCGCACCAGCCAGAGCTCGATCAGGATCGCCGCGACGAAAAACGGAATGGCCAGCTGGGTAACTTGCGGAAAATCATAGCTGTCCATCACGCGGCCTCCCTGGCGCCACTCAGTGTTTGCGGCTGAAGCCCGGCCAGCACCGCTTTTGCGTCGCCGGCGTCGGCGAAGGTGAAGCTGCCACCTTTCCAGGTGAAATCGGCAAGCCGCAAAGTGATGGCGTTGGCGGCGTCCGAGGTCAGCGCCGCGACATCACCAGGTGTGACGACTCGGGTCAGGAAACAATCGCCTATGACCTGAACGATGCCGAGACGCCCTCTCCCCAACTCCAGGAAAGCGGCCTGACCGTCGGACGTGAGCCGGACGGCTGTTGCCTCTTCATCCGGATAATCCTGCGCAAAACGTTCGCGTGCTTGCGGCGCGTCGGCGAGCCTTGCCTTGCGGCTGCCGCCGGTGAAATGCACCGCGGCGACGGACAGCGCGATGCCAAGCACGACGATCGCGACAAGCACGGGCAAGCTCATGGGACAGGCATCTCCTCCGACCCGGCCCGTTGTCTCAAGCAACGGTTCCGCGCGGCGATGCTTAGCATGATTGACGTTTACGTCAAAGTGCCGGCCAGCCTTTCGTCGCGCGACGCAGCGTCAACCAGTGCCGGCGCAAAGCCGAGAGCCGAGGGGTGACACGGAGCGGGTCACCTTTTTCGATCTTCGCCAGATAGGCCCGCGACAGCGCCAGCGGCAGAAACGCCGGGCGCAGCGAGGGCGGCAGCGCGGCGGCACCTTGCTCGAAGGCCCGGAGGTGTTCGCGCGCCAGCGCGATCATCGCCGCCACGGCGCGCTGCGCACCAGACCCGCCATCGCCAGCCACAAATTCTTCCGGCGACGATCCCGCCGCCGCCAGTATGTCGGCCGGCACGAAACACTGCCCACGCCTGCGGTGCAGCGGCAACAGCAGCAAAAGCCCTGTAATCGCCTGGGCGCAGCCCGCCCTGCCCGCAAGCTCGGCGAAACGTGGAGCCTCGACCGGATCGAGCATCATCGCCGCAAGCTGGATGAGTGCGGCCGCCGTCTCCCCGCAATAGCCTTCGAGATCGGTGCGCGACGGCATCGGATCGTCGTAGAGGTCGAAGATGCGTGCCTCGAGCATGTTCTCGAAGGCCGGCTTGGGCAGGTTGAACGCTGCGATGGCGGCGTTCAGGGCTTCGGCAACGGGATGGCCCGCGCCCGCCTCGCCGCCGGCGGCGATCACATCGCGCCACCATTGCAGCCGCACCTCGCCGGGCAACGGCTCGTGGATGCGGTCGCGAATGCCCGCGATCTCGGCATTGAAGGCGTAGAGCGAAAACAGCGCGTCGCGCTTGTCGGCGGGCGCGTAGAGCGCCGTCAGATACCGGTCATGATCGGTGGCGCGTACCGCGTCCATGACGATCTCTGTGTTCCCTGGCATGTCAATCGACGGCGATGAGAGCGGCGGCCACGGCGCGGTCTTCCGCCAGAAGGACATTGTAGGTCCGCACCGCGGCGCCGGTCGACATCGGGTCGGACGCTATGCCTACCTCCTTCAGCGCCGCTCGCAGCGCCGGCGGCAACGGCCTGAGATCCCTGCCCATGCCGACCAGCAGGATCTCGACCTTGTCCGCCTCGGCCAGAAGTTTTCCGAAATCCGCGATCGTCAACGCCAGGGGATCCGCCGGCTCCCAGCCATGGATGCCCGTGGGCAGGCAGAGCAGCGAGCCCCGATGCGACATGTCGGCAAAGCGGAACCCGCCATTGCCATAGGCCTCGATCGGCGCACGGCCAGGGAAATGCGCCTCGCGGATGACGATGCCTTTGCCGGCCATCACTCTGTCACCCCTCGAGGCCGCGCGTCAGGTCGCGACCGCCTTGCCGCCACTGACCGGCTTTTCCTCATCGGCCGAGGCCTGCGGCCGCAGCTTGAACAGGATCAGCAAAGGCGCCGCGATGAAGATCGACGAATATGTGCCGAACACCACACCGAACAACATCGCCAGTGTGAAGGAACGGATCACTTCGCCGCCGAACAGCACCAGCGCCAGCAGTGCCAAGCTGGTCGTCACGGACGTCAGCGTCGTTCTCGACAGTGTTTCGTTGATGGCGTTGTTCAACAGCTGCGGCAGCGGCATTCGCTTGTATTTTCGCAAATCCTCGCGAACGCGGTCATAGACCACGATCGTGTCGTTCAGCGAATAGCCGATGATGGTCAGGATCGCCGCCAGCGACGACTGGTTGAATTCAAGCCCTGTTATGACGAAGAAGCCGAGAGTCATGACGACGTCGTGCACCGTCGCGATGATGGCGCCGACCGCGAACTGCCATTCGAAGCGGAACCAGACATAGACCAGGATGCCAATCAGCGCGACGATCATGGCGATCGTGCCTTGCTTGGCCAGTTCGCCGGAAACAGTCGGCCCCACCACCTCGACGCGGCGGAAATCATACTGATCCTGCAACTCGCCGCGCACCTTGTCGATAACCGTCTGCTCGGCATTCTCACCAGCGTCTTGCGTGCCGACGCGGATCAAGACGTCGTTCGGGGCGCCGAACTGCTGCACCTGCACTTCGCCGATATTCAGTTCCGTCAATCGGCTGCGGATATCGCCGATATTGGCATCGCCGCTCTTGGACTGCACCTCGATCAGCGAGCCGCCCTTGAAGTCGATGCCGTAATTGATGCCGACGCTCATGAACAAGACGACGGACAGTATAGAAAGTGTGCTCGACAGCGCGAACGTCCACCGCCGGATACCCATGAACGGAATTTTCGTGCCGGGCGGAACGAAGGTCACCGGCGCGCGCGGCAACTCCTTCGGACGTGCACGCCGCAGCCAGATCGAGACCAGCAGACGGGTGAAGGTGAAAGCGGTAAAGACCGTGGTCAGGATGCCGATGGCATAGGTGATGGCAAAGCCCTTCACTGGGCCGGTACCCAGATAGAACAGCACGACGGTCGCGATCAACGAGGTGACGTTGGAATCGACGATGGTCGCCAGCGCCTTCGAGAAACCGGTGTCGATCGCCTGGATCACCGAGCGACCGGCGCGTCGCTCCTCGCGGATGCGCTCGTAAATCAGAACGTTTGAATCGACCGCCATGCCGATGGTCAGCACGATACCGGCGATACCAGGCAAGGTCAGTGTCGCGCCAAGCAGCGACAGCAGCCCGACGATCATCGCCACGTGCACCGCCAGCGCGATGTTGGCGAGGAAGCCGAGGAAGCCGTAGGCCACGAACATGAAGGCGACGACGAGGATCGAACCGATGATGCCGGCGACCTTACCGGCATGGATCGAATCCTGGCCAAGGCCCGGACCGACGGTGCGTTCCTCGATGACCGTCAACGTCGCCGGCAGCGCGCCGGCACGCAGCAGCACGGCGAGATCATTGGCGCTCTGGGCGGTGAAATTGCCTGAGATCTGGCCGGTGCCGCCGAGGATCGGCTCGCGGATCTGCGGCGCCGAGATCACCTGGTTGTCGAGGATAATGGCGAACAGCTTGCCGACATTTTGCGATGTCGCCTGGCCGAAGCGGGCCGCACCCTTCGAATCGAAACGGAACGAAACCACCGGCTCGTTGTTCTGCGAATTGTATGTCGCCTGCGCGTCGACAAGGTTTTCGCCCGATACGATGACGCGGTTCTCGATCAGGTAGGGAACCGGCGGATCGTCCTGCGAATAAAGCACCGAAGAACCGGCCGGCGGGCGCCCCTTGAGCGCGTCCTGCACCGGCATCGACTGGTCGACCATCTGGAAGGTCAGCTTCGCGGTCTGGCCGAGGATTTCCTTCAGCCGCTGCGGGTCCTGCAGGCCAGGGACCTGGACGAGGATGCGGTCGTCGCCTTGCCGCTGGACGATCGGCTCGGTCGTGCCGAGTTCGTTGACGCGGCGCTCGACCACTTCGATCGACTGCGCCAGCGCGGTCGATGTGCGATATTTGATGCCGGCATCGGTGACGGTGAACTTGAGCAGGCCCGGTTCGGAATCATCCAGCGCCATTTCCTGGATGGAGCCGCCGGTGAACAGGCCGGCCGCGACAGGATCGGTCAAGGTCTTCAATGCCGTCTTGGCGGCATCGACCTGGGCCGGATCGGTGATGCGGACCTGCAAGGTCCGCCCCGTGCCGCCGAGGCCGGTGTAGCCGATCTTGGCATCGCGCAGCAGCGTGCGGATCTCGTCGCGCGTCGTCTCCAGCCGATCCTTGATCAGATCGTTCTGGTTCATCTCGAGCAGGATGTGCGAACCGCCCTGCAGGTCGAGGCCAAGCGTCATCTGCCGCTTCGGCACCCAGCTGGGCAGCTGGGCCAAGGTGCTTGCGGGGATCAGATTGGGCGCGGCGAGGACCACTGTGGCGGCCACGGCCAGCCAGATCAGGATCATCTTGAAGCGCGAGAAATACAGCATCGATTCTTATCCGTTCAGGCGTAAAGCGGCAGCGTTCCGCCATCGGTTCGGTTCGTGGGTACGTTTCTCATTCTGATCACGGCCGGCCCTATCGCGCTTCCTCAGCGATTGTCAATCTTGCCGGTAATGCGCCGGTGCGTAGCAGCAAGGCAATGTTCTTGGCTTCCTGGGCCGTGAAATTGCCCGAAATCTGACCGTAGCCGCCATCGATCGGCTCACGAATGACAGGCGCCGAAATCACGTGATCATCCAGGATCACCGCAAACGGATTGCCTATGTTCTGTGTTGTAACCTGTTTGAACCGTGCCGTACCTTTGGAATCGAGCCGGAATACGACAACCGGTTGACCGCCTTGCGCATTGTAGTTTGCGTTGGCGTCGAGCAGGTTCTTGTCGGAGAGGATAACCCGGTTTTGGACCAGATAAGGAACTGGCGGATCGTCCTGCGTATAAAGTACCACCGAGCCAACAGGCGGGCGGTCGCTGATCGCATCGTTCACGGGCATCGAAAGATCGACCAACTGGAAGCTTAGGCGACCAGGCCGAATGAGGACATCTCTCAGCCTCTGTTGATCCATGATGCTCGGGGCCTGAACAAGAATACTGTCCTTGCCCGCCGATTGGACAACCGCGCTCGTGGCGCCCAAATCCTGGAGACGGTTTTTAATGACCTCGATCGACTGCGTGATCGCGACAGAGTTCCGATACTTCAAACCCGCGTCCGTCAAAGTGAATTTGAGCAACGCGGACCCGCCGTCGTCCAAAGTCATTTCCTGAATACCGCTGTCCGCGACAGGATCGGTTATCGTCTTGAGCGCTGCCTTGGCGGCATCGAGCCGAGCCGGATCGGTGATGCGCAGTTGCACGGCCCTGTCCGATATGGCGAGGCCAGCATAACCAATCCTGGCGTCGAGCAGCAGCGCCCTTATATCGCCGCGTGTAGCCTTCAGCCGCCCTTCGATCACATCGGCCACGTTCAAACGAAGCAGGATGCCATCTTGCTGGCTTGCTTCGACGATCATCCCGCTGTCGGCAAGCCCTTCGGGTCGCATGGCCTGTGGAGGGGCAGCGAAAAGGTTCGAGGCATCGAAGACGAGCGCCGTGGCCACGGCAAGCCACGTCAGCATCATCTTCAGGCGCCAAAGGTGGAACATATACGGTCGCTCGTCAGAGCCCTGTCCGCGGATCGCTCCGCCTGAAATCGGGTTATTTCTTGGCGTTCTGGTTGGCGACCGGTTCGCCCTTGACGCGCACATCGGCGATCGTCGAGCGCAGCGCCGTCACCTTGGTGCCGCCAAGATCGATCTCGAGTTCGTTGTCGTCGATCACCTTGGTCACCTTGCCGACGAAACCGCCGCCGGTGACGACCGTGTCGCCGCGGCGGACCGCCGCCAGCATCTCGCCGCGCTTCTTCAGCTGCGTGCGCTGCGGGCGGATGATTAGAAAATACATGATCACGAAAATCAGGACAAACGGCAAAATGCTGATGAACATATCGGGAGAGGCGCCGCCGATGCCTTGGGCGTATGCCGGTGTCACGAACATCGAGGTACTCCTGAATTTTGAAAAACAGCCGCCGGTTAAGCGAGATTTGGCGGCTCCGCGAAATTTGGCCGGAATATAGTCGGTAAAGTTGTCAATGCAACTGCGGCGCCAGGCAAATCCGCTGCTTTTCCGGCCTGTTTAGCCGTGTTAGAGCAGGATCACGAAAACCGGCAGCCGGTTTTCGGAAAAGATCACGTTCGAACAAATGGTTGCAACCGGTTTCGAAACCGCCGGAATCGAACCGGTTCGGCCTGCCACCGCAAGAACCGAAGCAAAAAAGACCTGATATGACCGACACCAGCATCGACGCCCTGAACCAGAAACTGGACCGTCTGATCGAGGCCGTCAGCCGCCTGGCGCCGCCGCCGGTGCCTGAAACCGACCTCAACGTGGCCGATTGCTTCGTCTGGCAGGCCGATCCCGGCTATCTGGAGCCGGTGCGCAAGGTCAACCGCGTCGACATCAGCCTGATCCGCGGCGTCGACCGCGTCCGCGACATCCTCGTCGACAACACCGAGCGCTTCGCCGCCGGCTTTGCCGCCAACAACGTCCTGTTATGGGGCGCCCGCGGCATGGGCAAATCGTCGCTGGTCAAGGCCGTGCATGCGCAAATCAACGCCAAGGCCAATTCACGAAAGCCCAAATCCGGCCTGCCGCTGAAGCTGATCGAAATCCACCGCGAGGACATCGACACGCTGCCCAAGCTGATGGGCCTGCTGAAGGCAGCCCCTTTCCGCGTCATCCTGTTTTGCGACGACCTCTCCTTCGACCATGACGACACGTCCTACAAGTCGCTGAAGGCAGCGCTCGAAGGCGGCGTCGAGGGCCGCCCCGCCAATGTCATCTTCTACGCCACGTCGAACCGGCGGCATCTGTTGCCGCGCGACATGATCGACAATGAGCGCTCCACCGCCATCAACCCGTCCGAGGCGGTCGAGGAAAAGGTCTCGCTGTCCGACCGTTTCGGCCTGTGGCTGGGTTTCCACAAATGCTCGCAGGACGAATATCTCGACATGGTCAACGGCTATGCCAGCCACCATGGCCTCGACATCGACCCCGAGCAGTTGCGGGCGGAAGCGCTGGAATGGGCAACGACGCGCGGCAGCCGCTCGGGCCGCGTCGCCTGGCAGTTCACGCAGGACCTGGCCGGACGGCTCGGCAAGCCGTTGAGCGATTGAAGCATTGGATTGCGTAACCAACGCGATCCAGCGCAGGCTTATTTGAGCGGTGGCGCCCGCCGCAGGTCGCGCGGCGTTTGGCCGATCTCGCGGCGCATCCAGTGCGCAAGATGTGACTGATGCGCGAAGCCGCTCATTTCAGCCACTTCGCTTGTGCTGAGTTCAGCCTGCCGCAACAGAACGCATGCGCGTTCGACGCGACGCCGCAATACGTAGCGGTGCAAGGTGACACCCATCGCCACCTTGAACCATGTCCGCAAATGCGAGCTGCTCGCACCGGCGACACGGCTTAGTCGCTGGATCGAAAGCGGCTCGTGGAGAGCCGCCTCGATGTGCTCCAGCACGCGCGTGAGCTGGGTATCCGACAAACGGTTCGTTGGATCGATATCCGGTTCACCGAGGCCAAGCAGCCGCACCGCCAATGCGGCGCCGATGCTGTCGGCAAACAAAGGGTCGCTCGGCGCGTTAGCGTTCAGTTCGCTCTCGAGCGCCCGGACGAGATGTTCGATGCGCTGGTCGCGAAGCATGTGGCGCGTGTCGAGCCGCAATGCTTGCGCCTTGCCGCCAAGCTCCGCCGCCACCCTGTCCATCAAGGCTGGCTGCAACGCAATCTCCATCGTGTCGAACGGGGTTTCGGCCTCGAAGCCGCCCTCCTGGCCAGCCGGCACCAGGTCGATATCGCCGGCGCGCCTGACGAAATATCGTCCGACCTGATTGCAGTAGGAGCGCGTCGCCGCGCTGGCATGCACCATGATGCGATGGTGTGACGCCCGGGGCAAACGATGGACGCCGGCTTTGACATGCCTGGAGGCCATCGTTACGTCGGGCGCGGCCTGGGCCGGAGCGAATTGCGAACGCATGATCTCTCGTTTCATGGCAAAACCTGTTCGAGATTTGGCAATTCCCGCGCGATTTTCAATGCCGCGGACCTGTACTCACGCCTCTCAATCAAACTTGGACGAGAGGTTATGCCATGAGTTTCTATGTTGTTATCGGAGCAGGTCCTGTCGGTCGCGAGACCGCCCGCCTTCTTGGCGAGGAAGGACATGATGTCGTTCTCACCAGCCGAAGCGTCGGTCCGAACGCGCTGCCGAACGTACGGACCGTAAAGGCCGACGCCACCGATGCCTCGGAACTCGCGCGTGTCTGCCAAGGCGCCGATGCCATCTTCATGTGTGCCATGGCCACCTATCACCGGTGGCCGACTGATTTCTTCCCGATCATCGACGGCACCGTGCGCGCGGCCGAGACGGTCGGCGCGAAGCTGATCGTGCTGGGAAACCTCTATGGCTATGGGGAAAATGCCGACAGCCCGCTTCGGTCCGACCATTGCCTGGACCCGACTTCGAAGAAAGGAACCGCCAGGACGATCATGTGGCAGCGGGCGGTCCGTGCCGACGTTCCCGCGATCGAAGTGCGGTCCAGCGACTATCTCGGACATGGCGCCATCAGCTACTTCTCGCTGGTTGCGCTGCCCTCCATCATCGAGGGGAAACCCACCGCTTTCATTGGAAACCTCGACGCAACACATGCCTGGGCCTTTACCAAGGATGTCGCCAGGACGCTTGTCGCGGCCTCCCGCTACTCCGGCGAATGGGGGCGCGCTTTTCACGTTCCCTCGCAATACGCCTCACCCAGGGAGCTCATCCAGAAAACCGCCGCGATGCTTCGACGAGAGGTCTCTGAAATCCGTTCCTATTCCATTGCCGAGATGGAAGCATTGGGCATGCATGAGCTGATCGAGATGCGTTATCTTTTCGAGAACCCGTTGCTGGTCGATTCTTCCGACGCCGAGATGCTTCTCGGCATCAAGGCCAGCAGCCTCGAGGTCATGATCGCCGACACGCTCCGCGATCATCTTTGAACCTGAAACAGGCATCCGCCAGAACTGAAAAAGCCCGCTCCTTGCGGAACGGGCTGAGCCGGCGGGCCGGACTGGAGGTCAGACGGCCCGCATATCGCTTCTTTTCTTCTATTCGAGATAGGTCGAGGGGTCGACCGGTGCCGAATTCTTGCGCACTTCGAAGTGCAGCTTCGGCGAGTCCGTCGTGCCGCTCATGCCGGACAGTGCGATCTCCTGGCCACGCTTGACCTTCTGGCCGCGCTGGACCTCGATCGAGCTGGCATGGCCATAGACGGTGACCAGGCCGTTCTCGTGGCGCACCAGCACCGTGTTGCCGAATTCCTTGAGCCCGTCGCCGGCATAGATGACGACGCCGTTCTCGGCTGCCTTGACCGGCGTGCCGGTGGGCACGGCGATGTCGACGCCATCCTTGCCGGATCCGAAACCGGAGATCACCCGGCCGCGCACCGGCCAGCGCATCTTGCCGATGCCGGTCGCATCCGGCGCCACCGCGTCGTCATCCTCGGCCTGCTGGATGACCTTGGCGTCCTTCTTCGGCGGCGTGTAGGAGGCAAGCGTTTCCGAAGGCGTGGCGTTTGCCGGAGCTTGCGTCGTTGCCGTGGTCACCGGATCGACCTTGGCCGGCTTGGCGCTGGCGACCGTCGCCGTTCCGCCGGCCGGCACCTTCAAGGTCTGGCCGATTTTCAATATGCCGTCCTTCATGCCGTTGGCCTGCTTCAGCGCAACGACGCCGACGCCGGTCTTCCTGGCGACCGAGGACATCGTGTCGCCCGACTGGACCGTATAGGTGCCGGCGACGCCGGTCGCCTTGGCCACCTGTGCCGGCTTGGGCTCCTTGGACTGGTTCGCCGCGGCCGACGCATCGACCTGGGCAGCGGACTTGCCCTCTTTGAGCTTCGGCTGCTGCGGCAGCACGGCCACCTTGTCCGGCGCCGTGGCCGGCAGGTCGTGCTTGCCGTCTTTCGCGGGCCCGTCCTTCAACTGCTTGGCATCGGCAACCCTCGGCTCCGCCTTGCTCGAATAGGCATAGGCCGGGATGACCAGCTTCTGGCCGCTCTTCAACCCTTTGGTTGCGCTCAGGCCGTTCACTTTCATGATAACGTCGGCCGGCACCTTGTAGTGCTGCGCGATGCCATTGATCGTTTCGCCGTCCCTGACGACGATTTCGGTGGCGTGCGGCCTGCCCGCCTCGGCCATTTTCGGCGCGTCGGGCTGGGCATTCTTGAACGGCTTCGCGGCCGGTTCGACAGTGCCGGTCGCCGTCCTGTCGAGATGGGGAGCGGGCCGGACCAGGGCCGGTGCCGATGCGACACGCACCGGATTGGCGGCCGGCGCGAGCGCTGGAGCCGGCTGCGCCTGCGCGGAAACCGGCGGCGGCAGCGGCCGGCTCGAAACCGGCTCGAGGCTGGAGCGGCTCACCGACTGCGTGTGGCTGCCGTCGAGAGGAGCAGCCACGACATCGCCCGGATAGGGCTGCACGGCATCCTGCTTGTTGATGATGGTGCGCTGATTGTTGGTCGAGGAGGTGAACACGTCATCGACGCTGTTGAACCGCGAAGCCTGGGAACTGCACCCTGCCGCCGCGCCCGCAATCATCAAGACAGCGCAGCCCCGCGCCAGATTGCGACCATTTGCCTTCAAAACACTTAGTTGCATCGCACTAACCCGCACAAACGCTGCACCAACTGGACAGGATTAAAGCGCGTTAATGTTACTGGGCGGTTAACCCATTAGAATCCGACGAAAATTTTCTTAAAACATTTGAGGATGGTCGGCGACCCGCAGAGCAGGGCCGAAAGAGATCCGCGGCCGGCCTTAAACTAGATAACCGCCGCCAGGCCGCGCAGGATCGGCTGCAGCCGCACCATGCCGATATCCTCGCGTTCGAAACGGCTGCCGACCTTGGTAAGCTTTGCCAGCACCTGCTCGCCCTCCTCCGGACCGATCGGCGCGATGACGATGCCGCCGCTCGACAACTGGTCGAGCAGGAAACGCGGCAGGCTGTCGAAGGCCGCCCAGGCGACGATACGGTCGAACGGCCCCTCGGCGGGCAATCCATTGGAACCGTCGGCCTGGCGCACGATGACATTGCCGATGCCGAGCGCCTCGAAACGCTGCCTGGCTTGCTCGACGAGCGTCTTGTAGCGGTCGATGGTGACGAGCCGCGCCGCCAGCCGCGACATGACAGCCGATGTGTAGCCGGAACCGGTGCCGATCTCGAGCACGCGGTTTCCCGCTTCGATGGCAAGGGCGGCGATCACCGCCGCCTGCATGTCGGCCCCTTCGATCGCTTCGCCGCATTCGATCGGCAGCATGCGGTCCGACCAGGCGATCTGGTGGAACTGCGCCGCCAGGAAGCCGCGGCGCGGCGTCGCCTCGAAAGCCGCGATCAGAGCCTTCGGCACCGTTCCCCGGCCGCGCAGGCGCAGCAGGAACGCGGCGAATCCCTCGCGATCATCGATTGGAAAGCCCTGATTCATGCAAGCGCCTTGCTCAGCTGGTCACGGATCTCATGCGCGGTAAGGTCAAGCTGCAACGGCGTCACCGACACCAGCCGGTTGCGCAAGGCATGGAGGTCGGTACCCTGCTTGCCTTCGACCGGCTCGCGGCCGAAGCGAAGCCAGTAGTAAGGCAGGCCGCGCCCATCGCGACGCTCGTCGACCCACAGGCTATGCACCAGCTTGCCCTGCGAGGTGACCACCGTGCCGGCCACCTCCTCGGGAAGGCAGTTGGGGAAATTGACGTTGAGCAACACGCCATCGGGAAGCGGCGTCGCGACGAGCTTCTTCAGCAGCGCCGGCGCCAGCGCCTCGGTCGTCTCGTAAGGGACGACGCGGTCCTCGCCGACATAGCTGTAGCCCTGGCTGAGCGCGATCGACCTGATGCCGAGCAGCGCGCCTTCCATGGCGCCGGCGACGGTGCCCGAATAGGTCACGTCGTCGGCGATGTTGGCGCCAGAATTGATGCCGGACAGGATCAGGTCGGGGGCACCGGGCAGGATTTTCTTGACGCCCATGATGACGCAATCGGTCGGCGTGCCGCGTACGGCAAAATGCTTCTCGCCGATTTTGCGCAACCGCAGCGGCTCCGAAATCGACAGCGAATGCGCGTAACCCGACTGGTCCTGCTCCGGCGCCACCACCCAGACATCGTCCGACAGCGTGCGGGCGACGCGTTCGAGCGACGCCAGGCCCTCGGCATGAATGCCGTCGTCATTGGTCAGAAGAATGCGCATTATTTCGATTCGATCTTTTCCAGACCGCCCATGTAAGGCCGCAGCACTTCAGGAATGGTTACGCTGCCATCCTCATTCTGGTAGTTTTCGATGACGGCAATGAGCGCGCGGCCGACGGCGGTGCCGGAGCCGTTGAGCGTATGGACAAAGCGGTTGCCCTTGCCGTCCTTGTCCTTGTAGCGGGCATCCATGCGCCGCGCCTGGAAATCGCCGCAGACCGAGCAGGACGAGATTTCGCGATAGGCATTCTGGCCGGGCAGCCAGACCTCGATGTCATAGGTCTTGCGCGCGCCAAAGCCCATGTCGCCGGTGCACAGCACCATGGTCCGGAACGGCAGGCCGAGCCGCTTAAGCACCTCCTCGGCGCATTGCGTCATCCGCTCGTGTTCGGCGAGTGAGGAGTCCTGGTCGGTGATCGACACCAGCTCGACCTTATAGAACTGGTGCTGGCGCAGCATACCGCGCGTATCGCGCCCCCCCGAACCCGCCTCGGACCGGAAGCAGGGCGTCAGCGCGGTGTAGCGCAGCGGCAGTTTCTCATGAGCCGTGATTTCCTCGCGCACCAGGTTGGTGAGCGGCACTTCGGCGGTCGGGATCAGGCCAAGCCTGCCCTCCCCGTGCGGCGTGAAGAACAGATCCTCCTCGAATTTCGGCAACTGGTTGGTGCCGAAGAGAACCTCGTCACGCACCATCAACGGCGGGATAATTTCCTCATAGCCGTGCTCGGTCGTGTGCAGGTCCAGCATGAACTGGCCGATCGCGCGTTCCATCCGCGCCAGGCCGCTCTTGAGCACGGTGAAACGCGAACCCGACAGCTTTGCCGCGCGCTCGAAATCCATCATGCCGAGCACTTCGCCGATCTCGAAATGCTCCTTCACCCAGTTCGGCCGCGTCGGCACCTTGCCGACGATATGCCTGACGACATTGTCATGCTCGTCCTTGCCGACCGGAACGTCGTCGAACGGCACGTTGGGCAGCACCGCCAGCGCGTCGTTCAGCGCCTTGTCGAGTTCGCGCTCGCGCGCCTCGCCATTCTGGATGAAGGTCTTGATCTCGCCGACCTCGGCCTTGAGCTTTTCGGCAAGTGCGGCATCGCCCGAACGCATGGCGTTGCCGATCTCCTTCGAGGCGGCGTTGCGGCGCTCCTGCTTGGTCTGCAGCTCGGTGACGTGTTCGCGCCGCGCTTCGTCCCGGGTGATCAGGTCATCGACCGTGGACTGCGCCTCACCGGCCGACCACGAGCGCTTGGTGAGCGCCTCGACGAGAGCCTTCGGGTTGTCGCGAATCCATTTGATGTCAAGCATGGTTATCCGTCCTCAAGCTAAGGTTTGAGGGCGTAAACCGCATCCTTGATCGATGCAAGACGAGGCGGGGCGGCGGTTGTCGTTTTCCGTCGCCGCCAAAGTCTTACGAAGCAGCCGGCGCCGGAGGCTCGTCCGGTGTCTTGTCCGCCACGGTCTCGCCGGCTTCCTGCTTCTCGCGCGCAAGCCGCTGTTTTTCCTGATCCCGCTCGATCCATCGCGCGGCCCAGATGGAGACCTCGTAGAGAAGGATGGTCGGAATGGCCAGGCCGATCTGGCTCATCGGATCCGGAGGTGTCAGCACCGCAGCCACGATGAAGGCGATGACGATCGCCCATTTGCGTTTTTCCGCCAGCGCCTTGGACGACAGCATGCCGACACGCGTCATCAGGCTGGTCACCACCGGCAGTTGGAACACCAGGCCGAAGGAGAAGATCAGCGTCATGATCAGGCTGAGATATTCCGACACTTTCGGCAGCAGGGAAATCTGTACCTGGTCGTCCGTGCCTACCTGCTGCATGGCGAGGAAGAACCACATCACCATCGGCGTGAAGAAGAAATAGACCAGCGAGGCGCCCATCAGGAACAGGATGGGCGATGCGATCAGGAACGGCAGGAAGGCGTTGCGCTCGTTCTTATAGAGGCCAGGCGCGATGAACTTGTAGATTTGCGTGGCGATCAGCGGAAACGCGATGACCATGCCGCCGAACATGGCAAGCTTCACCTGCGTGAAGAAGAATTCCTGGGGCGCGGTGTAGATCAGCTCGACCTTGTGCGGGTCGAGCCCCGCCCATTTCGTCGCCCATTTGAACGGGACGACCAGCAAGTTGAACAGCTTCTTGGCAAAGAAGAAGCAAACCAGGAACGCGACGAAGAAGCCACCCAGCGACCAGATCAGCCGCCTGCGCAGCTCGATCAGGTGCTCCATCAATGGCGCCGACGATTTTTCGATCTCGTCCTTTTCCTTGTCCGAAACGCTCACTTGGCGGCTCCAGCCGTCTTTTTGGCCGCCGGCTTCTTCGCCACGGCAGGTTTCGGTTTCGCCGACGCCTTGGCGGTTACCTTGGCCGCGGCAGGCTTCTCTGCAGCCACGTTTCCAGGTCTTGCCGGCGTCGTGGTCTTTGTCGCCGCTTTGGGCGCCAGTGGGGCTTTTGCCGCCACTGCCTTCGTGGATGCCGAGGCCTTGGCCGGCGCCTTCGCAGCCGGTGCCGTCTTGGCGGTTCTCTTGGCTGCCTTCGTCGCAACGGCAGGACCCGTGGATGCCGCCGATTCATCGGTCATCGTCGGAAAAATCGGCGCTGGTGTCGTCGGTTGAGGCCCGTTGACGCCTGGCATTTCAGTTGCGCCGTTCTTCAGCGGCTCGGCCGCCTGCGGCGTCGAAGCGGCGGGGACCGAGGGATCGGTGGCCGGCTTCGGCTTCATCGCCGCGTCAACGCCCGCGCGCACATCGGCCGCGGCCTGTTCGAACGGATTGAGCTGCTTCTTGATCTCGGCAACCGGGCTCAGGCCCCTGAGCTCGTCAACCGACTTCTTGACGTCATCGAGCTCGGCTTCCTTCAGCGCCTCGTTGAACTGCTTCTGGAAATCGGCGGCCATGGCGCGCAGCTTGGCCGTCGTGCGGCCAAAGGTGCGCAGCATGTTGGGCAAATCCTTCGGCCCGACGACCACGATCATGACGATCGCGATCACCAGCATTTCGGTCCAGCCGACTTCAAACATGGCAATCTGTTCCGACTAGAACTTTTTGGCTCAGCTCTTGCTGGCCTTTTCCTTCGCGGCCGAAACGGTCTCATCGGCACGGTGTTCGACGGTACGCTTGTCCTCTGCAACGTCGTCGTCGGCCATGCCCTTCTTGAAGCTCTTGATGCCCTTGGCCATGTCGCCCATCAGCTCGGGGATCTTGCCGCGGCCGAACACCAGAAGCACGATGACCAGCACGATCATCCAGTGCCAAATCGAAAATGAACCCATAGCAAATCTCTCTCGAATGTTTTCCCTGGCGATGATCTATGCGTTTTCGCGATGGGATTCAAACACAACCGCGACAGAGTTTATGAAAGGGTGTCGGATGTCACGCATTTTCGGCTATGCGGCCCGCTACCAAACGGCGCATGTAAAGCCGCAGGATGGCTTTTGATAGGCGCTCGCGGTCAATCTTCCGTGACGCGCGGCGTCAGGAGACCGAGTTCCTCGAGGTCGATGTCGGTCAGCGGATCCTCGTCCTCGGTCAGCGCGTCGGGATCGGCCGGCGGCAGCGGGATCGAGAAATTCGACGGCATGCGGCCTGACAGCAGACCGGCGCCCTTCAGTTCCTCCATACCGGGAAGATCGCGGATCTCCTCCAGCGCGAAATGATCGAGGAAGGTTTCGGTGGTGCCATAGGTGACGGGACGACCGGGCGTTTTGCGGCGGCCGCGCATGCGCACCCATTCCGTCTCGAGCAGCGTGTCGAGCGTCCCCTTCGAGGTCTCGACGCCTCTGATGTCCTCGATCTCGGCGCGCGTCACCGGCTGGTGATAGGCGATGATCGCCAACACTTCGAGCGCCGCCCGCGACAGCTTGCGCTGCTGCACCGTATCGCGGCTCATCAGGAAGGCCAGGTCGCCGGCGGTGCGGAACGCCCAAGCGTCGCCCACCCGCACCAGATTGACGCCGCGGCGCGCATAGATCTGCTGCAGCTCGGCCATGGCCGCGGCGACATTGATGCCGTCGGGCAGCCGTGCGGTCAGTTGCTTTTCGCTCACGGGCTCGGCGCTGGCGAACACGATCGCCTCGGCCATGCGCACGGCTTGCGCCATGTGCAGCCGCTCGGCCGGGTTCCGCGCCTGCTCAGCCGCATCCTCGGAAAACAGCTCCTGCTCAGGCTCGTCCTCGACCTTGAACGGGACAACCGAAGCGTTGGCGCGCTCGCTCATGATGCCACCTCCACTGCCTTGATTGCCTGCACGCGACCGCGCAGGTAGATCGGGGCAAACGTCTGATCCTGCCGCACGTCCATCGTGCCGTCGCGCACCAGTTCCAATGTCGCCGCGAAGGAACTGGCGATAGCCGTGCGCCTTTCCTCGGGGCTGGTCATGTACACGATCAGGAAACTTTCCAGCGTCGTCCAGTCGCTTACAGCCCCGACAAGGCGGGTCAGGATGTCGCGCGCGTCCTTGAGCGACCAGACGCCGCGCCTGGCGATCGTCACGTTGTTGATCGCCTGCTTCTGCCGCTGCTGCGCATAGGCGGTCAAGAGATCATAGAGCGACGCCGAATAGGCGTTGCGCTTTTCGATAATGACCATTTCGGGCATGCCGCGGGCGAACACGTCGCGGCCGAGCCTGTTGCGGTTGACCAGCCGCGCCGACGCGTCGCGCATGGCTTCGAGCCGCTTCAGCCGGAATTGCAGCACCGCCGCCAGTTCCTCGCCGCTTTCGCCCTCTTCGCCCGGCTGCTTGGGGATCAGGAGCTTCGACTTGAGGAAGGCGAGCCACGCCGCCATCACAAGATAGTCGGCGGCAAGCTCAAGTCGCAGCGCCCTCGCCGTCTCGACAAAGGTCAGGTACTGCTCGACCAGTGCCAGGATAGAAATGCGCGCCAGATCGACCTTCTGAGTGCGGGCAAGATGCAAGAGAAGATCGAGCGGGCCTTCGAAGCCGGCCACGTCGACGACCAGCGACGGATCGCCGGTGACGCGTGAATCGTCGTTCTCGGCCCACAGGCGGTCCATCGGTGCGGCCTTTGGAGCCTTGCTTTCCAATGTTTCCGCCACGACCCTGTCACTTCCCTTCGTCAGGCCACCGCATCGAAATAGGTGGCGAATTCAGCGCGAATCTCGGTCTCTTCGACCGCGTCTTGCTTGCTTATATAGGTCATCGCCCGCTTGGCGCGCTCCAGCGCCTTGCCTTCAAGCCCCGTGGTGCGCGATGCGATGCCCGCCATTTCCTCGAAAACACCGTTGCAGTGAAGGACCAGATCGCAGCCCGCCGCAAGGATCGAGGCCGCCTTTGTCGGGAAATCCCCAGAAAGTGCCTTCATCGAGGTGTCGTCGCTCATCAGCAGTCCATCGAAGCCGATCTCGCGTCGAATGATCTCGTCGATGACCTTGCCGGAAGTCGTCGCCGGGTTTTTTGGGTCGATCGCGCTGTAGACGACATGCGCCGTCATCGCCATCGGCAGATGGTTGAGCTCCCTGAACGGGGCGAAATCATGCCGCTGCAGATCGCTGAGCGAGGCGTCGACGACAGGCAGTTCGAAATGCGTGTCGGCAAAGGCGCGGCCGTGCCCCGGAATATGCTTCATCACCGGCAGCACGCCACCCGACATCAGGCCCTCGGCCGCTGCACGGCCAAGCTCGATGACCGGACGCGGATCCTTGCCATAGGCGCGCGCGCCGATGACGTCGCTGGCCCCTTCGATCGGCACGTCGAGGACCGGCAGGCAATCGGCTGATATGCCGTAGCGCAACAGGTCGAAGGCATGCAGCCGCGCCATCAGCCAGGCGGCCCGGGCACCGGCGTCGTGATCGTCGCGCCAAAGCGCGCCAAGCGCACCGCCGGCCGGGTAGTTCGGCGCCAGCGGCGGCCGCAGGCGTTGCACCCTGCCGCCTTCCTGGTCGATGAACACCAGCGCATCGGGACGGCCGATGCAGTCACGCATCTCGGCGACCAGATCGCGGATCTGCTCGGCCTCGCCGATGTTGCGGGCAAACAGGATGAAGGCCCATGGGCATTCATTGCGATAGAAATTGATTTCCTCGCGGGTGAGCGATTTCCCGGCACAGCCGAGGATCATGGATTTTGATTCGGTCATTTCAGGAGTCTAGGGCTTCGCGCGACCAAAGGGAATCATCCCCGACCGCATGCGGCGGGCTGCAAGACAAGCTTCCACATGAAAAAGTCAGGCATATGAATGTCGCCATACAAAAAACCGGCGCGGCCTTGGGCCGCGCCGGCTTTGAAGAAGTCGATCGAGGTCTAGCGCGATACGAAGCAGTTGCCGCCCGCGGCCTTGTAGCTGGTGCACAAATTGATGGCATCGTTGCGCGACTGGGCGGGAACGCGGACTCGGTAGAACGTGCCCTTGCCGGCAATCTCGGCCTTGACGATGTTGGCCGTGCGGCCGGAAAGCACGCTGCCATAGCGGCGCTGCAGATCCTGATAGGTCGACTGGGCGCTATCCACCGTCGGCTGCGAAGCGATCTGTATCGACCACGAACCGTTGCCGGTCGCGGTCGAGGCCGGATCGATGGACGCGACCTGATCGGGCTTGACTTCGCCGACCACGTCGACCGGCTGGTCGGACGGACGCTGCGGCGCGATCGCCACCTTGGCCGGCGTGTTGGCCGACTGCGCCTTGGCTTCAGCCTTGGCGGGCTTGGCGGCGGGCTTCAGGGCCGGCTCGTCGTCGGCCTGCGCGGCGGCGGGCGCCACGGTGCCAGTCTGGTCGGTGCCAGTCTGGTCCGCGCCAGTCTGGTCGGCTCCGGCAGGCGCGACATGCTGCGGCGCCGGATCGGTCGGCTCGGCCGCGGCCACCTGCGGTGCCGCCGGGGCCGGATCCTCGCGGGCCACCAGCGAGCCGTCGGACTTGACCACCATGGTCCTGACCTTGCGCGGCGCAACGGCAACGACATCGTTGTTGTTGCCCTTGTCGGCGTCCTGCAGGACCTGCGCGATGCGATCCTCCGACTTCGGCGCTGGCGCCGCGGTGTCGGCCGGGGCCGCGCCTGCGGTCGAAGCATCCCCACCGCCATCCGTACCGGCGGCGGCGTTCTGGTCGGCGGAAAGATCGACGGCGCGGGCCGGGTCCTTCGCCTGCACGTCCACCGGTTCCTCGGTGTTGGTGACGAGCTTCTGCTGGACCGGCTCGGCCGGCTTCGCGCCCTTGACCACCGCGTCATAAACCTTGTTGTCCTGGTTCGGCACCACGGTGCCGCCCGGGTTTTCCGGCTTGACCTTGATCGGCGAATTGTCGGCCTTGACGATCACCGGAGCTTCGCTGCCGCCCTTGCCGCCGAAAGACAGCGCAAAGGCGCCAAGGCCGCCAGCGACCGCGACGGCACCGACAATCGCGGCAATGAACAGGCCGCGCCGGCCCGACGGCCTGGCGGCTTCCCGCTCGCCCAGGCCCGGAACCGACATCGCTTCGTCCAGTTCGGGATCGTAGTCGAGTTCGTTGACGGCAAAATCGTCCGCCTGCGAAACCGGCTGGCTGCCGGGCAGGTTGTCGAGATCGAAACCTTCGGCGGCGTCGGCATAGCCCGAGGCCGACGCGCGGGCAGGCGCTTCGGCCGGCCGTGCCGCATAGGTCCGCGCTTCCGGCTGATAGGTCGGCCTGGGCTCTTCGTATGCCCGATTGTCCTCATATCCCGGATTGGCCGCGCCATATCCCGGATTGGCCGCGCCATATTCCGAATTGAACCCGGCATTGTAGGATTCGTCGGCATAGGCGGCGTTGCCGGCAGGCGCAGGCGCGACCTCGACCGAATTCATCTCGGTCAAAAGGCTGGCGAATTCGGCGTCGAGATCGTCATAACCGGCTGCCGCCGGCTCATCTTCCTCGAAATGCAATTCCGGAATGTCGAGATCGTCAGCCAGCGCCACGACACGCTCCGGCACATCGACCGTCTCGACATCGGGCATCTCTTCATAAGGCGAGGGCTGCCGCGCCTGCGGTGCCGAAGCGGGAGCCATATAGGGGGCAGCCGCAACCGGCTCGGCCGATCGGTAGGAGGGCACGGTGGCCACTTCCGGTACCGCCGTCCTGGCCGCCATCGAGGCGACAGGTTGCGCGGCAAATGACGGCTGTTGCGGAACGGGTGTCACGCGGCTCCAGGAACGGGCCGGCTCCGACGGTGCGGATCGATCCGCCAGCCAATCGAGCGAATCGGGTTGATCCTGGCGGGACGCCGTTTCGTCACGCGGATCCATATCCTTGGCCATCGCGGCGTCGAACGCATCATTGTCGAAATCGACATTGCCTTGTTCAGCGGCATCCGAGCCGAAATCCCGATCCTGAAGCTCGTCGAGCAGCAGGTCGTCGAGGTCGGCGCCGGCGGCACGGATAGGATCGGAGTGATGCACATCCTCGGATACGGGCTCTTCGAGGTCCCAGTCGAGCTCACCGACAAGATCGGCGGGCTCATCCGCAGTCTTTGCAGTCGCGGCGAGAGGCGGTTGAACGAGCGCGGCGGCCGGCTGCTGGGTCGCGACGGGCTGAGCCATGGCTGGCTCCTTGGCCGACGGCAGCGTGCGTGCGGTCATGGCGCCGAGAAGCGCGTTCAACTCGTCTTCGAGGCTTCGTTCGTCCGCAACGGGGGCTTGCGCCGGCGGCGCAATGCTTGCCACGGGCGCTGCCGGCTGCGCGGGGGCCGCGGCGATCTCGGCAACGGGCTCTTCGGCAGGCACGGCAAACGCGTCGTCCAGATTCAGGTCGAAAGCGTCATCCGAAACGGCGTCGGCGCCTGGAATTTCGTCCTGCGTCTCGACGGCATCGGCGAGCAACTCGTGCGCCGGCTCCTCATCGAAAGCGACCGGTTCATCCGCTCGAACGTCAAAATCCATGTCGACGTCGGCCATGGCATCGTCGAAGTGGCCGACGAAATCCTCATCGGAGATCGCCTGGGTTTCATTCGCGGCGGCCTGCACCGGTTCAGCATATTCGACAGCGGCCGCATGGCGCTGATCAATGGAATGGTCGTCGAGCATCAACTCGTCTTCGAGTGAGATCGCGACGGCGTCGTCAAATTCATCATCGGAGGCCGGCCCGACGGCAGGCGGCGCCTCGACAACCGCAGCCTCGGCAACGGCGTGCCGGGTCTCGGCGGCCTCGTCCTCGATACGGAAATCCCGGTCGAGCGAGGCGGCGAGCTCGTCCTCCATCGGCAGATCGTCGTCAAAAGGCGAAACGTCCTCGAGCGAACTGGCGACGGCATTGTCGAAATCGCCGTCGAAGGCGGGCTCAACGGATGGCACGGCTTGCGCCGCGCCGGCGTTGCCATGGCTGGCAACGGCCGCATGGTCGTCGACATCAGTCAAGTCCAGGTGGAAATCATCGTCGAGAGACAGCGCAAGATCGTCGTCCGCAACATCGACGGCCACAGGCTCGAATGCCGGCTCATGAGCTTCGACAAGCGGAGCAGCCACGCTGTCGGCAGCGTCGAATTCGCCCATCAGTTCCTTTTCGAGGTCGATGTCGAAATCGCCCTCTCCCGCGGATGGACCGGTGACATCGGCTTTCGGCTGGGCCGGCGCCTTGACCGGCTGGCGTGGGTCGAATCCCATGATCCTGGTCAGTTCCGCGAACGGATCATCGTCGGCGATGTCGTTGTTGTCGGCTACTCTCAGCTGGGTTCTGTCTGCCATTATTGTTCCCGAACTCGCACTCATTCGGACGCCATGGACGTCGCGCAGGGTTGGCCCTTACCAGCGCAATGTGGGCAAAAGGTGACAGGTTTTTTAGTCAAACCTAACGCATTTCGGTGGGCGCGGCGGCTCCGATCAACGTCAGGCCGGACGTCAACACGTCCGAAACAGCCTGCACCAGCCCTAGTCTGGCATGCGTCAATTGTCGGTCGTTAACCTTAACAAAACGTAAGTCCGGATTATCCGTGCCACGGTTCCAGTGCCCGTGGAAACTGGAAGCCAGATCATAGAGATAAAATGCCAGCCGATGCGGCTCGAGCGCAAGGGCCGCGGACTCGATCAGGCGCGGATATTCCGCAAGCTTCCTGATCAGCCCGATTTCACCTTCATCGGTCAGCGACCTCGCCGCGGCCGCCAGGCTGTTGCGGTCGAAATTCGCCTCCCCCAACTGTTCGCTCGCCTGCCGGAACACCGAATGGCAGCGCGCCGAGGCGTACTGGACGTAAAACACCGGATTGTCCTTCGACTGCTCGGTCACCTTGGCGAAGTCGAAGTCGAGCGGCGCATCGCTCTTGCGGTAAAGCATCATGAAGCGGATCGCATCGCGTCCGACTTCTTCCACCACTTCGCGCAGAGTCACGAAATCGCCGGACCGTTTCGACATCCGCACCGGCTCCCCTTCGCGAAACAGCTTCACCAAGTTGCACAGCAAAACGGTGAGCTTGACCTCGTCGCCGGCAATCGCCCGGGCCAAGGCTTCCAAGCGCTTGACGTAGCCGCCATGGTCGGCGCCAAGCACATAGATCAGGTCGACAAAGCCGCGATCGACCTTGTCCTTCAGATACGCCACATCGGCGGCGAAATAGGTGAACGCGCCATCGGACTTGACCAGCGCCCGGTCCATGTCGTCGCCGACGGCGGTCGAGCGGAACAGCGTCTGTTCGCGGTCTTCCCAGTCGTCAGGCTTCTCGCCCTTGGGCGGCGGCAGCTTGCCCTTGTAGATATGGCCCTTCAGCGTCAGGTCGTTGATCGCCGAGCGGATCTTCCGGGCATTGTCGGCGTGCAGCGTGCGTTCTGAAAAGAAGACGTCGTGGTGCACGTTGAGCAACGCCAGATCCTCACGGATCATCGCCATCATCGCATCGATGGTGCGGTCCTTGACGATGGCCAGCGCCTCGTCGTCCGGCATCTGCAGCAAGGAACGACCGAACTCCCTGACCAGGGCCTCGCCGACGGAGACAAGATAGTCACCGGGATAAAGCCCCGCCGGAATCTCGCCGATATCTTCTCCAAGCGCTTCGCGGTAGCGCAGCATCGCCGAGCGCCCAAGCACGTCGATCTGTGAGCCGGCGTCGTTGATGACATATTCCTTGGTCACGTCGTAACCGGCGAACGCCATCAGATTGGCGAGCGCGTCACCAACGACGGCACCCCGGCAATGGCCGACATGCATCGGCCCGGTCGGATTGGCCGAGACATATTCAACATTGGTCTTGCGGCCGGCGCCGATCGTCGAGCGGCCGTAGTTGCGCCCCTCGCCCAGAAGCGCCGACAGGTGCGCCTGCCAGAAGCCGTCCTGGAGTCGGAGATTGACGAAGCCGGGACCGGCCACCTCGGCGGCGGCGACATCCTTGTCGGTCCGCAGCGCTTCCGCCAATTTCTCGGCCAGCGCACGCGGGTTCTGGCCGGTTGGCTTGGCCAGCACCATTGCCGCATTGGTCGCGAGGTCGCCATGGCTGGCGTCGCGCGGCGGCTCGACCGCGATGCGCGACAGATCAGGCGAAACGCCGTCCTTGTCTTTCAGGTCGAGCGCTTCGACAGCCTTTACGACTCGCGCGGTGAAATCGGCGAAGATGTTCATGGTGTATGCTCTGGCGGCTTTACGACGAATCCAGCCCTTTGGCCGGCAAATCGAGCCCGCCCTAGCTCAAATCCGGGGTGCGGTCAAACAAACGCCTGTGTTCCTTGAGGGCATAGGTGTCGGTCATGCCGGCCAGAAAATCGGCGACGCTGCGCGCCTTGATGCGATCCTCCGCCCGGTCCAACCCTTCGCGCCAGCCGTCCGGCATGGCGCGCGGGTCGGCGAAATAGGCGTCGAACAGGTCCCTGACGATCTGCTCGGCGTCCGCACGTACCCGCATCACCTCCTGGTGCCGGTAGAGATGCTTGTAGAGAAAGGCCTTCAGTTCCTTCTCAGCTTGCGCCATCTCGGCCGAAAAGGTCACCATCGTCTCGCCCGCCGCCCTCACCGCGTCGGCGCTTCCTGGGTTGACACGCTCCAGATTGGCGGTCGTCGACTTGATCACATCCTCGACCATGGCCGTGATCTGGCGCCGCATCAGTTCGTGGCCGGTGCGCACGTCGTCGAGCCTGGGATAGCGCTCGCGCACCCCATTCAGGATCGTTCCAGGGAGCGAAACGGCCTTCAGCATGTCCAGCGTCAGCAGCCCTGCCCGCAGCCCATCGTCGATGTCATGCGTGTTATAGGCGATGTCGTCGGCGATCGCCGCGCACTGCGCCTCGATGCCGGCGAACCGGTCGAGCTCGAGATCCTGCAATTGCGAATAGTCGCGGATCGCCTGCGGGACCGGCCCCTTCAGGCCCTTGCCATTGCCGTCGGTGAGCGGACCATTGTGCTTGACCAGGCCTTCCAGCGTCTCCCAGCTCAGATTGAGCCCATCGAACTCGGCGTAGCGCGCCTCCAGGCGCGTCACGATGCGCAGCGATTGCGCGTTGTGGTCGAAGCCGCCCCACGCCGCCATCTTCTCGTTCAACGCGTCCTCGCCTGTGTGGCCAAAGGGCGTGTGGCCGAAATCATGCACCAGCGCCACCGCCTCGGCGAGATCCTCGTCGCCGCGCAGCGCACGCGCCAATGCACGCGCGATCTGCGCCACTTCGATCGAATGGGTGAGCCTGGTGCGGTAGTGGTCGCCTTCATGGGCGATGAAGACTTGCGTCTTGTGCTTCAGCCGCCGAAACGCCGTCGAATGAATGATCCGGTCGCGGTCGCGCTGGAACGGCGTGCGGGTCGGACTTTCGACCTCGTCGAACAGCCGGCCGCGCGAGCGCGCCGGATCGGTGGCGTAGGCCGCGCGCGGCCGATAGCCGAATCCGATGTCGCCAAGCTCATTTGTCATGGCTGATGCCGCCGCAGTTGACTTGCCCCGTCGCGCTTCATACCTATCATGTGAAACCGAAAGCAAGGTGACGCCCATGGGCGCTGATGCCAAGACCGCCATGAAAGTCGAGATGACCGAGGCCGCCGCCAAGCGGATCGCCAGGATTGTTTCGGCCGAAGCCGGCAAGACGGCGCTACGCGTTTCGGTCGAAGGCGGCGGCTGCTCCGGATTCTCCTACAAATTCGATCTGGTCGATGCGCGCAATGACGACGACGTCGCCATCGAGAAGGACGGCGCCACGGTGCTGATCGACGATCTGTCCCTGGTCTATATGGGCGGCTCGGTGATCGACTTCGTCGACGATCTTATGGGCCAGTCCTTCCAGATCAGAAACCCGAACGCGGTTGCCTCCTGCGGCTGCGGCACCAGTTTTTCCATCTAGCGATATCGTTATGGCTATAATCGGCGCGGTCCGTCAGGTCGCGCTATCGGCCGGGCGCGACCTCGACATCACCCTCGCCTTCTGGCGCGACGTGCTCGGCATGGGCGTGCATGCACGCTACGATCCGCCCGGCATCGCCTTCATGATGGCTGGCGACGTCAGGCTGCTGTTCACCGACGGCATCCCGGCCGGCATCGTCTATCTCGACATAGCGGGCCTCGAAGCCTTCCACGCCGAGGCAAAAGCCGCAGGCGTTCCGTTCACCGCACCACCTGCTCTCGTCCATCGCGACACTGAAGGCCAGTTCGGTCCGGCGGGGGAAAGCGAGTGGATGGCCTTTCTAAAGGACCCGGCAGGCAATACGATCGGTTTAGTCGAACGCCTTGCGCCGGAAGAACACTGAGGTCGCCATGAAAATCGTCACCTGGAACATCAACGGCGTGCGCGCCCGCATCGGCAACCTCACCCATTGGCTGAGCGAGAGCGCGCCCGACATCGTTTGCCTGCAGGAGATCAAGACGGTCGACGAACAGTTCCCGCGCGCCGAGATCGAGGCGCTTGGCTACAATGTCGAGACCCATGGTCAGAAAGGTTTCAACGGTGTCGCGCTGCTGTCGAAGCTTCCTTTCGACGAGGTCATCAGAGGCCTGCCGGGCGACGACACCGACGAACAGGCACGTTTCATCGAAGGCGTGTTCTCGACCGACAAGGGTGCGCTGCGCGTCGCCTCGCTCTATCTGCCAAACGGCAACCCGATCGATGACGAGAAGAAGTTTCCCTACAAGCTGTCCTGGATGGCGCGGCTGGAGCGCTGGGCGCAGGAGCGCCTGAGGTTGGAAGAGGCGCTGGTGCTGGCCGGGGACTACAATGTCATTCCCGAGCCGATCGACGCGCGGTTCCCGGAGAACTGGTTGGGCGATGCGCTCTTCCAGCCGCAAACACGGCAGGCCTTCCGGCGGCTGCTCAATCTCGGCTTCACCGAAGCCGTGCGCGCGGTCACCGATGCGCCCGATGCCTACACGTTCTGGGACTATCAGGCCGGTGCCTGGCAGAAGAACAACGGCATCCGCATCGACCACCTGCTGCTGTCGCCGGAAGCCGCGAACCGGTTCTCGTCGGCCTCGATCGAAAAGCATGTGCGCGCCTGGGAAAAACCGTCCGATCACGTCCCGGTGGCGATCGACCTTGCCCTGCAGCCGGCCTGACGCAGCCCCTTCTGCCGCCGAATCACCCGGACCTCGTGTCGCCACAATCGGGCGCATGATGGGAAATCATCATGGCGGCGGCCGGGGTTCCCATGACCATTCGATTTTCGCTTTATCCGATCGGCCTGGCATTCGCCACGGCCGCGATCGTGCCGGCCTTCGCCGCGCCGGAATGCCTTGCCAATGGAAAATCCTATCCGGTCGGCCAGGTCGCCTGTCTGGCGGTTGCCGACCAAAGTCATCTGGCGCGCTGCGACATGGTGCTCAACAACACGTCCTGGACGAAGATTGGGGATAGCTGCCCGTCAAACACCACGGCGCCGCACCTGCATGTCACGCCGATCTCGACACCAGCGCCAAGCATGGTGCCGACGGAGCCGACCGAAAACTGATTTTCCCGAGATCGTCTCGTCGGCAAGCAACAGACGAGGCCTGGAACGCCAGCGCTGCCCCGCCGGGAATTTCTCCCGGCCGTTCAGCCCTACTGATCGGCGTTGTTGCCCTTGGTCAGGATATCGTCGGCTAGCGAGATAGCGGTGCGGCGGTCGGCCTCGCCGGCGGCGGCGAAAGCCTCTTCCTGCATGCCGCGAATCCAGGGCTGATCGGCCGGCGACGCGCGCTCAAGGGCCGCGGTCATCATCGCCAGGCCGCGCACGATCTTGCCGCTCTGGAACAGCAAATGGCCAAGCGTCGCCTGCGCGCCGGCATGGCCCTTCTCGGCGGCGAGCTGGAACCAGCGCCCGGCCTGCTTGACGCTGGCCTTCACGCCGCCCTCGCCCTTCAGGAACATCTGCCCCATCTCGAACTGGGCGTTCGGATTACGGTAGTTGGCGGCGGCGCGCATGTAGTATTCCTGCGCCGCCACCTCGTTCTCGGTGACCGGGCTGCCGGGAATGCCCGTGCGCAGATAGTCGCCCAGCGCCACCAGCGCGTCGGAGACATAGCTTTCTTCCGGCGAGCCGGGCTCGACGTCCTGGTCGACGATCTCCGAGAAGAACTTGAACGCCTCATAGTCGTCGCGGGCCACGCCGTCGCCCTCGGCATACATGCGGGCAAGCTTCCAGGTGGCGCCGATCTGGCCGTTCTCGGCGGCATATTTGTAGGCCTCGGCGGCCTGCTCCTTATGGCCGCTCTTGTAGGCGGAGAACCCGAACTGGAACACCGCCCAGGGGCTCGACTGCGGCTTCACCCCGGTCTTGTCGTCGAACACCTTGTCGTCGAAGGCCATGGCCTGGCCCACGGCGCCAAAGATCGCGACCGCGACCAGTGCCGGCAGGACAGATGACCTCAACAACTCTGGTGTTGACCTCAACAACTCAGATATCCGCATAGCAGTGTGTTTCTTGCGCACCGCCCGGATGGGTGACCGCGCCATCCCTGGCGGACCCTACCGTCTGTGCGTATTTCCATATCGCGCCCGACTGATAGTCGGTCGTGCGCGCCTTCCATGTCTTGGCCCGCGCCGAGAGCTCGCTCTGCGACAGCGCCACCTCGATCGTGCCGTTCACCGCGTCGATCGTGATCACGTCGCCATCCCGGAGGAGACCGATCGGGCCGCCAACCGCTGCTTCCGGGCCGACATGGCCGATGCAGAAGCCGCGCGTCGCGCCGGAGAAACGGCCGTCGGTGATCAGCGCCACCTTGCCGCCCATCCCCTGGCCATAGAGTGCCGCCGTGGTCGACAGCATCTCGCGCATGCCAGGACCGCCGCGCGGCCCTTCATAGCGGATGACCAGAACCTCGCCTTCCCGATAGGCGCGGTTCGTCACCGCCTCGAAACATTCCTCTTCCGAATCGAAGCAGCGCGCCGGGCCGGAGAATTTCAACTCCGCCATGCCCGCGACCTTCACGATCGCGCCTTCTGGGGCAAGGTTTCCCTTCAACCCCACGACACCGCCGGTTTGGGTAATGGGTCTGTTGGCCGGGCGGACCACGTCTTGATGCTCATTCCACGCAACGTGCTGCATGTTTTCGGCCAAAGTACGGCCAGTGACCGTCATGCAATCGCCATGCAGATAGCCATGGTCGAGCAGCGTCTTCATCAGCAGCGGAATGCCGCCGGCCTCGAACATATCCTTGGCGACATATTTGCCGCCTGGCTTGAGGTCGGCGATGTAAGGCGCCTTCTCGAAGATGCGCGCGACGTCGAACAGGTCGAACTTGATCCCCGCCTCATGGGCGATCGCCGGCAGATGCAGCGCGGCATTGGTCGAGCCACCGGTGGCCGAAACCACGGTCGCCGCATTCTCCAGCGCCTTCAGCGTGACGATGTCGCGCGGCCGGATGTTTTTCGCGATCAGCTCCATGATCTTTTCGCCGGAGGCGAAATTGAAACGGTCGCGCATTTCGTAAGGCGCCGGCGCGCCGCAGGAATAGGGCAGAGCCAAGCCGATCGCCTCGGCGACAGTGGCCATGGTATTGGCGGTGAACTGGGCACCGCACGAACCGGCCGAGGGACAGGCCGCCTGCTCGATTTCGAGCAGTTCGGCATCACCGATCGTGCCGACCGAGTGCTGGCCGACCGCCTCGAACACATCCTGCACGGTGATCTGGCGGCCGCGATAGCTGCCGGGCAGGATCGAACCGCCATAGATGAAGATCGACGGCACGTTGAGCCGCACCATGGCCATCATCATGCCGGGCAGCGACTTGTCGCAGCCGGCGAGGCCGACCAGCGCGTCGTAGCAATGGCCGCGCATGGTGAGCTCGACCGAATCGGCGATGACCTCGCGCGACACCAGCGAGGACTTCATGCCCTGGTGGCCCATGGCGATGCCATCGGTGACGGTGATGGTGCAGAATTCGCGCGGCGTGCCGTTGGCGGCTGCCACGCCCTTCTTGACCACCTGCGCCTGGCGCATCAGCGATATGTTGCAGGGTGCTGCTTCGTTCCAGCAAGAGGCGACGCCGACCAGCGGCTGCGCGATTTCGGTCGCCGACAGGCCCATGGCATAGAGATAGGACCGGTGCGGCGCACGTGCCGGACCGACAGTCACATGGCGGCTAGGGAGCTTAGCCTTTGAAATGACCTTGGCGTCCATTCTCTTCCTTGCCGCGGGCGGTGCGGCCTGCCCCATCGCCGAGCCTTTTGGCGCGTGTCCCGAGACAAGTTCGAGGTGCGCCGGGTTTATGGCGGGAAATGGGCAATTTCCCCGGCCCGACTTCTAGCGCGGGGGTTGTTCAGAAAGTGTTGCCAAAACGTCACATTCGCAGAAGGCGCAACCGGCCCGACGTATAGGCTTCGCAGGTCGGATGAGGGGCTCGCCGGCAGTCCCCGCCTAAACGAAAAAGGCCGGGCATTGCCCGGCCTTTTTCGAAGCATTTTCACAGCCTTAGAATTTGATCTTGAGACCGCCGGAAATTGCCGTGACCAGATCGTTGCCAAAGTCGTAGCTGACATCGGTGCCGGCTGGATAACCATTGGCATCAACTACCACTCCAGAGTGGCCGCTGGTCAGCACCCCGATTGCTCCCGCCAGACGGAGTTCGATGTTGGGTCGCGGCGTATAGGCGACACCCCCGCCCAAGGTCCATGTATCGGTCTGGTCGCCATAGCCGTGCGACGTGCCACGATCCCAGGAGATTTGCGCGGCACCGCTCCACTGCTCGTTGAACTGATGGCCAATGCCGCCGGTGACCGTCCAGCCATCACGATACATCAGGTCGAGCGAGGTGAGCCTGACTGGGTATGGAGAAACCGTCGTGCATCCGAAGGCCTTGGTCTCCGACGAGCAAATCGGAACACTCTGCAGCACACTCCAATTGACCCATTTGACCGAACCGAAAGCTAGCCAGCCCGGCGCGATGCCGGACTGCAGTTTCAATTCCAATGAATCCGGCATCGACTGGGTTGGGCCATAGATGTCCGCCACGCTGCCGCCGATGTTCAGAGTGCCCGAAATATTATCGAGCTTGACCTGTGAGTTGTAGACAAGGCTGGCGCGCAACGCGATATCGGGGATCTCGTAGGCGATGCCGGCTCGCCAGCCCCAACCGCTGCTGGTCAGATCCACACGACCAAGCGTCGTGCCAAGAAGTGGGCTAGCGTAGCTTTCCTTGAAGCCGTAGACCTCCTGGTAGAAGACACCGCCGATGAAACGAAGCTGTCCTTTGCCAGCATCCATCTTGTAGGAGCAGGTTCCTGCATAGTTGTTGCTTTTGATTTGAGTGTTGGTGTTGGAATAGGAGCCGTTCCAGATACCCGGGTTTGAACTTGCGCCCCAGGGCTGCGAATAGTCCAGCATACAGTCGACGCCATGGCCAAGCGCTGCCTTGACCCCGACGTAAGGCACCCAGTACCCCTCGGTGTTGCGAGCAGTGCTCTTGCCCGTCAGGCCGCCGCCTGATGTGTCCACCGCGTTCTTGAGGTCGCGTTGTGGCATCACATAAGTCGCCCCCACATCCGACGCGAACGGTGCCGGATCAAACAAAAGGTCGATGTCGTAGCCGCCACGCTCCAGGCCGCCGGCATGGGCTGCGTTCATCGCGGTGCCAATCACGGCGAGGGAAAAACACCCCGCCCCTACCAGTGCTTTCAGACGCGACTTGTCCATGAGTCCCTCCCCAAATCGAGTACAACCCAAGCAAGAACCAATTTGCATGGGTTACGCAACTGCGATTTCAAGAGGCGTACATGTACAAATACTGCGGATGAATTCTGCCCCGATGACGCCGAGGCCCACAGCCTGCCGAAAACCGCCGTTTCGCGTGCAGCTCGCTTGGAAGAAACTAGAAAATGGTGCCGGACCGTCCCGAAACGCGGCAATCTGGCGGTCAATCGCCCCGATGTTACATTATGGCAACAATCGGCTGAAAACTTCCGTTTACGTCAACGGAACTATGTGCATGAAAGCTAATATTCCATCCGCAGCCAATCCAACACCCGCAAGGCTGTTCTATCTGCGGGATGGAACGGATCGTCAAACAAGAAAGGCCGGGCAAATACCCGGCCATTCTTGCGAAATATGTTGGACGTCTGGATTACCACTTGATGCTGTAACCGCCCGAGACCGCGTAACCCCAGTCGCCCTGGACAGTACGATCGAATATCGGGCCATATTTGGTTTCCGACACCGACGCCAGGTAAATGGCAGCAACGCCCAGGCGAAGTTCGCCGCCCAGTTTGTCCTTCATCGAAACACCGGTGCCGATGGTATAGCTGTCACCGGTCAAATCCCAACCCGTGCTGACACCCCGGTCATAGGTCGCAAAGACGGTTCCGGAAAACTGATCGTTGAATTTGTGGCCAATGCCGCCTGTGACGGTCCACCCATCGCGCCAGAAATATTGATTGCCGTTGGTCAATCCTAGGGCCGGCACATTGAGGATAAGCTGCTCAGTGACAGACCAATCCGTCCACTTCACGCTACCATAAGCGAGCCAGCCCGGAGCAATACCGGTTTGCGCCTTGAACTCCACGCTCTGTGGAAAATTCGCCTTGCCCGTGGCGGAGCCAGCAGGAAAGCCAAAATAAGTCGCCGAACCGCTGGCATTGATGTCTACTCCGGAGCGATACATCAACTGCGTGCGGAGCGCGATCTCCGGAATCTCGTACGCGATGCCTGCACGCCAGCCGAAATTGCTGTCGTGCAATGAAACGCCGAGCCTCGAATTGGAAGTGCCAAGCGGAGCTCCCGCAACGAGATTATAGTCGGTGGTTTCATTGTAGACGCCACCAATGATCCAGATACGTCCCTTGCTGAGATCGAACTTCAACCCGCAAGTGGCGCCGTACTCATACATGGTGAAGTCTTCATTCAACTTGCCGAGCGTACCGCTTGAACGCGACCATGTCGCGTTGCCGCCAAATGATTGCGTAAGAGTACCTGCGCACGACAGGCTATCCGAGAGCTTGAATTTAACCGCGGCCGAGGGGATCACATAGCTGTCGGAGAAATTCTCTCCGACCAGATACGGATTGGCCACGTTGGTCGAATACTTTCTGGTCGGCGCGACGTAGGTCACGCTCGTACGCATGTTGAAATTGCCATCCTCGAAAAGGATATCGGTATCGGCCGTGCCGCGCGAGAACCCGCCAGCGTGTGCCGAACCCATCAAGGCCACCGAAAAGCACCCTGCCCCCAGCAGTGCTTTCAGACGCAAATTGTTCATGGATGTCCTCCCCGAATAACTAGTGGTTCAAGCTAGAACCAATTCAGGTTAACGGCGCAACAACGAATTCCAGGGCGTACATGTATATGTCCGCTAAACGCATTTTCGACAAAATGCAGAGGGACCGGCCCAAGCTCAAAAAGGGCCTGATGCCCACTCAGCCAAGCGAAAAAATATACAAAAAAGGCCCGAAAAGGCTCCAAAACAGCGGTTTTAGGGGAAACAGGCCCCATTGTTACATTATGGCAACAATGGGGCAAAAACTTCCGTTTACGTCAAAATTAACGCAACGGAATGCCGATTTTCGAGGCGAAAGACCACCCATTTTAGAGGGCGCTAAAGTCTCGCGAATCTGCTCTTCAGCCGGCGTCACGTACCCTGGTCAATGCCACCGAAAGCTTGTCTTGGGCGTCGCGATACTCGGCCAGCTTTTCGCGTTCGGCCTCGACGACCTCGGCCGGCGCACTGGCGACGAACCGTTCGTTGGACAGCTTCTTGTGCAGGCGCGCGATTTCCTCGGTCACCTTGACCAGTTCCTTCTGCAGCCGCGCGGCCTCCGCGGTGAGGTCGATCAGGCTGCCAAGCGGCAGGCAGATCGTCGCCTCGTTGAGCACGATCTGCGCAGAACCCTTGGGTGCCGCATCGGCGAGCGAGACGTCGCCGACACGCGCCAGCCGCTTGATCGCCGAGTCCTCGCGAGCCAGCCGTTCGCGCGTCACCGCGTTGGCCCCGACCACGACCAGCGGCGCTATTGCCGCCGGCGGCACATTCATCTCCGAGCGCACCGAGCGGATGCCTGAGACGAGGTCGACCAGCCAGTTGATGTCGGCGGCCGCCTCGGCGTCCTCGAAATCCGGCGAGGGCCAGGTGGCATGGCACAGCAGCGAGGCGCGTTCCCTGCCCTCACCCGCCGTCTGCGCCCACAGCTCCTCGGTCATGAACGGCATCATCGGATGCAACAGCTTGTAGATCTCGTCGAGCACGAAAGCGACGCAGGCGCGGCTCTCGGCCTTGGCCGCCTCGTCCGTGCCCATGAACACCGGCTTCAGCAATTCCAGATACCAGTCGCAGAACAGGTTCCAGACAAAGCGATAGGCGGCTCCCGCCGCCTCGTTGAAGCGGTATGAGGTGATGCCGTCGGTGACCTCGCGCGCGGCGCGTGTCAGCTCGGTCAGGATCCAGCGATTGACCGCGAGCTTTGCGTCGTTCAGCCAGAAATCGTCATTGCGCGCGACTTCGTTCATCTCGGCGAAGCGCGTGGCGTTCCACAGCTTGGTGCCAAAATTGCGATAGCCGGCGATGCGCGCCGGGTCGAGTTTCACGTCGCGTCCCTGCGCCGCCATCACGGTCAGCGTGAAGCGCAGCGCATCGGCGCCATATTCGTCGATCAGGTCGAGCGGATCGATGACGTTGCCTTTCGACTTCGACATCTTGGCGCCGTTCTTGTCGCGCACCAGCGCATGCACATAGACGGTGTGGAACGGCTCCTCGTCCATGAAGTGCAGGCCCATCATCATCATGCGGGCGACCCAGAAGAAGATGATGTCGAAGCCGGTCACCAGCACGTCGGTCTGGTAGTAGGTCTTCAGTTCCGGCGTCTGGTCCGGCCAGCCGAGCGTCGAGAACGGCCAAAGCGCCGACGAGAACCAGGTGTCGAGCACGTCTTCGTCGCGCGTCAGGATCTCGCCCGGCTTGAAATTCTCCAGCTTGTCCTCGACCCATGCCTTCCAGGGGCCTTCGAGCGCCAGATAATATTCGATCGCCGCGCCCAGCGCCTCTTCCTCGGACTTCTCGACAAAGACGCGCCCGTCCGGTCCGTACCAGGCCGGGATCTGATGCCCCCACCACAGCTGGCGCGAAATACACCAGGGCTGGATATTCTCCATCCAGTCGAAATAGGTCTTCTCCCAGTTCTTAGGCACGAAATTGGTGCGCCCCTCGCGCACCGAGGCGATCGCCGGCTTGGCCAGTTCCGCCGCGTTGGCGTACCACTGCTCGGTCAGGTACGGCTCGATCGGCACACCGCCGCGGTCGCCGTGCGGCACGGCATGGCGATGCGGCTCGACCTTTTCGAGGAAGCCGCCGGCCTCCATCAGCTCGACGATCTTCTTGCGCGCGACGAAACGGTCGAGACCGTCGAGCTCGTCCCAGACAGCCTGGCGCTCCGGCGTCACATCGAGACCGGCGAGGAAGTCCTCATTATCCCTGAGCTTGATGGCGGCTTCGACGGTCAGGATGTTGATCGCCGGCAGCTTCTGGCGCTTGCCGACCTCGAAGTCGTTGAAATCATGCGCCGGCGTGATCTTGACCGCGCCCGACCCCTTTTCGGGATCGGAATACTCGTCCGCCACGACGGGGATCTTGCGCCCGACGATCGGCAGGACGACATTCTTGCCGATGAGATGCTGGAACCGCTCGTCGCCGGGATGAACAGCGACAGCCGTATCGCCAAGCATCGTCTCGGGGCGCGTCGTCGCCACGACGATGAAGGTCTTCGGGTTTTCCGGATCGAAGGCCGCGCCTTCGATCGGATAGCGGAAATGCCAGAGATTGCCGTTGACCTCCTGCTGCTCGACCTCAAGGTCGGAGATCGCGGTCAACAGTTTCGGGTCCCAGTTCACAAGGCGCTTGTCCTTGTAGATCAGCCCTTGCTTGTAGAGCGTGACGAACACTTCGAGCACGGCCTTGGACAGGCCCTCGTCCATGGTGAAGCGTTCACGCGACCAGTCGGCGGAGGCGCCGAGGCGCTTCAGCTGGTTGAAGATCAACCCACCCGATTCAGCCTTCCACTCCCACACCTTCTCGATGAATTCCTCGCGCGTGAGGTCGCGGCGATGGATCTGCTTTTCCATCAGCCGGCGTTCGACCACCATCTGCGTGGCGATGCCGGCATGGTCCATGCCGGGCTGCCACAGCACGTTCTTGCCACGCATACGCTCGAAGCGAACCAGAATGTCCTGCAGCGTGTTGTTGAGCGCATGGCCCATATGCAGCGACCCGGTGACGTTGGGCGGCGGAATGACGATGGTGAAGGCCTCGGCCCCCTCCTCGGCGCCGGCGCCGGCGCGAAACGCGTCGGCTTCCTCCCACACCTTGGCGATCTTCGGCTCGACGGTTTTTGCGTCGTAGGTCTTTTCAAGCATGGGAAAACGGTCCGCGCTGTCGGGAATTTTGCTGGTTCGGTGTAAATCGGAAGGTCTTGGCCAAGTCAACCGCGAGGGCAGCCTGGGATCATCACAAGCAGATAGGGCCGAGGTAGGCCGAGGGAAGGCTGTAGTCCGTATGACATTCGCGCCCTTGACCGCCACACGCCACGGCAATAGCCTACAGGCGCTGCTGTAGGGCGCATCGGCTTCCGGCCGGAGGGGCATTGCCCGCCTACGCCACCTCAACCCCACAAATGCGCCCATGCAGACCCTCGAACACCACAAGAAACAGGCCAAGCTCTATCTGAAATGGCACCGCGAGCGGTACTATCCCGTCGCCGCCGTGATCGGATGGCTCTTGCCGCGTTTTCACGATCTCAGCGACAGCCAAATCCTCGATCACGGTTTCAAGCTTGCCGATGCCCAGGAACTTGTCGCCAGGAAGTCAGGGTTCGAAAGCTGGGAGGCGCTGAAGGGAGGCCTTCAAGCCGTGACAGATCATGCGGCAACAGACGCCGAAAAACCGCATCTTGCCTTTGCCGAGCCGCAGCTCTTTGTCCGCGACATCGTAACGGCCTGTAATTTCTACCGGCAAAAGCTCGGCTTCGAGACGCGCTTCACCTATGGTGAGCCGCCCTTCTACGCCCAAATCATCCGCGACGGCGCACGGCTCAACCTGCGTCATGTCGACAAGCCTCCACTCGCCGCCAGTTCGGCCGATGACCTGCTGGCGGCAACGATCGTTGTCGACAACATTAAGGCTCTGTTTCTGGAATATCAGGCGGCCACGGCCCCGTTCCACCAGACATTGCGGACCGAACCCTGGGGCGCCCGCACGTTCATCGTGAAGGACCCCGACGGCAACCTCATCTGCTTCGCGACCAGCGCGGGCTGATCTCATCGACAAAAACGCCGCCTCATGGGCGGCGTTTCGAGAGTGGTCGTTGGCGGAGATTACTGCGCCCCGCGCGCCACGCGCTCGATTTCCTCGCGCACCAGCCTTTCGACCAGCGTCGGCAGATTGTTATCCAGCCAATCCTGCAGCATCGGCCGCAGCATTTCTTCGGCCATCTCGTCGAATGTCTTCTTGCCGCGGCTGGCAAAGGCGTCGGACAGTTCGCCGAAGGCGGCCGCGACCTGCCGGCCGGTATGTTCGGAAACAATCGCGGGACGCACCGCGTGCGCTTCGTTTGCCGCCGCGCGCGCCTGGGCCGTGCCCGTTGGAGCATCGCTTGACGAAGACCGCTCGATCGCGGGTTCCGCCGCCGGCTCGCTTGCCGACACCTCCGGCTGGGACGCTGGCTTGCGGATGCTCCGGTCCGGCATCGCCTTGGCTTGCTCGCCAACGGCCGCGATCTCGCGACGCCAATCGGCGACGACGGCTTCGCTTGTCGCAACCTCCGCGGCAGCCGCCGGCGCGTCGCGGCTGGCGGCAGGCGCTGGCTCCGCGGCGACCCGCGCGCTGACCTCGGCCAGCGTTGTCGGCGTCCTGCCCAAAGCCGGATCGGCACGCGGCGGCACTTCCATGCGTGCGATCTCCGGCCGTACGGCCGGCGCCTGGACTTCAGCCATCACCGCCGATTTCCCGACCTCGGGGGCGGCATGCAGTTCGGCGCGGAACGCATCGATGTCGGCGGCGGCAACAGCACTCGGTGCGGGTTCCAGGTCCTGCCGCAACTCATCGGGCCGCGACTCTTCGGCGTCGCCGGGCTGCTTGCGGCCGCTGTCGCTGTCTTCGATAATCCTCCTGATGGAAGCCAGTATCTCTTCCATCGAAGGTTCGCGCTGCACGCTGCTTGCCGTTGCCATCGTCACATCCGCCGCCCTTGTGACCCGTTGCAGGTTTTCCGCTCCGGCAAGAGCCGGATTCGAATCATGACGGCAGCGTAACCGACGGATCGCCGCACGAGAATCCCCAATCTGGGGATATGTGGGATTTCAACAGATTAGAGCGATTCCGCCAAAGCCGTATGACGGTTCCCCGTCAGCACTCGACACAAGGCCAGCGGCAGCCGGGTGTGCCCGATTGAACTGCCCGCCCTGGAAACGCCGTTCGAACGGAGGCCTAGCGACCATCCGGCGTGCGCAGGCCGATCCACTTGTCCTTGACGGCGTTGTAGTGCTCTTCGGGCCTGTACTTCGTCACCGCCAAGCCTAGCCGGTCGACCGACAGGCGGCCGACCGCAGAGAGGATGGCATAGCTCGCCACGACCACATCGTGTTCGGAATTGGCCTGGTTGATCTTGGCGGTGATCACGGTGGCCTGCGCATTGAGCACGTCGAGCGTGGTGCGCTGGCCGACATTGCGCTCCTCGATGACGCCGTTCAGCGCCAATTGCGCCGCGTCGATCACCTGCCTGTTGGCGGATACGCTTTGCTGCGCGGCGGTGTATTGCGACCATGCCGTGGCGACGGCCTGGCGAACCTGGTCGCGGCTGACGTCGACCTGGATACGCGCCTGGCCGAGCGACTCCTTGTTCTGCCGCACGATCGCCGAGGTCCGGCCGCCGGAATAGATCGGGATGGTCAGCGTCGCACCGATATTGGCCGAGGTCGAATTGCCGTTGGAACCCGTCACGTCGGGGATGGAGTTGCGGTAGTTTTCCGAAACGCCGGCCGAAGCCGACAATTGCGGCAACAGCGCGCCCTCCGACGATTTCACCGAAAACGCCGCGGCGTCGACCAGATGCTGGGTGGCAAGGATGGCCGGGTGTTCGGCCGAGCCGATGGCGATCGCGGCGCCGAGGCTCGACGGCAGCAGCCGGCCCAAGGGCGAAGCGGCCTTGAGCTTGCCTGGCTCGTCACCGACGACCTGATGATAGGTTGCGGCACTTGCCAGCGCCTGCGCGCGGGCAGCGCTCAGCGACGCCACCGCGGAAGCGCGCGACGCATCGGCCTGCGCGACGTCGGTGCGCGTGCCTTCGCCGACCTCGAAGCGCGAGCGCGCCGCGCGCGCCTGCTCGGTCAGGAACTGCAGGTTCTGCTCGGTCAGCACCGCGATCTGCCGGTCGCGAATCACGTCCATATAGGCCGTGGCCGCATTGAACAGCGTGTTCTCCTCGGTGTTGCGCAGGCTTTCCACCGACGCCTTGACCTGGGATTCGGCGGCCGCGACGTTGTTTCTCGTCTGGAAGCCGTCGAACAGCGACTGGTTGATCTGGATGCCGTAGCTGCCGCTTGTCAGCTTCGAATTGCCGCCGCCATTTGCCTGGCGCGTGTTCGTGTAGTCGATATTGGCGGAACCCGTAACCGTCGGCCGCCAGCCCGATTTGGCGATGGCCACGCTCTCGTCGGTGACACGCACACCGGCACGCGATGCATTCAGCGTGGAATTGTACTGGTAGGCTTTTGCAAGAGCACCGGTGATGGTCTCGGCCGAAGCGCCGAGCGGGGATAGCGCGGTCGCCGAAACGAGGACGGCGGTGAAAAGTGACTTGCGTACTGACGGCACGGTTTAACCCTCATTCGTTTTCCATGGGAACCGCGCCGCGCCAGCTTCTCCCTTTGAGCAGCCCGAACGGCGTGTTTCATGTTCCCTGTCGCGCAGCCCAAAGTGCCCCCAGTCTGGGATTAGCGACGATAGTTCAAATCCAAGCGACCATGACAAAGCCTTTGCTGCAAGGCCAAATCATTCAGAATTCAAAAGCATGCTCACGTTCGAATCCGGGTAGTGGCTTAATTGCCGCATTAAATGCCCTTCTCCCGGTTACAACCCCCCCAGCCTTGAAAAAAAGTCGCGCCACGCCCGAATTTCCCTGGCCTTCGACCGCGACCAGGCGGCCGCCTTCGGCGAGTTGGTCAAGCAGCGGAGCCGGCACTTTGCCGACACTGCCGCCGACGAAGATGACATCGTAAGGCGCCTTGGCCGCATGGCCTTGCGCCAGCGCGCCCTGGACCACGGTCACATTGCCGCAGCCAAGGCCGGAAAGGGTCGACGCGGCGGTTTGCGCCAAGGCCGAATCGCTTTCGAGCGCCACGACAGACCGCGCCAGGCGCGATAAGATCGCCGAGGCATAGCCGGTCCCGCAACCGACATCGAGCGCCGAATCGGTCGGGTTGATCTCGGCCAGTTGCATCAGCTTGGCCAGCGGCGAGGCTTCCATCAGGTAGCGCGCGCCATCCGGGCCGTCGGCGATGCGGATGTCCTCGTCGATATAGGCGAGATCGCGCTGGCGCTCGCCGACGAAAACCTCGCGCGGCACGACAAGCATGGCTTCCAGCAGCGGCGCGCTGGTCACGTCGGTGGTGCGAACCTGACCGTCGACCATCTTGACGCGAAGTTCGGAAAATTCAGCGCTCATGTTCCAACCCTCGCTTTCCGCGGCACGATCGCGGTCCATTGGATAGGAACTTCAGGCTCCGGCGCTGGCGCGCGGGAGCCTGGGGCATTGGAGGCCTCGCCCGGAATCGAACCGGGGTGCAAGGATTTGCAGTCCTCTGCGTAACCACTCCGCCACGAGGCCTCGTTGCTCCCGGCGTTCCACCCGGTTCCAATAGGTTGCGGCGAAAATGGCGTCAAGCGGCCACCACGCATTCCGCGCGGTTTCCTCGGCATGAATCTGACCCTCCGCATAGAAGCGTCGCGCACTACGGCGACGACGAACATTAGCAGATCATTATGTGTAATGGGAAATCACGAGAGACGCCACGCGCTTGCAGGCGTTGCCTGCCCGCTCAATCAGGCCGGCGCCGCCGCTCCCACCAGACGACAAAACGGCGGCGGTGGCGCCGCACCATGGCAAATTCATAGGAGAGTACCAGCAATCCGAGCGGCACCATCCAAAAACCGAGAATCGGCAGGAAGCCGAGAATGCCGCCAATGGTCAAAAGCACGCCGATGGCGATTCTCAGCCCGCGCGACCGCGGCATGGTGAATTGCCGCCCGAAAACCGAGATCTTTCGTGCTGGTGCCCGGTTTTCGTCCGCTGCGGTCATCGTGAATGGCTGGCCTGTCCTGGGGCTCGACAATGTCATTTTACGAAAGCCGCGACCGCCCTTTCGGTTCCGCGCCATCGTCAAGACGGCTAATATGAGGGCGGGCAAGGCCTATTGCGAGAAACCGCTGCGCGAAAAAGTCTAGGAAAAATGCGAAATGCTTCTTTGCAAAGCCGAAACGGGTTTGCTATAGGCTGCGCCACTTGCTCAAAGAGCCTCCGTTCCCCGGTAGCTCAGTGGTAGAGCAACCGGCTGTTAACCGGTTGGTCGCTGGTTCGAATCCGGCCCGGGGAGCCACCTTCCATACGAAGCCCTCATTTCTCACGTTTTCAGGCCTTTCCTGGCGGTCCACACGATGCGATCAGCCAACTGCCCCGGCCGTTACCGCGAAGCTCAGGCGGGAGAGGACCCGTTTTCCACGACGAGCATGGTGCATGCATCGCATTGCCCGTGGTCGCAGCTTTCTTCGCCCCGGTCGATCCAGTTTGGTCGTGCAAGGCGGCAGGATTTCCGGAGGGACCGGAACCTCAATCCACTGCTGCGCATTTCGACTTCATCCGTGGAAGACAATGTCATCCGACCATCAAGTCGCTGGCCAAGGAGAATTCAGATGCAAGGTTCAGAAGCGATTTCCAGGCGCCCTATCGGCGGCATGAGCATAGAACCATTCCTCGGCACGGTGACGGTCCGGTTTTCCGACGCCATAGTCGCCGCCACCGACCGAGCGAAAGTTCTTCGGGAGGAAGGTCATGAGCCGGTATTCTATATCCCCTTCGAGGATATCTATTTCGACCTTTTCGAAAAGACCAACACCACCAGCGAGTGCGCGCTGAAGGGCACCGCGAGCTATTGGCGTGTTCATGCTGTCGGCGGCTCGGCCGACGACTTCATGTGGGCGTATGAGACGCCGGATACCGCGGCCCTGGCCATCGCGCGTCATGGCGCCTTTGATCCGAAAAGGGCCCGTATTGACGTCGACCCCAAGGAGGACAAGCGGCATACTCCACATGTGATGGAGTAGGACGACGTCTCCACCATCCGAATGCCCGACCTCATCGGCGATATTGTCTCGCCGATGAGGTCCAATCGAAGCCGTTCTTGATAGAAAAGCGGATGCCGTCAGTGCCGCTGCCGTTGTCGCGGTTAGACGGCCACCCCGCCGCGGCCTGATTTGGTGCCGTCCATCCAGGGCAGCGGTGCAAGCGGCTCGTGCAGAATCCTGACGGATCTCGCAAATCCAGCGACGGCATCGCGCGCGACCGAGAGTGGAATCTGGCCGTCGTAAGCACGCTGGCAGGCCCGGAAGGCCGTTTCGAAGATTGGCCCCCGCCGCTCCCGGGGCCACTCGTCCAGGAAGTCGAATGCATCCTCGAGGCTGCCTAACTCTTGAATGAACTGGCCATTCTTGACCAACACCGGTCCATCGAATGTCCTGTCGCCCATATGGTCCTCCATTCGGTTGAACGATTTGATTTGCTGGTTCGGCTTTTCACGCGACGGCATGCTCAGGCTCCGCGAACATGCCGCCATCGCCACGTCTGGGCGGGACGCCGGCAAATGCCGGAACCGGCGGTGGATCATCATCATCGTCATCTCGCCAGGGGTATCGCAGCCAGTGGCGCCTGGTTTCGTTGCGACGCCGGCCTGAAGACGGACGGCGGTCAAACGATGCCCCGACCGGCGGCTTGCGCCCAATCTCGTCCAGGGCGTGGAGCGCACGAAGAATCTCGCTGACTTGCGCAACGGCACCGCTGTCCAATTGACGTAGGGTGGGATTGTCAGGAACCGCATGGGCGTCTGAAGCCCAGAAGGCGAGCAGAGCCCGCTTTTCGCCGATCGCCATGTCCTCGTTCAGGACGTCCTCGGGCCTACGAATCGCAGCGAATTCCGCAGCGTGATCTGTCGGTTTGGACTCGTGAAAACTGTATGCTTGGGATCTCATCTCCATTCTCCGCGATCTGTGCCTCCCGGCCAAGCCGGGAGGCGGACCACAGACTGAGGTTCACTGTCAGGCTGCCTTGCGCTGCGGCTCTGCATCCATGGACTGCTTGTTGCCGCCATCCTGAAGCGGAACCGCTCTGGCTTCGGAACCGATCGCGATGCGCCGAGGCTTGAGTTCCTCGGGCACTTCGCGGACCAGCTCCACCGTCAGCAGGCCATTATGGATATTGGCCGCCTTGACCTTGACGTGGTCCGCGAGTTTGAACGCCTGTTTGAAGTTGCCTATCGCCAGGCCACGGTGGAGGATTTCCCGATTTTGCTGATCGGGCTTCCTCTGCCCGATTACCAACAATTCAGGGCCGTTCTGCACAAGCTCCACTTCATCAGGCCCGAAACCGGCGACGGCCATCGTGATGCGATAGTCGTTGTCGCCATTCTTCTCGATGTTGTAGGGCGGCCAGTCGGAGCGCACGCTGTTTTCGAGCATGTCGAACAGCCGGTCGAAGCCGACCGTGGTGCGGTAAAGAGGGGAATAATCAAAGCTTCTCATAGCCATATCCTCCGTAAAGCAACATGGTTTGGGGTCGCCGCGGCGTCGCCGCGACGCGGTCTGTCGAGCCGAAGCCTCGACGGAAAACGATCTGGGAATCACGGTTTTTCTGTTCAAGAGGTCGCTCGAAAAATTTTTAGGAGCCGCGTCACGGCCATTCGTGATCGGGCATGTATCAGGCCTTCGCGGCGACAGCCTTCCCTTGCACGTTCCCGCCGCGGCGCGATAGATGCTGCGTTAAGGGAGGACATCATGCGGAAAATCCTGGCATCGGCGTTGCTGGCTGCGGCCGCGCTTTATGCAAATTGTGCCCTGGCGTTCGACAGCAGCGGAACCCCGGTCGTCGTGACACCGCTCGCATCACGCACCACCACGGCATCCGGCCAGCCGATCACGCTGCCGCAAAAGAACGTGCAGGTGCTGGTCTCGACCTACGACATCGCGCCCGGCGCGACCTTGCCGGTCCATCGCCACCCCTTCCCGCGCTACGCCTATGTCGAGGCCGGAACGCTGAAGGTCACCAATGTCGAGACCGGCAACGCCAACACCTACAAGACAGGCGATTTCATCATCGAGATGATCGGCCAGTGGCACCAGGCCACCAACATTGGTGACGGGCCGGTCAAGCTCCTGGTGATCGATCAGGTCGAGGAAGGCGCCAAGAACACGGAATTGCGCCAGTAGCCGCCAAGACTATATCCCGAAGGCAAGAACGTCAGCCGCCTTCCCGCGTTGTCCCACGTGCAGGACGGGCAAGCAGGGAAATCTCGCCTGGTCCAAATGGCGGCGTGGGGTTCACGCTTTCGCGTCAGCCGTCCCGGTGCTAGGGCTCTCCACGGCATCATGAACTGGATCGACCCTTGACCACGCAAACCCGCCCGCCGCTGATCGAAATCTGTGTCGAAGGCATCGACGGCCTGCTCGCCGCGCAAGCCGCCGGCGCCGACCGGGTCGAACTCTGCGCCAGCCTCGTCGAGGGCGGCATCACGCCCAGCCTCGGCACGGTGCGCGCCGCGCTCGATCAGGCAACCGTGCCGTTCCACGTCATGGTGCGGCCGCGTGGCGGCGATTTTCTCTACAGCGAGGGTGAATATCGCTCGATGCTTGCCGACGTTGCCGCGCTCAGCGAGCTAGGCGTGCCCGGCGTGGTGTTCGGCTGCCTGAATGCCGATGGCACCATCGACGAGCAGCGCATGGTCGAACTGACCGAGGCTGCCGGCTCCCTGAACGTCACTTGCCACCGCGCCTTCGACATGACGAGCGATCCCGCCGAGGCGCTGGAAGCGCTGATCCGCTGCAAGGTCGGCCGTGTGCTGACCAGCGGCCAGCGCGACACCGCGATCGAAGGCTTGCCGTTGCTGGCGGACCTGGTGCGCCAGGCCGGCGGACGCATCATCATCCTTGGCTGCGGCGGCCTCGATCTCGGCAACATCGCCGAGGTGCGCGCCAAGACAGGCCTCGTCGAAATGCATTTCGCCGCCCTCAAGGACGTGCCGAGCGCCATGCGCTACCGCAATCCGAAGGTCGGCATGGGCGGCTCCGATCTCGACCGTGAATATCGCAACACGCTGACCGATACGCCGCTGGTGGCGGCGACGATCACGGCGGCCAAGGCATGACCTCTCCCATAGACCACATAGCGCAGGACGATGGAGCCGCCATTCTGGCGCTCAACAACGAGCACGCCGCCGAATTGTCGTGGCTCGAAGCCGAACGGCTGTCCTTCCTGCTCGGCGAGGCATTTTATGCGCGCCGCATCGGCGATCTCGAGGCCTTCATCATGACCTTCGACCAGGATGCGAACTACGACAGCCCGAATTTCGTCTGGTTCCGCGAGCGTTACGAACGCTTCGTCTATGTCGACCGCGTCGTCGTCGCGGCGCATGCAAGGGGCCGCGGCCATGCGCGCCGGCTCTATCAGGACTTGTTCGACCATGCGCAGAGCGCCGGCCACACGCTGGTCACCTGCGAGGTCAACACCGATCCGCCCAACCCGGCCTCGGACGCCTTCCACGCCGTCCTCAGCTTCGCCGAAGTCGGCGACGCGGTGATCCATGGCGGCAAGAAGGCGGTGCGTTATTATGTCAGGCAGATCGCCACCTGATCCGGTGGCGACCGCCATCGGCGGCGCTCATTCACCAATTGCGGTTGAGCCATTCGCGCGCTGGCCGCTCGATGAGGTAGTAGCTGCAGAGCGCGCAGGCAAAGACGCCGGCCAGCATCGGCCATGGGTTGCTGCCCTGCTCGTAGACGAATTTGTAGAAGGGCTGCTGCCACAGATAGAGCGAATACGACCACAGGCCCAGCGTCGTCATCGGCAGGGATGATAGCCATCCGGAAAACAGCCGCGTGCTGAAATCCAGCGCGTTGACGGCGAGCGCCAGCAACGGCACCGCGAGCAGGTAGTGGATCGGTGTGGGGACCTGGTCCATGAACAGGAGGACCGCGCCGGCGGCCGCTGCCAAGGCGACATAGGGTCCCTTCAACAAGGACGGCAGCTTGCCATCGGCCTTGAGCAAGCAGATCGCCGCCGACAGCAGGATCGAGGCGATGTGCACATCGGTGCGCCAGTACGTGGTTTCATAGTCCATGTGCAGGAACCAGTAGGAAACCGCGCCATTGGCCATGGCCAGCGCAGCCAGGACCAGCAGCAGCGGTACGACACGGTCGCGGCTCGCAACGACCGCGCTGATCGCCGCCAGGATGATGTAGGCATGCTCTTCGATGCAGAGCGACCAGATGTGGTCGAGCGCGCCGGCCCGGTTCAGGAGAATTCCGGCATAATTGTAGGTGAATGTCAGCGCGGTCAGGGCCGCCTTCCATTTGAAGGCGATGAACGTGCCGGAGAGCGCGACCATGGCGGCGACGACGAAGACCAGCAGCGCCGGATAGATGCGCGAGAAGCGGCGCTTGAAGAATTTCTTCAGCGGATAGCGTTCGATGAACAGGATCTCGGCCATCAGCCGGCCGCTGAGAACGAAGAAGAATTCGACGCCCAGCACACCCAGATTGATGCCGGGAACGGGGAAAAAATGCCCGATCAGCACGAGCGCGATCGACAGACCGCGCCAGCCATCGAGATAGGCCAGCCGTGTCTTGGCCGATCGGTCGGCGGTCGCTCGGGACGGAACCATATCTGTCGCGGAAATTTCGGACATGCCGATCCCTTCGCTTTGGCATGCGAACGGGCACGGCGGTAGACAGTCCGAACCCGGCTCGCATTCCCGCCCCAACCCATACTGCAGTGCAATAAAAGTTTGTGCAAGTGCGAGATGATCGCCGATACGATTTCTGGCAGTAGTGGCCGGAATGGCTTCGAGCGGCCGAACTTGCACGGAACTGGGCAGCCACAGGCAACAACAACGAAAAAGGGGCCGTGACAGCCCCTTTGCTCGTTCGCAATTGTTCTCGCGTCAGGCGTTGGCTGCCGCCACCGCGCGCTTGGCCATGACCGCGATCAGATTGGCGCGGTAGTCGGCGGAGGCGTGAATGTCGCTCATCAGGGTCTTCGCCGGCACTTTCACACCGTTGAGCGAAGCAGCGTCGAAGCTCTTGGCAAGCGCTGCCTCGATCTCCTTCGAGCGGAAGACGCCGTCGTCGCCGGCGCCGGTGACGGCAACGCTGACCCCATCCTTGCCCTTGGCCACGAACACGCCGACGATCGCGTAGCGCGAGGCCGGGTTGCGGAATTTCTCGTAGGCAGCCTTTGCCGGCGCGGTGAAGGAGACCGCCGTGACGATCTCGCCCTCCTTCAAGGCGGTTTCGAACAGCCCCTTGAAGAACTTGTCGGCCGGTATGTCGCGCTTGTTGGTGAGGATGGTGGCGCCCAGCGCCAGGAGCGCGGCCGGATAGTCCGCCGCCGGATCGTTGTTGGCGATTGAGCCACCGATCGTGCCCTTGTGGCGCACCGCCGGATCGCCGATCAGCGACGCCAGATGGGCAAGCGCCGGGCAGGCCTTGCGCAGCTTCTCGTCCTTGGCAACGTCGAAATGCGTGGTGGCGGCGCCGATCGTGACCGTCTTGCCCGACACCTTGACGCCCTGCAGGTCCTTGATGCGCGACAGGTCGACCAGATCGGAAGGTGCCGCCAGCCGCGTCTTCATGGCGGGAATCAAGGTCATGCCGCCCGACAGCAGCTTGGCGTCCCCATTCTTCACGAGCTTGGCGGCTTCTGCGACCGAGGCGGCACGGTGATAATTGACTGCGTACATGGGATCCTCCCCTAAGTGGTCAGGCAGTAGTGAGTAGTCAGTAGTCGGTAGGGAGCAGGGAGTGGCCGCCGGAGGTGGCACGCTGTCCTATTCGTTACTCACTACTCCCTACTCACTCATTTCGCGGCGCGGATCGCGGCCCACACGGTGGACGGCGAGGCCGGCATGGCGATGTCGGTGATCCCGATGGCGTCGGTGATGGCATTGATCACCGCCGGCGGCGAACCGATGGCACCGGCCTCGCCGCAACCCTTGATGCCGAGCGGGTTGCTCGGACATGGGGTGTTCGAGGTCGAGACCTTGAACGACGGCAGGTCGCCCGCACGCGGCATCGTATAATCCATGTAGCTTGCCGTCAGCAGTTGTCCGCTGTCGTCGTAGTGAGCGCCTTCCAGCAGCGCCTGGCCGACGCCCTGGGCGATGCCGCCATGCACCTGGCCCTCGACGATCATCGGATTGATGATGTTGCCGAAATCGTCCGCCGCCACGAACTGGACGATCTCTGTCGTTCCGGTTTCCGGATCGATCTCGACCTCGCAGATGTAGCAGCCCGCCGGGAAGGTGAAGTTCGCCGGGTCGTAGAACGCCGTTTCCTTCAGTCCCGGCTCCATGCCGGCAGGCAGATTGTGCGCGGTATAGGCAGCCAAAGCCACCTGAAACCACGGCAGGCTCTTGTCGGTGCCGGCGACCTTGACCTCGCCATTCTCGATGACGATGTCGCCCTCGTCGGCTTCGAGCAGGTGGGCCGCGATCTTCTTGGCCTTGGCCTCGACCTTGTCGAGCGCCTTTGATATCGCCGACATGCCGACGGCGCCCGAGCGCGAGCCGTAGGTGCCCATGCCCATCTGCACCTTGTCGGTGTCGCCGTGGACGATCGACACCGAATCGATCGGCACGCCAAAACGCTGGTTGACCAGTTGCGCGAAGGTCGTCTCGTGCCCCTGGCCATGGCTGTGCGAGCCGGTCAGCACCTCGATGGTGCCGACGGCGTTGACCCTTACCTCGGCCGATTCCCACAGGCCGACGCCGGCGCCGAGCGAGCCGACCGCCGCCGACGGCGCGATGCCGCAAGCCTCGATGTAGCAGCTCATGCCGATGCCGCGCAGTCTGCCTTGTTTCGCCGCCGCGGCCTTACGTTTGGCAAAGCCGGCATAGTCGGCGGTTTTCATCGCCGCGTCGAGCGAGGCCGCATAGTCGCCGGCGTCATAGTTCATGATCACCGGCGTCTGGTGCGGAAACGTCGTGATGAAGTTCTTGCGCCTGAGATCCGCCGGGGAGACGCCGAGTTCGCGTGCCGCGGCCTCCATGGTGCGTTCCAGCAGATAGGTGGCTTCCGGCCGCCCTGCCCCGCGATAGGCATCGACGGGCGCCGTATTGGTGTAGACGGTCCGCACATTGGCATGGATGGCGGGAATGTCGTACTGCCCCGACAAGAGCGTCGCATAGAGATAGGTCGGCACGCAGGACGAGAACAGCGACATGTAGGCGCCGAGATTGGCGATCGTGTCGACCTTGAAACCCGTGATCCTGTTGTTCTTGTCGAAGGCCATCTCCACCGTCGAGACATGGTCGCGGCCATGTGCGTCGGTGAGGAAACTTTCGGTGCGATCGGCGACCCATTTGACCGGCACGCCGGTCTTCTTCGAGGCCCACAGACAGACGATTTCTTCCGGGTAGATGTAGATCTTGGAGCCGAAGCCGCCGCCGACATCCGGCGCGATGACGCGCAGCTTGTTTTCGGGAGCGACATTGTAGAAGGCGCTCATCACCAGCCGCGCGACATGCGGGTTCTGCGATGTCGTCCAGCAGGTGTAATGATCCTCGGCCTTGTCGTAATGGCCAAGTGCGGCGCGCGGCTCCATGGCGTTCGGCACCAGCCGGTTGTTGACGATCTTCATGCGGGTGACGTGCGCCGCCGCCTTGATGGCGGCATCGGTCGTCTTGGCGTCGCCGATCTCCCAATCGAAGATCAGATTGTTTTCGGCCTCGTCATGGACCTGCGGCGCGCCCTTCTCGAGTGCCTTGGTCGCATCGACGACGGCCTTCAATTCCTTGTAGGTGATCTCGACGGCCTCGGCCGCGTCGCGTGCCTGGCCCTTGGTTTCGGCCACCACCACCACGATGGCATCGCCGACATAACGGACCTTGTCGACGGCCAGTGGCGACCATGCGCCCATCTTCATCGGCGAGCCGTCCTTGGAATGGATCATCCAGCCGCAGATCAGGTTGCCGATGCCGTCGGCCTTGAGTTCCTTGCCCGTCAGCACGCCGATGACGCCCGGCATGGCTTGCGCCGCCTTCACGTCGATCTTCTTGATTTGCGCATGCGCGTGCGGGCTGCGCACGAAGACCGCGTGCTTCATGCCTGGCACCACCATGTCGTCGACATAGCGGCCGGCGCCGGTGATGAACCTTTTGTCTTCCTTGCGCGCCACCCGAGCGCCAACACCTTCGATACCCATCAGAAATTCCTCCGGAATTTAGGGGAGTAGGGCAGTAGGGGAGTAAGGAAGTGCCAATGGCCTATTCCCTTACTCCCCTATTCCCTTACTCCCCTATCAAGCTGCTTGTTTCGCCTTGCCCTTCGCGGCGCCCTTCGCCATCGTCTTCGATGCGGCCAGGATCGCCTTGACGATGTTGTGGTAGCCGGTGCAGCGGCAGATATTGCCTTCCAGCTCGGCGCGCACGGTCGCTTCGTCGAGACCTTCGGGATGGCGGTTTATCATGTCGGTAGCCGTCATGATCATGCCCGGCGTGCAGAAGCCGCATTGCAGCCCGTGATGTTCCTTGAACGCCGCCTGGATGGGATGCAGGTCGGCGCCGTCGGCGAGACCTTCGATCGTGACCACGGTCGATCCGGACGTCTGGACAGCAAGCATGGTGCAGGCCTTGACCGCCTTGCCATCCACATGGACGACGCAGGCGCCGCATTGCGAGGTGTCGCAACCGACATGGGTGCCGGTCAGGCCGAGATTCTCCCGCAGGAAATGGACGAGCAGCGTTCGATCCTCGACGGCACCGCCAACCCGCTTGCCGTTCACCAACAACGAAACGTCCGACATAGCCCCTCCCTGGGTGTCAACCTTGGTCATCACGCCGCCGACGAGCCGTTGGCGCTTCGGCCACGCGTTATTCGTACACCGCACAATGCACAAAAAACAGCACGACGGAAAAGGCGGATCATTGTACTTTCGGTCATGGCAAGGCCAGCGATGCATTCCCCTCGCCCATTGCCAAAACGCCGATTGGAAGCAACAATATCCCTCGACGCCCGCGCATCCTGAAGCGCATAAAAACAGCGTCGGAGGAAATGCGGGAGAACGCCGCTGACCAGTTCACTGACGCGCTACGCATGCGGCTTGTCGGCGCTGACGACGGACGAGCCCGATCCGGATGTTTTTGCACGCGCGATGGCGGCGGAAGCTGCCGCAATCAATGCGGGCTTTGCCCTTGTGTTCTTTTCCCAGAGCCTCGTCGAGGCCGGCGCCCTGTCTCGGGCACTCTCGGTCCACGCCCCGTGTCTCCGTCATGCCGGCTGTTCCACCGCCGGCGAGATCACGCCGCAGGGGCTCGAGGAAGGCCACATGCTGGCGATGCTGCTGCCCTCGGCATCCTTCACGGCGGTCAGCACGATGGTCGAGAATTTGTCGACTTCGGGCATGGACGGGATCACCGAAGAGGTCGAGGCCCTGCGGCGCACGCTGCGCGCCCGGCTCGGCGGCGAGCGGACCAGGAACACCTTCGCGCTCTGCTTTATCGACGGGCTGTCCTATGCCGAGGAAGCGGTGAGCTCGGCCATCCACTGGGGTCTCGACGATATACCGCTGCTCGGCGGCTCGGCCGGCGACGATTTGAAGTTCGAGACGACTCGCCTGATCTCCAACGGCAAGGTCTCGTCCGACAGCGCCATCATCGTGCTGGTCGCCACGGAAATTCCGTTCCACGTCTTCAAGACCGACAATTTCATTCCCACCGACGAAAAGCTGGTGGTGACCGCCTCCGATCCCGATCACCGCATCGTGCGGGAGTTCAACGCCACAAATGCCGCGGAGGAATATGCCGCTTCGGTCGGCATCCTCCCGCAGACCCTGACGCCGCTCAGCTTCGCCTCGCATCCCGTGGTGGTGAAGGTGGGCGGGGAATATTACTGCCGCTCGATCCAGCGGATGCACGCGGATGGCTCGCTGTCGTTCTTCTGCGCCATCGACGACGGCGTCGTGCTGTCGATCGCCCAGCCCAAGGACATGGTGGAATCGACGCGCGCAGCCTTGCGCGAGGTCAAGGAAAGGCTGGGCGGCATCGATATGATCCTTGGCTTCGACTGCGTGCTGCGCCGGCTGGATGCGCGCAACCGGCAGGTCTTTCGCGATATTTCGGAGCTTTACCGGGTCAACAATGTCGTAGGCTTCGGCACCTATGGCGAACAATACCGGTCGATGCACCTGAACCAGACTTTCACCGGCATCGCCTTCGGTGATCGCCAGGCGGCTGAATAGGCGGCGAAACAGCATGCCGCTCAGGGACATAAACGATCTCGACAGGCTGAAGAAGATCAACGCCGCGCTGGTGAGCCGCGTCGAGCGCTCGATGGACCAGCAAGGCAACGCCTTCTCGCTGTTCCAGACCGCGATCTCGCTGGAAAACCGGGTGCGCACGCGCACCGAGGAACTGCATTCGACCTTGCGCAGGCTGGAGCAGTCGAACATCGACCTCAGCGCAGCCAAGGAAAACGCCGAGCTGGCGAACCTGTCCAAGACAAGGTTCCTCGCTGCCGCCAGCCATGACGTGCTGCAGCCGCTGAACGCGGCCCACCTCTCCGTCTCGGCGCTTGCCGAGGTGCAGACCAGCGAGGAGGGAAAAAAGCTCGTACGCCAGGTCGAGCGTTCGTTGGAAACGATGGAGGACCTGCTGCGCACCTTGCTCGACATTTCCAAGCTCGATGCCGGCGTGGTGCAGCCAGATATCGGCGACGTCAGCCTGGAGGCGCTGTTTTCGTCGCTGCGTTCGGATTTCCAGCCGGTGGCGGAAATGAAGCGGCTGTCGCTGAAATTCCGGCCGGTCAATGCCGTGGTCCGCTCGGACCGGACGCTGCTGCGCCGCATCCTGCAGAACATCCTCTCCAACGCGCTGGGGTATACACGCTCGGGCGGCGTCCTTGTCGGCACCAGGCATCGCGGCGACACCATCCGCATCGATGTCGCCGACACGGGCTGCGGCATACCCGAGGACCAGCGCGAGGCGGTGTTCGAGGAGTTCCATCGCGGCACCTTGCCTGCCAATGCCGAGCTCGACGGCGGCGGCCTTGGGCTGGGGCTTGCCATCGTGCGCCGCATGGCCGGCGCGCTTGGCCACCCCGTGACCTTCTCATCGAAGGTTGGGCGCGGCACGATCTTCCACATCGATGTCCCCGTCGGCATCGGCGCGCCGGCCGACGCCATCGCCAGCGCCACCAGCCTTGAGCGGTCGCGCGGCTACGGCCTGTTCGGCACCAAGGTGCTGCTGGTCGAGAACGACGCCGAGGTGCTGGAAGCCATGACCTTCCTGCTCGAACGCTGGCAGTGCCTGGTGCGCGCCGCGACCTCGACCGACGATGCGCTGGACATGCTCGGCGATACCGACTGGGTGCCTGACATCGTCATCGCCGACCAGCATCTCGACGGCGGCGACCTCGGCACCGCCACCATATCGGAGGTCCGCGACTATCTCGGCCGCGCCGTGCCGGCGCTGATCGTCACCGCCGACAGTTCCGAGGCCGTCGCCAAGGCTGCCCGCGCCGGCGGCATCGAGCTGATGCGCAAGCCGGTGAAGCCCGCGCAACTAAGGGCATTGCTGGCACATTTGCTGGCTTAGGTTTCCCTAAGGGAGGGTAATGGCTCAAAACCCCACCTGATCCCGAAACAGCTCGGCGCTATCCAGCTTCGACACCTCAATCACCGCCTGTGTGCGGCTATAGACGTTGAGCTTGCGCAATATCTCCGAGACATGCGCCTTCACCGTCGTCTCGCCGACCTGCAACTCGTAAGCGATCTGTTTGTTGAGCAGGCCCTGGCGCAGCATCTGCAGGACACGCAATTGCTGCGGCGTCAGTTTGGAAAGCCGCTGCAGCATGTCGGCGCGGTCGGTGCTGTCGGCGCCCGGCGGCAGGCCTTCATAGGTTTCCGGTACGTAGATCGCGCCGTCCATCACCGAGCGTATGGCGGCGGCGAGATCGCTCTTGCGCGCCGATTTCGGGATGAAGCCGGCCGCACCATAGGACAGCGCTTCGGAAATGATCCTCGGCTCCTCATAGCCCGACACGATCACCACCGGCAGGCGCGGATAGCGGGTCCTGAGCTGCAGCAGCCCGTCGAAGCCATGCACGTCGGGCATGCTGAGGTCGAGAAGCGCCAGGTCGAAAGGCTTTGCGTCTGCCAGCAGATCCAGCGCCTCGGTGATCGAGCGCGCCTCGACCGTATCGACTTCCGGATAAGCCATCTGCACGGCGCTGTGCAGCGCCTCGCGAAACAGCGGATGGTCGTCGATGATGAGGAACCGGGCGCGATCGGTAGCGGCTGTCATGGGCTCGTTCCGGTTTACCGGCCACACCATAGTCTCCTGACCATGGCCGGATTATTGGCAATTAGTCTATCGCCGATTGAACAGGATTTATCGCTGCAAAAATGATGGGAAGCCTGAATTCCTTATACAGCCGTGGCGCAGCCCATGCTTTATGAAAAGCGACGCCTTGCCCGCCCTCCGAATTCGGCCGAATGTGCCCGCCAACTCCCCAAAACACAGAGACCGCCATGACCGCCTTTGTCCTTCCCGCCGCGCCAACGCCTTCCGTCGCCATTGCGGGTTCGGACGAACGCTTTGCCGTGCGGCGTATTTTCTGCGTCGGCCGCAACTATGCCGCGCATGCGCGCGAGTTCGGCAATGACGAGCGCGATCCGCCCTTCTTCTTCACGAAGCCGGCGGACGCGGTGGTCGACTCGGGCACGCAGATTCCCTACCCGCCGCTGACCGAAAACCTCCACTTCGAGATCGAGCTGGTGGTGGCGATCGGTACATCAGGCTTTCGCATTTCCCGGGACAAGGCGCTGGACCATGTCTGGGGCTACGGCGTCGGCATCGACCTCACCCGCCGCGATTTGCAGGATGTCGCCAAGAAGGCGGCGCGGCCCTGGGACTGGTCGAAGGCCTTCGACCGTTCCGCGCCTTGCGGCCCGTTGGTTGCCGCGCAAAAATCTTGGCACCCGGCCAAGGGGCGTATCTGGCTCGCCGTCGACGGGGCGGTGAAACAGGACGCCGACCTTGCCGAACTGATCTGGCCGGTGGCCGACATCGTCTCGATCTGCAGCGAGGGCGTGGAACTTCAGGCCGGCGACCTGATCTTCACCGGCACGCCGGCGGGCGTCGGCGCGGTCAAGCCGGGCGAGACGATATCAGGCGGTGTCGACGGCATCGGCACGATCGAAGTGACCATCAGCCAGCCGAAGTGATGAGCGACCTCGTCCTGCACAACTACTTTCGCTCCTCCACCTCCTACCGGGTGCGGATCGCCCTGGAGATGAAGGGGCTGAGCTATGACTATGTCCCGCATCATCTGCGCCATGGCGAGCATCTGGAAGCGGCCTATCTTGCGGTCAATCCGCAGGGGCTGGTGCCGGCATTGGTGCTCGACGACGGCACGCTTGTGACGCAGTCGCTGGCCATCATCGAATATCTCGACGAGATCCGGCCCGCGCCGCCGCTGCTGCCTGGGGATGCGCTGGGACGCGCCCGCGTCAGGATGCTGGCGCAGATTATCGCTTGCGACATCCATCCGGTGAACAATCTGCGCGTGCTGACCTCACTGCGCACCCTGTTCGGCGCCGGCGACCAGGATGTCGCCAACTGGTTCCGGCATTGGGTCAATGAAGGTTTTGGGCCACTCGAGACATTGCTGACGGCTTCGCCCGAAACCGGCACATTCTGTCACGGCGACACGCCGGGGCTGGCCGACATCTGCCTTGTCGCGCAGGTCACCAGCAACGCCCGCTTTGGCGTCGATATGACGTCCTACCCAACAATCGCGCGCATCAATGCCGCCTGCATGGCGCTACCCGCCTTCCAGAACGCCGCGCCAATGAATCAGATCGACGCCGAGTAAGGTTCACCGGCCGGCGCGCGGCATCAGTACCCAGGACAGCAGCGCCAGCAAGCCGATACCGGGTGCCGCAGCCAGGAAAACAGGTAAACGCCGTTCCTGGTTCGACGGACCGGCCGCCCTGGTGGCATCGATTTCCGCTTGACCAGGCAAGGAATCGGCTATCTTCCCGGTGACGCATGCCGTCTCAAGGGTGGAGTGACCGATGAAAGCCGTCGTCTTTGAAAAATTCGGCGAAGCGCCGACGATCCAGACTGTTCCCGATCCGAAGCCGGCTGCCGATGGCGTCGTCATCAAGGTCGAGGCGACAGGGCTGTGCCGCAGCGACTGGCACGGCTGGATGGGCCATGATGACGGCATCACCTTGCCCCACGTGCCGGGCCACGAACTGGCCGGCGTCGTCGTCGCCGCCGGCAAGCAGGTCACCCGCTGGAAAGCGGGCGAGCGCGTTACCGTGCCGTTCGCCGTGGGTTGCGGCCGCTGCTTCGAATGCACCTCCGGCAATCACCAGGTTTGCGAGCATCAGACGCAACCCGGCTTCACCGGCTGGGGCTCGTTCGCCGAATATGTCGCCATCGAACATGCCGACACCAATCTCGTGCGCTTGCCCGAGGAGATGGAATTCGCCACCGCCGCCAGCCTCGGCTGCCGTTTCGTCACCTCGTTCCGCGCCATCGTCGACCAGGGCCGGGTGAAGCCGGGCGAATGGGTGGCGGTGCATGGCTGCGGCGGCGTCGGCCTGTCGGCGATCATGATCGCCAGCTCGATGGGCGCCAATGTCATCGCCATCGACCTCACCGACGAGAAACTGGACTTCGCCAAAAAGATTGGTGCCGTGGCGACCATCAACGCGACCACGACGCCGAACGTCGTCAAGGCCGTCAAACAGATCACCAATGGCGGCGCCCACATGTCGATGGACGCGCTCGGCCATCCCACGACGTCGTTCAACTCGATATCCAACCTGCGCCGGCGTGGACGTCATGTGCAGGTCGGCCTGATGCTAGGCGAGCATGCCCGTCCCCAGGTGCCGATGGACAAGGTGATCGCTTTCGAACTCGAAATCCTCGGCAGCCACGGCATGCAGGCCTACCGCTACCAGGCGATGATGGACATGATCCGCAACGGCAAGCTGAAGCCCGAACTGCTGGTCGGCAAGAAGATCAGCCTCGACGAGGCGCCCGCCGCGCTGATGGCGATGGGCGGCTTCGAAGGCATCGGTATCGGCGTGGTGACGAAGTTCTAGGGTCCCTACGCGGCAGCGCGCCTTGGCAGATCCTGCCTGGCGAACTTCTTCGCCCCGAACACGCAGGCCACCACGCCGAGCGTGACGACAATCATCAGCGGGCTGACCTGCTCGTGCAGCAAGGTCGCCGCCAATGCGAGCCCGAAAAACGGCTGCAACAGCTGCAACTGACCGACCGCCGCGATGCCACCTTGCGCCAGGCCGCGATACCAGAAGACGAAGCCGATCAGCATGCTGAACAGCGAGACATAGGCCAGGCCGATCCAGGCGTTGGCCCCAACCGGGGCGAAGGACGGCGGCAAGGTGACGAGGGTCAGCACCAGCATGACCGGTAGTGACAGCACCAGCGCCCAGCAGATCACCTGCCAGCCGCCGAGCCTGCGTGACAGTGCGGCACCTTCCGCGTAGCCCAGGCCGCAGACGATGATGGCCGCAAGCATCAGCCCATCGCCGACCGGCGAGGCCGTCACGCCTTGCGCAAGCGCGAAGCCCGCGACCAGCGCACTGCCGAGGCATGAGAACAGCCAGAAGGCCGGCCTCGGCCTTTCGCCTCCACGCAGCACGCCGAAGATCGCCGTCGCCAGCGGCAGCAGGCCAACGAAGATGATGGAGTGGGCCGCGGTGACGTGTTTGAGGGCCAATGCCGTCAGCAAGGGAAAGCCGACCACAACCCCCAGCGCAACGATGATGAGGGACAGGATGTCATGACGCTGCGGGCGCTTCTCGCGGAACACGAGCAGCAGCACGAGACCGAGCAGACCGGCTATGACAGCGCGGGCCGAGGTCACGAAGGTCGGGTCGATATCCATCACCGCCACCCGCGTCGCCGGCAGCGAGCCTGAGAAGATCAGCACGCCCACGAATCCGTTCAACCAGCCACTCGCCGTCTTGTCCATTGCAGGCTCCGTTTGTTTCGCCCTCTATCGGCCCGTGGCTATGGCGCCACCAGAGACAATGCAGTACAATTCGACAAAACTGTAATGGTTTTCTGGGAGGTACAGTTGGACGCAAAGCTCGACGGTGTCGGAACCCTCGTCGAAGGCGTCATGGCCACCATCCGCCAGCGGATCGCCGCGCGCAGCCTGACTCCTGGGGCAAGACTGCCCTCTATCCGCGCCTTCGCCAAATCCATGCAGGTTTCGAAATCCACGGTGGTCGAGGCCTATGAGCGCCTAGCGGCCGAAGGCGCGATCCGGTCCCGGCCCGGCTCCGGTTTCTACGCCGCCGGCTCGCTGGCACCGTTGTCGCTGGCCGAGATCGGCCCCCGGCTCGATCGCGCCGTCGATCCGCTATGGGTTTCGCGCCAGTCGCTGGAGGCTGGCGAGGAGGTGCTGAAGCCCGGCTGCGGCTGGATGCCGGCTTCATGGATGCCGCAGGCTGGGCTGCGCCGGGCATTGCGTACGGTGGCGCGGGCCGACGATATCGCGCTCGCCGATTACGGCACGCCGCTCGGCCTGCCGCCACTGCGGCAATTGCTGGCGCGCCGCATGGCCGGGCACGGCATCGAAGCTTCGCCCGAACAGATCATGCTGACGGAATCGGGCACCCAGGCGATCGACCTGCTCTGCCGGTTCCTGATCAAGCCCGGCGACACAGTGCTGGTCGACGATCCCTGCTATTTCAATTTCCACGCCTTGCTGCGCGCCCATCAGGCCAAGGTCGTCAGCGTTCCCTACACGCCGTCGGGGCCTGATATCGAGCTGTTCGCGCACGCGCTGGCGGAGCATCGGCCGCGCCTCTACATCACCAACTCCGCTATCCACAACCCGACCGGCGCGATCCTGTCTCCGGTGACGGCGCACCGCTTGCTCAAGCTTGCCGACCAGGCCGACCTGACCATCGTCGAGGATGACATCTTCGCCGATTTCGAACACAGCCCTGCCCCGAGGCTTGCGGCATTCGATGGCCTCAGCCGCGTCGTCCATATCGGCAGTTTCTCAAAGACGTTGTCCGCCTCGGTCCGCTGCGGCTTCATCGCCGCGCCCCGCGACTGGATCGAAGGCCTGACCGACCTCAAGATCGCCACGACCTTCGGCGGCGGACGGCTGGCGGCCGAACTGGTGTTCACCTTGCTCAGGGACGGCAGCTACCGCAAGCATATGGATTTACTGCGCGCACGGCTCGCGCGCGCCATGGGTGAGACGAGCGCCCGGTTGAAGTCGATCGGCATCACGCCCTGGATCGAGCAGCCGGCCGGGCTCTTTCTGTGGTGTAGCCTGCCGGACGGGGTGGATGCGGCCGACGTCGCCCGCCGCGCCTTGGCCGACAACATCGTGCTGGCACCCGGCAATGCATTCAGCCTGTCGCAATCCGCCAGCCGCTTCCTGCGCTTCAACGTCGCCCAGTGCACGGACGAGCGGATTTTCAAGGTGCTCGAAACGGCGATGTCGCGCTGATCGCTCAGCGACCCGCACAGACTTCCCGCACGCAGTCCCGCAACCAGCGCTGCGCCGGATCCGCATCGAGACGCGGATGCCAGAGCAGGGAGATAGTGACGTCCAGGGGCGTGACCGGCAGCGCAAAACTGTGCATGCCGGCGCGCGCTCCTGTCGTATGGCGCTCGGGCACGCTGGCGATAAGATCAGAGGCCCGCGCCATGGCAAGTGCCGCCGAGAACCCGGAGACCATGCACACGACCGTCCGCTGCAAGCCAAGTCCGCGCAAGGCCTCGTCGATCGGCCCCGTCTCGCGGCCGCGCCGCGAGACGCTGATGTGACGCCCCGCCGCGTAGCGTTCGGGCGTCACCATGGCCTCGGTCAGGGGATGGCCGGCTCGCACGGCGCCGACGAAGCGGTCGCGAAACAGCGCCTGGATGCGCACTTCCGGCCCGGTCTCGCCGGCAACGCCGATTTCCAGATCGATCGCCGCTTCGCGCAGCGACATCGCATCCTTGTCCGACTTCGGCGCGAACCGCAGCCGCACCGCTGGCGCATCGGCCTCGATGCGGGTGACGAGGCGAGGCCCGAACTCCTCGACGAAGCTTTCGTTGGTGCGCAACGTGAAGATCCGATCCAGGCTCCGGGGATCAAGCAATTCGGCGGGGCGCAGCAACCCTTCCGCGTCCTGGACGACGCGGCCGACCTGTCGCCGCAACTCTTCCGCGCGCGGTGTCGCCACCAAGCCGCGCCCGGCGCGCACCAGCAGAGGATCGCCCGTTGCCTCGCGCAGCCGCGCCAGCGTCCGGCTCATCGCCGAGGGGCTGAGCCGCAGCCGGCGCGCCGCGCGTGCCACGCTGCCTTCGGCCAGCAGAACGTCGAGAGCAAAGAGCAGATTGAGATCGGGCGATGTCATGGATCGATCATAGCATATCATATGGCGTCCGACGCACGAATATGATGCAAATGCTGCGCCTTCCGCCGCATCAGACACAGGACTAGATCTCCGACAACTCCGATTCCGGAGCAGACAGAAAGGAGATCGCCTTGGCAGTCGCTGAGCAAAATCGGGAACTGATATCGGCGCCGCAACCGACCCGGTCCGTCGGCCTGGCGCTGGCGAGCCTGTCGCTCGCCACGCTGCTGTCGTCATTGGGAACCAGCATTGCCAGCGTCGGCCTGCCTTCGCTGATGCAAGCCTTCGATGCATCGTTCCAGGCCGTGCAATGGGTGGTTCTCGCCTATCTGCTCGCCATCACCACACTGATCGTCGGCGCTGGGCGGCTGGCCGACATGTTCGGGCGCCGGCCATTGCTGCTTGGCGGCATCGCGCTGTTCACGCTGGCATCGGTCGTCTGCGGCCTGGCGCCGACGCTCTGGCTGCTGATCGCGGCGCGGGCCGTGCAGGGGCTTGGCGCCGCGCTGATGATGGCGCTGACGCTGGCCTTCGTTGCGCAAACCGTGAGCAAGGAACGAACCGGCAGTGCCATGGGCCTGCTCGGTGCCATGTCAGCCGTCGGCACGACGCTCGGGCCGTCGCTTGGCGGCTTGTTGATCGCCGGCCTCGGCTGGCGGGCGATCTTTCTCGTCAATGTCCCGCTGGGCCTCCTGACCTTCGCTCTCGCCTGGCGTGGCTTGCCGGCACGCGGCGGAACAATGGAGGCCGGTCGAGGCACGTTTGACGTGATCGGCACCGCCCTGCTGGCCCTTACCTTGGGCGCCTATGCCCTGGCATTGACGCTTGGCCGAGGCAATTTCGGCGTGCTCAATCTGGGCCTGCTGGTCGCGGCCGGTGTCGGCGTCATCTTATTCGCCATGGCGCAGGCAAAAGCGAAGATGCCTCTTGTCCAACCAGCGAGGCCCCGCGACCCGCGGCTGAGTGCCGGCCTCGCCACGAGCTTGATCGTCGCCACGGTGATGATGGCAACCTTGGTGGTTGCTCCGTTCTACCTGACGCGCGCGCTCGGATTGGATGCCGGGATGGTCGGCATGGTGCTGTCGACCGGACCGCTTGTCTCGACCCTGTCGGCGCTGCTGGCTGGACGCCTGACCGATCGCTTCGGAGCCCACGGGATGACGGCCACCGGCTTGGCGATCCTCGCCACGGGGACGCTCCTGTTGTCGCTTGCGCTGACGCGCCTCGGCATTGCCAGCTATGTCGTTCCAATCGCCGTCACCTGCTTCGGCTACGCCCTCTTCCAGACCGCCAACAACGCAGCCGTCATGGGCGGTGTAAGCGCAAACGAACGTGGCGTCGTTTCCGGCCTGCTCAACCTGTCGCGCAATCTCGGCCTCATCACCGGCGCATCGCTGATGGGCGCCATATTCGCGATGGCGTCGAGTGACGCCCGGCATGGGATCGGGCAACAACTCTCGAGTTCCGCGGCCGCTGCCCGAGGCATGCAGATCACCTTTCGGACAGCCACGGCCCTGGCGCTGGCCGCGCTGGTGATCGCCCTCCTCTCCGTCCGCGCCGGGCGAAAATCCAACCTGCCTTGAGCCGCGACCGTCTGAAGGCTCATGGAGCCGCGAAGGTTGCCGAGCCGGTTCCAGATTGGTACTGACCGGCACGCGGACTCGGGTCCGCGACGCCAATTCGGGACAGTGTTATGGGAACCACCAAGTCAGCAGACAAGTAAGCCGCGACAACACCTCGTTGTTGCGGCCTTCTGCCCCGTCAAATCAGACCATTCATGAAACGGCAGATCGCCGCCAAATCTCACCATTTGTGCGGATGCTCAATCATGCCTTTTCAAAAACAACCCTCCCCGACATGGGCTTATGCCTTGCCCTCGGCACTCCTGCTGATGGCGCCTTTCGACATCCTTGCTTCGCTGGCCATGGATATCTATTTGCCGGTGGTTCCGGCGATGCCGGAGGCTCTCGGCACATCGCCCGCCATCATTCAGCTGACCCTCAGCCTCTATATGGTGACCCTCGGCCTCGGCCAGGTCGTGTTCGGCCCGGTCTCCGACCGGGTCGGCAGGCGCCCGGTGCTGATCGGTGGCGGGCTGCTGTTCGCGGGCGCTTCCGTCCTGCTCTCCGTCACGTCGCACGGCACGCCCTTTGTCGTACTGCGTGTCGTGCAGGCCATGGGCGCATCGGCTGTTCTGGTCGCAACCTTCGCCACGGTCCGGGATGTCTATGCCGGACGGCCGGAGGGCACCGTCATCTATGGACTGTTCAGTTCCATGCTGGCATTCGTGCCGGCATTAGGACCGGTCGCCGGCGCCCTGATCGCCAAGGGATTCGGCTGGCGTGCCATCTTCGTCACGCTCGCTATCCTGGCCGCGGCGGCCACGCTCAACGCGTGGCTGCGATGGCATGAGACGCGGCCCTCGAACAGCTCGGGTCCACGTCCTGCATTCGGCACGATCCTGGGCAGCTTCGCCTTCTGGACCTACACGCTCGGCTTCGCCACGGCGATGGGCACGTTCTTCGTGTTCTTCTCGACGGCGCCCAGGGTGCTGATCGATCGCGCCGGCTTCTCGCAGATCGCCTTCAGCGTCGCCTTTGCCACGGCGGCACTGGTGATGATCGCAACGACGCGATTTGCCAGGTCGTTCATCGCCCGATGGGGCGTGCCCGGCAGCCTCGCCCGCGGCATGGCGATGTTGCTTCTCGGCGCGGCGATGCTGGCACTGGGCCAGATCTTCGCCGCCCCTTCCTTCACGACCTTCGTCCTGCCCATGTGGGTGATGGCCGTGGGCATCGTCTTTGCCGGATCGGTCACCGCCAATGGCGCGCTCGAAGCCTTCGGCGATCTCGCGGGCGCTGCCGTGGCACTCTATTTCTGCGTCCAGAGCCTGATCGTCGGCATCGCCGGAACGTTGTTCGTGCTCCTGCTTGGCGGCGACACGGCGTGGCCCCTGGCCTGCTATGCCGCCATTTTCGCGGTGATAACGCTGCTTGCGCTCGAGCTTTTGCGGAGCATGCAGGCAAGGCAGGACAGCAACAGCTGAAGGAAATGACGCACGGGGCCTGATGGACCGCCGTTCAGGCCCCTGCCCGTTTGCGGCGTTCGTAAAGCATGACGAGTGTTTCAGCCATCAGCGCCGGTTTTTCCTCGCCTTCGATCTCGACCGTGTTGGCGGCCTTCATCAGGTATTGGCCGGGGCCCCGGTCTTCCATGGAGAGCAGCGTCGTGCGCAGGCGGATGCGTGCGCCGACCCTGACCGGCGCCAGGAAACGCACCTTGTCGAAACCATAGTTGAAGGCGGCCTGCGTATTCTCGGGCACGATCCCCATTTCGAGGGCCAGCGCGCCAATGATCGACAATGTCAGATAACCATGCGCGATCGTCGTGCGAAACGGGCTTTGCCGCCGCGCCCGTTCAGGATCGACGTGGATCCATTGATGGTCGCCGGTGCATTCGGCGAATTGGTTGATACGGTTCTGGTCGACCGTGGTCCATTCCGAGACGCCGAGCTCCTGTCCGGACATCGTTCTCAACTGCTCATAGGTTGGCGGCGTTTTAGGCCGTGCTTCCGTCATTCCTGCTTTCCCGATCGCTTCCGAAGCTTCCGGATCACGACCGGCGGCCTCTGTCAATTCGTCCTGCCTGAATCCGTTCCGGCGGATTCGAGCTCACTCGTGCCATGGCTTAGCATGCGATGGCAGGCCGAATTCGGATTTTCCAACCTTCTGGGGCTGCGGGAGCTTATGGCGTGGCGCTAATGCAACTATGTGCAAGGTCGCGGAATTGCGAACCTGGCGTCTGCCGGAAGACGAAGCGATAGGTCCAAACAACCTACTTCTTTTCGTAACCGGAGCGGACCTCTTCCATCGCCTCCTTGATGCGCGCGCGCAGGATGTCGATCGATTCGGTACCCGATTTCCTCGCCAATTCAGCCACTTCACCGGCGTTCTTGAGCGCGGCCTCGAAGGATTTCCTGGCAAACTCCGTCTGCTTGGCCATGAGCTCCTGCGGATTGCCCGGTGCGCGGTAGCTCTGCGCCATGTCGGCGATCTCGCGCAGCGTGGCCTGCAGCATTTCGCGTTGCCTCGACAGCAGCGAGGTCGCCCCGGCGGCGCCGGCCTGCGCCGATTTCTCCAGCGCCTCGAGGTTCTTGCGGTGATGCCCGAGGATCGCCTCGACATCGACGTTGGGCAGCTTCAGGTCACGGCCGAACCTGCCGAACATTTCCGTGAAGGAATCGGATTCCGATTGTCTGGCCATGATTGTCTTCTCCCCTTTGCCGCGGTCGCGGACGCCCTCGTCGGGGAGAATAGCACTCGAACGCCTCATGTCCATTTCGAACACGGGCCTGCGCGATCGATACGGATCAATTGACCGGGAGCAGCCGTTCGATCGTGTAGAGCACTATGCCCGCCAGCCCGCCGATGATCATGCCGTTGAACCTGATATATTGCAGGTCCCTGCCGATGTTCATCTCGATCAGCCGCGTCAGTTGCGCCAGATCCCAGCGCTTGACCTGGTCGGCGATGAACTTCGACACCCCGCTTTTCTGGCTTTCCACGAAGGACGCCAGCGCCACCACGAACCCCTGGTTCATATCGGCCCGGATCTGCGCATCGCCGGCAAGGTGGCGGCCGACCTCGACGAACATGTTGGCGAGATGCTCCCGGATCAGGGAATTCGACGCCTTGGCGTCCTGCTCGATGAACAGGCTGAGGCTCTCCCACATGTCGCCGGCCAGCGCTTTGACCTCGGGCCTGGCGAGGAAATCGCGCTTCATCTTTTCCGCGCGCTTGGCATACTGCTTCGAGGTCCGCAGCCGCTCGACGAAGCCTTGCGCGAAACGGTCGAATTCGGCCCGCATCGGATGGTCGGGATCGGCCCGCACCTCGTCCAGCAAGGAGCCCGCCGAGGCGACGATCTTCTTCAGCAGATAGGCGTCGGCGCGGAACAGGTTGAACAGCGACGGCAGTTCCTCGTGGATCTTGTCGCGCATCGTCGCCAGCGCCTGTTCGTCGTTGAGGAAGCGGCCGATGACCTTGATGAACTCGTCGAACAGTTTCTGGTGGCGGCGATCGTCGGTGAGCGCCGACAGGAGTTCGGCGGCCAGCGGCGCCAGCGGCACCTTTTCGATCTGTTCGAGCATCCGGCTGGTGACAAACCCGCGCAGGCCCGATTGTTCGACGGCCGCAAGTGTCCGCGGCACCAGCCGCACGACGAAGCGCGACAGGCCGGCGGCGCGCTCGGCATCGGCCAGCCAGTCGGCGACGAGCGCCGAAAAATCGACCTCGGCGAGTTTTTCGCGCACCGGTTCCGGCGCCAGGAAATTGACCTCGATGAAACGCCCGAGATTGTCGGCGATGCGGTCCTGGTTTTCCGGAATGATGGCGGTGTGCGGGATCGGCAGCCCGAGCGGCCGCTTGAACAGCGCCACCACCGCATACCAGTCGGCAAGGCCGCCAATGGTCGCCGCCTCGGCGAAGGCGGCGACGAAGCCGAGCCACGGATAGCTGCCCTGGAAGGACTTGGCCAAGGCAAAGACCAGCACGCAGAGCGCCAGTGCCGCCGTGGCGACGAACTTTGTCCGCCGCAGCGCGGAAAGCTTGGCGGCTGCGTCGGCATCGAACCGCACTGGGGCCAGGGACTGGGTCGATTGAGCCATGGACGGCCGCTCCTCGTCGATCTCAGCCTATTTAGGGATTCGACCGCCAGAATGCCCGTGACGCGATTCCCCGGGTTTTGCCCGGCACGCACATAAAGTTGACGATAATATTCAGCTATAATGCGAAGCCAGTCTGGAATTATTCCAAGGTATAGGCCATATTCCGCCGAGGCCAGTAGCGCGACTCCGAAAATCCGGGTGAAGCCGCGCCGGCAAAGTCTAGACCCTGGCATGGTTTACCAAGCCAGCGCTTTGTGAGGATGAAATGCGGCTTACCCGCCAAACCAACTATGCCATGCGCATCCTGATGTATTGTGCCGCCAACAATGACCGGTTGAGCCGCATCCCGGAAATCGCGACCGCCTATTCGGTGTCGGAACTGTTCCTGTTCAAGATCCTGCAGCCCCTGGTCGAGAACGGCCTGGTCGAGACGGTGCGCGGCAGGAACGGAGGGGTACGGCTCGGCCGTGCCGCCGAAGCGATCAGCCTGTTCGACGTCGTGCGCGTGACCGAGGAAAGCTTTGCCATGGCGGAGTGCTTCGAGAACGACGCCGCGGAATGTCCGCTGGTCGACAGCTGCGCATTGAACTCGGCGCTTCGCGAGGCGCTCAACGCCTTCTTCGCCGTGCTTGCCCGTTACACCATCGCCGATCTGGTCGCGGCACGGCCGAATGTCCGCAATCTGCTTGGCATCGACATGCTGGTGGAACGCCGCGCCCCGGCTGCTTGATCCCCGTCGCGCTGCCTGAAATCAACCGACCGCCGATTGCGGCAGCACGAATGGCATGTTGCCGGCCGGCAGCACGCCGACCTTGAGCCGGCAATCGAACACCTTCTCGATCAGATCGTCACTCAGTACGTCGCGCGGCGAACCGGTCGCGGCCAGCCGGCCGCGATGCATGACGAAAATCCGGTCGGCGAACATCGCCGTCAGATTGAGATCATGCAGGATAGCGACCACGCCGCCGCCTCTTCTGGCGAAGTCGCGGGCGATGGTCATGATGATCAGTTGGTGCTTGATGTCGAGGCTGGACACCGGCTCGTCGAGGAAGAGATAACGCGGCCTGCCGTCGAGCACCGGCGCCCAGACCTGGCACAGCACCCGCGCGAGTTGGACGCGCTGTTGCTCGCCGCCTGAAAGCTCCTGGTAGAAACGCCCGGCAAAGCCGTCGAGATCGACCCGCGCCAGCGCGCGCTCGGGCAGCCGCGTATCCTCGCCCGGCAAGGCACCCGAGCGGCCGCCGACAAGGCCAAGCTTGACGACTTCCCGCACCGTGAACGGGAACGACAGCACCGTCGCCTGCGGCAGCACGGCCCGCTGGACGGCAACCTCCACCGGCTTCATCGCCGAGAGGTCGCCGCCGTTGAGAATGACGGTTCCGGCATAGGCGAGTTCGCCCGACAGCGCCTTGAGGAAGGTCGTCTTGCCCGAACCATTAGGGCCGACGATGGCCGCGATTTCGCCCGGGCGGGCGTCGAAATCGACATTGGCGACAATACGCTTGCCGGCGATATCGACCGAAACGTCCCTTGCCTCGATCATCCCAACCTCACAAACCCGAGCCTCACAAATCCCAAGTCTCACAAATCGACCACGCCGCGCTTGCGCAGCAATATCCACAGGAAGAATGGCGCGCCGGCGATTGCCGTGACGATGCCGATCGGCAATTCGGCCGGCGCCACGATGGTGCGGGCGACCGCGTCGGCAAGCAGCAGCAACGAGGCGCCGAGCAGCGCCGAGGCCGGCAGCAGATAGCGATTGTCCGGGCCAATCAGCAGGCGCAGCAGGTGCGGCACCACGATGCCGACGAAGCCGATGCCGCCGCTGACGGCCACCGACGCGCCGACTGCCGCCGAAACACCGACAATGGCCGTGTATTTCAGCCGCTGCACCGGAATGCCGAGATGGCCGGCGGTGGCCTCGCCGAGCGCCAGCGCGTTGAGGCCGCGGGCCAGGAACGGCATCGCCGCGAGCGCCAGGACGATGATGGGCCCGACGGAAGCGATCTTGGCCCATGTCGCACCGCCGAGCGATCCCAGTGACCAGAAGGTCAGATCGCGCAGCTGGCCATCGTCGGCCATGAAGATCAGGATTCCGGTCAGCGCCATGGCGAGCGCCGCCAGGGCGATGCCCGCGAGCAACATGGTGGCGACCGAGGTTTGCCCGCGTCGCGTGGCGACCTGATAAAGCACCAATGTCGTTGCAAGACCGCCGAAGAATGCCGCGAGCGGCAACGCAAGCGTTCCGAGCAATGCGGTCACCGGCGCCAGAATGGTCCCGCCCAGCACGATGATCGCCACCGCGCCGAGGCTGGAGCCGGCTGAAACCCCGATCAGGCCGGGGTCGGCGAGCGGATTGCGGAACAATCCCTGCATGACGGCGCCACAGACAGCGAGAGCCGCCCCCACCAGCATGCCCAGGATAACGCGCGGCAGCCGGATGTCGTAGACGATCAGTTCGTCACGGGCGTTGCGTGCCGCATCGCCGGAGACGGTGCCAAGGAGCCAATCCCTGATGACGTTCACGGCGGATGCGTCCGACGCCCCTGCCGTGAGCGAAAGCAAGACGGCGATTGCCAGGCCGAGGCACAGCAAAAGGATGACCGCGCGGGCGCGTGCCGAACGATCGCCTTCGGACACACCCGTCACCTTGACCGTACCGGCGATCGATTGATCGACCATGATGCTCAGTCCGTGCCCTGCGCGCCGTAGAGCGAAACCGTGAGATCGTGGATGGCGTCGGCCGTGCGCGGCCCGAAGCCGAGCAGGTAGCCGCCCCACATGCTGATCAACTTGCGGCCGGTGCCCGCCGGGGTCGAAGCAATGGCGGGGTTGGCAAACAACTCCTCTTCGGAGATTGGCGGCCCACCTCCCTTCATCGTCAGGATGACATCCGGCCTGGCGGTCACGATCGCCTCGTCGGACACCGGCTTGTAGCCGGAGAAGCCCTCGACCGCGTTGACCGCGCCGGCGAGCTTGATGATGCCCTCTGCGGCGGTGTCGCTGCCCGCGGCAAGAATCTTGCCGCCTTGCGTCGAGAGCACGAAAAGGACGCGCTTGCGCTCGTTGATCGAGGCTGCCTGTTTTTCGGCGGCCGAGAGCTTCGCATCCGTCTCGGCGACCAGCCTGTCGGCCTTGGCGTCGACACCCAGCGCCTTACCCACGACCCGGATCTTCTCCAGAATGCCTTCATGGGTGAAATGCTCGGGCACCTCTATGTAAGCCACCCTCGACTTCTTGAGCACGTCGATCGCTTCCTGCGGGCCGCTGCCGTGGAGCGCCAGAATGCCGGACGGATTGACCGAAAGAACGCCCTCGGGCGACAGCTGGCGCATATAGCCGACATCGGGAAGCTTCGATGCTTCCTCGGGATAAGAACTCGTCGAATCGCGTGCAACCAGGCGGCCCTCCTCGCCGAGCGCATAGACGATTTCGGTGATCGAACCGCCGATGGAGGCGATCCGCGACGTGTCGGAAAAGACCGTTGCGCCTTCGTTGGCGCCGACGGGCAAGGCCGTCAAAGCGAGCAAGGCGCCAACCATCGGCGCCAGCGCGGCGCGTAAACTGAAAACAACATGCATTGGGTTCTTCCTCAGGCTGCCGTCGGGTTTGGAAGGCGCGGCAGGTGCTCGGCCAGGAAGCGCCAGTCGTCGCGCTCGCTTTCGCCCTCGTGGCGCTTGCCGAAGAACTGGATGATCATCTCGCCATTGGCGCCATAGACCTCGAGCGATGTGACATGACCGTCCTTGGTCGGCTTGCGCACCGCCCAGACCTCATGGATGTGGTCCGTGCGCAGATGCAGGTGGAAGGTCACGTCGAGCACGTTGATCCACGGCCCCATCGGCTTGATCGACTTGACCGGGCCGGAATGGATCTGGATGCAGCCGCGGTTGCCCACAAAACACATGATCGGCATCTCGCCTTCGGCGGCGTGGTGGAACATGGCGCGCACCGCGTCATTGTCGAGCAGCCAGGCATAGTCCTGGCCGACCATCCGCACCGCCTGGCGGCGGCTGAGCTTCAACGTCTTCAGCATGCCGAAGAACTGGTGCACGTCCGTCAGCCGGCTCCAGCGGTCGCGCAGATCGTCCAGGCTCGCGGTCGATGTCGCGGTCTCGCTTTCCTCGTCGAGAACGGACCCTGAAATGTCGATAGTCGGCTCCTGGTTCGATGATTCCAGCGAGGCGACCAGCTTCTGGTAGGCATACAGACTGGACGCCGGTCGCAGATGCACCTTGTGCACCGCCTCGCCCGCCGCATCGAAGAACTGCAGGCTGCGGCGGATGTCGTCGCCGTCGCGCTTTTCCACGGCAAAGCCGTGTGCCCAGACTTTCGGGAAGATGCGCAGGTCGATGTTCTCGCCGAGCACCATGGCATTGTGGTTGCCGGTGACGACCTTGTCGTAGACGCCGATCTTCTCGTGCACGGCACTTTCGTTGCGGGTCAGCGCCATGACCTCGCCAACGGCCTCGAGGCCGGTCAGAAGGTCGTTGACGCGGGGTTCGACGCGCACGACGCCATCGCCGCAATGCGCGGCCACCAGTTCGGCCTCCGAAATGCCGAGCTGGCCGGCCAGGTCACGCTCGCGCGTTTTCGGATTCTCCGCCCGTGCCCGCCGGATTTCATGCGGGGCGGGTTTTACGCGCTGATCCATGTCTTACCCCTGTCGCCTTGTCTTACTTGTTGAGAATGAGCTTGCCCTGCCGGGTGATCTTCAACCGGTAGAGCGCGCCATGATGCTCGATGCCGATCTCGTGCTCGCCCTGGAACAGCGTGTTGCTGGACAGCGTTCGCACCGCGAGCGGAATCCGATCGAAACGCGCCGAGGCCTCGTCGGAGCGGCGGACGCGATAGCGAAAATCGTTGGGATTGTGCGTGTTCATCTGGGTCGATCCCTTCCTGTGCCGGGCATCTGGCTAGGCGTTGCGAAATTGCCGATTCATTTCTTGACTTGAATAATCATGTTTACTAGTCAGTGCAATACCGGACTAAATGAGTCAACATTTAAGATGCCGGATACGAGCAAAAATGCCAGCAAGCCCCGGGCCAGCCAGCATGGAACCTGGGATTTGGAGTTGGGGCATGGGGTTGATGATTTGGGAACGGCGCGGCCGCTCGGCGGCGAACGGTGCGGCGGCTTTGCTCGCAAGCGTGGCGGTGGTCGCCCTGTCCGCGCCGTTCGCGCACGCGCAACAGGCGACGCGGCCGGCGGGCGAGCAGGCCGATCAATCGAAGAAGACTGACCAGGAAAAAGCAGCCCCCGCCGGCGCGACGCTGCTCGACAAGATCCTGGTGCTGAGCCGCACCGGCGAGACCGCGATCCAATCGCTGGCCTCGGCAAGCCATGTCGATCAGGAACAGCTCGATCGGCGCATGGCCACGACGCCGAACGAGATGCTGCTCGGTGTGCCGGGTGTCGCCACGCAGGCCGATGCCAGGCGTGTCAGCACCAGCATCAACATCCGCGGCCTGCAGGATTTCGGCCGCGTCGCTGTCATCGTCGATGGCGCGCGCCAGAATTTCCAGCGCTCCGACCACGGCACGCAGTCGACCTTCTACATCGATCCCGAGCTCGTCAAATCCGTCGACGTGATCCGTGGTCCGGTCGCCAACACCTATGGTTCGGGCGCCATTGGCGGTGTCGTGTTCTTCGACACCAAGGATGCCCAGGACTTTCTCAAGCCGGAAGAGACCTGGGCCGGTGCCGTCACTGGACGCTACGAGAGCAACGGCAAGGGCTGGACTACCAGTGCCACCGGTGCCTACCGCATCAATGAAAACTGGGACGTGTTGGGCAACATCGTCTACCGCGACTACGACAACTACAGGGATGGCGATGGCGACACTGTCAACGGCACTGGCTTCGACGTGCTGAGCGGCCTGCTCAAGACCACCATCCGGCCGACCGAGAACAGTGAGCTGAAGCTTGGCTGGGTCGGCTCGAGCGACGGCTGGGACGAGACCAGCGGCGGCGTGCCTGTGAATGATGCCGACCTGAAGTCGAACACCTTCACGGCCCGCTACAACATCACGGACGAGGACAAGAGCTGGCTCGATCTCCACATCAACACCTCCTACAACAAGACCAATCTCGATCTGACCAGTCTTGTCCCGCAGAACCGCTTCGATCCGGTGACCGGTCTTCCCGTGGTGCTGCCGGCAGGGTCGCGGTCGACATTCGATGTCGGCACGACCGGCATCGATATCTGGAACACGTCACGGTTCGAAACGAGCGGCATCGCGCATGAACTGACCTATGGCGGCGACTGGGTCGGCGACAATGTCGAGACCGGCGGCGCGGCCGGCGGCGACAGTTTCTACACCCCATCGGGCAAGCGGAATGTGTCGGGCGCCTACGTCCAGGACAAACTCACCTGGGAATGGCTCGAAGTCATCGCCGGCTTGCGCTACGACAGCTACAGCCTGAAGGACGACACGCACGATATTTCCGGCGACAGGCTATCGCCGCGCGTCACGGTCGGTGTCTCGCCTTTCGAGAGCGCCGGGCTTGCGGGCCTGCAATTCTACGGCACCTACGCGGAAGGTTACCGCTCGCCGTCGATCACGGAGACGCTGATCAGCGGCAATCATCCCGCCGGCGTCAGCTTCCCGTTCCTGCCCAATCCAAATCTGCGTGACCCTGTCACCGTTCGCTCCAGGCAGCGGCTGCCCGTTCGGCCCCGGCATCCCGATCTGCTTCCAATATCAGAATTTCGCCAAGGCCAAGATCGACGGCTTCGAGTTGGAAGGCGTCTACGACGCGGCATGGGGCTATGCCGGGCTTTCCGCCTCGATCACCAACGGTCACACCGTTTCCTACAAGGGCGTGGAAGCCGACCTCGCCACCATCCCCTCCTCTCAGGTCACCGCTCAGTTGGGCCTGCGCTTCCTCGAGGACAAGCTGACCGTTGGCGGTGAAGTGCAGTACAATGGCAAGCCGAAGGGCAATGCGGTGGCCACGGACTACACGCTGGTCAACGCCTTCGCCAGCTATCAGGCGACCGACAATCTGAAGGTCGATTTCCGCGCCGACAATCTGTTCGACGTCAAATACGCCAACCCGCTCAACGGCAGCACGACAGTCGCGGTCTATGAACCCGGCATCACGCTGAAACTGGCGGCAACCATGCGTTTTGGAGGCTGATCTGCCATGACGAGCTTGACGGCATCGCTTCGTCTGCTGACCTCGACGCTGGCGATGTCGCTTGCGACGCTTCCGGCGTGGACTGAGCAGTCCGCGCCGGTCCTGACCCTCGAACTCAATGCCGCGCAGCCTTCGGAAAAGGGCTGCCGGCTGACCTTCCTGGTCAACAACAGTCTCGGCGCCGACGTCACCAAGGCGGCGTTCGAGATCGCGTTGTTCAACGAGGCCGGGGTCGTCGACCGGCTGACCGTGCTCGACTTCAAGGACCTGCCTTCCGGCAAGACAAAGGTGACGCGTTTTGACCTCGCCGGCACCGACTGCACCAAGGTCAGCCGCGTGCTGATCAACAGCGCGACCGAATGCGTGGGCTCAGGCGTCGAGCCGGCCGCCTGCATGCGCAAGCTGAAGACGGACACCAAGACCGGCATCGCTTTCGGCGTCTGAGGTGGGGCTGCATCAAGCATCCCTGGGAAAGACCGAGGCCCGCCCGCTGGGCAGCGTCCCGATGTCCCGGAGCGGGGCAATCGATGTTGATTTGACAAGTCGGCGCCGGCCGCTGCAATTTCCGCCGCGCGACATGCAGGAAATCAGTCCCCTCCCCGACGCCGGCGACGAGTTGGCCATCGTGCCCGCAGAGCCGATCGGCTGGACGCCACCCGCAGCCAAAGGCAGATGGCCGGCGGCGATCGTCGCGTCCTGCCTGCTTCACGCCGGCGTGGTGGCGGCTTTCCTGATCTCGCCCAAAGGCGCTGCCGACTTGCCGGATACGGCGCAGTCGCAAGGCAGCGACCAGGCCGGCGACAAGGTGGCGGGCAGCGCGCTGGACCGCGAATCGCAGGCGATGAACGTCACACTGGTGCCCAACCCACAACCGGCCAAACCGGCACCGTCTCGTCCCGCTTCGTCGCCCCAACCACCACCGGCCCGGCAAGCCGCGGCCTCGCCCGAGAAGCCGCTCGAGCCGTCTCAACCTGTCCGTGAAGCGGCCAGGCCACCGTCACCCGAGCCGGCAAGGCAGGCCTCGTCAACGCCCGATATACTGGTGACCGACGTCCCTCGCGATGACAATCAGAGCGTTGCGGCAAAAATCGAAGAGCCGGCACAGCCGGAGGTTCAACCCGAAACCCCAGAGACAGTCGCCGCCATCGCACAACCTCCTGTGCCCAGCCCCAGGCCAAGTCCGCCAGCCGTCGCGGCAAGCGAAGTGGACGACAAGCGCGGCACGGCCGACGGCCAAGTCCGTTCCGCGCGGACGGCTAGCAAAGGCAAAAAGCAAAAAGAGGTGGGCAGCGCCACGGAGGACAGCTATCGCAGCGACGTCATCCGCAAGCTCAGCGGGGTCAATCGTGCAGTGCCTCCAGCGGTGCAGCTCACAGCGCTCAACAATGCTGTCGTGACATTCGTCATCGGCAGCCGCGGCGGCATCGACGATCTGCGTATCCTGCAAAGCTCCGGATCGCCAAACTTCGATCAGGTCGTGCTCGGCATCGTGCGCAAGGCAGCGCCCTTCCCGCCCATCCCACCCAAGGTAGGCAACAGCCTGGTGTTCACAGGCGCAATTGGACCGTTCTGAGGTCCTGCCTTGCCGCTCAAACCATTCGCCAATCAGCGCGATCCAACGATCAGAAAGGAATTCCATGTACATCGCCATGAACCGCTTCAAGGTGCGGACCGGCTCCGAGGCCGATTTCGAAGCCGTGTGGAAGAACCGCGATTCCAGCCTTGCCGAGATGAAAGGCTTTCGCGAGTTCCATCTGCTGCGCGGCCCGGTCAACGAGACCGAAGGTTATACGCTGTTTGCGTCGCACACGGTGTGGGCGAGCCATGAGGATTTCGTCGCCTGGACCAGATCGGAGAATTTTCGCGCCGCCCACCGCAATGTCGGCACGACGAAAGTCCACTATCTCGGCCACCCGCAATTCGAGGGCTTTTCCGTCGTCGAGGGTGCTTGAGAACCGGCCAGTCTACGCCGCGGCAAGCAGGCTGGCATTGCCGCCCGCCGCAGTGGTGTCGACGCAGACGGCCCGCTCATGCGCATAAGCAGCCGGATAAAGCACTTCGCTGACCAGCGGCACGATCGGGCCCGAACGCTCGGCGATCACCTTGCGCACGATACGCGCCGCCTCGGGCGTGCCAGAGAAGGCAACGACGTCGACACGCAGCGAGCGCGCCTCGACGGGATCGGGGCGGCCGTCGATGGCCGCCAGCGGCAGGCCTTTGCCGGTCAACGCGGAGAGCGCCGCCGGGGCGCCTGGCGCGACGGCCAGCACCGCATTGCCGGCGGCAAGTGCCTGAATGGTCTGCGCCAGCAGCGTGTCGCCGTCCGGACCCAGGCACAGCACCCGGCCGCGCGGCGATAGCGACAGCGTGTTGGCCTCGCCGGTCGGCCCGGGCAAATCGACCTGGCCGAAATCGATGCTAGCCGCCGCACCGATCGCCGCCGCGCCCTTGCCGCGCAGATGCTTCCTCAGGATGGCGATCCGGTCCGGCCGCGTCGACCAGCCGCCGAGCGTCGGATCGGGCAGGTTGTCGGCAAGTTCGGTCGCCGTCACCTTGTGGCCCTCGCCGACTTCCGTGCCGGCTTCCGGTCCCTTGCGGAAACGCCTGAGATAGTGCGGCCCGCCGGCCTTCGGTCCGGTGCCCGAAAGCCCTTCGCCGCCAAAGGGCTGCGAGCCGACGACGGCGCCGATCTGGTTGCGGTTGACGTAGATGTTGCCGGCATGAATGCCGTCGACGAAATGCTGGACGCGACCCTCGATGCGGGTGTGCAGGCCGAAGGTCAGGCCATAACCCTTGCGGTTGATGGCGGCGATGACGCTGTCGATCTGGTCGGCGTCGAAACTGGCGACATGCAGCACCGGCCCGAACACTTCGCGCTCCATCTCCTCGATGCCCTTGACCCGGAAGACATGCGGCGCAACGAAGCGCCCGTCTTTCGGGGCTTCGAGCTTGGCGAGCAGCCGGCCCTGCAGGCCCATCTTCGTGCAGTAGTCGCGGATGGAGCTTTGCGCCTCGTCGTCGATGACCGGGCCGACATCGGTCGAGATCAGCCAGGGATCGCCGATGTTGAGCGCTTCCATGGCGCCCTTCAGCATCTCCAGCATCTTCTTCTCGACGTCCTTTTGCACATAGAGCACGCGCAGCGCCGAACAGCGCTGGCCGGCACTCTGGAAGGACGAGGCCAGGATATCGCGCACCGCCTGTTCGGGCAGCGCGGTGGAATCGACGATCATGGCGTTGAGACCACCGGTCTCGGCGATCAGCATGGCATCAGGCGCCGCCGTCTCGGCCAGCTGTTTTTCGATCAGCTTGGCGACCTCGGTCGACCCGGTGAAGCAGACGCCGGCGATGCGCGGATCCGCCGTCAGCGGAGCGCCGACAGAGGGACCGTCACCCGGCAGAAGCTGGATGATATCTTCCGGCACGCCGGCCTCGCGCAGCATCTCGACGGCGCGGAAGGCGATCAGCGGTGTCTGCTCGGCGGGCTTGGCGATCACCGAATTGCCGGTGACGAGTGCTGCCGCGATTTGGCCGGTGAAGATGGCGAGCGGGAAATTCCATGGCGAGATGCACACGATGGCGCCCCGCGCCTGCGTGCCGGCCTCGGCATTCGCCGCTTCCGCCGCGTAGTAGCGCAGGAAGTCGACGGCCTCGCGCACCTCGGCCACGCCGTCGGCAAGCGACTTGCCGGCCTCGCGGGTGGCGAGCGCGAAGAACTCGACCGCGTTGGCCTCGTAAAGGTCGGCCGCGCGGTTGAGGATCGCGGCACGCTCGGCAACCGGCCGTTTTGCCCAGGCCGGCTGCGCCTCGACAGCGATGCGCACGGCGGTCGCGACCTGCTTGGCGGCGGCCTCATGAACCGTGCCGACGACCTCGGAAGGCTTTGCCGGATTGACGATCGGGCGTTGCTTGCCATAGCCGGCGGCGCGCGTGATCGGCTTGGCGTGCCAGCGATCCAGCCCGGCAAAAGCCGCTTTGGCCTTGTCGATTGCAGCCAGCGTCACCGTGTCGGTAATGTCGAATCCTTTCGAGTTGCGGCGCCCGATCCCAAAGATCTGGGATGGCCGGGCAATCGCCGGATTGGCGGCGGGACCCTGGCTCTCGATCGTCTCCAGCGGATCGCGCGCGATATCTTCCGGCTCGACTTCCTCATCGGTCAGCTGATGCACGAAAGAGGAGTTGGCGCCATTTTCCAGCAGCCGGCGGACCAGATAGGCAAGCAGGTCCGAATGCGCGCCGACTGGCGCATAGATGCGGCAGCGCGTGCCCTCCGACCGGCGCACGGTTTCGTGCAAGGCCTCGCCCATGCCATGCAGGCGCTGGAACTCGAAGGTGTCGCGGTTGTCGGCCATGGACAGGATGGCGGCGACGGTGTGGGCATTGTGGGTCGCGAACTGCGGATAGATGCGGTCGGTCATGCCAAGCAGTTTCTTCGCGCATGCCATGTAGGAAACGTCGGTGTTGGCCTTGCGCGTGAAGACGGGATAACCAGTGAGCCCAAGCGTCTGCGCCCGCTTGATCTCGGTGTCCCAATACGCGCCTTTCACCAGCCGCACCATGATGTTGCGGTTGTACTTTTTCGCCAGCGCATAGAGCCAGTCGATGGTGAAGGCCGCGCGCGGCCCATAGGCCTGCACAACGACGCCAAAACCGTTCCAGCCAGAAAGTTCCGGTTCGGCAAGCACCCGCTCGATCACATCGAGCGACAGATCGAGGCGATCCGCCTCCTCGGCATCGATGTTGAGTCCCATCCGCGAATGCCTAGCCGCGAGCGCCAGCGACAGCAGCCGCTCGGCCATCACGGGCAGCATTTCTTCCTTCTGCGCCACCTCGTAGCGCGGATGCAACGCCGAGAGCTTGACCGAGATGCCGTGGTTGTGGCGGATATCGGGGCCGTTGGAGCCGGCATCGAGCGAGGAAATGGCGTCGGCATAGGCCTTGTGATAACGCAGCGCATCCGCCTCGGTGCGGGCGGCCTCGCCCAGCATGTCGAAGGAATAGAGATAACCCTTCTGCGTCATCGACCGGCCGCGCTTGACGGCTTCCGCGATGGTGCGGCCGAGCACGAACTGCTCGCCCATCTCGCGCATGGCGGCGGCCACCGCCTTGCGGATGACCGGCTCTCCCAGACGGCGCACCATCGAGCGCAGCGTGCCTTCGATGCCGCCCTCGCCTTCATCTAGCACGCGGCCGGTCAGCATCAGCGCCCAGGTCGAGGCGTTGACGAAGATCGAGCTCGAACCGCCGGAATGCGCCGACCAGTCGTGCGGCGCGATTTTGTCTGCGATAAGATCATCCATCGTCTCGGTGTCGGGCACGCGCAGCAGCGCCTCGGCCAGGCACATCAGCGCCACGCCTTCCTTGGTGGAGAGCCCGTAGGCCGAAAGAAAAACTTCCATCAGCCGGGGATCGGTGGAGCCCCGCACCGCCCGCACCAAATCGGCCGCGCGGGTCGAGATCGCCTTGCGGTCTGCGGCCGACAGGCCTGTCGCCGTGGCCAACCGTCTGACAGCCTCGTCTTCGTCGGGCAAATAATTGGCGCGGATCTGCTGGCGGATGGCGTCGAGCGGCATGGCGGTCCTGTGAAGCAAGCATCAGGGAGCGGACCGGCGGTCACCGGACCGAATGGCGCAAGCTAGCACAAGTGCTGGATTTCAGGCGGTCCGAAAAAATCGACATGGAAGTTCAATCGGTCTATCATATGGCCAGAAATCACGGATTTAGGCTACGTTTTCGATGATAGAAGACCAATTGGACCGCATCGACAGGAACATCCTGTCAGCGCTGGCCGGCAATGGCCGGCTTTCCATGTCGGAGCTCGCGGCAAAGGTCGGTCTGTCCAAGACGCCGGTGCAGGCGCGCGTGAAGCGGCTGGAAAAGGACGGCTACATCAGAGGCTATCAGGCGATCATCGACCGCGAGCGCATGGGTGAAGGCCATGTCGCCTTCGTCCAGGTGAAATTGTCTGACACCCGATCCGCCGCGCTCGATGCTTTCAACCGGTCCGTCCAGGCCGTGCCGGAGATCGAGCAGTGCCACATGATGGCGTCGAGCTTCGATTATCTCCTGAAGGTCCGCACCCGGGACATCGCCGCCTACCGCCGCGTGCTCGGCGAGCGCATCTCGGCCTTGCCGCATGTCGCCCAGACCTCGACCTTCGTGGCGATGGAGACGGTGAAGGACAGATAGGGGTTCAGTGGCCAGTACGTGACTTTGGCTTCCCGGGCTCAAAGCGGATGCGAAGCTTCGAGCCCGTCGCCTTGGCAAAACGCTGCAGGGTCCGAGTGGAAGGCATGTTTCGACCGCTCTCCAAGCGAGCAATCACCGCCTGCGTGGTGCCCATGGCGACAGCGACCTCTTCCTGCGTCATATCCGCTTCGCCACGGGCCTTGATCAAAGCTTCGGCGATCGCGAACTCCTCGTCCAGCGCCTCATATTCGGCAACGAACTCCGGGTCCTTGAACCACTCCTTTGCGGCGTCCTCAACGAGAATTGTTTTCCGGCTCATAGAACCTCCTTTGCTCGCTTGAGGGCCAGCTCGACCTCGCTTCGAGGCGTCTTCTGGGTCTTTTTAGCGAATACTCGCACCACAACCACTCGACGTTCGGCAGCAGTTACATAAATAGCACGGGCGATACCATCACGACCCTTCATGCGCATCTCCGAAAGCCTGCCTTCCAGATGCTTTACATAGGGCTCGTGGACCTTTTGCAGCCCATGCTCTTCGACCAAACGCGATATTCGAAGGAAGCTGGCCAGGATATCTTTCGGCTGAGCTTCGAGCTCCTGCCTCACCTCAACATTGAGAAACGCAACGGTCCAGCTCATCGCACGAAATATACCTTTTTTGCAATATTATTTCAACACCGACTTGCCCGCTGCCTCTCACTCCGCCAGCGTCTTTAAAAACGCTACCAGTTCCGCACGCTCGCGGTCAGAGAGTTCCAGCGGATGAACCTCGGAGGTGCCTTCGACGCTTGGTGCAGCCTTGGCATAGTGAGCCACCACTTCGTCGAGCGATGAAAACTGCCCGGCATGCATGTAAGGCGGCCGTGTCGCAGCCCCACGCAGCGATGGTGTCTTGTAGGCACGCACCAGTTCCGGCGCATCCTTGACCATGAAGCGCAGCTCGCCGCAGGCACTGGCGTCGCCGTCGCGATAGGCGCCGAAGCAGTTGAACGGATCGGCCTCGACCTGGGCCACCGCATCGACGCGCCCGCGATCCGGCGGCAGGTTCGCGACAGGCGGCACACCGGTGTTGTGAAAGCCATTGTCGGTGAAGCGCGGGCCGTTATGGCAGGTCACGCAATTGGCCTTGCCGATGAACAGCTTCAGCCCGAGGATTTCCTCCCGGGAAAAGATGGCATCGCCTTTCGGCTCGGCGCCCGTGGAAAGGTTCAGCGCGAAACGGTCGAAGCGCGTCGGCGCCGGCTCGATCGAGCGTTCGAAAGCGGCGATCGCTTTGCCGATATTGGCATAGACGCGGTTGATGGCGTCCCGCTGCGTATCGCTCATCGCGTTCCAGGCAGCCTTTTCGGCTTCGCTTCCGAGCGGGCTGGCATTCGGCGGAATGCCGGAAAAATCAGGCAATGGCCCAAAGATGCGCTCGTAGCGTTCGCCGAAACGCGCCTTCATGTAATGCGCGTAGGCGGTGCGGTTTCCCGCCTGTTCCAGCGGATTTTCGAGCGGTGTCAGCGCCTGCGCCCACAGGCTGTCGCGGCGGCCATCCCAGAAGAACCAGGGGTCGCGCGCCACACCGGCCAGCGGCATGGTGCGCCGGTTGGTGCGGCCGACGCCCACCGCCTGCGGCAGGTCGTCCTGGAACTGGCGGTCGATCTTGTGGCAGGTCGAGCAGGACACCGTGCCGTCGTGGCTCATCCCGACATCGAAGAACAGCGTCGAGCCGAGTGCCGCGGCGGCCGGCATATCGGCGAACCGGTTGGTGGTGTCGGGCTTCAGCGCCGGTAGCGTGTTCAGCGCGAGCGAAGCGATCGTCTGCTTCTCCGCATCGGAAAAATCCGGCTTGCCGCAACCAGCAAGAATGGCGGCCATGGCCAGCGCCAGAGAGCAGAAAAGGCGCCTCATCGACCGCTCACAGCACCACGTTGAACAGCACCGTATCGGAGCCCGCGCCGGACGATATGGCGAAACGCAGCTGCCACCATCCGCTCATGGTGAATTTCAGCCCCTCGATGCGGTAACGGCCCTCGCCGAGATAATCGGTGACCTGCGGGCTGGTCGGCAGACCGTGATTGTGTAGCGGCATGCCGCCGGAGATGGCGATCGCGGCGCGCTCCACCGAAGCCCCGGTCTTGGTTTTCAGCGTCAGCAGCCAGGCTTCCAGTTCGCCCTGCCGCACGACACCGCGTTCCGGCACCAAGCTCGCCACGTAGAGTCCATTGTCTGTTTTCTTCGTCCGCGAGACATCCGGTCCGAGCGGTTGCCCCGACTGCGGCGCGGTCAGGTAGACGGCCGCGAGTACGCCGGCCAGCAAAGCAGCCAGACCAAGACCTGCCAGGAGATAACGCCATAACGATGCCAAACCGGTTCCTCTTCTGCGGACAACGCTCAGCCGAGCGGATCGCATCCCGCCAGCCTGTGGGAAAACGCTGTGGCGCAAAAATGCCTGCTTGCCAAGCATGGCGCTGCGTCCGGCAAAAAGCTACAGCACCGAAATCACTGGAGGATCGCAGATGGTGGGAAACGGCATTGCGTCGATCGGCGAGTGCATGCTCGAACTGTCCGGCCAGACCGGGCCGAACTGGCGCATGGGGTTTGCCGGCGACACGTTCAACACGCTGTGGGCGCTGCATGCGCTGAGCGGCGACCGGCCCGCAACCTATGTCTCGGCGTTCGGCGACGATCCTTTCTCGCAAGGCCAGATCGCTTTCTTCGCCGAAAACGGCATCCGCATCGGCACCAGCCCGGTCATACCGGGCGCCCGCCCCGGCCTCTATGCCATCACGCTGACCGGCGCCGAGCGCTCCTTCACCTACTGGCGCGGCGACGCCGCCGCCCGACAGCTCGCGTCGGATCCGGCAGCGCTGTCGGAAAACCTGCAAAATCAATATCTTGTGTACTTTTCCGGAATCACTTTGGCAATTCTCGATAAGGCCGCGCGTGCCACACTTCTGGCGGCCGTGGCGAAGGCGCGCGCAGCCGGCTCGACGGTCGCCTTCGATCCCAACTACCGGCCACGGCTGTGGCGCAGCCGCGAGGACGCACAGGCAGCGATCGTCGAAGCGCTTGCCGTCACCGATATCGCGCTGCCGACCTTTCCGGATGAGCAGATGCTGTTTGGAGATGAGACACCGCAGGCGACCGCCGATCGCCTCGCGCAATTGGTCAATGAGGTCGTGGTCAAGAACGGCGAGCAGCCGGCACTGATTGCCGAAAACGGATCATTGCAGGACGTGCCTGCAATCCATGTCGCGGCCCCTGCCGACACGACCGGCGCCGGCGATTCCTTCAATGGAGGCTATCTCGCCGCTCGTCTTGCCGGTCACAGTCCGCAGGAAGCCGCCCGCCGGGGCCATCGCGTTGCCGCTGCCGTCGTCCAGGTTCGAGGGGCGCTGGCGCCGTTCGAGACGCTGCGGGCAGCGTTCGACAAGTCTTGAAAAGCTAACCCTGCCGGAAGCGGTATTCGGTCACGTGGTGATAGATCGCGCCAGGCCATAGCGTCGCCTGCGGGAAATAGGGCCGGTTCGGCGCGTCCGGCCATATTTGCGGCTCCAGGCAGAAGCCGCTGAAGGCCTTGTAGTCCCGTCCTTCCAGGCCGGTGCGCGGCGTCACATATTGCCCGGTATAGAGCTGCACGCCGGGCTCCGTGGTCCACACTTCCATCTCGACGCCGGAATTCGCCCCTTGCACCCATGCCGCCTGCTTGAGCGGACCGCGCGCCGAGGCAAGGCAGAAATTCTGGTCGTAGGGCAACTGCTCGCCTTCCGTTTCCATGCGCAACGGCCGCGCCTGGCGAAAATCGAAGGGCGTGCCGTCAACCGGCTTGACCACGCCGGTCGGGATCATGTCGCCGTCGACGGGCAGATAGGCGCCGGCGTTCAGCATCATGCGATGGTCGAGAATGTCGCCGGTGCCGCCGTCATCGAGGTTGAAATAGGAATGCTGGGTGAGATTGCACAGCGTCGGCTCCTCGCAGGTCGCCGTCAGCTCGACGCTGAGCGTTCCGGGAATCTTCAGCCGGTAGGTGCAGGTGACGTCGAGCGCGCCGGGAAAGCCCATCGCGCCGTCGGGATCATGCAGCGTCAGCGTTACGAAATCCCTGCCATGCAGCGAAACCGTCCATGGCCGGTGGGAGTAGCCTTGCGAGCCGCCATGCAGCGTATGCTGGTCGAGGAAGTTGCGCTCGGTCTGGTAGCGGTTGCCGCCAATGGTGAAACGGCCATCGCCGATGCGGTTGGCGTAGCGCCCGACCACCGCCCCGAAGAAGCCGGTGTCGGTCTCATAGGCTTCCAGATTGTTGTAGCCGAGGACCAGCGGCGCGTCGTGCCCGGTCAGGCGCAGATCCTGGACGATGGCGCCGAGCCCGATGATGTTGGCGGTAAGGCCGCCGCCCCTGATGGTGAAGCGGCGGACCGGTTCGCCCGCCTGCGTCGTGCCGAAAACCTCGCCGTCCTTCATCGTCATGCCCGCAAATGCCAGTGGATCCAAAGGACTTCGGCTGGTTGGTCAGCCTGGGGCAGGTTTACCGGCCTGCCCCAGCACCAGCCTATCAGAGGCCGAGGCCGCCGATGCACACATATTTGGTATCGAGGTAGTCCTCGATGCCCTGATGGCCGCCTTCCTTGCCGAGCCCCGATTCCTTGACGCCGCCGAACGGCGCTTCCGGTGTGGTGATCAGTCCTTCATTGACGCCGACCATGCCGTATTTCAGGCCTTCCATGACCCGGAAGGCGCGGCCGAGATCGCCGGTATAGAAATAGCAGGCGAGGCCGAACTCGGTTTCGTTGGCGAGCGCGACGGCCTCTTCCTCGGTCTCGAACTTGAACACGGGTGCGACCGGCCCAAAGATCTCTTCCTTCATGAAGCGCATTTTCGGCGTCGCGTTGGCGATGACCGTCGGCTGGAAGAACGAGCCGCCCAGTGCATGGCGATGACCGCCGGCGACGATCTTGCCGCCCTTGGCGGTGGCGTCGGCGATCAGCTCCTCGACCTTCTCGACCGCCTTCTCATCGATCAGCGGGCCCTGCTGGACGCCCTCTTCGAGGCCGGAACCGACTTTCAATCCATTGCTGGCCGCGGCGAGCTTCTCGACGAACTTGTCATAGACGCCGGCCTGGACGAGGAAGCGGTTGGTGCAGACGCAGGTCTGGCCGGAATTGCGATATTTGGCGGTGATCGCGCCAGCAACGGCACGCTCGATATCGGCGTCGTCGAAGACGATGAACGGCGCGTTGCCGCCGAGTTCCATCGACACCTTCTTGACCGTGACCGACGATTTCTGGATCAGGATCTTGCCGACCTCGGTCGAGCCGGTGAAGGTGATCTTCTTGACGAGCGGATTGGCGCAAATCTCGTCGCCGATCTCACCGGCGGCACCGGTCAGGATGTTGACGACACCCTTGGGAAAACCGACTTCCTCGGCCAGCGCGCCCCAGGCGAGACCCGAATACGGCGTCTGCGATGCCGGCTTGACCACGGCGGTGCAGCCGGCGGCAAGTGCGGGACCGAGCTTGCGGGCCAGCATCGAGGACGGGAAATTCCACGGCGTGATGGCGGCAATGACGCCGACCGGTTCCTTGGTCACCAGGATGCGGCGATCCGCCCATGGCGAGGGCACGACGTCACCATAAGTGCGGCGCCCTTCTTCGGCGAACCACAGGATATAGGCCGCGGCCGAGCCGATCTCGCCCTTCGATTCGAACAGCGACTTGCCCTGCTCGATGGTAAGCAGTTCGGCCAACACGTCCTGATTGTCCATCATCGCGTCATGCAGCTTGCGCAGCAGCTTGGAGCGCTCGAGCGCGGTCGTCTTGCGCCAGGTCTTGAAGGCTTCGTCGGCGGCCTCGATGGCGCGGCGGGTCTCGGCCTTGCCCGACTTAGGCACCGTGCCGATCTTGAGGCCGGTGGCCGGATTGTTCACATCGACCGTCTGGCCGCTGTCGGCCTGCACCCATTCGCCGTTGATGAGATTGGCCTGGCGCATGAAATGGCTGGTTTTCTGAAGCATGGTCTAGCCTCCGTTCGGCGCTCACGGGCCGCTATCTGGATGTCTTCGGTAAAGCGCAGGCAGGGCCGCACGCTGGAGCCATTGCTCTTAACCTAGGGAAAGCCCAGCAAGCAATCGCAAGATGGCATATAGGGGTTGGACCAGCCCGAAACGAGAGCGGGGCGGCGCACGACGCCGTCAACCTCACCCGAAAGCATGCAGGACAACCGTCAGCCAGAAAGCCGTGGTGACGGCCGCGCAGGCGGTCGCGATGGTCATCTGGTTCGATGCCAGCGCTTGGCCGGTATTGAACTGCACGGCGATGAGATAGGAATTGATGCCCGACGGCAGTGCCGCCACCACGACCGCCACCTTGGCCGTCAGCGGCGGCAGGCCGAGCAGCCAGACGAAGGCGAGGACCAGCGCAGGCATCAGGAACAGTTTCAGCGCCGAAAGCGCCAGCGCCGGCCGGACATTGCCCGATATGCCGAAGCGGCGCAGGCTGAGCCCCATGGCAAACAGCGCCACCGGCCCGGCGGTGTCGGCCAGCGCATCGACCAACCGCATGGCGAGGTTCGGCAGCGGCACGCCACTCAGGCGCCATGCGAGGCCCAGGAGAATGCCGATGATCAGCGGATTGATGAACAGCCGCCGCAGGAAACTTCTGACGACGCGCAAGGGATGGACCTGTTCGCCGCTGCCGCGACCGAACATCTCGAACAGCACGATCGAGGCCATCATCATGATCGGCAGATGTACCGAGACAAGCAGCGACAGCACTTCGAAACCGCTCGGACCGAATATGCCAAGAATGAAGGGGGCTCCGAGCAGCACCACATTGGAGTAGGCGGACGATACGCCGCCGACGACACCGGCGCGGGCGTCGCGACCGAAGACCCGCGTCGTGACGATATGGCCGGCGGCCCGGGTGATCGCCACGGCGGTGAAATAGGCACCCCACAGCGGCCATGGCGCCACGCCGTGGAAATCGGCATTGACCATGGTCTGGAACAGAAGCAGCGGCATGGCCACCGAGACCGCGAAATCGGATATCCCCTCGCCGCTCGCCGGTCTGAGATAGCCCGTAAGCCCGGCGAGATAGCCGAGCGCGACAAGACTGAAGACGAACAGGACGGTTTCGGTAAGCGGAGACATTTTTCAGGGATAGGCGAGCCACGCTCACGGCGCAATCGCGCCCGAATTTGATCATCGTCGGCTGGCAGGGTTATAGAGGGCTTGGATCATCAGGGCGGAACGACAAATGACCTTTGTCGACACCTCGAAACTGCGTCTTTTCCGGCGTGCGTGGCTGACGTTGTTTGTCGCCATGCTTGTCTCCCTTGCCGCGTCGATGCTTCAGCCTGCCCGGGCGAAAGACCTCAAGGGCGTGGCGCTGATCGTGGGCCAATCCAGATACGAACACATCGCCGCCCTGCCCAACCCGGCCAATGATGCCCGCGACATGGCCAAGATGCTGACCGATCTCGGCTTCGACGCCCGCAACGTCAGCGACCGCGACGCCGGCAAGCTGAAGCGCGATCTTGAACGCTTCGTCGAGGACGCCGAGGGTGCCGACGTCGCTCTCATCTATTATTCGGGTCACGGGATCGAGGCCGGTGGCGAGAATTATCTGGTTCCGGTCGACGCCGACATGTCGTCGCTCAAGGATGCCGATCAGGCACTGGTGCCGATTTCCGCCGTCATGGACGAATTGAAGAAGACCGTGCCGGTGACGATCATGCTGCTCGACGCCTGCCGAACCAATCCGTTTCCGGCCGATGCCATGGTGCGGCGCGCGCCAACCGCCTCGGCCGAGCCGATCGGCGCCGGCGGGCTGGAACCGGTACGCGGCGCCAAGGCCCTCGGCAACGCGCCGGCCGCCGACGCGAGCCTCGGCACGGTGATCGGCTTCGCCGCCGAGCCCGGCCGTCCGGCGCTCGATGGCGCCGCTGGCGAAAACAGCCCCTACGCGGCGGCTTTGCTGCGCCATCTCGCGGCGATGAAAGGCACCGAGTTCGGTTCGGTCATGCGCATGGTGACGGAAGAGGTCTATCTCGACACCAAGGCCAGGCAGCGGCCCTGGGTCAACGAAAGCCTGCGCCGGCTGCTCTATTTCGGTGTCGCGCCGCCCGAACCGACCGGCGACGACGGTCTGATCACCGGCGAGCGGCGGCAGTTGCTGCTGACCATCTCCGACCTGCCCGACCCCAAGCGGGCGCAGGTGGAACTGGCCTCGCTGCAGGACGGCGTGCCGCTCGACGCGCTCTACGGCGTGCTGCGGGCGATGGGCACTGAGAAAATCCCGGAAGATCCGACCGACCTGCAAAAAGTGCTCCAGGCCCAGGCCGAGCGCCTGAAGAAGATGATGTCCGAGCGCGCCGCGTTGCGCACCGACGACCCGGAGATCAAACGCCTGGTCGCCTCCGCCGACAAGGCCATCGGCCAAGGCGCGATCGCCACGGCGCGAAAATTCCTCGATGATGCCGTGGGCCGGGTCGAAGAGACCAACGACACGGTCGATCAGGCCGAGGAATTGGTCAAGCAGAAGCGCATTGCCGACGCCGCGATCTATGCCAAGCGGGCCGATGCCTCGGCGCTGGTCTTCGATTACAAATCGGCCGCCAACGATTACGCCAAGGCGTTCTCGCTGGCCGAGAAATGGGATGACAAGCTGCGCTGGAACTACAAGAACCAGGAAGCGGAGGCGCTTAATTCCCACGGCTACACCACCGGTGACCTGGATTCGCTGCAGGGCGCTATCGCAGCCTATCGCACTATTTTGAACTTCATTCCCAATGGCGAACAGAACCGCGACTGGGCCATCACCCGCAACAACATGGCGGTGGTGCTGCAGAACATCGGCGAGCGCGAGACCGAGACCGCGCATCTCGAAGAGGCCGCCCAGATCTTTCGCGATTCGCTTGCCGTGTTCGAACATGTGAAAGACGATCTCAACTGGGCCGCCGCGCAGAACAATCTCGGCAATGTGCTGCTGAAGATCGGCGAACGCGAGAGCGACCCGAAGCGCTTGAACGAGGCGGTGGCGGCGATGCGCGCCACGCTGGAGAAGCGCCCGCGCGCCAAGGTTCCGCTCGACTGGGCGTCCTCGCAGAACAATCTTGGCCTTGCGCTCTATGCGCTGTCCGAACGCGAACCCGGCGGCGAGCATCTGGCCCAGGCGGAAGCGGCCTACCGGCTGGCGCTCGAGGAATACACGCGCGCAAAAACGCCGGTCGAGTGGGCGATGGTCGAGAACAATCTCGGCAACATGCTTGTGACCCTTGGCATCCAGCTCAACGACAAGGCGAAGATCAACGAGGCGGCCGACGCTTTTCGCGCCGCGCTCGAGGTCAGAACCCGTGAAACCTTCCCGGTCTCCTGGGCCACCAGCCGTCTTAACCTCGGCAATGCGCTGAGCGGCGTCGCCCGCTTCGACATGGGCACCGGCACGCTCGAAGAAGCGGCGGCGGCCTATGACGACGCGCTGACGGTGTTTACCCGGCAGCGCTTCCCGATGGACTGGGCGTCGGCGCAGAACAATCTCGGCTCGATCTACCAGACGCTTGGCCAGCGCACCCGTGACGCGACCAGGCTGGAGCAGTCGGTTGCGGCATTCCAGGCGGCCCGCCAGGTCTATGTCAGGCGAAAATTCCCGCTGGACTGGGCAATGAGCTACTACAATCTCGGCAACACGCTGCAGCTTCTTGGCGGCGTGACCGACAAGCCCGAGCACTACAGCGAGGCGGTCGAGGCCTACCGCAACGCCTTGCGCGAATACAAGCGCGAAACCAACCCGCGGCAATGGGCGCTGACCCAGGCTGGCCTAGGCTCAACGCTGCACTGGTTGAGCATGAGCAATGCCGACCCCAAAACCTTGCAAGATTCGATCGCCGCGCGGCGTGCGGCGCTCGAAGTGCTGACCATGGAGACCGCACCGGTCGACTGGGCCAACGCCCAGAACGGCATCGGCATGAGCCTGCTCAACCTCGGCAATATCGAACGGACCGGCAAATATCTCGACGAGGCCGAGGCGGCTTTCACCGCGACACTGAAGGTGTTCACGAGGCAAAGCCAGCCGATGCAGTGGGCCTTTGAGCAGAACAATCTTGGCGACGTCAGCTGGAACCGCGCCAGCTATGGCGGTGGCAAGCCGGAGTATCTCAAGGCCATCGCGTTCTTCGAGAACGCCAAGCAGGGCTTTACCGAAGCCGGCTACACCATCCCCATCCCGCTCACCGACCAGAAGATCGATCTGGTGAAGCAGCAACTCGCCAAAAAGTGAGACCTGAGACGCTGCCGATCTCCGGCTTGTCTTTGTCCCCGCTTTCCAATCCCTATATGCGAATGGTCGGAGTCCGCTGCGGGCTCCTGGAAGGGTGGCGATGATCCGATTTGCCTTGGCGTTGTTCCTGCTTGTCGTCCCCGCCGCCGCGCATGCGACGGACGCCGGATGGGCGCTGTTGCGTGACGGCGGGCATGTCGTGCTGCTGCGCCACGCCATGACCACCGGCACCACCGACCCGGCCAACTTCGATATCGACAGCTGTTCCACCCAGGTCAATCTGTCGGCACGCGGCAAGCAACAGGCAAGCAAGATCGGCGCCCTGTTCGCCGCGCGAGCGGCTCCCGTCGAGCGCGTCCTGTCCAGCCGCTACTGCCGATGCCTCGACACCGCGCGCATCGCGTTCGAGGCCGAGCCGGAACTGTTCGCACCGCTTGATCTCCTGAAGGGCGACGATGCCCAGAAGGCAGCGCAGATCGCCGCCATCATGAAGGAAATCCACGCCTATTCCGGCTCCGACAATCTGGTCATGGTCACCCATCTGGAAAATATCGTCGCGCTGACCGGCATCTCGCCACGTGAAGGCGAAGCTGTGGTCGTCGAACCGCAAGGCGACGGTCTGCGCGTGCTTGGCCGCGTCACTTTCTGAAGTGATTCCATTCACAAGTCTGGATGAGCCGGTGTGGCTTAAATGCCACTTCCGGAAGAAGCCGCGAATCCACCCCGACAATGTCGCTTGCGACAACCCGTCGCAGGGGCTATAGGCGCGCTCCCGGTCACGAAAACCGAAGCGAGCACAACGGTTGGAGCTTTCGTCTCCGCCCGTGCAGGCGGCTTTGCCGCCCTGTATACGGCGCCGCTTTAGGGATTGGGATCGTGGGTGTAGCTCAGTTGGGAGAGCGCCGGACATAATCCGGAGGTCGGGGGTTCGAGTCCCTTCATCCGCACCACGGATAGCTCAGTTGGGAGAGCATCAGACTCATAATCTGACTGTCGAAGGTTCGAGTCCTTCTCCATTGGCCTGATAAGCCAGCACCCTGCCAGGTGTTATCTGAAAACGGTCCGGGGACTGGAATGCTTCAAGTCCGACGGACGGCCGAAGCCTTCGGGCCGAGGCCGGATCGAAAGGTTTGACGCCATCGGCTCGCGGCTAGGCTCGCGGTGATGATCAAGGCGCTGTGTCGCCGGCAAGGGAGGCCAAGGCTTCCCGAGCCCGCTTCCCTGCCCCGCGATCCGCTCCCGAAGGTCCGCCACGGATCGATGCCACCAGTCCCCGGATCATTCGTGCCGGACTTGGAAGTGAAACGAGAAACGAAGGGAAGATCGACGCATGATTTGACGCCTCGCATGGGGCCATGCCCGACAGGAGTAGACAATGACTATTCTCGATACAGTTCTTGGGCGCGAGCGCGTCCTCGTCAGGGAAAACGAACGTGCCCTCACTCTCTACAAGGGAGAGATCAAGGCTGTCCTGCTGCCGGGTGAGCATTGGCTCGCCAACCGGCGCGGCAGCCTGGAGATCTCGCGGCACGATCTGAGGAACCCGGAATTCGTTTCGGCGTACGAGAAGGCGTTGTTCGACAAGCTCCCGGACGTGGCCGCGCGTCATTTCACCGTCGTCCGCACCGGGCGCACGGAGGTCGCCGTCATCGAGCGCGACGGCAATTTGCACAGCGTGCTGGCGCCGGACTGCAAGCTGGTGCTGTGGACCGATGCCGGGCCGTGGAAGGTGACGATGGTCGACACGTCGGCTGACCTGGCCATCGATCCGGCGCTCATGCGCCGGCTCGGCCAGGCCAGGAAGGTGGAGCTGATGTCCGTCCACCCGGTCGTCGATGGACAGGCCGGACTGCTGTTCATCGACGGTGTCCTGGTACGGACCCTTGCCGCCGGCGTGCACGGCTTCTGGAACGTCGGACGCTTGGTGCAGATCAAGGTCGTCGACCTCAAGCGCCAGTCGCTCGATGTCGCCGGGCAGGAAGTGCTGACCAAGGATCGCGTCACGATCCGCGTCAACATCGCGGCCGAATACCGGGTCGTCGATCCCGTCAAGGCGGTGAGCGCCGTGAAGGACTTCTCCCAGGCCCTCTACCGAGCCCTGCAGTACGCCTTCCGCAAGACGCTGGGCGGGCTCTCCCTCGACCAGATCCTCGAGAAGAAGGTGACGGTCGACGAGGAAGCCGCGGCCAAGGTCCGTGCCGACATGGCCGAGATCGGCGTCGAGGTCAGCGACATCGCGCTCAAGGACGTGATCGTGCCGGGCGAGATGCGCGAGATCCTCAACCAGGTGGTTTCGGCCGAAAAGCAGGCCGAGGCCAACGTCATCCGCCGCCGCGAGGAGACGAACGCCACGCGTTCGCTGCTCAACACCGCCAGGGTGATGGCCGAAAACCCGGTGATGCTGCGGCTGAAGGAGCTCGAGGCTCTGGAAACCATCGCCGGCAAGGTCGAGCGGCTGACCGTCCACAACGGGACGGGCGGGCTGCTCAACGACCTGGTCAAGCTCCGCGACAGCTGAGCTTACCCAACGTCAGCAAGAAGGGCCGCCGGGTCAAACCGCGGCCCTTCTTGCGTTTCTGGAGACCGCTACCCATCTGCGCCCGGCTCATCAGGCCTTTTCCTGCCGGGAAAAACCGATTAGACAGCGCCCAAACAAGCTGCGGACAGATTCCGCCCGCAAAGAAGGAAAAGCCCCTTGTCCACCACGTTCGACAAAGTCGCCAAGATCATTGCCGACACCAGCGAGATCGATATCGACACCATCACGCCCGAGAGCCACACCATCGACGATCTCGGCATCGACAGTCTCGATTTCCTCGACATCGTCTTCGCCATCGACAAGGAATTCGGCATCAAGGTGCCGCTGGAAAAGTGGACCCAGGAAGTCAATGACGGCAAGGCTTCGACCGACGACTATTTCGTCATGAAGAACCTGTGCGCCAAGATCGACGCGCTGGTCGCCGCCAAGACCGCCTGAGGCCGTCAGGGCGCGTGACTTGACGCGCTCCGCCGCCTGACCCACAAAGCCGCTCATGAGCAGCCCCCACGACGTCGTCATCACAGGTATCGGCCTTGTTTCCTCGCTGGGGGAAGGTCCTGATGCCCATTGGCAGAAGCTGACGCAACTCGGCCAGAAGCCGGTGCTCGAAGCCGCGCGCTTTGCGCCCTACACGGTCCATCCGCTGCCTCAAATCGACTGGAACCTGCAGATCGCCAAGCGCGGCGACCAGCGGCAGATGGAAACCTGGCAGCGGCTCGGCACCTATGCGGCTGGCCTTGCGCTGGACGACGCCGGCATCAAGGGCAATGACGAGCTGTGCACCACCATGGACATGGTGGTGGCCGCCGGCGGCGGCGAGCGCGACGAGGCGGTCGACGCCGACATTCTCGCCGCGTCCGAGAGCCGCAACGACCGCGACGTGCTGCTCAACGAGAAGCTGACCACCGAGCTGCGCCCAACCCTGTTCCTGGCGCAGCTTTCCAATCTGCTCGCCGGCAACATCTCCATCGTCCACAAGGTGACGGGTTCGTCCAGAACCTTCATGGGTGAGGAAGGCGCCGGCGTCGCCGCCGTCGAGACGGCCGCCGCGCGTATCCGCTCCGGCCAGTCGACCCACATTTTGGTCGGCGGCGCCTTCCAGACCGAACATTCCGACATGCTGCTCGGCTATGAACTCGCCGGCTATCTGCATCGCGGCTCCTGGAAACCTGTCTGGCAAAGGCAGGGCGCCGAGGGTGGCGGCGTGGTCTCGGGTTCCGGCGGCGCCTTCCTGGTGCTGGAGCAGCGCGAACACGCGACAAGTCGCGGGCGCAAGATCTACGCCGAGCTTGGACCTGTCGTCTCAGGCCGCGCCAGGCGCTCTCGCGGCGAACTCGATGCCGGGATCGCCGCCCTGCTCAAACAGGCGGCGCCGCCAAACGGCAAGCTGCTCGCCATCTCGGGCGCATCCGGCGCGCACGCTGCGACATCAGCCGAAAAGGCGGCGCTCGATGCCGTCGAGGCGATATCGGCGCGCGGTTTCGCGACCCTGACCGGTCACATGAAGGAAGCACAATTTCCCTTCGGCGTGGCGCTGGCGGCGCTCGCCGTCGACCGCAAGGCCGCCTACCCTGTCTTTGACGCCACGGCCGAGAAGCCATTTGACGGCATTCCCGCCAGCGTCCTTGCAACGGCGATCGGCTATCACCAATTCGAGGGCATGGCGCTGGTCAACGCCGCTTGAGGCGGCGTTTGGCGATCGTGCCGCGGAGATCAAGAGGGCTTCCCGAATGGCCAATTTCACAGATCACATGGGCAGGCCCGTCGTCGCCGTCACCGGCATTGGCGTGGTCACCTCGCTCGGCGTCGGCAAGGCTGACAATTGGGCGGCGCTGACCTCGGGCAAGTCGGGCATCCACCCGATCACCCGTTTCCCGGTCGATCACCTCAACACGCGCATCTCCGGCATGGTCGATTTCCTGGCATCGAGTTCGAAGGGTGCCAGCCCCCTCACCTATGAACTGGCCGAGACCGCCGCGCGTGAGGCCATGGCCGAATCTGGTCTCGATTCCGGTGATTTCGGCGGACCGCTCTTTCTTGCCTCGCCGCCGGTCGAGCTCGACTGGCACGAGCGCTTCGCGCTCTACAATTCCGACAAGCAGGATTCCGGCGCCGAAAGGCTGCTGCGCGTAGCGCGCGGCCTGAAGGAACTCGATGTCTTCGAAACCACCCAGTTCGGCTCGATCGCCGACCGGCTGGCCGACCGGTTCGGCACACGCGGCCTGCCGATCACGCTGTCGACCGCTTGCGCCTCCGGCGCCACCGCCATCCAGCTCGGCGTCGAGGCGATCCGCCGTGGCGAATGCGACCGGGCGCTGTCGATCGGCGCCGACGGCTCGGCGACCGCCGAGGCGCTGATCCGCTTCTCGCTGCTGTCAGCCCTTTCCACCCACAACGACAACCCGGAAAAGGCTTCCAAGCCCTTTTCCAAGGACCGTGACGGCTTCGTATTGGCGGAGGGGTCCGGCGCCCTGGTGCTGGAATCGCTGGAGGCAGCGCTTGCCCGCGGGGCCTCGGTTCTCGGCATCCTCAGCGGCTGTGGTGAAAAGGCCGACGATTTCCACCGCACCCGCTCCAAGCCGGACGGCTCGCCGGCGATTGCCGCTGTCCGGGCCGCCCTTGCCGATGCGGGCCTCGGCGAAGACGAGATCGATTATGTCAACGCCCACGGCACCTCGACGCCGGAAAACGACAAGATGGAACACCTGTCGCTGTCGACGGTGTTTGGCGAGCGGATCGGCTCGATGCCGATCTCGTCCAACAAGTCGATGATCGGCCACACGCTGTCGGCTGCGGGCGCGGTCGAAGCGGCCTTTTCGCTGATGACGATGCGTGAAAGCGTCATTCCGCCGACCATCAACTATGACAATCCCGACCCGGCGATCGTGCTCGACGTCGTGCCGAACAAGAAGCGCGATGCGCAGGTTCGCACCGTTCTGTCTAACTCCTTCGGCTTCGGCGGCCAGAACACTTGCCTTGTCATGGCGCGGGAACCGGTCTAAGCGAGCCCTTTCCGCTTAACAGAACCGACAGGCTTCATGCGCGCACTGCAACTTATCGAGGACCGCCGTCTCGAAACGGTGGACCTGCCGCCTCCCCCGCCACCCGCTCTGGGTGAAGTGACGTTGCGCATCAAGGCGGTGGCGCTGAACCATATCGACGTCTGGGGCTGGCGCGGCATGGCCTTCGCCAAGCGCAAGCTGCCGCTGGTCGTGGGTGCCGAAGCCTCCGGCGAGGTCGAGGCGGTCGGCCCCGGCGTGTCCAGCCTGCTGCCTGGACAATTGGTGTCGATCTATGGCGCACGCACCTGCGGCCTCTGCCGCGCCTGCCGCGAAGGCCGCGACAATCTCTGCGAACATGTCTCGGGGGTTCATGGCTTCCATCTCGACGGCTTCGCGCAGGAGAAGATCAACCTGCCGGCGCGCCTGCTGGTCCCCGCCCCACCGGGCGTGACTGACATTGGCGCCGCCGTGGCGCCCGTCACCTTCGGCACCGTCGAGCACATGCTATTTGACAATGCCAGGCTGCAGCCTGGCGAGACGATCCTCGTCCATGCCGGCGGATCCGGCATCGGCTCGGCGGCGATCCAGCTGGCCAAGCGGATGGGCTGCACCATCATCACCACCGTCGGTTCGAACGATAAGATCGACAAGGCCAAGGCGCTCGGCGCCGACCATGTCATCAACTACCGCGACGACCGCTTCGAGGGCGTCGTACGCAAGCTGACCAAGAAGAAGGGCGTCGATGTCGTCTTCGAACATGTCGGCTCCGACACCTTTGCCGGCTCGATGCTGTGCCTGAAGCGCGGCGGCCGCCTGGTGACCTGCGGCTCGACCTCGGGCGTGTCGACGCAGATCAACCTGATGCAGCTCTTCCAGCAGCAGTTGAAACTGCTCGGATCCTTCGGCTGCCGCATGGAGAACATGGCCAACGCCATGCAGAAGATGGCGGCGGGGCAGGTAGCACCCGTCATCGACACCGAGGTCGGCTTCGACGATATCGATGCCGCGCTGAAGCGCATGGAAGGCCGCGACGTCTTCGGTAAGATCATCCTGCGCGTCGCCTAGAGTCGGATGATTTCAGGTCGAATCGACCTGAAAACTGAATCCGCCTCTAAATCAAGGAATAGAGCATGATGTCATCCGAAAACCGCTTCACACTTTTCGGCATCATGCTCTAGAGCCTCGATTTCAGTGTTGAAGAAACTTCGCCGGGACCTGAAATTTCGCTATGGCAGGCAACTGCGCCAGGTGAATTACTGGCTCGTTGCGCGGGCCGCGATGATCATCATGTCGCTGCTGCGCCTGCTGCCGGTCGACAGCGCGCTCAATTTTGCCGACCGCGTCGCTCGCCTCATCGGCCCAAGGGTCGGACGTCACCACGTCGCCATCGACAACCTGCGCAAGGCCTATCCGGAAAAGAGCGATGGCGAAATCCAGGCCATCGCCTCAGACATGTGGGGCAACATGGCCCGGCTTGCCGCCGAATACATTTTTCTCGACGCCCTGTTCGACTATGACCCCGCCGCCGGCAAGCCCGGCCGCGTCGAGGTCAAGGGAACGGAGCATTTCGTCGAGATCGCGGCCGAGAAGCAGCCGCACATCGTCTTCACCGGCCATCTCGGCAATTTCGAACTGCTGCCGGTGGCGGCCGCGACCTTCGGCATGAACATCACGGCGCTGTTTCGCCCGCCCAACAACCCCTACCTCGCCGACTACATCCTTTCGACGAGGCGCTCGAGCATGGGAGGCTTGCTGCCGTCGATGGCCGGCGCCTCGTTCGCCCTGGCCGGCGTATTGGAGAATGGCGGCAATATCGGCGTTCTCGTCGACCAGAAATTCTCCAACGGCCTGGACACGACCTTCTTCGGCCGTCCCTGCCAGAGCAACCGCGTGCTCGGCACCCTTGCCCGTCACTATGACTGCGACGTCTACCCGGCGCGCTGCGTCAGGCTGCCGGGCAACCGCTTCCGGCTCGAGATCGAGGACAAGCTGGTCCTGCCGCGCACCGCCGACGGCAGCGTCGACGTCCACGCCACCACCCAGATGCTGAACGACGTCGTCGAGCGCTGGGTGCGCGAGGATCCCGGCCAGTGGATGTGGTTCCACAAAAGGTGGGAGATCAGCAACTGGCGGCGCAAGAAGCGCCCGGCACCGGCGCCCGTCGCAAACACTTGAACAGCCGCCGGCGGGAACGTGCGTTCCTCCGCCAGCGACAAAGCCAATATCAGTGGACCGCCTGTCGCCTAGAGCGGTTCAGCGTTTGATGGAATCGCCGACCCGCTCTAACTCTTTGTTTTCACGCAATTCCGGACGGAAAACCGTTACACACTTTTCCTGGAATTGCTCTAGTTGGTGACGACGATGCGCGTATTGCCGAAGCCGACTTCGCGCACCATCGCATAGAAGGCCGCGGCATTTGCCGTATGCAGCCGCACGCAGCCATGCGAAGCCGGACGGCCGAGTTGCCGGACGGCGCCCGTTCCATGGATGGCATAGCCGCCGCGGAAGAACACCGAATACGGCATCGGCGACATGTCGTATTTGCGCGAATACCACATCCGCGCGGTCCGCTGCGGCCGGTACGTTCCGCGCGGCGTGAAATAGCCCGGACGGGCGGTGGACACGGCCCAACGGTAAACCGCCGAACCATATCGAACCGTCATCGTCTGCGACGACACGTCGATATTCGCCACCAATGTGGCTGCCTCACTCGCGACCGATGCACCAAACAGCGCGGTTGCCAGCACCGCTGCCTTGAAGAACGACGTTCTCATGCGACCAAACCCCTTTGATTGCCCTACCTGCCTGCCCTCACGATGTTTTTCATCTTTTTAATGGCAGGTGAACGGGATAACACACACACCTTGATCAATTCGCCAATTCAAAGCAGCGAATTTGAACGATTTCCCGCGATAGTTGCCGCAACGACACGTCGCACGCCCTTGGTTGCCAGCGGGCTTGCAATAAAGCGCTGATCGTTGCTCAACTCTCCCGATGAACGAACGACTCCTTCACGCAATCGATGCCAGGCGAGACGATGTCGTCGCGCTGACCGCCGACCTCATCCGTTTTCCCACCATCAACCCACCCGGCGAAGCCTACCGGCCATGCGCCGAGTACATTGGTGCGCGGCTAAGGAAACGTGGTTTCGAAACCGAGTTCATCCGCGCCGAAGGCACGCCCGGCGACACTGACCGCTATCCGCGCGTCAATGTCGTTGCCCGTTTCGACGGCCGCTCCCCCGGCGCCTGCGTCCACTTCAACTCGCATATCGACGTGGTCGAGGCCGGCGAAGGCTGGTCCGTGGATCCCTTTGCCGGCGTTGTCAGGGACGGCAAGGTCTATGGCCGCGGCGCCTGCGACATGAAGGGCGGCCTGGCCGCCTCCATCATCGCTGTCGAGGCCTTCTTGGAAGTCTTCCCCGACTTTCCCGGCGCCATCGAGATCTCGGGCACCGTGGACGAGGAATCCGGCGGCTTCGGCGGCGTCGCCCATCTGGCCGGGCTTGGCTATTTCTCCAAACCCAGGGTCGATCACGTCATCATCCCCGAGCCTCTCAACAAAGACCGCATCTGCCTTGGCCATCGCGGCGTCTGGTGGGCGGAGATCGAGACCAAGGGCGAGATCGCGCACGGCTCGATGCCGTTTCTCGGCGACAATGCCGTACGCCACATGGGCGCCGTCCTTAGGGCCTTCGAGGACGACCTGTTCCCCGCACTCGACCGCAAGATGACGCGTATGCCGGTCGTGCCGGAGGGCGCCAGGCGCTCGACCATGAACATCAATTCCATCCATGGCGGGCAGACCGAGGATTTCCGCCCCGGCCTGCCCTCGCCCAACGTGCCCGATTCCTGCCGGCTGACCATCGACCGCCGCTTCCTGCTCGAGGAGGATCTGGCCACGGTCAAAAGTGAGGTGACCGGCATTCTCGACCGGCTGAAGCGCGAGCGCAAAAAGTTCGATTACGAAATCCGCGATCTGATGGAAGTACTGCCGCTGATGACCGAGCGCGACGCGCCGGTGGTCAAGGCCATCGCGCAAGGCATCCATGCGATCTTCGACCGCGAGCCCGATTACGTCATCTCGCCCGGCACCTACGATCAGAAGCACATAGCCCGCATCGGCCACATCTACGACTGCATCGCCTATGGCCCGGGCATTCTCGACCTCGCCCACCGGCCGGACGAGTGGGTCGGCATATCCGACATGGTGGAATCGGCCAAGGTGATGGCGATCGGGCTCAACGTGCTGCTGCGTGGCACCGCCACGGGATAAGCTTGCGTCGCGACAAGCTTCGACCCGCCGACAGGGCCGCTGCGGCAAAAACATTCCCGGCCATCCTGCCTGGCAGCACGAAACGCAATTTACTCCCGCGCGAAATCACGCTTCTATCGCTCGGTTTGAGCACATGTCCTGAACGCATGGGGAGTTGCACGATGAGATTGTGGAAAACCATTCTGGCCGCCGCGGTTCTTGCACTGGCCGCTGGAACCTCCGCCTTCGCGGCCCGGACCGACCTGGTCATCGGCATTCCGCTCGAACCGCCGCATCTCGATCCGACCGCGGGTGCCGCGGCGGCGATCAAGGAGGTGCTCTACGCCAATGTGTTCGAGGGCCTGACCCGGATTGGCCCCAATGGCGAAGTGTTGCCGGATCTGGCCGAGAGCTGGACCATTTCCGATGACGGCAAGGTCTACACATTCAAGCTGCACACCGGCGTCAAATTCCACGACGGCGCCGATTTCAGCGCCGACGACGTGAAATTCTCGCTCGACCGCGCCCGCGCCGACAATTCGGTCAATGCGCAGAAGGGCCTGTTCGCGGCCATCGACAAGGTGGACGTCATCGATCCGGCAACGGTCAAGGTCACGCTGAAGAACCCGCAAGGGTCCTTCCTCTACAATATGGGCTGGGGCGACGCGGTGATGGTGTCGCCAAAGTCAGCCGATACCAACAAGGAAAACCCGGTTGGCACCGGTCCGTTCAAGTTCCAGAACTGGGCCAAGGGATCGTCGATCACGCTGGTGAAATCAGACCATTACTGGGGCGCTCCAGCGTTCCTCGACAAGGTCGAGTTCCGCATCGTGCCGGATGCCGCGGCCAATGTGCCGGCCCTTTTGTCCGGCGACATCCAGGCCTTCCCCTTCTTCGACCCCGACAGTCTGGCGCAGGTCAAGGACGATCCGCGTTTCAAGGTGGTGATCGGCTCGACCGAAGGCGAAACCATCCTGTCGATCAACAACAAGAAGCCGCCTTTCGACAAGCTGCAGGTCAGGCAGGCGATCTCCTACGCGCTCGACCGCAAGGCGATCATCGACGGCGCCTCGGCCGGGCTTGGCCTGCCGATCGGCTCACACATGTCGCCGGCCAACAAGGACTATGTCGACCTCACCGGCCTCTATCCGCACAATGTCGACAAGGCCAAGGAACTGCTGAAGGAGGCCGGACTGGAGAACGGCTTCAAGGCGACGCTGAAACTGCCCCCGCCAGGCTATGCCAGGCTCGGCGGCGAGATCATCGCCTCGGAACTCCGCGACGTCGGCATCAATCTTGAGATCATCCCGGTCGAGTGGGCACAGTGGCTGGACCAGGTGTTCACCAAGAAAGACTACGACCTGACCATCGTCTCGCACACCGAGCCCAACGATATCGATATCTATTCGCGCAAGGACTACTACTTCAACTACGACAATCCGACCTTCGACAAGGTGATCGCCGACCTCAACCTGACCTCCGACGAGGCCAAGCGGAAGGAATTGCTGGGCGAGGCACAGAAGATCCTTGCCGACGACGCGGTGGTCGGCTTCCTCTACGAATTGCCCAAGGTCGGCGTCTGGGACGCCAAATTGCAGGGACTGTGGGAAAACGCGCCGATCCAGGCCAATGACCTGACCAAGGTGAAGTGGAGCGAGTGAGGTTCGTGGTGCGCGCGCGGCTTCCTCGCCTCTCATGACCGCCTACCCCCTCAAGCGCCTCGTCATCGCCTTCGCGACGCTGGTGCTTGCCTCGATGGTGGTGTTCGCCGTGCTGGAAATCCTTCCCGGCGATCCGGCGCGGCTGATGCTGGGCATGAATGCAAGCGCCGACCAGGTCGAACTCTTGCGCACCCAGATGGGCCTCAACGCGCCGCTCGTGCTGCGCTATCTGCACTGGGCCGGCGGCCTGCTCAGCCTCGATTTCGGCCGCTCCTATACCTATTCGGTACCGGTCATCGATCTCGTGCGTGAACGGCTTGCCGTCTCGCTGCCGCTGGCGCTGATCGCGCTGGCCCTTTCCACGATCATCGCCATTCCGGTCGGGCTTTATTCCGCCAGCCGTCGCGGACGGGCCGGCGACACGGTGGCCATGGGCGCGGCGCAGCTCGGCGTCGCCGTACCCAATTTCTGGTTCGCGCTGATGCTGATCTATGTCTTCGCCGTCTGGCTGCGTCTGGTCCCGGCCGGTGGTTTTCCCGGCTGGGGCGCCGGCGCCTGGCCGGCGCTGAAATCGCTGCTGTTGCCGGCGGTGGCGCTTGCCTTGCCGCAAGCCGCTATCCTGGCGCGTGTCACCCGTTCGGCGCTGATCGAGGTGCTGAACGAGGACTATATCCGCACCGCCCGCGCCAAGGGCCTGCCCTATCGGGCCGTGCTGTGGCGGCACGCGCTGCGCAACGCCATGATCCCGGTGCTGACTATCCTTGGCCTGCAATTCGCCTTCCTGCTCGCCGGTACCATCATCATCGAGAATGTCTTCTATCTGCCCGGTCTCGGCCGGCTGGTGTTCCAGGCGATCACCCAGCGCGACCTGATCGTCGTTGAAAGCGTCGTCATGCTGCTGGTCGCGGCCGTCATCGCCGTCAACCTCCTGGTCGACCTGTCCTATGCGGTCGTCGATCCCCGCTTGAGAACCCGGTCATGACGATGCATGTCGACATCCCCGATGAGACATTGGCAGGCATCCTGGCCAAGGCTTTCAGGAACACGGCTTTCGTGACCGGCTTCGTCATCACATTGCTGATCCTGGCGATGGCTTTGATCTCTTACATCTGGACGCCATACGATGTGACGAAGCTTGTTATAGCCGACAAGACGCAAGGCCCCTCTCTGGCGCACTTGTTCGGCACTGACCATTTCGGCCGCGATATCCTGTCGATGGTCATGGTCGGCGCCCGCAACTCGATCGCCGTGGCGCTGGTCGCGGTCGGCATCGGCGTGGGCGTCGGCGTGCCGCTCGGCGCCTTCGCCGCGGCGCGCGGCGGCCTCGTCGACGAGGCGCTGATGCGCGTCAACGATCTCGTCTTCGCTTTCCCCGCGCTGCTGTCGGCCATCATGATCACCGCCATCTTCGGGCCTGGCGCCGTCAACGCCATCATCGCCATCGGCATCTTCAACATCCCGGTCTTTGCCCGCGTCGCCCGCGCCGGCGCGCTTGCGATCTGGCCGCGCGAATTCATCCTGGCCGCGCGCGCCGCCGGCAAGAGCAGTACGCAGATATCGATCGAACATGTGCTGCCCAACATCGCCACGCTGCTCCTTGTGCAAGGCACGATCCAGTTCGCGCTGGGCATCCTGGCCGAGGCCGGGCTTTCCTATCTCGGCCTCGGCGCGCAGCCGCCGATGCCGAGCTGGGGCCGCATGCTGTTCGACGCGCAGACGCGCATGGTGGTGGCGCCGTGGATGGCGATTTTCCCGGGCATGGCGATCGTCATCACCGTGCTTGGGCTGAACCTCCTGGGCGACGGCATCGCCGATATTCTCGACCCGAAATCGCGGCGGCAGCGATGAGCCTGCTCGAAATCGACAACCTGTCGCTGACCATCGGCGACACGCAGATCCTGAAGAGCATTGAACTCTCCGTCGCGCCCGGCGAGGTCATGGGACTAGTCGGCGAATCCGGCTCCGGCAAGTCGATGACCGCGCTGACGGTGATGCGGCTCCTGCCACACGCTGCCCGCGCCACCGGGCGCGTCACATTCGACGGCATCGATATCCTGACGGCAACCGAGGACCAGATGTGCGCCTTGCGCGGCGACGACATCGGCATGGTGTTCCAGGAACCGATGACGGCGCTCAATCCGGTCAAGACCATCGGCGAACAGGTCGCCGAAGGCATACGCTGGCATACGAAGGCTACACGTGCGGAAGCTGAGGATCGAGCGCGAAAAATGCTCGACCGCGTCGGGCTGCCCGAAGCGAAATTCCCGCTGTCGCGCTATCCGCACGAACTGTCCGGCGGCCAGCGCCAGCGCGTCGTCATCGCCATCGCCTGCGCGCTGAAACCCAAGCTCTTGATCGCCGACGAGCCGACGACGGCGCTCGACGTGGTGCTGCAGGCGCAAATTCTCGACCTCCTGCGCGACCTCGTCGCGGAGAGCCGCATGGGCCTGCTGCTGATCTCGCACGACCTTGCGGTCGTCACCGAGATGGCTGACCGCATCACCATCCTGCGGCATGGCGAGGTGATGGAGGCCGGCGACACGGCGCGCACGCTGTCCGGTCAGCTCCACCCCTATACGCGCCAGTTGGCGCAGGCTTCGATGCACGTCCCGGCGCGTGCCAGGCCCCATCTCGTCGGCACGGACCAACCCTTGCTTCAAGTCGAAGGCATCACCCGTGACTATCGCGGCCGCCGCACCTCACTGTTCAGGCGCGCGCCTGACATCCGTGCCGTCGACGACGTCTCGCTGTCGATCGCGCCCGGCGAGTCGGTGGCGCTGGTCGGCCGATCCGGCTGCGGCAAGTCCACCCTTGCCCGCATGATCCTGGCGCTGGACCGGCCGAGTTCAGGCGCCATCCGCTTTCGCGGCGAAGCCATCACCGGCAAGAGCGAAGCTGAGTTGAAGCCTGCCAGGCGCGACATGCAGGTCGTCTTCCAGGATCCCTACGGCTCCTTCGACCCGCGCCAGAAGGTCGAAAAACTGGTCGCCGAGCCGCTGCATGTACTGGAGAAAAAACCGACGCGCGCCGAGCGCCGCGAGATGGTGGCGCATGCGCTGCACGAGGTCGGCCTCGGCCAGCGCGACATGGACAAATACCCGCACGAATTTTCGGGCGGCCAGCGCCAGCGCCTGTCGATCGCCCGCGCCATCATCACCCGCCCCAAACTGGTGGTCGCCGACGAGCCGGTCTCGGCCCTCGACGTCTCGATCCGGGCCCAAATCCTCGACCTGTTCGCCGGGCTCAACCAGAAGCTCGGCATCGCCTATCTCTTCATCACCCACGACCTGACTGTCGCCCGTGCCATCACGGCCGAGGTGCTGGTCATGCATGACGGCAAGATCGTCGAGCGCGGCAAGACGAACGAGGTGCTGGACCGCCCGCAATCCGAGGCGGCGCAGGCGCTTGTTGCCGCTGCCCCGGATTTGCATCGCGCGATCGCGCGACGCATGCAGGAACAGGGGTGAGCGGCCGTTCCCCTTAGTCTTGCGGCTTCACCACGTCGACCGGGCTGATGTCGAGCAAATCGAGCGTGCGGCGCAGCAGGCGCACCTCGCTCTCGGCCAGTTGCGAATCCGCCTTGGCGATCTCCGCCATGTGCTGCGCCAGTTGCCTGCGCCGCTCGACGTCGAGGTCGCGAAACAGCGCGATCGCCTGCGAGCCGTTGGTCTCGTAGCCGAACTCGTTGAGATATTCGATGACGGCGTCGATGCTGGTCTCCGGAATGCCGAAGGCATCCTTGCAGATGCGCCGGAAGGCAATCATCTCGCTCTCGCTGACGGTGCCGTCGGCCAGGATCATGCGGAACAGCATCAGCAGTTCCGCCGACAGGACGGGATCGTCCGCCACCTTGCGCACGCCAGGGTCGCCGTCGAAGATGGAGCGTATCTGGTCCAGCAATGCGAACGCCATGGGCGACCCTTTCCGATTCCTCATGCATAGAGTTAGCGCGGAATCGGCCTTGCGCAAACAGGGCCGTCGTGGTCGAACGCCGGGTATCCAGCCAGCTAAATGTCTCGCGGCGCCAGATGATCGACCTCACCACCCAAACCATCGCCATGCTCGCCTTCGCCGGCTTTGCGGCGGGCTTTGTCGATTCGATTGCCGGCGGTGGCGGACTGATCACCATTCCCGCACTGCTGTTGGCCGGTTTCTCGCCCGTCGAAGCGCTTGGAACCAACAAGCTGCAAGGCATGTTCGGCTCCGGCTCGGCGACGATCCACTATGCCTCGAAGGGCCATGTCGACCTGCGCCGGCAATTGCCTTCGGCGCTGCTGGCGCTTGCCGGAAGTGCCATCGGCGCCTTGCTGGCCACGATCGTGCCAGGCGACCTCTTGCGCGCGGCCCTGCCGCTGGTGCTGATCGCCATTGCGCTCTATTTCGCGCTCAAGCCCAACATGAACGATGTCGACCGCGCCGAGCGCCTGTCGCCCTTCCTGTTTGGGCTGACCCTGGTGCCGGCAATCGGCTTCTATGACGGCCTGTTCGGTCCGGGCGCCGGTTCTTTCTACATGCTCGCCTTCGTCGCCCTTGCCGGCTACGGCGTGCTCAAGGCGACGGCGCATACCAAGCTGCTCAACTTCGCCTCCAACATCGGCGGCTTCATCGTCTTTGCCGCCGTCGGCGTCATCTCGTGGAAGATCGGCCTGATGATGGGCGTTGCCCAGTTTCTCGGCGCCCGGCTCGGCGCCAGCCTTGCCATGCGCATCGGCGCGAGGTTGATCAAGCCGCTGCTGGTCATCGTCTGCGTGGCTCTGGCGGTGAAGCTGCTTGCCGATCCAGCCAACCCTCTGCGTGTCATGATTGGTGTGTGATCACGCGCCTGTTACAATGACATTGTTCGAATCATGTTGGAGGGACCAGACATGAATCTCAGCGCGCCTACCCAGATTGTTTTCATCATTTCTCTCGTTGTCGCCATCATCGGCATTCTCGCCGCCCTTGGCGTTCTCGCGTTCATTCCGCTCGCATCGGTGTGGATCGTGCTCATCGCCTATATCGTGCTTGCAGCAGGCTGCCTGATGCGCGGCGCCTGACAAGGTTCCCCCGACAAGTGGGACCGAGAGCGCCCGGCCAAAGCCGGGCGTTTTTTGGTTCTGCCCAGGCTATGACCGATCGCGATTAGCCGCGAATTCATCCGCCGCGACCCTGAAGGCAATGTCTGGTCGTTTGACACCTACTGGCCGTCGAAGGTGTGAATGCCTGAGCTGGTTTCGACGTGCGAATATCTGCTGGCTGTGGCATTCGGAATTAGCCGAAGCCTCCCCAACTTCGTCATCCCAGGGCGAAGCAGGAGCGAAGCTCCGTCGCGGAGACCCTGGGATCCATTCCGTGACCTTGGTCGAAGAGTGCAGCGGAGCAAAATTCTGCATCGCTGCAGAGCGTTGAAATCGCGGCATGGATCCTAGGGTCTGCGCCGCGCCGCTACGCTCCTTGCTCCGCCCTAGGATGATGAGGCGATGGATGTTCCTGGCCAATGACCAGCGCCGCGAATTACCTGGCCAGTGAAAAAATCGCGTCGCAGTCGAGATGGGTCTCCAATTCGGCCGCGACCTCGTCCAGCGCCCGTTCGACTTCGGCGCGATAGTCGATGCCGCCGCCCCTGATGCCGAGGCTTTCGAGGAATTTTCCGCGAAAGCCGTCGGCGCCGAAGAGACCATGCATGTAAGTGCCGATCACCTTGCCATCGGCCGAGATCGCACCATCCTCGGCGCCATTGATGATCGCCGACGGCCGCACGGTGTCCGGGCCCGTCGTGCGACCGAGATGGATCTCGTAGCCCTCGAGCGGCAGGTCGAACGGCACCGAGCGTGCACTGACATTGCGTACCGTCTTTTCCGGTTCCATCACCGTCTCGACATCGAGCAGGCCGAGCCCCTCGGCCTCGGTGACGCTGCCTTCGATGCCGTCGGGGTCGCGCACCACGCGGCCGAGCATCTGGAAACCGCCGCAAATGCCGACGACATGGCCGCCGCGCTTGCGGTGCACCGCCAAATCGCGGTCCCAGCCATTCTCGCGGAATTTCAGGAGATCGCCGATCGTCGACTTGGAGCCGGGAATGACGACCAGCCCGGCATCGGCCGGTAGCGGCTTGCCGGGCGGCACGAACACCACTTCGACCTGCGGTTCGGCCTTGAGCGGGTCGAGATCGTCGAAATTGGCGATGCGGCCAAGCATCGGCACCGCCACTTTCAGCGCGCGCGCCTCGCCGGACGCCAACCGCTCCAGCACCACCGAATCTTCCGACGGCAGCCGTGCCGCAGCCTTCAGCCACGGCACGACGCCGAAACAGCGCCATCCGGTGAATTTGTCGATCGCCTTGATGCCGTCATCGAACAGCGAGACGTCTCCCCGGAATTTGTTGACGAGATAGCCGACGATCATGCGCCGGTCCTCTTCCGGCAGGATCAGATGCGTGCCGGCAATGGAGGCGATGACGCCGCCACGGTCGATGTCGCCGACGAGCACCACCGGCACATCGGCGCGCGTGGCGAAGCCCATATTGGCGATATCGCGGCTTCTGAGATTGATTTCCGCCGGAGAGCCGGCGCCCTCGACTATGACGAGGTCGGCGCCCTCGCCGACCTTGCCCCAGGACTCCAGCACGGCGTCCATCAAGCGGCCCTTCAACGCCTGGTAGTCGCGTGCCCGGGCCTCGCCGAACACCTTGCCCTGGACGATGACCTGCGCGCCGACATCGGTCTGCGGCTTGAGCAGCACCGGGTTCATGTGAACCGATGGCGGCACCCCGCAAGCGATCGCCTGCAGCCATTGCGCACGGCCGATCTCGCCGCCGCCATGGTGGTTGTCGCCCGGAATGTCGGCGACGGCCGCGTTGTTCGACATGTTCTGCGGCTTGAAGGGCCGCACCTTCAGGCCACGTTTTTTCGCGGCGCGGCAAAGGCCCGCGACCAGCACCGTCTTGCCGACATCCGAACCCGTGCCTTGCAGCATGATTGCCCTGGCCATCAGTTCCGGCCCTGGGTCGCGGTTCCGGTGATCGTGGATTTCTGCGCCAATGGCCCGCCGCGCCAGATGTAGAGCGCCAGCAGCGGCTCCTTGCCGGTGCGCATGGCGTGGTTGACGTTGGAGGCATGGTGAACGACCTCGCCGGCCTCCCGCTTGCGAAAACCGCCCTCGCCCATGCGCCATTCGGTGCCACCAGTCAGCGGGATATAAATCTCCTCGGCGACGTGATGATGGTCGGGGTAGACGATCCCGGGTCCGAGAATCAGCAGCCCGGCGGCAACCTCTTCATTGACGAAGTGCCCGCGCGTGCCGAACATTTCCAGCCAACCGTAATTGTCGATGAAGGCCTTGCCGAAATCACCCTCGCTATAGGTCTGCCCCCAATGCAATTCGTAGCACTGCTCGGCCAGCAATCGCACCAGCGGCTTGGCATCTGGCGGTGCCAGCTCGGCGGCGCGGTCGAGATGGCGCAGACAGGCGAGCGGATGCGGCTCCAGCGCGCGTGCCGGCATGTCCCAGCCGATACGCACCACGGCGTCGCCCACCAGGGCGTCATCGACGGAAGCGAGATAGGCGTGGAACCCTCGAAGCAGCTCATCGAATTTTGTCGTCACATCTTGCTCCAGGCATGCATTGGTGCACAGCCGCTCCGCGATAGGTCGGGTTGCGCGGCGGCATCATTGGTCTAGATTGGTGCGCGCGCAAAGCCAAAAACGACAGGCCAGCGGGCTAGCTGGCCAGCCTACAGGGAGCACGCCATGGACGCCGCGGTCGATGCGAGCACCAGCCAGTTCGAACTCAACGAGGAACAGCGCGCCATCCAGGAGATGGCGCAGGCCTTTGCCGCCGATCGCGTTGCGCCCAATGCACTCGATTGGGACCGCGGGAAACATTTCCCCGCCGACGTGATCCGTGAAACCGGCCCGCTCGGCCTCGGCGGCATCTATATCAGGGACGATGTGGGCGGCTCCGCGCTCGGCCGGCTCGACGCCGTGCTGATCTTCGAGGCGCTGTCGCACGCCGATCCGGCCTTTTCGTCCTTCATCTCGATCCACAACATGGTGGCCTCGATGATAGACCGCTTCGGCAATGACGAGCAGCGCCAGCGCTTCCTGCCGAAGCTCACCTCGATGGAATGGCTGGCGAGCTATTGCCTGACCGAGCCGGGTTCCGGTTCGGATGCGGCGGCGCTGAAGACGCGCGCGGTCAAAAGCGGCGGCGACTATGTCCTCAACGGCACCAAGCAGTTCATCTCCGGGGCCGGTGACAGCGATGTCTACGCCGTCATGGTGCGCACCGGCGCCGACGGCCCGAAGGGCATCTCAACCCTCATCGTGCCGAAAGACGCACCCGGCCTCTCCTTCGGCGCCAACGAGCACAAGATGGGTTGGCAAATGCAGTCGACCCGCCAGGTCATCTTCGAGGATTGCAAGGTGCCGGCGGAGAACCTTTTGTCGGGCGAAGGCGCAGGTTTCGGCATTGCCATGGCCGGGCTCGACGGCGGCCGGCTGAACATCGCCGCCTGTTCGCTGGGCGGCGCGCAGTCGGCGCTCGACAAGGCGCTGGCCTACACCGCCGAACGCAAGGCCTTCGGCTCGAAGATCAACCAGTTCCAGGCGCTGCAGTTCAGGCTGGCCGACATGGAGACCGAATTGCAGGCCGCGCGCATCTTCCTCTATGCCGCGGCCTCCAAACTCGACCGCAAGGCGCCGGACGCCGGCAAATGGTCTGCCATGGCAAAGCGCTTCGTCACCGATACCGGCTTCGACGTCGCCAACGATGCGCTGCAACTGCTCGGCGGCTACGGCTATCTGCACGACTACGGCATCGAGAAACTGGTGCGCGACCTGCGCGTCCACCAGATCCTCGAAGGCACCAACGAGATCATGCGCGTCATCATCGCGCGGGCGCTGATCGGCCGCTGACAGCAACAAAATCGGGAGAAAACGATGGCAACTATCGCCTTCATTGGCCTTGGCAACATGGGCAATCCAATGGCCGCCAATTTGGTCAAGGCTGGCCATGGGGTGATGGGGTTCGACCTCGTGCCCGAGAACCTCGCCACCGCCAAGGACCATGGCATCACTGTCATGGCCAACGCCGCCGCGACAGTGAAGGACGCCGATGTCGTCATCACCATGCTGCCGGCAGGCAAGCACGTGCTGTCGGTCTATGAGGATATCGCCCCCAAGGCGAAGAAAAATGCCTTGTTCATCGATTCCTCGACCATCGACGTGGAATCGGCGCGCAAGGTGCATGCCATCGCCGCCAAACACGGCCTGCTGTCGATCGATGCGCCGGTCTCCGGTGGCACCGGCGGTGCCACTGCCGGGACGCTGACCTTCATGGCCGGCGGTTCCGGCGATGCCTTCGCCGCCGCCGAGCCGATCCTCAAGCCGATGGCCGGGCGCATCGTCCATTGCGGCGGCGACGGCGCCGGCCAGGCGGCCAAGATCTGCAACAACATGATCCTCGGCATTTCAATGATCGGCGTCGCCGAGGCCTTCGTGCTGGCGGAAAAGCTCGGCCTGTCGCATCAGGCGCTGTTCGACGTCGCCTCGACCTCGTCAGGCCAGTGCTGGTCGCTGACCACCTATTGCCCGGTTCCGGGCCCGGTGCCCACTTCGCCGGCCAACAGGGATTACAAGCCGGGATTTGCCGCGGCCCTCATGCTGAAAGACCTGAAATTGTCCCAGGAGGCAGCGCTTGGCGCGGGCGCGGTGACGCCGCTCGGCGCCGAGGCGGCGCAGCTCTATGCCCTGTTCAACGCCCAGGGACACGGCGACGCGGATTTTTCCGGCATAATTAATTTTCTGCGCGGCAACCCGGCCTAAATAGCGGATTCGACAGACTTTTTCCGGGTCTTTGCGGAGAAAGACCCGCAAATTTAGATTTGCTTAAGCTCTCGATAACTCCGCGGTAACGATGTCGCTGTAGAACGGATTGCGAGGCGGACATATCGCATCCGCCCGGCGCTCCGGATCAGGTCTCGCGTACCGGAGCCCGTAAGTTTCGCAAGTGTTTTCGTAGCGAAACGCCATGCGTATCTGGCAAAGCCGCGTTCCCGATGGGGCGCGGTTTTTGCATTTCCGGCCCCTTTATTGTCCACGATCCGTTTAGATCCCGATCGCCGCACCCGGGATCGGCACGTGATCTTCATTGGTCAGCACGATCGGCGCATCGACGCCGTCGACTCGGAGCACCAGCAGGCGCGTGCTCCAGGCGCCGGCAGTACGCACCAGATGGGAATAAACGGTGCCCTTGCCCTTGGCGCCGTGGACGGGGATGCTGAACTGGGCATCGCCCGCGCCGTTCGCATTGACGTTGAGACTGCCCCCGACCCAGAAATTATCCGTCACATCATCGCCGATGGCGGCCTTCACGCGGCTATCGGCGCGCACTGCGTCCATCGTCATATGGTAGGCGTCGCTGCCTTTGAGCACGAAGGGGATGCTGCCGACCATCGTGGCGCAGCCGCCGATACTAACCACCCAGACGGCAAGGCCGGCAATCGCCCAGTTGCGCTGCGTCTTGCGGAACTGCTCGGCGTCGCGCCAGGCCCGGTTCCGCCACGCCCAGCGGCTGCCACGCGCGCCGAGCACGAAGATCATGATGAGGTTGACGACGGGGATCAGCGCCAGCAGCGCGATGAAGGTGCTGTTGCCGATACCCCAGATCCAGTTGAGGAAGAAAGCGCCCCAGTTCCAGCGGTCGAGTTCGGCTGGAATTTCAGCCGGCTGGTTGAGCGGTTGTCCGGCCATGTTGTTCCCCATCGGCGTGTAATGCCGATTGGTTCTAGCGCAAGACTTCGACGATGCGCAAAAAGTTCCGAGGCTTCTTCTTCAACCCTTTGTGGAAAGGCGGCGAAAATTTGCCCTCACCGCGCGGCCAGCCGGCTTCAGCGCGGCGCTGATCGACCGTTCGGCCGCGACGCCGTTGAACAGCGACGGCGTTCGACCCGAGAGAACCTCAGGCCAGAATCGTGATGCCGATTGCAGGAAAGACATTTGCGCCGCAAGCGCGCCCTCGGCCATGGCGACGGTCTTCTCGCGGACCGCCATTGCCGTCTCCGCACTCCAAGGCTCGCCGCTCCGCGCCTCCATGGCCATCAGCGGCAGGCGCATCATCACCACCAGCGGCGCCAGCATCAGGTCCGCGCCAAGGCTGGCCGCCTCTTGCACGCGTCGGCTTTTGCCGGTCTTTCTCATGTGGGCAATTCCCTGTCGCGGCCGGATCGGCCGCCCTTACACTACGCGCCGAAGGCGAAATTCGTTCCCGCTCATTACGCATATTTCCTCGATTGGGCGTTTCTTGGTAGAAACGCCCAATCGAGGATTGCTCCTATCGCTTGCGCAGGTCGGCCTGCGCCAGGTCGAGCGCCTTGCCGATACGCTCGCAAGCCATGTCGATCGTGTCGCGGGTCCAGATCAGCGGCGGCGACAGGATCATCGTGTCGCCGGTTGCGCGCAGCATCATGCCGTTGGCGATGGCGTGGTCGCGCACCGTCACGGCAGCGCTTCCCGAGGGCAGGAACCGTTCCTTGGTCGCCTTGTCCTTGACGATCTCGATCGCGCCCATCAGGCCGATCGAACGCACCTCGCCGACCAGATCATGCCCGGCGATACGCTCCTGCAAGGCCTTGGCGAAGTAAGGTCCAGTATCGTTCCTGACGCGGTCGACCAGGCCTTCCCTCTCCATGATTTCCAGGTTCTTCAACGCCACGGCGCAAGCCACGGGGTGCCCCGAATAGGTGTAGCCATGGTTGAACTCGCCGCCCCTCTCGACCAGCGTCGCGGCAATGCGATCGCCAACCAGCAGCGCCGACAGCGGCTGATAGCCCGATGTCAGAGCCTTGGCCGTGGTCATGGTGTCCGGTTCGATGCCGAAGGTCTGGGCCGCGAACCACTCGCCTGTGCGGCCATAGCCGGTGATGACCTCGTCCAGCATCAACAGCACATCGTATTTGCGGCAGATGCGCTGCACTTCGGGCCAGTAGCTTGCGGGCGGTATCTTGACGCCGCCCGCGCCCATCACCGGCTCGCCGATGAACGCCGCGACCTTGTCGGCGCCAGCCTCGATGATGGCATCCTCGACGGACTTTGCCGCGCGCAGGCCGAAATCATGGTCACTTTCGCCCGGCAGCGCCAGCTCATAGGCATAGGGCATCATCACATGGACGATGTTGGGCACCGCGCCGTTGAGCTGCTTGTGCATGGCATCCATGCCGCCGAGCGAGGTGCCGGCGATGGTCGAGCCGTGATAGGCCATCTTGCGCGAGATGACGCGGTTCTTCTCCGGCTTGCCTTCCAGCACCCAGTAGTGGCGCACGAGCCGCAAGGCGGTGTCGTTGGCCTCCGAACCGGACGAGCCGTAAAACACCTGGTTGACGTTTTTCGGCGCGATCTCGGCCAGCTTCCTCGACAACAGCACCGGCGTCGGCGTCGAGCATTTGAAGAAGGAATTGTAGTAAGGCAGCTCCTTCATCTGGACATAGGCGGCCTCGGCCAGTTCGTCACGGCCGTAGCCGATGTTGACGCACCACAGGCCGGCCATGCCGTCCAGCAGTTCCGTCCCTTCGGAATCGTAGATGAACGGGCCCTTGGCATGGGTGATGACACGCGAACCGGCCTCGCGCAGTTCCTTATGGTCGGTGAACGGATGAAGGTGATGCGCGGCGTCGATCTGCTGAAGCTGCTTCAGCGAATAATTCTGATAGGTCATGTCTGATCTTTCCTCTGAAATCATTCCGGCGGTGCCGGGGCGAATTCGTCAGAGGACGGCAGGTGGCGAATAACCGATGCGGGCGCATAGCCGCAAAAGCTCGGCGCGCAGCGTGCGCGATGACGGTGTCACCGCGACCCGAAACGCACGAGCTGATAGTCTAGCGAGAGCCATGAAGGTACCTTAGAGCAAAGGGCGGTCGAGGTGAACCACCCTTTGCTCAAGTGGCCTCATGAATTGAGGTCAGGCTTCGCCACTCAGCGCGCGCTGCAGAAACACATACTTCATCGCCGTTTGCGCCGCCTGCGGCCGGCGGTCGCCGCGCCCACCATGGCCGCCTTCAGTCTCCTCGAAGAACAGCGTCTTTGCATGGCCAGCCTCCTGCAGGCGGGCCGCCATCTTGCGCGCATGGCCGGGGTGGACCCGGTCGTCGGCGGTCGAGGTGGTCAAGAGCACCGGCGGATAGACGGCATCCGCCTTGACATGTTGATAGGGCGAATAGGCGGAAAGCCATTTGGCGTCTTCCGGTTTTGACGGATCGCCATATTCGGCCATCCACGAAGCGCCCGGCGGCAGTTCGGCGTAGCGCAGCATGTCGAGCAGCGGCACCTCAATGATGACGGCGCCAAAAAGCTCGGGATGCTGTGTCAAGGATGCGCCGGTCAGCAGGCCGCCATTGGAGCCGCCCTGGATGCCGAGCGATTGAGCCGTCGCAATACCGCGCCTGACGACATCCTCGGCCACCGCGGCAAAGTCGTCGAAGCCGTTCTGGCGCTTGCCTTTCAGCGCCGCCTGGTGCCAGCCAGGCCCGAATTCACCGCCGCCGCGAATACAGGCCTGCACATAGGCATTGCCTTTCTCCAGCCACAGCTTGCCGCGCACGCCGGCATAGCCGGGCAACAGCGGCACTTCGAAGCCGCCATAGCCGTAGAGCAGCGTCGGCACCGGCCCGTTCTGGTCCCGCCGCCTGACGACGAAGTAAGGGATCATCGTGCCGTCCTTCGACCGCGCCTCGAACTGCTCCGAGATCAGCGGCGAGGCATCGAAACGCGCCGGCTGCGACTTCACCGTGGCAAGCGTCTGACCATCGTCATCGGACCAGATGATCGAGCTTGGGGTGAGGAAATCGGTGAAGGAAAAGGAGACGCTGGAACCGAAATGCTCGGCATGGCTGATGCCGACCGTGCCGTTTTTGGGCAACGCCACAGGCTGCAGCGACCAGGCGCCATCCTTGCGCTCGCAGAAGAGAACCTTGCCGCGCACATTGTCCATCAGGTTGATGAACAGGCGGTCCTGCGTTCTGGCGAGCCCCGCGATCGACACGCGATGTGCCGGCGCGAGCAAAGTTTCGATGGCTCCAAAACTCCCAGTTTCGATCCAATGCGCGAAATCGAGCGAGTAAAGTCCATCCGGCTGGCACGCGGTGCCATCGGGCGCGGTCCATGGGGTGCGCACGCCGAACACCAGCTGATCCCTGAAGAGCGCGGTGTCGGTGACGTCGTCGGGCAGTGGGATGCGGCGGTTCTCGCCCGAAGGGAGGCGCAGGAAACTGTGCGATGCGAAGAAGTCGAGTGTCCGCGCCAGAAACAGATGGCGCTTCTCGCCGTCGAACTCGACGCCGGCGCCAACGGCGAGATCCTCGGTCTTTCCCTCGAAGATCGGGGGCGCCTCCTCCAGCCTGGTGCCACGCTTCCACAGCTTGACCACGCGCGGATATCCGGATTCTGTCTTGTCGGCCTCTTCGAACGCGGCCGAGACGATGACTGTGTTCTCGTCCAGCCAGCCGAAGCCCGATTTCGAGGCGGGCGCCTGAAAACCGCCTTCGACGAAGGACTTGGCCGCGATGTCGAACTCGCGCATCGCGCTGGCATCGCCGCCATCGGGCGACATCGAGACCAGGCAGCGGTTGAAATCGGGGTAGAGCCTGACAGCGCCGCCGAACACCCACTTAATGCCCTCCTTCGCCGCCAGTTGGTCGAAGTCGATGATCGTTTCCCAGTCGGGCTTGTCGGTCTTGTAGGAAGCGACCGTCGTGCGCCGCCACAGGCCGAGCGCGTTGATCTTGTCCTGCCAAAAATTGTAGACATGCCCCGCGATTGCCGCGCCGACCGCGATATTGTCCTCGGCCGTCATCAGATCGAGTGCCGTCTGGAACGACGTCTGATAGGACGGATCGCCCTGCAATTGCGCCACCGTGACCTCGTTTTGGCGATGCACCCAGTCGAGCGATTCCTTGCTTGTCCTGTCTTCCAGCCACAGGAAAGGGTCACCGGCCTTTTCAGAGGGCTGGGCTTTGGTCGTCGAAGGGGTCATGCAGGGCTCCGGAGGATTGGGGCGGCTGTGCCTACATCGCGTTGGCGGCGCCGACATTCAAGATGCGATATGGTGTTTTGCCACTCGCCTCCTGCATCACCGCACTCGTCTGCGGATGACCGTCGCCAGCGCCAAAGTGACGCAGATCGCGCCAAGCGTGAGCGGTAGGCCACCGGCGCCGATCCCGTCCATCACGCCGCCGGTGAGCGGTGGAACCAGGATACCGCCGACGCCCCACATCAGGGAAAATGCCGCATTGCCGGCAACCAGCGCCGAGCCGGTAAAGCGCTCGCCAAGCTCGATGATCGACATCGTGTAGATGCCGTAGGACACCGCGCCCCAGACGAAGACGCAGGGCCAGATCAGCGGCGTTTCGATCAGCACAGGCAGGAGCGCGCAGCCGCCCAGCGTCAGCAAGACGCAGAGGAAGCGCACCAGGCGGGCCGTCAGCCGTTCGGCCAGCAGGCCGAGCGGCACCTGCATGGCAATGTTGCCGGCGATCATGGCAGACAGCAGCGCCGACATGCGAGCCTCCGCGATGCCATGATACATTCCATAGACAGGCAGCAGCGCCAGCACCGCCTGCTCGAAGCCGGCGGCCACGACCACCGCCGACAGAAGCAGCCAGGCAAGCGGCATGAAACCAACCACCGAAACCTGATGCCCGGCCTCGTCGACCCTGGGCAGGCGCGGCAGAACCGACGCCAGGCAAACGCCGCAGAGCACGAAAGCGCCAATCCCGACAAGGAATGGCGGCCAACCTTCCGTGCCGACGGCTAACAGACAAAGCGGGCCGGCAGCGAAACCGGCGGAAATGATCGTCGAATAGAGGCCCATGATGCGGCCGCGCCGGGCCGGCGGCGCCAGCGCGATCACCCAGATTTCGCTCAAGACATAGAGCGGGTTGGTCACCACGCCGATCAGGAAGCGCAGCGGAAACCAGAGATAGACGTTCTGCGTCCAGCCGATCAACGCCAGCACGATAGCCGAGAGTGCGGCACAGGTGAGCGCCGTGCGCCCTGCCCCGAACCGCCGCGCCAACGCTGGAATGATTGGCGACGAAACGATGAACCCGATCGGCGTCATTGCCGCCGACAGGCCGATGACAGCCGGCGAGACGCCCTGGCGCTGCAGGATGAAGCTCAGCAGCGGATAGGACAGGCCCTGCGCGATAGCGAACACAGACACCGTTGCGATCACGCCGGTGATCGCGGCCCACTGCATCGTCTCGTCGCTTTCGGTGTCCACCAAGTCCATCATCCCCGTGCTGTCGCAGCCTTAGCGGTTCGCCCCGACGGCCGTAACCCCCGCATCCCGAACCGACGCTCGGCTCCAGCCAAACCCTGTCAGGAGCCTTTGCGGCTGGCCGACCTGTAGAGCGCGAAGGCGACCAGCAGAGCGTCGAGGCCAATGATCACGGTCGGCAATCCCAGTGGTCCGATCGCCTGCATCAACAGGCCGGCGCCCGGTGGACCGACAATGCCGCCAACGCCCCACAGCAAGGCGAAAGCCGCATTGCCGGTGACCAGCAGCGACCCCCTGAAGCGGCTGCCGAGTTCGACCAGCGCCATCGTGTAGACGCCGTAGCCGACCGCGCCCATCACCAGAAGCACGCCCCAGATCAGCGGTGTGGTGATCAGCAGCGGCAGCAAAACAGCGCAAATCGTCGTCGCCACCGCGCAGGCCAGGATCATCGATCGGCCACCGAAGCGCTCGGCCAGCAGGCCAAGCGGGATTTGCAAAAGGATGTTACCCAGCGACAGGGCCATCACCAGCGCGGCAAGCACGGCCTCGGGCAGGCCGTAGCCGGCGCCGAAAACCGGGACGAGCGCATAGGTGCTTTGCTGGACAGCGGCCGAGACCAGCACCGCCAGCAGCAGCGCCGGCGCCAGCCGGGCAAAACCGACAAAACTTCCCGGCGGCTGGCCGTCATCCTCGAAACCTGCGAGCTTCGAGGAGACAAGGCGTAGAATGATTGCGCATAGCACAAAGCCGCCAATGCCGACGCTGAAAGGCGCCCAGCCGTCGATGCCGAGAAAGGTCAGGGTAAATGGGCCCGCCGCGTAGCCGGCGCCCATCAGTGTGTTGAAGACGCCCATGACACGCCCGCGCCGCGACGGCGGTGCCAGGGACAGCGCCCAGACTTCGCCCAGCACATAGAGCGGGTTGATGACGATGCCGATGATGAAGCGGATGATGTACCAGGCCACCCAGTTCTGCAGATAACCGATGCCCAGGAAGCACAGCGCTCCGATCAGCGAGCATCCGACCGCCAGGTTTCGCGCACCGACCAGCCGAACCGCCGCCGGCACGAAGGAAGCCGACAGGATCAGCCCGACCGGCATCATCGCCGCCGACAGGCCGATCAGCCCTGGCGACATGCCTTGCTTCTGCATCAGCAGCGTGAACAGCGGCGAACTCAGCCCTTGCGCCGCGCCGAACATGGCAAGTGCCGCGGTGACGCCGGCGAGCGCCGCCCACTGCGTTCCCGCTTCGCCTTCGCTCGAGCCGGTTGCGACCATGTCTTCATCCAGGTGGGGTGCCGGCAGACCTCCCGGCCGGCAAGCATGACCAGCTACAGGGTCGATCGGGGGAATGAAAGGGCCGGCGGGGAATATCCGCTTGCGCCAACGATGGATGATCAAGGCGAATGCGGCCGCCGCGCGGCTGCCGTTCGGGCATGTCGCTTCCCTCGCCCTAGTGGTCGCCGCCTCCGCAATGGCCGGCGGGCCGCCGGTCCATTATGCCGCCCGCTAATCGCACCGTACGAGGACCATCATGACCGCCGCCCTACAATCTGCAGAACCGGCTCCGGGACCCGACCGTGCCCGCCGTGGCGGTCGCGCCGGAAAGCGCGCCGGTGGCTCGGCCGCGTTCGAGCAGCCGGCTTTCCGCCAGCTGAAAAACCCGCTGCAGCCGACGAAGCTGGTCTCGGACGACGAGCTGGAATCGATCCACCTCGCCTCCTTGCGGGTGCTGAGGGAAATCGGCGTCGACGTGCTGCACGACGAAGCCCGCCGCATCATGAAGGCACATGGCGCCGATGTGCGCGAGGGCTCGGAGCGCGTTCGCTTCGACAGCGACATGATCCTCGATCTGGTGTCGAACTGTCCGTCCGAATTCACCATTCATGCCCGCAATCCCGCGCACAATGTGCGCTTCGGCGGCGACAATCTCATCATTTCGATGATGGCCTCGGCGCCCAATTGCTCCGACATCGATCGTGGCCGCCGGCCAGGCAACCAGCAGGACTATCGCAATTTCCTGCGGCTGGCCCAGATGCACAACATCCTGAACTGCACCGGCGGCTATCCTGTCGAGCCGACCGATATCCACCCGTCGGTCCGCCACCTCGAATGCATCCGCGACCTCGCCACGCTGACCGACAAGGTGTTCCACATCTATTCGCTCGGCAAGGAGCGTAATGTCGACGGCATCGAGATCACTCGCATCGCGCGCGGCATCAGCCACGAGCAGCTGCTCGCCGAACCGTCCGTCTTCACCATCATCAACACCAATTCACCGCTCAAGCTCGACGTGCCGATGATGGAAGGCATCATCCAGATGTCGAGCAAGGGCCAGGTCGTCATCGTCACGCCCTTCACCCTGTCGGGCGCCATGGCGCCGGTCACCATCGCCGGCGCGCTGGTGCAGCAGAATGCCGAGGCGCTGTCGGGCATTGCGTTCGCCCAGATGGTGCGCAAGGGCGCACCGGTCGGTTATGGCGGCTTCACCTCCAATGTCGACATGAAGTCCGGTTCACCGGCCTTCGGCACGCCCGAATATATGAAGGCGCAGCTTGTCGGCGGCCAGCTTGCCCGCCGCTACAATATCCCCTACCGCACCTCCAACACCTGCGCCGCCAACACGGTCGACGCGCAGGCCGCCTATGAGAGCGTGTTCTCGCTGTGGGGCGCCATCCAGGGCGGCGGCAATTTGATGATGCACGCCGCAGGCTGGCTCGAGGGTGGCCTGCGCTGCTCCTACGAAAAGACCATTCTGGACATCGACCTGTTGCAGATGGTGGCCGAATTCCTGACCCCGCTCGACCTCTCCGATGAAGCGCTTGGCTTCGACGCCATCCAGTCGGTCGGCCCCGGCGGCCACTTCTTCGGCACCCAGCACACGCAGGATCGCTACAAGACCGCCTTCTATTCGCCCATCCTGTCGGACTGGCGCAATTTCGAAACCTGGGCCGAGGCCGGCTCGCCGACGGCGCTGGAAAAGGCCAACAAGGTCTGGAAAGAGCGGCTGGCCTCCTATGACGAGCCCTACATGGACCCGGCGATCCGCGAGGAGCTCAACGCCTTCGTCCAGAAGCGCACCGCCGAAGGCGGCGCGCCTACCGATTTTTGATCATACGCCGCAGTAAACTTTGACTTCCAAAGTCGAGGCTCGCTCGCGGCGAACTGACCCAACAGAATCAATCTCTTCAAAAACGGACCTATCTTCATGAAATCTCATGTAAAAGCAGTTGTCATCGGCGGCGGCGTCGTCGGCTGCTCGGTGCTCTATCACCTGGCCAAGGCCGGCTGGACGGACATCATGCTCATCGAACGGTCCGAGTTGACTTCCGGCTCGTCCTGGCACGCGGCGGGCGGCTTCCATACGCTGAACGGCGATCCGAACGTCGCCAAGCTGCAGGCCTACACCGTCCAGCTCTACAAGGAGATCGAGGAGATTTCCGGCCAGTCCTGCTCGCTGCACCTGACTGGCGGCGTGATGATGGCCGATACGCCGGAGCGCATGGATTTCCTGCGCCTTGCCCACGCCAAGGGCCGCTATCTCGGCATGGACACCGAACTGATCACGCCGTCCGAGGCCAAGGCGATGTTCCCGCTGATGGACGAGACCAATTTCGTCGGCGCCATGTGGGATCCGGTCGAGGGCCATCTCGACCCCTCCGGCACCACTATTGCCTACTCCAAAGCGGCCAAGAAACTCGGTGCCGAGATCGTGCTGCGCAACCGCGTCGTCGACCTGACGCAGCAGCCGGACGGCACCTGGAACGTCGTCACCGAACAGGGCACGGTCCACGCCGAGCATGTCGTCAACTGCGGCGGCCTGTGGGCGCGCGAGATCGGCCGCATGGTCGGCGTCGAGCTGCCCGTGCTGGCCATGGAGCACATGTACCTCTTGACCGAGCCGATGCCGGAAGTCGAGGAGTTCAACAAGTCGACCGGCCGCGAGATGATCGGCGTGCTCGACTTCAAGGGCGAGATCTACACCCGCCAGGAGCGCAACGGCATCCTGCTCGGCACTTATGAGAAGGCCTGCAAGCCGTGGTCGCCGGTCAACACGCCATGGGATTTCGGCCATGAACTGCTGCCGCCGGACCTCGACCGCATCGCGCCGTCGCTGGAGATCGGCTTCAAGCATTTCCCCGGCATCGAAAAGGCCGGCATCAAGCAGATCATCAACGGCCCCTTCACCTTCGCGCTCGACGGCAATCCGCTGGTCGGCCCGGTGCAGGGCCTGACCAATTTCTGGTGCGCTTGCGCCGTCATGGCCGGCTTCAGCCAGGGCGGCGGCGTTGGCCTGGCTCTCTCCAATTGGATGGTCCACGGCGATCCAGGCTTCGACGTCTGGGGCATGGATGTCGCCCGCTTTGGCGAGTGGGCCGGCCTGCGCTACACCAACGCCAAGGTGCGCGAAAACTATTCGCGCCGCTTCTCAATCCGCTTCCCCAACGAGGAACTGCCGGCGGCACGCCCGGCGCAGACGACACCGCTCTACGACACCATGCTCGCCAACAACGCCGTGATGGGCGACTCCTGGGGTCTTGAGACGCCACTCTGGTTCGCACCGAAGGGCAGGGAGCCGAAAGACATCGTCTCCTTCCACCGCTCCAACGACTTTGGCCCGATCGGCGAGGAAGTGCGCGCTACCCGTGAAAAGGTCGGCGTCACCGAAATCGCCAACTTCGCCAAATACGAAGTGTCGGGCCCGGGCGCGGAGGATTTCCTCAACCGGCTGATGACCAACCGCATGCCGAAGACCGGCCGCATCGTGCTGACGCCGATGATCAACGAATTCGGCAAGCTGATCGGCGACTTCACCATCGCCAAGGCCGGTGAAGACCGCTTCATGATCTGGGGCTCGTCGGCCGCACAGAAATATCACATGCGCTGGTTCGAAAAGCATTTGCCGAAGGACGGATCTGTGCGCATCCATCGTTTCGACCAGACGCTGGTCGGCCTCTCGATCGCCGGGCCGAGCGCGCGGGATCTGCTGCAAAAGCTCGTGGATACGGACGTCTCGACCAAGGCCTTCCGCTTCATGGATTTCCGCGAAATGGCTGTCGGCGGCGCACCCTGCCTGGTCAACCGCATCACCTACACCGGCGACCTCGGCTACGAAATTTGGATGGCGCCGGCCTACGAACGCCTGGTCTATAAGGCGATCAAGGATGCCGGCGAGGAATTCGGTATAGTGGATTTCGGCATGCGCGCGCTGCTGTCGATGCGCCTGGAAAAGAACTTTCCGACCTGGTTCCGCGAGCTGCGGCCGATCTACGGCCCGTTCGAGGGCTCGATGGACCGCTTCATCAAGCTGGAGAAGAACGATTTCATCGGCCGCGACGCCGCCGCCAAGGAGCATGCCGACGGACCAAAGCTGCGCCGCGTCTCCTTCATCGTCGATGCGGCGGACGCCGACGTGATGGGCGACGAGCCGATCTGGGCCAAGGTCAGCAAGGATTACGGCACGGTGGAAAAGCCGCATCGCTACGGCGCGCCGCGCTTCGACACGTCAGGCAAGGAAGTCCGTGGCTCCAACGCCGCCGAAGGCGCGTCCGCCGTGCGCGGCATCGTTGACGGCGACTGGCGCGTGGTCGGCTGGGTGACGTCGGGCGGCTATGCGCATTACGTGCAAAAGTCGATGGCGCAAGGCTATGTGCCGGCCGCCCTTGCCGAGGATGAAAGCGCGGGCCTGTTCGAGATCGAGATTCTTGGATCTCGGCGCCCGGCCCGCATCAATGTCGAGGCGCCTTTCGACCCGAGCGGCGAGAAGATGCGGAGCTGAGGTTTCAGCCATGGATAGCGCGGCGCCAAAGGGAAGCTTCGGCCGCCATCGCAAGATCATGCCGTTCGAGCCGGGCTCGATCGAGGCGCTGCGCGACGCCTCCCGCGAGAAGGCGTCGTCGCTCAACCAGCATGTGCTGGGCTATGGTGCCCAGGCTGAGGCGGAATGGGCGGAGGCAGGCATTGCCGCCCCCGACTTGGCCGAAATGCGGCAATACCGGCTGTCGCGCATTCGCGCCGAGCTGAAGCGCCGCGGCTATGCCGGCGCCCTGCTCTACGACCCCGTCAATATCCGCTATGCCACCGACTCGACCAACATGCAGCTGTGGGTGGCGCACAACCCGACGCGGCATTGTTTCGTCGCCACCGAAGGTCCGGTGGTGCTGTTCGACTATTTTTCCTGCGAGCATCTTTCCGACCACTCAGGTGTCGTCAATGAAGTCCGCCCCGCCATTTCATGGATGTATCTCTATGGCGGCGAGCTGACCGAGCAGAAGGTCCGCCGCTGGGCCGCCGGCATCGCCGATCTGGTCCGGGAACATGGCGGCGGTAACAGCCGCATCGCCGTCGATCACATCAACCCGGAGGGCGTCGAGGAGTTGGCGCGCCTTGGCGTTTCCATCGGCAACGGCGAAGCGGTGATGGAAAATGCCCGCCTGATCAAGTCGCCGGATGAAATCCTCGCCATGCGCCGCGCGATCGTCGCCTGCGAGGCGGCGATGGGCGAGATGGAGCAGGCGCTCAAGCCCGGCATTTCCGAGAACGAATTGTGGGCTGAACTGCATCGTGGCAACATCGCGCGCGGCGGCGAATGGATCGAGACGCGGCTGCTGACGTCGGGACCGCGCACCAATCCCTGGTTCCAGGAATGCTCCTCGCGTATCATCGAAGCGGGTGATCTCGTCGCCTTCGACACCGACCTGATCGGCCCCTACGGCTTCTGCGCCGATCTATCACGCACCTGGCTGTGCGGTAATACAAAGCCGACAAATGAACAGCGCGACCTGTTCCGCATCGCCGCCGATCAGATCGAACACAACACGGCACTGATGCAGCCCGGCACCTCGTTCCGCGACCTCGTAGAGCGCTCAGCGGTGCCGCCGGGGGACTGTTTCCCCACCCGTTACGGCGTGCTCTACCACGGCGTTGGGCTGGCCGACGAATATCCGACCTTGCCGCATGCCAACGACTGGACCCCGGACACGCCGGACGGCTTGCTGGAGCCAGGCATGGTGCTGTGCGTGGAGAGCTATATCGGGCGACTTGGTGGCCGCGAAGGCGTCAAGATCGAGGAGCAGATCCTGATCACCAAGACCGGCAACGAAACGCTTTCAACCTACCCGTTGGACGAGAGGCTGCTCGGCTAGCCCGGCAAGCGCTTCGCGCATCGCGCGCACGGTCTTTTCCGGCGTCGTTTTCGCGGTGATGAACGGCAGACCCTTGCGCCGTCCTGTCCAGCCAACGACCACGACCTCGCGCGCCGCCGGCTCGAAGCGCCGTGCCAACGCCCAGCTTTCGCAATCGATAGCGGCGACATCCGCCCTGCCTTCGGCGACCGCCACGATCGAGTCGCGGTGGCCGCCGCTTTCGCCATTCGATGAAAATATGTCCAGGTTTTCGCCGACCGCTTCCAGGTCGCGCGTCAGCGCGATGATGCCCGACATGGAATCGTGGCTGTTGAAGGTGAAGCGCTTGCCGCGGATGAGATCGAGCGGCAGCAAGGCCTTGCCGTCGGCGGGTGACCGAACCTCCGGCCCTTCGCCTGTCCGCATCACCAGGGCGCTCGAATAGAGCTCGCCCCGTCCGCCCTCATAGGCGTCATAGCTTGGCTGGCCGACCACCTGTACGTGTGCCGACAGGCCAAGCTCCATCGGTCCCCAGCAGGTCTGCGCGAACAGCAGTGCCGGATGCAGCCACAGCTTGTGGAAATCGAGTTCCTCCGGCGGTAGCGTTGCCGGGTCCGGCGCGATGAATTTCCCCTCCGCGTCATGGACGCCACCCGGCACTGGCGGCAGATCGCCATTGCGGCGCACGATGGTTTCAGGCGCATCGATACCCTTGCCCCGGAAAGCATCGCGCAACGACGCCCATTGCGCGTCGACCTCGTCGCACACTTCAGGCCAATCATACATCGGCAAGGCCGCAATCAATTCGCTCATGCCGATATCAAACCACCATGCCTGGAGAAACGATCGCAAAAACGCGTCGCCCAATCCGAATTGGCCGACACAGGTCCGCGATGCGGCGGAAATTATTCCTTGGGCGGCTCGGCCGGGACCGGCACCGTGCCAAGCCCGTTGATGCTGCGCGCCCGCACACGCGGCTTGAACGCCCTGCCCGGCTCGGGTGCGCGCCGCAGAGCCGGATGCACGATCGGTTCCTTGGCCTTGAAGGCATAGGATTTTATGAGCGCAAAATAGTTCGGGTAGGCGTAGCCATTGTTCATCCGCAGCCATTCCTCGCGCCGGTCGCGAAACAGCTTCGGCAGCCTGTACCAGGCGATGGTCGGGCTCTTGTGATGGACAAAGTGCAGATTGTTGTTGAGGAACAGGAATGACAGCGGCGAGCGCTCGATGATCACCGTGCGGCCTTCCGGATGCTCCGACCACTGATGCTCGGCATAGGTGCGGATCGAGATCAGCGACTGGCCGAGCCACACCGGCACCAGCACATAGAGCCAGAGCGGTATACCGAAACCGAACTGCACGACCGGCAGCACCACGGCCAGGCCGATGGCGTGCAGCAGCCAGGCCTTGCGGATCGCCTTGTCGCCGGCAATCACGTGCTTGGCGTCATCGATGAAGAAGCCGATGCAGGACAGCCAGGGCCCCAGCACGAGGCGGCCGGCCATGGTGTTGTTGACCTTCAGCACGAATTTCATCAGCGCCGGCAATTCATCGTGATGCCACAGGGCCTTGTAGTAGCTCTCGGGATCGTCCAGCGGATCGGTCAGCCGCTCGTCGGCATGGTGACGCAGGTGAATGGTCTTGAAGCGGCGGAACGGCCAGGCAAGGCCGATCGGCAGGAAGACAAAGGCCTCGTTGACCAAAGCGTTGCGGGTCGGGTGACCATGCAGCACTTCATGCATGATCGACGATTGCAGGGCCAGCGTAACGGCCATGACGACCAGTGCGAGGATGGGATAAGATGGCCAGAGGAAAAGACCGGCGACGAACCAGACTCCGTAACAGGCGAAAGCCAGAACCACGGTGGGCCATTCGATGGCCGGTCTGCCGCTTCGACGGATGCTCTTGCCTGCTATGCTTGCCATGCTATCGACCACTGTCCCTCAGTCGCCGGAACCCCAACTGGTTCCTGACATCATTGTGTCAGGAGAAGTGATTCCACTCAACGCGACAAAGTGCACAAAATGTTGCGATTGCGCATTTTTGACCGCATATGTTGCACATTGTAAACCAACTTAGGGATTCATTTACGCCTGAGACGCCTGTTGAGGAGGCTTCGGCGCAAATTTTTCCTCCAGATGATGGAAGTACGGACATGGACAAGCGCGATCTGTCGACGATCTTTCGGGAGCGTTTGAAGCTCCTCCTGACACGGTCGGACCTCAACCAATCGGCGTTCGCGTCAGCGGTCGGCATCGATCGGTCGGCGCTGTCGCAGCTCATGTCGGGCGCCTCGACACGCCTGCCGCGCGCCGAAACGCTGCTCAACATCGCCGCAGAATTCAAGGTGTCGCTGGACTGGCTGCTTGGCCTCAGCCAGGACGAAGGCGTGACCGGCGAAATCCGCGAGAGCCTGGAGATCGAGGAAGCTCCCGATGGCTTCGACCGCACGCTGCTCGCCAAATGGTTCGCCGAGGCAGCTGGCACCAAGATCCGTTATGTGCCGGCCGGCATTCCCGACCTCCTGCGCACCCGCGCGCTCGTCGACTACGAGGCCAACATCACCAACAGGAGCCGCCTGGCGCAGGCCAGCGAAACGCAATACCGCATCGAATACAACCGGCGGCCGGAAACCGACATGGAAGTCTGCATGCCGCGCCACACGCTGGAGATCTTCGCACGCGGCCTCGGCGTGTGGGACCGTTTCCCGGCGGCCGACCGCCAGCAGCAACTTGCCCATATGGCGACGCTGCTCGACGACCTCTATCCGACCTTCCGCCTGTTCCTCTATGACGGCCGTATGCGCTATTCCATCCCGCTGACCATCTTCGGCCCCTATCGCGCGGCGATCTATGTCGGCGACATGTATGTGGTGCTGAACGCCACGCAGCCGGTCCAGGCGCTGACCCAGCATTTCGACAATCTGATCCGTGCCGCCGACGTCAACCCGCACGAAGCGGCCGCCTTCGCCCGCAACCTGGCCGGCATGTCGTTCGCATCAGGCTCTGCCTGAGCTCGCCCGGCAGCGCAATTTCATTGACTAGACATAAAGACTTCTTTATATCCTTATTCGAATTCCCATATTCGAATTCCCATATTTGAATTCCCGGGCATGTTCGAATTCCAAGACATGAAAGCCAATCCGATGACGACGACCAATCCGATCGATGCGCTGCTGGCTGAAAAGGGTGTGCTGCTGGCCGACGGCGCCACGGGCACCAATCTGTTCGCCATGGGTCTGGAGGCCGGCGAGGCGCCGGAGCTGCTGAACGAAACCGCGCCCGACACCATCACCAGCCTGCACCAGAATTTCGTCGACGCCGGCGCCGACATTATCCTGACCAACTCCTTCGGCGGCACCCGCCACCGGCTCAAGCTTCACCATGCGCAGGACCGCGTGCACGCGCTAAACAAACGCGCCGCCGAGATTGCCCGCGCCGTCGCCGACAAGGCCGGCCGCAAGGTGATCGTCGCCGGTTCGGTCGGTCCGACCGGCGAATTGCTGGTGCCGCTTGGCGCCATGACCTATGACGAGGCGGTCGATGCCTTCGCCGAGCAGATCGAGGGTCTCAAGGAAGGCGGCGCCGAAGTCGCCTGGATCGAGACCATGTCGGCGCCCGACGAGATCCGCGCCGCGGCGGAAGCCGCCATCCGCGTCGGCCTGCCCTACACCTATACCGGCTCGTTCGACACCGCTGGCCGCACCATGATGGGCCTGCTGCCGAAAGACATCCACGGCGTCGCCGATGGCCTGTCGCAGGCACCGCTCGGCGTTGGCGCCAATTGTGGTGTCGGCGCCTCCGACATCCTGGCCTCGCTGCTCGATATGACGCAGGCAAAGCCGGACGCGACCGTCATCGTCAAGGGCAATTGCGGCATTCCCGAATTCCGTGGCACCGAGATCCATTATTCCGGCACGCCGGAACTGATGGCCGACTATGTCCGGCTGGCCGTGGATGGCGGAGCCAAGATCATTGGCGGCTGCTGCGGCACCTCGTTCCAGCATCTCGCCGCCATGCGCAAGGCGCTCGACGCCCACACCAGGGCGGATCGTCCGACAGTCGAAAAAATCGTCGAGCGCATCGGCCCGATGAGGAACAAGGTGGCGACCGAAAACACTGCCGAGACCAGCGAAGCCCGCCGCGAGCGCCGCCGCGGCCGTGCCTGAAGCGCTTCTTGGCGTCTATTCGCTGTTGTCGGCGTAGCTTGACTGCGCCGACTTGAAATCGACGACATTGTCGCCGCGCATAGTCGCTAGCGCACCCGAGGCGCCCGGATCGGTAATCTGCTCCAGCATGGCGCGGAAGCGGTCATTGGTCAGCGCCGACATGGCGGTTTGACGCGCCTGCGAAACATCGTTGCTGATGCGTCTCGATTCGGCTGACGGGGCTGATGAAACCGCCGAAGCATCGCGTGCCGGCGGAGTAGAGTTGGCGATGGTCGTGATCTGCAATTCCGGCTCCCTCAAGCCTTAGATATGCCCGGAGTAGCGAGAGGACATTGCGATCCGGTACCGGAAATGCAGCGCAATTTAACGATCCCGCGCGCCGCCCCCAGGATCTGTTGAGATTCAGGTCAGGCCGAGCCGAAAACAGTGACTTTCGAGAACCGGAGCGGAGCGTACATAGTACGTGAGCACCGGAAGCGCAGGAAGCCACTGTTTGCAGGCCGGCATCACCTGAATATCAATAGATCCGAAAAAAAAGGCCGGCAAGGGAAACATCCCTCGCCGGCCTGCCTCACCGCCCGTAGGCCGGTTCCCCCTATCAGAACGACCCCCGTCTGAAAGGAACCGGCCATATTGCCACTACCGATTACCGCCCAGCGCCGAGGCAAGGCGCACAAGCGAAAGGAACTCTGACCTGTACCCAAACGGGTCGGCTCCTCGGGCGGCGGTGGCAATCTCCATGATCTTGTCGTAGCCGAACTTCGCGGTCGCATCCTCGTCGCGCAGCTTCTGGCCGAAGGCCGCGACCGCGACGGAGAAACGCTGGTCGATGCTGGCCTGGTCGAAGGACGCCACCTCGTTGGCCGAGGTCACCGGCGTGGTGATCAGCTTCGAGACGTCCTCGTTGGGCAGCTTGTAGCGGATCTTGACGAAGGCATATTCGTCCGCATTGGCGATGCCGCCATTGTTCACCGTGGCCTGGCCATAGCGCAGCGGGTCGATCTGCTCGCCACCGCTCCCCTTCGGCGTGATCTCGTAAATCGCGGTGACCGAATGGCCCGAGCCGATATCGCCGGCATCGACACGGTCATTGTTGAAATCCTCGCGGTTGAGCGCCCGTGTCTCGTAACCGATCAGCCGGTATTCCGAGACCTTGTCCGGATTGAACTCGACCTGGATCTTGACGTCCTTGGCGATGGTGAACAGCGTCGAGGACGCATCCTCGACCAGCACCTTCTCGGCCTCGGCCAGCGTGTCGATATAGGCGGCGGTGCCGTTGCCGTTCTGGGCGATGGTCTGCATCATCTGATCGTTGAGATTGCCGCGGCCGAAGCCGAACACCGACAGGAACACGCCGGTCTTGCGCTCGCTCTCGATCAGCCGCTTCAGATCATCGTCATCGCTCTGGCCGACATTGAAGTCGCCGTCCGTGGCCAACATCACCCGGTTGACGCCGTCCTTGACGAAGGATTTTTGCGCCAACCTATAGGCTTCCTTGATGCCCGCCTCGCCGGCCGTGCTGCCACCGGGTGTCAAATTGTCGATGGCATTGAGGATTTTGTCCTTCTCGGACGCCTTGGTCGGCTCCAGCACCGTGCCGGCATCACCGGCATAGGTGACGATCGAGATGGTATCGTCCGCCTTGAGCTTGCTGACCAGCAGCCGGAAAGCAGACTTGAGCAGCGGCAGCTTGTCCGGCTCATCCATCGAGCCCGACACGTCGATAAGGAACACCAGATTGGCCTTCGGCTGCTCGGTCGGCTTGATGTCGAAGCCCTTGATGGCGACGTGCATCAGCTTGGTGTGATTGTTCCATGGCGTCGGCATGATGCTGACGGTCGAGTTGAACGGCGTCGATGCCTGGTCCGGCCCCTTCCAGTCATAGGGGAAGTAGTTGATCATCTCCTCGACACGCACCGTGTCGGCCTGCGGCAGGTAGCCCTGCTTCAGCGAGCCGCGCACGAAGGAATAGGACGCGGTGTCGACATCGATCGAGAAGGTCGAGACCGGGTCCTCCAATGCGGCGTGCACCGGATTGGTCTTGAAATCCTGGACGCGATCACGGTTTTCCTCCTGCGGCGCGATCTGGTCGGCCGGGGTGGCTGCCGGCTGCGGCTGCACCATCAGCTTGGATTCTGCGCTCTGCATGCGGTCGACTCGCGCGGCATTGGGTGCGTTTGTCGTGCCATCCAGCGCCAACTCGCCGCGCGGCGCCGGCGGTGCCGGCTCGGCCGCCATGCCGCGCCCCAGCGCATCCTGCTGTACGCTTCCGCCGGCAATGGTGGATTCGGACTTCGGCGGCGCCTGCGGCGCGACCAGAACTTGCGTGGCATCGCGGCTTTCGACGTCCGCGTCGGCGTTCTTGTCCTTCTCCAGCGCGGTGGGAGCCTGTTTCGGCTCAACGGTGGCCGGCTTCAGCGTCGCCGGCTTGTCGGCCAGCGTCTCGGTGATCTTCTCCTGGTCGCCGAAAGGCGACGGCTGTTCCCTCAGCATATGGAAGGTGGCGTATCCGGCGATCGGCAGGGCGACGAGCCCGGCAAGGGCCGGCGTGGCAATGAGTTTCTTTTGCATGATCTCGCTCCAGAGCTTTTGTGCTCGCTCTGTGAGACGAAGCCCGCCAACCGATCCTTGGGTGACAGCGGAAATATTTTCTTCATCATAGGCGCGCAGCGCGGCCTCGAAGGCACGCGCCTTCGCGCTCTCGCCCGGCGCCGGTACCGCTGCGTCGCGCAGCTTTCTCAGTTCGTTGTCGTCGACCATGGTCACACTTCCCCGGCTGAACGCATCAACGTCTTCAGCCGTTTCTTCGCTTCATGGATGTGCCAGGAAACCGTCGCCTCCGAGATCGCCATCGCCTCGGCGGCGGCCGCGTGGCTCAAGCCTTCGCCATAGACAAGCATCACGGCGTCGCGCTGCTTGTCCGGCAATTGCCGCACCGCCGCCCACAGGGCTTCGGCGGGATCTTCGCTCTCTGCCGGGGCTTCGCCCGAAATCAGCGCATGGACGCCGTAAGCCTCGGTCTTGACCGTCTCGCGCTGGGTCTTGCGCATCATGTCACGCGCCGCGTTCATCGTCACGGAATAGAGCCATGTGGTGAACGCGCCGCCGCCGCGATAATCGCGGATCGCCTTGCCCAGCCGGACACAGACTTCCTGGGCGATGTCCTCGGCATCGGCCTTCCTGCCGCACCAGCGATAGGCGGCGCGATAGACGAAGTCGTAGTGACGCTCCAGCAATGTGCCGAAGGCCCCCCTGTCTCCGCCCTTCGCCCGCCCGATCAGTTCGGCGTCGGAGGCTTCGCTCTCATCCAGCATCATCGCCATCATTTGCCTGTTGGACGAAGGCTAATGGCTAATCCTTGGGGTGATGGAAAGATTTTTTTCGGGAGCAGGGATTCGGGCGCACAACAGGTGTGTTGAGATTGAGGTCAGGCCGGTCTCACCTGAGTATCAACACGCCTGGCCCGCCGCCCAACCCGACGACCATGCCCACTGGAAATTATAGCCGCCGAGCCAGCCGGTGACGTCGACGACTTCGCCGATGAAGAACAGGCCAGGCACCGACTTCGCCTGCATGGTCTTCTGGTCGAGGCCGTTGGTGTCGACCCCGCCAAGCGTCACTTCGGCCGTACGGTAGCCTTCCGAGCCAGCTGGCTTGATGCGCCAGTCGTTGACCGCGGCCTCGACGGTTTTGATCTGGGCCTCGGAAAGATCGGCGAGATTGCCGTCGAGCCCGGTTCGCTCGGCTATCGCCTGGGCAAGCCGTTTCGGCAAATGATTTGCAAGCACCGTCTGCACAGCTTGCCGGCCATTGCCACGCTTGGCGGCGCGGACGAGCTCAGCCACATCCGTGCCCGGCAGCATGGCGATGCGGATTTCATCACCCTCGCGCCAGTAGGAGGAGATCTGGAGGATGGATGGCCCGCTGACGCCGCGATGCGTGAACAGCATCGCTTCGGAAAACCGCGCCTTGCCGCAGGCAATCTCGGCGTCGACGGCGTTGCCGGCCAGGGGCGAAAGCCGCTCGAGCGTCTTGGCGTCGAAAGTCAGCGGCACCAGCGCCGGCCGCGTTTCGACGATGGCAAGGCCGAACCGCTCGGCAAGCTCGTAGCCGAAGCCCGTCGCCCCCATCTTGGGGATCGACTTGCCGCCGCACGCCACGACCAGGGACCGGCAAGACACCGAGCCGGTGGAAAGCCTGAGTTCAAACCCTTCCTCGGTTTTGCTGACAGCCTCAACGGAAGTCGACAATGCCAGCTCCGCGCCCCTGCCCTGCATTTCCGAGACCAGCATGTCGATGATCTGGCGCGCCGAGCCGTCGCAAAACAGCTGCCCCAATGTCTTCTCGTGATAGGCAATGCCGTGACGCTCGACGAGCGCAATGAAGTTGCCTTGGGTATAGCGGCTGAGCGCCGAGATGCAGAAATGCGGATTCTTCGAGATGAAATTCTTCGGGCTCGTATGGATGTTGGTGAAATTGCACCGACCGCCGCCGGAGATGCGGATCTTTTCGCCGGGTGCCGCCGCATGATCGAGGATGAGCACCGAACGGCCGCGTTTGGCGGCCTCCACGGCGCACATCATTCCGGCGGCGCCGGCGCCAATGATCACGACATCATAGGATTGCATCAGGCTGATCGTTTCCCGCACGACCCGCGCCGCTTTAGTCGGGCGAGCCGCTCATCCCGCCTGATACCTCCAATGTGGCGCGCGGCCAACAGGCTGCCGAAGGCTCAGACCAGCGTTTCTGCGAACAAATCAGTCAATCGCTTCCAATGCCGCTCGGCACCCGCTGCATTGAAGACACTATGGTCGGGAACGCACCAGCCATGCGCCATGCCGACATAATTCTCCAGAACATGATCGACTTCCGCCGTCCTCAGCGCTTCGGCCAGCCTGGTCGACTGCTCCGCCGGGAAACTCCGGTCGACACCAGCCATGCCGACATAGACGCGCGCCTTGATCGAAGCCGCCTTGCGGTGCGGGCTATCCTCGGCGTCGCTGGCAAGGTTGCCGCCGTGAAAACTGGCGGCGGCCTTGATCCTGTCGGGGTAGGTCGCGGCCGCGTTGAGTGCCCGCGCGCCGCCCATGCAATAGCCGACGGTGCCGATCGGACCGGTAACGCCTTCGCTGGCGAGCGCGTCGAGAAAGGCGCTGCTGTCGCTGATGGTCATCGCCTGCGTCGTGCCGGTGACCAGCGCCATCAGCGCCACTTTCGTTTCCTCGACGGTAAAGGCGGTCTTGGCGTCGAACGGGCCGTAGGGCGCGTTGCGATAGAAGAGGTCGGGAACCAGCACCGTATAGCCCTCGCCCGCCAGCCGCTCGGCCATGCCGTCGAGCGCCGGGCGCGGACCAAAGGCGTCCTGGTAGAGGATGACACCAGCCTTGAACGGAGAAGCCTTGGCCGAGCGGAACAAGCGCGCCTTTGCCACACCATCATGGGTCCTGATCTGAAGATCCTGCTTAGTCATTGCCTGCTCCGTTTGTCAGATGTGCGATACATATCCGCGCGAACCGCCACGGCAAGACGTTCCCTGAGCCCGGCGGTCAACATTTCGTGCAGGCGCGCGTGACGCGCTAAAGACCAGCGAACGAAGCCATGTGGAAGGCTTGAACGTCCCTCGGATAGCGGTACCGGGTGCCATAGGGGCAGGCATTGCGGTCAAGGCAGCCGTCTTCGCGGCACGGTCCGCCATTGGCCCCCCGCACATGCGCCAGGCAGGCCTCGTAGTCAAAACCATCCGTCGAATAGGCATCGACCGGACAGGATTTCAGGCAGGGCTTGTCGACGCAGGTGTCGCACAGATGGATCGTCTCCCGAGGTTCGGGAAGCACGATCTCCTCCTCGAACAGCAAAGCACCGCGATAAGCATGCCAAAGCCCGTATCGCGGATGCATGAGGATGCCGAGCGGCGACGGCTTCAGCCCCTCCGCCCGCATCGCCCATTGCTGGAACGGCAGATAGGGTTTGTCGGACGGCGAAACGGCGCGCGCGCCGAAGGTCTCTGCAACCGCCCCGATCACCGCACGCGACCATGTATCGAGCGGATTGGCGATACCCGGTTGTTGCGCTAGCCAGCGCTGAAAATGTGGCCAAGGCGCCGCGCCCGCCTGCCCCACCAGCAGGACAGACTTTGCCGGCACGCCCAAGGCGTCACGGGGAGCACCCTCGTCATTGGGAAAAAGAAAGCCGCCACGCAGGATAAGGCTGTTGGCGCCAAGCGCGGCCGTGATCTCTTCGATCATGCCGCGCATGCAATCATCCCTTCTTGTCCGGGTCGGAGAAGGCGCTCCGCCAGACTTCCTTGTGGATGATGTTGGCGACTTTAGCCCCGCCTGACTCGGGCTCCTTTCAGGTGAAGGCGTCGGGCATCGACCCTTTCTTCCTGGCGATGAAGTCCTTCAGGGCTTCGTCGATGCCTTCATCAAGGTGCGGCGCCTCGTAAGCTTCCAGCCAGCGGCGCGCGAGATCGTTGGCGCGCTGCGGCGCGGTTTTCTCGCCTTCGGCCAGCCACTGCTCGTAGGAATTGTTGTCGGCGATCGACGACCGGTAGAAGGCGGTCTGGAAATTGGCCTGGGTGTGGTCGCAGCCGAGATAATGGCTGCCCGGACCGACCTGGCGGATGGCGTCCATAGCCTGGCCGTTTTCCGACAGGTCCACGCCTTCGCAGAATTTCTGCTGCATGCCGAGCTGGTCGATGTCCATCATGAATTTCTCATAGCAGGACGCCAGCCCGCCCTCGAGCCAGCCGGCCGAATGCAGCACGAAATTGGTGCCGGCGAGGATGGTCGAGTTCAGCGTGTTGGCGCTTTCATAAGCCGCCTGTGCGTCCGGAACCTTGGACGCGCAGAGCGAACCGCCGGTGCGGAACGGCAGGCCGAGACGGCGGGCAAGCTGTGCCGCGCCATAGGACACCAGCGACGGCTCCGGCGTGCCGAAGGTCGGCGCGCCCGACTGCATCGAGATCGACGAAGCAAAGGTACCGAACAGCACCGGCGCGCCCGGCCGGATCAGCTGCGTGAACGAGGCGCCGGCCAGCACTTCGGCCAGGACCTGCGTCAGCGTGCCGGCGACCGTCACCGGGCTCATCGCGCCGGCCAGGATGAACGGCGTGACGATGCAGGCCTGGTTGTGACGCGAATAGACTTTCAGCGCGCCGAGCATGGTCTCGTCGAACACCATCGGCGAGTTGGCGTTGATCAGGCTGGTCAGCACCGTGTTGTTCTCGACGAAGTCGTCGCCGAAGACGAGCTTGGCCATCGCCACCGTGTCCTCGGCCCGCTCCGGCGCGGTCACCGAACCCATGAACGGCTTGTCGGAATATTTGATGTGCGCGTAGATCATGTCGAGATGGCGCTTGTTGACCGGCACGTCGACCGGCTCGCACACCGTGCCGCCCGAATGGTGGATCGACGGCGCCATATAGGCCAGCTTCACGAAATTCTGGAAATCCTCGATCGTCGCATAACGCCGGACGCCGTCGAGATCGCGCACGAAGGGCGGGCCGTAGACCGGCGCGAACACGGTGGCGTTGCCGCCGATCTGCACCGAGCGTTCGGAGTTGCGGGCATGCTGTGTGTAGATGCTCGGCGCGGTCTTCAGGAGCGAGCGGCAAAGCCCCTTCGGGAAATGCACGCGCTCGCCCTTGACGTCGGCGCCAGCCTCTTTCCAGAGCTGCAGCGCTTCCGCGTCGTCGCGAAAAATGATGCCGATCTCCTCCAGCACCGTGTCGGTGTTCTTCTCGATCAGCGCCAGGCCTTCTTCGTTCAGCACCTCGTAAACGTTGATCTTGCGCTTGATGTAGGTGAGCTGCGTGCCCGGGCCGCCGCCGGAGCGCGCCGCGCGCCTTGCCGCCGCTCCGCCGCTGGCGCCGCGCCCACGCCGCGCGTTTGACGCTTCCTGGTCGACTGCCGCGTGTTCGCTCATGATCGCTCTTCCCTGAATATGGCCTGCCTGACGATGGCCGGTCCGTAACCGTTGCGGCCGCATGGCGCGGCTTTGCCCGGATCGTAGCCATGCACCCTATTCGAAACGGCCCGTCCGCGCCAACGCCTGTCGCAAAATCGACAAGAAATCCGATAGATTTTCCAGTCGCTTTCCTTTTGCGGGAAGTCGCAAATCAGCTATGGATACCCGCCCGTTGCGGGTTAGGTATGAACGCCATTATTTTGTGCCTTGCGACACAGTCGCGATGCCGTGAGGAGCTGGATTAAAATGTCCGACGACGAGATCATCCTTTCCGAACTTTCCGACGACGAGTTGGTGCAGCAGATGCACGACGATCTCTATGACGGTCTGAAGGAAGAAATCGAAGAAGGCACGCGCATCCTGCTCGAGCGCGGCTGGGTCCCCTACAAGGTGCTGACCGAGGCGCTGGTCGAAGGCATGCGCATCGTCGGCGAGGATTTTCGCGACGGCATCCTGTTCGTGCCCGAGGTGCTTTTGTCCGCCAATGCGATGAAGGCCGGCATGTTCATCCTGCGTCCCCTGCTCGCCGCCACCGGCGCGCCAAAGCAGGGCAAGATGGTGATCGGCACCGTCAAGGGCGACATTCACGACATCGGCAAGAACCTCGTCGGCATGATGATGGAAGGCGCCGGCTTCGACGTCATCGACCTCGGCATCAACAACGCGGTCGAGAAGTATCTCGATGCGATCGAGCAGCACCAGCCCGACATCATCGGCATGTCGGCGCTGCTCACCACCACCATGCCCTACATGAAGGTCGTCATCGACACGATGAAGGAAAAGGGCATTCGCGACGACTATGTCGTGCTGGTTGGCGGCGCGCCGCTCAACGAGGAATTCGGCAAGGCCGTCGGCGCCGACGCCTATTGCCGCGACGCGGCGGTGGCGGTCGAGACCGCCAAGGACTACATGAAGCGCAAGCACAATGTGCGCGCTTCGGCCTGATCCAAGGCATCAGGATGAACCGAAAAAAGCCGCGCCTTGCAGCGCGGCTTTTTTGTTCCCAGATGAGGGACGTGGCTTCGGATCAATTGGCGACGGTGTCTTTGACCGCCCTGGCCGTCGATTTGACGTCCTTGCCGACGCCGCGGACCGTGTTCGCGCAAGCCGTAAGGGCCAGGGCGCAGGCAAGAATGGCAATAGGCGCTACGCGTAGCAGTTTCATGGACGGTGTCTCCCTCAATAGATAAACTAGCCCCATGGCAACAAAGGCCGGCTCGACTGGTTCCATTATGGCCAAGACACAGAAAATAAAACCGAATCAAGCCGACAAGGTGCTCATCATCGCCTGCGGAATGATTGCGCGCGAGGTGTTGGCCGTCAAGGAACAGGTCGGGCTGGATCACCTGGAGTTGACCTGTTTGCCGGCGGAATTTCATTTCCATCCAGACCGCATCGCGCCGGCGATGGACAAGGCGATCGAAAAGGCCAGGGCGGAAGGCTACGAACACATCTTCGTCGGTTATGCCGATTGCGGCACGGGCGGCCTGCTCGACCGCGTGCTGGAAAAGCATGGCGTCGAACGCATGGCCGGCCCGCATTGCTTTGCCTTCTACCAGGGCATGGACGCCTATGCGAAGGTCGCCGACGACGACATGATGTCCTTCTACATGACCGATTTCCTGTGCCGTCAGTTCGACGCCTTCTTCATGAAGCCGCTAGGCCTGGACAAGCACCCGGAGCTGATCAAGGACTATTTCGGCAATTATGAGAGACTGATCTATCTGGCGCAGACCGATGATCCGGAGCTCGACAAGGTGGCGGAAAAGGCCGCCACCCTGCTCGGCCTCGCCTACGAACGCCGCTCGACCGGCTATGGCGACCTGACGCCGGAGCTGGCGCGGGTGGCAATGAACGCCTGACAGCGTCAGGCTGCTTCTTCCGCCGCCAGTGCCGCCAGCACGTCGGCAAAGCTCGTCCTGCAAGCAAAACCCAGCCTGTCCCTCGCCCGCGACGCGTCATAGACCCGGTCGATCGAGGAAAACATCGTCCAGCCCTTGCGCGCGTAGAGTGCCGGAAATGTGGGGAAATAACGGGCCACGACCGATGGAGCATCGGCGATCAAATCCGCACAATCATCAGGTTGGAACGGCGTCGGCGCACAGACGATGAAGGTGTCGAAGCCGAGCTCGGGTGCCTTGTCCAATGCCGCGACATGCGCCCGCGCCGCGTCCTCCACCGTCAGCCGCCGGAACAGCAGTTCGTTCGCCTTGGTGTTGGCGTCCGACTGCTCGATCGCATGCGCCATGTCGTCGGACTCGGGGAAGAAACGTGCCGTGCGCAGCACCACCACCGGCAACCCGTGCTGCAGATGATAGAGACGGCAAAGATGCTCGGCGGACAGCTTGGTCACCCCGTAGATGTTGCGCGGCTCCGGCGACATGTCCTCCGTCAGCCACGCCGCCTTGCGCGCACCGCCCTTGAAGCCGTCGCGTATCGCCTGCGAGATCATCAGCGAGGTCGTCGACGTGAAGACGAAGCTTCGCACATTGGCTGCCACCGCCGCATCGAGCAGGTTTAGCGTGCCTTGCACGTTGGTCGCGATGAAATCGCTGTTGGCGTGGTTTTCGATGTTGGGCTTGTGCAGCGCACCGCTGTGGATGATGGCCTCGATCCGGTTTTCACCGACGGCGCGCATGACGAGCTCACGGTCGGCGATTGAACCGACGATGCGTGTTTCGGCCGATGGGACGGGATCGAGGCCGGTGACGTCATGTCCAAGCCCGCGAAGGAGTGGCGCCAACGCGCTGCCCAGCCAGCCTGACGACCCCGTAAGCAATATTCGCATGCGTCGCACCATGATTTTTGACCGTGACGCTGTTAAGCACGGATGACAGGCGCCAGCGACCCGGTAAGTTATGCACCAGACGTCGGCAGCGCCGTACCAGACAAAACGGGAAATGCTTCGATGAACCTCCGCCCCTTGCTTGCCGTTGTCGGCCTGTTCTGCTGCACCTTGCCCGCCCTTGCCGACGGTCAGGTGCAGAAACTCATCACCGCCGCCGACAGGACGCGGCTGGACAAATATGGAGAGACCCGCAAGGCGGCCCTCGCCGAGGCGAAGGCCGGCGACCCCGCCGAGGTCAAGCAGCTCGACACCTTGCTGGCCAAACCGCTGGTTGCCTTTTCCGACAAGGATCTCACCGGCAACTGGCGGTGCCGCACGATCAAGGTCGGCGGACTGAGCCCGCTCGTCATCTATGGCTGGTTCAAATGCAGGGTCACCGATGATGGCTCCGGCTGGCGGCTGGAAAAGATCAGCGGTTCGCAGCGCACCCAGGGCCGCTTCTTCGACGACGGCGACAAGCGCTCGATCTATCTTGGCACCGGCTCCGTCAACGACGACCGGGCAAAGCCCTATGGCAGCGGCCCGCAAACCGACCAGGTCGGTTATGCCTTCCGCAACAGCGCCAAGGAATGGCGCATCGAATTCCCCGCGCCCTATTACGAATCGAAGCTCGACATCATGGAATTCAAGCGCTGAGCGGATCTTCATGCCCTGGTAATGCTTCCGGCATACCAAGGATTAACCAGCCTGCCCTAGGGTCCGGCCACGTCAGCCGGTCCTTGGAGCATGGCAAGATCAATGGCAGCGTCGGAATCCAATCCGCGACCGATTGTCGTCGTCACCGGCGGCGGCGCGCATGTCTGGGCCATGATCAACGACCTCGCTGACCGCGTCGGCCCCGTCAGCGTCATCCTGGAAGTTCCTGAATCCAAAAAACAATTGCTGCGCGGCCGCGCCCGGCGTCAGGGCTGGATTTCCGCCATGGGCCAGCTCGGCACGATGGTGCTGAGCAGGCTTGGCAAACGGCTTAATGTCAAACATGCCGCCCGGTTGATTGCCGAGGAGAAGCTTGAAACGGAGCCGCGGCAAGGCCAGGTCATCGTCCATGTGGCGTCCGCCGACGGGCCGGAATGTCTGCGGGCGATCGAGACGATCAAGCCCGGCGTCGTGCTGTTGAATGGCTGCCGGCTGATTTCCAGGGAGATGCTGGCCAAAATGCCTTGTCCGGTGCTCAACTATCATGCGGGCATCACGCCGAAATATCGCGGCATGAATGGCGGCTATTGGGCGTTGACGTCGGGCGATCCCGAAAATTTCGGCACCACCGTCCATCTGGTCGATGCGGGCGTCGACACCGGCGGCGTGCTGAAGCAGGTGCGCGGCAAGCCGAAACAAGGCGACACCATCTCTAGCTATGCGCTGCGCCAGGCGGCGTTTTCGCGCGACATCTGCGTCGAGGCGGTCAGCGATGCGCTTGCCGGAAAACTCGCAACGTTCGATCCAGGGCTGCCTTCGAAACAGTGGTACCACCCGACGATCTGCTTCTATGTCTGGACAGGGCTGAGAACCGGCATCTGGTAACGCATCCAGCGTCGGAAGCAGCGCAAACTCCGCCGCCATTACCGCTGCATTGACCCCGTCGCGACATGGGTCGCAAACGAATAAACCCACCTTTCATTTTACGACATCCAAATGCGTCGCTTTTGAATGCGCGCGCGTCGTCCCATAACAAGCAGCCTTACGACGCTTGCGGCAATGCTCGGAATATCGAGGAGCGAGAATTCATGGCCGATCTTATCGTCGTCTACTGGCGCGACATTCCTGCCCAGGTCATCGTCAGGAAAGGCCGGCAGAACGCCAAGCGCGAATTGCCGTTGCGCTTCACCGAGGCGATCGACATGTGCGCCATGCGCACCGGCGCCGGCGGCACCGACGACTATCTCGCCGAATGGCGCAAGGCCGATCCGATTCCGGTCGGTGACGATCTCGAAGCCGAGGTCGAAAAGGCCTTCAACGAGCTCGACGCGAAATACGACCGCGAGCGGCTGGTCGCTCTGGTCAAGGCGGGCGGAAAAGAAAATGTCTGACGAGAACCCGGCGGTTACCCAGGCCACGCTGGTCAAGAAGGCAGCGCCGAAATCCGACTACAAGCCGGCCGACGTGTCGCCGCAGCGCCGCGTGCAGCGCTCGTTTGCCGTGCGGCTGTGGTCGATCCGGCACTCGCGCCTGCTCGAATGGTTTTATGCCCGCTTTGCCGACACGTTCCTGCTGCTGCATCCCTTGTGGAAGGGCATCGGCTATGGCCGCGTCGAGGCCCCGGTCAAATTCGTCGAGAAGCGCGTAAAGGGCTTCATGTTCGACTGCCGCATGTGCGGCCAGTGCATCCTGTCCTCGACCGGCATGTCGTGCCCGATGAACTGCCCCAAGCAATTGCGCAACGGCCCTTGCGGCGGCGTCCGCGCCAACGGCAATTGCGAGGTCGAGCCCAATATGCCCTGTGTCTGGGTCAAGGCCTGGGAAGGCTCGCAGAACATGGTCAATTCCGACAGGATCCTCACCGTGCAGAAGCCGGTCGACCAGTCGCTGCGTGAAACCTCGGCCTGGCTGCGCGTCACCGCGCAGGCGGCGGCAGCCCGCGAGGCCGCTGACGCGCCAAAATCCGGAGCCGCCGCGTGACCGGCCCTCAGCGTGACGAGAACCCGGCCGGCATTCACCTGCCGCTCGATCCCCTGCCCGGCCATTCTTCGCGCGGCCGGCTGGAGCGCGTGCTGCGGCGCGGCGAATTCGCCGTCACCACCGAACTCAACCCGCCCGACAGCGCCGATCCGGAAGACGTCTACAACAGGGCCAAGATTTTCGACGGCTGGGTCGACGCGATCAACGCGGTCGATGCGTCCGGCGCCAATTGCCATATGTCGTCGGTCGGCATCTGCGCCCTTCTGACCCGCATGGGCTATGCGCCGATCATGCAGATCGCCTGCCGCGACAAGAACCGCATCGCCATCCAGGGCGATGTGCTGGGGGGTGCCGCCATGGGCGTCGCCAACATGCTGTGCCTGACGGGCGACGGCGTGCAGGCCGGCGACCAGCCCGGCGCCAAGCCGGTATTCGATCTCGATTCCATGTCGCTGCTCGAAACCGTCCGCATCATGCGCGACAACGGCAAGTTCCTGTCCGGACGCAAGCTGACGACGCCGCCGCAGGTTTTCCTGGGTGCGGCCGTCAATCCATTCGCGCCGCCTTTCGACTTCCGCCCGATCCATCTCGGCAAGAAGATCGCCGCCGGCGCACAGTTCGTGCAGACGCAGTATTGCTTCGACGTGCCGATGTTCAGGACCTTCATGCAGAAGGCCCGTGATCTCGGCCACACCGAAAAGGTGTTCATCCTGTGCGGCGTCGGCCCGCTGGCTTCGGCCAAGACGGCAAAATGGATCCGCTCGAACGTGCCCGGCATCCACATCCCCGACGCGGTGATCAAGCGGCTGGAAGGCGCTCAGGACCAGAAGAAGGAAGGCAAGCAGCTCTGCACCGACATCATCAACGAGGTGAAGGAAATCCCCGGTGTTTCGGGCATCCATGTGATGGCCTACCGCCAGGAGGAATATGTCGCCGAGATCGTCGATGAATCGGGCGTGCTGAAGGGCCGCCAGCCATGGAAGCGGGAAATCCGCCGCGACGACCAGATGGTCGCCGACCGGCTCGACCGCATCCTGCACGACGAGATTACCGAGACCCAGGTGGACATGGTGAAGACCGCGCATTGAAGGCGCCGACGGTCACCATTCGCTTGATCGACAAGAGATAACGATATAAAGAACTCTTTATATCACGACGGAGAGATTTCATGACCCGGACCATCGTCGCCTCGGCGACACGAGAAATCATCATCGGCTTCGACCAGCCCTTCTGCGTGATCGGCGAACGCATCAACCCGACGGGGCGCAAGAAGCTCGCCGCCGAGATGGTGGTCGGCAATTTCGAGACCGTCATCAAGGACGCGCTGGAACAGGCCGCCTGCGGCGCCACCATGCTCGACGTCAATGCCGGCGTCACTTCGGTCAACCCGAACGAAACCGAACCTGGCCTTTTGGTGCAGACGCTGGAGATCGTGCAGGGCCTGGTCGACCTGCCGCTGTCGATCGACTCGTCCGTCACCGCCGCGATCGAGGCCGCGCTGAAGGTTGCCAAGGGCCGCCCGCTGGTCAACTCCGTCACCGGCGAGGAGGAAAAACTCGAGGCCATCCTGCCGCTGGTCAAGAAATACAACGTGCCTGTCGTCGCCATCTCCAACGACGAGACCGGCATCTCGATGGACCCGGACGTGCGCTTCGCCGTCGCCAAGAAGATCGTCCAGCGCTGCGCCGATTTCGGCATTCCGGCGCACGACGTCGTCGTCGACCCGCTGGTCATGCCGATCGGTGCGCTCGGCGATGCCGGCCGCCAGGTGTTCGCGCTGTTGCGGCGGCTCCGCGAAGAACTCAAGGTCAACACCACGTGCGGCCTGTCCAACATCTCCTTCGGCCTGCCGCACCGCCACGGCATCAACGCCGCCTTCATCCCGATGGTGATCGGCGCCGGCATGACCTCGGCGATCATGAACCCTGTGCGGCCGCAGGAAATGGAGGCCGTGCGCGGCGCCAACGTTCTGAACGGCACCGACGAGAATTGCACCAACTGGATCCGCACCTACAAGGACTACAAGCCGGCCGAAGGCGGCCACGCGGTGGCGGCGCCAACAGCGATCAATGCACCGGGCGAAGGCGGCGGCAATGGTGGCCGCCGGCGCGGCGGCCGTGAGGCCCGGATGGGTCGGGGATAAGCGCGCAATCGTGAATTCACCTGCAAACATTACCGATCCGCTCGTGCTGTTCATGCCGTCAGGCAAGCGCGGGCGGTTTCCTGTCGGCACGCCGGTGCTCGACGCCGCGCGCCAGCTCGGCGTCTATGTCGAAAGCGTGTGCGGCGGGCGTGCCACGTGCGGGCGCTGCCAGATCGAGGTGCAGGAAGGCAATTTCGCCAAGCACAAGATCACCTCCTCAAACGACCACATCTCGCCCAAGGGGCCCAAGGAAGAGCGCTACGAGCGCGTGCGCGGCCTGCCCGAACGGCGCCGCCTCTCCTGCTCGGCGCAGATCCTCGGCGATCTCGTCATCGACGTGCCGCAGGATACGGTCATCAACGCGCAGACCATCCGCAAGGATGCCGACACCAGGGTGATCGCCCGCGATACGGCGATCCGCATGTGCTATGTCGAGATCGAAGAGCCCGACATGCACAAGCCGCTCGGCGACCTCGATCGGCTCAAGATCGCGCTGATGAAGGACTGGGGCTTTAAAAACCTCGAATTCGACTTCTACCTGCTGCCGCAGGTGCAAGGCATATTGCGCAAGGGCAACTGGACCGCGACCGCCGCCATCCACAAGGATGCCGACAGCGATATAGCGCGCGTCATCGCGCTGTGGCCGGGTCTCAAGAACGAGGCCTATGGTCTGGCCTGCGACATCGGCTCGACCACCATCGCCATGCATCTGGTTTCGCTGCTGTCGGGCCGTGTCGCGGCTTCGTCCGGCACGTCGAACCCGCAGATCCGCTTCGGCGAGGATCTGATGAGCCGCGTCTCCTATGTGATGATGAACCCGGACGGCCGCGAAGGCATGACGGTTGCCGTGCGCGAGGCGATCTCCAGCCTGGTCGACAAGGTCTGCGCCGAAGGCAACGTCCAGCGCAATGACATCCTGGACAGCGTCTTCGTCGGCAATCCGATCATGCACCATCTGTTCCTCGGCATCGATCCGACCGAGCTTGGTGGCGCGCCCTTCGCGCTCGCCGTCTCTGGCGCCGTGCGCATCAAGGCATCCGATATCGGCCTCAAGCTCAACCAGGGCGCGCGCCTCTACATGCTGCCTTGCATCGCCGGCCATGTCGGCGCGGACGCGGCGGCGGTCACGCTGTCGGAAGGCCCGCACCGCCAGGACGAGATGATGTTGATCGTCGATGTCGGCACCAATGCCGAAATCGTGCTCGGCAATCGTACACGGGTCGTCGCGGCCTCCTCGCCCACCGGCCCGGCCTTCGAAGGCGCCGAAATCTCCGGCGGCCAGCGCGCCGCACCCGGCGCCATCGAGCGCGTGCGCATCGATCCCGAGACGCTGGAGCCGAAATACCGCGTCATCGGCTCGGAACTGTGGTCCGACGAACCGGGCTTCCTCGACAGCGTGCAGGCGACCGGCGTCACCGGCATTTGCGGCTCCGGCATCATCGAGATCGTCGCTGAAATGTATCTCGCCGGCATCATCTCCGAGGATGGTGTCGTCGACGGATCGCTCGCCCTGCGCTCGCCGCGCGTCGTCGCCAACGGCCGCACCTTCTCCTATGTGCTGAAGGAAGGCTCCGACTCACTGCAGGAAGATGGGCCCAAGATCACCATCACCCAGACCGACGTGCGCGCCATCCAGCTTGCCAAGGCGGCGCTCTACGCCGGTACCAAGCTGTTGATGGAAAAGCAGAACACCGAGCATGTCGACCGCATCCATTTCGCCGGCGCCTTCGGCTCCTTCATCGATCCGAAATACGCCATGGTGCTGGGTCTCATCCCCGATTGCGATCTCGACAAGGTCTCGGCCGTCGGCAACGCCGCCGGCGCCGGTGCCCGCATGGCGCTGCTCAACCGCGGCTATCGCCGTGAGATCGAGGAGACGGTGAGCCAGATCGAAAAGATCGAGACCGCGCTGGAGCCGAAATTCCAGGAGCATTTCGTCTACGCCATGGCGCTGCCCAACAAGGTCGATCCGTTCCCGAAACTGTCGGCGGCGGTGAAGCTGCCGCCACGCAAGACGGTCAGCGAGGATGGCGTCGCCGGAGACGCCACCCCACGCCGGCGCTCGCGCGAAGGCCACGCGGCAAGACGCGGGCGGGAATAAGAGCGCCGGCCCCTCCCTCGATTTCATTTGTATGCAAATGTTTCCGGATCGAACCGATCAGGAAACCGAAACGCTGTTTTCGCGAAATCCATCCGATACATGGCAGGCGCATTTACCCCGCATCGAACGGCGACCGAGGATAGTCCTTGGCCACCGCCGTTCTTCAAGGGAGATGAAAATGTCGATGTTCGAAAATCTCGGCCGCTTCGGTGTGACCATCAGGCAGGCCCATGCCAGGAACAAGGCGATCCGCGCGCTGAACAGCTTGCCGGCGCATGTCCAGAAGGATATCGGCTGGCCGGCATCGCCGCCGAACGATCCGCAGGTGACGCTCGCCTCGCTGCTTCTGGGTACGACGCGCTGATGACGTTCGCCGACAAATGCAAATTGCTCGGCATCCGCCGGGGATCGCGCACATCCCCGGTGGCCACCAGCAACCGATTGCGCGCGGCACTTTTGCCGCGGCGCCGACGACAGCGCGCGGATCACACCAGCGTGTGGGCACAGCGTAAATCTTGACATTTTCGGCCAAGGCACGATCTTCGCTTGGAGGGGGAATTCTCTTAGTCGGCTGCCGCCGAAGTTCGTGTATCCGCATGCCAAGTTTGAAAAGCCACGTCGTATCCTTCGTGCTCAGGCACAGCCGCAAGCAGGCCTTTTCCAGCCCGGAAAACCTGCGGCGCTGGATCGCGGCCGCGCGCAAGACGGAAGATCACCATCCACCGGCCGCGCTGCAGCAGCGTTACGACATCCAGACGCGCAGCGTGGACGGTTTTCCGGTCTACGAAATCGCTCCCAGGGCCGGAGAGCACAAGCGGATTCTCTATCTGCATGGCGGCGCCTATGTCTTCGAGATCACGCCCTATCATTGGTATCTGATCGCCGATATGGCCGACCGGCTGGGCTACGGCATCACCGTGCCGATCTATCCCATCGCCCCGGAACACGATTTCCACGCCATGTTCGGCATGGTCGGCAATGTCTATCGCCAGATGATCGAGGAGACGGAGGCGGAAGAGATCACCTTCATGGGCGATTCCGCGGGTGGCAACATGGCCGTGGTACTGACCATGATGGCGGCGGAAGAGGGCCTGCCCCTACCGTCGCGCCATGTGCTGATTTCACCCGGACTCGACGTCTCGCTCGCAAACCCCGAAGTGTTCGAGGCGGAGCGAAACGATCCATGGTTGGGCATCGCCGGTGGGCGGGAGGCTATCCGGCTCTATAGTGCCGGCATGGATCCGACAGATTGGCGCATCAGCCCGGTCTATGGCGATCTGTCGGTGTTGCCGAAGACATTGCTCCTGACGGGCTCCCGCGATCTTCTCACGCCCGACAATCTGATCTTCGCGCAAAAAGCCCGCGCCGCCGGTGTCGAGGTGGATCTGGTTTACGAGGAAGGCATGTTCCACGTCTGGCCGCTGATCGACATGCCGGAAGCGCGGCGCGCGCGCCAACACATCGTTGCTTTCCTTAGCGAGAGCCCTTCGCCGATCGTCCAAGGCACGGCGGCAAGGTTCAAGGCGCCCTCCGCGGAGGCCGCGGAGCAGCGCCTCCAGTCCGGGTATCCCGGATAATCAGAACTTGCCGGTTTCCCGGAACACTTCGAAGGTCGCGCGGATATGGTCGGCGACGGCCTTGACCGGCGCGCTGGCGTCCGGCGCTACCACCATGGCCAGATTGTAGGTACCGATATCGGGCATACCGTCCTTCGGGCAGAGTTCGACCATGTCGTTGCCGAGGAACGATCGCGGCAGCGGCGCCACCGCGAGGTCGGCCATGATGGCGGCGCGCTGGCCGGCCGTATGCGCGCTCATATAGGCGACGCGATAGTTGCGGCCCTCGCGGCCCAATGCCTCCAGCGCACCGGCCCGCCAGGCGCAGCCTTCTTCCCACAATGACACCGGCAGCGGTTCGCGCAGATGCGCGCAGCCGCCCTTGGCGCCGGCCCACACGATCGGTTCGGTCAAAAGCACCTCGGCGCCGAGCGCGCTGGTCTTGTAGGAGTTCGTCAATAGCGTGATGTCGAGCGCGCGGTCATCCATGCGGCGGCGCAGATTGCTGCTCTGGTCGATGGTGACGTCGACGGCGATCGAGGGATGCGACTGCGCGAAGCGCTTTAGCACATGCGGCAGCACACGCTCGCCATAGTCGTCCGGCGACCCCAGCCGCACCACGCCGACAATGTCGGGAATGATGAACTTCGACACCACCTCGCGGTTGATCGACAAAAGCCGGCGGGCATAGCCGAGCAGCATTTCGCCGTCCGTGGTCAGCGTCACCGAACGCGCGTCGCGCGCGAACACCGAGCGGCCGAGAATGTCCTCCAGCTTCTTGATCTGCATGGAGACAGCCGACGGCGTGCGGAACACCGCATTGGCCGCCGTGGTGAAACTGCCGGTCTCGGCAATCGCCACGAAGGTGCGCAAAACGTCGAGGTCGAGCAGCGGCAGCGGATGATTAAGCGGGGCGTTCATGGCGATCAGCCTTCAATTTTTCTGATACAAAGCATCATTCCATTTCGTTTGATTGAACATCAGATCAGGAGCATAGTCAACTCCATCGAAGCAGCATGCTGCCAAAGCGGTCACCAAACGACCATGACGCGGACCTGCATTCGACGTGAAATGAAGCTGTAACAGACCTGACGTAACGCATTGCCGGCGCCTCCCGCGCCGCAGCAAAGGAGATCGATATGTCTATCCTCTCGTCCCTCGGCCGCATCGCGACCGAATTCAACGCGGCCCGCGCCCGCTACCAGACCGAACGCGCCATCCGTTCCCTGCCGATCGAGTTGCAGAAGGATATCGGCTGGCCGGAAGCTTCCGACACCAAGACCGGCATTCGCAATGGCGTCGGATCCTGGGCTGGAGCAAAGTAGATCGTGTGTACCCCATGCTGAAGGCCTGCCGCGCAACCCGCCCGGCAGGCCTTCTCTATTTTATTTGTATTCAAACGAATTCAGGAGCCATGCCGCCGTTGCATGGCGCATATGAGCAAGCCGCATAGCAGCTTATTTTTCAGACTAACCCGCTGTAAATATTGGCAAATGCGGGGTGATCCACCCCTAAGCTGCCCAAATTTGTCGCATTCGGTGTCGCTTTTCATATCAAGCGCTTCGCTTTTGCGATTTAGTTTCCGCTCACACAAGCCTATATCACCGCCAGCAAACGAGCTGCCCCACTCCATCAAGCGAAGGCGACCCGTTTAGAGCGACGTGCGTCCAATTGGACGCACAAAGTACGCTCTACACTTTGAGTCTGAGCAACCGATTGGAGATGATCATGAAGCTTTTTGCCCGCCTCTTCGCCCGCCGCGAAATGAACCTGACCACCGCTCTCGAGCGCCAGCGCCTCGCCAACACCATGCCCGGCCAGACCGGCGCGATGGCCGCGGCCCGTCTTGGCTTCGTCGCCTGACCATTTTTCGAGGCAGCGCGTCCCTGCCGCTGCTTTAAGACTGTAGCGCCGCCTGGCTCCGGCCAAGGCGGCGTTTTTGTTGCCTTTTGCCCGCCGCCTGAACAGTTGGCGCTGCTTCCCGGGGCATCGCGCACAGCAATTGCCCATTTGCGACCCATGTCGCAAATATAATCCCGCTCAGCCAGAGTAGCCGATTGACAAGCATGGTTTTTCCTGATGTCGCTATGCTATTCGCGACATCCTGTTCGCGTCATGGCCAGATGAGGTTCCCCGTGAACGCCGTCAAGCATCCGATCAAGCGATCGTTTGTGTTCTTCCTTGTTCCCGATTTTACCATGATCGCTTTTGCGACCGCGCTCGACCCGCTACGCTCCGCCAATCGGATGCTCGGCTATGAGGCCTATCGCTGGCGCCTTGCCAGCATCGACGGCAAGCCGGTGCGCGCCTCCAACGGCGTCGAATGCGCCGTCAACACCTCGCTGGAGGAGGAACGCAAGAAGATGGCGGGGCCGGATCGCCCCAACATGGCCATCGTCTGCAGCGGCATCAATGTCGAGCGCTACCAGAACAAGTCGGCCTTTGCCTGGCTGCGTGAGGAATACAATCGCGGCGTTGCGGTCGGTGGCCTGTGCACGGGTGCGCATATCCTCGCCGCTGCCGGGCTGTTGTCGAACAAGCGCTGCGCCATCCATTGGGAAAACCTGCCGGGCTTTTCCGAGGCCTTCCCGAAGGCCAATGTCTTTGCCGACCTGTTCGAGATCGACCAGAACATCTACACCTGCGCCGGCGGCACCGCCGCGCTCGACATGATGCTGAAGCTGATTGGCGACGATTTCGACGAGAGCCTCGTCAACCGGGTCTGCGAGCAGGTGCTGACCGACCGCGTGCGCAGCCCGACCGACCGCCAGCGCCTGCCGCTGCGGGCCCGACTTGGCGTGCAAAACTCCAAAGTGCTGACCATCATCGAGCTGATGGAGGCCAATCTCTCCGAGCCGCTGTCGCTGATCGAGATCGCCGACCATGTCGACCTGTCGCGCCGCCAGATCGAGCGCCTGTTCCGCACCGAGATGGGACGCTCGCCGGCCCGCTACTATCTGGAAATCCGCCTCGACCGCGCACGGCATCTCTTGATCCAGTCGTCGATGCCGGTGGTCGAGGTGGCTGTCGCCTGCGGCTTCGTCTCGGCCTCGCATTTCTCGAAATGCTACCGCGAGCTCTATGCCCGCTCGCCGCAGCAGGAACGCGTCGACCGCAAGCAGCTGCTGGCGGCCTGATCGGACAGGGTGCTGATCAACCCTCGGCCGGCTGCACTTGCGCCGTCCGCATCGCCTCGACACGGATGTCCTCGGTCAGCCGCGCCTTCAGCGCCGAGAATTCGGGACTGGTCTTCAACGTGTAATGGCGCGGATGCGGCAGGTCGATGCCGATATCCGACTTGATGCGGCCGGGCCGCGCCGTCATCACGATCACGCGCGAGGCCATGAAGATCGCTTCCTCGATGTCGTGGGTGACGAACAGCACCGTCTTCTTGCGCCTTTCCCAGATGCCGAGCAGCAACTCCTGCATCAGTCCGCGCGTCTGGTTGTCCAGCGCCCCGAACGGCTCATCCAGCAACAGGATCTCCGGATCGTTGGCCAAGGCGCGGGCGATCGCGGTGCGCTGCTGCATGCCGCCCGAAAGCTGCTTCGGCCAATGGTTCTCGAACCCTTTCAGCCCGACGAGGTCGACATAGGACGCGACGATGCCGTCCCGCTCCTTCTCGGCCATGCCGCGTTCGCGCAGGCCGAAGGCGATGTTTTCCGCCACTGTCAGCCAGGGAAACAGCGTGTAGGACTGGAAGACCATGCCGCGGTCCGGCCCGGGCCTCGTCACCGTCTTGCCGTCGAGCAGCACGCGGCCTTCGCTTGGCGCCTCCAGACCGGCGACGATCCTCAGCAGCGTCGACTTTCCGCAACCCGACGGCCCCAGGATGGTGATGAAGTCGTTGGCGGCGACCGCCAGGTCGATCGGCATCAGCGCCCTGACGGGCTCTCCGCCCCGCACGCCGGCGAAGGTTCGCGAGACGCCCTCGATGAGGAGCTTGCTCACGCCAGGCTCCACGGAAAGAGCCAGCGGTTGAAGGCCTTGAAAGCGAAGTCGGAGAGCAGCCCGATCAGACCGATGACGATGATGCCGAAGATGATCTGCCCGGTCGCCAGCCGCGATTGGCTGTTGATGATCATGTAGCCGATGCCTGACGACGAGCCGATCAGTTCGGCGACGATGACGTAGGTCCAGGCCCAGCCGAGCACCAGCCGCAGCGTCTCGGCGATCTCGGGCGCGTTGGCCGGCATGATCACCCGTCTGACGATGCCATTGTTGGTCGAGCCCAGCGTATAGGCGGCCTCGACAAGGTCACGCCGCGTCGACCCGACCTTGACCGCGACGATCAGGATGATCTGGAACACCGAGCCGACGAAAATGACCAGCAGCTTCTCCAGTTCGCCGATACCCGCCCACAGGATGAGCAGCGGAATGAAGGCCGACGCCGGAAGATAGCGGGCAAAGGAGACGAACGGCTCCAGAAAGGCTTCCACCGGCTTCCAGGCGCCCATGGCGATGCCGAGCGGCACCGCGACGACCGAGGCCAGCACGAAGCCGCCGAAGACCCGCCAGATGGTGATCAGTATGTCGAGCCAGAAACGATCCTCGACCAGCAGCCGCCAGCCATCCCGCAGCATCGACAGCGGATCGGCGAGGAAGATGCGGTTGACGTGGCCGCCAAGCGTGATCCAGGCCCAGAAGGCCACGAACAGCACGAAGAAGGAAATGCCGAGCACGGTTCGCAGGCCCGGGGAGACAGGATGCAAGGGGCGCATCTTCGTCCTTTGTCAGTGGCAAGGCGGCGGCGCTCGGCGCCACCGCAAAGTGCCCAAGGGTTGACCGTCAATTCGCCACGGCGCTGGTGTCGGCCAGCGTGGCGACGTCGGGCGCCTCCTTGATCAGACCCATCTGCAGCAGCAACTCGCCGGCGGTCTTGGAAAAGTCCTGGAACTCCTTGGTGAAGAACGTCTTGTTCTCGGCCTTGTCGGCCCATTTCAGATACTTCGCCGAATCCTCGAATTCCTTGGCCGACTGCTTCACGTCGGCGCCCATGATCTCGTAGGATTTCTGTGGATCCTTCTTGATCAGGTCGAGCGCGTCGAAATAACTGTCGGCCAGTGCCTTGGCGGCGTCGGGATTGGCCCTGAGGAATTCGGGCGTGCAGCCGACCGTGTCGAGAACCATGGGATAGTCGAGCGTGGTCGCCAGGATATGGCCCTGGTCGGCCTTATCGCGCACGGCCGAGATGAAGGGCTCGTAGGTGACCGCCGCATCGTTCTGGCCGGCGAGGAAGGCTTGCGCCGCCGCGTCGGGCTCGAGATTGACGACCGTCACGTCCTTGGTCGACATGCCGTTCTTGTTCAGCACCCAGGCCAGCATGAAATAGGGCGACGTTCCCGGGGCGGAGGACGCCACGTTCTTGCCCTTGAGATCGGCGACGGTCTTGATGTCGTTGCGCACCACGATGCCGTCGGCGCCATAGGATTTGTCGAGCTGGAAAATCTGCTTGGTGGTCACCCCGCTGGCGTTCCAGACCAGCCATGTCTCGACCGTGGTGGCGGCGCATTGCAGGTCGCCGCTGGCTATGGCGAGCGGACGACTGGCCTGCGGCACCTTTTTCAAGGTCACGTCGAGGCCATGCTTCTCGAACAGCCCCGCCTGCTTGGCAAGCGTCAGCGGCGCGAAGCCGGTCCAGCCGCTGATGCCGATGGTGAGTGATGTGGCGGCCATGGCCGGCGCGGACAAGCCCGCGGCAAGTGTCAATGTCCCGGCAAGGACGGCGATCCTGTTCATATCGGTTCCCCTTTTGTTTCTCTGGGGCAAATTGTTCACAGACGCCAATCGGCTTGTCAATCAACAGGAACGTGTTCGGCGACACCGGCAGCACGCGGTAACCTGGTTTGGAATTGCTCTAGCGGCTGTCCGGCATCCAGTTGCGGTTGCGCCACATTTTCTCGCCGATCTCGCAGTCGGTGGCCGGCTTGTCCTGCGCCAGCACCACCGGCGGATGATCCGCCTCCTCCGCCGCCCATAGCGGTGACGCCGGGCCGGCAAGCTCCAGCACCAGCTTGCGGCGGATGGCTTCGGGAAATTGCGTCCAGTCGTTGACCGGGATCATGAAGGCGCCGGGGCCGCCGATAACGCAGTCGCTGTAGTAGCGGTCGAGATCGTTGACATCATAGACGCCGGAAAAGCCGCCGCGGGTCATCAGCGGCAGGCCGTTGATGACGATGCCTTGCCTGACCACCGCGTCACGGGTGAGATTGACCGGCCCGCCCTGGTTGTTTGGCCCGTCGCCCGAAATGTCGATGACGCGCTTGGTTCCCTGGTAGCCGCTTTCGGCGAAAAGGTCGCTGCCGAACTCCAGCGCGCCGGAGATCGAGGTGCGCCGCGCGCTGTTGGGTGGCTGGGCCGACAATTGCGCCACCACCCGCTCCGCGTCGGCCCGCGTCGCGATCACCGTCCACGGCACGATGACCCGTTGCCAGCTGGTACCAGCCCATTCGACATAGGTGACGGCGATCTTGCCATAGGCGCCATCGGCGATCGCCTGCAGCACATTGTCATGCGTCAGCGCTGCCGCGTAGCCGTGACGCTGGATCTCGAGTTCGTCCGCCGACATCGACAGCGAAACGTCGACCGCCAGCACCAGCTCGACGTCGACCGGCTCGTCGGCGCGGGATCCCGGCACCAGCCAGAGCGTCAGCGCCAGGGCAGCGCAGCCGGAAAGCAGATGTCTTGCGCGGGGGAAAGCAGACATTCCGCGAGGGTAAGCGAAAACAGCCCGGTTAAAAAGACAAAAGCCCGGCTCCAAACCAGGCTTTTGCGATCAGTCCATTATTCCACCGGGCAAATCAGCTCCGCGGCTTCAGATTCTCCGGATCGTAGAGCGGCTTGTAGCCGACACCGGCGACTTCAACCGGATAGGTCTCGCCAAAATACTCGACATTCAGTTTGCGGCCCTCCTGCGCATAGGCCCAGGGCAGATAGGCGAGCGCTATGTTCTTGCCGATGGTCGGGCCATAGGCGACCGATGTGGTGAAGGAACGGCGGCCAAGTTCGTCGACCAGCGTTTCTCCGCTCTGGGGGTCGATCACCGGCATGATGCCGACGGGATAACGGGCAACACCCTTGGAATCCGTATTCTCGGTCATCACCAGCGTGCACAGCATGGCCGGCTGATTTGCGCGTTCGCGGTATTCGACATGCTTGGCCTTGCCGCAGAAATCATTCTCCTTGACCTTCGGCCGGGCGAGATCGGCTTCCAGCAGATTGTACTCGGTCAACAGGTCGGCATTCTGCAGCCGCAGGCTCTTCTCCATGCGGCGCGTGTTGGCGTAGGTCTCGACGCCGAACGGCATCACGCCGGTCGAGCGCAGCGCGTCCCAGACGGCCAGACCATCCTCGTAGCGCATATGCAGCTCCCAGCCCTGCTCGCCGACATAGGAGATACGGAAGGCGGTGACATCCTTGCCGCCGATGCGGACCGACTTGATCGCCGCGAATGGAAAATTCTCCGGCGAAAGTCCATCCGGGTTCTCGACCACCTTCTGCAAGGTGGTGCGGGCGTTCGGCCCCCATATCCCGATGGTGACGTACTTCTCGGTCACATCGGTGATGGTGACGTCGAACCCTTTGTCCTGCGCGGTGCGCTGCATGTAGCGGAAGTCGCGCGGCCCGGCGTCGGCGCCGTCGATCAGCCGGCAGCGATCGGCCATGCGGATCACGGTGAAGTCGGCGCGCACCATGCCTTCCTCGTCGAGGAAGTGGGTGTAGATGCCCTTGCCGATATTGTTGTCGCCGCCGATCTTGGCCGCGCACAGCCATTCCAGCAGCGCGACATGGTCGGGTCCCTCGATGTCATACATCGAGAAATGCGAGAGGTTGACGATGCCGCAATCCTCGCTCATCGCCAGATGCTCGGCGTTGGACACCCGCCAGAAATGGCGGTTGTCCCACTCGTTCTCGCGCACCGGTACCCGGTTGCCGTATTTTTCCAGCAGATGCTCGTTGGCGGCGTAGCCGTGGGCGCGCTCCCAGCCGCCGAGTTCCATGAAATAGCCGCCGAGTTCCTTCTCGCGCTCCCAGAAGGGCGAGCGCCTGATGTTGCGGGCCTTGGAGAAAGGTTCGCGCGGATGCACCGCCGGATTGTAGACCTTCATCGCCGTTTCGGTGCAGCGATCCCAGATGAACTGTTCCTTGGTCTGGTGCGGGTAGAAACGCGCATAATCGATGGCGTGGTGGTCGATCGCGGTGCGGCCGTCGGTCATCCAGTCGGCGATCAGCTTGCCCATGCCAGGGCCGTCCTTGACCCAGATGGCGACGGCGTACCAGAGACCCCTCACCTTCTGGCTCTCGCCCATCGACGGCCCGCCATCGGCGGTCACCTGCAGCAAGCCGTTGAAGGAATGGCCTTCATTGTAGCCGAGTTCGCCCAGGATCGGCGTCAGCTCCATGGCGCGTTCGAGCGGCGCCAGGATCTGCTCCATGTCGAGATCGCGCTGCGACGGCGACAGCCGCGCCTGGTCCTTCTCAAGCAGATCGCGCGGGTGGCAGAGACGCGGATTGGTCTCTTCGTAATAGCCCCACTCGATCTGGCCGCCCTCGGCGGTCTTGGGGTCGCCGGTGTCGCGCATATAGGCCGAGTTGCCCTGGTCGCGCAGCAGCGGCCAGCCGATCTCCTTGCCGGTGCCGGCGAACTCGGTGTAGGGCCCGAAGAATGTCAACGGATGGTCGATTGGCATGACCGGCAGGTCCTCGCCGACCATCTCGGCGATCAGCCGCCCCCAGATGCCGGCACAGACGACGACATAGTCGGCCTCGATCGTGCCGCGGTCGGTCACCACGGCGCTGATGCGGCCGTCCTTGACGACAAGCGACTTCGCAGGCGTGTTGGCGAAGGATTTGAGCTTGCCCGAGGCTTCCGCCTGATCGACCAGCTTGCCGGCAACCGTCTGGGAGCGCGGGATGACGAGGCCGGCGTCCGGATCCCACAGGCCGCCCTGCACCAGATCCTGTTCGATGAGCGGGAATTTTTCCTTGATCTCGGCGGGCTCGATCAGGCGTGCGCGGGTGCCGAAGGCCTTGGCCGAAGCGATCTTGCGCTTGATCTCGTCCATACGCCCGTTGTCGCCGACGCGGGCGACCTCGAGGCCGCCGACACGCGCGTAATAGCCCATCTTCTCGTAGAAATCGATGGAGTAGAGCGTGGTCCAGCAGGACAGGAAATCGTGGCTGGTGGTGTAGCAGAAGTCCGACGCATGCGCGGTCGAGCCGATATCGGTCGGGATGCCGGACTTGTCGATGCCGACAATGTCGGTCCAGCCGCGTTCGATCAGATGATGGGCGATCGACGCGCCCACGATGCCGCCGAGGCCAATGATGACGACCTTCGCCTTTTTCGGAAACTCTGCCATTGCCCGCGACTCCAAGTGCTGTTGCGGGCGGCGTCGGCGCCCGTTTGATCGGCGCACAATATGCAGGCGGCGGGCACGGCGCTACCGCCTGTTTGCGACACGCCGCAGGTGCGGCGCGACCCGTCATAAATCAGGGAAAACGGCTGCCTGTCAGGCGAACGCCCAGACATCCTCGGCCTGGAAACCGACCTGGTAGCCCGCCGTCTTCAGCTTGACCACGACCTGGCCGATTTCTGCCGCTGGCAAAGCGCCGACCTCGACCTTGATCATGCCGGGACGATAACGCTTCAGGTCGACCTGTTCGAAGACGATCCAGTCGGCGCCTTCGCAATCGACGAGGAAGGCGTCGATGTGGCTGATGCCGTTGCGGTCGAGCAATGTCTGCAACGTCTCCGACGGCACCTCGATGTCTTTCAGATGCGGCGCGAACTTGTTGAAGTTGGCGTCGGCCTCGCCCCAGGCATTCTTGCCGGACATCAAATTGGTGTCGGTCACCGATGAGCAGCCAATGAATTCGATCGGCAGCGTGCCGGCCTCCAGCGCCGCGGCATCGAAAGTATGGACGGTGATCGTGCCCCTGGTTTTCGTCACCGCCACCGGCTCGATGATGAAACGCCCGGTATCGGGATAGTTGGCGCGCAGCCGCTTCTGATTGTAGGGGATCGGCTCGACCAGCATGGCGCGGGCTTTTGGAATGCGGTGCAGCCAAGGCGTCACGTCATCGAACAGCGCGCCGTCGCAGGCGCCGACATTGACCATCTGGAATGGCCGGCCGCCGCCGCCGAAGCGTGCCTTAAGCGCCGCCTTGGCCAGGAACTTGGTGCCGCGCAGCGACGGCCCGCGATCGAGCAAGCCGGCTGGAAGGCCAAGCGACAGGGCAATGCGCGCCAGATTGGAAACCGAACTCATGATTTGTCTCCTGATAGGACGTGCAAGGCGGCGCGGTGCTGGCCGCGAGTGACCGCTGCCCACAACGCCATGAAGGGTGGTGCCAGCAGCAGGAATGGCGGGATCAGATGCGGGAAATAGATGCGCGTATCGTGGATCGGGAAGACGGTGAATTTGGCCAGCGCGCCGAGCACCAGCGCCGCGAACAGGATGCCGGCGCGGCGGTCGAGGCGGAAGCCGGCGCGGCCGGCCGCGAACCAGCCGGCCAGCGCCAGCACCGAAACCCCGACCCAGCTGTTCAGGTTGACGGCGCGCAGCAGCGATGCGGCGAACGCCTTGAGATAGGCGATAAGCGAAAACGCCGGCTCGAACCCGTCCATGTCGTAGTGTTGCTCGATGCTGGAGAACCACAGATGCGGCCACCAGCCTGGATGATGAGCCCAGTGCGAAATGGCGAAATACGCGACGAAAGACGCGGCGAAACCGGCCAGCGCGCCCCAGGCCTTCTGCCGGAAGGCGACCAGCAATATCGCGAAAATCGCAAGGAAAACAATATTGTCCGGCCGCACCATGAAGGCCAGGAAGAGCAGGATGGCCGTTGCCGCCTCGCGGCCTCGGACATAGGCATAGAGACCACCCAGCAAGAGAGCTGACGTGAGCAGGTCCGGTGTCGAAGCGCGCGCGGCGTCGCCGAAATCGGCCATGATCAGAACCGCGCCGATCACTGGCGCCAAGGCCAAGGCCTTTTCCCCGCGCAGCCAGAGCAATGTGATGGCACCAAACAGGAGCACCGAGAACACCTGCACCAGACGCATCGCCGCGACCGGCGCCATCACCGCGCTTAGCGTCGACAGGATCTCGGCGTAGAGAAACTTGATCCGGTACATGCCGAGCAGCGAATGGAAGTCGGCCGCATTCTCAGCCATTTGGCTGCGGAAGCCGCCGCCATCGTCGGTCAGCGCCTTGTAATCGCCGGCCGAGACACCCGATTTGACGGTGTCGTAGGCATAGTCATGCAGCGCCTGGGCATCGGGGTAGGTGCCCTCCTCCGATATGGCGAGATAGGGCAGCATGTCCCAGTTGGCGTCGGGCATCACCCAGGCCGTGAACGCCGTCAAAAGGATATAGAGCGCGAAGGCCGCCGCGCCGATCGGAGCCGCTAGCCGCGCATAGGTCCCCTCGCCCCACGCCAGACCGGCCTCGACGAGCCGGTCGAGTGGATTTTGCGGAGTGGGCGACTTGGTCAGCATGACGGTGTTCCGCAAACCTCGTTAACGGACCTGGCTTTTGACGAAGTCCTTCACGATCGACACGATGCCGCGCGACAACAGGCTGTCGAAGGCGTCGACGAAGCGGTCGACATGTTCGCGCTGGCAGATCAGCGGCGGCTCGAGCCGGATGACGTTACGGTTGTATTCGGTGAAGGCGACGAGCACGTCATAGTCGCGCAACAACAGCGCGCCGACGAAGCCGGACAGCGAGCCCTTGAGCTTGTCGTCGAGCACGCTGACGATGGGGCGCAGCACCATCGGTAAGGTCTGCGAGAAGTCGTGGAACTCCAGGCCGATCATGAAGCCCTTGCCGCGCACGTCCTTGATGATCTTGGGGTATTTTTCCCTGAGCGCCCGCAGGCGTTGCAGCAGATAATCGCCGGTGACGGCGGCGTTGTCGATCAGCCCCTCATCGTAGAGCACGTTGATGCCCTCGATCGCGGTGGCGCACGCCTCGCCCATGCCGCCGAAAGTGGCCATGGCATGGATCATCGCCGTCTTCGGCGTGCCGTAGGCCTTCATGTAGATTTCGCGGCGCGCGATCATCGCACCGACCGCGGCCTTGCCGGCGCCAAGCGATTTGGCCAGTGCCGTCACGTCAGGCACGACGCCATAATGCTCGAAGGCATAGAAGCGACCCGAGCGGCCATAGCCGCACTGGACTTCGTCGGCGACCCACAGCACGCCATACTGGTCGCACAGCGCCCGCAGCTTTTGCCAATACTCAGTCGGCGCCTGGATGATGCCGCCGCCGCCCTGGATGGTTTCGAGCACGATGACGCCGATCTCCGGATCGGTACGGAACAGGCGTTCGACCGCCTCGATGTCGGCAAAGGGAATCCGCACGGTATTGTCGGCCATCTTGAAGTCGGCGCGGTAGAGCTGGCCGTCGGTGATGCCCAGCACACCCTTGGTCTTGCCATGGAAGGAGTTCTCGGCATAGACGATCTTCGGCCGTTTCGGGCCGGCGGCACGCTCGGCGAGCTTCACCGCCGCTTCCATCGCTTCCGAACCGGACGAGCCCAAAAACACCATGTCGAGATCGCCAGGCGAGCACTTCGCGATATTGTGCGCCAATGCCGCCGCGTATTGCGACATGAAGGCGATGGCGATTTCCTGGCGCTTCTCTTCCTGGAACTGCTTCCGCGCCTCGAGGATGCGCTGATGGTTGTGGCCGAAGGCCAGCGAACCGAAGCCGCCGAAGAAGTCGAGAATCTTGCGGCCGTTCTGGTCGATGTAGAACATGCCCTCGGCACGCTCGATCTTGATCTTGTGGAAGCCGAGCAGCTTCATGAAATGCAGTTGGCCGGGGTTGAGATGTGCCTTGAACAGATCCGTCATGCGCGCGACGTCCATCGCCTTGGCCTGCTCGACGCTGATCAGGTCGGGCTTGGCGATGGTGGCGGGCGACAGCGCCGGCGCGCTGACCAGGGTGCGCGCATTCGTCTGCTCGGGTTTGGCCATCACGGTCATTTCAATCTCCTGTCCGCGCTACGACCAGCGTCGTGCGCCATAAAACTGTTTGGCGGGCCGCTATTCGGCGGGCACATGTTTGGCGGCGACGGCGGGACCCGCCTTCTTGGCGCGGTATTCGCTATAGGCGGCGATCAGCATGTCCTCGTCGCGATATTGGGGCACCCAGCCGAGCTGGCGCTCGGCCTTGGACACGTCGAGCACGCAGTCCTCGTCGGCGATCAGATATTGCTCCGGATCCATGATCGGCATGTTCATGAGATCGAGCAGGTCCAGCGTGCGCTTGACCGCCCAGCCTGGCGTGGGCAACAGGATCGACTTCGAACCGGCATGCCGGATCAGGTCGCCAAGCAACTTCTTCACCGGCGGCGGGTTGAGCGAGCCGAGATTATAGGCCTCGTTGGGCACACCGGCCTTCCAGGCGGCGCGGGCGGCTTCGGCGCAGTCGAACACCGAGATGAACTGATAGGGGTTCTTGCCCGAACCGATCATCGGCACCGGAAGGTTCCAATCGATCAGCTTGAACAGTTTTTCCAATATGCCGAGCCGGCCAGGCCCGATGATCAGGCGCGGCCTGAACAGCGAAATCGACATGCCGCGCTTGCGCCATTCGGCGGCCAGTTCCTCGGTCTTCTGCTTCGACCAGCCATATTCGCCGAGCGGCGCGACCGGATGTTCCTCGGTCATCGGCTGGGTGACCGTGTGGCCGTAGATCATGTCGGTCGTGTAGTGGACAAGTTTTGGCGCGCCGGCCTTGTCCATGGCCTGCATGATGTGCTCGGTGCCATGGAAGTTGACCGGGAAGAAGAAGTCATGCCGCTTGGTCCGCACCTGGATCGGCGACAGCATCTTGGCCGACAGATTGTAGACCATGTCGTCCGCCTTCAGCCCGACGGCGGCGACCGACGCGGAATCCGTGACATCGCACTCGATGAAGCGGGCATTGCGGTAATGCGCAAGGTCGCTCTTGACGATATCGGCGACGACGACCTCTTCACCATCCGCCACAAGCTTCGGGGCAAGGTGGCGGCCGACGAAGCCGTCACCGCCGAAAATCACATGTCTCATCGAACGGTCTCGTTTGCAGGGATCTTGTCTGATGTGATGGAAGCGGTCTGGTCCTCATGCCCTCGCCCACTTTGCGCGATCAGCACCGTGCCGACGCAGATGAAGGCGATGCCGGCGATGCGCCAGCCATTGAGATCCTCGCGGAAGACGAAATAGGCGAAGATGGCGACGGCGACGTAAGCCAGGCTGAGGAAGGGATAGGCAAAGGAGAGTTCGACCTTGGACAGCACATAGAGGTGCGAGGCCATCGAAATCACGAAGGTGCACAAGCCAAGGAAGACCCAGGGGCTGAAGACGATCTGCAGCAGCTTGATCAACGGATTGGTGCCCTCGAACGAAATGGGGCCAAGCGACATCATGCCCTGCTTCAGCATGAGCTGCGCAGCGGCATTGGTCATGACCGTAAAGAGAATGAAGACGATATATTTCATTTCAACCCGCCAACCCCGTAATCTCAAGTAATACAAACTTGAAAAGATTTCGTGAACTCACAAGACAATTTTGAGTAAACCTCGACGTTAACCATTCATAAACCATGATCTATTCAACTTTTATCTATTCGGCGGCTTCCGAACCGCGCCGCCCCAGCTCGATGCTCCCGGCGGTGCGCGCCCAGAAATCGGATATGAAGGCGGGGTCGCGCAGGGCTTCCAGCCTCGGCCAGTCCGGGAACGAAGCGGTGAAGGTCGCGGCAGCCATGCGCGCGTCCTTGTAGGGGTTGACCGCGCCCCCAGCTGCGATCGTCATGCGGTCGAGCTCGCCCAGCAGGGCAATCGTCGCCGCGCCCCTGTTGGGGAAATCGAGCGTCAGCGTGTAACCCGGCCTGGGGAACGACAGCAGTGCCGGCGAGCGGGTCGACCCGAAGCGCTTCAGGACGGTGAGGAACGACCCCTGCCGGGCCCGCCGGGCGGCCGCGAGCAGCGCCGGCACGATCGTGCGCGCGGCCTCTTCCGGGACCACGCTCTGATGCTGGAACAGCCCCTTCGGGCCATAAAGCCTGTTCCAGTCGCGCACACCGTCGAGCGGGAAGAAGAAGCCCTGGTATTCGACCTGACGCGGCCCGGTGGCCCTGCCCTTTTTCCACCTGTAGGCGGCATTGAAAGCGGTCAGGAACGGCCGGTTGAGAACGTTGAATGCCGGCTGGAGCGGCACGGAGAATTTCGCGCTGGCACGCGCGGCCGCGTGCGAGCCGTGCTCGGCGTGGTTGCCGGTAAACAGCAGGCCCCGTCCGCTGTGGGGGCCGCCGGCGAGCTGGTCGATCCAGGCGACGGCATATTCATTGGCTTGGTCCGCCGCTTCGGCCAGATCGAAATATTCGCCGAGGTCGCGAAACCGCGTCGTCTTTTCCACGATGTCGAGCGACGGAACCCGCATCAGCCGGATCGAGGCCGACAGGATCAGGCCGGTGAGGCCCATGCCGCCGATGGTCGCCCGGAACAGGCGCGCATTGTCGGTCGCCGAGCAACGATAGGTCCGTCCATCCGACCGCAGCAGCGTAAAGCTCTCCACATGGCACCCGAACGTGCCGCGCCGGTGATGGTTCTTGCCGTGGACATCGTTGGCAATGGCGCCGCCGAGCGTGACGAATTGTGTGCCGGGGACCACGGCCGGGAAGAAGCCATGTGGCGCGGCATAGGCGATGACATCCGCGAGCAGCACACCGGCATCCGCTTCGAGGAGGCCGGTCTCGGCGTTGAAGCCGCGAATGCGGTTCAGGGGTCGCATGTCGATGACCGTGCCGGCCTGGTTCTGGCAGGAATCGCCGTAGGACCGGCCATTGCCATAGGCAAGCAGCGACGCTTGTCTCGCCTGACCGCCCTTCAGCAATGCAATGGCGTCATCGGCATGCATCGTCCTTGCCGCTGGCGGCGTGGCAAGGCCAAAGCTCTGAAAGCGTTCGGCCATGGCTACCAGCCCCCGATGACCAGCAGCACGGCGCCGATCGCCACCACGATCTGACTGCGCCAGTCGCGGATGATGAAGACGACCGGGTCGTCGTGCATTTCGTCGCGGCGCGCCAGGATCCAGACGCGCATGGTGAGATAGAGCACGATCGGCGCCAGCGGCCAGATCAGCCAGGGATGCGGATAGAGTTCGCGCACCGCGACACTGTCCATGTAGAGCGCCAGCACCAGCGCCGAGGAGAAGGCCGAAGCCATGCCGGCCTGGGCAACGATCTCCTGGTCTTCGGTTCGATAGCCGCGGCCGGCAATACGCTCGCCCGGCGGAATGGCGGTGGTGCGCAGTTCGACGAAGCGCTTCACCAGCGCCAGCGACAGGAAAAAGAAGATCGAGAAGGCGAGCAGCCAGAATGAAACGTCGACACCGGTCGCGGCCGCGCCCGCCAGCACACGGACCGTATAGAGACCGGCAAGCGTCAGCACGTCGACCAGAAGCATGCGCTTGAACGACAGCGAATAGGCCGTGGTGACGACCATGTAGCCGCCGAGCACAGCCAGGAATTCAAGCGACAGGAACAGCCCGGTGCCGATGCCGATCGTCAGCAGAACCGCGATCGCGCCAAGGCCGAACGGGATCGACAGGGCACCACTGGCGAATGGCCTGTTGCGTTTGGTGAGATGCTTGCGATCGAGCGCGAGGTCGAAGAAATCATTGAGGATATATATCGCCGACGCCACCGCGCTGAACGAGATGAACGCCAGCAGGCATTCCCAGATCATGCTGGAATTGAAATATTCGTGCGACAGCATCATCGGCACGCCGATCAGCGAGTTCTTCAGCCACTGATGCACCCGCAGCATCTTGACGATGGTCCGCAATGTCGGCTTCGGCGCCGGCATCGTTTCGGCACCATGCGCCGCCTGCCAGCGCGCGGCGTGACGGTCGGGTGCGACGACGATCGCGCTGCGCGCCGCGTCGAAGACCTGGAGGTCATGACGGCTGTTGCCGGCGTAGTCGAAACCGGCATCGCCATAGGCCGCGACGAGCGAGGCTCGCTTCTTGTCCGAAGTGAGATTGTCGAGGCCGTCAGTGGCCAGCACCCGGTCGAAAATGCCGAGATGGACAGCAATGGCATCGGCGAACTTGCGCGGCGTGCCGGTCGCCAGCACGAGCTTGCGGCCTTCGGCGTGCTCGCCGCGGAGCCGGTCGAGCAATGACGCCCGGTAGGGCAGCGTGGCCGGGTCGATGTCGATGCGCTTGGCGATCGCCTGCTTCAGCCGAGCCGGTCCGCCGGCCGCCCAGAACGGCACAAGGAAGAGATAGAGCGGGTTCTTCTTGAGGAGGATGAACAATCCTTCCCACAAAAGATCGGTCGCGATCAGCGTGCCGTCGAGATCGACCGCAAGCGGTATTGCGTTCCTGTCCGACCGCGCATCCATGCCCGTCCTGCCCTGCCCGCGTATGATCCGAAACCGGAACCCCGTTGAGCGCCGTGTTTCGGCGTCTTGGATAGCGGTATAGCGGGGTATGGCCTAGCGAACGTTAAAACGTGCGGTTGCAGACGGCTGCCGCCGGGTATTTCCGGCTTCATTGTTAAGCAACCGCTACCGGAAACGATAAAAGGCCGGACAAATGCCCGGCCTTTCCAACCATGCGACGGAGATTACTTGATGCGGGCGACGCCGCCGGAAATCTCGATCGTTTCCGAACCGGTCAGGGCTTCGAGGTCACCGTTCGGCAAGGTGACGAAGCAGCCATTCTGGCAGAACTCGACGGTTTCACCGCCGGCCAGCGCCAGCTCGGTCTTGCTGCCGCCCTCGGTCACGACCAGCGTGCGGGTCTGGGCGTCCTTGTTGACCGCGCTGGCGGCATGGGCCGAGCCGCTCACGGCGAGCAGGGCCACGGCAGCGACGAGAGACTTCCACATTGCAATATCGGTGTTCCCACCGCCTCTGTTGCATTTCACAAGGCATTCTCGCCTTTGCATGGGAGCTTATATGAGATGGAAGCTGAACCGCAACTGAATGCCGCATTCATGCCGCAATTGGCTTTGGCGGCATGTAGCCGGCAATGTCCAGCCTAATCCGGATCGGGCTTGCGCGTCTTGCGGCCTGATTTGGCCTGGCGTTTCGCCTCGGCCTCGGCTTGCGCCTTGGCCTCTGCCTGTTCGGCGAAATCGGCCTCGATCTTGTCGTCATCGGTCGGCCATGCCACGTGCGTCCTGGCCTCGACGACCGCGCGCGGCGTGGACGGGATTTCGATGTGCTGGTCATCGAATCTTTCCAGCACGGCGAAGCGGACATCGTTCTGTACGACATTGCCGTTCATCACATCGGCCAGGAACACGCGGATCTCGAATTCGAGCGCCGCGGCGCCGAAATTGGAAAACAGCACGAAGGGCTCGGGGTTCTTAAGCACCAGCGGATGGCTGCGCGCGATGTCGAGCAGGACGGCGTGGACCTGTTTGACGTCGCTGCCGTAGGCGACGCCGACCTTGATGTCGATGCGGCCGAGCTTGTTGCGGTGCGTCCAGTTGCCGACGGCATTGTTGATCAGGTTGGAATTGGGCAGGATCACCGACTGCCGCTGGAAGGTCTCGATCTCGGTGGCGCGCACGCTGATCTTCTTGACCGTGCCGCTGACGTCGCCGGCCACGATCCAGTCGCCGACCTTGAACGGCCGCTCGGCCAGCAGGATCAGGCCCGAGACGAAATTCGACACCACGTTCTGCAGGCCAAAGCCGATACCGAGCGAGAGCGCGCCGGCGACCAGCGCCAGGCTGGAGAGATCGATGCCGGCGGCCGAGATGCCGACCAGTGCCGCAAGCGCCACGCCGGCATAGCCGACCGCCAGCCGGATCGAATTGCGCACCCCGGTATCGACCTTGCCGCGCGCCATGACCGAGCCATCCAGCCAGCCCTGGAACCAGCGCGTCAGGAAATAGCCGATGACGAAGACGACGATGCCCGACAGGATGCCGGTGACCGAGATCGTCACCGAACCGATATTGATCCCGGTGGCGAGCTTGTACGCCCATGCCTCGATATCGCCGGGCTGAAAACCCCACATCAAGAGGATCAGCGGCAGGAACACCAGCACGATCATCACGTTGATGGCGATGCTGACGACAAGACCGAGCTGGTCGAGCGCGGTATCCTCGTAGCTGGAATTGGCCGACAGCCAGCGCCCGACCGAGGTGTTGGCGAACGCGCTCTCCTCGCCGATCGCCTGCGCCGACAGGAAGCCGATATAGGCTGTTATCAGCGCGGTGCCGGTGACCACGACCTGCAGCGAGACGAACAGCGCAAGGCCGATATACCCCAGCAGCGCCGCGATGATGGTGAAAAGCCCGAGCCCGAGCGAGGTATAGCGCAGCCATGCCGGCCATGGGCGCCAGCTTCCGTCGCGAGCCTTGAAAGGCCTCAGCATCGCCATCAGGATCAGGATGACGCCGACGATGATGGTGGCGACGAAACTGCGCGCGATGGTCAGCGACAGCGGCGACCCCATCTTGTCATTCACGACCGACAGGAAGGTGTTGAAGCTGATGACCACGGCCATGGCGGTGGTCAGGCGGACCAACCAGCGCGCCGGCCCGGTCTCGACGGGGATGAGACGCCAGTTGGGCAAACGCGGCTCGAGTGCCGCGTTGGTCAGCCGGTTGACGCAGAACACCACGCCGATGACGGTGGCCAAGGCATTGAGGAAGAGGCCAATGTCGCCACGCAACACGTTGTAATAATTGAAAAAGAAGATGGTTGAACCGAGAAAGGCTGCGACCGCCAGAGTCGGCAGCAGGGTCGACCAGAAAGCCACCGACAGGCGGCTGAGATAGGATGGGTCCTCATTCGTGGAGTCGGCCTCGAACACGCGCCCAAACAGGCGCCTCCCGCCGACCAGCAGCACCAGCGCCAGGCCGAGCGCCACGAAGGTTGCCGCCAGGATGGCCTGGAACTTGAACTTGATGGCAAAGCTAAGCCAGGACGACACCGCCTTGTAGAAATTGTCGAACTCGTCGCGCGCGTCGGAAAAGACCTGCGGGCTCAAGGCGTCAGAGAGCACATAGCGTTTGGTCAAAAGATTGCGGAAAAGCGCGCTGCGCATGTTGCCGATCTGGTCGATCAGTCCGCTGATGCGGATCGACAGGGTCTGGGCCTGCGCGATGACCGCGTTGATCTCCGCCTTTTCCGACGTCAGCCCCTCGCGCTCGGCGCTGACGATGTCGGGCTCCGCAGGCTGGCCGGCCGCAGGCGGCGGCCCGAGCTGTTCGAGCCGGCTGTTGATTTCGCCCAGGCGCGTGCGGAAGGCCAATGCACTGTTCAACGATTGCCGTGAAAGTTCCTCCAGTTGCAGCCGGATGTCGACGAGACTGCCGTCGTCCACGCCATCCTGCTGGATCTGCTTCTCGAAATTGTCGGTCTTCGTCGTCAGGCCCTGGATGATCTTCTGCTGGTCGGCGACCAGTCCGGCGGGCGCCTGGCCAACGCCTTGCGCTACCGCCTCGAACGACAGCGGCGCCGAAACGACAAGCGCCAGGACCAGGATGAGGCGAAGCAATCGGAAAAACATGTGGATCGGCGACTCGCGGGCGGCAAAGGCATTCAAAAACCCTGTCCTTGATAAAGACGGCCATATCATGGGGCAAGTCACCGCGACCGATCGCGCACATCAGGCGTCGGCCAGTCGAAAGGCGATGGCGCAATATTGGCTTTGTGTCAGCCCCCTGCTCTATAGTCTGCCGCATCGCCCGCAACGGACACCTTACACATGGCAGAGTACTCGGCCCTTTCGCTGCTCGCGAACGCGCTCAAGGGAAACAAGGACTGGAAGCCGGCCTGGCGCAAGCCAGATCCGAAGGCGTCCTACGACGTCATCATCATCGGCGGCGGCGGACATGGGCTGGCGACCGCCTACTATCTTGCCAAGGAGCACGGCATCACCAATGTCGCGGTGCTGGAAAAAGGCTGGCTCGGCTCCGGCAATGTCGGCCGCAACACCACCGCCGTGCGCTCGAACTACCTGCTGCCGGCCAACACCCGCTTCTACGAACATTCGATGAAGCTGTGGGAGAACCTGTCGCACGAGCTCAATTACAACGTCATGTTCTCGCAGCGTGGCTGCCTGAACCTGGCGCACACGCCTGCCCAGTTCGACGACTATGCGAGGCGCGGCAATGCCATGCGCCATCTCGGCGTCGATGCCGAACTGATGACGCCCGCCGAGATCAAGCGCCTGATTCCGGCGCTCGATATCTCCAGCGAGGCACGCTTCCCCGTCGTCGGCGGCCTGATGCAGCGGCGCGCCGGCACCGCCCGGCACGATGCGGTCGCCTGGGGCTATGCGCGCGGCGCCGACCGGCGTGGCGTCGACATCATCGAGAATTGCGAGGTCACCGGCTTCCTGCGCGACGGCGACCGCGTCACCGGCGTCACCACCTCGCGCGGCGATATCAGGGCCAAGAAGGTGGCGGTCGCGGTGGCCGGCAGCACCGGCCGCGTCATGCAACTGGCCGGCGTCGAGACGATGCCGATCGAGAGCCACGTGCTGCAGGCCTTCGTCACCGAATCGCTCAAACCCTTCATCGACACCGTCGTGACCTTCGGCATGGGCCATTTCTATATGTCGCAGTCCGACAAGGGCGGCCTTGTCTATGGCGGCGACATCGACGGCTACAACAGCTACGCCCAGCGCGGCAACCTGCCCATCGTCGACGAGGTGATGAGCGAGATGCTGGCGCTTTTCCCGGGCCTTGCGCGTGTGCGCATGCTGCGCTCCTGGGGCGGCGTCTGCGATATGTCGATGGACGGCTCGCCGATCATCACCATGGGGCCGCTGCCCGGCATGTATCTCAATTGCGGCTGGTGCTATGGCGGCTTCAAGGCGACGCCTGCTTCCGGCTGGTGCTTCGCCTGGACCATCGCCAAGGACCAGCCGCACGATTTCAACGCCCCTTTCACGCTCGACCGCTTTCATCGCGGTCTGGTGATCGACGACAAGGGCCAGGGCGCGAACCCGAGGCTTCACTAAACAAGCCTTCATTAGGAACATTCCGTGCTGATCACTTGCCCCTATTGCGGCCCGCGCGACGTCATCGAGTTCACCTATCAGGGTGACGGCAACCGCGAGCGCCCCGACCCCGTCTCGCAGAATTTCGAGGCTTGGAATGCCTATGTCTACGACCGGCTGAACCCGGCCGGCGACCACAACGAGATCTGGCAGCATTCCGGCGGCTGCCGGGCTCACCTGAGGGTCGTGCGCAACACGCTGACGCATGAGATTTCCAGTGTCGCCTTCGTGCGCGGCGATCACGGCTCGGCGGCACGCAGCAAGGCGGAGGACAAGCCATGAGCCCGCGCCGCGCCGACACTGGCGGCCGCATCGACCGGCTGAAGACAATCCGCTTCACCTTCGACGGCATTGCCTATACCGGGCATGGCGGCGACACGCTGGCGTCGGCGCTGCTGGCCAACGGCGTCACACTTTTGGGCCGCTCTTTCAAATACCATCGGCCGCGCGGCCTGCTGAGCGCGGGCGTCGAGGAGCCCAACGCGCTGGTGACGGTGCTGAAGGGCGAGGTGCGCGAGCCCAACATCCCGGCAACCATGGTCGAAATCCATGACGGGCTGCTTGCCGTCAGCCAGAACCGTTTCCCCTCGCTCGCCTGGGACATCCATGCCGTCAACCAGCTCGGCGGCAAGCTGCTGTCGGCCGGCTTCTACTACAAGACCTTCATGGGTCCGGTTGTCGGCCCGCTGAAAGGCACGCGCTTCTGGATGTTCTGCGAGCATTTCATCCGCCGCGCCGCCGGCCTCGGCAGCGCCGGATCGGCAAAGGACCCCGCCCGCTACGAACGCATGAACGCCTTTTGCGACGTGCTTGTGGTCGGCTCCGGCCCGGCCGGCCTGATGGCCGCCAAGGCCGCCGCCGATCAGGGCGCCCGCGTCATCCTGGCCGATCTCGAGCCGCATTTCGGCGGTTCGGCCAATTGGTCCGGCGAAACCATCGACGGCGCATGGGCGACCGATTGGGTGCGGCGCACGGTCGCCCAACTCGCGGCCCGCGACAATGTCCGGCTCCTGCCGCGCACCACGGTCTGGGGTTACTACGACAACAACACGCTTGCCGCCCTCGAACGGGTCAGCGACCACAAGGAGCAGCCCGCCAAGGGTGAGCCGCGCCATCGCTACTGGGCGATCCGCGCCGGATCCGTGGTGCTGGCCACCGGTGCGTTCGAAAGGCCTCTGGTGTTTCCCGGCAATGACAGGCCCGGCGTGATGCTGGCGCATGCTGCGGAGCGCTACGCCAACGAATTCGGCGTGCTGCCGGGCCAGCGGGTCGTGCTGTTCACCAACAATGACAGCGCCTACCGGTCGGCGCTGGCGCTGAAGCAGGCGGGTGCCGCGATCGTTGCCATCGTCGACGTGCGCCCGCAGCCGTCCGCCGAGATGAGCGCCCTGGCCGGCGAAACCGAGGCGGAATTGCTGTCTGGCCATGCGGTGGTTGCCACGGAAGGCGGCAAGGCCTTGTCCGGCCTCAAGGTTCAACGTTTCGATATGGTCGCCGGTGTGCTGAGCGGCGATGCGCGCAGCGTCCATGCCGATTGCCTGCTGATGTCGGGCGGTTGGTCGCCGACCATCCATCTGGCCAGCCAGGCCGGCGCCAAGGCGGAATGGAGCGCTGCCCGGCAGGCCTTTCTGCCGCCCAAGCCGACACAGAAATGGATCGGCGCCGGCGCCTTCACCGGCAGCTTTTCGACGGTCGAGGCCATCGCTGAAGGCCGCGCCGCGGGCCTTGCCGCCGCTGGCGGGACCGCCGCTCCGGCGGCGCTGCCCTCCGTCGAGGCAATTCCTGGAGATCCCGATCCGGCGCCGGTCTTCGAGATCAGGGCCAGCGGCAAGAGCTTTGTCGATTTCCAGCACGATGTCACGGCCGAGGATGTCCGCCTGGCGCATCGCGAAGGCTTCGTCTCGGTCGAGCACTTGAAGCGCTACACCACGCTCGGCATGGCGACCGACCAGGGCAAGAGCTCCAACGTCCCCGGCCTCGCCATCATGGCGGAAGCGCTGGGCAAGCCGATCCCGGACGTCGGCACGACCCGTTTCCGGCCACCCTTCGCGCCGGTTTCGATCGGCTCGCTGGCCGCCGAACGCTTTGGCGACTTGAAGCCCGAGCGGCTGACGCCGATGCATGACTGGCATCTCGCCAACGGCGCGACCATGTATTCGGCCGGCCTCTGGTACCGGCCGATGATCTACGGGCTTTCAGGCGAAACCGTCGAACAGGCCTATGTGCGCGAGGCCAAAGCGACGCGCGAGAGCGCCGGCATCGTCGATGTCTCGACATTGGGCAAGATCGCCGTGCAGGGTCCCGACGCCGCCACGTTCCTCGACCGTGTCTACACCAACATGTTCTCGACGCTGGCCGTCGGCAAGGCCCGCTACGGGCTGATGCTGCGCGAGGACGGTTTTGCCTTCGACGACGGCACCACCTGGCGGCTGGGCGAACAGGATTTCCTGATGACCACCACCACGGCCAATGCCGGCAGGGTGATGCAGCACCTGGAATATTTCCTCGACGTGGTCTGGCCGGAGCTGAAGGTCCACGTCACCTCGGTCACCGACGAATGGGCGGGTGCCGCGATCGGCGGCCCGAAGGCCAGGCAAATCCTCGCCGCCTGCGTCACCGGCACTGCCGTCGACAATGCGACGCTGCCCTTCATGGGCATCGTGCACGGCGAGATAGCGGGCGTTCCCGTAATGGTTTGCCGGCTGTCTTTCTCCGGCGAAATGGCTTTCGAGGTCTATTCCGGCGCCGGCCATGGCACGCATGTCTGGGAGGCCTTGATCGAGGCCGGCAAGCCGTTCGGGCTGGTCACCTACGGGCTCGAGGCGCTGGGCACGATGCGCATCGAGAAGGGCCATGTCACCGGCGCCGAGATCGACGGCCGCACCACGGCGCGCGACCTGCATCTCGACTGGATGCTGTCGAAGAAAAAGCCGTTCATCGGCTCGGCGATGATGGACCGGGAAGGTCTCGTCGCGTCCGACCGGCTGGATCTGGTCGGCCTGATCGCGCTCGACAACCGGCCGCTCAATGGCGGCGCGCACATTGTCGAGGAAATCGACGAAGCCAATCCGCGCGGCTCGATCGGGCATATCACCGCCTGCTGCTATTCGCCGGCGCTCGGCAAGCATATCGCGCTGGCGCTGGTCAAGGGCGGCAAGGCCAGGCACGGCACGCGTGCCCATGTCTCCGACCCCTTGCGCAATCGCTTCGGCCCCGTGGAGATCGTCTCCAACCATTTCTACGATCCGGAAGGGACCCGCATGCATGGTTGAGCGTCAATCGCCCCTCGAGCCGGAGTACCATGTCGGCTCGCACGGCAATTTCGAACATGGGGTCGAGATCCTGCTAACCGAAACCAGGCCGGGCTCGATCGTGCAGCTCGCGGCATGGCCCGGCGAGGAGAAGAAATTGATCGCGGCCATCCGTGCTGTCGCCGGCCTTGCGCTGCCCGATGGCGCCGGCGGCGGCTTGAGCGACGGCGCGAAGTCGGCGTTCGGTTTCGCGCCGGGAAAATTCACCGTCGCGGACGAGGCCGAAGGACTGGCCGCGGCCTTCGCCAGGGTGGTGACGCCGGCCATCGGCACGGTGACGGACCTGTCGCATGGCCGCACCGCCATCCGCATTGCCGGGCCGAAAGCCGAATGGGTGCTGGCGAAGTTCTTCGCCATCGACTTCGCCCTGCCCGCCTTCCCCGTCGGCGCCGGCCGCTCGACGACGCATCACGATGTCTTCGCCCAGATCCAGCGCACCGGGACCGATCAGTTCGACATCTATGTCTTCCGCTCTTTCGCCCGCTCGTTCTGGAAGGCGCTCTGTCATGCCAGCGAGGAAGTCGGCTACGAGGTGCAGTAGGCAGTGCGGGCGGAAGTGCCCATTGCCGCTGCTTCTGGCCTCAATGCCGACCGGTTCTGCCGCTAGAGAATCCTGCCGCGGGCGCCCATGATGGAGAGACATGGCCGCCCAACCGGTCCAAGGGATGCGAAAATCCCGTCTCAGAGTCGGCATATTTGGTTCGAACATCCCCATGACCGCTGAACTATCCGCCGGCGCCACCGATCGCGCCGATATGCCGGCCAGAGCATTGCTCCTGCTGCCGCTGACGGTCGCCTGCGGCGTGTTCATGACCAGCCTCGACCAGAATGTCGTGGTGACGGCGCTGCCGGGCATCAGCGAAAGCCTTGGCCGTCCGCCGAGCCAGCTCGGCCTGCTGATCACCGTCTACGTCGCCAGCTTGATCATCTCGATGCCGCTTGGCGGCTGGGCGGCAGATCGTTTCGGCCTGCGCAACGTCTATTGCTTTGCCTTGCTGGTATTCGCCGCTTCATCGGCGCTCTGCGGGCTGTCCGACAACATCTGGATGCTGGTCGGCGCCCGCGCGCTGCAGGGCTTCGGCGGCGCGCTGATGGGCACGCTTGGCCAGGTCGTCATCCTGTCGAGCTTTCCGCGCAACCGAACGCTGAAGATCAACATGTATATCTCGGTGGCCAGCCAAACCGGGCCGCTGGTTGGCCCGCTCGTCGGCGGCGCGCTGACCACCTACATTTCCTGGCGCTGGATTTTCTTCATCAATGTGCCGTTCGCGCTGGCGGCGGCGATCCTCGCCGCCTCACTGTTTCCAACGGTGACCAAGCCCGTTCGCACGCAGTTCGATTTTCCCGGCTTTCTGCTGGTGGGCAGCGGCATGATCCTGCTGGTCTTCGGCATGGACTCCCTGGCGGCGAAAGACGCCGCCAGCGGCATGATTGCGGCCGAGCTTGCGCTGGCGCTCATCATCCTGACGGCCGCCTCCTTCTACTGCCTGCGTGTGCGCAATCCCGTGCTCGATCTCAAGCTCCTGCGCATCCGGACCTTCCGCGTCTCCTTCCTTACCGGCGGCGGCCTGGACACGATCGGCCTCAGCTCCGTCGCCTTCCTGCTGCCGCTGATGTTCCAGCTCGGCTTTGGCATGAGCGCGGTGCAGGCGGGGTCGCTGACCTTCGTTGCCGCGCTGGGTTCGGTGGCGATGCGCTTCTTCATGCCGCGTGTCCTCAACCGCTTCGGTTTCCGCCGCGTGTTGGTCTTCAACACACCGATCGTTGCCGCCATGGTTGCGGGCTTTGCCTTGATGCAGGCGACGACGCCGGCCTGGATCGTGCTCGCCTACATCTTCGTCTTCGGCGTCTTCCGCTCGGTGCAATGGGCCTCGACCGGCAATCTCGCCTATTCCGACATCGCCCCCGAACAGCTCGCCCGCTTCAGCGCGCTCTATTACATATTGTGGCAGCTTGCGGTCGCCATCAGCGTCGGCCTGGCGGCGGCGATGCTATCGTTCCTGGCCGGCGGCGGGCCTGCCGTGACCAATGATTTCCGGATCCTGTTCGCGATCGAGGGCGTCATCACGCTCTGCGCGCTGTTCGCCTATCTCAAGCTGACGCCGCAGGACGGCGCCCATGTCAGCGGCCACGGCGCGCACATGAGTGCGGAATAGCGGCCGCGCGGCTTTCGCACGCCGCCTATTCGCTGAACGTCACCCATTCCTCGAGCGGCACACGGTCGGTGCGGAAGGCGTTCTCGGGCTTGGAAACGTCCTCATAGCCGAGCGCCATGCCGCAGACGACGATCTCCTCGTCGGGAATGTCGAGCACCGGCCTGATCTGCCGGTGGTAGGGCGCGAAGGCGGCTTGCGGACAGGTATGCAGACCCCTGCCCCGTGCCGCGACCATGATGTTTTGCAGGAACATGCCGTAGTCGATCCACGAACCCTGGTTGAGCCGGCGGTCGATGGTGAAGATCATGCCGACCGGCGCGTCGAAGAAGACGAAGTTGCGGTCGTGCTGGGCCCGCATCTTGTCGACTTCCCGGCGGCCTATGCCGAGTGCGCCATAGAGGCCGAACCCGTTGGCACGGCGGCGGGTGAGATACGGCTCGAAGAACTGGGTCGGATAATAGCGATATTCGTCCCAGTCGGCTTTTTCGGCGCGGATGCCGGAATTCATGATCGCATCGGTGATCCGCTGCTTGGTCCCGCCCTTGGTAACGTAGACCCGCCATGGCTGCATGTTGGTGCCGGAGGGAGCGCGCGCCGCGACAGTCAGGATGTCGCGAATGGTCTCGTCGTCGACCATGTCAGGCAAAAACGCGCGCACCGAACGGCGCGACATGATCGCGTCGTCGACGATCTCGGCGTCGCCCGCGATTCGAGCCTTCTTTTCCAGCATGGGCCGTCCCTTAGCCATTGTGTCGATCGGACGTCCCCACTCGCCGCTCGCGGCGGAGCCTTTGCATGAACCGTCAAAATCCTGCAAGCAAATCTTGAGCATTGGTGAAAATCTACTTGATTTTTTCATGAGCATGATTTCTCATGAAATTCGGTTGAAAATTTTCATGAAGTGAGCGATTTGGCCTCCCCTACCGCACGAACATTGCAGGGACCTGACGAGCGAGTGCTGGCCGGCGATATCCGGGCCTTGCGCCGGGTGCGCGGGCTGACGCTGGCCGAGATCGCGCTGAAACTCGGCCGCTCGGTTGGCTGGGTCAGCCAGGTCGAGCGCGGCCTGTCGACGCCATCGCTCAGCGATCTCCGGGCCTTCGCCGATCTGTTCGGCGTGCCGATCAGCCTGTTCTTCAGCCATGACGTGCCCTTGGAGAGCGAGCGCGGCGTCGTGGTGCGCGCCGGCAAGCGCCGCACGCTTGGCACCAGCGAATCCGGCCTGGTGGAGGAGCTTCTGTCACCGGATCTCGGTGGTAGCTTCGAGATGGTGCGATCGATCTTCGCGCCGGGCGCGGAAATGAAGACCGAACAACTGCGGCCGACCGAGGAGGCCGGCTATATCGCCTCGGGTATTTTCGAGATCGAGATCGCTGGCGTCTGGCACCGGCTCGGCGAAGGCGATTCCTTCCGTTTCGAGGGCAAGCCATACCGCTGGCGCAATCCGGGCAGCGAGCCGGCGGTTGTCATCTGGGTGGTTTCGCCACCGGTCTATTGAATGCATGTCGCCAGACGACATGCCCGCATAGAACAAAAACAAGCGCGGCGCGCTTGAGGATGGGAGAAGAACATGGCGGGTTTGCCAAGCACGGCGCGCGTGGTGATCATCGGAGGCGGCGTGGTCGGCACCTCCTCGCTCTATCACCTGGCCAAGGCCGGCTGGACCGACTGCGTGCTCCTGGAAAAGAACGAGTTGACTTCGGGCTCGACCTGGCATGCCGCCGGCAATGTGCCGACCTTCTCCTCTTCCTGGTCGCTGATGAACATGCAGCGTTATTCGACCGAACTCTATCGGGGCCTCGCCGACGAAGTCGACTACCCCATGAACTACCATGTTACCGGCTCACTCAGGCTCGCTCATACAAAGGAGCGCATGCAGGAATTCCAGCGCGCCAAGGGGATGGGCCGCTACCAGGGCATGGACATCGACGTGGTCGGGCTCGACGAGATCAAGCACCGCTACCCCTTCATCGAAACGCACGAGTTGAAGGGCGCGCTCTATGACCCGAGCGACGGCGACATAGATCCAGCGCAGTTGACCCAGGCGCTGGCCAAGGGCGCGCGCGACATGGGCGCGAAGATCATCCGCTTCTGCCCGGTATCAGGCGTGCGCCGCGAGAAGGACGAATGGGTGGTCGAAACCCCACAGGGCGAAATCCGCTGCGAGATCGTCGTCAACGCCGCCGGCTATCGTGCCGCCGAAGTCGGCAAAATGTTCGGCCGGGAAGTGCCGATGATGGTGATGAGCCATCAGTACATATTGTTCGAGGAAATCCCCGAACTCGCCGCCTGGTCGAAGGAACAGGGCAAGAAACTGCCGCTGCTGCGCGACGTCGACACGTCCTACTATCTGCGCCAGGAAAAGTCCGGCATGAACCTCGGCCCCTACGAGCGCAATTGCCGCGCCCATTGGGCCACCCCTGGCGATCCGATGCCGGAGGATTTTTCGTTCCAGCTCTTCCCCGACGATCTCGATCGGCTGGAGCATTACCTGGCCGACGCCGTCGCCCGCGTGCCGATCCTGGGTACCGCCGGCCTGTCCAAGGTCATCAACGGACCGATCCCTTATGCGCCTGACGGCAATCCGCTGATCGGGCCGATGCCTGGCGTTCCCAACGCCTTCGAGGCTTGCGTCTTCACCTTCGGCATCGCCCAGGGCGGCGGCGCCGGCAAGGTGCTGGCCGAATGGGTGTCGCAAGGCCAGACCGAATGGGACATGTGGTCGTGCGACCCGCGACGCTTCACCTCCTTTGCCGCCGCCCCGGACTATTGCGTCGCCAAGGGCAAGGAGATCTACGGCAACGAATACGCCATCCAGTTCCCGCGCCATGCCTGGCCGGAAGGCCGCGACCGGAAACTGTCGCCGGTCCACGACCGCATCAAGGCGCTCGGCGCCCGCTTTGACGCCTATAATGGCTGGGAACGCGCCACCTGGTACGCGCAGGACGGCGATGACGTCTCCGAGGAAGCCACGCTGACCTTCCGCCGTGACGGGCCTTGGCAGCAGCGCGTGCGCGAAGAGTGCCTGGCGGTCCGCGACGCCGCCGGCATCCTCGACCTGCCCGGCTTCTCGCGCTTCAACCTCGAGGGCCCTGGTGCGGCCGAATGGCTGAGCCGGCAGGTGACCGGCCTGGTGCCGAAGCCCGGCCGCATCGGCCTCGTCTATTTCTCCGACGACAAGGGCCGCATCGTCACCGAAATGTCGGTGGTGCGCCATGGCGAGGACTCCATGACGCTGATCACCGCGGCGGTGGCACAGTGGCATGATTTCGAATGGCTGAAGTCGCACATGCCTGACGATGCGGCGTTCAAGCTGATCGACCGCACGGAGGAATTCTCCACGCAGATCCTCGCCGGCCCGAACTCGCGAAAAATCCTTGCCGATGCCTGTGAGGCCGACCTGACCTTGCCATGGCTGACGCATCAGGAGACCAGGATCGCCGGCCGCTGGGCCAAGCTGGTCCGCGTCTCCTTCGCCGGCGAACTCGGCTGGGAGATCCACACCAGGGTCGACGACACCGCCGCCATCTTCGATGCGATCTGTGCCGCCGGGCAGCACCACGGGCTGAAGCCGTTCGGCATGTATGCGCTGGATTCGCTTCGCCTGGAAAAAGGCTACCGCACCTGGAAGGGCGACCTGTCGACCGACTACTCGATCCTGCAGGGCGGGCTCGAGCGCTTCGTCAAATGGGAAAAGCCCGACTTCCGCGGCAAGGCGGCGCTGCAGAACGAGAAGCAGCAAGGCGTGAAGAAGCGCTTCGTAACGCTGGTGGTTGAAAACCCCGGCGATTGCGACGCGCCCTACATGTCGACGCTGTGGCATGGCGGCCAGATCGTCGGCGAGACCACGTCAGGCGGCTGGGGTCATCGCATCGACAAGTCGATTGCGCTCGGCATGCTGCGGGTCGACTTGACCGAACCGGGAACCAACGTCGAGGTCGAAATCTTCGGCGACCGTTTCAAGGCGGTGGTGCAGAAGGATGAGCCGCTCTGGGATCCCAGAAATGAGAGGCTGCGCGCATGAAGAAGGTCATCCTCACCGATGGCGGCATGGGTCAGGAACTGGTCCGCCGCAGCAAGTCCGAGCCGACGCCGTTGTGGTCGGCCAGGGTGCTGATCGACGAACCCGATCTGGTGCGCGACCTGCATGCTGAATTCATCCGCGCCGGCGCTCGCGTCATCACCATCAACACCTATTCGGCGACACCCGAGCGGCTGGCGCGCGAGGGTGCCGAGGACCTGTTCAAGCCGCTGCAGAAACGCGGCATCGAGCTTGCCAGGCAAGCTTGCGACGAAGCCGGCGAAGCCGCGATCGCCGGCTGCCTGTCGCCACTCTTCGGCAGCTACGCGCCAGCGTTGACCATTTCCTATCAGGAGACGCTCGACATCTATCGCCGCATCGTTGCCGAGCAGGCGGATGGGGTCGATCTCTTCCTGTGCGAGACCATGGCGTCGGCCGATGAGGCGCGCGCGGCCGTCACCGCGGCATCGGAAAGCGGCAAACCGGTCTGGGTCTCGTGGACGCTCGCCGATCACGGCACGCCGCGATTACGCAGCGGCGAAGCCCTCGCTGCCGCGTCCTCAGCACTGGGCGACCTGGTCGCGGCACGGCTGATCAATTGCTGCCGGCCCGAAGCGATCACCGCGGCTTTGCCTGAATTGATTGACCTCGGCGGCCCGGTCGGTGCCTATGCCAACGGCTTCACATCCACCGAAGCGCTCAAGCATGGCGGCACCGTCGATGTGCTGCACGCGCGCCACGACCTCGATCCGGAGGCCTATGCCGGTCAGGCGATGGGCTGGGTCGCGGCCGGCGCCGACATCGTCGGTGGTTGTTGCGAAGTCGGCCCTGCCCATATCGCGGCGTTGCGTGGCCGGCTCGAACAGGCCGGCTACCAAATCTCGGGAGTTCTTTGATGCCAAAACCATCATCGCGCATTTCAGGCATCGTGCCATCGGGCAAGGATGGCTGGGAGGTTCATTTCGCCGCCTGGACCCGCAAGGAGGCTGGCGAAGACATCATCATGCTGTCGGTCGGCGACCACGACTTCGACACGCCTTCGCAAACGATCGAGGCCTGCGTGGCTGCCGTTCGCGGCAGCAATCACCATTACACGCCGCTGCCTGGCCTGCCTCGCCTGCGCCAGGCGATGGCGGCAGCCTCCAGCGCCTGCACCGGTGTGGAGACGACACCGGATCAGGTCATCGCCACGCCCGGCGGCCAGGCAGCGCTTTACGCGGCGGTACAGGCCGTGCTCGACCAGGGCGACCACGCCATTGTGGTCGCCCCCTATTACGCCACCTACCCCAACACGTTCAGCGCCGCCGGCGCCAGTTTCACAGTCGTCGAGACACCGGCCGAAGATGGTTTCCAGCCGCACGCCGACATGATCCGCGCGGCACTCAAGCCCAACACGCGCGCCATCCTGATCAACACGCCGAACAACCCGACCGGCGCTGTCTATTCGCGCGAGCGGCTGGAAGAGCTGGCCGAGCTCTGCAAGGAGCATGACCTCTGGCTACTGTCCGACGAGGTCTATTGGACGCTGGGCGGCGGCGAACATGTCTCGCCACGCTCGCTGCCCGGCATGGCCGAGCGCACGCTGGTCATCAATTCGATGTCCAAGAGCCACGGCATGACCGGCTGGCGCATGGGCTGGCTGACCGGTCCCGAGGCGATGATTTCGCTGCTGATCAACCTCAATCTGGTGACCACTTACGGCCTGCCGGCCTTCATCTCCATCGCTTGCGCCGAGGCCCTGGAGCAGCACTATGGCGTCAAGGACATCGCCGAACGCTACGCCGCACGCCGCACCGTTCTGCTCGATGCGGTGCGCGGGATGAATGATGTCACCGTGCGCGGTTCCGAAGGCGGCATGTATGTCATGCTCGACATATCCGATGTCGAATCCGACGACGAGAAATTCGCCTTCGCCTTCCTCGACAAGGAGAAGGTCGGCGTCATGCCCGGCTCCAGCTTCGGCGAAGCCGCGGCCGGCCATATCAGAATAAGCCTGTGCCAGCCCGAACCGGTACTGCGGGAAGCAGCCGCGCGGCTGCGCCGTTTTGTTTCCACCTACCGTCGCGAGGCCGCATGACCGCCAAGACCATTCCCACCAAGGCCATCCCTACCAAGGCCAGGGCCGTCATCATCGGCGGCGGCGTCTCCGGCTGTTCGGTCGCCTACCACCTGGCCAAGCTCGGCTGGACCGACATCGTGCTGCTCGAGCGCAAGCAGCTGACCTCGGGCACCACATGGCATGCCGCCGGGCTGATCGGCCAGTTGCGCGGCTCGCAGAACATGACCCGGCTGGCGAAATATTCGGCCGATCTCTACGTCAAACTGGAAGCCGAGACCGAGGTCGGCACCGGCATGCGCCAGGTCGGCTCGATCACGGTGGCGCTGACCGAGGAGCGCAAGCACGAGATCTACCGCCAGGCATCGCTCGCCCGCGCCTTCGACGTCGACGTGCGCGAGATTTCGCCCAATGAAGTCAGTGAGATGTATCCGCATCTCAATGTCTCCGACGTCGTCGGCGCCGTGCACCTGCCGCTCGACGGCCAATGCGACCCGGCCAACATCGCCATGGCATTGGCCAAGGGCGCGCGCCAGCGCGGCGCCACCATCGCCGAGAATGTGAAGGTGACGAAGGTCCACACGAAAAATGGCCGCGTCTCCGGCGTGTCCTGGGCGCAGGGCGAAGAGCAAGGCACGATCGAGGCCGACATCGTCGTCAACTGCGCCGGCATGTGGGCGCGCGAACTCGGCGCCCGGAACGGCGTCAACATCCCGCTACATGCCTGCGAGCATTTTTATCTCGTCACCGAGCCGATCCCCGGCCTCGGCCGCCTGCCGGTGCTGCGCGTGCCGGACGAGTGCGCCTATTACAAGGAAGACGCCGGCAAGATGATGCTCGGCGCCTTCGAGCCGGTGGCCAAGCCATGGGGCATGGACGGCATCAGCGAGGATTTCTGCTTCGATCAATTGCCCGAGGATATGGACCATTTCGAGCCGATCCTCGAAATGGGCGTCAACCGCATGCCGATGCTGGCCACCGCCGGCATCCACACCTTCTTCAACGGCCCCGAAAGCTTCACCCCTGACGACCGCTACTATCTCGGCGAGGCGCCGGAGCTGCGCGGCTACTGGATGGCGACCGGCTACAATTCGATCGGCATCGTCTCGTCCGGCGGCGCCGGCATGGCGCTGGCGCAGTGGATCAACGATGGCGAGGCACCATTCGACCTCTGGGAAGTCGACATTCGCCGCACCCAGCCGTTCCAGAAGAACCGCCGCTATCTCAAGGAACGCGTTTCCGAAACGCTCGGCCTGCTCTACGCCGACCACTTTCCCTACCGGCAGATGGCGACGTCGCGTGGTGTGCGCCGCTCGCCCCTGCACGAGCATCTGAAGGCGCGTGGCGCCGTGTTCGGCGAGGTCGCCGGCTGGGAGCGCACCAACTGGTTCGCCCGCGAAGGCCAGGAGCGCGAATACCGCTATTCCTGGAAGCGGCAGAACTGGTTCGACAACCAGCACGAGGAGCATCTGGCGGTCCGCAACAAGGTCGGCCTGTTCGACATGACCTCGTTCGGCAAGATCCGTGTCGAGGGCCGCGATGCCCGCGCGTTTCTGCAAAGGCTCTGCGCCAACGACATGGACGTGGCGCCGGGCAAGATCGTCTACACCCAGATGCTCAACCAGCGCGGCGGCATCGAAAGCGACCTCACCGTGTCGCGGCTGTCGGAGACGGCCTACTTCCTCGTCGTGCCGGGCGCGACGCTGCAGCGAGACCTCGCCTGGCTGCGCCGGCATGTCGGCGAGGCGTTCGTCGTCATCACGGACGTAACCGCCGCCGAAAGCGTGCTATGCCTGATGGGTCCGGATGCGCGAAAACTGATCCAGAAGGTCAGCCCCAACGACTTCTCCAACGAGAACAATCCGTTCGGCACTTTCCAGGAGATCGAAATCGGCATGGGGCTGGCCCGGGTGCACCGGGTCACCTATGTCGGCGAACTCGGCTGGGAACTCTACGTCTCGACCGATCAGGCCGCTCATGTCTTCGAGGTGATCGAGGAGGCCGGCGCGGATGTCGGCCTGAAACTCTGCGGCCTGCACACGCTGGATTCCTGCCGCATCGAAAAGGCTTTCCGCCATTTCGGCCATGACATCACCGACGAGGACCATGTGCTGGAGGCTGGCCTTGGCTTCGCGGTGAAGATGGCGAAGGGCGATTTCATCGGCCGCGATGCCGTGCTGAAGAAGAAGGAAGCCGGGTTGAGCCGGCGGCTGGTCCAGTTCCGGCTGAAGGACCCGCAGCCGCTGCTCTTCCACAACGAGGCGATCCTGCGCGACGGCAAGATCGTCGGCCCAATCACCTCCGGCAATTACGGCCATCATCTCGGCGGCGCCATCGGGCTTGGCTATGTGCCTTGCCAAGGCGAAAGCGAGGCGGATGTGCTGGCCTCATCCTACGAAATCGAGATCGCCGGTGAACGGTTTGCGGCCGAGGCATCGCTGAAACCGATGTATGATCCGAAGGCTGAGCGGGTGAAGATGTAGCGCGGCGCCTCTTCCTTCTCCCCGTTCTACCGGGAGAAGATGGCCCGAAGGGCCGGATGAGGGGTGGCGCCGAGGTTGGCAAGGCTAGCGCTGCCCCTCATCTGCCTGCCGGCATCTTCTCCCCGTGAAACGGGGAGAAGGGCGCTAAACCTCTCAAAACCGCTCCAATCTCGCCCGCACCTTCACCAAAAACGCCGCCCTCGTCGCCGGCGTCGAGGCATCCATCAAATAATGCGCCAGGAAAAACGTCTTGCAGCGTCTGGCGCACAGCGCCCGCATGCCGCGCAGCAGGGTCTTGCGGCCGGGCTGGCCGACGACGACGCTCCACCAAGTCGGCGCGCCGCAGGTGGTGATGACGCCGACCTTGGTGACATGCGTCATCAGCGACTTGATCCCGCCCTTGCCCGCCGGCAGCTTGAAGGCGATGTCGGTCGCCCAAACGCGGTCGAGCCAGCCCTTGAGCATGGCCGGCAGGCCGTACCACCAGGTCGGGTAGACAAACAGGATCGCCTCGGCCCAGGCGAGCAGCGCGAAATGCGGCTGCAGTGCCGGATCCTGCGGCGCCTGACTGTTGTAGGTACGCCGCTCCTCGCAACTCATCACCGGATCGAACTTTTCGGCATAGAGATCGAGCAGCCGCACGTCCCAGCCTCGCCGCGTCAGCACATCCACGGCGGTGTCACGAATCCCTGCGCAAAAGCTCTCCGGCACCGGATGGCAGTAGACCACGAGGACCCGCATCAGAACGCATCCATGCTGGCCGCGACCTTCGTCATGAAAGCCTTGCGCGTTTCGTCGGTCGACAGGTTCATCGCGTAGTGGGCGAGGTAAGTCACCGACGCGCCGGGTTTTACGGTTGCGCGCAGCATGCGCTTGATCAGTTTGCGCGGCGGGTCACCCATCAGCACGGCGCGGAACCGGCTGCCGCCATAGGTGGTGATCGCCGCGACCTTCCTGATGTTGTGCAGCGACGGCTGCACCTTGCCTTCGACCAGCTTGAACGAAACGCCGGGCAGGAAAACGCGGTCGAAAAACCCTTTCAGGATCGCCGGAAAGCCGTAGTTCCAGACCGGATAGGCAAGCACCAGCGCATCGGCGCGCAGCAGGCGCTCGACATAAGGCGCCGCCGGATCCTCGGGGCCACGCTGGTTGTGATAGTCCAGCCTCTCCCCGCGCGTCAGCCGCGGATCGAAATCCTCGGCGTAGAGATCGCAATCATCGATCGTATGCCCCGCCGCCGTCAGCCGCTCGACGATCAACCGGTGCAGACCGGCATTGAAGCTGGTCTCGACCGGATGGGCATAGAGCACGAGGATGTTCACGGGAGAACATTCCGAAGGTCAGCGCGAGACGCCCCCCTCTGCCCTGCCGGGCATCTCCCCCTCAAGTGGGGAGATTGGCAGCTTCTGGGCCGCACCTGTCTTTCCAGAGTTGGAGATTGGCGAAAGCGGCGAAGCAAATAATCTCCCCCCTTGAGGGGGAGATGGCCTGCAGGCCAGAGGGGGGTGCAGCGCCATACGCTGGTCATCAGCTCGCCTTTTGCAGCCCCTTGAACAAAAAAGTCCGGCCGGATCGGTAGTCGTAGTCCGGGTTTTCCCAGGCGATCATCTTGCCGGGGTTGAGCAGGCCTTGCGGATCGGTCTCGCGCTTGAAGGCGAGCTGCACGGCGTCGGTCTGCTTCATGCCGCCCTCTTCCAGCGTGTAGCGGTGCGGGTTGAAGATCGGACAGCCATTGTCCTCGTGCAGGCGGATGATCTCGTCGAGCCGCGCCTCGGTGGTGAACTTGACCAGCGGCAGGCCAAAGCAGGTGATGTTGCCGTCCAGCCGCACGAATTCGAGATGCGAGAACACCTCGCCAGGGAACATCGCATCCATCTTCTCGACCAGCGCCAGCTGGTTCGGGAAAGGATAGAGCGATTGCAGATAGGTGATCGTCGGATCGACCCGCAGCGCCCTCAGCGTCGTGTGGTTCCAGGCCAGCTCATAGGCCGGCGGCAGGCCCTTTTTCTCCTCCGGCGTCGCCGTGGTGGCGTCGTAGATCACCTCGCCGCCGGCCCGGCGCGTAAAGGCCAGAAAAGCGTCCAGCCCATGCCGCGCCACCATGACGACACAGATGCTTTGCCCTTCCCTGAAAAACTTCTGGTGCCGCTTGAAATAGAGTTGCGGCACGGGTGCCGCGATCGGCGTGATCAGCTTGGTCAGAATGCCGTCCTGGCAGGCCAGCGCATTGCCATAGCGCGCCGCATCCATGAATTGGTTGAAGCCGACGATGACGTCGATCCAGTCATAGGCCGCTGTCAGCGGCATCTCGACCTCGGATATGATGCCGTTGGTGCCATAGGCATGGGTCACCTTGTGCAGGTCCTCGCCGGTGAGTTCGAGCACTTTCGGCTCGACTTCCATCGTCACCACGCTCAGCCGCAGCACATTGCCGAAATCGCGCAACCCGCCGAAGTTGATTGAGCCGACACCGCCCGAACCACCGGCGATGAAGCCGCCGATCGAGGCTGTGTTGTAGGTCGAGGGCGACAGCCTGAGCTCCTGGCCGGAATGCGCCCGCGTCGCCTTGTCGATGTCGGCCAGGATCGCGCCCGGCCCGGTCACCACGCGCCCCAGCGCGATCGACTTGATCTCGTTCATCTCGGCGAGGTTGAGCACGACCCCGCCCGACAGCGGCATTGCCTGGCCGTAATTGCCCGTGCCGCTGCCCCGCGGGGTCACCGGCACGCCATGACGGTGACAGGCGGCCAGCACGCGGATCAGTTCGGCCTCGTTCTTCGGCGTCACGATCAGGTCGCCGGTGACATGGTCGAGCTGCCGTTTCAGCACCGGGCTATACCAGTAGAAGTCGCGGCTCTTCTGCTGGACGATGGCCGGATTGTCGTCGAGTTTTATCCCGTCGAGATCGCGTTTGAGTGCCGAAACATCCATCATTCCACCATCAGCTCGCCACCATCAGCTCGTCGAGTTCGGCATAGTCGGGCAATTGCCGGTCGATCGCCCGCCCGCCACGCACGACGATGCGATCCGATTCGGGCCGCGACAGCAATTCCGTCCAGCTTCGACCTTTGAACAGGACGAAATCCGCGTCGCCGCCGGCGGCAAGCGTGCCGAAGCCATCGAGCCGCATCACCTTGGCCGGCGTCGTGGCGACCGACTGCGGCCAGTCGGCGACCGGATGGTCGAAATGCAGGATGCGCGTCGCCATGCGGTAGACTTCCAGCATGTCGAGATCGCCATAGGCATAGAAGGGATCGCGCGTATTGTCTGAGGCGACCGCCACCGCAATGTCCCTCGCCTTCATCTCGTGAAGCAGCGTCACGCCGCGCCAGCGCGGCGTGGTGCCGTCGCTCCGTCGATCCTGCAGATAGAGATTGCACATCGGCAGCGACACGATTACCAACCCGGCCTTCGCCACCTTGTCCAGCGTGTCCAGCACTTCGAGATCTGGCTGCCGCGCCAGCGAGCAGCAATGGCCGACGAGGATCTTGCCCTCGAAGCCGTTCCATAGGGCTGCCTCGGCGATCTTCTTCAGCGAGATCGCGGCGACATCGTCGGTCTCGTCGGCGTGGAAATCGAGGTCGAGCCCATGCTTGATCGCTTGCGCGAAGACGTGGTCGAGCAACTCCTCCAGGTCCGGCACCATATAGGTGACCACGCCCAGCACGCCCTTGGCGGCGGCCACCCGTTTGGCCAGCCTGTCGAACCATTTCCTGTCGCGCACGCCCTCGATGCCGAGCAGGCAGGCGCCCTGCAATTCGATGCGGCCGCGCCATGCCTCGCGCATCGCCTCGAACACCGGCCAGGAGATCTCCTCCTGCGGGGCGACGCTGTCGATATGCGTCCTGAGCGCCCTGGTGCCATGCGCGTAGGCCGAGCGCAGCGAGAAATCCATGCGCTTGGCAAGATCCTCGGCGCTCCAGCGGGCCACGCGGTCGGCGCCGGTGGCGTTCAAAGCGCCCATGAAAGTGCCATCGGGATTGGGCTTTCGCGGCCAGATATGGCCCTTGTCGATATGCGTGTGGCAATCGACAAAACACGGCAGCACGATACGGCCGCCAAGGTCGATGGCGCCGGCTGGTACCTTCGATGCGGCATGCGCGCCGATGCTGGAAATCTTGCTGTCGGCGACCGATATATCGGCGAGCGCAAAGCCATCGCCATCGAACGGCGCGTCAAAGCCTGACGTCAGCGAACGGTGAACGCGGGCGTTGGCGAAGTGGTATGAACCTGTGTTCGGAATCAAGGGCCTACCGCTCCTGCTTCAGCGCGCTCTCGTGCCAGCGCCGCAGAATGAGATGCGAAATCAGCGACAGCACGAGGAAGATCAGGATGCCGGTGAGCGAGATCAAGAACAGCGCCGCGAAAAGCCTGGGCGCGTTCAGCCGGTAGCCGGCTTCGATGATGCGCGAGGCGAGGCCCGACGACTGGCCGGTGGCGCCGGCGACGAACTCGGCCACCACGGCGCCGATCAGCGACAGGCCGCCGGCGATCTTCAGCCCGCCGAGAAAATACGGCATCGCCGCCGGCAGCCTGAGATAGCGCAGTTGCTGCCAGCGCGTCGCGCCATTGAGCTTGAACAGGTCGCGCAGATTGCGGTCGACGGAGTTGAGGCCAAGCGTGGTGTTGGACAGGATCGGAAAGAAAGCGACAATCCAGGCACACAGCAGGAGCTTGGTCGTCTGGTTGTCGACATAGATGTTGATCAGCGGAAAGATCGCCACGATCGGCGTCACCTGCAACACGATGGCGAAAGGGAAAAACGACATCTCTACCCATTTCGACTGCGCGAACAACACCGCCAGGCCGACGCCGCCGACGACCGCGAGGAGCAGGCTGAGGAAGGTGATGCGCAAGGTGACCAGCAGCGCCGAGAACAGCAGGCCGGCATCGTTGTAGAGCGTCGACAGCACCACACCAGGGCGCGGCAGTATGTATTGTGGAATCCCGTTCCAGACGCAGATGCGGTCCCACAGCCAGATCGCCAGGATCATGATCGCCAGCGGCAGCACCCAGCGGCCGATGCGCTCGAACCGCTCCTGACGCACCCGCCGTGCTTCCTCGGGGTCAAGTTTGAGCACCCCTTCGTCAATGACCGTCATGATGCGCGCCCGCCGTTGAATTGATGCCATTGACCAGAACGTCGGAGGCCTGCCGGCAGAGCGCCGCATAATCCGGCGACGTGCGAAACGCCTCGTCGCGCGGATAGGCGGCCTCGATGGCAAGTTCGTCGAACACCCTGCCCGGCCGTGCCGCCATGACGACGACGCGGTTGGAGAGAAACACGCTTTCGAACACGCTGTGGGTGACGAAGACGACGGTGAAGCGCTCGTCCTGCCACAGTTCAAGCAAGTCGTTGTTGAGCTTGAAGCGGGTGATTTCATCAAGTGCGGCGAACGGCTCGTCCATCAACAGCACCCGCGGCTTGGTCACCATGGCCCGCGCGATCGACACCCGCATCTTCATGCCGCCCGACAGTTCGCGCGGCACGGCATCCTCGAAGCCGGTGAGGTGCACCCTTTCCAGCATTTCCTTCACCGCTGGTGCGGCCTTGGCGCGAGAAATGCCCTTCAGCCTGAGGGGCAGCCAAACATTGTCGAAGACACTGGCCCACGGCAGCAGCGTCGGCTCCTGGAAGACGAAGCCGATATTGGCGCGGTCGAGCGAGCCGCCGCCGCGCCAGTCGAGCACGCCTGACGTCGGCGTCGATAGGCCGGCGATCAGCCGCAGCGCCGTCGACTTGCCGCAACCGGACGGTCCGAGCAGGCTGAGGAAATCGCCTTCCCGGATCGTCAGGTCGACGTCGCTCAGCGCCGTGACGCCGTTGGAAAACACCTTGCCGACGCCACGCAGCGCCAGCAAGGTCGGAGCGACATCCGAGGCTGGCGCTTGCGCCACCTTTTCCCTGGTCATGCCGGGGCCGGCCTATTTCTTCAGGTCGAGCCCGACACCCTTGTTGATGAAGGCCAGCGTGTAGGCCTTGGTGATGTCGATGCCTGCGGGCGTGACCTTGGCCTTGACCATCTTGTCGTAGAAACTCTTGATCCGCGCATCGGTCATGGCGCCGATGCCGAGCTTCTCGGTGTCGCCGGAATCGGCAAGGCCGAACTTCTTCATCTGCTCGATCGAGAAGGCGATCTGCTCGTCGCTCATGTCAGGATTGTCTTTCTTGATCATGTCGTTGGCGGCCTTGTTGTCGCCGTAGAGATATTTGTACCAGCCCTTGGCCGAGCCATCGACGAAGCACTGGACTATCTCGGGCTTCTTGTCGATCGTGTCCTGCATCACCTCGATCGTCGTTGAATAGGTATCCCAACCGTAGTCGGCGAGCAGGAACTGGTTCGGCACGAAGCCGCCTTCCTTCTTGACCGCGAACGGCTCCGAGGTGACGTAGCCCTGCTGGATCGACTTCTTGTTGGCGAGGAAAGGAGCGGTGTTGTAGGTGTAGGGCACGCGCTTTGAAGCGTCGAAACCGAGCTCTATGACCATCCACTGGAAGAAGGTCTGCGCGCCTTCGTCACCCAATATGTACTGCTCGGCGTTCTTCAGGTCTTCCCATTTGTCGAGCCCCTCGCCTGGGTGGGACATGATGACCTGCGGATCCTTCTGGAAGTCGGCGGCCACCACGCGCATCGGAATGCCTTGCTGGACGGCATCGAAGGCCGACAGCAGATTGCCGCCCATGTAGAAATCGATCTTGCCGGCGAGCAGCATCGGCCGGCCGCTGACCTGCGGGCCGCCTGGCATGATGGTGACGTCGAGGCCGCAGGCGGCATAGGTGCCGTCCGCCACGGCCTGGTAATAGCCGCCATGTTCCGGCTCGGCGAGCCAGTTGGTGCCGAAGGTGACTTTCTCATTCGCCGCCGCGCCCAGCGTGCTGGCCGCAAGCAGGGCCACCACCGCCACCGAAATCTTCTGTTTCAAGTACATTGACACCACCCTTTTTCGCTCCGGCGCGTCGTGCGCCGTGCTGGACACCAAAGATTCAAGAAGCAAGACACATGCCACCGGCGTCGCGCGCCGGGACCCGCCCGCCTGCACCACAGCCATCTGCAAAAGCCGGAAAGGTCGTGCTGCACCGGAGGCATCGTGCCTATTTTTTGAACGCCTGTCCACAATCGCTCCGGCAACATGCACCGCCATCTTGAGGGTGTGGCGGATCCGGTCTTAAGTGACGGTATCAGGAGATTGCCATGTTCAAGTTTCTCACCCCGAAGTCGATCAAGCCACCCTTTGCCCGCTACAGCCACGGTGTCGAGGTGCCTGCCGGCAAGCGGCTGGTGCTGTGCTCGGGTCAGGTCGCCATCACGGCGGACGATCAGATCCCTGAAGACGCCGGCGCGCAGGCCGAACTCTGCTTCCAGAACATCGCCGCCATCCTCGGTGAGGCCGGGCTGGGGATCGGCGATATCGTGCGCATCAACGCCTATGTCACCGACCGCGCGCATCTGCGTCCCTATATGGATGTCCGCGACCGGCTGTTTTCCAGCCCGGCGCCTGCCTCGACGCTGATGATCGTTTCCGGCTTCGCCCGGCCCGAATTCAAGGTCGAGGTCGAAGCCATCGCGGCCGGGTGAGAAGCGCCGGCTTAGCGCTACGAATCGACGGGCCGATGGTCTAAGGTCAAACTATCGGGGTTGGCGCCGCCCCTCATCCGCCTGCCGGCACCTTCTCCCCGTATAGTGACGGGGAGAAGGGTCTGCTCCAACGCTGGCGATCCCCTCTCCCCGTTCTTCACGGGGAGAGGGTAAGGGTGAGGGGCAGCGCCGACGCCAAATCAGTTCCGTCGAGGCACAAAATGAACGAGACAAAAAGACGCGTGTGGTGGGGCGATTACCGGACATCGGAATACGCCTCGATCGATCCCGAGGCGACGATAGCGGTGCTGCCGCTGGCGGCGATCGAGCAGCACGGGCCGCATCTGCCTGTGTCGACCGACACCTCGATCATGAACGGCATGCTCGACACGGTGATCGCCCGCCTGCCCGACGATCTCGACATCCGCATCCTGCCGGTCCAGGCGGTGGGCAAGTCGAACGAACACCTGCACGCGCCGGGTACATTGACCCTGCCGGCAACGACGCTGGTCGGGGCGTGGACGGAGCTTGGCCTTTCGATCGCGCGCGCCGGCGTGCGCAAGCTCATCGTCGTCAACTCGCATGGCGGCAATGAGGAGATCATGGGCATCGTCACGCGCGAATTGCGCGTGCGCGAGAATATGCTGGCGGTGAAGACCAGTTGGCAGCGCTTCGGCCGCCCGGCCGGCATGTATACCGAGCTCGAGGATCGTCACGGCATCCATGGCGGCGATGTCGAGACGTCGCTGATGCTGCATTTCCGGCCCGATCTCGTCGACATGGGCAAGGCCGACAATTTCGTTTCCAATGTCGCCAAGGCCGAGCAGGAATTCTCGCTGTTGCGCCAGACAGGCACCCACGCCTTCGCCTGGATCGCTGGGGATCTCAACCCGAACGGCGTGGTCGGTGACGCCAGCATTGCAACGGCAGAGAAAGGCCGATTGACCGCGGAGCATCAGGCCGATGGGTTCATCAGCCTGCTCAGGGATGTGCGCAAGGCGAGGCTCGCCGATTGGCTGAAGTAGCCGCCTAACTATCGATCTTGAGCGCGAACGGCGTGCCTTCGAAGGCGTCGGCGCCACGCCCGATCGACTGGATCGCCTCGATCATGCGGCCTTTGCGATCAAGCAGCGTGTCGGCCACCGCGATCAGCCGTGGATTGGGTGTCGCCGAGGGCGACAGCGCCCGCAGCGTTCGGGCCAGTTCGGCCTCGTCGCGTTTCGGCGCCAGTGCGGCGGCAATGATGTAGGCCGACGCCGTTGAGCGGCTGATGCCGGCGTAGCAATGCACGACCATCGGCCTGGCCCGGTCCCAGCGGCGCGCGAAGTCGAGCAAATTGCGAACATGCTCCTCGCCAGGCATGGTCATGCCGTCCTGCGCGACCGCGATGTCATGCATGACCAGATGGAGATGGTTTTCCCTCGGGATCGAGGCCGGACGCGTCACATCGGTCCCGACAGAGAGCAGCGACAGCATGTGGCCGGCACCGGTCCTTGCCACGGTTTCATCGATCTTCGCCAGCGAGCAGACATGGATCATCGTTTTGAACCCTTCGATCGATTCTCGCGCTACAACGCCCATTCGGCAAGGGCGGATTCGAGCCGCTGCCATTCCCCCTGACTCCCCGGCAGACCAGCGCGCAAGACATCAGGCCGATCGGCAAAATGCCGAAGCAGGATGCCGCTCTCGCCAAGCGCGGAAAACAGGCCGTCGGCATCGGGCAGGCTGAGATAGCGGAACAATGTGGTGCCACCCACAACAGGCGCGCCAAAGCGGCCGAACAACGCGTCGAGCCGCGCCGCCGCATCCGCCAGCGACGCCCGCATCGCATCCTGCCAGTCGATATCGGCAAGCGCGCGGATGCCGTATTCCAACGCCGGCCCGGCGACGGCCCACGGCCCGAATTGTGTCTCCAGCCGCTCGACAGTCGGCGCATCGGCAAGCGCGAACCCAAGCCGCAACCCGGCCAGGCCAAAGAACTTTCCGAATGAACGCAACACGACGATGCCGCCCTCGGCGACGTCGCCGGCGAGACTGTGTTCGCGCGGGCCGACATCCATGAACGCCTCGTCGACGACCAGCAGCCCGCCCTTGGCGCGCAGTTTGGCGGCCAGCGTCAGCAGCCGGTCACGTTCGATGACGCGCCCATCCGGATTGTTCGGATTGACGATGATGGCGAGATCGGCGTCGACAAGCGTCGCGAGATCGCCGACCTCGGCCACCTCGTGCCCGGCAATCGCCGCGGCTCGCGCATGTTCGGCATAGGTCGGCCCCAGCACCAATGCCTTTCCGGGCCGCACCAGCGATGCCACGCGCGGCAGCAGAATCTGCGTGCCAGGCGCCGCCACGACGTTGTCTGGGGAAGGCGCGCCATAGGTGCTGGCCGCGATCTCTATTAGCTCAACGCTGCGCGCGGCCTCCGGCAATCGCCACAGGGAGGTGGCGGGCAGGTCGAAAAGCGGGTAGGAGTGCGGATTGATACCGGTCGAGAGGTCGACGAAAGGCAGCACGGCATTGGGGAAAAGCGCCCTTGCCCGGCCAAGACTTCCCCCATGGTCCACCGCTCCTTCAAGAAGCTTCATGTCAGTTCTGATCGCTTTCCTGTCATTGGCCGTCGAACTCGTCCTGGGTTATCCAGACTGGCTGTTTCGCGCCATCGGCCATCCCGTAACATGGTTCGGCAGGCTGATATCCTTTCTCGATGTCAGGCTCAACCGCGCCACTGATCCCGACGCGCTGCGTCGCCAACGTGGTGTCCAGGCGCTTCTGGTCATCGTGCTGGTGCCGGCGGTGATTGGTCTTTGCCTACAGCTTGTCCTGCTCTGGTTCGTCCCCTTGGGATTGATCATTGCCGTCTTTCTGGCGACATCGCTTCTGTCGCAGAAGAGCCTCTATGAACATGTCGAAGCCGTCGCCGACGCGCTCGACAGTGGCGGACTCGATATGGGCCGGGCCGCCGTGTCGCGGATCGTTGGCCGCGATCCCGAAACGCTGGACCGCGCCGGCGTCTGCCGCGCGGCGATCGAGAGCCTGGCGGAGAATTTCTCCGACGGCATCGTCGCCCCTGCCTTCTGGACCGGTGTCGGTGGCCTTGCTGGCGGTGCTGCCTACAAAGCCGCCAACACCGCCGATTCGATGATCGGCCACCGCACTCCGCGCCATGAGGCGTTCGGCTGGGCGGCGGCGCGCTTCGACGATTGGATCAACCTGCCGGCATCACGGCTGACGGCGCTGCTGATCGTGCTGGCGGCTTTCCTGGTCAAGGATGCCGACCCCGGCAATGCCTGGCAGGCGGTATGGCGCGACGCGAAAAAACACCGCTCGCCCAATGCCGGCTGGCCCGAAGCGGCCATGGCCGGTGCGCTTGGCCTCGCGCTCGCCGGACCGCGCAGCTATGGCGGCGTCGTGGTCGACGATATCTTCATGGGCGAAGGCGGCCGCCGCGACGTCGACAGCGGCGACATCAGGCGGGCGCTGCAACTCTATCGTGTCGCCGACTATTTGCTGATTGGCCTGTTTGGCCTGGTCGCGGTGATCGCGGTCATGGCGTTCTAGAACTCGATGCCCTGCTGCGCTTTTACGCCAGCGGAAAAATGGTGCTTCGTCAGTCCCATCTCGGTGACAAGATCAGCGGCCTCGACCAAGGCCGGCTTGGCGTTGCGGCCGGTGACGACGATATGCAGGCCCTCGCGGCGGACCTTGAGCGCACCCACCACCTTGTCGAGATCGAGATAGTCGTAGCGCAGCGCGATGTTGAGTTCATCGAGCACGACGAGGCTGATCGAGGGATCGTCGATCAATTCCAGCGCCTTGGCCCAGGCGGCCTCGGCGGCCGCGATGTCGCGCTTCAGATCCTGCGTTTCCCAGGTGAAGCCCTCGCCCATCGCGTGCCAGACGACGCGGTCGCCGAAGGCGGCGAAAGCGTCCTTCTCGCCGGTGTGCCATTTGCCCTTGATGAACTGGACGACGCCGACCCGCTTGCCGTAGCCGAGCATGCGCAGCGCGAGACCGAAGGCAGCCGTGGTCTTGCCCTTGCCGGGGCCGGTGTTGACGATGAGCAGACCTTTCTCGATCGTCTTACCCGCCACCTCGGCGTCCTGCACGGCCTTGCGCTTGGCCATCTTGGCGCGATGGCGTTCTTCATCCCGATCTTTGGCGTCCTTGTCGTCGATGTCAGTCATTTCACTTCACCTTGAGCGGTAGTCCCGCCACCATCAGCAGCACCGTATCGGCGACCGCGGCGACCCGCTGGTTGAGCCGGCCGGCGTCGTCGCGAAACCGCCGCGCCAGCGCATTGTCGGGCACGATGCCTTGGCCGACCTCGTTCGACACCACGAACCACGGCCCGCGCGGCCGTGACAGCACGTCCGCCAACCGTCGGCAAACCGCGTCGTCGTGATCGGCCAGCATGTGATTGGTCAGCCACAGCGTCAGGCAGTCGACAACCACCGGCTGACCGTCCGGCAACGCCTCAAGCGCCTCGGCAAGCTCGAGCGGCGCGTCGATGGTGTGCCAGCCCTCGCCGCGCCGCGAGCGGTGCAGCGCGATGCGCTCATGCATCTCGTCATCGTAAGCTTGCGCGGTGGCGATATAGGCCCATGGCGAGGGCAATGCCGCCACCAGGGTTTCGGCGTGCGCGCTCTTGCCCGAGCGCGCACCACCGATGATGAAGGTCAGCTTGCCCAGATCAGGCAAAGCTGTCGCGCAGGTTGGCAGCAGCGCCGGTGAAGCGCCCACGCACCACGCCGACGACCGCGCCGAGCACAAGCCAGAACACCAGGTTGGTCACCGTCACCGCCACCACGAACTGATGATGCAGGCCCTCCGGGATCGGTGTCTCGAAACTGTCTGGCTGCGGCGCGCCGACAATATGCGGCGCGACGATCAGCAGGACGCCAAGGATGGCCAGCGGCAGCGATTTGCGGAAGGCGATCAGGCCGAGCCCGATCGCGGTCGCCACGACTGTCGCGGTCCACCAGATCTGCCGCGGAAGCAGTTCGGCCGCGGGCATTGCCGGCAGTTCCGGCGGCAGGCCGAGGCCGGGCGCCAGCGTGAACACGGCAAAGCCGGCCAGGCCCCAGAACACGCCCTGGCGCCAGGTGCCGATGCCGCCGGCGAATTCCGAAACCGCGACCAGGACCAGCGCGAAGCCGATGCCGGTGACGATATTGGCAAGCACGCTGAAGGCGAACCGCTCGAAGCCGTCGGCCGGCGCCCAGCCTTCATCCTCCGCCGCCGGAGCGGCTGCTTCCGCCGCCGGCGCGGCCGAGCTCATGGCATTGCCTGCCGGGGCGATTGTACTCATGGCGTTGGTATCGGTCGCGGCGGGTGCCGCGCCATGGTCATGGTGATGGCCGCCGCCGGCCTGTTCGTAGACTTCCGCTTTCAGGATCAGCGGAACGGTCGCATAGGCCTGCATGCAGGCGAGAACGACGCCGGCCACGAGCCCCGCGATCGCCGCGACGAACACGACGTTGCGAAAAAGGTTCATGATGTCAGATCCCTATCAGTGGCAGGGAAAGGCCATCGAATGGCGGTAGTCGTGGGCGGCGTTGTGGACCGCGTCGATATGCGAGAAGCCGACGAAGCCGACGACGAAGATGCCGAGCAGCGCGGCGAGCGCGAGCTGCATGAAGCGCGACTGCGAGGAGACGGAGGCGCCGAGGGAGACGGTAGCAGTGGTCATGTCTTGTCCTTTCGCCCTCCACCCGAGGGCATAGAAGTCAGTCTTTTTGCCGCCGGCAGGTCTCCTGGCTCGCGGATCAGCGCCCTTCCCCACCTTCCCGAAGAAAAATCTTCAGTGGCATATGGAGAGGACTACCGCACACAGTTGCGGGGGCAGCCACGGCATTGGGCGAAACCTCGCCCGCACCGCATTCCCTCTTGGCTCCAAAAAAAGGAACCGACGACGTTGGTGACTATAGGGAAATTCGCCGCGCGCGGCAAACCAAATTCCGACAGCCGACAGCGCAGGAGCGTCGTATCGGCAAAGCCGTTCCCATCCCGCCCTGATTGACAAACTTCATGGCCGGGTGTCGGCTGGCAACCCTCACAGGAAGCCAGCCATGCAGCCCAATGCCAGCGAGCGCGATCCCTATAACGGCCTGTCCCGAACCGAGCCGACGCTGCCCTCATCGGCATATTGGGACCAGCAGACCTATCAGCTTGATCTCGATGCGATCTGGTACAGAAGCTGGCTGCTGGTCTGCCGCGAGGCCGATCTGGCCCAGCCGCTGGCCTTTCGCCGATTCCGCATCGGCACGCAGGACATCCTCGTGCTGCGCGACGACACTGGCGAGCTGCGCGCCTTCCACAACACCTGCCGCCATCGCGGCTCGCAGCTTTGCCAGGAGAGCGAAGGCCGGCTGAAGGCACGGCTGATCACCTGCCCCTATCACGCCTGGTCCTACTCGCTGCGCGGCGATCTTGTGCGCGTGCCGTCGAAATCGCTGCCCGACGGCTTCGACAAGGCCGATCACCCGCTCTACCACGTCGCGCTCTCGGTGTGGCGGGGCTTCGTCTTCGTCAATCTTGCCGAGGGTGCCGCCGGCTCGGCGCAATCTTCCTTCGATCCCGGCTCCGGCAACCTCGGCAACTGGCCGCTCGAATCGCTGGTCTCAGGCCATGTGCTGCGCAAGGTGATGCACTGCAACTGGAAGATCTTCTGGGAGAACTTCAACGAGTGCCTGCATTGCCCTGGTGTTCACAAGGATCTGTCGCGGCTGGTGCCGATCTATGGCCGCGGCCTGATGAGCCGGCATGACGACCCCGAATGGGTGCGCCACGCCGACAATGACGCGCCGGAATTTTCCGGCGGCTTGCGTGCTGGCGCGCAGACATGGTCGCGCGACGGCCAGACGCACGGGCCGGTCTTCCCGGGCTTGACGCCGGCGGAACGCAGCGCCGGCCAGACCTATGCCACCAGCCTGCCATCGATGTTCGTCGTCGGCCATGTCGACTATGTCAGGACCGTGCGCCTAGTGCCGCTCGGTCCCGAACAGACCGAGCTTGTCGCGGAGTGGCTGTTCGCGCCCGAGGCGTTAGCCGCGACCGACATCGACAACATCGTCGCCTTCGGCACACAGGTGCTGGAAGAGGACGCCGCCATCTGCGAGGTGAACCAGAGGGGCTTGCGCTCGATGCGTCATACGGCCGGCGTGCTGATGCCCGAGGAATATGAGTTGCACCGCTTCCACAATTGGGTGCGCGAGCGCCATGTTGCGGTGACATGAGGGTAGGTTGGGTTTCAGATCAGGCCGGCTTCAGCTGAATATCGACATGCCTACAGGGATTTCGGCAGGTAGCGCCAAGTCATGAAGCCGCAAAACGCCGCCAGCAGGCTGAGCGTGACGAACACCGAGCCTAACCCGAAGAAGGCCAGCACCACCGAACAGACCAGCGGCGGCGTCAGTTCGGAAAAGTCGAGATAGGTGCGGTAGACCGCCGCCATCTGCGCCCGCTCATAGGAGCGCACCGAGCGCATGAAGGCGGTCGAGCCCAGCGCGTCGAGCGCGATGGTGAAGAAGGCGCCGCACAACAGGAAGGCGCCGGTCAGCAACGGCGCTGCCGCTCCGACCGTGCCGGCGGCCAGCAGCGCCGCCGACATGGCGAAATAGGCAAATGTCATGGTGCGCCGGCCGCCGAAGCGCTTGCCCGCCTTGCCCCAGAAGATCGCCATGAACAAAAGCGCGTTGCCGGCCGAGACCAGCAGGCCGCCGGCGATATCGCCCTGCCCGGTGATGACCATGAACAGCGGCCCGTAGACCAAGAACGTCGTCCAGAAGCAGGAACGGCCGAAGGCGATCAGCCACGCCAACCTCAGTCTCGGCTGCGCGACGAAGCGGCCGATGTTGGCGAGCGGATTGGCCGGCCGCGTCTTGCCCGGACGGATCGAGGGGTTGTCGCTCAGCCGATAGAACCAGAACAGGGCCAGCAAGGCGATCGCGAACACGGCCACCGCGCCATGCGCGGCGTAGATGCCGAAATGCGCGTAAAGAAAGATGCCGAGCGTCGGCCCGCAGGTCCAGGCAACCATCGACCACGCCATGCGCAGCGATTCGGCCTGCATGAAATCGGTCTTGCGGATGTGGTCCATGATGTAGAGGTTGAGGGTGATCGACAGCGCGCTGGCGCCCATGACACGGCACAACATCCCGGCCAGTTGCCCGGCGAGCGTATGGGTGACGAAGAACAGCGAACCGATGGCGAGCAGGCAGGCGCCTGCCGTGTAGACCCAGCGCCGGGCAAAGCGGCGGATCAGCATCGGCATGAACAAGGTTACCGACAGGCCGATCAGCGACACGACCGTGTAGAGGATCGAGACGATCTGCTCATTGTGCAGGATTTCGTAGGCCTGGATCGGGATGACCTCGACACCATGGCGCGAGCGAAGGATTCGACCGCGTAGAGCGAGGCGAAGGTGCGCGCATCCGCAGCCTTGAGGGCCGGAAGCCAGATCGGATGACGCACATGGGTGGACATTGCTTCCCCAAAGCAGAATCGTGGCACCAAATCTGCCGTGGGCATTTCAGGCCCATTAAGAGGAAACCGACGCCCGCCCGGCAAAAAGCGAAGCGGTCAAAGGCTTTCCCGCGCTGGCCCAACCCGGCGGCTGGCACGGGCGCCGTCGCGCCGCCCAGGCCAGGGCGACCGGCCTTCTTCTATCCAGGGCAACCATGATAGTCGTCTTGGAGAGGCTGAATCAGATCGCGAGACCATGAGCATCCACACGCCGACCGCACCCGCCCCTGAGCCATCGAAGCGCATCGTCGCCATCGATATCTTGCGCGGCATCGCGCTGATCGCGATGGCGAGCTACCATTTCACCTGGGATCTCGAATTCTTCGGCTACACCGATCCTGGCCTCACCGCCTTCGGCTGGTGGAAGTTCTACGCTCGCTGCATCGCCTCGACCTTCCTGTTCCTGGTCGGCGTCAGTCTCTATCTCGCCCATGGCCGGCAAATCCGCTGGAACGGTTTCTGGAAGCGGTTCGCCATGGTTGCGGGCGCGGCGGTCGCCATCTCCGTCGTTACCCGCATCGCCACGCCCGACGGTTTCATCTTTTTCGGCATCCTTCACGAGATCGCGCTCGCCAGCCTGCTTGGGCTCGTCTTCCTGCGCCTGCCGGCGCTGCTGACGCTTGTCGTCGCGGCACTCGTCATCGCGGCACCCGTCTACCTGCGCTTCGAGGCCCTCGATCATCCCTGGCTGTGGTGGATCGGCCTGTCGGCGATCAATCCGCGCTCCAACGACTACGTGCCGCTGTTTCCCTGGTTTGGCGCGGTGCTTACGGGCATTGCGGTGGCGAAATTCGCGTCCACATCAGGCATAAGGGCGCGTTTGGCGAAGCTGATGCCCGGGCGATGGTCGAACCCGCTGGTCTTCATCGGCCGCCACAGCCTGGCCTTCTACCTGATCCACCAGCCGCTGTTGATCGGCTGCGTCTGGCTGTTCTCGCAGGTGATGCCGGCGCAGGTCGAAACCCCGCAGGTCAATTTCCTGAAAACCTGCCAGCGCTCCTGCGAGCAGACGCGCAACGCAACCTTCTGTTCGAGTTATTGCGGCTGCATGCTCGAGACGCTCGAAGGTGAAGGCTCGCTTGATCGGCTCTACAACAACGATCAGACTGCTGACTTCAGGACGCATCTGTCCGATCTTGCCGCAACGTGTACCGGCAGGACCGAGGACAAGATGACGGAGGGAGGGACGCAATGATCGAGCCAAAGCCTGGGACCGAACCGAAGCCTGGGCTGATACCGTGGCCGCCGGTGATCTACGTCGCCGCCATCCTCATCAGTGTCGCGCTTGGCCTCTACGTCCCCCTGCCCTGGATCGGCGATCTCCTGGGCGACATCCTGTTCGCCGCCGGCTGGGTGGCGCTGTTCGCCGTCGCCGTACTCTGGTTCACCGCGATCCGCACCATGATACGGGCCAGGACAACGCTCAATCCCAACGCCGTGCCCGATCATCTCGTCACCTCAGGCCCCTTCGGCGTCACCCGCAACCCGATGTACCTGGCCAACACGCTGATGCTGATCGGCGTCGCCTTTGTCTCGGGCATCGCCTGGTTCTTCCTGCTTGCCTTCGTCGCCGCCTTCCTCACGCAGAAGGTCGCGATCGAGGGCGAGGAAAAAATCCTGGCGGCGAAATTCGGCAAGAAATACCGGGATTACGCCAAAAGAGTGCGGCGCTGGATTTGAGGCGGCGCGTGGTCGTCGGCAGAACAGCAGACTTCCGCGATCAGCCGGCACGCCCGAAGGCTCAGGTGTTGACACCCAGCTCGACCAGCCGCTCGACGCAGGACTCTTCGGCCTGGTCGAGTTCGGCCAGCGTCTCCTCGAGGTCGCGGCGCTTTTGCCGGAGATCCTCGCGTTTTTCCTCGATGCGCTTGATCATCAGCTTGAGCTGCCCGACCTCGCCCGGCGGCTCCTTGTACATCTGAATGATCTCGCGGATCTCGTTGATCGAGAAGCCGAGCCGTTTTCCCCGCATGATCTGCCGGATGAGATGGCGATCGGACGGTCGAAACAGCCGGGTGCGGCCGCGCCGCACCGGCTGCACCAGCCCCTCGTCCTCGTAGAAACGCAGTGTCCGCGTCGACACGTCGAATTCGCGGGTCAGTTCGGTGATCGAATAATATTCCCGCATTGTCACTCCACGCCGGAATTCCGGGTGATCGCCATGCGTCCCCTTCCGTCCCGAACAAACCCTTTGCCATGCCGGAATCGACGTGGCACCCCGCACAAGCCTCGCACGGCATTTACGTAAAAGTCAATTGAGCCACTCACCCGGCGCCGAACCACCAGGTGGCGAGACCGAGGAAGGCAAAAAAGCCGACGACATCGGTGACCGTGGTGACGAAGACAGCCGAAGCGACCGCCGGATCGACCTTGAAGCGGTCGAGCAGCAGCGGGATCAGGATGCCGGCGAGTGCGGCCACGAACATGTTGATGATCATGGCCGCCGCGATGATGCCGCCCAGATTGGGATCGTGGAACCAGACAGCCGCGACGATGCCGATCAGAATGGCGAAAACGATGCCGTTGATGAAGCCGACGCCCATTTCGCGGCGGATGATGCGGCCGGCATTGTAGATGTCGATTTCCTTGGTCGCCAGCGCCCGCACGGTGACGGTCATGGTCTGCGAACCGGCATTGCCGCCCATGCCGGCCACGATCGGCATCAGCACGGCGAGCGCCACGATCCGCTCGATCGTATGGTCGAACAGGCCGATCACCGATGCCGCCAGAAACGCCGTCAGCAGATTGACGAGCAGCCAGGGAACGCGCGAGCGCGAGGTCGCCAGAATGCTGTCGGAGAGCTCCTCGTCGCCGACGCCGCCCATGCGCAGCAGGTCTTCCTCCGCTTCCTGCTGGATGACGTCGACGACATCGTCGATGGTCAGCACGCCGACCAGCCGCTCGTTCTCGTCGACCACGGCGGCCGACAAGAGATCGTATTGTTCGAAGTCCCGCGCCGCCTCTTCCTGGTCCATGGTGGCCGGGATGGCGTGCCGCGTCTCATGCATGACCTCCTCGACCTTGACCGCGCGCTTGGTGCGCAGGATCTGGTCGAGATCGATTGCCCCCAGCAGCTTGAAGGTCGGATCGATGACGAAGATCTGGCTGAAGCGCTCGGGAAGGTTCTTGTCCTCGCGCATGTAGTCGATGGTCTGCCCGATGGTCCAGAAGGGCGGCACCGCGACGAACTCGGTCTGCATGCGCCGTCCGGCGGTCTCTTCCGGGTAGTCGAGCGAACGGCGCAGCCTGATCCGCTCGGTGAACGGCAGTTGCGACAGGATCTCGTCCTGGTCCTCCGGCTCGAGGTCTTCGAGAATGTAGACCGCGTCGTCGGAATCGAGTTCCTGCACCGCCTGCGCGATCTGCGCATTGGGCAGGTTGTCGACGATATCCATGCGGATCGCCTCGTCGACCTCGGTCAAGGCGGAGAAGTCGAAGTCGGCGCCCAGCAACTCGACTAGGGCAAGCCGCTGTTCGGGCTGCAGTGCCTCGATGAGGTCGCCAAGTTCCGACTGATGCAGGTCGTCGACTTCGCGCTTGAGGGTCAGCGTATCGCGGTCGGCGATCGCGGCACCGATCCGGGCAAGGAAGGAGGAAAGGACGGCACCGTCCTCGCCATAGATATCGGCGTGGGCGTCTTCAGCCGCCTTGGCGGGGGTCGTCTGCTTGTCCTCCACCAGCGCCTCCCGCCATTCCGGAAAAATTGCGTCTCAGCTCTAGTGCATCGGACCTTAAAGCGGAAACCGGTTTCGCGAAAAATCTGATGCAGCGGGCGCACAGACACGATTCGATTTGAGAACTTATCCCCCTAAGGCGCGGAATATCAAACGAAACGCGCGTTCAACGCTGCCCTTACAAAGGTATCGCTTGTGCCCGGCCTGGCAATGTCCGCCCCGTCAAAAACCCCGGAAACCCGGTTCAGCGGGCGCGACAGGGCATGTCGCTGGGGAAAGAGCGTCTCTTCGCGGTAAGGGCAGAATTGTCATGATGCAGGTCCAGGGCTTCGCGCTGGGGCATGAGCAATGTTTGCAATCGGCCAGGGATAAAGACAACCCTTGAACAGCAAGCCCGGGAAAACGAGCAAGGCAATCGGCGACCGGCGCATGCGCATTGTCGTCGCCGAACGCAATCCGCTCGTCATATCGGCGCTGCGCGAAATGCTCGAATGCGACGGTCGTTTCGAATTGCTGGGCACGGCCCAGAGTGGCAAACAGTTCCTGGACCTGGCGGCCGAGGGCGGGTTCGACGTCGCCGTCATCGGCTGGAAGCTCGCCGACATGGATGGCGCCGATGTGTTGGCCGAAGTCCAGACCCGCAAGCTCAACGTCCGCATCGCGGTCTTTTCGAACGACCACGACATCGGCATCCTGAAACAGTGCGTGCGCCTCGGCGCGCAGGGCTACTGCTTCCAGTTCGACGATCCCGCCATCATCTTCGACACGATCCTGGCTGTCGCGCACGGCCGCATCTGCATTCCCTTTATCGACATCAACAAGGTCAACGACACGCCTTTGTCCCGGCTTACGGTGCGCGAGCGCGAACTGCTGGCGGTGCTGTCCGACGGCTGGACCAATTTGCAGATCGCGACCCGGACCGGCATCTCGGAGAACACGGTGAAATACCACCTCAAGAATCTCTACGACAAGCTGGATGTCCGCAACCGCGCCATGGCGGTCGCGCTCTATTCGAGCGAAAAGCGCACCCATAAACAGCCTTTCGGGTAGGGCGACCGGGTAGGCCAATCGGGTAGTCTTGCCCCACCCGCACGCGGCAAATTCTTACCCGCCAAGGTGTTGTCGGCATTAGCCGTCGAAACGAAACTCCCCATCACCGCTTTGCTGGATCAGGAGGAGTTCGCACCATGGCCGGTTTCACCCATCTTTTCATTCCCGGGCCGACCAACATCCCCGAGCAGGTGCGGCAGGCGATGAACCTTCCGATGGAGGACATGCGCGCGGGCTCCTTCCCCGACCTCACCTTGCCGCTGTTCGAGGACATCAAACGCGTCTTCAAGAACGAGACCGGCCGCGTCTTCATCTACCCGTCCTCCGGCACCGGTGCCTGGGAGGCGGCGATGACCAATGTGCTCAGCCCCGGCGACCGGGTGCTGATGTCACGCTTCGGCCAGTTCTCGCATCTGTGGGTCGACATGGCCGAGCGGCTCGGCTTCGAGGTCGACGTGATCGACTGCGAATGGGGAACCGGCGTTCCACTGGACCTCTATGCGGAGCGGCTGAAGGCCGACAAGACGCATCGCATCAAGGCCGTCTTCTGCACCCAGAACGAGACCGCGACCGGCGTCACCAGCGACGTCGCCGGCTGCCGCGCGGCGCTCGACGATGCGAACCACCCCGCTCTACTCTTCGTCGACGGCGTCTCGTCGATCGGCTCGATCGACTTCCGCCAGGAAGAATGGGGCGTCGATTGCGCCGTCAGCGGCTCGCAAAAAGGCTTCATGCTGCCGGCCGGCCTCGGCTTCCTGTCGGTCAGCAGGAAGGCGCTGATCGCCGCCAGGACCGCGACCCACCGGCGCTGCTTCTTCTCCTTCGAGGACATGATCCGCGCCAACGACGCCGGCTATTTCCCCTACACGCCGGCGACGCAATTGCTGCGCGGCCTGCGCGCCTCGCTCGACCTGATCGCCGAGGAAGGGCTGGAGACCATCTTCGCCCGTCACCATCGCCTCGCCGAAGGCGTGCGCAAGGCGGTCGATGCCTGGGGGCTGAAACTCTGCGCCAAGGCGCCGAAATGGCATTCCGACACGGTCAGCGCTATCCTGGTGCCGGATGGCATCGACAGCGGCGACGTCGTCAAGCGCGCCTACAGCGCCTACCAGACATCGCTCGGCGGCGGCCTCAACAAAGTGTTCGGCAAGGTGTTCCGCATCGGCCATCTCGGCTGGCTGAACGAGGTGATGGTGCTGGCATCGCTGTCGGCGGTCGAAATGGCGCTGCTCGATTGCGGCGTGCGGCTGGCGCCGGGCTCCGGTGTCGGCGCCGCCATCCAGCATTTCCGCGCCTCGGCCGCGCTGCCGGTCGCGGAAGCCGCCTGAGGGGGAGAGACGATGAGCCACACCATCAACCATCTCAGGAAACTGAGGCTCCAACGCAGCGAGCTGGCGGTTCCCGGCTCCAGCCCGGAGATGATCGACAAGGCGGCCAACAGCGCCGCCGACTTCGTCTTCCTCGACATCGAGGACGCGGTCGCGCCGCCCGACAAGGAACGCGCCCGCAAGAACATCATCCAGGCGCTGAACGACATCGACTGGCGCGCCAAGGGCAAGACCGTTTCGGTGCGCATCAACGGGCTCGACACCCACTATATGTACCGCGACGTCGTCGATGTGATGGAACAGGCCGGCGACCGGCTGGACACGATCCTGGTGCCGAAGGTCGGCGTGCCGGCCGATCTCTATATGGTCGAGGCCATGGTCAACCAGATCGAGATGGCCAAGGGCTTCAAGACCCGCGTCGGCCTGGAGGCGCTGATCGAGACCGCGCTCGGCATGGCCAATGTCGAGGCCATCGCCGCGACGCCAGGCCGGCTGGAAGCCATGCATTTCGGCGTTGCCGATTATGCCGCCTCAAACAAGGCGCGTACCGTCAACATTGGCGGCCTCAACCCCGACTATCCCGGCGACCAGTGGCATTTCGCCCTGTCACGCATGACCGTCGCCTGCCGCGCCTATGGTCTGCGCGCCATTGACGGGCCGTTCGGCGATTTCTCCGATCCTGAAGGCTACAAGGCGGCCGCCCGGCGCGCCGCAGCCCTCGGTATCGAAGGCAAATGGGCGATCCATCCCTCGCAGATTGCCTTGGCCAACGACGTGTTCTCGCCGCCGGAGAAGGAAGTCACCCGCGCCCGCCGCATCCTGGAGGTGCTGAAGGAGGCGGAGGCGCAGGGCAAGGGAGCAGCAGCACTCGATGGCAAGATGATCGACGCCGCGTCGGAACGCATGGCCAGGAACGTTCTGGTGGTCAACGACGCCATCGAACGCGCCGGCCAGACATACGCCGCCGCACTTTGAGGATTGGGGAGGAGAAAAGAATGGACATCCACGAATATCAGGCCAAGGAACTGCTCGCCCGGCATGGCATCCACGTGCCGCGCGGAGGGCTGGCCTATAGCCCCGAACAGGCGACTTACCGGGCGCGCGAGATTGGCGGCGGCAAATGGGTGCTGAAGGCGCAGGTTCATTCCGGCGCGCGCGGCAAGGCCGGCGGCATCAAGCTTTGTTCCAATGACGAGGAGATTTCCAGCGCCGCCGAGGCCATGCTCGGGCGTAAGCTGGTGACCCACCAGACCGGCCCGCGCGGCAAGCTGATCTCGCGCCTCTATCTCGAGGAAGCCGTCGACATCGCGCAGGAGCTTTATCTCGGCTTCGTGCTCGACCGCAAGGAAGAGCGCGTCATGATCGTGGCCTCGGCCGCCGGCGGCATGGAGATCGAGGAGATCGCCGAGAAGGCGCCCGATTCGATCATCCGCGCCACCGTCGACCCAGGCGTCGGCATGCAGCGCTTCCAGGCGCGCGAGATCGCCTTCGGGCTCGGGCTGGAGGACAGCCTGATCGGCAAGGCGACCGAGACCATCTTCAGCTGCTACCAGGTGTTCCGCGATTACGACGCCTCGATGCTGGAGATCAACCCGCTGGTGGTGACCCGCGACGGCAGCCTGGTCGCGCTCGATGCGAAAATGTCGTTCGACGAGAACGCGCTGTTTCGGCGGCCGGAAATCTCCGAATTGCGCGACAAGAGCCAGGAAGACCCGCGCGAAACTTTCGCCAGCGACCGCGGCCTCTCCTATGTCGGCCTCGACGGCAATATCGGCTGCATCATCAACGGCGCCGGGCTCGCCATGGCGACGATGGACATGATCAAGATCGCCGGCGGCGAACCGGCCAACTTCCTCGACATCGGCGGCGGCGCTTCGCCCGAGCGTGTGGCGAAATCCTTCCGCGCCGTGCTCGGCGACAAGAATGTCGAGACCATCCTGGTCAACATCTTCGCCGGCATCAACCGCTGCGACTGGGTTGCCGAAGGCGTCATCAAGGCGATCCGCGAGGTCGGCGTCAACGTGCCGCTGGTAGTGCGGCTCTCCGGCACCAGGGCCGAGGAAGGGCGCAGGATCCTGGCCGATTCCGGCGAGGCGGTGATCGTCGCCGACACGCTCGCCGAAGCCGCCGAAAAAGCCGTCGCCGCCTGGCGCGCGGCCACCAAGAAAAAGGCAGCCTAGAGCCGGATGGTTTCAGGTCGAATCGACCTGAAATCTGAATCCGTCTCTAAATCAAACAGATAGAGCATGATGCATGGACAAACGGAAAACGTTTGTCCGCGAAAACCGCTCCACACTTTTCGGCATCATGCTCTAGGGAGGACACAAAAATGGCAATCCTGCTCAACCGCAGCACGCGCGTCATCGTGCAAGGTTTCACCGGCAAGATCGGCAGCTTCCATGCCGAGGACATGAAGCGCTACGGCACCAAGCTCGTCGGCGGCGTCACCCCCGGCAAGGGCGGCCAGACGCATCTCGGCCTGCCCGTCTTCAACACCGTAAAGGGCGCGGTGCGCGAGACCCGCGCCGAGGCCAGCATCGTCTTCGTGCCGCCGCCCTTCGCCGCCGATTCGATCATGGAGGCGGCGGATGCGGGGATAAAGCTCTGCGTCTGCATCACCGACGGCATCCCCTCGCAGGACATGATGCAGGTCAAGCGCTACATGCGCCGCTACCGCTTCGAGGACCGCATGCGGCTGGTCGGGCCGAACTGCGCCGGCATGATCACGCCCGGACAGGCGCTGATGGGCATCATGCCCGGCTCGATCTACCTGCCCGGCCGCATCGGCATCGTCGGCCGCTCGGGAACGCTGGGCTACGAGGCCGCCTCGCAGATGAAGGCGCTCGGCATCGGCGTCTCGACCAGCGTCGGCATCGGCGGCGATCCGATCAACGGCTCCTCCTTCAAGGACATTCTGAAGCTGTTCGAGCAGGACGACGAGACCGACGCCGTGGTGATGATCGGCGAGATCGGCGGACCGCAGGAAGCCGAAGCCGCGATCTGGGCGCGCGACAACATGCGAAAGCCGCTGATCGCCTACATAGCGGGTTTGTCCGCCCCAAAAGGCCGCCGCATGGGCCATGCCGGCGCCATCATCTCGGCCTTCGGCGAGTCCGCGCAGGAGAAGGTCGAGATCCTGAAAGAAGCCGGGGTGATTATCGTGCCGACGCCGTCGTCGTTTGGCGAGGTGGTGGCCGACACGCTGGCGCGGATGAAGAAGGCGGCGTGAGTCAGGATCGGGCGAATTCAGGCAGTTCGAAGACACAGAACGGCGGTGCATGGCACGACGCGCCGCCGCTTCGTTTAAAGAGCCGGTGGCTGCATCAAGGCGTTCACGCCGGCACAGCGCGACCGAAGGATTTGGACGAGAGGCGGGTCCCTGGCACGATCGGGAGCTGCCGCTAGAGAACAGAGATTTGCCAGGGAGAAAATGGTGCGGTCGAGAAGACTCGAACTTCCACGGGTTGCCCCACAGCGACCTCAACGCTGCGCGTCTACCAATTCCGCCACGACCGCACGTGGTAGGAGCCGGAACCGACCGGCTCGCGGCGTGTAGCAAATCGTTTCCAGCGAAACAAGTGCGCAATGCGCAATAATCCCAGGCGATTGGCATAACGGTCCACAGGATTGGAATGAGCGCCCCGAACTGGACGTTTGCGCCCGATATCGCCATATGGAGGCAACACGAGACACGTCATGACAGAACGCAGCCAGATCGCCACGTCGTTCCTGCCCCTGCCCGGTTCGGCGCCGGTCGAATGGCTGGTCCAGCCCGGCCTCACCGCCTATCCCGACGCGCTTGCCTTCATGGAGGCGCGCGCCGAGGCGATCCGTAGCGGGGCCGCCGGAGAGATGGTCTGGCTGGTCGAGCATCCGCCCCTCTACACCGCCGGCACCAGCGCCCGCATCGAGGACCTGATCGAACCCGACCGCTTCCCGGTCTTTTCGGCAGGACGGGGCGGCGAATACACCTATCATGGACCCGGCCAGCGGGTTGCCTATGTCATGCTCGACCTGAAGCGCCGGCGCGAGGACGTGCGCGCCTTCGTCGCCGCGCTCGAACAATGGATCATCGGCACGCTCGCCGCCTTCAACGTGCGCGGGGAACGCCGCGAGGACCGGGTCGGCGTCTGGGTGGTGCGGCCGGACCGCCCTGCTTTGCCCGACGGTTCACCGGCCGAGGACAAGATCGCGGCGATCGGCATCCGGCTGCGGCGCTGGGTGAGCTTTCACGGCATCGCCATCAATGTCGAGCCGGACCTCGCCCATTTCGGCGGCATCGTGCCATGCGGTGTGCAGGATCACGGCGTCACCAGCCTCGTCGACCTTGGCCTGCCCCTGACCATGGCCGATCTCGACCTGGCACTGAAATCCGCTTTCGAGGATGTGTTCGGTGCCGCCGCGGCCTTGCCCGCCGAAGCGGCCCGCAAGACCGGCTGACCCTCTCGGTCTGAGAACTGCCTAAGGTGTGTTGAGATTCAGGTCAGGCCGAGCCCACCGTTTGCAGGTCGGCATCACCTGAATATCGACACACCTTAGATCAGCTGGGCGGAAGCCCACAGCACGCCGCAGCCATGGATGGCGAACGCCGCCAGCAAGGCGCCCGCGAGGGCAATACGATCGAAGGTGCCGATCGGCTCCAGTTCGTGACGTGGCTTCACCCCGCTGCCGACGGTGAGCAGGCTGAGGACCGAAAACACCGCACCGGCCGCCAGCAGGAAACCCAGGGAAAAACCAGCCTGCCAGCCAAGCGCCAGAAAGGCCGACAGCAGGAAGAACGACGCCAGCGCGAGCACGATCGGCCCCGGGCAGATCTGGCGCAGCACCTGACCGCCGTCGAATTTCCACACCGGCACCAGATTGGCGATGTTGAACAGGGCAGCGCAGCCTGCCAGCGCCGCCAGCAGCGCGGCCGCCACCTTGTGGCCCCCGCCGCCGGCAAACACGCTGGCGGCAATGACGATCGGCACCAGGAAGGCGGAGAACCCCGCCCCCATCAACGCCACGAAGGCCACTTCGAAACGGCTGTTGTAGGGCCGGCCGCCAATGGCGATGCCGCCGAGCAGCGGGATGAAGATCATCCGCACCCTGCGATGGCCGGTCAGCCGGAACGCCGCCATGTGGCCGAGTTCATGCAGCGCCACCACCGATGTCAGGATCGCGGCCAGCGCCAGCCCGCCGAGATGGAGGCCGAAGAACGGCCACAGGATCAACGCCGACAGCACGGCAAAGCCGACCTGGCTCAGCGGATGCTCGAACCAGCCACCCTTGCGGTACTGCCCGGTTACCGCCCAACGCTGCAGCTTGGAGAGCTCCCTACGCATGGCGAAGTACCGGAACACCAGAAAGGCAACGCCACGGTAGCGGTCGGTCCGGCTGAGTGTCACCCGCGTGCCGCCGCCTTCGGAGACCAGTTCGGTGGTTTCGCGATAGTCTTTCCAGAACGAGGCATCGAGCGCGGTGTCCTCGATCACCCGCATCGAGAAGCGGCTGCCCTCGACGACGTCCTCAAACCGCGCCCTGCGCTCGATCGGCTTGCCGTCGCGGCCTTCCCACGACAGCATGATGCGGGCCACGCCCTCTCCGTCCAGCGGCTGCGCCGACAGGATCTCGCCGGACCAGCCGGCATCGCTGCCAAGCGGCCACAGCACCTGCCACAGGCGCTGCCGGTCCATTGCCACGATGCGGCTCGACCGGACCGTGCGCAAACCAAGCGGCACGGTCATCAAGAGAAAGATCAGCCCGAGATTGCTGGCCACCAGAATGGCCGTGACGATGGGCGACACCTACATTGCTCCCTGCCTTGGAAGCGCATCCTAACTTTGCCGCGGCAAGAAAAGCTTAACGGCGGAGCGCCCTTTGCCATCGAGGAACAGCGACGGCGGGCGCCGCCAAATCACATGGCTCCGATCCAGATCGCCATGGAAACAAGGAAGGCACTCATGCAAACCAGCGAGACGACATCCTGAACCAGATCGGTCATAGCTCTCTCCTGTTGTTGATATGTTCGCAATTTGTTCTAATTTTGTTTCAATGTCAACGCACCTCAAAGCCCCCGGATGCGAATTCGTGGTAGTCGGTTTCGCAGGGTTAAGAAAAGGTTGATGGAGATTTCTTGGCGCGATTCCAGGCGCGTCGAGATTCGGATCAGGCCGAACCGAGGCTCATCCGAATATCGGCGTGCCTTAAAGCGGCACCACCTTGCCGTCGGCGAGCGTCACGCGCCGGTCCATGCGCGAGGCCAGTTCGTGATTGTGGGTGGCGATCAGCGCGGCGAGCCCCGATTGCCGGACCAGCGCCCCCAGCGCCTCGAAGACGTAGGAAGCGGTGACCGGGTCGAGATTGCCTGTCGGCTCGTCGGCAAGCAGCACCAGCGGCGCGTTGGCGACCGCGCGCGCGATGGCGACGCGCTGCTGTTCGCCGCCGGACAGCTCGGATGGCCGGTGCGACGCTCGCTTGCCGATCTGCATGTAGTCGAGCAGCTGCGCCGCGCGTTCGGCCGCTTCCTTACGCGACAGCCCCTTGATGAGCTGCGGCATCATGATGTTTTCCAGCGCCGAAAACTCCGGCAGCAAATGATGGAACTGATAGACGAAGCCGACATCGTTGCGGCGGATCGATGTGCGCTCGTCGTCGGACAGCCGGCCGCAGGCCCGGCCGGACAGGATCACGTCGCCGGCGTCGGGACGCTCCAGCAGGCCGGCCGTGTGCAGCAGCGTCGACTTGCCGGTGCCGGACGGCGCCACCAGCGCCACCATCTCGCCACGCCGCAGCGAGAAATCGGCGCCGTTCAGGATGGTGAGCTTGCGCGGCCCCTGAACATAGTGCCGCTCGACGCTCTTCAGCTCGATAATGACCTCGGCCACTACTCGTACCTCAAGGCTTCGACCGGATCGAGGCGGGCGGCCCGCCATGCGGGAAACACGGTTGCCAGGAAGGACAGCGCCAGCGCCATGATGATGACATAGGTCGTCTCGCGCGGATCCATCTTGGCCGGCAACTGGCTGAGGAAATAGAGCTCCGGATTGAACAGCACCTTGCCGGTCATCCAGGAAAAGAACTGGCGGATCGATTCGATGTTGGTGCAGATGACGACGCCGAGCAGCACGCCGGCGAGCGTGCCGGTGACGCCGATCGCGGCTCCCGTCATCAGGAAGATGCGCAGGATGGCGCCGCGTGAGGCGCCCATGGTGCGCAGGATGGCGATGTCGTGCCCCTTGTCCTTCACCAGCATGATCAGTCCGGAAATGATGTTGAGCGCCGCCACCAGCACGATCAGCGTCAGGATCATGAACATGACGTTGCGCTCGACCTGCAGCGCGGAAAAGAAGGTTTCGTTGCGCTGGCGCCAGTCGACCATGTCGATCGGCCGCTGCGCCGCCGCCTCCACCTTCGGCTTCAGCGCGTCGACATCGTCGGGATTGTCGACATAGATCTCGATCGTCTGCGCCCGGCCGTCCATGTTGAAATAGAGCTGCGCTTCGGAGAACGGCATATAGACGATGGAGGTGTCATATTCCGACATGCCGACTTCGAAGATCGCCGATATCTTGTAGCCCTTCATGCGCGGCGTCGTGCCGATCGGCGTCACGTCGCCATCCGGCGAGATGAGCGTGATGGTGTCGCCCAGCGTCAGGCCGAGATTCTCGGCCATGCGCTTGCCGATGGCCACGCCCTCGCCCGTGTCGAAATCGGCGAGCGTGCCTTGCTTGATGTTGCTGGCCACGATGGCGATCTTGCCGAGATCTTCGCCCCTGATACCGCGCACCAGCGCGCCGGTGCCGCCACCGACATTGCCTTGCGCCAGCACCTGGCCATCGATCAGCGGAATGGCGTATTTGACGCCCGATACACCGTTGATGCGGGCCGCGACCTGGGCGTAGTCCTCAAGCGGAGAATCGAGCGGCTGCACGATCAGATGGCCGTTGACGCCAAGGATGCGCGTCAAAAGCTCTGCGCGGAACCCGTTCATCACGGCCATGACAACGATCAGCGTCGCCACCCCCAGCATGATGCCGAGGAAGGAGATCGAGGCGATCACCGAGATCACCGTCTCCTTGCGTCGCGAACGCAAATAGCGCCACGCGACCGTGCGTTCGAAGACGGAAAACGGGCCGGCGCCCGCCGATCTCGCAGCCGCCGTCTCGCTCATGCGGCGGCACCGAAGCGTTTCGCCGCGTCGGCGATCGGCAGCGTCACGCGCTCGCCGGTTTTGCGGTTCTTGATCTCGACTTCGCCGGCGGCCACGCCGCGCGGGCCGACGATCACCTGCCAGGGCAGGCCGATCAGGTCGGCGGTGGCGAACTTGCCGCCCGGCCGCTGGTCGGTATCGTCGTAGAGCACGTCCTTGCCGGCGGCGGTGAAGGCGGCGTTGAGCTCGTCGCAGACGCGGTCGCAGTCGGGGTCGCCCGCCTTCATGTTGATCAGCCCGATATCGAACGGCGCCACTGCTTCAGGCCAGATGATGCCGTTCTCGTCGTGGCTGGCCTCGATGATCGCCGCCACCAGCCGCGACGGGCCGATACCGTAGGAGCCGCCCGAGGCGAAATGATCCTTGCCGTCGGGCCCGGTCACCTTGGCGCCCATGGGCTTGGAATATTTTTCGCCGAAGTGGAAGATGTGTCCGACCTCGATGCCGCGCGCCGACACCTGGTCGGCTGACGGAACCTTCTCCCAGGCCGCTTCGTCATGCATCTCGTCGGTGGCGGCGTAAGGCGTCGTCCAAATCTTGACGATATCGGCGATCTCCCCGTCGTCGGCGAAATCGGTGTTGGCGCCGGGCACGGCGAGCGACAGGTAATCGCGATGGCAGAAGACCTGGCTTTCGCCGGTGTCGGCCAGGATGATGAATTCGTGGCTGAGATCGCCGCCGATTGGCCCGGTGTCGGCCCGCATCGGGATGGCCTGCAGCCCCATGCGCGTGAAGGTCCTGAGGTAGGAGACGAACATCCTGTTATAGGCGGCCCGCGCTCCCTCGAAGTCGAGATCGAAGGAATAGGCGTCCTTCATCAGGAATTCGCGCGAACGCATGACGCCGAAGCGCGGCCGCACCTCGTCACGGAACTTCCACTGGATATGGTAGAGGTTGAGCGGCAGGTCCTTGTAGGACTTGACGTAGGCGCGAAAAATCTCGGTGACCATTTCCTCGTTGGTCGGACCGTAGAGCATGTCGCGGTCCTGCCGGTCCTTGATGCGCAGCATCTCCTTGCCGTAGTCGTTGTAACGACCGCTCTCGCGCCAAAGATCGGCCGACTGGATGGTCGGCATCAGGATCTCCAGCGCGCCGGCGCGGTTCTGCTCCTCGCGGATGATCTTGCAGACCTTGTCCAGCACCCGCTTGCCCAATGGCAGCCAGGAAAAACTGCCCTGCCCCTGCTGGCGAATCATGCCGGCGCGCAGCATCAGCCGATGCGAGACGATTTCGGCCTCGCGCGGATTTTCTTTGAGGATAGGCAGGAAATAGCGCGACAAACGCATGGACTGGTCCGTGAATGAGAATGGCCACGCCAGAATCGACGCGGCGCAGGCTTGCTTGCCCCGGCTTCATAGCGATTTCATGACGGAATGGAAACCCGGACATGCCGGCACATCGGCCGCTTCCGGCCCGGAATCCCTCGCTTCGGATATGCCGGCGCCGACAATGGAACCCACCGAACCTCTTAGGGTTGACGCGCCAATTCTTTGCGCGCGTCAATCGTGAACATGGCGCGAAGGCTTGCTGTTCGTTTCAAAAGCAAAGCCTGCCGCACTATTGTGCAGTGCAGCACGAGAATGCCCGTTTCAAGGCAAAATTCTTCGTGACATTTTCATTTCGGTTGGGCTAATGTGCCCCGATAACCGAGAGGGCAGAAAAAAATCTGCCTTCCTACGCGGTCAAAGTCTTGGGAGGATGCGATCTAGGCGCGGTTACTCGCTGCCGCCGGAAACCGGAAACAGATCGGACGCGTTTAATTGCAAGGCCTCGTGCCTTGCATTTTTTTTGTGCAATCATCTGGTTAGCACCGTGATTTGCCGGGCTACATGACCTTGCGTCAGCAGCTCATGGCCGCCAGACCGGTCGGCGTCCCGATGCCCATCCGCGGCTTCGATCTCGTCGAAGCACCTTTGCCGGGGCTACCTACTTGGCCGGGGTCTGGCCGAAATCCGGCACGATGTGCGGGATGTCATTGAGGCTGTATCCCAGCCCATGCGTCAGGCCATAGAAAATGCCCATCAGAACAGCCGTCGCGATGGTGGTGCGGATCACGGCGCGCAACATATGTGGCCCGCGCGGCGCGCTCGGAACCGTGCCCAGCGTCACCTCGCGATCGTCGTCCTGCGTCCTGACGCTGAACGGCAGGACGGCAAACAGCACCACCCACCAGGTCGCGAAAAACAGCGCCGTGAACGAGACCCAGCTCATGATTGCTCCAGTTCGATCAGCGTGCCGAAGAAATCCTTCGGATGCAGGAACAGTACCGGCTTGCCATGCGCCCCTGGCTTTGGATTGCCGTCGCCCAGCACGCGGGCACCGGCGGCCTTGAGCTGGTCGCGCGCGGCCAGGATGTCGTCGACCTCGTAGCAGAGATGATGCATGCCGCCGGACGGGTTCTTCGCCAGGAACGCCGCGATCGGCGAGTTCTCGCCCAGCGGCTCCAGCAATTCGATCTTGGTGTTGCCGACATTGACGAACACCACGGTGACGCCATGCTCCGGCAACGCCTGCGGCTCGGTCACTTCGGCGCCGAGCGTGTCGCGGTAAGCGGCAATGGCTGCAGCCAGATCGGGCACCGCAAGCGCGACATGGTTCAGCCGTCCGAGCATTGGTTCACTCCGGGGGGTAGTGAGTAGTGAGTGGTACCAAACAGCGGACATGACTATTCATTATTCACTACTCACTACCTAGTCACAAACACCGTCACCAGCGGCTTCTTGCCCCAGGCTTCGTTGGCCGCGCCACGCACCGCGCGCCGTACCGCCTCCTGCACCAGGTCGAGGTCCTTGCGGCGCTGCCGCGGGATCGAATCGACCGCGCCGACGGCCGCGTCGATCATCAAATCCTCGAGCGTCTCGCCGCTGGCATCCGCCTCGGCGACGCCGATGGCGACCAGATCGGGATCGCCGGCCAGCTCATACTTGTCATCGAGCACGACATTGACCGCGACATGACCGGCAAAGGACAGTTTGCGCCGGTCGCGAATGCCCATCGCCTGATCGGTGCCGATCAGGTTGCCGTCCTTGTAGACGCGGCCGAACGGCACCTGGTCGATGATCGTGGCGGGACCAGGCGCGAGCCGCAGCATGTCGCCGTCGCGCACCTGCGCCACCTGGCCGATGCCGGAGGTTGACATCAGCGAGCCCTGCGCCACCAGATGCGCCGCCTCGCCATGCACGGGAACGCCGATTTGCGGGCGCACCCATTCGTACATTTTGCGCAATTCGCTGCGCCGGGGGTGGCCGGAGACGTGCACCAGCGCATCGCCGTCCTCGATGATCTTTATGCCGAGATCGATGAGGCGGTTCTTGATTTCGAGGATCGCCTTCTCGTTGCCGGGAATGGTGCGCGAGGAAAACACCACCGTGTCGCCCGCCGTCAGCGACACCGATTTCATCTCGTCGCGCGACAGCTTGGCAAGGGCCGCCAGCGGCTCCCCCTGGCTGCCGGTGCAGATGATGACCAGGTTTTCGCGCGGGATGAAGCCGAAGTCCTCCTCGGCGATGAACTCCGGCAGCCCGTCCATGTAGCCAAGCTCGTCGGCCACATCGATGACGCGCTTCAGCGAGCGGCCGAGCACGAGACACTGGCGGCCGGCATCGCGTGCCGCCCGGGCGATCGAAACGATGCGCCCGACATTGGAGGAGAATGTGGTGACGGCGACGCGGCCCTTGGCGGCCTGGATGACGCCCTTCAGCCCCTCGCCCACGGCCACTTCCGAAGGCGATTCGCCTTCGCGCAGCGCATTGGTCGAATCGCAGATCAGCGCCAGCACGCCCTTGTCGCCATAGGCGCGAAACCGCGCTTCGTCGGTCTTGGGTCCGATCGTTGGTTCCGGATCGATCTTCCAGTCGCCGGTGTGGATGACGGTGCCCGCCGGCGACGTGATTGCCAGCGACATGGGTTCTGGAATCGAGTGCGCCACCGGAATGGCTTCGATCTCGAAGGGACCGACGGTGAACTTTTCGCCGGCCTGGTAGATCGTCACCGGGATTTTCGGCGCGCCCTGCTCGCCTTGCCGCTTGGCGTCCAGCAGGCCGGCGCTGAACGGCGTCATCCAGACCGGCGCCTTCAGCTTCGGCCAGATGTCGAGCAGCGCGCCGTAATGGTCCTCATGCGCGTGGGTGATGATGATGCCGCGCAAATTGGCGAGGTTCTCCTCGATGAAGCGCGTGTCGGGCAGGATCAGGTCGACGCCCGGATGCGCCGCGTCGGGAAAGGTGACGCCGACATCGATGACGATCCATTCGCGCGCGCTCGGCGGGCCGTAGCCGTAGAGGGCGAAGTTCATGCCGATCTCGCCGACGCCGCCGAGCGGCACGAAGACGAGTTCGGCGTTGTCCGCTTTCGCCATTATTTTTCCCTTCCTGGCCCTCGGGCCAAGCCGTTAAAGCAATTCCAGCAAACGTATCTAACGGTTTTCAGGCCGGAATTGCTCAAAAACAAAACTATATCCGCGCGGACGCGACCGCGCCGAAATGCACATCGCCGGCGGCGACCGTCAGGACAGAACCCTCATCGTCGCGGATCACGAAACGGCAGTCCTCGTCAATGGTCTCGAACACGCCACGCACCACATTACCGTCAATTCTGACAGCAACCTCGCCGCCGAGGCCCGCGGCGCGGGCCAGCCAACGCTTCCTGATGGCGGCAAGGCCACGCCCTTCATCCCAAAGACGGGCATTCTCGCTCCAGGCGTCGGATAGCGCCAGGAACAGCGTCTCGGCATCGCAAGCCGCGCCCAGCGCGTGGAGCGATGTCGCGGGATAGGGCAGATCCTGCGGATGCGCCACGACATTGACGCCTATGCCGACCGCCACCGCGAAGCGGCCACCGTCGAGCATGGCCGACTCCAGCAGGATGCCGGCGAGCTTCGCCCCGGACGCCAGCACATCGTTCGGCCATTTCAGCTCGAAGCGGTTCTGTCCCTGGCTCGCGCCGTCCAGCCCTATCGCGATGCGGCCCTTCGGCACCACCGCGTCGAGCGCGTCGGCCAGCGCCAGTCCGGCGACGAAACCGAGCGTCGCGGCAAGGCGCAGCTCGCCGCCGGTGAGGACGAGCAGCGTCGCCGCCAGATTGCCTTGCGGCGTTGCCCAGGCACGGCCACGCCGGCCTCGCCCGCTTTCCTGCTTCTTGGAAACGACCCAGAGCTTGCCCGGGTCGCCGGCGCGGGCATGGTCCAGCGCCAGCGCGTTGGTGGAGCCGACACTGTCATGCGCCTCGAGCCGGAACCCTTCCGACGCCGAGGTTGGAGCCAGCCGAAATGCCATCCCGTCAGAAAAATGTCTTGGCGGCGGCTTCGGCATAGGTGCCGATCGGGCCGCCGATCAGCACGTAGAACAGCACGAAGGCGCCGCTGACGCCGAGCACGAGGCGCAATTCGCTGGCCATCGGCAAGAAGCCGCCGACCGGCTCGTCGAACCACATGATCTTGATGATGCGCAGATAATAGTAGGCGCCCACCACCGAGGCCAGCACGCCGATGATCGCCAGCGCATAGAGATTGGCGTTGATGGCGGCGAGGAAGACGTACCACTTCCCCCAGAAGCCAGCGAGCGGCGGAATGCCGGCCAGCGAAAACATCAGGATGGTCAGGATCGTCGCCATGACCGGGTTGGTCGACGACAGGCCGGCGAGATCGCTGATCTGCTCGACATTGCCCTCCTTGCGCCGCATGGCGAGGATGAAGGCGAAAGTGCCGAGCGTCATCACCAAATAGATCAGCATGTAGATGGCAACACCGCGCACGCCGGCCTGGCTGTTGGCGGCAAGGCCGACCAGCGCATAGCCCATATGGCCGATCGAGGAATAGGCCATCAGCCGCTTGATGTTGGTCTGGCCGATGGCGGCGAAGGCGCCGAGCGCCATCGAGGCGATCGAGATGAAGACGATGATCTGCTGCCAGTCGGAAGCGATCGGCTTGAACGCCCCCATGGTGACGCGCACGATCAGCGCCATCGCCGCCATCTTCGGTGCCGCGGCCAGGAAGGCCGTTACCGGGGTTGGCGCGCCCTCATAGACGTCCGGAGTCCACATGTGGAACGGCACCGCCGAGATCTTGAAGGCAAGCCCGGCCAGCACGAAGACGAGGCCGAAGACGAGGCCAAGCTGGCGTTCGCCGCTGCCCAGCGCCGTTGCGATCTCCTGGAAGCCGGTGTTGCCGGTGTAACCATAGACCAGGCTGATGCCGTAGAGCAGCATGCCCGACGACAGTGCGCCGAGGACGAAATATTTCAGGCCGGCTTCGGTCGAACGCAGATTGTCGCGGTTGATCGCGGCCAGCACATAGATCGCCAGCGACTGCAGTTCGAGGCCGAGATAGAGCCCGATCATGCCGTTGGCCGAGATCATCAGCATCATGCCAAGCGTGCAGAGCAGGATCAGCACCGGATATTCGAACTTGTCGAAACGCTCCGCCTTGGCAAAGCGCATCGACATCACCAGCGTCACCGCCGAGCCGACCAGCGCCAGCACCTTCATGAAGCGGGCGAAGGAATCCTGGACGAAGGCGTTGCCATAGGCGCTGCCCTGCCCCGTCGAAAAGATCAGCCAGGCGCCCGCGATCACCAGCACCGCGACGGCAAGGCCGGTCACCGTATTGGCGGTGTTGGAACGCGAATAGGCCCCGACCATCAGCAGCGCGAGCGCGCCGATGGCAAGGATCAGCTCGGGCGTCGAGAGCGACAGGCTGGAGAGAAGGTCCGGCGTCATGGTTCGCAAAACCCCTGGGTCAGTTCGCCGCCGCGGTCTGCGCGGCGCCGATGGATGCGGTGACATTGGTGACGAGCGACTTGACCGACTGAGCCGTCGCGTCGAAGACGGGGGCGGGATAGACGCCGAAGAAGATGACCAGGATGACCAGCGGATAGATGATCGCCTTCTCGCGGGTCGAGAGGTCGAGCAGGCCCTTCAGGCTGTCCTTGGTCAGCGCGCCGAAGATCACCCGGCGGTAGAGCCAGAGCGCGTAGGCGGCCGACAGGATGACGCCGGTAGCGGCGAAGAACGCCACCCAGGTGTTGACCCGGAAGACGCCCAGCATGGTCAGGAATTCGCCGACGAAGCCCGACGTGCCCGGCAGTCCGACATTGGCCATGGTGAAGATCAGGAACACGGTGGCGTATTTCGGCATGTTGTTGACCAGGCCGCCATAGGCCGCGATCTCACGCGTGTGCATGCGGTCGTAGATGACGCCGACACATAGGAACAGCGCGCCCGAGACCAGGCCGTGGCTCAGCATCTGGAAGATCGCGCCCTGCACGCCTTCCTGGTTCATGGCGAAGATGCCCATGGTGACGAAGCCCATATGGGCGACCGACGAATAGGCGATCAGCTTCTTCATGTCCTCCTGCATCAGCGCCACCAGCGAGGTGTAGATGATGGCGACGACCGAGAGCGTGAACACCAGCGGCGCGAACATTTCGGAGGCCAGCGGGAACATCGGCAAGGAGAAGCGCAGGAAACCGTACCCGCCCATTTTCAGGAGGATGCCGGCCAGGATGACGGAACCGGCCGTCGGCGCCTCGACGTGCGCGTCGGGCAACCAGGTGTGCACCGGCCACATCGGCATCTTCACCGCGAAGGAGGCGAAGAAGGCAAGCCATAGCCAGGTCTGCATGTTGGCCGGGAAATTGTGCGTCAGAAGCGTCGGGATGTCGGTCGTGCCGGCCTGGAAGAACATCGCCATGATGGCGAGCAGCATCAGCACCGAACCGGCGAGCGTATAGAGGAAGAACTTGAACGAGGCGTAGACGCGCCGCTTGCCGCCCCAGACGCCGATGATGATGAACATCGGGATCAGGCCGGCTTCGAAGAAGACGTAGAACAGCACGATGTCGAGCGCGCAGAACACGCCGATCATCAGCGTTTCCAAGAGCAGGAAGGCGATCATATAGGCCTTGACGCGCTTCTCGATCGCTTCCCACGAGGCCAGGATGCAAAGCGGCATCAGGAAGGTCGTCAGGATGACGAACAGCATGGAAATGCCGTCGACGCCCATATGGTAGGAAATGCCGGAGTCGAGCCAGGCGGTCTTCTCGACGAACTGGAAGCCGGCCTGCGAATTATCGAAGCCGGTCCAGATGAACAGCGATACCACGAAGGTGAAAGCCGTGGTTATGAACGCGATCGCGCGGATGTTGCGGCGCGCGTTTTCGCTGTCATCCCTGATGAACAGGATCAACAGCGCACCAACCAGCGGCAGGAAGGTGACCAGCGAGAGAATTGGCCAGGCGGTCATCAGAGCATCATCCAGGTGACGAGTGCGGCAACGCCGATCAGCATGGCGAAGGCGTAGTGGTAGAGATAGCCGGTCTGCAGCTTGACGACGCGGTTGGTGACATCGACGACGCGTGCCGAAATGCCGTCAGGTCCGAGCCCGTCGATGATGGTCCCGTCGCCGGTCTTCCACAGGAAGTGGCCGAGTGCCTTCGCCGGGCGCACGAACAAGAAGTCGTAGAGCTCGTCGAAATACCACTTGTTGAGCAGGAAGGCGTAGAGCCCGCGATGCTGCGCGGCGAGATTGGCCGGCATTTCCGGCGAGCGGATATAGAACTTCCATGCCAGCGCCAGGCCGATCAGCATGGCGATGAAGGGCGACAACTCCACCCACAGCGGCAGTTCATGGATTTCATGCAGGATATGGTTGTCCGGCAGCGTGAACAGCGACGCCTTCCAGAACTCGGCATAGCCTTCGCCGATGAAGGAATTGTGGAAGATGATGCCGGCAAACAGCGCACCAGCCGCCAGAATGAACAGCGGCACCAGCATCACCGGCGGCGATTCATGGACGTGATGCATCACCTCGTGGCTCGCCCGCGGCTTGCCATGGAAGGTCATGAAGATCAGCCGCCAGGAATAGAAGGAGGTGAAGCCGGCGGCGATGACCAACAGCACGAAGGCCAGGCCCGCGACGGAATTGTGCCCGGCAAAGGCCGTCTCGATGATGGCGTCCTTGGAGAAGAATCCGGCGGTACCGATAACGGTCACCGGAATGCCGACGCCGGTCAGCGCCAGCGTGCCGATCACCATCATCCAGTAGGTGGTCGGGATCAGCTTCCTCAGACCGCCCATCTTGCGCATGTCCTGCTCGTCGGAGACGGCATGGATGACCGAGCCCGAGCCGAGGAACAGCAGCGCCTTGAAGAAGGCATGCGTGAACAGGTGGAAGATCGCCGCGCCATAGGCGCCGACGCCGAGCGCCACGAACATGTAGCCGAGCTGCGAACAGGTCGAATAGGCGATGACGCGCTTGATGTCGTTCTGGACGAGACCGACGGTCGCGGCGAAGAAAGCGGTGAAGGCGCCGATGAAGGTCACCACCGTCAGCGCCGAATGCGACAGCTCGAACAGCGGCGACAGCCGCGCCAGCATGAACACGCCGGCCGTCACCATGGTGGCGGCATGGATGAGTGCCGACACCGGTGTCGGGCCTTCCATGGCGTCGGGCAGCCAGGTGTGCAGCGGCACCTGCGCCGACTTGCCCATGGCGCCCATGAACAGCAGCAGGCACACGACCGTCATCGCCGCCTGCTTGTCCAGCGCATGGCCGAGGAAGGTGAGCACAGCAGCCCCCTGCGGTGCGCCTTCAGCCGGGATGAACGTCGCCGCATTGGCGAAGATGGTGCCGAGACTGACCGAGCCGAACAGCACGAACACGCCGAAAATGCCGAGCGCGAAGCCGAAATCGCCGACGCGGTTGACGACGAAGGCCTTGATGGCCGCGGCATTGGCCGAGGGCTTCTTGTACCAGAAACCGATCAGCAGGTAGGACGCGAGGCCCACCCCTTCCCAGCCGAAGAACATTTGCACCAGGTTGTCTGCCGTCACCAGCATCAGCATGGCGAAGGTGAACAGCGACAGATAGGCGAAGAAGCGCGGCCGGTTCGGATCGTGGTGCATGTAGCCGATCGAATAGATATGAACCAGCGCCGACACGGTGTTGACCACCACCAGCATCACCACCGTCAGCGTGTCGATCCTGAGCGCCCAGGAGACGTCCAGCCCGCCGGACTGGATCCAGTGCAGCACCGGCACGGTGAACACGTCGCCGTGGCCGAAGCCGACGCTGAAGAAGGCAACCCAAGACAGCACCGCCGAGATCACCAGGAAGCCCGAGGTGATGTATTCGGATGCCTTGGCGCCGAGCGCGTTGCCGAACAGGCCCACGATCAGGAAGCCGAGCAGCGGAAGGAAGACGATCGCTTGATACATAGTCGCCCCGTCAACCCTTCATCATGTTCACGTCTTCGACCGCGATCGAGCCGCGGTTGCGGAAGAAGACGACGAGAATGGCAAGTCCGATCGCGGCTTCAGCCGCCGCGACCGTCAGCACGAACAGCGCGAACACCTGGCCGACCAGATCGCCGAGCGCCGCCGAGAAGGCGACGAAATTGATGTTGACCGCCAGCAGAATCAGCTCGACCGACATCAGGATGACGATGACGTTCTTGCGGTTCAGGAAGATGCCGAACACGCCGAGCGTGAACAGGATCGCCGATACGGTCAGATAATGTGCGATGCCGACGACCATCTCAGACTCCTTCGCCCGACTTGACCTTGCGGATTTCCATGCCGGTCGCCGGCGTGCGGCCGACCTGGGCTGCGATCGACTGCCGCTTGACCCCTTCCTTGTGGCGCAGCGTCAAGACGATGGCGCCGATCATGGCGACCAGCAGGATGAAGCCCGAAATCTGGAAGTAGTAGAGGTAGTCGGTATAGAGGATGTCGCCGAGCGCGGCCGTGTTAGAACGCGCGGCGAGGTCCGGAATTGGCTTTGCGACCGTCGAGGCGAGTTTTGGCGCGAAGGTGTAGCCGCCGAGCACGATGATCAGCTCCGCCGCCAGGATCAGCCCGACCAGCGCGCCGATCGGCGCGTATTGCAGGGCGCCGCTCTTCAGCTCGGCGAAATCGACGTCGAGCATCATGACGACGAACAGGAACAGCACCATCACCGCGCCGACATAGACGACGAGCAGGATCATCGCCAGGAACTCGGCGCCGGTCAGCATGAACAGACCGGCGGCGTTGAAGAAGGTCAGGATCAGGAACAGCACCGAATGCACGGGGTTGCGCGACGAAATGACCATGAACGCCGATGCCACCGCGACAAAGGCGAAGAGGTAGAAAAAGGCCGCCTCTAGTCCACTCAGCATTGGGGATCCCCCGGGTTCCTGTCCAAACAGGACGCTCGTCCTGTTTGTTGTCTTTGGCTTCGTCCCGCCTCCGGTAGCGAAGCCGCGTTGTCCTTAGACGTGCGACGTCGCGCCGTCCACTTTCTTGTTCCTTCTCCCCGTTCACGGGGAGAAGGTGGCCCGAAGGGCCGGATGAGGGGCAGCGCGGAGATTTGCAGCCTTGGCGCCGCCCTCATCTGCCTGCCGGCATCTTCTCCCCGTGAATGGGGAGAAGCACGCTAATCACCGATAAGGCGAGTCCAGCGAGATGTTGCGCGCCAGTTCGCGCTCCCACCGGTCGCCATTCGCCAACAGCTTGTCCTTGTCGTAGTAGAGTTCCTCGCGCGTCTCCGTCGCGAACTCGAAATTCGGCCCCTCGACAATGGCGTCGACCGGGCAGGCTTCCTGGCAGAAGCCGCAATAGATGCACTTCACCATATCGATGTCGTAGCGCACGGTGCGGCGCGTGCCGTCATTGCGGCGCGGCCCGGCCTCGATGGTGATGGCCTGCGCCGGGCAGATCGCCTCGCACAATTTGCAGGCAATGCAGCGTTCCTCGCCATTGGGATAGCGGCGCAGCGCATGCTCGCCCCGGAAGCGCGGGCTGGTCGGCCCCTTCTCATGCGGATAGTTGATCGTCTCCTTCGGCGCGAAGAACTGGCGCATCGACAGGAAGAAGGCGCTGACGAAATCCTGCAGCAGCAGCGATTTGGCGGCCTGGGACAGAGCACTCATTCAGCACCCCCAAATACTTGAATTGCGGTGACGGCGCCAACAAACCCGAACAGGATCGGCATCAGGAAGCGATACGCGGCTCTCGTGAGCGACGCCACTTGCTGCCTATCCCAACTAAATATAGGAGCGCGGTAGTTTGCGGAGAGCTTCTGCCCCTGCTGTCGTAGCACATAAGGCAACACAACAACATTGCCGAACATGGCAACAAGCAGGCCGGCAACAACTCCCAAAAAACCCGCAGATATATCACTCATCACGCAAACCCCGTGATCTTGAGGAAAGCAGCGGTGGCGACGACCATGAACAGCGAGATCGGCAGGAACACTTTCCAGCCCAGCCGCATCAGCTGGTCGTAGCGGTAGCGCGGCACGAAGGCCTTCACCATCGAGATGCCGAAGAACACGAAGCAGACCTTCAGCACGAACCAGATGACGCCCGGCACCCAGGTGAAGGGCGCGAAGTCGAAGGGCGGCAGCCAGCCGCCGAGGAACAGGATGGTGGCCAGCGCGCACATCAGGACGATGGCGACATACTCGCCCAGGAAGAACAGCAGGAACGGCGTCGAGGAATATTCGACCATGTGGCCGGCGACCAGCTCCGATTCGGCTTCGACCAGATCGAAGGGCGGCCGGTTCGTCTCGGCCAGCGCCGAGATGAAGAAGATGATGAACATCGGGAACAGCGCCAGCCAGTTCCAGTCGAGGAAGGTGTTGGGCAGGCCAAGCCGCGTGCCAATTCCGTCATGCTGCGACAGCACGATATCGCTGAGGTTGAGCGAGCCGGCGGTCAGCAGAACGGTGACGATGACGAAGCCGATCGAGACCTCGTAGGACACCATCTGCGCCGCCGAACGCAGCGCGCCGAGGAATGGATATTTCGAGTTGGACGCCCAGCCGCCCATGATAACGCCATAAACCTCCAGCGAGGAGATGGCGAAGACATAGAGGATGCCGACATTGACGTTGGCGATCGCCCAGCCCTCATTGACCGGAATGACCGCCCAGGCCGAGATCGCCAGCACCGCCGAGACCAGCGGCGCCAGGAGGAACACCCCCTTGTTGGCGCCGGACGGGATGACCGGTTCCTTAAAGACGAATTTCAGCAGGTCGGCAAAGGCCTGCAGCGTACCCCAGGGGCCGACGACATTCGGGCCGCGGCGCAATTGCACGGCCGCCCAGATCTTGCGGTCGGCGTAGAGAATGTAGGCGACGAAGACCAAAAGGATAACGATCAGCACGACCGATTTCAGTAGAATGATCAGCGCCGGCAGCACGTAGAAGGAGAAGAAGGTGTCCATGCTTATTCCGCCGCCTGCTTGAAGCCGCTCTTGGCCAATGCCGAGCATTCAGCCATCACGGCCGACGCGCGCGCGATCGGATTGGTCAGGTAGAAATCCGTGACCGGCGAGGTGAACGTGCCCTTGTTCAGCCGCCCGCCGAGCTTCGCCACATTGGCGATGTCCTCGGCATTGCCGGCCGCGACCTGATCGATGCGGGCCAGATGCGGGTATTCGCCATAAAGCTTGGCACGCAGCTGCGGCAGCGAGTCGAACGGCAGCTTCTTGCCCAGCACATCCGATAGGGCTCTCAAGATCGCCCAATCCTCGCGCGCATCGCCCGGCGCGAAGCCGGCGCGGTTGGTCTGCTGCACACGCCCCTCGGTGTTGACGTAGGTGCCGGACTTCTCCGTATAGGCCGCCGCCGGCAGGATGACATTGGCGCGGTGCGCGCCGGCGTCGCCATGCGTGCCGACATAGACGACGAAGGCGCCGCCGGTCTTCGACATATCGATCTCGTCGGCGCCGAGCAGGAACAGCACGTCCGTTTCGCCCAGCATGCCGGCTACGGTCTTGCCGCCCTCGCCCGGCACGAAGCCGAGGTCGAGGCCGCCGACGCGCGCCGCCGCATTGTGCAGCACGGCAAAGCCGTTCCAGTCCGCCCGGGCAGCATTCACGGCAGCGGCGAGCCTGGCCGCCTGGCCGAGCACGGCCGCGCCATCGGCGCGCGCCAGCGCACCTTGGCCGACGATGATCAGGGGATGCGTCGCCTTCTTCAGCGTCTGGAAGAACTTGCCGTTGCCGTCCGCCAGATCCTTAAGCGAATCCGGCCCGGCGCCCAGCTGTTCGTAGTCATAGCGCGTGTCGCCGACATCGCCGATGACGCCGACCGGGAGATTGCCGAGACGCCAGCGCTTGCGGATGCGGGCATTGAGCACCGAGGCCTCGTAGCGCGGATTGGCGCCGATGATCAGCACCGCGTCGGCCTGCTCGATGCCTTCGATGGTCGGGTTGAAGATATAGCTGGCGCGTCCGAGCGCTGGATCGAGTGCCGCGCCATCCTGGCGGCAATCGGTGTTCTTCGAGCCAAGCGAGGCCATCAGGAGCTTCAGAGCGTAGATCTCCTCCACCGCCGCCAGATCGCCTGATATCGCGCCAATCTTGTCGGGAGCTGCCGCCGAAACCGCGCCCTTGATCGCCGCGAAGGCCTCGGCCCAGCTTGCCGGAACCAGCTTGCCGTCCTTGCGTACATAGGGGCGGTCGAGGCGCTGCGTGCGCAGGCCGTCCCAGATGAAGCGGGTCTTGTCGGAAATCCATTCCTCGTTCACCTGCTCGTTGACGCGCGGCAGGATGCGCATCACTTCGCGGCCACGGCTGTCGACGCGGATCGCCGAGCCGACGGCGTCCATGACGTCGATGGATTCGGTCTTGGTCAGTTCCCACGGCCGCGCCTGGAAGGCGAAAGGCTTCGAGGTCAGCGCGCCGACTGGGCAGAGATCGATGACATTGCCCTGCAGCTCCGAGGTCATCGCCTGTTCGAGATAGGTGGTGATCTCCGCATCCTCGCCACGGCCGATCAGGCCAAGTTCGGAAATGCCGGCAACCTCGGTGGTGAAGCGGACGCAGCGCGTGCAGTGGATGCAGCGGTTCATCACCGTCTTGACCAGCGGGCCGATATACTTGTCTTCGACCGCGCGCTTGTTCTCGTGATAGCGCGAGGAATCGACGCCGAAGGCCATCGCCTGGTCCTGCAGGTCGCACTCGCCGCCCTGGTCGCATATCGGGCAATCCAGCGGATGGTTGATCAGCAGGAATTCCATCACGCCTTCCCGGGCCTTCTTGACCATCGGCGTGTTGGTGAAGATTTCCGGCGGCTCGCCATTGGGGCCGGGGCGCAGGTCGCGCACGCCCATGGCGCAGGAGGCCTGAGGCTTGGGCGGCCCGCCCTTCACCTCGATCAGGCACATGCGGCAATTGCCGGCGATCGACAGCCGCTCATGGAAGCAGAAGCGCGGCACTTCCGCGCCAGCGTCCTCCGCCGCCTGCAGCAGCGTGTAGTGGTCGGGTACAGTGATTTCTTTCCCGTCGACCTTGAGCTTTGCCATTCGTCTCAAACCCCTGCGGATTTCCCGCAATCTCATTTTCCGGGCGCGGCAGACGCAGCGCCCGACATTTCATTCACTTCTTCGCGGCCAGCGCCGTGGCCTGGCCGGTCCAGTCGTCGCGGCCGATGCGGCCGTTGAACGACAGATAATCGTCGACCCAGGCGATCTCTTGCGGCGACCATGCGGCGATCTGGGCGTAAGTCCAGACACCCAAGCCGTTCAGCACCTTCTCCAGCTTCGGGCCGATGCCCGATATCGCCTTCAGGTCCGAAGGCTTCGCCGGCCTGTCCATGGCCTTGGGCTGCCGGAAATCCTCGGGCATCAGCACGTCGGGCACATCGCCCGTTGCCGGACGCGCGGCGGCCGCTGGCGCCGTGGTGGCGGCTTCCCTGGCGGCAATGTCGGTGACTTCCTGGGCAAAGGACTGCGCCTCGGCGATCAGGGTCTTGGCCCTCGCCCGCGCCCGGGTGGACGAAGAGTTCGCATCCTCGAATTGCTCGATCCTGGCCTCGAAATCCTCGATCAGCGGCTGCATGAGGCGCTGCGACGCCTCGGCGGCGCCCGAAAGCGCGCCCATCCATACGCCGAACGCATGATTGGCGAGCCCGATGCCAAGCGCCGACATCGCTGCCGCACCCGCGACAGGATGCACAAAAAGGTTGACGGCGCTGGCCATCTCCTTCGGCATCATCCTGGTCAGGTCCTGGTTCATCTTCTCGATCTGGTCCAAATTGGGCATCAATGGGTAGGGTGTCGAATACGGCGCCATAGGGTTCTCCTGGTCGTTTCTTCGTTCGCCCCGCCCCGTTTTCTTCCCGCCTTCAAAGTTTCTTCTTATTCCGCCGCCACCATCACCGGTTCGGCCCGGTGCGCGTTGCGCGAAAACTCGTCGATGCGCCGCTCCACCTCGCCGCGGAAATGCCGCATCAGGCCCTGGATCGGCCAGGCCGCCGCGTCGCCCAGCGCGCAGATCGTATGGCCCTCGACCTGCTTGGTGACGTCGAGCAGCATGTCGATCTCGCGTTTCTGCGCCTCGCCGCGCACCAGCCGCTCCATCACCCGCCACATCCAGCCTGTGCCCTCGCGGCACGGCGTGCACTGGCCGCAGCTCTCGTGCTTGTAGAAGTAGGACAACCGCGCGATCGCCTTCACGACGTCGGTCGACTTGTCCATGACGATGACCGCCGCTGTGCCGAGGCCGGACTTGAGGTCGCGCAGTGCGTCGAAATCCATCGGCGTGTCGATGATCTGCTCGGCCGGCACCAGCGGCACCGAGGCACCGCCCGGAATGACCGCCAGAAGATTGTCCCAGCCGCCGCGAATGCCGCCGCAATGCGTCTCGATCAGTTCACGGAACGGGATCGACATCGCCTCTTCGACGGTGCACGGATTGTTGACGTGGCCGGAGATGCAGAACAGCTTGGTGCCGACATTGTTGGGCCGACCGAAGGAGGAGAACCAGGCAGCCCCCCGGCGCAGAATGGTCGGCGCCACGGCGATTGATTCGACATTGTTGACCGTGGTCGGGCAGCCATAGAGGCCGACATTGGCCGGGAATGGCGGCTTAAGCCGGGGCTGGCCCTTCTTGCCTTCGAGGCTTTCCAGCAGCGCCGTTTCCTCGCCGCAAATATAGGCGCCGGCGCCGTGATGCATGTAGATTTCGAAATCGTAGCCCGATGTGTTGTTCTTACCGATCAGCTTGGCCTCGTAAGCCTCCTCGATCGCCCGCTGTAGCGCCTCGCGCTCGCGGATGAACTCGCCGCGCACATAGATGTAGGCGGCAATCGCGCCCATGGCGAAGCCGGCCAGAAACGCGCCTTCGACCAGCGTGTGCGGATCGTTGCGCAGGATATCGCGGTCCTTGCAGGTGCCGGGCTCGGATTCGTCGGCGTTGATGACGAGATAGCTCGGCCGGCCGTCGCTCTGCTTGGGCATGAACGACCATTTGAGGCCGGTCGGGAAGCCGGCGCCGCCGCGTCCGCGCAAGCCGGACGCCTTCATCTCGTTGACGATCCAGTCACGGCCCTTGGCAATGAGCCCCGGCGTGTTGTCCCAGGCGCCGCGCGCCATGGCGCCGGCCAGCGACTTGTCGAAGAGGCCGTAGATGTTGGTGAAGATGCGGTCTTTGTCCTGAAGCATTTTTCGTCCCTCAGACCGGCTTCTTGGTCGGCTTGGCGGCAGGCTGCTTGGTCTCCGGCGCCTTGAAGGCGCTGCCCGGTTCGGCCCGGTTCTTCGGTCCACTGCGTTGCTTTGGAGTCGCCTCGACCTCAGGAGCGGCCTTGTTGGCGTTGGCGGCCGAGTGGAGTGGTGCCGCAACGCTGGCAGCGCTCTCGGTGACCGGCGCGACCTTGGCCGGCGACGGCGTCTTCAACGTCGGGTTGGTCTCCGGCGCTGCGGTCTTTGGCCTGCTGGATTTTGACGGAGCGACCGGACCGGGCGCGGCTGGCGCGGCGGGGGCCGCCGGTGCCGGCACTGGCGCGGCGATGATCGCGTCTGGCGCCGCCTTGGCGGCCCTGGCCGCTTCCCGGGCTTCCCGATCGCGGGTCGATTTGAGGATCGCCTTTTCACTCTTCAGCGTGGTGAGGCCGGAGGCCGGCTCCGAGCCGGTGCGGCCGTTCTGCGGCCCCGGCGCCACCGAAGCGCCCTTGCCGGCATCGTAGAGATCGATGATTTCGGCCAGCCGTTCCGGCGTCAGATCCTCGAACGTATCCTTGAACACCATGACCATCGGCGCGTTGACGCAGGCGCCGAGGCACTCGACCTCCTCCCACGACAAGGTGCCCTTGTCGTTGGTGTGGAACTGGTCGTGATGGATTTTCGAGCGGCACACATCCATCAGCGCTTCCGAGCCGCGCAGCATGCAGGGCGTGGTGCCGCAGACCTGGATATGCGCGCGGGTGCCGACGGGATTGAGCTGATACTGCGTGTAGAAGGTCGCGACCTCGAGACCGCGAATACGCGGCATGCCGAGCATGTCCGAAATCGTCTCGATCGCCGCCTTGGTGACCCAGCCTTCCTGCTCCTGCGCTATCATCAGCAGCGGAATGATCGCCGACTGCTCGCGCCCCTTCGGATACTTCTTGATCCACTGCTTGGCCGCCGCCGCATTCGCCTTGTTGAAGGCGAAGGACGCTGGCTGGACGCTGGCTTCTGCGAGACGGCGGACTGACATTAGCGATCGACCTCACCAAACACGATGTCGAGGGAGCCAAGAACGGCGGTGACGTCGGCCAGCATGTGGCCGCGGCACAGGAAATCCATGGCTTGCAAATGCGCGAAACCCGGCGCGCGCAGCTTGCAGCGGTACGGCTTGTTGGTGCCGTCGGAGACGAGATAGACGCCGAACTCGCCCTTCGGCGCCTCGACCGCCGCATAGACCTCGCCGGCCGGCACGCGATAGCCCTCGGTGTAGAGCTTGAAATGGTGGATCAGCGCTTCCATCGAGCGCTTCATCGCCTGGCGTTTGGGCGGCACCACCTTGCCGTCGAGGTTCGACACCGGGCCGGTGCTTTCCTTGCCGAGCAGGAGATCGACGCACTGGCGCATGATCCTGGCCGACTGGCGCATTTCTTCCATGCGAACGAGGTAACGGTCGTAGCAGTCGCCGTTCTTGCCGATCGGGATGTCGAAATCCATCTCCGAATAGCATTCATAGGGCTGCGACTTGCGCAGGTCCCATGGCGAACCCGAGCCGCGCACCATGACGCCCGAAAAGCCCCAGGCCCAGGCATCTTCCAGCGAAACGATGCCGATATCGACATTGCGCTGCTTGAAGATGCGGTTGCCGGTGAGCAGCTTGTCGAGATCGTCGATCGACCTCAGGAAGGGATCGATCCACTTGCCGATATCCTCGACCAGCTGGCGCGGCAGATCCTGGTGGACGCCGCCGGGGCGGAAATAGGCGGCGTGCATGCGCGAGCCGGAGGCGCGCTCATAGAACACCATCAGCTTTTCGCGCTCGACGAAGCCCCACAGCGGCGGCGTCAGCGCGCCGACGTCCATTGCCTGCGTCGTCACATTGAGAATGTGCGACATGATGCGGCCGATTTCGCAATAGAGCACGCGGATCAGCTGGCCGCGCCTCGGCACCTCGATGCCGAGCAGGCGCTCGGCCGCCAAGGCAAAGGCGTGCTCCTGGTTCATCGGCGCGCAATAGTCGAGCCGGTCGAGATAAGGCACCGCCTGCAGATAGGTTTTTGCCTCGATCAGCTTTTCCGTACCGCGATGCAAAAGCCCGATATGCGGATCGACCCGATCGACCACTTCGCCGTCCAACTCGAGAACCAGCCTCAGAACACCGTGCGCGGCAGGGTGCTGAGGTCCGAAGTTGATGTTAAAGTTGCGGACGGAGGTTTCAGCCATTACTGCTTTGCCTTCTCATCCCCTGGCAGCACGTAATCCGTGCCTTCCCATGGGGACAGAAAATCGAAATTGCGGAATTCCTGCTTCAGTTCCACAGGCTCGTAGATGACGCGCTTGGCTTCGTCGTCGTAACGCACTTCGACGAAACCGGTCAGCGGGAAATCCTTGCGCAGCGGATGGCCTTCGAAACCGTAGTCGGTCAGCAGGCGGCGCAGGTCCGGATGGCCCGAAAACAGCACGCCATAGAGATCGTAAGTTTCGCGCTCGAACCAATCGGCGCCGGGATAGACGCCGGTGATCGAAGGCACCATCGTCTCCTCGTCGGCCTGCACCTTGACCCGGATGCGCACATTCCGCTTCGGCGAAAGCAGGTGATAGACGACGTCGAAACGCTTGGCCCGCGACGGATAGTCGGCGCCGCAGACATCGATGATCGAGATGAACTGGCAGCGCGCATCGTCGCGCAGGAAGGCCATCACCTCGATCAGGTTTTCCGGCTCGACGTGAACGGTAAGCTCGCCATAAGCGAGCACAGCGTCACTGAAGCGCCCAGGCAGCTTCTCGCCGAGATAGGTCGACAGTTCGCTAAGGGATGCGGCCATGGATTTACCGTTCGATCGTGCCGGTGCGGCGGATCTTCTTCTGCAGGAGAAGAATGCCGTAGAGCAGGGCTTCGGCGCTCGGCGGGCAGCCGGGCACATAGATGTCGACCGGCACCACGCGGTCGCAGCCGCGCACCACCGAATAGGAATAGTGGTAGTAGCCGCCGCCATTGGCGCAGGAGCCCATCGAGATGACGTAGCGCGGCTCCGGCATCTGGTCGTAGACCTTGCGCAGCGCCGGCGCCATCTTGTTGGTCAGCGTGCCGGCGACGATCATGATGTCGGACTGCCGCGGCGACGCGCGCGGCGCGACACCGAACCGCTCCGAATCGTAACGCGGCATCGAGGTGTGGATCATCTCGACCGCGCAGCACGCCAGACCGAAGGTCATGAACATGAGCGAGCCGCTGCGCGCCCAGGTGATCAGCGCCTCGGTCGAGGTGACCAGAAAACCCTTGTCGGCAAGCTCATTGTTGATTTCGAGGAAGAAGGGATCGTCCTCCCCCACCGGCCTGCCGGTGTTGGGATCGATAATACCTTTGGGCTTCGGCGCGACGAGGGTGCCTGAACTGTCGTTCAATCCCATTCCAGCGCTCCTTTTTTCCATTCATAGGCAAAGCCGATGGTCAGCACTGCCAAAAAAACCATCATTGACCAGAAACCGAGCATGCCGATCTTCGAGAAGGACACTGCCCAGGGGAAGAGGAAGGCCACTTCCAGGTCGAATATAATGAACAGGATCGACACCAGGTAGAAGCGGATGTCGAATTTCATGCGGGCGTCGTCGAACGAGTTGAAACCGCACTCGTAGGCGGAAAGCTTTTCGGGATCCGGGTTGCGGTAGGCCACCAGGAACGGCGCGACCAGCAGCGCCAGACCGACCACCAGCGCCACGCCGATAAACAAGACGATGGGCAGGTACGAGCTGAGGAGTGCGTTCATGCAGCGGCTTTCCGTTGGCGCCAATCCACGTTGATTACAGCACCGGACCTTAATGCGGAAGCGTGACAGTTTAACCGCTGAACCGTTTTAAGGAACCTATGCTGCAACGCGGCGAGGGTTAGCGCAGCCCTTCCAGCGAAGCAAGTCAAACCTTGTTCAAAACAACGAGCTGGACGGCATTCCGGCAGAAACTGGTCCCACACGCTCCGGTTTGATTTCCTTCGCTCTGTACTCCACTTTTCTTCCTGACAGGATTGCCGCTAAACCCTGCTAGCATGGGCTGGAATCACCCATCACATCTTTTGTCAAAGCATCCTCAGAGTGACGCCTGCATGAAGGAAAAGATCTCGCTTGCCACCGCCCGGCGCATCGCGCTCGCCGCGCAGGGGTTTCTCGATCCCCGCCCCGCCGGCACGCCCGACCGCCGCCATTTCGCCCGCGTTCTGTCCCGCACCGGCCTGCTGCAGATCGATTCCGTCAGTGCGGTGGTGCGCGCCCATTACATGCCGCTCTATTCGCGTCTTGGCCCCTATCCCCTCGCCTTGCTCGACAACGCAGCCGTGACGCGCAAGCGCACCGTATTTGAATATTGGGCGCACGAGGCCTCCTTCCTGCCGGTCGAGACCTACCCGCTGATGCGCTGGCGCATGCGGCGCGCCGAGCAAGGCGACGAAATGTATCTGGGGCTGGCCAAATGGGGCCGCGAGCACGCCGCCTATATAGAAGAGATCTACCGCGAGGTCGTCGAGCGCGGGCCGATCGCCGCTTCGGCGCTCGAAGGCCAGAAAGGCTCCGGCGGCTGGTGGGGCTGGAGCCACGCCAAGCACGCCTTCGAATGGCTGTTCTGGGCCGGCCGCATTACCACGGCGCACCGACGCGGTTTCGAGCGCTTCTATGACCTGCCGGAACGCGTGCTGCCGCAGGCGATCCTCGACCTGCCGGTGCCGGCGGCCGAGGACGCGCACCGCGAATTGCTGCGCATCTCCGCCCGCGCCCATGGCGTGGCGACATCGGGCGATTTGCGCGACTATTTCCGCCTGTCGCCGGCCGATATGAAAGGCCGGCTGGAGGAACTGGTCGAACTCGGCGACTTGCTGCCGGTCCGTGTCGAGGGCTGGGACAAGCCGGCTTACCTTCACAAGGACGCCCGTATGCCGCGCAAGATCGAGGCCCGCGCCCTGCTGGCGCCGTTCGATCCGGTCGTCTTCGAGCGCTCGCGCTCGGAACGGCTGTTCGATTTCCACTACCGCATCGAAATCTACACGCCGGCTGACAAGCGCCAATATGGCTACTATGTCCTGCCCTTCCTGCTTGGCGACAGGATCGTGGCGCGCGTCGACCTCAAGGCCGACCGGCCGGCCAGTGTCCTGCGCGTCCACGCGGCTTATGCCGAGCCCGGCGCACCGCCAGAGACGGCGGCTCAGCTCTTCGAGGAATTGAAGCAGATGCAGGGCTGGCTAGGCCTCGAACGCATGGAAGTGACGCCTGCCGGCGATCTGGGCCCGGCGCTGGCCGACATCACGGTGTCGTAAGCTCGCGTTGACACCGCTGCCCGCAAGAGCCTAAATCCGATCCAGACGGTCTCCTCTCAGCAAAGGGAGGAGCCAAGAGGGAATGCGGTGCGGGCTGAAAACCCAAATCCGCGGCTGTCCCCGCAACTGTAAGCGAAGAGCCAAGGCCGAAAGCCACTGGGATTGTCCCGGGAAGGCGGCTACCCAAGGCGATGACCCGCGAGCCAGGAGACCTGCCGTCTGGAATGCAAGAATCCGATCGCCCGGCGGGTTTTCCGGGCAAGGAGCCTGATTTGGATCGCGACAGCAGTTTTTCGGCTGAAACAACAGACGTTTCGTCCGGCGAGGGTGATTCCCTGGCCGGCGTGACCGTCATCGTCTGCGCCTCGTGCCGCGACGAGACCGGCTCCGACGCCCATCCCCGGGCCGGCGAAATTTTGGCGGAAGACACGCGCCAGGCCGCCTCGGGCGAGAACATCCGCATCCGCACGGTCGAATGCCTCGGCAATTGCAAGCGCCGGCTGAGCGCCGCGATCCTGCGCGACGGCTGCTGGAGCTATGTGTTCGGCGACCTGACCACAACCAGCGGCGCCGATCTCGTCACCGGCGCCAAGCTCTTCGCCACCTCGACCGACGGCCTCATTCCCTGGCGGGGCCGGCCCGATAGCCTCAAGCGTGGCCTCGTTGCCCGCATCCCTCCTCTCGACATGCTGAAGGACTTGACATGACCGCTCCAAATTCGGCCGGCAATCTCTCCCGCGTTCCCTGCACCGTCGTTACCGGCTTCCTCGGCGCCGGCAAGACGACACTGGTTCGCCATCTCCTGGAAAATGCCGGCGGCAAGCGCATTGCCATCATCGTCAACGAGTTCGGCGACATCGGCATCGATGGCGAAATCCTCAAAGGGTGCGGCATCGACACCTGCCCCGAGGAAAACATCGTCGAACTGGCCAATGGCTGCATCTGCTGCACCGTCGCCGACGATTTCGTGCCGGCGCTCGACCAGATCCTGTCGCTGACGCCGAAGGTCGACCACATCCTGATCGAAACCTCCGGTCTCGCTCTCCCCAAGCCTCTGGTTCAGGCTTTCCAGTGGCCTACGGTGAAGAGCCGGGTGACCGTCGACGGCGTCATCGCCGTGGTCGACGGTCCCGCACTTGCCGAGGGCCGCGTCGCCAACGACATGGACGCCCTGCAGGCGCAGCGCGCCGGGGATGACAGCCTCGACCATGACGATCCGGTCGAGGAAGTGTTCGAGGACCAAATCGCCTGCGCCGACCTGATCATCCTGTCGAAGAGCGACCTGATGGATGCCGCCGGTTCGGCCCGCGCCAACGCCATCGTCAACGAGCATTCCGCCCGCGCCGTGAAGATCGTGCCGACGTCTCATGGCAAGGTCGATCCCTCGGTGCTGCTCGGGCTTGGCCTTGCCGTCGAGGACGACATCGAGAACCGCAAGTCGCATCATGACGGCGCATTCGACCATGAGCATGACGACTTCGACACCTTCATCGTCGACATTCCCTCAATCGCCAATCCGGACGAACTGGCCAAGCGCGTCACAGAGGCCGCCGAACAGGAAAACGTGCTGCGTGTAAAAGGCTTCGTCGAGGTCGGCGGCAAGCCGATGCGGCTCCTGCTGCAGGCCGTCGGCCCGCGCGTCAATCATTACTATGACCGTGCCTGGACCGCCGGAGACGACCGCCGCTCGCGCCTTGTCGTCATCGGTCTCAAGGGGCTGAACCGCCCGGCGATCGAACGTATCCTCGCCGGCTGATTTCAGACACGGACCGCGATGCACATCCTCACCACGACCTCCGCCTCGCTCGACGACCTCGCCGAGCCTGTCGATCTCCGGCAGACGCCCGCGGATATCGTGGCCCTGTCCTTCACCGACAGCGATCTCGCCGGACTCGCGGCGGCATGGAAGGCGCAAGCCGATCGCCTGCCCTCGATGCGGCTCGCGTCACTGCGCGACCTGCGCCATCCCATGTCCGTCGACCTGTGGATCGACAGTGTCGCCCGCCACGCCAAGATCATCCTGGTGCGCATCCTCGGCGGCTACGACTGGTGGCGTTATGGTTGCGACCAGCTCGCCGCGATTGCCCGCGAACGCGGCATCAAACTGGCGCTGCTTCCCGGTGAAAGCCACGACGAGGATCTCAGGTTGATCGAATCCTCGACGCTGCCGCGCGCCGACCTCGACAGCCTTCTCGGCTATTTCCGCGAAGGCGGCCCGGCCAATATGAGCGCGCTGGTGCACAGGCTGGCAGGCCTGGCTGGACAGGACACGTCGGTCGCCAGTCCGGTCAGTGTGCCGAAGGCCGGTTACTATCAGTCTGGATTGGGGGTCGTGGAGAAGCCGGACCTTTCAATGGTCGGCGCTCCCGTCGTCCCAATTCTTTTCTACCGATCGATGCTGCTTGCAGCCGATGTCGCACCCATAGACGCTCTTTTTGAAGCTTTGGAGCAACGCGGCATGCTCCCGATGCCCATCTTCGTCTCCAGCCTGAAAGACCCGGTGTCCCTGGCCTTTGTCGAAAATGCCCTCGCCTCGCTGAAACCCGCCGCCATCATCACCGCGACCGCTTTCGCCTCCGGTGCCGAGCCCGGCGTCGAAACCCTGTTCGACCGCGCTGGCGTGCCCGTCTTCCAGGTCATCGTCGCCACCACGCGCCGCGATGTCTGGGAAAACAACCAGCGCGGCCTGGCGCCCGCCGACCTCGCCATGCATGTCGTGCTGCCCGAACTCGACGGCCGCATCCTTGCCGGTGCCATTTCCTTCAAGGGCGAGAGCGATGTCGATCCCGCACTTGGCCATCGCGCGCTGGCCAACCGGCCGGAGCCGGATCGCGTGGCGCAGGTGGCGGGGCGTGTGGCGGCTTTCATACGCCTTCAGGAGACGCCCCGTGCCGAGCGCAAGCTCGCCATCCTCATTCCCGATTATCCCAGCGCTCCTGGCCGCACCGGCTATGCCGTTGGCCTCGATGTGCCGTCGAGTGTGTTGGCCATGCTGCACGACTTGAGCGAACAGGGCTATGTGGTTGGAGAGATTCCGCAAACGCCGCGTGAATTGCTGGATGCGCTGGAGCGGAGCCAAGGCGGGCTGGGGCTGGAGGATTATTTAGCCTTCTCTACGGAGTTGCCGATAGCGGCAATTGCTCCAGTAGAAGCCGCTTGGGGAAAGGCCGAAGACGAGACAGGATTGCGCGAGGCGCCCCCCTCTGTCCTGCCGGACATCTCCCCCTCAAGGGGGGAGATCAGCAGCTTCGCTGGCGGCGCTCCACTTTCAACGTTTGGGATTGGCGAAATCGGCGATGACAGCTCAATCTCCCCCCTTGAGGGGGAGATGTCCGGCAGGACAGAGGGGGGCGCCTCGCGCAGACCTTCGCTATCAAGCAAAAAACACTTCCCCTTCCGCGCCGCCACCTTCGGCAACATCACCGTCGCCCTCGCCCCCGACCGTGGCCGTTCCGCCGATCGCCGCGCCGACTATCACGACCCGACGCTCCCCCCGCGCCACGCGCTGATCGCCTTCGGCCTCTGGCTGCGCAGATCGCTCGGCGTCCATGCCCTGATCCATGTCGGCGCCCACGGCACGCTGGAATGGCTGCCGGGCAAGACCGTCGCGCTTTCGCAAAACTGCTTCCCCGAAATCGTCACCGGGTCCCTGCCCGTCATCTATCCCTTCATCGTCTCCAACCCCGGCGAAGCGGCGCAGGCCAAGCGACGCATCGCCGCTGTCACGCTTGGCCATCTGCCGCCGCCGCTCACCGGTGCAGGTCTCGACGAGGACCAGCACAAGCTCGAACGCCTGGTCGATGAGTACGCCCAGGCCGACGGCCTCGACCGCCGCCGCCGCGACCGTCTCGCCAGGCTGATCGTCGACACCGCGCAAAAGACGGGCCTCGCTTCCGAAGCCGGCGTCGCGAAAACCGACGCACCCGACGAAGCGCTGCGCCGCATCGATGCCTGGCTCTGCGATCTCAAGGATTTCGCCATCAAGGATGGATTGCATATCTACGGCCGCGCGCCCGGGGACGAACCCGACGCCATACGCCGCCAAAGCGCCGACGCCGAGAAGTCGGCACTGCTCGCCGCGCTCGATGGCCGCCACGTCAAGGCCGGCCCAGCCGGCGCGCCGGCGCGCGGCCGCTCGGACGTGCTTCCAACCGGCCGCAATCTGTTCACCTCGGACCCGCGCACCATGCCGACGCCCACCGCCTACGATCTGGGCAAGGCAGCGGCCGAAGAAGTGGTGCGCGGCTACCTACAATCGCATGGCGACTGGCCGCGTTCGCTGGTCATCGATCTCTGGGGCTCGGCCTCGTTGCGCACCGGCGGCGAGGAGATCGCGCAAGGCCTGGCGCTGATGGGCTGCCGGCCGCAATGGGACACTGCCACTGGCCGCATCACTGGCATCGAGGTGTTGCCGCCGGCCACGCTCGGCCGTCCGCGCGTCGATGTCACCTGGCGCATCTCAGGCCTGTTCCGCGACATGTTCCCGACCCAGATCGCCCTGATCGACGCCGCCGCCAACGCCGTCGCCGCCCGCGACGAGGACGATTCGGAAAACCCGCTCGCGGCAAAAACCCGTGCCGACGGCAAGGTCAGCCCGCGCATCTTCGGCACCTCGCCCGGCACGTACGGCGCCGGCGTCGAGGATCTCATGTCCAGCGGCGACTGGGGTGCGCGCGAAGAGATCGGCCGCGCCTATCTCGACGCCACCTCGCATGCCTATGGCGGCGCTGGCGGCGAAGGCGTCTCGGCGCCCGGAGCGTTTGAAGGCCGCATCGCCGAAGCCGACCTTCTCGTCCACACCGGCGACGATCCCGGCCGCGACATTCTCGAAGGCTCGGCCGACGTCGCCTTCATCGGCGGCTTTTCGGCCGCCCTGGCCGCACTCGGCAGGAACGCCGACGTCATCGTGCTCGACACCACCGATCCGCAAAAACCGAAGCCGCGCTCGGTCGGCGAGGCTGTCTCGCGGGTGGTGCGCGCCCGCGCCGTCAACGCCCGCTTCATCTCGGGCCAGATGCGCCACGGCCCGCGCGGCGCCTCCGAATTCGCCGAAACGGTCGACCGGCTGGTCGGCTTCGCCGAAACCACCCATGCCATTCCGGGCGCGCTGATCGAGGCCGTGCACGATGCCTATCTCGGCGATCCCGAGGTCCGCGCCTTCATCTTGCGCGAAAATCCCGCCGCCGCCAAAGTCATCGCCGAGCGTTTTCTCTCGGCGCGCCGGCGTGGCCTCTGGCATCCCTTGCGCAATTCCATCGACGACGATCTCGCCGCGCTGATTGCCGAAGCCAACGCGCTCGGGGTGGCGGCATGAACGCCTTCTCGCGCCGTGGCGCCTGCCCTGCTCTGTCGGCGCCGATGCAGACAGGCGACGGCCTGCTGGTGCGGCTCAATCCGGTGGATGGTGGCCCATCTTCTGGAGGGTTGTCGCCGAAGCTGTTGATCGGGATCGCCCAATCCGCCTTGCGGCACGGCAACGGCATCATGGAAGTGACGGCGCGGGGCAGCCTGCAGATTCGCGGGCTGACGACGGAAAGCGCTGCCTTGCTGGCGGCGGAGATCGATGCATTGGGAATCGCGGTGCGCACCGGCGTGCCGGTCGAGACCGGCCCGCTGGCAGGCATTGACCCTCAGGAGATCGCCGACCCGCGACCGCTGGCTGAGCGAATCAGGGTGGCCATCGATGAAGCCGGGTTGACACAGCGGCTGGGGCCGAAGGTTTCGGTGATCGTCGACGGCGGCGGACAACTGACGCTGGACGCGGTGACGGCGGACATGCGGCTTGTTGCGGTGAGCACCGATGCGGGAATCCGGTGGCGGGTGTCGGTTGCCGGTGACGGGCGGAATGCAAGGCTGCTCGCGGTTGCTGATGAAGGTGTGGCTCGTGATATAGCCGTCGCGGCTCTAAGGATGATCGCCGAGAAAGGCCGCGAGGCTCACGCAAGGGATTTGTCGGAGAGGCAGTTGGTGTCCCTGGCGGGTTGGCTATGCCTGACAAATTTGCGCGAGGCGCCCCCCTCTGTCCTGCCGGACATCTCCCCCTCTAGGGGGGAGATCGGCAGCTTCGACGCCGGATTTTCTTTAGCGACACCGGAAATTGGCGAAACCGTCGGCGACCACGTAATCTCCCCCCTTGAGGGGGAGATGTCCGGCAGGACAGAGGGGGGCGCCTCGCGCAAACCTATCGGCCTTTTCCCCTTGGCCGGCGACGTCTCCAATCTCGGCATCGGCCTCCCCTATGGCAGCATGCCAGCGGACAAAATCATCGCCGTCGCAAAAAGCGCCCTCGCCGTAGGCACCACCGAAATCCGCCTCGCCCCGGGCCGCGCCATGCTCTTCCTTGGCCAGCCATCAGCCGCCAACCAACCCCTGCAAGACACAGCCGCCACCCTCGGCTTCGTCACCTCCCCCGCCGATCCGCGCACCCGCATCGCGGCCTGTCCCGGCACGCCGGCCTGCGCCTCCGGCCGCATCGCGACGCGCGACATCGCCGAGACCATCGCCGCTGAAAACACTGATATCCTTCACTTCACCCTGCACGTTTCCGGCTGCGCCAAGGGCTGCGCGCATCCCGGTCCGGCGGCGCTGACCTTGGTCGGCGGCGAAAACGGAGCCGGACTTGTCGTGAACGCGACGGCGAAGGCCCTTCCTGCCGGCTACAGGCCGGGCTATGACGCCGCGCGCGGCTTCGGTCGCGTCGCGGCAATGATCCGCAGCGCACGACATCAAGGCGAAACCGCCGCCGCTTGCCTGACAAGGCTTGGGCCGGCAGCAGTCGCCGAGGCTTACCGACAGGCCCAAACTGAAAAACGGAAATGAGCATGGCCGCCTACGACTACATCCATGACGGCAACGCGATCTACGAGCGCTCCTTCGCCATCATCCGCGCCGAGGCCGATCTCTCGCGCTTCTCGGAGGCCGAGGCCGATGTCGCCATCCGCATGATCCATGCCTGCGGCCAGGTCGAAGCCGCCAGGAATTTTGTCTTCTCCCCCGATTTCGTCGTCGCCGCGCGCAAAGCGCTTGCCGACGGCGCGCCGATCTTCTGCGACGCGGAAATGGTCTCCCATGGCGTCACCCGCGCCCGCCTGCCGGCCGGCAACGAGGTGATCTGCACCTTGCGCGACCAGCGCACGCACGACATCGCGAGCGAGATCGGCAACACCCGTTCCGCCGCCGCGATCGACCTGTGGGGCGAGCGCATGGCCGGTTCGGTGGTCGCGATCGGCAATGCGCCAACCGCGCTCTTCTACCTGCTGGAGAAGCTGCGCGACGGCGCGCCGAAGCCCGCTGCCATCATCGGCATGCCGGTCGGGTTCGTGGGCGCGGCCGAATCCAAGGACGCGCTGGCCGAGAATTCCTACGGCGTGCCCTACGCCATCGTGCGCGGCAGGCTCGGCGGCAGCGCCATGACCGCCGCCGCGCTCAATTCGCTGGCGAGGCCCGGCCTGTGAACGCGCTTCCCAAAGGCCGCCTCGTCGGTGTCGGTACCGGTCCCGGCGATCCAGAATTGTTGACGCTGAAGGCCGCGCGCGTCCTAGCCGAGGCCGATGTCGTGGCCTATTTCGCCAAGCGCGGCAACAACAGCAACGCGCGCGCCATCGTCGAGGCGCGCTTCCGGCCCGACATGCTGGAACTGCCGCTGCTCTATCCCGTGACTACCGAGATCGACAAGGATCACGACGACTACCGCTCGCAGATCGCGGGTTTCTACGAGGAGTCGGCCAAGAGAGTCGCCGAGCACCTCGACGCCGGCAAAATGGTGGCCGTCCTGTCCGAGGGCGATCCACTGTTCTACGGCTCCTACATGCATCTGCATGTGCGCCTCTCCCATCGCTTTCCGACCGAGGTCATCCCCGGTATCACCGCCATGTCCGGCTGCTGGTCGCAGACCGGGGTGCCGATCGTCCAGGGCGACGACGTGCTGACCGTTCTGCCGGGCACGATGAGCGAGTTCGAGCTGACCCGGCGCCTCGCCGACACCGATGCCGCCGTCATCATGAAGGTCGGCCGCAATCTGCCCAAGATCAGGCGCGCGCTGGAGGCGACCGGCAAGCTGACGCGCGCCGTCTATGTCGAACGCGGCACCATGGCCGGCAGCGTTTCGATGCGGCTCGCCGACAAGCCGGATGACAAGGCGCCCTATTTCGCCATCGTGCTGGTCGCCGGCTGGTCCGGCAAGCCGGGAGCGCAGGCATGAGCGGCCGTCTTACCGTCATCGGCCTCGGCCCCGGCAATGCCGACCAGGTCACGCCGCAAGCCAGCCGCGCTGTCGCCGAGGCGAAATTCTTCTACGGCTACAAGCCTTATCTCGACCGGCTTGACCTGCGCCCCGACCAGACCCGCGTCGCCTCCGACAATCGCGAGGAGCTCGCCCGCTCCAAGGACGCCTTGGTCAAGGCCGCCGAGGGCCACGATGTCGCCGTGGTGTCCGGCGGCGATCCCGGCGTCTTCGCCATGGCCGCCGCCGTCTGCGAGGCGATCGAGGCCGGTCCGGCCGAATGGCGTGCGGTCGATGTCGCCGTCGTGCCGGGAGTCACCGCCATGCTGGCGGTCGCCGCCCGCATCGGCGCGCCGCTCGGCCACGACTTCTGCGCCATCTCGCTGTCCGACAATCTGAAGCCGTGGGATTTGATCGAGCTGCGTCTGCTGGCGGCGGCCGGCGCCGGCTTCGTCATCGCGCTCTACAACCCGATCAGCAAGGCGCGTCCCTGGCAGCTTGGCCGCGCCTTCGAATGCCTGTCCGCCATCCTGCCCGGCACGACGCCGGTGATCTTCGGCCGCGCCGCCGGCCGCCCGGACGAGCGCATCGAGGTGTTCCTGCTGGCCGACGTCGACGCACAAAAGGCCGACATGGCGACCTGCATCATCATCGGTTCGCCGGAAACCCGCATCATCAAGCGCGGCGACAAGCCGGCGCTGGTCTACACGCCGCGCTCGTCCACGGGTGGTCAAAAAAAATGATCGACCATCGCGGCCAGCGCTTCTACGGTTTCAGCCGAGGGAACGTCCGGCAGGACGGGCCTGCGGACCATGATCACCTCGATGCCGAGCGCCCGCGCGGCAGCAATCTTGCCATAGGTGGCCGCGCCGCCGCTGTTCTTGGACACGACGACATCGATGCGATGGTTTTCGAGCAGCATGCGCTCATCGGTCTCACCAAACGGTCCGCGCGCCAGCAGATAGTCGGCGTCGGGCACACCCAGCTTCGGCTCGACCGGATCGACGCTACGGATGAGATAGTGGTGCTGGGGCGCTGCCTCGAAGGCGGCGACCTCCTGGCGGCCAAGCGCCAGAAACACACGGCGCGGCACATCGCCAAGCGCCCGCGCCGCGTCGGCGACACTGTCAACCTCGAGCCAGCGGTCGCCTTCAACGGCGTCCCACCCCGGGCGCCGCAAGGCAAGGATCGGCACGCTGGTTTTGCGCGCGGCAATTGCCGCATTGGCGGAGATTCGCGCCGCGTAGGGATGCGTGGCATCGATCAGCAGCCCCGTGTTCGTTTCACGGAGATAAGCGGCCAGGCCATCGGCGCCGCCAAATCCTCCACTTCGCACGGGCACGCCTTGCGCCACGGGGCTTTCGGTGCGGCCAGCCAGCGAAAGCGTGACCGAGGCATGCGCCGCCAGTTTTCCAGCCAGCTGCCGGGCTTCGGTGGTGCCGCCGAGGATCAGAATGCGGTGGGTCATCATGCCTGCTGAGGGTCCGCGCGCCGCCAAGCCCGACCCGAGATGGCTCACGATCGTCGGCATCGGCGAGGACGGTTTAGCGGGTCTCGGCGACAAGGCCAAGCGGCGGATCGCCGACGCCGAGTTCATCTTCGGCGGCAAGCGGCATCTGGCGCTGGTTGCTTCCTTCGCCAAGGGCAAGCCCTGCCCCTGGCCGATTCCGTTCGATGCCGGGATGGCCGATGTCCTGGCGCTGGCCGGCAGGAACGTCTGCGTGCTCGCTTCCGGGGATCCGTTCTTCCATGGTGTCGGCGCCACCCTCGCCCGCAAGGTCCAGCCACGGGAAATGCATGTCATGCCGGCGCCGTCGGCCATTTCGCTGGCCGCCGCGCGGCTCGGCTGGGCGCTGCAGGATATCGAGACCATCTCGCTGCATGGCCACCCGATCGACCTGATTCGCCCGCTGCTGCAGCCCAACGCACGCATCCTGGCGCTGACCTCCGACGGCTTTGCTCCGGCGGCAATTGCGCGCCTGCTCGCCGAACTCGACTTCGGCGCGTCGCGGCTGACGGTGCTGGAGGCCTTGGGCGGGCCGAAGGAAACATTGCGCGCAGCGCGTGCCGATGCCTTCGATCTGGAAAACATCAACCCGCTCAATGTGCTGGCCATCGAGCTTGATTCAAATCCGCAGGCGCGCATCCTGCCTCGGACGTCGGGGCGCGCCGACCATCTGTTCGAACATGACGGTCAGATCACCAAACGCGAAATCCGCGCCGTCACTCTGTCGGCGCTGGCGCCGAGGCGCGGCGAATTGCTGTGGGATATCGGCGCCGGCTCAGGCTCTATCGGCATCGAATGGATGCTCGCCCACCCTTCACTGCGCACCATCGCCATCGAGGCCGACACGGCCCGCGCCACCCGCATCGGCCACAATGCCGTTGCCTGCGGTGTTCCTGGACTGGTCGTTATCGAAGGCACCGCCCCCAAGGCATTGGCCGGGCTGGAGACGCCGGATGCGATCTTCATCGGCGGCGGCGGCAGCGACGCCGGCGTCTTGAACGCCGCCATCAAGGCGCTGCGCAGTGGCGGCCGTCTCGTCGCCAACGCGGTGACGCTGGAGATGGAAGCCCTGCTTCTCGGCCAGCACACCAAGCGCGGCGGCGATCTTATCAGGATAAACATCTCCCGCGCTTCGCCGGTCGGCTCGATGCAGGCGTGGCGGCCGGCCATGCCTGTCACGCAATGGAGCTGGGTGAAACCATGATGGTCGCGGGCATCGGCAGCCGAAAGGGCGTGAGCGTCGAGGAAGTGCTCGCGGCGATAGAAACCGCGCTCGAAGCGCATGGGCTGGCAATGGCAGCGCTGTCAGCCTTGGCGACGACCGAGTTCAAACGCAACGAAGAGGCCATCTTCGCCGCCGGCCGTGAACTGAACCTCCCCGTGATAGTGGTGGATGTCGCTGGCTCCGAACCGCCGCTCCCCCTCACCCAGCCTCCGCTTCGCTCGGCTGACCTCTCCCCGAGGGGAGAGGAGATTGCAAACGCCGCCGCCCGTCTCTTCTCCCCCACGGGGAGAAGGTGGCCCGAAGGGCCGGATGAGGGGGCGGCCTCGCTCAACCTCTCGCAGCGTCTCGCCGGCACGCCATCGGTGTCCGAAGCTTCGGCCCTCGCGGTCGCCGGCGCCGGCGCAAAACTGGTCGGCCCCCGCACGGTGCTCGGCGCGGTCACCTGCGCCATCGCCATCAGCGGAGACGCGCCATGACCGTCCATTTCATTGGCGCCGGTCCAGGTGCCGCCGACCTCATCACGCTGCGCGGTGCCAGGCTTTTGGCAAGCTGCCCGGTCTGCCTCCATGCCGGCTCCATCGTCGCGCCCGAATTGCTGCAACACTGCGCCCCGGGAACAAAACTGATCGACACCGCGCCGATGTCGCTCGACGAGATCGAGGCTGCCTGTCTCGATGCCCATAAGGCCGGCCATGACGTTGCCCGTCTGCATTCCGGCGACCTGTCGGTGTGGAGCGCTGTCGCCGAGCAGATCCGCCGGCTGGAAAAGCATGGCATCCCCTACACGCTGACGCCGGGCGTGCCTTCTTTCGCCGCGGCGGCCGCCGCGCTTCGCCGGGAACTGACCATTCCCGAAGTCGCGCAGAGCCTGGTGCTGACCCGCGTCTCCGGCCGCGCTTCGAAAATGCCGCCTGGCGAAACGCTGGCCGGTTTCGGCCGCACCGGCGCCACGCTGGCCATTCATCTGGCCATCCACGCCATCGACCGCGTGGTCGCCGAACTGACGCCGCATTATGGCGGCGATTGCCCGGTCGCCATCGTCTTTCGCGCCTCCTGGCCTGATGAGCGCGTGCTGACCGGGACGTTGGAGACCATCGAGGCACAGCTCGCCGCCGATCCGATGGAACGCACGGCGCTCATTTTTGTCGGCCGTTCGCTGGCGGCGGAGGGCTTTGGCGAGAGTTCATTGTACGACGCTCATTATCAGCGGCGTTTTCGCGGACGGGACGGATTGTGAGCGGCAGCACTGGAAATAAAGGCGAAAACGCCACGCTCGAACAGGCGCTCGCGCGGCTGAACTTCAAGCCGCGTCCGCTTGAGCCGGGCCATGTCTGGCTGGCCGGTGCCGGCCCCGGCGATCCCGGCTGCCTGACCCTGGAGGTGCTGGCGGCACTGGCCGAAGCGGACGCACTGGTCTACGACGCGCTGGTTTCGCCAGATGTGGTCGCGGTTGCCGGAAACGCCGAGCTTTTCTTCGCGGGAAAACGCGGCGGCCAGCCCTCGATGAAGCAGGACGACATCACCGCTCTGCTGGTGCGGCTGGCGCGTGAAGGCCGGCGTGTCGTACGCCTGAAAGGCGGCGATCCCTATATTTTCGGCCGTGGCGGCGAAGAGGCGCTGGCGCTGGCGCGCGAAAATATCCCGTTTCGTGTGCTGCCGGGCCTGACCTCGGGCCTCAGCGCGCTGGCCGCCACCGGCATCCCGGCCACCATGCGCGGCATCAACAAGGCGGTCATTCTGGCCACCGGCCACGCCGCCGGCACGGATGACGACATCGATTGGGCGGCGATCGCCCGCACCGGCCAGCCGGTCGTCGTCTATATGGGCATGGCCAACCTGCCTGTCATAGCGGCCGCCCTGCTCGATGGCGGGCTGGCGCCATCGACGCCGGCGGCGGTGATCGTCGCCGCGACGACGCCGCGGGAACGGACCGTCGTCGCCACGCTCGCCACCATTGCCGAGGCAGCGGCGGCGGCCGGGCTCGCCTCGCCGGCATTGATCGTCGTCGGCGGCATCGTCGCCATGCGCGCGGCACTGGCGGGCGGAGCATGACGGCGCGCGCGATCATCATCGGTGCGCCACGCTCCGGCTCGGGCAAGACCAGCGTCACCATCGGCATTTTGCGCGCGCTGACCCGACGCGGCCTGAAGGTGCGCGGCGCCAAATCCGGCCCCGACTATATCGACCCCGGCTTCCACACCGCCGCCACAGGCCTGTCCGGCGTCAACCTCGACAGCTGGGCGATGTCGCCCTCGCTGCTCAACGCGCTGGCCGCGCAGGCCGCCGACGATACCGACTTCGTTATCCTCGAAAGCGCCATGGGCCTGTTCGACGGCATCCCGGCCGCGCCGGGGCGCACCGGGTCGGCCGCCGATCTGGCGCGGCTCTACGGCCTGCCGGTGCTGCTGGTGCTCGACGTGTCGGGCCAATCGACCACGGCGGCGGCCGTCGCCAAGGGCTTTGCCACTTACGACCCGCATGTGCGCATGGCCGGTGTCGTGCTCAACCGGCTGGGCAGCGAGCGCCACCGGCGGCTCTCCGGCGACGCCATCGAGGCGATCGGACTGCCCGTCGTCGGCGCTATTTTGCGCGATCCCACGCTCAATTTGCCCGAGCGCCATCTCGGCCTCGTCCAGGCCGGCGAATATGATGACCTGATGGCGCATCTCGACCGGCTGGCCGACATGGCGGAGAAGTCGCTCGACCTCGATGCCGTCATGGCGCTGGCAACACCGCTCGCCCCGGCAATTGGCGACTTCGCCGACGCGCTGCGGCCGCCCGGCCAACGCATCGCGCTGGCCGAGGATGCCGCCTTCACTTTCCTCTATCCGCATGTTGCTGCGTCCTGGCGCAAGGCCGGCGCGGAAATCGTGCCGTTCTCGCCGCTCGCCGACGCAGCGCCCGACGAGGAGTGCGATGTCTGCTGGCTGCCCGGCGGCTATCCCGAGCTTCACGCCGGCCAACTTGCCGCCGCCACGAATTTCGATGCCGGCATGACGCGGTTCGCCGCGACAAAACCCGTCCATGGCGAGTGCGGTGGCTTCATGGTGCTCGGCGAAGCATTGGAGGACGCCGAAGGCACGACGCACAAGATGCTCGGCCTGCTCGGTCATTCCACCAGCTTCGCCAAACGCAAGATGAATCTCGGCTATCGCGAGGCGCGGCTGCGCGCCGATTGCCCGTTGGGCGCTCAGGGCGCGCTGATCCGGGGCCACGAGTTCCACTATGCGCAGATGACGGCGACCGGCAATGACGAGCCGCTGGCCGACCTCGCCGATGGCCAGGGCAATCCGCTCGGCGCTTCCGGTTACCGGCGCGGCCATGTCAGCGGCACCTTCTTCCACGCGATTGCACGGGCCTAAACCATGAAGCTCCCAAGAATCGCGCTGTCGCCTCGGCAAATCCTCGATGACATCGCCCTCTGCCTGGTCTTCTTCACCCGCCTGCCGCTGCCCGTCTTCGATTTTCGCGGCCGCAACCTCGCCGCCGCGATCTGGGCCGCACCCATTGCCGGCCTCGTCGTCGGCCTGATCGGCGCGATCGTCTTTGCCACGGCGGAGCGGTTTGGCCTTGCCATGGGACCGGCGGCCGCCCTTGCCCTTGTGGCAACCGTGCTCGCCACGGGCTGCCTGCACGAGGATGGACTGTCTGACGCCGCCGATGGCTTCGGCGGCGGCAAGTCGCGCGGACGCAAGCTCGAGATCATGCGCGACAGCCGCATCGGCGCCTATGGCGCCATGGCGCTGGTCCTGTCGCTGCTGCTTCGCTGGAGCGCGCTGTCGCAAGTCGTCGAACCCACGCAGGCTCTGTTTGCTCTCGTGGCCGCGCATGCGGCCTCGCGCGGCGTGCTCGGCGCCTTCATGCATCTTCTGCCCCCGGCGCGATCCGACGGTCTGTCGGCCGGCGCCGGCACGGTATCGCTCGACACGGCCATGGCCGGCGCCGTGCTCGGCGCGATCCCGCTTCTCTTGCTTGGCCCCGGCGGCGCCATAGCCGCGCTGATCCTGCTCGGCCTGCTGTTTGCCGCCTTCCATGCGCTTTGCCTCAACCAGATCGACGGCCAGACCGGCGACACGGTTGGCGCCTTGCAGCAGGTGAGCGAAATCGCCGTGCTTCTCGTCGCTTCCGTTGCGCTTTCCTGATCCCTTCGCCTTGATTCCTTTCCGGAGACCTTGCCCCATGCCCTTCAATTCCCTCGATGAACTGCGCGCCGCCTGCCTCGACCTGCCCGCCGGCAGCGATACAGCTGCCAATGCGGTCGCCCGCCGCCAGGACACGCTGACCAAGCCGCAAGGCAGCCTCGGCAGACTCGAATCGATCGCCGCGTGGCTGGCGCGCTGGCAGGGCCGCGACATGCCCAGGCTCGACCGGGTGAAAGTCTTCGTCTTCGCCGGCAATCACGGCGTCACCGCGCAAGGCGTGTCGGCCTACCCTTCGGAAGTCACCGTGCAGATGGTGGCGAATTTTGCTGGCGGCGGTGCCGCCATCAACCAACTCGCCCGCATCGCCGGCGCCGAACTCGACGTCATCCCGCTCGATCTCGACCAACCCACGGGCGACTTCACGCAGACATCGGCGATGGACGAGAAAGCCTTTCTCGCCGCGGTTTCCGCCGGCTATGACGCCGTGACTGATGATCTCGACCTCGTCTGTTTCGGTGAAATGGGCATCGGCAACACCACGCCGGCCGCCGCGATTTCGGCCGCCTTGTTCGGCGGCGGCGCGGAAAAATGGACCGGGCGCGGCACCGGCGTCGACGCTGCCGGTCTGAAGCGCAAGGTGGTCGCCATCGAGGCCGGCATCAAGCGCCATGCCGCCGTCCTTGCCGATCCGCTGGCGGTCGCGGCCAGCCTCGGCGGACGCGAACTCGCCGCCATCTTTGGCGCCACGCTCGCCGCACGGCATCTCGGCATACCCGTGCTGCTCGACGGCTTCGTCTGCACCGCCGCCGCCGCTCCCCTGGCGAAGCTGCACCCGACCGGCCTCGCCCACACGATCGCCGCCCACGTCTCCGCCGAATCGGGCCATCGCGGCCTGCTCGAAGCGCTCGAACTGCCGCCGCTGCTCGATCTCGGCATGCGGCTCGGTGAAGGCTCCGGCGCTTGCCTCGCCGTCAACATCGTGCGCTCGGCGCTGGAGTGCCATGCGAAGATGGCGAGCTTTGCCGAGGCAGGCGTTTCGGAGAAATAAGCGCTCGCAGGGGCGTGGTGAGCCCCGGGCCATTCACACAACAAAAAAGCCTCGCCGAAGCGAGGCCTTGCAAGAGGTACGGTCCGAAATCAGAATTTGTAGCTAAGTCCAACACGGACATCGTTGGTAGTAAGATCAACTCTGGCAGCCTGCGTCGTGAAGATGAACGGCGTAGATTGCGATTGACGGCCATAGTCGGAGTAGCGGTATTCGACGCGCGCAATCAAATTGTCGGTCACGGCATATTCAAGTCCGGCACCTGCCGTCCAACCAACCATGGTATCGCTGATCTCGCTTGGAGGAGAACCTAGAAAAGGGGAAAGACTGGTTCCGGCGGAATATTTACCGATCGCCAGACCGCCGGTTACAAATGGCAAGAAACGATCGAATGCGTAGCCTGCACGCAGGCGTGCCGATCCGAACCATTTCAAATCACTGCTTGCGAAGGCAGGGGGAGGAAACCCAGAAAACGTATTGTCCGCCTTGGCGCTGGCGAAATTGGCATCCGCTTCAACGCCTATGACATAGTTACCATCGAACTGGTAGTTATAGCCAACGTATGCGCCCCCAAAGGCGCCTTTAGGATTGAGTGAGGCGCTAGTGTAGGGGGGGCCAGCCGGAGACCCCGCGCTGTCGTAAGTTGAACTTCCCCAAACGTACCCCGCCTCCGCACCTACATAGACGCCGGTCCAGTCATAAGCCACAGGCTCGGTCGGTTGGGGGGAGAGGTCCGCCGCCAAAGCGGGGGTGGCAATCACCAACGAGGCAAGAAGGGCAAGTTTGAGTGCGCGCATCCTGATCCCCGGGAGCAAAGCGATGAGTCAGGCTTAGCTTGGTTTTCCAACAAACCATGTAACCCGTCTGCCACAAATTGAGAAATTGTTCTTCTTGGTCCGGCTTGCGCCCCCATGCCCAACAGCAGCGCTGACACGGTCGCGAACCGGTTCCGATTAGCTTGTAGCAGTCGGCGGCCAATCCAGGCTCGTGCCACCATCGACGCATACCAAAGACGCGTCAACGCGTCTCTGGTACCAAGGTCTTCCACCAATTTTCTTGAAAATTTGGTGGGTGCGCACAGGATTGAACTGTGGACCCGCTGATTAAGAGTCAGCTGCTCTACCAACTGAGCTACGCACCCACTCGGCCGGCAAAAACCGGCGTTGGCGGGCATATAGCCGCCGATGCCGGTCCTGTCCAGCCCTGCTGGAATCATTTCCCGACAAATCGCATCAAGCCTTGTCGTGCCGGGAAAAAATGCAGCTGCGATCAGACGAAAAGCTTGCCTTCCGCCACCTTGATCGCATTGCCGCCAATGCGCGCGGAGGCCAGTTTTCCGCCCTGCACGGTCAGTTCGAGGCGGATGCGCGATGGCCGGCCCATCTCCAGCCCCTGCTCGATCCACAATTGCGAAATCCCGTCCGTCGGCGCGTCGAAATGCATGATGGCGCCGGCGAAGGCCGCCGCCGCCGAACCGGTCGCCGGATCTTCATAGGACGGGGTGCCGGGCACGATCATGCGGACATGAAACGCGCTTTCGTGGTTCACCGTATCGCGGCAATAGATGTACGGGCTGGCGAAGGCCCATTCGCTCTTGCGCGGCGCCAGTTCCGACCAGGCCTGGTTGTCCAGCCGGATCCGGCCCGCCGCCTCCAGATTGGCGACCGGAATGGTCACATAGGGCACGCCAGCCGACCAGAACGCGACACGGTGATTCTCGAAGCCGATCTCGTGCGGCGCCAGGCCGAGTGCCGCGCCGATCGCCACCGGATCGGCTTGGAGCTCAAGCGGCTCGGGCAATTTCGCCAGGTCGAATTCGGCGAAGGTAGCGCCATCGTGCTGGCTCACGGCGCAGCGCACCGGACCGATGTTTTCTTCCAGCACGAAGATACCGGCGCCACCCTCGCCGGCCAGTTCCGCCAGCGCGATCGCCGAGCCGACGGTCGGATGCCCGGCGAACGGCATTTCATAATCCGGCGTGAAGATGCGGATGCGGTTTTTATGCTTGGGTTTGTCCGGCGGCAGCACGAAGACCGATTCGGACAGGTTGAACTCGCGTGCGATGGATTGCATCGCGGCGGTGTCGAGACCCTTGCAATCCAACACCACGGCCAGCGGATTGCCGGCCAGTCGCTCGGTCGTAAACACGTCGTAAAGCAAGTAATTCCGGGTTTGCATTCCTGCCTCAATCCCAACATGGGCGAAATTTAATTTGATATTCGAACCATCAAGCCTGATCTGTGCACAGATAGGGACATTGCGCATCATAGGGGTCTGGCGTGGACCAGATTGTCAATCCGCCAAAGACGGAATCGGATTCCGCCATCGAGACGGCGCTCGGTCTCGACCAGACCGGCCGGCGCAAGACGCGCCGGCGCGGCTGGCTCTATGCGTTGCTGACCCTCATCGTGCTTGCCGCCGGCCTTGGCCTCTATCAGTGGTATGCGGGAACGCCGGCCAGGATTGACTACACCACCGTACCGGCCGCCAGGGCCGACCTCACCGTCCAGGTATCGGCGACAGGCACGCTGCAGCCCCTGACCCAGGTCGATATATCGAGCGAACTGTCCGGCATCATCCGCTCGGTCTCCGCCGAGGAGAACCAGCAGGTCAAGAAGGGCGACGTGCTGGCCACACTCGATACGGTGAAACTCGAGGTCCAGATCGAACGCGCCGAGGCATCCGCCAAGGGCGCCGCTGCCAATGTCGAAGACGCCACGGTGACGCTGGCCGAGAATGAGAGCGCGCTGCTACGCGCGGCGGCCTTGACAAAACGCGGCATGGCCACCGACCAATCGCTCGAGGCGGCAACCGCCACGCGCGACCGATCCAAGGCGGCGCTCGACAGTGCGAAGGCCAATCTCGCCATCGCCCAGGCCGACCTCAAGGCGCAGCGGACCGACCTCGCCAAGAGCACGATCTACGCGCCGATCGATGGCATCGTGCTGACGCGCTCCGTCGACCCCGGCCAGACGGTCGCCTCCTCACTGCAGGCGCCGGTTCTGTTCGTCATTGCCGCCGATCTCAGGAACATGGAGCTGGTGGCGGCGGTCGACGAAGCCGATATCGGCGCGGTCAAGTCGGGCCAGCATGCCCGCTTCACCGTCGACGCTTTCCCTGACCGGCCCTTCGATGCCGAGATCCGCGACATTTCCTATGCCTCGGTCACGACGGATGGCGTCGTCACCTACAATGCGCGGCTCGAGGTCGACAACAACGAGCTTCTGCTGCGGCCCGGCATGACTGCCACCGTTTCGGTGGTCACGCGGGAGGCCAAGGGCGTGCTCACCGTGCCCTCTTCCGCGTTCCGCTATCGCCCGGCGCAGCAGGCGGCGCGCGGCTGGAGCCTGAGCGACCTGTTCACCGGCCGCATGGGGCGCGGCAACCGCCAGCGCCAGCCCGCGAAGGCACCGACCGATGGTTCCCGCACGCTCTATGTGCTGGAGAACGGGCGGCCGCGTCCCGTCAACGTCAAGATCGGCTCCACCGACGGGGAGCTGACCGAGATCACCTCCGGCCTGGACGAAGGCGCGCAGGTGATCACGGCCTCGCAGTCGCGGAGCTGACGCCATGGCCGCCGGTGCAGCCCTCATCACCTTCGACAAGGTCTGGAAGAGCTACGGCCAGGGCGAAGCCAAGGTGCATGCGCTGGCCGGCGTCGACCTTGCTATCCGGCGCGGCGAATTCGTCGCCATCATGGGTCCGTCGGGCTCCGGCAAGTCGACGGCCATGAACATCATCGGTTGCCTCGACACGCCGACCGCCGGAACCTATTCCTTCATGGGCGTCGATGCCGGCCGGCTCGACCGCAACCGCCGCGCCATGCTGCGCAACCTCTATGTCGGCTTCGTCTTCCAGGGCTACAATCTCCTGGCCCGCACCACGGCGGCCGAAAATGTCGAACTGCCGCTGATCTATCGCGGCGTTCCCGCCCGCGAGCGGCGCGACCTTGCCATGCAGGCGCTGGCCGAGGTCGGCCTCGTCGGCCGCGAGCACCACACGCCGGCTGAACTGTCGGGCGGCCAGCAGCAGCGCGTGGCGATCGCACGCGCCATCGTCACCAGGCCGACCCTGCTCGTCGCCGATGAGCCGACCGGCAATCTCGACACCGCGCGCACGCACGAGATCATGGAGCTGCTGACCCGGCTGAACAGAGAGCTTGGCCTGACCATCACCATGGTCACGCACGAGGCCGATGTCGCCGAATACGCCGAGCGCACCATCCGCTTCCTCGACGGCCATGTCGCCTCCGATTCCATGAACGTGGAAGTGGCATAGACTATGATCTGGGAAACCGTCCGCCTCTCGCTGCGCTCGATCCGCCGCAACGTGCTGCGCTCGTTCCTGACGCTGCTCGGCATCGTCATCGGCGTCGCCGCCGTCATTGCCATGCTCACCATCGGCTCCGGCACCACGCAGAAGGTTAAGGCCGACATCTCCAAGCTCGGCAGCAATCTGCTGGTCGTGCGCGCCGGCCGGCCGGCCGGTCCCGGCGGCCCGGGCGGGCTCGACCAGGCGGTGCGGCCGCTCGCCGAAAAGGACCTGGCGGCGCTGGTCGCGCATCTCACCGGCGCGCGCGCCATCTCGCCGGCCGCGCAGAAGCAGGTCCGCGTCATTTTCGGCACCGAGAGCCTGACCTCGGGCGTCACCGGCACCGACAGCGCTTATCTCGACGCGCGCGACTGGAAGCTGGTGTCCGGCCGCCCGTTCAGCGATTCCGAGACCCGCTCGGGCACCGGCGTGTGCCTGATCGGCGAGACGGTGCGCCAGCAGTTCTTCGGCGCCGGCGATCCCGAGGGCGAGATCATCCGCGTCAACCGCACCTCCTGCAGGATCATCGGCCTGCTCGAGCCTAAGGGCTATACCGGTTTCGGCCAGGACCAGGACAATGTCGTGCTGATGCCGCTCGCCGCCTATCAGCGCCGCATTGCCGGCAACCGCGACATCGACAATATCTACATCGCCGCCGACGATCGCACGCCGACCACCGAATTGCAGCCGCGTGTCGAAGACATCCTGCGCGATGCCAGGCGCATCACCCCCGACCGCGAGAGCGATTTCGGCATCCGCGACATGACCCAGATCGCCGACGCCATGGCCAGCGCCACCACCACCATGACCGGCATGCTCGGCGCGGTCGCCGGCGTCAGCCTGCTGGTCGGCGGCATCGGCATCATGAACATCATGCTGGTCTCGGTCACCGAGCGCACGCGCGAGATCGGCATCAGGCTCGCCATCGGCGCGCATGAAAAGCACATCCTCATCCAGTTCCTGGTCGAGGCGACCGTGCTGTCGCTGCTCGGCGGCATCATCGGCATCCTGCTCGGCCTGGGGCTGGCCGGCCTCGCCTCGGCGACGCTGACCATACCGTTCGCGCCGAGCCCCGCCGTGATCCTGCTCGCGGTCGGCTTTTCCGCGCTGATCGGCATGGTGTTCGGCTTCTTCCCGGCGCTACGCGGCGCCCGCCTCGATCCAATCGACGCGTTGCGGCACGAATAACGGAGTAAGCTGCAAAGCGCCCGGCACGCCGCGCCGGTTTTTACACAGCCTTCGACGTTTCCGCCCTGCCCCAGCCCTGTCGTCACTGTGTTGGCGATGTTATGCCAAGGCTTATCTGGTCGAGGAGCAGCTGATGAGCAAGAAGGCGCGCGTGGTCCTGACCATGGTGATTATCGAAGCTGTCCTGGCAGGGATCTGGTGGTATCTCGCCGATTACGGGATGACCAACCCCGATCGCGTCAAACCGGATTTCCAAGCGGTCGTCGGCCAGACCATGGGTATGGCGATGGGCGGGTTGCTGGGCGTCGGCTTCATTCTGTTTTTCGTCGCCGCGCGCAACGACCGCAAGGCGGTCAAGGGCAAGATGTTGTAAGCGGGCTATTCCGTACCCGCGAAATGCCACTCGACCAGCGGCTTCATGTGTGGCGCCAGCCCCTCCGGCAGGTCGCCGGCATGGCGGATGATCACCGGCCCCTCGATCTCCGGATCGGCTTCGGTGGCGACGAAGGCCGAGATCCGGCGCGCGATCTCGTCGGCCGGCTCGTCGACATGATAGCGGCGGAAGATGACGGTGCCGCTTGCCGTCGACAGGGCGTGCCAGCGCACACCGCGCCTGGCATCCGACAGGTCGAGGCCGGTTTCCTCGCGCACCTCGCGGATCATGTTGAAATCGACATCGACGAGACCGTCGCGGAAATCGACCGGCTCGAACGAGCCGGCTGCGAAATAGACGCTACCGGCCCCCACCGTGTGTCGTCCCATGCGGATCGCCACCAGCGCATTGTCTCCGGCCACCAGCATGGCATGGCCATAGGCATGCTCGGCGCCGGAATTCTCGCGCCGCTTGCGCCACAGCATGAAGGTCGAGTAGTTGACGGCATGGCAGCGGCCGATGAGGCGGCGGTCGCGATAGGCAAGTTCCGAAAGCAGCACCACAATGCCGTCGAACAGCGCCGGTTTGGCGGCGATCTCGCTCTGCCAGTTCGCAGCGATCGCCTCGGCATTCTCCAGTGCGAACGGGTGCGGGCCGGGGTCGAGACGGACGTCGATGGCGTCGACGGGCAGGATGACATTGCGCGGAAGATCAAAGCTCATGTCGGCTCCGCCCATCAGGCCCCATAATGCCCATCAGGCCATGTCCAGCGTGATCGCCACCGGGCAATGATCCGAGGCCTTGGGCCGGTCCCAGCCGGCGCGCGGGAAGCGCTCGACTTCCTGGCCGGCGGGAAAGATCGTGCGCCAGGGCTGGCCGTTGCGGATGATGTCGGGAACCGCCGTGGTGTTCTTCGCCGCCAGTCCCTTCGAGAGCAGGATGTAGTCGAGCTGGCACAGATGCCGCTCTTCCGGTCCGCGTGTGTGATAGAAGGTCCAGCGGTTCATCTCCGGCCGCCGCTCGACGACGTTCTCGCAGAAGTCGCCCGCCGTCAGCACATTGATGCAGGACAGGTTCTCGTCGACCACTTCGAAACGGTAGCCGTCGACCTCGTCGCCGGCGATCTTCACGCGCTGGCGGTAATCGTTCATGTCGCCGCAGATCGCCCAGCGCTTGTCGGCTGCGTGCTCCACGCCGAAACGCTCCTCGATGATGCGCCGCACGGCCTGCGCCTCGGCGACGCGCACCGGCATTGTCGCTTCGCGTCCGTCGAGCCCGTTGCGGGGCGAACCCATCGACTTGAAGTGCACGAGATAAAGCGTCATCGGCGCGCCGCCCACCTTGATGTCGACCTCCAGGCAGTCGCGCCGGAAGATGCGTTCATTGGCCTGGTTGCCGAGGGCCGCCAGCTCCGGCGTATGCATGCCGAACTGCTCGTACGTGGCATAGGCATGGCTGGTCATGCGCACGAATTCGATCGGCTGTCCCTGCGCGGTTTCGTTGCGCATCATCACGGCGACATCGATGCCGCGCGAATCATTGCCCGACGTGGTGTATTTCTGCCGGTAGCCCTGCCCCACCATCTTGAACAGGTAGCCGTACTCGAACGCCTTCAGGGCCTCGATATTGTCGACCTCCTGCATGCAGATGATGTCGGCGCGGGTGGCGGCGATGGCCAGCGCCGTCAGTTGGCGCGTGTCGTCGGACTGCGCGATGGCGCGCGCCTGTTCCAGCATCCTGTATTCGGCCTCGCTCTGGATATCGAACAGCGCCAGTGTCCGGTCCTCGTTGAGTTGGTTGCGATAGCCGGAAAAATCGAACCTGTTCATCAGGTTTTCGACATTGAAGGTGGCAAGGCGCAGCGACATGCGCTGACCTTTGCCTGCAAGAGCGCCAGAAGACAAGATCGCAGAACCACAAGCAGGGATCGATTGGTCCTGGCGGGTTCGCGCCATGGTTGACGGAACCTTTCCGTTCATCCGCCGTTCAGACGCAAAGGTCCACAGTATGCCCATTCCAGGGTAGGCGTGGGGCCTGTAGCTCTTGGAGAGTGCAATGAATTCGCTCTTTTCTTCCACTATCAAATCCGGGCTTGTAGCCCTCGGTATCGTGTCCGGCATCACGGCGCCATCCGCCGCTGGTCCGATCCTGCAGCCGGATGTGTCGATCCCGGCCAGTACCGCCGCGCCGACCATAACCCCGGTCCGCGACAGCTGGGCCGGCGGCAACAACAATGGCGGCGATTGGAGATGGCGCCGGTCCGGCAACTGGAACGGCCGCCACTGGAATGGCGGGGACAACTGGAACGGCCGTCGCCACTGGAACGGTGGCGGCAACTGGAGCCGTGGCGATGACTGGCGCTGGCGCCATGGCCGCCATCACTATCGTGGCGGACGCTACTACGATGACGGCGCCGCCGCGGTGCTCGGTCTTGGCCTGGGGCTCGGCCTCGGCAGCATGTACAACAACGGCTACTATAACGACGGCTACTATGCGCCGGCGCCGCGCCGTCACTACCGCGCCGGTCGGCTGTCGAACGCGCACGTGCAATGGTGCTACAACCGCTACCGGTCGTACCGCGCCTACGACAACACGTTCCAGCCCTATAACGGCCCGCGCCAGCAATGCTATTCGCCCTATAGCTGAGCTGCCCGCGGCTGATGCCGGAAATGAAAACGGCGCCACGTGGCGCCGTTTTCTATTGATCGCGAAACGTGGATCGGCTCAGTTCTTGGCCTTATCGACCAGCTTGTTTTTGGAGATCCCCCGCGCGCCCACAGGGCGAAGCCCGAGGACGCGCAAAGCAAGAAACGTGGATCGGCTCAGTTCTTGGCCTTGTCGACCAGCTTGTTCTTGGAGATCCACGGCATCATGGCGCGCAGCTTGGCGCCGACTTCCTCGATCTGGTGGCTGTCATTGTTGCGGCGGATGCCCTTGAAGCGCGACATGCCGGCGCGGTATTCCTGCATCCACTCCGAGGTGAATTTTCCCGTCTGGATGTCCTTCAGCACGCGCTTCATCTCGGCCTTGGTCTCGGCGGTGATGATGCGCGGACCCGAGACATACTCGCCCCACTCGGCGGTGTTCGAGATCGAGTAGTTCATGTTGGCGATGCCGCCTTCATAGATCAGGTCGACGATCAGCTTCACTTCATGCAGGCACTCGAAATAGGCCATTTCCGGCGCGTAGCCGGCTTCCACCAGGGTCTCGAAGCCGGCGCGGATCAGTTCGACCAGGCCGCCGCACAGCACGACCTGCTCGCCGAACAGGTCGGTCTCGCATTCCTCGCGGAAATTGGTCTCGATGATGCCCGAACGACCGCCGCCGACGCCGCAGGCGTAGGAGAGAGCGAGGTCGAGCGCATTGCCCGAGGCGTCCTGGTTGACGGCGACCAGGCACGGCACGCCGCCGCCCTTCTGGTATTCGCCGCGAACCGTGTGGCCCGGGCCCTTCGGCGCGATCATGACGACGTCGACGGTCGACTTCGGCTCGATCAGGCCGAAATGAACGTTGAGACCATGCGCGAAGGCAATCGCGGCGCCGTCACGGATGTTCGGCGCGATTTCATTCTTGTAGATGTCGGCCTGCAATTCGTCCGGCGTCGCCATCATCATCAGGTCGGCCCATTTGGCGGCGTCGGCGACGCTCATCACCTTGAGCCCGTCGGCCTCGACCTTCTTGGCGGTCGCCGAGCCGGCCTTGAGGCCGATGGCAATCTCCTTGGCGCCGGAATCCTTGAGGTTGAGCGCATGCGCCCTGCCCTGGCTGCCATACCCGATGATGGCGACCTTCTTGCCCTTGATCAGATTGAGATCGGCATCACGATCGTAATAGACGCGCATTTTACTTCCTTCCCGTTTTTTAGATCAGAGGCCTTGCGGCCCGGTTTTTGCTCCGAAAAGAGCGAGAAACTGCTGCGTCGCGCGGATGGCATCGCCGCCGATCGCCGCCTCAGTCAATTCCAGCCTGTCGCCGAGCAGCAGACGGATCTGCACATCGCGGCCAACCAGCCCGAAAAAGGTACGGAACGCCGTCTCGGCATCCCCGAATTCAAGCAGCCCGGCCTGCCGGCCGGCTTCAAGCACCGGCTTCAGCCGCTTGGCCAGTGCAAAGCGCCCATTCTCCAGCACGACGGCGCCGAGATTGTCCTTGCCTGAACCCGCATGGCTTACCGCCACCCGGTTGAGCGCGATCGAGGTGTCGCTGGAGATCACCTTGAGCCAGTCGGAGGCAAACCGCTCCAGGGTTGCCGTCAGCGAGGCAAGGTCGAGCCCCCTGCCGTCGACCGAAGCCACCCGCACCTTCGACGCCTGCCACTGCACCGTTGCCGTCAACAGCCCGTCACGGCCGCCGAACCATTTGTAGAGCGTTTCCTTGGAACAGCTCGCCCGGCGCGCCACGGCGGTCATGGTCAGATTGTCGCCCTCCTCGACCAGCAGCCGCAGCGCCGCATCCAGAACGGCCTGCTGCCGCTCCGTCAACGCCTCGCTGTTGTCGATGTCGGCCACGCCGTGCAACACGCTCTTCCCTCGGCAGACAAAAGCAGGTCGGCTAAGTCGCCTGCCGTACCGTACGTTACGGTTCGGCTTATTGCGCAATCCAATGATCGGCGCAAGGGCAGAGAAGAAAAATATCTGCTGGCGTCCCGCGCAGCCGCGCAATGCGAATGCTCAGTCCCCGGCAGGCGGATGACGCAGCCGGCCAAGCAGGGCCGACACCATGCTCAGTTCGTCGGGCGAGAGCTTGGCGCCAACCAGTTCGGCGATTGACCGTCCGTAGACCGCCCACATCCGGCGGCGCGTCTCACGTCCCTTGGCGGTGATGCGGATGGTCTGGCCGCGGCCGTCATCAGCCACCGGGAGTTTCTCGACCAGCCCGTCGGCTTCGAGCCGGGCCAACAGCCGCGAGATGTTGTATTGCGCAAACAAGGTGCGCTCGATCAACTGAAACGGCCGCAAACCGCCCTCGCCGGCCTCGGCGAGTTCGTGCAGCACGTCGTACCAGGCGAGCGGCGGCAGACCGCCCTCTTTCAGCGCCTCCTCGGCACGTTCTATCAGTTGGCGCGACACCCGCATCAGGCGGGCCCAGGCCTTGATGGCATCAGGCGCAGGCATGGCTCTCTCTGTCATGACCGCACCATAAGAGATAGATGCAAATGCATCAAGCTTGACGATCGATGTGCATGCATCTACATAGATGCAACTGCATCAATTTATCGAGGAGCAATCCGATGAACCATACCGACACCCTCATTCTCGTCAGCCACCCTCTCTGCCCCTTCGTCCAGCGTGCGGCGATTTCGCTGACCGAGAAAGGCGTGCCGTTCGAGCGCGTCGACATCGACCTCGCCGACAAACCGAACTGGTTCAAGGCGATCTCGCCGCTGGGCAAGGTGCCGCTGCTGCGCGTCCGGCGAAATGGCGACGAGACGGTGATCTTCGAATCCGCGGTCATCCTCGAATTGCTCGAGGAGACACAGGCCAACCCCCTCCACCCCGCCGATGCCTATGCCAGGGCCCGGCACCGTGCCTGGATCGAGTATGGCTCGGCCATCCTCAACGCCATCGGCCGGTTCTATTCAGCGCCGAGCGAGGCCGGCTTCCTCGCCGAGGCCAGCGCGCTGTCGGCGATGTTCGACCGCCTCGAGGCTGAACTCGCCGACGATGCGCCGCGCAGTGGGCCGTGGTTCGCCGGCGACCGCTTTTCGTTCGTTGATGCGGTCTTCGGACCCGTTTTCAAATATCTCGACGCCTTCGACCGGATCGGCGATTTCGGCATCCTGGACGGCAAGCCGCGCGTCCAGGCCTGGCGCAGAGCGTTAGGCGACCGTCCCTCGATCCGGCAAGCCGTGGCGCCGGACTATCCGCAGCGCCTGCATGCGTTCCTGCGCGCCAAGGGCTCTTTTCTATCGAGCCTCATCCGGCAAGCTGATCCGGCCACTGCGCCTCGGCAAGCCCTGCCCGCCTGAAAGGATCGATCGCGGTGCCCGCCACCATCGAGGCAAGGAATTGCGGCGCCGGCGGGATTTTTGCGATGGTCGCCACCAGCCTGTCGCGAATGAAAGGCAGCGCCACGGAATCCGACTGGTAGAAGGGCGTGAACGCCAGCGACAGCGCCTGGAAGGTCCGCACATGCCAGCGCCGCGCCTTGGCATAGGCTTCCAACGCGGCTTCCACGACGTCCGTTCGCGCCAGCGCATGGCTGAGCGCGGCGGCGTCGAGCAGCGCCATGTTGGCGCCCTGGCCGAGCTGCGGACTGGTCGAGTGCGCGGCATCGCCGATCACGGCCAACCGCCGGCCGACCGGAAGCTTCATCGTGTGGTGGCCATAGCGGGCCAGCGAGAGCTGGTCGAAACTGTCGATCTGGCTGGTAAACGCCTCGGCCCGCGGCCACAGCCGCACCACCCTTGCCTTCCAGGCGTCGAGGCCCTGGCCACGCACCGCGTCGACATCATCAGGCTTCAGGCTCCAGAAGAAGGCCGCCATCTTCTGCGCACCCGGTTCCGGCCGGCCGATCGGCAGCACGCCGATCATCACGCTGGCCTTGTCATAGCGCTGCAAAAGCGCGTGCTCGTCAAAACCCTCGCCGCGCCACTTGAGCGACGCCCAGAACGCGCCATAGGGGAGCGGCCTTGGCTCGCCGGGATTGCCGACGCTCCGCCGCAATTTCGAGCGCGCGCCGCTGGCGTCGACGACCAGATCGAACGGCCCTGCCCTTCGCCCATCGCCACGGATCAGCGTTGCCCGTTCACCAGCCTCCAGCGTCTCGATCTCGACTCCGGTCTCGATGGCGATCGCCTCGCGCTGCGCCGCACGAAAAAGCACACCGAACAGGGCCGCCCGATGCACAGCCAGACCGAACCGGCCGCCGCGCTGAGCGTCGTAGCGGACATCGAGCACGGTGCGGCCGCTCGAAGCATCGGCGCCATGCAGCCGGTCGATCCTGCTGCCCAGCGCCATGATGTCGTCGAGCAGGCCGAGATCGGCGAGCACCGTCAGCCCGGTCGGCTGCAGGATCAGCCCCGATCCGACCGGCTTCGGCTCCGCGAAGCGCTCGAAAATGGTGACGCGGTGACCGGCCCGCTTGAGATAGAGCGCCATGGCCAGTCCCGCCGGGCCGGCGCCTGCAATTGCGATATCGTAGGAAATGCCGTTCCCCCAAGCCGAATTGGCCGGACAATCCTTCAGCCGCCTGACGAAATCAAGTCGCGACGGAGCGCTAGCCGCCTGGGTTCAAGCCTGCGGCGTCGAAACCAGCCCGCGCCTCGCGCACAGCGTCGTGGTTGTTTTCAGCCCACTGCAACAGATGCTGCAAAGCGTCGAACATCGAGCGTCCAAGCTCGGTCAGGCTGTATTCGACGCTGGGCGGCTTGGTCGGGAACACTTCGCGGTGCACATAGCCGTCGCGCTGCAGATCATAGAGCGTCTGGGTCAGCATGCGCTGCGAGATATCGGGAACCAGCCGCCGCAGCTCGCCGAAGCGATAGGGCTGCTCAGCCAGGGCCGCTGTCAGCAGCGAACTCGATTTGCCATTGAGTCCCTGGATGACGTCGCGGACCGGGCAATCGGCAATGTTTCCTCCGTCGGTCATCGCTTTGTAGACTTCGAGTCTGGACCTCAGTTTTACGAGCGAGCTGTCCATGGCTGGTTCCCTGCGTGTGCCTACCTCCCGAAAAACTGCCTTCTTTACGGCAGTGGGTCAATTCCTATTTTAGTGCTGGTCTCTTTTTGAGACTATCACCCGAACCGCCCTTCCGGCGCAATGTCAGGATTCCCATGACCGCAACTCTTCTTGTCACCGGCGCGTCCGGCCAGCTCGGCCGCAGCGTCGTCAACCATCTGCTGGACACATTCGAGATACCGGCGGCCCGGATCATCGCCACGACGCGCACGCCCGCCAATCTTGCCGACCTGTCGGCGCGCGGCGTCACTGTTCGCCAGGCCGACTTCGACGATCGGGCTTCGCTTGCCAAAGCCTTCGCCGGGGCCGACCGGGCCCTCATCATTTCGACCAACGAACTGGCGATCCAGGGAAAGCGGCGCGAGCAGCAGCTTGCCGCCGTCGCGGCGGCCAGGGAGGCTGGCGTCGGCCACCTGCTTTACACTTCGCTGCCCAACACCGAGCCCGGCTCCGCCGTGCTTTTTGCTCCCGACCACTACGACACAGAGCAAGCGATCAAGGCCAGCGGCATCCCCTACACGATCTTCCGCAACGGCTGGTACGACGAGAACCTATTCATGGCCATGCCGCAAATCCTCGCCTCGGGTCATTGGTACACATCGGCGGGCGATGGTGCCATTTCCTACGGCGCGCGTGACGATTACGCCGCGGCCATAGCTGCTGGGCTCGCCTCGGACGCCAGCGAGAGCAAGACTTACACGCTGACTGGGCCCAAGGCCTATACATCGGCCGAGGTCGCGGCACTCGTCACCGAGGTCACCGGCAAGCCGATCCAGGTCGTCCAGCTTTCCGATGAAGCACTGACCGAAGGCATGAAGGCAGCCGGGCTTCCCGAGCCGATCGCCAGGCTTCTGGTGTCCTTCGACGCCGCCACACGCGCTGGCGACCTCGGCATGGTGACGGACTCGGTCGCGACACTTTCCGGTCGGAAGTCGACACCGCTGAAGCAGTTCCTGGAAGCCAACAAAGCCGCCCTGGCTGGTTGAGATCGGCGCGGCGGGAAGTCTTCCTCCCGCCGCGCTACTTCGATGCCTTGAGCAGCCCAAGCCGGATCAGGCTTTCGCCGGTCGCCGCCAGTGCGTCCTCGCGTGAGCGCGGCGCCCAGCCGAGCATGCGCACCGCCTTGGCGTTGGTGGCGTTCTTGACCTTGCCGAGTTCCGTCACGAGTTGCGCGGCTTCCGCGTTGAACAGCCCCACCACCCGCACCAGCCAATCGGGAAGCTCCCGCGTCGAGACCCGCGATGCGGCCGCGCCGAGCCGCGTCTTCACTGTCCGCGCGATCTCGCGCACGGTCATGAAGTCGCCGGCGACGGCCAGGAAACGTTCGCCCCTGGCGGCGGGATTGGTCATGGCGCGCACATGCAGGTCTGCCACGTCGCGCGCGTCGACCACGCCGAAGGACAGGCGCGGCAAGCCAGGCATTGCACCGTTCATCATGCGCTGGACGAATTCGGTGGAGGTCGAATGGTCGGAACCCAGCACCGGTCCGAAAATGCCGACCGGATTGACGACCGCCAGTTCCAGGCCGCCACCCTCGGCGGCGATGAAATCCCAGGCCGCGCGCTCGGCAAGCGTCTTCGACTTCACATAGGCGCTGACCTTGGCCGTCGGATCGGTCCAGCTCTCCTCGGTGAACGGCTGGCCGCCGGGCGGCATCTTGCCATAGCCGATAGCGGCGAAGGATGACGTCAGCACGACGCGTTTGACGCCGGCGTCTCGCGCCGCCCTGAGCACCCGTAAGGCGCCTTCGCGAGCCGGAACGATGATCTCATCTTCATGTTTCGGCACGCCGGACGGGAACGGCGACGCAACATGCAGGACATAGTCGCAGCCGACGACGGCGTCTGGCCAGCCTACGTCGGCCGTGAGATCGGCGATGGCAAAGGTGAGCCTGTCGCCCGGCTCGGTCCCGGCGCCCTTCAGCATGGCGATAACGTTGGCTTCGCGCTTGCTGGACCGCACTGTCGTGCGCACGCGGTAGCCGGCGTCGAGCAAGGCCAGGATGCAGTGCGCGCCGAGGAATCCCGATCCGCCGGTGACAAGCACCAATTCACCACTCATGACCGCCTCCCCTCGAGCCGAGGCGATCGAACTCGTCAGATCGCCACCTGCGTGCCGATTTCTACCACACGGCCGGTCGGAATCTGGAAATATTCGGTGGCATCGGCCGCCGTGCGCGCCAAGCCGATGAACAGCCGGTCCTGCCATACCGGCATGCCGGAATTGGGCGAGGCTTTCAGGGAGCGCCGTGACAGGAAGAAGGACGTCGTCATGATGTCGAACTTCCAGCCCTGCTTGCGGCAGATCGCCAGCGCGCGCGGAATGTTGGGCTGCTCCATGTAGCCGAAGGTCAGCGTCACCCGCATGAACAGCTCGTTGACCGTCTCCATCTTGACCCGGTCGCTGTCGGGCACGACGGGCTGGGGCGCGGTCACCACCGAAAGAATGACGTTCTGCTCGTGCAGCACCTTGTAGTGCTTGAGGCTGTGCATCAGCGCGGTCGGCGCGCTCAAGGGATCGCTGGTCAGGAACACGGCGGTGCCCGAGACCAGCTGCGGTTTCTTCTTCAACAGATTGCCGGCCAGGAAATCGAGCGGGATCTCGTTGCGGCGCGTCTTGTCGAAGAGATAGCGGCTGCCGCGCACCCAGGTCCACATGCCGAGCACAATGGTGAAGGCCACGACCAGCGATGCCCAGCCGCCTTCGAACACCTTGACGATGTTGGAGGCGAAGAAGCCGACGTCGATGAAGGCGAACAGCACCGTCAGCGGGATCGCCACCGACAGCTTCCACTTCCAGATACGGGTCATGACGACATAGAGCAGTACCGTCGTTACCAGCATGTTGCCGGTCACCGAGATGCCGTAGGCGGACGCCAGCTTGCTGGATTCACCGAAGCCGACCACCAGCATCATCACCACCAGGGCCAGCAGCAGGTTGACGCGCGGCATGTAGATCTGGCCGGACTGCTTTTCCGACGTATGCAGGATTTCAAGCCGCGGCAGCATGTTGAGCTGCACCGCCTGGCGGGTCAGCGAGAAAGCCCCCGAAATGACCGCCTGGCTGGCAATGACGGTCGCCGCTGTCGCCAGCACCACCATCGGGATCAACGCCCAGCCTTCGTTCATTTCGAAGAACGGATGCCCGACCACGCCGTTCTTCGCCAGCACGAAGGCGCCCTGCCCGGCATAATTCAACAACAGGCAAGGAAACACGATCGACAGCCAGGCCAGCACGATCGGCTTGCGGCCGAAATGGCCGAGATCGGCATAGAGCGCTTCGGCGCCGGTGACGGCAAGGAAGATGGCGCCGATGGTGACGAAGGCGACATCGGGCGAATGGATCAGGAAGGCGACGATATAGTGCGGGCTGATCGCCCACAGGATCTCCGGATCGGCGATGATGTGGTTGAGGCCGGACAGGCCGATGGCCAGGAACCAGATCGCGGTCACCGGGCCGAAGACCAGCCCCACGCCGCCGGTGCCGAAACGCTGAACCGCGAACACCATGGCCAGGATGACCAGCGTCAGCGGCACGACATAGGGCTGGAAGGTTGGGGTGACGACATTCATGCCCTCGACCGCCGACAGCACCGAAATCGCCGGCGTGATGACGGCGTCGCCGAAAAACAGCGAGGCGCCGACGATGCCAATGCCGAGCATCAGCGCCGAGCGCTTCGGAAAGCTGCCGCGCGCCAGCGCCATCAGCGACAGCACGCCGCCCTCGCCGCGATTGTCGGCGCGCAGCACGAACATGATGTATTTGATAGTGACGATGATCGTCAGCGACCAGATGATCAGCGACAAGACACCGAGAATGTCGCCACGGTCGGCAACTTGCCCGCCCGACGACGCGACCAGCGCCTCGCGGAACGCATAGATCGGGCTGGTGCCGATATCGCCATAGACCACGCCCAGCGCGCCTAGCATCAACACCTTGGTGCTGTGCTGCTCGATTTCAGGATGGCTCGATTGGTCGACGGGTTCTGCCTCACTACCAGCATTGGCAAGGGCCATGTACGACACTCCGATAAACGCGCGGTGCTCTACGCTTGCTGCAATGCAATATCAAGTGCCGTAGCGTTAGGCACTCATATTCGCAGCGCGCGGCTTGTTGCGGGCGACTTCTCGCGGATGTCTGTCCAAGCGACGTTCGCAAGGCTCACGTCCAGAGCCATCGCGAACTCATGGGCCTGCGAGCAGGTCTGTTAAATGGCGACCTGCGTGCCGATTTCAACGACGCGGCCGGTCGGGATCTGGAAATACTCCGTCGCATCCGCCGCCGAGCGCGCCAGGCCGATGAACAGCCGGTCCTGCCATACCGGCATGCCGGAATTGGGCGAGGCTTTCAGGGAGCGCCGCGACAGGAAGAAGGACGTCGTCATGATGTCGAACTTCCAGCCTTGCTTGCGGCAGATCGCCAGCGCGCGCGGAATGTTGGGCTGCTCCATATAGCCGAAGGTCAACGTCACCCGCATGAACAGCTCGTTGACCGTCTCCATCTTGACCCGCTCGCTGTCGGGCACGACGGGCTGAGGAGCGGTCACCACCGAAAGGATGACGTTCTGCTCGTGCAGCACCTTGTAGTGCTTGAGGCTGTGCATCAGCGCGGTCGGCGCGCTCAAGGGATCGCTGGTCAGGAACACCGCGGTGCCCGACACCAGATGTGGCTTCTTCTTCAACAGATTGGCGGCCAGGAAATCGAGCGGGATCTCGTTGCGGCGCGTCTTGTCGAAGAGATAGCGGGTGCCGCGTATCCACGTCCACATGATCAGCCCCATCAGGCAGGCCACGGTGATCGATACCCAGCCACCTTCGACGATCTTCACGACATTGGCCAGGAAGAAGCCGCTGTCGATGACGCCGAACAGCAAGGTCAGCGCCAAAGCGAGCGCCAGCTTCCATTTCCACATCTTGCGCATGACCACGAACAGCAGGATCGTGGTCATCAGCATTTCGCCGGTCACCGATATGCCATAGGCGGAAGCCAGCGAACTCGAACTGCCGAAACCGACGACCAGCAGCATCACCCCCATCGCGATCAGCAGGTTGACGCGCGGCATGTAGATCTGCCCGGACTGCATTTCGGACGTATGCTGTACCTCGATGCGGGGCAGAAGATTGAGCTGCACCGCCTGGCGGGTCAGCGAAAAAGCCCCTGAAATGACCGCCTGGCTGGCAATGACGGTCGCGGCCGTTGCCAGTCCCACCATCGGCATCAGTGCCCAGTCAGGCAGCATCTGGAAGAAGGGATTGGTCGGTCTTCCGCCATTGGCGAGCACAAAGGCGCCCTGCCCGAAATAGTTGAGCAGCAGGCAGGGGAAAACCACGGAGAACCAGGCCAGCACGATCGGCTTGCGTCCGAAATGGCCGAGATCGACATAAAGCGCCTCGGCCCCGGTCACCGCCAGGAACACGGCGCCGACAGTGACGAAGGCGGCGGTGGGTGTGCTGGCCAGATAGGCGACCGCGTAATAGGGATTGATGGCCAGCAGGATCGATGGGTCGTCCAGCAAGTGATAGAGCCCCGCGACGCCGATGGCCAGGAACCACAGCGCCGTCACCGGCCCGAACACCGCCGCGACCTTTCCCGTGCCGAAGCGCTGCACGGAGAACAGGATGGCAAGGATGACCAGCGTGATCGGCACGACATAGGCGTCCAGCGTCGGGGTCACCACCGTCAGGCCTTCGACCGCCGACAGCACCGAGATGGCCGGGGTTATGATCGAATCGCCGAAAAACAGCGCCGCGCCGCAAAGTCCGATCACGAGGATCAGCCGGGCGCCTTTGGGATAGGCGCTGCGCGCCAGAGACATCAGCGACAGCGTGCCGCCTTCGCCCTTGTTGTCGGCGCGAAGCACGAAGGCGACATATTTGATGGTGACGATGATCGTCAGCGCCCAGACGATCAGCGACAGCACGCCTAGCACGTGAACGCGCGTATCCATGCCGGGCGAAGCGTGAAGCGCCTCGCGGAAGGCGTAGATCGGGCTCGTGCCTATATCGCCATAGACGACGCCGAGCGCGCCCAGCATCAGAACCTTTGTGCTGTGCTGCTCGACCCCGGCATGGCTCGATTGCTCGACGGTTTCAGCCTCGCTCCCGCTATTGGCAAGGGCCATCGACCACTCCCCGACAAGCGCGCGGTGCTCTATGCATGCTGCGATACGACATCAAGGTGCACGCAATGGCTGCCATATTGCAAAGCGAAGCTCTACCCCTACCAGCCGCAAGCCTTGAGAAACCGACCCACCGTGCCGGCCATGCCATACTCCAATGCGTCGGCTGTCAACCCATGTCCGATCGACACTTCGGCCAATGCCGGAACGCGCCTTGCCAGCGCGGGTAGATTGGCCACCGTCAGATCGTGGCCGGCATTGACCTGGAGACCGGCGGCAAAGGCCGCGTCGGCCGTTTTCCCCAGTCTTTCCAACTCCTTGGCCGCCTTGCCGGAATCGGAATGGTAACTGCCGTAAGGACCGGTATAGAGTTCGATGCGATCGGCGCCCGTATCGCGCGCGGCCGCTATCCCGGCGGGATCCGCGTCGGAAAACAGTGAGACCCTGAACCCGCCCTTCTTCAGACGCCTGACGACAGGCGTCAGGAACGCCGCTTGCGCCGCGAAGTCCCAGCCATGGTCGGAGGTCGCCTGTGCCGGATCGTCGGGCACCAGCGTCACCTGTTCGGGCTGATTCTTCTCCACGAGCGCCAGGAAATCCTCGCTTGGATAGCCCTCGATATTGAATTCCGCCCGCGGGAATTCATCGTCGATCAGCGCCCTGATCAGAGGCAGGTCGGAATGCCTTGTATGACGTTCGTCGGGGCGCGGATGCACCGTCAGCCCATGCGCTCCGGCGGCAAGGGCAAGGCGGCCGACACCGATCACATCGGGCCATGGCAGGTCGCGCCGGTTGCGCAGCATGGCGATGGCGTTGAGGTTGACGGAAAGCTTGGCGGGCATGGTTTGGCGTCCGTGAAACAGGCGATCGAGGCGCGCCACGCTCATTCGTTCCGGCACGGCGCATTTGAGACGGCGCATCTATAGCGTCTTTGACGGGAACAGATAGGGCCTTTCCGGTGTTCCAGAAGACCAGGATATTCAGCGAAAGGAGGCACCGCCTTGAATTTCCTTCAATCCGTGCCGGCGATCCGCCGCATCGACACCAGCCGCGACGACCTTTTCGCCATCGATGTGGTCGGCCATGTCTCGGCCGCCGATGCCGAGAATCTGTTCGGCCTGCTGGAGGCGGCCTATTTGCTCCATCCGAGAATCGACGTGGCCGTGCGCATAATCGATCACGATGGCGTCGACTGGGTCGATATCTCCGATGAGACCATCAAGAAGGGCGCCGTTCACGCATTGGAACATATTGGCCGTTGCGCGGCGATCGGCACCCCTGACTGGACGCCGAACGCACGACACGCCTTGCCCGCTTCGTCGCCCGTCGAATTCAGGCATTTCAAGATCGAGGACGAAGCCGCTGCCTGGGAATGGCTCGGCGCGCGGCCGACGAGTGAGGAAGCCAAGGCCGCTCCCGCCGAGCCTTCTACCTGACGATGGTCAGGCGTTCGGCGGCCCGGGTGATGGCTGTATAAAGCCAGCGCTGGCGCGTTTCCTTGAAAGCCCAGCTTTCGTCGAACAGCACGATCTCGTTCCACTGCGAACCCTGCGCCTTGTGCACGGTCAGCGCATAGCCATAGTCGAAATCGTCGAAACGCTTCTTCTGCTGCCAGGGGATTTCGGCGTCGGGATCCTCGAACGCCGCCTTGAGCAGCTTGATCTTGGCGACACCGCGATCCGGATCGTCCTCTTCTGGCGAAACCAGAAGGTTGATGCCGGGCTTTATCGTCTCGCGCGACGAGGTCATCACCTTCCACAGTGACCCGTTGAGCAGGCCCTTGGCCGGATCGTTGCGCAGGCAGACCAGCTTGTCGCCCGCCTGTGGGTAATCGGCATTGAACCCCTTCAGTTCGCGCAGCCGCTTGTTGTAGCGTCGCCGCGTGCGGTTGGTGCCGACCAGCACCTGGTCCGCCTTCAACACCAGCTCCTGGTTGACGTCTTCCTTGCCGATCACCTGCGCCGTGCCATAGTCGCCCCGCATGAATTCGCGCCCCTCGCGCACATCGAGCGCCAGCCGGATGATCGGATTGTCGCGGGCCTGCCGGTGAATTTCGGTCAGCAGCACATCCGGCTCGTGCTCGGTGAAATAGCCACCGCCCGAAATTGGCGGCAACTGCGCCGGATCGCCCAGCACCAGGATGGGCGTACCGAAACTCTGGAGGTCGCGGCCAAGCTGCTCGTCGACCATCGAGCATTCGTCGATGACCACAAGCTTGGCGCGCGAGATCGGGCTTTGCCGGTTGAGCGAGAAGGTCGGCGACATCGAGGTTTTGCCGGTCACCTCGTCTTCGACCGATTCCTCGCCCTTGGGCCGGTAGATCAGCGAATGGATGGTGCGGGCATTGGTGGCGCCTTTGGAGCGCAGCACCTGCGCCGCCTTGCCGGTGAAGGCGGCGAACTGCACCTGCCCGTCGACATGTTCGGCGAAATGGCGCGCCAGCGTCGTCTTGCCGGTGCCGGCATAGCCGAACAGCCGGAAGATTTGCGGCCGGCCTTCCTTCAGCCAGCGGGCGACCGCCTGCAGCGCCTCATCCTGTTGGGGTGAAAATTCCATCAGATCGTGTGACCGGATTCGCGAGGCAAACACAAGACAGCCGCCATCATCAACGACACAGCCGATGGCGAACTCCCCTGCGGCTCAGGTTATCAGCCGCGAACAAGAACGTAAAGGGAACGACAAGGGCGACCGTGCACCTCAGCTGGTGGCGAGCGGATCGTTCTCCAGCAGGATCGGCCTGCCATGCGGCGTGGCATGCGCGGCGCGCTCCCAGGCCTGCGCCATCGCATCAACGTCAGGCTTGGCGGCAAACCCCTTCGCCGCCAGCAGCTTTTCCAGCGCCGCCAGCCAATGCTCGTAATAATCATGGCCGTCGGCGGCCGCACCCGGCCTCTTCACCTCGGCCGACAAGGCATCCGCCCATTCGCTCCACGAAAACAAACCCTTGTCGTGCAGCGCCACCGTCATGGCGAAGGCTTCGGCCTGCCATGGCTCGGCGAAAACAGGTGCGTCGAGCCCGGCGGGCAAACCGGCGGCGGGCCCGTTCGCCTCAGGCCGGCTCAAGATAACTCTCCCAGGCGTCGATCGAGACGGTCAATGTCGGGTCGGCGCCCTCGCCCCAGATTTCGCTCCCGTCGAAGACCACCGTGTAGACCCATTGCGGATTTTCGCCCCGGCCATGCGCGTTGCTGTCGGGAAAGACGAAGCCGTCGCGCACCGCCTCGATCGTGCCCTGCTTGTCGCGCGCATAACGCGGCAGCCTTGTATGGCCGGTCGGGTTGAAGTTTTTGGTCCGCACCAGATCACCGGCCTTGAAGCGCGGCGCTGTGCCGACCGGCCGGTCGCACGGACCGCCCTTGGCCAGCACTGCCGGGACATTTTCCGCTTTCAGCACCCGTTTCGGGGTCGCCGCCGGATCGATCGCCTCGCCCGCCGCGAGATCGCGCGCGCTGACGAAACCATGCCGCTCGAGCAAGGTTTCCAGCGCCCTGATCCAGATCTCATAATAACTGGAGCCGTAATAGACGGCCGGATGCAGCGATTCCCGCGCATGCCGGCTCTCGTCGATGTTCCAGGCGCCCATGGCGCCGGAACACAGCGTCACGCCAAGCGCCCGCCGCTCCCAGGCGGCATGGAAATAGGGCTCGTCCTTCTCTGGAGCAACCGGCCCGAAACCCATCTGCCCGCCGAGATCCTGCGGTCCGTTCATGCCGGCTCTCCTTCCGGCTCTTTGGCCAATGCGGTGCCGATCATCGCATCGCGGCTGACCAGTCCCGCGAGCTGCTCCTCGCTCCAGCCATCCGTGCCTTTGGGTCGCATCGGCACCACAAGGTAGCGAAGCTCGGCCGTGGAATCCCAGACCCGGATCTTCCTATCCTTGGGCAACGTCAGCCCGAACTCCTCGAGCACGCCGCGCGGATCGATCACCGCGCGCGACCTGTAGGGCGGCGCCTTGTACCACACCGGCGGAAGGCCAAGCACGGACCACGGATAACAGGAGCACAATGTGCAGACGACGAGGTTGTGGGTATCCCCGGTATTGAACACCGCCTGCATATGCTCGCCTTGCCGGCCGGTATAGCTCAGCGATTCGATCGCCGCCGTCGCATCGCGCTTCAGCCAGTCGGCATAGGCGGGATCGTTCCAGGCTTTCGCGACGACCCTGGCGCCGTTGCGCGGGCCGATCTTGGTCTCATAGGTATCGACTATGACGTCGATCGCCGCCGGATCGATCAGCCCCTTGCGGGTCAGGATGGTTTCCAGAGCCCGCACGCGAGCGGCAAACGGATCGAGTTCGTTGTCGTGGTCATGATCATGGGACATGACGGCAAACTACGGTCCCGCCCCGCCGGCCGCAAGCGCCACGGCTTGGGCCAGCTTCTACCATACCGGTTGCTCGTTACTCGGCGGCCGTCTTCTGCGGCTCGCCCGGGATGTCGTCGTTGGTGCCGAACAGCGAAGGCTGATCGCCCTCTTCGACCACATGCAGCTCGGCCTTGCGCTTGGGCATGAGCCCGACCAGCCAGCCGGAGAAATTCTCCATGTAGACATAGATCACCGGCGTGACGAACAGGGTCAGCGCCTGCGAAGCCAGCAGGCCGCCGACGACGGCGACGCCCAGCGGCTGGCGCAGTTCGGCGCTGGCGCCGGTGCCGAGCGCGATCGGGAACGTGCCCATCAGTGCTGCCAGCGTCGTCATCATGATCGGCCTGAACCGCATCAGGCAGGCCTTGTGGATGGAGTCCCTGGCCGACATGCCTTCTCGTCGCAGCTCGAGTGCGACGTCGACCATCATGATGCCATTCTTCTTGACGATGCCGATCAGCATCAGGATGCCGATCACCGCGATCACGGACAGATCCATGCCGGCGAAGCGCAAGGCGACAACCGCCCCGAGCACAGCCGATGGCAGGCCGGTCAAGATGGTCAGCGGGTGAATGAAGCTCTCATAGAGGATGCCAAGCACGATATAGATGGTCAGGATCGCGCCACCGACCAGAAGACCCTGGTTGGCCAGCGAATCCTGGAAGGTCTTGGCCGTGCCGGCAAAGGAAGTCGAGATCGCCGTCGGCATGCCGATCTGCTCTTTCAGCGCATCGATGCGTTTCACACTGTCGCCCAGCGCCACGCCTTGCGGCAGATTGTAGGAGATGGTCACGGCCGGCAGCTGGCCGAGCTGATTGACGGTCAGCGCTCCGGCCGTGCGGTCGACCCGGGCGAAGGCGCCGAGCGGCACCAGGCTGCCGCTCGCCGTCCGCATCTGGATGGCGAGCATGCGCTCGGGCGACCATTCGATCTTGGGATCGAGCTCGGTGATGACCTCGTAGCTGTCGGCCGAGCCGAAGATCGTCGAGACCTGGTCGGTGCCGAACCCGCCATAAAGTGCCGAGCGCAGCGTGTCGGTGTCGATGCCGAGCTGGGCGGCCTTGTCGCGATCGACCACCAGCGACGCCTGCAGCGCATTGTTCTGCAGATCGCTGGTGACGTCGGTGAAAGTCGTATGGTCGGCCGCCATCGCGTCATTCAGTTTCTGCGCCCAAGTATCGGTCAATCCGGTATCGAGGCCCTGAACCACCAGCTGATAGGCGCTGGCCGACGAACGTGAGCCGAGCCGCAGATTCTGCACCGGCTGCATGTAGGTCTCGATGCCCGCCACGCCGGCCAGTTGCTTGCGCAGATCCGAAAGCACCTTCTCGATATTGGGACGCTGGTCCTTGCCCTTGAGCTGGACGAAGAGCTGGCCCTGGTTGAGCGCATTGTTGCCGCTGCCCGCCGACCACGCGACATGGTCGACATAGGGCGACTTCGAGAAAACGGCCGCCACCTGCCCTTGCAGCTTCGACATGGCGTCGAACGAGATGTCCTGGCGCGCGATGGTCGTCACCGAGATCTGGCCGATATCCTCCTGCGGGAAGAAGCCCTTCGGCGAGGCCTCGATCAGCCACACCGATGCCGCAGCGGTGCCGATGAAGACCAGGAACACCAGGAAGGTGTGCCGCAGACAGAAGGTCAGGATCCGGTCGTAGCCGCGTGTGACGAGGTCGTGCTTATGGCCTGCACCGTGCGCCTCGCGGTCGGCCTTGGTCACCGACAGCAGCCGCGAGCACAGCATCGGCGTCAGTGTCAGCGACACGAACATGGAGGCCAGGATGGCGACGGTCACCACGACGGCGAACTCGTTGAAGATGCGCCCGATCACGCCGCCCATCAAAAGCACCGGGATGAACACGGCCACCAGCGAGATGGAGATCGAGATGATGGTGAAGCCGATCTCGCGTGCGCCCTTCAGCGACGCGTCGAAGGCCGACAGCCCATCCTCCTCCATGTGGCGGAAGATGTTTTCCAGCATCACGATGGCGTCGTCGACGACGAGGCCGACGGCGAGCGTCAGGCCCATCAGCGAAATGTTGTCGATGGAAAACCCGAACAGGAACATCGCGCCCAGCGTGGCGATCAGCGAGATCGGCACCGCCACGGCCGGAATGATCGTCGCCGTCACCCGGCGCAGGAACACGAAGATCACCATCACCACCAGCGCGATGGTCAACAGCAGCGTGAACTGCACGTCGTCGACCGCCTGGCGGATCGAACTCGAACGGTCGTTGAGCAGCTTGATCTGGGCCGCCGCCGGCATCTGGTCCTGGAAGGACGGCAGCATCGCCTTGACCTTGTCGACGACGTCGACCGTGTTGGCGTCCGGCTGGCGCTGCACCGCCATGATGATGGCGCGGGTGCCGTCGTACCAGCTCGCCGTCGTCGTCGTCTGCACGGAATCGACGACACGGGTCACCTCGCCCAGCCGCACGGGATGACCGTTCTTGGTGGCGATGATCAGGTTGGAAAAGCCGGCGGCGTCGGTCAGCTGCGTGTTGGCGGTGATGGTCAGCTGCTGCTTGTTGTTCTGCAGCACGCCAAGCGGCGTGTTGCTGTTGGCGGACGCGACAGCCGCCTGCAGCTGGTCGATCGAGATGCCGCGCGCGGCAAGCGCGGTCGGATCGATCTGGATGCGCACCGCGTATTTCTGCTGGCCGAAGATCGACACCTGCGCGACGCCGTCGATGGTCGACAGCGACGGCGAGATGACGTTTTCGGCGAAGGCATCGAGGTCGGTCAGCGGCACCGTGTCGCTGACCAGCGACATCAAGAGGATCGGCGCGTCGGCCGGATTGACCTTGCGATAGCTCGGCGGCGCCGTCATCTGCGGCGGCAATGATTTCTGCGTGCGCGCGATCGCCGCCTGGACGTCTGCGGCGGCCGCGTCGATGTCGCGGTTGAGGACAAACTGGATGGCGATCGAGGTCTGGCCGAGCGAGTTGGTGGTCGAAATGGAATCGATGCCGGCGATGGTCGCGAACTGCTTGATCAGCGGCGTCGCCACCGATGTCGCCATGGTCTCCGGCGAGGCGCCAGGCAGCGAGGCCGAGACGTTGACGACAGGGAATTCGGCGCTGGGCAGCGCCGCCACCGGCAGGAATTTGTAAGCGAACAGTCCGCCCAGCACCAGGGCGAACGACATCAGGAGGGTGGCGACTGGTCGGCGGATACAGAATTCGGAGATCATTGGGCTGCCTCGGCAACCTTGGGCGCCTCGCCGCTGGCCGTCGCCTTGCCTTCATGCACGGCGGCGCCGTCCTTCAGCCTTGTCTGGCCTTCCGTGACGACCTTCTCGCCGCTTTTCAGCCCCTGGCTGATGGCGCTGTTCTCGCCTTCGGTCAGCGCCACCTGCACCGGCCGCATCTCGACCGTGTTGTCAGGCTTGACCACATAGACGAACGGCCCCTTTTGGCTGGGCTGGACGGCGACGGTCGGGACCGATGTCATCTTCGGCATGATGCCGGCATCGAGGATGACGTTCACATACTGGCCCGGCCACAGCGAAAGATCGGCATTGGGAATGCTTGCCCGCGTGGCGATCGTGCCCGAAGCGGTGTCGACGCTGGAATCGACGAAATCGAGCGTGCCCTTGCCGATCGGCGTCGGGTCGCCATCCTTGGTCAGCGTCACCGCGTTCTGCTGCGGGTTTGCAAGCGCCTTGTGCAGCAGCGCCAGGTTGCTTTCCGGCAGGTTGAAGTTGACCTGCAGCGGGTCCATCTGGGTGATGGTCACCAGCGGCGTCGCCGTGCTGCTGTTGCCATTGCTGACGGTCACGAGGTCGCCGACGGCGACATTCACGGCACCCAGCCTGCCAGCGATCGGCGCGGTGATGGTGGCGAAGCCAAGCTGGACATTGTCCGCGTCGATCGTTGCCTTGTCGGCATCGACGGTCGCCGCCGCCGCCTTCTGCGCGGCAACGGCCTGGTCGTAAGTCTGCTGCGTGCCGGCCTGCTTGGCGACAAGGTCCTTGGCGCGCTGGAGATCGGAATTCGAGCTGGCAAGCAGCGCCTGGTCCTTGGCGAGCGCTGCCTGGTCTTTGGCGAGTTGCGCCTTCAGCGCCCGGTCGTCGAGCGAGAACAGGAGGTCGCCCGCCTTCACCATCTGCCCGTCCTTGACGTCGATGGACACGATCTGGCTGGAAACCCGCGCGTTGATGTTGACCACGGCCGGAGAGGAGACGAAGCCGATGGCATAGCGGCGGATCGGGAAATCCGCGGTCGTCGCCGTCGCCGAGACGATCGAGGCCGAACGCGCACCATTGCCGGCCGCCTTGTTCCCCGCCGCTGGCTTGTCGGTCGCCGGCTTGTCTGTCGCGGCGACCTGCTTTGCGCCGAGGATCTGCTGAGCCTTGTTCAGCGCGTCAGGCGACAGATAGAGCCAGGCCGCGCCGACACAGGCGACCGCCAGCAATGAAAGAATGACTTTTCCACGCATCGACAAAAGACCTCTCCGTCCGACACGCCATAGCCAGGTGGTCGTAATCTAGCGCAATTCACGGCTCACTGCCGCGATTTCGCCGAATAGATAGGACGCGCGTTTGTCGGAAAAGGGCCAAAACACGGCATTACGAAGATTTAATGTGCACTGCACAATAGGTAGGCAGCCGGGTCCAAAGAACACATTCGGCGAAATCACGCCTTATCGCCCGGTCTCCACCAGGCCGGCTTTGGGAGCTTTTCGCGCCGTGAGCTACGGGGCCAAGCCATCTCGTCGAAGCCAGCGGACGCTACGTTGGCCGCATCGCTTCCGTGGCGAGTTAGCTTGCTAGGCGTGCCTCGGCATGATTGTCGGTTGGTACGGGCTCGGCCGTCAATCTGAGCCCGAGCGCCTTCATGACGCCGAGCAAGGTTGAAAGCTTGGGATCGCCCTTGTCGCTTAGAGCCTTGTACAGCGCCTCGCGCGTCACGCCGGCATCCTTGGCAATGGATGTCATGCCCCGCGCCCTGGCCACGTTGCCGAGCGCATGGGTGATGAGGGCGGGATCGCCGTCTTCGAAGGCCGCTTCGATATAGGCAAGGATTGCCTCCTCGCTATCGAGGAATTCTGAAGCATCCCATTTGGTGGTTTCGATGGTCATTTGACCTCCTTCGCCATGCCGATGGCTTTCTTGATGTCGGCCTTTTGTGATGACTTGTCGCCGCCGCAGAGCAGGATGATGATCGTATTGCCCGCCTTGACGAAATAGATGCGATAGCCAGGCCCATGGTCGACCCGCAATTCGCCGATACCATCGAAAAACTTGGCATCGCCAAGATTGCCAAGCTCGACGCGATCGATCCGAATTTGAATGCGAGCCTTCGCGCGGACATCCTTGAGGGACTTGAACCAGCCGACGAATTCAGCTGTTTTTCCGGACTTCGATCATCGATCGTTTGTAATCCACAGTTCACAAATAGTCAAACAGATGTGAACTGGAATTCACAGAATGTCCCCGCCCTGCACGTACCGCGCTTTGAAGCGCTTTCACTTACCGAAGCATCGGCCAAAGCGTCGCCGCCAGCAGCGCACCCATGGCAATGTTGAACCATTTCAGCCGCACCGGGTCCGACAGGAAACCGCGAAGCGCCGTGCCGAACCCTGCCCACACCGAAACGCTTGGCAGGTTGACGATGGTGAAAGCCACGCCGATCAGAATGACGGACAGGAATGGCCGCTCCGGATTGGTGTAGACGGCCATCGCGGTGATGGCCATCACCCAGGCCTTGGGATTGACCCATTGGAAGGCCGCCGCATCGATGAAGCGCATCGGCCGCGCATTCGTCTCACCCTTGCCGCTGAGCGAGCGCGACATGGCGATCTTCCAGGCCAAGTAGAGCAGATAGATGGCACCGGCGATCTTCAGCCCGGTGTGCAATGCCGGGAATGCGGTCAGCACCGCGCCAAGCCCGAAGCCGACAGCGAGCAACAGGACGAGAAAACCAATGCTGATGCCCAGCATGTGCGGTATCGTCCTGGCGATGCCGAAATTCACGCCGGAAGCCAGCAGCATAAGGTTGTTCGGCCCCGGCGTGATCGAGGTCACGAAGGCGTAGACGAGCAGAGCAAGGAATGCGTCGAGTGACATCGGGCCTACACAAGGTCAGCAATCCTGACTTAAATAGCTGGCATGCCGGACGCAATCCTAATCCTTTGGTCCAGCCGCCGGCCGCATGATCGTAACTTCGCTCCACCGAAACGGCATGCCTTCATCCGCCGTGAGGCTGCGCCGACAGCCGCGTGTCTGCGGAGGGCATAGTCTGTCCCTCGCCGCGCAGGCGCCGCAACCCCTTCCGCCGTGGCGTATTCTCCGGAAGTTTTACGCCATGGGCAAGGCCGAGGCTGGCAAGAACCCGGATGAAGATCCAGCCCAGATCAATCTGTCCCCGCTCCAGGCCGAGCTTCGCGGATTCGGGAAATGCGTGATGATTGCCGTGAAAACTCTCGCCGAAGGTGACCAGTCCGAAACGTGGCAGATTATAGCCCTGCACCGCCACGCCATCGACGCACCATCCCTGGTCCCCGCCCCGATGCGCGAAATGGCCGACCAGCCAATGTCCGGTAAGGGATACCGAAACACGCACCGCGATGCCCCAGACCACCCAGCTCCAGCCGCCGATGACCAGGAACAGAATGGACCATGGCAGCTGCTGCAGCATCCACGTGCGCTCGAGGAATTTGTAGAAGCGGTCATTCCGGATCGACGGCTCGATGACGAAATCGGGCGGATTGCGCAAGGCGACCGCGCAGTGCATCTGCCAGAACGCATCGATGAAGAAGGGCCGGCGATGAGCGTGCAGGTCGTGGCAGGCAGCCTGTCGCTGTGCCCAGTCTCTGATGTCATGCGCATGGATCATGCCGAAAGGGCCGGCCATGCCGACGAGCACGCCGAGATAGACCAGCGCATGCTCGATCCAGATATGGACCTTGAAAGAGCGATGGATGAGCAGACGGTGCATGCCGACCGAATGCCCGGCGCAGATCGTCACCGCGCTCGTCACGACGAACAGCAGAAACGCGCTCCAGCTGAAGGTCAGCGGGCCGAACACGATCGCGACAAGCGTCATCGCGCCGACCCAGATCGACTTGGCCGGCATCCAGACAACGCTGCCGTCCCGCGCGTCGCTGTCCTGCCGGGAAATCATCCTGCCCGTGGAAATGGTCTTCATCGGGATCCCCTCCTCGCGTGAACATTTTCCGAACCACAGCCTTGCCTTTTGGCGCCTCGGCCAGTATTTAGGCAATAAGCTAATCATCTATTATGCCGGATTAGGCATTTAGGCAATAGTCTAAATGCCGGTCGGGAAAATACCGGCAGGCATCTCGAAGACGCCTGCGATTACGAGGTACCCACAGTGGTCGAAAAAGCGGAACAGACAGCGGAGGGCGGAGCCGAGATCGGCGCCAGCGGAGCGATCCAGCGCGTGTTCGAAGCGCTGTCGTCGGCGCCCCGGCGCCGGATCCTCGCTTATCTCGCCCATTCCTCGCTGACCGCCGGCGAGATCGCCGCCCGCTTCGACATGTCGAAGCCGTCGATCTCGCAGCATCTGAACATTCTGGAAACGGCCGGCCTCATCGCCAGGGAGCGGCAGGGACAGTTCATCCACTACTCGCTGGTCGAGAACAATCTGGTCAACACCTTGAACGGCTTCGTTCAGGATGTCTGCCCGGTATCGCGTCCGCTCAAACGGGAGAGCAAGGAACTGGCGAACGGTAAGGCCGATGCTAGGCCAGCAAAATCTGGCGGCTAGTTCACGCGTCTTTAGATTGGGCCACTTGCCGTTGAAGTTCTTGGCGTTTCCGCCGATAAGGGGCCATGGATCACGCCCTCCTTGACGCAATCGCGGGCCTTTTCATCGATAGTGCCAAGCGTGGAGGTTTCAATGGGGTCGTAGCGTCCGTGCTACTGCAACTTGAAGCCAGTCCCGAAGTACTCCGCAGTGCGCTTTCAAAGCTGGTTCGAGACGGCCAGATCAGCGCCGTTTTCTCACGTGTGTCAGCAAACATGCACATTAAACGCCTTCCGGATCTTCCCATAGCGGAGCAGCAGGAACTACTAACGGCCGAGCCTCTGAACGAGATTTGTGTGTATCCCACGGCATCAACAGTACAGCTGCGTGTTGATCTCAATGCTTGGCGAGATCGCCCCTTTAGCAAGGCTTTGCTGCTTGCGGACCCTCAACTCTCTTTTCGGGCCTTCGACATGGGTGCGTTGGAACGATACATTTCCGATCCACGCTATGTCGTCCACTTCGCTGACTATATTGGAACGATGTCGATCGGTGACGAATACTTCGTGGACTCTCACCAACCCGAACGCGACATGGTTTCCCTGCAGACCTTTGGGCTTGGGTTTGATGACAAGCGAAATCCGTATGTAGTAGTCTATCTACGTTACCTCGCGGGCCTGTCAGACGAACACCAAAAATACTGGCATAGCTACCTAGCCAGTGGCGACGTCCGCATTAGTGAGCCCTACTTCCGATCCAGCATCTACGGTGAGTACTGGAGAAACCGCTCCGTGCGCAATGCGATAGTGGAGGAAATGCGGCTAATCCGTGCGCTGACCAATGCGATTTGGGGCAGGAGTTTGTTCCGCAATTCTATCGGAGGTGATGTTCCCATCGGTCTCACATCCTTCCTCCGTCCTACTGCAGAAAATTTCAATCGCTTTGTAATGGCATTAGATAAGCTACTATCTGAGGGCATCGACTCTAAATTTTTTGAGGGAAAGGTACCGCTTGAGACAGAAACCCTTCGCCCAGATGGAAAGATCATTGTTCAGAACAAGGGAACGCTGACCCTACTGGAAGAATGGCTACTTGCGGAAATCGTCTGGGAGGATCCGGCCGCCTTCCGCGAAATAGTCATTCGGCCGTTGCGCAAAATACGCCGACTTCGTCAGACGCCCGCCCACACCTTCACCCTGGACAGCTTTTCGGAAGAATATCATAAGAAGCGAAAACAGCTGCTGTCGGACGTATTCAACAGCCTCTCCAACATACGAGCGACGTTCTCAAAACATCCGCTCGCTCACCATGTTCAGATACCGGATTGGCTCGACGGTGGTCGCATCGACGTCTTCTAAGCCAGCAAGTTTGCATGCGCCATTCGCAAGGTATGGCGCCTGAATCCGCTAAAACGGAAGTGATGTTCCTACATCCCCTGTGGGCCGCGGTTCATCGCCGCCACGCCGGTGCGGCAGATTTCGACCAGGCCGAGCGGCTTCATGATGGCGATGAACTGGTCGAGCTTGGAGCCCTTGCCGGTGATCTCGAAGATGAAATGCTCGGTGTTGGCGTCGATGACGCTGGCGCGGAAGGCATCGGCGAGCCTGAGCGCCTCGACCCGGGAATCGCCGGTGCCGGCAACCTTGACCAGCGCCAGCTCGCGCTCCAGCGGCCGCTCCTGGCCAAGCTCGTGCGAGCGCACGGTCAGATCGACCACGCGGTGCACTGGCACGATGCGTTCGAGCTGGTTCTTGATCTGCTCCATCACATGCGGCGTGCCGCGCGTCACGATGGTGATGCGCGACAGGTGCTTCTCATGTTCGGTCTCCGAGACCGTCAGGCTCTCGATGTTGTAGCCGCGCCCTGAAAACAGGCCGATCACCCGGGCAAGCACGCCGGGCTCGTTGTCGACCAGGACGGAAAGCGTATGGATCTCGGGCCGCTCCGTCTCCTTGGCGATGAAGTAGGCCGAACCGGTGGGTTGAAGGTGCTGTGCCATGGTCTTGTCCTGTGTCTGGCCGGTCTGTGGCCGGTTCTGTCAATGTTCAAAGAGAATGTAGGCGCTGGTCAATTCGGGCGCGAAGCCGTCGATCTTGCCGGCCCAGGCCTCGCGTTTGGTCTTGATGAAGGCATCGGCATAGCTGATGCGGCCATCGAACAGGTTCTCGTAGAAGCGCGCCATGAATTGCATCGTCGCCGCGTCGTCGACTTCCTCGACGGTCAGCAGCGTGCGCCGCGCGCCGGCGACCGACAGCGCGAGCGGCAGGCCGCGCACGGTGGAGGTGACCCCGATATCGCCGAGCGCTGTGTCGCAGGCAGAAACCACGACGAGTTGCGAGGAACGCAGGTTCCAGCTCAACAATTCGCGCGCATAGACGATGTTGTCGCCGTCCCACTCCTTCGGCTCGTCCGCCGGCTTGGCATCGGACAGCACGAAGCCGGCATTCATCAGCCGCTCGGACAGCCCTTCGCCGCGTTCGAAGAAGCCATGCGTCGAAAAATGCACGATCGCCTTGCCGTCGGCTGCAGCGCGCATCGCCGCCTCGCCGCCGTCATTGCCCTCGGCGAGTCGTACCGCCATGCCCTTGTCGCGGGCGAGCTTTGCGATCTTCTCGACCTCCGTGCGCGACCCCGGCAGGTAGCCGTCGCCGACACCGTTCCCGTAGAAAAGACCCCCCGCCAGAAGCATCGCGTCGCTGGCCGACGGCCGGTCTTGCCTGGCCCGGAATTCGTAGGCCTGCCGGCTGGTGGCCGTGTGCATGTCGACCAGTTCGCCCAGCCGCTTGCCGCCGCCCGGCCGCAGTTCTGCGAAATCGACCTGATAGAGAAAATCGGCGGGAATGACGTAGAGCGCCTTGGCGTCCTTCGCGGCGTCGCCGAGGACAGTGGCGAGCTTGGCGGTGAAGCTTTGTCCCGAACCGGTCTTGCCCTTACGCGCGTCGACCGCATCGACTTCGATCACCTGTGCCGGCCCGGACGCGCGCGAGATCGTGGCGAAGACCCGGTATCGATCCGGCGTGCCGCCCCTGTCCGCTGGCCATTCGCCTATGATCGCCAAATCGACGATGACGTCGCCCTCGGCCGGCCTGGCAAGCGGCTTGGCCTCTTGCGGCGCGCTGTAGATCCACGATGCGACCGGTTGTTCGGCGCGCTTTTCCAACGCCGCGTTCAACGCCTTGCGGGAGTCCTCCATCGCCTGCCGCTGCGGTGCCAGCGCGTCCGTATAGAGCGTTGCCGTGACGACCTCGCGGAAGCGGCCGAAATTGCTGAAATAGGTCTTGATGAGGTCGCGAAGCGCCTTGTCGTCGGAGGTCTCGGCCTCGGCGCGCAACTGCCGCTCGGCGCCGCGCGTCAGCGTCTTCCAATTGTCGAGCATGGCGGCGAACAGGTCCGCCGCGTCTGCATTGCGGGTCGCGAAATCGGCGAGCGAGCCCAGCATGTCGTCGGCAAGGACGCGCTCGGCCTGCCCGGCGCGCAGGCTCCCCGAGGCCGACACGCTGGACTGCCCCCAGTCGAACATGACGGCGTCGAGCTTGCGGTAGCTGTCCACCGCGGCCTTGGGGTCCATCTTCTCCTGCAGCCTGGCCTGCGCGAGTTCGGCCTCGAAAGTCATCGGCTGCGCGTCGCCGAGGCTCTCCTTGGCGATCGCCACCGCATGTTCGCGATAGGCTTCGGCATCCTCGGTCAGCCCCATCGCCTCCGCCTTGTCGGCGAAGAGGTCGAAGAAGGCCAGCGACTGCTCGATATCGGCGCGGTCGGTGAAATCGGTCGTGTCGCGCGCCTGGATCTGCTTGCGGCTCAATTGGCGCTCCCCAAGACGCAGTTGCGCATAGGCCTGCCAGCGCTCGATCTGCCTGCGGTAGCCCTCGTTGAACCCCGGCTGGACAACGATCCCGGAGATCACCGCCAGCACCGACCGGGCATCCTTCCAGCGCTCGGCCTCGAGCAGGTCGTGCGCCATGTTCATGGCCGAAATCACCGTGTCGCCGGCGCCGCCGCCAAGCGCCTTGAAGCGCTTGTCGTAGGCGTATTTGTCGAATTCGAGTGCCGCGGCCGGCAATTTCAGCGAGCGCAGCACCGCGGCGCGGTTGTTCATCATGCGCCAGAGATCGGCATTGTCCTCGCCCAGAGACTTCAGGCCGGTCTCGTAGATGAACTGGTAGGCGGCCTCCGCCGACGCGAGCTGACCCCAGGCATGCAGCGTCTGCGCCAGCCCGTCATAGGCCGACAGGGCCTCGGTGCTTCCCATGCCGAAATGATCGGCCAGGATGTTCAGGGCGCGCAAACCGAACCGGTTGGCCTGGTCATACTCCTTCTGGTCGCGCAGAAAGGCGGCGAGGTTGAACTGGAGGAACCCCGGGCCCGGCCCGGTATCGGTCTCCATCAGGTTGGAATCGAGGCCGCGCTGGAAGATGCGCTGCGCCGCATCGGCGTCGGCAAAACGGTTGAAGCTGTCGCCGGCCTGCCCGACCGTCTTGAAGAACAGATCGCCATGGCCGCCGAGTTCCATCGCATTGAGCGCCGACAGCAGCCGTTTTTCGGCGACGTCGGCGCGCTTGGCGGTGAGCTGCGAATAGGCGGCGTCGACACGCGCATTGAGCGAGTCTTCCGAATCCGGACCAGACCGCTGCGCGATCGCCTCGACACGTAGGTCGAGCAGCCTGTCCTGTTCGTCCGCCCGGCCTATGCGGCCGGCGGCGTCGGCCAGAAGCAGCGCGAACTCGTCCGCGCGCGTCTGGTCCAGGTCGCGGATGATGCCGTCCGCGCGCCCGATCAGCGTGTCGTGGAGGTCCTGCCATTCACCGGCGAACATGTCGGCCCGCGCCAGCATGTAGCCGGCATAGGCGGCCGCTTTCGGATCGCGCCTGGCGAAACTTCCGTCCATCAGGGCCAACGCCTTCTTGCGGGCGCCGGCAAAATCCGATTTGCGGATCGCCGTCTCGATCGCCTGGATCTCCGGCGGCCAGGGCGCGGCCTCCGTGTTCGTGGAGGTCCGCGCGCCGGTCGCCGGCGAGGCCTGTTCGGCCAAGGCGGCCGTGGCCGATGCAAAGGTAAGCGCGCCCGCCAGCGCGAGACGCACTATTCGCCGGCGCGGCGAACAGATCGTGGCAAGGTCCGGACGCGCCATGTTCTCGGCCGCAAGCAAAGCCTAGGTCCCTATCCCGGTCTACACCAGTTCCCTGCCCTTGGCGTCGATGGCATTGGCCACGGCCTCGTCGGTGGCCTCGTCGGGCAACAGCATCTCATTGTGCGCCTTGCCCGAAGGGATCATCGGGAAGCAGTTGGCCAGTGTCGCCACGCGGCAGTCGAACAGCACCGGCTTCCTGACCGAGATCATCTCCTTGATCGCATCGTCCAGCTCGTCGGGCTTCTCGCAGCGAATGCCGTGGCCGCCATAGGCCTCGGCCAGCTTGACGAAATCAGGCATCGCCTCGGTGTAGGAATGCGACAACCGATTGCCGTGCAGCAATTGCTGCCACTGGCGCACCATGCCCATATACTGGTTGTTGAGGATGAAGATCTTGATCGGCGCGTCGTGCTGCACGGCCGCACTCATCTCCTGCATCGTCATCTGCACCGAGGCGTCGCCGGCGATGTCGACGACCAATGCGTCGGGATGCGCGATCTGCACGCCGAGCGCGGCCGGCAGGCCGTAACCCATCGTGCCCAGGCCGCCCGATGTCATCCAGCGGTTCGGCTTGTCGAAATGATAATGCTGCGCCGCCCACATCTGGTGCTGGCCGACCTCGGTGGTGATGTAGGTGTCCATGTCCTTGGTCAGTTCATAGAGCCGCTGGATGGCGTATTGCGGCATGATCACGTCGTTGTTCATCTTGAAGGCGAGTGAATCGCGCGCGCGCCATTTGGCGATCTGCTCCCACCAGGGATAGAGCGCCTTCTTGTCGGTCTTGGCGGTCGCCCGCCACAGCCGCACCATGTCTTCCAGCACCCGGCCGACATCGCCGATGATCGGCACTTCGGTGTGGACGTTCTTGTTGAGCGAGGACGGATCGATGTCGATATGGATCTTGCGCGAGTTCGGCGAAAAAGCGGTCAACCGTCCGGTGATGCGATCGTCGAAACGCGCGCCGATGCAGATCATGACGTCGCAATCATGCATGGCCATGTTGGCTTCGTAGGTGCCGTGCATGCCGAGCATGCCCAGCCAGTTCTTGCCTGACGCAGGATAGGCGCCGAGACCCATCAGCGTCGAGGTGATCGGGAAGCCGGTGAGATCGACCAGTTCGCGCAGGAGATGGCTCGCTTCCGGACCGGAATTGATGACACCGCCGCCCGAATAGATGATCGGCTTCTTGGCGCCAGCCATCAGTTCGACCGCGGCCTTGATCTTCTCCAGGTCACCCTGGACCTTGGGCTGGTAGCTGGTGCGCGGCGCGATCTGCGGCGGGACGTAGGTCCCCCTGGCGAACTGCACGTCCTTCGGGATGTCGACCACCACCGGACCGGGACGGCCGGTCGTGGCGACATGGAAGGCCTCATGGATGGTCGCGGCGAGCTCGTTAACGTCCTTCACCAGCCAGTTGTGCTTGGTGCAGGGCCGCGTGATGCCGACCGTGTCGCATTCCTGGAACGCGTCGGAGCCGATCAGCGAGGTCGGCACCTGGCCGGTGAGACACACCAGTGGGATCGAATCCATCAGCGCGTCCTGCAACGGCGTGACAGCATTGGTGGCGCCCGGACCCGAAGTCACCAGCATGACGCCGGCCTTGCCGGTCGAGCGCGCATAGCCCTCCGCCGCATGGCCCGCGCCCTGCTCGTGCCGCACCAGAATGTGCTCGACCTCTTCCTGCTGGAAGATTTCATCGTAGATGGGAAGGACGGCGCCGCCGGGATAACCGAAGACGTGCTTGACGCCATTGTCCTTCAGCGCCTGCACCACCATTTCGGCGCCCGTCATTTCCCTGCTTGCCATCTCGCGCCGCTCGCTCTGTCCATTGCTCATCGGTCTGGTCCCGTACTGTCCGCCATCTGGCGTTTGCTGGTCGTTTAGTCGTGTTTCAGGCAATAAAAAAGGCCCCCGAGGGAGCCTGTGTGTTGCGCATGGGAGGTTTTCGCCCGGCGGTTACACCGCCTTGCCCACGCGCCTTCCTACGAGAATGAGTGCCGTTTTCATGGTGGCGGACCATAAAGGCGAACGCGCGGGGTCGTCAATGGGGTACGGCACGAATTCACTCAGCCGTGAGATCGGCTCCGCCGCGCGCTACCATAGTACAGTTGAGCCCGTCTCGTCGACGCACCACTATGCCAGGCCAGTTGCCGGCCTGCCGATGTCGTTAGCCGGGCTGACGACATGTCTGGGAGGACGAGGTTTGGCAGGCGAACGGGAGCATATCCGTGAGATCGAGCAGGTCCTGTCCGGCGGGCGATCGGCGCGCGACGAGGTCGTGGTGAAGTCGTGGCTGCGCTGTGTCGGCACCCATCGCCTCGACCCGGCCAGACCGACCGAGGCCTATATCGTGCCCGATACCCAGTTGCGCGAACACCGCGAACAGTCCGAGCGGCTGATCGCCATCGCCCGCAGCGGCCTGGAGACGCTTTTCAAGCAGGTGGCAGGCCAGAACTACGTGCTCTAGGCACGATCTGGCGCCTGGAGGAGGAGCCATGAACCCGACAACCGGAGGAGAAACCATGCTCGAAAGAACACCCACCACGAAGGCGCAGGCGCTGCTCGACAAGTTCGGCAAGGCGCTGGAGACCGGCGACATCGATGCGGCGGCCAATTGCTTCCAGGCGGATTGCTACTGGCGCGACCTCGTCACCTTCACCTGGAACCTGAGAACGATGGAGGGCCAGGACCAGGTCCGCGACATGCTGAAGGCGACGCTGGCCGAGACCGGGCCGAGCGACTGGAAGGTGGCGCAGGGCGAGGAAGCGACCGAGGCTGATGGCGTCACCACCGCCTGGATCACCTTCGAGACCAAGGTGGCGCGCGGCTTCGGCCTGGTGCGGTTCAAGGGCGAGCTGATCTGGACCTTGCTCACCACCATGGCCGAACTCAAGGGCCATGAGGAGAAAGCCGGCTTCACCCGTCCGCTCGGCGCCAAGCATGGCCATGGCAAGGACAGGAAATCCTGGCGCGAGGAGCGTGACGACGAACTCGCCGAGCTTGGCCGCGGCAAGCAACCTTATGTCGTGATCATCGGCGGCGGCCAGGGCGGCATTGCGCTCGGCGCGCGCCTGCGCCAGCTTGGCGTGTCGGCTATCATCATCGAGAAGAACGAGCGTCCCGGCGATTCCTGGCGCAAGCGCTACAAGTCGCTCTGCCTGCACGATCCGGTCTGGTACGACCATCTGCCCTATATCGACTTCCCCAAGAACTGGCCGGTCTTCGCGCCGAAGGACAAGATCGGCGACTGGCTCGAGATGTACACGAAGGTGATGGAGCTGAACTACTGGTCCTCCACCTCGGCGAAATCCGCGAAATATGACGAGAAGGCCGGGGAATGGACCGTCGTGGTCGAACGCGACGGCGAAGAGATCGTGCTTAGGCCCAGGCAGTTGGTACTGGCCACCGGCATGTCCGGCAAGGCGAACTGGCCGAAATACAAGGGCCAGGACATCTTCAAGGGCGAGCAGCAGCATTCCTCGACCCATCCCGGCCCGGACAAATACCGCGGCAAGAAGGTCGTGGTCATCGGTTCCAACAACTCCGCCCACGACATCTGCGCGGCTCTGTGGGAGGCAGGCGCGGACGTCACCATGGTGCAGCGTTCCTCCACGCACATCGTCAAGTCCGACACGCTGATGGATATCGGGCTGGGCTCGCTCTATTCCGAGCAGGCGGTCGAGAACGGCATGACGACACGCAAGGCCGACCTCATCTTCGCCTCCCTGCCCTACCGCATCCTGCACGAATTCCAGATCCCGCTTTACCAGCAGATGAAGGAACGCGACGCCAAGTTCTACGCGGATCTGGAAAAGGCCGGCTTCCTGCTCGACTGGGGCGATGACGAATCGGGCCTGTTCATGAAGTATCTTCGCCGTGGTTCGGGATACTACATCGATGTCGGCGCCTGCGACCTCGTCATCGACGGCTCGATCAAGCTCAAGAGCGGACCGGGCGCGGCGGTGGAGGAGCTGACGCAAACCGGTGTCAAATTCGTCGATGGAAGCGAGTTACCGGCAGATCTGGTGATCTACGCCACCGGCTACGGCTCGATGAATGGCTGGGCGGCGGACCTCATCTCGCAGGAGGTGGCGGACAAGGTCGGCAAGGTCTGGGGTCTTGGCTCCGACACCGCCAAGGACCCCGGCCCCTGGGAAGGCGAGCAGCGCAACATGTGGAAGCCGACCCAGCAAGAGGCGCTGTGGTTCCACGGCGGCAACCTCCACCAGTCGCGCCACTATTCGCAGTATCTGGCGCTGCAGCTGAAGGCCCGGCAGGTCGGATTGCCGACCCCGGTCTACGGGCTGCAGCAGGTCCATCACAAGGCTTAGCCGGCATCCCTGGGAGCACCCCTGCTTCCTTATCACCAAGGCCCCGCGCGGCATATCCGCCGCGCGGGGCCTTGGTGTCAGTTCCTCAGCATCACGCCCCTCGCCTTGGCCCAGCGCTCTATGACCTTGCGCTCATCGGGCAAGGCGACGCGGTTGGAGAAACCGCGCACCTGCACGGCACGGTTCTGCGAATCGAGTTCGATCGTCAGCAACCGCTCGATCTTGCCGAGTGCCGTACGCCGCAGCACCCAGATCGAGGCGTTGCCGGCGATGCATTTGGCCGCATAGGTCGACACGCAGTGATGCATCGCCCTCGACTCCGCGACCAGGTCCTCGGCCGTCCGCAACTGGCGAACGAAGAAGCGCTCGCCATGGGCTTTCGCTTCCTTGGCCGAAGGCTGCCACTCCCAATCCTCGAGCCGCGAGCCATCCCAGGCACCATCCTTTGTCGGCGAAGCCCGGCCGGCGGCGCGGCGGCGCATGGCCTCGATACGCTCGATCGCGGCAATGTCGCGGTGCCATTCCGACATCTGCCGGCGCAGCGAGCCGAGCGTGCGGCCCTTCAGGCTGTAGGCCGCATCGCGCCGGTGCATGGCGCCGACATAATCGCAGAGATCGTCGACCTCCTCCCTCGACGTGGGCTGTGCGCAGAAGAAACGCGCCACCTCACGCCAGAAGGCCAGATCGGCGCGCGGCGTGCGCGCGATCTTCGTGCGGGCAAGCCGTGCCGCCAGGCCGAGATCATCCGTGCAGGACCGAATGATCGCCACCCAGAACGCCTCCTCGAAGGTGAAGTCGCCCGACAGGTTCAGGAAGCAATGCACCTCCTTGCGCGAGAGCCACGCATTGGCGCCCGCCTTGTAGAGCGAGTCGCCGCGCGCGACCGCGACATACCAGGCCTTGCGCAGCGCGATCTCGTCGGCATTGAGCCCCGAGCCATCCTGCCAGATGGCCTCGAGCGCGGCCGAGACAGGGTAGCGCGCATAGAGATGACGAGCAGCGGCCAGTCGCAGGCGCGCGGGGTCGCGCGTCTTCAGCTTCGGACGCCACAGCCCGCCATCGCGGATCGCCACGCCGGCAAAGCCCCGGCGCACCTCGTCAAGCGCCCGCTCGAAATCCGGAGCGGGACGCGGCATGGCGCAAACCCGCCGCAGCGTTGCATCATATGCTTCAGTACGTTCGCGCTCGGCCTCGTGCCTGCGCTGGATCATGGACCTGGCCATGGCCGTTCTTCCCAATTGGAACCCTGTCAACCGCACGCTCTTCCAGCGCCGGCACGGACTGTGTCGATCTGGGTTGGCGTGACATTTGACGGGTCTCCTTTGGGGACGACGGGGTTGGACTGGGCGGGCTCTCTAGGCTTCTATCAATGTCGGAGCAAGAGCCATTCCTTCAATGTTTCCAACGGCGTGGTGAGGTGTTGCAAAGACGCATCTCAAGGTTTCAGGCGGCCGCCAGCGTCGGCCGAGAGCTTCTCTGCTCCCACCGCGTCAGTGACATGGGGTGACGCCGATGTCGCGCATGGAATTAGCTGCGCGCGTCGCGGCCAGACGGTTGCCGGATCGTGGGAAAATTAGAAATCCGCTAAGGCGCGGATCAGCCGGTTCGACCGCCGTGCAGGCGCGAAATGGGTGAACAAGATCTCATCTTCGCCTCCATCATGCGTGTGGTCGCTATCCGCGGCAGCTCTGGCCGCAGGTTGGGCGCGGCTAATATCTGGAAATAGAGGCATCGACAAGACGGCGGGCCTGGTCGGCTTTCACGACATGGAGAAAAGTGGCAGCGGCAAGGTCATGCGGCTCACTGCCTGGGGTGACCGGCGATGGCGCGAAAATGTCCGCGCCGGCCAATCTCTCGCGGCAAGCCTCCGGCCGGTATGCGGCCACCGCTTCTTCGCCGTCGAAGCAGAAACACATGAGTTGTCCCCTCGGTGGTTGGTTGCGTCAAGGCCGATTGGCGAAGTCGTGCACGACACGCTGCAGCAGCGGCACGTAGTCGCGAAACGCCCGCGTCTCCATATTGGCCACCTTGCCGCCCTCATCCCAGATGCGAACCCGCACCGCTTCCTCGTGGAACGGGTTCTCGCGGAATTTGGCCACCTCGTCGGCACTCATAGGTCCGCCCTGCAGGGACAAGGTATGAACCGAAGCCGGCGACAGCCTGGAGAAATAGGTCGGGTCGGTGGCGCAGAGATAGCGCTTGGCGGCGACATGCAGCCGGACGCATTCGACGACGACCGGCGGGAAGAACGGCGCCAGCACCTCGCCACCGGCCTCGTCGTGATGCTTGTCCTCGACATCGTCGGGCGAATAGGTGCCGAACTCGCTGGTGTAATGGCCGATATCGTGCAGCAGAGCGGCGGCCACCAGCACTTCTGGCGCGCCATCCTGCTCCGCCAGCCACGCCCCTTGCAGCATGTGTTCGGACATGGTCACCGGCTCCCCGAGATAGGATTCGGCGCCACGGCGCTCGAAGATGTCGGCGATGAACTCGACGATATTGTCCGCGTTCAAATCCTGGCCGCTCATTCCGCTGCCTCCTTGAAGCCGTGTTCGATCGCCGCGAGCGTCGACAGGAGGCCGTCCTTGTCGGCGTAGCATCCCTGCAGCCAGCGCTTGCCGGTGCCGGAAAACGCCTTGCGGGCATGCATGACGCGGGTGTTGTCGACGATGAAGGCCTGCCCTGCTTCCAGCTTGAAGGTCACTTCGAAGGACGGGGCCTCGATCAGTTCGGCGAACCGACGATAGGCGGCATAGTAGGCGCCCATATCGGCGAACGGCACATCGACGACAGGCGCCAGCGAACGGTTGTTGAAGCGGATGCAGATGAGTTCGCCATCCGGCCCGAGTTCGATCATCGGCCGCTTCGCGTGCAGCCGAACGCCGGATGAACCGGCATATTCGAAGCGTGCCGGACAGGAACTCAACAGCCGGAAACCTTCGGGGTTTTCGGCCTGCAAGGCGGCGGCGACGGCAAAACCGTCGACGACGCTGGATTCACCGCCCTCCACCGTGTTCTCGATGCAGGCCAGGATCTGCAGCGTCGGCACCGGATCGCGATAGGGATTGTCGGTATGCGCCTGCAGGCCGAGATTGGTGTAGGCGAGATTGCTGGGATTGACCTCGGCGCGTACTTCGAACCAGCGGCCGTAATTGGTCTCCCTGATGTAACCGAACAGGTCGGACACTTTGCACAGCGCGCCGGATTCGGTCGGCAAGCCGTCCATCACCGCAAAGCCATAGGCCCGAACCGAAGACAGCCATTGGCGCAGGACGTTGCGGTCGTGGCTGGCGGCTGCATAGCCGGCACGCGGCACCGAATTCTGCATCGTCGCCTTGGTCCAGCGCGCAATCTCGTCACCGGTCCAGCCGGCTTGGCGCGCCATGTCACGATCATAGGCATTGGCGCTCAGCCATTGCGCGGGAAAGCTGACCGTCTTGCCTTCCGGAATGAAGCGGACCTCGAGGGCATCGCCCTTGATCGAGGCCGCGTCGATCCTGGTATCCGCCGGAACGTCGAGGATGGTGATCAGCCGCTGGCCGTTACCGGCACTGCGCGTCTTGTCGTCGAGCGCATTGTCGCGCAGCCATATCGCGTGAAAGCGGGTGCGCCTCCCGTCCTGCCAGCCAAGTTCGATCGTTCTGCCTTCGTCGCCAACCAGCGCATGGGTGAGCATGAAATCCGTCCTGTCGCCTTGTTGCCCACGGTTCGTGCCGTGGTTTCGATTGCATGTTGACCGCACGAAAGGCATAATTCAAATTATCATTTTTTAGCCAATGACATCGATTTACTAATGACTCGACGAACCATACCCACCTTGCCCCCGCTCGACTGGCTGCGCAGTTTCGAAGCAGCGGCGCGGTTGTCGAATTTCACGGCTGCGGCGGCCGAACTCGGCCTGACCCAGGCGGCGGTCAGCCAGCACATCCGGCTGCTCGAGGAGCGGCTGAAGACGCGGCTGTTCTCGCGGCTGGCGCGCGGCGTCGCGCTGTCGCCGGAGGGTGCGGCCTACCTGCCCCACATCCAGTCGGCCTTCGCCACCATTGGCAGCAGCACCGCGGAACTGTTCGAACCGCGCGCCGTCCAGACCGTCTCGATCCGGGTGCCGATCTCGTTTGCCCTGCTGGCGCTGGTGCCGGCGCTGCCCGATCTCGCCGAGGCGTTGCCGCGCATCCAGGTCGATCTGGTGACGATCCATCGCCCCACGGATTACGATCTGCCGGGCTCGGCGCTCGACATCCGGTTCGGAAACGGATCCTTTCCCGGACGCGAGGCCGAGAGGCTGACCACCGAACGGCTCGTGCCGGTGGCAAGCCCGGTTTTGGCCGACGCCGCCGACTGGACCTCGCTGCCGCTGCTGCTCGTGGCCGGCGCGCGCGAGATGTGGGCGGAATGGTTCGCGGCGGCCGGATTGGCCGGCCATGCGCAGCGGTCGCATCGCTTCGACAGTTTCGTCGCCGCGATGGGGGCGGCGAGCGCCGGCGCCGGTGTGCTTCTGGGATCGCGCCCCCTGGTCGACGCGGCGCTTGACAGCAGGGCGCTGGTCCGGCTTTCCGATTTTGAACTCTCCAGCACGTCAGGGCATTTTCTGACCAGGCCGTCATCCGCGCGGCTGACCAGCGCCGAGCAGGATTTCCGCCACTGGCTGCTCAGGCGTCTTGCCGGAAAGGCCTGGGCCTGACTGGTGCTAGCGCAAGGCTGTGCCGATACGCTTCCAGTAGATCAGCGTGCCCGTCAGCCCGCCATGCGGCTTCAGCGCATAATCCGGTATCTCGCCGGCCAGGGTGAAGCCAAGCGTCTCGTAAAGTCCTGAAGCCCCCTCCTCCGTCGCCGTGTCCAGAACCAGCAGCGTGCGACCCTTTTCCGCCGCCAGACGCTCGGCGGCCCGCATCAGGCGCGTCCCGACACCCCGGCCCCGGTATTCGACCGACGTCATCAGCTTGGCGATCTCGGCCCGGTGCGGCTGGTTGGGCGGGCAATCGAGCAACAAGGTGACAGTACCGACCAGGGCTTTACCGTCCCAGGCCCCGAGCACCATTCTTTCGCCTTTTGCCGCCGAGGTCAGGGACTTCTCCCAGAACGCGCTTGCCGCCTCCAGCGCCAGCGGATGCATGAAGCTGACCGATCCGCCGGCGGCAACCGTTTCGACCAGCAGATCGGCTAGGACTGCCAGGGTTCCCGTGCTGGCGGCCAAGGGCCCGATTTCGATGGCATTCATAGCTGGTCCTCCGGAAATGAATGATAAGTCGGTGGCGCCGGCGTCAGTCGAGATGGCGCACCCGGCGTCGCTTGCGCGCGGCCTTGATGGCGCTGATACGCTCGGTGTCTTCGTCCCTGAGATGCCGACCGCGCTCGAGGATTTCGAGCGTGTATTCCTCATAGGTCAGGCCCAGCCGTTCCGCCCTGTCCATGCGCATCAGCATCACCTCGCGGCTCGGCGCCTTCCACGCCTTGGCGTGTGCTGCCTGCCAGGCCAGGAAGATGTAAGGATCGCCCTTGCCCCATGGCGGCCCCTTGTAGTCATCAAGAGGCGGCCCCCCATTGTGGGAGCGCTTTGGCCAGTTCGCCATGATGTCAGCCCCTGACCAGCGCGACGAGATAGTCGGCGCCCGGCTCCAGCGCGTGGAAGATGCAATCCGAAGGCGCGCCCAGCGCCAGGCAGTCGCCGGGTTCGAGCTTGTGCACCTGATCACCTTCGGTGAATTCGAGTTTTCCCGAGATCAGCCAGATCTGCTGCTTGATGAAAGCGTAGGACGCCGCGGGCAAGCTGACCTTGGCGCCCGCCGGCAGGTGGACCTTGATCAGTTCGAGCGGCATCTCGCTCGCCGGCGACAGATGCTGTCTGACATAGCCCGTATCGGGGTCACGCCACACCGGCTGGTCGGCCGCGCGCAGCAGCCCGCCGCCTTGCAATTCCGCACGCGCGATGAGGGTTGACAGCGTTATGCCGAAGGCCGCCGCGATGCGCACCAGAAGTGCTGCGGTCGGGCTGGTCATGCCGCGCTCGATGGTGCTCAGCATTGCCTTGGAAACGCCGGACCGTTCGGCGAGTTCGGCCAACGACCAGTCCCGCACGGTCCTTTCGGTGTGAATCCGCTTGCCGATGGTCGAGGAAATATCGTTCGCTATATCATCCATTCGTCCATTATAGCGAAACAACAAGACTCGTGAAGAGCCATTTCGCCACAATTTGCATCGGGGCCTTAATCCTCTCTACACCATCCGACCTCATCCGACCTTAACCCCGTTCCTGTAGGTTCCGTCTCCAGGGAAATGGGGATTGGCCTGTCCATGTATGTCGAACGCGAAGCTTCCGTCGGAGAACCGATATCGCAGGAGCGCCGCAACGCAGAGCAGAACGACAGGCGCATCCTCGGCAACGTCGTGCAATGCGACGGCGCGCGCGCCACCATCGCCGCCTACGCGGACGATCACGACGGCGCAATCACCGGCCTGTGGACGGTCGGCAAGATGATCTCGATCAATCTGGGCACAACGCGCACCGTTGGCCTGGTCTATGCGATCGGCAAGTCGGATCGCGCCTGGAGCAACGAGGGCCAGAACGCCATCGAGGTCAGCATCGAGCTGATCGGCGAAGTGCGCGACGGTGCCGAACCCGGCGCCAAGCCGATCTTCGACCGCGGCATCACCACCTATCCGCATATCGGCGCCGTCGCGCACCGCATCCGCACGCGCGACCTGCAGGCCGTCTACGATCTGGCCGGCCGCCATTCGATCACCATCGGCTCGCTGGCACAGGACGAGGCGATCGCCGCCAACATCGCCATCGACGATACGCTGGCGCGCCACTTCGCCATTGTCGGCACGACCGGCGTCGGCAAGTCGACCGCCGTGTCGCTGCTGCTGCGCAAGTCGATCGCGGCGCGACCCGACCTGCGCATCCTGATCCTCGATCCGCACAACGAGTTCGCGGCCTCGCTGCCCGAATATTGCGTCAAGGTCGATGCCAAGACACTCGACCTGCCGTTCTGGATGTTCACGCTGGAGGAATTCGCCGAAGTGCTGTTTCGCGGACGCGAAACGGTGCCGGAAGAGATCGACGCCCTTCGCGACCTCATTCCGCTCGCCAAGAACCTCTATCGCAACCCCAATTCAGGCGCCTACCTCAGGCGCGGCAACGATGCGCTGACCGCCGATACGCCGGTGCCTTACCGCATCGCCGACCTGCTCAAGCAGATCGACGAGCGCATGGGCATGCTCGAAAGCAAGACCGACCGCCCGACGCTCAAATCGCTGAAGACGCGCATCGAATCGGCGGCCGCCGATCCCCGCTACCGCTTCATGTTCAATTCACGCCTGATCGAGGACACCATCCACGAGACGATCGGCAACATCTTCCGTGTCCCGCATCATGGCCGCCCGGTGACCTGCTTCGAGATGGCCGGCATGCCATCGGAGGTGGTCAATTCCGTCTGTTCGGTGCTGGCGCGTCTGGCCTTCGACCTCGCTCTGTGGAGCGAAGGCAAGCTGCAACTCCTGTTTTTATGCGAGGAAGCGCATCGCTACATGCCCGCCGACCCGCGCCTCGGCTTCGCGCCGACCCGGCACGCTCTGTCGCGCATCGCCAAGGAAGGCAGAAAATATGGCTGCTATCTCGGCGTCGTCACCCAGCGTCCCGGCGAGCTCGACCCAACCATCCTGTCGCAATGCTCGACATTCTTCGCCATGCGGCTCGCCAACGAGCAGGACCAGGCGATCATCCGCTCGGCCATCGCCGACTCTTCCGCTTCCACGCTGGCTTTCCTGTCCTCCATGGGCCAGCGCGAAGCGATCGCCTTCGGCGAAGGCGTGGCGACGACCATGCGCCTGAAATTCGAAAGGCTGCCCGCTCACCTATTGCCCGGCACGGCCAAGCGCGAGGAAGAAGTCACGTCGAAAACCGGCGACGTCGATCTGGTGGCGATCGTCGAGCGGCTGCGCAACGTGCCGAAACCGACGCAGCAGGCGATGGCTTTCGCCGAGGTGGTCGATTCCGGCCGGCAGGCCGGCGACCCCGACTACCGCAAGCCGCCATCGGGTGCACGCGTGCAGTCGGACGAGGATTTCGATACGCGCTACGGCCTCAAACCCGCCACCTTCGGCCTGCGTCCGCAGAACGATTGAGACCTGGGCGCTACAAATCTCTGCGAACATTTCCAATAATCCGCGCAAGCGGATCACATCCCGTGTTCGTCGGCAAGCTTGGGTAAATCCCGTCAGGGAATTCGTCAGGCTGAATCGGCTGGCGTCGGTTTCGAGAACCGGAGCGGAGCGGACATTCAGTCCGTGAGCACAGTTCTACTGCGACGCAGTAGAATGGGGAAGCGCAGAAAACGGCGCCAGACGGCCGGCCTCACGAATTCAGTGACGGGATTTTAGGCGCAGACGCGGTTGCGGCCCTGCCTCTTCGCCTCATAGAGCTGGCGGTCCGCCCGGCGGTAGAACTCCTCGGCCGTTTCCTTGCGGTCCCAGACGGCAAGCCCGACGCTGGTGGTGATCTTGAGCCGGACATTGTTGCCGGAGAGGATCGACATGTTGGCGATCGCCTTGCGGATGCGCTCGGCGAATTTGGCCAAAAGGTCCGCCTCCATGTTGGGCGTGACCACGGCGAACTCCTCACCGCCCAGCCGTGCCACCACGTCATGATAGCGGGTCATGTCCTTGAGGCAGCTGGCGACGGCCTTGAGCACCTCGTCGCCAACATCGTGGCCATGCGTGTCGTTGACCTGCTTGAAATGATCGAGGTCGAGGATCATCAACCCGACCGGCTTCTCGATGCGCCGGAATTCCTCGAGATATTCCTTGAGCGCGTCGTCGAAATAACGCCGGTTCTGCATGCCGGTCAGGCCGTCGGTCAGGGCGGCGTGCTCGAACGTCTCGGAGCGGGCACTGAGCGAAACCGTCATGGCGCGCAGCTTGCCTTCTTCCGTCGCCTGTCTGCGGATCAGCGGATAGATGAAGAAGATGCCGAAAAACAGCGCGGTGGCAAGCAGTACGCCGGTCGCGAACAGGAGCTTGTTGAGGTAGATGACCTTGTCCAGGCCCGAGGGTGTATGCAATTCCGTGGAGAAGGATTGTAGTTGTCCATAGGCGTGCAGCGTCACCAGGCCCGCGGCCAGGATCACGAAGATAAAGACGAAAAAAGCGGATTCCGCCTTATGGAAACGCATCTGCTCCCCGATGGAAAAGTGCCCCACGACCTTATGGCACGGACGGACTTACGGAGCGTTAATTCCGACAACTTCGGCGGGAACCCTGACCGCCGGGTCAACTTTTTAAGTTGCATTAGCAACAAGTGTTTGGATCGTCGTTTCGAAATCGTCACCGGGGCACAATCTCCGCCATTCCGGCCCCAACTGATGACGAAACCACGTCGCCTGCCGCTTGGCATATTGCCGTGTTGCGATCTTGGCGCGTTCGATCGCTTCGGGAAAGCTCGATTGCCCCGCCATGGCGGCCTGCAGCTCACGAACCCCGATCGCCTTCATCGCCGGCAGGTCCGGATCGAGACGCAGGGCCGCAAGCTGCTCGACTTCCTCCAGCGCGCCCTTGTCCAGCATCTGGTCGAAGCGCCTTTCGATACGGCCGACCAGCGCCGGCCGATCCGGCTCGATGACCAGGAAATGCGCGCTCCGCCTGTCGATGAGCGGCTGGCCGCGCTCGGCCTGCCATTCCAGGATCGACCGGCCGGATGCGTCAAGCACTTCGAGCGCGCGTACGATGCGATGGCTGTCGGTCGGCTTCAGCTGCATGGCGACTTTCGAATCCTCGCGCAGCAGGATGCCGTGCAACTTGACCGCGCCGTGCTCCTTCAACTCATAGCGCCAGCGGTCACGAATCCGCTGCGGAATGTCGGGCATTTCCGAAATGCCCTCGGCCAGGGCGCGAAAGTAAAGGCCGGTGCCGCCGACGAAAATTGGTCGCCGCGCGAGCGTTCCCTCGTCGATGAGTTTCATGACGTCGCGCAGCCAGGCGCCGGTCGAGTAGGCGGTGCCTGGATGGACATGCCCGTAGAGAAAATGCGGCGCTCGTGCGAGGTCGGCCGCCTCGGGCCTGGCGGTCAGAACGTCGAGAACCGAATAACCCTGCATGGAATCGGTGTTGACGATGACGCCGCCTGTGCGTTCGGCCAGGTCGAGCGCCAGCGCCGACTTGCCGCTGGCGGTCGGCCCGGCTATCAGGATCGCGTTCTTCACGCGGCCTTCGTCCGCATCCGCGCCGGAATTCTCGATGCCGCTCATCGCCACGCTTGTGTCCCGTCCCATTGACCGCGCTTTGTCGCCGTCGCTTGCGAATATGGCCTCAGGATCGGTGGGCGCAAGCGCTGTCGTCTGGCTTGCCGAAGGCATTGCCTGCGATCTGGCCCTGCCGCAAGGGGCCGATGCCGCCGACATGACCGCCGCGTTGCGCGCCGCACTGGCCTCGGAGCCGGTCGACGTCATCGTCCAGCAGGCTGAAACGAGGCGGAAGAAAATCCTCATCGCCGACATGGATTCGACCATGATCGACCAGGAGTGCATCGACGAACTGGCCGATGAGATCGGCGTCAAGGACCGCGTCGCTTCGATCACAGCGCGGTCGATGAATGGCGAGATCGCCTTCGAGCCGGCGCTGCGCGAGCGCGTGGCATTGCTGAAAGGGCTCGACGCGGCCGTGGTCGACCGTATCGTCGCCAACAGGTTGACATTGGCCTCGGGCGGCCGCGCGCTCGTCCAGACCATGCGCGCCGACGGCGCCTGGACGGCGCTCGTCTCGGGCGGCTTCGAGGTGTTCACCACGCGCATCGCCGCCATGCTCGGCTTTCAGGAGAACCGCGCCAACCGCCTGCTCGAACAGGACGGACGCTTCACGGGACTGGTCGGCGAGCCGATCCTCGGCCGCGCCGCCAAGGCCGATGCATTGCTCGAAATCTCGGCGCGTCTTGGCCTGACGCCGGCCGATGCCATCGCCGTCGGCGACGGCGCCAACGATCTCGACATGATCCGCCTCGCCGGCACCGGTGTCGCGCTGCACGCCAAACCGACGGTGGCGGCACAGGCCAGGGTTCGCATCGACCATGGCGACCTGACCGCATTGCTCTATCTGCAGGGCTACCGCCAGGAAGACTTCGTGCAATGAAACCACTCCGTACCGAACGCCTTATCCTGCGCAATTGGGAGGATCGCGACCGCGGATTGTTCCACCGCATCAATTCCGACGAACGCGTGATGGAGTTCTTCCCGTTTCGCCGCGATCGGGCGACGGCGGATGCCAAGATGGACGAATTGCGCGCCGCCATCGATCGCGACGGCATCGGCTTCACCGCGGTCGAGGTCGCCGCCACTGGCGAATGCATCGGCTTTGTCGGCATAACCGGAACCGACCACCTCGACTTCCTGCCGGCCAGCATGATCGAGATCGGCTGGCGGCTGGCGCCTGAATTCTGGGGCAAGGGTTACGTCACCGAGGCCGCCGAGGCATGGCTCACTCACGGCTTCGAAACGCTGGGGCTCGACGAGATCGTCTCCTTCGCGGTCGCCAACAACGACCACTCGACAGCGGTCATGCGGCGCCTGGGCATGAGCGCCGATCCATCCGCCGATTTCGATCATCCCGGCATTCCCGACAGCCATCCCGCGCTCAAGCGGCATGTATTCTACCGGCTGTCTCGCCAAGACTGGCAGGCAAGAAAGAGGGCGGCCCGTTAGCCGCCCTCTTTCTTGAAATCAAAGCGTTGCAGGGTTTACCGGATTCAATCCATCCGGATCGTCACGAACCTCAACTCACCGGTCTTCGACGCCAGCATCAGCAGCGCGTTCTTGCGCCCCTGCTCCTTCAGCGCGCCGATCCGGTCCATGACGTCCTTGGGCGTCGCGACCGATTCCTGCGCGATCTCGGTGATCACCTCCCCCGGCTGGATACCGCGTTCGGCAGCGGCCGAATCCTTGGCCACGTCGGTGATGACGACGCCGGAGACATCGGCGGCGATGCTGAACTTCTTGCGCGTCTCGTCATTGAGCTCGCCGACCGTCATGCCGAGCACCGCGGCGGTCGAAACGGCCGGAGCCTTGTCGCCGCCCTTGTCCTGGTCGGTGTTGCCATTCTCGCCGCTGGCGAGCTTTTCGCCATCCTCGAGCCGGCCGAGCGTCACCTTCGCCGTCTGCTCGACGCCCTTGCGCACGATCAGCACGTCGACGGCCTTGCCGACCGGGCTTTCGGCGACGACGCGCGGCAGGTCGCGCATTTCATGGATATCCTTGCCGTCGAACTTGATGATGACGTCGCCGGCCTGGATGGTGCCGTTGTCGACAGGGCCGCCCTTGATGACGCCGGCCACCAGCGCGCCCTTGGCGGTCGCCATGCCGAGGCTTTCGGCAATGTCGTCCGTCACCGGCTGGATACGCACGCCGAGCCAGCCGCGCCGCGTCTCGCCATACTGGCGCAACTGGTCGACAACGCCCGAGGCGAGCTGCGAGGGAATGGAAAAGCCGATGCCGATCGAGCCGCCGGACGGCGAAATGATCGCCGTGTTCATGCCGATGACCTCGCCGGCGCTGTTGAACAGCGGTCCGCCCGAATTGCCGCGATTGATCGCCGCGTCGGTCTGGATGAAGTCGTCATAGGGTCCCGAATTGATATCGCGGTTGCGCGCCGAGACGATGCCGACCGTGACCGTGCCGCCGAGGCCGAACGGATTACCGACCGCCATCACCCAGTCGCCGACGCGCATCTTGGTGGAATCACCGAATTTCACCGCCGTCAGCTTGTGGCCTTTCGGGTCGACCTTCAGCACCGCGACGTCGGTCTTGGTGTCGGTGCCGACCAGCGTCGCCTTCAAGGTCACGCCATCGGAGAAATTGACCTCGATGTCATCGGCGTCGGCGATCACGTGGTTGTTGGTGACGACGATGCCTTGCTCGGCGTCGATGACGAAGCCGGAGCCCAGCGACTGCACCTTCTGCGAGCCGCCATCCTTCTCGCCGCCCCGATTCTTGAAGAAATCGTCGAAGAAATCCTGGAAGGGCGAGCCTTCGGGAAGCTGCGGCATCGGCACCGCGCCCGGCCCTTCCGTGCCCTTCACCGTCTGCGAGGTCGAGATGTTGACCACGGCACCGAGCACGCGTTCCGCCAGGTCGGCGACCGAGGCAGGTCCATCCGCGGCGAATGCCGGTGCCACGAAGGACGGAACGGCCGCGGTGCCCAGGACAAGCGCCGCGGCGCCGGCGACCAGCGTCCGTCGAGCGGCGCGCAAAAAGGTGTTGGATGTCATCGAGAAGCCTCCCGGCATTTCTGAAAGAGAAAAGCGCTTCGACGAAAACGCCGTGTCGCGCCATGATGGCAAGAAATACGGCACGTTTGCGGCTTTGACTATCGGCAGAGTGTAAATCAAGCGTTATTCCGATTCTACCCGCCCCGCACCAGCCAGACGACACCGACGCCGATGGCGATCGCCACCAGCCCGCCGATCCGCAACGCATTCTCCGGCGTCGACAGCACCTCGCCGGCGAGCTTCCTCGCAAAGCCGGGAAAGCCGCCATAGACCAGGCCCTCTATGACGAGGACCAGGCCTATCGCCGCGAAGAAGTCCTGCACCGGCCGTTACTGGCCGGTGCTTGGTTGTGCCGCCGGCGCGGCGGGTGCCGGCGCTTTCGCCGGGCCATCCTTGCCGTCGGGGTCGCGGAAGTAGCGGAAGAACTCCGAACTTGGCGACAGCACCATCGTCGTCCCGGTATTGTCCAGCGCGGTGCCATAGGCATTCATCGACCGGTAGAAGTCGAAGAAGGCGGGATCGCGCTTGTAGGCGTCGGCGAAGGTGGCGCTTCGCTGGGCTTCGCCCTCACCGCGCAGGATCTCGGACTCCTTCTGCGCCTCGGCGATGATCTCGACGACTTCGCGGTCGGCGCGGGCGCGGATGCGCTGCGCCGCCTCGTTGCCGCGCGCCCTCAGCCTTTCGGCCTCGGCCAGACGTTCGGCCTTCATGCGGTCGAAGGTCTGCTGCGAGACCTCGGCCGTGAGATCGGTGCGGCGGATGCGGACATCCTCGATCTGCAGGCCGAGCGAGGTTGCGTCGGGCCGCAGTTGATCGCGCACTTCGCGCATCATCACCGCGCGCTCCTCGGAGAGCGCGGCCTCGAAGTCGCGCAGACCGTAGACGCGGCGGAGCGCTGCGTCGAGACGGGTCCTGAGCCGCGCCTCGGCCAGTTCGATCTGGCCGGACACCGCGGCGCGGAACACGCGCGGATCCGAGATCCGGTAGGCGATGAAGGCATCGACCTCGTAGAACTTGCCGCCCGAGACCTGGACACGGATGTTGTCGAGGTCGAAGCGCAGCACGCGGTTCTCGATCAGTTGCACCGTATCGGCGTCGAAGAACGAGAAAGGCGCCTTGAAGTAGATGCCGGGCTCGGTCTTGACGTCGACGATCTCGCCGAAGCGCAGCACCAGCGCCTGCTGGCGCGCATTGACCACGAAGACCGACGAATAGATGAGGAACAGGATGACCGCCACGATGACGACGAATACGGGAAGACGGTTACCCATCACTGGCTACCTCCCGTGGTCGCGCCAAGTGCCGCCGGAGCCGGCGGTTTCTGCTGCAATGCCGGCAGCGGCAGATAGGGAACGACCCCTTGCCCGTTGCCCTGCTCGACGATGACCTTGCCGGAGTCCTTCAGAACCTTCTCCATGGTTTCCAGATAAAGCCGCTTGCGCGTCACGTCGGGCGCCTTGGCGTATTCGTCATAGACCGAGATGAAGCGCTGCGCCTCGCCCTCGGCTTCCTGCACGACCCTGTTCTTGTAGGCGGCCGCGTCTTCGCGGACCTGTGCGGCCTCGCCGCGCGCCTGGCCGAGCTTCTGGTTGGAATACTGGTTGGCCTGCTCGACGAACTTGTCCTCGTCCTGCTCGGCGCGCTGCACCTCGTCGAACGCATCGGCCACTTCGCGTGGCGGCGCGGCGTCCTCGATCGAGATCGCGTTGACCTGCAGGCCGGCCTTGTAGCCGTCGAGCGTATTCTGGATGATCTCGCGCACCGAGGCCGCGATGCCCTGGCGGTCGTCGCGGAAAATGTCCTGCGCCGGCCGGCGGCCGACGGCTTCGCGCATGGCGCTCTCGGCGACCTGCCGCAGCATGCCGTCCGGATCGGAGACGTCGAACAGGTAGGCGCGCGGGTCGGAGACCTGGTAGGCCACCGAAAACTGCACATTGACGATGTTCTGGTCGCCCGACAGCATCAGGCCGTTGCCGCTGGTGTTGCCGCCGCCGATGTCGACGAGCTGCTCGGAGATCTTGGCGGTCTCGACGGTCTCGAGCGGCCACCAGTGGAAATGCAGGCCTGGTTGGGAAAGTTCGGCCTTCGGTTTGCCGAAGCGCAGTTCGACCGCGACCTCGTCGGGCTGCACGGTATAGACCGCCTGGAACGCCCACAACACGACCAGCGCCGCCGCGATCAGGCCGAAGACGGCCGGACTGGCGCCACCGCCGCCGGGCAACGCGCGCCTCAGCCGATCCTGGCCGCGGCGGATGATGTCTTCGAGGTCGGGAGGGGACCCCTGCGGGCCGCTCGGTCCCTTTGGTCCCTGCCCCCAGGGTCCCTGATTGTTACCGCCGCCGCCCCATGGGCCGCCGCCTCCGCCACCTTTGTCGTTCCAGGGCATGAATGTCCTTTCGCTTGGAATTCCCTCAAGCGCCGGAGTTACGGCGCAAATCCAGTGTCGTTCTTCTATAGGGACGCCACGGCGCGCTTTCAACGCGATGCGCCGAAGACTTCATCCGTTTTGGGCCGGTAGCGACCCTTTGTCGTCCTTCAATGCCCTTTTTGTCTTCAAACCGTCTCGCGACGACGCTCGTAAACCGTGTAGCGCGTCGCATGGCTGTCCTTTTCGCCTGACGGAATCTCCTGCGAACTGACCACGCGCCATTTATCAGGGTCGATCGGCGGGAAATGCGCATCGCCGTCGACGGCGGCAAGGACATGGGTGACGTGCAGACGATCGGCGAGCGGCAGCGCCTGCGCATAGATCTCGCCGCCGCCGATGACGCAGACCTCGTCGATGCCGCTCATGCAGCGTCCCCGCACCGTTGCCAGCTGGATCGCCGCTTCCAGCGTGTGCGCCACCTCGACGCCCTCGGCGCGCCAGGCCTTGTCGCGGGTGACGACAATGTTCAACCGGCCCGGCAGCGGCCGGCCAATGCCTTCATAGGTCTTGCGGCCCATGATGATGGGCTTGCCCATCGTGTCGGCCTTGAAGCGCTTGAGATCGGTGGAGAGCCGCCACGGCAACCCGCCATCGCGCCCGATCACGCCGTTCTCGGCGATGGCGACATAGATCGCGACATCCATCAGTTGGCATCCCCTGTGTTGCTGTCCGAAGGATTGAGGATCAGGATGTCGATGTCGTGGTCCGGATAAAAGTCGTCCGCCGTCATCTCGAAACGAGTCGGCTCGACCTTCTTGACATTGTCGCCGCAGAACGAGACCAGCGCCTTCGGATTGCCCTTGTCGACGGTCAACTTGAATTTGCCGATGCTGCCCGTCGCCCAGTTGCCGCCGGTGGTCAGGATATAGGCGATGCGGCTTTCGTAGAATTTGGGATATCCGTCCGGATTGTCCGTCGCCGCCTTGCGCACCGCGTTCTCGAAGGTGCCGTCCATGCAATAGCGGGTCTTGTAGGCGGCGTATGAGCCCTGGAACTGGCCGTCATTGAAAAAACTGACCGATGAGGTGCCGCCGACGCTGGGCTTGTAGCGGTGCGAGACGTGAACGTCCTTGTTGGCCGGAAAGGTCGAGCGCCACCAATAGGTCGAGCGCAACTGCCAAAACGGCGCATAAGCCTGTTTCTGGCCGCCACTATCGGCTCCCGGATCCTCGATGATGATGCCGCGGCCGACCCAGTCGTCGGCCACCGCTTGCGGCAGCTTCGCCAACGCCGCCTTGGCCGCGTCGCTGAACGGGTTGAGCGGCACACTCTGCGCCTTGAGGTCGGCGCTGATGTCGATGCCGAGCGCGAACACCTTCTGCTCGAGCTGCGGCTTTGCCGGCGCGCCGTCGATGGTCACCTCGAAACCCAGGAAATTATCGCTTTGGTCTTCAGGGATCGCCAGCATCCCTTCGGGATCGCCCGAAATGTCGGGCATCGGAAAGGCGACGATCGCCTCGACATCCTTGTCGGTGTTGTTGTGGAAGACGTAGTCGACCGTCACTTTTTCAGGCGAGATGAAGAGGTCCTCGCTTTGCATCGCCACGGCATCGCTACGCGACAGGATCAGGCCGCCGGTGCCGAGCTCTGCGATCGAGTCGTTGGCCAGGGCAGGCGCGGCCGAAAGCGCCAACGCCAAAATCAAACCATGTCGCAACATCGGAGCCCCCCTCGGCTGGAATGCCTGGATGACCCTAGCTGTTTCAATGTGGCGTTTCAAAGCCCTTCCACGACAGTCCTCAGGTCTGACACGCACGCGGTCTGGACACGCACGCGGTCTGACACGCACGCGGTCTGGACTAACAGGTTGCGATCGGGCAGGAGTGCGCCGCATGCGCAAGCTTCTCGTCATCGGCATCGGCGCCGGCAACCCCGACCACATGACCGTGCAGGCCATAACAGGCCTAAACAGGGCGGACGTCCTGTTTATTCCGGACAAAGGCGCCAGGAAGAATGACCTTGCCGACCTGCGGCGCGAGATCTGCGACCGCTTCGTCACCAATCCGGCCTCACGCCGCGTCGAGTTCGACGTGCCGGTGCGCGCCGAGCCAACGTCTTCCTATCGCTCGACCGTCGACGATTGGCACGAAGCCATCGCGGCCATCTACGAGGGCCTGATCCGCGACGAGATTACCGGGGATGGCTGCGGCGCTTTCCTGATCTGGGGCGATCCCTCGCTTTACGACAGCGCCCTGCGCATCCTGGAGCGGGTTCGCCTGAGGGGCAATGTCGCCTTCGACCTCGAAGTCATCCCCGGCATAACAGCCATCCAGGCCCTGGCCGCCAGCCACAAGACGGCGCTGAACCGCATCGGCGATTCCGTGCTGGTCACCACCGGCCGCCGCCTGGCCGAGGAAGGCATGCCGGAGAATGCCGGCAGCGCCGTCGTCCTGCTCGACGGCAAATGCGCCTTCACCACGCTTCCCGACCAGGATCTTTTCATCCAATGGGGCGCCTATCTCGGCACGCCGGATGAAATCATCATTTCCGGCCGCCTCGGCGATGTCGGTGAAGAGATCAAAAAGCGCCGCGAGGAAGCCCGCAAGGAGAAGGGCTGGATCATGGATACGTATTTGCTGCGAAAGCAGGAGTAATGGGTAGTGAGTAGTGAGTAGTGAGTAGTGAGTAGTGAGGCCGCCTAATTCCCTACTGACTACTGACTACTGACTACTCCCTACTCCCTACCCTACTCCCTACTCCCTACTCTACCCCGCCTCGATCTCCGCCTGCAGTGCATCCATATGCGTCGCCGCCGCCGCGCTCGCCGCGCGTTCGATGGCGCGAAAACGGCTGACCACGGCCAGGCCGACCGTCGTCAGTTGCGCGCCGCCGCCCTTGCGGCCGCCGGTCTGCGCCGCCACCAGCGGCTTGCCGAACACCCGGTTCATGTCCTCGACCAGGTCCCAGGCGTGCTTATAGGACATCTCCATGCCGCGCGCGGCGGCCGAGATCGAGCCGAAGGTGGCGATGTGCTCCAGGAGCTCGATCTTGCCAGGACCGATCCGTCCGTCCGGATCGAGATTTATCCGCAGGCTCAGCGATGGCATTTATGGTCCTCCACGGTCGCTTCAGTCTCGACGACCGTTATTCCAAAACAATATAGCGCCGGTCGCTGCCCCTGTCAGCCGTCGGCTCCGAGCGGCAAGCCGGCGCCGGTGTTGGCGCGGTCGAAGCTCACGGTCTTGACCACCGCGAAAACCTTGCCGCCGAGCCGCAGCTTCAGCGCCTGCCGCGACTGTTCGGTGATGCGGGCGAGCACGGTTGCGCCATTGCAGTCGATGCCGACCTCGACCGTCGGCCCCTCGCCCGGGCTGATCGCGACAATCGTGCCGGGCAGGATGTTGAGGGCGCTGAGGCCCGTCGGTTTCTCCGTGGCGATCATCACGTCGCGGGCGCGAATGCGGATACGCACGGAAGCCCCGGGCCTCATTTCAAGGCGCGGCACGCGGATCTCGCCGGCGGCCGAGCCGAGCACGGTCATGCCGAAAGCCTCGTCGTGACGCAGCACCTTGGTGTCCAGCACGGCCCCGCCTTCACCGCGCTCCTCGGACGGCAGCAGGTCAAGCCTTTGCATGACAGCCTCGGTCGGACCGCTGGCCGTGACCTTGCCCCGCGCCAGCATCACCACGTCGCTCGCCAGCCGGGCCACCTCGGCAACCGAATGGCTGACATAGACGATCGGGATCTTCGTCTCGTCGCGCAGCCGCTCGATATAGGGCAGGATCTCGGCCTTGCGCGCTTCGTCGAGCGAGGCCAACGGCTCGTCCATGAGCAGCAGCCTTGGGCTCGCAAGCAGCGCCCGGCCGATCGCCACCCGCTGTTTCTCGCCGCCCGAGAGCTTTGCCGGGCGCCTGTTCAGCAACGGCCCGATGCCGAGCAGTTCGACGACAGCGTCCACATCCGCGTAGCGTTCCGCCGCCGGCGTGAACCAGCGGCCGTAGCGCAGATTGCTCATCACGCTCATATGTGGAAACAGGCGTGCGTCCTGGAACACCATGCCGATGCGGCGCTTGTGCCTTGGTACGAAAATGCCGGCACCGGTGTCGACCAGCACGCGGCCATCGACCTCGATGCGGCCCTTGTCGGGCCGGATCAGCCCGGCGATCATATTGATCAGCGTCGTCTTGCCGGAGCCCGAGGGTCCAAACAGCGCCGTCAGCCGCCCGGCGCTCTCGAAACGAGCGTCTATGGCGAAATCGTCAAGCCGGTGGCTGATGTCGACAAGCACGCTCATTCGATGTCCATCCGCCGCCCGACGCGCCGCGCCAGCACTTCCGAGGCGACCAGTGCCGCCATCGAGATGACGATGGAAATCAGCGTCAGCCGCAGCGCCCCGTCATCGCCGCCCGGCACCTGGGTAAAGGTATAGATCGCCGACGGCAGAGTCTGCGTCTCGCCAGGGATGTTGGAGACAAAAGTGATGGTCGCGCCGAACTCGCCCATCGCCTTGGCGAACGACAAGATGGCGCCGGCAATCAGCCCGGGCAGGATCAGCGGCAGCGTGATGGTGCCGAACACCCACAAAGGGTTGGCGCCGAGCGTGCCCGCCGCCGCCTCCATCTTGCGGTCGACCGCCTCGATCGACAGCCGGATCGCCCGCACCATCAGGGGAAAGCCCATGACGCCGCAGGCGAGCGCCGCGCCCGTCCAGCGAAACGAGAAGACGATGCCGAAATGGTCGGCCAGGAAGGCGCCGGCCGGACCGCGTTTACCGAAAGCCAGAAGCAGGAGATAACCGGTCACCACCGGCGGCAGGATCAGAGGCAGGTGCACCAGCCCGTTGAGCAGTGTCTTGCCCCAGAATTTCCCCCGGGCAAGCAGCAGTGCGATCGCTATGCCCGGCGGCAGGCTGGCGAGCATCGCCACCGTCGCCACCTTGATGGACAGCCGGACCGCATTCCATTCGTCGGGAGTGAGGTCCAGCAGCCAGTTCATCGTGCGGTATCAGGGCCTTTCGAACTCAGTTGCTCGGCGTGAGCACGGTAAAACCCTGTTCCTTGAAGAGCGTGCCGGCCTTGGCGGACTGCAGGCATTTCAGGAAGGCCGGCGTTTCCTTGTCCTTCGAATCGGCGGTCTGGGCAACCGGATAGATGATCGGCGGATGTGAATCCTCGGGGAAGGTGCCGACCACCTTGACGCCCTTTTCGGCATGCGCATCGGTGGCATAGACGATGCCGAGGGCGGCCTCGCCCGTCGACACCAGTTTCAGCGCCGCACGCACATTCTCGGCCTGTGCAACCTTGGCCTCCACCGAGGACCAGACGCCGAGCGATTCGAGTGCAGCCTTGCCGTATTTGCCGGCCGGCACCGCCTTGAAGTCGCCCATGGCGAGCTTGCCGTCGCCAACCAGCTTGGCGAGGTCAAAACCCTTCTCGATCTTGGTTTCGACCGTCGAGTCCTTCGGCGCCACCAGCACGATCTCGTTGCCGAGCAGCTTCACTTCGGTGTCGGGCTTGGTCAGCTTCTTGTCGGAGAGATATTTCATCCAGTCGAGATCGGCCGAGATGAAGACGTCGGCCGGTGCGCCGCCCTCGATCTGCTTGGCCAATGCCGAACTCGCGGCATAGGAAACGGTCGCGGCTTCGCCGACATCGGCCTCGCAGGCCTTGTTCACCGCATCGAGCGCATCCTTGAGGCTGGCTGCGGCAAACACTACCACCTTGTCCTCCGCGTGCGCTGCCGGCACCGGGGCCATGAATGTCGCTGCAAAACCGCCAATGGCGATCGCCCTCAACCCGAAACCTATGCGCGTCATCGAAAACTCTCCCTGGGTCCAAAAATCCGATCGGCTCGAAGCCTGTGGACCGATATATCCGCATGGATATAACAAGGGAAGGCCCGCCCCGCCGAAACTCCATCTGGTCTTCTGGGTGGTGCGGCGCGATTGTTCTGATAAGACGACCGCGGAACAGACCGCGAAAGGAACGCCAATGAAGATCAGCGCCCGCAACGTCCTCAAGGGGACGATCACCGAAATCGTCAAGGGAGCCACCACCTCGCATGTCCGGATCGACATCGGTGGCGGCACTGTCGTCACCGCCTCGATCACCAACGAGGCCGTCGCCGATCTCAAGCTCAAAAAGGGCAAGCAGGCCTATGCCGTGGTCAAGGCGTCGGACGTGATGGTTGGCATCGACTGAGAAAGCCGCGGCTCAGACCGCGATGGGCGCCTTGATCGAGGCGTCGGCGACGTAGTTTTCCAGGCGGAAATCCTCGAAGCGGAAAGCGAACAGGTCTTTCACGTCAGGATTGATCCACATCGTCGGCAGCGCCCTCGGCGTGCGCCGCAACTGTTCGCGCGCCTGCTCGAAATGGTTCGAGTAGAGATGGGCGTCGCCGAGCGTGTGGACGAAATCACCCGGCTTCAACCCGGTCACCCGCGCCACCATCAGCGTCAGAAGCGCATAGGACGCGATGTTGAACGGCACGCCGAGGAAGATATCGGCGGAGCGCTGGTAGAGCTGGCAGGAAAGCCGGCCCTCCGAGACGTAGAACTGGAACAGGCAGTGGCAGGGCGGCAGCGCCATGGCTTCCACCTCGGCGGGATTCCAGGCCGAGACGATCAGCCGCCGCGACTGAGGATTGCGGCGTATCTCCTTGAGAAGATTGGCAATCTGATCGATCGATCCGCCGTGACCGTCCGGCCAGGAGCGCCATTGCTTGCCATAGACCGGGCCGAGGTCGCCATTCTCGTCGGCCCATTCGTCCCAGATCGTAACGCCGTTGTCGGTCAGATATTTGATATTGGTGTCGCCGGCCAGGAACCACAGCAGCTCATGGATGATCGACTTCAGATGCAGCTTCTTGGTGGTGGTGACGGGAAAGCCACGCGCCAGGTCGAACCGCATCTGGTAGCCGAACACGGAGCGCGTGCCGGTGCCGGTGCGGTCGCCGCGATCGGCGCCGTTTTCCAACACATGCTGCAAGAGGTCTAGATACTGGCGCATCGGTTCCGGCTCGATTCGAGTATTTGGGCATTATAGCGGCCAGACCGGCGGCCGAACACAGCAAAACGGTACTAAGCGACGCTTGCCCCACCACTCTTTCCAGCGTCGGCGCTGCCCCTCATTGCCCTGCCGGGCATTTCTCCCCGTATAGTGACGGAGAGAAAGAAGCTGGCCGCTACGCTGGCGCCCTTTTTGCAACGTTGGTCATTGGCGAAATCATCGATGACAGATCCCCTCTCCCCGTCATTATACGGGGAATTGAGGAATGGTCCGCGTAGCGGATGAAAAGCCAACTGCTTGGCTTTTCGAATGACGAGTGCCGGCAGCCAGGTGAGGGGCGGTGCAAACCCCCGACAAAGCGAAAATAAAAGCTGGAGCGGCTATTCTGCCGTACCAGCCTTCGCAAACTGATGCGCGAGCGTCACAGGGAAGCGAGCTTGCCCAGATCCTTGGCCACCAGATAGTAGAAGGTCACGCGGCCCTTGCTGTGATCCGCGGCCATCGCCTTGCAGGTCTTCTCGATCGCCGCATCGGCCTTCGCCCCGTCGCTGACGCCGAGCTTCTTGGCCACCCAGCTCTCCTTGACGCGCTCGAGCTCCTTCGGGTCCGTGCAGGACACCAGCGAGGAGTCGCGGTTCCTGAGCGCAATGCCCAGATGCTTGACGATCTTTTCGACCACGTCGGCGCTTGCCGCGCCGTCATACTTCTTCACATCCGCAAGATAGTCGGCCATCAAAAATTCCCCTCGTCGGCGCCACCGATCCGATCGATGAGGGCTGTGGCGCGCTTCGCAATTTGTGCGCTAGGTCGGTAACTCCTCACCGCCGCAAAGCTTCGGTTGAGACCGCGCCCAAGTCAACCCATGCCGTCGCGATTTGACACAGGCACAAAGCCCCATTGCGGTCTTTCATTTCTCGCCGCCACCCCCTATATTCGTTTTGTCGGCTTGACCGACTATGGCGATAAATGGGCGATGAAATAAGCCGTTCGGACCCGGGGGCGGTACCCGGCGCCTCCACCAAAAGCCGCTGTCGAGGACAGAGCGGTTTTTGATGGGGGCGAAATAGGATCGACGAAGGTGTAAAGATCGTACTTTTGCCCGGCATTGTACCACCGTCATCGGGCTAAACTTATAGTTGCCAACGACAACTATGCGGAAGCACGTCTCGCTGCTTAATGCAGTGCGATAGCTTCAAATCAAGCCCTAGGGGTTCGCACTTCTAGGCGGGGTTCGGAGGTACCTGGCAACAGAAACCTCCACTTCTCCCCTCTCGATATCATCACGCAACGGCAGGCTCGCACCGGCCGGCTTCGCATGGCCGTTGGGGCGCGAAACCGTCGCGCATTCTCCCCATGGACAAGAGATGCAAAACGATCTCGATCGATTCTTCGTGCTGACCGGCGGTCCGGGTTCCGGCAAGACCACTTTGATCGAAGCCTTGCGTCGAGCAGGCTTTGCGACATCCGTCGAGGCGGGACGCGGCATCATCCGAGACCAATCCGCCATCGGTGGAACGGCCCTGCCCTGGAGCGATCGCGCATTGTTCGCCGAACTGATGCTGTCTTGGGAGATGCGCTCGTATCGGAATGCGAGCGAACAGGAAGGGCCCGTCTTTTTCGACCGCGGCGTGGCCGACACGCTCGGCTACCTCAGGCTTTGCGGCCTGCCGGTGCCCGATCATGCCGTCAACGCGGCGGAAAAAATCCGCTATGCGCGCCGCGTCTTCATTGCCCCACCCTGGCCGGAAATCTTCGCGCAGGACGAAGAACGCAAGCAAACGCTCGACGAGGCCGAGCGCACCTATCACGCGCTGGTCGGCGTCTACACGGAACTGGGCTATGAACTGGTGACCTTGCCGCTTGCCCCAGTCGAGGAACGTATACGCTTCCTCCTCGACGCTGCTGGATTGCCGCCGACGTCGCGGACATAAAGAGGTCGGAGAAATCCGGCCCTTTCCTGTGCGTTGTTGGGCCAGGCGATGCCTTGTAGACTGAAACGACACCCCTTGGAGATCGGAAATATGGCGCTCAAGCGAATGGACAACGTGGGAATCGTCGTCGAGGACCTCGCGGCGACGATTGATTTCTTTCGCGAACTCGGCCTCGAACTCGAAGGGCGGGCCACGGTCGAAGGAGAATGGGCCGGGCGTGTCACCGGACTGGGCGATCAGCATGTCGAGATCGCCATGATGCGTACGCCGGACGGCCACAGCCGGCTGGAGCTCTCCCGCTTCCTCAGGCCGACCGTCGTCGAGGATCACCGGGATGCCCCGGTCAACGCCTTGGGCTACCTGCGCGTCATGTTCACCGTGGACGACATCGACGCTACGCTTGAAAGGCTCCGCACGCGCGGTGCGCAGCTCGTGGGCGAAGTGGTCGAATACCAGGACGTGTATCGGCTCTGCTATATCCGTGGGCCTGGCGGACTTCTCATCGGCCTCGCTCAGGAACTCGGCTGAGCGCGTCAGCCGGACAGCAGTCTTGTGCCGGATGCCCTGCACAAAAAAGGCCGGGATCGACCCGGCCTTTCCCGCTTCAGTGAGCCGTGCCTATTCCGCCGGCGCTTCGACCGCGTCCCGCGAACGGCCCAGGGTGACCTTCGCCAGTGCGAACGAAATCACCGCGCACAGCGTGATGCCGGCGACCATCGGCAGCGGCGTGCCGTCGAAGAACACGCCGGCAACGCCCATGGCGAGCGCGCCGATGGCAAAATGCAGCGTGCCCATCAGCGCCGACGCCGTGCCGGCGATCTCGCCATGCTCTTCCATCGCCAGCACCGACGTGGTCGGGATGACGAGGCCAAGGAAGCCGTAGCCGACGAACAGCAGCGCCGCCATCACATCGAGTCTGTCGACACCGGAAGCCATGATCGCGAACAGCGCCACCATCGTCGTGGCATAGCCGGTCACCGCCACCCACACCACGCGCTTCAGCCCGAAGCGTTCCGAAAGCAGGCCGGTCAACTGCGACATGCCGATGAAGGCGACCGCGTTGATCGAGAAGAACACGCTGTAGACCGAAGGCGACAGGCCGTAATGGTCGATCAGGATGAAGGACGAACTCGACAGATAGACAAAGAAGCTCGCAATGCCGAAGCCGGCGATCGACACCAGGCCAAGGAAGTTGCGGTCGCCCATCAGGAAGCGGTAGCCGGCAAGCGCGGTGCCGAAGGAGGACCCGACGCGCTCTTCCGCCGGCCGCGTTTCCTTGAGCGAGGTCGCGAGCAGGATGGTGGCAAGCACCGCCGCACCCGTAACCGTCCAGAACACGGCGCGCCAGCCGAAATTCTCGATGATCTGGCTGCCGGTCAGCGGCGCCAGGATGGGCGACACCGAGAACACCAGCATCAAGAGCGACATCAGCCTGGCGGCCTCGTTGCCGGTGTGCAGGTCGCGCACGATGGCACGCGGAATGGCCATGCCGGCACTGGCGCCAAGCCCCTGCAGGAAGCGGAAGGCGATCAGCCACTCGATGGTCGGCGCCATTGCCGAGCCGATGCCGCCGGCCATGAACAGCGCCAGGCCGCCATAGAGCGGCAGCTTGCGGCCGACCATGTCGGAGATCGGCCCGACGACGATCTGGCCGAAACCCATCGACAGGAAGAAGATCAAAAGGCTCATCTGCACGGCGGCGGTGCCGGCATGCAGATCGGTGCCGATCGAGGGCAGCGCGGGCAGATACATGTCGATTGCGAACGGGCCGATGGCGGACAACAGGCCGAGCACGACCGCGATGCGGAGGAATTTGGGACTCATGATATTGGCTTCTTTCGAATCTGGTTGCCGCCGCCAGGCGACGTCTGACCCCAGGACGTTCCATCCCGTGGAGTTCCGACTCCTGGAGCGAATTTATTCGTCCCTTTGGAGTGAAACCCCTTATATCGTGTCCACAAATTTAGACACTCTTGTCCAAATCGTCAATCACCTCTATATAGATTTTCATGAGACCGGGCGTTTCTCCTGACACTTTTCCGCCACGCGGCCACGAGGCCAAGCGCATGTCGATCGTCGACGCCGCCGCCGGCGTGTTCTGCCGCGAGGGTTTCGCCGGCGCCAATATCGACCTGATCGCGGCCGAGGCCGGCGTTTCGCGCCAGACCGTCTATAACCACCATCGCGACAAGGAAAAGCTGTTCATCGCCGTGGTGCGCGACCTGACCGAGCGCTGCAACGCCGGCATTTTCGCCACCATCGCCACCTTTCCCGACCAGCCTGGGGATCTCGAGGCCGACCTGATCGCCTTTGCGGTTCGGCTGAACCAGAACTGCATCTGCAACCGCGACGGAAAATTCCTGCGCAAGCTGATCCAGACCGAGGGTGAGCGCTATCCGGAGCTGTTTGCCGAGTGGCGCGAACAGGGGCCTGGCAGGACATGGCCGGCAATAGCCGCCCGTTTCGCCCGCCTCGCCTATGGCGGCCATCTCACGATCGACGATCCCGACGTGGCGGCGCGCCAGTTCCTCGGCCTCGTCAATGCCGAATTGCAGACCACCTTCATGCTCGGCGGCACGCCGAGCGAGGATGAAGTGGTGCAGTCGGCGACATCAGGCGTGCGCACCTTCCTGCGCGCTTTCGGCAAGCGCCCTTCCCCGACCAGCGTCAAAAGACACACTGCGCTGGCTAACGCATAACATTTGCGGTTGCGGCGAAGCCGCCTTGCCGATCAAATCATTTGCAATAGTCCTGGCTTCGGCGCGGCGGCGATCTATATCAGGTTTACGCCGCCCTCAAGCTTGATTACAGCTATGCGGACGATTCAACGGAACCCGACCACCTCATGGCCGACGACCACATCCGCTACGACATTCTGGCCCAGGAGGCGTTGCGCGGCGTCATGCGCAAGGTCCTGGCCGAGGTCGCGCGCACCGGCCTCCCCGGCAACCATCATTTCTTCATCACCTTCCTGACCGGCGCGCCCGGCGTGCGCGTCTCGTCGCGGCTGCGCGAGCGCTATCCCGAGCAGATGACCATTGTCATCCAGTTCCAGTATTGGGATCTGAAGGTCACCGACACCGGCTTCGAGGTCGGCCTCTCCTTCTCCGACGTGCCGGAGAAACTCGAGATCCCGTTCTCGGCCGTGCGCGGTTTCTATGATCCTTCGGTCAATTTCGAGCTCGAATTCGACGTCAAGACCGATGCGCAGCCCGAAGAGGAACCGGCCGCACCGGCGCCCGAACCGCTGACCATCGTCTCCGAGAAGAAGCCGAAGGCGGACAAGAAGGCCGCCGCCGCAGAACCGGAAAAGAAGCCCACCGCCGCCGATGCCGGCACCAAGGGCGCCGAAGTGGTTTCGCTCGACGCCTTCCGCAAGAAATAGGCTTGGGATGGCCGACATCGTCAACCTTCGTCAGGCCCGCAAGCAGAAGGCACGGGCCGGCAAGGAACAGACGGCCAGCGAGAATCGCACCTTGCACGGCCGCACCAAGGCCGAAAAACAACGCGACCGCCTGATCGCCGACAAGAGCGCAAGGTTCGTCGCCGGGCATCGTCGCGAAAAGTCCGGCGAAACGAGCGAGCCCAGTGACGGTCAATGAGCGCCGTCGAAAAACGCTCGGTGACCATTCGCGGCCATCGCACCAGCTATTCCCTCGAAAAGCCTTTCCATGACGATCTCGTCGCGATGGCGGCGGCAAGGAAGCTGACGCTCGCCGCCCTGGTCGCCGAAGTCGACGAAACGCGGCCCCGCGACACCAACCTGTCCTCGGCGCTCAGGCTGCGTGTCCTGGAGTGGGCAAAGCGCGGCGCCGCCGGCGAGGTTTAAGAAGAAACCTCGCCTTCCTCTTTCCGGCGTCGGATGCCGAAGCCAAGCAAGGTCGAGCGATCGCGCTCCTCGGCCTGCTTGCGCGAGCGCACCCGCATAAGATCCTTCCACCCGACATAGCCGACCAGTTGCTGGTCTGCGCGAGTGACGACCGGCAGGTGCGATACATTGGCCGTCAACAATTTGTCCGACAGCCCTTCCAGATATTCGTCGGGATAGGCGAGCGTCACCTTGCTGCCGTTAAGCAGTTCGCCGAGCGTCGTGGTCCGGTGCTTGCCGGCACGGCGCCAGCGCAGGATCGCCGGCGGATCGATAAGGCCGAGCACCTGCCTGTTTTCGTCGATCACGGGAAAGCTCGGATGCCGGGTTTCCGGTGCGGTCAGGAAGGCGGCCGCCCCATGCAGCGTCATCGTCGCCGGCACGCTCTCGACCTGCGATGTCATCACCTCGCGCACCCTGGTCAGCGCGAAGGGGTCGACGCGGTATTCGCGCACAAGGTGGTGCCCTCGCCTGGCGATCTTCTCGGTCAGGATCGAACGCTTCATCAACAGCACGGTGACCGCGTGCGCCGCGGCACAGGCCGCGATAAGCGGCACCAGCACATGCGTGTTGCCGGTCAGCTCGACGGCGAAGAAAGTGGCCGTCAGCGGCGCGCGCATCGTGCCGCCCATGGTGGCGGCCATGGCCAGCAGCGGCCAGAAGCCCGGGTCCGCCGCCGGCAGGACCCCGGCAAGCACCGCCCCCATTGCCCCGCCCATGATCAACAGCGGCGCAAGCACGCCGCCCGAGGTCCCCGAACCGAGCGCCACCGACCAGATGACCGCCTTGACCACCAAAAGCAGCAGCGCCGCGGTGGCGATCGTGCGGCCGTCCAGCATGTCGGCGATGTTGTCATAGCCGACGCCGAGCGCCCGAGGGTCGATCAGGCCGCCTATGCCGACCGCAAGGCCGCCGAGCATCGGCCACCACATCCAGTGGATCGGCAGCTTCTGGAAGCCGTCCTCGCAGGCATAGACCATCTGCGTCAGCAGCCCGGACAAAAGACCCGCGCAAATGCCGACCAGCACCCAGCCGCCAAGACCGAGGAAGGAAATCGCCATGCTGCCCTGGAACGGAAAGATCGGCCCCGGCATGTGCAGCATCGTGCGCTCCACCTCCGCCACGATGGCCGCCACCGCGACAGGGATGAAGCTGCGCGGCGTCCATTCGAACAAAAGCAGTTCGACGGCCAGCATGATGGCGGCGACCGGCGTGCCGAACACGGTGGTCATGCCCGCCGCCGCACCCGCTACCAGCAGCGTCTTGCGCTCGTTGTCGCTGACCGGCAGCATCTGCGCGATCAGCGAGCCGATGGCGCCGCCGGTCATGATGATCGGACCCTCGGCGCCGAACGGCCCGCCGGAGCCGATCGAGATCGCCGACGACAGCGGCTTCAGGATCGCCACCTTGGCGTCGAGCCTGGAGCGCCCGAGCAGGATCGCCTCGATGGCTTCGGGAATGCCGTGGCCGCGGATCTTCTCGCTGCCATATCTAGCCATCAGGCCGATGATCAGTGCGCCGATGACCGGAACGACGACGGCGGCGAGCCCGAGCGGCGTATCCTGCAGCTTCAGCTCGGCAAGCGAGAACTGGCCGAAATAGGCGATGTTGGTGGCCAGCCGTATCAGCTTCAGAAGCGCGATGCCGGCAAACAGCCCCGCGGTCGCCACCACCACCGCTATCGCGGCGACAAGCAGCACCCTGGCATCCGTGGTGAAATCCCTGAGATGACCGGGATTGGAATTGTGGGTCTTCATGGTGGCTTTGCTTCCTGGCGGCGGCCGTGTCTGGTTTTGCGGCACGGTCGAAGTGGCCAGCCGATTGTCGGTCGGCTATGTATCGTAACACGATATATATCTTCAAGCCGGTTTCGTTCGAAATTTCGTTTGAGCTTTCACCGGAAAACGAAGACATCTGCGACATGACACAGCCGCCCAAGACACAGTCCAAGACACCCCGCCCGGCCATCCGGCAATCCGACTACGAGCGGCTGTCGGAATTCCGCTACCTGCTCCGCCGCTTCCTCGAATTCAGCCAGGTGCAGGCCGAGGACGCCGGCCTGACCCCGCGCCAGCACCAGGCGCTACTGGCGATCAAGGGTTTTCCAGGTGGCGGGCCGGTGACGGTGGGCGACCTGGCGGAGCGCCTGCGCATCCGCCACCACAGCGCCGTCGAACTGGTCAACCGACTCGGCGAGGCAGGACTGGTCGTGCGTGATCAGGACAAGGACGATCACCGCCGCGTGCTGCTGCGGCTGACCGGGCGCGCCGACGATTGGCTGGCCGAACTGTCTGCCGCGCATCTCGACGAACTCTCGCGCATCGAACCCATGCTGCGGCGCCTGCTCGACCAGGCCCACGACTGACGCCTCGGCGTCCCGCTGCAGGCCCGCCGAACGTATGCTCAGCCCGCGAAATACAATCGCCGAGCCATGCGAGCGCTCCTGTCCTGAGGATCGAAATAGGAAGTGGTCCAGTCTTCCTTTTCGATCAGAAAGCCCTGCTTCATATCCTCGGGCTTGGCGTCTGGATTTTTCTGCAAGAATATCTGGACAGCCTCGCGGAAAGCGTAGTGGGAATAGAGCCGCATATACTCTCCCAGATAGATGTCGGCGACCCGGGTATCGCCCTTGATGACGAGCATGTTCTCGTCGTTGGTTTTTGTGCTCGCCTCGCTGAAATTGGCCGAGCCGGTCACCACGACAGGCTCGTCCGACAAGGGGTCGACCAGCATGAATTTCAGGTGAATCCAGTGAACGTTGACGGGATTGGTGATGCGATCCAGCTCTTTCAGCCACTGGTCGAAATTGTTGAGCGTGATCCGATTGCCAATGGCCACGACAACGTTGGTTCGCGCCTGAAGCTTACGGACGGCCGCAATCTGGGCTTCCTTGTTTCTGCCGTTCCACTCCTTTTCCATGAGGCCGAAGCGTAGCACGGCGTCGTCCTTTCCGTAGACATCGCGAAAGGTCTCGTTCATGCCGAATGCGAACGTCATGAAAAGCGCATCCTTGGCGCTCCCGGCGAGCTCTCCGTACCAATCCATCGCGTCGAGATTTGCGCGAGGGGAAAAGACCGGCGCCATCCCTTCCACGAATGTCGTCGCCGGAGCCGGCGTCTGGTCGATCGTCCAGGTTTTGTAGGGGCTGCCGCTGGAGGTCTCCGGGTCGGTTCTGAGCTTTTCGTAGAAGGCGAGGTACTTGTCCGCGATGTCCTTGTTCTCGGTGACATGTGTGCAGTTCGCGTGTCCGAACAGGCCGTTTTCGGTAAGATTTGTCGAACCGAACAGCACGGCCTGGGATACCCCATTCTCCGTCAGCACTAGGAACTTGTTGTGCATCAAAGTGCCTTTGGTGCGAGGCACGGTGATCGATTTTATCTTGCTGGCGCCAATCGCGGTTTCGTTTTTCGTGTGTGGTCCCGTCGCGTTGTCGATATCATCGAAGACCACGGAGACGTCGACACCGCGGGCCTTTGCCGCTCGCAGTTCGTTGAGCACTGTCGGCCATTGGAATTCGTAGAACGCTCCTCTCAGGGCAAAGCCGTTACCCGTGGCGCGTTGAATGAACGCGATGATACTCTCGATAAGCCCGCGCGAAAGCCAGTCATAGGCGGCCGGCCCGACATCCTTTGGCATCTTGTTTTGAAAACGACGGGCATATTCCTGCGTTGCGGGTGAACCGCGATTGAAGTTGATCGTGTGCTTGGCTCCGACGATCGGCTCGGTGGTGACTTCGACATCGACTGAAACACGCTGCTCAAGTGCTCTCGGGTCACCATACATCGCGACGATCGTGTAAACGTAGTTGTGAGCGGGCTTGGCACTATAGTCCGCCCATTGGAAGCTCTGGAACGGATGAAACAAACTGGAGTATTGTCCTCCCGCGGCCGGATGCGGCACAACGCTTTCAAAAACCTTCGCGCCGGACATCCAGTAAAATTCGCCTTCCGACTTGTCGGCACGCTTGATGCCAAAACCGCGAAGACCTTGACGCATCGCATCGGTAATGTTCAGGCCGAGAATGACGACGTGAGATCCAGCCACTGCATTGACTGTAAGCCCTTTGTTTGTCTGATGATTTCTCATTTTCCACCCCACCCCCTGCTTTCCCCGCCGCGCACTTCGGCGCGGCCAGCAAGTTATAGAGTACTCCCAATACCCTCGGTTTTAAATGGACATGAACTCTGCTCTACGGGTATTTTACTTGCGGCATACCAATCATTCCTGACACTATACTTAGCCGGCTTGGCAAGGCAGCGTTCCAAGATTGCGTGCGCGGGCGCCCGAAACCGGGGAAAGGCTGTCCTTGTAGGGCCAGCTACTGCAGCGACTTCAACAGATTGTCGACCGTGAAGGGATTGGCTTTCGGCTTGGCCGGAGCCGGATTGTCGTTGGCCGGCGCAGGCTCGGCTTTGGGCGCCTGCTGCGCCGCCTTACGCTCGGCTTCGAGCCTGGCTTTTTCCTGGGAGGCGATGCGCATCGCCTCCTCCGCCTTCTGGCGCTCCTGCTCGGCCTGCGCCTTGGCCGCCTCGTCGGCTGCCTGCTGTTCCGCCGCGGCCTCGGCATCGGCCTTAGCCTTCGCGTCCGCGTCCGCCTTGGCCTTTGCTTCCGCCTCGGCCTTTGCTTTAGCCTCCGCTTCGGCCTGTGCCCGAGCGTCGGCTTCCGCCTTCGCCTTGGCGTCGGCCTCGGCTTGCAGGCGCGCCGCTTCCTCCCGTTGGCGCAGTTCCTCAGCGGCCTTGTCGCGGGCATCCTGAAGTGCCGCGTAGTAGCGTACCTCGCGCCGCAACCGTTGTTTCTCGAGCAGCGCGGCCTGCATCGCCTCGACGCGCTGCTGTTCTTTTTCCAGCGCGCGCTGGGTCAGGAACTGCGCCAGTGGCTCGCTGTCGAACTGTCGTTTGACGGCGCCGAACGGCCCCTCGGCGGTGAAATTCACGGCCGGTTCGGAGCCGACCAGCGCTTCGTCGCCGGGCCGATAGGTGACCGCGCCCTTGGCCGAAACCGTGCTGGCGTTGAGGTCGGCCGTGATGTCGGCCGACAAGGTCGCCGCCGGATTTTCAAGGCTGATCGGCGGCGCCCTGAGCGTGCCACCGGCAATCGTGAAGGCGACCTCGGCGTCCTTTGCCTTAAAGCTGCCGTCGGCGGCGATGCCGGGCGCGAAGCCGGCGGTCTTGGCGGCGTCGATATCGCGGCCGATCGCATCCGCCTTGGCGAGGAAGGCGCTGAAGGCATCGGGATTGACGCCGGCGATTTGCAAACCCTTCAGCGTCGCCGTGCCGGATCCCGACAGGGCGGCAATCATTGCGTCGACCGACTTGCCGCTGGTCGACAGCGTCGTCGAAAAATCGCCAGTGCCGCCGATGCCCGCATCCGGCAACACGTCCGCCAGATCGGCGCCCGCCAGTTTCATCTGCCCCGTGAAAAGCCCCGTGCCCTCATTGTTCTTCAAGTCGAACAGACCGGTCAGCGCCCCGCCGAGGAACTTGGCCTTGAGATCAGCCACTCGAATGCCATCCGGGTCGAGCTTGAGCGAGAAGGCCGCGTCATAGGCGGTGGCGAACGGGCCGGCGGCCAGCGACGCCGTGGTCAGGTCGAGATCGGCGGTGAACGGCAGGCTGGACTTCTGGCTGAACGGCGCCGACGGCCATACGCCGGGCCTGTCACTCTTGTCGGCATTGTCGCTCTTGTCGGCCCCGTTCTTGTCCAGGAGAAAAGCGGAATCGCCAAACAGCGCCACCGCCATCGGATCGAGGTCGAGTTCGTCGAGCGCCAGCGCCCCTGCCAGATGCGGCACGCCGTCCTTGCCGTCCACGCCCGGCTTCACATCGAGATTGATGTCGCCGGACACGGCCGCCTCGTTGATGGCGCCACTGAGCCCGGAGAGCACCAGCAGGCCGTTGCCGTAATCGGCCTGCGCGGCCAGCGATGTCGACATGCCCGCCCCCATGCCGGGCAGGCCGATGCCCGTCGTCATCAGCCATGGCTCGATGTCGGAGGCGTCGAGGTTGACCTTGCCCTTGGCCATCGGACCTTGTGGCGTGTCGGCGAGCGTTCCCTCGAAGCCGGCCTTGAAGTCGTTGCCGGCAAGGCTGAAGCTTGTCGTCAGGCCGCCGCCAAACGTGCCCTTGGCCTGGATGTCGGTGCTTGCCTCGCCAAGCATGCCGAGTGGCAGCGCCGGCAGACCGTAGAGCGCCAGCAAGGCGGTGGCGTCCGGGTTTTTGGCATTGAAAGTCAGTGTAACCGGGGCGTCGGCTAGCTTGTCCACGGCGCCCTTCCCCGACAACGAGGCGGAAAAGGCCGAGCCGCCGGCCTTGCCCTGCCCGCTCACCGCCAGGCCGGTCGTGCCGTCGCCATTGTCGGCGGCACTGGCCACGAGGTCGATGCGTGCATCCTGGAAAAGGTCGGGATAAGCGGCGGCGCGGCCTGCGAGCCCCTTCAGCACGGCATTGTCCGGATAATGCCGTGCCGCGACATCGATCAGCGGTTTCAGGTCGACGGCGACCACCGAGGCGTCGAGCTTGCCGGTCGGGCTCGCCGGGAAATCCTTGATCCGGCCGGTGGCGCTGATCGAGGCGCCAGCCAGTCCCCCGACCGACAGCCGGTCGATTTCGAGCAGCCCATCCCGCAGCCTGAGCGCGGTATCGACCGTGTCGGCGGTCAAGCCGCCGGCGCTGACCGGCCCGGCCTTGATCTGGAAATCGAGGTCGCGGTCGGCGAAGCGATTGGCGCCCTTGTCGCTGACGAAGATCGAGGCGAAGGCCGCCAGCCCGTCGACATCGAGATCGCCGCCCTCGAGCCGCATCAGCACCGAGGGCCTGGCGTCGTCGGGCTGGCTGGAATCGATGCGGCCGGAAAACTTCGCCTTGCCGAGGATCAATTCGAGATCGCTGAAGGACTGATGGTTGGCTGAAAGGTTGACCTTGGCCTTGAAGCCGGCGGCGGGCAGACGGCGGATCGCCTCGTCGACATCCTTCGACAGCCACGCCGCGAAACCTGAAGGTTGCGCCACCGCCAGCAGCAACGAGCCGGTGAAGCCGAAATGGCTCTGCACGTTGAGCATGACCTTGCCGTCGGCTTCCAGCTTGGTGCGGCCGGGCAATGTCGCGGCGAGCGATTTCACCAACCAGCCGTCATCGACCGGCTCGGCGGAAAGATGGACATCACGCACCGTGGTGTCGCCGGCCACCACCGCCGGCAGCTTGACCTCGACCGTGCCGGGAATGGTCGGCTTCGGCAGGTCGAGCAGCGCCTGTTCCAGCCCCGCGATGCGCTGGTCGAGCGTCAGGCCGGCACCAGCCTGGGCGCCCACCGCCTCGTCGAACTGCACCTGCGCGCCATTGGCCTCGATGGCAAAACTCGGCTTCTGGCCGAGATCGACCGAGGCCTTGCCGTCGGCGGTGTAGGGATTGTCGAGCGGACCGGTCTCGAAACGGAATTCATCGACGCCAAGCTTCTGGTGGTCGAGCGAGAACTTGCCGTTCAGCCGGAAGCCCGGATCGGGCTTGCCGGCGCTGACCTTCACCGTCTCGCCATCCGTGCCGCGCAGCTCGGCTGAATTTTGGCCCGTACTATCCTTGTCCGCACCCGAAATCTTGAACTGGCCGGAATAGACGGCCGCGCCGTTGACGATGCCGGCATTGCCGTCAGTCTCGATGACCAGCGGATAGGCATCGGGGTCGGCCTTCAGCCGCAGCCGCAACTGCCCGGAGGGCTCGGCCTTGCCGGTCGACGCCGTGACATTGGTGCGCAATCCGTCCAGGCGCAGCGTGCCGTCCATGCGCCATGGGCCGGCCAGCGACTTGGCCGAAATGGTCGAGTTGATCTCGGAAAAGATATGGCTGCGGCCGCCGGCGGCATGGCGCAGTTCGATCTGCCCTTCCGTCACCGTCAGCTTCTCGATCGAGACCTGGCCGGGGTCGAACGGCGAGGACGGGCGCATCGCCCAGTCGACGGTCCCGTCGGCTGCGATGTCTATGGTCGCCCTCGGCCGCACCAGCCGCATGTCGAAGATCAGCACCTCGCCGCGCAGGAAGGGTGCGAGTTCGGCGTCCATCGAGAACGTCTCGACCGTCATGGCCGGCTGGCCGTCGGGACCGCCGGCCACGGCGACGTTGGAAAAGGTTACCGAGGGGAACGGCAGCAGCCTTGCCGTGGCGTCGCCCTGCACGGTGACCTTGCGGCCGAGTATGGCGCTTGCCTCGCGCTCGAACTCGGCGCGGTAGCCGGTCCAGTCGACAAAATACGGCACCACCAGCGCCGCAAGCAGCACCAGCACGAACAGGCCACCGAAGATCACGAACAGGCGTGCGAGCATCAGCTCCGAACAGGTTGATTGCAATTCCGCCGCACTCTACCCGCATCCGCGTGTCGATAAAGAGGCAATTCATCCGCTGTTGCGTCATCCCGGACGATCTGAAACAAATCCTCGAAAAAGCGGAGATTTTTGGATGTCGGGCAAGAACTGGGACCGCGTGCCGATCGATGCGCAGAGTGTCGACGCGCCGCTTTCGCAATCGGCGATTTTCCTTGTCGTCACCGTCGCCGGCGATCAGCCCGCCCTGGCCAAGGTTTGTTCCGTGCTCGGCGAGCTCGACGACCTGGTCAAGACCGTCGGCTTCCGCGACCTCGGCGGGCGCCTGTCCTGCATCGCCGGCATCGGAAGCGATCTCTGGGACCGCCTGAGCCCAGGCCGGCGGCCGCTGGAGCTGAAACCGTTCGCGCCGATCAAAGGCGCGGTCCATTCGGCGCCCACGACACCGGGAGACCTGCTCTTCCACATCCGCGCCGAGCGGCCCGACATGTGCTTCGAATTCGACCGCATCCTGCTCGACAGGCTTGGTCCCGGCGTGAGCGTCGTCGATGAGGTCGCCGGTTTCCGCTATTTCGATGCCCGCGACCTGCTCGGCTTCGTCGATGGCACCGCCAACCCGACCGGCCTCGATTTGCCCGCCTCTGCGCTGGTCGGCGACGAGGATGCCGACTTTGCCGGCGGCAGCTATGTCGTGGTACAGAAATATCTGCACGACATGCAGGCCTGGGCGCGCATTCCGACGCCCGAGCAGGAGGCGATCATCGGCCGTACCAAGATCGACAACATCGAAATCGACGATGACGACGCACCGCGCAAATCGCACAAGTCGCTCGCCACCATCGAGGATGCCGACGGCACCGAGTACGACATTTTGCGCGACAACATGCCGTTCGGCAGGCCCGGGCAGAACGAGTTCGGCACCTATTTCATCGGCTACAGCAGATATCTCTGGGTCACCGAAAAAATGCTGCAGCGCATGTATGTCGGCGACCCGCCGGGCGCCTACGACCGGTTGCTCGATGTCTCCACGCCGCATACCGGCACGACCTTCTTCGCGCCGACGCGCCCGATGCTGCAGACGCTTGTTCAGGCGAAGTAAGAGAAGATTTGCCGCTGCGCGGTAGAACCGCGGCTGGCCGGCCGCCCGCCAGAGCTCAGCGTGCGTCGCGCTTGGCTTGCGCCACCTTGCGCTGCCGGCCGAGTTCCGCCGGTCGAACCAGGCTTGCAACCTTCTGGTTGGCCACGGTCCGCATGCCTTTGTGCGCCGTGCGCGAATTGTGCGAGGGACCGTCCGGGGCTTTCTGCTTCAAGGCCAGCGCCTTGCGCGCATTGTCGACCAGCGAAATGCGGGCCGTCAGTTGGCGGCGCCGTTCAGCCTCGCCGTTAAGCCGCCGCATGGCCATCGCCAGCACCGCGAGCTTCACTTGCGAGCCGCCGTCAGCCTTCGAGGGCGTAGCGCCCTTTGCCGCGCCTTTGCCGCGTATCTCGCGCCGCCGGCGATGCGCCTCGGTCTGCGCCTTGTCGCGCCGTTCCCGCAACAGCTTGACCAGCCCGGAAAGGTCGGCGTCCGACAGCTCCTGCACCGCCGGATGGTGCGACTTCTCCACCAGTTCCTTTTCATCGGCCCTGAGAGCGCGCGCTTCTTCCTTGCGTGAAATGGCCATGACAGTCCTCCTCAGCCGGCACGCCTGTCTTTCCGGGCTTGCCACTTGAGGAGCCTCGACCCGAATGGCGGCGCGGTCAAGACGCGCTCTTCGAGATGCCCTTAGTCCATGTCGGGCAATATCTTGCCCGGATTCATGATGTTTTGCGGGTCGAGCGCCTGTTTGATGGTGCGCATGATGTCGACGCCGTGGCCGAGTTCGTGGCGCAGGAAGCCGATCTTGCCCTGGCCGATGCCATGCTCGCCGGTGCAGGTTCCCTCCATGGCGATCGCGCGCATGTTGAGCCGCGCGACGAATTTCTCCGACAGCGCGATCTCCTTGGGATCGTTGACGTCCATCAGCACCAGCACGTGGAAATTGCCGTCGCCGGCGTGACCGACGATCGGCGCGATCAGCCCCATCTCGGCAATGTCGGCCTCCGTCTCGGTGACGCATTCGGCAAAGCGCGAGATCGGCACGCAGACATCGGTCGACAGGCCCTTGGCGCCCGGACGCAAGGTCAGCGACGCCCAGTAGGCGTCATGCCTGGCCTTCCACAGTTTGGTGCGTTCCTCGGCGACGCTGGTCCACAGGAACGGCCCGCCGCCATTTTCGTCCGCGATCATGCCGAAAGTCTCGGCCTGTTCGGCAACCCCCGCATCGCTGCCGTGGAACTCGACGAACAGGCATGGGCTCTCGGGATAATCGAGCTTGGAATAAGTCTTCATCGCCCGCATCTGCAGCGCGTTGACCAGTTCGATGCGCGCCACCGGGATGCCCATCTGGATCGTCGCGATCACAGCGTTGCAGGCGGCCTCGACGCTCGGAAACGGGCAGACGCCGCCCGAGATCGCCTGCGGAATGCCTTGCAGCTTCAAGGTCAGCGCGGTGATGATGCCGAGCGTGCCTTCCGAGCCGACCAGCAGCCGCGTCAGATCGTAACCGGCCGAGCTCTTCTTCGCCCGCTTGCCGGTCGTCACCGTCTCGCCATCGGCCATGACGGCGGTCAGCGACAGCACGTTCTCGCGCATCGTGCCGTAGCGCACCGCATTGGTGCCGGAAGCCCGCGTCGCCGCCATGCCGCCGAGCGAGGCGTTGGCGCCGGGGTCGATAGGGAAGAACAGGCCGGTGTCGCGCAGATGCCGGTTCAGGTCCTCGCGCGTCACGCCGGGTTCGACGGTGCAATCCAGATCCTGCGGATTGACCGAAAGAATGCGGTTCATCCGCGACGTGTCGACCGAGATGCCGCCGCCGGGCGCGTTGGTGTGGCCTTCGAGCGAGGAACCGACGCCAAACGCGATGACGGGCACGCGGTGCGCCGCGCAGGCGCGCACGATCTCCTGCACCTCGGCCGTCGTCTCCGGGAAAGCGACGCCGTCCGGCGCCTGCGTCGGGATATAGGTGGTGGTGTGCGCGTGCTGCGCGCGGACGGCCTGGCCGGTCTGGAACCGCTCGCCGAGCCGCTGCTTGAGGATGCCGAGCACCGCCGCGATGCCTTCCTCGTTGCGTTCGACCGGATTGAGGTCGCTCAGAGCCATGAATTCCTCCGCGAATGGACCAGCGCCCATGCTTGTTATGCAGCTATGGATGCCTAAAGCAATTCCAGGAAAAGTGTGAAGCGGTTTTACGTCCGGAATTGCGTCAGAACAGAAAAGTCTCCGCAGCCACGCTCTGTCCAGCACCAGAACAAGGAAGTTTCAATGTCCATCCCCGCCCCCTTCGTCTCCAGGCCCATGGACATCGAGAAGGACTGGATCGACTACAACGGCCATCTCAACATGGCCTATTACAACGTGCTGTTCGACCGCTGCTCGGACGAGGCCTTCGAGGCGATGGGCATGGGGCTGGACTATGTGAAAGAGCGGCGGCTCACCATCTACACCGCCGAAGTTCATGTCTGTTACGTCAGGGAGCTGCATCTGGACCACAAGGTCACGGTTTCCTTCCAGCTCATCGACCATGACGAGAAGCGGCTCAGGGCCTATCAGGAAATCCGCCATGTCGATGGCTGGCTCGCCGCCACGTCCGAGACCTTGTCGCTCCATGTCGACATGTCGGGGCCGAAGGTGGCGCCCTTCCCGGCCGATGTGCTGGCCAGGATCGAAGCCATGCGCGCGGCGCATTCGGTGCTGCCCATGCCCGAGCGCGCCGGCCGCTCGATCGGCATCAAGCGCAAGCAGGGCTGACCAACGACAACCGGGCTTTGGCCTCAAAGCCACACCCTCGATCCAAAATCGCCGGACCTTCGCATCGGCCGGCACGCGTGCTTGAAGAGGCCCCACACCCGCGTTAACCTTACCGAGGTTTTAACGGGAACAAGCCATTTGAGCCGTTGAACGACTCAGCGGAGCGGTCGAAAACGTCCGCATCAGGGTTGTTTACGGGCGGCGGGGCGAAGCCGGTTCGAGGGACGTGCATGAAAACCGACATCAAGGTCGAGGTGGACAGGCTGGCCGCCGATCCGCGCATATCTGACTATGATTTCTGGCGTTCGCTCAAGAATGTCGACAACGAGATTTTTCACATCGCCAACAACAACGAACCGATCCCGTTCGACATGATCCGCTGGCGCAGCATCCTGAAGCGCGCCCGCCTGAAGCGCGGGCACGCCTGAGCGCGGGCCGAACCGATACATCGTTTCTCCCCCCAAGAAAGTGCACGAACACCAGACGAACAGGTCAAATCCGCGGTTCACGGCTGCCATTTGACCGCCGCCAGCGGCGAGCGCGCCACCACCGGTGAAGACTGGATGATCGCGGTGTTGGTCATCGCATGGGGAATGATGCGGTCGATCACCCGTTCGAGTTCGGCCACCGAGGCGACATGCGCCAGCGCGATGAAACAGTCCTCGCCGGTGACCCGGTCGCATTGCGCGATCTCCGGCAGGGCACGAATGATCTCGGCCACGACAGCCAACTGCCCCGGCACCGGCCGGATGCGCAGCCAGACCGACAGTTTCAGGCCAAGTGCTGCGGGGTTGATCTTGACGCAATAGGCTTCGATCACGCCGTTCTCCTGTAGCCGCTTGATGCGCTCGGCTACGCTCGGCGCCGACAGGCCGACCGAGCGCGCAAGCTCCGCCGTGCTGGCGCGCGCATCCTTTTCCAGCAGGCGCAGGATCTTCATGTCGGCCGCGTCGAGGTCGATATTTTCGCTTCGAAGGCGTTTCAGGCAAAACTCCTTGCTTCCAGGAAATAAATGATCGGATGCGCCGACCATCATCCATGTAAATCGGCAAAACCGGCTGCGATACTGATCTCATGGATGACCAGACGCAAGCCCCGCCTTCGAGCCCTGCCCTTGCCGGCCCTGCCCTTGCCGGTCCTGTGCTCGCCGGTCCTGTGCTCGCCGGGCTGGCGACAAGATTGCCGCCGCATGTCTGGTTCGGCGTCAGTGCCGTCTTCCACTATCTCGGTCCGGCCTTCGCGGTGCTGCTTTTCCCGCACGTCGGCGTGCTCGGCATGGCATGGCTGCGCATCGCCACAGCGGCGCTGATCTTCGCGCCGCTGACCCGCCCCTGGCGAACCTTCGCCCGCGCCGATCTCCCGACGCGGCTTTTGCTCATTGCCTTCGGCGCTTGCCTGGCGGTGATGAACTGCTCGTTCTACCTGGCGCTCGACCGCTTGCCGATCTCACTGGTGGCGGCGATCGAATTCGTCGGCACCATCGGCATTGCGCTCGCCGGCCTCAGGAGCGCCCGCAATCTGGCCGCTCTTGGCATCGCCGTCACCGGCACTTTGCTGTTGACCGACGTCAAATGGGCAAGCGACCCCGTCGGGCTGTTCTGGGCTTTCCTCAACGGCGCACTCTTTGTCGGTTACATCGTGCTTGGCCACCGTATCGCCCGCGCCGGCGCGGGCGACGGCATCGCCGGCCTGGGTGCCGCCATGGCGGTCGCCTTCGTCGTCGTGCTGCCGATCGGCCTGGCCGACGCGCTGCCGGCCTTTTTCTCGCCGCCGCTGCTCGTCGCCGCCATCGGCGTCGGCATCTGTTCTTCGGTCATCCCCTATGTCTGCGACCAGCTTGCCATGGCGCGCTTGCCGCGCGCGAGCTTCGCGCTGATGCTGTCGCTGCTGCCGGTCACCGCGACGCTGATCGGCATCCTCTTGCTGCGCCAGATCCCCGGCCCAGCCGATTGCCTCGGCATCGCGCTGGTCGTGGGCGGCGTCGCGCTTCACAGGCCGGCCTCCGCCGGCTAGCCGAGAAATCCCTTTCGTCCCAGCAGGTTGCAAAAAGCCTCCCTTGGTTCCCCGCCTGCGACGAACTGCGACAGGCGGACCGAGATTGAACCAAATCCGCGTTCGAGCCGTTGTCCCCCCACGAAAAAATGGCTTGGAGCGACGCGATGGACACGAAAAGGACCAGGGAACCGGCCGACGCATGGCACATGACCGACGACCTTCATGCAGAACAGGGTAAGGGCGATCCCTTCGCCGCGGCCATCCGCGCCACACGCATGTCGATGATCATCACCGACCCGCGCCGGCAGGACAATCCGATTGTCTTCGCCAACGACGCCTTCCTTCGCATGACAGGTTATGAGCGTCATGAAGTTCTCGGCAGGAACTGCCGCTTCCTGCAGGGACCGAAAACCGAAAAGGCCGCGGTCGCACAGATACGCGCCGCGATCGCGGACGAGACCGATCTCAGCGTCGATATCCTGAACTACCGCAAGGACGGCTCGAGTTTCTGGAATGCGCTCTACATCAGCCCGGTCTCCAATGACAAAGGCGAAGTGCAGTTCTTTTTTGCCTCCCAGCTCGACGTTTCCGACCGCAAGCGCTCCGAACACCGCATAACCGCGGACAAGGAACGCTTCGAGAAGGCCGTCAAGGAACGCACCGCCGAACTCGAAGCGGCGCTCGAGGCGCAGACCACGCTTCTGCATGAAGTCGATCATCGCGTTAAGAACAATCTGCAGATGATCTCCTCGCTCATCCTGATGCAGAGCCGGACAGTCAGCGACGAAAATCTGAAGCGCTCGCTGGGCACCATGCTGGAGCGCATCGAGGCGCTCAGCACCGTGCATCGCCGGCTCTACCAGTCCAAGGATGTCAGCAAGTTCGATGTCTCGGACTTCGCCAGGGATCTCATCTCCGACCTGCTGACTGCTTCGGGACGTTCGGAAATCAATCCGACACTCGAACTCGAGCCCATCGTGGTCCCGGCCGAGAAGGCGACGCCGGTGGCGCTGATGGTCAACGAACTCGTCACCAACGCGCTCAAGCATGCCTTCAAGGAAAGGCCCGACGGCACGAAATCGGGCAGCATCGGCATCAAGATGAGCCAGCCGGACGGCCATTTGAACATCGAGGTCTCGGATGACGGCGTCGGGATGGCTGGCGCCAATGGCGACGCCTCCTTCGGCATGCGGCTGATCAAGTCGCTTGCCCGCCAATTGCGTGCCGACATCGAATGGCGCGATGCCGGTCCCGGCACCCGCGTTGTCATTTCGATGCCCAATGGACCACAGCATAAGGGGAACCTGTCATGACCGACTCACTCAAGATCCTGATCGTCGAGGACGAGGCGCTGCTGGCCATGGAGTTGGAAAGCCTGGTGGAGGACGCCGGCCACAGCGTCGTTGGCTGGGCAACATCGCTCGCCGAAGCGAGGGCCATGATCGATTCCACGCGGGCCGATATCGCCTTTGTCGACATCCACCTCACCGACGGCCCGACCGGCATCGACGTCGCCGAATATATCGACGGCAGGAAGAACGCCATGGTCGTGTTCATGACCGCCAACCCGAAGCGTATTCCCGACCATTTCGCCGGCGCGATCGGGGTCATTGCCAAACCCTACACGACGAATGGGGTGACCTCCGCCTTGCGTTATCTGCAGGAAGGTGTGCGGCGTCCGCCGCCCACATCGGAACGTCCGGCGGGCTTCACCTTGTCGCCCGCCTTCGAGACTGTCTGGGCGCCGGGACGCTGACGGCGGTCAAGCCAGCTTCTGCTTGAGGAAAGCGATTGTCCTGCCCCAGGCGAGATCGGCCGCTTTCTTGTCATAACGGGCGGCCGAAGTGTCGTTGTTGAAGGCATGGTTGGCGCCTTCATAGACATAGACCGTGTATTCGACATGCGCGGCGTCGAGTTCTTTCTTGAAGGCGTCGATGCCGGCATTGGTGCGCTCGTCCAGACCGGCATAATGCAACAGCAGCGCGGCCTTGATCCTCGACGCGTCGGCGGCCTTGGGCTGCATGCCGTAATAGGCGACGCTGGCGGCAAGGTCTGGCGCGTTGACGGCCAGCATGTTGGCGGTGCCTCCGCCCCAGCAGAAGCCGACGGCACCGACCTTGCCGTTGCCGTCCTTGTCGGCCTTCAGGAAGGCGACCGTCGCCACGCCGTTGGCCACGGTCCGTGCCGGGTCGAGCTTTGTGAACATATCGCGCGCCTTGTCCTCGTCGGTGGGCGTGCCGCCGAGCGGCGACAGGAAATCGGGCGCCAGCGCCACGAACCCTTCCAACGCCACGCGCCGGGCGACGTCGCGGATATGCGGGTTGAGCCCCCTGTTTTCATGGATGACGATGACGGTGCCGAGCTTGCCGGCCTGGTTCGCCGGCTTGACCAGATAGCCCTTCATCTCGCCGTCACTGCCGGGATAGGTGATGTCCTCGCCCTTCACGCGGGCATCGGTTTCGGCCACGATCGCCGCCTGGGCCGAATTCGCCGCCAGCATCGGCGCGATCGCGGCGGCGGCCGCACCCGATCCGGCAAGCCTGGTCAGTTGCTCCATGAAGCGGCGGCGATCCAGCGTCAGATGCGTGTATTCGTCATAGGCATCGATCATCGCCTGGGTGATGACGGTCTTGGTGGTGGGGTCAGGCATGGGGTTTTCTTCCTCGATCTCGCTGTCTCGGCTTCGGTTCGGTGTCTGGGCCATTGGCAAGATAGGGGCGAGCCTCGCACCGTCCAGTCACGGCTCGGTGACGCCTTAAGTCGCTATCCGCCTCGGTCCGTGGATCATCACGTTTCTGTCATCGGTGACAAATCTTGATGGCGCTGCCACAATAGTGGGGGAAACTGACTGACCAGCCGCCCCATCCGGCGGCCACGGTCCTGAAGGAGCGAAAGCGATGACGATGCCCTCACCGATCCTGGCAACCGCCTTCGTGGTGGCCGTCGCTGCCATTCTGTCCCTGCGCGCGAGCATCGCCGCCGCCGGAAAAAAATCCATGGTCAGGGTTCGCAGCCGCGAGCGCCATTCGGCAACCACGAAAACCCAGGGGTGAGGTGAAGTCATGGACGTACAGGACATCGTGAACACCGTCTCGCAGAAGGCCGGTATCGATCAGGTAACGACCGAAAAAGTCGTCGGCACCATTTTCTCGGTGCTCGAGCACGAGGCGGAAGGCACCAGCGCCTCCTCCTTCTTCGCCAAGATTCCGGGCGCCGACGCGCTGGCGCAGAAATATGACGTCATGGCCGCCGCCCCGGCAGGAGGCGGCGGCTTCCTGTCCTCGCTGCAGGGCGCGCTTGGCGGCGTGCTCGGCGAGAAAGCTGGCGCGCTGATCAATGGCCTCGCCGCGCTCAAGGCCTCCGGCCTTGACATGGCGCAGATCCAGAAGGCCGGCGAGACGCTTGTCCAGCAGGCCGAGGCGGCCGCCGGCCCCGATTTGACCAACCAGGTGCTGGGCTCGGTGCCGAGCCTGAAGAGCCATCTCGGGCTCGGCTGAGGCGGGAGAGCCGATCGAAGTGTGAGGGCCGCTCGGCATGCGACGTTTTACTGGCCACGGTCGGCGCCGCCCCTCATCGCCCTGCCGGGCACTTCTCCCCGTATAGTGACGGGGAGAAGGACGCCGCCTTCAATGGTTAGCCAGTTGTCATTGTGCAGGAAGGGCGCCAAGGCTGACACTGCTCCTTCTCCCCGTCACTATACGGGGAGAAGATGCCGGCAGGCAGATGAGGGGCGGCGCCGACGTTGCCGGAAAAATTGCATAGCTGCCAGACCACCACCCTCCCAGATCCCCCTTCCCTACTTAGGCAGCGCGTAGGCCATCACATAATCGCCCGGCTTGGTGCCGACCGAGCCGTGGCCGCCGGCAACGATGACCACGAACTGGCGCCCGTCGGCGACCGTATAGGTCATCGGCGTCGATTGCCCTCCCGCCGGCAACCTGGCCCGCCAGAGCTGCTTGCCCGACGTCAAATCATAGGCGCGCAGATAATCGTCGACGGCGGCACCGAGGAAAGCGACGCCGCCGGCGGTGATCATCGGACCGCCGATGCCCGGCACCCCGACCTTCAGCGGCAGCGGCAAAGGCGTCATGTCGTAGATGGTGCCGTTGCGGTGCTTGTAGGCGATCTGTCCTGTCCTGAGATCGGCACCGGCGACATAGCCCCAGGGCGGCGCCTGGCAGGGGATGCCGAGCGGTGACAGGAACGGCCCCATCACCACCGCATAGGGCGCGCCCTCATTGCGGTTCAACCCCTGCTCGCTGCCGCGCCCCCCATCCGGCGGCGGCACCTGATCGCGCGGAATGAGCTGGGACTTGAATGCCAGGTAGGTCGGCATGCCGAACATCACCTGCCGCACCGGATCGACCGCCACCCCGCCCCAGTTGAAGGTGCCGAAATTGCCGGGATAGATCAGCGAGCCCTGTACGGAAGGCGGCGTGTAGCGGCCCTCGTAGCGCAAACCCTGGAATTCGATACGGCAGGCCAGCTGGTCGAACATGGTGATGCCCCACATGTCGGCGCCGGTCAGCGGCTTCGGCATGAAGGTAAGATCGGAGACCGGCTGCGTCGGCGATGTGTGGTCGCCTTCGATGGCGCCGCCCGGCGCCGGCACTTCCTTCACAGGGATGACCGGCTCGCCGGTGCGCCGGTCGAGCACATAGAGGTCGCCCTGCTTGGTCGGCCCGACAAGGGCAGGCACCACGGTGCCGTCGGCCTTGGTGATGTCGACCAGGCTGGGCTGCGCCGGCACGTCCATGTCCCAGAGGTCATGGTGCACGGTCTGGCGCACCCATTTCAACTGCCCGGTGTTGAGGTCGAGCGCGGTGATCGAGGAGGAGAATTTCTCGACATTGGCGCTGCGGCCCATGCCGAGCTGGTCCGGCGTCTGGTTGCCGAGCGGCACGTAGAGCAGGCCGAGCTTCTCGTCGGCGCTCGGCGTCGACCACATGTTGGGTGAGTTGGCGGTGTAAGTCTGGCCGGCGGCCAGCGGCGTCGTCTGGTCCGGATTGCCGGAATCCCAGTTCCACAGCAGCTTGCCGGTGCTCGCATCATAGGCGCGGATGACGCCGGACGGCTCCTGCGTCGAATAATTGTCGTTGACCGCGCCGCCGACGATGATCTTGCCGCCCGCGATCAGCGGCGCCGAGGTCGAGTAGTAATAGCCCGACTTCGGATACGGCATGTTGGTCAACAGATTGAGCGTGCCGCCCTCGGCAAAGGCCGGGCAAACCTGCCCGTTGGCGGCGTCGAGCGCGATCAGCCGTGCGTCCGAGGTCGGCAGGTAGACGCGCGTCGCGCAAGGCTGGCCGCCGGCGCCGGACGCATCGGCATAATAGGACACGCCGCGGCAGGTCTGGTGCTGGCGGTCCTTGTCGAGCTTGATCTTGGGATCGTAGCGCCACTTCTCCTTGCCGGTCGCCGCATCGATCGCGATGGCGAAATTGTGCGGCGTGCAGATGTAGAGCGTGTCGCCGATCTTGAGCGGCGTCACCTGGTAGGTGGTCTCGCCGATATCGTCCGGTCCCTTCACGTCACCGGTGCGATAGGTCCAGGCCGGCTGCAGGTTGGCGACATTGTCGGTCGTGATCTGGTCGAGCGGTGAATAGCGCTGGCCGAACTGGGTGCGGCCATAGAAGTGCCATTCGCCCGCCGGCACATCGCCGCCGAGATTGGCGTTGGGGATCACCTTGTCGGTGTCGAGCGCGCCGGCGATATCCTTCGGGTCCGTGGTCATCGAATAGCCGGCCACCGCCAGCGATGCCAGCACGGCCAGGATCAGCGGCGCGCGACCGTCCGGACCGGCAAGGCCGCGCCGCGCCCACGGCGTCAGCAGCCACAGCGCCACCAGCACGATGATGCCGCCACGCGGGCCGAGTTCCCACCAGTCGAAACCGGTTTCCCAGACCGCCCAGGCCAGCGTGCCAAGCACGATCGCCGCGTAGAGCCAGAGCGCGGTGGAACGGCGCCGGTAGAGCAGCCAGGCGGCGATCAGGAAAGCAAGGCCGACGATGATGTAGTACCAGCTGCCGCCCAGCGAGGCCAACCAGATGCCGCCGGCGCCGAGCACCAGGCCGATGAGGAAGAGGATGAGGGAGGTGATGGTGACAGCCAAGATGATACTCCTTCGACTGTTGCGCGCATGGTGGCGGCCCTGGGCAACCCGGCGCACCGTTCCTGCCCGTGCGCAGCTTTCTCCCGACCGCCGCGCCTGTCAAGCACCGGGTCATCGGCCTCTAGCGGCTACCTCGTTCCGCCCGAGGTCGGTTCAGGACCCCGGCCGCCATAGGCCCGCGTGGCCGTATCAGGCACTTTACCGGAACAAAACGTAGACAGTTCTGGTCTTTCCCTCCCGAATCACTACATTCGGGGGAAGATGTCCGGCTTTTCCGAAGACATGCCCTTTTTCGACGAACCCGATGCGCGGTCCACGGCCCCGTCGGGCATTGCCGCGCGCGCCATGGCTGCCCGCGGTGGCCAGAACAACGCGCCCGACTATTTGAAAGGGCTGAACCCTGAGCAGCGGCTGGCGGTGGAAACCACCGAAGGCCCGGTTCTGGTGCTGGCCGGCGCCGGTACCGGCAAGACCCGTGTGCTGACCACCCGCATCGCGCACATCCTGGCGACCGGCAGGGCCTTCCCCTCGCAGATCCTGGCGGTGACCTTCACCAACAAGGCCGCGCGCGAGATGAAGCAGCGCATCGGCATCCTGATCGGCGAAGGCAATGTCGAGGGCATGCCCTGGCTCGGCACCTTCCACTCGATCGGCGTGAAGCTTCTGCGCAGGCATGCCGAGCTTGCCGGGCTGCGCTCCGACTTCACCATTTTGGACACTGACGACGTCGTGCGGCTGATCAAGCAGCTCATCCAGGCCGAGGGCCTGGACGACAAGCGCTGGCCGGCAAAACAGTTCGCCCAGATGATCGACGGCTGGAAGAACAAGGGCCAGGGCCCGGCCGACATCGCCGAGGGCGATGCGCGCAGCTTTGCCAACGGCAAGGGCCGCGAACTCTACAAAGCCTATCAGGAGCGGCTGCAGACGCTCAACGCCTGCGATTTCGGCGACCTGCTCTGTCACCCGATCCGCATCTTCCGCGCCAATCCCGACGTGCTGAAGGACTACCACCGGCGCTTCAAATACATCCTCGTCGACGAATACCAGGACACCAACATCGCCCAATACATGTGGCTGCGCCTGCTGGCGCAAAGGCCCGAAGGCAAGCCAATCTCCCCGCAAGTGGGGGAGATGTCCGGCAGGACAGAAGGGGGCGCCTCGCGCGACAGATCCGCCGTTAATATCTGCTGCGTCGGCGACGACGATCAGTCGATCTATGGCTGGCGCGGCGCGGAGGTCGACAATATCCTGCGCTTCGACAAGGATTTTCCCGGCGCCACAATCATCCGGCTCGAGCGCAACTACCGCTCGACCGCGCACATACTGGGCGCCGCCTCCCACCTCATCGCCCATAATGAGGGCCGCTTCGGCAAGACGTTGTTCACCGACCGCAACGACCCCGAGGACGGCAAGGTCAATGTCCACGCCGCCTGGGATTCGGAGGAGGAAGCCCGTGCCATCGGCGAGACCATCGAGGCCTACCAGCGCCAGAAGCACAATCTCAACGACATGGCGATCCTGGTCCGCGCGTCCTTCCAGATGCGCGCCTTCGAGGAGCGCTTTACCACGCTCGGCCTCAACTACCGCGTCATCGGCGGCCCGCGTTTCTACGAGCGCATGGAAATCCGCGACGCGATGGCCTTCTTCCGCGTCGTCGCGCAAGGCGCCGACGACCTCGCCTTCGAGCGCATCGTCAATGTGCCCAAGCGCGGGCTGGGCGAAGCGACCATCCGCCAGATCCACGACACGGCGCGCGCGCTACGTATCCCGATGCTGGAGGCCGCCGCCAATCTCGCCGAAAGCGACGAGTTGAAGCCGAAGCCGCGCGCCGCTTTGCGCGAGGTCGCGGCCAATTTCGAGCGTTGGCAGAAAGCGCTGGAAACCACCCCGCACACCGAGCTCGCAGAGACCATTCTCGAGGAGAGCGGCTATACCGACATGTGGAAGAACGACCGTTCGGTCGAGGCCCCCGGCCGGCTGGAGAATCTGAAGGAACTGATCCGCTCCATGGAGCAGTACGAGTCGCTGCGCTCCTTCCTCGAACATGTCGCGCTGGTCATGGATGCCGAGCAGAATGCGGGGCAAGACGCCGTCTCCATCATGACGCTGCATTCGGCCAAGGGCCTCGAATTCGAGACCGTCTTCCTGCCCGGCTGGGAGGAAGGCCTCTTTCCCCATCAGCGCGCGCTCGACGAAGGCGGCCGTTCCGGACTGGAGGAAGAGCGGCGGCTCGCCTATGTCGGCCTGACGCGGGCCAAGAAGAACCTGCATATCTGGTTCGTCTCCAACCGCCTCATCCACGGGCTCTGGCAATCGACCATACCGTCGCGCTTCCTCGAGGAACTGCCGGAGACGCATGTCGAGGTCGCCGAAGCCGGCAACAGCTACGGCGGCTACGGCAACAACTATGGCGGTGGATCATTCGCATCTGGCCGTGGTGGCCGGCAGAACCCGTATGGCGCCTCGCGTTTCGACAATGTCGGCGCCGACACGGAAAAGTCCGGCGCCTTCTCCAACAGCTATTCGACACCGGGCTGGCAGCGCGCACAGGCCAACCGCACCGAGGCGACCGACCGCAACTGGGGCACGCGCTCGGGCCATCAGGTCGAACGCATCGGCTATGGCGAGACCGATTCCGGCTACGGCGCCGGCCGCACCAGCGTGAAGGGCCGCACCATCGATGGCGAACTGGTCGCCAAATCCGTCTCCGACACGCCCTCGCCCTTCAATGTCGGCGACCGCGTCTTCCACCAGAAATTCGGCAACGGCAACATCTCGGCCATCGAAGGCAACAAGCTGACCATCGACTTCGACAAGGCCGGCCAGAAACGCGTGCTGGACGGGTTCGTCGCGGCGGTGTGAAGATCAAGTCGGGAATGCAAATCGATCTACAATTTTATTCGCCAGAAAGCGAACAACATCCTCTCGATCAATACTATATTCAAACAGGCTTCTTCCAAATACGCTTACGTCAAATCCTTTCAATTCCTCATCTGACAATAAGAAATACCTCCAATTCATAGCATACCAGTCGAGATCATCATTTCTTTTATCGGGATCATCAGAAAACAAATAGCGATTCTTGACGTCCTGATAGGTTAACGTTCCATTTTTAGCCTTGGAAAACAGTCTTGGAGACGAAAGTTTCAAATCGCAAAGTATATGAATAAGAGCTTGATGACGTATTGTGTTTTTATTTGTAAAAGCCATACACAATCCAAACAATGTGCAGAGGCGTTCAATTCGACGGAGAGAATACTGGCCTCTTGACCATACAAGCGAAGTAAAATCTGCGAAACCATCTTTTAAGCGACCGGATTCATCGTCGTCTGGCATTGCTTTGAGGACATTTAGGACAAATTTCTTTAGAACCCTGTCATTCTCTCTTTTTTCGAATTGCGGAAACGTGACTCTAAAATGAATGAATTTCTCAAGATACAAACTCGCATCTATCTCGGATCCATACATTTTTCTGGTTGCCGCTGAGAGCTGATCAAGCTGGCAAACAAGGAGAAAGTGAACGTTCTTGACCGAAAACAGATGTTTTATTGTCTCCAAAACCGACAAGGCATATGTTGGTCTACATCTATCAAGCTCGTCTACAATAAATATAAGAGGCTTTTGATTGTCATTAACCGACATAAGGTCCGAAAGGGTTTGGCGAAAAGATTCGAATGCTTTTTGCTCGGCCTTCGCGTTTTCCAGCCGACTGTCAATAACTTTGTCGAGCTCGGCTTCAATCTCTTTGCCCACCTCATTGGCTATATCTTCATTTGCATCCTCGAAATCCGAAGCTCGAACCGCACCGGCTGTTAGCCCGCGAATTGCGCCTTTTATAGCAACCCGCCCGACAATCTTCGCAACGTCTTTCACCTTTTCCTTAAGCGCCTTTTTTTCTTTTGGCTTTATCCCCGTCTCTTCAAGAATCTCTGCAGCAAGTGAAACAAAAACGTCGGAATCATAGTCGCGTTTGAATGCATCGAAATAGACAACTTTGAATTTCTGATCCCTTGCCCTACGAGCCAAACGTCTTGCAAAGACCGTTTTTCCTGATCCCCATGGCTCGTCAAGAGCGACAACCAACGCATCCTCGCTGAGATCAAAAACCTTCAAGAGCCCATCGCCAAACGAGTCGCGGCCAAAAATATCTTCACTGGCTCCAACTGCTTGCTCAATATCCGGCGCAAGTATCTTCATCTAGCGGTCCCTCAAAAACAGGAGCCGTTTCTAGCACATCAAATCGCCTAGCTGAGCTTGAGCAAATCCCAATCCACTAGTTCTTTCTGCCAGCCCTGCCGCGAGGCCGGACCGATTGCCCCCCTCACCTGTACCTTGCCTGGTTCCACTTGTGCCCGAGCAGCGACAGGATGATGATCAGCCCGTTGAAGAACTGCACGTAGAAGCCGCTCAACCCCGCCGCGACAACCCCGGTCTGGATGAACGACACGGTGACGGCGCCGATCGCGCCGCCGGCCACGGTGCCGATGCCGCCCCAGGTCGGGGTGCCGCCGACGAACACCGAGGCCAGCACCGGCAACAGATAACCGTCGCCCGCGGTCGGCCACCAGGTGAAGTTGATCATCACCGAAAACGTTCCGGCGATCGCCGCACCTATGCCGACGAAGACGAACACTTTCACCCGCACGCGCTTGACGTCGATGCCCATCTGCTGGGCGCTGTCTGGATTGTCGCCGACCACCTTGACCTGCGCGCCGAAGCGGTGACGGTTGTAAAGCATCGCCGACAGCACGACGAAGGCGATGGCCCAGAAAATCTGCACCGGAATGCCGAAGACCTGGCTGGAAAAGATCTTGTAGGCCGTGCTGCCGGCAAGACCGGTCAGCGCCATCGACTTGCCTTCATTGATGATCTGGATCAGCCCGCGCAGCAGGAAGTTCATGCCGAGCGTGGCGATCAGCGACGACAGGCCGCCATAGACGACCAGCGATCCGACGAGGAAGCCGAGCAGCACGCCGGTGACGAGCGCCGCGGCAATGCCGAGGAACGGATCGTAGCCCGCCTGCACGACCAGCGCGAAGACCCAGGCCGCAAAACCCATCGTCGCCGGAAACGACAGGTCGATCTCGCCGCAGGTGACGACGAAGACCAGCGGCACCACCACGAACAGCGCAACGGGAAGCGTCGTCAGCACGGAGCTGTAGAGATACCAGGTGGTGAACACGGTCGGATTGGCGATCATGAACACCGCCATCATGACGATGAACACGGCGAGCGTGCCCAGCGATGCCCGGTTGTCGAGGACGAAGCCGCGCAGCCATTGATCGGACGGATGCCTCCATTCCTTGCCGGCGGTATCGCCGCCTGGACCGCTGAACTGGTTTTGCAGATCGGGTTCCATGGTCTTGCTCATCGCGCTCGCTGCTCCGCTCCGACGGCCTCGTGCAGGCCCGGCAATCCGCCGGGGTGCGCGACGTCTTCCATGAAATTGATCAGGTCTTCCGCCGACTTGACCTGGCTGCGGTCGGCGGCCAGCGCCACCTTGCCGCGATCGATCACGACGAAGCGGTCGGCGATGTCGAAGACATGATGGATGTTATGGCCGATGAACAGGATCGAGCGGCCGCTCGCCCGCACCTGACGCACGAAATGGAAGACCTTGGCGGTTTCGGTCAGCGACAACGCCGTGGTCGGCTCGTCGAGAATGATCAGCTCGGCCTGCTTGTAGATGGCGCGCGCGATCGCCACGCCCTGGCGCTCGCCGCCAGAAAGCTGGCCGACGATCGAGTGCGGCGTGAACACTTTCGAGGTGAAGCCGATCTCGCGCATCAGCCGGCTCGCCTCCTCGATCTCCTTGTTGACCTTCAGCCAGCCCATGAAGCCGGTGAGCTCGCGGCCCATGAAGATGTTGCGCACGATGGTCTGCTGGACGGCGAGCGCCCGGTCCTGGAACACTGTCTCGATGCCGGCATCACGCGAGCGCGCCGCGCTCCATCCGGTCACCGGCTCGCCGCGCACGAGAATCTCGCCGCTGGTCGGCCTGACCACGCCGGACAGGATCTTGATCAGCGTCGACTTGCCGGCGCCATTGTCGCCGATGAGGCCGACGACCTCGCCGCGGTCGACGCTGAGATTGACGCCGCCCAGCGCATAGACCTGACCGTAGGACTTCTTGATATCGCGCAGTTCGATGATGCGTTCGGCCATCGGATCCTCGCTTTCCATTGTCGCGTGCCGGACAACTTCTCCAGCGGTCCTGCCGGCCGGGGCCTGACCCGGCCGGCAGCCTTGGGAGATCAGCGCAGCGCCTGCTTGGCGAGCTCTGAGACGATCTCGTAATTCTGCGGCGTGACGAAGCCGGCGCCGGTGTCGACATTCAGCGGCGCCAAGCCCAGCACCACTTGCTGGCAGAGGCTGAGGATCGGCAGATAGCCCTGCAGGAATGGCTGCTGGTCGGCTGTCAGCTGCACCCAGCCACCCTTGAAGCCCTCGACGATCTGCGGACTGGTGTCGAAGCCGAAGTTGAAGATATCGCCGGGCTTCCGCCCCGCGGCCTGCATGTATGTCGGGACATTGCCGAGCATCTGGCCGCCGGGATAGCCGACCGCCTTGACGCCGGGATTGTTGAGCAAGGCCGCGGTGATCAACGGGATGGCGAGATTCGGGTCGGCCGCCCACTCGGTCGCGGAGTTGATTTGAACGACATCGACGCCGGCCTCTTTCAATGCGGCGACGGTCGCACGCTCGCGCGCGCCCCGGCTCTCATTGTCGAAGGGACCGATCATGATCGCCTTGTCGCCGGATTTCAGCCCGGCCAGCTTGAACGCCTCGGCGCCGAGCGCGCGGCCCTGCTGCTCCTGCTGGGCGCCGACATAGCCGCCGCCGTACGCCGCCACCACCTTCGGCAGCGGCACGTTCTGGTACATCATCTTGATGCCGTCCTTATGCGCCTGCTCGGCCAGCGGCATGATCGCGTCTTCGCCCGGATGACCCATCATGGCGATGCCGCCGGGCTTGACCGCGACCGCCTCGCGCAATTGCTGCACCATCCTTTCGGGGTCCCAGCCCGAGAAGATGTAGTCGACCTTCGGGCCGAGATCGGCCGCCGCCTGCCTAGCGCCATTATAGACGATGGTGCCGAAAGCATCGCCCTCCGCGCCGCCGACGAAGAAGCGGATATGGACATCCTTGCACCATTGCTGGTCGAGCGCCCGTGCCGGCATGGTAGAGATGGCGGCGCAGAGCGCCGCGGCGGCGGCCACGACGACGGTGCGCGCGAATGTCGTTCTGATTGCTATGCTCATGCACTTGTCCTCCCATTGTTTTCCTCGTCGCCGAGGGCTCTTGACGATTTGCTGGCATTGGCATTTGACGGCCGGCTCCTCCCGCCGCCGCGCTTCTCACGCCGGATTTGGCAGGTAGCTGGCGCCTCCCCGGCATTGCTTGAGATACTCCAGCCCCCGCACCTGCCCGGTGATCTCGAGATCGCCGCGATAGACCGGGTCGTGCCAGCCTTCGATATCGATGGCGCCCTTGTAACCGGCCAGCCGCAACTCGCTGATCACCCGCGTCCAGTCGCTGTCGCCGAAGCCCGGCGTGCGCATCTGCACGAAAGGCACGCGGCCGAACACGCCATGCTCGCGGATCACGTCCCAGCGGATCGTGGCGTCCTTGCCGTGGACATGAAAGATGCGCGGCGCCCATTTGCGGATCTGCGGCATCGGATCGATCAGGTAGACGAGCTGATGGCAGGGTTCCCATTCGAGGCCGAGATTTTCGTCGGGCACTTCGTTGAACATCAGCTCCCAGGCGTCCGGATTGTGGGCGATGTTCCAGTCGCCGCCTGCCCAGTTGCCGTCCATGGCGCAGTTCTCGAAGGCGATGCGCACGCCCTTGTCGGCGGCGCGCCTGGCCAGCGGCCCCCACACCTCGCGAAAGCGCGGCAGGCTGTCGGGCAGCGGCTTGCCGCGGATGCGCCCGGTGAAGCCGCTGACCGTGGACGCGCCGAACAGATGGGCATTGTCGATCACCGTTTCCCAGGCCGCGAGCACGCCGCGATCGACATCGCCGCTCTCCAGCGGATTGCCGAACACGCCGATCGAGGACACCGTCACGTCGGCATCGCCGATCGCCTCGCGGATCTGGCCGGCCAATCGCGGCAGGTCCTTGCCGCCCAGCGTCTGCCAGAAGAAGGGCTGGATGCTCTCGAAGCCGAGCGGCAGGATCTGCCTGACATAGGCCGCCGGGTCGTCGAGATTGGCCCGCACCATCGTGCCGATGCGGATGTCGAGCAACGGGTTTGGCATCATGGTCCTTCCCTTGTGATCGCCACGCGCCGCCCGGTCTCGGCGCTCTCGATCGCGCCAAAAACCATGGCCAGGCTCTTGATGTTGTCTGCACCGCGCGTTTCCGGCTCGGTGCCGGTCTCGATGGCGTGCATGAAATCCTGGATGATGCCGAGATGGCCGCCGACGCGGTCGGAAGGATCGAGCGCCGGCACGCCGACCGGCTCGGTTTTGTCCATCAGGCCGTCACGGCCCGATACCACCGCTTCCGCCTTCAGCCCGTCATGGCCGTCCCAGGTCAGGCTGCCGCGCTCGCCAACGATGCGCCAGCTGCCCTCCCAACTGGTGCGGAAGCCGGCTGCGCACCAGGAGCCGGCATAGGTGAAGACCTTGCCGCCGCCGAGATCGAAGACGGCGCTCGCCGACGACCCTTGCCGGTACCAGGACTGGGCCGGCTCCCATTCCTGGCAAAAGACACCGGCCGGCTCGCCGGCGACCATGTAGCGGGCGGCATCGAAGGTATGGATCGCCATGTCGAGCAGCAGCACATGGTCCATTTCCTCGCGGAAGCCGCCGAAATGCGGCCCGATGAAGAAGTCGGCATGGATGCTGGTCGCCGCACCGATGACGCCAGAGTCCAGAAAACGCCGTATGCGCCTGACATTGGCGACATAGCGCCGGTTCTGGACGACGGCATGAACGCGCTTTGCCCGGCGCGCGGCCTCGACGATGGTGCGGGCGTTCTCGGGACTGTCCGCCAGCGGCTTCTCGGTCAGGAGATGGCACTTATGGGCGAAGGCCGAAAGCGCGACGTCGCGCCTGGCGGCGGGAACCACGACATCGAACACCGCGTCGGGTTTTGTCTGGTCGAGCACCGCGTCGAGGCTGGTGCCGGTGACGGCATTGGCAAGCCCGTATTCGACCGCCCTCGCCCGCGCCCGTTCGGCGTCGAGGTCGACAAGGCCGACAATGGCAAGCCCGTCGATCCGGCTTGCGGCATCGAGCCATTGTCTGCTCATCGCGCCACAGCCGACGAGGACGACATTCATCATCCGGCGATCCTCCCGTTCGGCCCCTCCAGGCCGAGTGTCACGGCATTCACGGCACCGCCGTAAACGTTTTTCCGTAAACGTTTACGAGAACACACCCGATGACGTAGAATGTCAATCGGCCGCTGTCGAAAATCGCCGTAGCGCCTTGGCCCGGGCGGCAACCGGTGCTAGCCAAGAAGGGGGGAGAACAGTCACTTGGCGTCCAGCATCCACGACCTTGCGCGACACCTGAACATTTCGATCGGCACCGTGTCGCGGGCGCTGAACGGACGCGCCGACGTCAATGCCGACACCCGCCAGCGCGTGCTCGATGCCGCCAGGCAGCTGAACTATGCGCCCAACCAGTCCGGACGCAGTCTCAGGCAAGGAGCCACCCATTCGATCGCCTTCATGCTGCAGCCGCATCAGGGCGACCAGCAATATGGCGAACCGTTTTTCATCCCGTTCCTGATCGGGCTGCAGGCGAAGCTGGCCGAGCATGGCCTCGATCTGATGGTCGTCATGGGTGAGCCCGGCAAATATCAGCAGGAGCGGTTGCGCCGCGTGGTCGAGACGCGCTTGGTCGATGCGGTCGTTTTGGCCAATACGCGGCGGGAAGACGATCGAATCGACTATCTCGGCAAGGTCGGCTTTCCCTTCGCCACGCTCGGCCGAAGCCAGTCGGGCGACGACACCTATCCTTCGCTCGATATCGATTTCGAAAGGGCGGGCGAAGAGGCCGTCGACCGCCTCGTGGCGCGCGGACACCGTCGCATTGCCGCCATCCGCCCTTCGCTTGATCTCAACTTCGGCTATCTGTTCCTGGACGGCTATGGCAAGGGCTTGCAGCGGCATGGCATCGAGGTCGATCACGAGCTGATCGCCGACGGTTTCATCAACGAGGCCGGCGGCTACGAGGTGACGCCGCGCGTGATGTTGGCAAAAGACCCGCCGACGGCAATCATCTTCAACAATGATGCCATGGCGCTCGGCGGCTGCAAGGCGCTGGCCGAGATGGGCATGCGGCCCGGTCAAGACATTGCCGTGAACGTCATCGTCGACACGCCGCTCTGCCGCTATTTTTCGCCGGCGCTGACCGCCTTTCGCCCGGCGCTGGAGCCGATGGGCCGACGGCTGGCCGAAATGCTGCTGGCATCGCTCCCCGCCTTCGCCGGCCCGGAAGGCCCGCGCGTCATCCGCGAAGTCTGGCCGCTGGAACTGGTCGCGCGCGATAGCGATTGATGGGACCAGCGCCGGCGAAGCCGGTCAATCCACCTTCTTCTCGCCCCGCTCGCCAGCCTTGACGATATCCCCGGTGGTGAACAGGATTTCCTTCAGTTCCGCGCGCCAGTCCGTCTTCTGGCGCAGCAGGAATTCGAGGTCCATGCCGAAATGCTTGAACTCCTCGCTCTGTGCGTTCTTCATGATCGCCTTGGCCTCCGGGTCTTTTTCAACCGACATGCGCTGTTCGTACCAGCCGATCGCTTCCGCCTCCTCGATCAGCGAGGCGATCATGCGGGCGAAGGTCCGCACCTTCTGCGACAGTTCTTCCGGCGGTTCGTGATACTGGTCGAAACCCATGTCGTCCTCCCTCAACGGCTCGCGGATGGAGCCAAAGGCACTGGCCCGCATCCATGAATGCGTGGAACGCGCCGCGGGTTCCGGTATCCAGCCACAATTCGGGACGGTGAATCTGCAAGCAATCTCAGGACACCGGCGCGGCGCCGCCCTCCTCGGTGCGCCTAGCGATGAAGTCGTCGAGCACACCCGCGGTCGCGGCAGCCGCTGCAGGCGGCTCGAAATCGGCCACGATGCGCTTCCAGATGCCGGTGGCGCGTTCGGTCGCGGTCTTCGAGCCGCTTTGCGTCCAGTTGCCGAAATTCGACCAGTCGGCCACCAGCGGTTCGTAGAAGGCGGTGCGGTAGCGCGCCATGGTGTGGCCGGCCGAGAAGAAATGGCCGCCCGGCTGCACCTCGGCGATCGCCTCGAAGCCGATCGCATCGTCGTCACCAGGCGTCGCGGCGCAGAGTTCGGCGACCGTCTGCAGCGCCTCGATGTCGGTGACCAGCTTTTCCAGGGAAACGCTCAAGCCCCCTTCCAGCCAGCCGGCGGCATGAATGCAGACGGTGGCGCCCGACAGCACCGAGCCCCATAGCGCGAACTGCGTCTCGTGCGCCGCCTGCGCGTCCGATATGTTGGCCGCGCTGCCGCCGCCGGAGCGCCAGGGCAGTCCGGTGAAGCGCGCCAGCTGGCCCGCGCCCAGTGTGGCTTTGACGTGCTCCGGCGTGCCGAAGGCGGGTGCGCCCGATTTCATGTCGACATTGGAGGAGAAGGAACCGTAGACCACCGGCGCGCCGGGCCGCACGATCTGCGCCAGCGTCAGCCCGGCCAGCGCTTCGGCATGCTGCAAGGTCAAGGCGCCGGCCACCGTGATCGGTGCCATCGCACCGGCCAGGCAGAAGGGCGTGATGATCAGGACCTGGCCCGCCCTGGCGAAATCGATGATGCCTTGCGCCATGGGAATGTCGAGCTGGCGCGGCGAATTGGTGTTGATGACGGTGTAGCAATGCGCGCCGGAGCGGAACTCATCCTCGGACAGGCCGCGGGCCAGCCTGATCATTTCGAAACTGTCATCGACCTGCGGCGTGCCACGCGCGAACACGAACGGGAATTTGTCCGAAAGGGTCAGTTGCGCCCGGTTGACGGCATAGTGGCGGAAACGATTGTCGATATCCTGCGGTTCGATGCACGGCCCCAGCATGTGCAAGACATCGAAATGCTGCACCAGCTTGATGAGCTCCTCGAAGGCGGCCAGCGTTCCGGGCCGCCGGCCGCGGTCGAGATCGGTGACATTGGGCGCGCCGGAGCCCGCCAGGAACGTCATCGAGCCCAGTTCGAGCGACAGGTCGCGAGCCCGCGCGCCTGCATTGGCATGGATCGATCGCGGCGCCGAGGCGAGCGCGGCCGCCACCATGTCACGGCCGATGCGCACCATGTCGGTCTCGGGATCGACCAGCGCGCCGGCGCGGGCGAAATACTCCCGCGCCTGCGGCAGCAGCACCTTGATGCCGAGTTCTTCCAGCACGCGCAGCGCCGTGTCGTGGATCGACGCCACCTGGTCGTCGGAAAAGATCGGCTGCGGCAGAAACGGGTTCTTCAGCGAGCGGTAATCGGGCTTGCGGCTGGATTCGCTGCCGGCCTCGCCCGTGCGTCCACGCCGGCGTTCGCGCCTCATATCCCGTGCCGCGTCATCGACCATCAGAAACTCCTCCTCATTGCCTCATTGCCGCATCGCCTTGCCCTGGGGATCGTAGGGCGAGACCCCGATGACCCGCGCCGGCCGCTCGACGCCGACAATGTGTACCGAAAGCGCGGTCCCTTCCCCGGCGAAATCGTCGTCCACCAACGCCAGCGCGACGCTCTTGCCGATCGTGTAGCCAAATCCGCCAGAGGTGACGAAGCCGACGCGCCGTCCGCCATGCCAGACCGGCTCGAAGCCGCTGGCGTCGGCATCGACGGCATCGATCTCCAGCGTCACGATCCGCCGCGCGGCACCGGCCTCGCGCGCCTTCAGCACCGCGTCGTGGCCGATAAAGTCGCCCTTGTCGAAGGCGATGAAGCGGTCGAGCCCGGTCTGGCCTGGCGTATAGCCCTGCGTGAATTCGCGCGACCAGATGCCGAAGCTTTTCTCCAGCCTGAGCGCATTCAGCGCGTAATAGCCGATCTCGGCCAGGCCAAGGTCCTCGCCGGCGGCAAGCAGCGTTTCGCGCAGCGTGGCGTGCAAGGTCACGGGACAACTGATCTCGAAGCCCAGTTCGCCGGCGATGGAGAGGCGGGCAACCCGCGCCCGCACCATGCCTATGTCGAACGCGCCGCAGGCCATGAACGGCAGCGCCTTGCCCGACACGTCCTGGTGCGTCGTGCGCTCAACAATCTTGCGCGCATTGGGCCCGGTCAGCAGGAAGCCGCTCATCGCGTCCGAAATGTCGGTGACCGTGACACCCTCTCGCGCATGGCTCTCGAACCAGCGCATGTGGAATTCCCTGAGATAGTAGGAGCCCATCAGCCAATAGTCGCCGGCGCCCCAGTTGATGACGGTCAGGTCGCCCTTCAACCGCCCGTCCGGTCCGAGCATTGGCGCCAGCCGCGCCTGGCCGGCCTTCGGCAGCCTGCAGGCGAGCAACCGGTCGAGCCACGCCTCGGCGCCTGGACCCGAAATCGCGTAGCGCGAATAGGCCGAGATATCGACGAGACCGGCGGCGCGCCGTACCCGTAGCGCTTCGTCGCCGACGATATCGAAGGCGTTGGAGCGCTTGAGCGTTGTGTTCTCGCGAAAACCCATCGGCGCGAAATAGGCCGGGATTTCCAGCCCCCAGGAGGCCGTCCATTCGCAGCCGGCCGCACTCATGCCGTCATAGCCGCCGGGGCGTTTCAAGGGCCGGCCCGCCGGCAATCGCTCATTGGGAAAGGTCATGACGAAGCGGCGCGCGTAGAACTGCCGGGTCGTCTGCTTGAGATACTCCCGGTTGGCGGCGAAGGCGCCGTAGCGGGCGATGTCCATGCCGAAGATGTCGGCCCGGGGCTCGCCATAAATCATCCATTCGGCCAGCGACTTGCCGACGCCGCCGCCCTGGCTGAAGCCGGCCATGACGCCGCAGGCGACCCAGTAGTTCTTCAGGCCGCGCACCGGCCCGACGATCGGATTGCCGTCGGGGGTGAAGGTGAAGGCGCCGTTGACCCATTTGCGGATGCCGGCCGTCGCCAGGCAGGGAAAGCGCTCATGCGCCTTGGCGAGTTCCGGGCTGATGCGGTCGATGTCCTCCGGGATCAGCTCGATGCCGTAGTCCCATGGCGCGCCGTCCATGTTCCAGTGCCTCGGGTTCTGCTCGTAGACGCCGAGCAGCACGCCCTTGCGTTCCTGGCGCAGGTAGGAAAAGCCGTCGAGGTCGACCGCAAGTCCGAGTTCCCGGTCGAGCGCGGCGACCTCGGGGATGTCCTCGGTGACGAAATAATGGTGCTCCATCGGCGTCACCGGCAGGTCGACGCCGGCCATCAGGCCGAGCTGCTTCGCCCATAAGCCGCCGGCATTGACGACATGTTCGGCGACGATGGTGCCCTGCTCCGTGACGACGTCCCAGTGGCCGTCGGCGCGGGCCTTCAGCGCGACCACGCGGTTGCGCAGGATGACTTCGGCGCCACGCTTTTTCGCCGCTCCGGCATAGGCGTGCGTCGTTCCGTAGGGGTCGAGATGGCCCTCGTTGGAATCATAGAGGCCGCCGAGCACACCGCTGACGTCGACGATCGGGCAGATCGCCTTGATCTCTTCCGGGGTCACCAGGCGGGCCGTTTCGATGCCCACCGACTGAAACACCGCCCAGGCCGACTTCAACCATTCCCAGCGCTGCGGATCGCTGGCCATGTTGACGCCGCCGGTCATGTGCAGGCCGATGTCCTGGCCGGATTCGGCCTCGATCTCGCGATAAAGCTTGATGGTGTAATCCTGCAGCGCCGCGACGTTGGGATCGGCGTTGAGCGCGTGAAAACCGGCCGCCGCGTGCCAGGTGGAGCCGGCCGTCAGTTCGGCGCGCTCGATCAGCGCCACGTCGCTCCAGCCGAACCGTGTCAGATGGTAGAGCACCGAGGCGCCGACCACGCCACCTCCAATGACGACTGCGCGGTAATGCGACTTCAAGGCTTCCCTCCTAGTCTGTCAGAGGGGACACCATATATGGACTGTACATTAGTGTCTAGTGCGCTGAATACGACCGATGGCCCGATCAATAATCTCACGCCGTCCAGTATTTTTATCGCCACACGGAGACCCCGGCGGGCCGACATCGCGCACTGTCACGCAAGCATCATGTTGACGCCTTAGATCGCTTTCGGGGAGGCATGCGCGGCATCGTCGATGCGGCACCTCTTTTCATTTTTGTCCTTCGGCCGCTCCGGCGTGCTTCGTCACAAAGAGGATTGTCCATGAAACATTTGAACCGGAGCGTCGCACTCGGCGCAGCGCTGGCCTTGTTCACCGCCCTAACCCCCGCGCTTGCCGATGGCGTGGCCTATATCAACAAGGGCCTCGTCGGCGTCGGCCGCATCCCGGCCGCACAGCGCGACAAGTTCGGCGAGACGTTTGGCTCGGGCTCCGGCATGGCGATCGACACATCCGGCTGGACGCACGATGCCGGCACCTACAAGGGGTCGCTCTGGCTGCTGCCCGACCGTGGCTACAATGTCGCCGGCACCACCGATTACCGGCCGCGCCTCAACACGATCGGCATCGAGTTCACGCCTGTCGCGCCGGGCGCTGCTCCCGCCGCCGGCCAGGAGCAGACCGGCGTCAAGGCGACGCTTGCCGACACCATGCTTCTCACCGACGACAAGGGCGCCGACGCCACCGGCCTCGATCCGTTGGCGGATGTACGCCCGGCCGCGGGCGACATGCCGATGCTGCCCGTCGCCACCAACGGCAAGCTCGCTCTCGACAACGAAGCGATCGTGCGGCTGCCCGACGGTTCGATGTTCATCTCCGACGAATACGGCCCCAACATCTACCGGTTCTCCGCGCAAGGCCGCCTGATGTCGGCGACCCAGCCGCCGGCGGCCCTCGTGCCGATGCGCAAGGGAGCGCCGAACTTCTCTTCCGACAACCCCGGCCCGGGCGCCGCCGACCCTGACCCGAAGGATCCCGAGACCGGGCGCCAGAACAACCAGGGCCTCGAAGGCATGGCCATGACGCCGGACGGCAAGTTCCTGATCGCGGTGCTGCAGTCGGCTCCGAGGCAGGACGGCGGCGATTCCCCTTCGACGCGCCAGAACACCAGGGCCCTGGTCTATGACGCCTCCGACCTCGCCCATCTGAAGCTAGCGCATGAATATGTCGTGCCGCTGCCGGTGTTCAAGGATGCCAAGGGCAAGACCAAGGTCGCCGCGCAGAGCGAGATCGTGGCGCTTTCGGACACGTCCTTCCTGATGCTGGCACGCGACAGCGGCAACGGCCAGGGCCTGAAGAAGGGCGACGCGTCGCTCTACCGGCAGATCAACATCGTCGACCTTTCCGGCGCGACCGACATCGCGGGCGGACCCTTCGACGCCGCCGACAAGCCGGTCGCGCCCAAGGGCGTGCTCGATCCGTCGGTGACCCCGGCCAAGCTGACGCCGTTCATCGACATCAACGACGCCGCCGCGCTTGGCCGCTTCGGCCTGCACAATGGCGGGGCGAAGGACCACAACGAGCTTTCGGAGAAATGGGAAGCGATGTCGTTGGCCAGCGTCCTCGACCCGAAGCTGCCCGACGACTATTTCCTGTTCGTCGGCAACGACAACGACTTCCTCGCCCAGGACGGCTTCCAGGTCGGCGCCCCCTACAAGGCCGATGACGGCGCCGACGTCGACACCATGTTCCTGGTCTATCAGGTCACGCTGCCGGGTCTCGGCAAGAAGTAACGATCGCCGCGGGCGGGCGCGTCTGGCGCGTCCGCCCGCAAGCCGTGAAAAGGCTTACTTCAGGAACTCCGCGTCCTTCGGCACGCCCGCATCGATCGGCTCGGCCGTCCTGCTCGACACGGCCATGATCTTGCCGGCGGCCGACAGGTTGGGCCGCACGAAGACCTGGGCCGGGCCATTGACGCGGCTGTAGAGGTCGATGATGTCCTGGTTCATGAAGCGGACGCAGCCGGACGACGCGTTCTTGCCGATGGAATCCCATTCCGGCGTGCCATGCAGCCGGTACATTGTGTCCTTGCCGTCGCGGAACAGATAGAGCGCGCGCGCGCCCAGCGGGCTCTGCGGGCCGGGCGGCATGCCGTCCTTGTATTTCGCCAGTTCCGGCCGGCGCTGGATCATTTCGGGCGGCGGCGTCCACACCGGCCACTTCTTCCTCGCCTGGACCACGGCGCTGCCGGTCCATCCGAAACCGGCCTTGCCGAGGCTGACGCCATAGCGGATGGCCTTGCCGCCGTCGCGCACCAGATAGAGGAAGTGCTCGGATACGTCGACGACGATCGTGCCGGGCTTTTCTCCGGTCGGATCGGCCACGACCTGGCGCACGAACTTCGGATCGAGCTTGGCGACCGGGATGGCCGGCAGTTGATAACCCTCGTCGGTGCGCGCCGCATACATGCTGGCTGTATCGCCGAAAGCGGCATCGCCTGGCGCGGCGGACGGTGGGGCCGGCGCCACGGTCGGCGGCGCCACATCGGTCGTGGTGCACGCCGAAAGCGTCAGGGAAGCCGCACCCAAAGCGGATGCGCCAAGAAACGCACGCCGGCTCAGGCGCTCAGGAAAAAGCGGAATATCTGACATGAACCCCCCGGTAAGAAACGCGGCCCTACGCGCCTGGGATCAATATCCCATTCCACAAGCTTTGAGAACAGGATGGATCAAGGCATGGCCCTTCGACCGTCCTTCCCGCCCTGCATCGACCTGCCCGGTTGAATCTGCGATCATCGCGCACCGGACTCAAAGATAGGCTCTGTCGGCCATGGACGAAAAAATGCCCGCCCGTCGTCGCACCGGCGACCTGACCAGCGGTCCGATCCCGCGCACGCTGCTGTTGTTTGCCTTGCCGGTGCTGGGTTCCAATGTGCTGCAGTCGCTCAACGGCTCGGTCAACGCCGTCTGGGTGGGCCGCTTCCTCGGCGAATCGGCACTGACCGCGACGTCCAACGCCAATCTCGTTCTGTTCCTGATCCTCGGCACGGTGTTCGGCATCGGCATGGCGGCCACCATCCTGGTGGCGCAGTCGGTCGGCGCTCGCGACCTGCCCGAGGCGCGCCGCATTGTCGGCACCAGCGCCACGTTCTTTTTCCTCGTCTCGGTGGTGTTCGCGGTGTGCGGCTGGGTCTGGGTCGACGCCATCCTCGGCGCGCTCGGCACGCCGGCCGACGCCTTGCCGCTCGCACGCTCCTACCTGCGCATCATCTTCGTCGCCGTGCCGATGATGAACCTCCTGTCCTTCGTCATGACCGTGCTGCGCGGCGCGGGCGATTCACGGACGCCCTTCTTTTTCATGGCGCTGGCGGTCGTGCTCGACATCGTGCTCAACCCCCTGCTCATCCGCGGCATCGGCCCATTTCCCGAACTCGGCATCGCCGGCTCCGCCACCTCGACGCTGATCGGCCAGACCGTGAGCGTCATCGCCATCCTTGTCGTGCTCTACGCGCGCAAGCATCCGCTGCGGCTGGCCGGCGCCAATCTCGCTTTGCTGCGCCCGGATCCGGCGCTGCTGCGCATCGTCGTCTTCAAGGGCGTGCCGATGGGCTTGCAGATGATCGTCATCTCGGCGGCGGCACTGACGGTGATGGGTATCGTCAACTCCTACGGGTCCCAGGTCGCCGCCGCCTACGGTATCGCCGCGCAGCTCTGGACCTACATCCAGATGCCGGCGCTTGCCATCGGCGCCGCGGTCTCCTCCATGGCGGCGCAGAATGTCGGCGCCGGCCGCTGGGACCGCATCGGCCGCATCGCGGTCTCCGGCGTTGGCTTCAACCTTGTCCTGACCGGCGCCCTCGTCGCGCTGCTATGGGCCTTCGACCGCTCGATCCTGAGCCTCTTCCTGAGCAGCGACAGCGCGGCGATCGACATTGCCGCTCACATCAACAGTGTCGCGTCCTGGTCGTTCATCCTGTTCGGCATCACCATCGTGCTGTTCGCCACCGTGCGCGCCACCGGCGCGGTGATGCCGCCGCTGATCATCCTGGTGATCTCGGTGCTCGTCGTGCGCACCGGCTTTGCCTATTTCATGCGCGGCGTGATCGGCGAGGAGGCGCTGTGGTGGAGTTTCCCCGCCGGCTCGATCACCTCGCTGTTGCTGGCGGCGGCCTACTACCGCTTCGGCGGCTGGCGCACCATGCATATGATCGAGAACAGGCCGGCCGCCGGCGAACCGCCCGATACAGGGCTCGGTGTGCCGCGCCAGCGCGCCAACGTGACGCCTGAAACCCCGAACGGCTGAAGCAGGCCACCTTGCCGGATCGGCGCGGCTGTCTCAGCGCCTTTGTCTGAGCCCGAATCCTAGCGCCACCAGCGCGAACGCGATGATCATGGCCGCGAAGGCCAGGCTCGCGACGACCGGACTGGCATAGGTCGACACGACACCGAGCCCGATGACGGGCAAGGCATTACCCACAAAGCAGCAGATGAAGAAACTGGACACGACCTCGGCACGGCGATCCCGCGGCGCGATCTCGTTCACCACTTGCAGGCCGCCGCGATAGCCGAGAGCGGCCGCCACGCCGCAGCAGGCGGTCGCCGCGATCATCAGCGCCATCGACGCCAGCATCTGCGCGGCCACCACGAGCACGGCGCTCGGGATCATCAAGGTCAGCGCGGCCAGCATCGCCTTGCTGCTCCCCATCCGCGCCAACGCAACGATGCTGAGCGCCGCGATCATCGCCAGCTCGAAGAACAGTGCCCCGGCCATGGCATGGTTCGTTTCGTGCAGCTGCTGCGCCAGGATGCTCGGCGCCACTGCCGCATAGAAGCCGACCAGTGCCATGGCGCCAAAGCCGGTCACCGCCGGTGCCACGAAGCGCGAGCGGATCCGCGCCGGCACGGAGAGGCGCGGCCGCATCGACACCTGGCCAAGGCCGCTGGGCTTGGTCACCGTTTCGCGCGTGCGCCAGACCAGGATCGTCACCACCCCAAGCGCTGCCAGGTAGACGATGAAAACCAGGCGCAATGGCCACGGCTCGTATTGGGCCAACAGGCCCGAAACAAGCGCCCCGAAACCGAGGCCCAGGAAGTTGGTGCTGGTGGCGATGACGCTGGCGCGCGACTTGTCGGCATCAGGCAGAAGCTCGGCAATCCACGCGGTCCCCGTCCCGGCACCGACGCCGATCCCAAGGCCGCTCAGGATGCGCGCCACATCGAGCGCGACGACATTGCCTGCGAACAGGAAGACAAGCGCGCTGACAATGGCCACGATCATTGCCGCGAGTGCCGCCGGCCGGCGTCCCACGACATCCGACACGCCGCCGAACACCAGCAAGGCGCCGAGATTGCCGACGACATAGACCGCGTAGATCAGCGTCAAGGTGATCTGCGAAAAGCCGAATTGCTGCTTGTAGACGATATAGAGAGGCGTCAGCACCGTGCTGCCGGCAAACAGCACCGCGATCATCGCGGCGACAGTGGGGATCGCTAAGTCGCCGCCGGCATCGTCGTGAGTTTGCGCGAGATCGCGAAGGGCCATGGCCAAGCTCGTCACCGGTTTCAGGGATCGCGACGTTAACGCACCCTTCCCGCCGGCGTTCCGATCAACGGCCACGCTCCTGACACCACGGTGGGCCTTGACCCATCAGGCTCACAGCCAAAAACGCGGATCGGGGCCAGCGGCCCCGATCCATCAACGGCATCCCGTGTGCCGTACCGGATGCGGTCGGTTCTATTTGCAGGGGAAACCGGGCGCGATCTTGCACTTGCCCGGACGCGGCTTGTGCGGCGGGCGATGATGCGGGGGACGGTGATGGGGCCGATGGTGCCAGTGCGGCGGCCGATGCGGCGGGCGCACGATGATGACAGGCGGATGCACGACTTGGGCGCGCGCAAGATAGCCCGAACTGGCCCAGCCGCTGACACCGCCACCATGTATCCTGCACCAGCCAGGCTGGCAGCCGGTGACATTTACCCTGAAGCCCGCCGGCAGCGTCCCGACCTTGGCGTATCCCGCGCCGGGCCCTGTACGCACGTTGAGGCTGGTCGTGGTGTGCGCGCTGTAGGCAAAGGCCGCGGCCGACGTACCGAAGACCGCCGCCAGGATGGTCGCTATCGCAAGCAGAAATCGAAATCTCATCAGTCCCTCCATTCGAGCGCCGGCCGTTCGACTGCTTCGGCCGGGACCGCGTCGCAAGGGGAGATGCAGCGGCAAGAAAAGTCAACAACTGGCCGAGGCCAATCACCATGATCACCGGTCCGGGCATGGAGATTTCCCCTGATATAGTTGAGGAATTTACCGTACGCCGTTTATCGGCACGCCAACATCCGCTAACGATTTACTATCTTTCGGCAATTCATCGCGCTCCGGGGCAGTGATCATGGGCAAAGGCAGGGTCGAGGCATTCACCGACGGCGTGGTGGCGATCATCATCACCATCATGGTGCTGGACCTGAAGGTGCCGGAAGGCGAGGATTTTTCGGCCTTGCTGCCGCAGTGGCCGATCTTCCTGTGCTACGTGCTCTCGTTCATCAATGTCGGCATCTACTGGAACAATCTGCACAATATGTTCCACACCGTGCAGCGGGTCGACGGCCGCGTGCTGTGGGCAAACCTGCATCTGCTGTTCTGGTTGTCCTTGATGCCGGTGACGACCGCCTTCATGGGCGAGAACCATTTCGCCACGGTTCCCGTCGCGGTCTACGGTTTCGACCTTGTAATGTGCGCGACCGCCTACAGCATCCTGGTCATCGCGCTACATCGGCTGCATGGGCAGGACACCGCATTCGCCAAGGCCATCGGCGCCGACCGTAAGGGGAGGATCTCGCTCGCCATTTACATCGCGGCCGTCGGGCTGGCCTTCCTCGACCGGTGGATCGGCGTTGCGCTCTATGTTGCCGTCGCCCTTGTCTGGCTGGTGCCGGACACCCGCTTCGCGCGGGTGATCGAAAAATAACTGTTTGCCCGGCGCAATTCCGGACGGAAAACCGCTTCACACTTTTCCTGGAATTGCTTAGCCGCGCATCGCCTTCAGCTTTTCCGCCACCGACGCGGCAAGGTCGCCATAGCGCTCTTCCAGCTGCTCCGCCGCCTTGATGATCGAGAAATCATGGCCGAACTTCTCCAGCGCCATGCGCAGTTTCTCGACGAACTCAGCCTGTTTTTCCAGCGCCGAGAACAAAGTCTTCACCTGGGCTTCGCTGATATCGGGATTGGCCAGCATCTGTGGCACCTCGCGCCCCATCTGGTCGCCGGTGGCGGTCTGCTCCTTCAGAATTGCAACCCAATCCGTCAATCGGAAGTCTCCTTTGTCGTGGCAGCATGCGCAGCCACGACCGGGCTGGTCAACCCGACAAGCCCGACAGAGGCTTGCGCAAGCCCGATCCGGCGCTAAGTTCGGCGCCATCGAGAAAAGGACCTTTCCGCTCATGATCACCGACGCCGAAATCCAGACCGCCCTGCCAGCGCTTGGTCAAGGCAATACCGCCGTCATCACCGGCGCCGCCAGCGGCATCGGCCTTGCGGCGGCCAAAAGGCTGGCGTTGATGGGCATGAAGATCGTGCTGGCCGACATTGGCGGGCCGCGCCTCGACGATGCCTCGCGCGCCGTCGCCGCGATTACCGGCGACGACGCCGTGCTTGCCGTTGCATCCGACGTTTCGAAGGCCGATGAGGTCGACCGTCTCGCCGACCGGGCATTCGGCGCCTTCGGCGAGGTCTCGCTGCTGATGAACAATGCCGGCGTCGGCGACAATCCTGGAAAGCCTTGGGAAAACCGCGACGGCTGGAAACGGCTGCTCGACGTCAATTTCTGCGGCGTCTTGCATGGCGTCGAAGCCTTCACGTCACGCATGCTGGCGTCGGCCAAGCCCGGCCTGATCATCAACACCGGCTCCAAGCAAGGCATCACCACGCCGCCCGGCAACCTCGCCTATAACGTTTCCAAGGCCGGCGTGAAGACCTTTACGGAAGGCCTTGCGCATGCGCTGCGCAACGAGCCCGGCGCCCGCCTGTCGGCGCATCTGCTCATTCCCGGCTTCACCTATACCGGCCTGACCGAAGGCGCGACGGAAAAGCCCGCCGGTGCCTGGACCGGCGAGCAGGTCGTCGATTTCATGCTGGTCTCGCTGGTCCGGGGCGACTTCTACATCCTGTGCCCCGACAATGAGGTGGCGCGACCGCTGGACGAAAAGCGCATGGCCTGGGCGATCGGCGACATCATCGAAAACCGCCCTGCCCTGTCACGCTGGCACCCCGACCACAAGGATGCATTCGTGGCATTCCTGAAGGGCTGAGCCTCAAGCAGCGCTCTTTCCCGCGCTCCGCTTCTTGGCAACCGCCTTGTTGGCCGCCAGGGTGGCGATCTCCTTGTCGTGCCGTTTTGCCGCCCGCTCGCATTTGGAGCGGATTTCCTCGACCTCGGATTCGGTCAGGTGTTCGATGCCGATAAAATGGTTGTGGCCCTCGCTGACCCGGATCAATTCGTCGAGCTTGGCTTGGATTGCGGCGCCGTCACGGTTCTGGGTGTTCTGGATGAGAAACACCATGAGAAAGGTAATGATGGTCGTGCCGGTGTTGATCACCAGTTGCCAGGTGTCCGAGAAACCGAAGAACGGCCCGCTGACCGCCCAGACGACGACGATCAGACAGCAGACGGCAAAGGTCAGCGGCAGGCCGGTCATGTGAGCGACCCAGTTGGCAACCTTGGTGAAATGCTTTTCCATGTGTCGAGTGCCCTCAATGTTTGCCGCGATGAGAAACAAGCGGGGGCCGTTCGAGTTCCCACCGCAAGGAATGCAACCGGCACAATTGAATACACGCAGGACGCGCATCTGGTGAAAAACACACCTTATCGGTTCAATGTCATGGTAACCATGCAGGCAAGGAGCCTGTTCCTTCCGCTTCACAGCGGTTTACCTCCAGCCCCTTCCGCTGCGCCACCCCCGCATGGCGGAAGGGGTTTCATTCCGGAGAGCGCGGAGCATGGTTTCCCCAAAGCGCCGGCCGGCACAAACCATCGCTCCACGTTCGCGCACTCTGCTCCGCAGCGCCGGCTTCGGCCTGTTGATGACCTGCGCTGCCGTCACCGCCCGGGCTGAATCCACGACCACGCCGGCAGCCGAACCGACGGCCCCGCCGGCGGCGGAGGCGGCCGCGGCGTCACCCGATCCAGTCATCACCGGCAGCCTGGAACGCCACTGGACCAACAACGCGCTGGACAGCGATCGCAACGTCTCCGACTGGTATTCGCTGCTGCGCGGCGCGCTGCAACAGCAATGGGGCGACAGCGACGCTTACGCCAAGCTCAACGCCGACTTCCAGGTTTCGCACTACGACCACACCTCGATCGAGGATGACCGCTCCCTGGGCGTGTCGGCCGAGGCCTTCCGCCGCCTCACGCCGGGTCTCGAATTGAGGGGAACGCTGAGCTATCGCGTGTCCAGCACCGGTGACAATCTCGACATCGGCCCGCTGACGCTCGGAACGCGCGAGGCCAAGCAGGTCTTCGGTGCCCAGACACAACTCGGCATCGATCTCGGCAATGCGACATCGCTGATCCTCGAAGCCGCCGACAGTTTCGAAAAACTCGGCGCGACGCATTTCGAGGACGACCCGATCCTGCCGGCGAAACTGCACGCCGACCGCAACCTCTTCCAATTGGCGGCGAGGATCACCCGGACCGTCGGCCAGTTCGCCTTCGGCGCATCGGCATCGGCGCTCTTCGCCAGCGTCGAGCGGATCGGCTATCCGCCGCTGTTCCTGTCGTTCGATGCCTATACGCTGCGCGCCGAGGCCGCCTACAAGGGATCGGACGGCTCCACACTGGGCCTGGCGCTGGGCGCGGAGTTCCTGCGCGGCGCCGACGACATCTACCAGCGCTGGCGCCCGACCTGGCAGGTGACCTTCGGCAAGCCATTGCCGCGCGGCTTCGAGCTGCGCGGCACGTATTTCGGGCGCTACGAAACATCCAACACCGACGACCCGCTGGCCTCATGGCTGCAGCGCGCGGAACTGGAAATCGGCACCAAGCTGCGTGAGAATCTCGGCATTGCGTCCGGCATCTTCTACGAGCTCAAGGACAATCTGCTCTATGAGAACCAGGAGCGCCGAAAAGGCATCTATGCCGAGGCGACATATGACGCGAGCAAGTCGATGGCCGTCGTCTTGCGCGTCGATATCAACAGGACCATCAAGACGGTCATCGACGATCGCGAACACAGCATCGATGCCTTCATTGCGTTGCGCGCCAAGATCTGACTTCGTCTTCGCGCATGTCCGGCCTGTTTGCGGGGAAGGCTAATCCGGGAAGAACGGTTTTCCGACCGGATGTGCTCTACCCGGACTATGAAAACCAGCGAGGCAGGAGGGTGTGCGAGACCCTCCTGCCTCCGACACGGAAATTGCCCGTGACCTTGCTGCCTAGTGACGGCCGCCCAGCTTGTAGCTGTTGCCGCCGAGGACGTTGACGCCGATCCCGCTGAGAACGCCGGAAAGGACGTTGGTCTTGTTGCCGTTCAGGATGCCCTGGACGACATTGCCGCTCAGGATGTTGTTGCCATTGAGAACGCCGTTCAACGCGTTCACCTGGCCGAGACCGATGGACGGCGACACGTTGATCAGGCTGCCCGAGCTACCTCCGCCCCAGCCGCCGGCATAGGCGCCGACAGTCGAGAACGAAACCATTGCAGCAGTGAGTACAAGTGCGAACTTCTTCATGACTTCTCTCCATTGTTGCTAACAGTGTTTCCTTCGACTTCTTACGACTTACCCCCGCATCGATTAGTGCATTTCGCAAAAAGTCTTGCAACCATGGATTGTTTAATTTGAGAGATACAATTCGTTTTCCAATTTTTAACGCTAATATTTTACGTTAAGAAAATTGGTTACCCTCAAAGCATCTCCGCCCAACGCAATGTTTCGTTTCCGGAAATGGCGGCTGTGGAGAACGTATAGGGATGCCGGCTCAGGCGGCGTCGTTTTCCCAGCGATCGAGGAAGGTCTCGATCGGCATTGCCTGCATGTCGGGAACCGCCCTAGCGAGTTTCTCGACCGGCCAGTCCCACCAGGCGAGAGCCTCGATGCGTGCCGCTAGTTCAGAAGCAAAGCGTGGCCTGAGCGGTTTCGCCGGCACGCCGGCGACGATCGTGTAGGACGGCACGTCCCGCGTCACCACGGCATTGGCACCGATGACCGCTCCATTGCCGATGGCGACGCCAGGCAAGATGACCGCGCCATGGCCGATCCAGACATCGTGGCCGATGGTCACGGCCTTCGATCGCCGCCGCTCGCGGAACGCGGCATCGACGCCCAGCCAGCGAAAATACTCGTTCGGCCGATAGCTGACCTTGTGCTGGGTCAGCCGCTCGATCGGATGTTCCAGCGCATTGATGCGGCTGTTGGCGGCGATCGAGCAGAATTTGCCGATCGTCGTATAGATCGCCTCGGCATGGCGTTCGAAATAGGAGAAATCGCCGACAATGACCTCGCGCAGCACGACGCGTTCGCCGATCGCGGCATAACGGCCAAGCTTGCAGCCCTTCATCTCCGCGGTCGGATGAATGCGCGGCTCGGGGTCTTTCGGAACGAGATCTTCGGAACGGTCCATGTCGGCGGCTTTACGTCAGAGCAATTGCCGCCGCAAGGCGGAGCAATTGGCCGTAACGCCAAACGGCTCGAAAGAATTGCCTATTTCGGCTTGTCCTTGCTCCACACCACGTTCTGGCCATAGAGCGGCACCGTCGTGACCGACATCTTGGCCGAGCCGTCCTGCACCTGGCGCGAGTGCGAGAGATAGATCAACGTCTCGTTCTTCTTGTCGTAGATGCGGTTCACCACCTGCTTCTTCCAGATCAGGCTGATGCCCTGCTTGAAAACCTCCTCGCCGCCCTCGCCCGTGTCGATGTCGCCGATGGTGATCGGGCCGGTCTGGCGGCACGAGATCGAGGAATCGCTGGGATCCTCGAACCAGTTGCCCTTGTGCAGCCGGTCGATGACGCTGCGGTCGAAATAGGAAACGTGGCAGGTGACGCCTTCCACCTTCGGATCCTTGATCGCCTCGACGATGATGTCATTGCCGACCCAGTCGACGCCGACCTTGCCGACTTCCTCAGCAACGGCGCTGCCGGCGCCAAGCACGACGCATGCGGCCAAAGCGCCTCCGATCAGTTTTCGCCCGGTCAGTTTTCGCTCAGCCAGTTTTCGCCCAGTGAGTTCGAGCCCAATCAGTTCGAGCAAAGAAGCCTCCTCGGTTCGGGTTGCCGGTCTCAGGTGGGGCGGACTGTGTGGCTTTGCAAGCGCAAGCGTCAACACCACGGCCGGTTGCGGCAACGCGGCACTTTGCCTGCGCGGGGCCGAACCGCTAAGACTGTCGCACCGGCGCGGCATTGAGCCGGCGCGATGATTTCTGCGGACGGACTTTTCTGATGATGCGTTCTATCCTGGTCGGCATTCTCGTCCTGATGGCGGCCGGCGTCGGCTGGCTGACCTTCGACTGGTATCGCGGCCACTATGGCGGCGAACCGTTCGGCGCGCCCTTTACCTTGGTCGACCAGAAAGGCGCCCCGATCACCGAGGCTGCTTTCCGCGGACAGCCCAGCGTCGTCTTCTTCGGCTTCACCCATTGCCCCGAAGTCTGCCCGACCACCTTGTTCGAACTCTCCGGCTGGCTGAAGACGCTCGGCGATGACGGCAAGAACCTGCACGCCTATTTCGTCTCGGTCGACCCGGAGCGCGACACGCCGCAGGTGATGAACGCCTATGTCAGCAATTTCTCCGATCGCATCACCGGCATTACCGGCGACCCGGACAAGGTCCACGCCATGGCCAAGTCGTTCGGCATCTACTGGAAGAAGGTCGACACCGGCGACGGCGACTACACGATGGACCACACCGCCTCGGTGTTGCTGCTCAATCCCCAGGGCGACTTTGCCGGCACGATCGCCTACGGAGAGAGCGCCAGCACCGCCGTGGAGAAACTGAAGCGCCTTGCCGCGAAGGGCTAGAGCTTGATTCCGAAAAGTGGAGACCGGTTTCGGACAAGAACAAGCCTGGAGAAACGTAAATTCACATGACCCAGACGCGGCTCCATTTCACCACCGGCAAGATCGAGGCTGAACGCATCTTCGCGGCGCTGGAGATGGCCTTCGAGGAAGAAGGCCTGCCGATCGCCGTGCTTGAGGTCGACGAGGACGCCGACATCCACGAGGTCTCGCTCTATACCGATGGCAATGTCGACGCCGTCGAAGCGCGGCTGAAGGACGTGCTCGCCGGGCTTTCCATGTCGAAGCCGGTCGAGCGCGAGTCACTGCCCGACATCGATTGGGTGGCGCGCTCGCTGGAAGGGTTGAAGCCGGTGCGTGCCGGCCGTTTCTTCGTCCATGGCGCGCATGACCGCAGGAAGCGCCATAGCGGCGAACTCGCCATCGAGATCGAGGCAGGCCTTGCCTTTGGCACCGGCCATCACGGCACCACATCAGGATGCCTCGAAATGCTGGAGAAAGTCGTGCGGCGCGAGCGCCCACGCAACGCGCTCGACCTCGGCACCGGCAGCGCGGTTCTGGCGATCGCGGTCGCCAAGCTGGCGCATATTCCGGTGCTGGCCACCGACATCGATCCGGTCGCGGTCAGGGTCGCCGCCGCCAATGCGCGGCTGAACCACGTCAAGGGCCTGATCGAGACGGTGAGCGCGCCGGGCTTTCACCACCCGATCTTTGCCAGACGCGCGCCCTTCGACCTCATCGTCGCCAACATATTGGCGCGGCCGCTGATGCGGCTGGCGCCGCAAATGGCCGCGCACATCGCGCTCGGCGGCTCGATCGTGCTGTCGGGCATCCTCGACCGCCAGCGCGACGCGGTCATCTCGGCCTATGTCGGCCAGAACTTCCGCCATATCAGTACCTTGCACCGCGAAGGCTGGGTGACGATCCACCTCAAGCACTGAGGCCGGCAAGGCGGTTGCCGGCCCTCTCAGGCTAACTCTTAAAACTTGATGCCCAGATTGGCCTTGAAGCCGTTGTCGAAGGCATCCGGTCCGAACTGCCCGGCATAGGACAGGCCAAGCGTGGCATTCCGCGCCAGTTGCACGTCGAAGCCGGCCTCGACCAGCATTGCGTCCCTGGCGATCGGCACGCCCGCGATGGTGAAATCGTCGCCCCCGGCGAAGGCGAAGGCCGACAGCGGCGTTACGTCGCCGAAGGCATGGCGCCACCCGAACATGCCGCGCGCGGTCGCCGCAACGCCGCCAAATGTAATGTCGGTGGAAGCCCGGACGCCAAGCGTGGTGAAGGTCGCGTCGGCCGTCGAACTGCTGCTCGTCAGCGCGGCATCCCCGCCCGTTTCAGTGAAGCCGTCCGTGTGCAGGTTCACATAGGCAAGATTGGCGAACGGCTCGAAGGCGAACGGCCCGGCATCCGTCTTGTAGGCCAGTTCGCCGAAGGCCTGCGCCGTGGCGGCATCGTAATCAGCCGACAGGCTGTCCGCGAAGCCGTCGAAAGCGACCGAGCGCGATGTCGAGATCCGGTGCCAGGTATAGGCGGCACCGGTGCGGAACGCGATCGCGCCCCAATTGGTCCCACCATAGAGGCCGAGGTGGTAATTGTCGCTGTCGCCCGAGGAATGCCGGTCATCGGCGTCGAAGCTGGTGCGGCTGTAGCCGCCGGCCAAGCCAATCCGCCAGTCGCCGGCCATGCCGTCGGCGCCTATCAGCAGCCCGCCCGCCGACCGATCGAAGGCAGCCGCGTTGCCGTCGCTGTCGGTGCCGCCCCAGGAGCCAAAGCCCTGCGTCCAGAAGGCGAAGCGATCCGTGTCGGCCGCCACCGGCTGAACGCCGTCCTCGCCATAAGCCATGACCGGCAGCGAAGCGGTCTTGCCGCTCTCGCCGAAGGCGGCGCGCAGGCGTGCCGTCACCGCATCCTGCAGGAAGTGGCTGTCCTGGAGGAGCATGCCCTTGGCCGATACATGAATTTCGCCGGAGAGCTGATCGAGGGCGGCTTGCGCGGCCTCGTCGCTCGGCAGACCGAGAATGGCGCTGACGAGGGCGCTGCTGGCGGCGCTGTCAAGCCCCTCGCCCGTAGCGATCTGGTTCGGCGTCAGGCCGGCCGAGCCGAAGGTTTTCGTCTGGGTTACGTCGACATAGGCATGGGTCGCATCGGACGTGGTGCTCAGGCTGACGAAGTTGGAGATCTGCGAATCGCTCAGCGTGAAGGTTCCGCTGACGCTGCTGGCCTGGAGCACGGTATAGCGGGTGCCGGCTACCAGGCCGCCAAGGCCGATATTGGTCACCGTCAAGCCGGCGCCACTGGTAATGGTGGCGGCGCCGGACGCGCCGATCAGATCCGAAAGACCAGCCGAATTGAGCTCAACCGCATAGGTCGAGCCCGACGCGAAGCTGGCGGTCCCGTTGACCGTCAGCGTGCCGATCGCGTTGTTGCCGGGCGCAACGGTGCCGGAGGCATTGAGTGCTCCAACCGTGCCGCTCCCGGCGAGCGTGGCGCCGCTGTCGACGGTGACGGGCGAACCGCCCAGCGAGCCTGAGACAAGAAGCGTGCCGGCCTTCACTTCAGTGGCGCCCGACATGGTGCTCGAACCCGACAGCTCGAAAGTCCCCGTTCCGTCCTTGATCAGTCCGCCGGTGCCGGTGAGGCCGCCCGAAAAGACGGTCGAGCCACCATTGCCTCCGGTCGTCAGCTTGCCCGTTCCCTCATCAACCGTTCCCGCGCCGGCCAGCGAGCCGATCACCTGGCTGAAATTGTTGAGTGAAAGCGTGGCGCCGGCGCCGACCGTATAGGCACTGTTGGCACTGAAAATATTGACGTCGCTCGCCTTGAGCGTTCCCTCGGCGACATCCGTGGCCGTGGAATAGGTGTTGCTGTCGGCAAAGCCGGTCACGGTCAACGTACCCGTGCCGAGCTTCGTGAACGTCCCGTTCGGAACGTCGCCATCGCCCATATTGGCGCCAGTGCTCAGACTGAAGCCTTGCGTATCGATGGCACCGCCGGCGGCCCCGAACAGAATGAGGCTGTTGGAAATGACGATGTTATCAGCACCAGCTTGCAACGTACCGCCATCCAGCGTGACCATCCCGGACCCGGTGGCACCCAGCGAATTGTTGGTCATGATCCGAAGCGTGCCACCGTTAACGGTGGCGCCACCCCCGAAACTATTGCTGCTGCTCAAAACGAGCGTGCCGACACCGGTCTTGATCAGCGTGGCGGGATCGTCGAATTGAGAAATCTGTCCGCCATAAGTGCCGGTTCCTGAACCGACATTCAGCATCATGCTCCCGTACATGGTGAGGTCATTGCCGATCGCGACGCCGTTCTGGATGTCGATGACGGTACCACCATTCGCATAGACCGGGCCGGTGCCAAGCGCAGCATTGTTACCCAGGCTGAGCGTACCGCCATAGAGATTGGTGCCGCCTGTGTAGGTGTTGGCCCCATTCAACCTCAGCAAGCCATCGCCGCTCTTGGTCAAGCCCCCGCCTGAAATCGCTCCATCGGCGGTAAAATGAGCACCGGCATCAACCGTGAAAACAGTGTCGGAGATCATGTTGAGACCGGCATCGGCCTCCAGATCGGCAATGAAATTGTTCGTTTGCACGTTGATGGCGGCTTGGCCGGATGCCTCCAAATTCAAAACACCGTTTGACAACCGGTAGCCGCCAGAGGTGCTGGTGGCATTCAAGTTCAATGTGCCTACCGTGTAGGGTCCACCTGACAGGTTAACGGTATAGCCGAGACCCTGGTCCGCCGCATCATGGTTGAAGGTCGCGACCGCATCGACGCCGTTGGGAACCGTTGCGGGCGTCCAGTTCGCAGCCGTACCCCAATTGCCGCTTTGGTGAACGAAATTCTCGGCCGAGGCGACACCAGGCACGAGCGGCGTCATGGCGACCGCAACAAGTCCGGCCATCAACAAAGCAGGAAGCGAGGTCGATGCCAGCAGCGAGCATGCGACCCGCGCCTTCGCCTCGCCATTGTTTTTGGCATGCGCAGTAAAAACCGAATGTCTCATAAATTCCCCCCGACCAGCCATCCCTTGACTGTATCGACCCTGAAGCCCGTCACCACGGTACGAAAACCGCCGCCGAGAGACAACCGATTGCAAGCCGTAAAGATTGCCGAAACCACGCAACGGTGACCTTGGAAGGAAATCCGCGGGGGGTCCGTTGCGAATTTGCATCAATGGACATTTGCGCGCCACATGCCGAAGCGCGAAAAATTCTGCGGCATGGCTGGACCAAGCGCGATCGGTTGTCAGCCAGGCGACGCTGTAGCAGTTTGCGCCGGCTGGAAATCGATTCCGATTTGCAGCCCCATAGGTTACGGTCGCGCGAATACCAGGAGGCCCATCATGTTCCAGACCTTCGATTCCGCGGGCGATCCGGCGGTCGGCAAGCCGCGCGTGGCGCTGCTGCGCCAATGGCTGAGCGACAATGGCCTCGACGGCTTCATCGTTCCGCGCGCCGACGAGCACCAGGGCGAATATGTCGCCGATCGTTCCGCACGGCTGAAATGGCTGACCGGCTTCAGCGGCTCGGCCGGCGTCGCCATCGTGCTGCGCGACCGCGCCTTCGTCTTCGTCGACGGGCGCTACACGCTGCAGGTGCGGAACGAAGTCGATCTCGGCATCTTTTCGATCGAAAGCCTGGTCGACAACCCGCCTGCCGTCTGGCTCAGGGAGAACCTCGGCAAAGGCGCGCGACTGGGCTTCGATCCCTGGCTGCACACGATCGGCGAGGTCAAGGCGCTGCAGGCCTCCGCCGACAAGACCGGCGCGGTGCTCGTGCCGCTCGACAGGAACCCGATCGACATCATCTGGAAGGATCAGCCAGCAGCACCCGTGTCTCCGGTCGAACTGCACCCGATCGGCTTCGCTGGCGAACTCGCCAAGGACAAGCTGGCGCGGCTGGCGACGGCGATCGGCAAGGAGGGCGCCACCCATGCGGTGCTGACGGACCCCTCTTCCATCGCATGGGCCTTCAACATCCGTGGAGGCGACGTGCCGCACACGCCGCTGGCGCTAGGCTTCGCCATCCTGGCCGCCGACGGGTCGCACCAGCTGTTCATCGACAGCCGCAAATTTTCGCGCCAGGTCGAGGCCTATCTCACCCAGCTTGCCGATCCGCATGAGCCCGGCGAATTCGAAGCAGCGATCGTGGCACTGGCGAAAGGCGGCGCGAAAATCGCGCTTGATCCCGTGCTGGCAGCCGACCGGCTGCGCATGCTGGTCGAGGACAATGGCGGCACCGTGGTTGCCGCGCCCGACCCCGCCCGCATCCCGCGCGCCACCAAGAACCAGGCCGAGATCAATGGCTCGCGCGCCGCGCATCGCCGGGACGGCGCGGCGGTGGCAAAGCTGTTGTGCTGGCTCGAGCGGCAGAAACCCGGCTCGCTCGACGAGATCGCGGTCGTCACCAGGCTGGAGGAAACACGCCGGCAGACCGGCGAGGAAACCCAGATGCCGCTGCGCGACGTCTCTTTCGACACCATTTCGGGCGCTGGCCCGAACGGCGCCATCATGCATTACCGCGTCTCGCGCGCCACCAGCCGCAAACTGCGGGCTGGCGAACTGTTCCTTCTCGATTCCGGCGCGCAATACCAGGATGGCACGACGGACATTACCCGCACCGTGCCTATCGGCGAGCCGACCGAAGAGATGCGCGAACGCTTCACGCTGGTGCTGAAAGGCATGATCGGCATTTCCACGCTGCGCTTCCCCGCCGGCACGCGCGGCTCCGAGATCGACGCCGTCGCCCGTATGGCGCTGTGGAAGCATGGCTGCGACTTCGCCCATGGCACCGGCCACGGCGTCGGCTCGTACCTGGCAGTGCATGAGGGCCCGCAGCGCATCGCCCGCACCGGCACCGAAAAACTGCTCGAAGGCATGATGCTGTCCAACGAGCCAGGCTATTACAAGGAAGGCGCCTACGGCATCCGCATCGAGAACCTGATCCTGGTGACGCCGGCCGAACAGATCGAGGGTGGCGACATTGCCATGCACTCCTTCGAGACGCTCACGCTGGCGCCGATCGACGTCAGGTTGGTGCGTTCGGACCTGCTGACGCGTGACGAACTGCACTGGCTCGACGCCTACCATGCCCGCGTGCTGGCCGAGATCGGCCCGATGCTCGACGGCGAAACGCTGGCCTGGCTGGAAAAGGCGACAGCACCGCTGCCGCATGACGCGAAGATTTGACACAAGCCTCTTTCTCCCCGTTACGGGGAGAAATGCCCGGCAGGGCAATGAGGGGCGGCGCAAACAGTTCGAAATGATCGCTCCGCCAGGACGCCTATCCCACGAACTGACGCGCCACGATCAACACCGCAGCACCCGCCAGAAACATCGCCATCAGCCCGCCGCGCAGCGCCACCAGCGCGGAGACGACCAGCGCCGCCCATTCCGCCGGACCCGCGCCGAGCGCGGCCGGCGCCACCAGCGTCGTCAACACGGCGGCCGGCACCGCGTTGAGGCCGGCTTCGACGCGCGGATGGATGTTTTCGAACCGGGAGATGACCAGATGGCCGCCGACACGCGTGAGATAGGTGGCGATCGCGCCGGCGATGATGATCCAGAAGGTCGTGCTCATGGCCTTGTCTCCACGCCGCTATGGTGCGGCGGCAGGATGACGGCGAGCAGCACGCCGGCAACCGCGCCGATCGAGACGTGCCAGGGCGAACCGACCGTCTTGTAGGCGATGATCGAGGCGCAGGCACTGGCGACGACCACCGGCAGCCACAGCGGCCGCTTGCGGAAGCCCATCACCAGGCCGAGGAAATAGATCGGCAGCAGGAAATCGATGCCCAGCGCATGGGGGTCGGGAATGAGCTTTCCAAACAGCGCTCCGAGCGCGCTTTCGATGGTCCAGAACACATAGACCGGCAGCCCAAGTCCCAGATACCAGGCAAAGCCGACGGTCTGGCCCGACTGGGCCCTGGCCTCGGCGACGGCGAATTGCGGATCGGTGAGGATGAAGAAACCGAGCGCCTGCTGCACCACGGACCAGTGCGCGATGCGCCGGCCAATACCGGCGGAATAGAGCACGTGGCGGAAATTGACGGCGAAGATCGACAGCACGATCAGCCACGGCGCGACATGCTGGCCGAACAGTTCTATGCCGACCATCTGGCTGGCGCCGCCAAAGATCAGCGCGCTCATCAGGAAGGCTTCGAAAACGGAAAAGCCATTGTCGACGGCAATCGCGCCGAACAGCAGCCCGAACGGTGCCGCCGCCACCACGACCGGCATGGAGAGCCGCACGCCTTGCCAAAAATCGCTTTTCGCGCCGTTCTCCGAAATTGCTTGCGCCGACATGTCTCTCCCCGATCAGAGGGCTGATGTAGGAAGCACCACCCGGCTTGTCACACGAATTCGCTTGAGCCAAACGATCAGCGGAAATGATCGTCGTGGGCCTGCGCGGCAGCTCAGTCCTTCGCCGCTTTGCCTTCGATCGCTCTGCCCCAGTCGAGCAGCGGCTTGGCGCGCGTGGTGAAATCGACCAGTTCCTCGACCAGTTCCGGACCGTGAATATTGGCCGGATCGATGGCGTGGCGGACAACGAAATGCCGGTTGCGGATGGCCGCGACGAGATCGGCGTCCGCAACATGCTCGAAGCCGCGCGGCGTGCGCTTCATGCAGCCATCCGTGTCGAGCACCAGGCCGTTCCTGGCGAGCGCCTTGACCATTCCCCGAAACTTTTCAGGCTTCGTCTCGATGGCACGACGGATCGCCAGCAGCAGCGCCGGCTCCGGGCTCCACCAGGCAACGCCGGCGAAACAGCGTTCGAGCCCGATATGAACGTAGAACACGCCCTGCTCCATCTTGGTGCCGTCCGGCGACAGGATGGCCGACAGATGCCGGTTATAGGGCCGCTTGTCCTTGGCAAAGCGCACATCGCGATTGATGCGGAACATGGATTTCTTGCGGTCGCCGCGCAGGCCAAGCCCGGCCGCCGCGAAGCGCTGGGTCAGCGTCTCGACCAGATCGCAGAACGGCTCGTACAATTCGCTGTCGTAAAGCGCCCGGTTTTCCCAAAACCATTCGCGGCTCTGGTGAAAGTCGAGCGCTTTGAAGAACGGCATGGCCTTCGGCCCAAACCCTTTGAAAATTCCATCCGTCACGACTTGCCGACCCGCTGCAGCCAGGTGTCCTCGTCGATGACTTCGACGCCGAGTTCACTGGCAAGCTTGAGCTTGGAACCAGCGCCGGGGCCGGCCACCAGCAGATCGGTCTTCGCCGAAACCGAGCCGGCCACCTTGGCGCCGAGACGCTCGGCCATTGCCTTGGCTTCGGAGCGGGTCATCTTTTCCAGCGAACCGGTAAAGACGATTGTCTTGCCGGCGACCTCGCTGTCGGCCGAGACGGTGACGATATACGGCTTCGGCTTGACCTGCTCCAGCAGCTTGTCCAATACCTCGTCATTGCGCTCATTGCCGAAGAAGTCGCGCAGTGCATCGATCACCGTATCGCCAATGCCGTTGATCGAGGGGAAGACGGCATGCGGATCCTGCGCCGCCGCCGTCTCCTTGCCGACCCGGATCAGCTCCTCGATGGTCGAGAATGTCCGGGCCAATAGGGCGGCGGTCGTCTCGCCGATATGACGGATGCCGAGCGCGAAAATGAAGCGGTCTAGCTCCGGCGCGCGGCGCGAATCGATGGCCGCGAACAATTTGTCGAGGCCTTCGTAATTGCGGTCCTCGACGCCGCGCACATTCTTGCGTGTCTTGCCGGACGCCGCCTCGCGCTGCCTGGCCTGCTCCTCGCGCCGCTCGGCAAGCGCCTTGGTCACGGCCGGGCGGCGCTCCCTGAGCGTGAAAATGTCGGCGGCTGTCTTGACCAGTCCCGAGTTGAAGAACAGGTCGATGTTCTCGGCGCCCAGGCCTTCAATATCCATGGCGCCGCGCGACACGAAGTGGCGCAATCTTTCGACGGCCTGCGCCGCGCAGATCAGCTCGCCCGTGCAACGGCGCCGCGAATCCTCCTTGCCGGTCTTCTCGTTGATCTCGCGCGTCGCCGGCGAGCCGCAGACCGGGCAAGTGTGCGGGAATTCGTACGGCACGGCATCGGGCGGACGCTTGTCGATGACGACGCTGACGATCTGCGGGATGACATCCCCTGCCCGCTGGATCACCACCGTGTCGCCGATGCGCACGTCGATGCCGTCGCGGATCGGCTGGCCGGTGCTGTCCAGACCCTTGATATAGTCCTCATTGTGCAGCGTGACGTTTTCGACCACGACGCCGCCGACCGTCACCGGGGCAAGCCGCGCGACCGGCGCCAGCGTGCCGGTCCGGCCGACCTGGATGTCGATCCTCTGCACTGATGTCATCGCCTGTTCGGCGGGGAATTTATGCGCGACCGCCCAGCGCGGCTCACCGGTGACGAAACCCCAGCGGCGCTGCAGCTCCAGCTGGTCGACCTTGTAGACGACGCCGTCTATGTCATAGCCGAGAGACGAGCGCTGTTCCTCGATCAGGTGATAATGCGCGATAAGATCCTCGACCGATTTCGCCCGCACCATCAGCGGACTGATCTTGAAACCCCAATCGGCGAATTTCTGTACCGATTCGAACTGGGTCGGGGCCGGATCTTGCGTGGTGTAGCCCCAGGCATAGGCGAAAAATTTGAGGTTGCGGCTGGCGGTGACGGAGGGATCCTTCTGGCGCAGCGACCCGGCCGCCGTGTTGCGCGGATTGACGTAATCCTGGCCGCCGACAGCCGCCGAGCGCGCCTTGAGCGCCTCGAATTCGGCATAGGTCATATAGACCTCGCCACGGATTTCGATGGTTTCGGGCCAGCCTGATCCTTTGAGCTTCGCGGGAATGTCGGCGATTGTCCTCAAATTGGCGGTGATATCCTCGCCGACCGCACCATCGCCGCGCGTCGCGCCCTGCACGAACACACCCTTTTCGTAACGCAGTGACGCCGACAGCCCGTCGATCTTCGGCTCGGCGGTAAAAGCGATGTCGAGGTCCTTGTCGCGGTCGAAGAAGCGCCGGCCGCGCTCGATGAAGTCGGTGACGTCGGCGTCGGTATAGGCCTTGGCGAGGCTGAGCATGGGGACGGCATGGCGCACCTTGGTGAAGCCTTCCGCCGGTGCGGCACCAACCCTGAGCGAGGGCGAATCCTCACGCACCAGCCCGGGAAAGCGCTCCTCGATGGCAAGGTTGCGCCGCCGCAGCGCGTCATACTCGGCGTCCGTGATCGTGGGCGCGTCCTCGGCATGATAGCGCCGGTCGTGACCGGCGATCTCCTCGGCAAGGCGCTGGAGCTCGGCTTCAGCCTCGCTTTCGCTGAGCGAATCGACAGGTTTTTCGGCCATGCTTTTGTCCCCGAACGGTAGCGCGCCACAATAGAGCATGATCTTGAAAGGTGGGAACCGGTTTTCGGAAAAGATCATTCCTGAACAGCAGGATGGAGCCATATCCTGACTCGTCCCATGACGCCCGATAGTCTCAAGCCGCGTTCGTATTCTCGCGCAGCAGCCGCTCGGCGGCGGCGCGCGCCTCGTCGGTGATGGTGGCGCCGGCCAGCATTCGGGCGATCTCCTCCTGCCGCGCCGACCTGTCCATCTCGGCAATTCCGGTCGCCACGCGGTCGGTGCCGCCCGATTTGGAGATCAGGAAATGTGTCGCCGCCCGCGCCGCGACTTGCGGCGCGTGGGTGACGGAAAGCACCTGAACGCGCTTCGACAGCCGCGCCAGCCTTTGGCCGATGGCGTCGGCCACCGCCCCGCCCACGCCGGTGTCGATTTCGTCGAAAACCAGCGTCGGCGCGGAACCACGATCGGCAAGCGCCACCTTTAGCGCCAGCAGGAAGCGTGACAGCTCGCCGCCGGAGGCGACCTTCATCATCGGCCCGGGCCGCGTGCCGGGATTGGTGCGCACCCAGAACTCGATCTGGTCGATACCCTCCTCCATGCGGCTCTCGGGCTCGCTCTTCATCTCGACGATGAAGGCCGCGCGTTCGAGCTTCAGCGCCGGCAGTTCGGCCATCACCGCCTTGGTCAGGCCGACCGCCGCGGCATGGCGAAGCGAGGATAGCTGCGCGGCGGCGATATCGTAGGTTTCGCGCGCGGCGGCCGCCTGCTTTTCCAGCCCATGCAGGCGCTCCTCGCCGGCATCGAGATCGGCGAGATCGGCAACCATCGTGTCGCGCAGCTGTGCCAGATCGTCGACGGCGACGCTGTGCTTGCGCGACGCCGCGCGCAATGAAAACAGCCGCTCCTCGGCTTTCTCCAGCCGTTGCGGGTCATACTCGGTGGCGCGAAGCGCGGCCTCGACACCCGATTGCGCGGCATCGAGCGACAGCATGGCTTCATCGAGCGACTTGACCACGTCCTCAAGCAGGCCGGGCGCCTCCGTCGCCTTGCGCTGCAGCCGCCTCAGCAGGCTGGCCAGTTGCGGCAAGGGCGAGGACGGGCCCGAAAGCACGTCCTGCGCGTCGTGGATCTCGGAGGCGATCTTCTCGGCGCGCATCATGTGGGCGCGCAGCTCGGCAAGTTCGGTTTCCTCGCCGGGCTGCGGATCGAGCTTGGTCAGTTCGGCCACCGCGGCGCGCAGATAGTCGGCCTCGCGCGCGGCGGCCGCCACCTTGGCGCGATGGCGCGTCAGCTCCTGCTCGCAGGCGCGCCAGTGCCGCCATGCCTCTCCCGTCGAACGAACGGCGCCGAGATGGCCGCCGAAGGCATCGAGCACGTCGCGGTGGGCGCCGGGATCGACCAGGGCGCGCTCGTCATGCTGGCCGTGGATCTCGACCAGCGCGCGGCCGACATCGCGCATCAGCGTTACGCTGGACGGTTGGTCGTTGACGAACACGCGGGTACGGCCGTCCGCCGTCTGCACGCGCCGCAGGATCACGTCACCATCATCCTCGATGGCGTTTTCGGCGAGCAGCGCGCGCACCGGATGGTTGCGCGGCACATCGAACACGGCAATGACTTGGCCCTGGGCCGCGCCATGGCGCACCAGCGAGGCATCGCCGCGCGCGCCGAGCGCCAGCGACAGGGCATCGAGCAGGATGGATTTGCCGGCGCCGGTTTCGCCGGTCAGCACGGAAAGACCCGGCTGGAAGTCGATGTCCAGCTTTTCGATCAGGACGATATCTCGGATCGACAGTCTGGAAAGCATGAGAAACCGGACCTATTGCATGCCGCCCAAGAGTGGACCCGGTTTCGGGATAACGACAGGCACGAAAACAAAAGATTTAAGGCGGCGCCCGACAGTGGAGTCGCAGCGCCGCACTATCTTTTTGTTTGGGCTTCGGATCAATCCGAAAAGCGCGTTGCGCGCGCTTCGCTCGGAGCTTCCGCGGTCAGGCGCCGGTGATCAGCTTCCCGGCCTTGGATATCCACGATCCCGCATTTTCGCGCGGTGCCAGCCCGTTGCTCTGCAGCAGCTTGTAGGAATCCTTGTACCACGAGCTGTCTGGATAGTTGGTACCCAGCACCGCGGCCGCCGTCTGGGCCTCGGAGGTCAAGCCCAACGCATAGTAGCTTTCAGTGAGGCGGGCGAGCGCTTCCTCGACATGGCGCGTGTTGGAGTAATTCTCCACGACGGTGCGGAAGCGCTTGACGGCGGCGATGTATTCGCGACGCTCAAGATAATAGCGGCCGATCTGCATTTCCTTGCCGGCGAGCTGGTCGTTGGCGAAGCGGATCTTTTCCTTGGCGTCGTCGACATATTCCGACGTCGGCCAGCGCGTCACCAAGTCCTGCATCGTCTGCACGGTCTGGCGTGCTTCCTTCTGGTCCTGCGTCACGTCCTTGATCTGGCGATAGTAGCTGAGACCGATGATGTACTGCGCATAGGGTGCGTCATCCGTCGACGGATAGAGAGCCAGGTAGCGCTTTGCCGACTGGATCGCGTCGTCGTAGCTGCCTTTCCGATAGTCGGCGAACGCGCCCATCACCATCGATTTGCGGGCCCATTCCGAATAGGGGTGCTGGCGGTCGACCGCGTCGAACTTCTTGCTCGCCTCATCCAGCCGGCCGGCATTCAGATTGGCCAGGCCTTGATTGTAGAGAACGTCGGCCGGTTCGGTCTGGTCGACATAGGTCGACAGGTCGATGTCTTTCTCGGACGACATGCAGGCCGACAGAAAGAGCGATGGAACAACCACCGAAAGCGCCAGGAAAACAGACCGCTGCGGCGCCTTCGATTGACCGACTCGCTTGAAAAACATGATTGGATTGCGCCCTTTCGGCGTTATTTTCGTGCCATTTGCATGCAGTTCTCCCAAAACTGGTCCCCACTTTTGAGCGATATGCACTAATCGACGGCAGCAGCCATAAACCATAACCGCCTTGCCCGGCAACGCTATGTCCAGCCAATCGCGCATTTTTGTGGCAGCCCGTCAGCGGCGGCGCATCCCTGCGATTTCGCTGGCGGATGGTGCATTACTGCAACACTCGCACCACCATCATATCCGAGAAAAATGAAGAAAATCAGATCATCCAGGGCGCGTAGAGCGGCGCGTTGACGGCACTCATTTCCGCCGCGCGGCCACGTTCGCGGCGTGTCGTCTCGACGATCTCGAAGGCCGTGCGGTCCGACAACAGGCGACGCAGCGCGGCGGCGTTCAGCCTGTGCCCACCGCGATAGGAGCGGAAACAGCCGATGAAGCGCGCGCCAGCCAGCGCCAGGTCGCCCATGGCGTCGAGCGTCTTGTGACGCACGAATTCGTTAGGATAACGCAGGCCGCCCATGTTGATGACGCGGTTGTCGTCACCAATCACCAGGGAGTTTTCCAGCGAGGATCCCAGCGCATAGCCGGCGGCCCACAGCCGCTCGACGTCCTTCATGAAGCCGAAAGTGCGGGCCCGTGCGATGTCGCGGCGGAAAATGTCGGCATTGATGTCGGAGGCGAAGAGCTGGCGGCCGATCGCCGGGCTTTCGAAATCGATCTCCACCTCGAAGCGGGTGCCGTCATAGGGCCTGAATTCGGCCCAGGAGGCGCCGTTCTCGATGCGAACCGCCTTGACCACCCTGATATAGCGCCGCTTGACGGCCAACACCTCGATGCCGGCCTGGTCGATGGCTTCCACGAACCCCATGGCGCTGCCGTCGAGGATGGGAACCTCGTGACCGTCGATCTCGATGACGACATTGTCGATGCCGAGCCCGAACAGGGCGGCCATGATGTGCTCGACCGTGGCGATGTGCTCGCCCGAGGGATCGCCAAGCATGGTGCAAAGGTCGGTGGCGCCGATCTCGGAAAACAGGGCGCGGAACTCACGGCCCTGCCCGTCGCCATTGAGAAGCTGGAACACGATGCCGGTATCGGCATCCGCGGGCAGGAAACTGATGGAAACTTCTTTGCCGCTGTGAACGCCGGTGCCTGTAAGCGACGCGCGCGTCTTCACTGTCGTCTGGTGGTCGTGCAAGACAATCCCCATGAGCCCGTAATGCCTAGGTCCGCTTCTCCAGCCCGAGGGCGCGGCTCTTGTTAAATCGGCTGGCAGGGCCACTTCCCCCGAATCCCGGCAAACCGACTATGGTAGGCAGCGAAGATAATGTCCCGGCAGGGAGACTCCAAATCACGGTTTCTTACTAGTTGTAACCGCGAACTTGAACATGTACGGTATCATAACCGATTGATTACGCAGCGTTTTAAACGTTAACAGGCAAGCAATTTCTTGCCTGCCTGTTAACAGTTGTTACAGTCCGTTAACCGCTCAATTGGCCTGGCGGCGCAGGAACGCCGGAATCTCCAGCTGATCGTCATCCTGAGTCGCCCTGGTCTGCGGCGTCAGGCGGCCCTGGTCGTCGAGCTGGCCACGGCGCGGCGCATAGAGCTGGGCGTCCTGGCTGGCGAGGCGGCGCACTTCCGGTGCGGCCTGGCGCAGCTTGGGCTCGCGCGGCTGCGCCGGCTGCAGCCGTGCAGGCTCTTCTTCGCGGCGGGTCAGGCCATTGGTCAGGCGCTTCAGGAGGCCCATCGGGCCGCTGTTCTCATGGTCGGCCGGACGGCTCTTGGCATCCACCTCGGCCTTCACGACCGGCGGAAAGTCCTCGACGCGCGGCATGCGCTGCGGCGCCATCGCCACCGGCTGCTGGACCTCGCGCAGCATCTCGCGCGGCTGCGGGGCTGGCTGCATCATCTGCTGGACGACAGGCTGAGGCATGGGCTGCGGCTGCGCGGGCGGCGCCTGGAAGATCTTGCTCTGCGGGCGGAAATCGTCCGCATGGGCCACCGGTGCGGGACGCGCCTGCGCCATGGCGGCGGCATTCGCCTCGGCCAACTGGATGGCTTCGGCAACCGGATCGACGGCGCGCGGCTCATAGACGGTCTGCTGGACCGGCGCCGGGCGGCTCTCCACCGCGGCAACGGCCGGGCGGGCTGCCGGCTTCGGCGGCGCGGTGCGGATCGAGATCGGCGCAGCGGCGATTTCAGCGGCCGACTTGTCGATGCCGGTCGCGACCACCGAGACGCGGATGACGCCCTCGAGTTCCTCGTCGAACGTGGCGCCCAGGATGATGTTGGCGTCCTGGTCGACTTCCTCGCGGATGCGGGTCGCCGCTTCGTCGACCTCGAACAGGGTCAGGTCGCGGCCGCCGGTGATCGAGATCAGCAGGCCCTTGGCGCCCTTCATCGAGGTCTCGTCGAGCAGCGGATTGGCGATAGCGGCTTCGGCGGCGGCCATTGCACGGCCCTCGCCCGAAGCCTCGCCGGTGCCCATCATCGCCTTGCCCATCTCGCGCATCACCGAACGCACGTCGGCGAAGTCGAGATTGATCAGGCCTTCCTTGACCATCAGGTCGGTGATGCAGGCAACGCCGGAGTAAAGCACCTGGTCGGCCATCGCGAAGGCGTCGGCGAAGGTGGTCTTGTCATTGGCCAGCCGGAACAGGTTCTGGTTGGGGATGACGATCAGCGTATCGACACACTTCTGCAGCTCCTCGATGCCGAAGTCGGCCGTCTTCATGCGGCGCTGGCCTTCAAAGTGGAACGGCTTGGTGACGACGCCGACGGTCAGGATACCCTTCTCGCGGGCTGCGCGGGCAACCACGGGAGCAGCACCGGTGCCGGTGCCGCCGCCCATGCCGGCGGTGACGAAGCACATATGGGTGTTGGTGAGATGGTCGAGGATCTCGTCGATGCACTCTTCCGCCGCCGCGCGGCCGACTTCCGGCTGCGAGCCGGCACCGAGCCCCTCGGTGACATGCGCGCCAAGCTGGATCAGCCGCGAGGCCTTCGACATGGTCAGCGCCTGCGCGTCGGTGTTGGCCACGACGAACTCGACACCGCGCAGTCCGGCGGTGATCATGTTGTTCACGGCATTGCCGCCGCCGCCGCCGACACCGAACACGGTGATGCGCGGCTTGAGCTCGGTGATGTCCGGCTTCTGCAGATTGATGGTCATTGTCTCCGTCCTTTGCCTTTCACGCCGCTTCGCCGCCGCGGCCGCCTATGGGGCTGTCCCCGTCAATTAGAAACTGTCTCTCAACCACTGACTCATGCGATGCAGTTTTCCACCCGTTCCAGTCATCCTGAGACCGGAAATGCCTTTCGCCGGATGGCTCTCGAAGCTCGCCATCTGCGGATAGATCAGAAGCCCGACCGCGGCCGAGAAGGCCGGTCCCTTCGCCGCTTCCGGCAGGCCCGCCACGCCGAGCGGGCGGCCGATGCGCACATTGCGTCCCAGGATGCGGCGTGCCGCCTCGGGCAGGCCGGCCAGCTGGCTGGCGCCGCCGGTCAGCACGACGCGCTTGCCGACCGCATTGCCGTAGCCGGACTTGTTCAGCCGGTCGCGCAGGAGTTCGAGCGTCTCGTCGATGCGGGCGCGCACGATGCGCGTCATCACCGAACGCGGAATCTGCAGCGGCACGTCGCCATCGTCACCGATCGGCAGGATCGAGACCAGGTCGCGGTCGTCGGCGCTGCCCGGCAGTGCCGAGCCATGCATTACCTTCAGCCGCTCGGCGGCATCGAGCGAGGTCGAGAGCCCCTTGGCCATGTCGAGCGTCACATGGTTGCCGCCGATGGCGATGGCGTCGCCATGAACGAACTTGCCTTCCGAAAACACCGAGATCGTGGTCGTGCCGCCGCCCATGTCGATGCAGGCGGCACCCAATTCCAGTTCGTCGTCGACCAGGGCCGCCAGTCCGCTGGCATAGGGCGTCGCCACCATGCGCTCGACCGACAGATGCGAGCGGTTGATGGAAAGCTCCAGATTGCGCATCGGCGCGGCATCGCCGGTCAGCACATGCATGTCCACGCCAAGCGCATCGCCCACCATGCCGCGCGGGTCGCGCACGCCGCGTTCGGCATCCAGCGAGAAGCCGACGGGCAGCGAATGGACGACCTCGCGCTCGGCCTTGAGCGCCTGCTTGGCACCGGCGCCGAGCACGCGCTTGATGTCGGCCTCGTCGGCCTCGTGGCCACCAAGATTGATGGTCGCGGAAAAGCTTTCGCTCTTCAGCCGGCCGGCGGTCATGTTGACGATGAGCGAATCGACCGTCAGCCCGGCCATGCGTTCGGCGGCGTCGACGGAGAGGCGAATGGCATGTTCGGCGCGGTCGAGATCGACGATCACGCCCGACTTCACGCCTTGCGATTTCTGGTGGCCGATGCCGATCACCTGGATCCGGTGCGAGCGGCCGCGCAAGAGCTTGCCGTCATCGTTCGGCTTCAGCTTTGCCACCATGCAGCAAACCTTGTTCGAGCCGACATCCAGCACCGTCAGGGTGCCGGACCGGCGCGACGAGGCATCGCCAGAACCGCCAAGCCAGCTCATATCTTCGTCTCCGGCTTGCGCTTGAGGGTTTTCGGCTTCTCGTTGAGCGCGGCCTCGCGCTGGGTTGCCGCTTCGGGCGTCAGCTCCACGACCAGCCGGTCCGAAAGACGCATGTCGACAGCGGCGATGTCGCGCGACAACAACCCCTTGTCATGATCCATCTTGACCAGTTCGGCGAGCGCCTGATCCTCGTCATCCTCGGGCAACTTGATGGTGATGCCGTTGTCGAGCTTCAGATCCCAGCGCCGCTCGCCGACACGGATATAGCCTTTGATGCGGCTTGCGAGGTCGGGATATTGTTCGATCTTGGCCATGAAATCGGGCGCCTTGGCTGGCGCGCCGGTGCCGATCAACAGCGGCAGCAGCACCTGCTTGCCGCCCGAGAACGGCGCGATGATGGCGCCATCCTTCTCGATGACCGAGAGATCGCTGCCTTGCTGCCAGAGCGCAAAGGCCTCGCGCTCCTCGACGCGCACTTCCAGCGTGTGCGGATAGACCTTGCGCACCGCGGCGACCTCGATCCACGGCAAGGTCGCGATGCGCTCGCGCGCGGCCTCGGCATCGAAGCCGATCAGCGACGTCCAGCCATCCAGTTCGAGCCGGTCGAGAATGTCGATCTCCGACGTCTGACGGTTGCCGACCACCTTGACCTGGTCGACGGCAAAACCGGTGCGGGCGGTGATGCTTTGAATGATGCCGTCGGCATGGCCGCCAATATAGGAGCCATAGGCTCCGCTCGAAGCCAGAAGCACGGCCGACATGATCGCGGCGGAGAATCGTGGCGCCTGGAATTCGCCGTCACCCAGGCGCGTCAGGATGCGCACCGGACGGCGAAGCACGCGCGGCAGAACGAAATGGTCCAGCGACAATGGCAGGCCGAACAGCGACGGCCCGGCCGCGCCCCTCACCTTGCCCTGTCCCCATTTCAACGCAGACACGAAGCGTCCTCCACCATCCAACTCAACAGTTCACCAAACGAATGCCCGGCATGGGCGGCAATTTCAGGCACCAGAGACGTCGGCGTCATGCCCGGCTGAGTGTTGACCTCGAGCCATACAACCTCGCCATTTTCGGAGTGACGATCGTCATAACGGAAGTCCGACCGGGAAACGCCCCGACAGCCGACAGCTTGGTGAGCCTTGAGCGCCAGTGTCTGTATTTTTTGGTAAATATTCGGTGAAACTTTTGCGGGGCATTCGTGTTTTGATCCGCCCGCGACATATTTTGAATCGTAATCGTAGAAGGAATGGCCCGTCGGGATGATCTCGCAGACGCCGAGCGCCACGTCGCCCATGACGGCGCAGGTCAGCTCGCGTCCATGGATGTAGCGCTCGACCATGACGGTATCGCCATATTTCCACTCGGACGACCCGATGACCTGCGGCGGATGCGACTGCCCTTCCGATACGATGACGACGCCAAAACTCGACCCCTCGCTGACCGGCTTGACCACATAGGGCGGCTTCATCGGATGCTTGTTCTGGATGGAGAAGCGATTGGCGACCTTCGATTCGGCAACGGGAACGCCGACCGATTTGACGATCTTCTTCGCCTGCTCCTTGTTCATGGCGAGAGCCGAGGCGAGCACGCCCGAATGAGTATAGGGAATGCCGAGATATTCGAGGATGCCCTGGATGGTGCCGTCCTCGCCAAAAGGCCCGTGCAGCGCATTGAAGGCGACGTCGGGCCGAAGCTCGGCAAGCACCGAGCCGACATCGCGCCCGACATCGACGCGGGTGACCTGGTAGCCTTCCTGTTCGAGTGCATCGGCACAGGCCTTTCCGGAAGACAGGGACACGGGCCGCTCGGACGAGAAACCTCCCAGCAATACGGCCACATGCTTGTTCTTCATTCCCCGTCATCCCCTCTCATGGCGGACCAAAAACCAAGATTTCCGCAACATTGAGTCCGAGTCTCCCGGCAGGTTGCCCCCCAGACGGAAAACGCGGGTAACGCGTCGAACGACTCAAATCAGGAAACGCTTTGGAGCAGAGAATCAGAGAGTTGATTCACTGGCAAGTGCCTATGATTCCGAGAGATTCACTTTGTGAGAAAATGGATGCGAAAACCGTCTCGCTGAGTCTTTGCAGCAACGGTTTCGAGGCTTTTGAGAAGGTGTTGAAGTTCATCCATCACGTGAACTTCAAGCCACCTTAAAGCAGCTGGCCGAGGAACTCCTGCACGGCGTGTCCGGAGCGGAAATTGCCGATGCGCTTGATCTCCCACTGCAGCCGGATGCCGGAATGTTCCAGCACCCGCGCGCGCACCGTCTCGCCGAGATATTCGAGGTCGTAGCCGGTCGCGGTGCCGGTGTTGATCATGAAGTTGCAGTGCATCGGCGACATCTGCGCGCCGCCGATCATCAGGCCCCGGCAACCCGCCTTGTCGATCTCCTTCCAGGCCGACGTGCCTTCCGGATTCTTGAAGGTCGAGCCGCCCGTCTTCTCACGGATCGGCTGCACGGTCTCGCGATGGTTCTGCACGGCGTCCATCGCCGCCTTGATCGTCGCCTTGTCCTCTGGATACCCCTCGAACCATGCCGACGTAAAAATCACGCCCGGTGTCGCTGCCGAATGTCGATAGGAATATTCCATGTCTTCGGCCAGGAAGGTCACGATATCGCCTTTGCGATTCACACCCTGCAGCTCGACAACCCGTTCGCGTGTCTCCACGCCGTTGGCGCCGGCGTTCATAATTAGCGCACCACCGATGGCACCTGGAATGCCGTGATAGAAATGGAAGCCGCCAATGCCTTCCTCCAGGGCAAACGCGGCCAAGCGTTTGTCTGGGGCAGCGGCGCCTGCCTTAATCGCACCGCTAGGCGCTCTTTCAATCTGGCCAAATCCTTTGGCCGAAAGCCTGACGACGAAACCGGGAATACCGCCGTCGCGCACAAGAAGGTTCGATCCGACACCGACAACGGTCAGCGGGATTTCCTCCGGCACCGCGCGCATAAACGCGGCAAGGTCCTCCTCGTCCGCCGGCTGGAACAGCGCCTCGGCAAGGCCGCCTGCCCGGAACCAGGTGATCTTGTCCATCTCGGCATTCGGCGTGACGCGGCCGCGCAGGCCTGCAAGCCGGTCGCCAAGTCTGTCGATCATGGCCTGGCCGTTCATCATGAGGCGGCGAGCTCCTTCGGCAGCGCATAGGCCCATTGGGTGATGTTGCCTGCGCCGAGGAAGACCACGAAGTCGCCAGGCTTCGCCAGCTCACGGATGATCGGCGCGATATCGGCCGGCCCCTCGATGTAGCGGGCATCACGATGACCGCCGGCGCGGATGCGCGACACCAGCGCATCCGATGTCACGCCGTCGATCGGCTCTTCGCCGGCAGCGTAGACCGGAGCCACCATCACCGTATCGGCGTCGTTGAAGCAGGCGGAGAACTCGTTGAACAGATCATGCAGCCGGGTAAAGCGGTGCGGCTGGGCAATGGCGATGACACGCCCCTTAGTGGCGCTGCGCGCCGCCTTCAGCACCGCCGAGATTTCGACCGGGTGATGGCCATAGTCGTCGAACACGTCGACGCCGTTCCAGGAGCCGGTATGGGTGAAGCGGCGCTTGACGCCGGCGAAGGACGACAGGCCCTTCTTGATCGCCTCGGCCGACAGGCCGAGCTCGTGCGCGACGGCGATCGCCGCGGTGGCGTTGGAGACGTTGTGGAGGCCAGGCATCGGCAGGCGCAGGCCCGCGATCGTCGTCTGGCCGCGCCCCTTGCGGTCGCGAATGACCACGTCGAACTCCGAAGTGGCGCCCGCCATGCGGTGGTTGGTGAAGCGCACGTCGGCCTGCGCGTTCTCGCCATAGGTGATGACGCGCCGGTCCTCGATGCGGCCGACCAGCGCCTGCACTTCCGGGTGGTCCGTGCACATCACGCCAAAGCCGTAGAACGGCACGTTCTCGACGAACTGGCGGAACGCCTCGCGCACCTTGTCGAAGCTGCCATAGTGATCGAGATGCTCGGGATCGATGTTGGTGACGACGGCAATGTCGGCCGGCAGCTTGAGGAAGGTCCCATCGCTCTCGTCGGCCTCGACCACCATCCACTCGCCGTCGCCCATGCGGGCATTGGTGCCGTAGGCATTGATGATGCCGCCATTGATGACGGTCGGATCGAGCCCGCCGGCCTCGAGCAAGGTCGCCACCATCGAGGTCGTCGTCGTCTTGCCATGCGTGCCGCCGATGGCGACGGCCTGGCGGAAGCGCATCAGCTCGGCCAGCATTTCGGCGCGGCGGACGATGGGTAGCAATTTCTCCCGCGCGGCCTTCAGTTCCGGATTGGATTTCTTGATCGCCGTCGAAACGACGATGACCTCGGCATCGCCGAGATTCTCCGCCTTGTGGCCGACGAAGCAGTCAATGCCCTTGTCGCGCAGCCGCTGCACATTGGCGCTGTCGGCCTGGTCGGACCCCTGCACCTTGTAGCCGAGATTGTGCAGCACCTCGGCGATGCCGCTCATGCCGATGCCGCCAATGCCGATGAAATGCACAAGGCCGATGGTCTGCGGCATCTTCATGCGTGCGTCCCCTTCCTGAAATCCGATACTGTTTTGCGGGACGCAATAGCCTCTGTGAGGTCGGCGAGCAACCGCGCCGCGTCGGGCCTGCCGACCGACCTGGCCGCGGCAGCCATCGTCGCCAGCCGCTCCGGCTCGTCCATCAGGGCGCCGAGCAATGCCGCGATGCGCTCGGGCGAAAGCGAGGATTGCGCATGCACTTCGCCGCCGCCGGCCGCGGCAAGGGCCGCCGCATTGGCCGCCTGGTCGTGATCGAGCGCATAGGGGTAAGGCACCAGCAGCGCCGGCCGGCCGATGACGGCGATCTCCGACACGGTCGAGGCGCCGGAACGCGAGATTACAAGATGCGCCGCGGCAATGCGCGCCGCCATGTCGGTGAAGAAGGGCGAAACCTCGACGGCGACGCCAAGGGCGGCATAGGCTGCCTTCACCCGCGCCACGTCGTCCGCGCGCGCCTGCTGCGTGATCAGCAATCGCTTGCGTTGTGCATCGGAAAGCAGCGCGATCGCCCCCGGCATGGCATCGGAAAAGAATTGCGCGCCCTGGCTGCCGCCGAACACCAGCAGGCGGAAAGGCTCGTCCCCGGTCGAAGCCGCGTAAGGTGCCCTGGCTGCTTCGAGCACAGCCGGCCTGACCGGATTGCCGGTCGTCACCGTCTTGGCACCGGCCGCACTCTCGTCCTGCGGCAGGAAGCCGCCGGCGATCGCATCGACACGGCCGGCCAGCGCCCGGTTGGCGCGCCCCATCACGGCGTTCTGCTCGTGGATCAGCGTCGGCACCTTACGGCGCGTCGCCGCGTAGAGCGGCGGCAGGGTCGGATAGCCGCCGAAGCCGACCACGGCCTCCGGCTTGATCCTGCCGATGATGGCGGAGGCCTGCCGCACGCCGCGCCAGATTTTCCAGAAGGCGCCAAGCAGGGCGACGGGGTTTTTCGAGCCCATCGTCGCCGACTGGATCGGATGGATGGCGGCGGCCGGGAAATGGCCGGCAAACCGCTCGGCGCGGGTATCGGTCGCCAGATGCACCGACCAGCCGCGCTCGATCAGTTCATGCGCCAGCGCTTCGGCTGGAAACAGGTGTCCGCCGGTGCCACCCGCGCACAGAAGAATAACGCCTCTGGCCATGTCACTCCGCCGGCATGGCGCGCTGCGGCAGCGTAAAGCCCATCTGCTTGCGCTTTTCCGGCCGCTTGCGCGTCAGCGCCAGCACCATGCCCATGGAGATGGCGATCGCAATCTGCGAGGAGCCGCCATAGGAGATGAAGGGCAGCGTCATGCCCTTGGCCGGCATCAGTTGCAGGTTGACGCACATGTTGATGACGGCCTGCAAGCCAAAGACCGTGACGAGCCCTCCGACGGCATAGCGGGTGAAGTCGTCATGCTCCTTCATCGCAGCATTGAGGCCGCGCAGCACGATGAAGGCGAAGAGCGACATGATGAAGAAGCACATGATCAGCCCGAACTCCTCACCAGCGACCGAGAAGACGAAATCGGTGTGAGCGTCCGGAACAATGCGCTTGACGGTTCCCTCGCCCGGCCCGACGCCAAACCAGTTGCCGTTGATCAGTGCCTCGCGGCCCATATCGACCTGGAACGTATCGCCCTCGCCGGTCAGGAATTTGTCGATGCGCAGGGCAACGTGCGGGAACACCGTGTAGGCGGCGAACACGCCACCGACGCCCAAGCCGCCGAGCACGATGATCCACATCCAGGGCAGCCCCGCCATGAAGAACATGATGCCCCAGGTGCCGGTGGTCAGCATGGTCTGGCCGAGGTCCGGCTGCGCCACCAGCAGCGACACGACCAGCACCAGCAGCAGCATGGCGAACAGATTGCCGGGAATGTCAGGCTGGCGCTTGTGCTCGGCGAACAGCCACGCGCACATGATGACGAAGGCCGGTTTGAGGAATTCCGAAGGCTGGATCGACAGGCCGGCAAGCGACACCCAGCGGCGCGCGCCCTTCACCTCGACGCCGACATAGAGCACCGCCACCATCAGCACCAGCATTAGGCACAGCATGATCAGCGACATGCGCCGGATCTCTCTGGAATCGAGGAAGGAGACCGCCAGCATCACGCCGAGCGCCGGTACGGTGAAGATGATCTGCCTTGTGGCGAAGTGGAAGCTGTCGAGGCCGATGCGTTCGGCGACCGCGGGACTTGCCGCGAAGGACAAGACGATGCCGAGCCCCATCAGCGACAGGAACGCCGCCAGGAACCAGCGATCGATCGTCCACCACCAGGTTGCGACCGGACTTTTGTCGAGACGGCTCTGCATTATCGTGCCCCTCCGATGGGTTTGACGCCATCTATAGCGCTCGCAGCTTGCCTGAAGGCTTCGCCGCGAACCTCGAAATTCTTGAACTGGTCGAAACTGGCGCAGGCCGGCGAGAGCAGCACCACCGCCTCGCCGCTGTCGTCTTTGGCTGCGTCCTGCGCGGCGTGCTCGACCGCGGCCGCCAACGTGCCCGAGATCTCGTAGGGCACGGCCTCGCCCAGCGTCGCCGAAAAGGCGGGGGCGGCCTCACCGATCAGATAGGCCTTGGCGATGCGCGGGAAGAAGCCGCGCAGCGGCTCGATGCCGCCTTCCTTGGGCAGCCCGCCGGCGATCCAGTAGATGCGGTTGAAACTCGACAGCGCCGGTGCCGCGGCATCGGCATTGGTCGCCTTGGAATCGTTGACGAACAGCACATGATCCTTGCGGCCGACCTGCTCCATGCGATGGGCCAGGCCCGGGAAGCTTTCGAGCCCCGACTGGATCTCGCCGAGGTCGAGGCCGACCCTGAGGCAAGCGGCGACGGCGGCCAGCGCGTTCTGCGCATTGTGCTGGCCGCGCAGCGAGCCGATGCCGTCGAGGAAGGCGACACGGCTGTAGCGGCCATGCACGGCTTCCATCAGATTGGTGCCGTCGGCGAAATAGCCGTCGGTCAGCGGCAGACGCTTGGAAATGCGGATGACCTGCCGTCCCGCCCGCTCCAGCCGCTCGGCGATCTGCGCGCACCAGGAATCGTCGATGCCAATGATCGCCGTTTCGCTGCCCGCCACCAGCCGCTCCTTGATCGAGGCGTAGTGCTGCATGGTGCCATGGCGGTCGAGATGGTCGGGCGTCAGATTGAGCAGGATGCCGGCCGTCGGATTGATCGAGGGCGCAAGGTCGATCTGGTAGGACGAGCATTCGACCACATAGTGCCGATCGGGCTTCGGCGGGTCGAGCGTCATCACCGCGCGGCCGATATTGCCGCCCATCTGCGTGTCGCGCCCGCTGGCTTGAAGGATATGCGCCGTCAGCGCGGTCGTCGTCGACTTGCCGTTGGTGCCGGTTATCCCGACGAAGGGAGCGGTCGGCGCGCCGAGGGTCCGTTCGCGGCAGAACAGTTCGATGTCGCCGATCACCTCGACGCCGGCGCCGCGTGCGAGCTCCACCGTCCAGTGCGGCTTGGGATGCGTCAAAGGCACGCCGGGCGACAGCACGAAGGCCGAGAATTTCGCCCAGTCGGCGCCCCGCAGGTCGGCGGTGGCGATGCCGGTGGCGGCGGCCTTGGCGACGCTGTCGGGATTGTCGTCCCAGGCCAGAACATCAGCGCCCCCCTCGATCAGCGCGCGCGCCGTGGCGATCCCCGAGCCACCCAGCCCGAAGAGCGAAACGCGCTTGCCTGCGAAGGATGCGGCGGGGATCAAAGGGCAGCCTATCTGAGCTTGAGGGTGGAAAGGCCGACCAGCGCCAGGATGACAGCGATGATCCAGAAGCGGATCACCACCTGGCTTTCGGTCCAGCCGAGCTTTTCGAAATGATGGTGGATCGGCGCCATCAGGAAGACCCGCTTCCCGGTCATCTTGAAGTAGCCGACCTGGATGATCACCGAGAGGATCTCGACCACGAACAGGCCGCCGACGATGACCAGCACGATCTCGTGCTTGGTCGCCACCGCGACAGTGCCGATCAGGCCACCCATGGCGAGCGACCCGGTGTCGCCCATGAAGATCGCCGCCGGCGGCGCGTTGAACCAGAGGAAGCCGAGGCCGGCGCCGATGACCGCGCCAAGCACGACCGCCAGTTCACCGGTGCCGGGCACGAAATGGATCTGCAGATATTCGGCGAACACCGCGTTGCCCGAGAGGTAGGCGATGACGCCGAACGACGCCGCAGCGATCATGATCGGCACGATCGCCAGGCCGTCGAGACCGTCGGTCAGGTTCACCGCATTGCCGGCGCCGACGATGACGAAGCAGGAGAACGGAATGAAGAACCAGCCGAGATTGACGATGAATTCCTTGGCGAAGGGGAATGTCAGCGACGACGAGAACGGCGCCTGGCCGTTGTGCATGATCACCCAGGCGGCAATGCCGGCGATGATGAATTCAAGACCAAGCCGCGCCTTGCCGGAGAAGCCCAGATGCGACTGCTTGGTCACTTTCAGGTAGTCGTCGTAGAAGCCGATCGAGCCGAAGCCCAGCGTCACCAGCAGCACCACCCAGACATAGATGCTCGATAGGTTCGCCCATAAAAGCGAGGAGCCGATGATGCCGGACAGGATCATCAGTCCGCCCATGGTCGGCGTACCGGCCTTCTTGAAATGGGTCTGCGGCCCGTCGGCACGGATCGGCTGGCCCTTGCCTTGCCGGAGCCGCAGCGAATTGATGATGGTCGGCCCGAAGATGAAGACGATCAGCGCCGAAGTGATCAGCGCCCCGCCGGTGCGGAACGTGATGTAGCGGAAGACGTTGAAGACGGAGACCTTGTCCGCGAAATCGACCAGCAGTGTGAACATGCGTTTTCGTCCCCCGACTAGGTCTGGTTGCTGGTTGTCGTCTCGGCCGGGAATTTGCCCAGCAGCGCATCGACCAGTTTTGCAAAACCGATGCCCTTCGACGATTTGATCATCACCACGTCGCCCGGCTTCAGCGCGGCGAGCAGCACCGGCTTCAACTCCTCGACGCCGGCGCGGTATTCCGTCTCGATATCGCCCGGCAGCGCGTCCGCCAGCGAGCGCATTTCCGGCCCGCCGAGAAAGACGGTGCGCGTGCCCGTGCCGACGATGAGATCGGCAAGCGCGGCATGCAGCTTGGCCGAATGGTCGCCGAGTTCCAGCATGTCGCCAAGCACGGCGATGCGCCTGCCCTCGCCCGTCACCGGGGTTGCGTTGAGAAGCGCCATGGCGGCCGCCATCGAGGCCGGATTGGCGTTGTAGCTCTCGTCGATCAGCGTGATGTATCCCTTGGAATGGCGCAGCACATGGCGCTTGCCGCGGCCGCGCTCGGCGGAGAGATCCACCAGCGCCAACGCCACCTTGTCGAGATCGGCGCCGACCAGATGCGCGGCACCCAGCACCGCCAGCACATTCTGCACCATGTGCCGGCCGGGCGCTCCGATACGCGCGATCATGTCGTGGCCGCTGATCCTGGCGGCGATGTCGGAATGGTCGGCGTGCAACTCGCACTTGGTGAGCTTGAAGGTCGAGCGTGCATTCTCGCCGAAGCCATAGACATGCTCGACGCCGGCGGCCTGAGCCATCTTGTCCAGCAGCTTGAAACGCGCATCGTCGCGGTTGAGGACGGCGGCACCGTCGGGCTCCAGCCCTTCGAAAATCTCGGCCTTGGCCTTAGCGATCTCGTCCAGATTCTTGAAGAAGCCGAGATGCGCGGCCGCGATCATGGTGACGATGGCGACGTGCGGCCGCACCATCTTCACCAGCGGCCGGATCTCGTCGGGATGGTTCATGCCGATCTCGAACACGGCATAGTCGCAGTCGACGGGCATGCGCGCCAAGGTCAGCGGCACGCCCCAATGGTTGTTGAAGGACTGCGCCGAGGCATGCACCTTGCCGACGGATGAAAGCACGTGGCGCAGCGCCTCCTTGGTGGTGGTCTTGCCCGCCGATCCGGTGACCGCGATGACCTTGGCCTGTGAGCGCGTCCGCGCGGCGACACCGAGCTTTTCCAGCGCCACCAGGACGTCCTCGACGACGATGATCGGCGCCGTCAGCCGGCCGAGAGACGGCAGCTTGCCTTCCGCCACCACCAGCACGCCGGCGCCGGCCTTGATGGCCGCGGTGACGAAGTCGTGGCCATCCATCGCCTCGCCCTTGATGGCAAAGAAGGCATCGCCCGGCTGCAGGCTGCGGCTGTCGATCGAAATGCCCGATATGCCTTCCGGCATGGGGCCGAGCGGCCGCCCGTCCGTGGCGGCAATCAGCGCTTCCGAAGTCCACAGCAAATTCATGCGGCGCGCTCCCTGAGCGCTGCCCGCACTTCCTCGTGGTCGGAGAAATGCAGCGTTTGCGAACCGATCGTCTGGCCTTCCTCATGCCCCTTGCCGGCCACGATCAGCGTGTCGCCGGCATGCAGCATGGCGACTGCCTCGTGGATTGCCTTGCGCCGGTCGCCGATCTCGATGGCGCCGGGCGCCGCTGCAAGAATGGCGGCGCGGATCGTTTCCGGCACTTCCGAGCGCGGATTGTCGTCGGTGACGATGACGACGTCGGCAAGCCGTGTCGCGATCTCGCCCATGATCGGCCGTTTGCCCCGGTCACGGTCGCCGCCGCAGCCGAACACGACCATCACCCGGCCGGTGGTGAACGGGCGTACCGACGCCAGCACATTCTGCAGCGCATCGGGCTTGTGAGCGTAGTCGACATAGACCGGCGCGCCGCCCGCCGTGGTGCCGACGAGGTCGAGCCGGCCCGGCGCGCCTTTCAATTTCTCCAGTGCCGCCAAGGCCTTGGCGACAGGCGTTCCAGTGGAAATGGCAAGTCCCGCCGAAACCAGCGCATTGGCGATCTGGAAATCACCGGCGAGCGGCAGGTCGATCTCGTGGATCACACCGTCGGCCTCGACCTCGGCACGCTGGCGATGACGTTCATGCTCGACCCGCTTCAACCTGAGGAAATCGCCATGGCGGCCGACCGTCAGCACGTCGAGCCCGGCGGCTCGCGCCGCTTTTATCGTCGGTTCAGACCACGGATCGTCGGCGAAGACGATCGCGGGCGCGCCCTTCGGCAGCAGCGTGTCGAACAGGCGCAATTTGGCGCGATGATAATCCTCAATGGTCGGATGGTAATCCATGTGGTCGCGGCCGAGATTGGTGAAACCGCCGGCGGCAAGCTTGACGCCGTCTAGGCGGCGCTGGTCGAGCCCGTGGCTGGAGGCCTCCATCGATGCGTGGGTAACGCCGGCATCCGCCAATTCCCTGAGCAACTGGTGCAGGGCGACCGGATCCGGCGTCGTCAGCGACCCATATTCGTTGCGGCCGGGCGCCACCACGCCGGTGGTGCCGATCGAGGCGGCGGCGTATCCCGCCTGCTCCCAGATCTGCCTGGTGAAGGCCGCGACCGACGTCTTACCGCTGGTGCCGGTCACCGCGACCATGGTTTGCGGCTGGTTGCCGAAGTGGCGGGCGGCGCTCAACGCCAATGCCAGGCGCGGATCATCGACCGCCAGCACCGGAACCGGCAAATCGCCAAGGCCGCTGCCTTTGCCCGCGACGATCGCGGCAGCGCCACGCTGGGCCGCGTCGGCGGCGTAGCTCGCGCCATCGGCCCTGGTTCCGGCGAGCGCGAAAAAGACGACGCCCGGTTTTACCTGGCGGGAATCCGACGAGATGCCGGTAACCTCCAGATCGGCGGAAGCTGTTCCTTCGACTGGCAGGATACCGGCTAGATCTTTGAGCTTCATCGAGTCCCGTTCACCGCAACAAAATAGCGCGCAGTTGCCGGCGCGCCCTAAGAATCACTGATAGGAAACCAGCGTTGCACCATTTTCATGGCTGAAATCTGGCTTCACGCCAAGCATGGCCGCCGAACGCCTGATGATATTGCCGGCCATGACCCCCGCATTGTTGGCCGCGACGTCGGTCATCCCAGGCTTTTCCGGATGCGGGGCGTCGGCGATCGTGAACACCAGATATTGCGGATCGTCCATCGGGAAGGCGGCGACGAAGGTGTTGAAATTCAAGTCCTTCGAGTAACGGCCATTGATGACCTTCTCGGCCGTTCCGGTCTTGCCGCCGACGCGGTAACCGGGAACCCGGGCGTTTCTGGCCGACCCCTTCTCGGCGTTGAGCGAATAGAGGTAGCGCATGCCCTCGACGGTCTTTTCGCTGACCACTTTCTTGGCCGCCGCCATCGCATCCTCCTGGCTGCGGACCAGGAAGGTCGGCGGCATCAGAAAGCCGCCATTGACCAGCGCCGCGCAGCCGACGGCCGCCTGCAGCGGCGTCGTCGACACGCCATGGCCGAAGGCGATGGTGAACGAATTGACCTGCTTCCAGACTTTCGGCTCGGTCGGACGGGCGACTTCGGGCAGTTCGGTCTGCATCTTTTCCAGAATGCCGAGGCGATGCAGGAATTCGCGGTGCGCCTCGATGCCGACCAGCTCGGCCTCCCTGGCCGACCCGATGTTGGAGGAATAGAGGAACACCTCCGGCAGCGACAGCACACGGTTCTTGCCGTGGAAATCGTGAATGGCCTGGTGCCCGACCCGGATCGGATGCGAAGCGTCGAAGCGGCTCGACATCGTCGCCTTGCCGGAATCGAGCGCCATGGCCGAAGTGAAGCTCTTGAAGGTCGAGCCCATCTCGTAGAGCCCCGCCGACATCCGGTTGAGCCGATCCTTGTCCTGCGCATTATAGGGGTTGTTCGGATCGAAATCCGGCACCGAGGCCATGGCCACCACTTCGCCGGTCTTGACGTTGAGCACGACGGCGCCCGCGCCCATGGCGCGATAGCGCTCCAGGCCGGCGGCGATCTCGTCGCGCACCACATGCTGGACCCGCAGATCGATCGAAAGCTTCACCGGCCTGAGATCCTTGGCCACCGCCAGGCCCGACGCCTGCAGGTCGCTAAGCCCCTGCTCGTCGATGTATTTCTCCATGCCGGAGATGCCCTGGTTGTCGATGTTGGTCAGGCCGACAATGTAGGACGAGGTCTCGCCGCTCGGATAGAAACGACGCTTTTCGGTGCGGAAGCCGAAACCGGGAATGCCAAGCTGCATGATGTCGGCCTGCTGCTTGGGCGTCAGTTGCCGCTGCAGCCAGACGAAGCCGGCTCCGCTCTTCAGCTTGTGATAGGTCTGCTCGTAATCGATCTCCGGCAGCACCGTCGACAGCTTCTCGATCGCCTCGTCGGCATCGACGATGCGGCGCGGCTCGGCGAACAGCGACGCCGTCTTGATGTCGGTGGCCAGCACCTCGCCGTTGCGATCGACGATGTCGGGACGTGAGGCGGTCACCCGGCTCTGCGGACCGCCCGACAGGTCGGGAGTCTGGAAACCGAGATAGACCAGCCGCCCCGATATGGTCGAGAAGATACCGAAAAACACCGCCATGGTCATGACGATGCGCGCCTTGCCCTTGCCGCCTGTCGCCTTGCGGGCGCCTTCGACCACGATCGACCTGTCCTCGCCCGTCCTGGCGCGGCTTGCCGTGGCGAAGCGCTTCAGCAGTTTGCCGATCATTGGGCGATGTCTCCGGTCACGACGGGATCCTTGTCGCCCGCGGGCGCCTTGTCGGCATTGTCGGCCATGGCGCCCTGGCGCCCGTTCAGGATGTCCTGGATGTCGAGGGCCTTGGCCGGCAGGTCACCCAGACCCACGATCTGGCGGCCACTGACCGGTTCCAGTGCGAGCTGCGATTTGTACAGCTCGGCCAACTTCTGCAGCCGCGACGGCTGGGTGAGCAGGCTCCAGTCGGCCTTGAGCAGGTCGATGGTGTCCTCCTCGTAGCGTATCTGGGCATGGATCTTCTGCACGGCCGCCAACTGGTCCTCGGCCTCGCGCTTGGCCTTGTAGGTCAAGGCCGCCGCCGAAACCATGACGGCGATCAGGACAATGTCGCTGGTACGAAACACGTGCTTACCTCTCCCCCGGCCGATCGATGCCGGGAAGCTTTGGAAGGCCGAAGATCGAAAAATCGCCGCTGCGCGCCGGAGCCTCGGTGCGAATTGCCGCACGCAGCCTGGCCGAACGGGCGCGTGGATTGGCCGCGACCTCGGCGTCATCAGCCGTCACGCCGCCGCCGGCCTTGCGGAAGGTCGCGGTGCGCGCCTGCGCCTCCGGCATATGGCGCGAACCGGTCATGGCGTCCGCGCGGTCGGCGATGAAGCGCTTGACGATACGGTCTTCCAGCGAATGGAACGTCACCACCACGAGCCGCCCGCCCGGCTTCAGCGCGCGCTCGGCCGCCAGCAAGGCCCTGGCCAATTCGCCGAGCTCGTCATTGACGAAGATGCGCAGCGCCTGGAAGACCCGCGTCGCCGGATGGATCTTGTCCTTGGGCGCGCGGCCGATATGCGTCTCGATGGCGTCGGCAAGTTCCAGCGTGCGCTCGAACGGCCGCTTTTCCCGGCGCGCCTCGATCATGCGGGCGATACGGCCGGCGTGACGCTCCTCGCCGAGGAAGCCGAAGATGCGGGCAAGGTCGCCCGGCTTGAAACTGTTGACGACATCGGCGGCGCTGAGCCCTGCCTGCGCCATGCGCATGTCGAGCGGGCCATCGAAGCGGAAGGAAAAGCCGCGCTCGGCCTGGTCGAGCTGCATCGAGGAGACGCCGATGTCGAGCACGACGCCATCGGCGCTGTCGATATGTTCGTCCAGCGTCGAGAACGGCGCCTGCACCAGCCTTAACCTGCCGCCGGATCGCGCCTCGAGGTCGCGGCCGGCCGCGATGGCATCCGGATCGCGGTCGATCGCAACCACGGACGCGCCGGACGCCAGGATGGCCTTGGTATAACCGCCGGCACCGAACGTGCCGTCGATGACGATGTCGCCCTCCGCCGGCGCCAGCGCTTCCAGCACTTCGCCAAGGAGGACCGGAATGTGGCGGACCGATCCGCCAACGGCGTTGATATCATCGCCGTGGCCCACCGTCATTCCGATCGCTCCCCAGCCTTCGCCTCGTGAGCCTTGGCCTCGTGAGCCTTCGTCCCCTGCCGAAGCTGCAAAAGCCTGGCCCGCGCCTGCGCCCCATAGGTCGCAAGCCGTCCAGGCTCCCAGATCTGAAAGAAATTGCCGCGCCCGACAAAGGCCACCTCCGCCGAGATGCCGGTATGTTCGCGAATGAAATCGGTCATGGTGATGCGACCGTCCTGGTCGAGTTTCAGGAACGCTCCGTCGCCATGGCAGAAGAACGACATGTCGTCCGCCGTCTGCAGGAAGGGATCTTCCTGCGCGATGCGCTGCTCGTAGCGGTCGAGCAGATCGAGGCCGCCGACATCCATCGCCGGCAGGTCCAGGCAACGCAGCGCATAGAGTTCCGAATAGCCGCGCTTCTGCACGACGGCACGAAAATGCGCCGGAACGGACACCCGCCCCTTCGCATCGATCCTGCTCACCGTGTTCGACAGAAACCGGTCCATCACGCGTTACAGCCGCTTGCGCCGCCGCACCCCTCTTCATCGTGTCGCACGCGCCACCGCCGCGCGTTCCCTGCCCCGCACCCACCTCGTCCACACAGGCGAAAACCGGCAAACGCACAGCCGCCGCGGCTGCCCGATTGGCGTACGCTTTACCCTGACGCGGAACGAAGGCTTTGATGTCGAAATGGGATATCATGGGGCACTATGGGCGTCAACGGGAATAGGCTTCACAGACGTGCGCATCTCGACCGACGAGCGCAGCCGTCACGGCACGTCTCGTCTTTATGATCCATTAAGCCTAACGAAGCGTTTAGAGCCGTCTGGCCCAACTCGACACGCCTTGCCGAGGGCCTTTGCCGGGCATAGCGTCGAGCGACGTCTTTCGCCGCACTACACGGCCAATTACAAGGATCGAACTCATGTCCGAGACGGCAAGGTCACGCGCCGCCGAACTTTCCCATTTGCGCAGCCGCGATTTCGGCAAGGGCGATCCGATCCCATTGCCGCTGACCATGGCTTCGATCTTTCACACGCCGGGCACCGAGACCGGGATCGATCAATATGGTCGTTACGACAATCCAACCTGGCGCGCCGTGGAACATGTACTCGGCCACCTGGAAGACGCACAATGCGTGAGTTTCCCCTCTGGAATGGCCGCGATCTCCGCGGTGTTCTTCGCGCTTTTGAAATCGGGCGATCGCGTGCTTTTGCCCGCGGACGGCTACCACGCCACGCGCGCGATGGCCGAACGCTTCCTGAAGCCTCTGGGCGTGAACTTCGATGTCAGACCGACGCCGACTTTCCTTGACGGCGGCTTCGAAGGCTATTCGTTGGTCTTCATGGAAACGCCATCCAATCCACGCCTGGACATTTGCGATATCTCGGCCGTTTCCCAGGCTGTCCGCGAACAGGGCGCGATCCTTGTCGTCGACAACACGACGATGACGCCATTCGGCCAGCGGCCACTCGACTTCGGCGCCGATGCCGTCGTCTCCGCCGACACCAAGGCGGTTAACGGTCACTCCGACGTGCTGTTCGGTCATGTCGCCTGCCGCAACGCCGATATCGTCACCAAGGTGGCGGATTGGCGCGGAATGGTCGGTGGCATTCCCGGACCTTTCGAGGCGTGGCTGGTGCATCGCGGCCTCGAAACACTGGAGGTACGGTTCGACCGCATGTGCTCATCGGCCGAAACGATCGCGCAACGGCTGAAGGAACATCGCGCGGTGCGCGGCCTGCGTTTTCCCGGCCTCGATGGCGATCCCTCGCACAACCTCGCCCGCGCCCAGATGGAGCGCTTCGGCTTTCTCATCTCGTTCGAGCTCGCCTCCGAGCAAGAGGCCGAGGATTTCATCGACAATTGCCACCTGATAGAGGCCGCGACCTCTTTCGGCGGCGTCCACACTTCAGCCGAGCGGCGTTTGAAGCGAGGCGACGCGGTGCCGCCTGGCTTTGTCCGCCTGTCGGTCGGCTGCGAGCCGGTGGAAGAGCTCTGGAAGGCGATCGAGGCCTCCCTGGACAGGATCAGCGGCTGACAAATCGACTACGCGCCGAGGTCATCGGCTTCGATGTTGCGACGACCATGGAGCACGCGAAGAATTTCGATGGCATCGGCGCTGATACGATACAGAGTGAGATACTCGCTGATGACCAAATGACGGATGCCGGGCCCGATATCGTCGCGTGGCGCACCTGAGAAGGGATGCAAGGTCAGCAAATCCCAACGTCTTTCCATGGCGTCCACGAGGCGAGCAGCAGCGCGCGGGTCATGGCTGGCGATGTAGTCACCGATGCCTTCGAGATCGACGGCGGCTTGAGGAAGCAGTCGATATTTCACTCCTGAAAGCCTTTGGCCTCGGCCATCTTCAGGTATTTCGCGCGCAGTCGTTCCATGATTGGCTGGCCGTCTTGCGCCGGCCCGCTGTCGATCCCCTCCTGCACCAGCTTGCGCAGTTCCTCGACCGTGTAGCCCATCAGGTCACGGCGGTCCTTCCACTGTCGCAACGCATCGCGGATCACTTCGCTCGCTGAGGCATATTCTCCGGCCGCGACCACATCGTCGACCGCTTGTGCCAGTTCCGGCGAAAGCGTGATGCTGCGTTTGTCGACCTGACCCATGATAGGCTCCCGCTGATGAGCCGCGATGGTACGATTTAATCGCACCAGTTTCAAGAAAATGGGGCGAAGGCTCTATGCCTCATGGCGATTCAAGGCCGCGCCACGCCCTTGAATCGGAAGCTGCGCCCAAGGGCGCACCTACTGATATCGAAAGACTTATCCCGGATATCGCGGAGAAAACTGCCAGCTGGCCTGTAAGCCGGGTTTTGTATGGCCCTCGCCCCTTGCGAGGCGAGAACGTGGCGGCCATTCATCTTGGGCGCATGTTGCCATGCGCCTCACGCAACCTACCCGGACGGTGAGCCGGAAACAGCCCTCGAGGGTTTCCCCTCGCACCGCCCCTATTCGGTCTTGCTCCCGGTGGGGTTTACCGTGCCGCTCCTGTTGCCAGTCGCGCGGTGGGCTCTTACCCCACCCTTTCACCCTTACCCCGACTAGTCGGGGCGGTTTGCTTTCTGTGGCACTTTCCCTGGGGTCGCCCCCGCCGGCCATTAACCGGCACCGTGTATCCATGGAGCCCGGACTTTCCTCACCCGCGGCCTTTCGGCGTTTGCGGGTGCGGCCGCCCGGCCAGCTGGCAGGGCGTATAAAGGGGTTCACACCACAAAACGCAACCGAAAAAGCCCGTCGTGACCGGTTCTTGTCAAGCCGGCGCGCCGACAGCCGCCAGCTGAACCTTGACCTTGCTGCAGTAAGCCGCCGAAACCGGGTTCATGCGGGTGGCGCCATGGCCGGCATTGTATTTCAGGATCGTGCCGCAGGTCGTGCCGCCGCCGAGGTCGCGCGCCATGGCGAGGTACTTCATGCCGTATTTGATATTGGTGTCGGGATCGAACAGGCCCTTGGCCGATCCGTTGTAACCCATCATCCGCGCGGTTGCCGGCTTGATCTGCATCAGGCCGATCTCGCCGGCGCCGCCGACCATGTTCGGCCGGTAATTGCTCTCGATCTTGATCACGGCGTCGGCCAGCGACACCGGAACCCCGTAGCTCGCCGCATAGCGGGCGACAATCGCGGAATACTGGCCGCTGCTCGCCACGGCCGCGGTCGACGCGGCGACGTTCCTGAGACCGATCGATGCCGTCGTCGTCATGTCCACGGTTTTGCGGCCGCGCTTTGTCCTCTTGGCGGAGGATTTCCGCGCCTTGGCCCAGCTTGCCTTTTCCACCTTCGCGGAAGCCTGCTTCGTCGTCGCCTTCGCACTCTTGCTGCCTTTGGCCGAAATGGGGTTGCCCTTGGCGGATGCCGTGACGAGGCCCTGATCGGCCCGCTGGCTTAACGGCGCGGCGTCGGCCGCACTGAAGGCAAAGCTCATTGCGCCGGCAGCAAGAGCTGCCGTTAAAACGGTCAATTTCTGCATGTGATCCTGTTTTGTTGGGGCCATGCGAAGATTTCGCGCGGCGACGCTTGGTTACCATCGGAACACGTGGGGCTTGATGTCCGACAAACTGTACGAAACGCCCTTTGAAGCCCGATTTGGAACCAATGAAGGCGGCGCAAGTCACTTTCCGTGACAGTTTGTAACTTTATGACGTTTGGGGATTACTTGAATCAGTCAGGATCCGACGGAAGCAAGCAGCTTCCGCAGCGTACGCATCGTCGAGGCGTCGGCAAATCCGTCGACCAGGCGCGGCCGGAAATGCCGCTGGAAGGCCTCGACGACGATCCGTGTCCGATCGTCGAAAACACCCGATATCTCGGCGCCATAGCCGTAGATCGACAGCATCGACTGCAGCTCCTCGACATCGGGACCGTGGTCGCCGGACTTCAACGCGGCTCCGCGCCTGATGGGAGCGGCAGGCACGAGATGGCCGACACCGGCCTTAAACAGCGCCCCCCATGGAAACTTCTCGCCCGGATCGATCTTGCGCCCCGGCGCCACGTCGGAGTGCGCCAGCACCCGCTCGGCGGCGATTTCATGCCGCGCGGCGATCCCCTTGCACAGCGCGATGACCGCCGTGATCTGACGTTTCGGAAAGCCAGGATAGCCCAGTGAATGGCCCGGATTGACGATTTCAATGCCGACCGAGCAGGAATTGATGTCGGTGCGCCCGAACCAGGAACTCTGGCCGGCGTGCCAGGCGCGGTCGCTTTCCCGGACCATCTGCACGATGTGTCCATTCTCATGAACCAGATAATGCGATGAGACTTCACTGGCGGGATCACACAGCCAGGCTTCGGCCCCCGCACCGGTCGCCATGCCCGTATAGTGCAGCACGATCATGTCCGGCTTCAGCCCGTCGCGCCTTGGCCCGAAATTCGGTGACACCCTGACCTCGGCGCTCGGCTCGTCGGGCAGGAAGCCGCTCATGCGTGCCGCAGACCCCGTTCGATCATCTCGTAGGCCGCGTTGATCGCCGCCACCCTGGTCGTCGCGATCTTGATGAATTCCTGCGGCAGCCCGCGCGCGATCAGCCGATCCGGATGGTTGTCGGACACCAGCTTGCGATAGCGTTTCCGGACCTCCTCGAACGGCTTGCCGCGCTCAATGCCGAGCACGACATAGGGGTCGCCGGCGCCAAGATTGACGTGCCGGGCCATGATCGACTCGTAATGCGTGTCGTCGATGCGGAAGATCTCGGCGATACGGTGCAGGAAGATGCCTTCGCGCTCATGCACCAGCCCATCGGCCTTGGCGATGTGGAACAGGCCATCGAGTATGTCTTCCAGCATGACGCAATTGGAGTGCCCGGAGCCGCAAAGCTGCGCCATGCGCTCGGCATAGGTTTCGAAACCGGCCACGTCCTGCTGGGCGAGATCGAACAGACGTGCAACGTTGCGCGTCTCCTTCGGCGGCACTTCGAATATTTCCTGGAACGCACGCACCTCGTCCTGGGTGACGATGCCGTCGGCCTTGGCCATCTTGGCCGACAGCGCGATCATGGCCACCGAGAAGGCGACGCGGCGGCGCAGGTCGGCGTCGCCGGAAAAAACCGTGCGCACGGCTTCGACCACGTCGGCGACGCCAGACGTGGTCGAAGACGAAACCCGCGTGATGAAGTCGCCGAGGCGGTCCCAAATCGACATGGCCCGCTTCATAGAGCGAACCGGTCCCCGCTATCAAGCCAATAAAGGCCACCTCTAGGCCTGTGAACCCGAGGCGATTGCCGGTGCCGATGGTGGGTCTTCACGAGAAAAGGCCGGCATCACGCCGGCCTCCCTCCCAAGACACTCACTGCTTACAAACTACTGCGCGGGCGCAGGAGCAGGCGTTGCCGGAGCCGGCTCGGCAGGCTTGGTCGAATTATCAGTCGGGGCCGCGGGCTTCATCGGCTGCTCGGCGGCCGGCGGATTGGTGCTCTGCGTCGTGGTGTTGTCAGTGCCGGTGCCGCTGTCGCTGCAGGCCGCGACGCCCAGCAGGGCAAGTGCGGACACGGAAGCAAGAATGATCTTTTTCATAACATCTCTCCTTCAACACACGTTCACGTTGCGGTGAACGGTCGAAGGGAAAATGCGTGACTGGGCCGAGGGTTTCGTAACGTTGCGTTTCCGCCTGTAACATCAATGGCATGCGGGCGACATTGCTGCCGGCGCTTCGGCGCTTTAACAACGACACCGCAAACGCAATACCGGAGACACAGGCATGGCCGCGAAATGGGATTTCTGGATCGATCGCGGCGGCACCTTCACCGATATTATCGGCCGTGACCCGCAAGGCGGGCTGCATCCGCGCAAGCTGCTGTCGGAGAATCCCGAGGCCTATGCCGATGCGGCGATTCAGGGCATCCGCGACCTGCTCGGCCTGGAGCCGGCGGCCGCCATCCCGTCCGGCCTGATCGGCGACGTCAAGATGGGAACCACGGTAGCCACCAACGCCCTTCTGGAGCGCAAGGGCGATCGTGTGCTGTTGCTCATCACCAAGGGATTTCGCGATGCGCTCAAGATCGCCTATCAGGCGCGGCCCGACATCTTCGCCAAGGAGATCATCCTTCCCGAACAGCTCTACGAGCGCGTCATCGAGGTCAACGAGCGCGTGCTCGCCGATGGCTGCGTCGAACGGCTGCTCGACATCGCGGCCTGCCGGCCGGCCATGGAGCAGGCGAAAGCCGATGGCATCGACGCCGTCGCCATCGTCTTCATGCATGCCTGGAAATATCCCGATCACGAGAAGGCGGTGGCAAAGGTCTGTCGCAAGCTCGGTTTCGGCCAGGTCTCGGTCAGCCACGAGGTCTCGCCGCTGATCAAGCTGGTCGGCCGCGGCGACACGGCGGTCGTCGACGCCTATCTGTCGCCGATCCTGTCGCGCTATGTGCAAAGGGTGGCGGGAGAACTGGGCACGGCGGGAGGGAACGACGAATCCCCCCGCCTCATGTTCATGATGTCTTCCGGCGGGCTTACCGCCGCCGACATGTTCCAAGGCAAGGACGCGCTCTTGTCGGGCCCGGCCGGCGGCGTCGTCGGCATGGTCGAGACGGCCAAGCTCGCGGGTTTCGACAAGGTCATCGGCTTCGACATGGGCGGCACCTCCACCGATGTCGCTCACTATGACGGCGAATATGAGCGGGCCTTCGACACCGAAGTCGCCGGGGTGCGCGTGCGCGCCCCGATGATGCGCATCCACACCGTCGCCGCCGGCGGCGGCTCGATCCTGCACTACGAGGCCGGCCGTTTCCGCGTCGGACCGGATTCCGCTGGCGCCAATCCCGGCCCCGCCGCCTATCGGCGCGGCGGGCCGCTTGCCGTCACCGACGCCAACGTCATGCTCGGCAAACTGCGGCCCGATTTCTTCCCGTCGATCTTCGGCCCGGACCAGGACGCGCCGCTCGACGCGCAAACCGTGCGCGCGAAATTCGAAACACTGGCCTCCGAGATCGGCGACGGCCGCACGCCCGAAGCGGTCGCCGAAGGCTTCGTCACCATCGCGGTCGAGAACATGGCCAATGCGATCAAGAAGATTTCCGTCCAGCGCGGCTACGACGTCACCGAATATCTCCTGAACTGCTTCGGTGGCGCCGGCGGCCAGCACGCCTGCCTGGTCGCCGACGCGCTCGGCATGGAGGCGGTGCTGATCCATCCCTTCTCCGGCCTGCTTTCGGCCTACGGCATCGGCCTCGCCTCGGTGTTCGCCTCGCGCCAGCAGGCGCTGCTGAAGCCGCTCGCCGAAGAGTCCAGAACGGAGATCGGCGACCTCATCGCCACCTTGAAAAAGGCCGTGGTCGCGGAGCTGGCGGCGCAAGGCATCGCCGAGAACGCGGTCGCCACCAAGCCGGTGCTGCACATCCGCTATGACGGCACCGACACGGCACTGCCGGTGAATTTCGAGGCGGATTCGATCTTCCAGGCCAGGCGCGATTTCGAAATCGCCCACAAGGCGCAGTTCGGCTTCGTCTATGACGACAAGCCGATGATCGTCGAGACGGTCGGCGTCGAAGGCACCGAAACCGGCCAGACCAGCGCCGAAGCCCATGCGCCCGCCGGACCGGCGAAGGCCAAGCCGGACACCTCCGAGACCAGGCCTGTCTACACGGAAGGCAAGTGGCATGAAGCTGGCGTCTACCGCCGCGAAAACCTCAGGCCGTCCAGTCTGGTCGCTGGTCCCGCCTTGATCATCGAGCCGAACCAGACCATCGTCGTCGAGCCTGGCTGGCGGGCCGAAATCACGGACGTCAACCACGTCGTCATACGCCGCACGGAAAAGAAAGCGCGCGCCGCAGCCCTCGGCACGCAAGCCGATCCGGTGATGCTCGAAGTCTTCAACAATCTCTTCATGTCGATCGCCGAACAGATGGGCGTGACGCTGCAGAACACCGCCTATTCCGTCAACATCAAGGAAAGGCTGGATTTTTCCTGCGCGGTCTTCGACCACACCGGGGCGCTGGTCGCCAATGCGCCGCACATGCCGGTGCATCTCGGCTCCATGGACCGTTCGGTCGAAACCATCATCCGGCTGAACTCCGGCGATATCCATCCCGGCGACGTTTTTGCCTTGAACGCCCCCTATAATGGCGGCACCCATCTGCCCGACATCACCGTGGTGACGCCGGTCTTCGACGATGCCAGGACAAACATCCTCTTCTGGGCGGCCTCGCGCGGCCACCACGCCGATATTGGCGGCACCGCCCCCGGCTCGATGACGCCGCTCGCCACCACGGTCGACGAGGAAGGCGTGCTGTTCGACAATTTCCGCGTCGTCGACCGCGGAAAATTCCGCGAGACGGAGCTGCATACGCTGCTCACCGACCACCCCTATCCGGCCCGCAACCCGCAGCAGAACATCGCCGACCTCAAGGCCCAGATCGCGGCCAACGAGAAAGGCGTGGCGGAGTTGCGCAAGATGGTCACGCATTTCGGCCTCGATGTCGTCCAGGCCTATATGGGCCATGTCCAGGACAATGCGGCCGAGAGCGTAAGGCGTGTGCTGGAGCGGCTGCCCGATACATCGGAGTATGAATATCCGACCGATACGGGCCAGGTGATCAAGGTCAGGATATCGGTCGACCGGCAAAAACGCGAGGCGACCGTCGATTTCAGCGGCACGTCGCCTGTCATGAAGAACAATTTCAACGCTCCGGAGCCCGTCGCTCGTGCCGCGGTACTCTATGCCTTCCGCGTCATGGTCGAGGACATGATCCCGATGAATGCCGGGTGCCTCAGGCCGATCAACATCGTCATTCCCGATGGCTGCATGCTGAAGCCCGCCTACCCTGCCGCCGTCGTCGCCGGCAATGTCGAGACCTCACAGCACGTCACCAACGCGCTGTTCGGCGCCATGGGCGCGATGGCCAATGCGCAGGGAACGATGAACAACCTGACCTTCGGCAACAAGAAATATCAGTATTACGAGACGATCTGCTCCGGCTCGCCGGCAGGGCATATGAATTCGGGGCGCGGCTTTGCCGGCACGTCGGGCGTGCACACCCACATGACCAATTCGCGTCTCACCGACCCGGAAGTGCTGGAACTGCGCTTTCCCGTGGTGCTGGAGGATTTCCACATCCGCCAGGGTTCCGGCGGCAAGGGCAAATGGAGCGCCGGCGACGGCACAAGACGCACCATCCGCTTCCTCGAAAAGATGGAATGCGCGATCCTGTCCTCGCACCGCAACCGCCCGCCGCAGGGGCTGGACGGTGGCGGCGACGGCGAGGTCGGCTCGACCAAGGTGCGCCGCAACGACGGCACGGTCGATGTGCTGAAAGCCTGTGACCAGACCATGCTTGAGGCAGGCGAGGCTGTCATCCTGAGGACACCAACGCCGGGAGGGTTTGGCAAGCTGTAAGAAAGGCGTCAACAAGCTGTCACTGGCCTGTCATGACCCTGGGTTACCCGCTTGCGGCAAAGCAAATGGGGAATCACTTTGCCATGACGGACGTCTCCTCGGATCTGGTTTTTCGCCGCGGCAAGGAAGTTGGCAAGGCCGTCTACCAGAACCGCGCGCTTTCAAAAGCCGGCATCTCCGAGCGGCTGTTCGCCTTCCTGTTTTCCGGCCTGGTCTATCCGCAGATCTGGGAAGACCCTGACGTCGACATGGAGGCGATGCAGCTTGGCCAGGGCCACCGCGTCGTCACAATCGCGTCAGGCGGCTGCAACATCCTGGCCTATCTCACCCGCTCGCCGGCACGGATCGACGCCGTTGACCTCAACGCCGCCCACATCGCGCTGAACCGCATGAAGCTGGAAGCGGTTCGCCATCTGCCCTCGCAAGGCGACCTGTTCCGCTTCTTCGGTGCAGCCGATACCAGCCATAATTCGGAAGCCTACGACCGCTTCATCGCGCCGCATCTCGATCCGGTCAGCCGGCATTACTGGGAGCGCCGCAACTGGCGCGGCAACAGGCGCATCGCTGTTTTCGACCGCAATTTCTACCAGACCGGACTGCTCGGCCTGTTCATCGCCATGGGCCACCGCACGGCGAAATTCTTCGGCGTCAACCCGGCGCGCATGATGGAAGCCAGGAATATCGGCGAGCAGCGCCGCTTCTTCAACGAGGAACTGGCGCCGGTCTTCGACAGGAAGCTTCTGAAGTGGGCGACCTCGCGCAAGGCTTCCCTGTTCGGCCTCGGCATTCCGCCGGCGCAGTACGATTCGCTGATCACCTCCGGCGACGGCACCATGGCCAGCGTGCTGAAGGCCCGGCTGGAAAAGCTCGCCTGCGATTTCCCCCTGCAAAACAATTACTTCGCCTGGCAGGCTTTCGCCCGCCGCTACCCGGAACCAGGCGAGGCCGCCCTGCCCGCCTATCTGGAAAAGCAGAACTACGACACCATTCGCGGCAACATCGACCGCGTCGCCATCCACCATGCCAACCTGATCGAATTCCTCGCCGGCAAGGATGCCGGCGCCGTCGACCGCTTCATCCTGCTCGACGCGCAGGACTGGATGACCGACGACCAGCTCAATGCGCTGTGGTCGGAGATCACCCGCACGGCCTCGGCCGGCGCCCGCGTCATCTTCCGCACCGCCGCCGAGCCCAGCCTGCTGCCAGGTCGCGTCTCCACCTCGCTGCTCGACCAGTGGGACTATAAGGACGAAGCATCGCGTGAATTCTCGGCCCGCGACCGCTCCGCCATCTATGGCGGCTTCCATCTCTATGTGAAGCGCGCGGCATGAGCACGACGGAACTGCCGGCCAGCCCCGAATTCAAGGCTAACCATGCCGAATTGATGGACGGCGTCTACCGCTGGCAGCGCCACATCTATGACCTGACGCGCAAATACTACCTGCTCGGCCGCGACCGGCTGATCGCGGGGCTGGACGTACCGCCGGGCGGCACCGTTCTGGAGCTCGGCTGCGGCACCGGCCGCAACATCATCCTCGCCGCCCGCGCCTATCCAGACGCGCGCTTCTTCGGTCTCGATATTTCGGCCGAAATGCTGGAAACGGCGGGCAAGGCGATCGACCGCGAAGGCCTGTCGGACCGGGTCGTGCTGGCAAGGGGCGATGCCACCGATTTCGCCGCCAAGGCGCTGTTCGGCAAAGCCAGCTTCGACCGGGTCTTCGTCTCCTATTCGCTATCGATGATCCCGGGCTGGGAGAAGACGGTCTCGGCGGCACTTGCCGCGCTGACCCCGACGGGCTCGCTGCACGTGGTCGATTTCGGCCAGCAGGAAGGCCTGCCGGGGTGGTTTCGCGCCTTGCTGCGCGGGTGGCTGAAAAAATTCCACGTCACGCCACGCGAATCCCTGCGTGACGGTCTGGAATCGGAAGCCGAGCGCGCCAGCGCAACCTTCCGTTTTCGCACGCTTTATCGTGGCTATGCCTGGCTGGCTGTGATCAAGCTCGGGTAAAAGTGGCCCGAGTTCGGGGCGCTTTCGCATTCGCGCTGGCCACCTGCCGCTCCATTCCCACCCCCGGCGGATGCGGTTATGGTATGACCTCAAGGTGAGGTGACACATGTTGATGACCACACGCAAGCCTGCAACGGTGGGCGAAATCCTCACGGAAGAATTCATGCAGCCGCTCGGCCTGACACAGGCTGCTTTGGCGGAAGCGATGGGGGTCCAGCGCAAGCATGTCAACGAATTGTGCAACGACCGCCGCAACGTGACGGCTGCGACCGCGCTCATCCTGGCGCGGGTCTTCGGCAACAGCCCGGATTTCTGGCTCAACGTGCAGCGCCGCAGTGATCTTTGGACGGTCATGAACTCGCCCGACGAGCGAGCGCGTGTCGATCGCGCCAAGCCTTTGGCGACCGCGGCATAGAAGACAGATTGTATCGATCGACTTCCGCTTTAGAGCGGTTCAGCGTTTAATAGAAACGCCGAACCGCTCTAGCTCTTTGTTTCCACGCAATTCCCAAGGGGAAGCGCTACGCGCTTCTCCCAGGAAAACCGTTACACACTTCTCCTGGAATTGCTCTAGTGCAGCGCCTTCACCAGCGCCCCGACCATTGCCTGCGGGCGATAATTGAGCTTGGCCGGCGTTAGCCCGAGCCGTACCACGACCAATTGCTCGGAGGGAATGATGGCGACGGTCTGTCCGTCATGGCCTTCCATCCAGTAAGTGTCCTTGGGCAGGCCGGCGGCAACGCCCGCGCCGGGGGTTTCCTCATCGCCCGGCGCCTCTATCCACAACTGGCCCTTGCCGTAGACTTTCGAGGCGGGCGCCGGCTCGCGCATCCAGTCGACGAAACCGGCCGGCAGCATCTGGTTGCCGTTCCACACCCCGCTTTGCAGCAGGAACTGGCCGAAGCGCGCCCAGTCATGCGCCGTGGCGTAGAGGTAGGAAGAGCCGACGAAAGTGCCCTGCTCGTCGGTCTCGAGCACCGCGCTGTGCATGCCGAGCGGTTCGAATAGCGCCGTACGTGGCCAAGTCAGCGCCTTTGCCTTGTCGCCGATCGCGTCCTGCCAGAGCCGCGACAGCATCACCGCCGTGCCGCTCGAATAGGAAAACACCTTGCCCACCGCGCCGGTGAGCGGCTTGGCTTCGGCAAAGCCCGCCATGTCGGGCTCGAGATAGAGCATGCGCGTGACGTCGGCGACGTCGCCATAGTCCTCGTTGAATTCCAGCCCGCTCGACATCGCCATCATGTCGGCGAGGCTGATGGCGGCGCGGCCATCCGCCTTCCACGGCGTGAACAGGCCCTTGTTGTCGACTGCCATCTTGCCGTCCTTGACCAGCGTGCCGACGATGGCGGCATTCACCGTCTTGGTCATCGACCAGCCGAGCAGCGGCGTCTTGGCGGAAAAGCCGTCGCCATAGCGTTCCGCGACGACCCGTCCGTTCTTGACCACGACGATCGCGCGCATGCCGGTGCCGGCCATGGCGTCGTCGCCGACGATTTTCGCAACCTCCGGATTCTGCGAGGCATCGACCCGTTCGCCCTCGGGCCACAGCGCATCCTGGCTCGTCGCCGCGGGTTCGGCATGGACCGCCGTGCGCCGCGCCTTGCCGATATCGCCGTCCGGGACCGAAGCGCAGCCCAGCCCGTCACGGGCAACCGCCTCGCTCTTGCCGAGGAAGCCGAGCAGTCCGGCCGAAACCGTCCCCCGGTTCTTGTCGACCGAGACCCGCATCAGCCGCAGCAGCGGGTGGCCGGGCGCCTGCACATCGACGGCCAGCACCTCCTTGGCGTCGCGCCCGGCGACGAAGACGTTGGAGCAGACGATCTTGGCCGAATAGCCCGAACCGACGCGGATGAGTTCCGGCGGCGCTATATACAGCCAGGCAAACAGCGCGGCGACCGCCAGCACGATCAGGCCAAGCAGCCATTTGACGATCTTGACGACGAACCGCATGCGTTTCCTCCCAGGCAATCGCCTGCCCTTGTGTCATCGAATTGCCGCCATTGCTTCGGCAAAATCGGGCCTCTTGTCGAGCGCCGTCAACTGATTATCAACCATGATCGGCGATCACATGATGCATGTCGCCCAAAAGTGCACAGCGGTTTTGGAACAACGACATGCACGAAATCAAGATATCAGGCGATGCGTGGGGCTATCGTCTGGAGGGGCCAGACCAATTTAGGCCATCGGTGCACAGACCCATCAGCGACCGGCTGATTCCGGCTTGGAAGTTGCGATGCGTCGTCTTGCGGTTCTTTTCATGCTGACGCTGCTCGGCGCCTGCTCGACCGTGGACGATCTGTCGCCGCTGTCGCCGTCCGCGTCGAGCAGTCCGACGGTGGCCGTGCGCGCGCCGCGCTTCGCCGATTCCAAGCCGCATGAATGGGACAGCGGCGCGCCATGGAACTATGTTGTCCACGGCACCGACGTCTCCAAATACCAGACCTCGGTCGACTGGCCGGCGGCCAGGGCCAGCGGCATTTCCTTCGCCTTCATCAAGGCGACCGAGGGCGGCGACCGTTTCGATGAATATTTCAGCGAGCACTGGGCGCGCACGAAAGCCAACGGCATTCCACGCGCCGCCTATCATTTCTTCTATTTCTGCACGCCGGCGGCCACCCAGGCGCGCTGGTTCATCCAGAATGTGCCTGTCGACCGCTCGGCCATGCCGCCGGTGCTGGATATGGAATGGAATCCGAAATCGCCGACCTGCCGCCTGCGCCCCGACCCGGCCACGGTACGCGCGGAGATGACCACCTTCCTCGAAATCGTCGAGCGGCATTATGGCAAGAAACCGATCATCTACACCTCGGTCGATTTCTTCGACGACAATGAATTGTCGACCTTCCGCGGCTATCCCTACTGGCTGCGCTCCGTCGCCGGCCACCCACGCGAAAAATATGGCAGCCACCCCTTCACCTTCTGGCAGTACACCGGAACCGGTATCGTTCCCGGCATGACCGGCAAATCCGACATCAACGTCTTCAACGGCTCGGAAGCCGCTTGGAACAAGTGGCTGCGGCAGAACACGCGCTGATACCGGCTAACGGTCGCGAAGCCGGCTGGAATGGCGGCTGCGGCAGAAGAACCGTTGACACCGGGCCTGCCGCCTGCTTTTCGACACTACCAGCGGTAAAGAGTGCAACCGCTGGTAATTCAGGGCGTTAGGCTCCAGGCACGCCAATGCCCTCTTCGTTTCGAAAGGAAGCTGATGCGACTGCGTTCCCAAGCCCTCGCGGCGCTGTTTCTGTGCGCCACGGCCTTGCCGGCGATGGCGCAGGAATGCGGCGGCGATTTCGAAACCTGGAAACAGGGCGTCGCGGCGGAAGCCAAGGCCGCCGGTGTCGGCGCCGTGGGTCTCGATGCGCTGGAGGATGCCACTTTTGACCCGAGGGCCCTGGCGCGCGACCGCGCGCAGGGCGTCTTCACGCAAACCTTCGTCCAGTTTTCCAACCGCATGATCTCGGCCTACCGGCTGAAGCAAGGTGCGGCGAACATGAAGAAATACGCCGACATCTTCGCCCGCGCCGACCAGCAATTCGGCGTCCAGGCGCCTGTCATCACCGCCTTCTGGGCGCTTGAAACGGATTTCGGCGCCGTCCAGGGCGATTTCCATACGCTGAGCGCCTTGGTGACCCTGTCGCATGACTGCCGCCGCCCGCAATTGTTCCGGCAGCAACTGGTGCCGCTCCTGGAACTGATCGATCGCGGCGTGCTGCCGGCCGATGTCACGGGCGCCTGGGCCGGCGAAATCGGCCAGACGCAGATCCTGCCGTCCGACTATCTTGCGCGCGGCGTCGACGGCGATGGGGACGGCAAGATTGACCTGCGAAACAGCGTGCCGGACGTGATCATGACCACGGGCAACAAGGTGCTGTCGCGCGGCTGGAAGCGCGACGAGCCCTGGATCCAGGAAGTGCGCGTGCCCGAGGAGATGCCGTGGGACCAGACCGGGCGCACCAACAAACTGCCGCTGACGCAGTGGGCGCAGTGGGGCGTCACCAATCCCAACGGCTCGCCGCTGGTCGACAAGGGCCTGAAGGCCGGCCTGGCACTGCCGATGGGCCGCAAGGGTCCGGCCTTCCTCACCTATGAGAATTTCGACGTCTATCTCGAATGGAACCAGTCCTTTACCTACGCGCTGACCGCGGCCAATCTCGCCGCGCGGCTCGCCGGCGCGCCGCCGCTCGATCCGCGCAATCCCGAGCCAGGTCTCAACAACGACCAGATGAAGGAACTGCAGACCAAGCTCGAAGCCAGAGGCTACGACGTCGGCACCGTCGACGGCATTTTGGGCACCAACACCCGTGAAGCGATCCGCAGGGAACAGATGCGGTTGGGCATGCCGGTGGATGGCTGGCCGACGCCAGAGTTGTTGGGGAAGTTGTAAGGTAGTGAGTAGTGAGTAGTGAGTAGTGAGTAGTGAGTAGTGAAATATGGAGAATTCCCTACTGACTACTCACTACTCACTCTTTTCCTAATCCGCCATCGTCTCCAGGCTCGCAAAGCCTTGCGGCGCGTCGCCCTCGTCGAAGGGCGTCGTCACCTCGACGAAGGTGTCGGGATAAAAGCCGTTGAAGCGGGTCCTGAGCGACAGCGAGTAGGCGCCGATATGGCCGATCTCGATCCAGTCGCCGGTGTCGACGGTTTCGGGCAGCCAGAATGGCCGCGACAGGATGTCGACGGAATCGCAGGTCGCGCCGCACACCTTGAACGGCACGATGTTCTTCTCGTCGCCATTGCGCGTTCGGATCGCCGGATCGGGAATGAAGCGCGCCGGCAGCGTGATCTTGCCGGTCCATGAATCCGACAGCGACGCCCAGATGCCGTCATTGATGTAGAGACGCTTGCCCTTGCGCAACAGCACGCGCACGATCAGCGACAGGCAGCGCGCCACGATCACCCGGCCCGGCTCCGCCACCAGCGGCACCTGGTCGAACTGGTATTCCTTCAGGTCGCCCGACAGCCGCGACATGATCTGGCCGAGCGATGGCATCTCGATCTGCTTGCGGTTGGGATCATGGCCGTATTCGGCTGGAAAGCCGCCGCCGACATCGAGCCCGGCAATGTCGAAGGTCAGCCGGTTGCGCACCCAGTCGGCCGAGGCCAGCGCCCGCTCATAGGTGTCGGGATCCTCGATCTGGCTGCCGACATGGAAACACAGGCCAACCTTGTAGCCTGTGCGGTTCAACCGCTCGGCGAGTTCCACGGCATAGGCCGGCCCGGCGCCGAATTTCTTCGACAATTCGTAAGCGGCATGGCCCTTGGTCTGCACCCGCACGAAGACGGTGACCGCACCGGGATCGATGTCGAGCGCCCGCACCACCCGCGTCAGCTTGGTGATCTCGTCCTCATGGTCGAGCGAGATGACGCGGATGCCGTATTTCTCCAGCGCCAGCTTGATATCCGACTGCGCCTTGACCGGGTGCATGTAGAGCATCTCGGCATCGGGCGAGACGGCGCGCACGGCGGCGAACTCGCCTGGCGAGGCGACGTCGAAAGCGGTGACGCCGGCCTCGACCAAGGTCTTCAGCACGATCTGCTCGCCATTGGTCTTCACCGCATAGGCGGTCTTGCCGGGGAACATGCCCATGAACTGCCTGGCGTCGGCCTTCAAGACCTGCGGACGAAAGCAATAGACCGGATCGTCAGGGCGAAGCGCCAGTGCCGCCTCGCGGGCATTCTCGAATCGCTGCATGGACGAATCCTCGACTTCAGCCTGCGCACAATTAATCCAAGCTAGCGGCTAATGAAAACAATTCTGTGTCTCGCACCGCTGACGGTGCGGCAGTAGCCTTTTTGCCGGGAAGCTTGGCTGTCGGTCAGGTTTCGGGTGGCCCTTGTCGCCGAACCCGATATGGCTTCCGTCTGGCTGGCCGGCCTGGAGCCGCCTTGGGGGACAAATCACATGGCGATAGCAGCAACCGCCCCACGGGGACCGATGGCGCTCAAGGACTGGGGCCAGTTGCTGCTGCTTGGCGCGATCTGGGGCGGCTCGTTCTTCTTCGCCCGCATCGCGGTGGCGGAACTTAACCCGCTGGTGCTGGTGCTGTTTCGCGTCGCTATCGCGGCGGTCGCGCTGCAGGTCTATCTCGGCCTACGCGGCCCGTCCTTCCGCCTCGCTCTGCCGCATGCCGGCCTGTTCTTCCTGCTGGCCCTCACCAACAACGTCGTCCCCTTCTCGCTGATCTTCGCCGGCCAGACCCAGTTGGGCGCCGGTGTCGCCTCCGTCCTCAACGCCACGACGCCGTTCTGGACGCTGATCCTCGCCAACGCCCTGACCTCGGACGAAAAACTGTCCTGGAACAAGCTCGCCGGCATCGCGCTCGGCATCGCCGGCACGGCTGTCATGATCGGTCCAGGCCTGATTGCCAACCTGGGCGGCCCGGCCTGGGCGAAGTTCGCGCTGATCGGCGCCTCGCTATCCTATGGCGTCGCGCTGATGGTCGCCCGCCGCTTCAAGGGCGTGCCCTCGCCGGTCATCGCCACCGGACAGTTGACGGCCTCGACCATCATCATGATCCCGATCGTGCTCTTCGCCCATGGCACGTCCGGCCTGTTCTCCGCTTCGCCGCCGGTCTGGGCGGCCGTGCTGGCGCTGGCGCTCCTGTCCACCGCCTTTGCCTACATCCTCTACTTCAACCTCGTCGCCTCGGCCGGCGCCACCAACGCTTCGCTGGTCACCCTGGTCGTGCCGGCCAGCGCCATGCTGCTCGGTTTTCTTTTCCTGGGCGAACGGCTCGAACTGTTCGAGATCGGCGGCGTGGTGCTGATCGGCCTTGGCCTCGTCACCATCGACGGACGCATATTCGCGCGCCGCTAAGGCGAGGCATGTCGCGAAAGTCGAATGTGACTTTCGCGGAGGTAGCGCTGTCATGACACACCAACGACACCGTCCCGCCACAATTTATTCACAGGTCCGAAGCGGGGTTTTGACAAGGAGTTTCAACGGCTAACGGCGAAACTTGGGTCGCAAAATCCACAATCACGTCGCAATGCAGCATATTTTCCGCTTGCCTGTGGCACAAATGAACCTAGACTCCGGGGATAGCTCTTTAAGAGGAGGCTATGTCATGGGACTTACGAGGCCAATCAACGCATTGATGATTTGTGCTGCGTTTGCTTTCATCGGCGCCCTCATTATGGGCGTCCTTCCCTGAACCCGCCAAGACGGGGAAGACCAGCACCTAATAGTCCAACCAATTCGAAAGGCCGGGTTTTTACCCGGCCTTTTGCTTGTCCGGCTGACCCCTAGGCGGCAGCCGATCCGGCCACGTCCGGCTCGTGCGAGCGGATGCCGATCATGTGACAGACGGCGAAGACGAGATCGGCCCGGTTCATCGTATAGAAGTGAAAATCGCCGACGCCGCGCTCGACCAGGTCCAGGACCTGTTCGGCGGCCACCGCGGATGCCACCAGCGCATGCGTCTGCGGGTCGTTCTGCAGGCCATCGAAGCGCTCGGCCAGCCACGCCGGCACCAGCGCACCGCAGCGCGCCGAGAAATTGGCGACCTGGGTGAAATTGTGCACCGGCAGGATGCCTGGCACGATCGGAATGTAGATGCCGGCCCGGCGCGCGCGCTCGACGTAACGCTCGTAGAGATCGTTGTCGAAAAAGAACTGGGTGATCGCCCGCGTCGCGCCATTGTCGACCTTGCGCTTGAGCATGTCGATGTCGGTGGCGAAATCGGGGCTTTCCGGGTGCTTTTCGGGATAGGCAGAAACCGAGATGTCGAAATCGCCGGCGCCCTTCAGCGCGCCCACCAGCTCGGCGCCATTGGCGTAGCCGTCCGGATGCGGCCGGTAGGCAGCCCCGACGCCTTCCGCCGGATCGCCGCGCAAGGCGACGAAGCGCTTCACGCCCATGTCGGTGAATTCCCGGATCACGGCGTCGACCTGGTGGCGGGCCGCGTCGACGCAGGTCATGTGCGCGGCCGGCGTCAGGCTGGTCTCCTTCAGGATGCGGCCGATGGTGCGCGCGGTACGCTCACGCGTCGAACCGCCGGCGCCATAGGTCACCGAGACGAATTTCGGCTGCAGCGGCTCCAGCCTTGTGACCGTATCCCACAGCCTCGCCTCCATCTCGTCGTTCTTCGGCGGGAAGAACTCGAACGAAACCCTGACCTTGTCGCCGATATCGGGACGGCGGGAAAAGCGAAACTGGTTCATCAGGCGATTTCCCCTATCGAGCTCACTCTGGTCTGCTGGCTGGCATTGGCGGGATCAGCGATCAGCAGGCGCCGGTCGCGGCCAAGCCAAAGCTTGACGGTCAGCCTGGCCTCGTTGCCGCCGCGCGGTTCGAATTCCTGGGCATCCTCGAGATCGAGGCCGGCTTCGGAGAACCACTCGCCGATCTGCCGGTCGGAAAAGCCGAGACGCATATGGGCATGCTCGTCGCGCAGGAATTCCAGCGCGTGCGGCGCGAAATCGACGATGACCAGACGGCCCGCGGGGCGCAGCAGCCGCGCCGCCTCATGGATGGCGCGGGCGGGATCGTCGAGATAATGCAGCACCTGGTGGATGGTGACGAGATCGAACGCATCGCGCTCAACCGGCGGCGAGAAGATATCGCCCTGCCGCACCTGTGCATTCGAGACGCCGGCCTTGTCGAGATTGGCGCGTGCCACGGTCAGCATCTCGCGCGACATGTCGATGCCGACACCGCGCCGGTAGAGCGGCGAGAAGATTTCGAGCAGCCGCCCGGTGCCGGTGCCAAGGTCGAGCATGGACTGGAACGGCCGCTTGCCGACCAGCTTCAGCATCGCGGCCTCCACGGCGCGGTCGGGCACATGCAGCGAACGGATATGATCCCAGCTCGCGGCGTTCTGCGAAAAATACTCGGTGGCGCGGTCCTGGCGCTTGCGCTTGACGGAAGCCAGCCGCTCCAGATCGCGCTCGACCTGCGGGTCGGCGTCACGAATGCCGGCCACCAGCCTCAGCACGAAATCGCGCGCCGAATCGGCATCCGACAAGCGGAAGAATGCCCATGACCCTTCCTGGTAGCGGCCGATCAGCCCCGCTTCGAGCAGCAGTTTCAGATGCCGCGAGACACGTGGCTGCGACTGGCCGAGAATCTCGGTAAGGTCGGACACTGTGAGGTCGCCGCGCGACAACAGTGCCAATATGCGCAGCCGGCTGGATTCGGCCGCAGCCTTCAGCGTATCCACCATGGTGTCGAGCGAAACGTGCATGAGCGCATTCTCTTTGAAAAAGATATAAACATATGTTTATGTCGATTTTTAAAACCGTGCAAGCGCTATGTCGCTCCCGGACAACAAAATGCCGCATGCGTGTTTTTCCGGTGCGTACCACGGCAAAATGTGGTGCGGTCTTGGGGCAATGACAGGCACCAGCGCTGAGATGGGCAGAATGAGCGAACCGCGTGAGATGTTCGAGGCACGCGAAGGCGAGCGGAGACTGGAGCAGGATCCGGCGACGATGCCGCCCGATGGCGGCATCGTCTTCATCGGCCGCATCGCCTCACCTTGGATCACCCGGGAAAGCTGCCCGAAGAACATGCGCACGGCGCGCGAGAGAGGACAGCCCGCGGTGCTCACCATCGAAGCGCCCTATCGAGAAGGTCTGCGCGGACTGGAGCGCGCCAGCCACGTCGTCATCCTCTCCTGGCTGCACCACGCGCCGCGGAATCTGATCGTGCAAAAACCCCGCCATGCGGCTGATGCCAAAGGCGTATTCGGCCTGCGCTCGCCGGCCCGACCGAACCCGATCGGCCTGCATGTAGCCAAGCTCGTCGCGCTCGACGTCTCCACCGGACGCATCGACCTCGACGCCATCGACGTGCTCGACGGCACGCCGGTCATCGACATCAAGCCCTATTTCGCCTCGACCGACGCCATTGCCGAGGCGACCGTTGAGGGGCGCGAGGAGCGATGAGCGCGCCGACCGGCCGCCGCCGCGCCATCGCCAAGGCGCTGACAGCACTTCTACCGCTGGCCCCCTATGCTGACATGGAAAAGATCCGCACCGACGCCGGCGCGGTGCATATGAAGACCTTACCGCCGACGATCGCGGTCTGGCTGGCGACGATTGCGCATGTCCGTCACATGCACACGGACTACGAAAAGCTGCTCAGCGAGGGCTATGACCGCGACTCCGCGCGCTTCTTCGTCATCGAGCAGACCAACATCGTGCTCACGCGCTGGCGCGCCACGCGGCTGCTCGACGCCGACGACGAAGAGGAATGAGGCTATGCCGGACGGAACAGTGCTCACCTCGCCATGCTGGCCGGATCGCCATATCGAGGACGACTGAAGTCGGACGACTGGCTCTATGCGCCCGGCCTGCCGCCGATAGCTTGTGAGGCAATGGCCAGGAGCTGCCGATGAGCCAAATCGCACAGGATACACCGCCGCCGCCTGTGGTGAGCGATCGCCACATCGACCCGCATTCCTATCCCGACGGCATTGCCTTCCTCGATGGCCAGTACCTGCCGATGTCGCAAGCCAAGGTCTCGGTGCTGGATTGGGGATTTCTGCACTCCGACGCCACTTACGATACGGTGCATGTGTGGAACGGCCGCTTCTTCCGCCTCGATCTGCATCTCGACCGTTTCTTCGGCGGATTGGAGAAGCTGCGCATGACGATCCCGTTCGATCGCGACGGCATCGCCGAGATCCTGCACAATTGCACGGCACTTTCGGGTCATCGCGCCGCCTATGTCGAGATGCTGTGCACGCGCGGCGCTTCGCCGAGCTTCAGCCGCGACCCGCGCCAGGCGATCAACCGCTTCATGGCGTTCGCCGTGCCGTTCGGCTCGGTCGCCAATGCCGAGCAGTTGCAGCGGGGCCTGCATGTCGCCATCAGCGACAAGGTGCGCATTCCGCCAGCCTCGATCGATCCGGCGATCAAGAACTACCACTGGCTCGATCTCGTGCGCGGCCTCTACGATGCCTACGATCGCGGCGCCGAGACCGCGCTCATTCTCGACTTCAACGGCAATGTCGCCGAAGGCCCGGGCTTCAACGTCTTCCGCGTCAAGGACGGCGTGCTGGCGACACCGGCCATTGGCGTGCTGCCGGGCATCACCCGCCGCACCGTCTTCGATCTCTGTGGCGAGGAAGGCCTCACCGCGAAGGCCGCCGATGTCAGCATCGCCTCGCTCAAGGCCGCCGACGAGGTCTTCATCACCTCCACCGCCGGCGGCATCATGCCGGTGACGAAGGTTGACGGTGCCGACATCGCCGGCGGCAAGGTCGGACCGATCACCAGCCGGCTGATGGCGCTCTACTGGCAAAAGCACGACGACCCCGCCTGGTCGACCGAGGTGCACTACCCCTGACTAAGCGGCGCCTGGTCAGAGATCAGAAGGCGCCTTGTTCAAAAAGATTTCCCCTCGCCTCTGGAAAATCGCCGGACAGGCCGTATATGCCCGAAAGCGGAGAAGCCTCCGCTTTTATCCAGAAATTACGCCCGCAGGGGCAAGGATTCCACATCATGACATCCAAGGTTTGGTTCATCACCGGATCGTCCAAAGGCTTTGGCCGCGTCTGGGCCGAGGCTGCACTGGCGCGTGGCGACCGCGTTGCCGCGACCGCCCGTGACACAGGCACGCTCGCCGATCTCGTCGAAAGATACGGCGACAACATCGCCGCGATAAAGCTCGACGTCACCGACAAGAAAGCCGTCGATGCCGCTGTCGCCGAGGCGCACAAGCGCTTTGGCCGGCTCGACGTCGTCATCAACAATGCCGGCTACGGCCATTTCGGCGCCATCGAGGAAGTCAGCGAGCAGGAAGCCCGCGACCAGATCGAGACCAATGTGTTCGGCGCGCTCTGGGTCACGCAGGCTGCCCTGCCGATCATGCGGGCGCAGCGGTCCGGCCACATCATCCAGATCTCGTCGATCGGCGGTGTCAATGCTTTTGCCTCGCTCGGCCTCTACCACGCCTCCAAATGGGCGCTGGAAGCCTTCAGCCAGTCGCTCGGCATCGAGGTCGCGGAATTCGGCATCCATGTCACGCTGGTCGAGCCGGGCGGTTTTTCCACCGACTGGTCGGGAGCATCGGCCAAGGTCTCCAAGCCGATCGAGGCCTATGCGCCTGCCCGCGCCAAGATGGCCGAGCGCCGCGCCAGCTCGGTTGCCGGCGATCCCGAGGCGACCGGCCCGGCCATGCTTGCCATCGTCGATGCGGCCGAGCCGCCGCTCAGGGTATTCTTCGGCGATGGCGGCCTGCCGATGATCCGCCAGGAATACGCCAACCGCCTCGCCACCTGGGACAAGTGGGACCACGTCTCCGTCATGGCGCAAGGCGCCAACAAGAACCGCAAGGGCTGACCTTTGCCGTTCTGCCACGCCGCCTCCCCGGCGTGGCTATGCCTTGTAGATCCACTGCTCCGGCACGCGCACCGAAATCTCTTCGCCGGTCCTGACGATGCCGGGCTTTTCAACCCAGGCGACGACGCCGCGCAACCGCTTCGCCGCCTTGGGAAACAACAGCGCACCGGCTTCGACATCGGGCATTCCGACGTTCTCGGCGATCGATCGTCCGGCGATACGGCATGGTCCGTTTTGTGCGTCCACCTTGAGGGTCACGCCCCCCTTGAAGAACAACAGCGTGCCTGCCGGCAGCATCGAAAGATGCGGTACGCCTTCGATCACCAGATTGGCACCGATCCACTCGGGCCTGATTTCGGTGAGGCCCATCCGTTCGGCGACGATGGCCAGTTCGTCCGCCGCCACGATGGAGAGCTGCCTTTCATTGCGCATCTCGGTGCCGCGCGGATACCACGGCTCGCGTCCGCCCGAGCGCCGCGTCGGCCCGGCATGGAAATCGCCCGATATGCCGTCGAAACCCAGACGCAATTCATCCACAGGTCTTGTCTGGAAATGATCCGCTGGCGCGACATAGAGCGCGGCCGCGCGGGCAGTAAGCTTCTTCGCCGGGATGATTTCGACCGGCTTCTCGGCCTCGGGGAAGAGATCCAGCATGGCGTTGCGTCCTTTCGCGAAGCATTGGAATAGCTGGCTGGGTTTGAAGACGTCCAGTCGAAATTGCTGATGGAAGGATCAGCCGCGACGATGCCGCTTGATCACAACCTTCTTACCGCAAACCGGCGCGGCGCCGCATTGCCGCCGCGCCGCGCCGGCTTCATGGTGGTCCAGACCATGGATGGAGGTTCCGCATGCGCCCCGGTACGGCAATCGCAGCGCTTTGGCTGTTCTGGGTGGTATCCTGGATCCTCGCCGCATCCTGGGCCGATCCGGCCAAAAAGCGCGCCACCATTGGAGCGGAGGCCCGCTACCGCGTCTTCTGGCTGGCCGGCACCGCCCTGCTCTTCATTCCAGCGCACGGCTATGAAGGCCGGCTAAGATTGTGGGCTCCGACCCTTACCGAAGCCTGGGCCTGCGTTGCCCTGGTTGCGGTCGGCATCGCCTTCGCCTGGTGGGCGCGCATCCATCTGGGCAGGCTGTGGTCGGCCTCGGTCACCGCCAAGGCGGATCATCGCGTGGTCGACACCGGCCCCTATCGCCTGGTCCGGCATCCGATCTATACCGGGCTGCTCTTGTCGGTGCTCGCCACCATGGCGGCGAAGGGCACGATCTGGGGCATTGCGGGGACGGCGCTGCTCATCATCGGCGTCGTCGTGAAGGCAAGGCTGGAAGAGGGTTTGCTGCGCGGCGAACTTGGCCCCGCCTATGATGATTACGCGCGGCGAGTGCCGATGCTGGTTCCCTTCACGCCGGCCTGACGCGCAGCCCTCGGTCACAGCATCCGCAGCAGCGCGCCACCGATCGAATATCCGGCCCCGAAGGCGCAGATCAGGCCGAAATCGCCGGGTTTCATGTCGGCATGGTTTTCCGAAAGCGCCACGATGGCGCCGGCGCCCGCCGTATTGCCCAGCCGCTCCAGCACCATCGGCGCGCGGTCGTGGTCGACATCATGGCCGAACGCCAGTTTCAGGATCATCGCGTTCATGCGCGCATTGGCCTGGTGCAGCCAGAAGCGCCTGATCGCCTCCGGCGTCAGACCGTGCTCGGCAAGGAATTCGACGATGAATTTGTGCCCGGCGACGGTGACTTCCTTGAACACCTTGTTGCCGACCTGCTTGATGAGATTGCCCTCAAGGTCGATCATGTAGGGATCGTCCTGGGCGGTGCGGGTGTGGTAGCCGAGATTGGTGCGAATGTTGTTCGACATCTGCGTCCAGAGGCGCGTGTCCAGCACCTCGAAGCGGCCCGGCCGCTTCTCCCCCTGGGTGAGCCCCTCGACCACCATCGACACCGAAGCGTCGCCGAAGATGAAGTGCGTCTGCCGGTCGCGGAAATTGAGATGGCCGGTGATGATCTCGGGCGTCGTCACCAGGACGCGCTTGTGGGCGCCCGAGCGCACCAGATTGACCGCCATGTGCAGCGCCGCCGCCGCGGACGAACAGCCAAGCCCCATGTCGAAGCCGGCGCCGCGCGTGCCCAGAGCCGCCTGCATTTCGATGGCGATTGCCGGATACGGCCTTTGCTGATGCGAGGACGAGCAGATCACCAGATCGATCTCCGACGCCTCGATGCCGGCGTGCTCGATCGCCTTCCCAGCCGAAGCGATGCCGAATTCCGCCTGCAGCGAAAGCGCGTCGTCCGGGCGCGCCGGAATGCGCGGCGCCATGCGGGTCGGGTCGAGAATGCCTTCCCGTTCGATCACGTGGCGGGAGCGCACACCCGAGGCATGGACGATGAAGTCGGCATCCGATTTCTGCAGCGGCGTCTCGCCGGCGGCCTGGCGCCGCGTGTTCTCCGTGTCGACCCAGGCATTGAAGCTGGCGACCAGTTCCTCGTTCGTGATGACAGGCTTGGGGATTTCAGCGCCGATGCCGCTGATGATGACGCGATGCATGTTCCAGTCCGTCCCATCCGCGGGCGATGCGGCTTCATGTGGGCGCCGAAACGCTTCGGCGCAACACTTTTCTCATCTGGCCGGTTTACGCCGGCTTAAACCAAAGGTTTGGGCCGGCTCAACAAGCTTCACCAGGCGCACAGCTTGGTATTGGTCTGCGGGTTGTTCCAGCACGCGCCGTCGTCGCGGCTGCGCACGAATTGCCCCGGCAGCGGCACGTTGCGCCGCCCGAGATTGACATAGCCATAGGCAAAGCCCGGTCCGTCGATCTCCAGCACATAGGTCGGATAGCCCGGCGCCGAGATGCGGAAGCTGCCGGCATCGTCGATCGCCCGGTAGGCGCATGCAAAATAGCCGTCATCGCTGGTGAAGCACCGTGCTCGCTTGGCCTCGGCCGAGACCGAAAAAGCCAGAAGCGCCGCCGCGCACACCCCACACCCATAAAGCAGTTTTCTCAACATCGCATTCACCCCCTTGCATACGGGCCATCATGAGCCCGCAAGATGAATTGCGCATGGCGGCGAAAACGGGTCAAGCGGCAGCAACGACGCGCTGGCCAAGGGGTAATGTTGGCCTAGCCCGCCCGCTTGGCGACGATGAAGAGACGCGGAAAACGCAGCAGCACCTTGCCGTCGGCGGTCTTCGGATAGGCCTTGGCGATCCTGGCCGTGTAGCTGTCGAGGAACAACTTGCGCTCCTCCGCATCGAGCGAATCGAGAAACGGCTTCAGCCCGGTCGACTTCACCCATTCGACGATTGCCTCGGCATTGGCGAGCGGGTGGTTGTAGACGGTGTGCCAGATGTCGAGCCGATCCGAGAGCGGCGATAACAGGTCGTAATAGAACGACACGGTCGGCAAGGGTGCACGCGCGGCGCTCTTCAATTTTTCGGCAAATGGCGCTTCCGCCGCCGTCTCGCGCATCAGGCGATGCGAGTCCTCGCCCATATTGTCGGGCATCTGGATGGCCAGCGCGCCGCCGGGCGCGAGAAAACCCATCAGCCGCTGGAACACCGCCGGATGCTCCGGCAGCCACTGGAAGACGGCGTTGGCGAAGATCACATTGACGGGCTCGGCCGGCTGCCATTTGGAGGCGTCCGCCAGATCGAAGCTTACATTGGGCAGGCGCGCCCTCGCCTTCTCGATCATATCGGGCGAGGTGTCGAAGCCGCTCACCTGCGCGTCCGGCCAGCGCCCGACCAGAAGTTCTGTCGAATTGCCCGGTCCGCAGCCGATGTCGACGACCCGGCGCGGAAAGTCGACGGGAACCTGTGCCACCAGGTCCCGTGCAGGCCGCGTGCGCTCGTCCTCGAATTTCAGATATTGGGCGGCGGACCAATCAGCCATTTGAGCTCCTCATATTCCTGAGAAATTCGCCGCCCGGTAAACCCTTTACCGCGTCAGCCTCTTGTAGGTCATGCGGTGCGGGTTGACGGCTTCGGGCCCGAGCCGGCGGATCTTGTCCTGCTCGTAATCCTCGAAATTGCCCTCGAACCATTCGACATGGCTGTCGCCCTCGAAGGCGAGAATGTGCGTCGCCAGGCGGTCGAGGAACATGCGATCGTGCGAGATGATAACGGCGCAGCCGGCAAAATTTTCCAGTGCGTCTTCGAGTGCTGCGAGCGTTTCCGTATCGAGATCGTTGGTCGGTTCGTCGAGCAGCAGCACGTTGCCGCCGGTCTTCAGCATCTTGGCCAGATGCACGCGGTTGCGCTGACCGCCGGACAGATTGCCGACCTTCTGCTGCTGGTCACCGCCACGGAAGTTGAACGAGGCGCAATAGGCACGCGTGTTGGCCTCGAACTTGCCGAGTTTGACCACTTCGGCGCCGCCCGAAATCTCTTCCCAGACCGTCTTTGAAGGATCGAGCTGGTCGCGGCTCTGGTCGACATAGCCGAGCTTGACGGTCTCGCCGACGCGGACTGTGCCCGCATCCGGCTTTTCCTGGCCGGTGATCATGCGGAACAGTGTCGTCTTGCCGGCGCCGTTCGGGCCGATGACGCCGACAATGCCGCCCGGCGGCAGCTTGAATTCCAGGCCGTCGATCAGCAGCGTGTCGCCAAAGCCCTTCGACAGGCCGTCGACCTCGATCACCACATTGCCGAGCCGCTCGCCATGCGGAATGACGATCTGCGTGTCGGTCGGACGGCGGCTGTCGGCTGCGTCCAGCAGGTCCTGGAAGGCCTGGATACGCGCCTTGGACTTGGTTTGACGGGCCTTCGGGCTGGACTGGATCCACTCGCGCTCGCGGCCGATGGCACGCTGGCGGGCGTCGTCCTCGCGGCCTTCCTGCTTGAGGCGCTTGGCCTTGGCTTCGAGATATTTGGTGTAGTTGCCCTCATAGGGAATGCTGCGGCCGCGATCGAGTTCGAGGATCCAGCCGGTGACATTGTCGAGGAAATAGCGGTCGTGGGTGATGATCATCACCGCGCCGGGATAGGCGCGAAGATGCTTTTCCAGCCACGCCGTGGTCTCGGCGTCGAGATGGTTGGTCGGTTCGTCGAGCAGCAGAAGGTCGGGCTGGCGCAGCAGGAGCTGGCAGAGCGCGACGCGGCGGCGCTCGCCGCCCGACAGCTTGGTGACTTCTGAATCCTTGGGCGGGCAGCCCAACGCTTCCATCGCCATCTCGACCTGCTGTTCCAGATCCCAAAGGTTCAGCCGGTCCATCTCATCCTGGAGCTTGGCGGACTCGTCCGCCGTCTCGTCGGAATAGTTCATCATCAGTTCGTTGTAGCGCTCGATGATGGCGGTCTTGGCCGCGACACCTTCCATGATGTTCTCGAACACCGTCTTCTTCGGGTCGAGCGCCGGTTCCTGCGCCAGGTAGCCGACGGTGGCGCCTTCAGCGAGCCACGCTTCGCCGCTCCAGTCCTTGTCGATGCCGGCCATGATCTTGAGGATCGTCGACTTGCCGGCGCCGTTGGGGCCGAGAATGCCGATCTTGGCGTCGGGGTAGAAGGACAGATGAACGTTCTCGAGCACCTTCTTGGTGCCATAGGCCTTGTTGAGGCCGGCCATGTGATAGATGAACTGGCGTGCCACGCGCGCTTTCCCTGAAAAAATGACTGGATTTGTCGAATTGAATGGAGGTTGGCCGCTATGTAGGCGATGCGGCGGCGAACGGCAATCGCTTTTGCCAGATCAGGCCAGCCACACGAACATGTGCGCGCCGCCGATGAAGTTTTCCAACGGCCGCCATGCGCCTCGAAATCTCTGGTTAACCCTTGGGCGTCAAAACAGGATCGGGGTGGAATCGCCGGCTTGCCGCGATTTCTGGCGCGAGAGAGAACGGATCGACGGTCGTGTTGAACAGTTTCCTGCTCCTCGCCGAAGCCGTCGTCTACTTCAGCGTCATGGTCACGCTTTTCCGCTTCCGCAAGCGCATTGGTCTCGGCGTCTTCGTCTGCGCGCTCGGCGCCATGCATTTCCTGGAAACCTATCTCGCCAGCGTTTTTTACGTCGCCTTGCCGTTCGGCATGGTCTCGCCGGGCTCGGCGGTGCTGTTTTCCGGCAAGCTGGTGATGCTGCTCCTGCTCTACATCAAGGAAGACGCCGCCACCGTGCGCCAGCCCATCTATGGCCTGCTGCTTGGCAATGCGCTGATGATCGGCCTGGGGCTGTTGCTGCGCATGCATGCCATCGCGCCGCTGCCCGACGGCAAGATGCCCGACATCGCCTTCATCGACGAGATGGGCTGGCTGATGGTGTGGGGCACGACGCTGCTGTTCATCGACGCCATCCTGATCATCCTGCTCTATGAAAAGCTTGGCAGGTATCTGCGCCAGGCACAGTTCGCGCGCATCCTGATCTGCGTCGCCTGCGTGCTCACCTTCGACCAGGCAGGCTTCTTCACCGCACTGCATTTCGTTGCCGGCGCGCCGATCGCGGTCTTCTTCGGCGGCTGGTTCGCCAAGATGGTGGCCGCACTGACCTTCAGCGCCATGCTGGTCGCCTATCTCAGATGGTTCGAGGTCCGTGACATCCAGATGCCGCGCGGCCTGACCGACATTTTCGAAACCCTGACCTATCGCGAGCGCTACGAAGCGCTGGTCGAACATGTCGGCCGCGATGGCCTGACCGGCCTGTTGCACCGCGGGCGCTTCGATGCCGATGGCGAGGCCGCCGTCCAGTCCAGCCTGCGCACGGCAAGGCCGCTCAGCCTGCTCATCGTCGATGTCGACCACTTCAAATCGATCAACGACCGCTTCGGCCATGCCGAGGGCGACAAGGTGCTGAAGGCGGTCGCGGCCGTGCTTTGCGAGGCGGCAAGCGCCGAGGACCAGGTGTTCCGGATCGGGGGCGAGGAATTCGCCATCCTGAGTTCGCGTCCGCATGCCGTCGCCAGGCTGTTTGGCGAAAGCGTCCGCACGGCGGTCAAGGCATCGGCCGCCACCAGCCGGTTCGAACTGACCGTCAGCGCCGGCGTTTCCACCGTCAGCGAAACGACGCAGTGCCTGGCCGACCTGTTCGCGCTCGCCGACCAGCGTCTTTACAAGGCGAAGTCGACCGGGCGCGACCGCGTCGTCGGCGAACCCGGCGGGCATGAGCCCGATGCCCCCGTCGCCTGGACCAGGTCCGCCCAGATTTAGCCGGATCTGACGTCGTCGCTACGACTTCCGCTGCCGCGCGATGCCGGTCAGCGTCGAGACCGCCATCAGCGCGATCGCCAGCCATTTCAGCGCCGTGATGATCGGCCCGGCTTCGATGTCATAGGCGATGAACAGCAGGATACCCGGCACCAGCAGGCCGCACATGATCAGCATGATGCGGTTGATCTGCCAGGACACTTTTGATGCCAGCACCTCATCCCCGGCCGCTGGAACCAGCGCCTCTCGCATCGCCTTGCCGCCGACCAGCATGGCCGAGAAGCGCATCGAGATCGGCAGGCCGAGCCCGATGATGAGGAAGGCGCAAGCCGCCAGCAGCAGCGAGAACTTCAGCGCGCTGGTCTCCGCCGGGACGGGAAACAGCAGCGTCGCCAGCGGCAGGAAGACGCCGAAAATGCCAAGGGCGGCGATGGCGATGAAGATCGCCGCGTTGACGACCGTGAAGAGCTGATAGGTACCGGCGCCGATCGGCGCGGACAGCGCGCGCATCCGCGTCCACTCAGGCTCGCTGTAGGAAAAACCGGGCCATTCCATGCGGGCATCGTTGATCGAGACCATGCCCTTGGCCCAGAAGGCCAGCCGCGCCAGCGCGCCGCTCGTGATGCCACTCATTGCAACCCCCGCTGAATGAACCGCCACGCAAACATAACACCAGCCGAAACAAGCGAAAGCCCGGCTGGCTGCCTAATCCCCCGCGTTACTGGAACCCGATCGCATCGACCGTGCCTGTCGGGCAGCCGGCCTTGTTGGTCGGCACCGAGGCCAGCAGCAGGTCCTTGAGTGAACTGTTCGGGCCGATCGGACCGGCAAGACCGAGCGTCAGTTCGCCGATCAGCCGGCGGCCGCTCGAAGGATCGATCACGCAGGACACCCGCACCCGGTCTCCCGCACCGGAGCCAAAGGCGGTGTCGAAGGCGCCGCGAATTTGGTCGGCCGTCAGCTTGCCGCCGATATTCCTGGCGAAGAGATCGCGCACCGGCGAGCTATTCACCTCCCGCATCAGGCCGAGAGCATCCGAAAAATACTCCTGCTGGCTCTTGCCGTAGCACGTGCCGTGCTTGATCCATTCATGCCGTTCCAGCTTCGAGGCGGTGCCTGGCATCACCTTGTCGAGCTCCGTGCGCGTGCCTGCGTCGAGATTGACCGGAGGCAGGTCTTTCCAATGGGCAGGATTGTCATTGGCCTTGTCGCTTGCCGACACCTGGCAATAGAAATTGCCGTTCGGCTGCGGCCACAGGCCGTGCAGCGTGAAATTGGTGGCATCGAACTCGCCGGGGTTTTGCGCCTTGCATTCGGTCTTGTTCGACTTGGTCTCGCAAAAGGCCGGTTGCCAGCTCAAGGCGAAGACATATTCGGGTTTTCCCGATGGGGCGGGCTTGCCTTGCCCGCCGGGTGCCGCAGGCACGGCCGCGGCGCTGCTGCCCGACAGATGGCCGCAGCTGACCTTCACCCAGCGGCGCTCGGGATCGGCGCCCGGCACCAGGATGAGATAGTGGGTCGGCGTGTCCTTGTTGCCGGCGAGCAGCTGATAGCTCTGTCCGGCATCGGTCGAGACATTGCCCGGATTCTTGCCGTTCTTGATCGCCTGCGTTGCCGGACAAGAGGCGTCGGCTACGAAAGTGCCGCTCATCTTGACGTCGGCCCGCGCCGCCCCGGCCAGCGATGCCGCCAGCAAGGCCAATCCGAAAACAACAGCAATGCGCATGGAGAATCCCCGGCTGGAAGAAAGTGGGCGACAGACTGAAGCTGTCTCCATGTCAGAATTGCGATATTTTGCGGGTCCGTGGCAAGAAAGATCGTCGCGGCAAGGCCGGCGGGCCGGATTGACGCAAATCCGGCGCTGGCGCACACCTTGGACATCGCAAAGACGAACCAGGGGGAGACCAGTCGGCATGCCATTCAGCCAGCAGCGCGTGGTTCGCTCGCCGACCGGCGCCGACCTCAATCTGTTCGTCCGGCAGGCCGACAGCCCCGCGCGGGCGGTGGTCCAGATCAATCACGGTCTGGCCGAGCATGCCGCGCGTTACGACCGCTTCGCCGCTTTCCTGGCCGCCCGGGGCTTCCATGTCTATGTCCATGACCACCGTGGCCATGGCGCGACCAAGGCGCCCGACGCGCCGCTCGGCAGATTCGCCGACAAGGACGGCCCGGCCAAGGTGATCGCCGATGTCGACGCCCTCCACGATCTCATCGCCCGCGAACAGCCTGACCTGCCGGTGATCCTTTTCGGCCACTCGATGGGCGCGTCCGTGGCGCTGAACTACCTGTTGAGCCATTACGGGCGCATTCATGCCGCCGCGATCTGGAACGGCAATTTCTCACAAGGCCTGCTCGGCCAGATGGCGCTCGGTGTCCTCGCCTGGGAACGGATGCGGCTCGGCTCCGATGTCCCGTCACGCCTGCTGCCGAAACTCACCTTCCAGGCCTGGGGCAAGGCGGTGCCCAACCATCGCACCTTGTTCGACTGGCTGTCGCGCGACGAGGCGGAGGTGGCGAAATACATCGCCGATCCGCTGTGCGGCTGGGATGCCTCCATCTCGATGTGGCGCGATGTCGTCGCCATGGCGCTGAACGGCGGCAAGGATGCAGGCTTCGCCACCGTTCGCCGCGACCTCCCCGTCGCCATCGTTGGCGGCGAGAAAGACCCCGCCTCGGACTATGGCAAGGGCATCGCCCACCTCGCCAATCGCATGCGCAAGATGGGCTTTTCGAATCTGGTTTCAACGGTTTACGCCGAGACCCGCCACGAAAGCCTGAACGAGGTGAACCGGGACACCATCATGGGCGATTTCGCCGCCTGGGCGGACAATGTCCTGAAGGCGTGACGGATTGGCCCATTGCAAGGACCGTGACAGCCGCTGCCGGGCTTGATAGAGGCTCTGCTTTCGCAGCAATCAGGATGATTGCAATCACGGTGATATATGGCTGAGCCCCCGCTGAAAGGCGTCCGCGTCGTCGAACTCGCCCGCATTCTTGCCGGGCCCTGGGCCGGGCAGTTGCTCGCCGATCTCGGCGCCGATGTCATCAAGGTCGAGAGCCCCGATGGCGGCGACGACACCCGCAAATGGGGTCCACCCTTCGTCATGAGCCACGATGGCGAGAACCTGTCGGCCGCCTATTACCATTCCTGCAATCGTGGCAAGCGCTCAATCGCCATCGACTTTTCGACGCCCGACGGCGCCGAGACGGTGCGGCGGCTGGTTGCCACGGCGGATGTGCTGATCGAGAACTTCAAGCTCGGCGGCCTGAAGAAATACGGGCTCGACTATCAGAGCCTGAAAGCGATCAACCCGCGCCTGGTCTACTGCTCCATCACCGGCTTCGGCCAGGATGGACCCTATGCGCCACGCGCCGGTTACGATTTCATCATCCAGGCCATGGCCGGCATGATGTCGATCACCGGCGAGGCCGGCCGCGAGCCGCAGAAGGCCGGCGTCGCCATCTCGGACATCTTCACCGGCCTCTATTCGGTCATCGCCATCCAGGCCGCCTTGCGTCACGCCGGACAAACCGGCGAAGGCCAGCACATCGACATGGCGCTGTTCGACACCCAGATCTCGGCCCTCGGCAACCAGAACCTCAACTATCTCGTCTCCGGCAAGTCGCCGGTGCAGATGGGCAATGCGCATATGAACATCGCCCCTTACGAAGTGCTTCCGGTCAGGGACGGCCACATCATCCTGGCGGTCGGCAATGACGGCCAGTTCGCCAAATTCTGCAATGCAGTCGGGCTGGACGATTTGCCGGCGAATCCCGATTTCGCCACCAATCCGGCCCGTGTCGCCAACCGCGTGGAACTTCGCGCACGCATCATCGAGGCGCTGAAGAGCTGGGATCGCGATCCGCTGCTGGCCAAGCTCGAAGCCGCAAGCGTGCCGGCAAGCCCGATCAACACGATCGGCCAGATGTTCGCCGACCCGCAAACCATTGCGCGCGGCATGCGGCTCGACCTCGATGACGGCCATGGCAATCGCCTGCCGTCGGTGCGCGCGCCGATGGTGATGTCGGGGACGCCGCTCGTCTACGAACGGCCCTCGCCGCGCCTTGGCGAGCACACCGACGAAATCCTTGCCGAACTGGAGAAGTCTGGGAAATGAAGACCGGTGGACAACTGATCGTCGACGCCCTCGAAGCCAACGGCACCGACCGTATCTTCTGCGTGCCGGGCGAATCCTACCTTGCGGTGCTCGACGCGCTGCATGACTCCCCGATCCGCACCATCGTCTGCCGCCAGGAAGGCGGTGCCGCCATGATGGCCGACTGCCAGGGCCGGCTGACCGGCAACCCTGGCATCTGCTTCGTCACCCGCGGCCCCGGCGCCACCAATGCTTCGGCCGGCATCCACATCGCCATGCAGGATTCGGTGCCGCTGATCCTGTTCATCGGCCAGGTCGCCAGCCACGCCAAGGAGCGCGAGGCCTTCCAGGAGGTGGATTACGTCAGGTTCTTCGGCGACATCGCCAAATGGGTGGTCGAGATCGACGATGCCTCGCGCATCCCTGAATTCGTCACCCGAGCCTTCGCCGTGGCGACGTCTGGCCGCCCCGGCCCGGTGGTCATCTCGCTGCCGGAGGACATGCTGACCAGTGTGGTCGAGGCGCCTTCCGCCTTGCCACACACGCCGGTCGAAACCTATCCCGGCGAAGCCGAACTCGACGCGCTGGACATGCTGCTGAGCAACGCCAAGCGACCGTTCGTCATACTCGGTGGCACGCGCTGGAATGAGGAGGCAGTCGCGCGGATGCGCGCCATATCCGAGGCCTGGTCGCTTCCTGTCGGCTGTTCCTTCCGCCGCCAGATGCTGTTCGACCATCTGCATCCGAACTATGCCGGCGATGTCGGCATCGGCATCAATCCGAAACTGGCGACGGCGATCAAGCAAGCCGATGTCGTGCTGCTGATCGGCGGCCGCATGGGCGAGATGCCATCCTCGGACTACACGCTGCTGAAGAGCCCTTATCCCGACCAGGCGCTGGTGCACGTCCATGCCGATGCCGGAGAACTCGGCCGGGTCTACCGCCCGACGCTGGCAATCAACGCCTCGCCGGCGGCTTTCGTCGAGGCCTTCGCCAAGCGCAAGCCGGCCAGCACGCCATCATGGGCGGGCGAAACAGCCAAGCTGCACGCCGCTTACCTCGACTGGTCGACGCCGCCGGAAAGCGGTCCTGGCACGGTCCAGATGGGACCGATCATGAACTATCTGGAAAAGGTCCTGCCGGACGATGCTATCCTCACCAATGGCGCCGGAAATTACGCCACCTGGGTCCATCGCTTCCATCGCTTCCGCCGCTTCGCCACGCAAGGAGCGCCGACTTCCGGCTCGATGGGTTACGGCACCCCGGCGGCGGTCGCGGCCAAGGCGCTTTATCCTGAGCGCATCGTGGTCGCCTTTGCCGGCGATGGCTGCTTCCTGATGAACGGGCAGGAATTCGCCACCGCCGTGCAGTACGACATGCCGATCGTCGTGATCGTCGTCAACAACGGCATTTACGGCACCATCCGCATGCATCAGGAGCGCGAATATCCGGGCCGTGTGGTCGGCACAGACCTGAAAAATCCCGACTTCGCGTCGCTTGGACGCGCCTATGGCGGCCATGGCGAGACGGTCGAGAAGACCGAGGACTTCGCCCCGGCCTTCGAACGCGCGCGGGCCAGCGGCAAGCCGGCGATCGTCGAGATCCGGCTCGACCCGGAAGCGATCACGCCGACCCGCACGATGACGCAGATCCGCGACAGGAGCTGAAGCAACCGATCGGCGTCCAAAGAAAGGGCGCTGCATCCAAGCTGCCAATCTCCCCCCTTGAGGGGGAGATGTCCGGCAGGACAGAGGGGGGCGCCTCGCGCCGGCCCTCAAGCGTTGGCCGCGCCCCGCGCCCTACATCGCCTTTTCGATCTGGCCACGGATCTCGCCGTCCTTGTTGGCGGCTGTGTGCACGTTGACATAATATTTGCCGGCTTCCAGATCGGCGGCCTGCGCGTCGGTCAACGTGGCCGATCCCTTGATCGGGCTCTTCAGCTTGCCTTTGAACGGGATCACCGGAGGCGCGTTCTCGCCGGTCGCCGCCGGGCCGTGGATATGCGCGGCCACCGCGGGGCCACTGAGGCCGGAATATTTCACGTTCCAGCTGAGCTTCTTCTTGGTGGTGTCGAAGGTGAGCGTGGCCGTCCCCTTCCCTTTGGTGGTGACGGCTGGGCTCTGCTGGCCGCCATCGAGTGTCGCCTTGTATTTCACCACCTCGGCCATGGCTGGCGATGCGAACAGGAAAGCGGTGGAAATAGCGAGCGCCGACAGCGCCGGCAGGAAAGAGTGAGCGCGCATGAAGAACCTCCGATTGGATGAAGCATCCGTCGCGGCTCCCCGACGCGCGTATGCTCCAATGCAACGGCTGGAGGGAGCAATGTATCCCCGCACACGGCTTTGTGATCGGAGCGTATGAAAAAGGGGCGGTCGCCCGCCCCTTTGATGTCAGCCCAAATCTCAGGCGCTATGGTCGCGCCTGTCGGTGCCTTACTTGACCGCCTTGTCGGTGATCGCGGTCGTATAGGCGCCGGTCGGCTCCTTGGTGATGATCTTCTGGTCGAGCAGCGCCTTGGCGGTACGCTCGTAGGTCGCCGGGTCGAGCTTGCCGTCGGCATTGTCGATCAGCTTGGCGACTTCGCTCATCATGCGCTTCTGGTGGTTCTCGTCCTGGCCGCCGCCGTCCATGACGATGCCGGCTGCCTCGTCATTGTTGTCGATGGCGTATTTCCAGCCCTTCATCGAAGCGCGCACGAACCGCACCATCTTGTCCTCGAAGGCCGGGTCCTTGAGTTTGTCTTCCGAGGCATAGAGGCCGTCCTCGAGCAGGTCGTTGCCCATCGCCGAGTAATTGAAGACGGTGAGCTGTTCGGGCTTGTAGCCGGCATCGATCAGCTGCCAGTACTCGTTGTAGGTCATGACCGAGATGCAGTCGGCCTGCTTCTGGATCAGCGGCTGCACGTCGAAACTCTGCTTCAGAACCGTGACGCCGTCCGGGCCGCCTTCGGTCTTGAGGCCAAGCTTGTTCATCCAGGCGTAGAACGGATATTCATTGCCGAAGAACCAGACGCCCAGCGTATGGCCCTTGAAGTCGGCTTCGGTCTTGATCGGGCCGTCCTTCGGGCAGACCAGCTCCATGCCGGCCTTCTTGAACGGCTGGGCGATGTTGACCAGCGGCACGCCCTTTTCGCGCGCGGCCAGCGCGCCGCCCATCCAGTCGACGATGACGTCGGCGCCGCCGCCGGCGATCACCTGCTCGGGCGCGATATCGGGTCCGCCCGGCTTGATATCGACGTCGAGACCTTCGGCGTCATAGAAACCCTTTGCCTTGGCGACATAGTAGCCGGCAAACTGGGCCTGCGTGACCCATTTCAGTTGCAAGGTCACCTTGTCGGCGGCCATTGCCTGGAACGCGGCCAGCGACATCGCGCCGGCCAGAACTGGAATAATAAGTCTTTTCATTTTTTACCCTCTGAAGTTAGTGCCCTAAACCCACCGCCCCTATCCACCACGGACAGAGGGATGCCAAAACGTGACGGCCCTTTCGACAAGGGCGACCACGCCATAAAAGACCGAACCCGCAAGTGCTGCAACTGCGATTTCGGCCCAGACCATGTCGATGTTCATCCGCCCGACCTCGGTCGAAATGCGGAATCCCATACCCACGACCGGCGTGCCGAAGAACTCGGCGACGATGGCGCCGATCAGCGCCAGCGTCGAATTGATCTTCAGCGCGTTGAAGATGAAGGGGGCGGCGGCCGGCAGCCGCAGCTTGATCAGCGTCGGCCAGTAACCCGACGCGTAGGTGCGCATCAGGTCGCGCTCCATATGGCCGGAAGCGGCAAGCCCGGCGACCGTGTTCACCAGCATCGGGAAGAAGGTCATGATGATGACCACCGCCGCCTTCGACTGCCAGTCGAAGCCGAACCACATGACCATGATTGGGGCCACGCCAATGATCGGCAGCGCCGAGACCATGTTGCCGATCGGCAAGAGCCCGCGCCGCAGGAACGGCACGCGGTCGGCGAGGATCGCGGTGATGAAGCCGGCGCCGCTGCCCACGACATATCCGAAAAGCACCGCCTTGAAGATGGTTTGCCGGACATCGGCGCCGAGCACCGGCAGCGAACTGGCGATGCGCGCGCCGATCGCGCTCGGCGGCGGCAGCAGGATGAAAGGAATGCCGGCGCCCCGCGTCACCGCTTCCCAGATGATCAGGATCCAGGCGCCGAAGATAGCGGGGATGATCAGCCGCAGAGTGGTCCGCGCCCAGCTTGCCGGCGGCCGCAATCCCGAAAGCACCGCAACGCAACGCCAGCCAAGCAGCCAGGCAGCCGTGAGCAGAAGGAAATACGGCGCCAGTGCGGTGCCCTCGAACCCTGTGATGCCCGATATCAGCAGCCAGGCGACGAGATGGGCGCCGATGAACAGAACCACGGCCTCCGCGACCGATGGAATCCTGACCATCGAGATCAGCGCCGCGACCACGGCAAGGCCGAGCATCAAGCCCTTCGTCCCCAGATAGGGATAGTCGATGCTTGCCGTCGGGTCGGCAAGCGCTGCCGCTTCCGGCTTCGACATGGCGCCAAGCGCGACCGCGATCAGGCACAGCACAATGGCAATCACCGCTTGCCAGGACGGTTTCAGCCAATTCATGCCGGCCTCCCGCCCATAGCGCGGTCGACGAGGCGCCCGGCAATGCCGACCACCATGACCAGCAGCGCCGCCACGATCGAACCCGCGACCAGCGCCGACCAGATGTCGATCGACTGGCTGTAATAAGCGCCGGCCAGAAGCTTGGCGCCGATACCAGCGACCGCGCCTGTCGGCAGTTCACCGACGATGGCGCCGACCAGGCTTGCCGCCACCGCCACCTTCATCGAGGTGAACAGGAACGGCACCGAGGCCGGCACGCGCAATTTCCAGAAGGTTTGCGTGCGGCTGGCATTGTAGGTGTGCATCAGGTCGAGATGCATGATCTCGGGCGAGCGCAGGCCCTTCACCATGCCGACCGTCACCGGGAAGAACGACAGATAGGTCGAGATCATCGCCTTCGGGATCAGCCCCGTGATGCCGATCGCCGCCAGCACGACGATGATCATCGGCGCCACCGCCAGGATTGGAATGGTCTGCGAAGCGATGATCCATGGCATCAGGCTGCGGTCGAGCGTCGCCACATGCACGATACCGACGGCAATGACGATGCCGAGCGCGGTGCCGAAGGCAAAGCCGAGCAGCGTCGAGGACAGCGTCACCCAGGCGTTGTAGACGAGGCTGCGGTTCGAATTGATGGGCCGCAGAAAGGTGTTCTCGAAGAAATTCACCGCCACCTGGTGCGGTGCCGGCAGCGTCGGCTTCGGCTGCGACAGCGTCTTGCCGATCAATTCGCTGAATGTGGAGGTTTCATTGGCCCGCCGGTCGAGATCGCGCTGGAACGGCGTGTTGAGGATGACGGCGAACACGTACCAGAGCACGATCACGCCGGCCAGGATCGAGGTGACTGGGATGAGCTTGTCGCGGAAGGTGTCCATTCAGCGCTCTCCTTCTCCTCTCCCCGTTGGGGAGAGGGTGGCCGGAGCGAAGCGAAGGCCGGGTGAGGGTGAGTGTATCTGCCCCTCAAGCACAGCCAGAATCGTATCCAAGACCGCACGCCGCTCGGCGAGAACCTCTTGGTTCCAGAACCGAAGAACAGAGTAGCCGTTGCGATTCAGCCAAGTTGTTCTGCTTTCATCGGTCAGGGACTCGGCATGTTGGCTGCCATCGATTTCAACGATCAAGCTCTTCTCGCGGCAGAGAAAATCGGCGAAGAACGGCCCAAGTGGCACTTGCCTTACGAACTTGTAGCCGTTGAGGTGACGGCCCTGTAACTCGCCCCAAAGCCGATATTCGGCCTTTGTCTCGTCAAACCGCAGCTCTCGGGCACGAGCGGTTGCCCCGGCCTTCCTCTTGGTTGGATGTGTCGGGGACGCCCCCTCACCCGGCCGCTTCGCGGCCACCCTCTCCCCGGAGGGGAGAGGAGGAACTTCGTCCTGCCCCCCCTCAATCATCATAGCTATGCCCTGCCCTCAAGCCATCGCGCACCCTGGCCGCGATCGCCAAAAACTCCGGCGTCTCTCGGATGTCGAGCGGGCGCTCCTTCGGCAGTGTCGATTCGATGATGTCGCTGACCCGGCCCGGACGCGGCGACATGACGACGATGCGCGTCGACAGATAGACCGCCTCCGGAATCGAGTGGGTGACGAAGCAGATGGTCTTGTTAGTGCGCCCCCACAATTGCAGCAACTGTTCGTTGAGGTGGTCGCGCACGATCTCGTCCAGTGCGCCGAATGGCTCGTCCATCAACAGCAGGTCGGCGTCGAAGGCCAGCGCCCGGGCGATCGAGGCGCGCTGCTGCATGCCGCCGGAAAGCTGCCAGGGATATTTATTCTCGAAACCGCTGAGGTTGACGAGGTCGAGCGTGCGCTTGATGCGCTCCGCCTGCTCGGCCCTCGACAGGCCCATGATTTCCAAAGGCAGTCCGACATTGCGCTCGATGGTGCGCCAGGGAAACAGGGCGGCGGCCTGGAAGACATAGCCATAGGCGCGTTTCTCGCGCGCCTGTTCCGGCGTCATGCCATTGACCGAGATCGTTCCCGAGGTCGGCTTCTCCAGATCGGCGATGACGCGCAGCAGCGTGGTCTTGCCGCAGCCGGACGGCCCGATGAAGGAGACGAACTCCCCCTTGCCGATGGTCAGGTCTACATTGGACAGCGCCTGCACCGGCCCGTCATTGGTCTGGAAGGTGAGGCCAAGCTTGCTTGCCGAAACGACGGCTGGCGACGGTCCCGTCATCGGTTGCTGCTCGCCTTCCGCCGCCACCGGGGCGCGGGCTGGAATCCGGTTGCTTTTATCGCGATGTTGTTTTCCACTCGCCCTGTCCCATTGGCTTTGTTCTATTTCGACGCCCGGAGTTCCCCGATGTCGCCCAAACCCACTTGTCATCTTATCCGCCCCGGCAGCACCTATGAAGGCAAGCAGGGGTTGACCTATCTGGCCGGCATCGCGACCGAAACGGTCGGCTCATCCGGCATCTGCATGCACGTGCTGACCATGCCGCCCGGCGCCCGCGCCAAGGCACATCTGCACGAGAACCACGAGACGGCGATCTACGTGCTCTCCGGCGAAGTCCATACCTGGTATGGCGACCGGCTCGAACACCACATCGTCGTCAAGGCGGGCGACCTCTTCTACATCCCGGCTGGCGTGCCGCATCTGCCAGCCAATCTCAGCAACGCCCCCTCTTCCGCCGTCATTGCCCGCACCGATCCCAACGAGCAGGAAAGCGTCGTCCTGCTGCCGGAACTGGATGCGCTGGTCGCCTGACACCGGCGCGGGGATTGTCGCCATCATTTGCACCGGGAAACTTCACCCATCACATTGCCGTCCTCGTCGACGACAGACAGTTTCTTGGCGTTCCTGGCGCTGCGCTTGATGGTGAAGGTGGCCGGCGACTTGCCGTCCTCGCCTTCGGCCTCGCACTCGGCCTTGATCGTCAGCGAGCCATCGGCCTTGGCCTTCGTCTCGGTGAAAGTGCAGGCGCTGGCCGCCGTGATCAGTTCCTTGTCGGTCAGAAGCAGCATCTGATCGGCGGCGACTTCCTGGCCGTTCTTGTTGATGCAGCCATATTTGTCGCCATAAGGCTTGCTGAGGTCGATCGCCGCCGCCGACGCCTGCCCGGCGGTCATCACCGCCGCCGCAGCCAGAGCGAGAAAAACAGCCCGCATGGTCAAACCCCTGTCGCCGGAATACCCGTCCGCTCAACCTTGCGCGGCGCGGTGATTTCCTTCCACGTCGACAGCGCCCGGTTGACCGCCGCGTTCGGCTCACGGCCTACGAACTCACCATGGCCGGGTTTCGCCTTGACCTCGGCTTCCTCGATCGACAGTTCGCCGCGAGAGAAGACGAAGCGCGGCAGGCCGGTCACCTCGACGCCTTCGAACACGTTGTAGTCGATGACGGACTGCTGCTTCTTCGAAGAAATCGTCTTCTTCCGCTTCGGATCCCAGACGATGATGTCGGCATCCGCGCCTTCCACGATCGCCCCCTTCCTCGGATACATGTTGAGGATCTTGGCGATGTTGGTCGAGGTCACCGCGACGAACTCGTTCATCGTCAGCCGGCCGGTGTTGACGCCCCTGGTCCACAGCACCGGCAACCGGTCCTCGAGGCCGCCGGTGCCGTTCGGGATCTTGGTGAAGTTGCCGACGCCGAAACGCTTCTGCTCCGTCGTGAAGGCGCAATGGTCGGTCGCCACCACCTGCAGCGAGCCCGCCTGCAGGCCGGCCCACAGCGAATCCTGGTGCAGCTTGTTGCGGAAGGGCGGGCTCATCACGCGGCGCGCCGCATGATCCCAGTCCTTGTCGAAATACTCGCTCTCATCGAGCGTCAGATGCTGGATCAGCGGCTCGCCGAACACGCGCATGCCTTTTTGGCGCGCCCGGCGGATCGCTTCGTGGCTCTGCTCGCAGGAGACGTGCACGACGTAGAGCGGCACGCCGGCCATGTCGGCGATCATGATGGCGCGGTTGGTCGCCTCGCCCTCCACTTCCGGTGGGCGCGAATAGGCATGGCCCTCGGGGCCGTTGTTGCCCGCGGCGAGCAGCTTCTGCGACAGGGCGGCGACCACGTCGCCGTTCTCGGCATGCACCAGCGGCAGCGCGCCAAGATCGGCGCAGCGCTGGAACGACGCGTACATCTCGTCGTCGTCGACCATCAGCGCGCCCTTATAGGCCATGAAGTGCTTGAACGAGGTGATGCCCTTGTCGACCACCGTGGCCATCTCGTCGAACACCTGCTTGCCCCACCAGGTGATCGCCATGTGGAAGGAGTAGTCGCAGGCCGCCTTGGAAGTCTTGTTGTCCCACATCTGCAGGGCTTCGAGCAGCGATTGCTGCGGCGCCGGCAAGCAGAAATCGACCACCATGGTGGTGCCGCCGGCAAGGGCAGCCCGCGTGCCGGATTCAAAATCATCGGCCGAATAGGTACCCATGAACGGCATTTCGAGATGGGTATGCGGATCGATGCCGCCCGGCATCACATAGCAGCCGGTGGCGTCGTACTCATGGTCGCCATGCAGGTCCGGGCCGATGGCGACGATCTTGCCGTGGCTGAACAGCACATCGGCCTTCCACGTGCGGTCGGCGGTGACGACGGTGCCGTTCTTGATGACTTTGGTCATTTGCCTGTTCCCTGTTCTCTTCGCGCTTCTTGGTGAGCGGCGTTTGGAAGGTAGATTTCTAAGTTCACTCCACGATGACGGCCGTCTCCACCACCGCGTGGAACAGAACGTCGGCGCCGGCCGAAGCCCATTCCTTGGTGATCTCCTCGGCCTCGTTGTGGCTCAATCCATCGACGCACGGGCACATCACCATGGCGGTCGGCGCGACGCGGTTGATCCAGCAGGCGTCGTGGCCGGCGCCCGAGACGATGTTGCGGTGCGTATACCCGAGCCGCTCGGCGGCATCGCGGATCGCCTTGACGCAGCCCTTGTCGAAGGTGACCGGATCGAAAGCGCCTACCTGCTCGATCTTGTACTGGATGTCGAGCGCATCGCAGATCGTGTCGATGCCTTCGCGGATGCGACCATCCATGGCATCCAGCACTTCCTTCTCCGGCGACCGGATGTCGATGGTGAAGACGGTGCGCCCGGCGATGATGTTGCGCGAGTTCGGATAGACCTCCATGTGGCCGACCGCGCCAACGGCGTCGGGCTGGTAGTCCATGGCGATCTCGTGCACCAGTTCGATGACGCGCGCCATGCCGAGGCCGGCGTTGCGGCGCTTGGGCATCGGCGTCGAGCCGGTATGCGCCTCCCTGCCGGTCAGCGTCACCTGCAACCATTTCAGGCCCTGGCCATGGGTGACGACGCCGATGTCTATGTCTTCGTCCTCGAGGATCGGGCCCTGCTCGATATGCAGTTCGAAGAAGGCGTGGATCTTGCGGTCGCCGACCTTCTCGGTGCCCTTCCAGCCGATGCGCTCCAGTTCCTCGCCGAATTTCTTGCCGTTCTTGTCCGTGTGCTCGTAGACGTCGGCCTGGTCGAGCACGCCGGCGAACACGCCGGACGCCATCATCGCCGGCGCGAAGCGCGAGCCTTCCTCATTCGTCCAGTTGGTGACGACGATCGGATGTTTGGTCTTGATGCCGAGATCGTTGAGCGAGCGCACGATCTCCAGGCCGCCGAGAACGCCGAGAACGCCATCATACTTGCCGCCGGTCGGCTGCGTATCGAGATGGCTGCCGACATAGACCGGCGGCAGGCTGGGGTCGGTGCCTTCGCGGCGGGCAAACATGGTGCCCATTTCGTCGACGCCCATTTCCAGCCCGGCCGCATCGCACCAGCGCTTGAACAGATGTCGGCCCTCGCCGTCCTCATCGGTGACTGTCTGGCGATTGTTGCCGCCGGCAATGCCGGGGCCGATCTTCGCCATTTCCATCAGCGAATCCCACAAGCGGTCTGAATTGATTCGCAGATTTTCGCCGGGTGCGGCCATCTCAAGTTCCCATCTACACCAGGAGTCTTGTCGCCCCTTGAGTGATTTGCAGCCTGACCGTATGGTCAGCTTTCAGACTACACAACCTGACCAAGCGGTCAACTAGAATCTTGGGGAAAACATGGCCGAACCCACCCGCCCCACGCGGCGCCAAGACATCCGGCGGGAGAATGAAAAAACCATTCTCGTCGCCGCCGAGAAGGTGTTCGCGGAGGCTGGGTTCGGCGGCGCCACGATGCAGTTGATCGCCGATCTGGCGGATCTGCCAAAGGCCAATCTCCACTATTATTTCGCCACCAAGGAGGAACTCTACCGGTCCGTCGTCCAGAACATCTTTGAGATCTGGCTGCAGGCGGCCAATTGCTTCGACGCGGCGCGCGGGCCCATAGACGGCATCAGCGCCTATATCGACGCCAAGATGGAAATATCGCGCCGCCATCCGGACGGCTCGAAGGTCTGGGCTTCCGAAGTGATGCACGGGGCGCCGGTGCTCCAGGACTATATGGAATCGACACTGCGCGAATGGACCGATGGCCGCGTCGAGATCATCCGGCGCTGGATCGAGGAAGGCAAGATGGACCCGGTGGACCCGCGCCATCTGCTCTATATGCTCTGGGCCGCGACCCAGCACTACGCCGATTTCGGCCACCAGATCGAGACGCTCAATGGCGGCAAGCCGCTGTCCGACCGGCAATGGCGGGAAGCCAAGGACAATATCAAGCGGGTGATCCTGACCGGGATCGGCGCGCGGTCAGTCTGACTGATCGCCCCGTTGCGGCAAAGATCAGGGCCGGCGCGGTATCGCGCCGACCAGTTGCTTCACGGTCCCCTCCTCTTCGTTGGAGGGAGACCGCATTGGGGTCTCAGTCGATCGACCGCAGCACTTCACGCACATGGTCGATCAGTTCGTTGATCTGGCCCTTGGTGATGATCAGCGGCGGCGACAGCGCGATGATGTCGCCGGTGGTGCGGATCAGCGCGCCGCGCTCGAAGGCCTTGACGAAGGCGGAGAAGGCCCGCTTGGTCGGGCTGCCGGCGATCGGCGCCAGCTCGATCGCGCCGATCAGGCCGATGTTCCTAATGTCGATGACATGCGGCTCGCCCTTCAGCGAATGCAGCGCGTCTTCCCAATAGGGCGCCAGTTCCTCGCCACGGGTCAGCAGGCCCTCTTCCTTGTAGGTGTCGAGCGTGCCGAGTGCTGCGGCACACGCAATCGGATTGCCCGAATAGGTGTATCCGTGGAAGAACTCGATCATGTGCTCGGGGCCGGTCATGAACGCGTCATGGATTTCCTTCTTCACGAACACCGCGCCCATCGGGATGACGCCGTTGGAGACGCCCTTGGCGGTGGTCATGATGTCGGGTGTGACGCCGAAATAATCGGCCGCGAACGGCGCGCCGAGGCGGCCGAAACCGGTGATGACCTCGTCGAAGATCAGCAGGATGCCGTGCTTGGTGCAGATCTCGCGCAGCTTCTCGAGATAGCCCTTCGGTGGCAGGATGACGCCGGTCGAGCCGGCGACTGGCTCGACGATGACGGCGGCGATGGTCGAGGCGTCATGCAGCGCAACAATGCGCTCCAGCTCGTTGGCGAGCTCCGCGCCATATTCCGGCACGCCCCTGGAGAAGGCGTTCTTCTCGGGCAGATGGGTGTGCGGCATATGGTCGACGCCGCCGAGCAGCGTGCCGAACATCTTGCGGTTGGTGACAATGCCGCCGACCGAGATGCCGCCGAAATTGACGCCGTGATAGCCACGCTCGCGGCCGATCAGGCGGGTCCGCGAGCCCTCGCCCTTCACGCGGTGATAGGCGATCGCCATCTTCAGTGCCGTCTCGACCGATTCCGAACCGGAATTGGTGAAGAACACATGGTCCATGCCCTTGGGCGCGAGATCGACCAGACGGTTGGCCAGCTCGAACACGATCGGATGGCCCATCTGGAAGGCGGGCGCGTAGTCGAGTTCGGCGGCCTGGTGCTGGATCGCCTCGGTGATCTTCGGGCGGCAGTGGCCGGCATTGACGCACCACAGGCCGGCGGTGCCGTCCAGCACCTTGCGGCCATCGCTGGTGGTGTAGTGCATGTCCTTGGCGGACACGAACATGCGCGGCGCCTGCTTGAACTGCCGGTTTGCCGTGAACGGCATCCAGAATGCGCTGAGATCGTTCGGCGTGACTTTCAGCCGGTTGGACATGACCAGGACTTCCCCTTGTAATCTGTTTCGGTGCGCCCAACGCTTGGTCTTTGCCGCGTTTTCATGCTACGCAAATTTTTGACCGATTGGACAAACGTTAGCACCGCCCTGTCGGCGGTCAAGGATTACTAGCGGAAATGCGGCACCTGAAGTGCGTTCCACAGCTCGGGGAAAAACTGGTCCAGAGAATTGGTCCAGATGACCGTCAACGGCGGGGTCCGCAACGGTGAACATCGGCACGGAAGCCCCTCGCCGCACCCGCATCCAGCAGGAAAAGCGCGAACTCATTTTGGAGGCGGCGCTTGAGGTGTTTTCCACTCACGGTTTCCGTGGCTCGACCATCGACCAGATCGCCGAAGCCGCCGGCATGTCGAAGCCGAACCTGCTCTACTATTTCCGCCGCAAGGAAGACATTCACGAGACCTTGATGGAACGGCTGCTCGAGACCTGGCTGGCGCCGCTCAGGGAACTCGACGATATCGGCGATCCGATGACCGAGCTCAGGAGCTACATCAGGCGCAAGCTGGAAATGGCCCGCGATTTCCCGCGCGAGAGCCGGCTGTTCGCCAACGAGATCCTGCAGGGCGCACCGCGCATCATGCCGCTGCTGGCGGGCGAACTGAAGACGCTGGTCGACGAGAAGGCCGCGGTCATCAAGGGCTGGATGCGCGCCGGCAAGATCGCCAGGACCGATCCGTGGCACCTGATCTTCTCGATCTGGGCGACCACCCAGCACTATGCCGATTTCGATGTCCAGGTCCGCGCCGTGCTGGGGCCGAACCGCGGCGGCGACGGCCGCTTCGAGGACGCCGCAAGGTTCCTGGAGCAATTGTTCCTCGATGGGCTGAAGCCGAAGGGCTAGCGTCTCGTCCTTTCGTCATCCTATGGCGGAGCCCGGGGGCTTCGCCGCGAACCGCACCGCCGTCAGGCACTGCGCCGCTCTGCCGGCAGCGCGTCGAGCAAGGTCCGCAGCTTGGCGATCGAGTTCTGCTCAGCGAGCGGCGTGTAGACGATCAGCCGCATGTCCGAGCCGTCGTCGATCGACAGGCTCATATGCTCGAAGGCCATCAAGCCTGCCTTGGGATGCCGGACGTGCTTGATGCCGGTCAGCCTGCGCGCCACGTCGCGCCGGGGCCACCAGTCACGGAACTCGGGACTCGAGTTCATCATCAGGGCGATCAGCCGTTCGAAATCCGGATCGCCGACATATTTGGCGCTTTCGGCACGAAACGAAGCGAGCACCACGCGAGCGAGTTCTTCCCAGTCGACCAGCAGGCGGCGATGGTGCGGGCTGGTGAACACCATGTGGACGATGTTTCTGGCATCGCCGTCCAGCAGACCATAGTCGCCGAACACCGCCACGGCCGCGTCATTCCAGGCAAGAACATCCCAACGCCGGCCGACCACTTGGGCCGGCTGCAGCACGAGGCTTTGCAGCATATGCAACAGCGTGGCGTCCACCTTCTCGGGCGCCGCCACACGACGTTCCGGCTGCTGGCGGCCAGCGAGGATGAACAGATGCCGCTTCTCGACGGCATCGAGCCGCAACGCCTCGCAGAGCGCCGAAAGCACTTCCACCGAGGGCCTGACATCCCTGCCCTGTTCCAGCCAGGTGTACCAGGTGGTGCCGACACCGGCGATCATCGCCACCTCCTCGCGCCGCAGGCCGGGCGTTCGCCGTCGCGGACCTGTCGCGATACCTGTGGCCGATGGCGTCAGCCTTTCCCGGCGCGAGCGCAGGAAGGCGCCGAGTTCACGCCGACGGCTCTCGTCGGCTGATTGGGCGGGGGCAGCAGAGATGGAAGCGTTCATGCGGCTATTATAGCAGTATTGATACCAGGATAAAGTTTGAACTGTTTGAGACCGGCCTGACACTCCATCTTGCGTTCGGAGCAGCAACAGGAGGCTCTGAACATGGAATTGAAAGACAAGACCATCCTCATCACCGGATCGACCGACGGCGTCGGCCGGGTCGTGGCACAAAGGCTGGGTGCCGCCGGCGCACGGGTGCTGGTGCATGGCCGCGACGCCACGCGCGGCAAGGCCGTTATCGCAGCCATCGAAGCCGACGGCGGCAAGGCCGAGTTTCTCGCGGCCGATCTCGCGTCGCTGGCCGAGGTGCGACGCCTCGCCGAAACCGTGCGCGCCAGGACGAGCAGCCTCGACATCCTCATCAACAATGCAGGCGTCGGCACCGCTGGCGACAATCGACAGACAAGCGCCGACGGCCATGAGTTGCGCTTTGCCGTCAACTATCTCGCCGGCTTCCTGCTGACCTCGCAACTTCTGCCGCTACTCAGGGACAGCGCCCCGGCGCGCATCGTCAATGTCGCGTCCGCCGGCCAGCAGGCGATCGATTTCGGTGACGTCATGCTGACCCACGGCTATAGCGGCGTGCGCGCCTACTGCCAGAGCAAGCTGGCGCAGATCCTGTTCACCATCGACCTGGCCGAGCAGTTGCAAGGCAGCGGCGTCACCGTCAATGCGCTGCATCCTGCGAGCTACATGGACACCACCATGGTCCGGCAGGCCGGCGTGACACCCTGGAGTTCTGTCGAGACCGGCGCCGAAGCCATCGTCAACCTCGCCACCTCGAAAGAGCTGGAAGGCCGCAGCGGCCTCTATTTCGACGGTCTGCGGGAATCCCGCGCCGACGCCCAGGCCTACGACGCCGGGGCCAGACAGAAATTGCGAAGCCTGAGCCTCGACCTCGTCGGGCTGGCTCAAACCAAGGAACAGCATTGATGACCAGCAAGATCGAACACACGGTGATCATCGGCGGCTCGTCCGGCATCGGCCTGGCGACGGCGAAGAAACTGCTCGGCCCGGGCATGAAGGTGACCATCACCGGGCGCAACCAGGACAAACTCGTCGGCGCCTGGAAAAGCCTTGGCGGCGCCGCCGACAAGGCCGCCTTCGACGCTTCAAGACCGGATGAGGTGCGCCAGTTCTTCGCGCGCCTCGGCCCGTTCGACCACCTCGTTCTGGCGGCGAGCGGCGGCAAGGGCCTTGGACCGTTCGAGACCCTCGACCTTGCCGACATCGCCGGCGGCGTCGACGAAAAAGTGCGGCCGCAACTGTCCTGCCTGCAGGCCGCCTTGCCGACGCTCAACAAATCCGGATCGGTCACCTTCATCTCGGCGGTGTCGGCTCAGGTCACCATGCCCGGTGTCGCCGGTATCGGTGCCGTCAACGGCATGCTGCTGACCGTGACGCCGATCCTGGCTGTCGAGTTGAAGCCGCTGCGCGTCAACGTCGTGGCGCCCGGCGTCATCGACACGCCGTGGTGGGATTTTCTGCCCGAGGAGCAGCGGCGGGCGGTGTTCGCCGAATACGCCGGCAAGACGCCCGTGGGCCGGATCGGCCGCGCCGAGGACGTCGCCTCCGCGATTGCCTTCCTCGTCTCCAACGGCTTCATGACCGGCCAGGTGCTGACCTGCGACGGCGGCCTGCGGTTCGCGGCGTGAACGGAGCAACAGGCGGCCGAGAAACAGCAAGGTCGAGGGCAAATCGGCAGGCGTCAAACGCGCCCCCTGACAACACATGGCTTGAAAAAGTGGAGCGCCACCTCCGCGATGGCGCTCCCGGATATACCCGAATGGTCAGGCCGCCTTGGCGGCCGGCATCGGATGGATGGCGTGGAACGGGATGCAGAGCCGGTTCCAGGTGTTGATCATGCCGACCGCGACGGACAGCTTGACCAGTTCTTCTTCTGAGAAATGTTCAAGCGTGCGCGCATAGAGATCGTCCGACACGCCGTTGTCGGCGACCAGCGTCACCGCCTCCGTCCAGGCCAGCGCGGCGCGTTCACGCTCGGAAAACAGCGGCGATTCTTTCCAGGCCGAAACCAGATAGAGCCGCTGCTCGGTCTCGCCGTCGCGCCTGGCCTCGCGGCTGTGCATCTCGACGCAGAAGGAACAGCCATTGATCTGCGAAGCCCGGAGCTTGATCAGGTGCAGCAGGCCCGCCTCCAGACCGCATTCGTCGACCGCCTTGTTGAGCGCCGACACCGCCTTCATGATTTCGGGCGCCTTGGCGAAGAATTGCATTCTCTGTTTCATCGTCTTGTCCTTTCACATAGTCGGGAGGGTTAGGTTTGGTCGGTCGAACCGGATTTCTGCCGCCGCTGGTGGCGCTCGACAAAGGCGCAGCTCGCGGCGCGCGAGCGGGGGTCGCCTTCCGCCGCGTACTCCGCCACGATCTCGGACAGCTTCACTTCGGCGAGTGCTGCCCGATAGGCGCGCTCCGCCCTCAGCATCGCGGCATTGATGCCGCAGGGTTTGACATAGGCCGAGGCATCGATCTTGACCGGACCGTTGCGGCGGATCTCGCCGCAGCGAAACGCCGGCTCGCGCCCCTCGATCGCCAGCACGATGTCGAGCAGCGTGATGCGTTCCGCCGCCCGCGCCAGCCGGTAGCCACCCGCCGGACCCGGCACCGATTCCAGGATGCGCGCTGCCGTCAGCATGTTGAGATGCTTCAAGAGATAGCTCGGCGACAGGCCGAAGGACTCAGCCAGGGCCGCGCCCGGCATGGTGCTGTTGCCCTCCACGCTCGCCAGCGTCGCCGCGCAATGGATGGCTGCCTCGACGCCCTCACCCAGCTTCATGGTGATGATCTCCGTTCATGGATATGCTTTATCGTGGATAATTTTTATCTGCAATATGAAAATGCAGCGTCCTGCTTTAGAAACGAGAATACGTTGATGATTGGCGAAATGGGCGAGAACAGCGTCTTTCTCCCCGTCACTATACGGGGAGAAATGCCCGGCAGGGCAATGAGGGGCAGCGCCAACTTTGCGATCCAATTCCTGAGATTATGGAAAATCGCCCGGTGCCAACACACAGGGCGGATTGCGCCAGATCGTCAGCGACGCCGGGGGGTACGGCTGCGAGCGGTGCGCGGAGTATCTCAAAGGTCGCGCTGCCCCTCATCCGCCTGCCGGCACCTTCTCCCCGTATAGTGACGGGGAGAAGGGAAAGCTGCCACGCCCTCGGCGCTCTCCCCGTGGACGAAAGCCCCTACTCCGCAGCCACCTTGGCCATCGGGTTGTTCGGGTGCGTCGTCCAGTTGGCGTAGACCGGCGACACCGGCTTGCCGGTGCGCTGATCCATCACGCCGGCCGCCAGCGGCTCCATGGTGATGCAATTGTCGACCGGGCAGACATTGACGCAGAGATTGCAGCCGACGCATTCGGCCTCGATCACCTCGAAATGCCTGATGCCGTTGACGACATTGGTGATCGCCTGGTGCGAAGTGTCCTCGCAGGCGATGTGGCAGCGGCCGCATTTGATGCAGGCGTCCTGGTCGATATGCGCCTTGGCGACATAGTTGAGGTTGAGATACTGCCAGTCGGTGACGTTGGGCGTGGCGCGGCCGATGACGTCGTCGAGCGAGCGGTGGCCCTTCTCGTCCATCCAGTTTTCAAGACCGGCGATCATCTCCTGCACGATCTTGAAGCCGTAGGTCATCGCCGCCGTGCAGACCTGCACATTGCCGGCGCCGAGCGCCAGGAATTCGGCCGCGTCGCGCCAGGTGGTGATGCCGCCAATGCCGGAGATCGGCAGGCCGCTTGTTTCCGGGTCACGCGCGATTTCGGCCACCATGTTCATGGCGATAGGCTTCACCGCCGGACCGCAATAGCCGCCATGCGAACCCTTGCCGTCGATGGTCGGCTGCGGGGCGAAACTGTCGAGATCGACCCCGGTGATCGAATTGATGGTGTTGATCAGCGACACCGCGTCGGTGCCGCCGGCGTGCGCTGCCCGTGCGGGCTTGCGGATGTCGGTGATGTTGGGCGTCAGCTTGGTGATGACGGGCATGCGCGTATACTGCTTGCACCAGCGCACCACCATTTCGATATATTCCGGCACCTGGCCGACGGCCGCGCCCATGCCGCGCTCCGACATGCCGTGCGGGCAGCCGAAATTGAGCTCGATGCCGTCGGCCCCGGTCTCCTCGACCAGCGGCAGGATGGCCTTCCAGCTCGCCTCCTCGCAGGGAACCATGATCGAGGCGATCAGCGCCCGGTCGGGCCAGTCCATTTTGACCTGCTTCATCTCGCGCAGATTGGTCTGCAAATCACGGTCGGTGATCAGTTCGATGTTGTTGAGGCCGAGCAGGCGGCGGTCGGCACCCCAGATCGCGCCATAGCGCGGGCCGTTGACATTGACCACCGGCGGACCTTCCTCGCCCAGCGTCTTCCACACCACCCCGCCCCACCCTGCCTTGAAGGCACGTATGACATTATAGGCCTTGTCGGTCGGCGGCGCCGAGGCCAGCCAGAACGGATTTGGCGATTTGATGCCGACGAAATTATTTCTGATGTCAGCCATGACAGGTCCCTTTCAAACGAGACGAAGGATCAATTCGACGGGCGCGAGAATGCCGCCTTCGAGCGCGGCGGTGACGTTGGCCATCTTGGTGCGAGCGTCCTCGCCCATGACGAGGCCCAGACCAGGTGACGGTTTCTTGCCTTCGGCTTGCGCCGTGGCCAGCCGGGCGCGCATCGCGGCAAAGAACTCGACGGCCAAGGCGCCGCGCGGCCGTTCCGCCGTCACCGAGAAGCCCGCGGCGGCGGCAGCCGAACGATAGTCGTCGGGCGTGGCGACGAAGGACATGGTCTCGTTGGACGCCCATGGCAGCGGGTAGGTCAGCGCGCCGTCCTTGAGCCGCATCACATCGTAGACGGCGAAGACCGAGCCCGGCTTCAGCACACGGGCGGCCTCGCTCATCAGCTTCGGCTTGTCGGGCAGGTTCATGCCGACATGCAGGATCATTGCAGCGTCGAAGCTGGCCTTGGCGAACGGCATGTCCAGCGCGCTGCCTTGCACGAAGCGCGTCTTGTCGGCCAATCCCACTCGCTTCGACAGGCTGGCCGCGATATCGACATAGCTCTGCGTCAGGTCGATGCCGGTGACGTCGACGCCGGCGCTGTTGGCGACAAAGCGGGCCGGCCCCCCTATTCCAGATCCGATATCCAGCAGCCGGGCACCGGGCTTCAGCCCGATCTGGTCAATGAGCTCCCTGGTGGCGGCCACGCCGCCAATATGGAATTCGTCGATCGCTTCGAGATCGCCGGCGCGCAAATGGGCGACATCGACGCCCGCATCGGCAAGCGCTGCAAGGATCCGCTCTTCCAGGCCTGAAACCTCGTAGTGACGGGCGATGCCCGGTTCCACCGTGGCCATGTCCTTACCCCTGGGTCAGACTCCTATGGATGCTCTCGGCAGCATCCCGCCCTTGCGCCACGGCCGAGACGGTCAGGTCGTCGCCACCGAAGATGCAGTCGCCGCCGGCCCAGACCTTGGCCAGCGAGGTGCGCCCTTCCGCATCGACCTTGATGCGGCCGGCTTCGAGGTCGATCGATGTCCCGCTGCCGTTCAGCGCGGCCGGGACAAAACTCTGGCCGATCGCCTTGAACACCTGGTCGGCGACCAGCGTCAGCGTCTCGCCGGTACCGGCGAGCCTGTCGCCATTGAGCGCGGTGTATTCGAGTTCGATGCCGCTGACCTTGCCGCCCTCGGCGATCACCCGCTTCGGCTGCAGCCAGTGGCGAATGGTGACGCCGTTGGCGGCGGCCAGATCCTGCTCGAACCCGGAGGCGTTCATGTGCTCCTGGCCGCGCCGGTAGCAGATCGTCACCTCCTCGGCGCCGAGCAGCTTCGATTGCACGGCGGCGTCGATCGCCGTCATGCCGCCACCGATAACGACGACGCGGCGTCCGACCGGCAGCCCGGAGAGATCGCTCGCCTGACGCAGTTCGGCGATGAACTCGACCGCATTGGTGACGCCGGCCGCATCCTCGCCATCGGCGCGCAACGCGTTGACGCCGCCCAGCCCCATGCCGAGGAACACGGCATCGTAATTGCGGATCAGGTCGGAGAGCTGGTAGTCGCGACCGAGTGCCTTGCCGTTCTGGATGTCGATGCCACCGATCGCGGTGACGTAGTCGACTTCGGCCTGGGCGAAATTGTCGACGCTCTTGTAGGCGGCGATGCCATATTCATTGAGGCCGCCGGCCTTCGGCCGCGCCTCCAGTATGGTGACGTCATGGCCATGGCGGGCGAGCCGGTGCGCCGCGGCAAGGCCGGCCGGACCGGCGCCGACCACGGCGACGGTCTTTCCGGTTGGCTCGGCGCGCGGATAAAACTGCTTGTTCTCGCTCATCGCGACATCGGTGGCGTAGCGCTGCAAACGGCCGATCTGCACCGGCTTGCCTTCCGCCACCTCGCGCACGCAGACCTCCTCGCACAGTGTCTCGGTGGGGCAGACGCGGGCGCACATGCCGCCGAGAATGTTCTGGTCGAAGATGGTCTTGGCCGACCCGATCGGATTGCCGGTCGAGATCTGGCGGATGAACAGCGGAATGTCGATCGAGGTCGGGCACGCATTCATGCAGGGGGCGTCGTAGCAGAAATAGCAGCGGTCGGATTCGACCAGCGCCTCGTGATGATCGAGCGGCGGATGCAGGTCGGAGAAATTGTCCGCGTATTGGTCAGCCGCAAGCCGGCCGCCGACAATACCTTCTTTGAACTGGCCCTCTGGCATTCTCAGTTCCCCATGTTTTCGTTTTGGGGAAGGCTAGCACGTTTTATTTTTTTATCAATTGGTCAATTTTCGACGCAAGCCACTGATAACGCTGGATAAACATGATACTGTTACTCATGTTATGAGAGCCGCAGTGGTGTGTGCAGAGCATGCGAATGGTCGGTATCGAGTGGGCGGCCATGGATCGCCCGAACCTCGTGCGCGACCAATTCCTGCAACCGCCATAGATTGCGGTCGTGGATGCCGAACGCTTCGAGGTGGCTGACGGTGTTGTAGAGATACTCGGCGCCGGATCCGATATGCCCGCACGCCCTGGCCAGCACGCGCGCCACCTTGTCCAGCGGCTGACTGAGTGACGTTCCCCGCCCTTTCACACCCACCCAGAAACCAAGCGCCCGCAACGCGCCTTGCGCCGTGTGCACCGGCAACCATCGGACCGAACTGACGCTCTCGTGGTCGGAGATTTCACGCCGCAGCAGCCTTTCGATCTGGGCCGGTTTCTCGCCCTCCGGCAGGCGGTAGATCACGCCATTGCAGCGCCCGCCCCGTTCCAGCGCCATCATCAGTCCCGGCTGCTCGGCGCTGCCGCGCCAACGCACCATGTCCAGACAGAAGGATCGATGCCAGCCGAAAGCGGTTGCGAGCTGTTGTTCGACCGATTCGAATTCCGGCTTCCAGATCAGCGATCCGTAGGCGAACACCCAGAGCGGCCCCGCGTCCGCTTCATCGGAAAGCCGCGCGGCAAGCGTCCGGAAATCCTCGTCGTTCAACTCCGTCCAGCTCGGATCCGGGCCGGGGTCGGCCTCTTCCCGATGGCACAGTGCGACAAGCTCAGGCGTAAGCGACATAAGGCGCATGAATCGACAGCCCCCTTACCGCAGACAAATCGAAAACCGCGGGATACGCAAGCCCGGGAACGCTTGGCGAGGGTTGACCATTATTATCCCGGCGGGTGTCGGATTTCCGTCGTGAAGATCGTCCTGGGATGGATCGAACGACGATCGGTGCACAAAGGTGAGGAGACCGACAATGCCAAAATCCCCCATGCCCTTCTTCTGGTACGAACTGCTGACATCGGACCTCGACGCCGCCGAGGCTTTCTACACCGCCGTGGTCGGCTGGAGGGCCGAGCCTTTCGACAAGGCTCCCGGAATGCCGCGCTACATCGTCATGAATGTTGGCGAGCGTGGCGTCGGCGGCCTGATGACGATGCCGCAGGATGCGGCCAAGATGGGCATGCCGCCCGCCTGGCTGGGCTATATCCACGCCAGGGATGTCGATGCCGCCACGGCGTCGCTGGAAAAGGCAGGCGGCGCCGTTCACCGCCAGCCCGACGACATTCCCGGCGTCGGCCGCTTCGCCGTCGTTGCCGATCCGCAGGGCGCGACCTTCATGTTCCTGCAGCCGAACGGCCCCGATCAGCCCGTGGTGCCGGCGAGCACGCCGGGCCATATCGGCTGGCATGAGCTCTACACATCGGACTGGAAGGCCGCCTTCGATTTCTATTCCGGCCAGTTCGGCTGGGCCAATGCCGGCGAATTCGACATGGGTCCGATGGGCATCTACCAGACCTTTACCGCCGGCCCCGAATCCGGCGGTGGCATCATGAACAAGCCCGAGCAGATTCCGGTGCCGGTCTGGCAGTTCTATTTCAATGTCACCGGCATCGACGCGGCCGCAAAACGCGTCACCGACAATGGCGGCAAGATCCTGATGGGACCCATGGAGGTCCCCGGAGGCAGCTGGGTCGTGCAATGCCAGGATCCGCAAGGCGCGCATTTCGCCTTGATGGCGCCGGTACGGTGAGCGCCCCCGCCAGCCGCGGATATCATCGGTGCTGGCGTCGGCTCACTCCGGCGCCAGCACCGCGACCTTGAGGCTCTCTTTCTTGGCACCGCTGAACTGGACGGTGGCCTCACCCGACGCAAGCTTGAAGCGTACGCTCTTGCGGATGCCGGGGCAGGTCTTGACGCCGCTATAGCCGGATGATTTCACGGCCTTGCCGTCCTGGATGACATCGATCCACGCCTCGCCCGACAGGCTGATCTGGATGGCGCCGTCAGGCGGCACCGCGACACTGGCGACGGCGCCGAACGTGCCCTCCGCCGGCGCGCGTTCGGGCGGCACCGCGAAGCCGGCCTTGTCGTTCGGCACCAGCGCCAGATCCGCGGCGGCACCTACCGCCAGTGCCGCTCCGGACGGCGTCGAGGGTGCCCCTGCGAACAGCGCCTGTTCGCGCGTTACCGGCCATTTGAAGGCCTCGCAGCCGGCGTCCTCGGCCATGGCGAAGCTGGTACTTGTCAGGATTGCGAATAGGGTGACGGCGACGTTTTTCATGGCAAAGCGACCCACATGTCTGGATGTCCACAACTCAATACAACCAAATTAAGAATAATGCAACCCTGGCGCGCAGCTATGAAAGGTCAGGCCGGGGCACATTTCCAATCACCAATTGTTGATGGCAGACCATGGGAAATGGATGGTCCATTGCCGGGTGATAAACTATGGCCGGCCGGGACGCTGAAATGGAGTTTTAGATGAAGCTTTTCGATGGCCTCTCCAAATACCAGCCGCAGGCGCTTGGCGTGCTGCGCATCATGACCGCGCTGCAGTTCATCGAGCACGGCACGCAGAAACTGTTCAATTTCCCCGCCAGCGACCACGCTGCCGCCGCATTGAGCGGACTGCCGCTAGCCGCCGGCATCCTCGAATTCGCCGGCGGCGTTCTCCTGGCACTAGGCTTGTTCACCCGCCCGGTCGCGTTCCTTCTGGCCGGTGAAATGGCGATCGCCTATTTCATGGCGCACTACCCGCGCAACTTCTTCCCCATCAACAACAGCGGCGATGCGGCAATCTCGTTCTGCTTCATCTTCCTCTATCTGGTCTTCGCCGGCGCCGGCGCCTTCGCGCTGGACAATCGCGGCAAGGCCTGATGCCCCGTGCGGGGGTGAACCCTCACCCCCGCATCCGTTCGAAATTCGCATCGAACAGCGGCGCCGCCTGCATGCGCGCCGCATGCCGCTTGCCCAGCAACTCGATCTCGAAACCGTCGCTCTCCTCGGCGATCTCCTTCGGCACATAGCCGACGGCGACCGACTTTTTCGAATGATGGGCATAGCCGCCCGACGTCACCCAACCGCGCACCGCGCCGCCGAACCAGATCGGCTCGTCGCCGATGACGTCCGCATCGTCGGCTTCGACGATGAAGGCGCGCAGCCTGAGCTTGCCGCCCTGCTTGCGCTCGGCCAGCGCCGCCGCCTTGCCGATGAAGTCGGCATCCTTGCCATAGGCGACGAAGCGGTCGAGCCCGGCTTCCAGCGGCCCGTAGATCGGCCGGTATTCGCGCCCCCATGAGCCGTAATTCTTCTCGAGCCTGAGCGCGTTGAGCGCGCGCGAACCGAACAGGCCGATGCCGAACTCCTCTCCCGCCGCCATCAGCGCCTGATAGGCGGCGCGCTGATATTCCGGCGCCAGCCAGATTTCGTAGCCGAGATCGCCGGTGTAGCTGACCCGGCCGACCAGGCACGGCGCCATGCCGATATCCATCCGACCGATGGCCATGAAGGGAAACGCCGCGTTCGATACGTCGAAGCGCGTGGCTTTCGCCAGCACGTCCCTCGCCCTGGGGCCGGCGATCGACAGGCCGGTGAGCTTTTGCCCCAGCGCCTCGACATGGACCGAGCCGTCATCGGGCAGATGCTGCTCGAACCAGCGCATGTGATATTGCTCGGCGATGCCGGAGCCGGCCAGGAACCAGCCCCCCTCTTCCCGATCCTGGGGGCCCAGATTGGCCAGCGTGAAATCGCCGATCAGCCTGCCATCTTCCTTCAGCATCGGCGCCAGCGTCATGCGACCGGGCTTCGGCAGCTTGCAGGCGAGCAACCGGTCGAGCCAGGCCGCCGCGCCCTCGCCCGTCACCTTGTACTTGGCGAAGCTCGATATCTCCGACAGGCCGACACCCGACCGCACAGCCCCGACTTCGGCGGCGACATGAGTGAAATCGCTCGAGCGCCGCCACGAGAACTCGTCCTTGACGCCTTCCGGCGCGTACCAGAGCGGCACCTCCAGCCCAAAGGCAACGCCCCACTGCGCGCCCTTGGCCGACAACAGGTCGTAGACCGGCGTCGTCTTCAGCGGCCGCCCGGCGGGGAGTTCCTCATTGGGGAAGCGGATTGAAAAGCGCCTGGAATAGTTTTCGCGCACCTTGGCGTTGGTGTAGGCCATGCCAGCCCAGTCGCCGTAGCGGGCCACGTCCATGGCCCAGATGTCGGCGCCGGGATCGCCCTCGATCATCCAGTTGGACAGCGCCAAGCCGACGCCGCCGCCCTGCGAAAAACCGGCCATGACACCGCAGGCGACCCAAAAACCCGGCAGGCCGCGCACCGGCCCGACCAGCGGGTTGCCGTCGGGCGCGAAGGTGAAGGGCCCGTTGATGATCTGCTTGATGCCGGTGTTCTGGAAGGCCGGGAAATGCCGGAAGCCGACCTCGAGCGACGGCGCGATACGGTCGATATCCGGTTCCAGCAATTCATGGCCGAAATTCCACGGCGTGGAGTATTCGGACCACGGCTTGTTGGCCTTCTCGTAGGTGCCCATCAGCATGCCGCCGCGCTCCTGGCGCAGGTAAAGCTCGCCGTCGAAATCGACCGCGTGGATGATCTCGGTGCCGGTCGTCTCGTTCCAGGCAGCGACCTCCGGCATGTCCTCGGTGATCAGGTACATGTGCTCCATCGCCAGCACCGGCAGTTCGAGGCCGACCATGCGGCCGACCTCGCGCGCCCACAGGCCGCCGGCGTTGACGACATGCTCGGCCACCACCTCGCCCTTGTTGGTGATGACGCGCCACAGCCCGTCGGGACGACGAACAATGTCTTCCACCTTGGTGAAGCGTTCGATCTCGGCGCCCAGCTTCCGCGCCGCCTTGGCATAGGCGTGCGTGACGCCCGAGGGATCGAGATGGCCGTCCTCCTTGTTGCGGACGGCGCCGACGAACTGGCTGGGGTCGAGCAGCGGCATGAGTTCGGCCGCCTCTTTCGGCGAGATTTCCTCCAGCTCGATGCCGAGATAGCGCCCCTTGGCGACGACCCCGCGCAGCCAGTCGAGCCGCGCCTCGGTGGCGGCAAGCAAGACGCCGCCGGTCAGGTGTACGCCGGTGGCCTGTCCCGACAGCTCCTCGATCTCCTTGTAGAGGTTGATGGTGTACTTCTGCAGCTTGGCGACGTTGGGGTCGCCATTGATCGTGTGCATGCCGCCGGCCGCGTGCCAGGTCGAGCCCGATGTCAGCTCGTCGCGTTCCAGGAGCACGACATCCGTCCAGCCGTGGCGGGCGAGATGGAACAGCACGGAACATCCGACGACGCCACCGCCAATGACCACGACCTTTGCATGCGATTTCATGAGTTTTTCTCTGATATCAGTGAGTTGGGAAGACGAATTGAATCGAAAGGCCAGCGCCTCGCGCGAACACTGCGAAAATCACGGCTCGCCCTGCCCGATCGCTTGCCTGCGCCTGGTCACATAGGCCTCGAGCTCGTCGCGCACCGCGATATCCATCGTCGGCTCGACATACTCTTCAATCGCCTTTTTCCACAGCCGCGTCGCGCGCGCGGTCGCGTCGAGGCCACCGGCCTCCTGCCAGGCTTCGAAATTCTGCCAGTTGGACAGCATTGGCTGGTAGAAGGCGGTCGCATAGCGCTCCAGCGTGTGCGGCTCGCCGAAGAAATGGCCGCCGGTCGGAACCGCGCCCAGCGCCTCGACGGCCAATTCAGCCTCGTCGACCACGATCGGGCGCAAAAACTCCATCATGTGCTGGATCATCTCGACGTCGATGATGAATTTCTCGAACGACGCCGTCAGCCCGCCCTCCTGCCAGCCCGCGGCATGATAGACCAGATTGCCATGGCCGAGCACGGCGCCCCACAGCGCCATCAGCGTCTCATAGGCGCCCTGTGCGTCGGCGGCGTTGGAGGCGGAGCCCGGCGTCGTCCGGTATGGCAGGCCGTAGCGGCGGGCCAATTGTCCGGAGGCTATGTTGGCCTTGGTGTTTTCGGGCGTGCCGAAGGCCGGCGCGCCCGACTTCATGTCGACATTGGAGGTGAAGGCGCCGTACATCACCGGTGCGCCGGGGCGCACGAGTTGCGTCAGCACGACGCCGACCAGCGCCTCGGCATTCTGCTGCGCCAAGGCGCCGGCCAACGTCACCGGGCTCATCGCTCCCATCAGCGTGAACGGCGTTACAGCCACCGACTGGCCGAATTCTGCCATCGTCATCAGCCCCTCGGCCATCATCTCGTCGAAGCGGCGCGGCGAGTTGACCGAGATGATGGTGGCGATGCCGGGATCGTCGCGCATCCGGTCCAGCGTCAGTCCGCGCGAAATCGCCATCATCTCGATACCGTCCAGCGCCCTGCCTCGGCCGATCGCCGAGACATGGAAACTCTTGTCGGTCAGCGTGAGATTGGTGAAGTAGGTGTCGAGATGGCGCGAGTTGGCCGGCAATTCGACCGGCGCGCAGACCTGGTTGCCGAGCATGTGGACGCAGTTGAAGTGCTGCGCCAGCCGGGTGAGATCGGCATAGTCGCGCAGATTGCCGGCGCGGCGCCCGCGCTCCATGTCGTGCACGTTCGGCGGCCCGGCAACGAGGGTGAAATTGATGGTGTCGCCACCGAGATGGATTGTGTTGGCAGGATTGCGCGGGGTCAGCGTGTAGGTGGCCCGCGTCGTCTTCAGCGCCTCGTCGACCATGCCGCGATCGACACGCACATTCGCCGTCGCGTGATCGACCTTGGCTCCGGTCTTCTCGAACAGCGACAGCGCCCGAGGGCTCATCACCTCGATGCCGAAATTCTCCAATATGTGCATCGACGCCTGATGGATCGCCTCGATCTGGTCGGACGACAGCAACGCCATCGGCGGATAGGGATTCGTCACCCGTCGGGGCGGCAGTTGCGCGATGGGCGCTGGCCCCCGGTTGCTCGTGCGCTCCGCGCCGCGCTTTCGTCTTGGTTCGGTCATGCCGGCATCAAAGCTCGGGCAAACCAGGCAAGCTGTCAGAAATACGCCATCCACGGGCGTGATTTTAGCCAAGGCGGCATATCTGGATAATCCATTTAGAAATAGCGACGCATTACGTCGCTTTACCGATACGTCACCGCCGTGAGCCGATGACGCCTGACGGCCATTAACGGACTCGGCAAGATTCCCTTTATGATTTCGGCCTATTGCTCCTCCCATGCGTAGGTCGAGTTTTAGTAAAATTGTAGCGGTTTGCGCGCTGTTGGCGCTTTCGGCTTGCGCCACCGCGCCCAGCCACATCAACAACGTCTGCGCCGTCTTCGACCAGAATGACGGCTGGTTCGACAATTGGCAGTCGGCGGCCGAGCGCGCGTCGCGGAAATACGGCGTGCCGGTGCCGGTGCTGATGGCCACCGTGCGCAAGGAATCCGGCTTCAAGAGCAATGCCCGCCCGCCGCGCACCAAGCTGCTCGGCTTCATTCCGTGGAAGCACGTCTCCTCGGCCACAGGCTTTTCGCAGGCGCTGGACGGCACCTGGTCGCAATATCAGCGCGAGACCGGCAACTGGGCGGCACGGCGCACGAAATTCGCCGACGCGGTCGACTTCGTCGGCTGGTACCATTCCAAGACGTCAGACAGCTACGGCGTCGCGCGAAACGACACCTATAATCTCTACCTCGCCTATTATCTCGGCTGGAGCGCCTATGGCCGTGGCAACCGTGGCGACGCCGGCGTGCAGGGTTATGCGCGGGCCACCGACAAGATGGCCAGAGACTATGACGCGCAGCTAAGGCAGTGCGGCAACTGATACCCTGCCTGGGTTAGTGCCGCCTTGTCGTATCTTTCGGCTTTGAAACACCGGTCTCGGAAACCTCGTCGCGGACTTCGTGACGACGGGCCCGCAAGACGGCGTCCGCGTCCTCGGCAGCCTTTCCGGTCGCATCGGCTTCCGCATTGGCATTTTTGCCGCTCGGGCGCGCCGGCGGCGAACCGGCAAAGCCTGGACCTTCGCCATGCGCCGCATCATCCGGCACGCCTTCATGGGCGGCGTGTTCCTTGTCGAACTTGATCACCGGCTCCATGGTCTTGAGCACGTCGTCGGAAAGCCAGCACAGGCTCATATGGCCGTCGCCGAGGTTCTTGACCGGCGGCACCTTGGTTTCGCACAGATTGTCGGGCACCAGCTTCTTGTAGCCGCAGCGCGTCTGGAACGGGCAGCCTGACGGCGGGTTCATCGCCGAAGGAATGTCGCCCTCGAGCACGATGTGTTTCTTGACCACGCTGGTGTCGGCAATCGGGATCGCCGACAGCAGCGCCTCGGTATAGGGATGATAGGGCGGCGCGAAGATCTGGTCGGTCGTGCCTTGCTCGACGATGTAGCCCAGATACATGACGACGACCCGGTCGGCGATGTAGCGCACGACCGACAGATCGTGGCTGATGAACAGCATCGTCGTCTTGTTCTTGCGCTGGATGTCCATCAGCAGCTCGGTCACCGCCGCCTGCACCGACACGTCGAGCGCCGAGACCGGCTCGTCGGCCACGACAACCTTGGCGTCGCCGGCAAAGGCGCGCGCCACGCCGATGCGCTGCTTCTGGCCGCCGGAAAGCTGGCGCGGCTTGCGCGTCTCGAAGGCGCGCGGCAGCTTTACCAGGTCGAGCAGTTCCAGCATGCGCTTGCGCCGGTCGGCGACGGTCTTGCCGACATTGAATTTTTCCAGCGTGCGGATGATCTGCGACCCAACCGAATGGCTGGGGTTGAGCGTGTCGAACGGGTTCTGGAACACCATCTGGATCGACGACACGGTGTCGACGCCGCGGCTCTCGATGCCGGTCGACTGGATCTGCTTGTTGCCCAGCGTCACGGTGCCGGAACTGGCCGTCTCCAGCCCGAGCAGCACCTTGGCCAGCGTCGACTTTCCGCAGCCGGATTCGCCGACGATGGCGACCGTCTCGGATTCGCGCGCCATGAACGAGATGGTCTCGTTGGCCTTGACGACGCGGCCTTCGCTCGAGCCGAACACCTCGCTGCCGCCGACCTTGTAGTATTTCCTGAGATCCTCGATCTTGAGCACCGGCGCGCCAGGCACGACCTTTTCGTTGACCTTCTTGGCGCCGGGCGGCAGCGCCTCCCAGTCGATCTCGTTGAAGCGTACGCAGCGCGAGAAATGGCCTTCGTGGCCGGCGACCTCGATCATCGGGATTTCGGCGGCGTTGCAGACGCCTTCGACGAAATGGTGGCAGCGCGGGCCGAAATTGCAGCCCTTCGGCCGCTCATGCGGCAGCGGCAACTGGCCGGGAATGGCAATCAGCGGCCGCGAGTTCTTGTCGGCGCCAGGCAGCGGGATCGAACGGAACAACCCTTGCGTATAGGGATGGCGCATCCGGTCGAAGACATCCTTGATCTTGCCGGTCTCGACCGCCTCGCCCGAATACATCACCGTGATGCGGTCGCAAGTCTCGAGAATGAGGCCCAGATTGTGCGACACGAAGATCATCGAGGTGCCGAACTTCTGGCCGAGACCCTTTACCAGATCGACGATGCCCGCCTCGACCGTCACGTCGAGCGCGGTGGTCGGCTCGTCGAGCAGAAGCAGCGCCGGCTTCGACAGCAGCGCCATGGCAATGACGATGCGCTGTTGCTGGCCGCCGGAAAGCTGGTGCGGATAGGAGCGCATCATCCGCTCGGGGTCGGGCAGCTTGACCGAGCGCACCATTTCGAGCGCCCTGGAATAGGCCTCTTCCTTCGACACCTTGTCGTGGATCAGCGGCACTTCCATCAGCTGCTGGCCGATCTTCATCGCCGGGTTCAGGCTCGCCATCGGCTCTTGGTAGATCATGGCGATCTTGTTGCCGCGGATGGCGCGCAACTCCTCGTCGGAGAGTTCGCCCATGTCCTTGCCCTGGAACTTGATCTTGCCGCCGACGATCTTTCCGATGTTGGAGAGGTCGCGCATGATGCCGAGCGACACGGTCGACTTGCCGCAGCCGGATTCACCGACAATGCCCATCGCCTCGCCGGGCATGACCGTGCAGGAAAAATCCATGACCGCCGGAATCTCGCCCTTGCGGGTGAAGAAGGAGATCGACAGGTTCTCGATCTCGATGATCGGTTCCGCGGGATTTCGAACTGCCTCGTTCATGGGTCGCTCCAATCCAAATTGTACCAGACGCGGGTCAAGGCCCGTCAATCAGTCTTTCATCGATTGCTCACGCAGCGAATCGGCCAAGAGATTAAGCCCCAGCACGAACGACATCAGCGCGATCGTCGGCGGCAGCGCCGGATGGATAAACGAACGCAGCAATCGGCTGGCATCCTTGATCGCCGTACCCCAGTCCGGGCTCTCGGGCGCAAGGCCCAGACCGAAATAGCCCAGCGTGCCGAGCAGGATGGTGGTGTAACCGATGCGCAGGCAGGCATCGACGATCAGCGGCCCGCGCGCATTGGGCAGGATTTCCCACAACATGATGTACCAGGGCGATTCACCGCGCGTCTGCGCCGCCGCCACATAGTCGCGCGTCTTGATGTCCATCACCAGGCCGCGCACGATGCGGAACACGCCGGGGCTGGAGGCGAACACCACGGCCACGAAGATGTTGAGCTGGTTGGGATCGATGTGCACGATCTTCAGCGGATCCCTGTCGAAGACAAGGCCGACATAGATCCAGCCGCCGATGATGAGCGTCAGGCCGAGCAGGATATAAATCCGGTCGGGCCGGTTCTTGTAGCGGGTCCAGAACAGCACGCTGAAGAAGATGATCGGAAACAGGAAGAAGACGCCGGCCAGACCATAGGGGATCGGCGTGTCCATGATGCCCGGCGTCACCAGGAGGTAGAACAAGAGGATCACCGGGAAGGCCAGCACGAGGTTGGCCAGGAACGACAGAATGGAATCGATCTTGCCGCCGTAATAGCCGGCCGGCAGGCCGAGCGTGATGCCGACCATCAACGCGAAACCCGTTGCGGCCGGGGCGATGATCAGCACGATCTGGCTGCCATAGACCATGCGCGAGAAGACGTCGCGGGCGAGCTTGTCGCCGCCGAACAAATAGACGAGCCCCGATTGCGGCTCGATGGCGCCGGGCAGCGTATCCTTCATGATCGGGATCTGGCCGAGCGGATCGAAAGGCGAGATGGTCGAGGCGAAGATCGCCGTGAACAGCCAGAACAGGCAGATGAAGACGCCCGCAATGCCGACGCCGCTGTCGAACAATTGGCCGTAGAGCGCCAGCTTCTTCTTGTAGAGGAAGCTCGCGCCCATGACGATGAGAAGCGCGACCCAGACCGGCCAGAAGCGCCAGAGCACATCGAGAACGATGGCGGAGGCGCCGATATATTGAGCTTGCATGCGCCTTCTCCCTACTGAACGCGGATGCGCGGATTGAGGAATGCGTAGCCGACGTCGGAAATGAGCTGCGTGATCAAGACGATGAACACCGAGACCAGCGAACAGCCGAGCAGAAGGTCGATGTCGTTGTTGCCGGCGGCCTCGACCAGCGTGTAGCCGAAGCCCTGGTAGCGGAACATCACCTCGACGATGACGACGCCGGTGAGCAGCCAGGGGAATTGCAGCATGATGACGGTGAAGGGCGCGATCAGTGCGTTGCGCAGCGCGTGCTTGACCACCACGCTCTTGAAGGAAAGCCCCTTCAGGCGCGCGGTGCGGATATATTGCTGCGTCATCACCTCGACCATCGAGGCGCGTGTCATGCGCGCGATATAGCCGATGCCGTAGATCGCCAGCGTGATCACCGGCAGCGTGAAATTGTAGAAGGTGATGCCCTGGCTGGCGGAGGCGGCCGACCCGTTCAGCCAGCCGAGCCAGGAGGCGAAGACCACGGTGAAGATGACGCCCGACACATATTCAGGCGTCGCCGTCGAGGCGATCGAGGCGACCGACAGCACACGGTCGGTGCGCGAGCCCTCGCGCATGCCGGCAAGGATGCCGATCAGCAGCGAGACCGGCACCATCACCGCCAGCACCCAGAACATCAGGATGCCGGTGGCGCCGAGCGCCGGGAACAGCTTGGCCGCGACCGTGGTCTTGAACTTGGTCGAGCAGCCGAAATCGCCCTCGATCACGCCGGAGAATGTCGGCACCGCCGGGTCGTTGCAGAAGGAGAAACGCTGCGTCGTCTTGCCGGTTGCCGGATCCGTGATCGGCTGCTTGGGCACGATGCCGAGCCACTGGCCGTAGCGGACGAAGAAGTTCTGGCGATAGCCGTGATTGACCAGCCAGCTTTCGAGCTGCTCGGCCGATGTGTGCATTTCGGTCTGGCTGATCGCCAGCTTCTTCAAATTGGGTTCGAGATTGACGAGAAAGAAGACGACCAGCGTCAGGCACAGCATCGTGAGCAGTATCGTGCCGATACGTCTGATGATGAATGAGAACATGGTGCCCCCTGCCGGCCGGGTTGGGGTCAGATATGGTCAACCCTGTGACGAAATTCATGTGACGTCACGCCGCCGCTGCATCCAGTGCAACGGCGACGATCCTGCGGATATGAGGGGCAAGCGCCCCTCATATCCAACAAGCCGTGGATCACGCCTGATCGAGCCAGACCTTGCCGAAGTCGTGCTCGTAGGTGGGGTGCATCGAGTGGTTCTTCACCTCGGGCTTGATGTTGATGTAGAGCTTGCGCCAGTAAGGCTGGATGATGATGCCGGAATCCTGCAGCATCTGCTCGACATCCTTCATCACCACCTTGCGCTTTTCCGCATCGGCGATCCCGAGCGCCTCGTTGACCTTCTTGTCGAAGTCCGGATTGGCGTAGGCCGTCTCGTTCCAGGCTTCGCCCGAGCGATAGGCGATGGCGATGACCTGGATGCCAAGCGGACGCATGTTCCAGTTGGTTTCCGAGAACGGGTATTTCGTCCAGTCGTTCCAGAAGGTCGAGCTCGGCAGCACGGTGCGCTTCACCTTGATGCCGGCCTCGCGCAGCTGGGCCGCGATCGCGTCGGTGGTGTTCTTGTGGTAGTCCTCGTCATTGCTGATCAGCTCGTGTTCGAAATCGATCACGCCGGCTTCCGTCAGCATCTGCTTGGCCTTGGCCACGTCGCGGGGGATCTTCGGCAGTTCGACATATTCCGGATGGATCGGCGCGACATGGTGATTTTCGGCCGGCGTTCCGGCATTGCCGTAGCCAAGCTGCAGCACCACGGAATTGTCGACGGCCAGGCACATCGCCTGGCGCACCTTCTGGTCGCCATAGGGCTTGGCATTGACGTTGAAGCGCGAGACCACGGTGGCCGCGGTCACGACTTCCGAAGGCGGCGCGCCAACATCCGCGATGATCTTGACGTAATCGGCGGTCGTCTCGTGGTTGGTGTGCACTTCGCCGGATTCGAATGCCGAAACCGTCGCGGCCGGATCGGTGCCGTAGTCGATGAACTCGACGCCGTCGAGGAAGGCCTCGCCCTGCCACCATTTGCCGGTCGTGCGGCGCTTGTAGACCACCTTCTGGCCGACATCGTAGGAGACGAGCTCGAATGGGCCGGTGCCGATCGGGCAGTTCTTGAAGTTGGCGCCCTTCTCGTCGAAGGTCTTGTGGACGACGAGGCCGGGGTAGTCGCACAGGTTGGCGATGAGTGCGATGTCGGGCTTGGTGAGCTTCAGCTTGACAGTCATGTCGTCGACCTTGACGATCGATCCTTCGCTCAGCTTCTTGGTCTTTTCGTCGACGAGGCTGCCAAGGCGGCCCGGCATGGAATTGCCTTCTGCGTTCTTGTCGGCCCAGCGCGTGAAATTGTAGATCACGTCATCGGCGGTGAACTTGTCGCCATTGTTCCATTCGACGCCTGGCCGCACATGCAGCGTGTACTCGGTGGCGTCGTCGTTGATATCCCAGCTTGCCAGCAGATAGGGCGCGAATGTGTACTCCTTGGTGTATTTCACCAGCGGCTCGAGCGCCTGGCGCTCGGCGTTGGAGATTTCCGACCAGTCGGCGGTGCGCGGATCCTTGGGATCCTTGACCGACATCGCGACCTTCAGCACGCCGCCCTTCTTGCCCTGTACGTCCTCGGCCTTGGCCGGGGTCGGAGCGGCGAGCCCGAGAAGACCGTAGGCCATGGCCGTCGAGGCGCCGAAGATGCTGGCCAGCGCCAGGAATTCGCGGCGATCGACCTTACCCGACTTGGCTTCTTCGGCCATGGCCAGGATATGATCCGGAACGCTGTCGCCGTTGCTCTTGTAGATTGTCATGACTAACTCCCATTGTTGGCTTTCCGCCGATTAACATTCCGCATCCAGGCCATGATGTCAAAGACGACATGGATTGGGAACATGTTAGCGAATGTGCAACTTTGGAAGGAGGGCAGTTCGCGCGATAGCGACAGTCTTGGCGCAAAATTGCTAGTGCGCCCAGATTTCGCCAAAATCTGTTCGGGCTGTCAAACTGAGACATTTGCACTGGTTACGACAGCGCCAGTTGCGGCCAGCACGAGGGGCCAGGCCCTCAATATTCCTTCTCGTAGAAGATGCCGCCCTTGGCTTCGCCGGCGTCGGTCGCCTCGCCGCGCAATTTGACGCCGCGCCCGACATTGAGGTCGATGGTCGCCTTGCCCGATCCCGGCTTGTCGCCCTTCTGGATGGTCACATAGGTGCGGTCGTTGAGATACTTGCCAGCCGAGACCGCCGTGCCGCCCTGGTCGTCTGTGGTGACGTCGAGATCGTCGACACCGATGGCGCTGCGCAGATTCTCCAGCAGTGACGTCGAACCGCCGACGCCAGCCAATTGTCCGGCGGCCTCGGCCAGCTGCGCGATCTGCAACGGCGACAGGTTCGACATCGACCGCCCGAAGATCAGCTGCGCCAGCACCTCGTCCTCCGGCAGTGCCGGCACCGAACTGAAGGTGAATTTGGGATTGGTCGCCTCGCCCGACACCACGATCGTGACGGTGGCGCCGGTTGTCGTCGTTGTCGCCGTCAGGTTGAGGTAAGGCACCAGCGAACCGGAGAACCCGACCGTGCCTTCGGTGAAGGTCAGCCGCTTGCCGAGGATCGACAGCCGGCCGCGCTGCAAAGTGAAGGTGCCGACCGCCTGCGGCGAAGAGGCAGGGCCGGTCAGTTTGAGCGAGCCGCCGAGTTCGGCGTCGACACCCCTGCCCTGGATGAAGATCTGGTTCGGCGCATTGACCGTGACATCGAGCGCAAGGCCGCTGCCACCGCTCTTGCCGCTGGTCGTCGCCGGGCGCAGCGCCTTGTCCTGCGCCTTGACCGGGCCGGGCGCGTTCTTGTGCTTGACGTCGAGCGCCGCGAGCGAGCCGGGCAATTTGTCCGGAACCGTGATGACGGTCTTGGCCAGGTTGACGGTGCCGGCAACCACCGGCGCCGAAGTCAGCGGCCCCTTGATCGTCAGGTCGCCGCCGAGGTTGGCGGTCACGACGCGTCCATCCGTGTAGCGGCCGTCGGTGAGCTTGATCGACAGGTCGGCCGGGAACCCTTGCGCCGGATTGATGCCGACCGTACCGCTGGCCGACAGGCTGCCGCGCGTCGACAGCGTTCCGGTCAACCGGTTGATCCTGGCGACGCCGTTGCCGATCGAGACGTCGGCCGCGATATCGTTGACGGCAAGGCCCGAGCGTGCGTCGACCAGACGCGCGCCGGAGGTTCTGACGCTGCCGCCGATCACCGGAGACGTCGCTGGACCGCGCACCTGGACATTGACGTTGGCGTTGCCGGTCAGCGACAGGCCCTGCGCGGCAAGCTTCTCGCTGAGGAGGCCGAATGGCACGGCACCGTTGAAGTCGAGCGCCAGCGCCGGCGTGCCAGCCGTCGTCACAGTGCCGCCGCCCTTGAGGCCAAGCCCGGCCCCGTCGCTGACATTGGCGTCGAAGGTCAGCTTGTTGCCGGCAAAGCTGCCCGACGAGGCAACGCTCACCGCGCCGACACCGGCGCCGCGGGTCTGCGACGTCTGCACCCCGGCCGCGTCGATGTTGAAGGCAACGGTGGGGCTCGCCGGTGCCCCGGTCACCTTGACCGTGCCGGAGATGGAACCCGCCGCATCGAGCCCGGGCGAGAAACTGTTGGCGAGCGACATCGGCACGCGCGCCAGCACCGCATTGATGTCGAGCGCCTGGCCGACCTTGCCGGTTACCGTCGCGGTGCCGCCGCCAAGGTTGAGCACCAGCCTGTCCAGCGTCGTCGTGCCATTGGCGATGCTGACGGTCGAGGCCTGGGCGATAGCCGCCTTGATGCCCTGGACGGTCGCCTGCCCCGAAGCGAGCTCGATGGTCGTCGTTCCGCCGGCCACCTTCACCCGTCCGGCCGCCCTGGCCGGAATGCCCTTGACCGTGGCGCCACCGGAAAAGCCGGTCCAGTCGCCATCGCGCTTGAGGTCGACGTCGATGCCGCTGATCACGGTGCCGCCCGACGTGACGGTATCGGCGCGGACTTTCCCGGAGATCACCGGCGCCACGAGATAGTTGGCGATCAGCGCATCGACCGAGACGGCCTTGGCCTGAAGGTCGCCGCGCACGATCGAGCCGGTCGTCGCCTTGACGATGACTTGGGGTGCGCCGCCGTTCTTCGAGAAGGCAATGGTGCCGCGCACGTCGCCCTCGGCCTTTTCCAGCGCCAGGGCGGCGAGCGGCCCGATGTCGGGCAGGTCGAGCGAGATGGTGCCTTCGGGCACGAATTTGTCGTCCAGCGCCAGGTCGCCGGAGATCCTGTTCTTGCCCAGCGACAGGAGCAGCCCATTGATGGCGCTCTTGCCGTCCGCCGTTGCCAGCACGGCGCTCCCCTGCAGCGCCTGGCCGGCGACATTGCCGGTGAGCTGCACATTGGCCGCCGGATTGGCGGCGTCCGCCTTGCCGGTGGCGGTGAGCTTCAGCCCGGTAATCTCGCGCTCAGCCACGACAAGCCGATCGCTGTTGACCGTCAGCGACAGATCCGGCGCGATGGCCGGCCCCTGAGCGTTCAGCGCGAAGGCAATCGCGCCCTTGGCATCCTTCGACAGCGGCGAGATATCGGCAAGAACGCCGGTAATGTCGGCGGCCACCTTGTTGTAGGCAAGGCTCGCCTGCCCCTGTGCGGTCAGTCCGCCCGACACCAGCTTCAGCCCATCGACACTTATGGCACCTTTGGGGTCGCGTTTCAGCGCGGCGCTTATCTGCGCGCGTTCACCAAGCATGCCGCGCGCCGCGGCCGGCAAGGCCGAGGACGGCGCATCCGCATTCAGCTTGAGATCGATGGCGCCGTCACGCAGCGATACCTGGCCGGCGACCTGGCTGCTCAGCGCATCGCTTTTCAGCGAACCGCTGTCGATGGCGACGGCGTCGGCGCTGAGCCGCGCGCTGAGCGCCGCCGTGACCTTGCCGGCGATGAGCGGCGCGATCGTGGGATTGTCGAGCCCAACCTTGTCCACCGATACCGTTCCGGAAACCGGCCCGGCGCGATTCCCGAGATCGAACGCGTCCGAGTGCAGTGTCAGGGTAAGCCCGTCCACCTTCGCGGGGCTGGTGACGACCGAGGGCAGGATCGCGGAAAAATCCAGCCTGGCATGGGTGCTTTCGCCGGCGATTTTGGCCGACACCGATCGGACCTCGATCTTGACCGGGCTCTCCGCGCTTCCGAGCGTCAGCGGTAGACTGGGACCCGATGAGGTCAGATCGATCGCGAAATCGCTGGCCCCGTTCGGGTTGATGGTGCCGGCGGCCTGGCCGGAGACCTTGTCGCCGGTGAGGGTGGCATGATCGAGGGCGACGCCGCCGGCAATCGTATAGCTGCCGACCGCTTCGACGGCGAGTGGTCCAAGCCCTGCCTGTCGGGTCTGGCTGGTCTCGGCGCCGGCCAGTTTCGCGTTGAACCGGATGTCGGGAGCGGCCGGCGCTCCGCTTACTTCAGCGATACCGTCAAGCGTTCCCGCGGCCTCCAGGCCGGGCAAGAACGCATTGGCAAGCGTGGCGGGCAAAGCTGAGACCCGCGCCGCGAGATCGAGCGTCTCGCCGGCACTGCCCGACAGCGCCACTCGGCCGCCGCCAATATCAAGCGCCAGCTTGTCGATGTTGGCCGTGCCGTTGGCGATGGTCAGAGCCGACGGTTCGGCAATCGCCGCCTTGATGCCGCGAACGGTGGCCTCGCCCGACGCAATCTCGACGCTGGCGGTGCCCTGGGCGATCTTCACCCGGCCGGCGGCGGTCGCCGGAATGCCCGCTATGGTCGCGCCGCCGCTGAAATTGGTCCAGTCGCCGTCGCGCTTGAGGTCGACGCCGATACCGCCGATTTCGGTGCTCCCCGAAGTGACCGCGTCGGCCTTGATAATGCCCGAGATCGCCGGCGCCTCGAGATAATTGGCGATCAGCGCATTGATGGCGATCGCCTTGGCCGTCACCTCGCCACGCGCCACCGACGTGCTCTTGACATCGATGGCAATGGAAGGCGCGTCGCCGTCCTTGGCAAACAGGATGGTGCCGTTGATGTCGCCGGTCACCGCCTGGCCGGCGAGCGCGGCCAACTGGTCGATGGCAGGCGCGGCGAGCGTCAGCGTGCCCAGGGGCCTGAACTTGTCATCCAGTGCCAGGTCGCCCGAAACCTTGTTGTCGCCCAGCGAGACCAGGAAGCCGTTGATCGAACGCTTGCCCTCGCTGGTCACCAGGGCCGCCTTGATATCGAGAGGCTGGTCGTTGACGGCGCCGGTCAGCGAAACGTTGGCGGAAGGGCTCGTTATGTCGGCCTTGCCGCTCGCGGTCAGCTTGATGGCCTTCACCGTGCGGCCCGAGGCGGTCAGGCTGTCGCTGTCGGCGGTAACGGTGAAATCCGGCGCGGTGATCGCGCCGGTCGCCGACAGCGCGAAATCGACCCCCCCGGCAACCGGTACGCCGACCGTCGGCGACAACACCGAAACGTCGCCCAACTTGCCCTTGATGTCGGCCTGGATGTCCGTGCCTTGCATGCTGGCCGTACCGCTGGCGCTGAGCGATCCCGAAGTGAGTTCGATCGAGTTCGCGGCGAAAGACCCCTGCGGATCGCGCGATGCCGTGGCCGAAAATTTCACCCGTCCGCCGAGCACCGAGGCGATCTGCTGCGGGAATGCGGTCGCCACGGCGTCGGCATTCATCTTGAGCTGCATCGACATGTCAGCGAGCGCCACCGTCGCCGTCAGCGACGCATTGAGCGCATCGGAACGCAGCGTGCCCTGATCGATGGCGATGGCGTCCTTGCTGACTGACCCGGCCAGATCGACATGGACCTTGCCGGTGATTAGCGGCGCCAACGTCGCGACGTCGCTTTTCAGACCGCCCGCGTCGAGCTTGACCGTGACCGGGCCGGAGCGATTCTGGATATCGAAGCCGTCGGAATGGATTTGCGCCGCCAGATCGTCCAGCCGCGTGCCGCCGGCGACGATCGAAACGAAGGAAACGCCGATATCGACGATCGGCGCCTTGCCGTCGCCGAAGGCGCGTGCGGTGGCGTTCTTGATCGCGAGCGTGATAGGCTGCGCCTTGCTGCCGACGCTGATCACCACGGGCGGGCCCTTGGCGGCGAGTTCGACCGACAGATCGCTGGCACCGGCGGGATCGGCGATGCCGGAGGCGGCCCCGTGCACCGCATCGCTCTCGATGCTGGCCCTGTCGATGCTGATACCGCCAGCCGACGTGGCGGTGCCGGCGACATCGAAGCTGGTCTTGCCGGCAAACAATGGCTTCAGGTTTTCCGGCAGGAAGCGCGCGAAATCGCCGTCGCCCTTGGCCTCGACATGATTGCCCTTGTCGGTGAGCTGGTGGCGGCCGGTGAGTTGGGTGACGATCTGATGGTCGACGAGGAAGGTGCCGACACCGCTCCAGTTGGCGAGCGGCCCGCTGCCCGAAACCACGATATCGACCGGCGGCGCATCCGGCAGCTTGAGCAAATTGGCAATGATGCCGCCGGCCGGCTCCGACGCCTTGAGGTCGAGGTCCAGCTTGTTGTCGGCGGGCGCGAAATGGATCTTGGCGTCGACATTGCCCTGCTTGCCGTCGTGGCGGGTGACGTTGAGCGCCGTCTCGACCGCCAGTGGCGCGGCATCGGCCTTGAGCATTCCCTTGGCCGCGAGCTCGGCAATGCCGCTGCCGGCCAGCTGCTCGCCGAGCGCGATTTCCGGCAGGTCGATCTGCTTGATGTCGATGGAGACCGGCAGCGTCGTCGTGCCGCCCTGCGCTGGCGGCTGCGAACCGGCCACCGGCAGGCGCGCCAGTTCGATGCGCTCGGCCGCGATCCGCCCGGCGCTGAAGCTTTTCGACAGCAGCGCCGTCGGCGACCAGTCGACAGCCACCTTGCGCGCCACCAGCCAGGCACCCTCGCGGTCCTCCAGCACGACATGGTCGACGCTGAGATTACCCGACCAGATGCCGTCGATGCCGCTGACGGTGACCTTGCTGTCGTCGCTGGAGGCCAGACGCGAAATGATGCCGGCGAGATTGTCGCGCCCGCGCTCGGTCTTGGTCAGCACGATGAGCGCGCCAATGGCGCCCGCGACCACGATCAGCAGCGTATAGAGGACAATGCGAAGGATGCGCCGGACCGTCTTCATTTCAAAACGCCTGTCCGATGCCGGCATAGATGCCGAAATGCGGGTCGCCGGGGTCGCGGTTGAGCGGCACGGCCGCGTCGATGCGCAGCGGACCGAACGGCGTGACATAGCGCAGGCCGACACCGGCGCCGACCTTCACGTCGGAGAAGTCGGGAACCGACTTGGTCGACACCGTGCCGGCATCGACGAAGGGCACGATGCCGATCGTGTCGGTGACGGCGATGCGCATCTCGACAGAGGTCTCGAAGAACGACAGGCCGCCGATCGGCTGGCCGTTGAAGTCCTTGGGGCCGATGCCTTGATAGGCATAGCCGCGCACCGAGCCGCCGCCGCCTGAATAGAAGCGCCGGTCGGCCGGCACGTTCTGCAGTCCGGTACCGACGATCGAGCCGACGGCGACACGCTCGGCAAGCACGAACTTCGAGGCCGTGTCCAGCGACTGATAGGCCGATCCCTCGCCCTTCAGTTTGAGGAAGGCGGCACCACTCAATATGTCGTAGCTGGGCTCCGCATAGGCAAGCACTCTAAAGCCGCTGGTCGGGTTCAGCCTGTTGTCCCGGTTGTCGTAGACATATTGCAGCGGAATGCTGGCGATCAGGTATTTGTGCTTGCCGAAGGCGTCATGGATGCGTGAGTAGTCGAGCGCCACTTCCGCCGACACGGTCTGCTTCTTGTCGAGTTCGTAGGAGAGCCCGGTGCTGCCCTTGACCGAGAAATGGTCGTACGCGTCCGGATGCTCCAGCACCGTCTTCACGCTGGCGAAGAACTTCGATGCCGGCCCGATCACCCCGGGTTTCTCGAACATGATGCCGGCATTGTAGTTGAGTTCCGACAGATTGTTGCTGCCGATGCCGCTGATAGCGCCGTCGATGCGCAGCTTTTCGGCGTGGCCAAACAGGTTGCGATGGCCCCAGTAGCCCTCCAGGCCAAGCCCCTCCGTGTTCGAGAACGTGCCGCCCAGCCCGAAATAGCGCGGCTTGCGCTCGCTGACCTGCACGCCGATCGGGATGTTGCCGTCGGCGTCGAGCTTGTCGGCTTCCTTGAACGTCACGCTGTTGAAGACCTCGAGCGCCAGCAGCCGGTCGCGCGCGTCGCTGATCTCCTGCGGCGAGTACTGCCGGCCGCGCTTCAGCCCGGTCATGTATTCGGTGAAGTCGCGGTCGACCTTTTCCGTGCCTTCCACGGTGGTGGCGCCATAGCCGGCGACCGGCCCGGCGGCGACCGTCAGCGTCACGTCGAGCGTCGAGGTGGCATGATCGGCGACGATCTGCCGGTCGGTGACCTTGGCCAGCGGCCTGCCCTGCTCCTTCAGCGTCCGCACGATCAGCGCCTCGGCCTTGAGCACGGCGCCCGACCCGGCGTCGCCGCCTGATATCAGGCCGTAATCGGCGCTCATCAGCCCCGCCGCGTCGCCCTCCAGCCTGATATTGCCGAGGGTGAATTTGGGACCGGCGGCGACAGTGATTGCCACCGGGATAGGCTGTGGCCCCTTGAACTCGGCGTCCGGCGGCAACTCGTCGAGCGGCTTGCCTTCGATGGTGATGGTGACGACGCCCTCATACCGGGCATCGGCGTAAAGTGCGGCGACCAGCTGTTCACGGTCGCCGCGCGCCTTCGCCATCAGCCCGAGCGAACCCGAGACCGGCCGGTCCTCGTCGCCTTTCAGCGCCGAGGCGTTTTCGAGCTTCTTGACGAGGTCCTTGTCGGCATCGGGCGCGGAGATGGTCACCGCGTAGCGCAGCGGATCGACAATGTCGGCGTCCTCGTCGCTGGACGACCCCCAAAGCTTGATGCCGAAAAGCTCGAACGCGGCCGCGTGCCTCGATTGGCAAAGCAGCGCCGTCGAGCACATCATGGCCAAAAGCAGGGCGCGCGGAAGGGCGCGCCCTGGCGCTCTCCTTCCTGACATCTGCTTTTCATGCGCCGGCATTAAGACAACCTAGGTTACAAAACTAAAATTGGAATGAAGTTCTGAAGCGCTCGTAAAGGGGCCACAATCCAATTGTCTGAAATAGGGCGGGCTTGGAATTCACACCTTCTGCGTTTCCGCAAGAATGCGTGATCCCCTGTCCTATGGAGGTTACTGTCCGCATACCGGTCCTCGGCCGGAAAATAAACCGTTGGCAGGCGGCAACCTGCCGCGTCCGCGCGTTGACAAGCCCGACTGAAGCTTGAACATGCCCGGACGTCTGCAATTGTCTGGAGGGTGTAATGGCAATGCGCGCGGCTCGTGGTCTGTCGATTCTCGTCCTTCTTTTCCTTGCCTGGGCCAACGCCTTAGCCTGGAACGGCGTCGCGCAAGCGGCCGAGGCCCGGCGAATCGCAACGACGGACAATTCCGATTATTTCGGCTTCGATCTCCGGTCCGACCAGAACGTCACGCTCGACCAGTGCAAGACGACGTGTCTCGGCGATCCGGCTTGCCGCGCCTTCACCTACAACACCAAGGCAAAATGGTGCTTTCTCAAATCCGACTATAACCAGTTGAAATCCTTCAACGGCGCGGTCGCCGGCAAGGTCGTGAACATCGACGGCGATCCCGATATCGGCGCGCCGCCGGAACTCGCCTTCTTCCCCAACTGGATGGCCGACCAGGCCCAGCAATACCGCAACAAGCTGCTCGGCCCCGCCTTCGACAAGCCGGCCGAGGGCATGGCCGCGCTGACGAATGCCGCCGAACAGGCCGTGCTGACCGGCGACCATCGCTCCGCCATGCAGAAATACGAGTCCGCGGTCTCGGTCATGCCTGACGACGGCCAGCTCTGGCTCAGGCTGGCGCGCGAAACGCTGGCCGTGCAGCCCGCCGCCAACACCTCCGAGGCCTCGACTTTGCCGGCAAACGGCACGTCGGCCGCTTTCAACGCCTACAAGCTGCTGCGCACCACCAGGACGCGCGCCGAAGTGCTGGCGTTGCTTGGCAATGGTCTCGACAAACGCGATCTCTACCGGCCGGCGCTGCAGGCCTATGAGGCCAGTCTTGCGCTGGAAACCTCGCCCGCGGTCCAGGCCGAATATGCCGATCTGAAGGCCCGCAAGGGGTTCCGCGTCATCGATCACTCCGTCGATGCCGACACCAGCGCGCCGCGCATCTGCGCGCAATTCTCCGAGGAACTGGTCAAGACCGGCGTCGACTACGCGCAGTTCGTCACCGTCGACAACGCCCCGCCGAAGGGCGTCGAGGCCAAGGACAAGCAGATCTGCGTCGAAGGGCTCGAACACGGCCAGCATTATGACGTCACCTTCCGCGCCGGCCTGCCGGCCGCGATCGGCGAAGTCACCGCCGCCCCCGTGGTGCTGTCGATCTACGTGCAGGATCGCGCCCCCTCCGCCCGCTTCACCGGCGACAGCTTCGTGCTGCCGGCCGGCGCGCGTCGCGGCATTCCGATCGTCACCGTCAACATGAATGCCGCCGAGATGAAGCTCTACCGCATCGGCGACCGTTCGCTGGCGCAGCTTCTGTCGGGCTACCAGTTCCTGCACCAGCTCGACGGCTATGACATTTCCAACATTTCCGAGCAGATGGGCGAGCCGGTCTGGAAGGGCCAACTCGACATCGTCAGCGACCTCAACAAGGAAGTCACCACCTCCTTCCCGGTCGACGAGGCGCTGCCGCAGCGCAAGCCCGGCGTCTATGTGCTGACCGCGCAGCCCGTCAACGACAAGAGCGACGACTACGGTTCGCTGGCCACGCAATGGTTCGTCGTCTCCGACATCGGCCTCTCGACCTATACCGGCCAGGATGGGCTCAATGTCTTCGCCCGTTCGCTGGGCTCCGCCAAGCCGATTGCCGGCGCCGAACTGACGCTGGTTGCCAGGAACAACGAGGTTCTCGGCACCGCGACGTCGGACGCGAACGGCCACGCCGTCTTCAACCCCGGCCTGACGCGCGGCGACGGCGGCATGGTGCCGGCCGTGCTGATGGCCAAGCAGGGCGACAATGACTTCGTCTTCCTCGACATGGCCAAGGCCGGTTTCGACCTGTCCGACCGTGGCGTCACCGGGCGTGCCGCCCCCGGCGCGCTCGACGTCTATGCCTGGACCGAGCGCGGCATCTACCGCGCCGGCGAGGACGTCCATGTCGCCGCACTTGCCCGCGACGGCGCGGCCAAGGCGGTCGAGAACCTGCCGCTCACCTTCATCTTCTCGCGCCCCGATGGCGTCGAGGACCGCCGCATCGTCAGCGACGGCGTCTCGGCCGGCGGCCACGCCGTCGACCTGCCGCTCGAACCCAACGCCATGCGCGGCACCTGGTCGGTGTCGATCCATACCGACCCCAAGCAGCCGGCGGTCGCCAGCCAGATGTTCCTGGTCGAGGATTTCGTGCCGGATCGCATCGAATTCGACATGAAGGCCGACAAACAGGAGATTGCGCGCGGCGAGACCGCCAACATCAACATTGACGGCCGTTTCCTCTATGGCGCGCCGGCGGCGGGCCTGGCGCTGGAAGGCGAACTGACGCTGTCGACGTCGCGCGACTGGGACCGCTTCCCCAACTTTTCCTTCGGCCTCGCCGACGAGCAGTCGGCCGAGCCGACGGTCACGCCGCTCACCGATCTGCCGGTGGTCGGCGATGACGGCAAGGCGACCTTCCCTGTTACCGTCGACCAGTTGCCCTCGACCACCAAGCTGGTCGACGGCAAGGTGACGGTGCGCATGCGCGAAACCGGCGGCCGCGCGATCGAACGCTCGCTCAACATCGGCATCCGCCCGCAAGGCCATATGATCGGCATCCGTCCGGATTTCGCCGATGGTGAAGTGCCGCAGGGCGGCACGGCCAAGTTCAGCCTGATCGCCGTCGATCCCGACGGCAAGCGCGAGGCGCTGAAAGGCGCGCAGTGGTCGCTGGTCAAGGTCGAACGCAATTATCAGTGGTACCGCTCCAACAACTCCTGGAACTACGAGCCGGTCTCCCTGACCAAGTCGATCGCCAACGGCCAGATCGACCTCGGCGCCGATGGCGACGCCACCGTCTCCGTTCCCGTCGACTGGGGCCAGTACCGGCTCGAGGTCGAGACATCCGATCCCGAAGGGCCGGCGACCAGCTATGAGTTCGACGCCGGCTGGTATGTCGCCTCGACCACCACCGAGACACCTGACGGCCTGGAGATTGCCCTCGACAAGGACAATTATGCCGCCGGCGAAGTGGCCAAGCTGAAAATCTCGCCGCATTTTGCCGGCGAACTTCTGATCAATATCGGCTCCGACAAGCTGTTGAAGACCATCACGGCGACCATACCGGCCGGCGGCAGCACCGTCGACATCCCCGTCGGCGACGATTGGGGCGCCGGCGCCTATGTCACGGCAACCCTGTTCCGGCCGGGCGACGCGCAGGAAAGCCGCATGCCGGCCCGCGCCATCGGCGTGAAATGGCTGACGGTCGATCCGGGCGCCAAGAAACTCGCCGTTACGCTGACGCCGCCGGAAAAGACCGTGCCGCGCCAGCAGCTGTCGATCCCGGTTTCCGTGGCCGGCGTACAGCCGGGCACCAATGCCTATGTCACGGTTGCCGCCGTCGATGTCGGCATCCTCAACCTGACCAACTACAAGGCGCCGGATCCGGAGGACTGGTTCTTCGGCCAGCGCATGCTGGGCATGGAGATCCGCGACATCTACGGCCGCCTGATCGACGGCTCGCTGGGCACCACCGGCAAGCTCAGGACCGGCGGTGACGGCGCCAACATGCAGACGCAAGGCAGCCCGCCAACCGAAAAGCTGGTCGCCTTCTTCTCCGGCATCGTCCTGCTCGACGCCGACGGCAAGGCGCGGATCGACTTCGATATCCCGCAGTTCAACGGCACCGTGCGCGTCATGGCCGTCGCCTGGACCAAGGAAGCGGTCGGCCATGCCCAGGCGGACGTGATCGTGCGCGATCCCGTCGTCATCACCGCCGGCCTGCCGCGCTTCCTGGCGCCCGGCGACAACGCCGTCATGCGGCTCGACGTGGCCGACACCGACGGCCCGGCCGGCGACTATGCGCTGTCGATCGACACCACCGGCGACCTGTCGACGGGTGACAAGCCCCTGCCCCAGAAGCTGACGCTCGCCCAGGGCAAGCGCCAGACCTTGACCGTGCCGCTGATCGCCGGGACGGCGGGCAATGCCTCGCTCACCATCAAGCTGGCGCATGCCGACGGCACCAAGGTCGAACAGACGCTCTATGTGCCGGTGCGCCCGGCCCAATTGCCGGTCACCACGCGCCTTGTGGTCGACCTCAAGGGCAATGGCGGCGCGCTACGCGTCGACAAGGAACTCTTGGCTGCCAGCCTGCTCGACGGCGCTTCGGTCTCGGTCGGCGTTTCGCAGGCGGCGGCCTTCGACGTGCCTTCGCTGCTGATGACGCTCGACCGCTACCCCTATGGTTGCGCCGAGCAGACCACCAGCCGCGCCATGCCGCTTCTCTACGTCAACGAGATGGCATCGGGCGTCGGCATGGAAAGCGACCCGGACCTGCATGGCCGCGTCCAGGATGCGATCTACAAGGTCCTGAGCTACCAGTCCTCGAGCGGCAGCTTCGGCCTGTGGGGCCCGGGCTCCGGCGATCTGTGGCTGGACGCCTACGTCAGCGAGTTCCTGACCCGGGCGCGGGAGCAGAAATACGACGTCCCGAGCCTGGCGATGAACCAGGCCCTCAACAACCTGCAGAACTCGCTCGGCTACGACCAGAGCGTACAGGATCGCGGCAGCGAGATTGCCTACGCGCTCTACGTGCTGGCCCGCAACAAGAAGGCCTCGATCGGCGACCTGCGCTATTACGCAGACACGCAGCTCGAAGCCTTCTCGAGCCCGATGGCCGTCGCCCAGCTGGCCGCGAGCCTGGCGCTCTATGGCGACACGCAGCGTTCGGAGGCGACGTTCAAGACCGCGCTGCAGCTCGCCAAATCGAGCAGCGACTACGACTGGTACCGCTCCGACTACGGCTCGGCGCTGCGTGACGGCGCGGCCATGCTGTCGCTGGCGGCGGAATCGAAGCCGGTATCGACCATCGTGCCGGAGCTGATCAAGCTGGTGACCAGGAAACGCGCCGAAGCCCGCTGGACCAGCACCCAGGACGATTCCTGGATGCTGTTGGCGGCCCGTGCGTTGAAGGAGGGCAACGACTCCATCACGCTGACCGTCAATGGCGCGCCGCATTCCGGCGGCTATTCCAACCAGGTCAACGGTTCCGAGCTGGTCGACAGTCCGCTCGAAATCGCCAACACCGGCAAGACCCCGCTGCAGGCCGTCGTCACCACCGTGGCCTCGCCCATCCAGCCCCTGCCGGCCGGTGGTGACGGCTTCACCATCAGCCGTACCTACTACAAGCTTGATGGCACCGAAGCCAATGTCACGGAGGCAACCCAGAACGAACGCTATGTCGTCGTGCTCAAGGTCACCGAGCAGAACAGCTGGCCATCGCGCCTGCTGGTCACCGACCTATTGCCGGCCGGCTTCGAGATCGACAATCCGGGCCTGGTTTCCAGTGCCCAGTTGACGAACTTCTCCTGGCTGGCACAGACCGACGCCGCGCATCTGGAATTCCGCGACGACCGTTTCGTCGCGGCGTTCAACCCGGCCGACGGCGACCACGACCACAATCTGACGCTCGCCTATGTCGTGCGCGCCGTGACGCCGGGCACCTACGCCCATCCGGCGGCAACGGTGGAGGACATGTACCGGCCGCAATATTCGGCCCGTACCGCCACCGGCATGATGGAGATCAAGGCGCCGTAAGGTGCCTTGGCGGATATGAACGTGAGGCTAGCGCTGCCCCTCATTGCCCTGCCGGGCATTTCTCCCCGTATAGTGACGGGGAGAAAGGGGCTAGCGCCGACCGCCGCGACAGCTGCCTTCTCCCCGTCACTATACGGGGAGAAGGTGCCGGCAGGCGGATGAGGGGCAGCGCCATGCTCTCCAGGAAATTTCTTCGCCGTTCAGCCATCACGGCAGCCTCCCTGGCGGGGTTCGCGGCAATCGCCACCGCCGCCCTCTGGGAACTCGACCGCGCCTTCCCGCCCCCCTTGCCAGCCGAACTCACCGTCTCCACCGAAGTCCAGGACCGCGACGGCCAGTTGTTGCGCGCCTTCGCGACACCCGACGGCTACTGGCGGCTCGAAACCCGGCTCGACCAGGTCGACAAGCAGTTCGTCGACATGCTGGTCACCTATGAGGACAAGCGCTTCTGGGACCATGAGGGCGTCGACGTGCTGGCGCTGGCGCGCGCCGCCGGCCAGTTCGCCACCAGCGGCCATATCGTTTCCGGCGGCTCGACCCTGTCGATGCAGCTTGCCCGCCTGATCGAGCCGCGCGAAAGCCGCAGCCTCGGCTCCAAGATCAAGCAGATGCTGCGCGCCATCCAGATCGAGCGGCGGCTGTCGAAGCGCGAGATCCTCGAACGCTATCTGACGCTGGCGCCCTATGGCGGCAATCTGGAAGGCGTGCGCGCCGCTTCGCTCGCCTATTTTGGCAAGGAGCCGAAACGGCTCACCGTCTCGGAAGCCGCCCTTCTCGTGGCGCTGCCCCAACTGCCGGAAAAGCGCCGGCCCGACCGCAACCTCAAGATCGCTCACGCAGCGCGCGACCGTGTGCTGAGCCGCATGGTCTCATCGGGCCTGATCGGTGAGCGCGAGGCGGCACGCGCCGCACTCGACGATGTGTCGGGCCTGCGGCGCACCTTGCCGGCGCTCGCCCCGCATGCCTCTTACGCGATGCTGCCCAAGGCCGTCCCCGGCCAGCCGCTCAAGCTGACGATCCGCAAAAGCGTCCAGCAAGGACTGGAACAGGTCGCGCGTGACGCCGCCACCCGGCTCGGGCCGCGTCTGTCCGTCGCCATGGTGCTGGCCGACGCCCGCACCGGCGACATTCTGGGCGAAGTCGGCTCGGCCAATTTCTTCGATTCCAGCCGTTCCGGCTGGATCGACATGACCAAGGTCGTGCGTTCGCCCGGCTCGACGTTGAAGCCGTTCATCTACGGCCTCGCCTTCGAGCAGGGCTTGGTGGCGCAGGAAACGCTGATCGAGGACAGCCCGGTCGATTTCGGCGGCTATCGGCCGAAGAACTTCGACATGGGCTATCAGGGCGATGTCTCGATCCGCCAGGCGTTGCAACTGTCGCTCAACGTGCCGGCGATCCGCGTGCTCGACGCGGTCGGCCCGGCGCGGCTGACGGCGCGCTTCCGCCAGGCCGGCGTCAACCCGATCCTGCCGGTCAACCAGGCTCCGGGTCTGGCCATCGGCCTCGGCGGCGTCGGCGTCACGCTGCGCGATCTCGTCCAGCTCTATACGGGGCTCGCCAATGGCGGCAAGACGCACTCGCTGCGCGACGGCACCGAGCCGGCCAATGCCGTGAGTTCGACCACCACCATTCTCAACGACCAGGCCAACTGGCAGATCATCGACATTCTCTCGGGGGTAAAGCCGCCCGAAGGCGCCTTGCAACGCGGCATCGCCTACAAGACCGGCACCTCCTACGGCTACCGGGACGCCTGGTCGGTGGGCTTCGACGGCCGCTATGTGCTGGGCGTCTGGGTCGGCCGGCCCGATGCCGGCGCGGTGCCGGGCCTCTCCGGCTATGTCTCGGCCGCCCCGATCCTGTTCGAGGGCTTCGTCCGCTCGGGGCTGGCGACCGTGCCGCTGCCGGGCAAACCGCCCGGCACCTTCACCCCCAGGCGGGAGGAGCTGCCGGTGACGCTTGCCCGCTTCGGCGCCGGCGCGGATGGCCTGGTGCAGGCGACGCCGACCGAACCCGCGCCGACCATCATCTTCCCGCCGGACGGCGCCCGCGTCGATCTCGCCACCAACTCGGCCGACGCCTCGCCGCTGGTGCTGAAGCTGCAAGGCGGCCGCGCGCCGTTCCGCTGGCTGGCCAACGGCAAACCCCTCATCGGCCTCGACCGCCGCCGCACCGCGACCTGGCAGCCCGACGGCGCCGGTTACTCGACGCTGACCGTCATCGACGCCGCGGGACGGGCGGCGAGTGTGAAAGTGTTCGTTGAATAGTCTGCATCAAGGGATTCAGGAGACTGGCCTTTCGAGGTCGGGGGATAAGGGATAAATTGCCTGATGTCCGGTGCGAGGCGCCCCCCTCTGGCCTGCCGGCCATCTCCCCCTCAAGGGGGGAGATCGGATGGCCCGGCCGCTTTCGCCAATGACCAACGGCGGCGCGCGACGCAAAAGCTGCCAATCTCCCCCCTTGAGGGGGAGATGCCCGGCAGGGCAGAGGGGGGCGTGCCACGCCATACCTTACGCAGCATAGCCGCCGTTTTAGCGACTTTCTTCGTAACTCTTCCCGCCTCGGCCGATCCCCTTCCCGCCGGCTTCGTCCGCCTTTCCGATATCGCCCCTTCTATCCGCCAAGACATTCGCTACGCCATCTCCGACAATTTCCTGCACCGCAAGGTGAACGGCTACGACGCGCCGGTCTGCATTCTCACCCGCCAGGCGGCCGAGGCGCTTTCCAGCGTCCAGACGGCGATCGCCGCCAAGGGTCTGACGCTGGTCGTCTTCGACTGCTACCGCCCTGCCCGCGCCGTTGCCGACATGGGCGACTGGACGGTCGCGGGCGGACCGCCGGATCCGCAATGGTATCCGAAGGTCAAGCGCGGCGAGCTGGTCACCCAAGGCTACGTCGCCCGGCAGTCGGCCCATTCACGTGGCTCGACCGTCGATGTCGCCATCGCAGGGACCGATGGTCCGCCCAGGTCGAAGCCGGCCTGTGGCGCCATCGATGCCGATACGCTCGATTTCGGCACCGGCTTCGATTGTTTCGACCCGACGAGCCAGACGGCGCACCGCCCGCTCGGCGCGGAAGCGGCGGCAAACCGCAAGCTCCTTGGCGATGCGATGGGTGCCCAAGGCTTCAGGAACTACGCGCGCGAATGGTGGCATTTTACGCTGGCCCACGAGCCATTTCAAAAGCAGCGCTTCGATTTCCCTGTGACCGCCGAGTAAACCAGCCCAAAGCGATCTTGCCCCGCAACCGCGCACCTCTAAATAGGTCGGACGGCGGGCCGATTCCGCGCGGAACGGTCGCAAGGAAACTATTTCCCATTGCCGCGACAAATCGCCGAAGAATTTCTTCAGAAAGCCAAAAAAGACAACATTCGATGCATCTTATTTCTATCAATTTGCTAGATTTGGCGCGGGTTCAACGGAGGCAGAAATGACCAAACCTCATTTCAAGAAACTGCTCGGCGCGCTGGTCGTCACATCGGTTCTATCAGGCACGCTCGGTTTCGCGTTCGCCGACACCACCATTCTCAACGTGTCCTACGATCCGACACGCGAACTCTATAAAGCCTATGACGAGGCCTTCGCAGCGCACTGGAAGGCGGAGACCGGCGAGACGGTCACCATCCAGCAGTCGCATGGCGGATCGGGTGCCCAGGCCCGCGCCGTGATCGATGGTCTCGACGCCGATGTGGTGACGCTGGCGCTCGAAGGCGACATCAACGCCATCGTCTCGAAATCGAAGAAGATCAATCCCGACTGGCGCAAGAAGTTCGAAAACAATTCAGCGCCTTACACCTCGACCATCATCTTCCTGGTCCGCAAGGGCAATCCCAAGGGCATTCACGACTGGAGCGATCTGGTCAAGGACGGCGTCCAGGTGATCACGCCCAACCCAAAGACTTCGGGCGGCGCACGCTGGAACTACCTCGCCGCCTGGGCCTATGCCAACGCCAATGATGGCGGCGACGAAGCCAAGAACAAGGAATTCGTGGGCAAGCTCTACGCCAACGCCCCGGTTCTCGACACCGGTGCCCGTGGCTCTACCGTGACCTTCGCGCAAAAGGGCATCGGCGACGTGCTGATCGGCTGGGAAAATGATGCCTATCTGGCACTCGACGAATTCGGCGCAGACAATTTCGAGATCGTCTATCCCCCGACCTCGATCCTGGCCGAGCCGCCGGTGGCGATTGTCGATGCCAATGTCGATGCCAAGGGCACGCGCAAGGTGGCCGAAGCCTATCTCGGCTGGCTCTATTCCAAGGAAGCGCAAACGATCATCGCCAAGAACCACTATCGTCCGGCCAAGCCCGAACTGGTGGACGCGGCTGATATTCCCAAGACGCCCGATATCAAGCTGATCTCCATCGACGATCCGCTTTTCGGCGGCTGGAAGAAGGCACAGCCTTATCATTTCGGTGACGGTGGTATATTCGACCAGATCTACAAGCCGGCCCAGTGAGCAAGATCTAGATCAGGACGACATGACCACAGCACCCGCGCAGGCGGGGTGGCGATTCAAGCAGCCGAGCGTCATTCCGGGTTTCGGATTGACGCTCGGCTTCTCGCTTGCCTACCTCACCCTCATCATCCTCATCCCGCTTTCCGGGCTGATCTGGCGCTCGGCCGCCCTCGGCTGGACCGATTTCTGGGCTATCGCCACCGATCGCCGCACGCTCAACGCGCTGGAAATCAGCTTCGGCACCGCCTTCATCGCCGCGGTCGTCAATGTCGTTTTCGGCACCCTGGTCGCCTGGGTGCTGGTACGCTACCGCTTCCCCGGCCGTCGCATCGTCGATGCCATGGTCGACCTACCCTTCGCGCTGCCGACGGCGGTGGCCGGCATCGCGTTGACCACGCTCTACGCGCCCAATGGCTGGATCGGCAAGCTGCTGATGCCGCTCGGGCTCAAGGTCGCCTATACGCCGCTCGGCATCGTCATCGCCCTGGTTTTCATCGGCCTGCCCTTCGTCGTGCGCACCGTGCAGCCGATCATGGAGGAGATCGACAAGGAAGTTGAGGAAGCAGCCGCCACGCTCGGCGCCAGCCGCTTCCAGATCATCACCCGCGTGCTCTTTCCCGGCCTGGCGCCGGCCATCATCACCGGCTTCTCGCTTGCCTTCGCGCGCGGCGTCGGCGAATACGGCTCTGTCATCTTCATCGCTGGCAACCTGCCCTACAAATCCGAGATCGCGCCGCTTCTGATCGTCATCCGGCTCGAGGAATACAATTACCCCGCGGCGACCGCGATCGCGGCAATCATGCTGGCGCTCTCGTTCGTCATGCTGCTGGTCGTCAACCTCGTGCAGACATGGAGCCGCAAGCGCTATGGCTGACCCCGAGATCAAATCCTACGAACCGTATCACGAGAGCCGCTCGGCGGCGGTGACCGAAAGCCGGCCGGCGCAGGCCGTGCTGATGGCCATCGCTTTCGCTTTCCTCGGCATCTTCCTGCTCTTGCCGCTGATCATCGTCTTCCACGAGGCGCTGGCGAAAGGCGTCGGCGCCTATACGCAAGCACTGGGCGAACCGGACGCACGCTCGGCTATCCGCCTGACTCTGCTTGTCGCGGCGATCTCGGTGCCTCTCAATGTCGTCTTCGGCATCTCCGCCGCCTGGGCGATCGCCAAGTTCGAGTTCAAGGGCAAGGCGTTTCTGACCACGCTGATCGATCTACCCTTCTCGGTCTCGCCCGTCATTTCGGGTCTGGTCTACGTGCTGCTGTTCGGCGCCCAGGGGCTGCTCGGCGAGTGGCTGAAGGGACACGGCATCCAGATCCTGTTCGCCGTGCCGGGCATCGTGCTTGCCACCGTTTTCGTCACTTTCCCCTTCGTTGCCCGCGAACTGATCCCGCTGATGCAGGAACAGGGCAATGGTGACGAGGAAGCCGCCCTTTCGCTCGGCGCCAATGGCTGGCAGACCTTCTGGTATGTGACCTTGCCCAACGTCAAATGGGGGCTGCTCTACGGCGTGCTTCTGTGCAATGCGCGCGCCATGGGCGAATTCGGCGCGGTTTCGGTGGTGTCGGGCCATATCAGGGGCTTGACCAACACCATGCCGCTGCATGTCGAAATCCTCTACAACGAGTACAATGCCGTCGGCGCTTTTGCCGTCGCCTCGTTGCTTGCCGGGCTGGCGCTCGTCACCCTGGTCTTGAAAACACTGCTCGAGATGCGCTACGGCGCCGAACTCGCCGCGACGCGCGGACATTGACTAAATGCATGTCGCCCAAAAGTGGGCTCCGGTTTTGGGACAACGACATGCATCACCAACTGAGGGATTTGTATGGAAGTTCGCGTTGCCAATGTGCGCAAGGAATTCGAGCGGTTTCCCGCGCTCCACGACGTCTCGCTGGACATCAAGTCGGGCGAGCTGATCGCGCTGCTAGGGCCGTCCGGTTCCGGCAAGACGACCCTGCTCAGGCTGATCGCCGGGCTGGAGCGGCCGACGCGTGGAAAAATCTTCTTTGGTGACGAGGACGCTTCGCAGAAATCGATCCAGGAGCGCAATGTCGGCTTCGTCTTCCAGCACTACGCGCTGTTCCGCCATATGACGGTGGTTGACAATATCGGCTTCGGCCTCAAGGTCCGGCACGGACCGTCGCGGCCGCCGGCACAGGAAATCCGCCGCCGCGCCTCGGAGCTTCTCGACCTTGTCCAATTGTCGGGTCTGGAGAAACGCTATCCGGCGCAGCTTTCGGGCGGCCAGCGCCAGCGCGTGGCGCTCGCCCGCGCCATGGCCATCGAACCCAAGGTGCTGCTGCTCGACGAGCCGTTCGGCGCACTCGACGCGCAGGTGCGCCGCGAACTGCGCCGCTGGCTGCGCGAAATCCATGACGCTACCGGCCACACCACCGTCTTCGTCACCCACGATCAGGAAGAGGCGCTGGAACTGGCGGACCGCGTCGTGGTGATGAGCCAGGGCCGCATCGAGCAGGTCGGCACCGCCGACGACATCTATGACACGCCGAACTCGCCTTTCGTCTACGGCTTCATCGGCGAATCGAGCGCCCTTCCGGTCAAGATCGAGAATGGCGAGATCTGGCTGGCCGACCGTCCGATCGGATTGCAGGCTCCGCATGCGCCTCCGGGCGATGCGACGCTGTACTTCCGTCCGCATGATGTCGAGTTGCTCGACGGCTGCAGCGGCTGCATCGCCGGCACCGTCGCCGCCAGCCGCCGCGTCGCCGGCACACGGCGCGTCGAGCTCGAAATCGGCGGCGAACGCAAGCGCGTCGAGATTGAGCTACCGGTCGATCATCCGGCCGCGCAGAAGAGCCGCGTGGCGTTCCGCCCGGGGCGCTGGAAGCTGTTCCCGGCTGCGTAGCGGTAGGACTGCCGCCAATTTCATCCTGGCCGAGGGCGGCCGCCTACCCTTTCACCAGGCCTTTCAACGACAGCACCAATGTCATGGGATTTTTCGGGGAAGCCGCAAAGCCATAGCGCTCATAAAAGGCTTTCGCTTCGTCCGATATGGCATGAACAAAAATTCCGCGTATCCCGAGGATCGTCGCGGCTTGACCGGCGCGCAGGACGGCATCTTGCAGAAGCGCAGCACCCAGTCCCTTCCCTTGCCAGCCTGCGTCGACCGCCAGACGCCCGAGCACGACCATTGGAATGGGATCCGGCATGTTGCGCCGAACAATGCCCGGCGCTTCCGCCAGATCAAGCCCGCCCGAAGACAGGCAGTAGTAGCCGACAACGCGTACGCCTTCCGCCACCACATAAGTACGAGATGCGCCACTGACCTGGTTGGCGCGCGCGCGACGGCGAAGCCATTGGTCGAGACTTTCGGTTCCGCTTTGGAAAAGTTCGAGATCGTGGTTCTCGGCCAGCGGCGTGGGCGCCGACAGCATCAGTCCTGCCATGGCTTGGGCACGTTCATAAGACGTGCAAAACCTTCCCCGCTTGGCGGTTCATCGAGGATGTCGAGATAGTGCCGGTAACTCTCTGCATCCACCTTGATCAGTGTTTGGTCGAGGAGCGTGTCCTCGGCCGCGCGATAGGCGGCATCGATCATGAAATCGGAACGGGTTTTCCCGCGCAGCTTCGCGGCACGGTCAATCAGCATGCGCATATCCTCTCGAATGCGCAGATTGACAGGCTTGGCGTGGGTTTCGGCTGCGGCTTTCACCATGGAGTGCTCCTTTGCTCCACCATAACATGCTGCATACACATTGTGTATCTATTTTTCCTTCCATGGAAAAAGGCTGATGTGAACCGAGCTCAAATATGATGCCGCTCAAAAGAAAAACCTAGGATCAGCCTGTTTGGGAAACGGTTTTCTAGCAACGAGTGCCAAGCCCTGAATCTATGCCTCGCCGCCCCTTTGTACCCCCGCTATGCTCGAACAATAAAGCATTACATCCGGAGCCTTTTCATGAAGCGATTTTTCCTTGGCGTTGCCGCCGCCGCCGGTCTCCTCCTCGCATCCTCCCAAGCCTGGTCGGCCGACAAGCTGCTGAACGCTTCCTATGACGTCGGCCGCGAACTGTTCGTGCAGGTCAACAAGGCCTTCATCGCAGGGCATCCGGGTGTCACCATCGACCAGTCGCATGCCGGCACTTCGGCGCAGGCGCGTGCCATCGCCGAAGGCCTCGGCGCCGACGTCGTCACCTTCAACCAGGTCACCGACGTCGATTTCCTGGTCAAGAAGGGCCTCGTTTCCGCCGACTGGCAGAAGGATTTTCCCGACAACGCCTCGCCCTTCTATTCGCTGCCGTCCTTCCTCGTGCGCGCCGGCAACCCAAAGCACATCAAGGACTGGAACGATCTGGTGCGCGACGACGTGCAGGTGATCTTCCCCAACCCGAAAACCTCGGGCAATGCGCGCTACACCTACCTGGCGGCCACCGCCTACGCCAAGGAAGCCTTCAAGGGCGACGACGCCAAGGTGAAGGAATTCATCACCAAGCTGTTCAACAACGTGCCGATCTTCGACACCGGCGGGCGCGCCGCGACCACCACCTTCGTGCAGCGCGAGATCGGCGATGTGCTGATCACCTTCGAATCCGAGACGCGCGGCATCCGCAAGGAATATGGCGACGACAAGTTCGAGCAGGTCACGCCTTCGGTCAGCCTTCTGGCGGAATTCCCGGTGGCGATCGTCGACAAGGTCGCCGACGAGCACGGCACGCGCGATCTGGCCAAGAGCTATCTCGACTTCCTCTATACAGCCGAGGGCCAGGGCATCGCCGCTGAGAACGGCCTGCGCGCACGCGACGCGGCTGTCGCCGCCAAATACAAGGCGGATTTTCCCGATGTGCGCCTGCTGACGGTGGAAGACGTCTTCGGTGGCTGGGACAAAGTCCAAAAAGAGCATTTCGCCGCCGGCGGCCTGCTCGACCAGGCTTATGGCAGCCGCTGAAGTCTCCGCGGCCAGATAGGAAGATCAGGAAAGCCGGCCCCGGCCGGCTTTCCTCGTTTATGCAGGTCGATACGGCAAATCCGGCGCCCTTCGTGCAAAACGTTACAAAGAATCAACGCGCTGTGCCTAACATGCCTTCGAGTGGCTGTTTTTCGCGGAACGGCGGCGTGCGAAGGCAAGACCGTCATCATTTGCACACAAACAGCCGCCAGATGCGGAGTGGTTGGGGCTTAAACGGGTTGATCAGGGCATGCTGACGAAAAAGGGCAAATACGGCCTCAAGGCCCTCGTGCATCTTTCCAATCTTCCGGTTGGCCAATTGGCCTTCGTCAACGGCATCGCCGTCGCCAACAACATCCCGAAGAAATTCCTCGATGCGATCCTCGGCGAATTGCGCAACGCCGGCTTCGTCCAGAGCCGCAAGGGCAAGGAAGGTGGCTATCGCCTCGCCCGCCCCGCCTCGGAGATCAAGATCGGCCATGTCGTGCGGGTGCTCGACGGTCCGCTGGCACCGATACCTTGCGCCAGCCGCACGCAATACCAGCGCTGCGAGGATTGCGACGAAGCGACCTGCCAGGTCCGTCACATGATGCTCGAGGTGCGCCAGGCGATCGCCGAGGTGCTGGACAACCGCAGCCTCGCCGCCATGCGCGATGCCGACAATGACGATTTTCCGGTCGAGTTGACGTCCCAGATCTAGAGCCGGATGAATGAGGCTGTCGAGATTTACGAAATCCCGAAAAGCCGCCCGCAAGCAGCCATCGGCAGCCAGCTTTCGCACCGAGATCATCGCCGACGTCTTTGTCCCCGAATATGCCGAGGACGTGCGCTTCTTCAGCCGCAAGGTGGTCAATCCCGGCAGGCTGCGCCGGTTCTCCACCAGGGATCTTCGCGAAAGTCTGGTTGCCCTCTTCTATCTCGCCGTCGCGGCAGCGCTGCCTGTGCGCTGCTGGGCGCCGATCTGCGGTTGGGCGTCCAGGTTTCGTCTGAAGCGCCATATGCGCAAGGAATTTCCAGGCTATGCCGCCGCGACGCGCGCGGTGCTCGGCGACGGCGTCGATGCGCGCAAGCTGTTCGAGGCATTGCTCGCGGCCCGCCATCGCCGCCGCATGCAGCTTGCCGCGCATCTGGTCGCCCGCCGCTGGGCGCCGACGATCCGGTTGGAAGGGCTCGACGGTTTGCAGGCCGCCTTGCAGCGCGGCCATGGCGCGATCCTGTGGTGCGATCAGTTCACCGCCCAGACGATGATCGGCAAGCGCGCCATATACGAGGCCGGCATCGAGGCGCATCAGGTCAGCGTCGACACGCATGGCGTGTCCGAGACGGCTTTCGGCCTGCGCTTCCTCAACCCGCCAATGGTCCATGTCGAGAACCGGTTCCTGAAAAGCCGGATCGTCTTCGACCGCGACGACGCCTATCAGGTCACCATCCGCATCCAGAAGATGCTGAAGCAGAATGGCGTCGTGATGATGACCAACACCATCCACGCCGGCTCGACCTTCACCGAAACCGCTCTTGGCGAAAGCGGCTGGACGCACCTTGCCTCGGCACCGGCGAACTTCGCCGCCCGAGGCAAGACGGCCCTGTTTGCCATGTCGACCTTCGAGATGGTGCCGTTCCGGCAATACCGGGCCATCCTGAGCCCCGAACTTGTGCCAGCGGTCACGGCAGTGGACACGACCAGGGACGGAGCCAAGAACGGGGCCAAGAACATAGCCCTGCAGGCGCGCTACGCCCTGCTCAAACGCGACCGCCTGATGCAAGCGCTGAAACAGTGCCCCGAGCAGATGATGTCCTGGTCACGCCATGAGCGGTTGACGCAAGCTCAGGACAGTATCGGTATCGGTGCTGAAGAAGGCTCATGACCAGCGCATCGAGCGCATTGCGTCGGCGACGAGTTCGTCGACCGGCCGCGTCGCGTCGAGCGTCAACGCCCGTTCATCGGCCTCCGGCGGCTCCAGGATGGCGAACTGGCTGTCGACCAGGCTTGCCGGCATGAAATGGCCCTTGCGGTTGCCGACGCGCCGCCGCGCGGTTGCCGGATCGATCTCCAGATAGAGGAAGACGATGTCAGGGCAAAAGCCGCGCAGGCGCTCGCGATAGCCGCGCTTCAGCGCCGAGCAGGCGGCGACCACGCCTTGCACCTTGCCGGCCGACGCCGCGATCTGCTTGCCGATCGCATCGAGCCAGCCTTCGCGCAGTTGGTCGGTGAGCGGCTCACCACGTGCCATGCGGGCGACGTTTTCCGGTGGATGCAGCCTGTCGCCCTCGATGAAGAGGGCGTCCAGCGCGGCGGCCAGCGCGATACCGACGGCTGACTTGCCGCAGCCGGCGACGCCCATCACCACGATGGCCGGAGGCACCGAGCCGGGAGCGCCAGCCGGCGCCCGCGCTGCCCTTTCGTCCATGGTCAGCGGCTCGCCGGGGCGCGGCCGTAAAGCAGCAGCATGGCGACGATGACGACGCCATAGATGATCTGCCGCCCCGCCTCCGGCATCTGCATGACCGACAGGATGGATTGCAGCAGCGTGATCAGGATCACGCCGGCAACCGTGCCGAGATAGGAGCCGCGCCCGCCCAGGATCGAGGTGCCGCCGAGCACGACGGCTGCGATCGACGGCAGCAGGTAGGCGTCGCCCATCGATTGCGCCGCCTTGGAGGCGTAGCCGGCCAGCAGCACGCCGCCGAAGGCGGAGAGACCGCCGGACACGGCGAAGGCGATCATCACCACGCGCCGCGTGTCGACGCCGGAGAGATAGGCGGCGCGCTCGCGGTTGCCGATGCCATAGACCGCGCGGCCAAAACCGCTGCGGGTCAGCACGAACACCATCGCGGCCCCGATCAGCGCCCAGATGATGACCGCGTTGGGAACGCCCGGAATGGTGAAGCCGGTGGCCAGATAGCGCATGGCGCCGGTGGCCGAATCCTGTGGCGAGAAGCCGCCGGTGTAGACCACCATCAGCCCTTGCGCGACGGCGTTGGTGGCCAGCGTGATGATCATCGAGGGAATGCGCAGATAGGCGACGCCGATGCCGTTGACGACACCGATCAGCACACCGCAGAAGATGCCGAACGGGATCGCCAGCGCCACGCCGGCCTGACCATAGGCGGCCGCCGCGCAAGCCATCATCGCGCCCGCCGCCACCGACCACGGCACCGACAGGTCGATCTGGCCGAGCAGGATGACCAGCATCATGCCGGTGGCGATGACGCCGAGGAACGAGGCCACCTTGAGCTGCTGCAAGAGATATTCAGGCGACAGGAAGCTGCGCGAATAGAGGCTGCCGACCAACAGCAGCACCACGATGCAGGCAAAGGCCGTCAACACCGCCGGATCGGCTCGGCGGATGAATTTCGGCATGCGGCCGGCAATGCCGCTGTCGCTCTTCCCAACCATCGGCGTCGTCTCGCTCACAGGAACCACTCCAGCCGGTTGCGGACCCGAAACAAAGCGAAGGCGCCGAGGCTGACGGCGACCAGCAGGATAACGCCCTGGAATAGCGGCTGCCAGAGCGGATCGAAATCGAACACGAACAACAGGTCGCCGATGGTGCGGAAGGCGAGCGCGCCGAAGATCGCACCGATGGCGCTGCCCTTGCCGCCGAACAGCGACACACCACCCAGCACGACCGCCGCGATCGAGAACAGCGTGTAGGAGTTGCCGCTGGCATAGGCAGCCTCGCCCGTATAGGTGAAGAAGGTGAGGAACAGCCCGCCGATCGCCGCCAGCAGCCCGGCCAGCGTGTAGGCGGCGAACTTGCCGCGCCTTATCGGCACGCCGGACATATAGGCCGCCGTTTCCGAAGAGCCCGCCGCGTAGGCGGCGCGGCCAAGGACGGAGCGGCTGAACGGCACCCAGATCACCAGCACGATGGCGAGCAGCACCACCAGGCTCGCCGGCACGAAGCCGAACACGCGGCCGGTCAGCGCATCGGCAAGATCCTCATTGACCGAACCGCCCGGGAAGGGCCGCAGCAGAAGCCCGATGCCGTAATAGACGGCCCCGGTGGCAATGGTGGCGACGATCGGCTGCAGCCGTCCATAGATGACGATGGCGCCGTTGATGGCGCCGCACAGAAGGCCCGCCGCCAGCACGGCGATGACGCCGAGCGTGGTCTGCATCGGCGTGCCCACCACCAGCCAGGAGGCCAGGCAGTTGGTGAGCAGGAAGATCATGCCGACGGACAGGTCGATGCCGGAGGTTATCACGACCAGCGTCTGCGCCATGGCGACGAAGGCAAGCAGCACGCCCTTGTTCGCGGCCGTCTGCACGACATTGGCGGTGAAGCCCGCCGGATGGTTCGACGTGTAGATGACGAACATGACGATGAAGATGCCGAGCGCCAGCAGCGTTCCGCGCTGCTCGGCCAGCCAGTAGCGCCAATCTTTCACAGGCTTGCTCCCAGGCCCACCGGGCTCTCCTCGCCATGGATGTTAAGCGCGCTCGATATCAGCGCCCGCTCGGTGATTTCGGCGCCGACCAGTTCGCGCTTGACCGCGCCGTCATAGAGCACCAGCACGCGGTCGCAGCAGCCGATCAGCTCGTCATAGTCCGTCGAATAGAACAGGATCGCCGCGCCGGCGTCCGCCAGCTTGCGCATCAGTTGGTAGATTTCCTGCTTGGTGCCGACATCGATGCCGCGCGTCGGATCGTTGAGCAGGATGATGCGCGGCTGGCGCATCAGCCATTTGGCGATCACCACCTTCTGCTGGTTGCCGCCCGACAGCGCGCCGACCGGGATATCGAGACCGCCCGTCTTGATCGCCAGCAGGCCGACCATGTCGTCGATCAGCCGTTGTTCGGCGGCACGGTCGATGATGCCGCCTTTCGACAGCCGGTCGAGCGCGGCGAAGGACAGGTTTTCGCGCACCGTCATCGGCAGCATCAGTCCTTCGGTCTTGCGGTCCTCCGGGATGAGCGCCATGCCGATGCCATCCTCGCGGGCCGCCGCAGGGCTGGTGATCGTTACCGGCTTGCCGTCGATCAGCACCTCGCCCGAAAGGCCGCGCAGCACGCCGAAGAAAGCAAGCAGCAATTCGCGCTGGCCCTGGCCATCGAGCCCACCGAGGCCAACCACCTCGCCTGCCCTGACGGTCAGCGAGATGTCGTGCAGCCGGTCGGCCCAGGACAGCCTGCGCGCCTCGAGCCTGGGGGCGGCGCCGGCCGGGGCCGCAGGCGGCTTGGGCGGAAAAATATGGCTGTACTCGCGGCCGATCATCAGTTCGACCACCTCATTGTCGCTCTTCGAGCCGGCCTTGTAGCTGGCGACATTGCGGCCATTGCGGAACACCGTGCACTGGTCGGCGAGTTCGGCGATCTCGTTCATGCGGTGCGAGATGTAGAGCAGCGCCAGCCCTTCCGAGCGCAGCCGCTTCAGCACGCCGAAGATCTTCGAAACGTCCGCCGCCGTCAGCGCCGATGTCGCCTCGTCGAGAATGAGGATGCGCGGCTTGCGCGCCAGGGCCTTGGCGATCTCGACCATCTGCCGCCGCGACAGCGGCAGGTCCTTGACCAGCGCCAGTGGATGGATGTCGCCGGCACCCGCGCGGGCCAGCGCGTCCTCCGCGATGCGCCGCTGCGCCTTGCGGTCGATCATGCCGAAGCGTTTGGGCGGATCCGAAATGACGATGTTGTCGGCGACGCTGAGTTCGGGGATCAGCGACAGTTCCTGGAAGATGCAGACGATGCCGGCCTTGTTCGCCGCACCCGGCGACGCGAAGGCCACCTCGCGCCCGTCCAGCATCATGTGGCCCTCGTCGGGCGCCACGACACCGGCCATGACCTTGATCAGCGTCGACTTGCCGGCGCCGTTTTCTCCGAGAATGGCATGGATGCTGCCGGCCTCGACCGTCAGTTCGGCCTTTTCCAGCGCCCGCACGCCGCCATAGCGCTTGGAAATGCCTTCCATGCGAAAGAGTGGAGCCGCACCGTCCATCAACCCTCCAGGGTGATTGTGGGATTGCAGGCTGGCGCCGCGGACCAGGCCACGGCGCCAGACGATAGAAGCGACTACTGGTTTTCCTTGGTCTGCCCCATGATTTCCTGGGCGCTGAAATTGATGCCGCAGGTCGGGAAGGAGTTGCCGACGAAGAAATTGTCGGACTCCTTGGGGAAGTAATCCGTGCCTTCCTTCATATCCGGATCCGTGGCGACGGCCAGAGGCAGCTTCACCTCCTGCGGCACCACCTCGCCTTCGAGTGCCGCGATCGCCGTCTTGATGGCGACGGCGACCTGGGCCGGACCCGAGCCGGCGGAGGTGCATTTCAGGCCATCGGCCGAATGCGCCGCGCAGAACTTGCGGAAGCCGTTTTCGGTCTCGCCGCCGAACGGCACGAACGGATGCTTGGCGTCCATCATCGCCTGCACGATGCCGGTGTCGCCGCCCTGGCCGGTGATGCCGTCGAACGGACCGTTGGTGGCGATCGCATCGGCGGTCACTTTCTGCGCCACGCCGTCATCCCACTTGCCGGCGACTTCGGTCACGTCCCACTTCTTGCCCGAGGCGTCGAACACCTCATGGATGCCGTTGTGGCGATCGGTGTCGACGGAGGTGCCGGCGACGCCGCGCACTTCCAGGATCTTGCCGCCGTTCGGGATCTTCTCGACCAGCCATTTGGCCCACAATTCGCCAAGTCCCTTCTGGTCGACATTGACGTTGATGGCGTCCTTGGTATCCAGGATGTTGTCGAAGGCGACCAGCACGATCCCGGCTTCCTTGGCGCGCTTGATGACCGGACCGAAGGCGGTCGGGTTCTGCGCATCGGTGACGATGGCGTCATAGCCGGAATCGATGAAGTTGTTGATCGCGGAGATCTGCGCCGGCACGTCCTCGCCGGTCGAGACGACCTTGAATTCCTTGATCTTTGCCTTCACGTCGGGCTGCGACGCATAGGCCTTGGCCGTCTGCACCATCTGGATGCGCCAGGTGTTGGCGATATAGCCATTGGCGAAGGCGATGCGGTACGGGCCTTCCTTCTTGGGGAATTTGAAGAACTTGGTGTCCGCGCTCCAGGGCGCGAAGCAGTCGGCCTGGGCGGCGGGGCCGGAGACGATCTCCGGGCCGGCGGCCATGGCGGCCGAGTTGAGCATGACGAAGGCGCTGGCGGCAACGATGCCACCGACAAGTGACTTGATCATCGATAATCCTCCCGATTGCAGTTCCGATTTGTCGGTTCAGTTTTATGCAATTTCGAGCTTCCGGCTGACACCTTCCGCCTTGCGCGGTCAGGCCTGCCTGATGCCGAAGACCTTCCTGAATCCCTCCCCTTGCAGGCTCCTTCGGTCGGGGAAAAGCTATCATATTATACATAATAAACAAGCATGAGCTGTTGCTTATGTATAATAAACAAGTTCACCATTTCGGTGACGAAGCCTCCCAGGGAAAAATGGTAGCGCTACCATGACGTTGTGTAAAGCGCCATTCGCGGGTGTTCTCGAAACCGTGTTCAACGTGCCGTGCTCTCGCGGCGCTTGAGCTCGAAGCCGAGGTCGACGACACGCTCCCGCGGCCGATCACCGGAGATTGCCGCCAGCGCCATCGCCACCGCGCGCCTGCCGATTTCATAGCGGTGAGTGCGGATGCTGGTGATCGAGGGAAAGGCCACCTGCATCATGTCGAGATCGTTGAAGCCGACAATGCCGATGGTCTTCGGCACGTCGATCGAGGCGCGATGGCATTCGAACAGCACGCCGAGCGCGATGTCGTCATTGTTGCAGAACACGCCGTCCAGCGTCGGCATCTTGGCCAGGGCATCGCGGAACAGCTCGCGGCCAAGCGGCACGCTGGAAAGCACCGGCGTGGTTGTGATCAGGCGTGGGTCCGAAAGGCCGGCCTTCTCCATCGCCACCCGGTAGCCGGCGAGGCGCCGCTGCGAGCGCGGGTCCATGCGCGCACCGATGAAACCGATCCGGCGATACCCCGCCTCGATCAGGTGCTCGGTCGCCGTCCTGCCGCCGTCGAGATGCGAGAAGCCGACCATCATGTCGACGGGATCGGGCCCGGTCTCCATCACCTGGACCACCGGGCAACCGGCATTCTCCAACAGTTTTCGCGAGGTGGGTGTCTGGTCGATGCCGGCAACGATCAGCGCTGCCGGCCGCTGGGAGCCAAACAGCTGCAGCAGCCGCTCTTCCTCAAGTCCGGAATAGTGCGTGTTGCCGAGCTGGATGCGGAACGGGCTGTCCGACAAGCTGTCATAGATGCCACGCACCACCTCGGCGAATACGTTGTTGGTCAGCGACGGCACCAGCACGCCGAATACTTCCGCCCGCGCCGACGCCAGCGCCCGAGCATTGGGGTCCGGCACATAGCCGAGCTCGTCGACGGCGGCCTGGATCTGACGGCGCAGCTCCTCTGAAACGCGCGCCGGGTCGCGCAGCGCGCGTGAAACGGTGATGGCGCCGACGCCGGCCTTGCGCGCCACATCCGACAGGGTCGGGCGGCCGCCGCCCCGGCGCGAACGTGGCTTGATCAAGGCCTCGCCCCGTGCGCATGGCCATCGAGGCGCGTCCGCAATGCGATCTTTCCAGCTGTCGCCATCTCACCGGCCTGTTGCCGCACCCATCGGCCCCTGGCGTCGCGCAGTGACTGCCTGTTGTCAAGGCGAGCCACCGAGTGGCAGTGCCTGGCCTTCCTCAGGCGGCGACGGCAGCGCTCTGCCTTGCCTTCCACATAAACAGCCCGATCGCCAGTATGTTCAAGAGGTTCCAGGCGATGCCGTTGAGGAACGCGGCGGCATACGAGCCCGTCAGGTCGTAGATCCAGCCCGACATCCAGCCGCCGATCGCCATGCCGAAAATCGTCGCCATCATGACGATACCGATGCGCTGGCCGGCCTCCTTGGCGGGCAGGTATTCGCGCACGATGATCGCGTAGCAAGGCACGATGCCGCCCTGCGACAGGCCGAAGACCAGCGACACGACATAGAGCGAGGCGAGCCCGTCGAACGGGATATAGAACAGCAGTGACAGGCATTGCAGCACCGAGCCGATGAGCAAGGTTTTGACACCGCCGATGCGGTCGGCGACAAAGCCCGACGCAAGCCGGCTGACGACGCCCGCCGCCATCATGATCGACAGCATGTCGGCGCCATGCGCCATGCCGTAGCCAAGGTCCATGCAATAGGCGACGATATGCACTTGCGGCATCGACATCGCCACGCAGCAGCCGAGGCCGGCAACGACCAGCAGCGCCTGCATTGCCGCCGGCGACATCGGCATCGGCTGCACGGACCTGCTCCCGGGCGAGCCGGCGGTCGCCGCCGCTGGCGCGCCCCGCCGCAGCAACAGCACCAGCGGCACCATGGTGACCAAGCAGAAAACGCCGATTGCCGCATAGGTGAAGCGCCAGCCTTCCGCCTTCATCAGCGTTGGCATGATGGTCGGCCAGATCGCGCCGGCAAGATAGTTGCCCGCGGCCGCCGCCGTTACGGCGACGCCGCGGCGGCGGTTGAACCAGTGCGAGATGTCGGCGATCAGCGGCCCGAAGATCACCGAGGTGCCGACGCCGATCAGCACTCCCTGGGCAAGGGTGAATTGCAGGATCGATGTCGACAGCGCGGCGAGCAGCAGGCCGGCGGAGAGCGCGACCGAAGAGATCAGCGCCGGAACCCAGTAGCCCATGCGGTCGATGGCGCGGCCAACCAGCACATTGCCGGCGGCAAAGCCCACCATGGTCGCGGTGTAGGGCATGGAGGCTGCGGCGCGGTCGACGCCGAACTCGGCCTGTACCGCCGGCAGCACCACGACAACGGCCCACATGCCGACCGCGCCGATCGTCGCCAGCAGCATCGAGATGGCCAGGCGCATCCAGGCGTAGGAACTGTCGATACCGGGACCGGGCCGGCTCAAGTCTCTTCGGGTCAAAGGCGTTTCCTGTCGGCGGCTTCAGCCGCTGCTGTTTTGGCCACTATCGACGCATTCTCGGCGCACAGCAGCGCCACAGCGGGCAAATCCGTGGCTCCAGGCCGACAAGGATGCGGGAACCGACCCCAATATGCGGAGTTTCCAATCAACAACCGCAAAGGAGTCCAGCCATGACCGCCACCAAGCAGAAATGGTCGGCCGAGGTGACCGAGCACAGCGATGCGATGGATCTCGAGGAGCACGTCTTCGAATCCGACGACGCCAGGAAGATCGCCGCCTCGCTCAAGCGGTCGGCCGAACACAGCCACCGCCGCAAGGCCGAGCCGTTCCAGTCCGCCATGTCGATGCTGAATTTCTACATCAACCGGGCCGGCAAGAACCTGCCCGCGGCGCGCAAGAAGGTCCTCGAGGACGCCAAGGACGAACTGCGCGAAGCATTCGGGCGGCCAAAGGAGGATTAGCCGCCCTCGCCCGCCAATGGCTCCTGAACAGAGCGCCTATTGCTTGATATCTGGTTCGACGAGCTTGGCCAGGTTGCGCAACGATTCCTGCCAGCCGAGATAGCAGGCTTCCGCGGGAATGACGTCCGGAATGCCGGCCTGGATGATGTTCACTTCGGTGCCCACCGACACTTTCTTCAACGTCACGGTCACCTCGATCTCGCCGGGCAAATTGGGATCGTCGAACCTGTCGGTGTAGCGCAGGAGTTCTCCTGGAACGAGCTCGACATATTCGCCGCCGAACGAGTGGCTGTCGCTCGTGGTGAAGTTGCGGAACGACATCTTGAACGTGCCGCCGACCTTACCCTCGAAATGATGAACCGTGCAGGTGAAGCCGTTCGGCGGAAGCCATTTGGCAAGGGCGTCGGCTTCGAGAAACGCGCGGTAGACCTTCTCCGGGCTGGTGGTCAGAACGCGATGCAGACGAACGGTGCTGGGCATGTCGATACTCCTTCGTGGTTCCTCTTCGATATCCCAAGGACGCGTGCCACACGGCCGATCCGACACCGGCGTTTGAATTTTTTGACGGTGACGGCCCCGAATTGCGTCGAGCCTGCAGGGCGGGAACACCAGCGCCGATTGGCCGTGTCGCGGAAATCTAGCGCGAACGGATGACGTTGTCGGTATTGGCCAAGAGCTTGCGCACGGCATTGCGCGCCGCGTCCGGCCGCTGCAGGCGGATGTTCTTTTCGATTGCCTCGTGCATCTTCTGAGCGAGCTGCAAATCGTCGAGTTCCCGGGTCGTGTAGGCAAACAGGTGATCGAAGGCGGACTCGATCAGCACGCCGAGCGGCACCAGCAGGTCATTGCCGGAAGCACGCAGGATTGCGAGATGGAAGCGGGTGTCGGCGCGGGTCCGTTCCTGCAAGCTTTTCGCCTCGCCCATCTCCCGGCAGGCCTCGCTGATCTCCGCCATCTGCTCGTCGGTCCGCCGCATGGCGGCGAAGGCGGTCGCTTCCGGTTCGATGATGTGGCGGAACTCCTGCACCGTCTTCAGGAACACCTCTCGGTCGGGCGACGTCGCGTACCAGGCCAGCACATCGCGATCGAGCAGGTTCCAGCGCTCCTTCGGCTCGACCCAGCTGCCGATCTTGGGGCGCGATGCCAACAGGCTCTTGGCCATCAGCATCTTGATCGCCTCGCGCACCGCCGATCGGCTGACGCTGAAGGTCTCCGACCATTTGGCTTCATTGGGCAGGATGGTGCCGGGCGGATAGTCGCCGCGCACGATCCTCAGTCCAATCTCGCTGGCCAGCGAGGTGTGCACGCTGGAGCCGGGAATGCGCGCCGCGTCGGGCCGGCGAACACCGGCCTGGCGCTCGGCGGCCCCAGCCTTTCCAGGCGATTTTTCCTTGTTCGGCTTCGCGTCCCGCATGGACTCCAGAGAGGCCGGTTTAAGGAAGCTGTCAAGCGCGGCGCGGACCTTGGGCGGCAAAGCCCTGGGCTATGCACAACCCAGCCGCGATTCGACCGCGCTCAGGCGGTCTTGACGTATTTGCGCCAGCTGTGCTCCGGCCGGAAACCGAGCTTGTCGCGCGCCTTGCGGTTCGACAGCAGCGTCTCGTATTCGCCGAGATCGGCCTTGACCGGCACGCCGGGATAGAACCGCTTCAACAGTTCAGCGGTCGGCAGATCGGATGAGGTGTCGTCATTGGCGGCGTTGAACACCTGATAGCCCAGCCCGTCCTTCTCGACGGCGCGCAGCGTGATCTGGCCAAGGTCGCGCGCGTCGATGTAGCTCCAGGCGATCCGTTTGCGAAACCCCGGGTCGGCGAACCATTTCGGAAACAGCGAATACTCATGCGGCTCGATGACGTTGCCGATGCGCAAGGCATAGATATCGGTGCCATTGCGCTGCGCGAATGCCCGCGCGGTCTTCTCGTTGACGACCTTGGACAGCGCATAACTGTCCATCGGATCGACGTCATACACCTCGTCCAACGGGAAATATTCGGGATCGCGCGGCTCGTTGGCGAACACCAGGCCGTAGGTCGTCTCGCTTGAAGCGATGATCACCTTGCGGATGCCGAGCTTCACCGCGGCCTCGATGACATTGTAGGTGCCCATCGCATTGATGCGGAACACTTCATTGTCGGGCGTGATCATGATGCGTGGAATGGCGGCGAAATGCACCACGGCGTCCACCGGCTGCGGCCGCAGCGACGGATCGAATTCGTGCAGGCCCATATAGCTCGACAGCGCGTTGAACACCTGGCCGCTGTCGGTGATGTCGGTGATCAGAGTGCGCACCTTGGGATTGTCGAGAGGCCTGGTGTCGATGTTGAGCACCTGGCAACCCTGCTCCACCAGATATTGCACGACATGCCGTCCAGCCTTGCCGCTGCCGCCGGTGAACATGATCCGCTTCGTCATTGTGGTCTCCACGAAAGTCCTGGGATTTACGTCTATTGTCAGACAATATTGCTTTCCGCAACCGTCTATGGCTAAAACAGCGGCGACATTATCGATAATCGCAAAACAGGACAGACAGCATGAACACCTCCGCCACCAGCGAGACAATCGGCTTTGTCGGCCTTGGCCTGATGGGTCACGGCATCGCCAAGAACATCGTCGACAAGGGCTATTCCCTCACCTTCCTCGGCCGCAAGAACCGCAAACCGGCGGAGGATCTTCTGGGCCGGGGCGCTCGCGAGGCACCGACTTCCCGCGACGTGGCGGCGGCATCGGATATCATCTTCATCTGTGTCACCGGCTCGCGCGAGGTGGAGGCCATCATTCGCGGTCCCGGTGGCCTCAAGGAGGGCTTGAGGAAGGGTTCGGTCGTCGTCGACTGCTCGACCTCGGATCCGGTCTCGACGGTGGCGCTCGCGGCAGAACTCAAGGCGCTCGGCGTCGACTATGTCGACGCGCCGCTCAGCCGCACGCCGAAGGAGGCCTGGGAAGGCACGCTCGACGCCATGGTCGGCGCGCCCGACGCCGTCTTCGCCAGGGTCAAGCCGGTGATCGACACCTGGGCCGGCCGCATCGTCCATATCGGCGACACCGGCGACGGCCACCGCATGAAGCTGCTCAACAATTTCATCTCGCTGGGCTACGCCGCCCTCTATTCCGAGGCATTGGCGCTGGCCGAGAAGGTCGGCATCTCGCCACCGCGCTTCGACAGCGTCATCCGCAACGGCCGCATGGATTGCGGCTTCTACCAGACTTTCATGCGCTGGACGCTGGAAGGTGACCGCGACGCCCACAAATTCACCATCGCCAATGCCTTCAAGGACCTGACCTATCTGGAATCGATGGCGGGTGCGGCGGGCATTGCCAACCCGCTCGGCAACGCCACCAAGAACTCCTTCGCCGGCGCTCACGCAACCGGTCCGGCCGAGCAGTTCGTGCCGATGCTGGCAACCCATATCGCCAAGGTGAACGGCGTCGATCTGATGCCGATGAAGGATGGCAAAAAGCAGACGATCTGAGGGCTCGAACGGCTTTACCGCCGCGACCGCTCAATGACCTCGTCGGTGTTGGCGAGCAATTTGTGCACCGCGGCCCTGGCGGCGGCCGGCCGTTGCAGGCGGATGTTCTTTTCGATCGCCTCGTGCAGCGACTGGGCGCGCCGCTGGTCGCCGTGCTCGCGCGTAACGAAGACGAAGAGATGGTCGAGCGCCGATTCGATCAGCACACCGAGCGGCACCAGAAGATCGTTTCCCGAGGCCCTGAGAATGGCGAGATGGAAACGTGTGTCGGCGCGCGTGCGCTCCTGCAGGTTCGTCGCCGTTCCCATCTCGCGGCAGGCCTGGCTGATCTCCGCCATCTGCTCGCCGTTGCGCCTTATGGCGGCGAAGGCGGACGCTTCCGGTTCGATGATGTGGCGGAACTCCTGCACGGTGCGCAGGAACACTTCGCGGTCGGGCGAGGTCGCGTACCAGGCCAGCACGTCGCGGTCGAGCAGGTTCCAGCGTTCCCTGGGCTCGACCCAGCTGCCGATCTTGGGCCGCGACGCAAGCAGGCTCTTGGCCATCAGCATCTTGATGGCCTCGCGCACCGCCGAGCGGCTGACGTTGAACGTTTCCGACCATTTGGCTTCATTGGGCAGGATGGTGCCCGGCGGATAGTCGCCACGGACGATCCTGAGGCCGATTTCGCCGGCCAGCGAGGCATGCACGCTCGATCCCGGGTTCCACGCCATTTCAGGCCGGCGAACAGTAGCGGCGGGCGGGCTGGGCGGCGCTTCGAGCCCAGCGGATCGCTTTCTAGATTTGTCGTCCGGCATCTTCGTTCCGGCGTCGGCGATCTTGTCTGGAAGCCGTCCGGATTGTCCGTGCCCGCCATTGTCCATGCCGAACGGCAAGACGCACGAGCCCGACAAGCCGGAGCCTCTGCCCCGACAATGCTGCCTGTCCTTGTCACTGAGGGAGTTGACGGGGCGCCCGGAAAGGACGCCCCGGTATCGCAAGTTACTTCTGGATGCAGGTGTCGACCGTGTCCTTGGTGCATTCGTCCAGGCCGGTGAACACCGGATCGTCGACCTTCTTGCCTTCGATCAGGTCGATCATCACCGTCGGCGCCTTGTAGCCCATTTCGAAGGGCCGCTGGCCGACCAGCGCGGTGACGAGGCCATCCCGGGCGATCGCCACCTCGTCGCCGATCGTGTCGGCGGCGCCGATGACGAAGTCGTTCTTGGCCAGCCGGTCCTTGAGCGGTCCGACCAGATCGCGGTAGGGCTGCGGCGCGCCGAACAGCGGCCAGCCACCCATGATGCCGAACGCATCGAGCTTGGGGTTGGCGGCGAGGATGTCGGTCATCGCCTGCACGCCCTTGGCGCCGTCGTCATTGGTGAACACCGGACAGCCGGCGACTTCCGTCCAGCCGCCCTCGCCGGCCAATGCCGTGAGGCCTTCCTTGCCCGTCAGCGCGTCGCGCATGCCTTGCGCGCGGCGCAGGATGTTATCGGCCGCCGGGTTGCCCTCGATGGTGCAGATCGTGCCGCCATTCGGCTTGGCCTTCTTGATATACTCGCCGATCTTCTTGCCCATCAGGTAGTTGTCGGTGCCGAGATAGGTCTTGCGAAGGGCCGCGTCTTCCTTGGCAAGGTCGGCATCGACGGTCATGATCGGGATCGTCGGATTGGCGCTCTTGATCGTCTGCGCGATCAAAGGCGCGTTGGACGGCGAAATCGCCATCGCCACCGTATCGGGCTTGCTCAGCATGTCCTGGACGATCTGTGCCTCGCCGGCCTCGTCGGAAGTCGACGCCGGACCGGTGTAGAAGCATTCATATTCCGAGCTGGCGTTCTCCTTGTTCCACTTCTCGCAGCCCTGGTGGATGGCCTCGAAGAACGGATTGTCGAGACCTTTCACCACGATGACGAGCTGCTTCTTGGCCAAGGCCGGCCCGGCGCCCAACGCCATGGCGGCGACGGCGGCGAGCAATACTGTTTTCCTCATGTCAGTCCTCCCTTTAAAACAGACGGACACGGCGTGCCCGCCACACACACAAACCGCCCGTATGCGAGATGGCAGAGCCAATGCTCGTGCCGCCAGGCAAGGCCGGTAAGCATTTTCAGATGCGGCCGGACCGGCAACGTGCCGTAACGGCCGATAACCTCCCACCGGTCCCTCCGCGGCAATGGCCTGGGACCGGAAATCTTTCTCCGACCATCAACTAATAACGGCGCGACGCCAACGTCAATTGCTATTTGTCCTACAAAACGGATTTTTCGGAACCGCATCCTCTTATTCGTCTGACAAATAGCACATTTCGACAATTGACGCCCGCGCGGGCATTCGCGTAAATGCCGAAGATCGTTGCCTCCGGGAGGAATGGGGAGCACGATAGAGGAGCCGCGGCCTGGAAAAGGCATGCGGCAAGGCATGGGGAGGCAATGGCTGGTGGCGGTTCTCGAACTCACCAACATCTCGAAGCATTTTGGCGCCATCCAGGCTGTCAACGACGTGTCGCTGTCGATCGAACCCGGCCAGGTCGTCGGGCTGATGGGCGACAATGGCGCGGGCAAGTCGACGCTGGTCAAGATGATCGCCGGTAATTTCCACCCGAGCCATGGCACCATGCGCATGGACGACAAGGAATTGATCCTGAACAAGCCGGCGGAAGCCCGCCAGCACGGCATCGAGATCGTCCACCAGGATCTTGCGCTCTGCAACAATCTGACGGCCGCCGCCAATGTCTATCTCGGCCGCGAGCTGCGGCGCGGCGTCGGCCCATTCCGCATCCTCGACTATGCCGCCATGTACAAGCGGGCCGGCCAGCTCTTCGCCGAGCTGAAGTCCGAGACCCGCCCGCGCGATCTCGTCAAGCAGATGTCGGGTGGCCAGCGTCAGGCGGTTGCGATCGCCCGCACCATGCTGTCGCAGGCCAAGATCGTTCTGATGGACGAACCGACGGCGGCGATCTCAGTGAGGCAAGTGGCCGAAGTGCTCAACCTGATCCGCCATCTGCGCGACCAAGGCATAGCGGTGGTGCTGATCAGCCACCGCATGCCCGACGTGTTCGACGTCGCCGACCGCGTCATCGTCATGCGGCGGGGACGCAAGGTCGCCGACAAGGCAATCGCCTCGAGCTCGCCCGAGGAGGTCACCGGGCTCATCACCGGCGCCATCGAGCAGGTCTCGTGAGCGCGGCTAATCCGGATTTCACCAGGCTGGCGTGCCTCGCCGCCGGCAGGAAAGGTCGATAATGGCAGTCACCCTTGATCAGACGATCGCGCAGAAGCAGCATACTTTCCTGTCGCGGCTGTTCTCCACCCAGACCTTCTGGGTGGTGATCGCCGTCATCCTCGCCTGCATCTTCCTGTCGTTCGCCACCGACGCCTTCGCAACATCGAAGAACCTCTACAACATCACCCGCAACGTCACCTTCGTCGCCATCGTCGCGCTCGGCATGACTTTCGTCATCATCACCGGCGGTATCGACCTGTCGGTCGGCTCGGTGCTGTGCCTGTCGTCGATGGTGCTGGCGGTGACCATGCATGCCGGTTACTCGATCGAAATCGGCATCCTGGCCTCGATCGCCACCGCGCTCGCCATCGGCGCCTTCAACGGCATATTTATCGCCTATCTCGGCTTTCCACCCTTCGTGGTGACGCTCGGCATGCTGTCGATCGCGCGCAGCCTTGCCATGGTCGCCTCCAACAACACCGTCGTCTTCCAGTTCGGACCGGATCACCAGAAGCTTCTCGCACTCGGCGGCGGCGCCTGGGTGTTCGGCATCGCCAATCCGGTGCTCTACATGATCATCCTGGCGCTGATCACCGGCTTCATCCTGCGCTGGACCAAGTTCGGCCGGCACATCTTCGCCATTGGCGGCAATGAGCACGCGGCGACGCTGACCGGCGTCCCGGTGAAGCAGATCAAGGTCGCCGTCTACATGATCTCGGCGCTATCGGCCGGCATTGCCGGCATCATCCAGACCGGTTGGCTCGGCGCCGTCACCACCAATCTCGGCAACGGCATGGAACTGCAGGTGATCGCCGCCACCGTCATCGGCGGCGCCGACCTCGCCGGCGGCGTCGGCACCGCCTTTGGCGCCATTGTCGGCGCGGCGTTGATCGAGGTGATCCGCAACAGCCTCGGCCTGCTCGGCATCAACGCCTTCTGGCAAGGCACTTTCATCGGCGGCGCCATCCTGCTGGCGGTTCTGTTCGACCGCATCCGCAATTTCAGGCGCAGCGACTGAGAGCCCGAAGCGCTATTCGTTCTGGTTGCTATCGCTCAGTCTGAAAATCGGCTGAAGCAGAGGGCCCTGGTTACCGGCCAGCGGCCTACACCTTGACGGATGCCGAAAACCGGCCGCACAATCCCTCCCGCAGGCGAAGGGAGGCCAGTCGCTTGCGGGAGGATATACCCATGACGGAAGCGATCAGGCTCTATTGGGGCCGGTTCGGACATGTTTCTGTCCTGAATGTCGCGAGCGACTTCGTCACCCATGCCCATGTCGAGGCGCATCTGATCATCTGGCTCGAAGGCACCGCCGGCGAGATGACCATCGGCCGCGAGACCGTCCGGCTCGGCCCGGGTACCGCCGCCGGCATCAACTCGCTACAGCCGCATAGCCACGTCCTGTCCCAGGACGGCCGGCCGGGTCTGTTCCTGGCCTTCTACATCGACCCGGACTGGGCCCGCCGCCGCCGCGACCTGTCATCCAGCGCGCCGTTGTTCTCGCAGGCGGCGATCGCGCTCGAGCCGTGGCTGCACCAGGCCGCGGCCAGCCTGCTCGACCATCTCACCGACAATGAAAGCGTCGACGACATCGCCAATTACGAGATCGAGCGCTTTATCGACTCCGTGCTCGATGCCGCCGACGCCTCGGCCCCGCCCGAGGCGCGCGGCCGCATCAACACCATGCAGGATTTCCGCGTCCGCAAGGCGATCCAGCTGATGAAGGCCAATGTCTGCGAGCGCATCTCGTTCGACGATGTGGCGCGCGCCGTCGGCCTGTCCCGGCCGCATTTCTTCGCTTTGTTCAAGGAACAGACCAATCTGACGCCCAATGTCTACTGGAACACGCTGCGCATGGAGGAAGCGGTGCGGCAGTTGCAGTGGTCGCGGGAGCCGTTGATCTCGGTCGCCTGCAATCTCGGCTTCACCACGCAGGGCAATTTCTCGCGCTTCTTCCGCGACCATGTCGGCGTGCCACCGACGCTCTACCGCGAGGCCGCGCGGGCAATGGCCTGAGCCGGCGCCCCCTGTTTTTCAGACTGGTTGATACACGCTCAAGACGCATTGATAAGCGCCGCCCGCTCCAGCGCCCTACCCTTGCCGCAACGATCATTGGCAAGGGAACATCATATGCCCAAAGTCACCATCTCCAGCGTCATCGACGCGCCGGTCGAAAAGGTCTGGGCGCGCATACGTGACTTCAACGACCTGCCGGGATGGCATCCACGCATGGTCGAAAGCCACATCGAGGATGGCAAGGACGCCAGTACGATCGGCTGCGTGCGCAACTTCCAGCTCGCCAGCGGCGCGCGGCTGCGCGAACAACTGCTCGACTTTTCCGATTGCGATTTCCTCGTCAGCTATTCCATCCTGGAAACGCCGCAGCCGCTCACCAATCACAAGGCGACGCTGCAACTGCGGCGCGTCACCGACGGCGACCGCACCTTTGCCGAATGGACCGCCAGCTTCGACGCCGCCCCCGAGGAGGCGGACAAGCTGGCCGAAGGCATGGGAACCAATGTTTTTCAAGGCGGCTTCAATGCCCTGAAAAACCATTTCGCCGGCCAGAGCTGAAGGAGCGGGCCATGGCGCTGGCACTGCAGACTTTTGCCACGGCAAAGGACGCCAATGGCGCGCTGAAGGCCGCCGGCACGCGCTATCTCGGCGGCGGTACACTCGTGGTCCGCGCGGCCAATGAAGGCGACGTCTCGGTCTCCGGGCTTGTCAGGTCGACCGACCCGGCCCTGTCGGCCATCGACGTCGGCGGCGGCAAGGTCCGCATCGGCGCTTCGGTGACCATGGCGGAGATCGCCCGCCATCCGGAGCTCGGCGCCCTTGCCAAGGCCGCGCGCGCCGTCGGCGGCCCGGCGATCCGCAACATGGCGACCGTCGGCGGCAATCTGTTCGCGCCAGCGCCCTATGGCGATTTCGCCGTCGCCCTGCTGGCGCTCGATGCAGCGGTCGGCACCGATGACGGCGAACGCCCCATCGAGACCTTCCTGGCCGGACGGGGCGACAGTCGCGCCATCGTCACATCGGTGAGCTTGACGCTTCCGAGGGCCGACAGCTTCCGCTTCCTCAAAGTGTCGCGGGTCAAGCCCAAGGGCGTCTCGGTGCTGAGCATCGCCGTCGTTCTGGAACAGGCTGGAGACGGGACCGTGTCCTCGGCGCGGATCGCGCTCGGCTGCATGGCCGATCGGCCGGTGCGCGCCAAGGCAGCGGAAAAAGCCCTGATCGGCAGGACGCTCGACCCGGATGGCATAGCACCGGCGCTGGCCGCCGCGGGTGAAGGCACCGCGCCGATCACCGATCCAATCGCCAGCGCCTGGTATCGTGCCGAAGTGCTGCCGGTCCATCTTGGCCGGCTGCTGCTTGGGTTGGCCTGAAAACACGTCGGGGGGCGCGCGCTTGCCCCGCGGGGCAGGCGCGCAAGGAGGAAGAATGGCAAAGGTCCCGGTTCAATTCACGCTCAACGGCTCTGAAAAGGCCGAATTCATCGACAGCGGCACGACACTGCTCAACGCCTTGCGCGACAAGATCGGCGACACCTCGCCGAAGGGTGGCTGCCACCAGGGAACGTGCGGCGCCTGCTCCGTCATCATCGACGGCGAGTTGAGGCTCTCCTGCCTGACGCTGGCCGAAACCTGCAATGGCGCCGCCATCACCACCACATCGGGCCTTGCCGAAGGCGGCGTGTTGCACCCGCTGCAACGCGCCTTTCTCGATGCGTTCGCCACGCAATGCGGCTTCTGCACACCGGGCATGATCATGGCGGCCAAGGTGCTGCTCGACCATACGCCCAATCCCAGCCGCGACGAGGTCGTCGAGGCGCTGTCGGGCAACATCTGCCGTTGCACCGGTTACGAGCCGATCATCCAGGCGGTGCTCACCGCCGCCCGTGCCAACTCGCAGAACGCGGCCTAGAGCCGGATGATTTCTGGTCGAACAGACCTGAAATCTGAATCCGGCTCTAAATCAAAGAGATAGAGCATGATGTCGCCCGAAAACCGCTTCACACTTTTCGGCATCATGCTCTGAAGGACCAAAACAATGGAACTGCGCAAGAGCTACTTCGCCGATGTCCGCAAGGACGATCTGCACGAGATCGGCCAGGCCCGGCCACGCTCGGATTCGCCTGGCCATGTCACCGGCAAGACCGCCTTTTTCGCCGACCGCAATTTCCCCGGCATGCTGCACCTGAAGATGGTGCGCAGTCCGCACCACCATGCCCGCATCCGCTCGATCGACACATCGGAGGCCGAAAAACATCCGGGCGTGGTCAAGGTGCTGACGGCCAAGGACGTGCCGCACAATGTCTACACCATCCTGATCCTGATCCAGGTCGGGCCCGAGGATGAGACGGTGCTGGCCGACGGCAAGGTGCGCTGGAGGGGCGAGGCCGTGGTGGCGGTGCTGGCCGAAACCGAGCGGGCCGCCCAGGAAGCCGCCGCCAAGGTCAAGGTCGACTACGAAGTGCTGCCGGCGGTCTTCGACATGGAGGAGGCGCTGAAGCCCGGCGCGCCGATCGTCAACGAATATCACGGCCAGAATTATTACCTCTATGACAGCGGCGAGTGCCGCAAGGTGCGCTTCGGCGATGTCGAGGCGGGCTTTGCCGAGGCCGATCACGTGCTGGAGCAAAGCTATCAATCTTCCCCCATCGAGCACGCGCCGACCGAGACCACCGGCTGTATCGTGGTGCCAGAGGGCAATGACCGCTTCACCTGCCACACCAACACGCAGGCGATGTTCTTCACCTTGGACAACACTTCGATCATCCTGCAGATGCCGGGCTCGAAGCTGCATTTCGTCGGCGGCACGGTTGGCGGCGGTTTCGGCGGCAAGGTCGATGTCATCGTCGAGCCGATCGCTATCCTCGGCGCGAAATTAACCGGACGACCGGTCTGTTTTGTCTACAGCCGCGAGGAGGAGATGCAGATTTCGTCGCCGCGCGCGGCCGAAAAGGTCGTCATCAAGGACGGCGTCATGAAGGACGGCCGCATCGTCGCCCGAAAGGTCACCGGCTATACCGATGCCGGCGCCTATTCGCGCCATTCGCCCTATGGCGCGCAGAAGGGCGCGGGCCATTATCCCGGCCCCTACACCATCCCCAATGTCTGGATCGACACCTACTGCGTCTACACCAACCGCACGCCATCCTCGGCCATGCGCGGCTTCGGCGTCACCATCGGCGACTTCGCGCTGGAGGTGCAGATGGACAAGCTGGCGCGGCTGATCGGCATGGACCCGCTCGAATTCCGCTTCATCAACGCCTATCGCGACGGCGACATGAAGGCGCATCGCCAGCCGACGGAGGGGGCAGCGCTGATCGAGTGCATGCAGGAAGCCTCGCGCGCCGCCAACTGGCCGGTGGCTGAGAAATACATGGCGATGTCCTCCTACGTGAAGGGAACCTGAGATGGCGATCAGGCGCGGACGCGGCGTTGCCGCGATCAACTATCCCACCGGCATGAACCTCGGCGGCGACCCGACCCAGGCGCTGGTGCATTCGACCCCGACCGGCAATTTCATGGTGACGCTGTCCAGTGTGGATCTCGGCCAGGGCATGAAGCAGATCATGGCGCAGATCTGCGCCGAGACGATCGGCGTGCCGACCGACCGTGTCGTCGTCGACACCGCCGACACCGATACCGGCCCGCACTGCATGGGCACTTTCGCCTCGCGCGGCACCCACCGCGCCGGCAATGCCGTCATCCAGGCCGCCAAGGAAGCGCGCCAGGTCATGCTGGAAGTGGCGGCCGAAGAGCTGGAAGTGAACGCCTCCGACCTCGAAACCGACGGCCAGGGCAACATACTGGTCAAGGGCGCGCCGCAAAAGTCGATCTCGATCTTCGATGTCGCCCTGTCGGCGCATTTCAAGCGCGGCCGCTCGATCTCCGGCCGCGGCATGTTTTTGATCCCGCGCTCCTATCCGGAGAAAGAAACCGGCGCGATGAAGCCGTCGACCTGTTATGCGCATGCCTGCACGGTGGCCGAGGTGGAAGTCGACGACGAGACCGGCGAGGTCACGGTGCTGACGGTGAAGAACGTCTTCGAGATCGGCCGCGCGTTGAATCCCAAAATGGTCGAGCAGCAGCTGGTCGGCGGCTCCTGGATGGGCATCAGCCACGCGCTCTATGAGACGACCGAGCCTTACTATCCCAACCGCGACCATGGCGGCACCGACTTCAACCAGTACCTGATGCCCGGCCCCGGCGACCTCGCCGAAACCGAAATCATCGTGCTGGAGCGGCCTTCGGCCGATGGACCGTATGGAGCCAAGGGTCCGGGCGAAATGTGCGCCAACCCGCAGATCCCCGCCGTCGCCAACGCCGTCTTCGACGCCGTCGGCGTGCGCATCGACACGCTGCCAATCACGCCCGAGCGCATTTTGCGCGCGCTGAAGGCGCAAGCGAACTGAGTGGCCGAAATGCCTGATGTCAACGAGGCTGTCGCGACGTCACCGGAGGCGGTGGCGCAGCATCTTGCCGCCTCGCGCTATCTCGCCGACGACAGCCTCGCCACCGCCATCTTTCTCGCCATCCGGCTGGGCAAGCCTTTGCTGCTCGAAGGCGCGCCGGGCGTCGGCAAGACGGAAGCGGCCAAGGCGATCGCCCAACTGCTCGGCCGCGATCTGGTGCGGCTGCAATGCTATGAAGGCATCGACGCCGCGCACGCGCTCTACGAATGGAATTATCAGCGCCAACTGCTCGCCATCCGCCACGCCGGCGAACAGGAGATCGACATCTATGATGATCGTTTCCTGATTGCCCGGCCGCTGCTGCAGGTGCTGAAGGCGCCGCGGCAGCGCGTGCTGCTGGTCGATGAAATCGACCGCTCGGACCATGAATTCGAGGCGCTGCTTCTCGAATTCCTCTCCGATTTCCAGATCAGCATTCCCGAGCGCGGCACGATCCGCGCCGAGGCACAGCCGATCGTCATCCTGACGTCGAACCGCACCCGCGAACTTGCCGAGGCGCTGCGCCGCCGCTGCGTCTATCACTGGATCGGCTATCCCGACGCCGAGCGCGAGGCCGCGATCATCATGCTGCGCGCCGGCGATGTGGCCGAAGACACCGCGCGTGCCGTGGCGGCGGCGGTACAGACCATCCGTGCCCGCCCTCTGGCCAAGCCGCCGGGTATCGCCGAGGCGGTCGAATGGGCCAATGCCGCGACCATCCTCGAAAAAGGCGGCAGCCCCTGGCCGGAAGCCTTCCGCCGCGCCATCGGCGTGCTGATCAAGGACGAGGAAGACCTGTCCTACATCGCGCCGGAGCTTGGCCGGATTGTCGAGGAGGCGCTGGGGTGAGCCGGGACCTCATTGGGCAACGCTGGCGGGACAGCGCCCCCCTCTGTCCTGCCGGACATCTCCCCCTCTAGGGGGGAGATCGGCTGTCATCCCGGCTTTCGCTAATTCGCGACATCGCGGAACCAGGCGAAGCATCGAAGCTGCCAATCTCCCCCCTAGAGGGGGAGATGTCCGGCAGGACAGAGGGGGGCGCCACGAAATGATGCGGGAAACAAGCTTGCCCCGCGCCGCGGCTGCCTTCCTCGGCTTCGCCCGGCTGCTACGCAACTACGGTTTCGCCATCGCCCCCGAACAAGTCTCCAACTTCATGCAAGCCGTGACCCTGCTCGGCCCCCGCTCGATGGCCGATATCCGCCAGGCCGCCCTTGCCACGCTGGCGCCGCCCCCCGACCGCCGCGACGAGTTCGAGGCTCATTTCCAAAGCTATTTCCATGGCAGCACATCAGCCGTGGTCGAAGGCGAAGCCGACGAGGAAACCCGTATCAAGGATGATGGCGGCGCCGACGACGAGCGGACCGACGCCGAGCACAGTCAAGAAGGTGGCGAACAGTCCTCGGCGCTGGAGCAGTTGAGCACCCGTGACTTCCAGCGCGACGACGACAGGCTGACCGCCTTTCGCCGCCAACTGTCATCCGCCCTGCCCGCCCGCCGCTCCTTTCGTACCGTGCGCACCCATTCGCGCGGCAAGCTCGACCTGCGCCGCTCGCTGCGCGAAATCGTCAGCGCCGATGGCGATGTCCCCTCGCCGCTGCTGCGCCGCCGCCAGACCGTGCCGCGCAAGCTGCTGATCCTCATCGACGTCTCGGGCTCGATGAAGCTGCACACGGCGGACTATCTCAAGTTGGCGCATGCCGCCGTGCAGGGTGCTGACCGGGCGGAAATCTTCACCTTCGGCACGCGGCTGACCCGCATCACGGCGGCGTTGCGCCTCCGCGACCGCGATCAGGCGCTGGCGCGCGCGGCCGCCCAGGTCGACGACTGGGACGGCGGCACCCGCATGGGGCCGACACTGCTCGCCTTCCTCTCGGTGCCGCGCTTCTCGTCCTTCGCGCGCGGCGCCGCTGTCGTCATCCTGTCGGACGCCCTGGAGCGTGGCGGCCATGCCGAACTGGAAACGGCCATCCGCCGGCTGAGCGCCCGCGCCTTCCGGCTGTCGCTGGCGACCCCTTTGGCCGGCGACCCTCGCTTCCGGCCGGAAACCGCCGCGCTCAGCGCCATCCTGCCAGTGCTCGACGATCTGGTCGACGGTTCGTCACTCGCCGGTCTCACCGATTTCATCCTGTCGCTTGCCCGCCCTGCCCCGGCGGCTGCGACACTCTGGAAAAGGGTATCCTGATGCAGAAAGCCATCGACGCGCATTTCCACATCTGGCGCCAGCAGGACCAGCCCTGGCTGGTCGGGCCGATGGTGCCGCGCATCTTCGGCCCCTACGAGCCGATCCGCCGCGATTATCCGATCGAGGAGTTTCTCGCCGACCAGCAAGGTTCTGGCGTCGAGAAGGCCGTCTATGTCCAGACCAATTGGGCCAAGGGGGATTTCGAGAAGGAAGTCGCCTTCCTGCAGAAGACGGCTGACGAGACCGGCTGGCCGCACGCCATTGTCGGCTATGCCGACATGACGGTCGACGATGTCAGGCCGCAGATCGATCGGCTGATGAAATACAGGCTGCTGCGCGGCGTGCGCATGCAACTGCACTGGCACGAGACGCCGGCCTTCCGCTTCGCCGCCTCCGCCGATCAGGTCATCGATCCGAAGGTGCGCGCCAATGTGGCGAGGCTGAAGGATTACGGACTATCGTTCGACCTGCAGTTGTTCCCCGCCCAGATGAAGGACGGACTGACGCTGGTCGGCGAAAACCCGCAAACCAATTTCATTCTCACCCATGCCGGCATGCTGACCGGCATGGAACCGGAAACCACCGAGGCCTGGAAGGCCGGCCTGCGCATGCTGTCAGCGGCACCGAATTTCCATGCCAAGCTCTCCGGCCTCGGCACCTTCGTCCACCGCAACGACCCGGCGCTGATCGCCTATATCGTCGACAACGCGATCGAGATTCTGGGAGCCGATCACCTGATGTTCGGCTCGAATTTTCCCATCGAGAAGCTGTGGACCAGCCACGCCGAACTGATCAAGGCGCATCGGGAGGCTGTAGCGAAGCATGGCGCGGCCGCCGAGGCGGATATCTTCTGGAACACGGCTGAGCGGATCTACCGGCCCTGAACCGGGCTTACGGCTTTCACAGAAGCGCGGAATTCCGCTCTTATTTCCATACAAGAGCGGAATTCCGCTTGACATGTTTCTAATGATAAAATATGCGTAATTCCGCTTCTTTTCACATAAAGAGCGGAAAAGCGCATGTCCCAGTCGATTTTTCAATCCCTTGGAGCTCAAATCAAGGAAGCCAGGCAGCGTCGGCAATTAACACAGCCAGCTCTTGCCGAACGACTGGGGCGGGACCGTGCACGTATTTCCGAGCTGGAACGCGACCTTGCCAAAGAGCGCATCGGACGAGACAGGCTCTCCCTGCTGGTCGATATCTGTGACGCTCTTGACCTGACGCCATTGCTTGTACCCAATTCCAAGCTTGCCGCCGCACGCGAATTGATTTCCTCCAAGAGGGTGGAGCGTGAGACATCATCCGGCCAATCCACCGCTTTCGAAGACGTGTTCGTCGACCTGTCCGATGAGGGGGACAAGTAATGGTGGAGCCAGCCGCGGTTCTGGGTGTGTATCTTTTGGATCGGCACGGCAAAAGAATCCGCGTGGGAATCCTGGCGCGCGACCGCGACAGAGCCACCACCTTCGTGGTCGACGAGGCCTATCTGAGAAATCCGGATCGACCCATTCTCAGCCTCGCCTGGGTGGTGCCGGGTGACGAAGAAGCCACACGGGCACGGCTTGCGGCGCGCGGCGACAAGATAGGCCTTCACGGCTATTTGCCCCCGTGGTTTTCCGGACTGCTCCCCGAAGGGGCCCTACGCGACCTGGTTATGACTGAGATGGGACCAGGAAATCATGACCAATTCGATTTGCTGACACGACTTGGTGCGGATTTGCCAGGCGCGGTTCTAGCCACGCCGGAAACTGGGCCATCCGCTTCGGCCGGGCCGCTTCGTCTCGAAAATGCTCAAGGCATTGATCTCGTGCGCCCAGAGGGTGTTGTGAAATTCTCACTCGCTGGCGTACAGCTGAAATTCGGCGCCCTGGCTATAGGCGACCGTCTCACCGTCCCGGCGAGGGCCGGAGAAAGTCGCTGTATATTGAAGGTGCCTACCCCTCGATATCCTGGTTTGCCAGAGGCGGAATATGCCGCCATGACCCTTTCGCGGATGATTGGCGTCAACACAGCGGATTGTCGCCTCATCCCAACCAGCGCCATCGAATCCATTCCGGCGTCCTTTTTCGAAGGCGGCAAGCAGGCCTTCGTTGCCGATCGTTTCGACCGGCCAGGTGAAGAACAGCGCATCCATATGGAAGATGCGGCCCAGATCGTTGGGGCCACTGGAGAGCGTAAATATACGATGGCCACCTACGAAACCATCCTCAACATGATCCGCCGCTTCAGCACCGACTGGCGGGCCGACGTTATGGAGGGATTTCGCCGGATCGTTGCCGACGTCCTGATCGGAAACGGAGACGATCATCTCAAGAACTGGTCATTCTGGTTTCCCGACAATCGCGAGATAAGACTTTCGCCGGCTTACGATATTGTTCCGACCATTTTCTATGCACCCAATGACGATCTGGCACTTCGGTTTGCAGGTACACACGCATTCGCGAATGTCACCTTCAAACGGTTTCGGCGTGTTGCCGAATTCCTGAAGCTCGACCCCGACTGGATCGAGAGGGACATGAAAGCTGTCGTCAAGAAAGCTCTCGAGCTATGGCCCAGAGCATGTTTTGATCTCCTGGAGGAAACGCGGGCCAATCAAATCGTCAACCGCTTGGACACACTTGCCCTGGTGCAGGAGACAAGACGGTAGGCGCCAAATCAGCTTTTCATCTCGAATTCAGGATCGACCAGGATCTGCATCAGCCTCACCAAGTGGTTGCCCTGCCATGCCAGTCCTATAATCGGCACCAGTTCGCCATACTCACGTTGGTCATGCGCTTGGGTACAGCCGCGCCGCACTGGCGCGGCCGTACTATGCCATCCCCTCACTGCGTCGGTAGCATGCCTTCGACGTCGCTTGCCGCGTCGGCGAGCGCTTCCTTGGGCGTTGCCGACTGGTCGACGATCCGCGACAGGTTGTCGACGATGGTCTGCGTCACCTTCACACCGTTGGTGCCCGGGAAGGCATACCACGGAACCATCAGCGGCATCTGGCTGAGCCCGGCCTGGAATAGCGGGTTCTTCTTGTAGAAATCGCCGAGATATTGCGGAGACTTCGCCGCCAGTTCATTGTTGGGGACATAGCCCGTGCCGGGCACAACGACAGACGCGCCATAAGGACCGGCGGCGAACTTCGCGAACTTCCAGGCGGCGTCCTGCTTGGCGGCGTCCTTGGTCAGGATGACCACGGCGTTGCCGCCGGTCGGTAGATGGCCGGTGACCGGGTCGATCAGCGGGATCTTGGCCGTGCGCAGCGTGAACTTGTCGCCGACATTCTTGATGGTGTTGACCAGCGCGCCGGTGGTCTGGAATTCGAAGCCGACCTTGCCGGCCGCGAAAGCCTGCTCGCCAGCCGGCTTGGTGAAGACCGGCATGCCGCCCTCCTTCACCATCCGCTCCAGGATCTCCATCGCCTTCTCGCCTTCCGGCCCGTTGAAGGCTACCTTGCTTTCATCCTCGTTCAGCATCTTGCCGCCGGCGCCGAACAGCAGCGCCGAAAACATCCAATCGTCGCCCTGCCAGCGGAAGTCGATGCCGTCGACGCCATTGCCGAGCGCCTTGATCTTGCCGCCGAGCGCGATCACCTCATCCCAGGTCTTGGGCGGATTGTCCGGGTCGCCGCCGGCGGCCTTCACCAGGTCGGCATTGTAATACATGATCGGGTTCGAGGTGGCGAAGGCAAGGCCGACCTGCTTGCCGTTGACCTGCGCCAGCTTCAGGATGGTGTCGGAGAAGCCGAGCTCCGCCATGTTGCCTTCCTTCTTGACCAATGGGCCAAGATCGACGGCAACGTCGCGCTCGTTGAGCATGCGCAGGCGATTGAGGCCGATAAAGGTGATGTCGGGCATCTCGTCGGTGCCGGCCTGGCGAAGGATGGTCTGGATGCCTTCCTCATAGGTCGCGGACGGGCTGGCGAACTGGATCTTGATGTCGGGATTTTCTTCCATGAACTTCTTCGAGATCGTGTCCATCACGTTCTTGAAGAAGCCGGGCATGGGATAATGAACTGTCAGCGTCGTCTCGGCATAGGCTGGCAGGGCCGCCGCAAGCGACACCGCCGCCGCGGCGAAAATCCTGGAAAAATGCTTCATTGCTCGTGCTCCTTTTTGGCCAGTCGGTTGTTGGCCCAATCAGTTGTTGGCCCACTCAGTTGTTGGCAAGCTCAGCCTTTGAGGCCGGTCATGGTGATGCCCTCGACGAAGCGCTTCTGTGCGAACAGGAAGGCGACGACGAGTGGAAGGGTGATGATCATCGTGGCGGCCATCAGCGCGCCGTAGTCGTCGCCGGCCTCGGCGGCGCGGAAATACATCAGGCCGAGCGGCGGCGTGGCGTAGGCCTGCTTGCTGACCACGATCAGCGGCCAGTAGAGATCGTTCCAGTGCGCGACCACCGAGAAGATCGCGAAGGCGGTGACCGCCGGCCAGGCGTTGGGAACGATGACGCGGGCGACGATGCCGAGTTCGGACATGCCGTCGAGCCGCGCCGCGTGGATAAGATCGTCCGGCATGGCGCGGAAGAACTGCAGGAACATGAAGATCGCGAACACCGAAATGGTGAAGGGCGCGACCAGCGAGGTATAGCTGTTCAAGAGCGACATGCGGTCGAAGGCGACATAGAGCGGCAGCGCGGTGGCGTGGATCGGCACCAGCAGGCCGAGCATGACCAGCACCATCATCAATCGCGCGGCGCGGAATTTCAGCTTGGCCATGGCGTAGGCGCAGGGGATGGCGACCAGCACCTGGAAGAAGAAGATCAGGCCGCACACGATGACGCCATTCCACAGCAGCGTTGCCATCGGCACCTTGGCTAACGCCTTGGCGAAATTCTCGGCGAAGTAGAAGTGCTCGGGGATGAGCGACAGCGACGAGGTGAAGATGTCGCTCTGCGTCTTGCCCGCCGTGGAGATCATGAAGATGTAGGGCGCGAGGATCATCAGCGCGCCGAGCGAAAGCAGCGCGAAGCGGATGATGCGGCCGGCAGGCAGGCTGGTCATGTGTAATGCACCCGCCGGTCGAGCACGCGGTATTGGAGAAGCATCAGCACGACCAGGATCGCCAGGAAGACGACCGTCATCGCCGAGGCATAGCCGACGCGCAGATAGACGAAGCCTTCCTGGTAGATGGTGAACAGCAGCACTTCGGAGGCCTTGTTGGGGCCGCCATCGGTCAGCATCTTCACCGTCTCGAAAACCTTAACCGCATTGGTGATGCTGATGGTGACGACGAACAGCGTCGTCGGCCCGAGCATTGGCCAGGTGACAAGGAAGAACCGGTCGAGCGCCGATTTCGCGCCGTCGACATGAGCGGCGGCGTAAAGTTCGCGCGGGATCGCCGTCAGGCCGGCCAGGAACAGCACCATGTTGAAACCGACCGACTGCCAGACGCCGATGATCGACAGGCTGTAAAGCACGGTATTCGAGGCGCCGAGCCAGTTCGGGCCGGGAATGCCGACCAGCGCAAGCAACTCGTTGATCGGCCCGATCGTCGGATGGAAGAGATATTGCCAGACGGTCGCCATGGCGACGATCAGCGACGCCACCGGCAGGAAATAGACGGTGCGGAAGAAGCCGCGCGCACGCGGTTCGCCTTCGATCAGCAGGGCGACGCCGAGACCGAGGATGATCGAGACCGGTGCGACGATCGCCGTATAGACCGATGTGTTCCACAATGATTTGCGAAAGGTTCGATCGGTGATCAGATGGGCGTAGTTCTCGAAGCCGACCAGGCGGAATTTGCCATAGCCGAGTTCGAAATCGGTGAAGCCGAGGAAGATGACGGCAGCCACCGGCAACAGCACGAACAGCAGCAACAGCACGATCGCCGGAGCCGCCAGCAACCAGGCGGTACGGTCCTCGCTGCGCCGATGAAATGCCGCGACGCTGGAGACATTACCCGCCAGCGCGATGCTAGACATAGGCCGGCTCCTGCCGTGCCGGCGCGGCACTTGCCGTACGCAGCCGCCGTCCCTCCGGCCCGAAGACCATGGCCTGTTCAGGGGACAGAAGGATACCCACCGGCATTCCCGTAATCAGGTCCCTCGCCTCATGCGGTGCGAGCTTGGCGATGACGGTGTCGCCGGACGCGTCGAGCCTGCAATGGGCAATGACTTCCGACCCGAGGAATTCGAGGCGCTCGATCCGCCCGGCAAGGCCGCTCCGCCCGCTGGGCGACAGCTTGACGAATTCAGGCCGGATGCCGAGGCTGACCGGGCCATTCGCCACCTTCTCCAGCAGGGCAAGCCGGATGCCTTGGAAATCGACACGGCCAGCGTCAGCGAGCGCGGGCAGGATGTTGATCCTCGGCTGACCGACGAAGCGGGCGACCTCGATATGGGCGGGATCGTTGTAGATCGCCTCCGGCGCGGCAAGCTGCAGCAGATTGCCGCCGATCATGACAGCCACGCGGTCGGCCATCGACAGCGCTTCGGCCTGGTCATGCGTCACATAGAGCGTCGGCACGCCGGCGCGGCGGTGCAGCTCGACGATCTCGCCGCGCGCATGGACGCGCAGATTGGCATCGAGGTTGGAAAGCGGTTCGTCCATCAGGAAGATCGAGGGATGGCGCACCATGGCGCGGGCCAAGGCCACGCGCTGCCGCTGCCCACCCGACATCTGACCAGGCTTGCGGTCGAGCAGATGGTCGATCTTGAGCACGGTCGCCATCTCGCGCACATCCCGCGAAATGCCGGCGCGGATCTCTTTCTGTCCTGGCAGGAACGAACCGACCAGCGGCAGGCGCTGCGTCCGGCTCAACCGCTTCATGGCCAAGGGAACCGCGATGTTCTGGCCGGCCGTCAGATGCGGATAGAGCGCGTAGGACTGGAACACCATGGCGACGTTGCGGTCGGCCGCCGCGACCGCCGACATGTCCCTGCCGCCGACGAAGATCTCGCCGCTGTCGGCATGATCGAGCCCGGCGAGAATGCGCAGCAAGGTGCTCTTGCCGCAGCCCGAGGGACCGACCAGGGCGATGAACTCGCCCGCTTCGACATCGAGGCTGACACCGTTCAGAATGGCGTTGCCACCGAAGGACTTCTTCAAGTCGCAAAGCGAGAGCGCGCTCATGATGCGACTTTCTTGCGGACCTTGTGCGCCTCGTGCGGGTAAACCTCCTCGACCACGTCATCGAGGACATGCACGGTCATGCCGGGGATGGCGACGATCTCGCTGGTGACGGTGTCGCCGAATTCATGCGCGACGGCGCCAAGCAGCCGCTCGCCCGGCATGTCGCGCTCCATGTCGCCGACGACAAAGGCCGCCGACGGACCCCAGACCAGCGAAGTGTTTCGGTATTTGCCTTGCCATGCCCGGTGCAGGTGCCCGCTGGCGAACAGCGCGACATCGTGGTCCGCGATCAGGTCGTAGAGACGCCGGCGCTGTGCCGGGCGGATGCTCCAGTAACCGGTGTCGCCCTCGCCCGGCTCATCGATGAATAAGGGCTTATGAGCGAAAATGGCGATGCGCCTGCCGCCACGGCTTTCCAGCGCCGCGCGCAGCCATTCGAACTGGCTTTCGTCCTCGGCATCGTCAAAGCCCATCAACAGGCTGTCGAGCCCTATGAATCGCCAGTTTCCGGCGTCCTCCATCCAATAATGGGGACCGACCAGCCGGCGCCAGCGCTCAAGACGTTCCGCATTGACCGGCTGCAGCGAGCCGGGCAGATGGCCGACATCGTGATTGCCGGGCACCAGCAGCATCGGAACCGAGATTTCCCGCATCAGATCCATGCAGAAGCTGATGTCGTCGTCCTTGTCGGCGCCGTCGACGCTGAGATCGCCGGTATGGACGACGAGGTCAGCGCCGCTTTGCTCGATCCAGGCCGCGAGCGGCTGCCAATTGCCGTTGAAATGCGGCTTGGTCGGGCTGAAATGGGTATCGGTGATCTGGACGATTTTCATGCCGGCTCCACTGCGAGAGCCGGCTGCCGGAGAACCACCGGCGCGCAACTTCGCGTAGGGTCTCCTTAGTGCCGTTACATGTCACTTCCTTAACAGGCTGGGGACAAATGTTCGCGCCGCGCCGATGGGCCGGCTGGCCGCCGGTGCGGTTCAGCGTTTGATAGAATTGCCGAACCGCTCCAACTCTTTGTTTTTACGCAATTTCGGATGGAAAGCCGTAATGCGCCTTCCCGGAAATGGCTCTAGCTTTTCACCTCGAATTGCGGGTCGACCGGGATCTGCATCGCCGTCACCAGATGGTTGGTCTGGCCGGCGAGGCCGATGATCGACACCAGCTCGCCATGCTGCGCGTCGGTCATGCCCTTGGCACGGGCGGCGGCCGTGTGCGAGTGGACACAGTAGGAGCAGCCATTGGCCGTCGACACTGCGATGTAGATCATTTCCTTGGTCAGCGGATCGATGGCGCTGTCGGCGACCATCACCACCTTCAACTGCTCCCAAATCCGCTTCAGCGCCGCCGGATCATTGGCCAGCCCACGCCAGAAATTGTTGACGAAATCCGATTTGCGCGTTGCCCTGATGTCGTCGAACACCGCCTTCACCGCCGGGATTTTTTCGACCTCGGCATCGCTGAGGAGTCTTGTGGTGGCCATGATCTGGTCCTTTCGTTTGGATGAATTAGGTCGTTGAATCAAGTTTCGAGCAAATATGGCTAACCGACTTTTTTGCCTCAGTTTTTGGCGCTCAACGGCGCAGGACATTGAAGGTTCGGCCGAAGTACCCAAACTTCGTCATCCCTGGGCGGAGCAGGCGCGAAGCGCCGTCGCGAAGACCCTGGGATCCATTCCGTGACTTTCACCGTAGAGCGCGGCGGAGCCAAATCCTGCACCGCAGCAGCACACCTGAGTCCCGGCACGGATCCTGGGGTCTGCGCCGCGTCGCTTCGCTCCTTGCTACGCCCCAGGATGACGAAGGGGCGGGCGTTTTCGCCAATTGCCAACGTGCATGTACCGCCAAGCCTCAGCGAATCTAATGCACCGCCGCATACATGATCTTCTCCTCCGTCGCCTCCGCCGGTGAAAACTCCTCGACGATCCGGCCTTGCCGGCAGACAAGAATGCGGTCCGACAGGTTCATGATCTCCGGCAGATAGGACGAGATCACCACCACGGCCAATCCTTCGTCGGCCAGCCGGTTGATGATCTGGTGTATCTCGGCGATCGCGCCGACATCGACGCCGCGCGTCGGCTCGTCGAAGATGACGATGCGCGGCTGCTGCACCAGCCCCTTGCCGATCACCACCTTCTGCTGATTGCCACCCGACAGCTCGACCACGCGCGCATTGTCGTTGATCGCCTTGATGCTGAGGGTTTTCGTCCATTCCGCCGAAAGCTGCCGCATCTCCTGCTGGTTGATCACCCAGGCCTTTTCACGGCCCGCCGCCAGCAGCCCGCCGAACAGGTTCTCGGCAATTCCCATCGTCTCGAAAATGCCCTCGCTCTTGCGATCCTCGGTGACATAGACGATGCCGTCGGCAACCGCTTCGCTCGGCACGAGGTAGCGCACCGGCCTGTCGTTCAGTTCGATCGCGCCACCGCGCAGGAAATCACGCTTGTAGATGCCGGACACGATCTTGAAGGTCTCGGTGCGGCCGGAGCCGATGAGGCCGAACACACCGGTGATCTGGCCCTCGAAGATCGAGAACGAAGTGTTGCGCACGACATTGCTCATCGAAATGTCCTGCACCGAGAGCACTTTCTTGCCGGCCTTGCGCAGCCTGGCCTCGTCACGCTGGCGATAGATCTGGCCCGACAGTGTGCGTCCGACCATGGCGGCGACAATTCTGTCGCGGTCGAAGGCCGAAGTGTCGTCGGTGATGACCAGTTCGCCGTCGCGCAGGATGGTGATGCGGTCGGCGATTGCGAGCGCCTCTTCCAGCGCGTGGCTGATGAAGACGATCGACACGCCGCTCGCCTTCAGCCTCCGGATCAGCGCGAAGAAGTGGCGCTTTTCCTCCGGTGTCAGCGTCGCTGTCGGTTCGTCGAAGATGATGATCTCGGCATTGTGGTGCACGGCGCGCGCGATCTCGACCATCTGCCGCTTGGCGGCGCCCAGTGTTGCCACCATGGCGTTGGGATCGACGGGAAAATTCAGCGACTGCAGGAACTGCTGTGCTGAAATATACGTGCCGCGCAGCCGGTTGAGGAATTTTTCAGTACCGAGATAGAGGTTCTGCGCCACCGTCATCGACGGCACCAGGCTGGTCTCCTGAAACACCATGGCAATGCCCGCCTCGAGCGCGGCGTGCGGCGAGGCGTAGGCAATCTCCTGGCCCTTGTGGAACATCTTGCCTGATGTGGCGTCGACGACACCGGCGATGATCTTGGTCAGTGTCGATTTTCCCGCACCGTTCTCGCCGAGCAGCGCATGGATTTCGCCCTTGCGCAGCTCGAAGGTGACGTTCTTCACCGCCGGCACGCCGCGGTAATTCTTGGTGACATTCTCCAGGCGAACGATCGGTTCCATCAGAAACCTCCCGAGGCAAGGTCGACGGCCAGCACGCAATCGCCGCCCTTCGAAGCGATCAACAGCCTGCCATCCCATTCCGCCACGCTGCAGATGCCATGGCGCGTGCCGTTGGCGCGGCTGTGCAAGCTGAATTGCGGCTGCATGTTTTGATCGAGCCTGACCACCAGCCCGTAGGAGCGGCTCGGCGACCACGGCTTGTGGATGCCCATGGTGCGGATGCCGCCGCATTGCAGCGGTTCGAGGAAGCTGCGGTTGGACGCCAGCGCCGGCGCGATCCAGTAGGCCGGCGGCACCTGTCCGATCATGTCCTGGCGATAGTGCGTCTCCTGCAGCACGAATTCGATCAGCCGGTTGCGCGGCGCGAACAGGGTAAGCCATGCGCCGCCATCGGCGGCAGGCGCGAGCCGCGCGGGATAGCCGGGCAGATGCGTCAGCACGGTCGAGCGATTGCCGGTCGTGCCATCGAAACGGACAAGCTGATGGCGCCAGCTCTCGCTCACCAGCACGTCTCCACCGAGGGGATGGAGCCCGTATGGGAACGCGATGTCGCCAGCCAGCTTGCGGAACTCGCCGCCTGCCGCATCCCGCTCCCAAAGCGAACCGGACGCGCCCTTCTTCATCAGATCGGCCGCCCATTGCGACGGCGCGTGCTCGGCCGACCCGTTGGCCAGCCATAGCGTGCCGTCCTCGGCATAGGCGAGCGCGGTGATGCAGCTGACACCAGCCGGCAGCGAAATCTCCTTGCCTGATATCGAGAGCTTGCCGCTTTCCAGCGCCACCGTCAGTTCGCCTGACCGCGACAGCGCCAGAGCCGTGATCGGAGATGGAAAGGTTTCGACAACCTTAGGCTCGCTTCCCACGGCAAGCGAATAGACGGCATTGCCGCTGGAGGCGAGCAGCCTGTCACTGGAGGCCAGCAGATTGTCCGGCTCGGACAATTCGGCGAAGGCAGCTGCATCATCGAGCCGCGTGTTTGGCCGAAAGGCGCCGTCGAGCGGCGGGATGGTCACCGCCTTGCCGCGAAACATATCCAGGATCGGATCGAGGATCATGGTTTCGCACCCCAATAGGAAGCCGGGCTGGTCCAGTTCGGGTCGGCGCCCTCAATCCTGTAGCGGCCAATGCGGTTGTTGAGGATGCCGCCGACGAACAGAAAACCCTTGTGCTCGCGCATCGAGGTGACCATCGGGTGCGCGCCGCCTGTCAGGTCGCCCATCGCCTCGACGATGCCGCCCTTCTCGTTGAATTTCACCACGCCGCCGGTGTTGATGTTGGGGAACAGCCATTCGTCCTGCGGCAGCCGGCGCGTCATGCGCTTGCGCATGTCGGGGTGGCGCAGCGAGAGGTCGAAGCTCGGCGTGCGCATGCCCAGCCACGCCATCCAGTAATTGCCGTCGGAGGCGCGGTTGATGTTGTCGGGATAGCCCGGCATGTCGCGGATGACGCATTCGGCGGTGCCCGCCTTCGGTCCTTCCAGCCAGTAACGATGCACGCGGCAGGCCCAGCTTTCGGCGAAGAACAGCGACTTGCCGTCATGCGCCATGCACACGCCGTTGGTGTAGCGGTAGCCGTCGAGCAGCGTCTTTGTCGAGCCATCCCGGGGATCGTAGACCAGCAGGCGGCCGGTAGCGCGGTTCTCGATCGAGTCCAGCGCCCAATCATGGGCATCGTAGCGCTTCGTCGAATCCGTGAAATAGATGCGCCCGTCCGGCGCGATGTCGCAATCATTGGGATCGCGCAGCCGCGCATCGTCAACGATCGAGGTCCAGGAACGCGACGTCTCGGCCGACAGGCGTTTTACTTCCCGTTCCGGCGACACCGAATAGAGTCCCATGGCGCCGACGCAACTGATCAGATTGCCCGCTCTGTCGAAGGCCAAGCCCAGCGGGAAGCCGCCAATGTGGGCAAAGACTTCCGACCTGACATAATCCGGCGCGAAGAAGCGGACGATCTCGCCATGGCGCGTGCCGCAATAGAGATTGTCGTCGCGATCGAGGATGACGTCTTCCGGCCCCTCCAGTTCGCCAAGCCCGATATGGTCGGCGGCGGACAACCGGTTGTCGAGTGCGTAAGGCGTGCCGGAGCCCGGCACCGCGGATTGTGTCTCGCCCATCTTGAGATAGACCGGCGCGACATAGACCTCGTTCAGCACCTTGTGGCGGTTCTTCAGCCAGCGGATATCGATGGTCACCGCGACCGCCAGCATGATGCCGAGCACCATCTGGTTGGTGCCGGTGCCGTAGCCGAGCCGGATCAGCCCATTGGTCATGGTCAAGACGATAATGGCGCCCATCAGGCCCTTGACCACCGAGCCGCGCCCGCCGCCGAGGCTGACGCCGCCGACCACCGCCGCCGTCAGCGCCATGATTTCGAGATTGAGGCCTGTGCCCGGCCCTGCTCCGCTCAGCCGGCAGGCGATGAGAAAACCGCCGATCGAGGCGCAGAAACCGGAAAAGACATAGGTCATGAACACGGTGCGGCGCACGCGAATGCCGGCATTGTGTGCCGAGCGCCTGGAGCCGCCGACCGCCAGCACATGCCAGCCGGGCCGCGAGCGCGTCAGAGCGATATGGGTGACGATGGCCAGGATGATCGCCAGCCAGACCGAAACCGAGAGCCCCCAGAAGGTGCTGTCGCCGATGAAATCGAGCACGTCGGACGTAGCGGTCGAAAGCTGCACGTCGGCGGCATAGGTGGTGACCAGGATGTCGAACAGCGCCCGCCCGAAGATGAAGGTCACCAGCGTGGTGAGGAAGGCGCGCAGCCTGAGATAGCCGACGAGGTAGCCGTTGATGGCGCCGAAGACGAGACCCATGGCGAGCGACGCGGCCAGCGCCAGCCAGATCGACTGTTCGAGGATGAAGAAGACATAGACAGAGGAAAAACAGGACAGCGCGAAGATCGAGCCGACCGAGAGATCGATGCCGCCGCCCAGCATCACCACGGTCATGCCGGTGACGACCATCGAGAACTCGCCGAGTTGGCGGGTCGATTCCTGCAGCGAGGAGAGCTTGAAGAAGCCCGGAATGATCGAGCCGAATGTCGCCAATGTCACCACCAGCGCCAGGAAAGGAATGGCGTTGTCGGTCCAGCGCTTGGTCAGGATCTCGCCGACCAGATGGTCGGGCACGAGATTGTAGCGCCAGGACTGGAGGCGTTCGCGAAAGGTCATCAGGTCACTGCGGCAAGAGAAACGAGAGAAAGAGGCGGCCGGACGATCCGGCCACCTCGTTGAGGTCTTTAGAAAACGATCGCTTATTTCGCCGCCGCTTCGGCTTGCAGCGCCTTCAGGTCCCAGCAGCTGTCGGGCTTGAGGTCGGCCTTGGTTGTCGCCTTCTCCAGCGTGTAGATGTAGGTGTGCGAGGTGCCGGCCGGCTGGCCGCTCTGCAGCAGGAATTTGATGATGGCGTTCATGTCGCCCGACTGGCGAGCAAGATCGGTCATCACCACGGCGCCGTAGGTGCCGTCGTTCAGCTTGTCGCAATCGGCAGCCTTCTCGCCGCCACCGGTGGTGACCAAAAACACCTTGCCATCGAGCTTGGCGTCGCGGATCGCGGCGGATGCGCCGGTCGCGTCACCATCCCAGAAGTCGATGATCGAGCAGATGTCGGGATTCTGCTGCAGCATGGTCGTGGTCACATTGCGCGAGGTCGTCGCATCCCAGTTGGAGTCGGGCTTGGCCACGACCTTGAAGTCGGGATGCTTGTCCAGCACCTTCATGATGCCGGCATATTGGTAAAGGCTGGAAGAGTTGGCCTGGTCGCCCTGCACCAGCCCGATCTTCTTGGACGAGTTCTCACCGCAGCCCTTGATCGCGGCTTCCGCCTCGAGCTGGCCGAGCCGGTCCCAGTCGCTGCCGACGAAGGCATCGGCCGGGAAGTTGGCCGGATTGTCGACCAGGATCACATAGGTGCCGGCGGCCTGTGCCTTCTTCATCAACTTGGAATAGGAGTTCAGGTCCGGCGCATGGATGATCAGCACGTCTGGCCTGGTGTCGGACGAGATCGCGTCGGTGATCGCCTGCGCGCCGGCGTCGACCACCCAGTTCGGATCGCGCGTCTCGAACGTGCCGCCCCAGGCCTCGACTTCCTTCTTCAGGTAATGCGCCCAGCCCTGCGCCAGGTCGAAGCCCATGGCCAGCGGCACCAGCATGACGCGCTTGCCCTTGAGTGCCTGGGCGTAAGCCGCCGGGCCCGGATCGTCGGCGGCGAAGGTCGGCGCCACGAAGGCGGTGACGGCAAGGGCCGTGGCCGCCGCCATGAGTGTTCTGATCAGTTTCATGATGTTATCCTCTGGTTCGGTTTTCATTGCCGGCCGATCGCCCCGATCGCACCGGGTACCCCAGAGCAAGATGGGCTAGCCCATCTGCTCTAAATGTCGCCCTGCTGCGCGGTCTGCTCGTCGCGCGGATTGATGATGCCGTCGACGATGATGGCGCCGAGCAGGATCGCCGCCTTGATCAGGTTCTGGTAGAGCAGCGGAATGTCGATGATGGTCATGGCGTTGAGCAGGATGCCGATCAGTGCCGCGCCCACCAGCACGTTGCGCACCCCGCCTCGCCCGCCCGACAGGCCGATGCCGCCGATCACCGCCACCAGCACGATGTCGTAGAGCAGCGTCGAGTTGACGACCCGCGTGTTGATCGAATGCAGGCTGGCCGCCGTCAAAAGGCCGGCAATCAGCGCCACGAAGGCGGAGAGCACATAACGCAGCACCAGCATCGGCCGCACCGGAATGCCGATGTTGCGGGCGGCCACCGGATTGTCGCCGGCGAAATAGATGTAGCGGCCCCATTTGGTGTAGCGCAGGAACAGGAAGAACAGGAAGGCGAGCCCCGCGAACACGAACACTTCGATCGGGATGTCGAGGAAGCGCAGGCCGCCGAGCAGCTCCACCCAATGGCCCTGTGGCACCGGCACGGCATCCTGCGTGATCAATTGCGAGCGGACATAGCCGAAGACGAAGGAGCCGGTCGCCAGCGTGACGAAGATCGCTGGCACATCGGCGTAGGCGACGAGAAAACCGTTGAGGAGGCCGATGGCGAGCACGCCTGCCAGGACATAGGCGAAGGCCAGCCCGTCCGAAGTGCCGGTGTTGAGCAGTTGCAGATACCAGGCGACCGACATCGCCATGATCGCCACCGCCGACAGGTCGATGCCGCGGCCGATGATGACGACAGCCATGCCGAGCGCCAGTATGCCCAGCACCGAGACCGAGCGAACGATGGCGACGAGATTGTTGGGATCGATGAAGCCAGGCAGGCCGATGGCCGCGGCGACGAACAGCACCACCGCTATGGCAAAGACAATGCCTTCCTGATTCAGGCCCCTGAAGTTCAGCCAGCCGACCATGTTCATTGTCTGCTTTCACCCCGATGGCAGCGCTGCCACCCCAGGAAAGAAAGCTAATCGGCTCAACGCCGCTTCGTCAAATGAATCCGCGCTCGAAACAAGGTCTGGCGGCGAGATTCTTGGAGTGGACGCATTGATTGGCAAAACTGGCGCAATGCCCGGAAACTCCAGCACTTTTGGCAATTGTTTGCGCCATTGTCCGTACCCGCGAATACGCCACACCAAGGCGAAAGGCGAAGATGGAATTTAACCTCGCGATGGGCGGGAAAATTCGACTTCAGTTCCCGGCAAAATGGCCCGAGACCTCGGCGCCGGCGGTCCTCGGCAACACCAGGAAACGGAACGCCGCCACCAGCCCGATGGCGCCGATCACCAGGAAGGCTGCTCGAAAATCGACGAGATCGAGCGCCGGCTGGTCCCTGGCGATCTGCGACAGGTTCAAGATCGCCGCAGCCACCGCGACGCCGAACAGCATCGCCACCTGCTGCAGCATCGAGGACAGCGTCGCCGCCGAGCTGCGCTGCCCGGCGGCAATATCGGCGAAGGCCAGCGTGTTGAGCGCGGTGAACTGCATCGAGCGCGTCAGGCCGGCAATCAGCATCAGGGCCACCACCAAGGCCTGCGGCGTCTGCGGCGAGATCGCCGCGCAGGCCATGATCGATGCCGACGCGATGATGCCGTTGACGACCATCACCGAGCGAAAGCCGAAGCGGCGCAGCGTCGGCGTCGTCACCGTCTTCATGCCGAGATTGCCGAGGAAATAGGCCAGGATCATCATGCCGGCATCGACCGGCGAGAGGCCGAAACCGACCTGGAACAGCAGCGGCAGGAGGAACGGCGTGGCGTTGATCGCTACCCGGAAGATGGTGCCGGCGGCAAGCGTCGAGATGGCGAAGGTCTGCACCTTGAACGAGGAGAGATCGAGCAGCGGATGCGGCGCGCGCCTGAGATGGCGCACCGCCAGCCAGCCGATGAGCATGCCCGCCGCGATCAGCCCCACCGTTGGCAAGGCGCCATCCTCGGGATGCGCGATGCGTTCGAGGCCATAGAGCAGGCAGACGAGCCCGAGCGAGGTCAGGAAGAACCCCGGCCAGTCGAGCGGCTTGGGCTCGGCTTCACGATCACCGGGGATGAAGCGGGCGACCAGCACCAGCCCGATCAGCCCAAGCGGAATGTTGATGAAGAAATTCCAGTGCCAGGACAGATAGGTGGTGATGAAGCCACCAAGCACCGGACCGACGACAGGCGCGAACAGCGCCGGCCAGGTGATCAGCGCCGTGGCGTTGAGCAATTCGGATTTCGAGGCGTTGCGCAGAACGAGAATTCGGCCAACCGGGGTCATCAGCGCGCTGCCCAGGCCCTGCACGGCACGCGCCGCGACGAACTGGGTCAGGTCTTGCGAAAAGCCGCAGGCGAGTGACGCCAGCGTGAACAGCGCGATGGCGACGAGGAAGATGTTACGCGCGCCAAAACGGTCGGCGAGCCAGCCCGACAGCGGCACGAACACCGCCATGGTCAGCATGTAGACGGTGATGCCGATGCTCATCGCCACCGCCGGCACGCCGAAGGAAGCGCCCATCTGCGGCAGCGAGGTCGAGATGATCGTCGAATCCAGCAGCTGCATGAAGAAGGCGATGGCGACGATCAACGCCACACGCCGCGAATTCCCGGCTGGTTCGGCTGAAGCTTCGGTCTCGGAAATGGCAGTCATGACGGACCGCTTGAACAGCATTTGGCCGACGGCGTCCAGATAACAGCCAACAAACTTTCGTGTCGCGTCGCGGCCTGTTATGGAGGAGCGGGGTGGCGAGGAACGCAGACGCATGAAGCCTATCTATATCGACTACCTCAATGCTCTCGACATCGAAGCCCTTGCCATGACCGATGCCGAGATCGTCGGCGCCGTCGAGGCCGGGCTCATCGCGCAAGGCAAGGGCCAGACGGTGATCGAGCCGCGTGTCCACCTCGAACCCGACCCGTCCTTCCACGGCCATTTCAATGTTCTGCGTGGCTACGTCGCGCCGCTCGACACGGCGGGCGTAAAAATCGTCGGCGACTATGTCGACAACTATCTGCACGGCCTGCCCTCGGAATTCGGCATCCTCAATCTGTTCGATCCGCGCACCGGCACGCCGCGCGCCATCCTCGACGCCACCGTCATCACCGACATGCGCACCGGCGCCGTCACCGCCATCGGCGCCAAGCACCTGGCGCGCAAGAACTCCAAGGTGCTCGCCCATATCGGCGCACGCGGCACCGCGTACTGGAATGTTCGCCTGCTCGACCATCTCTTCGATTTCGACGAAATCCGCGTCCATTCGCGCCGGCCGGAAAGCCGCGACGGCTTTGCCGCGAAGCTCGCCGCCGATCTCGGCAAGCCTGTCAACGCGGTCGCTGACTGGGAGAGCTGCGTCAAGGGCGCCGACATTGTCGTCGAGGCCTCGCGCCTGCCCGAGCCGCAACCCCTGCTCAAGACCGAATGGATCAAGCCCGGCGCCTTGGTGGTGCCCTATGGCACGATGAGCGCGGTGGAGTTGTCGCTGACCGACATCATGCAGAAGATGGTCGTCGACGACTGGGGCCAGTGCAAGGGCGGCAAGTTCGGCTCGCTGCGCGCCCATGTCGAGACCGGGCGGCTGAGCGAGACGACGCTGCATGCCGAACTCGGCCAGATCGCCGGCGGCCTGAGGCCGGGACGGCAGAGTAACGACGAGACCATCCTGTTCTGGCATCGAGGCCTGTCGCTGTCCGACATCGCGCTCGGCAAGGCGATGCTGGCCAAGGCGCAAGCGCAAGGCATCGGCCAGAGGCTGCGTTTCGCATGAGCGCGCTCGTCCTCACCGGGACCGGCGTCAGCGTCGGCGACGTCGCCGCCGTCGCCCGCGAGGCGCGCAAGGTGGAAATCGGAGCCGAGATCATCGGCAGGCTGGAGAAGGCGCGAAAGGTGCTCGACCAGGCCGCGGCCTCCGGCCAGCAGATCTACGGCCTGAACACCGGGCTCGGCGCCAATCTCGGTACATCGGTCGAGGGTGACCCTAGCGCCTTCCAGCGCCAGTTGCTCGAGGGCCGCAGCGGCGCGGTCGGCGAAGCGCTGCCGGTCGAGACCGTGCGGGCAACCATGCTCGCACGCCTGACAATGCTGTCGGTGGGTGGCTCCGGCCTGTCGCCCGCCGTTTTTGTCGCTTTGGTCGATGTGCTCAACGCCGGTGTTCATCCTGTGATGCCGTCGCTGGGGTCGATCGGCGCCGGCGACCTGGTGCTGATGACCGCGATCGCCCGCCTGCTGATCGGCGAAGGCGAAGCCGATTATCAGGGCAGGCGCATGCCGGCGGCCAAGGCGCTGATGATGGCCCGCCTCGCTCCGATCGGCCTGGCGCCCAAGGACGGGCTGTCGCTGATCAACGCTTCCGCTGTCTCCACCGGCGGCGGCGCGCTTGTGGTTACGGACGCGCTGTCGGCCCTTGACCAGCAGCAGCAGGCCGGCGCGCTGACCATGGAAGGGTTTGGCGCCAACCGCACCATCCTTGATCCCCGCCTGCACATGGCGCGGCCCGCTGCCGGTCAGCAGGAAGCCGCCAAGGCGCTGCACGATCTTCTCGCCCGCGACGAAGCACCGGCGCCCACCACCATACAGGATCCGCTGTCGATCCGCTGCATGCCCTCGATCCATGGCGCGCTGATCGAGGCGATCGGCCAGGCAAAACGCGCCGTCGAGATCGAACTCAATGCCGCCGCCGACAACCCGTTGGTTCTGGGCGACGACGAGTTGGTGCTGTCGACCGGCAACTTCCACACCGCTTCGCTGGCGCTTGCCTTCGAGACGCTCAGCCTGGCCATCGCCCAGTGCGCCGCCGCCAGTGCGGCCCGCTTCATCCAGCTCACCGGCTCGGGCCGCAACGGCCTGCCGAAATATCTGTCGCCGGTCGGCGGCGCCTCGGCCGGTTTCGTGCCGCTGCAGAAGACGGTGACGTCGATCCTGGCCGCCATCCGCCACAAGGCCAATCCGGTGATGCTCGATTTCCTGCCCGTCTCGGAAGGCGTCGAGGATCACGCCACGCAGACGCCGCTGGCAGTTTCGAAATGCGCTGACATGATTGCGCTGTGGCGGCGGCTGATCGCTTTCGAACTGATGGCGGCCGCCCAGGCCGTCGACCTGCGTGAAGGGTTGACGCTGGCACCACGCACGTCAGCCGTCCACACGGCGATACGCGCGCTCGTCCCTTCCCTGAAGGAGGACCGGCCGCTCGGCGTCAATGCGGAAGCACTCCACGCCGCGCTCGCCGGTAATGCGTGGCGGCCGGCCCTAGCTCCGGCCGACCTTGTCGAGAAACAGGCGTAGCTCGGCGGGATCCATATGCACGATGTGCCTGTCCTCGGGATAGGCGCCGCTGTTGACGTCTGCGACATATTCGGAGAACGCCGCCACCCGTTCCGCCTGCAGCCGGTCATACTCGGCGGCGAAATTGCGGTAGACCTTGGAGTGGCGGGGCATGTGGCCTCTATTCTGGCCAAGGATGTCGTCGGCGAACAAATATTGCGCGTCGCAACCGGTGCCCGCGCCCATCGACAGCATGATCAGCGGCGTCCGCTCCGAGATCGCCTTCGCCACTTCGACCGGCACAACTTCTATTTCGGCGCCAATGGCGCCCGCGGCCTCCAACTGCTTCACGGCCTCGAACACCTGCATCGCCGTGTCGGCGGTCTTCCCGACCGCCTTGAAGCCGCCGGTCCAGGTCGCACGGGACGGAATGAGGCCGACATGGCCGATGACGGGAATGGCGTCGTCCGCCATCCGCTTGATCGTGGCATAGCCCGCGCTGCAATAGACCGCGTCGGCGCCGGCCTTGTAGAGCCGGAAAGCCCAACGCAGGAAATCGTCAGCCGTGCCGATCTCGAAGAAATTGTCGCCCGGCATGGTGAACAGGCTGGGTGCCGCGTCGCGGTATTGCGGATTGAGCACCAGTTCGGGCGGCACCGAGACGATGTCGACCCCTGCCCGCTCGGCGGCCTCCGCCTCGTCCAGGTTGAGCACGCGCAGCATGGTCAGCTGCCGCTTGCCTTTCATGGCGCGCAAATCGGCGACTGTCGGTCTCTTTCGGCTCATCAAACGTCCCTCTGTTGCCTGCTTGCAGCGGTGCCGGATCAGCACCGCGTTTCAGATCTGGATCATCACCCTACCGGCCTCGACTTTCACTGGATAGGTCTTGAGGTTGACGCAGACCGGCGCGCCCTTGGCCTGCCCGGTCTTGTAGTTGAAGCGGCCATTGTGCTTGGGGCATTCGATGATGTCGTCCATGACCAGCCCGTCGGCCAGATGCGCCTTTTCATGCGTGCAGAAACCGTCGGTGGCGAAGAACTCGTCATCCGGCGAGCGATAGATCGCGAAGGTCCGCCCATCATGGTCGAAGCGGATGACATCCTCTTCCTCGACATCGCCCACGGCGCACGCTTCAACCCAATCGGCCATCTCAATCTCCTGCGGACATTACCGATCGCTATTCGGCCGCCGCCGACATATCGACCTCGTGGAATTCGCCGCGATAGGGCCTGGCCGTCGGCGGCAGTTCGCGCTTGAGGTAATAATCCTCGTATTTCAGCTGCCTCAGCAGCACCGGCCAGACCTCGCGATAGGCATGCCACATCGACGGATTCGGCTCCGGCAGATCGTGCTTGATCAGTTCGTGCAGCCTGGGCAGCGCGTGATAGGGTACCATCGGGAACATGTGGTGCTCCACATGGTAGTTCATGTTCCAGTAAATGAACCGGCTGATCGGGTTCATGTAGACGGTGCGCGTGTTGAGCCGGTGGTCGATGACATTGTCGGCTAGGCCGATATGCTGCAGCAGGCCGGTCGTCACCATGTGCCAGGTGCCGTAGAGGCGCGGCAGGCCGATCAACACCAGCGGTATCCACGACCGCAGCGCGATCGCGAGAGCGATCGTCGCGACATAGATGGCGACGTGCCAGCGGGCCGCGACGACCGCCTTGTGTAGTTCCATCTCGGGGATATAGCTCTTCTCGTCATCCGACAGCGTGCCAAAGGCCTGGCGCGCCAGCGTCGGCAGCGAATAGCGGAAGTCGAGAATGCCGGTGAAGGCCAGTCCCGCCTTCAGCAGGTCCGGCGGCCGCATGACGGCGATCTCGGCGTCGCGGCCGACGATGATGGTGTCGGTGTGGTGGCGGGCATGGCTCCAGCGCCATTGCACGGGATTGCGCATCAGCATGAAGGAGGCGATGTGGTAGACGACATCGTTCATCCAGCGCGTGCGGAACGCCGTACCATGGCCGCATTCGTGCCAGCGCGAGTCGCTCGACGAGCCGTAGAGCACGCCATAGACCAGCAGGAACGGCACCACCCACCAAGTGCCCCAGAACCAGACGTTGCCGGCGGCCGAAGCCAGGATCGCGACAATCCAGATCACCGTATCGCGGATCGCCGGCCCGTCGGAACGCTGCATCAGTTCCTTCATCGCCTTGCGCGGCACATCGGTGTGGTACCACTCGGCCGAGGCAAGCCCGGTCTCTATCGCCGCCCTGGTGCTCTCGCCGACAAGGCTGTAGTCGCGCTTTTTTGCCGTCGTCACATTGACCTCCAATCCCTGCGCAGCGCTGGCAATCCGGTCCGCCGGCCGGAGGGCTTGCATTGGATAAATGTCGCGCTCATGTCCTGCCGGCCAGTCTTGGAAAGTTTCCGGAAGGCCGAGGATAATCCTGCTCGGGCTGCCGGGCGATAGCCGCGATCCTGGCTTCGGCCGCTGCGATCTCACCGGCGCCGTCGAGGACGCTGAACACCGCGTCATAGGCCCGGCTTTCGCCATGCTCCAGCCAGATCATCTCGCCGCGCTCGCGGGCGGCGAGATCGCCCAGTACATGGTGGGTCGAAGGCTCGATCCCCAGCGCGTACTGCCCGGCCTGGAAATTCTGCCACTGATAGGCGCAGGGCAACTGGTCCTTGCGCGTCACCAGCTCGAGACCGAGCCCGATGCGGTCGTTGACGACGGCCACCGGCACCTCGCCATTGGCATCGGCGGCCATCTCATGCTGCCAGACCTGCTCGCTGAAGCCCGCTTGCGGCGCAGGCGCCGTGCGGTAGCCGACCTTCTGCGCCGCGTAGCGCGCGCCGGCATGGCCCGCCCAGACGACGTCGCGGATCGGCGCCAGATAGCGTGAGCCCTCGTCCAGCAGGGGATGGCTGACATTGACATGGTAGAAATACATATGCGGCGTGCGGTTGAAGCCGTGATTGACGACATGGTCGGAAAGCCGGATCTCGTTGCCGCCGACGTCCGCCTCGATGCGGCGGATGAGATGCAGATCCTCTGCGAATACCGCCGACTGCTGGACGATGCCTTCGGCCCACAGCACGCAGCGGTCGCCGTCCCAGCGCTCGCCATAGCCCGTCAGCCGCGCCGGGATGGTGCCGACCCGCCCATGCAGCGAGTGGAGCGCCGTCTTCTTGCCTGGATAGTTATAGTTCTCGGCCGGGACTTCTTCCCGCCCCAGAATATGGTCGAGGCCGCAGGTGACGAGCAGTCCCGAGAAGGAGCGCGCCCAGGCCAGCCCCCCTTCTCCTTCATACTCATGCAGGCCGGGATGACGAAAGCCGCTCGGCGAATGCCAGCCGATCGCCTGGCCCTTGAAGTCGCAATCGGCGATGTCCAGCGCCCGGTCGACCAGCGCGGTGAAGCGCAGGCCCGAGCCGGTGCGGAATTCGAGCATGCGAATGCCGCGCTCCGCGCCGTCGCCGAGCGTCATCAGCCGCACGCCGGCGAATTGCGACAGCTGGCCCGACCGCTCGGCCACCTGCCGGCGCGACAGCGTCTTGCCGTAGAGCTCTACCATGCGACGCCCCTCACTTTGCCCTCGCCTCCTTGAGCAAGGCCGACATGTCGGCGCCGGTAATGATGCTTTCCACGGTCAGCAGGTCGGTGTCGGCCACCGTCTGTTCGGCGACGATTTCGCCGCGCCGCATGACGATGATGCGGTCGGCGACCTGGAACACGTGGTGGATGTTGTGGGTGATGAGCAGCACCGAATGGCCGGCATCGCGCACCTCCTTGACGAAGCGCAGCACGCCATGGGTTTCCTCGACGCCGAGATTGTTGGTCGGCTCATCGAGGATGATGACCTTGGCGGCGAACTGCATGGCGCGAGAGATGGCGATCGACTGCCGCTCGCCGCCCGAAAGTGTACTGACCAGCGCGTCGGCGTCGAGCTTTTTCGAGATACCGACGCGCTTCAGCAGCGCCGAGGCGGCCTTGCGCAGCTTGGCAAGATCGAGCGGCGCGAATACGCCGAGCCAGCCGAAATTGACCGGCTCGCGGCCGAGGAAAAGATTGCGCGCGATGCTGAGGTCGGGCGCCAGCGAGGTGTCCTGGTGGATGGTCTCGATGCCGAGGTCCATCGCATCCCTGGTCGAGCGGATCGAGACCTTCTCGCCGCGCACATAGATGTCGCCGCGATCGACGGGGAAGACACCCGAGATCGCCTTGATCAGCGTCGATTTGCCGGCGCCATTGTCGCCGAGCAGCGCCACCACCTCGCCTTCCCGCAGTGTCAGTGAGGCGTTCTTCAGCGCCCGCACGCTGCCGAAGGATTTTTGCAGGTTCTGCAGCCGAAGCACTTCTTGCATCATCGTCAGCCCCTTGCGGCGTTCTTCTGCAGCAAAGCGTGCAGGATGAGCATGGCGAGGATGATGAGGCCGACGAAGATGTTGTAGGCGAGCCCCGGCACGCCGATCAGCACGATGCCGTTGCGGATGGCGCGCAGCATCAGCGCGCCGACGATGGTGCCGAGGATGGTGCCGCGTCCGCCGGTCAGCGCCGTGCCGCCGACCACCACCATGGCGATCACCTCCAGCTCGTAGCCTGTGCCGGCCACCGGCGAGGCAGCCGAGATGCGGAAGGCGCTGATCATGCCGGCTAGGCCGGCGAGCACCGAGGTCGCGATGAACAGCCAGATCTTGACGCTATCGGCCGGCACGCCGCGCGCCACCGCCGCGTTGCGATTGGAACCGATGGCGCTGATCCAGTTGCCGAGCTTGGCGTAGCGCAGGATGTAGATGGCAAACAGCGAAAGGCCGATGAACCACCACAGCGAGGTGTAGAAGCGGAACGAACCGATGTTGAAGCTGCCCGCCAGCAGTGTCACGAAAAACCCAGGCTGGTCCCAGGATTTCAGCGGAAACCCCTGCGTGATATAAAGCGCTGCCCCGCGCACGACGAGCAGCATCGACAGTGTCACCAGGAAGGACGAGATGCCGATCTTGGTGACGATCAGCCCGTTGATCGCGCCGATCGCGATGCACAGCATAAGCCCGGCCAGCAACGCGACCCCGATATCGACGCCACCATTCTGCACCAGCAGCATCACAACCACCGGCGCCAGTCCAAACACCGCACCAACGGAAAGATCGAATTCGCCTGCCGTCAGAAGCAGCGTCATGCCGAGCGCGATGATGCCGAGTTCGGGCAGGAACGCCATCATGTTGGAGATGTTGAGCGGCGACAGGAAATTGGCGTCGGCGACAGCAAACACCGCCAGCAATACAATGAGGATGACGAAGGAGGAGAATTGCGGCGAGCGCAACAGGCGGGACCTGCCTCTCGCCCCCAGCGCGTCGTCTTCTGCGGCAATTGTCATGACTGCTTGGACCATGCTTGAAAAGACGCCCGCCGCTTTCGGCGGGCGCCGGTTTTCTCACTTCTTGTCGTAGAGCTTCAGGATCGGGTCGACGCTGGAGGCGTCGTAGAGACCGAACGTGTGGATGTCGTAGCCGATCGGTTCGCCGGAGGCGGCAAGCCCGAGCAGTGCCACCGGCATGAAGCCCTGCGCCGACGGGTACTGCCAGGCGGCTGCGTTGACGAAGCCATCCTTGACGGCTTGCGCGGTCTCCTTGGAATTGCCCCAGCCGACGACGGGAATCTTGCCCGCCGGCACGCCGGCGCCGTCGAAGACGCGCTTGACGCTGGCCGCCACGGAATCGCCGAGCGCGATGATCGCCGGCGGATTGTTGGCGACCATGTAGTCGGTCATCTTGGCGATGATGCCGGCCGGATCGGTGCCGCAATCGACCACGTCATATTTGATGTCAAGCGGATCGAAAACGCTGGCAATGCCCTCGGTCTCGAGCTGCTGGTAGCTGGCGCCGGGCACCTCGACCGGCAGGAACACCTTGTCGCCCTGCTTCACCATCTTGTGGTCGACGAGGTATTTCGCCCAGATGGCGCCCGCTTCCTTGAGATCGGCCCCGACATAGGCCTGGCGCCCTGTCGCCGGATCGTCGGTGTTGAAGAACACGATCGGGATGCCGGCCGCCTTGGCCGCCTTGACCTCCTCCGTCCACAGGCCCGGCTGTGCCGAGGTGGTGGCGATACCGTCGGGCTTGGCGGCAAGCCCCGAGTTGAAGGCTTCCTTCTGTGCCGCCATGTCGCCGCCGCTGAAGGAGATCTTGCAGGTCACCTTGAGCTGGTCGCAGGCCTTGGTCGCGCCGGCATTCCAGTCGATCCAGAACGCATCCGACGGGCCGCCATGCGACAAGAGATAAAAGGTCTTCTGGCCGTCCTGCGCCTGCGCAGCCGTGCCAAGGACGACGCCGGCGAGCACTGTCGCCGCGGCAGCCAGTTTCCAAGTGAATTTCAACATTCTTTCCTCCCTTGTTTGAAGCCGCGCCGCCATGCACCGGGCGGCGCGGCCAGCGGTCACAGGCCGTTGGCGCGGAACTTCCCGTCGAGGAATGTCTTGGCGCGCGGCACGTCGTCCTCCGACAGATGCTCAATGATCACCGGGATGTTCGGATGCTTTTCGGCGAGACGCTGCAGATAGAGGTCGTAGTTCAGCGAACCGAGGCCAGGCGCCGGCAGCTCGATCTCGCCAACGCCGCGGAAGGTGTGGCTTTCCATCGCGTCGGCGTCGCCGATATCGGCATGCTTCTCCGACTTGTCGTCGCCCGAGCGCTTGACGTCCTTGGCGTGCGCTATTCTGATCTTGTCGGTCAGCGTGTCGAACACCTGGTTCAGGATCTGGTCCATCCGGTCGATATTGTGGGTCTCGAAGTAGTTGGTCGGATCCATCAGCAGGCCGAGGCCGGGATGGTCGACCTGCGCGAACATCCTGACCGTCTCCTCGACCGAGCCGACGACGTTGTTGACATAGGTTTCGAGCAGGAAGACCGAGCCGTGGTCGTAGGCCGTCTGGGCGAGGTCGGCGATCACCTTGCGGCATTCCTCGAACCCTTCCTCGGTCTTGTTCTTGGGGTGATGCACCCAGTCCGATTCGGTGTTGTAGGTGCCGGTTTCCGAGATCACGTAGGGCGAGCCGAAATGACGGGCGTTGCGGATGATCTCCTTGAGATAGCCGACGCGCTTGTCGCGCTCGGCTTTGTCGGGATGGATGATGTTGGTATAGCCCGACACGCAGCAGACCGGCAGGTTGTGGTCACGGAAGACGTCGCGCACGGTCTTGGCCTTGTCCTTGGTGATCTGGCCGGCCGAAAGGTCGACATCCCTGAAATGCAGGTCGAGCTGCACCGTGTTGAAACCGAGCCCGCGGATCTTCTTCGCCGTCTCTTCGAGGCCGTACGGGAAATAGCCCGTGAAAATACCTGCCTGCATCATGGTGTGAATTCCTCCCAGTAAGCGATTCAGTTGTCTGGTGTTTCGGTTGCGGTGATCAGATAGCGATTTCGGAAAGCTTGACGGTGCGGCCCGATGCCATCGAGCGATAGCCCGCTTCCACCAGCGCCATGGTCTTGACGTTGTCGGCGACGGTGAGCGCCGGCGGCGTGCCGGTCTTCACCGCATGCTGCAACTGCTCCATCACCCCGATGAAGGCATGCGGGAACCACATCGTCTCCCAGCTCGGGCTGATCCACTCGCCACCGGTCGTCTCCGCCGAGGCGTAAGTCAGTGTCGAAGCGGCACCCGTCGGCCAGCCGATCGTGCCCTTGGCGACGCCCTTGGTGCCGTCGACACGCCAGTTGATGTGCTGGTCGTCGCGATAGCCCTCCTGGCGCGGTCCGGACCAGACGTCCTCCAGCGACAGGGCGAGCACCCCCGAGGGGAAACGCAACGTCGACACGGTGATGCCGTCGGAATGGTCGAATGTGGTGCGCGGATCCTTGCGCGTCAGCGTCGTGATCTCGTCGGGATCGCCGAACAGGAAGCGCAGCACGTCGAGGTGATGCACGCTCATATTGGCGAGCGTCAGCCGGTCGTAGCCTTGGAGGAACGTCTGCCAGTGCGGGATGGCGTGCATGTCGATCTGCGCGAAGACGATGTCGCCCAGCGCGCCGCTGTCGATGATCTGCTTCAGCACGCGCATCGACTGGTCGTAGCGCATGTTCTGGTTGACCGAGAGGATCTTGCCGGCCTTTGCCGCCTCGTCGCGCAGCTTGACCGCCTCGTCGACCGACAACGCCAAAGGCTTCTGGGCCAGGATCCCCTTGATGTGCTTTTGCTTCAATGCATGCCGGATCAGCGCCGGCTGCTGGTCAGGCGGAAAAGCAAGGTCGATGATCTCGACATTTGCGTCCTCGATCAGCTGTTCGGGCGTGTCGTGGACGGTCGGAATGCTCCAACGGTCGGCGACCTTTTGCGCATTCGCCTTTGTGCGCGAAGCGATCGCCACCACCGGTAAGCCTGCTTCGTGATAGGCGGCCAGATGGCACTCGGCCATGATCATGCCGGCGCCGACGCAGCCGATCCTGTATTCCTTCGTGCGGACCTTCACGTCCGGCTCGAAGCCCTTGCCTGTCATGCCTTCCTCCCGAAATTCTGTCCTCGCGGCCGCATTCATCTTGCCAACGCGCCTCCGCCCTGTCCGAAATAATGCACGCGTGCCGGCTCGCAGGATATCGCCACCATCGCGTCGGGCCTGATATCGGGCTGGCCGCGCAGCAGCGCCTTCAGCCGCGCCTGCCCGGCGGCGAGCGTTACCACGGTATAGCCGCCAAGCGGCTCGACCTCGAACACTCGCGCCGGGCGGCCCGAGCCGCCATCCGCCGTCCCTTTGTCGTTCCAGGGTCTGACCTTGATGTCCTCCGGCCTCAGCCCGATCTCGAGTGCGTCGGCCGGAGCCGCGCGGTCGGCGATGCTGAGCGCGCCTTCGGCGGCTTCGACGCCGCCCTCGCCGCGAACGGATTTGAGGATGTTCATGACAGGCGAACCCAGCAGCCGCGCCACGTAGGTGCTGGTTGGACGGTCATAGATTTCGGCCGGCGCGCCGATCTGCCTGATCCTGCCACTCTCCAGTATGGCGATACGGTCGGCGATCGACATCGCCTCTTCCTGATCGTGGGTGACATAGATCAACGTCTTGCCGAGCTCGCGCTGGATGCGCTTCAGCTCGACGCGTGTCTCCTCGCGCAGCCGCGCGTCGAGCGCCGAGATCGGGTCGTCCATCAGATAGGCATTGGGGTCGCGCACCAGCGCGCGTGCGATCGCCACGCGCTGCCGCTCGCCGCCCGAAAGCTGCGCCGGCGGCTTGTGCAGGATATGACCGATATGCAGCTTGGCCGCGACATCGGCGACGCGCCTTTCCATATCGGCTTCGGCGACCCGGCGCTCGACCAGCGGGAAGCGGACATTGTCGAGCGCGCTCATATGCGGGAACAGCGCCAGGTTCTGGAACACCATCGCCACGTTGCGTTCGGCCGGCGAAACAGCATTGACCGGCTTGCCGCCGATGAGGATTTCGCCGGAATCAGGCATCTCCAGCCCCAGCACCAGCCGCAGGATCGTCGACTTGCCCGACAGCGGCGGCCCGAAGAAGCAGAAGAACTCGTTGTCGTTGACGGTGAACGAGGCGTCGTCGACGGCAAGCGTGCCGCCATAGCGCTTCGTGACATTGCGGAAGACGATATCAGCCATGGCTCAACCCGCCCTCATCGCAAGACCGCTGGCGGCGTCGAAAATGCGCACCGATGACGCCGCGGGCGCGACGATTGCGGTTTGCCCGATCGACAAGCCGACATCATTGTCGAACACCGCTTTCACGGCGCCCTCGCCCTGGCCGAGATGAACGATGGTGCGCGCGCCGATGCGTTCGACGAAGGTGACAGGCATGGCAAGCCCGCGCCCGTCCTGCGCCAGGGCCACCTGTTCCGGCCGGAAGCCGTAGAGCACCTCGCCGCGCGCACCGCGCAGGCTGGCCGCCAGCTCATCCGGCAATGGCGGCGTGACGCCCAGCGGGCCAAGATCGACGACCAGCCCGCGATCGCTCTCCGCCGGCTTGCCCTTGAGCAGGTTCATGCCCGGCGCGCCGATGAAGCGGGCGACGAAGACATTGGCCGGGTTGTTGTAGACTTCGAGCGGCGTGCCGACCTGCTGCAGCACGCCATGGTCCATGACCGCGATGCGGTCGGCCATGGTCATGGCCTCGAGCTGGTCGTGGGTGACGTAGACCATGGTCTGCTTGAACTGGCGCTGCAGCTGTTTCAGCTCCGTGCGCATGACCGCCCGGAAGGCCGCGTCGACATTGGACAGCGGCTCGTCGAGCAGGAAGATCGCCGGCTCCATGATCGCCGAGCGGCCGATCGCCACGCGCTGCAGGATATTGACCGACAGCCGGTCGGCCTTGCGGTCGAGCAGCGTCGAAAGCTGCAGCAGTTCTGCGATCGCACCGACGCGTCGGTCGATCTCGGCCTTGGCAGCGCCCCGCATCCTCGGCCCGTAGGCAAGGTTCTGGCGCACCGTCATATGGGTGAAGATGGCATAGTTCTGGAACACGAAGCCGACGCCGCGCCGGCCCATCGGCACGCCGGCCATGTCGCGCTCGCCGAACAGGATCTTGCCGCTGGTCGGCTCCTCCATCCCGGCGATCATGTTCATGGTCGTCGACTTGCCGCAACCCGATGGCCCGAGCAGCGCCATGAACTCGCCGTCCGATATGTCGAGGTCCATGGTTTTCAGCGCCGTGAAGTCGCCGAATGTCTTGGTGAGGTGGATGAGCTGGATCGCGCTCATGCCGCAACCTCACGGGTCCCCGCCATGCGCTTCATGGCGAACACCGCGACGATGGAGAGCACCACCAGGATGGCCAACGCGATCGCCGCCACATAGCCCCAGATCAGGTCCTGCGTGGTGACCTTGTAGATGTAGACGGAGATCGTTTCCGTGGCGACGCCGGGGCCGCCGCCAGTCATGATGTAGAGCGTGTCGAAGATCTTGAAGTTCTCGATCACCCGGATCGCCAGCGCGATGATGATGATGGTCTTCATCTTCGGCAGCACGATGGTGGTAAAGCGCTGCCAGGGATTGGCGCCGAGTAGCGTCGCCGCCTTGATCTGGTCCTGCGGCACGCCAACCAGGCCGGCCAGCAGGATGAGGAACATCAACGGTGTCCACTGCCAGATATCGGCGATCATCACCGCGATCAGCGCCAGCGTCGGGTCCGACAGCCAGGCGATGGTGACCTGCGTGCCCGTGATTGCGGACAGGATGTCGTTCACCGGGCCGCCCGACTGGAACAGCATGAAGAACATGTAGCCGGCCACCGCCGGCACCACCATCATCGGCATCAGCAGGATCGAATAGAAAATGCGCTTGCCCGGGAAATCGTCGGCGAACAGGGTCGCCAAGGCCAGGCCGAGCAGGAATTCCGCCGGCACGCAGACGATCATGACGATGAACGTGCGCTTCAGCGCGCTCCAGAAGCGGCCGTCGGCGGCGAGATCGGTATAGTTGGCAAAGCTGTTCCACATCTCCCAGGCGTTCCACCAACCGAGGCCCGAAAGCGGCGACCAGTCGGTGACGCTGATGTAGAGCTGCATCAGGAGTGGAAAGGCGGAGATGAACAGCACCAGGATCTGCGCCGGCAAGGTCAGCCGAAAGCCGAGCCGCGCCCCCTCGTCGCGCGGGGCCGGTTTCGCACGCGCGACGCCCATTTCGTCCTCCGAAACAGCCACGGTCACCGTGCTCATTGCTTGAGCGCCCCAAAAGTCAGCCCGCGCACCAGATGGCGCTGGATAGCGATGCCCATGATGACCGGCGGCACGGCGGCGATCAGCCCGAGCGCCGCCTTGGCGCCATAGAGCTGGCCGGTCATCGAGGACGACAACGAGGCCATGTAGACCGGAATGGTGACCCATTCGCGCGTCGTCAGAAGCAGCGCGATCAGATAGTCCGACCAGTTGAGGATGAAGACGAAGAGGGCAGCACTTGCGAGCGGCGCGCGCATCATCGGCAGCGTGATGCGGGTGAAGACGCGCAGCCGCGAACAGCCCTCGACGAGGGCAGCCTCCTCAATCTCGCGTGGCATGTCGTCGAAGAAGGTCTTCATCAGCCAGAAGGCGAACGGCAAGGTGACGATGCCGTAGATCAGAGCCAGCCCCCACCAGCTGTCGGTGAAGTTGAGGAAGGCCCACATGATCATGACGGGGATCATGACGGCCATCGGCGGAAACAGCCGGAGCTGGATCAGCGCCAGCGGCAGGTTCTGTCCCGAGCCGAAGCGCGACAGGCCGTAAGCGGCGGCCGTGCCGGCCGACATGGCGATCGCGGTGCCGAACACCGCCGACAGCAGCGACGACAGGATCGGCTTCAGCGCGGTGCGGTCGAGCGCGACGATCAGATTGTTGGTCGACTCGCCGAACACGAACTGGAAATTGCTGAGTGTCGGGTTCTTCGGCCACCATGTCAGGTCCGCGCCCGTCGCCGACCATTCGGCGATCGGCTTGAAGGCCATCGACACCATCCACAGGATCGGCACCAGCGTCACCGCCATCGCCGCGAGGATCGCGGCGTAGCGGAATATCTCGAAGGGGATGGAACGCTTCATCTGGCTGCTTTTGCTGGTGGCGTTAGATCAAGATGACATTTCGTTGAATCGTCATCCTGATCTAACTCTTTGTTGGAGCATGATCTTTCCCGAAAACCGGGTCCCACTTTTCGGGATCATGCTCTATTGCGGAGGGGAAGAGCTTTCGCCCCTCCCCTCCGGCCCTGATCCAGGGAGACGGATCAGCTGATCGGATCGAGAACGGTCGGCCAGGCTTCCTTGTTGGTTCGGATGGCTTCGAGCAATTTGTCCTCGCCGATGCGCCGGGCGATCTTCTTCCACTCGGCCTCGGTGTCGGCCATCGCCTGCTCCGATGTCTTGGCCTTGGTCAGCGAGGCCATGAGGTTTTCATCCAGCGCGTTGTGGAAGGCGGTGGCGCCGGGATAGTTGATGGTCGGCACCGTTCGGGCGACCGTCTCGCGCACGACGTCCATGTGGTAGGCATGGTAGGTCTGGCGCACCAGCGGATCGGAGAAATCCGAAAGCCGGAACGGATCGAGATAGCCGCCCGGGTTGGCGCTCATCCAGGCGTAGATGCGCGCCGAGCCCAACCATTGCAGCAGGAGATAGGCCACCTCCTGGTTTTTCGACTGCGATGAGACCATGCCGGTCAGCGAGAACCAGAGCACCGAGCGGCTGATCAGCTTGCCGTCGATCTCACGGCCGGGCGGCAGCATCGTGCCGATCTTGCCGGTGACCTTGGAGTCCTTGTTGCCGGCATTGTCGAGGAATTTCGGCAGATTGGAGAAGGCGCAGGTCATCGCAGCACCCCCCTTGGCGAAATTGCCATACTGCTCAGGCCAGCCCCACGAGATCGCGTCCGGCGAATGATGGGCGAGCGATTCGACATATTCGTTGGTGGCGGCGATGCCGTGCTCGGAATTGATCAGCGGCTTGCCGTCATCGCCGAACAGGAACTGGTTGGGCGAGGCCATCGAGACATAGCGCTGATACCAGTTGGTATAGCCCCAGCCCTGGTTGCGCAGGTCGGTCGAGCCGAACAGGCCCTTATCCGGACGCTGGAAGAAGGCCGCGACATCGCCGTGCTGCTTCCAGGTTTTCGGCGGCGCCAGATCGTAGCCGTATTTGTCCTTGAAAGCCTTCTTCTCGGCCTCGTCGCCGAACAGGTCTGTGCGGTAGACCCAGGTCTGGAAGTCGCCGTCCAGCGACACGCCATAGTTCGAGCCGCGATATTTGTTGAGCAGCGACACGCCCTTGGCGCCGTCGACATAGCCGGTCTTGGGATCGTCCCATTCGGGTTTGTACTGAGCGACGAAATCGTCGAGCTTGGCGATGCCGCCGGTCTCGGCCAGATCGCCGAGGCGGTTCCACTCGGTCGAGTAGATGTCATAGGCTCCACCCTTGGTGGAGATATCCTGCATCGTCTTGGTGAATTCCTGACCGTTCGGCAGGCCGACGATCTCGATCGGGATGCCTGTCTCCTTTTCCCACAGCTCCTTGATCGAGGGCGCGCCGGCCGGGAATGGCTGGGTGAGCTGGCCGATCGAACCGTCCGACAGGCCGAGCACGATCTTGGACGGCGCCTTGCCGGCGCCCTTCAGCGCCTTGGCGGCCTCGACGGCGCGGCCTTCCGGCGTGTCGGGGCCGTATTGATAACGCTCGGCGCCGTCGAAGCCGGTCGGCCCGCCGATCATGCCGGGCGCCAGTGCGTCGGCGGCATAAGCGCGGCCGGGACGAATGAATTGTGGCGCGATACCTGTCGCGGCGACGAACACCGCGGCCTTTCCTCCGGACGCCAGCAGCCGGCGCCGCGAGATGCGGATCAGATCAGACATTGGAATTCCTCCCTCAGGGCCAACGTTTCCTCCACCGGCCCATGAGGGATATTGACGGCAGTATCGGAAGGCTGTCAACATCATAAATAATCAAAACACCTCATAAAATCGCAGCAGGGCGGGAAAATGCGTCATATCAGGGTTCATAGAACACTCCAGCTGCCTCGATTTGATGGGAAATGGCCTTTCCTGTCCCGGCATGGTCGCACCAGGCGAGATGATTTAGCCCGGCGGCTTGCGCATCGGCCAAGGCCGGATACATCATTTCCCATCAGAATCGCGGATAGCGAGGCATTGGCGCCATCAGGCCGGCAGCCGGCATTGCGTGATCCCGATGTGTTGAGGAGTTGAAAAACGGTGCGTTCCACCCTGACCGACATCGCCCGGGAAGCCGGCGTCTCCGCCGCCACCGTCGACCGCGTGCTCAACAACCGGCCAGGTGTGCGGGCACGCACGCGCGAGGTCGTGCTCGAAATGGCGCAGCGCCTCGGCTACATCGCCGAGAGCCCAAACGCAGCGCCGCCCAGACCCCTGCCCGGCGAGATCATCCGGCTTGACTTCGCGCTGCCGGCGGGCACCAATTCCTTCATCAAGATGCTGCACCGCCACATCGAGGCGCAGGCCTTGGCGCGCCCCGATCTCGACGTCCACATCGCCACCATAGAAGGCTTCAATCCCGACCGGCTCGCCCGCCTGTTGCAGGATCTGCGCGGCCAGACGCAAGGCGTCGGCGTCATCGCGCTCGACCATCCAACGGTGCGCGAGGCGATCCGCTCGCTGTCGGCCAACGACGTCAAGGTGGTGACCATCGCCTCCGACATCCTGCATGTGCCAAGGGTTGCCTATATCGGCATCGACAACCGCGCCGCCGGGCGGTTGGCCGGCTATCTGCTCAACCGTTTCATGGGGCCGGAGCGCCCCGGAAAGGTGGCGCTGTTCGCCGGCTCGCTGTCCTATCGCGGCCACGAGGAACGCGAGATGGGCTTCCGGCACATATTGACCGAGGAGTCGCCCAATCTCGAGATCGTCGAGATGCGCGAAATGCTCGACGACCGCGAAAAGGCCTATTCGGAGGCGTCTGCGCTTCTGGAACGGCACCCCGACCTTGCCGCGATCTACAATGTCGGCGCCGGTAACACCGGCATTGCACGCGCGCTCAAGGAGCGCGGTCGCGCGCAATCGATGGTCTTCCTCGGCCATGAAGTGACTGATGGCACCAAGGATCTTTTGCTCGATGGCACGCTCGACGCGGTCATCGACCAGAACCCGCGCGTCGAGGCCCGCGAGGCGCTCAACATCCTGACCCATGCGGTGCGGGGCCTGCCCTATGAACTGCACCAGCCGAGGCTGCAGGTGATCTTCAAGGAGAACATCCCGGAGATTTGACGGGCAAGCCTCAGATTCTGCGCACGCTCGCCCCACCGTCCTCGCGAATGCCAATTGCAATGCGTTCGCCGGAGACAATGCCCGCAATGTCACACACCACGAGCGGCATGTGGATGTCGTAGAGAAACTCCGCGACGATGGCGCCCACCGCCAGGATCGGGTCCGGGCGCTCCAGAAGAATACCCGCTGGCGCCGTGCTCCGGCGGATCGTTTCGGCTAGAACCGAGGACGATGAGGACGACCCGCGTCCGCTCGGCATGACCAGGATTTTGCCGGCGATATTCTGGCCGCGGCCCGGATGCGAATGGTCGATGATTTCGCCCGTCTCCGCATCGATGCCGCCCCAGAAGCTGAGCGGTTGCGAAAACACCAGCGCCTCGGCCTCTGCGGCACCAGCCAGTTGGAAGCTGCCGGCTCTTTCAAACGCTGCCACCGATTGCGTCATGACGCACCCCGCACGACATGTCCTACCGCCGCGGAGCGGATGCAGTCCCTCATCTCGGCGAAGGCGACGGTCACACCAATATTGCCCGGCGCGTAATGCGCCCATTTGCCAGAATTGGTCATCACCACGCCGTCGAGGCGGTCGAGGATCGCGGTGACATAGGTGCAGGTGTCGGCGACCGGGATCAGGCCGAACGCCTCCATGCCGTCGAGCGCCCCCTCCTCCTGCAAGCGCGCCAACGTCGCGCGCCCGGTGTTGACGTAGATCGGGATGCCCCGGCCAGGTGCTGCCTCGCGCAGCAGCGGCAGCAGGCGCATCCACTCGTCATGCGAGAAATGCGGCGTGCCGAGTGACACCGCCGAGAGCGGCGCGCCATCCGGCACGCCAGACAATCTGGACAGCGCTTGATCGATGTCCGCCCGGGTGACGCGGATGGTCTCCTCAGGCGCATGGCCTTGGAACGCCTCGTCGAGCGTTCCCGCCTCCGGTGTGATGCCGACCGCATGAAACAGCGCCACCGCGCCTGTCGTTGCCGCAGCGGCGCCCAGCGCTTTCAGTTGATCCTCGTCGCGCGGCTTCGGCAGGCCTGATATCACCGGAATGCGATCGCCGCTGGCTTGCCCGATGATCAGCCCGACGCCGACGAACAGGCTGTCGCTCGGCACCCCGTCGGCAACGTCCAGTTCGAACAGGATGCGGCCGCGCCGGTTCTCGGCGAGATGCAGGCCCCAGGCTGGCGCGCGCTCGGTCATGGCGCAGCACAGGTCGATGAAATCGCCATAGCGATTGGTGCGCGCGCCGATCACCGAATTGGCGAACACGATGGCGTTGGACTCGCCCCAGGCGATCTGCTGGCCGAAGCCGGGCCGGAACCGCGTCTGGTAGGGCGCGCAGGTGAAGGTCGCCTGGCAGCCAAGCTCCAGATGCGCCTTCATCAGCCGCCGCGCCGGTGCTTCCTCCGCCGCCGGCATCTTCACCATGCTGGGATGGATGAGGTCGAACGATCCGACATTCAGCGTCGTCGGCACACGCACACGGCCACCGCCCTCGACCAGCCGTTCGACGAAATCGAGCCCTGCCTTGCCGTGATAGAGGCAACCGTCGATATGGGCGGCCGAAATGTCGAGCAGGCTGGTTGCGCCGATGGCGTTGGAAAAGGCGACGAGGATTTTCATGGCGGCGGCGGAGGATGGGCCTTGCTCGCCGTCGAGCATGGATTGGTCGCGGGCACTCAATTCCAAAGTCATCGATGCGCTCCGGTCTCATGCTTGAGGGGATGGCGGGACAGCACCCCCCTCTGTCCTGCCGGGCCATCTCCCCCGCAAGGGGGGAGATTGCGGTCATCTCTGCCTTCGCAAATTTTCAACGTCGCTGGAAGAGCAGCGGCGCCAAGGCTGCTGATTTCCCCCCTTGCGGGGGAGATGCCCGGCAGGGCAGAGGGGGGTGTGACGGAGCGCCAGCCTTGCCAGTTGGCTCTGGCTGCCGTTAACTTGCCGCGATCAACACCGTACTCGCCGGCGACCAGCGCAGCACCACATCCTGCCCCTCGGTCAGCCTGTCGGCCCCGGTATTCTGCACAATCACTTTCAGCGTCTGGCCGGCGCGATCGACGAAATAGGTGCTGTTGTTGCCGGCGAAGATGCGCTTGGAGACCTGGCCTTTCAGCATGTTGGCATCGCCGTCCGTAGCCCCTGCATCCATGGCAATTTGAATCCGTTCTGGCCGCACCGCGCAGCTTGCCTTGGCGCCGGCTACAAGCGTTGGACCGGAGCCAGCCGCAATCGCCGTGCCGTCCGCCAGGCGGATGCCGTTGCCGGTCGCGTCACCGCGAAAGATGTTGGCGTCGCCGAGGAAGGTCGCGGCGAATTCGCTCCTCGGCCGGTCGTAAATCTCTTCCGGCGGCCCTTCCTGCACCAGCCCGCCGTCACGCAAGATGCCGATGCGGTCGCTCATCGTCAGCGCTTCTTCCTGGTCGTGGGTGACGAAGATGGTGGTGATGCCGATCTCGCGCTGAATACGCTTCAACTCGATCTGCATATCGACGCGCAGCGCCTTGTCGAGCGCGCCGAGCGGCTCGTCCAGCAACAGCACGCGTGGCTTGGTGACGATGGCGCGTGCCAGCGCCACGCGCTGGCGCTGCCCCCCGGAGAGCTGGTGCGGCCTACGGCCGCCAAGCTTGCCGAGTTGAACGAGATCGAGCGCGCGCTGCACTTCGGTCGCAATCACCGCCTTTGCCTCGCCACGTACCGACAGGCCGAAGGCGACATTGTCGGCGACGCTCATATTTGGAAACAGCGCATAATTCTGGAACACCATGCCGATCCGGCGCTTCTCGACCGGCACCCGCTCGACGCTCTCGCCGCCGATGGCAATGCGGCCGCTGTCGGGAAAGTCGAAGCCGGCTATCTGGCGCAGCAGCGTGGTCTTGCCGCTGCCCGATGGCCCGAGCAGCGCATAAAAGCCACCGTCGGCGAAATCGATGGAGACATCGTCCAGCGCCTTGTGGGCGCCAAAACTGCGCGAGACGTTGGATACCTGCACACCGGCCATTATTTCTCTCCGCCGAATTTGAAGAACCGCGCCGTGAGCAGCATCAGCGCCATCGACACCACGATGATGATGGTCGAGACCGCGTTGATCTCGGGCGTGAAGCCTTTGCGGATCGCGGCGTAGATTTCGACCGGCAGCGTCGTCTGTCCCGGCGTTGCCAGGAAATAGGAGACGACGAACTGGTCGAACGACACGGCAAAGGCAAACAGCCCGCCGGCAATGACGCCGGGCATGATCCACGGCAGCGTCACCCGCCTTGTCACCTGCCACTGGTTGGCGCCGAGCGAGCGCGCCGCCTCTTCCAATTCGGGCGCAAAGGTGTGCAGCCGCGCCGAGACGACGACGATGACATAGGGCAGCGCCAGCGCGACATGCCCGAGCAGGATGGCGAACAGGCCGCGCCCGATGCCGACGCCGAAGAAGAAGATCAGCATCGCCGTGCCGGTGATCAGCCACGGGATCGCGATCGGCGGAAACAGCAGCGCCTGCAGGAATTTCTTGCCACGAAACTCGTAACGAAAGAGCGCCAGCGACGCCGCCGAGCCGAGCACGGATGAAATGATCGTGGTGATGACCGCGATCTCGATGCTGTTCCAGGTCGCCGCGATCAGCTGGTCGTTCTGCCACAGCGAGGCGTACCACTCGGTGGTCCAATCGAAAGGCAATTGGTAGAAGGGCGAGACGTTGAACGACATCAGCGCCATGATGATGATGGGCAGATAGAGGAAGGCGAGCAGCAGCCCGATGTAGATCCGGCCGAGCCATTCCAGGAAGCGTGTCGTAGCCATCACGCCGCCCTCCGCAGCACCGGCGAAGCGACCGCCAGGATGACCAGCACGACGGCGAGCAGGATGAAGGACAGTGCTGCCCCGAGCGGCCAGTTGAACACGGCGACGAACTGATCCTCGATCACCGTGCCATAGAACGTGCCGGTGCGGCCGCCGAGAATGCGTGGCTCCATGAACGAGCCGACGACCGGCACGAAGATCAGCGCGGCGCCCGCCACCAGCCCCGGCAGCGACAGCGGAATGATCACCCGCTTCAGCACCTGCAGCCGCGAAGCGCCGAGCGAACGCCCGGCCTCGATCAGCGAGTCGTCGATGGCCTGCAAAGTGAGATAGCAGGTCAGCACCATGTAAGGCACGTAGGAATGCACCAGCCCGATGATGACCGCCGGATAGGAATACATGAGATCGATGTTGATCTTGAACGGCAGCACGGCGTTGAGGGCCGTGTCGAGGATGCCGCCCTCGCGCAGAACCATCGCCCAGGAGAAGATGCGCACCAGCCCATTCGACCAGAACGGCAGGATGACCAGCAGGAAGATCGCCTCGCGGCTGCGGCCCTTCAGCACCTTGGCCAGCACATAGGCTGCCGGGTAGCCGATGACGATGCACCACAGCGTCACTTCGAGGCCAAGGCGCAGCGAAGCCAGCAGCAGGGTCAGATAGAGGCTCTGCGAAAAGAAGGCGGCGTAATTGCCCAGCGTGAAGGCCCACGGCTTTCCCGTCAGCGGCAGGTCGGTCATGAAGGAGAAAAAGACCATGGCCGAGAGCGGCAGGAAGATCGCCACCGTCAGCCAGAGATAGGCCGGCGCCAAAAGCGGCAAAGCCGATCTCAACCCGCTACGCGCCGCGACCGCACCCTGTGCCGCCATGCTACCCCTCCTCCCCGGGATTGAAGACCAGTCGGCAGCCGGCGAACCGCCGGCTGGCCGGGACATGAACTTACTTCACGTCGACCTTGAGTTGCTGCCAGAGCGCCAGATAGGCCTCGCGCTGCGCGTCGGTGATCGGCGCCTGGAACTGGATGCGCTTGGCCACCTCGGGATCACCCATGACCTTGCGGTTGAAGGCATCCTCGGGCAGCGCTTCGACCGCCTTGGTGTTGGCTGACACCGGCGCGCCGACCTTGGTGACCCACTCGACGTAGAATTTCGGATCGATCATGTAGTTGATGAAGGCCTCCGCACCAGCGACGTTCTTGGAGCCGACGGGAATGGAGAAGGCATCGAGCCAAGCGACGGCGCCCTCCTGCGGGATGACCAGCGAGACCGGCAGCTTGAAATGGGTCTTGGCGCGGTCGGCCGAGCCGCTCCAATAGGTGCCGATGTCGATCTGGTTGGAGGCGACCATCTGGTTCCAGTCGTTCTCCGAACTCCAGAAGGTCTTGATCTGCGGCATCAACGATGTGAGCTTGGTTTTCACCGCGTCCATATCCTTGATGTCGTTGATGTTCTGGCCGGTGGCGATGGCGCCGAACTGAACCGCCTCGACGGCATCGTCACGGATGACGACGCGGCCCTTATGCGCGGGATCCCACATCTCGGCGATCGATGTCGGCGGTTTGTCGAAGGATTTTTCGTTGATGGCGAGCGCGGTCAGGCCCCACACCCACGGCACGCCGTAGACCTTGCCGTCATGGTCAAGCATCGGCGATCCGGCCTTGTCCTTGCTGATGTCGGCATAGTTCGCCAGCTTGGAGGTATCGATCGGCTGGATCAGCTTTTCCGCCATCGCCTGGTCGTTGAAGGCGGCGTTGATCATGACGACGTCGTAGAGGCCGGGATTGGTCCGGATCTTGGTCAGCATTTCCTGTTCGGAATTGAAGAAGTCGTTGACGACCTTGTTGCCGGTCGCCTTTTCGAAAGCTTCGACGGCCCACGGCTCGTCGGCGCCATAGCCTTTCCAGTTGAGCACGTGCACCTCACCGGCTTGGGCGGTGAAGGCGAGTGCGGAGGTGAAGACGGCGGTCGCCGTCAAGAGAGCAGTCAAGTCAGGCATGCGCATGGTTCGTTCCTCTCTGTGTTTGCCCGCTTCCCGGGCTTGTCAGGCTGTCTGATGGGCCTTCCGTGTCTGGCCTGGCGCGCCGGTCGAAGCGGCCTGGTCCAGGAAAGTCTGGATTTCCTCGTCGGTCGGAGCCGACGAACCGCCGTGGCGGGTGACCGAAATGGCGGCCGCCACATTGGCATGGGTCGCCGCCTCGAAGGGAGGCGCGCCACGGGCCAACGCGCTGACGAAGGCGCCGATATGCGTGTCGCCCGCGCCATTGGTATCGATGGCCGTCACCTTGAAGCCGGCAACCGTCTGTGCCGTGCCGTCTGCCAGCCGGACGAGGCATCCGTCCGCGCCCGCCCGGATAACGACGCCATCGGCGCTCGGGCAATGATCCGTCAGAAGCCGAGCGGCGAGCGCCTCTGCCTCGCCGGGGCCGGCAATCCCGGCCGCTTCCGTCGTGTTGCAGCTCAGCCATGTCGTGCGGGCAAGCACACGATCGAGAATGGCACGTGGAATATCCGCTATGACCGGCGTCGGATCGAAGACAAAGGGAATGTCCGCCGGCAGCGCCTCGATCCATCCGGTCAGTGCATCGCGGCTCCCGGGATAGCTCAGCGTGTAGCCCGACGTGAACACCCAGTCATCAGGGCCGATCACCACCGGCGCCATCATGTCGGGGCTGAGAACGCTCTCGGCGCCTGGCCAGGACACGAAAGTGCGTTCCGCGTCGCTCGAGATCATGGCGACGCAATTGCCGCTGTCCATCAGGGGCGACGGCGGCGTCAACACCTCGATGCCCTCGGCGGCGAAGGCGGCACGCAGGAAGTCGCCATTCGGGCCGCTGCCGAGCTGGCCGCCAAACACCACCTTCATACCGGTGCGGGCCGCGGCGACCATCATGTTGAAGCCGCCGCCGGCAAGCTGCGCATACCCAGACGCCGTTTTCTCGGTGCCGGACGCCGGCAAGGCGTCGATGCGGTAGACATAGTCGACCACCGCGCTGCCGACATGGACGAGACGCCCACTCATGCCGCGTCCTTGCCGGACCCGGCCTTGCCGACGCGACCGTTCGACATCCGCGCCGCGACAAGATCGGTGGCCAGCCCCCGAACCTGCGCCATGTCGATACCCCTGAGGCCGGCGACACGATCCTGCGGCAGACGCGAAAAGCCTGAGGAAGCGCCGGCCATTCCGGCGGCGATGGCGCCGATCGTGTCGGTGTCGCCGCCGAGATTGGCACTGATGATTGCCGCCTGCCATGGATCGCCGTCCGCGACTTCCAGCACGGCAAAGGCAGCCGGCACCGATTCCTGGCTGGCGACACCGGTGCCGACCAGATCGGTAATCAACCGGATCGCGTCCCTCTTCACCTTGCCGCGAACCAGATCCCGCGCCCAGACGATGCGCGCGGCGATGTCGCCGCCGGTCACCCAGTTTCCGTGTGTCGCCCCTCGACGCGCCGCCGCGACCGCGCTATCGGACGCCGCATGCCAATCGCCGCCGGCAACGCCACGGCTGACGGCGGCCGCGACCGCGGCGGCGGAGGCGATCGCGATCGAGGTGTTGTGGGTCGCCCGGCAGGTTTCGGCCACCTTGGCCACGAACGCGTCCAGCGGCTGTAGCGGCATCATGATGCCGACCGGCGCGATGCGCATGGCGGCGCCATTGGTGTCGCCGCTACGGCCCGCCTCTTGTGCCGGCACACCATTGTTGATGGCGTCGATGGCACGCTTGGTCGATGGCCCCAGGAGATCGTAGCTGCCGCGCGCCTTGACCTCACGCTCCCAGTCGAGCAGCGCGTTCACCCAGCGCGCATGGTCGAAGCTGTCGCCGGATTCAATCAGGATGCGGCCAAGCAGCAATGCCTGTTCGGTATCGTCGGTGATTGTGCCGGCCAGCAGCCCCTTCGACACCGGATGGCCGGCGAAAGGCGCGACGAAATCCTCGACATGGCCATGGAGTTCGGCAATGCGGGCCGGCGACAGAAGCTGCGTCGGCATGCCGAGCGCATCGCCCAGCGCCCCGCCGACGAGTGCGCCCATCGCGCGGTCCATCTCAAACTCAATGTCCGGCATCGCTCAGAACCTCATATGCAGCGCGAAATGCGCGGGGTTGAGCAGGCTGGTGACATATTCGATCGGCCGCTCATCGGCCGCACGCGTCAGTCGGCGGCCGCGCAGGAACGGCGTGCCCTGCGGACAGCCCAGAATGGCGGCGTCATCGGCGTTCAGCATCTCGATGTCGACCCACTCCTCGCCATGGTCCGGAATGAGGCCGGCGCCGCGCAGCGTCTGATGCAGCGACCCTTCGCGCAAACCACGCAATGGCACATCCTCCAACTCCGGCGACAGCGGCAGGCGGCTGCGCTCGATGGAGATCGCATGACCGTCATTGGCATTGGTGCGCACCCGGTCGACGGCGATAAAGAACGGGCTTTCGACATCCAGCAAGGTCGCCAGCCCGGGATCCTCGATGACCTCCAGCCGTAGTGTCCGCGTCTCTGCATTGGCGCCGGCATTGGCGAGCGCCCGCGACCAGCCGATGGCGTCATCGACCGGCTTGCCATCGAAAGTGACGAAGGAGCCGATGCCGACCTTGGTTGTGATCAGCCCGCGACTGGAGAGTTCCTCGAGCCCCTTGCGGACGGTGTTGCGGCTGACGGAGAAACGCTGGACGAGTTCATTTTCGCTTTGCAGCCTGTCGCCGAAACCGAGAAGGCCGGAGCGGATCTCATGTTCGAGGACGGTCGCGATCTGCTCGGGCTTGCCCGTGCCGGGAGACAGTTGAACCGCGCGCCGCTTCATATGCGTACCTGTTCAGTGAACCTGTATAATCCTGTTCAATATCCTGATATGCGAATTCTGTCAACGATCCGTGTGGGAGATGTCACGGCAAGCCCTCGGTACCCGCCGACGGCGAGCTACGTCGAAGCCATCGCTTTTAACGAAAAAAGAAAGCCCGCTCCGGAAACCGGGGCGGGCCTTGGAGGAGGATGAAGGGGTGGGACCCTCTCCTCTTGTTTCCACGGGGGGTGTGGACCGCAATCACCATACGTTGAGTCCGCTCATGTGTCGGATCACAAGCCGGCTTGCCTGCATCACAATCCGGTGCTCGACGGGATGAGCACGGTCACGCGATTGCGATTGCCACCGTGATCGAGCCGCTAAATGCGTCCCAGGACGACAAGGATGATGACGATGATCAACACGAGGCCGAGACCGCCACCACCATAATAACCGGTTCCGTAGAACGGGCCGCCGCCGAGACCGCTGAAGCCGCCGAGCAACGCGAGGATTAGAATAATGATAAGTATCGTGCCGAGACCCATGGCTTTCCCTGCTCCTGAATGCGCGCTTTCGCGCTGTTTCAACATCGCGCCATTCGGATGTTGCAACGTATGAACGTTTTAGGAAGGCTGGCGTTCCGCCGGCCATTGCGCCTACGGAACAGCCAGCCGGCAAAGCAGAAAGCCCGCCTGGACGGCGGGCTTTCCGACCGGCCGGAGGCCAGGAGAGTGCGGCCAAAGCCTCACGGCTGGTTCCGCAACCTCCTTCAGCCTCAGCGGCGGGCGATCAGCAGGCAGAGCTGCCGCAGGTCGCGATCATAGCTTCCTTCGCTGCCGAGCACGTCGACGCAGCGCTTCTTCATCCTCGACAGCTGGCTGCCCGACATCTGGGCCACCACACCCGGCACGTTCGGATGGCTGGGGTTCGAGGGGTTGCTCGGATTCGATGGGTTGCTGGGATTGGTTCCGCCACCGATGCCCACACCGACACCGACGCCAATACCGCCTGTGCCGCCGACATTGGCGCCCAGCCCCGCGTTGATGCCGCCTGCCCCCCCAACATTGGCGCCAAGCCCGGCATTGATGCCGCCCGAACCGCCGACATTGGCGCCCGCACCGGCATTGACGCCGTTGCTGCCGCCGACCGAAGCGCCGAGCCCGGCGCTGACGCCGCTCGAGCCACCGACACGGGCGCCCGCTCCGGCATTGACGCCGCCGCTGCCGCCCACCGACGCACCGGCGCCGGCGTTGATGCCGCCACCGCCGCCGACCGATGCGCCGACACCGGCATTGACGCCGCCGCTACCGCCAACCGAGGCGCCGACACCGACACCAAGGCCCGCTGTGTTTGCCGGTCCGGAAAGAACCAAGACCATTGCACTACCTGCCAACACACTGGCGACTGTTTTGATTGAAAAAGCCATAACACTCTCCTGTTGTAGTTGCGCTAAGGCAGTCGGCACGCGCCGATTGCAGACTCAACTACGCAACAAGTGAGTTTCAGTTTCAAACCGGGATGTGACAGTGAAAGTAATGGTATTTATTGTAGAAACCAGGAAATGATAACAGTCTTAAATATAAAATATGTTTGTAAAAAATATTTTTCGACAACATCCTGCATTATCGACATATTAGTCACTTAGAGGAGAAAAACGGTTTTTTTGCCCGATGGCGAAACTTGCCGGATTCGCGTCATTGCTGACAGGCGGCTCCAGCAAGATACCCGTATCTCAAATGATGTCGGAAACGCCATGACGTCCGACTGGTAAGCGCTGTCGACCAATCACGGGCAAGTGGCATTAGCAGCGGCGCCTTGGTGATGTTGAGCTCAGAATAGCCGGTAAAACAGTCTGTAGCGCACGCGTTCCATGTAGGCGCGATACTCCGGCGCGGCCGCCAAAAGCGCCTCTTCGCGCAAGATGCGGTAAAGCTGCAGATAGGTGATCACCGCATAGACCGCGAGATTGTGGAAGGAAAAGGCCGACAGGAGGTAGAGCACATGGCCGGCGAGATAGCCGGCATAGATGGGGTGCCGCACCAGCCGGTAGGCGCCGCCCGTCATCACGCCCCGATTGGCGGGCAGGATGGCGAAGGAGCGCCCCAGCGAGATCTTGCCCCAGATAACGAACAGCAGTGCGATGATCTGTAACGGCGCGGCGACGTAGAGGGGGATAAGTGCAATGCCTGGCTGGAGGCTGATCAACGCAACGCCAAAACTGGCCGTCACCGAGACAATAACCGTAAGCGGATTCCAGTCACGCTCCACAGGACGACGCGACAGAAGCAGCCAGGTGAAGGTGAGTATCTCGGAAATCGCCACCAGCGCGGCATTGAGCCGGGTCGGATCCTCCAAGAGTTGAGAAACGCCGCGATAGACGAACAGCCCCGCGCACGCCAGGGCGCAGAGACGAAAGAAGCCTTCGCGAAGGTCGACCAGGATCTCGCGCTTGCGGGCAGCGGACAAAAACCTGTTATCGGCCGCACGCGAAAGCGCTTCACTTTTTGACATGAGCAAGGCAAGCATCCCGGTGGTCCCTCGAGGTGACCTTGGCACGGAACCATTGCCGTGCCGTTAACCGAGAAGATCACATCGGTCCTAAACCAGATCGAAATTGCCGGAAACCAAGGGCCGTAGCCGCCGCCGGCATCGGACGATCCTGTTCGCGGTTCCGCATCGGTGCCTAGTTGAGATATCCATTGCTGAAATAGCCCGCGAATTCAGGACGGTGCGAGACAATCTTGCCGTCGGCGTCATGCAGGATGCCGGCGGCGAAGAGGTAGGAGCCGATGGCTTCCATCTTGGCCAGATCCATGGTGCCGATGGCGCCATCTTGTCCGCGCAGATAGTGGCCTCCGATCAGTGCTTTCAGCGAGGCGTGAATCAAGGCCGGATTGGTCAAGGCATCCTTGTTGGCGGCGATCAGCAGCGTGGCGGCGTCATCTGGATGATCGACCGCGAATTGGTAGCCGAGCCGCGTTGCCTGGACGAAGGACGATGCCAGTTCGGGATTTGCCTGGAGATAGGCTTCGCTCGAAGAGATGAGCGTCGTGTGCTCGTCCGGCACGCCGTGGTCGGCATAGACGAAGCCGCGCTGCTTGACGCCTTTGAGTTCGGCTTCGACGCCCTCCCAGGTCGACACTTCGAGCGTGAAGTCGACCGAACCGTTGGCCAGCGCCTCGTAGGCGGACGTGCCAAGCGTCACCGTCTCGAAATTGCCCTTGCCGCCATCGTGGCGAATGATGGTCGAAATCAGCGCGTTCTCCCAGGCACTGCCGAACCCGCCATAGGTCAGGCCATCCAGATCCCTAGGGCTTTTGATCTCGCCGCGCGCCGCATTGAACACCAGCCGGCCCGTCTCTGACCGCACCACGGCATAGACGGCCTTCAAGTCGGCGCCAGCGGTCTTCTGGGTGAAGAGGCTGATGGTGCCGTTGATGCCGAAATCGGCGACGCGGTTGGCGACAAGCGTACCGGCGCCGGTATCGCTGTAAGGCAGGATGTCGACCTCGAGGCCGGCCTCGCGATAAAATCCCTTATCTCGGGCGACGAACAGCCCGATGTGGTTGGTATTGACCGTCCAGTCGAGGGCGACGGTGACCTTCCGCGTTGCCGCGAAGGAGCGGCTCGATCCTGTGATCAGCGGTATGCTACCGGCAAGAGTGAGCAGCAGAGCTTGCCTGCGCGTCAAGTCAGTCATGGTCATGTCCTCTGGAGGGCTGGAGGTTGAGCAGGATATCGAGGATCTCGGCCTCGAGGGCCCCGGCCTGCCTGGTCGCGGTGCCGGTCCGATCGCGCGGGCGCGGCAGCGGCACCTTGATCTCGCGCACCACACGCGCCGGCCGCGCGGAAAACACATAGATGCGGTCGGACAGGAACACGGCTTCGCGCACATCATGGGTAATCAGCAATGCCGTCCAGCGATGATGCCGCCACATCTGTTCGAGCCAGCGCTGCATGGCCGCGCGGGTCAGCGCATCGAGCGCGCCGAACGGCTCGTCGAGCAAAAGCATGTCGCGCTCCTGCACCACGGTGCGCAGCAGCGCCGCGCGCTGGCGCATGCCGGCTGAAAGCTGCGCCGGAAAATGCCGCTCGAAGCCGGCAAGCCCGAACTCGGCAAACAGCGGCGCGACCCGCGCCCGTGCCGCCTTGCGGCCGACGCCTTGCACTTCGAGCCCGAGCGTCGTGTTGTCGAGGATGCGCCGCCACGGCATCAGCGCGTCGCGCTGCGGCATGAAGGCGAAATGCCGGCCATGATCGTCCAGCGGCGCGCCGTCGAAGATCATCTCCCCCTCGCCGTGCTCGGCGCCGGTCAAAAGCTGGAACAGCGTCGATTTGCCGGCGCCCGATGGCCCAAGGATCGAGACGAACTCGCCGGCATCCACGCTGAGCGAAATGTCGGCGAGCACGTCGAGCCCGCCAAACGCCTTGCGCACACGCCGCAATCCGAGCCGGCTCATGCCTGCGGCCCTTTTCCCGCGGCTTGCCTGCCAGCGGCTCGTTCCCAGGGCATGGCAAGACGCTGCAGCAGCACCGTCAGTCCGAACAGGACGAGAGTAAGTGCGGCGCTGACACCGACGGCGGCCAGCACCAGGTCGGGACGGAAATTGTTCTTGGCGTTGAGCATATAGATGCCCAGCCCTTTGGCCGCGCCCGCATATTCGGCGAAGATGGCGCCGACGACGGCATAGGTGATGGAAATCCTGAGGCCAGCGAAGAAATAGGGCAGTGCCGAAGGCAACCGAGCCAGCATGAAGACCCGCCAGCGCCCCGCGCCCATGGCGCGCAGCATCTGTCCGATCTCGGCCTCGGTCGCCTCGTAGCCCTGCACCAGGGCCACCAGCATCGGGAAGAAGGTGACCAGTGCCACCAGCACGATCTTGGGCGTAAGCCCGAAACCGAACCACAGCACCACCAAGGGCGCGATCGCCACCAGCGGCAAGGTCTGGCTGACGATGAAGACGGGAAACAGCGCGCGCCGCAAAGGCTGGAAGAAGTCGACCAGCATCGACAGCGCGAAGGCGGCGCCAAGAGAAAAGGCAAAGCCGATCAGCGTCGCCCGGATGGTGGGGATGGCGTTGTCGACCAGCGCCTCGCGGTTGAGGATCGCCTGTTCGAAGACGCGCGAAGGTGCAGGAAGAATGGTCGGCTTGATACCGGAATAATTCGCGTACAGTTCCCACGCCACGAGCAGCAACCCCACCGACATCACGGCCGGTGCCGCCTTGGCGAAGAAACCCGCAAAGTGGCGCCGGCGGTTGAATGACGATGAAGCCACGAGAGGTGAGACCCTTGACGGCCGTCGCGCACCAGCGCGAGCGGATCAGACAGCGGTGGGACTGTTGGCCGAGACCGTGACGTCGAAGGTTACGTGGCCTGCGCCTGGCCCGAAGCGGCAGAAGGCTTCATCGAGTGCCGAGAAGATCGCGCCGGCATCGCCGCGCAGCTTGGTGCAGAAATTCTTGGAGCGATGGTAGACGCCGGACTGCTTCAGGAAATCGATACAGCCATAGATCTCGTCCATGTGGTCGTCCGTGCCCATCACATAGAGAGAGAACTGCGCCGCCGCCGGCTGGCCAGTGGCGGGCGCGCCGCGCACGGCGGTGATGGCGGCTTGCTTGCGCGGACCAAGTGGCCCGGCAGGTCCGCCTGTCGCGTCGGAACGGCAGATCGGATCGTCCGGCTCACCCGGGCAGCCACGCGAAATGGTGGCCGACAGCACGCAATGCTTGCCGCCGCGGGAGGCGGCCACGAAAAGGTCGCGCAGCGCCGGGAACAACACCTCGGGAGGGCCGACAAGCAAGGTCGAGATGTCGTCGGTCTCGATCCTGAGCCTGTCGCGCCATGGATCGAGCGCGCCGAGCGCGCCCAGGATGACGCCGACGAAATCGTCGGCCATGGGATATAGGGAAACCTGTGCGCCTGAAAACATCGCCCGCCTCGCTCCGCTGGTATTACCCAGATCAGCTTCTAGGGTCTGTGGGCTTGCCGCCCCCGTCTCAGCCCCGACCGTACGGAGCACCCCTGTGGATGGCCGCGTTAAAGCACCATTCGATCGGTTGGGGAAGCGGTTTTTCGGCAGGTCGCGCCAAAAGCATTGCGCCAGCGCGAAGGCGGTCGGGCATTGCGGCGCGGAATTTGTCTGGAACCTTCACCGCGCCGAGAGGTTGTCCCAACAGTCGCCGGACGCGATTCCAGGAAAAGTGTGAAGCGGTTTTCCGTCGGGATTTGCGTCAAACCAGAGAGATCGGCGGTTCATCGTTTCGGCGGAACCGGGCACCGATCCAGGCGACCAGTTTACAGAAATGGAGACAGACCATGTTCATGAAAATCCTCACGGCTTCGGCCTTCACCATTGCCCTGGCAACATCCGCCATGGCGCAAAGCAACAGTGCGGCCGGCGCGGATGGGTCCAGCGGCAGCGGCAAGTCGGTCACGGTGGACCCAAGCACGCCGGCCTCGCCCAATACGATCGATTCGGGCGCAACCAACAGCACGACCACCACGCCGGGCGACATGAATTCCAATGCGGACCGGAATTGCCCGACCAATCCCCAGGGCGCGCAGATGGATGCCAATGGCAACGCCACCGCCCCCACCGTGAACGACAACAACTGCGGCAAGTAGTTTTCGATCGCGGCATGGAAACCGCGGACGCAGGTCCGCGGTTTTCATGTGCATTTGGTCTAGGGGCCGTCCGGCGACACCTCGCGCGGCGATTGGCTATCCACCGCGCCAAAGACCCTTATGTCAGGGCGCGGTTTTCCACCTTGCGAGCGCGCGAACACCGCGTGCATTTTCATCAGCCGCTTGAGCAGGCGACCATGGATGAGGTACCGGACCCGGCCATCGGCGAGATCGAACTCGATCCTGCCCCATCGCCTTACCGGACCCTTTCCAGTTGGCGGGCCAAGTCGATTGACCTCGAAGGCCAGCCTGACACTGCGGCCGGCGACATCCAGATAGATACCGGGATTGGCACCCAGGACATGCCACAGCCGGGCAACGTGCTCGATCGACATGTCGGATGAGATCATCGTGTGGTGCCGCTCAAGTCGCGCCCAGACGAAATCACCGGCTGGCTGAGGCAGCCCAGACACCAGACCCCTGCAATAGGCTGGCGCCACCCCGCGCACCAACCCGCGCATCGCGGTCGCCACGCTGTCGACCATATCGCGCCGCGATGCCCAGTCCACTTCGGAGAACGGCACCTGCCCGAGGATGTCGCCGTCGTCGAAATTAGCGGTCATCTTGTGCAATGTCACCCCGCCATGGACGGCATGCTGGCCGTCCGCGACCAGGCGATGGAGAGGATGCGGACCCCGGTAATTGGGTAGCAGCGCCGGATGAAAATTGAGCCCACCCTTGGGAAAGAGGCCGAGCACCTGCTGTGGGATCAAGGTCGGGAAAGCGTAGCAGATCAGCACATCCGCGGCGATGCCGGGCAATTGCCGGGCGAGCTCGTTCCACTCGTAAGGCCGGCCGAATTCGATCACCTTGACCGGCGTGTTGCCAAGATAGCGCCTGAGGAGAGACCAGCGCTTCAGCCTGCGCCGAAAATTGCCGATGCTGAAGCCTCTGCGCTGAAAACCAGGCACGATGATCGCGCCGATACGGTTGCCCGCCTCGATCCAGCCGGACAGCAGCGGCCCAGTGTAGGCAGAAACGTCCATTATGAAAACGGCATTGAGTTGGCCGACACGGGCCTCAGGCTGGGAAGACATCATCTCTCAGGCCTGGCGAAGCAAGACATCGCTTGCCGCCACGCGCCCTCACGCACCCGTCCTGGCAGGACCAAAAGGCCAGTCGGTCAGCCCGGCTTGGGAGAGAGCGTCCCGGCCGCGGCGACACTGGAGAGTCTTTCCCGTTTCACCAGAACAGGCTTTTCGTAGATCTTCCGCATGCTCACCCCCTGAAACTCAAATCAACCCGCATAGTTGGTCAACAACACGACCGGCTGTCAACCACCGGGCAGTGGTCAACAGCCGCTATTCCCATGGTCTTATGGCAATTGGCGGGCGTTATATCAGCCCGCCGCCAAAAATCGACACGTGAACTTACGAAACAGCCTTTTCACGAACCGGCAGCTTCCAGCCCGGCCTGACGAAATGGCAGGTGTAGCCGTTGGGATATTTCTCCAGATAGTCCTGATGCTCGGGCTCGGCCTCCCAGAACGCTCCGACCGGTGCGAGCTCGGTGACAACCTTGCCGGGCCACAGGCCGGAAGCATCGACATCGGCGATGGTGTCCTCCGCCACGCGCTTCTGCTCCTCGCTTGTGTAGTAGATCGCCGAGCGATAGCTCATCCCGACATCATTGCCTTGGCGGTTGCGCGTCGTCGGATCGTGGATCTGGAAGAAGAATTCCAAAAGCTGGCGGAAGCTGATTTTCGCCGGATCGAAGCTGATCTCGATGGCTTCGGCATGCGTGCCATGATTGCGATAGGTGGCGTTCGGCACGTCGCCGCCGCTGTAGCCGACACGCGTGGCGAGGACGCCCGGCATGCGCCGGACCAGATCCTGCATGCCCCAGAAGCAGCCGCCGGCAAGCACTGCGCGTTCACTGGAAGTCGCCATGTAACGTCTCCTCAAAAGGCAATTCCGGACAAAGTATGGCAGCTTTCCCCTGGGGAATTGCGCGGCAACAATTTGGATAGCCCATAAATGGGCATCGTCGCCCGCTTCGTCCAGTCTGAAGAATGGCCATTGGGTTGGACCCGTGAAAGGCGCCCCGGAGGCAACGGGATTGCGTGACGCCGCTCAGACGCGCGGATGCCTGGTCCGACTGCTGGCGGCAACCGGCAGATATTGGATACCGGGCGGAATGGCCGCAAAGCTGATTGCCACCGGCGGCGCCTCGCGCGACCAGTTGAAGAGAACGGTCTTGACCGGGATGTTGTCCAGCCATGGCCGCAGCAGTGACGGCACGTTACGGCCCGGCCAAACCATCAGCATGCCATGGTCGCGCAGCCGCTGCCTCGTGACCCAGGGCGCGAATCGCATATCGAGATCGGTGAAGATAGACGGCTTGTCATAGGCGTTGAGGCCCGCCAGCATGGCAAGATTGGTGTCGCCACCGACGATGTCGAGCCGGCCCGGCGCCGCCGCGTGCCAGATTGCCTCGGCCTCGTCCGAAATCGGCCGCGCTGGCCAGCAGACGGCGTCCATCCGCCCGCGCACATTGCAGTCCGTCCAGCGGATGGCGGCATAAGCGCCCGACATGGTCCCGATGCAGATCAAGGCGCAGATCGCCAACCTTTGCATCTCGACGGCGCCGAGCCGGTGACCGAGAAAGGCGAGCGCGACGACGCCGACGAGATTGTACATCGGCGCTCCCCAGGCCTCGCCGGTGCCGGTGAACAACGAGGCGACCATGATCAGCGCCGCCGGCCCAAGCCCCATCCAGCAGAGATAGACGAGCGTGCGGCGCTCGACGGGCGCTTGCGGGACAGGTGAGCGCCGCAACAGCCCCGATAGCGCCAGGACCAGGAGAAAGCCGGAAAGCCCGGCCAGTTGGACCCCAACATAGTAGAGCCGCGCACGGTGTTCGCTCACCCATGCGTCGCGGCCGGCGAAATAGGTGAAGGGCAGGAAATCCATACGGTAGAGTGCAACGGCCAGCGGCGCGGCGACGGCGAGAAAAACCGCCAGGCCGAGCCACGGCCAGGGTGTCGCCAGCCGGCTGCGCGCACGTGGATCGTACAGCAGCCAGAGAGCGCCGAAGGCAAGCAGCAGGCCGGTGGAGAACTTGGCGTAGAGCCCGGCGCCGGACACCAGTCCGAGCGCCAACCACCAGCCCGGCCCGCCGCCGCGACCGGCGCGCCACAGCAGCCAGCAGATCGCCGCCCAGAACGGCATCTGCGCATAATCGTGATTGAATTGCGGCGTCGGCCAGCCGAAGAAATAGACCGACGGCATCAAAAGCACGGCGGCCAGCGCGCGGCGCTGCCCGAGCATGTCGCGGGCCAGCAGATAGACCAGGACGAAAGTGGTCGAGATCGTCAGTTGCGCCAGCAGATACTGAGGCCAGCGGAACGATCCGGTCAGGAGATGGCTGGCCTCGAGCAGCCAGCCGGGGAGCTGCGGGTGCTTGTAGGTCAAAAGCACCCATTCGCGGCCCCACATGAAGCCTTCCACGACATCGCCGGGCGGCGCGGGATCGATGAGTGCCGGCACCACGGTCCAGCACAGGGTCTGCACCAGGCACAAAATCGCCAACACATGCCAGGGGCGACGTAGCAGGGCGGACCAGACCGACGCCGAATCCAGACCCACGGCAGGCAATCCTGCCGGCGCCCAACCATCCATGGAGTCGTCAATTCCCGTCATGCGGCGCTTAAACCACACCACCCGGTTTGCCGAACAGCCCCAACGTCAAAGCTTACAAAAAAGTATACTTGCCGGCCATTGCAACACCAAGATTGAGCGGGAAATTCGGCGCCTCGCCGCTCTTCCCGGGCAGAATAGCCCGCATTGCTGATCCAGCCTCAACATCCCGGACATTCGATGCGTCACCAGCATGCCATCATTCATCACCGCGCGCTCGACTTCTGGCTGGCGCGCGCGGCGGTCCTCGTCATCATCTGCCTGCAGCTTCTGGTGATCAACGATCTCTCGTTCGGCCCCCGCTGGCTGGCGCCGGCGCTGGAGGCCGCCCTGCTCGTGCCGCTGTCCGTGGCCACCGCCTGGACGCAGGTCGCCACTCAGAAAGCGGTCGAGGAGGAGCACTGGTACCTGGTCGGCCGGTTTCGCGTCATGATCCGCAGGACGGCCCTGGTGATGACCGGCGTCGTCAGCGTCATGAATTGCGGTTCGCTGGTGTTCCTCGTGCGCGCATTGCTGGCGGGCCATGCCGGCTCCAGCGGCCAGACGCTGCTGATCGACGCGCTCAACATCTGGGTCATCAATGTCATCGTCTTTGCCCTGTGGTTCTGGAGCACCGACCGCGGCGGGCCGCCGACCTGCGGCCTCGTCAACCGCGCTCATTCCGATTTCCTGTTCCCGCAAATGACCTTGAACGACCGTGAGATCCGCGACTGGCTGCCTGGCTTCGTCGACTACTTCTTCCTCGCCTTCACCAACGCGACGGCATTTTCACCGACCGACACCTTGCCGCTTTCCCGGCGCGCCAAGCTTTTGACGATGGCGGAGGCGATGATCTCGCTGCTGACGATCGCGCTGGTCGCGGCCCGCGCCGTCAACATCCTGGCCTGATGGGGGAGCAGGGCCTCGTTTGCGTGAAAACCATGAGCGGCCCGAAAACGAAAAAAAGCCCGCCCCGGCGTGAGCCAGGGCGGGCCTTGGTTCGATCGAGCCGTCAAGTGCCGGTTCTCGAGGCCGGGCAAGGCCCGGCTTCAGTCCTCCGGGACGGACCTGAATTTCAGCACGATCGCCTCGAACAAAATGTCCGAAAGCGTGTCCAGTTGGTTGATGGCGGCATCGATGTCCTTGGGCAGCACCGAAAGCACGATCTTCAGATACTGGTCCGGCTTGTCGGCCCGCACCTCGGCCAGCACGCCGGCGCCGTGCGCGCGAAAGTCGGCGCGGACGGCGGCGAGGAAATCGTCGCCCAGCGTCTTCTTCGTCCGCGCGCGGGGTTTGCGCGGCGGCGCGGGGCTGGCGGCGGCTTTGCGCCTCGGCGGCCTTGCCTTGCGGCGCGCCGGCCCGGTTTCGTCAGTCATGGCTCCGTGCCCCGGCATTGGTATCACCGGCATTGACATCACCGGCGGCGGCCTTCGGCGCTGCCTGCCTGGCCCGCCTGGCCGGCTTTTTCGAGCGGGCGGATTTCTTCCTGGCCTTCCCGCCGCGCTTCGGCGTCGCGGCCCGTATGGGCTTTGCCACAGCAACAGGCCTGGCAGCCTTGAGCCGGGCCATGGCGAGGCCGATGAGCTGTCCGCCGATACCAGCCTGCGGAAAGCTGAAGCAGCCCGCCTCGTCCCGCACCATGCCGATCAGCACGGCGGGCGCGACCAGCTCGACGCGCCCAAGGCGCGCGACCGGCGCCGCGCCCTCGAATTCGCCGACGGCGCTGACGATCTCGCGGCCGTCATCCCTGGTGATGATGGTGGCATAACGGGGCATGGGATTTCTCGCATCTCGCGGCGGCAGCGCTCTACGGCCCCCCCCCTCTGTCCTGCCGGACATCTCCCCCTCTTGGGGGGAGATTAAGCACTCGCCGGCTTTCGCCAATTTCCAACGTCTGCTGGAGTGGCGGAGCGCCAAAGCTGCAAATCTCCCCCAAAAGGGGAGATGGCCGGCAGGCCAGGGGGGCGCTGTCCCGCCAGCATTCAAGATTGGCAACAACCAATGACGCCCCACAGGGATGGCGCCAAAAAACAAAAACCCGCCTGGCGGCGGGTTGGTGGCGCAAATCAGCACCATGGATGGATTTATAGCATCGTTGCCCTCACCCAGTCAACGATCTTATAGGAAAAAATTCACATTTCGCCAAGGAGCACCATCCCCGCCCTCCACAATCATCCGGCTTTTCAGGAGCCTGCTCCTGTGAAATCATCGGCGGCAGCTCATGGAATGATTCCCGTCGCACGGCCTTTTGGAGAGGACGATGGACAGACCAGCCATGGCATCCGTCTTCAGGATGCGGCATGCTCCGGCCACGATTTCCGGTGTGCGCAGCACTGGCCAGGGCCAGGCGGACCCCGTCATCCGGGTGCACTCGCTTGGCGAGGCGATCCGCTTCGTCGCCAGCGCCTACCCCAATTACGACATCAGCGCCGCGGCCATAGACTGCGGCGATCCGTCGATCCCGCGCCTAGGCGGCCCGGAGGTCAGGGCGCTATGGCGCGAATATGGCGAGCGCCTGACGCAAGAATAGGCGCGGTCGGCCGAATGGCCTCCTGGGATCGGAAACGCCGCTGACGCGTTTCCACTGCGATCAACCGAGGGAGCAATCCATGAACGTCGCCAACCTGCAACTCGAAGGCCTGCTGATGGCCGTCGCCTCGATCAACCACGTCCTAGTCAAAAAGGGCGTGCTGACATCGGAAGAGATCGACATTGCGCTGCGCAAGGCCGAGGCCTCGGAAACCGGTGAGGAGCGATCGGATGGCATGTCGGCGTCGAACCGCGACGCCGTCAATTTTCCGATCCGGCTGCTGGAACTCGCCAACCAGTGCCAGCCGGAAGCCGACATGCCGTCCTTCTCGAAGCTGGCCCGCATGGTCGGCCAGATGAAGGAGCCCTACAACGACCAGATGTGAGACGCTGCCCCGGGCGGGCTACTCAAGCCCTGCCCCCGGGCGGGCGGCTTACGCCCTGCCCCGGGCGGGCTACTCAAGCCCTGCCCCGGGCGGGCTCCTTACGCCCTGCCCGGCCATCCCAGGTTCAGCGCCAGTATCTTTCCCGGCCCGTGCACGGCGGCGAACAGCAATCCGGCAATGAAGGAAAAATGGTCGATGAAGAAGCCGAACTCGGCCTGGTTGCCGGCCCAGTGGCTGGGGCCGTGGAAGGCAAGGGCCAGGAACAGCACATAGGCGGCCGCGACCAGGGCGGCCTGCGAGAAGAAGGCGCCGCTCAGCAAACACAGCACCAGCGCGACTTCCAGGATCGCCGCGCACCAGGCGAGGAAAAACGGAAAAGGAAAGCCGGCGGCCGCGATATAGCCGGCCGTGGCCTCCATGCCCATGAACTTGAAGGTTACCGCCATCAGGAACACGCCGGCGAAGATCAGGCGGGCAATGAGAAGGGCCGCGGTCTGCCACGGCGATTGTGCGATTTGCGACGTCATGCTTGTTCTCCAGCTTCATCTGCCCCAAGGACGCGCCGCCCAGCGCCGATCCGACATGTCGGGCGAAAATTCTTTCCCACCGCTCGAAGCTGGGACAAGACATGGCCAAGGCCTTGACCGTCGGCGCGCCGCAACTGGAGCTGGTCCGGGAGATCGCGCTTTCCCGGCAACCACCTTTAGAAATCCTCATGATCGCGAAACTTGTCGGTAACCTCAGGCGTGGTATTGTTAGCCGGGGCTAATGCACAGCTGTGTCTGGTGATGGGTAGGCAGGAATGGGCGCAAGCGTCAGGTTGGGGACGAGATCCTATCTCGTCCGGTCACCGGTACTGGAATGCAGCGGTTGCGGCGGCACCGGGCAGGTTTTCCAATGCCCGCGCTGGACAAGTTCCAACGGGCTTTGCTGCCCTGCGGGCACGCATCACCGTGGCTGTCCCGGCGCCAGCGCGCCTTGCGCCGAATGCGGCGACACCGATAGCGCCGAGCCGGTCCAGCCGTCGGCCTGATCGGCGGCCGGCCTTGTCGGGCCTGTCGGGGCATGCCATGGAACCAGCAGCGTCGATCGTTGTTATGTCTGATCGCGGCATCGCGTGCCGGACAGGCACGCGACCATGCGGCTGAAAGAGAGGCCCGATATGCCCGACGACAAATCCAAGACCAAACAGGACCGCAAGCTGGTCTCGAGCGAGGAGACCTACGAGGTCGCCGCCTTCGCGCGCAAATACGGCATTCCGCAAAGCGAGGCGCAGACCATCATCAAGCGCTACGGCCCGTCGCGCAAGAAGCTCGACAACCACATGGCCGCGCGCGGGTAGACGGGCCGCGCGGCAACCATTTCGCTGGGATGGGCGTTGAAGGGTGATGCTGCGGGCCGCGTCAACCGGGCCCGGCGGTACGGTGAACAGGATGTCTTTTTCCCGGTTTCTCATCCTGGCCAACGAAATGGCAGACGAGCACCTGTCCCGCCCGGCCCGCGGCATGCCAAACTGGTGACGCCATGGCAATGGCGGAGCCGAACTGGCGAACGGAGGGCCTCGACCATGTCCGAGACAACACGCAGGACCGGCAGCTGCCTGTGCGGCGGCGTGCATTTTGTCGTCACCGGCCAGCCGACGCGGGTCGGCCTCTGCCATTGCAAGGACTGCCGCAAGGCGGGCGGTTCGGTCTATTCGGCCTTTGCCATCTGGCCGCGCGGTGTCTTCGAGACGACGGGCGAGGTCGCCAGCTACGGCACGCGCAGCTTTTGCCCGACTTGCGGCAGCCGCGTCGCCTGGGTCGGCGAGGATGAGGTCGAGGTGATGCTCGGCAGCCTCGACATCGCACCGACGGATCTGACGCCGCGCTACGAATTGTGGATCGGGCGGCGCGAAACCTGGCTCCATGCCTTGCCTGATGCCGAACAGTTCGAGCATGATCGGCCGCGGGCCGAAGGCACCGATCCGGCCGCGCCAAGACCGCTGTCCGACGCCGTCGCGCACGACTGAAAACAAGATTGAAAATTGATCTCGCCGGCTGGGAACCCTGCCCTGTGGGCCACGTTGTCAGGCGCTTCCTCTGTGCATGTCACCATCTCGACACGCATGATTCTTGGAGACGACCGTGAACGACAAGATGTTTCCCCGACCGATCCGCCTGAAATTCGCCCCCGAGCGGGAGCGCGTGGTGCGCAGCGCCTGGGAGGGTCTCGAATGCCTCGGCGACTGGCCCGCCGGCCATGGCCGGCAATACCGCGCGGCCCTGCGCTCCTGCCGCGATGCGCTGGATGGCTGGACGCCGGCGGAAAAGGCGATGCGGGCGATGATCGACGCCGCGCGCGAAGCGCGCATCCTCCAATAGCGGGACACGACATGGGCGATCTGATGCTGTCGACACCGCTGCGGGTCAAGCCGCATGGCTCGGACACGATCCGTGAGGTGGCCACGCTTCAGGACGCCAGCGAAATCCTGATCGACTGGCCGCAGGCCAAGCGTGGCCCTTTCTACCAGACCGCGCGCGAAAAGGTTGAGGCGGCGCTGCAAAACAATGAAGGCGCGGCCCAGGCGCAGGAGGCCTTCACCGCGCTCTGCGATCACGCCGGCCTGCTGGTGCGCTAACAGCTGTCAGCCATACCAAACGAAAAGCAGGCGAAACTCGCCTGCTTTTCGTCGTGACGCCGCTTCGATCATTGCGTGGGCAGATCGCTGTCCACGATCGGATGCGAGGCCTCGAAGCCAAAATTCCTCGGTGCCATCAGCATCAGGACGATCACGATGGCAATAGAGGCAAGCAACGTCGCGGTACTGGCAATATCTTTCACGGCCCCATCCTTTCAGATCCAGTTCGTTGGCAGAAACGTTTCCTGATCTTCGAGGTTCCGCTGACGCAGCGACAATGTCGCCTGACCGTCTCTATTTCTTGGGCGGCTGAGCCGGCACTTCGCCCGGCTTGATGACCGGCGTCTTGCCTTCGTCGGGGGCCGGCGCGGCCATGCCCTGGTCGCCGGTGGCCGGCGGCTTCAGCACGCCGCCGCAATCGCTGAGCTTTTCGCTGAGGTCGCCGCCGCCGGACGGCTGCTTGGCGCCCTGATCGGTTTGTGCCCGGCACTTGTCGGCCTGCTGGTTCGGCGACTGCTGACCCGTCTGTGCCGCCGCCGGCACAGCCAGGGCCAGCATCGCGGCGCATGATGCAATGGCGAGAGGGTTCATCTCGGCCTCCTTCGTTGAAGCCGCCCGCGGCGGCCTTCCCTTCACGAGGACAACGCCCGTGAGCCCAAAAGGTTGGCGATGGGTTTGGCCTGGGTTTGTCGAGAGGCTTACTCGCGGGGCCGGGCCGCGGCGGCCGGAGCGGCTTTCTTCTCGTCCTCCCCCGCAAGGCCGGCCCTGGGTTCGAGCCGGTGCAGAAGCCCCGCCACGACAAGCACGATCAGCGTGGCGAACCCGGCCACCTGCCAAAGGCCAAGGCCGCAGGCGACGCCGATCGCGCCCGCCAGCCACATCCCGGCGCCGGTCGTCAGCCCATGAACCTCGCCGCGCGAAAACAGGATCGAGCCGGCGGCGAGGAAGGCAACGCCCGCCGTCACCGCCTCGACGACGCGGATCGGATCGACCTTGACGGAATCCTGCGCGAACATCGGCGCATGGATGATCTCGATCGTCAGTATGCCGAAGGTGGCGGCGGCGACGCAGATCAGGATATGCGTGCGCAGCCCGGCCGGCCGATTGCGCCATTCGCGCTCGAAGCCGATGGCCGCCCCGTAAAGCGTCGCCAGCAACAGCCGCGCCGCGACGACCGGAAACGAGGTGTAGGTGGGATGGCCGAATTCCTCGACGAGCTGTTCCATGATGTCCCTTTGACGATGAGAGACTTTCCAACGTAGGCGGTGGACCCGTGGTTCCCCAGGATCGCCGTGGGCCGGCGCGAAGGCCGGCGCTTGCGCAAAAGAACTGCAACCAACCCCGTTCTCCAGCCGTTGCCCGTGCCGGAGGCCAGCCATGTTCGAGCATATCCAGCCTATCGACGTCGACCTCGGCGAGGCCGGCATCTTCGTGCGCCGCGCCGGTGAGGGACCCCCGGTGCTGCTGCTGCACGGCTTTCCGCAAACCCATCTCATGTGGCGCGACATCGCGCCGGCGCTCGCCGATCGTTTCACCGTCATCTGCGCCGACCTGCGCGGCTACGGCCGCAGCACCTGTCCGCCATCGAGCGCCGATCATGCGCCCTATGCCAAGCGGGCCATGGCCTCCGACCTGGTGGCGATGATGGCCGGGCTCGGCCTCACCAGCTTCATGGTCGCCGGCCATGACCGGGGCGGCCGTGTCGCCTACCGCATGGCGCTCGACCATCCCGGCCGCGTCGCGAAACTCGCCGTGCTCGACATCGTGCCGACGGCGGACGCCTGGGACCGGGCCGACGACCGGCTGGCCCTTGGCTACTGGCCGTGGTCGCTGCTGGCGCAGCCCGAGCCCTTGCCGGAAACGATCCTGGCGGGCGCCGCCGAAGCCATCGTCGACAATGCGCTGGGCGGTTGGGGTTCGGCGCCCGATGTCTTCCCAGCCGGCATCCGCCAGGCCTATGTCGATGCCTTGCGCGACCCCGCCCATATCCACGCGATCTGCGAGGAATACCGGGCGGCCGCGACGATCGACCGCGAGCACGACCAAGCCGACAAGACCGCCGGCCGGCGCATCGCCTGCCCGGTGCTGGCACTGTGGAGCGGGCAAGGCGCGCTCGCCGAATGGTATGCCGATGAAGGCGGACCGCTGGCGCTATGGCGAAGCTGGGCCGACGACGTGCGTGGCCGCGCTATGGCGGGCGGCCATTTCTTCCCCGAGGAAGCGCCGGGGCAAACGGCTGGCGCGCTGATCGATTTCTTCGGCGAGGCTGGTGCCGGTTAGCACCGCCGCTCAGCGGCCTGATGTGCGCGGCGTAGCCTCGCCGTCGGGTTGATCGGGCCGGAAAGGATCGGGTCTTTGCGGACAATCCTCGAAGCGATGGTCGCGGCCGCCGCAGAACGAACAGCACATCGCCTCGCGGCCCTCGCTGCCGGGCCACCATTGTGGTGTTTCGTAAGGCTTCCTACCATCCATGCCCAGCAATGCGCGACGCCCGATTTGGTTGCGCTCCGCCAGCGTCGCGGAACCAACGGACTTCAAAAGGGTTGTGTGCCACAATGCAAGCGGCCGTTCAGGAAGAATCCGGACCGGCTTGGTGCGCAATCGAAGAGAACCGTCATGTCCGCTCGTCCCCTGACCGTGCTGATGACCGTGGGCACCGTGCTGGCGGCGACCGGCCTGGCCGACGCCCGGCCCGACAGCCGCGCCATGGGCTGCGCCGAGATCCACGCCATGATTCAGGGCCGTCGCGCCGTGGTGCTGACCACCGGCCCCAACACCTATGACCGCTATGTCAGGCAGTTCGGCAATGAGTGCGACTGGCCCGAAGTGCCGATGTCGGCCTACATTCCGTCCCGCGACGGCGACTGCCCGGTCTATCGCTGCGAAGAGCCGGTCAACAATTTCCCGAATTGACCGCAAGCTGCCTGGGCGCCATAAGGTGCCGGCTTTCCCGCTTCGTCTAATGGTAGGACAGCGCCCTTTGAAGGCGTGAATCGTGGTTCGAGCCCATGAGCGGGAACCAACCAGTCATGGATACCATCGCGTTCGGTCCCGGCATGAAACCTTGCGGCCCCTTGCACGTTCACTATCGGCCAACAGGAGAGTTTCATGGATCCGGCAACCGCGGCGGTAATGGTCATGCTTTCATGCAACGCATCCCAGTGTCGGCCCATGGATTCGCGCCCGGTCGTCTATGCCTCGATCGAGGAATGCCAGGCGGCCCTCCAGGCCAGATTGGCACCGTGGCCGAACGGCGAAATGGTCGGCCGATGCAAGCAGGTCGACCGGACGGCGACCGGATCGATCCCGCCTGAAGGATATGCCGTGGTCCAAGTCACGCGTGGCGTCGGCAGCGATGCGGCCACCACCAGCTATTTCGTTCAGAGAGCCAGGGACTAGACGCTCCGCCGCTTGGCGAGCCGGCTGGCTCCCCGGCGTGACCCGCCCTCCTGAAACCATTTCGGCGACCCCGCGTTGACGACCGGGGCACCGCCAGACACAGGAGACATTCCATGACCGTCAACTGCCGCATATCCATCGACAACCGGCCGGACGCCACCAACGTCACCTTCCAGGCGGTGCCGCGCATTGGCGAAAGTGTTTCTCTGTCGGTCGACGGAAGCCCCCAGGACCTGCGGGTCTCGCGTGTCGTGCATGTCCCCAACGGTGGACTGGAAGGTGCCGCGATCATCGTCGAGGTGACGACCAACATCCTCTAGGCGCTGTTTCGGTCGCCCCAGGAGGCTTACGCCCCAGTCGTTTTCTGTATGCCGAAACCCGGCGAAACGTCGTCGGCCTCGCTGCCGGTCTGCGGCACGATGATGGATGCCAAGGGCGCGTTCAGCCGCCATTCCAGATGGCCGGGCGACCGCTCCAGCGTGGCCGAGCCGCCCAGCGACTGCGGCGTCACGCGCTGCAGCACGACGGTGCCGAACCCCTTGCGCGTGGTCTCGTCGCGCCTGTCGCCGGGATGCGGCGTCGATGTCTCTTTCCAGATCAACTGAAACTCGCGCGCCGAGCCGATGGTCCAGGTGATCTCCACCCGCCCGCTATCGCTGCCGAGCGCGCCATATTTGGAGGAATTCGTGCCAAGTTCATGGAAGGCCATGCCGAGATTCTGCACCGCGTTCGACTGCAGCGTCAGCACCGGCCCGGAGAGCAGGATCTGCTCCTCGCGGCCAAAGGGCTTGAGATGTTCCTGGATCAGGTCGAACAGGCTCGCCCCCGCCCATTCCGTGGTGACCAGCAGATCATGCGAGCGCGACAGCGCCATGATGCGGGCGCGGATGAGTTCCTCGAATTCCTTGGGATCGTTCGAACGCTTGCTGGTCTCCCTGACCATCGACAGGATGACGGCGAACTGGTTCTTGACGCGATGGTTGACCTCGCGCATCAGCAGCCTGATCCGGCGCTCGCTCTCCTTGGCGGCGGAGATGTCGCGGGCGATCTTGGAGGCGCCGATGATCTCGCCATGGGCGTTCCTGATCGGCGAGACCGTCAGCGAGACGGAAATCAGCGCGCCGTCCTTGCGCCTTCGCACCGTCTCGTAGCTCGCCACGCGGTCGCCGCTGCGGACCTTGGCGATGATCTCGGTCTCCTCGCTCTTGAGATGATCGGGAATGAGCATGAGGATGGACTGACCGACCGCTTCCTCGGCGCTGTAGCCGAACATGCGTTCAGCCGCCAGGTTCCACGTCTTTATGACGCTGTTCAGATCCTTGCTGATGATGGCGTCGAATGAGGAATCGACGATAGCGCCCAACCGGGCATCGGCGCTCGCGCTCAACCGCCCCTGCTCTTCATTGTCGGCGGCCGGCACCAGCAAGTCCTTCATGATCACCTAGCTAGCGTGCAAAAGAATCAAGGCAAGTGCCTGGGAGACCCAAGCATGCGGGGACATAGGTAAAAGCGTTAGTCGGCCGTCCCGCCGTCCGACGTCCCCGCATTGCCGGTTGGGGCAATCACGCCGAACTCCTGCGACTTGATGCCTTGCTCCGCTGCCAGGAAGCCCTCCGAGGCCAGGCCACGGCGCAACAATTCCCTGACGGCGGCGGAACGGCTCGGCATCCGCTTATCGAAGCGCCAGTTTTCCAACGCCGTCAATTCGTCGGCGGTGAGCATGATCTGCAACCGCTCCGGACGTTCCAGCTCAGCCATGTGGGCTTCCTTGCTAGAGCCAAGGATGGGGGGAATTAGTATTTACCTCGCTCAACTAACAAATAGGGTTTGCCGCATATTGCGTCAAGGCCGGCCAGTAGGGGGTTGACGCATCCAACCCATGATGTGGACTAGACGCAGGCTCCCCACTTGCATACCTATACTAACTAACTGATTTCATTCAAACAATTTGATATTTTGCTTGTCATACGCCCGCGCCGGGCGCATGCTGCGCTATCAATGGAAACAACCCTCCACGGGAGGCTTCAATGCGGTACGATTACTCTTCGCGGATGCTCGACGACGTCTATTCGGCGGTTCAGAGGGCCTTCAAGACGGCAGGCATCGTCAACATCAGCGCGGTGGCGGAACAGGTCAGGGTGAGAAACCTGGCCGAGAACGTCGCCCTCGAGGATGTTGAATACCTGGTGCTGCAGGCTGCTCAACGGCTTGGCGCGGCGATCGAATTCGACACTTTTGGCTTGGTTTCGAGCGGAAACAGGCTCGCCGACAATGGCGAGGACAGCCCGATCGTCCCGCTCAATCTTCATCGATCAGCCTCGATGCAATAGCCAAACGTCCGCGGACGGCCACGGCCGCGCGGCCCGTGGAACAAGCATGGTCTTCGGAGATTATCGCGGCACCCGATTGAGGAGGATGTTGTGAAAGCCTTGCGCAGTCTACTCGCCGAATTGTCCTCCAGCTGGCTCCAGCGCCGCAAGACGCGAACGCCGGTCGCCGGCAGTCCGGTCAAACCTGTTTCCCGCGTTGCTGGCCAGTCCGCAAAGATCCGGCCGGCACACAAGCCAAGGCCGCCCTCTTCCCGCGATGTCGCTTCGAATATGTGACGCCCGGGAAAACGACGGGCCGACATCACCGAATATCAACAGCACCTTAGCTCGCGGCGGCGGCCGGGGCCTTTCTGGGGGTGGCCCGCTGGCGTCGCATGCGGCGCTTGGCGACGAGCTTGAGGGCGACCGGCGGCTCGGTCGACAGCGCCCCCGTCACGGCATCCACCATGCCATGCGCCACGAAATCCGCGTTGATGTCCTGGGCCAGCTTGACGGCCGCGGCCTTGTCCTCGCTGCCGGTCTCCGACCAGAACACGATTCCCACGCGCAGCGCTGCCTTCATACGCTTCAGCCGGCGAACCAGGAACCGCGCGTGCTTGATGGAATCCAGGTTCAGGAAGCCGACCACGACGGTGTCCACCGCGTCGAGTTCGAGGCGGCGGATACCGGCCGGTTCCATATCGGCAAAGCCTGCCTTCGACACCGTCGCGCCCTGGACTTCCACGACCTGCGCCAGCATTGCCGCGGCGGCATCGTCAAGTTCGCCGCGCCCGCCGGCGCAAAGCACCGATAGGCCGGTGCCATCGGGCAGATCGGGCTCCTCCTCCCCGGCGGCGTCACCCTGGTCGTCCGCCTCCGCGGCCGCGAGCGTGCCGGCCTCCTCGTCCGCTTCCTCCCGCGCACTATCATCGAGATTTGCCACCAGCGCCTCGGCGCTCGCCGCCAGTTGCCGCCTTTGCTGATCGCCCATGACGCCGCGCGCGCGGTCCCGCTCGCCCAGCAGGAGCGCCGGAATGGCCACCTTGTCATAGAAGTCGACCAGATATTTCTCCTCCAGCATCTCCTCGGCATGGTCGGTGGCTTCGTCCGGATCACCGGCCAGGAGCCGCTGGTAAAGGCGCGCATGCGGTTCCAGCACGGGCTGGTTGCCGAACAGCACGTCGAGGAATTCAAACTGCGGCACGTGTCTGCCCAGCACCACCAGGCAAACGGTGAGCGGCGTCGACAGGACCAGGCCGAGCGGACCCCACAGCCACGTCCAGAAGATGGCCGCGACGATGATCGCCAGGGATGACAGCCCCGTTCGCGAGCCGTAGAGCCAGGGCTCGACGACGTTGCCGGTTATCAGTTCCATCACCACGAACAGGGCGGCTGTCCACAGCACGAGCGACCAGCCAGGCGCCACGGCCAGCGCCAGGAACAGCGGCAGCAGCATGCCGATGGCGGGCCCGATGTAAGGAACGAAACGCAGCGCCAGCGCGAGCAATCCCCACAGCAAGGCGTTTGGAATGCCGAGGATCCACAGCCCGATCGCTATCGGTATGGCGTAGAGGATGTTGACGACCAGTTGCATGAGCAGGTAGCGGCCCACCCGTTTACCGGCATCCTGGAGCGCCTCGGTGGTGCGGTGAAGATCGCCGTAGCCGACAAGCCTGATGAAACGGTCGCGCAAATCCTCCCGCTCCAGCAGCATGAAGATGACGACGACGATGATCAGACCGGCCGATCCGAGCGGACTGATCAGCGGCCCGATTATGTTCTGCAGGACTTCGAGCGGCCGTTCGCGCGAGACGATCTCGACAGGCACCGGCTCGCGCGGCGGCTTGTCGGGAGCGGCGGCCGGCAGCGTCGCGTCCTGCCGGTTGATCTCCTGGCCGACGCGCTCGACCACGCCGCCCAGCCTGGCAAGGATCCCTCCCCCGACGCCGGTTTCCTTGAGCGAGCGGATCTTGGTGAGAATGTTGGTCTGGTAGACCGGAATGTTCTGCGCCAGTTCGCTGACCTGCGTGGCGACAATGAAGCTGAACAGGCCAAGTGCGGCGAAAGCGCCGACCACGCTGGCGATGACGGCGGCAAGCCGGGGGACGCCGACCCGCTTGAGCGCCGACACCAGCGGCGCCAGCGCGAAGGTCAGCAGCAGGGCGATCGCGATCGGCAGGAACACCTCGCGCCCGAAATACAGCGCCGCCACCGTCGTGACGATGGTCGCCACATTGGGCAATGCCGTTCGCGGGTGGGGCGCGATCGCCGTAAGAGCGTCCGGAGACGCCGTGCCGTTTCGACGATTGGCCACGCTATGCCTCCCTGCCAGCCCCATGATCGGGCATATAGAGCCGGGGAGCAACATTAGCCAGAGGTGAAACACACGCTGTCCAAAGAGCGGTCTATCCGGTAGCGACCGCTGACCAGGATCAGCGCGCGTCGTGCCGCGCCAATGCATGCTCGATCAGGATATCGATAACCTGGCTGTAGCCGATGCCGATCGCGGCAAGCGCCTTGGCGTACATCGAGATGTCGGTGAAGCCGGGCAGCGTATTGACCTCGTTGACCAGCAGCGAACCGTCGGCGCGCAGGAAGAAGTCGACGCGCGCCATGGCCTCGCAGCCGAGCGCCCGAAAAGCCTGTCCGGCCATCTCCCTGGCTCTGTCGGCGACATCGGCGGGGACATTGGCGGGCACTTTGACCAGGGCGCCGTCGGCGTCGAGATATTTGGCCTCATAGGTGTAGAAGCCATGCTTGCCGGCGGGGATGATCTCGCCGGGCAGCGACACGGTGAACGAGCCGTCCGCCCGCTCGAGCACCGAGCACTCGATCTCGCGGCCTTCGACGAACTCCTCGATCAGCGCCTTGCCGTCATAGCGGAAAGCCGTTTCGACGGCCCGATCGAAGCCATCCCGGTCATTGACCTTGCTCACCCCGAAGGACGAGCCCTGGCGGGCCGGCTTGGCGAAGAAGGGCAGCCCCAGCTTCCCGGCGATCTCCTGGAACGAGCCGACATCGCCACGATGGACGGTGACCGAGCGGGCGACCGCAAGGCCAGAATCGCGCAGCAGCCGTTTGGCGACGTCCTTGTCCATGGCGGCGGCCGAGGCGAGGATGCCGCAGCCGACATAGGCGACATCGGCAACCTCGGCATAGCCCTGCACCGAGCCGTCCTCGCCGAACGGACCGTGCAGCACGGGAAAGACGACATCGACCGGCGACAGGTCGGCCCGCGCGGCGCCGTGCGACGCCGAGACCAGCCGGCCCTTGCCGCCAGGCAGCAGGGCGACCTCCACGCCATCCTCCGAGACCGGAGCCCCTGCCCCGTCGCCGACGGCCTCCGACGATTGTTGCAGCAGCCATCGGCCATCCCTGGAAATGGCGATCGCCACCACCTCGTAGCGCGTCCGGTCGATCGCCTTCAGCACATTGGCGGCCGAAAGCCGCGACACGTCGTGCTCGGCCGAACGCCCGCCATAAAGAATGGCAACCCTGATCTTTCCGGTCATCGAAATCCCTCAACTGTCGAAATCAAATAGCCACGGCAATGCCGCGATTGGCAAAGAAACGATCGAAATCGGACGGCGCCAACACTGCGTTCGCCTGTGTGGCGGCGGTATGACCGGATGGGTTGTGGAAGCGATAGCCTTCGTCCGACGCCGCCGTCACCAGCACCAGGTGGCCGCCCTTCGACGGCGGCTCGCGCTCCGGCCAGCGGATCGAACTGCTGACCGACGCGATGAAGAAGCGCGACCGGGAAAGGATCGCCGGAACCTCGCCTGTCGCGACATTGGTCATCACCTCGGCCTCCAGGCCGAATTCCTGCTTCACGAAGGGGACGAAGGGCGCGTAGATCAGTCCCTTGATCGAGCTTTCATTGACGACATAGCCGCCATATCCGGTGCACCGCCTTGCCAGCTCGATCGCCGGCACGATCTCACCACGCGCCGCCAGGATCATCTTGAGACACGCCATGCCGCAGATATTGGCCGCCCAGAGCGCGTATTCGTCCAGCGTTTCCGCACCTGAACACTGCCATAGCGGGTCGCGCCTGAGCGCGGCCTCCGCGCCTTCGGCGAGCACCGCCAGCGTCATGTCGGGTGTTTCCCACTGGCTGAAAAACGGCACGGCTTCAGGCAATGGACTCATGCAATCTCGGATCCCTCTCGAATCTCGTATACGAGGATACAAAGGAGGCCGCAAGAAGGCGGCGGCAATGCGCGGCTCTCGTGCGCCATGCCCCGCTGCGTCACGCCAAACCAGCGGACTCCAGCACATACAAATTGGTCGGCGCGTCATGCAGCATCACCTCGCGCTCGAAACGGAACCCGTTCTTCTCCAGGGCACGCCGCGAGGCGACATTGGCCGTGCGGACCAAGCCGATCACCCGCCTTGCGTCGAGATCGCCGAAAGCCAGGGACAGCGCCTCGCGGATCAGCTCCGTGGCAAAACCCTGCCCCCAGCTTTCCGGCCGCAAATGGTAGGAGAGGTTGAGGCCATCGAAGGCCTGCGAAACCGTCACCCCGCCAAAACCGATAGGCTCGCCACCCGCCTCGATGGTCCAGCGCCCGAAGCCATGCTCGCGCCAATGGCCGATGTCGCGCAGCAACCGGTCGGCGCTTTGCTGGGCGGTGTCGGGG
>NZ_VFVR01000010.1 GCF_006442205.1 Mesorhizobium sp. B2-3-12
AGCTGCGTGTCTTCCGTGACCGAGCCGGTCTGGACGCCCGAGGTGATCACCGGGCCGTCATTGGTGCCGTTGATGGTCACCGTCAGGCTGGAACTCGATGAGCCGCCATGATTGTCGGCGTTGGTGTAGGTGAAGACGTCGGTGACGCTGGCGCCTTCGGCCAACGCCTGCACCGAGGCCAGGGCGTTGTTGAGCGTGTAGGTGTAGGTGCCGTCGCTGTTGAGATGCAGCGTGCCATAAGTGCCGACGAGGTTGTTGCCGACATTGGCGGCCGAACCATTGACGGCGGTGACGCTGTGCGTGTCGCCAGCGTCGACATCGGTATCATTGGACAGCACGTTGCCGTTGACCGGATTGAGAGCGGTGTCCTCCTTCACCGAATTGGTGTCGGCAACCACGATCGGGGCATCATTGGTGCCGTTGATGGTGATAGTCAGGCTGGAGTTCGACGTGCCGCCATGGTTGTCGGCGTTGGTGTAGGTGAAGACGTCGGTGGCCGTGGCGCCTTGAGCCAGAGCCTGCACCGAGGCCAGGGCGTTGTTGAGCGTATAGGTGTAGGTGCCGTCGCTGTTGAGATGCAGCGTGCCATAAGTGCCGACGAGGTTGTTGCCGACATTAGCGGCCGAACCGTTGACGGCGGTGACGCTGTGGGTATCGCCAGTGTCGACATCGATGTCGTTGCTCAGCACATTGCCGCTGACCGGATTGGGCGCTGTGTCCTCTTTCACCGAATTGGTGTTAGCGACCGCGATTGGCGCATCATTGGTGCCGGTAATATTGACGACGATATTGTAGCTGGCGCTTCCGTCGGCCGACTTCACCGTCAGAGTGTCGGTGACATGCTGGCCCTGGGTCAGCGGGTCGGCGAGAGTCTGGTTAAGCGTATAGGCCCATACACCGGTTGTCGTATCGAAAGTGAAGGTGCCATAGGTGCCCTGCAGGCTGGGGGGAGCCTGGAAATGGTTCTGGCCGGCATCGGGGTCGGTGATGGACAGCTGTCCATGAGCGTTGGGATCGTTCAGCGTGCCATTGGCGACGCCGCCCGCTTCCACCACGGTGGTGTCCGCCCCCGGGATGGCCGTGATTATCGCGCCGTCATTGGTGCCCTGGATATTGACCGAGACGCTGGCCCAGCTCAGCGTTCCGTTGCCGAGTTTGATCGCATAGGTGAAAGTCTCGTTGATCTGGTCGCCCGCCCCCATGGCTTGCAGGCTCGCGAAGCCATGCGCCGCCAGGTATCCACTAAGGTCCATCTCGACCTTGCCGTTGTTGATGCGGATGGAAACCCCGCCGCCGATGCTTTCCCAGGCTGAAATGCCAGTAGCTTGGACGTCCTGGGTTGTCAGGTCGACGGGGGCGTACTGCTTCGTGGCCGTCGATGCGGAAATCCCGTCGTCGACCGAAAACAGGGACTTTGCGTTTCCACCCTGGTCGTTCGCCATCACGTCGAGAACTATGATGGTCTGGGACCCTGAAGCCAGGACTACGGTATCCTCAGTGTAGTTGAAAACGTCATCGTTCGCCTGCGGCGTGTTTGAAAACGACGCTGTAGTTCCACCTGCATCGGCGATTTTAGAAGCCATTTTCAACCCCCTGGTTATTAGAATGCAGACGCCCAACCATCTGCTTCATTGACAATCCTGAACGACCGGCTGCTTCCAGCCGTCATCCAGGCACGCCGTCGCGCTTAGAACGGCCGCCTAAGCCGGCCATTCAGGGCGGATATTGAATCGATGCTGGTGGACGGACGGCACTTGTCGTCGCGTTGCGTTTCCTACCCAATCACATCATCCACTCGTGTTTCTAGACCACGAATTTTAGATGCCCCTTATATTAGGAGATAATTAACTCTACTGGAGAGGAGCGTCAACGCCCAACTTGGCCGAACAGTTAATAGTTGAAAATAAGGGAGCCACAGCCGTCCGAATCGGGTCGTGAGATCGAACGAGCACACGCCGGAAACGCCGGCATACTGAAGTCCGGACCTTGACGAGCGCGCGGCCATGGGGCAATTGTCGACTAGTATACAACGGGGATGCCCGATGCCCGAAATCCTTGTCCGTGGCCCGCAGGCGCTGGAAGTCCGGCTAGCGGCGATGCCTGAACCCGGTCCGGGCGAGGTCGTGGTGCATGTCGGCAGGGCCGGCATCTGCGGCTCCGACATCCATATCTTGCATGGCTCCAACCCGTTCGCCGTCTATCCGCGCATCATCGGGCATGAGTTTGCGGGCACGGTGACGGCGCTGGGCGATGGCGTGAGCAGCTGTGCCATCGGCGATCATGTAGTAATCGACCCAGTCGTTTCCTGCGGCCACTGCTATCCCTGCCGCATCGGGCGCTCCAATGTCTGCGCCAACCTGGAGGTGATGGGCGTTCACCGCGACGGCGGGTTTCGCGACTATGTGGCGGTGCCGGCGAAAAATGCCGTCCCGGTCCCGGCCGACATGCCGTTCGGCCTGGCTGCCCTTGCCGAGCCTTTCTCGATCGCCGCCAATGTCCTCGACCGCACCGGCTGCGGGCCGGATGACACCGTGCTGATCTATGGCGCCGGTACGGTCGGCGTCACCGTGCTGCAGGTCGCCAAGCTGCTTGGCGCGCGCTGCATCGTCGCCGATATCGACGAAGCCCGCCTCGAGCGGGCGTTATGTTTTGGCGCGGACCGTGTGATCCATTCCGCCAGCGAGCCGGTGTCGGCGGCGATGCGCGCCGAAAATGACGGCCTCGGTCCGACGCTGGTCATCGACGGCGCCGGCATCCCCGCACTTCTGGACGAGGCCTGCCTGGTGGCCAGCCCGGCCGGTCGCATCGGCCTGCTGGGCTTCTCGAACGCGCCTTCCAATCTCAGCCAGCAGGAGGTGGTGCGCAAGGAACTGACCATCGTCGGCTCGCGCCTGAACCGCCGGCTGCTGCCGCGGGTCGTCGAATGGCTGGCCGAAAAGCGCCTCGACCCGCAAGGCATGGTCACGCAGGTCTTTGCCGCGCAGGATGCGCGCGCCGCTTTCGATCTGATCGAGAACGAGCCGCAGCGCACGCTGAAGGTGCAACTGCACTTTTCCTGAACCGGCTCAGCGCGCCTCGACCAAAGCCACCGCTCGCATCGGCGATCCGGTGCCGCCTTCGATCGGCAGCGGCAACGTGATCAGGAACGAACGCGGCGGCAGTTCGCCGAGCCGAGCAAAATTCTCGCCGATCAGAATCCCGGCCGAAAGCATCGCGTTGTGCGCCGGGAACTCATCGGTACCGAAGCTATCGACCGACAGGCAGTCCGACCCGACGATGCGCGCGCCGCGCTCGATCAAGAGATCGCAAGCCGCCCGCGACAGGCCGGGCCAGTCGGCCAGGAACGAGGCAGGGTCGGCGTCCCAGAACCGGTCCCAGCCGAAAGGAAGAAGACGGCGTCGCCGGCGCGGATAGGACCATGCTCGGCCTCGAAGGCGAGGATGCGCCGCGGGTCCACGGCTTGGCGCGGCCCGCAGTCGCGCGCATCGACCTTTGCCATGCGGCCGAAGAAGCGCTCGATGGGAATTTCGGCAATCGTCGCACCGCCGCGGATGAAATGTATCGGCGCATCGAAATGCGTGCCGGTATGCTCGCTCATCGCCAGCGCGTGGTTGCAGGCGGGATCGCCGCGGTCGTAGCTCTCGACCATCTCCTGGCAGTAGTGTGGATGCGTGGGCCACACCGGCATGCCGATTTTCAGGGGATGCGTGAGGTCGATGAAGGACACCGCCCTGGTGTCGAACAGTTGGGAAAGCGTGTCGCTCATCTTGCACTTGGCCTGGGCACGAGCGCCACGATCAGGATGATCAGCGCGCCGGTCAAAAGGAAGCGCACGCCCGCCTGTATGCCGAAGGTGTTGAGCATGGTGGACATCAGATTGAAGAACAGTGCCGCTCCCCATATGCCGATAGCATTGGCCTGTCCACCGGCAACGCTGGTGCCTCCAAGTACCACGACGGCGATCGATTCCAGCAGATACGTGTCGCCCATATTGAGCGCCGCGCCTCCACTGAAGCCAGCAAGCAGGAAACCGGCGAAGGCGGCCGCCGTGCCGCAGAGCATATAGGCAACGAGCCGCACACGGCCGACATGGATGCCGGCAAGCCGTGCCGCCGGCTCGCTCTGGCCCGTGGCGAGAAGCTGCCGTCCCCAGACGCTGCGCTTCAAGACAAGCATCGCCAGCAGCGTCAGCACCATCACCACCAGCGGCATGACCTGCACGCCGGCTATGCTCATCGCGGTGAAGCGGGAGAGCGCCGCCGGCGGCTTCAACGTCGTCTGGCCGCCGAGATTGAAAGCCAGCGACTGGAACACGAAACTCCAGGCAAGTGTGGCGATGATCGGCGGCAGCCTAAGCGCGGCAATCGCCAGGAAGTTCGCCGCGCCCGCAATGGCACCGACGACAAGTGCCGCGACGAGGCCAGGCAGCAGCATGCCGTCGGCGCCCTGCATCACCGACATCGACACATAGGCGGCCAAGGTCAGCACCGAAGGCACGGAGAGGTCGATATTGCCAGGCCCGGAAGCGACGACCAGCATTTGTCCAGTGCCGACGACGACGCTGAAGGCGGCAAAGGCCAGCGCCCCGGTCAGCGTCGCACCGGCACTTGCCAGGCCTGAATAGGCTGATGTGGCCATCCACATGGCCAACGCCACGATGAAGCCGTAGGTCCAGGGCGCGAGACTGAGCCTTCGGGTCATCGTGCGCTCTGGGAAAGCAGCACGCGGCCGGCGAGCACAAGGAACAGTATGCCGCCCTGGGCGCCGATCTGCCAGGTCGGCGGCACCTGCAGGAAGGACAGCAGCGAGCCGGCGAGCGACAGCGTCAGCGCGCCGGTCACCGTGCCGACCGGCGAGACGATGCCGCCGGTGAAGGCGCCGCCGCCGAGGATGACTGCGCCGACACCAAGCAGCGTATAGGCCGGCGCCACATTGGCATCGCCTGATGTCGTGAGGCCGGTCAGCGTCAGCCCCGCAAGGCAAGCGAGCAGGCCGGCCGCTCCATAGACGGCAACGCGAATGCCGGTGATCGACCAGCCGGCGCGCTCGACCGAGCGCGGATTGCCGCCGGCGCCGCGCAGCACCGCGCCATAGGACGAGCGCGTTATGACGAGGTGCCCGATCGCCGCGGCAATCAGCGCAAGCCAGATCGGCAACGGCATCAGCGGCGGCTGCCAGCTCATGAAGCCGGAGAGCCAGGCCGGCGCCAGGCCGCCAGGCGCTGGTAAAAGAATGACCGCCAGCCCAAGCCAAATGAAGGACATGCCGAGCGTCACGATGATCGACGGAAGTTGCCGGATATGGATGAGCAGCCCGAAGCCGGCATAGGCGGCCACCGCCGCGAGATAGGCGAGTATCGTCAACGCCGGCCAATCCTGCAGATAGAGCGCGGTGACGCAGGTGATCAGGCCGACAAAGGCGCCGTTGGAGAGGTCGATGTCGCCCAGCATGATCACCATCATCTGCGCCAGCGCGGCCAGGACCAGTGGCACGGACAGCTTGAACAAGAGGTTGAAGCCGAAATAACTCATCGCCGCTGGGCGGATCGAGAAGATGACGGCGAGCATCACCAAAAGCGCGATCGCCGGCAGACCGATCTGCAGGGCGCTGAGAAGGGAGCGGCGCCAGGCGGCGGGACGGGGGGCGTGCGGTGCCGCAATCTCAGCCATGCTCGCCTCCGAACGAGGCCTGCAGGATACGCCCTGTCTCGATGGCATCGCCTTCCAGCCGAGTCGTGGCTCGGCCTTCGCGGAAAACATAGATGCGTTCGCAATTGGTAAGCTCGTCCAGCTCGGTGGTGTACCAGATGAAGGAGCGTCCGTTCTCGGCTTCGGCATGGATCAGCCGGTAGACCTCTTGCTTGGTGCCGACATCGACGCCGCGCATCGGGTCGTCGAGGAAGACCATCTCGGCATCGGAAGCCAAGGCCCGTGCGAACAGAACCTTCTGCTGGTTGCCGCCGGACAGGGACAGGATCGGCGTGTCGATGGACGGCGCCTTGATCTTGAGCCTGGCGGACCAGGTCTCGGCGAGCTTGCGCGTCGCTTCGGAAGAGATCATGCCGCCGCGCTTCAACGCGGCAAGGCTGCGGATGGTCAGGTTGTCGGCGATCGACCAGAGCGAGAATACGCCCTCCGTGCCGCGGTCTCCGGCGACGTAGGCGCCGGGCGGCGCGGCCTTGCTCCGGCGCGCGGCATAGAACATTGCGCGCAGCCGCTCGCGCTGGCCGTGGCCGTCGAGCCCGGCAAAGCCGATGATCTCGCCCTTGCCGACTTCGATCGTCAGATCGCCGGCGTCGCGGCCTTCGTGTCGGACAATCGGGGGCCGCGCGATAGCCTTGCCGACGCTGCGTTCGCGTGGCCGCTCGATGCTGCCCATCAACTCGACAAGGGCCGAGTGCGACAGGCCCTTGGCGGGTCGATCGGCAACCATCTTGCCGTCGACCATGACAACGGCACGGTCGCAGACCGCGAGAATTTCGTTGAGGCGGTGGGTGATCAGGATGAGCGCGGTGTTGCGACTTGCCGCTCTGCCTATATAGGCGAGCAGTTGCTCCGTCGCCTCATGGCCGAGCGCCGAGGTCGGCTCGTCAAGGATGACGCAGCGCGGCCTGATGTCGGTCCCGGTGAAGGCGCGCGCGATCTCCACCATCTGCCTCTCGCCGATCGAAAGATCCGCCACCTTCCGGTCGAGATCGATGCCGTGCCCCGGAAATATTTCATCCAATACCGGGCCGATGACGGCGCGCGCCCGCTTGAGCCAGCCCGGCCCGCGCAACGGCTTGTGCACGATGCGCGTGTTCTCCGCCGCCGTCAGGTTGATGCATAGCGACAGTTCCTGGAAGACACAGCGCAAACCGGCCTGCTGGGCGGCTGCCGCGCTCCAGGCGTCGATCTCGCGTCCGTCAAGGCGAAACTCGCCGCTGCTGCGCGCGACGGTCCCTGCCAGCACGTTCATCAGCGTCGATTTGCCGGCGCCATTATGACCGACGAGGCCGACGACCTCGCCGGCCCTGAGGCTGAAATCCACGCCGCCCAGCGCGTTGACCGAGCCATAGTGTTTGCGAACGTCCAGCACTTCGATGATGGGACTGCCAGGATTTGCGGCTTCGGGCGGCGTGGGCGTCATGCTCCGCTCACTTCGGCGCCGGCACGCCCGGCAGCGCTTCCTTCTTGATGTTGGCGTCGATAATCCTGGCGACCAACTCCTGTGGGTATTCGGCGTTGACCACGCCGCCTTCGGGAACGGTCTTCAGCCAGGCGTCGAGGTCGGGCTGGTTGATCTGCAGCAGCGGCACTTCGACGAATTTCGGCACCTGCTTGCCGGCAAGAATCTGCTGCGCGACCCAGAAGGCGACCTGCGAGACGCTCGGCGTCGCGCCGAGCGAGAAGGTCTGGTAGCCGCTGGCGTCGTGCTCCTGCTTCCATAGCGCCAGTTCGTCCTGGCGGTTGCCCATGATGATGATCGGCAGCGGCCGATTGGCGGCCTTGAAGGCTTGCGCCGCACCATAGCCGTCGCCACCCTGCGTCAGGACGGCGTCGATCCGCGGCAACGAGGGCAGGATGCCCGACACCTCTTTCTGCGCCACGGTGGCTGTCCACTGACCGTAGACTTCGCCGACGCTCTTGTAGTTCGAATGGTCCTTCAGCGCCTTCGCCACGCCCTCATGCAGGCGCTTGTCGAAGCCGTCTCCGGCCATGCCGCGGATTTCGAGGATGTTTGCCGGCTTGTCGCCCAGCTTGCTGGAAATGAAATCGAGTTCGGCCTTGGCATAGGAATCGAGGTTGTAGTCGACGACATAGGCGCATGGTTCGGTGACGCCGCTGGCGAACGCGACCACGGTGATGCCGGCATTGCAGGCGTCCTTGATGGCTCCGTTGAGCGCGGTGTCTGAGCCGGCGAGTACGATAATGGCGTCATAGCCCTGCAGGATCATGTTCTCGATCTGCGCCGCCTGCTCGGTCACCGAATTGTTGGAGCTGACGACGGCGGTCGAGGCGATGAGCTTGTCGGCCGCCGCCTTGGCGCCGATCTCCTCGAAGCTCTTGATCATCACCTGCCGAAAGGAATTGCCGGCGTAGGAATTGCTGAAGGCGATCTTTTTGCCCGACGTGTCTGCCTTGGCGATGCCGTCGGCGGCGCCGGCGCCCGTCGTCGCGATGCTTGTGCATCCCATCATGGCCAGGACGAACAAGGCGGTGCGGGCTGTTTTGGTCCTTATCATTATCGTTTTCCTCCGGTTGACAGTCATAGCGTCCTCCCGCCGACCCTTTCGAACGAAATCGTCAGCCGAGCCCGAGATCAGGCACGGCTGCGTCCTTGTGGTCGGCGAAATCGGTGTTGGGCAAGAGCGGATACCAGCCGGGACGACCGGGATCGCGATCATAGGCATAGCCGCCGAGCGAGCGGTAGAGTTCGGCATAAGTCTCGAGCTTGTCCCGATCGAGCTCGACGCCGAGGCCGGGTTTGTCCGGCACGGGAAGCGCGCCGTCGCGGTAGCGCATCTTACCGCCGGCGATGATGTCGTCGGTCAGGTGGTGGTAATGCGCGTCGGCGGTGAAGACGAGGTTGGGAAGCACGGCGCCCAGATGCAGCATGGACGCAAGCTGGATGCCAAGCTCGCCTGACGAGTGCACCGCGATGCCGAGGCCGAACGTGTCGCAGGTCTGGGCGGCGCGCACGCAGGCGCGAATGCCACCCCAGAAAGTGGTGTCGAGCAGGATGACGTCGACCGCCGGGTCGCGCACATTGGTGGCGAGTTGCTCGAAGTCGATGACTATGGTGTTGGTGGCGAGCGGGATGGACAGCTTCTCGCGCAGCCGCCGCATGCCAGCCAGCCCCCAGGTTGGATCCTCGAAATAGTCGTTGTTGAGGTCGGAGATCGCCTGGCCGAAGCGCAGGGCCTGTTCGACCGAGAGCGCGGCGTTCGGATCGTAGCGCAACGTGTCGCCGGGAAACTCCGCCGCCAGCGCCCGGAAGCATTCGAGCTCGTAGTCTGGATGGAAGACGCCGGCCTTGAGCTTGTGGGCACGAAAGCCATGCTCGGCTTTCAGGGCACGGGCATGGTCGAGGAGTTGGTCGATCGTACGCACCTCGCCCTTGCCGGTTCGGCGGTCGGCATAGCGGAAGAAGAGGTAGGAGGCGAAGCCAACGCTGTCGCGCACCTTCCCGCCGAGCAACTGGTAGACCGGCACGCCGAGTTTTTGGCCGATGATGTCGAGGCAGGCGAATTCCAGCGCGGCGTGCAACTGGGTGCGGTTGTTGTAGAGCGACGCCGTCGGGTTGCAGATGGCGTAGCGCATCCGGTTGAGATCGAACGGATCGTGGCCGATGAGATACGATTTCAGGCCGGCGAAAGCCGCTTCCGCGCTTGCGCCGCCACCGCCCATTTCGCCCAGGCCGGTGATGCCTTCGTCGGTCTCGACCTCGACCACGGTGCGCACGAAACGGCCCCAATGCGTGCCGTTGCTATGCCGGAGTGCCGCTTCCAGCGGCACGGTGACCGTGGTCGCCCTGATGTTCGTGATCTTCATGCAGGCCCCTGACTCATCAGACAGGGATGTGATACACACTACCATGGTAGTGTGTCAATCATGAGTGAATTGCCCTTTACCGCTTGAGTTGCGCCGCTGGCGGTGTCATGCCTGAGCGGGGCGATGACAATCAGCGGCAGGACCTGCCATGGCAAGCAAGCTTTTGATGGAGAAGGGGCTTTCGGACGTCGGCCGCGGCAAGGGCGCTGGCCAGCGCGAGCCCTCGCGCGCGCTGGAGCCGGTCAACAACCGCATGCCGATCTCGCCACAGATTTACGAGCGGCTGCGCCGCGCCATCACCACGCTGGTCATGCTGCCGTCGGAAGCGCTAAGCGAACAGGATTTGGCCCAGCAGCTCGGCGTCAGCCGCACGCCGGTGCGCGAGGCGCTGATCCGTTTGGCCGACGAAGGGTTGATCGACATCCTGCCGCAGCGCGGTAGCTTCGTGGCGCCGATCCGGCTGAGCGATGTCGAGGAAGCGCAATTCATCCGCGAGGCGCTGGAGGTTTCCGTCGTGCAGAGGCTCGCCGGCCACGCTTCGCAGGCCTTCATCGCCTCGGTCAGGGCCAATCTCGAAATGCAGCGGAAAGCGGTGGCCGAGGGCGATCGCGAGCTGTTCCTGGAGCTCGACGAGGCATTTCATCGCCGCCTCTGCGAAGAGGCGGGCCTGCCCAGAAGCTGGCGCGTCATCCAGGTGGTCAAGCTGCAGATGGACCGCGTGCGCTATCTCAGTTTGCCCGAGCCCGGGCATCTCGAGACGCTGCTAGCCCAGCATGTGGAAATCTTCGAAGCGCTGGAGGCTGGCGAAGCCAAGCAGGCCGGCGCCCGTATGACGGCGCATCTGCGCGAAGTGTTACGCACCGTGCAGAGGCTCAACCTGGCGCGGCCTGATTTTTTTGGACGATAACCGGGGCGGGCCTTGAGGTATCGCCGTTATAGCGGTTCAGCGTTTGACGGAATCGCCGACCCGCTCTAACTCTTTGTTTTCACGCAATTCCGGACAGAAAACCGTTACACACTTTTCCTGGATTGCTCTAGGCTTCAGTTCGATTTGGCGTCGAATTCGACCTTGCATCGCTGGCCGGCGAGCAAACGGTTGCCGGCATTGGGCAGCATAATGCGTACGCCGAACATCCTGCTGGCCGCGTCCAACACCCGGTCGATCACCTGGACCGTGCCGACATGGACTTCATCGCGCGGCTCGCTGACGGTCACCCGGACGGAGAGGCCAACACTGAACTTGCGTACTCGCTGTCGGCGACGAAGCCATCGATTCAGAGAGGTAGGCCGATGCACCTTTCAACTCGGTGAGCGGATCGACGACGATCGCATATGGCGCAGGCGCCTCTAGTGCAGCGCAAGGCAGCCCAGTCTGCTTGCACCAACCATCGGGACCAATCGGGCTATTTTTTGCGCTTTTTGGCCTTCCGACAGGGCGTGTCCGTCGTCTCGAAAAGCACCGTCACTGCTCCAACCAGGACATTTTTTCACGGCGCTTAGGGCAACTGGCTATGCACGCGCCTCTTCAGTGAGGAGGCCGAGCGAGCATCATGAGATCACCGGCGTTTTTCTGATCGGCAAGCGTCCAGAGCCTGTCTGCAAGTGCATCCGCGGCAAGTGTCGGGCAACCGTATCGCGCCAGGGTGACAAATTTCTCCCGCAGCGCTTTGTCCGACATAGGCCGAGCGAGACTGCCAGTGGCAACTTCTTCGACCACGACCACAGAAGAGCCATCCGCGTATCGGATCGAAACATGCGCGGCTTCGACCGGCGAGCCGGCATCAATCTGAACAGGGCCGACCTTGGCACGAAGAGCCTTGATCTGGGGATCGTTCACCGCGGCATCACTGAATTCTTCGGCACCAGCATGACCACGCAGCAGACTGACGGCCACGGCATGCTGGGCGCTGACCTGCGCCTCGCGCCCCGTGGTGACTTCGGGCCGGTCGGCGCGGGCCTTGAGCAAGGGGGCACCGCGCACGACGATTTCTGCAATCTGGCCGGTGGAGAAATTGAGGTTGCCACGAGCAGCCAGGCAGGCATCGATCACAGGATTCAGCACCACGCCACAGGGATAAGGCTTGAACATATTGCGCAGAATTTCCCAATCCCTTCCCCACCCTTCTTCGATCCGTTCGGGCTTTGGGTGGTCGGAGCAGACTTTGAGAAAACCGCGCGGTCCTTCGAGCGGTTGCGGCGGCCCTTCGACCCCACACCGCGCCATCAGGGCCGAGACGAGACCGCCGCGCGCCGCATTGCCGACGCCGGTGCTCTTGGCCATGAAACCGAGGGTCTCGACGAGACCTGAAGCTTGTGCCGAGGCATTGCCGAGTGCCCAGAGTACCTCGTCCTCGCCAAGATCGAGGAGCTTCGCGGCGGCCACGGCGGCGCCGAAGATCCCGCATGTGGATGTGATGTGCCAGCCGCGGTCGTAGTGGCCGGGCGAAACTGCGTCGCCGATGCGGCAGGCGACCTCCGCTCCAAGAGTAAAGGCATGAAGGAGTTGCGCACCACTGACCGGGCGCGTTTCCGCGAGTGCCAGCACGACGGGCAGGACGGGCGCGGTGGGATGGATGATCGTCCCCGCATGGGTGTCGTCGAAATCGAAGACATTTATCGCCGCGGCGTTCAGGAACGCGGCCGTCAACGCGTCCCGCCGCTGGCTATGGCCGATGACGGTCGCGGTCTCGCCGGCCGAAAAAGGCGCGAGGCTTTTGGTCAGCCGCAGCACCGCCTGATCTGACGAGCCACCAAGAGCCGTTCCAAAGCCGTTGAAGACGGCCTTCATCGCATGCACGCGCACCGGCTCCGGGACGTCGTCCCAGCGAGAGTGATGCACGAAAGCCGCGAGCCGACGCGAAAGGCCCGCGGAAGGCTGTAGAATATTGGCGGTCATGAGCCGTGTCTCCGATGCGACGCCAGGGGTCAGCCCCTCGCCTTCGCACCGGCGACCGTAACGCCGGCCCAACCCTCTATCGGCTTGATGATTTCGGTAAGGTCCGCATCCGCGCCGAGATCGCTCTTTGCCACCGTCAGCAGTTGCCGTACCGCGCCGCCCACGATCATGGGCACGCCGAGCGCATCGCTTTCCTCGAGGCAGAGACGGATATCCTTTGCCGACAGACCGATCGAAAAGCCGAAATCGAAGCCGCGCGTCAGGACGAATTTCGGAATCTTGGTCATCGTCGCATTGGAGCTTCCGCTGCCCGAATTGATCACCTCGATCAGTATATCGGGATCGAGCCCGGCCTTGGTGGCGAGCACCAGCGCCTCGGAGGCAATGGACAGCGCCGTGACGGACATCAGATTGTTGATCACCTTCATCATCTGCCCCATGCCCGGCTCGGCGCCGACATGGATCGGCTTGCCGAGCGTCTCCAGGATCGGTCGCACCGTCTCCATCGTCGACACGTCGCAGGCGACCATCATGGCGAGCGTGCCCTTCTCGGCGCCGCCGACGCCGCCGCTTACCGGACAGTCAACCGTCGTGATGCCAGCGGCCCTCAAGCCTTCGGCCACCTGCCGCTCGGTGCGCGGGCCGGTGGTCGACAGGTCGATGACGATCTTCGCGCCCTTGCCCGAGACAAGCCCATTGGACCCAAGCGCCACGGCATGCACGATCTCTGGCGTGGGAAGCGACAAGAGGATCACATCGGACAGGCCCATCAGCTCCGCCGGGGTCTTGGCCCTTCCCGCGCCCTCTCTCGTCAACGCCGAGACGACAGCGTCGTTGGTGTCATAGACGCTTACCGTGTAGCCGGCCGCGGCAAGCCGCTTCACCATCGGCATTCCCATGCGTCCAATACCGGCAAAACCCAGTTTAAGGTTGGTCATCGTGATCTCCGCTTTGTAGGTTTGGTGCAGCTCGTGTCCGCGCTCAGGGCGCTCCCGCAATCGGATCGAGGTCCAGGCGCACGATATCGTCGACCCCTGGCAATGTGGCCGGATAGCGCGTCAGGACGAGCGGGTCGTGGCCGGGGATGATATGTTTCGGCGAACTCGCTAGCCTGCGCATCGTGGCGTAGCCCTCCAGCATGTCGGTAGCGCTCTCCAGCACCGGAAAGGGTCGGTTCTGCTCGAAATTGGCGTAGAAGTGCGAAGCATCGGAGCCTAGCACCACCCAGCCGCGCGCCGTCTTCACCCGGACCACCTGCAATCCCTTCGAGTGGCCGCCGACGCGATGCACCGTGAGGTTCGGGGCGATCTGGCTGACCCCATCGTGGAAGGTCACCCGCCCGGCGAAGAGCTTGGCGACCATGCTCGCCACGTCCTCATATGCGAAAGGGTGGCGTAGATAGTCGTGGCACATGCAACGCCCGGTGCAATAAGCCATCTCCACGTCCTGGACGTGATAGCGGGCATTCGGAAACAGGTCGTGGTTGCCCGCATGATCGAAATGCATATGCGACAGGATGACGTCCTCGACCTTGTCAGGTTCGATCCCGATCATCTTCAGACCCTCGCTGACCGGCCGCAGCAGATGCCGTTGCCGTATCCGCGCCACCTTGGCGTCAAAGCCGGTGTCGAAGACGAAGGTCCGCGTCTTGCCGACAATGGCCCAGACAAAATAGTCGAGAGGCATCGGACCATCATGCGGATCGCCGCCGATGAAATTCGCGGCTGCATTGCGGTCGTGGTGACCGTAGCGAACGGCGTAGAGTTCGTAGATATCATCCATGTGTGGCTCCTTTCGCCGCCAGGCCGCCGTGGTGCCGGATCACGTCGATCCGGATCCGATCAGCTGGCAAGCCATCCTCCCTCGACCGGAAGCATGGCTCCGGTCATGTCCCGGCCGATCGGCCCACAGAGAAAAGCCAGAAGATCGGAAACGCTCCGCGGCGAGACGAAGCTGCCGCCAGGCTGCTTGCCCTCCAGAAACAGGCGCTCTGCCGCACCGCGGTCAATGCCTCGATCCGCCATCAATTCTTCCACCCGGCTTTCTGTGCCGGGTGTCAGGACCGAACCCGGACAGAGACTGTGGCAAGTGACATCGACGTCCAGGTTCTCCAGGGCCACGGCTCGGGTCAGGCCCAGGATAGCCGATTTCGTCGTCACATAGCCGACGCGGCCTGCCGTGCCGCGCATGCCATAGACAGAGGTTATATTGAAGATGCGACCGAAGTTCTGCGCCCGCATCCGTGGCAGCAACAACCGGACGGCATGAAAAATGGCCGAGAGGTTCACGGCCAGCGCCAGATCCCATTGTTCTGGCGGAAACTCCGTGATCGAGGCAAAGTGCCTTACGACCGCGTTGTTGATCAGAATATCGACTCCGCCGAGTTCGGCATTGGCGGCCGCAACAAGCGACTCCACGCCCGCGGGCGTGGCCAGATCGGCCCTGTGATAGGCAATCCGCGCGCCAGTCCTGCGGACAAGTGCTTCACGCTGCGGCTCAACCGCCTCGGGCGCTTCAAGCCCATGCAGCATGACACTGCAGCCGGCCTCGGCAAGCCGGGCGGCGATCGCCTGCCCCAACCCCGCGGTGGAACCGGTGATCAGCGCGCGGCGTCCGCCCAAGGCCGTTGCCGGGACAGGAAGCGCCGGCGGTGGCGTCTCCTCCACGTTCATACCCTGCTCCGCTGGTTTGTGAGCATCATCAACGTCCTCGTCCTTGGCCGAATACAGGGCTATGCGGCGATTTTAATCTGTTACCGGTAACAGATTTCGAGTTTAGAACAGCGATGCCAGCGATGCAACGGGTGATACCGTATATCTGAAGTCAGGTGCTTTCGCGCTGGATCAATTCGAATTTCAGATCGATCACGCTGCCGCGCAGATGCTCGGCGCCGTCGATGATTCGACTCAGCAGGATGCGTGCCGTCCGTTCGCCGATGTCATACCGCGGCAGCCTCAGCGTGCTGACCGATGGGCTGACGTGACGCAGAAGGTCCACGTCGTCGAAGCTTGCCAGAGCGATCCGGCCCGGGACCGGCCAACCGCGCTTCTGACATTCGAAGAGGGCGCCGACGGCCAGCACGTCGCCGGCGCAAAACAGCGCGTCGACTTCCGGCACGCTCTGCACAACGCGTGCCATGACTTCCGCCCCCGCGGCGAGACCTCGCTCGGTCTCCAGTACGATGCGGGGGTCGGGATCGAGCCCAAGCTGGTTCAACGCGGCATGATAGCCTTGCAGCCGATCCTGCGATCGGTCGTTGTGCACCGAGTAAAGACTGGCGAAAGCAATCTTGCGGTATCCAAGCCGGCCGAGATGCATCGTCATCGCATAGGACGCCTCGCGGTTGGAAAAACTGACCACCATATCCAGTGGTTCTTCCGGTATATTGCCGTTCTCGACCACGGGTATGCCTGATTTCCGGATCTTCTCCGCCGCTTGCGGTGTATGCTCGGTGCTGTGCAGGACCAGGCCGCTCACCCGCTGACTGAGGAAGATCGTTATCAGTTCTTCCTCCTCGTTGGGGTCATAGCCAGACTCGGCGATCATCAGCTGAAAGCCGGAGCGTTTGAGCACTTCCGACAGGCCCTTGACCGTCTGCGTATAGATCGAGTTGTCGATGCTCGGCACGATGAGGCCGATCGTCGTGGACCTGTTTGAAGAGAGGCTGCCGGCCAGATGGTTCGGTAAATAGCCGATCTCGCGAACCGCCCGAAGCACCCTTTCGCGCATCTCCTCGGAGACTTTTCCGGGCTCATTCAGCGCTCTTGAAACGGTCATGGTGGAGACGCCGGCGCGAGCGGCGACGTCGCGCATCCTGGCGCTGCCAGTCTGCGGGTTTCCGTCTCCAGATAGTCTTTTCGGCATTCCTGTCACAGTCCGACGTGGTGGCGGAAATCAAACCATTGCACGGACACACAAACAAGCCTTCGCGGGAGAATACCGTGCAATTTTGTTGTTACCGCTACCAAAACCGAGTATTGGCTGACAGGATTTGCGCATTCGGGACGCTGCAGGGATCGCGATGGACAAAAAAGCGGACAGCCAAGCGGACCAGGCGGTGCTGCGCTATGTGGAGACCACCCGGCCGGTGCAGCAGCTGATCAGCCAGACACTGACGCAGGTCGGGGGTTATGCACTGCTGCTGATGATCTCACGCAGCCGCGCGGCGCTCGCTGAAGGCGCGCTCGCCAGCGCACGCGAAGCAGCGATGCGGGCATCCGAGGAGGTGCGCGCACTTGTGGCTCCAGACATCGCCACGCATCATCATCATCACCTGCGTGGCGCCGCCGAAACGCTCCTCCAGGCCTGTGTCGCGGCATTGGCTTACAGCCGCATCGACGCCTCCGAGCAAGGCGACGCACTCGTGCGGACATTGCGGGCGTCAAGCGACCACCTTCGAACGACGGCCCATCTGTTGCCAGGCTTCGAACTTGTCGATTTCGGGCAGGCCTGCTGCGCGACACACGCGCCGAAGCGCTTGCCGCAGGACGTCACTTAGACCAATGGCACAGGGAGGAAGATATGGCGGATTACTCGATTTGGGTGCTCGAATACGCGGCGGTGGAGAAGTTCCCTTTCAGCGTGATGATGTACGGCCCCCAACACCAAGGCACGCGCAAGCTGCCCTATGCCTATGTGTTGCTCAAGGGAAAGGGCGAGACGATCCTGATCGACACCGGCTACGATCACGTTGCCTATGGCGAACAATTGGCGACCGCCTATGGGGTTTCGAACTATCACGGCCCACGTGAAGTTCTGGCATCGTGCGGCGTCAGGCCAGAAGACGTGACCAGCGTCTTCATTACCCACGCTCATTTCGATCATATGGGAGCCATCCATCTGTTCCCAAAGGCAAAATTCTATGTTCAGAAGAGCGAACTGGACAAGTGGGTCTGGGCTCTGACCTTGAGCCCGGAATATCGTTTCCTGACCGGCGGCGGCGATCCGGCCGACATCGTGCGCGCCGTCGAGGCGGCGAAGGAAGGCCGGATGATCTGCATCGACGGCGACCAGGAAGATGTCCTGCCGGGCATCGACGTCCATCTGGCCGCGGATACCCATACCTACGGCAGCATGTACGTTACCGTCCGCAACGACGGCGCCAAGGATGGCGAGGACAAGTGGATCTTCGCGGGCGACCTCATCTACACATACGACAACCTGACCGGCCTTGATCCTGAAGCGCCGCAGATCGTGCCGATTGGCCTCGCCGTCGGAAGCCAGCACAATTTGATATTCGCCAGCGCGCAAATGCTGAAGTCGGTGGGTGGCGAGGTGCGGCGGGTGATTCCCGTCCACGAGGATCGGCTGCGCACCACATTTCCTTCGCGGCTCACAGACAGGGGCTTGCAGGTGGTGGAGATCGCGCTTGCAAGGGGCGAGGAAAGTCGGGTCGGCTGAGCCAAGGCGGGCGGGCGCGCAGGCGCCCCGCCCAAATGGGACCAACCCACCGGCGAGGCCGGATTGCCAATGGCCTCGGAGGCGGCGGTCCGCGTGGCGGATTTTCAACTCCGAAGCTGGATGATATCCGGCACCGTTGCCTGGCTGTTCAAAGTTGATCCGCGCCAGCGACGAAGCCGCCGCCATCGATCACGATCGCCTGGCCGGTGATGAACGAGGCTGCATCCGATGCGAGGAACAGCACAAGCTGGGCTATCTCCGATGGATCGCTGATACGCCCCATGGGAATCATCGGCAGAACGGTATCTTTCGCGCTCTGCTCGCTGCCGAACATGCCGCTCAACAGCGGCGTCATGACCGAGCCGGGCGCGATGGCGTTGACGCGGATGTTCTTGCGCGCCACTTCCAGCGCCACCGAATTGGTCAGCCCGATCACGCCCCACTTGCTTGCGCAGTAGACGGCGGTGGTGGCGAAACCCATGACACCGAACAGCGAAGACGTGTTGACGATCGCGCCTCCGCCCTTCGCCGTCATATGCGGGACCTGATGTCTTAGCCCGTTGAAAATCCCACGCAAATTGACGTCCATCAGGAAATCATAGTCCGCGTCGTCGAGTTCGTGCACCGGCGCCGTCTTGCCCGGCACCCCCGCATTGTTGAAGGCGACATCGATCCTGCCGAAACGGTCGAAGGCCTTCTGGTGCAGCATGGCCATCGCCTTGCTGTCGCGCACATCGGTTTCCAAGAACTCGATCTCGACACCCAGCGGCCTCACCTCCTCCTTGAGGCTCTCTCCAAATTTGGCGCCTATCCCGGAAACATAGAGATTGGCCCCCGCCCGGGCGAAGGCCAGCGCGGTGGCGCGGCCAATACCAGTCGTGCCACCGATCAAGATGACGTTCTTGCCGGAAAAATCGTACTTCACTTGCATGGTTGGTCCTCCTATAGCCGCGACCGCAGATACTCGCGGCAAAATTCAGCTATGCCCTCGCCATCCATAGCCTTGACGTGATACCGCTAACAAGCGAAAATAAGCAAAGACGGAAGGAAGGCGATAGGGGCTGTTGGTTTTTGGGTAAAAAGCTGGTTTTCTGGCGATTTATGGCTCCCGCTGGCCACCCTTCCGAGTGAAATTTATGATACCGCTATCAAATACGAGTGACCAACTCTGAGCAAAAACCGTAGGACGTGATCTTTTGGCGCTGCTCGAAACTGGATGGGTTTACCGCTACCAGGCTCTTTTTGGCCGGAGTGGTGGTCTTTGAAATCCGAGGCCAGGCGAATTCGCTGAAACCTCGCGGGAGGAAGGCGCCGGCCCCGTCGTGGGGACGGTTGGACAGGGAGAGGAGGATTTCCCAAATGTATAAGATACTGCTTGCCGCTCTGACGGCCAGTGCCATGATGGTCGCCACCGTCGCTGAGGCGAAGACGCTCGGCATCGTTGCACTTCTGGCCAACGATGCCCTCAACATAGCCGTCATTGGCGGTGCCACCGAGGCCGCCAAGGCCGCTGGCTGGGACGTCAAGGTGACTGATACCCAGGCAAGCGCCGACCAGGCCAATGCCGCGATGAATTCCTTCGCCGCGCAAAAAGTCGACGCGATCTTCGTGCTTGCCTTTGCCAGCAGTTCCATTGGCTCCGGTCTCTCCGCGGCGCGCGACGCAGGCATTCCCGTCGCCACGTGGGGCGGCGAGATCGTTCCCGGCATCGTGGTGACGACGAGCGGTCGCCAGGTCGGCGACGATTCGGTGAAATTCCTGACCGACAAGGTCGGCGAGAAGGCCGACGTCCTGGCAATGACCTTCCACCCCGGAAAGCTCTGCATCGACCGCGGCATTGCCTTCGACGAGGGCGTGAAGGGCAAGGCCGACGTCAAGGTCGACTACAGCGAAGTGACGGCACCCGGACAGGTCCAGTTCGGCAACGCTACCGCCGCCGCATGGCTCACCGCGCATCCCGCTGGCGGGGACAAGCCACTGGCCATCTGGGCCTGTTGGGACGAGCCGATGCAAGGGGCCGTCGCGGCGATGCGCCAGGCCGGGCGAACCGACGTCACCACCGTCTCCATCAACGGCAGCCCGCAAGCGCTGCAACTGGTCAAGGAAGGAGACCTGACGGCGACCGTCTGGCAGCCGGCCTTCCAAGAAGGCAAGGAAGTGTTCCAGGCGGTGCTCGACTCGATCAAGGCCGGCGCTTCCTGGCAGCCGAAGGATATCCAGATCCCCGGTATCGTGGTCACCAAGGACAATGTCGACAAGTTCATGGCCGACCATCCCAATGGAATGTGAGACCAGTTCGCGGTACTTGGCGGAGCGGCGCGCCTAGATGGCGCCCGCCGCCTCAGTCGGGCCCTGGATGCAAATCCGTGGCCTGACCAAATCCTTCGCTGGAGAGCTTGCGCTGGACCATGCCGATCTCGACATCGAGCGCGGCAAGGTCCATGGCCTGGTCGGCGCCAACGGCGCCGGCAAGTCCACGCTGATCCGTTGTCTCGCCGGGGTAACGGTGGCTGATCAAGGCAGCGTGACGGTGGCCGGCGAGGACCTGCAAAAGGGGTCACCCCAGGCTTCGGAGCAGGCCGGGCTTGCCTTCATCCACCAGGAACTGAACCTGATCCCGCATTTCAACGCGCTGCAGAACATATTGCTCGGTGCCCCCAAGGTCACGCGTTTGGGCATGATCGACTGGCAGCGGTCCGGCGTCGCCGCCCGCGCGGCCGCCGAACGCGTCGGCATCCGTTTTCCGCTCGAGACGAAGGTCTCGGAACTCTCGATGGCCCAGCGCTGGCTCGTCATGATCAGCAAGGCACTCGTGCGCGACGCCAGCATGATCGCGATGGACGAGCCCACCGCGTCGCTGTCTGGCCCGGAGAGCGAACAACTCTTCGCCATCATCCGCGATCTCTCCGCCCAGGGCGTGGCCATCCTCTACGTATCGCACAGGCTGGAAGAGGTGCTTCAGCTCTGCGACAGGATCACGGTGTTGCGCGACGGGCGCATCGTCGATGCCGCCGAGCGCGGGGCACTCAACAAGAAGGGCCTGGTCAGAGCCATCATCGGCCATGACATACGCCCACCGGACGAGCGCGCCCGCTTCGCGACCGACCGCGCCCGGCAGCCGATCTTCCGCGTCCGCGAAATTGCCTGGAAGAGTGCCGTGAAAGGCGTGAGTTTCGACCTCTACAAGGGCGAGGTGCTTGCGCTCGGCGGCCTCGTCGGCGCGGGACGGACCGAACTTGCCCATCTCGTGGCCGGCGTGGCCCGGCCGGATGCCGGCCATTTCGAGCTCGACGGCAAACGGCTCGACATCGCCAACGAGGCCGAAGCCGTCCGCGCCGGCATAGCGCTGGTTCCGGAGGAGCGCAGATCGCAGGGTGTGATGCTGCAGCAGTCGGTTGGCTTCAACATCAACATATCCACCTTGAAGAAGCTGCGCGCCATTCCAGGTCTGCCGTTCGTCTCCGGCCGGAAGGCCCGCCGGCAGGCGGAGGGCCTCGTGGCCCAGTTGGGCATCAAGACCCCCGGCATCGAGACGAAGATCGGCGGTCTCTCAGGCGGCAACCAGCAAAAGGCGCTGATCGCCCGTTGGCTCAATGCCGGAACCAGGCTCCTCATTCTCGACGAGCCGTCGCGAGGTGTCGATGTCGGCGCCCGCGAAGAGATACACGACGCGATCCGCGCGCTCGCCCGGTCCGGCGTCGGCATCCTTGCGATTTCATCGGATGTCGAGGAACTCACGCTTCTGGCGGACCGCGTCCTTGTCATGCGCGAAGGCCGCATTACCGGCGAGTTGACCGGCTCCGACATCACCGAGGCCCGGATCATAGAGCTCAGCTACCACGACACCAATGACGCAGAAGGAGAGATCGCATGATGGCCCAGGCCGGAACCGCGGCGAAGGACGCGCCGCTGCGAAAATCCTCGTGGAAGCGGACCGCGCTGATCTGGCTCTCCCGCTACGGCACCATTGTCGGGCTCCTGCTGATGGTGGTTTTCTTCTCGGCGAACGCACCCGGAATCTTCCTGTCGCGCGCCAACTTCCTCAACATCCTCAGCCAGGCGTCCCTCACCGCGATTATCGCCTCCGGGCTGACCTATACACTCGTCGTGGGAGAGTTCGACCTCAGCATCGGCTATGTGGCGAGCTTCGTCGGCCTGATCGTCACCGGCCTCATGGCTTACCAGGGTTTTCCGATCTGGCTCAGCATCGTCTGCGCACTGCTGCTCGGTGCCGCGATCGGTGCCTTCAACGGTGTGCTGGTGACAAAGGTGAGAATAAATGCCGTCATCTCGACGTTGGGCATCGGAACGATGCTGACGGGCATCGGCTTCACCTACAGCTCCTTCCCGATCGCGACCGGCATCCCTCGTGCCTTCACCGATATTTCGCTCGGCCGGCTCGTCTTCGGCCTGCCCAATCCGGTGATCATCATGGTGATCGTGCTGATTGCGCTGTGGGTCATTCTGAACAAGACCGACATCGGCCAGAAGATGCAGGCTGTCGGCGGCAATCTGGAGGCAGCGAGGCTCTCCGGAATCCGGGTGGACCGCATCAAGATCTTTGCCTTCGCCACTGCCGGTTTCTGCGCCGCGCTGACCGGGACGCTGCTGTCCTCGTTGCTCGGCAGCGGCACACTGGCCGCGGCAGACGGCTATCTTCTTGATGCCTTCGCCGCCGTCTTCCTGGGCTCCGCTACGTTGAGGGAAGGCGAATTCCATATCTCCGGAACTTTGATCGGCGTGCTTATCCTGGCGGTGGGCTTCAACGGACTCAGCATCTTCGGCGCGCCCACCCATTTCCAGCCGATCTTCAAGGGCGGGATCCTGGTGCTGGCAGTAGGGATGTCCGCGCTCGCCCGGCGCTATGCCGCTTCGGCCTGACCGAAAGCCGGGCGCGGCGATTTTCCGGGCTGCTCCCGGATTCTAATTTAGCCTAGATATTTGCTGAGTATCGACATGCCGCCTGCACGAACCGTGTCAGGCGTCATTTCCTCGACGATCTCGCCATGCGTCATAACATAGAGCCGGTCGCAGACCCGGGTCGCCACATCGATGCGCTGTTCCACGAGAAGCAGCGACGCACCGCGCTTGCGCAACTCAAGCATCGCCTTGACCACGATGTCGACGGCGACCGGTGACAGCGCGACGGAGGGTTCGTCGAGCAGCATGATCTCGGGGTCGCTCATAAGCATGCGGCCGATGGCAACCATCTGCTGCTCCCCACCGCTGAGGAACGACGACAGCCGGTGGCGATAGTTCCTGAGTACCGGGAAAAGATCGTAGACCGAGGTCAGAAGCCTCTCGACCCTGGCCTGGTCGCGCCGCAAATGCAGCGCGCCCAACAGAAGATTGTCTTCCACCGACTGGTCAAGGAACAGGCGCCGTCCCTCCGGCGCTATAGCGGCCAGGCCTCGCGCTATGCGATGGGTTGGCAGGTCGGACACGTTGGTCGCGCCGATACGGACCAGGCCGCGCCGCTGCTTGACCAAGCCCATGATGGCGCGCAGCACCGTTGTCTTGCCGGCGCCATTGGGGCCAAGCAGCGCCACCGCTTCACCCTTGCCAACCGAAAGTCCGATGTCGCGCACGACGTCGAAGCGGCCATAGCCAGCACTTAGCGAGCTGATTTCCAGTACGGGGGACGATTGTTCGTTCATTCGCCGAGATAAACCTGTCTGACCACGGGATCGGCCCGCACCTCGTCGGCCGAACCGGTTAGGATCACTTCGCCGGCGTTGAGCACGGTGACGCGGTCGCACAGCGGAAACAGAAAACGCGTCTGGTGCTCGATGATGATCATCGTGACGCCCTGGCTCTTGAGATTGGCGAGGATCGTGGCCAGATGCCTCACCTCCTTCGCCGAGAGGCCGGTCGCCGGCTCGTCGAGAACGATGACATCCGGCCCCGCCACGCAGACCGACGCGAGTTGAGTGAGCTGTTCGATGCCGTGCGGAACGTCTCCGACCTGCCGGGACGTCCATTCGCCGGCCCCGACAAGGGCAAGTGTTTCGGCAGAGCGACGATGCATTGCCGCCATATCGCGGCGGCCGGACGCAAGCATTGGCCAGAACGCGGCACGGCCCACGATGCGCGGCACACGATCGAACAGACCGACCATGACGTTCTGCGTCGGTGTCAGTTCCTTGACCAGTTGCGCGGCCTGGAAGGTTCGCCGGAGCCCGAGTTTGGAGCGGCTGCTCGCAGGCATGCCGTCGACCCGTGTCCCCTTGACCAGAACCTGGCCGGCATGAGGTGTAAGGCGGCCGGAAATGACGTTGGCGAGCGTGCTCTTTCCGGAGCCGTTCGGACCTATGAGGCCATGAATGTGGCCACGCTGGACGGCGAGGTCGACATTGCGCAGCACCTTCGGCCCGAGCCCATAGCCGAATTCGATGCCGCGACATTCGACGACAATCTCGGACCCGGTGGATGGGATCGCCGGAGCCGGAACAATTGCCGTAGCTGACGGTTCCTCGATGGTTACGATCCCGGTCACCGGCGCGGCCCCACCAATGAGCGGCGCCAGCAGGCGCTTGACCACTCCAACGACTCCATCCGGCAGAAGCGTGATGGCGAGAATGGAGAGCGCGCCGTACACGATCTCCTGCAGCCACGGATTGATGTTGACGACGTTCGGGAACATCGAGACGAACATCGCGCCGATCACAGGACCGATCGTCGTGTTGATGCCGCCGATCAGCACCATCACCAGAACGTTGAGCGATACCGACCAGTCGAACTGGCTGGGAGACACGACGCCGAGGAAGGAGAACAGCCAACCCGCTCCGCCGGCCATCGCCGCCGAAACCCCGAAAACGCCCACCTTGATCGCCGCGGTGCGCGCGCCCGCCGCCTCCGCGAACGGTTCGGCGTCACGGATCGAGAGAAGGATCGGATAGAACGGTGAATGGCGAATGTTCCAGACCAGCACCAGGCAGAGCAAAAGCCCGGCCATCGTGCACCAGACCAGCGGCGAGCCGAGCCAACGCAGACCGCTTGGGAAGTCCGGAAAGGCCGGGCCGAGCAAACCTTGAAGCCCGCCGGTGACATTGACCATGTCGGTCGCGAGGACGGTCAGCACCAACGTGAAGATAAAGGTGGTGATGGCGAAGTAGAGGCCGCTGACGCGCAGGGACATGGCGCCGACGGCCACGCCGACGAGGCCGGCCGCAACAAGGACAAGCACCAACAGTCCGTATACATTCCAGCCGTAGTCGTTGGCGAGGATTGTCGTCGCGTAGGCGCCGATCCCGAAAAAACCACCCTGGCCAAGCGAATAGAGCCCGAGCATGCCCGCTACGAGATCCAGGCTGATGGCGAGGATGCCGAAGACGGCGGCCACCAGCACGAGGTTCTGCAGGCCGAGATCGGATTGCGCCACATAGGCCGTGGCTGCAAGGTAAGCGAGAATGACGGCAAGAGGCGCCACGGCGCGCCAGCCGCCAGCTTGCGATCCCGGGATGGCCGCCGCTGCCTGGCGATCGGTCGTCGAATTCATACCCTGCTCCTCAGCGGCTCGCCGCGGCCGGACGGCGCGGACGGAAGAGCGGATTGCTGGCGCTGAACAATCCCTTGGGCGAGACGATCAGGATGACGACGAGCACGATGAAGGGAAACCAGTCCGAAGCCTGCGAATTGATGAGCCCGTTGGCACCTTCGGCGCAGACGCCCAGCACAAGACCGCCGAACATGGCAGCGATCGGCCGTTCCGTGCCGCCGCCAATCATCATGGCGATGAAGCCATAGGTACCGAACGTGTCGCCCAGATAAGGGTTGGCAAAGGTCGTCGGCCCGATGAGCAGTCCGGCAATGCCGGCAAAGGCGGCGGAGACGGCGAAAGCGACAATGGCGACCACGGTGGTGTTGGCGCCGATGGCGGATGCCATTTCCGGATCCGCCGCCGTCGCCATGCCGAGCTTGCCGAACAGCGTATACCGTCGCACGATTTCGAAGCCGGCGGCGAGAATGGCGGCGGTGGCGATCGCGAGAAGCTGCTGGCCGGTGAGCACGGCGTTTCCGATTGGCACGCTGATGTTGTTCAGGATTGGTGGGAAGGCCTGCGACGTCGGACCCCAGACGTAGGCGGCAGCGTTCTCGACGATCACCGCGAAGCCCAGCGTTGATACGAGCCAGCCGAAGCTAAAGCGGTTCGACAGCAGGATTGGCCGCACGGCGATCAGATAAGACAGAACGCCAATGATGCACGAAGCGGCCAGCCCGGCGGCAGCAGCCAGCCAGACGGGGTAGCCGGACGATACCAGCTCGGCGGTGATCATCACCGTCACCATCATCAGTTGGCCCTGGGCGAAATTGATGATGCGAGTGACGTAGAACGAGATTGCCAAGGCCATGCCGATGAGACCGTAGATCGATCCTATGGCAATGCCACTCAGCAGGAATTGCAGCACTGTTGGCTCCCCCATCATCCGACCATCACCGGCTTCTCGTCGCTTCAACAGCACCGCGGAAGTCGCATCCGTCCGGTCGACCCTACCACGGCTCACGGATCTGTCGGGCCGGGCTTCCTGTCGCGCAACGTCCGGATTTGGCACGTTGAGCCGATGCCGAACACCTAGTCGAAAAAGGCCGCGGGGAAATAGCTGATGTCGGCGACATAACAGCTATGAGGAACGCGACGAACGGTGCGCCGACCCGACCGATAACAGAAGCGCTGCGCGCTGATGAAAAACGCATGACTGATTTCCGTATCAATCGCAGACAAGGGAAAAAACCTTTTTATATCAATCTTCTAATCTGACGGAAGAGCGCTCTCTTGTGAGCCTCGCCCGCCGCGATCGCGCCAATGGAATTCGTTCCGGGGCTGCATTTTGGGAGAGTTCTCAGCCCGTCCCGAGCAGCTTGCCCCGCGTTGACAAGATGGGGGTCGTGGGTGGCAAAATTCCGGGCGAAGACACGCGCGTCCCAGTGAGGCGCAGGGCAAAAAAGAGCGATCGGATTGTCGGAGACAGGCCCGCCGATCGCAGGGAGGGAACCACATGAACAAGCTCGCCACGACGTCTACCTTGCTGCTGGCCGCAACGGCCTTATGCGGTGCAACCATCCAGACGAATGCCGCCGACGACTATCTTGTCGGCCTGATCGCCGGCACCACCGGTGCCTATGGGTCGACAGGCGTTGCCACGGTCAATGGCTCGCAGATGGCGGTCGACGAGGTCAATGCCGCCGGCGGCGTCGACGGCCATATGTTCAAGCTTGACGCGCACAACGACAACGCGTCGGCGACACTGTCGGGTCAGCTCTACCAAAAGCTGATGTCGGCCGGCGCGATCGTCATCGCGGGCTCGCCGGACACCGGCCCGGTGACCGCGCAGCTTGCCGAGCGTCACAAGTTCCCGACCATCGGCGTGGTCGACGACGGCGGACTTACCGTCAACCCGAAGGGTCCGACGAGCCCGCCCAATCCGTGGGTGTTCGACTTCGGTCTCAACACATTCGCCTGGGGCGAGAAGATCGGTGAGCATGCCCTGAAGCATTGCCCCGACGGCCTTGCCGTGCTGCACGATCCCTCGACCTACGGCCAGGGCGGTCTCTTCGGCATACAGCTGGCCTATGACAAGGCCGGCAAGAAGATCGCGATGGATCACACCATCACCGAGAACTGGTCGACAGGAGCCACCGCCGGCCTGATGCCCGAAGTGAACGCCATCAAGGCGGCAGGCATCAAATGCGTGGATGTGTGGCTGACGCCCCAGGACCAGGCCGCCTTCATGCAAGATCTTCACTCGATAGGCTACGAGGCGATCGTGTACGGCAATGACGAAACGAATGCCGACGACACTTTCTCGAGCCTTGCGGGCGACCTGTCCGACGGCATGATCACCGCCATGCTGACCACCGAACTGCATCCCAGTCCGGAACTCCTGGCATTCCGCGACGCCTATAAGAAGAAATTCAGCGTCGATGCCACGCCTTTCTCGGCAGGCGCCTATGACAGCATCAAAATGCTGGCACAGGTGATCAAGGACGTGAAGTCGACGACGCCCGAGGATCTGCAGAAGGGCTTCAACGCCGTGAAGGACTTCAAGGGCATGACGGGCAATATCGGCTTCTCGGAGACGAGCCACATCACCATCACCGCGGCCCAGGTCACGCTCGTCAAGCACGACGCCAAGAGCAAGACCTGGGTTGAAGTCACCGACTGATCGATCTGCCGCACCTTCCAAGCGCGAACAGAACGGGCCGGCTCCCAGGAGCCGGCCCTCGGCATTTCACGAAACAAAACAGACAGCATTTCCGTGAGACGATGAGCCGCCTAGAACGGCTCAGCGTTTGATAGAATCGCCGACCCGCTCCAGCTCTTTTGTTTTCACGCAGTTCCCAAGGGGAAGCGCTACGCGCTTCTCCCGGGAAAACCGTTACACACTTTTCCTGGAATTGCCCTAGAGTTGGACCCGCCAGGCCTCGGGCACAAGCCGAAAGCCGTCGCCCGCCTTCACCAGATGAGCAAAGCCTGGCAGATGGAGGTGGCCGCCGGTGACGAGCAGCCGCCCACTCGCGACATGATTGAAAATCTTGCGGCGGTTTTCGGCGGCCAACGCCTCATCGACGTCGAACTCGCTGGTAATCTGAGGCAAGGGAATCTGGAGTTCCGGCACGTGCACGGTGTCGCCCCACATCACCAATGTCTGCCCGGCGGACTCCAGTTGATAACCACTGTGGCCCGGCGTGTGGCCGGGAAGTGGCAATTGGGTGATGCCCGGCATGACTTCGCCTCCCTGCGTGGTGTGGAAGCGCCCGCGGTGGCTTGAAAGCAGGGCGTCGGCGGAACCTGTGTAGGGTACCGCGGCCGCCGAGCGGCCGCGCCGCTCGGTATCGGACCAGAAGTCGAAATCATCCCTGTGGACGATGATGTCGGCGCGCGGGAAGAGCGGCTTGCCGGATTCGTCCATCAGCCCGCTCGAGTGGTCGGGGTGGATGTGGGTCAGAAGAACCGTATCGAAGTCCGAGAGCTTGAAGCCGGCGGCGGACAGATTGCGCGGCAGTTGCCCCATGGAATACACCGTCGTCGATCCGCCACCGGCATCCACGAGCATCGTGTTCGCGTCGGTCTCGATAACAAATGCATTGACGGTGAGACGGGGGCCGCCCTCGTGGAAATGCTCCCGCATCAAGGCTTCCATGTCGCCACGTTCCGTCCCACGCAGAATGGCCATCGGGATATCGAGGAAGCCATCGTTGATCACGGTGACCATGGCGTCGCCGACTTTGCGTCTGTAGACGCCGGGTGTCTGCCTTCTTGGCTCGTCGGTCATGGGTTGTCCTCCTCCAGAAGAAGGCGTCCGCGCACGGATCCTCCTCGCCTTTCGCTACAATGTGACGCCGGCGCGCAGCCAAGTGAAGCGAACTCACTGGTCAGGTTCGGGATAACAGATATAGCGCATCCGGCATGACGCGACACCGGTGACTGGAAGACGCCTTACGGCTTCGGCTCCCAGATCCCCATTTTGCGCAGAGCGCGCACCTCGTCCCTGATAAGCCCTGTCAGCGCCCGGATGACGGTGGTGGTCGGCCGCTGGCTCGACGTCGCGAGCAAGAGCTCCCTTTCGATGGACGGATTCTGGATGCGCCAGTAGCTGATCTTGCCCTCCGCCACCAAATTGTGGCAGCTCGAATAGGACAGGATCGTATAGCCCATTCCGGCCTCCACGAGGCGCAACGTCGAAGGCATCGCCTCGACCTCGACCTCGATCCTCGGCTCGATGCCGACCGAGCCGAAGATATGGTCCAGCAGCACCCGCAGTCCATGCGGCCGGGCGGGAAGGATCATCGGTATCTTTGAAACGACCGCGGCATCGACGGGCGACGAACCGAGATTGCACGGATCGTTCTTGGCGCCGAGGAGAAACAACTCGTCGCGCAGGATCGGCTCCGCCAGCAAATTGTTCATGCGCGGCGCATTGTAGAGCACCGCCACGTCGATCTTTCCCATGACGAGCCATTCCAGAAGATGGCCGCTAAATCCTTCGACCACCCGCATGCTCACCTGTGGGAACTGCTCGCGAAAATGCTGGACGAGCGGCGCGGTCAGGACAACGCCCACGGATGGAGGCATCCCAAGCACGATCGCACCGCGCGGATTCGACCGCAGTGCTCCGAGTTCGCTCGTGGCGCGCGAGGCCTGCTCGAGGATTGCGGTCGCATAACTCTGCAGAAGCTTGCCCGCCTCCGTCAGAACAATGCCGCGACCGTTGCGGTAGAGAAGCGCGATGCCGACGCTCTCCTCCAGCGACTTGATTTGCCTGCTGAGAACCGGCTGGCTGACCGATAGCGCAACGGCGGCCCGGGAAAAGCTGCCGAATTCCGCCACTGCTATGAACAGTTGGAGCTGCCTTAGGTCGAACATGGCTGTGCCTCGTCGCAAATGCGGAACATCGAATTTCCGTTGGCATGCAACGAATTCGGGAGTTTGGGATACATCGAAACCATTGACAAGCGTTTGGCTGGCCGGTCGCAAAGCTGTTATGCGCGCGGCGAGCATTATCGCAAGGTCAGGAATTGGCCTACTCTCAGCCAATCCGAAGCTGGCCAAATCCAATATAGATTCGAGGGGAAAAGTCGTGCAGCGTCAAACGCTTGGGTTCATCGGCCTCGGCCGCATGGGTGCGCCGATGGTACGCCGACTGACCGAGGCCGGTCACCACGTGGTTGTTTATGACACGCGGCCGGACGCTGCGAAGGAACTGCCTTCGGAACACACGACATTTGCCCCATCCCCCAAGGCGGTCGGCGATGAGGCCGGCATCGTGTTCTGCAGCCTGCCGACACCGCCGATCGTCAAGGAGGTGGTCTTAGGTGCGAACGGAATCGCGGCCGGCTCGAAGGTCAAGACGGTCGTCGACGTGTCGACCACGGGACCGACCATGGCAAAGGTCATATCGGAATCCCTGGCGAACAAAAGCGTCGCCTGGGTGGACGCTCCGATATCGGGAGGGATCGCCGGCGCGCGAAACGGCACGCTCGCCGTGATGATCTCCTGCCCCAAGCAGACCTATGAAGAAGTGGAGCCGGTCCTGGCCAATTTTGGTCGCAGGTTCTATTGCGGCGAAACGCCTGGAAGCGCCCAGGTCGCCAAGCTTGGAAACAACATGATTGCCGCCGGCGTCATCCTGCTGTCGGCGGAAGCTCTCGCAATGGGCGTCAAGGCCGGCCTGGATCCCCAGGTCATGTGCGATATCATCAATGCTTCGAGCGGTCGAAACAGCGCGACGCAGGACAAGTTCCCGCGCGCCGTCCTGCCGGGAACGTTCGATTTCGGCTTCTCCACTGCCCTGTCGTACAAGGATGTGCGCATGTGTGTCGATGAAAGCGAGAATTTGGGTGTACCCATGGTTGGCGGTTCTCTCGTGCGGCAGATGCTTGCCGCCACCAACGCACGCTTCGGGCCCGATTCCGATTTCACCTCGATGGTCCGCATCGTCGAGGAATGGGCCGGAGTGGAGATACGCGCCTAGAGCCCGCCTTGTGGAGAGCAGCAGATGACGACGCGCTCGATGGAACTGGCAGATGCGTTGGTGAACCTTGCCCCGGCGGTGTTCACTTCGGCGGCCATCGGCAAGGCCAAGCTGTGCCTGCTCGATTTCCTCGGCTGTGCGTTCGAGGCATCCGGACTGGAGCCTAGCCGGCAGGCCGTCGCCGCGGTGCCCGCGGCTTCTGGCGGCCACATGATTGGCGAAAGTGCGACGACGACACCCGCGGACGCCGCATTCGTGAATGCGGTGATGGGCCACGGTCTTGTCAGGGAAGACATGCACGCCGCATCGGTTTGTCACCACGGTGTGGTGGTCTGGCCGCTGCTCCTGGCCCTGGCGGAGACGAACGCGGTTTCAGGCGCCGACCTGCTCCGGTCGGCGGTGGTGGCCTATGAGGTCGGCGGACGTCTTGGACGGATGCTGATCGACCCGACGGTGTCCGCGCTTTTCCGCCCGACTGGACTGGTAACTCCCATTGGATCGGCATGCGGCGGCGCCTTGATGCTGAAGCTCGATCGACAGCAGATGGCCGCAACGATTGCCGTGGCCGCGAACACAGCGTCCGGGTTGAACCAGTGGCCGCACAGCGGCGGCTCGGACATGTTCTTCCATCCCGGCTTTGCCGCTCGAAACGCCTGGATGGCGGTTCAGTTGGCCGAAGCCGGTGCCTTTGGAAGCCCCGACATATTTGAAGGTCAGTCTGGATATTTTGCCGCGCTCGCACGGCGGCCGATGCATGGTCGGATCGAGCTCTTTCCCAATGGCGAGGCGGACATTCTCACCGTCTATCACAAGGCAGCACCGGCCTGTAATTTTGCCCAGACGGCCTGTCAAACCGCGTTGAAGCTTGTCGAAATGATCGGCTCCGACGCTGCACCGGTCGAACGCATCCGTATCAGCGTGCCTGCCGCCGCCGCCGCATATCCAGGATGCGATCGGACAGGACCATTCGACAGAGCCCTCCAGGCGAAGATGAGCATTCCGTTCGGCGTCGGAGCCGTGTTTGCGCACGGCCGGTTGTCGGAAGATATCTACAGCAATCTCGCCGATCCCGAGACCCTGCGCCTAATCGGGGTGAGCGAACTCGTGGCCAACCCGGACCTTACCGCGCGGTTCCCCGGCCTGCAGGGCGCGGCAATCGACGTGGTTCTCGGCGACGGCCGCCAGCTTTCGATGGGCCTGCCAGACGTCGTGCCCGCTACAGAGGCGCAGGTGCGGGAGCGCTTCCGCCTGGCGGCGGTGAACATCCTCGGCGGTGCCGAGGCCGAGGCTATTGAAGAATTTGTCGACAGGCTGGACACCAAGAAAGATGCCGGTCGGCTGCTGCCGCTTTGCGCGGCAAAGCGGGTAGCCAGAAGACAAGCGACGCGAACGCCGGCACAAGGGTCCGGCAAAGGCAAGCGTCTGGCGTCGAGGCAGAGTTTATAAACAGTCCCAACAGGAGCAGTTCATATGTCTAAGGAAGTCCTCGAACGCGGCTTGGCGATCCGAAAGGAAGTGCTTGGCAAGGAGTTCGTCGAGAAGTCGTTTGCCGCGGCCGACGACTTCAATCGTCCCATGCAGGAGCTCGTGACGGAGTATTGCTGGGGTGCGGTCTGGGGTCGCGAAGAACTGCCACGCAAGACGCGGTCGATGCTGAACCTTGCCATGCTCAGCTGCCTCAACAGGCCGCACGAGCTCAAGATGCACACCAAAGGCGCCCTGCGCAATGGTGTCAGCCGCGAAGAGATCCGCGAAGTCCTCCTGCAGGTGGCGATCTACGCCGGCGTGCCCGCGGGCGTGGACTCGTTCCGCATCGCACGTGAGGCCTTCGCCGAGTTCGATGCTGAAAAAGCCTGACCAACGTCTTCTTGGCCGTTGACGCGGCGGACGGGATCAACATGAAAAAATACCAGATGCTGATCGGCGGCCAATGGGCGGACGCCCTGGACGGTCGGACGTTTGACACCGAAAATCCCTTCACCGGCACAGCCTGGGCGCAAATCCCCCGCGCCGGTGCGGGGGACGTCGACCGTGCGGTCACGGCAGCCACGCAGGCGTTCAACGCACCGGCATGGTCGGCGTTGAGCGCCAGCGCCCGCGGCGCCCTGATCCGGCGCTTCGCCGATCTTCTGGCCGCCAATGCCGATCGCCTGGCCGACATCGAAACCCGTGACAATGGCAAGCTGATCGCCGAGATGCGCGGCCAGCTCAGATACATGCCGCAATGGTACTATTATTTCGCCGGGCTGGCCGACAAGGTCGAAGGACGTGTCATCCCGATTGACAAGCCCGGCGTGTTCAACTTCACCCGCGAGGAGCCGCTGGGCGTGGTAGCCGCCATCACCCCGTGGAATTCGCCATTGATGCTGGCGACCTGGAAACTGGCCCCGGCGCTGGCTGCCGGCAACACCATCGTCTGGAAGCCCTCCGAGTTCTCTTCCGCTTCGGCCCTCGAATTCGGGGCGCTTTTCGAAGAGGCCGGCTTCCCGCCAGGGGTCGTCAACATCGTCACCGGTTTCGGCAACGAGATTGGGGAACACCTTGTGTCTCATCCAGGCGTCGACAAGGTTGCCTTCACCGGCGGCGATCGCACCGGTCAGGGCGTCTACCAGATCGCGGCGCGTTCGATAAAGCCGGTCACGCTCGAACTTGGCGGAAAATCCGCCAACATCGTCTTCCAGGACGCGGTGCTCGACGATGCCGTCAAGGGTGTCGTCTCCGGCATTTTCGCGGCGAGCGGCCAGACTTGCATCGCGGGATCGCGGGCGCTCGTTCACCGCTCGATCTATCCGGCTTTCGTCGATGCGCTGGTGGCTTTCGCCAAAACCGCGCGGATCGGCGACCCCTCCAGCAATGACACGCAGGTCGGGCCGATCACGACCCGGCCGCAACTTGCCAAGATCCTCGACTATATCGAGATCGCAAAGGCGGAGGGCGCCAAGCTGGCGCTTGGCGGCAAGCGGCCCACCGATCCGGCCTGCGGCGACGGCTGGTTCGTCGAGCCGACAATCTTCACCGATGTCGGCCCCAAGATGCGCATCGCCCAGGAGGAGGTTTTCGGTCCTGTCCTGGCCATCATTCCCTTCGACAGTGACGAGGAGGCGATCGAAATCGCCAACGGCACGATCTACGGGCTGGCGGCAGGCGTGTGGACGCAAAGCATAACGCGCGCCCTGACCATGTCGCAGAAACTCAAGGCAGGCACGGTGTGGATCAACACCTACCGGGCGGTGAGCTACATGTCGCCATTCGGCGGTTTCAAGCGTTCCGGCATCGGCCGCGAGAGCGGCCTGTCGGCCATTCGGGAGTATCTGCAGGAAAAGAGCGTCTGGATCGACATCAGTGGCAGCGTGCCCAACCCGTTCGTGCAGCGCTGAAGCTCGACCATGACCGATCGGCAAAGGATCGCTTTCGTCACCGGCGCCGCGAGTGGCATCGGAAGGGCGGTTTGCCTGAGCCTTCAGGGCAAGGGTTGCCGCATCGTGTTGGTGGATCGCCAGGAAGATCGCCTCGCTGTCCTGGCCGGCGAACTCGGCGCCGACGTCTTCCCGCTCGCCCTTGATATCACCGACGGCAGTGCGGTCGCCAACTGCCTCGACCGGTTGCCGCCGGAGTTCCGGGACATCGACGTCCTGGTGAACAATGCCGGTCATGACATTGGCGGGCGGACCCGCTTCGACATCGGCTCGGCCGACGATTGGTCTGCGATCATCGAGACCAACCTCATCGGCCTGATGCGCGTGACGCGGACGATCCTGCCGGGAATGATCGAGCGCGGCCGCGGCGACATCGTCAACATGAGCTCCATCAGCGCCATCCGCATGGTGCCGGACCAGGCGCCCTACTCCGCCAGCAAGGCCGGCGTGCATATGCTGAGCGATATCATTCGCGGCGAATTGGCGGAGACCCCCATCCGCGTGATCGAGATCTTGCCGGGGCTCACCCGCACGAACATCGTCGCGTCCCGCCTTCGCGGGGACGAGGAAGCGGCCCGGGAGTATTTCGAGCGGTTCGGAATGGCGCTTGATCCGGAAGACATTGCCCGGTGTGTCTCATTCGCCCTGGATCAGCCCCCTCACGTCCAGATCGCGCAGATGTTCGTCGTGCCCACCAACAGGTGGTGACAACACCGAACATCAACGGCAACGCGAGCGCGCGCCTTTTCTTGTCAACCGACAAGCCATGGCGAACTCAGTGGACAGCCGCATACATAATGCGGCTTTCCGTCGCCTCGGTGACGTCCATCTCCTCGACGATGCGCCCCTGCCTTGCCACCAGGATCCGGTCTGAAAGTGTCATGATCTCGGGCAGGTAAGACGAAATGACAACCACCGCCATGCCGCTTTCGGCAAGCTCGTTGATGAAGTTGTGAATCTCCACGATCGTTCCAACATCGACGCCACGCGTGGGTTCGTCGAGAATGACCAGCTTGGGTTTCTGGACCAGCGCCTTGGCCAAGACCACCTTCTGCTGGTTGCCGCCGGAGAGTTCGATGATGCGCGCGTCGGCATCGATCGCCTTGACGCCTAGCCGCTTCGTCCATTCGATGGCCAGTTCCCGGCCTTGCTGCGGAGCTACTGGCGTCAGCGGATTGTCACCGTTGGCGAGGTATCCAAGCTGAATGTTGCCGGCGATCGTCATGGTTTCGAAGAAGCCCTCGATCTTGCGGTCCTCGGTGACATAGACGATGCCGTCACGCACCGCCGGCCGCGGCGTCCGGTAGCGGACGGGCCGGTCTTCGAAGCGAACCGTGCCGCCGTGGAAGTAATCGCGCCTCAGAACGCCCGCGACGATCTTCATCGTTTCCGTGCGACCCGCACCGACCAGCCCGAACAGGCCCGTCACCTGTCCCGCGAACACGGAGAACGAGGTGTTGCGCACCGCATTGCCCATCGACAGATTTTCGACGCTCAGAATCTTTCTGCCCATCGGGCGCGCCACGCGTGTCTGGCCGGAATAGAGTTCGCCGGACAGGCTCCGGCCGACCATCGCCTGCACGATCCGGTCGCGATCGAACTTGCTCGTTTCGTCGGTCACGACCACCTTGGCGTCGCGCATCACCGTGATGCGGTCCGACAGGTGCAGCGCCTCCTCGAGCGCGTGGCTGATGAAGATGATTGCAATCCCCTCCTCCTTCAGGCGGCGGGCAAGGTTGAAGAAGTGGAACTTCTCCTCGGGCGTCAGCGTGGCGGTCGGTTCGTCGAATATGATGAGCCGGGCGTTGTGGTGAACGGCGCGCGCGATTTCGACCAGTTGTTTCTTGCCGGCCCCCAGAAAGGAAACCTGCGCGGTGGGATCAACGTAGAAATTGAGCGACAGGAGATAACGCTGGGCCTGGATGTTCAACCCGCGTAGCCGGTTGAACAGCTTCTCGTCGCCCAGGTAGATATTCTGGGCCACCGACATGGACGGCACCAGATTGGTCTCCTGGAAGACCATCGCTATCCCGCGGTTCAGCGCGTCGGACGGCGAATTGAGCCTTGCCGGCTGACCGTCAAGCAGCATCTCGCCGGAGCTTGGCTGGTAAACCCCTGCCAGCACTTTCATCAGCGTCGATTTTCCCGCGCCGTTCTCGCCAAGAATGGCGTGTATCTCGCCCGGACGGATTTCGAAATCCACGTTGGAGATCGCCATGACGCCACGGAAATCCTTGGAAACGCCGCGCAATTGGACGAGCGGTGTCATGCTATATGTCCTGCCAGTTCATGGATCGCCACGATCTTTCCCGATCCCTTCGCAGCAACAAGAAGCCGGCCACCGGCTTCGCAGAGCGAGGTCACGCCGTGCACATCGCCATCGGCACGGCTTTGATAATTTCGCACCATGGCCATGTCCTTGTCGCAGCGCACGACGAGGCCTGTTGACCAGGTTGGCGACCATGGCTTCAGCATGTTGAGCTTCTTGCGCGCACCGCCCTGTATGGGTTCGAGGAAGCTCCTCCCGGTGGCCAGCGAGGGCGCGATCCAATAGTCGGGATCGATCGTTTCGATCATGCGCCTGCGATACTCATCCTCCTTCAGGACGAATTCGACAAGCGGGTTGCGCGGCGCGAACATGGCCAGCCAGAAGCCGCCTTCCGATGCCGGTGCGATGCGCCCCGGATAGGCGGGAAGCGAGCCGAGGGCGATCCGCCGCCTCGACCCGTCGATGCCCATTGAAAGGACACGATGGCGCCAAGCTTCCGAGACGAAGACTTGATCCTTCGACACGATAATCCCGGATGGAAATGCAAGCCCCGAAGCGATCGAGACGGCGGTGCGCGAGCCGATGTCGATACGCCAGACCGACCCTGCCGCCGTCTTGGTCATCAGATCGCGCTTCCAGCCGTGCGCTGGATTGCGGTCGGATCCGACCGCGACGAGCAAGGTGGAGCGGTCGGCGAAAGCCATCGCCGTGACGCAACGCGCATCGAGTGCCCCAGGGGCGATCAACTCAGAGGATGCGCCGTCCGGGCTCTCGATGTGGATGCCCTCGCCTTCGACGGCGACAGCCAGCAGGTCTGTGCCCACCGCCATGCCGGTCACCGGTTTGCCCACGGCTCTAGATCGGCTGATGGAAAGCCCCTGCGTGCCATCGCCGGCGGTTGGCGCCAGCGTGTGGATCTCGCGACCGACAGAACAAACGACCTCTTGCCCCCAGAGCACAAGGTTGTCGACATCGGCAAGGTCCAGCAGCACCGGAGCCGCGTCAAGCTTCGCATTGGGCCGCAGCGGGCCATCCATCGGCGGCACCGTACTACCGGTCAGATCGAAGCCGCGGAAGTTGGCCCAGGCCTGCTTGATGGCACCGATCATGGACGCGGCCCCCAATAGGCATCCTGCGCGCACCAATTGGGATCGGCATCGGGCAGTTTGTAGCGGCCTATCCGATTGTTCGAAACGCCTCCCAGATAGAGCCATCCCTTGTGCTCGCGCATCGAGGTGATCATCGGGTGGTTGCGACCTCCGAGATCCCACAGATTGTCGAGGATCTCTCCCTTCTCGTTGAACTTCACCACGCAGCCGGTGTTGATGTTCGGATAGAGCCATTGATCGGGAGCGACGCGGCGGGCCATGCGCTTGCGGAAGCCGGGCATGCGCATCGCCAGATCAAGCGCCGGCCCGCGCATGCCGAGCAGTGCCAGCCAGTAATTGCCATCGGAGGATCGGTTGATGTTGTCGGGGTAGCCGGGCAGGCTGGAGATGACGCGTTCGGTCTTGCCCTTCTTGGGTCCGTCGAACCAGTACCTGCTGATGGAGCAGGTCCAGCTCTCCGCGAACATGAAAGACTGTCCGTCGAGACACATCGTGACGCCGTTCGCGAACACCAGTTTCGGAATCTCGGTATGCGTCTTGCCCGTTCTTGGATCGTAGCAAATCATGCGTCCGCTCGGCCGGCTTTCCAGCGCGTCGGTCGCCCAGTCCTCCTGCTCGTAACGGATGGTCGCCTCGCTGAAGTAGATGCGGCCGTCAGGTGCGACATCAACGTCGTCGGCCAGGCGAAGCCGCGAATCGTCCACAACCGAGGTCCAACTCCTGTTCGTCTCGTCGGTGAGCTTGGTGACGGTCCTGTCGGGCGCGACCTGGAACAGACCCATGCCGCCGATGCAGACGAGCAGGTTTCCGGTGCGGTCGAATGCCATGCCCAGCGGATGGCCGCCGATATGCGCGAACACCTCGGAGCGTTTATGGTCGGGGCCGAAGAACCGGACAATATCGCCATGCCGGGTACCGCAATAGAGATTGTCGTCACGGTCGAGGATGACGTCTTCGGGGCCCTCGATTTGTCCGAGCCCGATGATCTCCACGGAGCGCAGGCGGTCGTTGAGCACATAGGGCGAGCCAGGGGCGTCGACCTTCGGAGCCGGCGGCAGGGAAAGGTAGGCGGGCGAGACATAGACCTTGGCGAGAATACGGTGGCGATGCTTCTGCCAGCGCATATCGACGAAGACGGCGGTGAGTAGGATCACACCCAGGATGGTCGAGGTGATCGGGCCGCTGATGCCGAGGTTGATCAGGCCGTTGGTGAGCATCAGCACCAGCAGGCTGCCGATGATCGCCTTCGCCACCGAGCCCCGGCCGCCGCCGATCGCCGTTCCGCCGAGAACGGCCGCGGTAAGCGCCTGGACTTCGAGCCCGACGCCCGTATCCGATCCCGTGCTGCCCAGCCGGGCGGCGAACAGAAAGCCGGCCAGTGCGCACATCGTGCTCGAGGCGACATAAGTGAGGAACACCATGAAGCGCACGTCGATGCCGGCGTTGAACGCCGAACGCCGCGCCCCACCGACCGCGGTGAGCCGCCAGCCGGGACGCATCCGCGACAAGACGAGGTGCCAGGCCAAGGCGATGACCAGCGTGATCACCAGTGAGGTCGGAACGCCGAGCACCGTGCCTTCGCCGATGAACAGCCAGAGATCGGACATCGAAAAGCCCGACATCATGGACGTGGACATCTTCACGAAGACGATTTCATAGATGGAGCGGAAGATGATCAGGCTGACAAGGGTGGTCAGGAAGGCGCGCAAGCGCAGGTAACCGACCAGAAAGCCATTTATGGCGCCGCAGCACATACCCAGGACCAGGATGCCGGCCAGGACGGCCGGTATCGGCAATGCGTAGACGTTCACGCCGATCAGCGAGAACAGGACTGCCAGCGAGAAGACGGAAGCGACCGAAAGGTCGATGCCACCAGAAATCATCACGACTGTCAGGGCAAGCACCACAAGCCCGAATTCCGCGAACTGCCTGGCGAGGTCGGAGAGACTAGACAGCGAGAGAAAGTCGGGAATGACCGAGCCCAGCACCACGATCGTGAGCATAAGGGCGGAAAACGGGATCGCATTGTCGATCCAGCGCTTCGACAAGATCTCCCCGACCAGGTGATCGGGAAGATAGCGCGAACGCAGATAAGCAAAGGTGTCGCTACTGGCCATGATGATCCGCGATATCTTTCGATTGGCCTATTTCAGCTGGTCCAACTGCCAGCAGGTGCGCGGACCGATATTGTCCTTCGTCAGCAGCGTAAGCGGCGTGTAGTAGGAGGTCTTGCCCTCCCCGGCCTTGGCCGGCGATAGCAACGACTGGACGATTTGCTGGTTGATTGCATTGCCCTGGAGCGGGACATCGTAGCTGACGATCAGGTCGAGGAGGCCCTTTTTGATGTTGTCGCAACCGATCTGGTTGCCGCCGCCGGAGGTGACGACATAGACGTCGTCGGCCTTCCCGGCTGCCTGGATCGCGGCGCCCGCGCCGACGTCCTGATTGTCCCAGTTTCCGACGACTCCACAGAGGTCGGGATGCTGCTGCAGCACCGTTTCCATGATCGCGCGCGCCTTCGCCGGGTCGTACTGAGCGGCCTGTTCCGACACGATCTTGATCGACGGATCCTTGGCGAAGGTTTGTTTGTAGGCATAAAGCTCATAAAGGTCGGAGGCGGCCGTGGGCTGGCCACGGATGATGGCGATCTTGCCGGACTTGCCGGACCCGGCCCCGCACTGCTTGACCAGCGCGTCGGCCTCGATGTAGCCGACCCGCGACCAGTCGGCGCCGACATAGGCGTCGGTGGGAACCACGGATTCGAGATTGAGCTGGACCACCTTGATGCCGGCATCCATGGCCCGCTTCAGCAAGCGGGCGTAGGATTGCACATCCGGGTTGTGCGCGATGATGAGATCGGGCTTTTCGGCGATCAGCGCGGTTAGCGCCCGTGTACCCGCATCCGTGCTCCAGTTCGGATCGCGGATCTCAAGCTTATAGCCGAGATCGGCCGCCTGCTTGCGCATGATCGCGGCCCACCCCTCGGTGAGGTCGAAACCCATCGCCAGGGGGATGAAGACCACGCGCTTTCCCTTCAGCCCTTCATAGAATGGATTGCGTGACGGGTTGTCCAGCCCGTCATCGGCATGCGTGGCGCCCACCAGCCCAAGGGCCATCAGGCCTGCGGCCAGAACAGTGCGAAATTTCATGGTTTCCTCCCGTTGAATCGCAAACAAGATTTGGTTCAGATATCCCCTTGGCTCTGTTGCGAGGTCTGCTCGTCCCTGGGGTTGATGAAACTGTCGACCATGATCGCGAGCAATAGGATCAGGCTCTTGATCAGGTTTTGGGTGGTGTAGGTGATGTCGAGGATGGTCATGCCGTTGAGCAGCACGCCGACCAGCAGCGTCCCCACCAGCACGTTGCGCACGCCGCCGCGGCCACCGCTCAGGCTGATGCCGCCTAGCACCACGACGAGCAGGACATCGTAGATCATGGTGGAGTTGTAGACACGCGTGCTCATGCCCGAGACAGCCGCCGCCATGACGATGCCGGCAAGGAAGGCTATCAGCGAACTCACGACATACTGCACCACGATCAGCGGCCGCAGCGGCAAACCGGTGATGCGGGCCGCCAGCGGATTGTCTCCGGCCGCATAGATGAAACGGCCGACGCGCGTGCGCATGAGCAAGAGGGCAACCAGCGCGGCTAGCCCGGCGAAGGCGACGATCGGCATCGGCAGGCCGAACAACAGACCTTGTCCGAGAAAGTCGAACCATTCGACACCGGCCGGGGTATTCTGCACGTCGATCTCAAACAAGAAGGCGCGCCCGGAGCCGTAGATAACCAGGCCCATGGCCAGGGTGGTGAAGATCGCGGGGATGTCGGCATAGGCAATCAGGATGCCGCTGGCCAGGCCAATCGCGACGGCAAGCAGGAAGCCGTATGACAGGGCGGTATCGAACGGCGTTCCGGCCTGCGCCATGGACAGGACCCACGACAGGGAGACCACCATCGTGGCGACCATTGCGAGATCTATCCCCCTGCCGATCACCACCAGGGCCATGCCGAGCCCGAGGATACCGAGGATCGAGACGCTGCGCACAAGCGCTATAAGATTGCCGGCGGTCAGGAAATTGTTGAGCGAGACCGCGAAGACGGCGAACATCACAACGGCGAGTGCGAACACCACGCTCTCTTGCGACAATCGCGCCTTCCCCATTCCGGACCTCCCAGACCGGCCGATGCCGATCCGCGGATGCGAACCTGCGCGATCGGCATCGAGCTGGAGCGAACATCCCTTTTTTGGAGAGGCCGAGACAGACCTGTCCATGGAATATCAGTTATGTTGGCTACCTGCTTTATCGAGGGAGCGGCCAAGCACCGTCGGCCCCTTGTGTATTGCGGGAGGAAGGTGCGACACACACCGTCGGCCTGCGTGCCGCAAGCCTGTGTGCCGCAAGCCGGCGGGCGTTGCGGCTTCAGGCATCATGGGATAGGGCGCTGGCGCTCGCCATGCGTGAACACGGTATCGCCATCGCCGAAGAGGCCTTGGCAACCTCATTGTTGCACGATCTTGACGATCGATAAGCCTCCTCCTTCAAGGAATAGCGCATTCTCAGGGCGGCAAGAAAGGCAAGCGTCAGTCAAGATTGCGAAGAAAAAGGGCAGCGTAACCAGCACTATCTGCCGCTGTACGGATGCCTTTGACAGGCCATATCGAGAGACGAGCAAAAGCCTCGAACACCAATGCGCATGATCCCAGGAAAGATATCAATCCTATTCCCGTTGCGCTGAGGACCGTGCCGCATCCCGCTGGCTCGGCATGATAGGCCTCTGACGCATTGGCATGCGCTAACCTCTGCTAAGATTGTACCTCCTCAACCTTCATTGAGACGTCCTTTCTCCCAGTCATTGTCCTCCCACCGGTCCGCAATTCCGCAGCCGGCAGATCACAGGTTATAACGATGACATATAATCAGCGCCTTTCGGCAAATGCAGACGGTGGCAATATACGAACCTGGAAGCATGGCGAATTTCCCATGCCGGATTGGGTGCCGCAATATATGGCAGGAGGCATCGAAGCGAATGGAACCTTCGCGCTGGAGACGGAATTCGGCCGAGCTCGTGTCCATCTCGGGAACATCGTCATAGAGAGCAGTGGCCGCGTATGGGCTCGGGCGGTTGAGGAGGCCGTCGACTTCATAGAGAAGCTAAAGATGAGAGCGGAGCCGACGATCACCAATATCGGCCCCGGAAAGGGGCGCCAGTTTGGAGCGAGCAAAGGGACGAAGAGCAAGGCGAGAAAGAACCATTCCAAGGCGATCGATCGCCGCCCTCGATATGCCCCACCGGTGGGTTCGCAACCATCGATTGAGTGGATCCGTTTGAATCGGCTTTCGGTCGACAGCGCTTACCAAAGATCAACCGACAACGAGGCCTCGCGTAGGCTAATCGCAAGCATAGCCGCCAAGTTCGACTGGCGCCTGTGTGCGCCGCTGGTGGTGTCCCGACGTGCCGACGATACGCTCACGATCATCGACGGCCAACATCGATGGATGGCTGCCTGCCGGAGGGACGATATCCCCCAACTCCCATGTTGCGTCTTTAGGTACGAGAATAGGGAGGAAGAGGCTCGCATGTTCATCCTAGCCAACCGCGCGCGAAAGCCAATGAACCGCCTCGATGACTATTTTGCAGCTCTTGCAGCTGCGGACGAAGATGCGTTGGAAATGCAGCAGCTCGTCACTGATGCGGGGCTAAGCGTTGCCCGCAACACGTCATCGACAGCATGGCGGCCAGGTGAGGTTGCGTTCACCTCATCTATCGCACATGCGATCAGAAGGTTCGGTCCGGCAATTACCTCGGCTGTGCTCACGAATATGGCTGTGGCTTTTCCCGGCCAGAAGATGACGCACGGCGGAGCGATTTTCGGCGGTCTTGTTCGGATCATGACCCGCCGAATCCTGATTTCGATCCTGATCGCCTTTTGAGTGCCCTTCAAACGCGGACGGCCGACGAATGGGGGTTGTTCGCTGTCGGGTTGAAAGGCGGAGAAATGCGGATAACAGCTCTCCACAACGCAATAATGGACGCTTATGACTTGCAAATCTCGGATGAAGCGACCTCGAAGGAACGAGTGTTAGCCCTTTAGTGGAGGCTTGGCATTATAGGAGCGCTCTGGCCGTGACGTCAGAGCGCTCACCCAGCGATGGCGAAAGAACTGACGTCCACCGCTTCGCCCGATCGGGAAAGCCGCATGTTGGTCTCTAATCGACCCCGCTGCCAGGCAGATGCAACTCATATCCCGTGAAGACGGCAACGCCGTTATTGATCTCTATTTCAACGATCTCATTGATGAGAAAGTCCTCCGGTCCGAGATCGGCAAGAAGACCATCCAAGAGCTCCCTCTCTCACGAGGTCACACGCGTTTCGTATTGGTCAACTGCCGTGGGTCACCCTTCAAGATCACACGCTTCGAAGACTTTACTTTCACGCCCTGCTGGGAGAGCTTCTTGGGCCGCCCGCGCAGCGGGTGAGCGGCAACCCAGATCCTGGCGAGCTCGATCATCCGCGACGTTAGCCTGGGATATCCCTCGAGAACCTCCGCTTCGTCTGCGCCCTGCGCCAGCATCGCCGCGATCATTCGCGCAGGGATGCGGGTTCCTTTGAAGACCGGCTCTCCGCCACAACTCCCTTGACGCGACCAATTGCTGCCTCCGCTTCGTCGAGATCGACGATGCGGGCTTTCAGCTGTTTACGCGCCTCGGCGATGTCGACTATCAACAGGTCATCAGCCCTTACGGTCATAGCAGTTGGGGCAGCTTTGATTTCCTCGAACAGTCGGCGACGGCGATCAGCGGTAAGTGTCGCACCCACGCCGTACCAGAGCTTGAGCCGCAGCAAATCCTCACCGGTCAATGCCCGTCGAACGATCCCGCCAGCGCGTTGGACAGCGCTTGGCACCGCATCGACAATGTGTTTGTCGATCGCATTGTGAACGGCCTTGATGCCTATCCCGCTTACGGCGGCCGCCTCTGCGGGGGTATAGACGCGAGTGGGTGCTCCCATAATTCTTCTCCTTGTGAAGAACAATATAGGCCTAGAGCGTCCCATCGTAAAGGCGCCTGCCGTTTAAGACCAAAGCGGTCGTTACAGGCATGGCCAGGCGCGAGCGTTCATACAAATGAACTTGGCGACCTATTTTGGATCCCTCCCGTTGGTTCCCCTGAGCGGTTTGTCCTGCTTGGCAGTGCGGCGACTTCTGTCGCCTCGACGTCTGGCAGATCGCACAACGTGTCGAGGGAAAAAATCAGAAGGAATTCCTTCGTCGTGACATAAGTGTGGGGGCGCGCTGGATCGCACGGACCGTGGTGATTATTTCTGGGAACGAAGCGAAGCGATCAAGCCACCGCAGACTTCGTTCCCAAAGCGCGCCGCCGGTGATCGGCGCGTTGCCGGAAGCGACCACGGGCCGACAATTGCTCCCAGCTACGATTCGACCAAGGATTGTCAGGCCGAGAGTGGTGGCTATGGTGCTCCATGTTGCCGCCGATTTACACGCCATTGCACGCCAATTCCCTAAGCACTCCCGATGGCGCTTTACATTCGCGGACCAGCGCGTTCAGATCAACAAGCTGCTTGGAAGGACACGAACCGACTACTAAGGCCGACCGGGGAATAGACGCGGACAGAGGGCGAGAACCCGACAAACCTGAGCTACCGTCGCCGTTTTCCCCCTACTCCCACTCAATTGTCCCCGGCGGCTTCGACGTCACGTCGTAAACCACGCGGTTGATGCCGCGGACTTCGTTGATGATGCGCGTGGCGGCGGCGCCGAGGAATGCCATGTCGTAGTGGTAGAAATCAGCCGTCATGCCGTCGACCGAAGTGACGGCGCGCAGCGCGCAGACGAATTCGTAGGTGCGGCCATCACCCATCACGCCCACGGTCTGCACCGGCAACAGCACGGCGAAGGCCTGCCAGATCGCATCGTAAAGGCCGGCCTTGCGGATCTCGTCGAGATAGATGGCGTCGGCCTCGCGCAGGATCTCCAGCTTTTCGCGCGTGATGCCGCCCGGGCAGCGGATGGCGAGGCCGGGGCCCGGGAAAGGATGGCGGCCGATGAAGCTTTCGGGCAGACCGAGCTCCTTGCCCAGCGCCCTCACCTCATCCTTGAACAGTTCGCGCAGCGGCTCGACCAGTTGCATGTTCATGCGCTCGGGCAGGCCGCCGACATTGTGGTGCGACTTGATGGTCACCGACGGGCCGCCGGTGAAGGAAACGCTCTCGATGACGTCGGGATAGAGCGTGCCCTGCGCCAGGAAATCGGCGCCGCCGAGCTTTTTCGCCTCGTCCTCGAACACCTCGATGAACAGCCGGCCGATGGTCTTGCGCTTCTTTTCCGGGTCCGACTCGCCTTCCAGCGCCGAGATGAATTTTTCAGAGGCATCGACCAGGATCAGCGGCAGGTTGTAGTGCTGGCGGAACATCGCCACCACGCCCGCCGCCTCGTCCTTGCGCATCAGGCCGTGGTCGACGAGGATGCAGGTCAGTTGATCGCCGACCGCCTCGTGGATCAGAAGGGCAGCGACCGAGGAATCCACACCGCCCGACAACGCGCAGATGACCTTGCCCTTGCCGACCTGCTTGCGGATCGCCTCGACCGCGTGTTCGCGGTAGGCGCGCATCGTCCAGTCGCCTTCGATGCCGGCGATGTTGTGGACGAAATTTCTCAGCAGCCTGGCGCCGTCGGGCGTGTGCACCACCTCGGGGTGGAACATGATGCCGTACATTTTGCGCTCGACATTGCCGAAGATGGCGAAGGGCGAGCTTTCCGACTTGCCGAACACCTGAAAACCCGGCGGCAGGGCGATGACCCGGTCGCCATGGCTCATCCACACCTGATGACGCTGGCCGGTGGCCCACAGGCCCTCGAACAGCGGGCTGTCCTTTTCGATCTCGACGAAGGCGCGGCCGAATTCGCGATGGTTGGAGCTTTCGGCGACGCCGCCCATTTGCACGCACATGGCCATCTGGCCATAGCAGATGCCGAGCACCGGCACGCCGGCGTCGAAGACGATCTGCGGTGCGCGCGGGCTGCCGACATCACCGGTCGAGGCCGGGCCGCCGGACAGGATCACCGCTTTCGGATTGATGCGCTGGAACGCCGCCTCGGCCGACTGGAACGGCACGATCTCGGAAAACACGCCGGCCTCGCGGATGCGGCGGGCGATGAGCTGGGTAAACTGGCTGCCGAAATCGACAATCAGGACGGTGTCAGGGTGATTGGCTGTTGTCATGGCGAGCGTTTAGAGAAAGAAACGAGTCGGCGCAATGGGTTGCGGTGCCTGACTTTCAGACAGGTCTGGCCTGATCGTTGGCCGAAGCCGCCCGCTGCAAACCCGAACCGATCGCCTGTTCGAGGCGCATGACGGCGCCGGCTAGCTTTTCATCGATGACGTGCAGATATTCGGTCCAGTCGCCGACGTGCCTCAGATCAGCCGCGCCGTCGGAAATGCCGCGCAGCCCGATGAGCGGGATGTCGAAAAGCTGGCAGGCACGCAAGCAGGCGAAGGTTTCCATGTCGACCATGTCTGCGGCGATCGCTTCGTACGCCGAGCCGGTAATGATGGCGCCGCCGGTCGACAGTGTCGCCTGCTTGATTTCGGGAATACGAAACGGCAGCGGTACGGTCGCCGGCAGGTCGAGAAACGGCGTGGCGCCCTTCTCGAAGCCCAGCGGCGAGGCATCGATGTCACGATAGCTCACCGAGATGGCCTGGTAGATTTCGGTCTGCTCCAGGGTCCGGCTGCCGGCGGAGCCGAGCGAAACCACCAGATCGGGCAATGCCTTTTGCGACTTCAACCAGGAGAGCTCGGCACCGAGCCTGACGCCCGCTTCGACCGGGCCGACGCCGGTCATCAGCGGCGTGAACAGCCGCTGCAAATGCGGGCCGTATTCGGCCTGCGCCGCCATGACGAAGAGGACATCCTTGCCGCCAATGCGCACGACGTTACCGGTCATGATCTGCTTCTCCCTGTCCCGGCCCTTCGCCAATGGCTCCGGGCGTTCGTCGCTCGAAAAGCCCATTTGGGGGTCCGCTGCGCGGACCGCTCCTCACCCTGCTATGCCGTCGCGGCCGACCACCGTCATCATGGTCCCGGTCATGGTGGCGATCAGCTTGGCCTCCCCGTCGGCGGCGAAGGCATAGGCCTGGCCGTCGGCAACGATGATGGTGCGGCCGGGCTTGGTCACCGACCCGCGGAACAGAAAGCGCTCGCCCCTGCCCGGCGCCAGAAGGTTGACCTTGAATTCGATGGTCAGCACGCCGGAATTTTCCGGCATCAGCGAGAAGGCCGCATAGCCGCAGGCCGAGTCCAGCGCCGTCGAGATGACGCCGGCATGCAGGAAACCGTGCTGCTGGGTCAGTGCGGCCGAATAGGGCATCTCGATCTCGATGATGCCTGGTGTGACCAATGTCAGTTCGGCGCCGATCGTCGCCATCGCCTGCTGGCGTGCGAAGGATGCCCTGACGCGATCCTCATAGTCTGGAGCCGGTACGATCTTCGCTGCCATCACCATTGCCTTCACGTTTGCCGGGAAAGCTTATCGCAGAGGCATGAGCGGCAGGCAAATGCTTTTGCTGCACTGCAACAAAACGACATCGAGGCGTCCTAGTTCAACCAGAGAAGCGAAGCGTTGAGCAGAGTGGCGAACGCCACCCATGCCGCGTAGGGCGCGAACAGCCAGCCGGAAGCCCGATCGCGGTTCCAGACGTTCGCAATGAACAGCACGATGCTCGCGAGAAGAAGCACGATGACGACCAGGGCCGGCCCCATCATTTTTGCGCCGAAGAAAGTCGGCGACCACAGGAAATTCAGGACGAGCTGGGTGCCCCAGATCTTCATCGCCGTGCCCGACGGCTCCCGCTGCCATGTCCGCCAGCCGGCCACCGCGATCAGCACATAGAGCAGGGTCCAGGCCGGCGCGAAAACCCAAGTGGGCGGATTGAAGGGAGGCTTGGCCAGCGACGCATACCAAGCACCCGGCAGTGTCGCGTAGCCGATCAGAAGGCCCCCGCCCAGCACGAGGACGAGGAAAAGCAGAAGCGACAGATATTTTTGCAAGACTTTACCCCATGGCGGCGCGACGCCGCGCATCACGAACTGGGGCGCAGCCCCAAGCTGTCAACGGCGTCAGTTCGCCCGCCGCATGGCGCAGAAATAAAATCCGTCGGTGCCGCTCAGCGCCGGCGAGAGCGAAATGCCACCTTGGGCACCGATCCGCATCGCGGCGGCATTGCCTGGAAAATGGCTGTCCCAAAGCTGGCGATGGTCGACCGGGGCAAAGCCGCCGTGCCGATTGCGAAACGCGGCGACCTGTTCGCCATTCTCCTCGTCGAACACCGAGCAGGTGATGTAGACCAGCAGGCCGCCAGGTTTGACATAGGCCTTCGCAGCATCGAGGATCGCCGACTGCTCGCCCTTGCGGGCGTCGAGCTGTCTCTGCGTCAGGCGCCATTTGGCGTCGGGACGCCGCCGCCAGGTGCCGCTGCCGGTGCAGGGCGCGTCGACCAGCACGATGTCCATGTGGTTGGCGAGCGGGGCAAGCTCGGCCGGCTTGATGGCGATCTGCACATTTCGGTTTTCCGAACGGCGGATGCGGTCGAAGATCGGCGCCAGCCGCGCCTTTTCGGCATCGTGAGCAAAGATCTGACCGTGATTGTCCATCGCCGCCGACAGCGCCAGCGTCTTGCCGCCGGCGCCGGCGCAGAAGTCGAGCACCTGCATGCCGGCCGTCGCGCCGGCAAGTGCCGCCGCGATCTGCGACCCCTCGTCCTGGACCTCGAACCAGCCCTTCTGGAAGCCCGGCTCGGCCTGGACATTGGGATGCCTGCCGTCGCCATCGATCGGCGGGATGCGGATGCCATAGGGCGCGATCCGCGCGGCGCTTGCACCGGTCTGGGCCAGTTCGGCAAGCACCTTGGCGCGATCGGCCTGTAGCGTGTTGACCCGGATGTCGAGCGGCGGGCGTGTGGCCAGCGCGGCGCCCTCCTCGACCCATGTCTCGCCGAAGGCGCGTTCGAACAGCGGTTCGCACCAATCGGGTATGTCGGCGCGAACGGCTGGCGGCGCGTCGACGAGCCGGCGTTCGGCGATTGCCTGGAGTTCCGTGGCACTGAGCAGCGGCGGCGCGAACTTGTCACCTTCGAGCGTGGCGTTGAGCGACTGCGCCGTCTGGCTCCATTCGAGCAGCAGCGCCCCGAAGCCGATGGCGCGCGGCGTGTCTTCGCCCAGCAACCAGCCGGCGGAGCGTTTGTGGCGCAGCGCGTCGTAGACGATGTTGCCGATCGCGGCGCGATCACCACCGCCGGCGAAGCGATGTGACAGGCCCCAATCCTTCAGCGCATCGGCCACCGGCCGGTGACGCCGACCGATGTCCTCCAGCACTTCGATGGCCGCAGCCAGCCGTCCGCCCAGTCGCATTCGTCATTCCATCAAATCGAGCACATTGATCCCAGGGCCTGCTCTTAGAGCCTTTCACGTCCGGATTGAACCCCGCTCCATCGCACACCGCCGAGACGCCGCCGACCACGCCAGCGGATTCAGCCGACCAATAAATCTCCCCGGTCGGCGAAAGCAGATCGATCAATAGATGAAAGGTCTCTAATGTTCGCAACTGGGGACTGCAAGCACGGCTTGTGGCGCAACCGCTCTGCTTTCCAAGTTTTTCGGTTGGGAATACTCTTGTCGCCATGATTCGCGGCGCGGAAACCGTGGACCGGCGAATCGTCACGAGGAGAGGGCAATGAAGACTTATCTGGCGGAAGTTCTAGGCACATTTCTGTTGGTGTTCATCGGTACGGCGTCCGTGGTGACGGGCGGCTTCGGCGGCGCGCTGCCGCTTGGTCAGGAGGGCATCGGCCTGGCATTCGGCATCGGCCTCATCGCGGCGGCCTATGCGATCGGCCCGATTTCGGGCGCGCATCTCAATCCGGCGGTGACGCTCGGCGTCTTCCTTGCCGGCCGGCTGCCGGCCAAGGACGTCATCCCCTACTGGATCGCGCAGATCATCGGCGCCATCATCGCCTCGCTGGCGTTGTGGATCATCGTTTCCGGCCAGGCCGGTGGCCACACCGGCGGCTTCGGCGCCAATGGCTGGGACGAGACGAAATGGGGCATGAGCTCGGCGTTCCTGTGGGAGCTGATCGGCACCTTCACCTTCGTCACGGTTATCCTTGGCGTCACCGCCGAGAAGCACTCGACGGCTTTTGCCGGGCTGGTCATCGGCCTGACGCTGGCCGGCATTCACTTCGCCATGATCCCGGTCACCGGCACCTCGGTCAATCCGGCGCGCTCCATCGGTCCGGCGCTGTTTACCGGCGGTGCCGCGCTCAGCCAGCTCTGGCTGTTCATCGTCGCGCCTTTGATCGGTGGCGCCATTGCCGGCGTCGTCGCCAAGGCGCGCGTCTTCGAGAAGGATTGATTTCCAGAGCCTGAATGCAAAAGGCGCGGGCCGTGGCCCGCGCCTTTTTCGTAGGCCTTAAGTTCGAATCAGGCAGCGATATCAAAGCGATCGGCGTTCATCACCTTGGTCCATGCCGCAACGAAGTCCCGGGCGAATTTCTGCCCAGCGTCCGCCGATCCGTAGACTTCGGCCAGCGCTCGCAGTTGCGCGTGCGAACCGAAGATCAGGTCGGCGCGGGTGCCTGTCCACTTGACCGCCTTGGTCTTGCGGTCGCGCGCTTCGTACACCTCTTCCGAACCCGGAACAGAACCGGCGGCCGGATCCCACACCGTGCTCATGCTGAGCAGGTTGACGAAGAAGTCGTTGGTCAGCGTACCCGGCCTGTCGGTGAGCGCGCCGTGCTTTGACTGCCCGGTGTTGGCGCCAAGCACCCGCAGGCCGCCGACAAGCACCGTCAACTCCGGCGCCGTCAGGCGCAGCAACTGCGCCCGGTCGACCAGCATGGCTTCAACCGACATGGGCTGCTTGCCCCTGACGTAGTTGCGGAAGCCGTCGACTTTAGGCTCGAGCGCGGCAAAGGAGTGAACGTCCGTCTGCTCCTGCGAAGCGTCCATGCGGCCGGGCGTGAACGGCACCTTCACGTCGTTGCCGCCGTCCTTCGCGGCTTTCTCGACCGCGGCGACACCACCGAGCACGATCAGGTCGGCCAGCGATACCTTCTTGCCACCGGTATTGAACTCCTTCTGGATGGCCTCGAGCTTGGCCAGCACCTTCGACAATTGGGCCGGCTCATTGACAGCCCAGTCCTTCTGAGGTGCCAACCGGATGCGGGCACCGTTGGCGCCGCCGCGCTTGTCGGAGTTGCGGAAGGTCGAAGCCGAGGCCCAGGCGGTCGAGACCAGTTCGGAAACCGACAGGCCGGAGCCCAGGATCTTGGCCTTCAGCGAGGCGATGTCCTGCTCGCTGACCAGTTCATGATCGATCGCCGGGATCGGGTCCTGCCAGATCAGCTCTTCCTTCGGCACCAACGGGCCGAGATAGCGCACGACAGGACCCATGTCGCGATGGGTCAGCTTGAACCAGGCGCGGGCAAAGGCGTCGGCGAACTGCTCCGGATGCTCATGGAAACGCCGCGAGACCTTCTCGTAGGCCGGGTCGGCCCGCAGCGCGAGATCGGTGGTCAGCATGGCCGGCGCATGATGCTTGGAAGGGTTGTGCGCGTCCGGCACCGTGCCAGCACCGGCGCCCCCCTTCGGCGTCCACTGATGGGCGCCCGCCGGGCTCTTGGTCAATTCCCATTCGAAGTTGAACAGATTGTCGAAGAAGTTATTGCTCCACTTGGTCGGCGTCGTCGTCCAGGTGACTTCGAGGCCTGACGTGATGGCATCGCCGGCAATGCCTGACGCATGCTTGCTGGACCAGCCGAGGCCCTGCGCCTCGATACCGGCACCTTCGGGCTCCGCGCCCACCAGCGAGGCATCGCCGGCGCCATGGGTCTTGCCGAACGTGTGACCGCCGGCGATCAACGCCACGGTTTCCTCGTCGTTCATGGCCATGCGCGCGAAGGTTTCCCTGATGTCGCGGGCCGAGGCCAGCGGATCGGGCTTGCCGTTCGGCCCTTCCGGATTGACGTAGATCAGGCCCATCTGCACGGCGCCGAGATGGCCGCGAAGCTCACGGTCGCCGGAATAGCGCTCGTCGCCGAGCCATTTGGTTTCCGACCCCCAGTCCACGTCCTGCTCGGGCTCCCAGACGTCGGCGCGGCCGCCGGCGAAGCCGAAGGTCTTGAAACCCATCGATTCCAACGCGACGTTGCCGGTGAGGATCAAGAGGTCGGCCCAGGAAATCTTGCGGCCGTATTTCTGCTTGACCGGCCAGAGCAGGCGGCGCGCCTTGTCGAGATTGGCGTTATCAGGCCAGCTGTTGAGCGGCGCGAAACGCTGCTGGCCGGCGCCTGCGCCGCCGCGGCCATCGCCAATGCGGTAGGTGCCGGCGCTGTGCCAGGCCATGCGGATGAACAGCGGCCCGTAATGGCCAAAGTCAGCCGGCCACCAATCCTGCGAATCCGTCATCACATGGTGCAGATCCCTGATGACCGCATCGAGATCGAGGCTGGCGAATTCCTTGGCATAGTCGAAGTCCTCGCCCATCGGGTCCGACAGGTTCGACTGCTGGTGGAGAACGCCGAGGTCAAGCTGGTTCGGCCACCAGTCACGGTTGGTCCGGCCGGCGGATCCATGCGCCACAGGGCATTTGCCCGCGCTGTTATCGTCGGTTTTCGCGTCCATGTCTCACTCCAATTTTGCCGAGGTTTGATTGTGCCGAGCTTGATTTTTGCCGAGATTTTGGGGGCGGCCAGCGGCGCACGCCAATCTGGAACGGTTCCAGACTAGGACACACCGACGATAAAAACAAATTGTCTTTCCTGTTTATTTCGATAGGATTTTCTTATGACGGGCTTGACCACATGATCGGATTGACGGTTCGCCAGATGCATTATTTCGACGCGCTGGCGCAGACGCTGCATTTTGGGCGTGCGGCGAAACTTGCCGGTGTCAGCCAGCCGGCGCTGTCCTCCCAGATCGCCGAAATGGAGCAACGGCTGAACTGCCGGCTGTTCGAGCGCGGCGGCAGGTCGGTGCGCATGACGGATGACGCGATTGCGCTGTTGCCGCGCATCGAGCGCATCCTGGCCGATATACGTGACGTGGAAACGACAGCCCGGCGAGGCCGCACGGCGATGGAGGGACGCTTCCGCCTGGGCATCATCCCGACCATCGCGCCCTATCTTCTGCCGCTCGCCCTGCCTGAATTGAAGAAGCACTTCCCGGCCTTGCTGCTCGAATTGCGCGAGGCGGTCACCACCTCCCTGGTCGACGACACCGCATCGCGAAAACTCGATGCCTTCATCGCCGCACTTCCGCTCGACCATCCCGGGCTGATCACCGAGGCGCTGTTTCCCGATCGGTTCTTCCTGGCCGTGCCATCAGGCGATCCGGCTTTCGCCTCGCCGCCGGTCCCACCCGAGAGCCCGGCGCTGGAAAGATTGATGCTGCTGGAAGAAGGCCATTGCCTGCGCGAACAGGCGCTGGCCGTCTGTGGCAATGTGCGGCCGGTGGCGATGGCAAGCTACGGCGCCACCAGCCTGACCACGCTGCTGCAGATGGTGGCGCACGGGCTCGGCGTCACCCTCATCCCGGAAATGGCGGCTGGGCCCGCCGGCACCATCCCCGACCTCAAGATCGTGCCGTTCCAGGAGCCGATGCCGCAGCGCATGATCTGCCTTGCCTGGCGGCGCAACAATGCACGGCATGGCGAATGCGTCGAGCTGGCGAAGATTATCCGGGGCCTCGGCGCGGCGGTGCTGGCGGGCTGAGAGCGGGCCAAACCACGGGCTACAGCACCCGTGACAGGAATTCCCGGGTGCGCGGCGATGTCGGATTGGCAATCATCTCACGCGGCGTGCCGCGTTCGACAATCACGCCGCCGTCCATGAAGACGAGCTGGTCGCCGATCTCGCGGGCGAAACCGATCTCGTGGGTGACGACGACCATCGTCATCCCGCTCTCGGCCAGGTCGCGCATGACCTGCAGGACTTCGCCAACCAGTTCCGGATCGAGCGCCGAGGTCGGCTCGTCGAAAAGCAGCACCTTGGGCTTCATGGCCATGGCGCGCGCGATCGCGACACGCTGCTGCTGGCCGCCGGACAATTCGCGCGGATAGCGGTCGACCTTGTCGGCGAGGCCGACACGCCGCAGCAGCACTTCCGCTTCGGCCTTCGCCTGGTCCAGTGCTATTCGCCGCACCTGCGTCGGCGCCTCGATCAGGTTCTCCATCACGGTCATGTGCGAGAACAGGTTGAACGACTGGAACAGCATGCCGATCTCGGCACGGCGCCGGCATAGAAGATCGTCCTTCACCTCCTGGAGCTTGTCGCCCAGTAGGTCGTAGCCGACGAACTGGCTGTCGACCAGCAGGATGCCGCCGCTGAGTTTTTCCAGATGGTTGATGCAGCGCAGGAACGTGCTCTTGCCGGACCCCGACGGGCCGATGATGCAGGCGACCGATCCCTCCGGCACATCGAGGTCGACGCCTTTGAGCACTTCGAGCTGGCCATAGGTCTTGCGCACGCCGCGCGCGAACACCATGGAGTTGGCCGGCACGCCGAAGCGGGCACGATTTTCGGATTTCACATCGGTCATCGGGCAACGCCGCGCAGGCTGATGGCGTTGCGCAAGGCGCGCATCGTCAGGGGGTCGCGTCTGACATCGCTGCGGCCGAAATGGCGTTCCAGGAAATGCTGCCCGACCGACATGATGCTGACCACGGCGAGGTACCAGAAGGCGACCACGATCAGCAGCGGGATGGTCTCGAAGGTTCGCGCGTAGATGCTTTGCGCCGTGTAGAACAGGTCATCGACGGCGATGAACGTCACCAGCGAGGTCATCTTCAGGAGGTTGATCGCCTCGTTGCCGGTCGGCGGCAGCACGAAGCGCATGGCCTGCGGCAAGGTGATGCGTTTCAGGATCATGCGGTAGGGCATGCCGAGCGCGCTTGCCGCTTCCGACTGGCCTGACGGCACCGACTTGATGCCGGCGCGGATGATCTCGGCCATGTAGCCGGCCTCGCACAGGGACAGCGCGACGACGGCGGAAAAGAACGGCGTCATGAAATCATTGGTGCGCACCGAAAACAGCGTGCCTATGAACGGCAAAGTCAGCGAGATTTCGCGCACCAGCAGCGACAGGTTAAACCAGAAAATCAGTTGGATCAGCGCCGGCACACCACGGAAGAACCAGACATAGACGCCGGAAAAGGCGCGCAGCACCGGGCTTGGCGATACCCGCATGATGGCGATGACGGTGCCGACCACGATGCCCAGCACCATGATGACGACGGTGAGCAGCAGCGTGTTGCCCAGGCCGCGCATGATCGAGGGGTGGAAAAGATAGCCGGCGGCCGTGCCCCAGGCGAAAGCAGGGTTGCTGGCGAAGGCGCGGATGATCAGTAATGCCAGCAGCAGCGCGAGCGCGGTGCCGATCCAGATGCCATAGCGGCGCTGCGGCACAACGGTCAGGCGCGATACGGCGGCGGCAGCGCCCGGCTCGATGCCGATCTCGGTCGGGTGGGCCACGCCCATCAACGGTCTCCTGATTTCTGGCCGGCGCCTGGCCCGTGGTCAGGCGCCGGGTCATCCTTATTCGGCTCGAAGCGCGTCCATGGAGCCGACGAAGTAAGGTTCCTTGATCGCGTAAGCGCCCATGCCATACTTCTCCAGGATAGTCTTGTACGTGCCGTTCTTGAACAGCTCGGCAAGGGCCGCCACCATCATGTCGGCGGTTTCCTTGTCGTCCTTGGCGATCGCCATGCCGAGCGGCGCCACCTCATAAAGCGTCGGCAGCACCACCAACTGGCCCTTGCTGGTCACCTCGAAATAGCTGGATGCCGTGGCATCGTCCATACGCGCGTCGACGCGGTCCGAAAGCACGGCCTGGACGATATCGGTCGAAGAGTTGAAGACGGACTTCTCGATGGGCTTCTGGCCCTTGTCGGTGCACTCCTTGGTGAGCTTGTCGACGAGGAAATCCGAGGCGCTGCCGGCCGAGACACCGATGCGCTTGCCGCAAAGCGGCGTGTCGCCGCCGAAGCTCGCCTTCTTGTCGGGTGACGTCGAGACGGCCAGGCCCGCCTTCAGGAACATGACGAAATCGACCTGCTTCAGGCGCTCCGGCGTGGCCGAGAAGGTCTCCCAGGCGATCTTGAAGCGGCCGGCCGCGAGGCCCGGGATCATCGACGGAAACGGCGTGCGCTGGATATCGAGCTTGGCGTCGACGAGCTTGGCCACTTCGCCGGCGAGTTCGACGATGATGCCGGTCTGCTTGCCGTCGGCGTCGAGATATTCGAACGGCGCGAAGTCCAGCGTGTTGGCGACGGCGAGCGTTCCGCTCTGCTTCACCTCAGCCGATTTCGGCACATCGGCGGCTTTGGAAACCCCGGCCCAGACGGTGGCGGAAAGCGCCAGCGCGAGGCCGGTCATTTGCAGATATCTGTTCATTGCTGTTCCCCTTTCTTGTCCTTGATTGCAGTCTTGCCGCAAAGCCCGGGCCGGTGCCCGGCCTGGGCTCGGCATGCCTTACGAGGCGGCTGCCTCGGCCGCCTTCTTCTTGCGGTAGTGATAATTCTTGTCGATGCGCTCCATCAGATAATCACCATAGAGCACCGGCTCGTATTTCGGCTGTGTGCCGGCCGGCACGCAGACCGGAAGCGCGGCGATCGTCTCGTCCATCGACGGATCGAAGAAGAAGGGCTGCGAATAGCGCTCGCGTCCGGAGCGGTTGATGACGCGATGCGGCGTCGAGACAAACTGGTCGTTCGACCAGCGCGCCAGGATGTCGCCGACATTCATGACGAAGGAATCCGGGACCGGAGGTGCTGGAACCCAGTCGCCGGCCTTGTTCTTGACCTCGAGGCCGCCGACATTGTCCTGCGCCAGCAGCGTGATGAAACCATAATCGGTATGCGGCGCCGAACCGAAAAGCCCCTCTTCCTGGGGCTGCGTCGGATAGTGCAGCAGCCGCAGGAAGGTCGTCGGCTGCTCGAAATAGCGGTCGAGGCTGCCGGAGGGCAGCCCGAGCGAGAGCGCGATGGCGCGCACCATCTTGCGGGCGAGCGTGCTCATTTCCTGGACGTAGCGCTCGATCGTTTCCCGGAACCCGGCAAGAGCCGCCTCGTCAGGCCACTGGTTCGGGCCTTGCAACGGCTTGTCGGCCAAGGCCCGCGGATCATCGGCGCCGACCTCGTGCATGAAGAAGATCGATTCGCTCTGGTTCGGCTTGCTGACGGTCGCCACCGACGAGGTCACGATGGTCGAGCCGGCGAAGGGCAGGAAGCCGCGAAAATTCTTGTCGATCTTCAGCTTCGCCTTCTCCTCCTCGGGCAAGGCAAAGAAGCGCTTGGAAGCTTCGCGGACCGCTTCGACGTCGGCGCGCCGAATGGCGTGGCCGGTGACATAGAGGAAGCCGATCGTCTCGAGATAGCGGCGCAAGGTCGCTGCCGTTGCCCGGATCCCGGCTTCGTCGTCGCCATAGAGCGCCGAGACGTCGAGGATCGGAATTTCGGAAAAATCGCCGCGCTCTTGTGCATCCATTTTCGAACACCCTGTCTTGAACATAAGATACAGTACTGTATTTCTACACATCCGAACGGCCTCATCAATAGGCTTTCGATCGCAAAAACAAGGACGCGGCATCATGGCACCACGCAAGATCATCATCGACACCGATCCGGGCCAGGACGACGCCTTCGCCATCCTCTTCGCATTGGGATCGCCAGATGAGCTCGACGTGGTCGGCATCACCACGGTCGGGGGCAACGTGCCGCTTGCACTGACGTCGAAGAACGCCCTCAAGGTCGTGGAGCTTGCCGGGCGGCCCGATGTGCCTGTTCATGCTGGATGTCCGGCGCCGATGGTGCGCAAGCTGATCACCGCCGAATATGTCCATGGCGAAACCGGCCTCGACGGCGCCGACCTGCCCGAGCCGGTGACGCCGCTGCAAAGCGAACACGCGGTCAACTACATGGTGCGCACCATCATGGATGCGCCGGAAGGCGAATTGACCGTCTGCACGCTCGGGCCGATGACCAACCTGGCCATGGCCATGACCATGGAGCCGAGGATCGTATCTCGGCTGCGCGAAGTGGTGCTGATGGGCGGCGGCTTCTTCCAGGGCGGCAACGCCACGCCAGCCGCCGAGTTCAACATCTTCGTCGACCCGCATGCCGCGCACAAGGTGTTCGACAGCGGCGTGCCGGTGACCATGGCGGGCATCGACTGCACCTACACCGCGCTGATGACGCCCGAATGGCTGGACCGCTTGCGCGCCACCGGCAGCCGCGCCGCGATCGAGGCCGCGAACCTGGCGGACTTCTACCGCCAGTACGGCACCCACAAATTCGAGACGCCGGCACGCCCGATCCACGATGCCTGCGTCACCGGCTATCTCCTGGCGCCGCAAATCTATGAACAGCGCCAGTGCGCGGTGACGATCGACATCGTCTCGCCAGAGACGATCGGCATGACGGTCGTCGACTGGTGGCATGTGACCGGACGCCGCAAGAACTGCAACGTCCTGCGGCGCATCGATCCGGCGCCGTTCTTCAAACTCATGCTAGAGCGGATCAGCGCATTGCCCTGAGCTTGGCGCGGCCCGGCGCTCATAGAAACGCCGGGCCACTCTATCTCCTTGTTTTTACGCAATTCCCGACGAAAACCGTTACACACTCTTGCTGGAATTGCTCTAACGTTCCGCGATAATGGAGAGTTGATGAGTCGCCAAGCGCATGGGAGCCGGCAAACGGATTGCAGGCGTTGGGCAAGGCGATGAAGGTCTTGATCACATGAAAGCCGATAGCGCGCCGGCCAAAGGCAAGAGACCGTCCAAGCCTGCCGCGCCCGCGAAGGCGGCGCGGCAGACGCTGAGCCGCGAGGCCTGGATCGCGGCGGCGCGCAAGGTGCTGGAGAAGCACGGCATCGGCGAGGTGAAGATCGACCGCCTCGCCAAGCAGTTCAAGGTGACGCGCGGCAGCTTTTATTTCCACTTCACCAGCCTGGCCGATCTTCGCGACGGCCTGCTGCAGGAATGGCGGGACATCAATTGCCAGCCCTTCTGGGCGATGCGCGAGATGCACGACGTGGACGGCCTGCAGTTCTTCACCGACATCGTGCATGTCTGGGTCGACGAGGCACCGTTCAGCCCGCTGCTCGACCTCGCCGTGCGCGATTGGTCGCGAACGTCGAAAAAGCTGGCGCGGGAGGTCAAGGATATCGACGATTTGCGTGTCGAACTCCTGATGCGCTCCTTCCGCGCCATGGGCTATCCCCCGGACGAGAGCCTGGTCAGGGCCCGCATCACCTATTTCCACCAGATCGGCCAATATGCGCTGTCCTTCAAGGAGGACCCGGCGGTGCGCCGCAGCTACCAGCCGCTGTTCGGCGAAGTGCTGCTCGGGCCGCTGGTGCAGGAGCGGGGTTCAGCACCACGGCCGTCGGAGATTAAGGGCGGGCGATAGGAGACCACGAACGCGCCTCAACCCGTTAGGGGTATCGCGATACCGGCATGGTGGCTTCCCAACTGCCAGAAGGGCAGCCGGAACCGCTCACGCTCCGCTTCCACGACATGAAAACCCGCCGCATCGATCAGGTGCAATGGATCGCGGTTGAGATGGCAGCCGCCGGCAAGCCGGCTCCATATCCGGTTCAGACGTTCCTGCCACCGGCGGCAACGCGGCCCCTCGGCCTGGCCGTGCTCGATGAAGATCAACCGGCCGGTGGGCTTCAGCACGCGCCGGATCTCGGTCAGCGCCGCCTCGGGGTCCGGAATGGTGCAGAAGGCATAGGTGACGACCACCGTGTCGGCGACGCTGTCGGCCAAGGGCAGGTTTTCACCGCTGGCCCGGATGCAGTCGACATTGAATGGCAAAGAACGGCTCTTCGGTTCGGCCAGGCCGAGCATCGTGCCGTCGGGATCGACGCCGACGAGCCGCTTCACCCTGCCGGCGTCGTAATAGGGAAGGTTCAGGCCGGACCCGAAGCCGACTTCGACGACAACGCCCCCTGCCCGTGGAATCAGGCGCCTGCGCATGTCAGCGAAGGCGCTGGCCGAACAGCCGGCGTGGACCAGGTAGGGAGCAATGCAGCGCGCGTACCAGGAGAGACAGGATTGGCACATGTCTCAGCCTCCTTGCCCTGCGTCGGCAGCACCGAAAGGGGCGCCACCGCCGGCAAGGGGCCCTGATGTGCAATAGTGGGTGAAAGTATTGACCAGTGACATTTCTCGCTCCAAGGAGTCTCATGATCGGGTCCGATCGGCCCGATGTCGTGGGGATGGATAGAAGGCCGGCGTCCCCTCAACGTCCCTGCATGGCCGTGTGCGGATCGATGGAACGACTGGAATTCCGATTTCTGGGTTTTCCGGAGTTCCGCTTGAACGGCCGGCGGGTGGATCTCGCCCTGCGCAAGGCGGCGGCGCTCCTCATCTATCTCGTCGAGGCCAGCGGACCGGTGGCGCGCGAGGTCGTCGCCACGCTTTTGTGGCCAGAAGCCGATGAGCAGGCCGCACGCGCGCGACTGCGGCGTACGCTCTATAAAATCCGCATCGCCTTCGGCAGCGAGATCATCGCCGTCACGGGCGCCTCGCTGAGCCTGCACCCGGCGCTGTCCGCGGAGATCGACACCAGGGTTTTCGAGCAGGCCTGCAATTGCGGCGCTCTCGACGAGGCAGCCGGGATCTACATGGACGACTATCTCGTCGGCTTCTCGCTGCCGGACTGTCCGGAATTCGAGGAGTGGGTCTTCTTCCGGCGAGAGACCTTGCGCGGCCGGCTGGTGCAGGCGCTGGAGCGGCTCGTCGAAGCCAAGATCGGCGGCGGCGAGCCGCGTGGCGCGGTCGTTCATGCGACACGGCTGGCGGCACTCGACCCCTTGAGCGAAAGCGCGCACCGCCATCTGATCCGCGCTCACCTGGCGGCCGGGGACAGAGCGGCGGCCGAGCGCCAGATCGAGACGTGCATCCGGCTCTTGCGGGACGAACTCGGCGTCGCGCCGGACCCCGCCACGCTAGCCATGCTGCGCGAGCCAACTCAGGACGCTACCTTGGACGTGCCCAGGACGCGCTACGTCGCGGTGGACGGCATTCACATCGCGTACCAGATCGTCGGTAGCGGCCCGACGGACATCGTGCTTGTTCCCGGCTTCATTTCGCATGTCGAGCGTATCTGGGAAGACCCAGGCTGCCGCGCCTGGCTGACCGCGGTTTCGCGCCTGGGTCGCCTGATCCTCTTCGACCGGCGCGGCATGGGGCTTTCCGACCGCGTCGGCGCCCGACCCACGGTCGAGGCGACGGCGCAGGATATTCTGGCGGTCATGAACGCGGCCGGCAGCCGCCGGGCCTTGCTGGTCGGCGCGTCGGAGGGTGGGCCTGGCTGTATTCGCTTTGCCGTCGAGCATCCCGATCGCCTGACCGGCCTCGTCCTGTGGGGCTCGCTTGCCAAAGGCAGCCGCGCACCCGACTATCCCTTCGCCTTGACCGTCGCGCAGTATGATCTGTGGAAGCAACGCCTGCTCGCCGGCTGGGGCGGCCCGGCCGAAATCGAAACCTTCGCCCCGAGCCTCGCTGACGACCGCCAGGCGAGGACATGGTGGGCCGGATTGCTCAGGGCGGCCTCCAGCCCGGGCGCGGTCGCGGGCCTGCTGGAGGCGCTACGGGATGCCGATATCCGTCACCTCCTGGCAAAAGTCTCCGCCCCGACGATGATCCTCCACCGCTCCGGCGACCGCGCCGTGCGCATCGAAGCCGGGCGGTTCCTCGCGTCCAGCATTCCCGGCGCCCGGTTCATCGAAGTCGACGGCGACGACCACTGGTTCTGGGCCGGCGACCAGCAGGCGCTGCTCGACAGCATCGGCGCAATGGCGCGACGCGGCTGATCCCGCCTCACGCCGTCTTCTGTGCCACCAGTCCCAACTCTTCCACCATCGCCTGACGCATCAGGAATTTCTGCGGCTTGCCGGTCACCGTCATCGGCAACTCGGTGCGGAAGCGGATGTGGCGCGGTATCTTGTAATGGGCGATCTGGCCGGCGCAGAAGGCCTTGATCTCCTGTTCGGTGGCGACCTGGCCGGGCTTCAGCACGATCCAGGCGCACAACTCCTCACCATATTTGGCGTCGGGAATGCCGAAGACCTGCACTTCCCGAACCTTGGAGTGGCGGTAGAGGAATTCCTCGACCTCCTTGGGATAGACGTTCTCGCCGCCGCGAATGACCATGTCCTTGACGCGGCCGACAATGTTGCAATAGCCCTCGGCGTCGATGGTGGCGAGGTCGCCGGTGTGCATCCAGCCGTCGGTGTCGATTGCCTCACGGGTCTTTTCGTCGTCGTCCCAATAGCCCTTCATCACCGAATAGCCGCGCGTGCAAAGCTCACCCGGCTCGCCGACGGCAACGGTGGCGCCCTCGGCGTCGACCGCCTTGACCTCGACATGCGGATGGATGCGCCCAACGGTCGAGACGCGCTTTTCCAGCGGATCGTCGGTGCTGCTCTGGAACGAGACCGGGCTGGTCTCGGTCATGCCATAGGCGATGGTCACCTCCGACATATGCATCAGCGACACCACCTTCTTCATCACCTCGATCGGGCATGGCGAGCCGGCCATGATGCCGGTGCGCAGGCTGGAGAGATCGAAGGTCGGGAAATCCGGATGTTCGAGCATGCCGACGAACATGGTCGGCACGCCGTAGAGGCCCGTGCAGCGCTCCTGCGCGACCGCCTTCAGCGTCAGGCCGGGATCAAAACCCTCGCAGGGGAAAACCATCGTCGCGCCCTTCGACACACAGCCCATCGTGCCCATCGACATGCCGAAGCAGTGATAGAGCGGCACCGGGATGCAGAGCCGGTCGTCGACGGTGAGTTTTATCGCCGAGGTGACGAAATTGCCGTTGTTGACGATGTTGAGATGGGTGAGCGTCGCGCCCTTGGGCGCGCCGGTCGTGCCCGACGTGAACTGGACGTTGATCGCATCGCCAGGCTTCAGGCCCCCGGAGATGCGGTCGAGGCTGTCATGCTCGTCGCGGCCGGCCATGGCCAGCACGTCGCCGAAATTGAACATGCCTGGCGAGTTCTCCTCGCCCATGCGGATGACGATCCTGAGCGCCGGCAATTTCGCGGCCTTCAGCTTGCCGGGTGTCGCCGTGACGATTTCCGGCGCCAGCGTCTCGATCATGCCGAGATAGTCAGAGGTCTTGAAGCTCGCCGCCGTCACCAGCGCCTTGCAGCCAACCTTGTTGAGGGCATATTCCAGTTCGGTCAGCCGGTAGGCTGGATTGATGTTGACCAGGATCAGGCCGATGCGGGCGGTGGCGAATTGCGTCACCAGCCATTCCCAGCGGTTGGGCGACCAGATGCCGACCCGGTCGCCCTTGTGCAGGCCTAGTGCCAGGAAGCCGGCGGCCAGCGCATCGACGGTGTCCGACAGTTCGCTCCAGGTGAAGCGCTTGTCCTGGCCGACGAAGATTGCGGCATCGAGCGTGCCGTATTTGCTGACGGTATCGGAGAAAAGGGCTGGAATGGTCTGCTCCAGCAACGGAACCTTGCGCTCGCCGGAGACATGCGCCCTGCCGTCGACGGGCGCGACAAACACAATGCCGGAGCGCGCGCCGCGTCCGCGCAGATTGGTGGCGTTCTTCAGCTCGTCGAGATTGACCGGCATCGCTGTCTCCTCCCAGCACGGACCGAGCCTATCAGCCTGCCGGGACGGTGGAAATCCCGCCGATGGTCGAGGCGTCCCTCCCCTCGAGGGAAACCGGACTATCCGACCGCCGCCGCCATTTTCGCGGCTATATCGCGCAAGACGACCTCGTCGGCAGCGGAACGATCTTTCCTCGAGGCCACCAGGCAGGCCTGCGACTGCAGCACGACGCCATCGCCCAGCACCTTGAGATGGTTGGCGCGCAGCGTCGAGCCCGTCGAAGTGATGTCGACGATGACGTCGGCAAGCCCTGCCGCCGGCGCGCCCTCGGTGGCGCCGAGGCTCTCGACGATGCGGTAGACCTGGATGCCGTGCTTCTGCGAAAAGAACTGCTGCGTCAGCCGCCAGTATTTGGTGGCGATCCTGAGCCGCCGGCCATGGCGCTGGCGGAAATCGGCGGCGACGTCATCGAGATCGGCCATGGTGTCGACATCGAGCCATATCTCGGGCACCGCGACCACGACATCGGCATGGCCGAAGCCGAGACGAGCGACGATTTCGGCCCGCGCTTCCCATTCGGCGAGATTTTCCCGCACCAGATCCTCGCCGGTGATGCCGAGATCGACCGCGCCCTGCCCTATTTCGCCCGATATTTCGGAGGCCGACAGGAAGACCACTTCGACATTGTCCATGCCCCCGACGCGGGCGTGATATTTGCGCTCGTCGCCGGGCAGGCTGACGGCGAGGCCGGCCCTGGCCAGCAGCTCCAGCGCCTGCTCCTTCAGCCGGCCTTTCGACGGGATCGCCAGCGTGATCATGATGCCGTCTCCCGCAACGCCTCGATGCGGTCGAGCCACACGGAGAAGCCGACACCGGGTATCGCGGTCTTGGCGCCAAGCAGCGTCAGCAACCTGTCATAGCGGCCGCCACCGGCCAGGGGACGCTCGCCATCCCTGGCAGCGATTTCAAAGACCACACCGGTGTAATAATCGAGCGGACGGCCGAAGGCTGCGTCGTAGCGGATTTTTCCCGAGGGCAAGCCATGCGCCTCGATCGCCTTGGCGCGGGCCGCGAATTTTTCCAGCGCCGCACCCAATGAAAGTCCGGCGCCTGCGGCGAAAGACTCCAGCGCCCGCGTAGCGCTATCCAGCGGCACGTCGATGGCCAGAAAACCCTTCAGCGCCGCGAAGGCCTCGTTCGACAGCCGCACGCTGCGCAATTCGGCCTTCTCGATCAATCGCCGTGCAATGTCCGATGGCGCGCGCCCGGCCGATGCCGACAGGCCAGCCTCCTCCATGCCGCCGGCAATATGAGCTGACAGACCTTCGAGATCCCCGTCGAGCACAAGCGCCGCGACATCGCCGGAGAGTTGCCCGTTGCGCGGCGGGTTGGCGAGATCGGCGAGTGCCGCCTCCAGCATCGGCGCCGAGCCGAAGGCACGGGCCAGCCGCATGCGCCATCCGCGCGGCAGGCCGAGTGCCGCCAGCACCGCCTCGAAGATACCCTGGTCGCCGAGCGTGACCGACAGCGGCTGACCGGGCAGGACGAGCGACAGCAGCGCATGCGCGTCGGCCACCGAGCGGGCATCGGCTTCAGCCGTGTCGCGATCGCCGAGATCCTCGATGCCGGCCTGGAAAAACTCGTTGCCGCCCTCGCGGCGCTGGCGGAACACTTCGCCAAGATAGGAATAGCGGCGCGGCGTGCCGGCCTGGCTGGCGATATGATCGAGGCAAACCGGAATGGTGAATTCGGGCCGCAGGCAGAGTGTCTGTCCGGTCTCGCTTTCGGTAAGGAAAATGCGCCGGCGCAGATCCTCGCCGGCCATGTCGAGGAACGGATCGGCCGGCTGCAACACGGCGACTTCCACGGCGTGGGTGTCGCGGGTGGCGAAGAGGCTGGTGATGTCGGCTGATATGGCGGGGTAGCGGGAGGTCATGGACAGGATGGGCGCGAGGCACCCCCCTCTGTCCTGCCGGACATCTCCCCCTCAAGGGGGGAGATACGCAGCTTGATGCTCAGCGCCTCTTCATCGCTGAAGATTGGCGAAAGCCCCAGAGACATCCGATCTCCCCCCTTGAGGGGGAGATGGCCGGCAGGCCAGAGGGGGGCGCTCAAGCGCCACCTTTCGCGCGATCGGCAGCCTGCGCCGCCAAAATCTTCTTCACTTCGGCGACCAGCTCACCTTCCGCCACCGTCACCTGCGCCGGGCGTGCGGCGCGCCATTCGGCGTTGTCGGTGATTTCGGCTGACATGCGGGCGCCTTCGATCAGGTCCTTGATCTGCAGTTCGCCCTTGGCGCGCTCGTCACCGCCCTGGATGATTGCGACCGGACAGCCGCGCCGGTCGGCATATTTGAGCTGCGCCTTCATGCCGGCGCCGCCGAGATACATTTCGGAGCGGATGCCGGCGGCGCGCAATTGCGAGACCATCTTCTGGTAGCGGCCAAGGCTTTCCGTGTCCTTGTCCATGACCAGCACGACGACCGGCGCGATGACGTCGGCGCTGTCGAGCTTGCCGAGATTCTTCAGCGCCGTCATCAGCCTGGAAACACCGATGGAAAAACCGGTCGCCGGCACCGGCTCGCCGCGGAAGCGCGAGACCAGACCGTCATAACGGCCGCCACCGCCGACCGAACCGAAGCGTACGATCTGGCCATCCTCATTGGGAATTTCGGCCAGCAGTTCGGCCTCGAAGACGGGGCCAGTGTAATATTCGAGGCCGCGCACGACGGAACGGTCCATGGCGACGCGGTCCTCGGCATATCCAGCGGCCCTGACCAGGGCCTCGATCGTCGCGAGTTCACCAACGCCTTCCTGGTAGGTCGCGTTGCCGCTGACACTGGCGTCCTGGCCGGCCTGCGCATTGCGCGCCGTCGCCAGAAGAACGGCCTCGGCTTGCGTATCGTCCAGCCCGGCGCCCTTGGCGAAGTCGCCTTCGCCTTCCTTGCCGCCGTCCCAGCGCCCCGGGCCAAGCAGAAGCCGGACACCTTCCGGACCAAGCTTGTCCAGCTTGTCGATGGCGCGCAGCACCGTCAGCCGGCGCCCGGCATTCTCCTCGCCGCCGAGGCCGATCGCATCCAGCACGCCGTCCAGCACCTTGCGGTTGTTGACGCGGATGACGTAGTCGCCGCGCTTGATGCCGAGCGCTTCCATGACGTCGGCCATCATCATCGCCATCTCGGCATCGGCGGCGACGCCCGGCGTGCCGATCGTGTCGGCGTCGAACTGCATGAATTGGCGGAAGCGGCCGGGGCCGGGCTTTTCGTTGCGGAACACCCAGCCGGACCGGTAGCTGCGGTATGGCTTGGGCAGGCGTTCGAAATTCTCGGCGACGAAACGCGCGGTGGGTGCCGTCAGGTCGTAACGCAGCGACAGCCACTGGTCGTCGTCGTCCTGGAAGGAGAACACGCCTTCGTTCGGCCTGTCCTGGTCGGGCAGGAATTTGCCCAGCGCATCGGTGTATTCGATCAGCGGCTGGTCAGCCGGCTCGAAGCCGTAAAGCTCGTAGACCGAGCGGATCGTCGCCATCATCTTCTCGACGGCACGGATGTCCTCGGCGCCGCGGTCGGCAAATCCGCGCGGCAGCCGCGCTTTCGTCTTTTCGGATTTGTCGGCCATGAGTTTCGCTCGGTGTCTTGTGTTGGAGTGTTGCGATTTTCGCAACGCGCGTGTCCTAACTTATGAGGCTCTACCCGGCAAGGCCGGCTGCGGGCATGGCGTCCATGCATTGCGAGAGAGCAAGCGCGGGCGTTCGCCGAAACAAAAACGCACCAGGAATGAAACAATGCCGCCATGAGCGCGGCATCGTGCCGACACAATCGCGGCCGATATAGCGCACCGAAACGAGGGGTTCGGGACATGAGCAGCGCAACGGAATTCCATGCCAACAGCGAGGCCGGTGAACTGCCGGCACGCCTGCGTCCGGCGAGCAGTCATGCACCGAAAATGGTTGGCCAGACGGCCGGGCCGTTCGATGTGCCGGCCGGCACAAGCAAGGGGCCTTCCCTGCGCGACGCCCTGGTGACCGGGCTGCTGGTGATCTATCCGACGGTGGCCACCGTGGCGGCAATCGTCGCCGGTCTGTTCCTGGCCGGCGCCAACGGCACCTGAAAGCACCCGCCTCACGGAAGCGATTTCATTCTTGATCGGGGGATTGAGCATGCGCCTGAGCTACGCATACGCGCTTGGCTGCGCACTTCTTCTTGGAGCGGCCAATCCGGCCGATGCTGCCGGCTGCAAGCCCGGCGACGCGGGCCTTGCCGGGCATTACTATCTGCGCGGCGTCATGGAGGTCGGCTCCGAACTGCTGCTCAGGAAAGACGGCAGCTTCGAATTCATGCTCGCCTATGGCGCCAACGACCAGTACGGCAAGGGCTGTTGGGTGAAGAAGGGCTCGACGGTCGAGGTCATTCCCGCCGGACGCAGCGCGGCATCGACCCATCATACGCCCGACGACAGCGGTTTCAGCGGCCTTGTGCTGACCATTTCCGGCCGCAGCCTGGTGTGGGACATCAATGGCAGCGGGCACGAGGGACGGTTCGAGAAGTGAGGGCAGCGCGAGCATTCGGAGGTTCGCGCCGCCCCTCATCCGGCCCTTCTGGCCACCTTCTCCCCGTGAACGGCGTGAACGGGGAGAAGGCAAAAGTGGCTATTTCGGCCGCTTGAAAGCCTTCCGCTCTTTCTCGATCTCCTTGCGGCACACACAGCCTTCGAGATGGTCGTTGACCAGGCCCATGGCCTGCATGAAGGCGTAGACGGTGGTCGGGCCGACAAAGGTCCAGCCGCGCTTCTTCAGCTCCTTCGAAATCCGGACCGAGACCGCGGTGGTCGGGTTGGCGCGCAGATGGGCGAGGTCGACGGTTTGCGGCCGCTCCTCCTTGCCGGGTTCGAACTTCCAGAACCAGGCGGCCAGCGAGCCGAACTCGTCGACCATCTCGCGGGCGCGTTTGGCATTGTTGATGGTCGAGACGATCTTGCCGCGATGGCGAATGATGCCGGCATTGCCGAGCAGGCGCTCGACATCCCTATCGGTGAAGGCGGCGACCTTGTCGAAGTCGAAGCCGGCGAAGGCCTCACGAAAATTCTCCCGCTTGCGCAGAATGGTCAGCCACGACAGCCCCGACTGAAATCCTTCCAGGCAGATCTTTTCGAACAGCCTGCGGTCGTCGGCCACCGGCCGGCCCCATTCATGGTCGTGGTAGTGCAGATAGTCCGGCAGATTGCCATGCCAGAAGCAGCGCACGACACCGTCGGGACCGGCAAGCAGGCCGGTATTTTCATTGCTCATCTCAAGAAATCCATTCGTTAATGCGCTTGCGCGCCGCTTTTACCGTGGCTTTACCAGATTCCTGAACCCGGCGGTAACCACACCAAAAGGTTTACCGACAGAACCGCATTTTACGCATTCCGATTCATGTTTCGGTTGCTGCTCGCCGCCAATGATCGCGAAAACCGGGAGCGTTCTTGCCCGGTGTATCAGGCGATCAAGGTGCGCTCCCGATGAAATTCCTGCTTCCGTTGTTCAGCGCGGCAGTGCTTGCCGCGAGTACCATGCCCTCCCTTGCCAATGACCGCTATGCCGACAGGCCGCCGGTGATGGTGAGCCCCGACCTTTCCGCGCCCTGGGTGCTGCAGCTTGGCCAAGCGCCCGGCATCGTGCGGCAGAACCGGCAGGCCGTGCAACAGCAGCCGCGCCAGCGCACCGCGCAGCCCGACCGCGTGCAGACGGCGGGCGTGCCGGCGCCGGCCAAGCGCACGGTCATGCGGCCGCAGATCAACCCGGTCTACCTGCCGCAGGAAGTCGCTTATGACGGCGGCCAGAAGCCAGGCACCATCGTCATCGATACCACGCAGAACTTCCTCTATCTGGTCGAGAAGAACGGCAAGGCGCGGCGTTACGGCGTCGGCACCGGCAAGCCCGGCTTCGAATGGTCGGGCACGCACAAGATCACCAACAAGCGCGTCTGGCCGGATTGGCGTCCGCCAGCCGAGATGATCAAGCGCGAGGCGGCCAAGGGCCGCTATCTGCCGACCTATCTGGCCGGCGGCATGGAAAACCCGCTCGGCGCGCGTGCACTCTATCTCGGCACGACGGAGTACCGCATCCACGGCACCAACCAGCCCTGGACGATCGGCGGTGCGGTGTCGTCGGGTTGCATACGCATGCGCAACGAGGACGTGGTCGACCTTTATGAGCGGGTCAATGTCGGAACCACGGTCGAGGTGATATAATAGCTTACGCGAATCACTGGCCGGCAAAGCACTTCGCTTTTCGAGGCCAGGACAGGGATAACGGGGGACGGGCCGTATGGGGATGCGGTCGGTCAGGAAGGGCAGCGCGGGAAACCGCGCTGCCCTCTCTTTTTGGCTGGTGTCGGATGTGGCCCGCGTCGTTGCGTCGCGCAGGAGGTATCGCCGTTCGCTTTCGTGCTGACATTTTCGACGTTCTTTTGCTATGTCGGCGCCAATGAACGAAAGAGTCCCTCCATGTCCCTGACCGACGACAGCCGCTATCTCAAGGGCGGCCCGGTTGCCCAGCGCATCATCGCCGCCGTGCGCGAGGATGCGGCCATTGCCAAAGCCGAGGGTTTTCCGCCCAAGCTGATCTCGATCACCGTCGGCGATACCGACGCGGTCGATGTCTATGTGCGCAACCAGCGCGCCAAGGCCCAGCTCGCCGGCATCGATTTCGAGGAGCGGCGCTTTCCCGCCACCATCACCTCCGGCGAACTCGAAGCGGCGATCCACGGGTTGAACGCCGATCCGCGTGTCACCGGCATCATCATCCAGCGGCCGGTTCCGGCGCATATCCCGATCAAGACGCTGCAGGCGGCCGTACATCCGCTGAAGGATGTCGAGGGCATGCACCCGGCCTCGATCGGCAACATCGTCTACAACCAGCTCGATCTGGCGCCCTGCACGGCCGCTGCCTCGGTCGAGTTGCTCAAGGAAACCGGCCTCGACCTCAAGGGGCTGGAAGTGGTCATCGTCGGCCATTCGGAGATCGTCGGCAAGCCGATCGCCTTCCTGCTGATGAGCGAAGGCGCGACGGTCACTGTCTGCCATCACATGACGCGCTCGGTCGCCGCCCATGCGCGGCGCGCCGACGCGCTGTTCGTCGCCGTCGGCAAGCCCAGGCTGATCAAGGCCGACATGGTCAAGCCGGGTGCCGCCGTGATCGACATCGGCATCAATTCGGAGATCGGACCAGACGGGGCGAGCCGCATTGTCGGCGACGTCGACACCGAAAGCGTGCGCGAGGTTGCCTCCTGGATCACACCCGTGCCGGGCGGCGTCGGCCCGATCACGGTGGCGATCCTGCTGCGCAACACGATGGTCGCGCTCAGCCGCCAGCGCGCGCTCTACGAGGCGACCTACGGCACGGCCGACAGGCTGGCGGCGGAATAGCGCCGGAACGGACGGCTATTCCGCCGCGATCAGGCCGTCTTCCGCAACGCCGTCCGGTCTTGGCCCGCCATAGGCCCAATCGAGCAATTTGATCGTGTGCACCACCGGCATGCTGGCGGCGGAGGCGATCTGCGTGATGCAGCCGATATTGCCGGTGGCGACGACCGACGCGCCCGTCGCCACGATGTTCTTCACCTTGCGGTCACGCAGCCTGGCCGAGATCTCCGATTGCATGATGTTGTAGGTGCCGGCCGAACCGCAGCAGAGGTGCCCCTCGCGCGGCTCGCGCACGATGAAACCGGCCTTGGCGAGCAGTTCCTTCGGCTGGCGCGTAATCTTCTGGCCGTGCTGCATCGAGCAGGCCGAGTGATAGGCGACGATCGTGCCCGGCTTGCGCATTGGTTCCGGCAGATCGATGGCGGCGAGATACTCGGTGACGTCCTTGGCCAGCGCCGACACGCGCGCGGCCTTGTCGGCATAGGCGGGATCGAGGCGCAGCATGAAGCCGTAATCCTTGATCGTCGTGCCGCACCCGGACGCGGTGACGATGATGGCGTCGAGCCCGCCCTGTTCCACGGCGCGGGTCCAGGCATCGACATTTTGCCTGGCCGAGGCAAGGGCGGCTTCTTCCCGCCCCATATGATGGACCAGCGCCCCGCAGCAGCCCTCGGCCGGCGGCACCACCACCTCGATACCGAGCCGGGTCAGCAACGAAATGGTGGTGTCGTTTATGCCGGGATCGAGCACCGATTGGGCGCAGCCGGTGAGGATCGCGACGCGTCCTCTTTTTGCTCCCTGTCCGGCATGGACGCCCGGCAAGGCCATCGGCGAGGCCGCCGGAATGGATGCCGGCGCGAGCTTGAGCATGGCGCCGAGCGGCTTCAGCGCCGGGATCTTCTCGAACAGGCCTATGAATGGCTTGCCCAGCTTCGCCAGTTTGAGCGCGGCGCGGAAACGCCGGGGATAGGGCAGCACGAAGGCCAGCATGGCGCGGATCAGCCGATCGAGCAGCGGGCGCTTGTAGGTTTCCTGGATATGGGCACGGGCATGGTCGACCAGATGCATGTAGTTGACGCCCGACGGGCAGGTGGTCATGCAGGCGAGGCACGACAGGCAACGGTCGATATGGGTGACGATTTCCTTGTCGGCGGGACGGCCGTTCTCCAGCATGTCCTTGATCAGGTAGATGCGCCCGCGCGGTGAATCGAGTTCGTTGCCGAGCGTCACATAGGTCGGGCAGGTAGCGGTGCAGAAGCCGCAATGCACGCATTTGCGCAGGATCTTTTCGGACTCGGCGACATCTGGATCGGCAAGCTGCTCGGGCAAAAAATTGGTCTGCATCTCTGACGCTCTGTTTAGACGCAATTCCGGACGAAAAACCGTTTCACACTTTTCCTGGAATTGCTCTAGGCCATGCGGCCGGGATTGAGGATGTTCTTGGGGTCGAATTCCTGTTTCAGCCGCTGGCTCAGCGCCGCCAGCGCCGGCGCCTGCGGCTCGAACACCGGCAGCGCGGCGCGATGGGCCGGCGCGGCGCGCACCAGCGTCGCGTGGCCGCCGCCATGTTTGCGCAACAGCCCGCGCAGGAGGCCGGCTTCGGGATCGCCCTCCTCCATGCGCAGCCACACCAGCCCGCCCTGCCAGTCGTAGAACGCGCTTACGGCAGCCTGCATGCGCAGCGTCAGGACCATCTGGTGCCCCTGCGCGGGCGTCATCGACACGCGCCAGACCGGCTTCTCGCTGCCATCGGCGAATGGCTTGCAATCGCGCACGTCGCGCCAGATCGCCTTCGAGGCCTCACCGGAAATCTCCTCCAGCGGCCCCGCCCTGCCGAGCAGTGCCTTCAGCGCCGCGATGCGGTACGCAACGGACGGGCCAAAGCCTTCGACGCGCAGCAGCGTGGCGGCTTCACTGCCAAGACTTCCACCGGCGACGCGCGCGGCGATCCGCTCCGGCAGATGGGCCGCGCTCGATACTTCCGCGCTGGAGCCGAGCGCCAGGGCCATGGCACTTGCCGCGGCATCGTCGAGCAGCCCACGGACGGCGAGCGTCACCTCCGTCTCGGCGGCCGGCAGCACCTTGAAGGTGACGTCGGTGAACACGGCCAGCGTGCCCCAGCTGTTGGCCATCAGCTTGGAGAGATCGTAGCCGGTGACGTTCTTGACCACGCGGCCGCCGGACTTGAAGGCCTCGCCCCGGCCGGAGACGACGTTGATACCCAGGATATGGTCGCGCGCGGCGCCCGCCTTCAGCCGACGTGGGCCGGACAGGTTCGCGCCAAGTACACCGCCGATGGTGCCTTTGCCCGGCTCGCCACCGAGCAACGGGCCGTAGTCCATCGGCTCGAACGCCAGTTGCTGGCTGTTTTGCGCCAACAGCTTCTCGATATCGGCCAGCGGCGTGCCTGATTTGGCCGACAGCACCAGTTCGGCCGGCTCGTAGAGGGTCACGCCGGAGAGTTTCGACAGGTCGAGTGTGTGCTCGGTCTGCAACGGACGGCCGATGCCGCGTTTGGAGCCGTGGCCGACGATTTCGAGCGACGTTTCCTCCGCCCCCGCCCAGGCAACGGTGGAGAGGACTTCGTCTGACGTGGTCGGGGTGAAGGTGGTCATTGGCGTGACATGCCACTTGCAAGTGCAGAGACGTCGAGTTCCTTCACACCCCCCTCTGTCCTGCCGGACATCTCCCCGGCAAGGGGGGAGATTGGCCGCTTCAATGTCGCGCCCGCTGCCCAACGTAGGTAGTTGGCGAAGGGGGCTATCGGAGTCGATCTCCCCCCTTGCGGGGGAGATGTCCGGCAGGACAGAGGGGGGTGTTCAGGCACCAACATGCAACTCAAAACCTCGGAATGTCCGGAAACGCCACCTGCCCCCGATGCACATGCATGCGCCCTAGCTCGGCGCAACGGCGCAGTTGCGGGAACACCTTTCCGGGGTTGAGCAGATGGTTGGGGTCGAAGGCGCATTTGACGCGCATCTGCTGGTCGAGATCGACCTGATTGAACATTTCCGGCATCAGGTCGCGCTTCTCGACTCCCACCCCATGCTCGCCGGTGAGCACGCCACCGACCTTGACGCAGAGCCGCAAAATATCGGCGCCGAAGCTTTCGGCCTTGTCGAGTTCACCCGGCACGTTGGCATCGTAGAGGATCAGCGGATGCATATTGCCGTCGCCGGCGTGAAAGACGTTGGCGACGCCGAGACCGTATTTTTCCGACAGCTCGCGCATGCCGGCCAAGACGCGCGGCAACTCCTTGCGCGGGATGGTGCCATCCATGCAGTAATAGTCGGGCGAGATGCGGCCGACGGCGGGGAAGGCCGCCTTGCGGCCGGCCCAAAAACTCAGCCGCTCCTGCTCGGACTGCGAGATGCGGCACGTGGTCGAGCCGTTGCGAATAGCGATCGTCTCGACCGCGGTGATGAGATGATCGACCTCGACACCGGGGCCATCGAGTTCGACGATCAGCAGCGCCTCGACATCGAGGGGATAGCCGGCATGGACGAAATCCTCGGCAGCGTGGATCGCCGGCCGGTCCATCATTTCCATGCCGCCTGGAATGATGCCGGCGCCGATGATGTCGGCGACGCACTGGCCGCCCTGCTCGCTGGTCGGAAAGCCGATCAGCAAGGCGCGCGCCGTCTCCGGCTTCTTGAGGATGCGTACCGTGACCTCGGTGACGACGCCGAGCAGACCTTCCGAGCCGGTCATCACGCCGAGCAGATCATAGCCTTCCGCGTCGAGGTGGCTGCCCCCGAGCCGCACCACCTCGCCATTCATCAGCACCATCTCGATGCCCAGCACATTGTTGGCGGTGAGGCCGTATTTCAGGCAGTGCACGCCGCCGGAATTCTCCGCCACATTGCCGCCGATCGAGCAGGCGATCTGGGAGGATGGATCGGGGGCGTAGTAGAAGCCCTCCTGCTCGACGGCTGACGTGATGCCAAGATTGGTGACGCCGGGCTGGGCGACGACAATGCGGTTGGGAAAATCGATCTCGATAATGCGATTGAAACGGCTCATCACCAAAAGCACCGCGTCTTCGAGCGGCAGGGCGCCGCCCGACAGCGAGGTGCCGGATCCGCGCGGTACGACGCGGATGTTGCGGTCGTTGCAGTATTTCAGCACCCGCGAAACCTGCGCGACCGTCTCGGGCAGCACCACGACCAGCGGCAGTTGGCGGTAGGCGGTCAGGCCATCGCTCTCGAAGGCGCGCATGGCGTTGGCGGCGTCGACGACACCCTCGCCCGGCACGATGATGCGCATGTCGGCGACGATTTCGCTGCGCCGGCGCAGCGTCTCGGCGTCTGGCTTGGGCATGGCAAGGCCGGACATCGGCGCTTCCTCCACTCAACTGGTAAAAATGATTTACCAGCTAGCGGCATTTGTTGCAAACCTTGCTTTGGTGGCGGCCAGGCTGCGGACGCAGGCAAAGCTTCCGCAGCGGCAATCTGCCGCTACACATCTGTCGCGCCCGAAACATGGCGCGGACTATTCGCCCGGATGTCTGGCCGGCTCGGAATGCATCCGTCGCACCCTGCGCACGCCCCACCAGACCAGCAGGATGGCAACCGGCACGGACGCCGCGGTGACGACCTCGGGCGCGAAGGCGTGGCCAAAGACCGACGCCCCCTTGGCGACATAGCCGATGAGGCCGACAACGTAATAGGAGACGGCGGCGACCGAGAGCCCTTCGACGGTCTGCTGCAGGCGCAGTTGCAAGCGGGCGCGGTTGTTCATCGAGGCGAGCAGGTCGCGATTCTGCTTCTCGACCTCGACGTCGACCCAGGTCCGCAGCAGCGTGGTGGCACGGGTCAGCTTGCGTGACAGGTTGGCCTGGCGCTCCTCGACCGAGCGGCAGGTGCGCATAGCTGGCGCCATGCGCCGCAGCAGAAAGCCCGCCCAGGTGTCGTAGCCCTGCACAGGCTCCTCATCCAGCGCCTCCAGCCTTTCCGTGACGATGCCGTCATAGGCGCGGCTGGCGCCGAAGCGGTAAAGGCTGGAAGCGGCGTCCGCCTCCAGCTCGGCGGCGAGTTCGGTCAGGCCGGCGAGCAGCGTCTGGTTGTCGCGCGTCTCGGCGACCTTCATTTCCAGTGTCGTCTGCGCCAGGCGGTCCTCGATGCGGCGAGCGCGGCCGGACAAGGTAAGCGCCAGCGGCAGGCCGAGCATGGCAAGCGTGCGGTAGGTCTCGATGTCGATCAGCCGCTGCGACAGCGCGCCGGTGCTGGCCGGCGTCAGACCCCGGTCGAGCACCAGCATGCGGGTCATGCCGTCGCCATCCTGGCGGAAGTCGGTGACGATGGCCGCGCTGCCGCGCTCGACCAGCGAGTAACAGAGGCTGGTCGGGTCGAAGCCGGCGACCTGCCTCTCACTCGTCTGGGTCCATTTGCGGATTTCGAGCCGGATGCCCGAGATGACGGTTCCCGGCGGGGAAAAGCCGTTGCCGAAGGGCGAATCCTCCTGCCCCCGGCCGTTCTCGGCCAGCGGCCCTTCCCAAAGGTAGGTCGAGAACTCCGTATGCCGCTCCCAGCGCAGCGTGCCCTTGCCCCATTTCATGGCGTGGTGGCGGGCATGCCGCTCGGGGGCGGCGATGCCAAGACGGCGCGACAGTTCCGAAAGCACGGCATGGTCGACCGCGGAGCCGCCTTCGGTCATGAAGGAGAGCTGGACGAGGACGCGCGGCTTCTCGACCAGCGGATGCGGGCGGGCGTGAACCTCGCCGAGCGCGCCGGGCCGGCCTTCGTGCGCCGGAAAGCCCATGACGCTGCCTTGGCTGCGCGGCTGGAATTCAAGATTGGACGGCTCGTCCGACACGTCTGGTCCCCCTGGTTTCGACCCTTCGTGCAATCGCGCCGTCTTGCGGCAATCGGCAAGGGAGGTAAACAGCAAAGTTTAGCGCCGGGCGATATGCCGGCGCGGCGCGGAAATCGACGGGTCGAGACGAATTGGATAAATAATTTGACCAGTTGGCGACAGTGGCTTTAATCTGCGCGACATTCATTCCGTTCCCCAGGCGCTTCCCTTGAGCGACATTTTCTCCAGGATCGAGCATTCGCGCACCGCCGACGAGGTGGTGCAGCAGATCGAAAGCCTCATCCTCGAAGGCGTGCTGCGCACCGGCGACCGGCTGCCGGGCGAGCGCGAACTGGCGCGCCAGTTCGATGTGTCGCGGCCGATCCTGCGCGATGCGCTGAAGGCGCTCGAAGGACGCGGGCTGCTGACGACCAAGGCCGGCGGCGGCACGCATGTCGCCGACATTATCGGCCAGCTGTTCAGCAAGCCGGTGGCGGATCTGATCTCGACGCATCGCAAGGCGGTCGCCGACTATCTGGAGTATCGCCGCGAAATGGAAGGCATAGCGGCCGAATACGCGGCGCGGCGCGCCACACCGGAAGACATCGCCCTGCTCGACCGCATCATGGCGCGCATGGACGAGGCGCATCGCACCGGCAATTTCGACGACGAGGCCGAGATCGACGTCGAATTCCATCACGCGATCTGCGAATGCGCGCACAACATCCTGCTCTTGCACACGCTGCGCTCCTGCTACCGGCTCTTGTCGGAAGGCGTGTTCCAGAACCGGCTGCTGGTGTTCACCGTGCCCGGCGCGCGCGAGGCGCTGCTGGCGCAGCACCGGGCGATCCACGCCGCGGTCAAGGCCGGCGACCCGGCCGGCGCCCGCCAGGCGGCCATGGAGCACATGACCTATGTCGAGCGTTCGATGGCGGAAGCCGAACGCAGCGGCGACTGGCAACGTGTGTCGCGGCTGCGGCTGCGGCAGCGCTCGGACGCCGGCGACAGCGAACCAGCGCGCGGACGCTCCTAATCATTCGATCAAGCGGGGACCATCATGAGCGACATTCTCACCATCGCAGACCTCAAGGATCTCGCGCGCCGGCGCGTGCCCAAGATGTTCTTCGACTATGCCGATTCGGGCGCCTGGACCGAGAGCACCTACCGGGCGAACGAGGAAGACTTCCAGAAGATCAAGTTCCGCCAGCGTGTGCTGGTCGACATGAGCAACCGCTCGCTGGAATCGACCATGATCGGCGAGAAAGTGTCGATGCCGGTGGCGCTGGCGCCGACCGGCATGACCGGCATGCAGCATGCCGACGGCGAGATGCTGGCGGCGCGGGCGGCGGAGGAATTCGGCGTGCCGTTCACGCTCTCCACGATGAGCATCTGCTCGATCGAGGATGTCGCCTCGGTGACGAAGAAACCGTTCTGGTTCCAGCTCTACGTGCTGCGCGACAAGGAGTTCGTGCTCGATTTGATCGACCGGGCGAAGGCGGCGAAGTGCTCGGCGCTGGTGCTCACCCTCGACCTGCAGATCCTTGGCCAGCGCCACAAGGACGTCCGCAACGGGCTGTCGGCGCCGCCCAAGATGACGCTGGCCAACATCATCGACCTGGCCAGCAAGCCGCGTTGGTGCCTGGGAATAGCCGGCACCAAGCGCCGCACCTTCCGCAACATCGTCGGCCACGCCAAGGGCGTTGGCGACGTCTCTTCGCTGTCGTCCTGGACGACGGAGCAGTTCGATCCGCAGCTGTCATGGAAGGATGTCGCCTGGATCAAGGAACGCTGGGGCGGCAAGCTGATCCTGAAAGGCATCCTCGACAAGGAGGATGCGCTGATGGCCGCCAAGACCGGCGCCGACGCGATCATCGTTTCCAACCATGGCGGGCGCCAGCTCGACGGCGCGTCGTCCTCGATCATGGCGCTGGAAGAGATCGCGGACGCGGTCGGCGACACAATAGAAGTGCATATGGACGGCGGCATCCGCTCCGGCCAGGACGTGTTGAAAGCGCTCTGCCTGGGCGCCAAGGGCACCTATATCGGCCGGCCATTTCTTTACGGCCTGGGCGCACTCGGCAAGGAAGGCGTTACCAAAGCGTTGGAAATCATCCGCAAGGAGATGGACATCACGCTGGCGCTGTGCGGAAAGCGTCTGGTCACCGACATGGGCAAGGACCAGCTCAGGCGCTAAATCCGTGACATCTGACCATGGAGATATCCAGACGTTGGCGGAACCAGGCATCCATTTCCTCGACGCATACGGGCCGGAAGGCGTGCGTCTCTACGCAATCGGCGACGTGCATGGCCGGCTCGACCTGCTGGCCGCCATGCACGGCCAGATCGCGGCCGAGATCGCCAGGGACCGTGTCGCGGACTGGCGCATCATCCATCTTGGCGATTATGTCGATCGCGGACCGGACTCCAAAGGCGTCATCGACTTCCTGATCGAGGCGCGTGAACGCGATGCGCGAAACCTGATGCTGGCCGGCAACCACGACATCGGCTTCCTCGACTTTCTCAAGACGCCCGACCCTGAAGGGCTCTTCATCCGTTACGGCGGCATCCAGACCGCGCAATCCTATGGGGTGGCGATCAACAACGGCAGCGGCGTCTGGTTCGGCAAGGCCGAGTCAGCCATGCGCAAGGGACACCAGGCCCTGCTCGAGGCCGTGCCGCAAAGTCATGTCGACTTCCTGCGGTCGCTGCCGTTCTCGGTGACGTCGGGCGACTTCTTCTTCTGCCATGCCGGCATCAGGCCGGGCATTGAGCTGGAGAAGCAGAACCCGCAGGATCTGATCTGGATCCGTGACGTCTTCCACGATCACACAGGTCTCTTCCCGAAGATCGTGGTGCACGGCCACACGCCGGTCCCCGAGGCTGAAGTGATGGCCAACCGCGTCAATGTCGACACGCTCGCCTGGCAATCAGGCATGCTCACCGCGCTCGTCGTGGACGGCGCGGACAAACGCATCCTGGAAATGTCGATAAAGGAGCCTTGAGCCCCCGGTCCGAGGACGCGAGGATACCCTGGCTCAGCGCAGGGAGGCGGTGACGCCGTAGCCGTCGACCGCATTGTGGTTGTTGGCGGCGTCGGCGGCATAGATACCCAGGCCGCAAAGCACGATTGCGGACAACATGGCAAAGGACAGAAGCGCTGCTTTCACGGACGTCATCTCTTGTTGAGCTCTCTGCATCTGTGCACCAGGCGGTTACCAATGCGTTGAAATGGATAATTCGCTTCAAAGTTTCGAAGATTTCGCGCTTCTAGGCGCGTTCTGTATCGGCGGTGTGTCGCACGGGTCACACAAAAGGTTCACCGCGGTTGCACAGCCGATGCAGGGCGCGCGCCTTCTAGGATAGCGGGCGGACACAAGCCAAGGATGAAAGGGGTTTTCCCGGACGGATTCTTGGCCGCGTGCCAATTATGCCACGCAGAGCATCAACGGACGCTTAGATCGTCGCTACCCAGGCACGGGCAATGGCAAGGCCAGCAGCATCGGCGTCGGGTCCGTTGCGGGCCATTTCGCCGTCCAGCTTGCCAGCCCAGTCGGGATGGCGCGCGGCAATGGTGGGCGCGAAGGAGGAACTCCAGTCCTGCACCATCGGCCGGTCGGCTTCGAAATGGAACTGGAAACCGTAGACGGCGCGGCCGACGCGAAACGCCTGGTTTTCGGCGATGTCGTTGCCGGCGAGCCGCACGGCGTCTTCCGGCAGTTCGAACGTGTCGTCGTGCCACTGGAAGATCGGGAACTTTTCCGGCAGCTCGGCCATCACCGGGTCGGCCTTGGCATCCGGCGTCAGCGACACGCCGCGCCAGCCGAACTCATTGGCGCCGCCGATGCGGTTCTCGCCGCCAAAGGCGCGGGCGACGAGCTGGCTGCCGAGGCAGATGCCGAGCACGGCGCGGTCCTTGCCGGCAAAATCGCGGGTCAGTTCGAGCAGCGCCGGAAAATAGGGACATTCATCGTCGGCCAGCGCATTCTGGCCGCCGCCGAGAACCACCATGGCATCATGGCCGGCCGCGTCCCGCGGCAGCGGATCGCCCTTGTAGGGCAGGCGTATATCGAGGTCGGCACCGGCTTCCGCCAGTGCCGCGCCGACCTGGCCGAGCCCGGTATTGTCGTAGTTCTGGACCACCAGCACCCGCATGGAAAAACGCTGCTGACATGAAAACGATGCGACAAGCGATATCATGGCGCCAGCATTTCAGCCAAGATGCGTGCCCAGGAGAAAACTATGCCACTGCGGAACCGGGTCGATCCGTTCGGCGCCATTCACGCCGTGCCGGAACGCGGCCTGTTCACCGGAAATCGCGGCATCATCCACGACCCGGCAACGAAGACGCTCCTGAGAAAGCGCTGGGCGCTCCAGGCCTGGATCATCTGCGTGTGTCAATTCCGCGACGTGCGGCGCGAGCCGATGGGCCGCAACCGGCCCGGTGGCAAGGCCGGCTGGACCGAACTGTTCTTCCTCGACGAGGTGACGGCGCTCGCCGCCGGGCACCGGCCCTGCTTCTTTTGCCAGCGCGAACGGGCCAGGGATTTTGTCGGCCGTTTCGGCGAAGCCTTCGGCATTGCCGAGCCGCGCGCCCCGCACGTCGACAAGCGGTTGCACAAGGAGCGGCTGGCTTCCGGCGGCAGACGGCCCGCCATCGCAGCGGATGCGCTTGCCCGCCTGCCGGACGGCGCGATGATCGCGGATGGCGGCAGCGCTTATGCCTGGCGCCACGGCAAGATGTTGCCGTGGGCTTTTGCCGGATACGGCCCGCCGACCAGCCTTGATCGGTTCGAGGCCAAGTCGCTTGTGCTGCTGACCCCGGAAACGACCCTTGCCGTCCTGCGTCACGGCTTTCAACCCATGTGGCATCCTTCGGCCGAGGCTTGACGGCGGCGGCCGGCTCGCCCATTCCTCGGCCATGCGCGCCAACTACAAGATGCAACGCCTGTTCGTGCCCGACGACCTCGGACCAGACATCGAGTTCGAGCCCGGCCAGCAGCAGAGCCATTATCTCCTGCATGTGCTGCGGCTCGCCGAAGGCGCCGAGGTCCTTGTCTTCAATGGTCGCGACGGCGAGTGGTCGGCGGCCATATCAGCGAAGTCAAAGCGGTCGGTGCGGCTGAAGGTTCTGGCGCCGCAAAGACCGCAGCCGCCTTTGCCCGACCTCATCTACTGCTTCGCGCCCCTGAAGCAGGGCCGGCTCGATTATCTCGTGCAGAAGGCGGTCGAGATGGGCGCCGGCGTCCTGCAGCCGGTCATCACCCAGCATACACAGGTAGCGAAGCCGTCCATCGAGCGCCTGCGCGCCAATGTCGTCGAGGCCGCCGAGCAGTGCGGCATCCTGGCGGTGCCGGAAGTGCGCGAGGCGGAAAAGTTCGAACGCCTGCTGACCGGCTGGGACAAGGAGAGGCGGCTGATCTTCTGCGACGAGGATGCCTCGACCAACAATCCGTTGCCAGCCTTGCAGGCGGTAGAGGGAAAGAGGCTCGCCTTGCTGGTCGGGCCCGAGGGCGGCTTTTCCGACGAGGAGCGGATGATGCTGCGGGCGCTCCCCTTCGTGAGCGCCATTCCGCTCGGGCCGCGTATCCTGCGTGCCGACACGGCGGCCGTGGCAGCGCTCGCGGTGATGCAGGCAACAATTGGCGACTGGTAGCGAAGAAGCCGTTCAATTCCTCTTGACCTCTGGCTCAGGATTTTTCGCTTGATCGTCTCCTGACATTTCGTCCATTTAGCGCCGGCGGTGGTCCAACCGCCTTTGAGGGCTTGAAAAATGGCGCGCGATACAACCGATTTCCGGCCCATCGAAGGCGTAGACGAACTCGTCGAGCACCTGGCCGAGGGCAACAAGCCGCGCGAAAAATGGCGGATCGGCACCGAGCACGAGAAGTTTCCGTTCTATGTCGATGGCAACGCGCCGGTGCCTTACGGCGGCGAGCGGGGCATCCGCGCCATCCTCGAAGGCATGCAGAACAAGCTCGGCTGGGATCCCATCATCGACGACGGCCGCATCATCGGCCTGGTCGAGCCAACCGGCCAGGGCGCGATCTCGCTGGAGCCCGGCGGCCAGTTCGAGCTTTCCGGCGCGCCGCTGGAAACGATCCACCAGACCTGCCGCGAGGGCAATGCCCATCTGGCGCAGGTGCGCGAGATCGCCGAGCCGATGGGCATCCGCTTCCTCGGCCTCGGCGGCAGCCCGAAATGGTCGCTGGCCGAGACGCCGAAAATGCCGAAGTCGCGCTATGAGATCATGACGCGCTACATGCCCAAGGTCGGCACCAAGGGTCTCGACATGATGTACCGCACCTGTACGATCCAGGTGAATCTCGACTTCGAGAGCGAGGCCGACATGCGCCGCAAGATGCAGGTGTCGCTGAAGCTGCAGCCGCTGTCGACGGCGCTGTTCGCCAACTCGCCTTTCACCGACAGCCGGCCAAACGGGCTGCAGAGCTGGCGCGGCGACATCTGGCGCGACACTGACAACCAGCGCTCGGGCCTGCTCGAATTCTGCTTTTCGCCCGATTTCGGTTTCGCCGACTATGTCGAATGGGCACTCGACGTGCCGATGTATTTCGTCATTCGCGACGGCCACTATCACGACATGACGCATGTCACCTTCCGCCAGTTCATGGCCGGGGCCGCGCGCAATGAAGTGCCGGACGGGCTGCCGACGATGGGCGACTGGGCGAACCATCTGTCGACTTTGTTCCCTGACGTGCGGCTGAAGCGTTTCCTGGAAATGCGCGGCGCCGACGGTGGGCCCTGGCGGCGCATCTGCGCGCTGCCAGCCTTCTGGGTTGGATTGCTCTATGACGAGGCGGCGCTCGACGCGGCCGAGGCGCTGACCTCGAGCTGGACCTATGAAGAAACGCTGGCGATGCGTAATGCCGTGCCTGAGCTCGGAATTTCCGCGCCCTTCCGCAACACCACGCTGCGCGAGGTCGCCCGCGACGTCATGGCCATTTCGCGCACCGGCTTGAAGAACCGCGGCAAGAAGAACCGCGACGGCTACGACGAAACCTCGTTCCTGAACACTTTGGACGAAGTGGTTGCGCGCGGCACGACCAGCGCCGAGGAGATGCTGTCGGCCTACCACACGCGCTGGGGCGGTTCGATCGAGCCGGTGTTCATGGAATACGCCTATTAACCCCGCGCACCAGGAGCGGCAAAAGCCGCTTCAATCGGGCGTTGAAACGAATTAGGCTCGCTTCGAGGATTTCCCGGAGGAGAAGCCGATGCCCACCTTGTTCGACATGCTGACGCAGGCCCAGAACGGCAACGGCATGCAGGCGCTTGCCCAGCAATACGGGCTTTCGCTGCAGCAGACGCAGGCGGCGGTCGCGGCCCTGCTGCCTGCCTTTTCACAAGGATTGCAACGCAACACCGCCGATCCCTACGGGCTCGGCGCCTTCATGACGGCGATGGCGAGCGGCCAGCACGCCAAATATTTCGAGGACGCGACGCGCGCCTTCTCCCCGCAAGGCGTCGATGAGGGCAACGGCATTCTGGGCCACCTGTTCGGTTCGAAGGATCTGTCGCGCGCCGTGGCCAGCCAGGCGGCCCAGGCGAGCGGCGTCAGCCAGCAGGTGCTGCAGCAGATGCTGCCCGCGATCGCCTCGATGGTCATGGGCGGCCTGTCCAAGCAGACGACAAACCAGTTGACAGGGGGCCAGATGCAGGCCTTCGGCGGCGGCAACAATCCACTGGGCGAGATCATCGAGCAGATGATGCGGCAAAGCGGCATGCAGGCGCCGGCGCCGCAACAGCGCCAGGCACCGCCGCCTCAGAACCCCATGGACAACCCGCTCGGCAAGGTCTTGCAGGACATGTTCGGCGGCGGCTCACCGCAACCACAAAGCCAGCCGCGACCGGCACCAAATCCCTATGGCGACAATCCGCTCGGCAAGGTGCTGCAGGACATGTTCGGCGGCGGCGCGCCGCAGCAGCCACAAAGCCGACCCCAGCCCCAGCAGACACAGAGCCCCTACGGCGACAACCCGCTGGGGAAAATCTTCGAGGAGATGCTGCGGCAAGGCGGCGGAGGCGGCTTCGGGATGCCGGGCGGGCCGCCGGCACCGCAACCTCAAGCGCCGCAGCCGCAGCCGCGCCAGGCGCCACAGCCGCAGGCCAATCCGAGCGGCCGGCCAAGGAACCCGTTCGACGACATTTTCGGCAAGATGTTCGAGACCGGCGCCCAACAGCGCGACGACTACCAGAAGGGCGTGGAAACGATCTTCGACCAGTTCAAGCGGGACATGGACCGGCGATAGCAGTTCAAGCGTCCGAGCCACCGCGCCTTTCAACCTGGTAACATTCATCGACGAGGCAAAGAGACATGACGGCCAGACTTGAATATCCGGTCATCATCGCGCCGCTTGCGATGGAGGACGGAGGTGGGTTTTCCGCCCTTGTACCGGACCTTCCCGGTTGCTTGAGCGACGGTGAAACTCCCGAAGAAGCCATCGCAAACGTTCAAGACGCCATTGCATCCTGGATAGAAGCTGCGCACGAACTCGGCAGATCGATACCAAGGCCGTCGCGCAAGTTGGCTTTTGCCTAACCACAAAAGAAAAGCCCGGTCCTTGGGAGGACCGGGCAGCGTGCAGGCTGGCCGGCGGGGAACCGGCAGGGAGTGGGAGCCTGCATGAACCTTGGTCGCGCTGAACCGCAGAAAGGTTCAACAGGACCGAAAACGAGCCAATCAGGCGACCTTGCGGGCTATGTCCTCGATCGTTTCGACGCGGTCGCTGGCGATCTTACGCAGGATTGCCGTCGGATCGCGGCCGAACGGCACGTCGATGGCAACATGCAGGTCGGCGCGCGTCAGGCCGATATCGGCAAGCTCGGCATCCGACATCTCGCCCAGGCGGTAGAAAGCACGGCGGTTTTTCCAGGCGCGGTAGATGTTGAAGGCGGCGTTGACCACGCGCGTCGCAACGGCCGGACGCGAGGTGATGCGCGAGGTCTCGGTGGCGAAATCGATCGTGGTCATGTCAGTCTCTCCTTCGGAGTCGAGCGGACGAAACCAGGCAATCGGCGCCCGGGAGAAGCGCCGTTCCGGTCTCAATACACATGCCTTCATGTGGACAATGCCAATTTGCCATCGCCGGATTGATTAATCCAACGAATGTTTTTAATCTTTGGCATCAACACTAGTGATGGATCACGCCGATGAAAGCGCCGCTCGATCTCGATCAGTTGCAGACCTTCGTCTCGATCGCCGACACCGGCAGTTTCACCCGGGCCGCGGAAGAGGTGCACCGGACCCAGTCGGCGGTGTCGATGCAGATGCGCCGTCTGGAGGAGCGGATCGGCAAGCCGCTGTTCGAGAAGGAGGGGCGCACCAACCGGCTGACGGAAGAAGGCGACAAGCTGCTCTCCTACGCAAGGCGGCTGCTCTATCTCAATCGCGAGACGCTCGCCGCCTTCGACGACCAGCGTCTCGAAGGCACGATCCGCATCGGCACGCCGGACGACTATGCCGACCGTTTCCTGCCCGAGATCATGGCACGCTTCACCCGCTCCAATCCGCGCGTCGAACTGACCGTCATCTGCGAGCCGACGCCGGGGCTGGTCGAACACATCAAGCGCGGCAATCTCGACCTGGCGCTGGTGACGCACAATGATGTGCGCGGCCAGTCGGAGGTCGTGCGGCGCGAACCGCTGCTGTGGGTATCCTCGGCCAATCATGCGACGCACGAGCAGGAAATCCTGCCGATGGCTTTTGGGCGGCCGAACTGCATCTGGCGGCGCGCCGCCGTCGACGTGCTCGACCAGCAGAACCGCGACTACCGTATCCTGTTCACCAGCTTCTCGGCGACGGTGATCACCGCGGCCGTGCTGTCCGGCCTGGCGATCTCGGTGCTGCCGGAATGCGCGCTCAGGCCCGGCATGCGGGTGCTGGGCGAGGCCGACGGCTTCGGCGCCCTGCCCGATTGCCGCATCGGCATCATGCGCGGCCAGACCTCGCGGCCGGAGATCGTCGATGCGCTTGCCCGCCACATCTCGGAAAGCCTGGACAACATCTCGGTGCCGCTTGGCGAGGAGACGGGAACGTTCGACTTCGCCGCCCTCGCCTTCGCCAAGATGAAGCGGACAAGGCCCAATCAGATCCTGCCGGGCTGGTAGCGAGGTCATGAAGCCCGACACGGGCGCCTTGACGTAGGCTCCCAACCACCCCCCAATCGGCCAATGAGCGAAGCAGCATCCGAATCACGCACCAACGCCGCCGAATATACGGTGAGCGAAATATCGGGCGCGCTGAAGCGCACGGTCGAGGACGTCTTCGGCAATGTGCGGGTGCGCGGCGAAATATCGGGCTATCGCGGGCCGCATTCCTCAGGCCACGCCTATTTCGCGCTGAAGGACGACCGCGCGCGGCTCGACGCCGTGGTGTGGAAAGGCACGATGAGCCGGCTGAAATTCCGTCCCGAGGAAGGGATGGAGGTAATCGCCACCGGAAAGCTCACCACCTATCCCGGCAAGTCCAACTACCAGATCGTCATCGACAATCTGGAGCCGGCGGGCGCCGGCGCGTTGATGGCGTTGCTGGAAGAGCGCAAGCGGCGGCTGCAGGCGGAAGGGCTTTTCGATGCCGGCCGCAAACGCCGGCTGCCGTTCATGCCGCGCGTCATCGGCGTCGTCACCTCGCCGACCGGGTCGGTCATCCGCGACATCATCCACCGCATCAAGGACCGCTTTCCGCTGCATGTGCTGGTCTGGCCGGTTCGCGTACAGGGCGATACGGCGAGCGCGGAAGTGACCAATGCCGTCACCGGTTTCAACGCGCTGGCATGGGACAACCCCATCCAGCGCCCCGATCTGCTCATCGTGGCGCGCGGCGGCGGCAGCCTGGAGGATTTGTGGGGCTTCAACGACGAGGCACTCGCCCGTGCCGTCGCCGCCTCCGGCATTCCGGTGATCTCCGCGGTCGGCCACGAGACCGACTGGACGCTGATCGACCTTGTCGCCGATGTACGGGCGCCGACGCCGACAGGCGCGGCCGAAATCGCCGTGCCGGTCAAAGCCGACCTCGAAGCGACTCTGGCCAGCCTCGGCGCGCGGCTCAAGGCCGCCGTGCTGCGCAATTTCGAGCGCAAGCGGCAGGCCGCCCGTGCGGCGGCGCGCGCGCTGCCCTCGCCCGATCAATTGCTGGCGCTGCCGCGCCGGCGTCTCGACGAGGCGACATCGAGGCTCGGACGTGGCCTGATGGTCTCCACCGAGCGCAAGCGGGCACGATTCTTCGCCGTAAAATTGACCCCGACAATGCTTTCGCAACGGATTGCCGAGGCACGGCGCACCAATGACCGTAATCTTTTGCGGGCGCAGGGGGCTCTGCGCACTCTGGCGAGAACCCGGCGCGCGGAGCTCAATCGTGCCGCGGATCAGTTGCCAAAATGCGCCAAGGCGTCATTGCAGCGGCACAGACAGCAGTTGGCTTTGCTGCAGGGCCGCATCACGATCGAGCCGACAGCCCGGCGGCAACGTGTCCAGAGGGATCTGCTGACGGCTTTGACGAGACGCGGCGGCCAAGCGATGCTGCTCAGGTTGGAACGGTTGCGCGGCCGCATCGTCCAGGCCGAGCGGCTGATGGCGACACTGTCGCACAAGGCCGTCCTGGCGCGCGGCTTCGTGCTGGTGAAGGATGCCGACGGCGCCGTCATCAAGCAGGCCACGGACGTGGCGTCGGGGATGGCGCTTTCGCTGGAGTTCGCCGACGGCACGGCCGATGCGGTGGCAACCAGCGGCGCGGCGCGGCCAAAGCCCGCCGCCAGGACCGCGGCCAAGGCTAGAGAACCCGGCAATCAGGGATCCTTGTTCTAAGAGCATGACCGACAATCCGCACCATCTGGCAACGCCATCCGGCAAGCCGCGCGCACGACATTTCGGCATCGGCTTCGACGGAACGCCCGGGCCGTTCAACGCGATCACCGACGTGCCCGGCGTCGCGGTCGGCTATGCGACGCTGATATCAGGCGATGGTCCGCTTGTCGTCGGCAAGGGACCAGTGCGCACCGGCGTCACCGCCATCCTGCCCAGGCCGCGCGCCGAGCTGGCGACGCCAGTCTTTGCCGGCATCTTCAGCCAGAACGGCAATGGCGAGCTGACCGGCTCGCACATCATCGAGGAAACCGGCGCTTTCAACTTCCCGATCACCATCACCAACACGCATTCCTGCGGTGTTTCGCGCGACGGCACGCTGCGATGGATGAACCGGGTGCTGCCGGCCGCGCTCGACAGCGCCTGGGGGCTACCGGTGGCGGCGGAGACCTATGACGGGTTCCTCAACGACATCAACGGGCATCATCTGACATCGGAGCATGTCGCCGAGGCGCTTGACGGCGCGGCCGGCGGAGCGGTCGAGGAAGGCAGTGTCGGCGGCGGCACAGGCATGATCACCTTCGGCTTCAAGGCAGGCTCTGGCACGGCCTCGCGCATCGTCGCATGGCAAGGGCGCGCCTACACGGTCGGCGCCTTCGTGCAGTCGAATTTCGGCAAGCGGCACAATTTCACCATTCGTGGCCGGCGCGCCGATCCCGAACTCACCGAACCAGCGATCCGCGAAGCCACGGCGCGCGCGGAAAAGGGCTCGATCATCGCCGTCATCGCCACCGACGCGCCGTTCCTGCCGCACCAGATGAAGCGGCTGGCACGCCGCGTGCCGCTCGGCGTCGCCATGACCGGCGGCTTCGGCTATCACAGTTCGGGCGACATCTTCCTCGCCTTCTCGACAGCCAATCCCGCCGCGGCGCTGGCCCCGTCGGGTCGAATCGCCAGTGCCGATTTCATTCCCGATACGGACATCGATCCGTTCTTCGACGCCGTGATCCGGACCGTGGAGGAATCGATCCTCAACGCTCTGGTCGCCAATGAAGACATGATCGGGCGCGACGGCAACTTCGTGCCGGCGCTGCCGAAGGCGTGGCTGAAAGAAAAATTCGGCTGAGACGAAAACGCGGGCCGAAAGGCCCGCGCATTCAGACAGGGTTTGCCCTGAAAATCTATTCCGCGGCCTTGCTGGAAGCCTGCTGGTTTTCGTCGGCCTCGGCCGCTTCCTCGAGCCGGGAAGCGATCAATTCCTGGATATCGCCGACTTCCTCCTGGATGTCCTCCAGCGGTATGCCGACCTCGGCCGCCTTGGCGGCGCATTCGCGGGCCAATGTCTCGGCCTGCTTCTCGATTCTGGCGTGGGACTGGCAATGGACCTTTTCGCCGATCCAACCCCGCAAGAACTCGATCGCATGTTCACTCATACTGCTTTTCCCTGGCGGCAAAGCCGGTTGGTAATCATAAACGTCGGCATCCCGCAAAGGATGCATGCTCCCATTCCAGCCGAGTCGCGGCCAGCCGGCAAGTCAATGCCGTCCAGGGTCCACAGAGCCGAAGGAAATCGAGGGGTAAAGAACATTTTCTGATTCTGAAGGACTGTACCGTTGGCGGGATCGGCCCGCTCCGAGCAATTGCTTCTACCTGTTACGGCTTCCAGTCCGTTTCTTAATCTCAATGGCTGTCGCTACAGCCGCCTTGTGACGTTGCGCTTCAAGGCGTGAGCCCGCGAAGCCGCCGGTATATAGTGATATCCTCATGCGATGTCGACTCTCCTCGAGGTCGTGCATACGAGCCATGCGAAAGTCACATCGATCACCAGAGGTCAGAAGGTCTCGACCCAGGGCCTGAGCTCCATTTCCCAGGTCCAGGCGCTGCGTTGCTGGCGATGGATGGCAAGATAGGCCTCCGCGATCGCGTCCGGCGACAGCCGGCGATCCCGCGGCTCGGCGTCCTGGCCTGACGCGGCCGAGGCAATGGCGCCGTCGATGATGAAATGCGCGACGTGAATGTTCTTGGGCGCCAGTTCACGGGCCATGGATTGCGCCAGCCCGCGCAATCCGAATTTGGGCATGGCAAAGCCGGCGGAGCCGGCGAACCCCTTCACGCTTGCCGTCGCGCCGGTGAACAGGATCGATCCCGAGCCCAGGGCCAGCATCCGGCGGGCCGCCTGCTGGGCCACCAGGAACCCGCCATAGGCCCCAACCAGCAGCGCCTGGCGGACCGCCTCGGGATCAAGCTCTGCTATCGGGCCGCGAGCGCGGCCGCTGGCATTGAAAACCGCCAGGGAAAGCGGACCGGCCTTGTCGGCGACATCAAACAGCTGCTCCACCGACGCCGGGTCCGAGACATCCGTCGCCACGGCTTGCGCGCTTGTCTGCGCCTGCAATGCCCCGAGCTTCTCGATGTTGCGGGCGGCCAGGACGATTTGGAAGCCTTCCCTGGCGAGAAGACGCGCGAGCGCGGCGCTCAATCCCGAGCCCGCCCCCGCAATGACGGCAACGTTGGATGTCATGGGATCTCTCCTTCTTCCATTGATTGCAGCCAAAGACTGGCGCCGCCCCCATTGAAGCTTGCCGGATCAGAGCGGCGCCGGCAACGCGCTCGGCGGCAAGAAAAATGGCCGGGCGCGAAAGCGGCCCGGCCAAAAAAGAAGGTCACAACCTTCAGAGGGGAACACCGCTCAGTGAAATGGGAGGAAAACACCGAACGGATTTTTCTGTTTTGGGCCGATTTTCGGACAGATACGACGAACGATTTTCTAAAGATGAGGCAGGACAGCGAAAATCCTGTCCTTTCCCTCCCAAAAGACTCAGCCAGCCCGGATCTGCGGCTCAAGCAGGTCCGCATAATGACGTCGCGCGACGTCGGGGTGCGAGCGCAGCCGGCTTTTCAGCACATTGGTTCCGACATCGCGAAACAGCGGATTGTCCGGTTCGCTGGCCGGTCCGCGTGCCTGCGCCGCCAATTCCTCGGGGAGTTCAAGCAGCGGTATCGTGGCATCGAGTTTGGCGCTGAAGAAGAACGGCACCGAGATGCGTTCGATGCCGGGAGGCGGCGTCACGACGCGATGCACGGTCGCACGCAAATAGCCGTTCGAGGCCAGCTCCAGCAATTCGCCGATATTGACGACCAGCGTCCCGGGAATGGGGTCCACATCGACCCAGCTTCCGTCATAGTCGACCTGCAACCCCTTATTGTCGTCCTGGAGCAACAGCGTCAGGAATCCGCCATCCTTGTGCGCGCCGACGCCCTGGTCGCCGCCTGTCGCCTCGCGGCCGGGATAGCGCACGATCTTCATACGGTGGTTGGGCTCTCCGCGGTAGATCGGGTCGAAGCCATCCTCGGGCTGGTCGAGCGACAGCGCGAAGGCTTTCAACAGCCGGATGGCCACCGCCGTTGCCTTGGCCTGCCATGCCAGCAGGGCGGGTTTGAGCTCCGGCAACGCAGCCGGCCACTGATTCGGCCCCTGCAGCCGCGTCCAGGCCGGAATTCCGGGGCCTTGCGCTATGGGCTGGCGCTCGACGCCGATATCGAGCTGCTCGCGCCAGTCCGCCTTGCCCTTGGTCAATTCGCCGCCGGCCCGGGTATAACCACGGAATTGCGACGACTTGACCATTTCGATCGCCAGCTTGTCGGCCTCGGCCAAGGCAAAGAAGCGGCGGGACGCGGTCAGCACCTCGCTGATTTCCGCCCAGGAGATCCCGTGTCCGGCCAGATAGAAAAAGCCGATGTCGCGCGAGGCGGAGCGCAGGTCCGCCAGAAACGTCCGACGTTCCGACACGCCTTGTTCAAAGCGGCTCAAATCGAGCACGGGTACTATTCTGGGCATATCAGGCTCCTTTCCCGGTTTCTTGCGGATGTGTGCCCATCCGCGAACCAGGCCTGTTGGACATGCGTGCACTTTTCGGCGGTCACAACCGCCAGCAATGCCCGCAAGTCTCATCGACTCCAGATTGCCAAGAAAGAAACGATCGGCCCTTCGAAGCGGCCGCGACGAACAATTTTTCCACGCGCGCCGGCAAGCCGACAATGACCCCGATCATTCGGCAGATATGAACCACCGGCAGGCGCGCGGCTCCGGCCTATTGGGCTGCCCTGAGCAGCATGCCGAAGAGGTCGCGCGGCTCGTCGGGGTCGGCCAGCATGTCGAGTTCCTGATAGAGGCCGGTCGAGGTCAGTTGGTCCCTGACGTAACGCAACGCCGAAAAATCCTCGATGGCGAAGCCGACGGAATCGAACAGCGTGATCTGGCCGGCATCGCGGCGGCCTTTGACGGCGCCGGTGAGCACCTGCCACAGCTCGGTCACCTCATAATCCGGCGCAAGCTGCTGAATCTCGCCTTCTATACGCGTCTGCGGCGGGTATTCGACGAAGATGCCGGAGCGCAGCAGGATGTCGCGGTGCAGTTCCGTCTTGCCCGGACAGTCGCCGCCGACGGCGTTGATGTGCACGCCCGGGCCGACCATGTTGTCGGTGAGGATGGTGGCGTACTGCTTGTCGGCGGTCACGGTGGTGATGATGTCGGCCCCCTCGACAGCCTGCTGCGCGGTGGTGCAGGCGACCATCTCGAAGCCGAGGCCGGCAAGGTTGCGAATACATTTCTGTGTCGCCGAACCGATGTCGTAAAGCCGCAGCCTGTCGACGCCGAGCAGTGCCTTGAACGCCAGCGCCTGGAACTCTGCCTGGGCGCCGTTGCCGATCAGCGCCATGCAGCGGGAACCGGCCGGCGCCAGGTGTTTTGCCGCAAGGGCCGACATGGCAGCCGTCCGCAGCGCCGTCAGGATGGTCATCTCGGACAGCAATACGGGATAGCCGTTGTGGACGTCGGCCAGCATGCCGAAAGCGGTCACGGTCTGGCGGCCCTCGCGCATGTTCTTGGGATGGCCGTTGACGTATTTGAAGCCGTAGACCTCGCCGTCACTGGTCGGCATCAGCTCGATGACGCCCTCGGCGCTGTGCGAAGCAACGCGCGGCGTCTTGTCGAACAGTTCCCAGCGGCGGAAATCGTCCTCGATATAGAAGGCGAGTTCGACCAGGAACCGCTCGACGCCGATTTTCAGCACAAGCTTCATCATATGGTCGACGCTGACGAACGGCACGATGTTGAGATTGGGAATCATGTCTTGGTCCTTGCCCGCATTGCCGCGCCAGTCAGTCCTGGCGATGCGCGTTGTGCGCCTTCATCATCGCGGCGAGCGCCGGATCGTCGTGCTCCAGCGCGTCGATCGCGCCCGAAGTGTCGCAGCGGCGCTCATCCTGCCCCATCTTGAACTTGGCTTCGAGGCGTTCGATCGGCAGGTCGAAGCCGAGGATGTGAGGTATGCGCCGCTCCATGCCGCCGGGGCCGAGCTCGCGCATGCGCCAGCGGTCCTCTTGGCTGCTTTCCGACAAGCTAAGGCTACTCTTCCAACTATGTCAACATCTCTTCATTGTTGACCAGATTTAAAATCCCTGTAATAGACTCGACACAACGAGGCTGAGAACCCAACACGCTTTTCGGGGAGGCCAATGGCAATACGCGATGTTCTGATGCGCGGGGATCTGGCGCTGACACCGTCGGAGGAAAAGATCGTCCGGCTGCTGTTGACGGACTATCCGACCTCAGGCCTCGGCACCGCCTCGTCGCTTGCCCGACGCGCCGGCGTCAGCGATCCGACCGTGGTCCGGCTGGTGGTCAAACTCGGCTATGAGGGGTTTCCGGACTTCCAGGCAAAGCTGCTCGCCGAGGTCGAGGCCCGGCTGCATTCACCGCTGCTGATGATGGAGGCAAAGCGGCAAAGCGGCTCCAGCGACAGCGCGGTGCTCGCCTATCTCGATTCCGTCACCGCGGCCCTGCAGAAAGCCACCGCAGCGACACCGGTCCGGACCTACGAGCGGGCCGCGCGCCTGCTGATGGAGGCCAAGGGCGAGATCGTGCTGGTTGGTGGCCGGTTCAGCCGCCATATCGCCGGTATGCTGGCCGGATATCTCGGGCAATTCCGCTCCGGGGTCCGCGATCTCGGCGTGCTCTCTCCCCAGGCGTTCGACACGCTGGCCGATCTCGGCCGCCGCGACGTGCTCGTCGTCTTCGACTATCGCCGCTACCAGCTCGACGTGATGGCTTACGCACGCCAGGCCTCGGCACTCGACGTGCGCATTCTTCTCTTCACCGACCAGTGGCTGTCGCCGATATCGGATCTCGCCGAAGTCAACATCGTCAGCCCGCTCGAAGTCGCATCGCCCTATGACACACTGGCGCCGGCGATCGCACAGATGGAGGCGCTGACCGCCCATATCGTTTCAACGCTGGACGACCAGGCACGGGCTCGCATCGAGCGGATCGAGAAAGTGCGACACGCCAATGCGGTGACGCTCGACAACGATCCGGATGGGAACGGCGCACGCCAGACAGTTGGCCCACGCAAGACACCCGGACCCAAAGCAGCAAAGCAGGACGACAAAGCATGACCCAAGCCTCATCCAAACAGGCCCTACCCAAGCGAGACGAAGCCTTCCGTGCCGGCGAGACGGCGCTACTGCTGGTCGACATGCAGCGTATCTGGCTGGAGCCGGGTGCCGACCCCTCGCATCCGGAGCGCGGCCCCGATCATTATTTCTATCGGCAGACAGCCTCGCGGACGATCCCCAACCAGGAGCGCCTGCTGGCGGCGGCGCGGGCCAATGGCGTGGAAGTGCTGCACACCATCATCCAGAGCCTGACCGAAGACGGCCGCGACCGCTCGCTCGACCACAAGCTGACGCCGATTCATGTCGCGCCCAGCCTTCCCGAAGGCCTGCCGGTGGCTTCGCTGGCGCCGGTCGGCGACGAGATCATGCTACCGAAGACCTCGTCGGGCATCTTCAACTCGACCAATGTCGACTATCTCCTGAAGAACCTCGGCATCCGCTACCTCGTCGTGGTCGGCGTGCTGACCGACCAGTGCGTCGACATGACGGTGCGCGACGGCGCCGACCGCGGCTACCTCGTCACCTGCGTGTCGGACGCCTGCGCCACCATCACCCAGGAGCGCCACAACATCGCGCTGAAGGCCTTCGGCGGTTATTGCTGGGTCACGGACACCGATACCGTCGTCGACCGCTTCAACGCTTTGGGAAAAATTGCATGACATCTGCCGTCGAGCCCCTCGTCGCCGTCGTCACCACGGATCTCGCCGCCATCACACGGGGCCGCTTCGTCGTCGAAAGCAGGCTGCAGAAGACCGCCACGACCGGCGTCGGCTGGCTGCAGGCCAATCTGTCGATGACGCCGTTCAATTCGATCGTCGATCCCAATCCCTGGGGCTCGTCCGGCGACCTGCGGCTGATCCCCGACCTCAAGGCGCGCTTCCGCACCGAACGGACGGGAGCGGCGACGCCGTTCGACATGGTGGTGGGCGACATCGTCGAGCTCGACGGCAGCCCCTGGCTCGGCTGCACGCGCACCATGCTGCGGGATGCGCTGGCGGAACTCAAGGCGGCCACCGGCCTTTCCGTCATCGCTGCCTTCGAGCACGAATTCCACATTGCCGACGGCAGCTTCGCGCCGGCGCATTCGATGTCCTTCGCCGCGCTGCGCCGCACCGATCCGTTCGCCCCCAATCTGATGGCCGCGCTCGAAGAGGCAGGCGTCGGGCCTGAAGTGGTCATCGCCGAATTCGGCAGTGAACAGTTCGAAGTGACGCACGAGCCGGCCGATGCGCTCACCGCAGCAGATCGTGCCGTCGCCATCCGCGAGATCACGCGCGAAGTGGCGCGCAACGTCGGCTGGCGCGCGAGCTTCGCGCCCAAGATCGCCCCCGATGCCGTCGGCAATGGCGTGCACATCCATTTCAGCTTCGTCGATCAAGACGGCAAGCCGGTGACCTACGATGCGGCGCAACCCGGCTGCCTGTCCACCAAGGCCGGCACCTTCTGCGCCGGCGTGCTGCGTCACCTGCCGGCGATCACCGCCATGACGGCGTCGAGCGTGTCGTCCTTCTACCGGCTGAAGCCGCATAGCTGGAGCTCGTCCTATACCTGGCTCGCGGACCGCGACCGCGAGGCATCGCTGCGCATCTGTCCGACGGTGACGATCGGCGGGCGCGATCCGGCACGGCAGTACAATGTCGAGTACCGGGCGGCCGACGCCACCGGCAATCCTTATCTGTCGCTGGCGGCGATTATCCGCGCCGGGCTGGAGGGGATGAAGGTGGATCTGCCCTCGCCGCCGATGGTCACCGACGACCCGACGCTGATGAGCGAGGAGGAACGGGCAAAGCTCGGTCTGGTGCGGCTGCCCGAGACCTTGCCGGCGGCGCTGGACGCACTGCTGGCCGACAACACCGTCACGGGCTGGTTCGCGCCGATCTTCATCGAGACCTTCGTCGGGCTGAAGCGGCATGAAGCCGACCGCCTGGCCGGCCTTGATCCCGCTGCCATCTGCGATCTCTACCGGACGCTTTATTGATGACCGCGCGGACTGAAAAAGATTGGCCCGACGCCGTCGAGGTTCTCAACGAGCATGGCCGCAGCGACATCGTGCTGTTGTGCGAGCATGCGTCCAATCATATGCCGACCGAGTATGACCAGCTCGGGCTCGATGCCAGCCATCTGCAACGCCACATCGCCTGGGATATCGGTGCCGCGGAGGTGACGCGTCTGCTGTCGGCCCGGCTCGATGCGGCGGCGTTCCTGAGCGGCTATTCCCGGCTGCTGATCGATCTCAACCGGCCGCTGGGCAGCCCGGGCAGCATCCCTGTGCTGTCGGAAGATACCGATATTCCCGGCAATGCCGGCATCGGCGCGGCGGAACGAAACCGACGCGCGCAAATCATGTTTTCGCCGTTCCATGACCGGGTGGCGGCATTTCTCGACCGTCGGATGGCCGAGGCCAGGCCGACACGGATCGTGACCATCCACTCCTTCACGCCCGTGTTCCTCGGTGTCGCCAGGCCATGGCATGCGGGCGTGTTGCATGACCATGCGGCCGATCTCGCCGCGGCGATCCTTTCGGGCCTGCGTACCGACGCGTCACTCAATGTCGAAGCCAACGTGCCCTATGTGATCAGCCGCGACGCCGATTACGCCGTGCCCATCCATGGCGATGATCGCGGCATCCCAGCCGTGCTTGTCGAGATAAGGCAGGATCTGCTGGCGAACCGCTCCGGCATCGAGGAATGGGCGGACCGGCTGGTGGCGGCACTGCCCGCGCATGAAGCGGAGGCATCTCAGCCGGCGTGGACGTGACGCCGCGACCATCGTGTAGGTCGGCAAGCCGCGCTTCTCGCCATCAGCGCGGCGCTCGCATGATGGGTAACGAAGCCGCGGCTCACGCCAGCCACTTCTTGATCGCCGGGCTGCGAGAACGGCGCGCATGCGATGCTCGGCATCGGGACCCGCCAGCGCCATCCGCGCGGGTCGGACCGCAATCGACGCCGATCACGGGAAAGGCCGCCTTCATGCCCGGCAGCACGCCGGTTTGCAGTAGCGCCTCGATCGAAAGATCGCGGCCATTTACATGGCCCCTGCATTAGGCCTCCCGACCCGACCTGCCGTCCCAACCGGCGGCAGGGCAATCTCGCTAAAGCGATGGCCCCATCAGGATAGGGCTGCCGTCGCTGAACCGGGATAGGCGGAACCTGTGAAGCTTGTGTCCCGTCTCGTTGCCCTGGATCAAATCGGACAGGAGGCGGCCAAAGCCAGGGCCTATGCCGAAGCCATGGCCGCTCATTCCCGTCGCGATAACGAGACCCGGAACCGTGGCGGCGCGATCGACCACGGGCACGACATCCGGCATCGCATCGATCATGCCCGCCCAACTGGCCTTGAGCGGCACTGCGGCGAATTGCCGGAACAGCCCTTTGAACCCACGGTCGATGGCGCGAAGAGCCTTGGCCTCGGGGGCGGGATTGAGAACGCGCATCCTTTCGAACGGGCTTTCCTTGTCCGCGTCCCATTTGCGCGGCGTTGACCAGCTGTCCGGAAATGCACGCGGCGCCACCGGCAGGTAGCGTGTGCCAAAGGGATTTGCCTTCAGGGCGGGCAGATATTTCGGCGCGTGGCGCAATGCATCCGGCCCGACATAGAGCAGGTGGCTGCCTCCCGCGGCAAGCGTGTACCCGCCATCCTTTCTGCGCCGGAAGGCGATGCGCTCGTCGGCGGCGGCACCGGCATGGATTTCCGGCATCGGCGCCGTCGCCGCGACGGTCGTGCGGACGCTGAGCTGCGGGATCGAGACGCCGTGCGCGCGCAGGAACAGCGATGTCCAGGCGCCGCTGGCGACAAGCACGCTCGACGTCGCGATGCGGCCTTTCTCGGTCCAGACACCGCTGATGCGTCCGGCCGAGATGTCGAGCATGCGTGCCGCGCAGTTCTCGATGATGGTGACACCCGCACGCGCGGCCAGGCGGGCAAGGGCCGGCACGGCGACCCAGGGCTCGGCACGCATGTCCGACGGCGTGGTCATGGCGCCCTTGAAGGGGCGGGACATGGCCGGGATCAGCTTGGCGGTCTCGCCTTGGTCGAGGAGGCGCGTGTCGACGCCATGCGCCTGTGCGATCTTCAGGAACTTGGCGAAATCAGCCATCTCCTTGTCGGTGCGTGCGAGATAGGTCACGCCCGTCTGCTTCAGGCCTATGTCCTCGCCGCATTCCTCGGCCAGTTGGCGCCATAGACGCTGTGCCTCGATGACGATAGGCAATTCGTCCGCATCGCGGCCCTGCTGGCGGATCCAGCCCCAATTGCGCGAGGATTGCTCGGCGGCGATGCGGCCCTTTTCCAGCAATGTCACGGATATGTTGCGCCGGGCCAGGAACAGCGCCGTGGTGACGCCGATGACGCCACCGCCGACAATCACCACATCCGACGTCTTCGGCAGCGGAGCCTGAAACTGGATCGGACTGGCTTCAGTGAAAGGGAAGGTCGTCAAAGGATGTCCTTTTCCATAAGCATTACCCTTCGCCCATGCCCGGGGGCGCGAAGTCGCCCGCTTTCATGGGAGGCTGGCCAGCCATGATGTGTCGACGAGCACTACACGGCCAGCCTCGAAATCCAGCGTGCCAGCTCGATCAAACTGTTGACCACCGTCGGGCAGCTTCTCGTCGCCGCACGCAGCCTTCGAGACCCAGGTCACGGCAGCGATAGGCAGCTTGCTTCACGGCTTCAGGCCAATCCGAATCGCTCCACCGCACGCATGATGCCGCGCAATTCGGCAAGGCCCTTCAGCCGGCCGATGAGCGAATAGCCGGGGTTGATCTTCTTCTTGCCGATGTCGTCGGCGAGCAGATGGCCATGGTCGGGCCGCATCGGGATTTGCCAGTCGGCCCGCCCCTGTTCGCGGCGGCGCTTCTCTTCCTGCATCAAGGCGAGGATGACATGCGCCATGTCCGTGCCGCCTTCGAGATGCTCGGCCTCATAGAACGAGCCGTCCGCCTCGATGGTGATGTTGCGCAGATGGACGAAATGGATACGGTCGGCGAATTCCTTGACCATGGCGACAATGTCGTTGTCGGCGCGCGTGCCATAGGAGCCGGTGCAGAAGGTCAGTCCATTAGCGGGGCTGTCGACGGCATCGAGGATGAAACGCGCATCCTCGGCCGTCGAAACGACGCGTGGCAGGCCATAGAGCGAGAACGGCGGATCGTCGGGATGGATGCACATGCGCACCCCTTCCTCTTCAGCCGCCGGAATGATCTCGCGCAGGAACCAGGCCAGGTTGTCGCGCAATTCCTTTGGCCCGATCGCATCGTATTCCGCCAGGGCTTCGCGAAAACTGTCGCGGTCATATTTGCGCTCGGTTGCCGGCAGGCCGGCAATCAGGTTGCGCTCGATCTCGTCGATCCGCTCCGGCGTCAGCACCTTCAGCCGCTGCTCGGCCTCGGCGATGCGCGCCGGCGCGTAGCTGGCCGCGCCGTTCTTGCGCCGCAGCACGAAGAGATCATAGGCGGCGAAGTCGATGGCGTCGAAACGCAAGGCATAACCGGTCGTCGGCAGCCGGTAGGCCAGATCGGTGCGGGTCCAGTCCACCACTGGCATGAAATTGTAGCAGATGGTTTGGATGCCGGCCTTGGCGAGCGCGCGGATGCTGTCGCGATAATAGCCGGCATAGCGCTCGCGCTCCGGCGCGCCGATCTTGAAGGAATTGTGGACCGGGATGCTCTCGACAACCGACCAGGTCAGCCCAGCCGCCTCGATGATCCTCTTGCGTTCGAGCACATCGGCTTCAGGCCAGGCCCTGCCGTCATAGATCTGGTGAAGGGCTGAAACCACGCCGGTGGCGCCGGCCTGCTTGACATAATCGAGTGTCACCGGGTCGTCAGGTCCGTACCAGCGCCAGCACTGTTCCATTGCAGCTTTTCCTTCTTACGAGAGAACGGCAACCTATTGTTCGACCACGATGAGTGTCAAACTGAGAGCTGGTTTCGATAGCGAATGAAGGAGCTTCCGCGATGCACGATTTTGACGGCAAAGTGGCATTGGTGACAGGGACGACCGGTATCGGCCTGGCAACCGCCAAACGCCTGGCGGCTGGGGGTGCTGCGATCATCGCCTGCGGCATCGACCGGGCAGCCAATGCCGCCATGCAGGAGAGCCTCGCCAAATCCGGAGCGGATGCGCTCGTGCAGACGGTTGACGTCTCCGTTTCCGAGCAGGTTCGCGATGCTGTCGCGGCCGGTGTAGCGAAATTCGGCGGCATCGATGTCATCGTCAATTCCGCCGCGGTCCATCCCTACGGGACCGCGACGACGACCGACTGGGACACTTGGAACCGGGCGATGACGGTCAATGTCGGCTCGATCTATCTGACCGCCCATTTCGGCATTCCGGAGATGATCAAACGCGGCGGCGGCGCCATCGTCAACGTCGCTTCGGTGCAGGGCTTCGCCTGCCAGCAGAACGTCGCCGCCTATGCCACGACCAAAGGCGCCATCCATACGCTGACGCGGTCGCTGGCGCTCGACTACGCGGCATCAGGCATAAGGGTGAATTCGGTCAGCCCGGGTTCGATCCGTACACCGATCCTCGAAAAGGCCGCGCGTGGGGCCGGCGGCAGCGACGCCGATGTCGAAGAAGCCTACAGGCGCTTCGGCGCGGCCCATCCGCTAGGCCGCATAGGCGAACCGGAGGAAGTGGCGGAACTCATCGCTTTCCTGTGCTCGTCGAAGGCCGGCTTCTGCACAGGCGCCGACTACAAGATTGATGGCGGCCTCACCGCCGGCATCGGCGTGAAATAGGGCCATGAAGTCCGGTCTCTGCTCCATCGGGCGTGGTGACATCAACGCATCCAGTTCGGAACAATCTTTTTTGGTCGAAGTTCTCCCCCTTGAAGGGACGAACTCTCCGAAGGAGATTTCCTATGAAACATGTTCTCATGACCAGCATGCTGGCGATCGGACTCGGCTGCGGGGCGGCGATGGCTCAGACGCAGCAGCCCGCCGAAAGCCAATCGGGAGCGGACACCAATTGCGCTTCCGGGGCGACCAACTGCCAGAGCGGTTCGAAGATGAAGAGCCAGGCAGAGGGTACCAAGTCCCAGACTGACCAGCAGGCTCAGGGCAAGGCCAAGATGAAGACCGACGAGCAGGCCCAGGGTAAGGCCGGCGCCGCCACGGACCAGCAGGCCCAGGGTAAGGCTAAGGTCCAGACCGACCAGCAGGCCCAGGGCAAGGCTGGCACCAAGACCGACCAGCAGGCCCAGGACAAGACCAAGGTCCAGACCGACCAGCAGGCCCAGGGCAAGGCCGGCGCCACCACCGACCAGCAGGCCCGGGACAAGACCAAGGTCCAGACCGACCAGCAGGCTCAGGGCAAAACCTCGACGCAGGACAAGACCTCGACCGCGTCCATCAACAATGTGACGGTCGAACAGAAGACCGAGATCACCCATGTGATCAGGGAAACCAAGGTCGAACCGGTGACCAACATCGACTTCGACGTCTCCGTCGGCATCGAAGTTCCGCGTCATAAGGTCAGGCTGCATCGCTTGCCGGCTCGCATCGTGAAGCTCGTCCCGGCTTACGAGGCATACGAGTATTTCGTCCTCGCCGACGGCCGGATCGTCATCGTGGATCCGGATACATACAAGATCGTGCTGGTACTGACCTAGGGCAATTCCACGGAAGAGTGCGTAGCGCTTCCGCTAAATTATTGTCCACTAACAAGGGTTAAAGCACAAGATCGTTCAACCCGCCCCGTTGCACGCGGGTCGGGTTGAGCACTGATGTCGAGATGATGCGGAAAGCTTCCCGGTGCAAACCTCAGCGCATGCTCAGGGATTGTGAGGCCGCAATGTCCGCAAGGTGATCGAGTAGCGGTGCTCGGCGAGCGGCGGGATGCTGTGCTCCCATTGCGACCGCGACGGCCCTGTCATGAGATAGGCCGATCTCGGCTCGACGGTGATGGTCCGACGTTCCCATTTAGACCCGTTCTTGCGCCGAAGGCGAAAATCGCAGGGCGCCAGCAGGGAAACGCCCGCGACGTCCTCGAAATGAGGCTTGTCGCGGTGCCAGCCGATACCGGCGCCGGGCCGGTACTCATTGATCAGGACCTGCGCAAAAGTTTCGACGGGCCGGCCCGCAAAAGCCGCGACCTTTTCGCGCAAGGGCAAAAGAAAATCAGGTATCGGCGGCGCCTCGACCGCTTCTCGCCGGTCATAATCGTAGCGAAGGCCAAAACCGACGACACGCCGGTTCGCTAGATGGCCATGGAAGTCGAAGGCCTTGAAGGGCAGTTCCTCAATATGCCGGGCGAGTTCGATTTCCTCTTGCGGCGTGATCAGTTCCGGCTGGTAGGCGAAACCCTCCGGCAGCTCATCCTGAACGGCGCCGAAGAGATCGTGCTGGGCCACACGGCCGGCGGTTTTCGGTTTGAGCGGCGACATTGTGCCTAGATGGTGAGGGCCGGACCACAAGGCAATATAGGAACCGCGCTTGCCTCCTGGACACGTCGCCAAACGGCGCAACGGAACGCCGGAGCGGCGTGAAAGTTTAGGAAAGGGCGGCCCCGTCGGATGCCGTCGGACATGGTCTAGCCTTGGAGTACCGGATGCTGCGCGTTGAAACGGGGGCCTGCTTTTGCGGGGCGATTGCAGCCGCCATGGACGGTGAGCCCTTCTGGATATGCTATGATCACGATGATGATTGCCGCAAGGCGATCGGCGGTCCACTGACCATCTGGGTCGGATATCGGCCGAGCCAGTTCCGCCTTTTGAGGGGCACGCCAAAGGCCTTTTCCAGGACACCGGGCGTTGTCCGCACTTTCTGCTCCGATTGCGGGAGTTCGATAGGCTATAGCGACGAAGGCTTGCCTGACGAGCTTTATCTTACGATCGGTTTCTTCGACAAACCCGAAGGGCTGCGGCCCCAGGCGCACGCCTATTGGGACCTCAGGCTGCCTTGGGTCGACTTTGCCGACGAGCTGCCGCGCATCGATCGATATTCGAGGCAGCGCGACGCGAAGTTCGGCAATCCACGCGACAGGTAGCGACTTCGGGCGGTACGGAACCGGGCCATGCGTGGCGGGTTTATCCGGATGACCCGTCAGGTGCCACCATGCCGTCGACCGTTATTCGCAACACGCAATACGATCCCGCGACCAGGATCCTCTCGGTCTGGTTCGTGCCGCACGGCAACCGCTACGACTATGAGGAAGTCGCCCCGGCCACCTATGCGGCGTTCATGCGCGCCCCTTCGAAAGGCCGCTTCTTCAATAAATTCATCAAGGACCACCACAGGTACCGTCGCGTGGCGTGATCGCCGTCAGCGGACCGTCATGCCTTCTTGTTCTGCTCGGCGGGCATCTTGTCCGGTGCCGGTTCCCAACCAAAGACGCTACGGCCACCCAACAGATGCGACTGGTCGAATTCGCCGGCGACGATTTCCTTGAGACTGGGGCCGGTGACGTATCGCTCGACCTGGCGCGACTGATCGTCGAGCCGCCTCAAGGCGCCGATTTCCTCTTCGCGACCAAGCCTTGCTTTCTGCACGGCGGATTTCAGCACGCCGATCGTCTCGTCATAGACCTTGAGCGGAACAGGGAACGGATGCCTGTCCTTGCCGCCATGCGCCAGCGAGAAACGGCCGGGGTCCGAAAACCGGCACGGCGCGCCATGCACCACTTCGGCGACGAGGGCCAGAGCGCGCACCGTGCGGGCGCCGACTCCGGGGACCAGAAGAAGCTCGGCAAAATCGGCTGGGCCCCGCTCGGCGGCGGCTGCCATGTTGCCGTGCAGGCGATGCATCACGACATCGCTCTCGCGGACATCGTGGTGGGCCGGCATGACCAGATGCGGCAGCAGCGGCTGCGCCGGAGCCGGCGCGGCACCGGGTTCCAGAGCGGCGAATTCCCGCAGGATACGGTCCGGCCCGAGATCCTGCAGAAGATCCAGCTGCCCCCGGCGCGAGGCTTCGGCGCGCCGGTCGGTCAGGTTGACGATCTCGCCCTGGTTGGCGCCCTCGATGGCCGCATGCGGCTGGTCGACGAAACTCTTCAAACCCTCGGACAGCCAATGGTAGCGACGCGCCACCTTGCTGTCGCCATTCATGCCTTGCTGCACCACCACCCAGTCGCCGTCATCGGTGACGATGAAGCCATGCAGATAGAGGTCGAAACCGTCCTGGACGGCGGCGCTGTCCACCTTGGCGACAAGCCGGCTGGCGGTAGCCAGGCGCGCTCCGTCGAAGCCAATGCGCTCGCCTATTGCCGCGAGCTCGTGCGGGGTCTTGCGCGAATGCGCGCCACGACCACCGCAGACATGGATGCCGAGTTCGCCCGACAGCGGCGTGAGGCCGCGTTTCAAGGCACCGACGACGCTGGTGGTGATGCCTGACGAATGCCAGTCCATGCCCATGACGGCGCCGAAGGACTGGAACCAGAACGGATGCGCCAGGCGCCGCAGCAGTTCGTTGCGGCCATAGTGATGGATGATCGCCTCGCACATGACGGCGCCAAGGCGTGTCATGCGGTCGCCCAGCCATTTCGGCACGCGTCCGCCGTGAAGGGGAAGATCCGCACTGCCCGATCGTTGCGCCACGCCTTTGCCTGCTCCAGTGTCCGCGATTGGTGACAGATAAGCACTACGAGCCCCGCAGGGAAGGCTGGTGCTGCACCCGGGGCCGGCGTCTCAAGCCCAGTTCGAGAGAACCGTTTCCATATCGACCGTCTCGACCTGCTGTGCGAAACGCTGGTGATAGACGGTAAGCAGCGCGTCATGCGTCGCGTCGGAAGAACTGCACAGGGCGTCGGTGACGAGAACCACGCGATAGCCGAAATCGATGGCGCCGAGCACGGTGGCCAGGACGCACACGTCGGTTTCGCCTCCCGTGACGACCAGCGTGTCGATCTCGCGCTCCATCAAAAAAGCCCTGAGGCGACCTTCAAACCAGGGGGAATAGATGTGCTTGTCGATAACTGATGCGGGTGGACAGTAAGCGGCCAGTGGCGGCAACAATTCGATCATGTCCGGCCCGATGTTGTCGATGGCCATCGAAGCCCAGCGCTCATAATAGCGCTTCCATGTACCAACGCCCTGCCCTGGTCTTTGCGCAGGCAGGAAGCGCGTGAAGACCGTCTGTTCCGCCCGCCTTTCCACAAGCTTCTCGATCCGCGGGAGGACACGGGTTATCCAAGGCGTCGCCCAAGGCGACGGCTCGGCAAACAGCTTCTGCATATCCACGCAGACATGCATGCATCGCTGCCCCAGCGGGCCATATGCCAGTCCCGGCATGGACATCAGGGCATTTCCGACCAACGGTAGTTCATCGTGACCTCTCGCATTCCCATCCCGGATTTGGAACGTGGGATCAAGGAACTCGTTCCTGGCCGTTCGCTGGAACCGACGCAGCTGGTTGACGTTTCGGCTGCGTTGAAGGGAGGGCTGGCATGAGACTGTCGGGACTATCGGGCCGCGCTATTCCAGGGATGTCACCGGGATGACGTTAAGTGGCGGTTGTCTCTGCGGTCGGATTCGCTTCACTGTCGATAGCGAGCCAAGGGTTCACTATTGCCATTGCGACATGTGTCGGCGAGCAACCGGGAGCGCGTTCGCGGTTCTGGCGTGGGTACAGTCCCAGAGCCTGGCCTGGACCGCCGCCGAACCGGCCTATCGCAGATCGTCGCCGATCGCCTTGAGGGGATTCTGCTCAAGTTGCGGTTCGCCGCTCAGCCTCGCCTATGACGCATCGCCCCATGAAATCGCGCTGCATGTCGGCACATTCGATGATCCGGCGCCATTGCAGCCTCGTTACAATTATGGATCGAGCCAGCGCCTTGGCTGGGTCTGCTGCGGAATAGACCTGCCGCACCATGAGACCGAGGAACGATGGTAGACGCCGCGAAGAAGACCGCGGCTCGACTCGAATTCCCGCTATCTCACGACACGCTTCTCGAGCTTGCGGGCCAAGGTGCGCCGATGCAGGCCAAGGCGGCGCGCCGTTTCGGAGATGTTGAAGCCGGTTTCGACCAACGTTTCGTGGATGCGCTCCCATTCCAGATTCTTGATCGAGGTGGGACGCGAGGAAAGAGGCACCGAAACATCGCCCTCGGCCCTGCCGAAGGCGGCTTCGATATCATCGGTGTTGGCGGGTTTGGCCAGGTAATGGCTGGCGCCGAGCTTGATCGCCTCGACAGCCGTGGCGATGCTGGCAAACCCGGTCAGCACGACAATCCTGATCGAAGCATCGCGGGCGCCGAGCAACTTGACGCACTCCAGCCCGGAGCCGCCGGCCCCGAGCTTGAGATCGACGACGGCATAGGCCGGAACGGCTGTTTCGAGGGCACGGAGCAGTTCCTCCCTGTCGTGACAGACCATGACGTCGTAGTCGCGTTTTTCGAAGGAACGCTTCAGCGTTTTGGCGAAGGTTACGTCATCCTCGACGATGAACAGCGATCGATCAGGCCTCATGGTCATCTCCATCGGTCAGCGCCGCAAGCGGCAGCGAAAGCGTAACACAGGCGCCCTGCTCCATGTTGCGCGCCGAAAAATCGCCTCCCAGTTTCCGCATCACGTTGACGACGAGGAAAAGACCAAGGCCGCCGCCAGGCCGCCCCTTGCTCGACATATAGGGTTGGCCGAGCGCCGCCAGAATACCTTCGTCGAAACCCGGCCCGCGATCGCGCACGGAGATCACCAGCTTGTCGCCCTGCCGCTCGGCGGTGACGCCGACCCAATGCTGCGATGCTTCCTGGGCATTGTCGAACACGTTGAAGATGACCTGCTTGAGCGCCGTGTCGGACACGATCTGCTCGTCCGGGTCGAAATCGTTGTTGTATTCCAGCCTGAAGGGTTGGCGACTGGTGCGCCATTCCTCGACCAGATCGTCGAGGAAACCGCGGATGGTCGTGCGTATCGTTCCCTCGCCCCTGGCCTGGCCGGAAGACATCAGTATCCCGGACACGATGTGCTTGCAGCGCTCGATCTGGGCCTGCATTTCGGCCACATCGGCCGCCAGTTCGCGGTTGCGCGAAAGGCTGCGCATCTGGCGCCAGTCGGACAGGATGACGGATATGGTGGCAAGCGGCGTGCCGAGTTCGTGCGCGGCGCCGGAAGCCAGCAGGCCCATGCGCACGATGTGGTCCTCCTCGGCCGAACGCTGGCGCAGATCGGCAAGATAGGCGTCGCGCTCACGCAGATTGCGGTTGATGCGCGTCATGAAGATCACGATCAGCCCGGCCGCCAGCACGAAGCAGATGAACATGCCCCTGATATGCAGGGACAAGAGATCGCTGCCATGATGCGGGATGGCGATCGGCTGGAAGAGGAAGATGAGGAAGACGAAGCAGGCGGAGGCCGCCGCCACCAGGATCCAGGTCGACCGTGGCGTCAGCAGCGCCGCGCCGAGCGTGATCTGCAGGAGATAGAGCGACACGAACGGATTGGACGCGCCGCCGCTCAGGTAAAGCTGTGTCGTCAATGCCGCCATGTCGAAGATGAGCGCGACGAAGAGCTGGGTGTTGGTGATCGGCCTTATGCCGCCCAGGACCAGCAGGCTGAAGATGTTCAAGCCGACCAGGAAAAGCACCACGCCGGCCATCTCCGCCAGAGGCAGCGGAATGGCGAACCAGTATTGCGTCGCCAGGATGGTGAGCACCTGGCCCGCCACCGCCAGCCAACGCAGTTGGATGAGCAATAACAGGTTCTTCCTGTTCGTCGCTTCGGGATTGGGGGCCGCGCCGTTGTTGCCAGCAAGGGATGCGGCGCCCAGGGACATGTTATGGCGAAACGTTTGCGTGGGCAGGCTCATCTTGCTGGCCGCCGCCGGCGGCCGATCATCGGCCTGGCCAAGGCAATGGCGAGCATCGCGGCGAGCGTGAACCAGGTCAAAGCATAGACCAGGTGGGTGTTTCGGAAAGTCACGACCGTCAGCCCGCCGCGCGGCCAGCTATCGGTACCTGATGCTTCCGCATCGACGAAATAGGGAGCGGCCTTTGCCAGGCCACGGGCGGTTGCGATGGCGGCGACGTCTCGCGAATACCAACGATTGCCCGTCACGTCGTTCTTGCGCAGGAAGCCACCGCCGGGCTCGCTCATGCGCAAGAGACCATCGATCACGGACGGCGTGGCGGAGCTTGCGCGCTCCCGTTCAAATTCCGCCTTGCGTTCCGGCGGGATGAAGCCGCGATTGACCAGCACGACGAAGCCACGGTCGGTTTGCATCGGCGTCAGCACCCAGTAGCCGCCGCCAAGCTCCGTCACCGCCTGCACCAGCGTGTTGGCACCGCCGAGGAACCGCCCGGCCAATCGCACATGGCTGTATTCATGACCGGTCGCGTTGATGGCTTTCCAGTTCTCCGGACCGGGTACGTCGACAACCGGGGCATGGATGCGCTGGTCGACACGGGCGATCAGGTCGAGCTTCCAGACCCGTCTTTCCAACTGCCATATGCCAAGCCCGACAAACACCAGCGCGCCGAGGAGCCCGAGCAGCACCAGGAAGATGCGCGACGCGGACGACCTGCCTGCGCTCTCCTGCCGCGCGGGGCGCCGAGCGATGCCGGCCTCTCCGACCGCCTCGGCAATGGTCCTCCCCGAGCCCGACGTCAGGTTCATGGCATCTCGCGCATGTCGTGTAGTCCCGGCATCATGTTGGCGTTGAGATGATACATCACCCAGAGCGAACCCGTCAGCACGATGACGACCAGAATCAGCGTGAAGATCAGCGCCAGCATCGACCATCCGCCTTCCGAGGCGGTGTTCATATGCAGGAAGAAGATCATGTGGACGACGATCTGCACGACCGCGAAGGCCATGATGACGATGGCCGCGACCTGCTTGTCGTCGATGGCGCCGGTCATGACCAGCCAGAATGGGATGGCGGTCAGGATCACCGACAGAAGGAAGCCCGTCAGATAGCCCCGGAACGATCCATGTGCCGCTCCACCATGGACGTCTGCGTGACCCTCGGCATGATCATGAGCGCTCATCGCAACATCCCCATCAGATAGACGAAGGTGAAGACGCCGATCCAGACGACGTCGAGGAAGTGCCAGAACATCGAGAGGCACATCAGCCGGCGGCGGTTGGCCTCGATGAGGCCAAATCTCGCGACCTGCGTCATCAGCGTCACCAGCCAGACGATGCCGAAGGTGACGTGCAGGCCGTGCGTTCCGACCAGGGTGAAGAAGGACGACAGGAAGGCGCTGCGCTGCGGCGTCGCGCCTTCATGGATCATGTGGGAAAACTCGTAGAGTTCGATGGACAGGAAAGCCAGGCCGAACAGGCCGGTCACGGCAAGCCAGGCCTGCGTAGCCGCCACGCGGCCCTTGTCCATGGTCAGCATGGCGAAGCCATAGGTGATCGAGGAGAAGAGCAGCATGGCGGTGTTGACCGCCACCAGATCGAGGTCGAACAGATCCTTGGGCGCCGGCCCGGCCGCATAGTTGCCCCCGAGCACGCCATAGGCCGCGAACAGCATGGCGAAGATCAGGCAGTCGCTCATCAAATAGAGCCAGAAACCGAGCATGGTGGAGCCGCCTTCGGCGTGCGCATGCTCTTCTTCCAGGTGAAAGACCGGTTCGGTGCCGGCCGTGATTGCTGTCGATGCCATGCTCAAACCCTAACCCCGGACGGCGAGGAGGGTCGTCCTCGCCTCCTCCGTCCGCGTGACCTCGGCCGCCGAAATGTGGAAGTCTCTGTTATAATTGAAGGTGTGACCGATCGCGGTGGCGATGAGGCACACGAAGCTCAACGCCGCCAGCCACCAGATGTACCAGATCATGCCGAAGCCGAGCGCGACGCTGAAGGCGGCGAGGATCATGCCGGTACCGGTGTTTCTGGGCATATGGATCGGTTTGAAGCCGGCAAGCGGCCTGACGTAGCCGGCCTGCTTCATATCGAACCAGGCGTCGTTGTCTCGAATGACCGGCATGAATGCGAAGTTGTAGGCGGGCGGCGGCGAGGACGTCGACCATTCGAGCGTGCGTCCGTCCCAGGGGTCGCCGGTCGGATCGGCGAGCGCCTCGCGCCTGCGGATCGAGACGAATATCTGGATCAGGAAAGCCGCTATGCCGAAGGCGATCAGCACCGCGCCGAAGGCGGCGATGACGAACCATATCTGCAGCGAGGGGTCGTCGAAAACCCGCATGCGGCGCGTGACACCCATCAGGCCGAGGACGTAGAGCGGCATGAAGGCGAACCAGAAGCCGACCACCCAGCACCAGAACGAGACCTTGCCCCAGAACGGATCGAGCTTGAAGCCGAAGGCCTTCGGCCACCAGTAGGCGATGCCGGCGAACAGGCCGAAAAGCACGCCGCCGATGATGACGTTGTGGAAGTGCGCGATCAGGAACAGGCTGTTGTGCAGCACAAAGTCCGCCGGCGGCACGGCAAGCAGCACGCCGGTCATGCCGCCGACGGTGAAGGTCAGCATGAAGGCCACCGTCCACATCATCGGCAGCTCGAAACGGATGCGGCCCCGATACATCGTGAACAGCCAGTTGAATATCTTGGCCCCCGTCGGGATCGAGATGATCATCGTGGTGATGCCGAAGAAGGAGTTGACGCTGGCGCCGGAGCCCATGGTGAAGAAGTGGTGCAGCCAGACGAGATACGACAGGATGGTGATGACGACCGTGGCGTAGACCATCGAGGTGTAGCCGAACAGGCGCTTGCCGGAAAAGGTCGAGGTGACCTCGGAAAAGACCCCGAATAGCGGCAGGATGAGGATGTAGACCTCAGGGTGACCCCATATCCAGATGAGGTTCACATACATCATCGGATTGCCGCCGAAATCGTTGGTGAAGAAGTTGGTGCCGACATAGCGGTCGAGCGACAGCATGGCGAGCACCGCCGTCAAGACCGGAAAGGACGCGACGATAAGCACGTTGGTGCACAGCGACGTCCAGGTGAAGACCGGCATGCGCATCATCGTCATGCCGGGCGCACGCATCTTGATGATGGTGCAGATCAGGTTGATGCCCGACAGCGTCGTGCCGACACCCGCCACCTGCAGCGCCCATATGTAATAATCGACGCCGACGTCGGGACTGTAGCCGATGCCGGAGAGCGGCGGATAGGCGAGCCAGCCGGTGCGGGCGAATTCGCCGACGAACAGCGAGGCCATGACCAGGATGGCGCCGCCGACCGTCATCCAGAACGAGAAATTGTTGAGGAACGGGAAGGACACGTCGCGGGCGCCGATCTGCAGCGGCACCACGAAATTCATCAGCCCGGTGACGAAAGGCATCGCCACGAAGAAGATCATGATCACGCCATGCGCGGTGAAGATCTGGTCGTAGTGATGTGAGTTCAGGTAGCCTTCGGAGCCGTTGAAGGCGATGGCCTGCTGCAGGCGCATCATGATGGCGTCCGAAAAGCCGCGCAAAAGCATGACGAGGCCGAGCACCATATACATGATGCCGATCTTCTTGTGGTCGACGCTGGTGAACCACTCGCGCCACAGATAGGTCCAGAGCTTGAAATAGGTGATGACGCCAAGAAGCGCGATGCCGCCGAGCGCCACCGCGATGAAGGTGGCCACCACGATCGGCTCGTGCAGCGGCAGCGACTCCAAGGTGAGGCGGCCGAAAATGAATCTGGTCAGCGTGTCGGGCATCGGCTGTCTCTCACAATTCACGCCGCAACAGGCCAAGCGGCGGCGTATCCGCTTCGGCACTGCGGCTGTCTGTCCCTGGCCGGAGCAGCCCCGCCCCGCGCAGCGGCGACAGGTTCTTCGCAGGCCAATAGCTCGGCCAGGCATCGCGGGCCGCACGCGAGACGGCAGCAGCCTCTTCCGCCGTGCAGATGCTGGCGACATAGGAGGGATCGTTTCCGAACACCGCGCCACGCCGGGCAAGCTTGTCGTATTGCAGCGGCAGGGTGTTGCGGACACCCGCAAGGCCGAGACCGCCCTTGGCGTCGATCGACATCATTTCGTTCATGCACATCTTGCCGCGCTCGACGCACAGATTGAGGATGGCTCCATAGAGATCGGGATCGACGGAGGCATAGTGGCGGACCGGTTCGTTCTCGCTCGGCTTTTCGAGTTCGAGATAGCTGTCGCGGTCAAGTTTCGCCGACGCGGTCCTGGTCTGCGCCACCCATCCGTCGAAAGCCTGGCCGGACAGGCCGTGGAAGGCGAAGCGCATGCCCGAAAAGCCGGCGCCGCTGTAATTGGCGGAGAAGCCGCTATAGGTGCCCTCCCGGTTGATGACGGCATGGAGCTTCGTCTCCATCGCGGGCATGGCATAGATCTGGCCGGCAAGGGCTGGAATGTAGAAGGAATTCATCACCGCCGACGAGGTGATGCGGAAGTCGATCGGCTGGTTGACCGGCGCCGCCAGTTCGTTGACCGAGGCGATGCCATAGTCCGGGTAGATGAAGAGCCATTTCCAGTCGAGCGCCACGACCTCGACCCGGAGCGGCTTGTGGTCCTGAGTGACGGGCTGGCCGGGTTCGATGCGATCGATGCGGCGGTATGGGTCGAGCAAATGCGTGCCGAGCCAGGTCAGCGCGCCGAGGCATATGATGATGAGCAGCGGCGCCGCCCAGATCACCAGTTCCAGTTTCGTCGAATGATCCCAGTCCGGCGCGTAGGTCGCCGAAGCGTTGGATTGCCGGTAGCGCCAGGCAAAGAAAATGGTCAGCGCCATGACCGGCACGATGATGAGGAGCATCAGCAGGGTCGAGACCACGAGCAGATCGCGCTGCTGGGCCGCGACATCGCCCGCCGGCGCGAGAACGACCATATCGCAGCCGCTCAACAGCCCGGCCAGAGGAAGCAGAAGCAAGGCTCCAAATCGTTTCATCAGACGCTGCCCTCGATGGACCGCCACAACGCGTTGCGATGTTGCAGTGCGGTATCGACAAAGGGCTACTGCCGGCGACGGCGCGGTGACATTGGACAATTTGTCCAATGCCCAGCCGGGCCGGGTCTGGCGCAGTGTGCAGCGCACAATGGGATTGCTACAAATGCGTCCCGGGTATTTCATACGACGCGGTGGCGACGGACAAGATGGCTCAGACTTCGACAGCCGAAACGAACAGCGAGCTGATCGGCTCGCATCATGGCCAGGTCAGCGCGGGCGACATAGCGGTCGGCGTGATCGTGGGCAGGACGTCGGAATTCTTCGACTTCTTCGTCTACGCGATCGCGTCCGTCATCGTGTTCCCCAAGCTGGTGTTTCCGACGCATGATCCGCTCGTGGGAACGCTCTACTCCTTCGCCATCTTCGCGCTGGCCTTCATCGCCCGTCCGTTTGGCTCCGTCCTGTTCATGGCCGTCGATCGCGCCTATGGCCGCGGCGCGAAACTGACGATCGCGCTGTTCCTGCTCGGCACCTCGACCGTCGCCATCGCGTTCCTTCCCGCCTATGGCGAGATCGGTGCCATCGCGATCTGGCTGCTGGCGCTGGCCCGCATCGGACAGGGGCTGGCGCTTGGCGGAACATGGGACGGCCTGCCCTCGCTGCTGGCGCTGAACGCGCCGCGGAACCGGCGCGGCTTCTACGCCATGATCCCGCAGCTGGGCGCCCCGATCGGCCTTATCGTCGCGAGTTCGCTCTTCGCCTTCTTCGTCGCCAATCTTTCGGCCGACGACTTCTTTTCCTGGGGCTGGCGCTATCCCTTCTTCGTCGCCTTCGCCATCAATGTCGTGGCCTTGTTCGCCAGGCTGCGCATCGTGGTGACGCCCGAATTCTCGAAACTATACGAGAGCGGCGACCTGCAGCCGACGCGCATCAGGGACACGCTCAGGGCCGAAGGCCGCAACGTCGTCATCGGCGCCTTCGCGCCGCTGGCGAGTTTCGCCCTGTTCCATATGGTGACGGTGTTTCCGCTCTCCTGGGTGTTCCTGTTCACCAATGAAGGCCCGGCACGCTTCCTCGCGATCGAGGCGGTGAGCGCGCTGTTCGGCATCGCGGCCATCGTCGCGTCGGGTCCGCTAGCCGATCGCATCGGACGCCGCGCACTGCTCATCGGTTCGGCGATCGCCATCGCGACGTTCAGCGGCTTTGCCCCGCAGCTTCTGGATGGCGGCACGGTCGGCGAGGCCCTGTTCATGGTGCTGGGCTTCATCCTGCTGGGGCTGAGCTTCGGGCAGTCGTCGGGCGTCGTCGCATCGAGCTTTTCGCGACAGCATCGCTATACCGGCTCGGCGATAACCTCGGATCTAGCCTGGATGTTCGGCGCCGGCTTCGCGCCGCTCGCGGCCCTGCTTTTGGCCGGCAATTTCGGCCTCATCGCGGCGGGCGCCTACCTGCTCTCGGGCGCGGCCTGCACCTTGCTTGCCTTGTGGATCGATGGACGGCGTTCGGTCGCGGACCGTCCGCCCGACTGAACACGGCGTGACCTGGCGCGCGCAGGTCACACGCCGCGCGCCGTACCTCCAAGCATTCGCTGCACGATCTATTCCGCCAGCGCCGCGACTTCTCGCCGAAACGGCAATACGCCGCCGATATCGGGGTTCGTCCAGCGCGGAGACGAGGCAGGGGACGGCATAGGTTGCCCAGGTGATGGGGTGACAATGCCACTCACAACCCGGCCGGCGGTCAGAGCATGAATACGGGTCTTATCGTGCAATCATGCGGGGCGAGGCTTTGGTCCGCGTTGTGCGCGAGACTCAATGCCCGGAGTCCCGGCCCTTAACAACCCGACGCCAAGCGACCGGCATGCTGCTCGGCAGCAACCGGTATGCCGCCGAGCAGCTGAGAGCCCATCTTTCAAAGTCCAGGCCACGGTCCAAATATCGCACGCTTAACACGTTTGTCGTACGGGGCCCTCGAGCGGTCCATCGTTGCGGCAGGCAGGTGAGATAGTGGTGGCAAGCGAACCCGGGCGCATCGTTTTGAGGGACCGGTCTGCGAGATCACGGTTTGGCAGTTTTGGTGTGGGGCATTTCGGTGCTCGTTGGCGCAGCAGGTGATGATCCTGAAGCCGGTTTAGCGGACCTGATGCAAGGCGTGCATCGTCGGTCGTGAAATAACTCCGCTTAGCGGAACAACGGCTTAGACGAGAGGTTAGGCGGGCTCCCGAGGAGTGCCCGCATGGCAGAGAATTCCGTCCGAAACTTCAACATCAATTTCGGCCCCCAACATCCTGCCGCACATGGCGTGCTTCGTCTGGTACTCGAGCTCGATGGGGAGGTGGTCGACCGTGTTGACCCCCATATAGGCCTGCTGCATCGCGGGACGGAGAAATTGATCGAAGCCAAAACTTACCTTCAGGCCCTGCCTTACTTCGACCGCCTCGACTACGTGGCACCGATGTCTCAGGAGCATGCCTGGTGCCTCGCGATCGAAAAACTGATGGGCCTGACCGTGCCGCGGCGTGGGCAGTTGATCAGGGTTCTCTATAGTGAAATCTCGCGGATCATGTCTCATCTGCTGAATGTGACAACTCAGGCCATGGACGTGGGCGCGCTGACGCCGCCCTTATGGGGCTTTGTTGAACGCGAGAAGCTGATGGTCTTCTACGAGCGGGCGAGTGGATCGCGCATGCATGCAGCATATTTCCGGCCAGGCGGCGTGCACCAGGACCTTCCGCCAGATTTGATCGTCGACATTGGAAATTGGATCGACCCGTTTCTTAAGACCGTGGATGACCTGGACAGGTTGCTCACCGATAACCGCATCTTCAAACTGCGCAATGTCGACATCGGGCGGATCTCCCAGAATGAAGCCTGGGCCTGGGGCTTTTCCGGCGTGATGGTGCGTGGATCAGGTGCTGCATGGGACTTGCGCAAGTCCCAGCCATACGAGTGCTATGCAGAGATGGATTTCGACATCCCGGTCGGCAAGAATGGCGATTGCTACGACCGCTATCTGTTGCGCATGGAGGAGATGCGGCAGTCTGCTAAGATCATGCGCCAGTGCGTCGACCTGCTAGCAAAGGAGGGGACTGGACCTGTTTCCAATCTCGACGGCAAGGTCGTTCCTCCCAAACGTGCGGCCATGAAGCGGTCCATGGAAGCGTTGATCCACCACTTCAAACTGTACACCGAGGGTTTTCGGGTACCCGCCGGCGAGGTTTACGCCGCGGTGGAAGCCCCGAAAGGAGAGTTTGGCGTCTATTTGGTGTCGGATGGAACGAACAAGCCCTACCGATGCAAGCTGCGGCCTCCGAGCTTCGCTCATCTCCAGGCGATGGACCACCTTTGCCGCGGCCATATGCTGGCCGACGTCACCGCGGTCCTCGGATCGTTGGACATCGTCTTGGGTGATGTGGATCGCTAGTCGTCGCTGGTCAGCAGTTTGCAGGCGCGCCCTCGGCCACTCCACGCCGTGAACTGATGCGGTTCGGAGCTTTCACTTGGGCTTCCCCGACGGCGTCTCCTTCGATCGCTCGATTTTCATCCCCTAAACCTCTCCGTGTACTAGACGATCTCGCCGTCCACCCTCATCGGCTTGTGGATCATCAGCCGCTTAGCCAGGTGCTCGGCATGCACCTCCAGAAGGGTAACCTTGATCGAAGGCCTGCACCGGTTGCAGTCGAATTTCAGCCTCAACGGATCAATGCCGCCGCCGTACACCTTCATAAGATCGGCCGATCTGCAGTAGCAGACGTTGCCGCAACTGCACTCCACCTTCACAAGCATGTTGTGCCGGGTCGCTTGTTCCAGCGTGCGCGCGAAAGCGCTCGGCCACGTATGCGAGCACACCGGGTGCGCGAAGCATGCTGGCTTCGGATTTGCCCGGCACCGCCAAGACTCGCATTGGTTTTGTTGTGAGCACAGGGGCGACGGAGAACGATTCCTTTAGCAGGCTAGTGCCTGGTCCCAATGGATTGGCTGAAACTAATTCTGACTACCTGCGTTCTTGCCTTTCCGATAGTTCGGCAGGTGGCGTTTGGTAGGGTTCCGAAAGTTCAGTGCCGGCGGTGTCTCGGCGCCGGCAAGGTATTCGATTGCAGTAGATGGTTGTCCACAAACGGGACTTGTTGCCCACATGGAGTGCACGGAGGGGGCTGCAAGGGGTCAACGATCAGATGCCCCGAATGTCGCGGCAGCGGCTTGAAAGACGCCGATCTCAAACGTCAAACAGATCAGTAGGACCGCGGCCGATCTCGTCGGGCCTGTACGATCGCAAATGGCATCGGCAATAGTCCTGGACATGGTTCGGCCTCAGAAAATGAAGTAATCGCCGCACGGGGAATATGTTCCTATCGGGGAATGATGGGCAATGGCGATATAGCCTACATCGGCTTACGGCTGTGGGAGGGTCGATGACACCGTTGGCCGGGATCCATCATCACTAAAGAAAGGCGCGAGGCTCGGCCGCCGGATGGAACAATCATATTGCGGTGAGGTTCGGGCGGTCTAACCGGAGAAATGTCCATGTTCATGCACAACAAACGCCTGCAATACACCGTTCGCGTCTCGGAGCCGAATCCCCGCCTCGCCTGTATGATCATGGAACAGTTCGGCGGCGCCGATGGTGAGCTTGCCGCGGCGATGCGATATTTCACCCAAGGCCTTGGCGAAGACGATCTCGGCCGTCGCGACATGCTGCTTGACATCGCGACCGAAGAACTCAGCCACCTCGAAGTGGTGGGATCGATAGTCACCATGCTGAACAAGGGGCTCAAGGCACAACTTGCCGAGGGTCAAATGAAAGAGGCGGAGCTCTACCTGATGATCGGCGCCAGCGGTACGACAGCCAAGGAATCGATTCTGTTCGGCGGCGCTCCCGCGCTGTGCGATTCGGCCGGCGTTCCCTGGACCGCGGCCTATGTCGACTCGCGCGGCGAACCTACGGTGGATCTGCGATCGAATATCGCAGCCGAAGCGCGCGCCAAGATCGTTTACGAACGCCTCATCAACATCACCGACGACCCGGGCATCAAGGACGCGCTCGGCTTCCTGATGACGCGCGAGATCGCTCACCAGAAGTCGTTTGAGAAAGCACTCTACGCGATCGAAAACAATTTCCCGTCAGGCAAGCTGCCAGGCGTAGAGAAGTACGCCAGCATGTACGTCAACACCTCCCAGGGCGACGGCGATGTCACTGGCCCCTGGAATTCCGGCGAAGAGTGGGACCGCATCGATGACCTTGAAAAGGTGATGCCCGTCGACGGCGGAGACGGCTTGGCAACGGTCAAGCTGGGGGCCAAAGACATGAAGGTGGTGGCCAAGATGGCCGACCGTACTCTTTCCGATCCGAGTTCCGATCCGACCACAGGCGCTGATCTAGGTGCGGGTCCGGGAGCTGGCCGAACCAAGAACGCGGATTTTGGCGGCGCGGCAAGCATTGAGGAGGCCCCGGCCATGGCAGAGGCTGCCGTCAAACGCGCACGTAAGCGTTAGTTCGGAGTAGAACGTCGTTGCCGGACACCTAGGTTCGGCGACGGGTCAGGAAGCTGATGACGAAAGCAGGGCATCCGACCGGCAGCGGCGGCCTGGCCGGAGTGCTCGCAAAAAAATCTTTGCTGAACGTGGGTGAAGCACATGGCCACCGCCGCACCGCTACCGCTGTCGGAACATGCGGGACAGCCGGAGAAGGTCCGTGCTCACGGTTGCGAGAACCGGTGCATTGTCGCAATCGGAGCCTCGGCGGGGGGCGTCGACGCGCTGAAGAGACTTGTCCGGGAAATTTCGCCGGACATTCCGGCGGCTCTCCTCGAAGACGGGCCGATTGCCCGTTACCGTTGTCACACCGGACATGCGTTCGAAGCAGACGTTTTGATGCAGGCCCAGGCGGACGATGCGGAACAGGCTCTTTGAAGCCTTCTAAGAGCGCACCAGCAGCGGGCCGAGTTGGCGAAACGGACGGCGAAACGCGAAGCCGCTCGGGAAAGACATAGACTAGCCAGCCAAATGGCCAGCCGGCCGCGGAATACGAAGCCGACGCCAAACTTATTGAAGAGATCATCCATCGCCGAACGCTGTGACAACGGCAACAGCGCTCTCAGGGAGAGGCGAGTGCGTTTGCGCGATCCCGGTCGCGTTTTCAAGCATCAAGTACTCGTCGCGACCGTGGCGCAGGGACATGGGTCCAGCCGTTATGGAACCCCAGGCTTCAACTCCAGCTGCACGAATTTTTCAAAGCAGGAACATAGAAGCATTACGCGAGTTAGACACCAACGCATACGACATATCCTCGCACTCTCCATCTGGCGGGGGTCTTCTTGTCATGTGAACGGATGCCCGGGACAATGTACCGCTCTCAGCTTTTCGTACCTGTCTTTGCTCTGCTGTTGCTGATCGGTGGCCTCTTCCACCAGGATAAGGCCATGGCGCAGCAGCCCTGCCCGGCCGATCACGACAGGCTGCTTGGTGTACTCAAGGCCAACGTGAAGGCAAGCGGCGGCCCAGCCAATGGCGGCTTTGAAACTAACGAATGGGCAGCCATCGTTGCTCGTGACGGCACCGTCTGCGCGGTTGCGTTCAGTGGGCCCACGGCCGACTCGCAATGGCCTGGGAGCCGCCTCATCGCAGCGGAGAAAGCCAACACGGCCAACGGTCTCAGCCTGGCTCAGATGGCCCTGTCGACGGCCAATCTCTATGCGGGGGCGCAGCCGGGCGGGCCACTATTCGGCCTGCAGGCGACCAATCCGGTCAACCAGGCTGCGGCCTATGCGGGCGATCCCAAAACTTTCGGCAGCGCGAGCGATCCGCTGGTCGGCAAGCCGGTCGGAGGTGTCGTGGTGTTTGGGGGCGGGCTCGCCCTCTACGACGGCAATAGCATCGTCGGCGGCCTCGGCGTTTCAGGCGATTCCTCATGCGCCGATCACAATGTCGCCTGGCGTATCCGCGCGGCGCTCGGCTTCGACAAGGTCCCGGCAGGCGTCAATCCAAATCGCAAGGACGCGATTGTCTACGATCTGGACCCCGGCGGCAAAAGCGCTTCGGGCTGGGGCCATCCGCTTTGTGCCGGAACAGAAGCCGACATCGCGGCCGAACTCGGTGCCGGCGTGGGAGGCTCGATCAAAAAATGAAAGCTTTGCCGCAGTTGGCATTAACGCGCGTTGACGCACAACGACATACCCGCAAATGGACAGCCGGGAATTCCTTTGGCGTTATCCTTTTGGTGACGCTGCTCGCCTGCCTGCCGCTTCTGGGCGCTGCCTCGGAGCCCCCTCAGACAGGCGCGATCGTACCGCCCGCCGCAGCCTCGCCACCCGATGACGGCCAATGGACGATGCCGGCCAAGAACTACGCGTCGACGCGCTTCAGCGAACTCTCCGAGATCAATGACGGCAACGTCAAGAACCTGCAGGTCGCGTTCACGTTCTCGACAGGTGTGAACAAGGGGCAAGAAGCGGCGCCGCTGGTCGTCGGCAACACCATGTATATCGTAACGCCCTTCCCCAACATCGTATATGCGCTCGATCTCTCCAGGCCAGGCGCCCCGATGAAGTGGAAGTACGAACCCAATCCCGAGCCGGCGGCACAGGGGGTGGCCTGCTGCGACGTCGTTAACCGAGGGGCGGCCTTCGCCGATGGACGCGTTTTCTTCAACACGCTGGACGGCCACACGATTGCCCTCGATGCGAACACGGGCAAGCCGATCTGGAACACGCATATCGGCAACATCAATATAGGCGAGACCATCACCATGGCGCCGCTTGTGGTGAAGGGCAAAGTGCTGGTCGGCAATTCCGGCGGCGAGATGGGCGTTCGCGGCTGGGTCAAGGCGCTTGACGCCGGCGACGGTCATGTCGTCTGGACCGCCTACGGCACCGGGCCGGACAAGGACGTGCTGATAGGGCCGACTTTCAAGCCGCATTACGACATGGACAAGGGCAAGGATCTTGGCGTCACCACGTGGCCGCCGGAAGCCTGGAAGATCGGCGGCGGCAACATGTGGGGCTGGATTTCCTATGATCCCGATCTGAACTTGATCTTCCACGGCACCGGCAATCCCGGACCATGGAACCCGGATTTGCGGCCGGGCGACAACAAATGGACGTCTGGCATTTTCGCACGCGATCCCGACACCGGGGCGGCGAAATGGTTTTATCAGTGGAGCCCGCATGACCTCCACGACTATGACGGCATCAACGAGCAGATCCTGCTCGACATGACCTGGCAGGGCAAGCCGCGCAAGGTGCTGGTCCGGCCGGAGCGCAATGGCTATCTGTACATCCTCGACCGGACCACAGGCGAAGTCCTGTCGGCAAAACCCTTCGGCCCCGTCAACTCCAGCAAAGGTGTTGATCTCAAGACGGGCCGACTGATCGAAAACCCTGACAAGAAGACCGGAACCGGCAAGGTCGTTCGCGATATCTGTCCGACGGCATCAGGCCTCAAGGACTGGCAGCCATCCGCGTTCTCGCCGAAGACCGGCCTGCTCTACATCCCGCACAACAATCTTTGCATGGATGAAGAAGGCGTCGAGGTGAACTACATAGCCGGCACGCCCTATGTGGGGATGAACGTCCGCATGATCCCCGGGCCCGGCGGCAATCGCGGCGCCTTCACCGCCTGGGATGTCGCGGCGGAGAAACCCGCCTGGAGCCTCAAGGAGAATTTCCCGGTGTGGAGCGGCGCGGTGGTGACCGCCGGCGACGTCGTCTTCTATGGCACGATGGAAGGCTGGTTCAAGGCGGTGAGCGCCAGGACCGGCGATCTGCTGTGGCAGTTCAAGACCTCGTCGGGGATCATCGGCCAGCCCATCACCTATCGCGGACCCGACGGGCACCAATATGTCGCCATCCTCTCGGGCGTGGGCGGCTGGGCCGGCGCGATCGTCTCGGGCGACCTAGACCCCCGCGATGCAACGGCGGCACTGGGCTTCGTCAACGCGATGAAGGATCTGAAAAACGCGACAACGGCGGGAGGCACGCTCTATGTGTTTCGGCTGCCTCGATAGATTTGCGACGGTCGTGAGGCTGGGACGCAGGGTCCTCGTGCTGCTTGCGATCGGCATCGGCATGCTGGGTTCGCTGGATGCGGCGAGAGCAGCCGACGGACGCGAGCTCAGGGTATGCGCTGATCCCAACAACATGCCGTTTTCCAACGCGGCCGGTCAGGGGTTCGAGAACAAAATCGCGCAAATCGTGGCGGGCGAGCTCGGCGCAAAGTTGTCCTACACGTGGTGGGCCCAGCGTCGCGGCTTCGTGCGCAACACCCTGAAGGCGGGATTGTGCGATCTTGTTCCCGGCACCCCGGCCAATCTCGAAATGCTGCGCACCACCACACCCTACTACAGGTCGTCATACGTTTTCGTCACGCGACAGGACGGTCCGGACATCAGTTCTTTCAACGATCCGCGCCTGCGCGGCATGCGGATCGGCGTGCAGCTTATCGGCGATGACGGCGCCAATTCCCCGCCCGTCCAGGCGCTTGGTCGCCGCGGCGTCGTCGGCCGTCTCGTCGGCTATCCGGTCTATGGCGACTATTCCGCACCCAATCCCCCGGCGCGCATCGTCGAAGCGGTGGCCGCAGGTCAGATCGACCTCGCGGTCGTTTGGGGACCGCTTGCCGGCTATTTTGCCGCCAGGCAGAAGGTGCCGCTCCGCATTACGCCGGTCAGGCCAGCCATAGACGGGCCGTTGCTGCCGATGGTCTACGATATCTCCATGGGCGTACGGCGCGAGGACGAAGCCTTGCGCGGCGAGGTGAACGCAGCGCTGGCCAGGCACAGGGCCGAGATCGACGCCGTGCTGGCGCAATATAGCGTTCCCCGCCTCGACGCTTCCGGGAGCAAGGCACGATGATACGCCGGGTTGCCGTGCTGGTTTCGGCGACGCTGGTCCTGGCTGCCTGCCAGCGCGAGGAGCGAGACACGCGGCCGCAATCGGCGCTTGGATCCGGCGAGCAGCCGACGCCTGTGACCACGCTCGAGCCCGGCGGCGAAAGACCCTTTCACACCGACAACAAGGCGGCGAGTTTCGAGGCCAACGCCTTCCATATGAGCGAGGGCAAGCGCCTGTTCAGCTGGTTCAACTGCTCGGGCTGCCATGCCAACGGTGGGGGTGGCATGGGGCCGGCGCTGATGGACGAGAAGTGGATCTATGGCAGCTCGATGGAAAGCATCCATGCTACGATCCGCGACGGTCGGCCGAATGGGATGCCGAGTTTCCGCGACAAGATCCCCGACGACCAGATCTGGGAGCTTGCGGCTTACGTTCGCTCGCTCAGCGGCAACGCGCCGTCTTCCGCCGCGCCGCAACGCAATGACGACATGATGGTGCATCCGTCGGAAAACCGCATGCCAGATGCCGCCACGCTGGGGAAGTCGCCGTGAAGCGCCCCGTGTCGATGGCGTTCGCCACCGCTGGTGCTCTGTTGCTCCAGGGGTGCGCGGGCTGGCAATCGGTCCTCGACCCGAAAGGTCCCGCGGCGAGCGAGCAGGCATGGCTGATTTGGTTCTTCACCGGCCTCTGCGCGGTGGTGTGGGTGCTGGTGATGATCGCCCTCGCCGCGCCGCTGATGATGCGGTCGCGCGCGCAGGCGGAACCGCTCGCGATCGACGCCGGCGCCGAAGGACGGAAGCTGCGCGTGGTTCTGACCGCCGTCGCGGTGACCGCCGCCATTCTGATCGGATTGACCTTGCTGAGCTTCTTCGCCAACAGGACGCTTGCCGCGATCGGCTCGGATGCCTCGCTGACCATTCGGGTCACGGGCCATCAATGGTGGTGGGAGGTGCGCTACGAGGATGCAACGCCAAGCCGCATCTTGACCACGGCAAACGAGATCCATATCCCTGCCGGCGAGCCGGTCCGGCTTCTTTTGACCTCGACCGACGTCATCCATTCGTTCTGGATCCCGAGCCTTTCCGGCAAGCTCGACCTCATCCCCGGCCACATTAACGTGCTCGACATCAAAGCCGACAAGCCCGGCGTCTACCGGGGTCAATGCGCCGAGTTCTGCGGCGCGCAGCATGCGAATATGGGCACCTTCATCATCGCCGAGCCGCGTGCAAAGTTCGATGCCTGGTGGAACGACCAGTTGCAGCCGGCCGTGGCCCCGGCAGGTGACGAGGCCAAAGCCGGCGAAGATCTGTTTCTGAGGCGCCCCTGCGTGATGTGCCACAGAATAGGCGGCACGCCCGCGGGAGGAACGGTCGCCCCCGATCTCACCCATATAGCCAGCAGGAAGACGCTGGCGGCCGGAACACTGACGATGAGCCGCGGCAATCTCGCCGCCTGGATAGCCGACCCGCAAGGCGTCAAGCCCGGATCCCATATGCCGGTGGTCGATCTTGACGGCGACGAGCTCAACGCCATCGTCGCCTATCTCGAGGGCCTGAAATGAGCAGCGCCGATATCACAGGCGACCGCGATATCTCGAAACCGGATACAGCGTCCAAGGGCGACATTGCTCCAGAACGCGACGGACCGCGCGATACGGGGATGGACGATGCCCGCCTGCATCGCTGGCTGGAACGCACCTGGCGCACGCCCCCCGGCATCGTCGGAGCGCTGTCCAGCGTCGATCACAAGGTGATCGCACGGCGCTATCTGATCACGGCCTTCGTATTTCTGTGCCTGGGCGGGCTCAATGCCATCGCCATGCGTATCCAGCTCTCAGGTCCACAGCGCGGCCTGATCGGGCCGGACCTCTACAACCAACTGTTCACGATGCACGGCGTTACTATGATGTTTCTGTTCGCGGTGCCCATCGTCCAAGCAACAGGAATCTATCTCGTGCCGCTGATGGTCGGCACCCGCAATATCGCGTTCCCTCGCCTGAACGCGTTCGGGTACTGGATCTACGTTTCAGGTGGCGTTTTCGCCTGGGTATCTTTCGCGCTCAACATGGCGCCCGATGTCGGCTGGTTTGCTTACGTGCCGCTGTCCGGCCCCGAATTCGCGCCGGGCAAGCGGGCCGACGTCTGGGCGCAGATGATCACTTATACTGAAGTATCCTCGCTGGCCGTCGCGGTGGCGACGATCGTCACGGTGTTCAAGCAGCGAGCCCCTGGCATGTCGCTGGACAAGATCCCGCTCTATGTCTGGGCAATGCTGGTTACCTCCTTCGTCGTCGTCTTCGCAATGCCGGCGGTGATGATCACTTCCACCTTCCTGATCCTCGACCGGCTGGTCGGCACGCACATCTTCAACCCGGCGGAAGGTGGGGATGTTCTGCTGTTCCAACATCTCTTCTGGTTCTTCGGCCACCCGGAAGTCTACATCATCTTCCTGCCCGCTACGGGCATGGTGTCCTCGATCATTCCCGTTTTTGCCAGGCGACCGACATTCGGTCATCTCGGGCTTGTCCTGTCGCTGGTCGCGGTCGGCTTCCTGTCGTTCGGGCTGTGGGTCCACCACATGTTCGCCACGGGATTGCCGAAGCTTGGCGCCAGCTTCTTCACAGCGTCCAGCATGATGATCGCCATTCCCAACGGCGTGCAGATCTTCTGCTGGCTGGCGACCCTGTGGGACGGCAGACCAGTGGTCCGAACGCCGCTGCTGTTCGTGTTCGGCTTCTTCTTCATCTTCGTCATCGGCGGCCTCACCGGCGTCATGCTCGCCTCGGTACCCCTCGACCTCCAGGTACACGACACCTATTTCGTCGTCGCCCATTTCCATTACGTGCTGATCGGCGGCTCTGTCTTCCCGCTCCTGGGCGCGGCCTATTTCTGGTTCCCCAAGATCAGCGGCCGGATGATGAGCGAGCGTCTCGGACGCTGGCACTTCTGGCTGGCTTTCATCGGATTCAACGCCACGTTTTTCCCGATGCATCTCGTCGGGTTGTGGGGCATGCCGCGAAGGGTCTACACCTATCCGGCCGAGCTTGGCTGGGGAAATATCAACCTTTTCATCTCGGCCGGGGCTGTGCTCTTCTTCCTGAGCTTCGTCCTGTTCATTTTCAATCTTGCGCATGGCGCGCTGAAAGGCGCACCAGCCGGGAACAATCCCTGGAATGCCGGAACCTTGGAATGGGCGACGTCTTCGCCGCCGCCGAGCTATAATTTCGCGCGTATTCCGATCGCCACGCATGTCGAGCCGCTCTGGGCTGAGCGCGAGGCGCTGCCCGTGGCGACGGGGCTGCGGGTCGATGCGCGCGAGCTCCTCATCTCGACCGTGGCGGAAGCCCATCCAGACATTCGCGAGAAATCGGCGGCACCCTCCATCTGGCCGCTGCTGGCGGCGATCTCCGTCGGCGCGACATTTGTCTATTCGATCTTCACGCCATGGGCGGTTGTATGGGGCGCCGCTCCGATCGCCATCACGCTGATCGGATGGTTTTGGCCCAAGGGCGATCCGGAGGACGAAGAATGAAGCAGCGCCCCGCCGCCGATATTTCCGACCTGCCGACCTTTGGACATGGCGCGCGCAGCCCGACCTGGTGGGGCACACTCGGCTTCATGGCGCTGGAAGGCACGGGTTTCGCGCTGGCGGCCGGCGCTTATCTCTATCTCGCGACCCTGTGGCCCAGCTGGCGTCTAAGCGCACCGGAGCCCAACCATTGGCCAGGAACGATCGTCACCATCTTGCTCATCGTCAGCCTTGTGCCGAACCACATCCTCCATCGCTATGCCGAGCGGTGTGCCATGCTGCCGGTGCGGATCGGCATGATCGTCATGTCGCTGTTCGGCATCGCTCCGCTCGTGGTGCGCTGGTTCGAATTCCCGGCTCTCAACATCTATTGGGACACCAATGCCTATGGATCCATGCTCTGGGTGCTGCTCGGGCTGCACACCACGCATCTCATAACCGATGTCGGCGACACCATCGTGCTGACGGTGCTGATGTTCACGCGTCACGGCTATAGCGGCCGGCGCTTCGGCGATGTCGGCGACAATGTCTTCTACTGGGACTTCGTGGTCCTGACCTGGATTCCGATCTATCTGCTCATCTACTGGATGCCGAGGCTAGGCTGAGATGCGTGCGTTGCGTTTTGGAACGTCTTGGGGTGGCCTACTGTCAGGCCCGCTAGCTTGGGCACTCTCGACGCAGCTGAACTATGCGCTGGTTCCCTGGCAATGCAACCACCAGGTGCCGGTGGTGCTCCCCTTGGCGCTGCTGCTCGTCTTGTTTTCGCTGCTAGGCGGGGCGCTGTCCTGGCGGGCGAAGCGTGAAGGAGGCGCGGCCTTCAAACCGGAGCGTACGCGCGACACCGAGCGGTTCGTCGCCAATCTCGGCATGCTGTCGGCGCTGCTCTTCGCACTTGTCGTCGTCATGCAAGGCAGCGCCGCGCTCATCCTGGACAAGTGCTTGCGATGAACCTCGACGCGCTGTTCTCAACCTCGATCTGCTATGGTGCCGGCGCGCCAGAAGCCGGGTGGACGCTCGCGCTGCCCATCACGCTGCCGCTTGCCGTTCTCGGTATCATCTATGTCGTGGGCGCGAGCCGGCTTTGGCGGCGCAGCGGCCGCGGCAGGACATTGCGGCTGCGTCAGGCGCTGCTGTTCACCGCCGGATGGGGCGTGTTGACGGCCGCATTGGTCAGTCCCATTCATGCGCTCGGCGAGCAGGTGTTCGCGGCCCACATGATCGAGCATGAATTGCTGATGGCCGTGGCTGCGCCGCTGCTGGTCGCTGCCTGCCCGGCCGCGGCCTTGATGTGGGGTCTCCCCGCCCGGTTCCGCCGCGTTCTGGGAATTGCCGGGCACGCCGGATGGTTGAACGCGGCCTGGGCTTTCGCTACCCGGCCGCTAAGCGCGACCATTATGCATGGCATCGCCATATGGATGTGGCACATTCCGGCCCTGTTCGTGGCAGCACTGGAGCGCGGCGTGCTGCACTATGCCCAGCACGCGAGCTTTCTTGGAACCGGCCTGCTGTTCTGGTGGGTGATCTTGCCGCGCTCCGGCCGTCAGCAGAACTATGGCGGCGCGGTTATGCATCTCTTCGTCACCTCGCTGCATACCGGCCTGCTCGGCGTTCTCCTGTTGGTTTCGCCACGGCTCTGGTACCCGGAGAATGCCATCGGTGCGGCGCTGTGGAATTTGAGCCCGCTGGAAGATCAGCAACTTGCCGGGCTGGTGATGTGGGTGCCGGCCGGGTTGATCTACGGCGGGGCAGCATTGCTGCTGGCCGGGCTGTGGATCAAGACGAGCGGAAGGAGGGTGGCGGCGCATGCGCTCGGGCCTGTCTAAACTGCTTGCCGCCGCCAGCGCCGCGCTGGTGCTGCTCATCACCGTCGTGGCCGGGTTGACCTGGTGGTCCGATCGGGCCGCGCGCATCCGGCACGAGGCGGAGGCGTCCACGGGCGGTGAGGTAGCGCGCGCCCTGCCGATCATGACCGCGAATGGCTGCTCCGGCTGTCATACGATAACGGGTGTGCCGGGCGCGCAGGGGCAAGTGGGCCCTCGCCTCGACGCCAGCCTTGCCGACCGTGTCATAATCGGCGGCTTCCTGGCCAACAATCCGGAGAACCTGGTCCGCTGGATACGATCGGCCAGGGAGATCAATCCGCGCACGGCCATGCCATCGACCGGGATTACGGAGCAGCAGGCGCGCGATATCGCTGCCTACCTCTACGCCCTCAAGTGATTAGCTTCCGGGGCGTCGTGACCACAGGCCGCGACCGGGGTCATAGCCGACCACGGCTGCCAGGAAGAACGCTAGGAGACAGATGAGTACGACCAGGGCCGAGGCGGCATCGAACCGCAGATACAGCGCAAAGCGGATCAACTCGACCGCCGAGCTGAAAGGATTCCAGGCGGCGATCGTTGCCAGGACCGGCCCCGCCTCGGCGAGACGCCAGAGCGGATAGAGCGCCGTCGAGGCAAAGAACATCGGGAAGATGACGAAATTCATCACGCCGGCGAAGTTCTCCATCTGCGTCGAGACCGACGATACCAGCAATCCGAAGGCACCAAGCATCAGTCCCGACAGCAAGAGCGCCGGAAACACCGCAACATAACCGAGAGCCGGCGGCCGCACGTCCCAATAGCGCGCGATAACCAGGAACAGATAGACCAGCGGCAGGCCGACAATGACGCTGGCGAGCAGTCGCGCGGCTAGCAGGTACCAGCGCGGCAACGGCGCCGTCAGCAACAGGCGCATGCTGCCCATCTCACGGTCGTAGACCATGGCCAGCGAACTCGCCATGGCGTGGAAGAGCAGCATCATGGCCGCCAGGCCGGGCACGACATAGACTTCGTAAAGCACGTAGGTCTGGTAGGGCGGCGTGATCGACAGGCCCAGCACGGAACGGAAGCCGGCAGCGAAGATCGCCAGCCAGACCAGCGGCCGCACGATCGCCGAGAACAGACGGCCGCGCTGCCTGAGCGTGCGCCGCATTTCCCGTCGCAGGATGCCCGTGAGTGCCCGGCAGGCGTGATGCATCTTCATGGCGACCTCGTCAAGGACGCGAACGCCTCGGCCGTATCGGCCACTCCGACAGCGGCGGCCATGCGGTCGGCGCGGCCGCCCCAACGCACACTTCCCTCATGCAGAACCACGACATTGTCGGTGGGGGCCACTTCTTCGAGGAAGTGCGTGGCCCAAAGCACGGCAATGCCACCGTCGCGGCAGAGGTCGCGCACATGCCGCTCAAGCGCGCGCCGGCCCGGCACATCGAGGCCGGTGGTCGGCTCGTCGAGCAACAGGAGGCGCGGCCGGTGCATCAACGCCCGTGCGATCTCGACACGCCTCCGCTGGCCGCCCGACAGGGCGCGAACAGGATCATCAATCCTGTCGGCCACTTCGAGCCGGCTGAGCTCCTCGCCGGAACGTTCCTTGCTCAAACTTTTGGGGAGCCCATGCAGGGCGGCGTGATAGCGCAGGTTCTCGCCAGCTGTCAGGTCGAGATCAAGCGTCGGCTGCTGGAAGACGACACCCATCTCGGCAAGCGCGGTTGATGGGCTAGACTTCATCGCATGGCCGAAGACAAGGACTGACCCGGCGCGGGCGTGATAGAGACCTGTAACAAGCGAGAACAATGTCGTCTTGCCGGCGCCATTGCGGCCGAGCAGAATGCACATTCCGCCCTCCGGCACCGAAAATGACACGTCATCCAGAACCCGTCGACTTCCGAAGCTGTGGCTGAGGTGCTCGACCGACAAGGCGTTCATGGGCCGATCACAACGCCCCATGGCCCGCGGCCTACCGGCAGCGATTTCACGACCTCCTGGTTCTCGAGATCGATAAAGGATATGTCGCCGGAATTGCCGTTGGCGCTCACCAGACGCCTTTGGTCCGCGGACAGCGCAACGTGCCAGGGTCGTTGGCCAACAAGATAGAGCCGACGGACCGCCAGTGTTTTCACATCGACTTCAGCCACCCTGTTGGCCGGTCCAAGCGCCACATAGGCGGTCGCGCCGTCGCGGGACATCTCCATGCCAACCGCTTGCACGCCCTCGCGTCGGATACCCGGCACCGCGAACTCGATCTTGCCGGTTTGGGCGTGTGTCGCCGTGTCGAAGACGGTCACGGTGCCCCGGATCTCCGACGAGACCCACAACTGCTTGCCGTCCGGCGAGAACAAAGTCGCGCGCGGTCTGGTGTCGACCAGCAGGTTGTCTACGAGTTCGAGCGTGCCTGCGTCGATCAGGTGGACCATGCTGGTGGTCTCCGACGTGCAGGCGACATAGCGGCCATCGGCGCTGGCCGCCATCCCTTCCGGTTCGACACCGACATCGACCGTGCCGATGACCTTGGCGGCAGCGATGTCCACCACCGACACCAGATTGTCGTTCTCGTTGGCGACGAACAGCCGCTTGCCGTCCGGATGGACCGCGAAGAATTCCGGATCGGCTCCCGACGGCAACTGCCCGACCAGCTGGCGCTTTGTGACGTCGACCACGTCGATGCGGTTGTCGTCGCCTTCCGCGACGAACAGCATCTTGTTGTCGGTCGAGAGCGCCAGTCCGCGCGGACGTCGGCCGACGTCGATCGTCGCCAGCAAAGTCATCGTCGCGCCATCGACGACCGCGACGGTGTTGTCCTGCTCATTGGACACGTAAATGGTCTCCGCGGCGGCGGGAACAGCAAGAGCGAACGCCGCCAGCAACAACGCCATTAGAACTTGCATGTGCTCTCCTCCAGGTCGATGCCCAGCGTGTCGAGCGGCGTGCGCTGATGCAGGAAGCCCGGTTGCGGCGAGCTGGAGATCAGCAGGCGCGGCCCGGCGATCAAAATGGGCTGGCGCATCTGTCCGTCCCAGGCACGGAAAGTGAGCCCCTGCCCCTTGAAGCCAGCGAGAAGAAACGCATCGCCGCGTATATATTTGCCGATTGCCGCGGTATCGAGACTGTGCAGACGCGTCGCCGCTTCGCCGATACTGCGCACAGCGAGCCAGGCGGCGTAGTCGCTGGGCAGCATCCAGCGCCCGGCCTGCCTGTGGAAACGATCCTGGAGTTGCGTGGCGCCCCACTCCTCGCTGACCGCGCTCCAGCCTGTGGCGACCAGCCCTTGGGTACCGGCGACGATCCTCGGCAGAGCAGTGCGCCCCTCCAGATAGGCGCCGAATTCATCCGCTTCATCGGCGACCACGAGAACATCATAGTCGCTGACCTGCGTGACCGCCGGTATTTCGGTCTGCAGCGTGACATGCCCGGTGTCGGCGCGTCCATTGGCTGGCCTGAAGGTCCATGGCTGGTCGGTCGTGATCTCGGCTCCGAAGCGAGCCGCCGCCCGTCGAAAGGCCGCCGCCATGGCCTGATCCTGCGGATGTGGTCCCACGAGCAGGAACCAACGCCGCCAGCGTTTCCAGACGAGATATTGCGCCAATCCGTCGGCGAGCATGGCGCGGCTCGGGATCGTGTGCAGAACATTCCTGCGGCAATTCTGCTGGCGCAGCGCATCGTCCGGCGCTCGGCTGTTGAGCAACGTCATCCGCTCAGCCCCGGGCGCGGCACTGGCCTGCAGAAGCTGACCGGCATCGAGATCGGCAATGACAAAGGCGATGCCGGCATCGGCGAATTGCCTTACAGCGTCGGCCGGAGCTTCAGCGGGTGCCAGGATCCTTTCCTCCAGCCGAAATTTCTGCCCAAGAAACCGGCCGGTGCTGTCGTCGTCGGCAATACCGAGCCTCGCGCCTTGCAGGCCGTCATCGGCGACGGCTTCGTCAAGGGGTCCCAGGGGCAGAGCGGGTTTGCGCTGTTGGCCGATATAGCCGATCACCATCGTTTGTTCCTCGGCGGCGCCAAGGCCGGCGATCGACAAAAGATAAAGAAGGGCCAGCATCAGTCTCATTGTGTCGAATTTCCCAGCCTAAAGCGCGCCGATCCCGCTTCATCGCGACGTGAAATTTCGACGTCGCGCACGATGCGCGCCGGCGATCCTTCCAGAACGATGACCCGGTCGCCCAGCGACGAGGCGGATGCGAGATCGTGGGTGACCAGCAGCGTGGTGGGGCGCCGCTTGGCGAAACTATCCTGCAGCAGGCGGCGCATGGCTTGCGCCGTCGCCTGGTCGAGTGACGCGAACGGCTCGTCGAGGAGCAGGAGCGCGGGCTCGACGGCGAGCGCCCGGGCCAGCGCTACGCGCCGCGCCATGCCGCCGGAGAGACGTTGCGGATAATCCTGCTCATGACCTTTCAAGCCGACGGCGGCGAGCCACCGGGCGGCATCGGGCGCGTGGCCGGGGACGGCGAGTTCGATATTGCGCAAGGCGGTGAGCCACGGCAGCAGCCTCGGCGTCTGGAAAAGCATGCCTACTGGAAGCGCACGGCCGCTCACGCTGCCCGAGAATTCGTCGTCGACCCCAGAAACGATCGACAACAGCGTCGACTTGCCGACACCGGAAGGCCCGGTCAGGACGCAGACCTGCCCGTCGGCTATATCGAGCGACAGCGGACAAAAGATCGTCCGGCGTTGGCCGTCGTCACCCGGGAAAGTCTTCTCCTCGATTCTGATCCTGAGCATCAGCGTCGCCATGTGAGCAGATGGCGCTCCAACGGCACAAGCAGCCCATACTCTATGGCAAGCATCACGACACCGAAACTGATGGCGTAGGCAAGGATATGGGTGACGTCGAAGTTCTGGAAATAGACCTGCAGCTGGAACCCGACGCCGTTGGAGCGGCCGAGCAGTTCGGCGAGCAGCACGATCTTCCACGTCAGTGCCAGCCCGTTGCGCAGGGAGACCAGGAAGAAAGGCGCCAGTTGGGGCAGCACGACATACCGCAGCATCGCGGCGCGGCCGAAACGATAGAGCTCGGCCATTTCGGCAAAGTCCTTGTCCAGCCGGCCGGCGCCTTCACGGATAGTCACCACAACGTTGGGGATCTTGTTGAGCGCGACGGCCAGGACAAGCGCCGTGTCGGCAAGGCCCAGCCAGATATAGATCAGGATGACGGTGATCAGCGCCGGCATGTTGAGGAGCAACACGATCCAAGGCCTCATCCAGACGTCGGCCCGGCGCGAGCGGCCTGCCGCGTAGCCAAGGACCGCGCCGATCAGGATTGCCGCCCCAAGGCTTGCGGCAACGCGCGCGAGCGAGATGCCGAGGTGGTATAGCAGCTCGCCCCGAACCGCTTCGTGCAAGAGAACCGAAACAACCTGGACCGGACCGGGAAACAGCCTATCGGCGGCAATCGATGCCGCGATCTGCCAGGTAAGCACCATGGCAAGCAATGCCGCAGCGGACTGCCAACGCTGAATGTTGGTGGTAATGGCTGAGACCTCGGTCATGATCGCCAGCTCAAGCCGGTATGGCCCAGAAAACACCGGGATCCAAGCTCGTTGCCTTGCCGACCATATCCTCGCCGCCCAGTTCGGCCAGGATTGCAAACAACCGGGCTGCGCCATCACGTTCGCCTTTGCCGAAGCGACGAGGGATTCCGGCTCGATAAGCGTCGCGCAGTGCTGCCTGGAGGTGAGGATCGGCCGTGCCCAACTGGGGCGTTAGTACCCGCCATTCATCGTCCGAGGACGCGAGCAGCGACTTTGCAGCCGCAGTGGCGTTCGTGAATCGCGTGAGGGCAATCGGGTTGGCTCGGGCCCAGCTTTCATGGAAGACGTAGCCGAGCATCGGCAATTCGGCGGATACGCCAAGCCCCTGCAGCATCTGCGCGACGCTGAGCAGAGGCCTTGCTCCCCCTGACTCGAGACGGGCGGCGAAATTCCAGAATGTCAGCAGGCCATCCAGTCGCCGCGCCAGGAATTCCTGCTCCAACAAAGGGGGCGCGCCGAACACCGGATGCACCTCTTCAGCAAGATCGCGCTTCACCTGACGGAGGCCGAGCGCGCGCAACAGAATCCAGTTTTTGTCCAGCGGACCACCCGCGATCCCAAGCCTTTTGCCCTTGAGGTCCGCAACAGTTCGGATGGGCGAACCTTGTGGCAGTTCCAGTGCGCCGACGGCACGAGAATAGGGATAGAAGACCAGATCGGCGCCTTCGCTCCGCTGGCGCATAACCCACACCCAATCCGAAACGATAACGTCGACACTGCCCGCCAGCAATGCGGTCTTGCCCGCTTCGGCACCAGCAAGCCGCTGCGCCTCGATTGATACTCCGTGTGCGGTGTCCAACGCGTGCCGCCGCATGACGTCGACTTCCCAAGCAGCGGTGCCATATCCCAGCACGCCAAACCGCACGCGCGGCTGCGGCTGTGCCTCGGCTTCCGAGGAGACAGCCAACAGCCAACAGCCAATAGCTGCAAGAGCCGTCCGCCGCGAGATGTGGCCCTGTTCGTGCCGGGTCTGCCATTCGCCTGGGAGGTTCGCAGTTAGCACGGAGCGCACCGGTGTGAAGGAACTCACCTAACGTCTTGGCGGCAGGAATGTTCCTCTACGGTGCATGGAACTGACTCGGAATTGACCTGGCGCCCATTACGAGACGGGCCTCGCTATGCCACTGCCCGCGGGCTTGGTCAGGCGAACGGAAGGCGGTTGTTGGGGCCTACGGTCCGCTCTTGGGATCATCGACCTCCAGCGCGTCCATTACAGGCACCAGATCGTCCCCTTCGGATCTCTGGCTCGCCACCCCGCGCCCGCCGTTCTTGATCGCTTGCTCGATAGCATCCTCGATGTTTCCGAGTTCGTCCTCCCTTACGTCGCGCCCGTAACCAGCCACCTCGGCATCTTCTTCGAATTGTTGGGCGAGCACCGCAACGCTGACTTCCTCTCGGCCAGGAAGTGTGCCGACATTCTCCTGTAGCCAGTTTTCAAAAAACTCTCTCGTCACGCTCATCTCAGACCCTTTCGCCAGATTAAGCCCGGCGGTGATCCGAAGTTCCATGATGGTTTCACTTTCCCTGTGGCGCTGTATTCACGGGTGGCAGCTACGACGTTTCGGAGACTTGGCAGTGGCCTTTCTCTTTATGTCTCGGATCGAGGTTCGCTCTTATCGCGTGTCATTCGACACGTGGAACAAGGTTGTTTTGCGCGGGTTGGGCGCTATGCCACGTTCTTCCGGCTCACAAATTTTTGACGTTGCTATCGTCGGCGGCGGCCCTGCAGGGCTCGCCGCGGCCACGTATTTAGCCAGGTTTCTGCGTTCGGTGATCTCATTCGACGCGGGGGATGCGCGCGCCAAGCTCATTCCAAAATCGCATAACTGTCCGGGCTTCCCCGAGGGCATCAACGGGGAAGAACTGCTCGGCCGGCTACGAGCCCAAGCACGCCTGTACGGGGCGAGCGTCGCCGACGATTACGTAGCTCACGCCGAAAAACGCGAGGGATATTTTCTTCTGACGACGGCCTGCGGGATGATCCAAGCAAGGCGCGTAATTCTGGCAACGGGCATTGTGGACAAGGCCCCTTCGATTAAAGGACTGCAGCAGGCGATCGCGGATGGCATTGTCAGACTATGCCCGGTTTGCGATGCGTATGAGGCCAGGGGTAGCCGCATCGGCGTCGTTGGCCCGGAGCATCTCGCCGTCAGGGAGGCTCTGTTCCTGAAGGAATATGGCAGTCCAGTTGCCTTGCTCGCCAACTACCCGGATGATGTTTCCGAGGCTGCCCGCGATGTCGCATTGGCAGGCGGAGTAGAAATCTGGGACGCTGTCGATGACTTGGTCCCTAGACGAACTGGCTTCGATGTCGTCATGGCCGATGGTACCCCGATGCGCAACATCGATGTGGTGTACCCTTCGATGGGCTGCGACGTACGCTCCGAACTCGCGGTTGCGCTTGGAGCTGTCTGTGACGAAGAGGGCTATGTCATGGTCAACCGGCACCTTGAGACTTCAACGCCAGGACTCTATGCCATCGGTGACGTGGCCGAGGGGCTCAATCAAATTGCCGTTGCGTTCGGACATGCCGCCACGGCTGCAACTCACATTCACAACGATCTGCGCGATTGCGCCGAGCCGGCGACGAAATGTCGATGAAGTTGACCTGCAGATGCGAACGCATTCTACCGCCGGAAAACTCTTCGCTGCGTTGTCGCCTGGAGCTTGTTCCACCCGGCGTCACACTGCTGGCTTCGGCTTCGATCAAGTTCTCTCAGGCGCGGTGGCAGGGTTTATGAGGGCGCACGCGCCGGCGAACGGTGGGAGCAAGGAATGAGAATTCTCGTGACCGGCGCCTCAGGTCTGATTGGGAAGGCGCTTTGCGCGCTCCTGACTGGTGAGGGACATGAGGTGGTTCGCGTGCTTCACCATCCAGATACCGGCATCCATACTGAGACCCGAGCCATTTCACTGGATATGGCGCGAGCCTTGCGACCTAAAGATTGGACGCCCTATCTGGCCGGTGTGGACGCCGTCGTAAACTGTGCCGGGGTTCTGCAGGATAGCGCCGGGGAAAACACCCGGCATGTCCATATGACCGGCGCCTCTGCTCTCTTCATCGCATGTGAGCAGGCAGGTGTGAACAAGGTCATTCACTTTTCCGCCATCGGGGTCGATTGCCAGCAGCCGTCCGCCTTTTCCGCCAGCAAGCTTGCCGGCGATGAAGCATTGATGGCGCGTAGACTTGAGTGGGTAATCCTGCGCCCTTCAGTGGTGCTGGGAAGGCCGGCTTTCGGCGCAAGTGCGCTTTTTCGGGGCCTCGCGGCTTTGCCGCTCTTGCCGTTGATGCCCGACACGGGCCGTCTCCAGGTCGTTCAGCTCGATGACGTGATCTCCACCGTTCTCTTTTTCCTCAAACCCGGCAGCCCATCGCGCCTCACGCTGGAACTTGCTGGGCCCGTGGCGCTCTCGATGAGCGAGGTCGTCGGTTGCTATCGCCGCTGGTTCGGATGGAACCATGCTCGCGAGTTCATCTTGCCCAATTGGACCGCAGCTATCTTGTACAGGCTGGGGGATGCCGCGGCTCAGCTAGGCTGGCGCCCGCCGATGCGCACCAATGCTGCAAAAGAGATCACGCGTGGCGCTGTCGGTGATCCCCGGCCGTGGATGACGGCGACCGGCATTCAACCGTCCAGTCTCCCAGCTGCACTACGTCTAAATCCTGCGACGGTGCAGGAGCGATGGTTCGCCGGTCTTTACTTCGTCAAGCCGGCGCTGTTTGTCGTTTTGCCGCTCTTCTGGATTCTGACCGGTATCATTTCCCTCACCGTCGGCTGGCGCAGCGGAGTTGACTTGCTGATTGGCACTGCTGCCGGCGCATTGGCCGAACCAGCGGTCGTCGCCGGGGCACTGGCTGACATCGTCGTGGGGACGCTTATCGCTTGGCGCCCAACCAGCCGGCTAGGTCTTTTCGGCGCAATCACGGTATCGCTTTTCTATGCGGTCGCCGGGAGCATTTTGCGGCCGGATCTTTGGTATGAGCCACTCGGGCCGCTGTTGAAGATCTTCCCGACCCTCGTTTTGCATTTTGCAGCGCTGGCCATTCTGGAGGAACGCTGATGATGTACTTTGTGCTCAAATACCTTCACGTCATCGGTGCGGCTGTGCTGCTCGGGACTGGCGCCGGCATTGCGTTTTTCATGCTTATGGCACACCGGACCGGAAACGCCGCGACGATCGCCGCCGTCGCCCGCATTGTCGTCCTGGCTGATTTCCTGTTCACGGCTACGGCCGTTGTCGTACAACCCCTGACCGGACTAGGCCTTGCTTGGGTTGCGGGGTATTCGCTGTCCGAAGGCTGGATCATTCTCTCGATTGCGCTTTACATCGTAACCGGCGTTTTCTGGCTGCCTGTCGTGTGGATGCAGATCGAGATGCGAAATCTGGCGACACAGGCTGCCCTGTCCAACCAAGCCCCGCCCGAGCGCTACAATCAGCTGTTCAGACGCTGGTTTGTCTTCGGCTTCCCGGCTTTCGGCGCGGTCCTCGCCATTTTCTGGCTGATGGTTGCGCGCCCGGCAATCGAGTGGCCAGCGTTGTAGCTGCGCAGGATCGCCGAATCATCATGCCGCGAATTGGTCTGTCTCACGTGGCTGGCTCCTACGGCGCAATGTACCGCAGTGGGGAACCAGGCTCACCGAGTTCTTTGGGATGGCCAACCATCCCGTCACCGGCGTGCTCAACTCGATCGGCACATGGACCTCCCGCCCCGCGGCATTCCTGATCTTGTTGGCCTACGCAATCCTTTGGCTAATCCTTGAACGACAGAGCCTGGACTGGCATGGAGCGGCTACCTTGTTTACCTGGGCCATGACGCTGTTCATTCATTCCAACATATCGTAATTTTCGACTCGTGGGGCTTGCTCACCGTGGCTGTCACGCGGCATGCCGCCGATAGGAAAAGAACGCTCCCCCAATAGTGGGTATTGCGATGTAGCGGTCTCCCGCTACCAGCCCCCGACGAGCAGAGAGTGTTTCCCATTTTCAGGTCGCAGCCGCAGATTGCAGCCCGAGCTGAACGCAGGCCTCCACTGCAGCAGGAGAGTCCCTACTTATATGGCATGTTGCATTCATGGCCTTGCAGAACGGCGAAGCCGTGAGGCGATACTCGCTCACGCCTCGACCAATCACGGCACAGCGGATTGAACGCGCGCTCGACCGCGTCGCGGAGATCATCGTGGCACGAGGCGACGATGGTGAGGCATGGCTCGCGCTCTACGAGCACTTGGAACGCGCTCTGCAAGATCACCGAGCGAAGGAAGAACGCCTCGCCGCAGTGCGATTTCCCCCAGCATCAACGACGCCCACAAGGCATTGTCAGCAGCCTCGTGGAGATCTCTGGCGGTGCGCGCCTTTATACGGTCAGTGGTGTCGAGGCGCGGCGAACGAACACGCTACGCTCGTCGAGATCCCTGATCTCTCTGGGCACCCTGCGGTAGTAGTGGAAATGATCCCCCCTCAGTTGCAGGAAGCGGTCAGGATCATGCTCTTCGCGTCGTCTTCCTAGGCCTCTGATACACCATTTGTATCACAATCGGCTTGGCCCGAAAATTCTATAAGAAATTCAACGCCTTATGGGGAAAGCCAATGGTACCGTTGGCTGGGATCGAACCAGCGACCTCCGGATCCACAATCCGGCGCTCTAACCATCTGAGCTACAACGGCACGTCTCAACGTTGGTAGCGGGATCGAGGTGGAAGGTTCATTCTCCGCGATCCGCTCTGTCGTTCGGCGATGCGTCCTTACGGGCTTATGGATTCTAATTCAAGAGTTTTGCGAGGCAAAGGTCGCTTCCCCACAACGGGGCACCTTTCGCCGGGCAAAGAAAAAGGCCGGCGGGAGGAGGTGCCGGCCTTTTCCTGTTACGAGCCAGCGGGAGGAGGTGCTGGCTGGTCACCCCGGAGGTGGAGGGAGGAGGTTCCACCCGCCGGGTATTCACTTGACCGACACTATCTCACATCTATTTGTCCGACAAAATGCGACCTTTTGTTGCATCCGCCGGCGATGCGCAGATATTAGGCAGCCTTGATTTCCTTGATCGCCTTCTCGAAGGCGGTCTTGATCGGCTTCGAGACGTCCTCGGCTGCCTTGGAGGCAACAGCCTGGAAGTCCTTGGCCTGCTCTACGGTCAGTTCGACGCGCTTGCGCAGGAAGGCGGTCTGCAGCTCGACGACTTCCGACAGCGACTTGGCGCCGATCAGGGCTTCGAGATGCGAGAAGCCGGCCTCGGCATTGGCGCGCAGCGCGGCAATGGTCTTGAGCGACAGGTCGCTGGAAACAGTCTTGGCGGTTTCGTAGGTCGACTCCAGAGCCTTCTGGGTCTCCTCGGCGCCGGTCTTGAGCTTGGCATAGGCCTCTTTCGACTGCTCAACGCCCTTTTCGGCGAAAGCGCGCATCTGGTCGGTGGCCTTGGAAGCGTCGAAGCTCGGGAATTCAACGTTTTCGATCGTCTCGGCGGTCTTGGTCCTGGACATTTTCCATCCTTTTCAGCGGCAGCGGCTTTGACAGAAAGCCGTCTCGTTCATGTATGATGGCAATATAAAGGCAAATTTTGTGCATTGCAATATCCTTGTTGCACTGCACAAAAATCTTTTTGGCCGTTAACCAAACGGCCAGAATTCAGCCTTTGAGCGTTCTGGCTTGTGGACCTTCGTGGCTGCGGCTTTTATTAACAAAGCGTTAACTGCAAATTTCGCCGCTCCGTGAGGGTTCGCCAAGCGCATGCCGTCCGAATATTCCTTCCTCGACGTCGCCGTGCTCGACGCGGTGCGCCAGCGCTTCGCCGCCGGCGACGCGATCGCGATCCTGTCGGTGGACCTCGAGCAGGTGATCTGGGCCAATGGACCGGGCGCCGCCATGTTCGGCTATCCCGATATCGAAGCGATCATCGGCGCCTCGGCGCGGCTGCCGCTGATCGCGCGCCGCCAGATCATGGCGACCAGCGGTTTTCCCCAGATCGGCGGCGATCGCTCGATCTTGGTGCGCCTGGCGACCGGCATGACCAGCCGCGCCGTCGGCTTCCTTGCCAGTGCCGTGACCCTGCCCGATGGCGAGAACGCCATCATGCTGGCGGTGCCGGCGGGGCAGACCGGCTCGCGCAGTGCCGCCGAGATCGCCAGCCGGGCGATCAGCGGCTTTACCGAAGACGGCCATTTCATCGCCTTCATCGACGCCAAGGGCAATGTCGAAGCCGCATCGGATGGGTTTCCGGCGCTCGGCATCCAGCCCGCGACACTGGCGGCCCTGGTGGCCGACGTCGCGGCCGAGGGCGAGCGCATCGTCAAGCGCCTCGTTCCGGGCGGCAGGACCTCCTACCCGGCCGGCCTCGCCCGGCTGACGCCGGAGCGGCATCTGCTGGTGGTGATCGACGAGGATCAACTCGAGGACAACGCGGCTCCGGCGGGCAACTCGCCCGCGGCAACGGAAAGCTCCGCCGAGGAGAGCGTTCGGACGGTGGAAACCGCCTCAGCGGAATCCGAGTCTCCGCAGGACAATCAGCCGACGGCGAATGTCGCGCGGACAGAGGCGGTCGAACAGCTGCCTGCCGCGGCCGAGCCCGCACAGGAGACCGCCCCTTCCGAGCCCGTGGCCGACGATACGCCCGAACGGGCGATGCGGGAGATCGAGGAGCCGAGCGGGGCGACACCGGTTGCCGCCGACAATGATCAGCTGGCGGCGGGCACGCCGGGCCAGCACGATCATTGGTATTTCAACGCCGGAGAAGACGACGCGCCAACTGCGCAGGAACCGACAAGCCAGGCCGAAGCGGTCGGCACAGCGGCTTCGGCGGACGGCGTCAAGCAGGACCAGGCCACCTCGCCCGCGGCCCCGGCCGCAACCGTGGCCACCCGGACGATAGACCGCTCGGCGGCGCCGGTGCGCTTTGTCTGGCGGACCGACGCCGAGGGCAAGTTCAGCGCGCTGTCACCGGAATTCGCCGATATTGTCGGCCATCCGGCCGCCGACGTGATCGGACGGCGCTTCAGGGATGTCGCCGCGGCCTTCGGCCTTGATGCGTCCGGCGAGATCGCCGGCCTGCTGGAGCGGCGCGATACCTGGTCCGGCCGCTCAGTGCTGTGGCCGGTCGTCGGCACCGACCTGAAGATCCCGGTCGACCTGGCGGCACTGCCGGTCTATGGCCGCAGCCGTGCCTTCGAGGGTTTTCGCGGCTTCGGCGTCGCGCGTACCGGGGACGCGGTCGTCGATCCGGAAGCGATCGGCATGGCACTGGTGCCCAATGGCGAGATGCCGGCGGCACCGAAACCGGAAGCCGTGGAGACGGCGCCGGAAGAGCCGAAGGCCGAAGAGCCTAAGGCATCGGATCCGTTCAAGGGCGAAGTGCCGGCGCTGACCATCGTCCCGAAACCGGAGCGGCGCTTTGCCGACAAGGTGATCCGGCTGGCCGAACACCGGCAGCCGGCCAACGACAAGGGGCTGTCGACGCTGGAACGCAGCGCGTTCCGCGAGATTGGCGAGCGGCTGAAGAAGGACAGTTCCCCAGCCGAGCCGGAAGCGGAAAAGCCGGGCATTGAAAGCCCGACAGGGCCGGCGATCGAGATACCGACTGAGCCGGTGGCGCAAACAGCCATCGAAGCTCCGACCGGGAGGACCGAGGCTCCCGTGGAGCCGGCCGGCGAGGCCGTGCCCACGCCCGATGCCATCCAGCGCGACGAGCCGCAAGAGACTGGCGAAGCCCAGGCCAAGCCGGACGAGGACCCGCTGGCGGCGCAGGCTGCCGATAGCGATGCCGGGGACGAAGCGGATCTGGCGCTGCTGGACGGCGCTAATCCCGGCGACGTCGCTCGCGACCAACCGGCCGATGCCTTGCCGCCCGTCAAGGGCTCGCTGCTCGACTACGCCGACGACAGCGGCGAACCCGGTTCCATCGCCGACAATGATCAACCGACCGCTTCCGAGCCGTCAGCGGCGAAACCGGAAACCGCCACGCCCGCCGATGGCGGCGAGGAACCGGCGGCCGCGGGCGCCGCGCATGACGCCGTCGACGACGATGACAGCATGACGGCGGCCGATTTCCGCGATGCCGAGGACAATGAGGACTGGTCCGGCGGCGAGGACAGGGCAGAGATCGACGGCCGCATCGCCGCGCCTGCCGAGACTTCTGCCGCCTCGGATGAGCAAGCCGCCGCGCCCTCCAACGAGACTGCCAGCGCGGGTGACACGGCCGAGACGCCCATCCAGCCGCGCCTGCAGGTACCGCCGCTCAAGACCGGGGGTTTCGTGCCGTCGGCCTTTTCCGTGGGTGACGAGAGCAAGGCGCCCGATACGTCGCTACTCGGCAAACTGCCGGTGCCGCTGATCATCCATTCGGGCGACCAGCTGCACTATGCCAATGAGGAGTTCCTCGACCTGACGGGGTACGAGACGCTGAAGGATCTGGAGGACGCGGGCGGCCTCGGCGCGTTGTTTGCCGATCCTTTTGCCGATGACGGCGCCTCCGACGGAAGCGACCGGACGCTGCGACTGAAGACGCGCGACGGACAGGAATTCCCGATCGACGCCATCCTGCGCTCCGTGCCGTGGCGCGACGGCAAGGCGCTGATGCTGGTCGTCCGCCGTTCCGGCGAGGACGACGCGCCAGTGGCCCTTCATGCGGTCGGCGAGGGGCCGACGCAGCCCGACATTTCCGAACTCAAGGCCCGCATCGCCGAGATGCGCACCATCATCGACACCGCCACCGACGGAGTCGTGCTGATCGGCAGCGACGGCACCATCCGTTCGATCAGCCGCCCGGCCGAGGCCCTGTTCGGTTTCGACAGCGACGAGGTGACCGGCAAGCCGTTCGCCTCGCTGTTTGCCATAGAGAGCCAGCGCGCGGCGCGCGACTATCTCACCGGCCTGTCGGAACCTGGCGTGGCGAGCGTCCTGAATGATGGCCGCGAGGTGATCGGCCGCGAGGCGCAGGGGCGCTTCATCCCGCTGTTCATGACCATCGGCCGGCTGCCCAATGACAGCGGCTTCTGCGCCGTGGTGCGTGACATCACGCAGTGGAAGCGGGCCGAGGAGGATCTCACCCAGGCGCGCGCGGTGGCCGAACGCGCTTCCTCGCAGAAAACCGATTTCCTCGCCCGCATCAGCCACGAAATCCGCACGCCGCTCAACGCCATCATCGGCTTTTCCGAACTGATGGTCGACGAGAAGTTCGGGCCGGTGGCCAATGACCGCTACCGCGACTATCTGCGCGACATCAACCGCTCGGGCAACCATGTGCTCGACCTGGTCAACGACCTGCTCGACATCTCGAAGATCGAGGCCGGCCAGCAGGAAATGGCCTATGAGGCGGTGTCGCTCAACGATACGCTGGCCGAAACCGTGGCGATGATGCAACCCCAGGCCAACCGCGAACGCGTCATCATCCGCTCCAGCTTCGCCTCGCGGCTGCCGGAAGTGGTGGCGGATTTGCGCAGCGTGCGCCAGATCGCGCTCAACATCCTGTCCAACGCCGTCCGCTACACCCAGGCCGGCGGCCAGGTGATCGTCTCGACCGCCTATGAGACCTCGGGCGACGTCGTCATGCGGGTGCGCGACACCGGCATCGGCATGAGTCCGGCCGAGATCGAGCAGGCGCTGAAGCCGTTCAAGCAGATCAATGCGCTGAAGCGCGGACGCGGCGACGGCACCGGCCTTGGCCTGCCGCTGACCAAGGCGATGGTGGAAGCCAATCGCGCCCGCTTCACCATCAACTCGACGCCCGGCGAAGGCACGCTGGTCGAAGTCGCTTTCCCGTCGACGCGGGTGCTCGCCGAGTAGGGTGAGCCTTAGCGGCAGCGTGCCGCAAGCCGACAGTTTCCGCGTGGTGATTTTGGCTGCCCGCCGAAGCCCCGACCCTCCGGCAAAATCGTTCGGCCTCCGGAACAAAGCTCTCAGGCGCTGGTTAGCCTCGCAGCACATTGTGTGCCAATGAGGATCTATTCATGAGAAATCGACTGGTATTGGCCGCGCTCGGCGCGGCCACAGCCATCACCTTTGCCATGCCCGTCTTCGCCGCGGACACGGCGCAGGACTTTGTCGACAAGGCGGCGGCCGGCGGGATGTTCGAGGTCGAATCGAGCAAGATCGCCGAAGGCAGGGCGCAGGATCAAGGCGTCAAGGACTTCGCCCAGAAGATGGTCGCTGATCATGGCGCGGCCAATGCCAAACTCGAGACGATAGCCGGCGAGCAGAAGCTGAAGGTCCCGACGGCAACGGACGCCAAGCACAAGAGCGATCTCGACGCCCTGCAAAGCGCCAAGGATCCGGTCGACGCATCTTATGTGCAGATGCAACGCGATGCGCATGCCGATGCGGTCAAGCTGTTCGACGGCTATGCCAAGGACGGCGACAACGCGCAGTTGAAGACGTTTGCGCAGGAGACCTTGCCGACGCTCAAGATGCATCAGGACATGATCGAGAAGATCGCCGCCACGATGGACGACAAGTCTTCGGCGACGAGTTCGACGACCCCCACCGTCACCACGACCGATACCGCAAATCCGTCCGCCCCCGTGCCGGGCGCGAACAGCTTCACCGAGGATCAGGCCAAGAGCCGCATCCAGGATGCCGGCTTTTCGGACGTGTCGGCATTGAACAAGGACGATCAGGGCATCTGGCGCGGCCAGGCGACCAAGGACGGCAAGAAGACGGCCGTCGCGCTCGACTACCAGGGCAACGTCGTTGCCGGCACCAACTGAACAGAGAATCTGGAGATACCGACCATGAAAACCGTGACCGGACTTTTCGACAATTATGATGACGCTTCCGATGTGGTCGGTGAGTTGGAGGCAAGCGGCGTGCCAGAAGCCGACATCAGCATCGTCGCCAACAATTCGAGCGAATGGTACGATGGCGATCGTTCCAACACAGCCGAGGATGCCGCCGGCGGGGCCGGTGTGGGTGCCGTCCTAGGCGGAGCGGGTGGCCTTCTGGCCGGGCTCGGCATCATGGCCATTCCCGGCGTCGGGCCGGTGGTGGCCGCCGGCTGGCTGGCCGCCACAGCCGTCGGTGCCGTGGGAGGCGCCGTCATCGGTGGGGCTGCCGGCGGTATCGTCGGTGCGCTGACCGAGTCCGGCGTGTCGGAAGAGGATGCCCATGTCTATGCGGAGGGCGTGCGTCGCGGCGGCACGCTGGTGACCGCCAGGGTCGACGATCAACTCGTCGGCCAGGCCCAGCGGATCCTCGGACAGGCCAACGCGGTCAATCTGGAAGACCGCCGCAGCGCATACGAGGCCGACGGCTGGACCGGTTTCGACAGCGACGCCAAGGCCTATACGCCCGATGAGATCGAAAGCGACCGCGGGCGCTACGCCAATCGCCCTTGATCCCTTGGCCCGCCGCTGAAAAGCGGCGGGCTCATCCTTGGCCGCACACCACGCCGCAGCGACGGCAACACCGCCACCACCATGGAGGTAATCGCTCCCAAGTCGGCGGTTGAGGCTATGATCTAAGCTGGATCGAGGCCCGGCATATGATCGACGGCGGTCCTCCGTCCTGTTCGACGCCGTCGCTCTCGTCCTGTCGGAAGAGGGAGCGCAGCGGTTGACGGCGAGGCAGCGGCGCGACTTCGTCGCCGACGCATTCGCCCACTAGGTTCATCGCCTACACGGTCCCTTCCTTTTTCGGATCAGTCAGGTCAATCATTCCTTCATTGACCTTCGGGCCGACGCCCGCTTTCTGCAGCAACGCGACGCCGTCTCTGGGGGCGGAAATGGCCGCAAAACTGAACGGCCTCAGCTCCTTCCGCGAGCCAAATCACCGATGAAGCCGCCCGCGCCGGTAAAAGAAAAGGCGTCCAAAGGACGCCTTAGGAGATGGGATTGCTGTCACAACGGGGGCTTGAGCTGAATTCAGATCCTCGGGGCCGAGGAACGGGATTTCTCCCTCAAGTTACATGCGACTATCGACGCCGGGCCTTAACAACTCCTTACCGGGTCGCCAAAAAATTTACGAATGTGTACCACTCGTGAAATCTAGGTAAATTCGCGCGACAGATTTCGTTAACCATGCCGGCCGCGTCACTGCGCGAGTTGCGGCAGGTCGCGGAACAGCTCCAGCGCTTCCGGGTTGGCCAGCGCCTCCTTGTTCTTGATGGCGCGGCCGTGCACGACGTCGCGCACCGCGAGCTCGGTGATCTTGCCCGACTTGGTGCGAGGGATGTCGGACACGGCGACAATCCTGGCTGGCACGTGGCGCGGGCTCGCGCCGGTGCGGATCTTGGCGCGGATGCGTTTCTCCAGGTCCTCGTCGAGCTTGACACCCGCCGCCAGCCGCACGAACAGGACGACACGCACGTCATTGTCGAAATCCTGGCCGATGCACAGCGCCTCCAGGACTTCGGGCATCTGCTCGACCTGGTTGTAGATCTCGGCGGTACCGATGCGCACGCCGCCCGGGTTGAGCGTTGCGTCGGAGCGGCCGTGGATGACCATGCCGCCATGACCGGTCCATTCGGCGAAATCGCCATGGCACCAGACATTGTCGAAACGCTCGAAATAGGCCGCCTGGTATTTCTTGCCGTCGGCATCGTTCCAGAAGCCGATCGGCATGGACGGAAAGGCCTTGGTGCAGACCAGCTCGCCCTTCTCCTGCCTGACCGGCTTGCCGTCATCGTCCCAGACATCGACGGCGAGGCCGAGGCCGGGTCCCTGGATCTCGCCGGTCCAGACCGGCTGGGTTGGCACGCCGAGCACGAAGCAGGAAACGATGTCGGTGCCGCCGGATACCGAGGCCAGGTGGACGTCCTTCTTGATGCCCTCATAGACGAAGCGGAAATCCTCGGGCGAAAGCGGCGACCCGGTGGAGGAGATGGCGCGCACCGTCGACAGATCATGGCTGCGCATCGGCTTGAGGCCGGCCTTGCGCACGGAATCGATGAACTTGGCCGAGGTGCCCAAGAAGGTCATCTTCTCGGCATCGGCGAAATCGAACAGCACATTGCCGTCGGGATAGAAGGGCGAGCCGTCATAAAGCAGCAGCGTGGCGCCCGACGCCAGGCCCGATACCAGCCAGTTCCACATCATCCAGCCGCAAGTGGTGAAGTAGAAGAAGCGATCGCCATCGCCGAGGCCGGCATGCAGCCGGTGTTCCTTGACATGCTGGATCAGCGTGCCTCCGGCGGAATGGACGATGCATTTGGGAATGCCGGTGGTTCCGGACGAAAACAGGATGTAGAGCGGATGCGAAAATGGCAGCCGCTCGAAGGTCACTGGTTTGACGGCGAAGGGCGACAGCGCCTCTTCCAGCGCCACCGCCTTGTCGATGGTGTCGGCGACGTCGGCGGAGGTGCCGAGATAGTCGACGAGCAGCACCTTGCGGACACTGCCGAGCTTGGCCGCGACCGCCTTGATCTTGTCGGCGACCTCGATGGCCTTGCCATTGTACCAATAGCCGTCCGGCGCGATGAAGATGACAGGTTCGATCTGGCCGAACCGGTCGAGCACGCCCTGCTCGCCGAAATCGGGAGAGCAGGACGACCACACCGCGCCGATCGAGGCCGCGGCCAGCATGGCTGCGACGGCTTCGGGCATGTTGGGCATCATCGCCGCGATACGGTCGCCCTTCTTCACCTTGAGCGACAGGAAAAGCTGCTGCAGGCGCGAGACCAGGCCATGCAGTTCGTTCCACGACAGCCGCCTTTCGACCTTGTCCTCGCCGCGAAAGACGATTGCCTCGCCGGCGCCGGTCTTTTTCAGAAGGTTCTCGGCGAAATTCAACGATGCATCGGGAAAGAAGGAGGCACCCGGCATCTTCTCGCCATCGATCAGCAGGCGTTCACCCTTGTCGCCTTCAAGGCCGCAGAAATCCCAGACCTGATCCCAGAACGCCTCCCGGTTCTCGACCGACCAGCGGTGAAGATCGGCATAGGATGAGAACGGGCTGCCGGTATTCGCTGCCGCGACCTTCATGAAGGCGGTCAGGGGCGATGCATCAATCTGGTCTTGTGTCGGGGTCCAGAGCGGTACTTCGCCAGCCATGATCGATCCTCCCACGGTCGTCATCGCTTATGCATATCGCAGCGCAGCAGAGCAAGATTTTGTTGGGCCGATGCGGCCAGGTGTGCGCAAATGCCATCGCCGGGCCATAAAGACTTGAAATGCGTCAGCCCTAAGTCGTAGTGACGACCTGAAGTCGTAATGACGACCTGAAGTCGTAGTGACGACAGGGGGTAAAACCCGCCGAACGGTCTTTTTTGTCGGAATGGAAGCATACGGGGCTATATGCCATCATCCTTGATCCGCCGCGGAGTATGGGCGATCGGCGCTGCCGTGATCGTCATCGCTCTGGTGGTCGCGGCCCTGCCGCTGATCGCCTCGACGCGGATCGTGCGCGACCGCATCGCCTGGGAGTTGAGCGCCTGGAGCGGCTTTCGGGTTGCCATCGAGGGGTCGCCGCGCATTGAGGTGTGGCCGAAATTCCGCGCCATCCTGACCGATGTGACGCTGTCGAAGTGGACCGACGCCGACGCGCCGCCGGTCGTCGAGGCCGAACGGGTCGAGGTCGATCTCTCGGCCATGGCGGCATTGCAGGGCGATGTGGTGTTCTCCACGGCACGGCTGGTGCGGCCGACGATCCGGGTCCAGCGCACGGCGGACGGCCTGTTCCTGCCCACCGCGCCGACGGGCGGCCGCATCGCGCGCTCCATCGATACGGCCCGCAGCGTGGTCAGAGCCGACCCCGCCAAGCCCGACCTCGACAAGCTGCCGACCGACACTTTCGGCACCGTGGAGTTCAGGGACGGCCGCATGGTGGCTTCCGTCAACGGCAAGGACGAGGAGATCCTGAGCAGCCTTAGCGGCCAGGCCACATGGGCGGCGATGAACAGCAATGCGACGCTGTCCGCGACCGGGATCTGGCGTGGGGAAAGCGTGACCCTGGACGCCGCCTCGCAGAGACCGCTAGTGCTGTTTGCCGGAGGCATGGCGCCGCTCACTTTGTCCTTCAAGGCCGCGCCCGCCACCTTCTCCTTCGACGGCACGGCCAGCATGTCCGAGAACGGCTATTTCGACGGCCAGGTGAAGTTCGCCGCCCCCTCGCTGCGCCGCGTGCTGGAATGGTTGCAGGCCGGCATCGCGCCGAGTGCCGCGATCGGCTCGGTCAGCATTTCGAGCAAGGTCACGGCATCCGCGGGCCGTGTCAAATTCGAAAACACCGCGCTGGCGCTGGACAACAATCCGGGCATGGGCGCGCTGGACGTGTCGCTCGGCGAGACGCAGCCGGTGATCTCGGGCACGCTTGCCTTCGACACGCTCGACCTCAGGTCGTTCCTGTCCGCCTTCACGCCGCTGGGGCCGGCAAGCAGCGGCGAGCCAGGTCAGGTCGACACGAGTTTCGCCGACCGGGTCAATCTCGATCTCAGGCTGTCGGCGGCGCATGCCACGGCGGGCAGCATTCAGCTTGCCGACGTTGCCGCCACCGCGCAGGTCAAGGACGGTCTCTCCGTCTTCGACATCTCCGACGCCTCGGCCTTTGGCGGCAACATCCAGACCAGCCTCCGTTTCGACCGCAAGCCCGAGGGCACCCAGGTCGAGATCCGGCTGCTGGCTTCCGATGTCGATGGCGGCGCGTTCGCCACGGCGGCGGGGATGACCCGGCTGGTGCCGGTTGGCACCAGCACCGTCTCGGTCATCCTGAAGGGGCCGGGCAGAACCTGGGATTCGATCTTTGAAAACGCCGACGGCTCCGTCTCGGCGACCTTCGGCCCTGGCGCGCTCAGCAAGTTCAACCTGCCGGCCTTTCTCAAGCATACCGAACAGGGCGGCTTCTTCGCGCTCGACGACGTCTCGGACGGGACGCTGCCCATCGATGGCGCCGAGGTCAAGGCAACCATTTCGAGGGGCGTGGCGCGGCTGGACAAGGCCGAGGCCAATTCGGCGAAATACAAGATCTGGCTTTCCGGGATCGCCTCCTACGCTGGACGCGGACTGGCGCTGTCGGGCGGCGTCATCCAGCCGGATCAGGCAGCGGCACAAAAGAGCGGCCAGCAAGGACCCAACCAGTCGTCGTTTTTCGTCGGCGGAACGTGGAGCACGCCGTTCATTTCACCGATAAGCCGTGGCGTTTCGGGGGAATAGAAGCAGGTCAAGGAATACGGCTCGCTCACCGTTTCCTTAAAACCGGCTAACCGTCCTGTTCTGACGCCTTTCGTTCTCCCAAAGCCTGGCTCACTCTGGGTGACATGCCTGCGCCTCGACTTTCATCCCCTTAACCGCGCTGTGCTGCCCGTTCGTCGAGTTGGCGCTGCACCTCGCGGCGCTTGTTGGCGATCGACGCGACGATGACGCCGACCGCGACGACCGCGATCAGGATGGTGCAGGCGGCATTGATCTCCGGCGTCACGCCGAGACGGACCTGGCTGTAGATTTTCATCGGCAGCGTCGTGGCACCGGGGCCGGAGGTGAAGCTGGCGATGACCAGATCGTCGAGCGACAGAGTGAAGGCCAGCATCCATCCGGACACGATCGCCGGCAGGATGACCGGCAGGGTGATCTGGAAAAAGGTCTTGGCCGGCGTTGCGCCGAGGTCCATGGCCGCCTCCTCCAGCGAACGATCGAACGACACCAGGCGCGACTGCACGACGACCGCCACGAAGCACATTGTGAGCGTGATGTGGGCGAGCGTCACGGTAAGGAAACCGCGGTCGAGACCGACGGCAACGAAGAGCAGCAGCAACGACAGGCCGGTGATGACTTCCGGCATGACCAGCGGCGCGAAGACCATGCCCGAAAACAGCACCCTGCCCCTGAAGCGCGTGTAGCGTGTCAGGGTGAGTGCCGCCAGCGTGCCGAGCACGGTCGCCACCGTGGCCGAAATGACACCGACGCGCGCCGTGACCCAGGTGGCGTCCATCAGACCCTGATTGTGGAACAGCGACACGTACCACTTGGTCGAGAAGCCGCCCCAGACGGTGACCAGCTTGGACTCGTTGAAGGAGAAGACGATGAGCAGCACGATCGGCAGATAGAGGAAGGCAAAACCGAGCACGATCGAGGTGACGTTGAAGCGGCTCCAGCTGTTCATTTGCCCTGCTCCTGTGCCTTAGCCTGGGCTTGCTGGAAGAGCATGATCGGCACGGTCAGCAACAGAAGCAGGATGACGGCGACGGCCGATGACACCGGCCAGTCACGATTGGCGAAGAACTCGTTCCAGAGGGTCTTGCCGATCATCAGCGTCTGCGAGCCGCCGAGCAAATCGGGAATGACGAACTCGCCGACGGCGGGGATGAACACCAGCAGGCAGCCGGCGATGACGCCCGGCAGCGACAGCGGGAAAGTGATCTTCCAGAAGGCTGATGTCGGCGGGCAGCCGAGATCCTTGGCCGCCTCGATCAGGGAATAGTCCATCTTTTCCAGCGACGAATAGAGCGGCAGCACCATGAACGGCAGGTAGGAATAGACGATGCCGATGAAGATGGCCGTATAGGTGTTGAGGATGACCAGCGGCTGGTTGATGAGGTGCAATGACAGAAGCAGCTGGTTGAGCAGGCCCTCTGGCTTGAGGATGCCGATCCAGGCATAGACGCGGATCAGGAACGACGTCCAGAACGGCAGTATGACGAGCATCAGCAAGGTCGGGCGGATCGTCGCCGGTGCCCGCGCCATGCCATAGGCGATGGGGTAGCCGACGATCAGCGTCAGCACCGTCGAAATGGCGGCAATGACGACGCTGGTGATGTAGGCCTTGAAATAGAGGGCGTCCTGCGTCAGCCAGACATAATTGTCGAAGTTGAGGTCGCGAAAGCCGCTGAAGAAGCCGGAAACGCCGTCCCTGAAATCGAGCACCGGCGTATAGGGCGGCATGGCGATGGCCGTCTGCGACAGCGAGATCTTGAAGACGATGACGAAGGGGATGAGGAAGAAGAACAGCAGCCAGAGATAGGGGACGATGATGACGAGCCGGTTGAAGAAGCCGGTGCCCAGGCGCGTCAGGAACGGCTTGGCGACGGTCGGTAGCGCGGCGGCATCGGTGACGGCGATGTTGGACATGCCAGCCCCCTACCGTGCCAGCACGACGCCGGCGTCGGGCCGAAAAGACACCCAGGCGCGGTCGTTCCAGGTCAGCGGATCCTCGGTGACGCGCGCCGCGTTGAGCGCGCTTGCCCTGATGATCTGCCCGTCGTCCAGCCTGATGTGGTAGACGGTCATGTCGCCGAGATAGGCGACGTCGTAGACTTCGCCCTCCAGCGCATTGACGGCGTCCGTCGGCTTCTTGGACGACACCTTGATCTTCTCCGGCCTTATCGCGAAGACGATGTCGGAACCGGCCTTTGACTCGGTGCTGTTTTCGACAACGATCTGGGCGCCTGTCGCGCCGGTGATGCGCGTGGTGTTTGCCGCCCGCTCGGCGACCTTGCCCTCGAACATGTTCACGTTGCCGACGAAATGGGCGACGAAGCGCGACGCCGGCGCTTCATAGACTTCCGCCGGCGTCGCCACCTGCATGACCTCGCCCTTGTCCATGATGGCGATGCGATCGGCCATGGTCATGGCCTCTTCCTGGTCGTGGGTGACGACGACGAAGGTCAGGCCGAGTTCCTGCTGCAGATCCATCAGTTCGAACTGGGTTTCCTCGCGCAGTTTCTTGTCCAGCGCGCCCAGCGGCTCGTCGAGCAGCAGCACCTTCGGCCGCTTGGCGACGGAGCGGGCAAGCGCGACGCGCTGGCGCTGGCCGCCGGATAGCTGGTGCGGCTTGCGCTTGGCGAACTGCTCGAGCTTGACCAGCTTCAGCATCTCGGCGACGCGCTTTTCGATATCGGACTTCGGCATGCCTTCCTGCTTGAGGCCGAAGGCGATGTTGTTCTCGACCGTCATATGCGGGAACAGGGCATAGGACTGGAACATCATGTTGACCGGCCGCCGATAGGGCGGAATGCCGCGCAGATCCTGGCCATCGAGCAGGATACGGCCCGAGGTCGGTTCCTCGAAGCCGGCAAGCATCCTGAGCAGCGTCGACTTTCCACAACCCGAGGCGCCGAGCAGGGCGAAGAATTCGCGCTCGAAAATGGTCAGCGACAAATTGTTGACGGCGGTGAAGTCACCGAACTTCTTGGTGACGCTGTCGAACTGGATGTAGGGCTTGGCGCTCGGGTCGTTCCATGGCGCGAAATCCCTGCGGATGCTGCCAAGCGATTTCATATCCCCACTCCGTGTTTTTTATTCCCCAGAAGAAATCGACCCCGGCAGTTGGCTGCCGGGGCCGCATCGAATTGCCTATTGGCCGGTGACGATCTTGGTCCAGCTGCGGGTGACGATGCGCTGGGTCTTGGGATCGTACGGCTGGACGGTGTAGAGCTTCGCCAAGGTCGCGGCATCCGGATAGACCGACGGGTCGTCCAGCAGCGCCTTGTCGACGAATTGCTGCGAGGCCTTGTTGCCGTTGGCGTAGAGCACATAGTTCGACGATTTGGCGATCACTTCCGGGGTCATCATGTAGTTGATGAATTCGAGTGCCTCGGCGACATGCGGCGCGTCGGCCGGGATCGCCATCTGATCGAACCACATCTGGGCGCCTTCCTTCGGCACGGAATAGCCGATCTCCACGCCTTGCTTGGCCTCGACCGCGCGGTTGCGCGCCTGGAACACGTCACCCGACCAGCCGATCGCCAGGCAGATGTCACCATTGGCGAGTGCGTTGATGTATTCGGATGAGTGGAACTTGCGGATGTAGGGACGGATCTTGAGAAGGGCTGCCTCGGCCTTGGCGATATCGTCGGGCGAGGTGCTGTTCGGGTCCAGACCGAGATATTTCAGCGTCGCCGGCAGGATGTCGGACGGAGAATCCAGCACATAGACGCCGCAATCCTTCAACTTGGCCAGGCTGTCGGGATTGAAGAAGGTATCCCAGCTGTCGATCTTGTCGGTGCCGAGCGCTGCCTGCACCTTCTTGACGTTGTAGCCGATGCCGACCGTGCCCCACATGTAGTTGACCGAGTATTCATTGCCGGGGTCGTATTTGGCGGTGCGCTCCGTAACCGTATCCCACATGTTGGAGAGGTTCGGCAGTTTCGACTTGTCGAGCTTCTGGAACACACCGGCCTGAATCTGGCGGGCGAGAAAATTGCCGCTCGGCACGACGACGTCGTAGCCGCTGCCGCCGGCGAGCAGTTTGGTTTCCAGGATTTCGTTGGAATCGAAGGTATCGTAGACGACCTTGATGCCGGTCTTCTTGGTGAAATCATCGATGATCGAACTGTCGATATAGTCCGACCAGTTGAAGACGTTGACGACGCGGTCCTCGGCGTGACCGGCGGGCGTCAAAAGCGCCAGAAATACCGAAGTCGCCGAAAGCCAGAGCGCTTTGCGGATCATGCTATTCTCCTTTGGTGAGTGTTCCATCGCCGGCGCGTCGCGACATCGTCGCGCGGCCGGGCATTTGCTTCGGACTATTGAGCTTCCCAGCGGCCGACAAGCGCCATTCGGCCTGCCGCCCATGGCCACCCAGTCGTCCCGGGCGGGAAGGAATTGCGGTGCCGTCAGAAGCTTTCGCCGCCGCGCGGACAGAGATACAAGAATGTGGGCCGGTCTCGATCGAGCCGCCGGGGAGACTTGGCAAGATACGCCTGTCTTGTTGTTGCCGTATTCCCAGCCTGCCCGGGCGGCAACGACGTTGTCAATGGGCAAAGCTTCGGCGCCGTCATCAATTCGGCGAAGGCACTCCGGTGACCCCAGCCCGCTGCGGCCGCGCCTGGCGCTTGAATTCGAGCCCAATATGGACAAGCAGCGCCGTGACCACCACCGCGCCGCCGATGATGGTGCGCCCGGACGGCACCTCGGAATGGATGAGCCAGACCCATATCGGCCCCAGGATCGGCTCGAACGTGCCGAGCAGCGCGGCGATCGCCGCCGGGATCAGGCGCGCGCCGGTGGCGAAGAAAGCAAGGCCAAGGCCGAGATTGACGACGCCGAAGACGAAGAGAAAGCCCATGTCGACGGCCGAGACCGTGAAGGTCGATACCTGCGCGGCAGCGAAGCCCGCCGCCAAAATCGTGCCCAGACAGGTCGCCGGCGTCATACGCACGCTGGAGAAACGCCTTGTGATGACGGTGGCAATCGAGAACATGAACGCGATCAGCAGCGCCAGTCCGTCGCCTATGGGCGAGACGGCGCCGTCAAGCGATTCCGACACCATGATGGCGACGCCGGCGATGACGGCGGCGATCGCCACCCAGGTCGCGACGGTCACTCTTTCGCGAAACAGCGCCCAGGAAAACAGGGCCGCCAGCAACGGCACGCCAGCCTGCATCAGGAGGATGTTGGCGACGGTGGTGTAGGCAAGCGCCACGACGAACGAGGTCGACGCAATGGCGAAACAGGATCCTACCGCGATGCCTGGCAGGCCCATGTCCTGGAATGACTTCACCATGCCGCGCCAACCGTCGCGCCAGGTCATGAAGCAGAGCAGGAAGGCGGCGGCCCAGATGGAACGCCAGAAGATAACCGTCCAGCTGTCACCAACGCTGACGAAGCGGGCGATGGTGCCGCCGAAACTCCACATCAGCGCCGACAGGAAGACCAGCAGCATGCCGAGGCGTTCCTCGCGCGGCGAGGCTGTCGAGGTAGCAAGGCCGGGCGATGATGCTGTGTCTGTCATGGGCGCGACTGTCGGGCTTTTGTGGACGGGACGATGCGCAAGGGACGACAAAAATATGCTTCGTTCGCGTAACGTAAACGCGTGCGCCAGGCGTGATCCAGAGCCCGACGACGATTGTGGCACCTTGCCGCCTCCCGTTGAAGTTCGCCGCGTTATTGGAAGTCGAAGGCGCTCAGGCCGGTGACCATCTCGTCGAGGCCGAGGGGCCGCGTCACCGGCGGCTCGGCGCGCGCCAGGCAGCCGACACGCTCGCAAAGCCGGCATGCGGGGCCGACTGGCGTCGCCGTGATGACCGCCCCTGCCTTTGCGCCGATTGCCGTGCCGGGCAGGGCCGCGCCGTAGACGATGTCGTCGCGAAAGCCGATGTCGCAGCCAAGCAGCAGCGCGGTGCGGCGCGGGCGCTCGGAGAATGCGCCCTGCGGCCCCTCCAGAGTGCGGGCGATGCACAGGAACTCGGCGCCGTCGGGCATTTCCACGGCCTCGACGAAGATCTGGCCGGGCTGGGTGAAGGCGACGTGCACGGGAAGCTTGGGGCAGCCGCCGCCAAACCGGCTTTGCGGAAAGCCCTGGCTGCCGGCCTTGCGGAAGCGGTTTCCGGCATTGTCGACCTCCAGCATGAAGAAGGGCACGCCGGCGGCACCTTGCCGTTGCAGCATGGTCAGCCGGTTTGCCGCCTGTTCGAAGGACACGCCAAAGCGTGAGCGCAGGACGTCGATGTCGTAGCGTGAGCGAACGGCCGCCGCGTGAAAGGGCTGATAGGGCATCATCAGCGCATGAGCGGCATAACGGCCGAGTTCGAAGCGGGCAAGGCGGCGCGCTTCGTCCGTGGCCAACCGCAGCGCCTGGATCTCGCCAGCGACCGCGACCGTCATGCGGATCAGGCAGGCTTCCATCGCCACTTCGCGCAACTGGTCGAACGGCGACAGGCGCTCCGACAGGAACAGGCGCTGCGAGTGGCGGTCGTAGCGCCGGCGCCAGTTCGGCATGGTGGCGACCGGCAGAACCTTGACCACGATGCCGTATTCGCGCTTCAGCCAGGCTTTCAAGGCGCCGAGCAGGTCATCGCCGGGATCGAGCACCGAGGTGAATGCCTCGGCCTCTTCCTCGAGCGAGGAAAAATGGTTCGGCCGCCGCTCGAAAATCTCGTGCACCTCGTCAACCGGCAGGCGGGCGCCGGAAAGCGCGGTGGCGCGTCCCTCGCGCGCCAGAAGCTCGTTGAGGTCGGACAGCCGCTCGGCCTGCTCGCGATAGGCGCGGAACAGTTTTATCACGGCGGCCGACGCATTGGGCGCTGCCTCGGCAAGCTCGATCAGTTCCTGGTCTCCCGGCAGTTCGCCGACCAGCAACGGATCGGTAAACACCTCCTTCAAGGCGGCGACCGAACCCCTTGCCTCGCCCTGAAGCTCATGCGGATCGACCTTGTAGACGGAGGCCAGTTTCAAGATCAGCTGCACCGTCAACGGCCGCTGGTTGCGCTCGATCAGGTTGAGGTAGGACGGCGAGATGCCGAGCCCCTCGGCCATCGCCGTCTGGGTCAGGCCCTTGGCGTTGCGGATGCGGCGAATACGCGGCCCGGCGAAAATCTTCTGATCAGCCATCGGTGTTCCTTGACACGATTTTACAGCTTCGAGCGCCCCCGTTTCGACCACTGATTTTGACAGCAATTACAAATTTACCGCCGCTGCCTGTCAAACACAACACAGATTTTCCCTTATCTTTCCGCGTTTTCCCTGATTTTTCTGGTTCATTTCGCGCCGCAATGTAAATTCCGTCACATAGAAGCGCCCGACAATTTGGCGTGCGGACATCGTAAAGAACCCATCGGAGTGAGAAATGACTGATTTTTACAACCTCGTCCCCTCGGCGCCTGAAGGTCGCTTCGACGGCATCGAACGGCCCTATTCGCCGGAAGACGTGAAGCGGCTGCGCGGTTCGGTGCACATCAGGCAGAGCCTTGCCGAAATGGGGGCCAACCGGCTGTGGAAACTCATCCACGAGGAGGACTTCGTCAACGCATTGGGCGCCATGTCCGGCAACCAGGCGATGCAGCAGGTGCGTGCCGGGCTGAAGGCGATCTACCTGTCGGGCTGGCAGGTTGCCGCCGACGCCAACACCGCCTCGGCTATGTATCCGGACCAATCGCTCTATCCAGCCAATGCGGCGCCCGAACTGGTCAAGCGCATCAACCGCACGCTGCAGCGCGCCGACCAGATCGAGACCTCCGAAGGCAATGGGCTTTCGGTCGAGACCTGGTTCGCGCCGATCGTCGCCGACGCCGAAGCCGGCTTCGGTGGTCCGCTCAATGCCTTCGAGATCATGAAGGCGTTTATCGAGGCGGGTGCCGCAGGCGTCCACTATGAGGACCAGTTGGCGTCGGAGAAGAAGTGCGGCCATCTCGGCGGCAAGGTGCTGATCCCGACCGCCGCACATATCCGCAACCTCAACGCGGCGCGGCTGGCGGCCGACGTGATGGGCACGCCCACACTGGTCGTGGCGCGCACGGACGCGGAAGCGGCAAAGCTGCTGACCTCCGACATCGATGAGCGCGACCAGCCCTTCGTCGACTACGATGCCGGGCGAACGGTGGAGGGCTTCTACCAGGTCAGGAACGGCATCGAGCCCTGCATCGCGCGGGCCATTGCCTATGCGCCCCACGCCGACCTGATCTGGTGCGAGACATCCAAGCCCGACCTGGCGCAGGCCAGGAAATTCGCCGAAGGGGTGCGCCGGCACCATCCGGGCAAGCTGCTCGCCTATAATTGCTCGCCGTCGTTCAACTGGAAGAAGAACCTCGACGACGCAACGATCGCCAAGTTCCAACGGGAACTGGGCGCCATGGGCTACAAGTTCCAGTTCATCACGCTGGCCGGCTTCCACCAGCTCAACTACGGCATGTTCGAACTCGCCCGCGGCTACAAGGCGCGGCAGATGGCGGCCTATTCCGAGTTGCAGGAAGCGGAATTCGCGGCGGAAGCCAATGGCTATACCGCGACCAAGCACCAGCGCGAGGTCGGCACCGGCTATTTCGACGCCGTCTCGATGGCGATCACCGGCGGCAAATCGTCGACCACCGCCATGCATGAATCGACCGAGCACGCGCAGTTCAAGCCAGCAGCGGAGTGAGTCCGCAAAGAAGACGACCAACAGAGGAACGCCCCTTGAGGGCAAGGACATAGGAGAAGACCAATGGCATCGATAAGCCGTGTCAAGGAACGGGCGGAAGAGCAATCGACCACGATGAGCGTCGACCAGCAGGCGACGATCCGCATGTTGGCCAACGATCTGCACAGGCTGAACCAGTCGGTGATGAAGGCGGTCGAGGCGGGCGTCTCGGTGGAACTGGTCCGCTCGGCAAGGCATCATGGCGGTGACGGCAATTGGGGCGATCTGCTGATCCCGGTAATCGTCACCCAGCAGAGCCATGGCTGACCGGAAATCGTCCACGCGGTCCTTTCACCTGCGCAATGTATGCGCAGGTGAATTTTATTTTTACGCAACGGAGCAGTGGACAGAGCAGTACAGTACTGTTGCTTGAATCCACTGTTGTGAAAGACACCCGCAGGCGTCTTTTATTTCACCTTGACATGGGGTTCGATCTCACGCCAATTGTCCGCCAGATTCAACTCTGCATTGAAATAGGGGCGAACTTCTTGGCCGACTTGGGTGCCCAGTGAAGAGCGAGGGCGAGACCGAAAAGCATGTGAATCTGGGGACCCGGGATTCAAGCATCGAGACGATCCGCGATCCCTCGCGGGTGCTGGTTGTCGGGAAATCGCCGGTCAACCGGGTGGTGGTGTCGAAGATTGTCGAGCGGTCCGGACTCAGGCCAATCTCGGAACCGCCTGAAATGGCGGCGAAAACCTTGCGGACGCTGGTGCCTGGCGCGATTGTGCTCGATGGCGGCCCCGACAACAAGGACTGCGACAATCTGATGCCCGGCATCGAAACGTTGCGCCGGGCTTCGGGCAAATCGCTTCCTCCCGTGATCCTGCTTTCAACCAAGAACGGCACGCCGGAGAGCCTTGGCTTGTCCAATGTCATCGATGCGGTGGTGGCCAAGCCGATCACGCCCGAACGACTGCAACCGGTGATCGACCGCCTGATCAGCCGCTGAGGCAATTCCGGGAAAGTCGTGCAACGATTTTCTCTCCGAAATTATACATGAAAGCAAATAATGGAAGTCGCGATCAGCCCGGCTTCGCGATGCTCTCAATCAGGTCAGGCAATTGGCCGAGATGCGGTATCTGGCGAAAACGCGGCTCGGCGACCGGCGCCTCGACATGTTCGAGCACCCAGGTCAATTCGTGCGGCACATGGACGCCCCAGCCGCCGGCCTCGATGGCAGGCACCACGTCCGACTTCAGCGAATTGCCGACCATCATACTGCTTGCCGGACCATCGCCATGGCGGCTGAAGAGGCGCGCATAGGTCGCGGCAGTCTTGTCGCTGACAATCTCGACCGCGTCGAACAGGTCACCCAGGCCGGACCCGGCCAGCTTCCGTTCCTGATCGAACAGATCGCCCTTGGTGATCAGTACGAGGCGGAAGGTGCCGGCGAGTTTCTCGACCGTCTCGCGCGCCTGCGGCAAGGGCTCGATCGGGTGGCCCAGCATCTCGCGGCCGGCATCGAGAATCTGCGATATAACCGAGGCCGGCACGCGCCCTTCGGTGACCTCGATCGCGGTTTCGATCATCGAGAGCGTAAACCCCTTGATGCCGAAGCCATAGATCGCAAGGTTGCGCCGTTCGGCCGCCAGCAGTCGCGCCGAGATCTGCGCCTCCTCGCCATGATCGGCCAGCATGGCGGCAAAACGCTTTTCCGTCATGCGGAAGAACTGTTCGTTCTGCCAAAGTGTGTCGTCGGCATCGAAGCCGATCGTGGTCAGTTCGCTGCTGGTTCGCATCGCCGGCTTCTCGAGTGCGGGGAAGACGCCAAACCTAGGCTGACCGGCAGGCGGTTTTCAACCTGCACCGACAATTGCCGGCGGCGGGTAGCGGGTCAGTTTGAAATTCCGACCCCGGCGATGGCCGCTGGCGTGACAGACAAGCTTTGGGAGATCAGCGACATCGTTGCGCTGATCGGAGCGAAAGAAGCCGAAAAGCCTCTGGTGCGCTGCCTTACAAAAAGCGGACAGTCTGATATATCCCCGGTTGGCGGCCCGTAGCTCAGGGGAAGAGCGCCAGTCATATGTGCTGGAGGCCCCCGGTCGAGACGGGGCGGGTCCGCCACCGATTTCAAACTGACCCCCTACCCGGCGGCGGCTCCCCTTCCCTTCCATCGCGCGGCGCGGCTATACTCCGAAATCCGCAACCCAATCTGGTGAATGATGCCGCCTGCAAAAAAGGAAGTCCGTCCGTCGAGCCGCGGAGGACGGGCGCGCACGCCTGCCTTCGTGAAAAACCTGCGTGGTGTGAAGAACTGGAAGGAAGTCAGCGATTGGCTGGAATGGCGCGGCATCGAGGATATCGAATGCATCACGCCTGATCAGGCCGGCGTGGCGCGCGGCAAGATGATGCCGTCGAAGAAATTCACCTCCAACACCTCACTGGCGCTGCCCTCGGCCGTCTTCATGACGACGATCTCCGGCGGCTATCCCGAGGACGGCAACGGCTTCCACTATCCCGAAGACGATGGCGACCTCAAGCTGATGCCGGACCTTTCGACGCTGACGGTGGTGCCGTGGGAAGAAGACCCGACGGCTGCCGTCATCTGCGACCTCGTCCATCAGGACGGCCGCTCGGTCGAGTTCACGCCGCGCAATGTGCTGAAGCGCGTCGTTGCCGCCTACGACAAGCTTGGGCTGAAACCGGTGGTGGCGCCCGAGATCGAGTTCTACCTCGTGCGCAAGAATCCGGATCCGGACTATCCGTTGACCCCGCCCGTCGGCCGCTCGGGGCGCGCCATCGGCGGCGGCGCCGGCTATTCGATCGCCGGCGTCAACGAGTTCGACGAACTGATCGACGACATCTACCATTTCTCCGAAAGCCAGGGGCTGGAGATCGACACGCTGATCCACGAAGAAGGCGCCGGCCAGCTTGAGATCAATCTGCGCCATGGCGACCCGATCGAGCTCGCCGACCAGGTGTTCATGTTCAAGCGCACCATTCGTGAAGCCGCGCTCAAGCATGAGATTTACGCCACCTTCATGGCCAAGCCGATCCAGGGCCAGCCGGGTTCGGCCATGCATATCCACCAGTCGATCGTCGACAAGAAGACGGGCAGGAACATCTTCTCGGCCGAGGACGGTTCGGAGACCGAGGATTTCTTCCATTTCATCGGCGGCATGCAAAAGCACGTGCCGAACGCGCTGGTGATGTTCGCGCCCTACGTCAACTCCTACCGGCGGCTGACGCAGGCGGCGTCTGCCCCCGTCAACAACAAATGGGGCTATGACAACCGCACCACGGCGTTCCGGGTGCCGCGTTCCGACCCCGCGGCGCGGCGCGTCGAAAACCGTATCCCGTCCTCCGACGCCAATCCCTATCTGGCCGTGGCGGCGTCGCTCGCCTGCGGGCTGATCGGCATCACCAAAAAGGTCAAGGCCGAGCCGCCGGTGCTGACGACCGCCAACGCCGACGAGATCGACCTGCCGCGCGGCCTGCTCGAAGCCGTCGACCTGTTCGAAGGCGACGAGGAACTCTGCGCGCTGCTGGGCAAGTCCTTCGCCGCCACCTATGCGGCGATCAAACGTGCGGAATTCGAAACGTTCATGGAAGTGATCAGTCCGTGGGAGCGGGAATATTTGTTGCTGAATGTATAGGGGAGTAAGGGAGTAGGGGATTAGGGGAGTAGGGGAGTAG
>NZ_VFVR01000011.1 GCF_006442205.1 Mesorhizobium sp. B2-3-12
CCTACTCCCCTACTCCCCTACTAACCGATCTTGACCGGAATCCGCGCCTCGATCCGGCTGAAGGCGAAAACCAGAATGCCGGTGATCGCCATATAGATCAACGCCAAGAGCAGCAGGGGCTCGTAGGTGAGATAGGTGTCCTGCCGCACCTTGGACGAGACCGCGAAGATGTCGATCACGCTGATGGTCGCCACCAGCGGCGTCGATTTCAGCTGCAGCACGGTTTCGCCGGTCAGCGTCGGCAGCGCCCGGAAGAAGGCCTGCGGCAGCCAGATGCGCCGGAAGATCTTCCAGCGGCTCATGCCGAAGGCGCGGGCGGCTTCCAACTGCCCCTTGGGCACGCCGGCGAAGGCGCCGCGCATCACCTCGCCCTCGTAGCCGGCGAAGGACAGGGTCAGCGCCAGCACGCCATACGGCCAGGCCTGCCTGAGATAGGGCCACATCCAGGATTCGCGGATCCATGGATATTGCGGAAACAGCGAGCCCAGCCCGTAATAGAGCAGCCATAGTTGCAGAAGCAGCGGCGTGCCGCGAATGACGGTGCAGAAGACTTTTGCCGGTGCGGCGACCCAGATCGAGCCGGCCGCCTGCGCCAGCCCGACCGGCACGGCGATCGCGAAACCCAGCGCGCAGGTGACGGCCAGGATCCACAGGGCACGCCAAATGCCCATCAGCCCCATTTCCCAATATTGCGGCAGCCAGTCCCAGCGCATGAAGAAGGCGGCAGACGCCACCAGGCCCAGCGCGATCAGCATCAGCACGATGCGATGCGGCTGCAGCCACAGCGATGCACGCGCCACCGTGTCGATGATGGCTGTTTCGCTGGCCATCAGTGTGCCTCCTTGAGCGAAGGCATGCCGCGCCGCGCCCATTTCTCGGCGCGGCCGAGCAGGAAGTTCGAAACCAGCGTCACGCAGAGATAGAGCACGCCGGCGGCGAGGAAGAAAACCAGATAGGCCTTGGTGACGCCCGCCGCCTGTCGTGTCGCCAGCGTCAGTTCGAAGAAACCGACGACGGCCAGCAGCGCGGTGTCCTTGGTGGCGATCAGCCACAGATTGGCGAGGCCCGGAATGGCGAAAGGCAGCATCGCCGGCAGTGTGATGCGCCGCAGTAGAAGACCGGGAGACATGCCGAAGGCGCGGGCGGCTTCGATCTGGCCCTGCGGAATGGCGAGGATCGCGCCGCGGATGACTTCCGTCGAATAGGCGCCCTGGACGAAGCCGAGCACGGCGATGCCGGCCACCAGCCCGCTTATGTCGACACGCTGGTAACCCATCGCGGTCAGCACCTGGTTTATCAGGTCGGTTCCGGCGTAGTAGAGCAGCAGGATCAGCACCAGTTCCGGTACGGCGCGCACCACGGTGGTGTAGACCGCGAACAGGTCGCGCACCACGGGTCCGCCGTAAAGCTTGCCATAGGCACCCCAGGTTCCAATCAGCAGGCCGACGATGGTGGCGCCGACCGCAATCTCGAGCGAATGCAGGAGCCCGACCAGGAGCGTCCCGCCCCAGCCGACGGGCGCGGGCGAGAGAAGTTCGATGATGCCGGCCGCCGAGGCCGGAAGAAAGGATTCGATCAGCGTCGCCCCCGTATTGCTGGCTCGGTCCGCCGGTCCCTCACGGCCGGCGGCAAGCATGCGTGGACAGGCCGGCCGAAGAACAGGGCGTCAGCGCCCTGTCCTCCAGCCATGCGAGGGTCGTCAGTTCGACTGCGTGGCGCCGCCGTAAATGTCGAAATCGAAGTATTTCTTCGAGATCTCGTCATATTTGCCGTTGGCGCGGATCGCCTTGATGCCGGCGTTGATCTTCTCTTTCAGATCGGTGTCTTCCTTGCGCACGCCGGCGCCGACGCCCGGCCCGAGCACTTCGTCATCGGGGGCAACCATGCCCTTGAGGTCGCAGCAGGCCTTGCCCTGGTCGGTCTTGAGGAACTCCTTGAGCGCGATGGAATCGGCCTGCACCGCGTCGAGGCGGCCGGCGGCAAGGTCGTTGTTGGCTTCGTCCTGCGTCTGGTATTCCTTGATCTCGGATGCGGTCGGGCCGAAGTGCTTCTTGGCGTAGACGGCATGCACCGTCGACACCTGGACGCCGAGGACCTTGCCCTTGAGATCATCGGGCGTGGCGCCGAACTTCTGGTCCTTGGGGCCGATGATCGCGGTCGGCGTGTTGTAGTACTTGTCGGAGAAGTCGATGGTCTTCTTGCGTTCGTCGGTGATCGACATGGACGAGACGATGAGGTCGATCTTCTTGGTGGTCAGCGCCGGGATGATGCCGTCCCAGGCGACAGGGGTGATGACGCAGTCGAGCTTCTCCTCGGCGCACACGGCGTCGATGAATTCGATCTCCCATCCGACCCATTTGCCCGAAGCGTCGGGCGAGGTGAAGGGCGCGTAGGGTTCGGCGGCGACGCCGATCTTGACCGGATCGGCCTTGGCCACGCCCATGGCGGCGACGCCGAGCAGCAGCGCCGCGGCGAATGTCTTCAGAACAGTCTTCATTTTCAGAACTCCCAGTTTGTTGTTGGTTCCCGGTTTTCTTCCGTCCCGGCTTGTTCCCTAGCCGATGTTGCGGATGAACTGTTTGAGCCTTTCGGACTTGGGCGCGCCGAAGATCTGCTCCGGCGGGCCTTCCTCCTCGACCAGCCCGTTGTAGAGGTAGACGACGTGGGTCGCGACCTCGCGGGCGAATTTCATTTCGTGGGTGACCAGCACCATGGTGCGGCCTTCGCGCGCCAGGTCGCCGATCACCTTCAACACTTCCCCGACCAGTTCGGGATCGAGCGCCGAGGTCGGTTCGTCGAACAGCATGACGCGCGGATTGATGGCGAGCGCGCGAGCGATCGCGGCGCGCTGCTGCTGGCCGCCAGACAGATAGGCCGGATAGACATCGCGCTTCTCGGCCAGCCCGACGCGCGCCAGCAGCTTTTCGGCCTGGGCGATAGCTTCGTCGCGCTTCACGCCCAGCACGTGCACGGGAACCTCGATGACGTTTTCGATCAGCGTCATATGGCTCCACAGATTGAAGTTCTGGAACACCATGCCTAGCTTGGAGCGGATTCGTTCGATCTGCCTGCGGTCGGCCGGAATGGTGTGGCCGTGGCTGTCCGCCTTGAGCTTGATCTCCTCGCCATTGACCCGGATGATGCCGCTGGTCGGGTTTTCCAGGCAGTTGATGCAGCGCAGCAGTGTCGATTTGCCGGAGCCCGAGCCGCCGATGATGGCGATGACCTCGCCGTCGCGCGCCGACAGCGACACGCCCTTCAGCACATGCAGCTGACCGAATTTCTTGTGCAGGTTCTCGACATGGATGGCTTCTGCGGCGCCGTCCCGCGCCTCGCCGGATGGAACTTTGGCAGCTGCCACAGCGCTCACCAAATGACCTCCACATGACGGCCGCCGGTTCGTCGAACGTCTATCCGGCTAATCAACATACGCTGTACTGCCCCGCTCCAGACTTCAAGCATGGACCCAACAGAGCGAGCCCGTCAATCCCGCTCATTACGGCACTTGCGGGCTTGTTGTGCAAGTGTATAAATAGCCTCTCATGAAATTTTTTCGATTTTTTTCAGCTAAAAAAGGGCATCGATGAGCGCTTTCGGGTCACAGTCCATGGCGGCGCCGCTGCGGCGCGTGCTGATGCGGTCGGCGGCCAATGCCATGCGGGGCGCCGACAGGGCTCAATGGCATTATGGCCCGGGGTTCGATCCGGCGAAAGCGGCCTCCCAGCACGCGGCCCTTGCTGAACTGGTGGCGGCTTCCGGCGCCGAAATCGAGTGGATCGAGGACAAGGCCGACGGACTTTCGGATTCGGTGTTCACCCACGATCCCTCGCTGATGACCGACCGCGGCGCGCTGATCCTGTCCATGGGCAAGCCGTTGCGCGCCAGGGAGCCCTCGTTGCATGAGGAAACATATAAAAGACTGGGCATCCCGATCCTTGGCCGCGTCGAGGCCCCCGGCCAGGTCGAGGGCGGGGATTGCGTATGGATCGATGGCCGCACGCTGGCGATCGGGCGGGGCGCCCGCTCCAACCAGGAAGGCATCCAGCAGGTTTCCAACCTGCTGACGCCGCTGGGCATTTCCGTCTACGGCTTTGATCTGCCGCTGTGGCAGGGCGAAGAAGCGTGCCTGCATCTGATGTCGGTGATCAGCCCGCTGGCCGACGACCTCGCTCTGGTCTATTCGCCGCTCTTGCCGGCCCCCTTCTACCAGACGCTGAGGGCGCGCGGCATCCGGTTGGTCGAGGGCGACGCCGAGGAGTTCGCCGCGTCCAACGGCCTCAGCCTGAACGTACTGCCGACCAGCCCGCTCGAGGTCATTGCCGTTGCGGGCTTTCCCAGGACCAGGGCCGCGATGGAAGCCGCCGGCTGCACGGTTGAAATCTTCGAGGCGGATGCGCTCTGCATCGCCTGCGAAGGCGGGCCGACATGCCTGACGCGGCCGATCCTGCGCCGATGAATGCGCGCCGCAAGTTCCGTCGCGAGGGCGAGGGGCGGCGGCGGCAGGATCTGATCGAGGCTACTCTCGACAGCGTGGCGGAATATGGCCTGCAGGGCGCTAGCCTGCGCACCATCGCATTGCGTGCCGGCGTCACCGCCGGGCTGATCCGGCACTATTTTCCCGGCAAGGAAGAATTGCTGCAGGAGGCCTATACGGCGCTGGTCGGCCGCATGACCGAGCAGGCGAAAGCGGCATTGGTCATGGATGATGCCTCGCCGCGCCAACGCCTCGCGGCTTTCGTCACCGCCAATCTCAACGCGCCGATCATCGACGCCCGGGTGTTTTCGCTCTGGGCAACCTTCATCGGCCGCGCCAGTGCAGACCCTGCCTTGGCCCGTGCCCACCGCGACGGCTACCTTGGCTTTCGCAACGAGGTGGAAGCAGTCGTGGCCGAAGTGCTCGCCGCCGAACGGCACCAGCCGGACGCGAGCGCGCTGCGCCACCATGCCATCGCGATCAACGCGATCATCGACGGGCTCTGGATCGAAGGCTGCCTGGCCGGCGAGATGTTCTCGCCCGGCGAATTGGCGGCGATTGGCATCAAGGCTGTCGAGGCCGAGCTCGGCCTCGTGCCGCTGAAGCATGATGCCGAAAAGTAGGAAGGGGAGAAACCAATGACCACCATCGGGGAAGCGTTGATTTCGCTGCTCGAAGCCCATGGCGTCGACACTGTGTTCGGCATTCCGGGCGTTCACACCGTCGAACTCTATCGCGGCCTGGCGCGCTCGAAGATCCGCCATGTCACGCCGCGGCATGAACAGGGCGCCGGCTTCATGGCCGATGGTTATGCGCGCGCCAGCGGCAGACCGGGCGTCGCCTTCGTTATCACCGGGCCGGGGCTGACCAACACCATCACAGCCATGGGCCAGGCGCGCGCCGATTCGGTGCCGATGCTGGTGATCTCCGGCGTCAACGCCACCGACACGCTCGGCAAGGGGCTCGGCTTCCTGCATGAGCTTCCCGACCAGCATGGCATGATGGAGAAGGTGGCGCTGTCGTCGCAGCGCGTGACCGAGGCCAGCGAATTGCCGGGTGCGCTGGCGCGGGCTTTCGCGTTGTTTTCGTCCGCGCGTCCAGGACCGGTGCACATCGAAATTCCGACCGACGTCATGGTCAAGCCAGCCGACGGTCTTGCGGCCGCGCTGAGCAATGCCGCCCCGCCCGCACCGGAAGCTACGGCAATTACCGACGCGGCAAAGCTAATCAAGCTAGCGCGCCGTCCGTTGATCCTCGCCGGCGGCGGCGCCAGGAAAGCCGAATCCCCGCTGCGGCGCCTCGCCGAAAGGCTGGGCGCGCCGGTTGTCGAGACCACCAACGCACGCGGCCTGATGCATGGTCATCCGCTCTGCGTACCGGCGAGTCCCAGCCTGAAGGCGGTTCGCGCGCTGATGGCCGAGGCCGACCTGGTGATCGCCGCCGGCACCGAATTCGGCCCGACCGACTATGATGGTTACGGTGACGGCGGTTTCGTGCTGCCTTCGAACCTGATCCGCATCGACATCGGTGCCGACCAGCTTGCACGGCGCCCGGTGACGGTCGCCATCCAGGCCGATTGCGCCGAGGCGATCGAGGCCCTGCTTGCGGCGATCGGGCCAGCCGACGGCGCCGTCGAAGACGGCCATGGCCGGGCCGCGGCCGGGCGAAAGGCCGCCTTTGCCGAGCTGAGCCCGGCCTATGCGGCGCAGGTGCATGCCGTGGAAATGATCCGTGATACCTTGCCTGGTGCCATCATCGTCGGCGACTCGACCCAGCCTATCTACGCCGCCAATCTCTATTACGACCATGACCGGCCGGGCGGCTGGTTCAATGCCGCGACCGGGTTTGGCGCGCTGGGTTACGGCCCGCCGGCAGCGATCGGCGCCGCCCTTGCCATGCCGGGCACGCCGGTCGTCTGTATCACCGGCGATGGCGGTTTCCAGTTCACGCTGCCGGAACTGGGCGTGGCGCTCGATTCCGATGCGCCGGTCATCTTCGTCGTCTGGAACAACAGGGGCTATCGCGAGATCGAAACCTCGATGCTCGACGTCGGCGTTGAACCTGTCGGCGTGTCGCCGGCGCCGCCGGATTTCTGCAAGCTCGCCGAAGCCTATGGCATATCAGCCGAAAGGCTGGCCGACATCGATGCCTTGCCACGGGCGTTGAAACAAGCCCGGGCGACGGGACTGCCGCGCATCATCGAAATCACGGTCGTTTGAATCATCCAGGTCGGCCTTGGTTCCTCAAGCGGAAGCGACCATTCGCCGGCTTATTCTTGCGAGGCGCGAGCCGCGTCTACGCGGCTTTGCTATTCGACGGCGTCATGACGCATGCAAAGACGTGACGGCTGCCATGTCGAGATATCAGTTGAGTGATCGCTCAAAAGGGGCGACGCTTCGCGTCGGCGCGGCAACCGATGACAAAAATCATAAAAATGACAGGAGCGGTCCAGGATGACGGAAACACTTGAAGGCAGGCATATCGTTGTGACCGGCGGCACCGGCGCGCTCGGTGGGGCGGTGGTCGGCAGACTGCTGGAGCAGGGCGCGATCTGCCACGTGCCGAACGCGCACGCCGCGGCGCCTCAGCACTTTCCCTTCACCACGCATGACAATGTGAAGCTGGCGCACAATGTCGACCTGTCGGACTCCGCCAAGGTCGAAGCGTTCTACAGCCAGGTTCCTGGCTTGTGGGGATCGATCCATCTGGCCGGCGGCTTTGCCATGGCGCCGGTGGAAAAGATCGAATCGGCATCCTTTGCCGAGATGATGGACACCAACGCCCGCACCACCTTCTTGTGCAGCCGCGCCGCTATCCGTTCGATGCTGGCGTCGGACACACCAGGCCGCATCGTCAATGTCACGGCACGCGCCGGGCTCGACCCCAGGCGCGGCGCCGGCATGGTCGCCTACACCGCCAGCAAGGCGGCGGTGGCGGCGATGACGGTAGCGATGGCCGAAGAGCTCAAGGCGAGTGGCATCCTGGTCAATGCCGTGGCTCCGTCGACGCTCGACACGCCGGCGAACCGCGCCGACATGCCGGATGCCGATTTCACCAGATGGGTCAGCCTTGAAGCCGCGGCCGAGGCAATCGCATATCTCGCCTCGCCGGCCAACCAGGCGATGAGCGGAACGCTGGTGCCGCTCTATGGCCGGGCTTGAGCGGCGGGGGTCGAAGTCGGGCACACCGCGTCCGATCCATCGGCGTTGCGATAGCTGTAGATTCGCAGCGACGATGAAGCGTCCGTGGGGCACTCCCGCAACCATGTCGGCGGCCGGCCTTCAATCAGCCCCGCCGTGAATGGATAGGCGGCTTCCAGCCCCGGCAATGGCGGGCCTCGCCAGGCGCAAATCGCGACATGCGTTGCCTTGGAGGCATCGAGTATCGCGCGTGGGTCGGCGGTCGCCGGATCCAGAAAGCGATAGCTGCGCTCGATTCCCTTGGCTGACGGGTGATTGGGGATCGTCACCACCTTGGGCCCTTCGGCGAGCGCCACGAAACGCGCGCCGATCAGCGGGGGAGAAAGAACGACGGCGCCAGACGGCCAGTTCTGCTTCGGTTCAAAACGGCTCGAAAAGCAGCTATCGGCGAACTCGGCGGCGGGAACCGCCGCTTCGGACGGCTTTACCGATAGGTGATACAGCAGCATCGCCCCGGACAAAACGAGACCGGGCAGGATCAATGCGTATCTGTTCGATGCCGCCGGCACCGGAGATTTCAAATAGCGACCCAACCTCGTATTCGGCAGGAGGCTCGCCAGCGCGAAAATGAGGCCGATGCCTGAGAAGATCGGAAGGTAGGGGTAGTAGCGGACATAACCGATCGCAAGCGCCAGCGAGAGCAGCGAAAACAGCGCCAAAATGACGATGGGCCGACTTCGACCTTGCGGCTTGGCGCAGATGACGGCTGGCGCAAGCGCGCCGATAAACAGCAGCGCCATGCTGAAAAAATCTGTCGACAGGACGACATCAGGGCGCCGGAACAGGCTCAACTCCTGAAGAATCCTGTTGATCATGTTGTCACGAACATAGGCATCGAGCGGGGCATAGGGGCTGGCCAGGCATTGCGGGTACAACTTCGCCAGCGCCACCGCGCTGGCCGCCGCGAACGCCAGCAGAATGGCGGTGCGCATCGGCCATCCTCCACGCCGGCCCGCAAGCAAGGGCACGATGGCGAATGAGAGCCCGGCCGCGGCCAGTGCCGTCACATGCGGCGTCGAATAGGTGTCGCATCTGACCGCGTCATAGGCGGAGGGGGGCACGATTGCCGCGAACAGGCCGATTGCGCCGGCGGTCAAGGCCAGCCCGAAACCGGCGATCCTGTTTTCACCGCCCTCGCGGTCGAAGATCCAGTCAAAGGCATAGACCGCCATCACCAGGGCATAGAACGGCGCGAACTCGCTGCTGATGGCGATTGCCAGTGCCGTCAGCACCCCGTTGACGAAGGCGGAGAGGCGGCTCCGCGACAGCATCAACACCAGGGCCGCCAGCAGAAGCAGGATTTGCAGATTGTGGTAGTCGATCCGTCCGGGGGCGAATTCGAAAAAAGTGCGCGCGGCAAAGATCAAAGCCAACGGGAATGCAACGGCCGGATAGGCAAAGCCGACGGCGGTCATCAGCCGGTTGTAGAAATAAAGCGCGGGTGCGAGCAGAAGCAGCGGGCCGGCGAAGCATGCCAGCATCAAGGCCGGCTCTGAGCCGGCAAACGGGGCGAACAGGCGCACGAACGCCGCGTAGGGCAGGTCGACGATCCACGGCCAGTGTGAGACATAGGGTTCGGGCTGGACAATACCGGGCAGCGTGCGGTCGAAGATGTTGCCCGTTTCAAGCAAGGTACGGATTTCGTGCAGCTTGAGGAGATCGTCGGCGTCATTGTTGAGCCGGAAGCCCAGGGACCACAGAGCGGTCATCAGGATCGCCATTCCGAAAAAGCAGAACAGCACCGGCGAGCTGGTATAAAGGCCTGGCAACCACGAAGGTCGCGCAGCGGCGTCGGCGTCGGCGTCGCCATTGCTCATGGAAGTATTCCGTTGGACCGCCAGCAAATACGCGAGGAAGTTTATGTTCCCGTAAAGAAAAAGACCCGCCGGATCGCTCCGGCGGGTCTTTTTTGTAGGCGGCACGCGAGGCGTGCCGCCGATGGCTGACGCCTTAGCTGCCCTGCTTCTTCAGCGCGGCACCCAGGATGTCGCCCAGCGAAGCGCCGGAGTCGGTCGAGCCGTACTGTGCGACCGCTTCCTTCTCTTCGGCGATTTCCAGCGCCTTGATCGAGACCTGCAGCTTGCGGGTCTTCTTGTCGAAGGCGATGACGCGGGCGTCGACCTTCTGGCCGACGGTGAAACGCTCGGGGCGCTGCTCGTCGCGATCACGGCTGAGGTCGGAGCGCTTGATGAAGGTCTCAATGCCGCTGTCGACCAGCCGCACTTCCAGACCGCCATCCTTGACGCCGATGACTTCGCAGGTGACGACCGCGTTCTTGCGCAGTTCGCCTGAAGTCGCCGCCTCGCCGACCGTATCCTTGGCCAGCTGCTTGATGCCGAGCGAGATGCGCTCCTTGTCGATGTCGACGTCGAGCACCTGCGCCTTGACCATGTCGCCGCGATTGTACTCTTCGATGACCTGCTCGCCCGGACGGGTCCAGTCGAGGTCGGAGAGGTGAACCATGCCGTCCACATCGCCTTCGAGGCCGATGAACAGGCCGAACTCGGTCTTGTTCTTGACCTCGCCCTCGACCTGGCTGCCGACCGGATGGCTCGAGGCGAAAGCCTGCCACGGATTCTCCAGCGTCTGCTTGAGGCCGAGCGAGATGCGGCGCTTGGCCGGATCGACCTCGAGCACCACCACGTCGACTTCCTGCGTCGTCGACAGGATCTTGCCGGGGTGCACGTTCTTCTTCGTCCACGACATTTCCGAAACGTGGATGAGGCCTTCGATGCCCGGCTCCAGCTCGACGAACGCGCCGTAGTCGGTGATGTTGGTGACCGTACCCTTGATCTTCTTGCCGATCGGGAACTTGGTGCCGATCTCGGACCACGGATCGCTCTCGAGCTGCTTCATGCCGAGCGAGATACGGTGGGTTTCCTGGTTGATGCGGATGATCTGCACCTTGACCGTCTGACCGATATTGAGGATTTCGGTCGGATGGTTGACGCGGCGCCATGCCATGTCGGTGACGTGCAGCAGGCCGTCGATGCCGCCGAGGTCGACGAACGCACCGTAGTCGGTGATGTTCTTGACGACGCCTTCGACCACCTGGCCTTCTTCGAGGTTCTGCACGATTTCCGAACGCTGCTCGGCGCGGCTCTCCTCGAGCACGGTGCGGCGCGACACCACGATGTTGCCGCGGCGGCGATCCATCTTGAGGATCTCGAAGGGCTGCGGGTTGTGCATCAGCGGGGAAACGTCGCGGATCGGGCGGATATCGACCTGGCTGCGCGGCAAGAAGGCCACGGCGCCGTCGAGGTCGACGGTGAAGCCGCCCTTGACCTGGTTGAAGATGACGCCTTCGACGCGCTCACCCTTGGTGAACTTTTCTTCGAGACGGACCCAGCTCTCTTCGCGGCGAGCCTTCTCGCGCGACAGCATGGCTTCGCCCAGCGCGTTCTCGATGCGCTCGACATAGACTTCGACGGTGTCACCGACCTTGAGGGTGGTGTCCTTGCCCTTGACGCCGAATTCCTTCAGCGGCACGCGGCCTTCGACCTTGAGGCCGACGTCGATGATGGCCATGTCCTTTTCGATCGCGGTGATCGTGCCCTTGACGACCTGGCCTTCGCCGGAGTGGCCGGCGGTGAATGATTCTTCGAGCAGGCTCGCGAAATCATCGCGAGTGGGATTTGCAACTGACATTGTTTCTCCTGGAGTGTCCCGGGTTTTCGAGCGGGACGGGCGCCGTGGTTAGCGTTGCGTTGGCCTGCCGGCGTTCCGGGCTAAAAGGCCCTCGGCCGCTTTTCGAGCGGCAATTCCGGCGCATGAAGAATGCTGGCAGGCTGGTTCGTGCCCGATATGGGTATTTTCTTCGCCTCCGGCAACGGAAACGCGAGAAAACCTAGATCAGGCCTTGTTTCTCTTGGCCAGCACGTCGTCGATGACAGCCATGGCCGCGAGAAACGCGGCTTCTATAGCCATTTCGCTGGTATCAAGCAAGTGCGCGTCGGCGGCCGGCTTCAGCGGCGAGTCGATCCGGCCCATGTCGCGCTCGTCGCGGCGCACGATATCGGCGAGGATTTCGGCGAAATTGGCCGTGCCGCCGATGCTCTCGATCTCGGCCAGCCGGCGCTTCGCCCGCACTTCGGCGCTGGCCGTCACATAGAGTTTTATGTCGGCGTCGGGGCAGACGACAGTGCCGATGTCGCGCCCGTCAAGGACCGCGCCCGGCGGTGCCTTGGCGAAGTCGCGCTGCTTATCGACCAGGATGTGCCGCACGGTGGGAAACACCGCGACCTTCGAGGCAGCCTCGCCGACCGCATGCGCTGACAGCACCGCGCGGTCGAGCTTTGCCAGGTCGACCTGGCGGGCGGCGGTTTCGGCGGCCGAGACGTTGTCGAGCGGCAGGCCGAGCCGCAGCAGTGCATGGGCCACCGCGCGGTAGGTGAGGCCGGTGTCGAGGAGATTCAGGCGATAGTGATCGGCGAGACGCCGGGCCAGCGTGCCCTTGCCGGCACCGGCGGGGCCGTCGATGGCGATGGTGAAGACGTGGGTCATTGGCGGGCGGTCGATCCCAACACGTTCGTCATCCCAGGGCGGAGCAGGAGCGAAGCTCCGTCGCGGAGACCCTGGGATCCATGCCGTGTCGTCAGCCGAGGGATGCGGCGGAGCAGAATATTGAACCGTTGCGGAGCGTTTGTGTCACGGCATGTATCCTGGGGTCTGCGCCGCGTCGCTCCGCTCCTTGCTTCGCCCCAGGATGACGAAGGGAGGGATGTCGGCATCCAATCTCCGAGGTTTGCAATTGCCATCGACAATCACCCGATCTCCGCGCCCAGCCCCGTCATCAGCCCCATGAACTCGGGAAAGCTCGTCGCGATCATATTGGCGTCGTCGATGGTCACAGGTTTTTCCGTCGCCAGCCCCATCACCAGAAAGCTCATGGCGATGCGGTGGTCGAGATGGGTCTGCACGGTCGTATCCAGGCCGTTGGGATTGCCGCCCAACCCCTTGCCGCCGGGCTTGCCGCGCACGGCGAGTGAAGCTTCGCCCTCGGTGCAGTCGACGCCGTTGAGCTTCAGCCCGTTGGCCACCGCCGACAGCCGGTCGGATTCCTTCACCCGCAGCTCTTCCAGTCCCTGCATCAGCGTCTCGCCCTCGGCGAAACTCGCGGCAACCGCCAGCACCGGATATTCGTCGATCATCGACGGCGCCCGCTCCGGCGGGACGGTAACGCCTTTCAGCTCGGAGTAACGCACGCGCAGGTCGGCGACATCCTCGCCGCCGGCATTGCGGGGGTTAAGAATGTCGATCTGGCCGCCCATCTCCTGCAGCGTCAGAAGCAGCCCGGTGCGGGTCGGGTTCATCAACACGTTCTCGATCACGATGTCCGAGCCCGGCACGATCAGCGCGGCCACCAGCGGGAAGCCCGCCGAGGACGGGTCGCCGGGCACGGCGATTGTCTGGCCGGTCAGCTTGCCCTGGCCTTCGATGAAGATATGGCGCACGCCGCGCTCGTCGGTCTCGACCGACAGATTGGCGCCAAATCCCTTGAGCATCTTTTCTGTGTGGTCGCGCGTCATCACCGGTTCGATGACGGTGGTGATTCCAGGCGTGTTGAGACCGGCCAGCAGCACCGCCGACTTCACCTGCGCCGAGGCCATCGGCACGCGGTAGGTAATCGGAGCGGCGTGCTTGGGGCCATGCAGCGTGATCGGCATGCGGTCGCCGGGTGTCGCCTTCAGCACCTGCACGCCCATCTGGCGCAACGGTTCGAGCACCCGGCCCATCGGCCGGCCGGACAGCGAGGCGTCGCCGATGAAGGTCGTCTCCATGTCATAGGTGCCGACGAGGCCCATGGTCAGCCGCGAGCCGGTGCCGGCATTGCCGAAATCGAGCGGGCCTTCCGGCTGCAGCAGCGCGCCGTTGCCGGTGCCGCGGATCACCCATTCGTCGCCGCGCTTTTCGATATGCGCGCCCATTGCCTTCATGGCGGCACCGGTGCGCATCACGTCCTCACCCTCGAGCAGGCCGGTGATGCGGGTCTCGCCGGAGGCGAGCCCGCCGAACATGAAGGAGCGGTGCGAGATCGACTTGTCGCCCGGCACCCGTGCCGTGCCGGAAAGGGCGGATGATTTGCGGGCGGTGGCCGGCTTGGCAGCGGCGGCGTGAGACATGGAATTTCCCTGGACGGAATGCCGGCGTGCCGGCGCTTTTTCATTTGTTGCGGCGGTCTCGTATCACGGCGGGGCGAAATGGTCATCCCCATGCTCGTCACTTGGCGCGAGGCCTTTCAATGCATGGTTTTGTGACGCCGGCTTTTGGCTTTGACAGAGCCGCAAACAGTGGTTAAGGGGACCACTCTTTTATTGACGAGGCTTGCCGTGGCAAAAACCGAACTTGGCACAAAGCGTGTCGACCCTGAAACGGGTCGAAAATTCTACGACCTGAACAAGGACCCGATCGTCTCGCCCTATACCGGCAAGACCTATCCGCGTTCCTATTTCGAGGATGGCAAGGTCGCCGCCCTCGAGGAGGACGAGGAAGTGGCCGAGAAGGAAGTGGATAGCGAGGAAGAAGAGGGCGCCGAAGTCGTTTCGCTCGAAGAGGCCGATGACGAGGCCAAGGGCGGCGACGATATTCCCGATCTGGGCGACGACGAGGACGATGTCGATCTTGGCGACGACGAGGATGACACGTTCCTCGCCGACGAAGAGGAAGAAGACGACGACGTTTCCGACATGATCGGCGTCGGCGACGACGACGACGAGGTCTGACAAGGCCGCGAAAAGCGGGCATTTGCCCGCTTTCGCAACATCGGAATAAAAAGCCGGTATTCAGGCTTGATATCTGGGAAGGGCGGGGTTAGAAGCCGCCTGCACTAACGGCGCGGTCTTCCAACCCGCGCCGATCTCTCGCCGGAAACGGCGCCGGCTGACTGCCGGGAGTGGGGCCATAGCTCAGTTGGGAGAGCGCTTGAATGGCATTCAAGAGGTCGTCGGTTCGATTCCGATTGGCTCCACCAAGTCCTCTAGAGTTTCAGCTTTTTGTAACTGGCCCGTTGCCCTTTCGGCGGGGTGGCACAAGTCAATGCGACACGGTGGTCGGATTACACTCGCTCTTGCTGGGTTGGCGCTGGCGAACGGCGTCGGTGACGCGCCCGAAGATCATTGCTCGACAATGCTGAGAAGACCCGTCACATCACCACTCGGCGAAGGAGCCGTCCTTGTGACGCCAGATCGGGTTGTGCCAATTGTGGCCTTCCCTGGCCCGCTCCTTGACATACTCCTCGTTGATCTCGACGCCGAGGCCCGGGCCGTCGGGGATGGCGACATAGCCATCCTCGTAGCGGAAGACATCCTTGTTGGCGGCGTAGTCGAGCAAATCGTTGGCGGCGTTGTAGTGGATGCCCAGACTCTGTTCCTGGATGAAACAGTTGTAGCTCACGGCATCGAGTTGCAGGCAGGCGGCGAGCGCGATCGGCCCCAGCGGGCAGTGCGGCGCCACCGCCACGTCATAAGCCTCCGCCATCGCCGCGATCTTGCGGCACTCGGTGATGCCGCCGGCATGCGACAGATCGGGCTGGATGATGTCGACGACGCCTTCCTCGAACACGGATTTGAAGTCCCAGCGGCTGTAGAGCCTCTCGCCTAGCGCGATCGGCGTCGAGCCAAGAGCGGCGATTTCCTTCAGCGCCTCGCGGTTTTCGCTGAGCACCGGCTCCTCGATGAACATCAGCCGGTAGGGCTCCAATTCCTTGACGAGGATGCGGGCCATAGGACGGTGGACGCGGCCATGGAAATCGACGGCGATGCCGATATTGGGCCCGACCGCCTCGCGCACCATCGCGACGCGCTCGATGGCCGCATCGATTCTGTCGTGGCTGTCGACGATCTGCAGCTCCTCCGTGCCATTCATCTTGAGCGCCAGGAAACCGCGCGCGACCACTTCCTTGGCGCCCGCCGCCACCTCTGCCGGCCGGTCGCCGCCGATCCAGGAATAGACCTTGATGGTGTCGCGCAGCCTGCCGCCGAGCAGTTCATGGACGGGCACGCCGAGCGCCTTGCCTTTGATGTCCCACAGCGCCTGGTCGATGCCGGCGATGGCGCTCATCAGGATCGGCCCGCCACGGTAGAAGCCGCCGCGATGCATCACTGTCCAGTGATCCTCGATCAGGCGAGGATCCTTGCCGATGAGATAGTCGCCAAACTCCTTGACCGCCGCTTCGACGGTCAACGCGCGACCCTCGACCACCGGCTCTCCCCAGCCGGTGACGCCGGCATCGGTCTCGATCTTCAGGAACAGCCAGCGTGGCGGAACGATGTAGGTGGTGAGCGAGATGATTTTCATGCGCGGTCTCAGTTGTTCTTGAGTTTCTTGGCGCTGACGAGGTCGCGCGCCGCGAGGTCGAGGATCCGGTTGGCGGCACCACGCGCCGCCTCGGCCTCGCGCATGCGCAGTGCCTCCACCACTTCGCGGTGCGCCGCCACGGCTTCCATGCGGCGGTCGAGCGAAATGGTCGCCGTCGCTTCCAGCGAGAATTTCAGCCCGGTGTCGATCAGATTGCCGATCTGGCGAAAGATCGGATTGTGGCTCGCGGCATAGACGATCTGGTGGAAGGCAATGTCGCTGCGCGAGAAGGCGGCGAGGTCCTCGCCGGCATTGGCCATGCCACGCCACGCGGCTTCCAGGTCGGCGATCTCCTGCAGTGTCGCGCGCGTGGCGGCCAGTTCCGCGACCAGCGGCTCGATCGCCCGGCGTGTCTCCAGTATGGCATCGAACAGCTTGTCGTCCAATGCGTGCGGCGCATGCCAGGCCAGCACCTGCGGGTCGATGATGTTCCAGTCGTCCTCGTTGCACACGATGGTGCCGACGCGCGGCCGCGACAGCACCAGCCCCTTGGCGGCGAGAACCTTCAGGGCCTCGCGAATGACGGTGCGGCTGACGCCATACTCGACGCCGAGTTCGTTTTCGGTGGGCAGGGAGGAGCCGGCCGGATAGCGTCCGGAAAAGATGTCGGAGGCCATAGCCTTCGTCACATCGGGCATGACGCGCGGGCGGCGCGTGTCGGCTGAAGCCTTCTTAGACGTTTCGGTCACCTCAGCCCTCCTCCAAGGCGGCGAACCCACTGATTTCGCACAGCCGGCCCGGCCTTACCGGATGCGGATGATTTGCGCCAGCGATCCTTGGTCAGAGCATGTAGCTCAATTATCATACCAGATCAATTGACGAGTATGATGAAAGCGAATACAGACTCCGGCATCCGGGCCGAGCGTCCGGCCTATCGCTGGGAGGTAATCATGCGACTTTTGAAAACCGCGCTCGTCGCGGGCGCGCTTGCCGTGCTGTCCGTCACGACCATCGCTGCATATGCTCAGGACACCAAGATCGGCTTCATCGTCAAACAGCCCGAGGAGCCATGGTTCCAGGACGAATGGAAGTTCGCCGACCAGGCCGCCAAGGAAAAGGGTTTTACCCTCGTCAAGATCGGTGCCGAAGACGGTGAGAAGCTGATGTCGGCGATCGACAATCTCGGCGCCCAGGGCGCGCAGGGCTTCATCGTCTGCACCCCTGACGTGAAGCTCGGCCCCGGCATCGTCGCCAAGGCCGCCGCCAACAATCTCAAGCTGATGACCGTCGACGACCGTCTGGTCGGTGCCGACGGCAAGGCGCTGGAAGACGTTCCGCATATGGGCATCTCGGCCACCAAGATCGGTGAGGCTGTCGGCCAGGCGATCGTCGATGGGATGAAGGCGCGCGGCTGGAAGGCCGACGAAGTCGGCGCGATCCGCGTTTCCTATGACCAGTTGCCGACCGCCGTCGACCGTGTCGAAGGCGCCATCTCGGTGCTGAAGGCCAACGGCTTCAAGGCCGAGAACATTTTCGACGCTCCCCAGGCCAAGACCGACACCGAAGCAGCCCTCAATGCCGCGACCGTGGTGCTCAACGCCCATGCCGACATCAAGAAATGGGTGTCCTTCGGCCTCAACGACGAAGCGGTGCTCGGCGCCGTGCGCGCATCCGAAAGCGTCGGCATTCCAGCTGACGGCATGATCGGCGTCGGCATCGGCGGCGCGGATTCGGCGATCAACGAATTCAAGAAGCCGACCGCCACAGGCTTTGTCGGCACGGTGATCATCTCGCCGAAGCGCCATGGCTACGAGACGGCGCTCAACATGTATGACTGGGTCGCCAACAACAAGGAACCGGAGAAGCTGATCCTGACCTCCGGCGCGCTTGCCAAGCGCGACGACTACCAGAAGGTCCGCCAGGGCCTCGGCATCGAATAATCCTCCCTGTACAAACAGGCGGCGGCTCATGCCGCCGTCTGTTTGCCGTGGCATAAGAAGGATCGACGCCCGTGTCCTTTCTCGACTTCTCGCGCATCACCAAGACCTATCCGGGCGTCAAGGCGCTGTCGGATGTCTCGTTCGGCGTCGGCAAGGGCGCCGTGCATGGCCTGATGGGCGAGAATGGGGCCGGTAAATCCACCCTCATAAAAATCCTGTCCGGCGATCAGCATGCCGACGAGGGCGAGATCCGCATCGACGGCAAGGTCCAGGCCTATGCCTCTACAAGGGATGCCTTCGACAATGGTGTCATCGTCATCCATCAGGAATTGCAGCTCGTGCCGGAACTCACCGTCGCCGAAAACTTGAGCCTCGGCCGCTTTCCCGCCAGCGCCGGCGTCATCGCGCGCGGCAAGATGCTGGAGGATGTCGGCGCCAAGCTGAAATCGGCCGGCATCGACATCGATATCAGCCGCAAGGTCAAGACGCTGTCCATCGGCGAACGCCAGATGGTCGAGATCGCCAAGGCGATCATGCTCGATGCGCGTGTCATCGCGCTGGACGAGCCGACCTCTTCGCTGTCTTCTCGCGAGAGTGAAATCCTGTTTGCCCTGATCGATCGCCTGCGCGGCGAGGGCAAGGTCATCATCTATGTCTCGCATCGGCTCGACGAGGTGTTCCGTCTCTGCGATAGCCTGACCGTGCTGCGCGACGGCAAGCTCGCGGCGCACCACGCATCACTGAAAGGCGTCACCCGCGACCAGGTCGTCGCCGAAATGGTCGGCCGCGAAATCTCCGACATCTGGGGTTTTCGGCCACGCAAGGCCGGCGATGTCAGGCTGAAGGTCGAAGCGATCTCCGGAGAAAAACTGAAGGCGCCGGCCAGCTTCGAGGCCCGCGCTGGCGAAATCGTCGGCTTCTTCGGCCTCATCGGCGCAGGCCGCTCGGAACTGATGCGGCTGGTCTTCGGTGCCGACCCGCGCTCGGGCGGCACCATCATTGTCGATGGCAAGGCGATCCATGCCGCTGACCCGCATGGCGCGATCCGCGCAGGCATCGTGCTGTGTTCGGAAGACCGCAAGCATGACGGCATCATCCAGGGCCGTTCGATCGAGGAGAACATCAACATCTCCTCGCGGCGCCATCACGCGCGCTTCGGCATCCTGAACCGCGCCAGCGAGATCGCCACGGCCGAAACCTTCATCAAGAAGCTTAAGGTGCGCACGCCGTCGCGAAAACAGGACATCATCAACCTGTCCGGCGGCAACCAGCAGAAGGTCATCCTTGGCCGCTGGCTGTCGGAGCAGGGCGTCCGGGTGCTCATCGTCGACGAGCCGACACGCGGCATCGACGTCGGCGCCAAAGCGGAAATCTACGAACTGCTCTACCAGCTTGCCGAGGATGGCATGGCGATCGTCGTCGTCTCGTCCGAACTACCGGAGGTGATGGGCATCTGCGACCGCATCCTGGTGATGTGCGGCGGGCGCGTCAGCGCTGAACTTTCCCGCGACCAGTTCGACGAGAAGGCGATCCTGGCCGCGGCACTTCCCGACACCAAACCCCCGACGCCATCGCATCCTGAGGACCTGACATGACCGATCAGCTGAAGAAGATCCTGCTCGGCGAACAGGGCCTCGTCGTCATTTTCGTCGTTGCCTTCGCGCTGGTCTCGCTGCTGGTTCCCAATTTCCTCACAGACCGCAACATGCTTGGCCTGCTCCAGTCGGTGGTTACCGTCGGCATCGTTGCCTGCACCATGATGTTCTGTCTCGCGGCGCGCGACTTCGACCTGTCGGTCGGCTCCATCGTTGCCTTCGCCGGCATGGTCGCGGTGATGGCGTCGAACTACACAGGTTCGATCCTGCTCGGGCTGCTGGCGGCGATCGCCTGCGGTGCCTTTGTCGGCTTCATCAACGGTGTCGTCATCGCCAAATTCCGCATCAACGCGCTGATCACGACGCTGGCGACCATGCAGATCGTGCGCGGCCTTGCGCTGATCGCGTCCGATGGCCGCGCCGTCGGCATCAACAGCCCGGATTTCTATCAGCTCGCGCTGTCGAAATTCCTCGGCATACCGACGCCTGTCTGGGTGCTGGCACTTCTGTTCTGCATTTTCGGCTTCGTGCTCAACCGCACCGTCTTCGGCAAGAACACGCTGGCCATTGGCGGCAATCCCGAAGCGTCGCGACTGGCCGGCGTCAACGTAGACAGGACCCGCATCTGGATCTTTGCACTGCAAGGCGTCGTCTGCGGCATCGCCGGCATCCTGCTGGCGTCACGCATCACCTCCGGACAGCCAAACGCGGCAGTCGGGCTCGAACTCTCGGTCATCTCGGCCTGCGTGCTCGGCGGCGTGTCGCTTGCCGGCGGCCGCGCCACCATGTCCGGTGTCATCGTCGGGGTGCTGATCATGGGCATTGCCGAAAACGCCATGAACCTGCTCAACATCCCGGCCTTTTACCAGTATATCGTGCGCGGCGTGATCCTGCTGCTCGCCGTGCTGCTCGACAATCTGCGTTCGTCGGCCTTGGGCCGGCGTTGATCCGTCTTCCAGGGGAGTGACAGCGATGGCTGAGCGCCTGTCCGGCAAACGCATCTTCCTGACGGGCGCCGCGCAGGGCATCGGTCTTGCCATCGCCGAGGCCTGTCTGGCCGAGGGTGCGAAATTGTTCCTCGTCGACCAGGACGGTACGTTGCTGGACAAGACCATCGCGGACCTCGCGGCACCCGAGGGGCATGTCGGCCATGCGACAGCCGACATCAGGGACGAGGCCGCGATAAAAGCAGCCGTTGCCCGTGCGACCGCCCAGATCGGCCCGATCAACGCGTTGATCAACAATGCCGGGATGAATGTCTTCTCGACGCCGCTCGAGGCCACCGAAGAAGAGTGGAACCGCAATTTCGACGTCAACGTCAAGGGCGCCTGGAATTGCAGCAAGGCGGTGCTGCCGGGCATGCTGGCGAATGGCGGCGGGGCGATCCTCAACATCGCCTCGACCCATGGCTTCACCGTCATTCCGCACACTTTTCCCTATCCCGTGGCCAAGCACGCCCTGCTTGGGCTGACCAAGTCGCTGGCGCTCGAATATGCCGGGCAGGGGGTACGCGTAAACGCGCTGGCGCCCGGCTATGTCGAGACGCGGAAGGCCATCGACTACTGGAACAGTTTTCCTGATCCGGCGGCAGCGCGCGCCAACACCATGGCGTTGCATCCCAGCGGCCGCATCGCCTCGGCGGGCGAGATCGCCCTTGCCGCCGTGTTCATGATTTCCGACGAGTGCCCGTTCATGAACGCGGCGACCCTCGTCGTCGATGGCGGGCTTAGCCAGCTCCAGCATCCCGCCTGAATACGGGAAAGACCATGACCAAGAGACGATCGCAGCATTGGTTCGGTGGCCAAGGCAAGGATGCCTTCATCCATCGCAGCTGGATGAAGAACAACGGCCTGCCCGACGATGCTTTCGACGGCCGTCCGGTGATCGGCATCTGCAACACATTCTCCGAATTCACCCCGTGTCATGTGCATTTTCGCGCCCTGGTCGAGCACATCAAGGCCGGCGTGCTGGAGGCCGGCGGCCTGCCTCTGGAATTCCCGGTGTTCTCCTGCGGCGAATCCAATCTGCGGCCGACGGCGATGCTGTTCCGCAACCTCGCCTCGATGGATGTCGAGGAGGCGATCCGCGGCAATCCGATGGATGGCGTCGTGCTGATGGCCGGATGCGACAAGACCACGCCGTCGCTGGTCATGGGGGCTGCCTCCTGCGATCTGCCGTCGATCGTCATCTCCGGCGGGCCGATGCTCAATGGCCGCTTCCAGGGGCGCGCCATCGGTTCCGGCACCGATGTGTGGAAATTCTCCGAGGACGTGCGCGCCGGCATAATGAGCGAGCAGGATTTCGCCCATGCCGAGAGCGCCATGTCGCGCTCGCCTGGGCACTGCATGACCATGGGCACGGCTTCGACCATGGCCTCGATGGTCGAGGCGCTTGGGCTGGCGTTGCCCGGCAACGCCGCCTACCCCGCCGTCGACGCGCGCCGCAATCGCATCGCCCGCATGACCGGGCGGCGTATCGTCGAGATGGTCACTGACGATCTGCGCCCGTCGGCCATCCTGACCAGGCAGGCCTTCGCCAACGCCATCCGCGTCAACGGCGCCATAGGTGGCTCGACCAATGCGGTCGTGCATCTGCTGGCGATTGCCGGCCGCGTCGGCGCCAAACTTGGCCTCGATGATTGGGATGCCTTCGGCCGCGACGTGCCGACCATCCTCGACCTGATGCCGTCAGGTCGTTTCCTGATGGAGGATTTCTGCTACGCCGGCGGCATTCCGGCTGTCATGAAAGAGATCGCCGACATGCTCGATCTCGACGCGTTGACGGTCACCGGCAAGAGCGTACGCGACAACATCGCCGACGCTCGGAATGACAATCCCGAGGTCATCCGTCCGCGCGATAGGGCGCTGACGCCGCATGGCGGCATCGGGGTGCTGCGCGGCAATCTGGCACCCGATGGCGCCATCATCAAACCGTCGGCCGCCTCACCATCGCTGATGAAGCATCGTGGCCGCGCCGTCGTCTTCGAAGACATCGACGACTACAAGGCGCGCATCGACGATCCCGCGCTCGACATCGACGAGACCTCGATCATGGTGCTCAGGAATTGCGGCCCGAAAGGCTATCCGGGCATGGCCGAGGTCGGCAACATGGCGCTGCCGCAAAAGCTCCTGAGAAAGGGCGTCCGCGACATGATCCGCATTTCCGACGCCCGCATGTCCGGCACCGCCTTCGGCACGGTCGTGCTGCATGCCGCGCCCGAAGCCGCCGTCGGTGGTCCGTTGGCGCTGGTCAGGAGCGGCGACATGATCGAACTCGATGTCGAGGCGCGGAAGCTGCATCTCGACGTGTCGGAACAGGAGCTGGCGCGGCGGCGTCAATCCTGGCTGCCGCCCGAGCCGGCGATGCGCGGCGGTTATCAGGGCCTCTATGTCGACCATGTCCTGCAGGCCGACCGTGGCGCCGATCTCGATTTTCTGGTCGGCAACCGTGGCCACGCCATTCCGCGCGAAAGCCATTGAGGGTGCGTAAGATGCCAAAATTCCAGGCCGATGATTTCCACGGCATTCACGCCATCCTCTACGCCCTGTTTGACACCCAGGAAAAACTCGACCGCGCGGCGATGCGCAGGCAGGTCGATATCTGCCTGGCGAGCGGCGTGCATGGCATGGCGGCGCTTGGCCTCGCGACAGAAGTTGCCAAGCTGACTGAAGCCGAGCGCCGCACAATCATGGACTGGACGGCGCAGGATACCGCCGGCAAGGTGCCGCTCGCCTTCACCATCTTCGGGTCATCGGTTGCCGAACAGGTCGCGCAAATACGGCACGCGGAAAGCGTCGGCGCCGATTGGGTGATCCTGCAGCCGCCGCCAGTTGGATCCTATGGAGCGCCCGAATACATCCGCTTTTTCGGCCGCGTCGCCGAGGCGACGGACCTGCCGGTGGCGATCCAGAATGCGCCGGCCTTTTTCGGCCGTGGCCTGACATCGGATGAGATTCGCGAACTGGTCACGCTCCACCCCAACATAAGGCTGATCAAGGGCGAAGGCCCGGTCACCGACATTGCCGGCCTGATCGAGCGCACCGAAGGCCGAATCCCCATCTTCAACGGGCGTGGCGGGCTGGAATTGATCGACAATTTCCGCATCGGCTGCCGCGGCATGATCCTGGCGCCGGATTGCATCGACCACGCCGTACGCGCCTATCAGGCGTTCCGCGCCGAAGACGAAGCAATGGCCGAGGCGGCGTACGAAAGAATGCTGCCGGCGGCTGTCTTCGTCATGCAAGGCATCGAGAACCTGATCTGCTACGGCAAGCGGCTGTTCGGCGCCCGCGCCGGTATCCAGATCCACGATCGTGCACCAGCGATGCGGCCAAACGAGAGCGGGTTGGCAATGGTGCAGCACTTCGCCGCCAGCCTTGGCCGGCTGCCCGCCTGAACAGCGTCAGTAGGTCGTTCGCCCGCCGGAGAGATCGAAGGTGGAAGCAGTTGTGAAACTGTTCTCCTTCGAGACCAGCCAGGCGACCATGGCGGCGGCCTCGTCGACCTCCAGCAGGCGGCCGCGTGGGATACGCGAGCGCATGTATTCGATGTGCTCGGCCGTCAACTGTTCGAGGATGCGCGTCTGCGCAGTGGCCGGCGAGATGCAGTTGACCGCGATGTCGTATTGCGCCAGCTCCTTGCCGAGCGATTTGGTCATGCCGATGACGGCGGCCTTCGAAGCCGAATAGGCGGCGGCGTTGGGGTTGCCCTCCTTGCCGGCGACCGAGGCGATGTTGACGATGCGCCCGTAATTGCGCTCCTTCATCCCCGGCACCACGGCGCGGTTGACGTAGAAGGTGCCGTTGACGTTGACGTCGATGATTTTCTTCCACACATCGACATCGTAGGTATCGAGCGGGGCGGCGGGGCCGGCAATGCCCGCCGAATTGACGAGGATGGAGATCGTGTTCGCGATCTCCTCCGTCCTGGCACGGGCGGCGTCCACCGAATCCCAGTCGGCTATGTCCACGACCAGCGTCGTGGCCGCCTTGCCGAGTTCCTGCTTGGCCGTATCGAGACGGGCCTCGTCGAGGTCCCACAAGGTGACCGTCGCACCCGAGGCGACAAAACGCTTCGCCATCGCGAAGCCGAGGCCTTGCGCGCCTCCGGTAACCACGGCGTGTTGGCCGTCGAGATCGATCCTGTTCATGCCGGGAGTTCTTTCCGTCTGAGATAGTGGAGGGGTGCGTGTTGAAAGCGGGCGGTCCTACATCGTCGCGCCGAGGCTCCAGGGCACGAACTCGTTGTCGCCATAGCCGAGCGCTTCCGATCTGGTGCGTCCGCCCGATGCCACGCGCAGGATCTCGGCGAAGATCTCCCCGCCCTTGTCCGCCAGCGTCACGCCGTCGAGGATGTCGCCGCAATTGATGTCCATGTCGTCGCGCATCTGCTCGAAGACGAAGGAGTTGGAGGCGAGCTTGATCGAGGGCGTCGGCTTGCAGCCGAAGGCCGAACCGCGCCCGGTGGTGAAGCACAATATGTTGGCGCCGCCGGCCACCTGTCCGGTCGCCGAGACCGGGTCGTAGCCGGGCGTGTCCATGAAGACGAGGCCGCGCTCGTTGATTGGCTCGGCATATTCCAGCACCGCGCGCAGATTGGTCGTTCCGCCCTTGGCCGAGGCGCCCAGCGACTTCTCCAGGATGGTCGTCAGCCCGCCGAGCTTGTTGCCGGGGGATGGATTGTTGTTCATCTCCATATCGTGCCTGGCGGTATAGTCCTCCCACCAGCGGATGCGCTCGATCAGCTTTTCGCCGACGGCCCGGCTTTCGGCGCGACGCGTCAAGAGATGTTCCGCGCCGTAAATTTCGGGTGTTTCCGAAAGGACGGCTGTCCCTCCTTGCGCGACCAGCAGGTCCACCGCCGCTCCGAGCGCGGGATTGGCGCTGATGCCGGAATAACCGTCCGAGCCGCCGCATTGCAGCGCCAGCACCAACTCGGAAGCCGGCTGCGGCGTCCTTTCTGCTGCATTGACGACCGGCAGCATCTCGACGATGGCCTTCACCCCGGCATCGACCGTCTTGCGCGTGCCGCCGGTCTCCTGGATGGTCATCGTGCGGAAAATGGTGCTTTCCTCGATGTTGTAGGATTGCATCCAGCGCGGAATCTGGAAGGCTTCGCAGCCAAGTCCGACCATCAGCACGCCGCCGACATTGGGATTGGTGGCAAAGCCCCACTGCGTGCGCTTCAGGAGATCGTAGGCCGGGCCCTTGGTATCGATGCCGCAGCCGGTGCCGTGGACGAGCGAGATGACGCCGTCGACATTGGGATAGTCGCGCAGCATGCCTGAGCGGTTGACCTCTTCCACGATGAAGCGGGCGACGCTGGCCGAGCAGTTCACCGACGTCAGGACGGCGATGAAATTGCGCGTGCCGACTTTGCCGTTCGGCCTGCGGTAGCCCATGAAGGTCGCCCGTTCGTCATCGGGAAGGATCGGCGGTTCCCTGACGTCGGTGCCATGCCCGTAGTCGCGCTCGAAATCGCGCAGGTAGACATTGTGCTCGTGCACCCAGTCTCCGGCCGCGATCGGCCCACGCGCGAAGCCGATGGTCTGGCCATACTTCACGATCGGTTCATCCGCCCCGATGTCGAGCATGGCCATCTTGTGGCCGCGCGGGATGCGGGCCCTCGCGGCCACGTCGCCGGCCCTTTCACCGGCCGCCAACGGATCGACCGCAAGCAGGATGTTGTCGGCGTGCGATAGCTTGATGAAGCGCGTCATACCCAAACTCTGAAAAGCTCTGCCTGGAGGAGGAATCGAGAGCTGAAGGCAATAAGAATACTAATATAATAGAAGGCAGATAGTCAAGCCGTGGCGTTTCCGATCGCTTCAGCCGAGAAGGTCGGCGGCGACTTCGAGCGTGTTGCGGAAGGAGGTTTCGAGATGGTGCTCCATCGCCTGTGCGGCGCCCTCGGCATCGTGTCGTTTCAGAGCGTCGAGAATGGCTTCGTGCTGCTCGATCGTCTGTTCGCCATAGCCGGGCTTCGGAATGGCGAGGTAACGGCCGCGGTCCATCTGTGCCTTCGAGATGTCGACGGCCCGCCAGATCATCGGCAGGCCGCAGATTTCGGCGATGGTGCGATGGAAGACATCGTCGAGTTGGATCGCGGTGGCATATCGGCCGCGCGATATGGCAAGCCGATGCGCCGCCATATTGTCCTCCAGCAGTTCGGCCGATGCCGGTGTGAGCTTGACGGCCGCGCGTCGCGCGCTCTCCATCTCCAGCGCCCGGCGAATGACATAGGCCTCCTCGAGGTCGGCGCGGCTGATCGGCGCGACATAGGTGCCGGTCTGCGCCAGGATTTTCACCAGGCCCTCGTCGCTGATGCGCTTGACCGCTTCGCGCACCGGAGTACGCGAAACGCCGAGCGCTTCGGCGATCGCCACCTCATTGATCACTTCCCCCGGCTTCATCTGCCCGACGACGATCAGGTTGCGGATCTTCTGATAGATTTGATCGCGCAGCGGCAGAGCCCGATTGAGGGTCGAAGGGTCCAGGTCCATGGCAAATCCGTAGCTTCGTTCACTGGAAATGATCAGATTATATTAGAATGTAAATCGGAATGCACCCGATGCGAGGGGTGACGTCCTTCGAGAACGGAGTGGTCGCATAAGTTCATGAAATCCAGCTTGTCAGAACTGTTATATTAGTGCAATAGTCGATCTGACAATCGGAATTTGATCGGCAAAATGAGGTCCTGAACCAAGTCGCATGCCACGAGGCGAGCGTTCCGGGCCACCCTTGGTTCGCTTTTTACCGAGGAAGAATACTAAAATAACAATGCTGCCCAATGCCGAGGACAACGGGCCGCCCTGCCAGGGAGGAACCTAGCCAGACATGACTGCCGCCGCCGACTGCGCCTTGGACATGAGAGGCATCAGCAAGACCTTTCCGGGCGTGAAGGCCCTGTCCGACGTCAACTTCGCCGTCAGGTTCGGCACCGTGCACGCGGTCGTGGGCGAGAACGGCGCCGGCAAATCGACGCTGATGAAGGTGCTCAACGGTTCCTATGCACCGACCAGCGGCACCATCAAGGTCGGCGGCGCCGAGGTGCGCATGCGCCGGCCGGCCGACGCCCAGGCGCTCGGCATCCGCATGGTGCACCAGGAAATCAATCTGGTTCCCGACCTGACCGTTGCCGAAAACGTCTATCTCGGCCGCATGCCCGGCAGATGGAGCTTTCTGCGCAAGGGCGAGATGGTCAGGAAGGCCGCCGCCGTCCTCGACGAACTGGGCGCCGCCATCAATCCGCGCGAGCGGCTCGGCAATCTGTCGATCAGCCAGCAGCAGCTCGTGGAAATCGCCAAGGCCTACGCGGCCCAGCCCCGGATCATCGTCCTGGATGAGCCGACATCGAGCCTCAGCGAACATGAAACGGCGGCGTTGTTTCGCATCCTGCGCAAGATGCGCGATGACGGCATCGCCATCATTTACATCAGCCATCGGCTGAAGGAAGTTCTCGAGATCGCCGACGAGGTGACCGTGCTGCGCGACGGCTCCATGATCGAGACCCGTCCGACCGAAGGCATAACCGCCGCCCAGATGATCAGGCTGATGGTCGGCCGCGAGGTCAGCAACGTCTTCCCCAAAAGTCCGGCCGAGATCGGCGAGTCGGTGCTGCGTGTCGAGCGCATCGGCGACGGCACGCGCTTCCGCGATGTCAGCTTCGATGTGCGGGCCGGTGAAATACTGGGCTTGACCGGGCTGGTTGGCGCCGGCCGCACCGAGGTGGCGCGCGCCATCTTCGGCCTGTCGCGGCTGGTCGAGGGCACGGTCAGCGTCAACGGACGCAAGGTCTCGATCAACTCTCCGTCGCAGGCGGTCAAGGCTGGGATCGCCTATGTTCCCGAAGACCGCAAGGGCGACGGCATTGTGCCCGGCATGTCGATCCGGGAAAACATCAGCCTGCCCATCCTGCGTCGCCTCAGCCGTTTCGGGCGCATCAAGCGCGGCGCCGACCGGGCACTGGCGGCGGACTATGTGAAGCAGTTTTCCATTTCGCCGCCCGACGGCGAGCGGCGCATCAACCTCCTGTCCGGCGGCAACCAGCAGAAGGCGGTGATCGCCAAATGGCTTGCCGCCAAGCCGTCGGCGCTGATCCTCGACGAGCCGACGCGCGGCGTCGATGTCGGCGCCAAGGCCGAAATCCACAACATCATCGGCCAGCTCGTGGCCGGCGGCATGGCGGTGGTGATGATCTCCTCGGAACTGCCGGAAATCCTGGGTGTCTGCGACCGTGTCGTGGTCATGCGCGACGGACATGCCTGCGAGCCGCTGGAGCCCGCCGAACTCAGCGAAGAGCGCATCATGGCTCTGGCGACCGGCGAGGAAATGGCGTGACCGACGCGGCCATGGAGATCAGCGGCGTCACCCCCGACCGTTTTACGCGCGGCAGCAGGCTTGTCGACGCCCTGTCGAAGGCGGGACTCGCTTTCGCCATCCTGGCCGTGATGCTCTACGGCTCCTTCGTCAGCCCGGCTTTCTTCACCTCAGGCAATCTGCTCAATGTCCTGACCTCGATGTCCATCGTCGGCATCGTCGTCGTCGGCATGACCTTTGTGCTGGTGGTCGGCGGCCTGGCCGACCTGTCCGTGCCGGCCACCATTGCTTGCGGCGCCATCCTGTCGCTCGGGCTGCAGCCGATGATCGGGCCGCTGCCGGCCTTCGTCCTGGCGGTGGGCCTCGCCGGCCTGATCGGCCTGCTCAACGGCGTGCTGGTCGGCTATGTCGGCATCAACCCCATCATCGCCACGCTGGGCATCGGCACCATCGGGCTGGGCATCGTGCAGGCCGCCGTCGGTGGCGTCATCGTCTATGGCAGCAATCCGGCCTCAGCCGAATTCGCCAAGGGCCGCCTGTTCGGCATCCCGGTCGTGGTGCTGATCTTCCTGCTCATTGCCCTCATCGGCCATTTCGTCCTGTCGCGCTCCTTCTGGGGCAGATGGACGCTCGCCACCGGTGGCAATTACAGCGCCGCCGAGGCAAGCGCGGTGCCGGTGCAGGCCGTCAAGGCCGGCGCCTTCGTCATCACGGCGCTCGCCTCCGGCATTTCAGGCGGCCTGCTCGGCCTGACTTTGCAGAGCGCACGGCCGCTCATCGGCGCCGGCTATGAATTCAGCGCCATCACCGCGGTGGTGGTGGGCGGCGTGTCGATCATCGGCGGCTTTGGCTCCGTGCCGCGGGCGATCGCCGGCCTGATCTTCGTGCAGCTTCTGACCAACGTCATGGTGCTCGGCGGCGTGCGCACGCCGATCCAGGGTTTTGTCCTCGGCATCCTGATTGTCGGGGCCGTCGGCATGGATGCGGCATTGCGCAAGCGAGGGGTGGCGTGATGCGGTTTCTGGCGCTTGCCTCGCGGCACAGGGTCGTGATCATCCTCGGCCTGACCCTCATCATTTCCGCACTGGTGGTTCCAGGCTATTTCTCCGCATCGACCCTTGGCCTCGGCCTCGACCGCGCCGCGACGATCGGCCTGATCGCCATCGGCCTGACCGTGCTTCTGATCGCGGGCCAGATCGATCTTTCAGGTGGCGCCGTGTTTGCCCTGGCCGGCATCGTATCCGTCATCCTGCAGCGCGAGATCGGCATCCTGCCCGCCGCGATCGTCGGCATCCTGGCCGGCATGCTGGCAGGCGCCATCAACGGCGCGCTGGTCGTCGGGCTGAAGGTGAATTCCCTCGTCCTGACATTGGCGACGATGCTGATCTTCCGTTCGCTTGCGCACTGGATCACCAACAGCCAGCCGGTTTCGGGCGCCGACATCATGCTGTCGCTGGCGCTGGCCAAGATCTATCTCGATGTCTTCACCATCCGCAGCGCGCTGTTCATCATCCTGATCGTGCTGCTGCATGTCTGGCTGACGCGCACCATCCCCGGCCGCAACGTCTTTGCCGTCGGCTCCAATCCGGCGGCCGCCAAGGAGAGCGGCATCGCCTCGGACCGCATCGTCTTTCTCGGCTTTGTCTTTGCCGGCACGCTTGCCGGCCTGGCCGGGGTTCTCCAGAGCCTCGTCACCAACACCGGTTCGCCCGTCTTCGGCTCGGAACTGACGGTCGCCGTCATTGCCGCGGTCGTCGTCGGCGGAACCCGCCTCGGAGGCGGCAGGGGATCCGCGCTCGGCACGCTAGGCGGCGTGCTGACCATCGGCTCGCTGACCATCGCGATGGAGTTCCAGTCCGTTCCCGCATACGTCCAGCAGGTCGTATCGGGGCTCATCCTGATCCTGCTCGTCGTGCTCGATCGGGCCGTTACTACCAAGGGGAGGGCTCCGGGCACGCGCCCCGCGCTCGTTCGCGACAATCCAATCACTCAAGGAGGAAACACATGATTGGGAGGAAAAGCATGATTGGGAGGAAACACATGATTGGCAAGAGAAGCATGCTGCAGATCGCCGCCGTGGCGTTGCTGGCGTCGACAGGCTGGGCCAGTGCCAAGACGGTCTGCTACGTGACGGCGGCGGATTCGCATGCCTATGCGACGCCGGCCAACAAGGCGCTCGAGGCCCGCGCCAAGGAACCCGGCGTCGATATCCTCAGCCTCAGCCAGGACTTCGATGTCCAGAAGGGCACCGAGCAGCTCAACACCTGCGTGGCGCGCAAGGTCGACGGCATCATCCTGTGGCCGCTCGACCCGCAGGCCTACATCCCCGGTCTGGCCCGCGCGCAGCAGGCTAACATCCCGGCGATCCTCATCAATTCGCCGATGAGCGACGACGCCAAGCCGTTCATCAAGTCCTTCACCGGACCTGACGTCTATGAGGAAGGCAAGCTGGCGGCGGATTCGCTGAGCAAGGCGCTTGGCGGCAAGGGCTCCGTCGTCATCATCGCCGGCCAGGCCGGCAACGGCACGACGATCGGCCGTGTCAGCGGCTTCACCGACCGCCTCAAGGAAACCAACGCCGACATCAAGGTGCTCGATACCGTCAACGCCGACTTCGACCAGCAGAAGGCGCTGGTCGTGAGCCGCGACCTGATCACCCGCTTCGGTGACCAGATATCAGGCGTCTACGCCAATGACGACACCATGGCGCGTGGCTTCATCGATGCCTGGAAGGAGGCCAACCCGTCCAAGGCGGCGCCACCGATCGTCGGCATCAACGGCCAGAAGGACGCGTTCGAATCGATCCGCACCAACGAGATGTATTCGACCATCGTTCAGTCGCCGGTCGAGGACGGCCGCCTGGCGATCAACACCATGGCCGAGATCATCGACGGCAAGGAGGTCAAGGACCGGCTGCCGATCCCGCTGACCGTCGTGACCAAGGACAACGTCAACGCGGTCGAGCCGGCGTTCTGACGAGGCAAAAGGTCGGCCCGGCATGACGGGCCGACCCTGCCGTCGAGGAGGAATTTTCCAGTTTGGGTGGCATCTTTGGAATAAACTAACTCTACAGCATTTGTAGAATAAGCAATCTGCATCGGAGATCTGTTTCCGGACCGGACTCCGCCATGCCCAACCTTCTACGCCTGCCTGAAATCGCACCGGACATAGCCGGTCACCGCCGCCTGACAGCGGGAGCCGGGTCATGAGCAGCGATATCCCTGACCGGATCAAGGTTCTCTGGTTCCTGCCGACGCATGGCGACAGCCGCTATCTCGGCACGACGGAAGGCGGCCGGGCCGTCGATCTGCCTTATCTGACACAGGTCGCAAAGGCCGCCGACACGTTGGGCTATTACGGCGTGCTGCTGCCGACCGGCCGGGCCTGCGAGGATTCGTGGGTGATTGCCTCGGCACTGGCGCCGCTGACCGAGCGCCTGCGCTTCCTCGTCGCCGTGCGGCCCGGCCTGCAGTCCCCAACGCTTGCCGCGCGCATGACCGCCACACTCGACCGCATCTCCAACGGCCGCCTGCTGATCAACGTCGTCACCGGCGGCGATCCGCTGGAGAACAAGGGCGACGGCATTTTTCTCTCGCATGCCGAGCGCTATGAGGTGACGCAGGAATTCCTCCAGATCTACAAGCGTGTGCTGAGCGGCGAAGCGGTCGAGCACCAGGGCAAGCATTTCCGCATCGAGGACGGTCGCCTGCTGTTTCCGCCCGTGCAGACGCCCTATCCGCCGCTCTATTTCGGTGGCTCGTCGGACGCCGGATCGCAAGTGGCGGCGCAGGAAATCGATAAATACCTGACCTGGGGCGAACCGCCCGCCGACGTCGAACGCAAGCTCGACGCCGTGCGCGAATTGGCCGAGAAGGCCGGCCGCAAGCTTTCCTTCGGCATCCGCCTGCATATCATCGCCCGCGAGACGACCGAACAGGCCTGGGCCGCCGCCGACGGCCTGATCAGCCGGCTCGACGACGCGACCATCGCTTCGGCCCAAAAAGTCTTTGCCCGTATGGATTCGGTCGGCCAGGCGCGCATGAGCGCTCTGCATGGCGGAAGCCGCGACAAGCTCGAGATCGCGCCCAATCTGTGGGCCGGCGTTGGCCTGGTGCGCGGCGGCGCTGGTACCGCACTGGTCGGCGACCCGGACACGGTCGCCGAGCGCATCGACGAATACCGGCGGCTCGGCATCGACACCTTCATCCTGTCCGGCTACCCGCATCTGGAGGAAGCCTATCGCTTCGGCGAACTGGTGCTGCCGAGACTGCCGACCGATCATCCGGTCAAGTCGGCCAGCTCGTCGGTCAACACCGGACCGTTCGGCGAGACCATCGCCGGCGACCATCGGCCCAAATCACTGGGGCCAAAGTCGCTCGCCAGCGCCTCGTGAACGCGCTGCCCCCGGCCCACCGATTGCGCGTCGCCATCCTCGGCGGCGGCTTTTCCGGTGCCGCCTTGGCCTGGCACCTTGCGCGGGCAAATCGGCCGGAGGTGCTGTCGATCTCGGTCATCGAGCCGCGCCCCGCGCTCGGCGGTGGTCTTGCCTATTCCAGCGAAGAGCCGTCGCACCGGGTCAACGTCCCGGCCATCAGAATGAGCATGGCTCCCGAAGACCCGCAGCATTTTGCGCGCTGGTTGGCCGGCAGTGGTGAAATGGAACGGGACCCGGATGCCCTGTGGAAAAACGGCGATGTGTTTCCACGCCGGCGCGTGTTCGGCCGCTATGTCGCCGCCCACCTTGCACCTTGGCTCGACTCCGGCGCTGTCCGCCATGTCGAAGCTCAGGCCACGCGAGTAATACGAGAGACCGATGGCGCGGGCTGGACTGTGCAGACCTCGGCCGGACCTGTCGCGGCCGACATCGTCGTGCTCGCCGCCACGCATCCTCTGCCGGCGATTCCATCTCCACTTGCCTCCCTGGTTGAAGCTCCCGGCTTCATCGCCGATCCCTACGCACCGTCGGCACTTGCCGGGATCGAGCCGGAGGCGTCCGTCCTGATCGTCGGCTCCGGGCTGACATCGGCCGACATGGTGGCGGAGCTTGACCGACGGGGCCATCGCGGCCGTATCCTGGTCCTGTCGCGCCGCGGGCTGCGCTCGCGCGGCCATCCCGCTGTCAGGGGCGAGCCCTTCGGTGACTTTGCGTCAGTGCCGGCCACGACGGCGCTTGCGCTGCTGAAGACCATTCGTGCGACACTCGCGGCGGCGCGGGATGCCGGTCTCAACTGGCAGTCGGTCTTCGACCAGCTGCGCCTGCAGGGACCGGTGCTGTGGGCGGCCCTTTCTCCGCCGGAGCGGGCAAGGCTGGTCCGCCAGTTACGCGTATTCTGGGACGTGCATCGCTTCAGGATCGCACCGCAGGTAGCCGCCGTGCTCGACCGCCGCCAGACGGACGGCACGTTCGACACCATCGCCGCCAGGCTTGTCGCGTCGAACGACGAGGGCGAGAGCCTCGCGGCCAGCTTCCAACGGCGCGGACAGACGCGGATCGAAACGGCACGCTTCGACGCCGTCATCAACACGACGGGTCCAGCCCATGCGCAGGCCCTCCAGTCCAATCCGGCTTTGCAGTCGCTGGCCGAAGCCGGGCTGATCAAGGTCGATGCCTACGGGCTCGGTATCGAGACCAGTTTGGAAAGCCGCGCCGTCGGCCGGGACGGCAGGGCTTCTGCCGGGCTCTTCGTTGCCGGCCCCTTGGCGCGCGGCACATTCGGCGAATTGATGGGCCTGCCCGAAGTCGCCCGTCACGCCGAGTTGGTCGCCGCTGAAGTCGCCAAGCTGCTCGATGCGGTTCCCTTGGACAAGGCAACCAACGTCAACGCCGCATCGCACTGACAACCGAAAGCCGGTGCGGCTGTAAAAAATTGGAATTTCCGTCCTGCAAGCGCGCTAAAAACGGAAAAACCACCTTTGTATATAAATTCCATAAACATAATAAATATGGGCCACATCCGGCCGAGGCCGGGTCGATCAACGGCCTGAATGGGAGACAGTTCATGGCACATGCAGGAACCGACGCGGTCAAATTCGCCTATTGGGTGCCCAATGTTTCGGGCGGCCTGGTGATTTCCAACATCGAGCAGCGCACCAACCATTCGGCCGAGTACAACCGCAAGCTTGCCCAGATCGCCGAAAAGGCCGGCTTCGACTACGCGCTGAGCCAGATCCGTTTCACCGCCGGCTACGGTGCCGACGAGCAGCATGAATCGGTGGCGTTCAGCCACGACCTGCTGGCGGCGACCACGACGCTGAAGGTGATCGCGGCGATCCTGCCCGGTCCGTGGAATCCGGCGCTGGCGGCCAAGCAGCTCGCCACTATCAGCTACCTCACCAATGGCCGTGTCGCGGTCAATCTCGTCTCCGGCTGGTTCCGTGGCGAGTTCCATGCCATCGGCGAGCACTGGCTCGATCATGACGAGCGCTATCGCCGTTCGGAGGAATTCATCCGCGCGCTGCGCGGAATATGGACTGAAGACAGCTTCACCTTCCGTGGTGATTTCTATCGCTTCAACGAATACTCGCTGAAGCCGAAGCCGCCGCAGCCGCTGCCCGAAATCTTCCAGGGCGGCTCCTCGCGCGCCGCGCGCGACATGGCATCGCGGGTCTCCGACTGGTACTTCACCAATGGCAACACACCGGTCGAGATCGCCAAGCAGGTAGACGACATCAGGGGCAAGGCCAAGGCCAACAACCATTCCGTCAAGGTCGGCGTCAACGCCTTCGCCATCGTGCGTGAGACCGAGGAAGAGGCCAAGGCGGTGCTTGTCGAAATCATCACCAAGGCCAATCCGGAAGCGGTCAACGCTTTCGGCCACGAGGTCAAGAATGCCGGCAAGTCCTCGCCGGAAGGCGAGGGCAATTGGGCGAAATCCTCCTTCGACGACCTCGTCCAGTACAATGACGGCTTTCGGTCGAACCTGATCGGCACGCCGAAACAGGTTGCCGGACGCATCGTCGACCTGAAGCGCGCCGGCGCCGATCTCATCCTGCTCGGCTTCCTGCACTTCCAGGAAGAGGTCGAGTATTTCGGCAAGCATGTCATCCCGCTCGTTCGCGAGCTGGAAAACGCCGAGCAGGCGGCGTCGCTGGCCGCCGAATAACCATCTGCCCCAAGGCTGGTCGGGTTGCCCGGCCAGCACAGGTTTTCAAGCGCGCTCGATCCTTTCGGGCGGCATCGAGAATTCGTGCGCCTGCGGGCGAAATCGAGGACGATTGGAATGCCGTTGCCCACCTATGCCTTAGGAGCGATGGAAGCCTCGGTCTACGCGCCGGAAGTCTTTGCGCGCGGCCTGCCCTCCGTGCTCCAGCCTGCACACTTGTCCGAAGGCGACGCTGGGGCGGCCGGATCTACTGCCAATGCAGCTGCTCCGCTGCTGTCGCTTCACGGCATCGGCCTGGCATTCGGCGGTGTCGTCGCGCTGGCCGACATCGACCTGTCGGTCCGGTCAGGCGAGATTCGTGCCATCATCGGGCCAAACGGTGCCGGCAAGAGCTCCCTGATCAACGTCATCAGCGGCGTCTACCGCCCGGATCGCGGCCAGGTCCGGCTCGCCGGCGTCGGCTATGCCCAGGTGCCGACGCAGCGGCTGGCGCATCTCGGCGTCGCCAGGACCTTCCAGAACCTTGCCTTGTTCAAGGGCCTCAGCGTCCTCGACAATGTCGGCTCCGGCCTCGCCTACAAGGTCCGTTCCAACTTCGCCGGCCAGGTGCTCGGCATTGGCCGATCGCGCGGCGAACGATACGACTTCTTGAGCTGCACCGACCAGATCCTCGAATTCCTCGACCTCACCGCCGTTCGCGATCGTCTTGCCGGCACGCTGCCCTATGGACTGCAGAAGCGGGTCGAACTCGCCCGCGCGCTGGTCGCCGAGCCGCGCCTGCTACTGCTCGACGAACCGATGGCCGGCATGACACCAGGTGAGAAAAGCGAAATGGCTGATTTCGTGCGCGCCGCGCGCGACCGTTTTTCCACCACCGTCGTGCTGATCGAGCATGATGTCGGCGTCGTCATGGGCCTGTCCGACCGCATCGCCGTCCTCGACTACGGCCGCAAGATCGCCGACGGCACGCCCGACGAGGTCCGCAACGACCAGCGCGTCATCGACGCCTATCTCGGCGTCGCCTCCGACAATGAGGCCCTCTCCCGTGATGAAGCAAGGGCGGGCATATGATCGCCGACTTCGACTACCAGTTCTTCATCGAGGTGCTCGTCGGCGGGCTACTGTCCGGGGTCATGTATTCGCTTGTCGCGATAGGCTTCGTGCTGATCTACAAAACCTCGGGCGTGCTGAATTTCGCGCAAGGCGCGATGCTGCTGTTCGCCGCGCTCACCTTCGTCAGCCTTGTCGAACGCGGCGTGCCGTTCGCGCTGGCGCTGGCGGCCACCTTCGCCATCATGGTGGTCATCGGCATCGTCATCGAGCGCACGGTGCTCAGGCCGCTCACCAACAAGCCGCCGATCACCCTGTTCATGGCGACGCTCGGCCTCTCCTACATCATCGAGGGCGCTGCCCAGTTGATCTGGGGCACGCAGGTCCACGGCCTCGACCTCGGCATCGAGGACGTGCCGCTGGAAGTCGGCGGCGTGCTGATCAGCCAGTTCGACATCTTTGCCGCCGTGGTTGCCGCCGGCATGGTTCTCCTTCTGTCGCTCTTCTTCCGCTACACCCGCATCGGCCTCGCCTTCCGCGCCGTCGCCGACGACCAGTTCGCAGCACTTGCGGTCGGCCTCAGGCTGCCATTGATCTGGGCGACTGTCTGGGCGGCGGCCGGTCTTGTCGCGCTGGTCGCGGGGCTGCTCTGGGGCGCCCGCCTCGGTGTGCAGTTCTCGCTGTCCCTGGTGGTGCTCAAGGCGCTGCCGGTGCTGGTGCTGGGCGGCTTCGACTCCATCCTTGGCGCCATTGTCGGCGGGCTTCTGGTCGGCGCCAGCGAGAAGCTCGCCGAGGTCTATATCGGCGACTATTTCGGCGGCGGCATCGAGAGCTGGTTCGCCTATGTCGTAGCGCTGGTCTTCCTCTTGATCCGTCCCTCCGGCCTGTTCGGCCAGAAGCTCGTGGAAAGGGTCTGAGCCATGGCCGCCATTGCAGCCGACTTCTCCACCGCACCGGTGCTGCCGAAATGGATCGCGCCCGTGCTGCTGCTCGCCGTCGCCTATGGCGTCGTGCCGCTCATCGGATCGAGTTACCTGTTCGAGGCCATCCTGCTGCCCTTCCTGGCGCTCGGGCTCGCCGGTGTCGGCCTCAACATCCTCACCGGCTATGCCGGCCAGGTCTCGCTGGGCAGCGCCGCTTTCATGGCCGCCGGTGCCTTCGCCGCCTATAATTTCAACCTGCGGGTCGAAGGCCTGCCGCTGATCGGCAGCATCTTTCTGGCCGGGATCGTCGCCGCCGCGATCGGCATCGTCTTCGGCCTGCCGAGCCTGCGGCTGAAGGGTTTCTATCTCGCGGTTTCGACGCTAGCCGCGCAGTTCTTCGTGCAGTGGGCGCTGACCAAGTTCAGCTGGTTCTCCAACAACTCAGCGTCTGGCGTCATAGACGCACCAAAATTGTCGATCGGTGGCCTTGCGCTGGACGGCGCCGTCGGCCGCTATCTCTTCGCGCTGACCATCGTCAGCATCCTTACCTTCCTCGCCTACCGGCTGGTGTCCTCGCAGACCGGCCGCAACTTCATCGCCATCCGCGACAATGAAACCGCCGCCCGCATCATTGGCATCCCGGTGCTGAAGACCAAGCTGCTTGCCTTCGCCATCTCTTCCTTCATCATCGGCGTCGCCGGCGTCATCTGGGCCTTCGCCTATCTCAGGACAGTCGAGCCTGATGGCTTCGACCTCGACCGCTCGTTCCAGATCCTGTTCATCATCATCATCGGCGGCCTCGCTTCTATCCGTGGTGCCTTCTTTGGCGCCGCCCTGATCGTCGTGTTCCCGCTTGGCTTATCGCGCCTTAGTGGCTTCCTGCTTGGCGATGTCTTTGACTCGGGCGTGCTCGACATGAGCCAGCGCATCGTGCTGGGCGCCCTCATCATCCTGTTTCTGATCCTCGAACCCGATGGGCTGGTGGCCCTGTGGGACAGGATCCGAAGACGGCTCCTGTTCGCCTGGCAATCGACCTAAGCCGCCGCATTCACGCCTGAAAATGAACCAGTGGCCGAACGCAAGACGGCCCATACCGGGAGTACCCTAGCCATGACGTTCCTCAGCACCATCAAGGCGGCGGCTTTGTCCGCGGCGATGATCGTGTCGGTGGCCTTGCCATCAGCCCACGCCGACGAACAGTATTTTCCGCTGCAGAGCTATCGCGTCGGGCCCTATGCGGCCGGCGGCACCGGCTTCTTCGGCGGCTTCATCGACTATCTCAACCTCATCAACATCCGCGACGGCGGCGTCAACGGCGTCAAGCTGACCTGGGACGAGTGCGAGACCCAGTACGAGGTCGAGCGCGGCGTCGAATGCTATGAGCGCCAGAAGAGCCATGCTGGTGCCGCCGCCTGGAACCCGCTCTCGGTCGGCATCGCCTACGCCATGATCGACCGCATCACCGCCGACAAGGTGCCGCTGATCACGGTCAACCATGGCCGCACCGATTCCACCGACGGGCGCGTCTTCCCCTATGTCTTCCCGCTGCTGCTCAACCCCTACAGCGAGACTTCCGGCATCGTGAACTACATCGCCTCCAAGGAGGGCGGCATCGACAAGCTCAACGGCAAGAAGATCGTCGTGCTCTATCACGGCTCGCCCTACGGCAAGGAAACGATCCCGATCTATGAATTGCTGGCGCAGAAATACGGCTTCACCGTGCAGCAGATCGAGGTGCCGCATCCCGGCAACGAACAGCAGTCGCAGTGGCTGACCATCCGCCGCGCCAAGCCTGATTTCGTCGTCCTGCGCGGCTGGGGGGTGATGAACCCGGTGGCGCTGAAGACGGCCGTCAAGGTCGGCTATCCCGTCGACCACATCGTCGGCAATGTCTGGTCGAATTCGGAAGAGGACGTCATCCCCGCCGGTGACGCCGCGAAGGGCTACACCGCCATCACCACTCAGGCGTCGGGCAACAGCTACCCGGTAGTGCAGGAGATCGTGAAGACCGTCTACGGCACGGGCAAGGGCAACCTCGAAGACAAGTCGCGCATCGGCTCGGTCTACCACAATCTCGGCATCGTCAACGGCATCCTGAATGTCGAGGCGATCCGCGTCGCGCAGGAGAAATTCGGCCACCGCACGCTGACCGGCGACGAAGTCCGCTGGGGCTTCGAACACCTCAAGCTCGACCCGGCCAAGGTCGAGGCGCTCGGGGCCAAGGACCTGTTCCACTCGATCAATGTTAGCTGGGACAACCACGAGGGCGAGGGCTACGTGACCTTCCAGCAGTGGGACGGCAAGAAGTGGAATGTCGTCTCCGACTGGATCGCGCCGGACTGGGCGCTGCTGCGGCCGATGATCGAGAAGTCGGCGGAGGCCTATTCCAAGGAGAAGGGCATCAAGCTGCGCACCGCCGATGACGCCAACGCAGTGACCACCAACTGATTTCCGGGCGGGCGCCGTGGACACCGTCCTCGGCGCCCGGCGCATCCGCAAAGCACGGGAACAGCCATGCCGAACGACGACATCATTCTGGCCGTGGACGCGGTCCACGCCACCTATGTCAACGCCATCACGGCGTTGCATGGCGTCAGCTTCGAGATCAGGCGCGGGGAGATCCTGGCGCTGCTCGGCGCCAATGGCGCCGGCAAGACCACCACAATGAAAGCCGTCTCCAACCTGCTGCCGGCCGAGCGCGGCCAGATCAACGCCGGCACCATCCGCTATGATGGCTCGGATGTCGCGCGCCGCAAGCCCGGCGATCTGGTGCGCGCCGGCCTGGTGCCGGTGCTGGAAGGCCGTCACTGCTTCAAGAGCCTCACCGTCGAGGAAAACCTGGTCGCCGGTGGCATCGGCCGCAGCGGTCGCCGCGCCGAGATCAACGCGGATCTCGAACGGATCTATTCCTATTTCCCCCGTCTGAAGGAAAAGCGCCGGACCTCGTCGGGCCTGACGTCGGGCGGTGAACAGCAGATGACCGCGATCGGCCGGGCGTTGATGTCGCGGCCGCGTCTGCTGGTGCTGGACGAACCGTCGATGGGGCTCGCCCCGCTCATCGTCCAGGACATCTTCCAGACGCTGAGAAAGCTCAACCGGGAGACCGGACTGTCGATCCTGGTCGCCGAGCAGAACGCGGCGGTAGCGCTTCGCTATGCCGATCACGCCACTGTGCTCGAAAACGGCGTCTCCGTGCTCTCCGACACAGCCGCCGACCTTCGCCAGCGCGAGGATATCAGGGCGCTCTATCTTGGCCAGCAGCCGTCGCCCGCCGCCAAGCCATCGCATCTCCATGCCGTTGCCTGAACCGAAATTTGAAGGAGCAGTGAAATGACCGTCTCGACCGTCAAGACCGACCATGCTTCCGCCGCCGTCCCGCCTGTCGCAAGGCCATCGGCGCCGGCGCATATCATCAAGAACGATGCCGAAGCGATCGCCGTCGCCCATGCGCTTGCCGCCGAATTCGTCAAGGAATCGTCCAAGCGCGACCGCGAGCGCATCTGGCCGGTTGCCGAGCTCGATGCCTTTTCACAGAGCGGCCTGTGGTCGATCAACGTGCCCAAGGCATTCGGCGGGCCGGAAGTTTCCTATGCGACGCTGGCCAAGGTGATCGAGATCATCTCCGCGGCCGATTCCTCGATCGGCCAGGTCGCGCAGAACCATCTCGGCGTCGTCGCCGCCATCCGCACCGTCTCCGACATCGAGCAGCAGAGGCTGCTGTTTGCCGAAGCGCTGAAGGGCACCCGGTTCGGCAACGCCTTTTCCGAATTCGGCTCCAAGCGCGCCGCCGATTTCGAGACCCGCTTCACCGACGCCGGCGACCATGTCGTCGTCAACGGCCGCAAATTCTATTCCTCAGGCGCGCTGCTCGCCCATCTGGTGCCGATCGTCGCGCTCGATGACGAGGGGCGAGCCTGGTACGCCATTGCCGACCGTGGCGCGCCGGGCCTGACCGTCATCGACGACTGGTCGAGCTTCGGCCAGCGCACCACGCTGTCGGGCACCGTGATCATCGACAACGTCAAGGTGCCGAAGACCCATCTGGTGCCCGGCTACAAGGGCTATGACCGACCGACCGCCGACGGCGCCATCTTCCAGATCATCCAGGTGGCGGTGGACACCGGCATTGCCCAGGCCGCGATCGACGAGACGGTTCACTTCGTCAGGACGAAGAGCCGCGCCTGGATCGACAGCGGCGTCGACAATGCCTGGGACGATCCCTACACCATCCAGGCGGTCGGCGACCTGACGCTGCGCCTTCACGCGGCGCAGGCGCTGCTCGAAAAGGCCGGCCATGCCATCGACCGCGCGGTCGCCGAGCCGACCGCCGAGACCGTCGCGCACGCCCAGATCGTCACCGCGGAAGCAAAAATCCTGTCGACCGAGGTCGCCATCGCCGCGACGAACAAGCTGTTCGAACTGGCCGGCACGCGCTCGACACTGGCCGAGCACAATCTCGATCGCCATTGGCGCAACGCCCGCACACACACGCTGCACGATCCGGTGCGCTGGAAATATTCGATCCTCGGCAAATATTTCCTCAATGGCGAAAATCCGCCGCTGCACGCCTGGAGCTGATTTGTCCAACGGCGGTCGGCGCCGCCGCCCGCTATCCCTTTCGGGATGCCGGCGGCGGGGAAAGCTTACCCGCAATTTACGACCGTCGGTTACACCGGTTCCTGTCTGATTCGCCGGGACAGGAACATCATGAGCAAAGCCCTCACATCCTTCGCACTCGTCGCCGTGCTGACCGGCTTGCTCATGGCGTTGAGCCTGGCGGTGGCAAGGCACGGCTATCCCTATGGCGCGATCGGTGTAAGGCGCCTGGACGGCATTGCCGATGCCGCGACCTTCATCCCGCTGGCGGCGGTCTATTTCTTCAGCGCGATGCTGATGATGATCCTGCCGATAAGGGCCGCCAGCATCGTGCTCACCCATGCCGCCGATGCGATCTTCTGGACGGTGATCGTGCTGTTTGCGACCATTGTCGGCGGCCTACTGGCAAGATGGGCCTTCGACCAGAGCGGAGTCTTGGGAGCGCTGCTCAACTGGCGCTTCCTGTTTGCCGTGGCCATCATCGGCAGCCATTTCGTCATGAACGAGCTGCGCCGCAACGTGCTGCTGCGCAGCCTGTTCTTCGTGGTCTTCGCCGCCGCGACGCTCGCCTGCCTGTTCTGGTCGTTCACGCTCTGAGCGTGATCATCGCCAGCTAATCGTCGGCGGCGATATGGCCGGCGGCCTGCTCCATCCATGTCCAGAGATAGGCTGCAAGGCCGCGATCGACATGGATGCGCAACTTGCCGTCATGGCGATAGACGATGGCGCTGATGCCGGCGAAGGACAGTGCGGCGCTCGCGCTTGACTGCCTGGGATCGAGCGTCGTTCCGCGCGCAATGAACGCGTCGAGCGCCGGGCCTTCGGCCTCGAACACCTGCAGCCCGGCGCTGATCGCCGTCACCGCGAAGCCTTCCGCGTGCCAACCGGCGGCAATGGCGAGCGGCGCGTTCGACACGACGAGCAGCCGGTCGCGCGCCAGCCGCGCGGCATAGCGGTCACCCTGAGCCGCGCCAAAGGCACCCACGCCAGTTCCCTCCATGCCGGACAGGCGCGCCCAGGGGTCGAGGTCGCCACTGACCAGCAGCTGGTCGAGCCCGAGGACAGCGCTCATCACGAAGCCGGGTGCATTGATGGTCGCCGACTGCCAGTCGGGCGCGGCAGACCATTTTTCCGCGAGATCACGCATTGAGCCGGCCTCCCGCCGGGTCGTAGGCGCAAGGGGCGGCGATCGTTGCCGACCTATGCTTGCCGAGATGTTGGATTTCGATCGTTTCGCCGTGCCGCGCCGCACCCCGTTCGATCAGGCCAAGCGCGATCGGCTGGCCAAGGGTGGGGCTCTGGTAGCTGGAGGTGACAAAGCCCTGGCTGTACAGCCTGCCATCGCGCCGCTTGATGCCATGCGCGCCGGTTGGCAGCGGCGCTTCGCCTCGCGGCACCGTCAGGCCGACAAGCTGCAGCCGGTCGCCGCGCGACGCCTCTTCGGTGAACAGCGAACGGCGGCCGACATATTCGGTCTGGCGTTTGGCGCGAGGCCCTTCGCTGCCGAGATCATGCGGCAGCGTGGTGCCGTCAGTGTCCTTGCCGATGACAATGAAGCCTTTCTCGGCACGCAGGATCATCAGTGCTTCCAGCCCGATGAGAACGGCATCGAACTTCTGGCCGGCCTGACGCAGATGCGCCCATAGCGGCTCGGCGCGATCGGCGCGGATCGAAATCTCGTAACTCCTGTCGCCGGTGAAGCTGACGCGGGCAATGCGGACCTCGTCGCCGGCATAGACGCCGCGGCCGATCGCCATATGCGGCAGGCTGGCATCGTCGAGCGAAAGCCCAAATCCCACGGTTTCGAGCAGCTTGCGGGCATTCGGTCCGGAGACCGTCAGCGTCGCCATCTCCGATGTGGCGTTGTGGATGTAGACGGCGTTGCGCCCGAACCGATCCTGGCGCCATTCCTCCAGCCGGGCATGCACGGCGGCGACATGCGAGGACGAGCACGAAACGACGAAGCGATGCTCGTCCAGCCGCACCAGCACGCCGTCATCGAAGACCACGCCGTTCTCCGACAGCATGAAGCCGTAGCGGCAGCGGCCCGGCTTCAGCGTCGACATGGTGTTGTAATAGAGGAAATCGACGAATTCGGCCGCCTTCGTCCCGATCACCTCGATCTTGCCGAGCGTCGAACCGTCGAACAGCGCGACGGACTGGCGCGCGCGCAACGCCTCGTCCTGGATGGCGCGGTCCGCATCGGCGCCACGACCGCCATAATGAGCAGGCCGCAGCCAGCCGCCATATTCCTGGAACACGGCGCCGCTGGCGCGGTGCACATTCTCCAGCGGCAGCCGCCGCACCGGCGCCATCAACTCGCCAACGCGCGCGCCGGCAACGCTTGCCAACGGCACCGGCGTGAAGGGCGGGCGATAGGTGGTGGTACCGACCTCCGGCACCGTGCGGCCGGTGATGCCGGCCATCAGTGCCAGGCCAGGCAGATTGGAGGTCTTGCCCTGGTCGGTCGCCATGCCGAGCGTGGTGTAGCGCTTCAGGTGCTCGACCGAGACGAAGTTTTCGCGGGCCGCCAGTTCCACGTCCTTCACCGTGACGTCGTTCTGGTAGTCGATCCAGACGCGGCCTTTTGAGCCTGGCACCGGCCAGGCGGCTACGATGCCGGCTGTCGTTTCCGGCCCGGTACTGCGCGGGGCCGCCACCTTCGCCTGGCCGAGCGATGCGACGGCTCTCTCCGCGCCGGCGAATACGTCGGACAGGGAGACCGCGCCGGCGGCGGCGCCTGCCACCGAAATGCACTCGACCGGGTCGCCCGGCAGGAAGGCGGCGCGCGCCTCGCTCCAGGCGAGCTTGCCCCTGGCCTGGCCGAAGAGATGGATGGTCGGCGTCCAGCCGCCCGAGACCAGCACGCAATCGGCATCGAGCCTGGTGCCGTCGTCCAGCGTCACGCCCTCGACGCGCAGCTTGCCGGCGGCGGAGGCCAGCGCACGCCCTTTGATCGTCCGCACCTTGGCGTCTGGCATGCCGTCGCGCCTGATGTCGACAAGTGTGACCTCGGCGCCCGCGTCGGCGACCGCCTCCGCCACTTCATAGGCGCTGTCATTGTTGGTGGCGACGACGATGCGGCGGCCGGCCAGCACCGCGTGGTGCCTGAGATAGCAAAGCGCAGCATCGGCCGACAGGATACCGGGCAAGTCATTGCTGGCGAAAGGCAGCGGCCGTTCGATGGCGCCGGTGGCCAGCACGATCCGGCGTGGCCTGACCCGCCACAGCGTATCGGGCCGGCCATCGAAATGGCGCTGGTTCAGCCCGACCAAATTATGGTCGTAGATGCCGAAGGCGGTGGTCGAAGGCAGGATCAGATGGCCGCCGCCGACAAGCGCCGCGAGCGTCTCCTCGATCCACAGGGCAGCCGGCCTGCCGTCGATCTCGCTGGCCCGGTGGCCGAGCGACCCGCCCGGCTTCCGCTGGTCGTCGACCAGCGTGACGGACAGCCCCGCTCCGGCCGCAAGCCCTGCCGCCGCCAGTCCGGCCGGCCCGGCGCCCACCACCAGCACGTCGCAATGATGATTGATCTGGTCTGATGTGCCTTGCGAGGTCCAGTCCGTGTCGACCTTGCCCAGTCCGGCCATGGCACGGATGCGCGGCTCGAACATGTGCCAGTCCGGCCACATGAAGGTCTTGTAGTAGAAGGCCGCCGGAATGAACCGCGAGAAGCGGTCGAGGAAGGCGTTGCGGTCGCTCAATGCATTGGGCGTCGCGTTGACGCTTTTCGCCACCAGCCCCTCGCGTGCCGGCTCCGTCGTCGCGCGTGTGTTCGGTGACGCTCCGCCGATATCGACGAGCGCGTTGGGCTCCTCGACGCCGGCACCCCAGATGCCGCGCGGCCGGTGGTACTTGAAGCTGCGGCCGACGACCGCGACATCGCCGGCGAGCAGCGCGGAGGCAATGGTGTCGCCGGAAAAGCCGTCCACGCTTGTGCCGTCGAAGCTGAAGCGCAGCGGGCGCGAGCGGTCGATGGCGCTGCCGCCGGTGGCAAGGCGCGACGCGGTCATGCCGCATGCTCCCCGCCGAGCTCGGCCGACGAGAGGACTGTGTGCGTAAGCGTGTCGCGCTCCATGACGAAGAACTCGCCGCAGTTCATATGCACCCAGATTTCGCGCGCCGCGCCTTTCGGATTGGAGCGCAGGTAGAGATATCCGGCCCAGCGATCGATCGGCACATCGCCGCCGTCCGGCCTGGCATTGCCGGCATCGCCGCCATAGTGGAATTCGGTCTCGTCGCGCGGGCCGCAGAACGGGCAAGGAAAGAGCTGCATGACGGCTAGTCCTGGTCTTTGTGCATGTCAGTGCGCGATGCCGGAGCCGGCCGCTTCGTCGATCAGCCGGCCACTGGCGAAACGATCGAGGTCAAAGGGCCGGCTGATGTCGTTGTGCTTGCCGGTCGCCAGCAGGTTCGCCAGCAATGTGCCGCCGGCGGGGATCGCCTTGAACCCGCCGGTACCCCAGCCGCAATTGAGGAACAGATTGGGCAGCGGCGATTCGCCGATGATCGGCGAGGAATCCGGCACGACGTCGACAATGCCCGCCCATTGCCGCATCAGCTTCAACTGGCCGAAGATCGGGAACATTTCCAACAGGCCTGATATGACGGTCTCCAGCGTCGGCAAATTGCCGCGCTGTGCATAGGAAGGGATGCGGTCGAGGCCGCCGCCGATGACGATCTCGCCCTTGTCCGACTGACTGACATAGACACCAGTGCCGGGCGACAGGACCACCGTGTCGAGGACCGGCTTGACCGGCTCGGACACGCAGGCCTGCAGCGCGTAGGAATTGATCGGCAGCCGGAAGCCGGCCTTTGCAGCCAGCACCGAGGAATGCCCGGCGATAGCCATGCCGATGCGCTCGGCACGGATCGCGCCACGCGTCGTCTGGACGCCGCGGCAACGGCCGCCCTCGATGATGAAATCGGTGATCTCGCAATTCTGGATGATGTCGACGCCGAGTTGGCTCGCCGCCCGCGCATAACCCCAGGCAACCGCGTCGTGGCGCGCGGTGCCGGCGCGGCCCTGCCAGATGCCGCCGAACACCGGGAAACGCGCATCCGAGGAGAAATTGTAGATCGGCGCCACCCGGCGCACATCCTCGGGCGAAAACAGCTCCGCATCGATGCCGTTGATCTGCATGGCGTTGACGGTGCGCGCGCCGATCTCCATCTCGGCGGTCGAGTGGCACAGATTGACCATGCCGCGCTGCGACAGCATGACATTGTAGTTCAGGTCCTTCGACAGGCCCTCGTAGAGCCGGTGCGCCAGACCGTAGAGTTCGACGCTTTCGGGATAATAATAGTTGGAGCGCACCACGGTGGTGTTGCGGCCGGTGTTGCCGCCGCCGATCCAGCCCTTCTCCAGAACCGCCACCCGGGCGATGCCGTGATTCCTGGCCAGATAATAGGCCGTCGCCAGCCCATGACCGCCGCCGCCGATGATGATGGCGTCGTAGGATGCTTTCGGCTCGGGCGAGCGCCAGGCTTGCTTCCAGCCGGTCTGGCCGGTGAGGCCCTCCTTGAACAGCGACAAAGCGGAATAGATTCGGGTCATGGCGCGCGCGAAAGGCCTGGTTGGTCAGAGGTAGCCTAATGGCAATGTACACATATGTCTAGTTATCGCGCGGGGCCGCGGCTGCCGTCCCTAACGGTTGCGCGAAATCGTTTCCTCGACATAGCGCGAAAAGTCCTCGACATCCCCAGCCGAAGGCTCCTGACCGGTGAAGCTGCGCAGATACGCGGCGACATGCGGCAGGCGGCTGCTCATCGGCTCGTCGAGTTCGAGCGAGTAATAGCCGATCTGCATGAAATAGAGCACGCGGGCGCGCACGAACGCGTCTTCCTCATCATAGCCATGGCGCATGAACATGCCGCGGATCGCATTGACGCGTTCTTCGTCGGCCTCGTCGAGCGCGCGCCGGATGGCGGGCGAGCGGCGAGCCCAGGCCCGGATCGCGAAATCAAGCCGGGGATCGAACAGCCTTTCGTCCACCCAGCATTCGAAAATGCTCATCACCCCGCGTATGACCGTCGCGGATGGGCGCTCGGCGCGTTCGACGATGAAGCGGGTATTGGTCTGCCGCCAGTGGTCCAGCAACTGGTCGAGCAGGTCCTGGCGGCTCTTGAAATACCAGTAGAAGCTCGAGCGCGAGACGTCGAGCTGCTGGCCGAGCGTCAGCACGCGGACGCGTTCGACGCCGTCCGAGATCAGGGTTTCAAGCGCGAGCTTCAGCCAGTCTTCGCGCGTGGCCTTGATATTGCCGGTGGCGCCGGCGCGCTGGGGTGTCGTGTCGGTGACTGCCATTGCACGACGCATGACACGCTGTCCCGGGCAAATCAAGGCCATGTACATATGTGTACATGGAGCCATGCAACCGAAACTGGACGATATCGGTTGAACTTAGCCGGATCAGCAGTCGATGTGTCACGATACCGGTCGTCATCCTCCGCGTGGAAGCGGGGGAGGATTTTGTCGCGGCGAGCGAGCCCAGACTTTGCTTCCCCGCAAGGCATTTGTCTGGCAAATACCAATCCGACCGAATGCCGCCGCGCGGCCAAGCAGCAAGAAAGAGACCGACATGACCCTGTTTCGAAAGAACCTCATCGATGGCGAATGGACCGGGGATGCCGGCTCCCGCAACATCAACCCTTCCGATACGGGCGACGTTGTCGGCGAGTACGCCTCGGCCGATGTGGAGCAAACCAGGCAGGCGATCGCCGCGGCCAAGGCAGCGTTCCCCGCATGGTCCCGTTCGGGGCCGCTGGCGCGCCATGCGGTGCTGAAGAAGGCCTCGGACGAGATCCTGGCGCGCAAGGACGAGATTGGCCGCAACCTGGCGCGCGAGGAAGGCAAGACTCTGGCCGAAGGTATTGGCGAGACCATTCGCGCCGCGCAGATCTTCGACTTTTTCGCTGGTGAGACCTTGCGCCTCTCGGGCGAGGTCGTGCCGAGCGTGCGGCCGGGCGTCGGCGTCGAGATGACCCGCGAAGCGGTTGGCGTGGTCGGCATCGTCACGCCGTGGAATTTCCCGATCGCCATCCCCGCCTGGAAGATCGCTCCGGCGTTGGCCCATGGCAACACCATCGTCTTCAAGCCGGCCGAGCTCGTTCCCGAAAGCGCCTGGTCCATCGTCGACATCCTGCATCGCGCCGGCCTGCCCAAAGGCGTGCTCAACCTCGTCATGGGCAAGGGCTCGGTCGTCGGCCAGGCAATGCTCGACAGCCCCGAGGTCAACGCCATCTCCTTCACCGGCTCGGTCGGCACCGGCAAGCGCGTCGCCGCGGCAAGCGTGGAGCACATGCGCAAGTTCCAGCTCGAAATGGGCGGCAAGAATCCGCTGGTCGTGCTCGACGATGCCGATCTCGCCGTCGCTGTCGATTGCGCGCTGAACGGCGCCTTCTTCTCGACCGGCCAGCGCTGCACGGCCTCGTCGCGTTTGATCGTCACCAACGGCATCCACGACCGTTTCGTCGACGCGCTCAAGGAACGCATGGATAAGCTGGTGATCGGCGACGCGCTCGACGCACAGACCCAGATCGGGCCCGTGGTCGACGCGACCCAGCTCAAGCAGGACGAAGACTATATCGCCATCGGTGTCCGCGAAGGCGCCACGCTCGCCTTCGGCGGCGAACGGCTCGACCGCAAGGCGCCGGGTTTCTATCTGAAGCCGGCGCTGCTGACCGAGGCCACCAACGACATGCGCAGTTCGCGCGAGGAGATTTTCGGGCCCGTCGCCAGCGTCATCCGCGTCAAGGACTTTGACGAGGCGCTTGCCGTCGCCAACGATACGCCGTTCGGCCTGACGTCGGGCATCTGCACCACGAGCCTCAAGTACGCCACGCATTTCAAGCGCAATTCCGAAGCCGGCATGGTGATGGTCAATTTGCCGACGGCGGGCGTCGACTTCCACGTTCCCTTTGGCGGCCGCAAGGGGTCAAGCTATGGTCCGCGCGAACAGGGCCGCTATGCCATGGAGTTCTACACCACGGTAAAGACCGCCTATACGTTCGCGGGATGACCAGGCGCCGGCTGATGCGCCGGCGAACTGTCACCTCTCCGAAATCGACCGGTGCAAATGATGACATTGCAGGACCTGACCTGGCTCAACCCGCCACCGCATCACGCCATCGACGGTGATGTCGTGCGCGTGCGCACCGGCAAGGAGACCGATTTCTGGCGCGAGACGTTCTACGGGTTCTGGCGCGACAACGGTCATTTCCTGTATCGGCCGGTCGAGGGCGATTTCACCGCCGAGGTCACCGTCAAGGGCGACTACAAGGTGCTTTACGATCAGGCCGGGCTGATGGTGCGGCTGAGCGAAACCCACTGGATCAAGGCCGGTATCGAATACACCGACGGCCTTGCCTATGTCTCCGTCGTCGTCACCAACGACACCTCGGACTGGTCGCTGGTGGCCATAGCGGCCGGCCCGGACGGCGTCAGCATCCGCCTGACCCGCCATGGCGAGGCGATCCGCGTCCAGTATCTCGACGCTTCCGATGGTCGTTGGAAGCCGGTGCGGCTCGCCTATTTCCCGGTCTCGAAGGCGGTCGATGTGGGCATGATGTGCTGTTCGCCGCAGCGTGAGGGTTTCGAGGTCGCGTTCACCGGCTTTTCCGTCTGTCCGCCGATCGCGCGCGACCTGCACGACTGAGGCCATGAGCCCGTATGGCCTGTGCGAACAGGCCCGCAGGACGTTGCGGCCCTGACGGCGTCTGGGCTAAGCGTTGTCCATGGGCATGTCGCGTTGGCGGGCAACACTGAAAAAAACCGTCCGTTCCAGGGCGCTGCGGTTTCTCAGCGTCCCGTCGGTGCTTTGGTCACAAGGGATCGGGCTTTTCTGCGATTTCGCCGGGCCCGGCTGGTATCGCTGGGCGCCCACCGAATCCACGCAAAGCGAGGCTTTTTTCCGCGACCACTACAGCGGCGCGCATGGCATCGTCTGGGTGCGCTTGAGCACCTTGGCCAGGATCCCCAGAAATTGCGATCTCGATACATTCGCCAGGGTAGCCTTGCCGACCATCAAGGCTCCTTTCGTCCTGATCACGACCGACGGTGATTCCTCGGTGCCTTCGGATCTGGCCAGGGACACTGTCGAGCGGCTTCTCGCCAACCCCTATCTGGTCTCCTGGTACAGCCAGAACTGCGATGGCGGTCATCCCAGGATCAAGCCGTTCCCGATCGGGCTGGATCTCCACACGCCACGTTCCCTGGCGACGCCTGCCGGGTTGGTGCGACAGCTGAAAACACTACGCGGCCGGCAGGGGAACGCGGATCGGCGTCCGGCCAGGATATTCTGCGACTTCAGCATCAGCAATGGCTCCAGCCAGCGTCGGGAGTTGCTCGATGCCCTGGACGGCTGCCCGCATGTCGACTTCTTGAAGAAACGCGTGTCGCAGCGCGCGATATGGGAGCTGTATTCGCAATACCCGCTTGTGCTGTCGACCGTCGGAAACGGCCTCGACTGCCACCGGACATGGGAGTTGCTTTACCTCGGCTGCATCGTGGTGACCAAGACCTCGCCGCTCGATCCGCTCTACGAAGGCCTGCCTGTCATCATCGTCGAGGATTGGCGCGAGGTGCGGGATCCCAATGCACCGGAACGCTGGATCAGACAGGCCGCGCGTTTGACGGATCGGAATTACGTGTGGGAGCGTCTGCGCCCGCAAACCTATCTGAAACCTCTGCGCGAGGAGCTTCGGCAGGCAGCCGCCTCACCACGGGACGTGTAGAATTTCCAGCTTGGGCAAGCCGACAGGCTGAATGCCGAGGTCGTTGGCAAGAAGGCCAAAGGCTTCCGTTTCGATCAGATCGCGGTAGGGGATTTCGGGAAAGCGAAGGCCGCCGCGATGCAGGGCGGCATCGACCAGGAGCATGGTTCCGCCCACCGCATCGAGGCCGATCATGTCGAGATGCCTGACATCGCCCAGATGATACCGGCTTGGCGTTTGCACGGGTGGCTGGTGAAGGCCGCCGCGTATCTCGCGGTAATAGCGATAGTCCTTGGTCTGCCGTCTGATGACAAAGCTGTTGAGGTCGAAACTGGCGCCACCGGCGATCTTCACGCAGTTGGGCACCGCGATGCGATGCCCCGTGGCGATCAGGCGGTTCAGCGCATCACCGGGAAAGCGCCAGACGTCGATGTCGATCCACAGTGCCCAGTCGTCGTCCCTGTCCAGCCCGTGATCGATCAGATAGTTGCGAACCTTGGCGATTGCGCCGCGCCTGACGCGCTGCATCCTGGGCTTCGCCCGTTTAGCCCTGTCGAGGCGGGTGCCGACCTGTCTCTGCAAGAGGACGATGTCACGATATTTGCCGGCCAACCCAGCGGTTGCGGCCTGCAGCCGCTCCCAGCTTCCGTCGAGGCTGTCGCCTTCGCAAAAGACCAGCTTGATCCTGTCCTTAGGGTAGTCGAGTCCGTCCAGCGCATCGAGGAACGGCTGGATGAGGTCTGCGGCATCGCGAAGCGGCACCAGGACGGCGACGTTTCGGCCCGACGGCGGTGGCGCTGACAGTACCGCCCTGTCGACGCCGGCTTTCGCCTCCGCTTCATCCAGATACGTGCCGCGCGACAAGTGATATCGGAGCCGGTAGGCCCAGTTGCGAAGCCTGGTGCCCCATTTTGGCGGCGGTTCCGGGGTCCACCATGTGCCGGCCCAGTGATGGATCGAAAGCGACGCCGTGTCGTCGCCGGCGTCGCGCTCCGTGCTCCCGGCCGACGTCACCGGCACGAACAGGCCGGAAGGATGAATGGCGAGGGCTGCCTGGTCACGGTACCCGCGCTGCGCGGAAGTGAGCAGGCAAGGGCCGGTCGCGTCGAGCACGTCCTTGGCGGCGGCGAGCCCGGGCATCATCGACAGGAGATGGATCCAGAAGGGATGACGGGGCGGGCTGGCTATCGTTCCATTGAACAGGAGGTAGGGCAGGCCTCGGAAATCCGCCTGGACGGCCGCATGCGAAGCCGGCTCCTTGCACATCACGACCCGGGTCTCGTTCATGATCGCGTCGAAGGGCGCGACGCATTCGCAGTCTATGTCGGCATAGACCCCGCCAAAGTGATGCAGAAGCATGTAGCGAGCCGCATCCGACCGCTGCACGCCATTGGTGTAACCACAGAACATCGGTAAGAAATCGGGATAGTGCTCGGCGACGAATTCGAGCAGCATCCGGTCGCTCCAGAACATGACCGTCCAGTGTGGATTGTGCCGTTTCCAGCTCTCGGCGTACGCCTGGAAGCGTACGGGAACGCTGTCGGTCTTCCATGTCTGGTGCAGGATCGGCGGGATCATTGGCGGCTCATGGGGTGACGGGAGATGGCTGGTCGTCATTGCCGTCATTGTCCAGTGCAAGCCCGGCGCGGACGGCATCGCGGATCGCTTGCGGGCCAAATCTTGCCCATACGGCCTGATGCGCACGCAGGCGCTGCCGTGTCCGGCGCTCGGCGTCGAGACAAAGGTCGACGGCCATGTCGGCCAGTCTCTCGTCGCTGTCCGACAGCAGCACCTGGTCATTCTCGATCAGGCCCAGGCCCTCGGCCGCTAGCGGTGTCGCGATCACCGGCACTCCCCAGGCCATCGCCTCCAGAATCTTGATGCGCGTGCCCCCGCCCGCCCTGAGCGGGATGATGCTGAGATGCGCGCCGGACAGGAGCGGCGCCACGCTTTCGGGATTCTCGACGAGTTCCACATCGGGCAACCCAGCCAGGGCCTGCACGGCCGGGTTCGGACCGCGTCCGGCGAGAACGAGTTTCGCGCCGGGCAAGGCCTGGCGGATACGGGGCAATATGGCCCGTGCCAATCGCCCGGCGGCATCGACATTCGGAGGATAGCCGAGATGGCCGATGAAAAGGATCACCGGAAAGCCGCTGTCGGCCGGCGCTTCCGCGGGCAGCACGGCGGGAATGGCCTCGACGTTGGGAATCCCATTGGGAACGACGTCGATTGGCATCTTCCGTCCGGCAAGCGCCATCAACCTCTCGCGGTCCTCGTTCGAGCAGACCCAGACTCTGTCGACAAGGGCGAGCGCCTTTCGTTCGAGATGCCTGATGCCGGGCGCGGATACGACGGTGGATAGGCGCGATGCGGTCGTGACCGCGCGTTTCATCTGCGCGGACAGGTCGGACTCGACATTGTGCATGTCGAGGATGAGCTGCCTGGCCAGTGGTCGCAAGGGCCGCAGCAGCTTGAACAGGCCGATGCTCTCGACCACGACGGTGTCCGGGCGGAATTCTAGGATCAGTGCTTCCAGCCGCGCCAGGGCCGCGCGCGAAATGCGATGCTCCGCCCTCATGCGCCACCATCCGATCGAGGCCGTCCGCGGCCCACCCTCGATTGACAGCGCCTCGGCGCGGATCCGCGGATCGGGCGCGGCCGCCGCGATCGCCTTGGGCAGCACCGAGGCCAGACAGACCGGTCCGAACGCGGCCGCCGCCACGGCATTGCGATAATTGCGAAGATCCGCGCCGGAGGTCGGCGGAAACGCCGGCTCGTGGGACACGATCAGCACGCGTCGCCCGGTGCCGCGCGCCGGCATGTCGACACCGGCCCGCGTGCTCAAAGCGGACACCCGACGCTTCGCGCCAGGAGAGACGGCGCAAGCTCTGTTGCAGACGACATTCACGAGGCCCCCGAAGCCGCAGAAATCAGCCTCGACTTGTTCAGCCGAACCGGGCTTTCGTCAAGCACTGGATCGTATTCCAACGCGGGTCCGGCCCGACCCGGACGCAAGGCTTATCGCCTGGACCACGCCAGCCAGTGCGCCGCCAGGCGCCTGCGCAACGAGGTGAGGCGTGTCCGCCTGTAGGCGTCGCCCGCCATCTTGATGCCTTGCGCCTGTGTCGGGAAGGGATGGATGACGTCGGCCAACGCATGCAGTCCCATGCCCGATCTGATGGCCAGCGTCACCGCGTTGATCATCTCCCCGGCATGGCTGGCGACGACCGTCGCTCCAAGGATGCGGTCGGACCCTTCCCTGACATGGATCTTGACGAACCCTTCCTCCTCGCCATCCATCACGGCGCGGGCGACATCGTGCATCAGCACCGTATAGGTCTTGACCGGAATGCCGTTGCGCCGCGCCTCCAGGGGATAGAGGCCGACATGGGCGATCTCCGGATCGGTATAGGTGCACCAGGGAACGACGAGTTCGCTGAGCCTTTCGCGGCCACGAAACAGGGCATTGCGCACGACGATGCGCGCCGTTGCCTCGGCGGTGTGGGTGAACTTGTATTCGAGGCAGACGTCGCCCGCCGCGTAGACATGGGGGTTGGTGGTTCGCAGATGATCGTCGACCTTGATGCCTTTGGCGTCATGGGCAACGCCGGCCTCGTCGAGGCCCAGCCCATCGACATTGGGCGAACGGCCGACGCCGGTGATGATCTCGTCGACGGAGATCGTCGTCGTGTCGCCGTCCCGCATCAGGTCGGCGACCTTGGCGGCACCTTCCCTGCGCACCGCCACCACTTCGGTGTTCAGGCGGACCTCGACCCCTTCGCGGGCCAGCGCGTCGGAGAGGATCTGCGCGGCGTCGCGTTCCTCGCCGGGCAGGAACATCGGCTCGCTCTGCGCCAGTATGACCTTGGCGCCGAGCATGCAGAAGGCCTGCGCCGTTTCGCAGCCAAGCGGCCCGCCGCCGATGACGAGTAGCCGCGGCGGGCATTGCGTCAGGTCGAACATCGTCTCGTTGCTGAGGTAACCCGCTTCGACCAGCCCCGGAATGGCGGGGAAGGCCGGACGGGCTCCCGTTGCAATCAGCGCCTTCTTGAAATGCAACGTGCTCTGCGCGACCCTGACCGTGTCGGGTCCGGCAAACCGCGCTTCGCCGAAATAGAGGTCGATCCCCTCCGAAACCAGGCTCGCGGCGGAATCGGCTCGGCTGAGCCGCCGCCGGATTTGCCGCATCCGTGTCATTGCCCGTTGAAAGTCGACGCGAAGATGGTTCGGCGGGTCGCCGCCGAAGCTCTCGGCATCGCGCATGTCGGCATAGAGCCTGGCCGTGCGGATGATCGACTTCGACGGAATGCCGCCGACATTGATGCAGGCGCCGCCGAGCAGCCCGCGCTCGATCAGGGCCACCTTCGCGCCAAGGCTCGCGGCGTCGCGCGCGGCGGTCAATCCGGCCGGCCCGGCACCGATGACGACGAGATTGTAGGGACCGTTCGGGGTCGGGTTCTTCCAGCGCGGGGGATGCGCGCTCCTGATCAGTTCGACGTCGTTGCGGTCGACCGGGAAGGCGGCGGCTCTCGTCGGCTCAAGCGCCATCGCGCCCTCCTGATGCCGGCCGCGACAGCCATCCGCCGGTGAAGCCGGCCTTGTCCAGGCCGCGGCGGATATGGGGATTGGAACGCATCAGCTCCCAGATCAGGCCGGAACGGTGGTTTTCGATCATCATCACCGCTATGCCCTGGTCCAGACCGTAATGGCCTTCCGACACCCAGCCATCGCGGCCGAATTTCCGCCGGTTGGCCAATGTCGGATTGAACCCGCTCGGCAGCCGGAAATTGTCCATCACCTCCGGGTAACGATCGGCGAGGTGGCGCATCGCCGCCAGGCAGATGTCGGGCGCGAAAGGCAATGACGCCGGATAGGACCATGGCGCGATCGTCCCGTCATCCGGCCCAAAAGGCGCGCCGCGGGCGGCATAGCCGGAAAAGCGGTGGGTCCGCCGCTCAACGCTGGCGCGGAAGCCGCCCGGTCCGTCCCCGGCTGAAAGGCCCCACAGGTTCTCGCCATAGCCGTCAAACCCGTAAGGATTGTGCCTTGCGTAATCACGGTGAAGGTATGTCGCGCGGCGGCTGTTTTCGAAATAGTCCGAATTCTTCTCGCGCATGAAAGCGTCGCGGATGCCGGCGAAATCGATCCAGGCATGCGAGAACTGGTGCATGAACAGCGGCCCGCCATAGAGCACGTCGTGGCCGTAGATGTTTTCCCACTGGTAGGTCGCCGTCCAGGCCTCGTAGCTGTCGTCCGACGTCGGGCGATCCGGTGAGGCCATGGACAGCACATAGAGGATCGTCGCCTCGTTGTAGCCTTCCCAGCCATAATGCAGAAAGCCGCTCCTGGGCTTCCAGCCTTGGCGGAGCGTCGGGCTGCTGCCTTGCGCCCATCGCCAGTCGACGCGCCTGTAGAGCGCCTCGGCCAGCTGGCGGATTTCGGCCTCGTCGTCATTGTCGCCGGAAAAATAGGCGCCCGCCACCAGCATGCCGGCGATCAGCAGGGCGGTATCCACCATCGACAGTTCGCAGCGCCAGACCCGCAAACCGGTGCGCATGTCGAGGAAGTGGTAGTAGAAACCCTTGTGGCCGGTGACGTCGTGGCCACTGCCTTGCGTGCTGGCCTGGAAAAAACGTAGCGCCGCAAGGGTCAGCCGGGCAGCCGCGTCGCGTGCCATCCAGCCACGTTCGACGCCGATCGGATAGCAGGACAGGGCGAAACCGACGACGGCGATGCTGCACGGTGAATTCGGTCGCGACGTGTCGGCGACCAGCCCGTTGTCGGGGTTCACATTCTCCAGGAAATAGCCGAAGGCGGCGCGTTGATAGCGGTCCAGCAATTCGTCATCGGCCAGCGCGGCGGGATCTGCTCTAAGCAAACGACAAACACTCCAGCCTGATGGCCGCAACGCCCTGCGCAGGTACGGTGACATCGAACAGAACGGTATGATCGCTAAAGGCGATCGCTTGCGCCTGTTCCGGCATCGCAGAGGCCGCATGCAAATGCTCTACCATTGCTGGGCTCAGGTAATCTGGACTTCCCATTGTCAACCATAGCGCCTTGGGGTTGGCATTTGCTGCATCGACGCGTCGGATAGTCGCCGTGCCGGGCTGCCGTGCATTCTCAAGATGAATATGCACGGTCTCGTTCGCGATCGGATGCCGAGGCAAGGCGAAGTTGGAAATCAGCACGGTCAACGAATTTCCGTCGCGCACACACCAACTGTCGACGGTGGGGTGATTGCCTTGCGTGGACAGGATTTCGGTTCCAAGGCCATGCAGCATTTCGAAGGCACGGTAAGCCGGTTTGGCGACGCCGTGAAGGTTCATCAGGCCGAAACCGCCATGAAAGGGCCGGGATGGAAAATAATTCTCTTCGAAAATATCCGAAAACGTCCAGTAGCTGTAGCCCTGAACCAGCCCTTTCGCCTCCATGACCGTCTTGATGATGAACGCGGCGGCATAAGGCTCGTCGTGCATGTGGTCGCGCGGGTTCGACGATGTGCACCATTCGGTGTAGTAGAGCGGGCGGTCGCCTGCCTGCCGTCGCGCGGTGCGCGCTTCCTCGCGCAGGACGCTTCGCCTGCTTTTCGAGAGCTGGGCTTCGGTGTCGTCGCCAGGCTGGCCGAAGGCATCGGTTGGATAATGGTGGGTGCTGACGAAGTCCGCGGGAAGGCTGTTCTGGCCACAGTAAGCGATGAACTCATCGATCCAGGCATTGTCGGCCGTGGCTGGTCCGCCGACCTTCAACTGCGTGTCAACGGATTTGATAGCTCTTGCCGTGTAAGCGTATAGCTTGAAATAGTCATCCTGTTTGCCGCTGCCGAACGCCTTGAGATTGGGCTCATTCCAGACCTCAAAGAACCATTGCCGCACTTCGTCGAGGCCGTAGCGATCAACCCAGTGAGCGACGAGCTTCGAAATCAGCGTCGACCACTGATCGTAGTCCTTCGGTGCGCTGACATTGGCGCGATAGCGGAAGGCTATCTTTCCGGACGACGACAGCATTGTCGGCATGAAGCTCAGCTCGACGAAGGGGCGCATGCCGATCGACAGCAGGAAATCGAAGATTTGATCGGCATTGAAGAACGAATAGAGCGGCTGGTCGTCCTGGTCGATGAGCGTGCCCATGTCGTCGTCGAGCAACCCGTGAAAACGGACGTGGCGAAAGCCGAGTTCGTCGTGCGCCCGGCGCATCTGCGCCTGCCAATCCGCGCGCAGGGCGAGCGTCGCGTGGCCGCTGCCGATCGTATGTTCCCAGAAATGGGGGAATTCCTCGCCCTGGACGCCGAGATCGCAGCGAAAAGTTGCCCGTGGAACTGTCTGAAATGGCTGCTCTAAACATTCCATCGCTGACTATACGCCGGCCCTGACATATTCGTTGCCTGCTCACGCGGATTTGTAGTTGCCCTCAGTAAGTGGCGCGGCCGCCGGACACGTCGAACACCGCACCCGTGGTGAACGAGCATTCCTCGGAGGCGATCCATGCGATCAGCGCCGCCACTTCCTCGACCTCGCCGAAGCGCGCCATCGGTATCTTGGACAGCATGAAGTCGATGTGCTCCTGGCTCATCTGCTTGAAGATGGCGGTGCGCACGGCCGCCGGCGTCACGCAATTGACCGTCACCTTGGTCTTGGCCAGTTCCTTGCCGAGCGACTTGGTCAGGCCGATCACCGCCGCCTTCGAGGTGCTGTAGGCGGAGGCGTTGGGGTTGCCTTCCTTGCCGGCGATCGACGCGATGTTGACGATGCGGCCATAGTTGCGCTCGAGCATGTGCGGCACCAGCGCCTTGTTGCAGTAGAAGACGCCGTTGATGTTGATGTCGATGACCCCACGCCAATCCTCGGCCGAATAGGCCCAGGTCGTCATGTTCGGGCCGGTGATGGCTGCGCTGGTGACAAGGATGTCGACGCCGCCGAGGGCCTCGATCGTCGATTGCGCGGCAGCCTCCACGCTTGCCGCATCGGCAACGTCCAACGTCACCCCATGCAGGGAGGTAATGACGGCTTTCGCCTGTTCGATCTGCGCGGGATCGCGATCCCAGACGCTGACGCGCCCGCCTTCGTCGACGATCCTCTGGGCGACCGCGAGCCCGATGCCCGAGGCGCCGCCGGTAATCACCGCCGACCGGCCGGCGAAGCGTCCCGCGAAATTCATCGGCATGTTGTTCTCCCGTCCATGTTGGCTGAAGCCTGCACGCGTGATGGCCCGTCATCGGGACTGTGAGGTGACCGCCGGCCGACTTCAAGCCGGCATGCGGCCGGATCGTCTGGGCCAACCGGCCCGATTACGGCGTGCTTCCCTCGAGCTGGTCGCGCAGTGCTTCCACCATCGCCACCAGCGCCGGGCCGATTTCGGCATGCGCGCGGGTCTCGGTGATGATTTCGCCGATGCCGCCGCAGGTGATGGCGACCAGCGGCGAGCCGTCACGCGGACGGAACGGCACGCCGACCGCGTGGATATAGCTGTGCCAAGCCCCGAACGAGGTCACGTAGCCGAGCCGCGCATGCTGGGCGATGGCGTCCTCGATCGCCGTCGCTATCATCGCGGCCTTGTCCGGCTCCGCCTCCTGCAGCGCCCGCACGAGACTGGCTCGCTCGTCGGGCAAAAGTCCTGCCGCGTAGGCCAGTCCCATAGAGGTCTTCCAGATCGGCAGGTACGAGCCTGGATTGAGCCGCAGCGTCACCAGGCTCTCCGACCGGCAATTGGCGAGGTAGACCATGTTGAGGCTGTCGCGCGTGCCGATCGCCACTGCCGCGCCGGTCAGGTCAGCCAGGGGCTGCATCAGCGGCCGCGCGATGTGGACGACGGCACTGGAGCTCAGCGCCGAATAGCCGAGCGCCACGGTCGCCGGCCCAAGGCTGTAGCGGCCGAGCTCCTTGTCGTAGAGGAGATAGCCGAGTGCGCTCAGCGTATAAGAGATGCGCGACACCGTGGCCTTCGGCAGACCGGTGCGCGCGATGATGTCCTGGTTGCCGAGCGAGGTGTCGCCCGGCCGGAAGGCGCGCAATATGCCGAGGCCGCGCACCAGCGACGAGGAAAGCTGCGCGCCTTCACCGTCAAGTTCGGCCTCATCCCGGGTCGCTCGCTTGCGCACGCTGGTGGTCTTTCTGGCGGAGTGTCCACCTGTCAGGCCGGTGCCTCCGGCGGTACAGTCAAAAATGAAATTAAATTCCATTTATATTGACAGCGGCTTTTGCAGCCTGTCAATATGTCCCCTCGATGGCATCTTCCAGCGCCTTGTGCCATCTTACGAAGCCCGTCCTTGTGAAGGTAGCCACGTGTCCCGCTATATTTTGCGCCGGCTTATCGCGATGCCGTTCCTGGTGCTCGGCATCGTCACCATCGCTTTCCTGATCACCACGGTGACCAAGGGCGATCCGCTGACCGCGATCGTCGCCGAACAGCAGATGAACAATCCCGAAGTGGTCGCCGCCGCCAAGGCGCGCTGGGGTTTGGATCGGTCCTTGCCGGAACGCTATATGATATATCTTGGCAATTTGATGAGCGGCGACCTCGGTACGTCCTTCATCACCAAGCGCAATGTCGGCACCGATATTCTCTACCGCTTGCCGGCAACGCTCGAACTGGTTTTCGCCGCCATGATCTTCGGCACCACGCTCGGCATTGTGCTCGGCGTGCTCGCCGCTTATTTCCGCAACAGCCTGATCGACCACGGCGCGCGGCTGTTCGCCTTGTTCGGCTCGTCGCTGCCGGTGTTCTGGTCGGGTCTCGGCCTGCTCTTCATCTTCTCGGTCATGTTGAACTGGCTGCCGGGGCCGGGCAGGCTGGATGCCCGCCTGCCGCTGCCGCCCGGCATCACCGGTTTCCTCACCATTGATTCGTTACTGGCCGGCAACCTCACTGTCTTCAAGGATGCGCTGTGGCATCTGCTTTTGCCGGCCTTCGTGCTCGGCTGGACGGTGTCGGGAACCATATCGCGGCTGGTGCGCGCCAACATGCTGGACGTGATGAGCCGCGAATTCGTGCTCACCGCGCGCGCCAAGGGAGCGAGCGAATTCCGCGTCGTCATCGTGCACGCGCTGCGCAACACAATGGTGCCGACCCTGACCGTCATCGGCTATTCCTTCGCCTATCTGATTACTGGCGCGGTGCTGACCGAGACCATCTTTTCCTGGCCGGGCATGGGTTCCTATGCCGTCGAGGCGGCGCGCGCGCTCGATTTTCCGGCCATCATCGGCGTCACCATCGTCGGCGGCCTCGCCTTCCTGGTCACCAACCTCGTCACCGACATCCTCTACGTCGTGGCCAACCCGCGCGTCAGGCTGAGCTAGCGCCATGACGGCAGTCGTCACGAAATCCCGTTCCGCCGCCATTCCCGAGTGGCTGACCGCGCCCTTGGTCATCGGCACGGTCGTCATCCTGTTCTGGCTGTTCATGACCGTGTTCGCCAATCTGGTCGTGCAGTTCGATCCGCTCGAAATGGTGGCGCGCCGCCTGCAGCCGCCGAGTTGGGCGCATTGGCTGGGTACCGACGCGCTGGGCCGAGATGTGCTCGCCCGCACTCTTCACGGTGCGGCGCATTCGCTGCCGATCGCGGTCCTGGTCGTTGTCTCGGCCGTCGTCATCGGCTCGCTGCTAGGCGCGATTTCCGGTTTCGTCGGCGGCCTGACCGGCGCGGCGATCATGCGTCTCGTCGACGTCACCCTGTCCTTCCCGCCGATGCTTTTGGCCATGGCCGTCGCCGCCTCGCTGGGGCCGGGCCTTGGCAATGCGGCCATCGCCATGGAGCTGGTCTGGTGGCCGGTCTATGCCCGGCTGATGCGGGCGCAGGTGCTGGAGGTGAAGGAGCGCGAACATGTCGAGGCGGCGATCGCCGCCGGTGCCAGGCCGAGCCGCGTCCTGTTCAAGCATATTCTGCCGCTCTGCTGGACCCCGGTGCTGATCAGCGCCACCATGGATCTCGGCCAGGTCGTGCTGCTCGCCGCATCGCTCAGCTTCATCGGCCTTGGCGCGACGCCACCGACGCCCGAATGGGGCTCGATGATCTCCGACGGCGCCGTGCATTTCTATCAATGGTGGATCGCTTTCGGCCCCGGCGTCGCCATCCTCACCATCGTGCTCGGCTTCAATTTCATAGGCGACGGTCTGCGCGACATTCTCGATCCAAGGTCGGACTAGGCGATGAGCGCACAGCTATCCTCCGTGCGCTCCGGCGCGGCCGAAATGCCAGGCGAACCGCTGCTGTCCATACGCGGATTGCGGGTCGGGTTCCGCAAGGCCGGCAGCCAGTTCGAGGCCGTGCGCGGCATCGATCTCGACGTCGCCAAGGGCGAGGTCCTCGGCATTGTCGGCGAGTCCGGCTCGGGCAAATCGGTCGGCATGCTCGCTGCCCTTGGCCTGACGTCGAAGAACGCGGTCGTCACCGGTTCCGTCCGCTTCAAGGGCGACGAACTGGTCGGCAAACCGGCGCGCGAAATGCGCAAGATCAGGGGCGCGCGCATCGCCATGATTTTTCAGGATCCGCTGTCGTCGCTGAATCCTGTGATGACCGTCGGCGCCCAGATTGCCGAAGCTGTCAGGCTGCATCAGCGCGTGACCCGCAAGCAGGCCATGGCGCGCGCGGTCGACCTGCTCAACCTGGTGTCGATCCCGCAGCCGGAACGCCGGGCCAGCCAGTATCCACACGAATTCTCCGGCGGCATGCGCCAGCGCGCGGTGATCGCCATGGCCGTCGCAAACGATCCCGACCTCCTGATCGCGGACGAGCCGACCACCGCGCTCGACGTCACCGTGCAGGCGCAGATCCTGGCCGTGCTGCGTTCATTGCAGGAGCGGCTCGGTCTCGGCCTGGTGTTGATCACCCATGACCTCGGCGTCGTCGCCGGCCATGCAGACCGTGTCGCGGTCGTCTATTCCGGCCGTGTCGTCGAGCAGGCAACGGTCTCCGAACTCTTCGCCGATCCCCGCCATCCCTATACGCGCGGCCTCATCGCCTCGATCCCCAATTTGGAGGAAAGCCGTGAGCGGCTGTTCTCGATCGATGGCGCGCCGCCGGCCCTTGGCAGCTTGCCCGGCGGCTGCGCCTTCCATCCGCGCTGCATCCATGCCGAGGCACGCTGCCGGGAGCAGGACCCGCCATTGCTCGACCTGGGCGGCCGGTTCTCGGCCTGCCATTTCGCCACGACCTTGCCGCCCTTCCATGGCGCCTCGCTGGCGGCGGCAAGCCTGGAGACGGGAAGCCTGACCCCATGAGCGCAGCGGCCGAACACAAGACCGAAGCACAATTGGCCCGGGCGCCCGCGCTGTCGGTCCGCCATCTCGTCAAGGATTTTCCGGTTCGCGGCGGGCTTGTCTTCGACCGCGCGGTCGCGCATGTGCGGGCGGTCGCCGATGTCTCCTTCGACTTGGCTCCCGGCGAGACGCTCGGCCTCGTCGGCGAATCCGGTTGCGGCAAGTCGACCCTCGGACGCTGCCTGATGCGGCTGATCGAGCCGACCAGCGGCGAAAGCTGGTTCCGCGGCCAGAACCTTCTGGCGCTGAACCACGAGGACATGCGCCGGATGCGGCGTTACATCCAGCTCGTCTTCCAGGATCCATATGGGTCGCTGCATCCGCGCATGCGCATCGCCGACAACATCGCCGAGCCGCTGCGCATGAGCGACATGTCAAAGGCGATCCGCCGCGCCCGCGTCGCCGAACTGCTCGAACTGGTGCGGCTCAATCCGGAGCACGGCAAGCGCTACCCGCACGAACTCTCCGGCGGCCAGCGCCAGCGTGTCGTCATTGCCCGCGCGCTCGCGCTCAACCCGCAAGTGGTGATCCTCGACGAGCCGGTCTCGGCGCTCGACGTGTCGGTACAGGCCGGCGTGCTCAACCTGCTCAAGGATATCCAGCAATCCTTCGGCACCTCCTATCTGTTCATCGCCCATGACCTGTCGGTCGTGCGGCACATCTCGCATCATGTCGCGGTGATGTATCTCGGCAAGATCGTCGAGATCGCGCCGGCCGCCGAGCTTTATTCCAGGTCGCTGCATCCCTATACGCAGGCGCTCTTGTCGGCGGTGCCGCTCGCCGATCCCGAAAAGGAACGCAAGCGCGAACGCATCGTGCTCACTGGCGACGTGCCGAGCCCGCTCAACCCGCCATCGGGCTGCCGCTTCCGCACACGCTGCTTCAAGGCGCAGGCGATCTGCGCCTCGGTGGAGCCGCCACTTGGGCCATCCGGCGAAAAGCACCGGGTCGCCTGCCACTTTCCGGAACCCGTCAACGCCTTCAAGGCTGCCTGACGAGCCTGCGAGGGCCGTCGCCACAATTACCCCGTGAAGGAATCTCGATCGTGACTGAAGACCAGCCCAACGACGCCGGCACGGCAAGCCGCAAGCGCCTGCCGCTGGAAGGCATCAAGGTGCTCGACCTCTCGCGCGTGCTCGCCGGCCCGTGGGCGACGATGAGCCTTGCCGATCTCGGCGCCGAGGTGTGGAAGGTCGAGAACATCGATGGCGGCGACGACACCCGCGCCTGGTCGGTTCCGAGCTACAAGGGCGTCAGCACCTACTACCTCTCCGCCAATCGCGGCAAACAGAGCATCGCGCTCGACATCAAGAGCCCGCAAGGCCTGGCGATCGTGCGCGAGCTGGCGGCCAAGGCCGATATAGTCGTCGAGAATTTCCGCGCCGGCACCGCCGACCGCCTCGGCGTCGGCTGGAAGGAACTCAGCGCCTCAAATCCGCGCCTGATCTACTGCTCGATCTCTGGCTATGGTCAGACCGGGCCCGATGCCAACCGTCCCGGCTACGATTTCGTCATGCAGGCCGAAAGCGGCCTGATGGCCATCACCGGCGAGAGCGAAGGCGAGCCGATGCGTGTCGGGGTCGCCATCACCGACGTGGTCTGCGGCATGGTCGCCACCCAGTCGATCCTGGCCGCGCTTTTCGAGCGCGCCACGACAGGCAAGGGCCAGTTCCTCGACCTGGCGCTGATCGATTGCGCGCTCTCGCTGCTGATCAATGTCGGCAGCGGCTATCTCAACACCGGCCGGGAGGTCACCCGCTACGGCAACGCGCATCCGACGGTGGTGCCCTATCAGATATTCGAGGCTGCCGACGGAGGCTTCGCGCTCGCGGTGGGCAATGATCGTCAATTCGCCGCGCTCTGCGAGAAGGTGGTCGGCCTGCCGCATCTGGCGAAGGATCCGCGTTTTATCAGGGCAGGGGCGCGCGCCACCAACCGCGAAGCGCTGATCCCTGAACTGGCTGAAGCCTTCGTGACCGAAACGCGAGATTACTGGATGGCGGCCTGTGCCGCGGCGAGCGTGCCGGCCGGAACCGTGAAGTCGATCCCGGAAGTCTTCGACAGTCCCAACGTCCGCGAGCGCGGTCTCGTCCACACCTTGCCGCATCCGCATTTGGGTTCCGTCGCCATGGTGCGCCCGGCGCAGGGGCTGGCCGCGCAGCTGACCGCCGATTTCACCGCGCCGCCGATGCTCGGCCAGGACACGGCGGCCGTGTTGACCGATGTCCTCGGCTACAGCGCTCAAACCATCGAGCAACTGATCGGCGCTGGCGCCATCGGCGTTTACACGCCTGCCGCCGAGTCCGTTTCCGCCTGACCTTAACGGAGCCTGCCATGTACCCCGACGTCCATCTCCACATTGACGGCTCATGGCGGCCGGCGCGCGATGGCCGCACCATGCCCATCATCAATCCGGCGACGGAAAGCCAGCTCGGTTCGCTCGCCCATGCCGGTATCGATGATCTTGACGAAGTGCTCGCCGCCGCCGCCAAAGGGTTCGAGACCTGGCGGCGCGTCTCGCCTTTCGATCGCTCCAAACTGATGCGCAAGGCCGCCGACATCCTGCGTGGGCGCAACGAGCACGTCGCCACGCTGATGACGCTGGAGCAGGGGAAACCGATCGCGGAATCGCGCATGGAGGCTTTCGCCGCCGCCGACATCATCGACTGGTTCGCCGAGGAAGCGCGCCGCGCCTATGGCCGCATCGTGCCCCCTCGGTTCGAGGGTGTCAGCCAGACGGTGGTCAAGGAGCCTGTCGGCCCGGTGGCGGCCTTCACGCCCTGGAATTTCCCGCTCAACCAGGCGGTGCGCAAACTTTCCGCCGCACTTGCCGCCGGCTGCTCGATCATCGTCAAGGGTCCGGAGGAAACGCCGGCTTCCCCCGCCGAACTGGTGCGCGCCTTTGTCGATGCCGGCCTGCCCGATGGGGCCGTTCAACTCGTCTACGGCACGCCGGCCGAAATCTCGGCCTATCTCATTCCCCATCCGGTGATCCGCAAGATCTCCTTCACAGGCTCCACCCCTGTCGGCAAGCAGCTGGCATCGCTTGCCGGTCTGCACATGAAGCGAGCGACGATGGAGCTTGGCGGTCACGCGCCGGTCATCGTCCTGCCCGACGCCGATCTCGACCGCGCGGCCCGTTCCATGGTGGCGGCGAAATTCCGCAATGCCGGCCAGATCTGCGTGGCGCCGACGCGCTTCCTCGTCGACCATGCCGTCTATGACGAATTCGTCGGCCGCTTTGCCGAGGCGACCGGCAAGATCAAGGTCGGTGATGGCCTGGCCGAAGGGACGACCATGGGGCCGCTCGCCAATCCGCGCCGCGTGCAGGCTATGGAGGAACTGGTCCATGACGCCGTGCAGAAAGGCGCCGAGCTCGTCACCGGCGGCAAGCGCATCGGCAATTCGGGCTATTTCTTCGAACCGACAATCCTGTCTGGTGTCGGCACCGATGCCCGCGCCATGAATGAGGAACCGTTCGGGCCGCTGGCGCTGATGACACCGGTGGGCGGACTGGACGAGGCGCTCGCGGAAGCCAACCGGCTGAACTACGGTCTCGCCGCCTATGGCTTCACGCGGTCATCGGCAAGTGCCGCGAAAATGTCGTCGGGCATCGCCAGCGGTATGGTCTCGATCAATCACTATGGCCTGGCGCTACCGGAAGTGCCGTTCGGCGGTATCAACGATTCCGGCAATGGCACCGAGGGCGGCGCCGACGCGCTGGAGAGCTATCTCAACGCGAAGTTCGTCTCACACTTGCAAGTGGAATGAGGCGAAGCGTGTCCGGGGGCCAGCTTACTTCTGCTGGCCGTAGGTCTTGTAGCGGCCGCGAATGGCGGCAAGCTCGCTACCTTCGATCAGCACCGGCGTGCCGGCACTGCGCGCCAGCAGATATTGCCGTGCCAGGGTTTCGAGCTTGATGGTGCGGATGAGCGCCGCGCCGAGGTCGCCGCCGAAAGCGATCATGCCGTGATTGGCGAGCAGGCAGGCATTGCGGTCCTTGAGCGCGACGACAGCGGCCTTGGCCAGCTCGCTTGACGCGAACAGCGCGTAATCCGAACAGCGCACATCGTCACCGCCGAAGCCCGCCACCATGTAGTGGAACAGCGGCAGCCCTTCGCGCAGGCAAGACAGCGCCACGCAATGGTCGGGATGCGCATGCACCACGGCGCCGGCATCGGGGAAAGCCTTATAGATTTCGGCGTGCATCTCCCACTCGCTCGATGGTCGGAATGGGGCGTCCCAGGACCCGTCGAGCCGCATCGGCACCATCTGCTCGGGCCGGAGCGCGCTCGTGGCGATTCCCGTCGGCGTGATCAGCATGCCGTCCGCCGTGCGCACGCTGATATTGCCTGTCGTGCCGACATTCATGCCGCTGGCGTCCAGCGTCTCGGTCGCCGCTATCAGCGCCGCGCGCGCGGTCTCGATATCCATCACGGTGCTTTCCCTGTGGTGGCCTTGACTGGCGGCCATGTGCCGATGGCCGGCGCGATGGCGCTCGACCGTGTCATGTCTTGCAGAACGTCCGCGAAAATGTCGGGACCGCCGAGCTTTCCCGATTTCAGCATCAGCGCCAGCGGATCCCCGGGCAAACCGGGGAGGTCGGCGATGGCGCGCGACAGACCGGGACCTTCATAGGCGCCCATGGCGATGCGGTCGATGCCGAGCGCCTTGACCACCGAGCCGGCGGTCTCGCCGCCGGCGACGACCAGCCGCCTCACGCCGAGGTCGCGCACCAGAATTCGTGCGATATCCGCCAGGATCTCTTCTGCTTTCGCGGCCACCGCCTCGCGGCCATGCGCCCGCTGCAGCGCCTCGACACTTGCCTGCGGTGCGGTCGTGGCGATCGCGATCATCGCATTGGGCAGATGCCGTTCGGCAAAGGCCCGCGCCTGCGCCACGACATCGGCGCCGGCGAAGGCGCTGGCAAGGTCGATCGTCAGCACGGGATTGCCCTGCGCGAAGCGGTCGAGTTGTTCGATGGTGCGGTCGGCAACGCTGCCGGCAAGCACTGCCGCCGGACCGTCCACGGCTGGCAGACCGGCTGGGACGAGCTCTTTCCTGTCGAGCAATCCGTGCGCCAGCCAGGCCGGCGGCAGATGCGCCGCGACCGAGGAATTGCCGGTCATCAGCGGCAGATCGAAGGCCGCTTGCGCGATTGCCGCCAGGTCGCACTCGCGGATTGTGTCGGTGACCAGCAGCGTCTCGCCGCGCGCGCTTTTCTCCCGCATGGCAGCCCGGATCGCTTCCGGGCCGGCATCGACGGTGAGGTAAGGCACCAGCCCGGCCTTGCCCCTGCTTTGCACCTGCAGGACACGCACCAGATTGGAATCGGTCATCGGCGTCAGCGGATCGAAGCGCTTGGGCGATTCGGCCAGCAATTGCGCGCCGCCGAACATATGGCCCTGATAGACCGTGCGGCCGGTTTCGCACAGCGCTGGCGTGAAAAGGGTCACGCTGCCGCCGAGCCGGTCCAGCAGCGCCTCCGCGCACGGACCGATATTGCCGGTGGGCGTCGAATCGAAGGTGGCGCAATATTTGAAGAAGATCTGCCGCGCGCCCGCTTCGACCAGGCGGTCGGCGGCCTCGATCACCTGGCGCACCGCGTCGGCGGCGGCGATGACGCGGGTCTTGAGCAGGATCACATGCGCTGTCTTGCCGGGCAGGATCGGTGCTTCCAGCCCGACCGTGCATCCGGTCGCAACGCCGCGCGCCACCAGCATGGAGGCGAGTTCCGTGCCGCCGGTCAGGTCGTCGGCGATGGCGCCGAACAGAAGGGAGGGCTTCGACGCGGTCATGCGGCTCGTTTCCTTGCCTCATTGATGTCGATGGCCTGTCTGATGTCGGTGGTCAGGCCGCACGTGATATCATATACACAGCCCGCTCGACGCGGGTGATGCCTGCGCCCCGGCAAGGACGGAGACTGGATGTGACTGCTTCCATCGCGCCTATCGCGCGCGACAATCTGACGACCCGCGTTTACGAAGAGCTTCGCCGCGCCATGATGGAAGGCCGTTTCTGGCCGGGCCATCGCTTCAAGATCCGCGATCTCGCCGCCAGCCTTCAGGTGTCCGAGACGCCGGTGCGCGAGGCGCTGATGCAGTTGGTGCGCGAGAAGGGCCTCGAGATGGAGGCCGGCCGCTCGATCAACGTCGCCCAGTTGTCGCTCGCCCGGTATCTGGAGCTGCGCAGCATCCGCCTGCACCTCGAAGGCATGGCCGGTGCCGCGGCCACAACCCGGATCGAGCCGCGCGAAATCGACCGTCTGACGGTGGTGCATGAGAAGCTGATTGCCAACGAGGACAATGGCCGCTGGTTCGAGGCCGTCCGCGACAATTGGGAATTCCACCACTCGATCTACCAGGCGGCCGGCATGCCTGAACTGCTCGCCATCATCGAGGGCATTTGGCTGCGCAACGGACCGCTGGTCAACTATCAATACCCGCATGCCAGGCCGACCTATGACGGCCGCCACCGCCATCTCGACATCTTGGATGCATTGCGCGCGCGCGACGAGAACGGCGTGCGCAAGGGTATCCAGCAGGACATGCTCGAAGGCGGCCGCCTGCTGGTCAAGGTGCTGGAACGGCTGAATGATGGCTCGGTGACGCCCGAAGAGCTGCGCGCGGCGGCCCAGAACGGCCGCCTGGTTTCGGCGGCCGGCTGAGCCTTTTCCACGCACGCGCGGCACGTGGCAGCTCACGCTGCATTCGCGGCGGCGGCCATGCCGGCGTCGGCGGCCTGCAGCACGAGGTCGATATCCCTGTCGGTATGGGCGGCGCTGAGGAACATGTTGTGCCGGGGGTGGAAATAAGCGCCCTCACGCAAGGCCGCCGAGCAGAAGGCATTGGCCAGTTTGAATTCGGCGTCGCCATCGAAGAGCACCATCGGCATCGAGGAGGGGCCGGTCTGGCGAAGCAGCAAGCCGTGCTTTTTCGCTGCCACGTCGAGGCCTGAACGCAGCCTGTCGCCGGCCTGCGTCATGCGGGTTACCGCGCCCGTGTCGCGAAGCGTGTTGATCGTGGCGATGGCCGCCGCCATGGCGACGGCGCCATACCAGAACGAGCCCGTTACATAGACCTTTGTCGCGGCTTCGCGGAAACGGTCGGTGCCGGTGATGGCGGCAAGCGGATAGCCATTGGCGATCGCCTTCGAGAAGGCCGACAGATCCGGCCGCACGCCGAGCGGTTCCCAGCTACCGCCGAGATCGACGCGGAAGCCTGCCCGGACATCGTCGACGATCAGCGCCGCGTCGGCGGCGGTGCAGAGCTCCCGTGCCCGTTTGGCGAAATCGGCCGTCGGCAGCTCCTGGTCTCGGGCGATGTCATGCCGGAACGCGGTGACGACGACGGCGGCAAGGTCGTTGCCGGCCTGCTCGACGGCTGATTCCAGGCTGGCAACGTCATTGTAGTCGAAATGGATGAGATGGGCGCGGTCCTCTGCGGTGACGCCGGCGAGCGAGGGCGTGCACCATGGCACCGCACCATGATAGGAGCCACGCGCGACCAGCACCTTGCGTCGTCCGGTGCCGGCGCGCGCGATGGTTACGCAGGCCGTGGTGGCGTCCGTGCCGTTCTTCTGCAGCATCGCCCAGTCGGCATGGGCGACGGTCTTGACCAGCAGTTCGGCGAGCTCGACCAGCACTTCACCGGGGCCGTTCATCGCGTCACCGAGGCTGCGCTGCCGTGCGGCCGCTTCCTCGACTGCCTGATGGTGGTGGCCGAGAATGTTCGGCCCCCAGCTGCACATCAGGTCGATGTATTCGCGTCCATCGACGTCCCAGACCCGGCAGCCGTCGGCGCGCTCGAAGAACTGCGGATAGGCGGAGCCGAGATAGCGCGTGGCCATGTGCCCCCACATGCCGCCCGGAATGACCGAGGCGGCACGCTCGCGCAGCATCTGGTCCTTGGAGTTGATCAGGGAAGGCATCGGGAGATCTCCGCTCTTTGATATATCATATATTAATATGAATGCTGGAAGCCCACGATTTCCGGCATTCCAGGGTGGAGAAACGGGGAGGCGTATGGCCTCCCCGCCATCTCGTCGTTCAGTGGCTGAGTTCGGCCAGCGGCAGGTTGCAGCAGGCGCTGTAGCGCACGCCCTTGACGTCGGACTTGTAGGCCAGGATCAGGTTCGGACTGACCAGCGGCAGGATGACCCTGTCCTTGATCATCTCTTCGCCGGCCTGGTGCCAGAGCTTGGCGGCCTCATCGCCGCTCGCCGCGAGCGCCGCCTTGTAGAGTTCGGACTCCTTCGGGTTGAGCACCGACGGCTCGCGCTCCGCGCCGGCGCGGCGTGCCCACGGGCTGCCCTTGGTCATGGCGAAATACTCGATGTACTGCGAGGTGCCGTAATAGTCCGGCGCGTAGAACACGGCCGTCATCGGGATGCCGTCGCCATTGATGCGCTCGCGCCAGTTGGCGAAGGGGATAGGCTGCAGGTCGAGCTTGATGTTGACCTTGGCCAGATCCTGCTGGACCTTCTGCATCAACAGCGACAGGTCGACGCCGTAGACGTTCATGCCCGGGAAGGCCGCTTCCATCTCGAATCCGTCGGCGTGGCCGGCCTTGGCCAAAAGGTCCTTTGCCTTGGCGAGGTCATAGGGCTGCGCCTCAAAGCCCGAGCCGCCGGGGAAACCGAGCGGGATCGGCGCGCTGATCAGCTGGCCCTCGGAGCCGATGGTGAAGTCGAGGATGCTGGGGCGGTCCAGCGCCAGCGAGATCGCCTCGCGCACCTCGGGCGTCAGCGGCACCTTGTTGGCCTTGGCGCCCGGCGACAATGCCACGTAGATGAAGTTGTAGGAGGGCACCGTCTCGATCTTGACGTCGCTGCCCGTCATCGTCTTGGCCGTGTCGGGATCGATCTGCATGGCGATGTCGGCGGTGCCGCTCTGCAGCATCTGCGCCTGCGCCACGGCGTCCTTGGTCTGACGGATGACGACTTCGCTCAGCGCCGGTGCCTTGCGCCAGTATTTGTCGTTGCGCACCAGGCGCACTTCCGAATTGGGCTCATAGGATTTGAGCACGAACGGCGCGCTCCCGGCCGAATGCGCCAGGAACCAGGCTTCGGCATTGTCGGTGGTCGAAGCGTCCGCGCCGGCCTTGGCGCCGGCTTCGGAAGCGACCTTGCTGTTGACGACGGCCGTGTAGGGCGCGGCGGCGATATTGAGGAATTCCGAGCTCGGCGCCACCATCTTGACCACGACCGTATGCGCGTCAGGCGTCTCGATCGAGGCGACATTGTCCATCAGGAACGAGGCGCTGCCCTTCAGGTTCTTCAGCCGCTCCCACGACCATTTCACATCTTTGGCCTCGACCGGCGAGCCGTCGGCGAATTTGGCGGCCGGATCGAGCGTGAAGGTGAAGCTGGTCTGGTCGGCATTGCCTTCCCACTTGGAAGCCAGCAGCGGGATCAGCTTGTTGTCCTTGTCCAGCGTCAGCAGCGATTCATAGACGCTCGAATTGTAGATCTGGCAGGTGTCGCAAAAGGCGCGGTGCGGATCGAGCGAGTTGAGGTCGATGTTGCGCGCGATGACCAGAGGCTTCTCGCTCTGCGCGAAGGTCGCGGGTGCCCAGAACGCACTGGTGGCCAGAAGCACGGCTGCCAGCATTGTTGCCCTGGTCTTGTGTCTCGGTAGCATCGTCATGTCCATTCTCCCATTTTCTTGTCGGATCGTTGTGGCAATGCGTTCGCTCTACCCGCCCACGCCAGTGAGGGATCGAAGCGCGGCCTTGAGCTTGTCGGCGCCGCCCAATGCGGCCCGGTTCAGCGGGGCCGATACGACAGGAGCCGAGAGGCTTCCCGTCACATGCAGGATCTCGTGGTCGAGATAGTCGAACACGCGGTCCTGAATCTCCTGCGTCAATCGCCCGCCGAGCGACAGCCCGCGCTGCACCTGTTCGACGATGGCGACCCGGTTTGTCTTGCGGATAGAAGCTTCCACCAGCGGCCAGTCGAGCCCGGTCGGGTCGAGGCTGCGCAGGTCGATGATCTCGGCATCGACGCCGCTTTCCTCGGCCACCTGCATGGCCAGCGAAACCATGCTGGCGCTGGTGAGCAAGGTGCAGGCACTGCCCGGCCTGACGATCTTGCCTTTGCCCAATCGCACGCAATAGTCGCGGTCGTCGGTTGGTAAGGGACCTTCGCTCGCAAACAGTTCGACATGTTCGATGACGACGACCGGATCGTCGCATTTCAACGCCGAATTCATCAGGCCGACATAGTCGAAGGGCGTCGTCGGCGCGACGATGCGCCAGCCCGGATAGAGCGCGAACAGGCCGGACGGATCGCCCGAATGCTGCGAGCCGTAGCCGGTGTGCGGCGACACCCGCACTCGCACCACGATCGGTACCGGAAAGCCGCCGCCGAACATGTGGCGCACCTTGCTCACCGCGTTGAACAACTGATCGGCCGCGACCAGGCAGAAGTCGCCAAACATGATCTCGACGATCGGACGAAGGCCGCAGAGTGCCGCGCCAAGCGCCACGCCGACAAAACCGTTCTCCGCGATCGGCATGGCCAGCACGCGTTCGGGCCAGCGCTCCAGCGCGCCCTTGGTGGCGCCAGACACACCGCCGCGCAGCCGATGCACATCCTCGCCCATGATGACGATGCGCGGGTCCTGTTCCATGGCGCGTGCGATGACTTCCGACGCGGCGGCCATGAACTTGACTGGCCGGGTCTCGGCCGGCGGCAGGTCCTCGATTTCCAGGAAATGCTCGTCCTTCAGTTCCGACAGGTCGCCGCGGATCTGGTTGTCGACCTCTTCGGCGCTTGGCCACAAATGATCGGGAATGCGCAACGCATTGCCGCTGGTTTCGGTCAGTGTGTCAGCTGCGGTGTTGACCACCTCCATGACGCGCTGCTCAAGGGTCGCGAGATCGGACCCATTGAGCACGCCCATCGTCTTCAGGCGCGCCGCCATGGTGACAAGCGGGTCGCGTGCCTTCCAGGCATCCTCCTCGGCGCGCGTGCGATAGCCGAACTCGCTGCCCGGCCGTGCGCCGCTCTGATGCAGGAAGCGGTAGCAGAGCGCTTCGACCAGCACCGGGCCGCCTTCCTCCTCGATCGTGCGCCGCGCCTCGCACATGGCGTGGTGCACGGCCAACACATCCATGCCGTCGCATTCGATGCCGCGAAACCCCAGCATCGGACCGCGTGAGGCGAGACGCGTCTCGCGCGTCTGCTCGTTGACATGGGTGGAGACGGCATAAAGATTGTTTTCGGCGAAGAAGATGACCGGCAGCCTGTAGAGTGCGGCTATGTTCATCGCCTCATAGGCCGGACCCGCCATCATCGTGCCGTCGCCGAAAAAGGCGACCGAGATGTTGCCGGTGCCGAGCAGTTTGTCGGCCAGCGCATAGCCGGCCGCATGCGGCAGGTTGCCGCCGATGATGGCACTGGTGCCGGGAATGCCGGAGGCGTCATCACGCATGTGCATCGAGCCGCCGCGCCCGCCGCAATAGCCCGCATTGAGGCCCATGATCTCGGCCATCAGGCCGCGCACCGAGCCCTGCATGTCCGGATTGAAATCGTCGCGTAGCGGATCGAATTGCGGCGGCGTCCGCGCGTTGACCAGCTTTGCCAGCACCTGATGGTGGGCGCGGTGGGTGCCGTTGATGCGATCGCCGGTGCGCAGCATGGACATCGCGCCGACCGCCGTGGCCTCCTGCCCGATGCTGGCATGCGCCGGCCCATGCACCAACCCGGCATTGGCCAGGTCGAGCACCTTTTCCTCGAACCGGCGGATCAGCAGCATCTGGTGGTACCAGCGCACCAGGCTCGGTACCTCGGCGCTGGCCCAGTCGGACTCCCCGACCTCGAGCCGCGACCAGGGCGCCGATGGCTGGATCGCTGTCTGCTGGACCATTTACGCTAGTTCCATTCTGGTAGATGATATATCAAATATTTTCTCACTCGATTGCGGCAGGTATTTTCTGGGCACCGGCATCGCTTTGCGGATCTGCCCGAACAAATGGAATTAAATTTCATTTTTCGTGCGAAGCCGAGACTAAGCCGGGACGGCGCTGTTTCGCAAGAGGGAATTTTCGGGACATCCGACCCGTCGGCACACCGTTTGGTGTCGTCTTCGGTTCGGCCGACGCTGTTTGTCCGATTGCCGTCCGGCTTGTCGATGGCCGTCCGATGGCCAGGCGATCTCTCGGCGATCGCCCGGCTGTAAGACAAGGTGACCGGATTTGCCATTGAGCGTGGGGTGCGATAGGTTATATTGCACTGCACAATGGAGACGCCGTTTCTTGTACGCCCCTGTTTGCGGATATGCCGGCTGGTTTGCGGCCTGCCGGTTCCGGGTCGTGTCGACGGGACCCTTTAGATGAAAATTCCCAAATCCCTGCTCGTCGATCCCGAGAAGAATTCGGTCTATGGCAGCTTTGCCGTTGCCGTCTCGATCTGGGCGTTCTCCTATTCGGTCATTTTCGGCCAGGTGCTGATCCTGGCTTATTATGTCGTCTGGCTTCCGCTCATCCTGGTCGACTACCGGCGCTTCCTCAGGCAATTGTCCAGTGCCTGGCTGCCGCTGCTGTTCGCGGCCTATGTCTGCTTCTCCGTGTTCTGGTCGCAGGCGCCCGGCATCACCGCCAGGACGGCGATCCAGTACTGTTCCCATATCGCCTGCGCCTATGTCGCGGCGCGCGCCATCAGCGTGCGTACCCTGACGATAGGCGCCCTGGTCGGCATATTCTTCGTCCTGCTCTATTCGCTGAAGGTCGGCGCCTATTCCGAGGATGTGCTTGACGGCACCTATAATTTCGTCGGCGCCTTTGCCTCGAAGAACCAGATCGGCTTCGTCGGCTCGCTCGGCATCTATTTCTCCGTCGTGTTCCTAGCATTTCTGCGGCGTGGTCGGCTGAGCTTCATGCTGACCGTGCCCGTCGTGCTGTTATCGGCCTATGTTCTGGTCGTTTCGCATTCCGCCACCTCGATGGCCTCGATACCGGCGGTTCTGGCGCTGGTGGCGCTGCTTGCGATGAGCAAGCTTTTGTCGCGGCGCTATCGCCGGGTGATCTTCCTGGTCGGCGCCGGCATGATCGTCGTTGTGGCCATCGTCGCCCTCAATCTGGGGCTCATGGACTTCGTGCTTGGCATCTTCGGCAAGGATTCGACGCTCACCGGGCGGACCTATCTGTGGGAGCAGGGCTGGAACGCCGCGATGCGGTCGCCGATTCTCGGCGTCGGCTACGCCGCCTATTGGGTGCAGGGCTTCGCCGAGGCCGAGCGGCTGTGGAACGAATTCTACATCAGCACCCGCACCGGCTTCCATTTCCACAACACCTATGTCGAAGCCCTTGTCGAACTCGGCTTCACCGGGGCGGTGCTGATATCGCTGATCATGCTGCGCACGCTCTTCGGCCATATCGCGGCGGTGGTCTTCAAGACATGGCAGGCCGAGTCGGTGGTTCTCATCGGCGTGATGGTGCTGCTGCTCATCCGCTCCTTCGTCGAGGTCGAGATCCTCAACCCCTACATCATGGGTTCCTTCCTGATGTATTTCAGCTTCTTCAAGCTGGCGCGGCTGCCGGTCACCCGCACGCGATGGTCCCCGTCTTTCGAGCCGGCGGATGCGAAGGGCACAGAGGCGGCCTGGCCTCACCGTACGGCGGCGGCCGAGTAAATGCCGGCCGTCCGCTAAAGCAATTCCAGGAAATGTGTAGACCGGGTTTCCATCCGGAACCGGGTCGACAGCTCTGGGTTTCGCGGCTTGCAATCCCACCAGCAAAAACTCCGCCGGGCAGGCCTGGCGGAGTTTGAAGTCTTGCGTTCTGGATCGAAAGCGCCAGGTCGCGCCAGGATTTCCGCGCCCTACTGGCTGGCGAGCGGCGCCAGCTTGATCTTGATGACATCGCCAGGCAGCACCAGCGTGTCTTCCTTGGCTGCGATTTCGCTGGTCTTGCCATCGACATTGCGAACCAGCGAATAGAGCAAGGTAGGCTGCTGGTCGTTGGTGATGGCGGCCGTCGTCGCGGGATCGCTGGCCTGGGCGATCAGGCCTTTCTGCATATTCGCCTTCAGCGCGGCCTCGTTCAGGTCGGCTTCGGTCTGCTGCCGGTCGGCGGCGAGGCTCGAGCTCAACGTGTTCTGGGCATCGATGGCGTCCTGCGTCGCCTTGCTGATCGCCTGCTTGGCGGTGAGGATGGCCGTCTCATAGTCCAGGATCTTGCCCTGCAGGTCGGTGACGGACTGCTGCGAATCCAGCAGCCGCGCATTGGCGACCAGGCCCTTCTGCGCCAGCGGACCGATGCTGGCGAGCTGCTGTTGTGCCAGGTCGACCTGCTTCTGCTGGTTGACGATCTTCTTCTGCAGCGATTCGATTTCGGCCTGCAGCACACCCTTGAGATCGTCGAGCGCCTCGAGCTTCAGCTTCAGTGCCTTCTGGTCGGCGGTCAGGATCGTCATCTCGTCGGCGATGATGGCCGGCAGCCGTGGATCGCCCTCGACCTCTTGTGGCGCTTCAAAACTCGCCTTGCCGGCCAGATCGGCATCGATACGGGCGCGTCTGACGATCAGCCGGACGCGTTGATCGTCGGAGATATCGAAATTGCCCTTGGCGGTCACCAGGTCCTTGCCGAGCTGGGGGCCGTAGTCGGTGTTGCGCCTGATGCCGCCTGCGACGCTGATCGCTTTCAGTACCGTCAGATCGGGCACAAAGGGAAACTGGCCGGGATTCTGCACTTCGCCCGAAATATAGAACGGCCGGAACTGCGCCATTTCGACGGAGGCTTCAGGCTTGTCCGACAAAGCAAGCTTGTGCTGCAACGCCTCGCCGATCGCCGTGGCGACCTCCGCGGTGGTCTTGCCGGCCGCCGGCAATTCGCCGACGAAAGGCACCGACAGCGTGCCGGCCGGGCCGACCGTGTATTGGCCGTTGACCGACGACCAGTCGCGGAACGTGCTTTCGACGGTCTGCCATTCGGCGATGCGGATGGTGAGCTTGTCCTGGGAGCCCAGACGGTAATCGTCTGCCGAGGCGAACTGGGGAAAAGCGAGCGACATCGCAAGGCACGTGGCCACGAGCCGCGAGCGGCCGGAAAACGGGCCGCTGCCAAAGGCTTCGAACATGTCTATCTTCAACTGAACGTTCCGATCCGTTTTAGCCCCATCGCCCGATGAGCTTGCCGCCGGATGTCTGCTTACACAGTCCGCCGATCAGTAAGAGCCGCGGGACATCCAGACGGCCGGCACGGTCCGGATGATGATACGAACGTCCTCGAACAACGACCAGTTCTCGACATAGTGGCGGTCGAACGCGACACGGCTGTCATAGGAGACGTCGTTGCGGCCGCTGACCTGCCACAGGCCGGTCAGGCCGGGCCGCGACTTCAGATAGTAGACCGCCGCGCTGCCGTAGATTTCCAGTTCGTCGCGAACCACCGGGCGAGGTCCCACCAGGCTCATGTCGCCCTGGAGGATGTTGATGATCTGCGGCAATTCATCGAGGCTGAGCTTGCGCAGGACCGCACCGACGCGGGTAACACGCGGGTCGTTCTTCAGCTTGCGGGTCGCTATCCATTCCGCATTGGCGTCTGGATTGGTCGCAAGATAGGCGGCCAGCACCTTGTCCCCGTCCGGAACCATGGTGCGGAATTTGAGGCAGGAGAACAGCCGTCCTCCACGCCCGATTCGCCGGTGCCCGTAGAAAATCGATCCGCCATCGGAGAATTTGACGAGCAGCGCTATCATGATGAACAGCGGGCTGAGCGCGATCAGCCCGGCCAGCGACCCGGCGATGTCGAAACTCCGCTTGATGAGGCCGCCGATCGGCGGCGGAAAGTCGGTGTCAGCCTGCGAAAAGCCCGCCGTGGCCGACTTGGCAATATCCCTCATACGGAAACTCCATGCGGTGAACGAATGGTTGACCGCACGATACCAAAAAAATGCTGCAGCGCAACACACAATTTCCCATCGAATTGAAATAGTCGCGTCATGAATTGACTAAATAATAAGCTCGGTCTGCACAAATTTCGAAATCTTTAGCACATTTGTGACAATAATTGGGCAAGGGCAAAAAAATCGAGACCTTTTTGAGGCGTTTCCTAGGCGGCGCGTTCTAGGCTCCTGTGGTTGGGGCTATAGGGTGCTTTAGCTAGATGCCATACTCGAAACTATTCAGCTAAAATACTACCTAATATTAAAGATTGTACTCACGGTCTCTGACGGCTGCAGGTTGAGTGGAGTGCGGTCGCGTGCGTTGCAGCATGGCAGAGTCGAACGCGTAAGCTCAATCAAAAATATGTGCGGTTGCCCTTGCCGCCTTCTGCTCGCCTTAATAGAATTGCAAATTATACCTGTCACGGTGGCGACAGGTTGAAAGGCCGGAAGCAACCGGTCGAGAGCGGGTGGTTAACAAGCCCGCATCACAAGGGACGGCGCTCGGGTGGGGCTATCGTTGGATATACCCGAGCCGGTTTATGGGCTGTTGGGTATGTCGCTTCCAAAATTCATCGTTGGGATGCTTTTCGCGCTCGCGATCGTCGTCGCGTGGTCCTGGCTGGGTGGGGCTTCGCTTGGCACGACGCTGTTGCGCGTCGTCATCTGCGCCGTGGTCATCCAGGCCGGCTACTTCGCGGTTGTCTACGCCATGATTGCCAGGAGCGAGCCGACGCCGGCCGACAGGCTGCGCGAAGCCGAGAGAAAGCAGAACGCCCCCGAAGTGTCCGAGGGCGAGAAGCTGGGCAGCGCTCGCCGTAGCTTGCATTAAGCCCAAGGGGCCGCCCTCAGGCCACATCGGCGGGCTCGGCCTCCGACTGTTCTCCCGACAGCATCCTGGACAACCGGCTCCCCGGCTTCGCCTTGAGGCGCTGATACTGCCCGACCTCCACGACGCGGCCGTCCTCCATCGCCACCACCCAGTCGGCGAAAGCGATCATCGATGGCCGGTGCGCGATGGTCAGGATCGTCATTGCGCCGCGCAGGCCATCGATGGACCTGGCGATCAGCGACTGGTTCTGCCAGTCGAGCGCGCTGGTGGCCTCGTCCAGGATGAGCAGCGAGGGTTTGCGCAGCAGCGCGCGCGCCAGCGCGATGCGCTGCCGCTCGCCGCCGGACAGCCGCACGCCGCGGTCGCCGACCACCGTCTGCAGCCGCAGATCCAGCCGTTCGACGAACTCGCCGGCATGGGCGGCACGCAACGCGATCCACAACTCCTCGTCGCTGGCCTGGGGCGCGGCAAGACGCAGGTTCGCCGCGATCGTGTCATGCAGCAGGAACACATCCTGCGGCACATAGGCCACTTGATCGCGCCAGCGCCGGCGATTGCCGGCATCGATCTCGACGCCATCGACGAGGATCTTGCCGGCGGTCGGCTCGAGCAGGCCGAGCAGCATGTCGGCGATTGTGCTCTTGCCTGATCCGGACGGGCCGATCAGCGCCGTGACCTTGCCGGCCGGAAGGCCGAAGGTGATATCGCTCACCACCGGTTTGCCGGCATCGTCGTAGGTGAAGGAGACGTCGCGAATGTTCAGCCCCGTATCGAGGGCCAACTTGCGCGTGTCCCCCAACCCGGCATGGCCTGGCTCCCGCTCGGCGTCGAAACGGGCCTGCAGGCCACGCATTGCCGTATAGGCGGGCAGGTTGATCAGCACCTGCTGTGCCTGCGTCTGCATGTCCATGAAGCGCGGCGCGATGCGCATGAAGACCAGCAGCAGCACGACGATCTCGGCCAGCGACAGATTGAAGCGGACCAGCGCCACATAGATGAAGACGCTCAAGCCCATCACGCTCGCCACCTGGAACACGGCCGTGCCGATCGAGGAGTTGCGGACATAGGCGATGTTGTCGGCCTTCATTCTTTCGAGCGTTGTCTGCAACTGCGCGAAATAGCTGGCCTCGACGTTCAGGCTCTTGGCCACCTTGATACCGCCGAGAAATTCCGAGACCGTCCGGTACTGGTCCTGGCGATTGCTTGTCAGGACACGGCCAAAAGCGGTGGCCCGTGCGCGAAACGGCTGCAGCGCGACAAACATCAGCATGCCGATGACCACCGCGAACACCGTCATCACGGGTGAGATGAACATGGAAATGATGAGATAGCCCGCCAGCAGCACGGCGATCTGCACCAGCATCAGCAGCGAGAAGGCCGCCCCCTGGACGCGGTCGATGTCGCCGGTCAGGGCATGGTCCAGGTCGGAACCGCGCATGCGCGTGAACACCCCCCAACGCGCCTTGCCGATGCTTTCGAACAGGTTCATGCGCAAGCGGTTGATGAAATCGAAGAGCAGCCTCGCCATGTAGACCGACTTGAAGCGGTTGAAGGCTGCCTGAACGGCAACAAGCCCGACCAGCGCACAAAGCACCGTGGTCAGCTGCAGCGTTCCTCCGGGCACCAGCCAGCGCACGAAATCGATGTTCGGCAGCCTGACCGCGAAATCCTGGTCGGCGCGGCCGACCAGATGCAGCAGCGGCACCAGCAGCAGGATGGAAATGCCTTCCGTCAGGCTGCCGAGGATCAGGAACAGCAGCGCCGTCCAGGTTCGCCGCCCGCCGATCTGAGCAATGACGGCGCCGAACGCCGCGACGTCGCGAAACAGCGACAGGCTGAAGACCGATGACCTAGGCATCTCCAGCCAGTTCCTTTTCGATCAGCGCCACAGCCTCGCCGATCCTGTCGATGCCGGTCGGAACGTCCAGCCGGCACACGCCGACATGGTTAGCGATTGCTGAACAGTGGCGAAGATGCACCGCCGCGAAATCGCCGGAGAGCGCCGCCCGGCCGAAACGCGTCACGTAGGAGAATCTGATGATGGCCGGCAAGGCCGCGATGTGAGGCAGGGGAGTAATCCCGGCGCTTTGGCCGCGCTCGAGAATATAAATCCTGGCCGCCGGCACTCTGTTGTCGGAGAAGGCGCCGTGCAGGCGATGTTGCATCTTCTCGATCGCCGGATGCACTTGCGGCCGCACCTGCGCCTGATCGAGCGGAATCGCCGCCGCGGCATCGGCGGCAAGCTTGATCTGCGGAAAACCCGGAACGATCATCGGCTGGCTCGGCTCCGCCAGATCGAGCGCCACGACGTCGTCGGTAAGCAGATCATGTCCGGCCCGGATCAGCGCGCTTGCCGTCGTCGACTTGCCGGCGCCCTTGTCGCCCATGAAGATGGCGCCCTTGCCGGCCACCGCAATGGCGCTGGCATGCAGAACCAGCAGGCCGCGCTGGTGCAGGAGCAGCGCCAGCACCGGCCCCAGCAACGGGAAGGCAAGCAGGGCGTCGTCGACGCCCGGCGCGGGCTCGACATCGATGCGTCTGGCATCGCTGATCAGGAAGGCGCCGACGGCCTCCCAGGCCAGATATTGCCGATTGGGTTCGAAGCGGAAGATAGTCGCGGCATCGGGCGCCTGCTTCGGCATGTCGATAGTGCCGAGGGCAATCAGGATATCCGTCGCCGCCGGCTCCGCGGGCTCCAGCTCAGGCAATGATACGTCGGACGCAATGGTCAGGCCGTAGGCGCGGTAATAGCGTCGTTGTCCCGCGATCCTGCCGTGCCGGGAAAGATGATCGAGATCGCCGGCGAACGGCTCATGGCGAGACATCATGCGGGGCTCCCGCCATGCTGGACCTGCCGCAGCCACAGCGACAGGGACACCGAGCGCCAGACATACTGGACATCGAGCGGCGCCGCCTGCTCCGGCTGGCGCAGCAGCCGTGCATAGGCTGCGCTCACCTGAGGCAGGTTGACATAGGGCGCGATGCGGCCGGTGTCCGAAACGAGAAGCTGTTCCAGGAGGTCGCGATGATTGCGCACCATGCCGTTGACCAGGTTCGCGGTGAAATCGATCTTGTCGCGCCGCCACTGGACCGCCGCCGGCAGGATGCCCTCCATGGCCCGGCGCAGCACATAGCGGCCAAAGCCGTGACTGAGCTTCTCCTCGCCCGGCAGCCCCAGGCAGAATTCGACCAGCGGCTTGTCCCAGAACGGATAACGCGGCTCGACGCCGAAATTGGCGGCGGCCTTGTCCAGAACCTCGAAGGAGTGCGGGACATAGCCGTTGGACAGGATCCAGCGATGGCTGAGCGCGTCGCTGGCCTGGACGCCGGGTGGCATATAGCCAGCCCGGTGGAACCGGTCGATGAGCTCGGTTCGCCTGGCAAGGTCCGGATTGATCAGGTCGCGCCAGCTCCGGCCACGCCGCGTTTGGGCAGGTTTGCGTATTCTGTTGAGGGCCCGGTTCCCCAACTGCCTCAGCTTGGCGATGCGCCAGGCGGGCCCGTAAATAGTGAGGAACTGGAAATAGAGGCCGAGCGTGCTGTCGCCATAGGTGTTGGAGGCGCTGCGGACCTCGCGCCACAGATCCAGCCATCTGCCGCCATTGGCAAGCTCGTGCAGATGGCCATGCCCCTGCGAGACGACCTCGTCGCCGCCGTGGCCGTCGAGGAGCACCTTGATGCCCTTGGCGCCCGCCGTCCGGTAGATACCGCGGGTCAGCGTCAGGCCCGGCGCCAGGAAGGTGCCTTCCTGCTCCTCCAGCACACGGTCGAATTCAGCGAAAGGCGCATAATTGCCGACAGGGATCAGCGTCGGGTCGGTGTTCCGCTGATCGAGCACGGCATCGATGAAGAAGCGCTCGTCCATCGACGAACCCTTCTCGAAAATCAACGAAAAGGTCGGCAGTTTCGGTTTCCGCTCGGCGGCGTTCCGCAGGCCGGCCACGCACGCGATCGAGGAAGAATCGAGGCCTCCGCTCAGCATCGCGCCGACCGACGGACTTCCACGCATGCGATTGCGGACCGATTGCGAGAACAGATGGGCGAATTCCTCCGCGGCATCGGACCGCGACGCTCGCTGCGATGGCTCGATCTGCCAGTATCGGCGCAGCACCACGCGTTGCGCGGTGACGGTGAGGCTGTGACGCGCTGGCAGAGCGAAGACGTCGCTATAGGGCGTGGATTGCGGGTCGTCGGGCAGCCCGGCCAGGAATCCCGAAATCCGGTGTTCGCTGATGCGCGCGCCGACCCCCTCGGCGCCGAGGATCGGGCCGATCTCGGAAGCAAAGGTAAAGCGCTGCTCGGCCGCGTGGTAGTAGAACGGCTTGACCCCGAAATGGTCTCGCGCGCAGAACAAAAGCCGCCGCTCCCCATCCCAGATGGCAAAAGCGAAATCGCCTTGCAGATGCATGGGGCAGTCTTCACCCCAGCGCAGATAGGCCCGCATCAGCAATGTCGCATCGGCGACTGAGCTGTCCCTGATGCCGAGCCTGGCGAGCAGTTCGTCGCGGTTGTCGAGCCGGCAGTCGGCGGTGATGGCGAGCTTGCCGCCAGCCATGGTCAGCGGCCCGGGGCCGGCTCCCTCGGTCGTGTTGAGCCAGGCGTGGCCAAGCGCGATGCCGCTGTCCAGCCACCATGAGCTTCCGTCGGGGCCGCGATGGCGCATGCGCGCCAGCATCTGTTGGATGCCGCTCGCCGCTTCAGCCGGCGCGGGGCCCTCTCGCAGCAGGATTCCGGCCACGCCACTCATCGGCTGCCGTGGTCGACCAGATGCGCGAAACCATCGACGGATCCGCCAAGCACGATGTGGTCGTCGCTGACCAGCCAGGCATGTGCTTTCAATTGTTCGCCCGTGCCGCGCTCGATGCCGATGCGGATATTCGAGGCGTTGCCTTGGCGCGCGAGCAGGTATTGGCCCGAAAGCGCCTGGGTCAGGCATGTGGCGCCCGGCACGAACCGTGCGGCCGCCGCAACCCCCCAGGCGACAAGCCGCAACTCGCCCATGCTGGCGCATTGGCGCGCGTTGAGCCGTGTCACCATCGCGCGGACGCGGTTGTAGGAGAACAATGTCAACCCAAGCCGGACGGTCGCGACCACCAGCAGGCAGCGGCACAGGAAAAATGCTTCCGAGCCGCTCAAGGACAAAATCCTAGCCAGGCTCCGCCGCCCAGGCCGCTGCTTCATCGGCGTCGGGGTTCTCTGCGTCACAGGTCTTTGCCGCGCAACCATGGCCTTTTGCGACACCTGCCTAGACGAGTGCCTCATGCTCCAGCCTCGCAAGCCCGTTTTCCGCCAGGCCCTTCAGCAGGGCGTCGACATCGGCCTTGCAGCGGTCGGGATCGACATTGTAGCGCGCAAGGACGGCGCCGCGGATATCGGCGATCGGCCTGGGTTCCTGGATGAGTTCCCAAATAAAAGCGCCGACGCCGTTGAGGCTGTAATAAATATTGGATTTCAGGTTGAGAAGCGCGAGGCCGCCGCCGAATTCACAAGCAACGGCGTCCTTGGTGGCCTTTACGCAATCGTGCTCGGATGGGTTCCAGTTCATCCTAAAACCTCGTTTAACACACGGTTTACGCGTCATCGTTCAATGGAAAGTCGGGGATTTTCATCCCCGGCTCCATTTTATTTATCTTCGATCCTGGAGGCCCAACGTCATTCCTCCAGAATCAGGATAGTCTCAAGAGAACGTGAGGTCGCCAATTGGCGTATGCGCGGGGAACGACGCATCGATCGCCGTGTTGCCGCCGCCGCCCTGTGTGATGGTCTCGATCGAACCATGCACGGTCAGGTTTGGCGTTTCGTACTCCTGCCTTTCAACATTCTGTTCCATTTTACTCTCCTATCGGGGACTGGAAACGGCCTGTCGATTGCCGTCAGCACTTTCATGCTGCAGCGCAATAGCTGCATGGCAGCATTTATGAGTCAAGCCTGATTTACCTCTGGTTAATCAATTCCGGGTTGCGAGTGTCACCATGTGTGTGGAGGATGCTCAAAATTCGGCCGTTTTTGCGTTGAAAACGACGTAACTGAACATTGTTGTGGCACTTTTACTAAACTGTTGATTTTGCTTGCATAAAAAAATTGCAAAGCTGGTGCTTTTTTAGACGGGCCTGAAAAAGGTCAAATTTCCTTGGCTTTCTCTGTCGGTCGCCGGCCGACCGGCTCAACGGAGCCGGAATTTTGCTCGGTCGGCGCCGCTCTTCGGGATTGGCCAGGCAAACGCTATGGTTGCAAAACTCCGTGGTGCGAAAGGAAAGGCTTTACGGCGCCGCGGTTTTTGAGGATGCTTTGCTTCGCACTGCAGCATACGCGTCGCGCAAACCGCTTTTTGGAGACTGTGCGCTCAATGGCCTTGCCGGAAAGCTCCTATGAAAGACTCCGCGCCGCCGACTGCGCCGACGAGATCGCCTATGTGCAAGCGTGCTTACGGGGGTATTTCGGGGGGGCGGCGACGGCCGGCGACGTCTCGACGCCGGGCCTTTCCGACGCTGCCGTCGCTGATATCGCCAGGCTGAACAAGGTCGCCACCTTCGTCCTGAAGGCACTGTCGCGCGCGCCGGCGCATGAGAGGCCGGCAGAACTCTTCCAGTGGCTCGAAACCTATCGCAGGAGGACAGTCTCGATGAACGCCGCCTGCCTCATGGATTCGATAGCCATCCACGAGGCGCTGCACGACAGGCGGATCGATTTTGTCTTTCTGAAGGGGCCGTTCCAGCAGCATTTGCTCTACGACGATCACTTCATGAAGCCTTCGGGCGATGTCGACATACTGGTTTCGCCTGCCGGCTTCTTGAAGGCGCGCGAAGCGCTGCGCGCGATCGGCTATGAGGTCTCGGGCAAGTCACGCTCGGTCTGGTGGGTCCGCTTCCTTGGCGAACAGCACATGATCCGCGGCAACGGGCCGAAATCATCCACGGTCGACCTGCATTACCGGCTCCAGCAGCCCGGCTCGCCGAGCCCGCGCGATTCCGACGGGTTCCTGCGGCGAAAACGGTTGGTCGAAATCGCCGGCGCCGAAGTCCCCTTCACCTCGGCCGCCGACACGCTGATGCTGTCCTGCATCAGCGTCGCCAAGGCGCTGTTCAACCGCGAACCTTGCGCCGGCTATGTCTGTGATATCAGGGCCAGCGCCAGCCGCCTTGGCGAGGCCGATCAGCAGCGTGTGCTCGATGCCGCGGTGAGCCAGGGACTGGACGACACCTTGCTGCTCGGCCTGCGCGCCGCCGATGTGCTGCTGGGCGGCACCGGCACGCTTCTGTCGGAGCGGGCAAAGCCCATCCTGTCGCGCATCGGCAATGAGGACCTGCTCAGCATGGTCATCGCGCCATGGCTGTCGTCGTTGCGCTGGCCGCAGCGGCGGACGGTGTTGTGGGAATTGTGCGGCCGGGCACCGGTCCGCTACCTTTCCGAGGCAGGCTGGGCGGCGTCGGCCGACATCAGCCGCCGGATCTTCGAACGGCCGGCCAGTCCTTGATGGCGGTGGATATCGGACGCGTACAGGGCGAGGGCAAAACGGAACCTGTGCAAGAGGCAAATTCCATGTCGACGACGAAATCCGAGGTCTGTGTGATCATCGCGGCCAAGAACGCGGCGCGCACCATCGCGGTTGCCATCGCATCCGCGCTGCAGGAACCGGAAGTGGCGGAGGTCGTCGTCGTCGACGACGGCTCGACCGACAATACGGCCGAGGTCGCCCGCTCGGCCGACGACGGCAGCGGCCGGCTTGCGGTCATGCGTCTCGACGTCAATCGCGGCCCGTCCTTTGCCCGCAATGCCGCGATCGCCGGTTCGCGAGCCCCGTTCATCAGCATTCTGGATGCCGACGATTTTTTCCTCGAGGGCCGGTTTCGGACCCTGTTTGCCGGCGCCGATTGGGATTTCGCCGCCGACAACATCATGCTCATCAGGGATGATGCGACCGGGGACGCGACCAAAATCGTCGCCCCGGATTTTGCCGCCGAGCCGGAATTCCTCGATTTCGAACGTTTCGTAGAAGGCAACATCTCCAGGCGCCGCGTGCAAAGAGGCGAACTCGGTTTCTTGAAGCCCGTCATCAGCCGTGCCTTCCTGGACCGCCACGGGTTGCGTTACGACGAGAGCCTGCGACTGGGCGAGGACTACGAACTCTACGCGCGCGCGGTCGCCCATGGGGCGCGGTTCAAGGTCATCCGCTCCTGCGGCTACGGCGCCATCGTGCGCGCCGATTCGCTCAGCGGCCGCCACAAGACGCAGGACCTGAAGCGGCTGGCCGATGCGGATCTGGCGCTACTGGCCATTGACAGCCTGCCGGAAGGGTCCAAGGCGGTCCTGAGGCGGCACGAGCGGCATGTGCGCGACAAATACCGGCTGCGCAATTTTCTCGACGTGAAGGCCGAGCGGGGCCTGGCGTCGGCCGCGGCCTATGCATTCGCAAGCCAATCCAACCTCGTCCCCATCGTCCAGGGCGTGGCATCCGACAAGATCGAGGCGCTGTTGCGAAGTGTCGGTCTCGTGTCCAGGAACAAGCACGTGCCGCCGCTGCGTTTCCTGATGGCCGGAACCAGCACGGGCAAGGGATCCTGAGGCGCCGGGAGCATTCGGGTTGCCTGCCGGCCACGAGCCCACCTCGCAATCATTTCGATCGGATTTATGAGTTTACGAATTGGGTGGTTGCCTCGCGGCTCCGGGGATGGCAGTCTATGCTGCGGTGCAGCAAATTGAACGACCAGCCGAACTGGCCCCCCGATCGGACTGGTCCGAAGTCTCTCTTCGTCAGAGGAGACGGACGGCGCGGTACGAGTTTTTCAGCCCCCGTTGCGGGGATTGGCCAGAAGCCGGCTCAGAAAGCCGGCGATGACGGGAATTTAAGTTCATGGCCTCGATATTCGGCTTCAGATCAAGGGATCCGGCCCGCGACAGGCACACCGACGTCGCGCGCCTGGACCGGTTGGCGAAGCTGTTCGAGCAGATCGCGGCCGAAATCGATGCCGAGAAAACCGGTCTGGAGGTCCGCTACCGCAAGGAGGCGACCAACGCGGCCTTCCTCGTCGAAGCGATGGAAAACGGCTCCGCCTCCGACCGCCGCTCGTCCGAAGTCGGTGCCTTGACGCAGTCGATCTTGAACAGCGAGCGCCGCATCGCGGCATTGGCGCGCCAGGGCGGCGCAATGCGCGAGCTCCGTCATTCGCTGGATATGGTCTTCGACGACCATGCGGCGCACGATTCGACGACGGTGGGCCAGATCAGGCAGCAGGGAGCCGGCCGAGGGTGAAAGTGGCTGCGCGGGACAGTTACGATAGAGTTGATGCGGGGCTGGAAGTCGGGAGGGGGATTGAAGAGGTCAAGGTTGGCCCGTTTGGAAGCGGTTCAAACGTCGACTTTGGGTTGGGGACACAGCGCAAAGGTGAGTTTGTCATGAGTTCGGAACCAAAAACCATGTCCACGACAGCAATCGAGCCCCTTTCAAGCCCGCATTTCGGCCGGCGGTCCGGTCTGGCGGTTGCTTTGCTGCTCGCCGTGCTTGGCAGCCTGTCGGCAAGTCCGTCTCATGCGCAGGACATCCAGTCCGCGCCCTCTTTCGTCGACGACTTCAAGAGTCTGGATCGTGGACGCTGGTACGTTTCAGACGGCTGGACGAACGGCAGCCATCAGAATTGCACATGGTCGAAAGGTCTGGTCGAGCTTTCCGATGGCGTTCTTTCGCTCGGTTTCGCGAAGCAGAAGACCAAGGATCGCGAGTTCGCCTGCGGCGAGATCCAGACCAAGCAGCGTTTCGGCTACGGCACCTATGAGGCGCGGATGAAGACCGGCGCCGGCTCCGGCCTCAACGCGGCTTTCTTCACCTATATCGGTCCGTCCGACAAGCAGCCCTGGGACGAGATCGACTTCGAGGTCCTGACCAAGGATACGTCGAAGGTGCAGGTCAACGCCTATATCGGCGGCAAGGGCAAGAACGAGAAGCTGGTCGACGTGCCCGGCGGTACCGACAGCGCCTTCAACGACTACGCTTTCGTCTGGGAGAAGGACAGCCTGCGCTGGTATGTCAACGGCCAGCTGGTGAACACCATCACGGATCCGGCGAAGCTGCCAAGCCATGCCCAGAAGATCTTCTTCAGTCTTTGGGGCAGCGACACGATGAAGGGATGGATGGGGACGTTCGCCGAGCCGGACGGCAAGGTGTCGCTCCAGGTCGAGCGCGTCGCCTTCACCGCGCTCGGGGAGCCCTGCCAGTTTCCGGAATCGCTGGTATGCAGCGTAAAAGAGTTAGGAAAGACGAATTGAACCGGCCGGACCAGAAACGGCTCCACGCCCTGGACAGGAATGAAACCGAATGAACTTGACGGTGTTTGGAATTGGCTATGTCGGCCTGGTGCAGGCGGCGGTGCTTGCCGAGGTTGGCCACCAGGTTGTCTGCGTCGACGTCGACGCAAGCAAGGTGGAGCGGCTCAACCAGGGCTTTGTCCCGATCTTCGAGCCAGGCCTTGAAAGCATCGTCAGGGAGAACCACGCCGCCGGCCGCATCAAATTCACCACCGATGCGGCGGCCGGCGTCAGGCATGGCGAAATCCAGATGATCGCGGTCGGCACGCCGCCCGGCGAGGACGGCTCGGCCGATCTCAAATATGTGCTGGCGGTCGCCGAGACCATCGGCCGCGAGATGGATACCGCCAAGATCGTCGTCGGCAAGTCGACCGTGCCGGTGGGCACCTGCGAAAAGGTAAAGGCCAGGATCGCCGAGACGCTGAAGAAAAGAGGCCGCGAGGATTTGAGCTTCGATGTCGCCTCCAATCCCGAATTCCTCAAGGAAGGCTCCGCGGTCGCCGATTGCATGAAGCCGGACCGCATCATCGTCGGCACCGACAGCGAGGACACCGAGGCGGTGATGCGCGAACTCTACGCGCCCTTCAACCGCAACCACGAGAAGATGATCGTGATGGACGTGCGCAGCGCCGAATTCACGAAATACGCCGCCAATTGCATGCTGGCGACCAAGATCAGCTTCATGAACGAGATGGCGAACCTCGCCGAGCAGCTTGGCGCCGACATCGAGGAGGTGCGCAAGGGCATCGGCAGCGATCCGCGCATCGGCTATCACTTCATCTATCCGGGTCTCGGCTATGGCGGCTCGTGTTTCCCCAAGGACGTCCGCGCCCTAATCAAGACCGCCGAGGGCGTCAAATTCGACGCCAAGCTGCTGCGCGCCGTCGAGGAGCGCAACAACGACCAGAAATCCGTCCTATTCGACAAGGTGCACCGCTATTTCAAGGGCAACCTCAAGGGCAAGACCTTCGCGCTCTGGGGCCTGGCCTTCAAGCCCAACACCGACGACATGCGCGAGGCGCCCGCGCGCGTGCTGATGGAGGCGCTCTGGAACGCCGGCGCGACCGTCCAGGCCTATGACCCCGAGGCCATGCAGGAATGCCAGGCCATCTACGGACTGCGCGACGACCTGATGCTGTGCGGCACCAAGGAAGCGGCGCTGCGCGGCGCCGACGCGCTGCTGATCGCCACCGAATGGAAGAGCTTTCGCGCACCGTCCTTCGATGCGCTGAAGGATGCACTGACCACGCCGGTCATCTTCGACGGTCGTAACCTCTATGATCCCAAGGTCGTGGCGCGGCACGGCATCGAATATCACTCGATCGGCAGAATGGCGGCATGAGGCCCGAGACGGATAAGTCCGAAACAGGATCGGATGGGACAGTCAAGACGAACGCGCCCGGCGCGGAAAGGAGTCGCAACTGATGGTGCTGGACGTAAAGCCCGAGCAAGTCACCAAGGATCATTTCGATGTTGTCGCGATCGGTTCCGGCTTCGGTTCGGCTTTCTTCCTGCATGAGTTCGCCAATCGGCGTAAGGCGCGCATCCTGATCCTGGAATGGGGACGCCACAACACGCATGAATGGCAGCTCGACCAGAACGCCAACACCGACATAGGCGACGAGACGACCTACAAGACCAATTCCGACAAGCCGTGGAATTACACGATCGGGCTGGGCGGCGGGACCAATTGCTGGTTCGCGCAGACGCCGCGGTTCCACCCCAATGATTTCAGGCTGAAGAGCACCTATGGCATCGGCAATGATTGGCCGATCAGCTACGACGATGTCGAGCCGTTCTATTGCGACGCCGAAGACATCATGTCGATCTCGGGCGATCCCGACATGGCGGCGATGCTGCCGCGCTCGAGGCCGTTTCCGCAGCCGCCGCATCGCATGTCGACGCCGGACAGGATGATGAAGGCGGCCCAGCCCGGTCAGCACTTCGTCATGCCGACCGCGCGCGCCCGCGTGCCGACCGCGCAGCGCACCTCCTGCTGCGCCAACCTGCGCTGCTGGCTATGTCCGGTCGATGCCAAGTTCACCGCCAACAACGGCCTGATGCATGTCTTCGAGCATCCCGACGTTTCGGTCTGCCTCGGAGCCGAAGTGCGGCGGCTCGATCACGCCGGCGGCACGGTCCGTTCGGTTGCCTTCGTGAAGGATGGTAAGGAATATCAGGTCAGCGGCGACCTTTTTGTTCTCGGCGCCAATGCCATCCAGAGCGCGGCGATCATGCTGCGCTCCGGCCTCGGCGATGAATTCGTCGGCCGGGGCCTGCACGAATCCTATGGCTGGAATTTCGAGGTCTATCTCGACGGCGTCGACAATTTCGACGGCAGCACCATCACAACCGGCCTGAATTTCGGCCTCTATGACGGTCCGCACCGGTCCGAGCACGCGGCGGCCCTGGTCTATTTCGAGAACCGCTGGCAGCACGGGATGCGCGCCGAGAAGGGGCGGGTGCGGCAGACGCTGCCGCTGGTCGTGGTCACCGAAAACCTGCTCGATCCCGAGAATTTCGTCACTCTCGACGAGGATGACAACGCCTTCGTCTCCTTCAAGGCGCCTTCGGATTACGCAGTCAAGGGCATGGCCCGGGCCCTGGACAAGTTGCCTGGACTGCTCGCCCCGCTGCCGGTGGAACGTCTCTTCGACCGTGGTATCCGGCCGTCGGAATCGCATGTCCAGGGCACGCTGAGGATGGGCACCGGTCCCGCCGATTCGGTCATCGACAGCGACATGATCCATCACCGCTTGAGAAACCTGGTTGTCGTCGGCACCAGCACCTATCCGAGCTGTTCCTGCGCCAATCCGAGCCTGACCGCCGCTGCCTTGTCCTTGCGGGCGGCGAGCCGGATCGCGTGAGAAGAGGGAGCTAACTGATGATCGAGATCACGCGGCGTTCTGTACTGGCCATCATGGCTGGCGGAGTTGCGTCGACGGGCGTGGCCTACGCCGCCGTGTCCTCGTTTTCGGACGAGGATCTGATTCGCGTCACGCTCGAAAAATATCTCGGCAGGTTGAACATACGCATCGAGCATCTGCAGCAGTTCGTGCTGGAGTTCCGCAACCGCAATCCGTGGATGTTTCCCAGCGAAAAACTAGGCGACGCCGTCACCTTGCTCGAGACGGCGAAGCTCAGTCATGCACGCCAGTTGTTGCCGAAACAGAAGCAGCGCGACCTCCGGCATTTCGACCGCTGGGTCGTCGCCGAATTCCACATGTTGACGGACTACGCCTGGCGCAGTTCACCCAATGATCCCATCCGGTTCACCGGATGGCAGTCATGCACGAATCCGTTCGCGACGCTTGATCCGCCAAAGACTGCCTGAGGTCTTCGGCGCGGCCCTTCATCGAGCCGGGGGCAATGAAACGCGAAAAGACAGGAGTGACGACCATGAAAGTTCTTTTTGCAGGCGGCAATGGCTACCCGCCGGAGTTCAGCGGCGGCGTCCAGTCGAGCACCCACCACCTGGCCGAGCAGCTGATCGAGCATGGGCATGAAGCCGCGGTGCTCGCCGCCCTGTTCGGCGACGGTGTCTTCGGCTTCAAGGCGCGCGCCAAGATGAAGCTCTTGCGCCAGCCCGCGGTCGTCGACAGCTTTCCCGGCTATCCGGTGATCCGGGCATGGTTCCCCTGGGAGGCGGCAAGCTTCGCCGTCAACCGGGTGAAGCCTGATGTGGCGGTGGTCCAGTGTCACAAGTCGGTTCCGCTCGGCAAGGCGCTGCAGGCCAAGGGCGTGCCGCTGGTCGTCTATCTCCGCAATGTCGAGTTTCACGAGCTGGGCGGCGACCTGCGCGAGTTGGGCTCTGCGCTCTACATCGCCAATTCCGAGTTCACCGCGCGCACCTATGCCAGAGAGTTCGGCATCGAGGCGGCGGTGATCCCGCCGACCATCAATCCGACGCACTACAGCACGCCGACCACGGGCCAGTTCGTCACCCTGATCAACCCCTATGAGGAAAAGGGCTTCGAGCTTGCGGTGCGCCTTGCCGGCGCATGCCCCGAAATCCCGTTCCTGTTCGTCGAAAGCTGGAAGCTGGAGGACGACCACCGGGCGCGCATCGAACAGACGATCGCGCCGCTCGGCAACGTCACCCTGGAAAGCCGCACCAGCGACATGAAGACGGTCTATGGCCGCACCAGGATCCTGCTGGCCCCCAGCAAGTGGGAAGAGGCCTGGGGCCGGGTGGCGTCGGAAGCCCATTGCAGCGGCATTCCGGTCGTCGGCTCGCGCCGCGGCGGCCTGCCCGAAGCGATCGGCCCCGGCGGCGCGGTGCTCGACTATGATGCTCCGCTCGCCGACTGGGTCGCGGCCGTCAGGCTCCTGTGGAACGACAGCAAGGAATATGATCGCGTCTCGGCTCTCGCGCACAGCTTCGCCGGCCGGCCGGAACTCGATCCGGACCGCCAGTTCGTCACCTTCTTCTCGATATTGGACAAGGCCGTTCAGCAGCGCGCGCGCCAGGCCGCGTAGCAACCGCGTCAGGCCAGGCGCTTGACCCGGTTCTTCAGCGTTTCATAGCCGCGCGCGCCAAGCAGGGTGCGCGCAATGGTCTTGGCGGCGCTCTTGCGGCCTTCCTGCGAGTTGATCTGCCGCAGCCTTGCCGGCAGGTTTCGCGCGGCCTGGCCAAGTGCCGGCAGCGACAACGCATCGGGAAAACTGACCATGTGCGTTTCGACGCACAGGACCGGTTTGCCCGACAGTTCCGTGATCCTCAACGCCTGGGCATGCTCGCTTTCGATGAACAGGATGGCATCGGATTTGCGGTAGAAATCGGCCTTGAAACTGCCATGCGCGCCAAGCCGCTGGCGCTCCGCCTTGCTCGGCAGATCGAGCATGATGAGCTTGTCGTACCGGATCTCGTGCTTGGCCAGCCACGCCTCGGTCAACGCGCGGTATTTCTCGAGCCGGCTGGTGACCAGCCAGCCGATCTTGTGGGTCGCGGCATGAAGCGGCCGCGCCTCGCTGAGGAACTTTTCATAGGCCGGACCGTCGTCGTTCTCGGCCTCGGTCGGATCGAGGCACAGCACCCCGTCTATGTCGACGCAGCATTGCGCCAGGAATTTGTGATGCATGAAGTTCCACTGGAACATGCGCGGATGCGGCACGACCTCGAAGACAATATCGGTCTCCTGATGCTGCGGCTCGAGGCCGAAGACGGCGGAGAAGATGAAGTCGGCCTCGATGCCGGCGCCCTTGATGCGGGCACGGGCGTCGCGCATGGCATTGCCGCCGGCGACGCTGTCGTCGATCACCAGCACCTTGCGCATGTCCGAGACCTTGCGGTCCAGCGCGGCGCGGCGCTTGGTGATGCCGGACGTGTAGACGCGGCCTTCCAGGAAACTGTCCAGATCGGTCATCGGGATGTTGGCCGCGAGGCTGACCAGCGTCGCCGCCAGCACGCCGCTTCTGGGAATGCCGACCACAAGGTCGATATCGCGCGGCAGCCGGTGAAGGTTGCTTACGATGGCGTCGTTCATGTCGGAGATCGATCGGTAATGCATGGATCGGACCTGATGCTCGGGTGGATATTGGTAACGGTCGAAAGCGCCGAAATTATTGCGCCTCGCGCGGCGTCGCGGCCGGCGTTCTTGCCGGCAGCATTTTCAAGGCCTCCCGCAAGGCTTCGCGGCCGGCCGGGAAGGCCATGGCGATGACGATCGTGATCGCGTAGGCCAGGACGGCGCCGCTGGCCAGGGCGACGACATGCTGCTGCGGCAGCATCGGCTTGACCAGCCAGACCGCGCCCAGCGCCAGATGTGCGCCAAGCACGAACGGCGTTGCCGCGTGCAGCACATGGCTGGCTTGCAGCGGTCCGCTCCTGCCGACATAGAGCCACAGGAAGGGCGTGCGCAGATACTCGCTGACCGCATAGGCGACCGCCACGCCGAGCGCGCCGTAAGGCAGGCCGAGCGCGAAGGCGAGCACCGACGTCACCGCCGTGACGATGCCCCAGCGCATGAAGTCGCCGGAGCGGCCCTGGCTGACGAAAAGCCATCCGGCGGGATTGTTGAGCGGCTGCAGCAGGCCGGCAAAGCCGAGCGCCAGGAAGATCGAGGCGCTGGCGCGCCATTGCTCGCCGAGCACGAAGGGAATGAGCACGTCGGACATGGCGGTGGCGAAGGCGACGCCGGGCAACGCCACCAAAAGGATCAGCGGCATGACGCGCAGATAGGCGCTGCGATAGCGGTCCGGCTCGTCCTTCAGCCGCGACAGCGCCGGCACCATCACCTTCGACAGCGGATTGGTGATCTGGCTGAGCGGGAACAGGAGCAGCTTGTAGGCGCGGTCGTAGAGGCCGAGCTGAGCTTCACCCCAATATTTGCCGATCAGCACATTGTCGAGGTTGCGGGCGAAGAAATTGGCGAAATTGAAGCCCGTGATGCCGGCACCGAAATTGATCAGCTCGCTGATGCCGGCGACCTTGCGCGGCATGCCCGGGCGCCAGCGCGAGCTTGCCCAGTAGCAAAGCGTCGGCAGCACCGCGCCGGTCAGCGTGCCGGCAAACAGCGCCCAGTAGGAGCGGTCGATGAAGGTCCAGGCGATCGATACCGCCAGCCCCGCGACGGCGCCGGCGACGTCGATGATCGCCAGGCGGCCGAACTGCATGCGGCGCGTCAGCAGCGCCAGGTGCTGGGCGCCCAGGCCGTAAGCCAGGATCTGCAGCCCCAATGCCGCCACCAGGCCCGTGACGCGCGGCTCGCCGTAGAAGGCGGCGACCAGCGGGGCGGCGCCGGCGAGCACGCAGGCCAGCACCGCGCTGACGGCGACGTTGATCCAGAAGAGGTAGTTCACCTCCTCATGCCGGATGCCTGACTTCTGGATCGTCGCCTGGGTCAGGCCGAAATCCTGGAACAGGGCGATGAAGGCGAGCACCGGCGCGCACATGGCCACGACGCCGAAATCCTGCGGCGACAAGAGCCGCGACAAAACGATGACCGATATGATCTGGGTCGCGACCCGCACCGATTGCGACAGAGCGGTCACGACGGCGCCGCGGCCGACCGATTTGCGCAGGGAGCCTTCTGGCGGATCGAATGGATTGGCTTCCAAATTCAGGATTCCTGATCTTTGCGCGGATTCCGGAGCCCGAAATCCACAACCGCCGCCGACCACAAACTACGGCAATAATTTTGCAGTGCAACAGAAAACGTCGATCGTCGCGCCAAAAATGTTGCGATGCAGCAAGAGCTGTACTAGGCTTCCCCTGGGTGGGTCAAACAGCGGTCGAGTTTTCATGCTGCATGTCTTGTACCTGGTGCACGATGTTTCCGATCCGGCGGTTCGCCGGCGGATCACGATGCTCCGGACAGGTGGCGCGCGGGTCACCCTGGCGGGCTTTCGCCGCACCGCCACCCCGATCGCCGATATCGAAGGATTGCGGCCGATAGACCTTGGCGCGACGCGCGATGGCCGATTCGCCCAGCGCCTGGCGGCCGTTGCGAAAGCGGCGGTTTCGATAGGTTCGAAGCTGGGCGGCATGCCGAAGCCCGATCTAATCATAGCACGCAATCTGGAAATGCTGGCGCTGGCCCGCCGCGCCCGGTCGGCCTTCGGCGCTACGGTGCCGATCGTCTATGAATGTCTCGACATTCACCGCTTGGTGCTTCGCGACGATGTCCTGGGCAAGGCGCTGCGCGCCAGCGAGCGCCATTTGGCGCGGGACGTGAAGCTGCTGGTGACCAGTTCGCCCGCCTTCATCGCCAATTATTTCAAACCCTTCCGCCAGGTCGCGGCACCGGTCGAACTGGTCGAGAACAAATATTTCGAGGCGGCGGCCATCCTGCCTGGCGAGCATGAGGCGATGGAAGCACCTGTCGCCCCGCCATGGCGGATCGGCTGGTTCGGGGCGTTGCGTTGCCGCCGCTCGCTCGAACTGTTGGCCGGTTTCACGCGCCGCATGGAGGGCCGGTTCGAGATCGTGCTGCGCGGCCGCCCCGCATTGTCCGAATTCCCGGATTTCCATAGCTTCGTCGATGCCGAACCGTATCTGTCGTTTCGCGGGCCCTACCGCAACCCGGAGGACATGGCGGCGATCTACCAGGACGTCCATTTTTCCTGGGCGATCGATTTCTTCGAGGAGGGGCAGAACTCCGAATGGCTGCTGCCCAACCGCCTCTATGAAGGCTGCCGCTTCGGCGCGGTGCCGATCTCGATGGACAACACCGAGACCGGACGGTTCCTGCGGCAGCGCGATATCGGCGTTCTGTTGCCGCAGGCCACGCCCGAGGCGCTCGAAACCGCGCTTGGCAGCATGGAACAGCACCGCTTCGCCAGGCTGAAGGCGCGCGTGCTGGCCCACAATCCGAGGATGTGGAGCTACGATCGCGGGGACTGCAGCGCCCTGGTCGAAAAACTGCGCCGCCTGACCACCGTGCGCGAGCCGCTCGCGACCGAGGCCCTGGCATAGGATGAACATCGCCCGATGACGCAAGCGCATGCCTCCAGCCTGATCGTGATCCCCTGTCTCAACGAGGCAACCCATATCGGTGCGCTGCTCGACCAGCTCTGCCCGGCGGCGGCACGGCTTGGCGCGCGGATCGTCGTTGCCGATGGCGGCAGCACCGACGGCACGCTGGCCATTGTCGGTGAGCGTCAGAACAACGATCCGCGCATCATCCTGCTTCACAATGAAAAGCGCATCCAGAGCGCGGCGATCAACCTGGCGGTGGCCAGATTTGGCGAGGGCGCCCACTATCTGATCCGTATCGATGCCCATGGCGGCTATCCCGACGACTATTGCGACCGGCTGGTAGAGGAGGCGCAGGCCACCGGCGCCGATTCGGTCGTGGTGTCGATGCTGACCAGCGGCAGCGGCACCGTGCAGAAAGCGGCGGCGGCGGCGCAGAACTCCAAGCTCGGCACCGGCGGCTCCAAGCATCGCCACCTCTCCGCCGGGGAGTGGGTCGACCACGGCCATCACGCGCTGATGCGGATCTCGGCCTTCCGGGCCGTCGGCGGCTATGACGAGACGTTCAGCCACAACGAGGATGCCGAACTCGACTATCGGCTGAGGCAGGCCGGCTACAGGATCTGGATGAGCGGCAGGACGCAGATGGTCTATTACCCGCGCACTTCGCTGCGCGGCCTCTATTTCCAGTATCTCGGCTATGGCCGCGGCCGGGCCAAAAATGTGCTGAAACACCGTGTGATCCCGAAGGTTCGGCAAATGGTGCCGCTGGCCGTCTTCCCCTTGGTTCTTCTGGCGGCTTTCTCCTTCGTGCACTGGATCGCGGCGCTGCCGCTGCTGCTGTGGGCGGCGGTGTGCCTGGGCTACGGCGTGGTAACGGCCATCAGCCAGCGCAATGCCGACATCGCGCTTGCGGGCGTTTCGGCGATGATCATGCATTTCGGCTGGTCCGTCGGCTTCTGGCTGCAGCTTCTCGGCCTTAACGCGCGGCGGAGGGCGGCGTGATGGCGGTTCAGGCCGGGAATCGCGGCATCGACATCGGCGTGTGCACGTTCCGGCGGCCGGAACTCGCCGACACGCTGCGTTCGCTCGCCGCCATGGAGATGCCCCGAGGTTTCGATATCAGTGTCATTGTCGCCGACAATGACGACACGCCAAGCGCGCAGGCATTGGTGATGGCGCTGTCGCAAGAATTGAAGCTGCCGCTCCGGTACCGGCATTGTCCGGCGCGCAACATCTCGATCGCCCGCAACGCTTGCCTCGATGCAAGCGAGGCGGAATTCCTGGCCTTCATCGATGACGACGAGACCGCCACCGCCCGATGGCTCGCCGAACTGGTGGCGACAGCCGAAGAAAGCGGCGCCGCCGCGGTTCTCGGCCCGGTGCGTGCGCTCTATCGCCCGGATGCGCCGGACTGGATGCGCCGTGGTGATTTCCATTCGACCTTGCCGGTCCGCGTGGGTGGCGAAATCCGCACCGGCTACACCTGCAACGTCCTCTTGCGCATGGGATCGGACAGTCTGCGCGACCGCCGCTTCAGCCTGGCGCGCGGCCAGACCGGCGGCGAGGACACCGAATTCTTCGACCAGATGCACAAGGCAGGCGGCCGGATCGCCTTTGCGCCGGAGGCATGGGTGGACGAGGCTGTACCACGGGCCAGGGCCGCGTTCGACTGGCTCAGCCGCCGTCGCTTCCGGGTCGGCCAGACGCATGGCCGTCTGCTCGGCCAGAACACCGGTGGCCTCGGTTTGGTGAAGCAGCTAGGCCTTGCCTCGGCCAAGGCGCTCTACTGCTTTGCCGCCGCCCTTCCTGTTCTTGTCAGCCCCGTGCGCAGGAACCGCTCCGTACTGCGCGGCATCATGCATGTCGGCGTCGTCAGCGGCCTTGTCGGCATCCGCGAACTGCGCCTCTACGGCCAGCCTTCACCAGGGGAAGGAGGCAAGCGTGCGGCCTGAACCCTCCTTCGTTCCCGATGTTTCTTTCGTGATTGCCGCCTACAACGCCGAGGCGACCCTTGATCGGGCGATCGCCAGCGCCATCGCCCAGAAAGATGTCAGCGTCGAGGTCATCGTCGTCGACGACAAGTCGCGCGACGCCACGCTCGACGTGGCGCGGGCCTATCCCGAGCATATCGTGCGTGTCGTGGCCCTGGAAAAAAACAGGGGTCCCGGCGGCGCCAGGAATGCCGGGGTCGACGCCGCACTTGGCAGATGGATCGCGGTTCTCGATTCCGACGACGCCGTCTTTCCCGGCCGCATCGCCGCCATGATCGATCGCGCCGAGCGGGCGGATGCCCAGATCGCCGTCGACAATCTCCAGGTCGTCCGTGAGGACGGTGTGGTCGAGGACGCGATGTTCCCGCGCCAATATCTGGAAGACCTGCGCGAGATCTCGCTGGCCACCTACATCGCCGGCAACGTCGTCTTCGAATCGAAGTTCAATCTCGGCTACCTCAAGCCGATCTTCCTGCGCCGTTTCCTCGATGAAAACCGGCTGCGCTACGACGAGAAACTGAGGATCGGCGAGGACTACATCTTGTTTGCCGAAGCCCTGGCCATGGGCGGCAGATGCGTGGTCGAGCCTGATGTCGGCTATGCCTATCATATCCGCAGCGGTTCCATCTCGCGCGTGCTCGAGCCTCATCATGTCGAGGCGATGCGCAAGGCGGATGCCGAATTCGCTCAAACCCATCGGATGGACGAGGCCGCCCAGGCAGCCTTCGCCCGGCGCGGCCGCAGCCTGCGCAAGGCGGCGTCGTTCCTGGCGATGGTCCAGCACATCAAGGCGCGGTCCCCGCTCAAGGCGATCCGGACGGCGCTCAGCGACCCGGCGGCGGTTAGGCATATGGGCATGCCGATCGCCGTGCGGCTGCGAAGAGTAGCGGCACAGTTTGCCGTGGGGGTGGGGAGGTGAAGATGCAGGCACATGGAGGGATTTTTCGTGGCTTGTGAATGGACTGTAGTCGATCTCCTCAGAAGGAATTTGCGATGAAGAAAATCAGGAAGGCCGTGATACCGGTGGCGGGGCTTGGAACACGGTTCCTGCCGGCGACCAAGTCGATGCCGAAGGAAATGCTTCCCGTCGTCGACAGGCCCGTCGTCCAATATGCGGTGGACGAGGCCTTCGAGGCCGGCATCGAGCACATCGTCTTCGTCACCGGCCGCAACAAGGCGGTCATTGAGGACTATTTCGACCTGCATCCGGAATTGATCGGAACCCTTGAGCAAACCGGCAAGAAAACCCAGTTGGAGGCGCTCGAAAGCATGCTGCCGGTGGCCGGCGCCACCTCCTTCATCCGCCAGCAGTCGCCGCAAGGCCTCGGCCATGCCGTCTGGTGCGCCCGCGAGGTGATCGGCAACGAGCCCTTCGCCCTGCTTTTGCCTGACATGGTCTCCTTCGGCGGACGCGGATGCCTGGCCGAGATCACCGACCTCTATGCGCAGACCGGCGGCAACGTCATCGCCGTCGAGCGCTGCGAGCCGAGCGAGACCAATAAATATGGCATCGTCGGCCGTGGCGCCGACATTGGCGGCGGCTTCGAGGTGACGGCCATGGTCGAAAAGCCGGCACCGGCCAACGCGCCGTCGAACTTCTACATCAACGGCCGCTATATCCTGCAGCCCGAGATATTCCAGCTTCTGGGCAACCAGCAGCGTGGCGCGGGGGGCGAGATCCAACTGACAGACGCCATGGTCCGCCTGTCGAAGGACCAGCCGTTCTTCGCCCAGCCTTTCAAGGGCCGCATGTTCGACTGCGGTTCGAAGGAAGGCTTCATCCAGGCCAACATCGCCTTCGCGCTGGCCCGCGACGACATGAAGGGCCCTGTCTTCGAGATGCTTCAGGAGTTCGTCCAGTCGCATGAACGCCAGGAAGAAGCCGCATAATGCCCATCTTTCGGGAGTATTGCCGGATGGCTGGCGGCGAGGGGCCGACAGGCCCCGCCGTCTGGCACGAAGCTTGCGTTGCCTCGGGGCAATACTCCCGATCTTCGAGGCGCCTGGGAGCCAAGGCATGATCCCGAAACGCGGAATGCGTTTTTAAGAAAAGATCGTGCTCGAACAGTGAGATAGAGCCATACCGACCCACCGGAATGGAACCCACTCTAGAATTGGACCGAAGATGAATTACGCCAACTTTCCTCTCGACAAGAGGATGCCATTGCCGAATTCGGACGCAGGAGACGGCGACGACTTCATCGACGTCGAGCGGCTGCTTGGCATGGCCGCGCGGCAAGCCAAGGTCGTTGGCGTGTGCGCCATCATCGGTCTTTTCCTGGGCATGCTCTATCTGCAGACCACGCCGCCCAAATACGTCTCGATCTCCAGCGTGCTGATCGACGAGGGCCTGAACAAAATCGTCGACGACATCTCGGCGGCGTCCACGACCATGCAGACCGATTCGGCGATCCTGAGCCAGATCGAGATCCTGACCTCGACGCGGCTCGCCGCCGTGGTCGTCGACAAGCTCAAGCTCGACCAGAACGATACGTTCATGAACCCGCCGCAGTCGGCCCTTGCCCAGGGCGTCGGCATGGTCCGCGGCCTGATCCAGTATGTTCGTCCGAGCAGCCCGGTCATGCCGGGTGTCGGCGACGTCTCCAAGCTCGATCCTGCCGCGCGCGATGCGCTGATCGCCGCGTCGCGCCGCGACTATGCCATCCTCAAGCTGCAGAACGAGATCCGGGCCGACCGCGTCGGGCGAAGCTACGTCATCGCGCTTGGCTACCAGGCGACGGATCCGGCGCTGGCGAAGGCCATCACCAAGGCCTATGCCGACGCCTATCTCGCCGACCAGCTCGATGCCAGCTTCGACGCCACCGAGCGCGCGGCGGTCTGGCTCCAGGGCCGGTTGACGGAGTTGCGTGAGAGCTCGCAGCAGGCGTCGCTGGCGGTCGAGAAATTCAGGGCCGAACACGGCCTGTCTGCCAACAGCGACGGACAATTGATGAGCGACAAGCAACTCGCCGACCTGAATGCCCAGCTCATCGTGGCGCAGGCCGATACCGCGCGGGCCAGCGCCCGCTACCAGCAATACAAATCGATCGTCGACAGCGGCTCGGAAAACGCGTTCAAGGATGCCGCCATATCGAGCGACCAGCCAAGCAGCTCGGTCATTGCGGCGCTCAAGACCCGCTACCTTGCGGTTTCCAAACGGCAGCAGGATGTCGAGGCGAATTTCGGCCCCCAGCATCCGCAGGCGGTGGCGCTCGCCAAGGAGAAGGCCGACATATCGGCGCAGATCTTCGGCGAACTGAAGCAGCTGACCGAAAGCTACCGCAACGAGTATGAGGTGGCGCTGGCGCGCGAAACCGCGCTCAGGGCCAATGTCGCCGCCGCGCAGGGCAAGAGCTCCATCGACAACCAGTCACAGGTCCAGCTGCGTGATCTCGATCAGAAGGCGACGGCACTCTCCACGCTCTACCAGACGTTCCTCGGACGTTACGAGGAAGCCGCCCAGCAGCAGTCCTTCCCGGTCGGCAAGATCCGCATCATCTCGGATGCGTCGACGCCGCTCGCCGCCTCGAGCCCGCGCACCATCATCGTGCTCGGTCTTTCGCTGGTGCTCGGCGTGCTGATGGGCGTCGGCTTCGGCGGCCTCAACGAGTTCAACGAGCGGTTCTTCAGGACCGGCGAGGAAGTGCGCGACCGCGTCGGCCTAAAATTCCTCGGCTACCTGCCGACCATCGGCAGCAAACCGACCAAGGACGACAAGCCGTCCGAAGGGCCGGCGGATGCCAAGGTCGCCAAAACGCCCGCCGCCATCGAAAGGCGCGCGCGAATGCGCGTCAGCATCGACGCTCCGGCATCGATGTTCTCCGAAACGTTGCGCAGCGCCAAGATCGCCTTCGACGTCGTGATGGAAGGGCAAGGCAGCCGTGTCATCGGTGTGATCTCGGTTCTGCCCGGCGAAGGCAAGTCGACGGTCGCGGCCAATCTCGCCGGGCTGCTCGCCGCCAATGGCGCCAGGACCCTGCTCATTGACGGCGACATGCGCAATCCGGGTCTCAGCCGCAGCCTTGGCATGGAAGCCGAGCAAGGGTTGATGGAAGCGGTGGTGGGCGGCCAGACCTGGCAGTCCGTCGGCAAGATCGACAGGCAGACCAAGCTCGCCATCATTCCGGCCGTGTCGCGCGGACATTTCTCGCATACCAGCGAGCTTCTCTCCTCGGCCGGCATGCGCCGCTTCATCGAGAACGCCAAGGAGACGTTCGAATACATCGTCGTCGACCTGCCGCCGCTCGGGCCGGTGGTCGACGCCAAGGCCTTCGCGCCGCTCGTCGACGGCTTCGTGCTCGTCACCGAATGGGGCCGCACGCCGCGCGCCATGGTGCGCTCGATGCTGGAATCCGAACCCTATGTCGCCAACAAGATCGTCGGCGCGGTGCTGAACAAGGTCGATCTGAAGAAGCTCGCCAAATACGGATCGTTCGGCGCGTCGGAAAAATTCTTCGACAAGTACTCGAGCTACTATCTCGACAAGTCGGAAGTGCGGGCGAAGACAGGGGCCTGATATCGGACGCTATATCAGGCCAGCCGCGTTTGATCGCGGCTGGAAATTGCGCTGCCTACGCAGTCCTGAGCCGATAACGGAACACCGTATGGTCGAGCAGCCGCCGGATACGTGGCTCGGCCTCGGTCGCCACCAGCCAGCTGGCCGCGATCATGGTCGCGGCGACCATTGCCATCGACAGGAGATACGGCAGCCCGGCGCGCACCATGGCGCCGAGCATCGCCGCGCCGATGACGTCGTGGATCAGATAGAGCGGATAGGTCATCAGGCCGATCCGGCGCCAGCCGCTCCAGCTGAGATCGAGTTTGAGCGACCACGCCATCAGCGCGATGGCCACGAGGAAGATCAGGATAGGCGGCGCGTAGGGCATCACGGCTCCGACCTTGATGCCGTGGACGTCGACGGAGCTGGCGATCTGCAGCACGCCGCCGCCGAGAAACAGCAGGCAGAAGCAAAGGCGAGGAGCGGTCACCGCCTTGAACCGCATCAGCCACATGAGCACGCCGACGGCGAAGAATGCGCCGTGATGCACCAGGATGAGTTGCAGCCAGCGCGTCTCGGCGAAATCGGACCAGCCGAGCGGATAATAGAGGCACCAGAACAGCGTGCTGACGAGGCCGATGACGATGGCGACCGTCTCCATCAGATGGAAGCGGCCAAGCCGCAGAAGAATCCAGACGACGGCGTAAAAGGCTATCTCGATGCCGAGCGTCCAGTAGACACTGTCCACCCACGGACCGTAGGGCGCGAACAGCGCCGTTCGGGCGAGCCTGACCACCGCATCGGTCGGCCAGCTCAGGCCGATCAGCAGCAACAGCGCCGCGGTGATCGGCGCGCAGATCCAGACCGCCGGCGCCAGCCTTTTGACCCTTGCCTCGAAGAAGCGCAGCGGCGTCGAATTCTCGGCGCTGAAGGCAATGACGAAACCGCTGATGACGAAGAAGATCTCGACGCCGACCCAGCCGGAGCCGACCCAGGCGCCGATACCGGGCTGCGCCGGAACGCCGCCCGTGGCCTGCGCCGAGATGCCGTCGGGATAGGCCCACACCCAGAAGCCGTAGTGGTAGATCATGACCAGCACGGCGGCGAGAAACCGCAGGATGTCGATGCCACCGAACGTCGTCTTTTGCTGAGCCATGCGATCCCGTCGAATGGCCCCCCAACGGGAACTGTAAGGCGGAATGCTGCATTGCACAATCAGCGATTGTGCCCTGTGGCCATCACAAAGTTCGCCGCGCCGCAACATCCGGGACGGCATGCGTCGCCGGTCGAATCAAACCCCGATCCCGCGCGCTTTCATGGCGGCGGTGATCTCGTCGATGATGGCCGGGTCGTCGATGGTCGCCGGCATCGTCCAGTCTTCCCTGTCGGCGATCTTCTGCATGGTGCCGCGCAGGATCTTGCCGGACCGTGTCTTCGGAAGCCGTTTGATCGTCACCACGGTCTTGAAGGCGGCGACCGGACCGATACGTTCCCGCACCAGCGCGACGACCTCCTGCTCGATGGCGCCGCCATCGCGCGCGACACCGGCGTTCAGCACCACGAAGCCGAGCGGAATCTGGCCCTTCATCGCATCGGCGATGCCCACGACGGCGCATTCGGCGACATCGGGATGGGCGGCCAGCACCTCTTCCATGGCGCCGGTCGACAGCCGATGCCCGGCGACGTTGATGATGTCGTCGGTGCGGGCCATGACGTAGAGATAGCCGTCCTCGTCGATCATGCCGGCATCGGCCGTCTTGTAGAAGCCGGGGAACTCGTCGAGGTAGGCTTGGCGGAAGCGGTCGTCGGCATTCCATAGCGTTGGCAGGCAGCCGGCCGGCAGCGGCAGCTTGACCACGACATTGCCCAGCGTGCCGCGCGGCACCTCGTGGCCGGCATCGTCGAGCACGCGGATGTCGTAGCCCGGCATAGGCACCCCGGGCGAGCCGTATTTCACCGGCAGCAGGCCGAGCCCGGCGGGGTTGATCGTCATCGGCGAGCCGGTTTCGGTCTGCCACCAGTGGTCGACCACCGGTACGTCGAGCTTCTGCTCCGCCCATTTGATGGTTTCGGGATCGGCGCGCTCGCCGGCGAGGAACAGCGTGCGGAATTTCGACAAATCGTATTTCGGCACGAATTCGCCCTTGGGGTCCTGCCCCTTGATGGCGCGGAAGGCGGTGGGCGCGGTGAACAACGCGACCACGCCATGCTCCGCGATCACCCGCCAGTAGGTTCCGGCGTCGGGCGTGCCGATCGGCTTGCCTTCGAAGAGCACGCTGGTGCAGCCATGCAGCAGCGGGCCGTAGACAATGTAGGAATGGCCGACCACCCAGCCGACATCGGACGCCGCCCAGAAGACTTCGCCCGGCTTGACGCCGAACTCGTTGTCCATCGTCCATTTCAGCGCGACCATGTGGCCGCCATTGTCGCGCACGATTCCCTTGGGCTGGCCGGTCGTGCCCGAGGTGTAGATGATGTAGAGCGGGTCGGTGGCCAGCACCGGCACGCAGTCGACATTGGCGCCGGCCGCCCGTTCGCGGGCGACGGCGTCGGCATAGTCGATGTCGAAATGGTCCTTCAAATCGCAGCGCAGCTGGTCGCGCTGCAGGATGAGGCAGGCCTCCGGTTTATGGCGGGACATCTCGATCGCTCTGTCGAGCAACGGCTTGTAAGCAACGATCCGCCCTGGTTCCAGGCCGCACGAGGCGGAGATGATCAGCTTGGGCCTGGCGTCGTCGATGCGGGTGGCAAGCTCATGCGAGGCAAAGCCGCCGAACACGACCGAATGCACGGCGCCGATGCGGGCGCAGGCAAGCATGGCGATGGCCGCTTCCGCCACCATCGGCATGTAGATGATGACGCGGTCGCCCTTGGCGATGCCACGGTTCTTCAGCACCGAGGTCAGCGCCACCACTTCGCGTTTCAGCTCGGCATAGGTGAATTTTTTCACGGTGCCGGTAATGGCGCTGTCATGGATCAGGGCGATCTGGTCGGCCCGCCCGCCGGCGACATGCCGGTCGAGGGCGTTGTAGCAGGTGTTGCAGGTCGCGCCGGTGAACCAGCGGCCATAGACGCCGGCGGCGGCATCGAACACTTTGTCCCAGGGCGAATACCAGTCGATGGCCTCGGCAGCGTCGGCCCAGAACTTCTCCGGGTCGCGTTTCCAGCCGTCATAGACCTCATGATAGCGTGAAGCCATCCATATCCTCCCCAGGAACCACCTGCCGTCCTCGCCATAGCCTATGTTGTTTCCTCCTGACATGTCTCCCTGCATTTTCGTCTCAGTCAGCGTCTTGTCGCGGAAATGGCTTTCGCCGACCCATGACGGGGCATCTCGACCATCTGTTTCGATCAGGTCCCGGTGGGCCGGCACAGCCGATTGTTCGGCAAGCTTCAAAGACACCGGCAAGGCGTCCAAGCGCTTCAAGGTGACCAAGCGCTTCAAGGCAGGGCAGTTAAGGCTCTTGGCTTCCACCTGATGCTGCAGGGACAGGACTGCAAGCCTGCCGGAAAGCCGGCGTGCTGGTGCGGCGCTTCAGCCAGGGCTTTGAAGGGGCGCGATCGCCGTGTCATCGCGGACAATCACGGTGAGCGACCTGCCGATAGCCGACTAACGAACGGGATTCATTGGCCAAAAATCGATCGCGCTAGATCGGCAAGGCAACAAGCATGAGGCCGACGCCGCCGAAGATCAAAATGGCCGTAGCCAGAGCCTTTCGGTGACGTTCGAAAGTCGTCGGTGCCCGCTCCCAATTGTAACGCATACGCTATCTCCCCAAGACCCGGGGGGTTCTTACCTCACCTTAGGGAAGAAAAGCAACGGTCCTGTCCGTCGACGCGCTTGCCTGGAGCGTCGTTCCGACGACTATTTTCTGGGATGATTTCGGCAGTGGACGGATTTCGCGGAGTTACAAGAGGCTGTCGCGGACATGACCTTGCACTGGCCATCCCCGGCCGCCGATAGACAGCGCCCCGCCGCCGCGCTATCTCATTTCGGGGTTTGCATGGCTTTTTGGGGTTCGTGATGGAAATTGCCTCTGGGACGGTTCTGCGGCTGGCGGACGATGCCTCGGTCCAGCACGTCGGCGACGGCGCGGTCGTGCTTTTGGCGCGCAGCGGCCAGCTCTATACCTGCAACGGCACGACCGAAGCCTTTCTCGACAAGGTGGATGGCGCGCGCAGCCTTAGCCAGATCGTCGGCCTGCTTTGCGAGGAGTTCGAGATCGACAAGGGCACGCTTGACGAGGACATGGCTGCGCTGGCCACCGAACTGGTCTCGGAAGGCATCCTGGCCGCGCCAGGGCTTGATGGCTGATGGTGCGTGTTGATGGCGGATAGTTCTCTCCTGCGCGCCTTGTTTCGCTGCCATCTCTGGGCAAGCGCGCGGCTGATGCCGGTCCTCATTGCCAACCGCAGCTTCGAGGAGGTGCTGAAATGGGCGCCGCTCGCCTCACCGACGCCCTATCGCGGCTTGCCAGCCGCCTACATTGTCGCTCGCGTCCACCGCACTGTCCGCCATCCCTGGCTGATGCGTGACCGCAGATGCCTGCGCGAAGGGCTGCTCGGCCACCGTTTCCTGCGCCTCGCCGGCTTCGACCCGGAGTTGCGCTTCGGCGTCGATCCGAAGTCGCTGCAGGCGTCGCGGCTGTCGGCGCATTGCTGGGTTTGCCTCGACGGCAGACCGGTGGTCAGCGACAGCCTTCCCGGCATGGTCGAGATTTATCGCCACCATGACCGTGACACCAAGGTACGCGCCGCTTGACCAGAGCTTGCGCGTTCTACGATCTCAATGGCCAAGTGCTCGGCATATCGGCCGAACGCGCCGAACTGTGGCTGGACTTCGACAGGATGCTCGCCAGCCTGCGCATCGAAGGTTCGCCCGAAGCGGATTTTCATCTCGACATCGCCGAAACCCAAGCGCTGGACGAGATGCCAGCCGGATCGCTGGTCTTCGAGGGTGAAATACCGGACGACGGCTATTGCCGGATGATCGCCGACGGCGCCAGCGTCCATCTCGTCTTGCCGGGACGCCAGACCGTCGAGATCAACGAGAAGGGGTGGGCGAGGCTTCGCATCGTACCCGACAGCAAGTCTGCCTGGACGCCGTCGATGCTGATGCTGGACGCCGCTCTCGACGCCGGCGGCCAGCACATGCTGCACACGGCGGGCCTGACCTTGCCGGGCCGCGACGCCGTCGTGCTGGTCCATGCCCCGAGCGGCACCGGCAAGACCACGACCTCGCTGGCCCTGGCAACGCAAGGTTTCGGCCTGTGCTCCGACGACGCCATGATCCTGGATGTCGCTGGCATCGCGCCCGTTGCCTGGGGTTTGCCGCGCCACGTCAAGATCCATGAGAAGACCGCGCGGATGATCCCGCAGGTGGCGCCATGTCTCGGGCCGTCCTGGGACCGCAATGGCGAACAGGCGGTTTCGCTGGAAAAGCTGGGCGGGATCGTGAAAATCGAAACCCCGACCGCCCGTCCGGTGGCCGCGCTCCTGCATCTCGCGCGATCCGCCGACGAAGAGACCCGGCTCGTGCCGATGGCCAAGACCGACGCGACGGTGGCGCTGGCGATGGACAATGTCCGAACCGGCGCGACCGGCCTGCTGCCGCTGCAGAAACGCCGGCTGGCGACGATCGGGAAGCTGGTCTCGTCGGTGCCGACCTTTACGCTGGAAGTGGGCGCGCGCCCGGCCGATGCGGCGGCGCTGATCAGTGCTGCATTGACATCACAGGATTGACGGTCCCTTCAAGCGGCGTATGGCCTGGCCTTGGCCAGCCGCTGGATCCAGCGAAAGGCATCGCGGCGCAGGCGCGAGCCGATCTTCTCCCTGGAATTGACCCTGAGCAGCGTGTTCGTCGTGATCAGCTTCTTGGCCAGCCGTATCGACAGGTCGGGCTTGATCCGTCCAGCGAGTTCGAGCGCGTGAGGTTCGTCGAACAGCCGGCCGGTCACGTTGAGCACGATCGCCAGTTCGAGTTCGATGCCGGTCATACGGGCAGCGTCGAGCAGGCGTTCCTCCGCTTTCGGCGACTGTAGCGCCCGCACGCCTTGCAGCACGTCGACGCAAAGCTGCAGCCGGTGGAATTTATGTCCCCCCGCCGCATGCACGATGGCGATCGTCAAAAGCGCCGCCGGCGCGTCCGTCGCGTCGCCGTCAATGATGCCCAGTTCGCGAAACCCCAGCGACAGGCGCCGCCGCATGCCGGTGTCGTGCACGAGGTCGCCATGCAGTTCGATCATCAGGCTGGAATTCTCCTTTTCCAGCCATTTGAATTCCTGCAGCTGGTAGGATTCGGCCTCGTTGCTGCCAAGCTCGAAGCCTGACGCCGCGATCACCTGGTTCGCCGGCGCGAGGTTGGCCGGCTCGACGAGGATGTCGATGTCGGTGAACGGACGGTCCGAGACGTTGCGGTAGAGTTTTCGCGCGAAGACCGGGCCCTTGACGATCCGCGCCGGAATGCCTTCCGCCGCCATGCCCTTCATGATGCGGTCGCCATGATACTGCAGCAGCATCGATTGGCCGGTGGCGATCGTCGCCTTCTGGCGCAGGTCTTCGAGTTTGTCCTGCAAGCCGGCGTCCGGCGGCAGGTGCGCGTCGCCGCGCTCCCTGAGCTTGCGCAGCATGATCGGCAGGATGCCGTGGAATTCGGCATTGTCGAGCAGCGCCGACAGTGCCTTCGCAGACAAATTGTCCTCGACCGCCGCAGCCTCCGGATCGGCGTAGCGCAGCAGAAGTCTTTCTTCGGCGGAGGTGAGGGAGGGCAGCATCAATCCGGGCAAATCCATCGCTAAGTGGATGCCCAGAATGGTTGCAGAAAAGGGCGACTGAAGCCAGCCTTACATGCCCCAGCGTAGCGCCGCCGTGTGGACAGGCGCATCCCACCAGCCCGTCAATTCCTCGTCGAGCAGGGTCAGTGTGATCGAGCAGCCGGCCATGTCGAGCGAGGTGACATAGGGACCGACCAGCGAGCGGGCAATCGTCACGCCATGCTGCTCGAAAATCCGGCGGGCGCTGTTGTACATCAGATAGAGCTCCATCAGCGGCGTGCCGCCGAAGCCGTTGACGAACAGCAGCGCGGGCCCTTTCGCCCTGTCGCCGAGATCGCCCAGGATGGCGGCGCAGATTTCCTGCGCGATCGCATCGGCGCTTTTCAGCCTGTCGCGGCGGCGGCCGGGCTCGCCATGGATGCCGACGCCGAATTCCATCTCGCCATCGCCGATGTCGAAGGTCGGCTTGCCGGCCGCCGGCACGGTGCCGCTGGTCAGCGCCACGCCCATCGAGCGGGTCGCGGCATTGACGCGGTCGCCCAGCGCCTTGAGCGGCTTCAGCGCCATGCCATGTTCAGCCGCCGCGCCGACGATCTTTTCCACCACCAGCGTGCCGGCGACGCCGCGCCGTCCGGTCGTATAGGACGAATTCTCGACGGCGACGTCGTCATTGGTCACCACTTGGAGGACGCCTTCCGACATTTCCGCCGCCATGTCGAAGTTCATCACGTCGCCCTCATAGTTCTTGACGATGAAAAGGCAGCCGGCGCCGGTGTCGACGGCTTGCGCGGCCGCCAGCATCTGGTCCGGCGTCGGCGAGGTGAACACCTGGCCGGGGCAGGCGGCGTCCAGCATGCCATGGCCGACAAAGCCGCCATGCAGCGGCTCGTGGCCGGAGCCGCCGCCGGAGATCAGCGCCACCTTGCCCGGCTTGAGGGCCTTGCGGCGGAGGAATTTGTGCTCCTCGCCAAGAACCAGGATGTCGGCATGGGCGGCCACGAAACCGTCGAGGCTCTCGGTCAGCACCGTGTCCACCGAGTTCATGAATTTCTTCACGGCCGTCTCCTCCCAAAATAGCCTGGCATCAAGGGTCGATCAGCCATTCTTGCCGGTGATGCTGGTGACCTTCTGGATGAATTCGTTGATCGCGCGGTCGAGCGCCGCATTCTGCTTGTCATCGCCGAAATCCGGCACGATCAGCGAAACGTGCCTTGTCTTGCGCGCGCCCGCAGCGACCGAGATCTTTCCGGGATGTGCCTGGTGATAGGCGGCGAGAAACTGGTCGCGCTCGGCTGGGCTGAAATGGCAGACGGAAAAGATGGCGGGCAGATGCTTTGACGGGATCGGGATTGAATAGGCGGGGCTCGAAATCTGAGTGACGAAGCTGCGGTGCTTGCCGAGCGCGTCGGCCAGGCGCTGGCGCATGCCCGACGGGCGCTGGTCGATGACCTGCGACAGGATCGTCTTGTAGGCGCGGATCGCCTCGTCGGAGCTGGGCTCGGGTTTGATGTCGACCATGCCAGCCGCCTAGACCGGAACGTCCGCGATGGCCGCCTTGGCCATGGCGAGTTGCGCCGGCGCCACCGAGAGGTCGCGCAGGCCGGCCTCGAGCAGCAACGGGATCGAGGCAGGATCGCCGCCGGCGTCGCCGCACAGGCTGACGGGAATCCCGTTCTCCCGTCCGAAGGCCGCGACCGAGCCGATCAACCGCAGGACGGCTGGATGGCGCACGGAGTTGAGATGCGCGACCGCTGCATTGTCGCGGGCCGCCGCCATCACATATTGGGTGAGGTCGTTGGAGCCGATCGACAGGAAGGCGACGCCGGCGAACGCCTCCGGCGCGATGGCCACCGAAGGCACCTCGACCATGATGCCAAGCGGCGGCATTTTGTGCGCGACACCGCGCGCGGCGAGCGCCGCCCGTTCCTCGGCGAACAGGGCGGCGGCGCGGTCATACTCTTCTGATGTGGCGATCATCGGAAACATGACTTTGAGATTGCCGTGTGGCGCGGCGCGCAGCAATGCTCGGATTTGGATACGGAATATGTCCAGCCTGGCCAGCGACAGCCTGATGCCGCGCAGGCCGAGGAACGGATTGTCCTCTTCGACAGTGAAGCCCGGGACCGGCTTGTCGCCGCCGGCATCGACGGTGCGGATTGTCACCGGTTTCTCGCCGGCCCACTCCAGCACCTTGCGATAGGCGCGATACTGCGTCTCCTCATCCGGCAGCGTCTTGCCGAACAGGAATTCGGTGCGCATCAGCCCGACACCGTCGCAGGTCGCGATGTCGATGGCGTCGACATCATGGGGGTCGGCGATGTTGACCTGCACGCCGACCGCGGTGCCGCGCTTCGTCGCCGCCGGCCGTGCCAGAAAAGTCCGCGCCTTGCCCTGTCGAGCCGCAAAGGAAGACGACGCCTGCCGGAACGAGCCGATCTCCATGGGCGAGGGCGCCAGAACGATCGTGCCGTGCTCCGCGTCGAGCAGCGCCATGCCGGCACCAGCGGTGAGCGGCTCCCGCAGACCCACGACCATCGGCACCCCACGCGAGCGCGCCAGCATGGCGACATGGCTGGCAGTGCTGCCCGCCTTGAGCGCAATGCCGCCGCCTTGGCTCCAGTCGGTTTCGAGAAAGCGCGTCGGCGCGATGTCCACGCCGTGAAGGATGGCGCCGGCCGGTGGCGTGCTGCCACCGTCCTCGGTCAGGGCACGCAGCACCTGGTCCCTGATATCGCGCAGGTCAGTGGCGCGGGCGCGGAAATAATCCTGGTCCGAGGCCTCGTAGCCGGCGATCTCGGCATCGAGTGCCTGCCGCCAGGCCGCGTCGGCGGGTATTCCGGAAGCGATCGATGCGAAGGCCGGCCCGCTCAGCGCGTCGTCCTCCAGCATCGCGATGTGGAATTCGAGTATGCCGGCGGCATCGCTGTCGGCGGTCTCGACCATGGCCACGAGCCGGTTCACCGCCTTGCCGATCGCGGCCTCCAGCGACGTCTTCTCCTCGGCGGAGCTTGCCTTGCTCGCGTAAATGCCCTCGGGTCGGCCGAGGTCGAACAGAGGCCCTTCGGCATAGCCGGCCGAGGCCGGAACACCCTCAATGCGCATGGCCCGCATTCCCCGCGGGCCGACCAAGTCTTGCGTCGGCCTCAAGCCGAGCGGACATGGCCGGCGTCCTCGTCGAAATCGCGCTGCACCAGTTCGATCAGCGCGCGCACGGCATCGCTGGCGCCATCGCCATTGGCCCTGATGTGCAGCACCGTGCCCTTCGGCGCCTTGGCCGCCATCACCTTGACGATGCTCTTTGCATCGAACCATGGGCCGTTGGCGGCAAGCGCAATCTCCACGTCGGCGGCAAAGCTCTTGGCCAGCTTGGTGAACTTCACCGAAGGACGCGCGTGCAGGCCCACATCGTGGGTGATCAGGACGGTCGCTTCGGCGGCTGCGGACATGTCTTCAAAAATCCCGTTCACTCACGATGGCGACAATTCATGCGCCGTCGCCACCACTTCTTTCAGCGAGGCGCCGCCGGATGCCTCGGTCGCCGCCATCACCGCGCCCTCGACGATCGGCGCGTTGCAGACGATGATCTTCTGCGCGCGCGGCTCGCCGATCATTTCCACCGCCATTTCCGAATTGGTCTCGGCGCCGCCGAGATCGACCAGAATGGCGACGCCGGCATCCGACCAGGCTCTGTCTATGGCGCCCATGATCGCCTCGACATTGGTGCCGAGCCCGCCATGGCCGTTTCCGCCGCACCATGCAAGCGGCACTTCGTCGCCCACCATCTGGCGTACCATGTCGGCCGTGCCTTCCGCGACCAGCGGCGAATGCGACACGATCACGATCCCGACATTGCTCATGCCTTGTCTCCGATGGTTTGCGCCAGCATGCGCACCAGCAGCGCGGTCGAGCGCGCGCCGGCGTCCATATGGCCGATGGAGCGGTCGCCGAGGAACGAGGCTCGCCCGCGCAGCGCCTTCATCGGCACGGTCGCTTCGGCGGCGGCATCGGCGATGTCGGCCATTTCCGCCAAGCTGCTGCCCTTGGCCAACGCATCATGCACCGGCTGCAGCACATCGAGCATGGTTTTTTGGCCGACATGGGATTTGCCGCGCGCGGCCACCGCTTCGATCGCCTTGCCAAAGGCAGAAGTAAGATTGGCGCGATCCGGGTCCGCCGAAATCTCCTTGCCGAGCGCCAGGAACAACGTGCCGAACAGCGGGCCGGAGGCGCCGCCCACCGTCATCACCAGCTTGGTGCCGATCGCCTTCAGGGCGTCGGGCAGCGGTTTGGCCGAAAACGCCTCGGCCTCGGCGCGCACAGCCTCGAAGCCTCGCTTCATATTCAATCCGTGGTCGCCATCGCCGATCGCCTGGTCGAGCACCGTCAATTCCTCGGCGTGTGCGGCAATCGTATCCGCCACGGCCGTGATCAGCCTCGAAAGGTCCAGCGCCGTCATGTCGCCCGAATTCCCGGTTTGCCCCTTGCCGGCAGTAGCGAAAGAACGCTCATTCGACAACTGGAGCATGTTTCAGGCCGTGGCATGCTGGGCGGCGGCGGCCGCGAATACCTCGGCCACGGCATGAGCGCCGGGGTCGACCACACCTTGCAATTTAGCGCCGACATAGGCGGACCGCCCGGCCTTGGCCTTCTCCATTGCGGCCGTGGCTTCGGCGCCGCGCCGGGCCGCTCTCGCGGCTTCCTCCAGGCCCTTGGCGTCGAGCGCCTTCAAAGCCGGCTCCAGTGCGTCGACCATGGTGCGATCGCCGGGTTTTGCGCCGCCGTAGAAGGTCATCCGCTCAAGCCCGGCAAGCAGCGCCTTGGTGATGGTTGCGCCGCTGCCAAGCGCTTGTGCCGCCGCCGTGAAGAAGATCGACAGCAGCACGCCGCTCGAGCCGCCCATGGATGCGCTCAGAAGATCGCCGATTGCGCCAAGGGTCGCCGCCGGATCGGCAAGTGGCAGCGTATCGAGCCGTTCGAGGATGCTGCGTGCGCCGGTCGCCACCGTCGAGCCGGTGTCGCCGTCGCCCGCCTTGGCGTCGAGCCCGTTCAAAGCCGCTTCCAGTGAAATCAGTTTTTCGCAGACAGTGACGATCAAGCGCCTTGTGCTCGCGTCTTGGCTGGCCTTGCGTGCCGCACCTTCGTGGGCTGGTTTCGCCATCGGCACGACTGAGGGCGCAACAACCGGCTTGGCCGGCATCCAGGCGTGCGGGCCGACCGGCGCCAGCAGGGCCGCTTCGCGCGCCGCATCGAGCTTGGTCAGCGACAGCGAGAAGCCGTTCATGTTGAGCGCCGTCATCAGTGGGCCGGGGCCGATCACCAGCTTGACGGTCCTGGCGAGCGGCGAGGCAAGCACCGCATTGGCGACCAGGGACATTTCGAGCGGCGGCACAGAGCCGAGATTGTTGATCAGCAGAGCATGGCTGGCCTTCGGGTCGAGCCGCACTGCTAAGCGCTCCGCCATGATCGCCACCAGCTTGTCCGCGCTTTGCACCGCGATCCGCTCGACGCCGGGCTCGCCATGGATGCCGAGACCAAGCTCTCCATCATCGGCGCCAAACCTGTCTTCGTGCGGCTGGCCGGGGATCGAGCAGGAGGACAGCGACATGCCGAGCGAGACGATATCCTTCGCCGCCGCTCGTGCGGCGGCCGCGATCTCGGCCAGGTCGCGGCCGGTTTCAGATAGATGGCCCGCGATCTTGTGCACGAACAGCGTGCCGGCGACACCGCGCGGCTGCGCGATGTCGGGCAGCGCGATGTCGTCGGCGACGATCACCATCTCGACGGCAAAACCCTCGGCGCGCGCCTTCTCGGCGGCGAGGCCGAAATTGAGCCGGTCACCGGTGTAGTTCTTGACGATCAGCAGGCAGCCGGCTGGTCCGGTGACCGCGCGGATGCCAGCCAGCACCGCCTCGACGCTGGGCGAGGCGAAGATCTCGCCCGAGACCGCGGCAGTCAGCATGCCCTTGCCGACAAAGCCGGCATGCGAGGGCTCGTGCCCGGCGCCGCCGCCGGAGACGACGCTGACCTTCGTCTTGTCCCAATCGGCGCGCAGCACGACCTTGATCTCGGGATAGCCGTCGAGGCGCGCGAGATCGGCCGAGCCAATGGTGCGCAACAGGCCGTCCAGCGCCTCGGTGACGATCGTTTCCCTGCGGTTGAAAAAGTGCTTCATCGAATTCGTCCCGTATTCGCAATCGTCAGCCACAAGCCGGCGTCACCCTTAGCAGCGACGCCGAAAAACCGGTCACATCAGTCGTTGTCCGTCGGCGCCGAAATAGAGCGGCGAGCGGTAGCGGATCACCACTTTGTCGCCTTGCGCCAGATCGGTGTCGGGATCGGTCAGCGTCACCAGTTTCTTCGGCCCCACCGTCACATGCAGGTGGTTCTGGTCGCCGAGATGCTCGACCCAGTCGACGACGCCGTCGGCATGGCCGTTGGTTGCCTTCTCGATCGCCAGATGCTCGGTGCGCGCGCCGATCGTCTTGGTGCCGGCCGGCGCGCCGCCATCGGGCAGCAGGCCGGAGGGTAAAAGATTGATCGCCGGCTGGCCGAGCCGTGCCGCCACATGCAGGTTCGCCGGCTCGGAGTAGATGGTTCGCGGTGAGCCGATCTGCACCAGAACCCCGTCAGCCAGGATGCCGATGCGGTCCGCCATGGTCATCGCCTCGATCTGGTCGTGGGTGACGTAGAGCATGGTGGCGCCGAGTTCGGACTGGATGCGTTTCAGCTCGAGCCTGAGATCCGCGCGCAGCTTGGCGTCGAGCGACGACAGGGGTTCGTCCATCAGATAGATCGCCGGCTTGCGCACCAGCGCCCGGCCGATGGCGACGCGCTGCATCTCACCACCCGACAGCTTGGTCGAGCGGTTGGCGAGCTTGTGGTCGATGCGCACCATCTTCGCCACCTCCTCGACCCGGCGGCGGATCTGGTCTTCCGGTATCTTTCGCGCCGGCGAGCGCAGCGGGAAGGCGAGGTTGTCGAACACCGACAGATGCGGATAAAGCGAATATTGCTGGAAGACGAAAGCGGTGTCGCGCTCGGCTGGCGACAGGTTGGTGGCATTGTGGCCGCCGATCTCGATCGTACCGGTATCCGGCCGCTCCAGCCCGGCGATCAGCCGCAGCGTCGTCGTCTTGCCGGCGCCGGTCGGCCCGAGCAGCACGACGAATTCGCCATCCGATATATGCAGGTCGAGACCGTCGATGGCGACGTGCTCGCCGAAACTCTTGGTCACGTCTTTGATGTGAACATCAGCCATGCTGCACTCTCCCTTGAGAGGCGGTGTCGTGGATCGCCGTCCTCACCGCGCGTCCGGAGCCTTTTTCGAACAGCGACAGCCGCGCGCTGTTCAGCGTCAGGCCGACATGGTCGCCGGCGTTGAGCCGGATTTCGGCTGGAACGCGTGCCTTGATGATACCGTCCGCCGTCTCCACCGCGACGATCTGCGTGGTGCCGAGATATTCGGTGCCGTAGATCGCACCGCGCAGTTTCGAGGCGTCGTCGAAGCGGATGTGCTCCGGCCGGATGCCGAGCGCCATGTCGGCGGGTGCCACATCCTCGCGCACCTCCGGTACGCCCACCGTCGCCCCCTGGACGACCACCTCTTTCGCGCCCTTTGTGACTCCGCCGCCAAATTTCAAAAAATTCATCGGCGGCGAGCCGATGAAGTCGGCGACGAACATGGTCGCCGGGCGGTCGTAGATTTCGCGTGGCGTGCCGAACTGCTCGATGACGCCGTGGTTCATGACAGCGATCTTGTCGGCCATCGACATCGCTTCCATCTGGTCATGCGTGACATAGACCGTCGTGGCATGGATGCGGTTATGCAGCTCACGCAGTTCATGCACCATGAGCTCGCGGAATTCGGTGTCGAGCGTGCCGAGCGGCTCATCCATCAGGAAGCATTTTGGCCGCCGCACGATGGCGCGGCCGAGCGCGACGCGCTGGCGGTCGCCGCCGGCGAGGCCGGAGACCGATTTGTTGAGCAGATGGTCGATGCGCAGAAGCTTCGCGGTTTCCTCGACGCGTGTGCGGATTTCAGCGGAGGGCATGCCTTGCGCCAGCAGCGGAAAGCCGATGTTCTTGCGCACATTCATATGCGGGTAGAGCGCGAACAGCTGGAAGACGAAGGCGATGTCGCGCTCGCGCGCTCTGAGCATGGTGACATCGTCGCCGCCGAGCAGGATCTGGCCGCCCGTCGGCAGTTCGAGCCCGGCGATCATGCGCAAGGTGGTGGTCTTGCCGCAGCCGGAAGGCCCGAGCATGACGAAGAACTCGCCATCCTCGACGACGAAGTTGGAACCCTGCACGGCGACGAAATCGCCGAAGGCCTTCCTCAGGTGTTGGACGCGGATTTCGGCCATGACTATTCCGGGAATTTCGAGACGATGATGAACATCACCGTGCCGGCAAGCATGGTGATGAAGGAATAGGTGTAGAGCGACAGCGCGAAGGGCTGGAACAGCATCAGGAAGCCGATGGCGATCAGTGCGGTCGCGATGTTTTCCATCACCCCGCGCCTTGCCCAGCGTGGCCATGAGGATTTCCTTGAGATGGCGGGGCGCGTCATGCGTAGCTCCTTTCCTTCTCCCCGTTCACGGGGAGAAGGTGGCCCGAAGGGTCGGATGAGGGGCGGCGCCAACGCCTCGGTTCAAGGCGGATGTCGGCGCTGCCCCTCATCTGCCTGCCGGCATCTTCTCCCCGTGAACGGGGAGAAGGGACGCTGCCGCAGCGCCGGTTCCACACTTGCTGACGATCAATCATTTGCGCACCGCGCCGAAGGTGATGCCGCGCAGCAATTGCTTGCGGAGCAGGATGGTGAAGACCAGGATCGGCACCAGGAAGATCGTCGTGCCGGCCGCCACCGCGGGCCAGTCCTGGCCGCCTTCGCCGATGATGGTCGGGATGAAGGGCGGCGCGGTCTGTGCCGTGCCCGAGGTCAGCAGCGCGGCGAAGGCATATTCGTTCCAGGCGAAGATCAGGCAGAAGATGGCGGTCGCCGCAATGCCGGTGGTCGCTTGCGGCAGCACGGTGCGCCAGAAGGCCTGCAGCCTGGTGTAGCCGTCGATCATCGCCGCTTCTTCATATTCGCGCGGGATCTCGTCGATGAAGCCCTTGAGCAGCCATACCGCCAGCGACACGTTGACCGCCGTGTAGAGCAGGATCATGCCGAGCGCGGTGTCGGACAGGCCGAGCTCCCGGTACATCAGGTAGATGGGGATGGCGACCGCGATCGGCGGCATGAAGCGCGTCGACAGGATGAAGAACAGGAGGTCGTCAGCGAGCGGCACCTTGAAGCGCGAGAAGCCATAGGCCGAGAGTGTGCCGAGAAACACCGCGCAGAAGGTCGAGCCGAAGGCGATGATCAGCGAATTGATGAAGCGCGGCAGGAAGTTGGACGGGCCGGCGATCACCATGTTGCGCTTGCGCACCGTCTCGTCGCAGAAGCCGGTCGCTGGTCCGAGCGAATTGATGTATTCCGGCGTCTGTCTGGTGCGCGTGGTGAACAGGTTGCAGTAGCCCTCGATGCTCGGCTGGAAGACGATCTTGGGCGGATAGGCGATCGAGTCCGGCGGCGTCTTGAAGCTGGTGGCGAAGATCCACAGCAACGGCACGATCGAGATCAGCGCGTAGGCGATGATGATGGCGCCGGCGATGCGCTTCGAACCTGCCGAAGGGGCGACGACCGAATGGGCTGTGGTCAGGCTCATCTCTGCTTCACCTTGTTGAGCGCCTTGACGTAGATGTTGGCGAGACCGAACACCGCGACGAACAAGATGATGGCGAAGGCCGAGGAATAGCCGGTGCGCCAGCTTTCGAAGGCCTGCCGCTTCAGCGTGATCGAGGCGACCTCGGTGGTCGAGCCCGGCCCGCCGCCGGTCAAGAGATTGACCATGTCGAACATCTTGAAGTTCTCGATGCCGCGAAACAACACCGCCAGCATGATGAAGGGCAGCGCCATCGGCAGCGTGATCGACCAGAACTGCCGCCAGTTGGAGGCGCGGTCGACCTCGGCCGCCTCATAGATGTATTCGGGGATGGAGCGCAGGCCCGCGAGGCAGATCAGCATCACATAGGGCGTCCACATCCAGGTGTCGACGATGATGATCGACCACGGTGCCAGCGAGACGTTGGAGAGCATCTGGATGCTTGTCGGCGGAATGCCCGATACGAACGAGATGACATAGGAAAACAGGCCGATCTGCGGTTCGTAGAGGAAGCGCCAGAAATTGCCGACCACCGCCGGCGACAGCATCATCGGTACCAGGATCAGCGTCGTCCAGAAGGCGTGGCCGCGGAACTTGCGGTCGATCAGCCAGGCCAGAGTGAAGCCGATCAGCGTCTGCAACAGGATGGTCCAGAACACGAAATGCGCTGTCGTCTGCATGGCGATCCAGATGTCCTGGTCGCCGAGAATGCGCTGGTAGTTGGCGAAGCCGAGGTTCTTCACCACCTCGTTCGGGCGGTTGGCGCGAAAATTGGTGAACGACAGATAGATCGCCCAGAACAGCGGGAAGATGTTGATGGCAAGCAGCAACAGGATCGTCGGCGAGATGAACAGCCAGGCGAGGCCCTTGTCGCTGATGCCCCGGACCTTGCGCGCCAACGGTTCCGGGGTCGCCCGGGCAACGTTCTCCGCGGTCCGATTGAGCATGGTAAGTCCTGCTTCGGTCACTTGGGTCGTCTCTATCATGGAATTTATCTGAACTGCGTCCCGTGCCAAGGGCGGCACGGGACGCGTCGGTCGGGCTCGGGAGGAACCTTACCTCTTGCCGGGGTTACATCTTGCCATCGTCCTGGAAGACCTGAGTCCAGTCCTTGACCAGGCCATCGAGCGCGTCCTTGGCCGAACCCTGGCCGGCGACGACATAGTCATGGAAGCGCTTCTGCGAGGCCTGCAGCAGCGGTGCGTAGCTGGGCTCGGCCCAGAAGTCCTTCACGATGGCCATCGAGTCGAGGAAGGTCTGCGCATAGGGCTGGCTGGCCGGGAATTTCGGATCCTTGACCACCGCGTTTAGGCAGGAATAGCCGCCGAGCGACCACCACTTGGCCTGCACGTCCTTGTTGGCGAACCACTTGATGTATTTCAGCGCCGATTCCTGCTTGTCGGAATAGGACACCACCGAAATGCCCTGGCCGCCGAGCTGCGCGAACTGGTCGCCGTCAGGACCCTTCGGGTTGACGAAATAGCCGATCTTGTCGCCGCCGACATTCTCGTCCTTCTGCAGGCCCGGCCATGTGAAGGCGAAGTTCATGTGCATCGCCACCTGTCCCGATTTGAAGGCATCGACGCCTTCACCCATGTAGCTGTTCGAGGCGCCGGGCGGCGTGCAGCAATCATACAGCGCCTTGTAGAACTCCAGCCCCTTCACCGATTTCTCGGAATTGACGAAGCCTTCCATCTCGTAGGGCTTCTTCGGGTTTTCGTACTGGAAGCCGTAGCTGTAGAGCACGTCCATGGCGCCCATGGTGATGCCTTCGGAACCGCGCTCGGTGTAGATC
>NZ_VFVR01000012.1 GCF_006442205.1 Mesorhizobium sp. B2-3-12
TCCGCTGACATCGAGAGCCGCGGCTGTCGCATGACGCAGGCGTTCGCCAAGAACGGCATCGGCCGGATACGCCCGCGCCTCGTCCTGGCACGAGATCCCATAGTGCTGCGCGGTCGGCGAGTGTCCAAGTCCGCGCAATTGCGGGAAAACGAACCACATCCAGTGGGAGCGCTTGCGCCCAGAGCGCAGCTCGGCCATGGCGGTATCGAAGATCGGCTCCTGTGCGGCACGAAATCGGGCGAGGTCGAATGGATCGTCAACGGCCATGCTTACGCCGCCGCCAGTTCAATCCAGGCCGGGGCGTGATCGCTCGCCTTTTCCCAACCGCGGACGTACCGGTCGACTCCGGCCTCGTGCAGTCGGCCGACGATGGACGGTGACAATAGCAGGTGGTCAATACGCAGGCCGGCGTCTCGCCCCCAGGCGTTCCGGAAATAGTCCCAAAACGTGTAAATGCGTTCGTCGGGGTGAAGTTTACGGAGCGCGTCGGTCCAGCCCTGTTCGGACAGGGAGTGGAATGCCGCCCTGACCTCCGGGCGAAAGAGCGCGTCGTCGCGCCAGCGTTCCGGTTTGTAGACGTCCAAATCCGTCGGCATGACGTTGTAGTCACCAGCAAGTACGATGGGCGTCTTGAGTGCGAGCAACTCTGCAGAGTAGCTTCGTAGGCGTTCGAACCAGCGCAGCTTGTAGTCAAATTTCGGGCCAGGCGCCGGATTGCCGTTCGGCAGATAGAGGCAGCCGACAAGCACACCCTCGATGGCGGCTTCGATGTAGCGACTGTGCGCGTCATCGAGATCGCCCGGCAGCCCCCGGCGGGTTTCGATGGGTTCGCGACCGCGGGCCAGGATCGCCACCCCGTTCCAGCTTTTCTGCCCCTGCCAAATCGCGCCATACCCGGCTTTCTCGATCGCGTCGTGCGGAAACCGCTCATCGGGCGATTTCAATTCCTGAAGGCAAACGACATCCGGCTCCGCCTGATGCAGCCAGCGAAGCAGGACCGGCAAGCGCCCGTTGACGCCGTTCACATTGAAGGTAGCGATCTTCATGGCGCGAGCTCCGCGCTTCCTAGCATTCTATCGGACCGCTTTGCGGATGCGGGCAGTCAGGATTTGTTCAGTTTCGAAATAACCTTCCCAGGCATCGGGCTGCTGCGCCCGCACAGCGGCGCCAAAAACGTCGAAGGCGTTGGCCGCTTTGAAGGTAGGTAACTCGTCCCAGGTGACGGGAACGGCGCAGGGCGCTCCCGCGCGTGCTCTCGTTGACCAGGGGCAGATCGCCGTCGCGCCTTGGCCGTTGCGCAGATAGTCGATGAACATCCGGCCCTTGCGCTTCGCCTTGCTCATGTTGGCTACGAAGCGGGATGGATCTGTTCGGGCCAGCAGCTCAGCGAAATCCTGGCAGAAGCCCTTGACGGCTTCCCAGTTTCCCTTCGCAACGAGTGGAACGACGACGTGAACGCCCTTGCCGCCGGACAGCAAGGGCCACGATTGTAACCCAAGCGCTTCGAGAACGCCTCTTATGTCAAGCGCCGCCTGTTTCACATCACCAAAGTCCAGGCCCTCGTCAGGGTCGATATCGAAGATCATCCGGTGGGGCAGGCTTGGTCGTTGGCGCAAACTGCCCCAGACATGAAACTCGAGCACATTCATCTGCACGCCACCAACCAGCCCCGCCAGATCGTCGACCCAAAGGAAGCGACTTTCCTTGCCGGAGATTTTCTCCAATTGACCATCATGGATGGCTTTGGGCATGCCCGGCAGCTTGTGCTTCTGAAAGAAGGTTTGCTCCAGGTCACCATCGGTGTCGCGCACCAGTGAAAGGGGCCGATCTTGGATATGTGGCAGTATCTTTTCGGCCACCGCAGCGTAATACGCGACGAGCATGGCTTTGGTCACCTTGGTGCCAGGGTACATGACCTTTTCGGGGTGGGTCAGGTTGACGCCAACGGCCACGGCAATCTCTTTACCCATATTGGGATCGAGATACGCGGTGCCGACGGTCGCCGCCGTGGCAGGCACTTCCATCACCACCTGGTCGGCCCGCTTGTCTTCACGCATGGCTTGGAAGCTTGGATGCCGAAGGCTGCCGTCGGGCGTCACTTCGGAGAACATAACTTCGGCAATTAGGTCCGGCTTCACCCAACTCGCTCGACGCGCGATGTCGCGCGGCACCGACGCAAAAGCTGGTCTGTCCACCGGCCGCTTCTCTAACTGCGCAAGGACGGATTTGCGCATCGCCTCTGAGAATCCGGTGCCGACGCGGCCGCGGTAGACCAGCTTTCCATTCTCATAGGTGCCGAGGATCAGCGAGGCCAGCCCGCGCCCTCTGTCGCTAGGGCGATACCCGCCGACCACGAACTCCTGTCTCTTGGTGCATTTGATCTTCAGCCAGCTTGCCGTGCGATCGCCAACATAAGGGCTGTCCGCGCGCTTGGCTATGACACCCTCGTGCCCCCCGGCGCACATGGCCTCGAAGATCTGGTCTCCATGGTCGGGGATGTGACTGGAAAACTGCAGCCTGTCATCGGGATCCCGTTCGGCCAGGAGCACCTCTAGCCGGTGCTTGCGATCAACGAGGGGTTCGTTCGTGAGGTCCTCGCCGTTGAATTCGAGCAGGTCGAAGGCGTAGAATTTGAGCGGCAGCCCGGCGGCGATGCCGGTCTTAAGGAGGGAGAAGTTGGTACGGCCCTCGCTGTCGATGGCAACGATCTCGCCGTCGATCAGCGCCGATCCCTTGGTGAGTGTTCGTAGCGGGGGAAGAATAACCCGGAACTGGCGGGTCCAGTCATGGCCGTTACGCGTGTAGACCACGGCATCCGGGCCCGAGATAGCGACTTGCGCGCGGTAGCCGTCAAACTTCATTTCGAAGAGCCAGTTGCCGCCGACCGGAATCTCGTCTGTCAGCGTACAAAGCTGGAAGGGACGAAATGTGGGTAGCGGACGTTTCGGGATAGATTCTGAGTCCCTGCGCGGTGCACGCTTTGTTCTGGGAAAGGCCTCTAGGGCTGACATGAGGAGCTCGAATACATGGTCGGATTCAATACGCTGCGAAAGGATCGGTTCCAGCTCGCGTGGAAGAATTGAAACCAGAAGAACTCGGACCGCGTTAGAGTTGCTCAACGCAATTCATGAGGATGATATGGCTACTAACCAGACGACGCGTGGGCGGAACCAGGACCGCGCCAAAGTCGCGGGCGGGCAGGATCATGAAGTGAAGTACGAGTCGGGTAAGACTGGCGCTAGCAAAGCCGAGGTCAGATCGACCGTGCGGTCTGTCGGCAACAGCCGCAAGGCGGTCGAGGACAAGTTAGGCAAAAAATAGCTTGCCCGCGCGGCCCGATCACCCATCGATTGTCTCGCTTCACAAAAGGACGACAAGGGTTGTCGCAGCGATGGCTCGCAATATTGCATTGGTGCTGGCTGGCTTCCATTGGACGTTAGCGGTGGCGCCCACGGCAGGGGCGCTGCAGACGCCCGTGATCGCGAGTGGTAGCGCCCGTCAGCAGGACGACTGATTCGGCTCAACTCCGCTATGGCGATTGCCTTTGACCTTATTGTCGCGAAGCTGGGGCGAACCTGTTAAGCCTGACAGATGCATACCCCACACGCTAAGCAGGAAGGCGGCCCTTTCTTTGTCGCCATCGGCGCATCGGGATCAGATGGCCTCAGCGACATCAAAGACCTCCTTAGCGGACTACCCAAGGGGCTAAAGGCCATCGTCCTCGTGGTCTTGCACCGGCCCAGCGACAAGGTGAGTCACCTGAGCGATATTTTGGGTAAGCGGTCAAAAATGCCTGTGGTGATCGCCGATGAAGATGACGTATTTCGTGTCGGGTGTTGCTACATCGGCCAACCTGACGCGCATCTCTCGTTAGCGGCCAGAAGCAATGTGGCCCTCGTTGAGGGTTCTGGACACATTCATCGCGGGCAGACAGTCGACATCCTCTTCAATTCTGTCGCCGTCCACGCAAAGACGCGCGCCATCGGTATCGTGCTGTCTGGCTCGCTGAGTGACGGATCGCGGGGACTAGCCGCTATATCCCACGCCGGGGGTGCTACAATGGTGCTTACCGAAGCCGGCAAGATCAAAGCTGGGATGCCTATGAACGCCGCGCTGTATGATGGGCCGCTCGACTTCGCCGGTTCAGCTGATCAGATCGCCGATGAGGTTATTCGAAGAGTGCAGCGTGTTCAGCCCCAGCCTTCACTCGTTTAGATCGGAGACGAGGAAGAAGTTCTCCAGTGACGCAATTCGGATTGCCATCTCAATCAGTTCGGTAGCGGTCTCTGATAGGTCAGGACTCTGTTGACTAAAACGCTCAAGAAGCGTTGACAGCGATGACCAGCGAGTGGCCGTCACCTAGGTGGATCATTCTGCGCGCAAAAGCTCACGTGCCGTTCCAGATGCATGTCCGCCCACGCCCCAGAGAGCGCGTTCGATCCTGCCGCCGCGATCCGTAGGAATCCGGAGTTGTGTGGTCGCGCGTGAATGCCCTGCTAATCATTCCTACGGGAACGGCGGGTTGAACCATTTGATGGAGAGGGCGGCTTCCTTTGGGTCGCGAGTTCGTTCGCAACTTCGGCCCTGTCAAGTTTCGTTAACAGAACCATGAAAGCATGAGGAAGTGTCGGCTCGACACGCAAGCCAGGAGAGCTCGGAGCTGTGCTTGAAACTCTTTGGAGCGAATGAGCCGCAACCATGCTATGCGCTGTGTCGTATAAGCAGACATGGAGACGTCCTGGCTTTCCTAACATCCAACCTATTTTGCCCAGAACGGTTCCAGAGGCTGTCGGAATCTTCGACGGCCCAAGAAGGAATGATGCGGTTTCACGAGAGCTACGCTTAGACGCGAGTGTCTGGAAGCGCGGGCGTGTAGGCAAATGTGCCGGCGCGATCTCAACGCTCGCACAAAAACCAGATCGCCCCGCTCATCTGGGACGATGAAGATAGAGGACCGCAGTCCCCGTCGGGCAACCTTTCTCTCGTAATCTCAGCAAGAGCTTTCGTTGCCTCGTGCCCGATGGCAAGACCTTCGCAAGTCGATCCCATCGTCATCAGAGATGATCGTGCCGTTCGCCCCTAGATCGAAATAGTAGATCGCCATGCCCTCGAATAAGGTTTCGTGGCGGTTGTTCCACGGCCTGGTACCTTCTTAGGGATCGATGGGCATCCATGTCAGTGAAGCGATCCTCCTGAGAAACGCGAACCTAGGAGGACCGCACGCCAGGCTTCCTTACCTTGCCGTCGAGTTTGAGGCAGGGTGCCCAGCCGGCAGCCCTGGGCCCCGCTCCTTTGCAAGGCGCTCACGCAGTGCCCGGGCCGCCACATCGTTCAAGCTCAAGATGACGCCCAATGTATTCGCCGACTATGCGAGGCGTGTCGGCATTGTACCGGGGCGGCGGAATCGATGATCGAGGCAAGGTGCAGACCGCACATGGCAAAGCCAATCGGTTGGTTACACTGAGAAATGGCGCTTCACATCCGCTCGCCCATTGGGGCATCTTCACCGCGACTATCTCGGTCCCCGCCGGGGGTGTAAACGCCATCCTGGCTTCGGAAGTCAGAGCCCGCCACCCTGCCCTTGCACCAATTTCGTAGTTCTGGCGTCCGGCGCGAGAATGAAAAATCATTTTCATCGCCACCGTGAAGGGGTTCGTGGAGTTCGAATCCAGCGCCCCTGAACAACCGCTCCATGCAGTGGTCACGGCTGTTTTCGCCGCGGCGCGATCCGACCTCCTGCGCGGGCGCCTGCGCAGGGCCAGACTCTATTCTATCATCGCGCTATCGGGTGCTGGCGCAGCGCTGCGCTGCCTGTAACAGGCGCAGACCAGTCGGTCCCGGCGCGCGCGCCGGCATATTCTTGGTTCCTAATGGAACAAAGAGCGCCACGTCAGATTTGAAAAGGTGGGCTGGCTTTGGAGCCTCGGATGGCTGGCCACCGCCAGGGCCGGCCGGCCTGGGCCCGCGTGGCGCGGGCCACGTGACGGACAGGATTACACCAATGAAACGTCTGCCTCTTATTCTGCTCACCTTAGGCGCCATTATGATCCCCACTTCCCTGCTGGGTGCTGAACAATGGGAGGCCTTTGGGATCAAGCGTCTCGGATTCGTGTTTGACGTTCCCCCGGGGTTTGTGCTTGCCCAGCGCTCCGATCAAGGAGCAGCCTTTGAGGGCAAAAACAAAGCATTTCTTGCCGTCTGGGGGGCGCAGATCGGCAAGGCCAGCTTTCGCACCGAGATCCAACATCGCATTGCGGTGAACGAGGGGGAGGGCTGGAACGTGACCTACAAGCGAGTGACGCCACAATGGGCCAGCTATTCAGGACTGAAGGACGGTCAGATCCTCTATGTCCGGGCCATCAAGATCTGTGGGGACAGAGCAGCCTTGTTTATCGTCAACTATGCTCGCAACGAGAAGGTCCCATATGATCCGCTTATCGTTCGCATGGTCAAATCACTGAAGGTCCAGGGCTGCTAAGGCCGCCGGGATGGCGCCAGCCGAATTGGCTGCTGGAGATAGGCCGCCCTTTTCGGTGTCGGACCGTGCAGATCACGGCGAACCTCTTGGGCGTATCAACCCGCGCAGCACCGACCCCTACTCTAGGCCGGTACTGACGCTCAACCGGAGGGCAAGCGTTGTGCGGCATGCTAGCGATGACGATCATCTTAGGCTTGGGGATGGCAGTTCTGTGACGCGCCCGGCTGTGTTAGGCAGAGGCGCGCGCTGACACGACCCCGAGAAGCTCTTGAAGCTCCCCCTTCGGCAGTGGCTTGGACAGCAGAAAACCTTGCAGCTGGTCACACCCGAGCTTGCGCAGGTAATCGCATTGGCTTTCAGTCTCGACCCCTTCGGCAGTGGTGCTAAGTCCAGTCGCACGGGCCAGGGTGATAATCGCCTGGACGATGGCCTCGTCACCATTGGAGCGCCCGAAGCCATGCACGAAGCTGCGGTCGATCTTGATCCTGTCCACTTCCAGCGTCTGCAGTCTTCCCAAAGAGGAGAATCCGGTGCCGAAATCGTCGAGTGCAAAGCGCACCCCGATGCCGCGCAAAGCCTCGATGTTGTTTCGGCATTCGCTCTGGCGCTTCGACAGAGTGCTTTCGGTAACTTCGATTTCGAGCCGCCGCGGATCCATGTGCGTCTCCAGCAAGATACTGGTCACTCGCATGGCGAAACTGGAATTGTTCAGCTGCAAGGCCGACACGTTAACCGCAAGGGTCTCGATGGGCCAATCCACCACGTCAAGGCACGCCTGCCTGAGAACCAGTTCGCCAAGCTTTTCAATCAGCCCTGCTTCCTCAGCCAACGGGATGAACAAATCCGGTGCAACCCAGCCCCGCTCCGGATCAGACCAGCGGGCCAGCGCTTCGACGCCTGTCATCCTGTTTGTGTCGGCGGCATATAGCGGCTGATAGTGGACCTGGATCTGGCCGATCGCATCCGACGCGTTGCGCAGGTCCTGTTCTAGGCCTTTGCGCATGGCCAGCGTCAGATCCATCTCGTTCCCAAAGAAGGCGTAGCTGCTGCGGCCCCCGGATTTGGCATGATAGAGCGCCACGTCGGCTTTCCGCACCAATTCGACCGTGTCCAACCCGTCCTTCGGTGCAATCGCGGCGCCGACACTCACACCGACAAAGACTTGCACGCCGGCGACGTCGAACGGACGGCGGGCAGACTCGATCAAATGCTCGCAGAGCGCCTTGACGTCATTTTCGCCGCCAACCGAACGTCGGATGATGACGAATTCATCGCCACCGAGACGCGCCACCGTGTCCGCTTCAGTCGTCAGCCGTCTTAGGCGGTCCGCGAACTCCCTGAGCAGCTCGTCACCCGCCGGATGGCCAAAGCTGTCATTAACTTGCTTGAAGCGGTCAAGGTCGAGGTAAAGAATAGCGAGCTGCTCGCCCGTTGTCGGCAAGCGCGCCAATGCATCTGCCAGACGTTCGTTGAACTGACCGCGATTGGGCAGCGCCGTAAGCAGATCGTTATGAGCGAGGTGATAGATCCGATCCTCCGTCTCGATCAGCTTCAAAGTCCGCCTCCGAAAGCCGATCAGGGCCAGGATGACGCCCCCCAGCACCAGACCGAACAAGGCGACCAGAATCGGTATCAGCTGAAAGAGGACAAATGCGCCGGGCCGGTATGGCTGCCAGACGAAGAAGCCGATAGGTCCCGATCGGTTGACAACAGGATAGGAGGCCTCTCCGGAACCAAGCTTATTGCCCCAGGAGAACCGAGCGCCATCGAGCAGGTAGTCTTGGCGCAACGCGGTAAGGAAACTGCCGTCGAGATAGCGAACCGCCACATGCAGGAATTCCTGACCCGGGACCTGCGTGATATGGCCACTGTCGGACACCACGGGCTTGATGCTGACGACCGCCGGATGGCCGGCAACAACGGCCATGTCTGACGCGCCTATGGTGAGCACCTGTTGCGTGACACCTTCGGTGTCCCCTCGTTTCAACCTTGCTCTCAAAGTCTGCACGAGCGGCGCGGCGGTCGCGTGAATCGCGCGGTAGCTGCCGGGGTCAGCGGTCGACCCATCGGTGAACGCGTAGACAGGGGCATCATCGGCATCGAGAATATAGGCCTGGTCATGGCCGAAATAGGTATGCATCCAGCTGCCGAGATTGCTGTCGAGCCATTTCGCATCGCCGCTGCGCAGCGCGTTGACCGCGTCGTCCCAAACCGTGACGCTCTCCTGATCGTGCGCAACTGCGCTCGCCAGCTTCGACATGATCAGTGCAACCAGGCTCTTCTGCCGCTCCGCGGCAACGCGGTCAGTCTGGATCGTTGACCATAGCAATAAACCTGTCGTGGCGCATGCAATGAGCAGTGTCAGCGCAATGACCGGCAAAGCCGTCCTCACCAGGAAGAGACGACGGGTCGGTTCGGCAAAATGTCGCAGCAGTTTCATGAGATCGCTATTAGACGGTGAAGACTTCTGGACCGTTAAAAAGGTCTCCGCTTCAGGGACCGGTGCGTGCCCTTGGGCAGCCTCGTCTTCGGCATCGCTGCATCGCGCGGAGCCCGCGCCCAGGCCGGCGACGGATAGGGGTAAAAGTCAGCGAGTTCCGGAGGCTGCGGCGGCGCCCAATCGGTGGCATCTGCCACGTCAACGGATTTTCACACCAACCGGTTCGCTTCGCCTTCCCACGATTTGACTCCCGACTCCAAGAGTTCGCGTGCGTATGAGTAAGACCGAAGACCGGCTGTCATTCATCGAGTTCCAATCGCCAAGGTTGGTCGACAAAGCTCCTGACGGCGGCAGCTGGAAAGCCCAAGGCCACATGGGTTAGGCCGGACATTCTGGCCGAGGTGCAGTTCAGCGGCGTCACCTACCGCGGCATCTTGCGCGAAGCAGTATTCAAGGGCCTTCGTGAAGATCTCGTCACGATCCCAGCAAAGCCGCCCATCGAAGCGGCGGAACAGGGCGGACGGACACGCAGCGCCCCGTGAAAACGTTCTTCAGTTGCTGCCGGACGCGGTCTCGCCTTCGAGAGGTGAGCTCAGGAGCTACTGGGAACAGGTCGCCCAGCAAGCGCTGGTCCATCTCCGCCACAGACCACTGAAGCTGGTCCGGCACGCGCATCGGGCCGGTTTCTATCACAAGGGCCCTTGGCCGATATTCCGAGCGCCGTGCATCAGTTGCGCGTCCAGAAGCGCGACGGGAGTGAGAGTGTCCGCGTGTGGGTGCACGATCTCGCTGGTTTGCTCGGGCTGGTCGAGATGGATGCGGTCGAGCTCCATCCTTGGAACGCCACCATTGATGACATCGAGCGGGCCGACCGGGTCGTGCTGGACCTCGATCCTGGCGAGGGCGTCGAGTGGGAGCAGGTGATCGAAGCGGCGCTGGCGCTTCGCGACATGCTGGAGGCTTCGGGTCTGAAGAGATGGCCCAAGGCACCGGCGGCAAGGGCATCCACTTGATGGCCCCTCTTGGGACAAAAATGGGCCACGACAGCGCCCGGCAACTCGCCAAGTCGCTTGCCCGGAGCCTCGCTGACGCTCATCCCGACCGCTACGTCTTGTCTGCTGCGCCGTCGGCGGGAACGGGACGAATCTTCATCGATTACCTTCGCAACGGGAGAGGCAACACAGCCGTGGACGCGTTCTCTCCACGAGCCCGCCCTGGATTTCCGATAGCCACCCCCGTGACATGGGGGCCAGGTTGAGCGGGGGTGCGGCCAGACCCCTTCACCATGGATCACCCATTCACACCAGCCATCAGGAAAAGCAGCCTGATTTCCAGGTGAGGCCAATGCGGTAGTGAGTGCTGTCCGATCTCTGCCGCCATTGCCACCTCGACAAGCCCGCTCACGCATCGGGGGGCTACAGCACTGGCCGCAGCCGTTTTCTAAAACCAGACGTTATGCCTATCAAAGGGAGAGCACGGCGTCGCAACGCGCGCCAGGGACCGGTGGCCCCGCCCCGGCTGAAACCGAGCCGCCCCGTTAAGAAACGCAGTCGACTCCACGAGCAGCGTGCCATGTCGCTAAAGGTGCTCGCACTGCTGCGCTCTCAAGCTCGGAACTACCGCGCTTCCCTCGCAGAGCGAACGTCGTAGCCCGATACCGGCGGGTGCGGAGCACCAAACTCGTGGCAGACACGCGGCCTGGGACAGTGGCAGAACTCTTCGAGGGCTACGCCGCATCCTCGAGGGCATCTGGAAAAGCAGCTCGACGGGGCGATCGAACGCTGCCCAAGACGCTCGACGTGTTCGCTGATGTGTCAGCGGCGACGTGGGATATCGGGGCTCGTCGCTTCCAAACCAAGACGCTTTCTCACGGTGCGATCGACCGTACAACAGCCTCATGGGCCGCGCCTCATCGACTTCCACCCGACCTGGAGGGGCTCGCGTCCCGTGGCATCATAGCCTCAGGCGGATGAAAACACGACCCGGAGTTGCCAAGCCACCGTTGAAAAGTTCGGCTGGCACTTGGTTCCAACCCGGGCGATGCTGAGCTCAAACTGTGGGTCGTCCGCCCGATGGTCACCGCTCCGGTGAACCTCGGATTCGCCGGACCTCTCCTCCAAGGTCTTGGAAACGATAATCGTCGAACCAGCAGAGCGAGCCACCGCCAACCGCCTTGAGGGGTTCAGCGCTGTCGCCCTCTTGCTGCTCAAACCGAGTGCGGCGGCGGGCGGTCCGGGTGATAGATCGAGCTTGCCAGCTCGTCTAGGCGGCTGAGGCCCTTGCTTGGCTGACCTGAAACAACCATGTCCTGATCTCTCGCGGCTTTCAAAAAAGCTTCGAACGCGATGTATTGCCGGCAAGTTCCTGCCTGGGCGTCATCAAGCAATCGCAATGCCTGTCGATAGGAATGCATTTCCTTGTTCTTCCACGCCTCATTCATTGCCGCTCTGGCTTCGGCCACCGACGAGATGGCCTTCGTGTGGGAGTTCACAAATTTAATCTGCACAGGTAAGAAAGCAGCCAAGATCAACCCTCATTTCAATGGTCAAGTTTTTGCCAACTCCACAGATTGGGATTGGTTGCAGTCGCTTGGAACTATGTTGGAGGACGGCTCGGCGCGAAAAATGGTCTCGAAGGCGTGACAAGACTCGCCTTAGCGGCGACTTCGGTCGATAAAGCGAGGAGAGAAGAAAACCTACCAAGCGCGGGAGTTGACCAAACGAGCGTTTGTCGTCAGTGACAGCCGGTCTAGCGCTTCAATAATCCCGCCGCCGCTCACCTACTCCTTGGCCCAATGTCCAGCTCCGCTGGCCGGCTGGTGGGCTCGTTGCATTATGAGCATCTTCTGAAATGAGTCGCTTTCGCTTGTGCAGCATAGTGACCCGAAATGCGCCTGATCATCCCGAGAGCGGGAACATCCACGGCTAACCCGTATTAGTCCAGCCATGACCCAGGCCGTTCCCTCCGAAGCGATTCCCCGACAGCATTCGCTAGCCGCCGCACGATTGAAGGCGGCTCTCTCCAAGACGGTCCGACGATGGAACGCCTATGCCATCAACAGCCGTGCGACCAGGATCAGGCTAACTTCATAAACGTAGCATCCATTCTCGTCGCGAACCCGCACCACGAACTCATTGCGATCTAACGCGAGGGGGTGTTCCACCGCGATTGAAGGCAGAACGCGCTTCGCTTCCGCGCGCATTTCGAGCTGGCTCATGTCGATACCCAGATCGTCGCGGACGATCTGACTGTCTTCAATAGTGTCGAAAAAGTAGCGTGGCATAACGTTCGGGAACCAGCCCGTCAGTGTTTTGTTCCTCGATCTCGGCCCGGCTTGCGTAAGTGGAACCTAATGTTCCCGTGTCGCTTGTGTGGGGATGAGCACGCGTGGCGTCAATTTCCTCGACAAGTGGCTAAGCAGCAACGTGTCTGGCCTGGCCAGTTCAGACGTGATTTCGGTGGCGGAGGCTATCCAGAAGCTTTTCACCGACGCTAAAGCGACTGGCATCACCAGCACCGAGATCGAGGAAGAGACCGGCAGTGTCTATGAAACCGTGCTCGATGCTATCGTCCATCACGACGCTGGCCTTCTGGAATGAGCGCTTACAGGTCCTGGGTGTGTCGACCTCCGAGCGCGGCAGCAGCAGAAGATGAGGTAACGACGGCGCAGCAAAGGAACACATCCGAATGGTAGGTTCCCAAAGATGGCTTGCTAGTTAGGGGCGGATAACACGCGGCGGCCCGACAGCGACGGCGAGGTGCGCGCCGCGGAACATTCGCCTCATAGGGTCCGGTAGTCCGACACTCTCCGCCGGCGGTGCTTCATTCTGATCAGTCAACTGGGTCGGCCCGCGGAGCCTTTTCTGGCGGGGAACATTACCGGACCGAGAACGTTAACCATTTGGTGGTCGATTCCTTCGGATGTAGCCACTCCTCACATGAAGGTCCGTCGCGATTGGCCACGCGGCGGGCTTTTAATGCTTTTGCCTTGGCGATCAGGTCCTGAATAACTGATACCAAAGCGTTAGTCCGCAGTTCCACCTGCGACGCCTCCAGGGTGAACCAAGCAGCAGAGGTCGCCGGTTCTGGCCCCGCCCAACCGCTATCAATTCAACAAGGGGCAAGGTCTCTTCGGGGCGAGCGGCTGATGCAGCCATGTCTCGCGCAGGGTTGTTCGCTCAAAAGTGCGATCACCCTTCGCTGGCCACGCTGCATTTGCGGCAGGCGCGTTCCTGGAGACGGTCAAGGTGTTGCTAATCTACAGCACCCCGACTGCATCTCAAGCGGCGTCGCGCAGAAGCGCTTCCATCAGCGACCCGTTCGCGCAAAATGATAGCGAAAAATGCGAGACGGCCAAGATGCACAAGCGGCAAGATACAAGAACCATGGAGATGTGCTGTCTTCTAGCCGTGCCGGTATCACTGCTCCTCACTGTGGTCTTCGCTGGAATGGTGCTTGGCTGAGATCTCGCCTTCCAAGTGACCTAGGTCGGCTTCCGCTATGCGGCTTCCTCACAGAGCCTTTGAACCTCACCAGCTTGACGCCAGGGGCATCGACGGTGACGGCCCACCCAGCCTCACAGTCACGCGGTTTTCGTGGAGGCGGGTGACGACCTCAGGGAATGGTGTCTCGAGCGCATCCGTGACGAATTGCTGGAGTCTTTGGCCTACGCTGCCGCCAGCACCTCAACGCCGTCGGGACAAAGTTTACGGTTCGGAAAAGCCCCCTCGCCCATGCCGAGCGGCTTGGACAGGCGCACAAGGTTGGAATGACCTACTATTTGCCCCCGACTGGAGAGCTATTTCAATCGCAGGAGCATCGAAGCTGCGGTGGCGGAGGCTTGCGGTACCCAGGCTGCCCTTGCCGTCAAGGCCGCAGCCAAGAAAGCCCAGGCCGTGGTGATCGCGGGGCGGCTCGTCAAAGGTCTGGCTGGCTCCCTGCTGCAATCCGTATATCCGTAGTTCGCCGCTGAGGCGACCTTTTTCTGGCGCGGGGAGCGAGGTGTTCCCCCTCTCTCCCCAACACTGCGAAATCACGGTTTCCCGATGCTTCGCTGACGCTGCAGCACGGCGCTGTCGCGCCCTTCGGGTGATTGATCCCCGCCGAGATTTCAACTTGCCCCACTCCCGCGGGCCGGCACGCAGCGGAGGCTGAACGCCCACGCCAGGAACATTTCGAGCGGCTTGTGTTTCGCCTTCGGATTAACCTGGGCGGGGACAGCGATGCAATTCTGCAGTCGCCTCAGAAATCGGTGATGGCGTAGACCTTACCAGGGTATGGCGCTCCGGACTTATCGTCGACGGCGGTGACATACATAGTCTTCCCGTCGGCGGAAAATGCCAGGTTGGGCGCCGCCGCGGAAGGCACGTCGATCGCCTTCACAAGTTTCTTGGTGGCTGGATCAACGACGAGAATCCGCCCGGCGCTGTACTCGCCAATGTACAAATTTCCATCCGGTCCGAGCTTAACCCCATCGGGATAGGCTGATGGTGGCTCGCCGAGTTCATACAGCCGCAAGAACAGCTTGCGTTCGGTTAGTGTGGCGTCGTCAGCGACATTGAATTGGATCAGCCGGTTCGCTTCGGATTCGTTGACATAGAGCAACTTCCCGTCCTTCGACAGCGTCAGGCCGTTGGCGTAGTGAATATCCTTGGCGACGACCTTCACTTTGCCATCCGCACTCACATGCACGATCTTGCCGACGATCGGCTCCGGTTCCCATGGGCCTGACAAACTGAGGTACGCGCCGCCTTTGCCGTCGAGGGCGATATCGTTGGGGCCGAGTAGCTTGTTACCCTCATCGTCATGGTCAACAACGACTTTGGTCTTTCCGGCCTTATCAGTCAGAACGATGGTGCCGTCATCATATCCGGCGATGATAAAGCCCTCGCCAAACCGCTGCACGGCATTGCTACCCGAACCATCCTTGCTCCAGATGGTGGTTCGTGTCTTGCCATCCCACATGTCGACTTCACTTGCGCCGTACTGGGCGTAATAAAGAATCCCTTTTTCTACAAACGGCCCTTCGGGAAACTTGGCATTGCCGTCGATAACGGTGATGTTGGCGGCTTGCACAGAAGTGCTGAGCATCGCAAACGCCAAAGCTAATACCAGCTTCATGTTGGGCTCCTTCCCATGGTCTCAGGCCGGCATCGTGGCAGATCGCGTTCGTTCGATAGCGCGTCAAAAACGTCAAACACTTTATAAATTGCGCTCATCCATGCGCGCGCGCTGCGGCTCCGCGCGGATGCCCGCAAGTACTGCTCCCCTTCAGCAACGAATTATGCAGATCCTAGCTCCCATCGAACAATCTGCTAAATGCAGGCTGACGTGCTGTGGGCAAGTTACGGACCTCGTCGGGTCATCATCGCCTGCCAATGTGTTGGCGAGCCGGAGTGATGCCCGTTTCGTCGGCATCAAGCGCATGGCTCATGGATTGCAAACGACAGTTGCCTGTCCGAGCAAGGCGGAAAGCGGAAACCAGACACGCGGCTTCGTGGTCATTGAAACGGAAGAAGCACCCCTGGATTGGACAGGAGAGTTCCAGCCTTTTCCGTATGTGGCTTGAGTTGATGAGCCTCCTCCAGGGATGGGCCAAAGCTGGACGCCATAGCCGGCCAACAAGCCGATGGCCCGTCCGATGGGAGGGAGGTGGCCATGCGCGGCGAACTCATCGAGCAGATTGAGCACCGGCGTTGTCGAAGGTAAAATGCGGCCAGTCGGCCTGTTCCCAATTCCATGCCATGGGCTATAGAGCGCCTTTCTATAACTCATAATGGCGAAAAAAGTACTATAGCAACTCATCTATACCTCAGCCAGTACCCAATAGGTGGCCGTGAAAGATGGCCACACAAGAGGCGAACTATGAGGCTTGAGTTGGAGAAAGGCGCTTCGCCCGAAGAGAAGGACGCGGCGCATCGCGGCCGCCGATCGCGTGTTGGCCTGAGCTTCCGGCGACGGCGAACGATACCTTTAGCAGGGTAGCGCCTTGGCCCCAATGGATTAGCTGAAACTAATTCTAACTGCCTGCGTTCTTGCCTTTCCGACAGTTTGGCAGGTGGCGTTTGGTAGGGTTCAGAAAGTTTCAGTGCCGGGGATGTCTCGGCGCTGGCAAGGTATTCGATTGCAGTAAATGGTTGTCCACTAGACTAACGGGACTTGTTGCCCACACGGAGTCCTCCGAGCGGGCTGCAAGGGGTCAACGATCAGATGCCCAGAATGTCGCGGCAGCGGCTTGAAAGGCCTCGATCTCAAACGTCAATCAGATCAGTAGGACTGCGGCCGATCTCATCGATGATGTCGGGCCTGTGAAGAGATAAGGTGTCATCTAAAAAGACGGACAAACTGCTCCGCAGGCAAGTCGAACGCTGCTTTTTGCTCTACAATCCGCTCAATCGGCCAGTCCCACCAACGGATTTCTCTCATGGCTGCGATCGTGTCCTCCGAGAACCGATATCTGATTATCCGCGCCGGGTTGCCGCCCACAATCGCGTAGGGTGGCACATCCTTCGTGACGACGCTGCCCGCAGCGACTACAGCTCCGTCGCCAATGGTGACGCCCGACATGACGATTGCCCGAGTCGCGATCCAAACGTCGTTACCGACAATTATCGGGCCTTTTGTACGAAGATATCCCATCGTTGACTTGGTTTGTAGCAGTTGGTCTTGAAGGCCGAAGTTGGATGCTGTCTCGGTCGGGTGATTAGCTTGGCAAATAAAGAGGACCCCTGTCGCGAGGGCGCAGAACGACCCGATAGTCACAGGTGAATCGTTGGAGACGAAGAGGAAACAGCCGCTGTGAACTCCATGCGGATAGCGGCCGACCCGCACGCAAGATGGAAGTATATCTTTAGGCTGAAGTAATTTTCTTCTTCTTAGCCATTGTGTTACTTTAGACATTTTGTCACCCTCAAGAAAACCCTTCTGATGCTGTCAATATGCCGAAATTCCAGCATATTCATCGTCAAAACTGGGAGGGGCCGAAGATATTACATTATTCCACTTTTCACGTGGATTGTATGAAAATTGCGAAAGGGATATGTGGCGAGTAATGCCGCGTTGGGGGGAAGAGTCAATGAGGTGCCTTGTAATCAATCTGGACCGGTCACCCGCCCGGTTTTCTCAAGTAACGGCTGAATTTGGGCGTATCGGCATTACATTCGAGCGAGTTCCTGCCGTCGACGGGCTAGTGCAGCAATTCATCGAGGACATCTCTCCGGACCTGTCCCTTGTGGAGATCGGCTGTGTTCTAAGCCACAGAGCCTGCTGGCAACTCGTCGCGGATGGAGATGACCCTTATGTTGGGGTCTTCGAGGATGACATCGTATTCTCGGAGACAGCCGGTCGGCTGCTTGCGCACGAAAACTGGATCCCAGCCGATGCAGACATTATCAAGCTGGAAACTTTCTTTAGCAAGACGGTCGTGTCGTTAAGGCGAGCAGCTCCCATCATGCCAGGTCACGAGTTGCATCGGTTGCATTGGCTTCATTGCGGCTCTGCCGGTTACATTGTTTCCCGACAGGCTGCGATTGACTTGCTTGAAGCGACGAAGAGCAACAACCGCGCGGTGGACATCGTGTTGTTTGATACCACTTCGCCGCCGTCCTCAAACAGAACAATCTATCAACTTTCGCCCGCTTTGTGTGCTCAAGCTCGTCATTTCCCAGACAAGGCAGCAGAATTCCCGAGCGAGATGGAGGCAAATAGATCGGCCAAACATAGCGAGCGGGCTAAACGGAAACGGAAAGGCCCTTGGACCAAGATTGCCGTGGAGGTCAGGCGAGTGTGGCGCCAGGTGTTCGATCTCTTCCGATTGAGGAGGGGTGCGAATATAGCATTTGTCTATCGCGGAAAGCGCTTCCGCCGCCCTGCGAGGCAGGCCTCGTTGCAGGCACCACAATGGCCATGAGTCTCATGACCGGCAAACATGGAGAGGACAAACGCGTAACGGCGATAATCCATCTGTTCACCGGGTTAAAAGACCCGGAATTACGAGGCAAGAGACTTCAAAAGAGGATAAGCGGAGGGCCTGAGTTCACCGCGCCGGCTCAGGCGACCGGCAGGTCCGCCGCGCGCTGAAGGCCGTTCCTTCCAAAGCTCTCCTTCACTGTCAGCATGACCTGCAGGAGAAGGTTCCCGCTACGCGCATTGCTTGAACTCGACAACCTCGACCCCGAGCCGGAACGCCTGCCCATCCGCATATGAGCGCGCGTACTCTTCAACTTCGAAGGGAAATGTGATCGCGTTACCATAGGCGGTTACACGCACTGTCCATTTCTTCTCCCGGATGATTTCAACGGCATGCTGCTCGTGCGGAGCCATGCTCTCCTCCCAGAACCTACGTCGAGGCAGCATTTATAGCGTCGCAAAACTCGTTTGAATGCAAATAATCCGACACGTGACGTGCCGAAATTTCGGAGCCGCGCCGGATCGACTATGCTGTTGTAACCTTGAGCTGTTCGAGATGCTCAAGAGCAAGCTTGTGCAGCGTCTCGGCCGTCTCTTCCGGGGTCCATCCCTGGGCAATGGAAGTAGCAACAAGGGCTGCGAAGGCCGTCTCCAGAGCGACCTCGCAATTGACAGATCGGTCGGGGCTGGTCTCGGCCAAAATGGGTGGGGCAACTTCTGGGGTTTTTGCCATGCAGAGCAATCCGCGCGGCTTGAAAAGGTTCCAGCCGCGACGGCATTGGCGTGGCGGGTCAACGCTGGCTCCCTCGTTTCAGGTGTGACGCCGTTCTTAACGGCGCGGTAACCTTGACACACAAGCGAGCAAACTGTGAATGAACGAAGCGGATCGGCGGCGGTTTTGCTCCGGCTGCAACAGGGGACCATGTCTTGCTCGCGACCGCCTTCGCCTTGCTGATTTCATTCTCAGTCAGCGTTGCCCTGCTTTCGTGGGCGGCGCCTACAACGGCACAATCCATATCCACCGACCTCGGACGGTCGATTGGCGGCTGGCAACTGCGTCCAACACGCTCCCACGCAAAAACCGACCACCAGATGTGATGCTCCACGCGTCGAGAGGCGCCCGAGCGGGATCGCTGCCGCTGTGTAATACTGTATCTGCAACTATAAAGCGATTGGGGCGTTGATGCTCGCACAACGAGCGGAGGAGCGCGTCATGTGGTTCTTTACGGCCGTATTTCTGGGGTTCGTCCTGGCTCTCTCGCTCGGTTGGGTGATCGGCGGTATCCCTCGGTAAGCTCCCGGCGCCATCGCAACAGACAAACTCGGAAAATATCGGACGGAGTCGCAGGAAGGCACCCCCTTGAGCGCCTTCAGCAGATGAAATGATCAACCAGGGGCGGGGCTTCGCGCCACGAAGCAGGTTGGCACACAATTGCTGCCCAAGTCGCGCGCAAATGACCCGCACCTCTCGGGGAGGCGCGGGCCGACCAGAGATTGGGTCTTTGGTCAGCGACAGGCCTGTGCACCCTGCCGCCAAATGGCTCAATCTTCGGCGATCGACAAAGTTCCGCTATGAGAAAAAGGCCAGCCGCCGGAGAGCTCACTTGCCGTCAAACCAGAGGAATAGACGAATCGAGCGCTGCCACGGCCCGTCGCTCCACCTTGGAATCCACCAAGACAGAACCGTTAGAAAGCTCTGATGTTCCGCACGTGTTGGGGCACCACACTTCGTCGCGACTGACTGTGCAAGCCGCCGATGAGAACGATGCCGCAGGTGGACAAGCCGATGTTAACCGCTTGGGAGCGAAGCTTGGCGCCTACCCGTCGATGTCGCTTGGCCATGCGCGCGAGGTCTTCAAACGTGACTTTGCGGATGTGATCCAGGACACCTGGGCGGCGAGACCGCTCAGGCGCTGAGAAGCATGGCGATGGCCCGAGGCTGCGGCAAATCCAAGAAGGTCCCGATGCGTTAGGGCTGAAAAGCGATGCTATCGTGCCGGCGTCAGATTCAGCAGAGCCGACCTTGACCCGGGGCTAAGTTCACATCCGTAAAATATCCGCGGCGTCGCATGGTGCTGTCTAGGCATGACTCGCGCCGGGTGAACAACCGGTTCGGGGAAGGCTGCAGAGTGCCGAAGCCGCCCGTCAGGCTCTTGCCGATCGCGCCCCATTTGATGTCATAGGGAAGCCCGGGGTGGTCATCGGCGCGAACAGCGAGCCGGTTATACTGACTGGACCCCACCCCATAGATGCAGCGCGCTCTCGCCCTAACCACTGATTTCGTTTATCTATTTCTACTACAGAGTAGCATGTCTGTAGCATAGACCAGTGACAAAACTAGTGACCGATTTAGGGGCTGACAGTGGAAAGCTCACTTTGGAGGTGATCGATTTTGAGACCTTTGCGGACAGTCAGCTTCTCGGCGATTGAATGGCGCCATTGAGCGCGGGGCATGGTAGCCTCGACCTCTCCCTTTCCAAGGGAGTGCTCTACCACTGAGCTACCGCAGCAAACGGGCATCTGAATAGCGGCAGAGTCTTGAATTGCAAGGCGTTCCGCCGTGCCGCGACAGTTTGTTTCGGTGGCGGCCTCTGAAACCAGATTGGCACCATACGCCCACTGAACAGCCCCCAGCCTACACCGTTCCGGCCTGAGCTACGCCATTGTTGTAGCCGACATTTGCCTGTTTGGACGCGGATCGCAAATGGCCCCGTACAAGCGATTTCGGTACCCCCACCCTTCATCGTTACCCGCGAACGCCTTCTCGCGCGTCCTTGCCCCCTGCCCGCCTGAGCTGACGCGGTTAAGAGGTTTGACCCGGTTCCCCAAGGACCAGCCCTCCGCTCACGCATTGCCGGGCGGCGCCGTCACTATCCGCCAGGTGGATGGCTCCCTGCGTCCCGCGTCGCTCATTTTGCACCTCACTGCCCCGAGGCCGGAGTAGCCGCAAATCCAACTGCATAAAGTTCAATCGTCTCGTATGCGACCATCCATCACCCAGATGTGATCCCAATCAGGCGAAACGTGCACAGGGGCCGGGCACGGGTACTACGACCTCATTTCCGGCATCCACGAAATGCTTGCGCCCATGAGAGGTTGCTTCGCAATCGCAATGAGAGGTTGCTGCTGCACCCCCAATAAGGCCCGGTGGGGCTGCGGCGCCGCCGAAGCTGACCTCCAGAGCCCGATCTTCCAGAACCAGCTGTAGTTTAGAGAGCGTACCTGTCAGCCTGGCGTTGCCCCGATTCATACCATACGGCGGTTCGCAGGCTGTGAGCAACCGTGAGCCGCTGGCTCTAGCCAGCGGTTTTTTTGTGCCTGCAACATCACGTGGCGGCGGAGGTTCACCGTACAGTGGTCGGGCCCTAAGGGTTAGCCACTCCTTTCGGAAGGCCTTCGCAGTAGGCCACGGGCGGCTTTCTGTTGATGTTTCACCACGCCACAGGGAAGCGGTGGGCGCCCAAGGTCGCGAGACTTTCCCCCGGTGGATGGCGAGTTGTCATTTGAGGATGAAATAGAGCGGAATGAGAATAGAAAAAGCAGCGACGCCTGTAAGAAATAAGTCCGTGATCATGCCGTCGCGGTGCGCGATAAACCCGACGCGTCGGTATCTACGCAAACCCGCCCCCAATAATTTGCCCGAACTGGAGCATCGCGTAATCCGAAGACGGGCGCAAGCCGGCGGAATACGGTTGGGAAGAGAAACGCTGGCTCGGCATCTACGAAGGAGAGTTGTCGGAGGACGCCGGCGCAACGCCGGTTTTTGGCCCTCAGTTGTCAGCCCTGCGCCTGGGGCTTGAGATAGACTGCTAGGCAACAACTACAGATCCCCAATCCAAGGATCGGGTAGTTCAATGCCAAGACAGCAGCGAGCCCAAACAAGCAGAGCGTAATTATGGCTCGCAGCCGCATGATCCGCCGCACTTCTGGTGACACCTCGTCGTCTGGCAACGGATCAATGAGTTGGCGGATCAACAGCAAATATGTCAAGTTTACCAGGAAAAACACGGCCGCATAGAATGCGACAGGCTGCGGTGCCAACTCGCTTACGGCCATCCATGCCGTGGCCAGGGGCAGTAGCGAGACTGAAAACAGGTGCGCGAAATTGTACCACATCAACGACGCTGTGCTCTCTTTGGCGTGGCGCAAAAGATGGTGGTGGTTCGCCCAAACGATGGCTATGAAGAGATAGCTTACGCCGTAGCTAAGCCAGGTTTCCCATGACGTCAGAAGGGCCTTGAACGTCGGCACTTCCGGCGGGCGCAGTTCCAAAACTAGAACTGTGATCAGTACGGCGAACACCCCATCGGAAAATGCGTTCAGCCTTTCCAGTCCTGGTGACGGTAGCACGGTGTTTCCCCGTTCATTTCTGCGCTAATGCTAGCGCATTCCTTGCGCTGCTCAACCGGCCCGCCAGCTTTACCGGCCTCGCCACGCGCCGATGCCGCAAATGGGGCGGCGGGGCTCTATGAACTTGCCTGCTGCCGAAAAGGTGGCGGGCTTTTTTGTCGTGTGGTAAAGGGCCGGCTGAAGTGGAGCGGGCATGCGCATCTTTATCTTCGCGGCAGTGATCTTGGTGTTTATGGCGGCCGGCTTTTGGCTCACCGCCGAGCTCGTGATTCTATCAGCTTAATGGGCCTGATCCGCTGTCCACTTGTTTGCAAGGGCGGACCCTAGCACTATGTCCAAGCGAAGCGGCCTAGCGGCTGGAGATTGATGAGGAGGTGGACAGCCTCTACCGCACCATCCTCGATGCTATCGTGCACTTCGATGCCGGTCTGTCAGAGTAGTCGCTACGCGACTTTTGCCTGCATCATGCTTCTGAATTTATGAGCCTGCTGGTGGAGATACAAAGGGTCGAAGGCGGCGAATTTTATAAGAGCCCTCAGGTTCTCCACGGTCACCGTGTGGCCGTTTGTGATGATGAGCTCTCGGCTCCTTAATCCCTGAAGCGTCCGGTTCATGTGGACCAGCGACATCCCCATCGTGTCGGCAAGTTCCTGCTGTGTGAGCGGCAAGTCGAAGCTGTTGTCTCGCGCAAGGCCAACGGCTTCGGTGCGTATCAACATCTCGCAGATCAAATGGCCGACCCGTTGCTGTGCCGGTCGTGATCCTACCGTGACAAGCCATTCGCGCAGTACTGCTTCGTCGACTAGAGTGCCCCACCAAAGCGCTCGGGCCAACGTCCTGTTTTGGTCCATAAGATTGCGGATCGTCGCGAGCGGAATCAACGCGACCTTGCACGACGACAATGCGCCGATGGAATGGTCCATCTCCTCCAGCAATGCGACATTCACGTCGCAGAGATCTCCGGGTATGAGAAAGGCCATGATGTTGCGGCCGCCGTCCGGCAGAAGCTTGTAGCGGCCTGCCCAGCCGTCGACCAGCAGGTGAACATAGTCAGGCTTGTCTCCTTGCCCGATGATATCGCTGCCCGCGCCGAACTCCGCGGTCCTCGCAACGCTCTTAACAAGCAGGTTCTTGTCTTCGTCGGAGAGTTTTTCGAAATGCTCCAGCTTCCGGATCAGGGCCGTACAGCAGCCGTCAGTGGTCATCGAAACCTCCCGTTTCGGAAAGCGGGGAGTTAAGCAGGGGCAACAGGTGTACGCCAGTGAAGATTGGCTATCCGTCCCTGCAAGGCGTACACTGTCTGGTCGCCCGTGTCGGCAATCGGGCGCTTGGAAGTCGTCATCATGCTTTCGCCCAATCGGGAGACAGGAGCATCAGCACTTTCAGAGCACACCTGACTAATATCGTTGGCTACTATGAACACGCCCTATCCATTGAAGACAGGGTCGTAGAGCGCGAGCGGGCGAAGGGCCGACCCGTTGGGCAAGACGAACGCCTGCTTGAAAGCATGCGGGAGAGCCTGAAGGCCGCCCTTGAAGCGCTCCGACGCGTCGAAAAAAGCTAGCGTGTTCCCGAACTATTTGGCGTGAGGAGAATCGCGCTACTTCTCCATTTGCCACCCACGACGCCGCGCCAACTAAGTTCGGGCTATCGAAATCGCAGCGGTCGGCGTCATATCTGCTGCACCCGAATTGAAGGTCGTTCGGGCTCCCGGATCCTTTGACCAATGAAAGGGCCGTCGGATTGAGACGCGATCCATCAGCCCTTTCTGGCGATGACGGATAGCAAGAGGAGGACACCTCACAACGACATCAACAACGATAGGCGAAATCGGATCGGGCCACGATCATGTTCAAATTGCGGAACCATTCACAAGTTCAGGGGTTCCGCACTGGACGAAGGGACGACCTCACCATGAATTTCGGTGAGTACTCGGGCGGGACAGTCGCTGCCGCTATCAAGCATCAGATAGGCTCAAGGGCTATGAATCGCTATGCAGAGAGCCTGCCGTGCTTCCGGGTTGATCATAACCTACCGGATATCATCAAGGAGTTGCTGGAGCGATTAGAACACGCCGAAGAGTCCGCGCCTGACGAAGAACCACCGCCAGCGCATCTCACCAGTTCAACCCATCTCGATCAAGGCCGACTGTTGCTGCGCTAGAACCCCAGCCGCCGCTACTCCCCGACCCCTGAGCGCCGCCACCTACCTCTTGGTGCGGACCAGCCTATCCGCAACATCTTGGCATGTGGCCACTGTCGTGCAGTCGGTATGGCGACAATCGCTGCGTCAGAAAGGCGATCCACTATTCACCCACACACCGTGCAGCGTGCGTCCTGATTTGCGCATTTTGAACAATCCGAGGCTCGACCAGCTTGGGCAGTAGCAGGACTTACAAGCTCGGCCGGGACTAACATTCAACGGCGGCTTAACCATCTCGTTGGCTTGCCCGACATTCATGATCTGCATCAACACTTCGTCAAGCAGCCCATGCGCCAATATGGGTTAGGCGAAGGGGGGTTGGCATGCTTGCGTCCAAATTTTTGCGGTCGAGGAACGGCAATTTCAGCCTTCTGTTCGGGATAGCCCTCCCGGCCATTCTTGCGTCAGTCGGGTTTGCGGTCGATGTATCCTCGCTAATGCGGGCAAAGGTCAATCTGCAGAATTCCTTGGACGGAGCAATATTGGCGTCCTCGCACCTGTCGGACAGCGAGGCAGATCGCCAGACCGCGCTCCAACGCTACTTCCAAGCCAACATCGCAAATCACACCGAGCTCTTGAACCCCAAGGTGACCTTCGCCGTCGACAAGGGGCTCAACTATGTAAAGACCAAAGCCTCGGCCTCGGCCGACGTCAAGCTCTACTTCGCTTTCATGTTCGGCGACAGCAAACACGTCGAAGTCGACGCCGGTGCAATGGAGGCCACCAACAATCTTGAAGTGGTCCTGGTGTTGGATAACACCGGCTCCATGGCTGGCGCCAAGATCAAGGCTCTGCGGGACGCCACGAAAGCACTGCTCGATGATCTGGGCGACGCGAAGTCCCCGAATCGCAAGGTAACCGCCGCGCTCGTCCCCTTCGTGACTGCAGTCAATGTCAATGGTGATGAGTTCGACCCCTCGTGGATCGATATGGATGGTCGGTCTCCCAACAACGGCGTCAATTTTCCGCTTCTGCCGGACGGCAAGCGCGCCAACCACATGGATCTCTTCAAGGACCTTGCAGAGGGGACCGGATGGAATGGCACTGGCTGGAAGGGCTGCGTGGAGGCACGCCCCGGAATCAACAGCACTTCCGATGCAAAACCTGACGGCTACAAGCCCGAGACCTTGTTCGTGCCGTATTTCGCGCCGGATGACCCGGGAGACGCGACGGACCCATCGGCCAGTTATGGCAACGATACGCGGGTCTACAACAATTCCTACCTGTCCGATGAGGTCGCGGACGGCACCGACGACAAGGGAAAAGACAAGAAGGTCGCCAAATACAAGAACCCAAAGGCCAAGAAGATAAATGACAAAAAAGGACCCCTGACGGTAGGCCCTAACCGCGCTTGCCCCACCCCTGTCGTGCCGTTGACCGGAGACCTCGACAAATTGCGCACGGCGGCTGCCCAGATGCAGGAATGGAACGGTTCGGGCACCAACGTCTCGGAGGGTCTCTCCTGGGGTATGCGCGTGCTTTCACCAGATCCGCCCTACACGGACGGTGCCGCATGGAAGGCGCCAAATACCAGCAAGATCGTCGTGCTGCTTACCGACGGCGAGAATGTCGTCTTCGGTGCCAGCAACGAGCCGGAGAAGTCGGACTATACATCCTACGGCTACCTCGGTTCAGGACGCTTTGGAACGACCAATCAGACGGATGCGGCGCGTGAAGTGGATCGCTGGACGCTCGATGTTTGCCAGAAACTGAAGGCCCAGCAGGTGCAGATCTATACGATCACCCTTCAATCAGACACGGCCGCTAACCGCACCCTGTACGGGAAATGCGCGACCAATCCGACTGACTACTATGCCGTCAACGACCCCAGCAAGCTGCCCAACGTATTCAAGGAAATCGCTGGAAGGTTCACTGAACTGCAACTGGTCGACTGACGTTGCGCGCCGTGGTGCAACGCTACTGCCGATTGAGAGATCGCGATTGCCCGCGGGCGCACGGTTTCTCCGCGGCGCGACTTTCTTGGATTTAGTTTCGTGGCCTTCCCCGTTGCAGACACCGTTGCGAGGGGGTCGCTGGCTGCTGAGTAGGGTACGGCTTTGGTGTTCAGCAACCGTTTGTTGACCATTCCATCGAATGGCTGGCGAACCAACCGCTTGCGCACAATGGATTTACGATCTGGACCTATGTTGCTCCATCTACTGGGCCACAGGCGAGGAAAGATGGCCAAGCCGATCATGGATCTCTCCACCTTTGGCTGGGGTCGCGTCATCGCACTGAGCACGATTGGCACGCTGTGCTGCATCGTCGTGGCGTTCGCGATTGACAGCTATTCACTGGCAACAGGGACTTGGCGGTGGGGCGAGAGTCCCCTGAACAATGTGATCATCCCGCTTGTGCTTGCCCCACCTTTTTTCGGATACCTTCTTGGCAAACAGCGTGAACTTGCCATCGCTCATCGTGAGCTAATGATCGTCGCCTCGACTGACGCGCTTACCTCATGTCTGAACCGGCGGGCGTTCATGGCGATCGTGGACGGCTTCCTGGACCGAGTGGCCAATCGAAAGATCGAACGGCTGGGCGCGCTCCTCGTCATCGATGTTGACCATTTCAAGCTGGTCAACGACAGGTTCGGGCATGACGGAGGTGATGAGGCCCTGAAGCTCATCGTGCAAATCATCAAAGGGAGCGTGCGTGAATTCGATGTCATCGGCCGTATCGGCGGTGAAGAGTTCAGCGTCTTGCTTCCTGGTGTTGGCCCGGACACAGTTGGCAAGGTCGCTGAGCGTATCCGGGCCGCGGTATACGATTCCGAACTTAAGCTGGAAGGAGAGAGCTTGCCGCCTGTCCGTCAGCGTTGGTGGCGTGGTGTTTGAGCGGGAAGCCTCATCAGCGAACTCTACCGCTTTGCGGACCAGCGATTGTACGCGGCCAAGCGCAATGGCCGCAATCGAGTACAGATCATTAATGCCTCATCGCCTGAGGGACAGGCCCGCGTTCATTGACTCCCGGTCAATGTCTGAGCCCAAGGCGGGTATCTTGCGACTCGGTGATGGTCCGCAGCGCCCACACCCGTTACTACGAGTTAGGATTGGCCGAGGAGACACGCTGATTAAGACCCGCTGCTGTTTAACGTGTTGCCGATCTTGGTGAACTTGGCGTTGACCGAATTTCCAAGCGCGCCTGCACCGGTAATGATGGCAAGCGCGATCAACGCGGCGATGAGACCATATTCAATTGCGGTCGCACCGGACTCGTCTCGGACGAACTTGTGAATGAGCTTCTGCATGTCTCAATTCCTAATTTCTCCTCATGAGCATAGGCATCCGGCGTTGCCACTCTGTTAATGTTGGAGCCGTTCTGACCCTGCAGCGCTTCGCGCCTTTTCATCTGGATCAATTTTAAGGGCCGCTTTAAGCTTTTCGAAGCCTTGTTCAGAAGTAAACCATCCTATCTCGCCCCCAAGAAGCTCACCGGGTAGTTGCAATTACACAGCCAACTTGCGGCTGGTGCAAAGCAACAGGAGAGTGTCATGAATTCTTTCGTCAAAACCTTCGCCAAAACTCTGGCTAGCAGCGCATTCATTATCGCCTTGTCGCTTCCGGCAACGGCTGCCGGAGGGATCGGCGTCGGTGCTGGTGCCTCCGTCGGCGGAAGCGGCGGCGTCAATGCCGGAGCCGGTGCCTCTATCGGCGGATCGGGCGGCATCGTCGCCGGGGCTGGCGCATCGATTGGCGGTGCGGGCGGCGTGAACGCCGGTGCTGGGGCCAATGTAGGCGGTTCGAATGGCGTCAGCGCCGGGCTCGGCGCTTCGGTCGGCGGCAGCAATGGCGTCAATGCAGGAGCCGGGGCTAACATCGGTGGTTCAGGCGGCGTCGACGCCGGGCTCGGTGCCAATGTTGGTGGAACGGGCGGCATTAACGCGGGGCTTGGCGTCAATGTCGGCCGCACAAGCGGCGTTGGTGTCGGCGTGGGTATTGGCAACGGAACGGTTCCCAGCAGTCCTGCGAACCCGAGCACCCTCTCGAGCCGAAGCATTCCAGGTGCAGTGGCTCAGATGTCGAATTCGCAGGTGATGCGCATGAAGAAGCGCTGCGCCGACGTCCTCAGCAGCGAAGGGGCTTATGATAGCGACCTGCGCCAGCTCTGCTTGCTGATAGCACGCCGCTGAGGCTGAAGGGGACTGCGGAACCAGCCGCGAGGCTTTGGCCGCACTCTCCCGCCTCCGGCCGGTCGGGAAGCCCGTCTTAAAGGCGGGCTTCTGCACTGTTGTTTGATGGCTAAAGCAAATCGGGTTCTTTGTTGGAGACACGCCCTTGGTCTCGTACGTCCGGCAACCCCTTGCGGAAATCGATGCTGATCTAGCCCATCGCAGCCGCCCCTCTGAGGAAAAGCCCTCGCGAACGCAGTTGTCCGTTGCCTCGCAGCTATTCGCAGCCCTAGGCTTCAGGAAGCGGCTGCTGATCCTGATTCATCTGATGGATACCTTGCGAAGCTAATTGAGATCGGCTTGATAGAGATCCGCAGGGTCGGCTGCTGCCACCCCAGGCCCTGCGAACTGAAAGGCCGGTCGGCTCCCTGATCGGCCTTATTTTTGAGCAGCAAAAAGGGCCGGCGGATTGAGACGCTCTCCACCAGCCCTTGGTGACGGCGGGTAGCGAGAGGGAGGGACTCCTCGCGCCACCATCGACGCCATTAGCAACAATAGGGCGCAATTCGGTCGTGGCCGGTGCATTTCTCCTTGTGCTGCTCGTCCTCCTCCAAGACATACTCGCTGTCGTGCCTGTCGCTGCGTTGACGGCAGTAATGATAATGGTTTCGATCAACACCTTCTCGTGGGCTTCGGTCGGCAGGCTGCGCACAAATCCTTGGCCGTCGTCCATCGTCATGCTGGCAACGGTTGTTGCCGTTGTGACCACGGGCGACCTTTCGATTGGCGTACTGATCGGGGTCCTGCTTTCTGGCGTGTTTTTCGCGGGCAAGGTTTCTCGGCTCAGCCGGGTAACCTCAATGCTCTCAATGGACGGTCGCGTGAGAACTTACGTCGTCGAGGGCCAGATATTTTTTGCCTCGGCAGGGACATTTGCCGACTCGATGAATGTCCTGGAGCCGGTCGAAAAGATCGTGATCGATGTTAGTGCCGCTCATTTCTGGGATATCTCGGCGGTCAGTGCCCTTGACCGCGTTGTACTGAAAGCGCGCCGGCGCGGACATAAGGTTGAAGTCGTTGGCTTGAACGCCGCAAGTGCAACCTTGGTTGAGCGTTATGGACAGGATCAAGCAGTCGGTGAGGTTGGAGTGCCAGCAGCTGGTGGCCAATAGGAAGACCCTGGCGTCGGCAATCGGCGTAAGAAACGTCTCCCGACGGATCGACCGGGAATGTCTGTTGCATGCAGCAATAGGCGCAAAGCAGCCATGTCTGTTGCATGCAGCAATAGGCGCAAAGCAGCCATGTCTTCTTTGGGGCCGGAAGCGAAGATCGGCTTCGTGGATTTCTGAAAAATACGCCGACGTTCTTCGGCCGAAGGTTGGCGTGTTGGTTCTCCGAGCTTCAAGCGCGGGTCACAATCTCGCTGAGCGTTTTGTGCATGCTGTTCAGCAACGGTCAGGTCCTCATCGGAAGTGTCGAACCACCTCTGAAGTCCCGCTCTCCAAGGCGTTGGAGTTGCCAGTGGCCTTGCGCCGTCAGAACTTCACGCCGAGATTCACCCTGGCGCCGTTGTCGCTGGATCCGCCGCCGAACTGGCCCGAATAGGACAGGCCGAGCGTCGCATTGGCCGCCATCTTCAGGTCGAAGCCGGCTTCAATCACAGCGGCATCCCTGGCGATCGGCACACCGGCAATGGTGAAGGTATCGCTGCCGGCAAAGGCGAGGGTGGACAGCGGTTTGGTGTCGCCGAAGGCGTGCTGCCAGCCGAGCATGCCGCGCGCTGTCGCATTGATGGTCCCAAGCGCAAAATTCGTCGAACCGCGCAGGCCGAGCGTGGTGAAGGTCGCATCGGTGGTCGAACTGCTGCTGGTCAGCGCCGCCGCACCGCCCTCTTCCATGAAGCCGTCCGTGTGAACGCGGACATAGGCAAGATTGGCGAAGGGCTCGAACTTGAACTGGCTGGCGTCGGTCTTGTAGGCGAATTCGCCGAAGATCTGCGCGGTGCCGGCGTCGTAGTCGGCCGAGAGTTGATCGGCAAGACCGTTGAAGCCGACCGAGCGTTTTGTCGACAGGCTGCTCCAGCTATAGGCCGCGCCGGTGCGGAAGGCGATGGCGCCCCAGTTGGTGCCGCCATAGAGACCGAGATGGTAGTTGTCGGCGTCCCCGGAGGAATTGCGATCGTCGGCATCGAAATTGGAATGGCTGTAGCCGCCGAGCAGACCGACACGCCAGCCGCCCACCAGCGTGTCGGTGCCCGCCAGTAGGCCCCCCGTCGAACGATCGAAAGCGGCGGCGTTGCCGTCGGAAACGGTCGTGCCCCAGGAGCCGAACCCCTGGCCCCACACCGCAAAACGGTCGGTGTCGGCGGCCACCATTTCGGGTCCGCCTTCGCCATAAGCCATGACAGGCAATGTTGCCGCGGTCGTATCGCCGAAAGCGGTGCGGATACGGCTGGTGGCTGCATCTCGAACGAAGCGGCTGTCCTCGACCAGCATGCCGTTGGCCGAAGCGTGAATCTCGCCGGAAAGCTGGTCAAAGGCGGCGCGGGCTTCCGCGTCGGTGGCAAGTCCGGCGACGGCGTTGAATAGGGTCCCGCTGGTCAGGCTGTCTAGCCCTTCGCCCGTAGCGATCTGGTTGCGCGTCTGACCGGCATCGGCAAAGTCGCGCACCTTGATCACATTGAGGTAGGCGTTGTTGGCATCATAGGTGTCGGTCACGGACAAAAAGGCGGTGCTTGTAATGCCGGTGACCGAGGCGAACTCCGTCCCGCCAAGGCCGCTATCGGCGGTCAGCACTCTGAATTGGCCGACGCCGACGCCGTTTGCGCTGACAGCCAGCGTCGCACCGCTCAGATCAGCTGTGCCTGTCGTGAGAAACCGGTCAGCCTGGCCTGCGCCGCTGATGTCGACGGCCAGCACCGAGCCAGCCTCGAAGATCGCATCGCCGTCATTTTGCCTGGTGAAATCGCCGGCAATGCCGTTGGCCATCATCAAGCGGCCCTTATTGGTGAATTTGACCAATCCGTCGAGGACGGTCGCCGTCGTTGTCGTGCCGCCGATGGCGGCGGCGATGATATCGACCCCGGCAGCATTGATCATCTCGGCGCCGCCGAAGACATTGCCGGCGCCAGCGGTGTTCCACGTCGCATTGTTGTTAAACATGACGCCGCCGCCGTCGAAATTGATCTTCCCGGTGATGCCGCCATTGTTGGTCAGCGTTACCGGGCCGCCCGTGGTGGTGACCGCCACATCGCTCGACAGTTGCGAAGCGTTGCGCACCACGCCGCTGGTGGTGATGTCGATTGCCTGGCCGGAGAGCGATTCCACCCTGATCGCGGCCACGCTGCCTTCTACGGTGCCTGACGTCTTGACGCTGGTCGTGCGTGTTCCGTCGGTTCCGCCATTGTAGGCATAGACGCCATAGCGGCCGCCACTGACCGCCCTCGCATCGACTGTCAGATCGGTGGAGGCAAGGCCGCCTGCGACGGAGGCAAGCGAGCCATCCGTGGAACTGAACGTGGCGATGCCCCCGTTGACGGCCAGTATGCCTATGTCGGCCCCCAGCACATCGCCCTTGGTGGTAATCTTTGTTGCGCCACTGCCCTTGTTCTCTGCGTAGACGCCGAAATTGCCGCCGTCCACGGCCATGGCATCGAGCGTCAGGTCGCCCGTGGTGGTGGTACTCGTGAGTGCTTGAATACCCGCAAAACCGAACGTCTTCACAGGACCGCTGGTGGTGATGTTTGTCGCGCCAGTGCCGAGATTGGAAGCTGAGATGCCGATGTAAGCCCCTGTCACGGCGTCGGCGTTCAGCGTCACATCCTTACCTGTCGCACGATTGCCGATGGCGATGCCGGTGGCCAGGCGCCCGGTGACCGGTCCCGTTGCCGTGACGCTGGTGTCGCCGCTGCCCTGATTGTCGGCAACGATGCCGATGATCTCAGCCGTCACGCCTGCCACGTTCACGGTCAGGTCGTTCGCGGTGGTGCCATTTACGACATGGACGCCGTAGCTGCCGGCTCCGGTGCCTGTCACCACACCTGTCGCGGTGACGCTGGTGTCCCCAGTGCCGTCGTTTTCGGCATAGATGCCGACCTTGCCGCCGGTGACCGCGCCTTGAGCCTGTACTGTCAGATCTTTGCCTGCATTGAGGGGCGGACCGGCAACAAATGTCACCGAGCCGTTCAGGATCGTGTTGGGTACATCAAGCTGTGGCCCACCATTGATTGCATAGATGCCGTATCCGTCCGCGCCGGTGGCCGTGATATCGCCGGTCGCGGTCACGCTGAGATCCGCCGTCAGGCCTTGATTGATGGTGTAGATGCCGCTGGTGCCGCCCGTCACCTTTCCGGTGGAGATCGTGGAGCCGCCGCCTTGCGAATAGACCACGACGCCATAGCCATCGGAGCCCGTCGCTGTGATGTCACCGGTTGCTTTGATATCTGTCGCGCCATCGCCGGTGTTGATCGCAGCAAGGCCGATCAGGGCGCCGGTCAGGCGCCCGTTTGTGTCGATGGTGACCGCGCCGCCGGGGTTCGGCCCGAGGCTGAAATAAGGCGGGGTGAACTGCGGAACTGGAACCAGCGAAACGACGCCCAGGCCGACGCCCGTCGTCGACGTCAATGCCGAGGGATTGGCATCGGTGTAGCTGACCACGCCACTTCCCAATATGCCCAATGCGAAGGGATCGCTGGTATTGACGCTGAAAGTTGGGTCGGTTGTGACCGACGGACTGGCCGGCAAAGCGAGAAGGCCAGGCGCGTCGCTAATGTCGAGCGGGAAGGTGATCGTGTCGGGAACGATCTGGCCAGTCGTGTTGGCGCCGGAGCAGACATAATTGGACGGCGCCGCATCCGTGCAGTCGGCAAACGAATTTTCGCCACAGCCGAGAAGCGTTGCGCCGGCCATCGCCGTGCTCACAAGCAAACGATTGCGATAGCGGCTGATACTGCTGCTGAATTTCATGTCCTGCCCCCGCTCATTTCGACAATCGTGTCGGCAGGAGCCGAAGCGACCGTCGGTAATCTCAGCGTCCATGGCTGATCGAATGCGGTCGGCTTTCCTATCGTCATATGACGACGGTAGTCGGTTTGTGGCCTGATGGCGGCTTGCAGGGACCGGACTGTTACATTAGGGAGACACATTTGTTTTTGCTTAATTAACGAGGCGTACCAGTGACGGCAGTCTGCAACGTTGTGAGCCCAAGGTGCATCGCCCCGAATGGAAGCCATGTTGCCCTTGACTGCATGTCCGGCAGCGCGTCCAACCGGCTGCGCCAAAGTTTTGTTGCTTTCCTGGCTGGAGGGCATCTGGGAATGGGCGAACACAAAGCTCGATTCAGAGCCGATGCTACCCACAGCCTGCTGTGCCCTTGGGTACGCTCCAGTATACCCCAAGGTCGAATTACCGATGCGGCGGAGACTCTGGACAAGGCCCTTGTCCGAACAATCGGCATATGACAATAGTTCTTCGGCTATTGGCACGCAGCTAGAACAGACTGTTACCGTGAGGGCCCATATTTATCCATTCTAATATTGATGCTGCAGGCTTGGGTGTGACTATCGACTTGTTTAGCGATGACGCAACTTGCACGTGAGCTTTCGTGTGCAAGGTTTCATCGGTCCGCATACAGTAATGGATTGATCATGGCATTCACGACCATCGAAACGGTCTCCGCCGTTGTCGGCCAAATCGATGAAGCTGCCTACGATCAGGAACGGGTTCGATGCGGTCGCCGGGCTGCGCTAACTTTCAAGAAGTCAAGAAGCTGCATCGTGCGGCTAGACCAACAGGCTTGCGGCGCGATGGCGGCTGTTCATGATCCTGAGATGTGTTCTTCCGAGGCAACCGCCGCGCCCATGCGCGACCCCATCAGCGCGGTCGCGGTCGCGCAGCCGGTAGCCAAGATCTATGATCGCTCACGCCTAAGGAGAGACGGAGCCGGGTTCCGGCGCCGTGAGTTCTGGCAAGAATGGTACAGGCCGCGCGACATGGTGAATGGAAGACATCATGGCTGACGTCACCATCGAAACGGTTTCCGCTGTCGTAGGCCAGATCTATGAGGCCGCCTACAATCAGGAACGCTGGTTCGACGCGATAACCGGCATGCGCGACCTGTTCGGCGGTTCGCGCTCCTGCATTGTGCGCGTCAGTCCGGAAACGCTCGACGCGGTCGCATCCGACCTGGATCCCGAATTCCAGTCGCAAAATGGCATCGAAGCCATGCTTCGCGATCCCCTGGCTGCGGCGTCAGCCGCCTTGTCGCTCGGCACGGTCAATCGTTGGCCGCCCGCACCCGATGAGACAGCGTTCCGCCGACGCGAACTCTGGCAAGACTGGATGAGGCCGCGCGACATGTATCAAGGGCTGGTCTGTAACCTCCTCGCCTCCAACGGTGCGCATTGGCTTCTCGATATCCATCGCGGCTCAAGGCACGAAGCGTTCGACAATACCGAGATCGACCTGTTGCAGAAGATCGTGCCGCATATGCTGCGCGCCGGGCAGATCAGCCGGAGTCTGGAGAACACGTCGGCCTTGGCATCGGCGTTCTCGCACCTGCCCTTCGGCGTGTTTCTGGTGAACGGCCACCGGCAAATCGCGCAGATGAACGAAGCCGCAGAGGCGATACTGGCGCGGCCCGACAGCTCCCTGAGGCTGCATGGCGGCATGATCGTCGCCTCAAATCCTAGGGATGCGCAGGAGCTTCAGCGGCTGGTCGCGGATGCCTGCTCGTTGCGGGATGGTGCCATTCCAGGAACCGGAGGAACGCTGATTGTTCCGTCGGATCACAAGCGCTCCGAGATGTCGCGGCTGGTGCTGTCGGTCGCGCCATTTGTCGATGCCCGCGCCTATGGCCTGGCGTCGGAGCGTTGCGCGGTGATCATGGTCTCAGAGGTCGCCCGCCGCATTGCCGATGGCTTCGAGAAGCATGTCCGCGGTCTGTTCGATCTAACTTCGGCCGAGGCCCGACTTGCCGCCGCATTGGCGTCGGGGCGGACGCTGAAAGAAGCCGCTGCAAGCTCGAAGATCACCGTCAAGACTTGTCGGACCTATCTCGAACGGATTTTTTCCAAGACCCGCACCCGTCAGCAGAGTGAACTGGTCGCACTGCTCAAGAGCACGGAACCGCTTAGCGGGCGCGGCCGGTAGCAACCGATTTTCACGGCGGGCACTCTCACGATGTGGGACATGGTTTCTTGCTGGTTGAAGGTTGGTCAAACCGGCCGACCGAGCGCTAACCACCCTGATTGTTAGCCACGTCGTTGCCGTGGTGGCGAAGACAGTTTTCCTGGTTGGCGCCGGTCCGGCCATTTTCCCAACAGCGCCGGTGCATCGTTCCCAATCGCCGAAGTGCCTTTTATTGGGATGAGCGACGGCTCTTCAGCCTTTTTCCTACTTCCTGTTTTCAGCGCTTCGATTTCTTCATCGCGCCTGGTGATGCGGCTTTCCAAGTTCGCGATGCGCTCGGTAAAAAAGTATCGACCGGCGACAAATCCTCCGCTTCCGAACAACACTGAGAAGGTAGCGAACGCTACGGGGTTGCCGATGACCAATGCTGCATTCGTTTGGAAGAACGCGATCAGGTCGTGCATTTTGGACATCCTCTTGGCTCCTGTGGGATTTCCGGTCCCTCTTCGGCCATAGCCTCGCCGCCGCCCGGCCGTTTTGGCGCCTTGGCAGTAAGGCTCTCCTGCTCATACGCTCCCACGAATAAGGAACATCTTCCTGCCTCGTCAAGGCTCCTTTGTTCTTATTTTGTTCGCGGCCAGCATGGCGACAGGAGACCTGCGCTTTCAGCTTCGATATCGATGAGCTTCGTAGGCGCTGCCATGTCAGGCTTGAGCCGCACAGTCTCCGCCGAAAGGGCCCGGACAAATGGACAGCGATTGCTATGTAGGGGCTTGGCGCCTTCCGAGCGGAAGTTGAACACCGGCCGCCTTTTTGATCCGAATGGCAGGAACGCATACCATGCGATGCCCAGCGGGCGCATGATGGAGCCGGGTCGTCGACGCGGATCTCGTCTGCCGGCAGCGGACCCCGGTGCCGTCGCGAGCCTGCGGGGTTGTACGGCAACCAGAGCGAATATCAGGTACGACCGCTACGCCGACTTTCGGCCCCGGGATTTAGTTCCGCCCTTGATGCCTTCCTTGGCAAGGCTCTTGCGAAGCACCGAAGCCAAGTCGATGACGTTCTCTTTCGGCGCCGGCGCCGGCTTAGGCGGTGCTTTGCCTTTGCGCTTGGCGTCGATCATGGCGATCAACGCATCCTCATATGTGTCTTCAAACTGCGACGGGTCGAACTTGGTGACTTTCTTGTCGATCAACAGGCCGGCGATCTCAAGAAGGTCCGCGTCGTATTTGGGGCTTTCCAAGCCATTAAACACCTCCTTCTCCGAGGTCATCTCGTTGTGCGTGCGCAGTTCGGTCAGCAGCATTCCCTTCTCGAAGGGTTGGATCAACACCTCGCGGCCCCGCTGGTAAAGCACCACGCAAGAGCGCGCGGCCACGCGCTTGTTCGCCATCGCGTCACGAAGAACGCAAAAGGCTTCCAGCGAGGCGCCGTCCGCCGGGATCAGATAATAGGGCTTTTCCAGATACCGGGTGTCGACGTCCTCAATTGCGACAAATGAATCCACCTCGAGCGTGTGGGCCGATGTCAGCTTGAGTTTCTTGATCTCATCGGGCTCGACCCTGATGAAATGGTTCTTGTCGACCTCATAGCCCTTGACCTGATCCTCGCTCTCGACGACGTCGCCGGTCTCTTCGTCGAGATACGCGCTTTTGACGGGCAACCCGTCCTGACGGTTCAAAATCTTGAAATGGATTTTGGAGGCCTCGCTGGTTGCACCCACAATCTTCACGCCGCACGAAACCGACCCCACCTTCAGGAAACCTTTCCAAACCGCCCGAGGTGCCACCATAACCTTGCTCCGTGCCTGTTGTGAGTAAGAACACACGAAGTCGACACCCGTTCCGTCGCAGCACCAGGACCATGCTCCGCTCCTCTATCGTGCCGTCGCGCCGGTTTTGCGAGATTGGTGACTTTCACCAGGAAATGCTAGCTGGTAGCCAGCTTATCCATGGAACGGCGTTAAACCGCCTTGCCGGTAATTTGACTCAGTTCGAGCCAGAGCGTAAAGCCCGACCTCTCGCCCACGTCCAGGGCGCATCAACTGACCATAAGGTTTGCGAAAATGGACGACAAATACGCCAATGCGCGCGAGCATTTTTTCGCAGCAGTTCGCACCCTGGCCGCATCATCCGACCCCATCCAGACACGATTGATAAATGCAAACCTGAACGTTTTGCATGTCACGCTCGATGAATTCGACGGTGACCGGGAGCTCAAATTCAAATTTGCCAAGATTTTGGACCTTCTGGCTGCCGACCAGGACAACATGGAAACGGTCGCCATCGAGACGACCGCCCACATGACGGACTTTGAAGCTGTAAAGGTCGCGGACCTGATCTGTGATTTTTACTATGAGCTGACGTAGGCTCCGGTACAGCTTTCCAGGGCCGTCAACGGTCCGACAACCTTAGTTTGCTCAGCACGTCGCCTATGAAACAGAGCAGCCACCGGCTCCCACATTATTGGCTTTGCCCAGCATGGGATTACGCGGCCAAACACGTCTTACGCTCGCGCCCAACACCTCGACCGGTCAGCCGCGGTGGCCGAAATGGCTCCTGCTTTGTGCCGTGGGCGCCGCGCCGAACGCCGATGACGGCGTCCCGCAGTCCCCAGGCTCTGCCGCATCAGCCGCAAGTTGCTCGCGCAGCGCGACTATTCGTGCGAGCGGCGATGACGGTGCAGGCAAACGGGCTTGTCGCCTCCCGGCGCGCATTCCGAAAGTAACTTGGTCAGCATCCCGGGCTTCTCATCGCGGATCTCGGCGTCGTTTCGGCGCGCGACCGCGGCGCGCACAAGCTTGGCGCCGATATAGCGGAATGGTTCTGGCGGCATGCTCTTGCGCCGATCGAGCCCCACCAGCCCACTGCCGCTCCAGCGATCCTTCCGCTCCAGCACAAGGCTGGCCAGGATGCGGCCGCCGATCGGGGTCTGGGCAATGCCGGTCCCGTTATATCCCATGCCGAAGACGATGTTGGGATGACCCTTCAACCGATCGAAGACCGGAACATGCTCCGGCACACAGTCGATCGGGCCTGCCCAATCATAGTCGATCGGCACCCCTTGCAGTTCGGGGTAGACGCGGCCCAGTTCGCGGATGTTTTCCCGTCCGTGTTCTGGGCTGCGGTTGAAGCTCTGGCCGAAATTGCCGGCATAGGCGATGTTGCCGCTGCCGCGGCCGAAGACCACCCGTCCCTTCGCGGTGCGCTGGTAGTAGAGGACCTGGCGCTGCGAGTCGCAGATGGAGGCTCCGTCGCGCCAGCCGATCCGGTCGAGCAGGTGAGGGATTTCCGCGGTCGCGACCACCTGGCTTGCGACCACGTAAAGATGCCGTCGAAGTTCGGGCAGCGCCGACAACCACGCATTCGCCGCCAGCACGACCGTCTCGGCACGCACTTCGCCCTGCGCAGTCCGGACCAGGCAGGTCCTTTCGGGCACGATTTCGGTGACGGGACTGCGCTCATGGACGACCACGCCGCGAGCGATCGCCAGTTCGCGCAGCCCGGTGGCCAGCTTGGCTGGATGGACCGTCCCGGCATTCGGCTCGACAACGCCGGTATAGGATGCGGAAGACCCGGTCCGCTGCTTGATCTCCTCGCCGGTCAGCTGCCGGAAGCGACTGGCCCCGGCCGCCTCGGTCATCGCGACAGCGCGGTTCCAGGCTCCCTCCTGGGCGGAGGAACTGGCCGTCCAAAGCCAGCCGTCGAGACGAAGATCCATATCGATCGTCCCGTCGCGCTGAAGTTTCCCCAACTCTGCGATGGCATCGACGCTATCGGCGCAAAGCGCCCGCCCCTCCTCCTCGCCGACTACGGCGCTGATCTGATCGAGTTCGGCGAACCAGGAATGCACCTGTCCGCCATTGCGCCCGGATGCGCCGGAGCCGCAGTGATCCGCCTCAAGCACCATGACGCGGGTCTCGGGAGCCAGATCGCGGATCCGCAACGCCGTCCACAGCCCAGTATAGCCGCCACCGACGATCACCACGTCGGCCCGCTCGCCGCCGACCAAGGGTTGCGTCGCCGGGGCAGCGGCGATGTCCTGCAGCCAGAATGACCGATCGGCTGGCGCCGCGACTGCCGGCTGTCTCATCCGTAAAGTGGCCATGTCAGACCCTCGTCTCGCGATTGATCACGTCGGCATATTTCAGCGGCAGCCAGTCTGGGATCGGACGCGGCGCCTGCGGAAAGCCACCCAGATGCGTGCAGGTCCTGCTGGCCTCGAAAGAGGCTTTTCGCATGGCTCCGTCGGCGTCGAGACCCGCGAAACAGAACGCGGTGATGAAGGTGGCGATGAAGCTGTCGCCAGCCCCACAGGTGTCGACGACGGCGGTCGGCGAGGCCTCGGCGTGGCGAATGCCTTGGCTGTCGCAGAAGTAGGCGCCCCGGCTGCCGCAGGTAAGCACGACCTGGCGCGCACCAGCCGACCGCAGCGCGGCGATGACGGGCTCGGACGGCACGCTCGGTTCGTCTGGACCGGAGGCGAAGACGAGAGGCACGCCTTGCAGCGGCAAGGCCAGATGCGCGGTCGAGACGTCGACACTGAACGGCACATGCTCGCGAACCAGGCGGCGCACGAGATCCTTGTTGGCATTGGTGCCCAGATGCACCCAGTCGGCTTTCGATATGACCCGCCAGTTGTGCGGCGCGGGCATGTAGTTCTCGCCGACGCCGAAGGATTCGAACAGGAAAGTACGGTCGCCCGACTGGTCGCGCAGCAAGGTCACCGCCGTGTCGCCGGAGATCATCTCGACATCTTTGCGGGACAGCCCGGCGGTCTCGATCTCGCGGAGCGTTATCTCGCCTTCAGGATCATCGCCAACGGCGCCGAAATAGCGTGCGCTCCAGCCATTGCGGCGCCATTGAACGGCAACGTTGAGGGCGTTCCCGCCCACGGTCAGGAGGTCCTTGTTGAGATAGACGTCGAGGCAGTTGTCCCCGACGGCGACCAGATTGGGCGGTGCTCCTCCGGTCATGCTGCTGTCGGCGCCCGCGTCACGTGGGGCTCGATGGCCTTGAGATTGCGTGTCCACGCCGCGACCGGGTCCAGAGCATAGGAGCCATTTCCGAACGGCTCGAAGGTCAGTTTCCCCCGATAGCCCGACGCAGCGAGGTCGTCGAGATACTGGCCGATCGGAAGCTTGCCGTCGCCCCAGACAAGATGCCCCGCCGGCAGCCCGTCGACGATCTGGACATGTGCCAGGCGCGGCCCGAACAGCCTGACATAGTCGGCCACGGTATCGCCGGCAGTGGCCATGCCGACCGTGTCCAGGACCACATCCATGGTGTCGGCGCCGATCTGGTCGAGCATTTCGCGCAGGCCCGCCGCATTGGTGACGACGTTGGTTTCGACGCGTTGCAGCGGCTCGAGCAGGCAGCGCACGCCGAGCGAGGACGCATAGGCGGCGATCTCCGCAAGCGACTGGGCCGACCGTGCCCACGCCTCTTGCGGCGGGTCGTGTTCATATCCACGCCCGGACGTCAGGAACAAATATCGAGCGCCGAGTTCGGCGCATATGTCCGCCGCGCGGCAGAACCGCTTGACGCTGTCGCGGCGGTATGCGCCGTCGCCCGACGCGATGTTGATCGGATAGATCACCTGCTCGGGCGTGAAGCACCAGACCGTCAGGCCGTTCTGCGCAAGTATCTCGCGAACCGATCGAACATGCGCGTCGGTCGCATGGAACAGGTCGAGATGCGGCGCGATGCCCCAAAGCTCGATCTTCTTGAAGCCGAAGCCGCGAAGGATCTCTGCAACGCGATCGAACGCGTAATGCTGGAAGGCGAAGTTGGCCCCAATCAGCTGGTCGACCTTGAAAAGCGGCATTGATGTCCTTCCGGGTGATTTATTTGCCGATGCCTTCGGAGAGGCCGCGGATGAAGTACCGCTGTGCGGCGAAGAAAAGCAGGACGATCGGCAGGGCCGAGATCGTCATCGCCGCGAAGACGACGCCGTAATTGGTGCCGTTCTTGGACATCAGCGAGGTGAGGCCGACGGGCAGCGTCTGCACCGCCGATCCGTTAGTGAAGACCATCGCGAACAAATACTCGTTCCAGGCGAATAGAACGTGGAGGATGATGCAGGAGATGATGATCGGCTGGCACAGCGGCAGGGTGATACGCCAGAAGATCTGCCCCTCGCTGGCGCCGTCGATGCGGGCCGCCTCGTCGAGATCCTTCGGCAGCCCAAGCATGTAGGCGCGGATCAGGAAGGTGCTGAACGGAATCCGGAACGCCGTGTAGAGGATGATCAGCGCCCAGTAGGTGTTGTAGAGGCCGATCGCCTGCAGCATCCGCACCAGCGGAATCAGCGCCACGGTCGGACTGAGCATGAGGCCGCCAAGGACCAGGCCGACGACAAGCGGCTTGCCGGGCATTGGCGTTCGCGTCAGCCCGTAGGCGGTCCAGGCGCTGATCAGCACCGTGCAGATCGCTGAAGCGACGGTCACCAGCAGGCTCGAGACCAGATAGTCGCGGACGCCCCGGTTCCAGGCCTGCACATAATTGCCCCAGGTCCACCGCGACGGCAGCGCGAACGGGTCGCCGAAGATCTGCCCATTGTCCTTGAAGCCGTTGAGCGCCATCCAGACCAGCGGATAAAGCACGACGATGCCGAGACAGATCAGGAACGAGTACAGAAAGGCTTTCGCAAGAGCGCTCCCGAAGGTCGGGCGCGCGGTCCGCCCGCTGGCCGCCATCACCGTCACAGCTCGACCCTCCGGCGCCTGGTGTACCAAAGCTGGGCCGCTCCGGTGATCATGGTCACGGCGAAGATCACGGCGGCGATCGCGGCGCCGTAGCCGAAATTGTTTTGAATGAAGCCCTGCTGGTAAAGCCATGTGCCAAGCACCTGGCTGCGATTATTGGGCCCGCCGGCGGTCATGACCATGACCTCGTTGAACACCTGGAACGCGCCGGTGATGGTGACGATGATCATCAGGCCGGTCATCTCGCGGGTCAGCGGCAGCGTCACGCTCCACAGCCTGCGTAGCGGCCCGGCTCCGTCCATGACGGCGGCATCATAGAGATCGCGCGGAATTTTCTGAATGGCGATCGCAAACAGGAGCGTCGAGTAACCGAAGCCCTGCCATTGGCTCATCGCGATGATCGCGTAGATCGCCGTATGCTCGCTGCCGAGCCAGGGTTGGATGAGCTGTTCCAGACCAATGCGCCTGAGGCCGGCATTCAAGAGCCCGATATCCGGCTGGTAGATGAAATAGAACAGGAGACCGGTTACGGTGATCGAGATCGCGGAAGGGATGAAATAAATCGCACGCCAGAAGCGCCTTTGCCGCTCGCTGCCCAGCCCCTCGATCAGCGCCGCCAGGACGAAGGCACCACCAACTTGAAAGATGATCGAGATCAGGGCGTAGAGCGTGTTGTTCCACAGCGCCACCCAGACGACCGGGTCATGCAGCAGCCGCTCATAATTGGCGAGGCCGATATTCGTGGTCTCGCCGGTAAAGATATCCTCGTCGGTGGTGCTGACGATAAAGTTGTCGACGATCGGGTAATAGACGAACCAACCGACCAGGATCACGGCGCCGGCGACCCAGCGGAGCGAGCTCCAGTGGCGGAACGGCCGGCCGGCTTTCGCCGCCGGCTCGCCCGCGGCGTTGCTCAAGGGAGCGCCTTCCATTCTGGCCAGACCGGGATTCGCCATCGGCCTATTTCGACGACGCGGCGGCCTGCTTGACCTGCTCCATCACCTGCTCAGGCGTCATGGAGCCGCCGGTGAGCGCCTGGAGGCTGGAAAGCCACGCGGAGGCCACGCGCGGCGGGTTCACCGTGTCCAGCCATGGCATCAGGTAGGAAGCGGAGGCGATCTCCTTGAGGCCGGCCACCACCGAAGGGTTCATGTTGGCTTCCGAAGCCCCGCCGATGGTCGCGCTGGGCTGCCCATAGGGTGGGGCCGAGAGCACCTGGCCATTCTGCCTGGACGTAACGAATTTCATGAAGTCGATCGCCAGCGGGATGTTTTTGGAGGCAGAGCTGATCATGTAGCCTTCCGGCGCGCCTTCGATCGCTTTCACGTCGCCTTTTGCGCCATTCGGCGCAGGCAGCGTGAAGAAGCCCAGATCGGACACTTTCAAAGCGGAATCCGCCGACGCGCTCTGATCGAACTCGATGATCTCCTGGTAGTACATGGCCGATTTCGTGTTGCTGAAGGTCTGGATGGCCGACGAATATGAGGTGCCGTTCACCGAGGCGCCGCCATCCGTGCAACTGTCGATGATCTGCTTGTATTGGGTGAGCGCGGCGACATAGCCCGGGTCGCTATACTCCGCCGTGCCCGGGTCGAAATCCTTCTCGAGTACCGCCTGCGGGACGTCGTAGGCGAGCAGCTGCCCCACATAGTGGATTGCCGGCCAGGCTTCCTTGTTGCCGAAAGAGATCGGCGTCATGCCCGATTTCCGGATCGTCTCGCAGGAGGACAGGAGCTCCTCGAAGGTCTTGGGCGCGCTCAGGCCGAGCTTGGAGAAAGCCTGCTTGTTGTAGCCCATGAATTTTGCGTCGAGATAGAGCGGAATGCCGTAGTATTCGCCGTTGTACATGAAGGCCTGAACGGCCGCCGGTGTCAGTGTCTTGCCCCACTCGGTATCGGGGCCGATGACCGGGGTCAGGTCGACGGCGCGATGGCCGCGCACGAAGTTTCCGCCCCAGCTGCCGGTCCAGGAAAAGTAGATGTCCGGGAGCGAGTTCGACGCGACAAGCGTTTTGGTCTTGTCCTTGACGCTGTCGTCGCTTTCCTGGATGAGTTCGACTTTCACGCCGGGATGAAGCTTCTCATAATCCTGGGCGACGCCGACGAAGTAGGGCGCCAGCTGCTGCGCGCCGAACTTCGTCAGGACCGACAGCGTTCCCTGGTAATCGACCTTTGCGTTCGGATCGGCCTGGACCGCCTCGGCGCCGACACCTGGTCCCACTGTCAGGCCCAGTGCCGATGCCGCGGCCAGCGCGGCGATTGCCGCCTGTGTTGAATATTTCATGATCAGTTCCCTTCTTCGTTTTTGTGAGGTGAGGTGATCAGTATTCGACGCGCTTGTAGTAGCGGCGCGTCGTCAGCGGGTGATTGCGCAACACTTCCAAATGCGCGCTTACGCGTTCCAGCAACGTCGCAAGCACGATCGGCGAGATGAGCTTGCGAACAGCAGGCGAGATACCGGGCAGTTCAACCGACGCGGCATCGAGAACGTGCACCTTGTCGGTGTAACGCTTGATGAAATTTTCGACGCGATCACCCAGCGGACGGCTGGCATCTTCCCCCTTGAAGAGGAATACGCTCACACCCGGTTCGACCAGCTCCAGCGTGCCGTGGAAGAAGTCGGCGGCATGGACCGGTCTGGTCCTGATCCACTGCATCTCTTCCAGAATGCACATGCCGTAATAATATGCTTGCGGCCAGACGGAGCCGGCGCCGGTGAAGATGTGATAGGTTTCGTTCTTGATCGTGTCGGCGAGTTTTGCCGCGCTGTCTTCGTAGGCCGCCTTTGCCCCAGCCAGCAGGTCAGGCAGTCTTTTGAGCTCGGCCACCGTGGCGTCGAAGTCCTCGTACTCGCCGCGCTCGGCCAGCAGTGCCAGCACAATCAGCAGCGACTGCAGATAGAAGGATTCCGAAGAGGTGTCGTCCTCCGCGAAGTTCGTGAAGGTGAAATCGGCTTCCCTGGCAAGTGGCGTGTCGGAATGGCCGGTGAGCGAGAGCGTGCGCACGCCTTTCTGCTTCAGGAAGGAAAGCAGCTGCACGCTTTCCCTGGTCGTGCCCGACAGCGAGGGAATGACCACGAGCGACTTCCGGTCCAGCCCGGCCGGCGGATCAAGCACGACCTGCGCCGGATATTCTCCCCGCACCGGAAAGTTCGTACGGCGCTCGGCCAGCTCGATCGCCGGAAGGGTCAGAAGCTGCACGCCGCCGGTCCCCATGAAATAGAGCCGCTCGACGCCCTCGCCGAGCAGCCGGTGCATGAGCGCCCTCGCCTCCTCGGCGAAGGAGACGGCTCCGCTCTGGATCTTGATGAAGCGGTCTTTGTCAAAGTTGAGCATGCAGGTCTTCCTCGTATTTTCGCTCCGGCAGGGCGTCCGTTCGTTGCAGGTGCGCCGCCGGTAGGTCGCCACGGCCATCATCGATCCGGCTGATTGTGAGATCGATCTCACATATTTAACGCACGCATTGCAGAGGTTGGCAAGTCCCCTCGTCGGACGACTTCGCGGAAGAGCCTACTGGATCGGGCGATCAGCGCCGGTGCAGCCGCGAGACCGAGCCGCGAACAATGAGACGCGTCGGGAAGCGCGTGTGGCGCGGGGCCAGCTTCTTGCCCGCCAGACGTTCGAGCAGCATTTTGGCGGCGAGCGGCCCTATTTCGGATGTGGGCTGCGCAATGACGGTGATCTGGGGATCGGTGAAGGTGGCGAGGTTGAAATCGTCGAACCCCACCAGCGAAACATCCTGCGGGATCGACAGTCCCATCGAGCGCAGGCCGAGCAACGCGCCTTGGGTCATCAGGCTGTCCACTGTGAACAAGGCGGTCGGGCGATCACCGCGGCTGAACAGCCGGATGGTGGCTTCGATGGCGTGTTCCACGGTTGATCGCGACACACTGACCAGCGAGGCGTCCAAGGCAATGCCGTGCGATTCAAGCGAATTCTGGTACCCGGCAAACCGCTCCTGCGCGGTGAAGATGCGCGATTCGTCCCGCAACAAGCCGATACGCTCGTGACCGTTGGCGACCAGATAGTCCACCGCCTCGCGCGCGCCGCCTTCGTTATCGACGATGACGCTGTCGCAGTGCACCTCCTTGACGACACGATCGATCAGCACGACCGGCGTGCCCTCACGTGCGAGCTGAACGATATGCTGGCTGTCCGTCGCGGAGGTCGGTGCGAGAATGAAGCCGCGAATGCTGAGCGAGCGCAGGCTCTCGAGCAGATCCTTTTCCTGTTCGACGTTCTCTTCGCTGCTGGCGATCAGAAGATTGTGGCGATGTCTGCGCAGTTCCGCCTCGATATCATGGGCGATGCGCGCGAAGAACGGGTTCTGGATGTCCCCGGGGATGAAGCCGACGATCGGCAGTTGTCCGCTGCGCAAGGCCTGCGCGACGAGATTGGCCCGATATCCCAGTTTCTCGGCCGCTTCCAGCACACGCAACGCCGTCCCGTCGCCAACATAGCCATAGCTGTTGAGCGCCCGCGCTGCCGTGGCGCGCGAAACGTTGGCCGCGGCGGCAACGTCCTTCAGGGTGATGCCTTTCTGCGCCACGATCGTTGTGCTCCCAAGACCTGGGCATTGGCGCAGGCCGCCCTTCGACAGGGCTTTGAGCAGCTCTTGTGCCGCATATTGGTGCCTTGCTGCAACAGGTGCCGAACTCCGGCCGGCTACCGACCTTCGGAGCTCGCGGGCACGGACGGTGGCAAGGCTGCGGAGCGCTTCCTCACGCAAACCGGGCTGGCCGGAAATCGGCCAGCAACGGGTGTTCATTTCCGGTGGCGATCTCGCCTGCAAGCAGTTCGCCGGCGATCAGCCCGAGCGTCGCGCCACTGTGGCTGAAGGCGACGTAATATCCCTCAACGTCGTTCAGCCGGCCGAGCACAGGCTCGCCATCCCCCGGGATCGGCTTGGGGCCGACGCCGTAGCTCTCCAACTCCAGCTTCGGATTGCCCTCAAGCACCTTCGAGGCCTCTTCGAGGAGCCCCTGGAGGGTCGAAGCCTTGACGCCATAAGTGCCGTCGGAATTGACGATTACCTCTTCTTCGGACCATGCGGAATCGAGTGCGAGAGCTCCGTCCGGCGTCGGGCGAACGGCAACGCGCGGCGTATTGAGGACCGCCCGAAGTGGCAGAGCCGCGGGCTTGGTTCTGACCAGCAAGGCGATCGGCGTTCCGTCGGGGATGTGCTGGCCGGTTTGCGCCACCGTACGCGGCACCTCGCTGCCCGTGGCCAAAAGCACCGCATCGGCGGCAAACGTGGCGCCAGTCTCCGTCGCGACCCCAGTGGCGCGCCCCGCCGAGAGTGTCACCGTTGCGCGCCCGGCGTCGGTGACGAGCTGACCGCCCCGTTCCACGAATTCCGCAACTAGCAGTTTGATCAACGTCGGCAGATCGACCCAGCCCTCACCCGGGTTGAAGATCGCGCCCTGGGGCGTGACGGCGTTTATCGCGACGCCAGGCGTGGCTGAAGGGATGTCGCTTGGGCGCAAATGCCGTGCGTCATATCCGAGGCTCTTTTCATAGGCAAAAGCTCCCATGATTTCATTCGAGCCGTCGTCCGCATCCCAGGTCAATCCACCGTCGAAACGCAGCCAGGCAGCATCTGGGTATTTTGCCGACAAGGTCCGGTACCGGTCGATGCCGATCATACGCAGCCGATGATACTCAGCGGAGCGCATGCGTGCGGAGTTGAGCCAGGCGAGCGAGCGGCCGGACGCTCCACTGGCCAACGGCCCGTTATTGACGAGGATGGTTTGGATGCCGAGCCGCGACAGATGAAGCGCGGAGGAGACGCCGAAAATACCGCCGCCGACAACGACGACTTTCGAGACCAGGTGTGTAGGCATGGAAGGTTCTTTCGCTGTGGAGAATGAATCGTGGGAGCGGACCGGGTCGTCCTGGCTTCTTCGAATTCAGAGCACTTCGGCCAGGAAGTGCTTTAGACGCGTGCTCTTGGGGGTGTCGAAAATCGCTGCCGGTGGGCCGGCCTCAATGACGCGGCCTTCGTCCATGAAAATGACTTGGTCCGCGACCTTGCGGGCAAAGCCCATTTCATGGGTCACGACGACCATCGTCATGCCGCGCTGACCGAGGTCCGCCATCAGGTTGAGGACGCCTTTGACCAGTTCGGGATCAAGCGCGCTGGTCACTTCATCAAACAAAATGACCTCCGGATTCATTGCAAGCGCGCGGGCGATTGCCACACGCTGCTGCTGACCGCCGGAAAGACTGCCGGGGCGATGATGTTTACGCGCGGCAAGGCCGACATCTGCAAGACGTGCCTCGGCGATGCGTTCGGCTTCCTGCGCCGGAATGCCCCTGACCTTGGTCAGTGATAGTGTGACGTTTTCAAGGGCGGTGTGATCCGGGAATAAATTGAACTGCTGAAACACCATGCCGACGCGCCGCCGTAGCTTCTCGGGTTTCATAGCCAAGATGCTCGCCCCATCGAGCAACACCTCGCCGCCCTTGGGTTCGACCAGACGATTAATGCAACGCAAAAGGGTCGACTTGCCTGACCCCGAGGGACCGATGATGCAGGTGACTGTACCCGGCCTGACCGTCAGGCTTACGCTCTTGAGAACGTCGAGCTCCCCATAGGCCATATCCAGGTTGCTGACGACGAGGCTGCCGCCCTTGAACAGGGGACGCACCGAACCTGCCTCTGAAGTTCGACCGCTGACGGCGCCTTGCAGTTCGCTCACCTCGGCCAGGCCACTTGTGGCCGCGCCAGCTTTTTGCTTTCCAGTCCGCAGCCGGTTGTCGATGTGATTGACCACATGGGTCAACGGCACGGTTATGACCAGATAGAAGACGCCCGCCAGCAGCAACGGTGACAGATTTCCGGTGACCACCGCCTGGTCCTGACCGACACGGAAAATCTCGCGCTCCGATGCGAGCAGGCCGAGGAAATAGACGAGGCTCGAATCTTTGACATTGCCTATGAACTGGTTGACCAGGGCCGGCAGGACGCGCCTGATGCCTTGAGGGACCACGATCAGGCGCATGGCTTGGCCGTAGCTCATGCTGAGCGCCCTGCCGGCTTCCATCTGGCCGCGCTCGACGCTCTGGATGCCGGACCGGAAGATCTCGCCGATATAAGCGCCAGCGATCAGGCTGAGCGCAAGAATGCCTAGCGGATACGGCGAAGGGCCGAAGATTTCGCGGCCGATGCGAGCAAAGCCCTGGCCGATCAGCAGGATCGTGACGATAGCCGGAAGACCCCGGAAGACATCCGTATAGATCCGGGCCGGAATGCGCAGCCAACGCGATTGCGAAATGCCCATGATCGCCAGGACCATGCCCATTGCGATGCCGAGCACCGTTGAAGCAGCCGCAAGGATCAGGGTGTTTTTCAACCCGATGGTAATCATGCTCGGCAGCACGTCAGCCATGGCCTGCCAGTCGAGAAAACTGCGACGCAGGTTCTCAAGCCAGTTCATGCGATCCCCTTCTCATTGCGCTGAGCATCCGAACTTATAGACGTGCGGCCCGCGAGGTTCCAGCCGTCGGTGGGAATCGGCGGCCGGAGCGGTCACTTCTTGGGGAGATACTGATCGGGCATCGGTGAACCAGGGAACCACTTTTCATAAAGTGTCTTCCACGTGCCGTCCTGCATGGCTGCGTGCAGGGCCGTGTTGAGCGCGTTGCGTAGCTTGTCGTTGCCTTTGCGAATGACGAAGCCTGCCGGCGCGTCGAACGAAGGTATATTGACCGCAATCTTTAGGTCCGGGTAGCGCTGGCCATAGTCCTTGGCCGCTTCGTAATCGAGAAAATGAGCGTCGACCGTGCCGTTGTTGAGCGCCGAGACGGCCGAGTTGTTGTCGGGAAATTTGACCAGATCGGTGCCGATGAAATTCTTCGCGGCATAAATTTCCTGCAGTGTGCCCTGCACGACGCCGAGACGCTTGCCCTTGAGCCCGTCAGCCGATGTGATCGTCTTGTCGGCGGTCAGCACCGACAGATAACCGGCGAGATAGCCATCCGAAAAATCGACCGTCTTCTTGCGCGCTTCCGTCGTGCCGATCGCGGCCACCGCGACGTCGAAGCGGCCATTGGCAACCGATGGCATCAAAGCCGAGAACTCCTGGCCGGTGAAGATCACCTGATCCGGCTTGAAGCCAAGGCGGCTCGCCACGTTCTGGAACAGTTCCACGTCAAAACCCGTGAAAGTGCCATCGGCCTGGGTAAAGGCGTAAGGCTTCGCATCGCCCATCGTGCCGACGCTGACGACCTTGGCGTCGATCAGACCATAGGGATTGTCTTCCGCCGCGGTGGCCTGCGAAACAGAAGCTGCTGCGACACACGCGATTGCGAGAGCCACTGCGCCCCGCCGAGCCGGCCACATCAGCCATTTGATCATTTCGAACTTGTTCACGTCTCTCTCTCCACTCTGAAGGTCTGTTTTTCTTGGCATTCACTTGAGACCGCTTTCAGCCGCCTCGTATTCCGGCGCCGGGCAGAATCCTCGCGTTCAGCCCTATCGCAAAAGAGACCGGTTTCTGCGATAAGAGACCGGTCTCTTTACTAAAACTACCGCCCGATTGACCTGCCGTCAACATTTCTTGTAGTCGTTCTAGAGATGACGAAAGTCCCATCCAGTGCCCGCCCCAAAACGGTCGCCGACGTTGCCCGAGCAGCGAACGTCTCCAAGGCGACGGCCGCCCGCGTGTTGGGCGGCTATGGCGTCGTCAGCGACGCCATCCGGGCGAGCGTCACAGCAGCCGCCAAGGCTCTCGATTATCGGCCTAACGAGCTCGCCCGCAGCATGACGACCGGCAGGTCGGGGATCATAGGGGTGGTCGTCGGCGATATCGAAAATCCGTTCTTCAGTCTCGCCGTACGCGGCATCAGCGATGCGGCCAAAGCTTCCGGCTTCAATGTCATTCTGGCGAACTCCGGCGAGAAGATCGAAGCGGAAAAGGCGGCTGTAAGGCTGCTGATCGGCAAGCGGGTCGACGGGCTGATCGTAACGCCCTCTGAGTCACGCGACATAACCCATCTGCGCGATATCCATCGCTCCGGTCGGCCGCTTGCCCTGCTTGACCGAGCCCTGCCCGACCTCGATGTCGACACTGTCACGGTTGACGATCGCGAGGCCGCCATACGGGCAACCCAGGTGCTAATAGGCGCCGGCCATCGAAACATCGCCTATGTCACGGCAGTGGAAGCCAATGGTCACGAATATGTCGATCTCCGGCAAATCTACACATCCTCGGTCCGTGAGCGCATCGACGGCTTCCTTAGTGCGTGCAGAGACGCCGGAGTAGACCGACCTGAGCGCCATGTCCGGCTCGGCGCGACAAGCTCCGAGGCGACACGCAGGCTCGCGGACGAAATGCTTTCCCATCCCGGGCGACCGACCGCGATCCTTGCCTCTGACAGTGTGATTGCGCTGGAAATCCTGCGGACTATTCGTCAACGCGGCATGAGGATTCCCGACGACGTTTCGCTGATCACCTTTCACGATGCGGACTGGACCGGTGTCACAACTCCGCCGATCACCGTCATCGATCAGCCGGTCTATGCACTTGGCCATAGCGTAGCGGAATTGCTCATTCGCCGCCTGAAAGGCCAGATCCAACCGCCGGAAAGGCTGGTCCTGCCGACCGCGATCATCACGAGAGGCTCGGTAGGTCCCCCACATCCGTGAGTCCACGACGGTTGCCTCTAGCGGTCACGTTTCATGCGGTGGTCGCCGTGTCCTTTGTTCGAATTCGAGGCGAAGATGTGTTGCGCTATCACTCTTACCGCACGTTCTCTTGCCATGTTGCGGAGCGGCCCCGCCCGGGGGTCGTGGTTCCAAGAGATGACGAGAAAAGCCGCACCTTACCCAGGTCACCTGGCGGACATCCAACCAGAAGCGACTTGGGAAAGTGTGGTCGCAGCGCACAGCGAGCGGTCATGTCCGCCCACCTTAGTCCCGAGAGGCTGTTGTCGACACGAGGACTGCGAGCGGGGGCAGTACAACGCGCCATTGCCTTGACGCCACAACGGGCACCGCTCTTGGCTAGCCATTCGTGCATACAGCATTGAAAGAACTCGTCTGATGACGCCGGCGTGGCGTCCTGCCGTCTGGACGCCCTTGAAGCGAGACTGCCTGCTTCCGCCACTGCGGAACCAAGGCGAGCGTTCATCATTCCTTGCTGGAAGGGATGACATTCAGCACACAGGAAATATTGTCATGAAAGCTTTGATCCTGGGAACCCTGGCGCTTTGCCTTGCGGCCCCGACCATCTCTTCGGCCGCCGAGGCTGACGTGGTGATCTCCACCCATAACCGGCATCACCATAGCGCCGTCGTGTACAATGATGAGGGAGGTCGTTTTCATCACCGACATCACGGCCAAATGGCGTCCTATGACAATGGAGATCGTGCGTGGCGACGCCGCCACCACCGCCCTGACACCGTTATCGTGAGGAGCTCCGACCACCGGCGCCACCATGGCGCCACCGTCGTGTACAATGATGAGGGAGGTCGCCTTCATCACCGACATCACGGCCAAATGGCGTTCTATGACAACGGCGATCATGCCTGGCGTCACCGCCACGGCCACCGCGACACCGTCACGGTGACGAGTTCCGTCCACCGTCATCACCAAAACCGTCCCGTGATCATTCAGCAGGACAGCGGCGACAACGACTAACCGCCTGCGGACCCCGGCTCCGTGCCGTCAAGGAAGGAGCCGGGTCAATCATGCTGATGCAGGCCAACCATACCACTGGAACGGCGTTCAAGGGGGTGCCAGAGGTGGCAGTTCTAGTCCTTATCAACGATGGAGCTGGTGGGGTCGCCGCCCTCGATGACATTGCCGCGACGGTGCATAGCGGTTTGCTGAAACGCGGATTCGAAGCAGAGGTTAAACTGGTGGCGGGCGACCAGATCAGCGAAGCCGCCTCGCGATTTGTCCGCCAAAAGGCAGGGTCGGGTGAAAACATTCTGGTCGTAGGCGGCGGGGATGGCACCCTCAGCTCTGCCGCGGGCGTTCTCGCCGGGACTGAGGTGGCCATGGGTGTTCTTCCGCTTGGCACCCTCAATCACTTTGCAAAGGACCTCGGCGTACCACTGGAACTTGACGCGGCGATGGATGTAATCGCGGCGAGACGTCCGGCGCTTGTCGACGTCGCGGAGGTGAACGGCCGTATTTTTTTGAACAACTCGTCCATCGGGCTCTATCCATTCTTTGTCGCGGAGCGTTCCGCAGAACAGCGGCGACGAGGAGTGGGGAAACTAGCGGCAATCGGTCCCGCTCTTGTGCGGACATTCAAGGCGGTATCTTGGCAGTCTGTGCGTATCAGCGCCGACACGGGTGGGGACCAGGTGCTGACACCGTGCGTGTTCGTCGGCAACAATTTCTACGACGCCGGCGATTTCGGCCGCCGCAAAAACCTGTCGGCACGAGAACTGTGCGTTTATGTCATCAGGCAGCGAACGTGGTTCGGGCTGGCATTGCTCCCGTTCAAGATCGCGCTTGGGATAGTCGATACCCGCTCCGACTTGGAAATGCTTCGGGCATCGAAGATCAAGATCACCTCTACCAAAAGAGAGACCCTTGTTTCGGTGGACGGAGAGGCCACGACGATGAAGATGCCGCTGCACTTTCAAATTCGACCGGCGGCACTAAAGGTCCTTGCCGTCCGGCAGCCGGATACGAAGTAACAGAAGGCGGAGGTTTTCTTGCAAACGCTTGTGCACCTGTCGGACCTCCATTTCGGCACGGCGGACACGTGCATAGTAGATGCCATTGGCGCCGAGGTCCGGGCATGCAAACCAGATTTGGTGGTTATATCGGGTGATCTGACCCAACGAGCTCGCCGGGCAGAATTCCGGCAAGCACGAGAATTCCTCGATGCGCTTCCGACCCCACAAATCGTTGTGCCCGGCAATCACGACGTGCCGCTCTTCAACGTCTTGGCGCGAACGCTCACGCCTCTTGCTCGCTACAAGCACTATATCCAGGCAGACACGGACCCGTTTTTCGCCAATGACGAACTCGCAGTCGTCGGCATCAACACTGCGCGGTCCTTTACAATCAAGGACGGCAGGATCAATGCCGGCCAGCTTGCGGCCATGACTGCCCGATTTGCGGGCCTGGCTGACGAAATCACCAGGATAGTCGTCACCCATCACCCGTTCGAAGGGCGCACATTCGGCCACGAAGGCGGAGTCGTCGGACGAGCCCAAATGGCGATGGAGGCGTTCTCGCAAAGCCGCATCGACGTTATCTTGTCGGGCCATCATCACCTCCAGCAAGCCAATCTCAGCACCGTGCGTTATGCGAAAGGGCCCTATGCAGCATTGCTCATACAGGCAGGCACGGCGGTCTCGACGCGCCGTCGCGATGCGGCGAACTCGTTCAACGTAATTCGCGTTGAACGTCCCCGGATTCACCTTGAATGTCGTGCTTGGCAGGAGCAGGCAAAACAGTTCTACACTTCGGCGATTTATTCGTTCCGTTCGGGCCCAAAGGGATGGGCGCTGGACGAAGCGTCACCAGGGCCGCGCCTGAAACCTGACAGACGATAAGACCCGTCACGATGGTTGATGGCGAGCGCCTCCCATCGGCAAACTTGGCCAGTGAAGAATTTCACGCTTTGGACTGCCTCGACATCGCACTAACCCAATGCTCCCGATTGCAGGCACGGATCGGTTTATCGTTGCGGCGTGAGAACGCGATCTCACGGCGCCTCAGCAGCAGCGTTCGGGGACGGAATGATATTGACGAGACTTGGGCGCCCCCTAGCTACAATGGATGGAGATCAACCCGCTTTCTTCGTCGAACGGCTTCCTGCGGGGCTTTCGCAGTGATGCTATGTGGTTGATCGCATCATTGCTTGTGGCCGGCGGCCTTGTCCTCGGGTTCAGCCTCCTGGCAGAAGAAGTTATCGAGGGCGACACGACCGGGTTCGACCGGACCATACTCATGGCGTTTCGAAGCGCCGACGATCCAACAAACCTCATTGGCCCGCCGTGGCTGGAGGAAATGGGCCGCGACGTCACGGCCCTCGGCAGCGTTGCCTTCCTGGGGTTTGTATCCCTGGCGGCCATAGGTTACCTGCTGATCACTCGTAAGCGCAGATACGCTTGGCTGGTCAGCGCCGCCGTGGCTGGTGGAGAGGTCCTGAGCACCGTTCTGAAGGTCGCCTTCGACCGCCAGAGGCCCGACATTTTGCACACCACGAGGGTCTTCACCGCCAGCTTTCCGAGCGGCCACGCGATGTTGTCGGCCGTCACTTTTCTCACGCTGGGAGCTTTGCTTGCCAAGGCAAGTCCTGATCGACGGGTGAAGGGATATTTCGTTGGCCTCGCGGTGTTCCTGACCATCATGGTCGGCATCAGTCGGATCTATCTCGGCGTTCACTACCCCACTGATGTGCTTGCAGGATGGTGCGTCGGATCAGCTTGGGCAATCCTTTGCTGGTCGGCGGTCCATTGTATCGAACAGCGGCGCGGGTCCTGATCCGCCCAGCCTGGCTGTGGGACGCCCTTGCATTCGTGCAAGATCAAGCCGAGCCTACCACTCCGCGACAACGAGAGGGCTATCCCGCGGCCGGCCATTTGCGAGATTGCGCGAAGGCTTCCAAAGCCTTGGCATCCATCGGACGGCCAAGCGCGTAGCCCTGCAGCAGGTCGCAGCCGAGCTCGTTCAAGATGCGCGCATGCTCCATCGTCTCGACGCCCTCGGCCACCACTTCGATGCCGAGCGATTTGCCAATCTCGATGATGGATGACACCAAACGCCGTTGCGGCAGCGAGCCGGTGATGGGTGTGATCAGCTGGCGATCGATCTTCAGTCGGCGCGGCTGAAGCTTGAGCAGACTGACGATCGAGGCGTAGCCGGTGCCGAAATCGTCGATCTCAATGTCTATGCCGAGGTCCTTGATGTGCTCGATGTTCCACGCGACGAGGTCGTCATTCTCATCGAGGAAGATGGATTCCACAAGTTCGAAGGATACCGTCCCTGCGCGGATGTTGAGCTTGCGAAGACCATTGATCAGGTCCTTGTCCTCGAGCCGGCGTGCCGAGACGTTGACCGAAACGCGCGGAATGTTGAGGTGCTGAAGCTGCCAGCACTCAAAGTCGGCCAGCGCCCTTTTGAGGACCGTTCGGTCGATCAGGGCGACGACGTTCAGTTCCTCCGCGACCCTCAGGAAGACGGCGGGCGTCAGGATACCGCGCGTCGGGTGCTGCCAGCGGGCCAAGGCCTCCACGCCGACAATTTCCAACGTGCCGGCGTCAAACTGCGGCTGGTAGAAGACGATGAATTCGTTGCGCTCGAGGCCGGCCAGGATCTCGTCGGCGGTCCGCTTGGTCTCGACGATTTCGCTTTGCAGCTCCTCGTTGAAGAACTCGTAGCGGTTTCGGCCCCGGCTCTTCGCCCGGTAGAGGGCGAGATCGGCGTTGACCAGCAGTTGCCTTGCGTCGAGCCCCTCGCCCGAAGTCGCCGCAATGCCGATGCTGACGCCGAACCGGCACTGGTGGCCACGAAAATTGACGGGTTGCCGCATCTCTTCGATGATGCCGTCGGCCAGCGCGGCGAGGTCGTGATCGTCGCGCCCGCCGCAAATGACCACGAACTCGTCGCCGCCAATGCGCGCGACGAAGTCGGCGGCTCCGGCATTTGCCTCGATGACCTTCGAGGCATGCATCAGCATGGCGTCGCCGGCCGCGTGCCCGAGGGTATCGTTGATCTGCTTGAAGCGGTCGAGATCCAAATGCAGGAGCGCGGTTCGTTCTCCCCGACGCGCGCTCGTCGCCAGCATCTCGTCGAGATAGCGGCGGTTCGGCAGCCCGGTGAGCGAATCGTGCAGCGCCACATGTTCGATGCGCCCCTTGGCCATTTCAAGCTCAGCGTTCCTCAGTTCGGACAGCTGTCTTTCTCGTACGAGGTTTTCGTTGAGCACGACGTCGCTTGTGACGTCCCATTCGGCGCCTATCATCCTGGGCGTGTCGTTGCGGCCCTGGAAATAGGTCGCACGCGTGCGCACATGCCGGATCTCACCATTCGGGTGGACAATCCGGTACTGGGAGGAATAGGGGCCCTTTACCGCCGCCGCGGCATCGAAATCCTGCTGCGCCCTTTCGATGTCGTGCGGATGAATCGCTGAGGCCCAGTCATCATAGCCGCGTGGCTTCCGGTCAGCCGGCCTGCCGTAGATTTCGTTGACGCGGTCGTCCCACACCAGCTCGTTGGTGGCGATGTTGTGCTCCCAGACACCGATTCCCGACGCATCGAGCGCGAGTTCCAGGCGACCGGACAATCGCCTGAGCTCGGCGAAGTTTTTCTGCCTTTCGCCGAATAGCCGCCCCGCAACAAGAATGGGCAGCACCACAAGCGCGCCCGCCAATGCCATTATGGCCCGCAAGGCCCAGGCATTATTCGCTGACGCGCCCCAGCCACCCCTGGGAATGGCGGCGATCTGCCAGGAACCGGAGGGCAGATGTACCTCTGCGGCGACCGGGTCGGCACGCGTGACCCGCTCGCTACCGAAGAAGCGACCACCAGTCCCACCCAGGCCGTCTTTACCGGTCAGGGCGATCTCGATGTCGAGATCGGCGTCAAAAACGCCGCTTGCCTTGTAGAGGCGCTCAACGTCAACGACGACCGAGACGATGCCCCAGAAGCGCTCACCACCCCCCGCAGTTTTCACGAAGACCGGAAAGCGGCCGATGAAGCCTTGGCCGCCCTGCGCCAGGTCGACTGGACCAGCCAGGACCGGCACCCGCAGGTCGCGCGCCCTGAGCGCGGCGGTGCGTTGGGCATCGTTCTTGCGGTAATCGAGGCCGATGGCCTTCTCGTTGCCAGGCATTGGATACATCAGCGAGATAACGAGGTCCGGCGCGCCGGCGATGTTGCGCAACTGAGATTCCTGCTCGAACAGGTTGCTGGCCAGGGCCGCAAACCTCTGTTGCCCCATATCGGGCTCGGTCACGATGGCCGACACCAGGCCGCGCGTAAGCTGGAGATTGCCGTTGATGTTGCCTTCCAGCTTGGCCCTTATGATGTTTACCTTGGCCAAGACGTCGGCGCGCGCCAATTGGTCTGAAACGATCCTGTTTTCCCGGTCCGCCAAGACGGCGCAGATCACAAGCACCACAGAGGCGATTGCCGCCGGCAGGTTCGCTGAAGACAAAACGGACTGTCTCAACCGGCTGAGACTGGGTGCGGTGTTGGCCAATTGACCCAATACCTTTCTCGGGCAATACCCCTCGGCCGAGCCTAGTCGAAAGTACTTAAATTTGGTTTTCCGTCACGCCCGGTAATTTCAGCATCAGGCGGCGCGCTCAAGAGGGCGCGAAGCATTAGCGTCGTCGACATCGGCACTCTTGGAGCTGCGCTCCGCGACGAGCACTAACCGCCCGAACAAGCCAGACGAGACGCTTCCTGGGGTGCATTGATGGCTGGCAATCTTCTGGGGCGGCCGGCAGCTTGGGAGAGGGTCGTCGGCGCCCGACGCTCTCACTTTCGGTATCGCGCCATGATTGCGCTCAGCCAGCTGAACAGGCTGATTTCTTGCGGTTGCCGATCTACTTCCTGAATGGCCGTGCGCAGCGTGAGCTCCACCAGATCATCTGCAGCCTCGACGGATTGCGCTCGATAGGAGCGAGCGATAAATCTGAGTGCTGCTATCAGGCGTGGATCCGTTACGTCGCAACATTCATCTGCCGCAGTATGGGCAATTTGTCGGATACTGATTTGCTCTCTAAGCATAACTTCCATCCCCGTTCTGGACGAAAGCACCTGAGTCGACTTCCACATCCACGCCGGATTGATCGAACGAGGTATACGAAACTATGCCGGGCATCTGACCGCGCAAGATCAAATGATACGTGAAAGAGAGTTGGTATCAATCCGACAATCGAAATGGCCTCAGCCATTCACCCGCTGGCTCGTTCTCTGGTGTCGCAATATGCGACCGATCCGCAAATTCTGCCGGCCTGATTGAATGGTAATCACTTGGATTTGCTGGCTGCTTTTGCGTTTTGTCCGCTTGGAGCGGATGTCTTGGCATCTTTTGAATGCGCCGCCACTGCCGGACCAGCGCCGGTCGCCTTCCGCATGTCGCCGCTCGTTTTGGTTGAAGATGACTTGCTGCCAAACAGCCCTGCGAAGAACTTGCCAAGGGAACCCATGCCGCATCCTCCCACTACCCGGGACAACCCCAGAGGGATCTGAACTCCGATTACGGCTGAGGGTTCCATCGGTGGGTTAGCCAGATGTGGCCTGGGGAAGCCGGCTGGACACCGGGGTCGCTTTCCTCGACTCCTATGCGTTGATTGAACCTTCATCAGCGGTTTGCTGGGCTCTACCGCGAGCTAGTGCGTCGGTCCGTTTACGGCAGCCGAGCCATGGTGGGCTGAGTATGAATCAGCGCGTTGGCGACCGATCGTCCGTAGCTGCGTTGCCCGACCAAACACCGCGCGAGCCAGTGTGGAGGCATGGCGCAGACGAGATCGTCATCTTCGACGTCATCAGACGTCAGGTAGGCTGAGGTCTACAACCTGTCGCTTCTAACGTCGGTCCTGGTCTCCTGCGCCGTGGAAAAAGGATTGGAGTTCCTGCATGTCGACGCTTTCGTCGCCATCAGCGTCGACAGCGTTGAAGATTCGCCCGATGAAATCCTGAACCTCTGTCCGCGACAGCGTGCCATCACCGTCGGTGTCCATGATGGCGAACATGATTCTCATTTTGGCACCCTGCATCATGTCGGCGCCCGCCCTGCGGCCATGCCTCATAGGTGCCACATAACGATCGCCCGTTTCGTCGTCCTGAAGCCTCGGGCCGCTATGTCGCCAATCCCCGTCGCGGTCTCGATCCTTTGCTGTTCTCTCCTGCAGCATCTCATCCATCATCTCGCGCATCATTTGACGCATGGCTTGCTGGTTCTCTCCAGCTTCGCCCGCGGTCCGATCCTGGGCTGGTGGCGGAGGTTTGGGAGCATCCCCCGATTGAGCAAAGACCGACGAGGCGAGCATGGTGAACGCGGCGGCAAAAACCGCAGTTCTGACAAGTCGTGTCATTGGGTTCTCCTTTGTGATGCCACGCCGAGCAGCCCGGCGTACCGACCCAACCAGCAGCTCGGTTCATGGTTCCTGGGCGTGGACGCAAAAGCGGGCAACCTACGAGCGTGCGAGAAAAGTCCTGGCTGTCTTTGTCGCTTGGCCGCTGCGCAAATCTGGCGGGAAGTGACAAGATCGGCCTGCGTTCCCTTTGCCGAACGGCTCGAACATCGAAAGATGCGAAGATCCCGATCCCACGCCTGAATCCGGCTGGATGGATCCAACCAAGTCGGCGGTAACGGCATCGTCTCTGGCCGCGATCGCTCCCTCGGTGCCAGCCAAGCGTAACGTGCGGAGCGGGCAAGAAAGATGAAGCTACGGTCCAGCAGCCTGACGGCTGAGATGGGCGTGAAGCAGTCGGATGTTGCGATTGTTAGCCTTGTAGTACACGTCAAAGATGGATCCGAGGATGGGCACACTTCCCAACACGGTATCAAACAGCACGTTGGCCAGCATCCGAGCAACCAACAGCTTTCCAGCGCCGCACTTGCGGGCTCGCAGGACAATATAGGCCGAGACCAGGCCGGTTGCTGTATCGCCCAGCACGGGCACCAGGCCCACCAGCGCATCCAGTCCGAACCGAATGGCTGTTCCCGGGATGCGCCAGCGCGAATCAAGCAGCACTGACAAGAATTCCAGGTCGGCAATTTCCTTCGCGGTCTGGCGATCCACAACAGGCTTTTGGCTTGTCCCTACCTTTCCAGCTGGCCTTGCTTGCTCCAACCGACCTACTCGGCCTCGCACTGACCCTTTCCAGTCCTCGTCCATCATCGGGATTAGCTTCGTTGCGGCCCGGAGGGCACGTCGTCGAGCAGGTTGGGCTGGTCTGAGGAATTTGTTTGCTGGTCTGCCGGAAGGGTGCCGTCTGGGGTCATCTGGTTAACTGCATCGGGCAGATCCCTGGTTATCCTTGCAACCAGCTCCTCGCGCGAGAGGCCGGTCTGGCGGGAAAGAGCCTCCAACGTCTGCGCGTCAATGGCTGTTTCCACCTCGTGCGGCTCGATTGGCTGGTTCGGCCCGGTGCCAACCCAGGAGTCGACCTTCGAGCCGGCGCCCGCATTTCTGAAGCGGTCGAGAATATCGCCCAGCGCGGTGCCGGATACGCCCTTCGACACCTGATCCAGTATCCCACCTTGGGGATTGTTGGGATCGCTCTGTGCCGCTCCGCGGATCACCTCTGCGATCTTGTCGCGGTTTCGATATGCCAGGACGCCCAGCATAGCGATCGCAAGTCTTCCTAGATTGGCCACTCATTCCTCCTATGGCTGCGAATAGGGAGAAGGTCTCGGCCTGGCAAAAGTTCCGCGATTGGCCGCCAATACCAAGGAGCACTTTGGCAACCGCAGGCATTTCTATCGCGCCGCGCGTGAGACGGAGGGTTCGGGGCGGTGGAAGATAGACCTGGGCCTGGTGCTCAAAGTCTCAGCTTTGCCCTCAGTGCATCTATGCGCTTGGAGGCCTCCGCCTTGCTCAGGTTGTCCGCAAAGCTTTCGTCATCCTGTGCCTGCTCACACAGGGTTTTGAGATAAGACGCTTGGGACGGGGTCATTGGGTCGTCGCCACTCACCCATTCGTCGGGATCTTTCTCGACGTTTGCATCGGTTTTTGCGCGCGAGTCTTCCATTGCAATCTCCTGCCGTAGCAGTGAAGAATGCGCTTGATCTCCTTTTGTTCCCCTTGCCCTTTGACGCGTCCGGGTACTGCGGTCGCCTGGTGTATGCCACTTTGCGAATATCATTGATCGTGGTTGCGCTCGCCCAATAGAGATCCGGCTGATCCCGCTACGCGCCAAGACGCCTGAAATTGGACTGTTTCGTACATCCATCTCGCAGGAACGCAGCACCATCCCGGTCGATTTTGGCACCCACCCTTGCTTGAACGGCTCGGGTGTGGTCCAGGCTTCGAACAAGACGCGCGGCGGTCCGTCGAAGGTTCGTGTGACAACCAGCTCACGCTCGGACATCCGTTCAACCGTCGTACGGTTCCTCCAAGCGCCTGGTCCGCATCGCGTGACAATGGGGCCAATCAGACCTTGAATCAGGAGCGCCGGAGAAGCAGGCGCAGCGGCGTCCGTGCTTGCGATTTCCGGCGGTCTCCTATTTCACAGCCGAGCTTTATCCACGCCGCACAAGGCCAAATCGAGGTTGGCGTCCACGCACTGCGAGGCCACTAATCTGATGTGCAGGGTGAAAAGATCAGCAATCCGTTTCGCCAAGGCCGATGAACGACAGCCTGGCCTGAGCGCACGGGCTCGACTATCAAAACACTTTGCGTTTCCCACGCTGGCCAAGACAAGGTCGGTAGACCGGGATGGCACCAACGATTGCCTTTGATTTTGCAACCACAGGAGCAGCAAACGACATGAAAGAACAGGGAGCGATCATCAGTGCCTTGGGCGTCGCTGCAAGTTTCGATGCCGCGGAGGAGGCGCGCCGCCGCATCGAATTTTTAAGCGGCTACCTGCGTGCAGCCGGCCTCGGCACGTATGTGCTGGGCATCAGCGGCGGGGTGGATTCGCTCGCGGCGGCACTGCTGGCCCAACGAGCCGTAAGCGAACTGCGGAGCGCAGGATACGATGCCAAATTCCTTGCTGTCCGGCTGCCGTATGGCACACAGGCCGACGAGAAGGATGCTCAGCTGGCACTCGACACCGTTGGCGCGGACGAAGTCCACAGGCTCGACATCAAACCGGCGGCCGACGCAATGCTGGATTCGATCAGGTCAGCTGGCGTGCAACTCGGCGATGCTCATCGGGAGGATTTCTTATTGGGCAACATAAAGGCCCGTCAGCGCATGATCGCCCAATTCGCGCTCGCCGCTGCCCGCCGAGGACTGGTCATTGGTACGGATCATGCGGCTGAGGCAATGATGGGCTTCTTCACCAAATTCGGCGACGGCGCCGCTGACCTGCTTCCTCTTTCCGGGTTAAACAAACGCCGGGTGCGCGCGCTGGCGTCGCATCTGGGTGCTCCATCTGATCTGATCAACAAAGTGCCCACCGCAGATTTGGAGAACCTCGTCCCGCTTCGTCCTGATGAAGATGCATACGGAGTGACATATGATCAGATCGACGATTTCCTCGAAGGTAAGAAAATCGACGAAGTGGCGAGAAAGCGTATCCTTGATACCTATCTCAGCACCGCTCACAAGCGCTCGCTTCCGGCGACACCCAATCTCGCGCCAGAATAACGGTGTTTGGCCGTTGCCTGCTGTTGTCGCACCGGCACGATGCCGCTGGCCGGCGTTCGGTTGCCGGTCGTCTGACATCAATGGATTTGCAGCCGGAGGTGCCTAGACGTAAGCACGGCGTCCGTTCTCGTTCACAATTTTTCGTAAACAGCCTCGACAGCAATCGGGAAATTGACGGACCGCGCGATGTAGCAAACCTCATGAATTCCATTATGGAGAGCTTCCGCCTTGTCGAGATCAACCCCGGTTTCGACACCAATCCTGGGCCGCAATGTCACGCCCAGAAAACGCCCGGCTCCGTTTGGCTCGCTCTCGCCATGGCCGACGGGTTCATCAGTATAAGAATGGACGACGATGCCCGCGTCACTCGCCAGATGCAGGTACCAAAGCATGTGGCAGGCCGAAACTGATGCGAGGAGGAGATCTTCGGGATTGGGTAGCGCCGGATTGCCCCCAAGTAGCGGGTCGTTGGAGCATTGTATCACAGGCTTTCCGGCGGTGATTATATCCCATGTCCGGTCGTAGCCCCGATACGTCCTGGTGCCGTCGCCGCGATTGCCCGTCCATCCAATGCGACAGGTGTAGTCGTGGAATTTAGCCATGCTGTATCTCTCCTGTGCTTGGATTCCCCTATCGGCCCTCCGGCCTGACGTCGCGCAGGCGCCTGGTGAGATCTGCGACCTGGCCTACCGTCCATTTCGAGTGTGTTCGCCGGTTGCTCCCTGGATCGTGCTCAAGCCCGAGACAGGAGCCCCCACGCCACTCACGACTTGGCCGGATCGGCCTTGCTGAAAAATTTCCACCGCATGTTGGGCAAACGTCATGCAGAACGGTCGCGACGCACTCTGCACAATAGGTGCACTCATAGCTGCAAATCCGGGCCTGCGAACTCCCGGGGGCAGATCGCGGTCGCACCATTCGCAATTGGGCCTGAGTTCGAGCATGGACGATCCTCCTTTCCACCCCGTCTGGATCGCATAACGGTCTTATGGCATAAATGCCATCGTGCCCTCGGATTCTGCCAAACTGCACCGCGAGCGACTGGTCGCCTTTTTGGTATTCGAGCGCACCAAGCTTCTCGATGTCACCGGCCCGCTGCAAGTCTTCAATGACGCCAAGCGAGAAAGCGGAGAACCCGCATTTCGTACTATCCTTGTTTCGCAAGAGGGCGGGCCCATCGAGACGGATGCGGGCGTTGTTCTCCAAACCGTAAGTTTCGATCACTGCCGTGAGCTCTCGATCGACACTCTCCTGGTTTCAGGTGGAACAACGGCATTAGAGGCCGCAAAATCCAGTTCCCTTCGGGGTTGGTTGATCAGACAGGCAAAGGACGTGCGTCGGCTTGGCTCGATTTGCCTGGGAGCGTTCATTCTGGCCGAGTGCGGTCTGTTGGATGGCAAACGTGCGACGACGCACTGGGAACGTTGCGCCGAACTTGCAGATCGTTTTCCGGCGATCGACGTCAGGCCCGATCCAATTTTCGTACTATGCGGGGACGTATGGACATCGGCAGGGGTGAGCGCCGGCATCGACATGGCGCTTGCGATGGTTGAGGAAGATCTCGGGCACACGACAGCCTTGGCGATCGCACGGGAGTTGGTCCTGTACCTGAAACGACCGGGCGGACAGTCACAATTCAGCACCGCGCTTCGTCAACAAACCAGAGACCGCGTCGGCCGCTTCGAGCGTCTGCATGCTTGGATTAGGGAAAATCCTGGCGCCGATCTGTCCATCCCCGCACTGTCATCCTTCATGGCCATGAGCCCGCGGAACTTTGCCCGAGTCTACTCAAGGGAAAATGGACAGACTCCAGGACGAGCCGTAGAGGCACTGCGGGTTGAGGCGGCACGAGACCTTCTGGAAACCAGCCGCGAGTCTGTCCAGCAGATCGCACACGCGGTTGGGTTCGGCGACCCTGAGACATTCCGGCGGCTTTTGCAAAATGGCTCGGGGTTGCTCCAAGCGACTACAGGAGCCGCTTTGGGCTTCATTGAGCGTGAAAACCTCCATGTGGTTGGCAACTCCGATCGAGTCTCCCACAATGTCATGGCACCCTGTGCTATTTAGTCGGTCGCAAGCGTTTGGCGGCACCTCCGATTGCGCTGCGAAAGGCAGCATCGAAATTTACGCCGGCAACCTCCCACTTTCGACCATCTGGACCAAGTGGCAGGCGCCACACCGCATGCCAGCCCGGCTCGTTGGTTTCCCAATCGAGGTGCCCGACCAAGATCGCGTCTGCGCCCAATCTGGATTGCAGCCTGGCCAGGCTCTCATGCGACATGGCATCAACTTTGTCCTGCGCGATCGCCGACAGATCGGCCTCTTTCGCGAATATGATCGGTATCGCAAAGCGCGTCGAAGCATCTTCAAAGCTTGAGCGCAGGTCCGATCCGTGGACGCCATCGGCGGCCAGCATATAGCTGCGCGCCATATCAGTCACTTCGACGAGGAGCGCCAGCTTTGGGCGCGCCCCCAGCCACGGCATCTCACCCAGCAGCGCCATCGCGTGATCCATGCGTTTCCGGTCGAACTGGAACGTGAGATCGAACGGGCGATCGCGTGTGCCCTGCTCATCGTGAATTGGAGTGCCGAACATGCGGTCATGGTAGGTGTACGACCAAACCATGACAGGGGCTCCGGTCGCCAGTGAAGCGAACGCCGGGTTATGCGCGATGTCGGGATTTCCGGTCAGCTTTTGCGCTGCCAGTTCGAAACCCTGCGGGATGGCGGGGACGCGCGTTTCCTCTCGATCTCCGGTGACGATCACGCTTGAGCGATAAAGGAGATCGTCATTTGCGTGGGCCGTGCCCCCAAACGCAAACCAGGACAGGAGCATCAACAGAGGCTTCTTCATTGATCCTCCCAGCCGTCTTGAGTAACCGTTTATGAGGTTACATATTGGCGACGATGGAATCAACGGAATTTGCCCGGACCTACCTCTCGCCGCACGGACCCATGCGCATGCTGGGTGGTGCGCCCGCCCTTGATCTTGCCAACACATTGCACTGGCGCGACGGGGCCGAGATCGACTGCATACCGAGCTATCAGGATCTGCTGATCTTTTGCATTCCGGCCCTTTTGTTGTCGGAAAATGAAGAGCGAGCCCTCGAGCGTCATGCCGCAAATCAGCCACGCGTCGCCCGCGATGTGCATCTCGAGGTCCTGAAACTGCGCGCCGCCCTCAAATCATGGCTCAACGTCTGGGCGAAAAACCTCGCCCGTGGCGTCACCCCCAAACCGGTTGCATTGCGCAGCTTTCATGAAGCGATAGGTCAGGCGGGCGGCTCGGCTGGCCTTGGCGACATCTTGAACCTCCAATCCGCGTCGGCAAACGAGAGGCTATACCTGCCGCTGCGCCGTTCGGCAGCGGCCGCTGCCATGCTGGTGCTGTTCCCATCAGGAAACGACATCAGGCAATGCGAGGCTGACCATTGCGGCGGCTTTTTCATCAACGATAGCCGCTCCAAACCGAGGCGCTGGTGCTCGATGGATGGTTGCGGCAACCGCGCCAAGGCGGCCCGCTACCGTCTGGCACATCAGAAGTAGTGCGGACGACGCTCAGACCGGAAGGGCCTGCCGCAGCCAGTCCGTGCAACCCTGCCGCATCGGACATCCAGGGGTGGACTGTGTCGGTCGTCGCGATGGTACAGATCGTTGGAGATGCGTTCGTCTGTCTCTGTCGGTCGAGGCATCGCCGCGTTAACGGTACACCGGCAAGCAGGGCGAAACCGGAGGTGTTGGGAACATGGGAGCGACTGGATCGGGCTCAGAAGAAGCGACCAGAATCGGGGCACTCGTCCCTTTGACTCGCCCGGGCTGGGTTGAGGCAGGCAGACATTTGCTCGCGGGCCTTCAGCTTGCTGTCAGCGAAATCAACGGCGCTGGCGGCATCGGCGGCAAAGCGCTTGAGCTGCTTGTCCGAGACACTGCAGCTGATCCACAGAAGGCCCTCGCGGCGGTGGATGAACTGGCTCGCTTGGGCGTGGCGGCGATTGCGGGAGAGTATCACAGTGTGGTTGCTCGCGCGGCGGCTATCAGGGCCGACGAGGTCGGCCTACCCTTTCTGTGCTCGTCGGCGGTCATCGACAGGCTCTCGGAACGGCCAACCAAATGGGTCGCACGTCTTGCTCCGCCGCAGTCTCGGGGCTGGAAAATATATGCAGACTTTCTCTCCCGCGCTGGCCACCATCGGATCGCAGTTGCATCGCAGGAGAGTGTCTACTGGGCCTCTGGCGTTCACATTCTGCGGAATCACCTTCATGCGATCGGCGGCACATTATCGGAAATCAGCATGAGTGCGCTGCCCCCGTCATCGTTGTGCGACCAACTCAGCGACCACCGGGCAACAGTCCTTCTTCTTCTGGTGGGCCAGCCAGAGCCGGCAATCTCAATCGTCAAGTCAGTTCGCAATGACAGCCGACTGTCCACGCTCAAGATCGGCGCTCCGGCCGGGCAACCGGAATTCGCTGAATGGGCCACATTGCTAGGTGAAAATGGCGCTGCGATCCCCTTCCTGAGCTACCGACCCGGGCAGCTCAATCCACTAGGCTCACGCGTCGAAAGAGCGCTGCGGGAGAAATTGGACGAGCCGCCCTCCTTCGTTGCCCTGGAAGGCTACGACACGATCGCCGTCCTTGCCGATGCGATGCGGTCCCATGGAATTGACCGGAACAGCATCGCGGCGTCATGGCCGCACATGGAGGTTGCCGGCACCCGCGGGCAAATCCAGTTCTCTCGCGCACCAGCCACGACCGTTTGGCAGTGGACTGGTGCGCCGATCCAAATCGTCGAAAGAACCCCCGGAGACCCGGCGCAATTCAGGCTTGTTCACGATCCAAGGTGACGAACGCGGGCACGACCTTGGTGGCCTGGTATAGACTGGGTCGCGCCATGCTGCGCCCGCGTGTGGACGTGGACCCAAGTTCCGCCCCGCTTCAGTTCTGTTGCTCGAGCTGTTGGAAGACCAGTCTGATGGCGTCGTTCAGGGTGGTCATGGAGTAGGGCTTTTGCACCCAGCCGAGTGGTCTTGCTGCTTCGGCGCGAAGCATCACCTGGTCATCCCCAGGCGCCGTTGTAGCCCTGCGATGCGACCTAAGATCAGCGGTTCCCGTCCAATCGCTCGTCCGGAATGACAATGGTGATGGGCTTGCCGACCACTTCCGGCGGAACAGGCGTTCGGCTCCCGGTCCCCGGGGCGAGATAATGCCGTTGAGGTTCCTTGCTGACGATGGAACCATGGGACGACTAAAATGCCGCCCAGCGTTTGGCGGCGATCGTGGAGAGGAGAAGGGGCCGGCGCAGTGCCTGAGGCTAAGGCGCCGGCCCAGGCGACCGGCAGGTTCGCCGCGCGGACAGGACGACGGCGACACGCTCAAGTGCCGGCTCATCGTATATTTGGATGTCGGGGAGAGTTGCAAGGCAGGTGAGATCCGCTCTCCCTGCTAATCCCCTGAATGGAACCGTTTCGTGTCGACGCGCATTGATGGTCTAGTCAACGGAGGGTAGCGCAGTGTCCATCATAGACAGCATCACCGGCATTTTCTCCTCCAACGAGGAGGCACCGAAGAAGGCGCCTGCTAAGAAGACCGCCCCTAAGAAGGCAGCTACGAAGAAGGCATCGACTGCGAAGGCGAGCGCGACCAAGAAGACCGGAGCTGCACCTGCTATGGCAGCGCACTCCAAGAGCTCCGCGTCCAAGGGCGAATCCGGTCAGCCCAAACCGGCGTCTAAGAAAAAAGCGGCTGCCCAATGAACAAAAGAACCCCGCTTCGGCGGGGTTCCTTCTGATTCGGCCGGGACGGTGAATGGAAAAGACATTTGGACATATTGCCAACGCCGTTGCTCGCGGAGCGGGTCGGCCGACCACATTTATTCTTTGCATCGCGCTGATCGCGGTGTGGGGTTTTTCGGGACCTGTCCTTGGCTTTTCAGAAACCTGGCAGCTCATCATCAACACCTCGACGACGATCATCACCTTCTTGATGGTTTTCCTGATCCAGAATACGCAGAACCGAGATGGAGCAGCCGTACAGGCAAAGCTTGACGAGTTGGTGCGCGTGAGTAGCGGCAAGAACAGCTTTATCGGGATAGATCACTTAACGGCGGCCGAGGTCGAAGAGATCCGGTCGACCTGTGAGGCCGCAGTTGCCCGCGCCCACTCAACCGAGCCGGCACGCAGGGCAAGCGAAGGCGCAAGGAAAAAGAACGCCACCAACGGCAAGCAAAGCTTCTCATCGTACATGAGAAAAGGCGTCTAAGCCGCTCTTCGCAAATCGCAATATGCTTTCTGCGGGCTGCCGTACCTCCGGATACGCTACTAGCCCCCATGTCCAAGACGGACCAATGGTCTGGCTGGCTCTACCTCCTCTTCCAAAAATTCTCCATGGAGAGATAGGTGAACGAGGCGGTCCAACTCAAAAGCACCAGGCCGGTGAGCGCCTCAGACGAGGCAATCAGTCGGATCGCACCCTCGGCCCTTATGTCGCCCACTCCCAGCGTCGTGTAATTGGTGACGGAGAAATACAGGAAGTCGATCCAGCCATCGGAGATTTCTCCGACGATTTGTCCGAACAGCCCGTAGCTATGGAGTCCCCAGAAGACGGAACCGTAGAATGTAATCTCGACTGTGTGGGCGGCAAGCGCTCCGAAGATCACGATCAGCAGGCGTCCTCGGCTCGGGAACCCACCGACCTCGGCTGAACGGGCAGAGCTTGCAACCATTTTGAACGCCTCATAGTGGACGAGAACACAGGCGATCGCCAAAATGAGCGAAACAAGACTGACTGCGATGACGTTCATGACGATGCACCGGTTAGGAAGGCTTGGTGTTGATCGCAAGATTCAGTGCCTCTGTGAAGGTCTGGTTTGCTGCGATACAGTCTTATCGCCTATGGCTCGCTCAAGCCGCAGAGACCAATCGATCGCCCGGTCGCGGCTTGACAGCTTCGTGGTAAATTCGAAGGACGGTCGCGGGCTTTGGCTCGCAGGATGCCTGGCATCTCATGCCATAACGCAGATCCCGCTGATCTACCTGCAACCGCATGCTGAACCAATTTAGGAATGTTCCTCCTTCTCCAGTAGGTCAGGTCAGTGCACCTTGCCGGAGGTCGGCCGACCAGGTCAGGTCAGTGGGGTCCTTTCCTTCTGGCTTACAACAGCCGCCACCGCCGCGCCGCCTCCTAGCGCAAGCGATCGGCGTCGACGTCTGCTGTTTGACGTTTTAGAAGATGACGCCGCGTAGGCGCTGCGGTTACGCCGCCCGTCTTCTGCGAAACGGTCGCTATTTGGAGATGCTTTCTTTGGCTTGGTTCTCGGTCGAAGCATTCTCATGACCAAACCATAATTCAGTCGAGGCACGTGTTCCAGTCGCTTTAGCGTTCACTAATGCTGCCTGATCTGTTCCCCGCAGTCGAGCGTTCTGTGCGATCGTTGGCAAAGTCCAAGCGCAACTGCTCACCAAGCCGAGGCACCTAGGCCGTCGATCACGGCCATGAATTTACAAAAGCGCCGAGCAGTCGATCTCATCGCCCAAGGAGGCTTCATCGTCGCTAACGAGCCATTGCGAATGTGCCCTCAGTCGCCTGAGGCCAGCAGTCTTCGCGTGGCGTTCGGTTCGCTCGACCTCCAGCGTTGCTGACCCTGAGCAGCATGCTGCCCGGCGGAGTTCCGTGACCAGCCCTTTGCATTCGGAAATGGCAGGGACCCAAACGGAGTGATCGTGATCCACTTGATCCCTTCCCTTCCCTCCCCGATTAGTGTGTCAACAATGTCGGATGTGAAGAGGTAAGTCGTCCCTCATTAGACTGATGCGACACCGCCAAAATGGGGTATCTCGCCTGTTCTCCGCCTGGTTCCGATGCCACTGAACCCACCTGCAGACGGCTAAAAGTCCCGACATGAGCCCACGGCAGATCGGGTGAGGACACCGGGGCTGGCGATGAGTCACCTGCTGACGATTCCTTGCGGGTATTTTATGCTGCACCGCAGCAACCAACCTGGAAAGGCGGCGTTGGGCTGGATTGGATCTGCTTTCGGCCGACGCAAAAGGATGCCGACATGGGAAGTCTCGCTGATGCCGTTGCACGTGTTGCTGCTCGACGCAAACAGATCGACGGCGTCTTGGGTGGTCGCCAACAAAACCAGCGCTTATCCGAGCTTCAGGCATTCGGGTCAAACCCCGGGAATTTGCGAGGCTGGACATACCGCCCCAAGAACGTTGCAGCGCATGCCCCTCTGGTCGTTGTTCTGCATGGCTGTACGCAATCGGCTGCGTCCTATGATCGCGGCGCCGGCTGGTCGAGGATGGCAGATCGCAATGGCTTTGCCGTGCTCTTTCCAGAACAGCAGCGCAGCAACAATGCCAATCTTTGTTTCAACTGGTTTGTCCCAGACGACACCCGACGGGACTCGGGTGAGGCGCTTTCGATCCGCCAAATGATAGAGGCAGAGGTCACCGCCCAGGATATGGACCGAACCAGAATCTTTATTACCGGTCTTTCTGCTGGCGGCGCGATGGCGGCCGCCATGCTGGCGACTTACCCGGAAGTCTTTGCGGCCGGGGCGATCATAGCTGGCCTACCCTATGGCAGCGCCAAAAGCCTGCCGCAGGCTTTCGACCGGATGCGAGGTCACGGCGGACCCACCGCGAAGCTATTGGCGACCACCGTCCAGCAAGCTTCCGGTCACTCCGGACCTTGGCCGAAACTCTCCGTCTGGCATGGAAGCGCCGACCAAACTGTCAGTCCGGTCAACTCCGATCAGCTCGTCGGGCAGTGGCTTACACTGCTGGGGCAGAGTAGATCCCAACCCCAGAGGGAGCAGCATCAGGGCTATCGCCGGGACGTCTGGAAGAATGCCGCGAATGAGGAAGTCATCGAGTCGTACCTAATTCAGGGCATGGCGCACGGGACACCTGTGGATTCTGGAGACGGATTGAGTCACGCCGGACCCTTCATGATCGACACCGGAATTTCGTCCACCTCGCTCATTTCCCGCTTCTGGGGACTGGAAGATGCGGGCTCTGACAGGCAGTCGCAACATACGCGTTTATCGGCAACATCGGCTGGACAATCCCCTTTGGCGGTCGCGCAACCGCAGTTCGAACCGCGCGATCCGGCGGCAGGGCCTGGTCGATTTATCGAAAACGCTCTTCGCGCTGCGGGCTTGATGAAGTAGGTCACCGCAAGGCTTAGTCTCGGATCGTCGGCGAGCGGGCGGGCCTGTATGCCAAAACTGTTAGATTAACCCGAGGCGTAGGCAGGCTGGGCCGTCGAAAGGGCAGGAGTGCCCGGGATGCTTATGTTGATTTTCAAACCGTCCAATGTCCACTCCCGCAGGATCTGACCCTGAAGCTGCTTCTGGACTATTGCATCGATCATGGTCGTGCCGAAGCCGGGCTCCCCTGGCGAGGATCCAGCTTTACGTCTCCCGCTTTCTTCCCACCGCAGGTTAAAGCCGCCATGATCGCCCGTCGCCTGCCAGCTGACCTGCAACCGCCCAGTATCCTTGGCGAGGGCCCCATGGGTGGCGGCGTTGACGATCAGTTCATGGGCGACGAGAGCCAGTGGTTGAACGACCACCGCAGCGATCAGCACTTCAGGTCCGGTCAATACTGTCCTGTCTGAAGCGAAATGGGCGACCTGCCTGGAGACGATTTCGTCCAACGGCACATCGCGCCAGCCGCACTCGGCCAACAGGGCGTGTGCGATTGCCAAAGCCTGGACACGGCGTTGAACGGCCGCGGCATAGAGCGATGCATTGTCCGCCTTGCTCAGCCGAACGATGCCATCGACAACCGCTAGGACATTCTTTGCCCGATGATCGACTTCCATGAGGAGGCGGTGCTCCGCCGCTTCGAGGCTCTGAATTTTGCGATGTTTGGTTACATCGATTTGCGACGCGAAGTAGTACAGGAGCTCCCCTTCATCGTCGTGGATGGGGCTTAGATGGAGCTGGTTCCAGAACGGCGATCCGTCCTTGCGGAAATTCAGGATCTCCACATTCGTCTCGCGTTCACGCTCTATCGCCGCTCGGACCTCCGCAACGGCCGCCGGCGATGTGCCCTCCCCCTGTAGGAAGCGGCAATTTCTGCCCAGGATTTCATCGGATGTATAGCCGGTGAGATCCAAAAAGGCCCTGTTGGCCAGCACGATGGGATTGTCAGGCTGCCTAGCATCGGTGATGACGATGGGCATGCGCGTGCGCTCGAACGCAGCCGACGCCAATTCCTTGCGATCCGCCCATGCGGTGGAGGCTGCTGCCGCCGGCGCGTCGCCATGCAGGGCTGACGAAGGTTTGGCTTTATCAGGCACTCTTTGCTCACTTGGTAGATATCAGGGACAACGCCCGATTTCCTACAAGGTTTCCGACGTGAAGCTTTTCGACCAGGACCGCTTGCCCGAGTAAAGCCGCCAATCGGTTCTTCGGGATGTTCACTTCAAGCGAGGCACACGGGGCCTGTGCCCCAGCTCCAACGTGCAATCTCCGCGCATCAAGCGTCGCGGCATGTATCATGGAGCATTACGCATGTTTATGGTCTACAGCTTGACCGATGGGTTCCAGGCGAAGTTGAGCCGGTTGAATGGTCCCGCACCGGCGCGGCTGCCAACGCAACGCGCGGTGCAGCCGTCACGACAGGGATGCTCATCAGGAGGTGACGGCTCAATCAACGGGCCATTCCGTCCGCCACTTCCCATCGACGCCTCGAACCAATACCTCGGCATCGTAGCCCGTGGCCGAAGCACTCCTCGCCGTCTCGACAGCCGCACGAACGGCATCGGACAAGCATCGCAAGGTGACGGGCATGTTTGGCGGCCAGCCGAATGGACACGGCCTGCCCTGCTGAACCGGCCGGGCTACCACCGTTCCAACCAGGCGAATTTCCTTGCCGAGCCGCGAAAGCGATCGGACGCTCGAGCAGATTGCGAGTCGGTGCCGATTTGTGCCCGCACTTTCGCGGGCTTCGTCCGGTATAAAGGAATGCCGCCAGGAACTTACCGAAACGGTTTAAAACGGCTTTCCTTGTCGTGACGGATGCTGCCGCAACCTCGAGAGGTATCGGCTTTTCTATCACGGTGGTCCCGCAGCTCGCTCGCAGCAGTCCAAGGGAACCCGATCGATCGTTTATCCTACACCGAGGAGCTCTGCTCAGGCGAACTCAAAGCGAAGAAGCGATCGGTGACCCGGACGACATATGCCGCAAGATTTGAGTGACTTTCGATCCGCCGGCGAAGGTCGGTTTCGAAAACCGGCACCAGCAGACTTCGCAAGACCCCGTAAATGAACCCGTCGACAGCGGTCGCTTTATCGCCCATTACATATGAGCTTGCTGTGAGCTGGGTGGCGATTGCATCAATGTCGCGTCCCGCGTTTTCCTCGACGGCGGCAGGCGAAAGCCGGCCAGTCCCCTGGAGATAAAGTGTCTTCATCATGCGGCTCCGGCCTATGCGTCGAACAAGCGGGCGCACGGGGCCGGGCAACCGGTCAAAAAAATGGGCGGGTCCCGCTGCAAAATTACGATCACCCCGCCAGCGGAGATCGATCAACGCGAAATAGAGATGCTCTTCCGCCATTTTCTCGATCGCCCAGGCGATAGCGCGTTGCCTGGGGGTGAGACCGGCGTCCAAATCGACATTGTATTTGCGCTCGACATGGCGGCGGATGAGCGCGGAGTCGGCGATTATTTCACCATCGTCCTCAATGAAGGGAACCTTGCCGTTTGGCGCCTTGGCAGTGCCGTCGCCGCAATGTTCATACTCAAGCCCGGCGAGCTTGAGCTGCATCATCGTTTTGATGACGAAAGGGCTGCCGTCCGGCATCCCGAAATGAGGGCCGAAACCGTGAACAATAATCAAGCTTGCCTCCTTCGTGCTAGCTCACCGAGGCATAGGCGCTTCGTGCCGAGACCGCCGTCCGGTTCGGTTGCGAAGCGTTATCCGCCAAAAAACGCCGGCGCGATCGTGAGCCGAGATTGCTATAGTCTTTCGAGCCGCCGCATGGCATCCATCCGTTCAGCAATTTCCATATACATAGTGTAAATCGAAATAGCCACAGGAGATTGGGACCGGCGCATGACGAAGAGACAATATGTGAGCGAGGTGCGCACCGCCGCGGTGACGCAGAAGCGCGAGCGTGTGATCGAGGCGGCTCAGCGCTTGCTGCGGGAGGACGGCATTGGCGGCTTCTCGCTGGATTCGGTTGCGAAAGCAGCCGGGATCACGCGTCTCACAGTCTACAATCAGTTCGGTTCGCGCCGAGGTCTCCTCGAAGCTGCTTTTGACGAGATCGCGCAGCGCGGCGGCCTTGCTCGCCTGAGCGTCGCCATTGCCAACCCCAACGCGCGCAAGGGCATTGAACAACTGGTCGACATCTTCTGCAGGTTCTGGGACAGCGACCCGGCCCTCGCGTCCCTGCACGACGCCGTGGGAATAGACGATGAATTCGCGCAGGCGTTGGTCGAGCGCAACGAGCGCCGTCGGACGAATCTCACCACGCTGCTGGACCGGGTTTTGGAGGGCCACCACGGCAACAAGGCGCACAGGGAGGCGATCGATCTCATGTTCGGCCTGACGAGTTGCGCGATGTACCAGCACCTCAGGAGGGGCCGCACGAGCAGAGCTGTGGCGGATATCATCAAGAGCGCTTGCAACGATGCGATCGATCGGCTCCTCCGATCGAGCTAACTCGTCTCCATGGGCCTTTGCTTTCTCGCCTTCGCCTGACGGGCCAACCCCCTAGACGAGCAGCGGTGATGATCAGTCCAACGACTGCACAGATCATCACCGCGACACGAATGATCATGAAACCCATATCGCGCTGACCCCGCCCAGGGGAGAGATCCAGGGCCAGGGCCTGTCCAAACTCATTCCCATCGCTCCACGCTCTCCACCGATTGCCAGCACGTTAATTTTACAGTATGTATACCGAATACCAGTTACGGAATGTGCGGCTGCACTATCCGTTGGCAAGCGAGGCGAGTTTGCAGGCAGCGCTCCTTGAAACGACCGGGGTTGTGGCAAGTCGATTTTTCCGACGCCCGTTCGCGGGCCGCCTCCACGTCATTGCCGTCTTTCAAACCGAAGCCAATTGGTTTACCCGGGTCGCCGGCGCGCACAGTGCCTGCGCGGCACGCTCGGGCGTTGCCAATGCTCGGGGCTTTCGCAACCTGTCAGGAGCGACCCGGTGAGGTCATCAGCCCGCTCCGCATCTCAGCCGCAGGCTGTCCTCATCGTAGGAGCCGGTCCTACCGGCTTGGCATTGGCGCTCAGCCTGGCAAAGGCGGGAGTTGCGCTTCGCGTGGTGGACAGCAGGCGTGTGCCTGCGACGACATCGCGCGCCATCGGCATTCAGGCTCGCACACTCGAACTTCTTGATCTCTTCGGCTTGGCCAATGCGTTCGTCTCACGGGGTCTCCAAGCACGTGCAGGCAACATATATGCTGGACGGCGGCAGCTCGTTCACCTCGACCTGTCACCCTTGTCGAGCCGTTTTCCTTTCATTCTCCTTCTGGAGCAGACCGAAACGGAGCGGCTGATGACCGAAGCCCTCGCCGGGCTGGGTGTGCACGTCGAACGAGGCGTTGAACTGATGTCCTTCGACCAAGACGCCGAGGGCGTAACGGCGTATCTTTGCGAGCCATCCGGAACTCCGCAGGCTGCCCGCTTTGCTTATATGATTGGATGCGACGGCGCCCACAGCATCACGCGCCATGGTCTCGGCCTAGGCTTCACCGGCAGGACCTTGCAGCAAAACTTCGTGCTCGCCGATCTGGACGTAGACTGGGCGCTCAGTGACGACGAGTTCCACATTTTCACGTCCCCCGAGGGCCTAATGGCAATTTTCCCGATGCGCCATGGCCACCGACTGATCGCGGAAGTTCCTGCCCCGTCGCGGGACTCGGCGAGCGACCCAACCCTTGCCCAGCTTCGCGAGCTCGCAGGGCAACGCGTGGCAACCGCGATAAGCGTGGCGAACGTTCGATGGTCGTCCTTTTTCCGGTTGAACAGTCGGCTGGCGACCAGACTTCAGACCGGGCGTATTTTTCTGGCTGGGGATTCCGCCCACATTCACAGCCCAGCGGGCGCTCAGGGCATGAACACCGGAATTCAAGACGCGCTCAATCTGGGCTGGAAACTTGCGCTCGTTCTCGCCGGCCAAGCGCCGACCGATCTTCTCAAGACCTATGAGAGCGAACGCTATGCCGTTGAACGAGCGGTGCTGCGCAACACTGAAGTGCTCACCAGGATTGTATCGCTTCGAGCACCAATTCTGAGGTTTGCGCGCGACCTTGTCGCACCTCGGATTGCTCGCATGGACTTCGTGCAGACGGCCGCGCGCGAGACGATCAGCGAAATCGCCGTAAGTTATCGCCGAAGGGGGCTCCATGCCAAAATCAGGGACGCCAACGGGCTTGTTGCTGGAGACCGGCTACCCGATCTCGCGATCGAAGTCGACGGCAATGGTCCGGCACGACGCCTCTACTCGGAGTTGGACCCGACCCGGTTCACCTTGCTAGTGCTCACTTCAGAAGACGCAAGCAGCATCGATGCAGAAATCACGCCAATGCTTTCGCGCCAAATAGCAAAGCTCGTCGTTGCCCAGCTCCCAGATAGCGGTCCGCACAGAAGCCATGATGAATGGTTTTACCTGGTCAGACCGGATGCCTATCTGGCGGTTCACGGCCCGCGCTCGCGCATCGCACAGGCCGCCACCTGGATCGAGCTCGGATTCAGCGGGTGACCCCGCTCGTCCGCTTACCCGACGAACCTGCTGCGCCTCGTCCAGCGCTTCAGTCCAGACAAACACGCGAGAACAGCAAGCGTCCAACGCCTGAATGGAGCCGGATGCAGATCTCCGGCGCCTGTGTGCGCGACTGCAATCGATGCGCTTGCTTTTGAAAGCTGCCGACGGGGCGAACGAATTCGGCTAGACCATGCGTCTGGTTGTCGTGCACCGCAAAGCGCCGCGATGACCTGCCGCCTGACTGGAACTGCGTTGCAAGCTGGACGTTAGAAATTGCTGCAGCATGGTTCGCTCAGGAACCTCTGATGTTCAATTTCCTCTTTGCCACAGGCATTGAAAACAGCGCTCCCACGATCAGTGGAGGTCGGGAGCGGGTCGACGAAATGGAGAAATGTCGCTTCTACGAGCAATGGCGCACCGACTTCGAACTGCTCCAGGATCTGGGTCTTCGCTTCCTCCGCTATGGGCCCCCAATTCACAAGACTTGGCTGGGCGACGGACACTACGACTGGACCTTCGCCGATGAGACGTTCTCTGACCTGAAGGCCAAGGATATTCTTCCCATCGTCGACCTTTGCCATTTCGGCGTCCCAGACTGGGTGGGCAATTTCCAGAACCCGGATTTCCCGCGGCTGTTTGAACGTTACGCGCACGACTTCGCAATCCGCTTTCCTTGGATCCAGCTCTACACGCCGGTCAATGAAATGTTCATCTGCGCCACCTTTTCCGCGCGCTGGGGCTGGTGGAACGAGCAACTGAGCAGCGATACCGCCTTCGTCACGGCTCTCAAGCATATCGTGAAGGGCAACGTCGTGGCGATGCGGGCAATCCTGCATGTGAGGCCGGACGCTATCTTCATTCAAAGCGAGTCCTCGGAATACTTCCACGCCGACTCCCCCGAGGCCATCGGCAAGGCGGAGCGTTTCAATAGCCAGCGTTTCCTATCGCTCGACCTCAACTACGGCCATGACGTCGACGCGCGCACTTATCGCTATCTGCTCGAAAACGGCATGACCGCGCAGGAGTACAGTTTCTTCCTGGAGAACCATTTGCGCAGGCATTGCGTGATGGGCACCGACTATTACCAGACCAACGAACACCGGGTTTGGGCGGACGGCACCACGTCGGCGTCCGGCGAGGTGTTTGGGTATGACGAGATTACGCGCCAGTATTTTAGCCGTTACCGCCTGCCTGTAATGCATACAGAGACAAACATCAGCGAGGGGCCGAACGGGGACGAAGCCGTTTACTGGTTGTGGAAGGAGTGGGCTAATGTGCTTAGGATCCGCAACGACGGCATACCTATCGTCGGCTTCACTTGGTATTCTCTGACGGATCAGGTGGACTGGGATAGCGCTCTGCGCGAGAACAACGGAAGGGTCAACGCGGTTGGCCTCTATGACCTGGACCGCAACCCTCGGGCGGTAGGAAACGCCTATAAGGCGCTGATCGCCAACTGGAACAAGGTGCTCGCCACCCAAAGTGTCTGCCTCGCTTTGCCCGTCTTTTTGCCGTCCGAGCAGGACGACCCAAGTGTTCGCGCGCAGCAGGACTACGCACGGGACCTTTTGCATGTTGACCGGATGGCCGAAGCTGGGGCCGAGCCGCTTGAACCCTCCAAGGACAAGGTGAATCCCGATGCGCCTGGCTGACAAGAGCGCGATTGTAACTGGCGCCGCAAGCGGCATTGGGCTGGCCATCGCTGTGCGCTTAGGCGCTGAGGGCGCACGGGTTGTCATTGTGGACGTGGACTTAGCCAGGGCAGAGGCGGCCGCGCAGGCAGTCCGAAAAGGCGGCGCGCCGGATACCGCCGTCTCGGTTTGCGACGTTGCCGACGAGATTGCCGTCTCACAGTGCTGCCAGCTGGCGCTGACGCGATTTGGCAGAATGGACATTATCGTCAACAACGCCGGCTTGATAATGTTCAAGCCCCTCAACGCATTCACCAGCGCTGATTGGCTGAAGGTGCTGAGCGTCGACTTGCTGGGGGCGGTTCATTTCACGCGTGAGGCATTCGCGCACATGACCCATGGGGGATCGATCGTGAACATCTCGAGCGTGCACGCGGTTGAAACAACCCCGCATGTCGCCCCTTACGCAGCGGCGAAAGCCGCGCTGCTGTCTCTCACCCGGTCCACCGCGATCGAAGGCCGGGCGCAAGGCATACGTGCCAATGCCATCCTGCCAGGAGCCATCGATACACCCATGCTTTGGGAGAACCCGAATATCAAGTCCGGGGCCGAGACCATCACGCCGCAAGATGTCGGAAAGCCGGAGCAGATTGCCGCGGCCGCCGCCTTTCTGGCTTCACACGACGCCGCCTTCGTCAACGGCGCGGCGCTCAACGTGGATGGCGGCCGGTTGGCGCGGCTCTAGACTACTTCGAAGGGGAGGATGGACGCCCGCACCGGCAGCGAAGGCGCGCACCACGAATAATCCTGCAATCTTCTTGTTGCCGTGGCGGGGCGTTCTGCGGTTGGTGATTGCGCAACGACCGGCCAGCGAGCGGAGCTCGGAGACAGCCACATCGTCACTGGTTGGCTGGCTCCGCTGCCAGTTACTCCACCGCGCGGACGATCTGGCAGGCAGCCCAGCGGAATGTAGCCGGCGACGATGGCACGTTATGGCATGCGCACCGCGTACCGAGTTTTACGCCAACCGGGCGCGAACGCAGCCACATTGCGCGGCGGGCGGGCCGACCTGAGCTTGCTGTTCCTGGCCCGCTGATTATGCTTGAGCGCTCCTGAGGCGGCACCGGATATGGACTTGCCGGGGAATTTGCCGCCATTGAGCGCTACTGCGAACCTGGCATTTTGGCATATCCATTGGGATCTTTGTGGACGCCCGGCGACTGTGAGGTTTCCGCTGGCGCATTCCCACCCTGGTTTTGCTCAGGAGCGCGCTTGAACGGCGCTGTCCGCCATGAGCCCCCTGACAGGGGTGTAAGCACAAAAATTGCCAGCAGGCATAGTAAAATAGCCCCGGCCAAGACCACTCCCCATTTGAGGACCCGGCCTGTGCCCTTCTGTTCCTCTCGGCGCGATAGATTCTCTGTCATCGGGTTCGCTTTCTGAATCGAGGCAATTCAGACCCAAACTTGATGGCGGCAACGATGTTCCCATCTGAGCCCCCCACAAGGAGACTTCTATGTCAACTTGCTTGGCTGATCGACAACCACACTCTGATTGCACGCGCGCGCCAAGCGCTCGCCTAACTGAGATCCTGGCGCAACTTGCGCGCCGGGACCCGCCAATCAGGCGGGTTCTTTGTTGACCAGCGTCTCAAGCAAGGATGCCAACGACTGGATGCGCTCCTCCTGGCGCTTGACCACTTCAAGAGTAATATCGCGCCACTCTGGATGCTCGATGGTTCGCTCTCGGATACCTTCGCCCCCTAAGCTGTTGAGATAGTCGAGTTGCTCTTGTTCTTTGACCACGAATTGCGCCGGAAGCAAGTGCCGCCCGTCCCTTGAGCGACCACCAAATTCTAATCGACCGGCTTAGTGGACGCTGCATTGTGTATCGCGCCGATGACGGTGCTGGTCATAGTGCTGGTGCTCGGCGGAGAGAATGGCGCGTGAGGAGACCATTTATTCGTATCCAGCAAACGCCTCACATTGGCAATGTCGACTTTTGAGCCGCCAGGCATGGCAGCAATGTAAGCAGCGACTGCGCTAATCTTCGCGTCCAGTCCTTGGAGGAATTTCGCTATCGTCTCTAATCGCTTTTCTTGCGGCGTCATCAACATCTCCTGTTTTGGCAACATGTCGCGTGGGGCAAGGTTTCCTGCAATCCCGCAACCAACCGGGGGGCCATCCGTTGACCTACGCTGGTTGATCCCAGCATTCCTGTCTTACCGCCGCTCTCCCCAAAGAGTGGCGGGCTTTTTTGCTCTCGGCGGGAACCGATTATATCGCCACAAGTTCATTACCAGCGCCCTTGATGCCCTTCCCCCGGTAAAGAGGCGCCGGAAAGTTGCACGAACAGCTTTCAAACAAAGCCCGCCACCGTTCCCTCAGTGGCGGGCTTTTTCGGTTTGCGGTGGGAACAGCCGGCACAAATAGAAGTTCGGGCGAACGCAGCGCCCTCCCGATGTCCCTTCGCGCTGCTGGCCACGCGGGCAGCTTGGCCGGCCCGCGCCTTCTCTCTCCCAGGGGTGCGGGCCTCTGCTGTCGACGAGACTATCCGCGGCAGGTATGATACATGGTCGGCAGACGGGGGCACAAGTTGCCGATCTTGGGCCGCTGCGTGTACGTTTCACGCAGCTAAAGTCACGAGCTTTCGGAGCGAACGGTCTCCACTGAGAGCGACCCGGCCGGAAGCGGCCGCAAAAGTTCGGCCTCCGGCTTCGACAGATTGATCCAGGCAGACCAATTCTCAGGCTGAAGGACTACGACCTGTCGATTGTGATATGGCGCGACATCCGGCCCGGGATCGGTCGTGAGCATGGTGAAAGTCGGCGGCTTGTTGCCGACAGCTTCACGCCAAAGCCCCGCGATCGCCAAGAACGGAGAGCCGTTGAGCGTGAAGCGATGTTTCGCCTTCGGATATTTCGTACCTGTGAATTCGAAGAAAGCGGATGCAGGTACAAGACAGCGCTTGCTGTTGCCGAACTGCCGGCCTTCGGAACGGAAATTGAACACAGGCCCTCCCTTTGGTCCGGTGGGCGGAAATCCGAACGTCATCGAAGCAAGCTCGATGGCGTCCCCGGCGCTGCGCATTATGGGCGCCGGATCATTGATACGAACGTCGTCTGCCTGAGGCAGATCAAGTTCGGTCTGGTGGCTTGGAATGTCGAGCGCGAGCGAGGCCATCATCCGGCAATATTCAGCCCACGCGATATGCTGTTCGTAGTCGTTGCACATGGACTGCTCCGGACTTGGCCGATCTCTTCACGCTAGAGCATGCACGGCGGGATGGAAAGCGGGCCGCACACACCCCTGCCCGTCCGGTTGAGCCAGAAATAGCTTTCTTGCACGCAGACCGGGATCGCAGTGAGCCGTCGGGCGTTGAGAGTCGCTGCCTAGCCTACGGAAAGTTCAATGACTCGCATCGCAACCTTCAACGTTAACGGCGTCAACGGCCGCCTGCCCGTGCTGCTCAAATGGCTGGGTGAAACCCAGTACGACATCGTCTGCCTTCAAGAGCTCAAGACGTCTGACGAGAAGTTCCCCGCCGACGCGATCAGGGGCGCCGGTTACGGCGCAATCTGGCACGGCCAGAAATCGTACAACGGGGTCGCTATCCTCGCTCGGGGGGCAGAACCAATAGAACGTCGGCGCGGGCTTCCCGGCGATCCAGACGACACGCACAGCCGCTACATCGAGGCCGAGGTGAATGGGCTCGTTGTGGGTTGCCTCTATCTTCCTAACGGCAACCCGGCGCCAGGTCCGAAATTCGACTACAAGCTCCGGTGGTTCGATCGCCTCGTAAGCTATGGCAATTTGTTGCTTGGAGACGGCGCCATGAGCATCCTCTGCGGCGACTATAACGTCGTTCCGACCGAAATCGACGCCGTCGCGCCCGAACGATGGCTGGGGGACGCGGTGTACTTTCCGGAGAGCCGGCAAGCCTACGCCGAAATGCTCGCGAATGGTTGGGTCGATGCAGTTCGCCGCGTACACGCCGAGAAGGGCATTTACACCTACTGGAACTTCTCATACCGGGGCGGCTACGATCGAAGCTCCGGCCTCCGAATGGACCATCTGCTTGTGAGCCCTTCCCTTTCGGACAAACTCCGCAATGCGGGCGTGGACGTCGAATTGCGCGGGTGGGAGAAGCCAAGCGACCATGCGCCAGCTTGGATTGAACTCGATTGACCGCCATTAAGGAACCCCGCAGCGGCAGCGACGGTATCGCGAAAAGCCGCTTCCTCATTGGCCCCCAAGTTGTATCCGTGGTTAGCGAGATCCCACTCGAAAAATCCTCCGCACCTAGCCGTCGACAAGCAACCATTGCATTCCATCCGACATGTACCCCTCGACGCTGTGAACGCAGGTCTGAGAGCCGGCCTCCTGCCCCCCCGGCAAGAAATGCCTGTTGGGCGTCACAGCCGTGATCGCGACTGTGCCTTGAACCCATGCATCTGGATGCGCTTTTGACGCACCATTCCTGCTGTGGCGCGCCGGCCCTCCAGCCAAGAGATCACTTCAGCTCTGACGACCAAGGAAAATTCACATACTCGTCGCGGCTGTCATAACAGATATTTCCGTACATCTTCAGGTAGTCACTACGGCGTTCTGGATCGGCGTAAACCGAAGCAGGATCCAGCAAATCGGCATCGTACTGATCGAGGTTGGCGCTTGTCAGTGCAATAGGCAGTATATCCATTGCCTGGGGGATGCTTTTGCCGTCGAGCCAATCGGCCGCAAACTGTCCCATGGCATACCCGAAGACCGGTGATGATAAGGCGATGCTCGCCTTGTAGGGGCTATCGGCTTTTCTGATTTCCGAAACAGCCTCTGGCTCACCATCAATTCCGCCGAGAAATTGATCGGGCCTGTCTTTGCCGACGGCGCGCAATGCTTCTAGCGCTCCCAGCACGACGGCATCGCCGCCCAGCACCACGTCGACATCGGGATTCGCAACGAGGATCGTTTGCATCGTCGCAAACCCTCCTTCCTTATTGACCGGCTTTGGTGCGATGTCGGCCACGATCGTAACGCCAGGAAGTGCATTCAGGCCATCGCGCATCGCTGTGAAGCGTGGGGCCAGGAACTCCATAGTGTCCTGGGTCAGCAGAACCACCTTGGCCTTCCCGCCGAGTTTGGTCTTGATATGCTCGATCGCCGCGTCCGCTAGCACCTTGCCTGTGCGATATTGCGGAGCATTGAGCAGCAACGTCGCGGGTGGAGGCACGATCGTACCGACAAACGCTCCCGACCAGATCGCCTGCTGAAGCGAGGGGCCGAAAGCCACCGGATCCGAAGACGTGCCCACGATGGCGCCAACCTTCGCCGCGACGAGTGACTGGACTTGGGCTATGGCCTTGCCGACGTCATTTTCAGCCAGAACTCGTCGATACTGCAAGCCGCGATTTACCGCCGCCAAGGACAAGCCGTGATCGACCCCCTGCAAAAAGTCTCGGTCGTTTTCCTGTACATACGCCAAAGCCTTCTTCAGGCCGACCGGGGCACTGCATGAAGGTGCATTCGGATCAAAGACCGGAAATACCACCGGCCTGGTGATGCCGAGGGCACCTTCCTGGGCCCGCGCGCAAGCAAGCCCGGCCACAAGGGAGATGAGCAGCTGAGCTATCGCTTGACCGAGCGGGCGGGCAGTCTTCCTCGTCAGACCAAACACCGTTTCTCCTCTCGTCAGCGCGCATCCGCTTGACGCTAACTACCGTGTCGCCAAGCTGTCTACAAAACCGCGGTAGCACGCCGTGGTTTTGTCGAAAACACCAAATGAGCCGCCGTCCCCGGCTGGAGATTGCGATACTCGATCTTGCCGCCAAGGCTGACGCTCATGGCATTGATGATCCTGCTGCCTACCCCTGTTCCTCTGGCGGGCACGCCCTCGGCCTTCCCGATACCGGCGTCCTCGACCACCAGCTCCGCTTGCTCGCCCGGCAATTGGGTGAGGCGTACGCGAATGTCTCCCGCTCCATCGGGGTAGGCGTACTTGAATGCGTTTGTAACGAGTTCAGTGACCACCACCCCAAGGTTGATGCAGGCGTCTGTCTCGAGCTTGATCGGATCTACCTCATAGGAGAGCCTTACACCATGTACCTGGCTTCGAAGCGATGTTCGCAGGTGGTCGAGCAGCCCAGCCGCGTATTCGTCAAGGGCAACGGAGCGAACATCGGAAGAACTGTAGAGCCTCCTGTGCACCAGCGAGATCGCGAAGATGCGGTCCTGAGTTTCGGCCAGTGCATCTTTCGACGCATTGTCCCCGACCGCTTTTGACTGAAGGTTCACAAGCGATGAGACCAGTGCCAGACTGTTGGCAACCCTGTGGTTGACTTCCGACAACAGCACCTCCGCCCGGTCGCGCGCCTTTGCGAGGTCTTCAGTTCGGATCGTGACACGTTGTTCCAGGTCGCTGTTGAGAGCATTGACCTCGTCGCGTGTCTTGCGAAGTTCTCTGGTGTAGCGAGCGGCTCCATAAGCTGCCCCGGCAACGACGGCGACGATGACAAGCCCCCCGATTGCAGAAACAAGCCGCAGCCATCCGGTGTTGGCACGCTGCTCGGCGACACCGGAGGTCAGTCGGTCATCCGCTCGCCCGATAATCCCCGAGAAGAACACATTGGCTTCGTCCGTCAGCGCCTTGCCTCGGTTCGTTCGAAACGATGCCTCGATCTCTGCATCGCGCTGGTCGCGCTTGAGTGCTATCGTCTGATCGAATTCCCCGAACTTCGCCGCAACGATCGCCGTGAGCCGTTGCAGTGTCGATTGGGAATCGGGATAGGAAGTCAGCAAGCTCTGCAGCGCAAGCAGGTGGCGCTGCGCTTGGGCTTTGGCGGTCTGATACGGCCCCAAATAGATCTCATTGCCGGTGATCACGAAGCCGCGTTCGGACGCCTCCGCCGTCTGCAACGCATTTCTCAATTCGACCGCCGCGACCCGGGTGTCACGTGCCGCGATTGCGTTGTCGAAGTAGGATTGCGCTCTCTGGCCAAGCCAGAAGTTTGTGGCCACGATAGCCATAAGCGCAATGAACCCTATCAGCAGGGATGCGGAAGTGAATCGCACAACGTTACGGCGGGGAATTGACATCAGCACATTCCTGCCCGATTTCGCCTCTGTGCGCTATCGTGTAGTGACGGCTGAGGCGCTCGGAAAGCGATACCCTCCCGGGCGACCTGTTTTCATCGACCGGAAAGCTGCGGTCACAGGACGTCAGGTCGGGCCAGGGGCGCAAACCAAGTTGCTGAGATTTGAAGCGATTTGCGCCATCTGGTCACAGCGGAGCAAGGATCTCGCCGCCAGTAAGGGTTGGCGCGTCCGCACCGCGTGTTCATATCCATTGCTGCAAAGCCAAGTTCGAGTCTCCCCTTAGGCGGCTTATAACCAGTCCTGGCGACTGCAAAAACGTGTCTTTGTGGGACCGCACCCGGATCGGCATTGAGTGGACCCCCTTGGCAACATCCTAGGATTTGGAGCACACTGGATCGGGCAAGACGCCCAATGGGAGCGAAGCACATGCCTAAAGTTTCGGAGCTTTTCTTCAAAACAGCGATAGTGTTTCTTATTCTGGGCATCCTGGCGGGCCTGCAGATGGCGATCTCGGGCGATCATGGTGCGTTCCCCGCACACGCACACATCAATCTGCTGGGGTGGGTCACAAGCGCAATCTTCGGCGGGTACTACGCCCTCAACCCCGTCAAGGCGGCGCGCCGGATCGCCATGATCCATTACGGCCTGTACACGCTGGGGATCGTCATTATGCTGCCGGCCTTGTACCTGATGTTGCAGGGCGGGAGGACAGAATTCGAACCAATCGTCGCCGGCGGCTCCCTTATCGTCGCTGCCGCTGTCCTGGTTTTTGCTGTCGTGGTGTTCTCGGCACAGACGGTACGCTCGGCCTCTGGGCTGTCGCCGGCCCCGCGGTGAACGGGCAAGGTGGAGCTTCCGCCCGACTTTAGCAGGCCGGACGCAAGTGGCCGATCGGGGACTATCAGAGGTGGGAATTGCAGATGCCATCAAGGAACTGGGCCGTGAACTCATGCCGAGCCGCGGCCCACCTTCCCAGGGGACTATCCATAAGGATTAATTGTGTCGTTGCCGGTAGCCGGCGAAGGTAAGCATGCCAGTGATGGTCCCCGGCCCGACTGCCAAATAAGCCCCAAATGATCTCCGGCAGTCGGGCCACAGCCCATCCCAACGGAGCTCATACAATGTCGCTACATCGCTTCAGTCATCCAGTTCACGTGTTCGTGGGGCTGGGCTTTCCCCATCCGGTGACCTCCGTTCAAGAAGCCGTTGAGGTCCTCGATGAGTGGGCCGGCATACGCAGCCCCATCTATGAGGCGGCAGCCGCCCTTTGCCGGTCCGCGCTTGCCGACAAACGAGACATCGAGGCGGCGTGCGCTACCTTTGAGGCGTACGCTCGAGCCCACGGAATTCAAGCACCGGATCCAATTGAAGTTGCGGTCGCAGGCGCGGCGGATGCTTGGATGACAGCTTACGACGGGCGTTCTGAATCTTTCGCTGACGATGATCGGATCGAGGCGAAGGGCAATCCCGGCAAGCCTGAGTTTTAGCTGAAAACGACGCATTTTCGCTCCGCTTGATCGGTCGCTGATCTGGAACTGAATGAAGGCGAAATATCCGCTCTCCCCGCGGGTGGACGAATTTGTGTCCGCTCCCTGCCCTTGCGGAGGTTTGACGATCACGATCTTGCACCACACCTGGTGCTGGCGCCGGGACCCAGGCAGAGCTGATCGCGCGGCCTGACAAGCGGCGGTCGGCCTGCGCCTACGCCGTCGGCAGGCATTGCGAAAGCGTAAGAAAGCGCGAATTTCAGGCAGTTGCTCCATCTCCGGTGACGCACCATCAGCCAATAAGGTTAGGGCCAGACTTCCTCTTTTAGAGGAGCGCTTACCCCAGTGGTTTCGTTGACAATAGGCTGCCACCCGATACGCTTTTGACAATCAACTGAAACTTGCGACGGTTTTTTGCCAATACTGTGCATTGGATGAAAGCCGCCGAGGGTTCGACTTCAGGTGAACGGTTGTTGGATATCGAGAAACAGCAAGCTCCAAGGTGGGCGGCGGAAAGATTTGCATCGGGTCGTGCAGAGCCGCCCGTGGCTGCAGCCGTTGGCCGTCCAGTTCTTGAAAACTCGCTATCGATATTGAACCGGACTGGCGCTTGGCACATCGCCAAGGATCTTTGCCGAGAATTCGTTCCCGAACACGCGCGGGTTCGCTATTGGCGGCTCGGTGCGATCGCTCCCGAAGGCTTGGCCCGCAAGATCGCGGCGCGGCTGATGATGCTGGAAATCAACTGGCTCAAGGACAGCCGATGCTGCTTGATCGGCAGCAAGGCCGCTGACCCCAACACGCGTGTCTTTCTCGATCCGCTCTTTGTGCTGAGATCGGAGTTGGCTGAAAAAGATATCGTGCTCTGCCATGACGTCGGCCCTTTGAGCCATAGTTTTCTCTACGACGCTGTAACCGTCGAGAATTACCGTGTCGCCTATGAAAAAATTCGCAGGTGCAGACCCGGGATCGTTTTCGTCAGCGATTGGTCGAAGGATAATTTCGTGTCGATCTTCGGGCTGCAGTTCCGCTTCCTGACAACAATTCCGCTATACGTGCGAACGGGTCTATTTACTGGACCCCTGGAAGCCCTTCCTGGGATCGACAGCCCCTTCTTCCTGACGGTCGGCGCCTTTGAAACACGCAAAAACCAGAACGCCGCGCTTGAGGCATATCGGGATGGCGGGTTTTATGAGCAAGGTATCAAATACGTGCTTTGCGGTCCGCGAGGCGACGGTCGCGACAAGATCATTGCTCTTGCGAACTCCATCCCCGGGGTTGTGATGCCGGGGTATGTGCCCGACAGCCAGTTGCGCTGGCTATACGCACACGCTGAAGCATTCGTCCTGCCGAGCCTTTTGGAAGGCTTCGGCATGCCGGCCTTGGAAGCCGCCCATATGGGCCTGCTGCCCATCGTCTCCGAAGACAGCGCCTTGGTGGAAGCCGTGGAGGGCGTGTGCGCACAAGTGGCGCCGAAAGACACAGTCGCGATCAGACAGGCGATGCGATGCGCGTTTTTACGGAGTCCTGCCGAAAAAGCGCAAGCCAGCCGGGAGCTGCGCGACGTTGCTGGCCGCGCGTCTAAACAACGCTTCCTGCAGGGCTGGAGAAGCCTTCTGCTGGGATGACAAAGCGTACCCGGGGACATCGCGCGCGTGGGCTATCTTGCCTATTGGGGGGCCAAAAACAGTGGGCGGCGCGAGATCAAAGAATGGCAAATTGCCCGCCGCCGCGACACGCCCCGCTTTCAGCCCGTCTCCGCGCCAAAAGGCCGATCAGCATCGATAGCGGGCATGGGCTGTGCCGCCGGATAGCTGTTGCGACTTTCAAAATCCGCCGCCGCGCGTAAGGCGCTGACCCTGGTGGCGCAGACGACGGCGATAGCAATGAAGAACACCGCGCCGGGGTCGGCGCTGCTACCAGACACGGAGTTAGCGATTATGCCCGCGAAAGCGGCGTTCCTGATGCTCATTACAACTGCAGCCGTTTCAGGCGCCACCCATTGCTGGACCCCGCCCAATCCCCTGGTCAGCACCCCCAGCAGCATTGCCAGCATCAGAGAGCCAAACAAGCCAAGCTGGGACAGCACCGCGATTGGCCAGCTCGATGCCCTGGAGCTGCCGAAGCCGACGCCAAGGCCACTGGTGTCGACGAAGGACTGGAGGCTTTTGAGGTTCCAATAAGCGCGCTCATGACCCGAAGCGGAATCGGCTTTGTTGATGATGGTGCTGTTGATGAGCCTGACGAAGGGATCCAGCGCTTCGGCCCGGTAGAGGCTGACGCCCATAACAACGGCCACGCCCAGCACCATCAGCACCGTGATCAATATCTCCTCCCGTTCGACTCTTCCCCGCAGAACTGATGCCAGCATTGAGAGGGCGACCGGAATACACAGCAAACTTAGCCCAACATAGGCGGTCGAGGACGTCGAAAGGATCGTCAGAAAAATCAGGATTGCCGAGAGCCATTGGGCGAGGCGCGACCCGGTCATTCTCCAATATGTATAGGAAAAAGCCAGGCAGGCCAGTGAGGCGCCGGCGAACGAAGAAGCCTCCGAAAAAGGTCCCGTGATGCGTGCGAAACCGGCCTCGTACGCGTCGCTGATGATCGCGTAGTTGGCGGTTCTGAGCGGGGCGAGTACGTCGCCCACGCCGGCATTCTTGCTGACGAAATCAATCAGCCCCATACCGGCGTGCAGGGCGCACCACAAGAAGAAGCCACGGCGTAGCTGGCCTATCCTGTCGGCGTGCAGCAACAGGGTGCAAAGCGCAATGGTCGTGAGTCCACCAAGAATGAAATAGCCCGTCTGAGAGATGTTGCCTGAAACCGGAGCCAGCGACGCTTCCACGACGGTGCCGCGGATTTTCGACTGGACGAAAACCGCCGTTTGGCCGGCAAAGAACCTTGGAAACAGCCACGCTCCAATGATTGCGTATACCATGAGGCTCGCAAGGATCCAGACCGGGCGGATGCTCCCAAACACGCTTCCCAAGTCAAGCCATATACGCCGTCTGGCAGCGACGGCAGCGACGAGCAAAGCCTCGAACACGGTGAAAATGAGCGGAGATGACCCTCCCAAAGCAGTCAGGGTCATGACCGCCGTAGCGCCGAATGCCAGGGAAGCGATCAATCCGACGATCAGCACTCCCCGGGAATAGTATGCAATGATCAGAATAGCCGCGCACACCAGCAGACCCGGTAAAGAAACCTGCATTGCTGATCGAGCCTCACTCTCGGTTGGGCATGCTGACGCTGACGAATAACGCTATGTCATGAGGCATCTTTCGACAGGCACATGGTTTGGGCAAGAGAGCCAAACGACGTAGTCCCGTGTCAAATGTCCTGGCGCCGAGCCAGCGGCAGATCCCGCGCGCCGTTATAGTGCCAGCAAGCCTGGAAAAGGGGTTGGTGGCAAAACGCCGGGCACGAGTTATTTTTGCTTGCGCAAAAGACGCTAGCGCCGCGTGGGCCAACAGCTCCGGCAAATTTCGAGACGCCGCCGGTGCGGATTGCGGCCTACTCCTTCCTGCAAACGGCTAATTGGCAACCGCACACTAAAGAACGCCTCGACGGCGGCGAATGTCACACTTATACACAGGTCTGCGAGCACGGTTCTGCTTACAATCGACATAGGTCGTGTTAATTGGAGACTATCGGGAGCTCTTGGCAACGGGGTGGGTTCTCTAGAGGTCCATGTTTAGGAGGATAAGCGGTATGACCGCCCAGGTTATTGTCCATGGCGCATTTGGCCCCAAGCAGATGATGCAATTGAGAGAAATTTACGAACGAGCGCGCGCTGTGAGCGCCCACTATCCTGAATCCCACCTTGCCAACAAGGCCGCCAAGAAGTTGATCGATGCCTTCGAAACCGTGACCGGCGGCGATGAAAAGGGTGGGCCGTGGCTGAGTGACACGGATCCCCAGGGAAACGCCTGAGGTCCACGCGTCAATCCCCGCCCATTACCGGCATGTCTGCTGGCAGCATTTCTATCAAGCTGTCCTGGCGCGCTGCTCCCACGGAGCGATAGAGAAGCACCGGGGCGGGCGAACGGCTCCTATCCTGTCTCGCTCCATCCGCGGTCACAACGCGTAGCCCGGGCAGACGCTGGCAGTCGTCCGGGGCAATGCATTTCGAAGCCTTTTGAAGTAAGACGCCACAGTGCACCTGTCTGCCCAGCTTCCACCCATCGGACGAGCATTACGGCTCAGCCAATCTCGAACTGCTTGCAGGCAGCGTTTCAAGAACTGTTGCCCGCGCAACCGGCGACATTCGCTCGGCGTGATAAAAAATTATCCAAAAATTAACTCAGATTAGCACCTACTTGTAAAGCATAAACTATCCAATGCTAGGTGGCGTTTGGGAGACGAGGAGCGCTGTAAGCTGGAGAAGTCCAGCTAGGCCTCGCGGGATGGGTAGAAAACTTCAAGAAAATCCGGGAATTCGAGGGGGTTTTGTCGGCCGCCAGAAGGTCGTCGTGTCAGTCAAGGGTTGGGGTACTAGCATGATTTCTGTAAACGGACAGCATAAACTCGGCTCGGCAAGTCAACCAGAGGCTCCGTCGAGCAGTATTGTAAGGGGAGGTGAACAAGCACATGGGGAATGCCTCCTTATTCTGGACGGAAGGGCCTTGGACCGCGAATGTCTTGCATCGGCCCTTGAGGATCACGACCTAGGAATGGCCGTTGCCGCCATGGGCGTGATCGAAGAATGGCGCATAAGGAAGGGCGCTTATCCTCCTCTGGGTGCCATCCTATTCAATCTTGGCGGACGTAAGTTTACCGACCGTGGAATTGCAGATGAGATCAGATCCATCTCTTCTGAGTTCAGCTCCGTCCCAGTAATAATTTTATCTGATACGGAAGATCTCGGACAAATACTATCGGCGCTTGAATGCGGGGCACGTGGATATATCCCGACTTCCGTCGGTATTGATGTCTGTGTCGAAGCCGTCAACCTTGCGGCGGCGGGTGGCATCTTTGTGCCGGCCAGCAGCGTGCTTTCCATGCGGCATCTGATCGATTCAGGCAGCCGCGACACGCGTCCGTTGACGGCTATGTTCACGCACCGGCAAGCTGAAGTGGCTCAGGCGCTTCGGCGAGGTAAGGCGAACAAGATCATAGCCTACGAACTGAACCTGCGCGAAAGCACCGTGAAGGTGCACATCCGAAACATCATGAAAAAACTGAAGGCAACCAACAGGACAGAGGTCGCCTATAAAGTGAACGATCTTTTCGGCGAAGGCGCTCTCGCGCAAGAATGAAGGCGGTTTCAGGCGGCCCGTCGTGGACTAGCCCCGGCGGGCCGTATTTTTGTTGAGCTTGCTGCGCCATTGTCATTCGCAGCCGCTGCCTATGGCGTCCCGTTCGCGCCCAAGCGCGATAGCGGTCTCCCTTCATCTCAACAGTGTGAAGCGCCAAACTTCGGTGATCGTAAAACTTTGGGGCGGACACGCCGGCTTTGCGTGCAAATCGCGTGATCTCTCCAATCCCTTCAGGAGCGCTGCGCAGTCCTTCCAACAGTCGCGAAGCGCGTGCCGTGGCCGTCGCAGCAAGAACGGCCTTCATCTCGGCAACTCCGACGTGGGCGCGGTCCCTGTCACGACAAGGGACTGGCAAATCCGCGCCCGGCCAGCTGGTGATGCCTCTGCCTGATGATCTCGTTCTTCAGGGTCCCTGGCAGGAGCAGGTCGGTGCGGCTTGGCATGGTCGATCGCGTCGATCGGCTGGTCGCATATGCTCGACGCGAAACAGCCATGCTTGTGCGGATCCGGCAACCGTGAAATGCGATGGACCTGCCGGCGGGGGCCTCACCTCTTTGGCGAGAGGCGGATCAAGGACTTGCCCTGCCACCTTCATAACCGGCGTCTTTGCCCTGCTTAGTCGGGCGCGGGTACATCCGAGGCTTCGCGCATGGCAGCATGTCGGGATTTGAATTCGCTCGAGCTGACGATGCCAAAGGCAATGGCATCGCGTGTCATTGATCCTCCGCGCAACTGGCGGGTATAGGTCTCCATCCCGTAGTTGTCCGCGGGGCGTTCCAACAACAGCAGGTAAAGAAAGGCGACATAGGCGCGGTCGGTAAGTCCGATCGTGGCGTACCTAGCCTCGAATTCTTCGGAGCGGATCATTTCCATGATCACGGTGGTGAGCTTGGCGTCACCGCTCTCAAGCCTCGCCGACCAGCGATCCAACCCCGCAGCGTCGCCGTTATGGCCGAGGACGAGGCAATAAGCAAAATTTACCTGACGCATATAGGTGAACCCGTCGGCAAACTTGGCGCCCGCATCGCACCCCCGGCGTGGTTTGGGCAGGGGCTGCGGGCCACGGGTGATGTCGCGAACAGCCATGTACGCAGGTTTGGGTTCACCTGCTATCCATTTGCCGTTGTTTGCGGCAAGTCTGACCAGTCCCATATTGGCTTCGAAGCTCGGAGCCCAGTAGGTCTCATCCAGCAGCTCGTAGATATGCGCTGCTTCGACTTTGTACTTGTCTTGGAGTTCCCGAAGCCGTGTCATTGTCTGCTTGACGCCGTCAGCCTGCTGGCGCTCGCTGCGTTGACTTCCGTAGGGGTTGTTGAATTCGGTGACCCAGATTGGTTTTCCGTAGGAGGAAATCTCGCGGAAAGCCCATTCAGGATCTTCCCCGTACATGTGCCAGACGGAGAGGTCCCAGGCGATCCCGTCCTGCTTCATCCGCGCAAAGGCACCAGTATGGCCCCACCCAGCCGTTCCCATCGCCTTTTTTATGCTCGGGTCGACTGCCGTCATGCCGTCGGACAGACCTTTCAGGACAGCACTCACCTTAACCCAGCGCGGACCATAGTAGTCGAGGACTCCCGTTCCGCCCGCAGGACCCCACCCGCATGGATATTGCGATCCGTCGTCGCGTTTCTCGCAGGGCTTTATGATGGCATATATCTCCATCTCGTTGCCGAGTTCCCAAACGCGGATATCGTTCTTGAACCTGGCGCCCAGGGTGGACGCCAATTCGCGGGCCTGGCTATAAAGCTCTTCCGGCTTGTTCTGATCCAGGTCTAGTCCCGGGGTGATCACGGGCAGTATTTCGATCCCCCTTTCTTTACCGGCCTTTACCACCCGAGCAAGAGTATCTCCTTCCGCTGCCGCTGTGATATTGACCCGATATGATTTGACTCCGAGGTCCCTGACGAAATCGAGTTGCCTTTCGATTGGAACATCCGGGTAGGAAACCACCGGATGGCCGTTCACGCCCCAGATCATATCGGCGCATGCGGGCGCGGAGCCTGTCAGCAACAAAGCAGCCGCGGCTGCGAAACGAAACGACATGGCCATCATGCCCTCCTGTATGACAGTTGTTATCGCGATTGTCGGAACTGCGGGCTGCTGAAGCAATTTGCCTATACGGGGATGGGAAGCTTCGCACTACCTCCTTTGGAGGCCATGACCTAGCCATCAGGGGGCATGACTGTTTGACTGCCGCCATTCCGATAGAGCACCCGAATGAGCGTTGGTGGGTGCTGGGGATCGATCGAAATTGTTATGAGCTCGCGCGGCAACCTTGGAGGAGCTGCACTTGAGGTAGGTTAGCCCTAGACTTCCCCGAAATCCGCGTCGACCTGGATCATAAGTTCGAGATACTTCCATGCGATCCAACGCCAGGAGTAGCTGCTCGCCCTGGTGTGGCCCTTGCCAACCATTCGCTTGCGCAAATCCGGGTCGACCGCTAGCTGGCGAACCTTATCGGCCCATGACTGAACGTCGTCCGGGTCCGCATAGAGCGCGGAATCTCCACAGATTTCAGGCAGACAGGGCGAAGTCGAGGCTATAACCGGGCAACCCGACGCCATTGCCTCGATAGCGGGCAGCCCAAAGCCTTCTATCCTTGATGGAAACAGGAAGCAGAGCGCGCCTTCGAGCGCCTTTTTGAAGTCGTGATCGCTTACGCGCCCAAGAAGGACGATGTTCGATGGCATTTCGGGGACGTGACGCAACACCGTGGTCTCGTCGACGTCACCAGGCATCCAGAGGTCGAGACCCATCCCATCTAGAACCGATGCGAGCTTAGCGAGAAGCCCCATATTCTTGTATTCCTGATCCCCCCGGCCCAGGCAAACGACATATGGCCTGCCGCGATTGACGGTCAGGGAGGATCTTGCTGCATCCCATTTCGTGGCATGATCGCTGCCGTTGTAGGTGACGACGATGTTTTCCTCGCGTGCGATCCCGAACCCGACCAAATGGCCGCGGGAGAGCTTCGAAACGGTCGTGATCCTTGCAGCCCGCCTGCCTAGCATTGGAAGGATCAGGCGGTGTGCCCAACGGAACCCTCTCGGGTAGCTCGACGGCATCAATCTCGTGTGCATGTCGTGGATGCATGCGATCTGGCGCCTCAGCACGACGGGTGCGAGGTTGCAAAAGCTGAGCAGGCCTCCCGGCACATGCCAGGGCAGCTGCGCCTGCACCCAGAACTGGGGAAGTCGGGGCCTGTTGAACTCAGGGACGACCCGCATCGAGATGGCTTTGAGGCGAAGAGGTTCGGCAGGCGGGCGCGGCACCACCAGATCGATCTCAAGGTCGCGACCCAACGGATGCCCTTCGGAAATAAGGGCATCGAGAGCCAATGTCACCTCGTGGGCGTAACGCGCTATTCCATTGCGTCGAAGCGTCGTGAAATCGCCGTTTATCGTCCACCGCCGCTTGGGGGGGGCGAAGTCCGCCGCTATCCGGCCGGGATGGCCAATGAGGTATTGCGAGCCGTCGGGAAGCGACCCTGCCACGGCCGCGGCGGGGCTGTGCCGACGCGAATTCCCGGACTGCACCGCCGGCGCCGCATTGAACTCAGATTTGCCCATGGCCTCCCCCACATTGCCGGATCAATAGCCAGACTAACACTCTCGCAACTACAGCGGCCCTCAAACGTTTGAGGTAGATTCAACGCTCGCCCTCGCCTGGCTGGATGACCCTCAGCGCGTCCGGATGACCCAACGGCCGTAGTGACCGCACGCGCTGGCGGTTTAAAACTAGGGATAGCGAGAGGGTGGCATGGCACGGCACTGGACAATCAACGGACGTTTCCTTTCCCAACCGACAACGGGCGTCCAGCGTTATGCGGGAGAGATAGTCCGTTCGCTGGACGCGCTGATCACCGAGCAGGCGCCGCTCACCCGTGGGCTTGAGCTCAGGCTTCACTGCCCACCGGGCAGCTCGGACATCCCGCTCAATTCTATCGAGCGTTGCGAGATCGGCAGTAGGGGTGGGCATCTCTGGGAGCAGACCCGGTTAGCCGCCTCTCTTCACGGCGGCGGGCTACTCAGCCTGTGCAATACCGGGCCGGTTCTGTCGCGCAAGCATATCGTGTGCATCCACGACGCAAATGTCTGGAATGCCCCACAGAGCTATTCACTTGGCTTCAGGACCGCCTATAAAGCCCTGCTGCCATGCCTCGGCAAGATGGCGAGCAGCATTTCGACGGTTTCCAATTTTTCACGGGGCGAACTGGTTCGACGGGGCATCGTCGCACAGCGCAGGGTCTTCGTCGCGCCTAACGGCCATGAACATGCCTTGCTCTGGAAGCCTGAACACTCGGCAGCGACACGATTGGCAGCCTCGCGCGAAACCATCGTCATGATCGGCAGCGCCGCACCCCACAAGAATGTGAATCTCATCCTCGATATGGCAGACCGCCTCGGCAATGTTGGACTGAAGATCGCGGTTGTCGGTATGTCGGATGCGCCCATTTTCAAAACAGGAGGGGTCAGAGCTGATGCCCGAAACGTCCATTGGCTCGGACGCATTTGCGACAACGAGTTGGCTGCGCTGTTGACGGACTCGCTTTGCCTGGCCTTTCCTTCCCTGACAGAAGGCTTTGGTCTTCCGGTTGTCGAAGCGATGACGCTCGGCTGTCCAGTTGTCGTGTCCGAACGCGCCAGCCTGCCAGAGGTCTGCGGGAACGCAGCCCTTTATGCTGCTGCCGACAACCCGCAGGCATGGTTCGATCGTTTCATGGAACTCCACAATTCCGGGACCCTACGCACGCAGTTGATAAGAAAGGGACAAGCCAGAGCCTCGGCATATAGCTGGAGAGCAAGCGCCATGCGCTACCTGCAGGCAATGGCTCTTGCTGACGGTATCGATACACAAGCCAATATCGTCAGGCTGCGTGAACTCACATGATCCCGTGAAGTGCCTGGACCGCTCCCATGGACGCGATCATGGCCCGGTCGAAAGTCTCTTCCGAGAAGCGCTGCGCGTTCTTGGCGCAGGCCTGGGGCGTGATCAAGTGGCTGTGTTCCTCAAAGCGTTTGACCGCGTCCTTGAGGTGCTCAATGGTCTGAGCCTTGAACAGCACCCCCGTCGGCTCGGGATTTGCCCCCAGGCCCCGCGCGATATCGACCGCGCCGCCTCTGCCGAAAGCAATCAGCGGCGTCCCGCACGCCTGCGCTTCTGCGAGCGCGATGCCGAAGTCCTCGCAGCCCGCAAAGACCATCGCCTTCGCCCGGGCAAGCGTATCGATGTATTCCTTGCGAGGAAGGAACCCCGAGAATGTGACGTTCGGACCTGCCAGCGATCGTAAGCTGGCTGACTGCTGTCCTTCGCCGACTATGACCAGGCGTCGCGACGGCATCTCGTTGAAAGCCCGGATCACGAGGTCGGTGCGCTTGTAGGGAGCGAGGAAGGACGCAGAGACGTAGTAGTCGTCCTTAGCCTCGACGCAGGGCAGTTCCTGCAGCGAAACGGGCGGGAAAACAACCCGCGCGTCCCGCCCATAAATGTGCTGTATTCGGGAACGGACATAGTTTGAATTCGCCAGCATTAGGTCCGGACCGTGCGCGGTTCTGGTATCCCACGTCCTCAGACGGTGCAGCATATAGCGGTAGAGTAGTCCCTTCGGACCGAAGCCGAGCTTGCCCTGTTGAAGATAGGAGAATTGCTCGTCCCAGGCATAGCGGACGGGGCTGTGCACATAGCACAGATGCGGCTGATCAGGTCTGGTGATCACGCCCCGGGAGAATGCGGCCGAAGACGAGATCACAGCATCATAGCCGGTCACGTCGAACTGCTCGATCAAAAAAGGGCAAAAGAAGAAGAGCGACCGGTAAAATTTCCGTACCATTGGTATCCGATTGGCCGCAGAGGCGTGAAATTCCACGTCGCGAAAGTATTGCTCTTTTACCTCAGCCGGAAGAAAATCGAACAGTGTGAACACCTCTGCATTGGGAAATTGCTTGCAGATCTGCGCTAGAACTCGTTCGCCGCCTCGGAAATTCGGGCACCAGTCGTGAACGACCGCTATCCTGGTATATCTGTCGAAGCCCGACACCGCAGCAGCCGGGAACTCCTCGATCGGCATTTCGACCTTGGCCGCGATGGCCAGGTCGGAAGAACGTTCATGGAGCATGGCTGTCCCCTCCCCTTTGAGGGCCTTAGTTTCTGTTTTGTCGTAGGACGATCGCAAGTTGTCCGAACGGTCGCGCGCTGCTGCCAGCTAGTATTCCGCCCTACCGCTTATGGTTGTGAGCCGCTTGGAGGAAATACGTCAAAAGCCGGTAGCCGGGGGTAGGCCGCGTTGGTCGAGCCCACTTTTATGCAGGCTGCTTGAGCCCTCGCGTCATCATAGGGTCAGGGAAGCAATGCCTGGAAGAAACATGAAACTCGCGGTAATTATCCCGACCCTGGGCCGCAGCGAGCAAGTTGCTCGCCTGCTAGGATATTTGGGCGCGCAGACAAGACCACCCGACGAGGTCATCTTGTCGGCACCCGACGCCACACACATCCAAGTGCCGGACGGCTGTCCCTTCCCGGTATCGAGCGTTTTCGGTCCGAAAGGATTGGCTGCCCAACGCAACACCGCTCTTGTGCCCTCGTTGGGGCGCTTCGACATCATTACATTCTTCGACGACGATTTCGTCCCGTCCACCCGATACCTGGGGCAGGTCGAGCAGGCTTTTGCTGGAAACGAAGGATGGGCGGTTGTGATGGGCAGGGTGGTCAAGGACGGCGCCAGCAATGCCGGTCTTACCTGGGAGGATGCAGAAGCTGCACTCAAGGAATCGGAAGACCGAACACTGAATGGACCGTGCGTGATCGACCATGTCGGCGCCTACGGATGCAACATGTCGTTCCGTTCCTCGCTGGTTGCCGATCTGCGCTTCGACGAGCGCCTCGTCCTTTATGGCTGGCAGGAGGACATCGACTTCACAAGTCAGATGAGATCCAGAGGTCGGGTTGTGTGCGTGACGTCGATCACGGGCGTTCATCTCGGAATAAAAACGGGACGCGTCAGCGGGAAGCGTTTCGGCTACTCCCAGGTCGCCAACGCGGTCTACTTGGTAAGGAAAGGGACAGTTCCGGCCTCTTTCGCGCTTCCCCTTATGTTCAGGAATATTGCAGCCAACCTCGCAAAGAGCCTTTGGCCCGAGCCATATGTCGACCGAAGGGGCCGTCTGAGCGGTAACGCGCTCGCAATCTTGCACATCGCCATGGGGCGGATTGAACCCGAATACATCCTGAAGATCTGACGACAGGGGACGACAATGCGGAAATGGCTTTCAACAGTGGCAGGTATCTCATGGGCGGCAGCCGCTGCCTGGCCGCTGCCGGCATCAGCCGCGGAGTACGTGCTTGGGCCGCAGGACAAGATCAGGCTCAAGGTCTACGAATGGCGCGCATCGCGTGATGTGATCTTCGAGTGGACGGCTCTCAACGACAGTTTCACTGTCGGTGCCGATGGAACGCTCTTCCTGCCATTTGTTGGGCAGATGCGTGCCGAGGGCTCCGCGCCCGGGGATCTCGCTCACGCCATAGGCGATCGGCTGATGCAGCACATGGGTCTCGGCCGACCCCCGGACGTGGCCGTGGAGATTGCCCAGTACAGGCCGTTCTATATCGTCGGCAACGTCAAGCAATCGGGCGAATTTCCCTACAGGCCCGGACTGACGGTGCTGCAGGCGCTTGGGGTCGCCGGCGGCTTGCCTATGCGCGAGGACGATGTCTCGCGGCTTGGACGGGAGTTCATCACGGGCCAAGGCGATGTCGGGCTGCTGGCTTTAAACAATGTCAGCCTGCTTGCGCGCAAAGCGCGGTTCCAGTCAGAGCTGGCCGGCAGTGACGACATCGCTTTCCCCAGCGAATTGAGGGACAGGGCTTCGAACGCAACCGTGGCGCTGGCAATGGACCAGGAACACAAGATTTTCATTATCCGCAAGGATGCACTCGCGACCCAACTGCGGTCACTCAGAGAACTCAAGGACTTCCTGCAACAGGAGTTGGCCTCGCTCGAGCAACAGCTGACTTTCCATGATAAACAGATCGAACTCATCCAAAAGGAGCTCGCGGGTGTATCGAATCTCGTGCAGAAGGGCCTTGCGGTTGCACCGCGGGAACTTTCTCTGGAGGGGACCGTCGCCCAGATGCAGAGCGACAGGTTGGCGGCCGAGACCTCGATGCTGCGTGTCAGGCAGGAGATGAGCAAGACAGACATAGAAATCCTCAACCTCAACAATCAGCATTCCAGCGAGGTCGCCGAGGGCTTGCGCGAAACACAACAGCAGCTCAACGAGGTCACCAGCAAGTCAGACACCGCAGTGCAGTTGCTGCGCGAGAGCCAAGTTGCGGTGCCCGCTCTGCTGGCCCTAAGGCAAAGTGCCGCGAGGGCTAAGCCGATCTTCACGATTGTGAGGCCGAAAGACAGCGGCACCGAAGAATTTGCTGCCCAGGAGACAACCCTCGTCGAGCCTGGTGACACCGTAAAGGTCGAAATCCCGCTGCCGCAGTCGGGCCTGGACAGCTTACCCGCAGCGGATACAAGCATCCAGGCGGAAACAACTGCTGTTGGAAGCACGAACTGACCAGATCGCGGTGGGGCCGACCACGGCCGTATCCGGCGTCGGTCTGCGATCAACTGGGCTGCCCTCCTGCTGCAGCTCGACGTTGGACGCGCACAGCGGGTCGCGCATGGTCATGGCAGTGGCCATGACCCGAAAAATATGTTGCTCCACAAATACCCCTCCGCGATATCTCAATCAGCATTCCGACGCACCGTCTCCGGCACTTGCCTTGCACTGCGAGGCCGCATATCAGTTTGCGCACGCTGGGCTCATGGCCCCTGACGGAACTCCCTGCCGCGGCACGCCAACTGTTTCTGCTGGTGCCACTGGAGATATCGGTGCTCACAAGTATACTGGCCGTATCGGTGGCAGGGATACTACTGGGGTTACGGTTCAAGGCTGCGGCGCTGCTGGCGGCGACCGCACTGCTGGTGATCGGGACGGTTACCTGGAATGGCCTGGGGCTGCCTGGCTACGTGACCGTTGGCAAATCCCTAATGCTGGTATTTGTCTTGGCGTGCGCCTACCTTGCAGGCTTGTCTCTGGCGCACCGCTGGGATCGAACCGAAAAGTGATCGTTACACCGCGCTCAGGAGGCCCGGTCGACCCGCATGACCGCGACGATGGTCCTGAGCAGGATCACGACGTCGAGCCAGACCGACCAGTTCCGCACATAGTGGCTGTCCAGCGCAACGCGGTTATCATAGTCCATGCTGCTTCTTCCACTCACCTGCCAAAGACCGGTGAGTCCCGGCCTGGCTCCGAGGTACTCCGCCTGATGCTCGCCATAACGCCTCAGTTCGTCGGTGACGATAGGTCTTGGGCCCACGCAACTCATGTCGCCGCGCAGGATGTTGATGAGTTGGGGAAGCTCATCGAGGCTGGACTTGCGAAGCAGTCGCCCCAAGAGCGTAACGCGCGGATCGTTCCTGATCTTATGGGTCTCTTCCCACTCCTTGCGTGCAACGGGGTTGGCATCGAGATACGCGTTCAGAACTTCGTTTGAATTGCGCACCATCGAGCGAAACTTATAGCAATTGAACGACCTTCCGCCGAAGCCGATGCGGCTGTGCGAAAATATTGCCGGACCACCGGTCGTAATCTTGATCAACAGCACTACGAGGATCATGACGGGCGCCGCAAAAACGAGCGTTGCGCCGGCAATGACCAGATCCATGATCCTTTTGAGGAGGCCTCCAGTGGGAGGGTTCGTCGCTCCAGTGATGACCCCCGACAGGTCATTCAACACCGTCCCGGCGCTGACGTAGTCACGCGCGGAAACAACATGCAGGACCGTCCTGCTCTCGACCGCCGCCGGCACACCGGGCTGGCCCCAAAGCGTCCCCCCCTCGTGCGACTGCTTTTCGAAGGCGTTTGTCATGTGACGATCGCTGTTTCTCGTTGTTCCACTTCGACACTCTTCCAAGGACGGAACTTGCCGGCAAGAAATGCAAAGGAGGTAGCGCGATACTCCAACGCCTACCTCCTAATCCTCACGTATGATTGCCCTACGCGCTTTGCCGAGTTCCGAAAGCGCTGCGCTTGGTGGCAACCGGACGGTGCTTGGACGTCATTGCCCGCGCTTTCGTGAGAAGCACGCCAAGTATCGGCGTGTTGGAGGCCTGCAGCGTCCTCACAAGCTCCCGCAGCGTATCGACGTGCGTCTTTCCCCACTCCGCAACGACCACGACGCCATCGAGCACGGATCCAACGATCAGGTCGTCCGCCCCGGATTCGAGCGTTGGCAGGTCAACGATGACTATATCATAAGCGGGCAGCTCGTCGGCTGTCGGATCCTCAGCACCGAGTTGAGAGAGGAAAGCCTGCATGTTTCTGGGCACGAGCAGGCCTTTGGCATCCACCACGGAACTTGAAAGAACGTCGAACCGGCGCCCCAGGGCGCGACTGACGTTGTGTTGAAAAGCATCCTGGCACTCTTTGCCTTCGGCGTGCGAGCGCCCAAGCAGTTGTGTGGTGACGGTCGATCTTCGAACATCGGCGTCGATCACCAATGTCTTTAGACCGGACATGGAATACAGAGTGGCGAGATTGCTGACGACCGAACTCTTCTGACGGTTATTCGACACAGCAGTCAGGCCAAGGAATCTCACCGGATGATTCGTCTGCGCCAAGCTGATTTCGGTTCGCACTTTCCTCAGACCCTGGCTGTATCGCGACCACGGATGCCTGGTCACCTCGTCCACGTTTCCGAATTCCCTGCGCTTGCTCGTGGGCGCCAATTCTCCTACGCACTCTAGTCCCAGATTGTCGCGGATTTGACGGGGCGACCTTATGGTCCAGTCGAATGAATGGCGCGCGAAGGAAAGGCCAATCCCGAGAATGAGCCCTGCGACCCCAGCGAAGGCCAATACCAGCGTCGGTTTTGGAGCGCTTGGAAAAAGCGGTGGTGTCGCGGCCGTGATTACTCTTGCGTCGGCAACTGGGTAGGATTGCTGGCTAACCGAATTGGTGTAAGCCTGCAGAAAGCTCTCATACATTTTTCGGTAGGTGTCGGCGGTCACCTCGAGTTCTTCGAGAGTAGGTTCAGAATTGACGCCGCCACCGGCACTTGAATCACCGCCTACGCTATAGTCGTGTCGAGAGCGGAAGGCCTGTGCCCTAGCCATCGCCTCGTTCATCTGCGCGCGCAGTTGCTGAAGGCGTTTTTCCAACCATGCTCCACCTTCTTTTGCCGACTCGGCCTTGGTGTCGATCTGTTCATGCACGAAGGCGTCGGCCGTTGCATTCGCAATCTTGGCGGCGCCCTCGGGATCGGCGGAGGTGAAGGATATGTCTATCGCGTAGGAGACACCCACCCTTCGAACATCGAGGCCATTGAGGAAAATCAACATGCTAAGGCGTGACTTCTGGTAGTCAGTCAGCTTGGCGATCGACTCCGGAGCGCCTAAACCGATATGCCCCCACAGCGCGTTCAGCCAGTTGCTTTTCTGAAGCCCCACAGCCTGGACAAATATATCTTTGATTTTCCTGAATCTCTCCTGCAAAATTGGGGTCTCGGGGCGATTGAAAGTTGCATCCTCAATCAATTTCAAGCGGCCAATGACCATAGAAGCAATCTTTTCGGATTGCAGCACCGCGATTTGACTTTCTATTTGTGCGGTGTCCAGCGAGAGATTTATTTCGCCGCCCTCCTGAAGGTGCTGGGGCAGCTTCGGTTCGATCAATATCTTGGCGCTAGCCGTGAAAACCGGATCGGTTGTCGAATTGTAGAACCATGCGATCAGGAGTGCCGCCGCAAGGCAGGCCGACAATGTTCCAATGTAATATCTCAAAAACCCGGCTATGTCCGAGAGACCTATGAATTCCTGTCCGGCATTGGCCTGTTGATTGGTTGCCAAGGGCCATTGGCTGGCGAACAAACGGTTCATTCAACGTCTCCGGCGGGCATGAAGGAGAATCCTTCGTGCACGCCGCCCGACACAAGAGCTTCATGGCGTCCGCCCGATGTTCTCATAAGAGCCGAGGCCCCCGCGATCCCAAGCTTTCGAAGAAAGACTACGCCGACGCGGCTGAAGGTAAACGCCACCAATTGGCGTAGACTACGCCCTGGAGGAGTGAAGAATGCGCGGCAGACCAGCCCTTATCTTGGCCAGAAATGACTTCTGCCGTTCCAGCAGCAACTGTCGTGCTCGGTTGGCTGCAAGATCCCGGGCCAGAATATCCAGCTTGGCTGAAAGGCGTTCGCTCTTGTCCCCGTTTTCCGTCGCCTCCAGGCAAAACGCGGCACAATCTGTCATTTGGTTCGAGGCGCCGCGAAGTCGCTCGGATTCCCTTTCGACCTCTGGCTCAATGCCGTCGAGCGCACGTGCCAAGGCTCGGAAGCGCCTATGATCGGCGTTTCTGCGACAAGAGAATCTGAATGGTGTCAGCGGCACTACACAGCCACAATTGAGATTAGCGCTCGATGCGGACCTACTTCCCACGATACTCAACCAGGTTGCCCAGACGAGACATCCTTTCGATCATCGATCCCCACCACCTATTGGATGAGGCCGGACGAACCGGGGGGTAGCGCTACCCGAATTCATGAAGGGGCCATGGCTCGCCAAGATGGTAGGGATGTCGGCGCAATTCGGAGCGATAGCCGTGACCCTGAACATAGTCGGCCATGCCAAGCCGAACACATTCGCGTTCGAGAACAATGCTCTCATCAAAGCCACTGGCTTTCGGGAGTATGATGCTCGGTGGTGGTTTGGCCATCCCGGCTCCGAGAAGGAGCCCGAGCTCAATTTGATGGGCGCCCAAGCGCTGGGCATGGGTCTGGGTACCCTGATCCGGCGAATGGGCGTGGGCCCTGAGATCATCACCGGTCACGATTTCCGCAGCTATTCGATGTCCATAAAGATGGCGTTGGTGTCAGGGCTGATGGCGGCTGGCACACGTGTCAAGGACATCGGCCTGGCGCTTTCGCCGACCGCCTATTTTGCCCAGTTCGCACTCAATGCACCGTCCGTCGCCATGGTAACGGCGTCCCACAATGAGAACGGATGGACCGGAGTGAAGATGGGCGCGCAGAGACCGCTTACATTCGGGCCTGATCAGATGACAGCCCTCAAGGCGCTGGTGCTGAACGGCGACTTCGATCTTGTGGGTGGCGGCGGCTATGAATTCGTTCCCGATTTTCGCGAGAGATACATAGAGGACTTGACTGCCGGAAGGAATGTTCGGCGCAGGCCGCGTGTCGTCGTTGCCTGCGGGAATGGGACTGCGGGCGCATTTGCGCCGCAGGTGCTGGAGACCATCGGCTGTGAGGTGATCCCCCTTGACGTGGAGCTTGATCACACCTTTCCGCGCTACAATCCTAACCCCGAAGACATGCAGATGCTGCATGCGATCCGGGACAAGGTTTTGGAGACCGGGGCCGATTTAGGTGTTGGCTTCGACGGCGACGGCGATCGCTGCGGCGTGGTGGACAATGAAGGATCGGAGATCTTCGCCGACAAGGTCGGCGTCATGCTGGCGCGGGATATTTCCAGCCTGTATCCGCAATGCACCTTTGTCGTGGACGTCAAATCGACTGGGCTTTTCATGACCGATCCCGTTCTTGCGCAAAACGGCGCGCGGACGGATTATTGGAAGACCGGCCATTCCTACATCAAGCGACGGGTTGCCGAGCTTAACGCAATCGCCGGCTTCGAGAAGTCGGGGCACTTCTTCTTCAACCCGCCGATCGGGCGTGGCTATGACGACGGCCTCATCACGGCGATCGCCGTGTGCGAGATGCTCGACCGCAATCCGGGCAGCACGCTGGCCGACCTCTATCGCGCCCTGCCAGTAACCTTCGGCACTCCAACAATGTCGCCTCACTGTCCCGACGAAGTCAAATACGGCGTTGTCAACAAGGTCGTCGGCGACTTCATGCAAATGAAAGGCGACGGGATGGAATTCGCGGGCCAGCCGCTGGCTGATCTGGTTACCGTCAATGGGGTGCGGGTCGTGGCTCAAGACGGCACCTGGGGTCTGGTCAGAGCTTCGTCGAACAAGCCTGAGATTGTTGTCGTCGTCGAAAGCCCCGTGTCGTCGGAGCGTCGTCGCCAGATGTTCGAGGCCATCGACGCCGTCCTGCGCCGCAATCCAGAGGTCGGAGCCTACAACCAGACATTCTGAGAGGAGCTGAACCATGGCACACCACATCGTAAGTTTTGTGATGAGCGGCGGGGTCGGGTCGCGGCTATGGCCGCTTTCGCGCGAAGACAATCCCAAGCAATTCCACGACCTCTCGGGGGACGGTTCCATGCTGGCGAAGACGGTCCGGCGCCTGAAGGCGTGGCCGCACAGCGAAACGCCGATCTATCTGATAGCATCCGAGCGTCATGCTGAACGCGTCATTTCCGACATAACTCCGCTCGGGCTGAACGGCGGAAAACCTATTTTCGAACCGCTGGGCCGCAATACCGCAGCAGCTGTCGCTATCGCGACACTGCAGACGATTGCGGAGCACGGCAAGGACGCGCTTGTGCTCGTGGTCCCCTCGGACCACCAAATATCGACCGAGACGCAGTTCTGGGAGACCGTTGAAGCCGGCATGCCTGCCGCCGACTCAGGAAGCATCGTGGTGTTCGGCATCAAGCCCACTCACCCAGAGACGGGATATGGATACATTGAGGTGGCGGCCAATGGTGACGGCGCGGCCGCGGTTTCACGTTTTGTCGAAAAGCCGAACATCGAGACGGCGCAGAAATATCTATCGTCGGGGAGGTTCTACTGGAATGCGGGTATCTTCCTGTTTCGTGCCGACACAATGCAGAGAGCTCTGATCGAGTTTCAGCCGCAGATATGGGAGGCCGCAGAACGCGCCTTCAAGAACGCCAAGGTGGATGTCTCGGGTCTTTACCTGCCACACGGCTTCTACTCGGCCGTCCCCTCCACATCCATCGACTATGCGGTCATGGAACATGCGCAGGGCATCGCGATGGTGACGGCATCCTTCCGCTGGAACGACCTCGGATCGTGGCAATCGTTGCTGGAGGCCAGCCCCGTTGACGGCAAGGGCAACGTGGTAATGGGCGATGTTGTCGCCATGGACTGCGATAGCTCCTATCTCAGAAGCCAAGGTCGGCTGCTCACAGTCATCGGGATGAAGGATGTGGCGGTGGTAGCAACGCCCGACGCAATATTCGTCGCCCCGGTCGGCCATAGCCAGAATGTGAAGAAGGTCGTCGAGCAACTCGAGAAGAGCGGGCGTCTCGAGACGAAATTCACAGCGTCGGAAGACCGCGTGATTGTCAGCGGGTCATGGCGAAAGCGCGTCGAGCACTGGCTCTTCAACGAGACCCTTCCGCTTTGGTCAAGCGCAGGGGTCGACCATGTGCATGGCGGCTTCCACGAAGCGCTTCGCTTCGATGGGACGCCATTGGGCAAACCCAAGCGGATGCGGACGATGGCCCGCCAGATCTACGCTTTTGCGGTAGCTAAGGAACGTGGCTGGAGCGGGGACGCCGACAAGCTGATTGACCACGGGGTCGACTTTATCTCAAAATACGGCCGCACCGATCGCGGCGGCTGGGTACGCGCCCTCAATCCGAATGGAAGCGTGGCCGACCCCGTGGAGGATTCCTACGACCATTCCTGCGTGCTGCTCGCACTTGCCCATGCCTATCGATGCGGCCACAAGGCTGGCCTTCAGCTTGCACAGGAGACATTTCATTTCATCGACGCTCACCTCGAGGACGGCAGCCTGAATGGCTTCCTTGAGACACCTGGCTGGAATGGAATTCGGTCCTCAAACCCACACATGCACATGCTTGAAGCTTTCCTTGCTTGGTATGCCGCAACCGGCGATCGCGTATATCTGCGCCGAGCGGCTCGCGTCATCGATCTCTTCCGCAGCCATTTCTTCGATCAGGAAAGTTGGACGCTCGGCGAGTATTTTGATGCGGACTGGCTGCCGTTGCCCGGAGACAAGGGGCAGTGGACCGAACCGGGGCACCATTTCGAATGGGCCTCCCTGCTCGTCGACTTCGCACGGGCAAGCGGGCAGAAAGATCTGGCTGCTTATGCGAGAAAACTCTATTCATCGGCGGTCGCCAGCGGATTGAATCGAGCCACAGGGCTGGCGTATGCAGCCGTTTCGCGACAAGGAATGCCTCTCGACAGGCTCTCGCGCAGCTGGCCTCAATGCGAAGCGATCAAGGCGGCGATCGCGTTGGATGATATTGGCGGACCCGATCTGAAACCAGAGATCGAAGCTCGTGTCGCGCGCCTTTTCAGGTGGCATATCGATCCCGCACCGCTTGGCCTGTGGATGGACAGGATCGACGAGCGCGGCAGGTCGCTGGCAACGGAGGTTCCTGCCAGCATCTTCTACCATTTGGTGACAGCGTTAATGCAATATCTCGACAAGACCGAGGGGCAGGTGGAGGCGTTCCCTGTGCCGTCTCTCAAAGACGACAGCGCTGTCGCGAAGCAGAGTTATGGCTAGATAACATCCCGTATCGCGCGACAACGCGGCGGATCTTCTCGAATGTTTTCTCGCCATTTGCCCTGCGGGGTCTTGGACGCCACTGCTACCCCTAATTCGGTATCTTCTTGTATCTGTGTCACCACAGCAAACTGCGATACCGTAGAAGTGCCAAACGAGATGTTCGACCTGCCTCTCGGTCCGTGGCTGTGTAAATGCGTCAAGACGTGGAAATTAGAAACTTTTTGTCCGGGCAGCTGAAGGCGACGATGGCAAAAAAGAAATCGCGGGACCGGCGCAGTGGCGATCTCCTGAAGCTGCTCGCAACAAGGCCTCGGGCCGTTGCGCTTGCGGCGCTGCATGTGAGTGAATCGGTCCTTCTGCAACTGGAAGCATCGGAGTTGTTGTCTCCGTCGGAGATCAGGGGCCTGCTGAGGGACGCGTCGCTGACATTGCGCAACGCCGCCGACCAGGCGGATAATCGGAGTTGTCTCGTTGCCAGTGAGATGGTTGAGTCAATGAGGGAAAATTTTAACAGAAGTAAGTCATAGAATGAAACCAACTCTAACCGGCGTCAATCGAACCCCTAGTCTGATCCGCACCAGATTTCGATTCCACATTGACGTCCGACCGTTCTTTGCCGGGCCTCCAAGCGGCGCCGATCACATGAACTTTTATAGACATGATCCGTTTCATCAAGGTACGTGAGAAATTGGGCTAAGGTGTAGGGATGGCGTCTGCTTCACGTTCTTTTTCGAGAGGAGATGAGCACCGTTCGTCATACGTTGGACTTAACGATGACGACGCCGCTTTGATTAAGACTCTCGGGTTCGCGGCAAAGCGATATCCGGCCGACGCGGTGATCTTCAGCCAAAGTGACAACAAGGATCGAATTTACGTCGTCGAGGCGGGCTGGGGGTGCATATTCCATGAGCTTCCGGACGGTCAACGACAGATACTCGATTTTGCCCTGACCGGCGATGTCGTTCTGCCTCAGTCACACGGAAGCGGCTCTATTGAGACGTTCGTCGCTCAGACTGAACTCTCGTTGCTTGTGGCACCCACCAAGGCCTTGACGCTTGCTGCTATGAAATCGCCTCATCTGTTCTCGTTCATCGTCGGGGCTCTCGTACGAAACGGCGCGGTCATGGCCCAGCACCTCGCCAATGTAGGACGACGCAACGCGTTGGAGCGGACAGCACATTTGCTGCTCGAACTGACAGCGCGTCTGCAACGAGTGGGCGCAGTTGACCGCGACGGTTTCTACTGCCCGCTCACCCAATACGATCTCGCGGACGCTCTTGGCCTTACCCCGATTCATGTCAATCGAATGCTGCGGGAACTTCGCGAGCGGAAGCTCCTCGAATTCCGCCAGGGCCATGTCCGGGTGCTCGATTCTGCGGGCCTGATGAAATTCGCTGGATTCGACGGCGAATACATCAAGAGTTGAACACGAGCGCGTCAGCCCCTCGAAGCCCCGGCATTCAAGTGCCCTTAAGCTTCGTGTCTGTCTCGAAGAACAGCAAGCTCATCTGCCGCTTCATCAATACCCTGAGAGGCGGATCGCTCGAGCCAGATCCGGCCGGCAGCTGGCTCGTACTCACCGGCAACACCTTGGGAAAGGTAGCGGCCCAGCATGAGCTGGGCGTGTCCATGACCTCGCTCAGCGGCGGCGGCGAACCATTTCTGCGCCGCCTTCCGATCCCAAGTAAGCCCCTGCCCGCTCTCGTATAAAGCACCGATGGCAAACATCGCTCCAACATGACCGGTGGCGGCAGCCTGCTTGAAAAGGTGCGCCGCGGCGACCGCCGAGCGCTCTCCTCCACGCCCATTGTAGAGCATTTCGGCCAGAGCCACCTGCGCGTCCACCATGCCAGCATTGGCCGCCCGTTCAAACCAAAGCCTAGCCTGCTTCTGGTCAGGGGGGACACCGCGTCCGGTCTGAAGCATGCGTGCATACATATACTGCGCCTGCGCCATGCTTTCGGCTGCGCGCCTCATCCACTTCGCCGCAAGTTCCTGGTCCTCGTTTACGCCGACCCCCTCGGCAAAACAAAGCCCCAGATTGAAGGCCGCGACCGCGTCTCCTGACGACGCAGGCGCTTCGAACCACTCCGCGACATCGACACCATCAGGAAGGTCGCCGGCGCCTTCCAGGACAAGGTTCGCAAGGTCAACCTGGGATTCGCGATTGCCACCGTTGGCGGCGCCGCGCAGCCAGCGCATTCCTTCTTCGGTGTCCTGAGCCACACCGTTCCCGGAAAGATAAAGCGATGCCAAGGCACGAGCGGCTTCTTGGTGACCAGCTTGAGCGGCGCGCCGATACCACGTCGAGGCTTCCGCATAATCCGGCTGAGGACGCTTCACATACTGTTCGCCGATACGGTAGGCGGCGTCGAGATTTCCGGCCACCGCGGCGCGACGCATCCACGCCTCGCCTGCTGCGGGGTCCTGACCTGACAAGCTGCCTTCGACGAGGGAAAGCCCAAGCCTGAATTGGGCCGAAGCGAGGCCCTTTTCCGCAGCGAGTTGATAAAGCTCAGCAGCCGCCTCGTGATCGACAGGCACTCCCACTCCGTGCTCGGTGAGGGCCGCAAGAAGGTAGATGGCCGTCGGCAGACCTGCATCGGCCGCGCGCCGCAGCGCCTCGGCAATTCTAGTTCTGTGCTCCGGTTGCTTGCGACGGGCAAGGGACAGAGCGAGGCCAAGGCACCCTTCTGGACAACCGGCCGCCGCGGACTTCTCGTACCAGCCATGGGCGGCATCGAGGTCGCGCATGGACATTGGGCCTTTGCTCAGAATATAGCCAAGTATGGCCTGCCCTGTTGCGGAGCCGGCGTCGGCAGCTTTTTGAGCGAACGGAAGCGCTGTCTCGAAATCCGGCTTTCGTGAAGACTGCGACTTGAACAGGCTTTCTGAACTGCTGGTTCCTGTGTTTTCCTCGTGTTCGGCCAGCCCGGTGCTGTAAAGCGCGGCAAGGAGCGCCTGCGCATCGACGTTCCCATGGTCAGCAGCCCGCCGCAGCCAGCGCGTCCCTTCCAATCGGCTTGGCGGCACCCCAGAGCCCTCAAGATAGCAGCGCGCAACGCGGCATTCCGCTTCCGGAACTCCGGCACGAGCAGCGGTTGCCATCAGAGGAAACGCCTCGGCGGCTCTGCCCTGTTCAGCAAGTCGGGTTGCCCTGCGCAGCGCCAGCGCCGGGTGGATGCGTCCGGCCAACCGGTCCATCAATGCCATTTATGGCTCCCGCATCGCTTCCTGACCGATCGGCAGCATCGTGCCGAGGATGTATTTGAGCACCGTGCGGCGGCCCACCTTCACATCAGCTGTAACCGGCATGCCGGGGCTGATCGCGAAGCCGGCGGGCACGCCATGAAGGGCGACGTCGTCGATTGAAATGCGCGTGCGGTAGAACTGGTCGGCATCCGAGGGCAGCATGGCCAAGGAGCTGTTCGGGTCGCGCACCTGATCCCTGGCGGAAAAGGAGTCCGGGCTGACCGAGCGTACGGTGCCGTGAGCCAGGCCGTATTGCGAATAGGGGAAGGTATCGAATTTGATTGCTACGGGATCACCGACGTGAACGAAGCCGCTGCTGCGGCCGATAATATTCGTCTCCACCTCGAGTACTGCGTCAGCTGGGACCAGGGTGATCAACCGCTCTCCAGATTGGAGAACCGAACCCACGGAAACTTTGGCCACAGATTGAACAGTAGCGTCGGCCTCGCTCCTGAGCTCGACCAACTGTTTGCGCAGCTGGGCCTTGTTGAGGAGCTCGCGGGCGTCGGATATGCGCGAATTGGCTTCCGACAGGCTCTGCGAAACGTCTGCGCGCCAACTCTGGATGAAGCCGTCACGCTCGGCCGCAACCCCCGCCTGCTGGCGCTTAGCAGCCTCGGATGTCTGTTCGGCGTTGGTAAGAGCTCGCGACATTTCAGCTGTGTTGTCCTCGGCAAGGAGCGTATTGAGACGGCTTCCGACCTGTCTCACTTCGAGTTTTTTGCGCATTTGCTCAATCGACCCCGCGACGGCCAATCGCTGCCGATAGCCATCGGCATCGGACTGGGAGCGAGAGATGACCGAACTGAGTTGGTCACCCTGTTGATCGAAGCTCTCCAGCTTGGCGTCATAGACCGCTTTGCGACGATCGAAGATCGAGGCCTGCAGTGTCCAACTCGGATCCAGGCCGTCATAGGTGAATGACTTTCCGTCGGCCTCGGCCTTCAGGCGAGCCACCTCGGCATCGAGGGTCGTGACTTGGGCGGCCAATGCGGTGAGATCGGCAGAGGCAAAAGTAGCGTCGAGGCGAGCAAGCACCTGGCCGGCCTTCACCTGCTGTCCTTCGCGTACCTCGATAGAGCGGACGATGGCCGTCTCGAGCGGCTGGACGACGATGTTTGGCGACTGTGCCATCACCAGGCCCCTCGTCGTGACCACCTGGTCAACCGGTATCAGAGCTGCGAGCATTATCAGCGCGACGACCAGGCTAAATACGACCCAGACGATGCTACGAGCCACTCGCGGAACCGGCGCATTGGCGACGGCTGTCGATGGCCATTGGAATTCGAGAATGGCCGCCGCCGTCGGATCGCTGGCCTTTGCCCGATGGCGGCGAGCAGCAATTGGCGCATAGGTAGCGGCGCTCATGGCCGGCTCACATCAGCGGATGGCACCGCCGCCAATCGGCCACGCCGGTCTTCCAGGTGCCGATTCTGCTGAAGCCAAAGCTGGCGGTAAACGCCACACCGCTCCAGTAGGACGGAATGCGGCGCGACATCGAGAACCTTGCCCTGATCGACGACGAGGATCTGGTCGCACTCCGTCAGCGATGCCAGCCGGTGGGAGACGATGATCATCGTTCGCCCGCTGGCGATACGCATGAGGTTGTCGCTGACCACCGCTTCACTCTCGGGATCGAGCGCGCTTGTCGCTTCGTCCAGTATCAGGATGGTCGGGTTGTGAATGAGGGCGCGGGCTATTGCCAACCGCTGCCGTTGCCCGCCCGACAGATTGGGCGAGCCTTCCTCAATGTAGGTATCGTAGCCATTCGGCATGCGTTCGATGAACTCAGCCGCGCCGGCAAGGTGAGCAGCACGCATGGCATCCGAAAGGGTCAAGCCCTGACGTCCCGCGATGATGTTGTCCCTTATCGAACCGCGGAAAAGGAAATTGTCCTGAAGCACAACACCTAGGCCCTGGCGCAGGTGGCGCAGGTTGATTTCCTTGAGGTCAACCCCGTCCAGCTTGAGGAACCCGCTGTAGTCGCGGTTGATGCCTTGCAGGAGGCGCGCGATGGTCGATTTTCCAGACCCGCTGCGCCCGACGATGCCGAACATCGAGCCAGACGGAATGTCGAAGCTGACCCGGTCGAGCGCCGGCGTCTTGGTCCCCACGTAAGTGAAGGTCAGGTCGCTGAATTTGATTTCGCCGACGAGTTTTGGTCTTAGGCCAATGGACTTGGAACTGCTTTCCAATGGGCGGTTGAGCACTGACGCAGCCTCGCCGACGGCAGCGCCGACCTCTTCATAGTCCTCAACCAGCTTTGCAAGGCCGACAAGCGGTTGCGCGACGCGCTGGGCGATCATCATGAAGGCGAACAGGCTGCCGACCATGTAACCGGTACTGTCGTTCATGGCGAGATATGCTCCGATCAGCATGGTGCCAAGCACCATGGTGCGCTCAACCGGCGTGACTAGGGTCTGCGGCCAATTTGCGAGTTGCCCGAAAGCGAGGCGCGCCTTGCCCGCGTCCGCCACGCGTTCGTCCCAGAGCGCCTTGCGTTGCGGTTCGAGACCAAGCGCCTTTACCGTCTTGATGCCGACGACGGTCTCGCTAAGCGCCGCCGACTTCCAGGTCTCGGCATCCACCACGCGCTGGTAGCTGGCCCGCAGCGGCGTAAGGAAAGCGAGGATGATCAGCATGATCAAGACGGCGCAGCCGAGCACCATCCAGGCGAGTGTCGCATTGATGTAGAACATGACCGGGATAAGCACGCAGAGCGTCATCAGGTCCAGGAAAGTGCTGAGCAATTTGCCCGTGAGGAATTCGCGAATGCGGTAGACCTGCGCCAGATGGTACAGTGTCTCGCCGGCTGGATGGCGCTCGAAGTAATCAAGTGGCAGGCGCAACAGCCGGCCGAAGACATACAGGTTCAGCTTGGTGTCGAGACGAGCACCGACCACGTTGATGATCAACCGTCGCGCGTGACCGAGCAGCGTCTCGTAAGCGAATACGACGGCTATCACCGCACTGAGAAACACCAGGGTCGAGATACTGTTGAACTGCAGCACCTTGTTGACCACCGTCATGACAATGAGCGGAGGCAGAATGGTCAAGATGCTGAGTGTGAACGATGCGATGCCAATGTCGCGCATCGGCCTGCTCTCGAGCCGCACAAGATCTACGAGCCAGCGGAAGGTGAAAGGCGCGTCAGCGGCGACGAGGGACCGCTGAGGACGCAGCAGCACCGCCTCACCCGACCAGACCCGCGACAACCTCAACTCGTCGATCGCAATCGCCTCGGCTCCATCCGGCGCATCGACGCTCTTCAGGAAAATGAGATTGCGTTCGGCGCTGGCACCGGTAAGCAGGCCAGCACGCCCATCGCTAAACAGCAGAACCACCGGTCCGGTTTGTTCGAAGCGCAGGAGATGCGACCAGCGGACGCGAATCGCGCGCGCCCACATCCCACCGCTCTGCGCCCATTGAGAAAGCTCGGCGGCAGTTGGAATGGTGCCTTCGTTCGCGGCCCTGAATTCGTTGGGGTCAAGCTCGATACCATGATACCGGGCGACCCTGATCATCGCCCTGAGGCGCGGGGCAATCTGACCGAATTCGTCGCGGCCGCCTGGAATCTGACGTGCTTTATCCTCGCTCGGATACCTTCCCGCCGTGTCTGCCCGCGCGTCGAGATGACGCGCGCTCGGCTTGGGGCCCAGGCTGAGATGTGCACTCACCTCGCATTGCTCCTGTGAGCCGAAAGCGAGAGTTCGAGAACCCTCCCTGCATGTTGTTGCACCCTGGACTTGCGACAAAATCCGCCATTTATGGACGAGGCACGCGGTATGAGCCAATCGACATCGCGAGAAGGGCGCACGCGCGGGCATTGCTTTTCAGCAAGGTCCGCGCGCACCGTTTTCAACCGACACTCAGTCATGTGGTTTCAGGATATTGTTCAGAGCCTTTTTCATCGTGTCGTCGGTCTGAATATACCCGGAACTCTGCTTGTCTGACGTCAGGTCCAATGTCGAACCGGACGGTTTGTTCTGGGCCTGACCGAAACCCGCGACGTTACTGAGCAAGTTCAAGAGGTCTGCCGCCACCGAAAGAATGGCGAGACTGATGAGTTGCTTGAACAAGCCTTGGCTATCCGCAGGGCTGCTGGACTGCATCAACTGCTTGATGTCTTTCAATCCAAGCGTATCGGTCGAGATGCTGCCCCCCTGGCTGCTTGTCGACCCGTGCCCACCGTTGCTATGTCCGCCATCAGCACTGTCATGGCGACCGCGACCGTTGCTACCGCGGTCATTGTCATGGCGGTTTCCATTGCCATTGCGGCCATCGTCATGGTGGCTGCCGTTGCGTTGGTCATGGTCATGACGGTTGCCGTGGTGGCGATGGTCATGATCGTCGCCGTTGTGGTCATGGTGATGGTCGCCTGGACCAGTAGCACCGGTGTGCCCTGTAGCTCCGGTGGAACCCGTTGCACCCGTATGTCCGGTCGCCCCGGTAGAGCCTGTAGCCCCGGTAGAGCCCGTGGCGCCGGTGGACCCAGTTGCTCCAGTCGAGCCGGTCGCACCTGTTGCTCCGGTGGAGCCAGTAGCCCCGGTAGAGCCCGTGGCGCCGGTGGACCCGGTTGCTCCAGTCGAGCCGGTCGCACCTGCTGCTCCGGTGGAGCCTGTATCCCCCGTAGCCCCAGTGGCGCCAGCAGCACCCGTGTCACCTGTCGCTCCAGAGGCACCAGTCGCTCCGGTTTCGCCGGTCGCACCCGTAGCTCCAGTGCCTCCTGTAACGCCGGTCGCACCCGTTGCGCCAGTCGCTCCGGTATCACCTGTGGCGCCAGTTGCACCAGTTGCTCCGGTGTCGCCCGTGGCCCCGGTCGCACCCGTGCCACCAGTCGCTCCAGAAGCACCAATTGCTCCTGTATCGCCAGTCGCCCCCGTAGCTCCAGTGCCGCCTGTAGCGCCGGTGGCACCCGTTTCGCCAGTCGTTCCGGTATCGCCCGTGGCGCCAGTCGCACCAGGGTCACCAGTCGCTCCAGAAGCACCAATTGCTCCTGTATCGCCGGTCGCGCCCGTAGCTCCAGTGCCGCCTGTAGCGCCGGTGGCACCCGTTGCGCCAGTCGTTCCGGTAGTGCCTGTGGCACCAGTTGCACCAGGTTCACCAGTCGCTCCGGTATCACCCATAGCGCCGGTCGCACCGGTTGCGCCGGCAGCTCCGGTGGCTCCAGTCGCACCAGAAGCGCCGGTGTCACCTGTGGCACCCGTAGCTCCAGCTGCTCCAGTATTGCCTGTGGCGCCGGTTGCACCCGTTGCGCCAGTCGCACCGGCAGCTCCGGTATCGCCAGTTGCACCGGCAGCTCCGGTGTCACCTGTGGCACCCGTAGCTCCAGTTGCTCCAGTAGTGCCTGTGGCACCCGTTGCACCAGGATCACCAGTCGCCCCAGTGTCACCCATAGCGCCGGTTGCACCCGTTGCGCCAGTCGCACCGGCAGCTCCGGTATCGCCCGTCGCACCGGC
>NZ_VFVR01000013.1 GCF_006442205.1 Mesorhizobium sp. B2-3-12
CTCGCACACCTGTTCGCGATGTCTCCGGTCCAAACACCCTTGTGGGAGAAGGTGGATCGGCGCGCAGCGCCGAGACGGTTGAGGGGTGCGCGAAGGATCGGCGTCTTTGCCAAGCTGGAACACCCCTCATCCGTCGCCTTCGGCGACACCTTCTCCCACAAGGGGAGAAGGGGGAGACTGCATGACAGCGCTCGGCGCCACCATCACTCCCGAAGGCATTCGTTTTGCCGCATGGTCTTCGTCGGCCCGCCGCCTCTGGGTCTCGATCTTCGACGAGCAGGGCAACCGCGAACGCGATCGCCTTGAGCTGAAGCCGGAAGGCGACGGCGTGCACGCGCTCTTCGTCTCCGGCCTGGTCGAGGGCACGCGCTACGGCCTGCGTGCCGACGGCGACTATGCACCCGAGCGTGGGCTGTGGTTCGACCCCGACAAGCTGCTCGTCGATCCCTATGCAGTCGAAATCGACCGGCCTTACGCCTATCACTGGCGGCTCGCCGCGCGGCGCAATGAGGGCGCCGACACCGCGTTGCTGATGCCCAAGACCGTGGCCAAGGCCTTGCCCACGGTTCCGACGACCCTGCCGCCACTGTTTCGTCCGGGCGGCCTGATCTACGAACTGAACGTGCGCGCCTTCACCAGGCTGCATCCGGATGTGCCGCAAGAAATGCGCGGTACGATCGCCGCGCTTGCCCATCCGGCCATCATCGAGCACCTGCAAAAGCTCGGTGTTTCCGCCGTCGAACTGATGCCGGTGACGGCTTCGATCGACGAGCGGCATCTGCCGCCGCTCGGCCTGAGCAACGCCTGGGGCTACAATCCCGTTACCTTTATGGCGCTCGACCCGCGCCTCGCACCCGGCGGCCTGGCTGAATTGCGCGACACCGTTGCGGCGTTACGTCAGGCTGGTATCGGCACCATTCTCGACCTCGTCTTCAACCATACGGGCGAAAGCGACCGGCTGGGACCAACGCTTTCGCTGCGTGGCCTCGACAACCAGGCCTACTATAGGCACCGGCAAGATGGCGGGCTGGTCAATGACACCGGCACCGGCAACACGATCGCCTGCGACCATCCGGTGGTGCGCGAAATGGCGCTCGACACGCTCCGCCATTTCGTGCGCCAGGCCGGCGTCGACGGTTTCCGCTTCGACCTGGCGCCGGTGCTGGGCCGCGTCGATGGCGCCTTCGATCCGCAAGCACCTCTGCTCCAGGCCATCACCCATGATCCGGTGCTTGCCGACCGCGTGCTGATCGCCGAGCCTTGGGACATCGGGGCAAACGGCTATCAACTGGGCAATTTCCGGGCGCCATACCTGGAATGGAACGACCGCTACCGCGACGATGTCAGACGTTTCTGGCGCGGCGATGCCGGCATGGTGGGTGCTCTCGCCACGCGCCTTGCCGGTTCGTCCGACGTGTTCGACAGGGCAGGGGAGCCGGCAAGCCGTAGTGTGAACTTCATCGCCGCCCATGACGGCATGACGCTGGCCGACATCGTCGCCTATGAGCGCAAGCACAACGCGGCCAATGGCGAGCAGAACCGTGACGGCCATAACGAAAACCTGTCCTGGAACAATGGCGTCGAGGGTAAGGCGGACGAGGCGGCGATCAGCAAGGCGCGCTTCGACGACCAGTGCGCGCTGCTCGCCACTCTGTTCGCCTCGCGCGGCACCATCATGCTGACGGCAGGCGACGAGTTCGGCAGAACGCAGCAAGGCAACAACAATGCCTATGCGCAGGACAACGCCATCACCTGGCTCGACTGGGCGAGGCGGAGCCTCGAACTGGAGCAATATGTGTCGGCGCTTGCCGCGCTTCGGCGCGCGGTGCCCATGCTGTCGGATACGCGTTTCCTGACCGGGCAACCGTCAAATGCGTCCGACATCCCCGATGTCTCGTGGCTGAGCGAGACGGGCGCTCCGCTCGGCGAGACCGATTGGAACGACCCTGGCCGGCATCGTCTCGTCATGCTGCTTGGCGGCGAGGATGGCAGGCTTGCCGTCATGATTAATGGTGACCGCCGCCAATGCGTCTTCACCTTGCCGGCGCGAGATGGTTTCCAGTGGCGCCCGGCAATCGAGACGCAGGCGATCGACCTTCTGCGTCCGCTGCCGGGCCGTAGCGTCAATTTCATGATCGAGGGCCGGACCGGAAACGGTGGCGCCGGGAAGGGTTCGTAATGGCTGACGACAACGCCAGGCAGGGGGCCGAGTGGTGGCGAGGCTGCGTCATCTATCAGGTCTATCCACGCTCTTTCCAGGACACGACCGGCGACGGCAGCGGCGATCTCGGCGGCATCACGTCAAGGCTCGCCCATATCGCCTCGCTCGGCGTCGACGCTGTCTGGCTGTCGCCCTTCTTCAAGTCGCCGATGGCCGACATGGGCTACGACGTGTCGAATTATCGCGACGTCGACCCGATGTTCGGCACATTGGCGGATTTCGATGTGCTGATCGCCGAGGCGCACCGGCTCGGCCTGAAAATCATCATCGACCAGGTGCTGTCGCATTCATCCGACAAGCATGAATGGTTCATCGAAAGCCGCGCCAGCCGCGACAACGCCAAGGCCGACTGGTACGTCTGGGCCGACGCCAGGCCTGACGGTGGCGCGCCCAACAATTGGCTATCGGTCTTCGGGGGGCCATCCTGGGAGTGGGACGCGACCCGCCGGCAATATTACATGCACAATTTCCTCGCCGCTCAACCGGACCTGAACTTCCACAATCTGGAGGTCCAGGACGCGTTGCTGGACACGGTGCGGTTCTGGCTCGATCGCGGTGTCGACGGTTTTCGGCTGGATACGGTCAACTACTATGTCCACGACCGCTGGCTGCGCGGCAATCCGCCCTTGGCCTCGAGCGTCGCCGGCACCAACACGGAAACCAACACCTACCTCTATCAAGAGCATCTGTTCGACAAGACGCAGCCCGAGAACCTGGCCTTCCTGCGGCGCTTTCGTGCGTTGCTCGACGAATATGACGACCGCGCCGCCGTCGGCGAGATCGGCGATGAAGGCCGCTCGCTGCAGACGCTCGCCGCCTACACCTCCGGCGGCGACAAGCTTCAGATGAGCTACACGTTCGACCTGCTCGGCTCGCAATTTTCGGCCGCGCATGTGCGCGGCTGCGTCGAGGCCTTCGAAAGCGCGGTTGTCGATGGCTGGGTCTGCTGGGCGTTTTCCAACCATGACGTGGTGCGCCATGTCAGCCGCTGGACGCGGCCGGATGGCGATCCCGACGCCGTGGCCAGATTCTCGATCCTGTTGCTGTCTTGCCTGCGGGGTTCGATCTGCCTCTACCAGGGCGAGGAGCTCGGCCTTGAGGAGGCGGAGCTTGCCTATGAGGATCTGCGCGATCCTGTCGGCATCCGTTTCTGGCCGGGCGTGAAGGGCAGGGATGGTTGCCGCACGCCGATGGTCTGGGAGGCCGGCGCCGACAATGCGGGCTTTTCCACCGCAAAACCATGGCTGCCTGTGCCGGCAAGCCATCGCGCCCGGGCAGTCGATGTGCAGAACGGCGAGGAGCAATCCGTGCTGTCCGCCTATCGCTCGGCGCTCGCCTTGCGCAGGCGGCATCCGGCGCTGATCAGCGGTTCGATCCGCTTTCTCGACGCTGAAGGCGACGTGCTCGCCTTCATCCGCGAAAATGGCGGGGAGAGGCTGCTGTGTGTCTTCAATTTCGCGGGGGAACCGGTGACTTGGCGAGTACCCGCGGATGTCGGAAGTGTCGCCGCAACCATAGCCGGCGCCGCTGTCGGGGACAGCGAGGTCTCACTGCCAACGCTGGGCTGTTTCCTCGGTCAGGTCGGCTGACCGGTCTCTCAGGTTCTACTGGACGAGCACCGCCCGCCCGCAGGTCGCCCCGGTGACGCGCACGTCGGCCTGGCCGACACCGACGCCAAGTGCCGACAACACATTGTAGAGCAAGTCGTCAACGGGCGCTGTTACAGTGTTGAGCAGAGCCACCACCGCCGGTTTGACAGCTCCGAGCAGGGCGGTCAGATCGATGCCCAAACCAAGCGCATTGACCGAAAGCGACAGGTTGTTGATCAGCGACGTGGTGAGCGACTGCGAGATGTTTCGCGTCGAAACGGTCTTGATCGTCTTGTTGGCGATGTCGGTCGCGTTGAATGTCAGGGTCTGCGGGCTGTTGTTGGTGATCGCGGTGGCGGCCGAACCCGTCACCTGGATCAGCGGGATGTTGATCAACAACAGCTTCAGGCTCACATCGGCGATGTTCGCATCAGTGAAAGTCTGGGGGTGGCTAAAATCGGCGAAGCCGGAGGGGTTGTTGCTGTTGGCCAGGTTCAACTGGGCAATGCCGGGGTGCGCGGCGATGGAGACGTTGATGCTGGATGGCCCTGTCGGGCAACTTATGTCGGTCAGCTTGGCCTCGGCATAGGCGACTTCCACATTGAGCGGCAGATTGACGGCCAGCAGACTGATGCCGCCGCCGAGGCCGGGCGTGCCGATACCGACGGAGGCCGTAAGTTTGATGCGCGTCTGGGCGGTCCGAACCACGGAGCCGATACCGTCGATCGCCAGCCAGGGCGAGGATTGCATCGGTTCGCCGATGGCGATGTCGAGTTTGGTGGAGAGCAATCCCGGGACGGTGGCGCCGAGATCGACCGCGGCCTGGTTGGTGCCGTTGGCCAGCACGGCCGCCGCGGTCAGCATTCCCATGGCGCTTGCATCGACGCCGAGGCCGGTCGGCTGTTGTCCGAGGCCCAGGCTGCCGACGGATCCGAGGTCGACAAGGCTGCTGAGCGGGATCTTGACGGTGCTGGTAGACTTGGAGGCGATCGTCTGCAGGGCGACCTTTGCCGTGTTGCCGAGGCCGGGAACATTGGCCATGGCGGTGGCGATCTGGCCGACAGTCGCCTTCGAGGCCAGAACGTCCGAATAGGTGCCGGCCGTGATGTTCAGTTGCGTGCCCAGCGCACTGATGAAGGAAAGCACGCTGACATCCGCCGAGACCAGCCCGTTGTAGTCCATGACGCTGAGCGAGATGTTGCCGCCGAGAAGTCCGCTCAAAAGTGCGTTGAGAATGCCGCCATTGACACTGAGCAGTCTCGATCCGACCGAGAATGTCGCCTGCGGCGTATTGCTGGCGATGGCTTGGGTGCCGATGACCGGCGTGGGGATCAGCGAGCTGGCGAAATAGCGGTTGGGGATCTTCGCCAAAGTAACCCGGACGGCATTGTAGGGCGTCACGCCCGCCTGGAAGCGCTGGCTGACATTGGCGGTGGATGCGGCATATCGGCCTTGCGTGACCGTCACCACGGTTTTGCCGACGGCCGGGGCGATGGTCTGACCCGAAGCTTGAACGACGACGCCCGGCATGCCGTTGTCGGTGAGGGTGGTGACTACGGCCGTGTTGACGTTGTTGATGTTCGAAGCGGCGGTGATCGCGGCCAGGTCCACCATCGCCTGGGCCTCCCGGCGCTCGGTGTAGATGGAACCTTCGTCAATGGCCACCGCGGCCAGCGCCAACGCAACCGGCGCGCTCAATGCGGTCATAACGGCGAAGTTCGCCTTCCGGTCTCCGATCATCGCCCATGCAAGCCGGCCGATGCCCTTGCCCGCGCGCTGCTGCATCAGATACCCCCGACCCTGATCGTTGACTGACGCCTGATGGTCGTCCCCGGCATGGCTACGCCCGGGAACAGATTCCAGATGGGCAGGTTGCGGGCGTCGTATGAGACCGACACCACGAACTGGCTTCCGTCGGCCACGCTGTCGTTGGCCTGATAGGTCAGTTTGCTGGCGTCCACGAAGGGATAGCCGCCAGCGTTGTTGGTGAGATAGCTGGCCACGAGCGTCTGCCGCTCGGTCTGGTTCACCCCGGCAATAGCCGTCCGGGCGGCGTCGGCTGCAATTTGCTGGATCGAGTTGGCGGCGCCAAAATAGATGCCATATGCAACCATACCGAGCAAAAGAAGCATGAAGATCGGCGATAGCAAGGCGAATTCGATCGCTGAAGTTCCCGAATTGTCTGTTCGGAACTGCCGCCTTTGAGCCTTGGAAGTGAGGTTGTGAACCATGGCCCCAACATGCCCAAGTTCGCATGCAGAAAGCGAAAACCCTAGGCACAACCAAAAGGTGTGGTCGATTGAAAATGAGTCCCTAATTTAGCGGTTGCTATCTCGGCAAGAGGGATTGACTTAGGGTCAATCAGTACTCGGTTGAAAAGAGCTTACCTCCTGTCTAGTCTCCTGCCACCAGCCGCCGGAGGGAACCGACGGCACGCCCAAAGGAGCCAGACATCGGTTCCGGGGCGTCAACACGCAAAGGCGCGCCGATGGCAGCGCCGACAGGGAGAACTTCATGCTGAAAAACATGTTGAGGGCGACGGTATTCGCCACGACCATGACCTTGGCTGCCGGCACATTCTTGACGCCGGCCTTTGCCGAGACGGTCTATAACAGGGGCACCGCCGCTGAATCGGAATCGGTCGACCCGCACAAAACCTCGACGGTCTATGAAGCCAACGTGCTGCGTGACCTGTTCCAGGGACTGGTCATGCAGGACGAGAAGGCCAACCTCATCCCGGGCGCAGCTGAAAGCTGGACGGTATCGGATGACGGTACGGTCTATACCTTCAAGCTGCGCAAGGACGGCATGTGGTCGGATGGCAGCCCGGTGACGGCGGACGACTTCGTCTACGCCTTCCACCGGCTGGAGGATCCGGCGACCGGCGCCGAATATGCCTCGATGCTGTATCCGGTGAAGGGTGCGGAGGACGTCAACACCAAGAAGGGCAAGCCCGAGGACATGGGAGTCAAGGCGATCGACGCCAACACCCTGGAAGTGACCCTGAAGGCGCCGACGCCTTACTTCCTGGAGATGCTGACCCACCAGGCGACCTATCCGGTCAGCAAAGCCTCGATCGAGAAGCTCGGCGCCGACTGGATCAAGCCCGGCAATCTTGTCTCGAACGGCGCCTATACGCTGGCCGAATGGGTTCCCAACGACCACATGAAACTGGTCAAGAATCCGAAGTTCTGGGACGCCGCGACCGTAAAGTTCGACGTCGTCAACTACATTCCGACCGAGGACCGCTCGTCGGCGATGAAGCGCTTCGAGGCCGGCGAACTCGACAGCTATGACGATCTGCCGACCGAACAGCTGGCCGACCTCAAGACCAAGTTCGGCGATCAGATCCATGTCGGTCCCTATCTCGGCACCTACTATTATGCGATCAAGACGGACAAGGCGCCGTGGAACAATCCCGAGCTGCGCAACGCCATCTCGATGGCGATCGACCGCGACTTCATCGCCGAGAAGGTCTGGCAGAATTCGATGCTGCCCGGCTATTCGATGGTGCCTCCCGGCATCGAGGGCTACACGCCCGCAATGGCCAAATACGCCGACATGCCGCAAATCGACCGTGAGGACGCGGCCAAGAAGATCCTCGAGAAGCTCGGCTACACGCCCGAGCACCCGCTGAAGATGGAAATCCGCTACAACACCTCGGAAAACCACAAGAACACCGCCGTGGCCATCCAGGAACAGTTGAAGCCGCTCGGCGTCGACGTCACGCTGCTCAACACCGACACCAAGACGCACTACTCCTTCCTCGAGCAGAAGGGCGACTATGACGTGGCGCGTGCCGCCTGGATCGCCGACTACAAGGATCCGGAAACCTTCCTCGGCATCACGCGCAAGGCCAGCGGCAACAATTATTCGAACTACAACAGCCCAGCCTACGAAGCGGCAATGGACAAGGCTGCTGCCGCCGGCGGCAAGCCTGAAGAGCGCATGAAGGACCTCTCCGAGGCCGAGCGTATCCTCATCGACGACGTCGGCCAGATTCCGCTTCTCTACTACAGCTATCACGACATCGTTTCCTCGAAGCTGCATGGCTTCGTCGACAATGTGATGGACGTGCATCCGTCGCGCTTCGTCAGCAAGGACTGATCCCGGCCAAGCCGCCGCGCCCCTCAGGGCGCGGCGGCGCTGGTTTGCCATCGCATCGGCCCGGGAAGCGGAATCGAATTTTCGGAACATCCGGTGCGAAGATTTGAAGGCTGGAGCGCAATCGTCCGACTGGACCGGCGTGCTCTGGATCAAGCGGGGCACCGATGCTGCGATATGTATTCCGGCGGCTTTTGACCGCCATCCCGACGCTGTTCGTCATCGTGACGATGGCGTTCTTCCTGATGCGCGTGGCGCCCGGCGGCCCGTTCAACCAGGAGCGGGGCCTTAGCCCCGAGATCAAGGCCAACCTCGAAGCCCAGTTCGGCCTCAACGATCCGCTCTGGCTGCAATATGTCCATTATCTCGGCAATCTGCTGCGCGGCAATTTCGGCCCCAGCTACAACATGCCGGATTTCACCGTCACCGAACTGTTTGCCAAGGGCCTGCCGATTTCCGTCCAGCTCGGTGCCTCGGCGCTGATCCTGGCCCTGCTGCTCGGCAGCGTGCTCGGCACCATCGCCGCGCTCAACCAGAACAAGCTTGGCGACTATACGGTGATTGCCCTGGCGACCGCCGGCAGCACCATCCCCACTTTCGTCATCGCGCCGGTGATCCAGCTCCTGTTCGGGCTGACCTGGAGGCTGTTGCCGATCGGCGGCTGGGGCGACGGCGCCTTTATCAACAAGGTCGGCCCGGTGCTGACGCTTGCCTTGCCGCAGATCGCCATCGTCGCCCGCCTCATGCGCGGCTCCATGATCGAATCGCTGCGGTCCCATCATATCCGCACCGCGCGCGCGCTTGGCCTCTCCGACTGGTCGGTTGTGGTCAAGCATGCGCTGCGCGGCGCCATCCTGCCCATCGTCTCCTTCACCGGTCCGGCGGCGGCGGCGCTGCTGACGGGTTCCGTCATCGTCGAGACGATTTTCTCCATTCCGGGCGTCGGCCGTTATTTCGTCGATGCCGCGCTCAACCGCGACTACACGCTGGTCATGGGAACGGTGGTGGTGATCGCCATCTTCACCATCGTCTTCAACCTGATGGTCGACGTCATGTACGCGGTCGTCGACCCGAGGGTGCGCTATGACTGACATCGCTGCCACGGCTCCCGTCGTCATCGGCCGATCGCTCTGGGGCGATGCGTGGGCGCGCCTCAAGGCCAACCGCGCCGCCATGTTCAGCCTCTACTACCTCGTTCTGATCGGTGTCGTCAGCGTCTTTGGCCCCTGGTTCGTTCCGCATCAATACACGACCATCTATGCCGACTATGTGCGCATGCCGCCAAGCCTGTCGGCCTATCCGAAGCCCGACATGATCGAGACGGCGCTCACCGAGGCGATCAAACGCATGCGGGTCGACATCAAGGAGTGGCACCAGGAGGGGAGCCAGGTGTTCGTCACGGTCAAGTCGACCAAGCCGATCGACGACCGCAACATCCGCTACCTCGACCGTTCCGATGCCTTCGACGACACCAAGATCGAGAACAAGTCGCCCGACGGCCTCGAGGTGACGATGAGCGCGTCGGTCAAACAGCAGTATTTCCTGTTCGGCACCGACAACACCGGCCGTGATCTCTTGTCGCGCACGCTGATGGCCGGGCGCATCTCGCTGGCCATCGGCTTGCTTGCCGGAGTTGTTGCGGTGGTGATTGGCGTGATCTATGGCGCCGCCGCAGGCTTTTCCGGCGGCAAGGTCGACGAGGTGATGATGCGCATCGTCGACGTACTCTATTCCTTGCCGTTCATCTTCTTCGTCATAATGCTGGTGGTGTTCTTCGGCCGTAATTTCGTGCTGATGTTCCTGGCGGTCGGCGCCGTGCTATGGCTCGACATGGCCCGCATCGTGCGCGGCCAGGCGCTGTCGATCCGCCGCCAAGAATATGTCCAGGCGGCGGAAGCCATGGGCATCGGCCAACGCGGCATCCTGATCCGCCATGTCATCCCCAACCTGCTTGGGCCGGTGGTGATCTACATGACGTTGCTGGTACCGCAGGTCATCATCCTGGAGAGCTTCCTGTCGTTCCTCGGCCTCGGCATCCAGGAGCCGATGACCAGCTGGGGCGTGCTGATCTCCGTCGGCGCCAAGAACATCGGCACCGCCAACTGGCTGCTCCTGTTCCCCGCCTTCTTCCTGGTCTCGACGCTGTTTGCCCTGAACTTCGTCGGCGACGGCCTGCGCGACGCGCTTGACCCAAGGGATCGGTGAAAATGGGGATCGCTGACATGGCCACTCCCGAAACGATCCTCAGCGTCAAGGATCTGCGCGTCCGCTTCCGCACGCTCGACGGCGCGGTCGAAGCGGTCAAGGGCATCAACATCCATGTGAACGCGGGCGAAACCGTTGCCGTGGTCGGCGAATCCGGCTCGGGCAAGAGCCAGACGATGATGGCGGCGATGAGCTTGCTGGCCTCCAACGGCGAAGCGTCGGGCCATGTCGACTATCGCGGCCGCAACCTGCTCACCTTGAGCAAATCCGAGCTGAACAAGGTCCGCGGCCGCAAGATCAGCATGATCTTCCAGGAACCGATGACCTCGCTCGATCCGCTCTATTCGATCGGCAACCAGTTGATCGAGCCGATCCGCCGGCATCGCGGCCTGAGTGCGGCCAAAGCGCATGAGGAGGCACTCAAGCTGCTGCGGCTCGTCCATATTCCCGACCCAGAACGGCGGATGAAATCCTATCCGCACGAAATGTCGGGCGGCCAGCGCCAGCGCGTGATGATCGCCATGGCGCTCGCCAACGACCCCGACATCCTGATCGCCGACGAACCGACGACGGCGCTCGACGTGACCATCCAGGCGCAGATCCTGACGCTTTTGGCCGAATTGCAGCGCAAGCTCGGCATGGCGATCGTCTTCATCACCCACGACCTCGGCATCGTCCGCCGCTTCGCCGACCGGGTTTATGTCATGCGCCAGGGCGAGGTCGTCGAGGAAGGCGAGGCGGAAGCCATTTTCGCCAATCCGCAGCATGCCTACACCAAGATGCTGCTGGCGGCCGAGCCGACCGGAACCAAGGCGCCGCCGCCGGCCAATGCGCCCGTGGTTCTCGAAGGCAGGAATGTCGAAGTCACGTTCAGGATCGGCGGCGGGTTTCTGGCCGGCGAACCGATGATGCTGCGAGCCGTCGACCACATCTCGATCCGGCTGCAGCGCAACCAGACCATCGGCATCGTCGGCGAATCCGGCTCGGGCAAATCGACGCTCGGCCGCGCCTTGCTGCGGCTATTGCCGAGCGATGGGCTCATTCGCTTCGGCGATCGCGATATCTCCACCGCCGACCGGCGGGAGATGCGGCCGCTGCGGCGCCAGATGCAGCTCGTCTTTCAGGATCCGTTCGGCTCGCTGTCACCACGCATGACGGTTGGCCAGGTCATCACCGAAGGGCTGCTGGTGCATGAGCCCAACCTTTCTGGCAAGCAGCGCGACCAGCGCGCGGTCGAAGCCTTGCGTGAAGTCGGCCTCGACCCCAACGCCCGCAACCGCTACCCGCACGAATTCTCCGGCGGACAACGGCAACGCATCGCCATTGCCCGCGCCATGATCCTGAAGCCGAAGATGGTCGTGTTGGACGAGCCGACCTCGGCGCTCGACCGGTCGGTGCAGAAACAGATCGTGGAACTGCTGCGCAAGCTCCAGGCCGATCACGAACTGTCTTACCTGTTCATCAGCCACGACCTCGCCGTGGTGCGCGCCATGGCCGACTACATCATCGTCATGAAACAAGGTAAGATCGTCGAGGAGGGGCCGACTGACGCGATCTTCAGCAACCCGCAAGCGCCTTACACCCAGACGCTGATGAATGCCGCGATCGACGTCACGCGGTTCCGGTTGAGCGCATGATAAGCCACTGCAGCTGAGGCCTGTTCGCTCAGCCCGCCGAACTCGCGCACTTGCGTGCGCGGGCCGCGAAAAGGGCATCCTGTTGTTGCTTCAACCGGTCGATCCTGGCCGTTTCGCGGTAGGCGACAGCGGCCTTGACGCGCGATCCGCCAAGCAGCCAGCGCGGCACGCTGGTGTTGGCGACCTTGCCGCGGGTGACCGCGGTTTGCGAGATGTCGCGGGCGCTGCTTCCCACGGCACTGTTGAGTTCGGTACAACTCATGCTCTGGTATTTGGCCGGATCGGCCGTTCCGCCGATCGTTGCGCATCCGCCAACCAGAAACATCACAGCCAGAAGAACCGGTGCCGAGCCTGCCGTTGAGATCAAATTCATGTCCGCGTCCGGTTCGCCGTCTTGCCGGCTCATCGATCAACCTAGCGCCGATGCCCGTTTCGTCAAAGTCTGTCCGGCCGGCCAGTGCTCGCGTGCCGCACTGGTTGTCGGCCCGGAATGTCATCGGCCCGGAGTGTAATCGGCCCGGAGTGTAATCGGAAAGTCTTACGCTGCTTCGGCGGCCAATTCGGTCATGAGGGCGCCACCGCCGAGCACCATCTGGGCAACGTCGGTCGCGTTGTCATCGACATCGGCCGTCACCAGGACAACCCCTTCGTCGAGGCTCCGGTCGTCGGGCCTTCCGGTGGTCGCGACCCAGGCTCCGAGCGACCCACCCAGCACGCAGCCGCAGAACCCCATGGCCAGGGCCATTGCCGATAGGCCGATTGGGAAAGAATGGATGTCGTAAATCGCATAAGCGCCCAGGCACGCCAACAGCCCGGCGGCGGCACCAAGGATGACACAAGGAGACTTCAGGACACCGATCTCGTCCCGGTAGGGCCCGATGACAGCGATCTGTACGCGGGGAACCCCGGCCGCGAAGAGGTCGCCGGCGACCCGCGCCGCTTCGGCATGGGATTCAAAAAGCCTGCTGATCTTCGGCATATCACTCAGGGCGTGGTTTGTCAGTCAGCGTGTCGATAACGAAGGATGCGGCGATCAGATCGTCGCCATCAATTCGGCCTTGACCGTCTTCCATGACGGCCGCGACCTTTTGGAAGATCTTGATGTCGCCCTCGGTGATCCGCGCCTCCCGCATCTTGCTCCTGAGGTCGGCCACACGCAGCCGCAAGGCATGGGAAATTGCATCGTCACGGTTGGAGATTGTGATCATCATCATCTTCGCTTTGTTCGGATATCCCACGCCAACCAGCCAAACCTGCAGCGCCGACGATCGTTCCAGGGCTGGGCTTCGGTCCGATGGGCCTAGGACCTAGGTCTGACGCTCAAACGCAATGGTCTTGCCAGGAACGGAGCCCGGAACACGTGCTGTCCGCCGTCGTTGGTCCTCTGCGATTTGTGGGAGGAAGCCGATGGAGAAGAGTGTTGGTCAGGCGCGCTGGTTGCTCGCACCGATCTTCGCGATGGCCATCACTTTCATGGTGGCCGGAATAGTCCTCGGCTGATTTCCTTGCCCATCGGCGCAGCCCAGTCCATTCCTGCGCCGATAGGGTTCGCCCGCTGCTCCAGGTGGCGGGCGAACCCTGATTTTTTGGCGCGGCCCCAGGCTAGCGTCGGTCAACACGAACGCATGACGCCGAGAAGCGCTCGCGCCGACTTTTTCCATGATGGGAGGGTGTTTTAGCTGCGGCCAATAACGCCAAAGCATTCGCGTGGAAGGTGCATGCTAGGGGAAAAGCTATCTGGTGGCCAGGCATGATGCCGGGCCACCAGATGACAATCAGTAACCGCCGTTTTCAATCACGACCGGGTGGTGGTGACGATGGGTGGAGACGGAACCAGTCACGACCACGGCATCCCGATTATGCCGATAATGATGATGCCGATAATGATGCCGGCGGCCATGGTCGTAGAACGCGACCGTCCCGTGGTGACGGTGATGCAGGCGCTGGCCTTCCTCATTGATGACCCTGACGTTGTGGTGGTGCCGATGATGGGTCCTGATGACGACGTCAGCCTCGGCTGCCGAAGCCAACGCGGGCAATCCCATCGAAAGCGCCAAAGCGCACATGACCATTGTTTTCATTGCAAGTTCTCCACATGCTTTCATTAGCCCTTCGTCGGATACAACTGCTGCTGATCTCTTTGGTTCCGGGGGCGGAGGCAGCCGGGACGCAGGCAATCGAAAGGCTGGCTGTCGTGCCGCAAGGATTGGGAAGAGGGGGTCTCCCGCCTCGCCGTCTGCATGGACGCGGAACATTAGGCCAGCCTAACAGTTCTTCCCGCGGCAGACATCACGGTTTGGTGTCCGCTGAAGATCAGCAGGCAAAGGCTGGTCGGCCCGCGTCCTCCGCCAGAGGCGCGGGCTTCACCGGGCAACAAGGAGTAAAGATTATGAACAACATCATTTGGCTCGTGGGAGCGGTGGTCGTCGTCATAGCGGTATTGAGCTTTTTCGGCTTGCGCTAGGCGCCTGCAAAGCGGCCGCGGCGAACCACCGCACTTGACCGGCACAATGTGGCTTCGCGGCGGCCTCTGCTCAAGAGCAATGCCCACACATTGTTTTTATGGTCGGAGCGGCAGGATTTGAACCCGCGACCCCCTCATCCCGAACGGATGGTGGTCCTGCTATTCTTGGCCTCCGTTTTTGGCTAGCGCCCGAACTTGTGGTCGGAGGCGGTTGACAAGCTCCGCAAGTGCAAGCAATTTTCCGCCAGGGTAAAGCGAAGAGCATACTGTGAAGAAGATCTATGAGAAGCCAGCGCTGATCAAGCGCGAACGACTTTCGTTTGTGACGGCCGGACCCGGTGCATCGCTACCGCCGCCGCCACCCCCGCCAGTTCCCTGACCGGCGAATGGTGACCGGCGAAATGGTTTAAAGCCCGCTTGGCTCATGCAGCCGGTTTTTTTGCTTCCGTCGGGAACCCATTCCATCGGCCCAAGTTCATTCTCCAGCGCCCCGGATAGAGGCGCGGGAGAGTTGTTCGAACAGCTTTCAAAGAAAGCCCGCCACCGTCCCCTCAGTGGCGGGCTTTTCGTTGGCTTGACAATGGTCGGGCCTACACGGCAGTTTCTGCCCTTGAGGGGCAACCGGGGGATTCCCATGAAGAAGACATATGTGAAGCCAGAACTGCTGAAGCGCGAATGTTTAGGCAGCATCGCAGCCCAGCTGGCCCCTATATCGAATTCAATCAAAGAGTGAGCTGAGCGATGAAGAAGATCTATCAGAAGCCGGAACTCACCAAGCGCGAGAAGCTGTCAAGCGTTGTGGCCCTAACACTTTCTCCGCCTTCAGGCCCCACCGGCTAAGGGTTCAGCATAATACCATCAAAGCCCGCTGGCGCGTGCCCGCGGGCTTTTTGTTGCCGCCACTTGTTCCGCACGCGACAGCTCAGTTTCGTATACCTGTCGCGACGGCCCATGCCGTCTCCGAGTTCGGTTTTCGAACCTCCGTCTCGCTGAACCCCACACCTTCCAGAGCAGCTATGATCTCGTCCGGTTCACGTGGGGTGAAGATATCTGCTGGCATGTTCATCCGGTCCATGTGCGCCTTGGGAAGGAAGCCCAAAACGATCCGCCCGCCAGGCCTGAGAACGCGTGCCAACTCAGCGGATCCGGCTTTCAGGCTTTGCCAGAAGTAAACTGTGTGGACGCTGAGGGCTTTGTCGAATGTCGCATCCGGCAAGGGCAGATTTTCAACCGTCCCGACGTGAAACTCGGCGCGTCGGGCGCGCACCGCAACGGCAAACCGCCGAGTGGCGGCGCTCACCACGTCGGGGGAGCGATCAACACCGCAGACGAATGCGGCGCCACCGACAAGGCGCGGCACTGCCGGACCGCCGCCGAAACCGACTTCCAGCACTCGATCCTCAGGAACCAGCTGCAATTGATCGAGAGCGTAGCTGTTCAGCCGGGCGTTGCCCCGGTTCATGCCAGCGCGGATGAGCCAGCCGGCGATACCGGCCGGCCAAGAAAGCTGTTTTGCTATGAACCTTGGCGCCATCTCATTTCCCAACCCTTGCCAATCATACGGCGGTTCGCAGGCTGTGAGCAACCGTGAGCCGCTGGCTGGCCAGCGGGCTTTTCACATCGTCCGATCCGGAACAATTGGGACTAACATTTGTTATAGGCCTATGGAAAAGGTCGCTCCTCCCGAACCGATACCGGACAGCATTCTCCTCGCCGCCGCACGATTGCAGGCGGCTCTCCAAACACGATCCGGCCACGATCAAAAGCGGAGTGAAGGAGGCCGACGCAGTGCCTGAGAGCTACCGCGCCGGCCAGGCGACCCACAGGCCCGCCACAAGGTAGATGAGGGCGGCCGTCACGCGATGGCTCGGTAGATTCGCTCTCTCGCCGCGCAGGGCGTACATTGCTTGGTCGCCCGTGAGATTTACCGGCAATCGGACGTTTGGCAAAAAGGGCGCCCGACGGAACAAGACGAGCGCGTGCTCGAGAGCTTAATCGAACATCTGAGATCCGCGCAGGCCGCCCTCCGGCGGCTGGAGAATCGATAGCCACCGCCTTGTGGCATCACTCTCGCGGCAAGACCTCAGTCCGACTCGCCTGGCCTGAATTAATCGTATTATCCTTGGCGTCGGCTTATTCGTCAGGGAGGGTTCCCATGGGCAGTATGAAGCGCGTCCTTCCGCCTGGCCTCACTACGCAAGAGCTGATTTGCGCTGTTCTTCCTGACTGGCGCGACGGCGACATTATTTCCATTGGTCAGACTATTGAGGAGCTTCGCGCACGCGCGCCCAGTTGCCCCGATACCGACGAGGCTCTTACGGCGGCTATCGTGAAATTGGCCACTGGCAGAGCTATGGCAGTCAGCTTCGATCGGCGAGAGCATCTAGCCCCGCATTACGCTGAGACAAGAAGGGATCTTGGAGACCAGGATCAAGCTCGCCTCATTAGGTACTGTGGGGAAATCCGAGGGGTATCGGGAGAAGCAAATACCTGAGTATTTGACTTGGCTGGTCGGAGTGGCAGGATTTGAACCTGCGACCCCCTCGTCCCGAACGAGGTGCGCTACCAGGCTGCGCTACACTCCGTGACCAGACGGCGGGCTTATAGCCGCCACACCTCATTCCTGCAAGCGGCAATGGCAGCACTTCTGTCGCATTTCGCCCGCTTTCGTCGGGCATTGCCGCAAAGCTTGGTTTTCCAACCTGGGATAAACGCGGCCTAAAGCCTTGTGTGCTAAGCCGCTGCCTCGATAGATCGTATTTGCGCCGCCTGGAGCTCTCAAATCTTGCCCCCAAAAATCGTTGGCGAAGCCTTGCCCAACAGCTTCGAGTTCGAAACCGCGGCGCTGATCAAGGCATCCGGTTTTCGCGAATATGATGCGCGCTGGTGGTTCGGCCATCCCGGGTCGGCGGTGCCGCCGGAACTCAACCTGATCGGCGTCCAGGCGCTTGGCATGGGCCTTGGCACGCTGATTCGGCGTCTCGGCGTCGGATCCGACATCGTTACCGGGCATGATTTCCGGTCCTATTCGCTTGCCATCAAGCTGGCGCTGGTGTCCGGACTGATGGCGGCCGGCGCACGGGTGAAGGACATCGGCCTGGCGCTGTCGCCGATGGCCTATTTCGCCCAGTTCGCGCTGGAGACGCAGTCGGTCGCCATGGTCACCGCCTCGCACAACGAGAATGGCTGGACCGGGGTCAAGATGGGCGCGGCGCGGCCGCTGACCTTCGGCCCCGAGGAGATGAGCGCGCTGAAGGCGATCGTGCTCGCCGGCGATTTCGACCTTGCTGGCGGCGGTTCCTATGAATTCGTCCGCGATTTTCGCGCCACCTATCTCGATGACCTGACCGAGGGCAAACGCGTCATGCGAAAGCTCAAAGTGGTCGTCGCCTGCGGCAATGGCACTGCTGGTGCTTTTGCCCCGGAAGCCTTGCGGCGCATCGGCTGCGACGTGGTCCCGCTCGATGTCGAACTCGACCACACCTTCCCGCGCTACAATCCCAACCCGGAAGACATGCGGATGCTGCACGCCATCAGGGACAAGGTTCTGGAGACAGGGGCCAATGTCGGCCTGGGCTTCGATGGCGACGGCGACCGCTGCGGCGTCGTCGACAATGAAGGCAACGAGATCTTTGCCGACAAGGTCGGCGTCATGCTCGCGCGGGATATTTCTCGGCTGCATCCGGGGTCGACCTTCGTCGTCGACGTCAAGTCGACTGGACTGTTCAACACCGATGCGGTGCTGCGCGCCAATGGCGCCGTTACCGACTATTGGAAAACAGGCCATTCCTACATCAAGCGCCGCGTTGCCGAACTCGGCGCGGTCGCCGGCTTCGAAAAATCCGGGCACTTCTTCTTCAATCCGCCGATCGGGCGCGGTTATGACGACGGGTTGGTCACGGCAATCGCCATCTGCCAGATGCTGGACCGCAGTCCAGGCCGTTCGATGGCCGATCTCTACCGCGCCCTGCCGCTCACCTTCGGCACTCCCACCATGTCGCCGCATTGCCCCGACGATTTGAAATACGGCGTCGTCGAAAGGGTGGTCGCCGATTTTCAGGCGATGCAGCGCGAAAGCGTGGAGTTCGCCGGCCAAAAAATCGCCGCGCTCGTCACCGTGAACGGCGTCCGCGTCGTTGCCGAGGACGGCACCTGGGGTTTGGTTCGCGCCTCGTCCAACAAGCCGGAACTTGTCGTGGTGGTGGAGAGCCCGGTATCGTCCAACCGGCGTCGGCAGATGTTCGAGGCCGTCGACGCCGTGTTGCGCCGCAGCCCGGAGGTCGGCGCCTACAACCAGACTTTTTGACGGGATATCCATGAGCCAGCGGATCGTCAGTTTTGTCATGAGCGGCGGCGTCGGCTCGCGGCTGTGGCCGCTATCGCGCGAGGACAATCCCAAGCAGTTCCACGATCTGTCGGGTGACGGCTCGATGCTGGCCAAGACCTTGCGCCGCCTGGCGGCCAGACCTGCTGGCGAGACGCCGATCTTCCTGATCGCTTCGGAGCGTCACGCCGAGCGTGTCCATGCCGACCTGGCCGGTCTCGATCTTGCCGGCGGCGGCCCGCTGTTCGAGCCCGCGGGACGCAACACCGCCGCAGCCGTCGCACTGGCGACGCTGCGCACCCTGTCGGAATTCGGCGACAGCCTAGTGCTGGTGGTGCCTTCCGACCATGAAATAGCGACGGCGGGGCAATTCTGGCAAAGTATCGAAGCGGGATCGCAGGCGGCGCGCGCCGGCCGCCTGGTGGTGTTCGGCATCAAGCCGACCCAGCCCGAAACCGGTTACGGCTATATCGAGGTCTCGGCCGAGAAGGACGGGGTATCAGACGTTTCGCGCTTCGTCGAGAAGCCCGACCTCGAGACGGCAAATGATTATCTCAAGGCGGGAAATTTCTATTGGAACACCGGCATCTTCCTGTTTCGGGCCGGCGCCATGCGCGACGCGTTCGCTGCGTTCCAGCCCGATATCTGGCGCACGACCGAAGCGGCCTACAAGGCGGCGACATCGGATCTCTCCGGCCTCTATATGCCGCTGGATCTCTACACGGCCATCCCGTCGAACTCGATCGACTACGCCATCATGGAACGGGCAAAAGACATAGCCATGGTGCCGGCCGGTTTCCGCTGGAATGATCTCGGCTCCTGGCAATCGCTCCTCGATGTCGGTCCCGCCGACGACCAGGGCAATGTCGTCGTCGGCGATGTCGTCGCCATCGATTGCGAGAATTCCTATATCCGCAGCGACGGCCGCCTGCTGTCGGCGATCGGCATGAAGGACGTTGCCATCGTCTCGACGGCGGATGCCACTTTCGTTGCCCCGGTCAGCCACAGCCAGCACGTCAAGAAAATCGTCGAACAGCTCGAAAAATCCGGACGGCTGGAAACCCGATTCACGCCGGCGCATGACCGCGTCATCGAAAGCGGCGCCTGGCGGCGGCGTGTGCATCACTGGCTATTCCAGGAGACCTTGCCGCTGTGGTCGACATCAGGCGTGGATGAGCGCAATGGCGGCTTCCATGAGGTGCTGGGTTTCGACACCAAGCCGCTCGTGAAACCCAAGCGCATGCGCACCCAGGCCAGGCAGGTCTATGCTTTCGCGGTGGCCAAGGCGCGCGGCTGGACCGGCCCGGCCGACCGACTGATCGCGCATGGCATCGACTTCATGGCGGGGCAGGGCCGCACCGAACGGGGCGGTTGGGTGCGCACGCTGAATGTCGACGGTTCCGTCGCCGACCCGGTCGAGGACGCCTACGATCATTCCTGCATTCTGCTGGCGCTGGCGCATGCGCACATGTCGGGCAATCCCGACGCCTCGCGGCTCGGCGAAGAGACTTTCGCCTTCCTCGATGCGCATCTGGAGGACAGCCGCTTGACTGGCTTCCTCGAAACGTCGGACGGGGCGGGCGAGCGGCGCTCCAACCCGCACATGCATCTGCTAGAAGCTTTTTTGGCCTGGCACCAGGCGACTGGCGAGCGGGCGCATCTGCGTCGCGCGGCACGCATCATCGATCTCTTCCGCAGCCATTTCTTCGACCCTGACAGCTGGACGCTCGGCGAGTATTTCGATGCCGAATGGAAACCGGTCCTGGGTGAGAAGGGGAGCTGGACCGAACCCGGCCACCATTTCGAATGGGCTTCGCTGCTGGTCGATTTCGCCGGTCGCAGCGGCCAGGCTGAGCTCAGCGTCTTTGCCCGAAAACTCTATGCCTCGGCCATCGCCAATGGCCTCAACCGCGCCACCGGCCTTGCCTACGGGGCCGTGTCACGGCAGGGCCTGCCGCTCGACCTTATATCACGCAGCTGGCCTCAGGCCGAAGCGCTCAAGGCGGCGATCGCGCTCGACGGCTCCGGCGGCCCTGATCTCAAGCCGGAGATCGAGGCCCGCGTCGGCCGGCTGTTCCGCTGGCACATCGACCCGGCGCCGCTGGGTCTGTGGATCGACCGCATCGACGAACGCGGCCGCTCGCTGGCATCGGACGTGCCGGCGAGCATCTTCTACCACCTCGTCTGCGCGCTGACCCAGTATCTGGACGGGACGGCGGACAAGTAGGCAGGATCAGTACGGACTGGCGACGTCCCCGGTCTCGACGTAGACCGACTTCAGCTGCGAATAGAGCGCCAGCGCGGCCAGCGAGTTCTCGCGGCCGATGCCGGACTGCTTGACCCCGCCGAAGGGGATCTCCACAGGGGTCAGATTGTAGGCGTTGATCCAGCAGGTTCCGGCCTGCAACTCGGCGATGACGCGGTGGGCGCGAGGCAGGTCGCGCGTGAACACGCCCGCGGCAAGACCGAACTCGGTGTCGTTGGCGCGATCTATCACCTCGTCCTCGCCGTCGAATTTCAGCACGCTCATGACCGGACCGAAAATCTCCTCGCGAGCGATGCGCATCGTATCGGTGACGCCGGTGAACACCGTCGGCTCGACGAAAAAGCCGCCCTGGAAGCCTTGCAGCGACGGCACATTGCCGCCACAGGCGAGCGTGGCTCCATCCTGCTTGCCGGCCTCGATATAGCCGACGACCTTGTCTTGCTGCGCCTTGTTGACCAGTGGGCCCATCTGCGTTTCCGGGTCGAGCGGATCGCCGATGCGGATTTTCTTGGTTCGCTCGATCAGCCGCTCGACAAAGCGGTCGTGAATGCCGCTCTGGACGAAGACGCGCGTGCCGTTGGAACAGATCTGGCCGCTTGAATAGAAATTGCCGAGCATGGCGCCGCCAATGGCATTTTCGAGATCGGCATCGTCGAAGACGATCAGCGGCGACTTGCCGCCGAGTTCCATCGTTGCGTGCTTCATCCTGGAGCCGGCGAGCGACAGCACCTTGCGCCCGGTCGGCACAGAGCCGGTCACCGAGACCTTGGCGACGACATCATGCCCGACAAGCCCCGCGCCGACATCGCCATAGCCCTGCACAACGTTGAACAGCCCGTCGGGCAGGCCGGCCTCCGAGTAGATCTCGGCCAGCGCCAGCGCCGAAAGCGGCGTGTTTTCCGATGGCTTGAACACCATGGCGTTGCCCATGGCGAGCGCCGGCGCCGATTTCCAGCCGGCGATCTGGATCGGATAATTCCAGGCGCCGATGCCGACGCAGACGCCAAGCGCCTCGCGGCGCGTGTAGGCGAAGGGTCCGCCGAGGTCGACCGCTTCGCCATTGAAGACGGCGACCGCGCCGGCGAAATATTCGAGGCAATCGGCGGCGGAAGGCGCGTCAGCCACCAGCGTCTCCTGGATCGCCTTGCCGGTGTCCAGCGTCTCGATGCGGGCAAGGTCGGCGTTGCGGGCGCGCAAGATGTCGGCGGCTCGGCGCAGGATGCGGCCGCGCTCGACCGGCTTCAGCCGCGCCCAGGCCGGCTGTGCGGCGCGTGCGGCCTCGATCGCCAGTTCCAGCACGTTCGGCGTCGCCGAACGCAGCATGGCGATGGTCTCGCCGGTGGCGGGATAGATCACCGGCAGCGGCGCGCCGCCTTCGTCCTCGATATAGCGTCCGTTGACATAGTGCGAAGCCGTGGGCTGGGCGCGCATCGGGAAGTCTCCAAATCATTTCGCCCCCGCGCGTCAGCTATTGGTGCGCGGCTGTCGGGCGGCTCGCTTATCGGCGGATCATGGCCTATCTGTCAGACGCCTGCCAGCGCGGATTGATCCACGGTTCCTGGTTGGACGGCGCGAGCGGCGTGCGGCCAAGGATGTGATCGGAGGCTTTCTCGCCGGTCATGATCGATGGTGCATTGAGGTTGCCGTTGGTCACGCGCGGGAAGATCGAGGAGTCGGCGACCCGCAATCCGTCGACGCCGATGACCCGGCACTCCGGATCGACCACGCTTGATTGATCATCGACATGGCCCATCCGGCAGGTGCCGCACGGATGGTAGGCGCTCTCTGCATGGTCGCGGATGAAGACGTCGAGATCGTCATCCGACTGGACATGGCGGCCCGGCGAGAGCTCCTCTCCACGATAGGCATCGAAGGCCGACTGGCCGAAGATTTCGCGGGTCAGCCGGATGCAGTGGCGGAACTCCGCCCAGTCGTCAGGATGCGACATGTAGTTGAAGCGGATGACCGGCTTCGCTTTCGGGTCCGGCGAGCGCAGCGTCACCGAGCCGCGCGACTTCGAGCGCATCGGCCCGACATGCGCCTGGAAACCATGCGACTTGGCCGCCGCCTTGCCGTCATAACGCACCGCCGCCGGGATGAAGTGGTACTGGATATCGGGATAGTCGACGCCTGCCTGCGAGCGCACGAAGGCGGCCGCCTCGAAATGATTGGTGGCGCCCAGGCCCGATTTGAAGAACAGCCATTGCGCCCCGATCAGCGCCTTGGAGAACGGGTTCAGCACTGAATTCAGGGTGATCGGCTTGGTCGATTCCTGCTGGATGTAGAGCTCCAGATGGTCCTGCAGGTTGCCACCGACGCCCGGCCGGTCGGCCACGACGGCAATGCCGTTTTCGCGCAAATGCCCGGCCGGGCCGATGCCCGACAGCATCAGGATCTTGGGCGAATTGATCGACGATGCCGCGACGATCACTTCACGTCGCGCTTTAACGACCTGAATCTGTTGGTGAGCTTCGATCTCGACGCCGATGGCGCGTTGATTCTCGATGATCACCCGGCGTGCGAAGCCTTTGACCAGACTCACGTTTTTGCGCCTGAGCGCCGGCTTCAGATAGGCTGATGCCGCCGACCAGCGGCGGCCGCCCAGAATGGTCTGCTCCATCGGGCCGAAGCCTTCCTGCTTGGCGCCATTGTAGTCGTCGGTCAGTTCAAACCCTGCCTGCCGGCCCGCTTCGACGAAGGCGCCATAGAGCGGATTGCGGCGCGAGCCGCGCTGCACATGCAGCGGGCCGCCATGCCCGCGCCAGCCGTCCTCGCCGCCGTCCGAATCCTCCATCCGCTTGAAGTAGGGCAGCACGTCGGCGAAGCCCCAGCCGGCCGCGCCCTGTTCGGCCCAATGATCGAAGTCGCGGGCATGGCCACGCACATAGACCATGCCATTGATCGACGACGAGCCGCCGATCACCTTGCCGCGCGGCGTCGCCAGCACGCGGCCGCCCAGACGCGGCTCCGGCTCGCTGGCGAATCCCCAGTCGTAGAGGCTCATGTTGAGCGGGATCGACAGCGCCGACGGCATCTGGATCAGCGGCCCCATGTCTGTGCCGCCGAACTCGATGACGATGACCGAATGCTTGCCGTCCTCGGACAGCCGATAGGCCATGGCCGAACCGGCGGAGCCCGAGCCGATGATGACGAAATCCGCTTCAAGCATCGTTCATATGCGCCATAAAATCGGCGAGCGAGACATTGCCGCCGGTTGCCACCACAAGGACGGTCTTGTCCCTGACATCCACCTTGCCGCCGAGCAGTGCAGCCAGCGACGCCGCGCCCGAAGGCTCCAGCACCAGCTTCATCCGCTCGAAGGCGATCTTCATTGCCCGCCGCACCGATTGATCGTCTACGGTGATGCCGCGCACGCCGGCGGTCTTGACGGCGGCGAAGGGCGCATCACCGGGACGGCGCGACATCAGCCCGTCGCAGATCGATTTAGGGCCGATCGGCATGGTCTCGATCGAGCCATGCGCCAGCGACGAACCCATGCCGTTGAACCCTTCGGGCTCGACGCCGATGATCTCGGTGGCGGGCGACAGATAATGGAAGGCCAGCGAAACGCCGCCGATCAACCCACCACCGCCGACCGAGCAGAACAAGAGATCGGCGCTGGCGTCCTTGGCGGACAACTGGTCGAGCGCTTCGAGGCCGGCGCCCGCCTGGCCGGCGACGATCTCGGGATCGTCGAAGGGATGCAGCAAGGCCAGACCTTCCGTTTCCGCGATCTCGCGCGCCTTGGCGGCTGCTACCTCTTCACGCGCGCGGTCGCCATGATCGGTCAGCACGACGCGGGCGCCGTAGCCTGATGTCGCATCACGTTTGGCGGCCGGTGCGTCGATCGGCATGACGATAGTGACTGGAATGCCGAGCGCCTGGCCGGCGGCCGCCAGCCCTTGCGCGAAATTGCCGGAGGAATAGGCCACGACGCCCTTGCGTGCCTCGTCGGCCGAAAGCCGCTTCAGCCGCCAATAGGCGCCGCGAACCTTGAAGGATCCGGCCCATTGCAGCGATTCCGGCTTGATGAAGACCCGGGCCGCGCCGGTTTCCCTGGCCAGCGCCGCCGATTCCAGCAGCGGCGTGATCTGGGTCGCCATGGAGGTGACGGCATAGGCCTGTTTGAGATGGTCGAGTGTGGGAACGAGAAGGTCTGTCATCATTCGCCTCGCGGATACCTTTTGCTCTCTTCGAGATTGTCGAGGTTCATGTGATTGCGCATGTACCGCTCGGACGCCTTCTGCAGTGGCTGGAAATCCCAGGGGTAATAGGCGCCATTGCGCAGCGCCGGGTAGACGACCCAGCGGCGTGCCTGGCTCTCGCGCACGGCGGCGTCGAAACCGGCCATGTCCCAACGCGCCCTGACCTTACCCATGAACGCGGCCACCAGCGCCGCGCTGGCGGGGTCGTCGGCCAGATTTTTCCGCTCCAGCGGATCGGCTTCGAGGTCGAACAATTGCGGCGGATCGAGTTCGCAATGGACGAATTTGTAGCGGCCCTCGCGGATTGCCGCCAAGGGCGCATAGGACCCTTCGGCGGCATACTCGATCAGCACCGGTGCCGTGCGCTGCCCGCCATGGGTCAGCGGCAGCAGCGACTGCCCGTCGGTCCAAGGCGCGATCGCCCCGATGTCGATGCCGGCGAGGTCGCAAAGCGTTGGCGCCACGTCGAGATTGGAGACCGGCGCCTCGATCAGCCCGGCATGAATACCCTTGCCGGCAATCATCAACGGCACCCGCGCCGACCCTTCGAAGAAGCTCATCTTGAACCACAGGCCCCGCTCGCCCAGCATGTCGCCGTGATCCGAGCAGAACAGGATGATCGTGTCGTCGAGCATGCGCGTTCGCGTCAGAACATCCAGCATCTCGCCGAGCTTGTCGTCGACATAGGAGATGTTGGCGAAATAGCCGCGCCGCGAACGGCGCACCTGCTCGGGCGTGATCTGGAAGGAGGGATAGTCGCTGGCATGGTACAGCCGCTGCGAATGCGGATCCTGATCGTCATGCGCGATGAACCCGGTTTCCGTGTCCAGCGCCTGGCAATGCTCGTAGAGATCCCAGTATTGCTTGCGCGCGACGTAGGGATCGTGCGGGTGCGACAGCGAGACGGTGAGGCACCATGGCCGATGGCTGGCATCGTCCTGTTCGCGCGAAAGCTGATAGAGTTTTTGAGACGCGAGGAACACGACCTCGTCGTCATACTCCATCTGGTTGGTGGTCTCGGCGACACCGGCTCCGGTCACCGAACCCAGATTGTGATACCACCACTCGATGCGCTCTCCGGGTTTGCGGTAGTCCGGCGTCCAGCCGAAATCCGCCGGATAGATGTCGGTGGTCAGCCGCTCCTCGAAACCGTGCAACTGGTCCGGTCCGACGAAATGCATCTTGCCCGATAGGCAGGTGTAGTAGCCGGCGGCACGCAAATGATGGGCGAAGGTCGGGATCGACGAGGCAAATTCGGCCGCATTGTCGTAGACACCGGTGCGCGACGGCAACTGGCCGCTCATGAACGAGGCGCGGCCCGGTGCGCAGAGCGGCGAGGCAGTATAGTTGTTGGCAAAGCGCGCCGACCTCGCGGCCAGCGCTTTCAGATGCGGCGTGTGCAGAAATTCCGCCGGCCCGTCCGGGAAAAAGGTCCCGTTGAGCTGGTCGACCATGACGATCAGGAAATTGGGTCGCTTCGCTGTCACTGTTTGTGCCGTCCGCTCATGCATATCGCCCAAAAGTGCGCCGCGGTTTTGGGACAACGACATGCATAAAAAGAGAGACTTAAAGCGCGTCTCATCGACGTGCATTAAGTTTGGTTTCGAGATAGTCCTCGACCAGCGCGATCGCGGTCTCGGCGTCGGGCACGCCATCCTTCAGCGCGCGCCTGATATAGAGGCCGTCGATCATTGCCGCCGTCGCTTCCGCGGCGCGGTCGGCTTCGGTCCTGGGCAGGATACCGATCAAGCCGCTCATCAGGTTCGAATGCAGCCGCCTTGCGTAGATTCTGAGCAGCCGGCGCAGCGAGGACGATTGCTGCGCCTCGACATAGAAAGCGAGCCATGCGGCGATGGTTTCCGCCTGGAACTGCATGTCGGAAAAATTGACGGCGACCACGGCCGAGACGCGTTCGCGCGGGGACGTGGCGGATTGCAGCGCACGGCGCATGTCGACAGTCAGTTCGGCCAGGATGTGCCGCATCGTCGCGAACAGCAGCTCGTCCTTGGCGCCGAAATAGTGATGGGCAAGCGCCGATGACACACCGGCGCGTCCGGCGATCTCGGACATGGTCACGTCGAGCGAGCCGCGCTCGCCGATCGCCGAGATCGTCGCGTCGATGAGCGCCTTGCGGCGCAACGGCTCCATTCCGACTTTAGGCATGTTGTTCCCGATTTTTGCGGGAGATTATTTTTTATTGACGCGTCAATCAATAAAAAATCGACGCCGACGCGACCTGCACCAAGCGATTGTTGCGTTGCGGCCCTTCACGGTCCAGGCAAGAATGTTTATATTTGAACAATAAAGGCGAAGTGCGCTGCGAGCCACGGGCTAAGGCTGGCGCCAAGGATGGAGACCGCCATGACAGCATGCATCGTTGGCTGGGCGCATTCGCGCTTCGGCAAGCTCGAAGGCGAGACGCTCGAAAATCTGATCGTCAAGGTGGCGACGGACGCGCTCGATCATGCCGGCATCGGCCCGGACGAAGTCGACGAGATCGTGCTTGGCCATTTCAACGCCGGTTTTTCGGCGCAGGATTTCACCGCGAGCCTGGTGCTCCAGGCGGACGACCGGCTCCGCTTCAAGCCGGCGACGCGCGTCGAGAACGCCTGCGCCACCGGTTCGGCGGCCGTCCGGCAGGGCATTCGCGCCATCGATGCAAACGCTGCCCGCATCGTGCTGGTGGTCGGTGCCGAGCAGATGACGACGACGCCAGGACCCGAAATCGGCAAGAACCTGCTCAAGGCGTCCTATCTGCCCGAGGACGGCGAGACGCCGGCCGGCTTTGCAGGCGTCTTCGGCAAGATCGCGCAGGCCTATTTCCAGCGCTATGGCGACCAGTCGGATGCACTCGCCATGATCGCCGCCAAGAACCACAAGAACGGCGTCGACAATCCCTATGCGCAGATGCGCAAGGATTTCGGCTATGAATTCTGCCGGCAGGAGAGCGAGAAAAACCCTTTCGTCGCCGGCCCCCTGAAGCGCACCGACTGCTCGCTGGTTTCAGACGGCGCGGCAGCCCTTATCCTTGCCGACACGGCCACAGCCCTGAAGATGCGCCGCGCCGTAGCCTTCCGCGCCAACGAACATGTGCAGGATTTCCTGCCGATGTCGAAGCGCGACATCCTGGCCTTCGAAGGCTGCGAGCAGGCCTGGACCCGCGCTTTGAAGAATGCCGGCGTGACGCTCGACGATCTCTCCTTCGTCGAGACGCATGATTGCTTCACCATCGCCGAACTGATCGAATATGAGGCGATGGGGCTGGCCAAGCCCGGTGAGGGCGCCAAGCTGGCGCTGGATGGCACAACGGCAAAAGACGGCCGCCTGCCAGTCAATCCCTCCGGTGGGCTGAAGGCCAAGGGCCATCCGATCGGCGCCACCGGCGTTTCCATGCATGTCCTGACCGCCATGCAGCTTGTCGGTGAAGCCGGCGGCATCCAGGTGCCGGGCGCGAAACTGGGCGGCATCTTCAACATGGGCGGCGCGGCCGTCGCCAACTACGTTTCCATTCTTGATCGGATCAGGTAAACCGCCCCGGCATTCACGGGAGGTGAGATGGCCAATCCGGTTCTGATCGAAGTCTTGCGCGGCGCGATTGTCGAGAGCGCCCATCGCGGCGCCGTCGCCATCTTCGATGCCGACGGCAAGCCGGTCCTGGAGATCGGCGACACCTCCAGGCCGGTGTTTCCGCGCTCGGCGGTCAAGGCCATCCAGGCCCTGCCGCTGGTCGAAACGGGTGCCGCCGATGCCTATGGCTTCGGCAACCGCGAACTGGCGCTGGCCTGTGCCTCTCACTCCGGCGAGCCGGCGCATGTCGACCTGGCGCGGTCCATGCTGGCCAGGGCCGGGCTGGACGGGTCGGCGCTCGAATGCGGCACCCACTGGCCCTCGGACCATGATGCCGAGATCGCGCTAGCGCGTGCCGGCGGCTTGCCGAACGCGTTGCACAACAATTGTTCCGGCAAGCATTCCGGCTTCCTCTGCACCTGCGTCCATTCCGGCATCGGGCATCGCGGCTACGTCAAGGCGGGGCACGCCTTGCAGGAAATGGTGCGCGACGCCATGCAGGCGGTCACCGGCGCTGTCCACGGCGCCGACGAACGCGCGACCGATGGCTGCTCGATCCCGACCTATGCGGTGCCGCTCAGGAGCTTTGCCCTCGGCTTTGCCCGCATGGCGACGACAAACGGCTTTGGCCCGGAGCGGGCGAAGGCCGCGAAGCGGCTGCTTTCGGCCTGCATGGCGGAGCCGTTCTTCGTCGCGGGCACCGGCCGTGCGGACCTCTTGCTGATGGAAGCCGCTCCCGGACGGATTTTTGCCAAAGGCGGAGCCGAGGGTGTCCATTGTGCCGCAATTCCCGAACTCGGCCTTGGTATAGCGGTCAAATGCGATGATGGTGCCGGACGCGCCGGCGATGCAATCGCCGCCGCCGTCCTCGCCAGGCTGTTGCGGGCGGACGAAACCCTGGCCGCGAAACTGCTCGAACTGGCGAATGCGCCCATCGAAAGCCGGATCGGCGCCAAGGTCGGGGCGCTGAGGCCGACGCCAGCCTTGAATTGAAGGTGGCAATCAGCTGACGCGGTTGCGCTCGACGGTCAGGTGCGCGTAACCGCTGCTGCTGGTCTGGGTGAGATCCGCTGTGACCGGCTCGGCCCAGCGCTGGCCGACGACCGCCCCGTTCAACGCGCCGTCGATGACATTGTCGGAGATGACGGCGGTGCCGGCACCCTCGACCACGCTGACGACGATGCCGGTGCCTGCCTTGCGAATGATATTTCCCGTGGCCACGACATTGCGCAGATATGGCCCCCAGCCGATCGACATGCCGTAGAGTGGCGCGTTCTCGATGACATTGTTGGACGCGACGGTATCGGCTTCGACGGCGATGCCGACGCCGAAACCGGGCGGGTCCGCGGTGTAGGGGCCTGATGTCGACAGATTTCGCACGATATTGCCCGAGCAGACACCCATGCGGCCGCCTTCGTTGAAGTTGACGATCGAGATGCCGTTGGCGGCGCCGTCCACGATGTTGTTGGCGATGACGGCGCCTTCGAAGGAGAATTCGGAATAGACCGCCGTTTCGCCCGAGCGTGAGCAGGTATTGCCCGATATCTGCAGATTGCTGGAACTGTTGGCGCGGATCGCCGAGAAGGCGCAATCCGAAACCACGTTGCCCGAGATGACGACATTTCCGGCGCGGAAGGCGTTGATGCCGTTGCCGTTCTGGCCGGTCCCGCCGCTGCGCGCGCCAATGCGTTCGACGCGGTTGCCGCTGACCATGGTGCCGTCTTCCGCTGCTTGCCAGCGGTGCACGAGGATGCCGCCATTGGCGCAATCGGAGACAGTATTGCCTGATATCGCCAGCCCTCCGGCTTCGACGGAATAGATGCCGGCGTCCGCCGCCCCGGATATGTCCGAACGCTCGATTCGGCCCGCCGCATGTTCCAGCGCCAGCCCGTTCTTGCCGCTGCCGGTTATCTGGCAATTGTCGACGACAAGATGCGCGACCCGGCGCAGATCGAGCAGCCCTTGCGCGTAGTCGCCCATCGAGCGGTTCGCGCCGTCGAAGACCAGCCCGCTGAGCTCGATATGGTCGGCCTGTTCGGCCATGAACAGATGGCCGTCGCCGCCATAGACGATCCGTGTGGCGCCCGGCACGCCGGAAAGACGCACGCGGCCGGGCAGCGAGAGATTGGACACCACATAGGTGCCGGGCGGCAGGAAGACCGGCATGCCGCGGCCGTTCGCGTCGCGCAGCAGCTTGGCGAAGGCCTTGCTCTGGTCGTCAAACGTACCGGGCTGCACGCCGAGTTCCGCGGCATTGATCGAGCCGCGCATCGAGGCTTTCTCGATGCCGGTCAGGCTGGCGGACGCCGCCTTGCCGAGCGCGAGGCCCATGACGGCAAAGCCGGCGGTCTGCGTCAGCAGCGTTCGTCTGTTCAGCATCGGCACACAATCCCAGTGTTCAGCCCCGGCATCGCAGGAATCATGCCAGACCTCGGGCAGCTCTTCTCGGAGGCGATGGCTTGCCGAGCAGGCACTCGGCGCCTAAGTTCAAGGAATGAGCAGAGCTTTCACCCGCGAGGAAGACAGCGAAAACGCCATCGCCGGCGTTGGCGAGCGGCCGATCAGCACGCACCGCAATCTGGTGACCGAGCACGGTCTGGCGCAGATCGAGGACCATCTGGCCGATTTGCGCGATATCCTGGCGAAGGCGGAGCGGAAGGCCGACCGCGAGCGCATCGCGGTCGTGTCGCGAGATTTGCGCTACTGGACCGCACGGCGCGAGAACGCCGAACTTTCCGTGCCGGAACCCGGCAGCGATGTCGTCCGCTTCGGCATGGGTGTCACGCTGGAAAGTGACGACGGCAAGAAGGTGCACTGGAAGATCGTCGGCGAGGACGAAGCCGATCCGGCCAAGGGCAGCATCTCGCATGTCTCGCCGATGGCGGTCGCGCTGTTCGGCAAGAAGGTTGGCGACGTGGCCAGCGTCAACGGCAAGGAATGGGAAATCGTCAAGCTCTCTGATGGCTGACGCAAGCTACGTCCCGTCTACTTAGCCATCCTTTGCAAAGCGGCCTCATACTGGTCCATGACATCACGAGCAGCGCGCATCTGCCGTTCGACGTCGTCACTTCTCACCGGTCTTAGAATGACGCCGTCATCGGTTTCGATGATCTGGAATTGATCGCCTACTCGCATGTTCAGGTTGTCCAGCATTTCCTGAGGCAAGATCACTACACCTGATCCTTCGTCGAGCTTGCGGACAATAGTCTTCACCGCCGTTACCCTTGGTTGCGTTCGTCACTGTGACACAACCTTGCTGGCGCTACAATGTTTCGCTCAACGCGCCAGCAGCCGATCCAGCAGCCGCTCCGCCGCTTCCGGGATGACCGTCCCCGGCGGGAAAATCTCCGCCGCTCCTGCCTTCAGCACCGCATCATAGTCCTGCGGCGGGATGACGCCGCCGGCCACGATCAGCATGTCGCCGCGGCCGAGCTTCTTCAGCGCGTCGCGCAATTCGGGGATCAGCGTCAGGTGGCCCGCTGCCAGCGATGAGGCGCCGATGATGTGGACGTCGTGCTGGATCGCCAACCTGGCGATCTCTTCCGGTGTCTGGAACATGGCGCCGACGGTGACGTCGAAGCCGAGATCGGCGAAGGCCGTCGCGATCACCTTCTGCCCGCGGTCGTGGCCGTCCTGTCCCATCTTGGCCACGAGAATACGCGGCTTGCCGCCGTTTCTCTTTTCGAAGGCATCGAGCTTGTCCCGCAGCCGGTCGACCACCGGATTGTCGCCGAGCGCCTTGCGGTAGACACCGGAAATGGTCTGCACCGTGGCCACATGGCGGCCATAGGCTTTTTCCAAGGCGAACGAGATTTCGCCGACAGTGGCCTTGGCGCGCGCGGCGCGGATGGCGAACTCCAGCAGATTGTCCTCGCCCTGCGCGGCTTGGGTCAGCGCGTCGAGGGCGCTTTCGACGGCGGCGACGTCGCGCGTGCCTTTCAGCCGTTGCAGCTTCGACAGTTGCCGGGCCCTGACCTCTGCATTGTCGATCTTCAGCACGTCGACCTCGATGTCCTTCTCGGGGCGATGCGCATTGACGCCGACCAGCATCTGCTCGCCGGAATCGATGCGCGCCTGCGTGCGGGCCGCTGCTTCCTCGATACGCAGTTTGGGTATGCCCTTTTCGATCGCCGCCGCCATGCCGCCGAGCGCCTCGACCTCTTCGATATGGGCGAGCGCACGCGCCGCCAGATCATGTGTCAGCCGCTCGAGATAGGCCGAACCGCCCCACGGGTCGATGATGCGCGTGGTGCCGGACTCTTTTTGCAGGATGAGCTGCGTGTTGCGGGCGATGCGCGCCGAATGGTCGGTCGGCAGCGCCATGGCTTCGTCGAAGGAGTTGGTGTGCAGCGACTGCGTATGGCCTTGGGTCGCCGCCATCGCCTCGATCATGGTGCGGATGATGTTGTTGTAGGGGTCCTGCGCCGTCAGCGACCAGCCGGACGTCTGGCAATGGGTGCGCAGCGACAGCGAGCGCTCGTCCTTCGGCGCGAAATTCTTCTTCATCAGGGTCGACCACAACAGGCGCGCGGCCCTGAGCTTGGCCACCTCCATGAAGAAGTTCATGCCGATCGCCCAGAAGAAGGACAGGCGCGGTGCGAAACGGTCGATGTCGAGCCCCGCCGCGACGCCGGCGCGGGCATATTCGATACCATCGGCGATCGTATAGGCGAGCTCCAGATCGGCGGTCGCGCCGGCTTCCTGCATGTGATAGCCGGAGATCGAGATCGAATTGAACTTCGGCATGTTCTTCGAGGTGTAGGAGAAGATGTCCGAAACGATCCGCATCGAGGGCTTCGGCGGATAGATGTAGGTGTTGCGGACCATGAACTCCTTCAGAATGTCGTTCTGGATGGTCCCCGCCAGATCCTTCTGCGCGACGCCTTGCTCTTCGGCCGCCACGATGTAGAGCGCCATGATCGGCAACACCGCGCCGTTCATCGTCATCGACACCGTCATCTCGCCGAGCGGAATGCCGTCGAACAACTGCCGCATGTCGAGAATGGAATCGATGGCCACGCCCGCCATGCCGACATCGCCGGCGACGCGTGGATGGTCCGAGTCATAGCCGCGATGGGTGGCGAGATCGAAGGCGACCGACAGGCCCTTCTGGCCGGCGGCAAGGTTGCGCCGGTAGAACGCATTGGACTCTTCGGCGGTCGAAAAGCCGGCATATTGCCGGATCGTCCAGGGCTGCTGGACATACATGGTCGGGTAGGGGCCGCGCACGAAGGGCGGCAGGCCCGGATAGGTGTCGAGATGCGGCAATCCGTTGAGGTCGCCTTGATTGTAGAGATGCTTGACGACGAGGCCTTCCGGCGTCGTCCGCTGTCCCTTGACTTCGACCGGTGCGCGGCGCGGTGGCACCCAGCCGATCTGACTGAAATCCGGAATCAAGAAGCGGCCCCGATGGATTGATCGATGCGGACCGGCGACAGCGGCTCGCACAGGACGACGCCCTCGGTGAAGGCAGGCCGCTTCTCCGCGTCCAGCGTCTCGACCGGACGCTCGCTTTCCAAGGAGTAAAGCGTGGCGCCGACAATGGCCCGCTCGCCTGACTTGAAGGCAATGCCGCGCTGGGCGGCGGCGGTGCGGACGCGCTGCTGGATATGTCCGCCCCGGAGGCTGGAAAGCACGCCGCCTTCCGCCTCGATCGCCTGCAATTCCGCCCACGCGGCTTCGCAGAGGTCCGAGGTCAGCGCTTCGACGGAGCCGGAGCCATAGGCGGGATCGGCGACATGATCGACATGGCTTTCATTGGCCATGATCAGTTGCGCGTTGCGCGCGACGCGGCGGGCAAAAGCCGCCGGCAGGCCGTGCGCGATCGTATGCGGCAGGATTGAGATTGAATCGGCGCCTCCCGCCGCCGCGGCGAAGCAGCCGATCGTCGTGCGCAGGATGTTGGTTTCGGGGTCCGCGGCCGTCATCATGCGAAATGATGTCTCGGCATGGATGTTGGCCGTGGAATTGGGAATCGAGCAGGTCTCCTGCACACGCGCCCAGAGCCTGCGGAGGGCCCGCACCTTGGCCATCGACAGGAATTGGTCCTGGTCGACGCTGAGCGCGAAGCCGATATGCGGCGCGGCATAGACCAGCGGTTGCCGCGCCTTCTCGAACATTCTCAGATACGAGACCGCCGAAGCCAGCATGATGCCGAGTTCCTGCGCTTCGGTGGCGCCGGCATTGTGAAAGACGCGACCGTCCGCCTCCAGAAGCACGCCGGGCACGCCCATCGAGAAGAAATGTGCCAGCGATTGCGGCATCGATTCCTGCAGCGCCTCGATCGACATGCGCAGCCGGCCAGTGCCGGCGAGAATGGCCGCCGGATCGATGCCGAAGGAGAGGTTGAGCTTCGCCGGATCGGACCGGCGCTTGCTCAAGAACGCCACCAGCCAGTCCGCCATGGGTCGGCTCCAGGGGTGGGTATCGATGCGGATCTGGACCCGGTTGAGCGGCACACCATCCAGCACCGTCTCCAATGCTTGCGCTGTCCTCGGCAGGCCGTAGCCGAAGGCGTTCGGAGCACCTTCGAAGACAAGCGACAGCCCTGTCGCGCCTTGCGCGATGTCTTCCAGGACCTGGCTCTTGGCGCGGTCGACATCGGGGTCGTCAACGCGCTGGCTGACGATCCATGGCGACTGGGCATTGGCGCGCACGATCGGTTCGGCTCCCGTCGCGCGGTCATAGAGCGGCTCGACGCGGATGTTGTCGTCGGTGTGCGAGACCAGCTTTTCCTCGAAGGATGCGCCGGCCAACGCCTTCTCCGCCAGGGCCAGCCATCGCTGGCGCTCGGCATTGGTTGGCTCAACATCCCTGGTCAAGGCTCCGGCGCCCATTCATCTTCCTCGTTTATGCAACCGCACCAGCCCGGGGCAGTTCAGTCTACGGTCCCGGTTCGGTTATCGCAATGCACGTCCCGGGTCTGAATTCGATCCACCTGATATTCGACCCTCCTGATATAGGTCGGCTTGCGTGGACGACCATGAACGATTGCCAAACACCATCGAAATTCGCAAGTTCCAAAAATCCGATTTCGGCGATCGGCGCCGATTGGATGATTGGCCCCGCTTTGGACAATTGTCATTGTCGCTGTGCGACAGCCTCACTATACCTTCGGACAAAGGCTGGCTTTGGACACATCAGTTTGCGGAGACCCGACATATGGCTGACGACACCAGTATTTTCATCGGCGCCAGCCGCAAGCCCGACGACAGCTATCAGCGGGCCGAAAACCTGCTGCTGCAATACGGCAATCGCCACGGTCTGGTGACCGGCGCCACCGGTACCGGCAAGACCGTCAGCTTGCAGATCCTGGCGGAGGGATTTTCCAACGCCGGCGTGCCGGTCTTCTGCGGCGACATCAAGGGCGACCTTTCCGGCATCGCCATGATGGGCACCGCGCAGGATTTCCTGGTCAAGCGGGCAGAACAGGTGAAGCTCGACCCTTACGACTTCCAGGAGTTCCCGGTCATCTTCTGGGATCTGTTCGGCGAGCAGGGCCACCCCATCCGCGCGACCATTTCGGAAATGGGGCCGCTGCTCTTGTCGCGGCTGATGAACCTGACCGACGCGCAGGAAGGCATCATGAACATTGCCTTCCGCATCGCCGACGAGGAAGGGCTGCTGCTGCTCGACATGAAAGACCTGCAGGCGCTGCTCGCCAACATCGCCGAGCGTGCGGAAGAGATCAGCGCCCGTTACGGCAACGTCACCAAGCCATCGGTGGGGGCCATCCAGCGCACCTTGCTGGTGCTGGAACAGCAGGGGGCGACAAACTTCTTCGGCGAGCCGGCATTGCGCATTGCCGACATCATGCGCACGACCCGCGACGGCCGCGGCGCCATCAGCGTATTGGCCGCAGACAAGCTGATGATGAATCCGCGCCTCTACGCGACGTTCCTGCTCTGGCTGATGTCGGAGCTGTTCGAGGAACTGCCGGAGGTCGGCGATCCCGACAAACCGAAGCTGGTCTTCTTCTTCGACGAGGCCCACCTCTTGTTCGACGAGGCGCCGAAGGTGCTGATCGACAGGGTCGAGCAGGTGGTCCGCCTGATCCGCTCCAAGGGCGTCGGCGTCTATTTCGTCACGCAGAACCCCTTGGATATTCCCGAGAAGGTCCTGGCCCAACTCGGCAACCGCGTGCAGCACGCGCTGCGCGCCTACACGCCGCGCGAGCAGCAGGCGGTGAGGACGGCGGCCGAAACCTTCCGGCCCAATCCGGATTTCGACTGCGCCACCGCCATCACCCAGCTCGCCACCGGCGAAGCGCTGGTCTCGACGCTGGAGGCCAAGGGCATTCCGTCCATGGTCCAGCGCACGCTGATCCGCCCGCCGTCCTCGCGGCTCGGGCCCATAACCCCCGCCGAACGGCAGAAGCTGATCGGGGAAAGCCCTGTTATCGGCCAGTACGATCAGGTCATCGATCGCGAATCGGCTTTCGAGATGTTGCAGAAGAAGGCCAAGGAGGCGCAGGACGCCGAAGCGCAGGCACAGCAGGCCGGCAGCGGCGGCTCGCGCTGGACCATTCCCGGCTTCGGCAATGACGATCCAGCACCGCAGTCCGGTGGCCGCCGGGCTCCGGCGCCACGCCCCTCCAATCGCCAGACGGTGGCGGAAGCCGCGATCAAATCGGTGGTGCGCTCGGTCGGCTCGTCGGTCGGGCGAGCGATCGTGCGCGGTATCCTGGGGAGCCTCTCGCGCGGACGTTGAGCAGCGGCCGGACCGCGGGGACTGCTCCGAAGCATAATCGCGTCTTCGACGGCCGGATCGGTGAAGCACAGCCCTGTCAATCTCAAACTCGCAAAACCAAAGTCGAATGGCTGTGCCTACATCGAGGTCTGATATGCCCGACACTTTTACCCTTGCGGCCTGCGCCGAGATGCTGTGGCGCGACAGGCCGATGGAGTTCCGCGTCAAGCGCCTGACCGAAATGGGTTTTCAGGTCGGCCTCTGGAACTGGCCAGATCACGATCTTGCGATGCTGGAAAGATCCGGCGCCACCTTCTCGATCATGAATGGCTATCTCCGCGGCCGGCTCGCCGATGACGAGGGTGCCGCCGAACTCTTGAGGACGGCGAAGGAGACGGCGGCCGTCGGCAAGCGCCTCGGCGTCGCCCGGCTTAATCTGCACGGAACGGGCCTGGGCGAGGGCGGTCTGCCGGTCACGCCGTGCGAGACCGTTACCGGCGCGATGTGGCTCAAGGCACGCGACACGCTGAACCGCGTCGCCGACCTCGCCGAGGCGGAGGGCGTGACTTTCACGCTGGAGAATTTGAATCTGCCGGTCGATCATCCCGGCGTGCCGTTCGGGCGCGCCGAGGATACGCTGGCACTGGTATCGAGCGTGAACCGGCCGGGCCTGCGCCTCAATCTCGACCTGTACCATGCGCAGATCGGCGAGGGGAACCTGATCGAGCTCTGCCGCGCCTGCCTGCCCTGGATCGGCGAGGTGCAGGTGGCGGACGTGCCCGGACGCCTGGAGCCCGGCACCGGCGAGATCAACTATAGCGGCATTGCCCGTGCGTTGAAGGATATGGGCTACCGGGGACCGGTCGCCATGGAGGCGTTCGCCTCCGGCGATCCCGAAGCAGCGCTTCAGGCCTTCCGCGATGCTTTCACCACCTGAGGAAACAGCAACAGTCCCCAGGAACGCCATCCGGCTATCGTTGCCGACAGCCACGCGATGAAAGCGTGCGGAAAAAAATTAGTGGCGGCCGATGCGGCCGGCGTCGACACGCTGCCGATCGAAGGCCGCTTCTTCTCACCATGGATGCGCGGAGCGTCAAATGCATGTCGCTCAAAAGTGACCTCGGTCTTGGGAAGACGACATGCATAAAATCAAAGGCTTAATGTTCACCGCGCCAGATCCGGTCAATGACGTCGAAGGCCAGGGCGACATTGGGATCGGATCGCCGCGCGAACAAGCAGGCAAAACCCAGGCTGGTTTCCAGCTTGACCCTGTCCGCGATAACCAGGCCGTTCGCCTGTCGTTCGTTGAGCGCGATCGATTCGCGGCAGAGGCTCAGCCCAAGCCCGGTCCGAACCATCGCCAGCATCGAGGTTTCCTGATCGACGAGGGCGACGATATTCTGCTTGATGCCGCCCAATTGCCTCGCAAGCAGCCTGTTGTGGACCGATGCCGGCGGAGTGCCGATCCATGGAAGCTCGGCAAGCTCCTTCCAGTCCCGTCCCGCCACCATGCCGGCAAAGCCGGGCGGCGCCACGACGCGATACGTCATGCTGGACAAGCGCTTGATGAAGAACTGGGCCTCGGGTTCCGTATCCGCGGCATCGGTGCTTGTGCCGAAGTCGTCGAGATCGCCGAGAATGAAGCCGACATCCAGTTCGTTTCGCTTCAGCCGGATGGCGACCTCGCCACTCATGCCTTGCCGAAGTTCCGTGTCGATGCCCGGGCCGCTTTCGGCGAGAGCCTGCAAAAACGCGCCCAGGCGGGTGAATTCGGGGTCGATGATCGTGCCGATCCTGAGTCTGCCGCGTAGCTTCGTGCCGAGATGCCTGGCGGTCTGCCTGAACTCGGCTGCCTGGGCCAGCACCTGCTGGCCTTTCGCCGCGAGCAACGCACCATCGCGCGTCAATTCAAGTCCGCTCGCGGTCCGATGGAACAATGCCACGCCGACTTGCTGGGAAAGCCGTTTAAGTTGAAGGCTGACGGCAGGCTGGGTGAGATGCAGCAATTCGGCCGCCTTGGTAACGTTGCCTTCCTGAGCCACGGTGACAAACGCTTTGACCAACCTGATATCCAGATGATCCATATAAATTCTCGTTATGATGGTCTCTGCCATTTATCATTGGATTCGATGAATTTATAGACGCATTTTGACAACAGGTAGAGTTTCAAGCCGGCGACGATGACGAGAATTATAAGAATTTGTCCGCTTCTGGCATTGCATCTCGCGGAGGATTGACTGGAATGAAGGCGCGGGGCGCTCGCTCGGATACTGAAGATTTCGACTACGTAGTGGTCGGAGCCGGATCGGCGGGCTGCCTGCTTGCCAGCCGTCTCAGCAGCGATCCCGCCAGGCGGGTTCTGTTGATCGAGGCTGGCCGCAAAGACAACTACCCCTGGATTCACATACCCGTGGGTTACCTCTACTGCATTGGCAATTCGCGTACCGACTGGCTTTACAACACCGAGCCCGAGGCGGGTCTCAACGGCCGCTCCCTGCGTTATCCCCGTGGCAAGGTGCTGGGCGGCTGCTCGTCAATCAATGGCATGATCTATATGCGCGGCCAGTCCCGCGACTACGATCAATGGGCGGCAATCACCGGCGATGGCGAATGGTCATGGCAAAACTCCCTGCCGGACTTCATGGCGCATGAGGACCATTATCGCCTCGACAACGACGCCGATCCCGCGACCGGCGGCAACAGCCGGTTCTCGGACATGCATGGCCATGGCGGCGAGTGGCGCATCGAAAAGCAGCGTCTCAAATGGGATATTCTCGAATCCTTCACCGATGCCGCTGTCCAGGCCGGCATCCCCCGATCGTCCGATTTCAACGGCGGCGATAACGAAGGTGTCGGCTACTTCGAGGTCAACCAGAAATCCGGCTGGCGGTGGAACACGTCGAAAGCCTTTTTGCGACCGGTCCGCCATCGCCGCAACCTGGTGATCTGGACGCAAGCCGAAGTTGACAGGCTGTGCATCGAAACCGGGCCGGATGGTCACAAGCGCTGCACCGGCTTGTTCCTCCGCCGCCGCGACCAGCAGATATCGGTCCAAGCGAAATGTGAGGTCATTCTGTCGGCGGGGGCGATTGGCTCTCCACGGATATTGCAACTCTCGGGCATCGGCCCGGCGGCAGTTCTCGGAGGTGCCGGTATCGATGTCGAGCTTGATCTCCCAGGCGTTGGAGAAAATCTGCAGGATCACCTGCAGATCCGCGCCGTCTTCAAGGTCACCAATGCCAGAACGCTCAACACGCTTGCCAACAGTCTTGCCGGCAAGGCGATGATCGGGCTGGAATACGCTTTGAAGCGCACCGGGCCGATGAGCATGTCGCCATCGCAACTCGGCGCGTTCACGCGCTCCGATCCCGGCCAGGCGCATGCCAATCTCGAATATCATGTTCAGCCGCTCAGTCTCGACGCGTTCGGCGAACCTCTGCACACCATACCGGCCTTCACCGCCAGCGTCTGCAACCTCAACCCAACCAGTCGCGGCAGCGTGCGGGTCCGCTCCGCGCAACGCGGGCAAGCGCCGGCCATCGCGCCCAATTATTTGAGCACCGAGAAAGATCGCAAGATTGCCGCCGACAGCATCAGGCAGATCCGGTCGATCGTCGGCCAGCCGGCGCTTGCAAGATACAATCCCGTCGAATGGAAGCCCGGCGTCGAATTCCAGAGCGATGAAGATCTCGCCAAGCTCGCGGGCGACATCGCGAACACCATCTTCCATCCCGTGGGGACCGCCAGGATGGGCCGCGACGATGACGCGATGGCCGTGCTCGACAGCCGGTTGCGCGTCCGCGGCATCGAGGGCTTGCGCGTCGTCGACGCCAGCGTGATGCCGACGATCACCAGCGGCAACACCAGCGCCCCGACGATGATGATCGCCGAAAAGGCGGCGCGCTGGATCATCAACGACGCGCGATGACACAGACACCAACCAAGAGATCACCGCCATGACCTCGACTTCGCGTTGCGCACTGCCGCTGTCCGGCATCAAGATCATCGACTTCGGGCAGTATATCGCCGGCCCCGCGGTGGCGATGATCCTCGGCGATCTCGGCGCGGGTGTCGTTCATGTCGATCCCCCCTCGGGTCCGCTCTGGGACAATCCGGCCAATGCAATTCTCAACCGCAACAAGTTGAGCGTCACGATCGACTTGAAAACCGCCGCGGGCCTGAACGAGGCGAACGCGCTGGTTGCCGAAGCCGACATCGTCATCGAGAATTTCAGGCCTAAGGTCCTGGCCCGGCTCGGCATCGACTTCGAAGCGCTGCGAAAAGTCCGTCCCGAGTTGATCACGGTATCGATCCCCGGCTTCGCCTCGAACGATCAACTGCGCAGCGACTGGCGCGCCTTCGAGACCGTTATCGCCGCCTCATCCGGCGTCTTCACGGACATGGGCCTCAACCGGGTGCTGATGGGGATCAATCCGTCCTTTTCGCCGCTGCCCCTGGCTTCCGCCTATGGCACCATGCTCGCGGCTTCCGCAACCGTTCTGGCCCTTCAAAGCCGCCAGCGGACCGGACATGGCGACCATATCGAAGTGCCCCTTGCCAGCGCGGTGATGGAGGGCCTGTCCTACAATTCCATCAGGATCGAAGACTATCCGCTTCGCTACCAGACGCAGCGCGAACGGGAGATCGAACGCCGCCGCGAGGAAGGCCTGCCGATGGACATGTCCTACGGCGACTTGCAGGAATTTCTTGATCCCTTCTATCGAAGCTACATGTGCGGCGACGGGCGGATGTTCTACGTCGTCTGCCCAAGCCACAAGAACCACGCCAAACGCTGCCTGCAGACGCTCGGCCTTTACGATGAACTCGTGAGTGAAGGGCTCCGCGAGGAAGACGACACCTATCTTCCCGTCTCGGAATGGTCATCCGACGTGTCGCTCGGCGTCTATCCCTTGCCGAAATTCTGGGCCCACAAGATTGCCGCAAGGATGAAGGCGGTTTTCCTGACCCGCACCGCGGCGCAATGGGAGCATATTTTCGGCGAAGGGTTATTCCCGGGAGCACCGCAGCGCTGGCTTCAGGAATGGATTACCGACGATCATGCCAGGGCGGCTGGCCTGATGATCGAGGTCGACGATCCCATACTGGGCCGCATGATCCAGCCTGGGCCGATGGTGTGGCTGCAGGAAAGTGCGCACGCCATGTTGAGCCCGGTGCCGCGCAGCTGGGTAACCGTGGCCGAGGCCCAGGCAAGGCTGGCTGAAGTGAAAAGTCCGCCTCCGCCTGTTCCTGCCGCCAATGCCTCCGTCGGCTGGCTCGACGGGATCAAGATCCTCGACCTCTGCAACGTCATCGCGGGTCCGCACTCGGTCGCTTATCTCGCCCGCTTCGGCGCGGAGGTGATCAAGATCGACCCGGCAAAACCGTTCTACGACTGCTGGAACACGGTAATTTTTGGCATGTCCCACATGCGCGGCAAAAAATCCGCGCTGCTGGATATCGCAACCGTTGACGGGCGCGACGCATTCGAGAGGTTGGTCAAGTCCGTGGATGTCGTCGTCTGGAACGCCACCGACCGTCAGGTCGAAGTCATGGGACTCGACCTAAAAGGGATGACAGAGCTCAACCCCGACGCAATTTTCTGTCAGCTCGATTGCTTCGGCGGCGTCCGCGTCGGACCGCGCACCAACTATCTTGGCTATGACGACCTGGTCCAGGCGGCGACAGGCATCATGCTTCGGTTTGGAGGATCGATGCGGACGCCGGAAGAACATGCCCATGTCGGCACCATCGATGTCATGTGCGGCTTTGGCGCCGCTCTCGGCGTGGCTGCCGCGCTTTTCCAGAAATCCGCAACTGGCGTCGTCGGCCGGCCACGCACGTCGCTGTCGGCGCTGACAGGGCTGGCGCAAATCCCCTTCTGCTACGACTATGAGGGCCGTCGACCATTCGATGAACCGGCGGGCCGCGAAACAAAAGGTTTTGACGCGTTGTCCCGGCTTTACGAAACTGCGTCCGGTGGTTCGATCCTGCTATGTGCGTCGGACGCCGACTTGCCGCGCTTCGAGACGGTAGAGGGATTGGCGGGGCTGGCTTCGATACCGAAGCCCGACCGGGTGACCCATCTGGCCAAGATATTCATGACCGAACCGGCCGAGATTTGGCAACAGCGCCTTGTCGACGCTGATATCGGTGCATCGCCTTGCGAGAACATCGAGACGATCCGGAGCCGGAACGCAAGGATGGCGGACGGTTGGCCTGGCACCCAATATGGCAGTTACTCGTTCTCCGTCTTCCCAGATCACCCGAGCGGTCACATGGTGACCCAACTTGATCCTTTCGCCGTCCGGCCCAGTGAGGGAAAGGTCCATGCTCTTGCGTCGGCCGAGAAATACGGCGCCTCGACACGCGCCGTTCTCGCCGCCGTCGGCTATGACGATGCTGACATCGACAGAATGCTGAAGTCGGGTGCCGCCAGTGTCTCCTGGAGCAGAGCCTATTTGCCAGGCTGAGAACAGACGCCAATGGCTCAAATCCCAAGGCGGCGTGGTTCGCCGCCCTGGATCTCGATCCATTCAGAAAATCGCGTTCGTGATCGCCTTGACCGGACCGAGCAGGACCGATCCGTCCGGCACGCCCGAGTCGATCGGAATGGCCTTGTGGTTCGCCGTCGCGGCCGCCACCATCGGCTGGCTGGCATCGCTGGTCACGATGACCGGGCTTTTCGACGGCACGCGGTCGTAGAGATCGATGATGTCCTGGTTCATCAGCCGCACGCAGCCCGACGACACCGACTTGCCGATCGAACGCCATTCCGGCGAGCCGTGCAGGCGGTAGAGCGTGTCGACATTGCCCTGGAACAGGTAGAGCGCACGCGCGCCGAGCGGGTTCTTCAAGCCGCCGGGCATGCCCCCATTGTCGGCGCTGTACTGCTTCAGTTCGGGCTGGCGGGCGATCATCTCATCCGGCGGCGTCCATTTCGGCCATTTCTGCTTCCACTGGACGACGGCATCGCCCGACCATTCGAAGCCGGCGCGGCCGAGGCCGACACCATAGCGGATGGCCTGGCCGCCCGGGCGAACCAGATAGAGGAAGTGGCCGGTCGTATCGACGACGATGGTTCCGGGCTTCTGCCCGGTCGGGTCAGGCACGATCTGGCGCAGGAACTGCGGATCGATCCTGTCGACCGGGATGGCCGGCAGATCGAAGCCGCCATCGTTGACCGCCGCGTACATCGACGCATAGTCGGAGAGTGGCGGCTCCACGTAGGTTGGTGGCGGCGGCTCGGCTGGCCCAGGTCCGGTGGTGGTGCATGCGGAAACCGCGATCGAGGCGGCGCCCAGGGCTGCGGCATTGAGGAAGCCGCGACGGCTCAGGCGATGGGATTCGATTTCGGTTATGGACATGGCTGCCTTCTTTAGGACTCAAATCGCAACAAAGCGTGAATACACCGACCGCTGTCGCGGGTGTCGAACAACACCTGGGGCGATAGGCGGTTCCGATTCTGGCCCGAACGTGGACAAACAAAGGCGAAGCTGTGACTGCGCCGCCACTGTGGCCCTTGGGCCACAGGTCCGCTAGCCACCGGATACCAAGGCGTCCAGCGACGGCAGGATCAGGGCAGGTGGCAGGTCCCGGTATTCTTCCGGCTGGTTGGAGCGGTTGATCCAAACCGTGCGGAAGCCGAATTTCGTGGCGCCGGCTATGTCCCAGCGATTGGAGGACTGGAAGGAAACCGCGCCGGGATAGAGCCGCCAGCCGGTGGCGACCATGTCGTACACAACAGGGTCGGTCTTGAAGCGCCGCACCGCATCGACCGAATAAACGTCGTCCAGAACATGGTCGAGCGCCGCGGACTTGACGGCCGCCTCCAGCATTTCGGGCGATCCGTTGGAGAGGATCGCCAGTCTCGCGCCCGAAGCCTTCAGCGCCTTCAGCACGGCCGGCACTTCGGGGTAACAATCCAGCCTCCAATAGGCTTCCAGCAGCTTTGCCTTCAGGCTCGGGTCGGCCGAAGGGACCTTGCGCAAGGCGAAGTCCAGCGCCTGTTCCGTCAACTGCCAGAAATCGGCATAGGCGCCCATGAGCGTGCGCACCCAGGAATATTCGAGCTGCTTGGCGCGCCAGATTTCGGACAGGAGCTGGCCGTCCGGGCCGATCGCGTCCGCGTGGCGGCGCACGGCCGCGTGCACGTCGAACAGCGTGCCATAGGCGTCGAAAACATAGGCGGCGTATTGCATGGCAACAGTTTTGAGGCGAGCCGGGACAAGGTGCAAGTCTTGATTGCATCGCACCGGCGCTGGCCTCAACAAAACTCCCCGATGCTGGTTGACGGCAGCGGCCAAAGCGTCATCCAATGTTGTCACACTAGATTTGAACGGAACAGGAAAACGCGATGACACTGGCGGCAGCGGCGCAATCCGCGACATGGACTTTCGTCGATGGCGATTGGTACGAAGGCAATGTCGCCATTCTGGGGCCGCGCAGCCACGCCATGTGGCTCGGCACCAGCGTGTTCGACGGGGCGCGCTGGTTCGAGGGCGTGGCGCCGGATCTCGAACTTCATGCCGCACGCGTCAATGCCTCGGCGATCGCGCTCGGTCTCGCGCCGAACATGACGCCCGAGCAGATCGTCGGGCTGACCTGGGACGGATTGAAGAAATTCGACGGCAAGACGGCGGTCTATATCAGGCCGATGTACTGGGCCGAGCATGGCGGCTACATGGGCGTGCCGGCAGATCCGGCCTCGACGCGATTTTGCCTGTGCCTCTATGAATCGCCAATGATCTCGCCGACCGGCTTTTCGGTGACAGTGTCGCCGTTCCGGCGCCCTACCATCGAGACCATGCCGACCAACGCCAAGGCCGGCTGCCTCTATCCCAACAATGGCCGCGCCATTGTCGAAGCCAAAATGCGCGGCTTCGACAATGCGCTTGTGCTGGACATGCTGGGCAATGTCGCGGAGACCGGAACCTCCAACATCTTCCTGGTCAAGGACGGCCATGTGCTGACGCCGGCCCCCAATGGAACCTTCCTGTCCGGCATCACCCGCTCGCGCACCATGACGCTGCTTGGCGAATATGGGTTCAGGACGACCGAAAAGACGCTGTCGGTGCGGGATTTCCTCGAAGCCGACGAGATCTTCTCGACCGGCAACCACTCCAAGGTCGTGCCGGTCACCCGCATCGAGGACCGCGACCTGCAACCCGGTCCGGTGGCCAAGAAGGCACGCGAACTCTATTGGGATTGGGCCCATTCGACCTCGGCCGGCTGACATGCCGGTCCGGCCTTTCGGCCACCGGGCAGTTGGTCGCAGGAAAAGCGTGTGACAGTTCTCGGGAACCCGCTTAGAAAGGGGCCGGCGCTTCACTTCCGGAGTTGTTCCAGCTCAATCCCGACCTATCTTACTCCGGTATCCACACCGGACTTTCCACGAGGGAGTACTACCCATGGCTTTCGAATTGCCCGCTCTGCCCTACGACTATGAGGCCCTGCAGCCCTATATGTCGAAAGAGACGCTGGAGTATCATCACGACAAGCATCACAAGGCCTATGTCGACAATGGCAACAAGCTCGCCGCCGAAGCCGGCCTTGGCGATCTTTCGGTCGAAGAGGTGGTCAAGCAGTCGTTCGGCAAGAATGCCGGCCTCTTCAACAATGCCGCCCAGCACTACAACCATATCCATTTCTGGAAGTGGATGAAAAAGGGCGGCGGCGGCAACAAGCTCCCCGGCGCGCTGCAGAAGGCATTCGACAGCGATCTCGGCGGCTACGACAAGTTCAAGGCTGATTTCATCGCCGCCGGCACGACGCAGTTCGGTTCGGGCTGGGCCTGGGTTTCGGTCAAGGATGGCAAGCTGGCCATCTCCAAGACCCCGAACGGCGAAAACCCGCTCGTTCATGGCGCCTCGCCGATCCTCGGCGTCGACGTCTGGGAACACTCCTACTACATCGACTACCGCAACGCCCGGCCGAAATATCTCGAGGCCTTCGTCGACAGCCTGATCAACTGGGATCACGTGCTCGAACTCTACGAAAAAGCCTGATTGCCTCTAGAAAAGCCCCGCATGCGGGGCTTTTCTTTTTCAGCACCGAACCAACCCAAGGTCATACGAAATTCACGCGGGGAGAAGGGAATATTCCTTCCGTCGCATCCGTTAACGTACTGTCCTGAAATGCCTTCATCACGGAGCCAAATGAATGAGAAAGCTTGTCATCGCCATCTCCATGCTCGCACTCGCGGCGTCGGCGGCCTTTGCCGATCCGATCCTCGACCGGCAGGCTCTGATGAAGGAACGGGGAAAGATCGTCGGCGGCCTGTCGAAAGTGGCCAAGGGCGAGGAGCCCTTTGATGCCGCCGCGGTGCTGACGCAACTGCAGGCGCTGCAGGCGAATGCCGAGAAATTCGACGTCGAGGCCTTGTTCCCGAAGGGCAGCGATACGGGCGACACCACGGCGGCGCCAAAGATCTGGGAAGACATGGCCGGCTTCAAGGCGGCCGAGGACAAGTACCTCGCCGACGTCAAGGCCGCGGTCGCCGCCGCTCCCGCCGATGCAGACGCGCTGAAGACGCAGATCGGCACTATCGGCTCGGATTGCGGCACCTGCCACCAGGGCTACAGGGTCAAGAAGGGCTGATCGCCAGAAATGGCCTGGCTGAGGAAGCTCGTCGGCGCCGCCCTCGTTGTGGGCGTCGCCGGCGCGGCCGCCGGTTGGCTGCTGTCGGCGCCGGTCAGGCTCGATGCGGCGACCCTGGCGCAACTCGGCCCCGGCGACGCCAGCCGGGGCAAGCGCATTTTCTACGCAGGCGGCTGCACCTCCTGCCACGCGAAGCCCGGGTCGCAGGGCGACGCACGGCTTGAACTGGTGGGTGGCCTCGAACTCAAGACGCCGTTCGGCACCTTCGTTCCGCCCAACATCTCGCAAGATCCCAAGGATGGCATCGGGGCGTGGTCGGTCGAGGATCTCGCCAACGCGATGCTGAAGGGCGTATCGCCGTCGGGCCGTCATTTCTATCCGGCGTTTCCCTACGCGTCCTACGCGCGCATGAAACCGTCCGACATTGCCGACCTATATGCCTTCCTCAAGACATTGCCCGCCGTCGCTGGCAAACCGCCGGGCAATTCGCTGGCGTTCCCGTTCAACATCCGGCGCGGCATTGGGCTGTGGAAGCGGCTCTATCTCCGCGACCAGCCGGTCATTCCCCTGCCTGACGGCACGCCCGAGCCCGTAATGGCAGGCCGCTACCTGGTCGAAGGACCGGGCCATTGCGGCGAATGCCACACGCCGCGCGATTTCGCGGGCGGCACCAGGAAAGGCGAATGGCTTGCCGGCGCCGTGGCCGCCGAGGGCTCGGGCGTCGTGCCGAACATCACTTCGGGCGAGGGGGGGATCGGCACTTGGTCGGCATCCGATATCGCCAACTACCTCGAAACCGGCTTCACGCCGGATTTCGATTCCGTCGGCGGCGCCATGGTCGACGTTCAGCGCAACATGGCCGAACTGACGGCGGACGACCGCACGGCGATCGCCGCCTACCTCAAGGCGATACCGCCGCATCCCAACGGCTATCCGGCGCGCCAGAAAAGCACGAAATAGGGCAATTCAAGGAAAAGTGTGAAACGTTTTTCCGTCCGGAATTGCGCCAAAACAAAGAGTCAATCTTCGCACTACAGGTGGCGATCGCCGAGGAAATCGAAGCCTGTTTCGAAGAAATGATTGTAATTGCAGGTCAACTCTTCGCCTGGGGCGATGTCGCGCAAGGCATAGGTTTCCTCGGGCGATGAAACATCGCAATTCGGCTCGTCGTCATGGTTCATGTAGCGAGCGTCATCGGCTTCGAAGACGATATAGGCCGGATCGCGCCGGTCGGGGTAGGAATAGCGGTCGAGATAGTTCTTCACCGGCCCGGTCTCGCCCTCATAGGTCTCGACGTCGATGATGCGGTCGAACCGGGGGTCGAGCTTCCAGACCAGCGTCCCCTTGGGGATGTGGTTCTTGGCAAACACACCAATGCCCTGGATCGGGGATTTGTCGAGATAGACGTCGACGAGCAGCATAATGGACCCTTGTGCAAGTGCGGGCTCGCGCCCAGGAAAATCGTGCCTTGGGTAGCGCGCGAGCGGCGCGATTGCGAGCGGAAATGAACCGCGCGGAAGTCAAAAAGTCATGATCATCACGCCTGTCGGCGGATGTTTGCTGTCTGGCGTCAGCGCTGTTGCAAGGCGAGGCGGACACCCAGGGCGCAGTAGATACCGCCGACAACCTTGCCTTGCCATTTCAGCACTGTCGGATTTCGGCGCAGGAAACCGCCGAGCCGCCCTGCGCTGACGGCAAACACGACCGTGCTGAAAAGCCCCAGCATGACGAAGATGATCCCCAATACGGCCAGCTGAACCATCGCCGATCCGTTTTCGGGACGCACGAACTGAGGCAGGAAAGCCAGGAAGAAAAGCGCGGTCTTGGGGTTGAGCACCTCGGTCAGGACAACCTGTCGAAACGCCGTGCCGGCCGATATCGCAAGCGCGCCAGCGGTCGGATCGGTCGGTGCTTTCTCGATGATGGCGCGAATGCCGAGGTAAACGAGGTAGGCCGCGCCGATATATTTCACGATGCCGAACAGCGTCGCCGACGTGGCGATGATCGCCGAGATGCCGACCATCGCCATCACGGTGTGGAACACATCGCCGGCCGCGATCCCGGCGCCGGTGGCGATCCCGACCCTCGTTCCCGAACTCGTCGCGCGGGCGATCGTCAACAGCGTGGCCGGACCCGGAATGAAGACAAAACCCAACACAACCGCGATGTAGGCTATCGCTGTGGATAGATCGATCATCGCGGCGTTCCTCCGTAAGCTATGCCTTGTCCGTCACTTTCAGAGTGAAGGCATAAGTATAGGCGATCTCCTCAAGGCGTGAAAACCGGCCGGAGGCACCGGCATGGCCGGAATCCATGTTGATCTTGAACAGCACCGGATTGTCGCCGCTCTTGCGGTCGCGCAGCCGCGCCACCCATTTGGCCGGCTCCCAATAGGTCACGCGCGGATCGGTGAGGCCGGCGAGCGCCAGGATCGGCGGATAGTCGAGCGCGGCGACATTGTCGTAGGGCGAATAAGCGGCGATCGTCCGGTAGTCGTCCGCCGACGCGATCGGATTGCCCCATTCCGGCCATTCCGGCGGGGTCAGCGGCAGGCTCGCATCCAGCATGGTGGTGAGCACATCGACGAACGGAACCTCGGCCACGATGCCGCCGAAGCACTCCGGCGCCATGTTGGCTATGGCGCCCATCAGCATGCCGCCGGCCGAGCCGCCTTGCGCGACCATACGGTCATGCGCGGTATAACGCTCGGCGACGAGGTGACGCGCGCAAGCGATGAAATCGGTGAAGGTGTTCATCTTCTGCGCACGCTTGCCGTCATCGTACCAGCCATAACCCTTGTCCTTGCCGCCGCGGACATGGGCGATGGCAAAGACCAGGCCGCGGTCGACCAGCGAGAACCAGTTGGTATTGAAGGCGGCCGGCACGGTGATGCCGTAGGAGCCGTAACCGTAGAGCAGGCAAGGCGCGGAACCGTCCAGCGGCGTGTCGCGGTGATGCAGAAGCGAGATCGGCACCAGTTCGCCATCGGCCGCGGGCGCCATCAGCCGCCTCGTGACATACTGGTGTGGGTCATGACCGGACGGCACTTCCTGGGTCTTGAGCAGCACACGCTCACGGGTCCGCATGTTGTAGTCGAACATCTGCGACGGCGTCGTCATCGACGAGTAGGAAAAGCGCATCATCTCGGTGTCGTATTCCAGGGACCCTGAAAGGCCGAGCGAGAAGGCCTCCTCGTCGAAGGAAATCAAATGCTCTTCGCCGCTGGCGCGGTCACGCACGACGATGCGTGGCAGGCCTTCCTTGCGCTCGAGCCGGACCATGTGGTCCTTGAAGCCGATCACCGACAGGATCAGCCGGCCCGGCTCATGCGGCACCAGTTCCTGCCAGTTGGCGCGGACAGGATCGCTCGCCGGCGCCGTCATGATCTTGAAGTCCTTGGCGCCATCCGCATTGGTCAGGACGAAGAAGATGTCGCCGCCTTCCTCCAACTCATACTGAAGGCCGGTCTCGCGGGCCGAAACCAGCTTCGGTTCGGCAAATGGATCGCTAGCGCTCAGCAGGCGGTATTCCGAGGTCTCATGGTCGTTGATGCCGATCATGATCCATTGATTGTTGCGGGTCCCATCGACGTTCATGAAGAAGCCGGGGTCGGTTTCCTCGTAGATCAGCCGGTCGTTTTCAGGGTTTTGGCCCAGGGCGTGGAACAGCACTTTCGACGGCCGGTGGTTTGGATCGAGACGCGTGTAGAAGAACCCGTCATTGCCCGCGTCCCAGACGCCCGAACCGCCTGTCGCGGGAATCTGGTCCGCCAGTTCCATGCCATCGGCCAGGTCGCGCACGCGCAGCGTGTAGAATTCGGAGCCCTTGTCGTCGAAGGCCCATAGAAGCTTGCGATGGTCGGTCGAATGATCGACCCCGCCAAGCCGGAAATAGGCCTTCCCCGCGGCCTCGGCATCGCCGTCGAGCAGGATCTGCTCGGGTCCGCCATCGCGCGGCGTGCGGAAATAGCGCGGCTGCTCGCCGCCCAGCTTGAAGGAGGACCCATAGGCATAAGACCCGTCCTTCATCGGAACCGAAGAATCGTCTTCCTTGATGCGGCCCTTCATTTCCTTGAAAAGCTGCTTTTGCAGATCCGATGTGTCGGCCATCAGTTTCGACTGATAGGCATTCTCGGCTTCGAGTTCGGCGCGGATCCCGGGATCGAGCAAGGAAGGATCCCGGAACATCTCCTGCCAGTTATCCGCCCGCAGCCAGGCATATTCGTCGGTTCGCGTGATGCCGTGATGCGTGTCCGAGACGGGCCTTTTCTCTGGGGCAGGAGCGCTGACGATTGGAAATCGGGAAGTCCTGGTCATTGCGTCTCGCTCTGGAAATATCTTGAATGATGAATGAACACGCCGATCAGGGCGGGTTCAAGAGCCGTTGCATAGAGGTGGTGTGGGCCCATTGAGGTGGCCGGGAGGAGAGAAGATGACTATTCGGTCTCGTATTGCCACGGCCTTCGCCGTTGCTTCGCTAACTCTGGTCTTTTCCGGCCAGTCTCATGCGACCGTATTCGCGGCTTGGCAAGTGGCCAATGTGCCGTTCGGCGACACGCTCAATGTGCGCAAATATCCGTCGGGGACATCCCAGAAGCAGGCCGCCTACCCGAACGGGACCGTCCTGCAGATGACAGGACGATGCACCGGCGGCGTGAACCTGCTCGACATTGCCGGCCAACCGGCATGGAAACAGCAACAGACAGTCCGCTATCGCTGGTGCGAGGTCTGGCATGACCCCGCCAAGAACGGCGTCTTCGTCACCGGCTGGGCCTATGGCAAATACATTACGCCGTTTTGACCAACGAAGGGTCGGCAACCTGTGGTTTTGTGGACAGGTGTGAACAACCAAGCTTGTCGGTGTGGCCGCCAAGCAAACCCGAACATTGAAACCTATTTTGTGAGTTATCGCGAATGTAATGATTAGCTGACCTAACGTCAGCCTTTATCCGTTTGGCGAACGAAATATCGAAAAATTACATGGTGCACGAAAGATTGAAGCTGATCCCGGAATAGTTGATCAAAATCCCTAAATATAATGCAGGCGGCGAATTGACTTACTTGACGTGCGGTCGCATTGATGTCCCTGTGACGCGAATCGCAGAAGCTCTATCTGCATAAATTCGTGCGATGCCCTGCCTGTAAAAAGGGGCACAGACCGACGTAACTCTTGTTGGGGCCTGAAGACCATGGATATTGTCGAAACACCTTCCAGAAACAATGATGCGCTGATCGAGCTCACCGCCGATGTGGTGGCTGCCTATGTCAGCAACAATCCCGTGCCGGTCGGCGAACTGCCGAACCTGATATCTGATGTCCACGCCGCCCTCGGTCGCGTGGGCGGAACCATTGAACAGCCGCCTGCCGACAAGCAGAAGCCGGCTGTCAACCCGAAGCGCTCGGTTCATGACGACTACATCGTCTGTCTTGAAGACGGCAAGAAGTTCAAGTCGCTCAAGCGTCACTTGATGACTCACTACGATCTGACGCCCGATCAGTACCGCGAAAAGTGGAACCTGGACCCGAGCTATCCGATGGTGGCGCCGAACTATGCGGCGGCTCGCTCGCAGCTTGCCAAAAAGATGGGCCTTGGCCGTAAGCGCAAGGCGCGGTAGTCGCTTTTTCAGAAGCGAACTGAAATCGAACGGCGCCTTCGGGCGCCGTTTTGCTTTGCTGGGTAGGAAAATGGAAGTTGGAAACCTGTCGCGCGGGCAGCAATCTGTCACGCAGTATGGGCGAGCGCCATCTCCGCATCGCGTTTGATGCGCTTGACCATCGAACGAAGCCCGTTGGCGCGCTGGGGTGACAGGTGCTCGTCGAGGCCGAGAGCCTTCAGCGTCGCTTCGGCGTCGGTTCTCTGGATTTCGCTGGCCGTCTTTCCGGAAAACAGCGCCAGCATGATCGCGACCAGTCCGCGCACGATATGGGCATCCGAATCGCCTGTGAAGGTGATGACGGGGTCGGTGCCCGGTCCCCGTTCGGTGGTCAGCCAGACCTGGCTCACGCAACCTGGCACCTTGTTGGCGGGGTTGCGCTGCTCATCTGGGAACGGCGGCAGGGCTTCGCCGAGCTCGATGACGTAGCGATAGCGGTCTTCCCATTCATCGAGGAAGGAAAAATCGTCGCGGATCGTCTGGATCGTCGTCGTCATGAGCCGGATATAGTCACGCGGCGGCGCCGCGTCACGAGAAAAACAAGAACACCGCGGGCGTCGAGAGGGCAGACAGCCCGCGGTGCGCCGTCGAGACGGCTTAATTCTTGATGGGCAGGTCGACCGTTTCGGGCAGGACGACTTCCGGCACGCTGCCGGTCATTGTCGTGGTGTCGGGGCCGGCGGACTTGTCATCCAACATGGCGGCCGCGATCTTGGCGGTCTCCTTGGCGCGCGCGGTAATGGTGTGCATCGCCGACTTGCCGGTTGCGCAGACATCGGGCTTGCGTTCGCAGATTCCGGCGATGTCGCCGACGGCGTCGCGCGCCGCGAACAGGGCCTGGATCGGCCCGACGCTTTCCTGGCCCGTTTCATCGGACCCGACACCCAGCGGCAGCGCCAGCAGTACCAGGGAAAACCAGAAAGCCATTCTTATCAGGAAGAACATGCCTTGCCTCTCGTCGTGACCGGATCATGCATCAAAGGGCATGACCTCTTTTATGGGCAGCATGTTGGCACACAGGCACGAAGGACGGCTTGCAGGCAAAGCGAAAATTCTCTTCAAATTTTAGGCAAATTCGAAACCAGGCGTTCTTGCCGCCGATTTGTCTCGGATCGGGACAATTTTCCTTACGGTGTGATAACCATCCATCCCATTGGTTTTATTGTACTTCCGACGAAACCAAGCGATTTCGGCGGCTTGACCCGGCTCGCTGGCGACGGGCGTTCGCGAATAACCGTCCGTTTACTATGGCTGCATTTGCCCGGGTTTTCGGCCGCCGCTATCCCGATATTTGCCGCGAGCAGGGCCTTGGTCGGCCCTGCCTTATCCATTCCTTAAACGCTGGATGCGAGTTTCAAAGCCAACCAAGACAATCTGCAAAAGCAGAGCTGTTCACGACGAGTGCGAGTGCGTTGAGTTGATGCCGATCAAGGCCAGATACGCTGAATTGCCTGGCGCAATGGCGGCCGGTTGTGAGCGCATGGTTCACCCCAGCGTTCACGAACGGAGCGACCGCGAGCGCCAACGCCGTTTCATTGGCGTCATGCTGGCCGCGCCGTTCTTTGCCGCGGGCGCGGCGGTCACGCTGGTGACGTCGGGGATGGGCGCCGCCGTGACCATGGCCGCCATTTTCGCGGCCTTCGGCCTGTGCTGGTTCGTCGCCCTGCTGGTGGCCGCTACCGGCAAGATGGCCGCCGCGGGGCCGATTGCGCTGGCGATGGCGGCGCTTGCCCTTGGCGGTCTGATCGGTGCCGCCGGCGGATTGAGTTCTCCTGTCGCCATGCTTGCCCTGGCGCTGCCATTCGAAGCCTGGTGGATCTGCGCTTCGCGGCGTGCGGCATTGTGGGGCGCCGCTTCGGCCGTCATCGCCATCGCCCTTCAGTCCTTGTCCGCCGCCTTCCTTCCATTCGTGGGCGCGCACGTCGCCGCCTGGCATTGGCTGGTGCCATTGGCCTGGGCGCTGACCCTCGTCCCGCGCGTATCGGCCTTTCGCGGCACCGCGGGCGCCGCCGACACGGTCGATGCTGGCGATCGGTTGGAAGACATTATCGACGCGGTGGTCTTGCGGGTCGCGCGCCACGGAGAAGTCGTGGATGCGTCCGCCAAGGCGCGCACGCTGCTGAAATTGCCGCCCGAGCTTTTGTCCGGGACGGGCCTCTTCGACCGCGTCCATCTGTCGGACCGCGTCTCCTATCTCAGCGCCCTGGCCGACATGCGCGATGGCGCCCTGTCGCGCCGCCTCGAATTGCGCATCAGGCTGCCGCAGAATGGCGGTGGCGCCCACAACGGCAATGGTTTGGTGGCCGACAATTACCAGCCATTCGCGCTCGAACTGGTGCGCGGCGAGCAACAGAGCGACGTCTTCACGCTCGTCCTGCGCCAGAACGACGAGGCCGCGCGGCTGCGCGACGAACTGGCGCAGGCCAATGAGACCGCTGCCGCCGCCGAAGTGGCCAAGGGCCGCTTCCTGGCGGTGGTGAGCCATGAACTGCGCACGCCGTTGAACGCCATTATCGGCTTCTCCGACATGCTGCTGCATGAGATGTTCGGCGCCTTCAAGGATCCGCGCCAGAAGGAATATGTCGGCCTCGTGCGGGATTCGGGCCAGCATTTGCTGGCGGTCGTGACATCCATACTCGACGTGTCGAGGATCGAATCGGGCGTCTACGCCACCGAGCCGGAGCCGTTCCGGTTCATGGAAGCCGTGGACATGTGCCAGTCGATGATGCGGTTGCAGGCGCAGGCCAAGAACATCGACCTGCGGACGCAGATCGCCCCGGACGCAGGCGACATCAATGCCGATCGCCGCGCCGTGCAACAGATGCTCATCAACCTCGTTTCCAACTCCATCAAGTTCACGCCCGATGGCGGCGATGTCGTCGTCGGGGCCAAGCGGATCGGGTCGCGCCTGCATTTCTGGGTCAGGGACACCGGCATCGGCATTGCCGAAGAGGATTTCGCCAATCTCGGCAAACCCTTCATGCAGATCCAGAACGACTATACACGCCGTTTCGAGGGGACGGGTCTTGGCCTTTCCCTGGTGAAGGGGCTGGTGGCCTTGCACGAAGGGACCATGTCGATCGAAAGCATGCCGGGCGAGGGCACCACGGTGACCATCAGCCTGCCGGTCAGCGGGCCGAAGGGCCGCCCCGCCAACCCGAGCGGAGTGCTGACGATGCCGGTGCCGAGGGCGAAAGGGGACGGAAATGGCTCGCTCCGCAAAACAGCCTAAGGCGGTCAAACGCCGCGGCAATGCCTTTCAGGACGGCGCCATCGCCGTCGGCGGCATGATTTCGCGCAATCCCGTGCTGGTGGGAGGCTCGACCGCATTCCTGGTGACGCTGTTCTACGTCTCGGCGAATGCGCTGTGGTATCAGCCTTTCCCGCATGCCGGGGCGTTTTTCGCCACACGCAATTTCCAGGGCGTTCCGCACGCCGCCGACGAGCCGGAGACGACAATCAACATCGTGCGGTCCAACGCCGCGCCCGCCCCGATCAAGGGCGATCCGGTGGTCGAGCAGGTGCAAGGCATATTGAAGGACCTCGATTTCTATTCCGGCACGGTCGACGGCATCTCCGGGCCCAACACGCGCAAGGCCATACAGGCCTATCAGCAGAAGGTCGGGCTGAACGCCTCGGGCGAGATCGACGCGCTGCTGCTGGACCAACTGGGTGCAACGCCAAAGACCGCCGCCGTGCCCAGGCCGCAGCCTCGTCCCGACGTGGCGCCGGCCGCCGTTCCCGTGTCGTTGCAGACGAATTCCGGGCAGACGAATTCCGGGCAAGCGAATTCCGGGCAGGCGAGTACCGCCTCGACCTCGACCGAAGGACCAGATCCCCGCATCATCAAGATCCAGGCCGGGCTCAAGGCCTTCGGCAATGACGACATGCAACTGGATGGCGTCGTCGGTGCGCGCACAAAGGCCGCGATCAAGGAGTTCCAGTCGCTGTTCGGCTTGCCGCAGACCGGCGAGCCCGACGAGATCGTCTACGTCAAGATGCGCGAGATCGGCCTGACCAACTGACGGCCAAAACGACGGCTCGCCCCGGACGTAAAATTTCGGTAGAGAGCCCGAGTGCCGTCGGGAGTCTGCCATGCGCGTAACCGCTGATCTGTGGGTGTCGGCCCTGTTGCGCCGGGTTTTCGGCGCTGGCGGATTTGCCGCCGTGGTCAAGCGCGGTGCGACCGAGGCCGGGGCTGTGTTCATCCTGGCACGAGGCAGGCTGGGCGAAACCGCTCTCTACGGGCCGGCGCCGCAGACGAGCTACGATTCGGCCAAGCCGGAAGACCGGTTCTTCAGCCTTCTTGCCACCGAGGATAATGCAGCCGTGCTGGACGCCAGACTCGAGCGGGAGAAGAAATTCGATCCCGATATCTGGGTGGTCGAGATCGAGGCCGGGACCGTTCCGCTCGAAGAGCTTATTTCCGTGAAGACGCCCTGAGGCCAGGCGCCTCGGCTTCGTCGCTGTTGGAGGCCTTGCGGGCTTCGCTGTTTGCCGGCGACGCGTTGCGAACCACCCTGGACAGCGTTTCGGCCTTCCATCCCCTGACCTTGTCCAGGGCCACGTCGCGATGCAGGAGCCGGTAGCGGTCGAGATAGGTGCGGATGGCTTGCGGGTGCGGGAACAGGCCGGGATAGACGGCGACCGTGATCAGGAATGCCCGGTCCTCGCTGAAGTCGAGTGAACGCAGCGCCGCAAGCAGCGGCGCATAGTTCTGGTTGGCGGTCAGCGATTGCGCGATCGAGAATTCAATGTCGAGGGCGTCCGCCAGCGCGGTCTGGAAGAACGCGGCGTTTCCCGTCAGAGCCGTCTCGCGCAGTTTGACGTAGGTATCCGCACCCGGGAACGCATCGACCTTCGCCGCCGAGGCCTCGTCGCCGGTGCGCATCATGGAGCGCAGCCTGCGCCGCGCATTTTCCGCGGCGACGCCGGGCGTCTGCTGGCCGGGCGCCTGCGGGGTTTCCGCGCCGTCGGCCGTCGCGTGGGTTTGCGCGGCAAGGCTTCGTGCCGGGTAGGATTCCGTCTCCGGTTTCCGCACTCGCACCAGCGTTGGTCTTTCGAGCACCCTGATCAGATCGGCTATGGTCGGGTTCAGGTCCTTGCGCCGCGCTATGGCGCGCGCATGCGGCAGCCCATGCCGGCCGATCAGCGCGATCAGGTCGATATCGCCGACGGCGCGCGAGCGGATGAGCAGCGGCGCGGCGATGTCGACCGGTTCCTCGCAGAGGCGACGCACCAGGGCCGCGGGTGCATATTCGCATTCGGAAAGGGCGGCTGCCACGTAGCGTCGCGATTCAACGGACACATTGTCGAACAGCGGCAGCGTCAGGTCCTCGAGCTGGCCGATCTCGCGGCGCGACGGGCGGGTCAGCGAGCAGAACGCCGACACGGCGGCGCGGAACAACCTTTCGGCTTTTCCCGATTCCGTCCTTATCGCGATTTGCCTGAAATCCGAAGATGACACGAAGGATACGCCTGACACCAGATACACGAACTTGAACACGCTCCACCGGGACCGTGCCGGTTTTGCGATTGTCTCGGTCAGAACCTTCCGACCTCCAGACAAAGATCAAGTTAGCGGCGATCCGTTAGCGCTCCGTTAACCCTCTGCCTGCCTTAATGATATTTGGAGGCGTTGCGTTGTGCTCCGGGGAAACCGAGAGGAATGCGCGAACCATGGGCATGGTACTGTCTTTCGTGCCGCGTGCGGCACCGACCAATCGAGCCAAGCAAGCCACCGAAATACCGGCGGCCGTGATCATATTTCCCGGCATCCGCTATGAGCGGTCCAATACCGGCGAAGCGCGGCCTGCGGGCCCGGACAAGCCGGGATCGCCACGAACGCCGGTGCCGCATCACTAGATCGGCGATCTAGAAATCCTGCAGCTCGCAGGAACTCTGATCGAGGAAGCGCGACACGATCGGCTTCCAGCTCTCGTCCGGCACGAAGCTGCGGATGACGAAGATGCCCTCGCCGATGGGGGCCTCGACGAAGATCGCCCCCTGAAGGTCCTCGGGCAGGTCCTTGCGCACGTCGATCATCTGCGCCGGCGTCAGCACGACGGCATCAAGCTTGCCGCCCGTCGCCGTATGGTCGTTGAAGGAATAGATATTGTGGCCGCTGCGGTCATAGACCGAGACCGACCAGAACGGCACGTTTCCCGGCGCCTTGATGCGGACCATTCCTTCCTCGAGGTCGAAGCGGCAGGCCGTGGCGTAGAACAGCGGGTCGACCGATTTCACCACCGGCGCGCCGCCCGCTTCCGCATCGAGCCGGTTCATCCTGTAGAGATCCGAGGCCATGGACAAGCGCGACCAGGCGTCGCGTTCCGAAAACTCCGGCACCAGAAGCAGGACGACGATGTGGACGATGCCGGCGCCGACGAGGCCGAGCAGGACGGCATGCAGAAGCCTGCGCAGTGCGGCACGCAAACTACGCATCGCAGCCCGCCTTGACGATCCTGGGCAGCGAAACGTCCGACAGGCCGGTGCTGCTGGCGATGGGCGTGTCGTAGAAGGTCAGGACGAAATACATCCTTCCGGAGCCGTCGGTCAGGAGCCAGTTGCCCGGCATTGGCTGATGCCCGACGGAAATGGTCACGGAATTGTCGGACTGGCGCAGCACCTCGTAGGACTGAAGTGCTGCAAGCCGCGATTTGCCGGTCTCGACGACACCGAGCGATTGATCGGCGGCGTAGAGCGTCCAGAAGCGGGCCGTCGGAAATCCACCCTCGATCCTGTAGGTGCATTCCCGTTTGAGCTGGTCGCCGGCGGCATCATCTTCGGCGACGAATGACAGGCCTTCGGCGCGGCCGAGCGCCAGAACGCCCTCGCGTGCCACGCGCGCCTTGGAATAGGGGTCCGCGGCCGGTGTGCCGATGTCGGGAAAGGCGGTCCACTGACCGATCCGGATCGCGCCGACGCCGTCCTGAATTTTCAGCGCATACCAGACGCTGGCGCCGCCGCCGCCAACGGCTATGGCAAGCGAAAGCAGCATCAGGAAGGCGTTCTTAAGCATGAATGGCCGGTGCACGAAGGATTGCCATTCGGGGATATCGCGGCGCGGGGTCCCGTGGCAAGCCGGCGTGAAGGATTTGCCTGTCGGTCTTGTCTTTGCCGGGCGGTGTTACAGGGCCGAAAGCGTTTCGGGCGAAGCGGGCGCGTCGAGTTTGGGGGCTGTCTGGAACAGCTGGCTCATGTCCCGCAGCGTCTGCGTGGTTCGGCTGGATAACACCGGCGGCCGCTCTGCGGCGGCATCGGCCGCTGCCTGCTCATCGCTCTTCTTCTGCGCCTCGGCCGCCTTGGCCGCGATCTCCTCGTCGACAAACGGCTTGTCGATGCCGGGGATCGGCTTCAGGTCGATATTCTGGTGCGCGTAGACCATCAGCCGCTGCCACACCATCGCCGGCAGCGAGCCGCCGGTCATGTTCTTGGTCGGCGTGAAATCATCATTGCCCAGCCAAACGGCCGCCGTGTAGTTGCCGGTGAAGCCGACGAACCAGGCATCGCGGTAGGATTGCGTCGTGCCGGTCTTGCCGGCGACGACGATGTTGGGAATTTGCGCCCGCCGTGCCGTGCCCACCACCGGCACGGCCGTCAGCATGGTGTTCATGGATTTCAGCGCCTGCTCGGACAGCACGCGGTGCGGCGGCGGCGCATCCTTGGTCCAGTCATACACCACGTCGCCGGTGCGGGTGACGAGCTGGGTGATGCCATGCCGGGACCCGACGAAGCCGTTCTGCGCAAACACGCTGAAGCCGGTCGCCTGGTCCATCACGGTCATGCCAGAGGTGCCGAGCACCATCGTCTTGTGTCCCTCGAGCGGCGATTCCACCCCGAATGATTCCGCCATCGCCTTGATCGGGCCGATGCCGAGATGGTCCTTGGCCAACCGCACCGGCACGGTGTTGATCGATTTGGCCATCGCCATGAGCAGGGTGATGTTGCCCGCCGACTCGCCGCCGTAGTTATGCGGCGACCAGTTGCCCCAGCTGATCGGCCCGCCCGAGATGATCGAGTTCGGCGTGAAGCCGTGCTCCATCGCCGTGGCGTAGACATAGGGCTTGAACGACGAGCCGGTCTGGCGCAACGCCTTGGTGGCGCGGTTGAACTGGCTGGCGCCGTAGTCGCGGCCACCGACGATCGCCCTGACCGCGCCGTTGGTCTCGATGACCACCACCGCGCCCTCGGTGACGTTGTACTCCTTGCCGAACTGGCGCAGGTGGAACTCGACGGACTCCTCCGCCGCCTTTTGGATGTTGGCGTCGAAGGTGGTGTGGGCAACCAGCGAGTGCTGGCCGGGCTTGGCGATCTTCTTGACCTCGTCGAAGGCCCAGTCGAGGTAGTAGTCGGGGCTCTTCTGTTCGCCGCGGTCGACGACGTCGGCCGGATGAAGCCTGGCCTGCAGCACCTGGCCTTCGGTCATGAAGCCAGAATCCACGAGATTGGACAAAACCACATTGGCGCGTGCGCGCGCCGCCGGCAGGTTGATGTGCGGCGCGTATTTGGTCGGGGCTTTAAATAGGCCGGCCAGCATCGCCGCCTCGGCAAGGTTCAGGTCCTTGACGCTCTTGCCGAAATAGAAGTCCGCGGCCGCCTCGATGCCAAAGGTGCCGCCGCCCATATAGGCGCGGTCGAGATAGAGCTGCAGGATTTCCTTCTTTGAAAGATTGGCCTCCAGCCACAGCGACAGGAAGGCTTCCTTGATCTTGCGCTCGAAGGTGCGCTCATTGGTCAGGAACAGGTTCTTGGCCAGCTGCTGGGTGATGCTGGAGCCGCCCTGGACGACGGAGTTGGCGCGCACATTCTCGAAGATCGCCCTGGAAAGGCCGAGTACGTCGATGCCGTAATGCTCGAAGAAGCGACGGTCCTCGGTGGCGAGCACCGCCTTGATGACGTGGTCCGGCATCTCGTCGACCGGCACGGAATCGCGCTGGATGATGCCGCGCTGGCCGATCTCGTTGCCGTAGCGGTCGAGGAAGGTGACGGCGAAGTCGCCCTGGGCGCGCCAGTCGCCGGCCGTATCCTGGAAGGCCGGAATGGCCAGCGCCAGCATCACCACCATGCCGCCGGCGCCAAGCGTGAAACCTTCGCTCAAAAGTTCAATGAGGCCGCGGCGCCAACCCTTGAGGCGGAAGCGCCGCGAAAAGATCGTCGCGGCTTCCCAGAACTCGCGCGCCTTGAAACCGATCTCGTAGAGCGAGGAATCGAGCCACGCGTCCAGCGCCAGAAGGCGCGACGCGATCGGACCTCTTCTCTTGCGCGGTTCAGGGTTGACCATTCTAAAACCCGGCTCGGCTGTGGCGTGACCTGAAAACCGCAAGCCGGCAATTTCAGGGCAGCGCCCTGTTCCGACTATTCATCCATTTTGTGGACGCTCACAAGGGCGGCGAGGACACAGCCGCACGGTTTCTCGATGGAAGGGGAGAGCGAGCGGGGGCCGGTCTCCCCGTCCGCCGGATTGTCGATCCGCCGGACGAGGGTGGTTTTGCAGTCTCCCGGGCTATCAGGCCGCTTCGCGCTTCAGCGCCTGCGCCATGCAGTGGATGCCGCCGCCGGTCTTGGAGATTTCGCTCATGTCGACCGCCGCGACCTCGAAACCGCGCGCCTTGAGCTGGCCGATCAGCGCTTGGCTCGACGTCGGCGCGATCACCCGGTCCTTGCCGAGCGACATGAAGTTGCAGCCGAGCGCCATCGTATCCTGGAAGGGCACGTCGATGATCTCGTGGCCCTTGCCCTTCAGCCAGTCGACGATGCCGGGTTCGGTGCAGGCGAGGCAGACGGCGGTGAGCTTTTCGGCGATCGGCACCACCATCAGGTCGATATGGACGTAATATTCGTCGATGAAGGCAATGCGCGTCTCCCAGCCCTCCTTCTCGAACCAGGCCTGCACCTGGCGTGCGCCTTCCTCCTGCGTGCGGGCGCCGCCGCAGCCGATCAGCACCACGCCATCCTCGATGACGTTGAAGTCGCCGCCCTCGAAGGTGCCGGCCGTCACCATGTCGTAGATCGGGATGCCGAGCTTTTCATAGGTCCGGATGGCGGCGTAATTCTCGCCGCGCCGCCACCAGTTGGCCATGGCGGTGATGATGGCGCCATAAGGCGTCATGACGCTGGAATCACGGGAATAGACCTGCATCGGCAGCTCCGGCGTCGGCTCGTGCCAATGGATGTTGACGCCGAAATGCTCGTAGGCGGCGACCAGGTCCTTGTGCTGCGCCTGCGCGATCTGGACGTTGCAGGGCGCTTCGCGCAGATGTTTTCGCGACAGCGAGCTGGTCGAGAGGTGACGCAGGAAATTCGGCGATCCGAGCAGCACGTCGGTCAAGACGTCGGTCTCGTTGGCGAAGCCCCATGATGTCAGCGGCTTGGTGCCGCCGGCCGGGTTGCGGCGTTGCAGCGAAAACGGCTCGGCGATGATGCGGTCATGAACGGTCATGCGGTTCTCCTCGTGGCTTGTTCTCAAGAGTTGGTCGGTCGCGCATTGCTTGGTATCCACCAGTCGCGCCCGCGTGGCGTGGTGACATATTCCGGCCAGCGGAAGTTGATTGGCGGCTCGTAGTCGCAGAGCGGCGCGATCCAGTCAGAGCCGCCGACGCCGCCGCCGGTCCGGGTGGTGAACTCGCTCATCGCCTCGTCGCGGGCGGTCTTGTCCTCGAGCAGGCGCAGCGCCGCCAGCGCGACCGTCTTGGCCGCGCAGACAACCATCGGATCGATCGTCGCGGGAATGCCGCCCAGTGCATTCATCACCCATGCCGGAAAAGCGTGGGCGTTTGCCGAGCGCAGCGCTGGGCGGGCAACATAGAAGCGCGCGGTCGGCGCGTGCCAACTCATGTCGGTGTAGTCGTCGGAGGTGGAATTCACCTGCGAAGGCGGCAGGTCACGGCGCAGGATCGCCTCGGCCTCTTGCGGGGCAATCAGCCGCTCCAGTTCATCGATGAACGGGTTTTCGGTCGCGGTGCCTCCGGCATTGACCTGAATCTCGCGCGCGATCGTCCTGGCGGCCTCGTCCCAGCGTGGCGGCCCGACCGTCGACAGGGCTTCGTAGGTAATCCCGGCCATGGCGTGGTTGGCCAGCCCCGGCCGCGACTTCGACACCCAGTGCCGCTCATGGCGGCAGCCGCTGATCGCGGCGGCGGCCGCGGCGTTGCGGTCGAGCACCGCCGTCACCTGTTCGGCCATCCCAATGGTCGGCACGCGGATCATGTACTGGATCTCGGCGAGGCCGGCCGGCAGATTGTCGGCCGTGGCCTGGCCGGCCGTCAGGATCGCCTCGCTGATCGACCAGCCTCCCTGATGCGGCAGCATGGAATCGCGCAGTGCCTTGGAGGCCATGTACATGGTCATCAGCGCATCGTTGGCGCCCGGTGCCCTGACCGCCGAATGCGCCTGCGGGATCGGTGCGCCGTCGCCTGCGCGAACCCAGTTTTCAGGCTCGTCGCAGACGAAGCGATAGATCATCGCATAGGCCGCGCCGCAATGCGTGTCCCAGCGCGCCGTATTGCAGAGCGGCAGCATGTAGAACGGATGGAAGGAGATCATGCCGGCAAGGCCGTCATAATAGCCCTTGGCGGCGTGGATAGGTTTCGAGCCGCGCACCTTTTCGGCCGGCTCACCGGTGAAGCGCAGCGTGCCTTGAATGTCGTGGCGCTGCATGGCGGCCTTGGTCGCGAGCAGGCCACCGAGGCTTGCCATGCCAAGCCCCGAATGCGGATCGGTGTGGCCGCCGGCCTCTGCGCCAAGGCCAGGCCGAGGCTGCTTTACCGTCACCGCGTCCTGGCAATTGCCGGGCACGGCATCATATTCGGCATACATGCCGACGGTTGGTCCGGCGCCATTCGTCCAGTGGGCGCAGAAGGCGGTCGGCATGCCGCCCGAGCCTTCCTCGACGGAAAATCCCTCGCGCTTGAGCCGATCGACATACCAGGCGGCCGATTGGTATTCGCGCCACGCGGTCTCGCCGAAATCGAAGATGGTGCGTGTCCAGGCCGACAGCAGTGGCTGGATGCCGTCGAGGCAGGCGAGCGCCGTCTCTTGCGCCGATGTCGTCACCGGTTTGTCCATGCTCTAGAAGAAAGCAGTGAAGCGGCTCGCCAAAAAGTGATATGTTTTCCCGGTTCGTGCAAATTCGGTTCACCCCTTGAGAATTCCTTCGACACAGGCGCTGCGCGCTCTCGACAGTTTCGCCAGGCATGGCAGCGTCTGGCGCGCGGCCGACGAACTGCACCTGACCCGCAGCGCGGTGAGCCACCAATTGCGGCTGCTTGAGCGCGATCTCGGCTTCGATCTGCTGGAGCGCATCGGCAAGGGGGTGGCGCTCACCCCGCGTGGCCAGCGCTATGCCAGCGACGTGCGCAAGGCGCTGACCGTGCTGGGTGACGCGGTGACGCGTGATGCCGGCACCGGCGTCGGCGGCTCGTTCGCCGTCTCTTGTACACCGGGCTTCGCCTCGCTGTTCCTGTGCACCCATATAGGCGAGTTCCGGCAGATGTATCCCGATGTGGCGCTGCGCATCCTGACGCCCCGACGGCTCGACGATGTCAGCAATGCCGATGCCGACGCCTTCATCGCCTTCGGCGTCGGCAATTGGCCGAACCGCATGGCCGAGTTGTTGTGCGAAATCTCGTTCACCCCACTCTGCAGCCCGACACTGCTCAACAAGGTCGGCGGCTTTTCCCGGCCGGCGGACGTGTTGCGCGCCAATCTGCTCCATCTCGACGACACCGAGGATTGGGCGCGCTGGCTGGCGCTGTCCAAGGTCGAAAACCCGGACACCGAAGGTGGCATCTTCTTTTCCGACATGAACCTCGTCTTCTCGGCGGCGATTGCCGGGCAGGGAATCGCCATGGGTGATGAACTGACCAGCCGCCGTGCGCTGAGCGAAGGCCGTCTAGTCAGGCCGTTCGACATCGCGATCAAATCGCCGCGCTCCTATTTTCTGGTCTCCGAACACGCCAAGGTCTCGCACCCGGTCCTGGAAGCGTTCGCGGGATGGCTGAGGTCGACTCTCTCCGAGAACCGTATTCAGCCTTATTGAGAGGCAGGGTGGCGTCAGCCCTCCATAGATGAATCAAATTTGCCGATCAGGCGAAAACTATTCGGTTGCGGTGAGCTTCGGCCCTGCCTACGATTTGGCTGAACGGTAAGGATAGAGGCAGGATGCAGCAACCCGGCCGGGCCGCAGAGATCAAGGCAATCGGGATCGGCAAGAGCTTCGGCTCGTTCCGTGCGCTGGACAATCTGACGCTCGACATAGGTCGTGGCGAGTTCCTGACGCTGCTCGGCCCCTCCGGCTCGGGCAAGACCACCTTTCTGATGATCCTGGCCGGCTTCGTGCAGCCGACCGAGGGCAGGCTTTTCAGCGACGGCACCGATATCACCGACCGCCCGGCCGAACAGCGCGCCGCCGGCATGGTGTTCCAAGGCTATGCGCTGTTCCCGCATATGAGCGTCGAGGCCAACATCGCTTTCCCGCTCAAGGTCCGCAAGAAATCGGCCACCGAGATCAGGAAGCGCGTCGGCGAGATGATCGAGCGCGTCGGCCTGGTCGGCCACGAGAAGAAATTGCCCTCGCAGCTTTCCGGCGGCCAGCAGCAGCGCGTCGCACTTGCCCGCGCGCTGGTGTTCGAGCCGGGCGTGCTCCTGCTCGACGAGCCGTTTTCGGCGCTGGACAAGAGCCTGCGTGGCCAGATGCAGGCCGAGATGAAGCGCCTGCACCAGGAGACCGGCACCACCTTCGTCTTCGTGACCCACGACCAGAGCGAAGCGCTGGCGCTGTCGTCGCGCGTCGCCATCTTCAATCATGGCAAATTGCTGCAGGTCGGGGCACCGGACGACGTCTACGACCGGCCGGACAATCGCTTCGTCGCCGAGTTCCTCGGTGAAATCAACATGCTGCCGCTGAAGGGGGTCAAGCCCGCCGGTCACGGCTCGACCGGCCTGTGCGAGGACCGTGCGGTCAGCATGCACTGCAAGGCCGAGAAAGTCCGTGGTGACGCCATCCTGGCGATCCGGCCCGAACACATGTCGATCGCGCGCGAGGCCGCCTCCGGAGAGAACGGCATTGCCGCGACGGCAATCGCCTCGACCTATCTGGGGGCGGCGACCAAGCTCGACCTGACGACACGACAGGGTGCCAAAGTGACCGTCTCGGTGCCCAACGAGGTTGCGGCGGCCGCGCTGAGCAAAGGCAATTCCGTCTGGCTGACATGGCCGGCTGAAAAGGGTTTCCTCCTTCCGGAAGGAGGACAATGAGCACCGGTGCGGCCTGAGCCGCCGCACCGGCTTCCGGATTGAAATCAACGAAAACAAAGGGGAACTGACATGAACGACACCAAGAAACAGGCTATCGAAACGCTGTCCGAAAGGACGAGGCGCGGCGAGATCTCGCGCCGCCAGTTCACGCAACTCGCGGCACTCGTGCTTGCCGGCGCGCCGATGCTGCTGCGCTCGACCGGCGCCTTCGCGCAAGCCAAGGAACTGGTGCTGGTCAACTGGGGCGGCGATGCCATCACGGCTTACGACGCAGCCTATGGACAGGCTTTCACCAAGGACACCGGCATCACCGTCAAGATGGATGGCTCCGGTCCGACCGAAGGCGCCATCGCCGCGCAGTCCAAGAGCGGCGCTCCGACCTGGGACCTGGTCGACGTCGACCCGTTCTCGGCCATCACGCTCGGCGCGCAAGGCATGCTCGAGCCGATAGACTACACAATAGTCGACAAGAAGAAGATGCGGCCGGGCTTTGGCTGGGATTATGCCGCCTCGACCTATTTCTTCTCCTATGTCATCGCCTATGATTCCGAGAAATACGGCAAGGACGCGCCGACCGGCATGGCCGATTTCTTCGACGTGAAGAAGTTCCCTGGCAAGCGCTCGCTCTACAAATGGGGCGTGTCGAGCTGGGAAGCGGCCCTTCTGGCCGACGGCATCGCGCCGGCCTCGCTCTACCCGCTGGATCTTAAGCGCGCGCATGACAAGATCGCCGCCTTCAAGGAAAACGTCGTTGCCTATTGGGGCGGCGGTGCCGAGAGCCAGAGCGTGTTGCTCAACGGCGAAGCCTCGATGGCGATCGTCTGGTCGACGCGGGCCTCGCTGATCGAGCAGGATTCCGGCGGCAAGATCAAGTTTATCTGGGATCAGGGCCTGATCTCGCCCGGCGCGCTGGCCGTGCTCAAGAACAACCCGGGCGGCAAGGATGCGGCGATGAAGTTCATCGCCAGCGCCCAAGATCCGGAAAAGCAGCTCGTGATGTTCGACAAGCTCGGCCAGGGTCCGGCCAATCCGGCGGCCGATGCGCTGATCCCCGCCGACAAGAAGCGCATCAACCCCGTCGATCCCGAGAACATGAAGAAGCAGATCGCGCTCGACATGGACTGGTACGCCAAGAACTACGGGCCGGCGCTCGACGAATACACCAAGATCATCTCGGCCTGATCGGGTCGGGACAGTCGGACCGATATGAGAGGCACCCTCTCCGACAGGATGGGCGCGGCGCTGTTGATGGCGCCGCTGCTCCTGTTCCTCGTCCTGGCCTATGCCTGGCCGTTTCTCGGCGTGGTGAAGTGGAGCTTCACCTTGCCGACGCCCGGGCTTGGCCAATACCAGGCGCTGCTCACCGACGATCTGGTGCAGTCGGTGTTCATCCGTACCCTGCGCATAGCGGCCATCGTCACTGTCGTGTCGGTCGCCGCCGCCTATGCCATCACCGTCGTCTGGGTGCGCGGCAGCCCCGCACAGCGCCTCATCGCCGAATTCTGCATCCTGGTGCCGTTCTGGATCTCGGTGCTGACGCGCGCCTTCGGCTGGGTGGCGCTTTTGTCCAACCGCGGCCTGATCAACACCTGGCTGCAGTCCATCGGTTTCATTTCCGAACCGCTGGCGCTGGTGCGCAATGAATTCGGCGTCATCGTCGGCATGACGCATTTCCTCATTCCTTTCGCCGTCTTTCCGCTGGCGTCGGCCATGCGCAGCCTGGACGAGCGCGTGCTGCTCGCCGCGCGCGGCCTGGGCTCCAGCCGCATGCGCACCTTCTGGACGGTGTTCGTGCCGATGACGCGCTCCGGCATCATCGGTTCGGCGATGATCGTCTTCGTCTTCTCGCTCGGCTTCTTCGTCACGCCGGCGATTCTCGGCGGCGGCCGCAGCGTGATGATCGCCGAATTGATCTATCTCCGGATATTCCAGAGCCCGGACTGGGGGCTGGGGGCCGCGATCAGCGTCGTGCTGGTGGTCTTTGTCGGCGCCCTGATGGCGCTGCTCTTCCGTCACGTCAAACCGAAGCACCTGGTGTAGCGCGATGCCGACCTATCGCCCCGGTCCCGTCTCGCTGATCCTCGCCGTGCTGGTGGCGCTGTTCTTGCTGCTGCCGCTGCTGGCCGTCATTCCGGTCTCGCTGACGCCGAGCCGCATGCTGGCAATGCCGACGGGTGAATTGTCGCTGCGCCATTATCGTTCGCTGATCGAGGATCCGCGCTGGCTCCAGTCGATCCTGCTTTCGGTCCGGATCGGCGTCGTCAGCAGCGCCATTTCCACCGTGCTGGCGCTCTGCTTCAGCCTCGGCGTCTGGATGTTTCAGCCACGCTTCACCGCGACCCTTGTCGGCTTCGTGCTGTTGCCGATGGTGGTGCCTCCCGTGGTCTCGGCGGTGACGCTCTACTTCCTGCTCACCTCGATCTCGCGCGTCAGTTCCTTCTTTGGCTACGACACCTGGCTCGGCGTCGCCATGGCGCATTCGGTGATGACGGTGCCATTCGCGACCGTGCTGATCCTGGTCTCGCTCAGCCAGCTCGACCGGCGCATCGACCTTGCCGCGCGCGGGCTCGGCGCAAGCGTGTGGGAGCGGGCCACGCGCGTCATCATGCCCAACATCAAGTTCGGCATCGTCACCGCGGCACTGCTGTCCTTCGTGCTCTCCTGGGAAGAGATCGGCGTCACCCTGTTCATCACCTCGGTCAACGCCATCACATTGCCGCGCCTGATGTGGATGGGCCTGCGCGACAACATCGACCCGGCCATCGCGGCCCTGTCGGTTATCCTGATCATCATCACCGTGCTGGTTCTGGCGGTGAGGAGCTTCGTGGTCCGGCTACGCCGGGGGATTGAGCCGCTCTAAACAAACCGCACCGAGACGCGGCCAAACTTGCCCAAATCGCCGATCACTTCATCACCAGCCTCGACGCGTATCGGCGTCACGCAAGTACCTGTGATCACCACCTGTCCTGGCTGGGCGGCTATGCCAAGGCCCGACAGCTCATTGACGAGCCAAGTCAGCGCGATTCGAGGATCACCCAATACAGCCGCGCCGGTGCCCTCGTGTCGCGACTTGCCGGAAACGAAACCGGTTACCTTGTGTTCGGCGAGGTTCACGCCGCGCCAGTCTTCCGCCACGGGCTCGCCGATGACAAACAGATTGGCGCAGGCATTGTCGGCGATGAGCTGCGGGGCCCCGACAGCACAGAAATCATCATAGCGAGAGTCCGGTATTTCGATCGCCGGGTGCAAGGTCGCCACGGCGTCCATCACCTCGGCGATTTCATAAGGTGCCGGGCGAGGCGGGAGCTGGCTGCCGAACCGGAAAGCGAATTCGATCTCGGCGACACGCATCTTGCTCGTATCGAGTGAAACGGTCCCGCCGACCCCGACTGCCTTCTCGGCGAGCAGACGCCCGGCCATCGGGCCGTCGACATTGATATGTCTTTGTCCGGCCACGCTGGTTGCCGCGATCTTCCAGCCGAAGAGTGGCGCCGCCGAACGATCCATGACATGGGCCTGGATGGCATAGCCTTCGGTCCGTGTCTTCGGCCGCAACGCCTCGGGTATGGCGTCGAGATGGGTGCCATCATCCCAATGACCTACCAGCAGACGCGACGCGGCTTGAGCCTTTTCTGGATCGAGCATGATCAGCTCCGAAAATCGGCAACATGCCGCTGTCCGGCCAAGCCGGCAAGGAACATTCCATCGTATGGACCTGCCTATATGGGGCAGGATCACGTGACCAGGCAATCGGAGGCCGCGCCATGGTCCATTTGCCAGGCTCTACCGCGCCTGCCGACGAGATTGTCGGCAAGTCGTATTTTCGAGATCATCGGCATTCATCATTCCGATGACGAATCGCCATCGTCTTCGCGTGGCGAACCGCTATATCTGGGAAGGGATGCGGACATGGACAGGCTTTGGAAAGCACTGTCGGTGGCGCAACGACTTGAGGAAATGCACGATGACCGCGCCCGATGATTTGCAGCAGGCCCTGTTCCTCAGGTTGAAAAGCGATGCGTCGCTGTCGGCGCTGCTTGGTGGCGCGGGGCTGCTCGAGCGGGCAACTGGCAACGTCGCCTTTCCCTATGTGACTTCCGGCCAGACCTCCGCCTTCGACTGGGACACCGGCGCCGAGAACAATGACGACCAACTGATCACGCTGCATGTCTGGTCGAAGGCGCATGGCGAGGCCGAGACGCGGGCGATCATGGACGCCATCAAGGCGCGGCTTGCCGGAGCGGTCCTGGTCGTCGGCCCACGCGGCCAGACACGGCTGTCGCTGGAGTTCACCGAGGCGCGCTACGATGAGGAACTGCTTGTCCATCATGGTCTGCTACGATTCCGTGCGTTGACGCAGGAAAACGCCTGACGCGCTTTCAATATCGTCGAAACGGAGTCTAGACTGGGTTTCGCGGGTTTCACCGGTGGGGCGGTGAAATCCAGATTGTCTGTCTTGCGTTGCAGGGGTGTGGCGAGCATGGTTTCAGGGCCGTTCACTGTTCATTTCACGTTCAGCACCGATGCGTTACAACGCCGGACATGAAAACGCTTCGCTCTCATTTCCGAACCGCGACCCTGGCGCTTAGTGCCGCCGGGCTGTTTGCGTCGCAGGCAATGGCGATGCCGGTCATCGCGCCCGACCAGCCCAGCCCGATCATCCTGGCCGCATCCGACTGCTATGCGATCGGTCAGCAGGTGGCAGAGCAGAATGGCGGAACGCTCGCCAAGGCCTCGGCATCGACGCGCGGCGGCCAGCCGGTCTGCGTCATCGTCGTGCTGGTGCCCGGCAAGGACGGACAGCGTCCGCGCCGCTCCGAAATCGTCGTTCCGCAAAACTGACGCGGCCTTCCCCTCAGTTTCCCAGGCCGGCGGAATCGGCCTATATCTGAAACCTCGGTCAACAGGCATTGGTCCCCGCATGCGCGTACTCGTCGTCGAGGATGACAAGGATCTCAACCGGCAGATTTCGGATGCGCTGGTCGATGCCGGCTATGTCGTCGACCGTGCCTTCGATGGTGAGGAGGGGCATTTCCTCGGCGACACCGAGCCTTACGATGCCGTGGTGCTCGACATCGGCCTGCCGCAGATGGATGGGATCAGCGTGGTCGAGCGCTGGCGTCGCGGCGGCCGCAAGATGCCGGTGCTGATCCTGACGGCGCGCGACCGCTGGAGCGACAAGGTCTCCGGCATCGATGCCGGCGCCGACGACTACGTCACCAAGCCGTTCCACATCGAGGAGGTGCTGGCGCGGCTCAGGGCGCTGATCCGCCGCGCCGCCGGCCACGCTTCGTCGGAACTGACCTGCGGGCCGCTGCGCCTCGACACCAAGGCTTCGAAGGCCGATGTCGACGGCGTGCCGCTGAAATTGACCTCGCACGAATTCCGCCTGCTTGCCTATCTGATGCACCATATGGGCGAGGTCGTCTCCCGCACCGAGCTGGTCGAGCATCTCTACGATCAGGATTTCGACCGCGATTCCAATACCATCGAGGTGTTTGTCGGGCGGTTGCGCAAGAAGATGGGCATCGACATGATCGAAACCGTGCGCGGCATGGGCTACCGCATGCGTGAGCCGGAGGCGTAAGGCGGAACCGCTCCCTACCAACCCAACCTTGGGCGGACGGCTTTCGCTGCGCGCGTGGCCGCGCTCGCTGACGTTCCGCGTCATCGCCTTTTCCACGGTTTGGGCGATCCTGACGCTGGTCGTCATCTTCACCCTGATCACCACGCTGTACCGCCAGGCCAGCGAGCGGGGTTTCGACAGCCTGCTGTCGGCGCATCTGTTCAACCTGATCGGCTCGATCGGCGTTTCCGACGGCGGTGCGCTGACCGGCTCGCCCGACCTTGGCGACCTGCGTTTCTCCGAGCCGAATTCGGGCTGGTACTGGTCCGTCGAGCCCGCCTCGGAAGGCGTGCATGGCGATCTTCACTCGTCGTCCATGACCCGGACCATCCCGTCGCCCGATGTGGCGGACGTTCCCTTCAACGCCAATTTCCAGCGCAGCTATGCCGCGCAAGGCATCAATGGCGAAGAGCTGGTCGTGTTCGAGAGCGAATTCGTTCTCGATGCCAAGAACCGCGCCGCGCGCTTCCGCGTCATGGGCAACAAGACAGAGCTGGAGCAGGAAATAGGAACGTTCCAGCGCCGCTTGCTGACCTATCTCAGCCTGTTCGGTATCGGCATGATCGCCATCAACGCCATCGCTATCCTGCTCGGGCTGCAGCCGTTGCGCAGGGTCCGGAACGCCCTCGCCATGGTGCGCGAGGGCACCGCGCAGAGGCTCGACGGCCGCTTCCCGGCCGAGATCGAACCGTTGGCCAATGAAACCAACGCGCTGATTGAAAACAACAAACGCATTGTCGAACGCTCGCGGACCCAGGTCGGCAACCTCGCCCATTCGCTGAAGACGCCGCTCGCCGTTCTGCTCAACGAGGGCCGGGCGCTTGGCGGCGCCAAGGGGCAGTTGATCGCCGAGCAGGCCGCATCCATGCAAAAGCAGATCGAGCACTATTTGCAGCGCGCCCGCGTCGCGGCGCAGCGCGACAGCGTCGTCTATCGCACGCCGGTGGCACCGCTGGTGCAGCGCATGGTGCGGGTCTTGCAGAAGCTCAACCCTCGGACCAGCCTGTCGCTGTCGCTGCCGGCCACCGAGATCGTCTTTGCCGGCGAACGCGAGGACCTCGAGGAACTGCTTGGCAATCTTCTCGAGAATGCGATGAAATGGGCAAAGAGTGCGGTCGCGGTCTCGGTCGTGCCCTTGGCCAGCAAGGATGAGAGCCTGTTCGAGATCAGCATCGAGGACGATGGCCCGGGGATTCCCGAGGACAAGGCGCGCGAAGCCATGAAGCGCGGACGGCGCCTGGACGAGACAAAACCGGGAACGGGGCTGGGCCTTGCCATTGTCGCCGACCTCGTCAACGAGTATGGAGGCGGCCTGGTGCTGGAACGGTCCGGCATGGGCGGATTGAGGGCAGTGGTGCGATTGCGGAGCCTTCAGTGACGTGTTCCCAGGCCAATCGACAGCGATGGCCGCGCATGCTATGGCGGCATATCGATTGACCACGCACTGGCCGGCGGCGGCCAAATTTCCGACAAATATCAATACTATGGCCACGCTGAGATGACGCGGCCCCCGGCGCATCCATGGCAGGCTCCAACTCAAGAATACCGGTTGTTGGCATGAAGATTCGCGTCGCGCTTTTTTCCGCATTGCTGGCCGTGTCGGGCTGCACCACCTTGAGCGGCAAGGGGCCGACCGTGGCGGCTACCCCGGCCTCGACGCCGCCGGCGGGCGGCAAGGTCGTCACCAAGTCGATCATTTCCGCCATGGGGGGCGGCCTCATCGGCGGGTCGATCGGCAACGGCCTGAGCGAGACCGAGAAGCGCAGCGCGCTCGAGGCCGAATACAAGGCGCTCGAATACAACACCAGCGGCCAGAAGGTGACGTGGAAGGGCGATCAAGCTTCGCGCTATGGCGAGGTCGTTCCAGCCCAGCCCTACCGCGTCGGTTCGCAGGACTGCCGCCAGTATACGCAGACGGTGTTCAGCGGCGGCGCCAGTTCCACGGCACACGGAACAGCCTGCCGCAATGCCGACGGCAGTTGGACGCCATTGACCTGAGGCTGGTCCGGTGGCCGGTGCCAGTCGGCGACATTCGGCCTCCTGCCGTCAAAGCGTCGCAGGATGGATATGTTGGCAGGGCAGGGCTCTGCCTTTATTGGAAGAACCATGCTGTTCTGGGTCATAGCCGCAATTCTCACGCTGGGCGCCAGCCTGGCGGTGCTTTTGCCGCTGGCCGGGGGCTCCAAGGGTGCGTCATCGAGCAGCGATCACGATCTGGAAGTCTATCGCGACCAACTGGCCGAACTCGACCGCGATGCCGCGCGCGGCATGATCCGGCCCGCTGAGGCGGCCGAGGCGCGCGCCGAGATCGCCCGCCGCATCCTTCGCCTTGGCAATGCGGATATGGCCGGCAAGACGTCCGGCAGGGCGGCGCCGGTCACGGCAAGGCTTGTGGCGACCGTGGCCGTGCTGGCGGTCCCGTTGGTCAGTTGGGGGCTCTACAGCCAGATCGGCTCGCCTGACTTGCCGTCGCAGCCGCTCGGCGAGCGACTGGCCAAGAACCCCGCCGACAGTTCGGTCGACGAATTGGTGGCGCGCGCCGAAGCCCATCTCGCCGCCAATCCTTCTGATGGAAGGGGCTGGGACGTGCTGGCACCGGTCTATCTGCGCATGCAGCGCTTCGCCGACGCCGTCGCGGCCTACCGCAACGCCATTCGCCTCGACGGCGACAGTGCTGCCCGCCGGGCCGGTCTCGGCGAGGCGATCGCCGGTGCCGCGGGCGGTATTGTTTCGGCCGATGCCCAGGATGCCTTCGAGGCGGCCTTGAAGCTTGACCCCGCCAATGCGAAAGCCAGCTTCTATCTGGCCATGGCCTTGGCGCAGGAGGGCCGTGGCCAGGAAGCGACCGCGGCCTGGCAGGCGACGCTTGCTAAGCTGCCGCCGGATTCGCCGTGGCGCGGCGCCATCGAACAGGCATTGGCCAAATCCGGCGGCCCCGAAGTCGCTTCCGACGCGGCCACGAAGGGCCCCGATGCCGCCGATGTCGACGCGGCTTCCTCCATGTCGCCGCAGGACAGGGAAGCCATGATCAACACCATGGTCGCCGGGCTCGACGACAAACTTCGCCAGAATCCACGCGACGCGGAAGGATGGATGCGGCTCGTTCGTTCCTATGTCGTGCTGGGCAAGGCTGACCAGGCGCGCGATGCGCTGGGTCGCGCCATTGCGGTCTTTGGCCCCGGCAGCGAAGAAGCCAAGAAATTCACCGCCTTTGCCGCCTCGATCGGCCTGACGGCGACGGAGTAGGCCTGATATGACGCGCAAGCAGAAACGATTGTCGGTGATTGTGGGCGGCCTGGCTTTCCTCGCCGCCGCCACCGGCCTGACCTTCTACGCGCTCGGTCAGAAAGCGTCCTATTTCTACATGCCGGCCGATCTGACCACCGCCAGTGTGCAGCCCGGCCAGCGCATCAGGCTCGGCGGTTTGGTCGAGAAAGGCACCATCCAGCGCGGCCAGGGTGCGACAGTCGCCTTTTCGGTTACCGATACGCATAAATCGGTCAAGGTCACCTATACCGGCATCCTGCCCGATCTCTTCCGCGAAGAGCAGGGCGTCATCACCGAGGGCACTTTCGGCCCCGACGGCGTTTTTGTCGCCGACAGCGTGCTGGCCAAGCACGACGAGCGTTACATGCCCAAGGAAGTTGCCGCCGGTCTGAAGGCCAAGGGCGTCTGGCAGGAGAGCAAGAGTGAATAGCCATGGTTGAAACCGGACATTTCGCCCTGGTCCTGGCGTTCGCGCTCTCGCTGGTCCAGACCATCGTGCCGCTGTTTGGCGCGCGGCTGAGCAACCAGCGCCTGATGGCGGTCGGCGGCCCCGTCGCGGTGACCGGTTTTGCCTTGACGGCCCTGTCCTTCGCGGCACTTGCCAGCGCCTATGCGAGCTCCGATTTTTCGCTGGCCAATGTCTGGGAGAACTCGCATTCGCTGCAGCCGCTGATCTACAAGATCACCGGAACCTGGGGCAACCATGAAGGTTCGATGCTGCTCTGGGTGCTGATCCTGACTTTCTTCGGCGCGCTTGTCGCCGCTTTCGGCTCCAACCTGCCGGCGACGCTGCGCGCCAACGTGCTCGCCGTGCAAGGCGCCATCGGTGCTGCCTTCTTCCTGTTCATCCTGGCGACGTCCAATCCCTTCATCCGGCTCAATCCGGCACCCATCGAAGGCCGCGATCTCAACCCGATCCTGCAGGATCTCGGCCTAGCCATTCATCCGCCGCTGCTCTATCTCGGCTATGTCGGCTTCTCGATCTGCTTTTCGTTCTCGGTCGCCGCCCTCATCGAGGGGCGCATCGATGCCTCCTGGGCACGCTGGGTGCGGCCATGGACGCTGGTCGCCTGGATGTTCCTGACCGGCGGCATCGCGATGGGATCGTACTGGGCCTATTACGAGCTCGGCTGGGGCGGTTTCTGGTTCTGGGATCCGGTTGAAAACGCGTCCTTCATGCCGTGGCTGGCGGGCACCGCGCTTTTGCATTCGGCCATCGTCATGGAAAAACGCTCGGCCTTGAAGATCTGGACGCTGCTGCTCGCCATTTTAACCTTCTCGTTGTCGCTGCTCGGTACCTTCCTGGTGCGTTCGGGCGTGCTGACATCCGTCCACGCCTTTGCCACCGATCCGACGCGCGGCGTCTTCATCCTGTGCATCCTGACGCTGTTCATCGGCGGCTCGCTGGCATTGTTTGCCCTGCGCGCCTCGAGGCTGACGGCAGGCGGCCTGTTCCATCCGGTTTCGCGCGAAGGCGCGCTCGTCCTCAACAATCTGTTCCTCACCACGGCGACCGCCACCGTGCTGGTCGGCACGCTCTATCCGCTGGCGGTCGAGGCTTTTTCGGCCGACAAGATCTCGGTCGGAGCGCCGTTCTTCAACCTCACCTTCGCCCCGCTGATGGCGCCGCTGCTGGTGGTGGTTCCTTTCGGACCGCTGCTGGCCTGGAAGCGCGGCGATGTCCTTGGCGTCGCGCAGCGCCTGATGGTGGCGTTCGGGGCCGCTCTTCTGGCGACGCTGGTCACGGCCTTGTTCATCGATGGCGCTTCGGTGCTTGCCGCGCTTGGCGTCGGCCTTGCCGTCTGGCTGATCCTTGGCGCGCTGACCGACCTCGCCGTCAAGGCCGGTGTAGGCAATGTCGCCGTGCCGGTCATGGTCAGGCGCCTGGTTGGTCTGCCTCGCTCGGTCTTCGGGACCGCCTTCGCCCATCTTGGCCTCGGCCTGACGGTGCTCGGCATTGTCGGCACGCTCTGCTTCGGCACGGAGAAGATCCTCTCCATGCATGCCGGTGAAACTGTCGAAATCTCTGGCCACACGGTGCGTTTCGTCGGGCTCTATCCCGCGCAGGGACCGAACTACAGCGAGGATCGCGGCCGTTTCGAGCTGATCGGCGTCAGCGGCAGCCCTGTCGGCGAAATCAGTTCGGCCAAACGCTTCTATCCGGTGCGGCAGATGACGACGACGGAGTCCGGCATCAGGACCATCTTCCTCTCCCAGCTCTACATTTCCCTCGGCGACGAGGGCAAGGACGGCTCGGTGGTGGTGCGACTTTGGTGGAAGCCGCTGGTGACGCTGATCTGGGGCGGCGGTCTGGTGATGATGGCGGGCGCGGCCATGTCGTTGATGGACCGGCGGCTGCGGGTCGGTGCACCTTCGCGCCGCCGCAAGCAGACCGTGGCAGACGCGAGCCAGCCATGAAGGCAAGGCTGTCCGCCTCGTTGCTCGCCCTGATGCTGATGCTCGGTGTGGCCGGCACGGCGCTGGCCGTCAAGCCTGACGAGATGCTGGCGGATCCGGCGCTGGAGGCGCGGGCGCGGGCGCTGTCGGAGGGCTTGCGCTGCATGGTCTGCCAGAACCAGTCGATCGACGAATCCGACGCCGACCTCGCCCGCGACCTGCGCATCCTGGTGCGCCAGCGCCTCGTTGCCGGCGATACCGACAAGCAGGTGATGGACTATGTGGTCTCCCGCTACGGCGAGTTCGTGCTGCTGAAGCCGCGTTTCGATCTGCGCAACGCTTTGCTGTGGGGCACGCCGGTTCTCCTGCTTTTGGCCGGTGGCGTGTTCATAGTGCTCAGCACCCGATCGCGCCGGCTTCCGGCAACGGCAGCGCTTTCGGCCGAAGAGCAGGCCGCTCTGGACAAGATGCTCGGCGATCAATCCGGCCATTCGTCCGGTGGCCAGTCCCGCGACGTGTGAGTGACATGCAAGACAACGACGCTCTCACGGCCTGAGATCGACTTCAATTCATAGACAATGATTTAGGGCAGGCGGCTGATCGGCTTTTCATAGGTGCCGGTTACCCTACCGGAACGGCCAGTCGCCATGTCACCAAGACCCCGACCCGTGGCGCGAATGCGATCCGCCAGGCGTCGTGCCGCGGCCGGGTTGTCCTGCGCGATAAACGCGACCTGCCTTTTGATATCGTCGAGTGCGTCCCGCGACCAGGTGACGATCCGCTTCACGCGCTGGCCGCGCGTCTGGCTTCCACTACGTCGATGATGGCGTCGATTTCCGCCATGGCTTTTTCATGGGCGACGAGATGGCCAGCCTCCGCGTCAGCCATGCCACGCTTGACACCTTCGATGATCTCAAGCTCGCGATCGACATAGGCCGACACTGCCTCGGCCGCGAGGAAGGACCTACTGCGACGGGTGTCGGCGGCGATCCGCTCCAGATTCACCTTGGTTTCTGGCGAAACGCGAATTGTCATCGTAGTGCTTGCCGTCATGATGAAAGCCTTGTGCTGATTTGTGTACAACATGATGCAATCGCCGGCTGCGACCAAGGATTCGTGCGACCTCGCTGCTACGACAAACATTACCAAAGTTTCATGCACCGGAAATGGCGGTGTAATGTGCGCCGCTCTAATTCTCGTTCCCTGAGGATGCCGATCAAGGCGCGTCCCTTCGAAAGAGGATACGAACCCATGAATATCGCCCCCAATTCATATTCCCGCACCCGCAAGCGTCTTCTGGCGGCCGTCGCGTCCGTCGCCGTCGCCGGCGCGATCGGCGTTGGCGCGCTGACCAGCGGAACCAGCCCCGTTCTGGCCGATGCCGTACGCGTCGAGGCGCCGCAGGTTCCGGGCTTCGCCGATGTCGTCGAGCGCGTTTCGCCCGCCGTGGTCAGCGTCAAGGTTAAGGCCAAGATCCAGCCGACCGCCGATGACGGCTCCGATGATCAGGACGGCCTCGACAATCTTCCCAACAATCCGCAGTTGCGCCGCTTCTTCAAGGAGTTCCGTGGCTTTGGCGACCAGGGTGGCCAGAATGATGAAGGTCACCGCCGCTTCGGTCACCGCGACCGCAACAACGACCAGCCGCGTCCGGTGGCGCAAGGCTCCGGCTTCTTCATTTCCGAGGACGGTTATCTCGTTACCAACAACCACGTCGTCGAAGAAGGCACCGCCTTCACCGTGGTGACCAATGACGGCAAGGAACTCGACGCCAAGCTGGTCGGCACCGATCCGCGCACCGACCTCGCCGTGCTCAAGGTCGACGGTGGCGGCAAGTTCACCTATGTCGACTTCGCCGACGATTCCAAGGTTCGTGTCGGCGACTGGGTCGTGGCTGTCGGCAATCCGTTCGGTCTCGGCGGCACCGTCACCGCCGGCATCGTCTCGGCGCGCGGCCGCGACATCGGCGCCGGCCCCTATGACGATTTCTTGCAGATCGACGCCTCGGTCAACCGCGGCAATTCGGGTGGCCCGACCTTCAACCTCAACGGCCAGGTGGTCGGCATCAACACCGCCATTTTCTCGCCTTCCGGTGGCAGTGTCGGCATCGCCTTCGACATTCCGGCATCCACGGCCAAGCAGGTCGTCGGGGACCTGATGAAGAGTGGTGCCGTGCAGCGCGGCTGGCTCGGTGTCGAAATCCAGCCGGTCACCTCGGACATCGCCGAATCGCTCGGTCTGAAGTCCAACAACGGAGCATTGGTGTCCAGCGCCCAGGATGAAGGCCCCGGCAAGAAGGCCGGCATAGCAGCCGGCGACGTGATCACCCAGGTCGACGGCAAGGACGTTGCCTCGCCGAAGGAACTCGCCCGCCTCATCGGGGCCTATTCGCCCGGCAAGTCGGTCGATGTCACCGTGTGGCGCGACGGCAAGAGCCAGACCATCAAGGTCGATCTCGGCAAGCTGCCCGCCAGCGACAAGCAGGCGTCGGGCGACCAGCAGCAGCAACCCGCCGCCCCGGCAAAGCCGGACACGCTGGCCGATCTCGGCCTCACCGTCACCAAGTCCGAAAACGGCAAGGGACTGGTGGTCACCGACGTCGACCCCGACAGCGCCGCCGCCGATCGCGGCATTCAGCCGGGCGATGTCATCACATCGGTCAACTCGGCCGAGGTCAACGGCACCGAAGACGTCACCAAGGCCATGGCCGATGCCGTCAAATCCGGGCGCAAGGCCGTGCTGATGCAGATTACCCGTGACGACAACAACCGTTTCGTCGCGCTGCCGGTCGCCAAGGGCTGAGACGACTTTTCCAATGCGGCGGTTTCAACACCCCCGAGTCGCCGCATGGGAAAGCAAGAAGGAGCGCGCGTTAGTCAGTCATCGCGCACTTCTTCAGCGGCAGCGGGCTTTCCATCGCCCGCTGCCGCGCACCGGATATGGCTGCCACATCACGCCCTCGGGCCCGAATGCCGGTAGGCACGGCGATTGCCGGGTAACGAGATGACGGTGACCTGGAATTTTCGGCGTAACGACGCCACGCAACAAAGATTTTATCACGCACGCCCTCGATCATCTTGATCGAGAAGCGCTTTGGCAAAGGCTAAAATGCAGATGCCGGCTACTCAACCTTCCAGCGAAATCGCGTATAACGGCCATATGAAGATTCTCGTCATGGAAGACGATCGCGAGGCCGCGGATTATCTGCAGAAAGCCTTCACCGAAGCCGGTCATACCGCGCATGTCGCGGGTGATGGCGAGACCGGCTTCGCGCTTGCCGACGCGGGTGACTATGACGTGATGGTTATCGACCGGATGATGCCGCGCCGCGACGGCCTGTCGGTCATTGTCGCCCTGCGCTCCAGGGGCAACACGACGCCGGTGCTCATTCTCTCGGCGCTGGGCGAGGTCGATGACAGGGTCACCGGTCTGCGCGCCGGCGGCGACGATTATCTGACCAAGCCCTATGCTTTTTCCGAGCTCCTGGCTCGCGTCGAAGTGCTGAACCGGCGCGCCAGTGCCAAGGAGGCAGAAACCGTCTACCGGGTCGGCGACCTCGAACTCGACAGGTTGTCGCATTCTGTCCGCCGTGCGGCGCGTGAGATCACGCTGCAGCCGCGCGAATTCCGCCTGCTGGAATATCTCATGCGCCATGCCGGCCAGGTGGTGACGCGCACCATGCTGCTCGAAAATGTCTGGGATTATCATTTCGATCCGCAGACAAATGTCATCGATGTCCACGTCTCGCGGCTCCGCGGCAAGATCGAAAAGGGCTTCGACAAGCCGATCCTGCATACGATTCGCGGCGCCGGCTACATGCTGAAGGGCGGCTAGGCGACAGCATGGCGCTTTCCGTGCCCGCCATCATGAGGACGACGGCCGCGCGGCTTTCGGCGCTTTATCTCCTGCTCTTCGCGCTTTGCGCGGTGCTGCTTGTCCTCTACATGACCTCGCTCTCGGCGCGTATGCTGACCGGGCAGACGCAGGAAACCATCAATGACGAGGTGCTCGGTCTTGCCCGTGCCTATCAACGCGGTGGCCTGCCGGTATTGGTCCGCGTGGTTGAGGCCCGCTCACGCCAGCCCGGCGCCAACCTCTATCTGATCGCCGATGCCAACGGCCAGATCCTGACCGGTAACGTGCAGAGCCTGGAGCCGGGCGTTCTCGACAACGAAGGCTGGACCACCAGCCCTTTTTCCTACCAGCGCTTTGGCGAGGGGGAACTCGATCGTCTGCGCAACTTGCCCGCCGACAAGGGGACCGCGCAATCCGACCAGAGCGAAACGCAGGCGCAGGGCGAGAAGGGTCACAACGCCATTGCCCTCGTGCTGCGCCTGCCAAACCAGATGATCATGCTGGTCGGCCGCGATCTCGGCGAACCGGAGCGGTTCCGCGCCGTCATCCGCCGTTCGCTGATGCTGGCGCTCGGCATGATGGGACTGGGCGGCCTTCTGATCTGGTTCTTTGTCGGCCGTGCGGCGCTGAAGCGTATCGACAGCGTGTCGGAGGCGAGCCGCCGTATCATGGGCGGCGATCTCTCCGGCCGGCTGCCGGTGACCGGCGCCGGCGACGAGTTCGACCGGCTCTCGGAAAACCTCAATGCCATGCTGGCCAGGATCGCGACGCTCAACGAGGGCCTGAAGCAGGTTTCCGACAATATCGCGCATGATTTGAAGACGCCGCTGACCCGGCTGCGCAATCGGGCCGAGGCGACCCTTTCGGGCAAGCAGAAGACATCGGACTATCGGCAGGCGCTGGAAGGCACCATCACGGAGTCCGACCAGCTTATAAAGACCTTCAACGCCATCCTGATGATCTCCCGGCTGGAGGCCGGGTATTCTTCCGAGCATACCAATCGCGTCGATCTGGCGGCCGCCGTGCGAGACGTCGTCGAACTCTACGAGCCGGTGGCCGAGGAGGCCGGCGTGTCGCTGGATGCCGAGGTGAACGGCGCTTTTGTCGTGAACGGCAACCGCGAGCTGATCGGCCAGGCGCTCTCCAACATCGTCGACAATGCGATCAAATACTCGACCGATTCCACGTCCAAGCCGGCGGTCCGCGTGGCGATCGAACGCACGCGTGGCGAGATCAGGCTTTCCGTCATGGACAATGGCCAGGGCATCCCCGACGATGCCGATCGCGCCCGGGCGACGGAACGGTTCGTGCGGCTGGAAAAGAGCCGTTCGCAACCCGGTTCCGGCCTTGGCCTAAGCCTCGCCAAGGCGGTCATGACATTCCATTATGGCCGGCTTGACCTGTTGCCCGGCAATCCCGGACTATCCGTGGTCATGAGTTTCCCCGCACGGGAGGACCACTGATGGCGGCCGTTGCCAGGGTGAGCAAGAAGGACTGGTTGCTGAGCCTGGAAACCCAGCTTGCTCCACTCGACCAGGCCCGGGCACGACAGGAACTGTCCGAAATCGCGGCTGTGACGCGCGAAGAGGGGCTGACGCGGGCGGCCAAATTCCTGGCCGGCAAGGGGGCGGCGCAGGATTTCCTGGCCGCCGTCTTTGACCTTTCGCCGTTCCTGCGCGATACGGCGCGCCGCCGGCCGCAACTCCTCGACGGGCTGTTCGACCTGCCGATCGAGGCCCGCCTGGAGGCGATCACCGCCGCGATCGACCAGGCGCCGCTGGCCGAAACGGTTTCGGAATCCAGCCTGATGATGGAGCTGCGCAACCATAAGGCCGAGGCGCATTTCCTGATGGCGCTCGCCGACCTCTCGGGCGAGGCCGAAACCTCGCTGACCGTCAGGCGGTTGAGCGACCTCGCCGACGCCTGCACCCGCGCGGCCGTCGATTTCCTGCTGCGCGACGCGCACGGCCAGGGCAAGCTCAAATTGCCGGACCTCGACCACCCGTCGCATCGATCGGGCTGGGTCCTGCTCGGCATGGGCAAGCTCGGCGCGCATGAGCTGAATTTCTCTTCCGACATCGACCTCGTCGTGTTCTTCGACCCGGAAGCGCCCGCCGTGGTCGATCCTCTCGATGCCACCGACCTGTTCTCACGCCTGACGCGCCGGCTGGTTCGCATCCTGCAGGATCGCACCGAGCACGGCTATGTCTTCCGCACCGATCTGAGGTTGCGTCCCGATCCCGGCTCGACGCCGCTGGCGATTCCGGTTGAAGCCGCGCTGCGCTACTACGAGGCGCGCGGCCAGAACTGGGAACGCGCCGCGATGATCAAGGCGCGCCCTGTGGCGGGCGATCTCGCCGCTGGCGACGCCTTTCTCAGGGAGCTCCAGCCCTATATCTGGCGCAAATACATGGACTACGCCGCGATTGCCGACGTCCATTCGATCAAGCGCCAGATCCACGCCCATAAGGGCCATGGCGAGATCGCGGTGAAGGGTCACAACGTCAAGCTTGGGCGCGGCGGCATCCGCGAGATCGAGTTCTTCGTCCAGACCCAGCAACTGATCGCCGGCGGCCGCTTCCCGGAGCTGCGCGGCCGCGAGACAGTGCCGATGCTCGGTCAACTCGCGGCCCGAGGCTGGATCACATCGGACGCGCGTGACGCGCTCGCCGACCAGTATTGGTTCCTGCGCCGGGTCGAGCACGCCATCCAGATGGTGGCCGACGAGCAGACGCACACGCTGCCGGAAGACGATGAAGGGCTGGAGCGCATCGCCCGCATGCTGGGCTTTGCCGACGCGCCCGCTTTTGCCAGCGCGTTCCGTGCTTCGCTGCAGCAGGTCGAGCGCCACTATGCCGCGCTGTTCGAAACCGCGCCGGAGCTTTCGGCCGGGATCGGCAATCTGGTCTTCACCGGCGACGTTGACGACCCGGACACGCTGCAGACCCTGCACGGTCTCGGCTTTCAGCGGCCAAGCGATATCTGCCGTGTCATCCGCGGCTGGCATTTCGGCCGCTATCGCGTCACCCAGTCTGCCGAGGCGCGCGAGCGTTTGACGGAACTGACCCCCGCTCTGCTCAAGGCCTTTGGCCAGACGCGTCGGGCCGACGAGGCGCTGGTCCGTTTCGACGAGTTCCTCGCCGGCTTGCCGGCCGGCATCCAGCTGTTTTCGCTGCTGCAGTCGAACCCCGCACTGCTTAAGCTTTTGGCGACGATCATGGGTGCGGCGCCCCGGCTGGCGGCGATCATCACCCGCCGGCCGCATGTCTTCGATGGCCTGCTCGACCCGGCATTGCTGACCGAGCTCCCCGATCGCGCCTATCTCGCGGCGCGGCTTTCCGCCTTCCTCGAAGGCGACAGGGCTTATGAGGACGTGCTCGACCGGCTGCGCATATTTGCATCCGAGCAGAAATTCCTGATCGGTGTGCGCCTTCTCGCGGGCTCGATCGATCCGGCTCGCGCCGGCCGCGCTTTCTCCGATCTGGCGGACCTGACCATCGCGGCGGCGCTGCAAGCGGTGACTGCTGAATTCGCCGTGCGCCACGGCACGATCGCCGGGGGGGTGGTTTCGCTGCTCGGCATGGGCAAGCTCGGCAGTCGCGAATTGACCGCCGGGTCGGATGTCGATCTCATCCTGCTCTACGACCACGATTCGGACGCCGAGGATTCCGATGGCGACAAACCGCTGGCGCCGTCGCACTATTACACCCGCATGACGCAGCGGCTGATATCGGCGGTATCGGCGCCGACGGCGGAAGGGGTGCTTTACGAACTCGACCTGCGTCTGCGGCCGTCCGGCAACAAGGGACCGGTCGCCACCCATATCGATGCCTTCAAGAAATACCAGCGCCAGGAGGCATGGACGTGGGAACACATGGCCCTGTCGCGGGCGCGGCCGATTGCCGGTGACGCCGGCCTGTGCGGCGAGGTCGAGGCGGAAGTTGCCGCGGTGCTCGGCCAGCCGCGCGATGCGGCGAAGGTAAGGGCCGAGGCCTCGGAAATGCGGGCCATGATCGAGCAGGAAAAGCCGCCCCGCGATCTGTGGGACATAAAGCTGATCCCGGGCGGTCTGATCGATCTCGAATTCATCGCCCAGGTGGCTGTCATCACCGGGCAGGTCGAAGCCGGATCGCGCGCCACCGGTACGGCCGAGATTCTGTCTCGCCTGACGCCACGTTTCGCCAATGCCGCGATCAGGCAGAACCTGGGCGATGCTTTCGCCCTTTATCTGGCGCTGACCCAGATGACGCGGCTTTGCCTCACCGGACCTTTCGAACGCGACGACGTCCCCCCCGGGCTTTCGGATCTGCTTCTGGCGGTCACCGACCTGCCGGATTTCGGGGTGCTGGAAGCACACCTCAAGGAGACGTCGCGGACGGTCAGGAAGGATTTCGATCTTTTGCTGCGTGCCGGAGGATCGTGATCGGCGGTCGGTCCGACTAGAGCTAAGCCGCAGCCTTCACCGACGCCGGCGCTTTCCTCACCGGAATGCGCACCGACACGATCGTGCCGACACCTTCGGTCGAACGGATTTTCAGCGCGCCGCCCTGCAACTCGGCCAGCGAGCGCGAAATGGCAAGGCCGAGACCGGAGCCGGCATGGTTCTTGGAGAACTGGTTCTGTACCTGTTCGAACGGCCGTCCGAGCTTGCCGAGCGCTTCCTTCGGGATGCCGCAGCCATTGTCCTCGATCGTCAGCACCAGCGCGCCCGACGTGTTGCGGGCCCGGACCGATATATGCCCCCCCTGGCCGGTGAACTTCACCGCGTTGGACAGGAGGTTGATGACGATCTGCTTGATCGCGCGGCGATCGGCGAACAAGGTCAGCGCATCGGCGATGCGCGTTTCCACGGTGATCGCCTTCTGTGCCGCCTGCAGCGAGACGACCCGCACCGTCTCGCTGATCAGCGGACCGAGGTCGATCTGTTCCTGGTCGAGCGAAAACTGGCCGGCCTCGATCTTCGACATGTCGAGGATGTCGTTGATGACGCCGAGGAGATATTTGCCGCTGCTGTTGATGTCGGTGGCGTACTCCTCGTAGCGCTCCGAGCCCAGCGGGCCGAACAGCCCTTGCTCCATCAGTTCCGAGAAACCGATGATGGCATTCAGCGGTGTGCGCAATTCATGCGACATGTTGGCCAGGAATTCGGATTTGGCCCGGTTGGCCGCTTCGGCGCGTTCGGTTTCCTTCATGTATTTGCGGTTGAGGTCGACCAGTTCACTGGAGCGCTCTTCTTCGGAGCGCCTGGCGAGGCTGAGATCGTGGATCGTCGCCATCAGCCGGCGCTCGCTGTCGACCAGCTTCTCCTGGTGCAGCTTGATCTGGGTGATGTCGGAGCCAACCGAGACGATGCCTCCATCCCTGGTCCGGAGTTCGTTGACCTGCAGCCAGCGACCATCGGCGAGCTGCCGCTCGAACGTGGCGCCGCCCTGCGGACCATTGGTGTTGGCAAGCCGCCGCTCCGAGGCAAAGGCCAGCATCCGCTCTTCCAGGGAGGCGCGCGTCACCCCTGGCATCACATCGCGATCCGACAGCCCGTTGTCGTGCTGGTATTTGGAATTGCACATGATCAGGCGCTGAGCCGAATCCCACAGCACGAAGGATTCATTGATGTTCTCGATCGCGGTTCGGAGGCGAAGATCGGCGGCTTCCGAACGCAGCGCCAGATGGCGCTGCTCGGTGACGTCGACGGCGATGCCGATCAGCTGGATCTCGGGGGCTTCCGGGTCCATGACCTGCGCCCGGGCGCGCATCCAGACCCATTGGCCATCGGCATGCCGCATCCGGAACACCTGGTCGATGTGGTCGATTTCTCGCGCGACGATCCTGTTGGCGAGTTCGAACAGGTCGCCATCCTCGGGATGGATGATCTCGTCGACCTCGCCGAAGGACAGCATCGTCTCGCACGGCTCGTAGCCGAGCATGTCGTACATCGAGCGCGACCAGTACATCTTGCCGCGCACCATGTCCCAATCCCACAGGCCGCAACGGCCACGCACCAGCGCCATGTCTATACGCTGATGCGCCTCGAGATAGATGCGGTCGGCTGCCTGCGCGCGCGCCGCCTGCCCGAAATAGGCATAGAGGATGATGATCAGAACGCCCGCCGTCAGCACGAACAGGGTGACGTTGAGCGAGACTGTCTTGCGCCAAGTGTCGAAGACCGCCTCTTGCGGCACAAGCGCCGCGGCGGCTCCCTTCCTGTCCTTGGAGAGGCTGACCGCCGCGTACCAGTCCTGCCCGCCGATGTTGACCTCCATGACACCGGCGCGGTCGCCGAACATGAACAGAGGCTGGCCGCCCTGGACCAGGCCGTCGAGCGAATGGCCTTGCCAGGGCACCGAGCGCGGCGTCACGGCGGTGATCTTGAAGGCGCTGTCGGTGATGACCAGCACATGGCTGCGGCCCATCGCGCCCTGGCGGCTGGTGGTCTCCAGCAGGTCCTGGGTGGCGCCCGGCAGCGTGTCCGATGTGGTGGCGAGCGAACTGGCGAGCTGCGCGGCGGCCAATGTCAGGATTGCCTTGGCGTCGCGCTCGACATCGTCGCGTTCGTTCATCAGCGAGAGCACACGCAGCCCCGCGATGACGATCAGGAAGATGACGATGAGGGCCGGTATCGACCGGCGCAGCAACGGTTCGGCGGCCAGAAGCCGCTTGTAGGCCGGTTCGGCGATGAGCCGCGTGTTCCCGGCAAGGCCGTCGCTGCGCGTCTCGCGACGCGCAAAAGCCATCCCACCGGGCGCGCCCCACGCGTCCGCCTTCGCCATAAATGGCACTCCCCGATTTCAGTATGCCGCATTTCTATGTGCTGGTGATCCGGCAACACCGCACTTCCGAATCGCCATTAAAGAATCAAAGGTGATTCGCCTTGTCCAGTGGTCGGGCGAAAAAAGATTAAAAATCGAATAAAATAATGCGCTTTCCGGCGCCGCCGGTGTCGCTCGGCGCCGCTCTGCTTTCTAGCCGATGGGAGACGGGGAGGGGCGACTAAGCCAGCGTACGCTCGACGATATCGCGCAAATCCGCCGACAGGTTCTGGCCATTGGCGATCGCCAGCAGCGCTTCCCTGGCCTTGGCCTGCCTTCCAGGCTCCAGCGAGCGCCATGACCTCAGCGCCGTCGCCAGCCTTGCCGCCACTTGCGGGTTGCGCTTTTCGACTTCGAGCACGGTCTGTGCGAAGAAACGGTAGCCTTCGCCGTCAGCGCGGTGAAAGCCGGTCTGGTTGGCGCTGGAGAACGTGCCGATCAGCGAGCGCACCCGGTTCGGGTTGCCCATCGAGAAGCTCGGATGAGCGGTCAGGGAGCGAACCGTATCGACAGCCTGCGGCCCCGGCACGCTGGCCTGGATCTGGAACCATTTGTCCATGACCAGCGGATCGGATGCATAGGTCTTCTCGAAAGCCGCCAGCGCCTTTTTCGCCTCCGGCGATCCATGGTGACGATGCGCCAGAACGCCCAACGCGGCCGCGCGGTCGGTCATGTTGGTCGCGGACTGGAAATGCCTGGCGGCCAACGTTGCTCCACCCGGCAGCAGCGAGAGATAATCCATGAGAATGTTGCGCAGGGCGCGTCGTCCCGCGCTCGCCGCGTCGGGGCTGAAGGCGGTCTTGCCGGCAAGATCGTCGTAGAGGCCGGAAAATACCTCGCCATTGACCGTGCCGATCGCCAGCGCAAGCGCCTGGCGCGCCGCGTGGATGGCGTCCGGATCGATGTTCTTGCCTATGTCACGCGCGATGTCGGCGTCGCCAGGCAGCGACAGCGCCAGCGCCCGATAGGCTGGCTCGAGCATCTCGTTGCTGGCGATGTTGCCGGCTAGTTCCGTCAGCTGTGAGGCGAAGTCCGGCTGTTTGCCGCCAAGGATCTGGCGGAAGGCAGCGATCAGCGCATCGGTGAGCAGCGTGTTGAAGGCCTGCCAGCGCGAGAAGGCGTCGCTGTCATGGCGGGCGAGGAAGAACTGGTCGGCCGCCTTCTGCTCGACCGACAGCGTCACCGGCGCCGAAAAGCCGCGGTTGAGCGACACCGCCGGTCGTTCGTCAACGCCGGAAAAGCGCACGATGTGACGGCGCTTGCGGATATGGATGACACCGTCCTCGACGCTGGCGCCCTCGACGCCGCTAAAGCGGACAGGTTTGCCGCCGGCGCCGATCAGGCCGAAGGCGAGGGGTATATGCATCAGCCGCTTGCGGCTTTCCGACGGTGTCGGCGGCACCGACTGCTCGATCTCCAGCGTGAATTCCCGCGCGGCAGGATTGTGCGTCGAACTCACGGTCAGGTTGGGCGTGCCCGCCTGGTGATACCAGAGCGCGAATTGTGAAAGATCGCGGCCGGATGCGTCCTCGAACACCTTGATGAAGTCCTCGATGGTCGCGGCTTCGCCGTCATGGCGTTCGAAATAGAGGTCCATGCCGGCGCGAAAGGCCTCGGCCCCGAGAATGGTGCGGATCATGCGCACCACTTCGGAGCCCTTTTCGTAGACCGTCGCCGTATAGAAATTGTTGATCTCGCGGTAGCGGCGCGGCCGTACCGGATGCGCCAGCGGACCCTGGTCCTCGGGAAACTGGTGCGCGCGCAGCGTGCGCACTTCGGCAATGCGCTTGACTGCGCGCGAGCGTTGGTCGGCGGAGAATTCATGGTCGCGGAAGACCGTCAGTCCTTCCTTCAGGCAAAGCTGGAACCAGTCGCGGCAAGTGATTCTGTTGCCTGTCCAATTGTGGAAATATTCATGCGCGATGATCGCCTCGATATTGGCGAAATCGGCATCCGTCGCCGTCTCCTGGTCGGCCAGGACGTATTTGTCGTTGAAGATGTTGAGGCCCTTGTTCTCCATAGCGCCCATGTTGAAGTCCGACACGGCGACGATGTTGAAGACGTCGAGGTCGTACTCGCGTCCGAATGCTTCCTCGTCCCATTGCATCGACCGCTTCAGAGCGTCCATCGCGTAGCCGGCGAGCGCCTCCTTGCCGGGCTCGACATAGATGCCGAGTTCGACCTTGCGGCCGGATAGGGTGACGAAACTGTCGGCGACCTGGCCGAGATTGCCGGCCACCAGCGCAAACAGATAGGACGGCTTGGGGAAGGGGTCGTGCCAGCTGGCATAGTGCCAGCCATCGGCGAGATCGCCGGCCTCGACCGGATTGCCGTTGGACAGCAGCAGCGGCGCCTCGTCGCGCCGCGCCTCGATCCGCACCGTGTAGACGGACAGGATGTCGGGGCGGTCGAGGAAGTAGGTGATGCGGCGAAAGCCCTCGGCCTCGCACTGCGTGCAATAGACGTTGTTCGAGCGGTAGAGGCCCATGAGAGCCTCATTGCCGGCCGGCGCCAGTTCTGTCTCGATCAGCAGTTGGAAACGGCGTGCGGCCGGCGGCTTGAGCAGCGTCAATTGGTCGGGGCTCGCCAGCAGATCCGCCGGTTTCACCGTCTTGCCGTCGATCTCGACGCGCTTGAGCGTCAGCCCATCGCCGTCGAGCACCAGCGGAGCCGATTTCGATACGCCCTCGCGGCGCTCGACGGTCAGTATCGCGGTGACGATCGTAGCCTTCGGCGAAAGACGGAAGTCAAGGTTGGTTTCCGGAATGTGGTAGTCGCTGGGGCGATAGTCCTCGAGCTTGAAGACCTGGCCTGTGTCAGTGCGCATTCCCTGGCTTTTCCTGTCTTTTCCGGGGACCGGACATGATCTGACTGGTCCAAAAAATTCAAAGTCCGCGCTCTTTACACGAAACACTCCCTCGACAAAACTGCGGCAGAGCCTAATTCAGGCTATCCTTTCATCGTCGCGAGGCCGTCATGACCGCCGTCACACCGAAATTCGGGATGGGCGCTTTCGTTCGTGCCGACGATTTCCCGTTCTGCCATTTCGAGACCCGCAACGTGCTTTCGATCGCGGACAGAGACGCATCGCCAAAGTGACATCAGGGTTGGGCGCGCAACCAGAGACGACGGGCGGTCACGGCACGCTGAGAGGCATCGCGCTGAAGATCGTCTCCGTGGCGGTTTTTGTCGGCATGCAGACCTGTATCAAGGCGGCAGGCGACGTGCCCGCCGGCCAGATCGTGTTCTTCCGTTCCTTTTTCGCCATCTTCCCGATCATTGCCTTCCTGGCGTTGAAGGGACATCTGGCCACCGCGTTCGCCACGAAACGCCCCTTCAACCACATCGCGCGTGGCATAGTCGGCGTCGCTGCCATGGGGCTCGGCTTCTTCGCGCTGACCAGGCTGCCGCTGCCGGAGGCGATCACCCTCAACTATGCACAGCCGCTGCTGGTCGTGGTGTTCTCCTCGGTCTTCCTTGGCGAGACGATCCGCGTCTATCGCTGGAGCGCTGTCGCGATCGGCCTCGTTGGCGTGCTCATCATTTCCTGGCCGGAGCTGACCCTGCTCAATTCGGACGAGGGGCTCGACGACCAGGAGGTCCTGGGCGTCATGGCGGCGCTGATTGCCGCGGCAATCTCGGCTGTCGCCATGCTGCTCGTGCGCAATCTCGTGCAGACGGAGAAGACGGCGACCATCGTGTTGTGGTTCTCGTCCACGGCGAGCGTGCTTTCGCTGCTGACGCTGCCTTTCGGCTGGCAAGCGCTGACGCCAGCGCAAGCCGCGCTTCTTATCCTGGCCGGCTTCTGCGGCGGCCTCGGCCAGATCCTGATGACCGCGGCCTATCGCCATGCGGAGGCCTCGGTGGTGGCGCCGTTCGAATACACCTCGATGATCCTCGGTGTCGTCGTCGGCTATCTCGTTTTCGGCGACGTGACCTCAGCCAGTACGCTGGTCGGCGGTGTGATCGTGGTGGCCGCCGGCATCTTCATCATCTGGCGCGAACGGCAACTGGGTCTGGAACGGACCCGCAAGGCGGCCTTGCCGCAGGGCTGATCAGGATCGCTCGGCTCGTTCCTTTGCCAGTCTCGTCAACACCGCTCGCGTCTGCTCGTCCGCCGGGAAGAAAGACTCAATGGCCAGCTCCGACAACGTGACATCCAGCGGTGTGCCGAAGACCGTGATGGTGCTGATGAACGACAGCACCTGATCGCCATGGGCAAGCCTCAGCGGATGGACGATCGCATTCGGCTCCACCGGCGCCGGCCGGCTGCCCTTGAGGCCTGAAGGATAGCCGCGCAATTCGCGCTCCAGCTCGACCAGCACCGGGTCGCCGGCGGCATCGTTCTGATGCTTCAGCCGTTCGAGCAGGTGGGTGCGCCATTCCTGCAGGTTCACGATGCGCGGCGCAACGCCACCTGGGTGCAGGCTGAGCCGCAGCACGTTGACGGGTGGCTGGAGCAGCGAGGGCTCGGAAACATCGGCCAGGAATGGCCCGATCGCGGCGTTCGCCGCGACCAGGTTCCAGTGCCGGTCCACCGCGAGCGCCGGAAACGGCTCGTGCCCCTTGAGCACGATCTCGACCGCCGCCATTGCCGGCGCCAGCGTCGTATCGGTGAGCGGCCGCTCGCTGAAGCTCGGCGCGAATCCGGCGGCCAGCAGCAACTGGTTGCGCTGCCTGAGCGGGATCGCAAGCTGTTCGGCCAGATGCAGCACCATGTCGCGCGAGGGTGCTGCGCGACCGCTTTCGACGAAGGAGAGATGCCGCTGCGAGATCTCGGCTTCCATGGCGAGGTCGAGCTGGCTCATGCGGCGGCGCGTGCGCCATTCGCGGATGAGACTGCCTGCGGAGGTTTGGGCTGATGTCATGCGAGGATGACTAGGCTGACACTGAAGGCATTTCAATTACCTGCGAGGTCATCGCTAGCCGAGCGCCCGCAGCTTCGCCTTCACCTCGAGAAAATCCCGCCACGCCAGCTTCTTGTGCGCGGGCGTGCGCAAGAGATAGGCCGGATGCAATGTCGGCATGGCCGGAATGGCAATGCCGGACGCCGTGGTGTGGACGCGCCAATTGCCGCGCAGCCGCAGGATTCCTTCCGAGGTGTTGAGCAAGGTCTTGGCCGACGGACCGCCGAGATTGATCAGCACCTTGGGATTGACCAGCTCGATCTGACGCTCGATGAACGGCCGGCAGATTTCGGTCTCGTGCGGCGTCGGCGTGCGGTTGCCGGGCGGCCGCCAGGGGATGACATTGGCGATGTAGACCGAGTTGCGGTCGAGGCCGATCGCAGCCAGCATGCGGTCGAGCAGGCGGCCGGAGCGACCGACAAAGGGCAGCCCCTCAATGTCCTCGTCACGGCCGGGGGCTTCGCCGACCAGCATGACGGCGGCTTGCGGGTTGCCGTCGGCGAACACCAGGTTCTTGGCGGTCGCCTTGAGATTGCAGCCCTCGAAAGCGGCCATGTGCTGGCGTAGCTCTTCCAGGGTCACCGACGCGGTCGCCAATTGGCGCGCCAGCGCCGCCTGCGCCTCGTCGGGCACGGCCGAGGTTGGCGGGCGCGCGGCCGGAGCATCCGGCAGGGCGCGCGCATCGAGGCGCGGCGGAGCCGTGGGCGGTTCCGCTGCCCTGCTTTCACGTGGCGTCGCCGGCATGCGTTCCGCCGGCTTCGGCGCGGCCTCCGCGAACCGGTTTACCGGCGCATCCTCCAAAGCCTCGTCCGCACCCGCGCTGGCATAGAAGGCGAGCAGATCGGCGAAATCGACCGGATTGTTGGGAGAGGCGGCAGTCATGGCCGCACCATCGTCCGGGCGGCGCCAATTTGCAACCTCGGCGAAGGCGGCGGCGACAGCCGATCTCTCTCGCCTGGGGCGAGGTCGCGGTCTAGCCGGTGGGTATGCGTGGGTCCTGCACGAGATAGAAGGTCCAGCGCGGTGTGTAGTCGGTCATCAGGAACTCGAAACTGGCGGTCTTGAGTGGGTCGACCTTGCCGTTCTTGAACAGCAGCCGGTCATAGGGTTCGAAGTCGCGGTCGAAATCGGCGAAATTGCTCGACCAGATATTGTCGGGCGTCTTGTTGCGCTGGTCAAACGAAAGTCCGTCTCCGAACACGCTCGGCTGGTCCAGTATTTCCTGCAACTCGAACTGGAACTCGATCCAGGCCTGGCCGCTGTTGTTGAGCACGTTTAAGCGCATATACATAATGCCATTGGCGAACTCACCGGCCTTGCCGAATGTCTGGATCGGCTTCGTCGTGCGGATGGTCAGCGTCACCGGTGTGGCCGAATTCAGCTCTTCGGTGATGACGAGCGGATCATCCTTGGTCCCGATGCCGGAGGCCCCTGTGATGCGGAAGCCGCCAAGCTCGTCGGAGAACGAATACGCGCCTGTCGCCCAGACCTTTGCCTCATCCGCGACGGCATGATCCGGCGCCGACGCCAGAAGGGCAAAAATGACCGCCCGGCAGGCCCGGCCGGGCGTTGATGGAAAGCGCGTCGAAGAAAAGCCGCCTGGCCCGGGAATGCGCATGGCGGGAAGTATGGCCGATAAGCAAGTCGTCAAACAATCAAAAACGCGAGCGCGGCCTATTTCCCGGCGCAAACGGCTGCCCTGATGCATGGTGCGCGACTTTTTGGCCGAATCCGCATTGTCACGTATGCGCCGGTTTCCTGTCGCCAATTGATGCGCTATGCAGCGCAGGAGCCAGCAAGATACGCCAACAGCGGCAAGCCAGTGCGGAGGGGTTGATGAGCGATATCGAACGCGAAAGCATGGAATTCGACGTGGTCATCGTCGGTGCCGGACCGGCTGGCCTTGCCGCGGCCATCCGCCTCAAACAGGTCAATCCCGAGCTTTCCGTCGTCGTGCTGGAAAAGGGCGGCGAAGTCGGCGCCCATATCCTGTCGGGTGCCGTCGTCGACCCGATCGGCATCGACAGGCTGCTGCCTGGCTGGCGCGAAGAGGATGGTCATCCTTTCAAGACACCCGTCACGGCGGACCATTTCCTGGTGCTCGGCCCCGCCGGCTCCTTCCGCCTGCCCAACGTCCTGATGCCGCCGCTGATGAACAACCACGGCAACTACATCGTCTCGCTCGGCAATGTCTGCCGCTGGCTGGCTGGCAAGGCGGAGGCGCTGGGCGTCGAGATCTATCCGGGCTTTGCCGCTGCCAGCCTCGTCTACAACGATGCCGGCGCCGTCACTGGCGTCATCACCGGCGACATGGGCGTCGAGAAGGACGGCACGCATGGTCCGGGCTTTGCGCCGGGCATGGCGCTGATGGGCAAATATGTGCTGATCGGCGAGGGCGCGCGCGGTTCGCTCGCCAAGCAGTTGATCGCCAAATACAAGCTTTCAGACGGGCGCGAGCCCGGCAAATACGGCATCGGACTGAAGGAGCTCTGGCAGGTCAAGCCGGAGAACCATCGGCCGGGCCTGGTGCAGCATTCCTTCGGCTGGCCGCTGGACCTGAAGACCGGCGGCGGTTCGTTCCTCTATCATCTCGAGGACAACCAGGTGGCGGTCGGCTTCGTCCTCCATCTCAACTACAAGAACCCCTATCTGTCGCCCTTCGAGGAATTCCAGCGCTTCAAGACCCATCCGGCGATCGCAGGTACGTTCGAAGGCGCCAAGCGGCTCGGCTATGGCGCCCGCGCGATCACCGAGGGTGGCTGGCAGTCGGTGCCGAAATTGTCGTTCCCGGGCGGCGCGCTGATGGGATGCGCGGCGGGCTTCGTCAACGTGCCGCGCATCAAGGGCTCCCACAATGCGGTGCTGTCGGGGATGCTGGCGGCCGAGCATGTCGCCGAGGCGATCGGCGCCGGCCGCGCCAATGACGAGCTTTCCGCCTACGAGGACGCCTGGCGGGCGACCGACATCGGCAAGGATCTGAAGAAGGTGCGCAACGTCAAGCCGCTATGGTCGCGTTTCGGCACCATCATCGGCGTCGGCCTCGGCGGCCTCGACATGTGGCTGAACACGCTGTTCGGCGTTTCGCCCTTCGGCACGCTGAAGCATGGCAAGGCCGACTATGCCACGCTCGAGCCGGCAGCCCGGCACAAGAAGATCACCTATCCGAAGCCGGATGGCGTGCTGACGTTCGACCGTTTGTCCTCGGTGTTCCTGTCCAACACCAATCACGAGGAAAACGAGCCGGTGCACCTCATCGTCGGCGACATGGCGCTGCAGCAACGCTCCGAGCACGACGTCTTCGCCGGACCCTCCACGCGCTATTGCCCGGCGGGTGTCTATGAGTGGGTGGACAAGGATGGCAACGCCGCCCCCGATCCCCAGGCCAAGGACGTGCGCTTCGTCATCAACGCGCAGAACTGCGTGCACTGCAAGACCTGCGATATCAAGGATCCGAACCAGAACATCAACTGGGTGCCGCCGCAGGGCGGCGAGGGCCCTGTGTACCAGAATATGTGAGCGATGGCCTGGGGTCGGGCACAGCGGCAAATTCCCGCGACGGCATGCCGTACATTAGAACCGTTGAAACCACCGCCAGCTTATGGTTCCCTTCTCCAGGGATAAGGAGAAAGGCAGATGCGCCGGATCGTTCTGACATGCCTCGCCGTCATCGGGGCGCTGTGTGTGACGGAAGCGCTGGCCGGCACCAGGGCGGTGGTCCAGACGCGGACCTACGATATCAAGGGAAGTTCGGGCACGACCCTCATCGACGCGATGGACAGCAAAGGCCCCAAGCACGGCTTCATGACGCATGCCATCGCCACCACGGCCTATACCGTCGACTGGGATCTCGGCGGAGGTCAGGATAAGGGCTTCTGCCGGCTGGGGCGGGTCAACGGCACGCTCAATCTGTTCTACACCTTCCCTCGCGTTGCCTCGCCGATGACACCGGCGCTGAAAAGGCGCTGGAACAGGTTTTTCGCCGGTGTTCGCAGTCATGAGGAAACACATGGGCGTATCGCCAGGGAGATGATGCGCGCCACGGAGAGGTCGATAACCGGTCTGCGGGTCGCCAACGACCCGTCCTGCTACAAGACGCGGAGCGAGGCCCGGCTTCGCATCAAGGCCGTCTATGCCGAATATGAGGCCAAACAAATCGCCTTCGACCGGCGCGAGCATGCCAATGGCGGCCATGTCGAACATCTGATCGCTGCCTTGATCGGAAAACCATGAACGAGCGATCCATTCGCCATCTCGACGCGTCGCGGCGTCTCGGCCTTGTACATCAGCCCCGAGGCCTGGCTGACAAGTCGCTCGCCGCGAGTGCGCTGGCGCGCCCGTCCTCGGGTGGTTTCTGATCCGATCGAACCAAGAATTCGACCAGCACCGGCAGATGGTCCGAGCCGGTATCTTCCAGCCGCTTTGACGACAGGATCGTCACGCCGCCCTTGCTGAACACCTGGTCGATCGGCAAGCCCGCATAGCGGCGCAGGAAGTCGGGCAGTGTCCGGTGGATCCAGGTCGGGCCGGCGGAAGGCATGAGTGTCAGCCCGCCGAGAGCAGCGACCCGCCGCACCGCCGCGCTCCACGGCACGGCGTTGCAATCGCCGGCCACGATCGCGGTCTGGCCGAGCGCGGCCAGCGGCCCCGCCAGTTCGCCGATCTGCCAATATTGCTCCTTCGGCCAGGGCCAGCTCAAATGGATCGCGGCGACATCGACATCGCTCCCGCTGAAGTCGATGGTGGCGGTCGCCATGGCGCCGCGCGGCTCGCAACGCGGCGCGGTGCCGGCGGCAAATGGCCGGCGCGACAGCAGCGCCACGCCGAACATGCCGTTCGGGTAGGGACAGAGGATCCGGTAGGGGTAGGCGCTGGCGATATAGCCAAGCTCGGTCGTCCACATCTGCGACACCTCGTCGAGCGTGATCACGTCCGGATTGGTGCGGCCGATCAGCGAGAGCACCTTCTTCGGTGTCGGGTTGTTGAAGCGCAGGTTCATCTGCAGCAGGCTGTAGACGATCTGGTCCGTGGGCTCGGCAACCGCGGGCCGAGGCCACAGCCTTGGCAATGCGCTAGCCGTCGTGGCCAGGCAGGCGATGGCGAAGAGCATCGCCACGGCCGCCTGCAGCCGGTAGGAACTCGCAAGCAGCGGCAACGCCAGAAGCGCCATCAGCACGCTGAAGTGAATGCGAAAATGCGCGAAGGAATCGAAAGCCGGGTGCAGCGCGCCGAAGAACCCGGCCAACAAAGCGGCCGATAATGCCGTCATCGCCAGGAATGCCAGCCCAGCCGTCATGTTCAAGCGCGCGCCTGTTGTCATTGAGGTCGTGTCCGCCGAATGCCGCCTGACGATCCGTCGATTTGCTTATCGGCCAAAATGCGGCCCGAGCAAGACGACGAATTGCCTCGCCGAGGCTTCGCGCGGCGTTCTATTGGAACGCTGTCTCCGAAAAGCTCCGGAGCTTGCGAGAATGCAGCCGCTCCATCGGCATCTCGGCCAGCTTTTCCATCGCCCTGATGCCGATGGTCAGGTGCTGCGCCACCTGGCGTTTGTAGAACTCGGTCGCCATCCCCGGCAATTTTAGCTCGCCGTGCAGCGGCTTGTCGGAAACGCACAGCAGCGTGCCGTAGGGGACGCGGAAGCGGAAGCCATTGGCCGCGATCGTCGCCGATTCCATGTCGAGTGCGATCGCGCGCGACTGCGACAGGCGCTGCACCGGTCCGCGCTGGTCGCGCAGTTCCCAGTTGCGGTTGTCGATGGTGGCGACGGTGCCGGTGCGCATGATGCGCTTCAGGTCGTAGCCCGACAGGCCGGTGACTTCGGCGACCGCCTCCTGCAACGCGACCTGGATCTCGGCCAGTGGTGGGATCGGCACCCAGACCGGCAGATCGTCGTCCAGCACATGGTCCTCGCGCACATAGGCATGCGCCAGCACATAGTCGCCAAGCGCCTGGGTGTTGCGCAGCCCGGCGCAGTGGCCGAGCATCACCCAAGCATGCGGCCGAAGCACGGCGATATGGTCGGTGATGGTCTTGGCGTTGGAAGGCCCCACGCCGATATTGACCATGGTGATGCCGCCATGGTTCGGCTTCTTCAGATGATAGGCCGGCATCTGCGGCAGGCGCTGTGGCGCCACGCCTTCGCTGGGTGCACTCTGCCCGGCCCGGGTGATGACGTTGCCAGGTTCGACAAATTCCGTGTAGCCGTCACCGCCCTTTTCCATCAGGTCGCGGGCGCGGGCGACGAACTCGTCGATATAGAACTGATAGTTGGTGAACAGGACGAAATTCTGGAAATGCTGCGGGCTGGTCGCGGTGTAGTGCGTCATGCGGTGCAGGGAATAATCGATGCGCTGCGCCGTGAACGGCGCCAGCGGCCGGGGCTCGCCAAAGGCGACCTCGAAAGTACCGTTGGCGATCTGGTCGTCGGTGCCGTCCAGATCCGGCACGTCGAACAGGTCGCGGATCGGCCGCTTGATGCGCTCGGCGGCGGCGCCGTCGACGTAAGTTCCCTCCAGGAAAGCGAAATGCAGCGGAATGGGTGTGGTCGATTCCGAAACCGTGACCGCGACGCCGTGGTTGCGCATGATCAGGCGAAGTTGCTCGATGAGGTAGGTCTCGAACAGCTGCGGCTGTGTGATCGTGGTCGAGAAATGTCCCGGCGTCGGCATGTGGCCATAGGCCTGGCGCGAGTCGACCTGGGTGAAGGAACTCGTGGTGACGCCGATCTCGGGATAGAAGGCCCGGTAGCGCTTGCTGCTGTCGCCGCCGGCGGCAAGGGCCGCGAAGGAGTCGCGCAGGAACTTGGTGTTTCTGTTGTAAAGCACCTGCAGTGCGGCAACGGCCTTTTCGGCGTTGTCGAAGCTTTGCCGGCCAAAAGGCTCGGGCATGACGACAGATTCGATGGCTTGGGGATAGATTCGCTTTTCCATGGCTCAATATAGAGACTTGGACGGGCGGTTGGGAGGGGTGTCGCCGCCGAAGGCGCTCAAAGCGCCATTTTTCTTCAACCCCTCTGCAGGCTGACCAGCAGCACGAAGCCGACGCCGGACTTTCTGAGTGCCGGCGCCTCGATTGTCGAGCCGGCATCGGCGCGCATCATCGGCACCGCCAGAACCGGAGCGGCCAGAAGCATCAGGATAAGCGCCGCCCGCGGCAGGAGCCGGAGGGTCTTGGTGAGGTTGGCGGCGATGCGGTTCATGATGTCTTGCGCTTTTCTTTTCGAGGTCCGGGTTCTCTGTTTCAGTGGCGAAGCGTGGTCGGGCAGCCGAGGTGGCACATTCTGGTGGCTTCGTCCCAGGAGCGGGGCGAACGGCCCGCTTCGGCGACGAGGATGGCGAAGAACATTCCAAACAGGCTCATCAGCAGGCAGACGATGGTGAAGCGGCGAGCAAGCATTGGGTCCGTGTCTCCTTCAACACGCAGGAGAATGTCCTGATGCCTCTGAACCGGCTCTGATGCCGGTGTTCATCTGCGGTTCAAATTGATTGACGGGATATCGGCCGGGTTGCCGGAGACCCGAATGGCGCATCGAGCGCGACTGCTAACGTGTCGATGAAACGAAAACGGGACCCGCAGGGCCCCGTTTTGAAATGACTAGGAAATGGACGATCAGAGCTTGTGCCAGGTCTGGCTCTTGCAGATCAGTCCGCCGAGCACGCAACCGCTCATCTTGAGCGAGGTGCCCGACAATGTCGCCTTGCCGGAATAGGTCTTGTCGTTTGCCGGATCGGTGATGTTGCCGGTATACTTGTTGTCGCCGGCCGCCTTGAGCGAGCCGATGGTCTTGCCGGCATATTTGCCGGACTTCAGCGTAATGGAAAACGAGCCGGAGCCACCGATGGCAGCGGTGTCACCGGCTTGCGTCTTCCAGTTGCCCTCGATAGGATCGGCAAAAGCCGCGCCGCTCATCATCAAAGTGGCCGCCAAGGCCAGGCTCACTTTTCGAAACATGTCTTCCTCCGTTTGGATAGCCGGCCGGATGCTCCGCCTCGCCGGTCTGCCGCTTACGCAAACGTAAGCTAATCCAGCTTCCAGCAAAACAAAAGCGGTGCCGCTACGGAAGACTTTGGCATTTTGAAGCCGCCTGAATTCGCGCTGTCGGCGAGGAAATGAAAACGATCGCCGTCTCCTGTTTGTTTCCTAGGGTTAGCGGAGTGTTGATCGAGGCCTGCAAGATTTTCGTCAAATTTGACGAAAATCGGCTGAATTGCTGGCTTCGTATCCTTAACGAATTTCCGTGTTTACCTCTTGTTTTAGCTTTGTTTTCCTCAAATTAAGCACGCCATTTAACGACGGATTCAAGCCTGCGCGGCATTCTCGAAAGCATCGAAAGAGCGGCCCGGACAAGACAAACGGAGGCAGCTCTCGGGAGCCAGACAGGGGACTAAAATGGCACGTTTTGAAATGCTTGAAGCAGGTTTCGGCGCCATGGGGGCAACTGCCCAGGCCGACATTCTTTTCGAACTGGGCATGATGTATGCGACCGGCCGCGATTGCGAGACCGACGTCGTTGCCGCCCACAAATGGTTCAACATCGCCGCCATCAAGGGATCGGCCCGCGCCGCCGAACTGCGCTCGGAACTCTCGGCCGCGATGTCGAAGATCGAGATCGCCAAGGCGCTGCGCGAAGCCCGCGAATGGATGACCATGCACTGAGTTCCGCCGGACGGGGACGCTTCGGCCAAGACCGCTAAAGACGGTCGGGCTAAAACAGGGAAAAGGCTGCGCAGACAGCCAAGCTACAGGCCAACAATGACAGAATGCGGCAGGCCGACAGGTTCAAGCCGCGCGAATGATGGTCAGCAGGAAGACAGGGAAGATCAAGTTGGGTTCGTGGCGCGGGGGCGCTGGGGAAACAGCCCGACAGGCAAAAAAGCCACGACCAGCCGGAACAAGGCTGGCGTGGCTTTTTTGCGTGAGTGGGACATCTCAGGCCCAATCGAGCGGCGCCAATGCGCCTAGACAGGCGCAATGAAGGATGAAATTGTCCCGCCTCTCTGGAAGAAGCGTGGCCGGGGCGGCCGCGCGTGAGTGGAGGAGTTCTATTGTCATGAAAAAAATGAGTATTTTGAGCGCGGCCATTTTCGGCCTGATGATGAGCGCGCCGGTCGCGTTCGCCGACGACATCACCATTTCGGTGGTCGGCCCGATGACCGGACAGCTCGCCACCATCGGCGACCAGTTCAAGCAGGGCGCACAGGCCGCCGCCGACGCCATCAACGCCGCTGGCGGTGTCAATGGTTCGCAGATCAAGCTCGACATCGAGGACGACCAGTGCGATCCCAAGCAGGCCGTGTCGGTCGCCAATCGCATCGTCGCCAACGGCGTCAAGTTCATCGACGGCCATGCCTGCTCGGGTTCGAGCATTCCGGCCTCGGCCGTCTATGCGGAGGCCGGTGCGTTGATGATGAGCCCGGCTTCGTCGAACCCGGTGCTGACCGACGCCGCGGCCAAGGCCGGCTGGCCGACGATCATGCGTCTCTATACCCGTGACGACGCACAGGGCGCCTTCATCGGCCCGTGGATCGCCAAGAAATATGCCGGCAAGAACGTCGTCGTCCTGCACGACAAGAGCGCCTACGGTCAGGGCGTGGCCGATGCCGTCAGGTCAACCATGAATGCCGGTGGCCTCAAGGAAGTCTATTATGACGCCATCAATCCGGGCGAGAAGGACTATTCGGCGCTTGTCACCAAGCTCAAGGATCTCAAGGCCGATGTCGTCTATTTCGGCGGCTACCATCCTGAGGCTGGCCTGATCCTGCGTCAGTCGGCCGAACAGAACCTGAAGTTCCAGCTGATCATGCCGGACTCCATCGCCTCGCCGGAATTCTGGCAGGTTGCCGGCCCGGCCGGCGAGGGCACCATGTTCGTGTTCCCGTCGGATCCCCAGGCAAAGCCGGAAGCCAAGGCGGCGGTCGAGAAGATCAAGGCCGGCGGCTTCGTGCCGGAAGGCTTCACGCTGTTCTCCTACGCCGTGGTCCAGGCTTTCGCCGAAGGCATCAAGCGCGCCGGCAGCGACGATCCGGCCAAGGTTGCCGAGGCGCTGAAGAACGGCACGCCGATCAGCACCGTTGTCGGCGATGTCACCTTCGACGAGAAGGGCGACCTCAAGAACGCCAGCTACGACATCAACCAGTGGCATGACGGCAAATACGCGCCGATCGCGCAGTAATCGCTGCGCCGCTTCGGCAGTCAGGGAACTTGAACAAATGGCCGGGTTCGTCCCGGCCATTTTTGTCGGAAACACTGTAGTTGAGCGCCCGGCATTTCACGTCCGGAAAGAAATAAATATCACTCTGTAATTGCGCTATTAGGGAAGGCTTTTTTAGGTCAAAAAATGAATGTAGGGGTGATTCTTTCTGCCGCTTCGCGTTTTGAGACAGGCAGATTTGCTCGCCGACTTGCCCCATTCGCATAATCAGATCCGGATCTGGCGCCATATGAATTCAACCACAAACCTGGCCGGTGAGAATTTCTTGACCCGCCGCGTGTACATCATGATCGGCTGCCTCGTCGTGTTGACCGTCTTGGCGGCATTGTGGCCGATTTATCGGGCGTTCCTCGACATCGAGATTGATACCAATGAGGGATGGAATGCCTACTATGCCGATGCGGCGATGGGGCGGATGCCGCTCTATCCCGCTGCCCATCAGCTGATTGCCAACAATTATCCGCCGCTTTCCTTTTACATTGTCGGGGGTCTGGGGCGGTTGATCGGTGATGTCGTGCTGGCCGGACGGTTGCTGTCGCTCGCAGCAATTCTGGTGATCGCCTGGGGTGTTTTCCGCGCCATCCGCCTGCTGGGTGGGGATGCGACCTCCGCGGTGATCGGCGCGCTATTTTTCGGCGCCACCATGTGCCGCTTTTTTACCGGCTATGTCGGGATGGATGACCCCCATTTGCTGGCCCAGGCAGCCATGACGGTTGGCTTTGTCGCCTTCCTTAAGGCCCGTGCGCAGGATCGCGGCTACGCCCTGCCCATTCTTCTGATGGTGGCCGCCGGGTTCATCAAACACAACATCGTAGTGATGCCGCTGACAGCAATGATATGGGTGGGTATTAACAAGCCGCGGCAAATGGTGAAATCCGCGATCCTGGCGGCTTTCGCCATCGTTCTGGGTTTTGCCCTCTGTTACGTCGCCTTCGGCCCCGATTTTTTCAGCAATCTGAGGTCGCCGCGCGCCTATTCGCTGAAACACGCCTTCGGCGCCATCGGCCATCTGCAATGGATTGCCGTTGGACTGGCCGCCTGGGTTTACGTCGGCATTACGCGCAGGACCGATCCCAATATCCGCTTGTGCAATCTCCTAAACATCCTTGGCCTCGTGATGTTCTTTGTCCAGAAAACCGGCGATGGCGTGGCCTACAACGCGCAATTCGAACTGGTCTTCGGGGTATCGATTGCCACCGGCCTCGCTTTCGCGCATGCGCCGGTTTTGCCGCTCGCTCGGCGCTGGTCGCCGGAGGCGCTGCGGTTCTTTCTTTTGCTCGCCATTTGTCTTCGCCTGGTGGCGTCGTCACGCATTGAACCGGTGAGATTGTTGATCGATCCGAGTTTTCATGAGGAAATAGCCGCGCGCGAAGCGGCTATGTCCACGACGGCCGCGCGCTTAAAAAGCGTCCCTGGAGATGCGACCTGTTTCTGTACGCTCGCCAGCTACCGTTCAGGAAAAACGTTCATTGTTGATCCCTTCTACGTCCACCAGCAGGTTCTCGCCGGCCTCCTTCCTCCCGATGCCATCGACAAACTCGTCGCTGCCGGAAAGTTGACTGTCGTGGAAGCGGATCCCCTTCTGCATTGGTAAGTTTTTGTTCCACAGGATTGCTACTGTGCCAAGCTCAGATAACCCAAGGATGATTTTGAACATCGATGTCAAAGACAGTCAAAATGCGACGTCGCATTTTGCCCCATCGGTTTCAGTGATCATCCCGACATTCAATGAATTTGCGAATGTGTCCAAGGTCGCCGCGGCTATCGGGAATGCGCTCGAGGGCAAAGAACATGAGATCGTTTTTGTTGACGACGACTCCTCTGACGGAACCAGAGCTGAAGTCGCAAAATTGGCTGCCGTTCTCCCCGGAGTTCGGCTCATCCATCGGATCGGCCGGCGCGGGCTGTCCACTGCCGTCACCGAAGGAATGCTCAGCACGACCACGCCGTTCATGGTCGTGATGGATGCCGATCTTCAGCATGACGAGGCCATCATACCGAAAATGCTTTCCTTCCTCGAAGCCAACACCGCTGATCTTGTGGTTGGCTCCAGGTACATCGAAGGGGGTGGGTTGGGCTCCTGGGACA
>NZ_VFVR01000014.1 GCF_006442205.1 Mesorhizobium sp. B2-3-12
TAGGATTCGACAGTCAGGACGGATCAAGAAAAGCGCCCTACGGCGCCCCTCTCTGTCCTGCCGGACATCTCCCCCTCAAGTGGGGAGATTGGCAGCCTGGGCGCCGGCTCTTTTCCTGCAGCGTTGAGAATTGGCGAAGGCCGCAATGACAGCCAATCTCCCCCCAAGAGGGGGAGATGTCCGGCAGGACAGAGGGGGGCGCCGTAGGGCGCTACGTCCGATATCTCTCGCTCCCTGGCAAAACCCAACCTGGCCCTGTGCCTCCGCCATCATCTACACTGCCCCCCATCACCCTCGGGAGCCACCCATGCCCAAGATCGACCTCGCAGCCATTCCCGTTCGCCAGGGCTCCGGCTACCCCGCACCCTTCGACGCCCCGTGCGCCACCCGCACGCGCCGGCGTCTCGGCGACGCCGGCGGGCTCACCGATTTCGGCGTCAACCTGATGACGCTGCCGCCAAGCGGCTGGTCGAGCCAGCGCCACTGGCACAGCCATGAGGACGAGTTCGTCCATGTGCTGGAAGGCGAACTGGTGCTGGTCGAGGATGGCGGCGAGACGTTGCTCAAGGCCGGCGATAGCGCTGCCTTCGCCAAGAACAGCGGCAACGGCCACCACATGATCAACCGCTCGTCGACGACGGCGCTCTACCTCGAGGTCGGCTCGCGCAACATGGACGATGTCATCACTTGCTCCGACATCGACATGATGAGCCCGAACTCCGACGGGCGGTTTTTGCACAAGGACGGCACGCCGTATCCGGGGCAGGGGTGAGGGCTGGATCATGGTTCGGCGCTGGTGTTTCGCCAGCGTCGGGATAAGCTCCCGGCAATTAGAGGTTGGCGCCAGCCCCCTCATCCGGCCGCTTCGCGTCCACCTTCCTCCCGCTGGGGAGAAGAGCTTGGCGTTGGCGCTCGTAATCTCCTCTCCCCTCGGGGGTCCGAAGGACGGGCGAGACACGCGGCTCGCCCCGAACGGTCAGCCGAGCGAAGCGGAGGCTGGGTGAGGGGGCCTGGCGCTAACCTTGCCAACCCAGGGAGTACCACCATGAAAAAACAAGTCATCGAAGTGCCCGTCATGTCGGACAAGGTGCGCTCGCTCGGCCTGCCCTGTTCGACGGCGGTGAAGGCCAACGGCTTCGTGTTCATCTCGGCGACGCCGCCGGTCGACATGGTGACCGGCGAGATGGTGCGCGGCGACATCGAAACGCAAACAGACGCGTCGCTGAAGGCGCTGAAACACTGCCTGGAAGCGGCCGGCACCTCGCTGGAAAACGTGGTGATGGTGCGCATCTACGCCGTCAATTCCGGCTTCTACAACACCATAAACAGGGTGTATGCCCGGTACTTTTCGACTAACCCGCCGGCGCGGAGTTTTGTGCCGGTGGCGTCCTGGCCGATGGAGTTTGATATCGAGATTGAGTGCGTGGCGGTGGCGTGAGGGCGCGGTGCCGATATCACAACGGAGGTGATTGGCCAAAATGCCAGATGAGCGTCTATCTTGTCCTCCTAGCGTTCGATATCAGGTTATGGCGGCTAAGCGGCTGATAGGCGAAGCGAGACTCGAGAATGAATTTCGCATAGATACATTCAGGAACTTATCTGGCTGCGCAGGCGTATCGCGGCATGCCACGTTTGGCTCATCCACTGAAGTGACAATGCGAAAATACCGAGCCTGTATCCGAACATGCTCTGCCTAGTAAGAAAACATAGAAGGTTAGAAACTTGATCCATTCGGTTACAATTGAGAATTATAAATCGATCGCAAAGGTGCAATTGGATCTTGGTCGCGTAAATATCTTTATAGGTGAGAATGGTTCGGGGAAAAGCAACATATTGGAGGCTATTGCTCTTGCCGGCGCTGCCTGCGCTGACAAGCTTGACAATGAATTTCTTTCATCGCGCGGTGTACGAGTGACCGATCCGCAATTAATGCGACCGGCATTTGATGGTTTTAAGCCGGATGAATCTGTAAAGATTTCTATCACTGATCCTCTTCACCCGAAGCTAACCTATGTTCTGCGAAATGACAACGCACCATACTCTAATTGGGAAATGAATATAGAGACGGACGGCAATATAGAAGGAGTTTTTAAGTTTGAAGATTTTAAAGTTGCGTTAGAAGAGTTGGTGAAAACTCCGAATAGGGGGAATGTAAAGATATCGGAGGTTCTTGAGTCGCTGCGCGTTGCGGTAACTTCTGCGCTGGATGAGAAGCTGTCCAATCCTAAGGCAAAAAAAGAAAAATCCCGCAAGGGAGAAAAGAAAAAAGTAACGGTTCCTCTTTCTTTGGATGTGGATAGTATTTTCTCTCAAATTCTCCTTAAAAAATCGGCACCATTTATAGCCCATCGTGATGTTCTTAGCCAATACTTAGTTTACTCTCCAGAAAATTCCTCGCTTCGATTATTTGAACGTGAGGGCCAGATTGAACCCTTGGGGATTAATGGGGAAGGTTTGCTAAAATTGCTTAGTGTGATGTCAGAAAAGTCAGACCAGAGGGCGTTGACTGGCGTCAAGAAGTGTCTACATTTATTAGGATGGTTCGAAGATTTCAAACTGGTTAGAGGAACCAGAAACCCGGCAGCAAGAATTTCGATTACTGATACTTTCCTCAGTTCGAAGAGAAATCAATTTGATCAAAGAAGCGCCAACGAGGGGTTTCTTTTCTTGCTTTTCTATTTTACTTTATTTTCGAGCGATTTGACTCCATCTTTTTTCGCTATCGATAATATCGATGCTTCTCTGAATCCTAAGTTGTGTGAGCGTCTGATCATAGAGTTGGTTGGTCTAGCAAAAGAGAATGGCAAGCAGGTCTTGCTCACTACCCACAACCCGGCGATTCTCGATGGCTTAAATCTAGATGATGAAGATCAACGGTTGTTCATAGTGTCCAGAGGGCGGGAGGGGCACACGCGAGTCAGGCGCTTCAAAAAACCTGCGGAAAGCGGGGGCGACGAGCCGCCTAAATTGAGGCTATCTGAAGCTTTTCTAAGAGGCAGTCTTGGCGGGCTTCCGAAGACTTTTTGACATGGCAACATTTGCGCTCATAACGGAAGGTATAACGGACCAAGCTGTGATCGAGGGCATCCTTGAGGCGTACTGTGGTGAGTCGTTAGGTGAGGAAATCGATGTAAACTTCTTGCAACCCATCCGAGACGCCACTGACGCATCGCGAGCTTTGAGTGCCGGCGGTTGGGAAAGGGTGCTTGAATATTGTACCCTTGCCGAGCGGATCACGGAGGCACTGGCAGTTAATGATTACCTAGTGGTTCAGATTGACACGGATTGCTCCGAACATGCGAATTTTGGGGTCAGTCAAACCGAGAACGGGGTTCGGCGATCTACCTCAGAAATCGTTGCAGATGTGCGGACTCTAATCATTACGAAATTTGGGCAGAAAAATTTCACACAGATGTCAAGTAGAATCTTTTTTGCGGTCAGCGTTCATTCCCTTGAGTGTTGGTTACTTCCTTTATTTGCGAATTATTCGGGAAAGTGCCGCGAAATGAACTGCGAGGATCATTTGTCTCGTGCTCTAAGCAAGAGAAACTTGGAGCATAAAAAGGACTATAGAAGTTACAGAGAACTTGCGCGCGCATTTAGAAAGAGAAAAGATGTGATATCTGCTGCCCGCCATAGCGAAAGCTTAAAAACTTTCTTAGACACTTTACCTTGATTTTTGATCCAATCCTTTGGGCTGCGAATCTGAAGGGTCTTGCGTACTGGCCGTCCACCATCTCCCCCACAAGGGGTGAGATCAGCTAGTCGCCTCAAGCAAAATACTCCTGCAGCGGCCTGACTTCCAAACTCCCCGCCTTCAGCGCCGCGATCGCCTCGGCCACCGCAGCCGCGCCCGACAGCGTCGTGTAATACGGCACCTTCTGCATCAGCGTTGCCCGCCGCAGCGACTTCGAGTCCGACACCGCCTTCTGGCCGTCCGTCGTGTTGAACACGATCTGGACCTGGCGGTTGCGGATGGCGTCCTCAATGTGGGGGCGGCCTTCCAGGACTTTGTTGATCTTCTGCGCGTCGACGCCGTTTTCAGCGAGGAAGCGCTGCGTGCCTGAGGTGGCCAGCACCTTGAAGCCGAGGCCGGCGAGGCGCTTGACCGCCGGCAATATGCCTTTCTTGTCCTCGTCGCGCACCGAGACGAACAGCGTGCCGGAGCGGGGCAGGTCGACGCCGGCGCCGAGCTGGCTCTTGGCGAAGGCGAGCGCGAAATCACGGTCGAGGCCCATGACCTCGCCGGTCGAGCGCATTTCCGGGCCGAGCAATATGTCGACGCCGGGGAAGCGGGCGAAGGGGAAGACGGCTTCCTTGACCGCGATGTGGCCGGGATTTCTGGGGTCGGGCATGGCGCCGTAATGGGAGAAGGCGTCTTCCAGCGTCTCGCCGGCCATGATGCGGGAGGCGATTTTGGCGATGGGACGCCCGATGGTCTTGGCGACGAAGGGCACGGTGCGGGACGCGCGCGGGTTGACCTCCAGCACATAGACCGTGCCGTCCTTGATCGCATACTGCACGTTCATCAGCCCGCCGACATTGAGCGCGCGGGCAAGAGCCGCCGTCTGGCGCTCCAGCTCGTCGACCAGTTCCGAAGGCAGCGAGTGCACCGGCAGCGAGCAGGCCGAGTCGCCCGAATGGATGCCGGCTTCCTCGATGTGTTCCAGAATGCCGGAGACGAAGGTGGCCTTGCCGTCGCAGAGGCAGTCGACATCGACCTCGATGGCGCCCGAGAGATAGGTGTCGAACAGCAGCGGGTTCTTGCCCAGCAGCGTGTTGATCTGGCCGGTCTTGTCGTTGGGGTATTTCTGCTTGATGTCCTCCGGCACCAGGCCGGGCACGGTGTCGAGCAGATAGCTCTGCAGCATGCCCTCGTCATGGATGATCTGCATGGCGCGGCCGCCAAGCACATAGGAGGGGCGCACCACCAGCGGGAAGCCAAGCTCGGCGGCAACGAGGCGGGCCTGCTCGACCGAATAGGCGATGCCGTTCTTCGGCTGGCTGAGGTTGAGCTTGTGCAAGAGCTTCTGGAAGCGGTCGCGGTCTTCGGCGAGATCGATCATGTCCGGCGAGGTGCCGAGGATCGGTATGCCGGCCTTCTCCAGCGCATCGGCCAGCTTCAGCGGCGTCTGGCCGCCGAACTGGACGATGACGCCGACCAGTTCGCCCGACGCCTGCTCGGCGCGCAGGATCTCCAGCACGTCCTCCGCCGTCAGCGGCTCGAAATAGAGCCGGTCCGAAGTGTCGTAGTCGGTCGAAACCGTCTCCGGGTTGCAGTTGATCATGATCGCTTCATAGCCGGCGTCGCGCAGCGCAAACGCCGCGTGGCAGCAGCAATAGTCGAACTCGATGCCCTGGCCGATGCGGTTCGGCCCGCCGCCGAGGATGACGACCTTCTTGCGCGACGAGACCTGCGCCTCGTTGGCGAGGCTGCCTGCGAAGGGCACTTCATAGGTCGAGTACATGTAGGCTGTCGGCGAGGCGAACTCGGCCGCGCAAGTGTCGATGCGCTTATAAACCGGATGAACGTCGAGCTTTTCGCGAATCCTTTGAATCACTTCGGCGTCGGTCTTCGTCAGCGACGCGAGGCGGGCATCGGAGAAGCCCATGGCCTTCAGCATGCGCAGGTTGACGGCGTCCTGGGGAATGCCGTGCTCGCGGATGCGGGCTTCCATGGCCAGAATGCCCGCGATCTGTTCGAGGAACCACGGGTCGATCTTGCACATCGCGTGCACGTCTTCCAGCGAGGTGCCCATGCGGATCGCCTGCGCCACCATGCGCAGCCGGTCGGGCGTCGGGGTGCCGAGCGCCGCGCGGATGGCGTTGCGGTCGTCGGCGCTGTTTGTGGCGCCGAGGCCGGGGATTTCGATCTCGTCGAGGCCGGTGAGGCCGGTCTCGAGCCCGCGCAAAGCCTTCTGCAGCGATTCCTGAAAAGTGCGGCCGATGGCCATGACTTCGCCGACCGACTTCATGGCTGTCGTCAGCACCGGCTCGGCGCCGGGGAATTTCTCGAAGGCAAAGCGCGGGATCTTGGTCACCACATAATCGATGCTCGGCTCGAACGAGGCGGGCGTGGCGCCGCCGGTGATGTCGTTCTCCAGCTCGTCCAGCGTATAGCCGACGGCGAGTTTGGCCGCGATCTTGGCGATCGGGAAACCGGTCGCCTTGGAGGCCAGCGCCGAGGAGCGCGAGACGCGCGGGTTCATCTCGATGACGACGAGGCGGCCATCGGCCGGGTTGACGGCGAACTGCACGTTGGAGCCGCCGGTCTCGACACCGATCTCGCGCAGCACGGCGATCGAGGCGTTGCGCATCATCTGGTATTCCTTGTCGGTCAAGGTCAGCGCCGGGGCGACGGTGATGCTATCGCCCGTGTGCACGCCCATCGGGTCGATGTTCTCGATCGAGCAGACGATGATGCAATTGTCCGCCCTGTCGCGGACGACCTCCATCTCATACTCCTTCCAGCCGAGCACGCTTTCCTCGATCAGCACTTCGGTGGTCGGCGAGGCGTCGAGGCCGGACTGGACGATGTCGTAGAATTCGGCCCTGTTGTAGGCGATGCCGCCGCCGGTGCCGCCCATGGTGAAGGACGGGCGGATGATGGCCGGCAGGCCGACATGGTCGAGCGCCTGCGCGGCGATCGCCATGCCATGGCTGATGTAGCGCTGCTTGCGGTCGCCTTCGCCGAGGTTCCAGCGGGTTTCCAGCGCATCGAGCGCGGCGTCGAGATTGTCGGGCTTCTCGGCCTTCAGCGCGGCGCGCTCGGCCTCATGCGTCTTGCGGTCGGCGTTCTTGACGTCGGTGGCGTTGGCCAGCATCGACTTCGGGGTTTCCAGCCCGATCGTCTTCATCGCCTCGCGAAACAGCGCCCGGTCCTCGGCCTTGTCGATGGCCTGCGCATCGGCGCCGATCATCTCGACATTGTAGCGCTCGAGCACGCCCATGCGGCGCAGCGACAAAGCGGTGTTGAGCGCCGTCTGGCCGCCCATGGTCGGCAGCAGCGCGTCGGGCCGCTCCTTGGCGATGATCTTGGCCACGACTTCGGGGGTGATCGGCTCGATATAGGTGGCATCGGCCAGTTCCGGGTCGGTCATGATGGTGGCCGGGTTGGAATTGACCAGGATGACGCGGAAGCCTTCCTCCTTCAGCGCCTTGCAGGCCTGGGTGCCGGAATAATCGAACTCACAGGCCTGGCCGATGACGATGGGGCCGGCCCCGATGATCAGGATCGACTTGATGTCAGTGCGTCTTGGCATGGCGACAATTCCGTTCGGCGGGCGGCTTGCACAAAAAACCGGGACGGGAAGACCCGGCCGGTTGTGCTCGCGATTCTGGTATCAGGCTAGGAGGGCCTTATAGGGAAGAGTTTTGGCGGATGTAACCCCGAAAATGAAGGGAGTAGGGGAGTAGGGGAGCGCGTCCCGGCCTCACTTACTGCCTTACTGCCCTACTGCCTTATTCCCCTAATCCCCGAACGCCACCGTATCGGTGATCTCGAACCGCTCCGACACACCAACCCGGATCATGTTGAGGCTGCCTTCCCTAGTGAAGCGGAAATCGCCGCGGGCGTTGGAGCCGGCGGGCATGCCGGCCTGGAAGGAGATGATGCGCGTGCCGCCATCGGGCCAGGTCACGGTGATGTCGGCCTTGTCCGTGCCCTTGTGCACGATGGTCGCCGCGCAGCGCGTCATGGGCTGGCCGACATAGCGGGCGCAGGGGATTTCGACGGAGTCGCCGGTGGCGAGGGCCGTGGGCGGCGGCGGCAGTTCCGCGACGGTCTGCGTGTCGACGGCGGGCGGCACGGCTCCTGCCGGTCCCGGGCCGGCACCTGCCGGTCCAGGGCGCGGCGTGGGCACCGGGATCGACCCCGCCGAGGCATTGTCCCCGGCCGCCGCCGTGCCGGCATCGCCTTGGGCGGCGGCGGCGTCTGGCGATGCCTTGGCGTCGTCCTGTGGCTCCACCGTGGCGGTGGGTGGCGTGCTCTCCGCGGTCGTCGGCATTTCCGTGGCAGCCAGCGCCAGGCCATAGGCATCCTGCATGGCCGTGGCGGCGGCGGACTTGACAGGCGCCTCGGGAGTGACCGGATGGACGATGCCGCCCAGCCGCTCTGTCAGGTCGGGCGGGGGTGCATCGGCTGGCGGTGCCTCGGCTGGAGGTGACTGAGGCGTCGCGGCCGCCTCGACAGGCTGCGCGGGCTGGGCGGCCGGCGCCGTTCCGTCGACGGGAGGCGCTGGGGCAATGGCAGCGGGCGCATCGGCGGCCTGGTCGGGTATCGTCGCCGGATTGACGGGAACGAGATAGCGCGCCGGGGCCCAGCCGGTTGCCTTGGGATTGTCCGACTCGACCTTGCACCAGGGGTGGCCGTCAATGTCGTTGCAGCCGAGGTTCCTGACGCTCGCGCCGGCAGCCAGGCGCGCCTCGGTCTTGCCGATCGGCGATGGCTTGGCGCGGACATTGAGCAGGTCGTCGGGGGCAAGCCCGGTGACGACGGAGATGAAGGGTGCCTCTTCGGCATGCGCCGCCAGCGCCGTCAACAGCGACGGCGCGGCAATGAGTGCGTAGAGCGCTTTGCGGAACGGAATTCGGCGCCTCATCACTTGGCCGTAGGCGATAGATTGCATTACCAAAGGCACCGCCAGACCCAAAAAAACGCTGCCGCGCGCGAAGCCGGTTTTATAAGCGAGGGTGCGGCGCCGTGTCTACAACCGAGATGGCCGGACCTGCCGACCGATGTGATGGCGTTCAGCCCGGGCATGAAGCCGACGCTTCAGCCCGGCATGACCAAGGGGTTCAGCCTGGGATGAAGCCTAGGCTTTAGCCTGGCATGAACCCCGTCCTTAGCCCGTGCGCCCATTCCGGGCGTCCCGCCTGTTCGGCCTGACGCGCCGCCGCCTCATGGTCGTAGTCGACCGCGATCATCTCGAAGCGGTCCGGGTGGCCGGCGCCGCCCAGGGTGACGATGCCGTAGCGGGCGTGCGGCGAGCCCTGTTCGGAAACATGCGCCGGCGGCGTGTCGTCGTCATAGGCGGGGCAGCCGATGCTGCCCGGATTGAAGATGACGGGACCGTCGGGAATTCGGATCAACTCCGCCCGGTGGCTGTGACCGCAGAGCGCAATGCGGCATTTCGGGTCGAACCCGCCCAGCCGGCGCCGGATCGTGGCCAGCGGCGCGCGCACCAGCCGGCCCTCGACGACCGCGTCGAGCAGATATTTTTCGTCGTGATCGGGCCGCGCGTGGAAGGCGATGACGCCGGGCGCGATCTCCAGCGTCAGCGGCTGCCCGAACAGCGCGTCGCGCTGCGCCTGCGTCAGCCGCTCCTGCGCATAAACGTCGGACGCCCACATGGTCTCGTCAGGGGGATCGACGGCGACGCGGCGGTCATGGTTGCCGCGCACCGTCGGCAGGTTGAGCGCTTCCAGCCGTTCCATGGTTTCGCGCGGCCAGAGCGGCCCCGAAACGCTGTCACCGAGATTGACGGTAAGATCGACACCGCCGCGCCGCGCCAGATCGTCGAGCACGGCATCGAAAGCGAGGACGTTGCCGTGGATATCGGCGAGGACGGCTATGCGCATTTTTGGGAAGCTCCAGCAGTGAGGCAGCGTTTCCTTGCCTCGCGAAGCCGCAAGGTCTCGGCGAGAAACGTCGGAAAACGCTGCAACTTCCTTGAACGACTGGCGAGCGTCAAGGTCCGCTTCGGCTTCGCCGCGGTCAGTTCAACCTGGCGAGTTCATTGTCGGCATCACTGAGGGCGGACGCGTAATAATTGTCGTACTGGCTGGAGCCGGCTGCCCGGTACATGTCCCATACGGACTGGATTGCCTCCTTGCCGAGCAGGATCGCCTCGCGCGACCGGGTGAGGGAGCCCAGGCCGACAAGCGCCAGTCCCAGATTGGTTTGGGTCTGCGCCCAATATTGCGGGTATTGTTCGCGGGTACGGATCTCGAGCGCGGCGCGGTAGGCGACGATGGCGTCCCTGGCGAATTGCGGGTCGATGGTTGTGCCCGCAAGCTTGATCAGCGTGGAGCCCAGTTCGTTCTGGATGTCGGACCAGTCGGTGGGCGTCGTCTCGCGCGTGTATTGCAGCAGCGCTTGCCGGTAGATGGCGACCGCGTCCTGCATCCATGCCACGCCATTGTCGACAGCGCCGAAACCGGCCATTGCCAATCCCAGCTTGGTCTCGGCTCGCGCAAGGTCGACCTGCGTCGCTGCCCCTAGGGTCGGCGCCCTTTCGCGAATGTATTCCTGCAGCGCCAGGCGAAGGGTAGTGACGGCGTCCTGCAACCGCCCCAACCCCAGATTCGGCTGGCCGGCGGACGCCAGCACGTCGCCCAGGATCACCAGCGTGTTGCCCAGATTGGCCTGCGTCTGCGCCCAGTCGAGCGGACCGTTCAATCTGGTGCGGACTTCGAGCGCCGCGCGATAGGCGGCAATGGCGGCCTCAAGCTTTGCCGAATCGCCTTGCTGCTGGCCGAGATAGCGCAGCGCGGTGCCAAGATTGTTTTGCGTGGCGGCCCAGTCGAGCGGCGCCTTTTCGCGGGTGTATTGCGTAAGCGCCGCATTGAAAGCAGCGACAGCATCCTGCAGCCGCCCCGGTTCGCCCCGGGAAAGCCCGATGGTGATCAGGACCGCCCCCAGATTGCTTTGCGCGGCGGCCCATTCGTTCGGCGTGCGCTGACTGTCATATTCGAGCAGCGCGGATTGGAAGGCCGATTCGGCGGCCTCCAATTGCCGGGCGCCTTCGTCGAATTGGCCGGTTCGCGGCAACGCCGTCCCCAGGATTCTCGACGCCGTGCCAATGTCGATCTGGATCGCTGCCCAGTCGAGCGGCGCCCGTGCGCGGGTCGTTTCCTCGAGTGCCGCGTTGTAGGCGGCGACGGCTTGCCCAAGCAATGCCGTATCGCCCTGGCGTTCTCCCAGCCATGCCAGCGCATGCCCCAGATTGCCCTGCGCGCCGGCCCAAAGCAGCGGCATGCGTTCGCGGGTGGCTTCCTCCAGCGCCGCGCGGAAGGTGGCAATGGCTTCCTTGATCTGGTCGGCGTCGCCGCGGCGTTTGCCGATATCCGACAGCACGACGGCGAGATTGATCTCGACCGTCGCCCAATCGAGCGGCGTATGTTCGCGGGTCAACGTGCCGAGGGCGGCACGATAGGCCGTCAGGGCCTGTTCCAGCATCGCCGTGCCGGCCGCCGCGGCGTTCGGTTGTTCCTGATCGAGGTAGCGGAAGGCGTTTCCAAGACCGGCCTGCGTGGTCGCCCAATCGATCGGCGCCCGATCGGCGCTGTATTCCTCGAGTGCGGCGCGGTAGGCCGCGACGGCCGCCCGCAGTTGGTTCGCATCGCGTTTGCGGTGCCCCAGTTCCGTCCAGGCGAGGGCGAGACTCATCTGCGTCTTGGCCCATTCGAGCGGCACGCGGTCGCGGGTGCGCTCTTCAAGCGCCGCGAGCAGGACGGCGGCCGATTCTTCCAGGTGCGCTGTCCCGGTCTCGCGCTCACCGAGTGCGTAGAGCGTGATGCCAAGGTTGGTTTGCACCTGCGCCCAATAAAGCGGCGCCCGATCGCGGGTCAGCTCTTCGCCGGCCGCCCGAAAAGCGGCAGCGGCCTGCTCCAGGTGGTCCGTGCCCGCTTCGCGCTCGCCGAATTCCGCAAGCGCATTGCCAAGATTGGTCTGCGTCATGGCCCAGTCAAGCGGGGCAGTCTGGCGTGTCCGCACTTCCAGCGCGGCGCGGAAAGCCGTGACCGCCTCCTGCAAGGTCGCGGTGCCGGTTTCGAGTTCGCCCAGATTCGACAGTGTCGCGCCAAGATTGTTCTGGGCAAGAGCCCAGTCTTGGGAACTCTGTTCGCGTGGAAGTCCCTCCAGCGCCGTCCGGTAGGCGGCGACGGCTAGCCGCAATTGCCCCGCATCGCCTTTTCGCTTGCCCAACGTCTGGTAAGCATTGCCGAGATTGAGCCGCGCCTTGGCCAGGCTGCCCTGGTCCTTGAGACGGCTTGCGATGCCGACGAGATCCTTGCCGGCGGAAATCGCACCGAGAAGCGCATCGTTGTCGCCCTTGTACCGGCCATGATCCGTGAGCGAGAGCACCTCGCCACCCTTGTACTGCAGGGCCAGCGTGTCGTCCCAGCGCTCGACCTGACCGAATGCCTGTTCATAGTCGCTGGCGGCCTCGAGATAGTCGGAGTTGAGGCCATAGGCCTGGGCGCTTCTGGCATACACGTCGGCGGCTTCCATACGCCGCTGCTTGAGATTGGCTTCTGTTTCATCGAGGGTGGAGACCAGCATCTTCAGCCGGGATTTGGCACGTTCGTTGAGCGAAATGGCCGTGGACAGCGCGCCCTCGCCGATGGCGGCCTGCGACAGGCCGGACAGCCGCACGATCTCCGGATCGGCGCTCCGCAGCGCCGCGCGCTCCGCCATGATGCTCTTCAGCCGGTCGGCCTGGTCGCGCAGCAGCTTGTCGAGTTCGGCCGGATCCTTCGGCGTGCCGGCGCCCAGCGTCTTCAGCATGCCGTAGAGCGCGTCCATCGGCACGCCACGATCGGCGGCCGTCGTTTCCACCTGCTTGCGGTCGGCGTCGGGCAGGGCGGCGATGGTGAGCAGAAGCTGGCGGCGCTCCTTGAGGATGTCGCCGTCGTCGCCGGTCGGCTCAGTCGGCGCCTTGCCGAAATAGAGCAGGCGGCGCAGGCTTTCGTTGATCCATGGCCGCTGGCGGCCATTGGTCTTGAGATAGACCTCCTGGGCCACCATGCGCATGACGGTGCCGAATTCCTCGCCGCTCATGGCCGAAAGATGCTTGGTCAGGGCCGCCGCATAGGGGCTGTCGCCGCCGGGGCTTCCATCGAGCGCGGCGTGACCGGGCTCGGCGGCGAAGGCAATCACCGTGCCGACGCTCGGAGCCGCGGCGGCATCCGACGGCGGCTTGAGAGGCGTCGCGCCACGGGCCTCGCTCAATCCGGCGGGGCCGATTGGAGCGGGCTGAACGCCGGGCGCCGCGCGGACGAGCGAACCGGGCGGAAACGGGCTGTCGCGGCAGGCATCCAGCATGACGATGGTCAGCGGCACGCTCGCCTGCAATTTGGCGATGAGCGCCGACACCGGCACCAGACGTTCGCCGGCCGCGTCGAGTGCGGAAAAGTCGGCATCGACCGGCACCAGGTAATTCTCACCGCCGGCTTCGATGCCATGGCCGGAATAATAGAGGATGGCGACATCGGCATCCCTGGCGTCCTCGGCGAAGCGGTCGAGGTCGCGGGCAAGGCGCCTCGCATCGCGGTCGGTGCTGATCTCTGTATCGAAGCCGAGGCTTTCGAGCATCGTCTCGACGGAGCGGGCATCGTTTTGCGGATTGGGCAATCGCGCAAGATGCTCATAGGCGCTGTTGCCGATGACCAGCGCCACGCCGCGCAGCTTTGCGGCAGCGTCGGCGGCCGAGGCCACGGCAAGCCAGAAGCCGCAGGCCAGGACGGCAGCGAGACACGGATGAAGCCAAGATCGATCGGAAAGCCGCCACGTCATTCCGCAATTCCCAAACCCTGGCGAATTGTTTTCCCGGATTTGGGCAGCATAAGGGCGTTGTGTGACGGAACAAGGTGCCTTCGGCGCCGCAAAGGCGCCGAGGCCGGAAATTGCGTCAGGCAGGCACTTCCAGATCGTGGCCGCCGACGGCCGGCAATGCGGGATCGTCCACCGCAGCGGCGATGACACTGTCGAGCAGGCCGGGAAAGCGGGCGTCGAGATCGGCGCGGCGCAGCGTGATCATGCGGTTGGTGCCGACCACTTCGGCGCGGGTGACGCCGGCCTCGCGCAGTTTGGCCAGGTGGTAGCTGAGATTGGTCTTGGAGCCGAGGTCGAGGAAGCGGCTGCAGTTCAGCGGCACGCCTTCCTTGCTGGCGAGATAGCGCACGATGGCGAGCCGCGTCGGGTCGCCGAGCACGCCGAGCACGATGGGCAGGCTGATCTGGTCCATATTGGGGTGAGGGAGCGTCATGGCAGGAACCTAAGCACAGTTCGGGCCGATTTCAACGCGTCGATCCTGCTCGGCCCATGCACACTGTTTCTCCTTCTCGTGACCGTCCTGACACAGAGCTGTCAGCATGGTTCAGCTATTTTGCCCTGGCTTCATTGACATCATGGCCTGTTATGTCCAATTGTTCAATAACTTTTGAACTAAGGACGCATTCCCATGGACAAGAGAATCTTCTGGCTGGCGCTCGGATCGTTCGCGATCTCGACCGAAGGCTTCGTCATCTCCAGCCTTCTGCCCGACATCGCCAGGGATGCGGGCATCTCCGTGCCGCTCGCCGGTTCGCTGATCACCGCCTTCGCGCTCGCCTATGCGATCGGCACGCCCATCCTGGCGACGCTGACCGGCGAATGGGACCGGCGCCGCGTCATCCTGTGGACGCTGGTGTTCTTCGTCATCGGCAATGTCGTCGCGGCCCTGAGTTCCTCCTTCGAGGTGCTGCTCGCCGCGCGCATCATCATGGCGCTGTCGTCGGGCCTGTTCGCCGCCACCGCGCAAGGCACGGCGGTGGCGCTGGTCGATGACCATCACCGGGCTCGCGCCATCGCCGTCGTCGTCGGCGGCACCACGGTGGCCGTCGCGGTCGGGGCGCCGCTTGGCGCGCTTGTCGCGGCCATCGCCGGCTGGCGCGGCACCTTCTATGCCATTGCCGGCCTTGGCGCGCTGTCCGGCGCCATCCTGTGGTACCGGCTGCCGCGCGGCATCATCGGCACGAAGCTGCCCTTGAAGCGCCGGCTGGCGGCGGCCATGCGCCCCGGCGTGATGCCGATCCTGGTGACGACGGCGGTTGCCCTGATCGGCGCGTTCACCGTGTTCAGCTTCATCGCGCCGCTGGCCATCGAAGGCGCCGGGCTGTCGCCGATCGCGCTGCCGGGCATGCTGCTGGCCTTCGGTGCCGGCGCCGTCATCGGCAACATTGCCGGCGGCCAGGCCGCCGATCGTTTCGGCGCGACGCGCACCGTCGGATGGTCGCTGGCGCTCTCCGCCGCCATGCTCGTCACCTTCTCGCTGATCCCGACCTTCCTGCCGCATCATCTCGCCGGACCGGCGCTGATGGGCATGATGGTGCCGTGGGGCATCGTCGGCTGGGCTTTCCCGCCGGCGCAGGCGAGCCGCATCATCAAGCTCGCGCCGGACGCGGCCCCGATCGTGCTGTCGCTCAACGCCTCGGCGCTCTATCTCGGCGTGGCGCTGGGCGCGGTGGTCGGCGGCGCGGTGCTGCGCTACGGCGCGCCGGCCGATCTCGGCCTGATTGCAGCGGCCTTCCCGGTCATCGGGCTCGGCATCGTGCTGGCGGGGCGGATGTTTGCCAAACCGGTAGCGATGCCGGCTGAGTAAGACCGGCCCCGAGGCTTACATCCTGTTTGTTTACGCGGCCGCTTCTTCAACCGGAAGAAGCGGCCGCGGGCAGTTCCAGGTTCAACGCAGCCACTTCATCGAGCGTGGCGCGCAGCTTCGCGGCTCGCTCCGCGCCGACCATGGCCTCGAATTGCCGCTGGGCAACGCTCCACAGCTTGATCGCCTCGTCGAGCTTGGCCTGGCCTGATGGCGTCAGCCGCACGCGCTTGACGCGGCGGTCGTCCTTGTCGGGGAAGGTTTCGACATAGCCGTCGCGGACCAGCGGCTTCAGCGTGTGGCCGAGCGCCGAGAGATCCATGATCAGCGCCTCGGCAATGGCCCCCATGGCCGGCTCGCTGCCGACACTGATCTGGAAAAGCAGGCCAAATTGCGTGCCCTTCAGCCCGGAAGGCGCCAGCGCTTCGTCGTAGAAGCGGCCGAGCCGACGCGCGGTGCGCCGCAAGGTGGCATTGTTGCACTGGCTGAATCCAGGCTGCTGAAGGTCGGTCATGTCAACTCCTCGCCGGCGAGGAATGCGCCAGCCTGCCGCAGAAATAGTTTTCGCCGCTGCCGTTGACAAGATAGTGGCATATACCTATTTCGCCGAAAGTGGCACATGCCACTAATTGAATGACAACTTCCGCTGCCAGCGTGTCCGCCGGAGCCGAAGACAACGAACACAAGGAACGTGACAATGAGCAGAAATGACAACAAGGGCACGGCAGTCGTCACCGGCGCCTCCTCGGGCATCGGCGCCGTTTATGCGGACCGGCTGGCGGGGCAGGGCTATGATCTGGTGCTGGTGGCGCGGCGCGCCGACCGGCTCGAGGAATTGGCCGAGAAATTGCGCCATGCCTACAGCCGCAAGGTCAGCGTGATCGCGGCCGACCTGTCAGACGACGACGATGTGCGCCGCGTCGAAAAGGCGATATCGGCCGACGATAGCGTGACGCTGCTGGTCAACAATGCCGGCCTTGGCGGACAGGTGGTGGTGGCAACGGCCGACGCGGATGCCGCCGAGCGCATGATCAAGGTCAATGTCGTGGCGCTGACCCGGCTGACGCGTGCCGTGCTGCCGGGATTGCTGGCGCGCAACCATGGCGGGATCGTCAACATCGCCTCGGTACTGGCTTTCGACACCTCGTTCGGCGGCATCTACAGCGGCACCAAGGCCTATGTCGTCAACTTCACCGAAGCGCTGCATCGCGAGGTCGCGGGCACCGGGGTGAAGGTGCAGGTGGTGCTGCCCGGCGCGACCCGGACCGACTTCTGGGAGCTTTCCGGTGGCGATATCGATACACTTCCGAAGGAGATCATCATGACCGCCGACGATATGGTCGATGCCGCTCTTGTCGGCCTGGCGCGAGGCGAAGCCGTCACCGTGCCGGCGCTTGCCGACACGGGAAAGCTGGACACGTTCCTCGGCGCCCGGCAGGCCTTCTATGGCAGCCTGCACGCCGACAAGCCGGCGGCGCGCTACGCGGCCTGAGGCCACCTCTGGCGCCGCTCTGGCGCTATGCTACGCGCACATCTTCCGTGACCGGCGTGGCTGATCGGCCTGAGGCTTGATTGCCAAGTGGTTCCCCCAATCCGTCGCTGCTTCGCAGCGCCACCTTTCCCCCTCCGGAGGGAAAGGAAGGGGCGTTGCTGGACGAGCGTTGATGGCAAGAAGCCTGGCGCCTTTCCTCTACCCCGTCGATCGCGGGGTCCGAAGGACGGGCGAGACCCGTGGCTCGCCCCGGCAAGGTGGCTCGGCGAAGCCGAGACGGAGTGGGGTCGACCAGCGCAGCATTAGACAATGCATGCACCAAGCTGCCATGCACGCTATCGCCAAAGATCAGCTGCCTAGAAATGTGTGCGTACCGTAGCGCTGTAGCGGCGGCAAGAAACCCTGGTTCTGCAAGGCCGACGCTTCTAATGCGTCCGCCACATCGGGATGATCGAGGCGGCGAGCACCAGCGCCAGCACGATGTTGAGCGCGCGCCATTGCCATTCGGTCTTGAGCAGCCGTGCCAGCACCATGCCGGCCACGCACCAGATGGACAATGAGATGGCGGCGGCGAGGCCGAAGGTCGAGCCGAGAAGCAAGGCGAGTTGTCCAGGGCCGTCGGCGAGGGCGGCGAAGGAAGCCGCCGCGCCAAGGCCCATCGCCCAGCCTTTCGGGTTCATCCACTGGATGCCGGCGCCGCCGAAGAAGCTGTTCGGCCTGGCCATCGTCACATCGAGATTGGGCGGCCCGGCGCGGCCGATCTTGATCGCCAGCCAGACGAGATAGAGCGAGCCGGCGATCTTCATGGCAAGCTGCAGCGACGGCATGGCAAGCAGGAGACCCGCGAGCCCGGCGGCGGCCGCCCCTGTCACGGTCGCGAGACCTGCGGCGCTGCCGATCATCAGCGGCAGCGATCTTCGGAAGCCGAACCGAGCGCCCGACGCGGTGGACAGGGTGGTGGCGATGCCCGGCGTGGCGGTCGCCACGAAGGCAAACAGGATCAGCGGAAGGATGGGTTCGATCATGGGGCGTCCTTTGAGGCTCAATGGTAGACGCCAGCTTGCATCAGTAAATGCAATGTTTGCGATGGTCTGCATTAGCAGATATGATGTTAATATGATCCGCAATCTCGATACGGCGCTGGTTCGTACTTTCGTCACCGTCGCCGACAAGGCCAGCATGACGGCAGCCGCCAACGCGCTGCACCTGACCCAGGGCGCGGTCAGCCAGCAGGTCAAGCGGCTGGAGGAGACGCTCGGCTGCAGCCTGTTCGAGCGCGACCGGCGCGGTCTGCGCCTGACGCGTTCCGGTGAGCGTCTGTTCGACAAGGCAAGGCGCCTGCTCAGCCTCAATGACGAGATCTGGACCGAGATGGCGGGAAACGCGGTGGCCGGACAGGTGCGGCTCGGCGTGCCCTATGACCTTGTCGGCACCTTGCTGGCGCCCGTCCTGAAAGCCTATGCCGAAGCCTATCCGCGGGTCGAGATATCGCTGCTCTGCGCCTCCTCGCCGGAATTGGCGGCGGCACTGGCGGCGGGAACCATCGACCTCGCGGTGATCGAGGAGCGTGTCGGTCCGACATCGGGCGAGTGCCTTGCCATCGACCGGCTGGTCTGGGTCGGCGCAAGGGGCGGGGCGGCCCGGGCCAAGCGGCCATTGCCGGTCTCGATCGTCGCCGACACCTGCGCCTTCCGGCCGGTGGTGTTGGCCGCGCTCAACGCGCATGGGCTGGAATGGCGCAGCGTGTTCGAGAACGGCAACATCGATGCCACGACGGCGACAGTGCGTTCGGATCTCGCCGTCACCACATGGCTCGCTTCCACCGTGCCCTCGGATCTCGACATCTTGCCACCCGATGTTGGCCTGCCGCCGCTGCCGAATTTCGCCATCAATCTGCATCTGCCGAAGCACGGCGTGAGTACGGCGGCGCAGGAGTTCGCGCGGCATATCCGTGAGGGGCTGGCAAGGCGGGCGCAGGCGGCTTGAGACCAAGCAGAACTTGGTTTCCTCTCCCCCGTCGATCGGGGGAGAGGTGTCGAGCGAAGCTCGACGGAGTGGGGGTCGATCTTTTTCCCGCCAGATTATCGCTGGTCTCAGTCTTCTTGCCGCCTTTTCTGCCTGTCTTACGGCGGTGCGTTTGGCGAATGGCTTCCCCCGCTCCGTCGCTGCTTCGCAGCGCCACCTCTCCCCCCTCCGGAGGGAGAGGAAAGGTGCCAAGGCCGGGTCTGCTATTTCCAGTTCCTACGCCGCTCGAGTTCGGCCTCGGATGGCTCGCCCGTGACAAAGGAGCCGACCTCGATTTCGCCCGCGCGCTCATAGGTCGCCATGATGACGCCGGTGCTGGATGTCTGCGACTTGACAAGCTTGAAGGCAGCCGGCATCGCGGCATCGTCGAACAGCCGCTTGCCCTTGCCCAGCAACAGCGGGAAGATCATCAGCCGGATCTCGTCGATCAGCCCGTTGGCGAGCAGGGTCTGGATCAGATTGCCAGATCCCTGGATGAGCAGGTCGGGTCCGTCCTCCTGCTTGAGGCAACGCAAGGCCGCGACGATATCAGGCCCAAGCGAGTGCGTGTTCTGCCAGGTGAGCGTGTCAGGCCGATGCGTCGCCACATATTTGGTCGCGGGGTTGAACGCATCGGCGATCGGATCTTTCTGATAAGGCCAGTACGCGGCGAAGATGTCGTAGGTTCTACGTCCGAGCAGCAAGGCGAACGGTTTGGAGAATAGTTCTTCCATTGCCGCGCCTCCCACTTCGTCAAAGTAGTGGAAGGTCCAGCCGCCGAATTCGAAGCCGCCGACCGGATCTTCTTCCGGCCCGCCCGGCGCCTGCATGACGCCATCGAGGCTGACGAAGGTCGCGGCGATGATCTTTCTCATTCTACTCTCCCTTTGCACCGTCCATGCCATCGCGGCTGGATCATGGTCCAAGGACGGCCGTCCCGCGACGATTCCGACAGGGTCGCAAATTTGAGCGAGCCCGGCTATCGCGCGTCAGCTGCCGTTTTTGGCGTCAAGAGCTTCCGAGGAGAACCAGACGTCGCCGAAGATCGCGGTGGCGGTGCGGTCCGGCGCCTTGTCGCTCGTCAGCCAGATCGCGCGGCTGCGCGTGGCCTGCTCGCGCGTCGGGATCTTCGCTGCAAGATCTGCAAGCGAGGCGCCGAAGCATGGGATGAACCAGGCACGCATGAACGGATCGCAGGCAAAGCCCTTTTCGGTGCGGGTCACCAGCATCGCCAGCGGGACGCGCTCGGCCGGGCGCCAAGGGAAGATCATGCGGCCACCGGGCCGCAATGCTTTCAACCAGCCCGCGGGAGGCGCCACGACGCCGGCGTTGACATAGACGATGTCGGATGGCGGCAGGGACGTGGTCACGGCATCGCCATGGACGACGGTCGTATTGCGGTAGGCTTCGAGATTTTCGCGCGCCAGATCGGCAAGGTTCTTGTCCAGCTCGAAAGCGGTGACGCTGCCGCCCGGCGAGACGAGCCTGGAGAGCAAAGCGGTGTAGTAACCGGTGCCGGCGCCGATATGAGTAACGGTTTCACCCGGCTTGGGTGCCAGCTTGCCGATCCACATGGCATGCAGGAAGGGCTCGCCATTGTTGATGCCCTTGTCGGCATCGAGCGCCACCAGCACATTCTGGTAGATATGGGTCGGATCGGCGCTTGGTGTCATAAGCCTGACGTTGCCGGCAATGACCGTCCATGGCCCGGGACGGAGGAAGGCTTCGCGCGGCACGCTGGCGAACACTTCTTCCAGACGCGGGTCCGACGCGTCGGCGTTGGCCGCCATCAGCCGCGCGTAGAATGTCCTGACGTCTTCGATGTTGCTCATGGCATCGGCAAAGGTAGCACGATCCGGCGATTTGTCCCGGGATTAACCGGAACTTCAACCAACCCCGAACATGGTGTCGTAGAGCAGCTTGAAATTGAGCACCAGGATGATGGCCGCGACCACCCAGGCCAATGCCGCCACACCGCGCGGGATGGCGAGATTGCCCATCTTCTTCTTGTCGGAGACGAACTGCACCAGCGGGACGACGGCGAAGGGCAGTTGCATGGACAGCACCACCTGGCTGAAGACCAGCAGTTGGCCGGTGCCCTTCTCGCCATAGAGGGCAGTGACGACCACCACCGGGATGATGGCGAGACCACGCGTCAGCAGGCGCCGTGCCCAGTTGGGGATGCGCAGGCGCAGAAAACCTTCCATGATGATCTGGCCGGCAAGCGTTGCCGTCACCGTCGAATTCAGGCCCGACGCGAGCAGCGCCACGGCGAACAGGATCGAGGCGATGCCGAGACCCAGCAGCGGCGACAGGAGCTTGAAGGCCTGGTCGATCTCGGCGACATCCTGGTGGCCGGTTTCGTGGAAAGCGACGGCCGCGACGATCAGGATGGCGGCGTTGACGAACAGCGCCAGCATCAGGGCGATGGTCGAGTCGGTCGTCGCCCATTTGATGGCATCGCGTTTTCCCGCCTCGGTGCGTTCATAGGCGCGGGTCTGCACGATCGAGGAATGCAGATAGAGATTATGCGGCATGACCGTGGCGCCCATGATGCCGATGGCGATGTAGAGCATCGCCGGATTGGTGACGATTTCGGAGGACGGCACGAACATCGCATGCAGGATCGTGCCGGCCGGCGGGGCGGCGACGAAGATCTGGATGGCAAAGCAGCTGAAGATGATGATCAAAAGCGCGATGACGAAGGCTTCGAGGTAGCGGAACCCCTTGTTCATCAACAGCAGCACGAGGAAAGCGTCGAGCGCGGTCAGCATGGCGCCGCCGATGAGCGGAATGCCGAACAGGAGCTGCAGCGCGATCGCGGTGCCGATCACCTCGGCGAGGTCACAGGCGATGATGGCGAGTTCGCAGGCGATCCACAGCACGAAATTGACCGGACGCGGATAATAGGCGCGGCAGGCCTGGGCGAGATCGCGGCCGGTGGCGATGCCAAGGCGGGCGGCCAGCGCCTGCAGCAGGATCGCCATCAGGTTGGACAGCATGATGATGAACAAAAGCGTGTAGCCGAACTGGGCGCCGCCAGCGAGGTCGGTGGCCCAATTGCCCGGGTCCATATAGCCGACCGAGACCATGTAGCCGGGGCCCATGAAGGCGAACAGGCGCCGGAACCAGACGCCCGAACTCGGCACCGCGATGGTGGAATTGACCTCGCGCAGGCTGGGCTGGTCGTCCTCTTCCTTCCTGGCGAACCGCCATGAGGATCGAGGGGCTGTGGCTTCGGCTTCTGACATGGAAAGGCTTTCCGGGACTTCGCGAGATATCCATAAGCTATGCCATGGCTCAACATTATGCAATAGGCTATATTTCATTGTCGGTGCTTTTCACCGGCACCGGAAGCTTGCAACCGGAGACGCCGGTTGCGCCTCTCGCGGAATGCAAATAAACGGCCTGAAGAATCAGAGCCCGTGCTATAAAAGCAGCGACGGCCAAACTCCCGAGGAGGAGCGCGCATTGGCGCTGAAGAACAGACCGGTCCCGCGTGAACCGTTGCTCGATGCCGATGTCCATTCGGAAGGGTTCCGGCAGCAGCGCCAGGCGCGCCGCAGCGCGCTGGTCGAGGATTATGTCGAGCTGATCGCCGATTTGATCGAGGACGGCAACGAGGCGCGCCAGGTCGACATCGCCGCGCGACTCGGCGTCGCACAGCCGACCGTGGCCAAGATGCTGACGCGTCTGTGCGCCGACGGGCTGGTGTCGCGAAAACCCTATCGCGGCGTGTTCCTGACCGAAGCCGGGCGCAAGGTCGCCGAGGAAAGCCGCATTCGCCACCAGACGGTGGAAGCCTTCCTGCGCTCGCTCGGCGTCAGCGCCGAGACGGCGCGCATCGACGCCGAAGGCATCGAGCACCATGTCAGCGCCGAGACGCTGGACGCGTTCCGCAAGGCGATGACGGCGCGTTGAGCGGCGGCTTGTCGGGGTCGCGAACCGTATTAGCCGCTGGAACCGCCACCGCTTATGCGCGTTGCCTCTCATCGCGCGCTTGTTGCGCGCCAGGGAGAGAAGCAATGGGCGTCGACCAGGCACCGACCGCGAAAGGCAAGCAGGCAGCCACAGGACTGAAGCAGTCGGCCGCCACGGATGAACGCAAGACCGAGGCCGAAATGGGCCATCCCCTGAAGAAGGGCGCCGACCGTTTCGAGGAACGCTCGAAAAGTTCCGACGGCAAGAGCGCCGGCGCCAAGCAGAAAGAGTAGCCGTCGCCTAGCGGCTATAGGCCAGGGCCGTCTGCTGGACAGTCGTCGCCGTGCCTGTCGTCAGGGATGACACCAGCAATTCGCGGCTGCGGTGGCCTGGCACCAGCCGCACCACCTTGTAGCCCTTGGCCTTCAGGTTGGCCAAGAGTTGCGGCAGCATTTGGGCGGTGCGCGGGTGGATGTCGTGCATCAGGATGATGCCGGAGCCGCGCTGCTCGATGCGGGCCATGGTGCGCTTGCGCACCTGGTCCGGGCTCGACGGGAAGTAATCCTTGGAATCGATGTCGGCGTCGATGACGACGATGCCGCGCGCGGCGAGTTGTCGGCGCAACGTCGCCGTCGATGCGAGATAGGGGAAGCGGAAGAACGGCGCGACGCCGTGCATGGACGGCACCAGCGCGGCCGAGACGCTTTTGATGCCGCCTTCGATCTGCGCCTGCGCGCCCGCGGCGCTCATATGCGTGAGATTGGCGTGGTTCTGCGTATGGGTGCCGATCGTGTGGCCGTGCGCGGCGACCTCGCGCACCAGGGCAGGGTAGGAGCGAGCCATCTGGCCGACCATCATGAAGGTCGCCTTGACGCCGGCATTGTCGAGCACTTTCAGGATGTTTTGGGTGCGGCCGGGCATCGGGCCGTCATCGAAGGTCAGCACCACTTCGTGGTTGCGCAGTCTGAGATCGGCGATGCTGTTGACGGTAACGCTGCGGCCGGCAAGGCCGCTGAAGGAATGCGAGGAGAAGAAGCCACTGGTACCGGCCTCCTTCGGCTCGGCCGCATAGGCGAGTTTGCCACCCTTGGCGTCGGTCGCGGGTTTCGTCGTCGTGCAGCCGGCAGCCAAAGCGCCCAAGGCGACAATACCCAGCAGCTGCGCCAGACGGCGCCCGGACACAAAAGCCATGGCAGAAGATCCCCTTGAATCGCCTACGCTTTTATTCCTGACATGGTTAATGAAGGTTTACTTCGAGGGCCGTTCTGCAAACCCTGGATGGCTCACTCACGGACATCCTGCACCCAGCTTCTGGGGTGGCCGTCGACGCGGAACTGGAAGATGAAATAGGGCGGGATGCAGGTGCCTTCGCCTGGCTTGGCCTGAGGCAGGTCGTCATAGCCGGCGGTGCAGATATAGTCCTCGCGGCAGGGATGCGCCTTGTCGCAGGCGCGCAGGCCGGCGGTCTTGGTGAATTCCCGGGTGCAGAATTTGTGGTCCTTGCCCGACGCGATGCAGTCGTTGAAGCCGGTCTTGGCGAGACGGCCGCAGCTCGCTTCGTCGGGAAGCTTGTCGCAGCTCGCCTTGCGCAGCATGCCGCCGGGAAAGCCGCCGGTCTTCTGCTCGGGATTGTCGTAGCGCTGGCGTGCCGCGCCATAGCCGGCGAGCTTGACCACCGGTTTCTTGTCGCGCGCCGGATCGATGGCGCAATCCTTGGCGGTGGCGGGTGACAGTCGGCAATATTTGTCGTTGCCCCAAGCCGACATCCTGATCTCGCCGAACTCGACGGGGTCGCCCACGGCTGTGCCTTTTTCGCTGACGCAGGTGCCGAAGCCGGGATGGATGGCGCTTTCATGCACACCGGCGCAGCGCAGGCCGGCGCCGCAAGTCCAGTCCTTGAAGCTCTTATCCGTTCCGCGATAGCAGATCGAGCCCCAGCCATTGTAGAGGTCGGTGCCTTTCAGTGCCTCGGCGTATTTCTGGTCCGGACGGGCGGCGAAGCCCCTGGTGAAATCGGGATGGCCGCCGGCCGCGAACTCCTCGACGATGGCGCGGCGGCGTGGCAGGTCGGCGAAGAACACCGCCGAGCCCGGCACGAAGACGGCGTTGCGGCGCGGCTCGCTCGCCGGATCGGCGCCGGTGTAGTGGAAGCCGGCAATGCCATGCGTCTGGTGGCAGCCGGTGCAGCTCATCTCATTGAGGCGCAGATTGAAGCCGGCGACGGACTTGATGGTAGCGAGCGTGTTGCCCCTGGCGACATAGTCCTTCAGTGCCTTGTCGATGTCGGTGTCGTCGATCAGCCCGTAGGCGATGTTGTTTTGCGAGCGGCTGAGGCCACCGGGCGCGACGGAGACGGCGCTTTTGGCCAGGAATTTTTCGTCGATCACCAGCCGGCCGTGGTCGAGATCGTAGAGGTTTCGGTCGGTGAGCAGCCATCTGGCGAAGGCCTTGACGTCGGCCAGCACCGTTGGCCGATCGATCTGGTTCTCCATCTTCGATTCAAAAAAGCTCGAGGTTTGCGGATTCCACTTGAAGATCTTCAGGAGATACTCGGCATGGCCGCCGAAATCGCGCCGCGTCGAGGCCGACAGCCTGAGCACCTGCATGTTGAGTTCGAGCCGCATGATCTGCGAGGCATTGAGCATGGCGCCGGACAGCGGGCCTTCGTCGGAGCGCAGCCAGGCGGCCAATTGCTCGGGCGGCAGGTCTTTTCTGCCGGCGGCCAGCCAGCGCCGGGCGATTTCGGCGCAGGAGGCGTCGGTGGCGCTGGGCAGGTCTTTCGAGCCGCGCGCCTCGGCCTTGCCGGGCTTGGCGTTGAACACCAGGCTCATGGTCAGCGGCAGGCGCGAGGAAATGCGCTGCGCAGTCTTCCCCCCGACTGGCTTGCCCTTGGCCGGCATCTCCTCGACCGAATAGTGGAAGCGGTAGATCAGCCGGATCTCGCCGCATTGAGTATGGCCGAGATAGCCACGGTCCATACGGTTGACGACGCCTGTCAGGTCGAGCGTCGAGCCGTCGTCGTCGATGTATTTCGGATTGAATTTCTGGCTGATGTCGTTCGATCTGGCCATGGCCGCGACATAGGGGTCGGGGCTGGTCTTCGGCTCGTCCGATATCTCTCGCTTGACTGTGTCGCGCACGCTGGCCAGCGCCGGCACCGAAAACAGGCCGCGATTGTCGACGTCGCGTGTGAGGCCAAGGGCGGGGCCGAGCAGGCGGCTAATCGACAGGCCACCGCGCTCCAGCGCCTGCAAGGTGGCGGGGTCGGTGACGGCGACGCTGGAATCGAGCGTCACCGCACCGGCGTTTGCCAGCCCAAGCCACAGCAATGCGGCCAGCAGCGACAGGAAACCCGCAATCGTCCTCAAGCCTCGCCCCCCTCCATTGCCGCGATGCTACAGGCCTTGCGCGTTGCCGGCCAGTGCGGTGAACGCGCTGCCAGCACTGCCGCCCCCGTCGAAAAATGCTGTGACTTGGCGCAACCATTACGATAATTGTTTGTTGGATTGAGCCGGCCTGGCCGGAGCAATGGGGAAGTTTGGAGCGCGAGGAGTTGCCATGCTCTGGAGAGGTCGTCGTCAGAGTGACAATATCGAGGACGACCGCAGCGACGGCGGCGGCGGGATAGGCGGCGGTGGCGGCCAGTTCCGGCTCCCCATCGGCGGCCGTACCGGTGGCGGCGGCAGCATCTTCCTCGTCATCCTGGTGGTGCTGGCCGGCTGGTATTTCGGCTTCGATCCCTCGGCGATCCTGGGTGGTGGCGACGGCGGCCTGCTGCCGGGCGGCGGTGGCCAGATTACCGACAACAGCGGCGGCGGCCAGGATAGCGGCGCGGGTACACCCGCCAATGACGAGATGAAGCAGTTCGTGGCCACCGTTCTGGCCGAGACCGAAGACACCTGGACCGGCATCTTCAAGTCGCAGGGCCTGACTTACGAGGACCCCAAGCTGGTGCTGTTTTCCGGCCAGGTCCGCTCCGCCTGCGGCTTTGCTTCCGCCGCGGCCGGACCGTTCTATTGTCCGGGCGATCACAAGGTCTATCTCGACATGACCTTCTTCCAGCAGCTCGACCAGCAGTTCGGCGCTTCCGGCGAGTTCGCCCGTGCCTATGTCGTCGCGCATGAGGTCGGCCACCACGTGCAGAACCTCACCGGCATCATGGGCAAGTTCAACCAGATGCGGCAAGGCATGAGCGAGGCCGATGCCAACCAGCTGTCGGTGCGCATCGAGCTTCAGGCCGACTGCTTCGCCGGCGTGTGGGCGCACTACACCGCGCAGAAGGGCATATTGGAGCAGGGCGACTTTGAAAGCGCCCTGAACGCGGCCAAGCAGATCGGCGACGACACGCTGCAGAAGAAGATGCAGGGCTATGTCGTGCCGGAAAGCTTCAACCACGGAACCTCGCAGCAGCGGCAGACCTGGCTGACGCGCGGCTATAAGAGCGGCAAGCTATCGGACTGCAACACGATGAGCGGGCCGATCTAAGCAGTCGTTTCGGCGACATCCTGACGGAAAGTCGTCGTCAGGGGGTGTCAGGATCGAGGGTTCCTGACCGTTCCCGCATTGTTCCTTTTTGCGGGCTCGCCTATAAGGTGCGTCCGCCCGCGCCTTTGGGCGGCTGGAGGAATTTGACCCGTCATGATCGACCCCAAAACCGCCAAGCGGGGCCTTGCGCTCGTTTTCACCACGCTGCTGCTCGACATTATCGGCTTCGGCATGATCATGCCGGTGCTGCCGGCCTTTCTCAGGGAATTGACCGGCGTCGGCATCTCCGAAGCGGCGATCGAGGGCGGCTGGCTGTTCTTCGTCTATGCGGCCATGCAGTTCTTTTTCGCGCCCATCATGGGCGGCTTGAGCGACCGGTTCGGGCGGCGGCCGATCCTGCTCGCCTCGGTGCTGACCTTCTCCATCGACAATCTGATCTGCGCCATCGCCTGGTCCTATCCGATGCTGTTCATCGGACGTGTGCTGGCCGGCATTTCGGGCGCCAGCTATTCGACGACGTCGGCCTTCATCGCCGACATATCGAACGACGAGAACCGGGCGAAGAATTTCGGCCTGCTCGGCATCGCCTTCGGCGTCGGCTTCGTCATCGGGCCGGTGCTGGGCGGTTTGCTCGGCACGTTCGGGCCGCGCGTGCCGTTCTTCTTCGCCGCGGGGCTCGCCTTCGTGAATTTCCTGATCGCGATGTTCTTCCTGCCCGAAACGCTCGAAGAAAAGCACCGCCGCCGCTTCGAGTGGAAACGCGCCAATCCGGTCGGCACGCTCCTGCAGATGCGCCAGTATCAGGGCATCGGCTGGATCGGGCTCGTCTTCTTCCTGATGACGCTCGGCCACATGATGTACCCGGCGGTGTGGTCGTTCGTCTCCAACTACCGCTATGGCTGGAGCGAGCAGCAGATCGGCTTCTCGCTCGGCGCTTTCGGCCTGTGCGGGGCGATCGTCATGGGCACGGTGCTGCCGCGTGTCATTCCCAGGCTCGGCGAGTGGAGAACGGCGGTCATCGGTCTGACCTTCACGGCGGCCAGCGCCTTCGGCTACGCCTTCGCCTCGCAAGGCTGGATGGTCTATGCGGTGATCGTCGTCGGCTGCCTGGAGGCGCTGGCCGATCCGCCGCTCAGAAGCCTCGCCGCCGCCAAGGTGCCGCCCTCGGCACAAGGCGAGCTGCAGGGCGCGATGACCTCGATCTTCTCGATCACCTCGATCATCACGCCGCTGCTCTATACCGCGATCTTTTCCTGGTTCACCGGACCGAGCGCGCCCGTCACCTTCGGCGGCGCGCCCTATCTGGTCGGCGCTTGCTTCCTGGTGCTGGCGGTCGTCGTCTTCGTCACCAAGGTGGCGAGACCGGCGACAGTCGGAAACGCCGCGGCCGATGTGGCTGAAGACGGAGCACAGGCATGAGCCATGACGGCCGCATCGCGCTGACCAGTGACGGACTGTCGCTGTCGCGGCTTCAGTGCGGCCAAGGTCAAGGCGCTGGAGATCGGCTGTCCTTGAAGCTAGCGAGACGGCACTTCCGGCACGAGGCTATGAGAGGCTTGCGCCGCCCCTCATTGCCCTGCCGGGCATTTCTCCCCGTAAACGGGGAGAAAGAAGCGTGAGCCGAAGCTTTCGCCAATTTCAAACGTTGCAGAGAATGCGGCGAGGCCGCCACCGCTTCCTTCTCCCCGTTCACGGGGAGAAGATGCCGGCAGGCAGATGAGGGGCAGCGCTAACGGATCGATCAAGCCCGCTCGGCCAGCAATTCCTCGCCGCGCTTTTGCCGGATCAGGTTGACGAAGCGGCGGAACAGGTAGTGCGAATCCTGCGGGCCGGGGGAGGCCTCGGGGTGATGCTGGACCGAGAACACCGGACGGCCGGTGAGCGCGATGCCGCAGTTCGAGCCGTCGAACAGCGAGACATGGGTCTCCTCCACGCCCTCGGGCAGCGAGTCGGCATCGACGGCAAAGCCGTGGTTCATGGAGACGATCTCGACCTTGCCCGTGGTGTGATCCTTGACCGGGTGGTTGGCGCCGTGATGGCCCTGATGCATCTTGGCGGTCCTGCCGCCCAGCGCCAGGGCCAGCATCTGATGGCCGAGGCAGATGCCGAACACGGGGATTTCGGTCTTGAGCAAATCCCTGATCACCGGCACGGCATAGTCGCCGGTGGCTTCCGGATCGCCGGGGCCGTTGGAGAGGAAAATGCCGTCCGGCTGCATGGCAAGGATCTCTTCCGAACCGGTGCTGGCCGGAACCACCGTCACCTTGGCGCCGAGGCCGGCAAGCAGGCGCAATATGTTGCGCTTGACGCCATAGTCGATCGCCACGACGTGCAAGGAGGGGTCGCCCTGTTCGCCAAAGCCTTCGTTCCACACCCAGGGCATCTCGCGCCAGACCGAGGACTGGCCCGAGGTGACCTCCTTGGCGAGGTCGAGCCCGATCAGGCCCGACCATGCCGCGGCGCGGCTCTTCAGGTCGGCGAGGTCGAAGACGCCGTCGGGCGCATGCGCGATGACGGCGTTGGGCATGCCCTTTTCGCGGATCAGCGCGGTCAGCGCGCGGGTGTCGATGCCCGAGAGCGCGACGATGCCGCGCTTCTTCAGCCACTGGTCGAGATCGCCGGCTGCGCGATAATTGGACGGGTTGGTGACATCGGCCTTGAACACGGCGCCGACGGCGCCGGCGCGAGAGGCGGGGTTGAGGTCTTCGATGTCCTCGCCATTGGTGCCGATATTGCCGATATGCGGGAAGGTGAAGGTGACGATCTGGCCGGCATAGGACGGGTCGGTGAGGATCTCCTGATAGCCGGTGAGTGCCGTGTTGAAGCAGACTTCGGCGACGGCCGAGCCGGTGGCGCCAAGGCCGCGCCCCTCGATGACGGTGCCGTCTGCCAATACCAGAAGGGCGGTCGGCTTTTCGGTTGCCCAGGGTGGGGTCAGCGCGGGCGTCATCTCGGCCATGGCGGCACTCCTATCAGGCCGCGCGTTGCAACCGGCCCGGTGGGCCATCCGCGCGGCAAACGGCGCGAAGCGGCGAATTCGCGGCCTCCACGCACTCAAGCTTCAGTTCATGCAAGACCCAGTACATAGGGGAAGGGGGCAGGCCGGTCAATGATCATGCGAAATGCGGCTTTGATTTATTTCATCAAGCAAAATCAGAGGCTTGCCTCGTCATATCAGGGTTTGCGTTGGCCTGCCCCGGGCGCTATTGTCCGCGCCGACCGAAGGAGAGAGACCAATGCGCGCAAAAATCGCCGAATCCCTGAAGACCGCGATGAAGGCGCAGGACAAGCACCGGCTACCGACATTGCGGCTGATTCAGGCCGCCATCCACGACCGCGACATCGCCAATCGCGGTGCCGGCAAGGAGCCCGCCAGCGACGAGGAAATCCTGCAGATCCTGGCCAAGATGGTGAAGCAGCGCGAGGAATCGGCCAAGGCATTCGAGGACGGCAAGCGCCCGGAACTGGCCGCGCAGGAGCGCGGCGAGATGGAGATCATCCGCGGCTTCCTGCCGACGCAGCTCGACGATGCGGCGGTCACGGCGGCCGCGCGCGAGGCGATCGCCGCGACCGGAGCCGCCAGCCAGAAGGACATGGGCAAGGTGATCGCCGCGCTGAAGCAGAAATATGCCGGCCAGATGGATTTCGGCAAGGCAAGCGGCATCGTCAAGGGGTTGTTGCAGTAGGGTTTCTACCCTCGCGTCGTCGGCTTCCAACACGGCCCACTCGACGCCAAGCGGAGGCTTGCTGTTAGGCCCGAGGCTCCAGCGCGCGGCGCAAAGCCGGCGCCTCATGCTGGATGTGATCCCACAGACGGTTGGCGATCGGCCCATGCGGCCGGTCGCGGCGGCGCGCCACGACCAATTCATCGGTGCGGCCCGGCAGATGACTGCCGGCAATGGATAATAGCTGTCCGTCGCGCAGCTCTTCCGCGATCAGGAAGTGGGGCAGGTGGCCCCAGCCGAGGCCTTGCAGGATGATTTCCTTCTTCATGGCTTGATCGGGGACCAGACATTGCGGCGCGCCCTCGACCACGAAGTAGTCCTGTCGTGGCGAATGCAGGGCGGTGTCGCGCATCACGCATTGGGTGAATGCCTGCATCTCCTCCAATGTGATCGGTCGTTCGATGCGCGCGGGCAAAAAGCCCGGCGCCACCACGGGAATGAACGGCACCTTGCTGAGGTCGATCCATTCGATCCGCGCGTCGCCCTTGTCGATCCAGTGCAGGATCAGATCGGCTTTGTCGTCGAAAAGGCGCTCCCATGGGCCGCCGACGGCTTCGAAATGGAGATGCAGCCGGGTGCCGGGGCATTGGGCGAAGAAGCGTCCGAGCATGCCCAGCACCTGCGGGCGCGGGCAGAGGTCGCCGACCACGACATGGATTTCGCTTTCCTCGCCCATCGAAAGCTGGGCGGCATGGACGCGCAGGCCGTCCAGTTCGCGCAGCAGCAGCCGCGCGCGCCGCTGGAACGACAGCCCCGCCTCGGTCGCACGCACGCGATAGCCGCTGCGATCCAAAAGGACGAGGTCGAGCTGTCGTTCGAGCCTGGCGACGGCGGCGAACACCGCCGGATGCGAGCGATGCAGCATGGCAGCCGCCGGCTGAAAGCTGCCGGTACGGATGACGGCGTCGAAGCACTGGAGGTCGTGCAAGGTGAATTCGGCCATGTCAACTTTGATTACAGAGATTGTCCTATCTTTGTAATATCACCAAAAACCGGCCACAGCTACGCTTTGCCTCATTCAACGTTCCAAGAGGACATCATCATGAGTGAGCTGAATTTCGTGACAACAGGCGACGGCGCGCGCATCGCCTACCGCTTCGACGGCGACGCCGGAAAACCGGTGTTGGTGCTGTCCAACTCCATCGCCACCACGCTGCACATGTGGGATGGGCAGGTCGACGAGTTGTCCAGGCATTTCCGCGTTCTGCGCTACGATTTTCGCGGCCATGGCGGATCGAGCGTGCCAGTCGGCGCCTATTCGCTCGACCGGCTTGGCCGCGACGTAATCGAACTCATCGATGGGCTCGGCCTTGAACGCGTGCATTTCCTCGGCCTGTCGCTGGGCGGTTTCGTCGGCCAGTGGCTCGGCATCCACGCACCCGAGCGGATCGACCGGCTGATCCTGAGCAACACTTCGTCGCATCTGGCGCCGGCAAGTTACTTCGACGAGCGGATTGCCGTCGTGCGGCAGGCGCCGGACATGTCGGAAACCGCCGAGGTGTTCCTCAACAACTGGTTTCCCGCCCGGATGGTGACGGCCAACGAACCGGTTATCGAGGAATTCCGCGCTATGCTGCTTGCGATCGACCGGCAAGGCCTGGCCGGTCTGTTCGCGGCGGTTCGCGATGCCGACCTTCGCCGCACGGTGGCGTTGATCTCCCGGCCGACGCTGGTGATCGCCGGCGAGCACGACACGGTGACGGCGGCGAGCCACAGCGAGTTGATCGCGGCAACGGTGCCCGGCGCAAAGCTTGTCGTGCTGCCCGCGGTCCACCTGTCGAACGTGGAATATCCCGCCGAGTTCAGGCGGGCCGTGCTCGATTTCCTGCGCTGAGCCGGCGCGGGGGGGCGTGGGCTCACGGCTCCTTGCAGATCGGCAGCGGCTGCGCGGGTGGTGCGGGATGATCCTTCTTGTACTGGGCAATGACCGGCTCGAGGGTCTTTCGCGGCCAGAATTTCGGCGTGCCGATTTCCTTCAGGCAGGATGCGTTCCAATAGGTGCCCGATGAGGAATGGCTGCCCGCGACGGCGGCGATGTCGCGCGATTCAGGGTAGATGTAGAGCGTCGTCGGATTGTCCTTGACCATCGCGATGAGCTGCGCGGCATCGGTCGGCGACCAGCTGGTGCAGCCATTGCTGCGGCCGCCGGCATAGTCCACCAGCTTGCCGAACGGCACCATGCCGTCATGATCGGCGTAGGAACTCTTCGGGCTCTTGCGCAGGCACATGCCGCGCAGCACCTGCGCCGCGTGGCCGCCGATCACGCGCTGCCTTGCGTTGGCGGCCTCGCCTTCGCCGTCGAACTGGATGAAGGTGCGCTGGAAAGCCACGTCCTGTTTCGCCGCGGTGCGATAGAAGCCCTTGAACGAGGTCTTCGCTTCACGGGTCATGTAGGCGCCGCCAGCGGTCAGTTCCGAATCCATGGCATTGCCGAAATTCCTCGCGCAGCGCCTGCCATTTGAAAAGTCCACGGTGCCTTTCAGGTTTCGGCCGCCGCCATGGCCCGACGAAATCGCGCGAAACGACTGGCTGGCTTCGCACACGACATAGTAGCGGCGCCCGAGCACGCCATTGCCGAGATCGCCGGGACGGGTGGCGTCCATGGCGAAGTAGCAGGGGTTCCTGACAGCGCCCTGCGCCACCTTCTTCAGGTAAAGCGCGCGCGCCCGCTCCAGCACCACTTGCGAGATCTGGCCGTCGCCGTCGCCGACATGGGCTTGAAGCCAGGCCGGTACGGCCGACGGCGCGGCAAAGGACCGGGCCGATACCGTCAAGGCCATGACGGCGACGAGGAGACCGAGGAGCGCAACGACACCCAAGGGGACAGATCTCAACCGCACCGGAGCCATTCTCCTGTCGAAGCCGTTTCGTGATTCCCACGGTGAATCACCTGGGGACAATCATAAAATGCCGCGCGCCATCAGGCGAAACACATCTTGTTTAGCGCACGAGCAAGTATGCGCGAAGTGCCCAGGCCAACGCGCGGCCGTCATAGGCCGCCATGCTGGCTCAAGGCTTGCGGCAAGGCTCTCCATCCACGATTTTCGATCCGCCGGGATTGCGCTATGATCTGATTCTGGCGCGGCCCGCGCCTCCTCCCTCCGCCGGGAAAGCATCGTTCATGCGGGGCCATCCAATCATTGAACCGACTGTTCGAGCACATCTGCCAAACCGCCGTGCGGTTTGGCATGGCATAAGGAGGGGTTGCGAAAACTGCTCGCACCAGGAGGTTTTTGCGATGAGGCTATCCGCCCCCGTCTATCATCTGAAGCGCCAGGCCAGGCTGTTGGCTCGTGAGACGAAGATACCGCTCCACCAGGCGCTTGACCGCGTCGCTGCGCAAGAAGGTTTTGCGAGCTGGAGCCTGCTTGCGGCCAAGGCCGCCGAGGCGGGACCCGCCGGCGGATTGTTTGCCCGACTGGCGCCCGGCGACCTCGTGCTGGTCGGCGCGCGTCCGGGGCACGGCAAGACGCTGATGAGCCTCGAACTCGCGGTGGAAGCGATGAAGTCGGGCCACCGTAGCGTGTTCTTCACGCTGGAATATACGCATGCCGACATTCTCGACAGGTTCCGCGCGATCGGGGTCGAGCCGGCCCGGTTCGACCGACTGTTCGAGTTCGACAATTCCGATACCATCAGCGCCGACTACATCGTCGCGCGGTTGGCATTGGCGCCGCGCGGCACGCTGGCGGTCATCGACTATCTGCAACTGCTCGACCAGAAGCGGGCGAATCCGGACCTGGCGCAGCAGGTCCGCACGCTGAAGGCTTTCGCACGCGAGAACGGCGTCATCCTGGTCTTCATCTCGCAGATCGACCGGTCCTACGATCCCGCGGTCAAGCCGGTTCCCGATATCGGCGACATCAGGCTGCCGAACCCGCTCGACCTGTCGCTGTTCAACAAGGCCTGCTTCCTGAACAAGGGCGAGATCCGCTTCCACGCGGCTTGAGCGCCCAGCCGTCCAAGGCTATGCCTGCTTCGTTTTCAGGAAGCATCGACCATGGTCGAGATCGTCAAACCGGCGCTTGAACATCTGCCATCCTACAAGGCGGCGCTCGAACGCGGCTGGTCGCCGGACAATGTGCGGCTGCTGGAAGCGACGCGCGAACAACTCGCGGCCATCGAGGAAGATCCGGCCGCCTTCCTGGCCAGCCTCGATGATACCGAAGCCAAGGGGCCGCCCATCGCCTTGCCGGACGGAACACAGGTGCCGCGCCTGCCGGGATTCCGCCGCTGGATCTGGGACGGCGAGGCCTCGGGCTCGATCGGCTTTCGCTGGCAGAAGGGAACGGCCGAACTGCCATCGCACGTGCTTGGCCATATCGGCTATGCCGTGGTGCCGTGGAAGCGGGGACGCGGCTATGCCACGCAGGCCTTGCGGCTGATGCTGGACGAGGCGAGGGCGATCGGCCTGCCCTATGTCGAGATCACTGCCAAGCCGGGCAATCCGGCCTCCCACAAGGTGATCCTGGCCAATGGCGGCAGGCTGGTCGAACGCTTCTTCGAGGATGCCGCCTATGGCGGAGCGGAAAGCCTGCGGTTCCGGATCGATCTGTAGGCGCTATCGCCTTTGCACCTGATCGTAGAGCCAGCGCGAGAATTGCGGCTGCCGCACCGGCGCGTGGGCGACCTTCTATTCGGCGGCCGGCAGGGGTGGTGTCACGTCGGCACGGCGTTCCCAGACATGCGAGGCAATGGCGACGATGACGGCGACCAGCATGGCAAGGGCGCCAGCAACCGGCAGGCTGCGGTAACCATAGCCGGCATTGAGCATTGCGGCGCCGAGCGACGCGGCCAGCGCGATGCCGATATTGAAGCCGGAAGGGATGAGCGAGGCGGCGAGGCCGGAGGCGTCCGCCGTCCAGGCCAGGATGCGGGTCTGGATCGGGGTGCCGATGGCGAAGTTGAGCCCGCCCCAGACGATGATCGCGACAACCATCGGCAGGGGGTAGGGCATGACGGCATAGATGACGGCCAGCGTCACCGCCTGCAGGGCCAGCATGGTGATCAGCGACGGCATCAATTTCCAGTCCGACAGTTTGCCGCCGAGGAAGACGCCAAGCGTGGCGCCGACGCCGTTGAGCAGCAGTACCCAGGGCACCAGGTTCTCGTCGAGCCCCGTGACGTCCAGCAGCGTCGGGGTGATGTAGGTGAACAGGCAGAACTGGCCGAGCATCAGCATCAGCATCAGGATCAGCGAGGTCCAGACCTGCTGGCGCGCCAGCACGCGGACCTCGCTGGCAAGGCTGGCCGATTTGGCCTGGTATCCGGTGGCGCGCGGCAACAGGGCGGCCATGGCAAGCGTTGCCGCCACGCCCAGCGCGCCCATCACCCAGAACGTCGCGCGCCAGCCCCAGATGTTGCCGATCGCGGTGCCGGCCGGCACGCCGATGACGTTGGAGACGGTGAGGCCCGACAGGATGACGGCGACCGCCCTGCCGCGCTGATCCTCGCGCACCAGGCCGACCGCCACCACCATGGCGACGCCGAAATAGGCGCCATGCGCGACCGCGACGGCAATGCGCAGCAACAGCATGGAGGTGAAGTCGGGCGCCAGCGCGCAGGCCGCCTGGCCGATGGTGAAGGCGACGGCGAGGCCGAGCAGCAAGGTCTTGCGCGGCAGGCGCTTGGTGGCGAGCGCCAGCAGCGGGCCGCCGATGGCGATGCCGCAGGCATAGCCGGAGACGAGATAGCCGGAGGTCGGAACCGAAACGCCGAGCCCTTGCGCCACCTGCGGCAGCACGCCGGCGATGACGAATTCGGTGGTGCCGAACGCGAAAGCGGCAATGAACAGGGCGATGAGCGGCAACGACATGAAAAAGACCCCCGGAATGATGGGCTCAAACCATGGATGGGGACGGCAGGCAATCCAGAAATTTTTGCCGCCGGTTTAGGTTTTATTGAGTGGATGCGGGGCGGTTCTTCCTTCTCCCACAGGGGGAGAAGGGAAAAAGCGGCGCTTGCCTTAGCTCGCCTTCAGCCGCGAGCCGAAGAGCAGGCCGCGCTCTTCCAGCACGGGGTAGGCCATCGACGCCAGCAGCGAGTTGATCTGCTTCAGGTCGCGGATGGTGTCGAGGTGGATCGAGCTGGTCTCGACGCTCCTGGCGGTGCCCTCGCGCAGCCGCACGAAATGGCTGGCACTGGTTTCCTTCTCGCGGTCGCGCAGCTGGTCCTTTTCAAGCACCAGCTGGCGGGCGGTCTCGGGGTCGCGCGACACCAGCACGTTGAAGGCAAGCCGGGCATTGGCCAGCACCGAGGCGTGGAAGGCGCAGAGTTCGCGCCAGCCTTCGGGCGTGAATTCCAGGCCGTGTTCTAGCTTCTTCTTCACATGCACCAGCATGTTGCGCACGATGATGTCGCCCACCTGCTCGAGCTTGACGCAGGCGCCGATCAATTCCTGGCAGCGCAGTGCCTCGTCTTCGGTCAGCGGGTTCTTGGTGACCTTGGCAAGGTAGAGTTTTATGGCCGCGTGCCTGCGGTCGACACGGTCGTCGAGGGCGGCCAGCGCCTTGATCTTGTCGATGTCGGCGCTCTCGTAGAGTTCGATGATGCGCTTGAGCATGATCTCGACCGTCTCGCAGACCCGCACCACTTCGCGCGTGGCGTTGGCCAAGGCCTGGCTCGGCACGTCGAGGGCGCTTTCGTTGAGGGCGGAAAGCTCGACGACGTCGAGCGTGGCGGCCGGCGCCGCCTTGGTGCCGAGCGCCACGATCCTTTCGGAGGCGCGGTAGACGAAACCGGCCAGCGGCAGGCCGGCGAGCAGGATGATGACGTTGAACAGGATGTGGGCGTTGACGATCTGGTCGGCAGCCGTCGCTCCGAGGAACCCGACATGCGGCCGCACGATCATGAACAGGATCAGCATGACCAGCGAGCCCAGCCCGCGCATCAGCAGATTGCCGATCGGCACGACGCGCACGGCGGGCCCGGCCGAGCGGGTCAGCATCGGCGCGATGATCGAGGAGCCGAGATTGACGCCGAGGATGAGCACGACGCCGAGTTCCGGGCTGATCAGGCCGCGGCCGGCCAGCGTCGCCATCAGCAGGACTGCCGCGATGCTCGACTGGAACAGCCAGGTGACCAGCGCCGCCAGCAGATAGGCGGTGATGGAATCGCTGGAGAAATAATTGATGATGACCGGCATGAGCTGGCTGTTGCGCAGCGGCTCCGACGCCTGGCCGATCATCTCCAGCGACAGGATCAGAAGGCCGATGCCGACCAGGATACGGCCGGTCTGGCGCCAGTCGCGCCGCTCGGTGGCCATGAACATCACCGTGCCGGTGATCAGGCAGAGCGGCACCAGGAGCGTGAGGTCGAAGGTCAGGAGCTTGACCACCAAAGCCGAGCCGATCTCGGCGCCACGCACGGCGAGCTGGCCGGCGGCGCCCGAGACGATGCCGGAGCCGGCGAAGGAGCCGACCAGCAAGGTGACGGCGGTGGAGCTTTGCAGGGCGATCGCAAGGCCGGTGCCGGCCAGCACCGCCATGATGGGATTGCGCATGGTGGCGCGCAGGCGATGACGCAGCACGTCGCCATAGGCGCGCTCGACGCCGGTCTTGACCATGCGGGTGGCAAACAGCATCAGCGCGACCGCGCCGGCCAGATGCAGAAGGACGACGGAGCCACTCATCGCGGTGCCTGCATGCGGGCATGGGCAGCGTGGCGACCGGTGGCGAAAGCGAGGGTACGAATCATAGTCATGGCAGCCTTGGAATATAGCCGGAATATTTTAGCCGGATAATAAAAAATTGTCCATTTCAAGGGCAGCCGCAAGGCGACGGCCAGTGTCGGAAATGGACAGGCCGCAACTGATTGCAAGGGCTTGTACGGTCGATCGGCGCGGTCCGCGGCGCTTCGGCGCCATCTTTGCGATGATGTTCAAATCTCTGGAATAAGAAGAGGAAATCATTACGCAATTGTAATGTGAATGTTCAGTTTCAGTTCATCCGCTGGCGGCTATTCCTCGGGCATCGACAACCAAGGAGACTTCCGATGAAACGCATTGTTCTTTCCGCTCTCGCTTTCTCGATGCTGGCCGCCACCTCGCTCACCGGCCAGGCCGCGCCGATGAATGCGCCGGTCGCGTCGCAGTCGAACTACACCAAGGTCGACTGGCAGAAGCCCGGCGACCACAGGGATGTGAAGAAGCGTGTCTTCAAGAAGAAGGTCGTGGTGAAGCGCAACCATTGGCGCAATGGCCAGAAATATTCCAACTGGAAGCGCCACCAGCCGATCCGCGACTATGGCCGCTACGGCCTGCACCGCCCCGGCCGTGGCCAGGAATGGATTCGCGTCGGCAATGACTATGTGCTGGTCGGCATCCTCTCCGGCGTCATCTTCGGCGCGCTTGCCGCGCAGTAAGCACTGACGAGCGCCGGCATCTCGCTGGCCTTTCATAAGGAGGCGGCTCGCAGGCCGCCTTCTTGGCGCTGGTGACGTCGGCGCAAATCTGGAACCTGACCGATCGAGCCGCGAAGGGTTGTATCTTGTATAGTTACGGGATACATTGGTGGTCATGATTGTCGGGTTTCGGCACAAGGGCCTCGAAGCCTTTTTCCAAACGGGCTCGACACGAGGAATTCAGGCCGCGCATGCTGGCAAGCTCGGCCGTATCCTTGCTCTGCTCGACGTGGCCGCCGGCCCTCAGGACCTGAACATACCCGCCTTCAGACTGCATCCGCTCAAAGGCGAGTTGAAAGGACATTGGTCGATGTGGGTCAACGGCAATTGGCGCGTAACCTTTCGGTTCGCGGGAGCCAATGTCGAATTGGTTGACTACCAGGACTACCACTGACGGACAGAGATGATGATGATGATGAAGAACCCTCCTCACCCTGGTGAACTGCTCCGCGAAGACGTGCTTGCGCCGTTGGAACTGTCGGTGAAGGACGCTGCCGAACGTCTTGGCATGTCGCGCGTGGCGCTTTCGCGTGTCCTCAATGGTCGCGCGGCAATCAGTCCGAACCTCGCCGTCCGATTGGAGATGGCAGGCGTCAGTACCGCCCGTGCCTGGCTGTCAATGCAGACCAATTACGATCTGGCTCAGGCGATGAGACACGAACAGCCGGCTGTGCGCACGTTACGCAAGGATGCCGCATAAGATCGCGCCTCTGTTGAGATATGGCCGCGACCGCTTTTGTTGCCCCTGTGGAAACCGGGCATCGTCCGCATTAGGGGTCGTCTGAAATCGCGGGCATGATTATATGGTGGCGAAACGAGTTGCCATATGCGCTTTCCACCCGCCTTCCTCGATGAGATACGCGACCGTGTGCCGATTTCCTCGGTCATCGGCCAGCGCGTCGCGTGGGACCGCAAGAAGACCAATGCGTCGCGCGGCGACTATTGGGCCTGCTGTCCGTTCCATGGCGAGAAGAGCCCGTCCTTCCACTGCGAGGACAAGAAGGGGCGCTACCACTGTTTCGGCTGCTCGGTCTCGGGCGATCATTTCAAGTTCCTCACCGAACTCGAGGGGTTGAGCTTTCCCGAGGCGGTCGAGAAGATCGCCGACATGGCCGGCGTGCCGATGCCGGTCCGCGACGCGCAGGAGGAGCGGCGCGAGAAGGAACGCGCCAGCCTGACCGATGTCATGGAGATGGCGACCGTCTTCTTCCAGGAACGCCTGCAAGGTCCCGAGGGCGCCAAGGCCCGCGCCTATCTCAGGGATCGTGGGCTGACGCCGGCGACACAGCAGTCGTTCCGGCTCGGCTTCGCGCCCGACAGCCGCAATGCGCTGAAGGAGCATCTGGCGGCCAAGGGCGTGCCGAAAGCCGATATCGAAGCCTGCGGCCTGGTGCGCCATGGCGACGACATTCCGGTCTCCTATGACTGGTTCCGCGACCGCATCATGTTCCCGATCCCGGATTCGCGCGGCAAGATCATCGCCTTCGGCGGTCGCGCGCTAGCGCCCGATGCGCTCGCCAAATACATGAACTCGCCCGATACCGAGCTCTTCCACAAGGGCAATGTGCTCTACAATTTCGCCCGCGCCCGCAAGGCGCTGGCGAAAGGCGGCACGGTGATCGCGGTCGAAGGCTACATGGACGTGATCGCGCTGGCGCAGGCCGGTTTCGAGAACGTCGTGGCGCCGCTTGGCACCGCGCTCACCGAAAACCAGCTCGAACTTCTGTGGCGCATGGCGCCGGAGCCGATGCTGTGCTTCGACGGCGACAAGGCCGGGCTGAAGGCGGCATGGCGGGCAGCCGACCTGGCACTGCCTTCGGTCCAGGCCGGACGCTCGGCGCGCTTCGCGCTGCTGCCGGAAGGCAAGGACCCCGACGACCTGGTCAAGGCCGAGGGGCCGGACGCCTTCCGCGCCGTACTGGCCGACGCGCGGCCGCTGGTCGATCTGCTCTGGATGCGCGAGACGGCGGGCGGCGTCTTCGACACGCCGGAACGGCGGGCGGAACTTGGAAAGACGCTGCGCGAACTCGCCAGCCGCATCCGCGACGAAAGCACGCGCTATCACTACCAGCAGGAAATGCGCGAACGCGAAAAGAGCTTCTTCGGCTCGCAGCGCGATACGCGGCAAGGGCGCCAGGACTGGAAACCGGGACAGCAGGGCAAGGCAGCCGCACCCGGCGGCCAATTCGCGAAGCCTGGCGGCGGCCGCATGGCGATCACCGAAAGCCTCGGCCAGTCGGCGCTGGTCAGGCGCGGCGAGGGAATGTCGGTGCGCGAGGCGACCATCATCGTCGCATTGGTCAACCATCCGGCGCTGATCGACGAGAATTTCGCTCATGTCGAGTTTCTCGACCTCGCCAATTCCGACCTGACGCGGCTGCACGCCGCGATCCTCGATGCGATGGCGCACGACATGGCCAATGACCGGCACGCGGTGGTGGCGACGATCGAGCGTGCCGGCTGCGCCGAAATCTGGGAGCGCGCCGTCGGCCTGATCAAGCGGGCGCGGCAGTGGCCTGCGCTGGAAACGGCGGCGCTCGAGGATGCCCGCGACGCGCTCAACCAGGCGCTGCACTTGCAGCGCAGCGCGCGCACCTTACATAAGGAGCTGAAACAGGCGGAAGCGGCGCTCGAGGCGGATCCTTCGGACGAAAACTTCCGCCATCTGATCGAAATTCAGGCGCAATTTCAGGATGTACAAGCGACGGAAGCGCTGATCGAAGGATTCGGCGTATCGTCGGGCAGGGCCGGGCGAGCCTAGTGCAACTGCGTACAGAAATGAAGGCGCCGCCACGCTTCCCTTGGGGGCGAGGCGCGCTAAGTCGGGTAATTGATTCGCTTTTTTCATGCGAATCATGCCAGTGGCGCTTGACCTTCGGACAGAATGGCGGAATCAGGACGATTCGAAACGTTAACCCGCACCCGCGTCGACGGGAAACAAGCGATGCAAGGGACTTGATCACTGGACAGGCGGCCCGGCTGCCACAGATATCAGGGTTAATCTGGACTTAATGTATGCCGCCCAAGAGTGGAACCGGTTTTGGGGCAACGGCATGCAGCAAACAAAAGAGTGGATGCAGTTCATAGGCCGGGTGAAGCGCGTTTAGAAAAACGGGCGTATCCGATTTGACTGGTCCGACAGCTTGAGCGGCCCCGATGGCCGGCCGCTAGGAGAAGATAAAGACTATGGCGACAAAGGAAAAGGAAGAGGTCGAGACCGAACGCGAAGGCGCCACCGATGGGCCCCTGCTCGACCTTTCCGATGATGCTGTCAAGAAGATGATCAAGGCCGCCAAGAAGCGCGGCTATGTCACCATGGACGAGCTGAATTCGGTGCTGCCTTCCGAGGAAGTGACCTCCGAGCAGATCGAAGACACGATGGCGATGCTGTCCGACATGGGCATCAATGTCGTCGAGGACGACGAGCAGGGCGAAGAGACCGAGGCCGGCGACACCGCCGCCGATGCCGAGGAAGACGCCAACGAGCTGGCCGAGCAGACCGGCACCGCCGTCGCGGCCACCACCACCAAGAAAGAGCCGACCGACCGCACGGACGATCCGGTGCGCATGTATCTGCGCGAAATGGGCTCGGTGGAGCTTTTGTCGCGCGAAGGCGAAATCGCCATCGCCAAGCGCATCGAGGCCGGCCGCGAGACGATGATCGCGGGCCTGTGCGAAAGCCCGCTGACCTTCCAGGCCATCATCATCTGGCGCGACGAGCTCAACGAATCCAAGATCCTGCTGCGCGAGATCATCGATCTCGAAGCCACCTATGCCGGCCCCGAAGCCAAGCAGGCGCCGGTGGTCGAACGCGTCGAGGAAGCGCCCAAGGCCGAGGAAAAGCCGCGTCGCGGACGCGACGATGAAGACGACATCACCAATGTCGGCGCCGATACGCGCGGCATTGGCGACGACGACGAGGAAGACGAGGACGAGGCGAGCCTGTCGCTGGCGGCGATGGAAGCGGAACTCCGCCCGCAGGTGATGGAGACGCTCGACGTCATCGCCGACACCTACAAGAAGCTGCGCAAGCTGCAGGACCAGCAGGTCGAGAACAGGCTTGCCGCCGCCGGCACGCTGTCGCCCAGCCAGGACCGCCGGCTGAAGGAGCTGAAGGACCAGCTGATCAAGGCGGTGAAGTCGCTGTCGCTCAACACCGCGCGCATCGAGGCGCTGGTCGAGCAGCTCTACGACATCAACAAGCGCCTGGTGCAGAACGAGGGCAAGCTCCTGCGGCTGGCCGAAAGCTACGGCGTGCGTCGTGAGGAGTTCCTGAAGGAATATCAGGGATCCGAGCTCGATCCGAACTGGACGCGCTCGATCGCCAACCTGACCTCGCGCGGCTGGAAGGAATTCACCAAGAATGAGAAGGATGCGATCAAGGACCTGCGCGCCGAGATCCAGCACCTGGCCACCGAAACGGCGATCTCGATCCTGGAATTCCGCAAGATCGTCAACCAGGTGCAGAAGGGCGAGCGCGAAGCCGCGATCGCCAAGAAGGAAATGGTCGAGGCCAATCTACGCCTCGTCATCTCCATCGCCAAGAAATACACCAATCGCGGCCTGCAGTTCCTCGACCTGATCCAGGAAGGCAATATCGGCCTGATGAAGGCGGTCGACAAATTCGAATACCGCCGCGGCTACAAGTTCTCGACCTACGCGACATGGTGGATCCGGCAGGCGATCACGCGTTCGATCGCCGACCAGGCGCGCACCATCCGCATCCCTGTGCACATGATCGAGACGATCAACAAGATCGTGCGCACCTCGCGCCAGATGCTGCACGAGATCGGCCGCGAGCCGACGCCGGAGGAACTGGCCGAAAAGCTCGCCATGCCGCTCGAAAAAGTGCGCAAGGTCTTGAAGATCGCCAAGGAGCCGATCTCGCTCGAAACGCCGGTCGGCGACGAGGAGGATTCGCACCTCGGTGATTTCATCGAGGACAAGATGGCGATCCTGCCGATCGACGCGGCGATCCAGGCCAATCTGCGCGAGACGACCACGCGCGTTCTGGCCTCGCTGACGCCGCGCGAGGAGCGCGTTCTGCGCATGCGCTTCGGCATCGGCATGAACACCGACCACACGCTGGAAGAGGTCGGCCAGCAGTTCTCGGTCACCCGGGAGCGTATCCGCCAGATCGAAGCCAAGGCGCTGCGCAAGCTCAAGCATCCGAGCCGTTCGCGCAAGCTGCGCAGCTTCCTGGACAGCTGAGTTCGTTTTTGTGACGAAGAGTCAAGGGCGCCGGTTGGCGCCCTTTTTCGTTTCTGGCGTCAAAGCAACGGCACGTTCAGCCGCGTCCCCTTGACGATGATCCCGCCCCGGTCGCCAATCTCGATCGAGCCGTAACGCTGCCGGAAGCAGTCCGGCAGCGGGCGGTCGCCGGGGATCGAGAGCCATAGACGCAGCATGTGACGCCGCTTGGCCGTTTCAGGCCAATCGCGAAAACCCATACGGTCGTGCAGCAGCGAATGATTGTAGACGAACTGCATGTCGCCCGGCCGCAGCCGCATCGACAGGTTCAGCCGGGGAACATTGGCAAGGCTGTCGAAGAGGTCCAGTGCCTCGACATGGGCTGGAGTGAGGCGCATCGCATCGGGAAAGCGTTGCGCGCTGTCGATGTACTGGCGCTGGTAGATACCGGTCAGCAGCCCGGCATGCCAGTTGAGCACCGGGATTTCGAAATAGGGTTTCTCGCCCTCGGGTATTTCGCCGCGCCGGTCGGTGGCGATCGGATCAAACAGCAGGCGGGCGAGATCCGGCCGGCTTTCGCGCATCTCATTGTAGATCGTCACCGTGCTGACCAGCAGGGACTCGCCGCCTTGCATGGCGTCTTGCAGGCAGAGCAGACCGACGACATCGGCGGAATCGGTGTGAAACGTCTGGCGCTCCGCCGTCTGGTAGATGCGGGTGGCGGCGTCCCTGGCGTTGGCGCCGATGTCGCGGATATGGCCGAGGACGTGGCCCTGGGCATTCTGCGAGCGGGCGCTTCCCAGATGGGCGCCCACACCGCAGAAGATGGTTGCCGCCATCTCGGCGGAATATCTTTCGACCGGCAGACCGCGCAGAACCTCGAAGCCGATGCCAGCGATCAGTTTTTCGCGAAGGGCGGCAAGATGGCCGGCCAGACGGGGCAAGGGGAAATCCGCCTTGGTCAGGCCGCCGATATCGCGCGAGCCGGCAAGAAAGCCGGCCGCGGCGGCTTCCAACTCCGCCACGTCCTGCGGCTCCAGTTCGACAAGCCATCGTTCAGGGTGCCTTGCCATGTCCTCGCCGGTCCAGGCGGCGGGACTGTCGATCTGTTGCGGCGGCAGGTCCGTTGTCTCGCGCATGAGGTTCTCCGGCTGGCTGGCCTCGAACGTTTTGCCGGGCTGAGGCCACGACGGAGATTGCCGCAATCAAGCTGTGTTTTAAACTGGCTTCAATTGGCCGTTCCCTCATGGTGCCGGCGCGGTAGTGCTTGCGGGACGTTGGCAGCGGGAGGATAATCCGATGTCGGATGCATTTTCGGGCGACAACCCGGAAGCCGCCCCGGTCGAGGCCGTGTCGACAGATCCACGGCCTGAGCGCCGTCCTCCGTGGCCCCGGAGGGAGGTGTGCCATGACAAGCTACATCGTGCTGATGAGCTGGACGGAGCAGCGCGCCAAGAATGTGCGCGAGTCACCCAAGCGGCTCGATGCCGCCAGGAAGCAACTGGGCGAGATGGGCGGATCGTTCAAGGCGCTCTACCTGACCATGGGTGAATACGACATGGTGGCGGTGGTCGAGGCGCCCGACGACGCGGTGCTGGCACGTTTCTCACTGATGCTCGCTGCTTCCGGCAACATCAGGACGCGGACGATGAAGGCCTTCCCCGAATTCGCCTACCGCGAGATCATCACTTCGCTTGGATGATGCAAATCGGCGGCGTTTCCGGACCTTGCCGCTTATGGCATCTTGCCGCAAGACGGATCTGCGTCATGAGCTAGGGAGAACCGCGATGAGAAATGTCTCGATATTGGCCATCAGCCTCGCCGCGTTCTCCTGGACCCAGGCCGATGCCGGTCCGCCAAAACAGCTCGGCATGGCCAATCCGGCATCGGTCCATTGCGGTGCGATCGGCGGCCGCTTCGTGGTCAGGAGGGACAAGGCCGGCAACGAATACGGGTTTTGCCGCCTGCCCAACGGACGGCTGTGCGAGGAGTGGGCGCTGTTTCGCGACAACAAATGCATCGGGCCAAAGGCCGCGATGCGCGGCAAGTGATTGATGGCAGGGCAGGGCCAATGCTGACCGTCTGGTACAACACCCGCTGTCCGGTCTGCGATGCCGGCATCGGCAGGCAGAAGCGGCGGCTGATCGCGGCGGTCAAGGCCGGGCGGGTCGAGTTCCGCGACATCAACCTGGAGCCGGATGCGCTGTCGTTGCACGGCGCCTCGCTCGAGGACATCCGCCGCCGGCTGCATGCGACCGATGCCAAGGGTGGAGTCCTCGTTGGCGCCGATGTCGCGATCGCCGTCTGGCGGATCACGCCGGGCGAGGGCTGGCTGGCTAGCCTGTTCGGCAATCGGCTCATGCTGCCGCTGACCCGCCTTGCCTATGATCGCTTCGCCGATCTCCTCTACGGCTGGAACCGGCGCAAGGGCCGCTGGTAGCGGTGACATGAGAAGGCCCGGAGAATCCCCGGGCCTCTGATCGCTGGTTCTACCGCCTCGCTGGCTCACACAGCACCCCGACGATGCGGCGCACCATCGGCAGCACCAAGATCAGCGTCGGAAACGCCACCAGCCAGGACAAGCCCCAGGCGGTCATCCAGATGGAGGGCAGGTCCGGGTCGAAGCCAAGGCTTTTCAACGTCGAGATGAATGAGACGATGAAGGTCATCAGCAGCGACAGCACCAGTGGGGTGAGGATCGCGGCATAGCGCGCGGGCAGCTTCCCGCGCCGAGGTCTTGCAGCCATTTGTGGAGTTTCCCTGAAGCATCCGGTCTCTCGCATGTGGCATCCGTTCGCCGATTTCGGCGAAATTGCCCGGAGGACCGGGAGTGGATGCGTTGCTTGACGTCAGACGCTTACGGAGCGGTCATTGACCCTCTAGCGCCTTCTAGCCGCGCGTTCCGGCGAAAGCAAGCCTCTAGCGCGACATTTAGATACATCGTAAGATATATCTTGACTCGGCGATCGGGTACGCCTAATTAAGATATATCGTAAGATAGAACTCAAGGAGCAATCAAATGCACAAGCACAATTTTGGGCACAATCATTCCGGCCATCATCATTTCGGCGAGCGCATGTTCATGCACATGGCCGGTAAATTCGGCGGCAGGGGGGGCGGCGGTTACGGTCCGTTCGGGGGCAGGGGCGGTGGTGGTCGCGGCGGCCCAGGCGACTTCTTTCGCGCCGGGCGCATGCTGGCCGACGGCGACCTCAAGCTGATCACCCTGTCGCTGCTGGCCGAGGCGCCGCGCCATGGCTACGACATCATCAAGGCGCTGGAAGAGCGCACCAGCGGCATCTACAGCCCGAGCCCAGGCGTGGTCTACCCGACGCTGACCTTCCTGGAAGAGGCCGGCTATGCCGTCTCGTCGAGCGAAGGCAACAAGAAGGTGTTTTCGATCACCGAGGCGGGCCAGGCGCATCTGGCCGACAACCGAGACATGATCGACGGCGTGCTCGAACACCTCGAACGCTTCGGCCGCAAGATGGCCAAGGCGCGCGACTGGTTCGGCTGGAACGATGATGGCGAGGACCGTCGCGGCGGCCGGGGCGGGCGTGGCGAGCGTTCGGAAACGCGTGACGAATTCCGCGCCGTCCGCCACCGGTTGCGCGCGGCGCTCGGCGACATCGTCGATGCCCCGGCCGAAAAGCAGGCCGAGGCGATCGCTATTCTCGAAGCTGCCGCCGAAGCGCTGGAAGCGCTGACACATCGCTGAGACCCGGCAAGAGCGGGGTTCCTCGCCCCACTTTGCGCCAGGGGAGGTCAAGCATGTTTGATCGGCGTGAGGCTTGATTGCCAAGGTGGTTCCCCCAATCCGTCGCTGCTTTGCAGCGCCACCTTTCCCTCCTCCGGAGGGAAAGGAAGGGAGCCTTACTGGATAAGCGTCGATCACAAAAAAACCTGGCGCCTTCCTCTCCCCCGTCGATCGGGGGAGAGGTGGCTCGGCGAAGCCGAGACGGAGTGGGGGTCGATCAGCTCAGCACGCGCCAGGCTGCCGCGCGCGGCAAAAAAAGCTCGGCTATCGGGCTTTTCCCGTCAGGCCATGCCGGCATCATTCCTTGCCGACATATTCGCTGATCAGCTTTTCGTTCCGCGCCTTTTCGATCTTGGCGGTGGTTTCGGCCGAGATGCGTTCGTCGGTGCGATATTTGACCAGGTTCACCAGGCTGCCGGTGAGCAGCAGGATGCCCATGCCCCAGTAGCCTTTGGTCGACAGGTCGACCGGCGCCAGCCACAGCGACAGGCCGAGCATGAAATAGGCTGCGCCAACCGAGATGGTGTTGAACATGATGTAGGTCTGATTGCCGTTCATTGTCGTGTTCCCTTGATCGGATCGAAGTTGGATTTGATAGGGTTGTGGTCAGGTCCAAAAATCTTCAGTTGATGGTCTTCAGGCGTTCCAGCACGTCCCTGGCACGCACCTTCACCGCCGGGCCGTGTCCAGCGTCGGCAAGGCGGTCGCGGATCGCATCGTGACGCAGCTCGCCGTCGATCTCGTCGAGAATGCCGGCCTCCTCGAACGGGTCGCTGGCGCCCTTGATGCGGGCCAGAAGCTCCTCGGCGTCGTTGAGGCTCGCCGAATGGCCAATCGACCTGACGAGGCGTGACTGCGCCTTGCGCTCGGCATCGATGGCGCGGGCCGAGATCATGCCCTGGTTGAGGTCGATGATGCGGCGGTGCGCCCGCTCCACCGAAACGCGCATCCGCAGGGTTTTTTCGCCGAGGCTTTGCACTGTGGCGCGGCGAACCTCGCGCTCATTTTCGAGTTCGGCGATGGCCGCGGCCCCGCTTTCGGCAAGTCCGCCATTGCCGGCGGCCAGCGCGCTCAGCGTGCGTGTCTCTAGGTCGGCGTGGCGGCTGTCGAGCTGGTCGAGACCGGCCTGCTCGGCACGCTGGCGCACGATCAGTGAGGCAAGTGTCTGCTTGGCGGCGGCAAGTCCCGCCTCGGCGTCGCGGATACGCTGGGCCAGAAGGTCGATGGCGAAGCGATCCTTGAGGCCGTCCTCGGCCCGTGCGCTGGCGCCGTCGAGCAATGTCCTGATCAGGCTAAGCATGGTTCTTCTCCCTTCGAATTTTCCCGTGAACAATGTTCACGAAGCCAACATATCAGTAAATGAACATTGTTCAAGGATTTTTTTGAACGCTGTTCACGTTGTCCTGGATATGGTAGACGAAAGGGCGTCGGGTCGGAGCGGCAGGCCATTCGCAAGGGCATATCCAGAAGGAAAAGCATGGCACTGGACAGGGAAGAGACGGGCGAGCGTGTGCTGGCCATCGCGGAAGCGTTGCTCAACGAAGGCGGCATGGACAATCTGAAGGCCAGGACCATCGCCGAGCAGGCGGGCATCTCGGTCGGCTCGGTTTACAATCTGTTTTCCGATCTCGACGGTGTGCACCGCGCCGTCAACATGCGCCTGCTCGACCGGCTGGGTGTCGCGGGGGCGGCGGCGATGGCCGATCTCGGCCGGCGCGGCATCACCGACGTGCGCCAACGCCTGCTGGCACTGGCCGGCGCCTATGTGCGCTTCGTCGAGGCGCATCCCGGCAGCTGGCCGGCGCTGCTTGCCTTCAACAGGCGGCGTCCGGTGCTGACCGAGCCCGATGTCTATGAGGCGCGGCTCGACCAGCTGTTCGAGATCATCGCCAGCGTCCTTGCCGATGGCGGCTTCGATCTGGACGAGGACACGCGCCGGATCGCGGCGCGAACCCTCTGGTCAAGCGTACACGGCATCGTCACCAGCGGCTATGCGGCCAGGTCCGTGCGCCGGCAGGGGGACGAGATCGACCAGCAGATCGCGCTCCTGGTCTCCGTCTTCATCAGGGGGCTGGAACGCGGCGGCACATTCGCGCATGCTGGGAAAACAACGCCGTGAATCGCCTGGGAAGGCGATCACAGGCGACAAGGAGATTTGAGCGATGTCTTTTCTGAAACGTCTTTTCGGCGGCGGTGGCGGCGAAGCGGCCGAGCCTGCAAGTGCCGCGCCCGCCAAGCAGGTCGAGCACAAGGGCTTCACGATCAGCGCCACGCCCTACAAGACCGACGGCCAGTATCAGACCTGCGGCATCGTCTCCAAGGAGGTCGATGGCGTGGTGAGGGAGCACAAATTCATCCGCGCCGACCGTTTCGCCGGGCTGGACGACGCCGTCGACATTTCGATCAAGAAAGGCATCCAGCTCGTCGACGAGCAGGGCGAGCGGATTTTCGGGTAGGGCTGCCGCTCCCCGCGAGCGCGGAAGTCTCGAGCACTCCGCTTGAAGCGCTCGAGATCCCTGGCCGCCGTGAGGCGAGTCTTACCCGCGCTTTTGGATGACGGCGTATAGCACGTTGCGGTTTTCGCCGAAGAACACCTGGGCCTCGACGGTGTTGCGGTCTACGCTGGCGTTGACGATGTTCCACATGTCGACTTCGGACCGCAGCAGCAGCACCCAGTCCATGAAGGTCTCGCGATATCCCGCGTCGGGATTGCCTTCGGCATAGTTCGCAAACAGGAACGTCCCGTTCGGCTTCAACATCTGCAGGCAGGTTTTCGTGAGTTTCACGGCGACGTTGTGCTGAAGGTAGTCGTAGAGGCCGGAGGCGTAGATGAGGTCGAACTTGCCAAGCTTGTGGCTCCGCGTGAGAACGGTTCGCACCGAGCCGTCGACGGCTTCGACCGCCGTGCCCCGGAAGTCGCGCGCGATCAGCCCGACGCTCTGGGGGTCCTGATCGAGCGCAACCCAACGCTTGAGGCGGCCTTCCGCCAACGCGGCCGAACGGTTGGCTTCGCGCAAATGGCCGGCCGCGATCGCCAGCACCTCGGTTTGCGGGCCATTCCTGTCCGCGGCCTCATCGACGTAACGGGTCAAAAGATCGCGCCGCTCCCGGGCCGCGACGCAGGACGGCACGTCCTGGGTGTAGCGATAGAGGGCCTTGCCGAGCTCCGATGCATTTGCCACGCTTTCGGCCACGTGCGGGTCGCAATAGATGTAGTCGAGCAGCTCCGCGTCGCCGGAATAACCCCTGGGCTTGGTGAAGGACCACCGGGTCAGCGGGTCTTCCAGAAAGTACTGCATGATCGGGTGGCCCTGCGCCACCGGTATCAAGGCCTGCCAGACGTCCGGATGAAGCCTGCCATGCAACGCTTCGAGAAACGACATCAGCCGACGAATGATCTCGGCGGGGGCTTTTCCCTGTTCGATTTGCTGGTGTGTCGTGTGGAGAACGAGCGCAAGCTCGACGCGAGCGGTTTCGAACGCTTCGCCATGATGCTCGGGCTTTCCCCGACGCAGCCCCCCCGCGATCGTCTCGGCGGTAATCAGACTCTGGCCATCGAAGATGGTTTGCACACCGGAACTCCATAGTTAACAGTCAGTTAACTTATTGCCTAGAATGCCCGTTTTGCCAACGTCGGCCCGGGGGCATTTTATCAGTATGATTAATTTCCCGGTAACCATCTTGGATCGTTGGGCTTTTCCCGGCGCGAATTCCGGGTTCGAGTTAACGGAAACTTGTTTCGAGCGACTGCATGATCAGGGCAGCGTCGCGATCCCTGTCGCGTCCCAAGGGAGTCAGCCCGCGTGGGGGCAGAGGCGAGAAATGAGGTCCGCATACAGGATCCCCGGCAAACGGGGTTTGTCCTCATGAACGAACGCGTGTCATCCGGATCGGCTGATATCGCGCATGTGGAACCGTTCGAACAACGTCACGAACCGGGGGCCGACGAGCTTCGCAGCCTCTTCCAGAAGGAAGTTCAGGCGGTGCGGAGAAAGGAAGCCAGGCCAGGGCTTTGGATCGCCGTCGCCATCTATCTCCTGTTTTCGGCAACGGATCTGCTGCTGATCCCCGACGTGGCGGTCTATACGATCACGGCGCGCTTCGTGGTTGGGGTGACCGCGCTCCTGACCCTGGAAGCACAGCTGCGCCGGGGAGCGGCCACGGGCTGGCTCGACGTGACCTGCGCCGCTGCGATCATCTTCGGCTATATCGGCTGGTTGTGTCCGGCCATGGGCGGCGCGGACCGGGAAAGCGTCGCATACTATATGGTTTTCGGCACCATTTTCATGATGAGTGCCAATCTGTTTTTTACCTTCAGCTTCAGGGTTTCCATTGTCACCTCCACGATAATTTTGTGCATCTTGTACGTCGTCAACTACTTTGTGCCCGCATCGCTGACGTACAAGATGGTGTTTGGCACCTTCTACGTCTCGTGCTTCACGTTCACGTCCTATGTGAACTGGAAGCTGAACGAAGAGCGCTACAACGTCTTCCTCAACGCGCTGGAAGCCAAGATCCAGCACAATGAGGCAACCGAGCGTGGCCGGGCCTTGCTCAGACTGTCGCGGACGGATCCGCTGACAGGTCTGGAGAACCGGCGGGCGATCGACGAGAAGCTGCGCGACTACTGGAGCGATTGGCAAAAGCTTGGCAACGGTTTCGCGGCGATCCTCATCGATGTCGACTTCTTCAAGAAGTTCAACGACTGCTATGGCCATCAGGAGGGCGACCGCTGCCTCATCCAGGTCGCCAATGCGCTCAGCGAGATGATCAAGCAGTATGATGGGTCCATCGGCCGCTATGGCGGTGAGGAATTCATCGTGCTCGCGCGCATCGACAAGAAAGACCAGGTCGCGGATCTCGCCGAGGCCGTTTGCCGCACGGTCGAGAGCCTGGCCATCGCGCACGAGCTGCGGCGCGATGGCATTTCGATCGTGACGGCAAGCGTGGGCGCGGCATTCACCAGGAAGCAGACCGCCGCCAAGCTGGAAAAGATCATCCACGAAGCCGATCGGGCGCTCTATCTGGCGAAAGCCAGCGGTCGAAACTGTGCGCGGCTGTTCGATCCGACCGACCCCCAGAGCAGCGACGAGAGCGAGAACCTCGCGGCTTTGCTGAAGATCGCGATCGGCCAGAACCTGGTTTCGCTCGTCTATCAACCCATCCAGGACGTCGCGTCGGGCAAGTTCGAGGCCGTGGAGGCGCTGATGCGCCTGAAAATGCTGGACGGCACCCTGGTTCCGCCGAGCCTGTTCATTCCCGTCGCGGAACGGACCGGCGCCATCCTCGAACTCGGGCGTTGGGCGATAAGGACCGTATGCGCCGAGCTCCTGGCGCGGGATCATGTGCGCGTCGTCAGCGTCAACGTCTCGCCGATCCAGCTCAAGACGCCCGGTTTCGCGACATCGGTCGCAACCATTCTGGGAGAGACCGGGGTGACCGGCAACAGGCTGGCCTTCGAGATCACCGAAGGCCTGGAGATGGAGATGCACTCCGACATCCTGCGCTGCATCAGCGATCTGAAGCTGCTCGGCATCAGGATCTGGCTCGATGATTTCGGGACGGGCTTCGCCGGCCTTTCATGGCTTCGTCTCATCGATTTCGATACCGTCAAGATCGACCGCTCGTTTCTCCATGACTGCGGCACTCCCAAGGGCATGGCAATGCTGCAGGACATCATCGCGCTGGTCAGAAATCGCGGTCACAAAATCCTTGTCGAAGGGGTGGAGACCGAAGAGCAGATGGCCCTCATGCGCCAATTCGGCATCGACAAGGTCCAGGGCTTTCATGTCGGCCGCCCGGCTCCGGCCGCTAGCTTCCAGGGCAAGCGGGCCATTCAAAAACGGCCCTTCACGATCCTCAAGTCGGCGTGACGGCGCCGGTGGCTTGACCGGCCATCCGCCTGCCAGGCCCCGTTTGCCGTCTACGCCGCCTGCAACGCCCTGCGCGGCAGGGGCGGGAAGGCGATGGCTATGCCCGCCGCCCCCAGGCCGATAAGCGCCGAGCCAATGAACAGCCAATGGTAGCTGGCATAGGCGTCGAAGATCATGCCGCCGGCGAGCGGCCCCAGCGCCATGCCGAGGCTGGAGAGCATTGTGGCGGCGCCGAACACTGTGCCGAGGATGCGCTGGCCGAAATATTCGCGGGCGAGCACGGCGTAGAGCGGCATGACGCCGCCATAGGTGGCGCCGAAGACGACAGCCAGCATATAGAACTGGTCAAGCTGGCTGATCGAGAGATAGGCGGCAATGACGATCGCCTGGATCGCCAGCCCGGCGATCAGCACCGGCTTGACGCCCAGCCGATCGGCCAGCACGCCGTAGAGCAGCCTGCCGCCAAGGCCGGCCAGGCCCTCGACGCTGTAGATCGAGACAGCGGCCATCGGGGCGACGCCGCACAGCATGGCGTAGCTGACCATGTGGAAGATCGGGCCGGAATGGGCCGCGCAGCAGGCGAAGAAGGTCAGCCCCAGCACGATGAATTGCGGCGAGCGCAGCGCCTGGCCGACCGTGAGGCCGTCGCCTTCGGCCACGCGCGCCGCGGCGGCATCGGCGGCGGCGGGTTTCGGCGGCTGGCGCACCAGAAGGACGGCCGGCAGCAGGAGCACCCAGGCCAGGAGGCCGATGTCGAACATGGCGGTGCGCCATTCATAGGTGGAGATCAGCCAGCGGGCCAGGGGCGAGATCGTCATCGGCGCCACGCCCATGCCCGCCGAGACCAGCGATACGGCCAGTCCGCGATTGGTGTCGAACCAGCCTGAGGTCAGCGCGATCATCGGCGCGAAGAAGGCGCTGGCGGCGAGTCCGACGAGCACGCCATAGGTGATCTGGAAGCTGAGAAGCGAGCCGGCGCGGCTCGCCAGCACCAGCGCCAGCCCGAGCAGCACGGCACCAATGGTGACCACGATGCGGGCGCCGAACCGGTCGGACAGGGCACCCCAGGCGAAGCCGCCAAGGCCCATCACCAGGAAGTTGAGCGTCATGGCGCTCGAAATGCCGGCGCGCGACCATTGCGTGTCGAGCGCCATCGGTTCGAGGAAGATCGCCAGCGAAAACATCGTGCCGATGGCGACGCAGGACATCAGCGCGCCAGCCGCGACGATGACCCAACGGTAGGAATGGCTCATGGTTTTCTCCCATGCCGGGAGCAGGATCGGTCATCCGACGCCGCCCGGCAATTCCGGTTGCGCCCGAAGGACGCCCGGGGCGCGCTCGAATCGACATTCCAGATCGATTTTTTTCTGGGTCCAGCGAAGTGTATGCGCCGACGCCTAGAGGTGCTGGCGCATGAACGCTCCGATCATGTCGACAGCCTGGCGCGCGGCCTGCAATTGGGCAAGGTTGGAGGGAAAGACATGGGTCATGCCTTCCCAGATGTGCAGTGCCGCCTCGCCACCGGCGCTCGACGCCGCTTCTGCCACGCGGCGTGAATCGTCGAGCAGGATTTCGTCATCGCCGACATGGATCAGCAGCGGCGGCAGCCCGCCCAGGTGCTGGTAGAGCGGCGAGGCGCGTGGATCGATGGGATCGGCGCCTTTGAGATAGAGGTCGGCCGCCTTTTTCAGCTCGTCGCGTCTTACCAGCGGATCGGTGGCCGCCCTTGTCAGCATCGAACCGCCAGCGAGGGCAAGGTCGGTCCAAGGCGACATCAACGCCGCACAGCGCGGCATGACGCCGGTGCCTTGCCTGGCTTTGGCCGCGACAAGCGCCAGCAGCGACAGTGCGAGGCCACCGCCGGCCGAGTCGCCGGCAAGCGCGATCGCTTCATGGCCGAGGTCGCAAAGTCCGGTGAATACACTTTGCGCATCGTCGATGGCGGCCGGAAAAGCGTGCTCGGGCGCCAGCCGGTAGTCGGGAATGAAGGCCGGCGCGCCGGCGCGCAGCACGATCTGGCTGACGAAATTGCGATGACCGACGGCGGAACCCAGAACATAGGCGCCGCCATGAAGGTAGAGGATGGCCGCACGCGCCGCGTCGGCCTTTGGCCGGCACCACACGCCCGCTACCGCCCCGACCATACCTGTCTCGAAGCTGATGCCGTCGGCGACGGGCGTCTGTTGCATCAGCTCTTCGAAGGCCGGCCGTGACGGCGGCGCAAATTCCAGTGCCGGCAGCGTCGCCAGCATGTCGCGCATCGCCCGCATGACGGTGCGATCATGCTCGTCCTGGGGGTGGATTTCGACGCTCATGATGGCCTGTCCGGATTATGGTTTCAGAAGCTCGGTGCGGAATTCCGGCGCAAGTGCCGCTGCCTTGGCGAGGAAGGCGCCGAATTCCGCCGGGCTGAGTTCCGGAGCAGGGGCGGTGCGGCTGCCGACCGGCGTGCCGACCCTGGCAAAGAACGCCTCCTGTCCCGCCGGCGCGCACAGGCACAGCATGCGCACATCCGCGCCCGAGACATTCTTGAAGGAATGCGGCGCGTTGGCGGGGATGTTCACCGTCATGCCTGCCTTGGCCACGCTTTTTTGGCCACGGAAGGTGAATTCGATCTCGCCCTCCAGGAGATGAAACATCTCCTCGAAATCGTGTCGATGCGGACCGGGGCCGCCGCTATCGGGAACCTTCATGTCGATGAGGCAGAAGCGCCCAGCCGTCTGCGCGCCGGAAAGCAGGACCGTGTAGGTGTCGCCCACCACAGCCAGATGCTGGAGCGACGGATCGTCGGGATCGACAATCGACAGCTGGCGGTTGGGATCGTCGGCGGGAATTGTCAATTCAGGCATGTCTGATCTCCACGGTCGGCGAGGCTCCCCAGCCTTCTGTCAGTGGTAGCGGCTGGCTGGCGCCAAGGCAGCAAAAAGCTCGTTCGACCGGCTGGACTCACTGTCCCGCGGATGGAACAGTCGCCGGCATGATCGATCTCAACGACCTGCGTGTCTTCGAGAAAGTGGCGGCGACCAGCAGCTTCTCGGCCGCCGGCCGCGCGCTCGGCCTGCCGAAGTCGACGGTCAGCCGCGACATTGCCCGGCTTGAGCAGCAACTGGGTGTGCGACTGTTCCAGCGCTCCACCCGCGCGGTGATCCTGACCGCCGCCGGGGAAGCGCTGCGGACGCGTTGCGTCGACCTGATGTCGCGGATCGACGAGACGGTGACCTATGTCGAGAGCCTGGCCGGCGAGCCACGCGGTGTGCTGCGGATCAGTGCCGGCATCGGCTTCGGCATCAATGTCCTGTCACGGCATCTGCCGGCGTTCCTTGCCCGCTTTCCCCATGTCGACGTGGCGCTCGACCTGACGAGCCGCGACCTCGACCTTGTCGCCGAGCGCGTAGACGTGGCGATCCGCATGGGGCCTTTGCCCGATTCAGCGCTGGTGGCGACACGCCTGGGCAGTGTGCGTCGCTGCCTCGCCGCCGCGCCGGATTATCTCGCCCGCCAAGGCACACCGCTGATGCCGGCCGATCTGTCCACGCATGAGTGCATCGAAATGCCCCGTGGCGACGGCCGGACGCGAAGGTGGCATTTCCACCGAGCGGGCGAGATGGCCACCGTCGATGTGCGCAACCGGGTCAGCGTCAATGAAGCGCTGACCATCCACCAGCTTGTCCGCAATGGCGCGGGCCTCGGCGTGCTGTCCACCTATCTGTGCGTCGATGATTTCGCCGAAGGGCGTCTCGTCCCGCTGCTCACCGATTGGGACATCGCGCCCGTCGAGGTCAATTTGCTCTTTCCGAGCAAGCGCGAGCTGTCGCAGACCGTGCGCAGCTTCGTGGATTTCATGCGCGAGGTTTCGGTTCCCAACGAGCATTGGCAAGGTGGCATCGCCGGAACGGATTGATGCCCTGCCTGAGTCAATTGGGCAGACGACGACCACGCCGCGACTCGGATCTGCGCAGCGGGACTTGTCGAGGCGCTCACGCATGAACCTGGCACTGCGGAAGACGGTCTGCCTGTTTATTTCTTTTTGATCTGACGTTTTGTGGAGATGGCGGCGGCTGGCGCTTCTGGTTTCTCCAGAGATGGTGCGGGCGCTACAGCCGGGGCATTGTCGGGGGCCGACGGCGTGCTGGCGCCTAGTCTGACAGACATGCCCGATATCTTCCATTGCCGGTCGACAGGGGCGAAGGCAAATTCAAAGTTCAGCTGCATGGCAGCCGACGGGAAAAAGCCCGCCATATGCAACATTCCGTTGGCTTCGATCTGCGGCGTCAATGTCAGCTGGGGCTCGAGCACTGCGACACCGCTGAGATCAAGCTGCTCGTTGCGCAGTTTTGCAAAAACCTCAGCCAGGCGGGCAGGGTTGTTCGTTTTGAAATCTGGAGCGCCCAGCTCGCGCAGGACGGAATAGTCTCCGGTCTTGTTGGCGTTGTCCAGGGCCAGCAATGTGGATCGGATCAGGATCAGAATGCCGTTGTGGTCGATATTGGCCGGCTTTGGACCCTCGGATGCCTTCGGGGCAGATCGGTCGTCCTTTTTCGCCTGAGAATATGCCGGTGTTGTTTGGATGCAAAACAGGGCCAGAAGCAGTGCTGTCAGCCGGGCAAATCCGCGCATTCCAAACCCTCCCGGCAACGCTGCCGGCCGCTTCGGCACCATTCGCCGAAAAGTAGCCAGGTGCTAGAACTCGCCCGCCAAGCCGACGCGGAAACCGTGGCTGCTGCCGCCGCCATAGGCATAGCCAGCGGTGAGCGCGAAAGGCTCGTTGAAATCGAAGCGATGAGCAAATGAGCCGCCGAACGCCGTTTCACCTTTGAAATAGCCGACATTGCCGGCCCAGCTCGTGCGGCCGGCAGCAGATGGCATTGGCGCCGTCGTCATGGCTATAGCCGCCGCGATGCCCTGCCGAGCCTCGGTCCGGTTCTCTGAAATCTGGTTGCCTAGATCGGCAAAACCACTTTCCAGGGCGCCGACCCGTCCGTCCAGGACGGCAATGTCGGTTGTATTTGTCGTTACGCGGGTATCGAGGGATGCCAGCATGGTGTCGTGGCCATCGAGCCGTGTGTCCTGCTCGGTATTCTTGGTTTCCGTCTGCGTGATCCGCGTCTCGTGATCGGTGAGTGTCGCATCCTGCTCGGTGTTCTTTGTCTCGACGCTGTCGAGCCGGCCATCCTGCTCGGTATTCTTGGCTTCGACGGCGTCAAGCCTTCCGTCCTGCTCTACGTTCTTTGCCGAAGCATCGCCCACGACACCGTCCACATAGTCCTTGTTGGCTGCATCCGTCCCCGCGGTCGGGGTGCCAACATTTTTTACAACATTGCCGCCCATGTCGACCGCCCCACCGAACGTGGCGGCTCCTGTCGCGGCGTCGAAGTTAATCTGGCTGCCGCTCGGGCCTATCGTGATTCCTGGCGCGGGGACAAAATAGTCGTCCGAGTTACTACAATCGTCATTGATCGTTGTGCCGATCACGCCGGCAAAGCTGCAGATCGTGTTTTCGGGATCGCCGGCGTCGCCGCCGAAAACGACCTGTGCCGAAGCAGGTGCCGTCCAGAAAATTGCGGTCATAAAAAACAACACCAAAACCGGCAGCCAACCGAGCGAACTTACATATTCGTTATGTCTTTGAGTATCCGTCATAAGCCCACCCCCGTTATCAAGCTTTATTCCCCGCCAAAGCCTGTTCGCGCCGAAGAAAGCTGTCAACTACAATCTCATTAGATTCGGTGGGTTCGCATAAAATTGCACTTTAAACTAAGGCTACATGTGACCACTGTTGCAGGGAGGCAACAAATACGCATACCGTCAAATGACGACTGTCCGGGGCGCAGATCATTCCATTTCAGACCAATCCACAGGAGGTGGACGTGAATCAAAAAAGCCCGGTTCGTGCCAACGGGCGCCCGCGCAAAAGTAGGCAGCCGATCCTTATCGTCCGATGCCGCCGGGCCAACACGCCCCAGGTGCCCTGGGCGTCGAGATGGCAGTAGAACCTGTGCTAGTCGCGCCTGTGGTCGCCGTCGTCCACCATTAAGTTTGGCTGTTGTGGAGCGGCGCCAGAGCCAATTCGTCAGACCGTCATTGCGCGACTCTGATGGTCTCTCCGAGTCTCGATGATCAGATCGGCAGTTCCGACGTGTATTTGATCGTCTGGCTCGGCACGTCGGTCTTGACGTTCTGGACGCCCTTGATGCGGCTCAGATGCTCCGACTGGAAGCGGCGGTAGTCGTCGATGCCGGCGGCCACCACGCGCACCATAGCGTCGCAGTCGCCGAGCATGAGATAGCATTCCATCACCTGCGGCAGCTTGGCGACCTCGCTGGCGAAATGCTCGATCGTGTCCTCGTCCTGCGCCTTCAGCCAGATGCGGGTGAAGAAGGTGAGGCCCTTGCCGATGCTGGCCGGATTGATCACGGCGACGTAGCGGTCGATGATGCCGGCTTCCTCGAGAAGCTTGACGCGCCGCAGGCAAGGTGAGGGCGACAGCCCTACCTGAGTGGCAAGATCATTGTTGGCCCTGCGGCCGTCACGCTGCAATGCCCGCAGGATACGCTTGTCGATCTCGTCCAGTTTCACGGCGTGCGATTCCATTCTTTTGAATATTATCGGCAGTGAATGCCGAAATTTAATGGAACGCAACAATTTTCGCAACCAAATTGCGGAGAGCTGATTGTAATGTGGCCGCCGATATCACGAATTCCAGACGCAAACCGGAAGGGGCGGCCGCAAAGCCGCCGGTGGAGAAGTATGAGCGTTTCACAGGCAGTCGGGGCAGCCGGCAGCGATTCGGGATCGGAGTTCCGCCGTGGCGTGGCGTCCTGCGTGCCGGTCCTGCTCGGCACCATTCCCTACGCGCTGGTGCTTGGCGCCCAGGCGACGCAGAAAGGGCTGAGCGCGGTCGAGTTGCCCATGATGACAGGGCTGAATTTCGCCGGCGGTTCGGAATTCGCGGCGATCCAGCTGTGGACGTCGCCGCCGCATATCCTGCTCATCGTCGCCATCACCTTCCTGGTCAACAGCCGTCATTTGCTGATGGGCGCGGCACTGGCGCCGTTCCTGCGCGAGCTGCCGCGGCGCAAGGTCTTCACGGCGCTGTTCTTCATGTGCGACGAAAGCTGGGCGCTGGGCCTGGCCGACGCCAAGCAGCGTGCCACCGCGGGGGTCAAACCGGCCTTCAGCTCGCGCTACTATATGGGCGCGGCATTGGCGATGTATCTTGCCTGGGTGGCCTTCACGACGCTCGGCGCCTTGCTCGGCCCGATGCTGGGCGATATCGAGATCTACGGTTTCGACATGGCGTTTCCGGCTGTCTTCCTGGTGCTGATGCGCGGCATGTGGAAAGGCGCGGCGGCGGCGCGGCCGTGGCTGGTCAGCCTGGTAGTGGCCGCGCTTGTCTATCTCTTCGTTCCCGGCGCCTGGTATGTGGCGGCCGGCGCGGTGTCGGGGCTGCTTGCCGCGTGGTTGATGGCAGGTGATGCATGATCGACGCGACCACGGTTCTCACCATCGTGCTGATGGCCGGCGTCACCTATCTCACGCGGATCGGCGGCTATGTCGTGCTGCGCAGTCGCGTGCTGAGCGCGCGTGCGACCGCGGTGATGGAGGCGGCACCCGGTTGCGTGCTGATCTCCGTCATCGCGCCGGCCTTCGTGTCGCGCAATCCTGCTGATCTCCTGGCGCTGGCCATCACGCTGGCGGCGGCAACGCGCCTGTCCATGCTGCCGACCGTGCTGATCGGCGTGGCCGCGACGGGGGTTCTCAGGCATCTGATCGGCTGAAATGAAAAAGGCAGGCGCGAAGGCCTGCCTTTCGAGGTCGGATGATCGGGAGCCTTAAGCGGCAGCGGCGGCCTGCTGGCTGGCTACCACGGCATCGACCTTGGCCGTTGCCTTGGCGAGCGCGGCATCCACCGCGTCAGGGCCCATGGCGACGCCCTCGATGCGGATAACCTCGACATCGGTCATGCCGAGGAAGCCGAGCACGCCGCGCAGATAGGGAATGGCGTGGTCGAACTGTACGGCCGCACCTTCCGAATAGACGCCGCCCGAAGCCAGCACGACATAGACCTTCTTGCCGGTGACGAGGCCCTTGGGGCCGTTCTCGCCATAGGCAAAGCTCTTGCCGGAGCGGGAGATGTGGTCGACCCAGGACTTCAGCGTCGAGGAGATGTTGAAGTTGATGAAGCCGGTGGCCAGGATCACCGTGTCGGCGGCGAAGAGCTCATCGAGCACGGCGTCCGAAACGCCGACCACTTCGGCCTGGCGCGGGGTGCGGGATTCGGCGGGCGTATAGATGCCGGTCGCATAGTCGGTATCGATGTGCGGCAGCGGGTTGGCGACGAGGTCGCGCACGACCAGCGTGTTCGACGGGTCGGCGGCGAGAAGCTTCTGGGCAAATTCGGTGGCGATGCGGGTCGAATGCGAGGCAGCGCCGCGCGGGCTCGATGTAACGAGAAGAATGGACATAGCGGGTCTCTCCAGTGGAATGAATTGTCCCCTCGCATATGGGGCTATCGACCCATCCGGTAAACCGGTATATTTTCTATATCAACCATCTACCAAATGGATATGCTGATGCAGCCCAATCCGACGCTCGACCAACTCCAGATCCTAGTCGCCGTTGCCGACACCGGCAGTTTCTCGGCCGCCGGCCGCAAGCTCAACCGGGCGCAATCCGTGATCAGCTACGGCATCGCCAATCTCGAGGCGCAGTTGGGGCTGAAGCTCTTCGAGCGCGAGGGCACGCGCGTGCCGCAGCTGACCGAGATCGGCCGGGCCATGCTGGAAGACGCGCGGCGCATGGTGGGCGTGCTGCAGCGCATCCGCTCGCGCGCCGACGGCCTCCATCACGGTCTGGAGGCCGAGGTGGCGCTTTCGGTCGACGTGGCTTTGCCTTCCCCGGTTCTGGTGCGGGTGCTGAAGGCGTTCGAGGCGCAATTCCCGACCGTGATGCTGCGCCTGCATATCGGCACGCTCGGCCTCATTCCCGATCTCGTCGTCAATGGACAAGCCGATCTCGGCATAGGCGGCCTGCTGGGCGAGGTAGACGTGCATCTCGTGCGCATCGGCTTCATGTCGCTGGTGCCGGCGGCGGCGCCCAACCACCCGCTGGCCCTGCTGCCGAGGCCGGTGGCGCTCGAGGATGTGCGCGAACACACCCAGCTTGTCGTCACCGACCAGTCCGAGCGCACCAAGGGACGCGATTACGGTGTCTTCGCCTACCGCACCTGGCGACTGACCGACATGCGCACCAAGCACATCCTCATGCGCGAGGGGCTGGGCTGGGGCGGACTGCCGCGCTGGTTGATCGCCGACGATCTGGCGACTGGCCGCCTGGTGGAGCTTGATCTCGAGCCCTACAAGGAAGTGAGTTCGCCCTTGTTTGCCATGCACCGCAACGACCGCAGCCCGAAGCCGGCCGCCGCCTGGCTGATCGACCGCTTCAAGCGTGGGCTCGGCTGCTTCAACGAGTTCGAGCCAGGCGAGGTGCCCGAGGAGGAACCGGAGGTTCCCAACGCGCCGGGCCTTTAGAGCGGTTCAGCGTTTGGTAGAATCGCCGACCCGCTCTAACTCTTTCTTTTTCACGCAATTCCGGACGGAAAACCGTTACACACTTTTCCTGGAATTGCTCTAGCTCGACGCGCGCAATGCAGGGCTGGGCCGCGAACGCTGAGTTGGCGCCCCATCCGAGCTGCCGGCGGATTGCCGCCGTACCGCCTATTCGGCAGCCATTGCGGTTCGCGGCTCCGGTTCCTCCGCCGGGGCCTCATCGACAGCATCCGCAACCGGCTTGATCCGGAACCACGCGACATAGAGCGCTGGAAGGAACAGCAGGATCAGCACCGTGCCCGCCGCCGTGCCGCCGATCAGCGTATAGGCCATCGAACCCCAGAAGACGGAGTGGGTGAGGGGGATGAAGGCCAGCACGGCGGCAAGTGCGGTCAGGATCACGGGCCTCGTGCGCTGCACGGTGGCCTCGATGACGGCGTTATAGTCGTCAAGACCGGCGGCACGGTTCTCCTTGATCTGTTCGGTCAGGATCAGCGTGTTGCGCATCAGGATGCCGGCCAGTCCTATCAGGCCCAGAATGGCGTTGAATCCGAAGGGCTGGTTGAAGGCGAGCAACATCGGCACCACGCCGACAAGACCCAGCGGTGCCGTCAGCATGACCATCGCCATCGTCGAGAAGGATCGCACCTGCAGCATGATCACGATCAGCATGGCGGCGATCATGAGGGGTAAGACCTTACCCAGCGCGGTGTTGGCCTTTTCAGCCTCCTCGATCGATCCACCCAATTCGATGCGATAGCCGGCCGGAAGGGACGCGATCAGCGGCTGCAGAGCCGTCATGATCTGCTTGGAAACCTCCGGAGGCTGGGTCGCCTCATTGATGTCCGAGCGGATCGTGATGACCGGCGTGCGATCACGCCGCTTCAGGATCGGCTCCTCCAGGCGGATTTCCGAGTGGCCGATCTGGTCCAGCGGGATCTGGCGCCCGTCACGGCTCATCAGCGAAAAATCCGCCAGGCGTGTCGGGTCCAGCCGCTCCGCGCCGGCGCTGCGGGCCACGATCGGGACATTGCGGATGTCTTCGCGGACCTGCGTGACGGGGATGCCGGTGAGGAGGAACTGGAGCTGCTGGGCCACCTCCGCCGGCGACAGGCCAATGAGGTTCAGCCGATCCTGATCCGGAATGAAGCGCAGTACGGGCGTGCGGTTGCCCCAATCGCGGTTGGCCTGCCGCACGTCCGGGACGCCCCGCATGACGTCGAGGGCTTTTTCGGAGATGGCGTATAATTGCTCGGGGTCAGGTCCCATGACCCGAAACTCGACCGGGAACGGCGTGTAAGGTCCGAACACGAGTTGCGTGACGCGGATGTTCGCTTCGGGGGCAAGCCCTGTCGCGACCGCTTCGCGCAGCCGGTGCTTCAAAGCCTCGCGCGTCTCCGCGTCCGGGGTCAGCACGACGATCTTGGCGAAGGCGGGATCCGGCAGTTCCGGCGCCATGGCGAAGAAAAAGCGCGAGGCGCCCTGACCGATGTAGCTCGTGACGAACTTGGCCTCCGGCTGCTCGCCAAGCCAGTGTTCCAGCTTCTCGACCGTGGCGGTCGTCGTCCCGATGCTGGTGCCTTCGGGCAACCGAACTTCGACCAGCACTTCGGGGCGATCGGATGTCGGGAAGAATTGTTGCTTGAGACCGCCCATGCCGACAACCGAAAGCGCGAAGACGATGCCGACGGCAGCACAGGTCACGAACTTGTGGCGCACGGCAAAGGTGATGAGCCGGCGAAGCCGCCGATAGTTCGGCGTGTCGTATATGGCGTGGACGCCGCCTTCGACCGGTTTGATCGCGGGCAGCATCTTGACGCCCATATACGGGGTGAAGAAGACAGCGACGACCCAGGAGACGATGAGGGCGAACCCCACGACCCAGAAGATGTTGCCGGCATATTCGCCGGCCGTCGAGTGCGCGAAGCCCACCGGCAGGAACCCGGCGATCGTCACCAGCGTGCCCGACAGCATCGGCGCCGCGGTATGGCTCCACGCATAGGCCGCCGCCTTGATGCGGTCCATGCCCTCTTCCATCTTCACCACCATCACCTCGATGGCGATGATCGCGTCGTCGACGAGAAGGCCAAGCGCCAGGATGAGGGCGCCGAGCGTGATGCGGTCGAAGAACCGGCCGGTTTCCAGCATGATGAGGAAGACGACCGCAAGCGTCAGGGGAACGGCGGCCGCCACGACGATGCCGACGCGCCAACCCATGCTGATCAGGGCGATCAGCAGCACCACGCCGAGCGCCATCGCGAATTTGAGCATGAACTCGTTGACCGACGAGCCGATGTTGACCGCCTGGTCGCTGACCTTGGCCAGCGTCATTCCGAGCGGCAGCGTCTGTGCGATGGAAGCGGACTTCTCCTCCAGCGCCTTGCCGAGTTCAAGACCATTCCAGCCCTCCTGCATCACCGCCGCGAGCATGATGGTCGGCTCGCCCTGGTGACGGATGACGTAGGTGGCGGGATCCTCGTAGCCGCGCTTGATATCGGCGATGTCGGAGAGCCTCAACGTCCTGCCCGCGGCGACGATCGGGGTGTCGGCGATCGTCTGGATACTGTCATAGGCCCCGTTGACCCGGATGAAGACCTGCGGCCCCTGCGTATCGATCGAGCCCGCCGGTGTGACGGTGTTCTGGCGCTGCAAGGCGGCAATGATGTCCTGTGCCGACACGCCGAGGGTGGCGAGCTTGGCATAGGAAAACTCGACGAATATCTGCTCGGGGCGTTCGCCGAGGATGTTGATCTTCTTGACGCCAGGCACGTGCAGAAGATCCTGGCGAATGGTCTCGGCCTGCCTGGCGAGCTCGCGCATGGGCATGCCCTTCGCCTTGAGGGCGTAAAGGGCGAAGCTGACATCGGAGTATTCGTCATTGACGAAGGGACCGAACACGCCGGGGGGCAGGTTGCGGGCTTCGTCGCCGAGCTTCTTGCGGGCCTGGTAGAACTCCTCCTGCACACTGGATGGCGGTGTGCTGTCCTTCAGCGTGACCGTCAGATAGGCATAGCCTGGCCGTGTCGTCGTCTCGACACGATCGTACCAGGTCAGCTCCTGAAGCCGCTTCTCCAACGGCTCGGCGACGAGATCCTGCATCTCACGCGCCGTCGCGCCCGGCCATGCCGTCGTGACCGTCAGGGTCTTGATGGTGAAGTTGGGATCCTCCGCCCGTCCAAGCATGAGGAAGGCGTAGGCGCCGGCGGCAACCAGCAGAATGATGAAGAAAAGGGTGACGGCTCGCTCGCGAACGGCGATCGCTGAAAGGTTGAGGTTCACCGTCAGTTGCTCCCGTTTTCGGACGCGGTCCTGACGTGAGCGCCCTCCTTCAGGAGATGAGCGCCGAGCGAAACAATCGAAGCGCCGGAGCTCAGCCCGGAGATCACGGCGGTTTCGTTGGTCAAACGAACCAGCTTGACGGGCTGAAAATGCACGGTCGAGGTTGCCCCGTCCAAGGTCCAAACGCCGGTCCTCTGGCCATCATCCAGCACGGCCCCCAGCGGCACCTGCACTTCCGGCTCACTCGCCTGGCTCGCAAGCCGGATGGTAACCGTCGCGCCAAGCGGTGCGGCCGCGGCCTCGCCGTCGAGCACGTAACGGGCCTCATAGGTACGGGTCTGGGGATCGGCGGCGTCCGACAGCTGCCGCAGATGCGCCGCATAATGCCGCCCGTCGCCTCCATACAAGCCGGCTTCGGCCACCGAGCCGATCGCCGGTCGGATCGTTTCAGGAAGCGCGACCACCGCTTCGCGGGGGCCGGCGTTCGCGATCCGAACTACTGTCTGTCCCGCCGCGACAACCTGTCCCGGCTCGCCAAGCGTTTCGACGACGGTTCCATCGGCGTTGGCGTTCAGGACGGAATAGGCCGCCTCGTTCTCCGCGACCTTGGCTTCGGCTTCCGCGGCGGCGAGCTGTGCCGTTGCTGTATCAAGCGCCGCCTTCGCCTGTTCGTAGCGCTGCGGGGTTGCCGCCAACTCCTTCTTGACCAGAACGGCATAGCGCTTTTCGTCGGCACTGGTCTGAACCAGGACAGCGCGGGCGGCGGCAACGGCGTTGCGTTTCGCGGTGAGCGCAAGGGCCAGATCGGTGTCGTCGATCCGCAGCAGCGGTTGGCCAGCCTTGACCTGCTCGCCGACATTCACAAGCCGCTCGATGATCTTGCCGGGGACGCGAAAGCCAAGGTTGCTCTGCACCCGCGCCGCGATCGTGCCTGTGAAGCCGCGGTCGGATCCGGGCACCTCCGCTGCCGTAACCAATCGCACGACCGGTGGTTCCTGCCTGGGGTCGCCAGCGGCGGAGGCTAGCTGCGTGCGAATGGAAAGTGTGACGAACGCCGTCACCCCCAAGCCGACGACCAGGATGCTCCCCAGCCCAACAACCAGTCTCTTTTTCATGCCCATCGCCTCGTGTCAAAATAGATTGCGTTCGCACTCTATATCTGATATAGATTATGAACGCAATCCAAAAAAGGAGATGGCGATGCGGGTAAGTCGCAGTCAGGCGGAGCAAAACCGCCAAACCGTGATCGATGTGGCAAGCCGGCTTTTTCGAGAGCACGGCTTCGACGGCATTGGACTGAAGGATCTGATGAAGGGCGCCGGGCTGACCCAAGGCGCCTTCTACAAGCAATTTACGTCCAAGGAGGACCTGGCCGCACAGGCGTCGCGGCGGGCCCTGGAGCACGCTTCCCACCGATGGACCGCCGCGGCCGAGACCAATCCCGATGACCCGCTTGCCGCGGTGGTGGCGTTCTATCTTAGTGCCGGACATCGCGAAGAGAAGTTGGACGGCTGTCCGGTTGTGGCGCTCGGCTCGGATGCGGCCAGGCAGGGCAACGACGTGAAAGCGTCATTCGAAGCCGGGATCAGGGAATATCTCGAGCTACTCGGCAGTTGGGTTGGCGGCGCCCAGGGCGAGCAAGACACCGGCAAGGCCAAGGCCATTCTCTCGACCATGGTCGGTGCGGTCGTCCTCTCGCGGGCCGTCAATGACCGCCATCTCGCCCAGGCCTTTCTGGATGCCGCGACCGAACAGGTTCGCGAAGCTGTCGCTGCTTGATAGGAGAACAGATGCGACGGATTGTTGTTACAGGCATGGGCGCGGTCACGCCCCTTGCCGCGGATGTTGAAACGTCATGGGCGCGTCTCCTGGCGGGTCGCTCGGGCATAAGGAGGCTTGCCGATGACGCGGTGGCGGACCTGCCGGCGAAGATCGGCGGAACGGTTCCCTCCCTGGGGGACGACCCCGAGGCCGGTTTCGATCCCGATACCGTCCTGGCTCCGAAGGAACAGCGCAGGGCGGACCGCTTCATTCTCTTCGCTCTGGCTGCGGCGGAACAGGCGCTGGCCCAGGCGAGATGGAAGCCGGTCTCGGACGATGACAGGGTCCGCACCGCGACGATCATCGCTTCGGGTATCGGAGGATTTCCAGCAATAACCGACGCCGTGCGAACCGTCGACCAGCGCGGTGTCCGGCGTCTCTCACCCTTCACCGTGCCGTCGTTCCTGGTGAACATGGCGGCGGGACAGGTTTCGATCCGACACGGCTTCAAGGGTCCGCTCGGCGCTCCGGTGACGGCGTGCGCGGCCGGCATTCAGGCGATCGGCGACGCCGCGCGCCTTATCCGCGCCAATGAGGCCGACATCGCGGTCTGCGGCGGCACCGAAGCCTGCATCAATACCGTCAGTCTCGGCGGTTTCGCGGCGGCACGCTCGCTGTCGACCTCGTTCAATCACCGTCCCGACGAGGCCTCCCGTCCGTTCGACATGTTGCGTGATGGCTTCGTCATGGGCGAAGGCGCCGGAATCCTCGTCGTCGAGGCCTTGAGCCATGCGCTTGCGCGCGGCGCCAAGCCGCTGGCCGAGCTCGTCGGCTACGGCACGACGGCGGATGCCTATCACATCACGTCCGGCCCCGAGGATGGCGACGGTGCGCGCAGAGCCATGGAGATCGCGATCGCCCAGGCGGGCATTTCGGCCCGGGAGGTCCGCCACCTCAATGCGCACGCGACCTCCACGCCGGTCGGCGATGCGGGAGAGATCGCGGCGATCAAAAGGGCTTTCGGCTCGGATTTCGGCATAGCTGTCAGCGCAACGAAGGCGGCGACCGGGCACCTGCTCGGAGCCGCCGGCGGGCTTGGAGCCATCTTCACGATCCAGGCGCTGAGGGATCAGGTCGCGCCGCCGACGCTCAACCTCAGTGCTCCCGATCCGGCCGGCGACGGGATCGACTTTGTCGCGAACCACGCACGGCCGATGGAAATGGACTACGCGATTGCCAATGGCTTCGGCTTTGGCGGGGTCAACGCCAGCGCGTTGTTCCAGCGTTGGACGGAGAAGTCGGCCCGCGCGACCACCGGAGGCGGCCGGTGATCGAGGCCTTGCCACTCAACATTGCTGTTTTCCCAATTCGCCAAGTTCCTGTGGCGAAACGCAATCCAGAACAAAGAAAGAAGCGATTTTCATGAACAAGACCAATCCTGGTGTCGCCCTGGTGACAGGGGCATCCTCGGGCATCGGGCAGGCAACCGCCAAAGCCCTGCTCGACGCGGGTTTTCGCGTCTTTGGAACCAGCCGTCGCGCGACAGGCAAAAAAACCGACGGTGTCACCATGCTGGCCTGCGACGTGACCGATGACGCGTCCGTGGCGAAGCTGGTCGATGACGTGCTGGCTCAGGCCGGGCGCATCGACCTGCTTGTCAACAATGCCGGCATGGGTCTGTTTGGCGGTGCGGAGGAGTCCTCGACCGCCCAGGCTCAGGCGCTGTTCGACGTGAACGTCTTCGGCGTTCTGCGCGTGACCAACGCGGTGTTGCCGGCCATGCGTCGCCAGGGAAAGGGCAGGATCGTCAATTTGAGTTCGGTGCAGGGGTTCATCCCGGCACCCTATTTCGCGCTCTACGCGTCGACCAAACATGCCGTCGAGGGCTACTCCGAATCGCTCGACCACGAACTGCGCCCATTCGGCATTCGCGTTGCCCTGGTCGAGCCCGCTTATACCCGCACCTCATTCGAGGAAAATCTCGCCGCCCCCGACCGGCTGCTCGATATCTATGACGGGGCGCGCGCTGGCATGACCCTGAGCGTGCGAAAATCGATGGAAAAAGGCGATGCCCCCGAAGTGGTGGCGGCGACGGTCCTGAAAGCGGCCACCGATCCCACTCCGAAGAGGCGCTACGCGGCGGGAAAAATGGCGCGTCAGGTCAGTCTTCTGCGCCGTTTCGTCCCCGCATCCGCATTCGACAAGAGCCTGCGAAAGCAGCTCGGGCTGCCGCTCTGAGACGGGCGGACGCCAGCGGCTGGTGCCCGGAAATCACTAGATCACCGTCACCCCGGAAACAACGATCTGCGCCGTGCGGGCGGTCAATTTCCCGCGCTTGCGTAATGTCGGTTTTTCATAGGTCTTCTTCATGTGTCCGTCCCGATATGGACCCGCACGGGTGGGCGAGCCCAGACATAACGACATCGCACGGGTTCGGGTTGCGTCGCGCGGCGGTTTTCGTCCTCACCGCGATGCCTGCCCTCGATTGGAAGGAGGCAGGCGGCCGTTGGCTCGTCAACTATGCGCGGGACAAGCCATCGATCAGCGCCGTCAGAACGGCGCGGTAATCCTCGGCTGAAGCACCCGCCTCGATGGCCAGCGCCGCGCGGTCGAAAGCCGAGCCGAGCAGGGCCGTCAGCGCCTCCGCCGGCAGCTTTGTCATCGACCGTGCGCGCATTGCCGCGACAAGGCCTTCGCGCAGCGAGCGGTTGCCGTGGCGGTTGTCGATGGCATCCATGGCGGCGCGGCCGAGCACGGCCGGGCCGTCGAGCAGCAGGAGCCGCGTGCGGCCGGGCGCGCGCATGGCGGCAAGATAGGCGTCGGATCCGGCAATCAGCGCATCGCGGGCACTGAGCGAGGGCGGGGAGGCGCGGTCGATCTCCCGCGCCACCGCCGCGGCTTCCTGCTCGACCACGGCGGCGAAAAGCGCCTGCTTGTCGGCAAAGTGGTGGTAGAGCGCGCCGCGCGTCACGCCGGCGGCGGCGACGATCTCCGGCGTACCGGTCTCGGCATAGGATTTTTCCGTGAACAGCTTGCGTGCCGCCGCGATCAGATCGGCGCGCGTCGCCTCGGTGCGGTCGCGGTTCGAGCGGCGGGTGGATCCCTGTTGCATACATGCAGCCTGTATGTTAATACGATTTACATGCAGACTGTATGTTAATTGACGGGAGAAGGCAAAGATGAAGACGACGAGCTACTATCCGGTGCTGATGACGGGCGATGTCGCCGGAACGGCGGCCTTTTATGTCAGGCATTTCGGCTTCCGGCCGCTGTTTGAAAGCGACTGGTACGTGCATCTGCAATCGGCGGATAACAGGCGCGTCAACCTTGGCATCGTCCAGGGAGACCATGAGACGATCCCGGAGGAGGGGCGAGGGCGGAGCTCGGGCCTGCTGATCAATTTCGAGGTTCGCGACCCCGATGCGGTCTATGCGCGGATCCTGGCTGCCGGCCTGCCTATCCTGCGAACGCTGCGCGACGAGCCATTTGGTCAGCGTCACTTCATCACCAAGGATCCCAACGGCGTGCTGATCGACATCATCAAGCCGATCCCGCCCAGCGAGGAATTTCTGGCGCAGTATGCGCAGGGTGCCGCGGGGGGTTGATCCTCGGCTAAAATCGGCGGGGGATGACGCGGATACCATTACAATTGCTTGTAATTTTCAAAGATGCCGATAGTACCGCACCGATTCAACTTCCGACGTGCAATAATCCTTGCGGAAAACTTCTTTGCCTGTTGTATTGTCTGAATAATGGTGGGCGTCGGGGGAAGCCATGGCCACGGACTTCAAGACGGTTCTGCGGTCGGAATATCGTTCGATCATCCAGCGCCGCAGGAGACTGGGCGTGGAGGTTTCGAACGACGCCAGCGGCGGCAAGCCCGATTCCGTGCCCAAGCGTGATCCAGCCTGGCTGTTCGGTGTCGCGCTTTCAGGCGGCGGCATAAGGTCGGCTTCATTTTGCCTTGGGGCGTTGCAGGCGCTCGACCAATACAAGCTCACACCTCGCATCGACTATCTGTCGACCGTGTCGGGTGGCGGCTATATCGGATCGGCAATGGTCGCCGACATGACGCGTCAGGAACTCGAGCAGGCGAGGACGGGCAAGGACGGTCAGCTCGATTTCCCCTTCGCCTCTGGCGATGACGTGCATGACAACGAGCTCGTCGGCCACATTCGCGACAACAGCCGTTTTCTGGCGCCGCGCGGCTTTCGCGACATTACCCTGTCGATCGGTATCCTCATGCGCGGCTGGATGGTTAATTTCCTGCTGCTGCTGACCCTTGTCCTGCCACTGGCGACATTCGTCATCCTGACCAACCCGACCACCGGCCATCTCGGGCACAGCATCGTTCTCGACGTCGCCGACTGGCTGTTGGGAGATGACTGGGGCAAGACGGGATGGGGTGCCAGCTTGCGATCGATGATCGCCAATCCTTTCGTGCTGTCTCGCTCGGCCCTGGTGATCTTCGCCGTCTGGTTGGTTGGATGGGGGCTGCGGCGATCCTATTCCGACAGCTACGCCACCGCGCGCAAAGGCGAGCACCTGGAACAGGACAGCCTGTGGGCCAAGGATGGCCGCACCCTGCTGCTGGTCACGGCCAGCCTGTTCCTGATTGAAGTGCAGCCCAAGATCATCCTGTGGCTGATCGAGGTGACCTCGCCGAAATACGGCCACCGGCAGACCACGCTGGAAACGCTCAAGGGGTTGATCACGGCCGCGGCGGCCATTGTCACCGCAACGGCGGCTTTCAGGGGCCTGTTGATTTCCTGGGTGCAGAAGGCGCTGAATTCTCCGAAGATCGGGCACCAGATCCGTGGTTATCTGGCGCGGGCGGCATTCCTGGCGCTGGGGCTTGCCTTGCCCTTGCTGATCTACGGTTTCTTTCTGCTGATCACGCTCTGGGGCATAAAATTATCTCCGATTCTGGTCAGCGGCATCGATATATCTTCGCTCTCGATCTTCGGCATCGATGTACCGTGGATATTCGGCCGTGCCACCGGTTATGCCTATGGCCCGACCTGGCTAACCGCCAACAGCCACCTCCTGTTCACCGTCCTGGTCGTTTGCATGGCGCTGTTCCTCGTGGGGCGAACCTTCGCGGTCCGCTATCTGGCCGACGATCTCGAGCCCGGCCGGCTCACCAGCTTCTTTGCCGCGATGATGCATGACTACAGCGGATCCGTGGTCGTCAAGGTGCTGCTGGCCCTGACGGGTTCAGCCGTGTTCGCGGTGGCCGCCAGGAAGTCGGGAGGTGTCTGGCATCCGGATGAATTCACGGTGTTGCTCAACTACCTGGCCATCACCGCCATCGTCATAACGGTGGCCTTCAATTTCACCGAGAATGCCAATGGCCTGCACCGCCTCTACCGCGACCGGCTGCGGTGGGCGTTCCAGCTCGGCGGCAGTGAAGGGATGGCGGACATCGGGTTGAAGGACCTCGGCGTGAAGGCGCCTTATCTCCTGATAAACGGCACCTTGAATGTCCGCCACGCCAGGCAGGTCGCCGATCCTCCGAGAAAGTCTTTCACCGCCAGCGCCATTCGATGGCTGGGAACAAAGATAGCCGCGGCCATAAGGTTGCGGGCCTGGTGGGGCGGGCCGGATATCGTCCAGCCAGACCGCCGGCCTCCACCACCGGCGGCTAAAAGTCCGACAGGGGTCGACCCGAGCAAACGGGGACGCAACGCCGAATTCTTTCTGTTTTCAAAACATTTCGTCGGCAGTGAATCCACCGGGTACGCGCGCTCCAAGGCGATGGTCAAGGAAGAGGGGCAACTGGACCTCGCGGCGGCCGCGGCGATCTCGGGGGCCGCCATTTCCTCGAGCATGGGGCGCATCAGTCTCGGCCTGCTCGGGCCGACACTGGCCTTGCTCAACCTGCGGCTGGGATTCTGGCTGCCCAATCCGAGTGGGAAGGCGTTTGAGGACAGGCGCGCGAGACCGGCCTTGTCCGCGGCCGAGGAGGATACTCCCCGGCGCAGCTGGGAGGACATTTTGCGGCTGTATCTGCTGGCGGAGGCGACAGGGCAGTTGAGGTCGGACAGTTCGCGCGTCTACATCACCGATGGCGGCCATATCGACAATATCGGCCTCTACCAACTGCTCAAGCGCAGGTGCAAGCTGATCATCGTGGTCGACGCCGAAGCCGATGCCGGCATGAATTTCGGCGCTTTCACCGATGTCCAGCGTTTCGCCAGGATCGATCTCGGCGTACGCATCTCGCTCGAGTGGCGACCGGTCAGGGATGCCGCGCTGGCGCGTGACGCCAACCGCACCAAGATCGTCCCGCCGGACTCGGAGCTGCATCTGCGGCATTTCGCCGTGGGCAAGATCCTCTATGAGAATGACCCGGTCGAAGGCATCCTGGTCTATGTCAAGGCGTCGGTGACCGGTGACGAGCCCGACTACGTCCTGGATTACGAACGTCGATACCCGCTTTTTCCCAATGAACCGACAAGCGATCAGTTCTTTTCCGAAGAGCAGATGGAAGCCTACCGCGCGCTTGGATTTCATGCCATGCGCGTGGCTCTTCGCGAGCGGCAGCAGACCGCCAGCACCCAAGGCCTGGACAGCATGCAGGCAAGCCTGGTCACCTTGCTCAAGATGCGTCTGGGCAATCAGGGACAGGAGATCAGCTAAGGCAGTGGGCGGGCGGCAGGTTCGCCCGCCGTGTCGGATCGTCAGCTCGCGCGTGCCACCGGCGTCACCGCCACCTGGCTGACGCCCGTGCGGCGCACCACCGTGCACAGGGTCTCGCGGCCGATGCGCTCGGCGTCGAGCATGCGTACGAGGTCGTCGACGCCGGTGACCGGGCGGCCGTCTATCGCCGCGATGATGTCGCCTTCCTTGAGGCCTGCCTTGGCGGCCGGGCAGTCCTTCTCGACGCTGCGCAGGCGCACCGCCGTGCTGGTCGAGACTTGCGACAGAAGGGCGGCGCGGCGCGGCAAATTGGTGGTGTCGGCGGAAACGCCGATGAAGGCGCGCCGCACGCGGCCGAAGCGGATGATCTCGGAGATGACGAACCGGGCGGTGTTGGAGGCGACGGCGAAGGCAATGCCTTGCGCGCCGTGGATCATGGCGGTGTTGACGCCGATCACTTCGCCCGCCGACGACACCAGCGGGCCGCCGGAATTGCCGGGGTTGAGCGCGGCATCGGTCTGGATGACGTCGTCGATCAGCCGCCCGGTCGAGGCGCGCATCGAGCGGCCGAGCGCCGAGACCACGCCCGAGGTGACCGTCCATTCGAAGCCGAGCGGATTGCCGATGGCAATCGCGATCTGGCCGCGCCGCAACCGCTTGGAATCGCCGAGCGGCGCCACATCGGCGAAGCTGCCGTCGGCGCGCACCAGGGCGATGTCGGTGTCGGGGTCGCGGCCGAGCACGCGGCCCTCGCTGGAGGCGCCGTCCGGCATCGAGACGCGCACCGTCCTGGCGTCGCCCACGACATGGAAATTTGTGACGACCAGCCCGTCCGGCGCGATGACGAAGCCCGAGCCGTGGCCGCCCTGGCCGCCAATGCGTTCGATGCGGCAGACGGCCGGGCCGATGCGGTCGACCGCGTCCGCGACGGTCGAGGAATAAGCATCGAGCAAGGTCTCGTCGGGTTCGAATTTGGCGGCGGCAAGGGCCATGGAAGGGCTCCGTGTTCTCAGGCGTAGGGATGACTATTTTCCGTCTGTGTCGTTCTCCCAAAACCGCTGAGCACTTTTGGGCGACACGCACTATATGTGCGGAGCGGCCGGAAGCGTCGCGACCTGACCAGATGGCCAGTGCAGCCAGCAACTAGCCGTCAGGCGAGTACCTGCGAGCGCGCCGTCGAGCGATATCTGGGACATGCAAGAAACCCAGGAGACCCATATGAGCGACTTCAATCTGAGCGCGTTTTCGGACGCCATCGCCGATCTGGCCGCCAAGGTGGCTCCCGCGACGGCTAGTTTCGCCACCCATCATCACCGCACGGCCAGTGCCTTCCATTGGGGCGACGGTTATTTCGTCACCGCCGAGGAAGCCGTCGAGGCCGGCGAGGAGATCGAACTGACGCTGGCCTCCGGCGAGACGGTGAAGGCCGAACTGGTCGGCCGCGATCCATCGACGGGCGTCGCCCTGCTGAAGGCCACGGATGCGGCCACCGCGCCTGTGCTTGCCAAGGCCGATGCCGTGCTGCCGGGCAACATCGCCATTGCCATCGGCAGCAGCCAGGGTTCGGCGCTGGCGGTGTCCGGCTCGGTCGGCGAGGTTGGTCCGGCCTGGCGCTCGATGCGCGGCGGCACCATCGACCGGCGCATCAACCTGGCCGTCGGCGCCGGCGGCCGCTTCGAGGGCGGCCCGGTGCTGGACGCCAAGGGCGCGCTGATCGGCATGCTTTTGTTCGGGCCGCGCGGCCGCGCGCTGGTCATGCCCTACGAGACGATCGAGCGGGCCGTCGCCACCTTGCGCGAAAAGGGCCATGTCGCACGCGGCTATCTCGGCGCCGGCCTGCATCCGGTGCGCGACCGCGACGCGAAAGGCGCGATGGTCATGAGCCTCGACGACAATGGCCCGGCCAAGGCCGCCGGCCTCTCGCTCGGCGACATCATCGTGGCGTGGAATGGCGAGGCGGTGCATGGCCCGCGCGAACTGATCCGCAAGCTTGGACCCGACAGCGCCGGCGTTTCGGTGACGCTTGGGGTGGTGCGCGGCGGCGAACAGCGCGATGTCCGGCTCACCGTCGGCGAAAAGCCGTTGAGCTGAGAGCAATGATGGAAACGCTGGCCAGCGACCGGATCAGGACAGACAGCGCCGCCTCGCGGCGGCTGATGGTGCTGGTCGCGCTTGCCGATGCCGCGCGTGCCGAGCGCCTGGCGGCCTCGCTTGCCGCCAGCGACGACCTGTTGCCGGTCGTGGCCGGCGGCGGCAGGGCCGACGTTGCCATCGTCGACGACAGGAGCGGTGATGCCGTGCCGGCCTCGCTGCCCCGGGTGCTGCTCTCGGGGCGCGCTGGCGGCGAGCGGCCCGCCGGGGAGGTGTTTGCCGTCATGCCCGCTGGCGCCGACGACCTGCTGATCGCCGCGGCGGCGCGGCTGGCGGCGGCCGGCTATCGCGTCTCGGGCGATGGCCGCACGCCCGGACATTATGGGGATTTCCAGGCCGGAGATGGCGAGCCGTTCGAGGATGAAGCTCTGGACGAACACGCCCCCCGCCCGGCATTGTCGCCACGCGAGGCGGAGGTGCTGGCTTTGCTTGCCGAGGGGGCGCCCAACAAGGTCATCGCGCGGCGGCTGAACATCTCGGTTCACACGGCGAAGTTCCATGTCGCCGCGATCCTGATCAAGCTGGGTGCGGCCAATCGCACGGATGCCATCGCCATTGCGATGCGGCAGGGGCTGGTTCTGGTCTGATAGTGCTCAGACCGCCGCTTCGATGTCGGTCAGACGAAAGTCATCGCCCTTGAAAAGCAATGGCATGGCTTCGAGCCTCGCCGTGGCGTATGCGATGCAGTCGCCGAAATTCAACGCCGCCGGGTGCCGGCCCTTGCCATAGCGCAGGAAGGCCTGGCGGGCGACGGCGGCGTGGTCGGCGGTGAAGGGGATTGTCTCGATCGAGGCGGTGCGCAGGAAGCTGTCGAGACGATCCAGGATTTCGTCTTGCCTGCCGCCCGCGAGCACCATCGTCGTTTCGAGAAAGGTTGGCGCCGCCAGCAGCCGTCTCTTGGCCTGCGTGATCGCGAGCACGAATCGTTCGAAGCCGGGCTCGACACGCAGTATGGCGACGAGAGCCGAGGAATCGATGATCATTTCGTGGGGATTCCGAACTCGTCGTAACCGAGGATTTCGTCGTCCGTCATCGCATTTTCGCGTTCGGGGATTTTTCCCGCGCTGTCGGCAATTGCCATCAGCCGCTGAAGCAGGTCGCTTGCTTCGTCACGTGGCACCAGCCTCTCGCGCGCAACTTCGCGCTCAAGGCTCTGACGGATAGCCTCCGTCACGGACACGCGTCGGCGATGGGCGAGTTCGCGCGCCAGCTGCTCGACTTCCATATTCTTGATCGATAGCGCCATTCTATAATCTTCCTATTTGTATAGAATATATACCCGCGTGCCTGCCAGTCCAAACAGTTTTTGCATTCCCAACCTGGCCAGCCTCCGCTGCGTCACCATGGCTTCCCGTCGCAAGCTCTTGTATCCCGCCGCAGCGCGGGCAAGGATCGTGCCGACGAAAAGAGTGCAGGGAGGCGCAAGGAAATGTCGCTCAAGGGAAAGACGCTGTTCATCTCCGGCGGGTCGCGCGGCATCGGGCTGGCGATCGCGCTGCGGGCCGCGCGCGACGGCGCCAATGTGACGATCGCGGCCAAGACCGCCGAGCCGCATCCGAAGCTGCCGGGCACCATCTACAGCGCGGCGCAGGAGATCGAGCAGGCCGGCGGCAAGGCGCTGCCCATGCTGTGCGACATCCGCGAGGAGGCGCAGGTCGCCGAGGCGGTCGCCAGGACTGTCGAGACATTCGGCGGCATCGATATCTGCGTCAACAATGCCAGCGCCATCCACCTCACCGGCACGCTGGAAGCCGACATGAAGCGCTACGATCTGATGCATCAGATCAACACGCGCGGCACCTTCCTCGTGTCCAAAATGTGCATTCCGCACCTGAAGTTGGCTAAAAATCCTCACATCCTGAATCTGGCGCCGCCGCTCGACATGAAGGCCAAATGGTTCAAGAACCACGTCGCCTACACCATGGCCAAGTTCGGCATGTCGATGTGCACGCTGGGCATGAGCGCGGAATTCGCCAAGGACGGCATCGCGGTCAATTCGCTGTGGCCGATCTCGACCATCGACACGGCCGCGGTGCGCAACTTGCTGGGCGGCGCCACCGTGGCGGCGATGAGCCGCTCGCCCGACATCATGGCCGATGCCGCGCACGCGATTTTCATGCGGCCATCGCGCGAGGCGACAGGCAATTTCTACATCGACGAGGAGGTGCTGCGCGCCGAGGGTGTCAGCGACTTTTCCCCCTATGCGCCCGGTGCCACCGGCCCGCTGGCCGGAGATTTTTTCGTGCCGGACGAGGTGTTCGCGCGTACCGAGACGAATATCAAGAGCATATACTAGCCTTTCGACGCCGGACGTATCACTTGGAAATTGGCTCCACTTCGTCATCCTGGGGCGAAGCAAGGAGCGAAGCGACGCAGCGCAGACCCAGGATCCATTCCGGGACTCCGGAGCGTTGCCGCGGTGCGGAATTCCGCGCCCCTGCACTCTACGGCCGATGTCACGGAATGAATCCCAGGGTCTTCGCGACGCCGCTACCCGGCTGCTCCGCCCTGGGATGACGAAGTCTGGGAGCCTTCAACTCCGTCTTTGTCGAGTCTCAGCCTATCTCCTCCTTCTTGCCTTTGCTCAGGCCCATCAGCCGGTCGATATAGGCCAGCATCAGCGCCGAGACGACGAAGGCGAGATGGATGATGGTCAGCCACATCAACTGGTCCGTCGAATAGGAGGACGAGTTGAGGAACACCTGCAACAGGTGGATGGAGGAAATGGCGACGATGGTCGAGGCGACCTTGACCTTCAGCGAGCCGACATCGATCGTGCCCAGCCAGTGCACGCCGCCCTCGCCAGCCTGGGCGTCGAAGCGGCTGACGAAGTTCTCGTAGCCCGAGATGATGACCATCACCACAAGCGAGGCGACCAGGGCCGCGTCGATGAGCCCGAGCATCTTCAGGATGGTGTCGGTGTCGCCCAGCAGGAAGACGGTGGTGATGAACTCGTAGAGTTTCTTAAAGAACGACAGCGCGTAGACGGCCAGAGCGAGGCCGAGCCCGATATAGAAGGCGACCAGCAGCCAGCGCGAGGCAAGAATGATCGATTCGATGGCGAGTTCGAGACGCTTCATAGGTGGTTCCGCTGGTTCTCTTGTCCGTCGGGGCGTATTTCGGCCACCCGGGGGCGGTTTGCAAGACAAAATCGGAAGCAAAAAACCCCGCCGGAGAGGGGACCCGGCGGGGCTCAATGCGTCCCGCTGGAGTCGGGACGGGGCAGGGAACGCCCAGCCCTGAATCTGGGGTAGGCGGCTTCGCTATTCAATGAGCGGAGCCTGACGCCTGGACAATTCTTGTTGAACCGGGCAGCTGAAGGCAAGAAGGACCCACCGCGGTGAGCCGGCATGGGTCCTTCTTGCCGATCTGATTCCAGAGGCCGCCTCAAGCCTCTGGAAAAGCAGACATTTGACGGACCATGATCCTCTCGGAAAAGCGGCTTTCGCTTTTCGCGATCATGGTCAGTTGTTGCTGGCCACCGGCGCCACCAGCGAGGTGATGCGGCGGATGGCGACGCGCCGGTTCTCGCGGTTGGGCGCCGAGGTGTCGACCTTCAGATACTCCTCGCCATAGCCCTGCGTCGTCAGGTTCTCGGGCGGGATGCCGAAGGCATTGGTCAGCGCTTCGGCAACCGCTTCGGCGCGGCGGTCCGACAGAGCAAGGTTCGCCTCCGGCGTGCCGACGGCGTCGGTGTGGCCCTCGATCAGGAAGGTCTCCGCCGGATTCTTCTTCAGCAGTTTCTCCATGGCGTTGGCGACGCCCTCCAGTTTCTGCACCTCGGTGTCGGAGATCGAAGACGAGCCGAATTCGAAGTTCAGCGTGTCAAGGTCGATACGCCGTGCAATGTCACGCACGCGGGCCGAACGCTTGACCTCGTTGATCGAATAGAGGCGCTGGACCTTCTCCACCGGCGGCTGTTCGAGGAAGGTGTAGTAGTCGTCGTCGCTTTCGACATCCTCGGAATCGAGGATGTAATCCCGGCGCGGAATGGTCAGCCGCATCGGCGGCAGGTCATCGCCGGGGTCGCGCCAGTCATTTTCGTCCTGGTAGCTGCGCTCGTCGACATAGCTCAGCACATATTCGCGGCCGTCGGGCGTGATGCGCGAGCGCTGGATGACGTCGCCGTAGCGGTTGCGTATGGTGACGATCCGGAAGCCATTGTCGCGCTCGACCGTCTCGCGCGTGCGGCCTTGCGGCAGGTCCTCGTAGTAGACATCCTTGGCGCCGCGGGTCAGGCGCGGGCGATCGTTGCTCTGGACGAGCGTCTGGCCGCCAAGCTGGATGATGACGCGGTCGCCGATCTCCTTAAGGACGTCGACGCCCTTGGGGCGTTGGCGGTCGCGGATGTTTTCATCCGGCGCGCGGTCCCGGCGCTTGCCCTTTTCTTCCGTCACTGGGACGATCTTTTCGGGCTTGATCTCCTGCTGGGCAGCCTTGTCGTCGGTTGGAGGCGGACCCTGGTCGACGGGAGCGACCACCGGCTTCTGGCCCTGGTCACCGCCCTGCTGGGCATTCTGCCCGCCATTCTGCTGCTCGCCATTCTGCTGGCCGTTGTTGTCGCCATGCTTGCGGCCGCCGCCCTTACGCTGGGCATCCTTCTGGCTGTCGAGAATCGGAGCGGCGTTCTTGTCGGCGGGTGCTTCGCCCTGAACGGGGTTTTCGCCCTGGACAGGCGCGGCCTTGCCATCGGTGGCGGGCTGCTCTCCCGTCGCCGGCTGTTCGCCGGTGGCGGGCTGTTTGCCGGTCGCAGGCTGTTCCCCGGTCGCGGGCTGCTCGCCATTCGCGGGCTGTTCGCCAGCCGGTTTCCTGCCGTGTTTCTTCGTCTTGTCCTGGGGCTGTTCGCCCTGGACCGGCTGTTCGCCGGCGGGGGCCGGTTCAATCTTCGGCGTCGCTTCGCCCGCGGGAGCCTCCTTCGGGGTCGGGGCGGTCTCCGGCACGGCGGCCGGCGCCTCGTTCTGCTGATCCTGCTTGTGTTTCCTGCCGGGCTTGGTCGGCTGGTTGTCGTTGGCGGGTGCGGCCTCGGCGGCCGGCGCCTGCTCGGTCTGCTGCTGCTGATCGCGCTTCTTCTTGCGCGGCTGCTGTTCCTCGGTGGCTGGAGCGGGCTGCTCGGCGGCCGGCGCCTGCTCGGTCTGCTGCTGCTGGTCACGCTTCTTCCTGCGCGGCTGCTGCTCGTCGGTTGCAGGTGCGGCCTCGCCGGCCGGCGCCTGCTCGGCCTGCTGCTGCTGGTCGCGCTTCTTCCTGCGCGGCTGCTGCTCGTCGGTTGCGGGTGCCGCCTCGCCGGCCGGCGCCTGCTCGGCCTGCTGCTGCTGGTCACGCTTCTTCCTGCGCGGCTGCTGCTCGTCGGTTGCGGGCGCTGCCTCGCCGGCCGGCGCCTGCTCGGCCTGCTGCTGCTGGTCGCGCTTCTTCCTGCGCGGCTGCTGTTCCTCGGCCGCTGGAGCGGGCTGCTCGGCGGCCGGCGCCTGTTCGGTCTGCTGTTGCTGCTCGCGCTTCTTCTTGCGCGGCTGTTCCTGGTCGCCCTGCCCCTGGTCGGTGGGCGTGTCCTGCGCCAGGATGATCAGCGGTGTCGCGTCGCGTTGCATGGGGCCGAACGCGGCTGTCCCCTGCAGCGGGGTTGCGCCTAACGGCGCGGACGCCATCAGCAGGCCAAGGGCAGTGCCTGCCAGAATCCGGGATTGGCGTTTCATCGAAATTCTCCTTGTGGGGTCCCATCCTTGCCGAAACCGCTTCTAACGAAATTGGTTCCGGTTGCCCATCGTTAGGGGCCGTACGGGGCGATTGGCCGGCCTTTTGAAGGCAAATTCGTGTCATTCGGCCGGGTTACCGCCGCATTGCGGCCGTTGCGGCGCTTGACCTTGGCGGCTGCCGGGGCCACATGCCGGAGATGGAAACGCCGTTCTGGAAAACCAAGACGCTGGAAGCGATGAGCCCCACGGAGTGGGAATCGCTCTGCGACGGCTGCGGCAAATGCTGCCTGTCGAAGCTCGAGGACGAGGATACCGGTGAAATCTACTGGACCAGCGTCGGCTGCCGGCTGTTCGACGCCGAGAGCTGCCGTTGCGCCGACTATGCCAACCGGCTGGCGCGCGTTCCCGACTGCGTCGGGCTGACGCCGCGGAATGTGCGCACCATCAGCTGGCTGCCCAGCACCTGCGCCTACCGGCTGGTGGCCGAGGGCCGCGACCTCTACTGGTGGCACCGCCTGGTCTCGGGCAGTGCCGAGACCGTGCATGAGGCCGGCATCTCGATGCGGGGCCGGGTCAAGGCGAGCGAGACGGAGTTGGCCGAACCCGAGGACTATTTTGACTATATGCTCGACGACGAGCCCTGAGGCAGACATCGGCCGCAGTTGCGGGCGAAGATCGCTGCTTTCGGGGGAACCCGGCTCGGGGACAAGGCGTTTGGCGCGATATTGTTCAATATCGGCGAAAGAATTGGATCGGCGAAAGATTTAGGCCGGCGAGGAATTTGCGGATGGCCGGCGATTTGCCCCGTTGGCGCCACATGAACCGCGGATGAACGGCGAGTTCGTAAATAGTTCAGACAGGCCAGTGCATTCTCCCGCTATCGGTTTCACGAGGAGGGGCGCAAGCCCGCAACAAGGAGAGAGAACCATGTACAACACCATCAAGACGGCAGCGCTTTCGGCTCTGGTCGGCCTCGGCACGCTGGCGGCCATGCCGGCCCATGCCGACAGCCTCTACCTCGGCTTTGGCAACAACCAGGATCCTCGCTTCGGCGTCTATGCCGGCGACGATGGCTATCGCCACCGCCGGGACGAGCGTCGCGACGACTGGCGCCGTGGCTGCTCGCCGGACCGCGCCCTCGACAAGGCCGAGCGCATGGGGCTGCACCGTGCCCGCATCGTCGATGTCAACCGCCGCGTGATCAAGGTGGTGGGCCGTCAATATGGCGACCGTGTCGTCGTCGTGTTCGCCAACGAGCGCGGTTGCCCGGTCATCGACCGCTGAGGCTTTTCCGGCCGTGAAGATCGGTTAGCGGCATGGTCCTCTGCGAGGATTAGCCGGAAGGCATGATCTTCTGCGTCGGTCTGTCTGGAGGCATAATCCTCTGCGAGGATTAGCCTGGAGGCATGATCTTCTGCGAAGATCAGCCTGGAGTAGTAGAGCCCCTGTCCGTCGGATGGGCGCGGCTCGAAAAAACCCCGCGGGAGCGATCCCGCGGGGTTTTTCATGTGGGCAAAGGGCTGACCGATGACCGGCGGGACCGGCCATCGGCTCAACGGGTTACCTCAGTTCGCCAATCATTTGAGTTCGAAGGTAACGGTGACCTGCACATTGTAGGCGTTCTCGCCGGCCTGCACGGGTGCCGCCCCGGCCGCGGCGTCGAAGGCCTTGGCGTTGATCGGCATCGGCGCCGGCCTGATGTTCTGGTCCGTGATCTCGAGCACCCGGCCGAGGCTGACGCCGGCCGCCTCGGCCAGCGTCTTGGCCTTGGCCATGGCGTCGGCGACGGCCTTCTTGCGCGCCTCGGTGACGGTCGCCGCCGGATTGTCATTGGTGAAGGCGATGCCGCCGCCCTGGTTGACGCCGAGCGACACCGCCTTGTCGAGGACCTCGCCCGTCTTGTCGACGTCGCGCACGCGCACCGAAAGCGTGTTGGTCACCTGATAGGCGACGAGTTCGGCCTCCTGGCTGCCGTCCGGCTTGTTGGTGTAATTGTAGCGGGGATTGATCTGAATGCCCGCGGTCTGCAGGTCGCGATCCTGGATGCCGGCGGCCTTCATCGCGGCGATCACGGCGGCCATGGCGTCATTGTTGGCGTCGAGCGCGGCGCGCGCCGTCTTGGCTTCGCGCATGACGCTGAGCGTCAGGACCGCCAGGTCGGGAGCCACGGTCGCTTCGCCTTCACCCGAAACGATGATACGGGGCGGCGTCGGCAGATCGGTGGCTCCAGCCATCGCCGGAAAAGCGATTGCAGCGGCGAGCGCGAGGGGCAAAACATATCTGGTCATGAAAATCTCCTTGGTCCGCGATCAAGTCGCAGGGGTCGCGTAGAGCGCGATTATGGGATGATTTGGGCGATCTGCGAAAGCCCGCCGGTAAAGCCTTGTGCCGCGATGCGAAAAACATTAATCCAGCCCGCGTGGGGCCTGTAGCTCAATGGTTAGAGCCGGCGGCTCATAACCGCTTGGTTGGGGGTTCGAGTCCCTCCGGGCCCACCATTGGCTTTGACCCAGTACGCGCGAGAGGCATCGTCAGGCTATCAGGTCGGGTCCCAGCCGTCCGAAGCCCGGCACGCCGCTGAGCTTCAGGCCGTTGGCGACTTCCTCCAGCAGGATGTCGAGCACCCTGGCCACGCCTGCCTCGCCAGCCGCGGCGCCGAACAGGGCGGCCCGGCCGATCGCCGTCGCGGATGCTCCGCTTGCCCCGGCCTTGATGATGTCCATGCCCGTGCGGATGCCGGAATCGATGAGGATCGGCACCTCGGACCCCAGCGCATGGCGCATTGCCGGCAGCGCGTCGATGCTCGATATGGCGCCGTCGAGCTGGCGGCCGCCATGGTTGGACACCCAGATGCCGTCGGCGCCGGCCTTCACGAGGCTTGCGGCATCGCCGGCATGCAGGACGCCCTTGACCACGAGCCGGCCCTTCCACCAGTCGCGGATGCGGCGGAAGTCGTCCCAGTCGAAGCCGGCATGGAGGTTGGCGCCGACACGCGCGGCGATGGTCAGTCCGGCGCTGGTGTCGCCGAGATAGCCGCGCACATTCTCGAACCGGGGCAGCCCGCCGCGCAGCAGGCGCAGCGACCAGCCGGGATGCAAAAGGCCCTCGAGGAGATGCCGGGGCGAGGGGCGCAGCGGGATCGATATGCCGTTGCGCAAATCCTTTTCGCGTTTGCCACCGGCCTGCAGGTCGACGGTCACGACCAGCGTCGAATAGCCGGCCTCCTCGGCCCGTCGCACGAGCTGGCGGTTGAAGTCGAAATCCTTGAGCACGTAGAGCTGGAACCAGAGCGGCCCCTGCACGGCCCTGGCCATGCGCTCGATGCCGGTCGTCGACATGGTGGACAGCGTATAGGGGATGCCGCGCGCCGCCGCTGCCCTGGCGATGGCGATGTCGGCCCCGGGCCTGACCAGCGCGCAGGAGCCCATCGGGCTGATCACCAGCGGCGTCGCGAAGGTCTGCGACCACAGCGATGTGGTCAGGTCTGGACGGGAGACGTCGGTCAGCACGCGCGGCACCAGCCGGATGCGCTCGAAGTCGGCGCGGTTGGCGGCCAGCGTCAGCTCGTGGCCGGCGCCGCCATCGACGAACTCGAAGATCGATCTGGGCAGGCGGCGGCGCGCGCGTTGGCGAAAATCCTCGACCGAAACCATGCGATCGAGCGATCCCATCTCAGACCTCGCCTGTCAGCATGCCCGCCCGCCTCATGCCGGGCCGGCGAGGCGATCGCACACGGCCTGCGTAATCTCGCGGGTCGAGGATGATCCCTTGAGATCGGTGCTGAGCAGGCCGCCGGCAAGGCAGCTTTCGGTGACAGCGCGGATGCGGTCGGCGGTCCGGTTGAGCTTTCCGTCGTCATGCCTGTGGCCGAGCCAGTCGAGCATCGAGGCCGCGGACAGGATCGTGCCGTAGGGATTGGCGATGCCCTTGCCGGCGATGTCGGGCGCGGAGCCATGCGCGGCCTGGAAGAAGCCGTTTGTCTCGCCGATCTCGGCCGACGGCGCCATGCCCATGCCGCCGACGGTGGCGGCGGCGAGGTCGGACAGGATGTCGCCGAACATGTTCTCTGTGACGATGACGTTGAAATGGCCGGGCTTGAGCACGAGATGCATGGCCATGGCGTCGACCAGCGCATGTTCGGTGGCGATATCGGGATGGTCCTTCGCCACTTCGTCGAAGACGGAGCGGAAGAAGGCGTAGCTGCGCAGCACATTGGCCTTGTCGCAGCAGGTGACGCGGCGCACGCCGTCGCGCGGCGCGCCCTTTGACTGGCGTGCCAGCTCGAAAGCCTTGCGCACGATGCGCTCGATGCCGGCGCGGGTCTGCACCAGCGTGTCGACCGCGACCTCGCCGCGCAGCAGCGCGCCCGAGCCGCGCGCCGCGTAGAGCCCTTCGCTGTTTTCGCGCAGGATGATGTAGTCGATGTCGCCGGCCTTCATGCCGCTCAGTGGACTCTGCACGCCTTCGAAGAGCCTGATCGGGCGGATGTTGGCGTAGAGGTCGAGGTCGAAGCGCAGTTTCAGGGTGAAATCGAGGCCGGCTTCGGTGCCGTCGGGATGGACGACGCCGGGCAGGCCGCCGGCACCATGCAGGATCGCATCCGCCGCCCGGCAGGCCTTGAAGGTCGGCTCGGGAAAACTCTGGCCGGTTTTCAGGAAATGCTCGGCTCCGGCGGGGTATTCCGTGAAGCGCAACGGATTGCCCGACCCGAGCGCCGCCTTCAACACCTCGATGGCGGCGGCGCAGACTTCCGGGCCGATGCCGTCGCCATGCACCACCGCGATTTCGTAAGTTTCCTTCATCGGTGGACACCCATATGCCAGAGCCTCAAATGCACTTGCCGCCATCAACGTTGAGGTCGACGCCGGTGATCATGCTGGCCTCGTCCGAGCACAGGAACGCGGCGGCATTGCCCATGTCCTGCGGCGTCGACAGCCGGCCGATCGGGATGGTGGCGACGACGCGGGCACGGTTCTCCTCGCCGGAGCCGATGAAGGTGGACAGAAGCGGCGTGTCGCCGGCGACCGGGTTGATGGCGTTGACGCGAATGCCGAAAGGCGCGAGTTCCACGGCCATGGCCCGGCTCGCGGCGATCGCCCAGCCCTTGGAGGCGTTGTACCAGGTGAGGTTCGGGCGCGGCGAGACGCCGCCGGTCGAGGCGACATTGAGGATGGCGCCCGATTTGGTGGATTTGAAATGCGGCACCACGGCGCGGGCGCCGTTGTAGATCGAGCGCATGTTGACGTCGGCTATCCTGTCGAACAGGTCTTCGTCCATGGTTTCCAGCGGCAGCGGCGGCTGCGCGACGCCGGCATTGTTGACGAGGATGTCGAGGCCGCCAAAGGCCGAGCGGGCGAGGTCGGCGGCAGCCGTGAAGCTCCCCAGCGTCGAGACGTCGCCGGTGATGGGCCGCACATTGCCGCCCACCTCGCTCGCGACGCGGGACGCGGCCGCTTCGTCGCGGTCCATGAGCACGACCAGCGCGCCCTCGGCGACGAATTTCCTGACGATACCTTCGCCAAATCCCGAACCGCCGCCGGTGACGATGGCGACCTTGCCTGCAAGTCTCATATCCGTTCCTCCGTTGGCTGAACCATCGGGGAAGACGCACCAATTGCACAGTCCGATTATCTGAACGCCCTTTTAGCTTTCCTTGTTTGAGGTCGGCCGCACCGGGCGTAATAGTCGCCACGGAATTCTCGAGGAGGAAGAGATGACAGTGAATTTCGACCCGAGGGCGAAGGCCACGACGCTCTACCACGGCGAATTCCGGCCGATGTTCATCGGCGGCAAGTGGGTCGCGGCGCAATCCGGTGCGGTGATGCAGGCACTGAACCCGGCGACCGGTGAAGTGCTGGCCACAGTGCCGCGCGGCGGAGCCGCCGATATCGATGCCGCGGTGGCCGCGGCGCGCGCGGCCTTCGAAGGTCCATGGTCGAAATTCTCGCCCTATGAGCGGCAGTGCGTCTTGCTGCGCATCGCCGACCTGTTCGAGACCCATTGGGAAGAGCTCAGCGTTTCCGACACGCTCGACATGGGGCTGCCGATCACGCGCACGCTGGCCAACCGCAGGCGCGTCATCGGCATGCTGCGCTTTTACGGCGGCATGGCGACCGCGCTGCACGGCGAGGCGATCGAGAATTCCATTCCGGGCGAAATCGTCTCCTTCACAAGACGCGAACCGGTCGGTGTGGTCGGCGCCATCATCCCCTGGAACGCGCCGACCGCGGCCTCGATCTGGAAGATCGCGCCGGCGCTCGCCACCGGCTGCACCATCGTGCTGAAGCCTTCCGAGGATGCGTCGCTGACGCCGCTCTTGATCGCCAAGCTGATGCAGGAAGCGGGCGTGCCCGATGGCGTCGTCAACATCGTCACCGGTACCGGGGCGGAGGCCGGAGCGCGGCTCGCCGAGCATCCCGACGTCAACAAGATCGTGTTCACCGGCTCGACTTTGACCGGCCAGGCGATCGCGCGGGCGGGCGTGGCCAATCTCAAGCGTGTTTCGCTGGAACTCGGCGGCAAGTCGCCTGTCATCGTCTGCCGCGACGCCGATATCGACAAGGCCGTGCCCGTCGCGGCGATGTCGGTGTTCGTGCATTCGGGCCAGATCTGCATCGCCGGCTCGCGGCTCTTCGTGGCGCGCGAGATCCATGACGAATTCGTGCGGCGGCTGGCCGAGTTCGCCGGCAGGCTACGCATCGGCCACGGCATCGAGGCGGAAACGGAAATCGGGCCGCTCATCAACGCCAGGCAGGCCGGCAAGGTCGAAGGCTACATCAGGGCCGGCAGCGACGAAGGCGCTGAACTCGTCGCCGGCGGCGCGCGGCTGACGGGCGCGCTTTATGACGGCGGCAATTTCATCGCGCCGACCGTTTTCGGCGCGGTGTCGGACACCATGACCATCGCGCGCGAGGAGATTTTCGGGCCGGTGATCTCGGCGATGCCTTTCGACACGCTGGACGAGGCCGTGGCGCGCGCCAATGCGACGCCCTACGGTCTGGCCGCCGGCATCTTCACCACCAATCTCGGCACCGCGCACAAGCTGGCGCGCCGCGTCAAGGCCGGCTCGGTGTGGGTCAACATGTACCACGCCATCGACCCCGCCGTGCCGTTCGGCGGCATGAAGATGTCCGGCTACGGCCGCGAGGGCGGCGTCGAGCATCTGAATGAGTATCTGGAGACCAAGGCCGTCTGGATCCAGACCGACTGACGGGTGTGGCGATATTCAGGTGAGGCCGGCCTGCGAATGGCGGCGTTCTGCGCTTCCGGTGCTCACGTACGAAAAGTACGCTCCGCTCCGGTTCTCGAACGCCATCATTCTCGGCTCGGCCTGACCTGAATCTCGACACACCCTGGCGCATGTGCCGGGTGCGTTGCTCAGTGCGCCAGTTCGCGCAGGTTGGTGCGGATCAGGTTCATCAGTTGTTCGGAAAAGGAGTGGTGCACGTAGCCGCGCGCGGTGATGATGCCGACGGAGCGGTGGGCGTCGCGATGGTCGATCGGCACGACCCGCATGCGCTCGTCATTGCGCGAGATGGCGATGCCTGGCACCACGCAGACGCCAAGTCCCGAACACACCAGCGCCACCGCCGTCTGTGCGCTTTCGACCTCGTATTGCGGCTTGAGCTCGATGCCTTCCGCCGCCGTCAGCCGGTCGACAAGGCCGCGCACCGCCGTCTTGCGGTTGAGCAGGATCAGCGGGAAGCGCTGCAGGTCGGACAAAAGCAGCTTCTTCTCACCGCCATGCATTTCCGTGGGGATGCAGGCCATCAGCGGATCGTCGAGGATCGACTCGAACTGGAAGTCCGTCAGGTTCGGCAATTCGGGGCCGATGTAGAACTCGACTTCCTGCTGCTGCAGCAGGCTGAGCGCCGCCTGCGGCGGCAGTTCGATGACCTCGACGATCGAGCGGGGATAGCGCAGCTTGAAGGTGGCCAGTATGTCGCCCAGCCGGCTCGCGGCAAGCGTCGGCGCGCAGGCGATCTGCACCTTGCCCTTGCGTCGCGCGGCGATCTCGGTCAGCCGGTCGAGGCTGGTCTGCACCTGCGACATCGCATTGGCGATCTCCTCGAACAGGATCTGGCCCTCGGGCGTCAGGCTGGCGCGCTGCGCGGTGCGGATGAAGAGCGAGATGCCGATCTGTTCCTCGAGATCGCGGATCTGCATGGAGACGGCCGATGGCGAGCGGTTGCTCTCTTCGGCGGCACGCCGGAAGCTGCCGTTTTCGGCGGCAAGCAGGAATGTCTGCAGAAGTTTGAGGTTGATGCTGGACATGTCCGTTCGGGCAGGTGATCTGTCCTCCTGACCTATTGAGACGCGGAAGCGATTGCAAGGCAATAGGCCGGGCCAGGCGTCGGTCCTTGATTAGCCAGCAAAGATATCCCCGTTCAGCCGGGGATCAGTGGACCGCGGCGAACATGACGCGCTCCTCGGTCGCTTCCGACAGCATCATCTCTTCCACCACACGGCCACGCTTGACCACCAGGATGCGGTCGGAGACCGCAAGGATCTCAGGCAGATAGGAGGAGATGACGACGACGGCCATGCCCTGGTCGGCGAGCTCGCCGATCAGTTGATGGATTTCGACGATGGCGCCGACGTCGACGCCGCGCGTCGGCTCGTCGAAAATCACCAGCTTCGGCTTCTGGATCAGGGATTTGGCGATCACGACCTTTTGCTGGTTGCCGCCGGAAAGCTCGATCATCCTGGCGCGGTCACTGATCTGCCGCAGGCTGAGCCGCTCACCCCATTCGCGGGCGAGCTGCCTGGCGCGCGCCAGCGACACCATGGAGACCGGATTGGCGCCTTCGGTCAGTTCACCCATCTGCAGGTTCTCGCCGGCCGTCATGGTCTCGAAGAAGCCGTCGACCTTGCGGTCCTCGGTGACATAGACGATGCCGTCGCGCACGGCGGGCCTCGGCACGCGGTAACGCACCGATTTGTCGAGCAAGCGGATTTCGCCGCCATGGAAGATGTTGCGCTTCAACAGGCCGGCGACGACCTTGGCCATTTCGGTGCGGCCGGCGCCGACGAGGCCGAACATGCCGGTGACCTGGCCTGAAAAGACCGAGAAGGAGGAGTTGCGCACCAGGCCGGCGCAGGACAGGTTCTCGACCGAAAGCACCTTGTCGCCATAGGGGCGCGCCGCGCGCTTGACCTCGCCATGCAGCGTTTCGGTCAGCGTGCGGCCAACCATGGCCTGCACCACGGAAGCGCGGGTGAAGCCCTTGGCATCGCCGGACGCGACGATCTCGCCATCGCGCATGACGGTGATGCGGTCGGCGACGGCGAGCGCCTCTTCCAGTGCGTGGGTGATGAAGATGACGGCGATGCCTTCCTTCACCAGGCGATGCAAGAGATTGAAGAAATGGCGTTTTTCCTCAGGCGTCAGCGTCGCCGTCGGCTCGTCGAAGATGATGACGCGGGCCTTGTGGTGGACGGCGCGCGCGATCTCGACCATCTGCTTGTGCGCCGCGCCCAGCGTGCTGACCTGCGCGGTCGGGTCGACCTGAAAACCCATGCCGGCGAGGAATTGGCGCGCCTGGATGTAGAGGCCGCGCAGCCGGTTGAACATCTTCTCTTCGCCGAGATAGAGGTTTTGCGCCACCGTCATGGCCGGCACCAGATTGGTTTCCTGGTAGACCATGGCGATGCCGGCACGCAGCGCCTCGGCCGGTGCCGAGAACGACACGTCCTTGCCGTCGAAGGTCATCTTGCCCTCGGTCAGCTTGAAGACGCCGGCCATGACCTTGGTCAGCGTCGACTTGCCGGCGCCGTTTTCGCCTAGCAGCGCGTGGATTTCGCCCTTGCGCAGGTCGAAATTGACATTCTTGAACGCCGGGATGCGCGAGAAGGCCTTGGTGGCGTCCCTGAGTTCGATGATGTTGGCGTCCGACATCGCTTAGCCTCGCTTGCCGCCGGCGGCGTTCGCCACGCGCACGATCCTCGATCCGCCACGCGAGGCGACCAGCAGATCATCGCCCGCCTCGCAGGCGCTGAGCGTGCCGTGCACCTTGCCATCGGCACGCGAATGGAAGCTCGACAGCGGCTTCATGTTCTGGTCGCAATGCACCACCAGCCCGTAGGACCGGGTGACCGCGTAAGGCTTCAGCACGTTCATCTGCTTCAACTGGCTGCCTTGCATCGGCTCGCGATAGTCGCGCCATGAGCCGAGCGACGGCGCCATCCAGTAGGCTTCGGGAACCTCCGCCAGCATGCGCTTGCGATAGGTCTCCTCGCGCAGGATGAACTCCACCAGCTGGTTGCGCACGGAATAGAAGGTCAGCCAGTATCCGGCGTTGAAAGCGGGCGCGATGCGGGCGGGATAGGCCGGCAGATGCTCCAGCACCGGCAGCGTCGCCTTGGTGGCAAGGTCGATCGCCAGCACGCGGTGGCGCCAGGCCTCGGTGACGTAGACGCGGTTGGAGCCGGTGGTGGCGATGCCGGCCGGCCAGGCGAGATTGTCGCGGATCAGCTCCAGCCGGCCGTTTTTCAGGTCGAGGCGCCAGAGCGAGCCGGAGGCGTTCTTCTGCATCAGGTCGCGGCGCCAGCCGCTTGCCGGCAGCGCGGCCGAGCCGTTGGCCACCAGCAAGGTGTTGCTGTCGAGGAAGGTGAGGGCGGTGACGCAGGAGAGACGCCGGGCTTCGTCACCCGTCGCCTCCCGGCCGTCATGGAGGCCGCCGCGAATGACGACGCCCGTGCCGTCGATGGCCATTGCGGTCATGCCGCGGGCATGGGCAAGCGCCGTGATCTCGCCGGGAAACTCCTGCAGCACCTCGGCATGGCCTTCGGCGCCAAAGCGCATCAGCCGGTTCGCGCTGCTGGCCAGTATGCCCTTTTCGGTGCGCACGAGATTGTCGGCCTCGGCAAGGCCGGCAAATGGCTCGGCCTCTTCCAGCCTCTGGTTGGGCAAAAGCGGCCCGTCGAGCGTCGGCACCGTCACGGCCCAGTCGCCACGGCCGAGGAAGCGGTCAAAAAGCTGGCTCAAACCGCTCATGGCTTTTTGCCCCAATAGGAATCCGAGCTGAACCAGTTGGGATCGACGCCCTTCAGGGGGAGCGTGCCCATGCGGTTGTTGAAGATGCCGCAGAGATAGAGGATGCCCTTGTGCTCGCGCATCGAGGTGATCATCGGGTGCTTCTCGCCGGCCTGGTCCCACAGGCTTTCGAGGATCTGGCCGTTCTCGTCGAAGCGCAGCATACAGCCGGTGTTGAGGTTGGGCATCAGCCAGGCGTCTTCCGAAACGCGCCGCGCCATGCGGCGGCGGAAGCCCGGCATCTCAAGCGAGAGATCCAAGGCCGGCGTGCGCATGCCCATCAGGGCCAGCCAGTAGGTTCCGTCGGAGGCCCGGTTGATGTTGTCGGGATAGCCGGGCAGGCCCTCGAGGACGCGCTCGACCTTGCCCTTCTTGGGGCCGTCGAAATAGTAGCGGCTGATGCGGCAGGCCCAGCTTTCGGCGAACAGCACCGACTGGCCGTCGAAAGCGGTGCAGATGCCATTGGGGAAGACGAGGTTCGACAAAAGCGTACGGGTCGAACCGGTTCTGGGATCATGGATGATGATGCGGCCATTGCCCCGGCTTTCCAGTGCGTCGGCATACCAGTCATGCATCTCGAAGCGCACGGTCGCTTCCGAAAAGACGATGCGGCCATCGGGGAGGATATCGCAGTCGTCGGCGAGTTTCATGGTGGAGTCGTCGACCACCGAGGTCAGCGAGCGGTTGGTCTCGGCGGTGAGCAGCTTCACCTCGCCGGCAGGCGAGACCCGGTAGAGGCCCATGCCGGCGACGCAGATGACCAGATTGTCGTCGCGGTCGAAAGCCATGCCGAGCGGTGAGCCGCCAATATGGGCGAACACTTCGCTTTCGGTGTAATGCGGTGGCTGGAAGCGCAGGATGTCGCCCTGGCGGCTGCCGGTGTAGAGACGGTCCTGCCGGTCGAAGATGACGTCCTCGGCGCCGTCGAGAAAGCCGAGGCCGATGACGCCGACATCCTTCAGCCGGTCGTTCACCGCCATCGGCGCGCCCGGCGCGGTCGAGATCGCCTGCGGCATCTTGGCGAAGGTCGGCGAGATGTAGACGCTGCGCAGGATCTTGTGGCGGTTCTTCACCCAGCGCACGTCGAGCAGCACCGACAAAAGCAGCACGAAGCCGAGGATCAGGAAGTTGACAGGGCCGGGCACGGCGAGCGCAAGCAGGCTGTTCGAAAGCACGAGCACGAAGACGGTGCCCATCAGCGCCTTGGCGACGGACCCGCGCCCGCCGCCGAGCGAAATGCCGCCGAGCACGGTCGCGGTCAGCACCTGCAGTTCGAGCCCGGTGCCGATGTCGGAAGCCGCACTGCCGATGCGGGCCGAGAAGAAGAAGCCGGAGAGCGCCACCAGCACCGAGCACAGCACATAGGCGCTGAACAGGGTGAAGCGTACATTGATGCCGGCATTGTAGGCGGAGCGGCGCGCCCCGCCGACCGCGAACAGCCGCCAGCCATAGCGGGCGCGCGACAGCACGAGGTGGATGGCCAGCGCGATGACCACGAAGACGACGAAGGATGTCGGCACGCCCCAGACCGTGCCGAAGCCGAGGAAATCATAGGTCGGCGAATCCGGCCCGCTGGTGACGATCGGCGTCGAGACCCGCGGGAAGACGATGTCGAAGGTCGAGCGGTAGATGATCAGCGTCACCAGCGTGGTGAGGAACGCCCGCATGCGCAGGAAGCCGACCAGGAAGCCGTTGATGGCGCCGCAGACGACGCCCAGTCCAAGGCACGCCAGCAAGCCGGTGCCGAAGCTCCATTGCTCGACATTCATGCCGTAGAGCGTGACCAGCACGGCGAGCGCGAAGGTCGAGCCGACCGACAGGTCGATGCCGCCGGAGACCATGACGATGGTCATGCCGAGCACGACCAGGCCGAGTTCCGCGGTTTGGCCGCTGAGATTGGTCAGCGTCGTCAGATCGAAGAAGCCCGGCACGATCGAGCCGAAGATCGCGCACAGGATCACCAGCGCCGTGAAGGGGATGACGCTGTCGATCCACTTCTTGGTCAGAATCTCCCCGACCACGTGGTCGGGGAGCAGGCGGTAGCGCCAGCGCACAAGGCTTTCGGCCAGGCTCATCAATGAAGTCCGTTACTTGAGCTCGTCCAGCTTCCAGCAGTTCCTGCCGGTCGCATTGGTCTTGTCGACGCGGGTGATCGGGCCGAAGAAGATGGTCTTCTCGCTGCCCGCCTTGCGGTCGGGCTGCTGCAGCAGTTCGGAGATCTGCTGCGCGGCGATCTCGGCCTGGATCGGGGCGTTGAAGTTGAAGATGACGTCGAGCAGCCCGTTCTTGATGCTCTCGCAGCCGGTGGCGCTGCCGGCGCCATTGGTGACGATGGTCACCTGGTCCTGCTTGCCGGCGGCCGCGACGGCGGCACCGGCGCCGACTTCGGCATTGTCCCAGATGCCCATGATGCCGCACAGATCCGGATGCTGCTGGAGGACGGTCTCGGTGATCTGGCGGGCCTTTTCGCTCATGTAGTCGGCCGGCTGGTCGGAGACGAGCTGCAGTTCGGGATTGGCCTTCAGCACCTCGTCGATGCCGGTGCGCATGTAGATGTTGGCGGCGCCCGTCTGGACGCCGGCAAGCCACACCACTTTGTGCGAGACGGCGTTAGGCCCGGTGCAGTGCTTGGCCAGTTCGCCCATTTCGAGGCGGCCCATCTCGATCCAGTCATTGCCGACATAGGAATCGGTCTGGGTCGCCGACTGCATGTTGACCTGCAGCACCTTGATGCCGGCGGCCTGCGCCTGCTTCAAAAGGCGTGCGTAGGTCTGCACATCGGGGTTCTGGACGATGATCAGGTCCGGCTTCTCGGCGATCGCGCCCTGCATGGCGCGGATACCGGCATTGGTGTCGCCGGAAGGATCGCGCACTTCGAGGGTGAAGCCGTAGCGGGCGGCGTGACGCTGCCACACCACCACCCATGCCTGGTTGAGGTCCATGCCCTGCGAGATCGGCACGAAGATGACCTTCTTGCCCTTCAGCGCCTCGAGATAGGTCGAGCGGCCGACCTGGTCGGTTTCCTGCGCGCCCGTGACTTGCGCCGCGCCCAGCAGCGTGAGCGCGGTAAGCCCCGCGAACAGGCAGTTCTTGAACAATCTCATGGTTTCCTCCCTGATTAATGTCTTGGTTGTTGTTTCAGATGTCGCCGCTCTGCGAGGTCTGCTCGTCACGCGGATTGATGATGGCGTCGATCGCCAGGGCGCCCAGCAGGATCACGCTCTTGATCAGGTTCTGGCTGGTGTAGCTGAAATTCAGGATCGTCATGCCGTTGGTCAGGATGCCGACCAGGATGGTGCCGACGATGACGTTGCGCACGCCGCCCTGGCCGCCGGAGAGGCCGATGCCGCCCAGCACGACGACCAAAAGCACGTCGTAGATCAGGCTGGAATTGTAGAGGCGCGTGTCGATGCCGGTGACCAGACCCAGCATGATGATGCCGGCGGTATAGGCGATGAGGGCGCTGATGACATATTGCGTCACGATGATCGGGCGCGTCGGCAGGCCGGTGGTGCGGGCCGCGTTCGGGTTGTCGCCGGTGGCATAGACCAGCCGGCCGAAGCGGGTCTTCTTCAGGAAGAAGCCCATCAGCGCGGCCACCGCCGCGAAGATGATCACCGACATCGGGATGCCGAGGATGGTGCCGTTGCCAACGAATTTCAGCCAGCCGATATCGGACGGGGCATAGAGCACGTCGGAGGCAAAGACGATGCGGCCCGAGCCGTAGACCGACGAGGCGATGGCCAGGGTGGCGAAGATCGGCGGGATTTCGGCCACCGCCACCATGATGCCGGTGAACAGGCCGATGGCCGCGACCAGGACGGCGCCGAAGATGATGGCCAGCGTGAAGTCGACGCCCCAGGTGGAGATCCAGATCGAGAAGGCGACGCCGACGACCATCACCGCCACCATGGTCAGATCGATGCCGCGGCCCACGACGATGAACCCCATGCCGACCGCCAGCGTGCCGAGGATCGAGACGTTCTTGAGGATGGCGAGGATGTTGCCCTGGCTCAGGAAATTGTTGAGCGTCGCCGAAAACACGACGAAGAGAACGGCCGAGATCGCGACGACGACGAGTTCCTGGGACATTTTGATGCCCGGGCGCGCGCTGTCGGATTTGCCCGAACCAGCCAATGTCCTTCCTCCCTTGCCGCAGCCATGAGCGGCAGCCTGCCCGTGCGGCCCCCCTGCCGCCCGGCGATTCCTCCGCAGCCTTGAGCCGGCTGCCTCCCACAAGACCATTGCGGCTCGAGGCGGCAGGGGCAATTTCGATTTTCTGATGCGCTGTGCAGTTCGGTCCGGACGCGTCGGCGGACCGCCGCAAATCGGCTGGCGCGCCTTGCCCGAGGGAACTTTTCGCCGTCCGATGATTTGGATATAGATGGAGTCCGAACAGAAGGGTGTTTGCGATGACGATCAAACGGTTGGCGATCTGCGCTGTTGCTCTGGCAATGGGTTGCGGCATGTCCTCTTCGGCATTGGCCGGGTCCAAGCATCGTCATCATCAGGGCGATCAGGAGCGCTACGTTCCCGCCGATGACGATCTCATCGACTTCCTGTTCGGCGGCCCGCGTTATTACGACCAGCAGCTGTTCACGACGGCCGCCGGGGCCTGCTCCTACCACCGGACAGGACCGGACGGCTTTGCGATAAATAAGATCAACGACCACCATTGCGGGAAGTGATCGGCTGACGCTCGCCGGCCATCAGGCCGGCACGTTGCGAACGCGACACGGTCCACTGGCGCGGACACGCGTCCGGCTTGGCGCTATCCTGAACGACCGGCCATTACCTCCCGAGCATACCGGCCGATCATTGCCGCCGGCCATTGCGAATTGGCGATTTCACGTTATGATGAAAATCTCCAATCATGAGGCTCATATGAAGAAAAACTCCAAAACTGTCGTTGTCGAAGCGGCGACGACAGGGGATGCCCCTAAGATCGCGCGGCTGATGAGCTGGGCCTTCGGCTTCGGCAAGGCGCGATCGGACGAATACATCGCCCATGTCGGCCTCGGCTCGCTCAGGCTGCTGCGCGGCGAAAGCGGGCAGCCGGAGGCCTGCGCGGCGCTGCTCGAGACCGCGCATGTCTTCCATGGCAAGCCGGTGCCGGCGGCCAACATCGCGCATGTGGCGATCGCGCCGGAGCGTCGCGGGCAGGGGCTGGCGGTGCCTTTTGTCGACGCGCTGTGCGCCCAGGCCCTGGGCAAAGGGGCTGCCATCGCCACGCTGTTCGCCTCGACGCGGCCGGTCTACCGCAAGAGCGGCTTCGAGCTCGCCGGCCACGAGATCGTCTACGAAGCCGAGACGTCAAGCCTGCCGGCCGCAAGCAAGCTCGGCTTCGAGCGCGTCGAGCTCAGCGATCCGCGCCTTGCCGTTGCCTATGCCGCCAAGGCGGGTCGCGAGGCTGGGCTGCTCAGCCGTGGTGCCGCGCATTGGAACGAGCTGCGGCGGGAGCCGACCGATTCCCTCGCCGCCTATCTTGCCGAAAGCGAGGCGGCCTATCTGATCCTGGACATGGGCGACGAGGCCTGCCTCCTGGTCCGCGACTGGCATGCCGCTTCCTCGGAAGCCGCGCAGGGCGTGCTTTCGTTCCTGGCCAGGTTCCGCTCGGTCTATCCGGTCGTGCGCTGGCATGGCGGCCCGCAGGATGATCTGGTGGCGGCGATGCCGGACAAGGGCTGGCGTCTCGCCCATCAGGAGGAATGGCTGTTGCGGGTGCTCGATCCGGCCGCGGCGCTCCGCCAGCGCGGCTACCATGTCGACAATATGAGGCTTGCGCTGCGCATCGGACCCGCTGAGGCGGCGCTGGAGATCGGGATCAGGGATGGCGTGGTCGAGGTCCGCGAGGCAACCGGAGGCAGCCCGACGATTGCCGTGCAGGCGCCGGCCTTCGTGCAGATATTCACGGGCTTTCGCAGCGCCTCGAAACTGGCGCAGTATGGCCAGGTGACCGGCGATGCGGCTGATATACGTTTGTGTGATCAGCTGTTTGCCGGACCGCCGCCTTGGGTGGCGGAGCACTTCTAGGAACAGGGAAATCCATGACACATGCGCTTATTGCCTCGCTGAGGGCGGCGGCGGGAGACATGACGCCGGCGCTGGCGCGCGTCGCCGAGACGGTGCTGGCGCAGCCCGACGCGACCTTGCGCCAGAGCATCACCGAACTCGCCGAGGCCTCAGCCTCGTCCGAAGCCAGCGTCATGCGCTTTTGCCGCGACCAGGGTTTCACCGGCTTCCAGGATTTCAAGCTGGCGCTGGCCAAGGAACTGGCCACCGACGAGCGGGCAAGGGACATCGGCTTGCCGACCGACGATATCCAGCGGCTGGTGGAAACCGCCATCATCTCGCTGCGCGAAACCGAGCAGCTGATTGTCCGGGAAGACATCGCCACGGCCTCGCGGCAGCTGCTGGCGGCGACGGCGATCGACTGCTTCGGTATCGCCGCTTCCGCGATCACGGCGCAATACCTCGCCTACAAGATGACCCGCATCGGCAAGCTCAGCCGTGCGCTGGGTGACGCGCATCTGGCGGTGATGGCCGCGGGAACCACGCAGAAGGGCGCCGTGCAGGTGGTCATTTCGAGTTCGGGCTCGACCATAGACGCGGTGCGCATCGCCGAACTCGCCCGCTCGCAAGGCGCCTTCGTCATCGGCATCTCCAACCGCTCGAAGAGCCCGCTGGTCGCCGCCTGCGACCTCGCCCTGATCGCGTCCTGGCCGGAGACGCCGCTGACCGGCGGCGCGTTTCCGTCGAAGATCAGCCAGCTTTTGATCGTCGATGCGCTGGCGGCCGAGATGATGCGGCAGGATCCGGCGCGGCTCACGCTGCTCGGCCGCACGGCGGAGGTCGTGAGTGACCGCAGCTTCTGACCGTGCGGTGTTTGCCCCGGTTCTTGCCATCGACATCGGCGGAACCAAGATCGCCGCGGCCGAAGTGCAGGGTGGACGGTTGCACGACAGGCGCCAGACGGCGACGCCAAGGACGGGCAGGGGCGACGATCTGGTCGCGGCCATAGCCGCGCTTGTGCCCAGGCACGCGCCAAGCGCCGTCGCCGTCGCCACCACCGGCATCGTGCGCGACGGCGCGCTGACCGCGCTCAACCCGGATACCTTGCCGATCGAGAACGGCTACCCGCTGGCCGACGCGCTGGAAAGCGCGCTCGGCGTGCCGCCGCTCGTCGTCAACGATGCCCAGGCGGCTGCCTGGGCCGAATTCTCCGTCGGCGCCGGCCGGGGTTTTCGCAATTTCGCATTCTTCACGGTTTCCACCGGCATTGGCTGCGGTCTGGTGATCGACGGCCGCCTGCAGACCGGCGCCACGGGGCTCGCCGGCCATGCCGGGCACATGACGTCCGATCCCGGCGGCGTGATCTGCGGCTGTGGCCGGCGCGGCTGCCTGGAGACGGTTGCATCCGGTACGGCGCTTGCTCGCCGCGGCAGCGAGCGGCTCGGCCGTCCGGTCGGCGCGCCGGACCTGTTCGCGGCCGCCAATCAAGGCGATGGCCGCGCCGCCGAGGTGATCGCCTCCGCCGTCGACGCGCTGGTCAACGGCTTCGCCGACCTGACGGCCGCCGTCGACATCGATTGCTTCGCGGTCGGCGGCGGCGTCGGGCTGGCGCAGGGTTTCATCGAGGCCCTGCGGGCGCGTTCCCTGCGGCTTCCGGCCGTCTTCCAGCGCCCGATCATTGCCGCGCAGGCCGGCGCCGATGCGGGTCTGCTGGGGGTGGCGCTGCTCTATGACGGAAATTTTCATCTAAAATAGTTTCTTGACAAAAAGCATCATCCGCGATTGATTGCAGGGGTAACGCTCGAAGGAGAAGCCCCAGGTGCAAGGCGATGTGCTCGCTCAGCTCGATGGAACGCTGGTCGTCTCGTGCCAGGCGGAATCCGGCATGCCGCTCGACGCTCCCGAGCACATTGCCGCCATTGCCCGCTCGGTCGTTCTTGGCGGCGCGACCGGGGTGCGCATCGAGGGTGTGGCAAACATGGAAGCCGTGCGCCGGCGGGTCAGCGTTCCCATCATCGGACTGATCAAGGCGCGGCCGGCTGGTGGCATCCAGCGCCACGATGTCGGCACCGGCGTCGATGATCGATGCGACATCGGCAAG
>NZ_VFVR01000015.1:0-55000 GCF_006442205.1 Mesorhizobium sp. B2-3-12
TTCCTCAATTCCTCAATTCCTCAATTCCTCAATTCCTCAATTCCTCAATTCCTCAATTCCTCAATTCCTCAATTCCTGAGTTCTCCCCTTGGCCTGTCGCGCTGTCGCCAGGCCGACGCCGAAGGTGGTGATCGCCATGCCGACGATCTGCAAGGCGTTGAGCTGTTCGTTGAACAGGGCCCAGGCGATGAGGGCGGTGACGGCGGGCACCAGATAGAACAGCGAGGCCACTTTCGACATCTCGCCGTCGCGGATCATCACCATCAACAGGAAGATGGCGCCGAGCGACAGCACCAGCACCAGCCAGGCCATGGCGAAGATCAGTTCGCCATTGATGACGACGGTGTGCGTTTCAAAGGCAAGCGCGGCCAGGATCATCAGCGAGGCGCCGCCGACATATTGCCACATGGTCGCGGCGACGAGGTCGCCGCCGGAAGCAAAACGCTTCTGCCAGATGGTGCCGGCGCTCATGCCGAGCACCGAAACCAGCGAGGCGGTCAGCGTCGCCGCAGTCACGCCTCCGCCGAGCGCCCCGAGTTTTGGCCACAGCACGATGACGATGCCGACCAGGCCGATGCCGAGGCCAAGCCAGTGGCGCGGCAGGATGGCCTCGCCCAGAAACTTGCCCGCAAGCACCGCGGTGATCAGCGGCTGCAGGCCGACGATCAGGGCCGAAAAACCGGCCGGCATGCCCCGATGAATGGCCCAGAAGACGGCGCCGAGATAGACGCCATGCATCAGCACGCCGGCGCCGGTGGCGTGCAGCGCCTCCTTGCTGGTGGCTCGTTTCGAGCCCAGCACAAGCGTCAGCAGGGCCAGCAGCACGGCGGCGATGATAAAGCGCGCGGCGAGGAAGGTGAACGGCTCCGCCCACGGCATGGCATAGCGCGCGCCGATGAAGCCGGTCGCCCACAGGACGACGAAGGTGGCGGGGATGAACCGCTTGAGGCTGTGCATGTTCCGGGACCGCCACACTGGTGAGAACTGACCGTGGCGATGCTCTAGTCCCGTTCAGCCCGCCGCGCAAAACGAAACGATTGATCCATGGGTCATGGGGACGATGAACCTGTCGGGATGCTCAGACGGTATTTTCTTGGCGACGCGGCCGTGTCTGTGGCAAAATAGCAATATGGACAGGATCGACGGCATTTCAGATGATCTCTTGCGGCGCATCGATGCGCTAACGGCCCGGTCGACGCTAACGCGTGCCCAGATCATTGAGGACGCGCTTGCGCGCGGACGCTCGCTCGCATGGCAAGAAAATTGGATCTCGGGCGTCCAGGCCGGGCTTGAAGAGGCCGATCGCGGCGAGTTCGCCACCGAGGAAGAGATTGCTTTGGTCCTCAATAAATACAGCACGGCGTAAGCCGGGCAATCATGCGCATTGTCTGGACCAGACGCTACCTGACTGAGCTTGAAGCTATCGGCGACTACATCAGCGAACACAATCCACGCGCCGCTGCCCGCATCGTCAAGGAGATCCATGGTAAAACCAGTCGCCTTCTTTCGGCGAATCCATTCATCGGCCGCACCGGCGAAATCAATGGTACACGCGAACTGGTCATCCCGAGCACGCCCTACATTGTCGCTTACCGCGTCAGGGATAAGGAAATCGAGATTCTCTTCGTTCAGCACGGTGCGCGACAATGGCCCAACGAACCTTGACCGCTTATAGCCCCACCATCCTTTCGACATCATCCGGCGAAGCCCCTGCGTCACGCAAGGCGGCGAGGCCGGTATCCCCGAGGCTCTTCGACAGTTTTCGCCCGTCCGGCCCAAGGATCAGCCGATGATGGAAATACGCGGGCCGCGGCAGCCCGAGCAGTTCTTGGAGCAGGCGCTGCACACCGGTCGCGGAAAACAGATCCTGGCCACGCACGACATGGCTGACGCCTTGCAGAGCGTCGTCCATGACGACGGCGAGATGGTAGCTGGTCGGGATGTCGCGGCGCGCCACGATCACGTCGCCCCAGTCCTGCGGACGCGCCTCCACGGAGCGCGTGGCGGAAAGCGTCTCATCGGTGAATTCGGTCCATGTGAGGCCCTTGCCGGCACGCGCCATGGCGGCGCCGACGTCCAGCCGCCAGGCGAACGGCGCGTTCCCGGCAATCCGCCGCTTGCGCTCCTTCATCGGCAGCGCCTTGTCGGCCGGGGGATAGAGCGGCACGCCGTCGGGGTCGCGCGGCCAGTCGCGGCCGCGCGCTGGGGTGTCGGCGATGAAAGCCCTGATCTCGCCACGGCTCATGAAGGCGGGATAGACCAGTTCCTCGCGGATCAGGCGCTCGAGCACCGTCCCGTATTCCGCAAAATGCTCTGATTGCCGTCGCACCGGCTTTTCCCAGGCCAGGCCGAGCCATTTCAGGTCGGCGAGCATGCCCGCCTCGAACTCCGGCGTGCAGCGCGTGATGTCGATATCCTCGATGCGCAGCAGCAGGCGGCCGCCTGACGCCTTTGCCAGCTTCTGGTTGAGCAGCGCCGAATAGGCGTGGCCAAGATGCAGTTGGCCGTTGGGGCTGGGCGCGAAGCGGAATGTCAGGAGCGTCATGTCTCTGGCGGCAATCGGGTTGTGCTGTGGTTTTGGCGGTTGCTACTTTGCGGCACATTCGCGGACAAGGATACCATGCAGCGCATCGCCACACTGGACGACGTTGAGCGCGGGCTCGATGCGCTTTGCATCATCGATCCCCGCCTGGAAAAGGTGCGCGGCATGGCCGGCGAGGTGCCGCTGCGGCTCTCGGAGCCCGGGTTCAGAAGCCTCGCCTCGATCATCGTCTCGCAGCAAGTTTCCCGGGCGAGTGCCGATGCCATTTTCGGCCGGCTGACGAAACTGGTCGATCCGCTGACACCCCAAGCGATCCTGGCCGCCGGCGAGGACATGTTTCGCGAGGCCGGCCTTTCGCGGCCCAAGCAGCGCGGCCTGATCGCGGTCGCGCAAGCCGTGGTCGACGGGCTCGACCTGCATCACCTCTGTTCGCTCGACGCCGGGGAGGCGATCACGGCAATGACCGCGGTGCCCGGCATCGGTCCCTGGACGGCGGAAGTGTACCTACTGTTCGCCGCCGGACACCCCGACATCTTCCCGGCGCGGGACGTCGCCCTGCAGAGCGCTGTCGGCCATGCGCTCGGTATCGACCCGCGCCCAGCGGAGAAAACACTGATCGCCCTGGCCGAATCATGGAGCCCGTGGCGAGGTGTCGCATCGCGGCTTTTCTGGTCCTATTATCGCGAAACCAGGGGCAGGGACGCCGCGCCGCCAGCCTGAATCCGCAAAAAAGCATGAAAATCATGCGTTTTTCGCAGTTAGGGCGAGTGACAATCCGCTTCACATCCCTGTCATGTCAGGCTTACAGTATCCGCGCCGAACGGTCGGGCTTTTGAAGCTGCACGCGGTCCTTTGCGAGAGTCGAAATTTCGATTTTCGAGGGCGTGTGCGAACCAAGGAGGTCAACAAGGTGACGGTTGCCGTATCTCCGGATGGGCTTCCAGCGCTGGTGCTGAATGCGGATTACCGTCCGCTCAGCTATTACCCCTTGTCGCTCTGGTCCTGGCAGGACGCCATCAAGGCGGTTTTTCTTGACCGGGTGAATATCGTCGCCGAATACGAGCATGCGGTGTCCTCGCCGACCTTTTCGATGAAGCTGCCGAGCGTGGTCAGCCTGAAGGCCTATGTGAAGCCGTCGAGGCACCCGGCATTCACCCGCTTCAACGTGTTCCTGCGCGACCGCTTCCAGTGCCAGTATTGCGGCACGCCAGAGGATCTGACCTTCGATCACGTCATCCCCCGCCATCGCGGCGGTGCGACGACGTGGGAGAATGTCGTCGCCGCCTGTTCGCCTTGCAATCTGAGGAAAGGCGGCATGATGCCGGCGCATGCCAAGATGTTTCCCCTGCAGAAGCCCTACCAGCCGACGGTGCATGATCTGCACAATAACGGCCGCCTGTTCCCGCCCAACCATCTGCATGAAAGCTGGATGGATTATCTCTACTGGGATGTGGAGTTGGAGCCGTAGAGTTCGACGCGATCGGTCAGCCACGCAAATTGTCGATCCCGGCGCTGCCCCCTCATCCGGCTGCCGCCACCTTCTCCCCGTATAGTGACTGGGAGAAGGGAACTGTCCGCGACGCCGGCACCGTTCTGCAACGTTGATGATTGGCGAAACCATTGACGACGGAATCTTTCTCCCCGTCATATACGGGGAGAAACGTCCGGTAGGACAATGAAGGGCGGCGCCGACCGCATGCAGGGCGGCGCGAGTTTTGCTTCGTGCCGACTGAGTCGTCAGTCGCGAGAAAGCGCGCCACGGAAGGCGACGGCGGCGAGGATCAGGCTGGCGATGGCGTTCCAGCCGGCCAGCGACAGGCCGAGAATGCGCAAGGCGGCCTTGTCGCAGGAGGGCGGCACGAATTTGTCGAGCGCGTCGAGCACGCCCTTGCCGCCGGTGTCGACCGGTCCGGCGCCCGCCGTGCAGTCGGTCGGGCCGGCCCACCACTGCCATTCGACGCCGGAGTGATAGACGCCGAGATAGAGGCCGTAGAGCATCAGGAGGCCGCCGATGGCCAGCAGGCCGCGCGTCAGCCATGCGGGCGCGCGCAGCATCGATGCGATCACCGCCAGCAGCATCAAGGGCACGCCGATGTAATAGGGCGTGCGCTGTTCCAGGCAGAGGTGGCAGGGGATATAGCCGCCAATGTACTGGAAGGCGAGCGCGGAGCCGACCGTCGCGGCCATGGCGACGGCGAGAAAGAGCGCTGCGCGCGTCCGCGGATTTCCGGTGCCGGCGGTCATGGTCGATGTCATCTCGGGGATCCGTTTGGTTGCGCTGCTATCCGTGGGCGTATCTGACGAGGATATAGAGCAAAATGAGGGCAACGGCGCCGGCGCCGACGATCAGCCCCAAACGCTTTTCGATGAATTCCTTGATCGATTCGCCATAGCGGCGCAGCAGCCAGGCCAGCAGCAGGAAACGGGCGCCGCGCGCGACGATCGCCAGCCCGATGAACAGCAGCAGATTGACGCCGATGACGCCCGACAAGATGGTCACCACCTTGATCGGCGGCAAATGGGCGGCACCGGATGTGATCAGCATCAGGATGATGAAGCCGATGCCGGACGAGGTGCGCAACTGTTCGAACTCGTCATACTTGCCGTAGAATTCGAGAATCGGCCGTGCGACAGCCTCATAGGCGTAATGGCCGATGAACCAGCCGGCGACGCCGCCCAGCACCGAAGCGACGGTGGCGATCAGCGCGTAGCGGTAGGCGCGATCCGGCCGCGACAGCGCCATCGGCAGATAGAGCACGTCGGCCGGCACCAGGAACACCGAGCTTTCGACGAAGGCGATCAAAGCCAGCCACCACTCGGCCGACTTTCGCGCCGCCAGCGACAAGGTCCAGTCGTACAATCCGCGAAGCATCGGCTCTCCTAGTGCATGTGGCCCAAAACCGCGCGGCCGCGCTGGACAAAGGCATGGATCAAACAAGGACGCAAAGCGCGCCGCGTCCACGTCTCCAGACGCGCCGCGCTTTGATGCGCCGCCTGTCTAGAAAGATTTTCCGCGCTGCACAATGGCAGCCCTATCGCGAAATCGAAAGGCGAAGATTGGTCGCATCCGGACGATCGCGAGAATTGGCCGTTGACGAACAGGCCTCCGACCGTATAGTCCGCGCCCATCCAGGCCGCCCGGCCTGAGCCCCTATGGCGGAATTGGTAGACGCGCTCGACTCAAAATCGAGTTCCGCAAGGAGTGCTGGTTCGATCCCGGCTAGGGGCACCACTGGACCTTCTTCGGGCCAGGAAATTCAACAGTAGCAAGGGCTTAGAAGTCCCCTGAGGTACGACGTACGGTACCGAGAGAGGGACAGTTATGGTCAATGTGACGATGAAGTATTTGCAGGAGCGGCAGGGCAAGAAGCGCGGGACGTTGTCCTACCGATACCGCCGCCCGGTGCCGGGGGGCTCAAAGAGCATCTTGGAAAGGGCGAGTTGGTCGTGCCGCTGGGCAAGACGCTTGTCGCGGCGACGAAGGCCTACGGCAAGGTCGACAAAGAAGTTGAGAAGGCGCTCGCCGAAGCGTGGGACGCCCTCAATGGGAAGACGAAGGCGGCGAAGGTTCAGCAGGACAAGACGGCGCGCGAGCTATTCAACGATGCGATGGATCGGGCACGAGACCTTGGGGTCAACCCCTATCGCCATGATGATGACGACAGCGATGATGCCGACGACGAGGTGCGGGAGCTGATAGCCGATAGCGTCGCGAAGCAGTACCGCCCCAGCTACCGGGCGGAGGGCGGAGCCTATGCGACCGATGTTGATGAGCCGGACGAGCCGGCAGGGTTGACGAAGGCAGACGCGGCATTGCTCCGAGTAATGATGACGCCCGACCCCAAGGCCCCTCCTGTGACCATCATGGACGCCAAGAAGCGTTATCTTCAGGACCGCTTCGCCTTGAGGGAGCCGGGCGAACTGGAGCGGAAGAAGGACGAGCAGCGCGCGGAACGGGCGGCGGACGCCATCGTCGAGGCGTTGGGACGAGTGCCGACTATCGCAAGTATCTCGCGTGAGGAGGCCCGCAAGGTACAAGCGTACCTTAAGGGCAGGGTGGCTGCTGGGACGGTGGACCGCTATCTCAACGACGTTCGGTCAATCATCAACCACGCGATTGCCGAGTTCCCGGACCTCCACGAGTTGAAGAACCACTTCACTGGGCTGCCGATCCTCGCGGGTGGTCGTTATGGCGGGCCCACGGCAGATGAAGAAGGAAGGCCCCTGACGGTCGAGGAGGCGACGGCAATCCGTGACAGGATCGAGAGACTGTCCAGACAACCCGACCTCATCCTTATTTGGAGGATGCTGGAAGGTACCGGTTGCCGTCTTGCGGAAGTGACCGGTCTTCGGGTTGTGGACGTCGTAGCGGATGGCGAGATGCCTTACCTCGACATCAGGCCCCATGGTCGGCGGGGTCTCAAGACCGTGGCGTCAATCCGCAGGGTGCCGCTTGTGGGTGACGCTCTCGAGGCGACCCGTGCGGCTCTCAAGTTGATAGGCGAAAGTGACATGCTGTTTCCGCGCTACGGCGTTGAAGGTGGCAACACATCAGCCTCAGCGGCGCTCATGAAGCACGTTCGGGAGATCACCGACGATAAGCTGGCGAGGGTGCATTCGCTTCGGCACAACATGGCTGACAAGCTCAAGATTGCGGGGATCGAAGAGGCTGACCGGAAGCTGGTTCTTGGCCACGCATTGGGCGGCGAAGGGAAGCGTTACGGTGGGGCCGAGGGCCGGCTTGTGGCGGCGACGAGGGCGCTGCGGAAGGCTATGGACATCACGGGATGCGGATCTGCCTAGGATGCCGACCGCGCAAATGCGGAGGAGCTTCAGGGCGCTGCCACGATGTACCGAAGAAATGCCATTCCCTGCGTGGCAGACATGATGGCCAAGTCGATAGGAGCTTCGTGAATTTGGGCCAGCGCTGCACCATGGCGGAAGGGGTGTGCCGAGTGAACCCAAGCCTTGAACATTTCCATGGCGCGATCAACCTTGTCTTGAGCTTCAGCGTAGCTCGCATACCTTGCCATCAAGATCGGCTTGAGGTGAGCATCGATCGACTGGGCATTCAGCCTGTTGACGGTTGGTTGGTTGATCGCCACCAAGAAGGCGCTTTCGACGGCCTCGAAGACCCCCCGGATGAGGGCCTTGCCGCTTTGGCGACCGGGGTCCAGGTGGGAGAGAGCTTCGTCGAGAGCGTGGCTTGCCGCTGCAAAGCGTGGCTGCCCCAGTCCCGCGAGCGCGGTTTCAGAAATGCGCGCAAATTCCTCATCCACCAAATAGTGAACCCCGAGAGCGTCGTCTATTCGGTAGTGAAGGCCCTCCTCAGCGATGATCCTACGGGCGGTCGCATGTGCTCGTTGTTGGTTCAGTTGTCCCCGTGACTGCGCCAACCTGAGAACCAGCGTTATCCCGCTCAGCACGTCGATTATCCCCGCCCGTCTCCAAAAATCTCCATGAAGAGCATAGCCACCCGGCGTCCTTGGATACTCGATGCCAAGCAGCCGTTCGACTTCAGTGACGAAATTGGCCTGCTGGTCTGGGCTTAAGAAATCTGTAAAAAACACCAAGAGACGCTGGCGCGCCCGAGCACTGTCTGCCAACGGAACTGGTTCCCTGACATAGTTTCTGCGAAACAAAGCCCCTTCCACAGGAGGGAGTGCCATCACAAAGCTCCTCGACTTTCTCCTGCAACCTTTAGTGTTTGTGAGTGCTGTTGCCGATAGCTGATCGACTTCGCCCACCGAAATGTTTGAGAAAAAAGTTCGCGCGGGTGATCGAATATTCAGCATGCGCCACGGCCCCCCGTACCCCGTCCACTTCCACTACACGGAGACCGAGAGGTTCCCTCGGGATCGACGGCGGGAATACCCTCACCACCAGGCCCATCCAACCCCCCCCGCCATTCTGACCCACAGTGGACCTTGATCTCGTACCTAATTCTCAAGTACAAGGTACACAGAACGAGCCCATTGGCTTGTGATGCATGGGATAGGATGTCAGAGAATGACCACGGCAGTTGCATACCTTCGGACCTCCAGCCGGACCAATGTCGACGGCGACAGCGCGCCTAGGCAGCGGCAAGCTATCGAGGAGTACGCCAACCGGCACGGGCTGGCGGTGGTGGAGTGGTTCCACGATGCGGCGGTGAGCGGGGCCGACCCGATTGACACGCGCCCCGGCTTCCAACACCTCCTTGAGTACATGGCCGGCAACGGTGCGCGGGTGATCCTGATCGAGAACGCCAGTCGGTTTGCACGTGACCTTGCGGTGCAGATCGCGGGCCACAAGCTCCTGCAGGGTCTCGGCTATGAACTGATCCCAGTCGACGCGCCGGATAGCTTCACGAATGACACGCCGACCGCTGCGATGGTGCGGCAGATACTCGGGGCCGTGGCTGAGTTTGAGAAGGCGCAACTTGTGGCGAAGCTCAGAGGCGCGCGAGACAGGGCCTCGAAGGCCGCTGGGAGGCGCGTCGAGGGCAACCATGGTTACCGGGTGTCCAGCCCGGAGTTGATCCGGGAAGCCAAGCGGCTGGCCCGCAAGAGCCCCAAGACGGGCAAGGCAAGGAGCCTGCGGGAGATCGGAGCGGAACTTGCCCAGATGGGCTATATGACCTCGAACGGACAGCCGTTCTCGGCATCTCAGGTGCAGCGCTTAGTCGAGACTAGGTAGCCACAGTCGGTCGCACCCGCTACTGGGACGACGTAGCAGGCGGTTTCTGGCCAAGCGGAAAGGACGCGCCTTGCTCACTTCCGACGCTTGGCGTGGAAGATCAACTCGAGCGCGCTCGGTACGTCAGCCTCGCTGGTCACCTTGAAAAGGGTGTTGCCCCGGTCATCCTTGATCGGCAGCTTTGCCATGCTCTCAAAATGCTCAACTGGCCCACGAATGGTGATCGAAAGCTGCGCGACCCGGGGCTGAATGATGACGTACCAAAAGTTGTCTGGGGTTTCGCTGAAGTTGCGAGCAAGACCGCGCTTCAGTTCACCCTGCGCACGCTGACGCACCCCGTCCAACAGCGCTGCCGCTGCCCGCTGCATGGGCAGAGGGAGTAGGTCTTTGACCAACGAAAGAAACTGCCGGTCGCCGGGGGCATAGGTCGACACGGGGGTTGCATTGCGAGACGTGGACGCGGCTTGACCGCGCGATGTCGACGTCTCCGCCGCGATGGCGATTGCCTCGGGTTGTGTCCCTACATTCAGGGCAACGGCGTCATCCACATCGAACTGTAGGGTTTGCGCCTTGGCGTCGAAGTTGCACGCTTTGACGACAATTACGCTGCGGTGACCGATAGAGGTCGGGGCAGCTCCAAATAAACGGACCTGATGCGGAGGCATCTGGAAGGTCCAGAGGCCGGGGCCGACACCGGCTGCGTGCGTTGCTGTGATCATCAGTCCCATTGGTAACTCCCTTCAGTTAATTGTCTATCTGAGCAGATAATCTGCAGTTAGTCAACATCAGAGCGCTGGCTCATTAGTGGGTCGCGTCTGGTCAGGGTGGCTGCGTGTGGTTGCTCACCATCATGATCGCTGTTACACGCCCTTGTTCTGGCTACAGCGGGGTGGTCATTTTGAGTGGAGCAACGTTGCGAAACTGGGCAAGGAAGCGTGAGCGAAAGAGTGAGGTCAAGTCACGGGCAGGGGAGCCGAGCAACATGTTCAGCCGCTGCAGGGTCGTGGGCTGCTCCAGACCGGCCCGTGCGGGCATACAGGACGGCTTGGACACGCGCTTCTGCCGTTCCCATGCGGATCACTACGCGCGCCACGGGAGCGCCTATAAGCCGTCTTACGAGGCACGAGAGATCAACCCATACCGGGCTGCTGCACTGGCATGGCTGGAGGCGAACCAGAGCGACACCTACGTAACAAATGCAGTCGATCGGGTAGCGACGCTTCTGCGGACTGCGGGACCTCACGTGGAGGCTTTCCGGTTGCGCGGGCTGTCACCACAAGAGCGCGCTAATGCCGCCTGGGCGAGGCTGCGGAAGGCCGGCGTCGATCCACGTCGCGTAGTCGCTGCGTGGCTGGCCGTCGAGATGATCATTAGGGACGACCCACAAGCCGAGCGGAAGGCCGAGTTCAGGCAGGTGCAGGGCGCCAAGCTCATTCATCGGATGGCGTCTGGGACGCACAAGAGGTGGGGCGATGGGGCGACCGCGACCGAGCTGCACGTCTATCCGAGGCCGCGCGGAAGGGTCCTGAGGCACATGGGCGAGGCGCTGGAGAAGGCATGCGAGCTTCTCGTCGAGCATCGCGCCTCCGACCTGTTCAAGCGGTCGTCGAACTGATGGACGAAGACGGGGAGGCGGACGCGCGGGCCATCAGCGAGCCCGCTAACAGTTCGGCCGACATCCAGGAGACAGAGCCCAGATCGTCGACGGTGTGGATGACCTGCGAATGCGTCTTCTGCGCCAATGAGCGACGCAGGCAAGGCTTCGATCCTGAGCCCGAAACTGCTGAGCAGAGCCGCACTCCAGACCGCGAAGCGATGGACCGCTACCGTTCTCGGTTGCTGCCGGGGTCGCTTGGAGAGAACCGCGACTGGTCGATCCTGATGGCTGGCCGGCGGTTCGTCGGCGGCAAGCCCATCGACTTCAAGGATATCGTCCAGCGGGTCTATCGGGGAAAGGCAAGGCGCGCGCTCTATTCCAACTTCGGGGCAACCCAGGCGTCCCTTGATGGTGCCTCTCACGTGGATGCTCTCGACGATGGCATGGACAACTTCGGGTCGGTGGGCAACGAATGGCTCACGATCACAGCCTATGGACAGTCGAAGGGCATGGGTGGTCGAAGGGCTCGGGATGTGATGAGCAGCCTCCATCTCCTCCAGCCTGAAATCGAGGTCCGTTCGGCCCCATGCATAGTTGACCCAGCCGAAAGCGAAGGCGGATGGCTGAACAAGAGTAGTGAAGATTGGCTTGGGGCCACCAAGCCCGACTACCGCACTACGGAACGCCTTGCCACCTGGGCACTTCAGGCCGGCTTCGGCAGACGGATGAAATCCCGAGCAGGGATTGAGTTCGATGTCCTGTCACCGGACGGCGTGGCATGGCTCGATGCCCGTTGGCCGAAGTCCGTCGAGAAGCTAAAGGCAAAGCGCGGCCGTCCGTCGACATTGCGGGAGGAGGTCCGTCGCCTTCTCGATGAAGGCAAGACCCAGGCTGAAATCGCCCGGCTTCTCGGAAAGTCCCGGCAGATCGTGTCGCATCACTTCAAGGCACTTGTGGCCTCATGACCGAGTGTCAAACAATTCCGGGTCTTCACTAAGATATACACCTAAAGGCCACATGCTGGTTTGGGGAAGACCTCAGAATGGGTGACCACCATTCCACATGATCATCCTCCAATCAGCAGTTACATCTTCATTGGATCTTCACGGGAAGGCTTCGGAACAGCTTGGAACGAGGGCACCGAAGGCCGACGTGAAATGAGGTGAAGATTGACCGAGGGTGATGGGATGACGAGGTCGACCCTCACAACGCGAGCAGAGCGAGCCTGGAGTGAAGGGAGAGGACAGATCATGAGTGCCTACCTTCCGGTAGGAGGCTATGATGGTCTTCCTCTCGTAACCCTCGGCAGGGCTCGCTCCTGCTCGCCAGAGATGGATGTGTCTTCCAGGATTTCTGAAGCCCCAGGTCGACCAGAAGAGGACCTCATAGCGACCCAGCATGGATGCTGGTGACCATGAGCGGTACTTCTGGTGCCCTCGTGTCGCTGATCCCCGCTCCTGATCACGAGGATTGCCGACAAGTCATCCCTGTTCCAAAGCGACGTTCATGAGCAACTCGGCTATCAACCTCGCCGTCCTTGCTTCACCTTCGCTGCAGTGTCGCGTCCTGCCCTAATCCGCTCCAGCAAAGCGCTTGCGGGTTCGTCGGTGGGGTCCTGAGGCAGGAGTTTGCCCCGGAAGACCTTGGCGAGGACGGACTGGTCGAGGCGGTCAATCAGCTTGCGGGCGCTGTTCGCATCGGAGGCAAGCCGGTCGATCCAATTCAAGGCAGTTTCGATGCGGCGAATAATTTCCTCCTGCTCGGCGGACGAGGGAACTGGGAACATGAAGTTGCGGCACTGGCTAAGCGAGATGTTGACCTGCCCAGCCGAACCCTTTGTCTCGTTGGCGATCTCCGTGACCGACAAACCGCTGCACAGGAAGTGATATAGCCATTTTGTCCCAACGCGAGCTGACGGCCGAAATAGCGTCAGCGCCTGGTTCAGGTTCCACGCGGGATACGTTGTTGGAACGATCGCGACTTTTCCAAGAGGTGGCCCAACTATGTTCATCAGCACGTCGCCCGGCAGCGCAATGGACTTACGCAATTCTCCAGCATGGACAGATGGAGTTACGAATTGCGGCCTATAGTCAAACGATACACTCTGGTCGACTATGTTGTAGACTTTGAGGAACGGTACCCCGGTAGTCTCAAAACCTTCCTTTGGGGTGCCTCCGCTTTGGACTTTCGCACAGACATCTGCCGCTCGCTCAAAGGTCCAATCTGGCCATCCTTGAGCCACGCGGTCCGACGAAGTCAAATCCCCACGGAAGGCCGCCGCCAGCACAGCCTGCTTGTACTTGTCGACGAGACGAGGGATGTGGTCGAGGTGATCGCGGGCACGTCTGGACTTGCCGGCGAGGCTTTCGATCTTCGCCACGATCCGCCGCTGTTCGGGGAGCGGTGGGACTGGGAGTTCAATTTCCTCGATCATCGCCTTGGTGAGAGCCTGGCGGGTAACACCGTAGTTCTCGGCGACGATGAATTGCTGAATGGGCGGCGAAGCAAGGAACTTCGCAACGAACACAGGTTCGATGCCTTCGGTGGTCCTGATGATTGCAACGTGCTGATTGACGCGAGCACCGTCCATGCGTTCTGGCGCGACTGTGACACGGCCAATGGATGCCCCAGTGATGTTAAGAAGAACGTCGTCGCTGCGGACCGTCGCGCCATCCAGCTTTCGAGCCTGCATGTCGTCAAGGTAAGCGAGGCCGACATCCGCAAACCCGCTGAAATGGACGTTCTGCGACCGGATGAAGGGCGTCCCCGAGGACGAGTACGCAGCGTGGCCACCCTTCGGCGTGGCACCACTTCCGATCTTGTCGGTTACTTCGGAGAGCGGAACCTCTTGCCATCCATCCGGCAACTCGCTCATTCAGCTGCCTCGGCGATGGCAGCAGGCTCCTCGAGGCCGTTCGGCTCGATCTCCTCTGACAGAGCCTCGATCTCTTCGAGCGCGGCCTTGAGATGGCCGATGATGGCGGCGGCGATATCTTCCGGCTCGGTCAGCGCCTCCTCTGCTTCAGCCTCCGTGTCGCGCAGCCATGCCATGTCGAGATTGTCTTTGCGGTGCGTGACGGCCTCGCGGCTGAAGCTGCGCCAGCGGCCTTCCTCTCCCTGATCCTTCCGTTCGGCCCTGCCGTTCGGATCGGAGCCGTAGGCGATCTCGAAGTCGGCAAAGTCGGCGACGGTGAGCGGGCGCGTCTTGCCGAAGGCGGGCATGTTAGCCCGCATGTCGTAGACCCACACGACCTTCGTGTTCGCCTTGTCGGTCTTCCCGCGCTGGAGGAACAACACATTGGTTTTGACGCCCTGCGCATAGAAGATACCGGTAGGCAGGCGCAGGATCGTGTGCAGGTTGCACAGGTCCATCAGCCATGTCCGCAGGCGCCGGCCAGTATTGTCCTCGAACAGCACGTTGTCCGGGACCACCACTGCAGCGCGACCGCCGGGCTTCAGGGCCCGGACGATGTGTTCGACGAAGGCAAGCTGCTTGTTCGATGTGTCAGCCGTCACCGAGAAGTCGGAGCGTGTCGGGCGACCGCCGCCCTTCTTAGTGCCAAACGGCGGGTTGGTCAGGATCAGGTTTGCCCTTGGCAGCGCCTCGCCATCCGGGGAGAGGGTGTCGATGTTGTCCACGCCGCCTTCGATACCGTGCAGCAGCAGGTTCATCATGCAGAGCCGATGCGTATCGGGCACGAGTTCCGCGCCCACGAATGCGTTATGCCGTTGGAAGAAGGCCTGTGCCTCGGGCAGCTTGTAAAGGTCGTCGGTGTGATCCTTGATATATCGGTCGGCAGCGACGAGGAACCCAGCGGTGCCGGCGGCCGGGTCCTGCACGGTCTCGCCCGGCTGTGGCTGCATGAGGCGTACGATGGCGTCGATCAGTGGGCGCGGCGTGAAGTACTGCCCAGCACCGGACTTCTTGTCGGAAGCATTCTTCTCCAGAAGCCCCTCGTAAAGGTTGCCCAGCCCTTCCTCGCGGGCCGAGAACCAATCCAACTGGTCGATGTTGGAGGTCAGCGCCTTAAGATTTGTAGGCTTGCGGAGACATGTTTGCGCGTCGATGAAAATGGCGCGAACCAACCCATCCTTGGCCTTCCCAAGGTCGAGGAGCATGGACTTGTAGTAGTCGAGTTGCTCCATGCCCTCACGCTTGGCGAGCAAGCCCCAGCGATAGTTGTCCGGCAGACGGTTCTCACGTCCAGTCTCCTCCAGCATCTTTAGGAAGAGCAGGAAGGTCAGTTCGGTTACATACACGTTGTAGGTGACGCCGTCGTCACGCAGGACGTTGCAGAGGCCCCAGAGCTTGGCGACGATGTCGGTGGTGCTGGTCATCAGGCGGTCTTCTTCCACATCTCTTCGTTGATCTCGGCGAGCAGAGTTTCGAGCCCGCCGCTGAACACCTTGTTGAGCCGGTTGAACCCTCCATCGGCGATAAAGGGTTCCTTGTCGATGGCCTCGCGGTCGACGACGACCTCTTTTTCGATCTGTTCGCCGATGCGCTCCAGCCACCGCTTCTGCGGCTCCGTCCACTGGTGGTTCGCCATGATGGTCCGCATAGCGGCTCGGACCCGGTCAGCGTAGGGTTTCAGCGGATCACCGATGGCGGCCTGGCGCACGAAACCGATGATCGAGGCGGCAATCTCCTCGTTCGTCGCATCCGCCCAGGCCCGGCGCAGATTTGCTTCTGAATAGCCGTTGCGGTCGAGCGCGAGACGAAGCTCCTTCAGATCAGCGCGGGTAAGATCACGCGGGCGGGTCACGACCAGCTTGAGTGCGGCGATGGTGTTGACGTTGCCACGAACAAAGGCGGAGAACCCGTCGAGGAAGTCCTGCGGCCTCGTCGCCTCACCATAGCCACGGCTGACTGCCACCACCTCATCGGCATGGTGCGAAATTGGGACGAAGCGTGGGTTGTCGCCATCGCCCTGCCAGTCAAGGATGGGGCCAACGGCAGAACGATCCTTCAGCCATGCAGCCAAGGCCGGAGCATCGTCGGCCAACAGGCGCCTTAGCATTGCCTCCGGCGTCTCGCCCGCAACTGCCTCGAACCGCTGCCGGGCTTCCTCGGGAAGCTTCTTCAGGCGACGGCGCAGCTTTACGGCAAGCTGCTCGCGGATCGTGTCGCGATGGGCGTCTTCGGTCGTGTCGATCAGTTCGCGCACGAGTTGCTCGAAGGTGATCGAAGGATTGACCACGACCGGCTTCATGTCCGTGAGGTCTTGGAGATGCGGATAGAGGTCCACAGCATCGAAGATGCGGAACACATCCTTACCGATCTCGGGGCATTGGCGCGTCGCCCGGCCGATCATCTGCTCGTAGAGGATGCGGCTGTTGACCCGGCGCAGGAAGACAAGGTTGGTGATCTTCGGCACGTCGATGCCAGTGGTGAGTAGATCGACCGTCACCACGATCTGCGGGTTGGCGTCGTTGCGGAAAGAGCGGATTAGGTTCTGCACCTTGTCCACGCTGCCGGTGATCTTCTTCACAGCCGCGTCGTCGATCTCGCCATAGGCTTCGGCAAAGGCCTTCTTGATAGCGCTCACCACGATGTCGGCATGGGCGTCAGTCGCGGCGAAGATCAGCGTCTTGCCGGGAAGCGCCGGGTCGATGTGCCTAGCCAACTCCTCGGCGACGACGCGGTTGAACTCCGGTGTGATCACGTGCTTGTTGAACTGGTCCACCTCGAAACGGATGTCGTCGGGCGCGTGGGCAAGGTCGATCTCGCCGGTCTGGGTGTTCAGAAGGTCAAGCTGCTCGTCCTTCGCGAACCTGATGCCAGCCCGTGCCAGGGCCGTCTCGATGCGGACCGGCGGCTCGTGGTCGATCAGGTAACCGTCTACAACGGCTTCGCGGTAGGAGTACCGGAAGATCGGTTCGCCGAAGATGTCGGTGGTGTGCAGCGCGGGCGTGGCAGTCAGGCCGATCTTCACCGCGTCGAAGTACTCCAGCACACGTCGGTATTTCGAGATGTAGTCATCCTGGCCCCGGAAGCTAAGTTCGGCGTCGGACATCTCACGGTCGAGCAAGTAGCCACGATGGCACTCGTCGATGACCATCAGGTCGTACTGGTCGACCGGAGGAGCCTCGGACGTGTCGGCGGCGAACAGCACTCGCTTGACCAGCCCCTGAATGGTGCAGATGTGGACCTTGGTTTCAACTTCGGGCACAACGTCGCCCAATCCCTTCAGGCCGAAGATTTCGGCGAAGGTCTTGCCGGAGACGACCTTGGTGGTGGAGAACTCACCCTCGGTCTGATGCCCGAGCGCGCTGCGGTCTACGACAAAGCAGATGCGACGGAACCGCTTGGCCGACAGCAGCCGGTAAAGCAGGGCAATGGCGAGCTTGGTCTTGCCGGTTCCGGTCGCCATCGCCACTAGGATTGAGCGTTGCTCGGCTGCCAAGGCAGTCTCAACGGCCCGGATGGCCCCTTCCTGATAGGGCCGGAGCGGGAAGCCGAACTCGAATGGCTCGGTCTTCAAGGCGGCGGTGGCGGCATCCTGATCGACCTCCAGAAGCCCAGACAAGCCCTCCGGCGTCAGCCAGTCCACGAGCGCGCGGCGGTGATTGGTGCTGCGTCGCGTGTCCCGGAACCAGATGCCGCTGGCGGTTTCGATCTGCTTCAGATACGAGCGCCCGTTCGCGGCAAAGACGAAGGGCACGTGATGCCCGACCCACGGTCCGCCCGCCATGACGAAGTCGTCGCTGTCGCTGATCCCGGACGAGTAGCGTTCAGCCTGGTCGATGGCTGCGGACACATTCTTGCGTTGGCGCTTGGCCTCCACCACGCCGATCAGTGTCATGCCGACGAACAGAGCGTAGTCTGCCGGGCCACTGGCGGTTGGCCATTCGGCAATGGCCATGTTGCGGCCCTTGGCCGGGCGGACGCCGGCACTATGCCGCAAGGCCTTTGTGTCGGCTTCCCAGCCACGATCACGGAGCTGTTGGTCAATGAGGGCGCGGGTCTGGCTCTCGTCAAGTTCGATCTTAGCTGCGGCTTCCTCGCCCCCCACGATCAACTTCATGATTGTGTCGCGGGGCTCGGCCTCAGCCTCCTTCTGGAGACTGGCAAGCTTGGCCGCGATCTCGATCTTCTCGGCTTCGCCATCCGGGTCGAATGCCTGCCAAGATGCAGGTGCCTCGCTGAGCCCGTGATGTTGCGGCGTCACGGCCCCGGCCTGGAGACTGGCAAGCATCGCGGCAAGCGCCGATTTCTCGGCCTCGGTCTCCTGGGCAAGCTGCTCCCATGTCGCCCGGTCCTCGGTCTCGCGCTTCAGCCGCTGGACCTGTTCTTCCGCCTCACGACGAGCTGCCAGCACGGCGACCTCGCTCTCGGCGATCTTGCGGCTTAGCGCCTCGATCTCTTCCTGCAGCGGCGCTATCGCATCGACAGGCTCGGGTGGCGGAACGAACGCACCGGGACTGAAGGTAGGCTGCCTTCCATAGGTGCGGTGGAACCAGACGCCGAGGGATCGGGCATTCTTCAACGCGGTCAGCGCATGGCCGTGGTCACCCGCAGCTTCATGCACGGCGGTGTTTCCCGCCTTGCGCAGCGTGTGGAATAGATCGGCGACCTCCTTCGGAATGATCCGGTCGTAGGACAGGCGCTGAAGCGTTTGCTCGAACGTTTCGCGCTCGTCGCGATAGGCGGCACTACGGGCGGCAATCAGCTTGGCCATCAGCTCGGCGAACTGGCGCAGCTTGACGATGGCAGTGGAGGGATCGTCGCGGAAGTAACGCTCGGCAAGCCCGCCCAACGCCACAAGACGCTGATCGTGAGCCGCCAGAAAGATGAAGTTGGACGTGCCGCTCATTGCTCCCCCGGGGCAATGTTGCACAGTTTGCTTACCGGATCATCAAAGTATTCACCGGCATTCCTTGGCCCGAGGCGGGTCGCGTCGTGGACTGCGAAGCCCTTGACCTGAGATACGACGACCGCTACCCATTGAGGTACGACGCAGCTTTGCAACCTCAGGGGACGGCTTCCTTTAAGCTGTTGAATTTGCGATTGAATACCGTGCGGCAATGCCCGGTTCGATTTGGTCGACTAAGCCCGGCTAGGGGCACCATTCCATGCTTCACCATCGCTTGCTCGCGGATCGTCCAGGCGAGCTCGGTGAGGCCATGGCTGTCTGATGACAATGGGGATGTCCGTCAGGTGACAGCAGGCGGGCCGGCTCTCGTGCTCGCCACTCATCAAGGACGCGGATTTCATGGCGCTCCATGCAGCCGGACAATCCAGAACGCAGGCTGATCGAATGTGGCCGGGCGCTGCGGCCTATCCTTACCGCCGCCGCAGCAAACTCTTCATCCGGTTGCGCAGCAGGCGCGCCATGTTGCGGGTTTCGCGATAGAGATGCAGCTGAGAGGCGGCCTGGCGGGCGAGGCGGTCGGCATCCCGGGTCAGCCCGATCACCAGCGTGCCGACCGGCTTGCGCTCGCTCCATAGCCGGCTCATCACCGGGTGGTCGGGCACGGCGCAGGAATCGGTCATCATAATGTTGGGGTCGTCGAGATGCTGCCTGGTGACCTCGATCATCAGCAGCGTGCCGGGCGAATAGGCGGCCAGCGTCTCGTCATAGGCCGTCTTCCAGGTGTAAGCGACGCCGGCTTCGACAAAGACGATCAGGCAAGCGATGGTGCGCCCGCCCAGTGTCAGCGAATGGATGCGGCACATGTCCTGGTCGGCCAGCCGATGCACGGCCTCGCGGGCAAAGGCGGCGCGGAAGCGGTCGATGGCCATGGCGGTGCGCTCGCGGCCTTTCCAGCCGGATGCTTCCAGCGTCAGGAAGCTCTCGATGGCGTAGCGGATTTCCTCGGGGCCGCGTGCCACGACATGCTCGAGCACGCCGAGATCGCCAAGGCGCCGCTTCAGGCGGCGGAACTCGCGATAATGGTGGGCGCGCAGCGAAGCTTTCAGATAATCGTCGCCGTCGAGTTCGCTCTCCAGCACAGGCCGCGAGGTCTGGCCCGTGGTGACCAGCGTCAAGCCGCGCGTCTCGGCCACGGTGCCGACCAGGCTCGCCACCGGGCCGTCGAGCCTGATGTCGGGCAGGACCAGGACTTTCGGCAGCTTGAGATGCGGGCGCGACAGCATCGAGAAGAAATCCTCGACCACGCCGACCGGGTCGTCGCGGTCGATCAGCGGCGTGCCGAGCGGGCCGAACGGGCTCGACCAGGTGCGCATGACAGGTACGCCGAGCGGCACCACCGGCCGTTCCACCGAGATCGGCACCAGCAGCCGCAGTCGGTTGCGGTATTCATCGCCGTCGCGGATCACGGCAAGGCGCACTTCGCGGTCTTCCAGCCGGGGCATGGCCGGCGCCAGGAAACGCGGGTTGAAGAAGACGTTCGGCTCGATCGTGCGGGCGCAGAGATAGTCCAGTTCCTCGACAAGGTCGAAGCCGGCCGACGCCGGGTAGATGGCGAGTTTGCGCTCGGGCCGGTTGTTGGCGAGGATCTCGATATGGGCGGGATCGGCGTCGCGCGCCAGCCCGGCAAGGCCGGACACCATGGCGCCGGCGGGACCGCCGCTGGTTTCCTCGAGCAGAGGGATGGCGGCCATCAGACGGCTCCTTTGGCTGGCACGAAGATCGCCATGACGATGCCGAGCTTGCGCCAGACCGTGAAGGACAGCGCGCCGGCCTCGAAGATCATGGCAAAGGCGGTGGCCATGGCCGCGCCCCACAGGCCGAAATGCGGGATCAGCACCACGTTGAGTCCGATATTGAAGGCCAATGTCATGGCATAGACGGCGGCGCAGACATTCTGGTTGCCGCTCATGGTGAGCAGGCTTTCGCAGGGGCCGACGGCGGCGCGCGCCACGACCCCGAAGACGAGCAGGAACAGAAGCGGATAGCCCGACGTGAATTCGGGGCCGAACAGCACCAGCATCGGTTCGCCCAGCGCCAGCACCAGGAAGGCCATCAGCAGCGAGGGCCAGAAGGTCCACGATACCGTCTCGCGGGCGAAGGCGGCAAGCTTATGAGGCTCGCCATGGGTGAACTGCGCGTAGCGCTGGGCGACGCCGGCCTTGACCGCGAAATAGACGAAATGCACCAGCGCCAGCGTCTTGACCGTGGCGAAATAGACGGCGACGTCATTGGGATCCATGTAGGCGCCGACCATCAGCACATCGGCGTTGGTGAGCAGGAAGAAGAAGCTCTCGACCAGGAAGATCGGCAGTGAGACGACGAACCATTGCGCGAAATGCACTTTCATCGGGCCGGCCGGAATTTGCCTTTCCATGCGCTGGGTGACCCCGATGAGCTGGGTCAGCGTGGTGGCGTAGGTAGCGGCGATCGAGGCGAAGATCGCCGTCCGCGCGTCGGGGGCGTAGCCCGCCCAAAGCATCAGCGCCATGAACAGCAGGATCAGCACCGGCCGGATCAGGTAGGTCGGAGACAGCGCGAACAACGCCCATGAATTGGCGCGCGCCAACCCTTGCAGCAAATCCGACAGCGCGATCATCGGCAGGCAGATGACACCGAGGATGAACGGTATCACGTAGTAGTTTTCGATCCAGGGCGCGGCCAGCCAGACGCCGAGGGCGCCGAGCCCGGCGAAGACCGTCGAGGCGATCAGCACGAACAGGCGGCTCGCAACGACGATGCCGCGCAATTCGTCCATCAGGCCGCGCTCGCGGTATTCGGGGATGAAGCGGATGACCGATGTGTGGAAGCCGAGGCAGGCGAGGTTGCCGACAATGACCATTGTCACCCAGACCAGCACGAAGATGCCGTATTCGAACGAACCCATCCAGCGCGCCATCAGCACCTGGCTGATAAAGGCGATGACGGCACTGACGATGCGGATGGAGAAGGCGATGACCGACATCCGGCCGGCTTCGCCGCGCTCGTCGGCGGTGAACAGCACGGCGTCGAGGCGTCCAAGCAAAGGCTCGATGCGCAGCGCCAAACGCTGCGGCAAGAACCGCCCGGCAGTCGTGGCCGCGGAAAAGCGCACCCCGATTTCTCTCCGTTTTCCGCCTCTTTTCACGCTTTGGTGTAGCGAAGACACCTTAAGAAAGCGTGGGTGGGGGCGCTTCCTTATCCCGTTCACGGGGAGAAGGTGCCGGCAGGGCGCATGAGGGCAGCGCCGGCTTTCGGAGATTTTGCGTGGATGCGGGAAGAGGAAGAAAAGCTATCCGCAAAATCGGCTCGCCGGGAGCGGGCGAGGTTTTGGTCGCAGACAAACGCCAATCGTCACCGTTAGCGCCGCCCCTCATCCGCCCTTCGGGCACCTTCTCCCCATATAGGGACGGGGAGAAGGGAAGACCGAGCCCTTACGCGAACGTGCCGTGGCAGTGCTTGTATTTCTTGCCGGAGCCGCAGGGGCAGGCTTCGTTGCGGCCGACCTTGCCCCAGGTGGCGGGGTTGTTGGGGTCGCGGTCCTCGGGGGCGACGATGGCGTTGCTTTCCTGGCGCACCAGGAGGGCCGTTTCGCCGCCTTCGAAATCATTCTCGCCGGTGGTGCCGTCAATATGCGTGCCGAACATGTCGGGGGCTTCCGGCGGCGGCGCCTCGGCGGCCTGGCGGACCAGTTCGACGCGCATCAGCTGCGCGGTGACGGCCTGGCGCAGATTGCCGAGCATCGCCTGGAACAGTTCGAACGCCTCGCCCTTGTATTCCTGCAGCGGATCGCGCTGGGCGTAGCCGCGGAAGCCGACGACCGAGCGCAGATGGTCGAGATTGACGATGTGCTCGCGCCACAGATGGTCGAGCGTCTGCAGCACCACCGAGCGCTCGACATAGGTCATCACCTCGGGGCCGAAACGGTCGGCGCGTTCCTTGGCGGCGGCTTCGGCGGCTTGAGAGATGCGCTCGCGGATGTCGTCCTCGGCGATGCCTTCTTCCTTCACCCACTCCTCGACCGGCAGGTCGAGATTGAGGAACTCGGCGACCTCGGCCTTCAGGCCGGCGACATCCCATTGTTCGGCATAGGCGTTTTCGGGAATGGCCTTGGCGACGATCTCGTCGATGACGCCTTCGCGCATCTCGCCGATGGTTTCCGACAGGCCTTCGCCGTCCATCAGCTCGATGCGCTGCTCGAACACCACCTTGCGCTGGTCGTTGGAGACGTCGTCATACTTCAACAGGTTCTTGCGGATGTCGAAATTGCGCGCCTCGACCTTCTTCTGCGCCTTTTCCAGCGCCTTGTTGATCCAGGGATGGATGATGGCCTCGTCTTCCTTGAGGCCGAGCTTCTGCAGCATGCCGTCCATGCGCTCGGAGCCGAAGATGCGCATCAGATCGTCCTGCAGCGACAGGAAGAATTTCGAGCGGCCGGGGTCGCCCTGGCGGCCGGAACGACCTCTGAGCTGATTGTCGATGCGGCGTGACTCGTGGCGCTCGGTGGCGAGCACGTAGAGGCCGCCGGCGGCCAGCGCCTTTTCCTTCAGGCGCTCGATGTCGGCATGGATTTCCTTTTCGCGCGCCTCGCGCTCGGGTCCGGCCGGCATGTCGCCCAGCTCGTCCTCGATGCGCATCTCGGCATTGCCGCCGAGCTTGATGTCGGTGCCGCGGCCCGCCATGTTGGTGGCGATGGTGATGGCGCCGGGCTTGCCGGCCTGGGCGACGATGGCCGCCTCGCGCTCGTGGTGGCGGGCGTTCAGCACCTCGAAATCCGTGAAGCCTTCCTTGCGCAGGCGCTCGGCCAGCTGCTCGGACTTCTCGATCGAGGTCGTGCCCACCAGCGTCGGCTGGCCCTTGGCGCTGGCTTCGCGGATCTCCCTGACGATCGCCTTGTACTTCTCCTCGACCGTCCGGTAGACCTCGTCGTCCTCGTCCTTGCGGATGACCGGCAGGTTGGTCGGGATCTCGGTGACCTCAAGGCCGTAGATGTTGCCGAATTCCTCGGCCTCGGTCAGCGCCGTGCCGGTCATGCCGGAGAGCTTCTTGTAGAGGCGGAAGTAGTTCTGGAAGGTGACGGAAGCCAGCGTCTGGTTCTCCGGCTGGATCGCCACGTGCTCCTTGGCTTCGAGCGCCTGGTGCAGGCCTTCCGAATAGCGGCGGCCAGGCATCATGCGGCCGGTGAACTCGTCGATGATGACGATCTCGCCGTTGCGCACGATGTAGTCCTTGTCGCGCTGGAACAGCCGGTGCGCCTTCAGCGCGTTGTTGACGTGATGGACGATGGCGACGTTCTCGATGTCGTAGAGCGACTCGCCCTTGAGCAGGCCGGCCGCGCGCAGCATGTTCTCGAGCTTCTCGGTGCCTTCCTCGGTGAAGATCGAGGTCTTCTGCTTCTCGTCGATCTCATAATCCTGCGGCTGCAGCTGGATGATGAAGGTGTCGATGGTGTTGTACATTTCCGAACGGTCCTCGAGCGGACCGGAAATGATCAGCGGCGTGCGCGCCTCGTCTACCAGGATGGAATCGACCTCGTCGACGATCGCGTAGTTGTGGCCGCGCTGCACCATCTGGGCGCGCTCATACTTCATGTTGTCGCGCAGATAGTCGAAGCCGAGTTCGTTGTTGGTGGCGTAGGTGACGTCGGAAGCATAGGCGACGCGGCGCTCCTCGTCCGACAGGCCATGGACAATGACGCCGACCGACAGGCCGAGGAATTTATAGACGCGGCCCATCCATTCGGAGTCGCGGGTGGCGAGGTAATCGTTGACGGTGACGACATGGACGCCGTTGCCAGCAAGCGCGTTGAGATAGACCGGCAGCGTCGCGACCAGGGTCTTGCCCTCGCCGGTGCGCATCTCGGCGATGCCGCCATTGTGCAGCACCATGCCGCCGATCAGCTGGACATCGAACGGGCGCATGCCGAGCACGCGGCGCGCGGCCTCGCGGGCGGTCGCGAAGGCCGGGATCAGCAGATCGTCAAGGCTGGCGCCGTTGGCGATGTCCTGGCGGAATTTTTCCGTGCGCCCGGCAAGCTCGGCGTCGGAGAGCGCCCGCATCTCGTTTTCCATGGCGTTGATCGCCTCGACACGGGGGCGGGTCGATTTGACCCGACGGTCGTTGGAGGAACCGAAAACCTTACGGGCGAGACCGCCGAGACTGACCATCCAATGGTCCTTTCGATAGAATTCTCAATCTTGAGACGAGTGCCGGCCGGCCCCATCACATCCACGTGAACGCACCGCCTGAATGCGGGCAAACACAAAAAGCGCCCGGAAAACGGTTCTGGACGCCAAGTCGATGGACAGATAAGAGGGGGCTCAACTGATGTCAACGCCGCGCTGGCCCTGCCGGTCGCGCCAAATTCCGCCACAATCTGGCTGATCTGGAAGCCAACCTCCTTACAATCCCTCACCGGAGTCATCCTTATGTCCTTGTTGTTCAGCCGTGCGTCGCTTGCCAGCCTTGGCCTGGCCCTCGGCCTGTCGGCTCTTTGCCTGTCGCCTGTCATGGCGCAGGAGACCGCTCCCGCCGCGGCCGCCCCGGCGGATGCGGCCGCACCGGCCGCCGCACCGGTCGACCCCAATACAGTGATCGCCACCGTCAACGGCCAGCCCTTGACCGAGGCCGATCTGGTGCTTGCCGAAGGCGAGCTTTCGCAGCAGTTCGCGCAATTGCCGCCCGAGCAGCGCCGCGCGGCCGCGCTTTCGGCGGCGATCGAGATCCGCGTCATGGCTGGCAAGGCCGTCACCGACGGTCTCGACAAGGATCCCGACTTCCAGCGCCGCATGGCCTTCCTCCAGCAGCGCGCGCTGCATGGCGAGATGGTCGAGAAGGGTGTCGTCGACAAGGTCACCGACGCGGAGGTTCGCGCCCGCTACGACCAGGAAATCGCCAACACGCCGCCGGTCAGCGAGGTGCATGCCCGTCACATCCTCGTGAAGACGAAGGAAGAGGCCGAGGCTATCATCAAGCAGCTCGATGGTGGCGCCGACTTCCAGAAGCTCGCCAACGAGCACACCAGCGATCCGTCGGGCAAGTCCAATGGCGGCGATCTCGGCTGGTTCGGACCTGGCCAGATGGTGCCGGAGTTCGACAAGGCCGCTTTCGCGCTCGAAGTCGGCAAATACACCGAGCAGCCGGTGCAGTCGCAGTTCGGCTGGCACGTCATCAAGCTCGAGGACAAGCGCGCCAAGCAGCCGCCGGCCTTCGACGACGTCAAGGACCAGGCCAAGCAGGCGGTCATCCGCGACAAATATTTCGCGCTGGTCAAGTCGCTGCGCGCCGACGCCAAGGTCGAGATCCCCGATGCCAAGCTGAAGCAGGCAGTGGATACGCTCGAAAGCGCCAAGTAAGCCGGCGGGAATTTTATAAAAAGGGCGCGGCAGCCAAGGTTGCCGCGCCCTTTTTGTTGGCCTTTGCCGACAGGTCTCTACGCGCCGGGCGCAGCTATGCCTTGCAGGATGTATCGGACCATCTTGCGGATCGCCGCCTCAGGCTCGTCGAGCCGGTTAGTCAGGAGATGCCGCCAGGCGTAGGACGCCAGGAGGTCGGCGACGATGACCGGATCGATATCCCCAGCGATGTCGCCCCTTGCCTTGGCGCGCTCGACAATCTGCCCGGTATGGGCGCGGCGTCCGCTGGCATATCCGGCAAGGGCCGCGGCCGCGGTTTCATCCGACTGCGCCTCGGCGATCAGCGACTTGAAGACGCTGCCCGACGATGTCTCGCGCCAGTGCGAGAACAGGTTCATCAGGAAGCCGACGAGATCCTCTTCCAGTTGTCCCGTGTCGGGAACGTCGACGCGCTTCTGGCGCTGGTAGACCTCCAGCAGCAAGGCCGCCTTGCTCGGCCACCAGCGATAAATGGTCGGTTTGCCGGCGCGTGCCCGCCGCGCCACCGCCTCGATCGAGAAGCCGGCATAGCCGGCCTCGACGAGCACGGCCTCGGCGGCCTCCAGAATGGCCTCCGCACTATCGGGATTGCGCCGCGCACCGATCGATCTGCGCGCCGTATCCGTCGTCTCGGCCATTCCTGCCGCCCTCGTTTCAATTCGCCGGCAATGATAAATCATCCGGCGATGAAACGAAACGATCCGTTTTGCGCAAGAGCGACGCCATGGTCGGCAAGATCACATCGCTTGCGATGTTTCCGATACGATGCGCCATCCCTTGTCGGTCTTGATCAGATCCAGCGTCACACGCGCCTTGCCGGCCACACGCGGCGCCGACTTGTCCTTCGGCACATAGTCGTAGCTCATGGCAAAGACGGCTTGCGCGCTGCCCTCGCCGTGCGGTGTCACTTCCAGGCTGCCGGGCTCGAGGCCAAGCGACCAGGAGGCCCATTGCGCGAACCAGTCGCTCTTCACCTTGACCAATGTCTCGATGTCATAGGGCGTGCCGAAGATGGTGGCGGATGCACCGTAAAGCCGACTGACGGCGGCGCGCATGTCCTTGGCGTCGGGCTCCAGGTAGTCGTCGCGCAGAAACTTCTCGATCGAAGCCTTGTCGTCGCCGACCGAACGCTCCAGCGCCGCCACCTGCGTGGAAAGCGCCGGCGCGACCGCCGGCTCCGGCGCCTTCGCCGGTCCCGTGCCCGGTACGAATTCGAAGCGTTCGAGCAGCGAGCCCTGCTCCCAGGGGCGCTGGCCTTCGCGGGTTTGCGAAACGACGTCGCGGCGCACCGCGATCATCATGTCGTTGATGCTCTGGCCGGGTTCGGCAATGTGGCGCAACAGGGCGGCGGCAAAGGGCGAGTTGCGCCCGGTTCCGTCCATGGCGACAGCACCTGGAGCGGTCGAGAAGGCGATGAAGGAGCCGCGCGTTGAATCGAACTGCGCCAGGCCGGCGAGCGCCGTTGCCGAACGGGTCGTGGCGGTGCGGCTCAAGCCGCGGGCAAACGGATTGTTGCGGCAGGCATCGAGGAAGACCAGGCTGACCTTGGTCTGCTGTTCCATGATGTCGAGGACTTCGTCGATAGGCACGGCCTCGAGCTGCAGTTTCACCGGCATGTCCAGCCTGGCGTCGACCGGCACGATGTAGTTGCGCCCGTCGACCTGCAGGCCGTGGCCGGCATAGTAGAAAAGCCCGACGCCGGCGCCTTCGAGCGCATCGGAGAACTCGCCGATGCTGCGTTCAAGCTCGCGCTTGCCGAGGTCGTTGCCTTCGATGACCTCGAAGCCGATGGAACGCAGCTTGTCGGCGATGTCGAGCGCGTCGTTGACCGGATTGGCGAGCGTGCCGGCTTCGGCATAGGTCCCGTTGCCGATGACGAGCGCCACGCGCCGCGCCGGCTCCGCGTCGGCGCGCAGCAGCAAAAGTCCCAGAAATGCCCAAGCGAGGATCGCAAGCCTGCCCATGGGTCAAGATCATAGCGCCACGGACCCCGGCGACGCCAACAGATTTGAAATGCAGGCTTAATGCCGAACGGGTTTGCCCCTGGCGGGAGCGACGAAAACGCGCTTGCACCGACGCGCCGTATCGGGCAAACCGGCCTTCCCCTTGCGATTTTCCCGCCCGAGGTCCCCATGTCCACGACGATTTCGCCGCTCGCGCCGAAGAAATACCCCAAAATGCCGGAAATCGAAGGGGTGCGCATCGCCACCGCCGAAGCGGGGATAAAGTACAAGAACCGCACCGACCTGCTGGCCATGGTGTTCGATGCCGGCACCGCGGTCGCCGGTGTGTTCACCAAGTCGAAATGCCCGTCGGCGCCAGTCGATTTCTGCCGGCAGAACCTTGGCGCCGGCAAGGCACGGGTGCTGATCGTCAATTCCGGCAACGCCAACGCTTTCACCGGCAAGAAGGGTCGCGAGTCGACCGCGATGACGGGTGAAGCGGCGGCGAAGGCCGCGGACTGTACTGCGGCAGAGGTTTTCCTGGCCTCGACCGGCGTCATCGGCGAGCCGCTCGACACAACCAAGTTCAGCCATCTGCTTTCCGGCCTGGTCAACGGCGGCAAGCCCGACCTATGGACCGAGGCGGCCAAGGCCATCATGACCACCGACACCTATCCGAAGGTGGCGACGCAGACCGTCAAGCTCGGTGACGCCGATGTCACCATCAACGGCATTTCCAAGGGCGCCGGCATGATCGCGCCGGACATGGCGACGATGCTCTCCTTCATCGCCACCGACGCGCCGATCGCGGCACCGGTCCTGCAGGATCTTTTGTCGCGTGGCACGGTCAAGACCTTCAACGCGGTGACCGTGGATAGCGATACCTCGACCAGCGATACGCTGTTGTTGTTCGCCACCGGCAAGGCGGCAAAGCGCGGCGCGCCCGAGATCACCGATCCCAGGGATGCCCGCCTCGGCGCGTTCCGCCGGGCGCTCGGCAAGGTGCTGAAGTCGCTGGCGTTGCAGGTGGTGCGCGACGGAGAGGGCGCGCGCAAGCAGGTCGAAGTCACCGTCACCGGCGCCAAGTCGGCCCGCTCGGCCAAGCGCATCGCGCTGTCGATCGCCAATTCGCCGCTGGTAAAGACGGCGGTCGCCGGCGAGGACGCCAATTGGGGCCGCGTCGTCATGGCCGTCGGTAAGGCCGGCGAGCCAGCCGATCGCGACCGGCTGTCGATCTGGTTCGGCGACAACAGGCTGGCGCATGAGGGTGAGCGGGACCCTGGCTATTCGGAAGAAAAAACCTCGGCCTACATGAAGCGCGACGACATCCGCATCCGCGCCGATATCGGCATCGGCCGCGGCAAGGCGACGGTGTGGACTTGCGACCTCACCAAGGAATATGTCGCCATCAATGGCGATTACCGGAGCTGATCGCCTTGGTCTCGCGCCATCCGGCAAGCATGCTCGCGACCGTGCGCCGCTACGAGGCGGCCGGCTTTCGCGCCTGGCCCGCGGCGGCCGTCCACTATGACGGCACCTGGGTGGTGCGGCTGACCGCCGGCCATCCGGCCAAGCGGCTGAACTCGGTCAATCCGCTCGATCCCGGCGACATCCAGCACATCGCCGACCGCATCGGTCGGGCGAGCCGCCGCTTCGACGCCTATGGCCGGCCGTTGACGTTCCGCATGTCGCCACTGTCGGGGCCCGATCTTGCCAGCCATCTCGACAAGGAGGGCTGGAGCCGGTTCGACGAATCGCTGGTCATGCGGCTGCCGTTGGCCGACGCGCAACTCGACGCCGCCATGGACCAGATCCCGCTCAAGGACATCAGCCGCTTCATCGGCGCATTGCTCAAGGTCAACGGCTCGGACGTATCGCTGCGGCCGGGCCTGTCGGAAATCATCGGCGCCATCCAGCCAGAGGCCGGGCTGTTCGCGCTCGAGGACGGGACGGAGCCGCTGGCGACGCTGATCTGCGTGCATGACGGCGATCTCGCCGGCCTGTTCGAGGTCGCTACCGACAAGGCGGCGCGCAACAAGGGGCACGGCCGCAACCTGATCCTTTCGGCGTTGAAATGGGCGAGGCTGCGCGGCGCGCGGGAGGCCTGGCTGCAGGTCGAGGCCGGCAACGTGCCGGCGCTGGCGCTCTACCGCGCGCTCGGCTTCGAGGAAGTCTATCGCTATCATTACCGCCGGCCGCCCGGCCATGAATGATGTGACATCCAACGGCAAGCGCCTGCTGCTGGTCGCCGCATGCGCGCTGGTCGATGCCGATGGCCGCGTGCTGCTGGCGCAGCGCCCGCAAGGCAAGCAGCTTGCCGGCCTGTGGGAATTTCCCGGCGGCAAGGTCGAGCCCGGCGAGACGCCGGAACAATGCCTCATCCGTGAACTGCATGAGGAGATCGGCATCGAGACCGAGATCCCGTGCCTGGCGCCGCTGACCTTCGCCAGCCATTCCTATGATGATTTCCATCTCTTGATGCCGCTGTTCGTCTGCCGCCGTTTCCGCGGCATTGCCCAGCCGAGGGAAGGGCAGGCGCTGAAATGGGTACGGCCCAAACAGATGCGCGAGTATCCGATGCCGCCGGCCGACGCGCCATTGATCCCGTTCCTGATCGATCTCCTCTGAGGATCGAGAATCGGATCGGACCACGGTCCATATCAGCCAGCGTTAATGGAAGATTTATCTCATCATGAAAAATTGATGCATGGCCGTTCTCTCGCGGCCGCCGTCGTGCGCTGGGGAGCAATAGAATGAGCCTGGACAAGGATTGGGATTCGATCCGGCCCGAGCGGGGTTTTCGTGCCGTCGACGCCGGCATGGGCGTGCTGCGCGTCACGCTGCTGTTCGGATCGGCCGCGGTGGCGCTGGCGCTGATCGCGACCCCTTTCCTCGATAACCAGACGCGTTCGCAAACGGCCCGCGACGGTTTTCCCGGCCTCGACATGACGGCTACCGGTTCGATCAGCCATCGCGGCACCTACACGGTGCGCCGCAGCGTGCTGCAGTCCGAACCCGGCGGGGTCTGCATCATCCGCGCCGATGGCAAAAGCAGTGGCGACTGCTGACCTGGGTTTGAACATTCCCGAATGGCGACCATTTCATCGCCTGTTAAGCCTTTGCCGTTAACCTTTCTTAACAGATCGGCGGTAGGGTCGTGGCAAGGGGGAAATGAGGTGATGAAAACGGTGCTGCTGCTGCGCTTTCTGAAGGACGAAAACGGCGCCACGGTCGTCGAATACGCCATGATAGTCTGCGTATTGTCGCTGACGATCATCGGCGGTATTAGCCACGTCTTCAATTCGCTGACCTGGTTGTTCAGCGACGATTCCAGCAGACTTGCCAACGCCTTCGCCCCTTAGACTCTTTGTTTACGCAGTTCCTGCTCAAGGGCTGCCCGCGAGCTCAATACCCTTCAGGCCCCTCCAGTATCGTCTTTAACGAAACCTTGGCCGAACCGGGCTTCAGCGGCTTTTGCTGCGACGCGTCGGGCGCCCAGCCGGACATCCAGACAATCGAGAAGCTTGCCCTGATGCGACCGTCGGGGTCGGAAAAGCGCTCAGCGTAGATTTGCGCGGCGCGGGCAAACAATCTGCGTGATCCTGGCCGCCGGCTGCGGTCGGCGAGCGCGCTGGTTTCACCCATCGCACGCAGGTCCGCCATCAGGGCGAACAGGTTGGCGTAGCGCACCGTCACCGTCTCGACGTCGGCGACCGGCAGCGCGAAACCGGCACGCTGCAGCAGCGCGCCGGCATCGCGCACGTCGGTGAACGGAATGACGCGCGGGCTGGCGCCGCCATGGAGCTCGGTCTCGGCGACAAGCAGGCTTTCGCGCAGTTCGGCAAGCGTGCCGGCGCCGGCGAAGGCGCCAAGGAAAAGTCCGTCCGGCCGCAGCGCGCGGCGAATCTGGATCAACATGCCAGGGATGTCGTTCATCGCCTGCAGCGACAGAAGCGACACCACCAGATCGAGACCTTGTGGCTCGAACGGTACGGTCTCCGGCGGAGCAATCAGGCCGGGGGCACCATTCAGAAACGCCGCGTCCATCTCGACACGGGCGACATCCGCCACCTTGCCACTCCGCGCAACGACCTCGGCCGCGGCCGCTGTCTGGCAAAACAGCACCGCCGCCTTGGCGAACCTGCGCTCGACGGCATCCAGCCGATCGGCAAGATCCTCGGCGGCGCGGTGCATGAGGAAGTCGGCACCCTCAACCGGATGGATGAGCGCGCGCCGCTTGTGCGCCAGCCACAGGGAGGTATCCATTATAGGCTGCAAGGGATGGGTCCTTGTATGTCCGCGCCCTGATATGGTTGGTATGGTGGCGCCGAGAAACAAACCACGTGGCCGATCCGATGCCAGAGATCAAGTCCATCGAGATCAGGAAGCTGGCCCGGTCGGCTGCCCAGTCGGCTCTGGGGTGGCCGGCGCGCATCCTGTTTCCGCCGGTCTGCGCCGGCTGCCGCCGGCAGGTCTCGCAACCCGGCGTGCTGTGCGGCAACTGTTGGCCGAAGCTGCGGCTGCTGGAACGGCCCTGGTGTCCGGTGATGGGCACGCCGTTCACCCATCACATGGGCGAGGGGTTTCTCTCGGCGGAGGCGATCGCCGATCCGCCGCCCTTCGAACGGGCGCGGGCAGCGGTCGCCTATTCCGGCGTCGCCCGCCAGATGGTGCAGGGGCTTAAATACCAGGACCGCACCGATCTCGCTCCCTGGATGGCGCGCTGGATGGTCCGCGTGGGCGCCGACCTCATCGCCGATGCGGATGTGGTGGTGCCGGTGCCGCTGCATTGGCGCCGTTTTTTCAGGCGGCGGTTCAACCAATCGGCCGAACTGGCGCGTGCGGTTTGCGAGCTCAGCGGGCTGTCTTTCGCGCCTTCCGCCATGCGGCGCGTGAAACTCACCCGCCAGCAGGTCGGGCTGGAGCGGCAGGAACGCGAGGAGAATGTGCGCGCCGCATTTCGCGTGCCGGATGAGGCCGAGATCGAGATTGCCGGCCGCAGGGTGCTTCTGATCGACGATGTCTATACCACCGGCGCCACCGTGCGGGCCGCCACCAAGGCGTTGAAAAGGGGAGGTGCCGCCGCCGTCGACGTGCTGACCTTTGCCCGCGTTTTGCCGGGGGACTTCCGGGCGGACGAGTCCGCGACTATATAAGTCGGCAACGGAAGCGGAAATTCGTCATGGTCGATGTCACGATCTATACGCGCATGATGTGCGGCTACTGCACGGCGGCCAAGCGGTTGCTGGATCGCAAGGGTGTCGCCTATACCGAGCACGATGCCTCGTTTTCGCCGGAGCTGCGCCAGGAAATGATGTCGCGCGCCCACGGCCGCACGACCTTTCCGCAGATTTTCATCGGCGGAACGCATGTCGGCGGCTGCGACGACCTCCATGATCTGGAGGCAGAAGGCCGGCTGGACAAACTGCTCGCCAACGGCTCGTCGATTTGAGGGTATGACAATGGGTGTTTTCAAGGCGGCGGCAGTGCAGATGCGTTCAGGCGAGAGCCCCGAGCGCAACGCGGTCGATATGGAACGGCTGGTGCGTGAAGCAGCCGGGCAGGGCGCGACCTACATCCAGACGCCTGAAATGACCGGTGCGCTGATACGCGACAAGGAAGCGCGTGCCGCGTCCTTCACCTCCGAGGACAAGGACATCGTCGTCTCGACCGCGCGCAGGCTGGCGCGCGAACTCGGCGTGTTCCTGCATATCGGCTCGACCGCTATCTTGCGCGCCGACGGCAAGCTCGCCAACCGCGCGCTCCTGTTCGGGCCGGACGGTGCGACGCTCGCCACATACGACAAGATCCACATGTTCGACGTCGATCTCGACAATGGCGAGAGCTGGCGTGAATCCGCTGCTTACGAACCGGGCACCGAGGCCGTCGTGACCGCGATCGCGGGCGCCAAGCTTGGCTTCGCGGTCTGCTACGATCTGCGTTTCCCGCAATTGTTCCGTGCCGAGGCAATGGCCGGCGCCGAGGTGCTGACCGTGCCCGCGGCCTTCACCCGCCAGACGGGAGAGGCCCACTGGCATGTGCTGCTGAGGGCACGCGCCATCGAGAACGGCGCCTTTGTCGTCGCCGCCGCGCAGGGCGGCCTGCACGAGGACGGCCGCGAGACCTATGGCCATTCGCTGATCGTCGATCCGTGGGGCCGCATCCTCGCCGAGGCCGCGCATGACGAACCTGGCGTGATCGTCGCCCAGATCGACCCGGCGCAATCGCTTGCGGCGCGCAAGAAGATTCCGAATTTGAAGAATGCGCGGGATTTCGCCATCAATGCCGGCGAGGCGCCGCGCCTCAGGGGTGCCGCCTCTTGATCCGCTTTTCCCTGATCTGCGAAAACGAGCACGAGTTCGAGGGCTGGTTTCGCAGTAATGACGATTTCGACACCCAGAAGAAGCGCGGCTTCGTCGACTGTCCCAGTTGCGGCTCGCACAAGGTCGAGAAGGCGCTGATGGCGCCCGCCGTGTCCACGGCACGCAAGCAGGAAACCATCGCGCTTGCCATGGGCGAGGCGCAGAAGCAGGCGCTGGCCCAGCTGAAGGCGATGGCCGAGAAAGTGCGCGAGAATGCCGACTATGTCGGCGACAAGTTCGCCGAGGAAGCGCGCAAGATCCATTTCGGCGAGACCGATGCGCGCGGTATCTATGGCGAGGCGACGCTGGACGAAGCCAAGAGCCTGGCCGAGGACGGTGTCGAATTCATGCCGATCCCGGTGTTTCCGGACGACCGGAACTGAGCGATCAGCTCACGCTGCCGATCAATTTCTCTAGCAGATGTGAAAGCGTTTCCCGTTCCGTCGGCGTCAGGCCCCCGAGAACCTCGTGTTCGTTGGCGACATGAGCGGTGACGGCCTCGTCGATCAGGGCGAGACCCTTTTCAGTCAACCTTACGACGATGCCGCGCCGGTCGTTGGGATGCGGCCCGCGTAGGATCAATCCAGACGCTTCGAGCCGATCCAGCCTGTTGGTCATGGCCCCGGAGGTCACCATCGTGGCCTCGTAAAGCGCTGTCGGGGTCAGCGCGTAAGGCGAGCCGGAGCGGCGCAGCGTCGCCAGCACATCGAACTCTCCCGCCTGCAGTCCGAAACGGGCAAAGAGCGGCGCAAGGCGCTCGCGCGCGATCAGCGAGGAGACCTCATTCAAGCGTCCGATCACAGCCATCGGAGACACGTCCAGGTCCGGCCGTTCTCGCTGCCATTGCTCGATGGCTTTCCCTGCGCGGTCCATCTATCTCACCATAATATATCTTGACGTTAAGAATCTTTCCGTTATCTTACCGCGATATGCAACGCCAGCCAAGAGGCTGTGCACCATAGGGCTCGATCATGAAATATCTCTGGGACTCGGCGCTCGGCCTGCTGGTCGTCACCGGCGGCCTGCTCGGCCTGACGCTGCCCTTTGGCAAGCTCGCCACCGCGGCCGGCGTGCCGGCCATGGTCTGGGCCTTCGTCATCTCGCTCGGCGCCGGTGGCGTGCTTTTCGTCGTCCTGCTGCTGCGCGGCCAGCGCATCCGGCTCACCGCGCACAAACTGCGCTATTTCTTCGTTACTGCCGCCGTTTCCTATGCCGTGCCAAACCTTTTGATGTTCTCGGCGATACCGCATCTGGGAGCCGGCTACACCGGCATCATGTTCACGCTGTCTCCGGTCATCACGCTGGTGTTCTCGATCCTGCTCGGTGTCCGGCGCCCCAACATGCTGGGCATATCAGGCATTGCCGTCGGCTTCCTCGGCGCGGTCATGGTGGCCGTGACGCGTGGCGAGGCCGGCCAGCCGGCCGATGTCTTCTGGGTCGTCATGGGCCTGCTCATTCCGGTCAGCCTTGCGGCCGGCAACATTTATCGCACGGTCGACTGGCCGGAAGGCACCGGTCCTATCGAACTCGCGGTCGGCAGCCATCTGGCGTCCGCGTCGATGCTGCTCGTCGGCATCCTGACCTTGCTTGGAGGCAAAGGTTTCGTCCAGATCGGCGCCGTGCCGCTCACCGTGGTGGCGCAGATGGCCTCGGCATCGGCGATGTTCGCTTTCTTCTTCCGGCTGCAGGCGGTGGGCGGCCCGGTCTATCTCAGCCAGATCGGCTATGTCGCGGCGGCCGTAGGGCTGTTCGCCGGTACGATCTTCCTTGGCGAGCACTATCAGCTGCTGACCTGGGTCGGCGCCATCATCGTCACGGCGGGCGTCTTCATCACCACCAAGGCGCAAAGCCAGAAGGCCTGACGGCTTCGGGCTCAGTCGTACTGTCGCCGGCGTCGCCGCCGGGCTCCGGCCGTTCGGTATCGACAGCCGAGGATTGGCGGATCAGACCGATCCCTTTTCCGCCAGCACCATGTAGTTGACGTCCATGTCCTTCGACCGCGCCCAGCGGTCGGCAAGCGGATTGTAGGTGACACCGGTGCGGTCGATAATGGTCAGGCCGGCGCCGCCCAGCGCCTTTTCCAGCTCTTCCGGGCGCACCAGCTTGCCGAACTGATGGGTGCCGCGCGGCAGCCAGCGCAACACATATTCGGCGCCGATGATGGCGAGGCCGAGCGCTTTCAGAGTGCGGTTGATGGTGGCCACGAACATGATGCCGCCGGGCTTGACCATCTCGCCGCATTTGGCGACGAACAGGTCGATGTCGGCGACATGTTCGACCACTTCCATGTTGAGGACGACATCGAATTTTTCGCCCGCCTCTGCGAGATCTTCCGCCGTCGTGGCGCGATAGTCGATGCTCACATTGCCTTCGGCGGCATGGAGTTTCGCCACTTCGATGTTTGTTTCGGAGGCGTCCGCTCCGACCACCTCGGCGCCGAGCCGCGCCATCGGCTCGCACAAAAGGCCGCCGCCGCAACCGATGTCGAGGATGCGCAGGCCCTCGAACGGCCGCGCCGCGCGCGGGTCGCGACCAAAGCGCGCCGCGATCTGGTCGCGGATATAGGAAAGCCGGACCGGATTGAATTTGTGTAGCGGACGAAATTTGCCGTTCGGATTCCACCATTCGGCGGCAAGGGCGGAAAAGCGTTCCACTTCTCCGGCATCGATCGTCGATCGTCGGGGCTCAGGCATTCGGTTGGTCTCCTCGAACGCTAGGAAGTCGGGCGGGAGGCATCGAATGTCAAGGCAACAATTTTCAATGCTGACATAGTGACTGGCCGACCAAAGGCCAGCCTAATTCGTGTCCAGCACGTCGCGCAGCTTCGCTTCCAACTGCTCCATGGTGAAGGGCTTGGCCAGGAAGTGCACGTCATGGTCGAGCACGCCGTTGTGGACCACGGCGTTCCTGGTGAAACCGGTGGTGAAGACGACTTTCAACCCGGGCTGGCGTGCGACCGCCTCCTCGGCGAGCTTGCGGCCATTCATCGCCGGCATGACGATGTCCGTGAAAAGCAGGGCGATGCCAGGGGTCGCGGCGAGCTTCTGAAGCGCCTCCTCGCCGCTTCCGGCCTGGATGACGGTGTAGCCGAGTTCGCGCATGACCCCCGTCGTGGCGGCCCGCACGCGGGCGTCGTCCTCCACGACGAGGATCGTCTCGGTGACCCTGACGGCGCTCTTGCCGGGCCCGGCGGGTGCCGCCGGCTCCTCCGGCCCGAAAAACCGCGGCAGATAGATTTTGACCGTCGTGCCTTCGCCGATCTCGGAGTAGATCTTGACGTGGCCGCCCGACTGTTTGACGAAGCCGAACACCTGGCTCAGCCCAAGTCCCGTGCCCTTGTTGACCGGCTTGGTCGTGTAGAAGGGCTCAAAGGCCTTGGAAATGACTTCCGGCGACATGCCCGCGCCGGCGTCGGTCACCGCGATCATCACATATTGGCCAGGCGCGACTTCGGCGTGCGTGGATGCATAGGCCTCGTCGAGGTGGCTGTTGGCGGTCTCGATGGTCAACTTGCCGTCATTGTCCATGGCATCGCGGGCATTGACGGCAAGATTGAGGATCGCGTTCTCGATCTGGCTGGGATCGGCATGGGTTTTCCACAGGCCGCCCGCCAGCACCGTTTCGATGCGAATGCCTTCGCCGAGCGCACGGCGCAGAAGATCGGACATGCCCGTCAACAGGCGGTTGGCATCGACAACCTGCGGCGCCAGCGGCTGCAGCCGCGAGAAGGCAAGCAGGCGGGAGGTCAGATTGGCGGCACGGTTGGTTGCGTCGGTCGCGGCCTCGACGAGTTTTTCGATGTCATGTTCGCCACGCTTCAGCTTGCGCTGGGCAAGGTTCATGGCGCTGAGGATGACCGCCAGCATGTTGTTGAAGTCATGCGCTATGCCGCCGGTCAATTGCCCGACCGCTTCCATTTTCTGCATCTGGCGTATCTGGGATTCGGCCTTTTCACGCGTCTGAATCTCGTTGCCGAGCTCGATGTTCTTGCGCATCAACTCTTCCTGGGCCGTGGCGACCTCGCGGAAGCGGCGGCGGGATTGACGGATGGTGTAGGCGGCCAGGAGGAAGATCGCCAGCAACGCTGCCAGTGAGCCGATGCGCAGCCAGGCCTCGACTCGGTCGGTGTGGGCGTCGCGTGCGGCCACGGCGGCGGCGCCGATCCGCCGGATCGTGTCCATGCTGGCGCGGATCTCGTCCATGGCGGCCTTGCCCTGGCCGCTGCGGACCAGTTGCAGGGCCTTTGCCGCATCGCCCCGGTCGTAGAGCGCGATTGTCTGCGACAGCTCGGCCTGCTTTTGCGAAAGCGCGTCCTTGATGTGGCTGACCTGCTGGACGAGCTGGTCGTCCTCAGCCGTCATGGCGTCGATACGGGCGAGCTGTCCGGGCATGGCCTCGACGGCCTTCCGGTAGGGCTCGAGATAGGATTTTTCACCGGTCAGCAGGTAGCCGCGCTGACCGCTCTCGGCGTCCTGGGCCAATGAAAGCAGACCGGAAAGCTGTTCCTGATACTCGATCGTCTCGCGCGCGGCCGCACGATTGGCCCTCTGGCTCTCGACGAGCACAGCACGGGTGCCGACGATCAGCGCCAGCACGGCGAAGCCCGCGACAAGCGGAAGCGATTGCAATCGCGTGGCGCGCCGAAGCCGAGCAATCATCTGTTATGCCGAACCAAAAGGAATTCCCCGCGGGCAGCATTTGGTAAGCGGCGCAAGCCTGGAAGGCAATATGCCGTCTTCTTGAAGCTTGCGATCGGCCGCAGCCTTGCGAAACCCTCGTCATTTGGCTAAGGAGGCCGCGCATTCAGCGGCCGGCGCCAGCCGGGCGTTTTCTTCCGTTTTCGGCTCCCAGGTTTGGCAGGTGGCCGGTTTCAGTCAAAGGCATTTCGCTTCCATGGCGCGTATCGTGATGAAATTCGGCGGAACCTCCGTCGCCGACATCGCCCGCATCCGCAATGTGGCGCGTCACGTCAAACGCGAGGTCGACGCAGGTCACGAGGTGGCGGTAGTGGTCTCGGCGATGGCCGGCAAGACCAACGAGCTGGTCGGCTGGACGCGCGAAGCTTCGCCCATGCATGACGCGCGCGAATATGACGCCGTCGTCGCTTCCGGCGAACAGGTCACCGCCGGCCTTCTCGCCATCACCTTGCAGAACATGGGCGTGCATGCGCGGTCCTGGCAGGGCTGGCAGATCCCGATCAAGACCGACAACGCGCATGGCGCGGCCCGCATCCTCGACATTGACGGGGCATTCCTGATCAAGCGCTTCGGCGAGGGGCAGGTGGCCGTCATTGCCGGTTTCCAAGGCATCGGCCCGGACAACCGGATCGCCACGCTAGGCCGCGGCGGTTCGGACACCAGTGCCGTCGCCATCGCCGCCGCGGTCAAGGCCGACCGTTGCGATATCTACACCGACGTCGACGGGGTCTACACCACCGACCCGCGCATTGAGCCCAAGGCGCGCCGGCTGGCCAAGATCTCTTTCGAGGAAATGCTTGAAATGGCCTCGCTCGGCGCCAAGGTTCTGCAGGTGCGTTCGGTCGAGCTTGCCATGGTGCACAGGGTGCGTACCTTCGTGCGGTCGTCCTTCGACGATCCCGACGCGCCCGGAATGGGGGATTTGCTCAATCCTCCCGGAACGCTCATTTGCGACGAGGAAGAGATCGTGGAACAGCAGGTCGTCACCGGAATTGCCTACGCCAAGGACGAGGCCCAGATTTCGCTGCGCCGCGTCGGCGACCGCCCGGGAGTCGCCGCCGGCATTTTCGGGCCGCTGGCCGAGGCCAACATCAATGTCGACATGATCGTCCAGAACATCTCCGAGGACGGCAAGTTCACCGACATGACCTTCACCGTGCCCTCGGGCGACGTCGACAAGGCGCTTCACGTGCTCGAAAATCTGAAAGCCGAAGTCGGCTACGATGTCGTGCAGTCGGAAGCCGGCATGTCGAAGGTTTCGGTCATCGGCATCGGCATGAGGAGCCATGCGGGCGTTGCAGCCACCGCTTTCAAGGCGCTGGCCGACAAGTCGATCAACATCCGGGCGATCACGACCTCCGAGATCAAGATTTCGATACTGATCGACGGTCCATACACTGAACTCGCGGTTCGTACTTTGCATTCCGTCTACGGTCTGGATAAGCAGTAGCGAGAACGATTTGAGTTATTGCGTGTGCGCCGGTCGCAGTGGAAACTGCGGCGGGCAAAATGCCCATTGGAGAAGAAGCCGCGATGCGTGACACGGCCGTTGGCCCGCGCGTTTTGCTGAAACGGCTCCGCGAGCTCATGCAGGAGCCGCTGGAGCCGCAGGAGCGGCTTGACCGCATCGTGCGCGACATCGCCTCCAACATGGTCGCCGAAGTCTGCTCGCTCTACGTGCTGCGCGCCGATTCGGTACTCGAACTCTACGCCACCGAAGGTCTGAACCCCAACGCCGTCCACCTGGCGCAGCTGCGGCTGGGACAAGGCCTGGTCGGCACCATCGCCGCAAGTGCGAGGCCGCTCAACCTGTCCAACGCGCAGGAACATCCGGCCTTCGCCTACCTGCCGGAGACCGGGGAAGAGATCTACAATTCCTTCCTCGGCGTGCCGGTGTTGAGGGCAGGGCGCACGCTGGGCGTCTTGGTTGTCCAGAACAAGACCATGCGCCATTACCGCGACGACGAGGTCGAAGCGCTGGAAACCACCGCCATGGTCATCGCCGAGATGATCGCCACCGGCGATCTGGCGCGGCTGACCCGGCCCGGGCTGGAACTCGATCTGCGCCGGCCGGTGAGCTTCACGGGGCTGTCCTTCAACGACGGTGTCGGGCTTGGCCATGTCGTGCTGCACGAGCCGCGCATCGTCGTCACCAATCTGTTCAACGAGGACAGTGAGGAAGAGGTTCGCCGGCTCGAAGCCTCGCTCGGTTCGCTCAGGCTCTCGATCGACGACATGCTGGAGCGCCGCGATGTCGCCTTCGAGGGCGAGCATCGCCAGGTGCTGGAAGCCTACCGGATGTTCGCCAACGACCGCGGCTGGGTGCGCCGGCTGGAAGAAGCGATCCGCAACGGCCTGACGGCGGAGGCGGCGGTGGAAAAGGTGCAGAGCGACATGCGCGCCCGCATGCTGCACATGACCGATCCCTATCTGCGCGAGCGGATGAGCGATTTCGACGACCTCGCGAACCGGCTGCTGCGGCAGCTGATGGGACGTGGGCCCGAGGATGTCGCGGCCTCGCTGCCGAAGGATGCCATCATCGTCGCGCGCTCGATGGGCGCCGCCGAACTGCTCGATTACCCTCGCGACAAGCTGCGTGGCCTGGTGCTTGAGGATGGTGCCGCCACCAGCCACGTCGTCATCGTCGCGCGCGCCATGGGCATTCCGGTCGCCGGCCAGATGAAGGGCGCCGTTTCCATGGCGGAAAACGGCGACCCCATCATCGTCGACGGCGAGGAAGGCGCAATCCATCTGCGGCCGCAATCCGATCTCGAAGCCGCCTATGCTGAAAAGGTGCGTTTCAGGGCGCGCCGGCAAGAGGTCTACCGCGAGCTGCGCAAGAAGCCGTCGACGACCAGGGACGGTGTCCAGGTCGATCTCTTGATGAATGCCGGGCTTGCCGTCGACCTGCCGCAGCTGGCCGAGGCGGGCGCGGCCGGCATCGGGCTGTTTCGCACCGAATTGCAGTTCATGGTCGCCTCGACCTTTCCGCGCGCCGAGGCCCAGGAAAAACTCTATCGCGACGTGCTCGAGGCCGCGCGTGGCAAGCCGGTCACCTTCCGCACCATCGACATCGGTGGCGACAAGGTGCTGCCCTATTTCAAGGGCGCGATCCAGGAAGAAAATCCCGCGCTCGGCTGGCGCGCGATCCGCCTGACGCTCGACCGGCCGGGCTTGCTGCGCACCCAGATCCGCGCCCTGCTCAAGGCCAGCGGCGGGCGTGAGCTCAAGCTGATGCTGCCGATGGTGACCGAGCTCGGCGAAATCGCGCAGGCGCGCGAGATCATCGACCGCGAGGTGCGGCACCTCTCGCGCTTCGCCCACCACCTGCCGACCAGCCTCAAGCTGGGCGCCATGCTGGAAGTGCCGTCGCTCCTGTTCCAGCTCGACGAACTGATGAAGGCGGTCGACTTCGTCTCTGTCGGGTCGAACGATCTGTTTCAGTTCGTGATGGCGGTCGACCGCGGCAACACGCAACTGGCCAACCGCTTCGATACGCTGTCGGCGCCGTTCCTGCGCGTGCTCAAGCAGATCGCCGACGCCGGCGCCCGCAATCACACGCCGGTCACCTTGTGCGGCGAACTCGCCGGCAAGCCGATCTCGGCGATGGCGCTGATCGGCCTCGGTTTCCGCTCGATCTCGATGTCGCCGGCCTCGATCGGTCCGGTCAAGGCGATGCTGACGGAGTTGCCGCTGGAGGAATTGAAGGCGTTCTTCGACGACAATCTGATGGCGCCGGCGGAGGGCTTGCCGATGCGGGCTTTGCTGCAGGCCTTCGCCGACGACCGCTCGATCCCGTTGTAGCAGCCTCATCATGGTCAATTTGCCCCGCGATCGCATGGATCAAGTCGTCAAGCGTTTCGAGATGCTCGAAGCGCAAATGTCGGCCGGACCGGCGCCGGATGCCTATGTGAAGATGGCGTCGGAATATGCCGAATTGCAGGACATGGTGGCCAAGGTCAGGGAATTGCGCTCGGCCGAGCACGAGCAGGCCGACCTCGAAGCGATGCTCGCCGACAAGGGCACCGATGCCGAGATGCGGGCGCTCGCCGAAGCCGATCTGCCCGGCGTCGAGGAGCGCATCGAGGCGCTGCAGAAGGACATCCAGATCCTGCTCCTGCCCAGGGATGCCGCCGACGACAAGAACGCCATCCTCGAAATCCGCGCCGGCACCGGCGGCGACGAGGCCGCACTTTTCGCCGGCGACCTGTTTCGCATGTACGAGCGCTACGCCGCCGAACGCGGCTGGCGTTTCGAAACGGTGTCGGCCAGCGACGGCGATGCCGGCGGCTTCAAGGAAATCATCGCCACGATCTCGGGCAAGGGCGTGTTCGCCCATCTGAAGTTCGAATCCGGCGTGCATCGCGTGCAGCGTGTGCCGGCGACCGAAGCCAGCGGGCGCATCCACACGTCCGCTGCCACCGTCGCCGTGCTGCCGGAAGCCGAAGAGGTCGACATCGATATCAGGGCCGAGGACATCCGCATCGACACGATGCGGGCGTCGGGTTCCGGTGGCCAGCACGTCAACACCACCGATTCGGCGGTGCGCATCACCCATTTGCTGACCGGCATCATGGTGGTGCAGGCGGAGAAGTCGCAGCACCAGAACCGGGCCAAGGCCATGCAGATCCTGCGCGCCCGGCTCTACGACATGGAACGCAGCAAGGCGGACGAGGAACGTTCCGAATCGCGCAAGTCGCAGGTCGGGTCGGGCGACCGCTCGGAACGCATCCGCACCTACAATTTCCCGCAGGGCCGGGTCACCGACCATCGCATCAACCTGACGCTCTACAAGCTCGACCGGGTGATGATGGGTGAACTCGACGAAATCGTCGACGCGCTGATCGCCGATCACCAGTCGAAGCTGCTGGCCGATATCGGCCTCGATGGCTGACCAACTGCCCGTGGCGCTGGGGGCGCTGCTGCGGGAGGCGCGGGCCAGGCTTGCCGAAGCCGGTGTCGAGGATCCCGCGCTCGACGCGCGGCTGATCGTCGAGCACTATTCCGGCACGACGCGAACGCAAGCCATTACCGACCCCGAACGCAAGATCGACGCAGACGCCATCGCCGCGATCGACGGCGCCCTGAGACGGCGGGCCGGAGGCGAGCCGGTGCATCGCATCCTGGGCTATCGCGAATTCTACGGTTTGCGCCTGTCGCTGTCGCCGGAGACGCTCGAGCCGCGGCCGGACACCGAAACGCTGGTCGAGGCGGTGCTGCCCTTCGTCAAGGCCATGGCCGCACGGGAGGGGGTATGCCGCATCCTCGACCTCGGCACCGGCACGGGTGCCATCGCCCTGGCGCTGTTGAGCGTCGTGCCGGCGGCGACCGCCACCGGTGTCGACATCTCCGCCGGCGCTCTGGCCACGGCGACCCGCAATGCCGGGCAATCCGGGCTCGGCGAGCGGTTCGCGACGCTACAGTCGGACTGGTTCGAAAAAGTTTCCGGCCGATACCATGTAATTGCCGCAAACCCTCCCTATATACCTACACAAGACATTGGAAATCTGCAGGACGAGGTCCGCGATTTCGACCCGCGTCAGGCCCTTGATGGCGGCGCGGATGGGCTGAACCCCTACAGGATCATAGCCGCAGAGGCGGCAAGGTTTCTGGAAGCCGAAGGCAGAATTGCGGTCGAGATCGGCCACACACAATGCAACGAGGTCAACGATATATTTCGCGCGGCCGGTTACACGGCCGGCAAGGTGTTTGGCGATCTCGGCGGAAACGACAGGGTTCTTGTTTTTCAACGGGCAACGTCTTGACGCAGTGCGAAAAAACCGCTTGGCAATACCGGGGAATGCGGCTAGGGTCGCCTAACCGGATGAGACGAAGCAGGCAGTGCTCTTAGCGATTCGGTTTCCTTGGAAATAGCTGCCTTCTTGCGCAAACGACGCCCATGCTTCGTGCGGGAATCGTCCGGAAAGTGATGTAACCGGAACAGGATGGCACGTGGCGCCAACGCAATCGATGCGGGCGAACGCCGGTGAAGAAACGAAACGGCTGGCCGCATGAGCGCCTCCGTTCGTGAAGAGTTTTTCGAAAATTTCACTATGAAGAGAGTCTAATGAGGCCACAACAGCAGAACAGGCGCATGCGCGGTCGCAACAACAATGGCGGCGGCGGTGGCAATAACAATAATAACAACAACAACAACCGCAAGGGACCTAATCCCCTGACGCGCAACTACGAGAGCAACGGCCCGGACGTGAAGATCCGTGGATCGGCTCAGCAGATCGCCGAAAAATATGCCACCCTGGCCCGCGATGCGCACAGCTCCGGCGACCGGGTGATGGCGGAGAACTACCTCCAGCACGCCGAGCACTACAATCGCATCATCGCCGCCGCGCAGGCGCAGATGCCGATCCAGAACGTCCAGCAGAACCGCGACGAGTTCGATGAGGACGGCGATGAGGATCGCGACGAGTTCGACAATGCCGGCAACAGCGGAGCGGGCAACAGCGCCGGTTCCGATTCGCAGATTCCGGTCGTCAACCATGGCGCCGGCCCGCAGCCGGTGATCGAGGGCATGCCGGCCGAGGTTGCGCTGAACCGGGAGAACGGCCGCGACAATCGAGACAATAGCGGGCGAGACAATAGCGGGCGAGACAATAACGGGCGCAACAATGGCGGCCGCGACAACAATGGCGGGCGCCACCGCGATCGCCGCCCCAATGGCGGCTATGGTCAGAACGGCCAGCGCGACTATGCCGCGGCTGAACAAGGCAATCAGCAGCAACGCAACGAGTCCACGGGGCAGACGAAAGTCCAGGCGGAGCCTGCTTCGCCGGCCGAGACCGTGCCGGCAGCCGAGCCTACTCCGCGGTTCGAGAATTTTTCGCCAGCCGGTCTTTCGCCAGCCGGTCTTTCGCCAGCCGGTCTTTCGCCAGCAGGTCTTGCGGCCCAGGCCGAGCTCAACGAAGTCGCCGCCGAGAACGGTGCCGCCAAGCGTCCGCGCCGTCCACGCCGTCCACGCACCAACCCCGATCAGATCGAGGGCGGCAGCGACAATACGGATGCCGGCGAGACGTCAGCGGCTCCGGCCGAGAGCGGCGGCGCCGACCCCGTGATCGCCGACATCGACAACTGATCTAACGGCACTGCAACACATTGAACGGCGGAGAGAAATCTCCGCCGTTTTCGTTTGGGCTGACGTGGAATATTATGCGTTCACCCCTATCGAGACGTCTTGAGGGACCGGGGTCCATGCACCATATCTGGCCTGAACAGGATCCGGCTCGAATGGGCGGGTCCGTCACCGCAATCTGATCCGGTGCCGCAAAGCGGGCCGGTGATGGAAGGAGACAGATATGAACCTTGAGAAATACTCCGAGCGCGTGCGCGGCTTTATCCAGTCCGCGCAGACCATGGCGCTCTCCCGAAACCATCAGCAATTCACCCCCGAACACATTTTGAAGGTGCTTGTCGACGATGACGAGGGCTTGGCCGCGTCGCTGATCGAGCGCGCCGGCGGCAATGTCCGCGACGTCAAGCTCGGCGTCGAGACGGCGCTCGAGGCGATGCCCAAGGTGGAGGGTGGCAATGGCCAGCTCTATCTGGCGCAGCCGCTGGCCAAGGTGTTCTCGACCGCCGAGGACCTGGCCAAGAAGGCCGGCGACAGCTTCGTCACCGTCGAACGGCTGCTGCAGGCGCTGGCCATGGAGAAATCGGCAAAGACGGCCGAAATCCTGGCCAAGGCCGGCGTCACCGCGCAGGCGCTGAACCAGGTCATCAACGACGTTCGCAAGGGCCGCACCGCCGATTCGGCGAGTGCCGAACAGGGCTATGACGCGCTGAAGAAGTATGCGCGCGACCTGACCGCCGATGCCCGCGCAGGCAAGCTGGACCCCGTGATTGGCCGCGACGACGAGATCCGCCGCACCATTCAGGTGCTGTCGCGCCGCACCAAGAACAATCCGGTGCTGATCGGCGAGCCTGGCGTCGGCAAGACGGCGATCGCCGAAGGCCTGGCGCTGCGCATCGTCAATGGCGACGTGCCGGAATCGCTGAAGGACAAGCAGTTGATGGCGCTCGACATGGGCGCGCTGATCGCCGGCGCCAAATATCGCGGCGAGTTCGAGGAGCGGCTGAAGGCCGTGCTCTCGGAAGTCACCTCGGCCAGTGGCAACATCATCCTGTTCATCGACGAGATGCACACGCTGGTCGGCGCCGGCAAGGCCGATGGCGCCATGGATGCGTCGAACCTGCTGAAGCCGGCGCTGGCGCGCGGCGAGCTGCACTGCGTCGGCGCGACCACGCTGGATGAATACCGCAAGCATGTCGAGAAGGACGCGGCCCTTGCCCGCCGCTTTCAGCCCGTCTTCGTCGACGAGCCGACCGTGGAGGACACGGTCTCGATCCTGCGCGGCCTGAAGGAAAAATACGAGCAGCACCACAAGGTGCGAATCTCCGATTCGGCGCTGGTGGCCGCGGCAACGTTGTCCAACCGCTACATTGCCGACCGCTTCCTGCCGGACAAGGCGATCGACTTGGTCGACGAAGCCGCTTCGCGGCTCAGGATGCAAGTCGATTCCAAGCCCGAATCCCTGGACGAAGTCGACCGCCGCATCATGCAGCTCAAGATCGAGCGCGAGGCGCTGAAGGTCGAGAAGGACGAGGCTTCGAAGGACCGGCTTGCCCGCCTGGAAAAGGAACTCGCCGGCCTCGAGGAGGAATCGACCGAGATCACCGCCAAATGGCAGGCCGAGAAACAGAAGCTCGGGCTTGCCGCTGATCTGAAGAAGCAGCTCGACGAGGCGCGCAACGACCTTGCCATTGCCCAGCGCAAGGGTGAATTCCAGCGCGCCGGCGAGCTTGCCTATGGCAAGATCCCGGAACTGGAAAAGAAGCTGAAGGAGGCCGAAGCCCAGGACGGCAAGGCCGGTATGGTCGAGGAAGTGGTCACGCCCGACCATGTCGCCCATATCGTGTCGCGCTGGACCGGCATTCCGGTCGACAAGATGCTGCAGGGCGAGCGCGACAAGCTGCTGCGCATGGAAGACGAGATCGGCAAGCGTGTCGTCGGCCAAGGCGAAGCGGTGCAGGCTGTCTCGAAAGCGGTGCGACGTGCGCGTGCCGGCTTGCAGGATCCGAACCGGCCGATCGGCTCGTTCATGTTCCTCGGACCGACGGGCGTCGGCAAGACGGAACTCACCAAGGCATTGGCGAGCTTCCTGTTCGACGACGAGAGCGCCCTGGTGCGCATCGACATGTCGGAGTTCATGGAAAAGCACTCGGTTGCCCGGCTGATCGGCGCCCCTCCCGGCTATGTCGGCTATGAGGAGGGCGGCGCGCTGACCGAGGCGGTGCGGCGCCGGCCCTATCAGGTCGTGCTGTTCGACGAGATCGAGAAGGCGCATCCGGACGTGTTCAACGTGCTGTTGCAGGTGCTCGATGATGGCCGGCTCACCGACGGACAGGGCCGCACGGTCGACTTCCGCAACACGCTGATCATCATGACGTCGAATCTCGGCGCTGAATATCTGGTCAATCTCGGCGAGGACCAGGATGTCGATGCGGTGCGCGACGAGGTGATGGGCGTGGTCAGGGCATCGTTCCGGCCAGAGTTCCTCAACCGCGTCGACGAGGTGATCCTGTTCCACAGGCTGCGCCGCAAGGACATGGACCGTATCGTCGAGATCCAGCTCAAGCGGCTGGAGAGCCTGCTTGTCGATCGCAAGATCACGCTGTCGCTGGATCCCGAGGCGATTGAGTGGCTGGCGGCCAAGGGTTACGACCCTGCCTATGGCGCCCGGCCGCTGAAGCGGGTGATGCAGAAGGAACTGCAGGATCCGCTGGCGGAGAAGATCCTGCTTGGCGAGATCCTGGATGGCTCGACGGTCAAGGTCACGGCTGGCTCCGACCGGCTGAATTTCCGCTCCAAGCCGACGATCGTCGCGGCCGAAGCGGCGGCCTGATTCCAAACGCCGCGCGTCCACCGGACGCGCGGCGTTTTCATGCAATCGGCGGGGGGTGAATGACGCTGGACGACTACAACGGCTTCTGCGCCTCGCTGCCATCGACCACGCATGTCGTCCAGTGGGGCGGCGCGCATGTCTGGAAGGTCGGGGCCAAGATGTTCGCGATCGGTGGTTGGGACCAAGGCCAGCAGCTCTTCGTCACCTTCAAATGTTCCGACATCGCCTATAACGTGCTCAAGGAGCAGCCAGGATTGCGCCCGGCCCCCTATCTTGCCTCGCGTGGCATGAAGTGGATCCAGCGTCGGACAAGCCAGAGCATGGATGATGGCGCGCTGAAGGATTATTTGCGCGAGAGCCACCGGCTGGTTGGCCTGAAGCTGACGAAGCAGGCGCGCAAGGAATTGGGCTTGGCTAATATTCTTTGAGGCGGCGGAAAATCGCCATCTTCATGCCCGGTTCATGTTGGAACCATATGCTGGGTAACTGGTTTGCTGGCGAAGGGATTCGCCGAACCGAACAACGCCGGGCGGCGGCACATACGGACCGGAGAGTTTCGCCACGATGCTGCGCACTATCTTCACCCTTTCGGTGCTTGCCGCGGGCCTGGTGTTTTCCAATGCGTTCGCCGCACCGACACGTGACGGTGCCGCCCAGCCTGTCCGCACGGCCGGGAGCGGCGGCATTCTGCTCGCCCAGGACGGCAATCTCGACATCTATTACGACGCCAGGGGCAATCGCGTCATCGTCGATGCGGACACAGGCAAGGTGATCGCCATTCAGCCGCCGCAGACACGTCTTGACCGTCGCGCGCTGCGCCGCGAGTCGCGTATGCGCGAGTTGGGCCGTGCCCCCGCCGACGATGACCGCTACTATCTCGACGATCCCCAGGACATGGCCCGCTTTCGCCGCAAGCAGCTGGAAGAGGAAGGCCGGGTCATCCCGCCGCCAGCCGACGAATATGATCCTGATAGCAACAATTCCGTCGATGCCTATCCGCCGGCGCCCCGGGACGATGGCAGTTACGACGACAATTATCCCGATGCCCCGCAGACGGCGGAGCCGCGCGCCATCAAGCGCCAGCCGCTGAACGAGGCGTCGATAGACCCCCTCCAGCCGGCGGTTCCGGCGGAACAGGCGGCGCCCTCCGACCAGACGGCAATGCCGCCGAAGGCCGGCGGCAAGAACACGGTCGACCCATCGCTTTCACTTGGCGCGCGCCAGGATGTGGCAGCGCTCCAGGTGCTGCTCGATCGGGGCGGCGCTTCGCCTGGCGTCATCGACGGGCGTTTCGGTTCGAATGTCGACAAGGCGATCGCCGCCTATAACGAGATCAACGGCAGCAGCCTCAAATCGACCGATGCGGTCGGCATCCAGTCGGCACTCTCGCAATCCGGCGGCGATGCCTTCGCCAACTACACCATCACGGCCGAGGATGCAGCCGGGCCGTATGTCGCCTCCATCCCGGAAGACTACAGCCAGAAGGCGCAGCTCAACTGCATGTGCTACACCTCTGTCACGGAGGCGCTGGCGGAGCGCTTCCACATGGACGAGAACTATCTGAAGTCGATCAACAAGGGTCTCGACTTCAACCGCCCCGGCACGATCATCAAGGTCGCCAATTTCGGCAAGCTGGTGTCGACGCCGGTCGCACGCATCGTCGCCGACAAGACCAAGAAAGAGGTGTACGCCTACGATGCGGGCGGCAAGCTGGTGGCAGCCTATCCCGCCACCATCGGCTCGGCGGACACGCCGTCGCCCACCGGCATCCACGCCGTGTCGCGCATCGCGCTCGACCCGAACTACACCTACAATCCGAACATCAATTTCAAGCAGGGCGAGAACGACAAGATTCTAACCGTTCCACCAGGTCCCAACGGACCTGTCGGGTCGGTGTGGATCGCGCTGGACAAACCGACCTACGGCATCCACGGAACGCCCGAACCGTCGAAGATCGGCAAGACCGAAAGCCATGGCTGCGTGCGCCTGACCAACTGGGACGCGCGCGAGCTCGCCAAGCTGGTGTCGCCAGGCGTTACCGTGGAATTCGTTGGCGGACCTTCAGCCGATGACGTTGCGCAGCAATGAGCCGCGTAGCCCCGCGGCATAGATCAACTGCACGACCAGAATGAAGCCGACGCTGAGCAGCGGGTCGATCAGGCAGAGTGCGGCGCCGACCGCCCACAGGATTTGTGCCTTGACGATGCGCAGATAGACCGTGCGCCTCGTTTGCGCGTCAACATCTTCCGCGACAAAGCCGTTCTTATCCGCGTAGCGCCAGCTGGCGAACAGCGTGAGGCCGAGCATCAACAGGTTGAGCCAGTAAACCAGCACCGCGATCCTGAACTCGAGGAAGTCGGCCAGAAGATCGGTCGAGAACGGCAGGAGCGCGATGAAGGCGAGAAAGCAGAGGTTCAGCGTCGCGAGCCGCCTGTCGGACTTGGCGATCAGCCCATGCTGCGCCTGCTGGCCAAACCAGAAGATGGTCAGTGTCAGGAAGCTCAAGGCATAGGTGAGGAAGCGCGGCGCCAGTGCCGCGATGGCGGCAAGCAGATCGTTTTCGGAATGGATCGTCTCATGGGCCGGCACCCTGATCTCGAGCACGATTAGGGTGAGTGCGATGGCGAACACGCCATCGGTGATACCGACAATACGGCCGCGCCCTTCGACCGATGCTTCGAGTGGACGCTTCATCGATTTCTCCCGCCTGTGGCTCTCGGGCAAACCTAACATGACGGCCGCGGTTTGCATCGTGATGGATACGATCCCTGGCAATATGGCTGGGTTCAAGGACAGTATGCCTCTGGCGGGTTGTTGCCCGCGCGCCGCCGGTCTAATTAGGGTGGCATGCATTCACCCAATGAAGCCGCCGCCGTTCCGCTGACCGCTCCGGTCGCGAATGGCACGTTCTGCCCGCAATCGCAGCGGCGCTATGTTTTGATCGCGGCGATCCTGGCCTCGGCGCTCGGCTTCATCGACGGATCGATCCTGGCCATCGCCATGCCGGCGATCCGCGTAGACCTCGGTGCCAGTCTGGCCGAGGCGCAGTGGATTTCCAATGCCTATGCGCTGACGCTCTCGGCGCTGATCCTTGCCGGGGGCGCCGCTGGCGACCGGTTCGGGCTGCGCCGGGCTTTCGTGGCTGGCATTGTGCTGTTCGTTGCCGCCTCGCTGGCCTGCGCGCTGGCGCCAGACGCCGTGGTACTGATAGCGTTTCGCGCGCTCCAGGGCATTGGAGCCGCGATCATGGTGCCGGGAAGTCTTGCCATCATCGCCAAGGCCTACCCAAAGAAAGAACGCGGCCGGGCAATCGGCATCTGGGCGGCGGCCTCGGCGCTGACAACCGCACTGGGTCCGGTGCTCGGCGGCCTTGTGCTGTCCGCTTTTGGCGGCGGTATCTGGCGGGCGATCTTCGCCGTCAATCTGCCGCTTGGCCTGGTCTCGATCTATCTTTTGCTCGCCAAGATTCCGGCCGATGCGCCGACGGAGAAACGTAGCCTTGACCTTGGCGGTGGGGCGCTTGCGACGCTTGCCTTCGGTGCGCTCGCCTACGGGCTGACTTCGATGAGTTCCAGCGGCGAAGGCCATATGGCGGGGCCGAGCATTGCCGCCGGGGCCGTGCTGCTTGTCGTGTTTATCCTGTTCGAACAGCGGCGGCGCGAGCCGATGATCGACCTCAGCCTGTTTCGCATCGGTGCTTTCGCAGGTGCCAATGTCGCGACCTTCTTCCTCTATTTCGCGCTGTCGGCTAATCTCTTCTATCTGCCAATGGTGCTGATCGCCGGCTGGGGGCTAAGCACGGCCGAGGTCGGCTTCATCTTCCTGCCGCTGTCGGCATCGATCGCGCTTCTGTCGGGACCCGTCGGCACGCTGTCGGACCGGATCGGGCCACGGTTTCCGATTGCCTGCGGCAGCCTGATCGTGGCGGTTGCCTTCGCCGGGCTGGCGTTGCTCGCCCATGCCGGTTTTCACCATTTCTGGACAGGCATCTTCCCCTTGATGGCGCTGATGGGGCTCGGCATGGCGTTGGTCGTGTCGCCATTGTCCACCGCGATCATGACGGCTGTGGAAGACAAGGATACCGGGGCTGCTTCCGGTATCAACAACGCCGTCTCACGCATCGGGGGCCTGATCGCGGTGGCGGCAATGGGGTCGCTCGCTGCCTGGGTCTATGCCAAAATGCTGGAGATAAATGCCGCGCCCGGCGTTCCCGGCTTTGGCGAACCGGCACCGACCGGCCTTGCGCCGGCACTCGATGCGGCGAGGGTCGCCGCCAGCGACGCCGCTTTTTCCGCCGTTTCCGCGGTGACCGCGCTGCTATGCCTGCTTTCGGCTGTCATTGCATGGATGACGATTTCCGGCGAGGCGCTGCCGTGGTCGCGGGCCGAACCTCGGCAGGACTGAGGCTGGCGCAATTCCAGCAAAAATGTGCAGCGGTTTTCCGTTTGGAATGATGTAAAAACAACGAGTTAGAGCGGGTCAGCGTATCTGCGCTGGGCAGCTCCAGGACTCAGCCTTCGATCTTGGCGCTGGCGACCTTCAGCGAATTGCCATCTTCCTGCTTCAAGAGATCGTCGATGCGTTCGCGCTCGCGTTTGAAGGCGACGAGGTCGTCTCCCTTGAGCACCTTGCCGACCGGCAGGCGCACGCGCATCGGATCCACCTTGGTGCCATTGACGATCAGTTCGTAGTGCAGGTGCGGGCCGGTGGCGAGGCCGGTCTGGCCGAGATAGCCGATGGTCTGGCCCTGGCGCACGTGCATGCCCGGCTCCATGCCCTTGGCAAAGGCGCTCTGGTGATTGTACGAGGTCTCGTAGCCATTGGCATGGCGGATGATGATCTGCTTGCCATAGCCGCCGGCCCAGCCGACCTTCTCGATGACGCCGTTGCCGGCGGCGATGATCGGCGTGCCGATCGGGGCCGCCCAGTCGACGCCGGTGTGCATGCGGACATAGCCGAGGATCGGATGCTTGCGGGCACCGAAGCCGGAGCGGAATTTTCCGGCCGGCAACGGGTTGCGCAGCAGGAATTGCTGGGCGCTCGAGCCGTCTTCGTCGAAATAGTCCGTACTGCCGTCCTGCATCTGGAAGCGGTAGAAATTGCGCGTCGTGCCGCCGAAGGTTGCCGAGACATAGAGAAGCTCGGAACTATCCGAAGTCTGATCATCGCCATCGGGCTGCGAGAACAGCACTTCGAGGCGGTCGGAGGGATTGAGGCGGGACTGGAAGTCGACATCGGATGCCAACAGCTTGATCAGCCGCTGGGTCATCGCCTTGGACATGCCATAGGAATAGGCGGCGCGGTAGATGCCGTCATAGACATTGGGCAGGTTGCCGCGCACCACCACCGGCGCCGACGAATCATCGAACGCCGTCAGCAATTCGGGATTGGGCTCCGGCTCTTGCGCCGGCACGTACTGGCCGCGGTCGTCGAGCGCGATGGTGACGATATGCGTGGTCTTGTCGTAGACGCTGGTGCGCACGACCTTGGCGGCATCGCCGTGAACCTCAAGACCGACACGCAGCACGGTTCCGGCCTTGAGCGCCGGGGCGTTCAACAGCTTGGCGATCGCTTCGGCCATGCCGGTGGCATCGTCGCCCGTATAGCCCGAATCGGCAAAGGCCTCGGTGAGGTCGGTGTCCTTGGTGAAGGGTATGATTTCCTCGGCGAAAGCCGGCGCCTGGTCGTCAGCATTGGCGCGCGGCGAAACGGAGACGTTTTCCGGCACGATCTTGACGTCGTAGGAGCCGGCCATGCTCTCGGCAAAAGCTTCGCCGAATCGCTGTGGATCGACATAGTGGAGCGAAGCCACCTGTACGGCGCCGTCGCTGAGATCGGTGCCGGCTTCGCGCACCACCTTTTCCACCTCATCGGCGGACAGGTCGCTCTTTTCGTCGAAGGAGGCCGTCTCGATGGGGAAATCGACGGTCTTCAAGCTCATTTCGCTTTCGACCTTGGCGCCGTAGATCTGGCCGGACGCGGCCGAGGCCGTCGCCGGCTGCGCGGGGGCGTCGTCT
>NZ_VFVR01000015.1:60000-62147 GCF_006442205.1 Mesorhizobium sp. B2-3-12
GTGAGAGACTCCCCCGCCGAAAGACCAAGGGTTCCTGCTTAAAGCTAATCTGAGCAGGGTTAGCCGGCCCCTAAGACGAGGCGGAAACGCGTAGTCGATGGGAACCACGTTAATATTCGTGGGCTTGGAGGTAGTGACGGATCATTGAGGTAGTCCAATCTTATCGGATTGAACGGGCTGCTGCGTGGTTCCAGGAAATAGCTCCTCCTTATAAACCGTACCCGAAACCGACACTGGTGGTCTGGTAGAGTATACCAAGGCGCTTGAGAGAACTATGCTGAAGGAACTCGGCAAATTGCACGCGTAACTTCGGAAGAAGCGTGACCCTTTTCTGCGCAAGCAGAGGAGGGTGGCACAGACCAGGGGGTAGCGACTGTTTATCAAAAACACAGGGCTCTGCGAAGTCGCAAGACGACGTATAGGGTCTGACGCCTGCCCGGTGCTGGAAGGTTAAGAGGAGGGGTGCAAGCTCTGAATCGAAGCCCCAGTAAACGGCGGCCGTAACTATAACGGTCCTAAGGTAGCGAAATTCCTTGTCGGGTAAGTTCCGACCTGCACGAATGGCGTAACGACTTCCCCGCTGTCTCCAGCATAGACTCAGTGAAATTGAATTCCCCGTGAAGATGCGGGGTTCCTGCGGTTAGACGGAAAGACCCCGTGCACCTTTACTATAGCTTTACATTGGCATTCGTAGTGGCATGTGTAGGATAGGTGGTAGGCTTTGAAACCTGGGCGCCAGCTCAGGTGGAGCCACCCTTGAAATACCACCCTTATTACTATGGATGTCTAACCGCGGCCCGTTATCCGGGTCCGGGACAATGTATGGTGGGTAGTTTGACTGGGGCGGTCGCCTCCTAAAGAGTAACGGAGGCGCGCGATGGTGGGCTCAGAACGGTCGGAAATCGTTCGCTGAGTGCAATGGCATAAGCCTGCCTGACTGCGAGACTGACAAGTCGAGCAGAGACGAAAGTCGGTCATAGTGATCCGGTGGTCCCGCGTGGAAGGGCCATCGCTCAACGGATAAAAGGTACGCCGGGGATAACAGGCTGATGACCCCCAAGAGTCCATATCGACGGGGTTGTTTGGCACCTCGATGTCGACTCATCGCATCCTGGGGCTGGAGCAGGTCCCAAGGGTATGGCTGTTCGCCATTTAAAGCGGTACGTGAGTTGGGTTCAGAACGTCGTGAGACAGTTCGGTCCCTATCTGCCGTGGGTGTAGGAATATTGAAAGGATCTGTCCCTAGTACGAGAGGACCGGGATGGACGGATCTCTGGTGGACCTGTTGTGGCGCCAGCCGCATAGCAGGGTAGCTATATCCGGACGGGATAACCGCTGAAGGCATCTAAGCGGGAAACCCACCTTAAAACGAGTATTCCCTGAGAACCGTGGAAGACGACCACGTTGATAGGCCGGGTGTGGAAGAGCGGCAACGCTTGAAGCTTACCGGTACTAATAGTTCGATCGGCTTGATCGTTCTCATTCCTTATGCCCATCTGACGAAGTCAGATGGTCTTGCCAGCGCTCACGCATGAGCGGCCCTTACGGGCCTATGCTCCGCGAGGGCGCCGGAACCGGCGACGCGCAGTCGCGCTTGCGGGCTTTGCCCGAAGCAACCTGCACAAGACGTCGCCAAGGCACAAAAAACAGCTTCTCGAATAACGTGCGTTTTGCCGACCTGGTGGTTATGGCGGAGCGGCTGCACCCGATCCCATTCCGAACTCGGCCGTGAAACGCTCCAGCGCTGATGGTACTTCGTCTCAAGACGCGGGAGAGTAGGTCGCTGCCAGGTCTGCTAAACGCACGTTCGTCTCACATCCGATCTCAAAAGATCAGCATGGAGAGAAATCTTCTCTTCACGAACAAGGCCCGCCAAGGGACCACGGGCCGCGTAAGCGGCCCTTTCATTTGGTGGATAAGAATACGCAGTCGCCTAAACGCGACCGCAGGGTTGACGCGGGGTGGAGCAGCCCGGTAGCTCGTCAGGCTCATAACCTGAAGGTCACAGGTTCAAATCCTGTCCCCGCAACCAAATACAAAAGAGCCCGCCATCGTGCGGGCTCTTTTGTATTTGGCTCTGGTGGACCGCCGATTCTAACCGGTCATCAGCACCCCGCAAGCAGCCAAAGCCCACACCGCAGGACACA
>NZ_VFVR01000016.1 GCF_006442205.1 Mesorhizobium sp. B2-3-12
GAGTAGGGGAGTAGGGGAGTAGGGGAGTAGGTTAAGGGAAAGCGGCCCGGATACACCCACTCTATTCCCCTATTCCTCTATTCCCCTCACCTCACCACCCTCACCACCGTCCTGTCCGACAGCAGCGGCAGGAGCCGCGCCATCGTACGCGCGGTCACCGCCACGCAACCTTCCGTCGGCGTGAATCCGGGACGCGCCAGGTGGAAGAAGATCGCGCTGCCGCGCGCGCGGCGGCGCGGCGCGATATTCCAGTCGAGCACCAGGCAGGCGTCATAGAGCCGGTCGTCGCGCCGCATGCGTTCGTGGCTGGCTCCGTAGGGTATCCTGACCGGTCTGTTGTAGTTGCGGTCGTCAGGCACTTCGCACCAGCCGAGATCCGGCCCGATCGGCGCCATCGCCAGGCGCGTTTTGCGGCCTGTGGCAAACTGATCTCCCCGGAAATAGCCCGCCAGAATGCGCATCGAAGCGAGCGGCGTGGCGCCGTCGCCCTCGCGCTTGCCGGCCGAGATCCCGCCGCGCCCCAGCGCGCACGAAAACACCGTTTTGCCGGCCTGCAGCAGGCCTTGGCTCGGGTGGCCGGGCCTCGCCCGCACGGTCAGCACGCGCAACCCTTTTGGCAAAATTGCGCCGGCTGCATTGCGATCGCGTTTTTTCTTGTATGATCGTGCCACGGAACAAATCACTGTGATCGGCTATTGTGCTGGCCAGCTTCCGCATAAATACGCAGCGGTCAACTGAATTCACTTTTCAAAACAACGGATTGATCCATGACCTCACGTACCATCCTGATCGTCGATGACGATGACGACCTGCGCGGCACGCTCGTCGAGCAGCTGTCCCTCTACGAGGAATTCGACGTGCTACAGGAAGCCACTGCGGCAAAAGGCGTCACCGCCGCGCGTGGCGGCCTCATCGACCTGCTCATCATGGATGTCGGCTTGCCCGACATGGATGGCCGGGAAGCGGTGAAAATCCTGCGCAAGGGCGGCTACAAGGCTCCCATCATCATGCTGACCGGCCACGACACCGATTCGGACACGATTCTGGGTCTCGAGGCCGGCGCCAACGACTATGTGACCAAGCCGTTCCGCTTCGCGGTGCTGCTTGCCCGCATACGCGCCCAATTGCGCCAGCATGAGCAGAGCGAGGACGCGACCTTCTCGGTCGGCCCCTACACCTTCAAACCCAGCCAGAAGCTGCTCATCGACCCGCGCGGCGGCAAGGTGCGGCTGACGGAGAAGGAAGCCTCGATCATCAAATATCTCTACCGTGCCGACCAGAAGGTGGTGACGCGCGACGTGCTGCTGGAGGAGGTTTGGGGCTACAATTCCGGCGTCACCACGCACACGCTGGAAACCCATGTCTACCGTCTGCGGCAGAAGATCGAGCGCGATCCTTCCAATGCGGAAATTCTTGTGACAGAAAGCGGCGGCTACAAGCTGGTTCCTTAAACATTTCATTATCCAATGAGCGGTCTGGGCGGGGCCGCTTCGGGTGCGATCCTGTTGGAGGGTATTCAGGATCGACTCGTGAAGGAGGGATTGGACTGACCGTTCGGGGACGCAGCTAGAGATGGCGTTGGATGACGACATCCGTATCCTGTCCGCCGTGAGGCTTTTCGAGGGCTTCACGCAGGAACAGTTGCGCCTGCTCGCCTTCGGTGCCGAGACCACTTTCGTGCAGGCGGGTCACAAGCTTTATCGCGAGGACGACGTGGCCGACTCGGCCTATGTCGTGGTCAGCGGGCGTATCGTGCTCTATCGCGAGCAGAATGGCGAGCGCCTCCCGATTGGCAAAGCCGGCCCCGGCACGATGCTCAGCGAGCTGGCGCTGATCGCCGACACCAATCGGCTGACCAGCGCTTCGGCCGAAATCGATTCGGAAGTGATAAGGCTGAGCCGCAAGATGTTCCGGCGCATCCTGGAGGAGTATCCCGATGTCGCGGTGAAGCTCCACCAGCGCATCTCCGACGAATTCCACGACATGATCCGCCGCATCGAGGAACTGGCCCCCCGCTTTTCGGGGTGAATTCTGAATCGTCGGTCGCAGCCTATCCTTCGACATCAGCCGAAGCCGCCATCCACCCTTGGGCTAATCCAGATCAAACCTGGCGATGACCGGCACATGGTCCGACGGCCGGTCCCAGCCGCGCGCCGCCCTCAGGATCTCGTAGCCGGTAAAATCGGGCACCAGGTTCGGCGACGACCAGACATGGTCGAGCCGCCGGCCGCGATTGGACGCCTCCCAGTCCTGCGCCCGGTAACTCCACCAGGTGTAGAGCTTCTGCTCCGGTGGCACGCTGTGCCGCATCAGGTCGACCCAACCGCCGGCCTGCCGCATCGCCTCGAAGTTTTCGGTCTCGACCGGCGTGTGGCTGACCACGTTGAGCAATTGCTTGTGCGACCAGACATCATGCTCCAGCGGCGCGATGTTGAGGTCACCGACCAGCACCGAGGCCGACATCTCGCCGTGCTCGGCCCGGATGGCGTTCATCTCGGCGACGAAATCGAGTTTGTGCCTGAACTTCCTGTTGATCTCGGGATTCGGCTCGTCGCCGCCAGCGGGCACGTAGAAATTGTGCAGCAGGATTGCCTTGCCGCCGGCGCGCACCGTCACCGACAGGTGCCGGCTGTCCTCGATGTCGCAGAAGCGGCGCCTTTCGACCACCTCGATCGGCCGCCGCGCCACCGTCGCCACGCCGTGATAGCCCTTCTGGCCATGGAAGGCGATGTAGGGATAGCCGACCTTGCGAAAGGCTTTTTCGGGGAACAGTTCGTCCGGGACCTTGGTTTCCTGCAGGCACAGCACGTCGGGCGCATATTCATCGAGCAGCCGTTCGATGATCGGCATGCGCAGGCGCACGGAGTTGATGTTCCAGGTCGCGATCGAAAAGGGCATGCGGCAAGGTCCGGCGAGAGATCGCCGAACTACTGCCAGCCACACGCCGGAAAGACAAGCGAGGCGACGAAAACCTACCTGGTTTTCGTATTCAACTCGCGGTTGGCCGTATAGTCGATGGCAAAAGTCTCGGCGGCGAAGCTGACACCTTCCTTGGTGTTGAAGATCATCACCGTGGTGTCCTTGCCCTGTGCGTCGGTGATCGTCCACTGGCGCAGATCATAGGTTTTCGGGTCGAACATCATGGTGATCATCGCATTGCCGAACACCGACTTGTCGGACAGCTTGATGGTGGTGAGGTCATCCTCTTCCTTGACGGACTTGACGCGGTTGCCCGAGAGGTCGATGCGATCGTCGAGCAGCAGCTTCAGCGGCGTCTTCGCCAGCGGATAAAGGTCCGACGTGTTCAGTTTCTTGTTGAGGATGACCACCGATTTGCCGTCGGAAATCACCCGGAAATTCGACGACCCGTCATAGTTGAAGCGAATCTTGCCCGGCCGTTCCAGGAAGAATTTGCCGCCGGTCTGCTCGCCCTTGGGGCCGAACTGGACGAATTCGCCGCTCATCGATTTGACCGAGGAGAAATGGTCGGCGATCTTCTGCGCCGCCGCCGGCACCGCTGCCTGCGCCGAGGCCAGCAGCTCGAAACCGGGCACCACGTTGAGGGCGGCGGCACCCGCCAACACCAGGCCGAGGCCAAGCAATTGGCGGCGTGTCGGGGCAAGATCGCTGAGCGCTGAAAGATCGTTTTTCATATCGGTCACTCTTGTCTGATTCCTGATTTGGTCGCTGTCGTGAACCCCCAGTTGGGCTGAAGTTTGGCGAGGCGATCGCTGCTCAGTCGCTTGAACGCGCCAGAAGGTTCAAAGTTGCCGCGAACTCCGCGTCCATCAGAATTTGTCGTCTTCGGTGGGCACCAGGATTTCGCGTTTTCCGGCATGGTTGGCCGGGCCGACAATGCCTTCCTTCTCCATCTTCTCGATGATCGAAGCCGCTCTGTTATAGCCGATGCCGAGACGCCGCTGTATATAGCTGGTCGAAGCCTTGCCGTCGCGCAGCACCACCGAGACCGCCTGATCGTAGGGATCGTCGGAATCCTCGAAATTGCCACCGCCTCCGCCGCCCGAACCGCCCTTGCCGGACGGCTCGTCGTCGTCCTCGCCGTCATCCTCGGTGATGGCGTCGAGATATTCCGGCACGCCCTGCAGCTTCAGGTGTCCGACGATCTTCTCGACCTCGTCGTCGGAGACGAACGGCCCGTGCACACGCTGGATGCGGCCGCCGCCGGCCATGTAGAGCATGTCGCCCATGCCGAGCAGTTGCTCGGCGCCCTGCTCCCCCAGGATGGTGCGGCTGTCGATCTTCGACGTCACCTGGAAGGAGATGCGGGTCGGGAAATTGGCCTTGATGGTGCCGGTGATGACGTCGACCGAGGGACGTTGCGTCGCCATGATGACGTGGATGCCGGCGGCGCGCGCCATCTGCGCCAGGCGCTGGACGGCGCCTTCGATGTCCTTGCCGGCGACCATCATCAGGTCGGCCATCTCGTCGATGATGACGACGATATAGGGCATCGGCTCGAGATCGAGATTCTCGGTCTCGTAGATCGCCTCGCCGGTCTGGCGGTCGAAGCCGGTCTGCACGGTGCGCGAGATCCTTTCGCCCTTCTTCTCGGCCTGTTGCACGCGCGCGTTGAACCCGTCGATGTTGCGCACGCCGACCTTGGACATCTTGCGGTAGCGGTCCTCCATCTCGCGCACGGTCCATTTCAGCGCCACGACAGCCTTCTTCGGGTCGGTCACCACGGGCGTGAGCAGATGCGGAATGCCGTCATAGACGGAGAGTTCGAGCATCTTCGGGTCGATCATGATCAGCCGGCATTCCTGCGGGGTGAGCCGGTAGAGCAGCGACAGGATCATGGTGTTGATGGCGACCGACTTGCCCGAACCGGTGGTGCCGGCGACCAGCACGTGCGGCATCTTGGCGATGTCGACGATAACCGCCTCGCCATTGATGGTCTTGCCCAGCGCCAGCGCCAGCTTGGCCTTCGTCGTCTCGAAATCGCGGCTGGCCATGATCTCTCTGAGATACACCGTCTCGCGCTTGGCATTGGGCAGTTCGATGCCGATGGCGTTGCGGCCCGGCACCACCGCGACGCGGCAGGCGATGGCGCTCATCGAGCGGGCGATGTCGTCGGAGAGGCCGATGACGCGCGATGACTTGATACCCGGCGCGGGTTCGAGCTCGTAAAGAGTGACGACCGGGCCCGGGCGAACGGCGATGATCTCGCCCTTGACGCCGAAATCCTCCAGCACGCCTTCGAGCAGGCGCGCGTTCTGCTCCAGCGCGTCCTTGGAAAGACTTGGGTCGCGCGCGACGTTCTTCGGTTCGGACAGGAAATGGAGCGACGGCATTTCGAACGTGTCCGAGTCGATCAGCGAGGTCTGCGCCTCGCGCTGGACGCGGCCGCCCGGAGCCGGGCGCGGTGCCGGCGCGGCCACACGCGTGGCGGCGTCGGAGCGGAACTGCTGGACCTTGGCGCCCGGCGACGCACGGCGCGCGACGACAGGCTCATCGTCGAGATCGACATCGTCCTCGCCGGTTTCGAAACGATCGTCGAAGACATCGTCGTCATCGGGATCGACGGAGACGCTGCGGTCATTGACCATGGCGGCGAAGAATTCCGGTTCGACACGGGCGCGCCCGTCATGGCTCATGCGCTGCTCGGCGAACTCGGCCGACTCGACCCGTTCGGCGGCGCGGCGCCAGGCGCTGGCGCGTGGCTCCATGTCGGGTTCGAACTCGTCGCGCTCCTGCCGGCGGCGGGCCGCGCGGCGATGCATCCACGCGCGGAAGGAAAGCCACCAATGGGTGATGGCGCCGAGCGCCAGTATGCCCTCGTCGCCCTCGTCCTCGTCGTTGTCGAACAGAAGCTCGTCCTCGCGCGGTTCCGCGGCGGCCGGTTCTTCCATCACGGCGAAGCCGTTCTTGCGCCCGATCAGCGCCGCGCCATAGGCGAACAGCCAGAGCGCGGGTGCCGCCAGCAACACCGCGAGCACGCTGGCGACCAGACCGGTCGGATAGCCGCCGATCAGGACACCGGGAATCTTGAGCACCATGTCTCCGAAGACGCCGCCGAGACCGGTGGGCAGCGGCCAGGTCTTGGGCGGAACGACGCAGCCGGCGATCGCGGCCGCGAGCAACGCGAAGCCGAACCAGAACAGCCCGCGCTTGGGCATCCGGTCGACGCCGCGCGCCGAAAACAGCAGATACCCCCAGATGACGGCTGGAACCAGCGCGGCAACGGCGGCAAGCCCGAAGAACTGCATGGCAAGGTCGGAGAAGACCGCGCCGGCATAGCCCATGGCGTTGGTGACGATGTTGGCGGTGGCATGCGAGAAGCTCGGGTCGGCGACGTTCCAGGTCGCCAGGCTGGCGACGGCGAAGGCCGCGAACGCGAACAGGCCGGCGCCGACCAGACGGCCGACCTGGCGCCGCGCGAATGCCTGGATGCCGTGCCCCGTATCGGTCAGCGCGAGCGGTGCTGAAGCCCCTGAACGCATGCTCTTCCCCGTCTGTGCGTGACTGGCCCGAGCGCATGACGCACTCCGGCAGATTCGGATGCCAGACTAGGCGTGGGAAGGTTAAGGGCGCATTAACTATAAGGCTGCCGGCGGCTGTCCTTTGGCATTGCCACCTTCTGGTGCCCGCACAGCACGAAAATGGCGGGCCCTTGCGGCCCGCCATCCATCCGTTGGCTTGGGCCGCGCGTTACTTGCTGGCGCCGCCGAGCATCTTCAAATTGGCGCAGAACTCGGCGTGCGGCTTGCTCATCGCCGCATCCTGGCATTCCTTCATCATGGCGTCCTGCTTCTCCTTCGGCATGGCCATGAAGGCCGCCTTGAACTCCTCCATCGGCTTCATGGTTTTCATGCCGGTATCGGTGAAGAACGGCGCCATATTGTCCGGCTCGTCCAGGGCACCGGCAAATGCAAAGCCGCTGACCATGGAAAGCGCGAGTGCCCCGAGGCAGATATTCTTGAGGTTCATGAGAAAAGTTCCTTCCCTGTGTTTAAAAACACGAGCGTCAGAACGACGATCGCCCCCATGATTTCGCGGGCAGGGCGGTCGATGTTTCCTCAGGAATCTTCATCACGCGAATGTGATTGCGCAAAGTCAGGTGAAGTCAGAACGGATTTCCAAAAAAGAGGCCCGGAGCGATCCGGGCCTCAAGGCGTGAACTCCTTGCGGGAGCGTCACGACGGGATGCTTTTCAAAGCAATCCGGGGAAAAGTGCTTTCGCTGTTTTCGTCGGGATTGCCTGGAGATATGGGGCCGACGGGAGGAGGGTTCCGCCGGCCCCGTGGCGAGGGATGCCTTACGGCACCACTTCGCCATGCTGGGAAATATCGAGGCCCTCGACCTCTTCCTGGGTCGTCGGACGCAGGCCGACCAGCGCCTTGACGATGTAGAGGATCACGAAGGTGGCGATCGCCGTCCACAGGATGGTGAAGACGATACCGTAGAGCTGCTTGCCGAGCGAAGCGCCCGACGACAGGCTGTTGATCGCCGGATCGGCGAGCACGCCGGTGAGCAACGCACCGACCACGCCGCCGACGCCATGCACGCCGAAGGCGTCGAGCGAGTCGTCATAGCCGAACATGTGCTTCACCTTGACCGCCGAGATGTAGCAGACCACGCCGGCGACGATGCCGACGATGAAGGCGCCGGTCGGGTTGACGAAGCCGGAAGCCGGCGTCACCGCGACGAGGCCGGCGACGGCACCCGAGATGATGCCGAGCACGGAAGGCTTCTTGGCTACGATCCATTCCGCGAACATCCAGGCCAAGGCCGCCGCGGCGGTGGCAACCTGGGTGTTGAGCATGGCAGCGCCCGCGAGGCCGTCGGCCGCCAGTTCCGAACCGGCGTTGAAGCCGAACCAGCCCACCCACAGCAGCGAAGCGCCGATGACCGAGTAGACCAGGTTGTGCGGCGCCATGTTGGTGGTGCCATAGCCTTCACGCTTGCCAAGCACCAGCGCGCAGACGAGACCCGCGACACCGGCATTGATGTGGACGACCGTGCCGCCGGCGAAGTCGAGAACGCCCGCGGCGCCGAGGAAGCCGCCGCCCCAGACCCAATGCGCGATCGGCGCGTAGACGACCAGCAGCCACAGCGCCATGAAGATCAGCAGCGCCGAGAACTTCATGCGTTCGGCGAAGGCGCCGGCAATCAGCGCCGGGGTGATGATGGCGAAGGTCATCTGGAACATCGAGAAGACGAATTCAGGAATGTTCGCCACGCCCGGCGCCCACAGCGTCGACGTGGTGATGCCGTGATGGAAGAACTTCGAGAAGCCACCGAGATAGGCATTCATGCCGCCGCCGTCGGAAAAGGCCAGCGAATAGCCGAACATGAACCAAAGCACCGTCACCAGGCAGGTGATGGCGAAGCTCTGCATGATGGTGGCGAGCACGTTCTTCTTGCGCACCATGCCGCCGTAGAACAGCGCCAGGCCGGGGATGGTCATCATCAGCACCAGCGCCGTCGAGGTCAGCATCCAGGCGGTGTTGCCCGTATCGAGCACCGGGGTCGGAGCAGCAGCCGGCGCGGCCGCCGCGGCAGCAGGTGCGGCTTCCTGCGCGAAGGCGGCGACGCTGCCCAACGCTGCCAGGGCAAGCGAACCCAGCAGGGCCGCCCGTCCCGTCGTCTTCAAGGTGGAAGGTATGTTCATTGAACTCTCCATTGGAATACGTGTTCGCCGCTCAGAGTGCGTCGGTGTCTGTTTCGCCGGTGCGGATGCGCACCGCCTGGTCGATGCCGAAGACGAAGATCTTGCCGTCGCCGATCTGGCCGGTCTTGGCCGCGGCGGTGATGGCTTCGACGGCCTTGTCGACCGTGTCGGCCGCGACCGCGACCTCGATCTTGATCTTCGGCAGGAAGGAGACCGCGTATTCCGCCCCGCGATAGATTTCCGTATGTCCCTTCTGACGCCCGTAGCCTTTGACTTCGGTGACGGTCAGGCCCTGGATGCCGACGGCGGTAAGCGCTTCGCGTACCTCGTCCAGCTTGAACGGCTTGATGATTGCCATCACGATTTTCATAAGGTTTCACCCTTTGCTGTTGCGGTCCCCCGCGTTTGCACACCTTCACCGATCCCGGAGGAGCCGGAGAGTGCCCCCAAGGATTCAAGCTCCGTGCCAAGTGCCGAAGCAGGGTGTTAACCTGTTGTAAACAAAGGGATCAGGGCGATCACAGCCAGTAGGTGCCAGGACTCATGGCAGGCTGTTTGCTTAAAAACTATGCAATTTCTTGAAATTGCATAATTTGCCGGCTTCTGCTCAACGCTTGAGCCGGATGAGCCCTTCCTGCGCCATCGAGGCGATCAGCGTGCCGTCGCGGGCATAGAGCGTGCCACGGCTGAAACCACGTGATCCCGAACTCGAGGGACTGTCCTGAGCATAGAGCAGCCAGCCATCGAGCGAATGCGGCCGGTGGAACCACATCGAATGGTCGATGCTGGCGGCCTGGATGTCGGGATCGAACAGGCCGCGCCCGTGCGCGAAGGTCGAGGTGTCGAGTAGCGTCATGTCGGAGAGGTAGGCGAGCAGCACCGACTGCAGCGCGCGGTCATCGGGGACGGGACCGGCCAGGCGGATCCAGACATTCTGTCGGGGCGGCAGCTTGTCGCGGCTTTCATAGTGCTGGAGATTGACGGGCCGCAGCTCCAGTGGCCGCTCGCGCGCCCAGAAGCGACGCACCGCCTCCGGCACCCGCTCGGCGGTTTCGAGCAGCTGGCGCTGCGTCTTCAGCCCTTCGGGCGGCGGCACGTCTTCGGGCAGCGCGAACTGATGCTCGAGCCCCTTCTCGTCGACCTGGAACGAGGCCTCCAGCGAAAAGATCGCCTGTCCGTGCTGGATCGCCAGCACGCGCCGCGTGGTGAACGAACCGCCGTCGCGGATACGGTCGACTTCGTAGATGATCGGCACCTTGATGTCGCCCGGGCGCATGAAATAGCCGTGCAGCGAATGCACGAAACGGTCCGGCTCCACCGTCCGCTGCGCCGCCACCAGCGCCTGGGCGATCGTCTGGCCGCCGAACACGCGCTGCCATTCCACCTGGGGGCTGCGACCACGATACAGATTGTGTTCCAGCCTCTCGAGGTCGAGAATGCGCAGAAGCTCGTCGATCGCCGCCGTCATTGTTTTGTGACCTCGCCGCAAAATTGCTATGGCGGTTTCCGACAGGAAGGACGAGCCGTCAAGGGCGCAAGCCCCGGCCGGCACGCCCAAAGGGTCGCCGAGAGAAGGAGCCAGGACAATGGAACGCAAGGCGGACGCCAAGACCAGATCCGGGCTCGATGTTCTCGTCGCCGGCGCCGGCTATGTCGGGCTGGCCGCGGCCGTTTCGCTGAAGCAGGCCCGCCCGGGCCTCGCCGTGGCACTGGTCGATGCCGCGCCTGCCGGTTCCTGGCAGAGGGATGGCCGTGCCTCGGCCATCGCCGCAGCCGCCTGCCGCATGCTCGACCAGCTCGGCGTCTGGGCCGAGATCGCGCCTCGGGCGCAGGCGATCACCGAGATGATCATCACCGATTCGCGCAGCGCCGATCCGGTCCGCCCGGTCTTCCTGACCTTCGGCGGCGAGGTGGCGCCCGGCGAACCCTTCGCGCATATGGTCGCCAACAGGGCGTTGAACGGCGCCTTGCGGGCCAAGGCCGAAAAACTCGGCATCGACATCATCGAAGGTGTGGCGGTGCAGGGTTTTGAGACCAGTGGCGCCGGCATCACTGTGCATCTGGCCGACGGCGCCGCCTTGACGGCGCGGCTGCTGGTCGCCGCCGATGGCGTCAATTCGAAACTGCGCGACATGGCCGGCATCAAGACGGTCAAGTGGGAATACGGCCAGTCCGGCATCGTCTGCACCGTGGCGCATGAACGTCCGCATAATGGCCGCGCCGAAGAACACTTTTTACCCGCCGGCCCGTTCGCCACGCTGCCGCTGAAACCCGACGAGGACGGCACCAACCGCTCGTCGATCGTCTGGGTCGAACGGGCGGAGGATGCCAAGGCGCTGGTTGAAGGCGACGATCTCGTCTTCGAGCATGAACTCGAACAGCGCTTCGGTCTCAAGCTGGGAGAGATCCGCGTCGCGGACAAGCCGCGCGCCTGGCCGCTCGGCCTGACCATCGCGCGCGCCTTCGTCGCGCCACGCGTCGCGCTTGCCGGCGACGCCGCCCACGGCATCCATCCGATCGCCGGCCAGGGCCTCAATCTTGGCTTCAAGGATGTTGCGGCCCTTGCCGAGGTGATCGTCGAGGCCGACCGGCTCGGCCAGGACATCGGCGCGCTCGACGTGCTGGAGCGCTACCAGCAATGGCGCCGTTTCGACACCGTGCAGATGGGCGTCACCACCGATGTGTTGAACCGGCTGTTTTCCAACGACATCACCCCGCTGCGCACCGTGCGCGACATCGGCCTCGGCCTCGTCGAGCGCATGCCGCGCCTGAAGGAGTTCTTCATCCGCCAGGCCTCGGGACTGTCGGCCGGCACGCCGAGACTGCTGAAGGGCGAGGCGATCTGACCGTCTCGCTGACGACGCAGCGGGCGTTTCGCGCCAATCGCCGGGGCCAGCGATCTCAGTTCACCTCGAACCCGAGCTTCTGCCTCAGCCGCAGCATGCGCTGGTCGGGTATCTTCAGGCTCTGCTCTCCGCCCTGAGCCACCCGGTTCAGCATCTGCAGCAGATCGTCCCGTTCGCTCGGGTCGAGGCGTTCGCGCAGGAAGGGTGCCAGCTTGTCGATGACGATGGTGGCGTCGTCTATCTGCGTCGCGGCCCACTTGGCATAGACAACCGCCTCGTCGGTCTTCTTCGGCCCGGCCGCGATCTGCGAGATCACCTCGCGAATGACGGCTTCGCGCCGCGGCAGAACCGGGCCGTCTTCGGAAACCATCGCGGTGATCAGCGTCGCGGCGGCCACCACCGGATCGTCGATCGCCGTCAACGGCGACAGCGCCGCCTGCTTGCGCAGTTTCTTGCGCCTGATGTTGCCTTGCACGCGCCCGACGACATCGGCGACCTCGCGCGCGGCGTCGTTCATCGCCTTCATCCGGTACCACCAAAACGCCGCCGCGCCCAGTGCGCCAAGGATAGCAATCAGGAAAGGCATATCGAACCCCCGAAATCCGGGTGACGATAGGAGAACTATCCCGTTGCTTCAACACGCAAGAGTTGCTTCCGGCGAAGAAAATTCAATTCACGGAAGGTGAAGCTTAGGCGGATAAACAAGCTTTGCCCACGTGCCGCAAGCAACGCCGGCTCTGGCTATGACCCCGGTATGTCGTAGATCGCCCGAACCTCGACCGTGCCGAGTTCGGCCAGCGGAATGCCGGCGGCGATGTCCAGCGCCTCCTCGAGAGTGCCGGCCTCGACCATCACGAAGCCGAGCAATTGTTCCTTGGTCTCCGCGAAGGGACCATCGGTGACCAGGCGCTTGCCCTTGCGCCGCCGCACCGACTTCGACGTCCCCACCGATTGCAGCGCCTGCGCGATGATCAGCTTGCCTTGCTGATCCAGCGACCTGTCATAGGCGAGCGAATCGGCGTCGAGCTTGGCCCCGCGTTCCGGGGTCAGTGCATGGAGGTCTTTTTCCTTACCATAGACGAGCAAGACATATTTCATTTCATGCTCCCTTCCTCTGACGAACCATAGGATGCGGCGACAACCATGTCAGTCTTGCCCGCGGCCGCATGATCGAGAAGGCATGCCGCGGCCACAATGATGGCAACGGCCGCCAGCAGCCGGCCGAAGCCGGACGCCGGCGGATTCAGCCAGAAGTCTTCCTGTCGCTCAGGCCCGCGGCCCGGCCTCGTCCACAACGCGAAAAACAGATTGTCCATGAAATCCTCCCATCAGGCCACAGCCCGTGGCCACCCGCAGGACGGCCGGCCCGGATGGAAGCCGACATTTTTGCGCGCATATTTTTCCGCGAGGGAAGGTGCCGTCATCGTGCCGTGGTGCAAACAGCGCAGTGGTCTTCGCGCGCGCCCGCGCTATAGTTGACCGGACGCCGGCTCACCCGAGACAAATCACGACAACCCAGGAGGACTCCATGGACCGCACCGCAAACGCCGTCTGGAAAGGCAATTTGAAAGAGGGCAAGGGCACGCTCGACACCCAGAGCGGAACCCTGAAGGGGACACCCTATTCGTTCAAAGCGCGTTTCGAGGACGAAAGCGGCAAGTCCGGCACCAATCCGGAAGAGCTGATCGCCGCCGCCCATGCCGGCTGCTACGCCATGCAGCTCTCGCATTTCCTGGCCGAGAACGGCACGCCGGCGCAAGAACTCGACGCGAAGGCCGTGGTCACCCTGGTTCCCGGCACAGGCATCACCGGCAGCGCGATCACGCTGGTCGGCAAGGTGCCCGGCATCGATGCGGCGAAATTCAAGGAGCTGGCCGAGAAGGCCAAGGCCGAATGCCCGGTCTCCAAGGCGCTCGGCGCCATAAACGTATCGCTCGACGCCAGGCTGGGCTGATCGAAAGCTGGCGCCGCCCCTCACCTGCCTGCCCGTCCTTCGCTGCGCTGCAGTTACGGAGGGTAAACCGGCATCCTCTCCCGTATAGGGACGGGGAGAGGGGCGCTGTCGTCGATCGCTTCGCCAACCGCCAACGCCTCCGAAAGAGGGCCGGCGCTGAAGCTTCCCTTTCTCCCCGTCTCTATACGGGGAGAAATGTCCGGCAGGACAATGAGGGGCGGCGCAAACCTCGGCCGTGCACAAACCGGCTGCTGCAGGCAGCCTTACCCGCCCGGGGCGTCAAGCCGGGCGCGCAGAGCCGCGACTTCCTGCTCCAGTGCTTCCACCCTGGCTTCAAGGTCGGAAACGGGCACGGCCGAAGCACCGCGTTGCGCGGATAGTGCAGCCACGTCCACAGGCCCGGCAAGCAGATGCACATAGCGGTCCTCGCGCTGGCCCGGTCCGCGCGGGATTTCCTGGATCAGCGCCGGCCGCCGGCCGATCAGCATGTCGAGTTCAGCGCGCAGATCCTCGATCGACGAGAACCGCGCCATGCGTTCGCTCCGCGCCAACAGCTCATGCGCCGTCTGCGGTCCGCGCAGCAAGAGCAGGCCAAGCAAGGCGGTCTGCGGCGTGGTCAGCGAAAAGCGCTGCGCCATCTGATGCTCGTAGCGCTCGACGCGCGAACCGAACATCTGCCGCACCAGCCCTTTCTGCTCGAGCAGCTTCAGCGCCCTGTGCACCTCCGTCTGTTCCAGCGCCATGACAGGCTCGCGCGCCGTCTTCTGGTTGGCGGCGGCAAGTGCCGCATTGAGCGTCAGCGGATAAACATCAGGCGTCAGCTCCTTCTTCTCGATCAGGCAGCCAAGCACCCGGGCTTCGGCCGGAGAGAGGATGGGAAGGTCTTCGCTCATTGAGATTGCTATCCTTTCGAAGGCCGGAGGGACAGCGACGCGGCCTACTCTATAACCGCACCGGGCTAAACCCGTCTCTCCACCATCATCTTCTTGATCTCGGCGATCGCCTTCGCCGGGTTCAGCCCCTTCGGGCAGGTCTGGGCGCAGTTCATGATGGTGTGGCAGCGGTAGAGCCGGAACGGGTCTTCGAGATTGTCGAGCCGTTCCCCCTTGGCCTCGTCGCGGCTGTCGATCAGCCAGCGATAGGCCTGCAGCAACGTCGCCGGGCCGAGATAGCGGTCGCCGTTCCACCAGTAGCTCGGACATGAGGTGGAGCAGCAGGCGCACAGGATGCATTCGTAGAGCCCGTCGAGCTTTTCGCGATCCTCATGGCTCTGCAGCCATTCCTTGGCCGGCGTCGGCGACATCGTCTTCAGCCATGGCTCGATCGAGGCGTGCTGGGCATAGAAATTGGTGAGGTCGGGCACCAGGTCCTTGATCACCGGCATATGCGGCAGCGGATAGATCTTGATCGCGCCCGATATGTCGTCGCAGCCCTTGGTGCAGGCGAGCGTGTTCGAACCGTCGATGTTCATGGCGCAGGAACCGCAAATGCCTTCGCGGCAGGAGCGGCGTAAGGTCAGCGTCGGGTCGATCTTGTTCTTGATCCAGAGCAGCGCGTCGAGCACCATCGGCCCGCAATCGTCCATGTCGACGAAATAGGTGTCGATGCGCGGGTTCTCGTCATCGTCGGGCGACCAGCGATAGATGCGGTATTCCCGCAGGTTGGTGGCACCCTCCGGCTTCGGCCAGGTCTTGCCCTGCTGGACCTTCGAATTCTTGGGGAGCGTGAGTTCGACCATTACCTCAGGTCCTTTCGGATGACGAGCTTCAGCCCGGACCAGATTTCGTTCACGGCGGCGACCTTGACGTCGACAAGATCGAGCTTGAGCGCTTCGGCGCGGACAACGCCCTCGGTGACGTCGGTGGCCACCTTGGAGGCCTTCTTCGGCCAGGACACCCAGACCATGCCGTCGCGCTTGATCGCCGCCTCGACGGTGCCGAGGCGATCCTCGATCTCGGCGCGCTGTCGGGTGAAAGCGTGAACGGCGTCGTATTTGAGAGTTGCGCCCGAAATCTCGGACCATTCGGCGAGCCGATCGACCTCGGCGAAATCGACGGCTTCGGTGAGGTCCGCGAGTTCGGACGGCAGCGCGATGAAAGCGGCAACCATGCCGTCCTTCAGGCCGAGCTTGGCCGGAAGGGGCGTGCCGGAATGTCCCGCCGCCATCGCCATCGTCAGTACACCCTCGCCTTCGGCGCGATCTTGGCGAGGCTGATGCCGCCGTCCTTTTCGGCCACCAGCGGCTCGGTGTGCACCGGCCGGTAGGTCAGCGTCACCTTGCCGTCCTCGCCGAGATGGGCGAGCGTGTGCTTGCGCCAGGTGGCGTCGTCGCGGGCGGAGAAATCCTCGCGCGCATGCGCGCCACGGCTCTCCTTGCGCGCCTCGGCGCCATAGACGGTGGTGATGGCGTTGGCCATCAGGTTTTCCAGTTCCAGCGTCTCGACTAGGTCCGAATTCCAGATCATCGAGCGGTCGAAGACCTTGACGTCCTTGAGTTCGGTCCAGATTGCCGAAATGCGCTTGCAACCGTTTTCCAGCGATTCCTGCGTGCGGAACACGGCTGCGTCCTCCTGCATCGCCTTCTGCATCTTCTCACGCAACACCGCCGTCGGCGTCGAGCCATTGGCGTGGCGCAGCCGGTCGAAGCGGTCCATGATCCTGTCGACCGAAGCCTGGTTGGGCGAAGGGATCGCCGCCTTGCGGTCGATGACCTGACCGGCGCGGATCGCCGCGGCGCGGCCGAACACCACCAGGTCGATCAGCGAGTTGGAGCCCAGCCGGTTGGCGCCGTGCACGGAGGCGCAGCCGGCCTCGCCGACCGCCATCAGGCCGGGTGAGACCCGGTCGGGGTTTTCGGCGGTCGGGTTCAGCACCTCGCCCCAGTAATTGGTCGGCACGCCGCCCATATTGTAGTGCACCGTCGGCAGCACCGGGATCGGCTCCTTGGTCAGATCGACGCCGGCGAAGATTTTTGCCGATTCCGAAATGCCCGGAAGCCTTTCGTGCAGCACCGCCGGATCGAGGTGATCGAGGTGGAGGAAGATGTGGTCCTTGTTCTTGCCGACGCCACGGCCCTCGCGAATCTCCAGCGTCATGCAGCGCGAGACGACGTCGCGCGAGGCGAGGTCCTTGGCCGACGGCGCGTAGCGCTCCATGAAGCGCTCGCCCTCGGAGTTGACGAGGTAGCCGCCCTCGCCGCGCGCGCCCTCGGTGATCAGGCAGCCGGCGCCGTAAATGCCGGTCGGATGGAACTGCACGAACTCCATGTCCTGCAAGGGCAGTCCGGCCCGAGCCGCCATGCCGCCGCCGTCGCCGGTGCAGGTATGCGCCGAGGTGGCGGAGAAATAGGCGCGCCCATAGCCGCCGGTCGCCAGCACCACCATCTTGGCCGAGAAGCGGTGGATGGTGCCGTCGTCGAGATTCCAGGCCACGACACCGGTGCAGGTGCCGTCGGGCTCCATGATCAGGTCGAGCGCGAAATACTCGATGAAGAACTGCGCGTTGTTCTTCAAGGACTGGCCGTAAAGCGTGTGCAGGATGGCGTGGCCGGTGCGGTCGGCGGCGGCGCAGGTGCGCTGCACGGGCGGGCCGTCGCCATAGTTCATCATGTGGCCGCCGAACGGCCGCTGGTAGATCTTGCCCTCTTCGGTGCGCGAGAACGGCACGCCGTAATGTTCGAGCTCGTAAACCGCCGCCGGCGCCTCGCGCACCATGTATTCCATGGCATCGACATCGCCCAGCCAGTCAGACCCCTTGACGGTGTCGTACATGTGCCACTGCCAGGAATCCGGGCCCATGTTGGACAGCGAGGCGGCGATGCCGCCTTGCGCGGCGACCGTATGCGAGCGGGTCGGAAACACTTTGGTGATGCAGGCGGTGCGCAAGCCCTGTTCGGCCATGCCGAGCGTGGCGCGCAGGCCGGCCCCCCCGGCGCCGACGATGACCACGTCGAACTTGTGGTCGACAAAGGTGTAGCCCGCCGTGCCGGCTGATTTCGTGTCCTGGGCCAAGACTTCAGCCTCCGAATGCCAGTTTCAGCAGGGCGAAGAGCGAGGCGACGCCGACCGCTATGGTGAAGAATGTATTGAGGGCGATCAACGCCAGCTTCATGCCTTCGCCATGCACATAGTCCTCGATGATCACCTGCATGCCGATCCGCATGTGATAGAGCGGCGAGATGAGCACCAGGGCCATCACCAGGGCCACGAACGGGTTGGCGAGCGCTGCCCGTACCTGCGCATAGCCGGCGCCGTTGAGCGCGATCAGAAAGCCGGTGAAAAACAGGATCAGCGGGATGTTGGCGATCGCCGTCAGTCGCTGGCGCCAGAAATGTCCGGTGCCCTCGCGGGCCGAGCCCAGGCCGCGCACCCTGGCGAGCGGGGTGCGCATGTCCGTGTTTTTCGCACTCATCACAAAGCTCCCCGCGCCATGTAGCCGGCGATCCAGATCAAGAGCGTGAGCGGAACCGAGCCGGCAAGCGTCGCCCAGGCGATCTTCGAGGCCGTGTGCTTTTCAAGGCCGGCGCCGGTGTCCCAGATCAGATGGCGGACACCGCCCAGCATGTGATGCATCAGCGCCCAGGTGTAGCCGAACAGGATGAGCCGGCCGAGCCAGGTGCCGAAGGCCCAGTTCACCCAGTCGAAGGCACCCTGCGAACTCGCCGCTGCCATCAGCCAGACGGCGACCAGCAACGTGCCGAAATAAAGCGCGCCGCCGGTGATGCGATGGACGATCGACATCGTCATTGTGATCGGCGGCCGGTAGACGCTCAGGTGCGGCGAAAGCGGCCTTTCGCGTCTGGCTTGGGTGGCTGGTGATTTGCTCATGGCTGCCCCAGTTCGGCGTCTCCCGCCTCAGGAGGAAATGCGGCGTTGCCGCTTCCGGTTGTGACTTCGGACAGCCGGTTTCTAATGCTCTTTTTGCACCGCGTCAAAGCCAGAAAACCGTTTCGAAAACGTAATTTAGTCTGACTAAAAGGCCGCATGCGGCTTCAATCGATTAGCGACTCAACACCCCAAGCCGGCTCGATATCGCTGCAGTGCAGCATGTCTGGCCCAGGGCGCTGCCGTGCCGGAATTTGCTTCAGCGGGTGCAGGTCTGCGGCGTCGACCCTCTCTTCATCACCAGCGCCTCGCGTCCGTCGATCACGATTGCGTCATGCGTCACCGCCTGGTAGCGGCTGCTCTGGTTGGCAGGCGACGCCGCGAACTCCTCGATCGCGCCTTCCTGTCCCACCACGCGCAGCGACGTGCCGAGATTCTGGATGGTGATCGTGCCGCCATTACCGCATCTGTAGGTGGCCGTGCCCGTGGTGATACGCGGCGCGGTAAGGTCCGTGGTTATCTTGGTCGCCGGTGGCGCCGGCTGCTGCGGGGCAGGAACAGCTGGCGACACCACCGGGGGCACCGCGTTCGCTGCCTTGGGGGCCCCGCCTTCCGGCACGCAGGCACCTGCCGCCAGAAGCAGCGGAATGACGAACGAGACCCGAACCTGTCGGCCAGACATCATGTGCTGCCCCCCTCTCATGCGCGGGCACGCTAGCCACGCGGCGCGTCAATATCAAGTTCACCCGGGATTCGACCAGGCCACGCGGCCGCTCTGAAAATCGGCGGTTCGAACGCGGTCGCAGCAAAAATTAACCATGTTCATTAAGAAACGGCCATCTAGCCGCGCCTCCTCTTAACAAAGGTTAAGAAAGGGTTAATTTCCGATTCGGACCAGATCGGGGCGCGATCTCTCTCGCGCCGGCAAAGGGAGAGCGACATGGCTTCCAAATCAGTGCGGACCAAATCAGTGCGGACAAGTCTCGCGGCCGTCACGATGGCGGCACTTGCGGTTACGGTGGCCGCGCCGGCGCAAGCCGGCATGCGGCACCATGACCGCGTCTACGCCGATTCGTTCGGCAATCTCGTCATTGACAGCGCCGCCGGCTACAAGCGCATCATCGTCGGCGAAGGCAAGCTGGCCAAGCAACTGTCGGACTACACCAGCGCCGGCCAGCCCAAGGTGGTCTACCAGAACGAATCCGACGACATATCGGGCGACGGCGACTGCTATCGCGCGCCCGTATTCGTCAAGGGCCGCTCCTATATGTACGGCCTTTCCGAAGGCGAGATGCCGCAGCTCAGCCCCTGCCGCTGATACGGGCCAGGCCGGCTTTTACCACGGCCAGCCCATCGGCCGGCCCCGTGGAGACACGCACGCAGTCGCGCCCGGCATTCTTTGCCAGGTAAAGCGCTTCATCCGCACGCCGCATCAGGTCGGAGACACCCTCGCCCGCGTGAAGTTCGGCAATGCCGAAGCTCGACGTGCAGCGGCTGTCGGCCGGCAGCCCGTTGACGGCCAACGCCCCGAATGCGTTGCGGGTGCCTTCCGCGAACAGTCGGGCGGCTGCGAGATTGGCTCCCGTCAGGATAACGGCGAATTCCTCGCCGCCGATGCGGCCGACCACGTGGTGGGCCTCGGCCGCCTCTCGCAGCAGGCCGGCGAAGGCCTCGATCACCCGGTCGCCGGAGGCATGGCCGAAGCTGTCATTGATGGTCTTGAAATGATCGAGATCGGCAATGACGATTGCCACCGGCATGCCGAGCCGTGTGGCGCCGTGGACGGCCAGTTCCGCGTGCCGTGTGAACCCGCCACGGTTGAGCAGGCCCGACAGCGTATCCACTTCCGACTTCGACGTCGCGTCGGCAAGCACGTCGCGGACCAGAACGGCCAGCATCAGCAGCGCCAGCGCCAGCGCGAAGACTGTGCCGAGCGATTGCGACACCAGCGCGTAATTGCTTTGCAGATAGGCCTGCGGATTGGCGCCCCAGCCGCCGAGCGCATGCGCGATGAACGGCTTTGAGGCAAATTGCAGCCCGCTGGCCGCCAGCACCGCCATCAGGATCAGATCGAGCCGACCCCGGCTTTGCCTCGACCGCCAGACGATGCCCAGGCCGACGAACTGCATGACGGCGTAGGGAAGCTGGTAGGCCATCATGCGGGTAAGCGACTGGCGCGGCAGATCCTGCACGAAATGGACCGCGATGGTGGCGGCGACCAGGAAGAACAGCATCGGCGTCCAGGGCGGCGCCACGCCGTATTTGCGGGCAAGCCCGCCATTGAAGGCAATGGTGGCGCCAAGGAAAACGGCGAAGGCGGCAACCACCGGAAGCCGCGCGTCACTGAAGGCGGGAATGCTGAATTCGATGGCCGAATAGGCCATGCCCAGGACGTAGCCCGCCGCCAGCCAGCGCGCCGGCGCGCGGCCGACCTCGTGGAAGGAAACCGCCATGAAGGATGCCGCCAGCAGGCCGGCAACCGCCAGGTTGATCAACAGGATGAAGTTGGCGCCGCTCATATATCCTCAAACCCCCGCCGACAGCTAACCATCGACGGGCGAAAAAGACGTTAACGCCAGGCGCGGACGCCCGCGGTCAGCCAGCCTTGAGCGGCTCCGGCCCGAACACCGTCTCCGGGCGTTCGTAGGACAGTCGCACGCTGTCGCGGCCGTTCTTCTTGGCCTTGTAGAGCGCCTCGTCGGCCCGGCGCATCAAGGGCTCCAGCGTCTCGTCGCCGCTGCGGGCGGCCACGCCAAAGCTGGCGGTGACCTTGGTACCGGCGGGAAGCCCGTCGACGCCGCCGGCCGAATAGAGTGTGCGCACCGCCTCGGCGAAAAGGCGCGCGGCGGCGAGATCCGTCAGCGGCAGGAGCACGGCGAATTCCTCGCCGCCGATGCGCCCAGCGGCACCCCGGGCCCCCGTGGCCGAGCGCAGCTTGGCGGCGAAGTCCGCAATCACGCGGTCGCCTGCGGCGTGCCCGTGCACGTCGTTGAGGGCCTTGAAATGGTCGAGATCGGCCAGCACCAGCGCCACCGGGAATTTGGCGATGGCGCAACGCTGCAGCAGCATGGCGGCGCGTTCCTCGAAACCTCGGCGGTTGAGCAGTCCCGACAGCGGGTCGGTAAAGGTTTCCGTCTTCAGCGCCTTCATCACGTCGAGCGCCGCGGCGGTGAAGAGGCAAAGCGCGATCAGCAGGGACAGCAGCGCGTGCGACAACAGCGCCGTCGTCCAGTAGGACGATCCGTAGAAGCCGTCATAGCTGACGAATGGCCCGTGCGCGATGATGACCGCCAGCGTGCGCACGAAGAAATTGACGCCGGACAGCAGCGACAGCACGAACAGGATCATCTCCGTCGGGCCATTGTTGCGCACCGGGCGCAGCTCGGCGGCGACCAGCAGGCTGATGCCGCCGAAGCCGAAATTAATCGCCAGGATGCGCCAGGTGAGATCCGGCGTGACGAAAAGGAACCACGCGAAGGCGGCAAGGCCGCCGCCCGCCAGAGCGGCGATCCCGACAGCGGGCACCTTCCTGCCATAGCGGGCGATGATGGCGCCGGACAGGCAGCAGGCAGCGATGGTGAAGCAGATGTTCGACACCAGCTTGGTCAGCGCCACCCCGATCGGCAAGGTGAAATACTGGAACAGGAAGCCTGGCGCCGAGACGCAGTAGCTCACGGCCAGCACTGCCAGATAGGGCCGATGGCGCTGATAAAACCACAGCACGAGGAACGCCGCGCCGAGCGCCAGCGCGATCGTCGGATTGAGCAACGCTATGAACAGGCCAGTGTCCAAAGGACGGCGACTTCCCTTCGCTTGACGTCACGGAAGACCTTAGAGAGCAACACCAAACAAGCCGTTAAGCCTGCCTGTCGGCCTCGTATGCTTTGCGGGAACCCGGTGCTGTCGGAAGCGTTCCTGAGTTCACAATCCAGGAGCAGGGCATGGCCGACACGATCACCTTGACCGACCACGATGCAATCCGTTCTTGGGCTGCCGGGCGCGCTGGCTTTCCGGCAATCGTCGACATATCGCCCGAGGCTGGAACGCAGCCCATGCTGAGGCTGGTCTTCGGTCAGCACGCCTATCAGGACCAGGACCAGCCGGAGCGGCCCGTCAATGCCGGCGGCTATGAGCTTGTCGAATGGGAGGAGTGGTTCAAGATCTTTGACGAAGAGCAGCTGGCGCTCGTGGTGGCGGCGGACGAACCCGGGCGCCGCGAGGAATTCCACGAGCTCATACGGCGCGATAGGAAGGTCTGACCCGAACCCTCAAGGCTCGGGCCAGGCCCAGCCTGGCTTATTTCCAGTCGCGGATGTCGACGAAGTGGCCGGCAATCGCCGCCGCCGCCGCCATGGCCGGCGACACCAGATGGGTGCGGCCCTTGAAGCCCTGCCGGCCCTCGAAATTGCGGTTCGAGGTCGAGGCGCAGCGTTCATGCGGCTTGAGCCGGTCGTCGTTCATGGCCAGGCACATGGAGCAGCCCGGCTCGCGCCAGTCGAAGCCGGCGGCGCGGAAGATCTTGTCCAGCCCCTCGGCTTCCGCCTGTTCCTTGACCAGGCCGGAGCCCGGCACGATCATGGCATCGACATGCGGGCTGACCGTCTTCCCTTCGACCACCTTGGCGACGGCGCGCAGATCCTCGATGCGGCCATTGGTGCAGGAGCCGATGAAGACGCGGTCGAGCGTGATGTCGGTGATCTTGGTGCCCGGCGTCAGCCCCATATAGTCGAGCGCGCGGATCTTTGAGGTGCGCTTGTTCTCGTCCGTGATCTCTTCCGGATTGGGGACGACGCCTTGCACCGAAACCACGTCCTCGGGCGAGGAGCCCCAGGAGACGATCGGCGGCAGCTTGGCCGCGTCGAGCACGATCACCTTGTCGAAATGCGCCCCTTCGTCCGACTGCAGCGTCTTCCAGTATTCGAGTGCCGCATCCCACGCAGCGCCCTTGGGCGCGCGCGGCTTGTCCTTGACGTAGGCGAAGGTCGTCTCGTCGGCGGCGATCAGGCCGGCGCGCGCGCCGCCTTCGATCGACATGTTGCAGATCGTCATGCGGCCTTCCATCGACAGCGCGCGGATCGCCTCGCCGGCATATTCGATGACATAGCCGGTACCGCCGGCGGTGCCGATCTCGCCGATGATGGCAAGGATGATGTCCTTGGCTGTGACGCCTTCCGGCAGCACGCCGTCGACGCGCACCAGCATGTTCTTGGCCTTGCGCTGGATCAGCGTTTGCGTCGCCAGCACGTGCTCGACCTCGGACGTGCCGATGCCATGCGCCAATGCTCCAAAAGCACCGTGCGTGGAGGTGTGGCTGTCGCCGCAGACGATGGTCATGCCGGGCAGCGTAAAGCCCTGCTCGGGACCGATGATGTGGACGATGCCCTGGCGGATATCGTTCTCGGAATAGTATTCGACGCCGAAATCCCTGGCATTCCTGGCCAGCGCCTCGACCTGGATGCGGCTTTCCTCGTTCTTGATGCCGAACTTGCGCTCGGGCGAGGTCGAGACATTGTGATCGACCACGGCCAGCGTCTTTTCAGGATGGCGGACTTTTCGGCCGCTCATGCGCAGGCCTTCGAAGGCCTGCGGGCTGGTCACTTCATGGACGAGGTGGCGGTCGATGTAGAGCAGGCAGGTGCCGTCGTCCTGGCGGTCGACGACATGGTCGTCGAAAATCTTGTCGTAGAGGGTGCGCGGTGCGCTCATGTGCGTAAATCCGTCGATATGAGAATGGGAAAGAGCTGATGCCGCAAGCGCGCGGCCGACCGTCAGGGATCAGCGAAGTCGGCTGGTGAGGGCGCCGGACACGCGCGCGGAAAAGCGCGACGGCAGGCGTTTTCTGTCCTGCAGCACGAATCCCTTGTAAGCCGGATCGCCAAAAAGCTCTTCCATGGCGGGGTAGATAGCAATGTTTTGGCTTTTCGGCAATTGCGGCGTGGCGCCAGCGCCTCTCCTCACAAAACCTCGAACACAAACGTTTTCACCAGCGCCTCCGGGTCGCCGATCGCATAGCAGCGAAACCATGGGCTCTCCTCGGCCAGCCGCCATTTGCCTGCCCGCGCAAGCTCGTCGAACACCGCCTGAAAACCGCCGCTCTCGAACACCTGGTCACGCACGGTGAAGATGGCGTGGCCGCCCTTTTTGGTGATGCGCACCAGTTCGTGCAGGGCCGACGCCGGGGCATGGCTGATGGTGAACACGCCGGTCGAGAAGAAGGCGCGGAAATGACCGTCCGGCCATGGCAGCGGCCCGCCCAGCATCGCCTGCTTCAGCTCGCCATAGGCATTGCGGCTGCCGGCGATCCTGAGCATGTCATCCGAGAGATCCAGCCCGGCAACGTCGCCGTAGCCCAGCGCCTTCAGCGACGGCCCCGACAGGCCGGTGCCGCAGCCGGCATCGAGCAGCGGCCCTTCGCCCACGGGCACATGGCGCGCCACCCAGGCGGTGATCAGGAACGGCAGGAGATAACCGAGCGTGGCGGTTTCGCTGTCATAGGTCGCGGCCCATGCGGCATAGGCCTGCGCCAGCGTTTCGGGCGTATCGGCCGTGTAGACCGAATCCAGTGCCGCATTGGCCTTGTCGACGTTCATGGGCGAGCTCCTCTTCCGATACGCTGCCCGAGCGTAGCGCTGTCCTTGCCGAAAAACTATTCCTCGTGCTGGCGGCGCAAACGCCGCTCCAGCGCCCTGAGCGCCAGCGACAGGCCGACGGTGAGGATGAGATAGATATAGGCCGTTATCGAATAGGTCTCGAAGAAGCGGAACGAGCCGGCCGCATAGACCTTGCCCATCTGCGTGATGTCGGCGACGCCCAACACCGAAACCAGCGAGGAATCCTTGACCAGGGCGACGAAATCATTGCCGAGCGGCGGCAGGATGGTGCGGATCGCCTGCGGGAACACGACCAGCCGGAAGCGTTGCGCGCGCGTCAGCCCGAGTGCCTTCGCCGCCTCGATCTGGCCCTTCTCGACCGACTGGATGCCGGCCCGGAAAACCTCCGAGATGAAAGCCGAATAGCCGATGGTCAGCGCCATGATGGCGCGCCACAGCAATGACACGTCGCGCACCAGCAGCTCGCCGAGAATGCCGGCATTCTGCAGCGGCGCGGTCAGCGCGTTCCAGCCCGCGACGAAGGCCGGCGCGCCGGCAAACGCGATCCAGAACAGCAGCACCAGGATCGGCACGCCACGAATGATCTCGACATAGAAGCGCGCGATCTGCCGGAGCCATGTCGAGCCAGACAGGCCCATGAGCGCGATGCCGAGGCCGATCGCCGAGGCGAGCGCAAAGGCGACCACGGTGACGAAGACGGTGATGCCTATGCCCTTGGCGACGGTGGCGAAGACCTGGGCGTAGAGGTCGCTGGCGGCGATGGCGAGGGCGGCAGCCAAGGCAAGCACGGCGGCAACGGCGAGCCACCAGGGGAATTCGGATTTGGAGGTGGAGGGGGCTGCCATCAGGCGGCGGCGCAAAGAGTATCGAAAGACCGCGCCCAGGCGCCCCCCTCTGTCCTGCCGGACATCTCCCCCTCTAGGGGGGAGATCGGCAGTTCGATCGGCTTTCGCCAATTTTGGGCGATGCAAGATGTGCGGCGGCGCTGAGGCTGTCGATCTCCCCCCTTGAGGGGGAGATGCCCGGCAGGGCAGAGAGGGGGGCCTGGGCGCAATGTCAGCGCGATTTCGTGCACAGGCACTGCCGTCAACAACAGGACCTACTGCCCCATCTTGTAATCAAGGAACCACTTCTTGTTCAGTGCATCCAGCGTGCCATCCGCCTTGAGTGCCGCGATCGCCGCGTTGACCGGCTTCACCAGATCCGAACCCCTGGGGAAGATGAAGCCGAAATCCTCGGTGCCGAGCGGGCCGCCGATCAGCTTGAGCTTGCCCGCCGAAGCATCGACATAACCCTTGCCGGCGGTGCCGTCGGTCAGCACGACATCGACATCGCCGGATTTCAGCGCCTGCACCGTGGCCCCGAAGGTCTCGAACAGCTTGATGCGCGGGTTCTGCTCATTGCCGTCGAGTACGCTGTAGACGGCGGTGTAGAAAGGCGTCGTGCCCGCCTGCGCGCCGACCAGCCCGTCCTTGAAGGCGCCGAAGGTCTTGGCGTCGGTGAAACGGCTTTCATCGCCGCGCACCAGCATGAACTGCTCCGAGCGCATATAGGGGTCGGAGAAGTCCACCTTCTGCTTGCGGTCATCCTTGATGGTGATGCCGGTCATGCCGATGTTGTACTGGTTGTCGGAAACCGCCTGGATCATCGCGTCCCAGGAGGTGTTCTGGTACTCGACCTTGAAATTGAGCCGCTTGGCGATCTCGTTCATCGCGTCATATTCCCAGCCGATCTGTTTTCCCGTCTTGGCATCGATGAACTGCAGCGGCGGATAGGCGTTTTCGGTCACCACCACGACTTGTCTGCCGCCGAGGTCGGGCAGCGCCTGCGCGAAGGCGGCAACGGGCGCCAGGACGAGAGCCAACAGGCCGGCCAGCAGCAATTTTGATTTTGTCATGACACACTCCCCGGAATGATTGGCCGCGCGATGCCGGCGCGGCAGAGAAATCCGGCGCCGACTTTAGCTTTCCGCAAGCGCCATGCAAGACGGGTCCACTGCGACGTTGCGCGTCACCGTGCATTCCCGTGCTTCCGGGAGGCGATTTTTGAGGACAGTCCTTGCCGCGATCAGTCTTGGTCGGTCGTGGCCTCGCGCAAGCCCGCGACCAGGCGGGTGAGCGTGCCGTGGAGTGCCTTGAGTTCGGCCCGCTCCAGGGGCATGCCGCAATCGAGCCCGGCCTGGACATCCGTCATGTTCGCGCGCAGGGCCTGGCCCTTGGCCGTCGGCTCGACCAGCACCCGGCGCTCGTCGGCGGCATCGCGCCGGCGGGTGACGAGCCCACCCGCTTCCATCCGCTTGAGCAGCGGCGTCAGCGTCGCTGAATCCAGGCCGAGCGCTTCGCCAAGGTCGCCCACCGTGCTTGGCGCGCGCTCCCACAGCGCCAGCATCGCCAGATATTGCGGATAGGTCAGGCCGAGCGGATCGAGCAACGGCCGGTAGAGCTTGGTCATCAGCCCGCTTGCCGAATAGAGCGCGAAGCACAGCTGCTGATCGAGCCTTGGCGCGGGAAAAGCCCCGGCGGCCTCCGCCGGGACTTCTCTGGCTTCCGTTTCGACCTTTGTCGTCATGCCGCCTTTACCGAGAGCGCCACCTCGATATTACCCCTGATGGCGTTGGAATAGGGGCAAACCTGGTGCGCCGCCGATACAAGCGCTTCGGCCGCCGCCTGATCAAGGCCTTTCGTCTCCGCCGCCAATGCGACGCCGAGCTTGAAGCCCTCGCCATCGGGAAGCAGGCTGACCGTGGAGGTTACCGCGGCATCCTGGAGCGGCAGCTTTTGCTTGCGCGCGACAAAACGGACGGCGCTTTCGAAGCAGGCGGCGTAGCCGATGGCGAAAAGCTGCTCTGGATTGGTGGCCCCACCCGGCCCGCCGAGCTCCTTGGGCATCGCCAGGTCGACCTTGAGCAGGCCGTCGCTGGTCTCGCCATGGCCGGCGCGGCCGCCGCTGACGTGAGCCTGTGTGGTGTAGAGTGTCATACCGTAGTCTCCAATTAATTTGTATACGATTATTTAGTACACAATGTGATATGGGGTCAAGCTCTCTGCCGCTGTGTTTTTCGCTATTTTAGACGATGGCGGGAATCCCCTACTTCGTCATCCTAGGGTGTAGCAGTCGCGAAGCGACGTCGCGGAAACCCTAGGATCCATGCCGAGACGGTCAACCTAGCACAGCGGTTCGGAATGAGATCGCGGTCACCGGAGCCAGCTCTGCACCATAGCGGCGCTCAGAAGTCGCGGCTTGGATCCCTTGGGCTGCGAAGCAGCTCCAGGGGTCTGCGCGCGTCGCTTCGCTCCTTGCTTCGCCCGTGGATGACGACACACGGCTGTCTCGGCCAATCGCCAAGGTGTCCGTAGACACCAAGAACCATGGTCGAATGCCGCCTTGGCTGTTCGCCAAAACGAAAAAAGGCGGCCGAAGCCGCCTTTTCAAAAACCTTGGGCGAAACCTTATTCGGCCGGAGTGGCTTCCGCGGCAGCCTTGGCTGCTGCTTCGGCCTCGGCGGCCGCCTTCTTCTCGGCGGCTTCCTTGGCGGCCGTCTCGGCGGCCAGCGCCTGGGCGGCGGCGACCTTCTCGGCCTCGATGCGCGCCTTCTCGGCGTTCAGCGCGTCGCGCTCCTCATCGTTGAGCTTGCGGGCGCGCACGCCGGTGTTTTCCGAAATACGGGCCGACTTGCCGCGACGGTCGCGCAGGTAATAGAGCTTGGCGCGGCGCACCTTGCCGCGGCGCACGATCTCCACGCCTTCGACCATCGGCGAATAGACCGGGAACACGCGCTCAACGCCTTCGCCGTAGGAGATCTTGCGGACGGTGAAATTTTCCTGGAAGCCGGAACCGGCGCGGGCGATGACGACGCCCTCATAAGCCTGGACGCGGGTGCGGGTGCCTTCGGTCACGCGGACCTGGACGCGCACGGTGTCGCCGGGCTGGAATTCGGGAAGCTTGCGCTTGGCTTCGATCTTGGCGGCCTGTTCGGCCTCGAGCTGACGGATGAGATCCATCTAAAAATCCACTTCTTGTTCTTCCGACAGTCAGAGCGCCCTACGCTTGCCTTGCAGTTCCAATGACCGCTCGGCTATGTCCTTTGTCTCCAAGACGTTTGTCTTTGAACCATCGGGCAGGGGCGACTACACCGTCATTGTTGACGGGTCCGGAAGATTGTTCTTGCCGGTACGGGCGGGCACATACAGCTATTTCGGCGCTTTGTCACGCCTTGCCCATGCATTTTTTGCCGGCATGGCTCCCGGCATGGCACCATCGTAATCCTGCCGTGTCGGGTTGCGCCGGTCCGCCAAGCTTCCTAAGCCAGAGATAGCACACTTGTTCACGGCGGCCTTGCATGTCTGTCTTCAACGCCATCCTGCTCTTCCTGGCGGGCTTTCTGTCAGGCGCCGCCAACGCGGTCGCCGGGGGCGGAACCTTCATCACCTTCGGCGCCATGACATTGGTCGGCGTGCCGCCGATCGTCGCCAACGCCACCTCCTCGGTGACGCAGTTTCCGGGCTACATCACCTCGACGCTCGCCTACTGGGCCGACATCAGGCACTTTTGGCGCGGCGCCCTGCTGCTGTGCCTGATCTCGGCGGTCGGCGCGCTGGCCGGCGCGTTGATCCTGCTGGCGCTCGACAATCCCTCCTTTCGCGTCCTGGTGCCGTGGCTGCTCTTGGGCGCGACCGCTCTCTTCGCCGCCGGACCGTGGCTGAAACCGGCGCCGAAACCCGGACATGAAGCGGCCGTCGGCTCGCTCGCCGGTTCGCTGGCGCAGTTCGTCACCGCGATCTATGGCGGCTTCTTCGGCGCCGGCATGGGCGTGATGATGCTGGCGACCCTCGGCCTGACCCAGGCCGGCGACTACCACCGGCTGAACGCGCTGAAGAACATGCTGGCCGTGGTCATCGCGGCCGTCGCGATCATCGTCTTCGTATCCGGCGGCGTCGTCGCCTGGCCCCAGGCCATCGTCATGATCCCCGGCGGCGCGCTCGGCGGTTATGCCGGCGTCTGGATCGCCAAACGCGTACCGCAAAACGTGGTGCGCGGCTTCGTCATCGCCGTCGGCCTGTTTCTGGCTTTTTACTACTTCACCAAGGGCTGAGCGCTCAGCAGATCGGGCCGCCTCTCCTGCGTCAGCCGCTCCGACTGCTCCCGTCGCCAGGCGGCGATCTTCTTGTGATTGCCGGAGATCAGCACTTCGGGTATCTCCCGGCCCTCGAATTCCTGGGGCCGCGTATAGTGCGGATGTTCGAGCAGGCCGTTCTCGAAACTCTCTTCCTCGCCGGAGACGGCATTGCCCATCACGCCCGGCAACAGCCGCACCACCGCGTCGAGCAGCACGAGCGCCGCCGGCTCGCCACCTGAGAGGATGAAATCGCCAATCGAAACCTCTTCCAGCTTTCGCGCGTCGATCAGCCGTTGATCGACGCCTTCGAAGCGGCCGCACAGGATGACGGCGCCCGGCCCGGCGGCGAGTTCGCGCACGCGCGCCTGCGTCAGCGGTTTGCCGCGCGGGCTCATCAGCAGGCGGGGGCGCGCATCGCCCGGCGGCGAGGCGTGGTCGATCGCCCTGGCCAGCACATCGGCGCGCATCACCATGCCGGCGCCGCCGCCGGCTGGCGTGTCGTCGACGGTGCGGTGCCTGTCGGTAGCAAAGTCGCGGATCTGGATCGCATCAAGCGACCAGGTGCCGGCTTCGAGCGCCCGCCCGGCCAGCGACAGGCCGAGCGCGCCCGGAAACATCTCGGGATAGAGCGTCAGCACGCTTGCCGAAAAACTCACCGGTTGCCCCCGGCGTCGCGCGGTCCGCGCGGCCTGCCCTTCGGATCGAAATCGTCCTCGCTGGGTGCGGCGCCGTCCTCGTCCTCGACCAGCCCGGCCGCCGCCGGGTCGACGCGGACAAAACCCTCGGCGATCGACACTTGCGGCACGGCGGCCTGCGTGAACGGGATCAGCACGCCCTTGCGCCCGGCGAGCGTCACATCGAGGATGTCGCCGCCTCCGAAATTGTGCACCGCGACGACCTTGCCGAGGACGGCGCCCGTATCGTCACGAACGTCGAGCCCGATCAGGTCGGCGTGGTAGAATTCATCCTCCTCGCCGTCATCGGGCAGCATCGACCGGTCGACGAACAGTTCGGTGCCGGCGAGCGCTTCGGCGGCGTTGCGGTCGATGACACCCTTAAAACGCACCACGACGACGGTGTTGGCGGGCCTTATATCCGTTATCTGGAAGGCACGGCCGTCCCTGGCATAGAGCGGCCCATAGTCGGCCAGCGCCATTGGCTCGCCGGTGAAGGTTTTTACCCGCAACTCGCCCTTGATGCCGTGGGCGGCGCCGATAACAGCCATCTGGACGGGATTCTGGGGTTTGCTCATCGGCGAAAAATCCTTTGGCCTGCTCTAGCGCCAGCCGGTTGTCATTTCAATGACGGGCTCTTCACCGCTTCCTAACCCGGCTGCCGGAAAATGGCGGCGAACCGGAACAGACGCCATGCCTGAATTCCTCATCCCGGCGAAACCCGATCTCCAGGCGGCGCGTGAAAACTGGCTGAAGATGCTGGCGCGCGAACGCCGGCTGTCGCCGGAAACCGTCGAGGCCTATGAGCGCGATTCGCGCCAGTTCCTGCATTTCCTCACCGGCCATCTCGGCGGGCCGCCCGGGATTTCCGATATTGCCGATCTGCGCCCGGCCGATCTGCGCGGCTTCCTCGCCGCGCGGCGTAACGCCGGTGCTGGCGCCCGCACGCTTGGCCGAGGTCTCGCCGGCATCCGTTCGCTGCTACGCTTTCTCGAACGTCGCGGCCTGGCCAATGCAGCGGGTGCCGCGGCCCTGCGCGCGCCACGCCAGCCCAAATCGCTGCCAAAACCGCTGACGGCGAGCGATGCCAGGCACGTGGTCTCCGTCGAGGGTCAGCTGGCCGAGGAACCCTGGATCGCGGCCCGCAACGCCGCCGTGCTGACACTGCTCTACGGCTCGGGCCTGCGCATCTCGGAAGCGCTTGGCCTCAGCGCCGCCGATCTGGCCTCGGAGGCCGACACCGTGCTGCGCGTCACCGGCAAGGGTGGCAAGACGCGGCTGGTGCCGGTGCTGCCGGTGGCGCTCAGGGCGATCGCCGAATACCGCCGGCTCTGTCCCTACCATCTCGACCCGAAGGCGCTTTTGTTTCGCGGCGCGCGCGGCGGCCCGCTCAACCCGGCCATCGTCCAGCGCGCCATGGCCAAAATGCGCTCGGCGCTCAATCTGCCCGACACGGCGACGCCGCATGCGCTGCGCCATTCCTTCGCCACCCATTTGCTCGGCCGCGGCGGCGATCTGCGCACCATCCAGGAACTCTTAGGCCACGCCAGCCTGTCGACGACGCAGATCTACACCGGCGTCGACACGGCAAGACTGCTGGAAATCTACGAATCGGCGCATCCAAGGGCGTGAACCGTTCAATTTCGCCGCACCAATTAACCGTTTTGCCGCTTTTCGATTCTAGAAAGGCATCATGAAACGCGTCATCGCCATCGCCGACCGTGCGGCCTCCATCTCGCTGAAGCTGCTTGTCGCGCTCAACGTGCTGTTTTTCCTGTCCTTCCTTGCAGTTTTGCTGTTCGCGGCCGGCAGGGCGCATGCGGAAATCCCGACCTGCAGCGGCGCCGACATGCTGTCGGCCTTGCAGAAGGCTAGCCCTGCCACCTACGACAAGATCGAGGCGGAGGCCGCTGCCACGCTCAACGGCAAGGGCCTGTTGTGGAAGCTGGAAAAACCCGGCGAACAGCCATCCTATCTCTTCGGCACCATGCATATGACCGATCCGCGCGTCACCACGCTGCCGGCATACGCGCAGAAGGCCTTCGATGCCGCCGGCACCCTCATCATCGAGACCACCGACGTGCTCGACAAGCAGAAGATGATGTTGGCGATGCTGAAGGAGCCGGACCTGATGATGTTCACCGACTCCACGACGCTGTCGTCCTTGCTGTCGCCGCGGGACGCGGCGGCCATGAACGCCGCTCTCGACGCGCGCGGCATCCCGCCGGCAACGGTCGCCAAGATGAAGCCCTGGATGCTGTCGGCCATGATGGCGCTTCCGGCTTGCGAACTCGCCCGCCAGTCCGGCGGCGCGCCGGTGCTCGACGTCAAGCTGGCCGAGAGCGCCAAGGCGGCCGGCAAGCCGGTGGAAGGGCTGGAAACAGCCGAGAGCCAGTTGCGCGCCATGGCTTCGCTGCCGCTCGCCTTTCATATGAAGGGCCTGATCGACACGCTGAAGCTGGGCGACAAGGTCAACGACATCAACGAGACCATGATCCTGCTCTACCAGCGCGGCGACACCGGCATGTTCTGGCCGCTGTTCCGCGCCGCCATGCCCGACGAGCAGGAGGATCCGGCAGGCTATGCCGCCTTCGAGGAAACCATGATCACCAGCCGCAACAAGGTGATGGTCGATCATGCCGGGCCGATCCTGGCCAAGGGCAACGCCTTCATGGCGGTCGGCGCGCTGCATCTTCCCGGCCCGGAGGGACTGGTCGAGGATTTCCGCAAAGCCGGCTATACTGTCACGGCGGTCGGGCTTTAGCCCTATTTGATCAAGACCTGGGCCAGCATCGCCGGAACGATGATGCGGTGAAACGGCATGATGATGGCGAGATAGGCCCGTCCAAGCAGATTGTGCGTCTTCACGATCGTCGACGCAGTCACCTCCTGCCGGCCCGCGCCGAGGTCATTCACCTCCACCAGGATGCGGAAATCGAGATGCCGGTCGTCCAGCCCAAGGACGACCCTGCCATGTGCCTGGCTGATGAGCGGAAAGATGCCGATCCTGCTTTCCGGCGGCGCGTCGGGTTCCGCCCCCGTTTTCAGACCAAATGGCCTGACCGCGAGGTTGCGCAACCGTGTCAGCCGGCCGACCCATCCCGGTGTTCGCCCCAGCACGCGTTCGGCCGCGGCAATGGCGGTCAGGGCAAGGCCATCGGCTGTCAGCGCGTATCGGTCGGCGAACTGAGCACCGGCAAGAGTACCTTCGGGATCAGGAAAAGTCCGTGCAGTGGGCGTCATACCGGCAAATCCTTCGTGACCGACGATAGCATCGGCTGGTTCGGCTCGCTGCGTGGCGAAACGCCGCCTGGCCAACGCCTTCATGGCGGTCGGCGCGCTCTATCTTCCCGGTCCCAAGGGAGCGGTCGAGGATTTCCGCAAAGCCGGCTATACTGTTACCGCCGTCAATTGAGTCGGATGGCAGCGGAGGCTCGCAAACGCCGCGTTTCCGGCGTTTTCGTCCGCTAGCGTGAAACCCATTCAACGGTTGCGCGTTGATGGCTGTTGATTGACCATTTTCATTTTCTCCGGAGGACACATTTATGGCCAACACACCAAACCCAAACGATCCGTACAATTCGACCACCAATGCCCCTCGGCCGAGCGGCGGTGGCGGCAGCCCTTGGCTGATTGCGCTGGTCGTCGTTATTCTGGCTGTAGTCGCGTATTACGTTTTCGGAAGAAGCGGTGAGCATCCGGCACCCGCCGAGCCGCCAGCGGCCAGCACACCGGCCCCGGCGCCAGCGCCGGCTGAACCGATGAAGCCCGCCGAACCGGCACCCGCGCCTGCCCCTGCACCAGCACCCGCGCCGGCTCCTGCACCGGCGACACCGGCTCCTGCGCCGGCCCCAGCTCCCGCACCGGCCCAGTAATCCGGGCCACGGCTTTCAACGAAGAACGGCCCGCCTTCCGGCGGGCCGTTCCGTTTGGGCAGGCAAGGAGGCAATTCCCTCAGGGAAAGCGCTACGCGCTTTTCCGGGAAACCGTTTCACGGTTTTCCCGGATCGTTCTAAATATGGATCGGCTTGAAGAACGTCGCCAGCGCCGCTTCCTTCACCGCTTCCGACATCGTCGGATGCGCGTGGGTGGTGCGGGCGAGATCCTCCGACGAGCCGCCGAACTCCATCAGCACCGCCGCCTCGTGGATCATCTCGCCGGCGCCGAAGCCGACAATGTGGACGCCCAGTACACGATCGGTCGTCTTGTCGGCGAGTATCTTCACGAAGCCATCCGTGTGCAGCATGGCGCGCGCGCGGCCGTTGGCGGTGAAGGGGAATTTGCCGACCTTGTAGTCGATGCCGGCCTTCTTCAGCTCTTCCTCGGTCTTGCCGACCGAGGCGATTTCCGGGCTGGTGTAGACGACGCTCGGAATGACCTCGTAATTCACATGACCGGCCTGGCCGGCGATGGTTTCGGCCACCGCGACGCCCTCGTCCTCGGCCTTGTGCGCCAGCATCGGCCCCGCGATGACGTCGCCGATGGCATAGATGCCCGGCACGTTGGTCCGGAGATGCCCGTCGGTTTTGACGCGGCCGCGCTCGTCGACCTCGACGCCCGCTTCCTTGAGCCCGAGGTTATCTGAAAAGGCGCGGCGTCCCGTCGAGATCAGCACCGCGTCCGCCTCGATGGTCTCGGCCGCGCCGCCCTTGACCGGCTCGAAGGTGACGGTCGCGCCCTTCTTGGCCTTGGCGACGCCGGTGACCTTGGCGCCGAGCTTGAACTCGAAGCCTTGCTTGGAGAGCAGCCGCTGGAACTGTTTCGACACCTCGCCGTCCATGCCGCCCAGGATCGTGTCGAGGAACTCGACCACCGTGACCTTGGCGCCAAGCCGTGCCCAGACCGAGCCGAGCTCGAGCCCGATGACGCCGCCACCGACCACCACCAGGTGGCCCGGCACCTTGTCCAGCGCCAGCGCGCCCGTCGACGACACGATGATTTTCTCGTCGATGTCGACCTTGACGCCTGGAATGCCGGCGACGTCGGAACCGGTGGCGATGACGATGTTTTTGGTCTCGATCTCCTCGACCTTGCCGTCCTCGGAGGTCACCGAAACCTTGCCGGCCGCGACCACCTTGCCGGTGCCGCGAAAACTGTCGATCTTGTTCTTCTTGAACAGGAAGGCGACGCCATTGACGTTGGACAACACCGTCGCGTCCTTGTGCGCCATCATCTTCTTCAGGTTGAGCTTGGGTGCCGGTATTTCGACGCCGAGCGTATCGAAGGAATGGCCGGCCTCGGCGAACATCTCGGAGGCATAAAGCAGCGCCTTGGACGGAATGCAGCCGATGTTGAGGCAGGTGCCGCCGAAGGTCGCGTTCTTCTCGACCACGGCGACCTTCAGCCCAAGCTGTGCCGCCTTGATGGCGCAGACATAGCCGCCCGGTCCCGATCCGATGATAACGACGTCGTAAGCCATGATACTGTCCTTTTCGATTGGGGCTCAGCGGCCGCCGCTGACATTCAGGATCGCGCCCGTCGTATAGGACGCGGCGTCGGACAAAAGATAGAGAATCGCGCCCGCGACTTCATCCGCGGTGCCGGCTCTTTTCATCGGCAGCGTGTCCTGGATCAGCGCCACCCGGTCCGGCTGCCCGCCGGAAGCGTGGATATCGGTGTCGATGATGCCCGGCCGCACCGCGTTGACGCGGATGCCTTCGGCCGCCACCTCGCGGGCAAGCCCGATGGTGAGGGTGTCGATGGCGCCCTTGGAAGCGGCATAGTCTACATAATTGTCCGGCGCGCCCAACACCGCCGCCGCCGAAGAGAGGTTGACGATCGATCCACCCGAACCGCCATGGCGCGTCGACATGCGCTTGACCGCTTCGCGGGCGCACAGGATCGACCCGACGACATTGATGCGCATCATCCGTTCGAGCCGCGCCGCGCTCATCTCGTCGACCCGCGCCTTGGCATCGACGATGCCGGCATTGTTGACGAAGGCGTCGAGCCGGCCATGGGTGCGGTCCACCGCCTCGAAGATGCCCAGGATGTCGGCCTCGCTGCCGACGTCGCCCTTCACGGCGAAAGCGTCGCCGCCGGCGGCCTTGATCTCGGCGACCAGCGCGTCGGCCGCCGCCCGGTTCGAGGCATAGTTGATTGCAACGCGATAGCCGGCCCGCGACCCCTGCCGACACACGGCCGCGCCGATGCCACGGCTGCCGCCGGTGACCAGCAGCACTTTTTGCGCGGCGCTCATTCCTGGCATCCCTTCATCGCGAACACATCCGACGGCACTTTCGAGAAGCCGCTGCCGCCATAGGCCGGGGATTGCCGGAGCACCGGCCCGAGATCGGGTAGGATCAGCGTCTTCGGCGCTTCGACGCCCTCGGCCGGCAGCAGCCCGACAGTCCCCTTGTCATCCGCCGTGTAGATGACGCCGTTCCACAGCGTGCAGGCGGCAAGCTCCTCGCCGGTGACGTCGCCCTCCGGACATTTGTACATCAGCGCGCCGTTCGGGCGCGCAACATCCTGGGTCCACATGACGATGCCGTTCAGAACCACATTGTTGTCGAGGATCAAGCGGAACGTATTGGTGACGGTGGCCGAGGTGCCCGTCGGAGTAAAGTCGATCTCGCTGCCGTTCTGTGCATCGCCATAGACCGAGAGTTCGATCGGGCAGGCGGCGCCTGCCGTAGAACACGTGACCCCGAAGGCCAGCAATCCAGCGAGACATCTGATGACGGGCGACAGGGCGCTTTGCATCAGGATAACCTACTTGCTCTCGCGGCCATCGGCGTTTTCCAGAACGCCAAAATCGGTCATCAGCAGCAGCGGCTCGCCGGCCGCGTCCAGCCCCCAGAACGACGGATAGAATCCGTCACCCCAGCCGCTCCAGAACATGGCGATGTTGAGCGGGTTGCCGGCAACCGGATGATGCATGACGAACCTGTCCTGGTTTGGCGCGAATTCGGCCGCCAGCACGTCGTCATAGTAATTCTGCTCGGCTTGGAGCTTGTCCTGCTCACCCGACATCAGCGCCATAGCCGTTTTGTCCATGAACGAGCCAAGGCCGGCATCGACGGGATACCCGAAGATCTCGTCGCCCTTCAAGGTCGATGCATCCTGGCCCGGCACTGTCGCCAGTTCCCAGCGAACCGGCGTGCCGGGCTTGAAGCGCAGCACCGAAATCCCGACGCGGCCCTGGGCTTCCAGCAGCGAAACCGGGTAGCTCCCCGGTTTGACCCTGCGGCTCAAGGCCGGCATCTCGGTACCGCTGATCAGAGGATCGCAGGCGATGATTTCACCGGTCGGCAATTCGAGTTCGCCGATCGGAGTTACGGTGATCTTCCGCTCTTCCAGTTGAGCATCGCTCAAAGCGAAAACGCCAAGATTGCTGCTCGCCTGCGAAGGATCCCATTGGGCGGCGGCCGTCGCCAGCGACGGAACGACGGCGGCGGCCAGGCCAACAGACCGCAGCATCCCACCGGCTCGCCGGCCGAGGCTGTAACCAAACTGCTCCAGCCAGCCGCTCATTGCGGGTCAGCTCCGATCACAGATCGAGCACCAGCCGTTCCGGATCCTCCAGGCTGTCCTTGACCCGCACCAGGAAGGTCACGGCTTCCTTGCCGTCGACGATGCGGTGATCGTAGCTGAGCGCCAGATACATCATCGGCCGGATCACGATCTGGCCGCCGACCACGACCGGCCGGTCCTGGATCTTGTGCATGCCGAGAATGCCCGACTGCGGCGCATTGAGGATCGGCGTCGACATCAGCGACCCGTAGACGCCGCCATTGGAGATGGTGAAGGTGCCGCCCTGCATATCGGCGACCGACAGCTTGCCGTCGCGCGCGGCGATGCCCAGCCGGCCGATCTCCTTCTCGATCTCGGCGATGGACATCTGGTCGGCATCACGCACGACCGGAACCACGAGCCCCTTTTCGGTACCGACGGCGACGCCGATATGGGCATAGTTCTTGAAGATGATGTCGGTGCCGTCGATCTCGGCATTGACCGAGGGGATTTCCTTCAAGGCGTGCGTCACGGCCTTCGTGAAAAAGCCCATGAAGCCGAGCTTCACGCCATGCTTCTTCTCGAACACGTCCTTGTACTTGGTCCGCAGCGCCATCACCGCCGACATGTCCACTTCGTTGAAGGTAGTCAGCATGGCGGCGGTCGACTGCGCTTCCTTCAGCCGGCGCGCGATGGTCTGGCGCAGCTTGGTCATGCGCACGCGCTCTTCACGGGAAGCGTCGTCGCCGGACGACGGCGCCCGCACGGCAACCGGTGCCGGCGCTGCCTTTGGCGTTTCGGCAGGCTGCGAGGGCGCGCCCTTGGAGATGGCGTCGAGCACGTCGCCTTTCAGCACCTGGCCGCGCTTGCCCGAGCCGGAAAGCTGGTCGACCGACAGATTGTTCTCGGCGATCAGTTTTGCCGCCGCCGGCGCCGGCGGCATGGTGCGCGGCTCGACCGCGCCGGCATCGCCCGCCACCTTGGCGGTCTCTGCCGCGGCCTGCTTGGTGGTCTGCGCCGCGTCGGGGCTCGAAGCCTGCGCCACCGCTTGCGGCTTGGTCGCGGGAGCAGCCGCTCCACCGCCCGAAATCGAACCCAACAGCGCGCCGACGCCGACGGTCTCGCCTTCGTTGACTGTGATTTCGCCGAGCGTGCCGGCGGCGGCGGCGGGCACCTCCACCGTCACCTTGTCGGTCTCGAGCTCGACCAGCGGCTCGTCGGCGGCAATGGCATCGCCGACCTTCTTGAACCATTTGCCGACGGTCGCTTCGGTGACGGATTCGCCCAGTGTGGGGACGCGGATTTCGGTAGCCATTGTGCCTGTCCGTTCTTTCGGTTCAGTTCTATTCGCCCAGTTCTGCTTATTCGCCGAGCGCGTCTTCGAGCAAGGCGGCGAGCTGGGCAAGGTGCTTCGACATCAGGCCGGTCGCCGGCGACGCGGCCGCCGGACGGCCGGTGTAGCGCACCCGCTGATGCTTGGCGTCGATATGCGCCAGCACCCATTCCAGATACGGGTCGATGAACGACCAGGCGCCCATGTTCTTGGGTTCCTCCTGGCACCACACCATCTCGGCGTTGCGGAAGCGTGACAGCTCGGTGATCAGCGCCTTGGCCGGGAACGGATAGAGCTGTTCGACGCGCAGCAGGTAGATGTCGTTGATGCCGCGCTTCTCGCGCTCCTCGTAGAGGTCGTAATAGACCTTGCCCGAGCACAGCACGACGCGGCGGATCTTGGAATCCTTGGTCAGCTTGATCGCCTGGTTGGGCAACAGCTGGGCATCGTCCCACAGCAGCCGGTGGAACGAGCTTTCGCCCGAGATTTCCGGCAGCGTCGACACCGCCCGCTTGTGACGCAGCAGCGACTTCGGCGTCATCAGGATCAATGGCTTGCGGAAGTCGCGCTTCAGCTGCCGGCGCAATATGTGGAAGTAGTTGGCCGGCGTCGTGCAGTTGGCGACTTGCATGTTGTCTTCGGCGCAAAGCTGCAGGAAGCGCTCCAGCCGGGCCGAGGAATGCTCAGGGCCCTGGCCTTCATAGCCATGCGGCAGCAGACAGACGAGGCCCGACATGCGGAGCCACTTGCGCTCTCCGCTAGAGATGAACTGGTCGAACACCACCTGGGCGCCGTTGGCGAAGTCGCCGAACTGCGCCTCCCACAAGGTCAGCGCCTTCGGCTCGGCCAGGCTGTAGCCATATTCGAAGCCCAGCACCGCCTCTTCCGACAGCATCGAGTTGATCACTTCGTAGCCGGCCTGTGCCGCCGACAGATTGTTGAGCGGGATATAGCGGGTCTCGTCGCGCTGGTCGTAAAGCACGGAGTGGCGCTGCGAGAAGGTGCCGCGCTCGGAATCCTGTCCCGAAAGTCGGATCGGATTGCCGTCGAGCAGGATGGCGCCGAACGCAAGCGCTTCCGCCGTCGACCAGTCGATGCCTTCGCCGGACTCGATCGCCTGGCGCCGGTTCTCGAGGAAGCGGATGATCGTCTTGTGCGCCTCGAAATCCTTCGGCACCTCGGTCAGCTTCTTGCCGATTTCCTTCAGCGTCTTGACCGGCACGGCGGTCTTGCCGCGCCGCTGTTCGTCCTGGTTGTCGGCCGTGCGCAGGCCCGACCAGGCGCCGTCGAGCCAATCGGCCTTGTTGGGCTTGTAGTGCTGGCCGACTTCCCATTCGGCTTCCAGATGCGCGCGCCAGTCGGCCTTGAGCTGGTCGAGCTCGGCCTGGGTGATGTGGCCTTCGGCGATCAGCCGCTCGCCATAGATCTGCACCGTCGTCTTGTGGGTGCGGATGTTGCGGTACATCAGCGGCTGGGTGAAGGCTGGTTCATCGCCCTCATTGTGGCCGAAGCGGCGGTAGCAGAACATGTCCACGACCACCGGCTTGTGGAACTTCATGCGGAACTCGATCGCCACCTTGGTGGCGTGCACCACGGCTTCCGGGTCGTCGCCATTGACGTGGAAGATCGGCGCCTCGATCATCTTGGCGACGTCGGACGGATAGGGCGACGAGCGCGAGAAGCGCGGATTGGTGGTGAAGCCGATCTGGTTGTTGATGATGAAATGCAGCGTCCCGGCGACGCGGTGACCACGCAGGCCCGACAGGCCGAGGATTTCGGCGATCACGCCCTGGCCGGCGAAGGCGGCGTCGCCATGCAGCAGCAGCGGCAGCACCTTGGCGCGCTCTTCCAGCGGCACGATCTCTTCGCGGCCGCGGCCGAACAGATAATCCTGCTTGGCGCGCGCCTTGCCCATCACGACGGGATCGACAATTTCCAGATGTGAAGGATTGGCGGTGAGCGACAGGTGCACCTTGTTGCCGTCGAACTCGCGGTCCGAAGAGGCGCCGAGATGGTACTTCACGTCACCAGAGCCCTCGACCTCGTCGGGGGCGGCCGAGCCGCCCTTGAACTCGTGGAAGATGGCGCGGTGCGGCTTGGCCATCACCTGCGAAAGCACGTTCAGCCGGCCGCGATGCGCCATGCCGAGCACGATCTCCTTCATGCCGAGCTGGCCGCCACGCTTGACGATCTGCTCCAGCGCCGGGATCAGCGCCTCACTGCCGTCGAGGCCGAAGCGCTTGGTGCCCTTGTACTTGACGTCGATGAACTGTTCGAAGCCTTCCGCCTCGACCAGCTTCTGCAGGATCGCCTTCTTGCCTGTGGCGGTGAAGGAAATCTCCTTGTCGGCGCCTTCGATGCGCGCCTGGATCCAGGCCTTCTCCTCGGGGTCGGAGATGTGCATGAACTCGACGCCGAGCGTCGAACAATAGGTGCGGGTCAGGATTTCCAGCATCTGCCGGACGGTGCCGAATTCGAGCCCCAGCACATTGTCGAGGAAGATCGGCCGGTCGTAGTCGGCTTCCGTAAAACCGTAATTCTCAGGCGACAGTTCATTGTAGTCCTCGAGCGGCTTGGCGATGCCGAGCGGATCGAGATTGGCATGCAGATGGCCGCGCATGCGGTAGGCGCGGATCATCATGATGGCGCGCACCGAATCGCGCGTCGCCTGGTGCACGTCGGCGTCGGACGGCGCCACGCCGTTGACGACCGCCTTCTCCTTGACCTTTTTCTCGATGTGCTTCTCGACCAGGCCCCAATTGCCGTCGAGCGCCGACACCAGTTCGCCATTGGCCTGCAGCGGCCAGGAGGGTCTTGCCCACGACGCGCCCTTGGCATTCTTGCGCACATCGCCGGCATCGTCCTTCAGCCCGGCGAAGAATTCCTGCCATTCTGGATTGACCGAGGCTGGATCGTCCTCATAGGCGGCATAGAGCGCGTCGATGTAATCGGCGTTGCCGCCATAAAGGAATGAGGTGAGCGAAAATTGGTCGTTGGCCTGATCTTGTCTTGCCATGTCGTTTCAGCGGAGCCGCGCTCCGTCTCCTTACGTTTGCGGCAGGGCCGCGATAGTGGGCGGTTCACCCGCCCTTCTTGTCCCCTCAAAAGCCAACGAACCGTCGTTGGCTCTCATTCCATAACCGGCGCCAGATTCAGCCCTTGATGGCTTCAACCAGCGTCGTGCCAAGCCGCGCCGGTGACGGCGAGACCTTGATGCCAGCCGATTCCATCGCCGCGATCTTGTCTTCCGCGCCGCCCTTGCCGCCGGAGATCACCGCGCCCGCATGGCCCATGGTGCGGCCAGCCGGTGCCGTGCGCCCGGCGATGAAGCCCGCCATCGGTTTCCTGCGGCCGCGCTTGGCCTCGTCCTTGAGGAACTGCGCGGCGTCTTCCTCGGCCGAGCCGCCGATCTCGCCGATCATGATGATCGACTTGGTCTCGTCGTCGGCCAGGAACATCTCGAGCATGTCGATGAACTCTGTGCCCTTGACAGGGTCGCCGCCGATGCCGACGGCCGTGGTCTGGCCGAGACCGACATTGGTGGTCTGGAACACAGCCTCATAGGTAAGTGTTCCCGAGCGCGAAACAACGCCGACCGAGCCCTTGCGGAAGATGTTGCCGGGCATGATGCCGATCTTGCATTCGTCTGGGGTGAGCACGCCCGGGCAGTTCGGGCCGATCAGCCGCGACTTGGAGCGGTCGAGCCGCGCCTTGACCTTGACCATGTCCATGACCGGGATGCCCTCGGTGATGCAGACGATCAGCGGGATCTCCGCCTCGATCGCCTCGATGATGGCTTCGCCCGCGCCCGCCGGCGGCACGTAGATGACGGAGGCGTTGGCGCCCGTCCTGTCCTTGCCTTCGGCGACCGTGGCGAAGATCGGCAGGCTCTCGCCTTTCGAGCCGGTCCATGTCTCGCCGCCCTTCTTGGGATGGATGCCGCCCACCATCTTGGTGCCGTGATAGGCCAGCGCCTGTTCGGTGTGGAACGTGCCGGTCTTGCCGGTCAGGCCCTGCACCAGCACCTTGGTGTTCTTGTCGATAAGAATGGACATCGGAGCCCTTTTTAACCGTTGATCGAGGAAGGCGAGACGCGCCGATAGACGCCGCTCACCATGTCTTGCCAGCCATCGCTGCCGGCGGGTTTGAATTGCAGTCGCATGCGATAGGTGTCGGCATCGTTGAAAACATAGGTCACGCGCGCGGCGCCACGCGGCGACGACCGCTCCAGCACCAGTTCGTCGCCATTCCATGCGCCCGTGGCGGGCGACACCGGCACGAAGCCCATGGAATCGAATTGATGCATGGTGACGAGCCTGTTCTGCTGGTCGAAGCCGAACACATTGTGCGCGCCGAAGGAGACCGTGCCGTCGCGGCGCTGACCATAGCGCTGCACCACGAACAGACCGCCGAACTGCGCTTCCGCCGTCACTTCGGAGGTTGCCGCACCCTCATCGGCCCATTGCGTCGCCGCGATATCCTCCTCGCCGCGCCACGCGCCGACCAGCGCCTGCAGGCGCTGATGGTCGGCCGAGAGCGAGGAGAAGGAGGCCGCGTTCATGGGATCACAGCCGCTTCAGATCGGTGACGGTAAGATCGCTCTTGGCATTCCCGGTGTTGAGCGTCGTCGCCGGTTCGAACATCAGCACCACCGGCTCCGCGGTCAGCGAACGCGGCCGGTGCTCGACGCCGCGTGGCACGACGATGAAATCGCCTTCGCCAAGCTCGACCGGCCCGTCGCGAAAATCGATGGCGATCCTGCCCCGCAGCACGAGAAAAGCTTCATCCTCATTGTCATGCGCATGCCAGTCGAAGGCCTCGCCGAACTTGGCAACCTTGGCCTGGCTGTCATTGACGTCGCCGGCGACATGCGGATCGAAGACCTTGGTGATGGTCCGATCCGCCGCTTCGACGAGGTTTATCTTGCGCGGAGGCATCCGCTCAGCCTTTCACCGCCGCCACGATCTTCTTGGCGGCATCGTCGAGATCATCGGCCGACACGACATTCAAGCCGCTGTCGTTGATGATCTTCTTGCCGAGCTCGGCATTGGTGCCTTCCAGGCGGACCACCAGCGGAACCTGGAGGCCGACTTCCTTGACCGCGGCAATCACGCCCTCGGCGATGATGTCGCACTTCATGATGCCGCCGAAGATGTTGATCAGGATGCCCTTCACCGCCGGGTCCTTGGTGATGATCTTGAACGCCGCCGTCACCTTCTCCTTCGAAGCGCCGCCGCCGACGTCCAGGAAGTTGGCGGGTTCGGCGCCATAGAGCTTGATGATGTCCATCGTCGCCATGGCGAGGCCGGCGCCGTTGACCATGCAGCCGATATTGCCGTCGAGGGCGACATAGGCGAGGTCGTATTTCGACGCCTCGATCTCCTTCTCGTCCTCTTCGGTCGTGTCGCGCAGTTCCATCAGTTCGGGGTGGCGAAACAGCGCGTTGTTGTCGAACGACACTTTCGCGTCGAGCACGCGCAGGCGGCCGTTCTTCATGACGATCAGCGGGTTGACCTCGAGCAGGCTCATGTCCTTTTCGACAAAGGCCTTGTAGAGGATCGGGAACAGCGTGCCGCCATCCTTGGCCGCGTCACCGTCGAGCTTCAGCGCGCCGTTGAGCGCCTTGACGTCGTCCGCCGTGACGCCCTTTTCCGGATCGATGGCGACGGTGATGATCTTTTCCGGCGTATCGTGGGCGACGCCCTCGATGTCCATGCCGCCCTCGGTCGAGACGACGAAGGCGATGCGGCCGACCGAGCGGTCGACCAGGATCGAGAGATAGAGCTCGCGCTCGATGTCGGCGCCGTCCTCGATATAGAGGCGGTTGACCTGCTTGCCGGCCGGGCCGGTCTGCTTGGTCACCAGCGTGTGGCCGAGCATCTCGTTGGCGTTGGCGACGACGTCGGCGACCGACTTCGCCAGCCTGACCCCACCCTTGGCGTCGGGGCCGAGTTCCCTGAACTTGCCCTTGCCGCGGCCGCCGGCGTGGATCTGGCTCTTCACCACATAGAGCGGGCCAGGCAGCGCTTGCGCGGCGGCTTCCGCCTCGCTCGCCTTGAACACCGGCACGCCTTCGGCCACCGGCGCGCCAAAGCTCTTCAGCAGCGCCTTGCCTTGATATTCATGGATGTTCATCGGGAACTATCTCCAGGTCGTTTGCCGGGGGTGACTTTGGACGGGTTACTTCGAGGCGAGTTGCGGCGCGATCTTGACGCAGGCTTCGGTCAGGCCCTGCACCGTCGCCACCGACGCGTCGAACATCTTTTGCTCGGCCTTGTTGAGGTCGATCTCGATGACGCGCTCGACACCGCCGGCGCCGATCACCACGGGAACGCCGACATAGGTGCCCTTGACGCCATACTGGCCGGAGAGGTGCGCCGCGCACGGCAGCACGCGCTTCTTGTCCTTGAGGTAGGATTCCGCCATCTGGATCGCCGAAGCCGCCGGCGCGTAGTAGGCCGAACCGGTCTTCAGGAGGCCGACGATCTCGGCGCCGCCGTCGCGGGTGCGCTGCACGATCTGGTCGAGCTTTTCCTTCGAGGTCCAGCCCATCTTGATCAGGTCGGGCAGCGGAATGCCCGACACCGTCGAATAGCGGATCATCGGCACCATGGAATCGCCATGGCCGCCGAGCACGAAGGCGGTGACGTCCTCGACCGAGACCTTGAATTCCTCGGCCAGGAAATAGCGGAAGCGCGCGCTGTCGAGCACGCCGGCCATGCCGACGACATGGGTCTTGGGCAGGCCGGAAAACTTCTGCAGTGCCCACACCATGGCGTCGAGCGGGTTGGTGATGCAGATGACGAAGGCCTTCGGCGCGTACTTCTTCAGCCCGGCGCCGACCTGTTCCATGACCTTGAGGTTGATGCCCAGCAGATCGTCGCGGCTCATGCCTGGCTTGCGCGGCACGCCGGCGGTGACGATGCAGACGTCCGCGCCCTCGATGCCGGCATAGTCGTTGACGCCGGTCAGCCGGGAGTCGAAACCATCGACCGGCGACGACTGCGCGATATCGAGCCCCTTGCCCTGCGGGATGCCCTCGGCAATATCGAACAGGACCACGTCGCCGAGATCCTTGAGGCCGATCATGTGGGCGAGCGTGCCGCCGATCATGCCAGAGCCGATAAGCGCTATCTTGTTGCGTGCCATGTGAGGATGATTTCCCTTTGTCAGTGACGGCGCCAACACGGCGTCGAGGAAGAGGCCGGAATGCAGCGGGGGAACCGCAGATTTCGCCGCACCCAATAGCTCCGGTACGGAATAAATTCAAACGATTATTTCGACCCCTGCATTTTCAATCGGTTAGAGCGCTTGGGATTTACGTAAACGTCAAAATTTGTAAGCCGACTTGGGAGAATTTATACAATGACGGTCGAGATCAGAAGACTCTATCCCGGCGATGACGACCTTGTGATGCGGGTTGCCGACGACGTGTTCGAGGAACCGGTGCGGGCCGATCATCTAGCCAGCTATCTCGCTCAATCGGGCCATTTCATGATCGTGGGCCTGGCCGGGGGCGTTATCGTCGGCCAATGCGCGACGGTCATCCACCGCCACCCGGACAAGCCGACCGAACTTTATATCGACGAGGTCGGCGTGTCGCCGGCCTTCCAGCGCCAGGGGATTGCACGCAAAATGCTCGACGCGATGTTCGCTCTCGGCAGGGAGCATGCTGCGAAGAGCCTGGGTGGGCATCGAACCTGACAATCTGCCCGCCCGCGCGCTTTATGAAGCGCGCGCCCATGACGAGGCGGAGACCTTTGTAATGTATGTCTATCGGCTGTAGGCGCGCCGATGAGCCTGACGACCCTAAGGCGACCGGTCGGGGCGTTCGGCAAAAAAGATTCGACCGGAACCTCGGAGTAGATCGCCCGTTTTGGCACTGTGATCAACAGGAGACAGACCGCCATGGATTGGAACCGCGTCGAAGGAAATTGGAAGCAGGTCAAGGGCAAGGTCAAGGAACAGTGGGGCAAGCTCACCGACGATGATCTCGACCGGATCGCCGGCAAGCGCGACCAGCTCGAAGGCAAGATCCAGGAACGCTACGGCATCGAGAAAGACCGCGTTCGCCGCGACGTTGACGACTGGTACAGCATGCAGGGCTGGTAGTTCCCCCGCACGTGAAAAGGGCCCGGCATGCGCCCTTTTCACGACTTGGCCGCGAGGCTGGGCTTCTCTCAAAGGCTCAGCAGGGACTTAATTGACTCGCTTATCTCCGTCCGAAAGCGTACAGAGATGAATCGTCAGCAGCACGACAAAGGGCCCTGACGCTTGGGAGCGACCATCGCACTCCTGCCCGATACGAGGCATAGGATGGCATGGTTAGTGAACCGGAACGTCCCAGTCTGACGGCAGAGGCCGTACGCGAACTCGCTCGAATATCCGGCGCCACCGAGCAGCAGATACGCGAAATAGTATCGCTGGTTGGGCTCGACCGTGGCTCTATCCTCCGTGAAGCTCGCATTGCGGCAAGGAATGGATAGCTCCAGGAATTCTGTAACAGTAACTGTCGCTTTCATACCAAGGTGGTGGCTTGCCTAGTGCTGTGCGTGCGGCAAGGTCTACAACCCGTCATCGTCGGCTCACGAACGGGCGCCGACGGCCGAGAGATCCAGTGCTCTCTTGCCCGGTGGAGAGATGGTTGGATCAAAGCGCGCTTCGGGCCAAGAGCGAATTGTTGCGGCGGATGAGCCCGGACGATCTTTCGCTGCTTCAACCGCATTTCGAGAGCGTCTTTCTTGAGCTGCGGGCGCCTTTGGAGACGGCAGGTCAAAAGATCGACTTCGTTTATTTTATCGAAAGTGGGCTGGCATCCGTCGTGGCCAGGACGTCGGCGACAACCGAGGCCGAAGTCGGGATAATCGGCTTTGAGGGAATGACCGGCTCTGCCCTGATCATGGGAGACGACCAGGCGGCTTTTGATTGTTATATCCAATCGACATGCGAAGCGGTTCGCATCGGCGTCGACCCGTTCGTCGAAGCCTTGCGAGCCAGCGGTACCCTGCGCGCTTTCCTGCTTCGGTATGTACAATATCTTCACATCCAGACAAGTTACACTGCGTCCGTCAATGCGCGGCGGAGCCTGGAGGTTCGGCTGGCCAGGTGGCTTCTGATGTGCGGCGACCGGACTGTCGGAGACCGGCTTTTGATAACGCACGAATTTCTCTCGGTCATGCTGGGGGTCAGGCGCCCCGGCGTTACCGTGGGACTGCAGATGATCGAGAGCCATGGCTATATCCGGGCTCGTCGTGGAGAGGTCACGATCCGCGATCGGAACGGTCTTTTGCGGTTGGCCCAGGATTCCTACGGTCCTCCGGAGTTTGAATACCATCGGCTGGTCGGAGATTTGGGATCGAAGACCCCCGCAAGACAGGAACGCCCCGCCACGTGACCTTCGCTCTCCTGCGAGTTGCAGATGGCCGACGCGATGATGCCGGTGAAGACATGTTGCCCGATCCCCGCGTCGGCCACTACGGCTTCCTGAGGATTTGCCGTCAGCGCAAGCTAGAGCACGCCGAACGATCGGCAACAGCAGTTCGCCGCATGGTAAAAACTGTACAATGCAAGCGCTTGCGAGCGGATTTGGCGGGGAGTACTTTCCGGCTTCGTGCTGGAGGTTTGGATGCAGAGCCCGGACAAGGCAAATGCGAGATCCCGGATCCAGGTCATCGAAAGCTGCGGCGAATGGTTTGTCCATCTAACCAAGGGCGGCAGGACCGCTGCAACCAATTCCTTCGAGATCGAGGCTCTTGCGCTTGCGTTCGCGGAACGCCAACGCATCCGTCTTGGCCTTGAACGCTATGAGAGACTGTAGTGCAGACCGCTTAGAAAAATTCTAGGAAAAGTGCGTAGCGGTTTTCCGTCCGGAATTGCTTAAAACAAAGGCTTAGAGCGAGCCGGCGATTGCATAAAACAATAACCCGCTTAGCTGGCTCGCGCCTCCGCATTTTGCGAACTCTTCTCCTTCCGCCGCTTGGTCCAGTCCTCCAGCCAGTCGCGGCTTTGCATCTCGATCAGGCGCGAGGCCGTGCGCTCGAATTCGAACACCTCGACGCCGCGCTTGGCCACATAAAGCGCGTGCGGCGGCGCCGCTGCGCTCACCACCAGGCGCATATGATGGTCGTAGAGCGTGTCGATCAGCAGGATGAAGCGCTTGGCCTCGTTGCGCTTGCCTTCGCCCAGCACCGGGACGTGGTCGATGAGGACGGTCGAGAACCGGCCGGCGATCGCCAGATAATCGCGCGCGCCGAGCGGCTTCTCGCAGAGATCGGCAAAGGAAAACCGCGCGGCGTCGCCGGCGGCGGCCGGCACCACCAGCTTGCGGCCCTTCAGCGTCAGCGACGTTTCGGATGTCGGTGCCCCGTGCGTCATCGTCCGCCAGGCCTCGTCCAACGCCTGGTCGGCCGCCGCATCGGCCGGCGTGACATAGACCGGCGTGCGTGCGAGCTTTTCCAGCCGATAGTCCTTGTCGCTGTCGAGCGACAGCACCAGCGCGTGGCGTTCCAATATGGCGATGAACGGCAGGAAAAGCTGGCGGTTCAACCCGTCACGGTAGAGGTCTTGCGGCGCCACGTTCGAGGTGGCGACCAGCACGACCCCATTGGCGAACAGCGCCGAAAACAGCCTGGACAGGATCATGGCGTCGGCGATGTCGGTGACCGAGAACTCGTCGAAGCACAGCACCCAGGCCTGCTCGGCCAGCGCCTTGGCGACCGGCGGGATGGGATCGTCTTCCCTGACAGTGCCTTCCTTGCGCGCCTGCCGGTGCTTCTGGATGCGGTCCTGCACGTCGGCCATGAAATCGTTGAAATGGACGCGGCGCTTGCGCCGCACCGGCAAGAGCTCGAAGAACATGTCCATCAGCATGGTCTTGCCGCGGCCGACGCCGCCATGGATATAGAGACCCTTGACCGCCTCATGCGTCTCGCGCTTGCGGGCAAACAGCCAGCCCAGCGCACTGGACTTGTGCGCCAGCCGCTTGGCCGAGATCTCCACGGTCAGCCGGTCGAGCGCGGCGGCGATCTCTTCCTGCGCCGCATCGCGTTGGATCGCGCCCGACACCACCAGATGGTCGTAGCGCTGCCGGACGGTGGCATGGGTCTGGAGGCCGTCACGCAGATGCATCGGTCACGTCGTTGTTCAGGGCAGGATGCTCAAGAGAGGGTGGGGTATGTTGAGATTCAGGTCAGGCCGAGCCGCTATGCGCGGGGCGGCATCACCTGAATATCGACACGCCTGGCCTATCTTGTAAGCGAGATCGGCTGCCCGTTGGAAGTCTGGCCGTCGAACTTCGAGCCGCCCGACGAATAGAGCCGCGCCAGCGAGCCGCCATTCTCATCATAAAGCGTCAGCTGCTTGCCGGCGACGTTCCATGACTTGATGCCATCGATCGGCGCCGGGCAATGCAGCGGCCCGGCGCGGAAGCCGGCGCCGAATTTGGTCTGCGGCGTCGCCACCTTGCAGCTCTGGCCGGAGACATTGACGTTCCAGACCCCGGCGACAGCTGCCGCGCTGAGGTCCGCGGCACCTGCTGGCGCCGTGCCGTCCGGCGGCAGCGAGGCGACCTGCGTGTTGGCCGGCGCCGTCGGGAATTGGGAAGGGTCGGTGGTGCCGGGCGACGCCGGCGGCGGCAGCTGGTTGGAGCTCACCTGGCCAGCGGGGGCTGGCTGCAACGGTGCCGGTTGCTGATCGTCCATCGACGAGAAGCGTGAGGTTGAGCAGCCGCTCGCAACGAGCGCCGCCAGGGATACGGCCACAAGGCCGCCTTTGGAAAAATTCATTACAACCTCCGTCGGATCCGGCTGGGGGGAAGCCGTCCGCGCAATAGCACCTCCACCAAGATGGAGAAGGTGGCGAAATTTCAACCCGATATGGTTAAAATAGGGTTTGCGGCAAGATTGTTGCAAATTTATCGCAATCATTGCGCCAGCGCGGCGCTTGGGACGAACACATACCTGTCCGGCCCGACAATATAGCACTCCCGCAGGCCATGCGGCTTGTCGACGGCGCCGGAGAGCACAATGTAGCCATGTTCCAGCGCCGCCGCCTCGACCGCGTCCGGATCGGCGCCATAGAGGCGCAATTCAATGCCGGCACCGCGTGTCTCGGCGCCGGTGATGACACCTGTCATCGGATTGTCGAGATAGGAATGATCCGCATGCAGCATGAAGACCGACCCCAGAAGCTCGATGGCCGCGAAATCCTCGTCGGCATAGATCACCCGGGCGCCCAGCACGTCGCGGCAGAAGGCTTCCATCGCCTGCATGTCTGACACCAGCAGATTGACGCCGATGCCGCGCGGCAGCGCGCGGCCGAAATCCTCGGCTTTCATCCAGGGCGCCTTCGTCCGCTTCATTGCCATGGCATTGTCCTCCTGATCCCGCGATCCTAACCGAGGCCGCTTCGCCGCCCTTGGCACTCGGCCGGCGCACGCTTGCGCCAGCCGGCGTTCGGCCTATCTCTGGGGGAACACAACCCAGTGGGAGCCGCAAAATTGGCCGCGAGACAGAGAGCCGCCAACCGCTATTACAGCGGCCCGCCCAGCGACCATTTCGACGGCACCCTGTTCTTCAATCCCGGCGGCCGAATGCCCGGCCCCTTCAAGGATCTGCTGAAATGGCAGTTCAGCGGCCAACGCTCAAAATGGCCTGTGTCCAGCCCGAGCCCCTTTGCCCAGGCAAAGCCGGCCGCGACGGTCGAAGGCGCCGATCTGACCGTGACCATGGTCGGCCATTCCACCTTGCTGATCCAGACCGCGGGGCTGAACATCCTCACCGATCCTGTGTGGTCGCAGCGTAGCTCGCCGTTCTCCTTTGCCGGCCCCAGGCGCGTCAATCCGCCCGGTATCGCTTTTGGCGATCTGCCGGCGATCGACCTCGTGCTGGTCAGCCACAACCACTATGACCATCTCGACCTCGCCACGCTGAAGCGGTTGAAGGAGAAGCACGATCCGCCGGTGGTGACGCCGCTCGGCAACGATGCCATCATCGCCGCCGCTGTATCAGGCATGCGGCTTTCCGCCCATGACTGGGGCGACAGGCGCGATGTCGGCCGTGGCACCACTATCCATGTCGAGCCCGCGCATCACTGGTCGGCACGCGGCGCGCGCGACCGGCGCATGGCGCTGTGGGCGGGCTTCGTCATCGACACGCCGGGCGGAAAAATCTATTTCGCCGGCGATACCGGCTTCCACGACGGCATCAACTACCGGCTGATGGCTGAAAAACACGGCGGCTTCCGCTTCGCCATCCTGCCGATCGGCGCCTACGAGCCGCGCTGGTTCATGGCACCGCAGCATCAAAATCCCGAGGAAGCGGTGCAAGGTATGAAACTATGCAACGCCGCCTTCGCCGCCGGCTGCCATTGGGGCACTTTCCAGCTCACTGACGAGCCGTTCGACGAACCGGTCCGCAAACTGGGCGAAGCGCTGGACGCCGAAGGCGTGCCGCGCGAGAATTTCCGGGCCTTGCGACCCGGCGAGGCCTGGGACGTGCCGCGGATTTAATGGCCTCGACAGAATGGCCGTTTACGCTGCCGTGGTTTTCGCTGATGGTCGTCCCCGGACAGAATAGGGGAATCAGATGAAGTCGATCATGGCGGGTCTTTTGGCGCTGGCGGTCTCGGTGCCGGCGGCTTTCGCGGGCGAGATCGGCGACCGGGCGGCCGAGGCCGAGAAACTTCTCCAATCGGGCGATGGCGCCGCTGCGCTGGAGAAGTTCGGCAGCGCCCAGGAGGCGCTCTGGAAGGCGATGCCGCTTGCCGTGATGAACGTCAAGCAGGTGGATACAGCCTCCGGCTTCGGCATCTACAGTGAACGCGCCAACCATGTGTACAAACAAGGCGAGCGGGTCGCTCTCTACATGGAGCCGGTTGGCTACGGCTATGGCTCGGACGGGCTCGGCAACAGCTCGATCGCGCTCTCCGTCGACCTGACCGTCCTTTCCGAGGCCGGTGAAAAACTTGGCACCTTCGAAAAGATCGGCCGCGTGCAGGTCGCCTCGCGTTCGCACAACCGCGAACTGTTCTTCAAGCTGGACCTCTCCCTCACCGGCCTGCCGCCCGGCAAATACCGCTGTGACTTCGTCATGCATGACGAGAATTCGAGCAAGACGGCCCCCTTCAGCACGGATGTCGAGATCGCCGGCTGAGGCGGGTTCAAGAAAATGTCCGACAGAGACGGCAACAGGACAATTCACCGCGGGACGCCGGAATCGGCGGCCATGCTGGCGAATGTCAGGCGGGCGATGGCGATCACCGCCCGGCTCAACCGCCTGACGTTCGACGATGCGGACGAAGTCAGGGCCTTGTTCAGCCAGCTCATCGGCCAGGAGGTGGACGCGAGTTTCCTGCTGATCCCGCCATCTATACGGCAGGAGGCGACGAAATCCGCGTCGGGCGCAACGTCTTCGTCAATCAGAACTGCACTTTCTATGATATCGGCGGCCTCGACATCGCCGACGATGTGATGATCGGGCCAAATGTGAGCATCATCACGACGGGCCATCCGCTCGACCCGTCGCAGCGCCGCGCCGTCACGCTCGGAAAGCCGATCGCCATCGAGAGAAATGTCTGGATCGCGGCTGGTGCGACTGTCATCGGCGGGGTGACGGTGGGCGAAAACGCGGTGGTGGCCGCCGGTTCGGTGGTTACCAGGAACGTTCCCCCAAATACCCTTGTCGGCGGCAATCCGGCACAGGTCATCAGGTCGATTGGCGCCGACTGAACGACACCCGCAAGGGGCTATCCCCTCGCAGCTCGGGAACCCAAGCGCGACGGCCGCGTTTTTCGACCGGTTTCAATGTGTTCGGCTTGCGAGGCATACCATGCTTAAATGGATCATCATTCTCCTGATCATCGCCGCCGCTGCGAGCCTGCTCGGCATGCCGGCACTGGCCGGCGCGGCCGCCACCGGTGCGCGCATTCTCATCGGCATCGTGCTCGTCATCTTCCTGTTGATCCTGCTTGGGGTCTTCGCGGTGACGTAAGTCCGCCGCCTTTGCCGTGAAAGCGCTGCGCACTGGTAATTCCTGCCCATTTCCGCCATATAGCGCCGAACGGACATGGAATTTTCGGAGCAATGGCAGGCACGGCCCCTTTCGCCAAGATGAACGGCATCGGCAACGAAATCATCGTTGCCGATATGCGTGGTCGTGCGGATCGGGTGACGGCCGCGGCCGCCATCGCGCTCAATGCCGACGCCGCGACGCGGTTCGACCAGATCATGGCGATCCACGACGCCAGGACGCCGGGCACTGCCTATTTCGTCGACATCCTGAATTCCGACGGGTCGGGGGCGCAGGCCTGCGGCAACGGCATGCGCTGCGTCGTCCAGGCACTGGCCGCCGAGACCGGCGAGAAGACCTTCACCTTCGAGACCGTGGCCGGCATCCTCAATGCCCGCGAACACGCCGACGGCTCGATCTCCGTCGACATGGGCACGCCGCGCTTCGGCTGGCGCGACATTCCGCTGGCCGAGGAGTTCCGCGACACCCGTATGATCGAGTTGCAGGTCGGCCCGATCGACGCGCCGGTGCTGCATTCGCCTTCCGCTGTCTCGATGGGCAATCCGCACGCCATCTTCTGGGTCGACAACGACGTCTGGACTTATGAGCTCGACCGTTTCGGTCCGCTCTTGGAAAACCATCCGATTTTTCCCGAGCGCGCCAACATCACCATCGCCCAGGTGACCTCGCCCGATTCGATGACCATCCGCACCTGGGAGCGCGGCGCCGGCCTGACCAAGGCCTGCGGCACCGCCTCCTGCGCGGCTGTCGTTGCCGCCGCGCGCACCAGGCGCACCGGCCGCAGCGTCAACCTGCTGACGCCTGGCGGCGGCACGCTGCATGTCGAATGGCGCGATGACGACCACGTCATCCTGACCGGCGCGGCCGAATGGGAATTTTCCGGCAGCTTCGATCCTTCGAACGGCGCCTGGGTCCGCGACACCGAAAGCGCGGCCTGATGTCGGCTCTGTCCAAGGACGTCGACGTGGCGAAGCAGCCCGGCCGCATCGAAATGGTGACCTTCGGCTGCCGCCTCAACACCTATGAATCCGAAGTGATGCGGCGCGAGGCCGAAAGTGCCGGCCTCGGCGCGCTGGACGGCGGTGCCGTCATCTTCAACACCTGCGCCGTCACCGGTGAAGCCGTGCGCCAGGCCAGGCAGGCGATCCGCAAGGCGCGCCGCGACAACCCGGCCGCGCGTATCATCGTCACCGGCTGCGCCGCGCAGACCGAGCCCGAAAAATTCGCCACCATGGACGAGGTCGATCTCGTGCTTGGCAATGAGGAAAAGCTCAAGGCCAATTCCTATCGTGCGCTGCCGGATTTCGGCGTCAACGACACCGAAAAGGCACGCGTCAACGACATCTTCTCGGTGCGCGAAACCGCCGGCCACATGGTCGACGCCATCGAGGGCCGCGCGCGCGCCTTCGTGCAAGTGCAGAATGGCTGCGACCATCGCTGTACCTTCTGCATCATCCCCTATGGCCGCGGCAATTCGCGCTCGGTGCCGATGGGCGCCGTGGTCGAGCAGGTCAAGCGCCTGGCGGGCAACGGCTATGCAGAGGTCGTGCTGACCGGCGTCGACATGACCAGTTTCGGCGCCGACCTGCCTGGTGCGCCCAAGCTCGGCAAATTGGTGAAAACCATCCTGAAACAGGTGCCCGACGTGAAGCGGCTCAGGCTGTCCTCCATCGATTCGATCGAGGCCGACGAGGACTTGCTCGACGCCATCGCCACCGAATCCAGGCTGATGCCGCATCTGCATCTGTCGCTGCAGTCGGGCGACGACATGATCCTCAAGCGCATGAAGCGCCGGCATCTGCGCGACCAGTCGATCCGCTTTTGCGAGGATGTGCGCAAGCTCCGTCCCGGCATTGTCTTCGGCGCCGACATCATCGCCGGCTTCCCGACCGAGACCGAAGCCATGTTCGAGAATTCCGAAAAAATCGTCGAGGAATGCGGCCTGACCCACCTCCATGTCTTCCCGTTTTCACCGCGCGAAGGCACTCCCGCCGCGCGCATGCCGCAGGTTCGCCGCGAACTGGTCAAGCAACGCGCCGCCCGGCTGCGCGCCGCCGGCGAAGCGGCCTACCAGCGCCATCTGTCGTCCATGGCCGGCAGCCGCCAGTCGATCCTGATCGAGCGCGACGGCCTCGGGCGCACCGAAGGGTTCACGCTTGCCGCACTCGGCACCGGCGCGCCGGGCGAGATCGTCGAAGCTGAAATAACCGGCCACGATGGCATCAGGCTGACAGCCGCCCCCCTTGCCGCCCGCGCCGCCTGAGAACGCAAAAGCATGGCTGGTTTTTTCAAGAAGATATTTTCGTTCGGCAAGAAGGAGGTGGTCGAGGAGCGCATCGACGAGACCGCTCCGCTGCCGCCGATCAAATGGGAACAGCTCGACGCGCTGAAGCCGGCTGCCGAGCAGGCCCTGCCGGAGTTTTTGAAGCGCGAGGAGGTTGCGGCGGAAGCCGCGCCTGGACCGGCGCCCGAGGAACCCAAGCCCGAACCTGTCCCAACCATTCCGCCGGCGCCGGAGCCGACCGTTCCGTCGGAACCGGAACGGCAGCCGGAGCCTGCTCCGGAAGAGAAGCCGGCGCCCCCGCCCCAGACGCCTGAACCGCCCGCGCCCGAGGAGATCCCGCCGCCGCCCGTGGTTCCTGAGCCCACGCCCGAGCCGCGGCCGCAAGAAACCCCGCCCGCGCCATCCGAGCCGGAGATCGCTCCGTCGCCTCCGGAAAGGCAGCCGGAACCCGCGCCGGTCGAAGTGCCGGCCGACATGCCCGCACCGGTCGAGGTGCCGCCGGCGTCGCCGGTTGAAGCCCCCCAGTCGGCCTCCGAGCAGCCAACGTCCGAAGCCGGCGCTGCCCCTCATCCGCCTGCCGGCACCTTCTCCCCGTATAGGGACGGGGAGAAGAGAGAAGCTTCGCCGCTGGCGCCGTCTTCCCAGGTCGCGCCTGCGACCGAAGCGCCTTCAGCCGAGATCGCTCCGCCCATCCGCCAGCCGGCACCGGTCGAGACACAGCCGGTCATCGCCGAGATCGCGCCCGAGCCTCAATCGATCCCGCAACCCGCCCCGGAAGCAAAACCCGCGCCCGGGAAGGTAACTGTTGCCAAGAAGGTCGAGCAGAAGGCTGAACCGGTAAAGGCGCCGGAGCCTGCGCCGAGGCGATCCTGGTTCCAGCGCATGCGCGACGGGCTCGCCCGGTCCTCGCGCGAACTAACCGGCAACATCGCCGGCGTCTTCACCAAGCGCAAGCTGGACGAGGAGACGCTGCAGGACCTGGAGGACGTGCTGATCCGCGCCGATCTCGGCGTGGAAACCGCGCTTCGTATCACGGACGCGCTGGCCGCAAGCCGCTACGGCAAGGACGTCTCCGATACAGACGTGCGCACCGTCATGGCGACCGAGGTCGAAAAGGTGCTGACCCCTGTCGCCCGATCGCTGGAGCTCGATCTGTCGCACAAGCCGCATGTCATCCTGGTGGTCGGCGTCAACGGCACCGGCAAGACCACGACGATCGGCAAGCTCGCCGCCAAGCTGACCGATGGCGGCCTGTCGGTGATGCTGGCCGCCGGCGACACGTTCCGCGCCGCCGCCATCGAACAGCTGAAGATCTGGGGCGAACGCACGAAATCGCCGGTCATTGCCTCCAAACTCGGCGCCGATGCCGCCGGCCTTGCCTATGACGCCTTCGAACGGGCAAAGGAAGCGGGCTCGGACGTGCTGATCATCGACACCGCCGGGCGGCTGCAGAACAAGACCGAGCTGATGGCGGAGCTGGAAAAGATCGTCCGCGTGCTCGGCAAGCTCGATCCCGAAGCGCCGCACACCGTGCTGCAGACGGTCGACGCCACCACCGGCCAGAACGCGCTCAACCAGGTCGAGATCTTCCGCAACATCGCCGGCGTCAACGGCCTGGTGATGACCAAGCTGGACGGCACGGCGCGCGGCGGTATTTTGGTGGCGATCGCGGCAAAGCACAAATTGCCAGTCTATTTCATCGGCGTCGGCGAACAGGTCGACGACCTCGAACCTTTCTCGGCAAGCGAATTCGCCAGGGCGATCGCTGGCGTGGCTTGAACAGGCGCGATGCCGGAAGTGAGGCTTCCGGCCAGGATCGTGCGTTAGAAGGAAACCATGAACCCACCCATTCTCGAACGCGATCCATCCGACCCGCAGAAAGAGAAGAAGGAAAGCATCAATCCCGTGCTCAAGCTGGCGCTGGAGCTCGGGCCGCTGCTGGTCTTTTTCTTCGCCAATGCGCGCGGCGAGTGGCTGACGCGGAAATTTCCCGTGCTGGCCGAATTCGGCGGTCCGATCTTCGTCGCCACCGGCCTGTTCATGGCCGCGACCGCGATTGCGTTGATCGCCTCGTGGCTGCTCACCCGGACCTTGCCGATCATGCCGATGGTCTCGGGCGTCGTCGTCTTCATCTTCGGCGCGCTGACGCTCTATCTGCAGGACGACATCTTCATCAAGATGAAGCCGACCATCGTCAACACGCTGTTCGGCGGCGTACTGCTCGGCGGCCTGTATTTCGGCCGCTCGCTGCTCGGCTATGTCTTCGAGTCCGCCTTCAAGCTCGATGCCGAGGGCTGGCGCAAGCTCACCTTCCGCTGGGGCCTGTTCTTCCTGTTCCTGGCCCTCGTCAATGAGATTGTCTGGCGGAATTTTTCCACCGACGCCTGGGTTACTTTCAAGGTCTGGGGCATCATGCCGATCACGCTTCTGTTCACCTTCAGCCAGATGCCGCTGATCCTGCGCCATTCACTCGATGACAAGGCCGGCGGCGAAGAGAAAGCCGGCAAATAAGGCAGGGACTAAAGGGGAGAGCCATGGAATTCGTCGCCACGCACGAGGAACTGCGGACGATCTACAAGACGCCGCGCCCGACCGATGGTTCAATCCGTAAGGAATTGAAGGCGCTCGACGGCCATTGCCGCTCCTTCATCGGCAAGAGCCCGTTCGTGCTGATCGGCTCGTCCGACGGCGAAGGCAATGCCGACGTCACCCCGAAAGGCGACAAGCCTGGCTTCGCCGCCATTATCGACGAAAAGACCATCGCCATCCCCGACCGGCCCGGCAACAACCGGCTGGATACGCTGGAAAACATCCTGCGCAACCCCTCCGTCGGGCTGCTCTTCCTCATTCCCGGCATGAACGAGACGCTGCGCGTCAACGGCGACGCCCGCATCACCGTGGATGCCACTTTGCGCGGGCGCCTCGCGGTCGACGGCAAGGAGCCGCTCAGCGTCATCGTCGTCGCCGTCAAGGCGGCCTACATGCACTGCGCCAAGGCCTTCATGCGCTCCGATCTGTGGAAGCCCGACAGCTGGTACGAGCGCGCCACGTTGCCGACGCTCGGCCAGATCCTGCGCGACCAGTTGGCGCTGGCCGATTCGGCCGAGGCGACCGACCGCTGGCTGGACGACGAATACAAGCAGACGATGTGGTAGCCTGCGCGGACGAATCGCCCGAGCGTTACCTTGCTAAAGATTCTCGCCATTTCCGGCAGCCTGCGGGCGGCCTCGACCAATTCGGCCCTGGTCGCGGCCCTGGCGCTGAACGCGCCCGAGGGCTGCCGCGTCACCGTCTATGACGGGCTTGGCCGGCTGCCGATCTTCAACCCCGACGACGAGGGCGAGCGAACGCCGCGCGAAGCCTCCGACCTGATCGACGCCGTCACCCGCGCCGACGGCGTCATCGTCTCCTGCCCCGAATATGCCCATGGCGTGCCGGGCGGGCTGAAGAACGCGCTCGACTGGCTGGTCTCGCGCGACGCCGCCGTGGCCAAGCCCGCCATGCTGGCCCACGCCTCGCCACGCTCGCTGTTTGCCCGCGCCGCGCTGGCCGAGATCATGCGGACAATGTCCTTCGCGCTGTTTGAGGGCGAGCCGGAGATTGCCTTGCTCGGCAAGAAGCCGGCTGAGGTGGAGGCTAACTTGGCGGAGCAGGCAAACCGGCAGGCGATGCGCGAGGCGGTTCAGGGTTTCGCGGATTTTATCCGATCGCGTTGAGCGGCGCGACGCCCTTCCTTCTCCCCTTTGTTTGGACCGGAGACATCGCGAACAGGTGTGCGAGGACATCGCGAACAGTTTTGCGCCTTTTGCGCGAGGGGGTTCGGGATGCCATTCGAGGACAGAAGCGCGATGAAGCAGAAGCTGGAATTTGTGAGGCTGGCGTCGGTAGAGGGGGCGAATGTGAGCCTTCTGTGCCAGCGCTTCGGTATCGGCCGGACGTGCGGCCACAAGTTGCTTTCGCGCTACCGGATCGAGGGCGAGGTCGGGCTGGTCGAGCAGTCTCGGCGGCCGCAATCGAGCCCGGCGCGCAGTGCGCCGGAGGTGGAAGCGGCAGCCCTTTCGGTGCGTATGGCGCATCCGGCTTGGGGTGGGCGCAAGATCGCGCGTGTGCTCGCTCGCGAGGGTATCGGCACGCCGGCAGCCTCGACGGTGACCGGCATCTTGCGCCGCAACGGCATCGAGCTGGGCGCGTTGGGCGGCGGGGCGCAGCCTTTCATCCGCTTCGAGCACGAAGCTCCCAACGATCTGTGGCAGATGGATTTCAAGGGTCACGTCGCCTTGCGAGCCGGTCGACTGCATCCGCTCACCGTGCTTGATGACCATTCGCGCTTCTCGGTCGCGCTGTCGGCCTGCGCCGATCAGACCACCGAAACCGTAAAGGCCCGGCTGATCGCCGCTTTCCGCCGCTACGGCCTGCCGTGGCGTATCGCCACCGACAATGGTCCGCCTTGGGGCGATGGCGGCCGCAACAACTTCACGCTGCTCACCGTCTGGCTGGTCGAAACCGGCATCGCCGTCAGCCACTCCAGGCCTTGCCACCCGCAGACGCTCGGCAAGGACGAGCGCTTCCACCGCTCGCTCAAG
>NZ_VFVR01000017.1 GCF_006442205.1 Mesorhizobium sp. B2-3-12
GCCACGAACTTCTTGTGCGGCTTCACCGTGCCCGGCTTGGCCAGAACCTGGCCGCGCTCGACACCTTCACGATCAACACCGCGCAGCAGCGCGCCGATGTTGTCGCCAGCCTGGCCCTGATCGAGCAGCTTGCGGAACATTTCCACGCCCGTGCAGGTCGTCTTGGTCGTCGGACGGATGCCGATGATCTCCAGCTCCTCGCCGACCTTGACCACGCCGCGCTCGACGCGGCCGGTGACGACCGTGCCGCGACCCGAGATCGAGAACACGTCCTCGATCGGCATCAGGAACGGCTTGTCCAGCGGACGAACCGGCGTCGGGATGTAGGCGTCGACCTGAGCCATCAGCTCGCGGATCGCGTCCTCGCCGATCGTCTTGTCCGAATCCTCGAGTGCTGCCAGCGCCGAACCCTTGACGATCGGAATGTCGTCGCCGGGGAACTCGTTCTTCGACAGAAGCTCGCGAACCTCGAGCTCGACCAGTTCGAGCAGTTCCGCGTCATCGACCTGGTCGACCTTGTTGAGGAACACCACGATCGACGGCACGCCGACCTGACGGGCAAGCAGGATGTGCTCGCGGGTCTGCGGCATCGGGCCGTCGGCGGCCGACACGACCAGGATCGCGCCGTCCATCTGCGCGGCGCCGGTGATCATGTTCTTCACATAGTCGGCGTGGCCGGGGCAGTCGACGTGGGCGTAGTGGCGGTTGGCGGTCTCGTATTCGACGTGAGCCGTCGAGATCGTGATGCCGCGCGCCTTCTCTTCAGGTGCAGCGTCGATCTGGTCATAGCGCTTGTATTCGCCGAAATACTTGGTGATCGCAGCCGTCAGCGACGTCTTGCCGTGATCGACGTGGCCGATCGTGCCGATGTTCACATGAGGCTTCGTACGCTCGAATTTACCTTTTGCCATAGTCTCTTTCCTTGGACGGCCTGGACCTTCAGTTCAGTCGAATGCGGGGCGATTAGCGAGAAAGGCCAAAAAACACAAGCGTCTTTTGCCCGGGCGCCATCTCACTCGGCCAGAACCCATGATCCGATTGCGGGGGTATGGCGCTGATATAGGGAGCCGCCGTCGAAAATGGAATGGGCGGAAGCCGGCGGAACAATGCGGGGATTTGGCAGGCCCGCGCATCGGTCGCTGTCGGATTTGCCGGCGGTCCATGGCCCATTGCGGCGGCCACCCCGGTCTGATTTCCTGCGCCTATGCATTTCATTCCGACTGCCATTCGCGGCCCGCTGTTCATGATCGTCTCGACCGGGTCGTATCTGGTCAACGATACGATGATGAAGCTCGCGACAGTGGGCTTGCCGTCCTACGAGGTGCTTTTCCTGCGTGGCGCCGCGGCAACGCTGTGGGGCTTTCCGCTGCTGTTCGCGCTCGGCTACGGCAAGCAGATCCCGCTGATCTTCGACAAGCGGGTGCTGCGCAGGAACCTGCTCGAGCTGGCGGCGATCCTCTGTTACGTCGTCGCGCTCGCCAATATGCAGATCGCCGATTCCACCGCGCTCGGCCAGATCACGCCGCTCCTGATGCTGGTCGGCTCCTCGATCCTGTTTGGCGAGCGGATCGGCGGCCAACGCATGGCACTGATCGGATTGGGCTTCCTTGGCGCGCTGATGGTGGCGCAGCCGACCATGCAAGGCATTTCGGTCTACGCCTTGCTGGCGCTCGGCAACGCGACATTCGCCGCCGCGCGCGATCTGGCCGGCCGCAAGATCACCGCCGAAGTGCCGGGAATGATCGTGGCGATCTCGGCCGTCGTCGTCGTGCTCATCGGCGCCGGCGCCGCGCATTTGATGTCCGAACGCTGGGTCATGCCCGAGGCCCGTCACCTGCTGCTGACGGCAGGCGCCGGCTTCTTCCTGATCTTCGGCCACTTCTTCATCTTCATGGCCTATCGCGTCGGGCCGACCGGAGCGGTGGCGCCATTCTACTATTGCTTCACGGTCTGGGCGGTCATTTCAGGCCTGCTGGTGTTCGGGCAATTTCCCAACACGCTTGCCGTCTGCGGCATCCTGCTGGTGGTCGCCAGCGGGCTGACCATCGTGTCGCTGGATCAGCGCAAGCGCCGGCTGACGGTGATCGCTTAGTTGCCGGCGGGGCGCTCGCCGAAGGCCGTTGCCGACGCCGTGGGGATCATCTACGCGGCTGGGACGAACCAATCAGCCGAGGGAGCTTGCCGCCGCCGACGCGGTGCTGATGCCATAGGCAAGCCGGCGGTCGAGGCGGCCCGAAAGCCGCGCGGGGCCGCCGCCTATCTGGCGCAGCCAGTCGCCTCGGGCTGCTAAAGCGTTCGGCGCCCGCTGAACTGGTGATAGGCCCAAAGGACGACCACGGCGCCCACCACGGCGACGATCAGGCTATAGATGTTGAGGCCGGTCACGCCCGACGCGCCAAAGGCGCTGAAGATCAGGCCGCCGACAATCGCGCCGACGATGCCGAGCACGATATCCATGATCATGCCCTGGCCGGTCTTGTTGACGATCTTGCTGCCGATGAAACCGGCAATGACGCCCAGAATGATCCAGCTGATGATACCCATTTTTTCCTCTCCATCCCTCGCCAGCCCAACATTTTCATATGAATGTCAAAACCACAAGCCAGCTTGAAATTCCGCCCGATTGCGCCATTGTTGAAGATGGGTTGGGCTTGGCTAGATGGAGGATCCACTATGGGACTTTTTGACAACGCCGTTCCTGGCGGCAACATCACCAAACCGCTGATGATCGCACTTGGCGCGTTGCTGGTCGGAAAGATGCTGAGCGGCAGAAGCGCCGAACAGCCCGATCAAACCGCTCCGGCCGCTCCGGCGCCGACTGAAGCCAATCCCGGCGACGGAGGCCTGCTCGGCGGTTTGGGCGGCCTGCTCGACAAGCTCAAGAATGCCGGCCATGGCAATGTCGCCGACTCCTGGGTCGGCACCGGGCAGAACCAGTCGATCAACGCCAATGATCTCGGCAACGCGATCGGACCGCAGGTCATCCGCGAGATCGCGCAAAGGACAGGGCTCGACGAGCAGGAACTGCTCAAGCAGCTGTCGACGGCCCTGCCCGGCATCGTCGACAAGCTGACGCCGAACGGCCAGGTGCCGCAGCAGCACCAGGTCGCGTCAGCGTTCAACAGCTAGGGCGGCATGCACGAATGCCAGAGGCGCTGCGCGCATTGCCGCGCAGCGTTTCGGCGTAACACTGGTTTGGGTGAAAGTCTGGAGCGGGTAGCGGGAATCGAACCCGCATATTCAGCTTGGAAGGCTGCTGCTCTACCACTGAGCTATACCCGCGCCTTGCACTGAAGTACCGGATTCACTGGAAAAGCGCCATGCACTTTTCGTCTCCGATGCTTTCGCGTTTCAGGGCTTCCGGGCCGGCAGTGGTGGAGAGGGTTGGATTCGAACCAACGTAAGCTAAGCTAACGGATTTACAGTCCGTCCCCTTTAACCACTCGGGCACCTCTCCAGTCTGCCGCCGGAGCCATGCAACGAGGCATTCACGCCGATCCGGACCCGAGTTGTCTTCTCCGAAATCAGCGAAGCGCCTTATGGCGGCAAGGCCAGTGGGTGTCAACCGCGCAGGAAGGCTTTTTCGATGTTGTTCGCCGGCTGCGGCGACAGGGCATATCCTTGGCGGGAGGAGACGGCTATAGAAGCCGGCCATGAGCAACAATTCCAACACCCCGAAAGACACCCACTACGCCAAGCTGCGCCGCGCGTATCGCGACGAGAAAAGCGGCGGCGCACCGGCCTTCAGGCCGCGCCAACCCGTGCCGCCAGGCGAAAACGCCGGCGATGGCCTGGTGCGTCTTTATGGCCTGCACACTGTGCGCGCCGCGCTCGACAATCCGCGCCGCCGGATCAAAAGAATGCTGGTGACGCGCAATGCGGCCGAACGGCTTGAGATCGCCGATCTCGCCGCCTTGCCTTTCAAGGCCGAACTGGTCGAACCCAGGGACATCGACAAGGTCACCGGGTCGGACGCCGTGCATCAGGGCGTGCTGATCGAGGCCGAGCCGCTGAAGCCCAAGCGCCTCGACGCGCTTGGCGGCACCAGGCTGGTGCTGGTGCTCGACCAGGTCACCGATCCGCACAATGTCGGCGCCATTTTGCGTTCGGCGGTGGCCTTCGGCGTCGGCGCGCTGATCACCACGGCACGCCACAGCCCGCAGGAATCGGGCGTGCTGGCGAAATCCGCCTCCGGCGCGCTGGAGCATATCGACCAGATCGAGGTGAAGAACCTCGCCGACGCGCTCGGGCAACTGCACGAGGCCGGCTTCCAGACCATCGGGCTCGATTCGGACGGGCCGGCTGAACTCGAAACCAGCTTTGCCGGCGACCGGATCGCGCTGGTGCTCGGCGCAGAAGGCAAGGGCCTGCGCCAGAAGACGGGTGAGACGGTGACGACGCTGGCGCGGCTCGACATGCCCGGCGCCATCCGTTCGCTGAATGTGTCGAACGCCGCGGCGGTGAGCCTTTATGCGGCACGGGCATTTTTGAAGCGCGGCTGACTGAAAGCGGCGAGCTCCCGCCAGGAAGCAAAAAACGGGTTCCGGCGACAAAACCGAAACCCGTTCTTCGACGGACAGGAGTTGGCGGCTTTGGGAACGTTGTGCCGCCTCTCCCGACCTATGCCGCTTTACCCTTGATTTCCGTTGCCTCCTTGCCGATCTCGAAATTGGCCATCCGCTCCAGCGCCCTGACCAGCGCCGAATGATCCTCCTTCGCACCACCATTGGCGGCGCAGGAATTGAACAGTTGCTGCGTCGCCGATGTGTTGGGCAGCGACACGCCGAGCGCCTTCGCGCCCTCCAAAGCGAGGTTCAGATCCTTCTGGTGCAGTTCGATGCGGAAGCCTGGCGCGAAGGTGCGCTTGACCATGCGCTCGCCATGCACTTCGAGAATGCGCGAGGCGGCCAGCCCGCCCATCAGCGCCTGCCTGACCTTGGCCGGATCGGCGCCGGCTTTCGCGGCGAAAACAAGGGCTTCGGCGACGGCTTCAATGGTCAGCGCGACGACGATCTGATTGGCGACCTTGGTCGTCTGGCCGACGCCGTTCGGCCCGACCAAATTGATGTTCTTGCCCATCTTCTCGAAGATTGGTTTTGCGCGCTCGAAGACCTTCTCGTCGCCGCCGACGATGATGGTCAGCGACGCCGCTTTGGCGCCAACCTCGCCGCCCGAGACCGGCGCGTCGAGATAGTCGCAGCCGAGCTTGTTGATCTTCTTTGCGAATTCCTTGGTCGCGATCGGCGAGATCGAACTCATGTCGATCACCAGCTTGCCCTTCGACAGGCCGGCGGCGACGCCGTTGTCGCCGAACAGCACCTCGGCCACCTGCGGCGTGTCAGGAACCATGGTGATGATGATGTCGGCGGCCTTGGCCACCGCAGCATGGCCGGTGACGGTTTTCAGGCCGTTGGCGACAAGGTCGGCCGGCGGTTTCGAGCGGTGGTCGCTGGCCACGACCGTGTAGCCGGCAGCAAGCAGATGCCCTGCCATGGGGGCGCCCATGATGCCGAGGCCGATGAAGCCTATGGTTTCCATTATGGTTCTCCTGAAGTCTTTGCTCGAACTCGTCGAAGGCCGGCGCTGCCCCTGATCCGCCTGCCCTTCGCTGCGGTGCAGCTACGGAGGGTGAACCGGCACCTTCTCCCCGTATAGTGACGGGGAGAAGGGATGCTCTAAGCCGCCGCGCTGCCCTGTCCGGCCAGATCCCGAAACCAGCCCAGCCCGGCCTCGGTTCCGGCCTTCGGCTTGTATTCCGCCCCAATCCAGCCGGAATAACCGATCCGGTCGATGTGGTCGTAGAGGAAGGGATAGTTGATCTCGCCCGTCCCCGGCTCGTGACGGCCGGGATTGTCCGCAAGCTGGATATGCGCGATGCGGGGAAGGTTCGCTTCGATGGTACGGGCGAGATCCCCCTCCATGATCTGCATGTGGTAGATGTCGTACTGCAGGTACAGGTTCTTCGAGTCGACGCGATCAATGACCTCAAGCGCCTGGTCTGAATAATTGAGGAAGAAGCCCGGAATATCGCGCGTGTTGATCGGCTCGATCAGCAGCCTGATGCCGGCCTGCTCCAATTTTTCGGCGGCGAACGCCAGGTTCTCGGCGAAGGTATCCTCAAGCACCTTGGTCGCAACACCCTGCGGCGCGATGCCGGCCAGGCAGTTGACCTGTTGGCAATCCAGCGCCTGCGCGTAGGCGATCGCCTTGGCGATGCCCTGGCGAAATTCCGGCACGCGGTCCGGCAGCACGGCGATGCCGCGCTCGCCCTTGGCCCAGTCGCCCGCAGGCAGATTGAACAGCACCTGCGTCAGGCCGTTCTTCTTCAGGCGGGCGGCGACCACCTCGGGCGCGTGATCATAAGGTCCGATATATTCGACACCCTTGAAGCCGGCGCGTGCGGCGGCATCGAAACGGTCGAGGAAATCATGCTCGCCAAAGAGCATCGACAGATTGGCTGAAAAACGCGGCATTCTTTTTCTCCTATTTTCTGCCCGGAACCAAAGCCGTGTTGAGATTCAGGTCAGGCCGGCCTGACCTGAATATCAGCATGATTTAGTCCAGCATGACGATCGCTGTCGGCGCGTCTTCCTGATGTTCGGCAAGGTCCTCGAATTCGGTGATCTTGTCGATCTCGGTACCCATCGAGATGTTGGTGACGCGTTCGAGGATGAATTCGAGCACGACCGGAACCCGATGCTCCTTCATCAACCGCTGTGCTTCCTTGAACGCGCCGGCGAACTCTTCCGGCTTGCGCACCCTGACCGCCTTGCAGCCCATCGCTTCGGCGACGGCGACATGGTCGACGCCATAACCCGCCTCGGGATCATTGGCCCGGTTGATGTTCTCGAAGGCGAGGCTCACCTCGTAGTCCATCGAAAAACCGCGCTGCGCCTGACGGATCAGGCCGAGATAGGCGTTGTTCACGACGACGTGGATGTAAGGCAACTTGTACTGGGCGCCGACCGCCAGTTCCTCGATCATGAACTGGAAATCATAGTCGCCCGACAGCGCCACGATCGCGCGGTCGGGATCGGCGGCGCGCACGCCGAGTGCGGCCGGCAGCGTCCAGCCGAGCGGGCCGGCCTGGCCGCAATTGATCCAGTTACGCGGCTTGTAGACATGCAGGAACTGCGCGCCTGCGATCTGCGACAGGCCGATGGTGGTGACATAGGTGACGTCGCGGCCAAACGCCTTGTTCATCTCCTCATAGACGCGCTGCGGCTTCAGCGGCACCTGGTCGAAATGGGTCTTGCGCTTCATCGTCTTCTTGCGGCCCTGGCATTCCCTGGCCCAGCCCGACCAGTCGCGCAGTTTTCCAGCCGTCTTCCATTCGGTGGCGACGTCGAGCAGCATCTTCAGCGCCGCACCCGCATCCGAAACGACGCCGAGGTCCGGCGCGAAGACCCGGCCTATTTGAGTAGGCTCGATATCGACGTGAATGAATTTCTTGCCTCTGGTATAGACGTCCACCGAGCCGGTGTGGCGGTTGGCCCAGCGGTTGCCGATGCCGAAGACAAAGTCGGCTTCCAGCATCGTCGCATTGCCGTAGCGGTGCGACGTCTGCAGGCCGCACATGCCTGCCATCAGCCGGTGGTCATCGGGAATCGCGCCCCAGCCCATCAGTGTCGGGATGACCGGAACGCCCGTGATTTCGGCGAATTCGATCAACAGGTCGGACGCGTCGGCATTGATGATACCGCCGCCGGCGACGATCAGCGGCTTCTCGGCGGCGTTCAGCATCGCCAGCGCCTTTTCGGCTTGGGCGCGCGTCATCGCCGGCTTGAATGGCGCCAGCGGCTCATAGGCGTCGATGTCGAACTCGATCTCGGCCAGCTGGACGTCGACCGGCAGGTCGATCAGCACCGGACCTGGCCGCGACGAGCGCATCAGATGGAACGCCTTTTGCAGCGCCATCGGCACCAGATAGGGCTCCATCACCGTCACCGCCCATTTGGCGACGGGCGCGGCGATGGCGGCGATGTCGACGGCCTGAAAATCCTCCTTGTTGAGGCGCGCGCGTGGCGCCTGCCCGGTGATGCACAGGATCGGAATGGAATCGGCCGCGGCCGAATAGAGCCCGGTGATCATATCGGTGCCGGCCGGCCCCGAAGTGCCGATGCAGAGCCCGATATTGCCCGCCTTGGCGCGGGTATAGCCTTCCGCCATATGCGAGGCGCCCTCGACGTGGCGAGCCAGGACATGGCGGATGGTGCCCCTCGCCTTCAGCGCCGAGTACAGCGGATTGATCGCCGCGCCGGGCACGCCGAAGGCACAGGAAATGCCTTCCTTTTCGAGAACGAGAACAGCGGCATCGACAGCGCGCATCCTGGCCATTTCCAGCCTCCACGAGATGATTGTTGGATGGCTAAGGATGTCACCGGCTCCGCGATTTTTCAATTTTTCCAGAATATTTTTTCATTTCTAGAAAATGGCGATTATTACCTGATTTTGTTGGACTTTCCCTTTTCCAGATTTGCGCCTTGAAATTTCATGAAAAACTTTTTCATTGCATCTTTGGAGAAACGGCCGAGAATGCCGGCCATGGAAAGCAGCGAAAAACGTCAGCGCGGGCGCCCGCGCGCCTTCAATGGTCCGGCTGAAGCTGCCTCGGTGCAGTCGCTCGACCGCGCCTTGCGTATCCTGGCCATCGTCGCGGAAGGCAGCGGCCTCTCGCTGAGCGAGATATCGGCGCAGAGCGGGCTCGCCGCCTCCACCGCCTACCGCATGCTGACGACGCTTCAAAACCACGGCATGGTCGAATTCGATACGTCGGACCAGCTTTGGTCGATCGGGGTCGAGACCTATCGGATGGGCGCGGCGTTCCTGCGCCGCCGCAAGCTGGTCGACCGCGCCCGCATCGTCATGCAGGAATTGATGGAGAAAACCGGCGAGACCGCCAATCTTGGCGTCGCCGAGGATGACTGCGTGGTCTTCGTCAGCCAGGTCGAGACACATCAGGCAATCCGCGCCTTCTTCCGGCCGGGCACGCGCAGCCCCTTCCATGCTTCGGGCATCGGCAAGGCGGTGCTGGCGCATCTCGAACCGGAGCGCGTCGGGACGATCCTGCGCAAGGCCGGCCTGCAGCGCTATACGGACAAGACCCTGTCCGACATCTCCGCCCTCGCCCACGATCTGGCTGTCATCAAGCATCGCGGCTGGTCGGTCGACGACGAGGAGCGCCACCCCGGCATGCGATGCGTGGCCGCCGCCATCTTCAACGAATATGGCGAACCGGTCGGCGGTGTTTCCGTGTCCGGGCCGACGGTACGGGTCACGCCAGAGCGGCTGGCCGAGATCGGCCCGCTGGTGCGCGACGCAGCGGTCGAGGTGACGAAAATGATCGGCGGGATGGCTGGCTGATCAGGCGGCGCCCGGCAGCGCGCTCCTGGCCGCCACATGAAGGACGTCCAGCAGGATTGCCAGGCCGACGCCGCTGGCGGTGCAGATGAGGCCGGCCATGAATATACGGTTGGCGCGCGCATAGACCGGCCGGCGCAGCGACGCCGTGTCGAGCAGCAACGCCAGCGCCCGCATCTGCAAGGCAATACCGGCCAGGATCGGCAGGACAGCAACCAAGTGATAGGTCTGCCAGGGAATCGGGTTGGCGGCCCAATGGGTGATGAAGCCCAGCGAGAACGCCAGCAGAATGCCGACCGTGGTGACCGTACCGTTGCGAAACACCGGCTCGATCAGGTCTTCTTTCTCGCCCTGCTCGTCCAAGCCACCCTCCTCCCCAGCCGGCAATCGATGCGATTAGACTAAACGCTCATAGAATCGCTGTACATCTCTGCTTGCTCGGACAAGCGCCGGCGACAGCCAGCGCGGCTGGACAGCACATGGAAGGGCAGGAATGAGAAAGACGGCTCTGCTTTCGCTTGCCGCCTCGCTTTGCGGGTGCGTGGCGACACCGCCCGCAGCCACACCCGAAGCCGGCAACCAGCGCGTCGATCCCATGCCGATCTCGCTCGCTTTGGAAGAGATCATCACGACAGGCGTTCGCCAACATCTGCAGGACCCGGCCACCGCCAGGTTCGGGACGATGCTTGCCGGAGAACGGACCCTTAATGGCCGTGCGGAGATCGTGGTCTGCGGCCATGTCACCACCAAGCCTTCCCGCGGCAATGGGAGGGACAAAGCGTTTGCCGCCAAGATTTATCCGGATGCGGGAAGCAGCTTCGAACTCGTCGCGATGGGTGAAGAGCCGCCAGATATGAGGCTCGTTGGCGACACCTGCCGTGCGACCGGTTTGCCGATCCTGTAAACTTGGCCTTCCCGCCGCCCGCACGCAAAAAAGGGGGCTGCGGGAGCCCCTCTTTCCTGCGTTGATACTCTCCTCTCAGAGCCGGCAGTAGTGACGATAGCCGTCGTAGCCGACATAGGTGTCGGAGTCCGGATCGTAGCTGGAATAGCGGTCGAAGCAGCGGCGGACGTGCCAGGAACCGCCATCTTCCTCGACATAGACGGTACGCGGCGGCTGCTGGGCAAGCAGGCTGCCAAGGACGAAACCGCCAACGCCGGCGGCGATGCCGATGCCAAGGTCGTGGTGATGCGAATGGGCCGCCGAAGGCTGGACGGTGCCGACCAAAGCGGTGGCGGCGACCGTGGTGGCGATGAGGCCGGAAACGAGTGTGCGCTTGAACATGACGATCTCCTTGCTTCGTTGGAGAGGCGATCCATCCGCCTCTTGATCATGTGTCGCCCCGGCATTGAAAAAGGTTCGATCGGTTTTGATTTTTTTTCGAAGAAGCAGGGATCCGCTGCCTGAAAAGGCACGGCGGCCCTCGCCGGCGTTGATTATCGAGACCCCCGCGCTCCAGCACCTTGCGCCGATCGCGTCATCTTCCGTGGCGGCAACAAGAAGCGCCGTATCAATGCAAAAGGGCGGCCGAAGCCGCCCTTTCCTGCACTGGTTCTTCATCACGCCGCCGGGCTGCGCTCAGTAGATGATGATGTGGTGGCGATGATGACGGTGATGGTGATGATGATGGCCATAGACCCACCAGTAATCCGGGTAGTCCGGGTAATCCTGGTAGTAGAGGTAGTCGTTGTAATGATGATGGCGATGCATGCCATGAGCCGACGAAGACTGAACGGTGCCGGCGAGCGCACCGGTCGCGACGACGATGGCGACGAGGCTGGAAACGAAACTGCGCTTGAACATAACGATCTCCTGGATCTCTGATCGAGGCGACCATTCGCCTCTGAGGATCAGTCGACGTGAGGCGGCGAAAGGTTCGAAAGATCGAGGAGATTTTTCGGAGTGAGTAGTGAGTAGTGAAGAGGCACTAGGCGCATCCGAACAATGCACGGCCTATTCCCCTACTGGCTACTCCCTACTGACTACTCGCTATTTCTCAGCCCATGCCCGTGACGTGCCGCAGCCAGAAGGCGAGCGCGATGAAGCCGATGATGGTGGTGACGCCTGTCCAGTCGACATTCGCGTTCTTGACGTCCCTGATGATCTTTACCAGCAGCATCCATGCGACGATGACGAGCGGCAGAATGATGACAAACCTGATCATGCGACACTCCAGTCCGAAGCGATTGCACCCTTGTCGTCATGTAGGAAGCACGTTTGCGGATTTCAGCATGCTGGCCATACGCCATCCACCACGACCGATGCCGAAATGGAGTTTTGTCTTTACTGGCGCACCAAATATGCTACCGGAGCGCCATGCCCTTGTAGCTCAGCTGGTAGAGCAGCGGTTTTGTAAACCGAAGGTCGGCGGTTCGATTCCGTCCGGGGGCACCAGTTCTCAAGACATACCCATTCTTTTATCTACATAATTTTGCGCACCCCAAAATGCGGCCATGTGTCTATGGCTTGCCTATCGGTCATTTGTGTAAGGATTTGTGAAAGCGGTAGACGGCGTCTTGATGGGTTTTCACACGAATCTGACCCCTCTATGAGGTTCGCATGGCGTGCCCGTTGGTCTGCCCGGTCGGCTGGAGCGCGCGGCGCAGATGAGTGAAGGCGCCCGTCGGATCGTCGAAGAACATCACCCCGAAACGCGAGAACAGGATGTCGACAGCGCCCTCGGGCAACTCGGCGCTGCTGGCGTCGGCCACTCGGAACAGGGCCGGCGTATCCCATGGCGCAAGCGCGCGCGCCCGACCGATCAGCGGTTCGGAATATCCACGCCCAGCACTTGGCCACGCCGGCCAACGAGGGCAGCCAGTGCCAAACTCGACGCGCCCGCGCCGCAGCCGAGGTCCAGCACGCGCTCGCTTGTCGCAGGCGCGGCGGCTGGTTCCGAACACTCGAAAGCCCTCATTCCGCAAGGCTTTGGCGGTAGCGAGACCGATGCGGAGGATGTGCCGGTCACCAGGGCGACGCCAGGACTGATCGTATCCATGGGGATCACTTCCTTCTTGCTTTAGATTTGCGCGCCGCCGCTGTGGATGGCCAATTGGGACCGGAGAAACTGTGCTCTCAAACCAGCATCGACTGCTGGGCGAAGATGCCCGCCATCGCGCCTTGCCAGGATGCCGTTGTGACTGAGGGGATGAGGGGGTTGGTGAGGTCCCCCGCGGCGTAGATGCCGGGCATGCTGGTTTCGCGACGCTCGTCGACCTTGAGGACGATGCCGAGGGGAGTATCGAGCGTGGCGAGGCCCAGTGATTCATGCAAGTTTGCGGACGGCTTGTTGCGCGGATGCGCGAACAGGATGTCGACAGCGACATCGGGGCCGACATTGAGCTTGAGGGTGGCATCATGGCCCCCATGACGGGCGATTTCAGTGATCCGGCCATCGACGACAGGTATGTTGCGACGCGCCAGATCGGCCCGGATATCGGGAGGAATGTCGTGACCATCGGCGAAGACCGTCAACCTGTCGGTCCAATCGTGGAACAGCCTGACCTGATTTTGCGACTGCGGGCCGGACCAGACGAGACCCCAATGCTGGCCGGCGACTTCAAAGCCGTCGCAATAGGGACAGGGTACGATGGACGTGCCCCAGCTTTCGGCAAATCCCGGCACATCGGGCATCTGGTCCGTAATGCCATAGCTCAGGATCAGCCGACGCGCCCCAAGGCTTTCGCCATCGCCCATTAGGACGGAGAAATCGTCGATGCCGCCGGAGACTTTGTCGGCCCGAGCGTTGACCAGACTGATCGCAGGATAACGCGCCAACTGCCGGCGCGCCTCGGCCAAGATGTCCAGCGGCGGCTTGTGATCGTGACCAAGCATACCATGCGAGTGGCCGGCGAAGCGGTTGCGCGGCAGGCCAGTGTCGAGAACGGTGACCTTGCGGCGGGCACGGCCGAGTTGCAGGGCGGCGGCGAGACCGGCAAAGCTACCGCCGATAATGATGACGTCATCCATGGTGACAGGCTCCGTGTTGTTGATGAAGGGGCTCGACTGGATCCTGTTGAAGCTTATCCATTGGCTTCACATTTTAGGAACTGCGTGGTATCGTAATTCAATAATTAGGATACTGTCAAGGACTTGAATTATGGCAACCGAAAAAAACACCCAGCCCCGGCGCGGCCGGCCCGTCAACGAAGCGCTTGGACAAACGATCGTCGATACGGCGGGCGAACTTTTTGCGGAATTGGGTTTTCAAGCGACGACATTGGACAAGGTCGCCAAGCGAGCGAAGATATCGAAGCTCAGCATTTACAGGCACTTCGAGAACAAAGAGGCGCTGTTCGGCGCGGCCTTTGCGGCCCGCTGTCAGCAGTTGATTCCACAGGTGCTTTTTCAAGGCGTCGATGGCTCGACCGAAGATCAGCTGATGGCGGTGGGATCATTGCTGCTTCGCACGCTGCTGCGGCTAGACGTCCGCAACGTCGAAGCCATGGTCATGGCCGACATGACGAGTCAAAAGTCGTTGAGCAAGCTCCATTACGAAGCCGGCCTCGCCCACATCATCGCCCAAATCGAGGCCCTGTTGCGTCAGTTGCACGCGAAGGCGGTTCTGAACGTGCCCGACCCTCTCCGGTCCGCCCGCTTGTTTGCCGCGCTTTTCAAAGGATCCGATCTTCTGATTATCGCACGCTTCGATGAGGCGAGAGCAGAGAACGACAACGAAATCGAATCCTACTGCCGGTCGGCCGTCGCCATGTTTATCGCCGCGCACGGTGGCAGCGACCACGCGGGCGGATAGCAGGGACGAAGCCGCGAAGTACTTGCTTTATATTTTGGATGCTTGCACTGACATCAACGACTATCGGCGTCGGCTTTGGGGCGATGTTGTGAGCGAGGTGTGTGGCTTCAATTGGATCGCCCTGCGCTGCCCACCAGTCAATCTCCGCCAGCGGTCCCGTCTCCGAATTACGGTGACAGTGCACTTTTGCTGAGGGTTTGATCGGATTCACGTTTGAAGGCCGCAACCGACCTGCAGTCTTTGTAAACCGGAAGGTCGGCGGTTCGATTCCGTCCGGGGGCACCATCCTTCGTTCTTCGAGCTTCGAATGGCGGGCCACCTCAAGCTCGTTGGATTATCTTCCTAAACGCCGGTGTGACGGACCAGCCCTTATTGAACGGCCGGTGCAACCTGCGCAGCGGCCGCGCCCCTGTCGAACGTATTTCTCACCCTGATCGACTTGAAGACATAAGCGACCCAGAGACCGGTCACCACGACCGAGATTATGGGGGCGACCAGCCCGTCGCCGCCTGCAAGCACTTGGCTCAGTGGGACATCCAGCGCTGACGAGATCAAAATCGTGTCCACGATAAACACGGCCGGGATCGCAAGCCACTGCAACAGAAACAAGCGGGGAAAGTGTCGGCTTCGCCGCAGCATGAAAACGAGCACGGCCAGTTGGATCGCCAGAAACGCCAGATTGAGGGCAACCTCGCCATACACCGCCAGAGGCCCATTTGGCAGCGGCATCAGTTGCTGGTAACCCTCGATCGAATTGGCCAAATCGGCAACCGTACGCAGCGGTGACAATGTCTGACCGATAGCCAGCAGCATCAGCCAGCCGCCGAAGCCCACGAGAGCCTCGGGATTCTGTGGCGGCTTCGCGGCCGATCGAACAGCAAAGAAAACAGGCACGCCGATCAACAACAGCACGATCACCCAATGCCAGATCGAAAACGCTCCCATTTATCCCCCCTCTGTTATACCCCTTTAGGTTGTATCAGATTTCAAACTCAACTCAAGGGCCGAGCTTTGCGTAAGACGATGTGTGAAGGCCAAAGCAACGACTTCTCCTGCCTGCTCCTGACTCCCTCACACCCCGATCGCCGCCACCAGTATCCGATTCTGCCTCCGTATCGCCGCCCTCAGCTCCGGTATCCTCGCCTCTTCTGACATCGCTAGTTTCCCTCGTCTGAGTTAATGGTCCGATCGGAGATTGAAGTGGTTTTCGAATTCAGAAACTCTTCTAAAAGATCACTGTACCTTTTGTAGTCACCAAAATAGTATTTTTTCGGCATCATGATTGTGACAGGCCACCCGTGGAAACTTATGTGAACGTTACACCGAGCAATGCCTTCATCTGGACTACAGGGACTGGTAACTATAGTTTGATCTCTTGGCAGCTTGGCTAGGTCTTCGTCACGCACGGCTTGCGCGACACGGATGCCCGGCCCATTCGCCAGTCTGACGACGAACCCCTCAACCGGCTGCATCGCCCTGTCAGCCAGAAATCCCGGGCTGAAAGCACCTTTGGCGGAATCATACGTTGCGAAGAGGTAGACCGCGTGCAGGTTCTCATGGCTATCAAACACGGTGCTGTTGTCCCCTGTTTCCTGGAAGACGAATGCGCGCGGCAGAGTAAGCTTCCATACCAAGCGTTGGGGCGGTGGTCGGTCACTATTGAGAGATCGCGGAGCCTGCCTGTCTATCTCAAACGCTAGGTCATAGGGCTCAAGACTTGGGGACCATTTGGCGCCCGCTGCCGGCATGATGGATACCAGAAGCTTCGAATACCCACCGGAAAACCAGCCCAACGCCGCTATCCCTGCGGCGACCAAAAGAACGATAAGCGGTATTTTTAGCGCTTTCAAAGCCAAACACCATATCGCATGGAATCCCGCACATGCGCAGTAAGGGCGCACAACAAAAGTTCTCCGAACTAAGCGTTGCTGGAAGGCAGTGCTTTCGATTAAGCCATCATATTTTTACGGACTTGTGAAGAGAAGAAGTGGCTGAATAGACAATATTTTATCTGCATAAACTCTAATATAACTTTATTGCTTTCTGCTATCGCTTACTGTGGCAAGCGTCAAGCAGTTGCGGCTGCGGTCATGAAGCAACGACTTCTCCTGCCTGCTCCTGACTCCCTCACACCCCGATCGCCGCCACCAGTATCCGATTCTGCCTCCGTATCGCCGCCCTCAGCTCCGGTATCCTCGCCTCGTCGCGCTTCACGAATTCGATGAACATCATGTTCATGTTGTTGAAGATCAGTTCGCCGAGCGCTGCCCCGTCGATGTCCTGCCGCACGAGACCGATCTCCTGCAGCCGGGCGATCAGCGCGCGGATCTGCTCGGTGAGCGAGCGGTCGAGGCCGGTATAGGCCTGGCCGAACGGGCTGTCGGGCAATTGCGTCGAGATCGCCATTGCCTGCCGCCACATCTCCTTGCTGAGATAGTGCAGCGAGTGCTCGATATAGATGCCGATCAGCGTGTCCAGCGCATCGCCGACATTGGCCGGCGGCCTGGCGACGACGCCGCGCCCGGCATTAAGCACTTCGTTGACTTCCAGCGAGACGATGGCACCGAGGATGTCGCCCTTGTTCTCATAGTAATTGTAGATCGTGCCGATCGAGACTTCGGCTTGCGCGGCGATCGCCTCGATCTTGGCGCCCTCATAGCCGGCCTCGCGGAAAAGTGCTGCCGCCGCCTCGATGATGCGCCTGTGCCGGTCCGCCTTTTGCCTTGCCCGCAATCCGCTCATAGCAGCCTCTTGCCATAAAAACAGAATTGACTCAATTTTAGAATTGGTTCAATTTTTTGCAAGAAGCCACAAAGGCAAGGGAGAACACTCGATGTCCGTCAAATCCGCATCCAGGAATCCGCTTCTCGTCTTGAAGCACCATCTGCACGCCGCTTGCGCCGCAACCGCGCTGTTGCTCGGCGCCGGCAGCCTCGCCGAGGCGGCCGATCTCAACGCCCTGATCTGGTGCGATCATTCCGACCCAGCCCTGCTGCAGCCCTTCGAGGACGCCAACAACGTCAAGGTCAACGTCAAGGAATTCGAAGGCACCGGCGCCGGCCTCGCCATCGTCGAGCAGTCGCAACCCGGCGACTGGGACGTGATGGTGATCGACAGCATCGACGTGCCGCGCGGCGTCGAAAAGGGCCTGTTCGAGCCGCTGCCGGAAGACAAGCTGCCCCTGGCCGACCTCTTCCCGCAGGTGAAGATGGACGGCTCCACGGTGGTTGGTGGCAAGCGCTACGGCATCACCGAAAAATTCGGCTACAACACGATCGGCTTCAACAAGACCAAGGTCGATCCGGCCGACATGCAGTCCCTGGCGTCGCTGACTTCGGACAAATACAAGGGCAAGGTCGCCCTCTACGACTACTATCTCCCCGTCATCGGCATGGCGGCGCTCGCCATCGGCAAGAAGACGGCAGACCTTACCGAAGCCGACCTGCCGGCGCTCAAGGAAGAGCTGCTCAAGATGAAGGCCAACGCCAAGCTGGTCGGCGAAGTCACCGCCAGCCAGACGGCGCTCGCCACGGGCGAGGTCGACATATTGGTCGGCGGCGGCGAATGGGTGACGGCAGGCCTTGCCAAGGAAAACCCGGCGCTGGATTTCTCAATCCCGAAGGAGGGCGCGGTGCTGTGGTCGCAGTCGCTCGCCATGTTCAAGGATTCCAAGAACAAGGACATGGCGCTGAAGTTCATCCAGTACATTATGAGCCCGGAAGGCCAGGCGCGGCTTGCGACCTCGTCCTGCTACTGGGGCATGCCGTCCAACACCAAGGCCGCGTTGAGCGACGACCAGAAGAAGGTGCTGCGCTTCGACGAGCAGCCCGGCTTCCTCGCCCGTGCGCAATCCTACCCGGCGCCGAATGCGGACCTCGACAAGAAGATGCAGGACATGTGGACCGAAATGCTGCAGGCCAAGTGAGCTGATACGCTCATGAGCACAGCAGGAAACCGGACGGGCCGCGCCCTGCCCCGGGCGAGCGATGCCCTGCCCTGGGCGCTGGTCACGCCGGCGCTCGGCTGGACGCTTCTTTTCTTCGTGCTGCCCTTTGTCGCCATGGGGCTTTCGAGCTTCACCGCCCATGAGGGCGGCGCGGCCACCTGGTCCAATTACAGCCAGTTCTTCGCCAACCCCGCTTATTGGCAGGCGATGGTTAACTCGCTGCAGGTCACCGCAATCGTCACCGTGGTTTCCGTGCTGCTCGCCTATCCCTTCGCCTGGATTCTGGCCGAACAGGTGCCGGAGCGCTGGCAACGGCTGGCGCTGATGCTGGCCGTGCTGCCGTTCTGGACGTCCTACGTCGTGCGCTCCTATTCGTGGCTGCTGGTGCTGGCGCAGAACGGCGTCATCAACCGGGCGCTGACCGGCTCAGGCCTGATCAGCGAGCCGCTGCAGCTCGCCAACACGCGCCTGGCGACCGTCACCGGCTTCGTGCATTTCTTCGTCATGCTGTTGACGCTGACCATCTTCGCCAATCTGAAGCAGTTGAGCCCAAGCTACCGCAAGGCGGCCGCCGATCTCGGCGCCGGACCGGTTCGCACCTTCCTGCATGTCATCCTGCCGCTGACCTTGCCCGGCATCATGGTCGGCGCGTTCCTGACCTTCGTGCTGTGCATCGGCGACTACATCACGCCGCAGATCCTCGGCGGCAACAACGAGCTGCTGATGCCGCAGCTGGTGATGATGCAGATCGGCCGGCGCGGCGACTTTCCACTGGCCTCGGCGCTGTCGATCATCCTGATGGCGGTGGTGACTGTCGCCTACCTCGCCTGCGCCCGCTGGCTGAAGATCGAGCGGACCTGACCATGCGCAGGATTGTCTCCGTCGCTTCCTGGATTTACGCGCTTGCCGTCTATGGCTTCATCTTCCTTCCGGTCGTCGTGCTGGTGCTGTTCTCGCTGCAGTCGACCTCCTTCCCGATTCCACCGTTCACCGGCCCGTCGCTGCGCTGGTACCAGGCGGTTCTTTCAGACACGCGGCTCACCTCGGCGCTGGTCAATTCGCTGCTGGTCGCGGTGCTTTCCTCGGCCACCGCCGTCACGCTCGGCTTCCTTTCGGCCTGGGGTTTCGCGCGTTTCGTGCTGCCGGGCTCGGGTCTGCTGCGCGGGCTGATCACACTGCCGTTGACGGTGAGCTACCTCATCATCGGCATGGGGCTTTTGGTGCTGTTCAACTGGGCCGGCGTGCCGAAGTCGCTGCTTGCCGCCGGGATCGGCCATGTCGTGATCAACCTGCCGCTGTGCTTTGCCATCATCTACAGCCAGATGGGCGACCACCAGATCAACATCGAGCGCGCCGCGCGCGATCTCGGCGCGCCGGAGTGGAAGGTGCTGCTGTTGATCACCGTTCCGGTCATGGCGCCGGCCATTTTCGCCGGCTTCTTCCTGTCGATGACCTTCTCCTGGGACGAGTTCGTCATCTCCTTCCTGCTGACGCGCTTCGACACCACGCTGCCGGTGGAAATCTGGAACCTGCTGCGCTCCGGCCTCAACCCCAAAACCAACGCCGTCGGTTCGCTGGTCTTTGCCGTCTCGATCGTGCTGGTGGTGTTCTTCGAACTGACATTGTTGCGGAGAAGGCCGGCATGAGCGCACCCCTGGTCGATATCCGCGACGTCTCGCACCGCTTCGGCCAGCATCCCGTGCTGAAGAACGTCTCGCTGACGACCGAGGCCGGCAGCTATACGATCCTGCTTGGACCCTCGGGGTCCGGCAAGACGACGCTGCTCTCCATCCTGGGCGGCTTCGTCACCCCGAGCGAAGGCAAGGTGTTTATCCGTGGCGAGGACTGCACCTCGGTGCCGCCAGCCAAGCGTCCGACGACGACGGTGTTCCAGGACTACGCGCTGTTTCCGCATATGAGCGTCGGCGGCAATGTCGGCTTTGGCCTGCGCATGCAGGGTGTCGACGGCGCGACGCGCGCGGCCCGCGCCCGCGAGACGCTGGCGCTGGTTGGGCTCGACTCCGCCTTCGACAAGAGGCCGCACCAGCTCTCCGGCGGCCAGCGCCAGCGGGTCGCGCTGGCACGCGCGCTGGTCATCGAGCCGGCGGTGCTTCTGCTCGACGAGCCGCTCGGGGCGCTCGACCTGAAACTGCGCCGGCAGATGCAGGACGAACTGAAGGCGATCCAGAAGCGGGTCGGCACCGCCTTCATCCATGTCACCCACGACCAAGAAGAAGCGATGGCGCTGGCCGACCATTGCGTGGTGATGAATGACGGCCGCATCGAGGACGAGGGGCCACCCGAGCGCGTCTATGCCAGGCCGGCGACGCGCTTTTCCGCGACCTTCATGGGCGAGAGCACGATCCTTGCCGGGACTGTCATGGAAACCGGGAACAGGACGTGCACCGTCGCCACACCAGTCGGACCGGTTTCCTTGTCCAGTGCCTTGCCGTTGGGGTCGGCTGCCGCACTGGCCATTCGGCCCGAGCACCTTGTGCTTGGCGCGGCGCCGGGCGGAACGAAGCTCGGCAAGGCTGACGTGAGCGACGTCGTCTTCCAGGGCAGTTTCAAGCGCGTCCTTGCGACTTCCGTCGAAGAGCCGTCCCTGCGGTTCATCGCCAAGCTGCCGGCGACCGCCATCGTCCAGGCGGGCGACAGGGTCGCGATTTCGTGTGATACCGACCAGATCATCCTGCTGACGGATTGAACATGAGCACGCTTGCGGTCATCGACGCACCGGACTGGTACGAAACAATCCGCATGGCCGACGGCATCACGCTGATCCACGAGCCATGGATAAAACCGTTCTTCCGCTGCAATATGTGGCATGTGCGCGGACGCGACCGCGATCTGCTGTTCGACAGTGGTCTCGGTCATTTCAGCCTGCGCGGCCATGTGCCGCTGGTGAGCGAGCGCAAGCTGACCTGCGTCGCCAGCCACACGCATTTCGACCATATCGGCTGCCACCATGAATTCCCCGATCGCTGCGTGCATGCGGCTGAAGCGGCAATCCTGGCCGATCCGCGCAACGAATGGACCGCTGCCGGCACTTATGCGACCGAAGAGATGTTCGATCGCCAGCCGCGGGGCTGGGACACGGCGCGCTACGGCATCCAGCCCGCGCCGGCCGACCGGCTGCTCGCGCATGGCGACGTCATCGATCTCGGTGACCGCGCCTTCGAGGTCGTCCACACGCCGGGCCATTCGCCGGGCGGCATTGCGCTTTACGAGAAGAAGACCGGCATCCTGCTGTCCGGCGATATCATCTATGACGGTCCGCTGATCGACGATGTCTACCACTCGGATATTTCGGACTATATGGCGACGCTGCTCGCCATGCGCGATCTCGACGTCTCGGTCGTCCATGGCGGCCATTTTCCGAGCTTCGGCAAAGTGCGCTACGGCCAGCTGATCGACGAATATCTCGAACAGAAACGTCAGGCCGGCTGCCATTTGCGGCAGCGTCCCTGAGGGCCGGGTTACGGCATCAAATCGAAATGCCGTGGAAAGGCCTGGTGCAGCAGGAGCAGCATGGTCTTGCGCACCACATCGGTGCCACGGCCGGACGGATTGAGATGATCCCAGTACCATGCGCCGTGAACGAGGTAGTTCAGGCTCTCCGACAGCGTGTCAATGTCCACGTCGCCATAGCCGCCGCCGCGCGCGATCTCGACCAGCAATTCGCGCGCTTCGGCGGTGTAGGCGAGATCGCTTGGCAGGCCGATTTCATTGTAGATCTGCATGCTCTTGCGGTCGCTGGAGAAGGCGACGAAGACCGACACCCATTTCGGATGCTCCCTGGCGAAGCGCTGCGCACAGCCGACCGCGCCCAACAGCCTCTCCACCGCTGACTGCCCGGGCACCCGCACCAGCGTCACCCACAGCTCATCGTACTGATCGCTGAGATATTGCAGGACGGCCCGGAACAGGTTCTCCTTGCTGCGAAAATGGAAAACCACCAGCGCATTCGACGAGCCGACATGCTCGGCGATGCGCTGCATGGTGACGCTCGCCAGTCCTTCCTCCGCGATGAGTTCGATGGTGGCGTCGATGATGCGTTGGACGCTGGCTTCGCCACGCTCGCGCCGGCGGTCCTTGGGCGCGGCGTCATTGGCCGAAGCCCTGCCCTTGGCCGTCCCAGCCCGGCCTTTTGCCGCTGCCTTGCGTTGCACCATCTTCATCGACTTTCCCTTGCATCACCTGTCAAAGCGATGGGCGCGTTCCGGCGCTTGTGTACCATTGCCCCTGCGCCGTTTCATAGGCCATCGCCGTGCGGAAGACGTCGGCGTCGCAATAGGTTCGGCCGACGATCTGGAAGCCCGTCGGGACGCCGCTTGCCGCCCGCCCCGAAGGCATGGACAGCACCGGGCAGCGGCTCATCATGTTGAACGGCGTCGTCATCACCCAGCCCAGCGAGGGGTTCACCTCTTTGCCATTGATCTCGACGGTTCCCGTGGTCTGGTCGAATTCCGCCGGCACCGCGGGAAGCGCGTTGGTCGGGCAGATCAGCACATTGTAGGTTTCCAGCAGCGGACCCAGGGCCTGATACATCCGGGCCGCAACATCGAGCGTCGCGACGAAGTCGGTGGCCCTGGACTTTTGCCCGTCCTCGGCGAACCGCCTGGCATAGCTGGTCATCTCGCTGCCATGCTCGGCAAGCAGTTGCGACAGCGACGCGCCGAAAAGATGCTCCAGATAGGCCATTCCGGCCTTGAGCACCTTGTCGTCCCAGCCGAGATCGACTTCCTCGACCGTCGCACCAAGCGAGCGGAACACTTCGCAGGCAGCGAGCGTGTTCTTGCGCACATCAGGGTCGACTTCGAAGGAACCCAAATCCATCGAGAAGGCAATCTTCCAGCCCTTGATAGGCTTGTAATCGAGCGGCAGGCGCAGCTTGGGGCGAAGCGTGGCGATGTCGAGCGGGCTCGGCCCCGCCATGACATTCTGCAGCAGAATCGCATCCCGGACGTTCCGCGCCAGCGGCCCGGTGTGGCAATAGAAATCGAGGTTGAAGGGCGGCTCGTCCGGATTGCGGCCGTAGGGCGGTTTGAAACCGACAAGCCCGCAGGCAGAGGCAGGAATGCGGATCGATCCGGCAATGTCGGATCCGGTGGCGATCGACGACGTGCCCGAAGCCAGCGTTGCCGCCGAACCGCCCGAGGATCCCCCAGGCGTGAAATCCTGATTCCATGGGTTACGGGTGACGCCCCAACGTTTCGACCAGGTATAACCGGCGCAGCTGAACTCGGGCGTCGCCGTGCGGGCATGGACGATGCCGCCGGCCTTGATGATGCGCTCGTTCATCGTCGAGGTGTGACCGCCCATGGCATCCCTGGACAGCAGCGAGCCATGCGACGTCGGCTTGCCCTTGATGTAGCTCTCGTCCTTGATGCCGATCGGCAGGCCCTCGAGCGTGCCGGTCCTGGCGCCCTTGGCGTATTTCGCCTCCGCCTTGGCGGCCAGCTTGAGCGCCTCTTCGAAATGCGTGAAGGTGAAGCAATTGATCGCCGAGTTGGTGGCCTCGGCGCGGCGGATGGTGGCCTGCATCAGTTCGACGGGCGAGAGTTTCCTGGCCTTGAACAGCCGCAGCGCCTCGCTGGCGGGCATGTAGCAAAGGTCGAGATCGGACATCGAAAATCTCCCGCGATCAGGTGATCGCACTTGGGCATGAGGGTGACCGGACCGCGCATCGCGGCCCGGCGGCTCTTTGTTGGGTTCGGCTGGTGGCGCTATTTCTGGAGGTCGGTCCAGATCTTCGTGTAAAGCGCCTGCACATCGGGCGGACAGGCCGGCATGAACTGGCCCTTGGCGGCGAATTCAGCCGGGATATTCACCTCCGGTGCGTTCTTCATGTCCTGCGGCATAAAAGCTTCCGAGCCCTTGATCCCGTTCGAATAGCGGGCGAAAGCCGAAATCAGCGCGGCGTTCCGTGGGTCCATGATGAAGTTCTGGAAGAGCTTGGCATTCTCGACATTCTTGGCGTCCTTGAGGACGGCGACGTTGTCCATCCAGATCGGAAAGCCCTCCTTGGGATAGCCGTAGACGATCTTGTCGTTCTCAAGCCGCTCGCGCAGCGATATGCCGTTCCAGTTGACGCCGGCGGCGATGTCGCCCCTGCCCAAGCCGTCGACGGCGGCGTAGTCGAGCGACAGCCATTTCGCCTTCGCCTCGACCAGCTTGTCATGCACCTTCTTCAGCACCTGCATGTCTTTGGTGCAGTATTGGCCACCCTCATAGGCGATGGCGAGGAACATGATGTCACCCATTTCGGGCACGACATTGATCTTGCCGACCAGTTCGGCCGGCGGGTCGAGGAACAGTGCCGACGTGTTCGGGTCGCCGGCATAGACTGACTTGTTCACCGAAATGCCCGTTGTGCCCCACTGCCAGGGAACGGTGTATTTGCGGCCCGGATCGAAGGGTACGTCGACCCATCTGGGATCGACATTCCTGAAATTCTCCATCTTGTTGGGGTCGGTTTCCAGCAGCAGGCCTTCGCTGATCCAGATCGGCACGACGCTGGCCGAGGGCACGACGATGTCGTAGCCGGAAGCGCCCTGGCGGACTTTGGCCAAGGCGGTGTCGTTGGAGTCGTAGTCGGTGACGGTGACCTTGATCTTGTAGGTCTCCTCGAACTTCTTGATGAGGTCCGGGCTGGTGTAATTGCCCCAATTGTAGATGTTGAGTTCGCCATCGGCGCGGGCAATGCCCGTCGCGGCGAAGAGCGACAGCCCGACGGCAGCCGCGGTCAGTTTCCAGTTCATACGAGTTGCTCCCATTGTTGGGACCGGCGGCATCGCCGCCTCAGGTCCATTTCCTGCCGATCAACAAGCCGGGTGACGCCGTTCGCCCCCCACAACGGGCCGAATGGCTGTCGAGATATCCCCTCTTCGTAGCCATTCACTGGCGGATGCCAGCTGGCCAACTCGCTTTTCAGTTATGAATCTAGATTATAACTAACTATACAGTCAATATCTTTTCGCCAGCCCTGCCACCGCCCGCGATTGCGTGGCTCGCCCGACAAGCCAAGGGCGCCAGCCTTCAGGCGCCATTTCTGTAGGCGGGATGGAAAACTCCGCCGCGCGATCTCTATTTCGCCAGCCGGCTCGCTTCCGTTTCCCGATCGCCATGATGGACAAGGCCGGGAGCCGCGTATCTCGCTTTCAGGCCTTCGGCGCCGCTTCGCCGCCGGCGGCAATCTGTTGCCGGAACCATTCGAAAGTACGCTGAAACCCCTCCTGATAGCTGGTCGCAGCTTCCCATCCGGGCAGAACCTGCCTTGCCAGGGTCAGGTCCGGGCACCGGTTCGTCGGATCCTGCGGGGCAGGCGCGTGGTGTTCGATTCGGCTGCCGGGAACCAGCGAGCAGACGAATTTCGCGATGTCGAGAACCGAGACCTCGCGATTGTTGCCGATGTTCAGGGGGCCGCGGTGCGAAATGCTGTCGCGCCAGAAGAAGCGCTCCAGCCCATCGACAATGTCGTCGACATAGCCCCAACTGCGCGACTGGGAACCGTCGCCGTAGACGGTCAGGATTCCGGTGGTCAGAGCCTGGCAGATAAAATTCGAAACGGCGCGGCCGTCGTCGATGCGCGTTCGCGGCCCATAGGTGTTGAACAGCCTGACGACGCGGACATCGAGCCCGCTGACGCGCTGCTCTTCGAACAGCAGCGCCTCGGTGCAGCGCTTGCTTTCGTCGTATGAGGCCCGCGGCCCGGTACAGTCCACGGATCCTCGGTAGCTCTCCGGCTGCGGCGACACCAGGGGGTCGCCATAGACTTCCGAAGTCGAGGCGAAGCAGAAGCGGCCGCCGGGCCTGAGCAGCGGCAGAAGATTGAGCGCACCGCCTATGTTGGCTTTGATCGTGCGGGCCGGCTCGCGCCTGTACCATGCGGGCGAAGCCGGGGACGCCAGATGGATGATCTCATCGAAATGCCCGCTGTCCGTAAAGCTCTCGACATCGCCAACCCTCAGGCTGAAGCGTGGGTCGTCGATATGGGCAATGTTGTCGCGCAATCCGGTCCACAAATTGTCGACCACGACAAGCGCCTCAAGGTCGTCGCGCCGCAGCAGACGATCGACCAGATGCGAGCCAATGAAGCCGCAGCCACCGGAAACCAACACGCTGCGTGGCATGCGCCCACCATTCCAGAACTCGGCCGGTCGACGCGGCGCGGGGATCGCTTCCTAGCGATGAGGGAAACGGGATCCAGTTTCGGATCCGAGCCTTTCTACCAGTGGTTTTGTCGATGCCGCAATTGCCGCGATCAACTTGTCTTGCGCCACGCCTCGGGATCAACGGCAGAGCCCGCCAAGCGTCGGCGATCCTCGGTGGTGCGGTCCATGAGGGTATTTGGGCGGCCTACAGCGCCCTTTGCGGGCAAGGCATTCCGGCGGCATCGCCGCAGCGTGAGGCCGTGGGCAGCGGCCTGGCGCTCATTTCTTCCGACCGGCGCACCAGTTCGGCAAAGACAAGCGCGAAGCTTCCCAACACGACAAAGACGATGATCAGGCGTGTTACCGGCAATATGTCGGCCTCGTCTGGTTGGCGCATGCCCCGACAACAGAATGCGCGGGATCATGCACACAAATCTAACGTGCCGCGGCATGCCAAGCGTCGAGAAAAACAAGCGATGCCGCGGGCGCCCACACCACCCATGCCGGCTAACATGACCGATCTGGCTTTACGAGAGCTTAAGCCCGGTCTTAACCATCACATTCGCTCGCGCCATGACATCAACCGCGACCGCCCTGCCGCACCATCGCTTGAGGCTCTCTTTGCAGACCCGCCGCCCCATGCTACCCCGGCGCAGGCGCGGCCAGAACCTGCCGGCGCCAATCGGTCGCGATCGGGAAGCCATGAACACAGCTGCCAACAGCATTGCCTTCGTCTCGTCCGACACAACGGACGCCAAAGCGGCGCTGGAGAGCCTGTCGGCGCGCTACGGCCAATGTTCGGTCGCCGAGGCGGCTGTCGTGGTGGCGCTGGGCGGCGACGGCTTCCTGCTGCAGACCTTGCGCGACACGATGGGTACGGGAAAGAAAGTCTACGGCATGAACCGTGGCACCATCGGCTTCCTGATGAACGAGTACCGCTCCGGAGGGCTCACGGAGCGCCTCGCGGCCGCGGTCGCCGAAACGATCCGCCCCCTGGAGATGCTGGCAACCACCTCGGACGGCGAACACGTCACGGCGCTGGCGATCAACGAAGTCGCGCTTTGGCGCCAATCCTATCAGACGGCCAAGATCCGCATCAGCATCGATGATCAGGTGCGGCTCGAGGAACTGAATTGCGATGGCGTGATGATCGCGACGCCGGCCGGATCGACAGCGTACAATCTTTCCGCGCACGGTCCGATCCTGCCGCTCGATGCGCCGCTTCTGGCGCTCACGCCCGTCAGCCCGTTTCGCCCGCGACGCTGGCGCGGCGCATTGCTTTCCAACAAGGCGACCGTGCGCTTCGACATAATGGAGCCGGAAAAGCGGCCGGTGAACGCCGCCGCCGACCACACGGAGGTCAAGGCTGTGACCTCGGTCACGGTGCGGGAATCGCCGACGGCCACCGCGACTTTGCTGTTCGATCCCAACCACTCCTGGAACGAGCGCATCCTGGCCGAGCAGTTCCGTTACTGAGCCGGCACAGAGACAAGCGGCCGGATTAAGCATCGCGATTAAGGTTACAACTTCACAATCGCGCCAATCCTGCCCGTTTCTGTTGACAAATCGCGGGCTTGCGCCTAATCGCAATACCAATCTTGCAGGCGCGTGGCGCTTGCCGCGACGAATGACGTTGCGCTTCCCCGAACCAGCCAAAGACAGCAACACTTGTCCTCAGACACGACGATCGCTCAAGAAGCGTTGACCTTTTCAGACCTCGGCCTGTCGCCGAAGGTGCTTTCCGCAGTCACCGATGCCGGCTACACGCAGCCGACTCCGATCCAGGCTGGTGCGATCCCGCACGCCTTGCTCGGCAAGGACGTGCTGGGCATTGCCCAGACCGGCACCGGCAAGACCGCCTCCTTCGTGCTGCCGATGCTGACCCGGCTGGAAAAAGGCCGCGCCCGCGCCCGCATGCCGCGCACGCTGATCCTCGAGCCGACGCGTGAGCTTGCCGCGCAGGTCGAGGAAAACTTCGTCAAATACGGCAAGAACCACAAGCTCAACATCGCGCTGCTGATCGGCGGCGTTTCGTTCGACGAGCAGGACAAGAAGCTGGAGCGCGGCGCCGATGTGCTGATCGCGACGCCAGGCCGTCTGCTCGACCACCGCGAACGCGGCAAGCTGCTGCTCAATGGCGTCGAGATCCTCGTCATCGACGAGGCCGACCGCATGCTCGACATGGGGTTCATTCCCGACATCGAGCGCATCTGCGAGATGATTCCGTTCACCCGGCAGACGCTGTTCTTCTCGGCCACCATGCCGCCGGAGATCACCAAGCTGACGGAAAAATTCCTGCATGCGCCGGTGCGCGTCGAGGTCTCCAAGGCCGCGTCGGCTGCCACCAACATCATCCAGCGGCTGGTCAAATCGGGCGCCAAGCCTTGGGACAAGCGCGAAACGCTGCGCAACCTGATCAAGGCCGAGGACGCGGAACTGAAGAACGCGATCATCTTCTGCAACCGCAAGATCGAGGTCTCGGAGCTGTTCCGCTCGCTGCTGAAATACGATTTCGACGCCGGTGCGCTGCATGGCGACATGGACCAGCGCGCCCGCATGCAGATGCTGGCCAATTTCCGCGACGGCAAACTGCGCTACCTCGTCGCCTCGGATGTCGCCGCGCGCGGCCTCGACATTCCCGACGTCAGCCACGTCTTCAACTACGACGTGCCGATCCATGCCGAGGATTATGTCCATCGCATCGGCCGCACCGGCCGCGCCGGCCGCTCGGGCAAGTCCTTCACCATCGCGACCAAGTCCGACACCAAATATATCGACGCCATCGAGCGCCTGATCGGCACCAAGATCGAGTGGCATGACGGCGACCTGTCGACCGTGGTCGCCAGCGAAGGCGAGGACGATGCTCCGCGCCGCGGCAAGGGCGCGCCGCGCCGCGCTGGCCGCAAGGACGAAGACCGCAAGGCGCATGACCGCAAGGACAATGGCGAGCGCAAGAGGGGCGGCGAACGCCGTTCCAGACACAGCGAGGAAGACGTCTCGGCCGTGCCTGCCCAGCCGCACGACCAGCCCGATGTAGCGGAAGCGGCCGACACTACCGATCGGCGCGCGCGCAAGGACGCGATCCGCTCGGAAAACAGCGAGCGCAAGACCTCTTCGGATCGCGCGCCCGAGCGTGGCGATACGCGGCCGCAACGCGAAGGCAACCGCCCCGCCCGGCACCGCCAGGAAGACAACGACGCCACCGTCGGTTTCGGCGACGACATGCCGGCCTTCATGCGCATCGTCGCCAAGGTCTGATTGCTGCTATTGCGGACAAGCCGGGTACCCGGCTTGCCCTTTTTGGCCCAGAGCAATTCCAGGAAAAGTACAGCGGTTTCCGCTCACACTTGCGTGGAAACAAAGCGCTGGATGGGTTCAGCGGTTATTTTGAACGCCGCCCGGAATCCCCGTTACATTGGCCCAGGCATCATCTTGGTCGGCTTCTCCAGCATCGGGAACTCGGCCTTGTTGCATTTCACTTTCGGATTCGTCGGGCTGAACATACCGTTCGGATTGTCGGCGAACAGCCAGGCGTGAAGGTCATAGTGGACGAACTCCCTCGGAATGAGCGGATAATGTCCCTCCATCGGGCCCATGAAGGTTTGACCAAACAGCTTCGGCGGCGCCTTGACGTCCGGGGTCAACGGCACCAGCCATTCCACGCCGACCAATTTCAGGCCTTTCCTGGTCGGCTCGTAGATCAGGACGTTGGGCTTCATCGGGTCGAGTTTCTGGCCGATGCTCGGGACGTTGACGAAATGGATGCCCATGGCGCCCTTCGGATAGTCCATGGAGCCGGGTATCTTTTCGCCGCTGTAATAGACGCAGCCGACCGTCGAGAGATAGAGGTCGCGGACGGCGGCGGTGTAGTCCTCATATTTGGCGAGCGACTTCTTCAAGGCGTCGATGTCGGCCTTGCTGGCGTCCTCGGCATGAGCCACAGCGAGGCTCAACCATGCACCGACGACGCTTGTCAAAGCGAGGACGCCACAGCGTCCAAGGCTGGCTGTTCTTGTCATTGCATTCCTCCCAGATTTCATGATCTGGCCGTGCAAGACCGAGGCGGAAAGTGTTGATTACGCGGCCAGTTGTACCGCCTCATCCCCTCTGGAACGATGCCGATCCTATTCCTTTCCGCGACCGCGGGAAAGCCGTTATTTAGAGATTGCTAATTTTAAAGCGGCGCCCCGAGGGGCGTCGAAATCCGCTCAAACAAAAACGGCCCCCGGATGGGGGCCGTTGGGGGTCGTTTCGCATTTCCTTGCCGAACAATCAGGTGAGCGGCGAAAGCTGGATCTCGACGCGCCGGTTCTGTTCGCGACCAGCGGCCGTCGCGTTGGAAGCGATCGGCCGCGTCTTGCCGAAGCCGGTGACGGCGAAGCGGCGTTGATCAACGCCCTGGCCAGAGAGGTAGTTGGCGACCGCCAGCGCACGGCGCTGCGACAGATCGAAATTGTGCTGATCGCCACCGGTCGAATCGGTATGGCCAAAGACGTCGACCGTGGTCTGCTTGAACTTCTTGAGCACCAGCGCGACGGAATTCAGCACCGGATAGAAACCGGGCTTCACAGCGTCCTGATCGATATTGAAGGTGATGTCGGACGGCATGTTGAGGATGATCTGGTCGCCGGTGCGGGTGACGCTGACGCCGGTGCCCTGAAGCTGCCGGCGCAGTTCGGCCTCGTTCTGGTCCATCGTGGCGCCGATGGCGCCGCCGGCCAGCGCGCCGATGCCGGCGCCGATCAACGCATTGCGGCGGTCATTGCCGCCGGCAAGCAGGCCGAGGCTGGCACCGGCCAGAGCGCCGAGACCGGCGCCCGCGGCCGTGTTGGAAATCTTCTGGTCGCCCGTATACGGATCGGTGGTGGTGCACGCGGTCACGAGCAAAGCCGTCGCCACAACGACGAGCACGGTCTTTTTCATAGAATGGTCCCTCTCCAAGTCACGCCTTACGATGGCGCCAAATCAGCCCTTGCCGCGACTTGTACCATGAATTGCGGCGAAAAGCGGAACGGGAAAAGTGGCCGGCGCGGCTTTTCCCGGAGCTGGCGGCGTGACGAAGCGCCGTGACCGGCTACCAGAGATTCTTGCCGTCAATGACCACCACTTCGACCTTGTCGAGATCGAAATCATCGAACAGCCGCGCGTTGACGCTGATCTTCGGATTGTCGAAATCCGGCTCGCCGGTCGACCAGTCCGGCGTTTCGGTGAAAGTGCCACAGCCGCAAGTGGCGCAAAAACCGTGCTTTATGGTCTTCGAGCCCCATTGATAAAAGGCAACGTTCTTCGGCGGCGTGATGAGCCTGAACTGCGATGGGACGTAATAGGCCCAGAGCGAGCCGCGTTTCGAGCAGAACGAACAGGTGCATTGCGTCACCGTGCCCGGTGCCTCCGAAACCTCGAATGTCGTCGCCTTGCAGTGGCAGCTTGCCTTGATGGTCATGTACATCACCTCTCCATTGTCCGCCGCCCAGGCGGCAGGGCACCATAAAGAGGCGATCCTGACAACCGTCCCTCAGCAGGCTTTAGGCCTGGACAGGCGGCAGCAGATCCAAACTAGTAGGACGATGGCGGCACGAACAGGCAGATGGTCTTGCCGGCATCGAGCCCGGCCTCATGCGCGCACCAATGGAACTCGCCATCGGGCGAATCCTTGATTCGCCTGTCGCTATAGGCCAGCACCTCCCCGGTGTCCTTGATGACATAGCCGTCCGGGCGCTCGCTGATCGAGGTTTGCGACACCTCGTGGCAGTCGAAATTGGCGCAACAGGCGAACGGGTAACTCCAGCCTTGCGGCTTGGCCGCGGTCGGCTTGGCGTCATGCGCCACAGCCGGTGCCGACACGGATGCGATCACACAGGCCGCATACACAGGAAGGAGGAGTTGGCCAACCGACGGAACGGCGACGGCCGATCTGGAACTGGAAGCAAACATGGCAACGTTCCTTTCAAACGAGGTTCAAGCGTTTCGCCTGCCCGTTTCCCGGAACGTGTCTTCCCAGCGGCCGAACCGTCAGCAGATATGCCGCGACCGGCCATAAATGCTTTTGTCTCCTCCCGGCCGCGATGGTGAGCCGAAATGTGAGTCGGCGCAAGAATTGCCGGAGGCCGCATATTGCCGGCCTTCCCGGCACATCTGTTTCTCACACGGTAGCACCCGCGCCGAGACCATGAGGAACCCGGCCGAACCGAAGACGCGCGGACTGTTTAATCCAGATCCGCCACGGCTTCGCCGGCACCGCCTTCGATGCGCTGTGACAGCGAGGCTTCCATGAAGTCGTCGAGATCGCCATCGAGGACGCTGGAGGGGCTGGTGCTTTCGACGCCGGTGCGCAGATCCTTCACCAGCTGGTAGGGCTGCAGCACGTAGGAACGGATCTGGTGACCCCAGCCGATGTCGCTCTTCGAGGCTTCGGTCGCGTTGGCCACCGCTTCGCGCTTCTTCAGCTCTTCCTCATAGAGTCGCGAGCGGAGCATTTCCCAGGCCTTCGCCTTGTTCTTGTGCTGCGAGCGTTCCGCCTGGCAGGCGACCGCGATGCCCGTGGCGATATGGGTGATGCGCACGGCCGAATCGGTGGTATTGACATGCTGGCCGCCGGAACCCGACGACCGATAGGTATCGATGCGGACGTCCGATTCGGAAACGTCGATCTCGATCGCATCGTCGACGACGGGATAGACCCACACGCTGGAGAAGGATGTGTGCCGGCGCGCATTGCTGTCATAGGGTGAGATGCGCACCAGGCGGTGGACGCCGGATTCGGTCTTCAGCCAACCATAGGCATTGTGGCCCTTGATCAGAAGCGTGGCGGACTTGATGCCGGCCTCCTCGCCGTCATGCACTTCAAGCACCTCGACCTTGAAGCGCCGGCGCTCGGCCCAGCGCGTGTACATGCGCAGCAGCATCGAGGCCCAGTCCTGGCTTTCGGTGCCGCCGGCGCCTGCATGGACTTCGAGATAGGTGTCGTTGCCGTCGGCCTCGCCCGAGAGCAGCGTTTCGACCTGGCGGGCCTTGGCCTCGCCCTGCATCGAGCGGAGCGCGGCCTCGGCCTCGGCGATGACGCCTTCGTCACCCTCTTCCTCGCCCAGTTCGATCAGGCCGATATTGTCTTCCAGCGCCTGGGTCAGGCCTTTGACAGAGGCGATGCCTTCCTCGAGGCCCTGGCGTTCGCGCATCAGCTTCTGCGCTTCCAGCGGTTCGTTCCAGAGGCTGGCGTCCTCGGCCCGCACATTGAGGTATTCAAGCCGCTTTATGGCCTGATCCCAGTCAAAGATGCCTCCTCAGCAGGGTTATCGCCTGCCTGATCTCGTCGACAATATTCTGCGTTTCCGCGCGCATGGCCTGATGTTTTGTCCTGTTGCTGAGATGACGCTTCGGTCGGCGCGATACATAGGGACGGTGCCGCCATGTGTAAAGCGAAATGGGCCAGCCCAGGGGCTGGCCCATTCTGCGTGTGAACCGTCAGTAAAGGCCGCCGCCGCCGTCCTGGATGGCCTGGTTGGCCTGCGGCGACAGTGCGCCACCCGATGCGTTGGAGCCATCGGCGCCCATGCCGATCACCCAGTAGCTGTCGGCGGGGCCGGTGCCCGGCTTGAAGGCCTCGATGATGGTTCCCGGATCGCCCGAGGAAGCCCGCATGCCGGTCTTGCGGTTGATGGCGACCAGGTTCATGCCGTCGGGCACCTTGAAGTCGACATTGGGCGTGCCGTCCAGCGCCACGCGCATGAAATCCTTGAAGATCGGCGCGGCAAGACCGCCGCCGGTGGCGCCATGGCCTAGGCCGCGCGGCGTGTCGTAACCCATGTAGAGCCCGACCACGAGGTTCGGCGTGTAGCCAATGAACCAGGCGTCCTTTTCATCGTTGGTGGTGCCGGTCTTGCCGGCGATGTGGCGACCAAGCTCCCCAATGGTGGCGCCGGTGCCGCGCTGGACGACGCCTTCCATCATCGAGGTGATCTGGTAGGCGGTCATCGGATCGAGCACCTGCTCGGAATTGTCGACCAGTTCCGGCTCCGGCTGATTCTTCCATTCAGGCGCGTTGCAGCCCTCGCAGCCGCGCTCATCCTGCTTGAACACCGTCTTGCCGTAGCGATCCTGGATGCGGTCAATCAGCGACGGTTTGATCGACTTGCCGCCATTGGCCATGATCGAATAGGCCGAAACCATGCGCATCACGGTCGTCTCGCCGGAGCCCAGCGCCATCGGCAGATACGGCGCCAGATGATCATAGACGCCGAAGCGTTCGGCATATTCGACGACCAGCTTCATGCCCATGTCGTTGGCAAGCCGCACCGTCATCAGGTTGCGCGATTTCTCGATGCCGGAACGCAGCGTTGCCGGGCCGGCGACGGTGCCGTCATAGTTCTTCGGCGTCCAGGTGGTGTTGCCGCTCTGGATGGTGATCGGTCCATCCATGATCACCGAGGCCGGGGTATAGCCATTGTCGAGTGCGGCCGAATAGACGATCGGCTTGAACGAGGAGCCCGGCTGGCGCATCGCCTGGGTGGCGCGGTTGAACTCGGACTGGGCGTAGGAGAAGCCCCCGACCATGGCCAGCACGCGGCCGGTATGCGGATCCATGGCGATCAGACCGCCTTCCACCTCGGGAACCTGACGCAGGCTGTAGGCATTGTCGGAGCCATCGTTCTTCTGCACGAAGATGACGTCGCCCGGCTTCAGCACGTCGGCCGGCGACTTGGCCTTGACCGTCTTGCCGTCGACCACATGGCGCATGGCAAAGCCCATGTCTTCCTTGCTGACAGTGCCTTCGACGCGTTCCTTCACGATATCGCCGGAGGCCTGGCGCGCGGGTTGCAGGCCGATCGACAGACCTGACGCCGAACTGTCGAGCACGACGGCCAGCGACCACTCCGGAACGTCCTCCAGTCCCTTGACGGCGCCCAGCGGCACGCCCCAGTCGCCTGACGCGTCGATGGTCGTCACCGGCCCGCGATAGCCGCGCAGCGTATCGTATTTGATGAGGCCGTTCTGCATCGCCTTGCGAGCGATCAGCTGGATCTTCGGGTCAAGCGTGGTGCGGACGGACAGGCCGCCTTCGTAGAGCGCGTTCTCGCCGTAACGGGCAATGATCTGACGACGCACTTCCTCGGTGAAATATTCACCGGCGAACAGATAGGTGCCGGTGCGGCGCGGCGTTACGCCGAGCGGCTCGGCCTTGGCCTTGTTGCCTTCCTCACGCGTGACGTAGCCATTCTCGACCATCTGGTCGATGACCCAGTTGCGGCGCTCGATCGCGCGATCGGCATGCTTGAAGGGGTGATAGTTGTTCGGCCCCTTCGGCAGGGAGGCCAGGTAAGCGGCCTCGGCCACGGTCAGTTCGTTCACCGACTTGTCGAAATAGGTCAATGCCGCTCCGGCGACGCCATAGGCACCGAAGCCGAAGAAGATTTCGTTGAGGTAGAGCTCGAGAATGCGGTCCTTGGGATAGGCCTGCTCGATGCGGAAGGCCAGGATCATTTCCTTGATCTTGCGCTCGTAGGTCTGGTCCGCGGTCAACAGGAAGTTCTTGGCCACCTGCTGGGTGATCGTCGAGGCGCCGACCTGACGCCTGCCCGAGCCGAGATTCTGAAAATTGACGATGATGGCGCGGCCAAGGCCGGTCACGTCGATGCCTGGGTGGTTGTAGAAATTCTTGTCCTCGGCGGACAGGAAAGCGGCCTTGACCCGATCCGGAATGGCCTGGATCGGCAGATAAAGGCGACGCTCGCGCGCGTATTCCGCCATCAGCGACCCGTCCGAGGCGTGGATGCGGGTGGTCACCGGCGGCTCGTACTTGGCCAGAACCTCGTAGTCGGGCAGGTCCTTCGACAGGTGGCCAATGTAAATCGCAACGCCCGCCGCGACCAGAAGGGCCAGCGTCGTGCCGATGCCGAAGAAATAGCCAATGAGACGAATCATACCCGCTCCAGTCCTTGGTTCGGGAATTTCCTAAACGAAGCCGCCTTCCACGCAAGCTTTCGAGCCGGTCCCAAACCGTAATCGAAAACCCATGTCGCGACCATGTGGACAAAATACGGCAAGGCCGCGTCTGGCGGCCGCAAGCCGGAAATAAAAGCACCTTGTGTTGTCATCCCGCAACGCCGCTTCTGGTTGCAGGCGCCGCGACGCATGTCAACCTCCGGTTCCGACCCCGGCGCGCGCGGAAGCGAACAATGCGACGGCATTGGTGATGCTTTGCGCTGCCTTGCCGCGCCATTCGGCGTCGAGCAGCTGCGCCTCGTCCTTGGCGTTGGAGAGATAGCCGAGTTCGACCAGCACCGAGGGCACGTCCGGCGCCTTCAGCACCTTGAATCCCGCCGAACGCTGCGGATTGTTGATGAGGCCGACGCTGGTCGAGAGCTGGCCGACCAATGTGTGGGCAAAACTCATCGAGAAAGTGTGCGTCTCGCGGCGGATCAGGTCGATGAGGATGTCGGTGACTTCCTTATTGTCGTCCTTGATGACCATGCCGGCGAATTGGTCGGACAGGTTTTCGCGGTCGGCAAGCGCCTGCGCTTCCGGGTCGGAGGCCTTGTCGGAGACCGTATAGACCGTGGCGCCGCGGATGCCCTTGACGCTGATCGTGTCGGCATGGATCGAAATCAGCAGATCGGCCTCATGCTGGCGGGCAATGCGCACGCGGTCGTCCAGGCGCAGATATTCATCGGTATCGCGGGTCATGAAGACATCGTATCTGCCGATGGCCGCGAGCTTGTCGCGCAGCTCCGTGGCAAAGGCCAGGGTGACGTTCTTCTCGATGGTGCCGTTCAGGCCTTCGGCGCCGCCGTCTATGCCACCATGGCCGGGATCGATGACCACGGTGAAGCGATGTCCCGGATTGGAGACGGGACCGGTGCCGACCCGGCCGCCCTTGTCGGTCGAAACGGTGGAGCCGGTGGTCAACGCCTGATTGGCAAGGGCGGCGTCGAACTCTCGTTCGGAGGCCGCCGACATGTCGATGGCAATGCGGTAACCGGTTCCGTCCTCGTTCTTGAGCACATCGAGCTTGTCGACGGCGAACGGCCCCTTGCCGGTCAGAATCAGTCGCGCAACGCCCTCGCCGAGTTCGCCGAGCCGCACGCCCCTGACTAGGCCGCGCGGCTTCAAATCCTTGGCATCGATGGCAAATCGCGTGTTCGCAAGATCGATGACAAGCCGGTTGGGCCCGCGCAGCAGGAACCATTTGATGTCGGGCTCGCGATCGAAATCCATGACGATGCGCATCTTGGTGGCGTCGCCGGCCATCTTGTACCCCCTCGCCACGAGCGGTGCGTCGGCGGCGTTGGCAACAGTGGAAAAGGCGGACGAAACCACCAGCAGCAACAAGAGACAGAAGGCGCACAGAAACCGGCCGCCAACACGGCATCCCTTGTCTGTGAAGTCCGCCAGTCCCATCTCTCTCCCAGTCGCTCCCGGTTTGGCGCCCGGCGCCGGCTCGTTTCATCGAAGCGCCGGTCAGGCCACGAGTTCGATTAACGATTGGTATCCAGAGAAGGTTAACCAAGCCTTTTCATGCAAGGATCGGAACCAGGCTTACGCTACGGAACTGCTTTTTGCCGGCATCGGAAATCGGGGTTGCCTTCCAACCCGCCAAATCATAAAAGCGATGGTGGATCACTGCAATCCTGGAACCGCCCTCCTCCGCAGCTTCCTGCTAAAGGGTCAGATGAAAGGCGGCTCCTTTCGCTTCACGCGAAAAGGCTTCAGGTGATTGCGACGAATTTCGCAGGTGTGCTCCCGTGGCGGGGGAATCGCCTGCGTGAGGAAAACGGCCGGGTTGTTCCCGTGCCGGCTCTGTAAGAGCAAATAAGCTGGTCCGGTTTCCGGGCTTTGGTTCAAAAGTTCTGCTGGTGACGATGGCTTCAAGCGCAATCATGGAAAGGTCCGCATCAAACCGCGCCAATTTGGCTGCGGGCGGCACCGCCATGACACGCGGGCAGCGTCCGGCGGACGTTCAATTATCCGGCACCCACTCTCATCCAGACACACAGCAGCGGGCTTTGCCCCGCCAGCTGCGGCTGACGGCTGCCGGGGGGAAACGAAATAATGCCCAACAAAATGCTGATAGACGCCTCCCACCCGGAGGAAACACGCGTAGTCGTCATACGCGGTAACCGTATCGAAGAATTCGACTTTGAATCCCAGGACAAGAAGCAGCTCAAAGGAAATATCTACCTCGCCCGCGTAACGCGCGTCGAACCCTCCCTTCAGGCAGCCTTTGTCGAATATGGCGGCAACCGTCACGGTTTTCTCGCCTTCAGTGAAATACACCCCGATTACTACCAGATTCCGGTCGCCGACCGTCAGGCACTGCTGCGCGCGGAAGCGCAGGAGGCCGAGGACGAGGAGAACGAGGACGGCGAAGGCGAGGATCGCCAGAGCCGGGATCGCGGACGGCGCGGCCGCCGGCGCGGCGGCAAGACTCGCGACCGCGGTGAAAGCAGGCGCGATGCGGGTTCGGCCGATTCCGGGGACGCAAACGAAGGCATCGGCGAGACGGACGAAAACAACGACAATGGCGCTGACGCGGTCGCCGAGGACATGTCCGACGTTTCCGGAACCACGGAACACGCGTCGGATGCCTCGGAGCACGCCGTTGCATCCGAAGATAACGACGGTTCTTCCGAACAGGATGAAAGCGAGGCCAGCGACGGCGGCCCCAAGTCGATCGCCGCCTCCGTCGAAGCCGATGTGATTTCCGAGACTGTCGCGCAGGCGGAGCAAGGCAGCGAAGCCACCTCCACCGACAATGATCGCGGCATGCTGGAGGAAGTATCCTCTTCCCATCCCGACGATCATGAGATCGAATCGGTCGGCGCCGAGGATGCGCTGGAAGAAGTGCGCAACCGCCGCAAGCCGGTGCGTCGCCAGTACAAGATCCAGGAAGTGATCAAGCGCCGGCAGATTCTGCTCGTGCAGGTGGTCAAGGAAGAGCGCGGCAACAAGGGCGCGGCGCTCACCACCTATCTGTCGCTCGCCGGCCGCTATTCGGTTCTGATGCCGAACACGGCGCGCGGCGGCGGCATTTCGCGCAAGATCACCAGCGCGGTCGACCGCAAGCGCCTCAAGGAAGTTGTTGCCGATCTCGAAGTGCCGCAAGGCATGGGGGTCATCCTGCGTACCGCCGGCGAGAGCCGCACCAAGGCCGAGATCAAGCGCGACTACGAATATCTGATGCGGCTGTGGGAGAACGTGCGCAATCTCACGCTCCAGTCCACCGCCCCTGCCCTCGTCTACGAGGAAGGCAGCCTGATCAAGCGCTCGGTGCGCGACCTCTACAACAAGGACATCGACGAGATTCTGGTTTCCGGCGAAGAGGGCTACCGCGAGGCCAAGGACTTCATGCGCATGCTGATGCCGAGCCACGCCAAGGTGGTTCAGCCGTTCCGCGACACGACGCCGATCTTCGTGCGCAACGGCATTGAAGCGCAGCTCGACCGCATGCTGCAGCCGCAGGTGACGCTGAAGAGCGGCGGCTACATCATCATCAACCAGACCGAGGCACTGGTCGCCATCGACGTCAATTCGGGACGCTCCACCAAGGAGCACTCGATCGAGGACACCGCGCTCCACACCAATCTGGAGGCAGCGGAAGAAGTTGCCCGCCAGCTCCGGTTGCGCGACCTTGCCGGCCTGATCGTCATCGACTTCATCGACATGGAGGAGAACCGTAACAACCGCTCCGTCGAGAAGCGGCTGAAGGATCACCTCAAGAACGACCGCGCCCGCATTCAGGTCGGCCGTATCTCGCATTTCGGCCTGATGGAGATGTCGCGCCAGCGCATCCGCGCCAGCGTGCTGGAATCGACCATGAAGCCGTGCCCGCATTGCGGCGGCACCGGCCATGTGCGCTCCGATTCGTCGGTCGCGCTGATGGTGGTGCGAGCGATCGAGGAATTCCTGCTCAAGGATTCGCGCAGCCACATCACGGTGCGCACGCCGGCCGCGACCGCGCTCTACGTGCTTAACCACAAGCGCGGTACGCTGGTGGAGCTCGAAAGCCGCTTCGGCCTGACCATCACCATCGAGGCCGACGATACGGTCGGCGCCCAGCACTACGCGATCTTCCGCGGCGCGCTGGCCGAAAAGCCGGAAGGCTTCGTCGAGGCGCGCAGCCTGCCCGCCTACATCGAGCCGGAAGAGCCCGAGGACGAGATCGTTGTCGTCGAGGAAGAGGACGAAACGCCGGCTCAGGCCGAACAGCCGCGTCAGCCCCAGCAGGGCCAGCAGCAGCGGACCGGCGAGGATGGCGAAGGCCGCGACCGCAAGCGCCGCAAGCGCCGCAGGCGGCGCGGCGGCAAGGATCGCGACCGCGAGCATGGTGCTCCGACCGAGGGCGCTTCCACGTCGGATGACGGCTTCTCCGCGTCGGAAGGCGCGGCGGACCATGACGATGCCGAGGCAGACGACGAGGCTGCGGTCGCCGCAACCGAGACCGTCGAAACGGCCGAAGCACCCGACGATGGCCAGGGCAAGAAGCGCCGACGCGGCAAGCGCGGCGGCAAACGCAACCGCCGTGAGGACGGCGAAGGCGAGACGGAGGCGGCAGCCGGTGAAACGACCGAACCTGCCGAGGCTGACGCTTCGCTAAGCGAGCCTGTGTCGATCGAGCCGGTGGCTGCCGCGGCCGCCGAAGAGCCGGCAACTACCGTGAGCGACGAGGTGCCTAGCACCGAAAAGCCCAAGAAGCCCCGGCGCGCAGCCAAGCCGAAGAAGGCAGCCGCCGAGGCTGTGGCCGAGGAGCCGACCGTGGAAGTGGCCGTTCAGGCAGCCGCTGAGACGCCAGCCACGGCCTCGGACGAGGCAGCGGTCGCCGGGGAGACACCGAAGACCCGGCCATCACGCCGCAAGGCCGCAGCCGCCGATACACCTGTCGTACCGGTGGTTTCCTCGACCGTCGCCGATGAACCGGAAGCCAAAGCCGAATCCGAAGAAAAGCCCAAGCGTGCCGGCTGGTGGCAGCGGAAAGGCTTTTTCTAAGCTTTTCAAATTCTTGAGTTGATTTTCTGACAAAAAGACCCCCGCGCCGATCGAAATGAACGGCGCGGGGGTTTCATATCCGGCAGGTCTTGACCCTAGAGCGGTTCAGCGTTTGTTAGAATCGCCGAACCGCTCTAACTCTTTGTTTTTACGCAATTCCCAAGGGGAAGCGCTACGCGCTTCCCCCGGGAAGACCGTTACACACATTTCCTGGAATTGCTCTAGGGCGCGAAGATCGACCAGTTCATCATCCTGGCGAGCTTTTCCAGCGCGATCGAACCCAGCTTGGAATTGCCGTTGGCGTTGAGGCCGGGCGACCAGACGGCGAGCGAGGCGACACCCGGCACGATGCCCAGTATGCCGCCGCCGACGCCGCTCTTGCCGGGAATACCGACGCGGAAGGCGAAGTCGCCGGAGCCGTCATAGTGGCCGCAGGTCAGCATCATGGCGCCGATGCGCCGCGCCCGCTCCGCCGACACCACGGAATGCCCGGTTGCCGGGTTCTTGCCGCCATTGGCGAGGAAGCGACCGGCCATCGCCAGTTGCCGGCAGCTCATGGCGATGGCGCAATGATGGAAATAGACGCCCAGCGCCAGCTCCGGCGCATGGTGGAGATTGCCGAAGGACTTCATGTAATTGGCGAGCGCGAAGTTGCGGTAGCCGGTGGCACGTTCGGAGGCCGCGACGTCGCGGTCGATAATGATTGTTTCGTCGTCGGCGAGGAACTGGATGAAGCGCAGGATCTCGCCGATCGCCTCGCGCGGCTGGTGGCCGGCAAGCAGGATGTCGGAAATGACGATGGCGCCGGCATTGATGAACGGATTGCGTGGAATGCCATTCTCGTGCTCGAGCTGGACGATCGAGTTGAACGGGTTGCCGGAGGGTTCGCGCCCTACTCGCTTCCACAGCGCGTCGCCGACATTGCCGAGCGCCAGCGTCAGGGTGAACACTTTCGAGATGCTCTGGATCGAAAATGCTTCCTCGGCATCGCCAGCCAGCAGCGTGCGGCCGTCATTGGTGACGGCGCAGATGCCGAACTTCTTTGGGTCGACCTTGCCCAGTTGGGGAATATAGGTCGCGACATCGCCGCGATCGGTGCGTTCCGCCATTTCCGCCGCGACTTCCGCCAATGCTTGACCAAGTTTGAGGGCTTGATCAAGTTTGAGGGTTTGATCGAGTTTGGGGGCCTGTTCGAGTTCCGGCATGGCGCTACCTCAACCATCGTTCGATACGGGCCATCGCCTCGACCATGTCGTCGTGGCTGCCGGCATAGGAAAACCGCATCGTGCGGTGGCCCGCCCGGGTGTCGAAATCGCGGCCTGGCGTCGCCGCCACATGCGCCTCGGCCAGCATTTTGCGGGCAAACGCCATGCTGTCATTGCTGTGCCGGGTGACATCGCAGAAAGCGTAGAAGGCGCCATCCATGGGCGCCGCCAGGGGAAACCCAAGCTCCGGCAGGCGCGTCATCAGCAGCTCGCGGTTCCAGGCATAGCGCCGCTTCACCGCTTCCAGTTCCTCGGTCGCGGCGAAAGCCTCGACCGCCGCGATCTGCGACAGCTCCGGCGGCGAAATGTAGAGGCTCTGGGCGATGCGCTCCACGGGCCGCACGAGCTCTTCCGGCAAAACCATCCAGCCGATGCGCCAGCCGGTCATGCAATAATATTTCGAGAAGGAATTGATCACAGTCACGCTGTCGCTAAAGGCGAGCGCCGTGGTGTCCGGGGCGCCATAGGCCAGCCGATGATAGATCTCATCGGAAATGACGGCGATACCGAGGGATTGCGCCGTGGCGACCAGGGTCGCCAGTTCGTCGGCCGGTATGACGGCGCCGGTCGGATTGGCCGGACTTGCGAACAGCACGCCCTTCAACGGCTTCTCGCGATGCGCGGCCTCCAGATGGCCGGCATGCAGATAAGCCGCGTCGCCGAGCTCGATTTCGACCACGTCGATGCCAAGGGCCGCCATGATGTTGCGATAGGCGGGGTAGCCGGGCGCGGCGATGGCGACCCGGTCGCCGGGATCGAACATCGCCAGAAAGGTAAGATTGAAGGCCGCCGACGATCCGGTGGTCACCGCGATCCGCCCGGGGTCGACATCGAGGCCATAGTGATCCGCGTAGTGCCCGGCGATCGCCTTGCGCAAGGAGGTCAGACCCAGCGTGTCGGTGTAGCCAATGCGTCCATCCTCCAGCGCCTTGGCCGCGGCGGCGCGAACCCCGAGAGGCGCCGGATCGGAAGGCTGGCCGACCGCCATGGAAATCACCGGCACGCCTTGGGCCTTCAGCCGGTTCGCTTCAGCCAGCACATCCATGGCGTGGAACGGCTCGACATTGCCGCGACGGGAGAGCGAAACGACCATTTTTACCCCTGTTGCGAGGATTGAGCGCGCCAGGTCCTGACGCATGCGCCGCACAAATGCCCGATTGATGTGAGGATCACAAGTTGAGGAAGTTTTTCCGGCGCCGACTTTTCATCTTTCGCCCGCTCGTCTACCAGTGGACACATTATGTTGAGCCGACCCAGATCGACGATTGCCCAGGCAGCGCGCGCCTTCGCGACGATCTCGCTTGCCGCCGCGGTTGCGATGGCCGGTTCGGTGACCGCCTTCGCTCAAGGCGTGCCCGTGGTGCGCGACGCCGAGATCGAGGCTCTGGTGCGCGATTACGCACGGCCGATCTTCAGGGCGGCCGGACTGGCGAATGACGGCATCGACATCGTGCTGGTCAATGATTCCAGCTTCAACGCCTTCGTCACCGGGCGCCGGCTGTTCATCAATACCGGCGCCCTGATGACGGCCGAGACGCCGAACGAAATCATCGGCGTCATCGCGCACGAAGCCGGGCATATCGCCGGAGGCCACCAGCAGAAACTGCGCGACCAGCTCGAACGCGCCAAGACCATGGCCATCATCGCCACCTTGCTGGGTGCCGGCGCCATGGTTGCCGGCGCGACCACGAACAGCCGCGGCCTTGCCGGCGCCGGCATGGGCGTGGCGGCTGGCGGCGGCGAGATGGCGCAGCGCAGCATCCTCGCCTATCAGCGTACCGAGGAAATCACCGCCGACCGCTCCGCCATCACCTATCTCAATGCGACGGGCCAGTCCGGCTTGGGCATGCTGAAGACCTTCCACCGCTTCCAGACGGCGCTGTCGCTGTCGGGCGCGCAGGTGGATCCCTACCGGATCAGCCATCCGATGCCGCAGGACCGCATCGCCAACCTCGAAGTGCTGGTCAAGCAGAGCCCAAATGTCGACAAGGCCGACGCGCCGGCGCTGCAGCAGCGCCATGACATGATGCGGGTGAAGATTGCCGTCTACATGGAAGGCCAGGCCGCCGCGGCGCGGCTGATGCAAAAGATGCGCGGCGGCATGGCGGCGCTATATGGCGATGCCCAGTCGACCTATCTCTACGGCAACCTCGACGCGGCGCTCACGAAGACCAACGCCCTGATCAAGGCGCAGCCCAGGAATGCCTACTTCCAGGAGCTGCGCGGCGACATATTGATGAAAGCGAACAAGCCTGGGGATGCGGCCGACGCCTACGCCAAGGCGGTCAGCCTCGATCCGGCACGGTCCGGCCTGCTGCCTGTTTCGCTTGGCCAGGCGCTGATGGCGGTCGGCACGCCCGATTCGCTCAAGAAAGCTGTCGTGCAGATCAACAATGGCCTGAGCCGCGACAAGGAAAATTCCACCGGGTATCGTTATCTGGCGCAGGCTTATGGCGAGTTGGGAGACATACCGGGCGCCGAGCTTGCCACCGCCGAAGGCCATTTCTATTCCGGTAGCTACAAGGATGCGAAGATCTTCGCCATGCGGGCACAGCAGCAGATGAAGCGCGGCGAACCGCGTTGGATACGCGCGCAGGACATCATAAACTACAAATCATCAGGCAAGAGCCAGTGATCTCATGAACCCTCCGGCCGCGTGCTGCGACACAGCCAGACCGGAACACAGGCAGAAGGAACGAGAACGATGAAAAAGGCACTGCTGCTGGGCACCACGGGGGTTGCGGTCGCCCTTGCCATGCTGGCTTTCGGTTTCGTGGCCGGCAATCCTCAGGTCGCGAAGGCCGGAACGACGCAGCCTGCCCAGGCGACGCAGCCGGCCCAGACCACCGTGGCGGATACCAAAATCGACCGCGCCGAGGTCGAGGGAATCATCCGCGACTACCTGCTGAAGAACCCGGAAGTGCTGCTCGAAGTGCAGGACGCGCTCGAGGCCAAGCAGAAGGAAGAACAGCGGCTCGCCGCACTCGGCGTCATCAAGAACGCCAAGGACCAGATCTTCAACTCCACCTTCGACGGCGTCGTCGGCAACCCGAACGGCAAGGTCACCATCGTCGAGTTCTACGACTACAATTGCGGTTTCTGCAAACGCGCCATCGAGGACATGCGGGCCCTGACCAAGTCCGATCCGGATCTGCGTTTCGTGCTCAAGGAGTTCCCGATCCTCGGCCCGGATTCGCAGAAGGCGAGCGTCGTTTCGATGGCGTTCCATCTGATGAAGCCGGAGAAGTACGGCGAATTCCACAACGCGCTGCTCGGCGGCCAGGGGCGCGCCACCGAGGCAACCGCGATGAAGATCGCGCTTTCGCTCGGCGCCGACGAGGCGACACTGCGCGAGAAAATGAAGGATCCGTCGATCACCGAGGCCTTCTCCAAGACCTACGATCTCGCCAACAAGCTGCAGATCACCGGAACACCGTCCTACGTCGTCGGCAACGAGGTCGTGTTCGGAGCGCTCGGGCAGGAAGTGCTCGCCGAAAAGATCGAGGCGGCGAAAGCCGCGCTTTGATCGGCGAGCGGTTTTCTTCACTGGCGCATTTCGGCCTGTTGTGGACAGTGAAAGAACGCACTTGCGCTCTTTCCGCGGGCGACTATGCCCGGTATAGAGGCCCAGCGCGCCGGCTTGACGCCGGCGCCGGAAAAGGTCGGCTTTTTTGAAAACGGTTTTCGTCCTGAACGGTCCCAATCTCAACGCGCTCGGCAAGCGCGAGCCGGGCATCTATGGCGGCAAGACGCTTGCCGCCATCGCGGATGACTGCAAACAGACGGGACAATCGCTTGGGATCGAGATCGATTTCCGCCAGTCGAACCATGAAGGCGATCTTGTCGACTGGATCCAGGAAGCCGGCGACAAGGCCGCCGGCATCGTCATCAACCCAGGCGCCTACAGCCATACCTCGATCGCGATCCACGACGCCATCCGTTCGGTCGCGCCGTTGCCGGTCGCCGAAGTTCACCTTTCCAACATCCATGCGCGGGAACCGTTCCGCCACGTCTCCATGGTCGCGCCGGTCGCTGTCGGCATGATCTGTGGCTTTGGGCCGCTCGGCTACCAGCTTGCGCTACAGGCGCTGGCCGCACGCCTATGACCGGCCCACAAACAGAAGGCTCGAAAATGTCGATAAAGAAGACCGGTGTTGACCAGCAACTGATCCGCGATCTGGCGGGCATACTGAACGACACCAACCTGACCGAGATCGAGGTTGAACTCGGCGATCTGAAGGTGCGGGTGTCGCGGCAGGCGCCCACCGTCCATGCGATGGCCGCGCCGCAACCGGCCTATGCGCCGGCGGCCGCATCCCAATCCGCCGTCGTGGCTGCCCCGGCGGCGGTCGACGTGTCCAAGAACGCCGTCCCTTCGCCCATGGTCGGAACCGCCTATCTGGCGCCGTCGCCGGACGCCAAGCCGTTCATCGAGGTCGGCCAGAAGGTCAAGGAAGGACAGACGCTCCTGATCATCGAGGCGATGAAGACCATGAACCAGATCCCCTCGCCGCGCGCCGGCACGGTGACGGCGATCCTGTTCGAGGACGCGACGCCGGTCGAATACGGCATGCCGCTCGTCGTGATCGAGTAGAGCGGGCCGGATGTTCCAGAAGATCCTCATCGCCAATCGCGGCGAAATCGCGCTTCGGGTGCTGCGCGCCTGCAAGGAACTCGGCATCCAGACGGTGGTGGTGCATTCGACCGCCGACGCCGACGCCATGCATGTGCGGCTTGCCGACGAAAGTGTCTGCATCGGTCCGCCGCCGTCGCGTGACAGCTATCTCAACATCCATCAGATCGTGGCGGCCTGCGAGATCACCGGCGCCGACGCCGTGCATCCGGGCTACGGCTTCCTGTCGGAGAACGCCAAGTTCGCCGACATTCTGGCCGCGCACAACATCACCTTCATCGGTCCGACCGGCGACCACATCCGCGTCATGGGCGACAAGATCGAGGCCAAGCGCACGGCAAAACGCCTTGGCATTCCGGTGGTGCCCGGCTCCGATGGAGCCGTGACCGAGGAAAAGGAAGCCAAGCGGATCGCCGCCGAGATCGGCTACCCCGTGATCATCAAGGCATCGGCCGGCGGCGGCGGGCGCGGCATGAAGGTGGCGCTTACCGAAGGCGACCTCGAGGTCGCCTTGCAGACGGCCCGCTCGGAAGCGGGAGCCGCCTTCGGTGACGACGCGGTCTACATCGAGAAATACCTGGAAAAGCCGCGCCACATCGAGGTGCAGGTGTTCGGCGACGGCTTCGGCCGCGGCGTGCATTTCGGCGAGCGCGACTGCTCGCTGCAACGGCGCCACCAGAAAGTCTGGGAAGAGGCCAATTCACCGGCGCTCAACGCCGAGGAACGGGCCCGCATCGGCGGCATCTGCGCCAAGGCGATTGCCGATCTTGGCTATTCGGGCGCCGGAACGATCGAGTTCCTGTACGAGAATGGCGAGTTCTATTTCATCGAGATGAACACGCGCCTGCAGGTCGAGCATCCGGTGACGGAAGCGATCACCGGCATCGATCTGGTCCACGAGCAGATCCGGGTCGCTTCCGGCGGCGGTCTTTCGGTCAAGCAGGAAGACATCAAGTTCAATGGCCACGCCATTGAATGCCGCATCAATGCCGAGGATCCGCGCACTTTCACCCCATCGCCCGGCACGATTACCCATTTTCACACGCCCGGCGGCCTCGGCATCCGCGTCGATTCCGGGGTCTATTCCGGCTACAAGATCCCGCCCTACTATGACAGCCTGATCGGCAAGCTGATCGTGCATGGACGCAACCGCGTCGAATGCATGATGCGGCTGCGCCGGGCCCTCGACGAATTCGTCGTCGACGGCATCAAGACGACGTTGCCGCTGTTTCGCGACCTCGTCGGCAATGCCGACATCGCCAATGGCGACTACGATATCCACTGGCTGGAAAAATACCTGGCCAAGGGCGAATAGGCCCAACTTGGCGCCATGATGATGCGATGACCCGTCCCTACGCGCCAGGCTATCGCATCCCCACCGACCTTCTGCTCAAGGCATACGCCTCGGGCGTCTTCCCGATGGCCGAAAGTGCCAGCGACCCGGAAGTTTTCTGGGTGCGGCCGGAGACGCGGGGCATCATTCCGCTCGACGGGTTCCACACCCCAAAAAGCCTGAAGAAGACGATCCGCAGGCACCAGTTCGACATCCGTTTCGACTTCGATTTCGAGGCGACGATCGACGGCTGCGCCGAAAAGCGCGAAGAGCGCCGCTCGACCTGGATCAACGCACCGATCCGCGAGGCCTATGTGCAACTGCATCGCATGGGCCATTGCCACTCCGTCGAGGCCTGGCGTGAGGAGCGGCTGGTCGGCGGTCTCTATGGCGTCTCGCTCGGACGGGTGTTCTTCGGCGAGAGCATGTTCTCCAGGGAGACCGATGCCTCGAAGACCTGCCTGGTGCATCTTGTCGAGCGCCTCAAGGCGCGCGGCTTTGCGCTCCTCGATACGCAGTTCACCACCGAGCACCTCAAGCGCTTCGGCGCGGTCGATGTGCCGCGCGGCAAGTATGAAAAGATGCTGGCCGACGCGCTGAAGGGTGAAGCGGTCTTTTTTCCTTAGGGATCAAGGCCTACTCGGCGGTGGCCTCGATCGGCGTCTGCGAATGGAACATCATCTTCCAGCCGTTGACGCGGTGGACGTAGCCGGTGCTGACCAGCGCCGCGTAGCGCTCGCCATTCTCGCGCGTCGCATGCGCTTCGTAAGTCAGCATGACGATATCGCTGCCGGGTTCGATTATCCCCTTGAGTTCGATGTCGAGATCGCGCCAGCGAGTGGGCTTGGTCGCGGTCTTGGCCAGATCGGCATTGTCCATCGCTTTAGCCATCTGCGGAAACGCCACCAGGCACTCGGTATCCGCATTGGCGGCGAAGTAGGCAGCGTCACCGGTCCAGAACCCCTTTTCGAGCTCCAGCAACTCGGCCTTGTTGGCGGTGATCCGCTTGCTGTCCGACATCGGCATATCCTCCGGGCGCGTGGTGATGGTCCAACGCGCGCCAGCCATGGCGGTTCCAACGGATCAGTTGGTGGTCGTGGTATCCGATTCCACTGCGTCGTCGGGCTCTGCTGCGTCGGGAGTGGCCGCGGGCTTCGGCCTGGCCGAGGCGGGCTTGGGCGCGGCTGGCTTCGAGGCGTCGACTTTCGCCCCTTCGGCCTTGGTCGCGTCGCTGTTGCCAGCATCGGGCGCCGGCACATCCGACTTCTGCTTGCATTCCTTCAGCCAGACGTCATAGACGGCGTGCTCGACGGCGTTGAGACCAGGGCTTTCGGCGAACATCCAGCCGGTGAAGATGCGGCGGATCTTGCGGTCGAGCGTGATCTCGTCGACCTCGACGAAGGAATCGGTCTTCGGCTCTTCATTCTGCGGCCGGGAATAGCAGACGCGCGGCGTCACCTGCAGCGCGCCGAACTGCACAGTCTCGTCGATATAAACATCGAAGGTGATGATGCGGCCGGTGATCTTGTCGATGCCGGCGAACTCGGCGACCGGGTTGGTGATGCGGTCCGATCCCGCGGGCGGCGCCGGCGCCGGCGCGGCGGGCGCAGGCGACGCCGCAAAGGCGGCGGTGCCGACGGCGAGGCTGGCGGCTAGCGTCAGACCGCCCGTCGATATCAGGTTGAAAAAGCTCATGCAGGGGTACCGGTGGTTCGCGCCTAGGTGATTCCGTCGATCGCCAAGGCTAGTCGCCGTTTTCTGATCAGCAAGCAGCTAAACACCAATTGTGGCGATAAAGGACCGGCCTGCACCTTACCGTTATAAGCCGCGCCGTTACGAGCCCGGTGTCCAGGCGTCATAGTCGCCGGTGACCTGCGGGCGGTGTTGGTTGGTCAGCACCGAGCCCTTCGGGCGATAGGCCGAGGGCGTGCCGGTCAGATTGGGCAGATGCGGCTTTTGCCAGTCGCGCGGCTGGTAGTCATCGCTGGGGGGAGCGACATCGACACGGTGATGAATCCAGCCGTGCCAGCCCGGCGGGATGGCCGATGCTTCCGAATAGTTGCGGTAGATGACCCAGCGGCGCGTACGGCCTTCCGAATCGATGCCGCCTTCGTAGTAGACATTGCCGGTCTCGTCCTGGCCGACCCTCTTGCCGTAGCGCCAGGTGTGCAGGCGCGTTCCCAGCGTCTGGCTGTTCCACCAGGTGAAAAACTGCGTCAGGAAAGTCTTCATCTCAGAACCCTCGCGCTGGCGGCGCCCGTTTCCTGCTTATGGCGTCAGGCCTTCGCGAAGGCAAGGGTTTTGCCACGGGAGCGCACAAATGGCGCGCCAGGGATCCGACACAAGCCTGTGATCCCTGGCCTGTGATCCCCCGGGGTGGCTGGATGCGCGCTTGCCAAGCCTCGCCGCTCTTTCTAAAGCTCTGCGCGCCCATGCGGAAGTCCACTCCAGCGGCGGGCTGAAGGAGGCGACGATTGGCCACGCAATTGCCGACCACCGACATTCGCATCGGCGCCGACATGATTCGCCGCCGCAAGGGCGGCACGCCGATCGTCTGCCTTACCGCTTACACCTATCCCATCGCCCGCCTGCTCGATCCTCATGTCGACCTGCTCCTGGTCGGCGACAGCGTTGCCATGGTCCTGCATGGCCACGGGACCACGCTGGGCGCCTCGCTGGAGATGATGATCGCGCACGGCCAGGCCGTGATGCGGGGCTCGGCCAGGGCCTGCGTCGTCGTCGACATGCCGGCCGGCACCTATGAGGATTCGGCCGCGCGGGCAGTGGCCTCGGCGCGGCGCATCATTGGCGAGACCGGCTGCCAGGCAGTGAAACTCGAGGGCGGTGTCGATGTGGCCGTGCAGATCGCGGCGATCGTCGCCGCCGGCATCCCGGTCATGGGTCATATCGGCCTGCAGCCGCAATCGGTGGAAAAGGACGGTGGCTACAAGATCAAGGGCCGCACGGACGAGAATATCGCCGCCCTGCTGGCCGACGCGCTCGCGGTCGAGCAGGCCGGTGCGTTTTCCCTGGTCATCGAAGGCACGATCGAGACGGTCGCCGCCGACATCACCCACCGCATCGCCATTCCAGCCATCGGCATCGGCGCCAGCAGCGAGTGCGACGGCCAGATCCTGGTCATCGACGACATGGTCGGGCTGACCGTCGACCGCGTGCCGAAATTCGTCAAGCAATACGCCGATCTGCGCAGCGTGATCGCGCATGCCGCCGAGCGCTACGCATTGGAGGTGCGGGACCGCGAATTCCCCGGCCGTGCCCATGTCTTTTCGAAAACAAGTGGCGGGGATGAAGCATGAGCCGGCCCGTCGTCGTCGACAGCGTTGCAGCACTTCGCGCGCGTATCCGTGAGTGGCGGCGCGATGGGCTGCGCATCGCCATGGTGCCGACCATGGGCGCCTTGCATGACGGGCATCTTTCGCTGGTCAAGATCGCCCTCGAAAGAGCCGATCGATGCGTGGTGTCGATCTTCGTCAACCCGACGCAGTTCGCGCCGAGCGAGGATCTCGACAAGTATCCGCGCCAGTTGGCGCGCGACCTCGACATGCTCGCGACAGCCAAGGCCGATCTTGCCTTCACGCCTGATGTCGGCGAGATGTATGCGGCTGGTTTTGCCACGAAAATCTCGGTCGGCGGCCCGTCAGCCGGGCTCGAAACGGACTTTCGCCCGACTTTTTTCGACGGCGTCGCCACCGTGGTCGCCAAGCTTCTCCTGCAGGCGGCCCCCGACGTCGCCATCTTTGGCGAAAAGGATTACCAGCAGCTTTGCGTCGTCAGGCAGCTTTGCCGCGACCTCGACCTGCCCGTCGAGATCATCGGCGCGCCGACCATACGCGACGCGCATGGGCTGGCCATGTCGTCACGCAACGCCTATCTCGATGAAGCCGAACTCCAGATCGCCCGCCAGTTCAACCTCATCCTGCGCAAGGCGGCGGCGGCGCTGGCGGCGGGCGCGGGTAAAGAGGAAACGATCGCCGAAGCAAGCCGCGCCCTGATCGCCGCCGGCTTCCAGAAGGTCGATTATGTCGAGGCCCGCGAAAGCCTGACACTGGCACCATGGCGGCACGACCGCGCGGGCCGCGTTCTCGCCGCCGCATGGCTGGGAAAAACCAGGCTGATCGACAATGTGGGTGTTCCGGCCGCCTGATCGGCGCTCGTGCGTTCGATCACGGTTTGCAGGTTCGACACTGCCAAGGCGCAGGGGAAACCTAACCGGAGATAAGTCCCGCCGCGTTCGCGCTGGCACAGGCTTTCATCCGTCCGGTTCTGCCTCCGAGCCTACTCCTCGGTCGGCATATGCAGGTACATCGACTGGATGCCGACCCTGCCCGGCCCGGTGAAGCGGTTGACGATGAAGTTCATATTGGCACCGAAGAAGCCGCTCGACAGCCGGTCGATCTTGGTTTCCATCCTGACCGAGGCATCCTTGAACAGCCAGCCGCCGGGCTCGATGTCGATGGTTTCGCCAGCGGCGAGCGTCTTTTCAAAAACATTGCCATAACCATGCAGCCAGACGATGCCGTCCCCGGCGTCGCCGCGAAACCGGTCGATGAAGAAGCCGCTCTGCCCGAACAGCATCGTCGCCAGGCCGCGCACGCGCTCGAACGTGTAGTCGACATTGCCGGTGGCAGCCAGAAACTGGTGCTCGCGCACCTGAATCTCCTCGCCCCGCCGCAGGTGGATCGGCACGATGTGACCCGGTCCGTCGCGGCTGAAGGCGATGATGCCCGCCCCCGACGCTTCGGTGACGAAGATCTGCATGCCGGCCATCATGCGCTTCAGCGCACCCTTCAGCGATTTCAGGCCGATGGTGATCGTGGAATTCTTCCACAGCAGGATATGGTGCTCGAAATAGACAGGCATCCGCGTCACGTCGACGGAGAGCACGGGCACCAGTTCGCCCGCTATGTGATAGGTGACGCCACCAAAGGTTTCGTCCGACACCTGCGTCGGCATCAGTTCCGGCAAGCTTGGCATGGTTTCCCCCAAAGCCATCCCGTGCGTGTCGGTTTATTCCGGCTTCGCACGGATTGGCCCAGGCAGCTTTGGTGCCGGAGATCAGGGCCGTCAAACGAAAACAGAGCCCGGGACGCGCACTCGCGCGAAGGTGATCACGTCCCGACGGGGCTCAGGCGGCAAGGATCCGTTCATAGATCAGCGCCGGGATGGCCGAGCCGGCGGAGCCGCAATTCTCGGTGCGGCCTGCCTGGACGAAGCCATTGGCCTGATAGAAGGCGACCGCGCGCGAGTTCTTCTCTTCCACTTCGAGCCTAATCCTGTGGGCTTCCGGAAAACTCTCGATGATTTCGTCGAGCAGCATGCCGCCGATACCTCGGCCCTGCAGCGCGGGAAGCACATAGAGCTGCCTGAGCATAACCACGCCGCCGTCACCGACGGCCTCGGCAAACGCCATGCCGCCGATGCGCTTGCCGTCATCGGCAACGAGGAACTCGCTGCTCGGCTTGACCAGCCTAGCCTTCAACGAGGCGATGGAGTGCCATTCATTTGTGATCTCGGTGACCCGTTCGGCACCGTAGATCGCGTCATAGGTGGCATGCCAGGTCTCGACCAGCAGCGCCCGGACGGCTGCGAGGTCGCGATCCCCGGCGGTGCGCACGAACATGCCCCTACTCGATACCCAGCTTGGCCTTGACGAGGTCGTTGACGGCCTGCGGATTGGCCTTGCCGCCGGTCGCCTTCATCACCTGGCCGACGAACCAGCCGGCCATGGTCGGCTTGGCGCGCGCCTGTTCGACCTTGTCGGGGTTGGCCGCGATGACCTCGTCGACCGCTTTTTCGATGGCACCGGTGTCGGTGACCTGCTTCATGCCGCGGCTCTCGACGAGCTGGCGCGGATCGCCGCCCTCGTTCCAGACGATCTCGAACAGGTCCTTGGCAATTTTGCCGGAGATGGTGCCGTCCTTGATCAGGTCGATGATCGCTCCCAGCTGTTCGGGCGAAACCGGAGCATCTTCAATGTCCTTGCCGGCCTTGTTCAATTGACCGAGCAGATCGTTGATGACCCAGTTGGCGGCGAGCTTGCCGTCACGGCCGGCAGCCACCTTCTCGAAATAGTCGGCGATCGACTTTTCCGACACCAGGATAGCGGCGTCATAGGTCGAGAGGCCGAGCGAGGTGATCAGCCGCGCCTTCTTGTCGTCGGGCAGTTCCGGCAATTCCTTGGCCAGGGCATCGACATAGGCCTGATCGAATTTCAGCGGCAGAAGATCGGGATCGGGGAAATAGCGATAGTCGTGCGCCTCTTCCTTGGAGCGCATCGAGCGCGTCTCGCCCTTGACGGCATCGAACAGGCGCGTTTCCTGGTCGATCTTGCCGCCATCCTCGAGGATCGCGATCTGCCGGCGCGCCTCGTAGTCGATGGCCTGGCCGATGAAGCGGATCGAGTTCATGTTCTTGATCTCGCAGCGGGTGCCGAACTCGCCACCTGGCCGACGCACCGAGACGTTGACGTCGGCGCGCAGCGAGCCCTCGTCCATGTTGCCGTCGCAGGTGCCGAGATAGCGCATGATGGTGCGCAGCTTGGTCACATAGGCCTTGGCCTCGTCGCCGGAACGCATGTCGGGCTTGGACACGATCTCCATCAGCGCCACGCCCGAACGGTTGAGGTCGACATAGGACATGGTGGGGTGCTGATCGTGGATCGACTTGCCGGCATCCTGCTCCAGGTGCAGGCGCTCGATGCCGACCTCGATGTCCTCGAACTCGCCCTGGCGGTCGGGGCCGACGGAGACGATCACCGTGCCCTCGCCGACGATCGGCTGCTTGAACTGCGAAATCTGATAGCCCTGCGGCAGGTCCGGATAGAAGTAATTCTTCCGATCAAAGACCGACTTGTGGTTGATCGCCGCCTTCAGCCCCAGGCCGGTGCGGATTGCCTGCTTGACGCATTCCTCGTTGATGACGGGCAGCATGCCGGGCATCGCCGCGTCGACTAGGCTGACATTGGCATTGGGAGCCGCGCCGAAAGCGGTCGCCGCGCCGGAGAAGAGTTTTGCTTGCGAGATGACCTGCGCATGCACTTCAAGCCCGATGATGATTTCCCAGTCGCCGGTGGCGCCGGATATCAGGCGTTTTGCGTCGGGCGTGCGGGTATCGATGAGAGACATGGCGGCCTACAGATTGGAACTGCTGAATATGCGCGCACGCATATTTGGTGTCCAACCTCGCTAGTGCAAACCGTTCCGCGAGACAAGCGCAAAGCCGCTGGCTGGCCTTTTGCGCCGCTTTCCCCTATAGGGCATCAATCCCAATGGAGAGTGGATGTCCACTTACGCTCAGTCCCGGTAAGGCCCTGACCTCTCGATGAGGCAGGGCAGAAAACCTGAAACCCCGTGCCGCGAAGCTTCGCGGCGGCGGCATTTTTCGTTTTCCCGGAAACTCTTCACATGGATATTTCGCGCATTGAACAGCGGGTCTTGCACTTGCTCGCGCAAGGCGGACGCATTGAAATCGAAAAGAACGACAACAAACGGATCGCTTCCGTCAAATGCCTGACCCGCGACGGCTGGCATTATCCCGGCGTCGATCTCGACTTGTTCCGAAAGCTGAAACGCAAGAAGGCGGTTTCGTCGTCGGATGGCGGGCCTTACCGCATAACCCGGCGCGGGCTGGAACTCGTCCGCTCCGAACTCGACAACAGGTAGTCTCCTGGCGCCGCCGGCCGGCATTCGGCCGGCGGTTGCTTTCACCGCTCAAGCGGTGGCGATGTAGGCCCGGATTTCCTCGGCCTCGCGCTCGACATCCTCGATCCGGCGCTTGACCACGTCGCCGATGGACACGATCCCGTCCAGCAGGCCGTCTTTTTCCACCGGCAGATGGCGGAAACGACCCCTGGTCATGATCTCCATCACCTCGTTGACGGTGTGGTTCTCATTGCAGATCTTCACCTTCGGCGTCATGGCCGAACGCACCGGGATATCAAGCGCGGCGCCGCCTTCCTTGGCGACCACGCGCACGATGTCGCGCTCCGACAGGATACCAACGATCTTGCGATCGCCATTGGTGATGACCAGCGCGCCGATCCTGTGCTCGGCAAGGATGCGGATGGCTTCGCTCAGTTTTTCGTTCGGCCCGAGCGTCAACACGTCGTGGCCCTTTTGCTCGAGAATGGCCTTAACCGTCATGGCGTCCTCCTCTACTTTGCCAACCGGTTCCTGCCCTGACCGGCTTTCACATAAGAGTGAACATGGTGCGCCGTGATCGGTTGCATTTCAAGTACGCTCGGAGGTCTCCCATTCGGGCGCTTGCCACCCCCTGTCGAACCAGCGCAGGCCGAAGAAGCCCGCGACAAAGCCGCCAATATGGGCCTCCCAGGCGACCTGGCCGTCCACGCCCGGCGCGAAACCGAGGAGACCGGTGGCGAGATTGATGATCATCCACACGGCCAGGAAGATGACGACGCCGCGCAGGCGCAACACGATTGAGATCGGCAGCACCGGACCGGCGAAGCCCGCCTTGCCGGCCAAACGATCGGTGCGGAAGCCGAAACGCGCCGCGGCGCCCATCATGCCCGATATGGCCCCCGATGCGCCAACCAGCGGCGCTTCTCCGTAAGGATGCATCGCCCAGAAGAGCGCCACCGAAGCCAATCCGGTGGCGGCAAAGAACAATGCGAACCGGAGCGCGCCGAGCCGATTGGCCAACGGCGAGCCAAAGGCGGCGAGCCAGACCATGTTGATGGCGATATGGGCAAAGCCGCCATGCATGAAGGCATAGGTGAAAGGCCGCGTGAAAAGAAACCAGTCGAACCCGTATTGGCCGGTGTAGAGGACCGGGATGAAAGCGAAGTTTGAAACGAATGCGTTATCCTGCGCTGGCGTAAGCAGATAGTTTTCAATCAGATAGACGACCGCGCAGATGCCGATCACCGCCAGCACGATCGGCGGCAGGTTGAACACCGGCTCACGCGCCGGCGGCGGCATGGCTTCGGCCGGTTCGGGCTGGGACGGATTTTGCGGTTCGCTCATCTGAAATCGCGCTCGGTGCTCGGTCTGGGGCTGACTAGGCCTGGGGCTGACTAGGTCTGGGGCTGGTTCGGTCTGGCCAGCATCTAGATCACCGCCGATGGAACCGCAAACGGCGAATCGTCCCGCTCCGAATCGCCCGGCGCGAATCAAAAAAGAAGCCGTCCAAGGTTTCCCTTGAACGGCCGGTCGAGCCCCCTGCTCCCCTAAAACTCTTGACTGAAGTGCTGCCGATCGTCGCGAAACGACCGCTTCTGGAGTGGTTTTGGTGTGCCACAGGGCTCGTCACGGCGCAACGTAAACCATTTGTTAACCTTAACGGCCCCGACCCGTGAACAAGTGTTAACGACGCTGGCACGCTTCCTGCTCCGCAACGCATGTAGGTCATCGGAGGGCGCCCTTCTGTTCACCGATGGGACATCAGACGACAGAATGCGCGGAGCTTTTTAGTATGAACCAAAACGGATCGATCACGCTGTTCCACTATTGGAACCGCCTGCGTGACGGACGCCCCGCTCCGAAGCGATCGGAAGTCGAGCCTGCCGATATCAAGTCGCTGCTGGCCGATACGTTCATCCTGGAAAAGGACACGCGTGGGCAGCCTGTATTTCGTCTGGCCGGCACCAGGCTCTGCGCCTGTTACGGGCGCGAACTCAAGGGGTTCTCCTTCCCCTCGCTGTGGCGCGAGAAGGATCAACGGCTGGTTTCGCGCCTGATTCACGGGGTTTTCGACCAGAAATCGGTCGTGCTGATCATTTTCGAGGGCTTCAGCCGCAACGGCCGCTCCAACAAGTTTGAACTTTTGGCCCTGCCGCTCGACGGCGGCATCGAAAATCCGCGTTGCCTCGGCGTGATCAGCGCCGTGGAAAAGCCGTTCTGGCTGGGCGCGGATCCGATCACGGACGCCTTGATCGATTCCATCCGCGTCATCGACCCGGAAAAAGAGCTGCTGGGCAACCGTCCGGCGATCGACGTTCCCTCGCTCGTTCCCGACGAGATCGAGGCTCCCGACACGATCTCGGCGCTTGGCCGGGCGCGCCGAATCCGCCATCTCGTCGTCTTCGACGGCGGGCGCGAGGATAGTTGATGATCCCACGGTCTTGCAGGCTGTTTTTTCCCCTTTGTTAACCCGCTTTGTTGTACTTCTCTGATGAAGTTCCTCGCATCCACGCGCGGGAATGCCAAACGGGGTGTAGTCAGTCATGAGGTCAGCGGCGGTCGACTACGCGCCGTCCCAAGCTGAAAGGCGTAACTTTCAGCGCGTCCGGGTCAAGATATACGGACGATTCATGCTGGAGGACCGCACCGAGCACCCGTGCCAGGTGGTGGACATGTCGCCCGGCAATGTCGCGCTTCGCACCGACCGCATCGGCATGCCCGGCGAAAAAGTCATCGCATATATCGACCATATCGGCCGCATCGAGGGTGTCGTGACACGCACGCTCCAGGACGGCTTCGCCATGACGGTGATCGCATCCGACCGCAAGAAGGACAAGCTCGCGGCGCAGCTGACCTGGCTGGCCAACAAGCACGAGCTCGACCTGCCGGAAGACCGCCGCCACGAGCGCGTCGCGCCTCGCAACCCGACCAGCGTGCTGCAACTCACTGACGGCCGCCAGTATCAGTGCCGGATCATCGATCTGTCGCTGTCGGGCGCCGCGATCGAGATCGACGTCAAACCGGCGATCGGCGTCCAGGTCATGCTCGGCACGATGCGCGGCCAGATCGTGCGGCATTTCGAAGATGGCGTCGCCATCGAATTCGCCGTCATCCAGCGCCCCGAAACGCTCGATTCGGAATTCAACACGCCACGCGCCTGACGGGACCGCGAAGCACGCCCATCAAACCGGCCCGCGCGGCCGGTTTTTGATTCCGGCAGCGGCGATCCATATGCCCTCGGACAAGCAGGTCGTCATAGGCGGAGACGGGTTCGCGCGAGGCCGAGATCGTCGAAATCCAGGCCGCAACCCAAACAATTCAATACTCAAATGACTCAAATTTTATGTTTATTCTACGGACGTTTTACTTAATATCTACTTCGCGCTTTTGCGTCAAATAAATCCAGCCGTGGCAATGTCTCCTTCGAACGGGGAGACTGAATAATGAAAAAAATGAGGGGCAAGCTGTTGCTGATGGCAATGGCGCTGCAGCTTTCCGCCTGGGGATCAGCATATGCCGCGGGACCGGCCTATATGCACACCGGCGGCCGCACCACGCAACCTGTTGGCCACTATGAGTTCTGCCAGCGCATTCCTGGCGAATGCAACGAGAAGACCCCCAAGGGCGCGCCAGTCGATCTGACCCGCAAGCTTTGGGCGACGATCGTCAACATCAACAATTCGGTCAACACCCGCGTCAAGCCGCGCACCGACATGGAAAACTACGGTGTCGAGGAATATTGGTCCTACCCGGACAATGGTTACGGCGATTGCGAGGACTACGCGCTGGAAAAGCGCCGCGAGCTGATGGATGCGGGCGTGCCGGCCGGCGACCTGCTGATGACGGTTGCGCGCCAGCCCAATGGCGACGGCCACGCTGTGCTGACCGTGCGCACCAGCCTCGGCGAGTTCATCCTCGATAACTTGCAAACCAAGGTGCTGGCCTGGACGGACACCGACTACACCTATCTCAAGCGCCAATCGACGGAGAATTCCGGCGTTTGGGTGACGATCAACGACGGCCGTTCCGACGCGGTCGCCAGCGTCCGCTGAGGATGCCAATGAGGTCTGGCGCGTTGTCCTGAAGCGACGCGCCCAACGAGAAACCCGGTCGAGTCCCCACCC
>NZ_VFVR01000018.1 GCF_006442205.1 Mesorhizobium sp. B2-3-12
CCAGTGTCCCCGTCACCGCCGGGGCACCTTCCACAACCGCTTGCGAGGCTTCGTCATGGGCCGTCGGCACGTCGTCGACGATGTTGACGGTGAGCGTGCCGTTGGTGCTCTGCAGATCCTGGTCGGTCAGCGTGACGGTGAAGTTCTCGAACAGGCTGTTGGTGCCCTGGACAGGGGTATGTATCTCGTTGTCGTTGAGCGTGTAGGTGTAGCTCACCTCGCCGGTGCCGGCATTGTAGGCCGTCACCGTCAGCGTGTTGCCCAGCGCCGTCGTGAACGAGTTGGCGGTGAACACACCGTCGGTGATGAAAGCGTGGCCATCGATCGACAGATCGTGGATGCCGTCGGGCGAGGAGATGGTGAAGGCGCCGGCGCCGGTCTCGGCCGTGCTTGCCGGATCGGACCCGGGGCCACCCGGCGTGCCGACATTCAATGCCGCTTCGTTGACGATGACGTCGCCGCCATTGGCTTCCGGCGTCAGGTTGGAGACCTCAGGTGTCGAGTTGCCGATCGAGATCGTCAGCGTGGTGTGCGAGGTGTCGCCGTCGCCATCCTTGATCGTGTAGGTGAAGACGTCGTTGACGCCTCCGGGTGTGCCGGCATCGCGCACATAGGTATAGCTGCCGTCGCTATGTAGCGTCAGCTTGCCATATTCGCCCTGGATCGGGCTGTTGAGTGTGGTCGTATTGTCCAGATCGACATTCGTCGTCCCCTTGGCAACGCCCACCACCGTCGCGCCGTCGGCGCCCTGGGTGTCGGCAACGCCGTCCGTCGTGTTGGGGTCGCCCGCATCCGTGCCGCCAATCAGCACATTGCCCGTCGCGGGGCCGAACTGGCCGGCCGCGATGCTGTCCGTGTCGGCAATCGCCGTCGGCACGTCGTCGATGATGGCAATGGTGAAGGTCGTGCTCGCCGTATCGCCGTCGACATCCGTGACGGTGATGCTGAAATTATCCGGAACCGTATCGTTGGCGTCGTATCCGGTCGTGCTGATGGGATGCGTGACCGACTGGGTGACGGTGTAGTCATACTGGATGGCACCGGTGCCAGGATCGTACGACAGGATCGTGATGTAGCCGAACTGTCCTGAGATCTGCTGGCCGACGCCGGTCACGGTAGTGCCGTTGATGACGATCGAGCCGATGCCGTCGGGTGCGTCGATGGTGATCGCCCCGACGCCGGAGGTTTCGGAGTTGCTCGGTGCCTCGCTGCCCGGCGATTGTTGCGGGCCGCCATCGAGGCCGGTTTCACTGGCCGCCTGGCCAGGGTCGGTCAGCGACATGGCCACCACGGAGACGCCCCTGTCGACCAGGGAAGGGAACAGCTCGCGCCGCTCCAATTGTCCAAAATGCAGATCGGTGGGCGGCAGCAATGCCGAGAGGCCGAAGCCGTCGCCGATCCCGCCGGAGGGCTGCTCGAAATTTCCGCCGGCGCTGGAGGTCGACCCTCCTGGGCCCGCCGACATCGAACCGTCCGCGCCAAAGGCGACATCGACATGGCTCGCTTCCAGCGCCGCGATCAGCGCCACGCGGGGCACTTCGACTTCGCCGACGATGAAGGTCGGCACGTTCAGGGCGCCGTCCTTGATGACGATGACCGAGCCGTCCGCCTGTTCGAGCACGAGGTTGTGACCGTCGACCTTGATATTGTCGATCGAGACGTTGGCGGGGAGCCGGACGACGTTGCTGGCGTCCGCGACATATTCATGCGGGGCATTTGCCGCCGGCGGGGCAACCGCTGGCGCGCCGCCGCCGACATCGACCGGTACGGGTTCGGCCGCGGCCGGCGCGGCTTGAGCTGGCGCCGTCGCCTGCTCCGCCGGCGCGGCTTGCGCCACCATCTGGATCGGCGCTGTCAGGTCGTGATGATCGTTGGAAACGGAATGTTCGTCCCACGAGTTCGAAACGTTGTCCAATTCAATACTGGTCGCCATAGCTTAAACCCCTCCGGCATTTCCCGGAAAGAGACAGGCGACGCCTTGACTTTGCAACGGTCCGTCAACCCATTCTATATATTTGGATATGCCTGCGATGGCTTTTTTTACGCCTGGTAAACTGTGAATATATAATTGGTTATATGGTATCCGGAATGCACGAGTTTTTGCCGCGGGCGGCCGGGAAAACTTGGTAAATATAAGTATAAAACTATGTAAAATTTTACGCTAAGTAGCAAAGTTGCTTTGCAGGAAAGTTATCCACCTTCCTTTCCAGTAATTTGAGACAAGATTGGTAGCGTCCACGGTCAAAGGTGGGCGTCATGAAAAAACAAAAGAATGCTCGGGAAAAGAGCAAGCTCAAGCTGCTTCTGCTGGCGGTGGGAATCGCCGGCTTGGCGCAGCCAGCCCTTGCCGGGCCCATCATCAGGGATGTCCTGTCCGAAACAGCATTGCTTGGCACTGTCGAGGCACCGCCCAGTCTCGGCGGTATTTCGCTGCGCAGGTACCAGCCCTGGCAGCCGGCCGTCTCCTACCAAGCCAGCCTCGTCTCGAACGGCTACGGTCCCGTTTCCGCACAAGACGGTTCCAGCGCCTCGACGGCTGCGGAAAGCCAGGGTATCGACCCCATCCAGACGGCGGCGATCATCCCGGGCGTGTTCGGGTCGGTTGCACTGTCCATGCGCAATTTTCCCGTTTCAGCGCGCTGGGCGCCGGTCTATCAGGCCATAGCCAGTTGCACGGCGGGCAGTCCCTGCGACCACGAGAGCCAGCCCTTCGCGGCCATGGTCGCGGCTGCCCAAGCCAAGGGGTTCGTCGAAAAACTGGCGTTCATCAACAGCGGCATCAACCGCCTGATCGCCTACAGGAAAGACAGTGTCGTTTACGGCAAGCTCGACTACTGGGCGAAGCCGTCGGAAATCCTCGCCCATCGCGCTGGCGACTGCGAGGACTTCGCCATTCTCAAGATGACGGCGTTGCTGAGGGCAGGCATCCCTGCACGCAGCATGTCGCTCGTCGTGCTCCAGGACCGCAAGCGCGGGTTCTTCCACGCCGTGCTTTCGGTGAGCACCGCAAGCGGCGCTTACATTCTCGACAGTCTCAACAATACGGTCCTCAAGGACAGCGCGCTTCCGGACTATCAGCCGCTCTATTCGTTCAGCACCGACCGGGCATGGATCCACGGGTCCAGAACGGGGGGCGCGCGGGTGGCCGACGTCAAGGGTGGTTTCGAAAGCGTGGCGCCCGGCGAAGGTGTGCAGATGGACGTCGAGTAAGCGGGGCGGGCGGCGTTGTCCCTGCTGAATGGCTAGCTATTGAAGACAAAAGCCATCAGCAATTCCAGCTCCAGGACCGGCGCCCGCACCGCGTTCAATTGGCCCCGATAACGGCGCTCGCCGGCGCCAATCACAAATCCGCTCGCAACGGCAACATCGCCATTGGTCTCGAGGCGGGCGAATATATCCGCCACGTTGAGATCCAGCGCCAGCTTCAGGTCCTGCCGCGCGTCTTCGGCGAACGCCGTCGGCAACTGCCGTTTGACAAGTTGCTGGAACGGAGCATTGAACGTCACGATCTTCTTGCTCGAGGCCAGGGCGAAAGCCGGCGACGGACAGGCAAGCAGAATGGCGTTTACCGTCCTGATCGACGCAAGCCTGCGCAAGTTCAGGTTCGCGTGCCCCAACTCGCGTATGCAGGCCACCCGGATTGCCGAGGTCAGATTTCCTTTCTCAGCGTGACTGTCAGCGATTTCGTCGACCAGCATGCCGATCGTGCATTTCCGGCTCTCCGCCATCTGCTTCAGCGAAAGCCAGAAAGCCCGTTCCAGGCGGATGCCGCGCCTTACGCCGCCGCGCGCCACGACGCGGAACTCGAGCTCGAAATCTTCTGTCGGGAGTGGCAGAAGCAGGCTCGGGGTCGAGGGAGAGATGGCGCTACCGCTCACTCATTGCCTCCTGGCGTGCCTTGTTGATCGGCTTCAGCAGGTAGCTCAGGATCGTCTTGCGCCCGGTCTTGATATCCACCGAACAGATCATGCCGGGGATGATCGAATATGCCTTTCCGTCCCGCTCCAGTGTCGATTTCTCGGTTGCGACACGCACCTGATAATAGGGCTCGCCCGTCTTCTGGTCGACCAGGCTGTCCGCGGTTATGTTGGAAACCTTGCCTTCGATGCCGCCAAAGATCGAGAAATCGTAGGCCGTGACTTTTATCAAGGCATCCTGGTCGGGGCGAATGAAGGCGACGTCGCGGGGCGAAACACGCGCTTCGACCAGCAGCGTCTCGGAAGTGGGTACGATACCTGCAACGACCGAACCCGGCTGGACGAAGGCGCCGACGGTGTTCAATTCCATCGTGTTGACGATACCGTCTACTGGAGAGCGGATATCCGTCCGCGCGACCTTGTCGGTCGCGCCGCGAATGGTTTCGTCCACGACCGAAAGATCGGCCAAGGCTTGCGTCAGGTCGTCGAGCGCTTCCTGCTTCAGCTGCAGCCCGAGTTCCTCGACCTGCAGCTGCGCCTCGGTGATCGCCGACTTGGCCTTCTTTATCGTCTCGCCGGCCAGGTTCAATTGGCCGTTGAGTTCGGTTTGCTCCTGCTCGACCTTGAGCTGCTCGGTCCTTGCCATCAGACCTTTCTTGACCATCGAATCGACGAGTTTCGCCTGCTGGTCGCTCACGGCCAGGTTTTTTGTCAGGCGGTCGAAATTGGCGTTCGCCTCGTCGAGTTCCTTTTCGCGCTGGTCGAGGCGCGACTTGAGCACCGACAGCTTGTTGTCGAAGTTTTCGCGCCGGGCAACGAGGAGATTCTGCTCGTTGTCGCAGATTTCCGGCGCCACGGACTGAATGTTTTCCGGACACGGAAATGATCCCGTGATGTTACCGCTCTGTTCGTATTTGAGCCTGGCGATACGTGCTTGCAGCGCCCGAGCCTTGGCCTGCTGTTCGCCCAGGCTGGAGGTGTTCAATGTGTTGTCGAGACGAATGATGAGGTCGTTCTTCCGGACGACCTGTCCCACCTTCACCGCGATTTCCTGAACGACGCCCGGTTCGCTGGCCTGAATGACCTGGGTCTTGGAGGCTGGTATGACCTTGCCGTCGCCGCGCGCGATCTCGTCGACTTCGGCGAACGATGCCCAAGCGACAAAGGCGACGAAGAGCGCCGCTATGATAAATATCGACGCCGTCGCAAAGAACGGCGGTCGGTCTTCCCTGGCAAGCATTTCCCACGCCCCATCATTATACCGGCCTCGGCCGGTATAATTTCTTCATTCAGGAATTCGTTTTCTGCAGTGCCTGAATGACTTGTTCTTTTGGCCCGTCAGCAACTATTCTTCCTTGTTCGACAACAATAAGGCGATCGGCCAATTCGAGCATGCTGAAGCGATGCGTCGAGACGATCAGCGTCGTGTTGCGATCAAAAGCTGTCTTGAGTTGCCTGATCAGCTGCCTTTCCGAAGCCAGGTCCATCGAGCCGGACGGTTCATCCAGAAAGACGATCTTCGGCTTGGTCAAAAGCAGCCGGGCGATCGCCACCGTCTGTCTCTGCCCGCCGGAAAGATTGGTCCCGCGCTCGCCGACATTCATGTCGTAGCCGCGTGGATGGCGGGAGACGAATTCATCCACGCCGGCGGCCTTCGCGGCTTCGATGATCTGCTCGTCGGTCGCCTCCGGGGACGCCATGAGCAGGTTCTCCTTCACGGTGCCCGAAAACAGGTCGCCGGCTTGCGCCACGATGCCGACAGCGGCGCGCACCTCCGACGGGTGATACTGGCGAATGTCGATGCCATCCAGCAGCAGCTCTCCGGAACTTGGCAGGAAAAGCCTGCCGATCAGGCGTCCCATCGTCGTCTTGCCTGACCCGATGCGGCCAATGATGCCGATCCGCTCCCCCGGCTTCACCGAAAAATTCAGGCCGGACAGGACCTCGTTTTCCGATCCGGGATAGACGAAGCCGACATTCTTGAACGTCATCGCGCCATTGCGGATAGGACGATTGACAAAGCCCACCGTGTCCGGCCGGTCTTCCGGTTGGCTCATGATGGAGTTCACCATCCTCAGCGAGAGCATGGCCTGGCGAAATCTCGACAAGGTGATCGCGATCTGACCGAGCGGAGCCACGGCCCGGCTCGCCAGCATCACCGTGCCGATAATGGCTCCCGTCGAAACATGGCCTTCCGAAAAGGCGTAGGCTCCAGCCACGACCAGGGCGACCGTCACAAGCTGCTGGATGGCCTGGGTGATGTTGCCGGCCGCCGCCGAGAGCTGCTTGATCTTCTCGGAGGTGTTGGCCGCGTTCTTCGAATGCTCGCTCCATTTCCTCAGCAAATAGGCTTCTGCGCGTAGCGACTTGATTGTTTCCAGCGTGGAGATGGACTCGACCAGCAACGCCTGGCGCTGGGATGCTTCGTTCATCGATGCGGCCACGCGTTTGCCGATGCGGCGCTGCGTGACCAGGCCGACGATTACAGACGCCACGAATGCCAAGGCCGGTATGATCACCAACCAGCCGCCGATCGCGTAGATGACGAGCAGGAAGATGAAGACGAAAGCCGTATCGATGAAGACGCTGATGGTGTTGGAGGTGAAAAACTCCCTGACGAACTCATATTGCGTGACGCGGTTGGCATATTCGCCGGTCGAGCCCGGGCGCGCGGACAGGGAGGAATTCAGCACCTTCTCGAACAGCAGGTACGATATCCGCAGGTCCGCCTTGCGCCCGGCATAGTCGATGAGCGAGGCCCGGGCCGTCTTCAGAAGCAGGTCGAAGAGAATGACGGCGCCGATCCCCAGCGCCAGCACCCAGAGCGTCGATATCGCCTTGTTCGGCAATATGCGATCATAGACGTTCATGGTGAAGATCGGTGAGGCGATGGCCAGAAGGTTGATGAAAATCGCCGACAGCACGACCTTCGAATAGGTGCGCCAGAAAGCGCCCATCGTTCCCGTCAGCCAATGACGCCGCTCGATCTGCTGCGCCGATCCGACCCTCATGCCCTCGGTGGCGTTGGCATAGGTGATCGAGAAGGACACGCCGCCGCTGATGTAACTCGCGGCCAGTTCGGATTTACCGACAGTCGTGCGTCCGTCTTCCTGCGGGGCCGTGAGATATGCTTCGTCGTCGGTTTCCGCCAGCAGGGCGATCGGCAACTGACTGACACGGAAGAGAATTGCCGGCAGATCGACACGCCCGCGCAGGAAGTCGCGATGGCTGAATTCGCGCGTCTCCAGACCGATGCGTTCGGCAAGATGCCTGATCTCGGTGACGTCGATGCGCGTGTCCGAGATCGGCACGCCGGCAAACAGCACGGTCTCCGCGCTCGGCCTGCCGAGATAGGCGGCAACCGCTGAAAAACAGGCCTTGAAGGCCTCCTTCGGCGACAGGATATTTGGCTGCTGATTCACGACCCGCCCGCCAGGACCTTCAACACCCGTTACACCGGCTCACTTTTTCCTGACCGGGGCAAGGATGTCGAAGGGCAGGTCGTTCTTCTGTTCCGACGGGGTCCGCGCATAGGTTTCGGTATCAGGCGTCGGCGGAACCGCGAACTCGCCCTCGGCATAGGCCACGGCCTGCTTGGCGGGCTGAAGGTCCATGGTCCTCAGCAATTGTCCCGTCGCAGCCAGCAGGCGGTATTCCGCAAAGAGCGATGCGTAGGACGCGGTGTCGGCCAGGGTCGCCGTGTTGAAGCGCGTGTTCTGCGCATCAAGGACGTCGAGCAGGGATCGCTGCCCGACTTTGAACTGCTCGCGATAGGACGCCACCAGTTTTTCATTCGCGGCAGCCTGCAGCTTCAGCGTCTTTGCCAGGTCGGCCTGCCGGAAACGACGGTCCCACGAGGTGCGCACGGCCTCCTCGATCTCACGCAGGACCTGATGCATCGCAAGCCGCTGCTCGCTGTTGCGGCGGATCTGCTCCTGCTCGTTGGCCTTGTCGATGCCGCCTCGATATAGGTTCCAGCGCAACACCAGCCGCGCCTGCAGGTCGGACGTATCGCCGTCGTCGCCGTCGATGTCGGATCCGCCCCTGGCGCGACCCTCGGCGATGATTTCGGGGCCATATTTGGCGCGGGCTGCGTCCACCTGGGCGGCGGAGGCGTTCAGATCGCTGTTGGCCATGTGCACGCGAGGATTGTTCGCACGTGCCAGGCCAATCGCTTCGTCAAGCGATCTCGGCAGTGCGCTGGCCACCGAACCCGGACGCGACGCGTTGGTCAGCGGCTTTCCCACGGTCTTGAAGAACCGTATCTTCGACGCTTCCAGCTCTTCGGAAGCTTCCTGCATGCGCGCCTTGGCGGCAAAGAGGCGCTCCTCGGCCTGTTGGCGATCGGCTTCGTTCAAACCGCCGCCTTCGATTCCGGCCCGGATGTCGCTCAGGATGGCTTGATGGAACCCGAGGTTCTTTTTTGCCTCCGCCACGATCGATGTCTGCAGCATATATTCGAGGTAATCCTGGACAACCGAAAGCCCGATGAACTCGGACCGCTCGAGGACGCGGAACGATGCGCCGTCGACGCGCGAGGCCTGGCGGCTCATCTCGGCGCGACGTGCGCCACTGTCCCAGAGTTTCTGGGTGACCACGAGATCGGCCTCGGCCGGGTAAAGAGAATCATCCTGGATGGAAAGCGCCCGTCGTGACGGGTTGTCGAGGCGGCGAACACCGGCTGATGCCTCGACATCGACACTTGGCAGATAAAGTCCTTTTGCCTGCCGCAGTTCGAACTCGATGGCCTCACGGTTTTCGATGGCTTGGCCGATTTCCGGGTTGGATTCCACCGCAACCGCCATGGCCTCCTTGAGCGTCAGTGCATGCGCGCTCCAGCCACTCAGCATGGTAGCCGTCATCAAGAGACCAACGCCCATGACCTTGGTCGACAGACCTGTCGTCTTCATTTTCCCACCCGCGTTTCCCCGCGCTCTTTAAGAGCGCCCCGGCCGGGCTTGCCGCCTGGCCTTGTCCTCCATCTTACAAGTTAACGTAAGCGTTTCATTATTAAGCTGTGACTAAATCACAGATTCTAGGCAGAAGGCCAAAAAATGTGGCAAAAATAGCACTCCTTTGAGTGGCGCCAGGTCGGGTCAAGTGCTGGCAAGAAAACCCTGAGAAACGCGCAAGTATATGCGGAGGGAAAACGGCATGTTCGTCCCGATAGTGCGCCGAGGAACAAGCATGGCCGCGAACGAGGTTGCTCCCATGAATGCAATGGGAGTTGCCCCTGACAGACCTCAGGGCTCCGGAGGGCTGGCGCGGTCCACCGCGGGGCCAGAACGTTCTGGTCACGCTACTTGTTCAGGCCTACGCTATAGTTCGTTTGGTGGCCTGGATCTTCCGGTTGACCGGTCGCATCCCTGGCATCGTCAGAGAACACGCTCACGCTTGGCGCGGCAGGGTTGGTTCGGCGCGTGCTTCGGACTAGAGCGAAATTTGTGCTTGGCTGGGGCGCCAGGATTCGAACCTGGGAATGTCGGTACCAAAAACCGATGCCTTACCACTTGGCGACGCCCCAATAGCCGTCAGAGTCGCTCGTGCGGCGCGTTATTAGCAGAGCAGCCGAAAAGCACAATCCTTATGAGCGAGGCCAAACTGTCAGCCAACTCCGCACTGCTGGATCACGCCGGAACGACTATTCGCTCCAGACCGCCAGCTCATTGCCGGCCGGATCGACGAAGTGGAAGCGCCTGCCGCCTGGAAACGCGAAGATCGGCTTGACGACCACGCCGCCCGCGCTTTCCACGGCTCCGAGAGTTTCCTCGAGATTTCCGCTGTAGAGCACGGGCAGGGGTTTGGCCGGCGCTTCCGCGGCCTCGGCCTGAAAACCTCCGTCCAGGCCCTCGCTGAAGGCCGAATAGGTCGGTCCATAGTCGGTGAACGACCAGCCAAAGGCAGCGCTGTAGAAGCCTTTCAGCCGGTCCAGCGTGCCGCCGGTCGCCGGCATTTCCAGATAGTCCAGTTTTCCGGGCTGTTTCATGGGGCACCTCGCTGCGTTCCCTTTATGTTCTAAGCGTCGAACGGTGGGGTGGCAAGTCTTTTTGACGCATCCGGGAGCATGGCTTTTTCTTAATCGATTGTAGCGGCCCAGCAGCTTTGCCGGCGCTTGCCTTTCGCACTGCAGCATCATATCGCTCCACAGTCGGACACGGGCGGAGCTTTCCGTTTCGCCAATCTTTCCAATCTCCTGCAACCGGAGAGCAAAGCATGACCAAATGGGTTTTCACCTTTGGCGATGGCGCGGCGGAAGGCCGTGCCGGGGACAAGAATCTGCTGGGCGGCAAGGGCGCCAATCTGGCCGAGATGTGCAGCCTTGGCCTGCCGGTGCCGCCGGGCTTTACGATCACCACAGAGGTCTGCAATGCCTACTATGCCAATGGCCGTGCCTACCCGGCAGGATTGGAAGCCGACGTCGCTATCGCGCTCGACCATATCGGCCGGCTGACCGGCCGGCGGTTCGGCGACCCTTTGAAGCTGCTCCTGGTTTCGGTGCGTTCCGGCGCCCGGGCGTCGATGCCCGGCATGATGGACACCGTGCTCAATCTCGGCCTGAACGACGAGACGGTCGAGGCGCTGGCCTCCGATTCCGGCGATGCGCGCTTTGCTTATGACAGCTACCGCCGTTTCATCCAGATGTATTCCGATGTCGTCATGGGCCTCGATCACGAGGTGTTCGAGGAAATCCTGGAAGACCAGAAGGCCAGCCTCGGCCATGAACTCGACACCGAGTTGACGGCCATCGAATGGCAAGGCGTCATCGCGCTCTACAAGGCCAAGGTCGAGGAAGAGCTGGGCAAACCGTTTCCGCAAGATCCGCACGAGCAGCTCTGGGGCGCGATCGGAGCGGTGTTTTCGAGCTGGATGAACAACCGCGCCATCACCTACCGGCGCCTGCACGACATCCCTGAAAGCTGGGGCACGGCGGTCAATGTCCAGGCGATGGTGTTCGGCAATATGGGCGAGACTTCGGCCACTGGCGTTGCCTTCACCCGCAACCCGTCGACCGGCGAAAAGCAGCTCTATGGCGAGTTCCTGGTCAACGCGCAGGGCGAGGACGTGGTCGCCGGCATCCGCACGCCGCAGAACATAACCGAGGCCGCCCGCATCGCCGCCGGTTCCGACAAGCCTTCCCTGCAGAAGCTGATGCCGGATGCCTTCCAGTCCTTCGTCGCCATCTCCGACAGCTTGGAAAAGCACTACCGCGACATGCAGGACCTGGAATTCACCATCGAGCGCGGCAAGTTGTGGATGCTGCAGACAAGGTCCGGCAAGCGCACCGCCAAGGCGGCGCTCAGGATCGCCGTCGAGATGGCCAGGGACAAGTTGATAACCAAGGAAGAGGCCGTCGCGCGCATCGATCCGGCTTCGCTCGACCAGTTGCTGCACCCGACCATCGACCCGAAAGCCGCGCGCGATGTCATCGGCGTCGGCCTGCCGGCGTCTCCCGGGGCCGCCACCGGCGAGATGGTCTTTTCCTCGGGCGATGCCGAAGACTTGAAGACGCAAGGGCGCAAGGCAATCCTGGTGCGCATAGAGACCAGTCCGGAAGATATCCACGGCATGCATGCGGCCGAAGGCATCCTGACCACGCGCGGCGGCATGACCAGCCACGCGGCGGTGGTGGCGCGCGGCATGGGCAAGCCCTGTGTGTCCGGCGCCGGCTCGCTGCGCGTCGACTACAAGGCCGGCACGCTGCTTTCGATGGGCCAGACCTTCCGCAAGGGCGACATCATCACCATCGATGGCGGCAATGGCCAGGTGCTCAAGGGCGCCGTGGCGATGTTGCAGCCGGAATTGTCGGGCGATTTCGCCGCCATCATGGAGTGGGCGGACGCGGTGCGCCGCATGAAGGTGCGCACTAACGCCGAAACGCCGCTCGATGCCCGCATGGCGCGCTCCTTCGGCGCCGAAGGCATAGGGCTTTGCCGCACCGAACACATGTTCTTCGACGGCGCCCGCATCGTCGCCATGCGCGAAATGATCCTGGCCGACACCGAGAAGGACCGTCGCGCGGCGCTGGCCAAGCTTCTGCCCATGCAGCGTTCCGATTTCCTGGAACTGTTCGAGATCATGGCCGGGCTTCCGGTGACGATCCGCCTGCTCGATCCGCCGCTGCACGAATTCCTGCCTAAGACCGAGGCCGAAATCGCCGAGGTCGCGGCCGCCATGAATGTGTCGCCGGACAAGCTCAGGCAGCGTACCGAGGCGTTGCACGAATTCAACCCGATGCTCGGCCATCGCGGCTGCCGTCTTGCCGTCTCCTATCCCGAGATTGCCGAGATGCAGGCGCGTGCCATTTTCGAGGCCGCCGTCGAGGCGGGCAAGAAAGCCGGCGCGCTGGTGGTTCCCGAGATCATGGTGCCGCTGGTCGGTCTGGTGAAGGAACTCGATTATGTGAAGGCGCGCATCGATGCCGTCGCCAAAAGCGTCATGGACGAGAGCGGCGTCAAGATAGATTACCTGACTGGAACCATGATTGAGCTCCCCCGCGCGGCGATCCGCGCCCATGTCATCGCCGAGTCGGCCGAGTTCTTCTCCTTCGGCACCAACGATCTTACCCAGACCACCTTCGGCATCTCGCGCGATGATGCGGCCTCGTTCCTGGAGACCTATCGCCAGAAGGGCATCATCGAGCAGGATCCATTCGTCTCGCTCGACATTGAGGGCGTCGGCGAACTCGTGCGCATGGCCGCGCAAAAGGGCAGGGAGACCCGGCCCGACATCAAGCTTGGCATCTGCGGCGAGCATGGCGGCGATCCCTCGTCGATTCGCTTCTGCGAGGAGGTCGGGCTCGACTACGTCTCCTGCTCGCCCTACCGCGTGCCGATTGCCAGGCTGGCGGCGGCGCAGGCCGCGGTCCAAGTGGCGAAGACGGGGCGCGGATAGGCAATTCCAGGAAAACCGCGCAGCGCTTTTTCGTCAGCGATTGGCAAGACAAATCGTTGGATCGGTTCGGTGATCCAACGACCGCTGAACCGGTCGGGATGTCCTGGAACGAAGCTTACATTTTTGTATGAAAACTCACGCGAACGTGCTGGCGCCATCGCGTAATCCCGACATTGTTTCCGACCAGTTTGCGGACGGCCCGCCAATTGTCTCCGGAAACAGATGTTACAGATATCACCCGCTCCGTTCAGCTCGATCCTGATCATTCAAACGAAGTTCATAGGCGATATCGTTCTCGCCTCGACACTCGCCAGGAACCTGCGGCTCGAATTTCCCGGCGCCAGGATCGTGTTTCTCTGCGAAGCGCAGTTCGAGAGCTTCGTGGTTGCGCATGGCATCGCTTCCGAGGTGGTTCCGTTCAGGCGCACTCGCATGCGTGGCACCCCGCTGGAGCGTGGAAAGGAGCTCTATGCCATGGTGCGGGCGCTGCGCCGCCACCGCTTCGACCTGACGATCGATCTGACCGATTCCAAGACCTCTCGAATTGTCAGCGGGCTCGTCAACGCCAGGACGCGTGTCGGCTACAATCCTCCCGAGAGGTCGCTGAGGCTGTTGGAGAGGCAGCCCGCCAATCTGTTCGCCAAACCATACGGGTTCGGCGGCCAGCATTTTGTCTATCGTTATCTCTCTCCCCTTGAAGCGCTCGGCATCGAGCTGCGCGTGACGGTGCCGAGCATCCAGCCGCCGCCATTCGAGGCCGCGAAAGCCCTGGCGCTTCTGGGCAGGCACCGTATCCGTCCGAAAGCATTCGTCGCCGTCCATGCAGGCGCGAGTTTCGAGGGCCGGCAATGGCAGCCAGCACGCTTTGCCGAGGCGATCGACCAGATTGCGGCTGAAACCGGATTGGGCGTCGTTCTGGTGGGAGGGCCAGGCGAACGCGAAACCGCCGCCCAAATCCTGGCCGGGACGGCGACGCCGGTGGTCGACCTCGTCGGAGCGCTGTCGCTCGAGAGCCTGCTGGCGGTCTTGGCGCAGGCTCGGCTGTTTCTCGGCAACGAAAGCGGCCCGATGCACATGGCCGCTGCCGCGGGTACCCCTGTTGTCGGCCTTTTTGGCCTGACGCATCCGTCGCGCTGGGGACCTGTCGGCGTGCCCAGCATCGCGCTTCGGCCGTCAATGCCGTGCGAGTGCGTGGCCAAGGACCTGTGTCGCCGGACCGACCCCAGCAAGGCATGCTGTGTCTGGCGCCTGGAAGTGAACCCTGTCGTCGACGCGGCGCGCGAGATCCTGGCACGCACCGAGCTGAAAAAGGAACGCGCTGTCTGAGCGGGATGGGTCGGCGAGACTGTCGCAAGATGGCGCGTCACCCAAGCGGGGAGGTCAAATTGCCGCGCCAGACGTTTTTCTGCTATCCATCGTCCGATTTCCGCCTTCATACGGGTTTTGGGATAGCGGCTTGAAATCGCCGGTCGGGAAATTGGTTTGATGCGTCTGCTGCCAAAACAACTCTGCATGATCGCCGTGTCGGTAGCGCTGATATCTAGCGCCCAGCTATCCTCCGCCCAGGCCGCGCCGCTGGTCGAACCCACGCTGCACATCAAGCCGGCTGCAAGCGGAGCCGGCCGCGTCGCGCTCACGCTCGATGCCTGTGGCGGCAAAACCGACACGCGGATTCTCTCGGCGCTGGTGGACAACAAGATACCGGCCACCATTTTCGTCACCGGCATCTGGCTGAAGCGTAACGCCGAGGCCGTCGCGATCATGCGGGCGCATCCCGAGCTGTTCGAACTGGAAAATCATGGCGGTCGCCATATCCCGGCGGTCGATACGCCACAGAAGATCTACGGCATACGCAGCGCCGGTAGCCCGGAAGCGGTCCTCGCCGAGGTCGAATCGGGTGCCGCCGCGCTCGCCAAGACAGGCGAGCCGGCACCGAAATGGTTCCGCGGCGCAACCGCCGAATACAGTCCCTCGGCCATCGCGATGATCCGCAAGCTCGGCTTCAAGATTGCAGGCTTCTCGATCAATGGCGATGGCGGCTCGCTGCTCGGCGCCAAGGAAACCGCCAGGCGTATCGCCGCTGCCAAGGATGGCGACGTCATCATCTCTCACATCAACCAGCCGACCCATGCCGCCGGCGAAGGCGTGGTGCAGGGCCTGCTGGCGCTCAAGGACAAGGGCATGACCTTCGTGCGGCTCGACGACGCCGACGGGACGGGCAATCACGGCACCACCGACTGACCGGCGATGCTGGACCGGTCTTGCTCAGTCCGGCTTGGCTTCGATGCTGACCTTGCTGGCGTAGAATGCGCCGTGGTCTCGGATGTCGGTCATCTCATCGAAAGGCTGGCGATAGGCCCACATCGCGTCCTTGCCCGCTTCGCCCGCCGGCAGCACGCTCCAATAGCTCGCGTCACCCTTGTAGGGGCAGTGGGTCGCGTGCTCTGTCCGGCTGAGCTTGTCGAAATCGATGTCGTCGAACGGTATGTAGAAGGCGGCGGGGTAGGGGGCCTCCGTCAGCACCTTCGCCTTCGCGGACGAAGCGATGACAGTATCGCCGGCACGCACCGTGACGGTACCGGAATAGGGTTCTATCGTGATTATCTTGTCGGGATTGCGCTGGAAGCCCGGTGCGGGGTTGGCGATCTTGTCCATGCTGGTTCCTTCTTGCCCCGACCTTAAATATGCCCAACCTTAAGTGTGGTGGACGGTCGGGTTGCGCAAGGCCGGCAGTCACAAGCAAAACAAAAACCGTGCGCCCGGATGGCGCGGCATTGGCTTGGCGGCGCCGCGGAAATTCAGGCGGCGGTTTTGAAGGCGTCCATCAGCCCGGCATAGGCGGCCGCGATGCCAGCCACCGGGTTGTTGCTTCTCGAAACGGTCTCGACTTTCAGTGCCCCGCCGCCGGTCGGCAAGGTGAGCAGCAGAAACTGTCGATTGCCGCCATCGCCGACGGATGCCGCCGCGACGTGCTGGCCTTCCCCTTCGTTCTGGACGCACATCTTGAACAGCAAGGTACCGCCGACCGCTTCGAGCGCGCCGCCGACAACTTCGACGAACTCGTCTTCGGAAACGGTCTTCTCGTCCGGCACCAGATCGGCCAGGCTTTCGGCAAGCGTACTCTCGAGAACCTTATCGTCGAGCGCGTCCATGCGAACCTCTTTCAGTCGCCAATCGCACCCCTTTGCCCGTTAACGAAACTTAACGCCGACGATGGCCGGATTGTGGCGCTTTCCGCGGTCGATCCGATCACGAGAGTTTAAGCAATGTATTTGAAGCCCCTGCCATTAGAATGGCGGCAGAGGCCTCAGATCTCAGGCGCGCTTCAGCATCGACCAGACGGCCGGCACGAGGCTGGCCGCGAGCGCAACCTTGATCAGGTCGCCGACGATGAAGGGCACGACGCCGAACTGCCATGACTTTTCCGGGCCAATCAGCAGCGCCAGCCAGGCAAAACCCATCGCCATCATGATGACTTCGGCAACCAGCATGGCGTTGAAAAGCTTGATCGGATGACGGTCCCAGCCGCGGTCGGCGGCCCAGCCGACAATCGCGGCCATGACCACGAAGCCGGCGAGATAGCCGCCGGTCGAGCCGAGCATGTAGGCAATGCCGATGCCCTTTTCGGGCGTGCCCTGGAAGACCGGGAAGCCCATCGCGCCTTCCGCCATGTAGAGCAGCAAGGTGGCGACGCCGAGCCGCATGCCGAAGGCGGCGGCGATCAGGAAGACGGCTAGCGTTTGCATCGAGATATCGACGGGCCCCAGCACGACCCTGGTCTTGGCCGCAAGGGTCAAGAGCAGCGTCCCGGCGATCGCCAGGAGGAACTGCGTTGCTAGCCGCGCCGCGCCGTCTTGCGGCATGGCCAGAAAAACAAGCGGGCGCGTCGTCGTTGCGGTAGTCATGGTCTTCCCCAATCCAATCTGGCCGCGATCCAACAAACGCGGTCTTGCGTTTTCCTATATTGGCTTGCGTGCTATGCGGCAATCGGTTTTGCCGTTCCGGGGACAATGTGCCGACATGGCTCTCAGATTCGATACCAGTTTCGACCCCGCCTATGGCCAAGGGGTAGACGTGGCCCCCGGCGTGCAACGCGTAACGGCCCGCAACCCCAGCCCCTTCACCTTTCATGGCACCAACAGCTATGTCGTGGGACGCGACACGCTGGCGGTGATCGATCCCGGCCCCGATGACGAGGCGCATCTCGAGACCTTGCTTGACGTGATCGCGGGCCGGCCGGTCAGCCACATTTTCGTCAGCCACACGCATCGCGACCATTCCCCGCTGGCGGCCCGGCTGAAGGAGCGCACCGGCGCTAAGGTGCTGGCGGAGGGACCGCACCGGCCGGCAAGACCCTTGCATCTACGGGAAACCAATGCCCTCGACGCCAGCGCCGACACCGCTTTCGTTCCCGACATCGCATTGCCGGACGGCGAACTGGTCAGCGGTGACGGCTGGGCGATCCGGACGGTGCTGACGCCCGGCCACACCGCCAATCACGCAGCCTTCGCGCTGGAAGGCACCGGCATCCTGTTTTCAGCCGATCATGTAATGGGCTGGGCTACTTCCATCGTCGCGCCGCCAGACGGGGCAATGGCGGACTACATGGCATCCCTCGACAAACTGATCGAGCGCGGCGATCGCCTGCTGCTGCCTGGCCATGGCGGACCAGTGACGGCGCCGCGCGCTTTCATGCGCGGACTAAAGACCCATCGCAAGATGCGCGAACGAGCCATACTGGAACGGATCAGAGCCGGCGACAGGACGATCCCCGACATGGTCAAGGCTATCTACAGGGATACCGATCCCCGCCTGCACGGCGCCGCTGGACTGTCGGTACTTGCCCATCTGGAGGATCTGGTGGCGCGCGGCGTGGTGGCGACGGAGGCATCTCCCGCCATGGACGGCATTTTCACGCCGGGCCGATAGGCGAGTGTGCCACGACGCGTCAGCCTTACCTTCGTGGCGCGCAATTTGCTGAAAAATGGCTACTGGGCCGGGGCCGCGCCGACCTGACCGGCGACTTCCTGATCCAGTTCCGCCAGGAAATCGGTGATGCGCGCGGCGTTGTCGCCAAGGTCGTGGCGCCCGTAACGCGAGGCGGACCTCATGTCGACAATGACAGTGTCGCCGTCATCCGTAACGCGAATGGCGACGTCGGCGGGAAGGCCCAGAACGAAGCTCGAGGCGATGGCGGTGATGGTCACCTCCGTCTGTCCGGTGAGGTCGGGATAAGGCTCCGAAAGGTCCCAGCCGCGCCGGTCGAGCACCGTTTCGACGGCGTTGACGATGGTCTCGAACGGCAGGTCATAGCTTCGGGCGGTGACCAATGGATAGCTGTCGGTCTGCAACGTCTGCTCACCCGGCGTCGACGGGGACAGCACGTTCATGTCCTGGGTCCGGTCACCGACATCGAGCGCGGGCGGTTCATCGAAATCGGTCGAGATGTCCCGCAGCGGCGGATAGATCGTCGCCCAGCAGGCGGCGACGCCGTAAGGGGCGAGCACCAGCAGCGCCAGCAAGGCGCCGACGGTGAGATCGCGGCCGCCACGGTCGCCAAAATTCCACAGCCTCGCAAAGGCCAGGCCGGCGAACAGCAGCGCCAGCGCCGCCAGCAGGGCGACAATGCCCAGCACCCACAGGAACACCGGCGTTTCAACGAGGCCGAAGCGATGGCCGACAAAGTTTGTCAGCAAAAGCACCGCGGAAAAGGCGGCCGTGCGCCGCGACCAGCCGGCGGCCTTCGACGTTTGCCGTTCGGGAATGCTAACCATTATTCTCTGCTGCCCCAACCCGGACGGAGGTTTAGTGCCTTTTTGCGGCCGCTTGAAGCCGAAACACGCAACATCCCCTCAATCCGTCGGCAAGCGATAGTCCCTGAACTGCTGACGCAAGGTGATCTTCTGGATCTTGCCGGTGGCGGTGTGCGGTATCTCGCTGACGAAGGCGACGTCGTCCGGCATCCACCATTTGGCCACCTTGCCATCCATGAAACCCAGAATCTCGGCCTTGGTCGGTTCCTTGCCCGGCTTGGCAACGACGACCAGCAAGGGCCGCTCGCCCCATTTCGAATGCTGGACGCCGATGGCCGCCGCTTCCGCTACATCGGGGTGGCCGACGGCCAGATTCTCCAGGTCGATGGTCGAAATCCATTCGCCGCCTGACTTGATGACGTCCTTGGCGCGGTCGGTGATCTGCATGTAGCCGCCGGCATCGATATGAGCGACGTCTCCGGTATCGAACCAGCCGTCTTCGTCGAACTGCTCCGCGCCCGCGCCGCCATAATAGGCGCGGGCGACCGCCGGGCCGCGCACCTTGAGCCGGCCGAATGTCTTGCCGTCCCATGGGTGCGGATTGTTCTCATCATCGGTCACCTTCATTTCGACGCCGAAGGGCGGGTAACCCTGCTTGCTCTGGACGTCGAGCCGAGCCTCGCCGTCCAGGCCGGCATAGTCCGGCTTCAAGGTGCACAGCGTGCCGAGCGGCGACATTTCGGTCATGCCCCAGGCGTGGATGACCTGGACACCGTAATTGTCCTGGAATTTCGTCATGATCGCGCGCGGGCAGGACGAGCCGCCGATCACGACCTTGCCCAGATGGGGAAGCGCCTTGCCGGTCTCCTCAAGATATTGCAGCAGCATCATCCATACGGTCGGCACGGCGGCGCTGAAGGTCACCTTCTCCTGGTCGAGCAACTCATAGATCGAGGCGCCGTCCATCTTGCAGCCGGGCATGACCAGCTTGGCGCCGATCATCGGGCCGCTCTGGCCAAGACCCCAGGCGTTGGCGTGGAACATCGGCACCACCGGCAGGATCGTGTCGCGCGACGACAGGCCCATGGCGTCGGGCATGGCCGCGATCATGGCGTGCAGCACGTTCGAGCGATGGCTGTAGACGACGCCCTTGGGATCGCCCGTCGTGCCCGACGTGTAGCACATGCCGGCGGCGGTGCCTTCATCGAAGCTCTTCCAGGCGAAATCGCCATCAACCTCTTCAAGCCACTCCTCATAGGCAACGGCGCTGGGCAGGGTCGTTTGCGGCATGTGCGCCTTGTCGGTGAGCACGATCACCTTTTTCAGCGATTTGACGGCACCAGCGATCTTCTCGAGCAACGGGATGAAGGTGAGGTCGACAAAGACCGCCTTGTCCTCGGCGTGGTTCATGATCCAGACGATTTGTTCGGGAAACAGGCGCGGATTGAGGGTGTGGTAGATAGCGCCGATCCCCATGATGCCGTACCAGGCCTCGATGTGGCGGGCGGTGTTCCAGGCCAGCGTCGCGATGCGGTCGCCCAGGGCAAAACCGTCGCGCTCCAGGCGCTGGGCGACCTTGAGGGAACGACGATGGATGTCGGCGTAGGTGGTGCGCACGATCGGCCCCTCGATCGAGCGCGACACGATCTCGCGCGCACCATGCTGCCGCTCGGCGTTGTCGATCAGCTTGTGGCACAGCAGCGGCCATTCCTGCATCAGTCCCAGCATGCCGATCCTCCCTCACGCTGTTCGCCCGAGCTTTTCGCTTCACGCTTTTGGTCGCATTGTGAAGCGAACCGGCGAATTGTCCAGCCACCCGCGACCGTGCATCGGGTCCGGACTACTCCGGGCTCGGACAGACTGTAGTCGGCAGCTGGATTGTTCATGGGCGCCGCCTTCAAGAAAAACTGTCCGGATCTGAGGAATTCCAAAGTGGCCGATATCGTCGCGCAGCAGGAAATGCCCGCGCAACGCGATGATGGCGTCATCGTCGCTGTCGGACACCAGCAGTTTCGGCCTGAAAACGCTTTGCAAGAACCCCAGCATAATCTACGACATCAAGGGTCTGTTCCCGAGGGACGTCACGGACGGGCGCTTCTGATGAAGATTCTGGTCACCGGCATCGCCGGCTTCATAGGCTATCACGTCGCCAGGCGGCTCCTGGAGCGCGGCGACGAGGTTGTCGGCATCGACAGCATCAACGATTACTACGATCCCGGTATCAAGCAGGCGCGGCTGCGGCTGCTGTCCGAGGCGAGCCGTGGCACCAATGCCGGCTATCATTTCATCCACGGCAATCTCGCCGACAGGGGCGTGGTCGACGGGTGCTTCGCCGACCATGCCTTCGACCGGGTCATCCATCTCGCCGCCCAGGCCGGCGTTCGCTACAGCCTGGAAAACCCGCGCGCCTATGTCGAAAGCAACATTGTCGCCTACACCAACATGCTCGAAGCCTGTCGCGGCAGCGGTGTCGGGCACCTGACCTATGCCAGCACTTCCAGCGTCTACGGCGCCAACACCGACATGCCGTTTTCCGAGCATCGCCCGGCCGACCATCCCCTGCAGTTCTATGCCGCCACCAAGCGTGCCAACGAACTGATGGCGCACAGCTACAGCCATCTGTTCGGCCTGCCCACCACAGGCTTGCGTTTCTTCACCGTCTACGGCCCGTGGGGGCGCCCGGATATGGCGCTGTTCCTGTTCACCAGAAGCATTCTGGCCGGCGAGCCGATCAAGCTCTTCAACAACGGCAACCATACGCGCGACTTCACCTATGTCGAAGACATCGCCGAGGGCGTGATCCGCGCCAGCGACAGCCCCGCCACGGCCAACCCGGCCTGGGATTCCAGCCATCCGGACCCGGCGACCAGCAGTGCGCCCTGGCGCATCTTCAACATCGGCAACAGCAATCCGGTGAAGCTGACGGCCTATGTCGAGGCGCTGGAAGCTGCCCTTGGCCGCAAGGCCGTGATCGAGCTTCTGCCGCTGCAGGCCGGCGACGTGCCCGACACTTTCGCCGACACCTCGGCGCTGCAAGCGGCGGTCGGCTACCAGCCCCGCACCTCGGTCACGGACGGGGTCGGGCGGTTCGTCGAGTGGTACCAGGACTATTTTGGACGGCTTTAAGCAGGTGAACGCCCTCTTGGGTGCGTCGAGACTGGGTCTCGGTCGAAAAGGCCAGGACCAAAAATATGTGCTAACCTCCCAAATCATCAGACGGTGGGGATTGCCATGTTGGAAACTGACAAGCTGTTCGCGGGCTCGGTCCCGGAAAACTACGACCGTTACATGGTGCCTTTGATATTCGAACCGTTCGCCGCGGATATCGCGCAACGTGCCGTGGCCTTGTCTCCCGGCGCTGTTCTGGAAATCGCCGCGGGCACCGGCGTCGTCACCCGCGCATTGACGCCAGGATTGCCCCCGGATGCAAGCTATGTCGTGACCGACCTTAACCAGTCGATGCTCGACTACGCCGCTTCGCGACAGACACTCGACAGCCGCATCAAATGGCGCCAGGCGGATGCGATGGCTCTGCCGTTTGAAGATGCGACCTTCGATCTCGTCTGTTGTCAGTTCGGTGCCATGTTCTTTCCGAATCGCAGTTCTGCCTACCGCGAAGCCAGGCGGGTCCTGAAGCCGGGAGGCCGGTTTTTGTTCAACGTGTGGGATCGTATCGAAGAGAATGTATTCGCCGATGATGTCACGAATGCCCTCGCGCGGATTTTTCCCGACGATCCGCCGCGCTTCCTGGCGCGCACGCCGCACGGCTACCACGATAAGGCGTTGATCCGTCGCGACGTGGAGGCGGCGGGTTTCTCCCAAATTGTCATCGAGACGAGAGCAGAACAAAGCCGTGCATCTTCACCGCGCGTTCCTGCCGTCGCCTACTGTCAGGGCACTCCGCTTCGCAACGAAATCGAGGCCAGGGACCCTGGAAAACTGGACGCTGCTACCGATCACGCCGCATCCGCCATCGCCGACAGACATGGCAATGGCGAAGTTTCCGCCAAAATTCAGGCACATGTAATCGTGGCTGTGGCCTAGACATCCCGCAAGGCCGTCTTTGTCAGTTCCTTGGTAGTCTATGGATCTCAATTTGAACTGGGCCACCTCTGTCACAACCTGTGCAGAAAAGCGCCCTCTCAACGGAGCGTAATAGAGCGCCGCTGCCATATCGTCGGATCAGCCCGGACGGCTTAACTTGGGCTTGATGTGAGCAGCTTTTGCAGCGTGCGCGCAGCTCGTGCCATTCGCGAAGGTCGCCAAGCGCGACATCCAAGCCGACATGAATGCCGCCTTCGATGATCATCTGCGGGGGGAACTTCACTCCGCCTGGCGTGAGAATCTTTTCCATGACGTGGCGGCTGTTGTAGTGGATCAGCAGCATGCCAGGACGGCGCCGGATAGCCGCCTGCCAAGCGGCCTGGCTGACCATCGCGTCCGGGGATCGAGATATTGTTTCGAGATGAGTCTTTTCCTCTCGGTCCCAAACCTCGATCCTGAAATTGTCTTCGGCCGTGTCTGTCATCTAGGGCCGTGCCTTGTGCCAGCCGCGGGAAAAACCATTCGAAACTGCAACGCGTGACAGAGCAAGTTCACGTTCCAGTTCCAGGTTCCGGGCCATGAGGTTGAGCAACGCGATCACTGGGTCGCCGCCAGCGGCGGCAATAGCCTGCTGTGCCGCTGTTTCCAAATCCGACATGGCTTCGCCGATCGGCGCGATCTGGCGCTGTCTCATGGTCATTTCCTGCTCCGGTGCGTACAGGAATAAGGAACATATTCCTGTTTCGTCAAGGCGCTCTTGACATTTGTTCCCGCTTTGTTCACAATGACGGGCTAACTAGTGGAGGCAAGAATGGACCTGCTTTTGCTGATGAAGGGCGCGACGCCGGAGGAAATTTCGCGGGGAATAGCGGCCGCACAGGCTGTGTTGGATCGTGCAGGCATTACGTCGTTACAAGCAGCGGAGGGCATGTTCGCCCTCGAAGGATGGGATATCAACGGTTTCCCGGAAGATAACGAACCTTCTGAAATGGAGCATGCGGCGGCCAACCTCTGGATGGAGGCGTCTAATGCTGCGCTTGATGCATGTTGCGCCGATTGGCCCGAAGAGAGGCGGCCGTTTACTGCTGATCTGCGATTGCTGGACGATCCTGCGACGCAGCTCGCAGATCGACCGACCGCGCTCTCCATGCTCCGCGCCCTGACTGCGGCGCAGGATGGCAAGGGCGAATATTTGAATTTTTCGGAAATCGGGACGCTGGCTGAAAGATTGACGCTCGATGTCGATGATGACCCAAGAGATCTGATCGCGGCGGTAACGATTGCCTATACTACCCTGGAGCTTGCGAGATTTCATCCCGACGAGCCGATCGAGCCCAAGCGACAAGCCGTGTACGATGCGATCAACGCTCTTGAGGCGGCAACCGAAAAGCCGACAAATGCCGAAGCGCAGCCGCTCCATTCCAGCACCGTCGGTCATCGATCGCGATTGGCCGTACCAGGTCGCATTGCCTGATGATCTATGCGTTGATCGAAACCTTACGCAAATTACGGAATTTTGTCAGGAGCTTGGCGTCATGCCACATACCCGGCAAGTGCAGGCGATTTGGTCGAATGGCAAATATGAGCAGTGGCGACTGCACTGTTTCGCTGATCAGGCGTTTGCAAAGGCTTTCCGCGATCGCTTTCGCGGTACCTTATTCGATCCTGCGAAGGACCGGGAGAATGGCCGAACCAAGGGTGTCTGGCGTCGGACCGGCGAATACGAACGCATTCTGGAACTCGGCCCCCTGAGAGTACCCGATATTCTGCGTAACTGATCACGATCGTTCGGGGCGCACTGTCTCGACGGTCAGCGATCCGGCCGGAAGCGGCTGCAATAGCTTGGCTTCCGGCTTTGTCAGATTGATCCAGGCCAACCAATTTTCAGGCTGAAGTACAACGACCTGGCGATTGTGATACGGTGCGACATCGGGTCCGGGCTCGGTCGTCAGCATGGTGAAGGTAGGTGGCTTGTTGCCGACCGCATCGCGCCAGAGCCCTGCAACAGCCATGAACGGCGAGCCGTTCAGCGTAAAGCGATGTTTCGCTTTAGGATACTTCGTGCCCGTGAATTCGAAGAAGGCTGACGCCGGAATGAGGCACCGTTTGCTGTTGCTGAACTGCCGACCTTCCGAGCGGAAGTTGAACACAGGGCCGCCCTTTGGGCCGGACGGAGGAAACCCGAACGTCATCGAAGCAAGCTCGATGGCCTCGCCAGTGCTGCGCATTATGGGAGCCGGATCATTGATGCGAACGTCGTCGGCCTGTGGCAAATCGAGTTCGGTCTGGTGTGTGGGAATTTTGAGCGCGAGCGAAGCCATCATTCGGCAATATTCAGCCCACGCGACATGCTGCTCGTAGTCATTGCACATGTAAGGCTCCGTCACGGGCAATCTTGACATGATAGGGCAACTCGCGGCTCCATGAAAAGCGCACTGTAAGCAGGACTCGTTCATTCCGCCTAGGCGCTGCCCTCGGACACCTTCTCACCTCGAAAGCACTGGAAATCAGGATGAGCGTCGTCGTCACTACGAAGGGAAAAGTTACCATCCCGAAGCCGATCCGCGATCTCCTGGGTATCGTCCCCGGGAGCCGGGTCGATTTCCGCCGCGCTGCTGATGGAACTATTGTGCTTACTCGCGTGGACAAAAGACCGGATGCAACCCGCTTCGCCAGGTTGCGCGGTCACGCCGGCGCGGGGCTTACAACCGACGCGATCATGGCGCTGATGCGTGGCGCGACACTGTCCTGACATCGGGGACCATACCGCCGAACCCGGCGGACCTGCTCTCTTCGCCGAAAATGGCGCTGATCATCACCAATCTCGGCAAGCGATTCGATCTGGTCATCATCGATGCGCCGCCGGTCGTCGGCCTTTCGGATGCGCCGATCCTCAGCCGACTTGCCGAAGGCACGTTGATGGTCATTTCCACCAACCAGGTAACCCGCAAATCAGCCAAAACGGCCCTGAAACGGCTGCGGGCGGCCGGGGCGAATGTCATCGGGGCCGCGATGTCGAAATTCCAGGTGAACAAGTTCGATTACAACTACGCCTACAAATATATGAACTACCAATATTACCAATACGGTACCCCGAAAATTGAGGGCAAAGTCGATGGTGGAGCAGACCAGCCCGCGCATGCAAATGCTCCTGCGTTCAGGCGTTTGGTTCGCCGCCTCCGTTCTGGTGTTGATGGCTTCGTCGATCGGGCTAAGTCGTCTTCTTGAAACCGCGGCGCCCAGCGTCTCTCTCGCGCTGGATCCGTTGAACGCGGATGCCTTGATAGGCGAAATCACGGGCCAACTGAATCAAACGAACGACCATGCCGACCTCCAAGGGTTGGGCGCAAAGGCTCGAAATGCGCTTCGGTTCGATGTCGCGGATGCGCGCCTCTATAGCCTGATCGGTGAGATCAAGTACCGCCAGGGCGAAACGGATCAGGCGTTCGAGTTCTTTGATCGGGCGCGAATGCTGTCCAAGACCGAAATACACGCGTTGCGGAGATCCATCGACCGGTCCGTCGAGGCGGGCGACCTGGTAAGGGCCGTGGTCGAGATCGATATCTTGCTGCGCCGGTGGCCTGATCAGTTTTCGGCCTTGGCTGCCGGCTGGCCGGCCATTCTCTCCAATTCCCGGGGATACGGGGCCGTGCTCGCCGCCATCCGGGCGGAAGCTCCGTGGCTAGGCAAGCTTTTCTCGACCCTTGGCCAGAACCCCAAAGGCTTGGCGGCCGCGAACCAGTTGCTGCTGGATCTCGCGGGGTCGTCGGCTCCTCCAACCTCCAACGAATTGTCGGCCGTGATCGATGGCTATATCAAGCAGAAGCAATATGGCTCGGCCTATCGGCTCTTTCTCTTCAGCCTGTCGGATGAGGAGCGGAAACTGGGTGGGTATATTTTCAATGGCGGCTTCGAACCGGTCCACAGCGGCAAGCCATTCGACTGGGTGGTACATGACCGCTCGGGTCTGGAGATCACTTTCTCCGGATTGCAGGACGCGGGTGAAAGCGACCGCGGAGCGACGCTTCGATTTCTGAACACGCCCGTCAAGAACGCGGCGCTTCAGCAATTCATCGAACTGCCTCCGGGCTCCTACAGGATTTCCCTGAACGCTTCGGCCACGAACCTCAAACTGCCAAAGGATTTGTTCTGGTCGCTCAGATGCGTCGACCCATCACGCGAAATGGCGCGCTTCAACATCCCGGAAGGCACCTTCAGCAGGCGAAGCCTGAGCCTCGACTTCACGATTGAACCGGCTGCGTGCCCGATGCAGTTGCTGAGATTGGAAACGGCGGCGATCGCCGAGAGTTGGCGGTTTCGATATGTCGGGACGTTGGTCATGCACAAATTGAGCATCGAGAGAATATCGTCGTGAGAGAACGGTCGCGACGACCCGCGGAGTGGGACAAATATCTGCTTGGATCTGTCCTCTTTCTGTCCCTGCTGATCGGCGGCGGCACCGCGAGCGGCCTCTACACCGAGACGCTGATCGAGATCGCGGCGATCGTCGCCGCGGCGGTCATTCTCTCGCGACCGGCTCAACAGGCCATTCCTCGCGCTATCTTGTGGTTGCTTGCTCTTGTGGTGGCGGTGTTTTGTTTTCAACTGATGCCGCTGCCAGCGACCCTGCTCGAGGGTTTGCGGCCCGGCGTGCTGCTTGCGGATCCATGGCTGGATGGCGCGACACGGTGGCGCTTCGTCAGTGTCGGGGTAGGGCGCACCATCGAGTGCATGCTCTATTTCATTGCCGCCGCCGCGTTCTTCCTCGGCGTCCTGCGCCTGCGTGCCGAGCAGGTCCATGGTCTGCTGCCGTTCTTTTTCATGGGAGTGATCTGCAATGGCCTGGCGGCGGCGATCCAGTACTCGCTCTCCGATACCGTTGCCATCGAGGGACTGCTGCCGTTTACGATCAATGCGGGTCTCTTTGCCAATCAGAACCATTTCTCGGCCCTGCTTTTCGTCTCCATCCCCTTCGTCGTTTATTACGGCCTGTTCCGCGGTCACCTCCTGTCAGGAGCGCTCGGATTGGTGACACTCCTGCTGCTTCTTCTGGCCGCCGGCTCGCGGGCCGGCATTCTGATCGGGCTGGCGATCACCGCCATATCCGTGGTCTTCCTGTCGGCCCGCACCAGAGCTGGTGGCTATGGCATCCTGGCTGTTTTCATCGGTCTTTCGATCTACACGATCGGCGCCTGGGCAAAGATCGATGTGAAAGTGGTCGACCCGGCATTCGGAAGGGCCGAATTCGCTCGGACCACGATTGAGGGAATTGAACAGAACTGGGCCACCGGCGTCGGATTTGGGTCCTTCCAGAAGGTTTATCAGATCTATGAAAAAAGCAGCATGATCTTCAAATCCTATGTAAATCATGCGCACAACGACTATCTGGAACTGGTGCTGGAGGGCGGCGCGCCAGTTGCCTTGCTGATGGTTGCCTATACGGTGCTTCTATCGGCATCGTCCTTCAGAATTCGCGGAGAACCGTTGCAGAAGGCCGCTTTTCTGTCGATATCATTTCTGCTCGTTCACTCTCTCGTCGACTACCCCTTGCGTACCGCCGCCCTGGCAATGACGTTCGCCTATTTGAATGCTATTGTGTTTCACAGCGGTTTTGCCAATCGGCTCAACCAGAGGAACGAAATGGCCAGGGCCTCCCGCCATGACGATGACAATCTGCTTGTCCCGGTCAGGGCCTCGGCCTCGCCGAGGTAGGATAAGGCGGATTGGGACGGAAGGGCCGGTCGATGGCCGCTATCCGACATGGCCAACGCGTTTGTCCCGTGCCGCATTGACAAGCCAATGCATGAAACCTAAGCACGGGCATTCAGGGCCGGGGGGCTTTGGCATGTCGAGGAGAGCTTCTTGAAAGGAATTATCCTTGCTGGAGGCAGTGGAACGCGTCTTTATCCGCTAACATTAGCAGTCTCTAAGCAAATTCTCCCCATCTACGACAAGCCGATGATCTATTATCCGCTGAGCGTGCTGATGCTCGCGGGCATCCGAGAGATTCTGATCATTTCGACGCCGCGTGACCTGCCGGCTTTCCAGGGGTTGCTGGGCGACGGGTCGGATTTCGGACTGGCGCTGTCCTACGCCGAGCAGCCGCGGCCCAATGGTCTCGCGGAAGCCTTCATCATCGGCCGCGATTTCATCGGCAAGGACAGCGTGTCGATGATCCTGGGCGACAACATTTATTTCGGCGACGGGCTGTCGCAGCTTTGCCGCGCCGCGGCAGCGCGCCAGACAGGCGCTTCGGTGTTCGCCTACCATGTCGAGGATCCCGAACGCTATGGCGTGGTGTCCTTCGACAAGGTGACCGGAACCGCGCTGACGATCGAGGAGAAGCCGCAAAAGCCGAAGTCCAACTGGGCCGTCACCGGGCTCTATTTCTACGACAATGCCGTCGTCGACATCGCCCCGACCATCCGCCCTTCGGCGCGTGGCGAGATCGAGATCACGGCGGTCAACAACGTCTATCTCGAACGCGGCCAGCTCCATGTCCACCGTTTGGGTCGCGGCTATGCCTGGCTCGATACCGGTACACATGACAGCCTGCATGAGGCGTCTTCCTTCGTGCGCACCATCGAACACCGCCAGGGCATCAAGGTCGCCTGCCCGGAAGAGATCGCCTTCGAACAGGGCTGGCTGACGGCGGACATGGTGCTGGAGCGCGCGACCCGCCTGGGCAAGAACGAATACGCTGCCTATCTGCGCCGGCGCGTTGCCGATCTATCGGAGGGCTAGATGCTGGAGATAAGGTCCCTCGGTATCGACGGGGTGCTGGAAATCGTTCCCAAACGCCACGGCGACGCCCGCGGTTTCTTCATGGAAACCTACAATGTCGAGCGCTTTTCGCAGGCCGGCATCGACCTGGTTTTCGTGCAGGACAATCATTCCTATTCCGCCGCCGCGGGCGTTTTGCGGGGGCTTCACTACCAGCTCGCGCCGCGCGCCCAGGACAAGTTGCTGCGGGTCGTCAGAGGCAGCGTTCTCGATGTCGCGGTCGATATCCGCCGCGCCTCGCAAACCTTTGGAAAATGGGTCGCCCTCGAAGTGTCGGCCGACAAGGGCAACCAGATCCTGGTGCCGAAGGGCTTCGCGCACGGCTTCGTCACGCTCGTGCCCGACACCGAGGTGCTGTACAAGGTGACCGACACCTATTCGCCCGAGCATGACCGGTCGATCCGTTTCGACGATCCCGCCATCGGCATCGAATGGCCGTCGCTGGCCGGCGGGTTCCAGCTTTCCGACAAGGACCTCAAGGCGCCGGCGCTGGCCGCGGCCGAGGTGTTCGCCTGATGGAGCGTGTGGTGCATAAGGACGGCGGCTTGAATTTTCTGGTGACGGGCGGTGCCGGCTTCATCGGTTCGGCGGTATGCCGGCATCTGTGCGCCAATCCGGCCTACCGGGTGACCAATCTGGACAAGCTGACCTATGCGGGCAACCTGGCCTCGCTGCGGCCGATCGAGAATGCCCATAATTACAGCTTCGCCCAGGCCGATATCTGCGACGACAGGGCGGTGCTCGATATCCTGCGCCGCCACGACATCGACCTCGTCATGAACCTTGCCGCCGAGAGCCATGTCGACCGTTCGATCGATGGACCGGGCGCCTTCATCGAGACCAACATCGTCGGCACCTACAAGATGCTCAATGCCGCGCTGGAATACTGGCGCGGCCTGTCCGATGACAGGAAGAGCCGCTTCCGCTTCCATCACGTCTCCACCGACGAGGTGTTCGGCGACCTGCCTTTCGACGGCGGCATGTTCGTCGAGGAGACACCCTACGCGCCGTCCTCGCCCTATTCCGCCTCGAAGGCGGCCTCGGACCATCTGGTGCGCGCCTGGCACGAAACCTACGGCCTGCCGGTCGTGCTCTCCAACTGTTCGAACAATTACGGCCCCTATCATTTCCCCGAAAAGCTGATCCCGCTCGTCATCCTCAACGCGCTCGACGAAAAGCCGCTGCCGGTCTATGGCGCCGGCGCCAATGTGCGCGACTGGCTGTTCGTCGAGGATCACGCGCGCGCCCTGGAACTGGTCGCCACCAAGGGGCATCCGGGTGAGAGCTACAATGTCGGCGGCAATTCGGAACGTACCAACCTTGCCGTCGTCGAGACGATCTGCGACCTGCTCGACACCAGGCGTCCGCGCGCTGGCGGCAGGCGCTATCGCGAGCTGATCTCCTTCGTCTCCGATCGTCCCGGCCACGACCGCCGCTACGCCATCGATGCTTCCAAGATAGGCCGCGAACTCGGCTGGACGCCCCGGGAGGATTTCGACAGCGGCCTTGCCAGGACCGTCGACTGGTTCCTCGACAACAAATGGTGGTGGGGGCCGATCCGCGAACAGCGCTATGCCGGCGAAAGACTGGGCGAAGCTCGCAAGGTGGGCGCATGAGGCTCCTCGTCACCGGGCGGGACGGCCAGGTCGCGGCGAGCCTGCTGGAGGCCGGCCAGGCGCGCGCCGGCGTGGAGGTCGTCGCCATCGGCCGTCCGCAACTCGACCTCGCGAAACCCGCGACGGTCATCGACGCCATCGCCGCCGTCAAGCCCGACATCGTCGTGTCGGCCGCCGCCTATACGGCAGTCGACCAGGCCGAGGACGAGCCCGATCTGGCCTTTGCGGTCAACGCGGCCGGCGCCGGCAAGGTGGCCGAGGCAGCGGCGCGACTGGGCGTGCCGGTCATTCATCTGTCGACCGACTATGTCTTCGACGGAACCAAGGCCGACGCCTATGTCGAGATCGACCCGACGGCGCCGCTCGGTGTCTACGGCGCCTCCAAGCTTGCCGGCGAACAGGCTGTGGCCGCCGCCAATGCAAGCCACCTGATCCTGCGCACCGCCTGGGTCTACAGCCCGTTTGGCAAGAATTTCGTGAAGACAATGCTCAGGCTCGCGGCCGACCGCGACGAGATTTCGGTAGTGGCCGATCAACGGGGAAATCCCACATCCGGCCTTGATATCGCCGACGCGATCCTGCATGCGGCGAGCATGCTGCACCGCAACAACGACGCCGCCGCCTTCGGCACCTATCATCTGGCCGGCACCGGCGAGACCAACTGGAGCGGCTTTGCCCGTCATATCCTGGACACAAGCTTGAAGTTTGGTGGTCCTTGGGCGCGGGTACGGGATATCACGACGATGGACTACCCAACCAAGGCGCGCCGCCCCGCCAATTCCCGGCTTTCAAGCGCGAAATTCGCTGACGTGTTCGCATGGACGGCGCCCGGCTGGCGGGAGTCGACGGGGGAGGTGGTGCGGCTGGTGGTAGGCGAGACCAAACAGGCGCTGACCGTATGAACAAGCACCCTTCGGCGGAAAATCTGCAGGACGCGACACCCGGCGATCAGGTGGCGCCGAAAACACGCAAAGCAGGGCCACAGGCTGCCAAGCGCACCTGCATCATGGTGCTCGGCATGCATCGCTCGGGCACCAGCGCGCTGACGAGGGCAATCAGCCTGCTCGGCGCCGAACTTCCGAAGAATTTGCTGGGCGCCAATCCCTCGAACCCGGCAGGGCATTGGGAGCCGGAGCGCCTTATCGAACTGCACGACCAGATGTTGGCCGAGGCAGGAAGTAGCTGGGATGATTGGCGCGCCTTTGATCCAAGCGACTTGGGCGCGGCGCGCTTACGTTTTTACAAAGCCGAAATTGCCCGACTGATTGACAAGGAATATGGCAGTGCGCCGCTGTTCGTCCTCAAGGAGCCCCGTATCTCGCGCTTCGTACCGCTTTACGCGGACATACTGGAACGAATGCGCATCGACGTGCGGTACGTGCTCATCGAGCGTAATCCGCTGGCTGTAGTTGCTTCCTTGGCTAACAGGGACGGATTCACGACAGGTTTCAGTTCTCTTCTTTGGTTGCGCCATGAACTGGAGGCCGAGCGCGCCACCAGGAACTATCCCCGCATCTTTGTTTCTTATGAGGCCATGCTTGGCGATTGGCGCGCGGGAATCGACGAGATCACCAACGTTCTTAAAATCGACTGGCCAACATCAGCCGTCGAATGGCATGCATTGTTGTCCACGCACTTCTCGGCGGACCATCAGCACTTCACGGCCAGCCCGGACCTTCTTGATGCCGATCCGCGCGTTGCTGACTGGGTCAAAGAGGCGTACGGCGCGCTGACGGATCTTGGTAAGAGCGCCAATGACGAAGTGGCGATGGCGCGGCTTGATGCCGTACGAGTCGCATTTGATCGTGCAAGCTCAATCTTTGGCGATGCATCCTTCCCTGAAATGAATGTGCGCATCAAGGCGATGTCAATGGTGCAAGCGGAAGCGCAAGCGCTAGCGGATCAACTCTCTATAGAAAATGAAAAGATGGGGGCCGAGGTCGAAAGGATGCGTGCGAAGGGCGTCGCACTGGAGGCCAAATTCTCAAGGGACCTGGGGAAGGCACTGCAAGAGTCTCAGAGGACGATGGATCGAGAAAATGCGGAAGCTGAAACCCGGCAAGCGGTAGTTGACAAGCTGCGCGCTGATATCGACGCAAGAGATCATGAAATTGAGCAGAAAAACCTGATTATCTCGGATGAGAAAAACAAATTGCTGCATGCAATTGAAACAATTTCGGAGATGAAGAAAAGTAGATCGTGGAAGCTGATGGCCCCGTTTCGTGTGGCAAAAACAGTGGGGCTTTCGGCCGAGCGGTTTGTCGTAGGGACTGGCCTGCGTAAGATGAAAAGTGCTCGCTATTTGCTAAATCGTGTAATCGTTGTTTCGAGGGACGACGGGATCGTTTCTGTTTTGGAGAGAACAAGAAAGTTTGTCGCGAGAAGGCGGGATGCCAAGCAGTACCAAAAGACGGATATATCTGGAACTGTGTCTTCCTTTCATTTAACCAATGAAATTGGTGCAACAAACGCTAGACGACCTTTGCCCGAACGGGATATCGCGATTCGGATACCCCTGGCCTGGGCATCAAAGGTCGTGCTGCCGAAGAATATTGCCGTTGTAGTTCACGCATTTTATGTGGAATTGTTCCCGGAAATTCTTGCATCGCTGGAAAACATTGAGGCAGACTTCAAGCTGTATGTCTCAACGACAGATGAGGAAAAAAAGCAGATAATAAGCTCCATGTGCTCAAGTCATGGATTGAGCAACGTAGAAATTAGAATTTTCGAGAACAAAGGAAGAGATGTCGCCCCAAAGATCGTTGGTTTTCGCGATATCTACGTTAAGCATGATTTTTTCCTCCACTTACATACAAAAAAATCACCGCATTTGTCTGATCTGGAGAATTGGCGATCTTATCTAATAGGCAACCTTATCGGCTCCAAGGACGTTGTTCGCTCTATTTTTTCACTTTTCTTGTCTGACAAAAATGTCGGGATAATCTATCCTCAGCATTTTGGCCCTGTTCGCGCTATGCTTAATTGGGGGTTCGACTTCGAAGCGGCAAAAACCCTTTTGCGGCGCGCCAAATGGGATCTTAGCAAGGACAGTGTCTTGGAGTTTCCTTCTGGCTCCATGTTTTGGGGGCGGTCGGCTGCCATCAGGCCTCTTCTAGATCTAGGGCTGACGTTCGACGAGTTTCCCGAAGAGGACGGCCAAGTCGACGGTACTTTGGCGCATGCGATCGAGCGCAGCTATCTACATTTTGCGGAATGCGCCGGATTTCATTGGCTAAAGATTCAGAGTGGTATTGACTCTCCATCGGAGACACTTCTGACGCTGAAGAAGCCAACCGACGTCAAGCTGCTGGAGAAAATTTATGTACCACTTTTTGATGAGCCAGGGCGGTCCGAGTTCTCCCTGAGTAGAAGCTACGGCGAGCTTCGTCCTTTGAGAATGACGAAGTCGAGTAACGCGAAGCCCCGAATTAACTTGCTTCTGCCCACTATAGACCCGGTGTGGGTATTTGGTGGAATATCCACTGCTTTAAAGATATTTGAGGAAATTTGGTCTAGATTACCTGATTTTGACAAGAGGATCGTAGTTCTGGATTCTCCAGTAGAAAAAAATCATTTGGCGAGTTTTCCAAAATATACGTTGGATCCTTTAGGGAGCCGCGCTGTAATTTTTGATGCTTTTGATCGAGCTCTTGGCTTGGATGTTCGTAGGGATGACATATTTATATCGACGGCTTGGTGGTCGGAATATCTTCGGACTTCAATAGCAAGTTTTCAGAAAATGGCATTTGGGCACAGCTCGGGCGCGGTGTATTTCATACAAGATTACGAGTCGAATTTTGTCCAATGGTCCTCGCGGTGGGCGATTGCAGAGTCTACGTATAATTTGGCTGAGAATGTTGTTGCTCTGGTGAATTCTGAGGAGCTGTCCTCGTTTATGAATCGCAGATTTGGGCGGACAGATCAGGTCGTCGTTCCTTTCCGTATCAATGAGACGATCGAGCACAAAATTAGGCCTGTCCCCAAGGAGCGGATCATCCTGTGCTATGGGAGGCCCAGTGCGGCTAGAAATTGCTTTGAAATAATCGTTGACGGCCTGTCGCTATGGCAACAGCGAAATCCTACCAACGCCAGCAAGTGGCAGGTAGTCTTCCTTGGGGAAGCTTTTGAGATGGCAAAAGTGTGGCCGGTGCAAAATAGTGCCGTTCCTGGCAAGGTCAGCCTTGAAGAATATGCTGCATATCTAAGTCGAGCGAGTGTCGGGATATCTCTGATGATATCCCCGCATCCCAGCTACCCCCCGCTGGAAATGGCTCATGCCGGACTTATCACCATCTCCAACAATTATGATACAAAGAACATCTCCGCGAGAAGTCCGAACCTAATAGGGCTTGATCACGTAACGCCCGATACGGTCGCGGCCGCACTTGAGAAGTGCGCCCTGGCAGCTGAAGAGAATATTGGACGCGTGGTGAAGCGAGAAGAGATACGGGAAATCCCCCTTGTCGGAAGTAGATACGACCCTGCCGAGCTCGCAGGCAGATTGCGGTCATCGCTATGAATGGAGTCAAAGTGGATACATTTAATTTTCGGGGGTACGAGATTCCCATTCATCTTATGATGTTGACGGGCGGTGGCCCTGAGACATTCGAAGAAATATCCGATAAGCATTTTTTGTCTTTAAAGAAGCATGTAGCTATCGAGCCGGATCAGAAGCTTCTTGAAATAGGTTGCGGTATTGGGCGCGATGCAATCCCACTCAGTTCATTTTTGACTTCGGGGGCTTATATGGGGGTCGATATAATTCGACCGTCTATAGAGTGGTGTACTGACCATGTTTCCAAGCGGTCCCCAAATTGCAAATTTGTTCATTTTGATGTTAAGGATCAACTCCACAATCCTCATGGGACTATCACGACAAAAGACATTTATCTTCCAGTATCGAACGAATCTGTGGATAGAATATTTCTATTCTCCGTTTTTACGCATATGTTTGAGGATGATATAATACACTATCTTAGAGAATTCAGGAGGTCGATTAAGAAGGATGGACTTGTCTATGCCACAACTTTCCTATTCGATGATTTGATTTTGGATAAAGCGCGAGAAACTAATTTGACGATATTTGATCTTCGTTTCGAGCACCAAATTTCGGACGGTTGCAGAATTAATAATCTGACTTTTCCACTTGGTGCGGTCGCTTACACATTGGATAAATGGTTGGAAATGATTAACATTGCCGGTTTCAGGCTGCGAGCGTCTGTGATCCGCGGTGGTTGGTCCGGGGCTTTCGAAAATCGGCTTGATGGACAGGACGTCCTTGTGCTTGAGCCCTCGTGAAGCCGAGCCTGTGGCTTTTAACTACGGTCGTTGACGCAAGATGTTCCCAAATTTACGCGGGTTGATATTCCCCCTCGTTCGCCGGGAAGTTACCGGCCGTTATCGTGGCTCCGCGTTCGGGTTGGCTTGGTCGCTGCTCAATCCGCTGTTCATGTTGGCTGTCTATACATTTGTCTTTGGTGTGGTGATGAAGTCGCGCTGGACTATTCCTGGTCAGCAAGGCGCCACAGATTCGACAGGAGAGTATGCGGTTGTCCTTTTCTGCGGATTGATCGTTTTCCAGTTCTTTGCGGAAGTGGTCTCGCTGGCACCCGGGTTGATCGTTGCCAACGCCAACTACGTCAAAAAGATCGTGTTTCCGATTCACATCCTACCCTTGGTTTCTGCGGGCGCGGCGCTGTTTCACGCAGCCGTCAGCTTGCTGGTGTTGCTGGTCTTTGCATATGCCGTCTTTGGTCATATTCCGCTGACGGTGATTTTGGCGCCACTGGCATTTGCCCCGCTGGTTGTCCTGGTGCTCGGCATCGCCTGGATACTGGCATCGATTGGCGTCTATTTCCGCGACATGAGCCAGATAGTGTCGCCACTGGTGACGGCGACAATGTTCTTGTCGCCGGTGTTCTTTCAGAGGGCGTCCCTTCCAATCTGGTTGCAGCCATGGCTTTCGCTGAACCCGTTAGCGATCCCTGTCGAGAATTTTCGCAACGTGGTTCTTTTCGGCGTGCAGCCGAACTGGCCAGCGCTGGGTTATTATTCAGTTGCAGCGATGGCGATCGCTTTTCTAGGGTATCAATTTTTTCAGAAGACCCGTAGGGGCTTTGCCGATGTCCTCTAACAAATCGGGGGCACAAGCCTCGGATATCGCCATCCGCGTATGCGATGTATCCAAACACTACGTCATGTTCGAACGGCCCGAAGACCGCTTCAAGCAGATGGTGGTCCCACGGCTGGAGCGCCTGATCGGACGTCCGCCACGTCGTTATTTTCGTGACTTTGCCGCCTTGTCCGATATTTCCTTTGAGGTTGGTCGTGGCGAAACTGTCGGTATCATCGGCCGCAACGGCTCCGGCAAGTCGACGCTGCTGCAAATTATCTGCGGTACGCTGCAGCCAACCAGCGGCTCGGTCGAAGTCAACGGCCGTATCGCTGCGCTGCTCGAGCTTGGTGCCGGATTCAACCCCGAGTTTACAGGCCGTGAAAACGTCTTCCTCAATGCATCGATCCTTGGTGTGCCCCGCAAGGAAATGGAGTGGCGTTTCGATGACATAGCCCGGTTCGCGGATATCGGTCCGTTCATAGACCAGCCGGTGAAGACCTATTCGTCGGGCATGTATGTGCGGTTGGCCTTTGCTACCGCTATCAATGTCGATCCTGATATTCTGATAGTGGACGAAGCGCTGTCGGTGGGGGACGAAGCTTTTCAGCGCAAGTGTTTTGCCCGCATAGAGGATATCAAGGATAAAGGCGGAACCATCCTTTTTGTCAGTCATGGTGCGCAAACCATCGTGCAGCTATGCACGCGGGCAATCCTTCTTGATGGTGGCGAAAAGATTCTCGAGGGGAAGCCGAAGGCTGTGACCGGCCAATATCAGCGGTTGGTAAATGCAAGTGCTGATGGTGCCGCGGAGATCCGATCGAATATCCTCTCCATCAGGGATTCATCTCCAGATGAGCCTTCGGTGGCGAAGGCCCAGGTACGCCAGCCGGCAGTTAGTAGTCCAAGTGACAGCTCCCTCTGGGCGGAACATTTGGAAGAGTCCCCCGGGGCATTCACGGATATCGGCGATTATCTCGATGACGGCATGCAATCTCAATCGATTGAGTCTCACGAAGTTCGTGGGGCACGCATTCATAGCATGCGCGTATCGACGCTCAGCGGTAAACCTGTGAACGTTCTCCGTCTTGGGCGTCGCTATGTCTTTGAATACCAAGTCGATTTTATCGCCAGCGCCCAGAATGTTGGGTTTGGAATTTGGATTCGAACCACGGAGGGTTACGGGCTCGGTGGGGCTCAAACCATTCGCTCTCCAGATCAAAGAACGAAGTCTGTGTCCTCTGGGCAATCGATCTCTGTTCGTTGGGAGTTTTCTTGCTCAATGCTTCCAGGCGTCTATTTCCTCAGCAGCGGCGTTAGCGGAACACGAGATTCCGAGCGCATCGTGATGCACAGGATTGTGGATGCGCTGATGGTAAGGGTGGCCCCTGAAGTCGGATCGCTTGCGGTAGGGCGTGTCGACTTCGGAGCACAGCCCTACCTATCAACGGTTACCTCAAGGGTTGAGGATCGGTGAACTTGTGGATGGCAGTCTGGTCGATGCGTTCGAGTCATGAATTGTGAACCAGCAGTAGCCTGGTTCCACTTTAACCGAATTGGCGAAGAACTTTGGCAATTTCAAATGAGACTGCTCGTAGGAGAATATATAACCGGCCCCCTCATTCTGCACGATTGCGAAGAATGGGGAGCCGGCTTCTGGACCATAATCGGCTTTCAGGTCGTATTGCGTCAGGTTTTCGAGATTAAATATCATCGGCTGGAAGCAGATATGAAGAGAGTTTGATCGGCTTTTTGATATCTCGCGATGTATTCTATCCAGGTAATCTCGTCTAATTAGATCGTCGCTGTCAAGTCCAATCTGTATTCGATATGGAGGTAGACCAACAACATCGCGCCAGTAAGTAAAATCGATATGGTATTCGGCCGCTCGCTCAGCATCTTCTGGCCGAATGAAGCCGTCAGCTTCGGGGCGTACGCCGAAAACTCTGATTTTATCAGAAAGGGCGAGAAACATGTCTTGGTGCCAGGGGTTGCACCAGATGGCGATCTCGAATTCTTTGACGGTCTGTGAGAGTATGCGTGGAAGCACTATAGAGCGAAAATACGCAAATCGCCAGTCAAACCGTTGATCACTTGGACCGTAATGAAACCGAATTATAAAAGCCGTATCCATCGTTTCCTGCTTAAGACCGTGAGAGGAGGATCAGGGGGCGTCAAGCCAACGCAATCCGATGTCGCAATTCGAGAGTGGCATTTTTCAAGGATCGGGAACATCGGTGACGTGGTGAGCCCTGACGTGATTGAGCATGCCTCGCGTCAGCGTACAATATTTTCCACTGACTCCAATCAGGCGAGGCTTTTTGCAATCGGCAGTATCGCAGGTAGCGCCAACTCTAGGACGATCTTGTGGGGGACCGGCCTCATGGACCCGGATCAGCAAGTGTCGCAAATCCTCGCCTCCAATGTGTATGCATTACGAGGCAAACTGACCCATCAGAGGTTTAAATCGGCGGGCGTCGATGTCCCTGACATTCCACTTGGCGATCCGGGTTTTCTCGTACCCGATTTCCTTCCCCGGATAAGCTCTGAGCAAAAGTTCCGTATGGGGCTTATTCCCCACTACGTGGATCGTCAGCATCCTCTTTTTCAGCGTCTTCTTCGCGAAGAGGGGGTGGTCGACGTTAATGTTCACGACTCACCCACCGAGTTTTTTCGTACCCTGCAGTCATGCGACGCCATAGTAAGCTCGAGCTTGCACGGGTTAATTTTCGCCGAGGCATTTGGCATCCCCAATCTTTGGATCAAGCTTTCGGATCGCGTCGTCAGGAGCGGATTCAAATTTCGGGACTGGTTCTCTCTAGCTAACCAGCCCCAGAACCAACCGTATGAACCAGCAATTGATATAGACGCTAATGAATTGGTGGCTCGTGCCACTTTGCATGACGTGCAGATCGATCGGGCGGCTATGATTTCGAATTTTCCTAACAGTCGAATAGGCGAGCTTTCGCATGACCTTGGCAAGCGCTCCTATCAGACTTTGTCATCATGCAGGAAAATGCCTTTGCCGATTTTTGTAATCTCTTACAATCGCGGGAAATTCTTGAGAGCCGCGATTGATTCATATAGGAAAATGAAAAGAAGTGTCGAAGTAATCGTGCATGACAACGGATCCGATGACCCTGAAACACTTCACGTTCTGGATGACCTAGAATCCGAGGGATGCATAATATACAAGAGAGGAAAAATTTTTAACCAAGATGAGCTCAATAACGTTGATGAAACGATTAAAGATTATTTCTCATCATGGGCCCAGCCAACGAGATATGTTGTAACAGACTGCGATATCGATCTTTCTGCCGCGAACGCCGACGCGCTCGACGTTTATGACGAGCTCCTTGATCGCTATACCTCGGTGCAATGCGTTGGGCCGATGATTCGCATCCGCGATGTTCCACACGATTACCCACTGTTTCAGGAAGTGATGAACCGCCACATTGAGCAATTTTGGCATCGCAAGCCTGAATGGGTGGAGACTTCGCATGGTCGAGTTGCCAGCATTGACGTGCTAATTGATACTACTTTTGCGCTGCACAGAGCTGGCGAGCCGTTTAGCAGAATGAAGACGGCAAGGCGTGTCTACTATCCTTTTGAAGCCGCGCACCTCGACTGGTATTTAAAGGCAGACGATTATTCGTCCTCCGCTTATTTCGAAACCTCTTCTGCGGCTATCTCCCACTGGAACAACATGGCAGCGGACAAGCTTGCGACAGATGGGCCAACGGAGTTCGGCCATTTCATCTATGTCGACACCGATGCAAATGGAGTTTTGGTTGAACGCACACAGTTCGTAGATCAGGGAGCACCTACTCCTTGATCGAGGTCTAGCCCCCGACCGCGTGCAGCAAAAAAACATCTGGCTATGCCTCGCACCTCGCAGTATGCGATACAGCACGGTGGGGGCCGGTAATGCTACTTGGAATTGTGCCGGCCACGGATGATGTTCGTGGTCGCGTGCTTTCCTGGGTGGTCGTGCCGAAAGCCCGGAGTCTAGTCCCGCCCAATGAATTCCTATCTGGAAGCTGTCTTCGGATTGAGGCCGCAGGTGCGGCGCGCCTTCATCATGGTCCAGGACGTGGTCATGGTCCTGGTGGCGGTGGCGCTCAGCCTTCTCCTGTCGCGGTCTGATCTGTCGTTCGAGGCGCTCTCCAGACAGGGGCTCGTCACCTGGGCCAGCATCGTGGTCATCAGCCATCTGCTGTTCCGCTATTGCGGCCTCTACACAACGGTCTGGCGCTTCGCCTCGACGCCCGATTTCTTCAACATCCTGAAGAGCTGCACGATCCTGACGTTCGTGCTCTACGCCGTTTCGTTGCTCGTGCGCTTCTTCCAGCCTGTCGCGGGCCTCAACGAGCGCCAGTTCATCGTCTTCTTCCTTGTCTCCTTCACCATCATCTCGGCGCCCCGGCTGTTCTACCGCTTCCTGCGTGACGGCGCGAGCTGGGGTGTCCTGAACGGCAGGGACGAAAGGGCACGGGCCAAGCAGGCACTGTTCATCGGGCGGCTCGGCGAGGCCGACCTGATCATTCGTTTCACGCGTACGGCGGACCCTGCCGACCATACCATCGCCGGCATCATGGCGACCGAGCGCGGCGCGCCGCTGGGCACGCGCATTCAAGGGGTTCCGGTGGTGGCGACCCGGCCGCGCCTGGTGGAGGTCCTGGAGGATTATGCGAGCGGCACCAAGAGCCTCGACCTGCTGATCTTCGGCAGCGGCGCCGAGCACGAGATCGAGGAATATTCCGAACTGGTCCGCGTCGCGCGTCAAGGCGACATAGCGGTCGTGCAATTCTCGGGGCTTTCGCAGCTCGGCCAGGAGGGAAAGCTCGTTCTCGATGCCGTCGAGATGGAAACGATCCTGCGCCGCCCCACGGTGCCGTCGGACATCGAGCGCATCGGCGCCTTCGTCGGCGGCAAGCGCGTCCTTGTCACCGGAGGCGCCGGGTCCATCGGGCGGACGCTGGTCAAGCGATCGCTGGAGTTGGGAGCCGAGGCGGTGCTGGTCGCCGACAATTCCGAATTCGGCATCTTCCAGTTGAGCCAATATGTCGACGAGAAGCACCATGACCGCCTCAAGGTCCGCATCGTCGACGTCGCGGACCGGCGCCAGATGACGCGGGTCGTCACCGAGTTCAAACCAGACATCGTCTTCCATGCCGCCGCGTTGAAGCACGTGCCGCTGCTGGAGGAGAACTGGGAATCGGCCATTCAGACCAATGTCTTCGGCACGTTGGTCTGCGCCGAGGTTGCCGCCAAATGCGGCGTGGCGCAATTTGTCATGGTCTCGAGCGACAAGGCCGTCGATCCGACCTCCGTGCTTGGCATGACCAAGCGGGCCGCCGAACAGATCGTCAGCGCCTTGCATGGCACGCCAGCCGGCGAACCGGGTGGGCGCTGCCCCGCCACCAAGTTCATCGCTGTCCGCTTCGGCAATGTGTTTGGCAGCAACGGCTCGGTGGCGACCATATTCCAGGCGCAGATCGAGGCAGGTGGTCCGGTCACCATAACCGACCGGCGCATGACGCGCTATTTCATGACTGTCGCCGAAGCCGTCGATCTCGTCATCATGTCTGCGGCCGATGCCGCGTCGCGGCCGGCCGACCAGGACTACGCCGTCTACATGCTCGACATGGGCAAGCCCGTGCCGATCCTCGAAGTGGCCGAAACCATGATCCGCATGGCGGGAAAAAGCCCCTATACCGACATTCCAATCCGCTTCACGGGCATCCGTCCGGGTGAAAAGCTGCACGAGACCCTGCACGGCGAAGACGAGGAACTGGTCGAGCTCAGCATTGCCAAGATTTTTGGCCTGAGCACCGATGTCGCGCAATGGTCGGACGTCCAGGCGGCACTTGCCGCGCTGCAGCAATCCATGAAGAGCCAGGACAAGGCGGCTTCGCTCACCATCCTGGCCGATCTCGACCGCGCGACGAAGACAAGGGCGAACGCGCGCCATGACGCGGTCCCGAAGACGGCCGGGCAGGCGAGCTAAAGCGATTCCAGGAAAAGTGCGCAGCGGTTTTCCGTCCGGAATTGCGTGAAGGCAAGAGATGAGCAATTCCAGGAAAAGTGCGCAGCGGTTTTCCGTCCGGAATTGCGTGAAGGCAAGATGAGCAATTCCAGGAAAAGTGCGTGTTTCGTGGCTCGGAAAACCTCGCGCGGCAAGGCGTTTGACATCAGTGGGTAAGACAGATCCGCGCATTGCGGTGCTGATGGGCACGATGGACGGTGCCGCCTTCATCGACGAGCAGATCCAATCGCTGCACGCGCAGTCGCATCCGCTGATCGATCTCTGGATATCCGACGACGGCTCCGCCGATGGCACGATTGCCATCATCGAAGCCTGGAAGCCCCGCTGGACAAAGGGCCGGATCACATTGGTCGATGGGCCACGAAAAGGCTTTGCCGCCAACTTCCGGTCGATGATCATCGATCCTCGCATTGACGCTGATTGCTACGCCTTCAGCGATCAGGATGATGTCTGGGAGCCTGACAGGCTTGAAAGCGCCCTTGGCTGGATGCAGGCATTCGACACTGACATTGCGCTGATGAGCTGCTCGCGAACCGCGACCATGACCGAAACCGGCAGGCTGGTTGGCCATTCGCCGCTGTTTAGCCGTCCGCCGTCGTTCCGCAACGCGCTGGTGCAGAGCATCGCCGGCGGCAACACCATGCTGCTCAACCGCGCGGCGCGCGACCTGTTGGCCAGGGCCTCCGCGCACACCGGCTTCGTCAGCCACGATTGGTGGGCTTACCTGATCGTTACCGGTGCGGGCGGCGTCGTCCGCTACGATCCGCGGCCCTTGGTACGCTACCGCCAGCATGCGGCAAATCTGGTGGGCGCCAATGCATCGTGGCAGGCGCGGATTTCGCGGCTCAGTCGCCTGTTCAAGGGCCAGTTCGCGGACTGGACCGATGTCAATCTTGCCGGGCTTGCCGTCAATCGCGATCTCCTGACCCAGGATGCGCTGGCGTGCCTCGACCTGTTCGCAAACGGCAGGCGCGGCGGCCTTTTCCAACGCCTGGGCGCTCTGCGCGAAAGCGGCGTCTATCGACAGACTTTTGCTGGGACCCTTGGGCTTTATCTCGCCTTTGCCCTGGGGCGTATCTGAATTTCGGGGAGCGCGTGGCGTGCTTGGTCAGGACGCGACCTCATGCTACGCCGCCCGGATGGATGGGCTGTGTTCGCGGTTGCCGCGTAAGCCCTGGCAGGGAGCCCATCGGCCACTCATGAAGACAGCCAAGAAAATCTTCGATCTCGCCGGTGCGGCCGTGCTGCTGGTGGCAACCTCTCCCATTCTATTGCTCGCCATTCTTGCCGTCCGGATATCGTCGCCTGGCCCGGTGATTTTTTCGCAAACGCGGGTTGGCCGGGAAGGGGCGCTCTTTCGCTGCCACAAACTAAGGACGATGTACCAGGGAACGCCATCCTTGCCCTCGCATGAAACACCCGTGAGCGCCGTGACATCGGTTGGAAAGGGCTTGCGGAAATTCAAGCTCGACGAGTTGCCGCAACTCTGGAATGTCCTGCGCGGCGAAATGAGCCTGGTCGGGCCGCGACCCTGCCTGCCGACCCAGACGGAATTGATCGAATGCCGCGGGCGGTTGGGTGTTTTGCAGGCTCTGCCGGGGATGACAGGCTTGGCCCAGATCAGGGGCATCGACATGTCGAACCCGCAACTTCTGGCCGAAACCGATGCCGCCTATCTCAGGACCGCGTCCTTCTGGCTCGACCTTCGGATTCTGTTTGGAACGCTCTATCGTGGCTGAGCAGTCGCGAACCAAGCGGTCTTGGATCACGTCAAACAGGAAGTCCTGGCTTCCGGAGCCGCGCTATCTCGGTCAGCCGCTCCAGCGTCTCGGTTTCTGGCGCCCAGCCTTCCGAGGCAAGCAGGGAAGGGTCGCAAATCTGTGTCGCGGTCAGGCTGTCCCAGAACCTTCGCTTGCCAAGCAGAATGGCGGCTGCCCGCATCGGTCCGGCCGGCATTGTCACCAGGCGCGCCGGCCTCCCGAACCCAAGGCGAAAGGCACCGATGATGGTGGCGACGGAAACCGGCGGCACGTCGCTGGCGGTGTAGACCGGGCGAAGCGGCTGAGGATGGCAAAGCAGATGCCACACGGCCTGCGCCGCCGATTGCGATGACAGCAGTGAGCGGTTTGCCGTCAGCGCACCTGTCGGCATCGGCAGGGCCGTGTCGGCGAGCCGCATCAGCGTCGCCAGGTTTCCTTTCATGCCGATGCCGTAAACCGGAGGCAGGCGCAATATGACGGCATCGGACCGGCCATGCGAAGCATAGGCGCCCAGCACGGCAATTTCCGCTTCGCGTTTGGAGCGTCCGTAGGCGTCTTGCGGCTCGGGGACCGTTTCTTCGTCGATCATCGCGCTGGCACCCGCGCCGATCACGGCCCGGATCGAGGATATATGGATAAACCGTCCGCTTGCCTGAGCGGCGGCGGCATGCGCCAGCCGTGCGCTCAATTGCGCATTGGCTGCTCGAAAGTCGGGTTCGGTGGCATTGCCCCGGTCATTGTTCAGACCCGCGCAATGGATGACATCAGTAACATCCCTGGTCAGCGCCAGGAAGGCGGCGGCCGACGCATCGAAGCCGGGCATCGGTATTGCGTCGGAACCCGGATCAAGTCGCTCCGGTTGGCGCGAAGCGACGCGAAGCTCGACACCGGCCTCACGAAGTCGATGGACCACCTGGCGGCCGATGAAGCCCGTCGCGCCCGTAACCAGGACTTTCATTGTCTTGCCCACACCGTCTATCGGGCGGCTGGCGGAGGTGCCAGGCCTTCCACCCCTGATGGAGCGGTTTGGCCTTTCGCGGGTGGTACCGCGTCGGCCTCCACCCTGTTTGGACCGGAGACATCGCGAACAGGTGTGCGAGGACATCGCGAACAGTTTTGCATCCTATCGAACAAGGGCATT
>NZ_VFVR01000019.1 GCF_006442205.1 Mesorhizobium sp. B2-3-12
CTTGGGGGGTGGCCCGTCGCACCGATAATGTCTGAACGCGGTGATGGTTCCGTGACTCCCGAACTTTTTTAAGAAATATTTGATGCCGGACGTTGCGAGCGTCCCCTCAGCCAGTCGCGGCCGGCGTGGGCGAAGACCGCGCACAGCACGATGGCGCCTCCGACCATGCTCGCCACTGGCGGTATTTCGGCCAGGAACAGGAACGCAAACAGGATCGCGAACGGCACTTCCGCCGAGCCGAGCAGGCCGGACTCAGGCGCCGGGATCAGCCGCGAGCCTTCCGTCCACAGGATGGAAGCCAGCGCGAAGGACGCGCCGAACGTGGCAAGCAGGATAGCGTCTCTTGATGAGACCGCCAGGGGATCGGTGACGAACCAGCCGAGGATGAACAACAGGAAGGCCGAAACCGCACCGGCCCACACCGCCGGCGTGTCGCGGAAAGCGCGCACCATGATCATGTAGAGCGCGCTGCCGGCCGTCATCAGCAGCGCCAGCCCGTCGCCGAACAGATTGCCGGTGCCGAAACCCGACCAGACCATGATGGCCACGCCGCAAAGCGATACCGCCGCCGCCACCATCGTCTGGAGGCGGAAGGGCTCGCGCACCAGAATCCAGGCCAGCACCGCGGCAATGAAGGGCGACGTCGCGTAGATGACCGCGACATTGGCGACGAAAGTGAACTTGAAAGCGGAAATGAAGGCGATGCTGGCCAGCGCGCCTTCCACCGCCAGCAGCCAGCCGCGCCAGCCAAGCCGCAGTGGTTCGCGCTTGCCGGCACGGCGGCGGCGCCACAGCACGTAGAGGCTGATCAGGATCGCGCCGACAAAGCCGCGCCAGCAGGTGATCGTCAGCGGATCGGCATGGATCGATTTTGTCAGCACGCCGGTCAGCCCGAATACAGCCGCCGAGGATGACACGAGGATGATGCCCAGCGTGCGCTCGGCGACAGTGTCGGTGGTGGCTGTCACATCAGTCATGCCGCAAGACTACGCCACTCCATCCTGACATCGTAGCGTCAGCAACATTGACCATCAAAGCCGCTTGCGAAAATGCTCGCCGCCGACGACCAGCAGGCCGGCGGCGACGATAAGGGCAGCCCCCAGAAAGACCTCACGGCGTGGCACGTCGCCCCAGATCGCGAAGCCGAGCGCGAACGCCCACAACAGGGAGGTGTATTCAAGCGGCGCCAGGATCGATGCCGGCGTGCGCTTCATGCCTTCGAAGAGAAGATATTGCGCCAGGCCGCCGAGCGCGCCGACGCTGGCGAGAAGCAGCAATTGACTCGGGTCCGGCCTATGCCACCACAACAGCGCCGGCACCGCCGAAAACACCAGGAAATAGAAATTGTTGAGGAGGAGCTGGATTATCGAGCGTTCGGCAAGCGCCGTCTTGCGCAGCAGCACGATGGCGATGCCCCACAGGAAGGCCGCCGTCAGCACCAGCAACACGGGCACCGACAGGCCGAGATGGGCGGGATCGCAGGCGACAAAGACACCGGCAAAGCCGATCAGGACCGCCAGCCAGCGCAGCACGGGCACCTTTTCGCCGAGCAGGACCACCGAAAGCACGGTGACGATGATCGGAGCCGCGTAATAGACGGTGGTCAGTTCGGCGAGCTGCAGGCTGCGGGCGGCATTGTAATAGCAAAGCCATGCGGCGAGCGTGAAGGCGCTGCGCACCAGCATCGGCAGCACGATCGGGGAGCGCACCGTGTCGGCGAACAGCCGCCGTCCGCCGATCACCGCGCAGGCGCCAAGAATGGTGATGCTGCGAAAGAACATGATCTGCCAGACGGTCATGCTGGTGACCAGCAGCTTGATCGAGGCGTCCTGCGTCGAAAACAGCAAATAGGCGGCGCCCGTCAGCAGGATTCCGGTCAGGACCTTTTCGCGTGTATCGAGAATGGCGATATCGGCCATAAGGCGTGCGCCTGCTTGAGTGAAGGCGGCCCCAGCCCTGTCGGCTCCGCGCCTGTCAGCTATACGGGCGAAATCCCGCACGGCGCTGCTCCAGCGCCATGCTTGCGTTTGGGGCAGGGAACCGTGGCGCGAAATACAGCCGGTCCCGGATACGGCTTCTGGCGCGGCACGGCTGATTGGTTTAGCATCCTCTCATAAAGCCGGAGACAAGGCAGGCGCGCGGAACGCCGGGGAACGGACAGCAAATGGCGCTCGGCTCATGCCAGATGTAGCATGTGAGGGTGCGGCCTGAAGGCCGCGTCTGTCAGAGCGGATATTGCGGGGAGAAGGCCGATGCGGAAACTGCAGTCGCAAGGCGTCCATCACATCACGCTGGTCGGTGCGGGCCGCCAGACCTCTATCGATTTCTGGGAAGGTGTGCTGGGCATGCCCTTCATCTTCGAGCAACCCAACCTCGACAAGCCGAGCGAAAGCCATCTGTATTTCGATCCCGGCGACGGCCGGCTGATCACCATCTTCACCGATGAGACCCGCACCGCCGTGAAGCGCCGCACCCCGACCGACCCGGGCTGTGTGCATCACATCGCCTTTTCGGTGTCGCGCGTCACCTTCCTGCAGGCGGTCGCCCGGCTCGACGAGCGCGCCATCAAGCATAGCGGCATCAAGGATCGCGGCTTCATGGATTCGATCTATTTCGAGGATCCGCTCGGCCTGCTGATCGAACTTGCCTCCTATCGTTTCGAGCCGCCCGCCGGCTTCACCCATGCCGACGTGCTGATGGAGGCGCACAGGCTTCGCGTCGCGCGTGGCGACTATAACATCTCCGAAGTGCATCTGGCAGACGCCATCCAGGCGCTTGTGGAACGCGCGCGCGCGACATTGTCGGCCGACCGCGCACCCAAGAATCCATATTGAAGGCTGAACAGGCAAGGGAGGAATACGTGGCAAAGGCAGTGGCGAAAAGCACAAGGAAACCGGGGGCCAAACCAGCGTCAAAAGCCGCCGCGAAACCGGCCGCCAAAGCAGCGGCCAAACCGGCCGCCAAACCAGCGGCCAAGACGGCCTCGAAGGCAGCCGCCGGCAAGACCGTGGCCAAGGCCAAGGCAAAACCGGCCAGGAAACCAGCACTGACCATCAGCATGTTGAAGCCGAGCGTCAACAACATGACCGTTCGCGTCTTTACCCGCGCCGCCGGGCTCGACCATGCGGAGACCGATGTGTGGGGGCACACGCGCTCGCCCGAATACATGGCGCGCAACCCAGCCCATCTGACGCCGATGATCGAGGACAAGGGACTGCCGCGCGGCGTGCTTTGGGAGAGTTGCGCCATCATGCAGTATCTCTCCAACAAGCATGGGTTGGAGAAATTCTACCCCAAAGCGCCAGCCAAGCGGGCGATGATAGACAGCGCCATGTTCTATCTGATCGGCACGCTCTACCCCTATGTGGCGCGTGCCACCTATCCGGCGCTCGGCTTCCCGCAATATGCCGGCGAGGTCGGCCACAGCGACGCCCATCCCGACAGGAAGTCGGAGGCACAGAAGGCGGCGGTCGCCGCCATTGCCGAACCGCTCGAGGTCTTCCATTCCTTCTTTCGCGACGGCAAGCCGTTCATCGGCGGCAAGAACCCGTCAATCGCCGACATCCGCCTGGCGGCGACCCTGGAGTTCCTCGGCGTCATCGACTACGCCCTGCCCAAATGGGCGAAGGAATACATGGCCGCGATCGAGAAGAAGCTCGGCAAGGCCTATGCCGGCCCGGCCGGCGACGTGCGCGGCTACATCGCCCATGTGAGGTCGCAGGCCAGGGCGTGAGGCGGGCGGGGAGCACCCGTTGGCCCGGCGTCGCCAGACGCGGCCTCCTCCGCGTCTGGTGGTGCAGCCACCGTCTGTCTAGGAGTGCGGTACACAGAGAGCTATCGAAAGGGCAAGACATGGACGCGACGGGATTGAAGGCCATGCAGGCGCCGCTGAAGGAAACCTATCGCGATGATGCCTCGCGTGCGCTGATCACACTGCGAGCCAAGGGCGCGATCGACGACCAGTCGATCGCCTGCAAGGTCGAGACGGGCAGGGCGTTTGCAATCGCCGGCCTGCATCCGGCGACGGGCGGCTCGGGGCTCGAACTGTGTTCGGGCGACATGCTGCTCGAGGCGCTGGTGGCCTGCGCCGGGGTGACGCTGAAGGCGGTGGCGACGGCGCTCGAGTTCAAGCTCGGCGCCGCCACGGTGGAAGCCGAAGGCGATCTCGATTTTCGCGGCACGCTTGGCGTCGCCAAGGATGCGCCGGTAGGCTTTCGCGCCATCCGGCTCAATTTCAGTCTCGATACCGACGAGCCCCAGGAGCGTATCGATTCGCTGCTGAAACTGACCGAGCGCTATTGCGTGGTGTTCCAGACCATCAACCAGAAGCCGGAACTGACGGTGAGCGCCGGCCGTTGAAGCTGCCGATCTCCCCCAAAGGTCCCCAAGTGGGGAGATGCCCGGCAGGGCAGAGGGGGGCGCTGTCCCGCCGGCTTTTGTCAGTGCAGCGCCTTGCTTACTGTGCCGCCGGCTCTTCGGCGTCGCCTTCGTCGGTGAAGGGCGAGGCACTCGGCACGCACTGCACGGACCAGCCAGCGGGTGTCGGCTGCTTCTGATACTCGGTGATGGCGGCGGTGCACTGTTCGCGCTTGTCGAAGGTGCTGGGCAGCACGACCATGCCGCCCTGCGGGCCGGCGATTACCAGATACCAGACCAATGCTGCGGTCGTAGCCATGGGGTTTTCCTTGTTCTGCCTAGGGGGCGCTTGTTGTGGGAGTCGTCCGATCCTAACAACTCCCCGGAAATGACGAAAGCATGACCGCCGCGCGGCCTTCTCCCGTCAGATCACAGGCGCGTGATGAGCCGGCGGTTTACGGGCTGGCGTGTTGCCGCCGCCACGCTTCAGTCGGTCGCGAAGCAATAGAACAGGCCGTCGCCACCCGTGCCTCTCAGCGCTTCCTGGCTGCAGCCGCCACGCGAGGCATGCGAGGAGTTCCACGACTTCGCCGCCGCCGAATCGTCGAGCCCGGTCCGGTCGTGATGGCCCATCATGGCCGCACCTTCGGCACCGCTCAGCGTCCCAGTCGCCGCAGGTCTGGTCCGCGATCCTGGTGCCGTCGGGCTTGGAGCCCGTCAGCATGTCGTGCCGGTTGGGCGTATCGCCGCGGCCATTGACCGTCTCGCCCTTCTCGTTGAGCGCCGTCTGTTTGGTGATGCCGTTGGCGTCACCGTGAAGGGACGCGACGTCTTCGGCGATCTTCTCGCCCTTGGCGTTGAACCAGGGACCCTTGCCGATGCGGTCGCGCGCATCCTCGGCGCTGGTCGAGAGATAGGCAGCCCAGCTCTTGCCGGTGACGCCAGCGGCTTCGGCAAGCGAGGCGCAATGCGCGTCGGCGCCCTTCAGCCCCCCAAGATCGGCGCCCTTGCCGGAGCCGACACTGGTGACGAAGAAACTCATCTTGGTCTCTTGCGAGAGGGCGACACCTGCGGTGGCCGCGAGAGCGGCCGTGACGGCGGTGGCGGCAACGAGAAGAAGTCTGCGCATGTCGGTCCTCCGGTTTCGAATGTCCTACGTTAGAAGAACGTAGCCGGAGGCGCTTTTAATCCGTTTCGAACCCGAGTTTTATTCCGGTTGCCGATAGGCGACGAAGCGGTTGTGCTTGGCCTGGAAGATCAGCCCGGTTTCCCTGAGCTCCGGGCTGACCAGCGGCACGATGCGTTTGGCGATCTCGGAGGGGTGCGGCAGCGTCTCGGGATCCTCACCGGGCACGGCCTGCGCGCGCATCGCGGTGCGGGTGGCGCCGGGATCGGCGGCGTTGACGCGCAGGGCCAAGCTTTGCGTCTCGTGTGCCCAGGAGCGCATCATGGTCTCCACCGCCGCCTTCGATGCCGCGTAGGGCGCCCAGAAGGCGCGTGCCGAATGCGCGGCGTTGGAAGACAGGATAATGGCGCGGCCGGCATCCGAAAGCCGTAGCAGCGGGTCGACCGAGCGGATCAGCCGCCAGGTCGAGGTGACGTTGATGGTCATCACCTTTTCGAATGTCTTGGCCTCGACATGGCCGATCGGCGAGATGACGCCGAGCACGCCGGCATTGGCGACGAGAATGTCGAGCTTGCCCCAGCGCTCGTTGATGGCGCCGCCCAGCCGGTCGATGCCGGCCATGTCGGCAAGATCGAGCGGCACCAGCGTCGCCTGGCCGCCGGCGGCCTTGATCTGGTCGTCGAGTTCTTCCAGCCCGCCGACGGTACGGGCAACGGCGATGACATGCGCGCCGGCGGCCGCCAATTCCCTGGCGATAAAATAGCCGATGCCGCGCGAGGCGCCGGTGACGACCGCGACGCGGCCGGTAAGGTCGAGGGTCATGCTATGGCTTCCGGAAATTTGACTAGGGCTGGTGACGGTCCGGCAATCCTACGCCCCGCTGGTCGCCAGCAGCGACAGCGTGCGCACATTGTCGTGGCCTTCGAAGTCGAGCAGGCGGGTCGGGTACTGGCCGGTGAAGCACGCATCGCAGAACTGCGGCTGTTCGTCGTCGCGGCTGGCCTCGCCGACGGCGCGGTAGAGCCCGTTGATCGACAGGAAGCCGAGCGAATCGACGCGGATGAATTCGGCCATCTCTTCCACCGACATGCGCGATGCGAGCAGCTTCGACTTCTCCGGCGTGTCGACGCCGTAGAAACAGGACGCACTAGTCGGCGGCGAGGCGATGCGCATATGCACTTCCCTGGCGCCGGCGTCGCGCACCATTTGCACGATCTTCTGGCTGGTGGTGCCGCGCACGATGGAATCGTCGACCAGCACCACGCGCTTGCCCTCGATCATGCGGCGGTTGGCGTTGTGCTTGAGCTTGACGCCCATGTGGCGGATTGAATCACCGGGCTGGATGAAGGTGCGGCCGACATAGTGGTTGCGGATGATGCCGAGTTCGAACGGAATGCCAGCCGCCTGGCTGAAGCCGATCGCCGCCGGTGTGCCGGAATCCGGCACCGGCACGACGATGTCGGCCTCGACCGGGTTTTCCTGCGCCAGTTCCGCGCCGATGCGCTTGCGCACCTCATAGACGTTGCGGCCCTCGACCGAGGAGTCGGGCCGGGCGAAATAGACATATTCGAAGATGCAGAAGCGGGTCTTCTGCGGTTCGAACGGGAACAGGCTCTCGATGCCCTTCGAGGTGACGACGACCATCTCGCCGGGCTTCAGGTCGCGCACGAAGCGCGCGCCGATAATATCGAGCGCGCAGGTTTCGGAGGCCAGGATCCAGGCGCCGTCGAGATCGCCCAGCACCAGCGGGCGGATGCCGAGCGGATCGCGGCAGCCGATCATCTTCTTGGCCGTCATCGCCACCAGTGAGAAGGCGCCCTCGACCTGGCGCACTGCGTCGATGAAGCGCGAGTTGAGGTCGCGCTCCTTGCTGGTCGCGACCAGATGCAGAAGCGTCTCGGTGTCGGAGGTCGAGGAGAAGATCGCGCCCTGCTTCTGCAGCGCGCGCTGCACGGTCATGGCGTTGGTCAAATTGCCGTTATGGGCGACGGCGAAGCCGCCATCGGCCAACTCGGCGAAGAAGGGCTGGATGTTGCGCATGCCGGCGCCGCCTGTCGTGGCGTAGCGCGTGTGGCCGATGGCGCGGTTGCCCTGCAGGCTGTCGATGACGCGCTGCTTGGTGAAGGTGTCGCCGATCAGGCCGACATGGCGTTCGACATGGAACTGGGTGCCGTCATAGGAAACGATGCCGGCGGCTTCCTGGCCGCGATGCTGCAGCGCATGCAGGCCGAGTGTGACGATGGCCGCCGCATCCTGCCGGCCAAAGATGCCGAAGACACCGCACTCGTCATGGAAATGGTCGTCGGCCTCGGCGGAAAGCACGTCGTCTGCGTCTGCCATCTGTTCGAGCCTCGCTACGGAAAGGCGTGATATAGTGCAGTCGAGCTTCTAATGCCACTGGAAATAAGGACGCCGGCTTGTGGTCGCCGTCACTCGTCCGGTAGCGTTTCTCTCGCAAAGAGGACTTGCCGGTGAACGATACATCCGACGAAGCCGAAGAGCCCAGTGAGGCCGAAGAAGAGGCGTGGTGCGAATCACAACGCCAGTACGTGATCGACTATCTGGAACGCGAGCAATTGAAACACGGGAGGGTGGGCGAATGGCCAGCTTGGCACGTCTATCCCTACGTTGCCATTTGGGCCATTGAGAGTCTTGCTCGACCTGAATGGATCGGTTGGTGGGCAATCTCTGGTGATCTCCCCACCGACTTTATACCCTGCGGACAGGACCCCACGCCGCGCGCTGCCGCCCGAGAGTTTGGCTTGCGTTGGAAGAAAGCAGCTGTGGCGATGGCTCAAGGGCGGGAATCCGAGGAATTCACGATTGGCAGGCCCGACGATGCCGCAACGCTAGCGCCTCTGCTTGCGTCCAGAGCAAGTATACTCCTGGGTTGGGCTGAGGATGACGAAGCCTGGGACGACGATCCCGATGATCAGTCGGGAACTTGATCGTCGCCGCAGGTCTATAGCCTGCTGTGTCAGTTCGCCGGCGCGGGCGCCGGCTTAGCCGTGTTGTCGGCGGGACCGGCGTCGTTGTCGTCGGGCGCCGGCGCATTGGCGTCGTCGCCACCGGCCGGAGCATCCGCCGCCGGTACGTCCGGCGCGGCGGGTGTCCCTGCGGCCGGCTGATTCGGATTGAGCTTCTTGAGGATGGCGTTTTCGGGATCCTCGGGCAGCAGGCTTTCGAGCTTGGCGCCGATCTGTTCCAGCAGTGGCCGCGACTTGGCTTCGGTGACCCAGGCCGGGGCCTTGGCGCCGGCCAGCCAGTTGAAGAACAGCAGCGCCACCGCAACGACCAGGATGCCGCGCGCCGCGCCGTAGAGGAAGCCGAGCGTGCGGTCGAGCGCGCCGATGCGCGAATCGATGATCCAGTCGGCGAGCTTCATGGTGATGACCGAGACCACGATCAACGCGATGACGAAGACGACGCCGGCAGAGGCCGCCATGGCGATCTTCTCATTCTCGATATAGGGCTTCAGGTAGGGCAGGACCGGCTTGTAGAAGAAGAAAGCCGCCGCCGCCGCCGCCGCCCAGGACACGACCGAAAGCACCTCGCGCGAAAAGCCGCGAACCATGGCGAGCATCGCCGAAACCAGGGTGAAGCCGACGAGAATTCCGTCAAGCAGCGTAATCGGCATGTCTTTGGCCCCACTCCGATCTCTTGTTCACGACTCGACGAGCCGCGTCATTCCTCATCGTCGACACGGCCGCGCCGTGAGCCGGCTATGCGCGCCACGAGGTCGGCAAGCTCGGTGGGCTGGAAAGCGCCGGCCCCGATCCCCCCGGCAAGTTCCTCGCTGCCCAAGGGCAGAACCGCGCTACCAAAACCCAGCTTTTCGGCTTCCTTGAGGCGCTGCTGCGCATGCGCAACCGGCCTCACCGCGCCCGAAAGGCTGATTTCGCCGAAATAGACGCAATCGGCGGGGAGGGCAAGACCGGTGAGCGAGGAAACCAGCGCGGCGGCGACCGCGAGATCGGCCGCCGGCTCGCTGATGCGGTAGCCGCCGGCGACGTTGAGATAGACGTCATGCTGCCCGAAACGGACGCCGCAATGCGCCTCCAGCACCGCCAGGATCATCGACAGCCGCGCCCCGTCCCAGCCGACCACCGCCCGGCGCGGCGTGCCGAGCGAGGAGGCCGCGACCAGCGCCTGGATCTCGACCAGAACCGGCCTGGTGCCCTCCATGCCGGCGAAAACCGCTGCTCCCGGCGATTTCGCGTGCCGTTCGCCAAGGAAAAGTTCGGACGGGTTGGAGACCTCGCGCAGACCCTTGTCCGACATTTCGAAGACGCCGATCTCGTCGGTCGGTCCGAAACGGTTCTTCACCGTGCGCAGGATGCGAAAGTGGTGGCCGCCTTCGCCTTCGAAATAGAGCACGCCGTCGACCATGTGCTCGACCACGCGCGGGCCCGCGATCTGGCCTTCCTTGGTGACATGGCCGACCAGCACGATCGCGGCACCCGTGGATTTGGCGTAGCGGATCATTGCCTGCGCGGCGGCGCGCACCTGGGTGACGGTGCCCGGCGCCGAATCGGCAAGGTCGGTCCACAGGGTCTGGATCGAATCGAGGATGACCAGGTCCGGCCGCTTGCCGTCGGCGATCGTGGCGAGGATGTCCTCGACATTGGTTTCGGCCGCGAGCTCGACCGGCGCGGACGCGACGCCGAGACGCTGGGCGCGCAGCCTGATCTGCGCGACGGCTTCCTCGCCCGAGACATAGACGATCCGGTGGCCCTTGGAGGCAAGGGCGGCCGCCGCCTGGGTCAGCAGCGTCGACTTGCCGATCCCGGGATCGCCGCCGACCAGCAGTGCCGAGCCGCGCACGAAACCGCCGCCGGTGGCGCGGTCGAGTTCGCCGATGCCCGAGATGATGCGCGGTGCGTCCTCGATATCGCCCGAAAGCGTGGTGAGCACCACGGCCCGGCCCTTGCGGGCATTGCGCGTGTTGGCCGGCCCCGAGCCGATGCCGCCCGACGTGCCTTCCTCGACCAGCGTGTTCCACTCGCCGCAGGCATCGCATTTGCCGGCCCAGCGCTGATGCACCGAGCCGCAATTCTGGCAGATGAACTGGACGCGCGATTTAGCCACGCTTTTACCTTCTTGCCCGCTGGCGGACGCCGCGCGCGACAGCCAATCTCCCGATTTGGGGGGGGAGGCAGGACAGAGGGGGGCGCCGTAGGGCGCCGAGACCCGTTATTGTGGAGGTCGTGGTCAAAAGGCTATTCGAACCTCTCCGCGATATGATGCTCTTCCGCCAGATCCGAGAAGCGGGTGAATTCGCCGTGGAAGGCGAGCGTGACCGTGCCGGTAGGCCCGTGGCGCTGCTTGGCCACGATCACCTCGGCCTTGCCGCGCATCTCGTTCATCTCGTTTTCCCACTTGACGTATTCCTCCGTGCCGAGCTTCGGCTCGCGGTTCTTGAGGTAATACTCCTCGCGGTAGACGAAGATGACGACGTCGGCGTCCTGCTCGATGGAACCGGATTCGCGCAAGTCCGAAAGCTGCGGGCGCTTGTCGTCGCGGCTTTCGACCTGACGCGACAGCTGCGACAGCGCGATGATCGGCACGGTCAATTCCTTGGCCAGCGCCTTCAGGCCCGTGGTGATCTCGGTGATTTCCTGCACGCGGTTCTGCGAGGACTTGGCCGATGAGCCCTGCATCAGCTGGATATAGTCGATGACGATCAGGTCGAGGCCGCGCTGGCGCTTCAGGCGGCGCGCCCGGGCGGACAGCTGGGCAATGGAAATACCACCGGTCTGGTCGATGAACAGCGGGATCTTCTGCATGGTCTGCGAACAGGCGACCAGCTTTTCGAAATCCATCTCACTGATTTCGCCGCGGCGGATCTTCGAGGACGAGATTTCCGTCTGTTCGGAAATGATACGGGTCGCGAGCTGCTCGGACGACATTTCGAGCGAGAAGAAACCGACGACCCCGCCATTGGCCGCCTTGAACGAGCCGTCGGCCTGTTGTGCCGGCACATAGGCCTCGGCGACGTTGAAGGCGATGTTGGTGGCGAGCGATGTCTTGCCCATGCCCGGACGGCCGGCAAGCACGATCAGATCGGAGGGCTGCAGGCCGCCCATGCGGCGGTCGAGATCGCGCATGCCGGTGGCGAGGCCCGACAGGCCGCCGTCGCGCATATAGGCGGCGTTGGCCATGTCGACGGCGGTCTTGACCGCGTCGGTGAAGCTCTCGAAGCCGCCGTCATAGCGCCCGGTTTCAGCCAGTTCGAACAGGCGGCGCTCGGCGTCCTCGATCTGTTCGGAAGGCGACATGTCGACCGGCGCGTCATAGGCGATGTTGACCATGTCCTCGCCGACGGTGATCAACGCCCGGCGCGTCGCCAGATCATAGATGGCGCGGCCGTAATCGGTGGCGTTGACGACGGTGACGGCTTCCACCGCCAGGCGCACCACATATTGCGCCACCGTCATGTCGCCGACCTTCTCGTCAGCGGGCAGGAAGGTCTTCAAGGTGATCGGCGTCGCCACCTTGCCCATGCGGATGAGCTCGGCCGCGACCTCGAAAATCTTGCGATGCAAGGGCTCGTGGAAATGGCCCGCTTTCAGGAAGTCGGAGACACGGTAGAAGGCATCGTTGTTGACCAGGATCGCACCGAGGAGAGCCTGCTCGGCCTCGATGTTGTTTGGCGCCTCGCGATAGAGCGGTTGTTCCGCCACGCCGAATTTTCGCGCTGCTTCTGCCATGATGTCCCCGATCTAGATCCCGCCCTCTCGATATCAGAACTGGAAAACTCAGTGCTGACTTATCTGCAACAGTGAGTGTCCAAGCGGCCTTGATGCTCGTTGTTCACAGGGACGGCAAACCGTCCACAGGAGAGTGTTCCTGAGTCCCGATTCCGTTTGACTCGGCAAGTGCTGATTCTTACGCGCGCTATTGGAACGAAGCAAGAACAATCGGTGGGGGTCAACGACCGCCGCGGTCCAACGTATCGCCCCAGTCCAGCCGCCGCGCCACCTTGAACGCCTCGCCGTCGCGCTTGGTGAAGAGCTTTTCGCCGGCGCTGCCGTCCGCCTGGCAGAGTTTCAGCGACACCTTGCCGGAACCGGATTTCGGCGGCGCGATCACCCGCGCGGGGTGCGAGCCGGTGGGCTGTCGAGTAGCGGCGACAAAAATGAATTTCTCGTCCTCCCACGGCACATCGCCGTCCTTGGCCAGCCGGTGCAACCGCGAGCGGGCGACGCGACGGGAAAAATGACACCAGTCGGGCGGGCTGAGCGGGCAGGGTGCCTCGTGCGGACACGGCGCCAGGACATGCGCGCCGGCCGCGATCAGTTGAGCGCGCACCGTGAGGATGCGTTGCCAGCCCGCCGGCGTACCCGGCTCGATGACCAGCAGCGTGTCCGTCGTGAGCTGCCACAGACGGTCGACCATTTTGGGCAGGGATGCCGGCACGATCTCATCCAGCACGTAGGCGCATGTGACGAGGTCCGCCGGCTGGAGGTCGGCAAGGTCTGTCGTGACATCGCCGGCCCGCCAGATGGTCCGCGCCGCGATCGCATCGGCCGCAAGCGTCTCGCCGATCTTGCGCACCGCGGCACTCGCCTCCAGCAGCGTGGCCCGTTCCAGTTCAGGCCAGAGGTCGCTGGTGGCCCAAAGCACGGTGCCAGGGCCGGCGCCGACGTCGAGCAAGGTTTTCGGCGTGAAATCCGGCCGGGCTTCGCCGAGTGTATCGAGGCTGGCGCGGACCGCCGCATAGGTCGCCGGCATCCGCGTCGCCAGATAGGCCTTGACCGCCATCTCCTGCGCCATGTGCAGGCGCCCGTCGCGCAGTTCGGCGCGGTAGCGGTCGGACAGGATTTTCGCCGCCTGCTTCAGGTCCTGCAGCGGTACTTTTTCAAGGATGCGATCGACAGCCTGTCGAAGAGGGGCCGGCAACTCCACGCTATGCTCCTCGCGGCACGAGCAGGATGATCGAGGCGCCGGCCAGGCAGAGCGCCGCACCGCCAAGATCCCAGCGATCGGGCCGGACGCCTTCCACCAGCCAGAGCCAGGCGAGCGAGGCAACGATGTAGATGCCACCGTAAGCGGCATAGGCTCGCCCTGCCGCATTGGTGTCGACCAGTGCCAGGAGCCAGGCGAAGACAAGCAGCGAGACAAAGCCCGGCGCCAGCCACAAAGGCGATTTTTCCAGCCGCCACCAGGCCCATACCGAAAAGCAGCCGCCGATCTCGGCCAGCGCCGCGGCGGCATAGAGGAGATAGGTCATGAAAAAGGCCTCGCGACGATCACGAGGCCTTTTTCGGGGCAGGAGCCTGCGATGGCAAGCGCCATAATGCGTCCTGACAGCGAGGTTCCTATTCCGCCACCTTGCGTCGGCGGGCCGGCTTGGCCGGCTTCGCGACAGAAGCAGCTTCACGGTGCCCCATGTCTTCACGGTGCCCCATGTCGCGCATTTCCAGCGCCTTCTCGCATTTGGCCATATAGTCGCGCGTCATCGGCAGCGTGTCGTTCTTCTTGGCGATCTGGAACTGGAAGATCACCAGGTCTTGCCAACGGAAGGCGGCTTCCGAGGCGGCCAGATAGAATTCCCACATGCGGCAGAAGCGTTCGTCATAGATCGCCTTGGCCTTGTCGCGGTTGGCGGCGAAGCGCTGACCCCAATGCTTCAGCGTATCGGCATAGTGGAGGCGCAGGATCTCGACATCGGTGACCACGAGGCCGGATTTCTCGATCGCCGGCAGCACTTCGGACATCGCCGGGATGTAGCCGCCCGGGAAAATATACTTGCGGATGAAGGCGCTGGTCGCCCACGGCACGCCGGAGCGGCCGATCGTGTGCAAAAGCATGACGCCGTCGGGCTTCAGCAATGTTGCCGCCTTGTCGAAGAAGGTACGGTAATGGTTGACGCCGACATGCTCGAACATGCCGACCGAGACGATGCGGTCGAAGCGTTCGTTGAGTTCGCGATAATCCTTCAGTTCGAAATGGACGTGGTTTTCCAGCCCTTGCGCATGCGCCCGGTCGGTAGCGACGCCATGCTGTTCGGTCGACAGCGTCACGCCCTGCACGTCGACATCGAAGGCCTTGGCGAGGTAGAGGCCGAGCCCGCCCCAGCCGGAGCCGATGTCGAGCACCGTCTGGCCGGCCTTCAGCCTGAGCTTGGCGGCGATATGGCGCTTCTTGGCGGCCTGCGCCTCGTCGAGCGTCATGTCCGGCTGCTCGAAATAGGCGCAGGAATATTGCATGTCCTCATCGAGGAAGAGCCGGTAGAGTTCGCCCGACAGATCGTAGTGGCGCTGCACGTTGCGGCGCGAGCGCGAGGCGGTGTTGATCTGCTGCAGGCGGCGGAAGGCGTGGCGCAGGCCCTCGATGGCTTTCGACCAGGTCGCGTCGATGCCGCCGCTGCCCATGTTCTGGAAGGCGATGCGCATCAGTCCGAGCACGCCGCCTTCGAGAATGTCGAGTTCGCCGTCCATGTAGGATTCAGGCACCGCCAGCATTGGATCGAAGGTAATGGCGCGCTCGGCATGTCGGGTCTTGATGTGCATGTGCACCGGCTCGCCGCTGCCGTCACCGAAGAGGAACGTCGTGCCTTTCGGCCCGGTTACCTTGAGACTGCCCGTGCGCACCAGGCGGTCGAGAACGCGCTTCAACAGAATATTCATGACCAAATGTCCCCTCAGTCGGACCACCCGGTGATCGGACCGGTATTGCCAAATCAAAAGTGTCACAGCGCATCGCCCGCGTCCAATCGACGCGCCACGACACAATGTGCACAAGATATAGGGTGTCGAAAAGTTCCTTTTGGCACAAAAAAGCCCGGGCCAGAGGCCCGGGCGTTGGTCCAGAAAGACGGAAACCGTCAGAACGGAGCAGGCGCCGGCTTGTCGCCCTGCAACGCGGTCAGGCGTTGTCTTCGCCGCCCTCGAATTCGGCGTTCGGGTCGAAGAAGTTTTCCGGCCGCGCATTGTCGTTGATGTCGTCGCCATAAATGGCTTCGGCGGTCGTCAGCGTCTCGCCCTTTGCCTGGCGCTCGGCTTCGTCGGCCGTGCGGGCGATGTTGAGCGTGATGGTGACCTCGACTTCCGGATGCAGCGCGATCGCCACATTGGTGAGGCCGATGGTCTTGATCGGCTGGTTGAGCTGGATCTGGTTGCGGTTGACCGTGAAGCCTTCCGCGATCAGCAGGTCGGCGATGTCGCGGGTCGACACCGAACCGTAGAGCTGGCCGGTCTCGCCGGCCGAACGGACCGCGATGAAGCTCTTGCCGTCTAGCTTTTCGGCGACCTGGGCGGCTTCCGACTTGCGCTCGAGGTTGCGGGCTTCGAGCTGGGCGCGCTGGCCTTCGAACTTTTTCTTGTTGGCTTCGTTGGCGCGCAGCGCCTTGCCCTGCGGCAGCAGGAAGTTGCGGGCAAAACCGTCCTTGACCTTGACGGTATCGCCCATCTGGCCGAGGCGGGAAACGCGTTCGAGAAGAATGACTTCCATGGTTATGTTCCTTTTGGTTGGGCGCCCGTCCACGCGGTGGACGCCGAATTCTCTGGAACAGGTCAGGAAGCAAAAAGGGCGTTGCCGCCGGTGTCGCTGTCCTGCCTGTCGCGGCAGTTAGAGGTTTTTGACCTCAACTCGGGATTTGAAAACCAACCGATCATGCCCGTCATGGCCGGCGAAAGGAACGGGCGGCGAACCGCCCGTTCGGAAGAATCAGCGAACCACGTAGGGCAGCAGGCCGAGGAAACGGGCGCGCTTGATCGCCTTGGCGAGCTCGCGCTGCTTCTTCTGGCTGACGGCGGTGATGCGCGAGGGCACGATCTTGCCGCGCTCGGAAATGTAGCGCTGTAGCAGACGCACGTCCTTGTAGTCGATCTTCGGTGCGTTGGCACCGGAGAACGGGCAGGTCTTGCGACGGCGATGGAAAGGGCGCCGGGTCGGGATCTGGTTGATGTCGACCATTATTCTGCACCCCCTTCAAAACCTTCGCGCGGACGGCGCGGACCACGGTCGCCGCCTTCACGATCGCCGAACGAACGCGGGCCACGATCGCCGCGGTCGCCGAAGCTGCGCGCCGGACGATCGCCACGGTCGCGATCGCCGAAGCCGCCGCGCTCGGAGCGCTCTTCGCGCTTCTGCATCATGGCCGAGGGACCTTCCTCATGCGCTTCGACCTTGATGGTCAGGAAACGCAGCACGTCCTCGGACAGGCCCATCTGGCGCTCCATTTCGTTGAGCGCCGCCGGCGGGCAGGTGAGGTCCATCAGCGTGTAGTATGCCTTCCGGTTCTTGTTGACCCGGTAGGTGAGGGACTTCAGTCCCCAGTTCTCGACCCGGCCGACGGACCCGCCATTCGCGGAGATGACGCCCTTGTACTGTTCGACAAGCGCATCGACCTGCTGCTGCGAGAGGTCCTGCCGGGCAAGAAACACATGTTCGTAAAGAGCCATTATGTCTTGTGCCTTTCTTCGTTTCTCTCCCGGTTCCCGGCGGCAAAAGCCTCTGCAACTTCTCTGACCCGCATGTGCCTCGAAAGGCGCGGGGAAGAAAGGAGCATGACGAGACGGTCGAGAGCGGAGACACGGGAGGCGGAAGCGCTTCTGGCTTCACACGAAGGTTCTCGAAAAAACCTCCGGCCCTCCGTTCAGCCCCCAGCTGGGACCGGCAGATTGGCGGCGTCTATATAGCAATCCGCCGATAAGGCAAGGGCAAGCGGCGGTCCCGATGTCGCAGCGGCCGGAAAAATCAAGCGTCTGCACCGGCGAGGCACCGGCAATTTTCCGGCAACCGGCCCTTAACCACAATGTCAGGTTGCGCAGGGTTGCGCCGCGCCGTCAACGGTCGATTCATCATGCAAGGCGCAAAAGCCCGGACAACCGCGCATAGCGGCAAGCATTTCCGGGGGTAAGGATGCTTCTCAACAAGTTCTGGCGCTCGAAAAGCGGCAATTTCGCGTTACTGATGGGGTTGGGGCTCCCGGCCATTCTGTCGGCCGTGGCCTTCGCGACCGATGTCTCGACCATGATGCGTGCCAAGAGCAACCTGCAGAACGCGCTCGATGCGGCAAACCTTGCCTCCTCGCATCTTGGCGATCTCGACATTACCCGCACCGATGCCTTCGACCGCTATTTCCAGGCCAACATCGCTGGACATGGCGAACTCGTCAACGCGCAGGCGACCCTGACCGTCGACAGGGGCGTCAATTTCATCAAGACCAAGGCGGTCGCCTCGGCCGACGTCAATCTGAACTTCGCTTTCCTGTTCGGCCAGAGCAAGCACATCGTGGTCGATGCCTCGGCGGCCGAGTCCAATAACCAGCTCGAAGTCGTGTTGGTTCTGGACAATACCGGCTCGATGGCTGGCGCTCGCATGACGGCTCTGAGGACGGCGACGAAGTCGTTGCTGGATACGCTCGAATCGACAAAGTCGCCGACGCGCCAGGTGCGTGCCTCGCTGGTTCCCTTCGTCACGGCCGTGAACGTAAATGGCGACGGGTTCGATCCGTCCTGGATCGACATGGACGGCAAATCCTCGACCAACGGTATCAATTTCCCCGTCATCGACGGCAAGCGCCCGAACCACATGGCGCTGTTCAGGCAGCTCAAGGACACCGGATGGGCCGAGCCCGGATGGAACGACACGGGATGGAAGGGCTGCGTGGAGGCGCGGGCCGGCGCCTACAACATTTCCGACACGCCGCCCGACCCGGCTAAGCCCGACACGCTGTTCGTGCCCTATTTTGCGCCGGATGATCCGGGAGATGCGCAGATGCCGTCCAGTTCCTATGGCAATGAGGCAAAATACTACAACAATTCCTATCTCAGCGACGCCAGCGACACGGTCAAGCTAGACAAGCAGAAAGGCGACAACCGGCTCGGCATCGACTTCAACGGCCTCGACAGCGATCCCGACAAAGCCACCAAGGAACAGGTCGCCAAATATGTGGCGCCGGCCAAGGAACTTATCACCGAGACGGGAACTCCCGTCACCGTTGGTCCCAACCGTTCCTGCCCGACCCCCGTCGTTCCCCTGACCGACGATTTCGACAAATTGCGTAAGGCGGCGAGCCAGATGACGGAATGGAACGGCTCCGGCACCAACGTCTCGGAGGGGCTGTCCTGGGGCATGCGGGTGCTCTCGCCCGGCGCGCCCTATACCGGCGGCGCGCCATTCAAGACGTCTGGCGTCAGCAAGATCGTGCTCCTGCTCACCGATGGTGAGAACGTCGTCTACGGCGCCAGCCAGCAATCGACGAAGTCCGACTACACATCCTACGGCTATCTGGCGGGTGGTCGCTTCGGGTCGGACAATCAGACGACGGCGGCCCGCAATGTCGACGGCTGGACGAAGAGCGTCTGCACGCAGTTGAAGAACCAGGGCGTGCAGATTTACACGATGGTGCTGCAGTCCGACACCGCCGCCAACCGCACGCTTTACAGCGCCTGCGCTTCCGATCCGAGCGATTATTATGCCGTCAACGATCCAGCCAAGCTGCCGAACGTGTTCCTGCAGATCGCCAACAAGTTCTCCAAGCTGCAATTGACGAACTGAGCGGCCGGTCCCGAAAGGCGGGGCCGACAAGGGAGTTGCGCGCCCCGCTCAACTCGTATGGGCGACGACCTTGTCGACCGTCTCGGGGAAGAAGTCGGGCGCGGCCCGGCGCTTGCCGAACATCATGTCGTACTGGATCAGCCGGAAATCGCGGATCGCCGGATCGATCTCCTTTTGGCGCGACCAGTCGGGCGTGGCCGCGCCGTCCGACGTGAGCAGCAGGTTGCGGTCGACGACGCGGTAGCGCTCCCGCATCTCGCCCAGGAAGCCCGTATAGTACGGGTGGGTGATGCCTGCCGCGGTGAGGATGTGATAGGGCAGGAACGCGGGGCTGACCGCGCCCACATCCTCGACCGGACCGGAGCGGTTCGACCAGATGACAAGCGGCGTCTGGTGATGTTCGAGGGCGGCTTCCGGCGTCGGTTCCTTGCGCGGCGCGACATTGTCCTTCAGGAATCCGGTCTCGACATAGACCGGTCCGAGCGGCGGCAGGTGGTCACCGAAAAAGGCGACAATCGTTGGCCGCTCGCGCGTCTTGGCCCATTCGATCAGCCGCTCGAGGCCGCGGTCCGCGTCGGCTGAACCCTCGGCGTAGGAGAGCAGCGAGTCGCGCGCCCACTGGCTGATCGGCGCTTGCACCGAATGGGTCGGGTTCGAATAGCGGTTCGGTTCATACGGGCCATGGTTCTGCAGGCTGACGGCGAAGAAGAATACCGGGTCGTCGCTGGCGTCGGCTTCGCGGATGATCTCGTCGGTCATCGCCGCATCCGATGCCAGCGGTCCGCGCTTCTCCATGGGCGGCAACGTCTCTTCCGATTTGAAGTCGTTGAAGCCGAAATCGGCATAGACCGCGCCACGGTTCCAGAACCAGTTGGTGCCGGGGTGGATGGCGCGTGCCCTATAGCCTTCGCTCTTCAGGAAGGTCGCCATCGACGGCGTCGGGGTGCGCACATATTGCTGGTAGGGGATGCTGCCGGCCGGCAGGAAAGCATTGGAAAAGCCGGTCAGCGCCTCGAATTCGATGTTGGCGGTCATGCCGCCGAATTCGGGCGAGAACATCGAGCCCGAGCGGAGCGCCCGCACATTTGGGATCGGATCGGGGGTGATGGTGACGCCGGGCAGCTTGGTCGGATCCCAGAAGGATTCGCTCATGACGATGATGATGTCTGGCTTCTGGGCCGGCATCGAGGCGGTCACATCGGGCCTGTCGATCGCCTCGATTGCCTTGTCGGAATAGCCCGGCGGTGCCGAGACATGCGCCATCGGCACGTTGAGGGCAAAGGCCAGCGCAAAGCCGTTGGAGGCGTAGTTTTCCTTCTGGTCCCACATGATCGGGATGATCTGCAGCCGGTCCCTGGTCCACGAGAAGGTGGCGTAGTCCATGATCGAGACGAAGAAGGCGAGGAGCGGCACCGCCAGCGTCAGGCGGGCAAGGCGGCCCTTGCGGCTGAGGGCTGGAACCTTGCGGCGCCATAACCGCCAGCCGTAGACGAGCAGGGACAGGCCGCCGACGATGCCCACGACCATGGCGAGCGCCGTCATCGGCCGGTCTCGCACCAGGAGCGGCAGCAGGGCGAAGATCTGGCGGGCATAGAGGAAGTCGGTCGGATAGAGCGGATCGCCGAGATAATGCGACTTCTGGTGGCCGACAAAGGCCAGCGACAGGGTCAGCGGCGCGACGATCATCAGGCTCTGGTGACTGCGGCCGAGCACGGCATCGAGGCCGATCAGGATCAGCGCGAACACGACGATGGTGGTCCAGCCGGGCTTGAGCGGCTGCAGGAAGAAGGAGACGGTGCCGGCAACGTCACCGCGCACGATCAGCTCGATGGCGAACACCAGGACGGCGGCGATCGCCAGGCTGATCAGTCCGTAACGGACGACCGGCCATTTCCGGCCCGGCAGGTAGCCGGTGGACGGATCGTCTTCCAGGAACTGCGGCGCGGCATTGCCGGCACGTTTCAAACTCTTTGCCACTTCAACTTCCCACCCAAAGACAACCCAGTCATTCGATTGTCATATAATTGTCACGCAAAGCTAGCGCCTGTGACGGAAATAAGAAGAGCCAGCAAACGATTCGTGAGCGGTTTTCATGAGGTGTGATCGCCAAAAAGGCCTTTTGGAACAGGCACTCGCGCGCGCATGCATCTCTTGTGGTGGGGTGAAGTGGCTTGACTTGGCGGCCTGCCTTGCGTCACAGGCAGGGAAAATTCGTAGTATCAGGCAAGCAGAACCAGTCTGGGGAGCCCTCGCATGGCCGTCGCATTCACCTTTCCAGGACAAGGAAGCCAGGCTGTCGGCATGGGCAAGGATCTCGCCGATAGTTTTCCAGAGGCACGCAAGGTTTTCCAGGAAGTCGACGAAGCGCTCGGCGAAAACCTGTCGAAGTTGATCTGGGAAGGCCCCGAAGAGACCTTGACGCTGACCGCCAACGCGCAGCCGGCCCTGATGGCGGTATCGCTGGCGGCGATCAGAGCGCTGGAAGCGCGCGGTCTCTCGCTGAAGGACAAGGTCGCCTATGTCGCCGGCCACTCGCTGGGCGAATATTCGGCGCTCGCCGCCGCCGGCTTCATTTCGATTGCCGATGCCGCGCGGCTGTTGCGCATTCGCGGCAACGCCATGCAGGCAGCCGTGCCGGCCGGCGAGGGCGCGATGGCGGCGATCATCGGACTGGAGCAGGCCGATGTCGAAGCCGCCTGTGCCGAGGCCGCGCAAGGGGCGGGCAAGGTCTGCCAGATCGCCAACGACAATGGCGGCGGCCAACTGGTCATTTCAGGTGCCAAGGCCGCGGTTGAACTGGCGGCGAAACTGTGCACCGAAAAGGGCGCCAAGCGTGCGCTGATGCTGCAGGTGTCGGCGCCGTTCCATTCGGCGCTGATGGCGCCGGCGGCCAATGTCATGCACGAGGCGCTTGCCGACGTGGCCAAGACCGCGCCAGTCGTTCCCGTCGTTTCGAACGTCAGCGTCACCCCGACCAGCGAGCCCGACGAGATCGCCCGGCGCCTGGTCGAACAGGTGACGGGCCGCGTGCGTTGGCGCGAGACGGTGGAATGGTTCGGCCAAAACGGCGTCACCACACTTTACGAGATCGGCTCGGGGAAGGTTCTGTCCGGTCTGGCGCGGCGCATCAACCGCGATATCGCCACCGGCGCCATAGGAACGGCCGCCGACGTCGAGGCGGCGTTGGCCGCGTTCTGATCTTGTGTTCCTGACAGCGCGGCTGTACATGAATACATGTATTCATGGAGCTGCCGCCATGCCGACATCGATACGACTGGCTCCCGAGATTGAGGAGCGTCTGGACTTTCTTGCGGCCAGAACCGGCCGCAGCAAGGCCTACTATCTGCGCGAACTCATTGAACGTGGTATCGAGGAGATGGAGGACTACTATCTCGCCGCCGAAGTGCTGGAGCGGATCAAGCGCGGTGAAGAAGATGTAGTGACCGGCGAGGATTTCTGGCGTGGCCTGGACGCTTGAATACGCTCGTTCGGCGCGAAAATTTGTCGAAAAACTGGATCCGCAAACGCGTCATCGCATTCGAGACTTCATAGAAAACCGCATCGCGGTGCTCGACAATCCACGTGAGGCAGGCAAACCGCTGAAGGGTCCGCTGGCTACTTTTTGGAGATATCGGGTTGGGGATTACCGGGTTATCTGCGATGTGCAGGACCAGCGGGTCGTCATTCTGGTGGTAACGGTAGGTCAGTCATCGCGGCGACGTCTACAGATGAGCGGACCAATCCGCCGCACGATTTGAGAAGAGGATAGGACATGTTCGAACTGACCGGCCGCAAGGCACTCGTTACCGGCGCGTCGGGGGGCATCGGCGAGGCGATCGCCAGGGTGCTGCATGCGCAGGGCGCGATCGTCGGCTTGCACGGCACGCGGGTCGAGAAACTGGAGACGCTGGCCGCCGAACTGGGCGACCGGGTCAAGCTGTTCCCGGCCAATTTGTCCGACCGCGACGAGGTCAAGGCGCTCGGCCAGAAGGCGGAGGCCGATCTCGAGGGCGTCGACATCCTCGTCAACAATGCCGGCATCACCAAGGACGGCCTGTTCGTGCGCATGTCGGACGCCGACTGGGATAGCGTGCTGGAGGTCAATCTCACCGCCGCTTTCCGGCTGACCCGTGAACTGACCCATCCGATGATGCGTCGCCGCCATGGCCGCATCATCAACATCACCTCGGTGGTCGGCGTGACCGGCAATCCCGGCCAAGCGAATTACTGCGCTTCCAAGGCGGGCATGATCGGCTTTTCCAAATCGCTGGCGCAGGAGATCGCCACCCGCAACATCACCGTCAACTGCGTCGCTCCGGGCTTCATCGAATCGGCCATGACCGACAAGCTCAACGACAAGCAGAAAGAGGCGATCATGGCGGCGATCCCCACCAAGCGCATGGGCACCAGTGCCGAAGTGGCGTCCGCCGTTGCCTACCTGGCTTCGAACGAGGCCGCCTATGTGACGGGGCAGACCATTCACGTGAATGGCGGTATGGCGATGATCTGAGCGAGGCTCCGGGGGCAACACCGCGGCGCTGTGAAAACCCACCATTTCGGCTTGGACCTCAGCTATTTTTCGTGTAATGCGGCCCGCAACCCGGCGGTTCGGGCAAAAACCGGTTCGTGGCCGTTGCGTTTCCGGCAGGACCATCTTTCAGCTTGATTAGCGGCATTCCGCCCGCTAACGAAGACAGACAAACAAAAGACGAGGATGCCCCAAATGAGTGACACCGCAGAGCGCGTCAAGAAGATCGTCATCGAGCACCTGGGCGTCGATGCCGACAAAGTGACGGAGCAGGCGAGCTTCATCGATGATCTGGGCGCTGACAGCCTCGACACGGTTGAACTCGTCATGGCGTTCGAAGAAGAATTCGGCGTCGAGATTCCCGATGACGCGGCCGAGACCATCCTGACGGTCGGCGATGCCGTGAAGTACATCGACAAGGCTTCCGCCTGACGCTTTCCGCAGTCACTACCGGGGAGGACCTGCGATGAGGCGTGTCGTCGTCACGGGCCTTGGCCTGGTTTCGCCGTTCGGCATGGGCTTCGAGCACGGCTGGAAGGAACTGCTGACTGGTCGCAGCGCCGCCAAGCGCGTCACCGAGTTCGAGGTGGACGATCTTGCCTGCAAGATCGCCCACGTCATTCCGCGTGGCGACGGTTCCAACGGCACGCTCAATCCCGAAGCCATTCTCGAGCCGAAGGAACTTCGCAAGATCGGCGACTTCATCCTGTACGGGATCGCGGCCGCCGATGAAGCGCTGAAGGATTCCGGCTGGCAGCCTTCGACCGAGGATGAGCGTTGTGCCACCGGTGTGCTGATCGGCTCCGGCATCGGCGGCCTCGAGGGCATTGCCGAGAACGCGATCATCCTCAAGGAACGCGGCCCGCGCCGCATCAGCCCGTTCTTCATTCCCGGAAACATCATCAATCTGGTCTCCGGCCAGGTGTCGATCCGGCATGGGCTGAAAGGCCCCAACCACGCCGTCGTCACCGCCTGTTCGACCGGCGCGCACGCCATTGGCGACGCCGCCCGGCTGATCATCTTTGGCGATGCCGACGTAATGCTGGCCGGTGGCGCGGAATCGCCGGTGACCCGGCTTTCGCTGGCGGGCTTCGCCGCCTGCCGGGCGCTCTCGACCGAGCGCAACGACACCCCGCAAACAGCCTCGCGGCCCTACGACCGCGACCGCGACGGCTTCGTCATGGGCGAGGGCGCCGGCGTGGTGGTGCTCGAGGAATTGGAGCATGCCAAGGCACGCGGTGCGAAGATTTACGCCGAGGTGACCGGCTACGGTCTCACCGGCGATGCCTATCACATCACCGCCCCCGCCGAGGACGGCGACGGCGCTTTCCGTTGCATGACGGCCGCGTTGAACCGGGCAAAGCTTACGCCGGCCGATGTCGACTACATCAATGCGCATGGCACCTCGACCATGGCCGATACGATCGAACTCGGTGCCGTCGAGCGGCTGGTCGGCAATGCGGCGTCGAAGATCTCGATGTCGTCGACCAAGTCGTCGATCGGCCATTTGCTGGGCGCGGCGGGCGCGGCCGAAGCGATCTTTTCGATCCTCGCCATCCGGGACAATATCGCACCGGCTACCATCAACCTCGACAATCCCGAGCGCGAAACCGCGATCGACCTGGTCCCTAACAAGCCACGCGCGCGCCAGATCGACGTGGCGCTGTCGAATTCCTTCGGCTTCGGCGGCACCAACGCTTCGCTCGTCTTCCAGCGGTATGATGGCTGAAAATCCGGCTGCCGGGCGATGCTTTGGCGTGTCGTCAATTTTGCCATATTCGCCCCTACTCTGCCGCAGGGGATTCGTTGAGAGATCGAACGGTAGGGCGAAATGAATACAAATCCGGCGGGCAACGGAGAATTCGGGCAAGGGACGGCGAATACCGGGCCGATCGTGCCGAAGACAGCGAGTGAGGCGTTGCGGCCGGAGGTTGGAACGCCGCCGCCGAAACGGTCGCGCGCCTCGCGTAGCCAGATCGTCGTGTTCATGAACTTCGTCATCTCCTCGGTGATGCTGATGGTTCTTGCGGCGGGCGTGGCCGTCTATTTCGGCAAGCAGGAATTCACCGAACCCGGCCCCTCGGCCAATGGCGACACCTTCCTCGTCAAGCCCAACACCGGCGTGCAGGACATCGCCGACCAGCTCGAGCGCCGCGGACTGATCAGCGACGCCCGCATTTTCCGCCTCGGCGTGCGTGCCTTCGGCAACGGTTCCGCGCTCAAGGCCGGTGAATACGAGATCAAGCCCAAAGCCTCCATGCGCGACATCATGGAACTCCTGAAGAGTGGCAAGTCGGTGATGTATTCGCTGACCATTCCGGAGGGACTAACGGTCGAGCAGGCCTTGCAGCGCATCGCCGAAGAACCCGCCCTGAGTGGCGACATGCCGGCGAAAACGCCTCCCGAGGGCAGCCTTGCCACCGACACGCTTCGTTTCACGCGTGGCGCGACGCGTCAGCAGATGGTCGACAAGCTGCTCGCCGATCAGAAAAAACTGGTCGATGAGGTGTGGCAGAGGCGCGCGCCGGATCTGCCCCTGGCCAGCGTCGAGGACTTTGTCACCCTGGCCTCGATCGTCGAGAAGGAAACCGGCAAGGGTGATGAACGCTCGCGCGTGGCCGCCGTCTTCCTGAACCGATTGGCCAAGGGCATGCGCCTGCAGTCCGATCCGACCATCATTTACGGTCTGTTTGGCGGCAAGGGCAAACCGGCGGACCGTCCGATCTACCAGTCCGACATCCAGAAGCAGACGCCCTACAACACCTATGTGATCAGCGGCTTGCCGCCGACGCCCATCGCCAATCCGGGCCGCGCGGCCCTCGAGGCCGTGGCCAATCCGTCGAAGACCGACGATCTCTATTTCGTCGCCGACGGCACGGGCGGTCACGTCTTCGCCGCGACCCTGGACGAGCATAACGAGAACGTCGCCCGCTATCGCGCGCTGCAGAAGAAGCAGGCCGATGACGCAGCCAAGGCGGCTGCTGCCGCCGGCACCAGCGGCGGCACCGACAAGCCTGCCGCCGACAAGCCCGCCGACGATGGCGCCGACGGCGACGCCGGCGGTGATGCGGGCGCGGCTCAATAAGTGAAGAAAGGCGTTGCCTGAAAGGCGGCGGCCTGACATTTGAAAGAACGCCAGGCGTCCGATTTCGACGCATTCGCGGCGTGGTCATTTTAAGCCGCGCTAGCCCCTCCGGAAAACCGGTGTCGGGGTGAGGCGCCAGGAATGTGCGGGCGACATGAATTTGCAGAGCATGACGGGTTTCGCCCGGGCCGTCGCCGAGCATGACGGCACCTCGATCGCCTGGGAAGTCAAATCCGTCAATGGCAAGAGCGTCGAGGTGCGGCTGCGGCTGCCTCAGGGGTTCGAGCGGTTGGAGCCCGTGGTCAGGCAAACGCTGCAGAAGCGTTTCGCCCGCGGCAATTTCCAGGCGACGCTGACCATCGGCCGCGCGGCCGGCGCGCAGGCGCAACCTGTCGTCAACGAGGCTTTTCTGAAAGACCTCGCCGGCCTGGCCAAGCGGTTGCAGGAACAGTTCGGCGCCGCGCCGGCGACGGCTGACGGATTGCTGTCGTTGCGTGGCGTGCTCGATGTTCCCGAAACCGTCGAAACCGAAGAGGCGCGGGCCGCGCTCGACACCGCCATCATGGCCGCGCTCGACGCGGCGCTGAACGGGCTGGAACAGGCTCGGCAAGGAGAAGGCGCGGCACTTTCCTTGCTCTTGTCCGGTCATATCGACACCATCGAGACATTGACCCTGCGCGCGGAAGCGGACCCGTCACGCGATGCGGCGGCGATCCGCGAACGCATAGCCGAGCAGGTCAGGCTGCTGATGGATGCATCCGCCAATCTGGATGCGAGCCGGCTGCACATGGAGGCGGCGTTCCTCGCCACCAAGGCCGATATTCGCGAAGAGATCGACCGGCTGAAAACGCATGTCGCGTCCGGCCGGGCCTTGCTTCAGGGCGGCGGCGCCGTCGGCCGCAAGCTTGATTTTCTGGCACAGGAATTTAACCGCGAATCAAATACGCTGTGTTCCAAGTCGAATGCCGCGGCCGTCACGGCGATCGGGCTGGAATTGAAGGCCGTGGTCGACCAGTTTCGTGAACAGGTCCAGAATCTGGAGTAGCCGATGGTTGCCAAGGAACCGATGGTTGCCAGGGATTTGGGGTCCCGCATCCGCCGCCGGGGGTTGATGCTCGTCCTGTCGTCGCCCTCGGGTGCCGGCAAGTCGACGATCGCGCGCAATCTTCTGGAGAGCGACTCCAGCCTCGAACTCTCGGTCTCGGTTACTACGAGGCCGCGCCGCGGTTCGGAGATCGAGGGCGTCCATTATCATTTCCGCACGATGCGCGACTTCGAGCGGCTGCGCGATTCCGACGCGCTGCTCGAATGGGCGCAGGTGCACGGCAATTGCTACGCGACACCGCGCGAGCCTGCCGAACTGGCGCTGGCGCAAGGCCGCGACATGCTGTTCGACATCGACTGGCAGGGCGCTCAACAGCTCAAGGAGAAGATGCGTGCCGACATCGTCTCGATCTTCATCCTGCCGCCATCGATGAAGGAATTAAAGGCGCGGCTGAAGCGCCGCGCCGAAGACCAGGAAGCGGTGATCGAGACCCGGCTGAAGAACGCCCGCAACGAGATCGAGCACTGGAAGGAATATGACTTCGTCATCGTCAATGACGATCTCGACCGTGCCTTCGCCGAGGTGCGCGGCATCGTCGTGGCCGAGCGGCTGCGGCGCGACCGCCGGCCCGGTCTCTTCGACTTCGTCTCGGGATTGCTGGACGAGAAGACGGCGTAAGCGCCTCTCCTTCCTTCTCCCCGTTCACGGGCAGAAGGAAGACGGCGTAAGCGCCTCTCCTTCCTTCTCCCCGTTCACGGGCAGAAGGTGGCCCAAAGGGCCGGATGAGGGGCGGCGCCGTTCCTTCGTTGGTTCGTGCCGCCTGCCGCCATCCTCTCACCTTAAACGGAGAGAAGTTACACCGCGTTCGTCAACGTCACGAACTCCTCGACGCTGAGTGTTTCGGCGCGTCGCGTCGGATCGATTCCCGCTCGTTCGAGCAAGGCCTCGCCGCCGAGGCTTTTCACGCTCTGCCGCAGCATCTTTCGGCGCTGGCCGAAGGCGGCTTCCGTCACCCGGCCTAGTTTCCTCACATCGGCGGGCAGGGGTGTCGCGCGCGGCTCCAGATGTACCACCGAAGAGGTGACCTTGGGTGGCGGCGTGAAGGCCTGGGGCGGTACGTCGAAGGCGATCCTGGCCTGCGTGCGCCAGCCGGCGAGCACGCCGAGCCTGCCATAGGCATCGCTGCCGGGTGCGGCGACGATGCGCTGGGCGACCTCACGCTGAAACATCAGCGTCATCGAGGCGTAGAAGGGCGGCCAGTCCGCGACCGTCAGCCATCGGACCAGAAGTTCCGTGCCGATATTGTAGGGCAGATTGGCCACGATCCGGACCTTGCCACCGTCTCCAGCAGCCTCCGAGGCGAGGGCGGCGAAGTCGGTCTTCAGCGCATCTCCTGAAATCACCTGCAGCCGGTCGGGGTAATGAGCGGAGACTTCGGCAAGCGCCGCCAGGCAGCGTTCGTCGCGCTCGATGGCGACGACCCGGCAGGCGCCGTTGGACAGCAGCGCCCTCGTCAACCCTCCAGGCCCGGGCCCGACTTCAATTACCGTGGCATTCGTCAGGTCGCCGGCGCTGCGTGCGATCTTGCCGGTCAAATTGAGATCAAGCAGGAAGTTCTGGCCGAGCGCCTTTTTCGCCTGCAGCCCGTGGCGCTCGATGACGTCCCGCAGCGGCGGCAGCCCATCGAAGCTCATGCGCGAGGACCGGAAGCGGAAGCGCTCATGCGGCGACGGCCTTTGCGTCGACATCAGCGAGCTTTCTGGCAAGCTTCAGTGCCGCGATCAGGCTGTCTGGTCGCGCCACGCCCTTGCCGGCGATGTCGAAGGCGGTGCCATGGTCGGGCGAGGTGCGGATGAAGGGCAGGCCCAGCGTGACGTTGACCGCCTCGTCGAAGGCCAGCGCCTTGGCCGGGATCAGGGCCTGGTCGTGATACATGCACAATGCGGCGTCGTAGCCTGCCCGCGCCCGGGCGTGGAACAGCGTGTCGGCGGGCAGGGGGCCGAAAGCATCGATGCCTTCAGCGCGCAGGATGTCGACCGCCGGCCGCACGATACGCTCGTCTTCCAGGCCCATGGAGCCACCTTCGCCGGCATGCGGATTGAGGCCGGCAATGGCGAGGCGTGGCCTGGCGAGGCCGAAGCGGCTGGCAAGGTCGGCCGCGGTGATGCGCGCGGTCGCGACGATCAATTCCGTGGTCAGGGCCTTCGGCACCTCGGCGAGCGCGATGTGGATGGTGACGGGAACCGTGCGCAGCTCAGGGCCTGCCAGCATCATCACCGGCATCGCCTCGACGCCGCTGTGCCGGGCCGCCAGATGCGCCAGATATTCGGTATGACCGGGGAAGCGGAAGCCGGCATCATAAAGCGGTTTCTTGGCAATCGGGCAGGTCACCACGGCCGCGGCCTCGCCGGCAAGGCAGGCCGCGACCGCGCGGTCGATGGCCTCGAGGGTGCCGGCTGCATTGGCTGGGTCGGGCCGGCCGGGGCTATCGATGAAGCGCGCCGTCAGGGGAACGATCGGCAAGGCGCTGCCAAAGGCCTCTGTCGCCTGCGCCGGGGTCACCTCCTGGATAGCCAGCGAAATGCCGAGATGACGCGCCCGCGAGGCGATCACGGCTGGGTCGGCGAGCAGGTAGAAGGCGGGCAAGCCAATGGCCTGTCGCGCCAGAAAGGCGGCAATGGCTATTTCAGGGCCGATACCGGATGGATCGCCGACGCTCAACGCCAGCGCGGTCATCGCGCTCCTCACGTCAGCGCTTGACGATGCGGGCTTTCGCCTTCAGCTCATCGACATATTTCTTGCTGAGGTCGTCGGCGGCCTTGTCGCTGGAGCCTTCGCTCTGAAACACCATCTGGGCGGTCTTGTCGTCGGACACTTCGCGCGACGAGCAGATGCCGATGAATTCGACGCCGCGTTCGGTCTCGCGCGTGACGGTGGCGCCACCGACCTTGGTCGCCTTGATCTGCTCGGCCCAGTCAGGCGGCAATTGCGGCGCCAGAACCCGGCCGAGATCACGAACGGTGACGTCGATCAGGCCCTTGGCGAATTCGCGCGTCGTATTGCAGCCGTTGAAGCGGGCGCGCATGGCGTCGGCCTCGCGCTTGCGTTTGGCCAGCGTCGCGCTGCGTTCGGCCGCCGGCACGACGAAGATGACCTGCTGCAGCATGTATTCCATGGCACTCGGCTTGGCGCCGCCCTTGTCGAGCATGCGCCTGACCGCGTCCTGTTCGGTCACGCTGCCACCTTCGCCGGAACGGTAACGCGCGCTGAGCGCCTGGTTCCATGCCATCTGGGCGCGAATGAATTCCTTGAAATGATCCTTGCCGACGCCGGATTTTTCCATGACGCCGTCGAGCTGGCCGAGCTGCATCTTGTTGTTGGTGGCAAAGCGCTGATAGGCGGCCTCGACCTGGGCATCGCTGATGCGGATGCCAAGCCGCTTGGCCTCGGCGAGGCGCAGCGTCTGGTCGATCATTTCCTGGGCGGCATCGCCCTTCTTGCGCTGCAGCTTCAGGAAGGCGGCACGATGGGCGATATCACCACTGGTGACCGGTATGTCGTTGACGACGTATTTGATCTCGCTGGCGAAAGCCGGCGGCGTCATGACGGTCATCGACACGGATGTCGCCGCCACAAGCAACGCGAACCCTGCTGAAAAGAGGTATTTCCTCATCCTTGGCATCCCAATTCTATCCCGGCTCCGCCCGACTCCGTCCCCTTCCGGATGCGCGAATCCGTGCCAGCCCTATGCGGCGAAACGATGTCGCCGCTTATTGGATGGTGTCGACTCCGTTGCTCGACGAACCGAAGTCGCCGAGGGTGCGGAACGACAGGTTGAAGCCGATGCTCTGCGTCACTTCCCTGGTGTTGAGGTCACGCGACTGCGAGTACGTCATCAGATAGGTGAAGCAGGAATCGTTGTAGGCAAAGCCCACACCGTCCTTGACCAGCAGGCTCTCCTGCAAATCGTAGGTTCCTGTCCCGAACACGCGCCAGTTCTCGGCGAGATGCGTCGATGCGCCGAGCGTGACCTCGTGACGGTCGGTCGTGAAGCCATAGAGCGGCTGGGCCTGGATGAAGGCATATTTGGCGCTCAACGACACCGGCAGGCCGGAATAGGCGGCTTTCAGCTCGGCGCGGCGGACCTCGAAGCTCTGTTCGTCGAAACGACCGCTGACCGAGGCAGCGAACCCATTCGGGCTGGTGATGCCAAACAGGCCGACATAGTCGGACTTGGTCGTCTCAAGACCTGAATTTGCGCCGACATTGACCAGATCGGGTGCCGCGAAGGAGTTTTCGCCGCCGATCTGATAGGATTGGCCGAAGATCGCATTGGTGCCCCAGCCATTGATGTAGGAGCCGGAATAACGCATGCCGACATTGGCGCGCGAGCCGCCCTCGATGCGGTCATAACCGGAGAACTTGTCGCGTTCGAACAGCGTGGTCGCGTCGAACACCATGCTCTGCGCGTCTTCGTTCGGAACGGAGAGGCCCCCGACATACTGTTCGTTCGGACGCAGGAACACCTGCGCCATCGGCTCGAAAACATGGCTCGACCCGCTGGCCATGGAAAACAGCAGCGGCCAGCTCATCTCCAGCCCGGCGGTCGCCATATAGCGGGCAAAGGACGAGCGCATGTCTTCGTTGGTATTTATCACAGGGTTGGCGGCCATCTCCTGAATGGCAGCGAGCGAATTCGATGAAGCGCGGACGTAGTCAACATCGCCCTGGAATGCCAGCAGCGGTGTCAAAACCAGCCCGTCATCGGTGACGAAGCTCCGTTTCCACTCGGCCTCGGCGGTGAGGCGGCCGGACTCGCCTTCGATACCGCGCACGCGCTGCGCAAGCGTGGAAGAGTCGTATGGCGTGTTGAAAGCCTCGTCGAGATCTTCGCGGCGGATGACGCGTGTATTGACGTTCAGCGACAACTGGCCACCGGCGACCGATGTGTCGGGGATATAGGCGTAATCAAGCGAGGGCAGCACCCAGGGCTGCTGGCCGCTTCGCGCGGCGGGATTGTCGTTGGGCGCATCTTCCTGGACTTCGAAATGCATGGCGCGCACGTCGAAATAATTACGGTCGTTGAGACCGGTCAGGTAGACCGAGGACTGGTGGACATATGAGTTGTACTTAGCAATGTTGTAGGTATTCGAGAAGTTCTTGTCGGTCTGCAGCAACACGTCCCAGCCGAAATTCCAGCGTTCGTTGATCGCGAACTGCCCTTGCGTGCCCATCATGCCGCGGAACTTGTTCGGATCGCCCACCGCGCCGGAATCGATATTGTGGCCAGCGGTCGAGGGGAATGCGCCGCTGTCGATGAAGGCGTCCGGATTCTGCTGCTGGATCCCGGCAACCTTGAAAGTGTATTCGCCGTTGTTGAAGCGCTGGCGCCATTCGGCTTCGCCGAGGAAGCCCTGCTTGGTGTAGCCGCTGCCCGTCACCGTCAGGTCATATGTCGGCGAAAGGGCGAAATAATAGGGAACCTTGACGCTGTACCCCAGATGGCTGTTGTAGCCGATGCTCGGGATCAGGAAGCCGCTCTTGCGTTTCACCGTCGGGTCGGCGATCTCGAACGCCGGCAGGTAGGCGAGCGGAAAGCCGAAGAACTCGAAATTCGCGTTCTCGAAGCGGACCGTCTTCTTCTCACCGTTCCAGATGATCTTCCTGGCCTTGACCCGCCATGTCGGCGCCTTGTCAGGCTTGTCCTCGCAAGGTTCGCAGGCGGTGTAGACGCCATTGTGGAAGGTGGTCAGCACGCCGCCCATGCGCTCGGCGCTTTCGGCGGCGAAATAGGCCTTGTCGACAGTTTCCACGCGTAGCGCGTTGACGAAACCGTCGGCGAAATCGTCGGTTATGTCGATGTGCTGCGAATTGATCTTGGTGCCGTCGCTGTTGACGATTTCGACGTTGCCGCTGGCAACCATCCGCTTGGTGTTGCGGTTGTAGACGACCTTCTGGGCGACGAGGCGGTTGCCGCCATAGTCGATCTGCACGCCGCCGACGGCGGTCACGGTCTGGTTATCGTTGTTGTACTCCAGCGTGTCGGCGGCCAGCAGCATCTGCGAGCCGGACGGAACCGTGGTCGCCAACTGGCCGACCTCCTGCGCGAAGGCTGGCAACGAGACGCCGCAGGCGACCAGGCAAGCCAAGGCGCTCGCCGCATAGAGGCGCGCCAAACGGGCCTGCCTGTTGCTGGGCAAAAACGCCTCCCTCACTAGCCGTCTTCCTTGTATAGCAGGAAAGTCACCCCGAAGAACATAGCTACCACGACCGGCACCCAGGCGGCTATGGCAGTCGGCACGAACCCCGCCACGCCGAATGCCTTCACCAGCACCGAAACGACATAAAGCAGAAAGCCGGCAACGACGCCACCCAGAATCATCGTTCCCGACTGCCCCATCCGCGCAAATCGCATTGAAACTGTTGCCGCAATCAGCGTCATGGCGACGAGCAGGAACGGCAACGCCACCAGCGAATCAAACTGCATGGCAAAGGCATTTGCCTTGAGGCCGAAGGAACGGGCAACCTCGATTTTTCCGGGTAGGTCGTAGAAAGGAATTGTCTCAGGGCGCGCCAACCGCTCCTGCACGAATTCCGGCTTCAGGTTGGTCGGCACGCGATCGCTCGCCACGGGCTGGATGGTGCCGTTTCTGAAGGTCTTCACATCCTGCAATTCCCAATAGCCGTCACGCAGGTAAGCACGCGCCGCATCCTTGCGCTCGACGATATTGCCTTGCTGGTCGAGGATGAAAAACACGGCGTCGGCCATCTCCAGCCCCTGGTCGAGGATGGCCCGCGCGCCGATGATCGTGTCGCCGGAGCTGGTCTTCTGGCGAATCCAGGGCGCGGCATCGGCCGAAACCGTGTTGGATTTGCCGGAGCGCAGCTGGGTCTCGATCTGTTCGGACAAGGAGAAGGCGTGCGCGGCGAGCGGGTTGATGATTCCGACCGATACGGCGCCGAACAGCAGTGCGCCGATGCAGCATGGCAAGAGGAACTGCCAGGCGGAAACCCCCGCGGACCGCGCGATGACAAGTTCGTAACGTCGGTTGAGCGAAACCAGCGTCGCCATTGCCGAGAACAAGCCGACAAACGGCACCGTCTGCAGCATGATCATGGGCATTCGAAGGCCCGAAATGGCCATCGCCGTGCCATAGGTGAACCCCGGCAGGCCGGTGGTGCGGCCGGACAGTTCGGTGAAATCGATCAGGAATACCAGCGCCAGAAGGCCCAGGAAGAACCAGATCGTGATCGCCACGTAGCGGAAGAAGAAATAGCGGCCCAGCGTCCAGCCCATCAGCCGACCCCCTGGCCCGAGGTGCCGCGCCTGGATAGACGCAACTTGAGGGCGTTCCAGCTTTCACCGACGCGGCTGGCCAGGTTGGTCATCCAGTCCGCCCAGGCAACCGGCAGTTCCATGGTCCGGTTCGACATGATGAACCAGATCGCCACCGCGGACGCGACTATCGGCACGCCATAGACCACATAGGAATATTGCGGGACCTCGTCGGCCTTGCTCGCGGCGAAGAAGCCCAGCCAGCGCACGAACAGCGATATCGCGATGGCCGTGATCAGCGGATTGACGCGCGCCTCGCGATGCGAACGCGCGTCTCCCGCCACAGCGAGCGCGATCAGCGCGAACACCATGGAGTATGTCCATTCCGAAAATCGCTGGTCGATCTCGGCCCGGTACTCCTGGGGACTTTGTTGATAGTACTTGTCGTTGGGGCTCGGGTTGAGCAGGTATTGGGTTGTCTGGTCCTTCGGCAGGAGCGTCACCTGGTTGGCCGCCGACATGAAGGCCGACATGTCGAAAGCATAGGACGTGAACCGGATGACACTGAGGTCGCCCGTCAGCGTCTTGCGATGAATGACGCCGTCATTCATCATCAGGACCTTTTCGCCGCCGCGCTCGATGATGCTGCCGTTTTTGGCGTAATAGACCAGATTGACACCCTCTTCGCGCGAATCGGCGACGAAGATGCCACCCAGCCGGTTGTCGGGCAGCCGCTCGCCAATCTGCAGGAACAGTCCGTCCTCTATTTTCCGGAAGGTGCCTTCCTGGATGATCAGCGACAAAAGGTCGGCACGCGACTCCGCCACCAGGGCGCGGTTCTTCTGTCGCGCATAGGGGTCGATGCCGTTGTCCACGGCGAACGAAAAGACGCTGGCGGCAAGCGCCAGCAGCATGATCGGCCGCACGATGGTCCAGCGCGAGGCACCCGACGCATTGACCACCGCGAGTTCCGAATCCGAATTCATCACACTCAGTGTCTGGGCGACCGCCACCACCAGCGCGAAGGGCACGACGATTGGAATGATAGAGGGGAGAATGAGCGAGGCGACCTCGAAGAAGGTCAAAGCCGACTGGCCGCTGTCGGTGACCAGATTGATCTTGGCCAGCACCTGCGTCGTCCACACGATGGCCAGCGTCCAGACCAGCGCCGCCAGGAAGACCACGAAAGCGCGGCGCATGATGTAGCGTTCAACGACCTTCATGAAGGCTTTACTCGATTTTCTCGAACGGCATCATGCCACCACGTCAAGGGTAGCTGTCCGGCGACGCCCGCACAACTGGCTCCGTTGGGCTCCATCAGGCAGGCGATCCGGTTCCCGTCCCACGTCGCGTGCCGCAGCGGGTTGGAGTGTCGGCGGCAATGGATAAGAAAGGACGAACATCGATGGTTAACCACAGGTTGCGGCATGAAGCGGAGCCGTTCCGCGACGAATCGCCATCGATTCCATGTCTCATATGGGTAGCCATTTTGGCAAAGTCTTGCCAAATGCCGGAAAACGACCAAATGTCGCGGATCGCTTCAAACCGCTTCACGCATCATCGCGCACTCCCCGAAAGCAGGACATGATGAATCCGAGACCATCGATCGCCTTTGCAAAATTCGCCGCGCCCCAGACGGCGGCGAGCAGGAAGGGCACGGTCTTCGTGCTGTCGGCGGATGAGGGCGGCTTGAGCGATACCGCCAGGGCTTACGATCCGGGCAAGACGCTGGATCGGGCTTTCCCGGTCGCCGAGTTTACCGGCAAATTCGCTGGCATTGTCGAAATCCTGGCCCCCGAAGCAACATCGCTCGATAGATTGGTGGCGGTTGGCACCGGCAAGGTGTCGGGGCTCGACGAATATGCCTGGCTGAAGCTCGGTGGCACCATCGCGGCATCGCTGCGCAAGGCCACCGACGTGGCCGTGGTCCTCGATCTGGCCGGCGCCTCGCCCGATGGCAAGGACGCCGCGAACCTGGCGGCGGGCATTCTTCTGCGCGGCTATTCCTTCGACAAGTACAAGACCAGGAAGGATAAGGACGATGGCCAGGGGGGCGGCAAAGCCGAACCGAAAAAGCCGGTCAAGGTGACCATCCATACCGCCGACCCGGCAGGTGCGAAAAAGGCTTTCGCCGAAGTCGAGGCGGTGGTCGACGGCGTGCTTCTGGCGCGCGATCTCGTCAACGAACCGGCAAACGTGCTGGGACCCGTCGAATTCGCCGCCCGCGCCAAGGAACTCGAGGCGCTCGGCGTCAAGGTCGAGATCCTGACAGAGAAGGAGATGAAGAAGCTCGGCATGGGCTCGCTGCTCGGCGTCGCGCAAGGCTCGCCCCGAGGCGCCCGCATGGCGGTCATGCAATGGAATGGCGGCAAGGCCAAGGACAGTCCGGTCGCCTTCGTCGGCAAAGGCGTCACGTTCGACACCGGCGGCAATTCGATCAAGCCGGCGTCGGGCATGGAGGACATGAAGGGCGACATGGGCGGCGCCGCCGCCGTGACCGGGTTGATGCACGCGCTCGCCGCGCGCAAGGCCAAGGCCAATGTCGTCGGCATCATCGGCCTTGTCGAAAACGCGGTCGACGGTCATGCCCAGCGTCCCGGCGACATCGTCACCTCGATGTCGGGACAGACCATCGAGGTGCTCAACACCGACGCGGAGGGGCGCCTCGTTCTGGCCGATGCTCTGTGGTACTGCAACGATCGCTTCCAGCCTAAATTCATGGTCAACCTGGCAACGCTGACCGGCGCCGTCATGGTCGCGCTCGGCCTGCATTATGCCGGCCTGTTCTCCAACAATGACGAGCTGGCACAAAGGCTGACCGCGGCCGGACAGTCAACGCAGGAACGGCTCTGGCGCCTGCCGCTTGGCGCCGAATACGACAAGCTGATCGATTCCAAGAACGCCGACATGAAGAACATCGGCGGCCGCTATGGTGGTGCCATCATCGCCGCGCAGTTCCTGCAGCGCTTCGTCAAGGACACGCCCTGGGCGCATCTCGACATTGCCGGGACCGCGATGGGCTCGCCGTTGAACGAGATCAACCAGTCCTGGGGTTCGGGTTTCGGCGTTCGGCTGCTGGACCGGCTGGTGCGTGATCACTACGAGGGCTGACGTTCATCCATGGCCGATGTGCTGTTCTACCATCTGACTGAATCGACGCTGGAGGATGCGCTGCCGGGCCTGCTCGAGCGCAGCGTGGATCGCGGCTGGCGCGCCGTGGTGCAAACCGGCACCGAGGAGCGGCGCGACGCGCTCGACCAGCATATGTGGACCTTTCGCGATGATTCCTTCCTGGCGCATGCGACCGATCGCGAGGCATATCCCGGCGAACAGCCAATCCTGTTGACCACGGGTGACGGCAATCCCAACGAAGCCAAGATCAGGTTCCTGGTCGACGGCGCGGCGCCGCCCGACCTTGCCGGCTACGAGCGTGCGGTGTTCCTGTTCGACGGCCATGACGCGGCACAGGTCGAGATGGCCCGGGCGCATTGGAAGACGATGAAGGACGCTGGCCACGCGGTGACCTACTGGCAGCAGAACTCTGACCGCCGGTGGGAGCGCAAGGCGTAGAGCTATTCCGGGAAAAGTGTGCGCCTATCTCGGGAAAAAGCGCGTGGCGCTCTCCGTGGGAATTGCGCAAGAGCGAAGGACCGGAGCCGTTCGGCGTTTCCCTGAAACGATGAACATCTCCAGCCCGGCGACTGTCGCGGGTGACAGTTCTAGAGCCTTGCCTTGATCCGGTTCTGTTTCCTGGTGACGTAGTCGCCGTACTTCAATTTCGACGACTCGTCCGACCGGTTCCGATGCTGGCTCCTGAAAATGTACCATTCGCCGTCGGGCGATTTGCGCTTGTAGATCGCCTTGCCGGTCTGGCGATGCTCGAAGCAGGTCATGGAGCCTTTCACGCCCCAGGAGCCGTGCCATTTCGCCCGGTAGCACAACTTGCCGCCGCCGGGGATGAACCATATCCCGTCGCCATAGCTCGGCTGGCCCTTTTCCGTCGACCAGGCGTTGAATTGCCGCTGCCTGACGGCAAAGTATGCGGCCCCGTGATTGCCCCACATCCACGAACGGTTCCGATAGATCTGGTAGACGCCTTCGTCGGGCACCACGGCGCCCTTTTGCGCCTGCTCGGCGATTTTGGCCGCAGTCTTGGCTGTCGCAGGGACCTGTAAGCCAAGAAGAACGGAGCAGGCGAATGCCGCTCCGAGACAATTACCCAGCACTCGTTTCACGGAACTACTCCACGGACTGATTTACGCCACGCCTCACCATCATGCCGAAACACCGCTCCGGCATGATGCCAATCAAACAAGAAAGATGGAGATCCATCCCGTTCGTGTCGGGACGCATCGCAACGATGCGTCTACGGCAGGACGTGCTGGGTCACCCTCCAATCGGGCAGACCATAGCCCCCCAGCCACGGCCACACTTCCTTCTGGTTGAAGTAGACAACCGACGTCAGCGCCGGGAACTCCGCATAGGATTTGCGGGAATCGTCCTGCCACTTCGAAACATAGTCCTGCTTGCCGACATAGCCGAGTTCCGCCACCACGATCGGCTTGTTGAAACCCGCGACGCGGTCGTAGCCGGGCTTCAGCATCTCTTCGAACGTACGGTCGCGACCGGCCTCGTCATTGTCCTTTTTCTGCAGGCCGAACACCGACAGGCCGATCACGTCGACATAGTCGTCACCGGGGTAGTATTTTTCCAGGCCTTCCTCGCCTTTGGGCGACCACATGTATTTGGCCGCGGGGGCCGCCTTGCGGCAGAGATCGACTTCGCGCTTGTAAGCGGAGATCCAGTCCTTGGGAGCCCAGTTGGCCCAAGTGAAGCGGCCGTTCTTGTCTTCCATTTCCTGCGCCCAGCGAATGGTCACCGGGCTTTTCATCTGCCCCACCAGGCCGCAGATCGCCTGCATATTGGCATCGTACCTGCCGCCCAATATGCCGTCACGCAGTTCGGGCGGGGTGATGCGCCAGTCCTTCGACCAGGTCCACGGCTCGATCGTGATCAACAGCGAGCGGTTGCGCTGCAGGGCGTAGGCGTCGGCCAGGGGCAGCGTCGACAGATCGACGTCTTCCCAAGGCAGGAACAGTTCCTCGATGCTGGCGGTCTTGTCATTGGTGAAATCGCCATACGGATCGTAGGAGCCGAATGCCGATGCGGCGCTGCTCGTCTGAACGGGATCCGTCGCGGGGACGGAGCCGGCGCCTCCCGCGGTGGGGAAAGCGGCGCTTGCGCCCAAAATCAACGTGATCACAAGTGCATTTGCTGCGGAGTGTTTCATCCTTGATCTCCCATGGCCTCAACTTCCCGCGGAAGCCAAGACTCGCCCGGCGCATCGATGCCTGATCGACACGACTATCCAACACCGATCGGCTCTATTGGCGGAATCTGCGGGATTTCGGAGCGACCATAGGCAGGTGCGCGAACCTTGTAAGGAGCCCACCCATTATCTCTCAAGGCGCCAACACCGAGGAGCTTCAGAGAGAAAGTTCGCCGCGATACTCACAAATTCGCGTCAACATTCCGATATATCATCCCTAGCTAATTTAAGAGCCGGACGGGGCCAAGAGTCAAGAACAATTAACGATCGGTTAACCTTGGCGCTCGCGACATGGTTAACGTTGCCCTTTCCCCTCGCCAATCCGTGGGACCCAAGTCCCTCTCGGTGAAGTCCTCGACGGAATATTTTCGGCTCGCCCTTTGAGGATCTGGTCCCCAAAAGGCCGCGGATTCGTGCCGCGATCCAAGGCGTTGGTTAACCAGTTCTCAAGACATGTAGTTAAGAAAGGCTTAATTTAGTTGACTCTAATTGAGCGTGAGCGGATTCTGGAAGCTAGGTAAAAGGTTGTCAGCCGTCGTTCGGCTGACGCTCAGACTGGCGATGCGTATGAGTGTTTCCGCGGACGTAGCAACCATCAGCGATAAGACCAGGCCGACACGCCGGTCTCGGGCGGCTCTGGCCAAGGCGGCGCGGAAGGGCCCTTTTCTGGTCCCCGTTCTGTCGGCCACTCAGCAATGGGTTTTGAGACTGGCGCTGGCTTTCTGGTTCGTCACCCTGGTTTTCTTCTGGTCCTGGTGGCTGCGGCCCGAGCATGTCGAATACATCGGACCCTACGCCTTCGCGACGATGGTGCTGGCCTGGCTGACGCTGATGCCGATGTATTTCCTGTTGTTCGTGCTTGTGTCGAAAAAGCCGTCCGAATTTTATACCGTCTCCGCGAGTTCGAGGGTGGCGATGGTGGTGACGAAAGCGCCATCCGAACCGTTTTCCGTGGTGGCGCGCACGCTCGAGGCGATGCTTGCGCAGGATTATCCTCACGACACTTGGCTTGCCGACGAAGACCCTTCGCAGGAGACGATCGCTTGGTGCAAGGCGCGAAACGTCCAGATTTCGACGCGGCGAGGCCGGGAGGACTATCATCGCATGACGTGGCCGCGCCGGACCCGTTGCAAGGAAGGCAATCTCGCCTTCTTTTATGATCACTACGGCTATGAACGCTACGACTTCGTCGCCCAGATGGATGCCGACCACGTGCCGACGCGGACCTATCTGCGCGAAATGTTGGCGCCCTTCGCCGATCCTGCGGTCGGCTACGTCTCGGCACCGAGCATTTGCGACAACAATGCCGCCGAGAGTTGGTCGGCCCGCGGCCGACTGTTCGTGGAGGGAATGCTGCACGGACTCCTGCAGTCCGGCTACACCAGCGTCGGAGCGCCGCTGTGCATAGGCTCGCACTATGCCGTGCGCACCGCTGCGTTGAAGCAGGCGGGCGGGCTTGGCCCGGAACTGGCCGAAGATCACTCGACCTCCATGCTGATCAACGCGACGGGCTGGCGCGGTGTGCATTCAATCGACGCCATTGCGCACGGTGACGGCCCGCAGACTTTCGCCGATCTCGTCACGCAGGAATTCCAGTGGTCGAGGAGCCTGACCACCATCTTGCTCCAATACTCGCCTATGTATCTCTCCAGGCTGAGGTTGCGATTGAGATTGCAGTTCCTCTTCTGCCAGCTTTGGTACCCGTTGTTCGCACTGCTCGCGCTCTCAACTTATCTAATGCCGATCTACGCGCTGGTTTCCGGCCAGAACTTCGCCAATGTGATGTATCTCGATTTCATTATCCATTACGCGCCGAGTTCGATCACGCCGATCGTGCTGGTGATGATGCTGAAGGCGTTCGCGCTCTCACGCCCGGTAACGGCCAAGGCCCTGAGCTGGGAGGGCATGCTGTTTCATTTCTTCGCACGCTGGCCATGGGTGCTGGCGGGCACCCTGTCGGCCGTCCGCGACCATCTGACTAGGTCGTTTGTCGATTTTCGCGTTACGCCGAAGGGGAGCGGCCCGAAGCATCTCCTGCCGGTTCGTGTCGTCATCCCCTATGTGGTGCTTGCCATCGGTGCGTCCTTGCCCGTTCTCCTTGTACAAAATCCGCAGAACGCCACGGGCTTTTATTGGTTCGCCGCCTTCAATGCAGTTCTATATGGCCTGCTGACGGTCGTGATCATTGCCAAGCACGTCACCGAGAACAAGATTTCCCTGCGGCCGAGCATCGGCAAATTTGCCTTGCAGGCTTCGCTCGCCGGCGTCGCTTTGGCGGCTCCGCTGGCGGGTTTCTACGGCCGGGGCCTGGAGGGCATTTACGGGCTGCAGCAGGGCGCCGGCTCCGTCCATCTCGTCAGGATGGCTTTCCCGGTGTCAGGCGCCGGCATGGGTAAAATAGGCACCCGCAACTTCTACTTCGATCCAAGTTGGGAAACGCCGCGCTGAGCGTCTCGTAAAACCGGTAACGGCCCCTCCGACTCTGCCTGCCTGAGCGCCGGTCGCAGTTATTGCCACCGGCGCGGAGCTTTTGCCGGGCACCACATGGCAAGACTCCCCCGGCCAAGACTCCCCCAGCTAAGAC
>NZ_VFVR01000002.1 GCF_006442205.1 Mesorhizobium sp. B2-3-12
AACTAATCCCGCCCCGCCCCCGTATATCCCGCATGAACCTGATCTACGCCGTCCTCGCTTTCCTCGTCGCACTCATCTTGACCCTTGTCGGCGTGACCCGCGTCGGCTCATGGCTGGTCGAGCGCCGCGGTTCGCCGGTCGGCGCCTTCGCCGACATCGACGGCGCCCGCATCCACTATGTCCACATTCCCGCGCCAACCAATGCGGACCTGCCGCCGATCGTCTTCATCCATGGCGCCAGCGCCAATCTGAAGGACCAGATGCTGCCACTCAGGCCGTTGCTCGAAGGTCGCGCCGAAATGCTGTTCTTCGACCGACCGGGAGCCGGCTGGTCGGGACGCGGTCCCGGCAACAATGAAAATCCATCGGCACAGGCCAACACCATCGCGGCGCTAATGGACCATCTCGGCATCAAGAAGGCCATCATTGTCGGCCATTCCTTCGGCGGCGTGGTGACGGCGGCCTTCGCCCGCGAACATGCCGACAAGACGCTCGGCCTCGTCTTCCTGGCGCCGGCTACCCATCCCTGGCCTGGCGGCGCGACGTCCTGGTACTACGATGTGACCACTCTTCCGGTGATCGGCCGGCTGTTTTCCGAAACGCTGACCTATCCGGCCGGATCGCTGCAGATGGCCGATGCCACGACCTGCGTCTTCTCGCCCAACAAAGTGCCGGACAATTATCTCGCCTCGGCCTCGATCCCGCTGGTGCTGCGGCCATCGGCCTTTCGCGCCAACGCCACCGACGTCGCCGGGCTCTATCGCTATGCGCTTGGCGCGGCACCGCACTACAAGGAGATCACGGCGCCGACCGTGGTCATTTCGGGCGACAGGGACAAGGTCGTCTACGCGCATATCCATTCCGTTGGCCTGGTGCGCGACATAGCGGGCGCCGAGCTTGTCTGGGTTCACAATCTCGGCCACAAGCCGGACTGGATCGCCTCGGATCTCGTCGTCGGGGCCATCGAGAAAGTCGCTGGCAAGGATATCGATCTGGAGGCGATGGCCAGGACGGTCGAGACCCGGATATCGGGCGACGCCTATGGCGTGGGCAAATGCGCCGACATCAAGGAACCTGAAGCGGAGCTTGCGCCGACTTGACGGATGTCATCCAGGAGTCATCCGACGCGTGCGCCCCTCTCGGCAGACGTCGCCAGCCGCTAGTCTAGATGACCAGCAGCGGCGTCTTGCCGGGAACCCGAGCGTAGAGGTCCATGACGTCCTGATTGAACATGCGCACGCAGCCGGATGACGCGGATTTGCCGATCGATTTCCAGTCCGGCGATCCATGGATCCGGTAAAGCGTAGACCCCGTCCTTGAAGATGTAGAGCGCACGCGACCCGAGCGGGTTGCTGATGCCGGGCTGCATGCCCTGGCGCCATTTTTCCAGCTTCGGATCCCTGCGGATCATCGCCGAAGGCGGCGTCCAGGTCGGCCATTTGCGTTTCCACTGGACGATCGCGCGGCCCTTCCAGGAATAGCCCTGGCGCCCCAGTCCGACGCCGTAGCGCATGGCCTTGCCGCCCTCGAGCACCCAGTAAAGGTGCTTGTCGGTCGTATTGACCACGATCATGCCGGGTTTTTCGCCTGTCGGATCGTCGACGATCTGCCTCAGGAACCGCCCGTCGACCTTGGCGAACGGGATTGCCGGCAGCGCATGGCCGCCGTCTTCGACCGCGCTGTACATGCCCGCATAATCGGGCGACGCCGGGCTTACGGTTTCAGGCGCGGCGGCGTCGATGGTCGCCTTTTCCGGTTTCGGTTCGAGCGGAACCGGGGCAGGCGTGCTCGCCAAGCTGATCGACTGCCTTGGCAGTTGGGCACAGGCGGAGATGGTCGAAACGCCAATAAGCGAAAGCCCGGTCAGCAGGGACCGGCGTGAAACGGCAAATGACATTCAATATACTTTCAAGCGAAGGAAATTCGGGCGGGTGAGCGGCTGTTAGCGCCGCCTCACCGTGTCTTGTATAGTGGATCGCGGCAGCCCTGTGTCGAGACAAGGGCGGCGATGATTATCCAGACTTTTGTTGCACTGTGGCCACAGTGGGCTCTGCGCCAATGCATGTCGCCCAAAGGTGACGTCGGTTCGTGCGGTGTTCCCTCGGGAAGGCTTACCGGCCGGCTGTTTCCGACCCCACATAGGCGATCCGCAGCATGTTGGTCGATCCTGGCGTCCTGAGCGGCACACCGGCGGTGATGATGACGCGATCGCCGGGCTTGCCGAATTCTTCTTCGAGCGCAATGCGGCAGGCGCGGTTCACCATGTCGTCGAGATCGGTGGCATCGGGCGAGACGACACAGTGCGTGCCCCACAAAAGTGACAGCCGCCGCGCCGTGTTGAGGATCGGCGACAGCGCGATGATCGGCACTTGCGGCCGCTCGCGCGCGGCGCGAAGGCCTGTCGTGCCTGATGCCGTGTAGGTGATGATCGCCGACAGTTTCAGCGTCTCGGCGATCTCGCGGGCGGCCAGCGAAATGGCGTCGGCGCCCGTTGCTTCCGGCTCGGAGCGCTGCGCGTTGATGATGCCGGCATAGGTCGGGTCGGTTTCGACCTTGGCGGCGATGCGGTTCATCATCGCCACGGCTTCGACCGGATAGGCACCCGCCGCCGATTCCGCCGACAGCATGATGGCGTCCGCGCCCTCGAAGACGGCGATCGAGACATCGGAGACTTCGGCCCGGGTCGGCACCGGAGCGGTGATCATCGATTCCAGCATCTGCGTGGCGACCACCACCGGCTTGCCGGCGCGGCGCGCGGCGCGCGTGATCTGCTTCTGGATGCCGGGCACGGCTTCGAGCGGCATTTCGACACCGAGATCGCCGCGGGCGACCATCAGCGCGTCGGACAGTTCGATGATCTCGGCCAGCCGGGCCACAGCCTGCGGCTTTTCGATCTTGGCCATGATCAGCGCCCGGCCACGGGCGATCTTGCGCGCCTCGGCCAGATCTTCCGGCCGCTGCACGAAGGATAGCGCGACCCAGTCAACGCCCGTCGCCAGCACCGCGTCGAGGTCCTTGCGGTCCTTCTCGGTCAGCGCGCCGACCGGCAGGTCGGTGTCGGGCAGGCTGACGCCCTTCTTGTCGGAAATGGTGGTGCCGGCAATGACGGTGCAGACGATCGACTTGCCGTCGCTCTTCACCGCCTTCAGTTCGAGCTTGCCATCGTCGATCAGGAGGCGATGGCCTGCTTCGACCGAGCTCAGGATTTCGGGGTGCGGCAGATAGACCCTGGTCGACGTGCCGGGCTCGGGATTGTCGTCGAGCGTGAACGTCTGGCCCGGCGTCAACACTTCCTTGCCATTGGCGAACTTGCCGACACGCAGCTTCGGGCCTTGCAGGTCGGCCAGGATGCCGATCGGCCGGCCGACCTTTTCCTCGACGGATCGGATACGGCCGACCAGCGTGCGCATCAGCTCATGATCGGTATGGCTCATATTGATGCGGAACACATCGGCGCCCGCTTCGAACAGCTTCTGCAGCATCTCCTCGGACGAGGAGGCCGGACCGATTGTGGCTAGGATCTTGACCTTGCGGCTACGTCTCATTGACTATTCGTTCCCGGGGCGGCTGGGGCGCCTCCCGTTGCGGGCTCGTCGGTCAGCTGGACCATCCAGCTTGCCTGCTCGCCCGTGTCATATTCCTGGAATCCGGCGCGCTGGAAGCCCCGGGCGACGCAGTCGTTTACGCCGGCGATCTTGAACTCTTTTTCAGCCACGCACATGTTGATCGGGCCGTCCCAGCGTCCACCGCGCTCGGCGTCTTCTGCATAAAGATAGTAAAACCTTGATGACAGCGGCCCTTCGATCAACGTCTTGCAGCTCGATCCTTCGATGTGCCACCAGCCCTCGGTGATCCAACCGGCCTTGGCGCGGTAGCCGATGCCGACGCCGACCAGGTTTTGCGTGGCGTTGCAGACGCGGAAATCGGCACGCGCCGGTGAGGCCGCCACCATCGCGGACAGGCCCACGGCGAGCGTCAGGAGCGGCATGGCAAAGGCAAGGCGCGCGCGCTGCCCGCCGACGGAACCCATCCCAAAACCCCTGAAGAACCACATCAGCATCTCTCTGCGCCCCTTTTCGGAAAAGTCCGGGCGCATGTCAACGCGCCGTTTTGACCAATTCCAATCGATTTAGGAAGGCTCCCGGCGCACGATCCGTCGCCCTTGCCAGATTTCCCGGGAAACCTTGGCCAAACAACGGCATTGCGCACACGTCGTCTTCGTGGAATGACGATAGCATCCTCCCCGAAGGCCAGCGAACGACCATTTCCCGCCAATGACCCGATCCACAGTTTTCGCGCCCTTCGATATTGTCGAGGGCGACCGCAAGCGGGGCGTCGTGCTTCTGGCCGATCATGCCCGCCGCGACCTGCCGGAGGAGTATGGCAGCCTGGGCTTGCCTGCGGCCGAGTTCGATCGCCATATCGCCTATGACATCGGCGTCGAAGCGGTGACGCGCGAACTGGCGGCCCTGCTGGACGCGCCGGCGGTGCTCGCCAATTTCTCGCGGCTGCTGATCGATCCCAACCGGGGCGAGGACGATCCGACCCTCATTCGCCAGCTCTACGACGGCACCATCATTCCGGGTAATTATCCCCTGGCGCCGGAGGAGCGCGAAAGGCGGCTCGATCGCTTCTACCGCCCCTATCACGACGCCGTCGGCGCCATGATCGCGTCGGTGGCGCAGGCTTCGGGGCAAGCGCCCTTCATCTTCTCGGTGCATTCCTTCACCCCTGCCATGCAGGGCAGGCAGCGGCCCTGGCATGTCGGCATCCTCTGGGACAGGGACGACCGCGTGGCGCGGCCACTGATCGACATGCTCGCCGCCGATGCCAACCTCGTCGTTGGCGACAACGAGCCCTATGACGGCGCGCTGCGCGGCGACACCATGTTCAAGCATGCCATCGTCAATGGCTATGCCCACGCGCTGATCGAAATCCGCCAGGACCTGATAGCGGACCAGAAGGGCATTCTCGCCTGGGCCGGGCGGCTGGCCCCGATCGTTGACGCGATCGACCGCCGTGCCGATATACATGCGGTAAAGATGTTCGGCTCGCGCACCGGGCCGTTATGACGGAGGTTTCGATGACCCAACTCAGCGACGAGCAGAAGCGCGACTTCGAGGCCGCCGCCTTTCGCCGGCTGGTGAGCCATCTGCGCGAACGCAGCGACGTCCAGAACATCGACCTGATGAACCTGGCCGGCTTCTGCCGCAACTGCCTGTCGAACTGGTATCGAGAGGCGGCCAATGCCGAGGGCGTCGATCTCGGCAAGGATCAGTCGCGCGAGATCGTCTACGGCATGCCTTATGCCGAGTGGCAGGCGCTCAACCAGACAGAGGCTTCCGACGCCAAGAAGGCCGAGTTCGAGGCGCGGCGGCCTAGGGATCACTAAGTCCGTTTGGCCCAAATGCTTTCCCACAACAGCGCTTGACTGGAAATTGAATCGATCTAATTTGCCTCGCAAAGCCATTTTCTGACCGGAATCGACCCATGAATGCTTCCAACGCCATGCAGACGGCCATCCGCGGGCGATGGGCGGTGGCGGCCATTTTCCTCGCCAACGGTTTCCTGACCGGCAGCTGGGCGCCGCAGATCCCGGTGTTCCTGACCCGGCTGGATATTTCGAAATTCACCCTCGGCCTGCTGATCCTTCTGTTCGGCGCCGGCGCGGTCACCGCCATGACCTGGTGCGGTCACCTCATCTCCAAACATGGCTCGCGCACCGTGCTGCGCTGGTTCGCCCTGTGCGGCAGCCTCGGCCTGCTGGTCGTGGCGCTGGCGCCCGATGTGCCGCTGGCGGCCGTCGCCATGTTCATCTTCGGCGGCTCGATCGGCGGCATGGATGTCGCCATGAACGCCAACGCGGTGGTCGTGGAACGGCGGCTGGGGCGCGCCATCATGTCGTCCTCGCACGGCTTCTGGAGCCTTGGCGGCTTTGCCGGCGGCGCCCTTGGCGGCTTTGCCATCCAGACCTATGGCCATCTCGCCCATGCCGCGGTGGTGACCGTGCTTGCCTTCGCGGCCATCGCGGCGGCGGTGCCCCATATCGTGGCCGAAAACAGGCCGCAGGTGGCCGAGCATCATAAATTTACGTTGCCGGCAAACCCATTGGTCTACCTGATCGGCCTGATGGCCCTGCTGACGATGATTTCCGAGGGCGCGGTGCTTGACTGGGCGGCGCTGTATCTGCGGCAGGAACTCGGCGCCGACCTTGCCGTTGCCGGCCTTGCCTATGCGGCCTTCTCCGGCGTCATGGCGATCATGCGCTTCTTTGGCGATGGCGTCCGCAACCGCTTCGGCGCGGTGACGACGCTGCGCGGCTCGGCCATCGTCGCGGCCGCCGGCATGCTGATCGCCGGCCTGTCACCCTCGCCCTGGCTGGCCATCGCGGCCTTCGCGCTTTGCGGCTTCGGCATCGCCAACATGGTGCCGATCATCTTTTCGGCCGGCGGCAACCAGGAAGGCATGTCGTCGGGTACCGGCATGAGCGTCGTCACCACCATGGGGTATTCCGGCATTCTGGTGGCGCCGTCGGCGATCGGCTTCGTCGCCGAACATTTCAGCTTCGGCCCGATCTTCATCGCCATGTCGGCTCTGCTGATCGTCGTGCTTCTGATGGCCGGATTGGCTCACCGCGCCGAGTTTGCGGCCGAGCCGGCGCCTGCCGAATAGCGTTTCAAGTCCTCGTGCAGAAAGTCCGCCACGCGGCGGATGCGCACGCTGGTGCGCACGTCGCGATGCATGGCCAGCCATACCGGGAGGGTGGGCAATGACAGGCCGGGCAAAACCTTCTCCACCAGCGGATCGCGGTCCGCCAGCGGATCCTGGCCAAGACCAATGCCGTTTCCCGCCCGCACCGCTTCCCATAGAACGATCTGATTGTCGGCCCGGAAACGAAAACTGTTTCGGTTGACCGGGGCACCATACTGGGAAAAGGCTCGGATCATCTCGTCGCTGCGATCGAAGCCGATCAGGGCGTGATTGACAAGATCGGCCGGCTCCGCCGGGCGGCCGCGCCTGTCGAGATAGGAGGTCGCCGCACAGGCACAGAGCGCGATATCGCAGACCTTGCGCGCCACCAGTTCGTTCTGCGCCGGCTTGACCATGCGAATGGCGATGTCGGCATCCCGGCGCAGCAGGTTCTCGACCTGGTTCGAGGCAACGATCTCGACCTCGATGCCGGGTTCCTCGATGCCCAGCCTTGCCATCATGTCGGGCAGCACATAGGCCGCCACCACTTCGCTTGCGGCAATACGCACTGTGCCCTCGATCGCCTCGACCGAGCCCAGGGCGAGCCGTGAAAAGGCACTCGCCTGTTCGCTGACCGCCTTGCCGCGTTCGAACAGCGTGGCTCCCGCTTCCGTCAGCGCATAGCCGCTTCGCCCACGCCGGAAAAGCGTGACGCCGAGCACCTGTTCCAACTCCCCGATGTGACGGCCGAGCGTCGGCTGGCTTGCCGACAGCTTTCGCGCCGCGGCCGACAGGCTGCCGGTTTCCGCCACGGCGACGAAGCTCTTGATCAGGTTCCAGTCTATGTCATCCATTCAATAATGAATATCATGGCTACATCCGTAGTCAATTTTAATTCACCAATGAAACAGCGATATTCACCCTGCAGACACCGATAAGGACTGCAGCAACCAACCAACCAGGAGAAACTCAAATGACCAAGATCGCACTCACCGCCGCCGCCCTCCTCATCGCCGCAAGCACCGCTTTTGCCGGCAGCGACAAGTTTGGCTCGGACAATGCGAGTCAGCCGGCCGTCGCCAGCACCGACAACACGGTCACCAATTCGATCCGCAAATCCGAGGCGACCAATCAGAAGCCTGTCGTGCAGGGCAGCAACCGCGACCTCTTCGGCAGCCGCTGAACGGCGATGCCGGAGGATCCGGAAAGCGGCGGGCTTGTCCCGTCGCTTCAACTCAACCTCAGCACTTCAAAGCAAACCCCGCACTTCAAGGCAACCCGCACTTCAAGGCAAGCCCCGGACTTCAAGGCAAGCAAGGAGACCAGAAATGACCAAAATCGCAATTCTCGGTGCCAATGGCCGGCTGGGCCGCACAGTCGCCAAGGCCTTCATCGACGCCGGCTACGATGTGCGCGCCGTCACCCGCAACGGCAAGGTACCGGCTGAGCTCAAAGGCGCCACCGCATTTGCCGGCGATGCGCTGGACCGCCAGTCGCTGATCCTCGCCACGCAAGGTGTCGACATCATCTTCAACGGCTTGAACCCGATCTACACCGACTGGGGCAAATGCCTGCCGATGGCCGAAAACGTCATGGCCGCCTGCCATGCCAACGGTGCGCTACACCTCTTCCCCGGCACGGTCTACAATTACGGCTCGCCGATGCCGGTGGTGTTATCGGAAGATACGCCGTTCCATCCGACCACCGAAAAAGGCCGCATTCGCTGTGCCATGGAGGATCTGTTCCGCCGCGAGGCCGAGGCGGGCAGGGTGCGCACCATTCTCCTGCGCGCCGGCGACTTCTTCGGCGGCACCGGCAGCGGATCGTGGTTCGACCTGATCGTCGCCGCCAAGATCAACAAGGGCATCTACACAGCACCCGGTCCCGCTGACCTGGTGCATGAATGGGCCTATCTGCCGGACTTCGCCGTCGGCTTCGTCGCGCTTGCCCGCAATCTCGACAAGCTCGGTTTCTATGAGGCGCTGAACTTCCCAGGTCACGCCGTCACCGATCTCGAGATCAAGGCCGCCGCCGAGAAGGCCGTCGGCCATCAGTTGAAGATGACCGCGATGGCTTGGTGGGTGCTGTGCCTCGGCAGCCCGTTCGTGGCGATGTGGCGCGAGATCGTCTCGATGTCCTACCTGCGTTTCGAGCCGCATCGGCTGGCTTCGACGCGTCTGGAAAGCATCATCGGCGAGATCCCCCACACGCCTCTCGACCAGGCGGTGAACAAAGCCTTGCAGGATATTGGTATCGCCGTCGCACCCTCCCGGCGCCAAGCCGCCTGATCACTGAACTTGCTGGCATGAGAACGGCCGGGCTCGGTAAAGGCCCGGCCGTGAATCGTTACCGATCAGATCCTTCCCATCACCAGCAGGATCAGCACCACGACCAGGATGACGCCGACAATGCCCGATGGACCGTAGCCCCAGGAGCGCGAATGCGGCCATGCCGGCACCGCGCCGATCAGGATCAGGATCAGGATGATAACGAGAAGTGTGCTGATCGTCATTTTAAGCCCTCGCCGTCTGGTTGCATTGGAGGGAACAATGCAAAAGGCCGCCCGGTTGTTCCCGGACGGCCTTTGTTGCTTGGCTTGCGAAACGCTCTATTCCGCGGCCTTCGGGAAGCTGACTGCCGGCTCGGCGCCGACATCCGCCAGAGGCTCCGGGGACGAGATCTCGCCCTTGCCGCGCCGCAACAGCCGGCTGAACCAGCCGCGTTTGGCGCCCGGCTTGACCTTGGCGCGGGTGAACACCATCAGCATCGACGGGGTCACAACCAGCGTCAGAATGGTGGCGAAGGACAGGCCGAAGACGATCGCCGACGACAGCGAAATCCACCATTGCGTCGACGGCGCGTTGATCGTCGTCTCGTGATGGAAGATTTCCAGGCCAAGGCCGAAGGCGATCGGCAGCACACCAAGAATTGCCGACACCGCCGTCAGCACGACAGGACGCGCGCGCTCGCGGCAGGTCTGCAGCACCGCCTCCATCTTGTCCCAGCCTTCCTCGCGCAGCCGGTCATAGGTGTCGATCAGCACGATGTTGTTGTTGACCACCACGCCGGCGAGCGCGATGACGCCGATGCCCGACATGACGATGCCGAACGTCTCGCCTGTTATCAGCAGTCCGAGGAACACGCCGATCGTCGCCATGACGACGCAGGACAGCACCAGCCAGACGCTGGTGAACTTGTTGAACTGCGCGAGCAGCACCAGGAAGATCAGGAAGATCGCCGCGCCGAAGGCCTTGCTGAGGAAGGCGCTGGCTTCCGCGCTGTCCTCGTTCGAGCCGGCCAGCTTCCAGCGTATGCCGCTGCCCAGATTCATGTCGGTGACGGCCTGGGTGACCTCCTGCTGTACGACGGCGACTTGGCTGCCGGCCGTGACGTTGGCCTGCACCACCACGGTGCGGGCGCCGTCGATGCGGTTGAGGATGCCGACCGTCGGCTCGGGCTTGCGCACGACGAAGTTCGAGATCGGCACCGACCCTTGCGAGGTCTGCACCCTGAGCTCGTCCAGCGTCGACAGCGTGCGCCGGTCTTCCGGCAGACGCAGGCGGATGTCGACGGCGTCGTCCGCGCCGGCGGGCCGGTATTCGGAGAGCTTCAGCCCGTTCGTCACCAGCTGCACCACGGTGCCGACCGAAGTCGGGCTGATGCCGTATTGGGCGGCCTTGGCGCGGTCGACCTCGAGCGCCCAGTCGACGCCAGGCGGCGGCAGCCCATCGGAGATATCGATGACGCCAGGCACCTTGGCGATACGCGCCGCCACGGCGCGCGCCTTGTCGTCGAGGCCCGCGGGATCGACGGCCGAAAGCCTGATCTGGATCGGCTTGCCGGTCGGCGGGCCGGCTTCCGGCACGCGCACCTCGACGTCGACGCCGGGAATGCCGGCCATGACACCGCGCAAATCGCTCAGGATCTGGTTGGCGGATTTGCGTTCGCGCCAATCGATGAATTCGTACTGGATGACGCCGACCACGTCCTCGGGCACATCCTGGCCGCCGCCCTGCGTCTTGCCGACTCGGGTGTAGACCGATTTCACGCCGGGCCAGCCGAGCAATCTGTTTTCGGCGATCTTGGTCGCCGTATCCATTTCGGCCAGCGAAAGGTTGCCGCGGGCATGCACGTAGAGCAGGCCGTAATCCGGTTCGACGCTCGGGAAGAACTCGACACCCGCGCCATATTTCGAATAGCCAACGAAGATGCCCGCCAGCAGGACGACGGTCAGCACCAGGACCGTGATGGGAAAGCGCACCGCTTGCTTGACGACGGCCATGTACCAGCCATCGCGATTGTCGTCTTCGTGATGGTCCGGCGCCTTGGCGAAGATGGCGCCCAGGGTCGGCGCGAACACCAGCGCATAGAGCATCGAGGCCGACAGCGTCACGATCAGCGTGATCGGCATGTATTTCATGAAATCGCCGATGATGCCGGGCCAGAACAAGAGCGGCGAGAAGGCGGCGATGCGCGTCATCGTCGCGGCGATGACAGGGCCGGCCATGCGCTTGGCGGCCAGCGCGAAGGCCTCCTGCTTCGGCATGCCCTCGCTCATGCGTCGTTCGGCGAATTCGGTGACGATGATGGCGTCGTCGACCAGCATGCCGACCGCCAGGATGAGGCTGAACAGCACGATCATGTTGATCGTGTAGCCCATCATCGCAAGCAGCAGGATACCGATCAGGAAGGACGACGGAATGGCCAGCCCAATCAGCAGCGAGGCACGGCCGGAGAGCGCGTAGAGGATGACGATGAACACCAGGATCACGGCGATCATCACGTGGTTCTGCAGGTCGCCCAGCAACTGGTTGACGAAGACCGACTTGTCCTGCGTGTAGGTGACGTGCATGCCTTCGGGCATGGTCTTGACGAAGGCGTCGGAGACCTCCCTGACCTTGGTGAGTGTGTCGATCAGATTGGCGCCGATGCGCTTCTTGACTTCGATGGCGATGGCCGGCTTGCCGTTGAGGCGCGTGATCGTCGTGGCGTCGGCGAAGGTCGAGCGGATGGTCGCGATGTCCTTGGCCTGAACCACCGCATTGGGCCCGGCGACCACGGGAAGTGCAGCGACATCCTCGGGCGTCTCGATCAAGGACGGCACCTTGACGGCATATTTGCCCTGCGAGCCCTCGATGTTGCCGGCCGCGACCAGGCTGTTGGAGGCGCCGACCGCGCCGATCAGCTGGTCGAGTTGCAGGCCGTATGAAGACAGCTTCATCGGATCGATGACGACTTCGACGAGATCGTCGCGCGAGCCCTGCAACGAGCCTTCGAGAACGCCGGGCACTTCCTCGATGCGATCGCGCAGTTCACGCGCCGCCGCCGTCAAGACGCGCTCGGGCAATTCGCCCGATAGCGTGACGACGAGCACCGGGAATTCCGAGATGTTGACCTCGGTGACGACAGGCTCCTCGGCCGCCTGCGGCAGGTCGGCCTTGCCGTCCTGCACCTTGGAGCGGGTATCCTGCAGTGCTGTCGCCAGGTTCGTCTGCGGCTGGAACTCGACCAGGACGTAGCCGCCGCCCTGGAACGCGGCCGAGCGCATCTCCTTGAGGCCCTTCAGGCTTTTCAGCTTGCTTTCCATCGGCCGCAGCAGAAGTCGCTCGGAATCTTCAGGCGAAATGCCTTGATAGATCAGGCTGACATACATCATCGGAATCGGAACGTCCGGTTCCGCTTCCTTCGGCGTCGACTGATAGGCGACCCAGCCGGCGATCAGCAGGAAGACCAGGACCGAGATGGTCAGGCGGGCATTGTTGATTGCGAGTCTGACGATATCCATGACTTATGCCTGCTGTTGGCTTCGGGAGTGGCGAACGGACATGCTGTCGCCGGGCAAGGCCCGGCGCCGGCGCCCTGCGCTACTGCGTCCCGGCGGTGGCTTCACCGATCAGCTTGTTGATGGTCGCCTGGTCGGCCTCGACCGGGTTGACCTCGTCGCCTTCCTTCACCAGTTCCTGGCCGGCGACGATGATGCGCGCATCGGCCGGGATGCCGCCAAGCACGAGACCGGTCGGCGTGTCGTCGACCAGGTCGATCGGGAAGAACGCCACCTTGTTATCCTTGCCGACGGAGCGGATGCCGAGATCCCCCTTGTCGCCCAGCGTCACCACCGAGCGCGGCAAAAGCACCGCGTCGGTCGGCAAGGCGCTGAGCTGGATTTCCGCCGTCATACCGGCCGGCACCGAGCCATCGGCATTGGGGATGGCGATCTCGACGCGGAAGGTGCGGGTCGCCGACGAAGCGTCGCGGCTGATATAGCGCACGGTGCCTTCGACGGTCTGGCCGCTGACCAGCCGGACGTTGGCCTTGTCACCGATCTTGAGATAGCCGAGGTCGCGCTCGCTGATCTCGCCGCGCGCGATCACCGGGTCGAGCTTGAGGATGGTAGCCACCTCGCCGCCCTGCATGACGGAGCTGCCGAGTTCCACCGGCACCCGGTCGATGACGCCGTCGAACGGCGCTTTCACTTCGTTGCGGTCGAGCTCGGCCTGCGCGGTATCCAGCTGCGATTGCGCCAGGGTCAGATTGGAGCGGGCGGTGTCGAGCTGCAGCTTGGGCAAATTGCCGGTCCTCATCAGCCGCAGCGAGGCATCCAGTTCGGCCTGCCGCTGCGCGACGAGTTGCTTGGCATTGTCGCGCATCGAGATCTTTTCTTCCGCCGCCAGCATCAGCACCAGGTCGCCGGTCTTGACGTGATCGCCTTGCTTGACCGGCAGCTTTTCGATGATGCCGGCGACGCGGGTTGCCAGCACCGCGCGCTTGTCGGCCTCGGTCAGCCCCGAAATGCGGATGGCGCGCGCATAGGTCTTGCGCGGCGGTGTCACCACCGCGACGGTGCGCAACGGGGCCTTGGGTTCGGCTTCCGCCGTCTTCGGCTTGCTCGCGTCCGGCGCCTTGCCCTGCTCGACCTCGGCTGCCTTGGCCTTGTTGGCCGCTACGCTGCCGACCGACGAGAACTCGCCTGTCGCCATCCAGGCCGCGAAACCGATGAGCACAACAATGGCTGCAAGCTTGTGAAACCTGATTTTAGGCATCGTCGTTTTTCCGTTGCGGGTTCGGCCAGCACCGCGCCTTGCGTAGCGCGGGCGCGTCGCCGATATGGGTGCGCGCCTGACCGTGTTCAAATTGCCGTGATCGGCGAGCGCGCTTCTACATCAAAGTTGCACCGCAATATAGTCCGAAAGTTGCAGCAGCATTGCGTAGCCGGACAAGGTGTGACCGCGATGAAACGGTTCTCGTGACTTGCCCTGTTACTCTGCCGATGCCTGCCCCCGGTTGCCGATCCGCCCTTGAAACGCCGACCACGGGCGGCCGGTCCGGCCGGCCATGGGTCCGTCCGCCAGTCCCGAAATACAGCCGCCATGCAAATCGCGTCTCTGATTGGAAGCGCCGGTATGAAGCCAACGATCCTTATCCGTTCGGTCGGCAAGGGTCGATTGCCGTAGCGCGGCCAAATAACTGAAATTGCTTTGGAAATGGCTTCACAATTCCTTCAGGTCGCGTCCGCCCGACCCAGTCGGCCAAAGTCCAGACAGATGCTGAAAACGCCAATGCGTCGACGCTACGAAGCCCGGATCGGTATATCTTGACATGCGCGAGATCGGGCCCGAAGCGACGAGAGCGCTTGTATCTCGCCCCATTGACGATTCCTTGTCGACCGTTGCGCCCTTTGTTCGCGACCCCGCCTCGGACCCGCGCCGCTCAAACCGTCGGTGGCAGCAGGCGTCAGCATGATGTGGGCTCGCCCGCACGCCAGGGTTGCTGTCAGGCCAACAAGCTTTCTCCTCCGCGGCCCTTGCAATGCGTGCAGGCAAACGATGCCGACGGGCTCAGGCCCGACGGCGCTCTGCCTCCGGGTTCTTGCGCACGGCGAGGAATTCCTTCACCCGGCGGCCCGGTGCGGGACCACGCACCGGCTTGAAACCGTCATCGAGTTCGCCGGAAAGATCGAGCGTAGCGCGCTTGCCGACGGCGTCGTAATTCTCTTCAAGCCAGTCGCTGGCGGCGGTGCGGCCGAGGTCGCGCAGATAGGTCAGGAACGCCCATTCTGCATTGACCTTCGAGGATGCCGACAGATCCTTGAACGCCTCGTCGGCATCGATGCGATGCATGCGGATGTCGCGGTATTCGCCATGCGGCAGGCGGCCGGCAGCGATCAGTTCCTTGACGAAGGCGATCGAGCGGAACTCGCGCAGCAGCCCGGCATTGAAGGTGATCTCGTCGATGCGGTTCTGGATCTCGTTGGCGCTCCTTGGTGTCCCCTCGCGCACCACCGGATTGATCTGCACCAGAAGCACGTCCTCGGTCGCCGCCGTCTTGAAGAACGGATAGAGCGCCGGATTGCCGCCATAGCCGCCATCCCAGTAGGGCACGCCCTTGATCTCGACGGCGCGGAACAGTTGCGGCAGGCAGGCCGAGGCCATCACCGTGTCGAGGTCGATCTCGCCATCGGAAAATACCCGCAACTGCCCCGTCTCGACATTGGTGGCGGAAATAAACAATTCCATCGACTTGCAGGCGCGAACATTCCTGAAGTCGATCTCCTGCGCGACCACGTCGCGCAGCGGATTGAGGCCGAGCGGGTTGGCGACATAGGGCGAGAACACCCGCGACATGGTGTCGAAGAAGACATAGCCCGGCGTGTTCTCGATCGACCAGTTGCCCCAGGCAATGTCCCAGGGCATGCGTTGCACCGGACTGAACCGGCCCTTGGCCGCCACCGCGTGCCAGAAATCGTCGAGCTTTTTCCGCGCGCCCTCGACCCCGCCGCGCACGAAACCATCGGCCAATGCGACCGCGTTCATGGCGCCGGCGCTTGTGCCGGAAACGGCCGATATATCCAGCCTGCCGTCCTCGAGCAGCCGGTCGAGCACGCCCCAGGAGAAAGCGCCGTGCGAGCCGCCGCCCTGGAGCGCGATGTTGATCTTCTTCTTTTCCTCCGCCTTGCCGTTCTTCGTCATGGCGTTCCTGTCATCCCGATGCGCCAGCCTGCCCTTACGTCATTGAAAGGAATCAGCTATCGCCGACTTATGTTGCAGTGCACCATATAAGGACGAACCTAGGCAAGAACAGGAACACGGTCGCGTGATCACATGAAATTTCGGTCATGAGAAAAGCCCTCCGCCGTGCAAGGCGGAGAGGCGGGAGCTTCCAAAACAGGCATGAACTTGGCGGACAGGGCTAGGCGACGAGGTCCGGCACCGGCCCGACATACCGTGACTGCGGACGGATCAGCCGTCCGGTGGTCTGCTGTTCGCGGGCATGCGCAACCCAGCCGGCGACGCGCCCGGCGGCAAAGACATTGCTGAACGCGCCCGGCGGAAAGCCCGATGCTTCCAGGACGAGCGCGGTGTAGAACTCGACATTGGTCTGCAGCGAGCGGTGCGGCTTGGCGATCCGAAGCACCTCGAGCGCCGTCTGCTCGACGGTTTCGGCGAAGGCCAGCCGGCGGCCGGTCTCGCCTTCGCCACCAAGCTTGCGCACCACCGCTTTCAGCACATCGGCGCGCGGATCCCGCACGCGGTAGATGCGATGGCCGAACCCCATGATGCGCCGGCCTTGCGCGATCTCGTTACGCAGCCAGCCGGCCGCGTCGCCATGCGCGACGATGGCGTCGAGCATCTCGATGACCGGCCCGGGCGCGCCGCCATGCAGCGGTCCCTTGAGGGCACCGAGGCCCGCCAGCACCGACGACGTCAGCCCGGCCTGCGTCGAGGCAACCACGCGAGTGGCGAAGGTGGAGGCATTGAGGCCGTGGTCGCAGACGGTCACCAGATAGGTGTCGAGGGCCTTGGCCAGCTCGGGCGAAACAGACTTGCCGTTGAGCATGCGCAGCATGTCCGCGGCATGGTCGGCCCTGCCGTATGGCGCGACCGGCTGCTCGCCGCGCCGCAGGCGCAGCAGCGCCGGCGTCAGCACCGCGGGCGCCGCGATCAGCCGCAAGGCGTCCGTCAGCGTCTCGCCATCCGGCAGCAGCGCCATGCCGGCGCGCATGGCGCTGTAGACCTCAAGCGGGGCCAGCAAGGGCAGCGCTGGCACGACCCGGTCGAAGACATCGACGCGTGCCTCACCCAGTCTTGCCGCCAGTTCGGCGTCATCGGGCAGATTTTCGAAGAATCCGTCGAGCAGCAGGCGCACGACCTGGACGTAGCTCCATCGTCCAGCCAATTGCGCGAGCGCATGACCGCGGATCGTCAGATGACCGCCAAGTCCGTCCACATCCGACAGCGAGGTTTCCGCCGCCACCACATCATCGAGCCCATTCGCCATAGCCTTGTCTCCTTGAAGCTTTTCCCGATGGGAGATAAGGGTGAGCGCTATATCCATCAATCTTGATCAACAGAATCAATATCAGGGCCAAAAATGTCGGAATGGTTGTCGCGGGAGGAGGCACTGGAAAGGCTTCGCGTGAGGCCGCAGACACTCTACGCCTATGTCAGCCGTGGCCGCATCGGCATGCGCCCGGACCGCGAAGATCCGCGCCGCAGCCAATACCGCGCCGACGACATCGTCGCGCTGGCAACGCGAAGGGCGCGCGGACGCAGCCCCTCGGCCATCGCCGAAAGCGCGATCGCCTGGGGCGAGCCCTCGATCGTCACGGCGATTTCGACCGTCTGGCACAGCCGCCTCATCTGTCGGGGCCGGGACGCCGTTGCGCTGTCCGACCATGCCACGCTGGAAGAAACCGCTGGCGTGCTCTGGGCCATGCCTCAACCCGTTCGTTTCGAAGCGCCACCAACAGATGCGCCCCGCCCGCCCGGCCGCGCCCAGGCCTTTGCGCAACTCGCTCTGCTTGCCGGCCAGTCGCGGCCTTCCCTGGGACGGAGTGCCGCCTCGCTGTGCGCTGATGCCGCGCATGCGATCGGCGTGCTGGCCAGCGCCCTCGGCGCCGAGGCGGGGCCGGATCCGGTGCATATGCGATTGGCACGGGGCTGGTCGGTGGACGACGATGGCGCGGACGCGATCCGGCGCGCCCTTGTGCTGCTCGCCGATCACGAACTCAACGCTTCGACCTTCGCCGCCCGCGTCGCCGCCTCGACCGGCGCCTCGCCCGCCGCCTGTCTGATGGCGGGCCTGGCGACGCTGTCCGGCCCACGCCATGGCGGCGCCGGCGAAGCGCTGATGCAGTTGACCGAAGACGCGGCGCGGCATGGCGCCGATGCCGCGATCCGGCGCTGGCTCGGCCACGACCGGCCGCTGCCGGGTTTCGGCCATCAGCTCTATCCCGAGGGCGATCCCCGGGCCATGGCGCTTCTGGCGGTCATCGACAACACCGACGAGACATTGCGGTCGCTGGAAACCGCCGCCATTGCCGCGACCGGCGCGCCAGCGAATATCGACTTTGCCCTGGCCGTGCTGACGCGCGGCCTTGGCCTGCCGCGCGATGCACCGTTCCACCTGTTCGCGCTTGGACGCAGTGTCGGCTGGGCCGCGCATATGGTCGAGCAGATCCTGAGCGGCAGCATCATCCGGCCGCGCGGCCGCTATGAGGGATTGCTGCCGTAAACGGCGTGAGCGCTATGTGCTCACGACATCGTGTCGAGCTTGCGCTGCATGGCCGCGATCTGGCTTTTCAGCTCCTGAAGGTCGTCGGACTTCTCAGGCGCTTCCTTCCTGGCTGGCTCGATCGGGGCAGCGGCCGGCGCCGGGCCAATGGGCGGAAATGGTGTGAACAGCCGCATCGCGTTCTGGAACATTTCCATGTTGCGCCGGGTCTGCTCTTCGAGCGCCTTCATCGGCGTCGCCATCTTCATCACGTCGAGCGGCGACTTGCCGATGGCGCCCTTCATCTGCTCGCGAAAGCGCTCCTGCTCCTTGGAGAAAGCCAACATCGACTGTTCGAGGAAGCTCGGCACGATCATCTGCATCTGGTCGCCATAATAGGCGATCAGCTGGCGCAGGAACGGGATCGGCAGCATGTTCTGCCCGTCCTTGTTCTCCAGCTCGAAGATGATCTGGGTCAGCACCGGATGGGTGATGTCGTCACCGGTCTTGGCATCCTGGACGGTGAATTCCTCGCCCTTCTTGACCATCTCGGCCAGATCCTCGAGCGTCACATAGGTGCTCGTCCCCGTGTTATAGAGGCGGCGGTTGGCGTATTTCTTGATAATGATCGGGTCGTCTTTTGCGGCCATCTGCATCCTCCCCGGACACCGGCAAGCCTGCGTAAGCAGCCGGTAACGATTGCGCCCTTTTTGAGGATATGCGCAAAAGCCTCACAATTCCAAGCAGTTTGTGCACTGCGGGATCATATAATGCTGCATAGCAGGCAAAACATGCTGCGCAGCAGCGGCCGTACCCTCGGCGCGGCGAGACGCGACCTGCTTGCGGCGCATGGGCGCCATGCCGATTTCCGGTTTGACTTGGGGTTGGGAAACGGCAAGAAAAGTCCCCAACGGCACAACAACACCTTGAAGTCTGGAGAAGAAAATGTCCGCTTCCATCGTCATTGCCAGCGCCGCGCGCACGGCCGTCGGCTCCTTCAACGGCGCCTTCGCCGCCACCCCCGCGCATGAACTCGGCGCCGTCGTCGTCAGGGAACTTTTGGCGCGTGCCGGTGTCGAGGCGGCCGAGGTGGACGAGGTCATCCTCGGCCAGGTGCTGACCGCGGCGCAAGGTCAGAACCCGGCCCGCCAAGCCTCGATCCTTGCTGGCCTGCCCAAGGAAACCACCGCCTGGGGCCTCAACCAGGTGTGCGGCTCGGGCCTGCGCGCCATCGCGCTCGGCATGCAGCAGATCGCCACCGGCGACGCCAAGGTGATCATCGCTGGCGGCCAGGAATCGATGTCGCTGTCCCCGCACGCCGAGCACCTGCGCGCCGGCGTCAAGATGGGCGACTACAAGATGATCGACACTATGATCAAGGACGGGCTGTGGGACGCCTTCAATGGCTATCACATGGGCAACACCGCCGAGAACGTGGCGCGCCAGTTCCAGATCACCCGCGACGACCAGGACCAGTTCGCGCTGGCCTCGCAGAACAAGGCCGAAGCCGCGCAGAAGGCTGGCAAGTTCAAGGACGAGATCGTCGCCTTCACCATCAAGGGCAAGAAGGGCGACACCATTGTCGACCAGGACGAATATATCCGCCATGGCGCGACGATCGACGCCATGACCAAGCTGAAGCCGGCCTTCGACAAGGACGGCACGGTGACCGCCGCCAACGCCTCCGGCATCAATGACGGTGCCGCCGGCGCGCTGCTGATGACCGAAGCCGAAGCCGCCAGGCGCGGCATCACCCCGCTGGCGCGCATCGCCTCCTGGGCGACCGCCGGCGTCGATCCCGCTATCATGGGCACCGGCCCCATCCCCGCCTCGCGCAAGGCTCTGGAAAAGGCAGGCTGGTCCGTCGGCGATCTCGATCTTGTCGAGGCCAACGAGGCTTTCGCGGCGCAGGCCTGCGCCGTCAACAAGGACATGGGCTGGGATCCCTCGATCGTCAACGTCAATGGCGGCGCCATCGCCATCGGCCATCCGATCGGCGCCTCGGGCGCCCGCGTCTTCAACACGCTGATCTACGAAATGCGCCGTCGCGGTGCCAAGAAGGGCCTCGCCACGCTCTGCATCGGCGGCGGCATGGGCGTCGCCATGTGCGTGGAAGCGCTCTGAAGAAAGTGAGCAGTGAATAGGAGTAGCGAATAGGGAAGAATGGCTTCAGCGCGGCGGGACATCAAATCCCTACTCGCTATTGGCTACTCCCTACTCACTCTTCCGACCAAAGGGAGGACATATGACCAAGGTTGCAATCGTCACGGGCGGATCGCGCGGTATCGGCGCGGCCATCTCGATCGCTTTGAAGAACGCCGGCTATTCGGTTGCCGCCAACTATGCCGGCAATGACGAGGCCGCGGCGAAATTCAAGGCCGAGACCGGCATTCCAGCCTACAAATGGTCCGTCGCCGATTATGACGCCTGCGCCGCCGGCATCAAGCAGGTCGAAGCCGATCTCGGCCCGGTCTCGGTGCTGGTCAACAATGCCGGCATCACCCGCGACGCCATGTTCCACAAGCTGACGCGAGAACAGTGGAAAGAGGTGATCGATACCAATCTGTCCGGTGTTTTCAACATGACGCATCCGCTGTGGGGCGGCATGCGCGACCGCAAGTTCGGCCGCGTCATCACCATCTCCTCGATTAACGGCCAGAAGGGCCAGGCCGGCCAGGTCAATTACTCCGCCGCCAAGGCGGGCGACATCGGATTCTCCAAGGCGCTCGCGCAGGAAGGCGCGCGCGCGGGCATCACCGTCAACGTCATCTGCCCCGGCTACATCGCCACCGAGATGGTCAAGGCGATCGACGAGAAGGTGCTCAACGAGCGCATCATCCCGCAAATCCCGGTCGGCCGCCTCGGTGAACCGGAGGAGATCGCGCGCTGCGTCGTCTTCCTTGCTTCCGAGGATGCCGGCTTTATCACCGGCTCGACCCTCACCGCCAATGGCGGCCAGTATTTCGTCTAGGCGTTGATTTCGGCTGGCCCACCGGCCGGCGGCCTTGACCGGCGAAAACGGGTCGGGAAACCGATCCGTTTTGCAATTGATGCTCTGGAGCTACAGCGCCCCGCTGGCACCGGCTGACTCAATCCGGCACGCAAGGGTTAATGGGGGTGGCGCCTCTGTGCGAAACCGTGTGGCCAAGCCTGTGGATTATCGGTGGATAAGTTGTTCACAACACAAGATATTGAGGGAACAAACCAAGAAAATATCGCCGGCGCCGCTTTGTCGCCGATTCGTTCCGGCTTTGAGCGCAATGTTAACATTAATGGCCACGATTGCCTGCAATTCCTTAACACCGAGTTCAGAAAGATTAACAATATCATAATGTTGAGCGCGTCGCGCCATGCCTCGCGTATCGTTTACCGGCAAAAGTTAAGGGCAGGATACACTTAGCATAAAACGGGCCAGTTCGGTGATTCAGCATGTGGTGAAGCTCATGGTCATAAAATCCATATCTAGCCGTGAACAAAAGCTGAATCTGACGGAGTCACCGATTCGTCGCTGATTCGTTCCAGACTCGTTCCAACTGTTAAGCAGGGGCTGATTTGCGGGCTGACGCGGGCACCTTCGGAACCCGGACGGAACATTCCGCTTTCGCTTCGCGCCTGAAATCCCTATGTGTCGGCTGTCATACGCGCCGTCCAGGCACGCTCCCGACAACGAGAGGCCAGAAAGCCTTATTTCCGAGCCGATGAACATCCAGCAGAAACACACCGAGCCGCTGATCCTGTCGGGCCGCGACGTGACCGCCGTGCTTGGGCCGACCAACACGGGCAAGACCCATCTCGCCATCGAGCGCATGGTGGCGCACGAAACCGGCGTCATCGGCCTGCCGCTGAGGTTGCTGGCCCGGGAGGTCTACAGCCGCGTCTGCGAAAAGGTCGGCGCCCACAAGGTCGCGCTGATCACCGGCGAGGAGAAGATCCAGCCGCCGGGCGCCAAATATTCGGTCTGCACCGTCGAGGCCATGCCGCGCGAGACCGACGCTGCCTTCGTGGCAATCGACGAGGTGCAACTGGCCGGCGACCTCGAGCGCGGCCATATCTTCACCGACCGGATCCTACATCTGCGCGGCCGCCAGGAAACGCTGCTACTCGGTGCCGCCACCATGCACGGCATTCTCCAACGGCTGCTGAAGGGCGTCTCCGTGGTGACGCGGCCAAGGCTGTCGCATCTCGCCTATGCCGGCTCCAAGAAACTGACCCGCCTGCCCAGGCGCACCGCGATCGTCGCCTTCTCCGCCGACGAGGTCTACGCCATTGCCGAACTGATCCGCCGCCAGCAAGGTGGTGCGGCCGTCGTGCTCGGAGCGCTCTCGCCGCGCACCCGCAATGCCCAGGTGGCGCTGTTCCAGTCCGGCGACGTCGACTATCTCATTGCCACCGACGCCATCGGCATGGGCCTCAATCTCGATCTCGACCATGTCGCCTTTGCCCAGAACCGCAAGTTCGACGGCTACCAGTACCGCAATCTGACCGCGGCCGAACTTGGCCAGATCGCCGGCCGCGCCGGGCGGCATCTGCGCGACGGCACCTTCGGCGTCACCGGTCAGGTCGATCCGCTGGACGAGGATCTGGTCCAGAAGATCGAGAGCCATGATTTCGACCCGGTGAAGGTGCTGCAGTGGCGCACCGCCCAATTCGATTTCGCCAGCCTTGAGGCGCTGAAGCGCTCGATCGAAACCAACGCCCCGGTCGAGGGCCTGACACGCGCGCTGCCGGCCGTCGACGCGCAGGCGCTCGAACATCTCTCCCGCGACGAAGACATCCGCGCGCTTGCGACTAATGCCAAGCGCGTGGCGCTGCTTTGGGAAGCCTGCGCGCTGCCCGACTACCGCAAGATCGCGCCCGCCCAGCATGCCGACCTGATCGCCTCGATCTATATGGACCTCGCTCGCCACGGCCATGTCGACGAAAACTACATGGCCGAGCAGGTGCGCCGCGCCGACACCACCGAGGGCGACATCGACACGCTGTCGCACCGCATCGCCCAGATCCGTACCTGGACATTCGTGTCGAACCGGCCCGGCTGGCTGGCCGATCAGGCACACTGGCAGGAAAAGACGCGCGAAATCGAAGACAGATTGTCGGATGCGCTGCATGAGCGGTTGACGAAACGCTTCGTAGACCGCAGGACTTCCGTCCTCATGCGGCGCCTTAGAGAAAATACCATGCCTGAAGCCGAAATCAGCCCTACCGGAACCGTCCTTGTCGAAGGCCATCACGTCGGCGAGTTGCAAGGGTTCCGCTTCACCGCCGACCAGACCGCCGGCGGCGAAGACGCCAAGGCCGTGCGCACGGCCGCGCAAAAGGCGCTGGCCGCCGAATTCGATGCCCGCGCGGAGCGCTTCGGCGCCTGCGCCAATGGCGACCTCGCGCTCGGTTCGGACGGCACGCTGCGCTGGATCGGCGCGCCGATCGGCACGCTGGTTTCGGGCGAGGACGCGCTGAAGCCGCGCCTGGTGCTTCTGGCGGACGAACAGCTCACCGGCCCGGCGCGCGACAAGGTCGCCGCGCGTGCCGAGCGCTTCGTCAATTTCCAGATCGAGTCCCTGCTGAAGCCGTTGGTCGACCTGAAAAATGCCGAGCAGATTTCCGGCATCGGCCGCGGCATCGCCTTCCAGTTGGTCGAGAATTTCGGCCTCATCAACCGCCGCGACATCGCCGAAGAGATGAAGTCGCTCGACCAGGAAGGCCGCGCCGCACTGCGCCGGCTCGGCGTGCGCTTCGGTGCCTACCACGTCTTCGTGCCGGCGCTGATCAAGCCCGCGCCGGCCGGACTGGTGACCTTGCTGTGGGCGTTGAAGAACGACGGCAAGGACAAGCCTGGCTTCGGCGATGTCGTCCATGCGCTGGCATCGGGCCGCACCTCGGTTGTCATCGATCCGGCCTTTGACAAGGCCTTCTACAAGCTGGCCGGATACCGCAATCTCGGCCGCCGCGCCGTGCGCATCGACATTCTGGAGCGGCTGGCCGACCTGATCCGCCCGGCGACCAACTGGAAGCCCGGCCTCGGCCAGCGTCCGGACGGCGCCTATGACGGCCAAGCCTTCATGGTGACGCCGCCGATGATGTCGATCCTCGGCGCCACCGCCGACGACATGGAAGAAATCCTCAAGGGGCTCGGCTATCGCGCCGAACCGAAGCCGGCGGCGGAAGTCAAGGCACGGCTGGAAGCGCAGGACAGTGCCGCGCGGGAAGCCGCAGCGGCCAAGCTCGCGGCCGAAGAGGCCGCGCGCGCCGAACAAGCCAAGGCAGCGGAACAGGCGGCGGCGCCGGCCGTCGTCGAGGGTTCGGAGTCGTCGCCCGATGTGGACGCGGAGACCGTATCCGAGGTTCCAGCCGAAATCGTTGCGGACGCTCCGGCGGAGGCTGTCGCGGAAGAGCAATCAGAAGCGACCGCCGAGGTTGCGGATGAGGAGACGCCTGTAGCTGAAGCCGCCGAGCCGGCACAGGTTGAACCACAAGCCGAACCTGAAACCGCCGAACCTGAAGCTGCGGCGGTTGAAGCCTCGCCCGCGGACGAAGCAGCGCCGGCGGAGCCGGCCGCTGACGCTTCCACCTCGACGGAGGCGGCCGAACCCGTTGCCGTGGCGGAAGCCGCGGCTGAACCGGCCGCCGAAGCCGAAGCGCCAAAGCCTATCCTGCTGTGGCGGCAAGGGCGCTTCGACCAGCGCCCCCGCCATCACGAAGGCCGAAACAATCGCCAGCGCAACGGCCAGGCGCGCGGCCGCGGCAACGCGCCGGCCGATGCCGCCGCCGCACCCGCCACGCCAGGAGAGCGTCCCGCCCATGAAGGACGCCGCGACGGCGCCGGCAAGCCGCGCTTCGACCGCTCGAAGTTCAAGCCCAAGCCTGGCACCGAAGGCGAACAAAGGCGCGACGGCCGCCCGCAAGGCGATCGTGCCGAGCGCCGCGAAGGCCGGCCGGACTGGAAGGGCGGCAGGCCGGAAGGCAAGGGCGGGCCGCAAGGCGGCAAGCCTGCATTCCAGGCCAAGCCACGCGAGGAGCGCCCGGTGCGCTTCGACCCGGATTCCCCCTTCGCCAAGCTCGCCGCCTTGCGCGACCAGCTAAAGAAGTAGGCTCGGCACTTCGATGGTTGCTGAAGGCCGCCAGCGCATCGACAAATGGCTGTTCTTCTCGCGTGCGGTCAAATCGCGCTCGCTGGCGGCCAAATTGGTGGTCGCTGGCCGCGTGCGCATCAATCGCGACAAAGCAGCGCAGGCTTCCGATCTGGTCAAGCCGGGCGACGTGCTGACCATCACGCTCGACCGGCGTATCTTCGTCTGGAAAGTGCTTGGCGCTGGTGCGCGACGCGGCCCGGCCGAGGAAGCCCGCACCCTTTATGAAGACATGTCGCCGCCGCCCACACCCAAGGGCGACGCCCTTCCCGATGCCATCCCGGCGCTGCGCGAGGCTGGCAGCGGCCGCCCGACCAAAAAAGAGCGCCGCCAGACCGACCGGTTGCTCGACGAAGATTGAGCCCCCGTCGAACAGAAGCGGAGTGCTCCGCAGGCAACCGCAGGCAAAAAACAAAACCGGCGCCGGCAAACGGGCGGTGCGCGAGGCATGCCAGGCCTTCGCGGCGGCGCCCTTGCGGATTTCCATTCCCAAACCTTGGCGTCGCTGGGAATGGCCACCCTTGCAAGCGACCGATAAAGGCGTTACCTCACGGAAAAAGCCAGCAAAAACTGGACGTCCCGGAGCCGCCCGATGACCTATGTCGTGACCGACAACTGCATCAAATGCAAATATATGGACTGCATCGAGGTCTGTCCGGTCGACTGTTTCTACGAAGGCGAGAACATGCTCGTCATCCATCCCGACGAGTGCATCGACTGCGGCGTCTGCGAACCGGAATGCCCGGCCGACGCGATCAAGCCCGACACAGAGTCGGGCCTCGACAAATGGCTGCAGATCAACACCGAATATGCCGACAAATGGCCCAACATCACCGCCAAGAAGGAGCCGCCGGCCGACGCCAAGAGCTTCGACGGTGAGGCCGGCAAGTTCGAGAAATACTTCTCCGCCGAGCCCGGCGAAGGCGATTGACAACACCGCTGTAAAGGCTTGTATGACGTAGCGTAACAGGCAAGTCGGATTAACCGCCTTGACAGGCGGCGATTGGTTATGGCCTCCGCTTACGCAGCAAAACCTTGATTCTTCCGACTTTTTGTGTTACATCAGCGAAACATGCCGGTGACACAACGTCGATTTATGGCGCAGACGCCCCAAATCACTGAAAGGTGAAAATCCCACTCCGGACCAGAGCGATCTGGGCCAGGCGGTCGCAATTCGTGCGGTTTGCCGGTCCCGACTTTTCCGGTGGGTTCATCTGTTGTGCGGCTAATGATCGGTGACCCCGATCACGTGAGTTCAGCCGGCACCGCCGCCGGCCCACAACAAGGAGTTCAGGGCGTAATGGCAACGATCACCCCGCAGAAGAAGTCCACGGCCGCGCGTCACGGTTTCAAGACCGGCGAGTACATCGTCTATCCGGCGCATGGCGTCGGCCAGATCGTCTCGATCGACGAGCAGGAAGTGGCTGGCCACAAGCTGGAACTGTTCGTCATCGACTTCCAGAAGGACAAGATGCGCCTGAAGGTGCCGGTCGCCAAGGCGACCTCGATCGGCATGCGCAAGCTGTCGGAAGAGGATTATGTCGAGCGCGCGCTGAAGGTCGTGCAGGGTCGCGCCCGCGTCAAGCGCACCATGTGGTCGCGTCGCGCCCAGGAATATGATGCCAAGATCAATTCGGGCGATTTGATCTCGATCTCGGAAGTCGTGCGCGACCTCTACCGCGCCGACAACCAGCCGGAACAGTCCTATTCCGAACGCCAGCTCTACGAGGCGGCACTCGACCGCATGGCGCGCGAGATAGCGGCCGTCAACCGTATGTCGGAAACCGAAGCCGTGCGCCTGATCGAGGTCAACCTCAACAAGGGACCGAAGCGCGGCGCCAAGGCCGACAACGAGGAAGCCGAGCAGGAAGAAGCTGCCTGAATCCCCTCGTCCTAGAGTTCACGAAAAACCCGGCCTCGCGCCGGGTTTTTTGTCTTTGGCATTGCCGGAGATTGCCGCGGCTATGCGCCGCCTTCCTTCTCCGCCTCCTGCTTCAGCGTCGCGATGAATCGCTTGGTGCGTTCGCGCTCCGGATTGCCGAACAGCGTGGCGGACGGCCCCTGCTCGACGACGACGCCGGCGTCGAGGAACACCGCTTCCCGGGCGATCTTGGAGGCGAGGCGCAGATCATGCGTTGCCATCACCATGGTCGTTCCCTCGCTGGCGAGTTGACCGAGCACATCGACCACCTCCTGCGCCAACTCCGGGTCGAGGGCGGAAGTCGGCTCGTCGCACAGAAGCACCTTGGGTGACGGCGCCAGCGCCCGGGCGATCGCCACGCGCTGCTGCTGGCCGCCCGACAGCGTCGCCGGCCAGGCATCGACCTTGTGTGCCATGCCGACCTTCTCCAGCAGGGCCAGCGCCCGCTCACGGGCCCTTGCCTCCGGCCATTTCAGCACCGTGACCAGGCCTTCCATGACGTTCTCGATGGCCGTGCGGTGTGGAAACAGCTGGAAATTCTGGAACACCATGCCGGTCTGCAGCCGCAGGCGCCTGATGTCCGCGGCCGGCACCTTCACGCCCGGGCGGAACTCGAGCGTCTCGTCGCCGATGCGCACCGAGCCCGAGGTCGGGATCTCCAGCAGGTTGATGCAGCGCAGCAGCGTGCTTTTTCCGCCACCCGAAGGACCCACCAGCGCGGTGACACTGCCTTCGGCAATGGTAACCGTCACGCCCTTCAGCACGAGATTGTCGCCGAACCGCTTCTCGATGTTGGTCAGGCTGATCATGAGCGTGCCTCCAGGAAGCCGCCATAGCGGTTGAGCCGCTCCTCCAGCCGCGTCTGCAGGGCCGACAGCACCGAACTCAAGGCGAGATAGAGGATCGCCGCCTCGACATAGAGGATGAGCGGCTCATAAGTGGTGGCGACGATGCGCTGCGCCGCCTGGAACATCTCCGGCACGGTGATGGCGGCGGCCAGCGAGGTATCCTTGACCAGCGAGATGAAGGTGTTGGAGAGCGGCGGCACCGCGACGCGTCCGGCCTGCGGCAGGATGGTGCGACGCATCGCCTGGCTCCAGGTCATGCCGATCGAGTAGGCGGCCTCCCACTGGCCTTTGGGCACCGAGCCGATCGCCGCGCGGATGATTTCCGATGTGTAGGCGCCGATGTTGAGGGTGAAGCCGATCAGCGCAGCGGTAAAGGCATCGAGCAGGATGCCGACCGAAGGCAGGCCGTAGAAGATCAGGAACAGTTGCACCAGGAGCGGCGTGCCGCGGAAGATCCAGACATAGAAGCGCACGAGGGCGACCAGCGGCTTGGGGCCAAACAGCCGGCCAAGCGCCGCGCCCAACCCCACCGTCAGGCCAAGCACGAAGGACAGCAGCGTCAACGGCACGGTAAAGATCAACGCGGCCCACAACAGCGAAGGCAGCGACTCCAGCATCAGTTGCAGCCAGTGCGGCACGAAAGATCCTCCGGAATGGACGAGCGGCGTCATCGAACGCGAATGCGCCGGCCATATCACGACAAAAGCGGCGAGCCGTCAAAGACGGCTCGCCGCTGAGGGGGGTTCGGGACCTGCGGAAGGCCCCCGTGCGTGAAATTACTTCGACACGTCCTGGCCGAAATAGGTGTCGGCGATCTTCTGATAGGTGCCGTCGGCCTTGATGTCGGCCAGCGCCTTGTTGATGGCCGCGACCAGTTCCGGGTCGCCCTTGCGGACGATGACGCCGGAGTAATCGGCATTCTCTTCCTGGGCGGCGATCTTCACATTGGCGTCGGGCTTGTGCTTCTTGAAGTCGAGGAACGACAGGCTGTCATTGATGGTGGCGTCGGCACGGCCGGTCAGAAGCAGCTGGATCGACTGGTCGAAGCCATCGGTGCCGACCAGTTCGGCGCCGTTCGATTCGGCCAGCTTGCCAAAATTGGAGGTCAGCGACTGTGCCGACTTCTTGCCCTTGAGGTCGGCGAAGGTCTTGATGTCGGTGTTGTCGCCGCGCACGATCAGCACCGCCTTGGAGGCGATGTAGGGATCGGAGAAGTCGTACTTGGCCTTGCGGGCGTCGGTGATGCCGACTTCATTGATGACGGCATCATAACGGCTGACGTCGAGGCCGGCGATCAGACCATCCCACTTGCCTTCGAGGAACTCGACCTTGACGCCGAGCTTGTCGCCGATCGCCTTGGCGATTTCGACGTCGAAGCCGACCAGTGCGCCGGAAGCGTCATGATAGGTGAAGGGCGCGTAAGTGCCTTCCGTGCCGACCTTGATGACCCCGGCTTGCTTGATCTGGTCGAGATTGGCGCCGGCATGGCCCGATGCAACGGCGAGCGCCTGCAGCGTTCCGGCGATGATGAGCGACTTGAGCCATTTCATTTTTCTGTGATCCCGTCCTTGGCCTGATGTCAGGCATGTTGTGAGGGCTGGAAAATGACAGATGCAGGGCGAAAAAATAAGGAATGAAATTTCAAAGACAGGTAACTCCAGAAATCAAATTCTCTGAAGATATTTCTTTGCGCATTCGGAGGCTCCAGGCAGCCGCGCCGAAATTGCCCGGACTTTGGCGCGCGCCCGCCTGCGGCGGCGGAACCTTTCCCGCGCACGGCAGTTTTGGCTGTTCTAGGGCACGACGCCGTCATTTCAAGCCGGTGCCTGTCATTCGCACCGCCTGAGCCAGGAGCGCCTTATGATGGAAGACACGGCAGGTCGGATCATGGTCCGCGCGGCAATGAGGGCGCCTTACCTCGAGCGCGACGAGGAGCATCGTCTCGCATTGCTCTGGAAAGAGGACAACGACCAGAACGCATTGCACAGCATCACCGTGGCCCATATGCGGCTGGTCATTTCCATGGCCTCCAAATTTCGCCACTACGGCCTGCCGCTCGGCGACCTGATCCAGGAAGGGCATGTCGGCTTGCTGGAGGCAGCCGCCCGCTTCGAGCCCGAGCGCGAGGTGCGGTTTTCGACCTACGCGACGTGGTGGATCCGCGCTTCGATGCAGGACTATATCCTGCGCAACTGGTCGATCGTGCGCGGCGGCACCAGTTCGGCGCAGAAGGCCCTGTTCTTCAATCTCAGACGTTTGCGCGCCCGCCTAGCGAACGGCGCCGAGCCGCTTTCCAACGAGACGCTCTATCGTGAGGTTTCGGTTGCGCTCGGCGTTTCAGAGGCTGATGTGGCAATGATGGATTCGCGGCTGTCCGCGCCGGATTCCTCGCTGAACATGCCGCTTGCCGACGATTCCGGCGCCACCGAGCGGATGGACTTCCTGGTCGCGGACGACCCCCTGCCCGATGAGGTCGCCAGCGACACGATCGATGTCGAACGCCGTTCTGGATGGCTGAAAACAGCGCTCGGCGCGCTCAACGCACGTGAACTCAGGATCATCGAGGAGCGCCGGCTGAGCGACGAGGGCGCCACGCTCGAGGCGCTCGGCGAGACCCTCGGCATTTCCAAGGAGCGCGTCCGCCAGATCGAGGCCCGTGCCATGGAAAAGCTGAAAGTGGCGCTGGTGAAGCAGAACCCGGAATTCCTGGCGACCGCCGCCTGATTCCCGCAACGAGCGCTACTTGTCGGTGACGATCTTGACCTTGTCGCCGGCCGAAACCGCAGCCCCCGGCGACAACGCATTGAGCACGCGGAACAAGTCGAGCTTGCGGTCGACCCCTACCATCTGAGCGGCAAGCGAGCCCATGGTTTGACCCGGCTGCACCGTAAGCACACGGATATGCAGCGGCTTCAGGGCCGCTTTTTCAGCCGGGCTCAGGATGCGGAAGGATCCGCTGACCGAACGCGCCACCGTTTCCAGCGAGGTGCTGGCCGACGGTGCCGCGGTCAGCAGGCGATAGACCTGGCCGCCGGCGCGGATCACCGCGATGTCGAACTGCCAGCCCTCGGCGCCGGCATGTGCGGTCGCCGCCTCGTTGCCGTTGATGGTTTCCTGCTTGACGGTGCTGTCGACGAGGCCTGCCACCCAGCCGCTTCTGATATAGTCGGTCAAGGCGCGGTTCTTGTCGATCGAAACGCCGTCGAAGCGGATCGCTATGTCGCCGGGACCGGTCGCCGTCACCGCTGCCGCCGAATTGTCGATGATGAAACCGTCCGGCACCGTGAACGACACGCCAAGGCCCGGATGCAGGAAGGTCTCGCCCCGTACATACCCTTCTTCCGGCGTATCGCCATAGAGCAGGCCATCTATGCCGGCAAGGAAGGAATCGCGGTCGCGCGTGCCGAAGCCCGGGGGGCCGAACTGGCGCGCGTGGCGCTGCGCCAGATCGATGCGCTGCGGTGTGTTGGGATGCGTGGCCAGGAAGTCGAGGCTGGCGTCGGTGGCGCCTGATATCGAGCGGAAATCGGTATAGGCCGACATCGACTGCAGGAAGCGACCGGCCGCGTAAGGATCGTAGCCCGCCTCGCCGATCGACTTGATGCCGATGGCGTCGGCCTCCAGTTCCTGGTTGCGCGAGAACTGCGCCAGCCTGAGCTTACCGCGGATCAGCGCCGCCTTGGCGGTCGGGCTGTCGCCGAGCACATCGGAAACCACCTTGGTTGCCAGGCCTTCCTCGGCCTCCAACTGCTGGCGCTGCAGCCCGTGATTGGCGGTGACATGGCCCATTTCATGCGCGATGACGGCGGCGAGCTCGGACGAATCATTGGCCAGCGCGAGCAGGCCGCGCGTGATGTAGAGATAGCCGCCCGGCAGCGCGAAGGCGTTGACGTTGGGCGAATTGAGGATGGTGATGCGATAGGTCTGGGTCGGGTTGGCCGATACCACGGTCAAATTGCCGACCACCTTGGCGACCATGCGCTCGAGCTTGGGATCGGAATACTCGCCGCCATAGGTCGCCAGGATGCGCGGATGCTGCGCCTTGGCGAGTTCGGCAAGCTTGCTGTTGGCGGCGACATTATCCACCGTGATCGGCTTGTCGGACGGCTGGAAGCCGGATTCCTGCACGTCCGGCGGCGTGAACATCTGGCAGCTGGCGAGAGCCACGGCAAAGCCGGCCAGCGCCAGAAAGCGCGCCAGCGGATTGCGTCTTGCTCTGTCAACGCCGATCGCCAGAACGGCTTCCTTTCAGATCCTGGGCGCATGACCATGAAAATCGGGGGCGATCTTCGGAGTCTTCATGCGCAAAAAACAAACTGCTACAGCATCCGTCACGCGGCCCTCGGGGCGTGCGGCGGATGCTGTAGGCAAATCACGGCCTGTGCCGGACCATTGGGCGGACCTAGCCACACTACATGGACCATGGCAAGCAAGCGTCCCTTCGCCAGAAGCCGGTTTGACCGTAAATTATGTCGGCTTCCGGGCAATATCTCGTGATACGGCATCCCCTCCACTGGCGCCGATATAGCGCCGGAATGCCTCTGGACCAGCCCCGGCGAAGAAATCGTCCGCGGCGCCTGCGGCGGCGACGGCGCCATTGTCCAGAAACACCACATTCTGGCCGATGCGGCGGGCATCCTGCGGCTGGTGCGTGACGAACAGCACCGTCATGCCACGCTCGGCATGCAGGTCGGCAACCAGGTCGAGCATGTCGTTTCGCAGGGCGGGCCCAAGCGAGGCGAAGGGCTCGTCGAGCAGCAGCACCGGGCGGTCACGCACCAGCACGCGGGCAAGGGCGACACGCTGGCGCTCGCCGCCCGAGAGTTCGCGCGGCAGCCGCTTCTGCTTGCCGGCGAGGCCGGTGCGCGCAAGCGCCTCCGCGATATCGGCATGGTCGGCTTCTGTCAGCCGCAACGATGGCGAACGGCCGAGCCCGACATTCTGCTCGACGGAAAGATGGGCGAAAAGATTGTTTTCCTGAAACACCATCGACACCGGCCGCGAGGCTGGCGGCGAGGCGCCGACATCGGCTCCGCCGATCAGCACGCGGCCGGACAGTGGCGTCTCGAACCCGGCCACCAGATTGAGCAGCGTCGACTTCCCCGATCCGCTCGGCCCCATGATGGCGGTGATTTCGGCCGCCGCGAACGCGACATCGAAGGAAAGCGGAGCCTCGCCATAGGTGAACGAAACCTTGTCCAGCTGCACTGGAACACCCTTCCTGGCAATCGCTCCGTCAGACATCGCGGCCCTTCTCCCTTCCCAGCCAGTCCGCTGCCAGCACCAGTGCCAGGCAGACCAGGCCGAGCAGCAGCGCCAGGCCGGCGGCGTCCTGCGTGCGGTAGCTGCCCATGCGTGCCAGGAGAAGGTAGGGCAAGGTCTGCACGGAATCACTGCCGAACAGGGCGATGACGCCGAGATCGCCAAGCGACAGCGCCATGGCGAAGGCAAAGGCGGTGGCAAGCGGGCGCCGCAGCGACGGCCAGTCCACCAGCCGCAACCTGGCCAGGCCGGAAATGCCAAGCTGCGCGCAGAGCCGTTCGTGGCGCTCGCTTGCCGCATCATAGGCGGGGCGGATGGCGCGCAGCGCGAAAGGCATCGCCATGACGGCGTTGACGGCGACGACCATGAGCGGGGCGATGGCAAAGACGTCGCCGGCATGGCGCAACAGAAGGAACCAGCCGGCGCCGATGACGATTGGCGGAACCACTAGGACAAAGCCGGCACCGGTGTCGGTTGCGTGTTCGAGCAGCGTCCTCGGACCGGCGCGTCGGTTCAGCGCCAGCGCCCGCCGCGCCATGGTCAGCGCCAGCGACAGCATCACCGAAAGCAGCGCCGAAAGGAAGGCAAGCACCGCACTGGTCTCCGTCGCCTGCCGCACAGTGGCCTCGCCGGCCAGCCGGCCGAGATCGGCGCCCAATCCGGCCATCACGGTCGCGGCCATCGGTCCCGCGACGAACAGCAGCGCCAGCACGATAAGCAAGGCATTCAGCAAAGTCTCGGTCCCGTTGACGGAAACGTAGCGGCGCGGCGCGACCGGCAGGTTCGCATCGCCGACGACATTGGCGCCGAGCCGCGTCAGCGCCAGCACCACGATGAAGGTCAAGCCGATCTGCAGCAATGTCAGCGCGACAGCCCCCGCGGGATCGAAATCGAAGCGCAAGGCCTGATAGATGCCGACTTCGAGCGTCGTCGCGGCCGGCCCGCCGCCGAGCGTCAGCACGATGGTGAAGGATGTGATGCAAAGCATGAAGACCAGCCCGGCGACGCCGGGCAGAGCGGCGCGCAACGTCGGCCATTCGATCAGCCGGAACGCCGGACGCGCGCCCATGCCGAGCTGGCTCGCCAGCCGCCACTGGTCGGAGGGAATGGTTTGCAACGCTTCCAGGAACAGGCGGGTGGCCAGCGGCAGGTTGAAGAAGACATGCGCGACGAGAATGCCGGACAGGCCGTAGATGCCCCGCCAGCCCTGGCCGCCGACGGCACCGAGCATGCCGGCGAAGTAACCGGCACGGCCATAGAGCGCCAGGATGCCGAGCGCCGCGACGATCGCCGGCAGCGCCAGCGGCACGGCGAAGAGTTGCAGAATGAAAGCGCGGGCGAAGAAGCGTGGATGCCGCGACAGGGCTCGCGCCACGAACAACGCCGGTATCACCGAAAGCAGGGTCGATAGGGTTGCCTGCCAGAGCGTGAAGCGCACGACGCGCAGCAGGTAAGGATCGAAGGCCGCCCAGGCGCCGGAGAGGTCATGCGCGCCTTCGAGGAGCAGTCCGGCAAAGGCGCCGCCGATCAGCAGCGCGATCCCGGCGAGCGCGACGACGCCGGCGGTGATGCGGGGATCAGACGCGCGTTGCACGCCGCACCGTCGGCAAATGGGCGAAACTTAGGGAGCGTGGCGCTCTACGGCGCCCCCCTCTGTCCTGCCGGACATCTCTCCAGCGGAGGCTACTTTCCTCTCCCTCCGGAGGGGGGAGAGGTGGCGCCGCGAAGCGGCGACGGAGTGGGGGAACCACCTGGCAACCACCCCAGCGAGCACAAGAACGAGGATCGCGTGCTAGCATCGTCTTGATCCGCGCCAGGGTCGCCCCCCACTCCGTCGAGCTGCGCTCGACACCTCTCCCCCGATCAACGGGGGAGAGGAAGGGTGCCAAGCCATCCGAGCCGGCGCCAATCCTTAACGGCAAAGGCTCCCTTCCGAAGATTGCGTGATCTCTCCCCCCTTGAGCGGGGTGAAGAGTGGTCCGCGAAGCGGACGGGAAGCTAATTGCTTTGCATTCCGAACGACGAAAGCCCGGAGCGGCAGCTAAGGGCCGGGGCCGACAGGACAGAGGGGGGCGCCGTAGAGCACTCATCTCACGAAACTAGCCCACTAAACCTACTTGCTCATCACCGCCAGCCATTCGTCCACCCAGGCCTTGCGGTTGGCCGCGACTTCCTCTGGGCTGAACAGCAAGGTCTTGGTCGGCTTGACCAGCTTGTCGAAGGCCGGGTTGAGCGGCTTGTCGGCCTTGCCGGCCGGGAACATCCAGTTGGTCTCGGGGATGGCGTCCTGGAATTTCGGTCCGGTCATGAAGGCCATGAACTTTTCCGCCAGCGGATTCTTGGCTCCCGTGGTGGTGATGCCGGCGACCTCGATCTGCAGGTATTCGCCCTCTTCGAACGACGCGGCCTGGTAGCGCTCGGTATTCTCGGCGACCATGTGATAGGCCGGCGAGGTGGTGTAGGACAGCACCATCGGCGCCTCGCCCTTGGTGAACAGGCCATAGGCCTCGCTCCAGCCCGGCGTCACGGTCAAGACCTTGGTCTTGAGCTTGGCCCAGGCTTCCGGCGCCTTGTCGCCATAGACCGACTTCACCCAGAGCAGCAGGCCGAGGCCGGGCGTCGAGGTGCGCGGATCCTGGATGACGATCTTGTCGTCGGCGCTGCCCTCGACCAGGTCCTTCAGGCTTTTCGGCGGCGTCTTCAGCTTCTGCGTATCGTAGACGACGGCGAAATAGCCATAGTCAAAGGGGACAAAAGTATCGTCGCTCCAGCCGCCCGGCACATTGACATCGCTCACCGCGCCATGCGGCGCGAACAGGCCTGTGGCCTTGGCATCGGCGGTGAGATTGGTGTCGAGGCCGAGCACGATGTCGGCCTTGGTCGAGGCGCCTTCCAGCTTGACGCGGTTGAGCAGCGCGACGCCGTCGGCGACCGAGACGAACTCGACATCGCAGCCGCATTCGGCCTCGAATGCCTTTTTCACCACGGGACCGGGACCCCAGTCGGCGGTGAAGCTCTCATAGGTGTAGACGGTGAGCTTGTCCTTGGCCAAGGCCGGCCCGGACAAGGCCACTGCAGTGGCTGCGATGAGAGAATATAAAAGCGTGCGCATCGGCGCCTCCTTCGTTTGCGTTGAAAGGAATTGAGGCGTCGGACTGTCCGAAACGTCTAATCCCTCCGCCGGTACAAACCGGATCAGGTTCAGCGGGTTGGCGAGACTGCCTCTCAGCCGGCCCGCGAAATTCGCGTCCGGCACCCCGTTAGAGCGCTTCGACACATAGGCCGGCCCGAAGACCCGCGCAAGTGGGAGTTTGCCGCCTTCCGTTTCCCGTGCCGGGCTGGTAAGGCGACGGGATATGAGCACATTCACCATCCTGCTTGGCGGCGATCTCATCCGCACGCCCCGGCTCGACCGCCAGGTCGAAGGCTCGCGCGTCATCGCCGCCGACGCCGGCATCGGCCATGCCCGGGTGCTGGGCCTTGTCCCGGAATTGTGGGTGGGCGATTTCGATTCGGTTCCGGCCGATCTACCTGCTGACCTCGCCGCCGTACCCCGCCAGACCTTCCCGGCGGAAAAGGACAAGACCGACGGCGAACTGGCGATCGCGGCCGCACTCGGGCACGGGGCGACCCGTCTCGTGCTGGCGGGCGCTTTCGGCGGCAAGCGCGCCGATCACGCCTTCCTGCATCTGGCGCTTGGCCTGCGGTTGGCCGAGGCCGGAACGGATGTGCTTTTGACCAGCGGCGCCCAGGAGGCTGTCCCCTTGCTCAACGGCAGGACGAGCTTCGATTATGCCGACAGCACGCTGTTTTCCATTCTGGGCTTTTCCGAACTCTCCGGTCTGACCGTCACCGGCGCCAAATGGCCACTCGACAAGGTCGAGGTGGCTTTCGGTTCGTCGCTGACCATTTCCAACGAGGTCAAGTTCGACAAGACCGGGGGCCGCCTCGACATAGCGCTCGGCAACGGCCGCGCACTGCTGCTCGCCCATCCCTATCCACTGCCTGAAAGCTGACATGGCCCCGCCTCTTCTCAATCTCGACGGGATAAGACTGACTTTTGGCGGCACGCCGCTGCTCGACGGCGCCGCCTTGAGCGCGGCGGCCGGCGACAAGATCGCGCTGGTTGGCCGCAACGGGTCGGGCAAATCGACGCTGCTCAAGATCGCCGCCGGCCTGATCGAACCGCAGGACGGCGAGGTGTTCCGCCAACCTTCGGCGACGGTGCGCTATCTGCCGCAAATGCCCGACATGGACGGCTTCGCCAATGTGCGGGCCTATGTCGAAGCCGGGCTCGGGCCGGCCGACGATCCCTACCGCGCCAGCTACCTGATGGAACATCTCGGCCTGTCGGGCGAGGAGCGGCCTGGCGACCTCTCCGGTGGCGAGGCCAGGCGCGCCGCCCTGGCTCGCGTCATGGCGCCGGAGCCCGACATTCTGCTGCTTGATGAGCCGACTAATCACCTCGATCTCTCGGTGATCGAATGGCTGGAAGAGGAACTCGTCCGCACGTCCTCGGCGCTGATCGTCATCTCGCACGACCGCCGCTTCCTGGAGCGCGTGTCGCGCGCCACCGTCTGGCTCGACCGTGGCCAAACCCGTCGGCTGGACAAGGGTTTTGGCCATTTCGAGGAATGGCGTGACCTGGTGCTGGAAGAAGAAGAGCGCGAACAGCACAAGCTCGGCCGCCAGATCGTGCGCGAGGAACACTGGCTGCGCTATGGCGTGACGGCACGGCGCAAGCGCAACATGCGACGCCTCGGCGAACTGCAGACCATGCGCCAGCGGTTTCGCGGTCATCGCGGCGCCGAAGGCAGCGCGACCATGGTCGCCAGCGACGCCGCCGAGTCCGGCAAGCTGGTGATCGAAGCGAAGAACATCGAGAAGAGCTTTGGCGACCTCACCGTGGTCAAGGGCTTCTCGACCCGCATCCAGCGAGGCGACCGCGTCGGTCTGGTCGGGCCAAATGGTGCTGGCAAGACGACGCTTCTGAAGATGCTGACCGGCGAATCGGCGCCGGATGCCGGCTCGGTGCGGCTCGGCACCAATCTGGAGATCGCCACGCTCGACCAGAAGCGCGAGGCGGTCGACCCGCAGGAGACGCTGGCGCAATACCTGACCGACGGGCGCGGCGAGAACCTCGTCATCAATGGCGAGCAGCGCCATGTCGTCTCCTACATGAAGGACTTCCTGTTCAAGCCGGAGCAGGCGCGCACGCCGGTGCGCGAACTGTCCGGCGGCGAGCGGGCGCGGCTGATCCTGGCGCGCGTGCTGGCGCGCCCGGCGAACCTTCTGGTGCTCGATGAGCCGACCAACGATCTCGACATGGAGACACTGGAACTGCTGCAGGAACTGGTCGCCGGGTTCGCCGGCACCGTCATCCTGGTCAGCCACGACCGCGATTTCCTCGACCGCACCGTCACCAGCATCATCGCGCCTGACGGCGGCGGCCGCTGGGTCGAATATGCCGGTGGCTATTCCGACATGCTGGCGCAACGCGGCGGCACCCGGCTCGACGACCGCAAGGCGCGCGCCAAGTCCGAAACCAGCGATGCGCCCACTGCCAAGGCTGAACCCGCCGCACAAAAGGGGCCGTCCAAAAAATTGTCGTTCAAGCAGAAATTCGCGCTGGACTCGCTTCCCAAGAAGATCGAGGCGGTGACCGCGTCGATCTCGCGCCTGGAGAACAACATCGCCGATCCGGCCTATTACGAGCGCGATCCGGTCTCGTTCCAGAAAACCATCGCCGCCCTCGACAAGGAGCGCGCCACCTTGGCGGCGCTCGAGGAAGAGTGGCTGGAGCTGGAGATGCTGCGGGAAGAGATGGAAGGGTGAAGAGCGTTCGGCCGTAGGTCGATCGCGATCGACAACGATCTTTCGCTTGAAGCCACAAACGGCGAAAGCTTGAACGCCCGAAAGGCTGGGAGCCAGCGAAGGCCCGACGCTCCGTTCGCAGCCAGAGTTGACTGATTATTGCCTCCGCACCGGAATGCGCATACATTATGCGCATGTTGCGGAGGCTATTATGCGTAAGATTGCCCTGAATGCGATCCGCCAACCGGCAAATCTGTCGATCGACTCTAACCTCATGAGGGAAGCCAAGGGGCTTGATGTGAATGTCTCGCGCGCCGCGGAAGCCGGTATCGCGGAAGCGGTGGCGGCCGAAAAAACGCGGCTATGGAAGCTTGAGAACCGTGCCACGATGGAGTCGTGGAACGACTACATCGACAAAAACGGAATCCCGTTGGAAGAGTACCGGCAGTTCTGATGCCCCGCTATGATGTCTTCGCCGGTCGCGTCGAAGGCAACTATTTGCTCGACGTTCAATCCGATCTGCTCGACAATTTCAGGACGCGCGTGGTCGTCCCGCTTCTGCCGGTCGCAACGGTGCCGCCGCCGATGCGAAAGCTTCATCCGATCTTTGACATCAACGGCCGGAAGCTGGTTATGGCGACACACCTGATTGCTACCGTTCCGGCAAGCGAATTGGGTGAAAGTCGGCTGAACTTGACGAAACATCACGATGACATCGTCGCCGCGCTCGACATGCTGTTCCAGGGCTTCTGATCGAAGGCGGCCGTTACGCCGTCTGCTCAACCCGCCGTCTTCGCCTGCCAGGCCTTGATCGCCTCGTCGAACACTTTCTCGCCGGGAATGCCCTTTTCCATGGTCAGCAGCGCCCGCCGTCCGGTCTTGTAGACGACCGGCACGTCGATCCAGTCCTGGCCGCGCAACAGGGTCATATTGGCGTCTTCGTCGGCCTTGGTGTCGTTGAGCGCGACGAGGAAGAAACCGTCGGCGATCTTGGCCGGAATGCCGATCAAGGGGCTGCCGGCGTCCTGTTCCGAACTCTTCATGGCGACGCGCAATATGTTGTCGACGCCGCCGCCCTCGAAGCCGTCGGGCGTCAGGAAGATCATCTCGATAATGTGGCTGGCCGGCAAGGTCTGGTCGGTGTTGCGGCGGATGGTCATGCGCAGCTGGATGTCCTTGCCGGGAATGGTCGCCTCGGCGCGGATCGCCGGCTCTGGCGGCAGGTCGCCGCCGGGCGATTCCTGCACCAACGACCAGACGATGTTGCCGGGTTCGGCCGAACCTTGGGCGGTGCTGGTGCGCTCCTCATAGAAGATTGCCTTCTGGCCGACCGGAACCGAGGCTGGAGCCACGGCCGGAGCCGCCGGCGTGGCACCTGCCGGCGCGGGCGGCGGTGTGGCGGCCGCATCGGCCGGTGCCGCGGGCGCGGCTCCGGCGGCGGGCGGTGTCGCCGGCGTGGCGCCTGGCGCGGACGTGGTCGCGGTCGGCGTGCCTGCCGCGGGCGTATCGGCCGGTGCCGGAACCGCCGGCGCCGCGGTGGCCGGCGCATTCGTTGCCGTTGGCGGCGTCGTCAGCGCGGCGACGGATTCACCCTCGCCTATGCCGCTTTGTCCACCGGCCGGGCCGGGATCGGTTTCGCCACCCTCGGGCGTCAGCCGCTGCGTGAATTTCGTGCCTTCGGCACCCGCGGGCGCCGGTGGCGTCGCCGCCGCATCGGTCGCGGGCTTGGCCGGCGCCGGTTTCACCGGTTCGACCTTGGCGACAACCTTGCTGTCGCCCAGGCCCAGCATCTTGCCGAAGGCGTCCTTGTTCAGCCAGATACCGTAACCACCGCCGGCAACGACCAGCAGCGCGACGGCGGCGGCGATCAACCCGCCATAGCCGCGCTTGCGTTCGGCCGGGCGCAAACGCTCGAAAGTGTCGGTGCCCGCCGGTCTTTCGTCATTGGCAAAGACGTCGTCCTGGTCGTCCTCCCGATCCGTTTCCATCCCCGCCAAGGGCTTCTCCGAAAAGTCCGGAACGGGCTGCACCGGCGTCGGCCTTTGCCAGCCCGGTTCGGCCTTGGCGGCTGGAGCGGGACGGTAGGGTTCGGGGTTCGCCACGGGCTGCGCCGGCTTGTACGGCTCCGGCCTGGCCGGGGCAGGGGCGGGCCGATACGGAGACGGCGCGGGAATGGCGGCAGCCTCCGCCTTCACTGGCTGCTTAGTGTGGTTCGACTGGTTCTTGTTACGGTCGATGGAGGAAAAGATGTGCTCCAGCTCCGCGAGCGGATCCGTTTCCGGCACAGTCTTGGCATAGTCCCGTTCGACGCCTGCGATGGCGTCCTCCAGCGAGCGTTTCTGCCTGTCTATGGCCTCGGGAGCCATCGGCGGCGAATATTCCGCAAGCTTCTTGGCCAGCATGGAACGAACGCTGCTATAGATGCGCGCACGCTTCTCGGGCGTCTCGTCGCCGTGCTTCTCGAAGGCGTTTTTCAGAACAGCAACGAAATCTGCCATGCTTCAGTCGACCTGTATTTTGCTTCCGCGCCGGCCCCCGCAAATCAGCCGCGATGCCCGGAAAGGCTTCAGAAACTAGTCTTGAAACGGATCGGTCACAAGTATCGTGTCGTCCCGTTCCGGACTGGTGGAAAGGAGTGCCACCGGCGCGCCGATCAGCTCCTCGATGTATCGGACATACTTGACCGCCTGCGCCGGCAGATCGTTCCAGCTGCGTGCGCCGGCGGTGGTGCCTTTCCAGCCTTCCAGCGTCTCGTAGATGGGTTCCACGCGGGCCTGCGCGCCCTGGCTTGCCGGCAGGTAGTCGATCGTCTCGCCATCGAGCCTGTAGCCGGTACAGACCTTGATCTCGTCCAGCCCGTCGAGCACGTCGAGCTTGGTCAGCGCGATGCCCTTGATGCCGTTGACGGCGACAGCTTGGCGCACCAGCACCGCGTCGAACCAGCCGCAGCGGCGCTTGCGCCCGGTGACGACGCCGAATTCATGGCCGCGCGTGCCGAGGAACTCGCCGATCTCGTTCTTCTGCTCGGTCGGGAACGGGCCTTCGCCGACGCGCGTTGTATAGGCCTTGGTTATTCCCAGGACATAGCCGACGGTCCCGGGGCCGACACCGGAGCCGGCGGCGGCCTGGCCGGCGACCGTGTTCGACGAGGTGACGAACGGATAGGTGCCGTGGTCGATGTCGAGCAGCGTGCCTTGCGCGCCCTCGAATAGGATGCGCTCGCCGGCGCGGCGTTTGTCGTCTAGCACCTTCCAGACGCGGTCCATATAGGGCAGGATCTCATTCGCGACCGTGGTCAATTCCTGCATAATCGCATCATGCGTGACTTCGTCATGGCCAAGCCCGCGACGCAGCGCATTGTGGTGCGTCAGCAGCCTGTCGACCTTCAAGGGAAGCGTTTCCAAATCCGCCAGATCCATCACCCGCACCGCGCGCCGACCCACCTTGTCCTCATAGGCCGGACCAATGCCCCGGCGGGTCGTGCCAATCTTTGTTCCGGAATTTGAAGCGGCATCCTCGCGGAACCCGTCCAGCTCCCGGTGTACGGACAGGATAAGCGCCGTGTTTTCGGCTATTTTCAGGCGATCCGGCGTCACGTCCACGCCCTGCGCTTTGAGTTTTTGCACTTCGGCGACGAAAGCATGCGGATCGAAGACCACGCCATTGCCGATGATGGACAGCTTGCCTTCCCGCACGACGCCCGAAGGCAAGAGCGAAAGCTTGTAGACCTTGCCGTCGACGACCAGCGTGTGGCCGGCATTGTGGCCGCCCTGGAAACGCACCACGACATCGGCGCGCTCCGACAGCCAGTCGACGATCTTGCCCTTGCCCTCGTCGCCCCACTGCGAGCCGACGACCACCACATTGGCCATGTTTCTTTTCCCTTGAGACGCCGCAGCGCGGCTTGGATATGGTTCGAAACGACAGGCCTCTATAGCGTCAAGACCTCGCGAGTGCGACCTTTCTTTGGCGCCGAAAATGCCCTGAGGCACAACAATTTTCGGCTTTGACATCATTTACTTGGGCCGACGGGGGCAATAGGCCGGCAAACACCGCGGCCCATGCCGCGGCCGGAAGCCCACGATGCATCGAAGCGCCTACATGTTCCTGTTGCTCACCACCTTGTTGTGGGGCGGCAATTCTGTGGCCGGCAAGCTGGCGGTCGGCCACGTCTCGCCGATGACGCTCGTCTTTCTGCGCTGGATGCTGGCCGTGGCGATCCTGCTGCCGATCGGCTGGCGCACGATCCAGGAGGATTGGCCTGCCGTGCGCAGGCACTGGCTGGTTCTGGCTGCGCTGGGCGCCAGCGGCTTCACGCTGTTCAACACGATCTTCTACACCGCGCTCAATTACACCACCGCGATCAATGTCTCGATCGAACAGGCGGCGATGCCGATCCTGATCATGACCGCCAATTTCATTTTCTTCCGCCTGCGCGTGAACTGGGCGCAGATCGCCGGCGTGGTGCTGACTATCCTCGGCGTCATCCTGACGGCCTGTCATGGCGATCCGCGCCGGCTGCTGACGCTGGAGCTCAATTTCGGCGACGCCATCATGCTGGTCGCGGTCGTCCTCTACAGCGGCTATTCGGTCGGATTGCGGCTGAAGCCGGCGATGCGCTGGCAGAGCCTGATGCTGGCCATGTCCTTCGCGGCACTCATCACCTCGCTGCCCTTTTTCCTGTGGGAAGCCGCCGCCGGCAAGGTGATCGTGCCCGATGCGCGCGGCTGGGCTGTCATCGTCTACACGGCGATCGGCGCCTCGGTGATCTCGCAGATAACCTATATCAGGGGCAACGAGTTGATCGGCGCCAACCGCGCCGGCCTGTTCATCAACCTGGTGCCGATCTTCGGCACGCTGCTTTCGGTGCTGATCGTCGGCGAGACGTTCCAGCTCTATCAGGCGCTGGCGCTGGTTCTCGTGCTGGGCGGCATCGGGCTCGCCGAATACAGCGGGCGCAGGACCTCCCGCCTCTGACGGCGCGCCGAAATTACGGTACCAATTCCTTGCGCACCGCCGCGATATCTTCGGACGAGACCGCCGGAGCGGAATTGCCCCAGCTGCCGCGCACATAGGTCAGCACGTCGGCGATTTCCTGGTCCTTCAGCCGCCATGCCAGCGAGGGCATCGAAGGCGTCGTCGGCGCGCCGGCCGTGTGCACCGCCTGGCTTCCGGCGAGAACGACGCGGGCTAGCGTTTCGGGATTGCCTTGGGCGACGATGGAATTGCCGGCCAGCGTCGGGAACAACGCCCCGGCCCCGGCGCCATCACCGCCATGGCAGGCTGAACAATTGTCGTGGTAGATCGCCTCGCCGGCCACCATCCGCGCCGCGTCGGGTTTGGGCGCCTGCGCATTGCCGGTGTCCGACCCGAGGCTCTTGAGATAGACGGCGACGGCCTTGAGATCGGGATCCGTCATCTTCGAGGTCGAGTTCTCGATCGCCTCGGCCATCGGACCGGACGCGATCGAATGCGCGTTGACGCCGGCCTTGAGGTAAGCGACCACATCCTCTTGCGACCATCTGCCAAGGCCGGATTGTGCATTGTTGGTGATGTCGGGAGCGAACCAGCCCTGCAGCGACGCCCCTTGCAGGAAGCTGGAGTCCTGATCGGCGCCCAGGAAGGATTTGGGCGTGTGGCAGGTGCCGCAGTGCCCGGCGCCCTGGACGATATAGGCGCCGCGATTCCACTCCGCCGACTTGGAGGGATCGGCCTCGAAGCTTGCCTCGGTGAAGTTCAGCAGGTTCCAGCCCCACATCGACAGCCGGATGTTCAGTGGAAACGGCAACTGGTTGACCTCGACCTTGTTCGAGACCGGCTCGACCGTGGTGAGGTATGCCCAGAGGTCGGAAATGTCCTGCTCGGTCATCCTGGTATAGGCGGGGTAGGGCATGGCGGGATAGAGCCGCACGCCATCGTGGCCGACGCCGGTCTTCATCATGTTGCGGAAATCGATCTCTGACCAATTGCCGATGCCCGTCTCGTGGTCCGGCGTTATGTTGGGCGGCACCAGCGCGCCGAAAGGCGTTTCGAGCGGCAGGCCACCGGCCAACGGCTTGCCGCCCGGCCTCGTATGACAGCCCGCGCAATCGCCGAGCACGGCCTGGTATTGGCCGCGGATGATCTGGTCGGCCTGGTCGGCGGCAAGTGCCGGCGTGATCGCCAGCAGGGCCGCGCTGGCGTAGAGTGACGCTGCGAGCGCTTTCATGCCTGCACCAGCGGCGCGCCGGGATTGCGCAGATACTGGTTGCGGATGGCGTCAGCAGCGCGATAGGCGAGCGCGCCGACCGTTCCCGTCGGATTCTTGCCGGCATTCTGCGGAAAGGCCGAGGCGCCGATGACGAAGACGTTGGGCACATCCCAGCTTTGCAGGAAGCTGTTGACCGCGCTCTTCTTCGGGTCCGTTCCCATGATGGCGCCGCCGGTATTGTGGGTGCTTTGATAGGGGACGCTGTCCCAGCCCTTCTTGCGGCGGCCGACATTGTACTGCTTGCCGCCAAGCGTCTTGGCGATCTCCTCCATCCGGTCGCAGAGATAGTTCGACATCCTGATATCGTTGTCTGGAAAATCGAAGGTCATGCGCATCAGCGGCCGGCCGAAGCGATCCTTGTAGGTCGGGTCGAGGTCGAGATAGTTGGTGCGCGTCGCGTAGCTGCTGCCCTGCGAGGAGAAGCCGAGCGTGCTTTTGTAGCCCGCGACGGTCGCCTTCTTCCAGGCGCTGCCCCATTTCGGCGTGCCGGGCAGCGTCGGCCTTGTCCCGATCGGACGTCCATTGGTGGGGATGCAGTTGATGCCCGCGCCGCCGACGAAATCGAGCCCGCCATGATCGAAGGCGTCGCCATTATAGTCGTCGATCGTCTGGCCGAGCGCGCCCGCGGCAATGAACGGATTGAAGTTCTTGTCATCGAAGAACACCTGCACGCCGGCATTGGTCTGGTAGCAATAATTGCGCCCGACCGTGCCCTCGCCGGTGACGGGATCGTAGATCTTGCCGATGCCCGACAGCATCATCAGCCGGGCATTGTGCAGGCCGTAGGCGCACAGCAGCACGAGATCGGCCGGCTGGAAGAATTCCTGTCCCGACGTATCGACATAGGTGACACCCCGCGCGGACTTGCCGCCGGCGGCGAGATCGACATGCAGCACCTCGCTGTCGGTCCGGACCTCGAAATTGGCCTTCTTCATCAGGACCGGGAGGATGGTGGTCTGGGCGCTAGACTTGGAATAGTTGGCGCAGCCGAAACGCTCGCAGAATCCACAATAGGTACACTGCCCCATGGTGATGCCGAGCGGATTGACATAGGTCCGCGACATGTTGGCCGACGGTGTCGGGAACGGGTGCAATCCCATGGACCGGCCGGCATTGGCGAACAGGGTCGGCGCGTAGGTCATCTCCATCGGCGGGTTCGGATAATCCCGGGACCGCGGATCCTCGAACGGGTTGCCGCCTTCCTGTATCTGCCCCTTGATGTTGCCGGCCTTGCCCGAGATGCCCGCCAGATATTCGAACTGGTCGTAATAGGGCTCCATCTCGGTGCCGGTCACGCCCCAGTCCTCGACCTGGAGATCGGCGATCCGCGCCGCGCCATACCTCTTGGTCAGGTTGGTCTTGATCTGGAAATCCGAATCCCAGAACCGCCAGGTGTGGCCGTTCCAATGGACGCCTGCGCCGCCGACGCCATTGCCGGGCAGGAACGAGCCGAAATCGCGCATCGGCAGCGCCGTCTGCGAGGTGTCGTTGCGCATCGTCAGAGTTTCGACGGCGGGCTGCAGGAACAGGTCGCGCCGCACGCTGTAGCGCAGTTCGTCCTGAGCGTAGCCGATGTTGAAATCGGTTGCCGTGTCGCGCCAGGGGCCACGCTCGATGGCCAGCACGTCCAGGCCCTGATCGGTCAGTTCATGCGCAAGGATGGATCCAGTCCAGCCGAGGCCAACGATCACAACGTCCTTGCGGGGCAGTATCGTCGTCATGGTCAGCTCCTTTTCACGAGCCATTCCGGGCTGCCCTCGATGGAGACGGGCGGCCTCGGATAGGGCTGATTGTGCTTGCTGACGTGGTCCCGGTAGTCATAGCGCGCGCCGGGAAAACCGAGCATGCGCCACGAGACCATGTCCTTGTTTCCGCCATAGACCGGATCGGCGAAGAACCCTTCCATGGTGTTCTGCAGCAGAAGCCCGAAGAAGCCGGCGGCCTTGACGCCACCGGGCAATTCGACCTTTCCGGCTTCCATGGCGGTCAGGAACGCATCCTGGTCGGCCGGCTGGAGCTCGACGAATGTCTTGCCGTCGCGCTGCTTCAGGAAAGCGTCGATGGCGGCAAGGCCCGAGCGATAGCGTTGGGCCGGGTTCGCCTCGCCCTGATATCCCTGCGTGGGCAATCCCGGCAGGAACGGTCCTTTCGTGTAGAGCCGGCTCGACGTTCCGAACGCGCCCGTCAACTGACGGTCTATATAGACGGCGCAGCCAGCCTCCTTGCCGCCCATCGACAGGTCGTCGGCGGGAATGATGCGGTCGACGATGGCTTCGACCAGGGCGGCTTCCTGCGGCGTGAAGAACTGCCAGCCGCCTGACACGACCTGCACCGGCGGATCGGACGACAGCGGCGCCCAAGGCAGCGAGCCCGACAAGGATCGGGCAAAGCTTGCCGATGTTGCCGTGACCGTAAACATCGCAACCGAAGACATAAAAAGACGCCGGCTCAGGCGGACAGTATTATAACGATCCATCGAAGGCACTCCGACAGTAACAGACACGCGCCACGGAACACGCACAAATCATGACCAAACTAGTTGGGTTTAAGTCATGCCTATCCATTGGAGTCAGCGTGCGGAAAGAAACCGCCATCGTCAAGCAGATCACGAAATCGTTAGATTAGGCCAAGCCGTCTGCTTATCGCCGTCCGCTAATGTACTGGCGACTAAACGATATAATCTTATTCGATGGAGGCAAAGGGGACCGTCGGCCGCCGCTCCGGCGATAGCCGAATTGACCGGGATACGACAGGCCAACCATCCGTTGCGCGCGGCGTCTGGCTGCGACGGCGCAATCCGCCGGATGGTGTCGGCGCTGATGGAAACGCCCCGCTTGCATGCCTGCAAACGGGGCGTCGTAAATGGTATCGCTTGTCGCCCGTGATAGGTGCGGGGATTAGATCCCGCCGACGTCGAACTGCAGCCGCTTTGCCGAGTCGATCGACTTGTGGTCGCGCACCTGCGCCAGCACCTTTTCCGGGAACGGCGCGTCGAGATAGAGCAGCGCGATGGCGTCGCCGCCCGGCCGGTTGCGGCCAAGCTGGAAGTTGGCGATGTTGACATCGTTCTCGCCGCACACCGTGCCGAGCAGGCCGATGATGCCGGGCGCATCGGCGTTGGTCGTATACAACATGTGCTGGCCGACTTCGGCGTCGAGATTGATGCCCTTGATCTGGATGAAGCGCGGCTTGCCGTCGGAGAAGCAGGTGCCGGCGATCGAGCGGGTCATATGCTCGGTCTTGACGGTCAGCTTGATATAGCCGTCGAACACGCCCGACTTGTCGCGCTTGACCTCGGCGACGATGATGCCGCGCTCCTTCACCATGATCGGCGCCGAGACCATGTTGACGTCGGCGACCTGCGGGCGGATCAGTCCGGCAAGCGCGGCACTGATCAGCGCGCGCGTGTTCATCGTCGCGGTCGAACCATCGAACAGAATCTCGACCTCGCTGATCGGATCGTCGGTGACCTGGCCGACAAAGGCGCCCAGCACTTCGGCGAGCTTCACGAACGGCTTCAGCCGCGGCGCTTCTTCCGCCGTGATCGACGGCATGTTGATGGCGTTGGAGACCGCGCCCTTGATCAGGTAGTCGGCCATCTGCTCGGCGACCTGCAGCGCGACATTCTCCTGCGCCTCCGCCGTCGAGGCGCCAAGATGTGGTGTCGCCACCACGTTCTCCATGCCGAACAGCGCATTCTGCTCGGCCGGCTCGACCTCGAACACGTCGATGCCGGCGCCCGCCACCTTGCCGCTCTTCAGCGCCGCGACGAGGTCGGCCTCGACCACCAGCCCGCCGCGAGCGCAATTGATGATGCGCACGCCCTTCTTCATCTTGGCGATCGCCGCCGCGTCGATGATGTTGCGCGTCTTGTCGGTCAGCGGCGTGTGGAGCGTGATGAAGTCCGCACGGGCGAAGAGTTCGTCCAGTTCGACCTTGTCGACGCCGAGTTCCTCGGCGCGCTTGTCCGACAGGAACGGGTCGAAGGCGACGACATGCATCTTCAGCCCGACGCCGCGTGTGGCGACGATCGAACCGATATTGCCGCAGCCGATGACGCCCAAGGTCTTGCCGGTGATCTCGACGCCCATGAAGCGGTTCTTCTCCCATTTGCCGGCATGGGTCGAAGCATTGGCTTCCGGGATCTGGCGGGCGAGCGCGAAGATCATCGCCACCGCGTGTTCGGCCGTCGTGATCGAATTGCCGAAGGGCGTGTTCATCACGATGATGCCCTTTCGGCTCGCCGCCGGGATATCGACATTGTCGACGCCGATGCCGGCGCGGCCGATGACCTTGAGATTGGTTGCGGCGTTGATCAGCTTCTCGGTGACCTTGGTCGCCGAGCGGATGGCGAGCCCATCATACTGGCCGATCACTTCGGCGAGCTTTTCCTTGTCCTTGCCGAGATCGGGCAGATAGTCGACCTCGACGCCGCGATCCTTGAAGATCTGCACGGCGGTGGGTGAGAGTTTGTCTGAGACGAGAACGCGGGGCGCCATGGCGGCCTCCTTGAAAATGGGATTGGTCCGGAAATGGGCGGCCCGCGAGCCGCCACAGGATTCTCAGGCAGCCGCTTTCAGCGACGCCTTCTGGCTGGCAAAAGCCCAGTCGAGCCAGGGCAGCAGCGCCTCGAGATCGGAGGTCTCGACGGTTGCGCCGCACCAGATGCGCAATCCCGGTGGGGCGTCGCGGTAGGAACCGATGTCGTAGGCGACGCCTTCCTTGTCGAGCGTCGAGACAAGCCCCTTGGCGAACGCCGCCTGCCCGTCGGCGTCGAGCGCCGCGATATACGGGTCGCTGAAGGACAGGCAGACCGACGTGTTCGAGCGCGTCGCCGGCGCGGCGGCGAGATGGCCGAGCCAGGATGAGCTCTCCACGAACCGGTCGAGAACCGCGGCATTGGCATCCGCCCGGGCGACCAGCGCATCGAGCCCGCCGATCGACTTCGCCCAATTGAGCGCGTCGAGATAGTCCTCCACGCACAGCATCGACGGCGTGTTGATGGTTTCGCCCTTGAAGATGCCCTCGATCAGCTTGCCGCCCGAGGTCAGGCGGAAGATTTTCGGCAGCGGCCATGCGGGCTTGTAGCTCTCCAGCCGTGCGACGGCACGTGGGCTGAGGATCAGCATGCCATGCGCGCCCTCGCCGCCCAGCACCTTCTGCCAGGAGAAGGTCACGACATCGAGCTTCTCGAAATCGAGCCTCTGCGCGAAGGCGGCCGACGTCGCATCGCAGATGGTCAGGCCCTTGCGGTCCGCCGGGATGAAATCGCCGTCCGGCACGCGCACGCCCGAGGTCGTGCCGTTCCAGGTGAAGACCACGTCGCGGTCGAAATCGATCTTGGCCAGATCGGGCAGCGCGCCATAGCCGGCCTCGATCTTTCTGGTATCGGCGAGTTTCAGCTGCTTGACCACATCGGTGACCCAGCCGGAGCCGAAGCTTTCCCAGGCGACCATGTCGACGCCGCGCTCGCCGAGCAGCGACCACAGCGCCATCTCGACAGCACCTGTGTCCGAGGCCGGCACGATGCCGATGCGGTAGTCCTGGGGAACGTTGAGAATCTCGCGCGTCAGCTCGATCGCCTGCTCGAGCTTGGTCTTGCCGATCTTGGCGCGGTGGGAACGGCCAAGCGCGGCGGATTTCAGCGCCTCGACCGACCAGCCGGGGCGTTTTGCGCAGGGACCTGAGGAAAAATTGGGATTTGCCGGACGGAGTCCGGGCTTCGCATGCGTCGTCATCGTGGTCTATCCTTCCAGATAGTGGCCCCTCGTTGGGGAGGGGTGGCCCACGGACGGCGATATGCGTTCAGGCCTCGGGCGTCAAGAGGAAAGTTTTTGTCGCTGGCAGGATACCAGATGCACGTCGCCCAAAGTGCACAGCGGTTTGGGCGACGTGCAATCAGGATCTCGCGCTTTCAAACGCAAACGGCGGACCACAGGATCCGCCGCCAAAGTCCCGGTCTTTGCCAAGCCTACCAGAGATCGTAGCGCAGCCCGAGCTTGACCGTCTGGTAGTCGATGCCCTTGTGAATGTTGAAGGCGCCATTGTCATAAGCGACATATCTGCCGTCCGGCACCGAGAAATATTCATAGCCCAGATCGACGGAAACGTTCTTGGTAACCTGGTAAGATAGCCCGGCGCCAATCGAGTAAGCGAAGTTGAATTTGGCAGCCGTATCGGTTTGGCCATCATACCCTGCAGGGTCATTACAGAAAAACCCGCCCGTTCCGGCAGAGTTTACTGGCGTTTCCACACAATCCTTCGCGCCAATGCTCTTATAATATTTGTTGTAGGCAAGGCCGATACCACCGCCAATATACGGAGTGATCCCAACATAAGTGCCGAGATCGACATAGCCGTTGGCCATGACGCTGTAAGCTTTGTTGCTGCCGTTGTCGAACTGATCGCATGGCTGCGATGCGGGCGCGGAATTGATGGTTCCGAAACCGTCATCTACGAGCGTCGTGCCTTTACAAGTGGTGGCAAGCTTCTGATGATCCGCGAATTTATTGGTCGGCAGGATCCCGCCATTCAGTTCCACCCGAAGATAGTCGTTGACGTGATAGCCCATGCCGACGCTGCCCGTAAAAAGGCTGCTCTCGGACGTAAAGCTGTTCAGGGGCCCGCTCGAGACCTCCTCGTGATCGAATGGGTGGCTGAACGCGTAGCCGACGTCGCCGCGCAAGTACCAACCCGAGCCAACCTCGACCGGCACATAGTCCGGCGCCTGGTCGACATAGATCGGCGGATCGTAATCTGCGGCGAGTGCGGACGTTAGCGGCAACAGGGCGAATGCGCCAAGCGCCAGCGCCGTACGCGATATTGATATCATGGTCCCCGGCTCCCGAATTCCGCGCCGTCAAACAAGCAACGGCGGCCAACGTTTCACGAGCCATTGTTAACCATAGTGGTTAAGTGCCGGTTAAGGCTAACAGAGCGTTAGCGAATTGATTTTCGAACGAGCTGACTTCGGATTGTCTCAAACGAAAACCGCCCGGCTGATACCGGGCGGTCGACGAATTCTGGAAGTCCGAGGCGGTTACTTGGTGTAGATCGGCTCGGGTTCCGGCTGGTAGGCCACCACAGGTGCGGCGCAACCATTGTTGCCGCCGAACTGGTAGCGCAGGCCGCCGCGCACCTCGTGGGTGTTGAAGCCATGGTCGAAGCCCGGCCCGGCGCCCGGCGTGGCGCCGGCTGGACCATATTCGAACATGCGACCGCCCTGGATATGGGAGAAGCGGTAGCCGGCATCGAGGATGACTTTGTCGGTGAGGCAGTAGGAAGCACCGGCCATGACCGCATAGGCGAAGCGCCAGCTGGATGTTCCCGGGTTGGACTCGGTAGCGCCCGGCGTCGGGTCGTAGACAGTATCCCACTTGACGCGCGCGCCACCGATACCGGCGCCAACATAAGGCGTGATGCCGTGCCAGGTGCCGATATCGACATAGGCATTGGCGAGCAGCAGCAAGGCGCTCATCTTCGACGATTCGACCGAGGTCGTGGTAGCATCCGAAGTGCCGCCGCTAAAGTTCGACTTGAACCAGTAGTCGGCGGTCAGGTCGGTGCGGAAGTGTTCGTTGATCTTGTAGCCGACGCCGGCGCCGAGCGAGAATCCGCCCTTGAGCTTGCCATAGTCGAAGGACTTGCTGCCGGCGACCCCGACAGGAGGTCCGCACGGGCAAGGGTCGGCTCCGTAAGTGATGTAGTCGATGTCGCCCACCTTCGACTTGTGGTAGTCGATGTCGCCACGGATGTACCAGCCGCCAACGTCGACCGGTTGCTCGTAGACCGGCGGCGGTGCCTCTTCGACCTGCGGCTCGGGCAGGTCGGCTGCGAACACTGGCCAGGCCAGGCCCGCGAACAGCAGCGCGAACAGGGCCTTTCTTGCTGTATTGAACATGCTTGTCACCCCTAGAAATCCTCGGAACGCCGATCGTGTCCGAATGAGATTGGCTTTCAGGCGTGGATAATGAATTGCAAAAGTTAAAAGGCGTTTAACCCTGTCGATTAACCACGAATCTCTAAAATCCGAGGGATTCGGCAATGATTTCGACAGAAATTGACCGGTTCCGCGGCCAACAAAAAAGCCCGCCGAGGGGCGAGCTTTCGATGCGTTGTCTTCCAGGCGGAGCGCAGATCAGGCGGCGCTGCGGGTTTCCGAAATGACCTCGACGATATCGTTGACGACCGCCTCGACCAGTTGCGGATCGTCACCCTCGGCCATGACACGGATCAGCGGTTCGGTGCCGGATGGACGGATGACGAGGCGCCCCGCCTTGCCGAGGCGATTGCGGGCATCCTCGATCGCGGCCTTGACCGGGGCTTCCTCCAACGGCTTGCCGCCGGCGATGCGAACGTTCTTCAACAATTGCGGCACCGGCTCGAACTTCCTCGACAGTTCGCTCACCGGGCGGCCCTGCCGCTTGATGCAGGCCAGCACCTGCAGCGCCGAGACCAGCCCGTCGCCGGTCGTCGAGAAATCGGACAGAACGATGTGGCCCGACTGCTCGCCGCCGACATTGAGCCCATGCGCGCGCATATGCTCCACGACATAGCGGTCGCCGACCTTGGTGCGGTGCAATTGCAACTTCATGTCGCCGAGGAAGCGTTCGAGGCCGAGATTGGACATGACGGTCGAAACGACGCCACCGCCGGCCAGCCGCCCGCTCTGGTGCCAGGACTCGGCAATAAGCGCCATGATCTGGTCGCCATCGACGATGGCGCCGTTCTCGTCGACGATGACGACACGGTCGGCGTCGCCGTCGAGCGCGATGCCGATGTCGGCGCGCACTTCATGCACCTTCTTCTGCAGCCCGGCCGGATGGGTCGAGCCGCATTCCCTGTTGATGTTGAAGCCGTTGGGTTCGACATTGATGGCCACGACCTCGGCGCCGAGCTCCCACAACGCCTCGGGCGCCACCTTGTAGGCAGCACCGTTGGCGCAATCGACGACGATCCGCAGACCCGAAAGCGACATCGAGCGCGGCAGCGTGCGCTTGGCGAATTCGATGTATCGGTCATGCACGCCGTCGACGCGCTTGGCGCGGCCAAGTCCGTCGGAATCGGCGAGCGCCAGTTCGATATCTTTGTCGAGCATGCTTTCGATGCGTTCTTCGATCTCGTCGGAGAGCTTGTAGCCATCCGGCCCGAACAGCTTGATGCCGTTGTCGTAATAGGGGTTGTGCGAGGCCGAGATCATGACGCCGATGTCGGCGCGCAGCGAGCGTACCAGCATGGCCACCGCCGGGGTCGGGATGGGGCCGAGCAGGAACACGTCCATGCCGGCGGCGCAAAGGCCGGCCACCATCGCGTTTTCGATCATATAGCCGGAAAGCCTGGTGTCCTTGCCGAGCACGACACGATGGCGGTGGCTGCCGCGCTGGAACGAGAGGCCAGCGGCCATGCCGACCCGCATCGCGATTTCGGCGGTCATCGGAAACTTGTTGGCGCGCCCGCGAATGCCGTCCGTGCCGAAGTAATTCCCTGCCATGCTAGCCAGTATCCCTGATTGTCCTTAGCCGGCACGTCATGCCACAATTGGCCGTCGCGCCTCGATCACATTGTGTGATTATATGTTACCAATCCTTAGAAAATCATTGTTGTGCGCTGCACACAACATGGCCACCGCCTAGCATGGGAACACTGTTGCGCCACAATATACCAGTTTTGCGAGCCATTCGGCGCAGATGCACCCTGAAAATTCTTGCCATGTCGGCCCTGACGCCCAAAGATTTCATCACCTTGTCGTTAGAACGCGACTTTCGGCGATATATAAGCCACCTGGCATCTGGCGCAACCGATCGTTGAGCGTTATTGATTCGCTGGGACGTATAATGGGCTGCAGCAACGGAGAAACGCTATGCTCATCCACCGACTTGCCACTCTGACCGGCCTTGCGGTCGCGACGTTGTTCCTGGCGGCGCCAGCCAATGCGCTGACGATGGCCGAGTGCAGCACGAAGTATAACGCCGCCAAGGACGCGGGGACACTTGCCGGGGCGACCTGGAACCAGTTCCGCAAGGCGCAATGCGGTACCGACGCCGCAGCCACCACGGACACCAAGGCGGCCACGACCAAAGCCGCCGAGACGAAGCCGGCCAAGACGACCAAGGCCGCGGCCGCCGCCGATGACGGCGCTGCCAAAGGGCTGACCGCCAAGGAATGCAGCACCAAATACCAGGCGGCCAAGGCCGCGGGCACGCTGAACGGCATGAAGTGGAACGACTTCCGCAAGACCGAATGCGCCGCTGGCGCATCCGCTGCAGCAACCACCACCAAGCCGGCCACCACCAAGGCGGCTGCCGCTCCGGCCGATGGCGGCAAAGGGCTGACCATGGCCGAATGCAGCACCAAGTACCAGGCGGCCAAGACGGCAAACACGTTGAAGGGCCAGAAGTGGAACGACTTCCGCAAGGCCGAATGCGGCGCCGGCGCGTCCGACGATGACAGCGTGCCTGCCCCCAGCGAGGCGACCTACACCAAGGAGCCGGCAAAGCCGACGACGGTTGCACCCAAGGGCGTCACTTTCCCCTCCGCGATCTCGGCGAAATATGCCAGCGAGACCCCCGGAAAGGGCCGCATGCATACCTGCCTCGACCAATATTACGTCCTCAAGGACGCCAACGCGCTCGGCGGCCTGAAGTGGATCCAGAAGGGCGGCGGTTTCTACAGCCTTTGCAACGCCAAGCTGAAGGGCTGACCGCCTAGCCACATTCTCCAAACAAAGGCCCGCGCATCGCAAGATGCGTGGGCCTTTTTGTTGCGCGCTAAAGCGTGCGGCCTGCTCGCATCTGCATACCGGGGAAGGGTCGGCATCATCAATTCGCCCACGCCGATAACTCGCAAAGATTCTGATTGAACATATCAAGAACAAACAGTATACAAAAAGACGTCTGCTTGTTATCAACCAGGAGGGTTTTATGCGCGGTTTGAAATTGGCGGTATTGGCTGTGACGGCATCGGTTGCTTGGAGCGTCGCGCCGGCAAGCGCCCTGACGATGAAGGAATGCGGAGAGACCTATCGAGCAGCCAAGGAAGGCGGCACCCTGAACGGCATGGACTGGTCCGCTTTCCGCAAGGAGAAATGCGCGACATCAGCTACGGAAGGTGCCAGCGCGGATACGGTCAAAACCGAGCCGCAGCCGACAAAGGAAGCCAGCGCGGCGGTCGCTCCCACCGTAGCGCCGGCGGGCGTGACATTCCCGACCACCCTTGCCGCCGAGTTCAAGGCCGAAAAGCCCGCGAAGGCGCGGATGAAGACCTGCCTGCAGGGTTACCACGGCAACAAGGAGGCGGGGACGTTGAACGGCCTTCGCTGGATCCAGAAGGGCGGCGGCTATTACAGCCTTTGCAATGCGCGGCTTAAAGCTGAATCATAAAAATCGAATACGGCGGATAAAGCGGTCACCGTTTTCCGCGGACGTTGGACCTTCATCCTCGGGCTTGTCCCGAGGATCTGCTGTCGCGGGCGACATCTGGGCGCCGGATATGAGTTTGAAAACCGCCAACTCGGTTGCGTTGGCAGGTCCTCGGGACAAGCCCGAGGATGGCGCTCCAACGTACGTCCGGCCGGCTCATGGCGTTCCGTGAACGGTGAACCGCTCTGGCCTAGCTCGACGGCTGTGGCTCCATGCCGCCTTCCGGCTCGGGGCCCTTCTTGCGGCGACCACCGGACTTCGGCACGGCCGAGCCACGGCTGGGCGGTGTGTCGTCGCCAAGATCGCGCGAGGGTTTGTTGCCCGCGATCAACTGCTTGATCTCCTCGCCCGACAGCGTCTCGTATTCGAGCAGGCCTTGCGCCAGCGCGATCCATTCCTTCTTCTTCTTGGTCAGGATGGACTTCGCGGTCGAGTAGGCCTCGTCGATCAGGCGGCGCACTTCGCCGTCAATGATCTGCGCGGTCTCTTCCGAGATGTTCTGCGTGCGCGCCACCGAATGGCCGAGGAACACTTCCTCCTGGTTGTCGCCATAGGCGACATGGCCGAGCTTGTCGGAGAAGCCCCAGCGCGTGACCATGGCGCGCGCCAGCTTGGTCGCCTGCTCGATGTCGGAGGAGGCGCCCGACGTGATATTCTCCTTGCCGAACTTGAACTCCTCGGCGACGCGGCCACCCATCATGATGGCGAGGCGCGAGACCATGTATTTGTAGCTCATGGAGTAGCGGTCGCCTTCCGGCAACTGCATGACCATGCCGAGCGCCCGGCCGCGCGGGATGATTGTCGCCTTGTGCAGCGGATCGGCCGACGGAACGTTGAGCGCCAGGATGGCGTGGCCGGCCTCATGATAGGCGGTCAGCTCCTTCTCGGCCTGCGTCATGGCCGAGGAGCGGCGCTCCGCGCCCATCATGATCTTGTCCTTGGCGTCCTCGAACTCGGCCATGGTGACGAGGCGCTTGTTGCGCCGCGCCGCCATCAGCGCGGATTCGTTGACCAGGTTCATCAGGTCGGCGCCGGAAAAACCGGGCGTGCCACGGGCGACCACCTTGAGGTCGACATTGGGCGCCAGCGGCACGTTGCGCACATGCACCTTGAGGATCTTCTCGCGGCCGACGATGTCGGGGTTGGGCACCACCACCTGGCGGTCGAAACGGCCCGGACGCAGCAGCGCCGGATCGAGCACGTCGGGCCGGTTAGTGGCGGCGATCAGGATGATGCTTTCGTTTGACTCGAAACCATCCATCTCGACCAGCAGCTGGTTCAGCGTCTGCTCGCGTTCGTCATTGCCGCCGCCGAGACCGGCGCCGCGATGACGTCCGACGGCGTCGATTTCGTCGATGAAGATGATGCAGGGCGCGTTCTTCTTGGCCTGGTCGAACATGTCGCGAACACGGGACGCACCGACGCCGACGAACATTTCGACGAAGTCCGAACCCGAAATGGTGAAGAACGGCACGTTGGCTTCGCCAGCGACCGAGCGGGCAAGCAGCGTCTTGCCGGTGCCGGGAGGGCCGACAAGCAGCACGCCGCGCGGAATCTTGCCGCCCAGGCGCTGGAACTTCTGCGGATCGCGCAGGAATTCGACGATCTCTTCCAGATCTTCCTTGGCTTCATCGACGCCGGCGACGTCCTGGAACGTGACGCGGCCATGCGCTTCGGTCAGCAGCTTGGCCTTCGACTTGCCAAAGCCCATGGCGCGCCCGGAACCGGATTGCATCTGGCGCATGAAGAATATCCATACGCCGAGGATGAGGATCATCGGCAGCCAGGAGATCAGGTAGCCGAACAGCGAATTGGAGCCGTCGGTCTCGGGCCGCGCATTGATGGTGACGTTCTTGTCCTGCAGCCGCGAGACCAGTTGGGGATCGCCCGGCGAATAGGTCTGGAAGCCGCTGGAATTGTCGGTGTAGGTGCCGGTGATGCGGGCGCCGGCGATGGTCACCGTCTTGACCCGGCCCGCCGCGACATCCTGCAGGAACTGCGAATAAGGCACATCGCTCGAAGCCCCACGCGTCTGCGGCGTCTGGAACAGATTGAAGAGGGCGATGAGCAGGACCGCTATGATCGCCCAGAGCGCGAGGTTGCGATAATTCGGATTCATCAATTGTCCCGTTGGCGTCCGCGAGCGGACACGCGTCGTGAGAGGAAACTTGGGCCTAACATAGGGAGAGCACCTCCCCTTGCCAAGCAGAACAGCATGTCTGGGTTAAGCTTTCGCGCAGCATCAACCGGCACTGTGGCCGCGCCATGGCAAGGCAGGAAGCGGCGCCGCGCCGATCAACCCTGCCACGGAGCGCGCCAGAGCCAGATCGAAGGACGGCAGGAAGCGGCCAAAGGGAGCAACGACGGGTGAGGCCACGAACCCTTGCGATGCCGGCCAATCGGCAGCAGGCCCACCCCTCTCGGCGGTTTGCTGCAAGGCCGGTTCGGCGGCCAACGCCGCGCGCATCAGGCTTAGCGGAGTTTCGCCCCGGGCGACAGCCAGCCGCTTCGCCGCCGCTGCCCCGAAGGGCGCGATCAACAATGCGTTGCTGGCGTCGTTCAACGTGATCTGACGCCGGCCGTCCCAGATGGTGGCGTCTACCATGGCCGGGGCCACCGGCAAGCCTCGCATCTCCCGGCGCAGGAAGATGCCGGCGCGCCGGAAGTCGACCACCGTCCGCGACAATGTGGCGCAAAGAAATCCGGCCTTCAGCCGGCCGAACAGCGCCTCGCCGCGGGCCTGGTCCGGCGGAAAGGCCATCCCGCCCGAAGTCGCCAGAAGAATGCGCAATGCGTAAACGGCCGCCCGCTCATCGGCCACGCTGAGCAGGGCCGGATCGAGCCGGATGAGGCCCGCTGCCGGCTGGCTGGCAAAGCGCTCGACCAGACAGCCGGCAGCGTCGCCAAGCCGCGTCCGGGCGCCGGCCTCGCGCGCGGCCAATGCCAGCGCCTCGGTCATGCGCCGCGCGCCAGCCTCGCCGGCAAGGGTTGCGCGCATGCGCGGTCGCTCGAAGGCTTCATCCGCATTGGTCGGGTCCTCGGCCCAGCCCACCTGCTGGCGCCGCAGGAAATCGCGCAGCGCCTGGCGCCGCACGCCAAGAAGCGGTCGCACGATCCAGTCGCGCCAGTCATGCAAGGTGGCGGGCGCCATGCCGGCAAGGCCCCGGCCCTCGTCGCCGGCCGCATCGTTGCGGTCACGCCGCATCAGCACGGTCTCGGCCTGGTCATCGGATGTATGTCCGGTCACGATCAGGCCGATGCCTTCCGCCCGGGCGGCGCCCGCCAGCAGCCGGTAGCGCGCCTCGCGCGCCGCCGCCGGCAGGCCGGTCGACGGTTTTTCTCCGGCCCAGGCCAGGATGCGGTGGGCGATGCCGCGTTCGGCGCAAAGCTTCGCCACGGCCCGCGCCTCATCGGCCGAACCTCGCCGCAAGCCGTGGTCGATCGTGACCGCGAGCAGCTTCGCGGACGGTGCGGTTTTGTCGAGATGTTGTTTGAGAAGGAGAAGGAGCGCGGTCGAGTCGCTGCCGCCGGACACGGCCGCAACGGCGCCGTTGGAAAAATCGATATGCGAAAAAATTCCGGTCGAAAGATCAGGCCCGATGTCGAGCATCAATACATGTCGCGCAAGAGGGGTCCCGGTTTTGGGACGACGACATGCCTCGGAAAAGTCAGCACGCAGCCAGGGCCTTCTCCTGCTTGACGCGTTCCTTGAGCGTGGCGGAAATATCGGGGTAACGCTTGCCGACCTCGCTGAAGGTGGCGCAGGCGACATCGTGCTGCTTGAGGCCGACCAGCGACACACCGAGCTTCAACAGCATGTCCGGGGCCTTCTTGGCCTTGGGGTAATCCTTGCTGGCGGCGAGGAACACCTCGGCCGCGTCGCGGTATTTCTGCTGACCAAGCAGCGATTCACCCAGCCAGTAATGCGCGTCCGCCGTCTTGGCGTCCTTGGGGAAGCGGGAGATATGGTCGCGGAAACCCTGTTCGGCGGTGCCGTAGTCGCCCGACAGGATGAACTGGTAGGAGTTGCGGTAGAGCTCTTCGGGATCCTTGGTGGAGGGCAGCGCCGCGACCACCGTGCCGCCGGACTTGCCGGACTTGGCCGGTGCGCCGGTGGCTGGTGCCGTGTCCTGTGCCGGCGCGGTTGCCTGGGTGCTGCCGCCGGCATCGATCACATTGCCATTCTTGTCGACGGTGATGGAACCAAAGGTCTTTTCGGGCGCTCCGGTACCTGGGATCACCTTGCCAGGGTCGCCATCGGGGGACTCGACGATGACGTCCTCGACCGTCTTGCCGCCCGCGGATTGATCGCCGCCGGGCGCGGCGCCGGCATCAGCCGGCGCCTGGGTTGCCGGGGCCGAGGCCACGTCGGTGTTGGTTCCGGTGGTGGCATCGGATTTCTTCTGCGCCGGCGGTTGTCCACCTTGCGAACCGCCTTCGAGCTGCTGAAAGCGGAACTCGTTGTCTTCCTGCTGTTTGCGGATCTGCTCCTGCATCTGCAGGATCTGGAAATTGAGTTCCTCGACCTTGCCGTTCAGCTGCCGCAACTGGTCCTCGAGCCCGGTCACGCCGGCGCCGCTCGACTGCGCGAACTGGACCTGATCCTGCTTTTTCTTCTCACCGAAAAGGCTGGGCAACTCGAGTGTCGGCAGATGGAAGGAAAAGCCGCTCTCGGTTGGTTGCCCGGTACCGCTCGCCAAAGCGGTTACGCCTGATAGGAGCAGCAGCGCCAGGGTGCCGCTCAGAACCGATCTCAAATGCATGTGCCTCTCGCCGTCCAATCGTTAGCTTGTTCGCGCCTTCCAATCGATGTGAGACCAGCCAAGCGCCCTCGGCTCATAGCAGGGCGCGAGACTTCGGCCAAATTTTGTTTCGGGCGTCGGGATATGAAAAAGGCGGCCCGAGGGCCGCCTTTCACAAAGAGGTGTTGTATTTTTGCCGATCAGGAACCGGCGCCGCTGAGCGTGGTGACCGCGCGGCGGTTCTGCGACCAGCAGGAGATGTCGTCGCACACGGCGACCGGGCGTTCCTTGCCGTAGGAAATCGTCTTGAGGCGGCTGGCCGCGACGCCTTTGGAAACCAGGAAGTCGCGGGTGGCCGCGGCGCGGCGGGCACCGAGCGCCAGATTGTATTCGCGCGTGCCGCGTTCGTCGGCATGGCCTTCGACGACGATGGCATACTGCTTGTACTGGTTCAGCCACTGCGCCTGGCGTGACAGCGTCGTCTGCGCATCGGCACGGATCGAGGTCGAGTCCGTGTCGAAGAAGATGCGGTCGCCGATGTTGACGGTGAAGTCCTGCGCCGAGCCCGGCGTTGCCGCGCCCGCGCCGTTGAGGCCAAGATCAGCCGCGTTGTTCGGCGTCTTCTTCGAGGCGCAACCGGCGACGGCGAGCATCGCCACCAGCGCGATCATGACTGGGTTTCTGGTAAGTGCTGCGATACGGCCCATGCCGCCTCTCCTTCGTATTCGAGTGGTCGTGTTTCGAGTGATTTCGTTGATCACCCAGTAACCACGTTTGGGTTAACCGGCATTCAAGAAACACGGTTAAAATTTGGTTTAGGCTGCCCGTCCGCAGCCGTTTCGTCCAAGCCACAGTTGGCGCGGACCCTAGGCGGAAATGCGGCCAAAACGCGACGAGGCTATGAAAAAAGAGGAATTGAAGAACTGACGAATTGAAGAATTGATGAAAAGAATCACTTTAGCCTTTCCCTCAGATTTACCAGCATTCCATAAATGTGGACGTAGGATTGCAACCATTGCTCGCGCTGGGCTTGCGTAATGTAATCAAGATCGAACGCATACGAAATCCATGTCTCTACTTCGCTGCACGATCCCATAGCCATCGAGACGAACCGCGCGAATTCAGCCTTCGAATGGCTCTGCTTGGCGAAGCCTTCGGCAAGGTTGGCGCAGATTGCCTTGCTGGATCGGCGCAACTGGTCGGCTAATGCGTATTGCTCGATTTTCGGGAAACCGAGCGTGGCTCTGTGAACGTCGAGGGAAACTGCATAAGCACGCTTATAGACCTCCAAATCTTTCGCGCGCTTGATGTAGCTACCCTCCGTCTCCATTTTTGCGTTCCACAATTCCTCAATTCTTCAGTTCTTCAATTCCTCAATTCCCCTTCACTCCAGCAGCGGCGACCAGGCCGGATCTGAAGCAAAATTCGCCGTCGGGACCGGCTGCTCGTTGCGACCGCTGAGATCGACGGAAACCAGTTTCGGGCCGCCATTGGAGTCGCGGAAGAACATCAGCACGCGGCCGTTGGGTGCCCAGGTCGGCCCTTCCTGCTGGAAGCCGGACGACAGGATGCGCTCGCCAGAGCCGTCGGTCTTCATGACGCCGATCTGAAATTCGCCGCCGCTCTGCTTGGTGAAGGCGATGAGGTCGCCGCGCGGCGACCACACCGGCGTCGAATAGACGCCGTCGCCGAAGGAGATACGGGTCTGGCCCGAACCGTCGGCGCCCATCACGTAGATCTGCGCGCGACCGCCACGGTCGGAGGTGAACACCACCTTGCTGCCGTCCGGCGAATAGGAGGGCGAGGTGTCGATGGCGGTCGAGTTGGTCAGCCGCGTGGTCGAACGGCTGCGCAGGTCCATGGCGAAGATGTTGGAATTGCCGTCGTCGCGCAGCAGGCTCATGATCACCTTCTGGCCGTCGGGCGAGAAGCGCGGCGCGAACGTCATGCCCGGAAAATTGCCGACCAGTTCGCGTTGCCCGGTCTCGATCTGCAGGAGATAGACCCGGGGCTGGCCGCTCTCATAGGACATGTAGGTGATTTCCTGCCGGTTCGGCGAGAAACGCGGCGTCAGCACGATCGACCTGCCGTCCGAGAGATAGCGCACATTGGCGCCGTCCTGGTCCATGATGGCGAGGCGCTTCTTGCGCGCGTTCTTGGCGCCGGACTCGTCGATGAAGACGACGCGTGTGTCGAAATAGCCCTTCTCGCCGGTGATCTTCTCATAGATCGCATCGGCGATGATGTGGGCGACGCGGCGTTGATTGGCGTCGTTGGCGAAAAACTGCTCGCCGGCCAGCTGCGTGTTGCCAAAAATATCCCACAGCCGGTACTGGGCGCGGATGCGGCCATCCGCTTCCTTGCTGACGCTTCCGGTCACCAGAGCCTGCGCGTTGATGACCTTCCAGTCTTCATAACGGGGAGGGGCGTCGGGGTTCGAGATCTTTTCGACAAAGGCGGCCTTGTCGATCGGCGCGAACAGTCCTGACCGTTTCAGATCGGCTGTGACGATTGCCGATATCTGCGCTCCGAGCTCTCCCTGAAAGTCGGGGATGGCGATCGGCATCGGCTCGACATTGCCTTTGTTGACGTTGAGCTCGAGGGTTGCCCGAGCAGGCAAGGTGGCGACAGAGATTATGCCCATCGCCATCGCGGCGACCATCAGGAGCGGCTTGAGGATGGATTTCATGTCTTCTCGCTTCTCTTGCTGATTTTTGGGTGCTCAGGCTAAAGGCCAAGCATCGCTCTTGGATCGAAGTTGACGCGAACGTCAGACCATATGTCCTGCTTCCCCGCGGGAACCTGCAATCCGGCAACGTCGCATTTCTGCACGGCGCGAACCGCACTGGCGTCGAATTGGGGGTTGCCGCTGGACTTTTCGACAGTCGGGCGGCCTTCCAGCTTGCCCGAGGCGTCCAGGTTGAAGCGGATGACCACGGTGAAATCCTCGGACCCTTCGAGGCCAACCGGAAGGGTCCAGCAATGACCGAGCTGATCTTCCAGGGCCCCCTGCTCCGACTTCGACAGCTTCTGGCCCTGATCCTTGTCACCGCCGAGCGAAGCCTGCTGTGTCGAGCGCTTGGCGCCGCCGCCGGACGGTTTCTGCTTGTCGAGCAGGGCTGATATCTCGTCGGCGTTGTACTGCTTTTCATCGGACTTCGGCTTCGACGAGGCTTCCTTGACCGGCTTCTCGGCATCCTTGCGGTCCGGCGCCTTGGCGCTTTCGGCCTGTGCCGGCTGCGGCTTAGGCCGCGCTTCCGGCGCGGGCGCCGAACTCGGCAGTTGCGTCTCTTCGGTCGGCGGATCCTTGGCTATCGCCTCGGCGACGGCATCCGGCTTGACCTCGGGCGTCGGATCGATGGCCGCGGTCTTGTCCTGCGGCGGCGGGGTCGGCGCCGGCTTGGCCGGTGTCGGCTTGGGTTCCGTCTGCTTGACCGGCTCGGGCTTGACCTCTTCCTTGGGCGTCGGCGCCGGCGCCACTTCCGTCGCCGGAGTGGGTTTCGGCTTTTCCTGCGGTTTCGGCACGTCCTCGGTCTTCGGCTGTTGCTTGGGCGTGGGCGCGGGGGGCGGGGCCGACGTCGTGTCGACCGGTTTCGGCTTGGCTTCCGGCGTTATCGGTTTGTCCGTGTCGGTGCTGTTCTCGCCCACTTTCTGCGCATCGGCCACGATATCGGGACGCTTGGTCGGCGTTGGCGCCGGCTTCTCATGCATCACGGCCTTCTTGTCGCCCTGCAGCGTCTGCGCGATGGCTTCCATCGGCACGATATCGACCGCGACCGACTCCACGTCGGCCGACGGCAGCGCGGCCGGCGCCGACAGCGTGAACAGGCCGAAGGCCAGCGCCGCCGTATGCAGGATCACCGATGTGGTGAGGCCGGTCCTCATCGTGGGTCTATTGATCCTGTTCCTGCAGTGAAACCAGGCCGATGTTCTTGTAGCCAGCGGCCGAAATGCGGGCCATGACCTTCATCGCCGTGCCGTAGTCGGTCGACTTGTCGCCACGAATGAAGATGCGTTCCTCGTAGCCGGTCTTGGAAATCGCCTGCAGCTTGGCGACCAACTCGTCCATCGGGATCTCGGTCTCCTGCAGGAAAATCTTGCCGGTGGCGTCGATCGAAACGGTGATCGGCTGCGTGTCGGCGTTCATCGCCTTGGCCTGCGTGTCCGGCAGATCGATCGGCACGCCGACCGTCAGCATGGGTGCCGCGACCATGAAGATGATCAAAAGCACCAACATCACGTCGACCATCGGCGTGACGTTGATTTCCGACATCAGCGCGTGATGGCGGCCGCGCCGCCTGTGGCCGCGCCCGCCGCGTCCTCCACCCATGCCTACGGACATACCCATCAGTTACTCCTCAGGCCTTCGGCGCGACTTTTTCATCGATTTGGCGCGAGAGTATGGCGGAGAACTCGTCGGAGAACCCTTCCATGCGCACCGCGATCTTGCTCGCGTCGGACGACAGCTTGTTGTAGGCGATGACCGCGGGAATGGCGGCGAGCAGGCCGATGGCCGTCGCCAGCAGCGCCTCGGCGATGCCGGGCGCGACCACCGCCAGGCTGGTGTTCTTGGAACCGGCAATGGCCTGGAACGAGGTCATGATGCCGATGACGGTGCCGAACAGGCCGATGAAGGGCGCCGCCGAGCCGGTGGTGGCGAGGAAGCCGAGGCGGCCTTCGAGCTTCTCCATCTCGCGGGTCAGCGCCAGGTCCATGGCCTTGTCGATACGGGTCTGCAGGCCGAGCGGCGACTTGGCGCCTTTCTCGAAACTCTTCTTCCATTCGCGCATGGCGGCAACGAAAATGGCGCCCATGCCTGTCGTCTTGCGGTCGGCGAGGGTGCGGTAGAGCTCCTCCAGCGACTGCCCGGACCAGAAGACCTGCTCGAAGCGGTTCAGCGCCAGCCGCATGCGGCCATAGGCGACCAGCTTGTCGACGATGATCGCCCAGGTCCACACCGAGGCGCAGAGCAGCCCGATCATGACCAGCTTGACCACCCAGCTGGCCTGCATGAACAGCGCCCAAATCGACAATTGCGCGCCCGGGTCGGCGAGTGCGATATTTTCCATCGTTACGTCCTTAAGATTTCCGGGCGAAGCTGGCGGCTGGCCCATGGCATCCCTTGTGGTCGGTTCGCACGAAGCTACCGGACACCCCAAACCGTGCCGTTAGCGGCCTTTTCGGGGCAAATATTGGTGAAAGGAAGGCGTTGGATAACGCCAATCTTCACCAATCTCTTCATGAACCGTTATGGTTAAGGATGGGTTAGTATATAAGGCGCGGCGCATTGCCGCGCCCGGGAGTATGGCGACCAGTATTTGCGCGCATGGCAACCGGCATTTACCGGCGGTCGAGACCAGACCGGCGGTCTAGCCGGAGGTCTTTGGCATAAACGCCGCGACCCATTCTTTTGGAAACCGGCGCGGCCGGCCGTTCTCGCCGATGATCGCCGCCTCGACCTTGGCCTCGACCAGCACCTCGTCGCCCCGCTTGAGCTGCTGCGCCATGAAGATGCGCGCTCCGGAAATCTCCTGCGTGCGGGTGTCGACGGTCAGAATGTCATCGATGCGGGCGGGGACGCGAAAGTCGATCTCCATGCGGCGCACCACCCACACGATCTTCTCGCCATGCTTGCCTTCGGCGAGTTCGGTGTGATGCACGCCGGTGAGCCTGAGATAGTCGGAGCGGCCGCGCTCGAGGAATTCGAGATAGCGCGCGTGGTAGACGACGCCCGAGAAGTCGGTGTCGGCATAATAGACCCGCGCCATCAGCCGGTGGCCGGACGTCGTCAGCGCGCCGGAGAGCCCAGCCAGCAATGCCGTGGATTCACCATGATCGCCCATTGCGCTTCCCTTTTGGATGCCGACACGGCAGGTATTTTTGGCGCAATGATCCGATGGCACTGTTGACGACGATGATCAAGACCTTGACGGCAGTCGTGCTGGCGCTGGCGGCTTCGACACTTTCGGGTGAGGCGGCGACCTTCTCGATGAAGCGCGGTCTCAACCTCGACCAATGGATCACCTGGCCGGGCGAGGATCAGTGGCGCGATGCCAAAACCATCCTGCCCTACCCGGAATGGCGCAAGTTCCTCAATGAGGATGACCTCAAGGCGCTGAAGGATGCCGGCTTCGATTTCCTGCGCATGCCCGTCGATCCGTCGCCTTTCCTCTCGGACAAGACATCCGGCCTTCGCGACGAGCTCTATGCCAGCGTGCTGGACTCGGCGCGCATGATCAACCGCGCCGGGCTGAAGGTCATCGTCGACATGCACCTGATCCCGGCCGGCGGCAGCCGCAAGATCGGCATGGCTGAGGTGATGGACGACCCCGTGACCTTCGACCGCTACGTCGAGATGGTGCGCCGCATGGCGCGCACGCTGGCGGGCGAGGATCCTGGAAAGGTCGCTTTCGAACCGATGAACGAACCGATCGTCGATTGCGACAGCGACGGCACCAGCCTGTGGCCCGACCGCCAGCGCAAGCTGTTCGCCGCGGCGCGCGCCTCGGCGACGAAATTGACGCTGATCCTGACCGGAGCCTGCTATTCTTCTGCCTCGTCGCTGCAGAAGATCGACCCGAAGGCGATCCCCGACGACAACGTCATCTGGACCTTCCATTCCTACGATCCGTTCCTGCTCACCCACCAGGGCGCGACCTGGGCTGGCGACTTCATCCCTTACGTGACCGGCCTGCCCTATCCGCTGACGGCGGTGCCCAAGGCTGAGCTCGACGTGACGCTCGACACCATCCGCGCGCGGATCAAGGCCGAGGCGCCATGGGCGAGGCAGAGCGGACTGCTTGCCTATCTCGACGAGCAGGTCGCCAGCATGGACAGCCCCGACAGGCTGCTTGGCCTGATGGACGCGCCGTTCAAGGCCGTCGAAGCCTGGGCGAAGGCCAACGGCATCAAGCCGGAAGACATCACGCTGGGCGAGTTCGGCATGATCCGCCAGGAATACGGCAATGCCTATGTCATGCCGGCGCAATACCGTGCCGCCTATGTCAGGGACATGATCGCGCGCGCCGAGGCGCACGGCTTTTCATGGTCGGTGTGGAGCTATGGCGGCGCCTTCGGCATCGTCGATGCCTTCAATGGCGACAAGGCCGAGCCTGACGTTATGGACGCGATCCGAAGCCTGCCCTGAAGTGCCGGTCAGCCGAGGTCGATCTGCAGGATTTCCGGGCGCATGCCGAAACGGATGGGCAGGTTGCTGAAGCCGAGCCCGCCCGAGACGATCAGATTGCGGTCGTTCTCCACGACATGGCCATAGGCATACCGATTGCCGTACTGCGACGGCACGATGGGCGAATAGCCGAACAGCCGCACCTGCCCGCCATGGGTGTGTCCCGACAGCGTCAGCGACACACGCCACGGCACTTTTGGAAATATGTCCGGCTCGTGCGCCAGCAGGATGACAGGCGAGGCGTCGCTGACCTTGGCCAGCGTGCCGTCGAGATCGTCCAGTCCCCTCGGAGGCTCGTGCTTCCTTTTCGGCAACAGCGCCAACTGGTCGGCAAGGCCGGCGATCCACACGCCATGTCCGTCCTTTTCCAGGCGCACGGCGTCGTTCTCCAGCACCGGGATGCCGGCCTTCTCCAGGGCCTTGCGTGCGATCGTCGGGCCAACCTCGGCACGCTGCGCGAACCCGTCGGCCCACCAGTCGTGATTGCCGAGGATCGACAGCACGCCGAGCGGCGCCTTGAGGCCCGACAGGGCACCAGCCCATTCCGGCGGCGTCACCCTTTGCGACACCAGGCGCATGCCGGCGATGTAGTCGCCGAGCAGCACGATCAGGTCCGGCTGCAAGGCATTCGCCTCCTCGGCAAGCGAGGCAATCCGTTCCGGCGTCATCCACGGCCGGCAGGCATGGATGTCGGCGAGCGCGACGACGCGCAGCTTCAGGCCGTCAGGCCAATGCGGCGGCGTCAGCGCATAGCGCTTCACATGCGTCAGCAGCATCGGCTCGATGCCGACGGCATAGGCGCTGAACGAGGCAACCGACAGGAACGACCCGCCGATGAAGCGCAGGAATCCGCGTCTGGTTATCATTGGTTGGCTCCGGCACCTGGATCGTTCACCCATGCCCTGAAGGCAGCGGGCCGATACAATCCATGAATACGCCGGCAAGCCGGCGAAGATGAGGAGAATTTGCGCAGGCCCGTTCACTGATGCTTGATCACGGGTCCGGGAACCCGTCGCTGATCGCTTGCCCGGCTATTCTTCCTGGAACAGGTTGATCTGCTGTTGCGCAAGATCCTTTGGCGCATCGAGGCCCAGATGACGCCAGGCATTGGCGGTCAGCATGCGGCCGCGCGGCGTGCGCTGGATGAAGCCCTGCTGGATCAGATAGGGCTCGATAATGTCCTCGATGGCGTCGCGCGGCTCGGACAGGCCGGCCGCGATCGTCTCGATGCCGACCGGCCCGCCACCGAAATTGCGGGCGATCATCGAGAGGTAGCGGCGGTCAAGCGCGTCGAGGCCGAGTGCGTCGACCTCGAGCCGGGTCAAGGCTTCGTCGGCGACCAGCCGGTCGACATGGCCGTCGCCGGCGACCGAGGCGAAATCGCGCACGCGGCGCAACAGCCGGCCGGCGATGCGCGGCGTGCCGCGCGCGCGCCGCGCGATCTCGAGCGCGCCGTCGTCGCCGAGCGGCATCTGCAGGATGCGGGCGCCGCGCCGCACGATCTGCTCCAGCTCCTCGACCGTGTAGAAATTGAGCCGCACCGGAATGCCGAAGCGGTCGCGCAGCGGATTGGTGAGCAGGCCAAGCCGCGTGGTGGCGGCGACCAGCGTGAAACGGGCAAGGTCGATCTTGACCGAGCGCGCCGCCGGCCCCTCGCCGATGATCAGGTCGAGCTGGAAATCCTCCATCGCCGGATAGAGGATTTCCTCCACCGCCGGGTTGAGCCGGTGGATCTCGTCGATGAACAGCACGTCGCCTTCCTCGAGATTGGTGAGCAGGGCCGCGAGATCGCCGGCCTTGGCGATAACCGGGCCGGAGGTTGAGCGGAAATTGACGCCGAGCTCACGCGCCATGATCTGCGCCAGCGTCGTCTTGCCTAGCCCCGGCGGTCCGACGAACAGCACATGGTCGAGCGCTTCCTTGCGGCCCTTGGCGGCCTCGATGAAGACTTTGAGGTTTGCCCGCACCGCCGCCTGGCCGACGAAATCGTCAAGCGTCTGCGGCCGCAGGGTCTGCTCGGCATCCTCGCCGCGTTTGTCGGGAGCAATGAGGCGGGGAGAAAGGCTCATGCCAGCAATTCCATGCTTGCGATGGACCTTGCAGCCCGCTGATCGAAAGTGACCGTGTGGGAACAGCCCGCATTTCGGTTGTGTTCGGCGATGAGCGCATCGGAAAAGTCAACCTGCGGCATGTTGGACCTTTCGAGCGCGATCACGATGGCATCGAAATCCTCGAACACCAACGTTCTGATTTTCAGCAGCCTTTGGACTGCCGCAAGGACTTGTTCCTTGGACATCCTGTAGCGAGAAATGAGCGACCAACTGAACTCGACCAGGACAATCAGACTGACAAAGCCTGGGGTATCCTCACTAAGACCTTTGCCGAAAGCCAAGGCTTTTGCCCTTTGCTCGGCATCATCGTTCAGTACCATTCGAAGCAGAACGTTCGTATCGATGCCTATCGACGTCACGCGTCGCCCTCACGCCCGCCATTCGGCGCACCCCCGACAACATGCCGCCCAACCGCGTCCCGAACCTCGGCATCGATTTCCTCGAACGAAGCCGGACCGCCGGGTGGATCTCCCAGGAATCCGGCGAGGTCAGCAAAGTCGAGATTGCGCGGCGTTCCGATCAAGTAGCCATCCACCACCGTCCAGGCGATCATGTCACCGGCCTTGAGCGACAACGCATCCCTGACGTCCTTTGGGATGGTAAGCTGGCCTTTCGATGTCAGGCTTGCATAAGCACCCATTCTTCTTACTTTCTAAGAAATTCCTTACAAAACATATTGTAGTTGGAATTTTGTTTTCAAGCAATCACCGCGCCAGTTCCCTCAGCCCGAAGCGGATGAGCTTCGAGGCATCGGCATCCTCGCCCGCGGTCTTCAGCGCGGCCGACACCGCATTGGCGGCGGTGTCGCGGGAATAGCCGAGATTGACCAGCGCCGAGACGGCGTCGGTGATCGGCGCCGGCGCCACGCCTTCGCCGAGCTCCTGTTTCAGGCCGATCGTGCCGGAGGCAGCGCCGGCATAGGCCGGCGCCTTGGCCTTCAATTCGGTGACGATGCGCTCGGCCACCTTCTTGCCGACACCGGGCGCACGCGAAACCATGGCGATGTCGCGCAACGCGATGGCATTGGCGAGGTCGGCCGGCGCCAGCGTCGACAGGATGGCGAGCGCCACCTTGGCGCCGACACCCGGCACATTGTTCATCAGCAGCCGGAACCATTCGCGCTCGAGTTGCGACTGGAAACCATAGAGCCGGATCATGTCCTCGCGCACATAGGTCTCGATGAACAGCACCACCGCTTCGCCGGGCGAAGGCAGTGCGGCAAGCGTGCGGGTCGAGCAGTAAGCGACATATCCGACGCCGTGGATATCGACGAGACAATGGTCTTCGTCGATATCGTCGAGCGTGCCCTTGAGCTTGCCGATCATGCCAGATCTTTCATGGAAGATAGGCCCCTCATGGGTGCGTTTCCGGAGAGATGATATCGATGTCGGGGAAGTAACTGCGATAACGCGCGGCGTCTCGGGTCAAAAGACGATGTCCGGCAACGGCCGCATGAGCGCCAATAAAGAAATCAGGCAGGGTGCGCTCCCGAACACCGCCGGCCCGGCGGTAGCGGGAATGCGTGACGCCCGCAAGGAATGCAGCGTCCCAAGGTACAAGTTGGCGATCCATCTCGAGCATGTCGACCGCTTTTCGAAGCGCCGTCTCCGTCGCGATCAGCGGCGCCAACTCGGACCAGACGATGGTATTGACGACCAATGCGCCGTCGCCTCGGCACAGGGCGATTTTAGACGCTGACCATTTTCTCAGAGGCCCGGCTGGCCCCCAAACATCGATCAGGACATTGGTGTCAATCAACGTCGAGATCTTCACGCGGGCCTCTCAACCACTCCATGTACTGGTCGCTGGTCATGCCCCCCAGATCCAATGTCCCCTCCATTTGGTCGAGAACATTGCTGAACCTGCGCAATTTCTCCTCCTCGGAGAGGTCCCCGTCGACGGCAACCAGCCGGACGTCCCCATTGGTGGCCACGAACTCCACCTCGGAGCCGGGCCCTATGCCCAGATGGTCCCTTATAGGTTTGGGGATCGTGACCTGCCCCTTGACGGTGACGCGCATGGTAATACCTCTGCGGTATTACTTACCCTATAGCCATGAACAAGTCAAGAACATCACTAACCGGCGAGCGCCAGCCGATAGGCGGCACTTTGCCGGTGATGCGCGTGGCAAATCGCGATGGCCAGCGCGTCGGCGGCGTGTTCGGTGTCGAAGATCGCTTTCGGCAACAGCACCTTCACCATCATGTGGATCTGCTTCTTGTCGCCATGACCGACGCCGATCACCGCTTTCTTCACCGCATTGGGCGCGTATTCGGCGACGACGAGGCCCGCCCGCGCCGGCACCAGCATGGCGATGCCGCGCGCCTGGCCGAGTTTCAGCGTCGCCACGGCGTCCTTGTTGACGAAGGTCTGTTCGACCGCGGCCTCATGCGGCATGGCCTGGTGCAGGATTTCGGCGAGCCCGTCATGCAGTTGACAGAGCCGCGTCGCCAGCGCCGCCTTGTCTTCGGAGCGCACGGTGCCCGAAGCGACGAAGCGCAAGGAATTGCCGAGGCTCTCGACTATGCCCCAGCCGGTGCGCCTGAGCCCCGGATCGATACCGATGATGCGAATCGCGTCCCCCATGCCGTGAGTGTACCTCCGGCGGACAGCGATGCCAGCGAAAAGTGAACAAACCGGAAACGACCGCCCGCCAACAGGGGAAGGCTTCGACGTTTCTCAGTTACGGGCGAAGGCGGTGTTGAGGAGGCTGATCTGGTCCGAGACCGGATTGGGCCGGCGAGCCACGGGCTGCATGTCGACCATCGCGCCGGCGCCATAAATCTCTTCGTCCATGCGGCGCACCAGGGCCTGCAGGCGCAGCGACCGATTGACGAGGTCGAGGAAATCGTTCGGCAGTTCAGCCCAGCCGGCCGCCTCGTCATGGGCGGAAGCGGTGTCGAGGCGCACCTTCGACTTTTCCGAAGCGACCTGATCGCGCGTCATCTCGCCGGAATTCGCCGCGCGCTGCAAAAGCAGCCATGAGGCGACCTGCATCAGCCTGGTTGTCAGCCGCATCGATTCGGCCGCGTAGAGCGTGGCCGCCAGCCGCGACAGTTTCTTGGCCTCGGCCCGGCCTTTGCCGTCGAGATACTCCGCCGCCTGTTCAACCAGGCCCATGCCTTCCTGGTAAAGCGGTTTGAAGGAGTGCGAAAACACCCGGCGTTCCGCCAGCTTGACGGTTTTCGCAATGCCCTTCGACGGCTCGTTCATTGATAACGCCCCTGCACTTGCAACCGGCCGATTCGGCTCTGTGCCGATACACCCGTGACCTTATAAAACTGAAGCTTGAAAATGCGCTTCGTCCGGGGTGAAGGCAAGTACATGTTTAACAGAAGGTTAACGGCGACCGGCGTCGCGGGATGCCGCCGGAACGCGGACAAAAAAAGAGCCGCGGATAAGGCGGCTCTCAGGAGTTTAACAGGGAGGCGTCAAACAAAGTGGCTCCAACCACTCGGTAAGAATCCAGATCACTGGATGGACATAGTAAACGCCTGTAAAGCTTAATGAACCCTTAACATCCCTGATATTTTTTGACCCGACACGCTGCTCCTGTGCCGTAACAGCACAGCCGCACAGGCCAGGTTTCGGCCTTCCCTCAGGCCTTTTTCCACACCACCGGCAAGGCAATGAAGGCGAACAGCAGCATGCCTGCGTAGAAGCCGATCGAAGATATCCCCAGCAATGGCTCGATCCCCGGATTTCCGGCAAGCAGTATATAAAGGCCGATCATCAGCCCGATGCCGCTGATTGCCGTCAGCCAGAAATGGACGAGGGCCAGCGTCTTTTGCCTGGCCGCCGGAAACAGGTGATAAAAGAACGCGAAGACCGCCGACATCAGCCAGCCAGCCACCATGATGTGGGCGTGGGTCGGCATCTGGCCATGGTCTTCGCTGATCGCCATGTGAATGCCGAGCGCCATGCCGCACAGCGCGTAGATGATCGCCAGCGTGAAGAAATTCCGTGCTACGCCTTGCATATTAGTCCCCCTGGATGCCTTTTCCCGTTTTCGGGAATGGGTTGATCGTCAGACGATTTTCATCGCCGCCGGCTCGCCAGCGTTGGCGCTCTAGCATCGCCCATGTTTCCAGACGATGTCGCGCTTCCCCTCCCGACACGTCGTATATTAGCAGAAACAAATCCGGGCACCCGCGTTCGTTGTAGGTTGTACCCGTGAAAAAGGGGGTCGAAACACAGCCGGATTTTTCACGACATCGTTCCGAAACACGCGCCGCGCTAAACGCCCGCTCCTCTGGCGGCTGGCGCAGATCCGCGCCACCGCGAACCCGGAAGAACTGTCCCAAGGAGCAACGCATGGACTGGTATTCGATCGTCAAATTCCTCCACGTCGTCACGGCCACCCTGTGGGTCGGCGGCGGCTTCGTTCTGTTCCTGCTTGGCCTGCTTGCCGAGCGCGCCGGCAACATCGACGACAAGCTGCAGGCGATGCGCGCCAGCGGCGAACTGGGCGGCCGCTTCTTCGCGCCGATGTCGATGCTGACCCTGGTCTTCGGCCTCGTCATGTGCGGCTTCTGGGTCGGCTTTTCCGATCTATGGGTCGTGATCGGCCTCGCAGGCTACGCCACGACCTTCTCCATCGGCATGTTCATCTTCAAGCCGACCGGCGAGCGCATGGGCGCGATGATCGCCAAGGACGGCGTCACGCCGGCCGTTCTTGGCGTTGGCCAGCGGATGATGCGCGTAGCGCGGTTCGACTATGCCGTGATGCTGGTCGTCGTCGCCGACATGGTGCTCAAGCCCACACCGCATGACATCGGCATTCTGGCCGGCATGGCGTTGGTTGTCGCGATCGGCGCCATCCTGGCATTCGCTGGCGCCCGTCGCCTCGTCCCGAGCACCGCCTGACCAACCGCGAGCGCGGCGCAAAGCCGACACGCCCGCTACATCAGGCCGGCGATGCCGTCCCACAGAAGCTTCAGCGCCACGACCGCGACAGTGGCGTAGGTAAAGGGATAAAAAACCTCCGGCCGCATGCGCCGCACCAGCCACGCGCCGGCGACGGTCGACAGCGGCGCCAGCGGCATCAGCACGGCGGATGCCGTCAGATTGGCGGTGTCGAACTGGCCGAGCGCGAAATAGGGGATGAGCTTCAGCGCGTTGGTGGCGGCAAAGAAGATCGCCGCCGTGCCCGACAGCACCTTGGGGTCGAGCCGGATCGGCAAGGCATAGACCTGGAAGGGCGGTCCACCGACATGGGCGACGAAGCTGGTGAACCCGGCGACCGTGCCCCATACGGCCGCAGCCACGCGATTGGGTGCGGCTGCATGGTCGGAACCATGGCGAAACTGCAGATAGAGCCAGCGCAGCACGAAGATGATGGCGACGGCGCCGACGATCAGCCGCACCGCTTCCTCGGTGACGAGTGCCGCCGTCAGCCAGCCAAGCCCGATGCCGATGATGGCGCCCGGCATCATGTCGACCAGCATCTTGCGGTCGTACACGCCCCACCACGTCCACACCGAGACGATGTCCATCAGGCACAGGATCGGCAGCAGGATGGCGGCAGCCTGCACCGGCGGCATGGTCAGCGCCATCAGCGGCACGCCGACGAAGCCGACGGCGCCGCCGAAGCCGCCCTTGGACAAGCCGACCAGAATGACCGCCGGGATGGCGGCCGCGTAGAACCACGGATCGAGAAGCAGGCCTGACATGGAAGGGACTGGTCTGGAGGGAAAGCGCGTCAACGCCTGAATAGCCCAGAATCGCCTGCTCGGCGACCGCAAATATAGGCTGGCAGCGGCATATCGGGCCGACCAGCTTTGAACACCTATCGGCGCGCCGAAACCAGCAGGAACATCGGCCGTTCCAGCTCTTCCGCCAGTTCCGGCCTGGCCGCGATCTGCGCGTCCGTCGGACGGAATTCCTCGACATGTTCGATCGTGAAACCCGTGCGGATCAGCGTGTTGAGCGTGGTGCCGATGGTGCGGTGATGTTTCACCACTCCCTTGGCCAGCCAGTCGGTCTTCCGCGGCCCTTCCACCAGATACCGGTCGACAGGCCAGGTCTTTTTCCCCGCCCCATCGATCGACCAGCCCGGACTGGTCGGCGCCATGTAGATCGGATGCTCCGTCGAGAAGACGACATGGCCGCCGGGTGACAGGGCCTGATGCACGGTCCCGAACAGGCGCTCGATGTCCTCGACATAGTGCAAGGCGAGCGAACTGTAGGCGAGGTCGAAGCTGGCTTGTGGCAGGCTGAGCTGGTCGAGGTCGGTTCTCGCATAGATGATACCCGTATCCGGGCCGGCCGCTCTCGCGCGGGCAAGCATCTTCTCCGACAGGTCCAGCCCAAGCACCTGCGCCGCCCCATGCTGATGCGCCCAGCGGCAGAACCAGCCGAAGCCGCAGCCGAGGTCGACGATCCTCAGGCCCGCGACATCGGGCAGCATCGCGCGCAGCGCCGGCCATTCGGCGGCCCCATCCAGGCCCTCGACCGAGCGGCCAAGCTTACTGTAGCCCGCGAAGAAATCCGGCTGATCGTAAATGTTCTGTGCCATCTTCTCTTGCTCCTCGGCCATCCGGCGGAAAGACCGACATTTGCCGACCGCGCCTTTCCACCATGGCCTGGCGGAGTCAAGACGACGAGGCCGGCGGCAACCCCAGTGGCGGCGGACGCCGCCGGATCGGCTGCGCCTTGACGATGGCGGTACTGGTCTCGGCCTTGTCGGCGATACGGTCGAGAATGCCGTCGAGATCGCCGATCGAGCGCACGAACAGACGGGCGACGAAACAATCGTCGCCGGTCACCTTGTCGCATTCGCCAAATGCTTCCATTTCCTCGATCAGTTTCTGGACGATGTGCAGCTTGCCCGGCAGAGGTTTGATCCGCACGATCGCCTGCAGCGTATAGCCCAGCGCCAGCGGATCGATCTCGACGGTGAACGCCCGGATGACGCCGCGCTCCTCGAGGCGCCGCAACCGCTCCGAAACGCTCGGCGACGACAGCCCGATCTGGGCCGCCAGATCCTTCAGCGAGGTCCGCGCATCCCTGACCAGGATTTCCAGCAGATTTCGGTCAAGTTCGTCCAGCATTTCTTTTTTCTCGGATTCCAGGGTGACGCCTAATATAATTAGGAAATATATCCATATCGCCTTTACGAGGAGATGGAAAGCCCCGACACCGCATGAGATTATGCTGGCTCAACGGGTTCAGAGGCTTATCATGAACGATACGGTACGCGGCACGGTCGAGATGTCGGCCGCAATGGCGATGCTGGGAACGATCGGATGGTTCGTCATCATGTCCGGCCAGCCGATCATGGATGTGGTGTTCTGGCGTTGCGCGTTCGGCGCGCTGACACTGCTCGTCATCTGCGCTTCGCTTGGATTGTTGCGCAACAGGCTGTCGATGCGCATCATCGGCCTCGCGGCACTCGGCGGCGCGGCCATCGTCATCAACTGGCTGCTGCTGTTCGGCGCGTTCTCACGCGCCTCCATCTCGATCGCCACCGCGGTCTACAACACGCAACCCTTCATGCTGGTCGGCTTCGGCGCGGTCTTCTTCGCCGAGCGGCTGACATTGGCCAAGCTGACCTGGCTCGCCATCGCCTTCGCCGGCATGGTTCTGATCGTCGGGGCCGCCCCAGACGCCGGCGATGTCGGCACGAACTATTTCGCCGGCATCCTGATGGCGCTCGCCGCCGCCTTCTTCTGGGCCGTCGCGGCAATCGTCACCAAGAAACTCAAGGGCACCCCGCCGCATCTGATCGCACTCATCCAGGTCTGCGTCGGCGTCGTCATGCTGGCGCCCTTCGCCAATCTTTCGCGTCTTCCCGCCGACCCATGGAGCTGGGCCATGCTGGCAACGCTCGGCATCGTCCACACCGGACTGATGTACATCCTGATGTACGGCGCCATCCAGAAACTGCCGACGCATCTGCAGGGGTCGCTGTCCTTCATCTATCCGGTGGTGGCGATCCTGGTCGATGTCACCGCCTTCGGCCACCGCCTGCATCTCAGTCAGGTCGTCGGCGCCGCCGCCATCCTGATCGCTGCCGCCGGCATGAACCTCGGCTGGACATTGTGGAAATCGAGACCGTCCGCCGCGAGCCCCCAGCCGATCAAGTAAGGCGGCACGCCGGCTGCAGGCCGGTCAAAACGCGATCCTGGCTGCCCGCCTGTTCAAAGCGGGCAGTTTGCTCTATGCCGCAATCCAACCATCTTCGCCCGGCATAGGCGAAACCCGGGATCGAAGAACCATGAACGACGCCACACCCCCAAATCGTTGCCGCATCGTGCTGATCGCGCCGCCCGGCGTGCCGGCCGCCCGCATTGCCGCCGCATTCGACGGCGGCGACGTCGCCTCGCTGATCCTGCCGGAGAACGGCATGGACGAGGCCTCCTTCCAGGCCTTCGCCGAGCAGGTCGTGCCGGCGGCGCAGGCCGCGGGCGTGGCCGTCATCATCGCCGGCGACACCCGCATTGCCGGCCGGGTCCAGGCCGACGGCATCCATGTCGAGGTCTCCAAGGCCGAACTCGCCGAGACGATCGAGCATTTCCAGGCGAAAATGATGGTCGGCGCCGGCGGCGCCAAGACGCGTGACGACGCGCTCGAGCTTGGCGAGACAAGGCCGGACTACATCTTCTTCGGCCGCTTCGGCTACGACAACAAGCCCGAGCCCCATCCGCGCAACCTGTCATTGGGGGAATGGTGGGCGCGGATGATCCAAATCCCTTGCATCGTCGAGGCCGGTTTCGATCTTGCATCCGTCGAAACCGTGGCCGCCACCGGCGCCGAATTCGTCGCGCTGTCGAGTGCCGTGTTCGCCGACGGCGTCGATCCGAAGGCAGCGATAGCCCGGGCCAATGCGCTGCTCGACGAAACAGCGCCGCGCTTCGAGGATTGACGTGTCCCTGGCAAGGCTTTCCCTTCAGGCCCTGCTTGCGGCGGCGATGATCCAGGGCGCCGCCGCCGAAACCATACCCTTGCCGCAACCCAAGCCTGAAACCGGCGTGCACACCGACAAGCCGATCGAAAAGCAGTTGCCGCAGCCCGCCACCACGGCGGAGCCCGCACCGCTGCCCTCGGTCGACAGCGTCAATCCCGACCGCTTCGGCGCCAAGCCGGCGGACGCCGCCTATGGCGCCTTCCAGCGCGGGCTTTACAAGACGGCATACAATCTGGCGCTGGTCCGCGCGCAGAACGGCGACCCGGCGGCGCAGACGCTGGTGGCCGAGATCCTGTCGCGTGGGCTGGGTGTGCCGCTGAACTCGGCCGAGGCCGCGAAATGGTACGCGCTGGCCGCCGAGCAGGGCGTGCCGGAATCGCAGTTCCAATATGCGCTGATGTTGCTCGACGGCCGTTACGTCAAGAAGGACACCAAGGGAGCCTACGCCCTGATGCAGGCGGCCGCCGAGGCCGGCAACCAGCTGGCGCAATTCAATTTCGCGCAGATGCTGGTGCAGCAGGATTCAGGCGACGCCGGCCTGGCCAAGGCGGTTTCCTACTATGAGCGCGCTGCCGCGACGGGTCTCGCCGACGCGCAGTACGCCATGTCGCAGATCTATGCCAACGGCGTCGGCGGCAAGCCGCGCGACGATGCCCAGGCACGGCGCCTGCTGGCGCAGGCCGCCCGCCAGAACTACGACACCGCGCAGATCGATCTCGCCGCCTGGATGATCGAAGGCCGCGGCGGCGCGCGCGACCTGAAATCGGCTTTCGGCTGGACGAAGCAGGCCGCCGAAGGCGGCAATGTCGCGGCCCAGAACCGCCTGGCAAAACTCTATATGCAAGGCATCGGCACCGATCCGGATCTCGTGCTCGCCGGCGCCTGGTACATAGTCGCCCGCCGCGCCGGCCTCATCGATCAGGAGATGGACGATTTCCTGCAAGGGCTGAGCGACGACCAGACCAAGCAGGCCCTGCAGAAGGCGAACCGCCTGCCCTGAGGACAGCTGGCAAGATCTGCCGGCGCCAGCCCCCTTGCCCGGCCCAAATGGGCCCCTCCCTTGCCTCTCCGGGCGATTTGTGGTCTTGGAGCCCTAAATCGCTTGTCACGGCGAACATCCCATACCGACGGCCCAGCCGTTGGCAGCATCCCGGATCCCATCATCATGGCCAAGATCAATGGCAACGAAATCCGTCCCGGCTACGTCATCGAACACGATGGCGGCCTCTGGGTGGCGGTCAGGACCAACACCGTCAAGCCCGGCAAGGGCGGCGCCTACAACCAGGTCGAACTGAAGAACCTCATCAACGGCACCAAGCTCAACGAGCGCTTCCGCTCGGCCGAGACCGTCGAGCAGATCCGGCTCGACCTTAAGGATTTCTCCTTCCTCTACGAGCAGGACGACGCGCTGGTGTTCATGGACACCCAAAGCTACGAACAGCTCGAACTGAACAAGGACTTCGTCGGCGACCGCGCCGCGTTCCTGCAGGACGGCATGATGGTGACGGTCCAGCTCTACGAGGAGCGGCCGATCGGCATATCGCTCCCCGACTACGTGACGCTGACCATCACCGAGGCGGATCCCGTGGTGAAGGGCCAGACGGCGGCGTCCTCCTACAAGCCGGCGGTACTGGAAAACGGCATTCGCGTGCTGGTGCCGCCCTTCATCGGCGCCGGCGAGCGCATCATCGTCGACACCAACGAAATCACTTACGTGCGCCGCGCCGACTGATCCGTGCCGCCCAAAAGTGGCCCCCAATTTGGGTCACCGGCATTTATCGAGACAGAGTTTAAAGCGCCGCACCAGGAAGAAGCACTATGGCACGCTCAGCCCTCCTCAACGTCATGGTCCAGGCCGCAATGAAGGCCGGCCGCTCGCTGTCGCGCGACTTCGGCGAGGTCCAGAACCTCCAGGTCTCGATGAAGGGCCCCGGCGATTATGTCAGCCAGGCCGACCGCAAGGCCGAGGACATCGTCTTCGCCGAATTGTCGAAGGCGCGCCCGGGCTACGGCTTCCTGATGGAAGAGCGCGGCGCCGTCGCCGGCGATGACAGCCAGCACCGCTGGATCGTCGATCCGCTCGACGGCACCACCAATTTCCTGCACGGCATTCCGCTGTTCGCCGTCTCTATCGCGCTCGAGCGCCAGGGCCAGATCGTTGCCGGCGTCATCTACAATCCGGCCATGGACGAGCTCTATACGACCGAGCGCGGCGGCGGCGCCTTCATGAATGATCGCCGCCTGCGCGTCGCCGGCCGCACGAAGCTTGTCGACACGGTGATCGGCTGCGGCGTACCGCATCTCGGCCGCGGCCATCACGGCAATTTCCTGGTCGAACTGCGCAACGTCATGGCCGAGGTCTCCGGCATCAGGCGCCTGGGTTCGGCCTCGCTCGATCTTGCCTATGTCGCCGCCGGCCGCATGGACGGGTTCTGGGAAGTCGGTCTGTCGGCCTGGGACATCGCCGCCGGCTTGCTCCTGATCCGCGAAGCGGGCGGCTTCGCCTCCGACATGGATGGCGGACAGGATATGCTCGACACCGGCTCGGTCGTCGCCGGCAACGAGATCATCCAGCGCGCGTTGCTGAAGGCGGTGAAAAAGCCGCTGGCGCCGCGCTGAGGAAAAGTGCGGGCCGCCCAGGAATTTGCCTGGAAGCAAATGCCTGGCGCGCTGAACCGCCGCAGTCGCAAAACCGCAAACAAAGCTTGAAATACTGTCCGGCGGTTGCCCAGATAACGGGCGACGCTAGGACGATAGATGACCAACACGCCGCCACAGACGGAAATTCCCTTCATCGGACGCTGGCATTATTCGCGCGCCGAGATGATCGCCGACGGGATCGTCCATGCGGTCGGCATCGTGCTGGCGATCGCCGCCGGTTCGGCGTTGCTGGCGCTCGCCGCCTTCCGGGTCGGGCCCGGCGAATACACCGCCGCGGCCTTCTATGTCGTCTCCTTGCTCACCGTGCTCTCGGTATCGCTGACCTACAATCTGTGGCCGGTGACCTCGCCCGCGAAATGGATCCTGCGGCGTTTCGATCATGCCGCGATCTATCTGTTGATCGCCGCCACCTACACACCCTTTCTGGCCCAGTTGGGAGCCTCGCCGCTGGCGAGATGGATGATCGTACTGGTCTGGGCCGCGGCGGCAACGGGGATTGCCATCAAGGTGTTTTTCCCGGGGCGCTTCGACAGGCTGGCGATCGTCTTCTACCTTGCCATCGGCTGGAGCGGCATCATCCTCGTCAAACCGCTCGTCGAGACGCTGCCGACCACGTCGATCATGCTCATCGTCGCCGGTGGTGTCGTCTATTCCTGCGGCGTCATCTTCTTCGCCTGGAAGGCGCTGCGTTTCCACAACGCGCTCTGGCACGGCTTCGTCGTCACCGGCGCCGGCCTGCATCTGGCGGCCATGGTCGACTGCCTGGTCATCAACCGCCTCTGATGCGCCGGCCGCAAAGGCCGCCGGTGGCAATATTGCCAAGCACCATTCAATTTGGTCACAATTCCGTTTAGAGTCGCCAACTACGTGATCGGCGGCGCTGGAGCAATTCCAGGGAAAGCGTGAGCGGTTTCCCGTTCGGAATTGCGTGAAGGCAAAATAGAGCATCGGAAACGGGGCACGGATGGCTTTTCTCAGATCCTTCGGCATGGGCAGGCGCTCCGACGTACTGGTCTACGATCCGCACAAATTGTCGAGTCCGCAGGTCTTCCTGCTGACCATGGTCATCTTCCTGGCCATCGTCGCCTTCATCGCCGCCATCCTGACCCGCCAGGTCACGACCGCTTTCGTCACCAATCCCGGCCTCAACGGCCTGATCGTCGGCGTGCTGGTCGTCGGTATCCTGCTGGCGTTCACGCAGGTCGGGCGGCTATTTCGCGAGGTGCGCTGGGTCAACTCCTTCCGCGCCGGCTCGGAAACCACGGAACCGGTGCTGCTGGCGCCGATGAAGGCAATGATCGGCCGCTCCTCGTCGATGGCCTTTTCGACCTCCTCGATGCGCACAATGCTCGATTCCATCGCAACGCGCCTCGACGAAAGCCGCGACACCTCGCGCTACCTGGTCGGCCTGCTGGTGTTCCTCGGCCTGCTCGGTACCTTCTGGGGCCTGTTGAACACGATCGGCTCGATCCGCGAGACCATCGAATCCCTCGATCCAGGCACGGGTGACGCCGCGGCGGTGCTCGATTCGCTGAAACAGGGCCTGTCGGCGCCGCTGGCCGGCATGGGCACCGCCTTCTCGTCCTCGCTGTTCGGCCTCTCCGGCTCGCTGGTACTCGGCTTCCTCGACCTGCAGGCCGGCCGCGCCCAGACGCGCTTCTACACCGAACTCGAAAACTGGCTGTCCTCGGTCACCGATCTGTCGTCCGACATCGTCGTCTCCGACCCGGCCAAGGCCGAACCTTCCGACGAGATCCGCCTGTTGTCGGAGCGGCTGCGCAGCATGCAGGAGAACGGCGGCGGCTCCAACCCTCGCGTCGCCACCGCCATGGCCAATCTCGCCGACGGCATTTCCGGCCTGGTGAAGAACATGCGCTCCGAGCAGCAGATCATGCGCGACTGGGTCGAGGCCCAGTCCGACGAGCAGAAGGCGATGCGCAACACGCTGGAGAAGATCGCCGACGCCCTGAAGAAGCCCGAGGTTCACTAGCATGGCGCTTGCCAGGGGCCGGCGTACCGATCGCCGCATCGATTATTGGCCTGGCTTCGTCGACGCGCTGTCGACGCTGCTGCTCGCCATCATGTTCCTGCTCACCGTTTTCGTGCTGGCGCAGTTCCTGCTCGGCCGCGAGATCTCCGGCAAGGACACGGCGCTGTCGCGCCTCAATTCGCAGATCAACGAACTGACCCAGCTGCTCGCGCTGGAGCGCTCGACGGCGCAGGACAAGGAGGATTCGCTCGCCAATTTGCAGGCGTCCCTGTCGGCGGCCGAGGCGGAAAAAAGCCGGCTCGAACAATTGCTGGCACAAGGCGCCGGCGCCGGTGACGCCGCCAACCAGCGTGCCGCCGAACTGGGCGGTGAACTCGACAACCAGCGCCAGATCAGCCAGCAGGCGCTGAGCCAGGTCGAGATCCTCAACCAGCAGATCGCGGCCTTGCGCAAGCAGATCGGCGCGCTCGAGGATGCCCTCAACGTTTCCGAAACGCGCGACCGCGATTCCAACACCAAGATCGCCGATCTCGGCCGTCGCCTGAACGTGGCGCTGGCGCAGCGTGTGCAGGAATTGAACCGCTACCGCTCCGATTTCTTCGGACGGCTGCGCGAAATCCTCGCCGACCGCGAGAACATCCGCATCGTCGGCGACCGCTTCGTCTTCCAGTCGGAGGTGCTGTTCCCGACCGGCTCCGAAGTGATCAACGATGCCGGCAAGGTCGAGATGAAGAAGCTCGCCGACGCCATCATCGAATTGCAGAAAGAAATCCCGCCGGAGATCAACTGGGTGCTGCGCGTCGACGGCCACACCGACAACAAGCCGCTTTCAGGCAATGGCCGCTACCGCGACAATTGGGAACTGTCGACGGCACGCTCGACCTCGGTGGTCAAGTTCCTGATCGAGAACGGCGTGCCGGCCAACCGGCTGGTCGCCGCCGGTTTCGGCGAGTTCCAGCCGCTCGATCCCGCCGACACCGACGAAGCGCGCAACAAGAATCGCCGCATCGAGCTGAAGCTCACCGAACGTTGATCCATCATCACGCGAACTCACGCGAAGTTGTTCGCCGGCTCAACTCTAGGGCGCAGAGATCGGCCGGCAAGGCCTGAAAAGATTATCTTTTTTTAATTACACTTCGCGCCAAGGCGCTCCTAGCTTGCCGTGCAGGGCCGAGAACCGCCGGCGATGCCTCCCATCGCGACGCGACGGAACTGGACGACCCAAAATGGTCGGAAGGCGGGCGGCGCGGCCGCTCTCCCTTCCCAGCAGGAGGAAGCGCACCATGCGCTCATCAGCATCTCTCAAGACTGCAACGCTTGCGGCAATTCTCATTGCCGTCCCGCTCGCCGGCGCTTACGCCGCGGGCCATCACAAGGGCGCCCTCGATGCCACCGCCCCGACCGACTTGACGGGCCCGCGTGTCGAAGCCGTCATTGACCAGGTTCAGGGCGTCCATCAGGGCATCGTCGACGCCAGGCAGGCCAACAACATCACCCCGGCCGTCGCGGAGCGCCTGGATATGCGCGCCGCCCGCATCGGCCAGGCCGCCGAGAGGATAGCCGCGTCGGATCACGGCAGGATCCCGGCCGCGCAATACCATGACCTGCTGCGCCGGCTCGACAATGTCGATCAACGTCTGATGGTCGACACCGGCAGCGGTTTCCTGATGGGTGATGGTGCCGACGGCGGAAACTATCCGAACGGCTGAAGCCATCCTGTCTGAAGGGCCCAAGAGGAAGGGACCATCTTGGCGCCTTCGGGACCCCAATCCCGCGGGCGCCCTTTTTCCTCACCGGCCCATCTTGCCTGCCAGCCTTGCCCTGCCTACCAACCCATCCTGCCTACCAACCCATTCTGCCTACCACCCAAGCCAGACCGCGATCAGGGCGATCGCCGCCGGCACGGTCTGGATGAACAGGATCTTGCGGCCGACCGTCGCCGCACCATAGAGACCGGCAATGGCAACGCACAACAGGAAGAAGACCTTGACCTGGAAACCGCCGGCGCCGAGGTAAAGCCCCCAGATCAGGCCGGCGGCGAGAAAGCCGTTATAGAGACCCTGATTGGCGGCGAGCACTTTGGAGGCGCTGGCGAATTCCGGCGTCAGGCGGAATGTCTTGTGCCCACGCGGCGTGTCCCAGAGCACCATCTCGAGATAGACGATGTAGACATGGATCAGGGCCACCAGCCCGACCAGTAGGTTGCCGATCATCTGCTCCCCCTTCATGCCTCGCCCGCAGCATTTCATGTCTGGCATCGCCTGCGCAAGGTGTATCCGCCGGAGGCATCCGAGGGTTGCCATTGCTTTTGCGTTGGTGTCTTTTCGCGCCGTCCTCAACCACGGAAGCCGCCATGTCCTTTAACAAACTCGACGATCTCGGCCACAAGCTCGAAGCGCTTGAACATGCGCTGGCAATCCTCGGCGCCGATGAAGCGACCCACATGGCCGTCGGTGGCGGCGAGAAGCGCGCCGAGGCGATGGCGGCCCTTGCCGGCATGTATCACACCAGGGCGACCGCGCCCGAAATATCGGACTGGATCGCCGCGGCCGAAGGCGAGGCATTGGACGATGAGCAGCGGGCCGCCCTCGCCGAACTGCGGCGGCAATACACCAACCTGACCTGCCTGCCGGTCGAATTCGTCGAGCGCCAGACCACGGCGCGCATGCGCTGCGAGCAATTGTGGCGCGCGCTGCGCGCCAAGAACGACTGGGCTGGCTTCCAGCCGGCGCTGGAGGGCGTGGTGGCTCTGGTGCGCGAGGAGGCGGCCCTGCGCTCCGACGTGCTCGGCCTGGCTCCCTATGACGCGCTGATGGAGCAATACGATCCCGGCAACCGCACGGCCGATATCACCCCCGTCTTCGCCGACCTGAAGGCCTTCCTCAAAGGCTTCGTGCCGGAGGCGCTGGCGATACAGGAAGCGCGGCTGCGCAAGCATCCGCTGAAACCGCTTTCGGGCATCTATGCCATCGACCGGCAGCGCGAGCTCGGGCTTGCCATGATGGCCGCGGTCGGCTTCGACCTGACCCATGGCTCATTGTCTGTGTCGCACCATCCCTTCTGCGGTGGCGTGCCGAGCGACGTGCGCATCACCACGCGCTACAAGACGTCGGATTTCCTGTCGGCGCTGATGGGCGTGCTACACGAGACGGGTCACGCGCTCTATGAACAGAACCTGCCCAAGGCATGGTCGCACTGGCCGCTCGGTAAGGCCCGCGGCATGGCGGTGCATGAAAGCCAGAGCCTGTTCGTCGAAAAGCAGGTCGGCCGCAATCCGGCCTTCTGGCGCTGGGCGCTGCCGGTGGTGGAAAAACATCTTGGCGAGGCCTGGTCGCTCGACGATCTCCTGCCCCATGTACACCGCGTCGAGCGCGGCTTGATCCGCGTCGATGCCGACGAGGTGACCTATCCGCTGCATGTGATCCTGCGCTACGAACTGGAGCAGGAGCTTGTCTCGGGTCGCCTGGAGGTGGCTGACCTGCCTGAAGCCTGGGATGCCAGGATGCGCGACTATCTCGGCCTTTCAACCATCGACAATCCGGCCGATGGACCCATGCAGGACGTGCATTGGCCAGGTGCCGCCTTCGGCTATTTCCCCTCCTACACGCTGGGCGCGATGATGGCGGCGCAACAATGGGCCGCGCTGGTGCGCGAGCATCCTTCAGCCGACGATGATCTCGCCAAAGGGAATTTCGAGGCGATCAACGGATGGCGCCGTGAGAAAATCTGGTCGCAGGGGTCGCGCTGGTCGACGCCGGACCTGCTCGAACGCGCCACCGGCGAAAAACTCAACGCCGTCTATTTCGTCAATCACCTGAAGCAGCGCTACGGCGGATGAGATCGGCCGCGTGACCGACGGCGGCAGCCGAAGCGACAATGCCGCCTGGGATGACAATTTTCGTTACGCCGAGGCGAGTAGGGCCCGTTACTCCGCCGCGCCCCTGAAGGCGCTGGCTCCGGTCTCGAATTGCAGCTTGGCCAGCCGGGCATAGATGCCGCCCTTGGCGACCAGGCTCTGGTGCGTGCCTTCCTCGACGATGCGGCCGCCGTCCATGACCAGGATCCTGTCGGCCTTGAGCACCGTCGCCAGCCGGTGGGCGATCACGATGGTGGTGCGCCCCCGCATCAGCCGCTCGAGCGCCGTCTGCACAAGCGTTTCGCTTTCGGCGTCGAGGGCCGAGGTCGCCTCGTCGAGCAAAAGGATCGGCGCGTCACGCAGGATGGCGCGGGCGATCGCCACCCGCTGGCGCTGGCCGCCCGACAGCGTCACGCCGCGCTCGCCGACCTGGCTGTCGTAGCCTTTTTCGAGCTTGAGGATGAATTCGTCGGCCAGCGCGTCCTTCGCCGCCGCCTCGATCTCGGCCTCGCTGGCGCCGGGCCGGCCAAAGCCGATATTGTCGCGTGCGCTCGCCGCGAAGATGGTGACGTCCTGCGGCACGATGGCGATGCGCTGCCTGACCGCAACGGGATCGGCCTCGCGCACATCGACCCCGTCGATCAGGATTTTTCCTGTCTCCGGATCGTAGAAGCGCAGGATCAGCGAGAACACAGTGCTTTTGCCGGCACCCGAGGGGCCGACGATGGCCACCGTCTCGCCGGGCTTGACCGAAAAACTCAAGCCATGGACGGCGGCGCGGTCAGGCCTCGCCGGATAGGAGAAGGAGACGTCGTCGAAGACGATCGCGCCCTTGGCGACCGCCGGCAGCGGTTTCGGACTGGCCGGCGCCTGGATCGCCGGCGTCTCGGCCAGGATCTCGGTCAGCCGTTCGGCCGCGCCGGCTGCTTGCGCGAGTTCGCCCCAAACTTCCGAGAGCGCGCCGAGCGCGCCGGCGGCGAACACCGAGTAGAGCAGGAACTGGCCGAGCGTGCCGGGCGATATCATGCCGTCGAGCACGTCGCGCGAGCCGAACCACAGCACCGCCACGACGGACGAAAAAATGGTGAAAATGGCGAAGAAGGTCAGGAAGGAGCGTGCGAAAATCGAGGCGCGTGCCGCCTCGAAGGCGGCTTCCACCGCGCCCGAAAAGCGACCGGTGACCAGTTTCTCATTGGTGAAGGCCTGCAGCGTGCGCACCGCGCCGATCTGCTCGCTGGCATAGGCCGTCGCGTCGGCAAGCGTGTCCTGCGCCTGCCTCGACTTGCGCCGCACCGAGCGGCCGAAGGCGACCAGCGGCAGCACGATGATGGGAATGGCCGCGATGACGAGGCTGGACAGTTTCGGGCTGGTGACGACCATCATCCCCACCGCGCCGAGGCCGAGGATGACATTGCGCAGCGCCACGGACGCGGTGGCGCCGACGGCCGACTTGACCTGCGTGGTGTCGGCGGCGAGCCGTGACACGATCTCGCCCGACTGGGCGGTGTCGAAAAAGGCAGGCGACAGCGTCGTCACATGGGCGAAGACGTCGCGCCTGATATCGGCGACGACGCGCTCGCCGAGCGTGATGACGAAATAGTAACGGCCGGCCGACGCCGCCGCCAGCACGGCGGCCATCGCCACCAGCGCCGCGAAGTACTCGGCGATGAAGGTGGTGCCGGTCGACGAGAAACCATGGTCGATCATGCGCCGTACCGCCAGCGGCAGCGCCAATGTGGTTGCCGCCGCGATGGCCAGCGAGATGAGCGCGCCGACGACCAGCGTGCGATATCCCGCGATATAGGGGAACAGGCGCCTGAGCGGCTTGAGCGAGCGTCGGCGCTCGTCTGCGCTGCTTGATTGCGCCATTCTGGGTGTTCCTCTAGCCGCCTCGGCCTATGCGCCTGAATTGCGCTTGCCACGGCCTTGTGATTCAATTCCGGCTGATGTATAGGCACGCCGACCGTTTTAGAAGCCGTGGCTCCTCAATAGCTGCGGCTTCGAGTTTTAAAAAGGGGCGCATCGACGCAGGCTTATGCCCGTCCGCCGCGCCAGCAAGCCAGGAACCGAGCCATGAAGAGCGCCATTCACCCCGACTACCACACCATCAAGGTCGTCATGACCGACGGCAGCGAATACACGACCCGTTCGACCTGGGGCAAGGAAGGCGATACGATGAACCTCGATATCGACCCGACGACCCACCCGGCCTGGACCGGCGGCCAGCAGACCCTGCTCGACCGCGGCGGCCGCCTGTCGAAGTTCAAGAAGCGCTTCGAGGGCTTCGGCCTCTAAGCCAAGCGACCTTCGCAGTTCAAAGACCCGCCCTCGTGGCGGGTTTTTTGTTGACCTCAAGCCCCTGCCTTGAACGCAATTGGTCACGGAGGCCATATGTCCATTCTCGACGATCACCGATGGTCCGGTCTCAAGGGCGGATACAAGGTTACATATCATCCACGACCGGCCCTGCGAGCACTGGCCCTCCGCTACAATGACGAGACAATCTGGAACCCGCCGATACCAGATTGGATCGAACCCCACTACAAAGCCGCCTGGCAGACGCTTTTCCATTTGGCGCTGAGGGATCTGCAAACCGAGGCAGATGAGACGATTGTGGCCTCCGCATCGGCTGTGGTCACGCTCCATCGCGGTATGCTCAGCCTTGCCCGGATGGTAATGTGCACGGATGACGAGCGTGCTGAAATGCTTCGCAGCTATCTCGGCCGCTAGCCCTCTTCAGGAAGCAATTCTCTGAGCGCCATGCGCTTGTAGGCAGCCACCAGCCTGTCGCCTTCCTGCCGGTCGACCGAGATCGCCAGCCGCACGGCCGCCTCGCCCATCTGCCAGACCAGAAACGCCGTCGTCTCCAAGGCTTCGGCATCGGCATCGGGCTTTAGCCGCCTCAAGACGGCACTGAGGAATTCGGCGTTGGCGCGGCTGTCGGCGAGCTCGAGCTGGCGCAGTGTCTTGTCGGCCTGCGTGCCCGACCAGATGTCGCGCATCACCGGCTCGGCCAGGAACAGCCCATAGTAGATATCGACCAGCTCCGAAAACGCTCGGCCCAGCCCCTCCGCATCCGTGACGTCCTTGAGCGCCTCTGAGATGCAGGCCTGGCTTTCCACCGTATAGCGCTCGGCCAGCGCCCAGACGATCGCCCGCTTGTCGGGAAAGAACTGGTAGAGCGAGCCGATCGACACGCCTGCCCGTTCCGCCACTTCGCCCATCCGCATGGCATCGCTGCCTTGCTCGGCGATCAGCGCCGAGGCGGCGGCAAGCATGCGCTCGACCCGTTCGCGGCTGCGCTGCTGGCTTGGTGCCTTGCGCGGCGAAGCGATCTGCTCGTTGGCCGCTGTGCCTTCCATGACTGTCTCCAACAAATGCACTCGGCAAAATCGACCCGAATGGCTTGACTCACAAAATACGAGGGTTTATCACGTTTTGCAAATGTGAGGATTACTCATATTTTGTAACGGAGGAACCCGAAATGACTGACACAATGAAACCGCCGCTACCGGCATCTGGAGCAACTGAGATGACCAGGCTTCTTCCCGCCCTCACCATCATTGCCGCGATCGGCTCGGGCGTCGTCGGCGGCGTGTTCTTCGCCTTTTCCAACTTCGTTATGGCGGCACTTGCCCGGCTGCCCGTTCCAACTGGCATCGCCGCGATGAATTCGATCAACATCACGGTGATCACCCCCACCTTCATGACCGCGCTTTTCGGCACCGGACTGATCTGCCTGGTGCTTATAGCCACCGCCCTCATGGGCTGGAGCCAGTCCGGCTCGTACTGGCTGCTGGCCGGCGCGGTGATCTACCTGATCGGCAACCCGATCGTGACCATGGTTTTCAACGTGCCGCTCAACGATTCGCTCGCCGCCGTCGACCCGGCCAGCAGCAACGGCGCCGCCGTGTGGGCGAACCATCTGAGCCAATGGGTGATGTGGAACCACGTCCGCACCGTCACCGCCATCGCGGCGATGGCCTGCTTTATCTTCGCATTGCTCTGAAGAGGTCTAACGAGACGCAAAAAAAGACTCCGCTCAGGCGGGGTCTTTCTGCGTGTCACCCTTCGACGTGTGACCCTTGCGGTCGGCATGGCCGAGATCGCGATCCGGATCGATCACGTCGCGGACCAGTTGCTTCAGTTTTGCCGCATCCGGAAAACCGCCATCGCGCTTGCGGTCCCAGACCAGCACATCGTTGCAGGAGATGGTGAAGATGCCGCCGGTGCCCGGCACCAGCGTCACCTCGCCGAGTTCGGTACCGAAGGTTGAAAGCAACTCCTGCGCCATCCAGCCGGCACGCAGCAGCCACATGCACTGCGTGCAGTAGGTGATGCGGACGGCGGGCAACTGAGCTGTGCTCATGTCGGACGGCCTTCTCTCACGCCGCGCTGAGCTTGGCCATGGTCTCGTCATCGACCTCGAAATTGGCGTAAACGCTTTGCACGTCGTCGTCGTCCTCGAGCGTGGCGACCAGCTTCATCAGCGACTGCGCGCGCTCCTCGTCGACCGGGACATTGTTCTGCGGCTGCCAGATCGGCTTCACCGATTCGGCCTCGCCCAGCGAGGCTTCCAGGGCCTTCGACACGTCGCCGAGATTTTCGAAGGAACAATAGATTGTGTGGCCTTCCTCGTCGGACTCGACATCGTCGGCGCCGGCTTCGATCGCCGCCTCCATGACCTTGTCGGCGCTGCCGGCCGAGGCCGGATAATAGATTTCGCCGACGCGGTTCCACATGAACGACACCGACCCGGTTTCGCCGAGCGCGCCGCCGGCCTTGGTGAAGGCTGCGCGCACATTGGAGGCCGAACGGTTACGGTTGTCGGTCAGCGCCTCGACGATCAGCGCCACGCCGCCGGGACCATACCCTTCATAGCGCACGGCTTCATAGTTTTCGGCATCGCCCATCGAGGCCTTGTTGACGGCGCGCTGGATGTTGTCCTTGGGCATCGACACCGCCTTGGCGTTCTGGATGGCCAGGCGCAGGCGCGGATTCATCGATGGGTCGGGCGTTCCGCTCTTGGCGGCGACGGTGATTTCGCGCGCCAGCTTGGAAAACATTTTCGACCGCACCGCGTCCTGACGGCCCTTGCGGTGCATGATGTTCTTGAACTGTGAATGGCCAGCCATGGCACCCCTGTCGTGTTCGGCTAGAGCATCTTGCCGCGAGATGCGCGACCTCGCTTTCCAAAACACTCGAATTCAAAATTTCAGAACGTCCCTGATGCGTCCGGATGGACGCGCGGCGCTCTTGTCGGAATGGCCGGCTTATAGATAAATCGGCTCAATTCGTCCAGCCGCGCCGCACTAAGGCGACCCCGGGACGTGTCTATGCTTCAAGATCGGACTTCAGCCGGTCGATGATGCTGAGCGCATGGCCGGCATACTGGCTGATCCAGCGGTCGTGGATCTGCTTGATCGGAAGTGCGTTGAGATGGTTCCAGCGCTCGCGTCCTTCGCGGCGCGCAACGATCAGGTCAGCCTCCTCCAGCACCTTGAGGTGCAGCATGACGGTGCAGCGATCAATGTCGGGAAAGACCTCGCACAGCATGCCAGTGGTTTTCGGCTCGTCTTTCAATTGATCCAGCATTTCGCGCCGGCGCGGATGCGCCAGCGCCTTGAAAACATTATCGTCCTGCGATCGGCTTGACATGTTATGTTTCTATAACATATCGTTGTCGCGATCAAGCGAGGAGCTGTGGATATGTCTCTTGGGTTCAGAATTTCCGGCCGCATCGGCAAACCGGTCGCCGAGGTCTTCGACGCGGTCGTCAATCCGAAGAAGCTGAGCGGCTATTTCACCACCATCGGCGGCGCCAGCGCGCCGTTGGTTGCCGGTTCTGGTGTCGTCTGGTGGGGCAAGGTGCCTGTCGAGGTCGACGAAGTGGTCAAGGACAGCCGCATCGTGCTGCGCTGGGATGCCACCGACGCCGACGGCAAGCCGGCTTACAAGACCCGCATCGAGATGAATTTCGAACCGCTCGACGATGGCGGCACCTTCGTCACCATCGCCGAGAGCGGCTGGCGGGAAGGCGCGGTCGGCCTGAAGAAATCCTACCTCAATTGCGAGGGCTGGTCGCAGATGCTTGCCTGCATGAAGGCCTATGTCGAATACGGCATCAACCTGCGCGACGGTTATTACCGCAGCGAGATGAAGGGCGAGCCCGCCAGCGAAGACAACATTTGAACGCCAAGAAAATGGAGCCAGCAATGACCGCGAAGATCACCGGCGGCATCAACATCGCCATGAAGGTGCCGCCGCACCAATACGAGGCGACGATCGCCTTTTACCGGGACGTCGTCGGCCTCAAGCCGTTCACCGCCAAGGCGCCGGCCGTCGGCTTCGAGCTTGGACCCAACCGCCTGTGGATCGACGAGGCACCCATGATGAGCCAGGCGGAAGTCTGGCTGGAGCTGTTCACGCAGGATTTTTCAGGCGCCGCCGAGCGTCTCGCCGACGCCGGCATCACGAGATGCGATGCCATCGAACCGCTGGGCGAAGGGTTCCGCGGTGGCTGGATCACCAACCCGGCCAACATCGTTCACATGGTCCGTGAACCCGACGCCTGGTGAGTTCGGAAAGGAGAACGGCAATGCAGATCCATGAAACGCCCACGGCCGAGGCCGGCATGCTGATCCGGCGGCCCATCGCCGACGTGTTCGAGGCCATTGTCGACCCGGCGATCACGACAAAATTCTGGTTCACCCATGGCAGCGGCCGGCTGGATGGGGGCAAGGAGGTGCATTGGGAGTGGCGCATGTACGGCGTCTCTACGACGGTCCGCGTGAGCGAAATCGTCAGGAACGAACGGATCGTGATGACGTGGAGCGACCCGCCTACCACCGTGGTCTGGATCTTCACGGAAATGCCCGGCCGGACAACCTTCCTCGAAGTTCGCAATTTCGGCTTTGCCGGCAATGGCGACGAGCAGGTGAAAGGAGCGGTCGGTTCAACCGGAGGCTTCACGCTGGTGCTCGCCGGCGCCAAGGCCTGGCTGGAACAGGGCCTGACGCTGGGCCTCATCGGTGATCGGCACCCGAAGGGAGTACCGGCAGGTTAAGCGACTCAGGATCGCCCCTTTTCCTGTTCGATCACATGGCGGCGGAGCACGTGATTAATCTCGGTTTGATAGCCCCCGCCTCCGACATGTTCCTTGATCCATGAAGCACGTCGGCATCGAGCCGAATGGTCACCGGCTGCTTGACTGGGCGGTAAAGATTCCCGCGACGGGCGTGTATCCAGTTCTCGGCCGGAGCCTCCGGAATATCGGAAGTATCAATCTCGCTGTCAGGCAAATCGGCCAGTTTTGCAAGCTGGTCTCGCTGGTCGTGGCTAAGATCCTTCCTGCTCATAGGGCCTCCTTTCATCCGGGGTCGCTTTCCGAGCCCCGACAATCCGTAGCGTCCGCGCTCTAATGCCCGTCGCTGGATTTCGCTTTCTTGCGTCGCCGCGCCAGCATGTTGAGGCCCTCGACCAGCGCCGAGAAACCCATCGCCGCGTAGATGTAGCCCTTGGGCACATGGTAGCCCATGCCATCGGCGATCAGCGTCATGCCGATCATCAGCAGGAAGCCCAGTGCCAGCATGACGATGCTGGGGTTCTTGGCGATGAAATCCGCCAGCGGCCCGGCCGCCAGCATCATCACCGTGACGGCCACGATGACCGCGATGTACATGATGGCGATCTCGTCGGTCATGCCGACGGCGGTGATGATGGAATCGATCGAGAAGACCAGGTCGAGCAGCAGGATCTGGAAGATCGCGCCGGCGAGCGAGATCTTGAGCGTTTCGCCCAGCATCGTGTCCTGATGGTCGTCGGGGTCGACCGTGTGATGGATCTCCTTGGTCGCTTTCCACACCAGGAACAGGCCGCCGGCGATCAGGATCAGGTCGCGCCAGGAGAAGCCGTGGCCGAACGCGGTAAACACCGGCGTCGTCAGCTGGACGATGATGGAAATGGTGGCGAGCAGCACCAGGCGCATGATCAGCGCCGCCGAGATGCCGAGCCGGCGCGCGCGCGCCCTCTGCTCCTCCGGCAGCTTGTTGGTCAGGATCGAGATGAAGATCAGATTGTCGATGCCGAGCACAATCTCGAGCACCACCAGCGTCAGCAAGGCGACCCAGGCGGTCGGATCGGAAACGAATTGAAAATGCGGCGCCAGGAATTCAATAAGCTGCATGGAGGTCGTCCCCCTACGATCTAGAGCAGTGTCGCCGGCAATTAGGTACTGCGAACCTCTATATCAATGTCACGACCAGAAGGACGGTGCCGTTTCTTCCAATCGCGGCCCGCGACGAAACGGCGCGATCTTCTCGGTCAGCCCCGTGCGGTCGGAAATATCGACGCCGACGCCGCACAATGTCGCCGGTCCGGTCGCTGCCTCGAAACGTCCTTTCGGCACTTTCGACAGGAACCGATTGAGCGGCTCCTCCTTGTCCATGCCGAGCGAGGAATCATAGTCGCCGCACATGCCGGCATCCGACAGGTATCCGGTGCCGCCATTGAGGATCTGGTGATCGGCGGTGGGCTGGTGCGTGTGGGTGCCGACGACGAGGCTGGCGCGGCCGTCGACGAAATGCGCGAAGCACATTTTCTCCGAGGTCGCCTCCGCATGGAAGTCGATGATCACCGCATCGGCCTGCTCGCCGAGCGGACAGGCCGCAAGCTCACGCTCGCCGGCCTGGAACGGGTCGTCGAGTTCGGGATGCATGAACACCCGGCCCATGATGTTGGCGACCAGAACACGCGCCCCGCTTCTGGCGATATAGACGCCGGAGCCGCGTCCGGGCGTGCCCTTGGGAAAGTTGGAGGGACGCAGGAAGCGCTGTTCGCGCGGCGCGAAGGCCAGCGCGTCGCGCTGGTCCCAGACATGGTTGCCCGTGGTCACCACATCGGCGCCGGCCGCGATCGTCTCGCGAAAAATCTCTTCGGTTATGCCGAAGCCGCCGGCGGCGTTCTCGCCGTTGACGATGACGAAATCGAGTTTGAAGTCGGAGATCAGCCCAGGAAGTTGTTCCCACACAGCGGTGCGGCCCGTCTTTCCAACCATGTCCCCGAGGAAGAGAAGTCTCATCTATGCCTGATCCCGAAAAGTTGCATGACTTTTCGGCAAAGATCATGCGTTCAAAGAACTATCTACAATTTTGGCGCGAAGCGGCGCAACCCGCTCTCGGTGAGTATTTCCGGGATGACCACGTCATGGGGTTCGTCCGGAACTTGCGAAACTTCTTGGCAGTCGAACGCGATGCCGATCAGCCGGGGCGCATGCCCCTTGTCGACGAGCTTCGCGATCGCACGGTCGTAATAGCCGGCGCCATAACCGATGCGGTGGCCGCGCGCGTCGAAGGCGGCGAGCGGCACCAGCATGACCGAGGGGTCGAGAACTTCGGCCTCCGCGTGCGGCCCGACCGTGCCAAAGCCCATGTCGACCATCGGCGCGCCACGCACCAGTTCGCGAAAGACGATCGTGGTCTTGTCGAGAATGGCGGGCAGGCAGAGCCGTGCGCCCTTCTCACGCAATGCGAACATCAGCGGCCTGACATCGACCTCCGAGCGCATCGGCCAGAAGCCGGAGACGATCTCACCCGGCCCGATCTCCAGGTGGTCGCGCGCCGTCTCCGCCATCTCGAGCGCCGCCTCCACCCGCCACAGTTCATCAAGCGCGTCGCGGCGCCCAAGGGCCTCGAGCCGAAGCTGCTTTTTCAGATCTTTCGAAGATGTCATGCCAGGACGATAGAAAAGGCCGTATCAGGATTGCGTTTTAGGAGCGACGTTTTCTACCGCATCACCCACAGGAATGCGTGGAGATGGCAATTAGTGACGATCCACACAACCGGTGGAGAGGTCGATCCCGGGTGCCTACAAAGTAGGTGGGCGCCGTGTGAGAAAACCCACGGGTCTTCCCAGGGACAGCTCCCTAAGGATCGTTAAGGCCCCGGGGAAAAGTGTCTCCTGCCGGGAAGCGCAGACCGTCTTCCCCAATATAGGCCGCTGGCCGGCTAAGCGCCAGAGAGTTGCCCCCTCCCGGCGGCTTTATTCGCGACACGGCCCTGCCACACGACCAGCGCCGGTACTGCGAGCAGCTCGACGCATAGCCCGGCGACGTGACCCAGCGAAGGCGCGCCGACCAAAAACAACGAAACAAGCCGCGCCAGGCCGCCCGTGAACGTGCAGGCGGCAAGCAACCGGAACCGCTCGGTCTTTGCCTCTATGCCGGGAATGCAGCTGTACCAGGCAATACCAACAGCCAGGAAAAACCCGGACAGGAAGCGGAAATGGCTGTCGAGATCGACCGGCCATGGTGCGGCTACATGCAGGAACGCCGGTCCGAACAGAATGCCCTCGATACCGACCAGGACCGGCGTTGCCGCCAGCACCGCGACAACGATCTGTAGCGCCGTCTTGGCTGAAATTTTTCCGTCCATGTTGCCCTTTCGGCCTGCTGGGCGGCCTTCCCTCATGAACGGATAATTTTGATCCCGGGTTTCAAGCCCATTCGCCGCAGCAGGCATACCCTTGCACAGGTTGAGCCGCCTGCTTACGGTCGCCCGGAACGAACCGAGGAGCAAGAATGCGTTTCGAAGGTACGGCGGACTACGTCGCCGACAAGGATCTGATGGTGGCGGTCAACGCGGCGATCGCGCTGGAACGGCCGCTGCTGGTCAAGGGCGAGCCCGGCACCGGCAAGACGGAACTTGCCCGGCAGGTGGCGGCGGCACTCGGCCTCGACCTCATCGAATGGCATGTCAAGTCGACGACGCGGGCGCAACAGGGCCTCTACGAATATGACGCCGTCTCGCGGCTGCGCGACAGCCAGCTCGGCGACGCGAGGTTCAATGACATCAGGAACTACATCAAGCGCGGCAAGCTTTGGGAGGCCTTCGCCGCCGGCAAGAAAGTCGTGCTTCTGATCGACGAGATCGACAAGGCCGACATCGAATTCCCCAACGACCTCCTGCAGGAACTCGATCGGATGGAGTTCTTCGTCTACGAGACCGGCGAGACGGTCCGCGCCGCCGTGCGGCCCATCGTCATCATCACCTCCAACAACGAGAAGGAACTGCCGGACGCCTTCCTGCGCCGCTGCTTCTTCCACTACATCCGCTTTCCCGATGTCGAGACCCTGCACAAGATTGTCGACGTCCACTATCCCGGCATTAAGCAGAACCTGGTGCGCGCCGCACTCACCCAGTTCTACGAAATCCGCGACGTGCCGGGGCTGAAGAAGAAGCCGTCGACATCGGAGGCGTTGGACTGGATCCGGCTGCTGGTCGCCGACGACATCGCGCCCGAGGATTTGCGCGCCGACGCCAAGAACGCGCTGCCCAAGCTGCACGGCGCCCTGCTGAAGAACGAACAGGATGTGCATCTGTTCGAACGGCTGGCCTTCATGGCGCGACGGCAGGGGTGAAGATCGAGCGAAGCTCCCGCCACGAGCAGGCTTCGGCCGCTCACTCGGCGGCGGCAAACCTTCTCTCCAGCGGCGCGACGCGCTTCGGTCCGAAGATGACGAAACCGATGACCGACAGGGCAAGAACGCCAATCCCGCAATAGAGCATGACCCAGCCGAAGCCATGGACCAGGGATGCATGTACGATAGCGCCGGACGGGTCGAGGGTTGCAAGCGAGGGCGTCTCCCGCACAAGATCGGAGAGATTGCCGGTGGCGATCCTTTCCGCCAGCGTCCTTATCTCACCGGCATCAAGAGCCGGGCCGAGCGCCTTGCCGAGATAAGCGGCGATGCCTTGCGTCAGCAACAGGCCCAGAACCGCTATGTTGATGGCGAGCGTGATCAGCCGCGCGCTGATATCGATGCCGGAAGCCATGCCGGCCCGGTCCGGCGAAACCGCGCCGGTCGTGGTGTTGGTGGTCGGTGAATTGGTCAGGCCGATGCCGATTCCGGCGATCAGCGTGCCCGGCAGCATGGTCATCCAGTTCGCTCCCTCCAGCCCGGACCCGACCCACATGGCGATGAAGCCGATCCCCAGCGTCAACAGGCCGAGCGGAATGGCAATCCGCGCCTGATACCGTGCACGCAGGCGCTCGGCGAGCGGCGGCATAACCATGAACGGTAGCGTATAGACCAGCAGCAGAAGGCCGGTGGTTGTGCTGTCGTAGCCAAGCACGCCGGAATAATAGATCGGCAGATAGATGATGAACGGCCAGTAGCTGAAGTTCATGCCGATCGCGCCCATGATCGCGCCCGAAAACTGGCGGATGCGGAACACGGAGAAATCGAACATCGGATAGGGATTGATCTTTTCGGCGACAACGAATGCGATGAAGGCCGCCACCGACGCGATGGTCACGCCGATGCGGACGCCTGTGCCGAGATCGCCACCTTGCGTGATCAGATAGGAGAAGCCGAAAACCGCGGCCGAAAGTGTCAGCATGCCCGCCCAGTCGAGCTTCCGGGCGTTGTGATCGCGCGATTCCGTCACCCCGGCGCCGATGAAGGCGAGCGCCAGGATAGCCAGCGGCACGTGGATGAGGAACACCCACTGCCAGTTGGACAACGCCACGATGAGGCCGCCAATGGCGGGGCCGAACCCGAGCCCGATGCCGGCGACGACGCTCCACGCGACGAAGGCCTTGCCGCGCGCCTTTCCATCCTGGAACTGATGCGACAGCACGGCCACGCTGCAGGTCAGCATCGCCCCGCCCGCGAGCCCCTGCAGAAAGCGCGCGGCAATCAACAGCGGCGCGCTGGTCGCCAGGCCGCACAGCAGCGATGCGAGGCCGAAGGCGACGGTTGTCGCCACCATCACGCGCTTGCGGCCGAAACGATCGGCCAGGGTGCCGGTCGCCATCAGCACCGTGGTGCAGGCGATCGTGTAGGCGTTCATGATCCATTGCAGGTCTTTGAAGTCGGCGGCGAGAACGCTTTCCAGTTTCGACAGGATCACCGGCACGCTGGAGATTTCGAGCCCGAACAGCAGCGACGCCAGGCACACGCCGGTCAGCGCGATGGTGTTTCGTTCAAACGGCATATCGGTCCTCGCAACATTGAGATGAGCGGCAGTGCTCTTCCGCTGTCAGCGTGGAATAAAGGAGACGCGACCATGAAAAAAGGCTATGAAGCCCTATTTCAGAAATGACAAAATCGAATGCCTGCCCAAAGAGGTCCTGAATGACCAGCCTAGACGTCGATGCCGTTCGCACCTTTGTGATGGTGGCCGACCTGCAGAGCTTTACCCGCGCCGCCGCCGCGCTCGGCAGCACCCAGGCAACGATCAGCGTCAAGCTGCGCCGGCTCGAGGAAAAGCTCGGGGCGCGGCTGATCGAACGCACGCCGCGCCGGGTCAGCCTGTCGCCGAAGGGAGCGGTTTTTCTCCCCTCCGCACGAGATTTCCTTGCCGCGCATGAGCGCGCCATGGCGGAGTTTGCCGCGGCCCCTTGCCGGCTTGCGCTCGGCTTTGTCGATCACGCGGCCGGCCCGGAGCTTTCCGTCCTGATCGCCCAGATCCACGCGCATGATCCGTCGCTCACGCTCAGTCTGAGGATCGACACCAGCACGGTGCTGAAAGAGGCGTTCGATCGCGGCGAACTTGATGCGATCATCGTGCACCGCGAAGGCGACAGCCGTCCGGGCCGGACCTTGTCGCGCAACCATTATGGCTGGTTCGCGACCCCTTCCTTCGAATGGCAGCGCGGGACGCCGCTACGCCTCGCTCTCCTGAGCACCATATGCAGCTGCCCGGACCGTGTGCGGGCGGTCGAGACACTGGACAAGGCTGGCATCGCCTGGGAGGAGTCCTTCGTCGGTGGCGGTGGCGCGGCCGTCAACATTGCGGTGTCGGCGGGCTTTGCGGTTTCCGCCCTCGCCCACCGCGTCGCGCCTCCAGGACTGGTCGAAGTCAGCCGCAAGCTCGGCCTGCCGCCGCTTGATCCGTCCGAAGTGGTGCTGCATTCGCACAGGCTGGCGCCGCGAGCCCGCGAGGCACTGCATATGCTGGCGACCGCATTTGGAGAGTACAATTCGCCGGCGGTTTAGGCGAAGCTGCGCGCAACCCTGATTCCGTCCGGACGGATACGGATCAGGCCTTGGAGGAACGAAATGACCGAAATCACCGTCCGCCCGCTCGCGCAATCCGACCATGCCGACTGGCGGCGCCTGTGGACCGACTACCTGACCTTCTACGAGACGAAGCTGCCGGAAGAAGTCTACGCGATCACCTGGAAGCGGCTGTTTACGGAAGGCGAGTTCGAGCCGAAGGGTTTTATCGCAACCCTAGACGGCAGGGCCGTCGGCCTCACCCATTATCTCTACCACCGCTCCGGCTGGTCGGAGAAAAACAACTGCTACCTGCAAGACCTGTTCGCCGACACTGATGTGCGCGGCAAGGGCATCGGCGCCGCCCTCATCGAAGCGGTGAAGCAGGAAGCCGGCAAGATCGGGGTGAAAAACGTCTACTGGATGACGCACGAAACCAACGCCACCGCGCGCAAGCTCTACGACCGCGTCGCGCGCAGGACGGGCTTCATCGAGTATGATTTGCTGTAACCGGCCATGTTCCTTCCCTTCTTCCTCGAACTGAAGGCAGCACGCGTTCCCGTCTCGCTCAGGGAATATCTCTCTCTGCTCGAAGGGCTGGAAGCCGGGCTTGTCGATTATGACGTCGAGGGGTTTTACTACCTCGCCCGCGCCGCCCTGGTGAAGGACGAGCGCCACATCGACCGCTTCGACCAGGTCTTCGCGCATGTCTTCAAGGGCATCGAGGCGCTGGGCGGACCGGATGCGGTTGATGTCGCCAATATCCCTGAGGAATGGCTGCGCCGGCTCGCCGAAAAGCACCTGACCGAGGAAGAGAAAAAACTGGTCGAGGGGCTCGGCGGTTTCGAGAAGCTGATGGAGACCTTGAAGCAGCGGCTCGAGGAGCAGAAGGGCCGTCACCAGGGCGGCTCGAAATGGATCGGCACTGGCGGCACTTCGCCCTTCGGCGCCTATGGCTACAATCCCGAAGGCGTGCGCATCGGGCAAGCTGAAAGCCGCAACCGGCGCGCGGTGAAAGTCTGGGACAGACGCGAATTCAGGAATTTCGACGACGCGGTCGAACTCGGCACCCGCAACATCAAGATCGCGCTGAAGCGCCTGCGCCGCTGGGTGCGCGAGGGTGCCGAGGAAGAGTTCGACCTGCCCGGCACCATCCACGCCACCGCCGAGCACGGCTATCTCGATGTCCAGACACGGCCCGAGCGCCGCAACGCGGTGAAGCTTCTGATGTTCTTCGATGTCGGCGGCTCGATGGACGATCACATCAAGAGCGTCGAGGAGCTGTTTTCGGCGGCGCGCGCCGAATTCCGCCAGCTCGAATATTTCTATTTCCACAACTGCCTCTACGAAGGCGTGTGGAAGGACAATCGCCGCCGCCATGCCGAGGTGATTTCGACCTTCGACCTCATCCACAAATACGGCCCCGACTACAAGGTCATCGTCGTCGGCGACGCCTCGATGAGCCCTTACGAGATCGCTCACCCCGGCGGCTCGGTAGAGCATTGGAACCCGGAAGCCGGTTCGGTTTGGCTCGGCCGGCTCTTGCAGCAATGGCCGAACGCGGTGTGGCTGAACCCCGAGAGCGAAAAGAACTGGGGCTACACCCATTCGATCGCCATGATCCGCGGCATCTTCGGCGACCGCATGTTCCCCATGACGCTCGCCGGGCTGGAGGCGGCGACCAGACAATTGTCTCGGAAACATTGAGACGGGCGACATGCCAGACACTGGGCAGACGTGTAACAAACGCCTATCTTTTGGCGAATAGCGATTACAACCAACAACGAGCCGCCAAGGCCGAGGAGATTCTTCATGGACACCCACGCCTATCCCGTCACCCGCACCGATGCCGAATGGCGCGCCCGGCTGACTCCTGAGCAATACGCCGTCATGCGCAACCACGGCACCGAGCGGCCGGGCAGCTGCGCCCTGCTCTACGAGAAGCGCGCCGGCACTTTTTCCTGCGTCGGCTGCGACCAGCCGCTGTTCCAATCCACGCTGAAGTTCGAGAGCGGCACCGGCTGGCCGAGCTTCAACGATCCCGTTCCGGGTTCGGTCGAGAACACCGTCGACCGCAGCTACGGCATGGTCCGCACCGAATGCCACTGCTCCCGTTGCGGCAGCCATCTCGGCCATGTCTTCGAGGACGGCCCGCCGCCGACAGGCCTGCGCTACTGCATCAACGGCGTGGCGCTGAAATTCGAGCCGGCGGCCTGAACGAGGCGTCAGCATCTCTCGCGAAGGGCGGCTGCGGCCGCCCTTTTTCGTAATTGGATGCCTGCCTCAGACGACGACCGTGGCGATCAGCCAGAGCGCCGAACCCAGCATCATCAGCGAGGCCTTGGCGCCGCCGGATTTCTCGGCGGTCCGCCAGACGGCGAGAGCGAGAAAGACGTTGTAGGGCACCGGGGCGAAATGCACCGCCAGCACCAGCGCGAGCGGCATCTTCAGGCCGAGCAGCACCAGGGCGGCCGCCGATGAAGCGATGTTGATTGCAGTGGCGATCAACATCGTGTCGCGCCAGAACAGCCGCTCCAGCGGTATCTGCCCACGCCAGCGCGCGCCGAAGAAATCCACCATCATGGCGGCTTACCCCGCCCAAGCACTTCGACAACAGCGTGCTCGACACGCGAGCATTCCGTCACCAGCCAGTCGGTCATCGCCGGCCAATTGTCCTCGGCAAAGCAGTTCACCCGCCACATCGAATTGATGCCGAGGCCTTCGCAGCTTTGTTCCGGCCGGAGCTTCAGCCTGTCCTCGATCGCCGGCCGGAACGGCTCCAGCCGCGCCCACGCCTGCGTGGCGCCGAACTTCTCGTTGCGGCCGAAGAAGACGCCGACATGGTTCTGCGCCGGCGCGACATACATGGAAAGGACCAAAGCGAAATCCGGCAGCCCGCGCTGCCAGAACCAGGGCCCGCGCCGCGCCAGCCGGGCTCTTTCTTCCGGATGCCGTTCGGCAAACAGCGACCAGAAGCCGCGATGACGGAATTCCAAGGCACGACGGCCGCCGAAGTCGAACTCACTCATGGTCGACCCCGGAAACCATCATGAGCCCTTGGCCTTACTCCATGCCGAGCGCGGCCATGTACAGATCAAGGATGGCATCCTCTTCCTGGCGCTCGGCCTGGTCCTTCTTGCGCAACCGGATGATGGTGCGAATTGCCTTGGTGTCGAAGCCGGTGCCCTTGGCCTCGGCGAACACTTCCTTGATGTCGTCGGAAATCGTCTTCTTTTCTTCCTCGAGCCGCTCGATGCGCTCGATCAAGGCACGCAGCTGGCCGGCGGCAACAGTCTGGCTGGTTTCGGTGATATCGTCGGCCATGTTTTTCTCCAGGGAACGGTTCCGCGCCGCGACTCGGGAACCGTGCCGCGGCGAATTTCAGCGGTTCGATGCCCGACCGGGGCCGGCGGGTCAAGCTGTTATCGAATGAGCGGTGAGGGCTGCCGTCAGAAGCCGCCAGCCATCCAGCAAGGGTGCCTGGCTAATTGAACGCTATGAGCAGATCCTTGGCATCGATCTGGTCGCCTGCCTTGACCAGCACCTCGGCAACCGTGCCGTCGCGCTCGGCATGCAGCGCCGTCTCCATCTTCATCGCCTCGATGGAAAGCAGCACGTCGCCGGCCTTCACCGCCTGGCCAGCTGCCACCGAGAGCGCCGAGACCACGCCCGGCATCGGTGCCCCGACATGCGCCTCGTTGCCGGGCTCGGCCTTGCGGCGTGCCTTGGCGGCGGATGCGCCATGCGCCCGGTCGGGCACCTTCACGCGGCGCGGCTGGCCGTTGAGCTCGAAGAACACGGTGACCATGCCTTTGTCGTCGACATCGCCGATGGCGAGGCAGCGCACGACCAGCGTCTTGCCCTTCTCGATATCGACGAAAATCTCGTCTTCGGACTTCATGCCGTAGAAATAAGTGGGCGTCGGCAGGACGCTGACCGGGCCATAGGTCTCCTGCGCCGCGACGAAGTCGGAAAACACCTTCGGATACATTAGCCACGAGGCGAACTCGTATTCCGACAGCTTGCGCTCGAGCTTGTCCTCGATCTCCTTGCGGCTCTTTTCGAGGTCGGCCGGCTTGAGCAAGGATCCAGGCCGCGCCGTGATCGGCTTGTCGCCCTTCAGCGCCTTCTTCTGCAGCTCCTGTGGCCAGCCGCCCGGGGACTGGCCTAGATCGCCGCGCAGCATCGACACGACCGAGTCCGGGAAGGCGATGTCGCGCGCCGGGTTCTCGACATCGGCAACGGTCAGGTCCTGGCTCACCATCATCAGCGCCATGTCGCCGACGACCTTGGACGACGGCGTCACCTTGACGATATCACCGAACATCAGATTGACGTCGTGGTAGGTCTGCGCCACCTCGTGCCAGCGTGTCTCCAGCCCGAGCGAACGTGCCTGTTCCTTCAGATTGGTGAACTGCCCGCCCGGCATTTCGTGCAGATAGACCTCCGAGGCCGGCCCTTTCAGGTCGCTCTCGAAGGCGGCGTACTGGTTGCGCACCGCTTCCCAGTAGAACGAGATCTTGCGGATCCATTGCGGATCAAGGCCCGGATCGCGCTCGGTGCCCTTCAGCGCTTCGACGATCGAGCCCAGACATGGCTGCGAGGTGTTGCCGGAGAAGGCGTCCATCGCCGCGTCGATGGCGTCGACGCCGCTTTCCACCGCCGCCAGCACCGTCGCGGCCGACAGGCCCGACGTGTCGTGGGTGTGGAAATGGATCGGCAGGTCGGTCGCTTCGCGCAGCGCCTTGAAAAGCACACGGGCCGCCGCCGGCTTCAGCAGGCCGGCCATGTCCTTGACCGCGATGATGTGGGCGCCGGCGGCCTGCAATTCGCCGGCCAGCCCGACATAATATTTGAGATCGTATTTGGCCCGCGCCGGATCGAGGATGTCGCCGGTATAGCACATCGCCGCTTCGATCAGCTTGCCCTCGGCCCCCACCGCGTCCATGGCGACGCGCATGTTCTCGACCCAGTTCAGGCAGTCGAAGACGCGGAACAGGTCGATGCCGCCCGCCGCCGCCTGCTTGACGAAATGCTGCACGACATTGTCGGGATAATTGGTGTAGCCGACGCCGTTGGCGCCGCGCAGCAGCATCTGCAGCAACAGGTTGGGCGCGGCTTCCCGCACCAGCGACAGCCGCTCCCACGGATCCTCGGTGAGGAAGCGCATGGCGACGTCGAAAGTGGCGCCGCCCCAGCACTCCAGCGACAACAGTTGCGGCAGCGCCCGCGCGTAAGTGCCGGCGATGCCGGCAATGTCATGCGTGCGCACGCGCGTCGCCAGCAGCGACTGATGGCCGTCGCGCATCGTCGTGTCGGTGACCAGCACTTGCCTCTGCTCGCGCATCCAGGCGGCGAATTTCTCCGGCCCAAGCACGTCGAGCTTCTGCTTGCTGCCACCAGGCACATTGCCGTTGAGGTAGGGCACCACGGGCGCTGCCGCGTCCGCCTTCGGCATTGGCCGGCCGCGCGTCTCGGGATGGCCGTTGACGCTGACGTCGGCCAGATAATTGATGAGCTTGGTGGCGCGGTCCTGGCGCTTGACCTGCTGGAACAGCTCCGGCGTCGTATCGATGAACCTGGTCGTATAGGAATTGTCGGCGAAGCTCGGGTGATTGATGATCGCTTCGAGGAAGGTGAGATTGGTGGCGACGCCGCGGATGCGGAATTCGCGCAGGGCGCGGTTCATGCGGGCGATCGTCTCGGCCGGCGTCGGCGCCCAGGCGGTGACCTTCTCCAGCAGCGGATCGTAGAAGCGGGTGATGACCGCGCCGGAATAGGCCGTGCCGCCATCGAGGCGGATGCCGAAGCCGGTGGCGCCGCGATAGGCGGTGATGCGGCCATAGTCCGGAATGAAATTGTGTTCGGGGTCTTCCGTGGTGATGCGGCATTGCAAGGCATGACCGTTCAGCCGGATGTCCCGCTGCGCCGGCACGCCCGATTCCGGCGTGCCGATGGCGAAGCCGTCGAGGATGTGGATCTGCGCCTTCACGATGTCGATGCCGGTCACCATCTCGGTGACGGTGTGCTCGACCTGGATGCGCGGATTGACCTCGATGAAGTAGAACTTGCCGGTGTCGGCGTCCTGCAGGAATTCGACCGTGCCGGCGCCGATATAGCTGGTCTCGCGCGCGATCTTCAGCGCGTAGCCGCAAAGCTCCTGGCGCAGGTCCTCGCTGAGATAGGGCGCCGGCGCGCGTTCCACCACCTTCTGGTTGCGGCGCTGGATCGAGCAGTCGCGCTCGAACAGATGCACGGCGTTGCCATGCGTGTCGCCAAGCACCTGCACCTCGACATGCCGGGCGCGCTCGATCAGCTTTTCGAGATACACCTCGTCCTTGCCGAAGGCGGCTTTCGCCTCGCGCTTGCCTTCCATGACCTCGCGGGCGAGCTCGGCCTCGGAACGGATGGCGCGCATGCCGCGGCCACCGCCTCCCCACGAAGCCTTCAGCATGACCGGATAACCGACCGTCTTGGCGAGCTCCTTGACGGCTTCCATGTCGTCCGGCAATGGATCGGTGGCCGGCACCACGGGCACGCCGACCTCGATGGCGAGATTGCGCGCGGCGACCTTGTTGCCGAGGCGCCGCATCGTGTCCGGCTTCGGACCAATGAAGGTGATGCCTGCTTGCGCGCAAGCCTCGGCGAATTCGGGGCTTTCCGACAGCAGCCCGTAGCCGGGGTGGATGGCATCGGCGCCCGACAGCCTGGCGACGCGGATCACCTCCTCGATCGACAGATAGCTCTCGATCGGCCCCATGTCCTTGCCCAGATGCGGGCCACGCCCGACCTGGTAGCTCTCGTCGGCCTTGAAGCGGTGCAGCGAATATTTGTCTTCCTCGGCCCAGATCGCCACGGTTTTGAGGCCCAGCTCGTTGGCCGCGCGAAAGACGCGGATGGCGATTTCTGACCGGTTGGCGACGAGGATCTTCGTGATGGCCAAGGATTGGGCTCCAGCAACGGAAGGAACGGGAAATCGGGGCAATAATTAGCGTGAAAATGCTGCAGTGCAAACAAAATCGGCACAGATTTAAACCGATTTAGGTCAATTGTCCGGCCAACACTCGCACGCATCGGTTCGAACGGACGGAACAATGGCGACAATTTCGATCCTGGATGCGATCTCTCCTGGCTGACGAAGGCTCACCCTGACGTAGCCGGCTGCAGGCGCGCGTAAAAAATGCCCGGCGCGAGGCGCCGGGCATCGTTGGTTGCGGAACCGAATGAATTACGACTTCGGGAACCAGGAATACTTCCCGTCGTCCTTCTTCTTCCATTCGTACATGATGTAGCCCGGCAGCTTCGGGTCGCCCTTGGCGTCGTAGGCGAGATCGCCCAGCACGGTCGGGTACGGTCCGTTTTCATGCAGCGCCTTGGCAACGGCCTGCGGGTCGTTCGACTTGGCGTTGGTAGCCGCTTCGGCGATCGCCTGCACGGCTGCGTAGGCGTAAAGCGTGTAGGCTTCCGGCTCGAAACCCTGCGCGCGGAACTTCTCGACGAGTTCCTTGTTGGCCGGGATCAGGCGCGGGTCGGGGCCAAACGTGTTGAGCGTGCCGGCGACGGCGTCGCCCGCGATCGCGGCCAGTTCGTCCGTGACGATGCCGTCACCCGACATCAACGTGGCCTTGAGGCCCTGGTCCGCGGACTGGCGGATGATCAGGCCGGCTTCGGTGTGCAGGCCACCCCAATAGATCAGGGTGACGCCGGCTTCCTTCATCTTGGCGATGAGCGCCGAGAAGTCCTTGTCGCCGACATTGACGCCTTCATACATCACTTCCGTGACGCCGGCGGCATTCATCGCCTTCTTGGTTTCGTCGGCAAGGCCCTGGCCATAAGGGGTCTTGTCATGGATGACCGCTACCTTGGCATCCTTGAAATTCGCCGCGATGTAGGCGCCGGCGATGCCGCCCTGCTGGTCGTCGCGTCCGCAGGTACGGAACACGTTCCACAGGCCACGCTCGGTGAACTTCGGATTGGTCGCGGCCGGCGTGACTTCGACGATGTTGTTTTCAGCGTAGACTTCCGAGGCCGGGATCGACACGCCCGAGTTGAAGTGGCCGACCACGAACTTGACGCCGTCGCCGACGAACTTGTTGGCGACCGAGATGCCCTGCTTCGGATCGGAGACGTCGTCGCCGACTTCGAGCTTGATCTGCTCGCCATTGATGCCGCCCTTGGCATTGATGTCGGCAACGGCTGCTTCCGCGCCCTTCTGCAGCTGTGCGCCGAAGGCAGCGTTCGGGCCGGTGATCGGACCGGCAACGCCGAACATTACATCAGCCCACGCATTGCCGCCGAACGCGACGAGCGCGGTCAGGGCCACGGCGGACAAAAGTGACTTTTTCATTTAAACGCTCCCATTAACGGAGTGGGCGTGGATGAAGCTTTCATGCGATGCCCACCCTTATCGCAGAAAGCATAGTTTGCCGATTTTCAGGCACTTGTCACGCCGATTCATCCCTGACGCGGCGTTAATGATGAACGTCAACCTTTCGGTTTCCAGCTCAAGATTGAAGCTCTTTCGTAGAGCCAATTATACTGTGTGACCATCTGGTTCGTTCGTGTGTATTGATAGCCGACGAAGCCCAGTATCATCAGCACGATGGTGTCGACGATATAGTAATGCAGCGAGAACATCGTGCCGTTGAACAGCGCGTGGTGGATGAAGCGGATGCCGACGCCGAGCCCGAGCAGATAGGCAAACAGCTGGATGAAGCTGCGCCATGTCTGGGCACTGGCTTTGCCCGTCATCCATGCCGCCCAGCCGCCGAGCAGGCAGGTGACGAAGAAGAACTGCCAGACCGACGGTTCCTCGTAGAGAATGCCTTGCATGGGAAGTCTCCTGAACTCAGTGATGTCCGCCTTCGAGATAGGCGGCGCGCACTTCCGGATTGGCGAGCAGCTCCTTGCCGGTGCCGCTCATCGTCACATTGCCGTTGACCATGACATAGCCGCGCGTGGCGAGCTTGAGCGCGCCGAACGCGTTCTGCTCGACCAGGAACACGGTCAGCCCCTGCGTGCGATTCAACTCACGGATGGCATCGAATATCTGCTTGACGATCAGCGGTGCCAGACCCAGCGACGGCTCGTCGAGCAGAAGCAGCTTCGGCCGCGCCATCAGCGCGCGCCCGATCGACAGCATCTGCTGCTCGCCGCCCGACAGCGTGCCGCCGCGCTGGGCGATGCGCTCCTTCAGGCGCGGGAACAGGGTGAACACCTTCTCGACGTCCTCGTCATAGTGCTTGAGGTTGTCGAGGCTGGCCCCCATCTGCAGGTTTTCCATCACCGTCATGCGCGGAAAGATGCGCCGGCCCTCGGGCGATTGCGCGATGCGAAGGCGCGCGATCTCGTGCGTCGGCAACTGGGTGATGTCGGTGCCGGCGAAGGTGATGGTACCCGTTCGGGCGCGTGGCGCTCCGAATATGGTCATCATCAGCGTCGATTTGCCGGCGCCGTTGGCGCCGATCAGCGCGACGATCTCACCCTCGTTGACGGAGACATCGACGCCGTTGAGCGCACGGATGTTGCCGTAATAGGTCTGCACGCCCTTGATATCGAGCAGCGTTTTCCCGGCCATCACTTGCCCCCTCCGCGCTTGCCCGTCGCAGGCTTGGCCGCGGCTTTCTCCGCTGCCGCGCCCGCAGTCTTTCCGGACGTATGGCTGGTCGCCACCTTGCCGGCGTCGACGCGGCGCGAGAACTCCGTATCCTTGCCCCGGTCGAGCAGCTTGGCTTGCTTGACCCATTCCTCGCGGCTGATGCGTCCGTCGAAGGCGAGATAGGCTTCGACCGCCTCGACGTCGGCTTTCTTCCAGGCGCCGATCTGGTCGAAGTGGAAAATGCCGTGTTCGTTGAGCTTCTTCTCGTTGACCGTGCCGATGCCCTTGATGCGGGTCAGATTGTCGGCCTTGCCCCCACGCGGGGCAGGGAGACGGTTCGAAACGCCTTCGGCCTTCGCCGCAGGCGCCTTGGCAGCCATTTTCCTTGGTGCCGCCTTCTTCGCGGCGGGCTTGGCCGGGGCCGGCGTTGTCGCAACAGGCCTGCTTGCCACGCTGACCGCACGGGCATCGACCTGCGCTGCCTTGGAGGCGCCTTTCGACACGGTTACGCGTTCACCTTGCCTATGGCCGACCGTGTCGCTCACGGGACCGGCCAGATACGACGACGATGTTCCCGGGCCATGCGCGGAGTCAGGACCGATGTCGAGCTGTTCGATGACGTCCTCGTCGCCGACTTCGGTGAGCACGGTCTCGACCTCCTCGTCGTCGACGCCGAGATAGGCGGCGATGACGCGCGGATCGGTGCGCACCGACTGCGGATTGCCGTCGGAGATCTTACGGCCATATTCCAGCACCACGACATGGTCGGAGATCTGCATGACCACCGACATGTCGTGCTCGATCAGGAGGATCGAGGTGCCTGTCGTGTGCTTGATCCCCATCAACAGTTCGTTGAGAGCCGCCGATTCCTTCGGGTTGAGACCGGCCGCCGGTTCGTCGAGGCACAGAAGCTCCGGGCCGGTGCACATGGCGCGCGCGATCTCGAGCCGCCGCTGCGCGCCGTAAGGCAGGTCGCCGGCCGGATCGTCGGCGCGATCGACGAGATCGGCCTTCTCCAGCCAGTGCTTGGCAAGCTCCACCGATTCGGCCGAGGCCTTTCGATAGCCGCTGAAGCCAAACAGCCCTAGGATCGTGTAGCCCGAAGCTTTCATCAGCTTGTTGTGCTGGGCGACCAGCAGGTTCTCCAGCAGCGTCATGCCCGAGAACAGGCGGATGTTCTGGAAGGTGCGCGCCACCTTGGCGCGCGCCGGGATCTCATGGTTGGGCAGTCGTTCCAGCAGGTAGCTGGAGCCATCGGCGCGGTTGAGCGTGATCATGCCTTCCGAAGGCTTGTAGAAGCCGGTGATGCAGTTGAACACGGTGGTCTTGCCGGCACCGTTGGGCCCGATCAGCGCCGTGATCTCGCCGCGCCGGGCTTCGAACGACAGGTCGCCGATGGCGACCAGGCCGCCGAACTTCATCGACAGGTGCTCGACCTGCAGAATGGCGTCTTTCATGCCCGGATTGGTCCTCTGAATTGCGCTTGCGTTCATCAGCCGTGTCCTTCCTTGGTGAAGGAACTCGAGACAGCCCTTCGCTCCTTGAGGAAGGCGGTCGGCTCACGACTGCCCACGAAGCCGCGCGGCTTCCACAGCATGACGATGACCATGGCCATGCCGAACAGCAGCATGCGGTAGAGTTCCGGCGTGAAATCGGGCCCAAAGACCTGCTTGAGGAAGTCGAGTTCGCGCAGCGCCTCGGTGCCGCCGATCATGACCAGCGCCGCGACGGCGATGCCGACCAGCGAGCCCATGCCGCCAAGCACGACGATGGCCAGGATGATGGCCGATTCCAGGAAGACGAAGGATTCCGGGCTGACGAAGCCTTGCCGCGCGGCGAAGAATGCGCCGGCGAAACCGCCGAACATGGCGCCGGTGGCAAAGGCGGTCAGCTTGGTCGTCGTCGTGTTGATGCCGAGCGAACGGCAGGCGATCTCGTCCTCGCGCAAGGCTTCCCAGGCGCGGCCGACAGGCATGCGCCTCAGCCTGATGGTGACGAAGGCGGTGAGCATGCAAAGCGCCAGGATCAGGTAGTAGAGGAAGATCTTGTAGTAGGCACTCGAGGTCGCGAGGTGCAGGACCTTGGCGATATAGTTGGGGTCCGAGACATTGAAGGTCATCAGGCCGAAGAAGGTGACTTTCGGGATGCCGGAGATACCGGCCGATCCGTTGGTCACGTCGCGCCAGTTGATCAGCACCAGGCGGATGATCTCGCCGAAGGCAAGGGTGACGATCGCCAGATAGTCGCCGCGCAGGCGTAGCACCGGAAAGCCGAGCAGCACGCCCCAGAAGGCGGCCATGGCACCGGCCGCCGGAAGCAGTATCCAGAACGACAGGCCATAGGTCGTGCCAAGCAGCGCATAGGCGTAGGCGCCGACCGCATAGAAGGCGACGTAGCCGAGATCGAGCAGTCCGGCGAGGCCGACGACGATGTTGAGGCCCCAGGCCAGCATCACATAGATCAGGATCTGGATGCCGAAATTGTCGACCCATTTCAGCGAGCCCTGCAGCCCGGTGGCGATAGACCACGACATCAACGACAGCACGACGACGACAAGGATCGGATAGAGCACCAACGCGGCAATGCCGAGTTTGGTGAAGTTGGCGTGGATGAACCCACGGAAGTAATAGATCACGCAGGCCAGCACGTAGATGACCGCCAGCGCGCGCAGGAACTGCAGATAGCCTGCCGGTTCCGCTCCGACCCATCCGGCGAGCGAGCTGTTGAACACGAACAACAGCACCGCAGCGACGATTGCCGCTATGAACCAGGGCAGTTGGAAGAAGCGCGATGCGACGCTGGCTGGCAACAGGCCGGTGGCGACATTGGTGATTTTCTGGTTGGCCATGAAAGGCTGGCCATAGGCGACGTAGAGGAAACGGCCGACGGCCGTGGCAATGACCACGGCGGCCAGCAGGCCCCAGCGCTGCACCAAGACCAGTTCGTTGGAGATGTTCTGGTCGGTCTTGAGGCCGATGAACAGCACGAACAGGCCAAGCGCGATGGCGCCGGCATAGAAGCCCTCGCGCAGCGCGCGCTGCATGGGACTGGCGACGGTGTCGCGCTCAGGAGATACGGTCACGGCCATGGTCTCAGACCTTTTCGACTTCTGGCCGGCCCAATATGCCGGAAGGCAGGAAGATCAGCACGATCGCCAGGATCGAAAACGCCGCGACGTCCTTGTAGTCGATGGAGAAGTAAGCCGACCACATGCTTTCGATGAAGCCGATCAGCAAGCCGCCCAGCACGGCACCAGGCAATGAGCCGATACCGCCAAGCACCGCCGCCGTGAATGCCTTCACACCCGGCGTAAAGCCGTCGGAGAAGGCGATGACGCCGTAGTACATCAGGAACAACGTGCCGGCGACGGCCGCGAGTGCTGCACCCATGATGAAGGTGATCGAGATGGTGCGGTCGACGTCGATGCCCAGCAGTGCCGCCATCTTGCGGTCCTGCTCGCAGGCGCGTTGCGCCCGGCCAAGCGAGGTCTTGTTGACCAGGTACCAGAACAGCGCCAGCAGCAAGGCCGTGACGATGACGATGATGATCTGCTTCAGCGACACGCTGACGCCGTTGATGTTGTAGACTTGGCTGACCATCGGCGGGATCGGCTTGTTGCGCGGCCCTTGCGTCACCTGGACGAAGTTCGACAGCGCGATCGACATCCCGATGGCGGTGATCAGCGGCGCCAGCCGGAACGAACCGCGCAGCGGCCGGTAGGCCACCTTCTCGATCGTCCAGTTGTAGAGGCTGGTGAGCAGCATCGCCACGACCATCATGATCAGCAGCGCGATGACCACGGGCACCGAATAAAACAGCGAAGTCAGGATCAGGAAAACGATCAGCGCCGCGAAGGCGCCCACCATGAAGATATCGCCATGGGCGAAATTGATCATGCCGATGATGCCGTAGACCATCGTGTAGCCGATCGCGATCAGCCCATAGATCGATCCCAGCGTCAGCCCATTGATAAGCTGCTGGACAAAGTACTGCATGTGTACATGGCTCCCCTGGAATGTCGCCCATGCAGACGCATTCCTTTTCGTATTTCCCCTAGTCGTAAAGTTTCGAGCCCGGATTGCAACGTGATTTTTCTGATCGCTCCGCGTGCTTCCACATCACGCCTTTCCGATCGCCCCTTTTTTGCACCCGACCCCTGGACTATCGCGGACCCTATCATTGGCATAACGCAATGTCTTTGACGATTGAGGCGCATCATGCGCCGCGTTTCGAAGAAATCACCGTCAAAATTAGGTGATGAGAGGAATCCTTGCGTTCCTGACACGGTTCGCTTTTTCGTCACACTCATTTCCGTTGGGTCAGGATTCTCCTTACCTGACCACAAAACCGTGCGCGAACGGATCGCGGTCGTCGATGAAGATGGTGTTCAGTCCAGTCATCCTCGCCCAGCCGCCGATCGATGGGATGATCGCCGATTTACCAGCCACGGTGACCTCCTTTTCGACCTTGCCCTTGAACAGCGAACCGATGATCGATTCATGGACGAAGGCGTCGCCGGCCTTGAGCTTGCCCTTGGCATGGAGCTGCGCCATGCGCGCCGAGGTGCCCGTGCCGCAGGGGGAGCGGTCGATCGCCTTGTCGCCGTAGAAGACGGCATTGCGCGCGTCCGCGCCCTCGACCGTCGGCTTCCCGGTCCACAGCATGTGCGACAGTCCGGCGATGCCGGGATTTTCCGGATGGACGAAGGTGTACTTCTCATTGAGCCGCTGCCGCACCACCGGGCTCCAGGCGATGAAGTCCCCGGCGGAATGATCGGCCATGTCACGGTAGTTCGCCTGCGGCTCGACGATGGCGTAGAAATTGCCGCCATAGGCGACGTCGACTGAGATCTCGCCGAGCCCCGGACATTCGACCGTCAGCCCTTCGGCATGGAGGAAGGACGGCACGTTGGTGATGCGCACCTCCTCGACATACTCGCCGACCTGTTTGTATTCGGCGATGACAAGGCCGGCCGGCGTGTCGAGCCTGAGCACGCCGGGCGTCTTTGGCTTGATCAAGCCGTGCTCGATGGCCATCGTCACCGTGCCGATGGTGCCGTGGCCGCACATGGGCAGGCAGCCGGAGGTCTCGATGAACAGGATGGCGATGTCGCAATCCTCGCGCGTCGGTGGGTAGAGGATCGAGCCGGACATCACGTCGTGCCCGCGCGGCTCGAACATCAGGCCGGTGCGGATCCAGTCATATTCGGCGAGGAAATGCGCGCGCCGCTCCATCATCGTCGAGCCCTGCAGCAGCGGGCCGCCGCCGGCGACCAGCCGCACCGGGTTGCCGCAGGTGTGGCCGTCGATGCAGAAGAAGGATTTCTTGGCCATGTCGCTCCTCGAAAATCAAAACTCGAAAAAATCAAAATCGTTGTGGGCTGAAGGGGGCCGGATCAACGGACGAAGTCTGCCCCAGAACGAATTCCAGGATCAACCGTCCGGTTGCCGCGGCCTGGGTCAGGCCGAGATGGCCGTGGCCGAAGGCATAGATAACCTGACGGCTTCGCGTCGCCCTGCCAATGACGGGTACCGAATCCGGCAGCGAGGGCCGGAACCCCATCCATTCGCGCCCGCCGGAGGGATCGAGCCCCGGCAGGAATTTCCGCGCCTTTTGCAGGAGCGCTTTCGACCTATCGAAATTGGGCGGCCGATCGATGCCGCCGAGCTCCACGGCACCGCCGACACGTAGGCCGGTTTCGAGCGGGGTGATGACGAAGCCATGGCCGGAGAAGATCAGCTGCCGCTTCACGTCGAAGGCGCTCTTCGGCAAGGTCGTGTTGTAGCCGCGTTCGGTCTCCAGCGGAATGCGATCGCCGAGTTGTCGCGCCAGCAGGTGCGACCACGCGCCCGCGGCTATGACGAGTTGCCTGGCTTGCCTCGTCGAGCCGTCGGCCAGCGTCAACACGGCGCCTTCCTGGTTTGCGGCGACCCGCTCGACGCGGGCTATCTCGAAGCGGGCACCCCTGGACTGCGCGTAAGCCCACACCGCCTTGCCGAGCAGTTTTGGGTCGGCGACCGTCTTCCATCCCGGCACGAAGGTGCCCTTGACGAAACGCGGCGACAGCCCCGGCTGCAAGCCCGCCAGTGCCTCGCCCTCGACATGCCGGAAGCCGATGCCGAAACGCTCGCGCGCCGCCCAGCCCGACAGCGAGGCGCGGAATTCCGCCTCGCTTTCGTAGAGTTCGAGCGAACCGTCCTCGCGCAGCATCGGCCGCGTTCCGGAACGATCCAGCAGATCCATCCATTCGGCCTCGGCAAGCTTCATCATGCCGGCCTGAGCCGTCAGGCTCGCCTCGTATTTCCCTGGCGCGCCGGCGCGCCAGAACCGGATCAACCAGGGCAGAAGCTTCGGCAGGTAGGCAGGCGGAATGCTGAGCGGGCCGAGTGGATCGGCGAGCCATTTCGGCAGCTGCCGGATCATGCCCTTGTGGGCCAGCGGCAGCACGTCGGAGAAGGCAAAGGCGGCGGCGTTGCCGGAGCTCGTCTCCTCGCAGATGCCGGTGCGGTCGAAAACCGTGACATCCAGCCCCGCCTCGGCCAGGAAGGCCGCCGCGCAGATGCCGATGATGCCGCCGCCGATGATGGCGATGTCTGCCCGAAGGGCGGATGAGGGGCTGTGCCCCTCGTTTGCCAATTTGGAATCATCCTGCACGTGGGCGCTGCCCCTCATCTGACTGCCCGTCCTTCGCGGCAGCTGCGCTGCGGCTACGGAGGGTGAACCGCCGTCTTCTCCCCGTGAACGGGGAGAAGAAACTTCTCCTCAGAACCGCGGCAGCGTCGGCCGCACCGCGAGCGCGTCCTTGACGATCTTCTCGACCGCCTTGCGGCGCTCGCCCGACAGCGGCTGGCGCGGCATGCGCACGCGGTCATTGGTGTTGATGGCGAACACTTCGGCGAGCTTGATGTTCTGCACCAGATAGGTCGAGACGTCGAGATCGAGCAGCGGCCGGAACCAACGGTAGATGGCGAGCGCTTCCTCGCGGCGGCCCTGCTTCATCAACTGGTAGATGGCGACGGTCTCGCGCGGGAAAGCGGTGACCAGGCCGGCCACCCAGCCGATGGCGCCGACCGACAGCGCCTCGAAGGCGAGGTTGTCGACACCGGTGAACAGGTCGTAGCGGCTGCCCAGGCGATTGATGATCTCGGTCGAACGCCTGATATCGTCGGAGGACTCCTTGATGGCGACGAAGCGCTTGTCCGACGCCAGTTCCTCCATCTGGTCGACGCTGACGTCGACGCGATAGGCGAGCCTGTTGGAGTAGATCATCACCGGCAGGTCACCGGCTTCGGCGACGGCGCGGAGAGCCGCGACGGTCTCTTCAGCATTGGTATGGTAGATCGGGCTCGGCACCACCATCAGGCCGTTGGCGCCTTCCTTGGCGGCACGCCTGGCGATGCTGGCCGCCTCGCGGGTGCCAGCCTCGTTGACCGTCAGCAGCACCGGCTTCTTGCCGGCGACCTTCTGCGCGGTCTTCAGCACCTCGATCTTCTCGTCCGCCGACAACATCGGCCCTTCGCCGAGCGAGCCGCAGACGATGATGCCGTCACAGCCGGCATCCATCTGCAGGCCGAAGCAGCGCTCCATCTCGGCATGGTCAAGCCGGTCGTCGGCGGTGAATTTGGTCGTGACGGCGGGGAAAACTCCGGTCCACATGGCTATCTCTCCATCTGATATATCAGCCGTATATCTGTTAGGAAAGCCGCTGTCAATGCGGATTCCGTTATGATATATTCTAGATATATCAGGAGACCGCCTTTGATATCCATCGAAGCAAGCACCATGCCCGAGCCCGCGGCGGCCAGGGCCTACCGTGTCCTAGAACACATGATCGTCACGCTCGAACTGGCGCCGGCGAGCTTTGTCACCGAGGGCTCCCTGATCGATCGGCTGGCGCTTGGCCGCACGCCGGTGCGCGAGGCGATCCAGCGGCTGGCCTGGGAGGGACTGCTCGATGTCAGGCCACGTGCCGGCATCGCCATCGCACCGCTGCATCCCGGCGACTGGCTGCGCGTGCTCGACGCAAGGCGCGGCGTCGAGGTGGTGCTCGCACGATCGGCCGCCCGCTTCGTCACCCGCGAGGCCGCCGACCTGTTTCACGAGGCCGCACTTGCCATGCAGAAGGCGGTCATCTCGGGCAACGTGCTTGCCTTTATCCAGGCCGACAAGGCGCTCGACGACGCGCTGGCGCTGGCCGCCGACAACCCGTTCGCCGCGAGGCTGGCCGCCCCGTTGCAGACCCACAGCCGCCGCTTCTGGTTCCGCTACAAGGCCGACACCGGCCTGGCCGAATCCGCCGAGCACCATGTCGCGTTGATCCGGTCGATCCTGGACGGCGACGAGGAAGGCGCCGCCAAGGACGCCAAGAAGCTGATGGCGCTGCTGCGCGGCCATGCCGAGGTGGCTGCGACCCGATAGCTGCGAGAGCGAGAAGGCTAATAGCTCAGGCGCCCGGCAAGGCCGCCTTGATCGTTGGGCTGTCCCAGCCCTCGCCGACCGACAGGATGCAACTCTGGCCCTTCGTGTCGGAAGCCAGAACCGTCCAGTGCCGTGATCGGAAACGAACACTTCGAGGACCACATTGGGATTGATCAGGCCGCGCCCGGCTTCGCTTTCGTGGAAGTTCTCCCGAGCGCTTTCACGATATCGGCGCGTGCCGCGCCGGTTCCATCACATTAGCGTTTGCAAAAACAAAAGGCCTAAGTCGGGGACTTAGGCCTTGAGCAAAATCGCGTCTTCTCGTTCGGCTTTAGTTCATCGTCGGGATGACGAACTAGGCACCGTCCTTGATGCCAGCCCGCGCGCCCGCGGCCGAAGGCGAGGACGCGCAGACCAAGAAAACGTCCGGCTTAGTTCATCGTTGGGATGACGAACTCGGCACCGTCCTTAATGCCGGACGGCCAGCGCGACGTCACCGTCTTGGTCTTGGTGTAGAAGCGGAAGGCGTCCGGGCCATGCTGGTTGAGGTCGCCGAAGGAAGATGCTTTCCAGCCGCCGAACGTGTAGTAGGCAATCGGCACCGGGATCGGCACGTTGACGCCGACCATGCCGACCTGGACCCTGGAAGCAAAGTCACGCGCGGCATCGCCGTCGCGGGTGAAGATGGCGACGCCATTGCCCATTTCGTGGTCGTTGGCGAGCTTGATCGCATCCTCGTAACGCGGCGCCCGCACCACCGAGAGCACCGGTCCGAAGATTTCTTCCTTGTATATGCGCATGTCCGCGGTCACGTTGTCGAACAGGCAGCCGCCCATATAGTAGCCGTCCTCATAGCCCTGCATCTTGAAGCCGCGGCCGTCGACGACGAGCTTGGCGCCTTCCTTGACGCCGGTGTCGACGTAACCCTTGACGCGCTCCAGCGCCTGCGCCGTCACCAGCGGGCCGAAATCGGCGGCCGAATCCGTCGAGGGACCGACCTTCAGGCTCTCGACGCGCGGGATCAGCTTTTCCATCAGCCGGTCGGCGGTATCGTTGCCGACCGGGACGGCGACCGAGATCGCCATGCAGCGCTCGCCAGCCGAACCGTAGCCGGCGCCGATCAGTGCGTCGACGGTCTGGTCCATGTCGGCGTCGGGCATGATGATCATGTGGTTCTTGGCGCCGCCGAAGCACTGCACGCGCTTGCCCGCCGCAGTACCGCGCGAATAGATGTAATGGGCGATCGGCGTCGAGCCGACAAAGCCGACGGCCTTGATATCGGGATCGTCGAGGATGGCGTCGACCACTTCCTTGTCGCCGTTGACGACATTGAGGATGCCGGCGGGCAGCCCGGCTTCGAGGAACAGTTCGGCGATGCGCATCGGCACGCCCGGATCACGCTCGGACGGCTTGAGGATGAAGGCGTTGCCGCAGGCGATGGCCGGTGCGATCTTCCACAGCGGGATCATGGCCGGAAAATTGAACGGCGTGATGCCGGCGACGACGCCGAGCGGCTGGCGCATCGAATAGACGTCGATGCCGGGGCCGGCGCCGTCGGTGAACTCGCCCTTCATCATGTGCGGCGCGCCGATGCAGACCTCGACCACTTCGAGGCCGCGCTGGATGTCGCCCTTGGCGTCGGCGATGGTCTTGCCATGTTCGCGCGCCAGGATGTCGGCCAGTTCGTCATAGTCGCGGGCGACCAGTTCGAGAAACTTCATCAGCACGCGCACGCGGCGCTGCGGGTTGGTGGCCGCCCATTTCGGCTGCGCCGCCTTGGCGTTCTCGACCGCCGCGCGCAGTTCCGCCTGCGAGGCCAGCGCCACCGTGCCGCGCACCGTGCCGTCCATCGGCTGCATCACGTCCTGCTTGCGGCCGCTGGTGCCGGCGACATGCTTGCCGCCGATGTAATGACCGTACTCGATCATGATTTCTCTCCCTGGGTTTGATGATGATGCATTGTCCGCCTTTGCGCGGGCGATGGCAACGCGAGGGAGATCGCAACCGTTGTGCGAAAAATAGACAGCGGCAGTTGATTGTGCATTAATTGCCGCAAATGACGCTTATCGTCGGGAGGGTAGATGAACTGGGATGACGTCCGCATCTTTCTCGCCGTGGCGCGTGCCGGCCAGATCCTGGGTGCGGCCAAACGCCTGGAGCTCAACCACGCCACCGTCTCGCGCCGCATCGCGGCCCTTGAAGAGGCGCTCAGGACAAAACTCTTCCGCCGGCTGACCACCGGCAGCGAACTGACGCCGGCCGGCGAGCGCTTCCTGGACATCGCCGAGCGCATGGAAGGCGACATGATCGCCGCGCGCTCGACCATATCGGGCGAGGGCGACGATGTTTCAGGAACCGTGCGCATCGGCGCGCCCGACGGCTTCGGCGTCGCCTTCCTGGCCAAGCGCCTGGGCGAGCTCACCGCCCTTCACCGCGAACTCACCATCCAGCTCGTGCCGGTGCCGCGCTCCTTCTCGCTGTCGCGGCGCGAGGCCGATATCGCGATCACCGTCGAGCGGCCGACCGAAGGGCGGCTGGTCGCGAGCAAGCTGGTCGACTATACCCTCGGGCTGTTCGCCGCGCGCGCCTATGCCGAAGCCAATGGCTTGCCCAAAACCGCCGCCGATCTTGGCCAGCACACTCTCATCGGTTATGTGCCGGACCTCATCGTCAGCCCCTCGCTCGATTATGCCGCCGAGTTCAGCGCCGACTGGCATACCAGCTTTGCCATATCCTCGGCGCTCGGCCAGGCCGAGGCCGTGCGTTCGGGCGCCGGCATCGGCATCCTGCACACCTTCGTCGCCCGCTCGATGCCGGAACTGGTGCCGGTCGACATCGTCGCGCCTATCCGCCGCGCCTACTGGCTGGTCTATCACGAATCGGTGAGGCCGCTGCGCCGCGTCCAGATCGTCGCCAGCTTCATCACCAAGGCGGTGGAGCGGGAACGGGGCCTGTTCCTGTGAACCCAAAAATCTGGAAGCACTGCGCGCAGGTCAGGGCGGGTCCAGGATGAACGAATTGACCACACGCTCTGCTTTGTCCGCGAGCGGCGTCCACATCTGCGCCACTTGCTCGGCACTTTGGCCCATCACGGAGCAGTTCACATAGCCGTAACTCGCGCCCCGAACCGAAAACGCGAATCTGGAATGGCCATGGATGGTCGTGTCCTGGCTGAGAACCGTGAACTTCGCGTCCGCAAGGCGCACAGGGTAGCCATCGGGGAACGTCGAGAGCCTGTCATTGCTGAAATCGGCCGTGTTGAATGAGGGCCCGAATGTCTTCTTCCAATTGTCCATCGACCAGCCTTCGATGTATTCGCGCGTACTGGATTGCGAGTTCGCTGCCGAACGATCGTAAATTGAGGCCGATACCATGCAGGTCAGATCGGCGGACACCACGCTCAGCTTTATCTCTTCATCGGAAGGCGATTGGATGGTCCAGTCCGAGGGAAAGGTCAGCGAGAACCCGTTCTTCTGATCATGAAAGGTCTTGTCTTCCGCATTGGCTGCAAAAGTACAGGACAGAGTTGCAAGAGTGGTAATCGCAAAGCTTAAACGTATCATCGGTGCTTTCGAATGCCTGGCCGGAATGTCCGTATGGGAGATGTCACCTTAGCATATCACGATCAGGCGACATCCGCCGCCTTTTCCTTGCCACAAAACCGGCCTGTGTGGCATCAGGCGTGCGGTCGTCAGCCATCGGCAGGGCCACCGGGTGGGAATCTTTCAGAAAGCTGGCGCGGATAGACATGCGAGCCCATCTTGCCATCCTGCCGCTGCTTCTCGTCTCCGCATGCGCCAATCCATGGACGAAAGTACCGGAAGCCGAATTGCCCAAGCCGATCCGCTACGCCATGGCCCGTCCCTCGCCTTTCGTCATCGGCAATTATTGCGGTCCCGGCACCCGCACCGGCGATCTGTCGGCCCGACCCGTCGATCGCCTCGACGCGGTCTGCCGAACCCATGACGCCTGCTACATCGCCCAACACGACCATTGCGCCTGTGACGGCGCCCTCGTCGCCTCGGCGCGGGCCATCCGCGACGACAAGACGGCATCCCGCAAGATGCGCGACGAGGCAGAATTACTGATCGCCACTTTTGCCATTCCGGTGTGCAAAGTCTTCCCACATGGTTTCATGCCGCCGCGCGACCCGGCGCAGCTGAGTGCCATGAAGGCCGGAGCCGCCGGGTGAACAGCCGCCCGTCGATCCTCCCCGCTTTGTTGGCGCTCGCGGTCCTCGCCGGCTGTGCCGGCGCGGGCCGCAATGGCTGCGCCCTAATGCCGGGACAGGAGGGCTGCGCGCGGCCCTCGCTGTCGGCCGGCACATCCGGCCCCCAGGTGGCGGCCGCGCAGTTTTTTGGGGATGCCGCTACCAGCGATTACGAGAAGCGGTTCCTGGCGCTGCTCGCCAACAACGAGCTCGGCGCCATGGACCGTGCCAACGGCACCGGTCCGTTCGGGCGCAACCGGCGCGATGTCCAGAACCGCGACTTCCAGGCAACATATTCGACGCTGCGGCAACTGGCCGGACCGGTTGCCAAGGCGCATCTGCCGCCGGCCAGTGAAGGCAGCGGCGACGGCCGGTTCGATGCCCGCTGGCGGGCGTCGCGGCAGACGCTCTACATCGACGCGGCGGCGCGGCCCTCGGCCCCCAAGACGTTCGATTTTTCCGGCCTGCAGGCACGCAGCACCGAGATCGTTGTGCGCCAGGCGGGCAAGCAGCCGGCCGACATCGAGGGCACCTGCGACGGCGCCTTGGCGATCCGTGCCGCCGGAGCCTCGCGCACCATTACCGCTGGCGCGGCATTCCGCTTTCGCCTGTCCGGCGAGGATGACACGGTCAGCCTGTTCCCAAGCGACAGCCTGAACCGGTGCACGGCAAAGGTCCGCTCCAGCCTTGCACCCACGGGCGCGCCGCTCACCATCCGCCGCGAAGAGACCGCCGATCCGGCGCTCGCCGCCCTGGACAGCCGCTACCAGCGCTGCCCGATTCCCAGCGGTGCCGGCCTCGACGCGCTCGAGCGCGCCTTCTATGCCAGCCGCTGGCTGTCGCAGACCTGCGCGCTACCGTTGGGGGACCCCAAACTGCTGCGCAAGTCGCGCGACGGCTTCAACGCCAAGGTCGAGGCGCTGATGGGCGCGCCGTTATCCGACGCAGCCATAGACAAGGGCGATCCGGAACTGCCGCTCGATTTCTCGCACGCGCCAAGGCTGAAGCTGATCTATCTGTCCTCGCTCGAATTCAAGGCCGACTTTACCGGGCGCATCATCGAGCGGCTGATCCGCCACCACGCCGCGCTCGGCACCAAGGTGCGCATCATGGTCACCGATGTGCTGGAGCGCGACAAGGATGACGCCATGCTGCACCGGCTGGCGGCGGAATTCCCCAATGTCGAGCTGCAGGAATATCGCTGGCGGGCCGATCATGGCGCGCCGATCGACGAGCAGATTTCACAATTGCACAAGGTCCTTCATATCAAGATGCTGGCGACGCTGGCGCGGGATCCCGCGCGTTCGCGCGTCATCATCGGCGGCCGCAACATCCATGACGGTTTTCTGTTCCACCAACCGATCGACCTGTCCCGCTATCCGGACCTCGAGCAATACGGCAAGACCGACGGCCTTTCGCTGAACTACTATTCGAACTGGAGCGACTTCGACATCGAGTTCGCCAACCAGGCGACGGTCGAGACGCTCGCCGCGCATCTGTCGACCATGTGGTTGCGCGATGCCGACACCAACCTGGCGCGCCCCTTCTCCATCCCGGTCCGCGCCGATGGCCGCCGCCCGTCAGGTACCGCCCGGCATTTCATTTCCGTGCCCTACGAGGACGGCCATGCGCTCGAAGCCTATTTCGTCGAGTTGGTCGACGCCGCCCAGCGCCATATCCAGATCGTCAACCCTTACCTCAATCTGACCCCGAGCCTCGCCCAGGCCTTTGACCGGGCCCTCGCCCGCGGCGTCAGGATCGACATTGTCGGCCGCATCGACCTCAAGGGCGATATCGGCGGCAAGTTCCTCACCGCGCTCAACAAGCTGTTCGTCGAGAAATATGGCGACCGCATCAACATTCGCGAATTCAAGGCGCCTGACGTGGTGCTGCATTCCAAGATCATGATGATCGACGAGAGGCTGGTCGCCATCTCGTCGGTCAACCTCAACAACCGCAGCTTCTTCCACGATTCGGAGAACGGCATGATGGTGCTCGACCCGGCCTTTTACGCCAGGATGAAGCCGGTCTATGACGACTACCTCGCCCATTCCAACCCGGTCGCCACCAATGTGACGATCCCATGGGCCTACCGGCTGCTGTTCGACGAGGCCTGGGTCAGGCAGGCGTTCTGATCATTGCCCAAAGTCGGCGAGACGCGCGGATGACTATTTGAGATACCGCTCCTGCGCCAGGGCACGCACGTCGATGTCGGGCACCCGGTTGGAGATGATGTCGGACAACACCTTGGCCGAGCCGCAGGCCATGGTCCAGCCGAGCGTGCCATGGCCGGTGTTGAGATAGAGGTTGGACAGCTCGGTGCGGCCGATCAGCGGTGGTCCGTCCGGCGTCATCGGCCTCAGCCCGCACCAGAACGTCGCCTCGCGCATGGCGCCTGCGCCCGGAAAGAGATCGCCGACCGAGTGTTCGAGCGTGCGCCGCCGCGATTCGTGCAGCCTGAGATCGAAGCCGGAAATCTCGGCCGTGCCGCCGACGCGGATGCGGTCGCCGAGCCGGGTTATGGCGACCTTGTACGTTTCGTCCATCACTGTCGACACGGGTGCGGCGGCGGCGTCCTTGATCGGCACGGTGATCGAATAACCCTTGACCGGATAGACCGGGATCGATCGCTTCATCCGGCGCATGAAACCCGCCGAATAGCTGCCCAGCGCCATGACATAGGCGTCCGCCGCCTTCCAGCCCGCGCTGGTGCTCAGATTGGCGACGCGATTGCGGCTGCGGATGACGCGCCAGATCGTCACGTCGTACTCGAACTTGACACCGCGCGCCACGCAGAGCTCGGTCAGCCGGTCGGTGAACATCTTGCAGTCGCCGGTCTCGTCATGCGGCAGCCTCAGGCCGCCGACGAATTTCTCACGTACCCCTGCCAGGCCCGGCTCGGCCGCGATGCAACCGTCCTGGTCGAGGACTTCATAAGGCACGCCATATTTCTTCAGCACCTCGACATCGCCACCGGTGCCGTCGAGCTGCTTTTGCGTACGGAAGAGCTGCAGCGTGCCCTGGGTCCGCTCGTCATAGGCAATGCCCGTCGCTTCGCGCAGCGCCTTCAACGTGTCGCGGCTGTATTCGGCCAACGGCACCATGCGCGATTTGTTGATGGCGTAGCGCTCGGCCGTGCAGTTGCGCAGCATCTTGACCAGCCATGTCCACATATGCGGATCGAAGGCCGGCCGCACCACCAGCGGGCCGTGCTTCATTAGCAGCCACTTGATCGCCTTGAGCGGAATGCCCGGGCCGGCCCAGGGCGAGGCATAGCCGGGGGAAATCTCGCCGGCATTGGCGAAGCTCGTTTCCAGCGCCGGACCTTTCTGGCGGTCGATCACCGTCACCTCATGGCCGGCCTCGGCGAGATAATAGGCCGTGGTCACCCCGATGACGCCACTGCCCAGCACCATGATCTTCATCGTTCACTCCTTACGCCGTGTCCCTCGGCAACGCCGTTGGACACGGCCGCATCCGCGATTTGCGCACGATCGCCGGCGAAAATCGATCCCGATCTTCGCCATCATGCGCCATGGCTCTTCACGCCGCCGACGGACCGGGATCGTCATCTCCCTCTGTCTGCCGCATTCGGGCCGTCTCGCCAAGAGGCCGCATGGAAGCGCCGGCGCTATGGACGAGGGTCAGCCCGTGCGGCCGCGGTTTGCCGGCCGAAGCCCTTTCCCGGGCCGCCCGCCGCGCGGCTTCCGGTTGATAGAGCACCGCCTCGATCCGGACCTGCTCGCGCCTGCCCTCGGGGAACTCGATCGAGACCGTCTGGCCTTGCGCCATGCCAAGCATGCACAGCCCGCGCCTGGTTGCCACCGACAGGCTGGAGCCGACCGGCCCGCGCATGTCGTTCTGCACCAGGGTGCGCGTCTCGGCCGCACCGGCATCGACGCGAAACACCACGCGGCTGTTCAGCGTCACGATATCGGGTCCGACGGACTCGGTCGGCACGGTACTGGCATTGGAAAGCTTCTCTTCGAGCATCGCGACCATCGGATCCGCGAATGCGCGTCGGCGCTCGAGCATCACTTCCAGGACGGCGAAATCCTTCATTGTCAGGCGGCAGCTCCTGTCTTTCATCACTGCCTCCATGATCGACGCTCGCCGCCGGCGGCCGTACCGACGGCTTCCACGGTCACCGACAATTTGCGTCCGCCACGACCGCTCCAGCACACCGCCTGTCCGGTGCTGGCGCCGATCAGCGCCGTTCCCATCGGCGTCAGCACCGAGATCCGGTTGTCGGCAATGTCGGCTTCGCCTGGATAGACCAGCACGATGCGCTTGATGTCGCCGCCTTCATCGCGGATCGTCACTGTCGAGCCCATTCGCACCACACTGGCGGGCATTGCCGCCGCTTTCACGATCACGGCCCGGTCCAGCTCCGAGAGCAGCTCCTCGGCCGTCTCGGGTGCGCGGTCCAGCACCGTCCTCGCCAGGCCGGTCAACCTGTCGTGGTCGGTGTCGCTGATCAGAATCTGGCTCGATGGACGCTGTCCTGTTGCATGTTGCATGGCAAAACCTCTTGGATCGGCGCATCGAACCGATGCGCGCTTGCCGCCGCGCTGACGGCGGCCTGATGAAAGCCGGCAGCCGACGGGAGCTGACGACTTGATGACGATGGTGGATGTATGGATGCCCCGGTACGGACGGACGCCGGAAGGCGGCCGCGCCGGGGCTACGATCCCGCGATCGGGCAGACCCTGAACAAGGTTCTGGTATAAGCGAGGTTGCTCATGCCCCAAACCTTGCCGACAGGCGCCCGCTTGTCAAGCGCGGCCAAACCGCTCAGCCGCCGAGATAGTGCCGGTGGAAGCGCGTTCCGAGGCTGGCCAGGATTTCGTAGCCGATCGTGCCGGCATGGCCGGCGGCGTCATCGACGCTTTGCGAGGGGCCGAGCAGTTCGACGAGATCCCCTTCGCCAAGCTTGCCGGGCGGGAGCGCCGATATGTCGAGAATGATCGAATCCATCGACACCCGCCCGAGGAAGGGCAGGCGCACTCCCTCGAACCAGGCGGCCGAGGCGGACCGGCGCAGCCAGCCATCCGCATAGCCGAACGAGATCGTCGCCAGGCTGAGCGGGCCATCCGCGTGATAGGTGTGGCCATAGCCGATGCCGGTGCCTTTTTCGACATCGCGCGTCTGCGCCACCTTCGCCTGCAGCCGCACGACAGGCAGCATCGGGTTGGGTTCGGCGGGCGTCGGATTGATGCCGTAGAGCGCGGCGCCGGGACGGGCGAGATCATAATGGTAAGACTGCCCGAGAAAGATGCCGGAGGAATTGGCGAGCGAGGCGGGCGCCTCGGGCAGCAGGGCGCGCAGCCGCTCGAAAGCCAACCGCTGCTGTTCGTTGGCCGGATGGCGCGGCTCGTCCGCGCAGGCCAGGTGGCTCATCACGTATCTGACGCCGATACCGTCGAACGCGGCGGCATCGCCGGCGACCGCCTCTATTTCGGCCGGCGCCATGCCAAGCCGGGACATGCCGCTGTCGACCTGGATGGCGGCCGGAAGTGTTCTGCCGACGCGGCGGGCCGCGGCGCGCCAGGCTTCGAGTTGCGCGCCGCTGTTGATCACCGCGCACAGGCCAGCCGCCACCGCCTCAGGCTCGGAACCGGGCGGCAGCCCGTTCAGCACGTAGATTTCGGGTCCGGCCCCGATCGCCTTGCGCAAGGCGATGCCTTCGGCCAGCAGCGCGACGAAGAAGATGCCGCAGCCTTCCTCCGCCAGCGCCGATGCCACCTGGCGTGCGCCGAGGCCGTAGCCGTCGGCCTTGACCACGCCGGCACAACGCGCGCCGCCCAGCAATGCCTTGAGCCGCCGGTAATTTTCGCGAATCGCACCGAGATCGATGGTGAGAATGGCCCCCGCGGCCTCCTGGCTTACGGCGGCGACGTCATCGGGCAGAGACTTTTTGGGGGCGTCGTTCATGGCGACCCTGCTTGCAGCGGATAAACATCAATAGAGCCGCCCGGCCGGCGCGGCAACCATCCGGCCAGCTATGGCACCAGATGCCGGAACGCCGCCACCACGTCCTCATAGACCTTGCGCTTGAACGGCACGATAAGCTCCGGAAGATCCTGCATCGGCCGCCATGACCATTTGTCGAATTCAGCGGTATGGCCGCCCGGCGGCGGATTGATCTGGATTTCGCTGGTGTCGCCGTCGAAGCGGAAGGCGAACCATTTCTGCGTCTGGCCGCGATACCGCCCCTTGAAGGCAATGCCGACGAGATGGTCCGGCAGATCGTAATTGATCCAGTCCGGCGCCTCGGCGAGCAGCGAGACGCTGCGCATGCCGGTCTCCTCGTAGAGCTCCCGCTCCGCCGCCTGCAGCGGCTCCTCGCCCTTGTCGATGCCGCCTTGCGGCATCTGCCAGAGCTGTGTCGTGCCCGAAAATTCGCTGTCGGGTTCGGCAATGCGGTGCCCGACCCAGACAAGGCCTTGCGCATTGAGGATCATCAACCCGACACAGGGGCGATAGGGCAGTGTTTCGCGGTCGACCTTGCCAGTCCTTGCCATCATTCAATCTTCCCAGCCGTTTTCCGATGGCTATCTTTTTTGCGGATCGATGGCCACAGCCGAAATCGGCACGATCTCGATGCCGCGTTTCTTGGCCTCGCCCACCCATGACGACACAGTGTCGACTGTCAGGTCGAAAGCCGAGCCGATACCGACGGCGCTGCCCTTGGCCCGCGCTGTCGCTTCGAGACTGTCCAGTTTCTTGAGAATGGCGCCACGATCCTGCACCGCATCGATCGCCGTGTCGCCGGCGACGAAAGGCACGCCATCCCTGAGCGCCATGTCGGGCGCCAGGCTGCGCGCCGACGAGCCGTCGTCGATATAGGCGAGGCCCCTTTTGCCGAGTTCGGCCATGAACGGTTCCATCGCCGCGGCGTCGGCGGAAAACCGCGCCCCCATATAGTTCATGACCCCGGTATAGTTCGTCGTCCGCGACAGCGCCCAGTGCAGGTTCTTCAGATTCTCGTCGGGGGTCGCCGCGACCGTCAGCGTGTTGCGGCCAGGATTGACGTTCGGGTAGTCGAACGGCTCGAGCGGCACCTGCATGACGACCTCGTGGCCGCTCTGCCGCGCGGCTTGCATCCAGCGGCCGATGCTGTTGCCCTGCGGCGCGAAGGCGAGCGTCACTTCCGCCGGCAGCTTGGCGATGGCAGCCTGGGTGCCCGTCTGCGAAACCGCGAGCCCGCCGATGACGATCGCCACGCGCGCGCCACGCGAGCCCGACCATGGCCGCGCATAGACGTCGAAAGGCCGCCTTCCGTCGGCGGAGCGCGTCGGCAAGGGTCCGGTTTCACTGGTTTCGATCAGCGCCTTGTCGGGAATATGCGCGATCTTGAGATTCTGGCCGACGGTCGATGGATCGCGAATGACGATTGCCGCCTTGGGCGGGCCATCGCCCTCTTCCGTCTGCACATGAATGATCTGCGGACCGCCGCTCTTCGTCGACAAATCCTTCGTCTCCGCCTTTGGCGTCGCCGCCGGAGCCAGGGCGGGAGGCGACGTCGCGGACTCGGCCGAAGCGGTCACTTTCGGCGTCGAAACGGCGACTTCCTGCGGTTTTCGAAACGGCTTTTCCCTGAGCGCGATCGCGGCGGAGACGCCGACCACCGCCAGCACGACCGCGCTCGCCGCGATCACGCCCACGCTGACCTTGCCGGCGGCGCGCGGCGCCCGGACGCTCTGTCCAAGCGGGCGTTCGATGTCCTTGCCGATATCAGCCAAGCCCTGTCCCCGGTGCGCACGGTTCCGAAGGCGACCGCCTTCGGCAAGACATGCACGAATTCATCAATCCTGGCGCGGCGCCGTATCTGGAGGCCTGGTCCTGGCCTCCGAATCAAACTGCCGGAACCTTTCGGTCCCGGCAGCATCGCATTGCTTCGTTCAACCGGCCAGACCGGTTGCCGGCCTTACTGGTTGAGCACGGCCTTTTCCGGATTGGGCGGGAAGGAGGGATCGGTCTTCTGGCCGCGCAGCAGCTGCTCGGCATAGATGAGCTGCAGGTCGTCCTTCGGATCCGGCGGCACATAAGCGGCCGAACCGGAACCGGTCGAGCTCTCGTCGGCGCCCTTGATATGGCCCTTGAGATCGGATTCGCCGCGGGTCAGGTCCCTGCCCTGCAGTTCCGGCGGCAGCGGCTGATCGACCTTGATGTCGGGCGTAATGCCCTTGCCCTGGATCGACTTGCCCGACGGCGTGTAATAGAGCGCCGTCGTCAGCCTGAGCGCGCCATTTTCGCCGAGCGGAATGATGGTCTGCACCGAACCCTTGCCGAAGGACTGCGTGCCGACCACCGTGACGCGGCGCAGGTCCTGCAGCGCGCCGGCGACGATTTCCGAAGCGCTGGCCGAGCCGCCATTGACGAGCACGATCATCGGCTTGCCGTTGATGTCGTCGGTCTTCTTGGGCTTGGCGTCGAAGCGGGTGACGTCCTTCGGATCGCGGCCGCGCGTCGAGACGATCTCGCCGCGCTTGAGGAAGGCATCCGAGACGCTCACGGCCTGGTCGAGCAGGCCGCCCGGGTTGAGGCGCAGGTCGAGCACATAGCCCTTCAGCTTGTCGTCCGGCACCTGCTTCTTGATGGTGTCGATGGCGTTCTCGAGATCGTCATAGGTCTTTTCGGTGAAGGAGGTGATCTTCATGTAGCCGATGTCGTTCTCGACCCGGAACTTGACCGCCTTGACCTTGATGATGTCGCGCACGACGGTCAGTTCGATCGGCTTGTCGGCGCCCTGGCGCAGGATGGTCAGCTTGATCGGCGTGTTGACCAGGCCGCGCATCTTGTCGACCGCGTCGTTGAGCGTCAGGCCGCGAACCTCCTCGCCGTCGATCTTGGCGATATAGTCGCCGGCCAGCACGCCAGCCTTGGCGGCCGGCGTGTCGTCGATCGGCGTGATCACCTTGACCAGGTCGTTCTCCATGGTGACCTCGATGCCGAGGCCGCCGAACTCGCCCTTGGTCTGCACGCGCATGTCCTGCGCCTGTTCGGCGTTCATGTAGGAGGAATGCGGGTCGAGCGAGGAAAGCATGCCGTTGATGGCGTTCTCGACCAGCGACTTGTCGTCGGGCGGGGTCACATACTGCGCCCGCACCCGCTCGAAGATGTCGCCGAAGATCGCCAGTTGCTTGTAGGTCTCCGATCCCGCAGCGTTCGCCGCCGAGCCGGGAGCGCCATAGACAAGGCTCATGGCGGACGCGCCCATCAGCGCACCGGCAAACAGAAGCGACAGTTTCCGCATCATTTCACGTCCTTCCAGAAAAACGGTCCGCCCACCATGGGGCCGGATCGACGGGTTTTCCATCCTTGCGGAACTCGACATAGAGTTCCGGCGTGGCATTTCCATTCTTCGAAACCGAGGTGCTTGCCACCCGGGCTTCTCCCATCGCGCCGACCGGCTCTCCTGCGAGCACCGACTGGCCAGTCACGACGCTGATTCTGCTCATCCCAGCCAAGACGACATGATAACCGTCGCCGGCATTGAGGATCAAGAGTTGACCATAGGAGCGAAACGGCCCCGCATAAAGCACATTCCCATCCGCCGGCGCGGTGACGATGGCTCCCGATTGTGTCGCAACCATGTCCCCAAGCATCAAGGCGCCGTTACCGTCGTCGGCGCCAAACCGGCGTTTGATGCGGCCTGTGACCGGCAGGGCGATCTGTCCCTGCAGCGCCGAGAAAGGTGCTGCCGCGGTCAATCTGTTGCCCTCGGGAACCTGTAGCGACGCCGTCTGGTCGCCACTCGGCGCCGTGCCATCGGACTCGGCGCTACCCGCCTGACCGGCAGCGGCCGCCTTGGCGGCATCGGCGGTCTTGCGGGTCTTGTCGGCCTGCGCTTCGAGCGACGCGATGAGGTCCTTCAGGCTGCTGGCCTTGGCCGCCAATTGCTCGGAACGCTGCTGTTCGGCCGCCATTTGCGCCTTCGTGTCGGCCTCGAGCTTCTGCTTGGCTTCGAGCAGCATGCCGAGCCGTTTCTTCTCCGCCGCCTGCTCGCCGACCGCCGCCGTCAGCCGCGCCCGTTCGGCTTCGATCGAGGCCGTCACCCGAGTCTGTTCCTTGAGGTCGGTCAGCAGCGCGTCGGTCTGCTGGCGCAATTCCGGCACCACGGCGCCGAGCAGAATGGCGCTGCGCACCGACGACAGCGCGTCCTCCGGCTTGACCAGGATCGCCGGCGGCGGGTTGAGTCCCATGCGCTGCAGGGCGCCCAGCACTTCGGCCAGCACGTCGCGCCGCGCCATCAGCGAAGCGCGGATCTTCTGCTGCTGGCCCTTCAGCCCTTCCAGCTTGGCGCCAATGTCCTCGATGTCCTGGCCAAGCTTCTGCTCGGTCATCGCCGACTGGATCAGGGCGGCGGTGATCGAGGCGTGGTCCTTCTTGACGGCGGCAATGTCGGCGGCGAGCTGTGCCAGCCTTTCAGACGACAGCGTGATTTCCTTGGAAACCTGCTCGTATTCGGCGCGGCTCTGGTCCGGATCGGGCGCCATGTCGAGGGTGTTTTCGGCCCGCGCCGCATGAAACGACAGGACGATCGCAGCCGCGATACCGCAGCGCGCGCGCCATGAGCCCCCTATCAATGAGCCCCTCGTCGATTTCCAGCCATCAGCCATGCACGGTGGACTCTATCCGCGGCTTCGTTAACGAATCATCAACCATGTTAACGCGCGTCGCCCCAACCGCGCGAATAACGACATGCAAAGGAAAACCAACCCACGGTAATCTTGCGCGGCATTGGGGCTAAATTCTGCGCGACCAGGCCGCTTTCACGACCTGTGGTAGGGATGGCCGGACAGGATCGTCGCGACCCTGTAGAGCTGCTCCCCCAGCATGACGCGCACCAGTTGATGCGGCCAGGTGAGCGCCCCGAACGACATCACCAGCTCCGCCTGGTCACGCAGCGATGGATCATGGCCGTCGGCGCCGCCTATGGCGAGCACCAGCGCTTTGCGTCCGCCATCGCGCAACTGGCCGATACGGCCGGCGAAATCCGCTGAGGACAGGCTCTTGCCGCGCTCGTCGAGCAGGATGAGGGCCGTGCCTGGCTGCAACTGAGCCTGCAGCCGCGAACCTTCGTCGCGCTGGCGCTCGCTGGCGCTCTGCGCGCGGCCCTCGGCGATCTCGGTGATCCCGGCGAATTCGAGCCCCACGCCGGGTCCGCTCTTGGCGAAGCGCTCGAAATAGCGGTCGGCCAACTCCCGCTCGGGGCCGGCTTTCATTCGGCCCACGGCATGAACTGAAATCTTCATCCCGCCTCTATAAGCCGTTCGTGCCTGTCACCCAAAGGTGAAATCCGATTTGGGCGACGACCCGGGCGGCTTAGTGGAGGGTCTCTTCCTCGAGATCCGGCGCCTGCCACATCTTTTCGAGATTGTAGAATTCGCGGACTTCGGGGCGGAAGACGTGGACGATGATATCGCCAGAATCGATCAGGACCCAGTCGGCGCCGGACAATCCCTCGACGCGCGCTGTGCCGAGGCCGGCATCCTTGAGCGCCTTGAGGAGATGATCGGCGACAGCCGCGACATGACGGTGCGATCGGCCCGACGCGACGACCATGTAGTCGCCGAGGCTCGATTTCCCCTGAATGTCGATTGAGACAATATTTTCGGCCTTGGAGTCTTCCAGACTGACAAGGACTGTCTTGATGGCGCGGGACACGGCGTCGTCTACGCTGATCCTGGCCGGCGAAGGCACGATATCGGCCTTCTTCCGCAGTGCTGTTCTCAGTGTATTTCCTTTCGCAGCAAGAACAACCAAATCACCCCTGAAAGCGGGTGACACCCCTTAGATAGGCAGAGTTCCGTTGCAGTTTCAAGACGGAGCCCCTACTCACGCGAACTCGCCGACTGGGATATCGTTCCACGCGACACGCAAAAACATCGGAACCCAGGCGTGCTGGAGGGGTTGTCGGCTGACCGACCAACCGGAATCCCGCCATGCCGATCGACCCGCAAAACACCCTTCTCACCGTCCAGGCCGGCCTCGCGCAGCTCAGTACGCTGATCGTCTCCTATTCCTTCTCCGCCATCGGTGCCGTCATCCTCCTGGTGGTCGGCTATATCGTCGCCAACCTTGCCGAGCGCTCGATCTCGGCTGGCCTCGGCCACATCCACGGCTTCGACGCGACGCTGCGGCATTTCTTTTCCAAGATCGTTCGCTATGCGATCCTGATCCTTGTCGTCATCATGGTGCTCGGCCAGTTCGGCGTGCAGACCGCATCGATCATCGCCGCGATCGGCGCCATCGGCCTCGCCATCGGTCTGGCGCTGCAGGGCACATTGCAGAACATCGCGGCCGGCATCATGCTTCTGGCGCTGCGGCCATTCCGCATCGGCGAATCCGTCGAGGTCGGCTCCATATCAGGTTCGATCGAGGAAATCGGCCTCTTCGCCACCAGGCTCAGGACCGCCGACGGCGTTTACATACTGGCGCCCAATTCGACGCTGTGGAACCAGCCGGTGCGCAATTTCACCCGCAACGGCGTGCGCCGCACCGACATCACGCTGAGCATCGGCTCCTGGAACGACATAGACCGGGCGCAGAAGACATTGCTTGCCATTGCCGGCGCCGAGAAGCGCATCCGCCGCGAACCGGCGCCGATCGCCTTCGTGGCCGGGCTCGGCGACACCACCGTTTCGCTCACCTTGCGCTACTGGACGGCGGCGGCGGACTATTTCGCCACCCAGATCGACATGACGAAACGCGCCAAGCAGGCCTTCGACAGCGAAGGGATTTCGATCCCGCTGCCGCCTCCGCAAGCGGCGCCGCCCGAGGCGCGCAAGCAATAATCAGTCGCCCCTGCGGCGGACCTCTTCCTCCGGCGCGAAAGCGAGTTCCACCGGCAAGGGTGCTTGCGCCGACATCGGCGCGAAACTGCCCGTGGCGGCCGCCGGAACGGGTCGCACCGCGATCACCCGCCACAGCACGAACAGGCAGAACGCCGAGGCGATGACGATGCCGACATAGATGAAGGTTGCCGTGCCGAAGACGGCGGAAAGCGCCGTGACGATGCCCGGCACCACGAAGCCGGCCAGCGACCAAGCAAACAGCATCGAGCTCGACAGGGCAAGCAGTTCGTCCTTCCTGGCGCGGTCGGCGGCATGCGCGCTGGACAGCGCGTAAATCGATTCCGCCGCCCCGTCCCAGATCAGGTAGATCACCACCAGGGCCATCAGCGCGCCGCCGTCGAAGGTGATGGCGAGCACGCTGGCGACGACCGCCAGCGCCGCCGCGCCGGCAAGCACGTAGCGCCGGTCGGTGCGGTCGGAAAGCCAGCCGAGCGGTATCTGCAGGATCAACGTGCCGACCGGCATCGCCGACAGCAGCAGCGCGACATCGCCCTGGCTGTAGCCCTTGGCCGTGGCGTGGATGGGCGCGAAGCCGGAAATGATCATCGACAGCCCGCCGACCGCCAGCATGCCGGCGACGCCGACCGGCGAAATCCGCCAGGCCTGGCGCAGCGCCACCGAAGCCGCCTGCGGCGCCGGCGGCTGTGCAAGGCGCGTCATACCGACGGGCAGGATCGACAGGGCGGTAAAGGTGATGCCGATCAGCGACGCGGCGGCCGTGTGGATGTCGATGACGGCCAGCGTCGCATAGCCCACACCCAGGCCCGCGATGTAGGCGACATAGAACACCGCCATCACCCGGCCGCGTATGGCGTTCGGCAGCGCGTCGTTGAGCCAGCTCTGCGCGACGATGAACAGGCCGCATATGGCAAAGCCGTAAAGCGCGCGCGCCGCGATCCACAGCAGCGGGTGCGGCCCGGCGCCGATGGCGGCATTGGACAGCGCGATCAGCGCCGACAGCACCATGAAGGCGCGGGCATGGCCGACCCTGCGCACCAGCGGCCCGGTCAGGATGCAGCCGGCAAGGCCGCCGGCCGACAGCCCGGTGACGATCAGCCCTGCCCAGGTCGGATCGAAGCCCTCGACGCCGAGCCGGACGGGGATGTAGGCGAACATCAACCCGTTGCCGATGGCGATCAGCGCCATCGACACGATGACGCTGGCAATGGCGATCAGCGGCGCGGGAGCACTGCCCTGTTCCGGATCGATTGCGGGTTGGGTCTTGGTTTGAATTGCCATGTCCGCGAGCATCGCTGATTGGCGGGGCGAACACCGCTGTAAAAACGACATGTCGCGCGCCCGAAATACTGGCTCCTCCTGCCGCGAAGAGCCCTTATTCCCTCGCCATCTTGCGGATCGCGCTCGACGACAGGGACGAACGTGGACCGTGAATGAAGGTCCAGGCCGGCGCCTTCATACGGGCGAGAAGCGGCGCGTCGCCCTCGTCGATGCGGGCATAGTCGAAGGTCTTGGCGACGACCGACGACAGGAAGGACAGCGTGGCGCCCGGACGATCGATGACCGCGATCGGAAAGGTCAGCACGATCTCGCGCCAGCGCTGCCAGCGATGGAAGTCCCGCAAACTATCCGCGCCCATGATCCAGACGAACTCGACGCCGGGATTGCGCGCCTTGACCAGCGCCAGCGTGTCGGCGGTGTAGCGCACATGATGCGCCGCCTCGAAGGCGGTGACCTTGATCTTCGGGTTCTTGGCGATCTTCTCGGAAAGCATGATGCGCTCGGCGAGCGGCGCCAGCTCGCGCGTGCTCTTCAGGGGATTGCCCGGCGTCACCATCCACCACAGCTGGTCGAGCGCCAGGCGCCTGAGCGCGATCTCGGCGACCAGCGCGTGACCGGCATGCGGTGGGTTGAACGAACCGCCGAACAGGCCGACCGCCAGCCCCTTCTCGGCATGCGGCATCTTCAGATAGCTGGAGGGCACCGCCGGTTCGGAAGAAGCCAGCATCGCTTCAGGCTCTGGCGGCGAAAAGCGTCAAGGCCTCACCTGTCCCGACCCGCGCACACGGTATTTGAACGAGGTCAGTTGCTCGACGCCGACCGGCCCGCGTGCATGCATCTTGCCGGTGGCGATGCCGATTTCGGCGCCCATGCCGAACTCGCCGCCATCGGCGAACTGCGTCGAGGCATTGTGCAGCAGGATCGCCGAATCGATCTCGTTGAAGAATCTTTCGACGGCCTTCGGATCCTCCGCGATGATCGCCTCGGTGTGATGCGAGGAGAAGGTTTCGATGTGCTCGATCGCGCCACTGATGCCGTCGACCAGCTTCACCGCGATGATGGCGTCGAGATATTCCGTCACCCAGTCGGCATCATCAGCCGGTTTGGCGTCGAAGAACAGCTTCAGTACCTCGGCATCGGCATGGATTTCACAGCCGGCGGCGCGCAAGGCATCGAGGATCGGCACCAGATGGCTTGATGCCACGGCGCGGTCGACCAGCAGCGTTTCGGCCGCGCCGCAGACGCCGGTGCGCCGCATCTTGGCGTTGACAGCGATCCTGACCGCCATGTCGAGGTCGGCGGATCGGTCGATGTAGAGGTGGCAGATGCCTTCGAGGTGGGCGAAGACCGGCACGCGCGCCTCGCTCTGCACCCGCCCGACGAGGCTTTTGCCGCCACGCGGAATGATCACGTCGAGATTGCCGCCGAGCCCCTTGAGCATTTCGCCGACCGCGGCGCGGTCGGTGGTCGGCACCAGCTGGATGGCATCCTCGGGCAGACCGGCCGCCTTCAGCCCCTCGACCAGGCAGGCATGGATAGCGGCGGACGAATTGAGCGAATCCGAGCCGCCGCGCAGGATCACCGGATTGCCGGCCTTGAGGCAGAGCGCGCCGGCATCCGCCGTCACATTGGGGCGACTCTCATAGATGACGCCGACAACGCCGAGCGGCGTACGCACGCGCTCGATCTGCAGGCCGTTCGGCCGCTGCCACGCGGCGGTCACGTCGCCGACCGGATCCTTGAGTTCGGCGATCTCGCGAATGCCGTCCGCCATGGCACGAATGCGCGCCGGATCGAGCTTCAGCCGGTCCATGAAGGAGCCGGACAAGCCGGATTCGTGGCCATTCGAGACATCGATGGCGTTGGCGTCGAGAATCTCCTGCTCACGTGAAATGATCGCGTCGGCCATGGCAACGAGCGCGGCATTCTTGGCGGCGGTGGTGGCGATGGCCAGCGGTCGAGCGGCAGCGCGGGCCTTGCGACCTGCCCGTGCCATCAAACTGACTACATCTTCGCCTTGGTGTTTGTTCAACATCTGACCGCTCCGGTGAAGCTTGGTGGATTTACACGCGGCTGGCCCTCGCGGCAATGGCTGCGAATTTGGGAGGCAGCATGAAGAGCGCCGTAGTCCTCTTTACATTGGCCACTATGCTGGCGCCCACCGGCCTCCGTGCCGCCGATTACTGTGATGACAAGATCGAACCCGGCGAGAGCCCGGACGGCAAGGCTATGGTTATGTACAGCTTGATGGTGCAACTGGCTTTTGCTGATCGCTATTGCGGCGCGCCGGCGACACCGCCCTCTCGGATCGCGGTGGTTGTCGAGGAGTTTCATGGATGCGGGCCGCGCGCGCGGCTTGAGGCGGAAATAGAAAAGAGGGCGAAGGACGGTACAACTGCAAAAATAGCGACAACCGACGAGCTTATTCGCGATGTCGTCGCCGGCGACGACAACATTTCTCAAATCGAGGTCGACCGACGAGCCAAGGCGGGTATCGAAGCCGAGATGGGAGGCTGCAGCGAGTTGCTGAAAACTCAACTCGACGTTGAGGAAAGGTACCGCAATCCGCCCAAATGGCCGCCCAGCCCTGACAAGTAACGCGTCTGGAGCCTTGCCTCAGCCGGCCGCGCCGCTCACCACAAGATCGTCGCGGTGGATCATCGCCGAACGCGCCTCGTAACCGAGCACCGTTTCGATCTCGGTCGTCTTCAGGCCTGCGATCCTTACGGCATCGGCGGCATCATAGGCAACCAGCCCGCGCGCGATCTCGCGGCCCTCGGGCGACAGGATCGCCACCGTGTCACCGCGCGAGAAATTGCCGCTGACCAGTTTGACGCCGGCCGGCAGCAGCGATTTGCCCGACAAGAGCGCGCCGATGGCACCGACATCGACGGTCAGCCGCCCGGCCGGTTCGAGCTGGCCGGCGATCCAGGTCTTGTAGCCCTTTACCGGATTGGCGCTGGGCTTGAAGAACGTCGCGCGCTCGCCGCGCTCGATCGCCATCAGCGGCGACAGCCTAGTGCCCGACGTGATGATCATAGCGGTGCCCGCTGCATTGGCGATCTTGCCGGCATCGAGTTTTGTCCGCATCCCGCCGCGCGACAGCTCGGAAGCAGCCGCACCCGCCATCGCCTCGATGTCAGGCGTGATGCGGTCGACCACCGGAATGAATTTCGCCTGCGGATCGCGCGCCGGCGGCGCGGTGTAGAGCCCGTCAATGTCGGACAGCAGCACCAGGAGGTCGGCGCCCATCATCGTCGCCACCCGCGCGGCCAGCCGGTCGTTGTCGCCATAGCGGATTTCGGAGGTCGCTACCGTGTCGTTCTCGTTGATGACCGGCACCGCCTTCATCTTGAGCAGCGTCGAGATCGTCGCGCGCGCGTTAAGGTAGCGGCGGCGCTCCTCGGTGTCGCCGAGCGTCAAAAGGATCTGGCCCGACTTCAGGGCACCCTTGCCGAGTGCGTCCGACCAGGCGCCGGCCAGCGCAATCTGGCCGACGGCGGCCGCAGCCTGGCTTTCCTCGAGCTTCAACGCCCTCTTGCCGAGGCCAAGAACGGTCCGGCCAAGCGCGATGGCGCCCGACGACACGACGAGGATCTCGGCACCGCCATTGGCAAGCACGGCGATATCGTCGGCGAGCGAGGCCAGCCAGTCGCGCTTCAGGCCGCTCGCGCGGTCGACGAGCAGCGCCGAGCCGATCTTGACGGTGATGCGCCGGTATTTCCTGAGCGACTGCATGGCCTACTTTTCCCAGCGCGTCTCGACCGGGGCGGCAATTTGCGCGCGGGCTTCGGCGATCACCGCCATCAGCGCGCGCTGCACCGCCTCGACGCCCTCGCCGGTGACGGCCGACAGCAGCATCGGCGCACGCCCCGCGGCGCGTTTGAGCGAAGCGACCTTTTTCTTGCGTGCGTCGGCGTCGAGCGTATCGACCTGGGAAAGCGCCAGGATCTCGGCCTTGTCGGTCAGGCCGTGGCCATAGGCTTCGAGTTCGCCGCGCACGGTCTTGTAGGCCTTGCCGGGATTTTCCTCCTGCGCCGAAACCAGATGCAGCAGCACACGCGTGCGCTCGACATGGCCGAGGAAGCGGTCGCCGATGCCGACGCCTTCATGCGCGCCTTCGATAAGGCCGGGAATGTCGGCGATGACGAACTCGCGCGCATCGATGCGCGCGACTCCCAAGCCTGGATGCAGCGTGGTGAAGGGATAGTCGGCGATCTTCGGCTTGGCGGCGGTGACGGCGGCGAGAAAGGTCGATTTGCCGGCATTGGGCAGCCCGACCAGCCCGGCATCGGCGATCAGCTTCAGCCTGAGCCAGATGTTGAGCTCCTCGCCGGGTTGACCCGGATTGGCGCGGCGCGGCGCCTGGTTGGTCGAGGTCTTGAAATGCTGGTTGCCGAAGCCGCCATTGCCGCCCTTGGCCAGCAGAAACCGCTGGCCGACCACGGTCATGTCGCAGATCATCGTTTCATTGTCTTCCTCGAAGACCTGCGTTCCGGCCGGCACTTTCAGCGTGACGTCGGCACCCTTGGCGCCGGTCATGTTGCGGCCCATGCCGTGGACGCCGGTCTTGGCCTTGAAGTGCTGCTGGTAGCGATAGTCGATCAGCGTGTTCAGCCCGTTGACCGCTTCCAGCCAGACATCGCCGCCACGGCCGCCATCGCCGCCATCCGGCCCGCCGAACTCGATGAATTTTTCGCGCCGGAACGACACCGAACCGGCGCCGCCGTCGCCGGAGCGGACATAGACCTTGGCTTGATCGAGAAATTTCATTGGATCGCAGTTTCTTTTATTGGCCTTGCGGCATTGCTCTAAACCTTGGGCCTTGCTCTAAACCAAGGCGCGGCCAAGGGCGAGGCCGTTTTATGACGATGGCCGCGTGGGTTGATCGGAAAGACTGCTGCATGAAGCTTGTAACCTACAACATTCAATACGGCATCGGCCTCGATGGACGCTACGATGTCGGGCGTATTGCCGACGCCGTGCGCGGCGCCGATGTGATCGCCCTGCAGGAGGTCACCCGCAACAATCCCAGGAATGGCAGCCGCGACATGGTCGCCGAGATCGGCGAGGCACTGCCCGATTATTTCGCCGTCTATGGCAGCAATTTCGAGGCCAATATCGGCTCGCGCATCGAGGACGGCCGCGCCATCACCACGACCTTCCAGCTCGGCAACATGGTCTTGTCGAAGACGCCCATTCATCTGTCGCGCAACCTGCTTCTGCCGCGCAGCCGCAGCTTCGAGATGATGAACTTCCAGCGCGGCGCGCTGGAAGCGCTTATCGAGACGCCGCTTGGTTTCATCCGCTTCTATTCCATCCATCTCGATCACCGCAGCCCGGTCGAGCGCGCCAGCCAGATCCAGTTCCTGCGCCAGCGCCTGTTGAATTACGCGCTCGAAGGCGGTGCGCTCTCCGGCGTCGCCGAGATCGGCCTGCCGGAACTGCCGCATCCGGAAGCCTTTGTCGGCATGGGCGATTTCAACATGCTGGCCGGCTCGCCCGAATATGTCGAACTTGCCGGCCGGCCGGACCATGAATTCGGCATGCCGCTGACCGCCGACTTCGCCGTCGACGCCGCCGTGCGCCTCAATATCGCCGGCGACGATCTCGTCAGCTTGGTCGACCCCAAGGACCCAACCAACGCCAGCCGCCACAAGCGCATCGACTACGTCTTCACCAGCGCCTCGCTTGCCCTCTCGCTGAAGCGCCTGTGGGTCGACCGGAAGGCAACCGGCTCGGACCACCTGCCCGTGTGGGTCGAACTGGGCTGACCATAGATCCAGCCCGAATCTGATTACCCTTTCACGCCCAGCGCCTAGGTGGGCCGAGATTCAGGTCAGGCCGAGCCGAGAATGGTGGCTTCCGAGAACCGGAGCGGAGCGGACATCAAGTCCGTGAGCACCGGAAGCGCAGGAAGCCGCCATTCGCAGGCCGGCATCACCTGAATATCGACGCACCTAGAAGTGGACCCAGTTCCGCAGGCTGGTCCAGGTCTTCCTGTCCAGCCGGTAGCGCTCGACCGGCACCTGGCCTGCGACGATGGAATTCAGCATGCCCTGGCCGGCATACTGGAAGCCGCACTTGTGGATCACCCGGCGCGAGGCCGGATTGATGACCCGGGTCGAGGCATGCAGCACCTGGATCGACGTCTTCTGGAAGGCGAGGTCGACCAGTGCGTGGGCGGCTTCGGTCGCATAGCCGCGCTTCCAATGGGGCTCGCCGATCCAGTAGCCGAGTTCCAGCCCGCGATCGGTGGTGTTCAAGCCCGCGCAGCCGACAAAGGTGTCGGTGCCGGCCAGCGTCAGCGCGTAGGCGATGCCGGCGCGGCGCGACTTGGTCATGGCCAGGAAGGCACGCCCCTCGGCCTCGCCATAGGGGTGCGGCATGCGCGCCAGCATTTCGGCGACGTGGCGGTTGTCGGCAAGCTCGACCAGTTGCGTGATATCCCGCTCATCGGGAGCGCGCATCACCAGCCGCTCGGTGACCAGCACCGGGCAGTCTATCGCGTAACTTTCGTCGTCACTGTCTTCCGCTTCGGCAACCATTTCAAAGTCCTCCAGGCACAAGAAAAAGGGGAGATGGAAACCCATCTCCCCTGATCCTTTTCCTGGCTTTGCCAAACCTTATGGCTTCCAGACACCGGTTCCCGAGATGGGCGCCGGTGTCTAGTGCGGAACCGGCTACTCCGCGGCTTTGGCAATCGGGTTGACCGATACGTAGGTTCGGCCGTTGGCTTTTTTGTTGAACGTCACGGCGCCGGATTCGAGCGCGAAAAGGGTATGGTCCGTGCCCATGCCGACATTGACGCCGGGATGCCAGGTCGTGCCGCGTTGACGAATGATGATGTTGCCCGGGATGACGGCTTCGCCGCCGAACTTCTTCACGCCCAGACGCTTGGAATGCGAGTCGCGACCGTTGCGCGACGAGCCGCCAGCTTTCTTGTGTGCCATCTAACTAACTCCGTTGCGCCGCAAGGCGCCTAAAAGGCCTTATGAACGCGTTCGCGTTCCGTTTCAAGTCCGATCCGGCTGATGTTTCGCCGGAAAAATTACTTCTTCGCCAGTTCCTTGGCCTGTTCGCGCCAGTCCTTGATCTGGTCGGCGCTGAACGGCATGTGCTCGTCGATCTTGACGACATCCTTGTCGCTGAGCTTGGCGAGCTGCGCGAAGGTGATGATGCCCTGCTCGGCGAGATCCTTGGCGGCGGCCGGGCCGATGCCCTTGATCACGGTCAAATCGTCCGGCTCGCCCTTCGGCGCCTTGAACAGCGGCGCGGCGACGGCCTCGGCCTTCGCTTCTTCCTTGGGGGCGTCCTTCTTGGCCTTGGCTTCCTTCGGCGCCGCCTCGGGAGCGACCTCTGCCTTGGCTTCCGCCTTCACGGCGGCCTTCTTGGCGGGCTTGGCGCCACCCAGCAGGATCTCGGAGATCCGCACGGTGGTCAGCAACTGGCGATGGCCGATCTTGCGGCGCGAATTCTGGCGGCGGCGCTTCTTGAAAGCGATGACCGTGCGGTTCTTGCCCTGCTCGACGACTTCAGCGGTGACCAGAGCACCATCGACGAACGGCGCGCCGAACGTGACATTCTCGCCCTCGCCATGCGCGAGCACGTGGCCGATTTCGACGATATCGCCGACATTGGCTTCGACTTTTTCGATCTTCAGGAGATCGTTGGCGGCAACGCGATACTGCTTACCGCCCGTTTTAATGACTGCGAACATTTTTTGCCTTTCGCTGTTCGGTCGGCCTTGATGAACCGCCTCTGGCGGTTCGGCCGTCTTTTTGTCAGTCTGCGGGTTCAAAAAACAAGCGGCGCGGAAGAACCCTCCACGCCGATTGCGCGCTGTCCCTAACCGAAGGTTGAGTGGGAGTCAAGGCAAACGGGCCGATTCCTTGCCTTGGTGGACCAGTTGTCGTTGCCTGCCGGGAATGGGCGACCTCGATCCAGGCAAGGCCCGGGACAGCAAGCTGAATTTCCGGCGGATTTGGCCTTGTAACCTGCCCGATCAGCCGTTATCTAGTGCGCCGCGCCGGCAACGGCGGACCATGACCGCGGAGAGGTGGCAGAGTGGTCGAATGCACCGCACTCGAAATGCGGCATGGGTGCAAGCCCATCGGGGGTTCGAATCCCTCCCTCTCCGCCACCCTGCGCCCTGCGGGCTTCGGGTGGCAGGCCACCCGGAACCGCAATCGGGTGTAGACCAATGCGCGGCAGCTTGAGCGATATTTCGAAACCGGATCAGTCAAGGCCTTCGCGAACAAGCGTTTGGCCAACGGAGCCGAACTAACGGCGATCTTGCCACTTATACTGCTTCACGTACTCGACCAGCGCGCGCAGCTTTGGCGCGGCGTTCCTTCGGCTTGGATAATAGAGATAGAATCCGGCGAAGCGTGGGCTGTAGTCCTCCAGAAGCACGACCAGCTCCCCGCGCTCGACGAAGGGACGAAAACTCTCTTCCATGCCGAAGGTGATGCCGGCGCCGGCGACCGCCAGCTTGATCATCAGTGCCATGTCGTTGGTGGTGATTTCCGGCGCGACCGTGACGCGAAATTCCTTGCCATCCTCGGCGAATTCCCAGCGGTAGGGAGCCGCCCTGGGTGAAGGTCGCCAGCCGATGCAGCGATGTCCGGCAAGATCGGCGGGATGCAAGGGAATGCCGGAACGGTCCCTATAGGCAGGGGAACAGACCGTCAGTTGCCGCTCGTCACCCGCGACAGGCACCGCGATCATGTCCTGTTCGATGACCTCTCCCAGCCGGACGCCGGCATCATAGCCCTCGGCGACGATGTCGAACTCCTCGTCGGTCACCGTGATGTCGAGCTGGATTTCCGGATTGGCCTGGGCGAAGCCGGCGAGAAACGGCCCGGACAGGAACCGTTCGGCGATCGAGGACACCGCCAGCCGCAACAGCCCGCGCGGCCGGTCGCGCCACTGCTCGGTCTGGCTGAGCGCCGAGCGCAAGCCGGCAATGGCCGGCGCCACGTCCTCATACAGTTGCTCGCCGGCCTCGGTCAGGCTGACGCTGCGCGTCGTTCGCCGCACCAGTGCGATGCCGAGGCTCTCCTCCAGCCGCCGGATCGTCTGGCTGACGGCGGACCGGCTAACGCCCAGCCGTTCGCCCGCCGCGCGGAAGCTCCGCTCCTCGGCGACCAGCGCGAACACCGAAAGCATGTTGAGGTCGTGCGACATTGGTTAGCTGAACTTTCCATCTTGGCAAGAATTAGACGCCTTATCGCGACAACGGCCGGAACATACATTCCTGACAATCTTGATCACATGGAAGACGAAAGGATTAGCGATGTCCCTCGATAAGGTCGTTCTCATCACCGGAGCCTCCAGCGGCATCGGCGCCGGCATTGCCCGCGAACTTGGCGCCGCCGGCGCCAGATTGATGCTGGGTGCACGCCGCACCGACAGGCTGGAAATTCTGGCGCACGAGATCCGGGAGAAAGGCGGCGAGGCGATGGCGCACAGGCTCGACGTGACCGACCGGGCCGATGTCGCCGCCTTCGCGGAAGCCGCGCGCCAGGCCTGGGGTCGGATCGACGTGATGGTCAACAATGCCGGCATCATGCCGCTGTCGCTGATGGCATCGATGAAGGTCGACGAATGGGACCGCATGGTCGATGTCAACATCAAGGGGGTCCTGCATGGCATCGCCGCCGTGCTACCGCAAATGACGGCGCGGGGAACGGGTCACATCATCAACATCGCCTCGATCGGCGCCCTCTCCGTCTCGCCGACGGCCGCCGTCTATTGCGCCACCAAACATGCAGTGCGGGCGATCTCCGACGGTCTCCGGCAGGAGCGGGACGATATTCGGGTCACTTGCATTCATCCCGGCGTGGTCGAAAGCGAGCTGGCCAGCACGATTACCGATCCCGCCGCCATCGATGCAATGAGGACATATCGCGCCATAGCACTTCAGCCGGATGCCATCGGCCGGGCGGTACGCTTCGCCATCGAGCAGCCCGACGACGTCGATGTCAACGAGATCGTCGTGCGTCCGACACGGGCGGCGCACTGATGCGCGGGCTGGCCGTGGCCGCATCGCTCGTTGCGATATCAGCCGGATTTGCCATTGCAAAGGACATGACAATGAATAGCCAGACTCACGAATATACCGGCCTCTGGGTGACCGGAGACGGCCACATACGCCACCAGCTCCTGCCGAACGGCCGTTATGTCGAGGCCAGGGGAACGCGCGAAAAGGCCTATCAGGGGCGCTACCTCGTCACGGGCCATCACATCGACTATTGGGACGACACTGGCTTCACCGCAGATGGAGAGTTCATCGAAGACGTGCTGCATCATGCCGGAATGGTTCTGCGCCGGCGAAAATGAAGCACTGGCGACCGGCCGAGCATGCCTATCCGAGAGGAGGCGCATATGCTCGAAAAATGCAGGGACCAAAGTCCGTGGCGCAAGTGGCAAAGGTCCGACGTTTTCACTTACGTTCCGTGCTTGTCCTTAAGGCGTTCTTAGATTAGCAAAACATGATGTATGGCTTATTGTCGGTGGCGGGTTCATAGCCGAGAATGGCAGCGGCACCGCCTGAAATCATTGCCCGGCATGTCGTGGGGAAGCACGATTATGTTCATTGACTACTACGAAGTGCTGGAAGTCAGCCCGAACGCCAATTCCGAAACGATAGAACGGATATTTCGTCATCTTGCCATGCGCTACCACCCCGACAATCGGGACAGTGGCGACGAGTCACGCTTCAGCGAAGTCGTGGAGGCCCATAATACGCTCAAGGACCCGGTCAAACGCGCGCAATACGATATCCAGTATAAAGACCATTCGGCGCTTCGCCTCGAACTGACCGGGGAAGCCAGTGATACCAAAGGCTTTGCGCGGGACGCCGGTGTCCAGGCCAAACTGCTCTCGCTTCTCTACGTAAAACGCCGACAAGACGTCAACAACGCGGGCATTGGCGATGTGGAGCTCGAACGATTGTCGGGCTGCCCGCGTGAACACCTGGAGTTTCATCTCTGGTATCTAAAGGCAAAGGGCTGGATAGGAAGAATCGAAAACGGGACGCTCGCCATCACCGTCGAGGGGATCGATCGCGCCAACTCGGAACATCGGCGTGAAGGCACGACCAGACTGCTGGAATGAGGCTCGCCGGTGGTTTGGTCGACCGCTCCTCAGATTTACAAAGGCCGCCCATTGGCCCGGCGTCATCGCCGAAGGGCGATGACATGCGCGCGGCGGAATCCGACCCGCTTTTCGCGGCTCGGAAATTTGACGGCGATGCCGAGGAACCAAAGCATGGTCGCTCAAGTTCGATATCCGTTTCCACGGAGATCGAGTTCAGCATGCAAGGTCGAGGGCCAATCAAAGCAGCACTTCGAGCACAGGCCGATGAGGTCCGCATCCACATTGGCGTCCTCCAGCAGGAGCTGACCACCAACCGCAAAAGCATAGTTGGCACATTGCGGCTGGGGTACGAGATAAAGTCGAGGAAAGTTCTGCTGGGGCGTCTGGAAAGGGTATTGGCGCAGTACGCGCCGGGCTGCCTGCGTGACGAGGTCGCAGCGCTGGGGCGCTCCGAGAAAGGCCCCCGATCGCAAGGCTCTCAGTGCAGCTTCTGACTTCAGCCATTCGACGCCCAACCCAGACGGTGGTCAGGGCCTGACGGCGCTCCCCGCAGTCAACTGTGCTGCACGGGCGACCTTCGCCGACAAGCCGCTGTTGCGCGGGCAGCCTTCGCCGACAGGCCGCGCGGGAACCTGCGTTACGGTCGAAAGTTCCTGCTCATGGCAAATCACCCCATTACCGGCGCGCTCACCTCGATCGGCACGTGGACGTCCCGTCCAGCAGCATTCCTGGTGCTGCTGGCCTATGCGATCTTCTGGATAATTTTCGATCGGCAAAGCTTGAACTGGCATGGTGCGGCCACACTCCTCACCTGGGCCATGACGCTGTTCATTCAGCGCGCGGAGCATCGCGATACCCAGGCCATTCATGCCAAGTTGGACGAAATGTTGAGATCGAACAGTTCGGCTTCGACCATCACCCGTATCGATGATGAAGAGCCCGAGGACATCGAAGAACAACGCAACCGCAAGCAGCAGGGCGACTGAGATGCGCGCTGCCGGTTTCGTGGCGTTGCTGACAGGCGCGAAGCAGATCGGGCGGCGTCGAAAATTCAGCCCGCTGCTCAGGGGACTGAGCTATCTGGCCGTTGCGGTCGTCGCGGGGCTGGCGACGTTGGCAGCCATAAACCTGACCCCTGAACCGCGGGTTTTGCGGACGATCGTCCCGCATCGTTTCGATGCATCGGACCCCCAGTTCGCCAGGTCGATGAGCAGCTACTCGCTGGGACAGATGTCCGACGCGAACGCGGTGCAAACCCTCGTGAACGGCGACGAGATTTTTCCTTCGATGCTCCAGGCGATCGGAGCGGCCCGGTCCTCGATCGATTTTGAGACTTATATCTATTGGTCCGGGGCAGTCGGATATGAGTTCGCACAAGCCTTGGCGGGCAAGGCGCGTCAAGGGGTCGAGGTCCGGGTGCTCGTCGACTGGGTCGGCAGCCTGCCTTTCGATGAAGACCTGATCCACATCATGACAAGCGCCGGCGTGAGATTCCAGCGCTACCGGCCCATCCATTGGTATACGTTGGACCGCGTGAACAACCGGACCCATCGCAAGCTGCTCGTTGTTGACGGACGGGTGGCTTTCACGGGTGGCGTGGGCATCGCGGACAATTGGCGTGGAAACGCTCGCAACCCGGATGAATGGCGCGATACGCATTACCGGATCGAAGGGCCCGCCGTGCCTGCTTTCCAGGCAGCGTTTGCCGAAAACTGGCTGGAAACGACCGGTGAGACCTTGCAAGGCCAGAAGTTCTATCCTCCGCCCGAATCCGCGGGAGCGCTCGGCGCCCAACTGATACTTTCTTCGCAGCCAAATGGCTCGGAAACCATGGAATTGATGATGCTGGCCGCGATAGCCGCCGCCAAGGATCACCTACGAATCGGAATGGCGTATTTCGTGCCCGACGACATCGCGCTCCAGCAGATCCTGGATGCCAGGAAGCGAGGCGTGTCGGTTGATGTGATCGTTCCCAATGCGCTGACTGACGTGCCTCTGGTTCGAAAAGGCTCGCGCTATTTCTGGGGCGACTTGCTTAGGGCGGGTGTGCGCATCTACGAGTTTCAGCCCACGATGTATCATCCCAAGCTGCTGATCGTCGACGACGTCTGGGCGAGCTTTGGTTCCACCAATCTGGACGAACGCTCCTTGCGGTTGAACGACGAAGCCAGTCTGAACGTCTACGGCAGGGATTTCGCAAACACGCAGATCGATTTGTTCAACCAGGATCTTGGGCGGTCGCGGCAGATCACTCTGGCCGAATGGGAAGCGCGTCCCCTGCGCGAAAAGATTTCTGACTGGCTGGCCAGCAGGCTGCGCTCCCAGCTTTGATGTCTCGGCTCTCCTCGCTCGTTCGGAGCAGTCAGATCAACACTACGGCTTGAGCCCGGGCTCGCATCGGGTCTTCAAGCAGCCTCATGCGCCGTGATCGCGGCGAGAAAAACCGCACCGAATTCCTTGAGCTTCGCCGCACCCACGCCATTCACTTCGGCGAAGGCATCGAGGTCGAGCGGGCGGCGGTCGGCCATGTCGATCAGCGTGCGGTCGGAAAACACCACATAGGCCGGCACCTGGCGCTCCTTGGCCAGCCGCAGCCGCAGCGTCTTGAGCGCCGCCAGCAGCGAGGCATCCACACCCTCGGCGCCGGCGGCGGAGCCTTCCCCGGAACGCTTCCTGCCGCGCGCCAGAGGGTCGCGGTTCTCGACGCGATACCGGAATTCACCCTCGCCACGGCCGAGCGCGCGGCCGCTCTCCGAGATGGCGAGGCCGCCATGGCCCTCGGGATCCGGAATCAGGAACCCGCCGGCGACCAGTTGCCGGATCAGTGACAACCACACGGTCTTCCGGTGCGCGGCACCGGTGCCAAAACTGCTCAGCGTCTGATGGCCCCGCGCCAGCACCTTCTCGGTCTCGTGGCCAAGCAGGATATCGATGACATGGGCGGCGCCAAAGCGTTCGCCGCTCTGCGCGACCGCCGCGAGGATTTTCCGCGCCTCGGCACTGCCATCGGCGCGCGGCGCCTGATCGAGGCAATTGTCGCAATTGCCGCAAGGTTCGGCCTCTTCGCCGAAATAGCCGAGCAGCACCTGGCGCCGGCATTGCGCCGTCTCGCAATAGCCGATCAGCGTGTCGAGCCGGCGATGCGACCGTCTCTTGTGCTCGGGCGCGGCGTCCTCGTCGTCGATGAACAGCCGCCGCATGCGGATGTCGCCAAGGCCGTAAAGCATATGCGCCTCGGCCTCGCGCCCGTCGCGGCCGGCACGACCGATTTCCTGATAATAGGCTTCCAGGCTGCCCGGCATATCAGTGTGGAAGACATAGGCGACGTCGGGCTTGTCGATGCCCATGCCGAAGGCGATGGTCGCCACCATGACGACGCCGGACAAGGTCATGAAGGCGTTTTGATTGGCCTCGCGCGCGTCCTTGCTCATGCCGGCATGATAGGCGAGCGCTCTGACGCCGTTCTTCTCGAGGAAGGCCGCCATCTCCTCGGTCTTCTTGCGCGACAGGCAATAGACGATGCCGCTTTTGCCCGCATGACGCTCGATGAACCGCAGCAATTGCCGCTTGCTGTCCTGTTTGGACTCGATCGCCAGCTTGATGTTGGGGCGGTCGAAACCCAGCACCAGCGTTTCGACACGCTCGGCGAACAGCCGGGCGGCGATGTCGGTGCGCGTGCTCTCATCGGCCGTCGCCGTCACCGCGATGATCGGCACGTTGGCGAAGATGCCGCGCAACCGCGACAGGTCCTCATATTCGGGCCGGAACGCCGGACCCCATTGCGAGATGCAATGCGCCTCGTCGATGGCGATCAGGCTGACGTCGAGCCTGGAGAGCGCCTCCAGCATGCGCTCGGCCATCAGTCGCTCCGGCGCCAGGTAGAGCAGCCGCGTCTGGCCAGATGCCACACGGCGCCAGGCCGCGACATTGGCCTCGCGGTCGAGCGCGGAATTGATCGTATCGGCCGCCACGCCGGCAAGCCGCAGCGCCGCGACCTGGTCCTGCATCAACGCCACGAGCGGCGAGACGACGAGGGTGAGCCCGCCCAAGACCAGCGCCGGAACCTGGTAGCAGAGCGATTTTCCGGCCCCCGTCGGCATGACAGCCAGCACATGGCGCCCATTGAGCAGCGCGTCCATGACGTCGGCCTGGCCAGGGCGGAAATCGTCGAAGCCGAACACATCCTTCAGGACGCGCCGCTTGGGATCCTCCGCCCTCATGCCCGCCGCCTGCACCGGCATCAGGCGGCCACCTGGCGGCAAGCGATTTTTCGCGTGCGGGAGAGATCGGGCAAGACGGTCAAGGGCGACTCCTTGTGGGGCCTTGGAGTAGCCCACCGCTCATTCCATCACAACAGCCCTTTCAATGCCGTCGGCCGTTGCTGTCACTCGCCGCTGTTGCCTTGCTCCAACTCGTCATAATAGCGCTGGGCAGCCTTGCCCTTCTCCAATCGGTAGGTCTCCGACCGGCGATCGAATTCGGCGTTGAGAACCTTCGACAGTTGCAACCCATAAAAGCAATAGCCGGTAAGGCCCGCCAATAGCAGGACAAACAGGCCCATCGGTGACAGACCATCCGTTAGCATCAGGATGCCAATGATAGCTTCGAGCAGCATGGCGAGAGCTGCCATGACCGTCAGGAAAATCTTCGCCGGCCTCGACCCTTTCAGGAAGTAGTAGGCGCCCACCACATAGGCCACACCCGAGGCGGAACTTACAATATTCGGCGAATGTCCAAAGGCCAGCAGGACGGTCGCGGACAGGATGCCCAGCGCGCCGGTTGCGAAGAAAAAGCCGGCCACCGCCAGCATGTGGTGTTTTCCGCTCATTCCAACCCCCTTGTTGTCGAGACCTTGCCCGTCCACATTGCAACATACAACCAAGGATTGCACAAGGCCCTACCGACAGACGCCCACAAATCGCGGAAGCGACTTTCTGGAACACCCCGGCGCCTTCCGCTGCGGCACACGCACCCCTGATGGATTCCTCCGCGCCGCGATGTAAGCTTGTCCCCGCCGACACGCCAGGGAGGGCACGATGCTGCAGGCTAGACAGGATGTGCTTGGCGAGCGTTTCCGGCTGCAGCGCGCCGCCTTCGAGAAGCAGCCCTTTCCCGACCTCGGCCTGAGGAAGGACCGCCTCAAGCGCCTGCTGGCGCTGACCGAGCGGCACGAGACTGAAATCTGCGCCGCGATCGACGCCGACTTCGGCGGCCGCTCGGCGCATGAGACGCGGCTCGCGGAACTGTTCGTCGTGCGCGCCGGCATTCGCCATGCCCTCGCTCATGTCGGCGGCTGGATGCGGGAGCGTCGCGTCGCCACCACCTTGCCGTTCCTGCCGGGCAGGAACCGCCTCTTGCCGCAGCCGCTTGGGGTCGTCGGCATCGTGTCGCCCTGGAATTACCCCTTTCAGCTCGCCGTCGCGCCGGTCACGGCAGCGCTCGCCGCCGGCAATCGCGTGCTCGTCAAGCCTTCCGAACTGACGCCGGCTTTCTCCGAGCTGCTGGCCAGACTGGCCGGCGAGCATTTCGCTCCGGATGAGTTGAGCGTCATCACCGGCGATGCCGAAATGGGCAAGGCCTTCGTGTCGATCCCGTTCGATCATCTGCTGTTCACCGGTTCGACCGCGGTCGGCCGCCAGGTCGCGATCGCCGCCGCCGCCAACCTGACCCCGGTCACGCTCGAACTCGGCGGCAAGTCGCCGGCAATCCTCGATCCCTCCTGCGATCTCGACGCGGCAACAGCCAGCGTCGCCTATGGCAAGCTGTTGAATGCCGGGCAGACCTGCATCGCGCCGGACTATCTGCTGGTGCCCAAGGGACAGGCAGGCACGGTCGCAACCAAGCTCGCAACCGCGATGGCGCGGCTCTACCCCACCTTGCGCGATAACCCCGACTACACCGCCATCATCAGCGACAGGCACTTTCAGCGACTGCGCGCCATGATCGCGGAAGCCCGCGACGCCGGCGCCGATGTCACCGAAATCAATCCGGCCGGCGAGGATTTCGGCACCGCGGGCCGGAAGCTTGCGCCGACCCTGGTCGCGAACGCCGGCGCGGACCTGCGGCTGATGCGCGAAGAGATCTTCGGCCCGGTGCTGCCGATCGTCGAATACGCCACGCTGGACGACGCCATCGACCATGTAAACCGGGCCGACCGGCCGCTGGCGCTCTACTGGTTCGGGCGCGACAGTGCCAACCGCCAGCGCATCCTGCGCGAGACCGCCGCCGGCGGCGTCACCATCAATGACTGCATGCTGCATCTGGTGCAGGAGAACCAGCCCTTCGGCGGCGTCGGCGCCTCAGGCATGGGTGCCTATCACGGCGAATGGGGATTCCGCACCTTCAGCAAGGAGAAACCGGTTTTCCTGCAGTCGCGCTTGAGCGCCGGAGCCCTTCTTCGCCCGCCCTATGGCAAGACGTTCGAAAGGCTTTTCGGCCTGCTCAGGCGCATCACCTGACCATTGTCGCGGCTTCGATGCCGGACCGACGAGGCGTGCCACGGCGATATCTGTTGGTGCCGCCCGTTTTATTACGTTCGGCGCATATTCGCTCTGGATTAAGCCGGGATTTGCTGTCTTCTTGCACAAACCTCTCGAAGCTTGTTGTCCTCTTGAAATCAGACCGAACGGATCCGCCCTGGCCATGAATTTGCCCGCGCCGCTGCTGATTTTCTACGTCCGCAACGACGCCCTCGGCGACGGGTTGCTGAGGATACCGGCGTTGCGGGCGGCAAGAACGGCCTTTCCGCAAAGCCGGATCGTCTATGGCAGCATGCACAGATCATCGCTCACCGGCGTGCTGCGCAGGCATGCGGCACCCCTGGTTGATGATTTCAGGACGATTGTGCCGCTTTCCACCATCCTGGCCGAGTTTGCACGGCCCGGCAGGCCAATGACCGTCGTCGATTTCCGCACCGGCGTGCCTGCCCTGATCGTGGCCAAACTACAGCTCCTCGCGCGTGGTGTTCGTTACGAACCCAACTTTGCCGGTCACCTTCTGTCGTCGCACTGGCGCGCCAGATGGACCTTGCGGCCGGAGCACAATGCCTGGCGCTACCACAGGCTGATCGAACGCCTGGCCGGCCGGCACCTGCCGTTCGACCACAGGCTGGAGGTTTCGCAGGCTGCCCGCGTTCTGGCAGGCCAGATCCGCGGTGCGGACCGACGCCCACTCATCCTGCTGGGCGGCAATTCCAAGGGCAGCAACAAGATGATGAGCGACGCCCAGGTCGCCGCCATGGCCACCAACCTCATCGAGGCCGGCTACCAGGTGCTGTATCTGGTCACCCCAGGCAATGGACCGACGCCGCAAAGCCTGGCCGCAAGGGAAAGCCGGCTGGTGACGATCGGTCCGGACCTTGGGCTCGATGTCGAGGCATTCGGCGACCTGCTGCTGGCGCTGGGTGAGATCGCCGACGCCTATGTCGGCATGGAAGGCGGTCTGGGCCACCTCTTCGCCACGGTGATGACGCCGACGGTCATCATCAACCACGGAGCCAACATCGAACGGTGGCGGCCGCTGTCGAACAGGGTCGAGGTGGTGACCGCTCCAAGGCGCGGACGATCGGCCAATATTTCCGACACGCCGGTCGAGGCCATCCTCGAGGCCACGCATCGCTTGCTGGCCACCAGCCGCCGCGACCACCCGGAGCCGGCGGCGCATTAAGTTTATATTCACCATGATCCGGCAGGTTTCCGGTCCTGCGGTGATGTTTTGAGTACCGCGGCGCCATTGGCGCCCAGGCAACAAACCCGCGCTTCTTGCGAGGCGCGGGTTTTCATTTTCGGAAATGGGCGCGACCGGACCTATCTCTTTGCTCTCACACTTTCCCTGATTGCTCAGGCAAGAAAATCGGCGCGGTGCGGCGTAAAACTGTCGACCAGCCTTCCCGCCTCCAGCGCCTTGACGCCGTGCACCAGGCCGGACGGCACGATGAAACTGCCGCCGGTCTCCAGGATTTCGGTCCGGCCGTCGATGGTCACCTCGAAGCGGCCTTCGGCGACGTAGCTTGCCTGGACATGCGGGTGCGAATGCAGCGCGCCGACCCCTCCCTTGTCGAAGCCGAACTCGACCATCATCAGTTCGTCGGTGGACAGCAGCACGCGCCGGCGATTGCCGTCCGCGGTCGGCGTCCAGGCACCCTCGCCGGCTTGCGCGAAAATCTTCGGCTCGCTCATTGTCGTCTCCTCACCGCGCCAGCCAGCCGCCGTCCACCGGCACCACCGCGCCATGCATGTAGTTCGAGGCCGGCGCCAACAGGAAGACGGCGGCATCGCCAATATCTCCCGGCTCGCCCCAGCGTCCGGCGGGAATGCGCCCCAGGATAGCAGCACTGCGGTCGGGGTCGGCGCGCAGCGCCTGTGTGTTGTTGGTCTCGATATAGCCCGGCGCGATGCCGTTGACGTTGATGCCTTTGGCCGCCCACTCGCAGGCGAGCAACCGGGTGATACCGAGCACACCGTGCTTTGAGGCAGTATAGGACGCGACGCGGATGCCGCCCTGGAAACTCAGCACCGAGGCGATGTTGACGATCTTGCCCTGGCGTCCCCCGGCAAGGACGTGCCGGGCAAAGGACTGGCTGAGCAGGAAGACCGTCTTCAGATTGACATCGATCACCTCGTCCCAATCGGCCTCGCCGAGATCGACGGCATCGGCGCGCCGGATGATGCCGGCATTGTTGACCAGCCCGTCAAGCGGCCCGCTATCTTGCCAGACCCGGTCCAGCATCGGCCCCGCGGCGCCCGTGTCCGCGAGGTCGGCGGCCACGGCCTCGAACCGTCCACCGGTCTCGGAAACCTTTTCCGCCGTCTCAGCCATCGATGAACGGCCGACACCGATCACCGCGCCCCCGGCACGCGCGATCGACACCGCGATGCCCTGGCCGATGCCGGTGTTGGCGCCGGTGACCAGGATGCGCTTGCCGGCCAGGCTGAACGCTGTGAGGTCGCTCACCGCAGGTCCTCCATCGGCACCGGATCGACATCGGTATAGTCGACATTGTCGCCGGCCATCGCCCAGACGAAGGCGTAGTTGGAAGTGCCGGCGCCCGAATGGATCGACCAGCCCGGCGACAGCACCGCCTCCTCGTTGCGCATGACGATATGGCGCGTCTCGTCCGGCTCGCCCATGAAATGGAAGACGCGCGCCGCCTCCGGCAGGTCGAAATAGAGATAGGCCTCCATGCGCCGGTCGTGCACATGGCACGGCATGGTGTTCCAGATCGAGCCCGGCGCAAGTTGCGTCATGCCGACGACGAGTTGGCAGGTCCTGGCCCCGTCGGCATGGATGAACTGGAAGATCGAGCGTTCGTTGCAGGCCTCCTTGCTGCCGAGATCGAGGCGCTTGGCGTCATCGAGGCGGATCAGCCGGCTGGGATGGGCCTGATGCGCCGGCGCGCTGAGCAGGTAGAACTTGGCCGGGTCGCCTTTATCGGCCGAAGCGAATGACACATCGCTGGCGCCCATGCCGAGATAGAGCATGTCGCGCGCCCGCAGGTCGAAAGACTGGCCGCCGGCTTCGATCGTGCCGGTGCCGCCGATATTGACGGCGATGAGTTCGCGCCGGTCGAGAAACCCTTTGGTACCGGTCGGCTTGATCGCTTCCAACGGCAATGCCGTGGCCACCGGCACGGCACCGCCGACGATCATGCGATCATAGTGCGTGTAGGTCAGGCTGATGCGGCCGGATCGAAAGAGATCCTCGATATGAAAATTATGGCGCAGTTCGTCCGTCCCCATGGCGGCGGCCGCGGCCGGATCGATGGCGAAGCGCGATGTGTAGTCGGTGTGGTTCTGGCTCATCTCTAATCCTGGCTTCCGGTGGATCATTCGCCGGCGGCGACCGTGCTCGAACTGGCGTAATAGGCCTGCCGCGCCTGCAGGCGCTCGCGGTAGCGCCGTTGGCTGGCGCCCAGATGGGCGCGCATCGCTTCGCGCGCGGCCTCGGGATCGCCCGCCGAGATCGCGTTCAGGATCACCAGATGCTCGCGTTGCAGCCCGCGCTGATAATCGTCGGATTGCACCAGTTCCGTCGACCAGGGCGAGGTCACGTCGCACGGAATGGCGCGCCGGCCGAGCACGTCGAGCATCTCGACATAGAACGGATTGTTGGTGGCGCTGGCGATGGCGCGATGGAAGGCAAGGTCGGCCGGTCCGGTCGGCTGGCTGTCGAGCAGCAGCCGCTCGAACTCGAAGAAGGCTTCCTGGATGGCCGCCTCCTGCGCGGCGTTGCGGCGGATGGCGGCGAGTCCGGCCGATTCGATCTCGATCGCCAGCCGCACCTCGAGCACGTTGAGCGCGACGGAATCCTTGGCTCCCATGTCGGCGGCCAGCGTCCCGAACATGGTCGAGACGTGCTCGGTGACGAAGACGCCGGCACCCTGCCGCGGCTCGACAAGGCCGTCGGCGGCAAGCTTGACCAGCGCTTCGCGGATGACGGTACGGCTGACGCCGAAGGTTTCGGTCAACTGGCCTTCGGTCGGCAATTTGTGGCCGGGCGGGATCTCGCCAGCCTGCAACTGCCTGCGGATCGCCGCCACGACGGTTTCCGACAGTTTCGGTTTTCTCTCGACCCTGAGATCGGTTGCGGTATCGGACATGTGGCGATCTCCTAATGGAACAGGCTCGGCAGCCACAATGAGATTTCCGGAATGTAGGTGACAAGCATCAGCACCGCGAAGGCGGCGCCATAGAATGGCCAGATCGAGCGCATCGCCGTCCAGATCGGAATGCGGCCGATGGCGCAGCTGACGAACAGCACCGCGCCAACCGGTGGCGTGCAAAGGCCGATGCCGAGATTGAGGATGAGGATCACGCCGAAATGCACGGGGTCGACGCCATAGGCCATGACGACAGGCAGGAAGATCGGCGTCGTGATGATGATCAGCGGCGACATGTCCATGAATGTGCCGAGGATGAGCAGGATGAGATTGAGCAGCAGCAGGATGACAAGCTTGTTGTCGGACACCGAGTGCAGGAAGGCGACCAGCGCCGCCGGCACCCTGAGATAGGCGAGCAGCCAGCCGAAGGCCGCCGCGCAGCCGATGATCATCAGCACCATGGCGGTGGTGCGCACCGAGGCCGTCGTCGCCGCGACGAAGTCGCCCCAGCTCATCGAGCGGTAGATGATCAGCGTCACCAGGAAAGCATAGACGATGGCGATGCAGGAGCTCTCGGTCGCGGTGAAGATGCCGGACCTGACGCCACCGAAGATGATGGCGATCAGGATGAGGCCGGGAATGGCGGCGACAAGCAGCTGCAGGGCCCGGCCGAAGCCGGCGAAAGGTTCCGTCGGGTAGCCGCGGCGGCTCGCGACCCAATAGGCCGTTATCATCAGCGACAGCGCCAGCAGCAGACCCGGCAGCACGCCAGCCGTGAACAGGTCCGCGATCGAAATACGGCCGCCGGCCGAAATCGAGTAGATGATCATGTTGTGGGACGGTGGAATGAGAAGGGCGATGATGGCGCCGACCGAGGTGATGTTGACGGCATAGTCGACGCCGTAGCCGCGCGCCTTCATCTGCGGGATCATCAGCCCGCCGACCGCCGACGCATCCGCCACCGCCGAGCCCGAGATGCCGCCGAACATGGTCGACGCCGCGATGTTGACCTGCCCCAGACCGCCGCGCAAATGGCCGACCAGCGAGCCCGCCAGCGCGACCAGCCGCGCGGCGATGCCGCCGCGCACCATCAGGTCGCCGGCGAAGATGAAGAAGGGGATGGCCATCAGCGAAAAAACGCTGACGCCGGAATTGAGCCGCTGGAACACCACGACGGGCGGCAGGCCGAGCGTGAGGATCGTCGCGAAGCTGGCGACGCCGAGGCAGAACGCGATCGGCGTGCCGATGAGCAAAAGGAACACGAAAGTGCCGAAGAGGACCATCAGCGCCATGGTTCAGGGCTCCTCGCCGGTTGCATGGATGTCGGCGTCGACGGGCAGGCCGGCAAAGCGCCCGGCCAGCCGTTCCAGCGAAAACAGGCAGACCAGCGCGCCGCCGAGGATGACCGGCAGGAAGCTGACGCCGCCCGGCAAAGCCAGCGAAGGCATCACCGTGTTCCAGGTCAGCCTGGCCAGCTGCACGCCATAGACGATCATGCCGGCGCCGAAGGCCAGCACGACGAGATCGGAGATGCTGCGCAGCACCGCCTTGGCTGAAACAGGCAGGACATAGAGCAGCACGTCGAAGCCCAGATGCGTGCGCTCGCGCACGCCGACGGCGGCCCCCAGGAAGATGAACCAGCCCATCAGCAGCACCGAGAAGGATTCGGTCCAGCTCGGCGAGCGGTTCAGCACATAGCGCGAGAAGACCTGCCAGAAGATGATGATCGTCATCAGCGTCAGTCCCGCGCCGCTGACCCAAAGAGCCAGCCGGGCAAGCCCTGACAGAATGCGCTCCGCATCCAGCCAGAACCCTCGCATGGCCGGCTCGCGCGAGGGCAGCGCGGAGTTCTCCGCACTGCCTGGTCCGTTGCCCCTGGCGTTCATTTCTCGGCCTGTATCCGCGCGGCAAGGTCCTTCAGCTCGGGCGTCGACAGGTATTTGTCATAGACCGGCTTCATCGCGTCGATCAGCGGCTGCTTGTCGATCTCGCTGACCTTGACGCCCGCGGCCTCGACGATGCCGCGCGACTTCTTCTCCTGCGCGTCCCAGAGTTCGCGCATCTTGACGACGCTGTCCTTGGCCGCCTGGCGCACGATCGCCTGGTCCTCCGGCGAAAGCTTGTCCCAGCTTGCCTTCGACATGACCAGCACTTCCGGCACGATCTGGTGTTCGTCCATCGTGTAATGCTTGGCGACTTCGTAGTGCTTGGCGGATTCGAAACTCGGCCAGTTGTTTTCGGCGCCGTCGATAACGCCGGTCTGCAGCGCCGAATAGACTTCACCATAGGCCATCGGCGTGGCGTTGGCGCCAAGCGCATTGACCATGTCGACGAACACGTCGGACTGGATGACGCGGAACTTCATGCCTTTCATGTCCGCCATCGAGGTGATGTCCTTCTTGGTGTTGTAGAAGGACCGGGCGCCGGAATCGTAGAAGGCGAGACCGACGAGGTCATGCGCCTCGAACGCCTTCAGGATCTGATCGCCGACTGGCCCGTCCATGACGTGGCGCATGTGCTCGACCGAACGGAACATGTAGGGTAGCGACGGTACGGCGGTCTCCGGCACGATGCCATTGAACGGTCCCATCGAGACACGGTCGAGGTCGATGACGCCGGCCTGGGTCTGCTCGATCGTGTCCTTTTCCTCGCCGAGCTGTGCCGAGTGATAGACCTCGATCGAATAGCGGCCGGCGGTGCGCTGCTTGATCAGGTCGCCCATGTACTTCACCGCCTCCACGGTCGGGTAGCCGTCCGGATGGGTATCCGAGGATCGCAGCACGGTCTCGGCATTGGCGATGCCGATCAGCAGCGAGCCGAAGGCGAATGTGGCTGCCGTCAATTTCGAAAAATGCAACATGACTTCCTCCCTTTGAAAATCGGAGCGTCCGGCTCAGAGCCGGTACGCCGTCTTGGCAAGCGTGTAGGCAAGCTCCTTCGCGAGTTCATGCGCCTCGTCCTCGCGCAGCCTGTGCTCGGCGACGAGGCGCGCCAGGAACGCGCAGTCGACCCGCCGCGCCAAATCGTGACGGGCGGGGATCGAGGGAAAGGCGCGGGTGTCATCGTTGAAGCCGACCGTGTTGTAGAAGCCGGCGGTCTCGGTCGTCATCTCGCGGAAACGGCGCATCCCTTCCGGGCTGTCGTGGAACCACCAGGCCGGCCCGAGCTTCAGCGCCGGGTAGACGCCGGCCAGCGGCGCCAACTCGCGCGCGTAACTGGTCTCGTCGAGCGTGAAGAGAATGACGGTCAGATCGCGCTCCAGCCCGACGCAGTCGAGCAGCGGTTTCAGCGCCGTCACATAGTCGGTGCGGGTCGGGATATCGAAGCCCTTGTCCCTGCCGAATTTCTGGAAAATTCCAGGCGAATGATTGCGCCAGGAGCCGGGGTGGATTTGCAGCACCAGCCCGTCGTCCCGGCTCATCTTGGCCATTTCGGTCAGCATCTGGGCGCGAAACAGCTTTCGTTCGCGCTCGTCCTGCGAGCCGGCACGGATCCGGTTGAACAGCTCCTGCGCCGCCGCGTCCGAAAGATTGGCGGTCTCGGCTGTCGGATGGCCATGGTCGGAGGACGTCGCGCCGAAGCTCTTGAAGACGGCGCGGCGCTGGCGATGCGCGTCGAGATAGCCGGCCCAGTTCCCGGTGTCGCAGCCAGTGATCTCGCCGAGCCGATCGAGATTGGCAAAAAACCCTTCGAAATCGGGATCGACGATGGCGTCCGGCCGGTAGGCGGTGACGACGCGGCCTTGCCAGCCGCTGTCGCGGATCATCTTGTGCCATTTGAGGTCGTCGAGCGCGCCTTCGGTCGTCGCGATGACCTCGATGTTGAAGCGCTCAAACAGCGCGCGGGGGCGGAAGTTGTCCCACTGCAGCAGCGTCGCGATCGTGTCGTAGTGACGGTCGGCGGTTGCGGCCGTCAGGGGCTCTTCGATGTTGAACAGATGCGCAAGCACATGGTCGAACCACAGCCGGGTCGGCGTGCCCCGGAAGAGATGATAGTGTCCGGCGAACAGCCGCCAGATCGCCCTCCCATCGGTCGCGACGGGCGCACCATCGAGGGTCGGCACGCCGAGATCCTCAAGCCGCACGCCCTGACTGAACAGCATGCGGAAAATATAGTGGTCCGGCACGATGAGCAGTTGCGCCGGATCGGGGAACGGCTCGTTCAGCGCATACCAGCGCGGGTCGGTATGGCCGTGCGGGCTGACGATGGGCAGGTCCTTGATGCCGGCGTAGAGATCGCGGGCGATCGAGAGCGGACGCGCCTCGGCTGGAAACAGCAAATCCGCATTGGTCAGTGCCACGGCCGTCCTCCCAGGGTCCCTATCGGTATGGCCGGCCAGAAATAATGTCAACATACAACAATCAGATTGTTGTATGATGACTTTTGAGCAAAGCTGAGCATTGTGACCAAACGCCGCCAATGTTACGCCGCTAGCGGTCCGCCCAGAGACCATCAGCCCGTTCACGAGATGAGTGCCGCAATCCAATGACAGACGGTCGCCTTTCCAACCGCACGGCGCAGGCATTGCCGGCCGGGGTCGCAGCACCTCGATACGATCGTGGCGCCGTCACGCCGGGGATTGTGCATCTGGGCGTCGGCGCCTTTCATCGCGCCCACCAGGCTGCTTACATCGATGAATGCCTGGCCGCCGGCGAGATGGGCTGGGGCATAACAGGCGTGTCGCTGCGCAGCGCCGATACGCGAGACGCGCTGGCGCCGCAGGATGGGCTCTACACCCTGGCGGTACGCGGCAGCGACGGCGAGACGCTGCATGTCATCGGCTCGATCGGCGCGATGCTGGTGGCGCCGGAAGACCCGGCCGCGGTGCTGGCGGTGCTGACCGATCCGCGCACCAGCATCGTGACGCTGACGATCACCGAGAAGGCCTATCTGCGGGCTGCCGGCGGCGGGCTGGACGCGGCGCATCCCGACATCGTCCACGACCTCGCCAATCCGCAAACACCGAAGACGGCCCATGGCTTTCTGACCGAAGCGCTCGCCCGCAGGCTGGCCGCCGGCACCCCGCCCTTTACCGTGCTGTGTTGCGACAACCTGCCGGCTAACGGCGCCACCTTGCACAGGCTGCTGATCGAATTCGCCACACTGCGCGACGCCAACCCTGGTTCGGCGGGCAAGGCCGGAATCGCCGGCCACATTGCCGGCCAGGTCGCATTTCCCTCGAGCATGGTCGACCGCATCGTGCCGGCCACGACCGACGCCGACCGGGCGCGGATATCAGGCGAACTTGGCGTCGAGGACGCTTGGCCCGTGATGACGGAACCCTTCCGCCAATGGGTGATCGAGGACGATTTCCCGGCCGGCCGGCCGGCCTGGGAAAAATTCGGCGTCACCATGGTCGGCGATGTCGCGCCCTTCGAGGACATGAAGCTGAGGCTCCTCAACGGCGCGCATTCGGGCATCGCCTATCTCGGCCTGCTCAGCGGCCACGCCACCGTCGACCGCGCCTTCGCCGATCCAGCGATAAGGCAGTTCGTCGATGCGCTCTGGAGAGAGGCCATACCGACGCTGCCCGAGGATGCCGGGCTCGACACATCGGCATACACGGCCGAACTTGCCGAGCGTTTTTCGAACACGGCACTTGCCCATCGCACGGCGCAGATCGCCAATGACGGCAGCCAGAAACTGCCGCAGCGTATCATCGCCTCCGCCATCGAATGCCTCGAGGCCGGTACCGAGTTCGTGCACCTGACGCTGGTGGTGGCCGCCTGGATCGCCGCCTGCGCGGCGCGGGGAAAGACATTGCCGGAAGGCCACTTCACCGATCCGCTCGATACGGAACTGACGGCACTTCTGAGCCAGCAGCTGCCGGCGAACGAAACCGTGACGGCTGTGTTCGACCTGACCGGCTTCGCCGGGGATCACGCCGAACGCCAGACGCTGATCGAACTCGTGGCCGTGCATCTCGTCCACCTCAGGCGGGACGGTACGACCTTGGCCTTCGCCGCGCTCGGCATCGAAGCCCAAGGCGCGTAGGACGGATCTGGCACATCGCCGCTGCCTGAACTCTCTCGCCACCCGACAAACAAAAAGCGGGGCAATGCCCCACTTTTCATCAAGTCATCCAATGCAAGTCTCAGGCCGGCAGGATCGCGCCTTCCAGCGTGGTGAGCTGGCTAAGGAACTGTTCCGCCTTGCTGCGCGACTGATCGTCCTTGGCATCGGCGGCATCTTCCTTGGCTTCCTGGATGCGGCGCGCGAGATCGGCACGGTCGACATCCTTCACCGCGACAGCCGATTCCGCCAGCAGCGTGCAGCCGGCCGGGACGATGTCGGCGAAGCCGCCGAACACGACATAGCGTTCTTCGCTGCCCGAGGCGTTCTTCACCGTGACGACGCCCGGCTTGATCGTGGTCATGACCGGCGCGTGATGCGCCATGACGGTCATCTCGCCTTCGGCGCCCGGAATGACGACGGATTCGACCTCGGCGGAAACCAGCAGGCGCTCCGGCGAGACCAGTTCGAACTTGAAAGCTTCAGCCATATCAACTTAGCAGGTAGGGAATAGTGAGTAGTCAGTAGCGAAGGGGTGCAAAGGACCCCGATCACATCTGCTATTCTCTACTCACCACTCACTACTCCCTATTCGCTTGAATTACGCCGCTTCGGCCGCCAGGCGCTGTGCCTTCTCGACCGCCTCGTCGATGCCGCCGACCATGTAGAAGGCGGCTTCAGGCAGGTGATCATAGTCGCCGTTGCAGAGGCCCTTGAAGCCCTTGATGGTGTCGGCGAGGTCGACCAGCTTGCCCGGCGCGCCGGTGAACACTTCGGCGACGAAGAACGGCTGCGACAGGAAGCGCTCGATCTTGCGGGCGCGGGCCACGGTCTGCTTGTCCTCTTCCGAGAGCTCGTCCATGCCCAGGATGGCGATGATGTCCTGCAGCGACTTGTAGCGCTGGAGGATCGACTGCACCTGGCGGGCAACGCCATAGTGCTCGTCGCCGACGACCAGCGGGTCGAGCATGCGCGAGGTCGAGTCCAGCGGATCGACGGCCGGGTAGATGCCTTTTTCGGCGATCGAACGGTTCAGCGTCGTCGTCGCGTCAAGGTGCGCGAACGAGGTCGCGGGCGCCGGGTCGGTCAAATCGTCGGCCGGCACGTAGATCGCCTGCACCGAGGTGATCGAGCCCTTGGTGGTGGTGGTGATGCGTTCCTGCAGCGCGCCCATGTCGGTGGCGAGCGTCGGCTGATAGCCCACGGCCGAAGGGATACGGCCGAGCAGAGCCGACACTTCCGAACCCGCCTGCGTGAAGCGGAAGATGTTGTCGACGAAGAACAGCACGTCCTGGCCCTGGTCGCGGAAATATTCGGCGACCGTCAGGCCCGTCAGGCCGACGCGGGCGCGCGCGCCCGGCGGCTCGTTCATCTGGCCGTACACCAGCGCCGCCTTGGAGCCTTCGCCGCCGCCCTTCTTGTTGACGCCGGATTCGATGAACTCGTGATAGAGGTCGTTGCCTTCGCGGGTGCGCTCGCCGACGCCGGCGAACACCGAATAGCCGCCGTGCGCCTTGGCGATGTTGTTGATCAGCTCCTGGATCAGCACGGTCTTGCCGACGCCCGCGCCGCCGAACAGGCCGATCTTGCCACCCTTGGCGTAGGGGGCCAAGAGGTCGAGCACCTTGATGCCGGTGATCAGGATCTGCGCTTCCGTCGACTGTTCGATATAGGCCGGAGCCGGCTGGTGGATCGAGCGCAGTTCGACCGCGTCGACCGGGCCTGCCTCATCGACCGGCTCGCCGATGACGTTGATGATGCGGCCAAGCATGCCCGGACCGACCGGAACGGCGATCGGGCCGCCGGTGTCGCGCACTTCCTGGCCACGCACCAGACCTTCGGTGGAGTCCATGGCGATGCAGCGCACGGTGTTTTCACCCAGATGCTGGGCAACTTCAAGCACCAGGCGGTTGCCGACATTGTTGGTCTCGAGCGCGTTCAGGATCGGCGGCAGATGCTCGCCGAACTGCACGTCGACAACGGCGCCGATGACCTGGCGAACCTTGCCGACAACGCCGGTGGCCTTGGTGGCCACGGCCTGGGTCTTGGCAGCGGCGGCCTTGGCCGGCACTGCTGCTGCCTTGGCCGGAGCCGCCTTTGCTGCCGCTGCCGGAGCCTTGGCCGCCTTCGCGGGGGCTGCGGCCTTGGGGGCTGCCGTCTTCGGGGTTGCCTTCTGGGGGGTCGCTGCTTTCGCCATCGTCTTTACCCTTTTCGTCCTTTGTTTCTCACGCGGTCCGGTTCGCGGGCCAATGACCCGCGGACCGCGCCTAGAGCGCCTCGGCGCCCGAAATGATTTCGATCAGTTCCTTGGTGATCTGCGCCTGCCGCTGGCGGTTGTAGGTGATCGACAGCTTGTTGATCATCTCGCCGGCGTTGCGCGTCGCATTGTCCATGGCGCTCATCTTGGCGCCCATTTCGCCCGCCGCGTTTTCGAGCAGCGCGCGGAAAATCTGCACCGCGATGTTGCGCGGGATGAGGTCGGACAGGATTTCGCCCGGCTCCGGCTCATACTCGTAGACGGCGCTGGCGCCATCCGCCGTTTCGGGCTGGGCCGAAGCGGCGGTCGCCGCCGGGATGATCTGCTGCGCGGTCGGAATCTGGCTGATCACCGATCTGAACTGCGAGTAGAACAGCGTGCAGACGTCGAAGGCGCCTTCGTTGAAAAGGTGGATGACCTTGCGGGCGATCGCATCGGCATTGACGAAGCCGAGCGTCTTGACCTCGCGCAGATCGACGCGCTCGATGATCATCGAGGCATAGTCGCGGCGCAGGATGTCGAAACCCTTCTTGCCGACGCAGATGATCTTGACCTGCTTGCCATCGGCCAGGAGCCGGCGGATGTGGTCGCGGGCATGACGGGCGATCTGCGAATTGAAGCCGCCGCACAGGCCGCGCTCGGCGGTACAGACGACGAGCAGATGCACGTCATCCTTGCCGGTTCCGGTCATCAGCGCCGGGGCATCGCCACCGCCGCCGACCGCCTGGGTGATGTTGGCCAGGACGGAACCCATGCGCTCCGAATAGGGACGCGCCGCTTCCGCCGCCTCTTGTGCGCGGCGCAGCTTCGCCGCAGCGACCATCTGCATCGCCTTGGTGATCTTCTGCGTCGCCTTGACCGAGGCGATACGGTTACGAAGGTCTTTTAATGAAGGCATGCTTCAAACCTGATCCCGTCTTGTCTCATCCGGACTGGCGCTTCGCTCAGGCGAAGGTCTTGGCGAAGGCGTCGATTTCGGCCTTCAGCTTGGCGCGCAGATCGTCCGACAGCGCCTTTTCCTTGCGGATGGCCTCGAGGACGGCCTTGCCGGCCGAACGCATGTGGCTGAGCAGGCCGTGCTCGAACTTGCCGACCTGGTTGACCGGCAGCTTGTCGAGATAGCCGTTGACGCCGGCGAAGATCACCGCGACCTGCTCTTCGGTCTTGAGCGGCGAGAACTGCGGCTGCTTCAGGAGTTCGGTCAGGCGCGAGCCGCGGTTGAGCAGGCGCTGCGTGGCGGCGTCGAGATCCGAGCCGAACTGCGCGAAGGCAGCCATTTCACGGTACTGCGCGAGCTCGCCCTTGATCGAGCCGGCAACCTGCTTCATCGCCTTGATCTGCGCCGACGAACCGACGCGCGACACCGACAGGCCGACGTTGACGGCCGGACGGATGCCTTGGAAGAACAGGTTGGTTTCAAGGAAGATCTGGCCGTCGGTGATCGAGATCACGTTGGTCGGGATGTAGGCCGACACGTCGTTGGCCTGCGTTTCGATGACCGGCAGCGCGGTCAGCGAGCCACCGCCCAGATCGTCGTTGAGCTTGGCGGCGCGCTCGAGCAGGCGCGAGTGCAAGTAGAAGACGTCGCCCGGATAGGCTTCGCGGCCCGGCGGGCGGCGCAGCAACAGCGACATCTGGCGGTAGGCGACGGCCTGCTTCGACAGATCGTCGTAAGAGATCAGCGCGTGCATGCCGTTGTCGCGGAAATACTCGCCCATGGTGCAAGCCGTGAACGGCGCCAGAAACTGCATCGGCGCCGGATCGGAAGCGGTGGCGGCGACGATGATCGAATATTCGAGCGCGCCGCGCTCTTCCAGCACCTTGACGAACTGCGCGACGGTCGAGCGCTTCTGGCCGACGGCGACGTAGACGCAGTAGAGCTTTTCCTTCTCGGGGCCGTTGTCGTGCACCGACTTCTGGTTGAGCATCGTGTCGAGGATGATGGCGGTCTTGCCGGTCTGGCGATCGCCGATGACCAGCTCGCGCTGGCCGCGACCGACCGGGATCAGCGCATCGATGGCCTTGAGGCCCGTCGACATCGGCTCGTTCACCGACTTGCGCGGAATGATGCCGGGCGCCTTGACGTCGACGCGCTTGCGCTCGACCGCCTTGATCGGACCTTTGCCGTCGATCGGATTGCCGAGCGCGTCGACGACGCGGCCGAGCAGGCCGGGGCCGACAGGCGCGTCGACGATGGCGCCGGTGCGCTTGACGGTGTCGCCTTCCTTGATGTCGCGGTCGGCGCCGAAGATGACGACGCCGACATTGTCGGCTTCGAGGTTGAGCGCCATGCCGCGGATGCCGCCGGGGAATTCGACCATTTCGCCGGCCTGGACATTGTCGAGGCCGTAGACGCGGGCGATACCGTCACCGACGGACAACACCTGTCCGACTTCGGAGACCTCGGCCTCCTTGCCGAAATTCTTGATCTGGTCTTTCAGAATTGCGGAAATTTCCGCGGCGCGGATGTCCATCAGCCGACCTCTTTCAGTGCAAGCTTGAGCGAATTGAGTTTGGTTTTGAGCGACGTATCGATCTGGCGCGAGCCCATCTTGACCACCAGCCCGCCGAGCAGCGACGGGTCGACGGTGACGACGATGGTCACGTCCTTGCCGGCAACGCTCTTCAGCGCTGCCTTGAGTTCGGTCTGCTGCGCCGCCGTCAGCTCATGAGCCGACGTCACTTCGGCGGAGGCCTCGCCACGGGCTTCGGCCGCGATCTGGCGGAACGCCTTGATCATGCCGGGCACCGCGAACAGGCGGCGGTTCTTGGCGACGACGCGCAGGAAATTGCCGGTCAGGCCGGTGATCCCCGCCTTGTCGGCGATCGCCGCGATGGCCTTGGCCTGGTCCTCGCTGGAAAACACCGGGCTGTTGATCAGCCGGGTGAGGTCCGCGCTGCCCGCGAGCAGTGCCTCGAAACCGTTGAGGTCGGCCTCGACCTTAGCCACCGAATTGGACTGCGATGCCAGTTCGAACAACGAACCGGCATAGCGTTCTGCGACACCTGAGATTGGCGATGACGATTGGGCCACGGACCGTCTTTTCTCTTGTCTGACAGGCCGCAGATTGTTGGCGCGAGCAAAAACTCTGGCTAAATCTTTGACCTTACTGCATTTTTCCAAGCACGGAGGCGCGGCTTCCGCTATCCCCGGCCGAAAGTCGATTGCCGTCTAGCACAGGCATTTTAAGACCGCAATGCGTCGTTCCGCATGGTTTTCAGGCACTATTGTCGCATCCGGCGAATGATCAGGGCCCTGGGGGCCGCAATACCCTTGGATTCATGGCACAAAGCCGAAGGCAAAGGCGAGCGGCAAGGCCGCGAGTGCCAATTCCACCACAATGGAAACCCAATTGAAAGGCGTGTTGGCGCCATCCGACATCATCGACAGCAGCCGGCCGAAGGCGGTGAACAGCCAGGAGAAGCCGAGCGCCATGTAGACCAGCGGCTGCGCGAGCAGGATGCAGCACAGGCCGACACCGAGATAGAAGCCCGACATGCGGCCTCGCCCCTCGGCGATCGCCGCCGCCTTCTCAGGCTTTGCCTGCAGGCGCAGGATGCGGAACGCCAGCCCAGGCGCCAGGAAAAACAGCAGGCCGAGCAGCACGGTGAAGACCGCGCTAGACCAGGCCAGCCATTCGCCTTGGCTCATAGGCCATGGAAGCGCAAAATCCATCGTGTCCCCTCGAAATGCCTGTTTTGAAATCGCGAGCATTCTAGCGGAGGAAAAATGCCGCGCCAGATGGCGCCAGGCACTTTAGGAGACGCGCATCAATCGAGCGCGAATTCCACCGCCGCCTCGGCGTGGATGCGCGTCGTGTCGAAAACCGGAATGTCGAAATCGCCCGGGCCGATCAGCATGGTGATCTCGGTGCAGCCCATGATCAGGCTGTCGGCGGCCTCTTCGCGGCGCAAGCGGTTTGCCTCCGCGACATAGGCGGCCTTCGAGGCTTCGGAGACAATGCCCTGGCAAAGCTCGTCATAGATGACGCCATGCACCATGGCGCGGCCGGCCGCATCGGGTACGACTGGCGACAGGCCGTATTTGCCGGCGAGCCGGCCCTTGTAAAAGTCCTGCTCCATGGTGAACCGCGTTGCCAGCAGCGCCGGCCGCTGCATGCCCGCGCGCTTGATCGCTAGCGCCGTGGCATCCGCGATGTGAATCAGCGGGATCGACACGGCCGCCTGCACCTGATCGGCCAGCTTGTGCATGGTGTTGGTGCACAAAAGCAAGCCTTGCGCGCCACCCGCCTCGAGCTTGCGCGCGGCATCGGCCAGCAGTGCGCCGGCGCCGTCCCAATCACCATGATGCTGCCGCTCGGCGATCTCGGCGAAATCGAACGACCACAGCAGCAGCTTCGCCGAATGCAGCCCACCCAGCCGCTCGCGCACGATCTCGTTGAGCAGGCGGTAGTAGATGGCGGTCGATTCCCAGCTCATGCCGCCGATGAGGCCAAGGGTTTTCATGACGGGCTGTTCCTATTCCTGTGCAATTCCTATATTGTGACCACATGGGACCACAAGGAGACCCTGCCATGAAATCGATGCAACTTCGGGAGGCCAAGGCAGGACTGTCGGCTCTCGTCGAGGCTGCCGGGAACGGTGAGCCTACAATCATCACCAGGCACGGCAAACCGACTGCAATGGTCGTTCCAATCGAAGAGGGGCGAAAGCTTTATCCGCAGGATACCCAAAGGAACTTTGTGGACTTTCTGTTGCAGTATCCCGGCGGCATTGAGCTTGAGCGCAACGAATCGCCGTCCCGGGACGTCGAACTTTGAACGGCTACCTGCTCGACAGATCCTTTGTCTCAGCCTTCGCACCCGATCGTCCCGCACTCCCGCATCCTATTCAAAAGTGGGTTGCCGAACAGCGCGAACAGGGAACCTGGTACATGTCTTCAATTGTCGTTCTGGAGGTGGAAAGAGGGATTGCGAGATTGATGCGATCCGGCGGAACGGCAAAAGCGGACCGGTTGTCGCTTTGGTTCGGACGGCTTGTCCAGGAGTTCGATCAACGCATCATTCCGGTCGACTCAGCCGTTGGCCGGGAGGCCGGACAGCTAGAGGATGCGACCATCGCATGCGGCTCCAATCCGGGTTTGGCGGATGTCCTGATCGCCGCGACTGCTCGTTTGAACGATCTTTCCGTGCTGACAGCCAATGTCCAGCACTTTGCCACCCTTGGTGTGGCTTATCTCAATCCGTTCAATGGGGACATCTGAGGAGTTCCCGCTACAAAAAGCTTTGCGGGTCGATGTCGACCTGCACCCTGACCGAGCCTCTGACCTTCGGCCCTTCGGCCAGCATGGCCCTGATAAACCCCTGCATGTCGGCGCGCCGTTCGCCCTGGATCAGCAGGCGGAAGCGATGGCGGCCGCCGAGCAGGGACAGCGGCGCTTCGGCCGGTCCCAGTACAAAGAGATCCGACGCCTCCGGTGCCGCGCGGCGCAGGCCGCGTGCGTGGCCTTCCGCCTCCGCCCGGGTCACGGCGCTGACGATGACGCCGGCCAACCGGCCGAAGGGCGGCAAGGCAGCGCGTTCGCGCTCCGAAATCTCGCGCTGATAGAAGGATTCGGCGTCGCCGGAGACGATCGCCCGCATCACCGGATGATCGGGCTGGAAGGTCTGCAGCAGGCCAAGGCTCTTCTTGCCGGTGCGGCCGGCGCGGCCGGTCACCTGGCTGAGCAGCTGGAAGGTCCGCTCGGCGGCGCGCGGATCGCCATTGGCAAGGCCGAGATCGGCGTCGACGACGCCGACCAGCGTCATGTTCGGGAAATTGTGGCCCTTGGCGACCAGTTGCGTGCCGATGACGATATCGGCCTCGCCATTGGCGATTGCCTCCAGTTCCAGCCGCAACCGCCGTACACCCCCCATGATGTCCGACGACAGCACGATGGTGCGCGCGTCAGGGAAATGCGTCACCACCTCCTCGGCGATGCGTTCGACCCCCGGCCCGCACGCCACCAGATGGTCGAGCGTGCCGCATTCCGGACAGGCCTCGGGACGGCGCTCATTGTGGCCGCAATGGTGGCAGACCAACTGGCCGCGAAAGCGGTGTTCGACCAGCCAGGCCGAGCACACCGGGCAGCCGAAGCGGTGGCCGCAGACCCGGCACAGCGTCAGCGGTGCATAGCCGCGCCGGTTGAGGAACAGCAGCGACTGCTCCTTCTTCTCCAGCGTCCGGCGCATATGCTCGATCAGCACCGGCGACAGGAAGCCGCCACGGGCCGGCGGCGCGCGCCGCATGTCGATCGATTTGAGATCGGGAAGTGCTGCCTCGGCGAAGCGGGCGGACAGAACGGCCCGGTTGTATTTGCCCTGGCTGGCATTGACCCGGCTTTCGACCGACGGCGTCGCCGATGCCAGCACGACGGGGAAGCCGCCTATATGGCCGCGCACGACAGCCATGTCGCGCGCATTGTAGAAGACGCGGTCTTCCTGCTTGTAGGCGGGGTCGTGCTCCTCGTCGACGACGATCAGGCCAAGCTCCTTGAACGGCAGGAACAGCGCCGAGCGCGCGCCGGCGACGACGCGCACGCCGCCTTCCGCCACTTGCCGCCAGACTTTTTCGCGCATTCGCGGCGGCAGGTCGGAATGCCACTCGGCCGGCTTGGCGCCAAAACGCTGCTGGAAGCGTTCGAGGAAAGCGTGCGTCAGCGCGATCTCCGGCAGCAGGATGAGCACCTGGCCGCCCCGGTCGAGAGCTGCCGCCACCGCCTCGAAATAGACCTCCGTCTTGCCCGATCCGGTGACGCCATCGAGCAGCGCGACATTGAACTCGCCGGCCGCGACATTGGCGCGCAGCATCGACGCGGCCTCGCTCTGGTCCGGCATCAGTTCGGGAACGGCATAGCTTGGGTCGGGCGCGGCCACCACCGGGCGCGGCGGGATCATCACCGTCTCGAACACGCCTTGCGCCTTCAGCCCCTCGATCACCGTCGACGACACGCCCGCGGCATGCGCGAGCCCGGAGCGCGTCCAGGCCAGCCCGCCTTCGGCCGTTTCCAGCACGCGCGCCCGCGCATCCGTCATCCGGTCGGGCATGACGAGCGTCCGCTGCAGCCCTTCGATCCAGGGTTCGGGATCAAAGGCCTCCGGCGCGCGCAGCAGCATGCGCGCCACCATGCCCGGCGCCGACAGCGTGTATTGCGCCACCCAGTCGACGAAGCGGCGCGTCGCGCGGTCGATGGGCGGACAGTCGAAAACCTGTTCGATCGGGCGCAGCTTTTTTGCGTCGACCTTCTCGACCACGCCGTCCCAGACGATGCCGGCGACCTGGCGCGGCCCGAGCGGCACGCGCACGATCGAGCCCGGCACCACGCGCATGCCGGCCGGCACGGCATAGGTGTAGGGGCGTTCGGCAGGCATTGGCACCAGCACCGGTGCGGCCGCGACAAAGGGCGAATCTTCGATCATGAGGCGTGACCTTGCCCCGACTTTGGTCTAGATCAAAGAGCAACGCTGAACGTGCCTTCCCAAGCACGACGAAATCGTCAGGAGACCCGCCATGAAATTTTTTGTCGACACCGCCGACGTCAAGGATATCCGTGAGCTGAACGATCTGGGACTGCTCGACGGCGTCACCACCAATCCGTCGCTGATTCTCAAATCCGGCGGCAAGATCGCCGATGTCACCAAGCAGATCTGCGACATCGTCAAAGGCCCGGTCTCGGCGGAAGTCGTGGCGAGCGAGTACAAGGATATGATGGCCGAGGCCGAGGTGCTGGCCAAGATAGCGCCCAATGTCTGCATCAAGGTGCCGCTGACGCTGGACGGCCTGAGGGCCTGCAAGACGATCCGCACCGAAATGAACCGCATGGTCAATGTGACGCTGTGCTTCTCGGCCAACCAGGCGCTGCTCGCCGCCAAGGCCGGCGCTTCGTTCATTTCGCCCTTCGTCGGACGCGTCGACGACACCGGCGCGGACGGCATGGAGCTGATCCAGGAAATCCGTCAGATCTACGACAATTACGATTTCCAGACCGAAATCCTCGTCGCCTCCGTGCGTACGGTGAACCATATCAAGCAGGCGGCGCTCATCGGCGCCGACGTCGTCACCGCGCCGCCGGCCACACTGAAGGCATTGGTGAAACACCCGCTGACCGACAAGGGTCTGGAGCAGTTCACCGCCGACTGGGCCAAGACCGGCCAGAAGATCGGCTGAGACCATTCAGCTTCCAACAAAAAAGGCCGGGCAACCGGCCTTTTTTGTTGGTCTGGTGGCACCTGCAGCTCAATCCGCGTCGTCATCGCCGGGCGCGGCCGGCGGCTGGCGCTTGCCCGCCATGATCTCGCGCTTGCCGACATGGTTCGGCGCGCCGACCAGACCTTCCTTCTCCATGCGCTCGACCAGCGAAGCGGCGCGGTTATAACCGATGCCGAGACGGCGCTGGATGTAGGACGTCGAACATTTCTTGTCGCGCAACACCACCTTGACCGCCTCGTCATAGCTGGAATCGCCGTCCTCGGCCGCGACCGACCCCTTGTCGAACACCGCGCCCTGGTCGGCTTCCTCTTCCTCTTCATCCTCGTCGGCCGTCACGGTCTCCAGATATTCGGGACGGCCCTGCGCCTTCAGATGAGCCACGACATGCTCGACCTCGGCATCGGAAACGAAGGGGCCGTGCACGCGGGCAATGCGCCCGCCACCCATCATGTGCAGCATGTCGCCCTGGCCGAGCAGCTGCTCGGCGCCCTGCTCGCCTAAAATGGTACGGCTGTCGATCTTGGAAGTGACCTGGAAGGAAATCCGTGTCGGGAAGTTGGCCTTGATGGTGCCGGTGATGACGTCGACGGAAGGGCGCTGCGTCGCCATGATCAGGTGGATGCCGGCCGCGCGCGCCATTTGCGCCAGACGCTGGATGGCGCCTTCGATCTCCTTGCCGGCGACCATCATCAGGTCGGCCATCTCGTCGACGATGACGACGATGTAGGGCATCGGCGCGAGGTCGATTTCCTGCTGCTCGAACAGCGGCTCGCCGGTGCCCTTCTCGAAGCCGGCCTGCACGGTCATGACGACCGTCTCGCCCTTGTCGCGGGCTTGAGCGGCGCGCTCGTTGTAGCCATCGATGTTGCGCACGCCGAGCCGCGCCATCTTGCGATAGCGGTCCTCCATCTCGCGCACCGCCCATTTGAGCGCGGTGACGGCCTTCTTGGGATCGGTGACGACGGGGGTCAGGAGGTGCGGGATGCCGTCATAGACGGAGAGTTCGAGCATCTTCGGGTCGACCATGATCAGCCGGCACTCTTCCGGCTTCAGCCGGTAGAGCAGCGACAGGATCATGGTGTTGATGGCGACCGACTTACCCGAGCCGGTGGTGCCGGCGACGAGCAGATGCGGCATCTTCGCCAGCTCGGCGATGACAGGTTCGCCGCCGATCGTCTTGCCCAGGCAAAGCGCCAGTTTGCAGCTGGTCTTGCGAAAACCCTGCGATTCGATCAGCTCGCGGAAATAGACGGTCTCGCGGGTCTCGTTGGGCAGCTCGATGCCGATGACGTTGCGGCCGGGCACCACCGCGACGCGCGCCGATACCGCCGACATGGAGCGGGCGATATCGTCGGCAAGACCGATGACCCGGGAGGATTTGACGCCCGGCGCCGGCTCGAACTCATAGAGGGTGACGACCGGACCGGGACGAACGTGGATGATTTCGCCGCGCACGCCGAAATCCTCGAGCACGCTTTCCAGGAGGTCGGCATTCTGCTCGAGCCGCTCCTGCGACATATAGAAGCCCTGGCCCTCGGGTGGCTGCTGCAGCAGTTCCTCCGAGGGAAGCTCGTAGCTTTCGCCTGTTATCGGCTGCGCAAGCTTGCCGGCCATGGGCAGCGACGGTGCGCGCGCTGGGGGAACGGTTTCCCCGACGCGTTGCACAGTCGGCGCCGGGGCCGCGCTGCTTGCGGCGGGTGCGATGGCGGCGGCCGCCCGAGCCTGCCGGGCGGCCCTGCCAGCCGGAACGGACGGCTCGATCGCTGCCTTGTTGGAGTTGGCCGGAAGGACGTCCGGCAAGGTGGGCGGGGCCTGGCCCGGAAGGCATTCGATGACACGGAACAAGGCGGTGACATCGGCCACGGCGGACGCGGAGATGGCGGTCCGCCCGGCAAGCGGCCGAGCCGCGACCGGTGCGGGCGCGACCCGGCTGATCGGCCGGACCGGCGAGGTCACGTCGACCAGAAGCGGCGCCAGACCCTCGAAGAAGGCGTGATCCGAAAGATAAGGCCGCCGGGCTTTTTCGGCGGCGGCGGGTGCCGCTGCGGGCATCATCTGAACCGTGGCCGCAACGCCTTGCGCCCTCTCGACGGCGCGCGCCGCCTGAGCTGGCGCGGATGCTGGCGGTCCGCGATGGGCGACGGTGGCAGGCCCGGCCTGCCGCGTTGGAAGTGGTTGTGCCGCGGTCTGCTCGACCACCTCGTCGTGCGGCTGGCGCTGCTTTGGCTCATAGTCTGGCGTGCGTGTAAACCGCACATTGGGCGCGAGGAAGAAATACTCTTGCCAGGCAGGGCTTTCGGTGTCGCCGTGCTGCGGGGCAGTATTGTCCGTCGCGGGCTTGGCGTTCGCCCGCGCCAAATGGCTCGCCTGGGAAGCACCAGACCGGGCGACGTCCACCTTGCCGCCCGGACCGCCGGAACGCTCCCCTTCGGGGTCGTCGGGCGCGCTTGCGTGCAACGAATTGACCCGAGAAAAACGCCTGGCTTCCATTCTGAGGACTCACTGTGAACCGACCGCTGACCAATAGGGAGCGAGTGGTTAACAGTTACTTCCCGCCGCGGGTCCCGGAGCAGTCGAATTTTTTTCGAGGCCCTATCGACAAATTGGAATTTCCGGGGATGTCGGGCAGGACCAGAAAGGGGCAAGCCCTCTGCCATGACGGATCTGCCCGGCGAGAGCCAGGGTCGGGTGCGTACGAGGCCGGAATGCTTAGCTGGCCGTCTTGCCGTGCCGGACGAGATCCTGGGCGATGGACAGTTGCAGAGCCTGCGCCAGTTCGCGCGCGGCTCGGTTCTCGGCGTCGATCTGCGCCCGGTAGGAGGCGAACTCCTGACGCGGCCTGTCGAAGGACGAGGTGATCGCCCGCTTGCCAACGGCGATCACGGCGCCGGTTTTCGCGTCGGTCAGCGTGTAGCCGGCGGTCAGCGTCACCGAACCGGCGGTCGGCTCGTCTTCATCGGTTCCATTCTGGACCAGCGCCGCCGAATCGACGCCCTCGCTCACGCCGAGATCGAGCGAATAGAGCGGCGAGGCCGGCTCGCCGGCGCCACGCCCGAACCCGAAGATCAGATTGTTGCGCACTTGCTGGGCATAGCGCGTCTTGACCGGCTTGATTGCGATCGACGCCAGTTCGGCATTGGCGGCGGAGCCTGTCGACAGCGGCGCGCTCGAATAGAGCGGTCGCACCTGGCAGGCCGAGACGAGCGCAAGCGAGCCGACAAGGCCGGCAAGCGCGATGTGGCGCAGCAGAGGGCCCAGCTCCGTCTTTTTCCGATCAGGCAACGACATTGACGATCCTCTGCGGCACGATGATCACCTTGCGCGGAGCCTTACCTTCAAGTGCTTTCTGCACGAAGTCGAGAGCCAAGACCGCTTTTTCGACCGCACCTTGGTCCGCGTCGCGGGCAATTGTCAAATCCCCCCGCTTCTTGCCGTTGACCTGAACCGGATAGGTGACTTCGTTGTCGACGACCAGCGCCGGATCGAAGACCGGCCACGGCCGCTCGGCGACCAGATCGGTGCCGCCCAGCGCCTCCCAGCACTCCTCGGCCAGATGCGGCATCACGGGCGCGATCAGATGCACCATGATCTCCACCGCCTGGCGGCACGCGCTTTTCAACACTGCGTCGGCCTTGCCTTCGACCACCTCGTTGAGCGGCGTGGTCAACACATTGGCCAGTTCATAGATGCGGGCGATGGCGCGGTTGAAGGCGAGCTTCTCGATGTCCTCGCCGACCGCCTTCAGTATCTTGTGCGTGGCCTTCGAGACCGCTCCGGCCTCACCGGCGGTGGCCGCGGCAGGATTGACGCCCGCCAACGTCTCGGCCGCCATCGACACCAGGCGCCAGACGCGCTGCATGAAGCGATGCGCGCCGGCGGCGCCGTCGTCGGTCCACTCGACATCGCGCTCGGGTGGCGAATCCGACAGCATGAACCAGCGCGCGGTATCGGCGCCGTAGCCATCCGTAATGTCTTCCGGGCTCACCGTGTTCTTCTTCGACTTCGACATCTTCTCGAGCGGGCCGATGGTGACCGTCTCGCCCGTAGCGATGTCGATGGCGCTGCGCTTGCCGTCGACGTCTTCCAGCCGTACTTCGGTCGGCGCCAGCCAGCGGCCATTCGATGCCGAGCCGACACGATAGGTCTCGTGCACCACCATGCCTTGCGTGAACAAGCCCTTGAACGGCTCGGCCAAATCGACATGGCCGGTCTCGCGCATGGCGCGGGTGAAGAAACGTGAATAGAGCAGATGCAGGATCGCATGCTCGATGCCGCCAATATACTGGTCGACGGCGAGCCATTCATTGGCCGCTTTAGGGTCGGTCGGCTCATGCGCCCACGGCGCCGTGAAGCGGGCGAAATACCAGGACGAATCGACGAACGTGTCCATCGTGTCCGTTTCGCGCCGCGCGTCCTTGCCGCATTGCGGGCACTTCACATGCCGCCAGGTCGGATGGCGGTCGAGCGGATTGCCCGGCCTGTCGAAATCGACATCGTCCGGCAGTTTGACCGGCAGGTCGGCCTTCGGCACCGGCACCACGCCGCAATCCTCGCAGTGGATCATCGGGATCGGGCAGCCCCAGTAGCGTTGCCGCGAAATGCCCCAGTCGCGCAGGCGGAAGTTCACCTTGCGCTCGGCCATAGGCCGATTGCCGATCGTCTTCTGTTCCAGCAGCCTGGCGACTTCGTCGAAGGCCAGATCCGGCTTCATCCCGTCGAGGAAGCGCGAATTGATCATCGCGCCGTCGTCGGCATAGGCCACGTCGATCACCTGGAAAGTCGACGGATTCTCACCTTCCGGCATCACCACCGGCACCACCGGCAGGCCGTATTTGTTGGCGAAGTCGAGGTCGCGCTGGTCATGCGCCGGGCAGCCGAAGATGGCGCCGGTGCCGTATTCCATCAGCACGAAATTGGCGACATAGACAGGCAGCGTCCAGGTCTCGTCGAAGGGGTGGACGACACGGATGCCGGTATCGAAGCCCTTCTTCTCCGCCGTCTCCAGCGCCGCCACCGAAGTGCCCATATGGCGCACTTCCTCGATGAATTTCGCCAGCGCCGGATTGGTCGCTGCGGCCTTTTTGGCCAGCGGATGATCGGCGGCGATCGCCATGAAGGAGGCGCCGAAAATAGTGTCGGGCCGCGTCGTGTAGACTTCCAGCTCATGCTCGCCGGCAATGTCCGAAGCCAGCGGCCAGCGGATCAGCAGGCCTTCCGAACGGCCGATCCAGTTCTGCTGCATCAGCTTCACTTTTTCGGGCCACTCGCCGAGGCCGTCGAGCGAATCGAGCAGGTCCTGCGCGAAATCGGTGATTTTGAAGAACCACTGCGTCAGCTCGCGCTGTTCGACCAGCGCGCCCGAACGCCAGCCGCGCCCGTCGATGACCTGTTCGTTGGCGAGCACGGTCATGTCCTCGGGGTCCCAATTGACCTTGGAGGATTTGCGCGTCACCAGCCCCTTCTCGACAAAGTCGAGGAACAGCATCTGCTGGCGGTGGTAGTAGTCGACGTCGCAGGTGGCGAATTCGCGCGCCCAGTCCAGCGACAGGCCCATCACCTTGAGCTGCTCGCGCATGGTGGCGATGTTCTGGTAGGTCCACTCCTTGGGATGGACCTTGTTCTGCATCGCCGCGTTTTCGGCCGGCATGCCGAAGGCGTCCCAGCCCATCGGATGCAGCACGTTGAAACCCTTGGCCCGCTTGTAGCGCGCCACCACGTCGCCCATCGTGTAATTGCGGGTATGGCCGATATGGATGCGCCCCGACGGATAGGGGAACATCTCCAGCACATAGTATTTCGGGCGCGGATCGTCATTGTGCGCCTCGAAAAGCTTCTTTTCGGCCCACGCCTTCTGCCATTTGGGTTCTGACGCGCGCGGATTGTATCGTTCGGTTGCCATGAGACGTTTTTCACTTAAAAGCATGCGAGAACCGCTGGCGACTGGCTCGGCGGTTCAGGGAATGTGGTCCGGGTGTTCACCATGGTTTGGCAAACCCGTCAACCATATGGGCATCGCGGCGGCCAAAAACGCCGGTCAAAACAGCGGGAATTGCATATGGGTGACGCGGTTCAGCAGTTTTTCGCGGTCAAGGCGAAGATCGCCGCCGCCGAGCGGGAGGCAGGCCGTGAAGCCGGCGCGGTGACGTTGGTGGCGGTCTCCAAGACCTTCGACGCCGTCGATATCCAACCGGTGATCGAGGCCGGCCAGCGCGTCTTCGGCGAGAACCGCGTCCAGGAAGCGCAGGGCAAATGGCCTGGCCTGAAGGCAACTTTCCCCGATATCGAACTGCACCTGATCGGCCCGCTGCAGTCGAACAAGGCGAAGGAGGCGGTGGCGCTGTTCGACGTCATCGAAACGGTCGACCGCGACAAGATCGCCGCCGAACTCGCCAAGGAAATCGCCCGCCAAGGCCAGGCGCCAAAGCTCTATGTCCAGGTCAACACCGGCTCCGAACCACAAAAAGCCGGCATCGAGCCCCGCGACGCCGTCGCTTTCGTCCAGCGCTGCCGGGACGTCCACGGCCTCGCCATCGAAGGCCTGATGTGCATCCCGCCGGCCGACGAGAACCCCGGCCCCCACTTCGCCTTGCTGGAGAAGCTCGGCAGGGAAGCCGGCGTCGCCAAACTGTCGATGGGCATGTCCGGTGACTACGAGACGGCTATCGCCTTCGGCGCCACCAGCGTGCGAGTGGGCTCGGCGATCTTCGGCAGCCGGTGACATTTCCCCGTATCTTCCGCTGGAGTTGATTGATAATCCAAGACTATCGCGCTATATCTAGCCAAGCTAGCTAGGAGCTGCGAATGAACTGGCATCTTCAGGACGCAAAGAACAATTTTTCGAAGGTGGTTCAACAGGCGAGGACCGAAGGCCCTCAGACCGTGACGCTTCGTGGCGAACGGGCCGTGGTCGTGCTGTCCGTGGAGGACTACGACCGCCTGGCCGGGAAGAAGAAATCGCTCGGCGAATATCTGCTGACTGGTCCCGGCTGGGACGATGAGTTCGACAAGGAAATTACCCGTCGCCCGGACACCATGGTCCGGGATGTCGACCTCTGATGTACCTGTTCGACACGAACGTAGTTTCGGATGTGCAGAGGCGCCTGCCGAAGCCGACCGCCTGGGTGGCTTCGGTTGATCCGGCATCAATCAGCCTTAGCGTAATTACTCTTGGCGAGATCGAGCGGGGAATCGTCAAGCAGCGCAAGGTCGACCCTGTTCGGGCAGCGAGGCTCGACATCTGGCTGCGAGAATTGCGAAGAGACAATGCGGACCGAATTCTTCCAGTCACGGAAGAGGTTGCCTTGGCATGGAGCCGCATCACCGCAGGTCGGACTCAAGGCAGCGCGGACATGCTCATTGCGGCGACCGCTCTCGTCCATGACCTTGTCGTGGTCACCCGCAATGTCGCCGACTTCGAAGACATGGGCGTCACCGTGCTTAACCCTTGGGATGCCTGACCTTGCGCGAGTCGACACATCTTTCTTAGGCCAATCGGCGGGCGCACTTGCGCCAGAGCTTGAAACGAAACGGGCCGTTCCTATTTCCGTGGTGTCGTTCATTCCTTTTTCTCCTGGAGCCTTCACCATGCGTTACAATCAGCTTGGAAATACGGGGCTATTCGTCTCCGAACTTTGCCTGGGCACCATGACCTTCGGCGCCGCCGGCCAGAACGCCCAATGGGGCCTGATCGCCAGCCTCGACCAGAAGGGCGTCAACGAGATCGTCGGCCGCTCGATCGCCGCCGGCGTCAACTTCTTCGACACGGCCGACGTCTATTCGTTCGGCGAGTCCGAACGCCTGCTCGGCCAGTCGCTCAGGGATCTCGGCGTTGCCCGGTCGAGCGTGGTCATCGCCACCAAGGTCCATGGCGCCATGGGCGAAGGCGCTAACCAGCGCGGCTCCTCGCGCGGCCACATCATGGATTCGGTCGATGCCAGCCTCGAACGGCTGCAGCTCGACCATATCGATCTCTATCAGTTGCACGGCGCCGACGCGGTGACGCCGATCGACGAGACCCTGCGGGCGCTCGATGATCTCGTCTCCAGCGGCAAGGTCCGCTATGTCGGTGTGTCCAACTGGCAGGCCTGGCGCATCGCCAAGGCTCTCGGCATTGCCGACCGCAAGGGCTTTGCCCACTTCGAAACCATCCAGTCCTATTATTCGATCGCCGGCCGCGACCTCGAGCGCGAGATCGTGCCGCTGATCAACGAGGAGAAGCTCGGCCTGATGGTGTGGTCGCCGATGGCCGGCGGGCTGCTCTCCGGCAAATACGGCCCCGGCGCGCCTGGCAATGGCGAGGGTCGCCGCGCATCCTTCAACTTCCCGCCGGTCAACGAGGACCGCGCCTGGGCAGCGGTCGCCGTCATGCGCGAGGTCGCCAGGAAGCATGGTGTCAGCGTCGCCACCGTGGCGCTGGGCTATGTCCTGGCCAAGCCCTTCGTCATGAGCGTCATCATCGGCGCCAGCCGCATGGAGCAGCTCGAACAGAACCTCGCCGCCACCAGCCTCAAGCTCGACGCCGACGACCTCGCCAGACTGGACGAAGTCAGCGCTCTGCCGGCCGAATATCCCGGCTGGATGGTCGAACGCCAGGCCGCGGGCCGTCGTCCGGCGCCCTTCGTGCCGAAGGCGTAACCGCCGCGACGGCAAAGCCCACCTTTCGAAGCCGCGTGCCCAATGGACGCGCGGCTTTCGACTACAGCCGAACGGTCTCGGCGAGAAAATCGAGAAAGGCGCGCACCCGCGCGGGCAGATGCTTGCCCTGACCGACATAGACGGCATGCGTCGGCTCTTCGTCGCCGGGGTTGAAGTCCTCCAGCAGCGGCACCAGCCGGCCGGCGGCAATGTCGGGCTCGACATGCCAGCGCGCCAGCCGCGCAATGCCCGCGCCCGAAAGCGCGGACAGCCGCATCGCCTCGCCGTCACTCATCGTGGCATTGCCGTTGATCGGGACCATGACCGGGGCCCCGCCCACGTCGATGAACGGCCAGCCGTCGACATAGCGCGCAAAGCCGAAGGCGGCCATGTTGTGGCGGGCGAGATCGCCAGGCATCGACGGCGTACCGCGTGCGTCGAGATAGGCGGGCGCGGCGACCACCACCATCCGGCTCTGGCCGAGCTTGCGCGCCACCAGCCGTGATTCGCGCAGCGGCCCGGCGCGGATCGCGACATCGGCGCGCTCTTCCATCAGATCGATGACGCTGTCGGTCAGCACGGCCTCGACGAAAATCTCCGGATACCGTTCCAGGAAACGTGGCAGCAGCGGCATCAGCCGATGCTGCCCGAACGGCACATAGGCGTTGACCCTCAGCCGCCCGCGCGGCGCCGCACCCGCCGCGGCTTCGCGCTCGGCGGCATCGAGGTCGGCCAGGATACGTATGCCGTTGTCGTAGAACGCCGTCCCTTCCGGCGTCAGTTGCAGCTTGCGCGTCGAGCGGCTGACCAACCGCGCCCCGAGCCGCATCTCCAGCCGCGCGATCAGCTTGCTGACCGCCGACGGCGTCATGCGCAGCCGGCGCGCGGCGGCCGAGAAGCTGCCCGCCTCGACGACGCGCGCGAAGACTTCGATCTCGCCGGAGCGGTTGATGTCGGGTCTGGCCATCTGTGAATCTATTTCACAAGTAATATGCCCTGGGCAAGTCTGGTTCACAGGCTGGCGGATCACGATCTTCCGGGCCGAGGCGCGGGACTGGACAGGCGCCCGGTTGCCGCAACCGCCGCCGACGAAGGGAAAAACGTCATGCCTCTCGCTCTTTACGCCCTCGCCGCCGGTGCTTTCGGCATCGGCGTCACCGAATTCGTCATCATGGGTCTGCTCATCGATGTCAGCAAGGATTTCGGCGTCTCGATCTCGGCCGCCGGCCAGCTCATTTCAGGCTATGCGCTGGGCGTCGTCATCGGCGCGCCCTTGCTGACCATCGCCACGAGCAATTGGCCGCGCAAGACCGTGCTTCTGGTGCTGATGGCGATCTTCACGCTTGGCAATCTCGCCTGTGCGCTGGCGCCCGATTACTGGACGCTGATGGGCGCCCGCATCATCACCGCTTTTGCTCATGGCACCTTCTTCGGGGTCGGCTCGGTCGTGGCCACCGGCCTGGTCGCGCCCAGCAAGAAGGCCTCGGCGATCGCGCTGATGTTCACCGGCCTGACCATCGCCAATATCCTCGGCGTGCCCTTCGGCACCTGGCTCGGCCAGGCCTTCGGCTGGCGCGCCACCTTCTGGGCGGTGACCATCGTTGGTGTGTTGGCCTTCGCCGTCATCCAGGCCCTGGTCCCGCGCGGCGAGGCGGCGGCCGAAAAGAGCGACTTGCGCGCCGACCTCGCCGTGCTGCGCCGAACGCCCGTCCTGCTTGGCCTCGCCACCACCGTGCTCGGCTATGCCGGCGTCTTCGTCGTCTTCACCTACATCGCCCCGTTGCTGACCGAGATCAGCGGCTTCAAGGAAGCGGCCGTATCGCCGATCCTGCTCGTCTTCGGTGGCGGCCTCATCGCTGGCAACCTCGCCGGCGGCAGGGCCGCCGACCGCCGGTTGGTGCCGGCCGTGCTGGGCAGCCTCGTGCTGCTGGCGCTGGTGCTGGCAACCATGAGCTTCGCCATCCACAGCCAGGTCCTGGCCGTCCTCTATGTCGGCCTGCTCGGCGCGGCCGCCTTCGCCACCGTGGCTCCGCTGCAGATGTGGGTGCTGGAGAAAGCGCAAGGGGCGGGTCAAAGCCTGGCCTCATCCTTCAACATCGCCGCCTTCAATCTCGGCAATGCCGCCGGCGCCTGGCTCGGCGGCGCGGTTATCGCCCATGGCTTCGGGCTGGGTTCGCTGACCTGGGTTGCCGCCTTGCTGCCGGTCGCGGGCCTCGCAGTGGCCGCGCTGGCGCTGCGTCTCGATCGCCGTGCCGCGCTCGGCGCTCCCGTCTGCGTTCAGTCGTAACCCCTCCGGCACATCCGTTTCCAAACATCAAGGAGCAAGAAAATGGACTATCGACCTCTCGGCGCATCGGGCCTGAAAGTCCCGGCGCTTTCCTTCGGTGCGGGAACTTTCGGCGGCTCCGGCCCTCTGTTCGGCGCCTGGGGCAACAGCGACGCGCAAGAGGCGCGGCGGCTGATCGACATCTGCCTCGAGGCCGGCGTCAACCTCTTCGACACCGCCGATGTCTATTCGAACGGCGCATCGGAGAAGGTGCTCGGCGAGGCGATCAAGGGCCGGCGCGATGCCGTGCTGATCTCGACCAAGACCGCGCTGCCGATGGGCGACGGACCGGCCGACTACGGCTCGTCGCGTTCGCGGCTGATCAAATCCGTCGATGCCGCGCTCAAGCGCCTCGGCACCGACTATATCGACCTCTTGCAGCTTCACGCCTTCGATGCCGGCACGCCGATCGAGGAAATCCTGTCGACGCTGGACGGCCTGGTGCGCGCCGGCAAGCTGCGTTATGTCGGCGTCTCCAATTTCTCCGGCTGGCAGGTGATGAAGTCGCTCGGCCTGGCGGAGAAGCAGGGCTACCCACGTTATGTCGCGCATCAGGTCTACTATTCGTTGCTCGGCCGCGACTATGAATGGGAGCTGATGCCGCTCGGCCTCGACCAGGGCGTCGGCGCGCTGGTGTGGAGCCCGCTCGGCTGGGGCCGCCTGACCGGCAAGATTCGCCGTGGCCAGCCCCTGCCGGAACAGAGCCGGCTGCACGACACGGCGAGTTTTGGACCACCGGTCGAGGACGAGCATCTGTACCGGGTCATGGATGCACTCGACGCCGTGGCTGGGGAGACCGGCAAGACCGTGCCGCAAATCGCCATCAACTGGCTGCTCAGGCGCCCGACCGTGTCGTCCGTCATCATCGGCGCCCGCAACGAGGAGCAGTTGCGCCAGAACCTCGGCGCTATCGGCTGGACGCTGACGCCGGAACAGGTGAAAAAACTCGACGCGGCAAGCGAGGTCACCGCGCCCTACCCGTATTTCCCTTATCGCCGCCAGGAAGGTTTTGCCCGGTTGAACCCGCCGGCGGTGTAAGGGCGAGGCCCGTCAACTTCGTCGAAGCAGCCGCGAAGCGGCGTCGCGAAGACCCGAGGATCCATTCCGTGACCTCGGTCGAAGATCGCAGCGGAGTAAAATTCGGCACCGCTGCAACGCTTTGAAGGCGCGGCATGGATCCTATGGTCTGCGCCGCGTCGCTTCGCTCCTTGCTTCGCCATAGGATGACGAAAGCGATGGGCGGTTTCGCTAATCGTTGGTCGATAGATCTCGAAACTACCCCCTCAATGCAGCACAAATTCTCCATCCACCTTGCGCCACTCGTTCGGCGCGATCAGCTTCTGGTGCGTATAGACCACCGAATGCAGCGGACCATCCAGCTTGGCCTTCCAGAATTCGATGAACCGGATCAGCACCGGAAACTTCGGAGCGATGTCGTAGTCCTGCCAGACGAAGCTCTGCAGGAGATGCGGATGGTCGGGGAAATGATAAAGAATCTTGGCCGTCGTCAGGCCATAGCCTTTGAGCATCAGGTCCATTTCAAGATGGTCGCGCATTGCGGTCCCCAAGGTTGATTCTCCGTTCCTCCCAGGCACCAATTGTGCGCGTCGTTACTTAACTGTCTATTGATTTTTCTTGATCGCAAAACGAACTTTTCCCGCAAAAACATGCGGTTAGCAGCGAACCGTGCCGAGTGCTGACAGGCTCGACAGGCCCGCCTGCGGCATCCCGCCACGCGAATCCAACGTCTAATGTTGCCGTCGCGGCGGAACTGGTAATAATGCCGCCGAATTCGCGGCCGCTTCGCCGCGATCCCGCCGGCGTTCAAGCCGGCGGATTGGTTCGGGAGGAAGGCAAAAATGTCCGAGGTTCATGTCCATCGCGTCCAGCCGGCGTGGAAGAAGAACGCCCTGATCGACAATGACACCTACCTCAAATGGTATGCCGACAGCGTGAAGAACCCGGACAAGTTCTGGGGCAAGCACGGCAAGCGCATCGACTGGTTCAAGCCCTTCTCCAAGGTCAAGAACACCTCCTTCGAAGGCAAGGTCTCGATCAAGTGGTTCGAGGATGGCCAGACCAATGTCTCGTACAATTGCATCGACCGCCATTTGAAGAAGCGTGGCGACCAGACCGCCATCATCTGGGAAGGCGACAATCCCTACGACGACAAGAAGATCACCTACAACGAGCTTCACGAGCATGTCTGCCGGCTCGCCAATGTGATGAAGAAGCACGGCGTCAAGAAAGGCGACCGCATCACCATCTACATGCCGATGATCCCGGAGGCGGCCTACGCGATGCTGGCCTGCACGCGCATCGGCGCCATCCATTCGGTCGTCTTCGGCGGCTTTTCGCCCGATGCGCTGGCTGGCCGCATCGTCGACTGCGAATCGACCTTCGTCATCACTTCGGACGAGGGCCTGCGCGGCGGCAAGCCCATCCCGCTGAAGGAGAACACCGACAAGGCGATCGACATCGCCGCCAAGCACCACGTCATGGTCAAGAACGTCGTGGTCGTGCGCCGCACCGGCGGCAAGATCGGCTGGGCGCCGGGCCGCGACCTCTGGTATCACGACGAAGTCGCGACGGTGAAGGCCGAGTGCAAGCCCGAGAAGATGAAAGCGGAGGATCCGCTGTTCATCCTCTACACGTCGGGCTCGACCGGCAAGCCGAAAGGGGTGCTGCACACCACGGCCGGCTATCTCGTCTATGTGTCGATGACGCACCAGTATGTCTTCGACTACCATGACGGCGACATCTACTGGTGCACCGCCGATGTCGGCTGGGTGACCGGCCACAGCTACATCGTCTACGGGCCGCTCGCCAACGGCGCCACCACGCTGATGTTCGAAGGCGTGCCGAACTACCCCTCGCAGTCGCGCTTCTGGGAAGTCATCGACAAGCACAAGGTCAACATCTTCTACACCGCGCCGACGGCGCTGCGCGCGCTGATGGGCGCCGGCAACGACCCGGTGAAGAAGACGTCGCGCAAATCGCTGCGCGTACTGGGCTCGGTCGGCGAGCCGATCAACCCGGAAGCCTGGGAGTGGTATTTCAACGTCGTCGGCGAAGCCAAGGTGCCGATCGTCGACACATGGTGGCAGACCGAGACCGGCGGCATCCTGATCACGCCGCTGCCCGGCGCCACCGACCTCAAGGCGGGCTCGGCGACGCGGCCCTTCTTCGGCGTCAAGCCGCAGCTGGTCGACGGCGAGGGCAAGGTGCTCGAAGGAGCGGCCGACGGCAATCTCTGCATCACCGATTCCTGGCCAGGCCAGATGCGCACCGTCTATGGCGATCACGACCGTTTCGTGCAGACCTATTTTTCCACCTACAAGGGCAAGTACTTCACCGGTGACGGCTGCCGCCGCGACGCCGATGGCTATTACTGGATCACCGGCCGCGTCGACGACGTCATCAACGTCTCGGGCCACCGCATGGGCACGGCCGAGGTCGAATCGGCGCTGGTCAGCCACGACAAGGTTTCCGAGGCCGCCGTCGTCGGCTATCCCCACGACATCAAGGGCCAGGGCATCTACAGCTACGTCACCTTGATGAAGGGCGTCGAAGCGACCGAGGATCTGCGCAAGGAACTCGTCGCCCATGTCCGCAAGGAGATCGGCGCCATCGCCACGCCCGACAAGATCCAGTTCGCGCCGGGCCTGCCCAAGACGCGTTCGGGCAAGATCATGCGCCGCATCCTTCGCAAGATCGCCGAGGACGATTTTTCCGCGCTTGGCGACACATCGACGCTCGCCGATCCGGCAGTCGTCGATGATCTCGTCGCCAACCGGCAGAACAAGAAGGGCTGATGGCTGGCGAGGCTGCACTGGGTACCGTCACGGAGCTTTGGCGCTACCCGGCGAGTTCGCTCGCCGGTGAGCGCCGTGGCGCCATCTCGGTTGGACAGGCGGGCATCGACGGCGACCGCCTGTTCGGCCTCGTCGATACCTCGGACAATGAAATCGCCCGGCCAGATCGTGACGCCAAGTGGCACAAGGTGCCGCGCATCCGCACCCGGCTGAACAATGACCGCGAATTGCAGATCGCGGTTCCCGACGGCGACTGGCTGGCCGCGCCCGGCGCTGAATGCGACCGCGTGGTGTCGGCCTATCTTGGCTTTGCCGCCTCTATCAGGCCGTTCGGCCAGGAGAATGCACCGCCCGCCTACAGCGGCCCGCTGACGCAGGCGCGCTACGGCAAGGCGCCGATCCATCTCCTGACCACGGCCTCGCTGGCGCGGCTGAAGGCGCTGCATCCGGAAGGGGCCGCCGATCCGCGCCGCTTCCGCCCCAACATCGTCGTCGACATGACGGCGGTCGAGGGTTCGTTTCCCGAAACGGAATGGATCGGCAAGAAACTCGCGATCGGCGATCTGCTCTTGACCATCTCCGAGCCGTGCCGTCGCTGCGGCTTCACCATCATTTCGCAAGATGGTTTCGACCACGATCCCGGCATCCTGCGCAACCTGGTCCGACACAACGCCCACAATCTCGGCGTCTACTGCACCGTCGACCGGCCCGGCCATGTCGAGATCGGCGCGCCGATGCGGTTCGTCTAGGGAAGACCTTCGCATCATCTGTAATACGAATGACAGAAAACCGGGCCATACACCTCCGGCGCGGCCCGACTTGTCGCTCTCATTTTCGAATCCATCGGAGTGCCTATGACTTCCCTGCCCATTCTTGGCGCCGCCATGACGCTGGACGACGTCGAAACCCATCGCGACTGGCTGTTCGAAAAGCCGCGCGACCTCGAATTGCAGGACTTTGCCGAGGCCCGTGTTCTCAACGGCGACTGGGCACCGCTCGCCGCCCGCGCCAGAAAGCTTCTCGACGGCCATGGGGGCCGGCTCGGCATTCATGGGCCTTTCTGGGGCTTCACCATCGCCTCGCAGGACCCCGACATTCGCGACGTCGTCAGCAGACGTCTGCTGCAAGGTCTCGATGTCTGCGCCGCCATCGGCGCCAGCCACATGGTCGTCCACAGCCCCTACACGACCTGGTCCTACAACAACCTCGACAACAATCCCGGCGAGCGCGAAAAAATCATCGAATACTCCCGGCTGACGCTGCGCGATGCCGTCAAGCGGGCCGAGGATATCGGCTGCACCATGGTGCTCGAGAACATCGAGGACAAGGACCCGCATATCCGCGTGGTCTTGGCCGACAGCTTCAACTCGCCCGCGGTCGCCGTATCGATCGATACCGGCCACGCCTACTATGCCCATGGCTCCACCGGCGCGCCACCGGTCGACTATTATGTGCACGCCGCCGGCAACCGCCTGCAACATGTCCATCTGCAGGACGCCGACGGTTACGCGGATCGCCACTGGAGCCTCGGCGAAGGCACGATCCAATGGCGCTCGGTCTTTGCCGCGCTGGCGAAACTCGAAAGCAATCCGCGTCTCATCATCGAGATCAGGGACAAGTCCAGGATACCGGCGTCGGCGGCTTATCTCGCCTCGCTCGGTATCGCCGAATAAGGCCCCGGCGCACCGCGCTACCGGTACAGATCCGCCCGCGTCGGCGGCAGGCCACTTGGGCCCCGCGCGCGCTTGGTGACGACGGTCTGGAAAATCTGCGCCGAGGCGCGTTCGAAGGCGATCGAACAGCCGGTCAGGTAGAGCACCCAGAGCCGCGCCCGGGGCTCGCCCACCTCCGCGATCGCCTCGTCGAACCGCGCCCGCAGTCGCTCGGCCCACAGCCTGCAGGTGCGGGCATAGTGTTCGCGCAGGTTCTCGACGTCATGGACGAGAAAACCGTGTGCCTCCAGATTGCCCAGCGTCATGCCGATCGTGTCGACCTCGCCGCCGGGAAAGATGTATTTGATCAGCGCCTTGTACTCCCCGCCCTTGCGCAGCGTCTTCCTGGCGCTGCCCTTGCCGCGCCTTGTGATGGCATGGTGCAGGTAGATGCCGCCGGGCTTGAGCAGGCGATGGACGGTGGAGAAATAGGTGGCGTGGTTGGCGATGCCGACCGCCTCGAACATGCCGATCGAGGAGATCTTGTCGTAGCCGCCGTCGAGCTCGGTGTAGGACTTGATGTCGATGGTGATCCTGTCTTCCAGCCCTTCGGCGCGGATGCGCTCGCGTGCCAGCCTGGTCTGCTCCTCGGACAACGAGACGCCATGGCCGATGGCGCCATAATGCTTGGCCGCATGGATCAGCATGGCGCCCCAGCCGCAGCCGATGTCGAGCAGCCTGTCGCCCGGCTTCAGCCTGAGCTTGCGGCAGATATGGTCGAGCTTGTCCTTCTGCGCCTGGTCGATGCCGTTGGCGAAATCGGTGAAATAGGCGCAGGTATAGACCATGCGCTCATCGAGGAAGAGCCGGTAGAACGCGTTCGAGATGTCATAGTGATGCTCGATCGCCTTCTTGTTCGAACCGCTGACGAAGGGATTTTGCCCGGCAAGATCGGCCCGCTTCGTCATCTCTCTTCGCGAGAACAGCACGGCGGGCAGGTCGCGCAGGATGGCAAGCTTCGGCAGGGATTTGAGCCGGAGCTTGCCCTTCGACGGCAGCGCGTAGAGGTCGAAAATCGACCCGCCCTCGATATCGATCGTCTTGGCGATCCACATTTCCACCAGCGTCGAGAAATTCGGCCTGCGCGCCAGCTGCCAGACGATGTCCTGGTCGTTGATCGCAAGCACCGGCCCGCCTGGCGGACCGATGCGCTCGCCGGTCCACAGCCTGACGGCGAACCCTGGCTTCAGCGCCTCGACGACGCTCCGAACGATGCGTGCTGCCTTGTCGGCTGCATCCATGCCCCTCTCCTCTGGGCCTGGTGCCGACGGCCCGATGTGATTGTGGCCGCTCGGCCGTTCGGGTGCAACCCGCGGGCGCGGCGCGGCTATGAAGTGTCTCAATTGGGACACATCGGCGCGCCCTGAACATACCTCGCGTGACAGCGTCGCATCGCGGCACTTGCCAAATCAGCCGAAACACCCCACCTTGGGATCGTGTTCAACGAACTGAAAGGAGGTGATCCGATGTCGAGTGATTTCGTTTTCCAGAACGTGGCCTCAGCGGATTGCACTTTCGGGAAGCAGTCTTCCCGTTAAGGCGCGAGATGCGCGGCGGGTGATGTAAACGTCACCGCCATTGAGCCGCGCCATGGACGGAAACACGGAAGGCCGCCGGCTTCGAAAGAAGCGGCGGCCTTTTCCTTTTAGACCGGGCGCTACTTGGTCAGCGCCAGAGTTTCGATGTTGCGGGCAATGGTCTGGAAGGCCGCATCCAGTTCGGTGCCGTCGGCAGCCTGGTAGAAATGCTTGACCGAACCGGTATCGGGGCTGGCGCAACTCTGCAGCGTTGTGACGGCATTCGCCTCATCGAGTTTGAAGCCGATCGTGAAGATTTCTATGCCCTTGCCGCGCATGGCCGCGCAGAGTTTCGTCGCGGCCGTGCGTGTCGGCTCCTTGCCGGCGTCGTTGTAAACCTGATTGACGGTGGTGGCGTCGAAATACGACAGGTTGAACTCGCCGTCCGTCATCAGAATCGCGTATTTGCCGACTTTCTTCGGATCCATCTTGGCCGGCCGCTGCGAAGCATTCATCACGCTGCCCCAGCTCTCGGAGAGCATGTACCAGGTCCACTGGACGCCGATATGGCCGGCGGTGCCGCCCGAGGCGACGAGATCCTTGATCACATTCTTCAGCGAGGCGACGTCGGCCGTCAGCGGCACCAGCGTGGCGGCAGGGCATGCAGCGGTCCCTGTATTCCCAGCAAAGCCCGAGAGGAGATAGTCGCGATTGACCATGCTGGAGGCAGGACCGACGTCCGAATATTGATCCGTGCCCTTCCGCTCGGTGGCGCAATTGTCGGGGCGCGGCGAAACCGAAACAAGCCGCGGGCTGGCGTTGCCGGGCGCCTGCTTGCGCTCGCTGGCATTGGCTTCGACATAGACGCTGCCAGCCGCGAGCTGGCCCGCGTTGACCGAATTGGCATAGGGCACGATCGAAACACGCACCCGCGGCTTGCTCGGATCCTGACCGCCGAGGAAACTGTCCACCGCATTGGCCGCTGCGGCTTTCAGATCCTTGATTTTCTGACCAGCCATCGATCCGGTCACGTCGAGCATCATCGCCACTTCTATGGTCTTGTCCGAATAAAGCGATGTCGTCGACGCGGTGACGCGCTTCGACGTCTCCATGCCGAAAATCGGGAAGAACAGCGCGACGTCGACATGGGCGTCGACCTGCACCGTGTTGGCGATCCTGTCGACGATCAAATTGTCGAGCACGATCTGGCCCGGCTGCAGAATGCCGGCGGAGCTGTTGGCGTCGAGAAAGGTCTGCACGGATTTGTTGGCGTCGACTTCCTTGATGGCGCCGGTTGTCAGGTCGCGTGCCGTCGACGTCACTGCCGCGTCGACCACGCCCTGCAAGCTCGATTTGGCATTGTAGAGCTGCGTGACGTTCACAGAGAAGCCCGCGACCAGCGCCAAGACCGAGGCAGCAAAGCCGAACAGGACCGCGAAATTTCCACGGCGATCCCTGGCGAATGCGCCGACCGCGTGAACAAGACCCCCGTAATTCCGCATCCAACAGCCTCCGCTTGCCTCGGCCTCGTCGCCGCATTGAAGGCAATGCAGGATTCCGGCCGGACCATGCGGAGATCCGTCTTAAGACAGAAGGTCGGCAGCAAACCGTTGTTTTTGTTGGATTTTCTCCTGGCGAGAAGGTGAACGACTGGTAAACGCCGCGCTATATCGGCGCCGACGTTTACCGGATGCTTACCATGCCCGGCCGAAGAGCTCGTACGGTATCAGGCGACGTCTTGTTGCGGCACAGCATCGCTGTGCCGAAGCGGGCCAACTGTCTCACGCTTGCCAGGCATGTCGAGACGCGAACCAACTGGATGTGGCGAGATTCAGGTCAGACAATTGCAGGCCCGGGTCTCATTTCGGCTAGGCCAGCATCTGTGCGCTGGCCGTCCTGTCGACGCCGTGATGAGGCGGATTGAACAGCCTGCCTTCCTGCTCGTAGGTCCATACCTTGAACAAGGTAAGCCGGTGTGGGCCAAAACTGTGCAGCAAGGGGACGTCGGTGGCATCGCGGCCGCGCGCGACGACGACGCGACCAATTCTGGGCCGGTTGTGGCGCGGATCGAACGTGTACCACTTGCCGTCGAGGAACACTTCCATCCAGGCCGAGAAATCCATCGGTGCCGGATCGGCCGGCACGCCGATATCGCCGAGATAGCCGTTCACGTAGCGCGCCGGAATGTTCATGCAGCGGCAGAGCGTGATCGCCAGATGGGCGAAGTCGCGGCACACGCCGACGCGCTCCTCATGCGCCTGCGCGGCGGTGCGGGTCGAACGCGCATAGCCGTAGCCGAAGGACAGGCGGTTGTGGACATAGTCGACGATCGCCTGCACGCGCGCCCAGCCGGACGGAAGATGGCCGAAAAGCTGCCAGGCGAGATTGCTCAGGTGATCGGTCTCGCAATAGCGGCTGCCGAGGAGATAGCCGAGCACCTCATCGGGCAGTTCGGCGACTGGCATTTCCCGGGCCAGCGTATTGACCTCGTCCGTCTCGCCACTGTCCTCGATCACCGCATCGTAGAGGATGCGAATGCCCCCGGCGGGCGCCGTGAAACGGCGGCAGGCATTGCCGTGCAGGTCGTGGTAGAGCCGGGTTGGCACCGAAGGCGACGTCAGCACGCGCGTCTGCCGCTTGATGTCGGCCTGCCTGTCGTTGTGGATTTCGAGCAACGAAATCACCGGAGTGGCCTCGGCGCATTCGATGGCGATCTCGTAGCCGAGGCGGATAAGCATGAGCGTCGTCCCCTTCGCATGACTGGAATGGTCCGGTTTCAAACGCCGCAAGGTGATCGTGGTTCCCTGGACGCTGCCAAAATGCGCGCTCGCGGGTTTCCATATCCGCGCCTTCACGTTACGGTCGCGCCCTCCCTCGCCACCCTCCCCCCGACTTCAAGGAAAATCATGTTTGCTGGCAGAAAATTCGCCGCCTTCCTCTTCGACATGGACGGCACGCTGATCAATTCCATCGCCTCGGCGGAGCGGGTGTGGAGCGATTGGGCGCGGCGCCACGGCCTCGACGTCGCGGCCTTCCTGCCGACCATTCACGGCGTGCGGGCGATCGAGACCATCACCGCGCTGGCGCTCCCGGGCGTCGATCCGACACACGAAGCAGACCTGCTGCTGAAGGCGGAAGCGGCCGATCTGGACGGTATCGTTCAGATCGCCGGTGCCGTTTCCTTTCTGAACGCGCTGCCGCCCGAGCGCTGGGCGATCGTGACCTCGGCGCCGCGCTCGTTGGCCCTTGCCCGCATGAAGGTTGCCGGCATCCCCGTGCCTGGCGTCCTGATCGCGGCCGAGGATGTGTCGCGCGGCAAGCCGGCGCCCGATTGCTTCCAGCTTGGCGCCAGCCGGCTCGGCTTCGACGCGCGCGACTGCCTGGTGTTCGAGGATGCCCCGGCCGGCATAGCGGCGGCCGAGGCGGCGGGAGCTTCGATCATGGTGATCAACGCCACGCACCAGCATGTGCTGCAGACACCGCATGCCGCGATATCGGCCTATGACACGGTCGGCATCACCGTCGACGAGCAAGGCTGGCTGGCACTCGAACCGCAACGCGACGCCGCCTAGTCTTGGCGCGCGGTATGGGGGAGATTCGGGGCAGCCGACCTGACCCGAATCGTCTCTAGAAGTCGCTGGTCAGGCCTTTGACCTCCCAGTCACCGTAGCGGCCGGGCTCCTTGCCGCCACGGCCGCCGATCTCCTTGGGCAGTTGGGCTTCCCGCGCGCGATAGTCGGTGCGCCGTGCCTCGGCTTCCGCCAGTGCGCGGCGGGCGGCGGGCGTCAGCTCTTTTGGCGGAGCGTCGCCATCCGTGCCGGCCGGCGTTTTACTGGTCTCGTCGTTCATGCGATATTTCCAGTGGATTGAAACGGGAACGGGCGTTTCCCATCATATAGCCATGACCTCACGAGGATCGACCCTTTTTCACCACCATCCCGACAGGAGCAGACGATGAACACCATTCGCACCGCCATGCTTCTCGCCGCCATGACGGCGCTGTTCATGGGCGTCGGCTTCCTGATCGGCGGTTCGGGCGGCATGATGATCGCGCTGGTGGTCGCCGCCGGCACCAATCTGTTCAGCTACTGGAACGCCGACAAGATGGTGCTGTCGATGAACCGCGCCGTCGAGGTCGACGAGAAGAACGCACCGGAATACTACGCCATCGTCCAGGCACTGGCCAAACAGGCCGGGCTGCCTATGCCGAAGACCTATCTGATCGACAGCCCGCAGCCGAACGCCTTCGCCACCGGCCGCAATCCACAGAACGCGGCGGTTGCCGCCTCCACCGGCCTGCTGCAGCGGCTGACCCATGAAGAGGTCGCCGCGGTGATGGCGCATGAGCTCGCCCACGTCCAGCACCGCGACACGCTGACCATGACCATCGTCGCCACCTTTGCCGGCGCCATATCGATGCTCGGCAATTTCGCCTTTTTCCTCGGCGGCAACCGCGACAACAACAACCCGTTCGGCTTCGTCGGCGTGCTGGCGGCGATGATCGTGGCGCCCTTTGCCGCCATGATCGTGCAGATGGCGGTGAGCCGCACCCGCGAATACGAGGCCGACCGGCGCGGCGCCGAAATCTGTGGACACCCGCTGTGGCTGGCCTCCGCGCTTGACAAGATCGCCCGCGGAGCCGAACGCATTCCCAACCCCGACGCCGAGCGCAACCCCGCTATGGCGCATCTCTTCATCATCAACCCCCTGCATGGCGAGCGCATGGACAGTCTGTTCTCCACCCATCCGAGCACCGACAACCGCATCGCTGCCTTGCAGGCAATGGCGCTCGAAATGGGCGATGGTGCGTCCCAGGCCACGCGGCGCCAGGCGCCGACGCCGCCGCGGGTTGACGAGCCGCAAGCGGCCGGTCCGTGGGGCAAGCCGCCCCAACCGGAACAAGCCGAACCGGAACAACAGGCTGAACCGGCCAGCCCGAAATCCAATCCGTGGGGCCGCAACCCGACCGGGCCCAAGGGCCGATGGTCGTGAGCGTGACGGGTCGGGCACCTCGACGCACAGGCGATCAGGAACAGGGTGACGGCGGCGAATTCGTTGCCGGCCTTGCCGCGCGCAAGGCGGCGGCGCGGCTGCTGGCCGCCGTCATCGACGCCCGCACGCCGCTTGACGGCCTGACCGACCACGAGAACGGCCACCCGCAATACAAGGCGCTCGATTTGCGCGACCGTGGCCTGGTGCGGGCCATTCTGGTGACCGCGCTGCGCTTCCGCATGACCATATCGGGGCTGCTGGCGCGGCGCCTGGAGAAGCCGCTGCCGCCCAACGCCACCGCGCTGTCGCACATGCTGCATGTGGCGGCCGCGCAGATCCTGTTCCTCGACATTCCCGACAGCGCCGCCGTCGACCTCGCGGTGACGCACGCCAAGTCCGACCCGCGCACGCAGCGCTTTTCGGGCCTGGTCAACGGCGTGTTGCGCACGCTCGCGCGGGCCAAGGAAACGGAGTTGCCGGCGGCACTTGCCGCCACCGACGAAGCGCCGAAATGGTTTTCCGACCGGCTGCAGGCCACCTATGGTCAGGACAAGGCCCGTCTCATTCTGGCAGCCCACCGCCATGAGGCGCCCGTCGATTTCTCGGTCAAGGCCGATCCCGAACTCTGGGCCGAAAAGCTCGGCGGCATTGTCCTGCCCACGGGAACGGTTCGGGTGGAGAAGCTTGCCGCGGCCGTCACCGAATTGCCGGGTTTCACCGAAGGCGCATGGTGGGTCCAGGACGCCGCCGCCAGCCTCCCCGCCCGGCTGTTTGGCGATGTCAGCGGATTGCGCGTCGCCGATCTCTGCGCCGCGCCCGGCGGCAAGACCGCCCAGTTGATCCTGGCCGGCGCCAGGGTCACCGCCGTCGACACCTCGAAGAACCGGCTGGCTCGGCTGGCGCAGAATCTGGACCGCCTTGGCCTGTCGGCCGAAATCGTCCAGGCCGACCTGCTCAAGTTTGAGCCGACGGAGCTGTTCGACGCCGTGCTGCTGGATGCGCCCTGCTCGTCGACCGGCACGGTGCGCCGGCACCCCGACGTGCCATGGACCAAGACGGCGGCGGACGTCGAAAAGCTCGCCGACCTGCAACGCAGGCTGCTCGCCCGCGCCGTCACGCTGGTCAGGCCCGGCGGCCGGATCGTCTTTTCCAATTGTTCGCTCGACCCGCTCGAAGGTGAGGATCTCCACGGCGCTTTCCTCAGAGCGACGCCTGATATCGCCGACGATCCGCTGCATCAGGGCGAGATCGCCGGCATCGATTCGTTCCTGACGCCGCAAGGCACGCTGCGCACCACGCCCGCCGATCTCAACCTCGGCGCGCCGGAGCGCTCCGGTCTGGACGGCTTCTTCGCCGCACGCATGCGTCGCGCCGGCTAAGGGACTAAGAGCAGGGATTTGCTGATTTTTTGGGGAGTTTATGACCCGACGCCAGGCCAGACGGCATCGTTTGAAGGAATTCGCCTTCGCACGAGTCGCGCAATCATGTAGACTCGACGCCGGGGTTAGGACGATCAGGAGGGGTCTTGGCACTGGCTGCCAGCAGCACGACGCGTCTGTGGACGCTGGTCGCGAAGGAGTTCTGGCGCAAAACACGCCGGCGCCTGCGCGCCGGGCCGGTGTATCGCTGGCGCTATTCCGGCCGCACGCCCGAACGCGTCCTGATCGCGCCGCCGGACCTGCGCCTGGCCGACCCGCAGATCGCACTCGAGATCTATTACGGCCGTTATCCTCTGTCTGGCCATCTGGTCGAGACCGGTGGCAAATCCCCATTCCAGATCAATGTCCCCAATCACGGTTGGCAAAAGACGCTGCATGGCTTCCGCTGGCTGCGCCATATGCGTGCCGCCGGCACGGACCTTGCCGCCGCCAATGCGCGTGCGCTGGTGTCCGACTGGATCACCATGCATGGCAACAACATCGCCGGCGTCGCCTGGGAGCCCGGCACGACGGCCAAGCGCATCATCGCCTGGCTGCAGCATTCTTCCGTCGTGCTGCAGGGCGCTGAATTTCCCTTCTACCGCGCCTTCCTGAAATCGCTGGCGGTGCAAATCCGCTATCTCAGGTCGATGGCGCGCGAAATGCCCGACGGCAAGGACCGGCTGCGCGCCCGCATCGCGCTGGCCTTCGCCGCACTGTCCCTGCCGGCGCCGGCCTCGGCGCTGCGCGGCGCCACCCGCAACCTCGCCGACGAACTCAATCGCCAGATCCTTGCCGACGGCGGCCACATCTCGCGCAACCCGATGGCGGTGCTGGAAATCCTCGCCGACCTGCTGCCGCTGCGCCAGACCTATGCCAACCAGGCCGAAGCGCCGCCACAGGCGCTGATCGGCGCCATCGACCGCATGCTGCCGGCGCTGCGCTTCTTCCGCCACCAGGATGGCAGCCTCGCCCGCTTCAACGGCATGGGCGCCACCATCCATGACCGCATCGCCACCATCCTGCGCCATGACGACACGGCCGGCTCGCCGCTGCTGCATGCACCGCATTCGGGCTACGAGCGGCTGGCGATGGGCGGCACCACCGTCATCGCCGATACCGGCCTGCCGCCGCCGGTCGACGTGTCCAACGCGGCGCATGCCGGCTGCCTCGCCTTCGAACTGTCGTCGGGCCGCCAGCATTACATCGTTAACGCCGGCATCGACACTTACGGCGCCGCCGAGTTCCGGCCGCTGGCCCGTGCCACCGCAGCGCACTCGACAGCGACCATCAACGACACGTCCTCGGCGCGTTTCAGCCATGCGCTGCGGGTCAACGACCAGCTCGGTTCACCGTTGATCGGGGGGCCGCAGCAGGTGCAATGCAAGCGCATCGACCAGAAGGGCGTCCACGGTTTCATTGCCCGTCATGACGGCTATCTCCAGCGTTTCGGCTTCCTGCATGAGCGCGAGCTGAAACTCTCCTCGGACGGCAATGTGCTGGCGGGCCGGGACCGGTTCCAGCAGCCTGGCAACGCAGCGATCCGCAACAATGGCCGCGATTTCGTCACCGTGCGCTTTCACGTCCACCCCGACATCAATCTGCTGCAGGACGAACAGGAGCGGCTGGTGCTGACCGCCGACCAGGCCGACAACTGGGTGTTCACCTCTGGCGAAGTGGTGCCCGAAGTCGAGGAATCGATCTACTTCGCCGGCCTTGGCGGCCCGCGCCGCAGTCGCCAGATCGTGCTTGCCTTCAAGGCGTCCGACATTGCCGAGGTCCACTGGCAACTGACGCGGACAAAGATCGCCGGTTATCCCCAAAACAACTAAGCTTGCGGCGGCAATCGGGTGTGCGAAGCAGCGAACGCTTGATTTCCGGGCCTCATGTGCTACGGCGCGGGCCTGCTCCTCCAGACTTGAAAGGCCGCCAGCCCATGGCCGTTCCAGCCAAGAACATTCCAGCCCCCGATCTCGTTCCGGTCCGCCGCGCGCTGCTCTCCGTCTTCGACAAGACCGGCCTGATCGACTTTGCCCGGGCGTTGGCCGCGGCCGGCGTCGAACTGGTCTCCACCGGCGGCACGGCAAAGGCGATCGCCGAAGCCGGCATGGCGGTGCGCGACGTCTCGGAACTCACCGACTTCCCCGAGATCATGGACGGCCGCGTCAAAACGCTGCATCCGTCCGTGCATGGCGCACTGCTTGGCGTGCGCGACGATCCCGAGCACGCATTGGCGATGCGCAAATACGGCATCGAGCCGATCGATCTCCTCGTCTCCAATCTCTACCCGTTCGAGGAAGTCCGCCGGTCCGGCGCCGATTACGCGTCGATCGTCGAGAACATCGACATTGGCGGCCCGGCGATGATCCGCGCCTCGGCCAAGAACCACGCCTATGTCGCCATCGTCACCGATCCCGGCGACTACGCCGCCGTGCTCAACGCGCTGGAGATGAACATCGGCTCGCTGTCGCTGGATTTCCGCAAAAAACTCGCGGCCAAGGCCTTCGCCCGGACCGCGACCTATGACGCGGCAATCTCGGGGTGGTTCGCCGAGGTGCTCGAGATCGAGCATCCGACCTGGCGCGCCTTCGGCGGCCGGCTGGCCGAAGTGATGCGCTACGGCGAAAACCCGCACCAGGCCGCCGGCTTCTACGTCAATGGCGACAAACGCCCGGGTGTCGCCACGGCGCGACAGCTGCAGGGCAAGCAGCTATCCTACAACAACATCAACGACACCGACGCCGCCTTCGAACTGGCCGGCGAATTCGATCCGGCGCGCTCGGCGGCCGTCGCCATCATCAAGCACGCCAACCCGTGTGGCGTGGCCGAAGGCACGTCGCTGAAGGCGGCCTACGCCAAGGCGCTCGCCTGCGACCCGGTCTCGGCTTTCGGCGGCATTGTCGCTGTCAACCGCATTCTCGACGCCGAGGCGGCGCAGGAAATCGTCAAGACCTTCACCGAGGTGATCATCGCGCCCGACGCGACCGACGAAGCCGCGGCAATCATAGCCGCCAAGAAGAATTTGCGCCTGCTGGTCACCGGCGGCCTGCCGGATCCGCGCGCGCCCGGCACCACGGTCAAGTCCGTTTCCGGCGGCCTGCTGGTCCAGGGCCGCGACAATGCCGTGGTCGACGACCTCGACCTGAGGGTGGTGACGAAGCGGGCACCGACTCCGGCCGAGATGGCGGACCTGAAATTCGCCTTCCGCGTCGCCAAGCACGTCAAGTCGAACGCCATCGTCTATGCCAAGGACGGCGCCACCGTCGGCATCGGCGCCGGCCAGATGAGCCGGGTCGACTCTTCGCGCATCGCCGCCCGCAAGGCGCTCGACGCCGCTGAAACCGCCGGCCATCCGGAGCCGCTGACCAAGGGGTCGGTGGTCGCCTCCGACGCCTTCTTCCCCTTCGCCGACGGGCTGATATCGGCCATCGAAGCCGGCGCCACCGCCGTCATCCAACCGGGCGGCTCGATGCGCGACGACGACGTCATCGCCGCCGCCGACGAACACGGCATCGCCATGGTGTTCACCGGCGTAAGGCACTTCCGGCACTAAGCACCGCTTCCCTTCTCCCCTTGTGGGAGAAGGTGGATCGGCGCGACAGCGCGCCGAGACGGATGAGGGGTGTTCCAGCGGAGTGAGGCGTTGGCGTTCCCTGGAACACCCCTCATCCGACCGAGCTTCGCTCGGCCACCTTCTCCCACAAGGGGAGAAGGAAAAGGCGCTGCTACTCAACCGGCCGATCCGCCGGATAGGGCGTCCTGACCAGGATCGCCATGCCAATCGCCAGGAACAAAATAATCGCTGCCATGCCGAGCCGCGCCGAGCCGCTGGTCGCGGTGATCGTCGCCACCATGAACGGCGCCAGGAAACTGGTCGCCCGTCCAGCCAGCGCATAGATGCCGAAATAGCGGCCGGACTCCGCCGCCGTGACGCTGCGCGCCATGTAGGAGCGCGACGAGGCCTGCACCGGGCCGAACGCCAGGCCGATCAGCAGGCCGTACATGATGTAGGCCTTTTCGGCCGCCGTTCCGAACAACCCACCCGAGTCAGCGGTCGAAAGCTGGATCAGGCCAAGCAGCGTGAAGCCCGGCCCCGTCGAGACGACGCCGATCGTGGCGATGGACAGCATGACCAGCGAAATCATCACCACCACCTTGGAGCCCAGCGCCGTGTCGAGGCGCGCCGCGATCCAGCAGCCGAAGATGGCGACGACGTTGAGGATGATGCCGAACATGCCGATCTCGGTGATCGACCAATGGAACATACCGGCCGCGAAGGTGCCGCCCAGCGCCAGAAGCGCATTGACGCCATCCTGGTAGATCATGCGGGCGACAAGAAAGCGGAAGATGCCGCCGCGCTTGCGCACTTCGGCCAGTGTCGATTTCAGCTCCGACAGACCCTCGCGCACCGCCGGTCCGATCGGAATGCCCTTGATGGCGTCGGGCGTGAAGAAGAACATCGGCAGGATGAACAGGAAATACCAGCCGGCCGACAAAGGCCCGGTCGCGCGGGCATCCTCGCCCAGATGCGGATCGAGACCGAACAGCGGGGTGATGCCGATGATGGTCTTGCCGGTTTCCGGTGAACCGGCGAGGCAAGTGACGACGAAGATTAGCGCGATCATGCCGCCGAGATAGCCGAGACCCCAGGCCATGTTGGAGATGCGCCCGATCTCGCTCTTCGGCACCAGCCGCGGCATCATGGAATCGTTGAACACGGTGGAGAATTCGGCCGCCACCGAGGCCAGCGAAAACAGCGCCACGATCAGGAACAGGTTCGAGCCGGGCGCTGCAAACCAGAGCAAGGTGAGGCTGGTGATCTTGATCGCCGCGAAGAAGGCGATCCACGGCTTGCGCGGTCCGGTCTGGTCGGCGATCGAGCCGAGGATCGGCGACAGCACCGCGATGACCAGCCCGGCCGCCGCTATGCCGTAGCCCCAGACGGCCTGGCCGGTGGTGGGATCGCCCGCCATGCGCGAAACGAAATAGGGGCCGAAGATGAAAGTGGTGACGACCGTGAAGAACGGCTGCGCCGCCCAGTCGAAGAACATCCACCCCCAGATGCCGCGCCCGGACGCCCGCTGCACTGTCTCTACCGCCATAGTGATTCCCCCGGCGTCCGCTCCGCCCATTTCGGGCGCCATGTCTGCATGTTTCGAATGTTCATGCAAATGGGCAACCGCTGGCTCACATCCCGGTCAGGTCGCTCATCAGTCCTGAGGCGACCGACAGTCGGGACACGGTGATGTCGCCGCCTTCGGTCAGCGCCTGCAGTCGCTCGCGGATGCGCGCCACCCGCTCGCCGCCGGCTTCGAGCCACGCCGCCACCGGATCGGCCGTTTTGGCATGGCCGGTGAGAGCGGCGACCGCGATGCCGCGCCGTGCCGCGCCGATCGTGTCGGTGGCCCGGGACAGAGCGAGTTGATCATAATAGTCCGAAGGCGTGATCGAGCGCGCCGCGTCCTCGACACGCGGGATGCGGAAGGCGTCGCTGACGGCGAAGAACGCCTTTGCGGCCGCGACGATATCGGCACCGGCGGTGCGCGCCGTCAGCGCGATGTCGGGAATGAGTTCCGCCACCTCGCTCAGCGCCAGCTGCCCGGCCAGCTTTTCCGGGGCGCCGGCCTTGAACAGGCCGTGCCGCTTCTCCTCGATCCGCTCGCGCGAGAAGGCGGGCAGCAGCGAAACGAGCTTCGGCTCCAACGCCTTGCGCGCGTCCTGCAGTTCGGCGATGCGCTGGCCGAGGGTCGCGGTGCCGGCGTCGTTCTTCAGATACCAGCCGCTGGTCACATAGATAAGCCGGCTCACCATCTGATAGAGATCGAGCTGCACCTGGCCGTCGATCTGGTTGTCGAGCGCGTCGATCTCGCGATAGAGCGCCGGCAGCCCAAAGCCGTCGCGCACCACGGCGAAGGTGCGCACCACGTCGGCGGCGGTGCGGCCCGTGGCCTCCTGCAGCCGGTTGACGAAGGACGGGCCGCCACGATTGACCAGATCGTTGGCCACGACACGGGCAATGATCTCGCGGCGCAGCCGGTGGCCATGGATTTCGGTGACGTATTTCTTCGCCATCCGGTCCGGGAAATAGCCCATGAGATCGCGGTCGAAATGCGCATCGTCCGGCACGTCGCTGGCGACGATGTCGGAGAACAGCACGATCTTGGCATAGGCGAGCAGCACGCCGAGTTCGGCCCGGGTCAGCGGCTCGCCGCGCGCCTCGCGCTCGGCAAGGGCCGCCGGTGACGGCAGCGTCTCGACCACGCGGTCGAGCAGGCCGCGCGCTTCGAGCGCCGACATGAAACGGCTTTGATGCGCGATGTCGGCCAGGCCGCGCTTGCGAGCGATCGAAAGCGCCAGCGTCTGCTGATAATTGTTGGACAGCACCAGGCCGCCAACCTCGTCGGTCATCTCGGCCAGCAGCTTGTTGCGTGCCGGGCGCGTCAGCGAACCCTTGCGCATGGCGGACGCCAGCGCGATCTTGATGTTGACCTCGACGTCGGAGCAGTTGACGCCGCCCGAATTGTCGATGGCGTCGGAATTGCAACGGCCGCCATTCATGCCGAACTCGATGCGTGCCCGCTGCGTGACGCCGAGATTGGCGCCCTCGCCGATCACCTTTGCGCGCGCGTCGAGCGCGGTGATGCGGATGGCATCGTTGGCGCGGTCGCCGACCTCGGCATTGGTCTCCGTCGATGCCCTGAGATAGGTGCCGATGCCGCCGAACCACAAAAGGTCGACCGGCGCCTTGAGGATGGCCGTCATGATCTCGACCGGCGTGGCGGTCGTCTTGGCGAGGCCGATCGCGGCAGCCGCGGCAGCCGGCAAGGTGATCGACTTCTGGCTGCGCGAGACGATGACGCCGCCTTCCGACAGCTTGGTCTTGTCATAGTCCTGCCAGCTCGAACGCGGCAGCGCGAACATGCGTTCGCGCTCGGCCATCGAGGCAGCCATGTCAGGATCGGGATCGATGAAGATGTCACGATGGTCGAAGGCGGCGATCAGCCGCGTCTTCGGCGACAACAGCATGCCGTTGCCGAACACGTCGCCCGACATGTCGCCGACGCCGACGACGGTGAAGGACGACGTCTGGATGTCGCGGTTCATCTCGCGGAAATGCCGCTTGACCGCTTCCCAGGCGCCCTTGGCGGTGATGCCCATCTTCTTGTGGTCATAGCCGGCCGAGCCGCCGCTGGCGAAGGCATCGTCGAGCCAGAAGCCGTGCTTCTCCGAGATGGCGTTGGCGGTGTCGGAGAAGGTCGCCGTGCCCTTGTCGGCGGCGACGACGAAATAAGGATCGTCCTGGTCGCGGCGCACGACGCCGGCGGGCGGGATGACACCGTCCAGGCCGATATTGTCGGTGATCGACAAAAGGCTGGAAACGAAGTTCTTGTAGGCCGAGGTGCCGGCCTCGAAGATCGCGTCGCGCCCTGCGCTCATCGGCAGCTTCTTGGGATAGAAGCCGCCCTTGGCGCCGACCGGCACGATGACGGCATTCTTGACCTGCTGCGCCTTGACCAGACCGAGCACCTCGGTGCGGTAGTCCTGGGCGCGGTCCGACCAGCGCAGGCCGCCGCGCGCCACCGGGCCGAAGCGCAGATGCAGGCCTTCGACCTCGGAACCGTAGACGAAAATCTCCCGCCATGGCCGCGGCGCCGGCAATCCCTCGACCGCCTGCGACTCGAGCTTGATTGCCAGCGACTGGCCTTTCGCTTTCGTATCGGCAACGAAATGATTGGTGCGCAGCGAGGCTTCGATGAGGTTCAGGTAGCGCCGGATGATCGTGTCATCGTCGATGTTGGGGACATCTTCCAGCGCATCCTTGATCTTGGCCTTGAGGTGCTTTGCCGCTACCACGCCTTCGCCTTCAGCCGTCGGGCCAAGCCGGGCGATGAACAGCGCATGCAAGCCGCGCGCGATGTCAGGATAGCGGTTGAGCGCCGCGGCAATAAAATCCTGACTTTGCGGAATGCCGACCTGCTGCAGATAGCGGCCATAGGCGCGCAGGATGGTGATTTCGCCGGACCACAGGCCGGCTGTCTGGGCAAGACCATTATAGCCGTCATTGTCGACGTCGCCGCGCCAGACAGACAGGAAAGCATCCTCGAACAATGCACCGCCATCGGCGAGGTCGATCGGCTTGCCGTAGCTGTTTTCCAGCTCCATGTCGTGGATGAAGACCATGCCGGACTGCTCGTCGCCGACCTCGAAAGTCCGCTCGCTGATGACGCGGAAGCCGATATTCTCCAGCACCGGCACGCGCCGTGACAGCGCCACCGGGCTGCCATGGTGATAGATCTTCAGCGCCGCCTGGTGCGGCTTCTGCTCGGCATGGCGGTAATAGTCGATGGCGATCGGATTGCCGGCGCTGATCTTGGCGATGCGTCCGGCATCGGCGAGCGCCACACCAGCGCTGAACGAATCCCGGTAGCTTTCCGGCAGCCGCGCGGCGACCGCCTTCAACGCCGGGTCGCTGCCGCTGGCTTCCGCCGCATCGGCAAGGGCATCTTCCCAGGTGCGGACGATGTCGCGGATCGCCGCCTCGATCGTCGCCTGCTCGACCTTTGGCGTCTTGCCGCCGGAGCGGCCGATGATGAAGTGCACGCGCGCCAGCCCGCCTTCGGGGAAGGCCGGGTAATAGGCCGACAGCCGGCCTTCGAACACGGTTTTCAGATAGGTGCCGATCTTCTCGCGCACGACGCTGTCATAGCGGTCGCGCGGCACGAAGACGAGGATCGAGACGAAGCGGTCGAACTGGTCGGCGCGCACCAGCGCCCGCACGCGCGGCCGTTCGATCAGGCCGAGAATGGCCGCGGCGTGCTTCCTCAGGATCGGCACCGGCACCTGGAACAATTCGTCGCGCGGATAGCTTTCCAGCACGTTGATCAGCGCCTTGCCGGAATGGTCGTGCCGGTCGAAGCCCGACTTGGCGATGATGGTTTCGGCCTTGGACCTGAGATACGGGATCTTCATCACCGAGCGCGTGTAGGCGGTCGAGGTGAACAGGCCGACGATGCGCAATTCCCCCGCCAGCGCGCCCTTGGCGGTGTAGGTCTTGACGCCGATGTAATCGAGATAGATGCGCCGGTGCACCAGCGACTTGGCATTGGCCTTGGTGACGATCAGCGGCTCCGGTCCATGCAGGAAAGCACGGATTTCGGGCGTCGTCGTTACAGCTTCGGTGCCGCGCCTCAGCACCAGCACGTCGGGATCGGACAGGATGCCCAGGCCGGGTTTTTCGGCGCGCTCCAGATTGCCGCTTTCCTCGCCGCCCGTATATTTGAACTCGCGCATGCCGAGGAAGGTGAAATTATCGTCGCGCAGCCACTCCAGGAAGGCGATGGCCTCGGCGACGCTCTTCTTGTCGAGCGGCACCGCGGAATAGCGGAATTCGGAGATCGCCTGATCGAGCCGCGCCAGCATCGGCCGCCAGTCGTTGACCGCGGCGTGGACCTGGCCGAGCATCTTGCGCAGCCGCTCGGCCAAGCCGGTTGCCTGCTCGGGCGTCAGCCGGGGAATGTGGACGTGGATGACGCTCAGCCGGTCGTGGCTGCCGTCGTCCTTGGCGAAATTGCCGTCGCCGAGAATCTCGTCCACACCTGTTTTACCGTGGCGAACCGTGATCACCGGATGGGTAACCAGGGTCGGCTCACCGGATGTCTCCGTAACTTCGCCCAGGATGGAATCGAACAGGAACGGCATATTGTCGTTGACGACCGTGATGACCGTCACCGGGCGGCCTTCGCGAACGACGCCCGAATCGGCCTCGACGGCGACGACGCGCTCCCCCTTTTTGTGGGCCGCGACCGCCTGGCCGGCGAGATCGGCGGCGCGTTCGAGGTCGGCGGCGTCGTAGGCGGCGATATCCTCCGCCGGTGCGCGGGCGAGCAGGTAGTCGGCAAGCCTGGCCGGCCTGTCCTCCGTCTTCGCCGCGACGGCCTTCTTCTTCGACTTAGCTGCGGACTTCACGCTGGCCATGACGCTTCTTCCCTCCCGTCGCATGCTTTTGCGACTATGGTAGCAGATGACCGCTGTTTGGCGACAAAGGTTTGACGGCTTGCCTAGAATTATCGGAATTCGGCGGCAAGGCATCACGTGACGAGGAGGAATGATCCATGACCGGCAAAATCACCGCGCTTGACCTGGGTTCGGGAGAGTTGAGCGAGGCGACAAAAGCCTATTTCGCCAAATGCGAGGAAAAGCTCGGCCTCGTCCCCAATGTGCTCAAGGCCTATGCCTTCGACGACAAGAAACTGCGCGCCTTCACCGACATGTACAATGATCTGATGCTGGGCGAATCCGGATTGTCGAAGCTGGAACGCGAGATGATCGCGGTCGCCGTCTCCTCGATCAACCATTGCTACTATTGCCTGACCGCTCATGGCGCGGCGGTGCGCCAGCTCTCGGGCGACCCCCTGCTTGGCGAGATGATGGTGATGAACTTCCGCGCCGCCGACCTCTCACCCAAGCAAACGGCGATGCTCGAATTCGCCGTCAAGCTGACGCAAGAGCCGGCCAGGATCGTCGAGGCCGACCGCGCGGCGCTGCGCCAGGCCGGCTTCAGCGACCGCGACATCTGGGACATCGCCTCGACGGCGGCCTTCTTCAACATGTCGAACCGCGTCGCGGCGGCAATCGACATGCGCCCGAACGACGAATACCACGCCATGGCGCGATAGGGCCACGCGCGCTCCACCATCGGGCCTGTTTCTCATCAAGCGTTGACAGGCGAATGCAGCCAGCTAGTTTTCTGGGAAACAAAATTTCCGAGGGGTGAAACTTCGTGCCGAGGCTGACGCTTCGAGAATGGGAGCCCTTATGCCTGAGCGAATTGCCAAACCCCGGATTTTTCTCTGCGCCCTGACCGTGACGTTGGCGCTCGCGGCGCCAGCCGCCCACGCCTTCGAGGCGGCGACCACCTACCAGCCCATTTTCGAGACGGCGGCGGCCAAGACAGTCACGCTGACCGGCCGTGACCTGACCGTCGACCAGGTCATCGACATCGCCCGCAACGGCGCCAAGGTCGAGCTAAGCCCCGAGGCCCTGCAGCGTTCGGCTGATGCCTATGGTCTGCTGCTCGAAGGGGCCGCCGAAGGCGTCACGATCTACTGGTTCAACCGTGGAGCCGGCGATCAGCGCGAAACGGTGATCTTTTCGGGCGACCCGACGACGCCGGAAAACACCAAGCTGCTCAAGGAACAGCAGCTCGCCCGCTTCAAGGGCGGCGTCAACCGGGGCTACGGGCCGGAGCTGCAGGAAGAAGCGCTGGTGCGCGCGATCATGGCGATCCGCGCCAACACCATGTCCTACGAAGCGGCCAGCCCGCAGCTGACGCATATGCTTGTCGACATGCTGAACAAGCGGGTAACGCCGGTGGTGCAATCGCGCGGCACGCTCGGCGAAGGTGACCTCGCGACACTCGGCAACATCGGCGCGGCCATGGTCGGCGAAGGCGAAGCCTATCTCGACGGCACACGAATGCCCGCCTCCCAGGCCCTCTCCCAGGCCGGCCTGAAACCGCTCGAACCGTTCGCCGCCGACCAGGCCGCGCTGATCAGCACCAACGCCTATGCACAGGCGCAGGCGGTGCTCTTGCTGGAGGACGCGCGAAAGCTGCTGGAATGGACGGACCTCAGCTACGCCATGGGGCTGAACGGCATGAATTCCAGCGTGACGCCGATTTCGGTGCCGGTGCAATCCATGCGGCCTTACCCATGGCTGACATGGGATGCGGCGAGGATCATGGACATGATCAAGGGCAGCTATCTCTTCGACGACGATCCGGCCCGCATCATCCAGGACCCGGAAAGCATGCGCGCCTCCAGCCAGCGCCAGGGCTCGGCCTGGCAGGCCTGGGCGGATCTGCGTCAATCCGTGCTGCTTTCCATCAATTCGTCGGATCACAATCCGGCCATCCTGCCCGGCCTGACGCCGCAGAGTTCGCCGGAGCTGAGCACGCCGCAATTCATGAAATATTACATCAAGGGCGGGCCACTGAGTAACGGCAAGTCAGGCTATATCTTCTCCAACGCCAACTGGGATCCCTATCCCATGGCCAATCAGGTCGAGGCTTTCACCATCTCGCTCACCAATCTCGGCGTCGCGGTGGCGCAGCGCATCGAGCGCTTCCGCAATCCCTTCTTCACCGTGGTCAAGCCGGCCGATGTGCTGAAGCCCGAAGAGCGCAAGGACATCCCGACCTTCGACGGTTATCTGCCGACCGATCTCTGGCAGGAACTGGCGGACCTCGGCACGCCGGTGACACCGAACGGCCAGGCAATCGTCGCCACCGTGGAGGACCTCGAAGCGCAAACCCGCATCAAGACGCAGCGCGCCCGCGAGGCGGTCGACGTCTCCTTTCACCTCGTGGCGCAGGACCTGCTGACGGCAAGCTACTGGATGGAAATCCGCAAGGAGCAGAACCCGCAGCGGAAATTCGGCGACGCGCCAACCGCCGCGCTTGAGGCGCTGCGCCAGGTGATCCCCTGGCGTCAGGCGGCATCGGAACGGCAAAAGCGGCCGCTCGGCATGGTCGCTTACGATTTCATGCAGGAGAATCCGGCCTCGAAATTCTATTCCGGCGGACCGCCAGCGCCGCAGCCCGCCGCCATGCCGGCGGCTGGGGTCTTGCCGAGATAGACCTTAGCGCGCGGCGATGGCCGCCGCGGCTCCGGCCATCGTCGTGGCGCTGACGCGGTTGGCGATCTTCATGGCGCGCTTGCTCTTCAACAGTTTGCGCGCCTGCGAGGCGGCGAGCACCCAGGCGAGATCGATGGCGATCAGCACCACCGCCATCGTCGCCGTCAGTTCGACCCAGCCGACGAGACTGACCGAAGCGAGGTCGATGATGGTCGGCAGCAGCGCCAGATAGAACATCATGATCTTGGGATTGCCGAGCGTGACGGCCATGCCGGCGAAGAACAGCTTGCCGGCCGAATCTTCACGCGGCATCTCGCCCTCCTTGGCGTCGACAGGCGCCGTCCACATCTTCCAGGCAAGGTAGGCGAGATAGGCGACGCCAGCCCATTTCACGATGACGAAAGCAAGATGAAAGGTCTGCGCCACCACGGCGAGCCCGAACACCGCCAGCGACAGCCAGATGCCTTCGCCGATCCACATGGCGAGCAGGAACGGGAACACATCGCGGAAGCCCTTGGAGATGACCAGCGCGACGAGCGCCGCGATCGATGGACCGGGCGAGCCGGCGGCCACGAACAAGGCGGCGGCGAAGATCAGCAGCGAGGTCAGGTGCATGGCGGTGGGCCTATGGCTGGACAGACTTTGAAGTCCGACATTAGCGCAAGCGATCGAGCCGTGGTAGCGCCGACAAAAAGACGCTTGCCGGTCCGGCGTCACGCCGCTAGAACGGCCACCGCGAAACAATTCCGAGCTTCACTTTGCCTCAGTAACCGCCGGTCTCGTCAACTCCCCCGACACCTGCATGGCGCCGCGTCAGCGGTGCCTGTTTCGTTTCATGTGTTCCTCTGGGCGGCGGTTCGAGACCGGTTTGGCATTGCTGGACCGCTGTCGCTCGGCTTTGCGCCAACGGCACCTGACCTCACGATCTCCGCAGCCACCCGCCACGCCGCGCCCGCAAGGGCATCTCGACATCGCCGACCTGATGAACTTCCCGACGGGAAGGGCTTACCGGCATGTCTTCCATCCTGCGCGTCCACTGGACGATCGCGCCTGAAATCCCACCACGCCCGCAGATCAACTGCAATCGATGCGGCGGCTTGAAAGCCTATCGCTGCAGCGGGAAATTCCGCGTCAACGCCAACGGCAAGCGCATCGACGTCTGGCTGATCTATCGTTGCGTCGACTGCGACAATTCCTGGAATTTCGGCATTTTCGAGCGCTGCAACCGCCGCGACATCGAGCCGGCGCTGCTCGCGGCGCTCGAAAGCAACGATCCAGGTCTGGCACGTCGCCATGCCTTCGACATCGTCGCCCTGCGCAACCAGGTTGGACGCGTCGAGGAATTCGCCGATGCCGCCGTGCGCAAACAGGTGATCGGCGAGACGAAGCAAGGCGCGACGGCGCTGGAACTCCGGCTCGGTCTGGAAGTGCCGGTATCGCTAAGGCTCGACCGCTTGCTGGCCAGCGAACTCGGCATCTCGCGGTCGCGACTCCAGGCGCTGGAGGGACGACAACTGCTGCTCGTTGATCCCGAGGGGAGCAAAGCCCTTCGCACCGATGTGCCCGCCCCTCTGTCAGTTCCGTAAAATGAAAAAATTACGCCGCGCCGACCGCCTTGGACGACTTCTCGAAGCGCTTGCGCTCGTTGGGGTCGAGATAGAGTTTGCGCAGGCGAATGGTCTTCGGCGTCACCTCGACCAGCTCGTCGTCCTGGATCCAGGCCAGCGCGCGTTCCAGCGTCATGCGGATCGGCGGGGTGAGCTTGACCGCCTCGTCCTTGCCGGCGGCGCGGATGTTGGTCAGCTTCTTGCCCTTCAGCACGTTGACTTCGAGGTCGTTGTCCCTGGAGTGAATGCCGATGATCATGCCCTGATAGACCTTGACGCCCGGATCGATGACCATCGGGCCACGGTCTTCCAGGTTCCACATGGCGTAGGCGACGGATTCGCCCTGCTCGTTGGAGATCAGCACGCCGTTGGTGCGGCCGGGCAGCTCGCCCTTGTAGGGCTCGTAGGCATGGAACAGCCGGTTCATCACGGCGGTGCCGCGCGTGTCGGTCAAAAGTTCCGACTGGTAGCCGATCAGGCCGCGCGTCGGCGCGTGGAAGACGATGCGCTGGCGGTTGCCACCCGAGGGCCGCAGTTCGACCATCTCGGCCTTGCGCTCCGACATCTTCTGCACGACGACGCCTGCATGCTCCTCGTCGACGTCGATGACGACTTCCTCGACCGGCTCCAGCAATTCGCCGTTCTCGCCCTTCTGCATGACGACGCGCGGACGCGAGACGGCGATCTCGAAGCCTTCGCGGCGCATGGTCTCGATCAGCACGGCGAGCTGCAATTCGCCACGGCCCGAAACGAAGAACGAATCCTTGTCCGGCGATTCCTCGATCTTGAGCGCGACATTGCCTTCGGCCTCGCGCAGCAGGCGGTCACGAATGACGCGGCTGGTCACCTTGTCGCCTTCTGTGCCGGCGAGCGGGCTGTCGTTGACCAGGAAGGACATCGTCACCGTCGGCGGATCGATCGGCTGCGCATGCAGCGCCTCGGTCACCGCAAGGTCGCAGAACGTGTCGGCGACAGTGCCTTTCGACAGGCCGGCAATGGCAACGATGTCGCCCGCCTGCGCTTCTTCGATCGGCTGGCGCTCGAGGCCACGGAAAGCGAGGATCTTCGAAATGCGGCCGGTTTCAATCTGGGTGCCGTCATTGTGCAACACCTTGACCGCCTGGTTGGACTTCAGCGTGCCGCTCTCGATGCGGCCGGTGATGATGCGGCCGAGGAACGGGTTAGCCTCCAGGATGGTGCCGATCATGCGGAACGGGCCGGGATGCACGGTCGGCGCCGGGACATGCTTGATGACGAGATCGAACAGCGGCGCGAGCTGCTGGTCCTTGGGGCCCTCGGGGTTTTCAGACACCCAGCCGTCGCGGCCAGAACCGTAAAGGATCGGGAAGTCGAGCTGCTCGTCGGTGGCGTCGAGCGCGGCGAACAGGTCGAACACCTCGTTGACCACTTCGACATGGCGCGCGTCGGGCCGGTCGATCTTGTTGATGACGACGATCGGCTTCAGGCCGACCTTGAGGGCCTTGCCGACGACGAACTTGGTCTGCGGCATCGGCCCTTCGGCCGCGTCGACCAGCACGATCGCCGAATCCACCATCGACAGGATGCGCTCGACCTCACCGCCGAAATCGGCGTGGCCGGGGGTGTCGACGATGTTGATGCGGGTGTCCTTCCAGTCGACCGAGGTCGCCTTGGCAAGAATGGTGATGCCGCGTTCTTTTTCGAGGTCGTTGGAATCCATGGCGCGCTCGGCGACGCGCTGGTTGTCGCGGAAGGAGCCGGACTGCTTCAAAAGCTGGTCGACCAGGGTGGTCTTTCCATGGTCGACGTGCGCGATGATCGCGATATTACGGAGGTTCATGATTCTGGTCTCGGAAGCGTTGCAGGCAGCAGGCCAAGGGCGCTGCCTCTTTCGGTTGCGCGGCTCATACAGGGTTTTTCGCAGTTGCGAAAGGGGACGCGCGACACCAAATACTCATCAAATCTTAACGGTCTCGGTGTGAAATGATTTTGTTAACCAAGGCGGGAACCTTTCGAGGCCCGGACAGTTCGAACGTCATGACCGATAAACTCAACCGTTTTTGGCCGCTTATCGCGTCCGCCGCTTTCGCCATGCTGCTGGCGGCCAACGCCGCGCAGTCGGCGGCGACGCTGAAGGAAGCGCGCTCTCTCCTGCCGCCTGAGGCGCCTTCCGCGCAACAAGCCTTCGCCGACGCGCCCGATGGCGTCGACCCGGTGGTGACCGGCCCGGTCAGCACCGCCTTCAAGCAGAAACAGGCCAGCGCCAATTGCGATGCGGCGGTTTGGCCCAACATCCCGATGGTCTGCTACCCGGATTGATGGCTCGGGCAGCCGGCAAAGCTGCCAATCTCACCCCTCGTGGGGGAGATCGCTAAATTCGCCTGCCGCCTCAGGCCGCCTGCGGTTCCGGATCAAAGGCCGGCCGGCTTGTGTTGATCAGCAGCGAAATACAGGCGGCGGCGATCGCGGTCATGCCGGCAATGAGGAACGCCAGTTCGTAATTGCCCTGCAGTTCGCGCATCGTGCCGCCGAAGGCCGCGGCGGTGGCGGCACCCACCTGGTGGCCGGCGACGATCCAGCCGAACACGATCGGCCCGCTGCGGTCGCCGAAGGCTTCGTTGGCGAGCCTGAGCGTCGGCGGTACGGTGGCGATCCAGTCGAGCCCGTAGAGCACGGCGAAGATGATCAGGCTGGTTGCCGAGAAGCCGGAATAGGGCAGGTAGATCAGCGACAGGCCACGGATGGCATAATAGACGCCGAGCAGCTTGCGCGGGTCGAAGCGGTCGGTGAGCCAGCCCGACAGCGTCGTGCCGATCAGGTCGAAAATGCCCATCATCGACAGCAGGCCGGCCGCCTGTACCTCGCCGATGCCCATGTCGCCGCAGAACGCGATCAGATGCGTGCCGACAAGGCCATTGGTGGTGAAGCCGCAGACGAAGAAGGTGGCGAACAGGTACCAGAACACCCTTGTCCCGGCGGCGCGGCGCAGCGTGTTGAGCGTATGCGCCAGGAAGTTGCCTTGTGACGCGGGCGAAGTCGGCGGCACATCATCCGCCTCCGCGCCATAACGCACCATGCCGATGGAGGCCGGGCGCTCCGGCACCAGCAGCCAGACAAAAGGGATCAACGCCGCGGTGGCGATCGCGACGGCGATGACGACAGGCTGCCAGCCGCCGGCCTGGGCAAGCGAGGCGATCAGCGGCAGGAAAATCAGCATGCCGGTGGCGCTGGAGGCCGACATCAGCCCCATGACAAGGCCGCGATTGGTCTTGAACCAGCGGTTGACGATGGTGGCGCCCAGCACGCTGGCGACGGCGCCGGATCCGATGCCGGAAAAAACGCCCCAGGTGATGAACAGATGCCAGGGCTTGGTCATGAGCAGGCTGAGCGCGGTTGAAGCCGACATCACCACCAGCGACGCTAGCAGCGTGCGGCGCAGCCCGATGCGTTCCATGAGCGCGGCGGCGAACGGACCGGTCAGCCCGTAGAGCAGGATACCGACGCCCGCGGCCAGCGAAATGACGTCGCGCCGCCAGCCGAAGCTGTTTTCCAACGGCAGCATCATGACCGACGGCGCGGAGCGCAGGCCGGCCGCGATCAGCAGGCAGAGGAAGATGACGCCCACCACGACGAAAGCGTAGCGCTGGCCAAAGGGACGGGATTGAGCTATCATGTTACTGACCGGTACGTTGCAAGGTGGGAGTATGTATACGTACCGATCGGTAACATTGTCAATCGAGTCCCATGATGCCAGCCGACAAAAATATTGAACTGACCATCAGCGACCGTCATGCATCGGCGCCACCCAAGGCCGCCAAGAAGATCCTCGACGTGGCCTATGACCTGTTCTACCGGCGAGGCATCAGGGCGATCGGCGTCGACGAGATCGTGAAGCGCGCCGGCGTCACCAAGCCGAGCCTCTATCGCAGCTTTCCTTCCAAGGACGAACTGGCCGCTTCCTACCTCAGGCAATACGACCGCGAGTACTGGGAGCGGTTCGACGAGGCCGTTGCCGCCCATCCCGGCGATCCCCGCGCACAGATCATCGCGCTCCTGACTCGCGTCGGCAAGCGGACGCAGAAACCGGACTATCGCGGCTGCGGCATGACCAATGCGGCCGTTGAATATCCCGAGCGTGGCCATCCGGCTCGCGTGGTGAGCGAGGACAACAAACAGGAACTGCGCCGCCGGCTGCGTGCCATGGCGGCCGCGATGGGCGCGCAGGACCCCGACACGCTGGGCGACGGGCTGCTGCTCCTCATCGAGGGCGCCTATATCAGCGGCCAGCTGTTCGGCCTCGGTGGCCCCGCGCAGTCGGTCGCCCGCAACGCCGACCTGCTGATCGAAGCCAGCTTGAAGAAATAGCGATTGGCGGTACGCTGTTCCGGCCCGAACCGGAGGTGTCCGTCATGCGTGCCGTTCTGATCCCGCTTGCCCTCGCCGGCCTCTGCCAGGCAGCCCATGCCGGCGACATTTCCAGCGCCTACACCGACCTCGACTGGACGAAGGACTGCGTGACCTACGCGCAGGCCGAAGGCGACGGCGAGTGGGCCGATCTCGCTTGCTCAGGCTATCGCGGCTATCCCGTGCTGATCGCCTATGATGATGCCCGTGAATCGCTGTTTTACGGTTTTCCACCCGGCGGCGACATGACATCCGTCTGGGAGAGCTTCTCAGACTTCAGTTCTTCGGGCGCCAGGATCGAATGGCGCATCGAAACGACCCGCGACAGGGCCGTTCCGTTCGCTGTCATCCATCGCCGCACGGTCAGCAATCCGGAGGATGACAAAAAGTCGACGGATGTGCTGCTTGTCGCCAAGGTCGGCCAGATGGATGCGCGGGAAAGCTGCACGGTCGGCCTTGTCCTGGCCACCGGCAACCCGCAAGCCAACGATCAAGCGCGAAAACTCGCCGACGAAAAGGCGCGCACCTTTGCCTGCGGCAAGGACCGGCACACAGCCATCGGCAATGTGCCTGCCTTTGGGAGGGTGGATAACTGAGCGCCAGTAACTTCATCATCCACGGGCGGAGCAAGGAGCGACGCGGCGCAGAATTCTGCGCCGCCCCGCACTGCACCTGGGCGTCACGGCATGGATACCAGGGTCTACGCGACGCCGCTTCGCGGCTGCTCCGCCCTGGTATGACGAAGCTGAGAGGCTTCTCCAACCTACCGGCCGTGCAAGGTAAAGGGTCCGTAGGGTCCCAGCGTCGCCTACTTGCTCGCCTTCGCCCGTTCAACCGCGTCGATGATCATCTTCTTGGCGTATTTGGAATCGTGCCAGCCTTCGATCTTGACCCATTTGCCGGGTTCGAGATCCTTGTAGTGCTCGAAAAAGTGCTGCACCTGCTGGCGCGTGATGTCGGGCAGCTGCGTGTATTCGGTGACGTTCTCGTAGCGCAGCGTCAGCTTCGGCGACGGCACGGCGATGATCTTTTCATCCTGGCCGGCATTGTCTTCCATGATCAGCACGCCGATCGGCCGCACATTGATGACGCAGCCCGGCACCAGCGCGCGCGTGTTGCAGACCAGCACGTCGATCGGGTCGCCGTCCCCCGACAGCGTGTGCGGCACGAAGCCGTAATTGCCGGGGTAGCGCATCGAGGTGTGCAGGAAGCGGTCGACGAACAGCGTGCCGGCCTCCTTGTCCATCTCGTACTTGATCGGCTCGCCGCCGATCGGCACCTCGATGATGACGTTGACGTCCTCAGGCGGATTCTTTCCAGTGGCTATGGCTTCGATGCGCATGGCTTTTGTCCCTCTCGCGATTGGCAGGAGATAGCGGGCGGCGCAAAATGGTGCAATGCGGCGAATGGCGCTCACATGCATCGGGGGCGACGCGAATGCGTCCGGCGCGTTCAATCATCGGCACAAGATATTTCAGCGGCGTGATTTGCGTGAGCCCGGGACTGCGCCTTCCGCGATCGCCCCGGCAGTCATTCCCAGATGAAGGCGACCTTCTTCAGCGCCTTCTGCTCGAAGATCTCGACACCCTCGGCGATATCGCGGCCGCCGGCCCCTGCATAGAAGGCGAGCGCGTTCTGGTTGTCTTCCAGCGCCCACACCACCATGCCTTTCAGCCCATGATCGGCAAGCCGCGCCCTGGCCGCCGAAAACAGCCGCCTGCCGAGACCGATGCCCTGATATTCCGGGCGCAGGTACAGTTCGTAGATCTCGCCCTGCTGCTTGAGCTCCTTGGCGCGGTTCTTGCCGATCGTCGCATAGCCGGCGATCGTGCCGCCGATCTCGACGACCAGCACGGTGGCCGCGCGGCGGATGGCATTCGCCCACCAGTCGGTTCCCCGGCGGTTGATCATCGACGTCAGCGTGCGGTGCGGAATGATACCGGAATAGGCGCCGCGCCAAGCTTCCAGGTGCACTTCGGCGATGGCGCCGGCATCGCGCGGGTCTGCCTTCCGAATGTCGATCGTCAGCGTATTCATGATTTGTTAACCATAAACCCGCATCGGGCGATTGCAAGAGTCCGGGCGCCCCGCCAACCGCTTTCTCACAGCCGATCCTGACATTGCAGACATTGCCCAAAGCCTGCCTGAAAACGCGCTAAGCCGAGGCGGATGGCGTGGCTTTCGAGAACCGAAGCGCAGCGGACTTCTAGGTCCGTGAGCTCAGTTCTACTGCGACGCAGTAGAACGGGGAAACACAGAAAGCCGCGTCAGGCGGCCGGCTGAGTAGCGTTTGCAGGCAGGCTTTCAGATTTCGACCAGATGGTCGTCCAGCTCGTTGGTATCACCCGAGGTGACCGGGAAATGCTCGGCCAGCACCGCCCCGACCTGTCCGATCGCCTTGACGAAGCCGTCGGCGAGCCGGTCGTCGCCGGCATGGGCGGTGAGATCGCGCACGACGCCGTCCCAGACATGTTGGCCGACCTTGGCGTCGATGCCCGAATCGGCGACCACCTCGGCATAGCGCTCGGCGATAGAGACGAAGATCAGCACGCCGGTCCGCGCCGTGGTGCGGTGGACGTTGCGGGCGAGGAACTGCTTGACCGCATTGGCGTGCGCCGCCTGATAGCGCAGCCGGCGCGGCACCATGTGGATGCGCAGGCCGGGCAGCGCCCACAGCAGGGCCAGCACGCAGGCCAGCGCCAGAAGCTCGGCGATGACGAAATGCGGCAGCCGGATGGTGAGCCACCAGGCCTCCAGCCCATAGGCGACGGCGAGGCTGACGATCAGCATGCCGAGCGTCGCCATCAGCGCGGCGGGAGCGAAATAGCCATCGCTGGCATGCGCCACGACGCAATAGATCTCACCATCGGTTTGCGCTTCGGCGGCGCGGATCGCAGCGGCGATGCGCTCATGATCCTGCGGGCTGATCGGTCGTGTTGCCATGATCTTGTCTCACCAGCTTCCTGAAGAACCGCCACCGCCGGACGAGCCGCCGCCGCCCGAAAACCCGCCGCCGCCGCTGCTCGACCCCGAGGACCACCCGCCGCCGCCAGACGACCAGCCGCCGCCAGACGATCCCGTCGTCCAGCCGCCGGTTCCGGATGATCCGCTCGGCCCCTGCCCGTAACGAAACGTCATGCCCAGCCATCTATACACGCCCGGCGACAGCTTCGTGCCGAACATCGGCGGCAGGAAGGCCATGGCCAGGCCACCGAAGAACATCGTCGCCCACAGGATCAGGAACACGGCGACGATCGGGTCCATGGGAGTGCTGTTGTCGGCGGGATTGCGGCGGCCGCGCGCCTCAAGTTCCTCCGGATTGCCTTCCAGCACCATGACCATGTCATCGACGGCCTTGGAGATACCACCGGAGAAATCGCCGGCACGGAACGCCGGCACCATGTCGTTCTCGATGATCAGCTTGGTATGCAGGTCGGTCAGAGTGCCTTCCAGACCATAGCCGACCTCGATACGCATCTTGCGGTCGTTGGGCGCGACGAGCAGCAGAACGCCGTTGTTCTCCTTAGCCTGGCCGAGCTTCCAGAAGCGGAACAGCCGGTTGGCGTAGGGCTCGATCTCCTCGCCGCCGAGGCTCGGGATGGTGGCGACGACGATCTGGTCGGAGCCCTTTGCCTCGAAATCCGCCAGCTTCTGCGTCAATGCCGCTTTCGTTCCGGCATCGATGATGCCGGCATTGTCGACCACCCGGCCGGTCAGCGCCGGGAGATCGGCGGCCAGGGCGGCGATCGTGGCAAGCAGCAGGGCCGCCAGGGTGATAAAGGCCAGGCGCAGTCGCGAAGCGAGTTGGCTGGGTATCGAAGGAACGGCAGCTATCACCATGCCTACCAGCTTCCCGAGGAGCCGCCGCCGCCGGACGAACCGCCGCCGCCCGAAAATCCGCCGCCGCCACCACCCGAAGACCAGCCGCCGCCCGAACTTCCGGACGACCAGCCGCCACCGGATGAGGACCGCCGATGGGGCTCGAAGGTCATGCCGAGCCAGCGATAGCGCCCGGGCCCCAGTTTCTGGCCGAAGATCGGCGGCAGGACCGAGGCCGCGATGCTGCCGAAGAAAATGATCGCCCAGATGCCGATGAAAATGGCGAAGAACAGGTCGTCGGAATTGAAGGGCGCCTGCTCGTTGCGCTTGCCGCGCGCCTCCAGCTCCTCCGGATTGCCCTCCAGCACCATGATCATGTCGTCGACGGCCTTGGAGATGCCGCCCGGGAAATCACCGGCGCGGAACGCCGGCACCATGTCGTTTTCGATGATCAGCTTGGTGTGCAGGTCGGTCAGCGTGCCTTCCAGCCCATAGCCGACCTCGATGCGCATCTTGCGGTCGTTGGGCGCGACGAGCAGCAGAACGCCATTGTTTTCCTTGGCCTGGCCGAGCTTCCAGAAGCGAAACAGACGGTTGGCGTAGGGTTCGATTTCCTCGCCATCGAGGCTGGGAATGGTGGCGACAACGATCTGGTCGGAGCCTTTTGCCTCGAAGTCGGCGAGTTTCTGGGTCAGCGCGGCACGGGTGCCGGCGTCGATGATGCCGGCATAGTCAACCACGCGGCCAGTCAGCGCGGGGAGATCGGCGGCGAAGGCGGTTAGGGGGAAAAGGAGGATGCCGGCAAGAAGGCCAAGAAAGGTAGCGTAGGCGCGAGGCCCCCCTCTCTGTCCTGCCGGACATCTCCCCCTCAAGGGGGGAGATTGGCGGCTTCGCTGCCGGCTCTCACTTTGAGAGGTTGAAAATTGGCCAAAGCCTGGACAACGGCTGATCTCCCCCCTTGAGGGGGAGATGTCCGGCAGGACAGAGGGGGGTGTTTGCACGCCAGCGGTCCGTCTTGTGGCAAAGAGACGCTCAGCCGATTTCGCGAATTACCCGCCCTGCTTCGTGCCGAAATCGACCTTCGGCGGCTGCATCTTGTCTTCGTCGACGGTGAAATTGGCGAAGGGCTCGTTGCTCCGGAACCAGAATGTCGCCCACAGCACCGACGGGAAGGTCTTCAGCGTCAGATTGTAGTCCTTGACCGCCTGGATGTAGTCGCGGCGGGCAACGGCGATCCGGTTTTCCGTGCCTTCGAGCTGTGCCTGCAGCGCCAGGAAGTTCTGGTTGGCCTTGAGGTCGGGATAGGCCTCCGACACCGCGATCAGCCGCGACAGCGCGCTGGTCAGCCCGGACTGGGCATCCTGGAACTTCTTCAGCGCTTCGGGATCCTTCAGCGTTTCCGGCGTCACCGTGATCTGCGTCGCCTTGGCGCGCGCCTCGACCACCGCGTCGAGCGTGTCCTTTTCATGCGAGGCATAGCCCTTCACCGTCTCGACCAGATTGGGGATGAGGTCGGCCCGGCGCTGATACTGGTTCAGCACCTCGCTCCATGCCGCCTTGGCGTTTTCCTCCGCCGTCGGGATGGTGTTGTAGCCACAGCCGGCAAGCAGCGGCAGCACGATTGCCATCATCAGGAAGGCGGGCAGCGTGCGGAATGTCGACGGTCGGGCAAGGCGCTGGGCAAGCATGATGGGATCCCTCGATAGAAGTTGCATGCGAAGCATTACCACAATCGGCGCGCAAGAAAACGGCAACGGCGCGCCAGGAATACACCGCGCCTCGCAGGGCCCTGTGATTGGCCGCGCGAACGCGATAAGCTCCTGTGAAAACAGGACATCATCATGGCGCAACGCCAGGACAGCGACAGCGAATCGCGCCGTATCCTCGAGCGCGTCGCGCAGGAGACCGATCCGGCCGGCAACTCTTTCGTGGCGCGGACGACGAAAGGCGTGCGCGACCATGTCTCCGCCGTCGATGCCGACCGAACGGATCCGATCGAGGTCTGGGGCACGCGTATTGGCCGGATACTCGGCCTGCTTCTGGCGCTGGGCCTGATGGTCTGGCTCGTGCTTTTCCTCACCCGGGGCAGCTAGGAATCAAAAACAATGAGCGCCGAAAAACCCGACGCGCCGCGCGCGGTCATCGTCATTTCCAGCCATGTCGCCCGTGGCTCCGTCGGCAACCGCGCCGCCGTCTTCGCGCTGGAAACGCTGGGGTTTCCGGTCTGGGCGGTGCCGACAATCATCCTGCCCTGGCATCCCGGCCATGGCCGCGCCACCCGCATCGTGCCGCCGCTCGACCAGTTCAAGGCGCTGATGGCCGATCTGGAGCGCGCGCCGTGGCTCGGTGAAGTGGGCGCGGTGCTCTCCGGTTACCTCGGCGAGGCCGGCCAGGCCGAGGCCGTCGCCTCGCTGGTCGCAGCGGTCAAGGCCAGGACGCCTGACGCCGTCTATATCTGCGATCCGGTGATGGGCGATTCCGGCGGCCTCTACGTGCCCGAGCCCACCGCCGCCGCCATGCGCGACCGGCTGATGCCGATCGCCGACATCGCCACCCCCAACCGCTATGAGCTGGAATGGATGGCGGGCGCGCCGCTGCCCGACCTCAAATCGGTGATCTCGGCCGCACTTCATGCCGGACCGTCGACCATGCTGGTCACCTCGGCACCGTCGATGATTTCAGGCGGCACCGGCAATTTGCTGCTCGACGGCACGCAGGCGCTGCTCGCCGAACACCGCCTGATCGACAAGCCGCCGAACGGCCTTGGCGACCTGACCGCGGCGGTCTACCTGGCGCGCATCCTCTCCGGCCAGCCGGCGATCAAGGCGCTGCAGTCCACCACGGCGGCGGTCTACGAGATCCTGGCGCGCACGGCCAAGCGCGGCGGCGACGAATTGCAGCTCGAAACCGATGCGCAAAGCCTGTCGCACCCGATGGCCATGGTCCAGCTTCGCCACCTGGCGCATCCGGGGCGGGACCGCCGGGCGTGACCCCGGCCAAGGTCGCGCTCGTCGGCGCCGATGGCTGCAAGGCCGGCTGGATTGCCGTGCGACGCAATCCGGGGATCGCTCCGTCGGTCGATGTCTTCCCCACATTCGCTGCCCTGCTGGCAACGATCCCCGATGACGCGATCGTCGCCGTCGACATGCCGATCGGCCTGCCGGAGTTGTCGCAAAAGGGCGGGCGCGGACCGGAAGCGCTGGTCCGGCCGCTGCTCGGCCCGCGCCAGTCCAGCGTCTTTTCGATCCCGTCCCGCGCCGCGCTCTATGCCGAGACCTGCGACTTCACCACGATCGAAGCCTGGTACGCCGCGCATCGCAGTGCAAGCGAGGTGGCCAGGACCACATCCGATCCACCGCGCGGCGTTTCCATCCAGGCCTTCGGCATCTTCTCGAAAATCCGCGAGATCGACACCTTGCTGATCGCGCGGCCCGATTTGCGGCGCCGCGTCTTCGAATCGCATCCGGAAGTCGCCTTCTGTCGCCTGAACGGCGATCAGGCTATGTCGCTGCCGAAGAAGATCAAAGGTGCGGTCAACCCGGCAGGCATGGCGGAGCGCAGGGCACTGCTTTGCCGGCACGGCTATGACATGGATTTCCTCGACCGACCGCCGCCCCGTGGTGCGGCCGCCGACGATTTCCTCGATGCGGCCGCGATGGCGCTGATCGCCGGCCGCATCGCCAGCGGCGAAGCAAAACCGTTTCCCGACCCGCCGCTCGCTGACGGTTTTGGCATACCGGTCGCCATCTGGGCGTGACAATGTCCGAAGGCAACCCGCTACGGCGCATGGCATTTGTGGCCAGCCCCTACAATTCCGCATTGCTCGAAGCGGGCTTTTACCGTTAGAGCCTTCCTCGACCGCAACGCATCGGCCCGAAAGCCGGAATCGGTTTTCGCGTAAGCAAAATAGCAGAGCTGCCGCCTCCAACCGGAAAGGCCTTAGCCGCCCATGCCTCATCTTCCCGAACACCTCCTCGTCGGCTACCGCAATTTCATGAACGGCCGCTACCTCACCGAGAGCGGCCGCTATCGCGAACTCGCCCGCGAAGGCCAGGCGCCCGAAACCATGATCGTCGCCTGTTGCGACTCGCGATCCGCGCCCGAGGCGATCTTCGACGCCGGCCCCGGCGAACTCTTCGTGCTGCGCAATGTCGGCAATCTGGTGCCGCCTTACGAGCCGGACGGCGAGTTCCATTCGACCTCGGCCGCGCTCGAATTCGCCGTGCAGAGCCTCAAGGTCAAGAACATCGTCGTCATGGGTCATGGCCGCTGCGGCGGCATCCGCGCCGCGCTCGATACCAATTCCGCGCCGCTTTCCCCCGGCGACTTCATCGGCAAGTGGATGAGCCTGATCGCGCCGGCCGCCGAAACAGTGTCGGCCAGCACCCTCATGACGGCGACGGAGCGCCAGACGGCACTCGAGCGCATCTCGATCCGCTATTCCATTGCCAATCTGAGAACCTTTCCCTGCGTCTCGATCCTCGAGGGCAAGGGGCGGCTGTCGCTGCACGGAGCCTGGTTCGACATTTCGACCGGCGAACTCTGGGTGATGAACAAGGAGACCGGCGATTTCGAGCGACCGGTGCTGGAATGAGCGGCACGGCGCGCCGGGTGATGAACGTCCGGCCGGTCGTTTTCACCGCCGTCGCACTGCTGATAGCGATCGTTGCCGCCCGCGCCGATGACCGCGCCCTCATCAGCCGCTGGTATTCGGCGCTGCTGGTCGCCGACCGCACAGAACTCGCCGACCTGCTCGCCGACGATGTCCGCATCAAGCTCGACGACCTTGGCGTCGTCCAGAGCAAGCAGGAATTCATCGCTTCGCTCGACGAATGGAAAGGCGCGGTTGCCGGTGCCGCTATCCGGCACCGCATCGAGAAGAGCGAAGGCGGGGTCACCACCGTGATCGCCTGCTACGATTTCCCCAACAATGACATGCTGATGCAGGAAACCTTCGCGGTGAGCGACAACCGCATCACCGCCAGCTCGCAGGCGGCAATCGCTGAAAACTGCGAGGGCTATTGAGGCGGATCGCCCAACTGGCATATTGCGGGCCCGCGGGCCGCGCCCTACATCGGTGACACCCTCCTTCCCGATGCCAGCGAAAGACCCTCCATGCCCTCTACGAAAGCCGTCGACCTCGCCGCCCATCCCTTGACCGCGTGGCAAGGACCGCTCGGCCTGCCCGATTTTGCCCAGATTGGCGACGGTGATTTCTCCCCGGTCTTCGACGCCGCGCTGAAGGCGCATGAAGCAGAGGTCGACGCGATATCAGGCAACGAGGACGCGCCGACCATCGAGAACACGCTTGCCGCGCTGGAACTGGGCGGCGAGGCGCTCGATCACGTCTCGTCGATCTTCTGGTGCCGCGCCGGCGCCTATACCAACGAAACGATCCAGGCGCTGGAGCGCGACATTTCGCCGAAGATGTCGAGGCACTTCTCCGCGATCTCGATGAACGAAAAACTGTTTGCCCGCATCGACGACCTCTACCAGCGCCGCGAGAGCCTGCAGCTCGATCCCGAGACGCTGCGTGTCCTGGAGAAGACCTGGAAGGGTTTCGTCCGTTCCGGCGCCAAGCTCGATGCCGACGGCAAGAAGCGGCTGGCCAAGATCAGTGAAGAGCTGTCGTCGCTCGGCACGACTTTCGGGCAAAACGTGCTGGCCGACGAGCGCGACTGGGCGCTGTTCCTCGACGAGGCGGACCTTGCCGGCCTGCCGGACTTCGTGAAAAGCTCGATGGCCGAGGCCGCCGAGATACGTGGCCAGAAGGGCCGCTACGCCGTCACCCTGTCGCGCTCGATCTACGAGCCGTTCACCACCTTCTCCGAGCGCCGCGACCTGCGTGAGATTGCCTATCGCGCCTTCACCATGCGCGGCCAGAATGGTGGTGCGTCCGACAACACGGCCGTGGTGCGCGATATGCTGAAGCTGCGCGCCGAAAAGGCGAAGCTGCTCGGCTATGCCTCCTTCGCCGCGCTCAAGCTCGACGACACAATGGCCAAGACACCGAAGGCGGTGCATGCGCTGCTCGACCCGGTCTGGGAAAAGGCGCTGGAAAAGGCCGCCGCCGACCAGAAGGAACTGGAGCGGCTTGCGGCGCAAGCCGGCAGCAACGAAAAATTCGCCGCCTGGGACTGGCGCTTCTACCAGGAAAAGCTGCGCGCGGAAAAGTTCGCTTTCGATGAGGCCGAACTGAAACCCTACCTGCAGCTCGACCGCGTCATCGACGCCTGTTTCGACGTGGCCACACGGCTGTTCGGCATCACTTTCGAGGAGAAGCAGGGGATCGCCGCCTGGCACCCGGACGCGCGCGTCTTCGTGGTGAAAAACGCCGATGGCAGCGAGCGTGGTCTGTTCCTGGCCGACTATTTCGCGCGGCCTTCAAAACGCTCCGGCGCCTGGATGAGCGCGCTGAAGTCCGGCTACCGTCTCGGCCATGGCTCCAGGCCGGTGATCTACAACATCATGAACTTCGCCAAGCCGCCGGCGGGCGAACCGGCGCTGCTGTCGGTCGACGAGGCGAAAACCTTGTTCCATGAGTTCGGCCATGCGCTGCACGGCATGCTGACCGACGTCACCTGGCCATCGGTTTCCGGAACCTCGGTCAGCCGCGACTTCGTCGAGTTGCCTTCCCAACTCTACGAGCACTGGCTGACAGTGCCGGCGGTGCTGGAAAAGCACGCGCTGCATGTCAAGACCGGCAAGCCGATGCCCAAGGCGCTGCTCGACAAGATGCTGGCCGCGCGCACTTTCGGCGCCGGCTTCGCGACCGTCGAATTCACCGCCTCGGCGCTGATCGACATGGCCTATCACGCGCGGCCCGATGCGCCGGAAGAGCCACTTCGTTTCGAGGCCGAAACATTGCAAAAGCTCGACATGCCCGATACGATCGCGATGCGCCATCGCACCCCGCATTTCGGTCATGTCTTTGCGGGCGACGGCTATTCGGCCGGCTATTATTCCTACATGTGGTCGGAAGTGCTCGACGCCGACGCTTTCGCCGCCTTCGAGGAAACGGGCGACCCCTTCAACCCGGCGCTGGCCGAACGGCTGCGCAAGAACATCTACGCCGCCGGGGGCTCGAAGGATCCCGAAGAGCTTTACACCGCGTTTCGCGGCAAGATGCCTTCGCCGGACGCGATGATGGTGAAGCGGGGCTTGGTGTGATTAGCCGATCTCCCCCCTCGAGGGGGGAGATTAGCTAGCTTCAACCCAAGGATCCTTCACCCGTGGCCACACCGGCCGCGTCAGCTTCTTGTAATTCGTCGCCGCCGGGTTGCTGGGATACGAACTCGGCGCCGCGACATAGATGATCTCGGCGGCGATCGGCTCGAAGCCGGCATAAAAGTGGTTGGTCGACTTGATCAGCAGAATGTCTTTCGACAGCGGTTCGATGCCGATGTTGGAAAAGACATCCGGCTCGAAGGTCTGCGTGCGATTGGTGTTCAGGATCACATCGACCTCGGTGCCTTCGATCCGCACCACCGCCGACGGTCCCAATGTCACGCGACTCGGCCCGAAACTCTGCCAGCCCTGCCCGACAGCCTTCAGCACGGTGACGCGCGCGTCGATCGGCTCGCCTGCCTGCGGCCCGGCCTTGCCGCCGAAGCGCAGGTCGATGACCGCGCCCTCGCCCGCCGCCTGGCAGAACATCACCGCGATCGGATCCCAGATCGTCGCCACACCGACGTTTGTGATGCCGCGCGTCAGGAGTTCGCGCAGCACGATGGTGCCGTCGCCCGGCACGCCGCCACCGGGATTGTCCCAGATATCGGCGATGACGACCGGCTTGTCGCTGCGTTGCGCGCGCACCGCGAGCGCCTGTTCGATGCCGGCGGCGGCGGAGAGCATGGCCATGGCCGTCGTTTCGCGCATGGCGTAGAGCTCGCGCCCCAGCCGCTCGGCCAGCGCATCGCCCCTGGCCTTGTCATTGTCGGTGACGACAAGGATGCGCGTGCCCATCTCGGGCACGTCGGCGGCCATGAAGCCGTGGATGACCGAGACAGACAGCACGCCGTCCTTGCCGTGCAGCGCCTTGATGCGGTCGACGAAGGAGCGCATCGGCTCGCGGCTGGTCGGCAGCACCTGGATCATGCGGCAATCGAAGGTCGAGATGACAGGCTTGATCTCGCCACGCGCCGCCGCCAGCCCAAGCTCGACGACATGCTCGCCACGCTCGTAGAAATCGGTGTGCGGGAATTCGAGGAAATAGGCCATGACATTGCAGGCCGCCACGCGGCTGGGCGTAAGATGGCTGTGCGGATCGAACTCGCAGGCGATCGTCACGCCAGGCCCGACGATGCCGCGCACGCGCTCCAGCAGATCGCCCTCGCAATCGTCATAGCCTTGCGCCACCATGGCGCCATGCAGGCCCAGCATGACGGCATCGACCGGCAAGGCGGCCTTCAGTTGATCGAGGATTTCGTCGCGCAGCGCCTCATAGGTCTGGCGCTGCACCAGGCCGCCGGGCTCGGCCCAGGTCGCGGTGCCTTCGATCACGGTGAGACCTTCCGCGGCCGCGCGGCGGCGCAGCGCCACGATCGGCGAGGAGCACAGCGTCGGCGTTTCCGGATGCTTGCCCGGCCCGGCATAGAACGCCATCTCGAACGAGGCCCGGTCTGTCGGCACCGGCGAGAAGGTGTTGGTTTCCGTCGCCAGCGAGGCGGTGAAGATGCGCATGAAAGCTCCCTGGACTTCTTTGTTTTTTCGCAATTCCGGGCGGAAACCGCTGCGCCCTTCTTGCCGGAATTGCTATTTGACCGCACCGAGCGCCAACCCGCGCACGAGATAGCGCTGCAGCCAGATGAACAGGATCGCCACCGGCAAGGTCGCCAGCAGCGTCGCCGCCATGACGTGATGCCATTCGATCGTGTAGCGGCCAGCGACCAGAGAGAACACCTGGATCGGCAGCGTATAGCTTTCCTGGCTGCGCAGCATGGTCAGCGCCACGACGAATTCGTTCCAGGCATTGATGAAGGTGAAGATCGCAGTCACCGCGATCGCCGGCAGGCAAAGCGGCAGGAACACTTTTCGCAAGGTCAGCCAGCGCCCGGCGCCCTCCATCCAGGCGGCCTCCTCGAGGTCGCGCGGAATGGTGTCGAAATAGCTCTGCAGCATCCAGACCGTGAAGGCGACGTTGAAGGCCATGTAGATGAAGCCAAGCGCGGTGGTCGATTCGACCAGCCCCCAGGCGGCCATCAGCCGGAAAAGGCCGAGCACCAGCACGATCGGCGAGATCATCTGCGAGATCAGCAGGAACTGGCGGAAGGCGCCGTAGCCGGCAAAGCGAAAGCGCGACATGGCGTAGGCGGCCGGCACGGAGATGAGGATGGCGCCAACGGTGGCGATCACCGAGACGTAGAGCGAATTGGCCAGTGCCTGGCCGAAGCCGGTCGCCACCCACATGTCGGAGAAATTCGACCAACGGAACTCGCTCGGCCACCAGCTGGGCGTCAGCACTTCGGTCCTCGGCTTGACCGCCGTCAGGAACATCACCGCGAAGGGGAAGAGCGTCACCACGATCAAGGGCGACAGCAACAGCCAGGCGACGATGGTACGCTTCAATTTGCTTCTCATGCGCGCTGCTCCCGCATGGCAAGCCGGACATAGATCAGGGTGAAGATCAGCAAAATGGCGAACATCACCAGCGACACCGCGGAAGCCTCGCCGAGTTTGCCGATGCGGAAGGCCAGCTTGTAGAGGTGGGTGACCAGGATGTCGGTTGAATTGGCTGGCCCGCCCTGCGTCATCACCCATATGATCGGGAAGGAATTGAAGACGTAGATGGTGTTGAGCACGATGGCTATGTTGATGAAGGGTTTCAGCAGCGGAAAGGTGATTTCGCGGAACTGCTGCAGCGGCGTTGCCCCCTCCAATGCGGCCGCCTCGTAGAGATCGTCCGGGATGGACGAGAGGCCGCCGAGGAAGATCGTCGTGGTGAACGGCACCGTCACCAATATGCCGATCAGAACCTGCATCGGAAAGGCGGTTTCAGCCTGCGCCAGCCATTGGATGTTGTGGTCGATCAGGCCGAGGCCGAGCAGCGCCGAATTCAGCATGCCGCTTTCGCCGCTCAGCGCCCAGCGCCAGACAACGGCCGTCATGGTCAGCGACACCGCCCAGGGCAGCATGACGATGACGCGGGCAAGACCACGGCCATAGAAGTCGGTATTGAGGATCATCGCCACCGGGATCGAGAGCAGCAGCGCGCCCCCGACCACCAGTACCGTCCACAGCCCCGTGCGCCAGAGGGCCGCGATGAAATCGGGATCGGCGGCGAGCGCGGCGAAATTGGTCAGGCCGCTGAAGTCGCGCAACTGGCCGAAACGGCTGACGTCGTGCGTCGAAATCTGGATCAGGTCCCAGACCGGCCAGAAGATGACCACCGCCGCCAGGAACAGGCTGGGCAAGGTCAGGAGATAGGGCAGGAAGCGATTTTGCATCGGCTTGGGTTTTACCGCTTTGCTTGGCTTGGGTGGCCTTGAATTCCTTACGCACGGTCTGTGCTGCCCCTCACCTGCCTGCCGGCATCCTCTCCCCGTATAGTGACGGGGAGAGGGGCGCTCTCTTCGCCGGTTTCGCCAATCACCGACGTCGCAGGAAAGGCGCCTAGGTTGCGGCCAGCCCTTTCTCCCCGTCCCTATACGGGGAGAAATGCCCGGCAGGGCAATGAGGGGCAGCGCCGACATCGGCGATTTTTGCTTTGTCCGGAGTGATTACCTGTCAGTCTTCGTATTTACGTGGAGAGCACCCGAATACCTGTTTTTAGAAGTGTGGCGCGCCCCGCCTGAGTCGGGGGCGCGCCACGGGCGCAGGGAGATACGCCCTATTTCTTCAGCGCCGCCCTATTTCTTCAGCGCCGCCCTATTTCTTCAGCACCGCATTCGCCTTGGCCGCCGCGTCCTTCAAGCCGGCCTCGGGGTCGCCGCCGAGATAGATCTTCTGCATGGCGTCGGACGTGATCTGGGCGACCTCTTCCCAGCCCGGAATGACCGGCGCGAAGCGGGCATCGGACAACAGCGCGGTAAAGGCGGCGAGATCAGCGTTGTTGACGTAGTAGTCCATCTTGGCCTCTTCCTTGTTCACCGGCAGGAAGCCTTCTCCTTGGGTGAACTTGGCGCGCTGCTCCGTGGTGAACAGGAAGTCCATCAGCTTCCAGGCCTCGTCCTTGTTCTTGGAGTTCTTGAACATGATCATGGAATCGGTGACGCCATAGGTGCCGCGCGCACCGGTCGGCCCGGCCGGAATGGCCGCCACACCGTATTTGAGGCTCGGCGCCTCATCCTTGATCTGGTTGGACAGGAAGGGCGCGGTGATCATCATGCCGACCTTGCCCTGCTTGAACAGGTTCTGCACGTCCTCGCGGTTGTTGGAGGTGACGCCGGGCTCCGTCAGCCCCTCGTCGATCATCGATTTGTAGAGCTTGGCCGCTTCGAGCGCGCCCGGCGTGCCGAGGCCCGACGTACCGTCCTTGTTGAGGATCTCGGTGCCTTGCGACCACATCGCGTAGTAATAATAGACGTCGGTCTCGATCTCCTTGCCCTGCAGGCCGAAGCCGAAGGCACCCTGCGCCTTGATCTTGCGTGCATCCTCCTGCAGCTCGGTCCAGGTTGCCGGCGGCTTGGCGATGCCGGCCTTCTCGAACAGCTCCTTGTTGTAATACATGGCGCGCGCCGAAGCGGCGATCGGCAGACCATAGGTCTTGCCGCCCATGATCGAGGGCGACAGGAAGGTGTCTATGAAGCGGCCCTTGAAGTCGGGCGTGATGTAGCCGTCGAGCGGCTCGGCGACATCTTGCTGGACGAAGTCGATCAGCCAGCGCGTGCCGATGATGGAGAGATCCGCATTGGTGCCGGCGGTGATGTCGGTGGTCAGCTTCTGCAACAGCACATCCCACGGCACCACCTCGAACTTGACGGTGATGCCGGGATTCTTCGCCTCGAACTCCTTCTTGACCTGTTCGAAATACGGGCCGGTCTTGGCGCTGTATTCGGCGACGGTAACCCGCACTTCGCCGGCCTGCGCCTGCGCGGCGAAGGCCAGCATGCCCATTCCGGCCATCAGGCCGGCAGTCCATTTCGCAAGGTTCATCCGATCTCTCCCATTTGGTCCGCGCTTTTGCGCTCCCTGTGCCGGTGCTGACACAAGATTTATGTGACTTTCCTACATTATCCATGAAGTTGCCGCATGCAAGCGGATTATTATGTTGCTTAATTACATTCCATTCTCTAGCCTGCCGGCATCTGCCTGACCTGCGGGAGGAGCACGCGCCGTGGTTTCGAGAGCCGAATTCGAAGGCCGGACCGTTCTTGTCACCGGCGCCGGCGGCGGCCTTGGCTCGGCGATCGTCGCACTGCTGGCCGGCAGGGGAGCGCGGGTCGTCGGCTGCGACCAGTCCGAAGCGGCGCTGGCGAGCCCGCACCTTGCCTCGCGCCATGTCTTCGATCTTCTCGACCGGGCTTCGGTCGAAGCCGCCATCGCCGCCGTGCTCGAAAAGGACGGCGTCCCCGACATTCTGATCAACAATGCCGGCTGGACGCGCGCCGAGACGCTCGACGCGCTGACGGCGGACAGGATCGAGCATGAGCTCGACCTCAACCTGACCGGTGTGATGATTTTCGCCGATCCCATTGCCAAGGCGATGGCCGCGCGCGGTTCGGGCAGCGTCGTCTTCATTTCGTCCGTCAACGCCATCGCGCATTTCGGCAACCCCGCCTATGCCGCCGCCAAGGCCGGCATCAACGCCTATGCCAAATCGATCGCTGTCGAGCTCGGCCGCAGCGGCGTGCGCGCCAATGTCGTCTGCCCCGGATCGATCCGCACCGCCGCCTGGGACCATCGCCTCGCCAAGAATCCCGACGTCATCGGCAAGCTGCAGCGGCTCTATCCGCTCGGCCGCATCGTCAACGCCTCGGAAGTGGCGGAAGCGGTCGCCTTCCTTGCCTCCGACCGGGCCTCGGGCGTAACAGGCGTGGTGATGCCCGTGGATGCGGGATTGACCGCCGGCTGCCTGCCGTTCATCGACGACATATTGGGAGCGTGACCATGACCGACGTCGAGTTCCGCAACCTGTCGAAATCCTTCGGCCAGCACAAGATCCTCGAGGAGATCAGCCTCGACATCAAAAGCGGCGAATTCGTCGTGCTGGTCGGCCCGTCCGGCTGCGGCAAGTCGACCTTGCTGCGCATGCTTGCGGGCCTGGAGACCATCAGTTCCGGCGATCTGCTGATCGGCGGCGTGCGCGCCAACGACCTGCCGCCGCAGCAGCGCAACATCGCCATGGTGTTCCAGTCCTATGCCCTGTTCCCGCATCTGAGCGCCGCCGACAATATCGGCTTCGGCCCCAAGATCCGGGGAGAGAGCCGCACCGCCATCGACCAGAAGGTCAAGAAGGCATCCGGCGTCCTCAACCTGTTCTCCTACCTCGACCGCTACCCCCGCCAGCTCTCGGGCGGCCAGCGCCAGCGCGTCGCCATGGGCCGCGCCATCGTGCGCGAACCCTCCGTGTTCCTGTTCGATGAGCCGCTCAGCAATCTCGACGCGCAATTGCGCGTGCAGATGCGCACCGAGATCAAGGCGCTGCACCAGCGGCTCAAATCGACCATCGTCTACGTGACCCACGATCAGATCGAGGCCATGACCATGGCCGACCGCATCGTCGTGATGGATCGCGGCAGGATCCAGCAGGTCGGGGCGCCACTGGAGCTCTATGACCGGCCGGCCAACAAGTTCGTCGCCGGCTTCCTCGGCTCGCCGTCGATGAGCTTTGTTTCCGGGGCGCTCAAGACGACGCCCGAGAGAACCTGGTTCGAGTCGGCCGGCGGCGGACGGTTGGCACTCGCCGGCAAACCGCTGCCGGCGGGCAGTGCCGTGGAGGCCGGCATCCGGCCCGAGCATTTCATCGTCGGCGAGGCCACTGATGCCATGGCGCTCAAGGTCGATGTCGTCGAGCCGACCGGTTCCGAGACCCATGTCTACGGCGCCATTGGCGCCGACACGGTGCGCGCCGTATTCCGTGACAGGGTGCCGGTCCGGCCGGGCGACCTGCTGCCGGTCTCGGTCGCCCCCGGCAACATCCATCTGTTCGACAAGGCAACGGGCCTGCCGCTGGGATGACGATGGAAACTCGGACATGAAGACGCCGGCCGACATCATCACGCGGCTGCAACTGATGTCGCAGGACGGCACCAAGTCGGATCGTCGGCTGGCAAGTCTCGTTCTGTCCGATCTCGACTTCGCCTCCAAGGCGGCAATCTCGGAAATTGCAGCGCGCGTCGGCGTCAGTGAGCCGACGGTCACCCGTTTCTGCCGCAACCTCGGCTGCGAGGGGCTGCGCGACTTCAAGTTCTACCTGGCACAGGCCATTGCCATCGGCGGCCAGTATCTGTCGCCGGAACCGCTGAGCCGCGACGCCCGCGAACAGCGCATTGCGTCGGCCATCACCGAGGCCGCGATCGCCTCCATCCAGCGCGTTAGCGAAAACCTCGACATGACGACGCTGGTCGACGTCGCCGCGCGCCTTGCGGCATCGGGCAATGTCCTGTGCATCGGTTCGGGTGGCATCTCCTCGATGATGGCGACCGAGATGCAGAATCGGCTGTTCAGGCTCGGCCTGCCGGTTCTGGCGCAGATCGATGGCCAGTTGCAGCGCATGTACGCCGCCGTTGCCACGCCGGACACCACCGTGGTCGCCTTCTCGGTCTCCGGCTATGCGCGCTCGGTCATCGAGGCGGTGCAGGTCGCTCAGCAATATGGCGCCGCCACGGTGGCCGTCACCGCGCCCGATTCCGCGCTGGCCAAGGTCGCCGACACGGTCATCCATCTCCAGCCGCTGGAGGACGGCAACATCTACAAGCCGACATCGTCGCGCTACGCGCTGCTGGCGATCGTCGACATGATCGTGACGTCGGTCGCCGAGACGCGCGGCCCCAAGGTGCTGGAGAATTTGCGCCGCATCAAGCAGAGCGTCAACACGCTCAAGGTTGACGATCCCCGCCTGCCGTTAGGGGATTGATTACAGCGTCTTTCTCCCCGTCGCTATACGGGAAGAAATGCCCGGCAGGGCAATGAGGGGCGGCACCGACCTACGACAATCGATCGAAGCACTCTCAACCGATTGTCAGCTACGTGCTTCGGCTGTCGCAGAGCGCTTCGACGCTTCTTGCCAGCACCGCCGGTTCGCCTGAAATGCGCAGCGTCTTGAGCCGGGCGGTGCCGTCGGCAGCGACCGAAACGGCCGATGCCGGCACGCCCAGCGCCTTGGCGACCAACTTCTCCAGCGCTTGATTGGCCGCGCCGTTTTCCGGCACGGCGCGGACCCGCGCCTTCAGGTGGCTTCGTCCGTTCGCCGATGTTTCGACACCTTCGAGCCGGTCCACGGAAGACTTCGGCGTCAGCCGGACGAACAGATCGACGCCGTTCTCGCGAATGCGCAACGGCGCGCTCATCCGATCGTCAGGCCAGCAGCAGCGGCGCCACCGTGGTGAGGATGAACTGCCTGAGGAAGAACAGGATCAAAAGCAGGATGATCGGCGAGATGTCGATGCCGCCAAGGTCGGGCATGAAGCGGCGGATCGGCCGCAGCGCCGGCTCGGTCAGCCGGTAGAGCATGTTGCCGATGCTGCCGACGAACTGGTTGCGCGAGTTGACGACGTTGAAGGCATAGAGCCAGGAAAAGATCGCCGAGGCGATGATGACCCACCAATAGAGGTCGAGCGCCATGACGATGGTTTGAATGAGGGCGAGCATGCCGGTCTCCAATTGTTGCCGACATGTAGCCATTGCACGCCGAACCGGCAAGAGCAGGCTTCCGCACACGGCCGGCGGTCGGGTTTTTCGGCAAAACGCCGCCTTGACAGGAAACCGTGCCGCCCGATAAATGCGCCATCCGCTGGACGGGGCTGTAGCTCAGCTGGGAGAGCGCGTCGTTCGCAATGACGAGGTCAGGAGTTCGATCCTCCTCAGCTCCACCAGCGGAATAATCGATAGTCCGCTTCCCATGCGGTAGGGTCCAAGCCTCATCCGATGAGGCGCGCGGCGTCGATGCTCCCAAAAATGGCCAGATGCGATTTCGCGTTTCCCCAGGCGAAATGGCTGTCAATTGGACTTATGGCGGGACCGTCGTCGAGTCGGCGCTATTTTTTTTGGAAATCACGCCATTAGACTGGCGTTCTCAAATCAGTTTTTTCTGTGTGTTGTGACAAGGCGTTTCGGCGGGGGCGACCGAAGGCGCTATAGGGTTTCGAGTCGAAATGAAGAGTTCGCCTGCGAAAGCAAAGCCGTGTCCATTCGGGAGAATCTCGCTGCAAATCTCAGACGGCTCTGCAAGGACCATGCTTCCGTCAGCGCGGTATGCCGCGAGCTGGGTATCAACCGCACGCAGTTCGAGCGCTACCTGCAGGGACAGACCGTTCCCAACAAGGCCACCGCCAAGCTGATCTGTGATTATTTCCGCGTCGACGAAGCCGAACTGTACCGGGACCCCGGTACGCCCGAGCCCACGGCTACCGGCCTGCCGCCGATTTCCGAAAGCCTGTTTGCCCAGATGATCCGCCCGCCCGCCCCGTCGATCGCGGGCGGCACCTATTTCACCTATTTTTCGATCCCCGGCCGATCCGACCTGCTGGTGCGGGCGATCACCTTTGTCCGGCGCGAAGCCGAACTGGTCACATTCCGCAGGGTCACGGGATGGTCGGAGCGTCGCGGCTCGACATGGGCGCGGGCACGCGGCAATCACTATGGCGTGGCGATCTCGCGTCTCAACTGGATCTATTTCAGCGGCGTCAACCGCCGCCAGACCGGCGAGCCGTCGCTGATCTCGGTGCAATGGGCGCCGATCTCCGAACCGGTGCTGACAGGCAAGGCGATGCTTCTGACCGAAGCCGGGCCGGCCTTCGTATCGGTCATCATGCGGCAGGATATGTCCAACATGCGGCCCCGGCATGCGATCCGCATGGCACATGTCGTCAGGCTCGATGATCCCGGCATTGACCAACTCGTCGTCAGCCTGGCACGGGACGGGATGGCCTAGCCGCCCCGTTACGCTAAATAAGAACAAGATATCCCGAAAAAGCGTATGTTAGCGATTGCCTACTCCATATCTGAGTAAAATCGATTTTTTAGACTTTGGATCGAAGAAAGATATTTTAGCTCATATTTGATTTACTACAATTTTAACAACTCATTAACTCTTCCGACCTTACCTTTCTTCTCGCGGATCCCGTTTGGGATCTCTCAAAAGATCCCATTGGGGGGTCGGGAAAGGGACGAAAATGGCCAAGAAAGTCAACAATGCCCCGAAGCTGACGGTTGCCGCGGGCACGCAGACCGTCTTCTTCTCGCAGGGCATGCACTACAACAAGCGCTGAAGTCGTCGGCGCCGACGGGCATTCGCCTGTCGGCGCTCCGCATCCCCGAACGGCATTCAGCATCATGAAAATGCGCTCTTCAAAAACGCTCGTTTTCTACCCCGGGACCAACAAGGTCACGGCATGCAATTTCCTGACCAGAAGCGTCTTCGACTGCAGCCCCGAAGTGGTCGGCCTTCTCGCTTCCTGGGATGATTGGGCTTCCACGGCGCAGATCGCGCGCGCCCACGGCTGGTCGAAGGCGGACCTGAACGCCGTCGTTCCGCAACTGCTCGATTTTTCCGCCCTCGTCACCGCCGGCTCGCCGCTGGCCGAACAGGAAACGCGGTTCTCCGGGCAGTGGGGATGGAGCCTGCCGACCGCGCTGATGCATTTCTGCGTCCAGGACAGCGAGTTCATGACCATCGAACAGGCCGAGGCGCGGCAGATCGACCGTGCCGGCCATGTCGCCCAGCCGGACCTCCTGCTCAAGAATGCGCCGGGCGCCATCCGGCTGCCGGACGCACTGGCCGACAACGACCTTCTGACCCTGATGGCCCGGCGCCGCACCAACCGCACCGCGGCCGCGCCCACCATCACCGCGCGGCAGCTTTCCGATTGCCTGTTCGCGGGCATGGGCATCACCGGCGAGACCAGCAACTGCGTTGGCGCCCTGCCGCTCGGCATGACCCCTTCGGGCGGTGCGCGAAACCCCTACGAAGCCTATGTGGTCGCGACCGGCGTCGAAGATCTGGAACCCGGCGTCTACCACTATTCCGCCGCCGGTCATGACCTCGGCAGGATCTCGGCCAACCATGTGCCGAAAATTTCGGAACTGGTCGGCGGACAGGAATGGGCCGACGCCATGCCGTGCCTCATTCTGCTTTGCGCCCGGCTCGACCGCACTATGTGGAAATATGAGGATGCCAACGCCTACCGCGTCGTGCTGATCGAGGCGGGCCATATCGGCCAGAACATGATGCTGGCGGCAACCAGTCATGGCCTGTCGGCCTGCCCCACGGCAGCGCTGAGCCATTCGGCGATCAAGCGCCTCCTGGGCCTCGACCGCCTCACCGACGCGCCCATCTATGCCTTGACCCTCTCAACACCGGAAACCGACCCGCATCCGGCGGGCAGGTCGATCAATTAGCCGTCTCACCATGTCCAGAGTAGCCCTTACGCGTTCCCAAGGTTTCATCCGACGACAGGAGAAGCACATGCCAAATCAGACCTTACGGCAGTCAGAGATCGATAGCCTTCAATACATCGCGTCGATGACCAACGAGCTGGTGCAGATGGCCGAAGCAAGCCGTTTTCCCATGATCTCCTATCTCCTGGGCATGGCCTATGCCGAGGCCTTCGATGTCCTGCGCGGCGCACGGCCGGCGAGGCACGCGCAACTCAGCGGCAACCCGATGCATCCCAAGGCGCACGCGAAAGACAACCACGCTCAGCCAAGGACGGCGTAGCGCGATGCAAATATCCGGCTGGTGCGGGACGGCCCACACGCGGCCGAACCGGTGGGAGACGCTCTGTGCGCTGCAAAGCTTGCTGCCGCTGCTGAGAAAGGCCGCCGCCGACCTCGGCAGCGCCGAGATGATCTATTGGTTCGAACTGGCCGATGCCGAAATTGCCAGCATCATCAGGGGCCGGCCATCCGATGCGGCCGCGATGCCCGCCTTGATCGCCCGCAGCCCGCAAGGCGGTCATCCTTACGCAGAAAATTGAGGGGACCAGCAAATGAACATGATCGCCATCATCAGGAGCGCCGACGCCAGCGAAAGCGTCTTTGCCCGGCTGAACGGCTTGATCGCCGGCCGCCCGGCCTCGCCGCGGGCCGCGCGCGTCGAGGCCCGGCAGCTGATTGCCATGGCGATGGCCGATACCTGGCAGGCCGACAGCCTCTGGGGCGCGGCGGATGCCTTTCACGCCCATTTCGACTTCATGATGCAGAGCATCGAGATCAACGGCGCCGACGGCCCCAACCTCGGAACCCTGCGGACGAAATGCCGCTTCTACCTGGAGCAGGTCGAGGCGCTGTGCCAGTCGATGAGCTGAGTTAATCTCGCAAACTGAATACGAACGGCGCCGTGCGGCTGACGCGCGAGCCGAGTTCCGGCGGCGGCGCCGGCACGGTGGCACCCTGCAGCACCGCGAGCGCGGCGCGGTCGAGTTCGGCGTCACCGGAAGAACGGACGATCCGGGCCGACAGCACCCGGCCGGATGGGTCCATGGTGAAAGTCACGTTCACATTGCCCTGCGCGCGCCGCGATTTCGCGGCACTCGGGTAGCGCTTGTGGCGATTGATCCACCCTGTCAGCCGCGACTCCCATTTGGCCGGACTGACTCCCGAAAACCCGGCCCCCGATCTCGGCGCCGCCGCCCTGGCGGCGGGCCTGGCCTCGGCGCTCGCGGCACTTGCCGTCTTCGGTGGTTCGGCCTTTTCCTTCTTCGGCCCTGGTTTGCGCTTGTCGGCGGGCTTCTTGACCTTGGCTTCTGCCGGTTTCTTTTCCTTGCGCGTCTCGGCCGGCTTAGCCCTCGGCAGCGGAACGACAACCTCCGGGGCGACGGTCTCGACGATGTCGGGGACGACCTTCTCCAGCGGCGGCTGGTCGACCGGTTCGGCCTTCGTCATCTCCACCGGCTCGTCCGGCGGCACCGTCCGCGGCTCGGCAACAGGCTCCGCTTGCTCGACCACCTTGTCGGGCTCGGCCTCGGCGATCGTCTCCGTCTCCTCGACCGGCTCGGCCTGGTCGGGAACGACCGCGTCGGCCATCGCGGCCTGTTCGGGCACCGCCGGCGTCACCATCATCGGCGCCATCTCGATCACCGGGGCCGGCGGCGGCCCGCCATCCGGCGGATCGACCGGGCTGAGATTCTGCACGGCATAAGCGACCGCAACATGTGCCCCGAGCATCAGCACGGCCGCACATGCCCACAGGCCAAGGTCGCGCCAGCCGAAGCGCGACAGCACCGCCGTGGGCGAGCCGGCCGGTCGTGTCATGGGATGGCCGTTCCGCCGGGCGCCGGTGCGGCGGCATCACCGGCGGGCACGGCCTCCAGTCCGACCAGGGCGACCTTCAGATAGCCGGCGGCGCGCAGCAGGTTCATCGCTTCCATCAGGTCGCCATAGGCGACCGCCTTGTCGGCACGCAGGAAGATCCGCGTCTGCTTGTCGCCCTTGGTGCGGCTGTCGAGCGTGGCGGCAAAGGCCGGGCGCGGCACGGGATCATTGCCGATCGCCAGCGTGAGATCATCCTTCAACGTCAGGAACAGTGGAGTTTCGGGGCGCGGCGCCGGCGTCGCGGTCGAGCCGGGCAGATCGACATTGACATCCACCGTCGCCAGCGGCGCGGCGACCATGAAGATGATCAACAGCACCAGGATGACATCGATGAACGGCGTGACGTTGATCTCGTGGCTCTCCTCGAGATCGTCATCCATGATCTGGCGGATTCGGCTGCCCATCGTCCTGCTCCGCTATTGCGCCGCCATCGCGGTCGCGGGTGCGACCGTGCGGAAATCGAGGTCGCGGCTGACCAGCCGTTCGACGCCCGCCGAGGCGTCGGCCAGTATCTGCCGGTAGCCGGCTATCGAGCGGGCAAAGACGTTGTAGATGACGACGGCGGGGATTGCCGCCACCAGGCCCATCGCGGTGGCAAGCAAAGCCTCGGCGATGCCTGGCGCGACCACGGCAAGATTGGTGGTCTGCGCCTGTGAAATGCCGATGAAGGCGTTCATGATGCCCCAGACGGTACCGAACAGACCGACGAAAGGCGCCGTGGAACCGATCGTCGCCAGCAGGCCGGTGCCGCGCGACATGCGCCGCGACGCGGCGGCCTCGATGCGCGACAGGCGCGAGGTGACCCGCTCCTTCAGCCCGTCGCCGCCGACATGGTCGAGCGCGCCGGCCGAAAGCGCGGTCTCTTCCTCCGCCGCCCGCACCAGAAGCGCGCCGGCACCCCCGCTGCGGTCGAGTGCGCGGCTCGCCTGCCGCAACGTCGCTGCGTCGCCGATCGCCCGGACGGCACGGCGGACGCGCAGCTTGCCGCCGAAAATCTCCAGCGATTTGGCCAGCCATATCGTCCAGGTGACGAGCGATGCGAAGGCCAGCCCGATCATCACGGCCTTCACGATGATGTCGGCGGCCATGAACATGCCCCATGGCGACAAATCGTGCGGCAGGTTCAGCTCCATCGTCCCCGAGGGTGCCGCGGGCGCAGGGGTGGCGGGTACCGCTGGAGCAGCTTGTGCCGCTGCGGCGGGTGCGGCAGGCGTCGCGATTGCTGGAACCGCGCCAGCCGGCTGCTCCTGGGCCGTCGCGCCGGTCGTCGTCAGGATCACCGATGCGACCAACGCCGCCAACAAACCATGTCTCGACACGAACTTCTTCCTTGTTCTCACAGCGAAGTCCTCACTGCACATACCCGACGGGCTGGCCGGTGACGGGATGCGCGAACACACCCATCTCCACGCCGAAAATGCCCTTGAGCACATCGCTCCGCATGATTTCGCCCGGTGTGCCGCGGGTCAGCAGCTTGCCATCCTTCAGCGCGATCAGCTCGTCGCAATAGCGCGCCGCCATGGTGGGATCGTGCAGCACCACGACGACGCAGAGGTCGCGCTTGCGGCTGAGATCCCTGACCAGGCCCAGCACCTCGACCTGATGGGCGATGTCGAGCGCCGAGATCGGCTCGTCGAGCAGCATGACGCCGGCATTCTGCGCCACCAGCATGGCGAGCCAGGCACGCTGGCGCTCGCCGCCGGACAATTCGTCGACCAGCCGGTCCGCGAAACCTTCCATGTCGGTCAGCACCAGCGCCTCCTCGACATGGCGCCTGTCCTCGGCGCCGAAACGGCCAAGCGCGCCGTGCCAGGGGTAGCGCCCGAGCGTCGCCAGTTCGCGCACGGTGAGGCCCGTCGCCGCCGGCGTCGTCTGCGGCAGATAGGCAAGGGCCCGCGCCAGCTCGCGCGCGCCCCATTGAGGCAGCGGCCGTCTGGCGAAGGTGATCGCGCCGGAGCTTGCCGGCTGCTGGCGCGCCAGAAGCTTGATCAGCGTCGACTTGCCCGAACCATTATGGCCGATCAACCCGTAGACGCGCGCCCGTCGCAATTCGAGCGAGACCGGTCCGAGCAGCGTCCGCTCGCCAACGGCAAAACGCACGGCATCGATGTCGAAAGCGGTCTGGGTACCGGCTACGGCCACGGTCATGGCATTTCTCCAGTGCGGCCGCCGCATTCCAATCCTGGCTACGGCAGGCAGGCGCCCGGTTGACCTATAAAACATGAACTTACTAGTCAACATTGAAGGTGACTGCAATACGCAACAAATCGTGGGAGTGTGCCGGTCAAAACCCTCAAGTGCCACGACGCCGGTGGCATTGTTGCCGATTGCGGGCTGTCATTCACTCGATCCGCGCCGGCAATATCCACCGCGCGATGCCGGATATCCGGTGTCGCGGCATCGATGTGAACTCGCTAGAGTAATCTGGCGGCAAGGAGATCCGGATGATCAAGGCAACGCCCTTCGACTACCCCTATGACGGCAGGCTGGTGGCCGAAAACACCGCGTTGATCGTCATCGACCTGCAACAGGATTTCCTGTCGACATCGGGCTATTTCGCCAGGAAAGGGTATGACCCCTCGCCGCTGCGAGCGATCCTGCCGGCGGTGAGCCGCCTGATATCAGCCGCGCGTAAAGCCGGCGTCGCCGTCATCCACACCAGGCAGGGATACCGCGCCGACATGGCCGACATGACGCCTTATGAGAAATGGCGCCGCGAGCGTGCTGGTCTCGACGGCACCGACATCCTGTTGCGCTCGGGCGCGGGGTTCCAGATCGTTCCCGAGATCGATGTCGCCCCGCATGACATCATCGTCGACAAAACCTGCAACAGCGCCTTCACCTATACGGATTTCGAGCATGTGCTGCGTGCGCAAGGCATCACGCATCTGATGTTTTCCGGATGCACGACCGATGTCTGCGTCCACACCACGCTGCGCGAGGCCTGTGATCGCAACTTTCAGTGCCTGACCATCTCGGACGCTTGCGCCAGCGGTGACCAAAGGGCGCATGAAGCGGCGTTGCACATGGTGACGGTCGAGGACGGCGTCTTCGGTGTGCTGGCCGATTCGGACGCCGTTATCGATGGCCTGTCCCGGCTTGCGGTCAGACAGGTAGCAACAGAGGATTGACGGGCCTCAGCCCGCTACTCGCGTCTCTAACCCCGCGCCAGGCGCATAGGCTGCGTGGTGGAATTCGCTGGCCTCCCGGCGCGCCAGGGAGTTGCGCAGCAACGCGATCGTTTCCCGGCCAGCGGTCGCGATCTCGCGTGGCGTGTCGACGCCGACGATCATGAATTCATCGATGCCGAGCGCCGCATAGGCAAGCAGTGACAGCGCGACCTGGGCCGGTGGCCCGGAGAGGTCGACCGTCTTGTGGCCGGCGGCGGAAACACCTTGGTGGATCCTGACCGGAAGCGCGAAGCGCAGTTTGCCGGCGCGGCCATGTTCGGCCGCGGCGCTACGCGCCCGCTCCATCAATTGCCTGATATCGTAGATCGGACCCGGCGCCAGTTCGAAGACATCGGCATGCCGGCCCGCCACCTTCAGCGCCGTTCCCGATTGCCCGCCCATGCGGATCACCAGGTCGGCGCCATGCGGACCCTTGCGCTCGATATAACCGCCCTTGATGCTGTAGAACGCGCCTTCGTGGTCGAAAGGCCGGTCGTTCGACCACAGCCGCTTCAACAGCACCAGATATTCGTCGATGCGCTGCCAGACGACGCCATGTTCGACCGGCCGTGTCTCGGCATCGTCGTCGTTCAGCGGCTCGCTGATCATCCTGAGCGCCAGCCGGCCGCCGCTCCCCCTGTCGATGGACGCCAACTGGCGGGCAGCCACCGTCGGTTCGATCACGCCGGCCCAATGGGTGAGCACCACTTCCAGCGAAGCGGTGCGGTTGAGCACCTGGGCGGCAAGATCCATATTGGTCAGCAGCCCAGCCGAATCGTCGACGACGATCTTCTGGAAACCGCCGTCCTCGATCAGCCCTAGCTTGGTCGCGGTCTCCGCGAAGTCATAGAAAAAGGGGACCGTCGCGTCGGCGGTCTTGCCGGGAACATGCGTGAATTCGATCGGCATTGTCATCTCCTCCATCACTGGAATCACTGATGCTGTGAAATGCGAATCCTCGGCCACGCGAAAGCGCTCCGGGATCCGGTTCATTCAACTCCGATTGCCTGAAAGCCGTGGGGCGACGGCCCCTGCCGATCCGGCGCCTTAGGGAATAAGGCCCAGCACGACCGCTCCGGTGAACACGAACGCAAGAGCAAAGACGAGATAGGCGAAAGCGCCGGCATAGGCCGGACGAAAGCTCTGGGCGTTGGCCACCCTCTGGCCGCTGCCGTCTGTCTGAGCGTTCTGAATATAGGACATATCGACCTCCGTCTCACCGGTTAATCTATAAAACTTGTAGACTTTGTCGATTGCTATTTTTGCGTCTTTGGCAGAAATATTTTCTCGTCAGTAGGAAGAAATTGGTGCAAAATTGCTGTGAACGCGGATTTAGGCCATCGGGAGAGAGGGTGCCACGGCAGCGCTCCATGCGCCTTGAATGGACCTATGCGCTTGTCATCACGCACCTATTTCCTGCATTGGCCACGCGAGCAGGGAGGGATAGCATCGTCACCAGCGACAACATGACATGATCCAGAAGGACGGTGGGGGCGGGAAATGGGCACAAGACTGGCCGGTAAGATTGCCATCATTTCGGGCGGCGCGACCGGAATGGGCGGCGCGGCTTCGGAACTATTCGCCGCCGAAGGCGCCAAGGTGGCGATCATCGACCGCAACGGTGAAGCAGCCGCCGCAACCGCGGCGGCGATCCGGGCGCGCGGCCATGTCGCCGAGCACTTTGTCGCCGACGTGTCTGATGAAGCGCAGGTCGAAGCGGCGGTGAAAGGGGCGTCCGAAAAGCTCGGGCCCGTCACCGTGCTGTTCAACCATGCCGGCACCATCGTAATAAAGCCGTTCCTGGAGACGACGCTCAAGGAATGGGACTGGCTGCACGCCGTCAATGTGCGCTCGATGTTCCTGATGACGCGCGCCGTGCTGCCCGGCATGATCGCGGCGGGCGGTGGCTCGATCGTCTGCACCTCGTCGATCTCGGCGGTGGCGGCGACGCCCAACGAAGTGCTCTACGACACCACCAAGGGCGCCTGCCACATGTTCGCCCGCGCCATCGCCGTGGAATTCCGCGACCGCAATATCCGCTGCAACGCGGTTTGCCCCGGCTTTATCAGGACCCCGCACGGTCTGCGCGAAGTCGCCGACCTCGGCAAGCTCGGCGTCGATGTGTCCGATGCCGCGCTGGCCGCGCAGCAGGGACGGATCGGCGAGCCCGACGAGGTGGCGAAGGCAGCGCTTTACCTGGCCAGCGACGAGTCGAGTTTCGTCAACGGCACGCATCTGTTCGTCGACAATGGTTTTACGGCGATGTGAGGCGACAGCTCGGCGCCCTTCCTCTACCCCGTCGATCGGGGGAGAGGTGTCGAGCGAAGCTCGACGGAGTGGGGGTCGACCCCTTGGCGCAAGGCAAGGCGATACTTGCGCCTTGTCCCCTTTTCACTGTCCGTTGGCGACGGTTGGTCAGGTGGTTCCCCCACTCCGTCTCGGCTTCGCCGAGCCACCTCTCCCCCCTCCGGAGGGAGAGGAAAGGTCGCCAGGTCCTACCGCTCTTCTCGTCGAAACGGCTTTAGCAGCGCCGACGGCGCCACCGCGTTGCGCGACATCACCGCCATGGCGACGATGGTGAAGATGAAAGGCAGCATCAGGAACGCCTCGTAGGGGATATGCCCCAGCCCGCTCGCCTGCATGCGCAGCTGGAGCGCGTCGACGAAGGCGAACAGCAGCGCGGCCCCCGCCGAGCGCCACGGGTCCCAGCGGCCGAACACCACCAGCGCGATCGCCACCCAGCCGCGTCCGGACACGACGCCGAAGGTGAAGGCGTTGAACTGCGCCATCGACAGGAAGGCTCCGGCGAGCCCCATCAAGGCACCACCGAGGATGACCGCCTGGAAGCGCGTGGCAATGACGCTGACGCCGGCGGAATCGGCGGCACGCGGGTTCTCTCCGACCATGCGCACCGACAGGCCCCAGGGCGTGCGATAGAGCACAAAGGCTGCGAGCGGGATGGCCAGGATCGCCATGTAGACCAGCGCGAACTGGTTGAACACCGCCGGCCCGAGCACGGGAATGTCGGAGAGAACCGGGATCGGCAGTGTCTGAAAGCCCTTGATGCTCGGCGGCACCGATTGCTGGCCGAAGATCAGCCGGTAGAGGAAATAGGCAAGCCCCGAACTGAACAGCGTCACGCCGATGCCGCAGACATGCTGGCTCAAGCCCAGCGCCACCGTGAACAGCGCATGCAGCGCGCCCATAAGCATGCCGGTCAGCACCGCCACCAGCACGCCCAGCCACAGGCTGCCGCTGAGACTGGTGGCGGTGAAGCCGGTCATGGCGCACAGCAGCATGATGCCTTCGATGCCGAGATTGAGCACGCCGGCCCGTTCGGAGAACATTTCGCCCAGCGTGGCAAAGGCCAACGGTGTGGCGATGCGGATGATGGCGGCGAGGAACCCGACCTGAAAGATCTGCTCGAACACCGCGTTCATTGGACGGCTCCGACGCGGCGAATGCGATAGGCGGTGAACAGCAGCGCGACCAGCATGGCGAGCAGCGCCGTGCCCTGGATGACATCGCTGAGGAAGGCCGGCACGCCGGTCGCGCGCGACATCGCCTCGGCGCCGGTCATCACGGCGGCCAGGAAGATCGCCGCCGGCACGACGCCAAGCGGATTGAGCCGCGCCAACATGGCAACGACAATGCCGGAATAGCCGTAGCCCGGCGAAATATCGCTCATCACCTGGAAGTGCACGCCGCCGACCTCTCCGACGCCGGCCAGCCCCGCCAGCGCGCCCGACAGCAGCGCCGTCGAAAGCAGCACGCGCTGGACGTGGATGCCGCCATAGCGGGCCGCTTCCGGGTTCTCGCCGGTGACGCGGATGCGGAAGCCGAGCGTGGTGCGCACGATCAGGAACCAGATCAACGGTGCGGCGACCAGTGCCGCGATGACGCCGAGATGCAGCCGCGTGCCTTCGATCAGCACCGGGAAATTGGCCGAATCCTCGATCGGCGGCGAGATCGGATAGCCGCTGAAGCTGTCCTTCCACGGCCCCTCGATGAGCGCCATCAGCGCGTAATAGATGACCGAATTGAGCAGCAGCGAACTGACGACATCATCGACCTTGAATTTTACACGCAGCGTCGCCGGAACCAGCGCGACGGCGGCACCCGCGGCGGCACCGGCCAGTGCCATCAAGAGCATGGCGAGCGGTCCCGGCATCGGGATGGCGCCGACAAAACAACTGGCGACGGCACCGGCCAGCAATTGGCCCTCCGCGCCGATGTTCCAGAATTTGGCGCGGAAGGCGACGGCGACCGCCAGCCCGGTGAAGATCATCGGTGCGGCGCGCACCAGCGTTTCGGTGATGGCATAGCTGTCGCCGAGCGAGGCGGCGAACATCACGCCGTAGGATTCGAACACACCAGCCCCGGCCAGCGCGATCAGGCCGCTGCACAACACCAGAGTCGCCGCGATGGCGAGCAGTGGCAAAGCGAGGTTGAACCAAGCGGGTGTGGAGGTACGCGCTTCCAGGCGAAACATCAGCCGCGGCCCTCCACGCCGGTCATCAGCAGGCCGAGCCGCGCGACGGTCGCATCGGCGCTGTCCAGCGTACCGGCGATGTGGCCCTCATACATCACCGCGATGCGGTCGCAGAGCACCAGCAGTTCTTCCAGATCCTCGCCGATGACGATGATGCCGCAGCCCTTGGCGCGCATGTCGAGGAATTTCTCGTGGATGAAGCGGGCCGCGCCAATGTCGAGACCGCGCGTCGGCTGCGAGACGATCAGAACCTTTGGGTCGAAGGCAAGCTCGCGCGCCAGCAGCGCCTTCTGCAGGTTGCCGCCCGACAGCGCGCCGGCCCGCGTCATCGGCCCGGGACATCTGATATCGTAGGCCTTGATCTGTTCTTCGGCGAAGGCGCGGATCGCATCCGGCTTGAGCAGGCCCCTGGCGGAGAAGGCTGCCGTGCCGATGCGTGGCAGCACCATGGAATCGGCGAGCGGCAAATTGGTGACCAGACCTGTCGTCATGCGGTCTTCCGGGATGCGGCCAAGGCCAAGCGCCTGCACCTCGCGCGGCGAGAACCGCGATACGTTCTGGCCGGCGATGGTCATCCTTCCGGCATCCGGCGCGCGCACGCCGGAGATGACCTCCGCCAGCGCCCGCTGGCCATTGCCGGAGACGCCGGCAATGCCGAGAATTTCGCCGGCCCGCACGACAAGGGATATGTGGCGCAGCGTCGTACCCGAATGTTTCGAGGTCGAAATGCCGTCGAGGGCGAGCACTGCTTCGCCCGGCGTCGATGGCCCGCGCGCCGGCGGCACGATCTCGTGGCCGCACATCAGCTCGGCCATCGCGGCCGACGTCGTGTTGGCCGGATCGTCTACCCGCCCGGCGACGCGGCCATGCCGCAGCACGGTGCAGCGATGCGTCAGCGCCCGCACCTCATTGAGCTTGTGCGAGATGAAGATGATGCCGAGCCCCTGCGCCGCCATCGACCGCAAGGCCGAAAACAGCCCATCGACCTCGCTCGGCGCCAGCACCGCGGTCGGCTCGTCGAGGATCAGCAGCCTGGCGCCGCGAAACAGCGCCTTGACGATTTCGAGCCGCTGCTGCTCGCCGACCGACAGCGCCGAGACCGGCAGGCTGGGATCGAGCGTCAACCCATGCTGGCGGCTGATTTCGGCCAGCCGCGCCAAGCCGCCGGCGCGATCGATCCGCCCCGATTTGCCGGGAATGCCGATGAGCAGGTTTTCCAGCACGGTCAGCCGAGCTGCCAGATGAAAATGCTGGTGCACCATGCCGATGCCGGCGGCCAGCGCGTCGGCCGAGCTGGAGATCCGCGCCGGCTGGCCCTGGATCAGGATCTCGCCGGCATCAGGCGCATAGGCGCCGAACAGCACGTTCATCAGCGTCGTCTTGCCAGCGCCGTTTTCGCCCAGCAGCCCGAGGATTTCGCCCGGCGCCACGCTGAGGTCCACAGCCTCGTTTGCCTTGACGGCGCCGAAGCTCTTGGTGATGCCGCGCATTTCGATGAGTGGGGCGGGCGTCGGCAAGGATACTCCTGATCGGTCTGCGATTTAGCTTTGCTTGACAGGGATGCGCCGCACCCCCCTCTGGCCTGCCGGCCATCTCCCCCTCAAGGGGGGAGATCGGCAGCTTTGTCGGCGACGCCGCTTATTCACGGTGAAAATTGGCGAAAGCCGAGGTGACATTCGATCTCCCCCTTGAGGGGGAGATGTCCGGCAGGACAGAGGGGGGCGCCTAGCACCAACCCCTAAAGACCGGAACTCAATCCGAAACTGGCGTGTTCTCGTCGACATCCACGCGGAAATTGCCTTCGAGAATCTCGGCCTTCTTCTTCTCGACCAGATCCTTCACGTCCGCCGGCAGCGTCTTGTCGAACTTGTGGAAGGGGGCGAGATAGGAGCCGCCCTTGGCCATGCGCGAGAAATCGCCGTAATCCTGCGCCGTGTAGACGCCGGCCTTGACCAGCTTGATCGCCTGTTCGACCGTCGGGTACATGTCCCAGACCGGCCCGGTGATCACCGTATCGGGGCCGAGGCTCGACTGGTCGGACATGTTGGAAATGGCAAGGATCTTCTTCTCCACCGCCGCCTCGATGACGCCGAAGCGCTCGGCGTAGATGACGTCGACGCCGGCATCGATCTGCGCCACCGCGGCTTCCTTGGCTTTTGGCGGATCGAAGAACGAACCGATGAAAGCGACCTTCTTCTTGACGTTCGGGTTGACCTCCTTGGCGCCGGCGAAGAAGGCGTTGACCAGCCGGTTCACTTCCGGAATGCCCATCGCCGCCACCGCGCCGACCGTGCCCGACTTCGACATCTTGCCGGCGATCATTCCCGAGAGATAAGCGGGCTCGTGAATCCAGTTGTCGAAGACGCCGAAATTGGGTTCGGCCGGCCCGGCGCCGGAGCCGAACAGCCAGGCCGTCTTGGGAAACTGCTTGGCGGTGCGGCGCGATTCACGCTCGGCGGCGAAGGCATCGCCCAGCACTAGTTGGTACCCGCCCTGCGCATATTCGCGCATGACGCGGCTGAAATCGGCGGTCTGCACCTTCTCCGACCATTTGTATTCGATGCCGAGTTCCTTCTCGGCCTTCTGCAGGGCGACGTGGATCTGGTTGTCCCACGGCTCCTCGATAGGCGTCGCGAAGATCGCCGCCACTTTCAGCTTCTTGTCCTTGGCGAAGGCCGCACCTGGCAGCATCGCCGCGGCCAGGCCTAGTGCGCCCAACTCCAGCACGTTGCGTCGCGAAAACCCTTCGCGTGTCGAATAGGATTTGTACTTCCGGTCTTCCATTGCATGCCCCTCTGTTTGACAGCCGTGTCGAGCCGGCTGTTCCAAAAATCAGACGGGGAACTATGGAACGGGTCCGGACTTTTGTCCACATGGTCAAATTTGGCGGCGCGTAAGCCGCCGCGATTGTCAAAGCGCGACGACCCGCCGGCCAATCGCTTCAGCTCCCCGCGACGCACCCTCAATGCCTGATGCGATCCCGCATCGCGTACCACAGCATCCCCAGCACATAGAGCGGCCCACGCAACGCCGTGCCACCGGGGAACGGCATCGGCGTCAATGTCGAGAACAGGTCGAGCCGCGAGGCATCGCCGGTGATGGCCTCCGCGAGCAGCTTGCCCGACAGCGTCGACAGGATGACGCCCTTGCCGGAATAGCCATGCGCGAAATAGACCTCGTCATAGTGCCCGACATGCGGCAGCCGCGACGTCGTCACCGACACCAGCCCACCCCAGGCGTGGTCGATGCGGCAACCCTTGAGCTGCGGGAAGGTGGCTTCCATATGCGGCCGCACGAAGCCGGCAATGTCGGCCGGCGGCGACGGCGTGTAGCGCTCGCCGCCACCGAACAGCAGCCGTCCATCCGCCGACATGCGGTAATAATTGACCACGAAGCGTGTGTCCGACACCGCGACATTGGCCGGAATGACATTGCGTTTGCCCTCCAGCGGTTCGGTGGCGACGATGTAGTTGCCGACCGGCATGATGCGGCTGTTGACGCGCGGCTCCAGCCCATTGAGCAGCGCATCGCCCGCCAGCACGACATGTCTGGCCCGCACCGAACCCTTTGCCGTGGAGACCCGGGTCGAAGGCTCGCGCTCCAGCCTCACCGCCACTGAATTCTCATGGATGACGACGCCGGCGGCCACGGCCGCGCGGGCAAGCCCGAGCGTATAGTTCAACGGATGCATGTGGCCGCCGAGCGGCTCATACATCGCCCCATGGTAAGGCGTGTCGACCTTGCTGCGGGCGTCCGCCGCCGACAGGATCTCGACGTCACGGAACTTCATCACGCTGTCGAGGCACTTTGCTTCGTCTTCCAGATCTTTGAGGTCGGAGCCATTGACGGCGCCGACCAGGTGGCCGGTCAGCCTCACATCGCAATCGATGGCGTGGCGTTCGATGATGTCAAGCACCAGCCCGCGCGCCTCGAAGGCGAGGTCGAACAGCACCTTTGCCCGTTCGGGACCGTAGAGCTTGACCAGGCCCTTGGCGCCCTTGCGCAGGCCGGGGATCATCTGGCCGCCATTGCGCCCCGACGCGCCCCAGCCGATCTTGCCGCCTTCGAGCAGCACCACCTTCAGGCCGCGCTCGGCGGCATGAAGGGCGGCCGACAGGCCCGTGCAACCACCGCCGACGACAACCAGATCGGCGTCGACATCGCCGACCAGCGCCGGATGGTCCGGCGCCGGATTGGCGGTGGCGACATAATAGGATTTGCCGATGTCGAGACCGGAATTGAAACCCGTTGAAGATGCCATGGTCACACCTTCAGCAGCAGATGGTCGCGTTCCCAGCTCGTCACCACGCTCTGGAACAGGTCGAGCTCGACGCTTTTGACGCGCAGATAGGTCTGGAAGAAGTCCTCGCCGAGCAGTTTCCGCACCGGATCACAAGCCTCGAAACGATCCAGCGCCTCCTCCATGGTCTTCGGCAGCGTGCTCTTGATCCTGTAGGCATTGCCCGTGGCTTCCGCCGAACGCGACAGCCTCTGCTCGACACCGAGATAGCCGGCGAGCAGCGAGCCGGCGATCGTCAGATAGGGGTTGGAATCCGCACCCGGCAGCCGGTTCTCCACCCGTCGTGCGGCACGCCCACCGGCCGGCACGCGCAGGCCGCAGGAGCGGTTGTCGTGCGACCATTCGATATTGGCCGGCGCGCTGTGGTTCGGCCGGATCCGGCGGTACGAATTCACGTTGGGCGCAAACAGCGGCATGATCTCCGGCACGTATTTCTGCAGGCCGCCGATGAAATGGCCGAACATTTCCGTGTCGGCATCGTCAGAGCTGGCAAACAGCGCATTGCCGGCCTCGTCGACGACAGACATGTGCAGATGCATCGAACTGCCCGCCTGCGCCGCGATCGGCTTGGCCATGAAGGTGGCGTGCATGCCGCATTGCTGAGCGGCCTGGCGTGTCAGCCGCTTGAACAGCAGCACCTGGTCGGCCAGCGGCAGTGCGTCGCCATGCAGGAGATTGATCTCCAGCTGTCCGGTGCCCGATTCATGGATCAACGTATCGAGCGGCAGCCCGGCGGCGGCCGCATAGTCATAGACGCGTCGGATCACCGGCTCGAATTCCTCGAGCGCGGCCATGTCATAGGGATGCTGCACAGTTTCCGCGCGGCCATTGCCGCCAACCGGCGCGGTCAGCGGTCTGTCCGGATCGGGGTTGGGTGCGGTGAGATAGAATTCCAGCTCCGGCGCCACCACGGCGCGCCAGCCACGCTGACGATAGAGATCTAGCACGGCGCGCAGCACATGGCGCGGCGAGGCCATCCACGGCCTTCCGTCCATGTGGAAGGCATCCGCGAAGACATAGGCCTTCCCAGCGCCCGCGCCCGGCGCCAGACTGAGCGTCGAAACGTCAGGCACCATGCGCATGTCCGGGTCCGAATAGGCAAAACCCTCGTCGATCGAGCCGGAATAGCGGCCGTCGACGCTGACCAGGAAAGCGCTGCTCGGCAGATAGAGAGCGCGGTCTTCCAGAGCCTTGAGGAATTTGGCCGTCGGCAGCGCCTTGCCGCGTAGCACGCCGTTCATGTCGGGCACCAGGCACTCGACTTCGTTGACGCCGTGCCGAGCCAGCCAGGCCTTGGGATCGTTGGCAGCGGTATTCGTGTTTTTGTCAGGCATTTCGTTCAAGTCCGTATCAGAGAGAGTATGGCTTGCGCGGCCATTTCCGTTCCGGGTTGCAGCGCCATTCGGGCTGCATTGTCCCTCAGGCGGGCGCGCATGGCGTCATCGGCCAGCAAGCCGAGAATGGCTCTCTCCAATACTCCTTCTGTCCAGCCGTCACGGCCGATATGGTCGCCGACGCCGGCCTCTCCGGCGCGTTGCGCGTTGTCGTGTCCGTCCCAGCAATAGGGCATGATCAGCGACGGCACGCCGAAGCGCAGCGCCTCGCAAAAACTGTTGTTGCCGCCATGGTGGATGAACAGGTCCGACTTCGCGACCACCGAGGGCTGCGGAAACCAGGCATCGAGATAGACATTGTCCGGCACCGCGCGATAGGCGTCGCGCAGGCCGCCGACATTGACGATGAAGCGGGCCGGCAGCCGGTCAAACACGGCAAGCATGCGCTCGATCAGGCCGACATCCATGGCGCCGAGACTGCCGAAACTGACATAGACCAGCGGCCCGCCATTGCGTGGAAAGACCGGCACCTCGAACGGCCCTTCCGACCGCACGCAGCCTTCGAGATAGACGAAGCGATCCGGGTCGAGCGGTTCCGCGCGCTCGCGCTTCACGATCGACGGCGTCAACAGCAGATTGAGATCGGGCGAGGCTTCGAGGAACAAGCCCTTGGGCAATGGCGCTAGGCCGGCATCCACGCGAAAACGGTTGAAGCGATCATGCGCCGGGGCCGAGGCCGCGATGTACCGGCTCTCGAACGCCGCGCGTTGCGGATCGTCAGCGCCGAGGCCGGAGAGATAGGGCGGAACCGCCGCGTCCGGCAGCTCCGTCTCGGCGCAGGAGACGACGCGCACCCACGGACAGCCGGCACTCGCGATCGCCGGGAACATGATGACGTTGTCGAGCACCACGGCGTCGGGCTTCAGCCGCGCCAGCAATTGGCGCAGCGGCGCCTCGGCATTGACGGCGGTGTCGACGATCGCCTGCCAGGTCGGCGCGACATAGGTTTCGAGCTGGTCGATCGGGCTCAGCCGGAAATGCGGCAGGTGCCGGCGCACGAAGGCCTGCCAGTAGCTCTGGCGTTCGCTGTCGCTCAGCGGCTCGTCGGTCGGCAACTGGTATTCCTGGAAACCATAGTCGGCAAAGACGCCGGAAAAGCCGGCATGGCAGATGAACACCGGCCGCGCGCCCCGGGCACGCAAAGCCTGTGCGATCCCGACGCAATTCAACGCCGCCCCGAAACTGGCTTCGGGAAACAGCGCGATGGTCGGGCTCGCTCGACGCGTCAATTAATCCTCTTCATTCCGGCCGGCTGATCATGCCGAACAGCGCGGGAGCGCCACGGCTAGCCGCTTGCGGCCGCTGGCTGCGGGACAGCCGCAAATGGATGCGCAGCAGATCGGCAGCCACCTCATACTGCCGGCTTTCCAGATGGTCGAGTATGTTCAGGTGCTCGCGCAGCGATTGCTTCAGCCGGAACACATTGACCCCGGCATAGATGCCCGGCAGCCGTCGTAGCCTGAGATGATCGGCCAGCGCGTCGGCGACGAAGCGGTTGGCGCTGCCCTCGGCGATCATGCCGTGGAAATCGATGTCGAGCCGCTGGAATTCGCGTGTGTCGAAAGTGGCGTCGGGCAGCGCCGACAGCGCCTCCATGCCCTGGCGCAGCACCGCGGCGCGCGCGCCATCCAGCCTGAAGCCCGGCGTCAGGATCGCCGCCGGCTCCAGCAAAAGCCGGAACTCGTAGCTCTCACCTTGCGCCTCCGGATCGTCGGGCGCGCGGCGGAACAGCCAGGACTGCCCAGGCGCACGGTCGACCAGGTTCTCTTCCGTCAGTCTATTAAGAGATTTTAGTACCGTCTTTCTCTCGGCACTGTAGCGTCGCATCAATCCGGCGACGGTCACCGTCTGGTCCAGACGCCGGGCCGACCGGTCGCGCAGGATGGCTTCGGCAAGCTCGTCTTCCTCGGCGGCGGGCAATTCGGCTGATATCGCCGGCTGCGCGGCGAGGTCGATCGCCATGACATAACCGGTATCGGCCTCCCAGCGGACGACGCCCTGCTCCGCGAGCAGGCTGAGCGCCGCCCGCACCGGCGTTCGAGATACATTGCACAATGAGGCTATCTGCTGCTCGGGCAGGCGCGTGCCGGGCGCGAACCCACGCTGCCGCGCCACATCCAGGATGCGCTGCGCCAGATCGAGATGGTTGGTGCGAGGTCGGCGGGCTGCGGCTTGCATGACTTGTCTCGGGAACGACGTTGCCGGCATGGTTTGACCGATCGGCCCCGTGGACGCAATCGGCCAGATTCCTCGGCCGGTTGACAAATTATGGATTGACGTACTTTTTTCTGCAATAGTACTGTAAGCGCAATCGGCGACAAAAAGACCGAGGGAACAGGACCGAAGCTGCGGCGCATGTCGCGCGGGGTCCAGCACGAATTCGACGATCAACCGGAATGGGAGACTGCCATGACCGCTACCAGCCTGCGGCGCCGTGCGCTGAGAATGCCTTCGATCGCCCTCGGGCTTGCCATGGCGCTATCCGCGCCGGCGATGGCCGCCGACCTCGTCATTTCCAATTGGGACGGCTACATGGCGCCCGATGCCATGGCGTCTTTCAAGACGGCCACGGGCGTTTCCGGCGAAGTCGTGGTGCACGCCACCAATGAAGAGATCATGGGCAAGCTGATTGCCGCCGGCGGCAAGGGCTATGACGTGGTCTTCGTCTCCTCGCCCTTCGCCGAGGTGCTGAACAAGCTCGGCCTGACCGAGCCGATGGACCACGCTAAGATACCCAACCTCGCCAACCTCTATCCGGAAGCGACCAAGCTGCCACACGATGTCGGCAACACTTTCTCCGTGCCCTACACCTGGGGCACGACCGGCCTCTGCTATCGCTCGGATCTGGTGAAAACCGCGCCAACGACCTGGAGCGACCTGCTCGCTCCATCCGACGAACTAAAGGGCAAGACCACCATGCTGGCGACCGATCGCTGGCTGCTTGCCGCCGGCCAGCTCGACAAGGGTTTTTCGGTCAATGAGACCGACCCGGCCAAGATGGCCGAGGTCAAGGACCTCTTGATCTCGGCCAAGAAGACCCTGCTCGCCTATGACGACACCACCTTCTATTCCAAGCTGGTTTCGGGCGAAGCGTTGATGGTGCAGGCCTGGGACGGCTGGTGCAATTATGGCATCGCCGACAAGCCGGAGATCAAATACGTCATCCCGAAGGAAGGTTCGGACCTTTGGGTCGACACGATGGTGGTGATGAAGGCCTCCGAACATAAGGACGCCGCCTTCCAGTTCATCAACTTCATGCTCGACGCCAAGAACCACGCCTGGGCGGCGCAAAACATCGACTACAAGGTGCCGAACAAGCCGGCCATGGAAAGCCTGCCGGCCGACTTCCTCGCCAAATTCCCCAACATGGCGATGCCGGTGGCCGATCTCGTCAAGTTCGAGCAGCTGCGCGACGTCGGCGAAGCCCAGCGCGACTATTCCAAGATCGTCAGCGAGATCAAGGCCGCGCAGTAAGATCGATTGCTGGAATCACGCTTGCGTTCCTTCACGCCCCCCTTTGACCTGCCGAGCCCGGCCTTGGGCTGTGGCTTCGGGCGTTCGTCGCTCATAGCCTTTCGCCAATCTCCAGCGCAGCGCCCCCTCATCCGGCCGCTGCGCGGCCACCTTCTCCCCGGCGGGGAGAAGAGGCTGGAGCCAGCTCTGGCGCGCTCCTCTCCCCTTGGGGAGAGGTCGGATTGCCCCGAATTGCCCTTCGCAATTCGGTTGGCAATCCGGGTGAGGGGGAACTCGCCTGCTGCTAGCGAGGGCGCGGCGTGACGCGGCCCTCCCGCTCCTCCCTCCTGATGGCTCCGGCGCTGGTCTGGTTGACCGCGCTGATGGTTGTGCCGTGCGCGCTGGTGCTGGCGCTCGCCTTCTTCCGGCGCGGCATCTATGGCGGCATCGACTACACTTTCACGCTGGAGAATTTCGGGCTGGTCTTCGACCCGCTCTATGCCGGCATCTTCCTGAACTCGGCGCGCATCGCCGGCACCGCAACGCTGATCGCGGTGGTGGTCGGCTATGCCGCCGCCTATGCCATCACGGCGGCCCCACGCCGCTGGCAACCGGTGTTCCTGTTCTTCGCCGTGCTGCCGTTCTGGTCCAACTATCTGATCCGCACCTATGCCTGGATCGTACTGCTCAACCGCGAAGGGCTGGTCACTCAGCTCCTGCGCTGGGTGGGCTACACCGGCGAGCCGCCATCGATGCTCTACACCGAGGGCGCGGTCATCGCCGGCCTGGTCTACAACTACCTGCCCTTTGTCATCCTCGCCTGCTACGCGCCGCTGTCGCGCCTCAACCCGGAACTGGCCGAAGCCTCGCGCGATCTCGGCGCTTCGGCGATGACGACGTTTCGCCGTGTCATCCTGCCGCTGACCGTGCCTGGCATCGCGGCCGGCGCCGTCTTCGTCTTCGTGCTGTCGATCGGCAACTTCGTCACCCCGGCGCTGCTCGGCGGCGGCCGTTTCCAGATGATCGGCAATCTCGTCTACGACCAGTTCCTGACCGCCAATGACTGGCCCTTCGGTGCGGCCCTGGCGATGGCGCTGATCGCCATCATGCTGCTGGTGTTGATGGCGCAAGCGCTCGCCGCCAATCGCGCGTCCGGCCGTACCGCGGAAGCCCAGGGCAACGCGAATGGCTGAATGCTCACCAGCCACACGGCGCATGCTTTGGCTCGTGTTGAGTCTCGTCTTCGCCTTCCTCTACATCCCGATCGCCGTGCTGGTGGCACTCTCCTTCAACGAAGGCGGGCTGCCGACGGCGTGGTCCGGTTTTTCGCTGAAATGGTACGCCTCGCTGGCCGGCAATTCCGCCATCCTGTCGGCCGCGCTCAACACGCTGATCGTGGCGCTGGTCTCGACAGCCATCGCTACCTTGCTCGGCACGCTGCTGGCCATCGGCGTCGAGATGCGCCGGCACTATGGCAAGGGACTGGAAGCGCTGATCTTTGCCCCGATGATCATCCCCGACATCGTGCTGGCGATTGCGCTCTTGTCGTTCTTTTCCATGATCAACCTGACCATGGGCCTGCACACCATCATCCTCGCCCATGTCGTCTTCAACCTCGCCTTCGTCTGCTCGGTGGTGCGTGCCCGGCTGAAGAGTTTCGACTGGTCGATCGTCGAGGCTTCCACCGATCTCGGCGCCTCCGCCATCACCACCTTCCGGCGGATCACCTTGCCGGTGATCGCGCCGGCCGTGATTGCCGGCGCACTGCTCGCCTTCACGCTCTCGGTCGACGAGTTCATCATCGCCTTCTTCACCGCCGGCGCCGGCCGCGCCTCGACGACCCTGCCGATGCAGATCTACGCCATGATCCGCTTCGGCATCACACCCGAGATCAACGCCTTGGCCACCATCGTCATGGCGGTCTCGATCACCGCGCTGACCCTGTCGCAGCGGCTCAACCGGGGGATAGCGGGCCAATGAGCGAAACGCGCACGCTGCTGGCCATCGATGACGTGTCGAAGAATTTCGGCCGCGTCACCGCCGTCGACGGCATCTCGCTGGATATCCGCGAGAACGAGTTCTTCGCGCTGCTCGGCCCGTCGGGTTGCGGCAAAACCACGCTCTTGCGCATGCTGGCCGGCTTCGAGACGCCGAGCGATGGGCGCATCCTGCTCGACGGCAAGGACATCGCCAGGACGCCGCCCAACAAGCGGCCCGTCAATCTGATGTTCCAGTCCTACGCGCTGTTCCCGCATATGAGCGTTCGGGCAAATGTCTCCTACGGGCTGGAAATGGAGCGCTTGCCGGCTAAAGAAATCCGCGCGCGCGTCGACGCCATCCTGGCCACCACAGAACTGATGCCCTTCGCCGACCGCAAGCCCGAGCAGCTGTCGGGCGGCCAGAAGCAGCGCGTGGCGCTGGCCCGCGCGCTGGTCAAGCGGCCCCGGCTGCTGCTGCTCGACGAGCCGCTCGGCGCACTCGACAAGAAGCTGCGCGGCGCCATGCAGCTGGAATTGAAGCGCCTGCAGCACGAGGTCGGCATCACCTTCGTCATCGTCACCCACGACCAGGAAGAATCGCTTGTGATGGCCGACCGCATGGCGGTGCTGAAGGACGGCAAGCTGCTGCAATGCGACACGCCGCACGCGGTCTACGAACATCCCGCCGACCGCTTCGTCGCCGACTTCATCGGCGTGATGAACTTTGTGCCGGGCACAATATCAGCCGACGGCGTAATCGCGGCCAACGGCACGAGCATTGCCGGCAAGGTTCCTGCCATGCTCACACCAGGTGCATCGGCAGTGGCCTCCGTGCGGCCCGAACGCATCCGGCTGTTCCCGTCGTCGGAAACCGCCAACCGCACCACCGGCACGGTCGAGGCACTGGCCTATCAGGGGCTCGATCTGCAGCTGCACGTCCGCACGCCGCTGGCGCCAGAGCCGTTCCTGGTGCGCGTCACCGCGGATGCCGCCGACCGCCGGCCGGTCTCGTCGGGCGACCAGATCGAACTCGGCTGGGACGCCGCCGATGTCAGAATTTTCAAGGAATAGAGGAGAAGCCCGATGGCGCAGAAGACGTTCGCCTTTTTCCCGGAAGCCGCCTACGGCCCGGCGCTCAATTCCGTCGGCATCGCGCAAGCGGTCGAGGCGCGCGGCCACAAGGCGGTGTTCCTGTCCGACCCGGGCTTTGTCGAGGTCTACAGGGGCTACGGCTTCGAGGCGCATCCGGTGAACCTCTCCGAACCGATGCCGCCGGAACAGATGGCGAAATTCTGGGAGGACTTCATCAACGGCCACATCCCCAACTTCCGCAAGTCGCCCTACGACCAGGTCGACAATTACGTCAAGGATTGCTGGACGGCGATCGTCGACAGCGCCAAATGGGCGCAGAAGGACCTGCCGCGCGTGCTCGCCTCCATCAAGCCTGACGTGATCTGCGTCGACAACGTCATCCTGTTTCCCGCGATCAAGCAGTTCGGCAAGCCTTGGGTGCGCGTCATCTCCTGCTCGGAAAACGAGATCGAGGACGAGGACATCCCGCCGCACCTCTCAGGCTGCGGCGAGAACGACCATGCCGGCCACCAGCGCTACCGCGACCATTTCAACGCGGTGATCAAGCCGATCCATGACGACTTCAACGCCTTCCTGACCGCCAACAATGAGGCGCCCTATCCGATCGGCCAGTTCTTCGAGGCCTCACCCTATCTGAACCTGCTTCTCTATCCCGAAGCGGCGAAATTCAAGCGCCACCATCCGCTCGATCCGGCAAAATTCCAGTATCTCGAAGGCTGCGTGCGGCAGGAAAAACCCTACGCCGTGCCGACCTTCGCTGAGAATAATGACGGCCCGTTGCTCTACGTCTCGTTCGGCAGCCTGGGCGCCGGCGATGTCGACCTGTTGAAGCGGATCATCGCCACGCTCGGCAAGACGCGCTATCGCGCGCTGGTCAATGTCGGCGGCTACAAGGACCAGTACACCGACGTCCCCGGCAACGTCATCGGCGACAGCTGGTTCCCGCAGCCTTCGGTGATCCCGCAGGTCGATGCCGTGATCCACCATGGCGGCAACAACTCGTTCACCGAATGCCTCTATTTCGGCAAGCCGGCCATCATCATGCCCTATGTTTGGGACGGCCACGACAACGCCACGCGCGTCCAGGAAACCGGCCACGGCTTCGGCATGCCGCGTTACGATTGGACCGATGCGGAACTGGTCGCCAGGGTCGAAGCCTGCCTGACCGATCCGGCGATGAAGGCGAAGCTGGCGAAGACCTCGGCACAGATGCAGGCGCAGAACGGGCCTGAGAAGGCCGCGGGCTTGTTGGAAGCGCTGCTGTGATCGAGATGTCGAGCCCAGGCACCCCCCTCTGGCCTGCCGGCCATCTCCCCCGCAAGGAGGGAGATCGGCGGTTTCGCCGCTGGCTCTCACTCTGCGATCTTGGTGATTGGCGAAAGCCGAGACATCATCTGATCTCCCCCCTTGAGGGGGAGATGTCCGGCAGGACAGAGGGGGGCCTCGTAGAGTGGCAACGCATCAATGCTCGGCGTCATAACTGCGGAGCATGCCCATGACCTCCTCCGCCCCGCACCTCCACCAGGCGTCCACCCGCACCGACCTCGTCGACTGGGGCGCCCAGCCCGATTCGCTGGAAGGCACCTCGCACTCCACCGGCAAGCTCGTGCACAAGGGCCCCAACAATCAGCCGGAGTCAGGCATCTGGGTGTGTACGCCGGGCCGCTGGCGGCTCTCTATCCCGCGCGACGAACTCTGCCACTTCGTGTCCGGCCGCGCGACCTACCGCTCCGATGTCGGCGAGGTGATAGAAGTTACGGCCGGAACCGTGGTCATGTTCCCTGCCGGCTGGACGGGCGAATGCACGGTTCATGAGACCATGCGCAACGTCTACATGCTGGCCTGAGCAAGAAATCAGCCGCATAGGAGCACGACATGCCGACACCGCACTGGCCTGATGCCGCAAGCGTGGAACTGGAGGATTGGGGCGCGGGCGCCAACACGCTCGCCGGCGCGCCGCGGGCCTCAGGCAAGATCCTCTCAAGCAATCCGGACGGATCGAGCGAATGCGGCCTGTGGTCCTGCACGCCGGGCACCCGCAAGGTCAGCTTTGCCACTGACGAATTCTGTCATTTCCTGTCGGGACGCGGCAGCTATGTCAGGGACGACGGCGAAGACATTCCGGTCGAGGCCGGCACGCTCGTCTTCTTCCCCGCCGGCTGGACAGGCATCTCCATCATCACGCAAACGCTGACCAAGGCCTTCATGTGCCGGTGAGCATTTTACCAGGGAAATCCATATGACCACGCCGATCATGCAATCGCCGCCTGCCATCACGGACCTCGTCGACTGGGGTGTCATCCCGACGATGATCGAGGGGCAATCCCACACCTCGGGCAAGCTGCTCCACAAAGGCCCGGAAGGCCGTTCCGAATGCGGCCTATGGGTCTGCACCCCGGGCAAATGGCACTGCCACGTCACCCGGGACGAGTTCTGCCACTTCCTGGAGGGGCGTTGCACCTATGTCCATGAATCCGGCGAGGTCATCGAGATCGCGCCGGACACGGCGGCCTTCTTTCCGCAGGACTGGAAAGGCGTCTGCACCGTCCATGAGACGATCAAGAAGATCTACATGATCCGCTGAGCGGGCCAGAGAGGATGTCCATGCAGTTCGCCCCCGACCGGCCGACTTTCTTCGTCAATCCGGACTACCGGCCGATGACTGGTGCGGCGAAACCGGTGATCGATCCGGCCACGCTGGAGACGGTCGGCGCCATTGCTTTAACCAGCGACGGCGAGATCGACGCCGCCCTCACCGCCGCGACCAAGGCGCAGCTTGCCTGGAAAAAGCTCGACGCCAAGAGCCGGGCAAAGCATCTGCACGCCGTCGCCAACGCCATCGAGGCGGCGGATTTCACGCGCTGCGCCGAACTGATGGTGCGCGAGATGGGCAAGCCCTATCCCGAAGCCATCGGCGAGATCGCCAATTGCGCGCCGATCTTCCGCTACTATGCCGAGATGGCGCGCGACGATGCCGGCAAGGTCGCCGGCACGACACAGGCCGGCTCGTTCCAGTATGCGCGCTATGAGCCCTACGGCGTCTCCGTCCACATCATGCCCTACAACTTCCCGATCCTGCTGATGTGCTGGACCGTTGCCGCCTCGCTCGCCGCCGGCAACGCCTGCGTCATCAAGCCGGCGGAAGCGACGACGCTGTCGACGCTGGAGTACATGACCGTCTTCCGCGCGCTGCCGGAAGGCCTGGTCTCCTGCCTGCCGGGCGGCGCGGCCACGGCGCAGGCACTAATCACTTCGGATCGCACCCATGCGGTTGCGTTCACCGGCTCGGTCGCCGCCGGCAAGGCGGTCGCGGTGGCCTGCGCCGAGCGCATGAAGCCCAGTGTCATCGAGGCCGGCGGCAGCGATCCGCTGATCATCAGCCAACATGCGCCGCTCGACGTGGCGGCGGCCGGCAGCGTCACCGCCGCCTTCCATCTCACTGGGCAGGTCTGCACTTCGGCCGAGCGCTTTTTCGTCGTCGATGCCGTGCACGACCACTTTGTCGAGCTGTTTGCGCAGAAGACCCGCGCGCTGCGCATCGGCAAGGGCATGGACAAGACCGAGATCGGACCGCTGGTCAGCGAAGCGGCAAGAGCCAAGGTGATGCGGCTGGTCGATGACGCGATCCGCAACGGCGCCACCGCTGTCACTGGCGGGCGCATTCCGCCGGCGCACAACACCGGCTGGTTCTACGAACCGACCATTCTGACCGGCGTCACCCCGGATATGGCGATCGTGCGTGAGGAGTGTTTCGGCCCAGTCGCCGCGATCTGCCGGGTGAAGGATTTCGACGAGGCGATCCGGCTTGCCAATGACAGCCCGTTCGGCCTCGGCGCCTCGGTCTTCACCACGGATCTGGCCGAAGCCCATGAGGCGGCCGAACGGCTTGAGGCCGGCATGGTCTGGGTCAACAACCCGTTGATCGACAATGACGCCTTGCCCTTCGGCGGCTGGAAGGCTTCCGGTCTAGGCCGCGAACTCGGGCGCCAGGGGCTCGATGCCTTCCGCCGCTCCAAGATGGTGATCATCGACCACAGACCGGCAATCCAGGACTGGTGGTACCCCTATCCCGACAGCTGGTTTCGCGAAACCGGCGGCCGCAAACACGTATGAAGTAGGGCGCGCGGCACAGCCGCGCGCCCATATGCTTATGCCTCGATCCGTTAGGGCGTCGTTCCCGCCTGAAGCTTGGCCGCCGCCTGATCGATCTTGCCGGCGAGCACGCCTTGGGCCCACGCCGTGACCTCGGCGTCGACGGGCTTGTTGGCCATGTCCGTCAGCGCTGCATCGAGCGACGCCGGGTCGGTCCCGACCGCGGCTGCATCGACCACTTTCTGCTGGGCAGCGACCTGCTCCGTCAAATCCGATATCTGTCCGGGCAAGGCCGCCTGATCCTCGGGCGACATGGCGGCTATCTCCTCCGGGGTCAGCGATGTCAACGCGGCCAGCTGCGCATTCAGAGCATCCAGCTGGGTCTGCGCATTCTTGGCCTTTGCGGACTGCGTCACGAATGCCTGAATGGCGGCGAACTTCTTGCTCTTGGAGTTCATATAGGCGTTGATATTGCGCTGCAGCGAGTTCAGCCGGCCGAGTTTGGCGTGGATGTTCTTCTCCTTCGGCGAGACGTTTGTCGTCGTATCGGCCGTGGTGCTGGCTGTCGTGTCCGTGTCCGTCTTGGCTACCTGTCCCGGGGCCGAGGCGGACTTGCCATGCGAAGCACCGCTTTTGCCGTTACTATTGCTGTTGCCGCCGGCGTTACCGTGACCATTGCCGTTGCCGCCATTGCCGCCGCCGCTATTGCCACCGCCATTCCCGTGCCCGTTGCCGCCGGCTCCGGCAAGCGCCGGAGACGCCAGAAGCGCCAATGCGGCAATCGCCGCGAAAAGAGTTTTTCGATTAGTCATGGGTAACCTCCTCTGGGAATCGCCGCCCTATGCCCAGCCGCTAGGTCAAGTTCGTATGAGAAGTCGCTAATTGTGCGCAGTAAACTTTAGATAAATGCCGTCTCAATGCGCGAGCAGGGCAAGCAGAACGCGCAGCAACAGTTTGATATTGAACGCAAATCGCCACTCTTGAACTGTCGTGCTACTGAAGTCCCATGCCGGCCGGACCATGGTCCTAGGACGAATTCCAGGGAAAATGCGCGGGTGGTTTTTCGTCGCCTATTGCGCGGAAAGTAACAGTCAGCCGATACTTTCGCCGCCATCGATCACCAGCGCCTGCCCGGTCATGAAGGATGAGCGATCCGAGACCAGGAACAGGATCGCCTCGGCGATCTCTTCGGCCACGGCCCAGCGCCCCATCGGGATCTTGGTGCGGACATAGGTTTCGATTGCATCGCGTCCGCCCATCTGGGCGATGAACGGCTCGTTGAAGGGCGTGTCGACCCAGCCGGGGCAGAGCGCGTTGACGCGCACATTGTGCCGGGCATAGTCGAGCGACATCTGCCTGGTCATCGCCACCACGGCATGTTTCGACGTCGCATAGGCGATCATCTCGCGGTCATAGAAGACACCCGAATTCGAAGCCGTGTTGAGGATGACGCCGCCGCCTTGCGCGATCATCGACGGCATGACGATCCTCGCCGCCAGGAATTGTGCCCGCACATTGACCCGCCACGACGCATCCATGCCATCGGTCTCGACCTCGGTCAGCGTGCCGCCGACCTGGATGCCGGCATGATTGTGCAGGATGTCGATGCGCCCATGCTTGTCGAGCGTACGGCCAAGGAGTTGGTCGACCGCATTGTCGTCGCGGACGTCGGTCGCGATCGCCTCGGCCCGACCTCCGACAGCGCGGATGTCCGATGCCGCGGCTTCGCCGGCGGCCTGATCCCTGTCTGCAATGACGACGACCGCGCCTTCCCTGGCCATGATCATGGCGCCGGCGCGCCCGATGCCGGAGCCGGCGCCTGTCACCACGGCGATGCGGTCTTTGAGGATCATGGAGCGGCTTTCAGTTTGACGGCTTGCGCTGGCGCAATTGCCATTGGGCAAGCACCACGAGCAGCACGGAAGCGACGAGCACGATGGTCGCGATGGCGTTGATCTCCGGCGTCACCCCGCGCCGGATCGAGGCAAAGACATAGATCGGCAGCGTCGTCTGCGCGCCAGCGACGAAGAAGGCGATGATGAAATCGTCGAAGGAGAAGGTGAAGGCGAGCAGGAAGCCGGCGACCACGGCGGGCATGATCTGCGGGAGCACGATCGAGCGGAAGGTCGTCAGCGGCGTGGCGTAGAGATCGCTTGAGGCTTCGACCAGATTGCGGTCGAGGCTGCCGAGCCGCGTGCCGACGATCATCGTCACCAGCGCCATCGAGAACAAGCCGTGCGCGGCGATGATCGAGCCGTAGCCGAGCGACAAGCGCGGCGGCTGATCGTTGGGCCAGATCGAGGCGAGGAACGGGTTGACGACGGCGAACAGCTGGACCAGCGCGACCAGCGTCGAGATGCCTATGACGACGCCGGGAACAACGATAGCCGCTCCCAGCAATCCGTCGAAAACGGCGCGCGTGCGTGCGCCGACACGCGCCAGGCCAAGCGCTGCCGCGGTGCCGAAAACCGCCGCCAGCAGGGCGCTGGTGGTGGCGATGAACAGGCTGTTCTTCAGCGCCTCGACCAGGAACGGGTTGGACAGGGCCTTGCCGTACCACTGCACCGAGAAACCGGTGAACTCGCTGGCATGGTGGCCGGCGTTGAAGGAAAACAGCACGACCAGCACGATCGGCAGGTAGAGGAACGCAAAGACGGCAATGACGAAGGCGCGCATCAGATGAGGTCCACCCGGCGAGCGCCCGCAACCCGGTTCGAAATACGATTGGCAACGACCAGCACCACCACCGAAACCAGCACCAGCGTGATCGCGATGGCCGATCCGAACGGCCAGTTGCGCGACTGCAGAAACAGGTCGACCAGCGCGTTGCCGATGAAGAACACCTTGCCGCCGCCAAGCAGCGTCGGGATCAGATATTCGCCAAGCAGCAGGATCATCACCAGCGAGAAGCCGGTCATCACCCCCGGTAGCGACAGCTTCAGGGTCACGCCCAGGAAGGTGGAGAGCGGCTTTGCGCCGAGATCGGCGGAGGCTTCCAGCAGCCTGCGGTCGAGCCGCTCGAGGCTGACATAGATCGGCAGGATCATGAGCGGCAGATAGCCGTAGACGATGCCGAGCAGGACGGCGCCCGGCGTATTGATCAGCCTGACATCCTCGATGCCGACAAAGGCGAGCAGCGCCGGTATGCCGCGACCGCCCAGAATGTACATCCAGGCATAGGTCCGCATCAGCAGGCTGGTCCAGAACGGAATGACGACCAGCGCGAGCAGGATTAGCCGCCAGCGCGGCGGCGCTTTCAGGGCAAGGTAATAGGCGACAGGATAGGCAACGAGCAGGCAGGCGAGCGCGCCGACCGGCGCCAGCACCATCGTGTTCCAGAACGCCGTCGCCCGTGCCGGAAGGTTGGCATATTGCGCCAGCGTGAAGGCCGCCTGGTAGCCGCCCTCGGGCGCCCGCTCGCCGACGCTGAACACGGCGATGGCGACGAACGGCAGCACCAGGAACACCACCAGCCATGCCGTCGCCGGCGCGAGCAGCAAGGCGGTCAGGATATTATGCCGAAATCTGTTGCCGTGCATTGAAACCGCCCCGGTACCGGCGGACATGGCCCGCCGGTCGATTGTCCCTGTGAGGCCGGTCTCAGGCCGACTTGAAGCGCGCCATCAGTTCGGCACGGCCCGGATCGGTCAGCGTTGCCGCTGCGCCGAATTCCAGCGGCGTCAGCAGGTCCGCCGCCGGATAGAGGATCGGATTGTCCAGCACCTCCTTCGGCAGCAGCTTGTTGACGCGCGCATCGGTGGAGGGCGCTCCGTTGGCGAGATGCTCCTTCACCGCGACCTGCGGGTTCATCAGATAGTTGAGCAGCGCATAACCGGCGGGCTTGTTCGGTGCGTCCTTCGGGATGGCGTAGAAATCGGTCCAGATCTCGCCACCTTCCTTGCCAAGCACATAGGCGATCTCGGGAACGTCGCGATGGAGCTGCGCGCCGTCATTGGTCCAGCACATGGTCATCCAGGCGTCGCCCGCGCGCATGCCAGGCTGGTAGTCGGACGAGACGGCGAACAGATGCGGCTTGACCTTGAGCAACAATTCTTCCGCCTTGGCCAGTTCGTCCTGTTTCAGCGAATTGAACGAATAGCCGTAATATTTCAGCGCGTTGCCGATGGTGGTCAGCTGGTAGTCGTGCACCATGGTCCGTCCATCGCCCTCGGCCATGGCGGTATCCCAGAACTCCTTCCAGCTCGTCATCGGCTTGGCGAGTTTCTTGGTGTTGACGGCAAAGCCTGTCGTGCCCCAATTCTTTGGCACGGCGTAAATGGTGCCGTCGATGGTACCCTCGGACGTGAAGCGCGGGTCTTCCTGCGTGCCATCGAAATTTGGCAGCTTCGCCATCTCCAGCGGCTCGATGATGCCGAGCTTCTTATAAGTCGAGATCGTATAATTGGTCGGCACGAACAGGCTCCAGCCCGAGGCACCGGCCTGCAGCTTGGCCAGCATCTCCTCATTGGAGCCGAACACGTTGACCTCGACGGCGACGCCGGTGTCCTTCTTGAAGTTCTCGAAGGTCTGCGGGTCGTGATAATTCGGCCAGGTGGCGATCGACATGCGGTCGCCGAGGTTTTCAGCGGCATAGGCCGGCGTCGGCATGATGCCGATCTCGCGCGCCATCACCGCCGTTGCGATGCCAAGGCCGGTGAGGCCAAGGAAATCGCGGCGGCCGATCGAGCCGCGCTTCAAACGCATCAGCTGGTCGACGAAATTCTCGGGGCTTATCGGCAGTCCGTCACGATATGATTTCGACATGTTTGTTTACCCTCTGGTTGGTCCCGTTGTTTTTGGTTTCGGGAAACGCCAGCGGCGTCCCCGTGGCAAAGCCGATGGCGACGGGTTCACCCGGCTTGAAGAGATTGCCTTGGCCGACCACATGGTCGGCCTTGGCGAGCAATGTTCCGATACCCTGGACCTCGATCGCGTACTCCGCCGTCGAGCCCAGGAAAATCCGGTTGCGGACGACACCCTTGAGCGGGCCGCTGTCGGGAGCCCCGAGGCTGAGCGATTCAGGACGCAGGCTGACCGAGACGGTCTCGCCCTGTTGCAGGGCGGTGCGTTTGCGCGCGGCGATGACGGTGCCGTCCGCCAGCGCAACGTCCACCAGGTCGCCGGCATGCCCGGCCACCTTGCCGGCAAGCAGATTGGTCTTGCCGACGAAATCGGCGACGAACAGGTCGGCCGGCTCGTCATAGATTTCGCTCGGCTGGCCGAGCTGGACGATGCGCCCGCCATTCATGACGCAGACGAAATCGCTCATCGACAGCGCTTCTTCCTGGTCATGCGTGACCAGCACGAAGGTGATGCCGATTTCGCGCTGCAGGTTCTGCAGCTCGATCTGCATGTCGGTGCGCAACTTCTTGTCGAGCGCCGCCAGCGGCTCGTCGAGCAGCAGCACCGCCGGCTTGTTGACCAGCGCGCGCGCCAGCGCGACACGCTGCTGCTGGCCGCCGGACAATTCGTGGATCTTGCGGCCGCCATAGCCAGCGAGCCGCACCATTTCGAGCGCTTCGCCAGCGCGCTGACCGATCTCGCGCGACGACAGCCGTGGCCTTGCCTGGCGCAGCCCATAGGAAACATTGGCTGCGACGTCGAGATGCGGAAACAGCGCATATTGCTGGAACACCATGTTGACCGGCCGCCGGTAGGGCGGCGTGCCGGCCATGTCCTGGCCACGGATCAACACCTGGCCTTCGCTCGGCTGTTCGAAGCCGCCGATCATGCGCAGGCAGGTCGTCTTGCCGCAGCCGGACGGCCCGAGCAAGGCGACGAAGGCGGAGGGAGGTACCGCCAGATCGATGCCGCTGACCGCGGTCACCGCGCCGTAGCGCTTGGTGACGCCTCGAAACTCGATGTCGGGCACTGCGGTCAAAGGCTGCGGGCTCCAGTGACTGATCGATTTTGAGAACGCTACCAGAGCCAATGGCGGCTAGTATATACCTCAACGGTGGTATATCTGATCTATTTTCTCGTTCAGAGGGGTATCAATTGTCCCGCAGCGACGAATACCGAAAGCTGGCAGGAGTCGTCGCGGCGACGCGGGAGACCGGCGGCGACCTCTTCGGCCAGGCGATGGTCGATTGGCTGCGCGAGCATGTCGGGTTCGACCACTGCGTGATCTTCGGCTATCGCGGCGCCTCACGGCCGCCGCTGCTGTTCGAGACCTTCTCGCCGGCCGAAAGCCATGTTTTCGTCGCCCTCTATCAGGAGGGACCCTATCTGCTCGATCCGTTCCACCATGCGGCTGTCGAGCGCAAGGAGGGGTTCTGGCGCATGCGCGAGCTCGCGCCCGACCGTTTTTATGCCAGCGAGTATTTTCGCTCCTATTACAGCCAGACCAGGCTGGCCGAGGAAGTCGGCTTCTTCGTGCCGCTGGCGGGCAAGGACGCGCTGGTGCTGTCGCTGATGCGGCTCAGCGCATCGGGCCCGTTCGGCACGGCGGACGCCAGGCTGCTGCGCGACATGGCGCCGGCGGTGATCGAGTTCGCCAAGCTACGCTGGCCTGCCCTTCCGGCCGACGAACCGGCCGAGGCGAAGCACGATGAGACGATAGCCGCCGTCAACGAGTTCGACCGCGCCCATATCTGGAAGAGCCTGTCGCTGACGCCGCGCGAAAAGCATGTCGTCGACCTGGTGCTCCAGGGCCATTCGACGGAATCGATCGCGAGGGCCATGCGAATCGTGCCGGGAACGGTGAAGGTCCATCGCCGCAACATCTACCGCAAGCTCAAGATCAAGTCGCAGGCCGGTCTCTTCGCCCGCTTCGTCGAGATCATCGACGCACGGATTCGCTGATTCACGCAGGCCGCTGACCAACCTCGGATCAGGCTTCCCAGGAACCGGTCTCGGCCATCCGCTTCAGCAAGGGCGCCGGCTTGAAAACATCCTTGCCGGTCCGCTCGTGCCAATGCTCGAGCCGCTCGACGATCTTCCCCGCGCCTTCGAGGCCGGCCCAGAACATCGGGCCTCCCTTGCCGATGGGAAAGCCATAGCCATTGACCCACACGACATCTATGTCGGACGCACGGGCCGCGATCCCTTCCTGCAGGATCTTCGCCCCCTCATTGACCAGGGGATAGAGCGTACGTTCGATGATCTCGTCCGCGCCGATGGCACGCGGCACGATGCCTTTCTCTGCGGCCTTGTCGCGGATCAGCGCCTCGACCTCGGGATCGGGAACGCCTGACCGGGCACCAGCCTCGTAGAGATAGAAGCCACGGCCGGTCTTCTGGCCGAAACGCCCCTGTTCGCACAGCGTGTCGGCGATCACGGCCGCCAGCCCGCGCGCCTTGCGGTTGCGCCAGCCGATATCGAGGCCGGCCAGGTCGCCCATCTGGAACGGCCCCATCGGCCAGCCGAAATCGGTGAAGGCCTTGTCGATCTGGCTGGGCGTCGCGCCTTCCAGCAGCAGCGCCTCGGATTCCGACCCACGCGCCGCCAGCATGCGGTTGCCAACGAAGCCGTGGCAGACGCCGACAACGACGGCCACCTTGCCGATGCGCCGCGCGAGGTCGACCACGGTCGCCAGCGCATCCGGTGCGGTTTTTTCGGCGCGCACGATCTCCAGCAGCTTCATGACGTTGGCCGGCGAGAAGAAATGCAGGCCGAGCACATCCTGCGGCCGCGACGTCGAGGCGGCGATCTCGTCGATGTCGAGATAGGAGGTGTTGGTGGCAAGGATGGCGCCCGGCCTGGCCACCGCGTCGAGCTTGCCGAAGATTTCTTTCTTGACCGCCATGTCCTCGAACGCCGCCTCGACGATCAGGTCGCAATCGGCGAGATCGGCATGGTCGATCGAGCCCTTGAACTGGGCGAGTCGCTGCAGCTTGGCCTCTTCGCTCAAGGACCCCCGCGAAACCGAGACGGCATAATTCTTCTCGATCGTCGCCAGCCCGCGCTGTAGCGCCTCCTGACTGGTTTCCAGCAAGGTGACGGGATAGCCGCCATTGGCGAAAGCCATGGCGATGCCGCCGCCCATCGTGCCGGCGCCGATCACGCCGACGCGACCGATCCTGCGCTTGGGCGTGTCCTTGCCGGGCAGCTTTGCCGCCTCGCGTTCGGCGAAAAACAGATGCCGTTGCGCGCGAGACTGGTCGCTGGCGACGAGTTTCACGAACAGTGCCCGCTCCGCCGCCAGTGCCTCGTCGAAGGGCAGCGTGAGGGCATTGCGCACCGCCTGCGCACAGGCGATTGGCGCCTCGAGGCCCCGCGCCTTCCGGGCAAGGCCCTGGGCTTCCGCATCGAAGGCCCCGAGATCGGTGTCCTTCAGCTCCTCATCGCGATCGCGCACCGGGGTGAAGGGGCCGCCCTTGCGGGCCATTTCCCCGGCAAAATTCACGGCGTGGATGGTCAGATCGCCCTCGAAGACGGCGTCGACCAGGCCGGCGCCATGTGCCTCATCGGCGCCGATCGGAGTGCCGGAAACGATCATTCTCACCGCCTTTAAAGCGCCCACGAGGCGCGGCAGCCGCACCGTGCCGCCGCCGCCGGGCAGCAGGCCGAGCTTCACCTCGGGCAGGCCAAGCCTGGCGCTTCGATCGGCAACGCGGAAATGGCAGCCGAGCGCCAGCTCCAGCCCGCCGCCGAGCGCGGTGCCGTGGATGGCGGCGACGGTCGGCTTGGCGATGGTTTCGAGCATGGCGACGACGGCGCGCAGGTCGGGCTGCCGCACCGGCTTGCCGAACTCGGTGATGTCGGCGCCGGCAACGAAGGTCCGGCCGGCGCAAGCAATAACGATCGCCGCGACCGATGCGTCGTCGCGCAGCGCGACCAGCGCCTGCGTCAGCGGCCCGCGGACGTGGAAACTCAGCGCATTGACCGGCGGATTGTCGATGGTGACGACGGCGACGCCGTCCTCGTTCACGACACTGACAGAATTGGACAAGCGGAGCCTCCCGAGACCGGCTGAGATCGCGAAAGGGTTTACTAGGCCATGCGGCGAATGGGAACCCGATGTTGAGCTGGTCCAATGGTTGGCCCGACAGGCTACGGTCGTGCCGTAGACGTTGCAGTCAGCGCACCGCCTTCTCGCCACCCGCCGCCGTGATCACGCCAACGATGATCAGCCCTGTCAGCAGCAACCGCACCCCGGCACTGACGCCGAATGTGTTGAGCATGGTGAGCAGCAGCACCAGGAACAGCGCCGCGCCCCAGACGCCGGGCACATTGGCCTTGCCGCCAGCCACCGATGTGCCGCCGATGACGACGACCGCGATCGAGGCCAGCAGATATTCATTGCCGATGTCGACATTGGCGCCGCGGAAATAGCCGGCGAGCAGCGCGCCGTCGAGGCCGCCAAGCGCGCCCGACAGCGTGTAGGTGAGGAAGCGGATGCGCCCGACATTGACACCGGCGAGCCAGGCGGCGCGGATGTTCTGGCCGATCGCCAGCACTGAACGGCCATAGATCATGCGCTGCAAGGCGATGGCCGCGCCGACGGTGAACAGCACGGTGAGGATCGCCAGCACCGGAATGCCCAGCACCTGCCAGTTGGTGAAATCGGCGAAGCCCGGCGGCGGCTTGATCTGCAGCCCGCGGCCATAGCTGATGTCGACCGACTGGATGATGAAGCTCGCCGACAGCGTCGCGATGATCGGCGGAATGCGCAGGGCCCAGATCAGCAGATAGTTGATGGCGCCGATCGCGGCGCCACAGGCGAGCGCCGCCAGCAAGCCTATCACGATCATGGAATCGCTGCCGCCCATCACCTTCATGGCAACCGCGCTGGCCAAGCCGATATTGGCCGGCAGCGACAGGTCGACATTGCCGGGTCCGAGCGTGATGACGAACATCTGGCCGACGCCAACGATGACGGTGAACACGGCAAGCGACAATGCGGCCGTCACCATGCCGCCGGCGCCATAGCCGCCGGTGAAAGCGATCGTCGCCAGCCACACCAGCAAGGCGCCGACGAACGACCAGATCCAGGGTCTTGCGAGCAGCGTTTTCAGCGAGGCCATCGCTCACCTTTCCCTGCGGCTGATCAGCACCCGCGCCGCCAGCACGATGATCAGGATGGCGCCGTTCGCCGCCACCTGCCAGTCGGGTGGAATGTGCATGAAGGTGAGCAGCGGCGAAGCAGCCAGCGCCAGAGTCAGCGCCCCGATGACGGCGCCGATCGGCGACACCCTGCCGCCGACGAACTCGCCGCCGCCGAGGATGACGCCGGCAATCGCGAGCAGCGTGTAGCCATTGCCGATATTGGCATCGGCCGATGTGGTGATGCCGATCAGCGCCATGCCCGACAGCACGCCGAACAGTCCGGCCAGCGCAAACAGCACGATCTTGGTCTTGAGCAGCGACCAGCCGGCGCGCCGCAATGCCGCCGGATTGCCGCCGGAACCGCGCAGGATCACGCCGTAAGAGGTGCGCATCAGGCCGAAATGCACGACCGCCGCGATCAGCAGCGCGGCGATGATCGGGAACGGGATGAAGAGCGGCTTGAAGGACATGATCGCCAGCAGCCAGTCCGGCGCCTTGCCGCCGGGCTTTGGCAGGACGAGGATGGCTAGCCCCTGCCAGACGAAACTCATGCCGAGCGTCACCACGATGGACGGCAGGTTGCGCAGATGGATCAGCGCGCCAAGCAGCGCATAGATACCGATCGACCCGGCAAGGATGGCGACGCCAACGAGCGGCGCATCCTTCAGCCAGGTCGCGGTGACGCAGCCGACAAAGCCGACAAAGGTGCCGATCGAGAGATCGAGCTCGTTGCCGGATATGACGAACATCTGCGCGATCGTCGCCAGCGCGATCGGGATCGCCAGGTTCAGCATCAGGCTGAAGCCGAAATAGCTGATGGCGCGCGGATTGAGCCAGGCGATGGCAAGCAACACCAGTGCCAGCGACAGCGCCGGCAGCAGGCCGCGCAACAGCCGCGCCCGCGCCGCCGCATTGCGCGCCGCCGATCCCTTGAAGCCAGTGTCGATTGGCGTCGCGCTCATCTCAGGCCGCGTCGCCGAAGGAGGACTGGATGATCTTCTCCTCGGTCAGTTCGTCGCGCGTCAGATTGGCGACGATGCGGCCGTTCTTGAAGACATGGATGTGGTCGCAATTGTCGAGTTCTTCGGTTTCGGTGGTGTACCAGAGGAAGGTACGGCCCTTGGCTGCTTCCTCGCGCACGAGGTCGTAGACCTCCAGCTTGGTGCCGATGTCGACGCCGCGCATCGGGTCGTCCATCAGCACGATCTGGGCATCGGAGCCGAGCGCCCTGGCGAACAACGCCTTCTGCTGGTTGCCGCCCGACAGGGAGAAGATGTTGTTGTTCATGTCGGGTGTGCGGATGCCGATTTTCTTCTGCCAGAACGCGGCGAGTTCGGCCTCGCGCTGGGGTGAAATCAACAGCCCGTTGCGCAAGCGCGCCAGCGAGCGGATGCCGATGTTTTCGGCAATCGACCATTGCGGGAAAATGCCGTCCGACTGGCGGTCGCCCGCCACCAGCGCCACCGGCGCCGTGACCTCGATACCGGCCTTGGCGCGTGCGGCGGCATCGAAGATCCGCAGCAGCAAGTCGGTCTGCCCGTGACCGGCCAGCCCGGCAAGGCCGATGATCTCGCCCGCGCAAGCGACTAGCTCCTTGCCGTCAGTCTGCCCGGCGGGCCGCGCCCGGACGCGCAGCGGGCGCGCCTCAGGTTTCGCGGCGGCAGCGGCGGCAACCTTCTGGCGCGCCTCGGCCCCGCCCATCACCGTCACCAGCCGGTCGCGGTCGAAGGCGCCGGCCGCATCCGAGGCCACCATCTTGCCGTCGCGCATCACCACGATGCGGTCGGCGTTGCGCAACACCTCGCCAAGCACGTGCGAGATCAGGATGCAGCTCTTGCCGCCGGCGACGAAGCGGCGCACGAAGGCCAGCAACTGGCCTGATGTGTGCGCGTCGAGCGACGAGGTCGGCTCGTCGAGGATGACGAGGTCAAGCCGGTCCTGCGTCACCGTGAAGGCGCGCGCCACCTCGACCATCTGGCGCCGGCCGATCGACAGGTCGCCGACGATGTCCCAGGCCGAGATGCCATGGTCCGGGAAGATTTCGTCGAGCTTGGCGGCGATCAGCTCGGCCGCCTTGCGCCGCCAGCCGAAGCCGGACAGCGAAGCGTGGTTGATGCGCGTGTTCTCGGCAACGCTGAGATTGGGGCACAGCGACAGCTCCTGGAACACGCAGCGTATGCCGAGCTGCCGCGCCCGCGACACCGAGTAGCTTTCCTCGATGCCGCCATGCACGCGGATCGCCCCGCTGTCGGGCGTCAAGGTGCCGGCCACCATGTGCATCAGCGTCGACTTGCCGGCGCCGTTATGGCCGACGAGGCCGACGCATTCGCCTGATACGACATGGAAATCCACTCCGGCCAATGCCCTGACGGCGCCGAAATGCTTTTCGGCACCGTCAAGTCTCACGATGTCGCCATTGGCGGCGCCGGATCGTTTTTCGGCGCCGCTCGGTCTGATGACGTTCGTGTTACCCGCGGCCATGCTCAACGATATCCGCCCAGTGATAGCCGCGGCAACGCGTCTGCGACCCTCACTTGATGTTGGCTTTGATGGCCGCGATCGCATCTTCCTGGGTGTATTCGTGGGTGGCGACGCCGCCCTCCTTGATCTTCGGAAGGGCTGCCTCGAAATCGTCCTGGGTGAAGGCGAGATACGGCACCAAGAGATCGTGCGGAATGTCCTTGCGGCCATCGAGCACCTGCTGCGCCACCCAGAAGGCGAGCGTCGAGACGCCGGGCGCGATCGATGCCGACCATGTCTGGTAGCCGTCCTTGTCCTTCTGTTCCTTCCACCACTTCAATTCGTCCTGACGGTTGCCCATGATGATGGTCGGGCGCGGCTTGCCGGCCGCGGCGAAGGCCTGCGCGGCGCCATAGCCGTCGCCGCCCTGGTCGACGATGCCGACGATGTCGGGCAAGGACGGCAGGATGGTCGCCACCGCTTTCTGCGCCGTGGTCTGGTCCCAGTCGCCGGTCACCGAACCGACGATCTTGAATTCTGGATGCGCGGCCACGCCTTCGAGGATGCCGGCATGGATGGCGTCATCGATCGATGTGCCGGCCAGGCCACGGATTTCCAGCAAATTGCCGCCCTTTGGCTGGAACTTGGCCATCTGCTCGACTTCCTGCTTGCCCATGTCCTTGAAGTCGACGACGACGCGGTAGGCGCAAGGCTCGGTGACGGTGCCGTCGAAGGAAACGACGACGATGCCGGCGTCGCAGGCCTGCTTGATGGCGCCGTTCAACGCATCCGGCGAGGCGGCGTTGATGACGATCGCGTCATAGCCCTGCAGGATCAGGTTCTGCACCTGGGCGGCCTGCGTCGGCACCTCCTTGTCGGCGGTGGTGAAGACATCGGCCGCGCCGACGATCTTGTCATCGACCGCCTTCTTGGTGACGATGCCGTAGCTGTCGAGCATCGCCTGCCGCCATGAATTGCCGGCATAATTGTTGGAGAACGCGATCTTCTTACCGCTGGTGTCGGCAAAGGCCGTACCGGCGGCGACCATCGCCGCAAGCGTGCTGAGAACGAACAGTTTCTTCATGTCATACTCCTCCCGAGTGTTAATGGTCTGGTTGCCTGCTGATAAAAGTGCCGCGTATTGCGTTCCTGTTTTTTATCTATTGTCAGACAAAAGTGCATGAAGGGCCGGCGAGCTGTCAACTGCAATCCGCGAAGAGCCCGTGATCACTTTGCGGTGCGACGATTGAAAAAGCTTCGGCTGATGGGCTAGGCATGCGGACATGAGGCTGAAAGCATGACGGCGACGCCGATCGTTCCCCCTGGCGCACCGGGAATTCCGGCACGCTGGACGTCAAGCGCCAAGAGCGGCGTTGGAACAGCGCTTTCGCGGGCCGGCCGGGTCTGGTTCACCATCAGCCATGGCATATTGAACGAAATCTACTATCCGCGCGTCGACAGCGCCTGCACGCGCGACCTCGGCCTGATCGTCACCGGCAAGGATGGATATTTCTCGGAAGAAAAGCGCGATGCCGCGCACGCCATCGAGCCGTTCGAGGACGGCGTGCCCGCCTACAGGCTGGTCAACACGGCCGATGACGGCGCCTACCGGATCGAGAAGCGCATCGTGGCCGACCCGGCACGGCCGACGCTGCTGCAGGAGATCACCTTCACACCGCTCAAGCGGGCTGCCGAAGATTACCGCGTCTACGCGCTTCTGGCGCCGCATCTGGTCAATGCCGGCATGGGCAACACCGCCTGGGTCGGCGAACACGAGGGAAAGCCTGTCCTGTTTGCCTCGGGGCGCGGCACCTGCCTGGCGCTGGCCTCGTCGCTGCCCTGGCGTGGCTGTTCGGCCGGCTATGTCGGTTTCTCCGACGGCTGGCAGCAATTGAACCATGCCGGGATGCTCGATCCTGCATGCCGGCGCGCCGAGGACGGCAATGTCGCGCTGACCGGTGAGATCGGCTTCACCGCCACGAAGACAAAAGCCGTGCTGGCGCTGGGTTTTGGCGCGACGCCGGACGAAGCCGCCGAAAACGCCTGCGCCAGCCTGAAGCGGGGTTTTGAGCCGGCGGCGAAATCCTATGTCGAAGCATGGCGCGAATGGCAGGCGGCCCTGCTGCCGCTGGACCGCCACCGGACGCCCGGAGTGAACAGCTACCGCGTTTCAACCGCGGTGCTCGCAACCCACCGGTCATCGGCCATGCCGGGCGCGGCGGTGGCCAGCCTGTCGATCCCCTGGGGCTTCAACAAAGGCGATGACGACCTCGGCGGCTACCACCTGGTCTGGCCGCGCGATCTGGTCGAGACTGCGGGCGGTTTTCTCGCCGCCGGTGATGCCGCTTCGGCACTGCGGACTCTGGAGTACCTCGGTTCCATCCAGCAGCCCGACGGCCATTGGCCGCAGAACGCCTGGCTCGACGGCTCAGCCTATTGGCCGGGGATTCAGATGGACGAATGCGCCTTTCCCCTGCTGCTCGCCGATGCCCTGCATCGCGCCGGCCACTTGCCGGGTGCCAAGCTCAAGGCCTTCCTGCCGATGATCGAGCGCGCCGCCTCCTATGTCGTGCGCAATGGCCCCGTCACCGGCGAGGACCGCTGGGAAGAGGACGCCGGCTACAGCCCGTTCACGCTGGCCGTCGAGATCGCGGCGCTGCTTGCCGGCGCCGACCTGCTCGACGCCTGCGGCCGGACGACCGAGGCGGCCTATCTGCGCGAGACCGCCGACTGCTGGAACGATCAGGTCGAGCGCTGGACCTATGTCACCGGCACGGCCACCTGCAAGGCGGCAGGCGTCGCCGGCTACTACGTCCGCATCGCGCCGCCCAACGACCCCGATGCCGGCTCGCCGAAGGACGGCTATGTGCCCATCAAGAACCGCCCGCCGGGCGACACGGAACGGCCAGCCGAGGAAATCGTCAGCCCCGACGCGCTGGCGCTCGTGCGCTTTGGCCTGAGAGCCGCCGACGATCCGCGCATCGTCGACACCGTCAAGGTCATCGATGCGCAATTGCGCCGCGAGCTGCCGCAAGGACCGCTCTGGTACCGCTACAACAGCGACGGCTACGGCGAGCACGCGGATGGCTCGCCCTTCGACGGCACCGGCCAGGGCCGGCCCTGGCCTCTGCTCGCCGGCGAACGCGCCCATTACGAGCTGGCGGCCGGCCGCAAGGACATGGCGGCCAGCCTGCTCGACGCGCTGGAAGGGTCGGCAGGGCTTGGCGGCCTGCTGCCGGAACAGGTGTGGGACGGCGCCGACATTCCCGAGCGCGAGCTGCTGCATGGCAAGCCGTCGGGCAGCGCCATGCCATTGGTCTGGGCGCATTCCGAACATATCAAGCTGCTGCGCTCGCTGCGCGACGGCGCCGTCTTCGACATGCCGCCGCAAGGCGTGAAGCGCTACATCGAGGACAACACCCTATCGCCGTTCAGGACATGGCGCTTCAACAACAAGATCCGTGCGCTGCCTGAAGGCAAGACATTGCGCATCGAGCTGTTGGCGGCGGCGACCGTACACTGGAGCGCCGACAATTGGGCGACCGCCCGTGACAGCCAGACAGTGGAAAATGCCTTCGGCATCCACCTTGTCGATCTGCCCACGGCCGGGCTCCCCAGCGGAAGCACGCTGATCTTCACTTTTTTCTGGCCCGGCACCGGCGATTGGGAGAATGTCGACTTCTCTGTCATATCTGGCGGGCAGGATAGCCAGTAGATCCTTCTCCAGGGAAACCCCGAGACTCTTTCAGGAAACAGGGACGAAACCATGCAGATCGGAATGATGGGACTGGGCCGGATGGGCGCCAACATGGTGCGGCGCCTGATGCGCGACAACCACGAATGCGTCGTCTACGACATCAACCCGGCCAGCGTCGCCGCGCTTGTGAGCGACGGCGCCTTGGGGGCGGCATCCCTGGAGGAATTCGTCGGCAAGCTCGCCAAGCCGCGCTGTGTCTGGCTGATGCTGCCGGCGGCGATCACCGGCAGGATCATCGATCAGGTCACGGCGCTGATGGAGCCCGGCGACATCGTCATCGACGGCGGCAATTCCTACTACCACGACGCCGTCGACCAGGCCGCGAAACTGGCCACCAAGGGTATGCATCTTGTCGATGTCGGCACCAGCGGCGGTGTCTGGGGCCTGGAGCGTGGCTACTGCCTGATGATCGGCGGCCCCGACGTGGCGGTGCAGCACCTCGATTCGGTCTTTGCCACGCTGGCGCCGGGCCTCGATGCCGGCGCGGCGGCGCCGGACAAGGCCGCCGGGACCGCGCCTTTCGGCTACCTGCATTGCGGACCGAGCGGCGCCGGCCACTTCGTCAAGATGGTGCACAACGGCATCGAATATGGCGTCATGGCCGCCTATGCGGAAGGCATGAACATCCTGAAGTCGGCCAATGCCGGCAAAAGGCCGCGCACGGCGGACGCCGAGACCAGCCCGCTGGAAAACCCGCAATACTACCAGTTCGACATCGACCTTCCGCAGGTGGCCGAGGTCTGGCGGCATGGCAGCGTCATCGGCTCCTGGCTGCTCGATCTCACCGCCGGCGCGCTGAAGAGCGATCCGGGCCTCGCCCAGTTCGGCGGCCGGGTTTCGGATTCCGGCGAGGGACGCTGGACGCTGAAGGCAGCGATCGACACCGGCGTGCCGGCCCCGGTCCTGTCCTCGGCCCTGTTCGACCGCTTCTCCTCGCAAGGCGAATCCGAATTCGCCGACAAGCTCTTGTCCGCCATGCGCTACGCTTTCGGCGGCCACATCGAAAAGCCGAAGGCCGGCAAGTGACGGCGACAGGGGAGACGCGCGCATGAGCCAGGAACGGTCCGACACGCTGGTGCTCTTCGGAGCGACCGGCGACCTCGCCCACAAGAAGATATTTCCAGCCCTTTACCAGATGGTCGCCAAGGGCACGCTCACCGAACCGGTGATCGGCGTCGCCTTCGATGCCTGGGATTTGAAGCAGTTGCAGGACCGTGCCCGCGACGGAATCGTCAACGCGCTCGGCAAGATCGACGAGAAGGTGTTCGCCAAGCTGGCGTCGCTGCTGCGTTATGTCAGCGGCGACTACCGCGATCCGGCCACTTTCGAGAAGCTGAAGACCGCCCTCGGCAGCGCCCAGCGGCTGCTGCACTACATGGCGGTGCCGCCGACCATGTTCGAGACCGTCGTGCAAGGGCTGGAGCAATCGGGCACCGCGCATGGCGCGCGGCTGATGGTGGAAAAGCCGTTCGGCCACGATCTGCAGTCGGCGCGCTGGCTGAACCGGGTGCTGCACCTGGTGTTCGACGAACAGTCGATCTTCCGCATCGACCACTATCTCGGCAAGGAAGCGATCCAAAACCTGCTCTATTTCCGCTTCGCCAACGCCCTGCTCGAGCCGATCTGGAACCGCAACTTCGTCGAGAGCGTGCAGATTACGATGGCCGAGGATTTCGGCGTCGAAGGGCGCGGCCGCTTCTATGACGATGTCGGTGCGATCCGCGACGTCATCGAGAACCATCTGCTCAACATTCTGCTGCTGCTCGCCATGGAGCCGCCGGTCGGCCGCTCCGCCGACGATTTGATCGACGAGAAGGTGCAGGTGCTGCGCGCTATCAGGACATTGACGAAGGACGATGTCGTGCGCGGCCAGTTCGCCGGCTATCTCGCCGAGCCCGGCGTGGCGCCGAACTCGCCGGTCGAGACCTTCGCGGCCGTGCGTTTCTTCGTCGACACCTGGCGCTGGCAGGACGTGCCCTTCTTCATCCGCGCCGGCAAGAACATGCCGGTGCATGTCACGGAGGTGGTGGTGCGGCTGAAGCGGCCGCCCCTCGACGTCTTCGACCCAATCAAGCCCGCCGATCAGAATTACGTCCGTTTCCGCATCGACCCGCAGGTGATGATCGCCATCGGCGCCCAGCGCAAGGCGCCCGGCGACGACATGATCGGCGAACAGGTGGAACTCACCGCGCTCGACGACTCCAAGGGCGACATGCCGCCCTATGAACGGCTGATCGGCGACGCCATGAACGGCAATGGCCAGCTCTTCACCCGCCAGGACGCGGCGGAACTCGCCTGGCGCATCGTCGGTCCGGTGCTCGGCGACACCACGCCGCCGCATCTTTACGAACCCAAGACATGGGGACCGGCGGACGCCATGGCCGGCTTCGGGCCGCCCAATGGCTGGATCGACCCGGTGGCATGAGCGGAGGGAACAGGATGGCCAAGGCGGTGAAGCAGGCTGCGCCGGAGACCGGGCAGGTCGTCCTTTCGATCGACATTGGCGGCTCGCACGTCAAGATCCTGACCAGCGACGGCGGCACCGAACGCCGGACCGATTCCGGCCCGGACCTGACGCCGCGGCAAATGATCGACAAGGTCAAGACGCTCGCCGAGGGCCTGTCCTATGACGTTATCTCGATGGGTTACCCAGGCCCGGTGCGCCACAACAAGCCGGTGCTCGACCCCATGAATCTCGGCAAGGGCTGGGCCGGCTTCGATTTCGCCGCGGAGTTCGGCAAGCCGGTCAAGGTGGTCAACGATGCGCTGATGCAGGCCATCGGCAGTTATGAGGGCGGGCGCATGCTGTTCCTGGGCCTCGGAACCGGCCTCGGTGCGGCGATGGTCCTCGACAATGTCGGCCAGCCGATGGAACTCGCCCATCTTCCCTACCGAAAAGGCCAGAGTTTCGAGGACTATGTCGGCGAACGCGGTCTGGTGAAGCGCGGCAAGAAGAAGTGGCGCGGTCATGTCTTCGACGTCGTCAACCGGCTGCGCGCCGCCCTGCAGCCAGACTATGTCGTCATCGGTGGCGGCAATGTCGACAAGCTCGACGAATTGCCCGCCAACTCCAGGCGCGGCGACAACACACGCGCCTTCGAAGGCGGATTTCGTCTGTGGCGCGACAAGGCCCTGATCGTCTGATATTATTACAGTTTAGTATAGTCCTTCAAAATGCCGTGTTATGTCGCCCCGATAGATTGCATTGTGCAGATTTGCCGACTAGGTAGTCAGCCTCACTACATCGCGTCGCGCGCGACGCACAAAGACGACGCACTTTAATTTTGCGCATCATCCTTTTTGAAAACGGCCCCATTTTCGAGGTCATGCGCCATGGATGGAGGAAACAGATTGGACGACGAAAACAGCCACGCCAGCAAGACCCTCGACCTTCTCGAACTGACGGCCCATATCGTATCGGCCTATGTCGAGAAGAATCGCCTGCCCGCGTCCGGCCTTGCCGAACTGATCGCCAGCGTCAGCGCCTCGATCAGCGGGCTGAGCCAGCCGGCGGCCCCGGTGGCGGCACCGCTGGTCCCGGCCGTCAACCCGAAGAAGTCGGTAACGCCGGATTTCATCATCTGCCTCGAGGACGGCAAGAAGTTCAAATCGCTGAAGCGTCACCTCGGCGTGCATTTCGGCCTGACGCCGGACGCCTACCGTGCCAAATGGGGCTTGCCGTCGGACTACCCGATGGTTGCCCCCAACTACGCCGCTTCGCGCTCCGAACTGGCGAAGTCGATCGGTCTCGGCCGCAAGGCCGCCGTGGTGGTGCCCGTCAAGGGCAAGGGCCGGAAGGCCAAAGTCCCGGCCTGAGCAATCCCGCCTCAGGACGACTGGAACAGAAGCCTGCCGGCGAATCCGCCTTGGCAGGCTTCATGTTTTTGTGGCTTGGATAGGCCGGACAAGGTGCCTTGAGGGGGAGCTGATATGAACTACACCAGGATGGTGATCGAGAAGGAAGCGCCGGAGGAATACGGCTACGACCGTATCCGCTACAATCTCTCCGAAAGCTCGATCGCCGACCAGAAGCTTTCCGATATCGGCCTGTCGCTGCCCGACCTGACGCTTTTCTACGGCGAGCATCGCGGCGACAAGGACTTGCGCGCGCTGGTCGCGGCGCAGGATGGCGGCATCTCGCCCGATGATGTGCTGGTGACCGCGGGTGCCGCCGGCGCGCTGTTCATCATCTCGACCTCACTGCTGTCGGCCAGCGACCACCTCGTCGTCATCAGGCCCAACTACGCCACCAACATCGAAACGCCACGCGCCATCGGCTGTGCCATCAGCTTCATCGACCTCGCCTTCGAGGACGGCTTCGCCATCGATGTCGAGCGCATCAAGGCCGCGATGCGGCCGAACACCAGGCTGATCAGCGTCACCTGCCCGCACAACCCGACCGGCACCATGATGAGCCGCGCCGATCTCGACGCGCTGGTCGCGCTCGCCGACGCCAGCGGCTGCCATTTGCTGGTCGACGAGACCTATCGCGACCTCTCCTATAGCAGGCGGCTGCCCTCGGCTGCCTCGCTGAGCAAAAAGGCGATCAGCGTCTCGTCGCTGTCGAAAGCCTTCGGCATTCCCGGCATCCGCATCGGGTGGCTGGTCACCAGGGATGCCGCCCTGCAGGAAAAATTCCTCGCCGCCAAGGAGCAGATCGGCATCTGCGGCAGCGTCATCGACGAAGGCATAGCGCGCGGCATGCTGGAGCGCCGGGACGCGTTTCTGGGAAAGCTGCTGCCCGACATGGCCAGGCGCCGCGATATCGTCCAGACCTGGATCGACCGCGAACCGCTGGTCGACTGGGTGCGGCCAGAGGGCGGTGTCGTCGGCTTCCCGCGCCTCAATGTCGAGCCCGGCTTCGACCTCGACCGGTTCCATGTCAGGCTGCTGGAAGACCACGGCACCTATGTCGGACCCGGCCACTGGTTCGAAATGGAAAAGCGCTTCTTCCGCGTCGGCTTCGGCTGGCCGGCGGAGGCCGAGTTGAAAGGCGGATTGGACGCCATTTCGGCTGCGCTACGCGGGTAAATTCCGCGTGCGGAGGACGATGTGGATCGAAAGTCTCTTGATCCAGGCCTGAATTTAAAGCATATCCGCCCCGAACTTTATCCAGTTCCATTGGTCGAACAGCGCCCATCCGGGAAGTGCCCCGCGAGCCGATGCCCACCGCAACGGGGCCTCTTTCCATGATACCAGAACAAACTTTGCCGGAGCAGCGTTACGCGGCTTTCCGGCACAAGGCCTTCCTCAGCTACTGGACGGCGCGCTTTCTCACCACCTTCGCGACCATGATCGTTTCCGTCGCCGTCGGCTGGCAGGTCTATGACCTGACACGCGATCCGTTCGATCTCGGCATTGTCGGCATCGTCCAGTTCCTGCCGGCGCTGCTTCTGGTGCTGGTGACAGGTGTCGTCGCCGACCGCTTCGGTCGCCGGCTGATCATGACCCTGGCGACATTGGTCGAAGGCGCCTGCGCGCTGGCTCTGCTGGTTCTGACCCTGCGCGGCCTTACCAGCCCGCTGCCGATCTTCGCCGTGCTGGTCATGTTCGGCATTGCCCGCGCCTTCTATGGCCCGGCCTCCTCCTCCCTGTTCGCCAATCTCGTGCCGCAGCGGGATTTCGCCAATGCCATCGCCTGGAACTCTTCCGCCTGGCAGACGGCAACGATTGTCGGTCCAGTCGCCGGCGGCTTGCTCTATGGCGTGTCGGCGGAAGTGGCCTATGCCACGGCGGCAGTCCTGATGCTCGCCGCCGCGGTGCTCATCTTCACCATTCCCAAGCCCGCGCAGCAGACCGCCACGGACAAGCCGACAATGGAAACGCTGTTTGCCGGCTTCCGCTACATCTGGAGCGAGAAGATCGTGCTCGGCGCCATCTCGCTCGACCTCTTCGCCGTGCTTCTGTCCGGCGCCTCGGCACTGCTGCCGGTCTATGCCCGCGATATCCTACAACTCGGCCCCTGGGGCCTCGGCCTGCTGCGCTCGGCACCGGGTATCGGCGCCATCTGCGTCGCGGTATGGCTCGCCGGCCATCCGATCCGCGACCACGCCGGCAAGATCATGCTGAGCTTCGTCGCGGCGTTCGGCGCCTGCACTGTGCTGTTCGGCCTCTCGACCCTTACCTGGCTGTCGATAGTGGCGCTTGCCCTGCTCGGCGCCACCGACATGTTCAGCGTCTACATCAGGGAGACGCTGATCCAGCTCTGGACGCCGGACGAGGTGCGCGGCCGCGTCAACGCCGTCAACCAGGTCTTCGTCGGCGCCTCCAACGAGGTCGGCGAATTCCGCGCCGGCACCATGGCGGCGCTGATCGGCACGGTTCCGGCGGTGGTCATAGGCGGCATCGGCGCCGTCGCGGTCGCCGGCCTGTGGGCCTATCTGTTCCCGGCGCTGCGGAAGGTGCAGCATCTCAACAGCCGAAACTGATTGACATCGCGCTTCGCCGCCGGCTGCCACGGTTGGGAATTGTTTGACATCTGCCTTTGCAAGTTCGAAGCAACGCTGTAGTCGCTTTGCAAAACCGGGGCGCATCGGCGCAGCCGCGACTCTGTGCCAAGCCGCCGCCAACCAACCAAAGGACGATACAAGTGAGCGAACCGACCGTGGCCGAAGCGACTGAAAATATCTATGCGTCGCTCAGAGCGGACAATGCCGACATCGACGCCCATATCGCGGCGCTCAAGGCAGCGCTGGCGCGCGAGGGGATAAAACAGGCGGTGTTCGATCCTGCCAAATTGGCGCAGAGCAACCGCTCGGGCCGCAAGTTGATGCAGGCCTATTTTCGCCAGCGCGGCGTGAGCGTGAGCTTTTCGGACTAATTTTCCCCCTGCGAAAGCCGAAAGAGCACTGGTTCGGCTTTAACGCGCCACCGGCCCGCCAAAGATCATCCGCAAGAACTCGTCCAGCCAGCGCTTGAGGTGCATGTCCCAGATCAGCCGGCCGCCGAGATGGTCGCGGCCGGGCTGGGCGCCGGGCAGTTCGAAGCGGTGCGCGCCGCGCACCACCCAGCGCTGCATCATCACCCTGGTCAGTTCGCCATGGAACTGGATGCCCCAGGCATTGTCGCCATAGCGGAAGGCCTGGTTGGGATAGGTTTCGTTGGTGGCCAGCAGCGTCGCGTCGCCGGGCAGCGAAAAGCCTTCGCGGTGGAACTGGTAGACCATTTCGGGCCAGTGCATCAGTTTCCTGCCGGCCTCGGTCGCCTTGAGCGGATACCAGCCGATCTCGACCAGACCTTCGTCGTGCCCCTCGACCTTGCCGCCCAGATGATTGGCCAGCATCTGCGCGCCAAGACAGATGCCGAGCAGTGGCCGGTTTTCCCTGAGCGGGATTTGCAGCCAGTTGGTCTCGCGGCGAACGAACTCGTCCTCGTCATTGGCACTCATCGGGCCGCCGAACACCACCGCGCCGGCATGGCCATCCAGCGTTTCGGGCAAGGCATCGCCGAGCGGCGGGCGGCGGATGTCGAGGTCGAAGCCTTCTTCCAGAAGCATGTGGCCAACGCGTCCGGAGCTCGAATTCTCCTGATGCAGCACGATCAGGATCTTTGGCTTCGACCTCGTCTGGCGTGGCATGAGACGGCGAAAATCCTATTCGTCCGAGGATGTTCCAGTGGCGCCCGGCGCATGTGCGGCCGCCTTGCGGCGCGCCTCCACCCGGTCATGACGCTCGACACCGATCAGCTCGGCGACACGCCACACCGTATTGTCCTCGAGTTCATGCAACTCGCCATCGGCGTAGACGATCTCCCACATCAGGCCGATGAAGGCCTTGCGCCCCTCGGCATCGAGATGCCGCTTGAGCACGCTGGTGAAGGCGTAGAGGTCAATCGCTTCGTTGTCGGCGCGTTCACCGGCGGCGGCGAGCGCTTCGAGTTCGGCACCGCTGATCGAATAGCTCTGCGCCAGCACTGCCTTGAAGCGCTCCCATTCGACATCCTGGCGTACGCCATCGGCATTCATCACATGGTAGAGCAGCGCCGAAGCCGCGACGCGCGGATCGTCCGTGCTGGTATGGCTGCCGGAGCCGGCCGGCAAATCCCTGAGAAACGACAGAACGCGCTCGAACATCAATTCATTCCCAAACGGCCCGATGCCAAGTCAATCACCCGAAGGCCCAAATCAAAACAGCCGGAACCGGCGCGGCGACTTCTCCGCCTCCTCGTCCGGATCGACGCCTGGATCATCCGGCAGGCGCGCCAGCTCTTCCGCCGGCTCGACGGCCTCGGCATCCTCCGGCACCGCCGCGAACGCCGCCGCCGTGACCGGCGTGACATGATCCTCCCGATTGTCGGCTTGCTTGCTCTCGCTTTCGACGTCGGCATGATCGATGACGTCGATCGGCTTTTCCGGCTTGGCCGGCGCTTCTATGGCCACCACCGAAGCATCCGGCGCGTCGTCGCGGCTGTCGATCAACTGCCCGAGCCGTTCCATCGGCGCGCGCCACTCGAAGGCGTCGAGCCGGCCAGTGACCGGCGATACCGGCGCCCAGCGCTCCGAAACGACGCCGTCGGCGACCCAGGCCGGGTCGCGCGGCGCCCGCACCGCCTTGGAAAGCAACTGCCGCACCTTGCCCTGGTCGCCGGTCTCCGCCTCCTCGATGTCAGCGAGCAGCAGATAGGCGCCCTCGCGACGGTCCATGCGGATCGCGGCCTCCGCTTCGCGGCGGGCGGTCGACAAATCCTGCGCGTCGAGCGCGGCGCGCGCCACCGTCATCGACGATTCGGCGTGGTTCTTCTTCATTTCCTGCAGCTTCCTGGCCCGGTTGAGCCGGTCCAGCACCGCGTCGCCCGGGCGCGCGTGGGTATAGAGTTCCGCGATCTCCGGATGCGGCTCTGCTCTCCACGCCGTCTCCAGGATCTTGGAGCCCTTGCGCACGTCGTTCTGCTTGAACAGCGCGGCGGCGGCGGCAACGGCGGCTGGGGCGAAGTCGGGGGCGAGTCTGTTGGCCTCGATCGCCGCTGTCCGGGCGGCAGTGGGATCGCTGTCGGCGAGCGACTGTGCCTTGGCGGTCAACAGCACGGCGCGGCGGCGGTTGGCGGCGTCGCGTTCGATCTGCCGCGTCGACTTCTGCGCCTCGACCAGTTTCAGGGCACCGTCCCAGTCACCGCGCGCGGTCAGTTCCTCCAGCGTCGATTCGGCCGCCCACGCCAGTTGCGGCGCCACCGCGGCGGCACGGCCGGCATAGTGCCGGGCGGCGTTGCGGTCGCCCAGGCGTTCAGCCTCGAGATAGAGCCCGCGCAGGCCAAGCAGCCGCATTTCGGGGTCGTCGAGCATGCTCTCGAATTTTTGCCGCGCGCCTTCGTGGTCGCCTTCGAGCAGCGATGCCTGCGCTTCGAGCAGGTGGATCAGCGGCTCCTGGTCGGAACGGATCAGCTTGGCCGCCTCCTTGGTCTTCTTGCGGGCCAGCGCCCCGTCGCCGGCGCCGGCGGCGATCATGCCGGTCGACAGCGCCTGGTAGCCACGGTCGCGGCGGCGCACGCGGAAATAGCGCGAGATGGTGTAGGGGCTGTTCCACAGCGACTTGATCAGCCACCAGACGATCATCACCGCGGCGACGATGGCGACGACGGCGACCGCGGCAACCATCAGGCTGACCTGATACTGATAGCCGTTGAAGGTGACGACCATGTCGCCCGGCCGGTCGGCCAGCCAGGCAAAGCCCAGTCCGAGCGCGAAGACGACGACGAGGAAGGCGAGCAGGCGGATCATCGTGTTGCCCTCATGCCTTCATCGCGCCGGAGATCAGCGCGTCGACCTGGGTTTCGACCTCGATGCGCGCCTTCAGTTTGCCGGCGAAGTCGGCGCCCGCCGCCTTCGCGGCTTCCGGCAGCGTGTCATATTCACCGAGCGCCTTGGCATAGTCACCCTGGGTGACCGCGACCTCCATGCGCGCCACGGTTTCCGGCGCGCCTTTGCCTTCCACGGCCCCGATCGGCCGGACCTTGACCAGCGATTCGGCACTCGCCATCAGATTCTGCAAAAAGCCGGCATTCTGGTCTACCGGCGTGGCGGCGGCGACCATGGCGTTGGCGGCCGCATCCATCTGCGAGGCGATCTCGGTGCGGGTCGGCACGCCCTTTTCGGCATAGGGGCGCAAGGTCGCGAGCTCGGGTGCGTTGGGCGAAATCGCGGCCAGCGTATCGAGTTCGGCCGAAAACGGCGCACCACGGTCGAGCGCCGACTTCAGTGCGGAGGCCGCGATGGCGAGCGCGATCTTCGGCTGCGACGCCTGTGCATCGACCTTGCCGGAAAGCTGCGACAGCGACTGTTCGAGTGCCGAGAGACGGCCTTCCTGGTTCTTCGCCGCCTCCCCTGTCGATTTCACCAGCGCATCGAGGCCCGCCAGCTTTTCATTGAGCGGCCCGAGATCGACGGGAGCAGCACTGCCCGCCTTGCCGAGCGCCGCGACCGCGGTTTCTATTTGCTTGACCTTGTCGCCGAGAGCGGCGAGCCCGGCATTATCGCCGGCGCCGCCCTGTTCGACCGCCGATTTCAGCGCCGCGACGTCGCTCTTGATCTGATCGAGCGCCGACGACAGGCGATCGACCTTGGCCGATGCACCGCTGCCGCCGCCGGCTTCCCTCATGTCCGCGATTTCGGCCTTCAACGACGCAATCTCGCCATTGACGCCGTCGAGCGAGACACCAGCGCCAGAACCCGGCGCGCCGAGCAGGCCGGCGACTTGCAAGCCGCCCGCGCCGACCAGCGCGATGACACCACCGATGATGCCGGCGGCAATGCCGTTGAGGCCGCCACGCTTCGGCTGCCCTGCCATGGTTTCGCTCCTTGCGTCGGTTTTCCCCGTAGCCGCCTTGGTCTCTCCGGTCTTTGTGCTTGCGTCCTCGAAATTATAGTCGGAAGCCCTGGCACGGTCGGGCGGCGCGTCCGAACCGGGATAAGGCAACTCCGGCTCCTCGGATTTGCCCTGGGCATCCGCAGGCACATCCGCACCGGCCTGCGATCCGGCGGCATCGGCATGCTCCCAGGGTTCGAGATCGGTCTGGTCGGCATGCACGGGCTCTTCCGGCGTCTCTGGCCGCGAAGCGTTCGCGGCCTCCTCGGCCTTCGCCTCGTCGGTCTGGGCGGCATCCTTGGCAGCATCCTCGTCGACGATGCGCGACACGGCGCCCGGCTCCAGATCGATGGTCACCGGCTCGCGGCGGCCTTTCGAGTGTCGCATCTTCGGCGTCTTGACCATGCATGGGCTCCGCAAAATTCGCTTCGTCTCAACGCCCGGCGGCGCGTGATGGTTCTAAAAGGGTCTAGCACATCACCAAGCGGTGAAAAGGGGCGGTGTGATGACGCGGTTCAGGGCCATGCCCGCAAAAGCCTCAGCAGCGCCTCCTCGTCGGGCCGTGCGGCAATGCGCATCGCTTTGCCGGTGCTGTCCCCGAAGGCGGCTGCTATGCGCGCTGAAAGGGCGAAAACCCGTGTTCTTTGAAGGGTTTTTTGCAAGGCAGGCCGTTTGGCAAGGCTCTGCATCGCTGCCGCCGCCGTTGCCGAATAGAGCAGCACCGCATCTACCGGTTGGCCGGACAGCCGCGCGAGGATGGCCTCGTCCTGATAATCCACCGCCGCTGTGTCATAGGTCTCGATGGCCTCGACGCGGACTCCGGCCGCTTCCAGCCTCCGCTCGAACAGGGGAAAGCGCACGCGTCCGCAGAGATAGGCGATTGCCTCGCCGGGAAAAGCCGCGGCAAGGCCGTCGGCCAGCGGCCCGGCATCGCCGGGACCGTCAATGACGGACACGAAACCCGCCTCGCGCGCGGCCTCTGCGGTCCTGGCGCCCACGGCATGGCAAGGCAGCGCGGCAAGCGCCGCGACAATGCCCTTAGAGGCATGGCGCACGGCGTTGGCGCTGGTGATCGCGACCACCGCGGCATCCTTGGGGATCAGTCCGGCATCGACCGGCAAAGCCACGGTTTCGGTCAAGGGCAGGAGAAGCGGCTGAAAGCCCGCCTCCTGAAGCCGCCGCGCCGTGCGCGAGGCGCCCGGTTCCGGTCTTGTCACCAGGACGCGAAGCATTTCAGAGCCAGCCGTCGAAGAACTTCTCGCCGGCCTTGGCCCGCACCGTCCTTGCGGCCTCATCGCCGATGCGTGAAGCATCCTCGGCCGCCCCCTGCAACTCGACCGTATGCGACTGCGTGCCGTCGGGCGAGATGATCAGCCCGGCGAAAGACAGCTTTCCGGCTTCGATCGCCGCATAGCCGGCGATCGGCGTACGGCAAGAGCCGTCGAGCGCCGCCAGGAAGGCGCGCTCGCAGGCAAGAGCCTGTCCCGTCGGCACGTCGTGGATCGCCACCAGCATCCTTTCGACATCGCGGTCGCCAATGCGCGTCTCGATGCCGATCGCGCCTTGTCCGGGCGCCGGCGGAAAAATGTCAAGCGGCATCAGGTCGGTGGCGACATGCTCCAGACCCAGCCGTTTCAGCCCGGCATAGGCGAGGATGGTGCCGGCGGCGACGTCTTCGTCGAGCTTGCGCAGCCGCGTCTGCACATTGCCGCGGAACATCACCACGTCCAGATCCGGCCGCATGCGGCGGATCAGCGCCTGGCGCCTGAGCGACGAGGAGCCGACCTTAGCGCCCTGTGGCAGCCCGGCGATGGTCTTTGCCGCCTTGCCGACAAAGGCGTCGCGCGCGTCCTCGCGCGGCAGGAAAGCGGAGAGTTCCAGGCCGTCGGGCAATTGTGTCGGCATGTCCTTGGACGAATGCACGGCGAGGTCGATCGCGCCGGCGAGCAGCGCTTCCTCGATCTCCTTGGTGAACAGGCCCTTGCCGCCAGCTTCCGACAGCGGCCGGTCCTGGATGCGGTCGCCGCTGGTCGAGATGACGACGACCTCGAAGGCCTGCGCCGGCAGCCCATGCGCAGCCATCAGCCGCGCCTGCGTTTCATGCGCCTGCGCCAGTGCCAGCGGGCTGCCGCGTGTTCCTATTTTCAAGATTGTTTGCATGGCGCGCGGTCCGTGATAACCCCCGGCTGGCTTTGCGTTTCCGGGCACTCTCCTAAACAGGAACGCCCGGCTACACAATCTCTGGAGACAGCGACGAATTGATCCGCGTTCTGGGCATTGAGACGAGTTGCGACGAGACCGCCGCCAGCGTCGTGGCGCTGGAGGGCGATGCCGCGCCGAAAATCCTGTCCAACATCGTGCTCTCCCAGATCGAGGAACATGCCGCTTTCGGTGGTGTCGTGCCCGAGATCGCCGCGCGCGCCCATGTCGAGGCGCTGGACGGCATCGTCGAGGCAGCACTCGCCGATTCGGGCGTTGCGCTGGCCGATATCGATGCGATCGCGGCGACCGCCGGGCCAGGCCTCGTCGGCGGGCTGATCGTCGGCCTGATGACGGCCAAGGCAATCGCGGCCGCGACGAACAAGCCACTGATCGCCGTCAACCATCTCGAAGGCCATGCCCTGACCGCGCGGCTGACCGACGGGCTCGAATTCCCCTATCTCTTGCTGCTGGTTTCAGGCGGCCACACGCAGATCCTCGCCGTGCGCGGCGTCGGCGATTACCAGCGCTGGGCCACCACCATCGACGACGCGCTCGGCGAAGCCTTCGACAAGACCGCCAAGATGCTCGGCCTGCCTTATCCCGGCGGTCCCAATGTCGAGAAGGCGGCGCTGTCGGGCGACCCCTCGCGCTTTGCCTTCCCCCGGCCGATGAAGGGTTCGGCGCAGCCAGACTTTTCCTTTTCCGGCCTGAAGACGGCCGTGCGCCAGGCCGCGACGGCGATCGAGCCCTTGAGCGACCAGGACGTCGCCGACATCTGCGCCTCGTTCCAGGCGGCGGTCGCCGATGCGCTCTCCGACCGCGTTTCTCGCGCCCTGGCTCGATTTGCCGAGACATTTCCCGGCACGAAAAAGCCCGCACTGGTCGTCGCCGGCGGCGTCGCCGCCAACCGCACGATCAAGGCGACGCTGGAACGGCTTTGCACTGACGCCGGTTTCACCTTCGTCGCGCCACCGTTGAAGCTGTGCACCGACAATGCCGCGATGATTGCCTGGGCCGGCATCGAGCGGCTGCGCGAAGGCATGGCGCAGGAGAACGGCTTCGATTTCGTGCCGCGCTCGCGCTGGCCGCTCGACAGCATCTCGACGCCAATGATCGGCTCGGGCCGGCGCGGAGCCAAGGCATGACCGATCGAGCCGTGAAGAGCGCGGGCACGGACAGTCCCGGCAGGAGCGGCTGGCATGTCGCCGTGCTCGGCGGCGGCGCCTGGGGCACGGCGCTTGCGCTCGCCATGCTGCGCGCCGGCCATGGCGTGCGGCTGTTCGCGCGTGACCCTGAAACCGTGGCCGCGATCGCTCGCGGCGAGAACCCGCGCTATCTGCCCGGCATCGCCATCGCCTCCGGCATCGAGGCGACCAGCGCCATCGAGGCGGCGCTCGCCGGGGCCGATTGCGTGCTGGCGGTGACGCCGGCGCAGGCGTTGCGGGCGACGCTGGCGGCCGCCCGAGATCATATGCCGCCTGGCATTCCGCTCGTGCTTTGCGCCAAGGGCATCGAGCGCGACACCGGCGCCTTGCTGTCGGCGATCGCCGCGGAAATCCTGCCGCGAAACCCGGTCGCCGCCCTGTCGGGGCCGAGCTTTGCCAGCGATGTCGCCCGCGGCTTGCCGACGGCGGTGGTGGTCGCCGCCGGCGACGAGACCCTGGCCGCCGACCTTGCCGCCCGTTTCTCCGCGGAAAACCTGCGCTGCTATTCCAGCGACGACCTGATCGGCGTCGAAATCGGCGGCGCCTTGAAGAACGTCTTCGCCATCGCCGCCGGCGCTGTCACCGGGGCCGGCCTCGGCGCCAGCGCCCAGGCCGCCATGGTGACGCGCGGCTTCGTCGAACTGCGCCGCATAGGTGCTGCCTTCGGCGCCAGGCCCGAGACTCTGATGGGGCTTTCCGGCCTTGGCGACCTGTTGCTGACCTGCTCGTCGGCGCAATCGCGCAATTTCGCCTACGGGCTGGCGCTCGGGCAAGGCAAGGCGCTTGCCGGACTGCCGCTGGCCGAGGGCGTGCCGACGGCGGCCATCGCCGCCCGCATCGCCGCCGAGCGCAACATCGACACGCCCATCATAGCCGCCGTGGCGGCCATACTGGATGGCACCATCACCATCGGCCAGGCCGTGACGGCGCTGATGACCCGGCCGCTGAAGACCGAGACCAACGATTGACGACCATCAGGAGAAAGACATGCTGTTTGCACTGATTTGCAAGGACAAACCCGGAAGCCTGCAGGTGCGCGTCGATACGCGGCCCGAGCATGTTGCCTTTCTCGAGGGGCTGAACGGCGACAAGAAACTGGCCTTTGCCGGTCCGTTCCTCGATGCCGACGGCAAGCCCAATGGCAGTCTCGTGGTCGTGGAGGCGCCCGATCTGGCGGGTGCGCAGGCCCTATCGGCAGCGGACCCCTATGCCAAGGCCGGGCTGTTCGAAAGCGTCGAAATCCGCCAGTGGAACTGGACGTTCAACAAGCCTGCGGCTAGTTAAATCACGTCGCCCGCGACTGGGCCGCTAGGAGGAGAAAAAATGAACTACTGGCTGTTCAAATCGGAGCCATTCAAGTTCTCCTTCGAGATGCTGAAAGCCAAGGGCAAGGCCGGCACGCAGTGGGACGGCGTGCGCAACTACGCCGCCCGCAACAACATGAAGGCCATGCAGGTCGGCGATCTCGGCTTCTTCTATCATTCCAATGAAGGGCTCAATATCGTCGGCATCGCCGAGGTCTGCGGGCTGGCCCATCCCGACACGACGTCGGACGACCCGCGCTGGGAGTGCGTTGATATTCGCGCCTTCCAGGACGTGCCAAGTCCGCCGACACTGGGAGACGTCAAGGCCAATCCGAAGCTTGCCGAAATGGCGCTGGTGCGGCTCGGACGGCTTTCCGTGCAGCCGGTGACGCCGGCCGAATGGAAGGAAGTCTGCCGCATGGGCGGCTTGACGCCGGCGCCGTGACGGCGCTCACCCCCGACAGCGCCAGGCAGTTCATTCTCGACAACACGGCGCTGATGGCGCCGCCGCATGTGCCCGGGATTCTTCTGCATCTCGCCGACGAAGCGCACGATCTCTGGCAGCGGACCGAGGACGAACTGGTCGAAATCGGCCTGCCGCCACCCTTCTGGGCCTTCGCCTGGGCCGGCGGCCAGGGTCTCGCCCGCCATGTCATCGATAATCCCGATACGGTGCGGGGCAAGCGCGTGCTCGATTTCGCCTCGGGCTCCGGCCTCGTCGCCATCGCTGCCGCCAAGGCCGGTGCCGCGCAAGTGACGGCGGCCGACATCGACCCGTTCTGCGCCACCGCGATTCGCCTCAATAGCGAGGCCAACGGTGTTCCGATCGAATTCCTCGGCACGGACTGTATCGGCAGCGACGCCGGCTGGGACGTGATCCTGGCCGGTGACGTCTTCTATGACAAACCCTTCGCCGACCGGCTGATGCCATGGTTTTCGGCGCTCAAACGGCGTGGCGCCGAGATCCTGATCGGCGATCCCGGCCGGTCCTACCTGCCGCGATCGGGGCTGGAGCCGCTTGGCGTCTATCAGGTGCCGGTGACACGGGCTCTAGAGGATGCCGAAGTCAAGCGCACGACCGTATGGCGCCTGCTTGACGCCATCGCCGAACAAGCGTTTCCATAAACCGAACAGGAGGGGGGACTCATGGATTTTTCCGCGGTGAACTGGATAGCGGTGATTGCTGCCGCCGTGTCGCATGGCTGTTCGGTGCCGCCTGGTACATGGCGTTGAGCAAGCCCTGGCTGAAGGCCGCCAAGCTCAATCCGGCGATGATGAAGAAATCGCCGCTGCCCTTCGTCATCTCCTTCATCGCCGAGCTGCTCATGGCCACCATCATGGCGCTGGTCGTCGGCGCGATGACGGGTGGTGAACCGACCTGGCTCGCCGGGCTGATCTTCGGTTTCGTGCTCTGGCTGGGCTTTGTCGCCACCACGCTGTCCGTCAACCACCGCTACGAGAATTTCGGCTGGGACCTGACCCTGATCGATGGCGGCCATTGGCTGGGCGTCTTGCTGATCATCGGCGCGGTGATCGGCTGGTTCGGCGCCGCGGCAAGCTGAACGATGGTGATTTGATGCTGGCGGAAAATTCCGGATTTCCTCGCGACCTGGTGTTCACCCGTATCTGCCACGTCAAGAACGGCTACGAGGACAGGCGCCGCCACATCGTCAAGGAGTTCGAGCGGCGCGGTGTGCCGGTCTATTTCTACACCGACTGGGACCGGCCCGACATCACGCCGGAGATACGCGACGAATTGATCGCGCCCGGCTTTACCCATCCGGCAGCGGTCTCGCTGGCGCTCAAGCATGTCGGCATCTGGCGAGATTTCCTCGAGACCGACCAGCCCTATTGCCTGGTGTTCGAGGACGACGTGTTCCTGGCCCGCGACTTTGTCGCCAAGTTCCGGCAGGGGCTCTCCGAACTCGGCGATCCCAACCGCAAGGCCGTCATCTATCTCGGCAATGGCAGCAACTATTACACCCCGAGCTGGAAGCTGCGGAAGGGTCAAAGGCTCTATCCGGCGCTGCATGCAAGATGCGCCGATTCCTACCTGATTACGCGCCCCGTCGCCGAGGCCCGCTGCGCCTGGATCGAGCAAAACAAAATATCCACGGCGATCGATCACCAGATCGAGCAAATGGACGAAAAGCTCGGGGTTGAAATGCTCTGGTTCGAGCGGCCGATCGCCGAACAAGGCAGCGAGAACGGTGCCTTCCACACCTCCGTCGCCGGCAAGAAGCAGCCGCTGCTCTACAAAAGCCTGAAATGGAAGTGGAAGAAGTACACGAGGATGGTCTTCGGCCACAACGCCCGGTCCTGAATCGGCGTTGCCGGTCGCGGCGACCTACAGCTTGTCCGCTGTCCGCGTCCTGGCAACTTCCTCCAGTATCCACTCGCGGAAGGCAACGATGCGGGGATCGTCGGCCGTGGCCTGGGGATAGACCAGGAAATAGGCGAATTCCGGCGCAACCCTGATGCTGAGTTCGAAGGGCCGCACCAGCCGCCCCTCTGACAGGTCGTTTGCCACCATGGCGAAATCAGCGAGCGCCACTGCATTGCCGTCGAGCGCCGCCTGGACAGCATCCGTCGACGTGCCGAAGACGACTGTGCGGCTGTCGTCGAAATCGTCCACGCCGGCCGCCGCCATCCACATGCGCCAGTTCGGCCATGTCACGCCCTGGCGCGCCCATTCGATATGGGCAAGCGTGTGGTTGAACAGGTCGCGCGGTTCCCGCAGGGGCGGCCCGGAGCTCAACAGGCTTGGGCTGCACACCGGAATGATGATGTTGTCGAACAGGCGGTGCGCGCAAAGGCCCGGATATTTGCCAGCGCCGAAGCGGATCCCGACATCGACGTCGTCGAGGTCGAAATCGCGCAAGCCATAGGCGATGTCGAACCTCAGCTCGATGCCTGGGTGCTGTTTGCGGAAATTCTCGACGCGCCGCATCAGCCATTTCGCCGCGAATTGCGCGTCCAGCGTCACTTTCAGGAATTCGGTGCCGCGCGCCAGCTTGCGCGCCCGCATGACCGCCCGGCCAAGCAGGTCGAGCGTGTCGGTCGCCGCCTCGTACAGCACCGTGCCCGCCTCCGTCAGCCGGATGGTGCGGCTGGTGCGGGTGAACAGCACGAAGCCGAGCTGATCCTCGATTTCCTTGATCTGGTGGCTGACCGCGGCCGGGGTCAGCCCAAGCTCGTCGGCGGCGCGGGTGAAATTGAGGTGCCGGGCCGCCGCCTCCAGCGTCCTCAGCGCCCGCGTTCCCGGCAGAAGCGCCATCAACGCGTAACCCGACCACAGCGGCTCATGGAGCCTCGATCCTCAAATAAAACTTGACGATGAGAAAAGAACTACTCGTTTCCCGTTTGTTTTTCAATCGGGCATGATCGAAACATCAAAACACCATCAAACCGGATTTGATGTCCGGAGAGTACGGATACGATCATGTCTCACATTGCTCTTCACCCAGCATACATCGCTCGCCCCTCCTGGCTGTCGGCGGTCCGTGACTGGCTGCGTCAGGCCAGGGTCGCGGTCAACCTGCCACACCAGAATGTCGAGGACCTGTCCGATCGCCAGCTGCGCGACATCGGCGCCGCCCGCAAGGACATCGCGAAGGCCATGGACCGTGAACTCGCCGGATCGGGTTGCTGGATCTCGGTTGGCAGCAGCCAAGGAGGTAGGGGAGTAGGGGAGTAGGGGAGTAGGGGAGTATCCGGTCACTTCCGCATTCACATTTCCAGCCCTATTGGCTATTCACTGCGCACAAGTCCCCTACTCCCGTATTCCCCTACTCCCTTCTTTCAGGACGACCATGATGCAACTCAGTCTCGACCAGGCAACAGGACTGTGCCGGATGGCGGCACTTGGCGCCGGTGCCAATGAGGAAGCGGCGCAATCGCTCACGGCCTCGATCATCGCGGCCGAGGCCGAGGGACTGGCAGCCGTCGGGCTGTCGCATTTCATCGATTACCTCGAAGCGCTCGAGGCCGGGCGCATCGACGGCAATGCCGACCCCGTAATCACCCGGCCGGCGCTGGCTATCTATCTCTCGGACGCACGCGGCGGCCTGGCGCATACCGGCTTCGACCGCACCATCGACGACCTCGCCAAGGCGGCGAGACTGTTCGGCGTTGCCATCTTCTCGCAGAAGAACGCCTACACCTGCGGAGCGCTCGGCTATTTCACCGGCCGGCTGGCGACGCAAGGGCTGGTGTCCTTCGCCGCCACCAATGGACCAGCGGTTCTCGCCGGCTCGGGCTCGGTCAAGCCTGTCTACTGCACCAATCCGATGTCGTTCGCCGCGCCCGCCGCCGACGGCGCGCCGCTGGTCATCGACCAGTCGTCGAGCGCCACCGCCTTCGTCAACATCCGCAAGGCGGCGGAAGACGGCAAGAAAATCCCCGAAGGCTGGGCGCTGGATGCCAGCGGCAATTCGACGACCGACCCCGCCGCCGCCATGAAGGGCGCCATGCTTGCCTTTGGCGGCCAGCGCGGCGCCAACATCGCGCTGATGGTCGAGGTGCTGGCGGCGGGCCTGTCGGGCGCCAACTGGTCGCTCGACGCGCCGTGGTTCAGCGGCGGCCCCGACAGTCCGGGAACCGGCCTGTTCGTGCTCGCGGTCGAGCCGAAGCTGCTCGATCCAGATTTCGAGCAGCGCATGAAGGACCAGCTCGACCGGCTGCGCCGACGCTACGGCGTGCATGTGCCCGGCCGCGCCCGCGCCGAAGCGGCCGAGAAGGCCCAGGCGCGCGGCATCACCGCGCCCAAGGCGGTGATCCAGCGCATCTCCGAATTCGCCGAGCGCTATTCGGCCTGAATAATTTATTTTTTTTTAGATAGTTATCTGACCCTCCTTGCCTGCGGCGCGGTTTTTTCGCGTATGTCCTGAACCTTTTGTCACGCCCGGACGACCAACGTTTGTCCAGGGCAAGGCGAGCTTGCCCGATCCAGACCGGGGGAACAGCAAAATCAAATCGAAAGTCTGCTCCGCGTGAAAGGCATCGCCCTTCGCGTCCCGGAAAACACAACCTCAAATCAAAGGAAGATCATCATGACCAACACCAAGACCACCATCCTCACCGCCGTGCTCCTGCTCGGTTCCTTCATGGGCGCCACGCAGGCGGCCAACCTCAAGGCCGCACCGGTCAAGCCGGCCAACCCCGGCGTCATTACCGCGCCGAGCGGCGGCGCCACCGAAGACCACTATTGCAAGAACGGCCATGCCAAATTCGCCAATTGCAGCGCCGATTTCATCGCCGCCTGCAAGAAGGTTGGTGGCACCATGTCGGATGTTCAGGGCTGGGGTGGGCGTACTTGCTTCACGCCCTCCTGATACCGTCTCAGGTCAGGCCGCTCCGTCGGCCCCTGGCACCGCATGGATGTCATCCGGAAAACTCCGCTTCGGCGGGGTTTTCTGCGTTTGTCGTCCGTGACGCCAAACATGATTACGATAGTTAACTTTTGTTAACTTGACTTGGCTGGAACCCTCGGGCGTTTGCGAAAGGCACGATCACAAAACAGGAGCTCCGATGTCCGCGACCACCGACGCCCCCCATGGCAAGCTGATTATTCCGGCGCTTGGCCGCCTGTATTCCTCACTGCACGACGCCGGCGAAACAGTGATGCGCGCCGTGGCCGGCATCTTCCTGGCCGTCCATGGCTCGCAGAAGATCGTCAACCCTTTCGGCGCCGCCGAAATGGTCGAAGGCCTCGGCTTCTATCCCGGTGCCTTCTGGTCGTTGCTGCTTGCCTGCACCGAATTCTTCGGCATCCTGATCGCCATCGGGTTTTTGACGCGCCCGGCCGCCTTTGCCGGCCTGTTCGTGCTGCTGGTAACCGTCTGGTTCCACTGGGTCACCATGGGCCAAGGTTTCTCGGGCGCTGAAAAATCGCTCCTGTGGGCCGCGATCCTTCTGTTCTTCGTCATTCGCGGCGGCAACCGGCACTCGGTCGACGCCCGCCTCGGCAAGGCATTCTGACAAGCTTTGTTCGACGCAATTCCGGACGGAAAACCGCTTCTCACTTTTCCTGGAATTGCTTTTTTGTTTGACGCAATTCCGGACGGAAAACCGCCTCTCACTTTTCCTGGAATTGCTTTTTTGTTTTGACGCAATTCCGGACGGAAAACCGCTTCACACTTTTCCTGGAATTGCTTTGCGCGCAGAAGGGTGACGCGACGACGCGTCACCCTTTGCCTTTGGCGCAAAACGGACTATGAAACGGCTCAGCCAAGCCATCTGGAACGTGCGCCGGAGCCCGCCATGACCGAAATCCTGCAGACCCCGAAACTCGTCGTCGTCTTTGGCGGATCGGGTTTTGTCGGCCGCCACGTCGTGCGGGCGCTGGCCAAACGCGGCTATCGCATCCGGGTCGCCTGCCGCCGGCCCGATCTTGCCGGCCATTTGCAGCCGCTTGGCAATGTCGGCCAGATCCAGCCGGTGCAGGCCAATGTGCGCGTCCGCTGGTCCGTCGACCGCGCCGTGCAAGGCGCCGACCATGTCGTCAATCTCGTCGCCGTCCTGCATGAGAGCGGCCGGCAGAAATTCTCGGCCGTGCATGAATTCGGTGCTCGCGCCGTCGCCGAGGCGGCGCGCTCCGTCGGCGCCGGGCTTACCCATATTTCGGCGCTGGGCGCCGATCCCGACTCCGAATCGGATTATGCGCGCACCAAGGCGCTTGGCGAGAAGGCCGTGCTGGAGACGATCGCCAATGCCGTGATCTTGCGGCCGTCGATCAATTTCGGACCCGAGGACAGTTTCTTCAACCGCTTCGCCAACATGGCGCGCTATTCGCCGGTGCTGCCCCTGATCGGCGGCGGCCAGACCAAGTTCCAGCCGGTCTATGTCGGCGACGTCGCCGAGGCCGTGGCGCGCTCGGTCGAGGGCAAGATCGATGGCGGCCAGACCTACGAGCTTGGCGGCCCCAACGTGCTCACCTTCAAGGAGTGCATGCAGGAACTGCTCACCGTGATCGAGCGCAAGCGCCTGCTGGTGCCGGTGCCGTGGTGGGTGGCCAACATCCAGGCCTCGATCCTCGGCCTGTTGCCCAATCCGCTGCTGACCAAGGACCAGGTGATGCAGCTGCGCGAGCACAACATCGTCTCGGAGGAAGCCGCCAAGGCCAACCGGACATTGGCGGGGCTCGGCATCCAGCCGCAATCGATCGCGACGATCCTGCCCAGCTATCTCTGGCGCTTCCGCGCCGCCGGCCAGTTCCAGCAGCGCAAACCCGCGGTCTAATTCGGGAGAGCTGTCAGCCCTCACCGATAGCGAGGCGTGACCTGCATCGGCAGGCCACCTTGTGGCTGCGTGGTCAATTTCTGCACCGGCCAGGGCTTCGTCTCAGCGGTAACGTCGAAGCGGAAGCGTGACAACAGGATGGCGAGCGCGATGATCGCCTCCTGCATGGCGAAGCTGGCGCCGATGCAGACGCGCGGGCCGGCGCCGAAGGGCAGATACTGGAAGCGATCGATCTTCTCGCGGTTTCCCGGGTGGAAGCGTTCGGGCAGGAAGGCGTCGGGCCGGTCCCACAGCTTCCTGTGGCGGTGGACGACCCACGGCATCACCAGCACGGCGGCGTGCTTGGGGATATAAAGATCCTTCCACATTTCGGGCTCGATCGGCTCGCGATTGATCGACGGCGCCGGCGGATAGAGCCGGAGCGCCTCGTCGAAGGCGGCGCGTGTCAGTGGCATGGCATCGAGCCACTTCGTCGGTTCAGCCTCGCGCGCCAGCACTTGGTCGATCTCCTGTTCGACCCGGTCGCGCTCCCAGGGCGATTCGGCCAGGCAATAAAGCGTCCAGCCGAGCGCGCGCGCCGTGGTCTCGTGGCCGGCGCCGATGAAGGTGATGATGTTGTCCTCGACTTCCGGCCGCGTCAGCCCGTCGGGGCCTTCGGCCTTCAGCAGCAGCGTCAGGAAATCCTGCGGCACGGCATCGGGATCGCGCTTGAACTTCTCTTCGCGCATCTTGGCCGTGTCGGTCACGATCTTGCGGAAATAGGCCATGGTCTTGCGGCCGCGGATGCGGGTCAGCCGCGGCAGCCAGTCGGGCGCGCGCAACAGATCGAGCGGATCGACGCGGCCCATGGTTTCGAACAGGCGGTCGATCTCGTTGGCGAAGCTGCCCGGCTCGCCCGCGATCTCGCCGGAAAACAGCGTCTCGGCCAGGATGTCGTAGGTGAGCAGCGTCATGTCATGGGCGATGTCCGAAGTCCCGCCCGCCTCGTAACGGGTGACGAACTCCAGCGTGCGTTTCAGCATCGGCTGCGCGAAGCCGAAGATGTGGCGCGGGGTGAACACCGGCGCCATCGCCTTGCGCGACCGCTTCCACACCTCGCCCTCGGCGGTCAGCAGGCCATCGCGCAGGATTGGCCGCAAGATCTTCTGGCGCACCGTCGCCATCTTGTAGTTCTTGGCATTGTCGACCAGGACATGGCGGATCAGGCCGGGGTCATTGGCGATGACCAGAGGCCCGCCGGCGCCCTTGGCCGAAATCCAGGGTTCGTTGTAGGTCGGCTCGCCCCACAGTTCGAGCGGGTTGCGGTAGACGATGCGGATCATCTCCAGCGTCGAAGGCGGCGATGTGCGCGGCTTCGGGGCGGGAGGAACGAAGGGGGCGGGCTGTGTGTCCATGAAATGCTCCGCTGCTGGCATCAATGTAGTGGCTGGCACACCGGGCGTCCATGTGACCGAACGGCAGGCCGAACCATGACAGCTGGAACGCCAGGGCGGACAGGCTGTTCATCCGATCGTGACCGTTTCCTCAGGGGTCCGATCTTGCCCCCTTGAACGCTCTGCCGTAGTGACAGTCACCAATGGATACCGTCCGAGAAGGGAGCCTGTCTTGAAGCACCAGTTGAACATCATCATCGGCAGCACGCGGCCCGGCCGCGCCGGTCCGGTTTTTGCCGAATGGCTGGAAACGTTCGCGCGCGAGCACGGAAAATTCGAGCCGGTGCTGACCGACATCGCCGCGTTCAACCTGCCGGTGCTGGACGAACCGCACCATCCAAGGCTTGGCAACTATCAGAACGACCACACCAAGGCCTGGTCGAAGGCGATCGACGCCGCCGACGCTTTCGTCTTCGTGGCGCCGGAATACAATTATTTCGCCGCACCCGCGATCGTCAACGCGATCGACTATCTCTCCCGCGAATGGAAGTACAAGCCCGCCGCCATTCTCAGCTATGGCGGTGTCTCCGGCGGCCTGCGCGCGGCGCAGGCGCTGAAGCCGCTGCTGACCTCGGTCGGGATCATGCCGATCCCCGAAGGTGTGGCGCTGCCGCTCTACCAGAAACTGCTCGGCGAGAATGGCGCCTTCGAGGCCAGCGAGCAGGTGCGTGGCGGGACCAAGACCATGCTGGACGAGCTGTTGGCCTGGAGCGAAGCGCTGAAGCCGATGCGAGCGCGCTGAAGGGAGCTGCTTCGGCCTGGCTTGCTCGCGCCGTAAAGAGATGGAATGGTCGGCAAACGACTGAGCCGGGGGCGGTTCGACTTGCGTTTGCTGTTTGCCTTGCTGCTGATGCTCGTGACCACCACTGCCGCGGTGGCGGAGCGGCGCGTGGCGCTGGTTATCGCCGAGGACGATTACCGGCTGGTCCGGCCGCTTGCCAACCCCGTCCATGACGGCGAAGCGATGGAAACGGCGCTGAGGAAACTTGGTTTCGAGGTGGTGCTCGAAACCAATCGCGACCTCAGGCGCATGCGCCGCGCGCTGGATGATTTCCGCCAGGACGCCAAGGGCGCCGACGTGGCGCTGGTGTATTTCTCGGGCCATGGCGTCGAAATATCGGGCGACAACCGGCTGCTGCCAGTCGATGCCGACGGCTCCTCGCTCGATCAACTGGACAAGACCAGCCTGCCACTGGAAGAGGTGCGCGACGCGGTCGCCGCCACCGCCAAGGTCGGGCTGGTCGTGCTCGATGCCTGCCGCAGCGATCCTTTCTCGGGAACGGGTGGCGACGGGCGCGGCGCGACGTCCCTGGCCAAGGATGTCGCCGACAAGGTCAAGCCTGGTCTCGGGCGCGTCGGGCGGGCGGAAAACATCCTGTTCGCGTTCTCGGCCGCCCCCGGAGAGACGGCTGCCGATGGAACCGGCCAGAACTCGCCCTTCACCACGGCGCTGACCAAATATCTCGGCACCGATGGGCTTGAAATCCGCTCGGTGCTGACGCTGGTGCAGCAGGAAGTCTACGACCTCAGCCGCGGCAAGCAACTGCCCTATGTCGAGAGCGGACTGCCGACACTGTTCTTCGCCGCCGTGGCCAAGGAGCAATTGCCGGAGCGCGAAAGGCTGCTGCTGGCCATGGCCGACGTGACGCCGGACATGCGCGTCGAGGTCGAGCGGATCGCCAGCGATGCCGACATGCCGCTGGCGCCGCTCTATGGCGCGCTGATCAGCACCGATACCAGCCATCTGTCGGCGGAAAGCCTCGATGCCAGGCTGCGCGAGGCGGCGGACGCCTTCGTCAAGGTGCGCGGCGAGATGAAGACGCTCGGCTCCGACGATCCGCAAGTGACGGAACTGCGCCGGCAGGCCGAGGAACAGCTGTCGCTCGGTGCGTTCGACGGTGCGCGCGCCATCCTTGCCAAGGCTGCCGGTATCGACAACGACTCGCGTCAGGCGCTGAAGGCCAATTTCGTCAGCCGCACCATGTCGGAGGCCGCGACGCTCTATTTGTCGGGCGGCGCGGCGCGGGCCGATCTCGACTACGCCGGGGCCATCAAGGACTATGAAACGGCGCTGTCGCTCTATGGCGAGACCGGGCAGTCCTCGCTCACGCTCGAGGACGCCGACCGGCAGATCCGCACGCTGGACGAACTCGGCAAGCTCTACGTCACCACGGGTGCCATCACCGCCGCCGGACGCGCCTACGAGGCGCTGCAAGCCAATCTGGAGCTGCGCGTCAGGCGGGAGAGCGACCCCAGCGTGCAGCGCGACCTCGCGGTCAGCCACACCAAGCTCGGCAACATCAAGGTGGCGCTGGGCGACCTGCCGGCGGCGCTGCGGAACTACGAGACGGCGCGCTCCATGCTGCGCGACCTTGCCGTGGCCGAGCCCCACCGCCTGAACTGGTTCGGCGATCTTGCCAGCGTCGACGACAAGATCGGCAACGTGCTGATGACACAAGGCGACCTGGCCGGGGCCGCGCGCGCCTATCAGGAGAGCCTCGACGTCAAGCAACAGCTGGCCGCCAACGAGCCGGAGCGCGTCGACCTGCAGCGCGACCTGACCATCGCCTATGACGAGGTCGCCAACCTTGCCCGTACCTCCGGCCGATTGGACGATGCGCAGACAGCCTATGACGAGAGCCTGCGGATCCGCCTTGCGCTGGCCGCCAAGGCGCCCGACGACGCGGAGCGGCAGCGCGACGTGTCGGTGAGCCACGACACGATCGGCGACCTCAAGCGCGAGCGCAACGATCCCGCCGGCGCGCTCGCCGCCTACCAGGAGGGGCTTGCGATCGTCGAGCGGCTGGCAGGCCGCGATCCCGACAATACGGAACTGAAACGCGATCTGTCGGTCGGCAACGCCAAGATCGGCAATGCCCTCAGCGATCAGGAGAACTGGCCGGCGGCCCTTTCGGCCTACCGGAAGGCGCTGTTGCAGGCGCAGGCGCTGGCCGACAGCGATCCCGACAACAGCGACTGGCAGCGCGACCTGTCGGTCAGCCTGGAGAAGGTCGCGGGCGTGCTCGCCATCCAGGGCGACCGCAAGGGAGCGCTCAAGATCTATCTCGACAGCTTCGCCATCGCCGACAGGCTGGCCAAGCTCGATCCGGCCAATTCGGACTGGCAGCGCGACCTGTCGATCACGCTCTCGGAGATCGGCATGCTGCGGATCAAGGAACGCGACATCAAGGGCGCGCGTCAGGCGTTCGAAGATAGTCTCGGCATCCGGCAGCGGCTGGCCAGTTCCGATCCCGGGAACGCCACCTGGCAGCGCGATCTGGTGGTCGCCATGATCGATTACGCACAGGTCGCCAAGAACCCCAAGGCGGTGCTTTCCCAGGCGCTCGACATGACGCTGGAACTCGACCGGAGCGGGCGGCTGGCACCGCGATACAAGTTCATGATCAAGTTTCTCAGGGACCGCCTGGCGAAGGCCAAATAGCGGCCGGCGACGGACCGTCATGGACAGCCGGCTCAATCTCCCGGGAAATGCCTGCAAACCTTGGAAAAACCGCCTTTAGCGCCTATATCTAGACGATATCAGAAGCGCGATTCGGGGCCGATTTTTCGCGCTGTAAAAGCGGCATCTAGACAACAGGTTTTCATGAGCGACCAGACCGAGAACACCAACGGCGCTGAAGCCGAATACGGCGCCGATTCCATCAAGGTTTTGAAGGGGTTGGATGCTGTCCGCAAACGGCCTGGCATGTATATCGGCGACACCGATGACGGCTCGGGCCTGCATCACATGGTTTACGAGGTGGTCGACAACGCCATCGACGAGGCGCTGGCAGGCCATGCCGACCTGGTTTCGGTGACGCTCAATCCCGATGGTTCGGTGACGGTCACCGACAATGGCCGCGGCATTCCCACCGATATTCACTCCAGCGAGGGCATATCGGCGGCGGAAGTGATCATGACGCAGCTGCATGCCGGCGGTAAATTCGACCAGAATTCCTACAAGGTATCCGGCGGCCTGCACGGCGTCGGCGTCTCGGTGGTCAACGCGCTGTCGGCCTGGCTGAAGCTCAAGATCCGCCGCAACGGCCAGATCTTCGAAATGAGTTTCACCCATGGCGATGCCGACGCGCCGCTGAAGGCGACCGGCAGCTACGAGCAGGACAAGCGCCCGGGTACCAATGAAGGCCGCAGCGGCAGCGAGATCACCTTCTTTCCGTCCGCCGAGACCTTCACCATGGTCGAGTTCGACTTCGGCACGCTGGAGCACCGGCTGCGCGAGCTCGCCTTCCTGAACTCCGGCGTGCGCATCGTGCTGACGGACGCCCGTCATGCCGACGTCGTGAGGCATGAACTGCACTATGACGGGGGCCTGGAAGAGTTCGTGAAATATCTCGACCGGGTGAAAAAGCCGCTGATCGAGAAGCCGATTTCCATCCGGGCCGAGCGCGACGGCATCACCGTCGAAGTGGCGATGTGGTGGAACGACAGCTACCACGAGAACGTGCTGGCGTTCACCAACAACATCCCCCAGCGCGATGGCGGCACCCATCTGGCCGGTTTTCGCGGCGCGCTGACCCGGCAGATCACCGGCTACGGCGAATCCTCGGGCCTGACCAAGAAGGAAAAGGTCGCGCTGATCGGCGACGATTGCCGCGAGGGCCTGACGGCGGTGCTGTCGGTCAAGGTTCCCGACCCGAAATTCTCCTCGCAGACCAAGGACAAGCTGGTCTCCTCGGAAGTCCGTCCCGTGGTCGAAGGGCTGGTCAACGAAGCGCTCGGCACCTGGCTCGAAGAGCATCCGTCCGAGGGCAAGGTGGTCATCGACAAGGTGATCCAGGCGGCAGCGGCGCGCGAAGCCGCGCGCAAGGCGCGCGACATCACCCGCAAGACCTCGCTCGGCGTCACCTCGCTGCCCGGCAAGCTGGCCGACTGCCAGGAACGTGACCCGGCGAAATCGGAAATCTTCATCGTCGAGGGTGACTCGGCCGGCGGCTCCGCCAAGGGCGGCCGTTCGCGCCAGAACCAGGCGATCCTTCCCCTGCGCGGCAAGATCCTCAATGTCGAGCGGGCCCGCTTCGACCGCATGCTCTCGTCCGACATGATCGGCACGCTGATCACCGCGCTCGGCACCTCGATCGGCAAGGATGAATTCAACGCCGACAAGCTGCGCTACCACAAGATCATCCTGATGACCGACGCCGACGTCGACGGCGCCCATATCAGGACCTTGCTGCTGACCTTCTTCTTCCGGCAGATGCCGGAGCTGATCGAGCGCGGCCATCTCTACATCGCCCAACCGCCGCTCTATAAGGTGACGCGCGGCAAGAGCTCGCAATACATCAAGAATGAGAGCGCCTTCGAAGCGTTCCTGATCGATTCGGGGTTGGAGGAGGCTTCCCTGACGCTTGGCTCGGGGGAAGTCCGGACCGGACAGGATCTCCACGCCGCCGTCGATGATGCCCTGGCGGTGCGCCAGCTCATCAACGGGCTACACACGCGCTACAACCGCAACGTCGTCGAGCAGGCCGCCATCGCCGGCGGGCTCAATCCCGAGGTCTTCAGCGATCTTGGCGGCGCCAACGCGATGGCGGAACGGATCGCACAACGGCTCGACATCATCGCGGAGGATACCGAGCGCGGCTGGACCGGCCGCATGTCGACCTCGAATGACGGCAGCGGCGGCTATGTCTTCGAGCGCACCGTGCGCAGCGTCAAGGAATACGCCCATCTCGACATGGGGCTGATCAATTCGGCCGACGCGCGCCAGCTCGACCGTTACGCGCAGCGCCTCAGCGAGGTCTACGGCACACCGCCGGTGCTGCGCCGCAAGGAGGTGTCCGAAACCGTCTCGGGCCCGCTGGCGCTGCTCAACGCCGTCTTCGCGACCGGCCGCAAGGGGCTCACCATGCAGCGCTACAAGGGTCTCGGCGAGATGAATGCCGAGCAGCTCTGGGAAACCACGCTCGACCCGAATGTGCGCTCGCTGCTGCAGGTCAAGGTCAACGACGCCACCGATGCCGACAGCCTGTTCTCGCGGCTGATGGGCGACGAGGTGGAGCCGAGGCGCGAATTCATCCAGGACAACGCGCTATCGGTCGCCAATCTCGATATTTAAGACCTGTTCTTGTCTTTGAATATTGGCGCGCTACGAGCGTCAATATTCATTCCGGCGCCGAGAAACATTTCATAAGCCACTGGAACAGAAGGCCTTCCGGGACATTGTGACAACATCGATCACAATTTTTCACAAGGAGGCTTTCATGGGACGCGGCATATTGCTCTGGTTGCTCGGCATTCCGATTCCGATCATCATTCTCATCATGCTGTTCGTACGGTAGGGGGCTTCCATGCAGTCCACCCTATCGGCTGTCGACGTCTCCGCTTCGACGGAATCGTCCTCCACGGCTGTCAGCTGGGGACCCATCATTGCCGGCGCCTTCGCGGCCTCGACATTGACGTTCATCCTCATGCTGCTCGGCTCGGGGCTTGGCTTGAGCATGGTGTCGCCATGGTCGGGCTCGGGCGCATCGGTAACCACCTTCGCGGTTTCAACCGCGATCTGGCTGGTCATCGTACAATGGCTGTCCTCTGGCGTCGGCGGCTATCTCGCGGGACGCCTGCGCACCAAATGGGTCGGCATTCACACCGACGAGGTCTATTTCCGCGATACCGCCCACGGCTTTCTCGCCTGGGCATTGGCCACGCTTCTGGTGGCGGGAATACTTGGCTCGGCGCTTTCGGCGGCAATCGGTTCAGGCGTGCAGGCCGCGTCCACCGTCGCTTCGGGAGCCGCCATGGGCGCGTCGGCTGGCGCTTCCGCCAATGCCAGCGGCGCATCGGCCGACAATGCGACATCCTATCTGGTTGACTCGCTGTTCCGTCCGGCCGATCCGACCAAGCTCGCAGCAGCCAATCCAAACGACGAAGCCGCCGCGGCCGGGCAGGCCTCGCGCATCCTGATCGCCGGTGCCGTCGCGGGCGAGGTCTCCGCGGAAGACAAGACCTATCTCGCGCAGTTGGTCGCCGCGCGCACCGGTCTTTCCGAGGCTGATGCCAAGGCGCGTGTCGACGCGGTGCTGGCGAAGGCGCAGGATGCGAAGGTCAAGGCCAAGCAGGCCGCCGACACCGCCCGCAAGGCAAGCGCCACCTTTGCCCTTCTCGGTGCCCTGTCGCTCGTCATCGGCGCCTTCATCGCCAGTGCGGCCGCGGCTCTCGGCGGCAGGCAGCGCGATGAAGAGGAAGCGGTCTTCCTGACCCACGGTTGAAGCAGCACACCCAAAGCCAAAGAGCCCGGCATCGACCGGGCTCTTTCTATTTGACGGTTTAGATCGGCTATTCGACGATTTAGATTGGCCGGGTCAGTGGTCCATCGCCTTGACGATTTCCTCGGTCATCTTCTTGGCGTCGCCGAGCAGCATCATGGTGCCGTCCTTGTAGAACAGCGTGTTGTCGATGCCGGCATAGCCGGAGCCAAGCGAGCGCTTGACGAACAGGCAGGTGCGCGCCTTGTCGACGTCGAGGATCGGCATGCCGTAGATCGGCGAGGATTTGTCGTCGCGCGCGGACGGGTTGGTGACGTCGTTGGCGCCGATGACATAGGCGACATCGGCCTGCGCGAACTCCGAGTTGATGTCCTCCAGTTCGAAGACCTCGTCGTAAGGCACGTTGGCTTCCGCGAGCAGCACGTTCATGTGGCCAGGCATGCGGCCGGCGACGGGGTGGATGGCGTATTTGACGTCGACGCCATTGGCCTTGAGCTTGTCGGCCATTTCGCGCAGCGCGTGCTGCGCCTGGGCGACCGCCATGCCGTAGCCCGGCACGATGATGACCTTCTGCGCGTTCATCATCAGATAGGCGGCGTCGTCGGCCGAGCCCTGCTTGACCGTGCGCTCGATGCCGTCGTCAGCGGCAGCCGCGGTCTCGCCGCCGAAGCCGCCGAGGATGACCGAGATGAACGAGCGGTTCATGCCCTTGCACATGATGTAGGACAGGATGGCGCCCGACGAGCCGACCAGCGCGCCGGTGATGATCAGCGCCAGATTGCCGAGTGTGAAGCCAAGGGCCGCCGCCGCCCAGCCCGAGTAGGAATTCAGCATCGAGACGACGACCGGCATGTCGGCGCCGCCGATCGGGATGATCAGGAGGATGCCGAGCACCAGCGAGGCGGCGACGATCAGCCAGAAGACCAGCTTCGATTCCGTGGTGACCAGGAGCACGATCAGCACGATCAGGGCGATGCCGAGGGCGGCGTTGATGAAGTGGCGGCCGCCGATCATGATCGGCTTGCCGGACATGCGGCCATCGAGCTTGAGGAAGGCGATGACCGAGCCGGTGAAGGTGATGGCGCCGATGGCGACGCCGAGGCTCATCTCGACCAGGGCTTGGGCGTGGATGTCGCCATCGGTGCCGATGCCGAAGCTTTCCGGCGCGTATATGGCCGCGGCAGCCACCATGACGGCGGCGAGGCCGACCAGCGAGTGGAAGGCTGCAACCAATTGCGGCATCGAGGTCATGGCGATGCGGCGCGCGGTGACGGCGCCGACGCCGCCGCCAATGGCGAGGCCAAGCACGATCAGGCCGAAGCGGCCAGCGGACGGGGTTGCCAGCGCCAAGGTGGTGGCGATGGCGATGCCCATGCCGATCATGCCGTAGAGATTGCCCTGGCGGCTGGTCGTCGGATGCGACAGGCCGCGCAGCGCCATGATGAACAGGACGCCGGAAACCAGATAGAGGAAGGACGCGAAGTTGGCGTTCATGGCGCTCTACTTGCCCTTCTTCTTGTACATGGCCAGCATGCGCTGGGTGACGAGGAAGCCGCCGAAGATGTTGACCGAAACCAGCATCAGCGCGACGAAGCCGAAACCTGCGGCAACGCCCGAGGCCGCGATGCCGACGGCCAGCAGCGCGCCAACGACGATGACGGACGAGATGGCGTTGGTGACGGCCATCAACGGCGTGTGCAGTGCGGGGGTCACCGACCAGACGACATAATAGCCGACGAAGATCGCCAGCACGAAAATGGCGAAGCGGAAGACGAAGGGATCGATGGCGCCACCCGACAGCGCATGCGCGGCATCACCCGCCGCGTCGGCACCGCCCGGGGCATTGCCCAGGTTCTGCACCGCGAGCCGGACGGCCGCGCTTGCCTGGTCGAGTTGGTCGAGGGCTTTCTGCAAGGTCTGATCCATCACGCGGTCCCTTTCGACTTAGGCGCGGGCGACTTGGATGCGGCGGTCTTCCTGGGCGCGGACTTCTTGGACGCTGCCGAAGCATCGGCGACCATGGTCGTCGCCGGGATCGCGGCCGGCTCGACATAGGGCTGCTGGTCGGGCTTGGCGAAGGCGGGGTGGACCACCTTGCCGCCGTCGGTCAGCATCGTCGCCTTGACCAGATCGTCATCGCGGTTGATGGCGAGCGTCTTGGTGGTCTTGTCGACCAGCGTCTCGAGGAACGCGAACAGGTTTTTGGCATAAAGCAGCGAGGCCGATGCCGCGACGCGGCCGGGCACGTTGAGGTGGCCGACGATCTTCACATTGTTGGCGGTGGTGACGATCTTGCCGGGTTCGGCACCCTCGACATTGCCGCCGCGCTCGACGGCGAGATCGACGAGCACCGAGCCCGGCTTCATCGAGGCGACCATCGCCGCCGAGACCAGCTTCGGCGCCGGCCGGCCGGGGATCAACGCCGTGGTGATGACGATGTCCTGCTTGGCGATGTGCTCGGCGGTGAGCGCGGCCTGCTTGGCCTGGTATTCCTTGGACATTTCCTTGGCGTAGCCGCCAGCGGTCTCGGCCGCCTTGAACTCCTCATCCTCTACCGCCAGGAATTTCGCGCCAAGCGAGGCGACCTGTTCCTTGGCTGCGGGACGAACGTCGGTGGCCGTGACGACGGCACCGAGGCGGCGTGCGGTGGCGATGGCCTGCAGGCCGGCGACGCCGACGCCCATGATGAAGACCTTCGCGGCGGGAACGGTGCCGGCGGCGGTCATCATCATCGGCAGAGCGCGGTCATATTCCGAGGCGCCGTCGATCACCGCCTGGTAGCCGGCAAGATTGGCCTGGCTGGACAGGACGTCCATCGATTGCGCCCGGGTGATGCGCGGCATGAACTCCATCGAGAAGGCCGTGACGCCGGCTTTGGCAAGCGCCGCGACAGCGGCATCGTTGCCATAGGGGTCCATGATGGCGATCACCGCGGCGCCGGATTTATAGCTTTTCAGTTCAGCGTCCGTTGGCCGCCGAACCTTCAGCACGACGTCGGCCTTGGCGGCGTCAGAGGCCTTGCCGATGGCGGCACCCGCCTTGGCGAAGTCCTCGTCGGGGATACGCGAACGGGTGCCGGCGCCGGTTTCGACGATCGCGTCGAAACCCAGGCCCGCCAGCCGCTTCACCGTATCGGGCGAGGCCGCGACACGCGGCTCGTTCGCATCGAGCTCACGAGGGATGAAAACCGTCTGTCCCACCGCATGATCCTTTCGGCTGGAACCTGTCTGCGCAAAGTGTCGACCGGTATATCCGGCTACGTCAACCGCAAGAGGGTTTGGAAGGTCTATCGCAGAATGAAGGCGCCGACGGCCAGAATGAGCACGAACAGGATCAGCGCCGAGAAGAAGCCGCCCGCGAAGAAGCCGAAAGCCATCGCCAGAAGAAGCGCGCCGCAGAAGAGCGAGCCATATTTGGCCAGCGCCAGGAAGCCCGCATAGGTGCGGTCATGCTCGGCATAGTCCATCTTCGCGCCCAGCTCTACAGGACCAGTCGGCGTGTGCTCAGCCATAGGAATACCCCTTCGAAGACATCTTTCAGGCACATACCGAAAAGCTGGGCGCAGAGCAATGGCGCTATTGCCGCATCGCAGCCGACAACTGCCTCAAGGGAAAATTGAAAGCGGAGCGCCGGTTGCGGAGCCGCTCCGCCAGGCCAGTCTTGTTCGCCTGCTTTAGCGGACAAGATGCGGGAAAAGCCCGATCAAACCGACGACGATCAGATAGAGCGCGACGATGTAGTTCAAGAGCCGTGGCATCACGAGGATCAGCACGCCCGCGATCAGCGAAATGAGCGGGGTCAGTGCGAGGGTGGAAATGGTCATGCCTTAGTCTTCCTCTGGCTGTTGCGATGCAGACGGGGCTTGCCGCCCTTCACAACGCCGGCGCGCCAGGAAAGCTCCACCGCTGCCACCCAGCCGATTCAAAACCGCGTGATATCAGGCCGCCTCGAAGTATTTGGCCGTGGGCAGAATGGTCAGCGGCGCCAACTCGCCCCGCTTGGGGCGTTGGAAAAGCATACGCTGCTCGAACGCCGTGGAATTGAAGAACGGGAAACGGTCCAGCGTCGCCTGCATGTTCTCGGAGCATTTCGACTGGAACAGATGCACGGGAACGGTAAGGCCGGGATAGTTCCGCGGCGGCACCGCCTGCTCGGAGCGGAAGATGCGATGATAAAACGCCGAATGCTCTTCCTTGATCGCCGTAAGGCAGTAGGTCGGCTTGAAATGGCTGCAGGCGACCACCGCCAGCCTCAGCGTGATATAAGGCAGCACCCGCAGACTGCTCGACCATTCGAGGTCGGCGGCGAACCGGCTCGGGTCGACGAACGTCTCGCCGGAAGCCAGGCGCCGTGACAGCACGTCGCCGAAAACATCGGTGCTGGGTGAAACAGGATACCGCGCGCTGGCGTAGTGGATTCTGATGGTGCTGACGAGCGTGCCGTCGAAGAAGACGCCAAAGCGGTAAGAATTGGGCAGATCGTCGAAGCTGTCCTTCACCATGTGGGAAGCATCTGATTTGACCATGCCGGCGTGAAGATAGGAATTGTAGCGAAGCCTGTAGATCGCTTCCAAATCCTCGGCGCCATCGCAAAGGCGATACTCGACGTGTTCCAGAACATCCATGATGTGATCTGAAAACACCGAGGGGCGATTCTTGTCCCTGCCCGTGGCCGCCGCCAGGGGTGTACCCAACAACTTGTTTTCCATTTGGTCCTCGTACGCCGCAAAAGGACAATAGCGAAGCGCTCAGAGAACCAGAAGCGAAATTGCGAGCTTTCGTGTTTACCCTAAATTAACGTTAACAAATCGTAAACCGTGCGAATGGGAGGAGCGATGACCTAGAGGATTGATTCAGAACGATGTCAGGGGGTGGCGCGCTTCGTGACCGGCCGCAATTCGGCGGCGAAGGGCCAGGTCACATTGGACATGGTTTCGATGCCCGAGGCGCTGAGCGCGGCACCGAAAAGGAAGCCCTGTACAAGATCCGGCTTCACCGAATGCATGAGGACCTTGAGCTGCTCGAACGTCTCCACGCCTTCGATGGTCACGGTGAGCCCCAGGATGCGGGTCAGGTCGACGACGCCCTTCAACAGCTCGAGCGAACGCGGGTTCTGGGTGACGTCCATCACGAAAGACCGATCGATCTTGATCTTGTCGAGAGGCAGCTTGTGCAGATAGCTCAGGCTTGAATAGCCGGTGCCGAAATCGTCGAGGGCGATGCGAACGCCAAGCTGCTTCAGTTCCTCGATATATTGGCGCGTCAGGGACTTGTCGTCGAGCAGCGCGGTTTCGGTGACTTCGATCTCGAGGCGGCCGGCAGCGAGGCCCGAGTTCGCCAGCGCGTCGCGGACCTTCTGGATGACGTCGCGGTTGCGGAAATCCCTGGCCGAGAGGTTGACCGAGACGCTGGTCTGGTCAGGCCATTTGGCGCATTCGGTGCAAGCCGCGTGCAGCACGAAGGTGCTGATCTCGGAAATGATGCCCATTTCCTCGGCCAGCGGAATGAAGATGCCGGGCGAGATCGGCCCGAGATCGGGATGGTCCCAGCGGCAAAGCGCCTCGCAGCTGGCGATGCGCATGGTGTTCATCGCCACGATCGGCTGGTAGACGACCCGCAGGTCCTTGCTTTCCACGGCGCTGCGCAGATCCGCCTTCATCAGCTGCCGGTTACGGAACGCCGCATCCATCGCCGCCTCGAACAGCCGCCAACCGTTCTTGCCGAGTTCCTTGGCCTTGTAGAGCGCCAGATCGGCCTTGACGATCATGGCGTCGACATCGGTTCCGCCGACCTTGGACAGCACGGCACCCGCGCTGGCCTGAATTCGCAACCCATGGCCCGCGACGTCGACCTCTCCCTGCAGCTCGGAGAAAATCCGGTCGAGCAGGCTCGCCAAGTGGCTTTCGTCCTCGATGCGGTCGAAGAACAGCATGAATTCGTCGCCACCGAAGCGGCTGACGGTAAGGCCCTGGCCGGCTATCCCCGCCAGCCGCTCGGCGACGGCATAGATCAGCCCGTCGCCGACGGGATGGCCGAGCGTGTCGTTGACGCTCTTGAAATCGTCGAGGTCGATCACGGCGAGGCCGCACAAGCGATCGCGGTCGCCGGAGGCCATCGCCTCGCCGACCAGTTCGTGGAAATAGGCGCGGTTCGGAAGGCCGGTGAGGTTGTCGTAGCGCGCCATGAAGCGGATCTTTTCCTCCGCTTCGACGCGCGCCGTGACATCCTCGAAGGTGATGACGCCCAATTCCTGGTTGCCCTCGCGCGCCGAGAATTCGAAGTGCTGGCCGTTGGAAAAGGAAACCAGCACCTTGCGGTCGCGTCCCTCGCGCAAGGCACGCGTCAGCTGCGCCTCGACATAGCGGCAGTCCTTCGGTGCCAGCATGCCGCCGGCAACGCCGCGCAGGAGCAGCGAATGGATCGAGCGCCCGAGCAACTGGTCGGGCGATTTGAGCGACATCAGGCGGGCGGCTTCGGCGTTGCCGACGACCACCTTGCCATCGGGGCCGAGCATGACCAGCCCATGCGACATGGTGTTCAAGGCGCGATTGAAGCGCTGCGCGATCTGCCTTGCCTGCTTGTGTCCGACGACGGCCGAAAACAGCACGTTGCGGACATGGTCTGCGCTGCCCTTGATGATGAACATGAAGGGGATGATCAGCAGGCCCAGCACGACATAAGGAATGTCGAACCTGAGGATGAGGGCGGCGGCGATCGGCCCGACGAAGGTGACCGCGAAGATCATGACCATGCGCGGCGAGCCGTAGTTTCGGCCGACGACCGTCACCAGCGAGGACAGCGTTACCGACAGCGCGCCGATCTCGGCATAGGAATCCGAATAGACATAGATGGAAATGAAGCAGAAGAGGCCCAGCAACAAGCCTTGAAGGCTGCCCTTCAGGATGTATTCGCGCTCCCATCTGGTCGCATCGGCGGCGTCGCGCATCTCGGCGCCCGAGCGGTGGAAGCGCCGCAGGCTGAAGTAGCGCCAGACACCGATGCCCAGCAGAGCGCCGGCGAGAACCAGGAAGATGGGCTGGCCGTTGCGCCAGTAGACCATGAGGCTGATGACGGCATGGCAGAGCGCGCCGATAACCAGCATATGCGCGTTGTCGAACAACGAGCGCACAAACTGGATATAAACATCCACAGGGATGTTATCGGTTTTTGTTCTGCCCATTACTGGCGCCCAATGAGCCCCAGCCTTGGCATAGTCGCATTAAAAAACCTTTAGCTTGGGCTGAAACGCCTGATTTTCGGGCGTTTTTCGGCTCACTCGGCGGCCTGGAGTCTGGGGCTTGCCGACGCCGTCGCAAAGCGGTCGAGCAACCTGCGGCGCTCGCCCGCCGCCTTTTCGGCGCTGGCCTGGCGGACATGGCCATAGCCGCGGATCAGCGCCGGGACCGAGACCAGGGCTGTCGCGGCCTCGATCTTGCCCGGCGCGAGCGCGCTGGCGACAAGCTGCAGATCAGCCTCGTACTGCGCCAGCAATTGCCGCTCCATGCGCCGCTCGGCGGTGTGGCCGAACAGGTCGAAAGCGGTGCCGCGCAGGGCCTTCATCGCCGCCAGCAGGCGAAAACCCTTCATCATCCACGGACCGAAGCTCGACTTCCTCGGTTTGCCGTCATTGCCGCGGCGCCCCATGATCGGCGGTGCGAGATGGAATTCGAGTTTCTCGTAGCTCTGGAACTGCTTGCCGAGCTCGGCGGCAAAGGAGCCGTCGGTGTAGAGCCGCGCCACCTCGTATTCGTCCTTGATCGCCATCAGCTTGAACAGGCTCCTGGCGGCGGCTTCGGTCACGGCGGTCGACCCCGGCATGGCCTTCGTTTCCGCCGCTCGCAGCGTCGCAATCCTGTCGGCGTAGCGCTTGCCGTAAGCAGCATTCTGATAGGCGGCGAGGAAGGCGACACGGCGGGCGATGATCTCGTCGAGCGTCTCGGCGACCGGCGGGGCCTGTCCAGCCTTGTCGGCGAAGCCCGGCTTGGCGACGAGGCCGCGCACGAAGTCCGGCTGGTGTGCCGCGCGGCGGCCCCAGCGAAAGGCGGCGATGTTCATCGCCACCGCTTCGCCGTTCAATTCGATAGCCTTTTCAACGGCTTCGGCCGAGAGCGGCAGGCCGCCGTGCTGGAAGGCAAAGCCGAGCATGAACATGTTGGCCCCGAGCGAATTGCCGAACAGGGCGGTGGCGGTGCTGGTGGCGTCGAAGAAATGCGCCTTGTCGTCGCCGGCGGCGGCACGGATCGCCTTCTTCAGGCGCTCTATCGGCAGCGAGAAATCGGCCGAGCGGGCAAATTCGCCCGGCATGATCTCGGCGGTGTTGGCGAGGAAGATCGTATGGCCCTCGCGGACAGCCGTCAGCACCTTCTTGGCGCCCGACACGACGAGATCGCAGCCGAGCACGAGGTCGGACTTGCCAGCCGAAACGCGGATGGCATTGATGTCTTCCGGTTTGCGCGCGATGCGGACATGGGTGAACACCGAGCCGCCCTTCTGGGCCAGGCCGGCCATGTCGATCATGCCGCAGCCCTTGTCCTCCAGATGCGCCGCCATGCCGAGCACGGCGCCGATAGTGACGACGCCGGTGCCGCCGACGCCGTCGATGATCGCCGCCCAGCCCTCGACGCCCAGCGGGAATTGGGCTGGGGTCGGCACGCCTTCAAGCGGATCGGTCCTGCCGGCCAGGCCCTCGGCCTTGCGGATCTTGGCGCCATGCACGGTGACGAAGGACGGACAGAAGCCGTTGACGCAGGAGAAATCCTTGTTGCAGCTCGACTGGTCGATCTTGCGCTTGCGGCCGAATTCGGTCTCGACCGGCTGGATCGAGACGCAGTTCGACTGCACGCCGCAATCGCCGCAGCCTTCGCAGACCAGCTCGTTGATGAAGACCCGCTTGTCGGGATCGGGAAAGGTGCCGCGCTTGCGGCGGCGGCGCTTTTCGGCGGCGCAGGTCTGGTCGTAGAGCAGGATCGACACGCCCTTGACGTCGCGCAGCTCGCGCTGGACGAGGTCGAGGTCGTCGCGATGATGGATGGTGGCGCCGGTGGGGAATTCGGCCTTCCCGGTATATTTGCCGGGCTCGTCGGTGACGATGGCGATGCGGTCGACGCCTTCGGCGCGCACCTGTCTGGCGATCATGTCCACCGTCAGGCCACCCTCGTGCGGCTGGCCGCCGGTCATGGCGACGGCGTCGTTGTAGAGTATCTTGTAGGTGATGTTGGCTTCGCTCGACAGGGCGAAGCGGATGGCCAGCGTGCCGGAATGGTTGTAGGTGCCGTCGCCGAGATTCTGGAAGATATGGTCGCGCTTCGAGAACGGCGCCTGGCCCACCCATTGCGCGCCCTCGCCTCCCATGGCGGTGAAACCGAGCGTGTTGCGGTCCATCCAGAGTGCCATGAAATGGCAGCCTATGCCGGCGGCGGCGATCGAGCCGTCGGGCACCTTGGTCGAGGAATTGTGCGGACAGCCCGAACAGAAGAAGGGCGTGCGCGAGCCGATGTCGGTGGCATCGGCCAGCATTGCCTGGAACTGGCGTAGCTTCGCGACCCTTGCCGAAATCTCTTCGGACGGGCCGATGGTCTTGACGATCCTCTCGCCAAGCGCAATGGCGATCTCGTTGGGGTCGAGCGCGCCCTTGGCCGGGAACAGCCAGTCGCCGCGCTCGTCCTTCTTGCCGACAATGACCGGCTGCGAGACGGTGCCATAAAGGCTCTCGCGCAGTTGCACCTCGATCAGCGAGCGTTTCTCCTCGACGACGACGATGGTGTCGAGCCCGCGCGCGAATTCGGCGATGTGCTGCAGATCGAGCGGCCAGGGGCAGCCGACCTTGAACAGCCTGACACCGATACGGTTGGCGGCCGCCTCGTCGATGCCGATGTCCTCCAGCGCCTGGCGGACGTCGAGGTAGCTCTTGCCCAGCGTGATGATGCCGAGCTTGGGATTGCGGCCGCCCGGATAGACGATTTTGTTCAGCCCGTTGGCATGGATGAAGGCGGAGGCGGCCGCGCGCTTGTGCTCATGCAGCCGTTCTTCCTGGCCGAGCATATCGATCTCGTGGCGGATGTTGAGGCCGCCCGGCGGCATGTCGAACTCGGGGACGACAATGTTCAACCGCTCGAGCGAGGCATCGACCGAGGCTGTCGATTCGATGTTGTCCTTGACGCATTTGATCGCCGCCCAGGTGCCGGCGAAGCGCGACATGGCAAAGCCGTACAGGCCGTAGTCGATGATCTCCTGCACACCGGCCGGGTTGAGGATCGGCACCATTGTGTCGACGAAGAGGAATTCGGTGGCGTGGGCATTGGTCGAGGATTCGGCCATATGGTCGTCGCCCATGAGCGCAAGCACGCCGCCATGCTTCGACGAACCGGCGAGATTGGCGTGGCGGAACACGTCGCCGGAACGATCGACCCCCGGCCCCTTGCCGTACCAGACGGAAAAGACGCCGTCATGGGTGCCCTCGCCGAGCAGCTCCGTCTGCTGCGACCCCCAGCAGGCGGTGGCGGCAAGCTCCTCGTTGAGGCCGGGCTGGAAGACGATGTCGGCCCCCGCGAGCTGCTTCTTCGCCTTCCACAGCTGCATGTCGAGGCCGCCGAGCGGCGAGCCGCGATAGCCGGAGACGAAGCCTGCCGTGTTCAAGCCAGCGCGGCGGTCGCGCTCGCGCTGCATCAGCAGCATGCGGATGACCGCCTGCGCGCCGGACAGGAAGATGCGCTCCTTTCCGAGATCGAACTTGTCGTCGAGCGCGACATCGTGCAGCGTCATCAGGCATTTCCTCTGCGAAGGCCGCGCGGGGCAGCAGCCAACGTCGGGATCGGATGACGTATCCTTTCTCCCCTTGCAAGGCAGGTCAAACAAAATCGAAGGGACCAGGCGACGCGCAACAAACGGTCCGTCGGGCCTTGGACCGCGCATGAAACAGCGCGCCGACAGGGCGACGGCGCACGAAAATTCCAGTCGAAATCGATTCTGTCTGAGAGCGTCAGCCGGCTTTCGAGCAATCCGGCTTCGGCTCGCCGGGCAGCTTGCCGTCGGGATGGCCGACGAGATCGGGATTGGCCGTATAGAGCTGGTCGATGACCAGTGGCCGGTCGGGCAGGATCGACTGGTCTTCCGTCGACATCAGCGTGGTGTCGATGGTCTGCAGGACGGCACCGTCGGCGCCCTTGATGCTGATGGCGATGGCATAGGGCTTGTTCTTGACGATGCAGGTCAGCGCCGGGCTCTCCAGGCTCACCTTGTCGAGCTTGGGCCAGACCTTCTGCTCGACCACGATGGGATCACCACCGGCGGGGTTCTGGAAACTGGCGACCACGACCTGGCCCTCTCCCATCGGCCGCAAGGGTCGCAGCGTCACGACATAGGTCGCCCGGGCGAGACGGTAATTGAAGACGAATATCTTGCCGGAGACCTCGAACAGCTTGCCTTCGCCGCCGGTATCTCGGCAGGCGCCGAGCGCGATCGCCGCAACCAGCGCCACGCCAAGAATGATCGAGCGGGAAAGACGTCTAGGCATCCTTGACCTCATGGGCCGCCATGCGGCGGCGATAGTGACGGCTCGCCTTCTGCCTGTTGCCGCACACCGCCATGTCGCACCAAAGGCGGCTGGAATTGCGGCTTCTGTCGACGAACAGCCAGGTGCAGTTGGGACAAATCCGGAGCCTCGCGACCGTGTCGTCGCGCAGCAGTGAAAGGGCTGAAACCGCCAGCGCCGCCTCGAAGGCGATCGGCGTCGCCGGATCCCCGAACGGCGGTCCCGTCACGCCGATCTCGGTCGCGCTGTCGGCCAGGCCGTCGGCGCAGGCTCTCAGGAATTCAGGCAAATCCGCCGTGGCAATCGCGCCCTTCGACACCGTGCCGCGAAACAGCCGGTCGGTCGCTTCGCGGATCGACAGCACGACGGGCGCGATTGCCGCCGGCGAGGACACCGCCAGCCGCCGATCGCCAAGCTCGGCGGCACGAAAGCCGCTGGCTGCGTCGGCGAAACGGGCGATTTCGGCCGGATCGGCGAAGCGGTCGAATGTGCGTTCGGGATCGCCGCGCAACACGACGGTGTTGGCGGTGTCGAGCGCGAGGAGGCCGCCGGTGAAGCGGTGAGGAGTCCAGGCAATCGTCATTCCCAAAATCTAACCGATAAATCGCATTTGACAAGTTAGATTCGGCGATGCAAATCTCCGGTGCGTACGGTATGGTCCCCATTGTCTCGAGCATTCCGTCACCCCAAACCGCTTCGCGCTTGGGCGAGATGCGTCTGGTGTTGTTGAGCATGCTCTATTTCTTCCAGCAGGTGCTGAACGGGCTGCATTCGGGCGCGCTCTATGCGCTGCTCGCCTTCGGCTATGTGCTGACCAACGGCATCCTGCACCGCACCAACCTTGCCTATGGCGCGCTGTTCGCCTTCTGCGGCCAGGCAATGATCCTGAGCGTCGCCTTTGCCTACCAGGTGCTGTGGCTGACGCTGTTGGCTTCGGTGCTGTTCGGCGTCGTCGCCGCGTTGCTCTATGCCGCGCTCATCAGCCATGTCCTGTCGCGCAGCGTCTTCGAGCCGTTGGCCGACCGCTCGCCCAATGCCATCGTGGTAACGACGCTCGGCATCCTGCTCGTCCTGTCGGAAGCGAGCCGCATCGCCGCCGACACACATGATCTGTGGCTGCCGCCAATGCTGGCTGAGCCGATGGTTTTCGCCGAAAGCCCCGGCTTCAAGGCGACACTGACGCTGATCCAGGTGCTCGACTGCGCGGTGGTCCTGGCGGCGGTGGCGCTCGCCACAAGGGTGTTTGCCCGTTCAAATTTCGGCCGGTGCTGGCGCGCGGTCTGCGACGATCCAAGGGCCGCCGCCCTGTGCGGCGTCGACGTGCGCGCCGTGTTCCGGCGTGCCGTTCTGTTCGGTGGCTTCTGCGCAGCGCTGGCCGGCGTCATGGCCAGTCTCTACTACGGCAATGTTAGCTTCGGTTCCGGCCTCGTCTATGGGCTGAAGATCCTGTTCGTGACGGCGGTCGGCGGTTATCTCTCGCCGCCACGGGCCGCGCTGGGTGCCGCCGCGTTCGGCATGGCCGAATCACTGTGGGCCGGCTATTTCCCGATCGAATGGCGCGATGCTTGGATGTATCTGTTCCTGGTGGCCATGCTGATCCTGATCGGCACCGGCCGCGACACCGGCAAGGCGGTCTGAGCCCATCCGACTTTGGTTGCATGACGTTCCGTCAGGCCGTGGTTTTCCACCGTGCCGCATGCGCCGCCGGCCTGCTTTCTGTCTACCCGTGTTGACCAACCGGACCACGCACTGCATACGGTTGGGCCAGGCGGCGCGACGAGAAAAGGGGGATCGCGCGTCACCGCATCAGGGAGGAATGCATGGCAGGGCTGCTCGCTCTATCCAGGGCCATTGATCGCGCCAACGAATTCATCGGTAAATCGGTATCCTGGCTGATCCTGCTGGCGATCCTGGTGAGTGCGGCCAACGCCGTCATCCGCAAGGTGTTCGACACCTCGTCCAACGCCTGGCTGGAGCTGCAATGGTATCTGTTCGGCGCCGCCTTCATGCTGGCCGCCGCCTACACGCTGAAGCAGAACGAGCATATCCGCATCGACATCGTCTACGGCCTGTTCCCGCGCCGCGTGCAGCACTGGATCGACCTTTTCGGCCACCTCTTCTTCCTGATGCCGTTCGTGACGCTGATGGTCATCTATTTCGTGCCCTATGTGTCGCTGTCCTTCCACAGCGGCGAGATGTCGACCAATGCCGGCGGCCTGATCGTGTGGCCGGCCAAGGCGATCCTGCTGGTCGGCTTTTTCCTGCTGGCGCTGCAGGGCGTTTCCGAGATCATCAAGAAGATCGCCATCATGCGCGGCGACATGGATGATCCCAACCCGTTCATTTCCGTGCACGAACAGGCCGAACTCGAAGCCAAGGCGCTGGCCGAAGAGGTGCGCTCGTGATGGAGTTCATCGCCCAGAACATGGCGCCGATCATGTTCGCCTCGCTGATCCTGTTCATGCTGATCGGCTATCCCGTCGCCTTTTCGCTTGCCGCCAACGGCCTGATGTTCTTCTTCATCGGCGTGCTTTTGACGCCCTATTCCGGCGGCGCGATCAATCTCGCCTGGCCGCTGCTCTATGCATTGCCGGACAATTTCTACGGCAGCCGGGTGATGTCGAACGACACGCTGCTGGCCATTCCGTTCTTCACCTTCATGGGCATCGTGCTCGAGCGATCCGGCATGGCCGAGGACCTGCTCGACACGATCGGCCAGCTGTTCGGACCGATCCGCGGCGGCCTCGCCTACGCGGTGATCTTCGTCGGCGCACTGCTGGCCGCGACCACCGGCGTGGTGGCGGCGTCCGTCATCGCCATGGGACTGATTTCGCTGCCGATCATGCTGCGCTATGGTTATGACCGCCGGGTGGCGTCCGGCGTCATCGCGGCATCGGGCACGCTTGCGCAGATCATTCCGCCGTCGCTGGTGCTGATCGTTCTCGCCGACCAGCTCGGCCGCTCGGTCGGCGACATGTATGCCGGCGCCCTGATCCCCGGCCTGGTGCTGACAGGCCTTTACACGCTCTACATCCTGATCATGTCGATCGTCCGGCCAAAGTCGATGCCGGCGCTGCCGCTCGAGGCGCGCACGCTTGGCCATGGCGTGATGTCCTTGCTGATCGCCTTGATCGCGGCCGTGGCAATAGCCTATGCGGCCTACCGCTATCTGGTACCCGCCCATGGCGACAATGCCGACATTCTCGGCGCGACCATCGGCGTCGTCTTCATCTACATCGTCGCTATCCTCGACCGCAGCCTGAACCTCAACATGATGTCGCGGCTGGCGCAGCAGGTCGTCATCGTGCTGATCCCGCCGCTGGCGCTGATCTTCCTGGTGCTCGGCACCATCTTCCTAGGCATCGCCACCCCGACCGAGGGCGGCGCCATGGGCGCGGTCGGCGCGCTGGCGATGGCGGCGATGAAGGGCCGGCTGTCACTCGAGGTCATCAAGCAGGCGCTTGCCTCGACGACGCGGCTGTCGTCCTTCGTGCTGTTCATCCTGATCGGCGCGCGTGTCTTCTCGCTCACCTTCTACGGCGTCAACGGCCAGATCTGGGTCGAGCACCTGCTGACCTCGCTGCCGGGCGGCGAAGTCGGCTTCCTGATCGGCGTCAACATTCTCGTCTTCTTCCTCGCCTTCTTCCTCGATTTTTTCGAACTGGCCTTCATCATCGTGCCGCTGCTGGCGCCTGCCGCCGACAAGCTCGGTATCGACCTGATCTGGTTCGGCGTGCTGCTGGGCGTCAACATGCAGACCAGCTTCATGCATCCGCCCTTCGGCTTCGCGCTGTTCTACCTGCGCTCGGTCGCCGCCCGCGTGCCCTATCTCGACCGCCTGACCGGCAAGCAGATCGCGCCGGTGACAACAGGCCAGATCTATTGGGGCGCGGTGCCGTTCGTCTGCATCCAGGTGATCATGATCGGGCTGACCATCGCCTTCCCGCAAATGGTGATGCGCTACAAGGGCACGGCGGTCGATTCCGGCACGATCGACTACACAGTGCCGGGTGTACCCGGCATGTCACCGCTCGGTGCACCGGAAGGTGGCAACGCGCCCGCCAATGGCGGTACTGCCCCGGCCTCGCCCGGCACGCCAGACCTGTCGCAGCCGCCGAGCTTCGGCGATGCGCCGCCTGCCAAGCCGGCTGCACCCGCGCCGGACCTGTCGCAACCGCCAAGCTTCAATTGACGGGGACTACGCCATGAGAGCGGTGCGGCTGGAAGCAGTGGGCAGCATCTCGTTGCGCGAGGTCGACAAACCTGTTCCCGGCAACGACGACCTCCTGGTGCGGATCGAGGCCTGCGGCGTCTGCGGCACCGACCGGCATCTTTTCCACGGCGAATTCCCAAGCAGGCCGCCAGTGACGCCCGGACACGAATTCTCCGGCATCGTCGAGGCGGTCGGCTCCGGTGTGTCCGGATTCTCGGTTGGCGACCGCGTCACCGGCGATCCCAACATTGCCTGCGGACGCTGCGGCCACTGCCATGCCGGTCGCGTCAATCTGTGCAGCAATCTCACCGCCATCGGCATCCACCGCGACGGCGGCTTTGCCGACTATGTGGTGATGCCCCAGAAGCAGGCTTTTGTCCTTCCCGCGGATCTGAAGCCGATGCATGGCGCGTTCGGCGAGCCGCTCGCTTGCTGCCTGCACGGCGTCGATCTCGCAGCGATCAAACCCGGCGCTTCGGTGGCCGTGCTCGGCGGCGGCGTCATCGGCCTGCTCACCGTGCAACTGGCGCGGCTTGCCGGGGCCACCACCATCATCCTGTCGACAAGGCAAGCGTCGCGGCGCGCGCTTGCCCGGGAACTCGGTGCGACGGCGACGGTCGATCCGGGCGCCGGCGATGTGATCGATGCCGTGGCGGGGCCAGCGGGATTGGTTCCCGGCGGCGTCGACGTTGTGTTCGAATGCGCGGGCGTGCGCGACACCGTCGAGCAGTCGATGCGGATCGCGCGCGCCGGCGGTACGGTGGTCATCGTCGGCGTGGTGCCGCAAGGCATGAAGGTGACGTTCGAGCCCTTCGACCTGTTGTTCCGCGAATTGAAGGTTCTGGGCTCCTTCCTTAACCCCTACACCCATGGCCGGGCGGCCGAGCTCATCGCTTCGGGCGCGATCGAGATCGACCGTCTGATCTCCAGGCAGGTCACGCTCGAGGAGGCCCCGGCGGTGATCGCCAATCCGCCGGCGCCGGGCGAGGTCAAAGTGCTGGTGGTGCCGGGCCGGGGGTAGCTTTCCTCTCCCCGTCACTACACGTGGAGAGGATGCCGGCAGGCAGGTGAGGGGCGGCGCCAATGCTGGATTGATAAGATGCGGGGATGGGGCTTAAACCAGGAACGATCCGTCGCCGAAGCCGGCGCTGCCCCTCATCCGCCCTTCGGGCACCTTCTCCCCGTATAGTGACGGGGAGAAGGGAAGACCGGCCTACAGCTTGCCGTTGCGCTGCTGGACCATCATGAAGGTGTCGTAATTGTATTCGGCCACCTGTGCCCAGAGATAGTGCTCCTTGCGGAAGCCCTTGATCGATTCCCAGATCTTCTTGAACGGCGCGTTCGAGGCTTCCATTTCGGTGTAGACCTCGTTTGCCTTCTCGAAGCAGGCGGCCATGATCTCCTGGCTGAACGGACGCAGTTTCGCGCCGCCGGCCACCAGCCGCTTCACCGCCGGGGGGTTCACATAGTCGTATTTCTGCAGCATGTTGGCGTCCGCGGCCTGGGCGCACGTGCGCAGCAGCGACTTGTAGGTCGGCGAAAGCTCGTCGTACTTCGCCTTGTTGAACATCAGGTGGACGGTCGGACCGCCTTCCCACCAGCCGGGATAGTAATAATAGGGCGCGACTTTGTAGAAGCCGAGCTTCTCGTCGTCATAGGGGCCGACCCATTCGGCGGCATCGATGGTGCCTTTTTCCAGCGCCGGGTAGATGTCGCCGCCGGCGATCTGCTGCGGCACGACGCCGAGCTTCTGCACCACCTTGCCGGCAAAGCCGCCGATGCGCATCTTGAGGCCGGAGAGGTCGGCCACCGTGTTGATCTCCTTGCGGAACCAGCCGCCCATCTGGACCCCGGTGTTGCCGCCCGGCAGGCCGAACAGACCCTGCGTGGCGAGGAACTCGTTGAACAGGTCGATGCCGCCGCCATGGTAGTGCCAGGCATTCATGCCGCGCGCGTTGAGCGAGAAGGGAACCGCGGCACCCAGCGCCCATGTCGGGTCCTTGCCCCAGTAATAATATGCCACCGTGTGACAGGCCTCGACCGTGCCGGCCGTGGTGGCATCGGCAACCTGTAGACCGGGCACGAGTTCACCGGCGGCGAAAACCTGGATCTGGAAATTGCCGTCGGTGGCTTCCGACAACATCTTCGAGAACACTTCGGCCCCGCCATAGATGGTGTCGAGCGACTTCGGGAAGGACGATGCCAATCGCCATGTCACCTTGGGATTGGACTGAGCGATTGCCGGTGCGGCGAGCGTGGCCGCCGCCGCTGCTGCGCCGACGCCGGTGACGCTGGCCTTGCGGATAAATGAACGACGATCCATGCAGTTCCTCCCTTTTGGATCAACAGAACCGACGTTCGGGAATCCTCGGCTCCCGCATCGGTTCGCTCGAAACAATACACGGGCAAGGAGTCGAGTCCAGCACGGCGGCCGGATTTGGTGCCGAAGCCAGACGACCCTGCAACTATAGTCTAACGCGGCATGGGGTGGCCCATGCGACACACTGAAACTTGGCATGGAAAATTGCCCAGGGATGGCCTATTTTGGACGCAGGACATCACATCCAGATGGAAACCAGACCCAAAATGCAGCAGCCGCTCGTCGCCATATCGACCGACGTCCGTCAATTCGACAACTACACCTGGCATGCCGCTCCGCAGCAATATCTGGAGGCGGCGGTCACGGGTGCCGGCGTTTTCCCCCTGCTCGTGCCTTCGTTCGGCGGCCGGCTGGACTTCGACGAGCTCCTGTCGTCGGTCGACGGCGTCATGCTGACCGGCTCGAAATCCAACGTCGACCCTTCGCTCTACGGCGGCGATGCGAGCGAAGCGAATGGCCCTTACGACCCGGCACGCGACGCCACCACGCTGCCGCTGATCCGCAAGGCGATCGAGCGCGGCGTGCCGCTGCTTGCCATCTGCCGTGGCATACAGGAGCTGAACGTAGCACTGGGCGGCACGCTGGGCACCGAGATCCAGGAGCGTGAAGGTTCGCTGGACCACCGCGCACCGGTGAGCGACATCCAGGACGAGCGCTTCGCCATCCATCAGACCGTTGCGATCAAGCCGGGAAGCTGTCTTGCCGGCGTGTTCGGCGCGGGTGACATGAAGGTCAATTCCCTGCATCGCCAGGCCATCGACCGGCTCGGCCCGAAACTGCAGGTCGAGGCCGTCGCCACCGACGGCACGGTCGAGGCGGTGTCGGTGAAGGACGCCCGCGCCTTCGCCGTCGGCGTCCAGTGGCATCCCGAATATTGGGTCAAATCGGACAGCAACTCGGCCAAGATCTTTCGCGCCTTCGGCGACGCGGTGCGCCTGCACGCGGCGGCGAAGGCCGGCGCACGGGCGGCGGCGGAGTAGTCAGTCTCCCGGCTTCAAGTCACTGTCTGCCGCCAGCGACAGCAGCGGATTGGCCGGCGCGTAGGATTCGTAGCCGTCGCCATCGGCAACGGCGAAGGTGACGATCGGATCGATGCCGTTGACGCTGAAGGCGACCGTTCCGTCCTGTCCTTCGCGCCAGAATTTCGCATGTTCGATGCCCGGCAGGAGCCGGCGACAATTCGGCGCCACCGTCAGCAGCGACAGGCCATCCGAAATCGAGGCCCCGCGCTTGACCGCGCAGGCGCCCTCGTCGCCATTGGCGACCAGCCTGTAGGTGTTGGACGGCGTGGCCTCGTCGGCGGCGCTTTCAACACTGCCGCCGTGAAACAGCTGAACGCCGACAAACAAGGCGGCGGCCCCGATCAATGCGGAAAGCGTCTTCATCCTGCGCACCTACACGTATAGACAGGATGCAGAATGATTCCAAAGGGTTAAGCTGACGTTAATAAATGTGGCGGAGCCAGATGCTCAAGCGCGCGCCTTAACGCCGGCCGTCTCAGGCACCGGCGTCAGCGGCCGGCGCTCGCTGAACCAGGAGACCAGATTGTCGACGCATAGATCGGCCATGGCGCGGCGTGTGTGCTCCGAGGCCGAGCCGACATGCGGCAACAGAGAGGCGTTGGGTAAGTCGAGCAATGCCTGGGGGACATTCGGTTCTTCGGCAAAGACATCGAGGCCGGCGGCGGCAATGGTGCCGTCGGCAAGCGCTGTCGCAAGGGCTGCCTCGTCGACCGTGCTGCCCCGGCCCACGTTGACGAAGACGCCGTTGGCGCCGAGTGCCGACAGGATTTCGGCGTTGACCGCCTTCTGCGTCGAAGCGGCGCCGGGCGCCACCGAGATCAGTGTATCGACTGCTTCGGCCAGGCCCTTCAACGTGTCGTGGTATTGATAGGACAGGCCTTCGACCCGACGCCGATTGTGATAGGCGATCGGCAGGCCGAAAACCTCCAACCGGCGGGCAATGGTAAGACCGATGCGGCCCATGCCGAAAATGCCGACGCGGCGCGCCCGCAAGGTGAGCCGGCTTAGCGGGTAGTCGCCGCTGCGCGGCCAGTTGCCGTCGCGTAGCCAGGCTTCGGCCCGCGGCAGGCCGCGAATGGTGTTGATCAGCAGGCCAATCGCGGTATCGGCGACCTCTTCGCTCAACACATCGGGCGTGTTGGTGACCATGATGCCATGCGCGGCGGCATGGCGGACGTCGACCGAATCATAGCCGACGCCAAAGCTGGCGATGATTTCGAGGTTCGGCAGCGCGTCCATGAAGGCGGCGTTGATGCCGGCATAGGAAGCGATGCCACGCACCGTGCGCCGCATCTCGTCCGTGACCAGCGATGGCTCGGCGCGATCGATGCCCATAAGGCTGAACGTCCGCCCGATGCGGCCGACCGCGTGGGCGTTGAACTGGCTTGGCGTCAAAATGACGACAGGCGGTTTCTGCTCGGGCTCGATCATACACGCTCCACCGGCTTGCCGGTCGACTGGCGCACATGCAGTTCCGGCTTGATCAATTCCTGCGAGGGCCGCACCGTCTGGCCGTTGAGCTTGTCGAGCAGCGCGCTGGCGGCGCGGCGGCCAACCTCGCGCTGGCCGTTCCAGACGGTGGTGAGCGCCGGCGTGGCGATCGCCGCCTCCTCGAGATCGTCATAACCGGTGACGGAGATGTCGATGCCCGGCACCAGGCCGGCACGCGCAATGCCGTTCATCAGACCTATGGCGACGAGATCGTTCCAGCAGCAGGCGGCGGTCGGCCTGTCCTTCAGCGCCAGGAACTGCCCGGCGGCCTCGAAGCCCGCCTGCTTGGTGCGCGGGCCTGATATGCGCCAGGACGGCCTGACTTCGAGCCCCGCCGCCTCCATGGCATTGACATAGCCCTGATAGCGGTCACGGCCTGTCGAGGTCTGGTCGGTGCCGCCGATCATGGCGATGCGCTTGTGGCCGAGCGAGATCAGATGGTTGGTGGCGAGGCCTGTCCCATAAGAGTCGTCGCCGCGAAACACCGGCACGTCGGCGCCCTCGACGGTGCGCGCGATCAGCACCGCAGGCAGGCCGTTCTCCTCGGCCATCACGATGTCGGACGCGGGCGTGCCGATGGCCGGCGACATGATGACGCCGTCCGCGCCGAGCTGCAGCAGCGTGTCGATGAAGGTGCGCTGCTTTTCGAGCTGGTCGTAGTGATTGGAAAGGATGAAGGTTTGCCGGCTGCGGTCGAGCTCGCTCTCGATCGAACGCAGGATCTCGGCGAAGAACGGGTTCATGATGTCGTGCACGACGACACCGACAATGCCCGAGCGCGAGGTGCGCAGACTGGCGGCGCGACGGTTGTAGATGTAGCCGATGGCGCGCGCATGTTCCTTGATGCGGTCGCGCGTCGAGCCGGCAACCAGCGGGCTGTCGCGCAGTGCCAGTGACACGGTGGCCGTGGAGACGCCAAGCGCGTCCGCGATCGTCGACAGCTTGATCTTCTGTGCCAGCCTTTCGCTCCCCGTCGTTTTTTAAACTGTTTAAGGGCGGCCTTATGCCATCGATCGGGGCCAAATCAAAGTTTTTTTGCCAGCGCTTCCGCCTCGACGTCCGACGCCGCGCGGCTACGCAGCCTGAGCCGGTGTTCGCGATGGACGATGTAGAGGCCGCTGGCGACGATGATGGCGGCGCCGACCAGCGTCCAGCGGTCGGGGAACTGCTTGAAGACGAGCCAGCCGGAGAGAATCATCCACACCATCTGCGAATAGGGATAGGGGGCGAGCGCCGTGGTCGTCGCCAGCCGATAGGCCTGGACCAGCAGCCAGTGCCCGACGCCGCCGAACACGCCAAGCATGAGCAGCACGAACCAATGCCAGCCATCGTGCGGCAGCGAGAACGAAAACGGCAGCATGGGCAACAGCAGCACCGCTGGCGCCAGCGCCGAGAACAGGATCAGGCTTTCCGAGGTCTCGGTGGCCGACATGCGGCGCGTCATGATGACATAGAAGCAGTTCGACAGCATCGAGCCGAGCGCGAAGAGATGTCCGATGCCGAAAACACCGACACCCGGCCTCGTGATGATCAAAACCCCGGCGAAAGCGGCCAGAATGGCCAGCCAGCGCCGCCAGCCGGCCCATTCGCCGAGCAGCGGGCCGGCAAGGGCGGTGATCACCATCGGCCCGAAGAAATAGATGGATGTCGTCTCAGCCAGTTGCAGGGAGCGCAGCGCCAGGACGTTGAAGATGGTCGAGCCGAACAGGAAGGCGCCACGGATCACATGCGCCGGCAGGTTGACCGGGCGAAACCGCTCCGGCTCGCGCCAGCCACGCAGCAGCGCCCCGACCAGCACCACGTGCACGGCAAAGCGCACCCAGGCAACGATCAAGACGGAGACGCCGGCCAGGACGAGGTATTTGCTTGAAGTGTCGAGGAAGGTGAAGAAGACGTAGGTGGCCAGCATGCAGACGATCGCCACCGGCGGCGTCGCGCTTTCTGACTGTCTTTGGGAAGGACTCACGTGCAGACCGGAGGAAAAGCTGGGCTGGAGCCCACCTTTGCGGGAATTGTCGCTTGCCGGCAAGCCAATTGTCGCCCGCTGCCATGCCATGGGTCCCTGGCACAACAACAGCCGCGGTCAGGCTTAGTCCGCAGGCGCTAGGTGTGCATGCGGGCGCCCTTAGTGATCTTGTCGACCACCTTCTTCTCGGCGCGCAGCGCGATGCCGACCACCTTGGCGTCTTCGGGCGCGAATTCGGCGAAGGCGGCGCGGTTGGCGGCGTCGAAGCCGGTGGAAAACATCTCCTCGACATAGAGCGAGGTGGTGACGCCGCGTTCCAGCGCACGCCGGTGGATCGCACCGAGCGTCGCCTGGTCGGCCGAGAGCACGATGACCGGCTGGATCGAGAGCGGATTGTAGAGATTGCCTGATCGGTCTCGATAGGGCTCGCCGATGATGTCGGGAAACTGCGCGACGACGCCGCTGGTCAAAAAGGCGGTGACGTTGAGCTTCTGCCAGACCGGCAGATCTTCCCTGAGCACGATTGCAAATTTCGTATCGAACATGAGACAGTGACCAATTCCAGCTGGCGCCCCGATTTTTCGAGGCTGAAGGGGACGATGTCGTTCGAACTAGACCGCCAGGCTTTCGAGGGTCTTGGACGTTTGTGCGCCGATGCTGCGGAAAACTGCATCATTTCCGCGCCCGACCCGGCCGGGATGGAGCGTATCGAGGCTCGGTTTCACGGCAGCGCCTTCGACCTGCACCGCCACGACACCTATGCGATCGGGGTGACATTGCGCGGCGTGCAGACCTTCCGCTATCGCGGCGCGGCGCGGCTGAGCCTGCCCGGCCAGATCATCGTGCTGCATCCCGACGAATTGCATGATGGCGGCGCGGGCACGGAGGAAGGCCTGCGTTACAGGATGCTCTATCTGGAGCCGTCACTTATGCTCGATTCTCTCGGTGGCGCGGCGCTGCCTTTCGTCAGGGACGGCGTAGTGACCGACGACGCCTTCTGCGCGACGCTGCTTTCGGCGCTCGGGCCGTTGGAGCAGGAACTCGACGAGCTGTTCGTCGACGACTTCCTGGCGCAGTTGACGCTCGCCCTGGCCCGGCACGCCGGCCAGCCGGCAAAGCCAATAGCCGGCACGGCGCGGCGAGCAGCGACGCTGGCGCGCGAGTATCTGACGGAAAACCTCGACCGGCCCGTGCGTTCGGGTGAGTTGGAAGCCGTCACGGGTCTCGACCGCTATGCCCTGTCGAGACATTTCCGCGCGGCCTTCTCGACCAGTCCGCATCGTTTCCTGGTGATGCGCCGGCTTCAGCGCGCGCGCAGGCTGATCGCCGCCGGCGAGCCGCTGGCGCAGATCGCGATCGAAGCCGGCTTCAGCGACCAGAGCCACTTCAACAGGCAGTTCAAGAAAGCGTTCGGCATGACGCCGGGCCGTTGGTCGTCCTTGATCAGCGGAGCTGCCGCGGCAGTCTGATTGCCGAAGAGATCAGTCGTCGGTTTCGGCGTCGTCGTCGATCAGCACCAGTTCCTCGTTGGAGAGGTTGGCCTCGATGCGGGCGAGCAGCTTGAACAGCGCCTTCTGGTCTTTCTTGTCGAGGCCCTTCAGCGCCTGCTTTTCGGTCTTCTTCACCGACTTCTCGATGGCGCGGATGGTTTCGCGGCCGGTCTCGGTCAGGAAGATGTGCGCCTGGCGGGCGTCGGATTCCGACGCGCGTTTTTCCAGAAAACCCTGCGCCTGCAACCGGTTGATGGTCTTGGTGATGGTCGGCGGACGCACGCCGAGCCGCCCGGCAAGATTGCCCGGTGTCTGGCCGTCCTCACGGTCGAGCGCCAGCATGATCTGGTCCTGGCCGGCATAGAAGCCATGCGCCAGAAGCCGTGCCGCCAGCGCGGTCCTTGCCAGCCTTGCCGCTGAATGCAGCCGGCTCATCGTTGCAGTCTTGTCCGCCTTGGCCATGGTCATCCCTCTTCGGCCGTACCGGTGCGCACAGCATAGACGCAGCCGGCCGGTTGGCAATCGACGATCGAAAAGATTCCGGCATTCGAAACAGCTTTGCCGGCAAGCATTGCGGTGTCCGCCGTGGTGATGCCAGATGTTTATTTCAGTTAGATGACAAACGAGTTTCGAGCGGAGCGGATTTGCTGCAACCTTGCGTGGATGCGATCCGACGCCCGACAGCGCCCGACGAGACGTCTCTCTTGATCGTTCCAGCGCCGAGGCGGCGACCGGGTGCGTGGCCGTGATGCCAGGACAATCCCTTGCCGACAGCTTTGGCCCATGGTTTGCCCCGTGCAAAAGCCCGGCGCACATCCTATATGCAACCGACAATCCCCTTTCGCGGCCTGGATTTCAGGCCCAAGTCATTCGAGGCAAGCCATGAGCGACGCACAGACGCAGATCCCCGTAACCGTTCTCACCGGCTATCTCGGCGCCGGCAAGACGACCTTGCTCAACCGCATCCTGTCGGAGAGCCACGGCAAGCGCTACGCCGTCATCGTCAACGAATTCGGCGAGATCGGCATCGACAACGACCTGATCGTGGAATCGGACGAGGAAATCTACGAGATGAACAATGGCTGCGTCTGCTGCACGGTGCGCGGCGACCTGATCCGGGTCGTGGAAGGCCTGATGCGCCGGCCCGGCCGTTTCGACGCCATCGTCGTCGAGACCACGGGGCTGGCCGATCCTGTGCCGGTGGCGCAGACCTTCTTCATGGACGACGACGTGCGCTCCAAGACCAAGCTCGATGCCGTGGTGGCGCTGGTCGACGCCAAGCACCTGCCGCTCAGGCTCAAGGATTCCAAGGAAGCCGAGGACCAGATCGCCTTCGCCGACGTCGTCGTTCTCAACAAGACCGACCTCGTCACCCCCGAAGAACTGGCCAAGGTCGAGGCGACGATCCGCGCCATCAATCCGGCGGCCAGGATCCATCGCACGACGCGCGCCGGCGTGGCGCTGTCGGAGGTGCTCGACCGTGGCGCCTTCGACCTGTCCAAGGCACTGGAGAACGATCCGCACTTCCTCGAGGCGCATGACGACCATGATCACCACGACCACGACCACGATCATGATCACGACCATCATCACCACGATCACGATGGGCACGACCACCACCATCACGCGCATCCCTCCGACATCCATGACGTGACGGTGCAGTCGGTGTCGCTGCGCGGCGGCGAAATGGACCCGAAGAAATTCTTCCCGTGGATCGAGAAGATCACCCAGATGGAAGGCCCCAACATCCTGCGGCTGAAAGGCATCATCGCGCTCAAGGGCGATGACGAGCGCTATGTCCTGCAGGGCGTGCACATGATCATCGAGGGCGACCACCAGCGCGCCTGGAAAGATGGCGAAAAGCACGAGAGCCGGCTGGTCTTCATCGGCCGCGAACTCGACGCCGAGCGGCTGAAGAAGAGCTTTGACGCCTGCCAGGCGGCTTGATTTCCAAATCCCGTAGCGTTAGCGCTGCCCGGTCTGTCCTTCTCCCCTTGTGGGAGAAGGAAGAGCCGCCCCTGGCCGCGCCGGCGGCTTCCTCGAATGGAATAGCCTGCCATGCCAACCGTCGCTCCGCTCGATCTCGAAGGCCATTGCCTCGCGGCCGTCTTCCTTGGCGACGTGCCGCATTTCGCGCTGGCCGATGGCGCTATCCACCGGCTCGACAATGGCCACAAGACCGTGCAGGCCAATGATGGGCTGCTGGCGGCCTTCCATGACGCGGCGAACGACCGGCTGATCACCGGCGGCGAGGACGGCAAGGTGTTTGCCGTGAAGGCCGGCGGTGAGACCCAGGAGGTGGCGAGCGCCGGCAAGAAATGGATCACCAGCGTTGCCGCCGGGCCGCAAGGCGCCATCGCCTATGCCACGGGCAAGACCGCATTCGTGCGCTTCGCCGACGGCAAGACCAAGGAATTCTTACATCCGCGTTCGGTAGAGGGGCTCGCCTTCTCGCCCAAGGGCATGCGCTTCGGCGTCGCCCGCTACAATGGCGCGACGCTGCATTTCCCGGCCGCCGAAGGCAAGCCGGTGGAGCTCGAATGGGCCGGCGCCCACACCGGCATCACCTTCTCGCCGGACGGCGCCTTCCTCGTCACCACCATGCAGGAAAACGCCCTGCATGGCTGGAAGCTGGCCGACGGCAAGCACATGCGCATGAGCGGCTATCCCGGCAAGGTCAAGAGCCTGTCGTGGAGCGTCAAAGGCAAATGGCTGGCAAGTTCCGGCGCGCCGGCGGCGATCGTCTGGCCGTTCTCGTCCAAGGACGGGCCGATGGGCAAGGCGCCGCTGGAACTCGGCACGCGCGGCAACGCCATGGTGACGGCGGTCGCCTGCCATCCAAGCCAGGATGTCGTGGCCGTCGGCTATGACGATGGCATGGTGATGGCTGTGCGCTTCGCCGATGCCAAGGAAGTGCTTTTGCGGCGCCCGGGCAAGGGCGCCATCACCGCGATGATGTGGGACAAGGAAGAACGCCGCGTCGCCTTCGGCAGTGCCGCCGGCGACTGCGGGGTCATCGACATCACGGCCTAGTCTCGAAACAGCTGATTACTCGGCGCCGCAGGAAACCTTGCCGGTCAGATCGACCGGCTTGCCATCGCTGTCCTTGTCGGCCATGCTGTCATAGATGGCGAGCTTGTAGTCTCCATCATAGACGCCCTCGTCGCTGGCCTTGGTCAGGATCGTCAGTTCGACCGAACTGTAGTTCTGGGCCACTTCCTGCTCGTGGTAGATGTTCAGCCGCAGTTCCTTGTTGTCCAGCCAGTACTGGGTGAGGTTGGCGTTCTCAAAAATGGTCTTTCGCAACTGATCGCCGGCGGGCCTTGCCTTGATTTCGAGGTCGCCGCGGAAGTTGAAAGTCGGGCCACCCATCCCGGTGGTCACGCCGGCATCGACCTTGAATTTGACCTGTGGATCATCGACTGAGCACCAGATGCCGCCGGTGGCGAACGCCGTACCGGCCGAGAGGAACAGTATCGTCAGGCAGATGATCGTCCGCATTTTCCTTGCCCAATTGCCGTCCATATTGGCGCCGACTTCGCACGGAGCGTCAAGCGCCGCTGGCAAGGGCTGAGCCAATGCAGGACAGCCGCACGGCCAATTGCCGTCGCGGAGGTGGATTGGCTAAGAGGAATGAGACAGAGGGGTTTTCATGCACAGCAGCGACAGTTCAAGCACCATCGGCGGCATCGGCCGCGACCGCATCGCGCAATTGCGCGAGACGGAAGGGGCTGCCTTCCGCGAGGCGCGGCCGAAATCGCAGGCCAAGGTCGGCAACGGCCTGCCCGGCTTCTTCGGCGGCGTGCCGATGCACTGGATGAACGACTGGCCGACGCCGTTTCCGATCCTGGTGGACAGCGCCAGGGGCGCCACGATCACCGATATCGACGGCAACAAGCTCGACGATTTCTGCCTCGGCGACACCGGCTCGATGTTCGGCCATTCGCCGCCGCCGATGGCGCGCGCCATTCGCCGCCAGGCCGGGCGCGGCCTGACCTATATGCTGCCATCCGAAGATGCGCTGGCCATCGGGCCGCTGCTGCAACAGCGCTTCGGCCTGCCGTTCTGGCAGATCGCGACGACGGCGACCGACGCCAACCGCTTCGCGCTGCGGGTAGCCCGTGCGGTTACCTCCAGGGAAAAGATCCTCGTCTTCAACGGCTGCTATCACGGCTCGGTGGACGAGACGATGGTGCGGCTGATCGACGGCAAGGCCGTCAACAGGCCCGGGCTGGCGGGCGAATTCCGCGACCTGACCCGCACGGCCAAGGTCATCGAGTTCAACGATGTCGCCGCACTTGAAGCCGCGTTGGAGGACAGGGACGTGGCCTGCGTCATCGCCGAGCCGGTGCTGACCAATTCCTGCATGGTGCTTGCCGATCCCGGCTATCACGGTGCGCTGCGCCGACTGACCCGCGCGGCCGGCACGCTGCTTCTGATCGACGAGACGCACACCATCTCGACCGGTCCCGGCGGCTACACGAGGAAATACGGCCTGGATCCCGACTTCTTCGTGCTGGGCAAGCCGATCGCCGGCGGCGTGCCGGCAAGCGTGTGGGGCATGAGCGAGGAGGTCGCCTCGCGCTACGCCGACTACAACAGGACGAAAGAGCCGGGCTATTCCGGCATGGGCACGACGCTCTCGGCCAACCCGCTGCAGTTCGCCGCGATGCGCGCCACGCTCGAGGAGGTGATGACACAGGAGAATTACGAACGCATGGATCACCTGGCGCGGCGGCTCGACGCCGGGCTGACCGGGGTGATCGACCGTTATCGCCTGCCCTGGCATGTCGCCCGTGTCGGCGCCCGCGTCGAGTTCATCTGCGCGCCCGGCCCGCTGCGCAATGGCGCCGAGGCGGAGGGTGCGCATGCGCCGGAACTGGAGGCAGCCATCCATGTCGCCCTGGTCAATCGCGGGGTGCTGATCGCACCCTTCCACAACATGATGCTGATCTCGCCGGCGACGTCAGGCACGCAGGTCAACCGGCTGATCAGCGCTTTTGGTGCGGTTGCGGCAAAGCTTGCGGCATGAGACAAGCGGCCATGGATCATCCTAACGCCCTCGTGACCTCACCTTCGGGCTCGACGCCCGCCGAGGCGCAAGCCTTTCTCGACGCCCATCCGGAGATCGAAGCCTTCGATATCGTACTGACCGACGCCAATGGCGTCGGCCGTGGCAAGATCGTGCGCCGGCATGAGCTGAAGAGCATTTTCGAGGGTGGCCGGCATATGCCGATCTCCATCCTCGGCCTCGACATCACCGGCGAGGATGTGCACGAAACCGGGCTGATCTGGGACAGCGGCGACGGCGATCTCAGGGCTTGGCCGATTCCGGGCACGCTGGTGCCGCTTTACGGCACGAACCCGCCGCGCGGCCAGGTGCTGATGGCGATGTACCATCTCGACGGCCAGCCAATGTGGTCGGACCCGCGCCTGGCGCTTGCCCGGCAGGTCGACATACTGGCTGCCAAGGGCCTCCATCCGGCCGGCGCCTTCGAGCTCGAGTTTTTCCTGCTGGCCAATGAGCGCGATGCCGACGGCAAGGTGCAGCCGGCGCGCGCGGTGCTCGATGGCCGCGTCTCTGGCAAGACCGAGGTTTATTCCGTCGACCATCTGCATGGCATGGAGCCGCTGTTTTCGGACATCTACGCCGCCGCCAAGGCGCAAGGCATCCCGGCCGAGACGGTGATTTCCGAATATGCGCCTGGCCAATACGAATTGACGCTGAACTACCGCAAGGACGTGATGCGGGCGGCCGACGACCTCGTCATGCTGAAGCGGCTGGTGCGGGCGCAGGCGCGCCGCCACGGCGTCACCGCCTGCTTCATGGCCAAGCCGATCGAGAAATATGCCGGCTCCGGCATGCATTTTCACGTCTCGCTGCAGGACAGAGCGGGCAAGAACGTCTTCTCGGAAGCCGCGGGGGAAAACTGGTCGCTACCGCTGCTGCGTGGCCTCGGCGGCCTGATCCAGACCATGGCGGAATCGATGCTGGTGTTTGCGCCGCACGCCAATTCCTGGCGGCGCTTCGTCTCGCAATCCTACGCGCCGGTGGCGCCGACCTGGGGCGTCAACAATCGCTCGGTGGCGCTGCGCGTGCCAGCGGGCGACGCGAAAAACCGGCGCATCGAGCATCGGCCCTCCGGCGTCGACGCCAATCCCTATCTGGTAGCCGCGACGGTGCTGGCCGGCATCATCAAAGGCCTCGACGAGGGGCTCGATCCAGGCCCCGAAACGACCGGCAATGGCTATGAGGCGGCCGTCACCCGTACGACGATGCCGGCCGACTGGCGCGCGGCAATCGAAGGGGCCCGAGCGTCCAGCTTCCTGAAGGGTGCGCTCGGCGAGGACCTGCACCGCACCTTCGTGGCGATCAAGCAGTCCGAATACCTGCGCGTGGCGCGCACGGTCAGCGAGTTGGACTATCATCTCTACCTGCACGAAGTCTGACGACCGAGCGCCCCGGCGACGATCACTTTTTCGCCGCCACCATCAAATGAGGTAGCGCTTGACGTCCTAGGAACATATCATGAACATATGAGCGTGCTTCCTGTTCGTGAAAAGCTGGCAATCCTCTCCGACGCCGCCAAATACGACGCGTCCTGCGCCTCGTCGGGGGCGGCGAAAAAGGATTCGCTGAAATCCGGCGGCATCGGTTCCACCGGAGGCATGGGCATCTGCCATTCTTATGCGCCGGACGGCCGCTGCATTTCGCTGCTGAAAATCCTGCTGACCAATTTCTGCATCTACGACTGCAGCTATTGCATCAACCGTTCGTCCTCGAATGTCCGGCGCGCCCGCTTCGGCATCGACGAGGTGGTGAAGCTGACCATGGATTTCTACCGGCGCAATTATATCGAGGGGCTTTTCCTGTCCTCGGGCGTCATCCGCTCGCCAGACGAGACCATGGGCGAAATGGTCGAGGTGGCGCGGCGGCTGCGGCTGGAGGAAAAATTTTCCGGTTATATCCATCTCAAAACCATCCCGGAAAGTTCGGCGGACCTGATCGAGAAGGCCGGGCTCTATGCCGACCGCCTGTCGATCAATGTCGAATTGCCCACCGACGAGGGCGTGAAGAAGCTGGCACCGGAAAAGAAGCCGGAGACAATCCGGCTTTCGATGGCCAATCTGCGCCGGAAGATGGAGGAGAAAGCCGAGCCGACGCTGCGGTCGAAGAAACGCGAACGCTTCGCCCCGGGCGGACAGTCGACGCAGATGATCATCGGCGCGGACAAGACCTCCGACGACGGCATCCTGCACACCAGCGCCCGGCTCTATGGCAGTTACCATCTGCGCCGCGTCTATTATTCGGCGTTCAGCCCGATCCCCGATTCCTCGTCGTCGCTGCCGTTGCAAAAGCCGCCGCTGATGCGCGAACACCGGCTCTACCAGGCCGACTGGCTGATGCGCTTCTACGGATTTTCCCAGCCGGAAATCCTGGCCGGCAGCAGCGACGGCATGCTCGATCTCGCCATCGACCCGAAGCTTGCCTGGGCGCTGCGCAACCGGGAACGCTTCCCCGTCGACGTCAACCGCGCCGACCGCGAGGCGCTGCTGCGCGTGCCTGGTCTGGGGACCAAGGTGGTGGCGAAAATCCTGGAAACCCGCCGCCACCGACGCCTGCGGCTCGAGGATGTCGGCCGGCTCTGCCATTCGATCGCCAAGCTCAGGCCGTTCATCGTCGCCGAAGGCTGGTCGCCAGGCGCGCTGACCGACAGAGCCGGCCTGCGCGACAAGATCGTGCAGTCCTGCGAACAACTGGCGCTGTTTTGACCATGCGGCCCGCTGAGCTCAACCTCACCCGCTACACGGTCTGGCTTGAAAGCCAGACCGATTTCGCCGGCTGGCGCGACGCGGCTCGGCGGCTGGCGCTCAACGAGGTCAGGCCCGAGGACATCGGCTGGCATGTGGCGGCCGGTTCCGAGCGGCCGCAAAGCGATTTGCCTGACGTGCCCGAGGGCGCGCAGCTCGTTGTGCCGCGCGAGTTCATCGGTCATGCCGAAACCGCCTTCTGCCATCGTGACCCCGGCCGTTTCGCCTTTCTCTACCGGATGCTGTGGCGGTTGCGCACGGAGCCCAAGCTGCTGGCAATCGCATCGGATCCCGACACCAGGCGGCTGGAGACGATGGAAAAGGCGGTGCGGCGCGACAGCCACAAGATGCATGCCTTCGTCCGCTTCCGGAAGATCGGCGATGGCGAGGATGAACGCTATGTCGCGTGGTTCGAGCCCGACCATTTCATCGTCGAGCGCAACGCGGATTTCTTCGTCCGGCGGTTCACCGGCATGCGCTGGACGATCCTGACGCCATACGCTTCGGCCGACTGGGATGGCAAAAGATTGGCGATCGGACCGGGCGCCGCCAAGGCCGACGCGCCCGACCAGGACGACACCGAGGCGCTGTGGCGGACCTATTTTGAGAACATCTTCAATCCGGCGCGGCTGAAGGTGAAAGCCATGCAGAAGGAGATGCCGCAGAAATATTGGCGGAACCTTCCCGAGGCTTCGCTCATTCCTGACCTGATCGCGGGAGCGGACAAGGCCGCCAAGGATATGATTGCCAGAATGCCGACAACGCCCGCGCCGCACCACGCCAAGGTGCAGGCAAAGCATTGGCCGAAGCGCCAGCCGGCAGAAGCCTCGGAAGACGATGAGGCCAGCACGATTTCCGAGTTGCGCGAAGCCGCAAAAGGCTGCCGCCGCTGTCCGCTTTGGCGCGATGCGACGCAGACCGTCTTCGGCGAAGGACCCGACAATGCCAAGGTGATCTTCGTTGGCGAACAGCCTGGCGACCAGGAGGATATCGCCGGCAAACCTTTTGTCGGCCCCGCGGGCAAGGTGTTCGATGCGATCCTGGACGATGCCGGGGTCGACCGCCAGAAAGTCTATGTCACCAACGCGGTCAAGCACTTCAAATTCGAGCCGCGCGGAAAACGACGCATCCATTCCAAGCCGAATGCCGGCGAGGTCCAGGCCTGCCGCTGGTGGATCGACAGGGAGTTCGAATTGATCAGGCCGGAGCTTGCCGTGGCGCTCGGCGCAACGGCGGCGCTGTCGCTGCTTGGCAAGGCAATCCCCGTGACCAAGATGCGCGGGCAAGTGGTGGAGCGCGAGGATGGCTTGCGTGTCTTCATCACCATCCACCCCTCCTTCATCCTGCGCATCCATGAGCCGGCGGACAAGGAAGCCGAGCGCGCACGGTTTTTGCAGGATATGAAGCAGGTGAAGCGGCTTATGGCGACGTGATCGATCAGGTCCGAGCGCTGGATAAGGATCGAACGGTTGGCGCCGCCCCTCATTGTCCTGCCGAACATTTCTCCCGTATAGCGACGGGGAGAAAGGCGCTGTGCCTGCGCTTTCGCCAATCACCAACGTTGCAAGAAAAAGCGCCAAGACGCGGTTAGCTTCCTTCTCCCCGTCACTCTACGGGGAGAAGGTGCCGGCGGGCGGATGAGGGGCAGCGCTTGCGTTTGGGAGGGGGGCGCACAGGCCTTTAACGAACGAAAATGGCCCTCAAATCGTTCACATTCGTGCCCGTAGGTCCCGGCACGAACAAATCCCCCACCGCATCGAAGGCCGTCCAGGCATTGTTGCCGGCGAGCATCGCCTTGGCGTCGACACCCGCCGCCCGCATGCGCGAAACTGTCGAGCCGTCGGCGAAGGCGCCGGCATTGTTTTCGGAGCCATCTATGCCGTCGGTATCGGCGGCAAGGGCGTGAGTACCCACTAAGCCGTTGATGCCGATGGCGAAGGCGAGCAGGAATTCCGAATTGCGACCGCCCTTGCCTTTCGCGCGCAGCGTCACGGTGGTCTCGCCGCCGGACAGAATGAGCACCGGCTTCGAGAACGGCCGATTACGCGTCGCCACTTCGCGGGCGATGGCCGCATGGACGCCGCCGACTTCGCGCGCTTCGCCTTCGATGGCATCGGACAGGATGACGGCTTCGACGCCTTGCCGCCTGGCTTCCGCAGCCGCTGCTTCCAGCGACACGCCGGCCGAGGCGATCAGATGCACCTCGTTGCGCGCAAAGCGCTGATCGTCGGGATCTGGTGCGTCGGCCGCCGGCGACTGGATATGCGCTATGACCGCGTCCGGCAGTTTCATGCCATAGGCCGATATCGATGCCAGCGCATCTTTCCGGCTGCCAGCGTCCGGAACGGTCGGGCCGGACGCCACCAGGGCTGGATTGTCGCCGGGGATGTCGGAGACCACCAGCGACACCACCTTGGCCGGCCATGCGGCAGCGGCCAGCCGGCCGCCCTTGATGGTGGAGAGGTGCTTGCGGATGGTGTTCATCGCCGCGATCGGCGCGCCGGAGGCGAGCAGCGCCTCGTTGACGGCGATCTCGTCGGCCAACGTCAGGCCGGCGGCGGGAGACGGCAGCAACGCCGAACCACCGCCGGAAATCAGCGCCACGACCAGGTCGTCCGCCGTCAGTCCTTGCACCTTCTCCAGCAGTCGTCGCGAGGCTTCGAGCCCGGCGGCGTCCGGCACCGGATGCGCCGCTTCGATGATCTCGATACGTTCGCATTTGGCGCCATAGCCATAGCGGGTGACGACCAGCCCTTCTATCGGACCATCCCAGACCTTCTCGAACGCCGCCGCCATCTGCGCCGAGCCTTTGCCGGCGCCGATGACGATGGTGCGGCCCTTGGGCTTCGTCGGCAGATGGTCGCGGATAGTGCGCTCCGGGTCGGCGGCAGCAACGGCGGCGTCAAAGATCGAGGTGAGAAAGGTCCTGGGCTCGAGCACGGTCATTTGGCTTCCGCAGCCAGCGCCAGCCCGCGCTTGTCGACACCAAGATGATCGCACAGTGCATCGACCACGACGCCGTGATCTTCTCGTTCCGGCAGCCCCGACACCGCAATCACGCCAATGACGCCGGCGCCATTGACCGTCACCGGGAAACCACCGCCGGCGAGCACGTATTCCGATATGTCCAGGCCTTCGCCGATCTTGAAGGTCCGGTCGGGACGTTGCTGCTCCAGAACCAGACGGTAGGTGCTTCTGAGGTAGCGCTTCACGACATTGATCTTGCGTCGCGCCCAGTCGGGATTGGAAGCGTTGGAGCCCGGCATGGCGGCATAGAAGAGCGGCCGATCCCACAGCCTGATATCGACGATGACAGGCATGTTTTCAGCAAGTGCGCGATCGCGGATGGCGGAGCCGATCTTGAAGGCGACGGATTCGTCGAAGGCCGTGAAGACAAGGATTTCTTCCTGTCTCTTGATCAGAGCGATGTCGTCAGCAACGGCCATGTCGTTCCCCTGTCAACTTCGCCGCACGCTTTGACCGATGGCTGCCGCTGGGTCAAGCAGACAACACACCGCAGTCCTAAATTGGGATGTCGCTCTTGGCCGCCCGCCCCGAGACGTAGACCTCTCGCACGGCGCGGTCGTCGCCCAGCGTCTGCAGCAGGAACAATTCCTGCGCCAGCGTCTCGACCGTTTCCATCCTGAGCCGCATCGCCGGTGTCGCCCTGGCATCCAGCACGACGATGTCGGCATCGGTGGCTGCGTCCAATGTGCCGACCTTGTCCGCGACCGACAGGGCCTCGGCATTGCCGCGCGTGATCTGCCAGAAGGACTGGAACGGGTTGAGCTTCTCGCCGTTCAGCGCGATCACCTTGTAGCCCTCGTCCATGGTGCGAAGCATGGAATAGTTGGTGCCGCCGCCGACATCGGTGGCGGCAGCGATCCGCAGCGATTTGTCCCGACGCCGAAAGCGCTGATAGTCGAACAGGCCGGAGCCGAGAAACAGGTTCGAGGTCGGGCAGAACACAGCCACCGAACCGCTGTCCGACAGCGCGTCCGCCTCGCGTTCGCTGAGATGGATGCAGTGACCGAACAGGCTCTTTTTGCCGAGCAGCCCGTAATGCTCGTAGACGTCGGTGTAGTCGCGCGACCAGGGATAGAGTTCCTGGGTAAAGGCGATCTCGGCGTGGTTTTCCGACAGATGCGTCTGCATGTGCAGGTCGGGATGTTCACGGCACAGTGCGCCGGTCATCTCCATCTGCTCCGGCGAGGAGGTGATGGCGAAGCGCGGCGTGATGGCGTAGTGCTGGCGACCCTTGCCATGCCACTCCTTGATCAGAGCCGTGGTGTCGTCATAGGCGGATTGCGGCGTGTCGAGCACGCCTTCGGGCGCATTGCGGTCCATCATCACCTTGCCGGCGATGTTGAGCATGTCGCGTGCATGCGACTCGGCGAAGAAGGCTTCCGCCGAGGCCTTGTGCACCGAACAATAGGCGGCGACCGTCGTCGTGCCATGGCGCACCATCTCGTCGAGGAACAGCCTTGCGATGCGGCGGCCATGCTGCGCGTTGGCGAATTTCGTCTCTTCGGGAAAAGTGTAGGTGTTCAGCCAGTCGAGCAGTTCGGCACCATAGGAAGCGATGACCTGCATCTGCGGGAAATGTACGTGGGCATCGATGAACCCAGGCAACAGCAGATGCGGCCTGTGGTCGATCCTTTTAGCCCCCTCGCCGGCCTGTTTCTCGACTTCGCTATAAGCGCCTGATGCAACGATCCTGCCGTCGGTCATCAGCAGGCCGCCGTCCTCCTCGTAGCGCCAGGCGGAATGGTCGTCGATGGTTTGCGGCCAGCGCACGAAGGAAAGCGTGCGGCCGCGCAGAAGTGTCGAATTCATGCTTATTTCCCCGCGCCTTCGAACCAGGCGACCAGCAGCGCCCGTTCCTTGTCGGTGATCTGGCTGACATTGGCCGGCGGCATGGCGTGGCTGCGCCCGGCCTGCAGATAAATCTCGCGGGCATGGTCGGCAATGTTGGCGTCGGTGTCGAGCAAGACGCCCTTGGGCGCGTGGTAGATGCCCTCGTAGACCGGCTCCGATGTGTGGCACATCGAGCAGCGGCCCATCACGGTGTCGCGCACGGCCGGGAAATGCGCCGAGGCGATATAGACTTCCGCCGAGGCGGACGCCTTGGGCTCGCCGGTCAGCACTTTCGGCACGGTCGACAGCCAGATGATGATGATGAACAGGACAAGGGCGCCGAGCCAAGTCCAGTGCGGGTTGCCGGCACGTTTGTGCACGGTGTTGAAATAGTGGCGGATGAGGACGCCGATGATGAACACCAGCGAGGCGATGACCCAGTTGAATTGCGTGCCGAACGCCAGGGGATAGTGGTTCGACAGCATCAGGAACAGCACCGGCAGCGTCAAATAGTTGTTGTGGAGCGAGCGCTGCTTGGCGATCTTGCCGTATTTCGGGTCGGGCTTGCGGCCGGCGATGAGGTCGGCGACGACGATCTTCTGGTTGGGAATGATGACCATGAAGACATTGGCCGACATGATCGTGGCGGTGATGGCGCCCAGGTGCAGGAAGGCGGCGCGACCGGTGAACAGATGCGTCAGCCCCCAGGCGATGAAGACGAGCACGCCGTAGAGCACCAGCATCAGGCCGGTGTCGCTTTTGCCCAGCGGCGAGCGGCACAAGAGATCATAGACCACCCAGCCGACGCCGATCGTGGCCATCGACAACAGGATGCCGACCGGTACCGACATCGGCAGGACGTTGGGATCGATCAGGAACAGATCCGCGCCGGCATAATAGACAACGCACAGCATGGCGAAGCCGGACAGCCAGGTGGCGTAGGACTCCCATTTGAACCAGGTCAGATGCTCGGGCATCTCGGCCGGCGCCACCAGATATTTCTGGATGTGGTAGAAGCCGCCGCCATGCACCTGCCATTCCTCACCGAAGGCGCCGACCGGCATGCCAGGTCGTTGGCGCAGGCCAAGATCGAGCGCGACGAAATAGAAGGACGAGCCTATCCAGGCGATGCCGGTGACGACGTGCAGCCAGCGCACGGCAAAGCTCAGCCAGTCCCAGAAAATCGCGAAATCCATCATTGAAGTCGTCCCTGCCGATGACGCGACTTTAAGGTGTGGCGCGTAAACGGAAAGAGGCGAGGTGTGCGATGACTTTCAAAAAAAATTGGAAAATACTAGGCTGATCGCCGCAAACCGGCGAAGGTGCTCCGCATGGCCTATCTCGACAACATCGCCGTCTTCGTCCGCGTCGTCGAGCTGGGCAATCTGTCGGCGGCCGGCCGCGACATGCGCATTTCGCCGGCGGTCGCCTCCAACCGCATCAAGGAACTGGAAAAGCATCTCGGCGTGCGGCTGTTCAACCGCACAACGCGACAATTGATGCCGACGGAGCACGGCACGGTGTTTTACGCCGGCGCCAAGCAGGTCCTGGAGGCGATCACCGAGGCGGAGGCGGCCGTCTCGGCGCTGTCCGGCCAGCCGCGCGGCACCATCCGTGTCACCGCACCGCTCGGCCTCGGGCGCAGGCTGGTGGCCTCGGGCATTCCCGATTTTCACGACAAATACCCCGATATCGAGGTGCGGCTGAGGCTCTCGGACCACAATGTCGACATCATGAAGGAAGGCATCGACGTCGCCTTCCGGTTGGGGATCATCGAGGATTCCAGCCTGCGGATGCGCGGCATCATGGAATGCGAGCGCGTGCTGGTGGCCGCGCCCAAATATCTGGAGGCGCGCGGTGAGCCGATGGAGCCGCAGGAGCTGATCGGCAGGAAGCATGACTGCCTGATGCTGCGCTATTCCGGCGCGCGCGAATATGTCTGGACCTTGCAGACACCTGCCGGCCCGCAAAAATTCGAGGTGCACGGTCCCTACGACACCGACGACGGCGACGTGCTGACCGGCTGGGCGCTATCGGGGCGCGGCATCATCAACAAGCCGCGCTTCGAGGTCGAGCCGTTCATCCGCGACCAGCGGCTGAAGGTGATCCTGAGCAACACCCCGCCGACCCCGGTGCAGTTCGCCGCCGTCTACCCGCACAAGAAGCTGCAGGACCCCAAGGTGCGGCTATTGCTCGACTTCATGGCCGAGCGCTGCCAAAGGCTGATCAAGGATATTCTGGCGGGCAAATAGGCGGAACAGCGAACTGGCCGGCAAGTGAAGGCGTCGTGGCCCATGTGATCCGGTTGCCTTGCGCGAAAGCCAGCATAGGTTGGAGGCGGAATGGCTGCGCGACGTCGCCGGCAGCCAAATGGACCGCAAAATGCATCTCGCCGTTTCGCTCGATATTGCTTCTGCCCCAGGGCAGGCCGGCCTGACATTCGGTGAGATAGCCGCCTTCGTGCGGAAAACGGAGACGGCCAGGATCGACATGGTCGTCATCTCGGATTCCTCTCCGGATGGCGAGCGGTCGACCAGTCCGTTCGAGGCGACCACTCTCGTCGCCGCGCTGGCGACCGTGACCGAAAAGGTCGGCCTCGTCGCCAACGCCTCGACGATCGCCCACCAGCCCTACAATCTGGCGCGCCGTTTTGCTTCGCTCGATATCATCAGCCATGGCCGCGCCGGCTGGAGCGCGACGATGACACAGGCGCCACACGAGGCGGCGAATTTCAGCTGTCCCGACGGGTTTTCCGACGACGATTTTCGCCGCCGCGCGCAGGAATATATCGGCATCGTTCAAGGGCTCTGGCGAGGCTGGGACGCGGACGCGCTGCTCTTCGACAAAAGCGGCGGCCGCTTCCATGATCCGGAAAAGATGCACCTGCTCGACCACAAGGGCGAGTTCTTCTCGGTGCGCGGACCGCTGAACGTCGCGCGCTCGCCGCAGGACACGCCGGTGCTGGCGCTGTCGGGCCTGTCTGAGGCCGACTTCGACATCGCCGCCCGCACCGCCGACGTCATCCTATTCGACGAACGACCGGCAGAAGAAAGCAGGGCGCGCCATGACGATTTCAAGCGCAGGGTTTCAGCCTGCGGACGCAAGCCGGATGCCGTGAAGGTGCTGACCGACCTATCCCTCACCACCGACCGTATCAACGGGCTGGCTGACAGGCTGGAAGAGGCATTCCACTCGAAAAACTGCGACGGGTTCAACATCCTGATGCCCGCGCAGCCTTCGGTGTTCGACGATTTCGCCGATCGGGTTCTGCCCGACTTGCGGCGGCGTGGCCTGTTTCGAGAAGACTATCGCGGCACCACGTTGCGCTCGCACCTTGGGCTGACCGGCGGAGGTGACCGATGAGCGCGCAGATGAAGCTCGGCGCCTTCCTGTGGGCGACGGGCCATCACATCGCCGCCTGGCGCCATCCCAAGGCGCATGCCAGGGCCGGCATCGACATCGACCATTACATTCAATTGGCGCGCACGGCTGAAGCGGCGAAGTTCGATATGATCTTCTGCGAGGATGCCGCCGGCCTGCGCGAGGCCAATGTCGACATCGCCAGCCAGACGTCGCGCTCGATCGGCTTCGAGCCGATCAGCCTGCTTTCGGCGCTGGCTGTCCACACCAACCACATCGGTCTCGTGTCCACGGCATCGACCAGCTACAACGAGCCTTACGGACTGGCGCGGACCTTCCTGTCGCTCGATCACCTGAGCGGCGGCCGCGCAGGCTGGAATCTTGTCACCTCGGCCAGCCAGATCGAAGCCGCCAATTTCGGCGCAACCGGCCTCAAGCCCCATGCCGACCGCTATGAGCGGGCGCGTGAATTCGCCGAGGTGGTCACAGGGCTGTGGCAGGGAAAGGCTTCCGGCCATGACGGCCAGAGTTTTTCGGTGCGCGATCCACTCGACTTGCCGCGCTCGCCGCAAGGCGCGCCTGTCATGGTCCAGGCCGGCGCGTCGGATGTCGGCCGCGACCTTGCCGCCCGCACCGCCGACGTGGTGTTCACGGCGGCACAGACCTTCGAGGAAGCGACGGCCTTTTACGACGACCTCAAAGGGCGCATGGCGGCGTATGGGCGTGAACCCGATGAGATCAAGATCATGCCCGGTGTCTCGCCCGTGGTGGCGGAGACCGAGGCCGAGGCCCGCGAGAAATTCGAGGAATTGCAGGAGCTGATCCCCGATGAGGTCGGCGTGGCCCTGCTGTCCAGCTATCTCAGCATCTCGGATCTTTGGCGCCATCCGATCGACGGGCCGCTGCCCGAACTGCCCGAGAGCGAGGGAATGAAAAGCCGGCAGGCCCTGGTCGTCGAGCAATCGCGCCGCGACGGGCTTTCCATCCGCCAGATTGCGCGGCATTTCGCCGGCGCGCGCGGCCATTGGCGCATCGTGGGAACCGCGGCCCAGGTGGCGGACGAATTGCAGGCGCGGTTCGAAGGCGGTGCCGCCGATGGCTTCAACGTCATGCCGTCTTATTTTCCCGGCGAACTCGATGCCTTTGCCACGCTTGTGGTACCGGAGCTGCAGCGGCGCGGCCTGTTCCGCAAGGCGTATGAGGGGACGACGCTGCGCGACCATCTCGGCCTCAGGCGACCGAGCTAGCCGGCAGTCACCCTGTCCTGCGGAGCGTGACGCTCTGCATTCCAGGCCGCATTGTGGACGACCAGTGCCGTCATGATTTCGGCGGCGGCGAGCGCGGCAATAACCGGCGGGCGCTTGTCCTTGACGGTGTCGCCGCCGATCGGCGAGACGAGGCGTGCGAATTCGGCCTCCGTGCCGTCGGCCGACTTCAGGAACCAGTTCCTGAAGGTCGCCTTCTTGGTCTTCGAGCCTATCATGCCGACATAGGCCGCGTCGTCGCGTTTCAGCGCTTCGGCGACGATCAGGAAATCGAGCGCGTGGTCATGCGTGAGGATGGCGAAGGCGGTGCCGGCAGGAGCATTGCGCAGCTCGGCCTCCGGCATTGGCGTCAACCGGGTCTCGACCGTCTCCGGCATGCCCTCGAGTGCCTCGGCGCGGGTCTCGATGACGACGCCGTGGACGGGCAGAAGCGCGATCGCCGAAGCCAGCGCCTGACCGACATGGCCGCCGCCGAAAATATAGACATGCGGCAGGTGCGTTTCCTCGGCTTCCGCCGCCGCGACCAGTTCGGCAGCCAGCGCGGCATCGACCAGGCGGATCAGCACCTCGACCCGCCCGCCGCAGCACTGGCCGATTTCGGGACCGAGCGGCACGTCGAGCGTGGCGCAGACCTCTTCGACCTCGAAGCGGGCACCCCTTCCTTTCGAGGACGAGGGAAGCATCTGCCGGGCCTTGTCGATGGCCATGTATTCGAGCTGGCCGCCGCCGATCGTGCCATGGATCGCCGAAGCCGAGACGAGCATGAAGGCGCCCTTCTCGCGCGGCGTCGAGCCTTTTGTCCCGGCCACCTCGACCAAGGCAAGCCGGCCGGCGCTGCCGAGAAAGGCTTTCAGGCTTTGCACTTTCGAGTTCATCATTCGCGTTCCCGAACAGGGAATATAGGTTTTTTCGGCTCGAATTGCATCTTTGGCTGCTTCAGGCGCCGGCCTTGACCTCTTTCTTCAACCGCTCGATCGCCATCAGCACGCGTTCGGGTGTCGCCGGCGCGTCGAGGCGCGGGCAGATCTTGTGGTCGGCGACGCTCGCCACCGCGTCCGACAGCGCGTGTAAAATCGACATGCCGTGCGGCAGCGGCGGCTCGCCAACCGCCTTGGAACGATGGATGGTCGGCTCATAGGCTTGCGACCAGTCGGTCAGCTTGACGTTGAATATTTTCGGGCGGTCCGACGCCAGCGGTATCTTGTAGGTCGACGGCGCATGGGTGCGTAGCCGGCCCTTGTCGTCCCACCACAGTTCCTCCGTCGTCAGCCAGCCCATGCCCTGGATGAAACCGCCCTCGACCTGGCCGAGATCGATGGCCCGGTTCAGTGAACGGCCGCAATCGTGCAGGATATCGGCGCGCTCCACGACATATTCGCCGGTCAGCGTATCGACCGAAACTTCGGCGCAGGCCGCGCCATAGGCGTAGTAGTAAAAGGCGTGGCCCTGGCCCTTGCCGCGGTCCCAGTGGATCTTCGGCGTCTTGTAGAAGCCAGCGGCCGAGAGCTGCACGCGCGCGATATAGGCCTGCTTGACCAGATCGTTGAAGCTGACCTCCTGGTTGCCGACGCGCACCCGATTGGGCAGGAACACCACCTGGTCGACAGGCACCTGGTATTTCTCGGCGGCGAAATCGGTCAGCCGCTGGCGGATCTGGCGCGCCGCGTTCTGCGCCGCCATGCCATTGAGGTCGGCGCCGGAGGAAGCCGCCGTCGGCGCGGTGTTGGGCACCTTGGCGGTGGTGGTGGCGGTGATCTTCACGCGGTCGAGGTCGATCTGGAATTCCTCGGCCACCACCTGCGCCACCTTGAGATGCAGGCCCTGCCCCATTTCGGTGCCGCCATGGTTCATGTGCACCGAACCGTCGGCATAAACATGCACCAGCGCGCCGGCCTGGTTGGACTCGGTCTTGGTGAAGGAGATGCCGAACTTGACCGGCGTCAGTGCCAGGCCGCGCTTGACGAAACGGCTGTTGGCGTTGAAAGCCCTGATTTCGCGCCGGCGGCGCGCATAATCGGCACTCTCTTCCAGTTCCGCCACGATGCGCTGGATGATGTTGTCTTCGACCTTCTGGTGATAGGGCGTGACGTTACGGCTGCCGATCACCTCCATCGGGTCGTAGAAATTCAGCTTGCGGATTTCGAGCGAATCCTTGCCGACGGCAAACGCGATCTCATCGATGACACGTTCTGCACCGACCATGCCTTGCGGACCGCCGAAGCCACGGAAGGCGGTGTTGGACACGGTGTTGGTGTAGAGCGGCGCCGACTTGGCGTGCACGTTCGGGTAGAAATAGGCGTTGTCGCAGTGGAACAGCGCACGATCGCCGACCGGGCCGGACAGGTCGGCGGAAAAGCCGGCATTGAGGGCGAAAACATAGTCCACGCCGAGGATACGGCCCTCATCGTCGAAGCCGACCTCGTAGTCGATGGCGAAATCGTGCCGCTTGCCGGTGGCGGTCATGTCCTCGTCGCGGTCGAGCCGGACCTTGACCGCGCGGTGGAGTTTCTTGGCCGCGATGGCGGCGATCGCCGCGCACTGGTTGGCCTGGGTTTCCTTGCCGCCAAAGCCGCCACCCATGCGGCGGACCTCCACCGTCACGGCATGGCTCGGCACGCCGAGCGCATGGGCGACCAGATGCTGCGTCTCACTCGGCCCCTGTGTCGAGCAATAAACGGTCACTTCGTCATCCTCGCCGGGGATGGCGAGCGACACCTGGCCTTCGAGATAGAAATGGTCCTGGCCGCCGAGCTTCATCCGCCCCTTCACCCGGCGCGGTGCCGCGGCTATCGCGGCGGCGGCATCGCCGCGCCGCAAGGTCAGCGGCGTGGTGACCTGCTTGTCTTTCGCCGGGTCGAGATTCCAGATGCCTATCAACGCCGGAAGCTCGTCATATTCGATCCTGGCCAGGCGCGCGGCGCGGCGGGCGGCCTCGCGCGTTTCGCCAATCACCGCGAAGATCGGCTGGCCGAAGAACTGCACCTTGCCTTCCGCCAGCACAGGATCGTCATGCATGTTGCTTGGCGAGACATCGTTCTCACCCGGCACGTCGGCGTAAGTCAGCACATCGACGACACCGGGGGCCGTGCGCACCGCCGAGAGATCGACGCTTTTCAGGATGCCATGCGCCACCTTGGACAGGCCAAGGCCGACATGCAGCGTGCCCGCCGGTTCCGGCATGTCGTCGATATAGACGGCGCTGCCGCTGACATGTTTGTGCGCGGAATCATGCCGCTGGTCGGTGGCGACACCGCCGACGATCTTCTCGGCCTTGAGGTTCGGCGTGGCGTGCTTGTTCATCATGCCGCCTCGTCGCGCGACACCTGGAACGGCGCTTTCGTTCCGGTGGTTTCGACATAGAAACGCAGCAACAGGTTCTTCGCCGCCAGGGCCCGGTATTCGGCGGTCGCGCGCATGTCGGTGAGCGGCGCGAAGTCCCTGGCGTATTCGGCCATCGCTGCCTCCACCGTCGCTTCACTCCAAATCTTGCCTATCAAAGCCTGTTCAACCGCCGACGCCCGCTTCGGCGTTGCCGCCATGCCGCCATAGGCGATGCGGATATCGGCGACCGTGCCGTCCTTGGCCAAGGTCAGATGGAAGGCGCCCAGGGTCGCGGTGATATCCTCGTCGCGGCGCTTGGTGACCTTGTAGACGGCGAATTTCACGTCCTTTGCCGGCACGGGCACATGCACGGCCTCGACGAACTCGCCCGGCTGGCGGTCCTGCTTGCCATAGGCGATGAAGAAATCCTGCAGCGGGATCGTGCGCCGCTTCTTGCCCTTGCGTAGCGTCAGCCGTGCGCCGAGCGCGATCAAGGGCGGCGGCGTGTCGCCGATCGGCGAGCCGTTGGCGACGTTGCCGCCGATCGTGCCCATGTTGCGCACCTGTTCGCCGCCGATGCGGTCGAACAACGGCCCCAGTGCCGGGATGCGTTTCGACAGTATCGAAAAGGCTGCGGTGTAGGTGACGCCGGCGCCGATCGATATGACGCCATTTTCTTCCGTGATGGCGCAAAGCCCCGGCAGATTGCCGATGAAGATCGCCGGCGAGATATCGCGCATATGCTTGGTCACCCACAGGCCAACGTCTGTCGAACCAGCGACGACGGTGGCGGTGGGTTCATCCTCGAAGACAGAAGCGAAATCGTCGGCATCGGCCGGCACGACCAGCCGCGTCTTGCCGGCGCCGATCTCGACCCTGGCGCCGTCGCGCAGCGCCTGCAGCCGTGTCGTGATGTCCCGGCGCTCCACCGCCAGCGGGTCATTTGTCGCCTTCCCGTAGCTCGATATGGCGTGCGCGGCGCGCATGATTGCCTCGTAGCCGGTGCAGCGGCAGAGATTGCCTTGCAGGGCTTTTTCGATGGCGGCGTTCGAGGGGTCTGGCGACTTCATCCACAGGCCGTAGAGCGACATGACGAAGCCCGGCGTGCAGAAGCCGCATTGCGAGCCATGGAAATCGACCATGGCCTCTTGAACGGGATGCAGCTTGCCTGGCTCGCCGCGCAGATGCTCGACGGTGACGACATGGGTGCCGTCGAGCGAGCCGAGGAAGCGGATGCAGGCATTGACGCTTTCATAGACCAGCCCGTCAGCCGAAAGCTTGCCGATGAGCACCGTGCAGGCGCCGCAATCGCCTTCGGCGCAGCCTTCCTTGGTGCCACGCAGCGAACGGTCGAGCCGCAACCAGTCGAGCAAGGTCGCGTGGGGCGCCGCCGACGACAGCACGATGTCCCTGCCATTGAGGATGAAGCGGATTTCGTTGCGGATCTTGACCTTGGCCATGCTTCAGCTCCCCCTGTAGGTGGAATAGCCATAGGGCGAGATCAGCAATGGTACATGATAGTGCACCGCCTCCGCCATGCCGAAGCGGATCGGCACGCTGTCCAGGAAGGCAGGCTCCGGCAGCTTCGTTCCGTGGCCGCGCAGATAGTCGCCAGCCGCGAACACCAGTTCGTATTCGCCGGTGCGGAAGTCGGCGCCTGCCAGCAGCGGCGCGTCGCAGCGGCCGTCTGCATTGGTGACGACCGTCTTCAGAAGCGTCCGGGCGGAATCCTCCAGATGGTAGAGCGCGATCGACAATCCTGCCGCCGGCCTACCGGTCGCGGTGTCGAGGACATGGGTCGTCAGACGCCCGCCATCGGCTTTCGACGTTTCTGCCATTGGCCGCCTCCCATTTTCCAATACGAACAAATTGGCCGGTACATTCGAGCACTGCTGATGAATTGTGCGCCAATTAAAGGCGATGCATAAGTCCTGGTCGAGCGGAGTGCGACAAAAACACTTTCAAAAATTTTGAGGGGAATGCGAGAAGCACCCTTTCGATATCCTGATCATACTTCCGGTGATGCCGGGCGCGGAGGGACGATGCGTTACACCAGGGACTTGCGTGGCTACGGGGCCAATCCGCCGGATCCGAAATGGCCTGGCGGCGCGCATGTCGCCGTGCAGTTCGTCGTCAACTACGAAGAGGGCGGCGAGAACTGCGTGCTGCACGGCGACAAGGCTTCGGAAGCCTTCCTGTCGGAAATCGTCGGCGCGGCGCCCTGGGTCGGCCAGCGCCACTGGAACATGGAATCCATCTACGAATATGGCGCGCGGGCCGGCTTCTGGCGGCTGCTGCGCCTGTTCGGCGAGGCGCAAGTGCCTGTCACCTGCTACGGCGTCGCCACCGCGCTGGCGCGTTCGCCCGACCAGGTCGCGGCGATGCAGCAAGCCGGCTGGGAAATCGCCTCGCACGGGTTGAGATGGATCGACTACCGCGATCACGACGCCGAGGACGAGCGCCGCGACCTCGAAGCGGCGATCAAGCTGCATTACGAGGTGACGGGCGAGCGTCCGACCGGCTGGTATACGGGCCGCACCTCGGTCAATACGGTGCGGCTGGTCGCCGAGGAAGGCGGCTTCGACTACGTCTCGGACACCTATGACGACGAACTGCCCTACTGGTTCGAGCATGAGGCCGGCACGCAGCTCATCATCCCCTATACGCTCGATGCCAACGACATGCGCTTCGCCACGCCGCAAGGCTTCAATTCGGGCGACCAGTTCTTCGCCTATCTCAAGGATAGTTTCGACACGCTCTATGCCGAGGGCAAGGCCGGTCGGCCGCGCATGATGAATATCGGCCTGCACTGCCGCCTGGTCGGGCGCCCGGGCCGGGTGGCGGCGCTGAAGCGCTTCGTCGATTATGTCAAATCGCATGACAAGGTCTGGCTGGCGCGGCGCATCGACATCGCCAGGCACTGGCAAGAGAACCATCCCTACAAGCCGGCGGCCCTGCGCCCGTCGAAGATGGAATTCGAGACGTTCGTCCACACTTTCGGCGGCGTGTTCGAACATTCGCCCTGGATCGCCGAACGGGCCCACGAGCTGGAGCTCGGCCCGGCGCATGACAGCGCCGGCGGCCTACACAACGCGCTCTGCCGGATTTTTCGCTCGGCAAACGAGACCGAACGGCTCGGCGTGCTTAACGCCCATCCGGATCTTGCCGGAAAGCTTGCCAAGGCCAAGCGGCTGACGGCGGAATCGACCAGGGAACAGGCTTCCGCCGGCCTCGACGCGTTGACCGACAAGGAACGCGAACTGTTCTCCAAGCTCAACGCCGCCTACGTCACCACCTTCGGCTTCCCGTTCATCATCGCGGTGAAAGGCAAGACGAAAGAGGAAATCCTCGCCGAGTTCGAAGCCCGCATCGGCAACAGCCGCGGCGTCGAATTCGAAACCGCCTGCAAACAGGTCGAACGCATCGCGCTGCTTCGGCTGAAAGACATGCTCCCGCAATAGGTTCAGGGCCCCATGGATATGATCAAGACGCCAGAGCGCACTTACTATGCACCGCATGGCGGCCATCCCGGCCAGAACGAGCTTTTGACCGGGCGCGCCGTCTTCACCGAGGCCTATGCGGTCATTCCGAAAGGGGTGATGCAGGACATCGTCACCAGCCCGCTGCCATTCTGGGACGAGACGAGGGCCTGGATCATCGCACGACCGCTCTCGGGCTTTGCCGAGACGTTTTCTCAGTACATCGTCGAGGTTCTGCCGGGCGGCGGCAGCGAGCGGCCGGAACCTGACTCCGGCGCCGAAGGCGTGCTGTTCGTGGTCGAGGGGGAACTCACCGTATCGCTCGCCGGGAAGAAGCATGTGCTTGCCGCCGGTGGTTTTGCCTTCCTGCCGCCGGCAAGCGGCTGGACGGTGCGCAACGAGAGCAGCGCTGCCGTACGCTTCCACTGGATCCGCAAGGTTTATGAGGTAGTCGACGGCCTGGACGCGCCAGAAGCCTTCTTCTCAAGCGACCAGCAGGTGGCGCCGACGCCGATGGCCGGTACGGAGGGCCGTTGGGCGACGACCCGCTTCGTCGATCCGGCCGACATGCGCCACGACATGCATGTCACCATCGTCACGCTGGAGCCCGGCGCGGTCATTCCCTTCGCCGAGACGCATGTCATGGAACACGGGCTCTACGTTCTCGAAGGCAAGGCGGTCTATCGCCTCAACCAGGACTGGGTCGAGGTCGAGGCCGGCGACTTCATGTGGCTGCGCGCCTTCTGCCCGCAGGCCTGCTATGCCGGCGGCCCCGGCAAATTCCGCTATCTGCTCTACAAGGACGTCAACCGGCACGCCAAGCTCGGCGGTTATCTCGGAGGCCGCGCACGGTGAACCGCATCGTCGCACAGCCGCTGACCCGTGAGGCCTTCGCCGATTTCGGCGACGTCATCGACATGGGCGGCGACAATCACTACCCGATCAATGGCGGCAGGGCCGAGCGCTACCACGATCTGGCCTCGGCCGAGGCCGCCGGGCCCAGCGCCCGCGTGCTGATCTCGATGGTGCGCGGCACGCCCTATGAGATGCCGCTGAAGCTGACCATGGTCGAGCGCCATCCCCTCGGCAGCCAAGCCTTCATCCCGCTGTCGCCGCGTCCGTTTCTGGTCGTCGTCTGCCATGACGGCAAGGAGGGACCGGACGAGCCGCATGCCTTCATCACCGCGCCCGGGCAAGGCATCAATTACCGCCGCAATCTGTGGCACGGCGTGCTGACGCCGATCGGCGAGGAGCAGGACTTCGTGATCGTCGATCGCGGCGGCGATGGCTCCAACCTCGAAGAGTTTCACTTCTCGCACCCTTACGAAATCCACCTTCCCTGAAAGCCTGTGATTTCATCATGACCGACATTTCGTTGATCGACCGCCTGCTCGACGTCATCGAGCACGACATCGTGCCGAAGACGTCGGAGGGTGTCGCCCATGGCAATAAGCTGTTCGGTGCCGCGATCCTGCGCAAGGACGACCGTTCGCTGGTGCTGGCCGAGACCAACAACGAGATCGAAAATCCGCTCTGGCATGGCGAGGTGCATTGCCTGAAGCGCTTTTACGAGATGCCCAGGGCCGAACGCGTCGACACGAAAGACGCCATCTTCATTGCCACGCACGAGCCTTGTTCGCTCTGCCTGTCGGCGATCACCTGGACGGGCTTCGACAATTTCTACTATTTGTTCAGCCACGAGGACTCGCGCGACAGTTTTGCCATCCCGCATGATCTCAAAATTCTGAAAGAGGTCTTCACGCTCGACCCCGGCGGCTACAATGCCGAGAACGCCTATTGGAAGAGTTTTTCGATCCGCCGGCTGGTGCGAGGGCTGTCCGAGGCCGAGCGCGCGCGGCTGGAGGCGCGCATCGGCAGGATTTCAGCGCGCTATGACGAGTTGTCCCGTGTTTATCAGAGCAGCAAGGCCGACAACGACATTCCACTGAGCTGAGGCGTAGGGCCAGTCTAGAGCGGTTCAGCGTTTGGTAGAACCGCTGACCCGCTCTAACTCTTTGTTTTTACGCAATTCCCAAGGGGAAGCGCTACGCGCTTCTCCCGGGAAAACCGCTACGCACTTTTCCTGGAATTGCTCTAGCCCAGCTTCGCGTTTTTCAGCACCTCGTTTATCTTCGCTTGCCAGCCTTTGCCAGTTGCCTTGAACTTGTGGATGACATCCTGATCAAGACGGATGGAAACCACTTGCTTGGGCTTGTCCATGGCAGGTCGACCGCGTGCGCGCTTTATGCTCTCGAAGAGCTCTGGGAAGGCTTCGGAAAACGGCTTGGCTTGCGCCAACTCTTCGTCGGTCGCCTCGACGTCGTCAGGATCGGCGGCGATTTGCCTTTGAAGTTCCGCTTCCTCCGCGTCGGTAAGCGGTGGAATGTGCGGTTTAAGATTGCTCATATACAGCTCTTTCCTTTCGGCTGGCACGACGCATCGAGATCACCGAAATTGCCTCGGACCAAGCGGCCTGAAAATGACGGCGAGAATAGTTCCCCTGAATTCGCCGATCGCCTTAAGTCTGCCGATCTTCGTCGGGAGAATCACGGAGGCCGCAAAGAACTCGATATCGAGTTCGGCAAAGTCGAGACCTCTGTTTTCGAGGTTCGTCGCACGCTTCGGCTCATCCCAGATGATTTTCAGGCGAGCCTCGATAATTTAGCCTTGGCAGAATAAACGTAATACACAAATTGACGATGGAACACAAGGCCCTGGCCGAATGAGCCACCCACCCACCGGCGCGTCGTCCCAGCGACATGAGCTGTCGTCCGTTTGGCTTGATGATGTATGCACTTCATGCGTCATTGGCGCATCGGAGAATGCCACATGAAAACCATCACCGAATTTCCCCGCACGGTCGTCGAATTTCCCGACATGGGCATCGTCATGCCCGATGGCTGCCGGCTGTCGGCGCGGGTGTGGATGCCGGACGATGCCAATGATGATCCGGTGCCTGTCATCCTCGAGCACCTGCCCTACCGCAAGCGCGACGGCACCATCTTTCGCGATCAGCTTACCCATCCCTATTTCGCCGGCCACGGCTACGCCTCGGTCCGTGTCGACATGCGCGGCAATGGCGATTCCGAAGGGCTGATGGACGACGAATATTCCGAGCAGGAACTGCAGGACGCCTGCGATGTCATTGCCTGGGCGGCGGCGCAGCCCTGGTGCAGCGGCAATGTCGGCATGATGGGTATTTCCTGGGGCGGCTTCAACTGCCTGCAGGTGGCGGCCAAACAGCCGCCGGCGCTCAAGGCGGTGATCAGCCTGTGTTCGACCGTCGACCGCTATGCCGACGACATCCACTACAAGGGCGGCTGCCTTTTGAACGAGAATTTCGGCTGGGCCTCGACCATGTTGTCCTATTCGTCGCGGCCGCCGGATCCGGCGATTGCCGGCGACAACAGGTGGCGCGATCTGTGGATGAACCGGCTGGAGAACCAGCCTTTTCTCTTGCCGCTGTGGCTCAGCCACCCGCATCGCGACGCCTATTGGAAGCGCGGTTCGATCCGCGAGGATTTTTCGGCTGTCAAGGCGGCGGTGCTGTCCATCGGCGGCTGGCATGACGGCTACCGCAACACGATCTCGCACCTCGTCACCAACATCGAGGCGCCGGTGAAGGGCATCGTCGGCCCGTGGATCCACAAATACCCGCATTATGCCGGCCCGCAGCCGGCCATCGGCTTCCTGCAGGAGGCGTTGCGCTGGTGGGACCACTGGCTGAAGGGCGCCGAGACCGGCGTCGAGGCCGATCCCGACTACCGCGCCTATGTGATGGACAGCGTGCGCCCCGCCCGTTGGCACCCGGAGCGGCCCGGCCGCTGGGTGGCCGAGCAGGAGTGGCCGTCGTCCAACATAGCGATTGAAGCGGTAGACCTCATTTCCGCCGATGCGGGACCTTTCACCGTCGCTTCGCCGCAGACCTGCGGGCTGGCGGGCGGCGAATATTTTCCCTTCACCTTCGGCCCGGAATTGCCTGGTGACCAGCGCCTTGACGATGGACTGTCGGCGTGTTTCGACCAGCCTGAACTCACCAAGCCGATCGAGATCGTCGGCGCGCCGGAGCTGGAGGTCCAGCTTGCCTCCGATCGGCCCCAGGCCAACATCGCGGTCCGGCTTTGCGACGTGCATCCCGACGGCGCCTCGGAACTCATATCCTATGGCGTGCTCAATCTGACGCATCGCAACTCGCATGAATTTCCCGAGGCGCTGGTCCCCGGGGAGACAGTTTCGGCGCGTGTCGTGCTCGATCAATGCGCCTACCGCGTTCCGGCCGGACACCGTCTGCGCATCGCCGTTTCGACCGCCTACTGGCCCGCCATCTGGCCCTCGCCGGAGCCGGTAAGACTGGCCTTGTCGTCGGCCACGCTATCAGTGCCGTTGCGGCCGCTGGCAACGGGCGACGAAGCCGTTTTCGGCGAACCGGAAGGTGCCACGCCCTGGGCGACCGAGACCATTCGGCCCGCCAATTCCGAACGCCATGTCGACCGCGACGAAAAGACCGGGATTGTCACGCTGTCGATCACGGACGACTTCGGCGAGGTGCGCGATCTCGAGCACGGGCTTGTCAATGGCAGCATCGTGCGCGAGACGTGGACGATCCATCCCGATAATCCATTGTCGGCCTCCGGCAAGACGCACTGGACACAGACCCTGTCGCGAAATGAATGGTCGGTGCGTACCGAGACATGGGCGCAGATGCGATCGGATGCGCAAAACTTCATCGTCAGCGCCAGAATCGAGGCCTACGAAGGCGAAAGCCTCGTCTTCGAGCGCAATTTCGACGAAAAGGTTCCGCGCGCGCTGGTTTGAGCGCTGAAATCGTTGGTCCAAATGCGACGTGCGATTTACGCCACGGCATGTCGCATTCGGTCTTGCTTACCGGTTTCCCTTGCGGTCATTATTCCCTTCAACAACAAGCAAGAAAATCGACCGCAGAGTCGAACCAACAGAGTGAGGAACTCAAATGTCAAACGAACTGGAATTTCTTAGCCGGCGTGTTGCGTCCGGCAAACTGAGCCGTCGCGATTTCCTTGGCCGGGCGGCAGCGCTCGGCATCACCGCACCCTTCGCCAACGCGCTGCTTTCAAGCGCGGCGCGCGCGGCCGGTCCGGTCAAGGGCGGCACGCTGAAAGCCGGCCTCGTCGGCGGCGAATCCACCAACAGCCTCGATCCGGCGCTGATGATGACGCAGGTGCCGTTCGCCTTCGGCAAGTGCTGGGGCGAAATGATCGTCGAGCTGTCTCCCGAGGGCAAGCTCGAGAACCGCATAGCGGAAGACATCGGCTCGTCCAAGGACGCCAAGACCTGGACGCTGAAGATCCGCGACGGCGTCGAATTCCACAACGGCAAGACGGTGACCGCCGAGGACGTGGCCGCCACGCTGGAGCGCCATTCGGACGAGAAGTCGAAATCCGGCGCGCTCGGTTACATGAAGGGCATCGAGACCATCAAGGCCAGCGGCAAGGAAGTGGTGTTGACGCTGAAGGAGGCCAATGCCGACCTTCCCTACCTGCTCAGCGATTATCACCTGATCGTCCAGCCGAACGGCGGCAAGGACAAACCCGATGCGGGCATCTCGGCCGGCCCCTACGTCGTCAAGACCAACGAGCCCGGCGTGCGCCATGGCGCAGAACGCTTCGCCAATTACTGGCAGGGCGACAAGATGGGTCACGCCGACCAGATCGAGGTCATCGTCATCAACGACGCGACGGCGCGCACGGCGGCCCTGCAGGGCGGCCAGGTCAACATGATCAACCGCGTCGAGCCGAAGATCGTCGACCTGATCAAACGCGTGCCGGGCGTCACCATCCGCAACCATGCCGGCCCGGGCCACTATGTGTTCATCATGCATTGCAACACGGCGCCGTTCGACAACAACGACCTCAGGATGGCGCTGAAGCTCGCGATCGACCGTGAGGAGATGCTGAACAAGGTGCTGCGCGGCTATGGCTCGCTCGGCAACGACTTCCCGATCAATGCGTCCTATCCGCTGTTCTCCGAGATCGAGCAGCGCAAGTACGATCCCGACAAGGCCAAGTTCCACTACAAGAAATCAGGCCATGACGGCACCGTTCTGCTTCGCACCTCGGACGTCGCCTTCCCGGGCGCCGTCGATGCGTCCCAGCTCTTCCAGCAGAGCGCGGCCAAGGCCGGCATCAAGATCGAGCTCAAGCGCGAGCCCGGCGACGGCTACTGGAACGAGGTCTGGAACAAGCAGCCCTTCTGCGCCTCCTATTGGGGTGGCCGCTCGACGCAGGACCAGATGTATTCGACCGCCTATCTGTCGACGGCCGACTGGAACGACACGCGTTTCAAGCGCCCGGACTTCGACAAGATGGTGCTGGCGGCGCGTGCCGAGTTGGACGAGGCCAAGCGCAAGCAGATGTACCACGACATGGCTGTCCTGGTGCGCGACGAAGGCGGCCTGATCCTGCCGATGTTCAACCAGTTCATCGACGCGACCGGCGCCAAGGTGGACGGCTGGGTGGACGATCCGCATCAGGAACTGATGAACGGCTACGCCCTCGCGAAGTGCTGGCTGCAGGCCTGAGTGCGGCTTTGCAGAGATGTCGTCACCCATTCTGAAACTAATCGCCCAGCGCATTGCGCTGGGCATCCTCCTTTTGTTGGCCATCTCGGTCCTGATCTTCGCCGGCACGCAGATTCTGCCCGGCGACGTCGCGCAAGCCATTCTGGGACAATCGGCGACACCGGAGTCGCTGGCCAATCTGCGCGAGCAGCTTGGGCTGAACGATCCGGCCTATGTCAGGTATTTCCACTGGCTCGGCGGCGTCTTGACCGGGGACCTCGGGACCGCGATGTCGAGCGGGCAGGATATCGCCACCTCGATCAAGGGCCGGCTGTGGAACACGCTGTTCCTCGCCTTCTGGGCGGCGATCGTGGCCGTGCCGCTGGCGATCATCCTCGGCCTGATCGCCGTGCGCTACCGCAATGGCTGGGTCGACAAGCTGATCTCCGGGCTGGCGCTCGCCTCGACCTCCTTCCCGGAATTCTTCATCGGCTATCTCCTGGTCTATTTTTTCGCGGTGAAATGGCAGATTTTCCCCGCCATCTCGACCGTCTATGACGGCATGCCTTTCGGCGAGCGCATGCAGGCCATCGCGCTGCCGGCGACGGCGCTGACGCTGGTCGTGCTCGCCCACATGATGCGCATGACGCGCGCGGCGATCCTCAACGTCATGCAGTCGGCCTATGTCGAGACGGCGGAACTCAAGGGGCTTTCGGCCTTCTCGGTCATCCGCAAGCATGCTTTTCCGAACGCGATCGCGCCGATCATAAACGTCGTCATGCTGAACCTTGCCTATCTCATCGTCGGCGTCGTCGTGGTCGAGGTCATCTTCGTCTATCCCGGCATGGGACAATATCTGGTCGACCACGTCACCAAGCGCGACGTGCCGGTGGTGCAGGCGGTCGGCCTGATCTTCGCCGCCGTCTACATCAGCCTCAACATCATCGCGGACATAGCGGCGATCGTCGCCAATCCGCGTCTCAGACACCCAAAGTGAGGGGGCGGGTATGCTCGATATTAAACGCATCCCCATCCCCGCCCTGATCGGCCTGGTGCTGACCGCCCTGTTCGTGCTGGCGGCGATCTTCGCGCCGTGGATTTCACCACATGACAATGCCGAGATCGTCGGCGACGTCTGGGAACCGATGTCGGCGGTTCATTGGCTGGGCACCGACAATCTCGGCCGGGATCTGTTGTCGCGCATGATCTACGGCGCCCGCATCACCCTGTTCATCGCCGTGCTGGCCACCGCGCTGTCGTTTTCGCTCGGCGCCATACTGGGCTTTTCGGCCGCCGTGTTCGGCGGCTGGTTCGACACCATCCTGTCGCGCCTCGTCGATCTCCTGATGTCGATCCCGACATTGATCATGGCCCTGGTCGTGCTCTCCGTGCTGCCGACGAACCTGGTGACGCTGATCCTGGTCATGGGCGTCCTCGATTCGACCCGCGTCTATCGCCTGTCGCGCGCGGTCGCCGTCGACATCAACGTCATGGACTATGTCGAGGCCGCCAAGCTGCGCGGCGAAGGCAGCGCCTGGATCATCTTCCGCGAGATCCTGCCCAATGCGCTGTCGCCGCTGGTCTCGGAACTCGGCCTGCGCTTCATCTACGCGGTGCTGTTCCTGTCGACGCTGTCCTTTCTCGGCCTTGGCGTACAACCGCCGGACGCCGACTGGGGCGGCATGGTCAAGGAGAACAAGGACGGCATCGTCTTCGGTATCGCCGCCGCGCTCATTCCGGCTGCCGCGATCGCGGCCCTTGCCATCTCGGTCAACCTTGTCGCCGATTGGATTCTCAACCGCACGACAAGCCTGAAGGGAGGACGCGGGTGATGGCTGACGGCAAGGCAAAGTCCACCCCTCTGCTCGACATCCGCAATTTGCGCATCGAGGCCACTGTCTATCCCCCCGGCGAGGCGCCGAAGAACATTGTGTTGGTGCACGATGTCTCGCTGACGCTGGAGAAGGGTAAAGTACTGGGCCTGATCGGCGAATCCGGCGCCGGCAAATCAACCATCGGCCTGTCGTCCATGGGCTATGGCCGTGGTGGCGTGCGCATCACCGGCGGCGAGGTGATCCTCAACGGCCGCGACATCCTGAAGGGCGGCAAGGAAGGTTTTCGCAAGCTGCGCGGCCGCGAGGTCTGCTACGTCGCGCAGTCGGCGGCGGCCGCTTTCAATCCGGCGCACAGGCTGATGGACCAAGTGGTGGAAGCCACGCTGCTGCATGGTACGGCAACCCGCGCGGAGGCCGAGAAGCGGGCTGTCGCGCTGTTCAGGAAGCTCAGCCTGCCCAATCCGGAAACCATCGGCGAACGGTTTCCGCACCAGGTTTCGGGTGGCCAGCTGCAACGCGTCATGACGGCGATGGCGCTGTGCTCCGAACCGGACCTGATCGTCTTCGACGAGCCGACCACGGCGCTCGACGTGACGACGCAGATCGACGTCTTGGCGGCGATCAAGGACGCCATCCGCGACACCCATGTGGCGGCGCTCTACATCACCCACGACCTTGCCGTCGTCGCCCAAGTGTCGGACGAGATCATGGTGCTGCGCCACGGCCGCCTGGTCGAATGGGGCGGCACCCGCCAGATCATCAAGGAACCGCGCCAGGAATACACCAATGCGCTGGTCTCGGTGCACGAGATCGAACACCAGGAGCAGAACCCGGGCGCCACGCCGTTCCTGTCGGTCAAGAACGTCACCGCCGCCTATGGCGGCGGCCAGGTCAAAGTGCTCAAGAACGTCTCGGTCGACATCTATCCGGGCCAGACGCTGGCCGTGGTTGGCGAGTCCGGTTCCGGCAAGTCGACGCTGGCGCGAGCCATCACCGGCCTGTTGCCGCCCGAACAGGGCACGGTAACCTTTGACGGGCGCCCGCTCGCCAACCGGCTTGCCGACCGGCCGAAGGAGGACCTGCGGCAGTTGCAAATGATCTACCAGATGGCCGACGTGGCGATGAACCCGCGCCAGACTGTCGGGACCATCATCGGCCGGCCGCTCGAATTCTATTTCGGCATGCGCGGCAGGGAACGCGACAAGCGCGTCGCCGAACTGCTCGACGAGATCGAGATGGGCAAGGGCTTCGTCGACCGCTATCCGGCGGAGCTTTCGGGCGGCCAGAAACAGCGTGTCTGCATCGCCCGCTCGCTCGCGGCCAAGCCGAAGCTGATCATCTGCGACGAGGTGACATCGGCGCTCGACCCGTTGGTCGCCAACGGCATCCTCAAGCTGCTGCTCAACCTGCAGCAACACGAAAAGGTCGCCTACCTCTTCATCACCCACGACCTGGCGACGGTGAAGTCGATCGCCGATTCGATCGCGGTGATGTATCGCGGCGAGGTGGTCCGCTACGGCTCCAAGAGCAAGGTGCTGACACCGCCCTTCGACGCCTATACCGACCTTCTCTTGTCGTCCGTTCCGGAAATGGAGATCGGCTGGCTGGAAAAGGCGATCAAGGGGCGGCGCATGGCCAGCGCAGGGAATTAGTTAGCGGCTGGCCCTCAAGCGGCCATCGTCATCCGTGTGCAACACTAGGACGCCATGTCCTTCCGGACAGGCGTCGCTGGTGTGACGTTGTTTCAACAAAGGGGTAGGACATGAAGACTGAACTCGACCATCTCGCCGATCTCGCGGGCCAGGGCCGGATATCGCGTCGCGACTTCCTTGGCCGCACAGCGGCACTGGGTGTGTCGGCGGCGCTGGCAACGACGCTGGCCGGGAAAGCCTTCGCACAGAGCCCGGTCAAGGGCGGCATCCTCAAGGCCGGCCTGCAGGGCGGCGAGTCGACCAACAGCCTCGACCCGGCGCTCAACCTCAGCCAGGTCACCTACAGCTTCGGTAAGCAGTGGGGCGAATATCTGGTCCGGCTGATGCCCGACAACAGCCTGACAAACATGATCGCCGAGGAGATCGGAGCCTCCAAGGACGCCAAGACGTGGACGATCAAGATCCGCGACGGCATCGAATTCCACAATGGCAAGACCGTCAACGCCGAAGACGTTGCCGCCACCATCGAGCGCCATGCCGACGAGAAGTCGAAGTCGGGCGCGCTCGGCATCCTCAAGAACATCAAGGGTGTCAAGGCCAGCGGCAAGGAAGTCATCGTCACGCTCGGCGATGCGGACGCCGATTTCCCCTATCTGATGGCCGACTACCACCTCGTCATCCAGCCGAATGGCGGCAAGGACAATCCGAACGCCGGCATCAGCGCCGGTCCCTACAAGGTCACCGTCAACCAGCCGGGCGTGCGTCATGGCGGCGAGCGCTTCGCCAACTACTGGCAAGGCGACAAGTTGGGCCATGCCGACCAGGTCGAGATCGTCGTCATCAATGACGCGACGGCGCGGCTTGCCGCGCTGCAGGGCGGCCAGGTGCACATGATCAATCGCGTCGAGCCGAAGGTTGTCGACTTGGTCAAGCGTATTGCCGGCGTCAGCATCGAGAACGTCTCAGGCAAGGGCTACTATCCCTTCAACATGTTCTGCGACACCAAGCCCTTCGACAACAACGACCTGCGCATGGCGCTTAAGCTCGCCATGGACCGCGACGAGTTGTTGGAGAAGATCCTGCGCGGCTACGGCTCGGTCGGCAACGACTTCCCGATCAACGAAGCCTATCCGTTGTTCACTGCCATCGAACAACGCAAGTTCGATCCCGAGAAGGCGGCAGCACTGTACAAGAAATCCGGACACAGTGGCTCAATCGTGCTGCGCACGTCAGACGTCGCCTTCCCGGGTGCCGTCGATGCGGCCCAGCTTTACCAGCAGAGCGCGGCCAAGGCCGGCATCAAGATCGAGATCAAGCGTGAGCCCGGCGACGGCTACTGGTCCGAAGTCTGGAACAAGCAGCCTTTCTCGCTCTCCTACTGGGGTGGACGCGCCACCCAGGACCAGATGTATTCCACCGGCTATGTCTCGACCGCTGACTGGAACGACACGCGCTTCAAGCGGCCGGAATTCGACAAGATGCTGTTCACGGCGCGCGGCGAGCTCGATCAGGACAAGCGCAAGGCGATCTACCACGACATGGCGATGCTGATGCGCGACGAAGGCGGCCTGATCGTGCCGTTCTTCAACCAGTTCATCGACGCCGCCGCCACCAACAAGATCAGCGGCTTCGTCAAGAGCCCAATCGGCGAAATGATGGACGGCTACGCGCTAGGCGAGTGCTGGCTGAACGCCTGATGCTTGCCTGCCACTGAAAAGCGCCGCGTGTCCGTGCGACACGCGGCGCACTCGATTCAACAGACAATCGCATGGAGCTGCCCGTGGCGCTCAAGACCAAGCTTCTGCTGATCATCCTCGATGGCGTGCCCTACCGGAACTGGCGCCGGCTGATGGGCAATCTCGAAGGCTGGGTGCAATCGGGCGAGGCGCGGGTCTGGAAAATGCGCTCGGTACTGCCGTCGACCTCGGCCTGCTGTTATGCCTCGATCCACACCGGCGTGTCGCCGCAGGTGCACGGGATCCTGTCCAACGAGAACCGCTTCCGCGTCGCGCAGCCGGACATTTTCTCGGAAGTCAGCAAGGTCGGGGGCAAGACAGGTGCCGTCACCCATTCCTACTGGTCGGAATTCTTCCGCTCCTACCCTTTCGACCTTGTCGAGGACATGGAGTATGACGAGCCTGGCGGGCCGATCACGCATGGCCGCTTCCACACCATGACCGGCTACAATCTCAAGAACCAGATGACGCCGAGCGACGTCGACCTGTTCGCGACGCTGACCATGCTCACCCGGCGCCACGGCATCGACTACGGCATCCTGCACACCTGCACGCTGGATTCGATGGGCCATCGCTTCGGCCATGACTGTCACGAGATGGACCATGCCTGCTACGCCATGGACGCCATGTTGGCGGCCTTCCTGCGGGGCTGGATCGACGCCGGCTACGAGGTCATGGTCACCGCCGACCACGGCCAGACCGACCGCGGCCACCATGGCGGCCATGACGACGAGATGCAGGATTTCGCCCTTTATTATTTTGGCCAGGGCAAGGGGCCGGAGGCGGATGTGCTGCTTGATCAGTTGCAGCTCGCGCCGACCATTTTGAGCCGGCTTGGCGTGCCGGTGCCGGCGACGATGAAGGCGAAGCCGTTTCTGGGATGAGCGGCCGCCCGTCCTCCTCCCCACAGGGGAGAAGGGAAAAAACCGCACCACTGGCCACGTCCCCACTCTTCGGTTAGCCTCCGCAAATTCCTTGGCGGAGGATGAACCTTTTTGGACCGATCGGCGACAGAGCAGACAGGAGCCAGGCGGCTCAACCGGCCATGACGGCGGCGGCGGAGACCGATCGCGCGCTTGTCGACCGGGTCGCGAAGGGCGACCGTGCCGCCGTGCGGCTCCTGTTCATGCGTCACCACGCGCGGATCTACCGCTTCGTGGCGCGCCAGACGGGATCGGAAATGATGGCTGACGATATCGCGAACGAGGTGTTTCTCGAACTGTGGCGCCAGGCGCCGGGCTTCGAAGGGCGCTCCGAAGTCTCGACATGGCTGCTCGGCATCGCCCGCTTCAAGGCGCTCTCGCTGCTGCGCAAGAAGAAGGAAGACTGGATCGACGACGAGGCCGCCGCTGCGGTGCCCGACAGCGCCGATACGCCCGAGGTCGTCACCATGAAGGAGGACAAGGCCGCCGCCTTGCGCCGCCTCATCGACGCTCTGCCCGAGGAACACCGCACGGTGATCGACCTCGCCTATTATCAAGGGCAATCGGTGACCGAGATCGCGCAGGTGCTCGACATCCCGGTCGCGACCGTCAAGACCCGGATGTTCTACGCCCGCAAGAAACTCGGCGAAGCCCTGAAGGCCGCCGGTTACGACAGGGGGTGGCCATGAGCGCCGCTGAAAAGATGTCGCGCCGCGACGAAATGGAAACGCTGCTGCCGTTCTACCTGAACGGTTCGCTGGAAGGCTCCGACCTCGAAGCCATCGAAGAGTGGCTGGCCAGCGATCCGGCGGCACTTGCGGCACTTGGCGAGGCGGAGGCCGAATTCTCCGGCACGTCGGCGGCCAATGAGGCGATCCGCCCGCCGGCCGATGCGCTCAGCCGCTTCGCCAAGGCGCTCGACGCCGAGGCAGGGCCCGCACGCAAGCCGGCAAGCGCGTCCTGGCTGGCGCAGGCCTGGGGCCGCTTCATGGCGGTGCCGGTCGGGGTCGCCTGGGCGACGGCCGCGGTGCTGCTTGGCTTGATGGCGGTGCAATCGCTGGTGCAGCCTGGCGGCAAGGGCGGAAATTTCGAGATCGCCGGCACGGAAGAGGATCTGGCCAAGATGCCGTTCGCGCTGGTCAAATTCAAGCCGGATGCCAGGATGGCCGACATCGCCGTCTTCCTCGACGCCAACAAGCTCAAGATCATCGGCGGACCGACCGCCGACGGTGTTTTCAAGCTCGCCATTCCGGCGACGACCGCCGCCGACTACGACAAGGCGCGCGGCCTTATTGCCGCCCAGCCTTTCGCGGAAACTGTGATCGAGGGAAGGAAACCGGCCGATGGCGGCTGAGGCGCTCGTTCGATTTGCGGCGATCCTTGCGGCGGCGATGACAATCGCCGCCGTGCCTGCATCGGCGCAGACCAACGCCACCAATCCCGACCGCGCGAAAATCGATTGTAGCAACGAGGCCAATGCGACAGCGGCCGACTGCGTCAAGGACGGCGGCGGCGCCAAGGGCGGGTCGGGTGCGGCAGAGGCCGGCGCTGTTTTTCTGCCCGCCCTGATCGTCGACCTCTTCCCCAACCCCATCGCCCCTCCGGCACCGGTACCGACACCACGGCCGGGACCCGCCACACCGCCCGGAGGCAACCAGGCCGGCCCGCCGCCGGGTGGGCCGATCGTCTCGCCGACCGATCTCATCGCCGTCCAGCCGCGGCGCGCCGTGACCGGCGAATTCGTGCCCGACGAGGTGCTGGTGACCGTCGATGGCGATGCCGGTGCCGTGCAGCAGATCGCCGCCTCCTTCGGCCTTGAAGTGCGCTCGCAGCGCCAGTCCCGTCTGCTCGGCACCACTTTGGTGCGTTTCGGCATTCCCGATGGCCGCCCGGTCGGCGTCGTGTTGGCGCAGCTTGCCGCCGATGGCCGCACGCAACGCCGCGAGCCCAACCATATCTACTCGCTGCAACAGGCCGCCGGTATCGTCAACTATGCCTTCGACCGCATCGCGCTCGACGCCAAACAGGCGAGCGGCGAGAACGTGCGCATCGCCGTCATCGATACCGGCATCGACGACACCAACCCGGCACTTGCCGGCGTCATCGCCGGACAGTTCGACGCCATGCCGGACGTGCCGATCGAGAAGCGCGATCACGGCACTTCGATCGACGGTCTGATTGCCGGCGTCGGCGCGCTGGAAGGCATGGCGCCGGGCGCCAGAATCTACCACGCACGCGCCTTCGAGGGCGGCAAGTCGACCATGGACGTCATCCTGTCGGCGCTCGACTGGGCGGCGGACCAGAATGTCAGCATCATCAATATGAGCTTCGTCGGCCCGAAAAACGACCTGCTCGGCACCGCCTGCCGCAATGCCCGCGCGCTCGGCATGGTGCTGGTTGCGGCGGCCGGCAACAACGGGCCGAAGGCGCCATACGGCTACCCGGCCGCCTTCGACGGCGTCATTGCGGTAACGGCCACCGACGCCAAGGACGGACTGATGCCGCAGGCCAATCGCGGCGCCTATGTCTTCATCTCGGCGCCCGGCGTCGAGATGGTGGCGCCGAGCGGCGCCGGCTCGGACGTCGTCACCGGCACCTCGTTTGCCGCGGCGATCGTCAGCGGTGCCATCGCCAATCTCATTCACGCCGATCCGAACCGCTCGGCCGACGACATCGAGAAGGCGCTTGCCGCGACAGCCAAGGATCTCGGCCCCAAGGGGCGGGATAATGATTTCGGTTTTGGGCTGCTGGATACGAAGGCGGCGGAAGCGGCTAAGGAATAGCCGGCTCAGGCCACGCTTTGCCGGGGACGGAGCAGGAACCAGAACGCGGCGATGTGCGTGATCATCAGCAGCGGCACATAGATGATCGGGATCGCATAGGTAGCACCCAACTGCTCCGCGTGCTCCGGAAGGCCAGCCTGGATGGCGTGGTAATAGTCGACGACGAGGTCGACCATGCCTGTCACATTGAAGGCGACGACCAATGTCCAGAAGAGCGGGCGAACTCGCACCGTGAGCAATGCCAGCATGGCCAGCACGCCGGTGGCGAAGTCGCCATAGGCGGCGAACACGGCGAAGCCGGCGGGCAGATCGGGACCGACGACGCCCGGAAGCAGGAAGACGAGCCCGAAGAAGCGGAAGCTGTGCAGCGTGGCAATGGCGCGTAGCGCCGCCACGCGATCCATGCTGCTCAACCAAGGCAGGCCATAGGCACGGAAGCAGAGCAGCCATGCGAGATAGCCGAGAACGAGCTGGACCTGGAACAGTATTTGCGTCGACATCTGGTTTTCTCGCACAGGTGGTCGCGCGGTTCCGCGCGCTTCGACCCTTAGCTAAACCTGCTTCCAGAGTTCGGCCATCCGCTGTAATCAGAACAACCCATGAAGCAGAGCTACACAATACGGCACGGCGCGCTGGACGGAGTCGAGGTGTTCCTGGCTGTCGCAAGGCACCGGAATTTCCGCCGTGCCGCCGCCGAGCTTGCAGTAACGCCGTCCGCCGTGAGCCAGGCGGTGCGCGCGTTGGAAGCGCGCTTGGGAACCGCGCTGTTCGTCCGCACGACGCGCAGCGTCGGCTTGACCGAACCCGGTCAGAGGTATCTTGACCGCGCCGGCCCGGCCTTCGAAGAACTCGTCTCGGCCGGCGAGGCCGCCCGCGATGTAGGCCAGCGGCCCACAGGGCTTCTGCGCCTGTCGGTGCCCCGCGCCGTCGTGCCGTTGATCCTGGAGCCGATGATCGCGTCGTTCTGCCGGGCTTATCCCGAGATCGAGCTGGAGATCGCCGCGAGCGACGAGATGGTCGATCTCGCGGCCGGCGGCTACGATGCCGGCATCCGGCTTGGCCAGTTCATCGCGCCCGACATGGTCGCGGTGCGGCTGACGCCGCCATTCTCCTTCGTGGTCGTTGGCAGCCCGGACTATCTCGAGCGCCACGGCACCCCCGAACAGGTCAGCGATCTCAGCCGCCATGCCTGCCTGCGCCTGCGCCGCGCGAACGGCGCCATCGCGCACTGGTCCTTCGCCGATGGCAACGGGGCGATCGAGGCGGCGGTCTCAGGCCCACTGATCGCGCACGACTATCCGACCTTGCTGGGAGCCGCGATCCAGGGCGTCGGCCTGGCGCAGGTGCCTCGGCCCGTCGCCGACGGCGCCATCGCTCAGAGAAAGCTCGAGCCGGTGCTGGAGGGCTTTGCCGGCGCGACGCCGGGCGTCTTCCTCTATCATCCCGGCAAACGCCAGGTCCTGCCGAAGCTGCGCGCCTTCATCGATCATCTCAAGTCCGCGGACTGAACGCCTCGCCCCAGGAGGCGGTGTCGATCAACCCGCCGCGAGGGACCCGGTCCGACGGACGAGCAGAAACGCCGCGCATCCGAACCCGGCAATGGCCAAGGCGACGATCGACAGCCAGCGTATCAATACCGCCTGCTCATCCCGACCGATAACCCGGTAGAGGCCATTGATCTCGACCATTTCCGAGCTGGACAAGCGCTTCTTGGGCAGCGTTCGATCGGTGTAGAAGTATTTGGTCATGGCATTGAATTCGAGTTCGCTGCCGTTGAACATTTCGGTGGGGTTCAGGTCGGAGGTGACATGGCCCGCATAGTTGCGTTCCTGCGTGGAGCGTATGTCAACGGTGTTGAAGTCCGGCTTGGCGGCGCCCGCATGAAACCAGCCGGGCGAAAACACGTCCACCGGCCCGGAGCGCGGCAGGTGCGTGATCGGCTGGTTGACGATTTCGATCACTTTCCGCTCTGCCCGCGCGGCTTCCGCGTTTGCTGTTTCGATGCCTGGCAACGTCCAGAAGGCAGCGCCGGCAACGGTCAGCAAGAGCGCCGCCAGGCCAATCAGAGGCACGAGACGGCCGGGCGTGCGCGCCGGTGTCGCGATGCGGCCAACCGAGGCAGCCGGAGCGCCGCTCGCGCGCCCGCGCCGGCCGAAAGCCGTGCCTGGCTGATCGATTTTCATCGACCTATGTTGAGATAAGCGGGCTAACGCAGGGTTAAAGAGGCACTCGATTTGGGGCTGACCTTAGCCCGGCGCCCCGGCCACCGAGCCCCTGATCACCAGGTCGACCGGCCAGACCTCGCCGCGCGCGCCGTCCTCCAGTCCCGAGATCCGCGCTGCCAGCCGCTCGGCGATGCGCGCGCCGGCCAGCCGGATGGAGGAGCGTGTCGTCGACAGCGGCACGGAAAAATTTTCCGGCTTCAGCCAGGGAAAGACATCGTCATGGGCAATCAGCGAGACGTCGCCGGGAATGCTGAGCCCGAGATCGCGCACCGCGCGCACGACGCCGAGCGCCATGATCAGGCTGGAGCAGGCGATTGCCGTCGGCGCGCCGTCCTGTTCGAGCAGGCGCCGGGCGGCGCGATAGCCGTTCTCCTCGGTCATGACGACGGAAGAGACATGGCGATCGTCCAACATCAGGCCGCTCGCGGCCAGCGCCCGGCGCATGCCGCGCTCGCGATGAATGGCGAAGGTTTCCCTGTCATCGCCGTTGATCAGCGCCAGCCGCCGGTGACCGAGCTGGACGAGCAGCCGGGCCGCCTCGTGGAAAGCACCCTCATTGTCGATATCGAGATAGGGATAATCGAAACCGCAGCCCTCGCTGCGGCCGTGGACGATAAAGGGAATGCCCAACGTATTGACCAGCGCCACGCGCCGGTCGGTAGGCCTGGGCGAGGAGATGTAGACGGCATCGACCTGCCGATTGGCGACGATGCGCCGATAAGTGGTCTCCTGATCGTCGGCGTCAGCCGGCGACAGGACGAGGTCGAGCTCGTGCGAGCGGGCATAGTCGCCAAGACCGGAGAGGAATTCAACGAAATGGGGATCGATATCAACCGCGGCACCCGTCGGCAGGACGTAGCCGATCATTCCGGACTTGCCGGTGGCCAGCCGGCGCGCGCTCGGATTAGGGCGATAGCCGTGGCGCTTGGCGGCATCCATGACGCGCCTGCGGGTTTCCTCGTTGACTTCGGGATAGCCGTTCAGCGCCCGGCTCACGGTTGTCTGCGAAAGCGCCAGCATATGCGCGAGTTGCTTGAGGTTCACGAGAGGCCTCCTGCCTCAAAGCGCTTTCAAATTGAATCGACCCAAACACCATCCGGGACGCAGCCATATCGCAGGAACCATATGCGTGCCGAGGCAGGGTTTGAAACAAAAATTGCTGTTGCAGTGCCGAAAAAGCATGCTGCGGTGCACTTCTATGGCCCGGGCGGCTGCGAATTAAATCGATTAGTTCGCCAGCCCCCTTGACTCCCCACCGATTAAATGGCCAGATCACCAAAGCCAAAGCGCTTTGGAAGACTCTTCGAAAGGTTGCGGTTCCTTTGCGACTGAGTCACAGTCCTGCGGCATCGGCGGGCGGAATGGAGGTTCCGTCCGGTGTATGTGACCCACTGGGAGGAATACCGATGAAGAGAATGCTTTTGCTGGGTGTTGCGTCCGCCGCATTCGCCCTGAGCGCGCCCGCGCATGCCGAACTGAAGTTCAAGCCGGGCGAGGATTCGAAGTTTCACTGGGCGAATTACGACGACCTCAAGAAAGTCGACCTCAAGGGCGAAACCCTGTCGATCTTCGGACCATGGCGCGGCGAGGACGAGACGCTTGTCCGGTCCGTACTCGATTATTTCTCCGAGGCCACCGGCGCTGAGGTCAAATATTCCTCGTCCGAGAATTACGAGCAGCAGATCGTCATCGACACCCAGGCCGGTAGCCCGCCCAACATCGCCGTGCTGCCGCAGCCGGGCCTCATCCAGGACCTTGCTTCCAAGGGCGTGCTGACCCCGCTCGGCGACGACGTCGCGGCCTGGGTGAAGGAGAATTATGCCGCCGGCGACTCCTGGGCCAAGCTTGGCACCTACAACGGCAAGGACGGCAAGCCCGGCTTCTACGCGCTTCCCTACAAGATCGACGTGAAAGGGCTGGTCTGGTACTCGCCCGACAATTTCGAGGAAGCCGGCTACAAGGTGCCGAAGACGCAGGAAGAACTGGCCGAGCTCGAGAAGAAGATCATCGCCGATGGCGGCAAGCCGTGGTGCATCGGGCTTGGCTCGGGCGGCGCGACCGGCTGGCCGGCGACCGACTGGGTCGAGGACATCATGCTGCGCACGCAGCCGCCCGAAGTCTATGACAAGTGGGTGAAGAATGAGATCCCGTTCACCGATCCGGCGGTGGTCAACGCCATCGACATCTTCGGCAAGATCGCCACCGACGACGAGATGGTCGACGGTGGCGCCAAGGCGGTCGCGGCGACCGACTTCCGCGACAGCCCGAAGGGCCTCTTCACCGTGCCGCCGAAGTGCTACATGCACCATCAGGCGTCGTTCATCCCCTCCTTCTTCCCCGAGGGCACAAAGCTCGGCCAGGACGCCGACTTCTTCCCCTATCCGCCCTATGCCTCCAAGCCGGAACTGGGCACGCCGCTCGAAGTCGCCGGAACGCTGGTGATGATCACCAAGGATTCCAAGGCGTCGCGCGAATTCATCAAGTTCCTGCAGATGCCGCTCGCGCATGAATTGTGGATGGCGCAGAAGAGCTTCGTCACCCCCTTCAAGGGTGCCAACAAGGACGCCTATGGCAGCGACGCGCTGAAGAAGCAGGGCGAAATCCTGGTCGGCGCCACGACGGTGCGCTTCGACGGCTCAGACCTGATGCCAGGCAAGGTCGGCGCCGGCTCCTTCTGGACCGGCATGATCGACCTGGTCGGCGGCAAGTCCGCCCAGGACGTCGCCGCCGACATCCAGAAGAGCTGGGACGCCATCAAATAGGCCGCCGCGGCGACCTGATCCTTCCTGATCTTCTTACTGGATCCGGGCTTCGGCCCGGATCCGACCGGCGGCGCACGCCGAAGCCTTCGCGTTTCGATTGTTCCGAACAACTGAAAGTCGGTGCATCCGATCGCCAGCATTCGCCTGGCCGGTCATGCGCAGGGAGAGGGACCCATGGCGACTCAGATTTTCTCGGCAATATTCGTCATCATCATCGGCGTCGGCGGCTGCGTCGCCTATTTCTGGGGCGCCAACAAACTGCTCGACCTGATCTTCCCCGCGCGCGGAGTGTCCGGGACGGCCGCCGTCAACAATCTGCGCCGGCAGGGATTGGTGCGGCCCTGGCTGTTCGTTGGTCCGGCGCTGATCATCCTGACCATCTACCTGGTCTATCCGGTGATCGCGACGTTGTGGCTGTCTTTCTTCGACCGCGGCGGCACGAGTTTCGTGGGATTCGCCAACTATGAATGGGCGCTGCGCGATCCGGATCTGCGGAACGCGATCCGCAACAACATATTGTGGCTGGCGGTGGTGCCGGCGGCCTGCACCTTCCTCGGCCTCATCATCGCCGTGCTTACCGACAAGATATGGTGGGGCACGATTGCCAAGAGCCTGATCTTCCTGCCGTTGGCCATCTCGTTCGTCGGCGCCAGCGTGATCTGGAAGTTCATCTACGAATATCGCGGCGAGGGCCAGATCCAGATCGGCCTGCTCAACGCCATCATCCAGTATTTCGGCGGCCAGCCGCAGGTCTGGATATCGCTGCCGTTCTGGAACAATTTCTTCCTGATGGTCATCCTGATCTGGATCCAGACCGGCTTCGCCATGGTCATCCTGTCATCGGCGCTGCGCGGCATCCCCGAGGAAACACTCGAAGCCGCGGTCATCGACGGCGCCAACCCGTTCCAGATCTTCTGGAAGATCATGGTGCCGCAGATCTGGGGCACCATCGCGGTGGTATGGACCACCATCACCATCCTGGTGCTGAAAGTCTTCGACATCGTCCTGACCATGACCAACGGCCAATGGAACAGCCAGGTGCTGGCCAATCTGATGTTCGACTGGATGTTCCGCGGCGGCGGCGATTTCGGCCGCGGCGCGACCATAGCCATCATCATCATGATCGCCGTCATTCCGATCATGATCTGGAACATCCGCCAGGCCAACAAAGAGACGGGAGGGCACTGAGATGGCCGTCGCGACCGGAAATTCCTTCGCCAGCCGTTTCGGCGTCCATATCGCGGTGCTCGTCTTCGTGGTGATCTGGACCATTCCCACGCTCGGCATCCTCGTCTCGTCGCTGCGCGACAAGGACCAGATCATCGCCTCGGGCTGGTGGAATTCCTTCGCCAGCTCCAGCCAGACGGAAGCCGGGCGGCTGCCCGCCGCCTCGGCGCAGACCCAAAAAGACGGCAAGTTCGTTCTCGAGGGCAACATTTTCGGCGACGGGGCCAAGCGCAGCATCAGCGCCTTCGGCGTCAAGGCGGCGGCACCGACGCAGTATCCCGCCGGCACATCGGCCGATCTCGGCGACGGCGTGACCCTGCAGGTCAATGCCGACGGCAGCTTCGTCATGGCCTCGCCCAAGGCGTTCGAGGGCGACCGGGGCCAGCGCGTCTACTACGCTTCGTCGGCGCCGCCGAAATTCACCACCGACAACTATCAGACCGTGCTGTTCTCCGAAGGCATCGGCCGCTCCTTCATGAATTCGCTGACGGTCACCATCCCGGCGACCGTCATCCCGATCCTGATCGCGGCCTTTGCCGCCTATGCGCTTGCCTGGATGCGTTTTCCAGGCCGCGCGCTCTTGATCGCGGTCGTCATCGGCCTGCTGGTGGTGCCGCTGCAGATGTCGCTCATCCCGCTGCTGAAGCTCTACAACGGCGTCGGCACGTTCTTCGGCGTGCCGTCCAAGACCTATCTCGGCATCTGGCTGGCGCATACCGGCTTCGGCCTGCCCTTCGCCATCTACCTCCTGCGCAGCTATATTGCCGGGCTGCCGCGCGAGATCATGGAATCGGCGCGCATCGACGGCGCCAGCGATTTCGAGATCTTCGTCAAGATCGTGCTGCCGCTGTCCTTCCCGGTGCTTGCCTCCTTCGCCATCTTCCAATTCCTGTGGGTATGGAACGATCTGCTGGTGGCAATGGTTTTCCTCGGAACGGCGCCCGACCAGATCGTGCTGACGGCCAAGCTCAATGCGCTGCTCGGCTCGCGTGGCGGCAACTGGGAAATCCTGACGACATCGGCCTTCATCACCATCATCGTGCCGCTGATCGTCTTCTTCTCGCTGCAGCGCTATTTCGTCCGCGGGCTGCTGGCCGGCTCGGTGAAAGGAGGTTGAGACTATGCAATCGGCTTTGAAGGCGACTTCGAACCCAGACCCCGCCGTCGACCGCGACTGGTGGCGGGGCGCGGTGATCTACCAGATCTATCCGCGCAGCTATCAGGACTCCAATGGCGACGGCATCGGCGATCTCAAGGGCATCATCGGCAGGCTGCCCTATATCGCCGCCCTTGGCGCGGATGCGATCTGGATCTCGCCTTTCTTCAAATCGCCAATGAAGGATTTCGGCTACGACGTCTCGGATTATTGCGACGTCGACCCGATGTTCGGCACGCTGGCGGATTTCGATGCGCTGACGGCGGAGGCGCACCGGCTGGGCCTCAAGGTGATGATCGACGAGGTGCTGTCGCATACAGCCGACATCCATCCCTGGTTCAAGGAAAGCCGCTCGAGCCGCGCCAATGCCAAGGCCGACTGGTACGTCTGGGCCGACGCAAGGCCTGACGGCACGCCACCCAACAACTGGCTGTCGATCTTCGGCGGCTCGGCCTGGCAGTGGGACACCAGCCGGCAGCAATACTACCTGCACAATTTCCTGGCCGAGCAGCCGGACCTCAACTTCCATAACGCGGAAGTCCAGGACGCGCTCCTCGACGTCACCCGCTTCTGGCTGGAGCGCGGCGTCGATGGCTTCCGCCTCGACACCATCAATTTCTACTTCCACAGCCAGGGGTTGGAAAACAACCCGCCGCTGCCGCCGGAAGAGCGCAACGACCAGACCGCGCCGGCGGTCAACCCCTACAACTACCAGGACCATATCTACGACAAGAGCCGGCCGGAGAACCTCGCCTTCCTGGAGCGCTTCCGGGCGCTGCTCGACGAATATCCGGCGACCGCCGCTGTCGGCGAGGTCGGCGATTCGCAGCGCGGGCTGGACGTGGTCGCCGCCTACACCGCCGGCGGCAAGCGCGTGCACATGTGCTATTCCTTCGACTTCCTGGCGCCGGAAAAGATCAGCGCCGCCAAGGTCCGCTCGGTGCTGGAAGCTTTCGGCAGGGTGGCCAGCGATGGCTGGTCGTGCTGGGCGTTTTCCAACCATGACGTGATGCGCCCGGCCTCGCGCTGGGCCACCGGCGAAGCCGACCCGACGGCCTATCTCAAGGTGATCTCGGCCTTGCTGATGTCGCTGCGCGGCTCGGTCTGCATCTACCAGGGCGAGGAACTCGGGCTCGGCGAGGCCGAACTGCGCTTCGAGGATTTGCAGGACCCCTACGGCATTCGCTTCTGGCCGGAATTCAAGGGCCGCGACGGCTGTCGCACACCCATGGTGTGGGATGGCAGCGCCAGGAATGGTGGCTTCTCGCAAGCGAAACCCTGGCTGCCGGTGCCTGCAAAGCACCTGTCGCAGGCGGTCAACGTGCAGCAAGGTGACGAAACTTCCCTGCTCGAACACTACCGGCGCTTTCTTGCCTTTCGGCGCGCGCATCCGGCGCTGGCCAAGGGTGACATCGCCTTCATCGAAAGCCAGGGCGACACCGTCGCCTTCACCCGCCGGGCGGGCAATGACGAGATCGTCTGCGTCTTCAATCTGGGCGCCGCGCCGGCGAAGGTTGACCTCGGCAGCCGAACCCTTCAACCTTTGCCGGGACACGGATTTTCCGGGCAGGCAAGCACCGGTTCGGTCGAACTCGGCGGTTACGGCGCCTGGTTCGGGCGCATAGGCTAAAAACATCTGAGGAACCACTGGGAGAAAATCAATGGCCGATGTCAATTTGAGACAGGTGAAGAAGTCCTACGGCAATCTCAACATTCTCCACGGCATCGACCTCGACATCAAATCGGGCGAGTTCATCGTCTTCGTCGGCCCGTCGGGCTGCGGCAAGTCGACCTTGCTGCGCTCGATCGCCGGGCTCGAGGAAATCACCTCGGGTGAACTCAAGATCGACGGCGAGGTGGTCAACGACGTGCCGCCGTCGAAGCGCGGCATCGCCATGGTGTTCCAGTCCTACGCGCTCTATCCGCACATGACCGTCTACGACAACATGGCCTTCTCGATGAAGATCGGCAAGGAAAGCAAGGCCGAGATCGACAAGCGAGTGCGGCAGGCCGCCGAGATCCTGCAACTGACCAAATATCTCGACCGCCTGCCCAAGGCGATGTCGGGCGGCCAGCGCCAGCGTGTCGCCATCGGCCGCGCCATCGTGCGCAATCCGAAAGTGTTTCTGTTCGACGAACCGCTATCGAACCTCGACGCGGCACTGCGCGTCGCCACGCGTATCGAGATTGCCAAGCTCAAGGAATCGATGCCCAGCACGACCATGATCTATGTCACGCACGACCAGGTCGAGGCGATGACGCTGGCCGACCGCATCGTGGTGCTGAAGGACGGCCATATCGAACAGGTCGGCACGCCGATGGAGCTCTACAAGAGGCCGGGCAACCTCTTCGTTGCCCAGTTCATCGGCTCGCCCGCAATGAACATCTTGCCGGCGACGGTCGACAAGACGGGCAATCCGACCGTCATCAGCCATATCGGCGGCCGCAAGGCGACGGTGCCGATCGCGACGCCGGCTTCGGCGAAGGGAACGGCGGTCAGCTTCGGCGTGCGGCCGGAAGATCTCGCGATCGCCGACGGTACGGAGTATCTGTTCGAGGGGACGGTCGACTATGTCGAACAGCTCGGCGAGGTCCAGCTGGTCTATGTCGACATCGGCCGGGCCGACCTGCCGCTGGTGACCAAGCTGCCGGGCAATGTCGAGGTCAAGCGCGGCTCGACGCTGCGGCTGACCGCCAATGCCGGCGACCTTCATATTTTCGATGCGGACGGCCGCTCCTTTGCCCTCCACGAAGCGGAAGCAAAGGCGGCCTGAAGGAGAGGCCGGTTCCGATAATGCAAAACAAAAGCGGCGGGCAAGGCCCGCCGCTTCTGTTTTCAGATATCGCTTCGGCCGTTAGCGACCAAAGAGGTTCCGGTCGGCGCCCTGAGGAGCCGACTTCTGCACGTCGCCCGAAGAATTGAGCAGCTTGTAGACCGGCGAGTCACTGTTGCGGATCGAAGCCGTATTCGACGTGTCGACATTGACGGTCGACGAAGCCGTGGGTTGGCTGGCGCCGTTGGCGCCATAGTTGTCGCTGCCGGCGAAAGCGCTGCCGGACAGAGCCAGGACGGCGGCGGCAGCGATGAGGATCTTGTTCATTTTAAACTCCTGAATTTTTGAAGTCCGGCGGGCCGGCGGGCGAACCCACCGGCCGCGGGATTGGGATTAGTGACCGAAGAGGTTTCGGTCGCTGCCCTGCTGAACGGGCGCCTGGGTGGCCGGAGCCGACTTGCCGATCGACGCGGTGGCGGCGTTGTCGGTCGAAGTGACAACCGCCTGGTTGGCACCGTTCGAACCAAAGTTGTCGCTACCGGCGAAGGCGCTGCCGGAAAGGGCCAGAATGGCGGCGGCAGCAATGAGGATCTTGTTCATCTTAAATACTCCTGAATTTGTGGCGTCCACCGGCGCGACAGGGCAACCCCGCCGCGTGCCGGGGAGCGGCTGTTAGTTGTTGCCGAAGAGGTTGTGATCGGCACCCTGGACAGGCGTCTGAGCAGCCGGCTGCGACTTCTTGGTCGAAGCGGTGTACGAGCTGTCGACAGAGGTGGCAGCGGGGGTCGCGGCGCTCGAACCATAATGGTCGCTACCAGCAAAGGCGCTGCCGGAAATAGCCAGAAGGGCTGCGGCAGTGAGAACAATCTTTTTCATTTTGGGTACTCCAGTATTTTTTTCCGTCCGTCTAGCGGCGTGTCTTGGGATTAAAAATCGCGTCGTTCGGACAGCCCCGATGTGGGAGAGCACCTTTGCCGTTTCCAATCACGAAGTTGTTCCGTGTGGACCATGACTCAACCACTTGAAATTGTACCAGGCCCTTTTACGTCCATTGTTTTTCTTCGCTATATCAACCGGTTAACTGGAACCACCGCTTCGATCACCGACTGTGTCGGAGGCCCTGCGTTCACACCGTCCTGCACGCACCGTCAACAGAAACGAACCGTTCGGTTCGATTAGAATCTGCTAATAGTCACTTTTCGTAACCGTTAACCTTTTTCGCCGCCGGCAACGGGTCGAAAACGGTGCCGGCGCGGCTTCCCCGTAAAGACGCTTCCATCCGCCGGAACCATCCAGCATCAGTGTCGCGCCGCATGGAGGCGATGTCGCTTTCATGCCGATGTTGCAAACCCTGTCGTGATTAAATCATTCCATCTCAGGTGCCGCTGCGTGACGACGGAGCGGAGAATTGGGAAGCCGGTCAGATTCCGGCGCTGCCCCCGCAACGGTGGTGGAGTTCAAGTCGCAACGGGAGACCACTGGGCGAAGGCCTGGGAAGGTGTCGCGATGGTCCGCAAGGACGACTCCAGAGCCCGGAAACCAGCCCGAGATCGCTAGAACTCGACTGATCGCGGTGGGCGGTCAAGGGGCGGATGATGTTTGTCCGGCTTTTGCCGGCTTGCGCTCAATCCTTCCTCCATCACCACCAGTTCAGTCCTTGAAAATGAGGACAGGACATGGATGCGCGCAACGACATGCTGAGGCTCTTGAACAGCCGCAGACAAGGCTTTTCGCTGGAACAGCCCTTTTATACCGACCCGGACTACTTCAAGCTGGACATGGAGCTGATCTGGTATCGCGACTGGCTGTTCATAGGCCATGATTGCGAGTTGCCCAAGCCGGGCAGCTTCATCACCGTGCAGATCGGCGACTATCCGGTCGTGCTGGTGCGTGACCAGCAGGGCAAGATCAACGCCTTCCATAATTCCTGCCGTCATCGCGGCAGCCGCGTCTGCAACAGCGACAAAGGCATGGCCGCCAAACTGGTCTGTCCTTACCACCAGTGGACTTACGAGCTTGACGGTCGGCTGCTGTTCGCCCGCCAGATGGCCGACGGGTTCGACAAGAGCCAGTTCGGGCTGAAGCCAGTCGCCTGCGAAAGCGTCGCCGGCTATGTCTTCATCAGCCTGGCCAAGGAGCCGGCGGACTTCGCGCCGATGCGGGGGATGATCGAGCCCTATCTGCAGCCGCACCGGCTCAGCGAGGCCAAGATCGCCTTCGAGAGCACCATCATCGAGAAGGGCAACTGGAAGCTGGTCTGGGAAAACAACCGCGAATGCTACCATTGCGCCGGCAATCATCCGGAATTGTGCAAGACCTTCCCGGAAGCGCCGACCGTGACCGGCGTGCAGGGCGCCGACAGCGATCCGGAAATGCTGGCGCATTGGGCCAAATGCGAGGCTGTTGGCCTGCCCAGCAAATTCCGCATCGACCCGGCTGGACAATACCGTGCCACCCGCGCGCCGTTGCTGCGCGATGCCCAGAGCTACACGATGACGGGCAAGCGGGCGGTGAGGAAGAACCTGTCCGACAGCGTCTCGGCCGACCGGATCGGCACCTTGATGCATTACCACTATCCAACGACCTGGAACCATATCCTGGTCGATCATGCCGTCACCTTCCGTGTGCTGCCGGTCAGCGCCACAGAAACGGCGGTGACGACGAAATGGCTGGTGCACAAGGACGCGGTCGAGGGCGTCGACTACGATCTCGCCGACCTTACCCATGTCTGGACCGAGACCAACGACCAGGACCGGCGCATCGTCGAGGAAAACGCCTTCGGCATCCTGTCACCGGCCTATGAGCCCGGCCCCTATTCGGAGCTGCATGAAGGCGGCGTCATCCAGTTCGTCGACTGGTACGCGCGCTTCATCGGCCCGCGCCTTGCCGAAGGCGGCCGGCCGGCGTTGCGCAGCGTGGCATGAGAGGCTGAGGGATGAATGCCATAACCGACCTTGGCCTCTATCGCCATCTCGACCAGATGGCGCCGTGGAACGACAGGCTGCAGGTGCTGGAAGTGACCGGCGTCAGCGATGAGGCGCCCGGCGTCAAGACCTTCACCTTCCGCTCCGACAACCAGACCTGGTTCCGTTACAAGCCGGGCCAGTTCGTGACGCTGGAACTGCCGACGCCGGACGGTCCGCTGATGCGCACCTACACGCTGTCGTCGTCACCGTCGCGGCCGTTCTCCATCGCGGTGACGGTGAAGGCGCAGGCAGGCAGCATCGGCACACGCTGGATGTTCGATCACCTGACGCCCGGCTCGCACGTCAAGGCCTATGGACCGAGCGGCGATTTTTCGTTGCACAGCCATCCGGCGGCGAAATATCTTTTCATCTCGGCCGGCTCCGGCGTCACGCCGATGATGTCGATGCTGCGCTGGCTGAACGATTGCGCGCCCTGGACCGATGTCGGCTTCGTTAATTGCGCGCGGCGTCCCGAAGAGATCATTTTCCGCAAGGAGCTCGAACTTTTGGGCGGCCACATGCCGGGCCTGTCGCTCGGCTTCATGATCGAGGAGCGGTCGAGCCGCGAGGGCTGGTACGGCCATATGGGCCGCATCGATGCCATCCGGCTGCCGCTGCTGGCGCCCGATTTCCGTGAACGCGAGATCTTCTGCTGCGGCCCCGATCCCTTCATGCGTGCTGTGCGCGGCATGCTGGAGGCCGCCGGCTTCGACATGGCGAGATACCATCAGGAAAGCTTTGCCGCGCCGACCGTCGAGGAAATCCAGGCGCCGTTCGCCTCGCCGGAGCAGGACGGTGCGGCAGCTCCCGTCGAAGCAGCAACACCTATCCGCTTCGCGCTGTCGGACGTCGATGCCGAGTGCGTCGCCGGCCAGACCGTGCTGCAGACGGCCCGCGCCTCGGGCGTGCGGATCCCGGCAGCCTGCGAATTCGGCCTGTGCGGAACCTGCAAGGTGAAGAAAGTCTCCGGCGCCGTCGAGATGAGCCACAATGGCGGCATCCTCGATCACGAGATCGACGACGGCTTCATCCTGGCCTGTTGTTCCAAGCCACTGTCGGCACTGGAAATCGAGGTTTGATCCGGCTGGCCTTCGACTGATCCCGCATATGGCCGACGCCTTACCGGCAAAGGTTACCTTGCCAAGGAACAACCGAAAGTTTACAGGCGTTGTCGGTGGAACGGGTCCTGCTGGCGGGCAGGAATGCTAAGCGGGGCGACAATGATGCATGAATCCCATGCCTATGCGGTTGCGAGCCGGGATATAGTTTTCGAATCCTTCGATGGCGAGGCCGTGGTGCTCAACCTTGCGAATGGCAAGTATTTCGGCTTCTCCGATTCCGGCAGCAAGGTGTGGCAGGCGCTTTCGTCCGGAATGGACGCCCGGGCTCTGGTCGGGCTGGCCGCGGGCGGCTCGACAATAGGCGAGGCCCAACTCGATCACTTCATAGCGCAATTGCTCGAACTGGGCTTGCTGGTGCCTTCCGACGCGACGGTGCAGCCATTGCCGGACGAATTGGCCGCCGAGCTGGCCGCCACGAACGAGCCGCTCGATGTGAGCATTCACGACGACCTCGCCGACCTGATCGTCATTGATCCCATCCACGAGGTCGAGGAACCACTCGGCTGGCCGGCGGTCAAGCAGGCTTCCTGACGGGCCGGCCGCTGCCGTGATGGAAGGCGCTTGATGCCGCGCGTCACGCTGGAAACCTTGCCCGATTACGGCCGGTATCTCCTCGCCGCCGCCGAAGATGCGGGCTTGCGCTATCCGACCACACGCAAGGTCAGCCTGCCCCTGTTGGAACTGACCGTGCATCTCGGTCACGGCGTGCTTGCCGATGCACTGGGCCATGCATTTGTCGAGGCCGGGCATGATCGGCCCGAACCGGCCGCGTGCCGCGTCTTCATCGCTCATCCCGGCATCCACGGCATTCCGGAGCCCGCGCGATGGGGCGACGCGCATTTCACCGAGCACGGTTTTGCCAAACGGCTCGCCGAAGCCGGGTTGCGCGGCCACTATTTCCACGACCTGGATTTCTGGCAGATCTACGATCCGCACCGTAGCGTTGGCGTGCAGCTGATGGCGTCGGCCGATGCCTTTCCGCCCTGGGAGCCGGGGGCGCCGCTGCGCGCCTTCCTGCACTGGGAATATGCCGCGCGCGGCATGCGGCTGACCCATGCCGGCACGCTCGGCATCGACGGCAAGGGTATCCTGCTCGCCGGCGCGGGCGGGGCGGGGAAATCCGGCACTGTCGCCGCCGGCCTGCTCAATGGGCTCGACAGTGTCGGCGACGACTATGTGCTGATCGATCTCGTCGGGGGCGTGACCGCGCGGCCCCTTTTCTCCACCCTGAAACAGGACGCGCGAGGTTTCGCGCGGCTGGGCCTGCAACAGAGGCTGGCTGAGCAAGGCCCGCTGAACTGGCAGGGCAAGCACACGTTTCACATTGGCGACGTAACGCCCCGCCCGGTGCCCGCGATGCTGGACATCGTCGCGCTGGTGATGCCACATATCAGCGGTGGCGGAGCAAGTTCGATCATGCCGGTGTCACGCAGGGATGCCATGATTGCCTTGGCGCCGTCCGGCATCGCCCAGATGCCGGGCGAGCGCGAAAGCGGCTTTCGCTTCTTCAGCGAATTGACCCGCCTCTTGCCGTGCTTTCGTTTGTCCCTCGGCACCGACCCGGCAGAAATCGCCGGCGCGATCGAGAATTTCCTGACGCGAGGCCTCTCGTGAAGCTCAGCGTGATCATGCCAGTGTACAATCGCGAGCGCTATGTCGTCTCGGCGCTGCGCTCCCTGATCAGGCAGCGCGCTGACGCCGACTTCGACATCATCGTCATCGACGACGGCTCCACGGACGCCTCGGTGGAGGCGATACGGTCTGCGATGCGCGAGGCGTCCTGCATCCGCCTGGTCCTGCAACCCAATATGGGCGTCGCGAGGGCGCGCAACGCCGGGCTTAGACACTTGCCGCCGGATGCCGGGTTTGTGTCATTCCTCGATTCCGACGACATCTCGCTTGCCGGACGCTTCAAGACGGATCTGGCTTGCTTCGAGGCCGAGCCGGGCCTTGACCTGACCTACTCCCTGATGACCCTGGCCGAGCAGATAGACGATGACACGATGGAGCCGGTAGCGGGCAGTCGCACTGTAACGCTGCGCGGAATTTCAATGAGCACCGGCCTGTTCAGCAGGGCGCTTATCGATCGCATAGGCTATTTCGACGAGGAATTCGATCAGTGCGAGGACACTGACTATCTGTTGCGCATCTTCGAAACGGGTCCGAATTACCGCCTTCTGGAGACGGTCGCGATCTACTACAGGCGCCATGCCGGCAATATCACCGGGAAGCGCGAGAGCCGGCTCCGCGACCACATGCGGGCGATCCACAAATCGATCCGGCGACGCAGGGCCAACCCATCCCTGCGTGAGATTCCCGGCATTTTCGAGCTCAAGAGCTCGCCCGACTGGCGGGGGCTTTAATGCGGTATATCTCGCGATCAAATCGGATGGTGCAGCAGCGGCCGCGAGGTCACGGATGAGGCTGAGCGTGATCATGCCGGTCTACAATCGCGAAGCCTATGTCGGCGCCGCGCTGCGTTCGCTGCTCAGGCAAGGCGACGCCGCCGATCTCGACGTCATCGTCGTCGACGACGGTTCGACCGACGGTTCGGTCGAGGCCGTGCGCGCGATGATGCATGATCATTCCTGCATCCGGCTGTTCCGGCAAGAGAACATGGGGGTGACGCGGGCGCGCAACAGCGGGCTCAGGCTGCTCAAGCCCGAGGCAGACCTGGTCTCGTTCCTCGATTCGGACGACATCTCGCCGGCCGGGCGCTTCGAGGCGGATGTCGCGCTTTTCCGGAAGAATCCCGATCTCGATCTGACCTACTCAAGGATGATGCTGGTCGACAAGATCGATGACGGGATCCTGGAACCCACGGAGGACAGCAACTGCATCACGATTCGTGGCATTCACCTGTCGGCGGCGATCTTCGCGCGCCGGCTCGTCGCGCGCATAGGCGATTTCGACGAGGATTTCGTCCAGGCCGAAGACACCGACTACCTGCTGCGCGGTTTTGAGATCGGCCCCAGATACGTGCTTCCCGACACGGTCGCACTCTACTACAGACGGCATGCGGGCAACATGACGAGGCAAGAGGACGTCCAGTCGCGGGAATTCCTGCGCGCTATCTATAAATCCATGAAGCGGCGCAAGGCCGACCCGTCGCTACGGCCGATCGAAGGTATCTTCGAGCTGGACAAACTGACAGATTGGCACTCCCTGTGATGGACGGATACGGCGTCGTCATACCGGCCTTCAACGCCTCCGGCACTATTGCCGAGACGCTGCGGTCGGTCGCTGCCCAGACGGTGCGGCCTGAGCTGGTGGTGATCGTCGATGACGGATCGACCGACGACCTCGCCGCGGCGATCGGCGGAACGGACCTGCCGCTGCGCCTGCTGCGCCAGGCAAATGCCGGGCCGGGCAGTGCCACCACCAGGGGCATCGCCGCGCTGTCGACGCCGTTCATCGCGACGCTCGACGCCGATGATCTGTGGTTGCCCGCCAAGATCGAAACACAGCTCGCGCATCTCGAAAGATTTCCCACGGCATCGGGAGTTTTTTGCCAATGGCGGAATTTCCGCAATGACCGGCCAGATGCGCCCGAAGGCGCGGCTCTGCCCGGCTGGTCGCGGACCACGATGCTGATCCGGCGCGAGGGTGCCGAGACCGTCGGACCCGTCGTCGATCCGCCGGGCGGCCGTGGCGAGATGATCGACTGGATCGCGCGGGCGCGCGAGGCGGGCCTTGCCCTCGACATGATCGAGGAGGTGCTGGCGCTGCGTCGCATCAGACCGGGCAGCCTGTCCTACGGGCGCGATGCCACGCGCGATCGCGGCTACCTGGAAGTGGCGCGGCTGGCCATGCTGCGGCGGGCCCGAAACAAGGCCGGCGCGGGCTGATGGCGCGCATTCGCCGCATCGGCCGACGCTTCCCGGACTATGGCTGGTCCTGGCCGACGGGCGGGCTCGACCAGTTGCTCAAGGCGGCGCTTCTTGCCGACGACGACGCGGCCGCCGGTTGCGCGATGGAGTGGCTGAGCGCGAACGACATCGACCTCGTCTCCTTCAGGGAGCATCGGCTGCTGACCGCCATCTGCGACCGGTTCGGCCGGAAATTGGCCGGGCATTCCGCCTATCCACGTCTTGTCGGCCTGCAAAAGATGCTGTGGACCAAGTCGCGCATGGCGATGCGCGAGGCCGAACCGGCGCTGCAGGCGATGACCGAGGCCGGATGCATGGTGATGCTGATCAAGGGTGCCAGCCGCATTGCCTTGAACGCGTCGGCGCAGCGGGGCCGGGTGGCGCACGACATCGACATATTGGTGCGGTCGCAGGACATGCCGGCGGCGTTCGACGTGCTGCGCGAGCGCGACTGGCAGATCGCCACCGGGGTGAGCCCGCAATATCTGAGGACAAGACTGGCGTCCTTGCGCTCGATGAACTTCTTCAAGGGCAATTATGGCGATATCGACCTGCACCAACTCGCCTATGACGGTTCCCAGCAAAGCGACGAGGACGACCAGGCGATCTGGCGGCGGGCGGCGGCGGCCGAGTTCAGCGGCGTCGGCGTGCTGGTACCGTCGCCCGCCGACCGCATCGCGCTGGCGATAGCGCATGGCGGGCTCGACGCCCACACGCACAGCGATTGGCTGGTCGATTGCGCGGTGGCCATTCGCGCCGGCGACGTCGACTGGGACGTGTTCCTCGATATTGTCGCCAGGCGGCGCCTTGCCGTTGCCGCGGCAGTGGCGCTCTCCTACCTAGCGCTCGAGATTGGCGTGACGGTGCCGGACAGCGTGCTGGCGCGCGTGCTGGAGATGGCCGACCGCACCGGCCTGTCGCGCTGGTCGGCCGTGCTGCAGGCCAAGCCGCGAACCGATTTCGGCAGGCTGGCCTGGCTGTCGCGCGGTTTTGCCAAGCAGTTGCGGCTGAGACGCAAGAGCGGCCGGCTGCGGCAAGAACCGCCGACCAAAGCCTGGCGTGGCCGCCGCGCCAGCCGCGTGCCGCTGGGCGCGGCCTCGCCATCGGCATTCTCCCAAGCCATACCCTGCCCACCGACGGCCGGAGACATGATGCTGGACATCACGATCCGGGTCAGTGTTCCGCCGATCCGGCGCCGCATCGAAATGGAGATCAATGCCGACGATCACCATGTCGCGCGCCTGCGCGCCATGGCCATCAGCCGGTCCGGAGGCGACCGGGTGCTGCATTTTCGCGGCAAGGTGACGCTCGACGGCCAACAGCATGCCCTGACGCTGGAGGCACGACCGTCCCGGCAATTCCGCCAATGGGAAGACCAGGCAACGGTCGCGGCCTATGGCGCGCTGCCTTTCCAGCTGGTCTCGGCGGCTTTTTCGCCGCTGCGCTGAAGACGCCGCCGCCAAAGGCAGCAGGGCCGGAGCGCGGTAGAGGCGCCCGCGGCTATACGGTGTTCCCGTCGGGCTTCGTTACCCGCCGCAGCGTCAGGTTGATCCTGCCGCCGTTCTTGAGCAGCGCCGAGGTCGAAGGGTAGATGCGGTCGACGCCATGGAAGGCAAGACGGCCCTCGCCGCCAAGCACGACGACATCGCCGCTTTTCAGCCTGAACGATTTGGTGGCGCCGTCGCGCGTCGTCTGGCCGACCCTGAACAGGCAGTCGTCGCCGAGCGAGACGGAGACGACGGGGGCCGAGAGGTCGGCCTCGTCGCGATCCTGATGCAGGCCCATCTTCGCGTCGGGCGTGTAGAAATTGATCAGGCAGGCCTCCGGTAGATGCGGATAGCCCGACACCTGCCGCCACAGGTCGAGCAGACTGCCGGGGATGGGCGGCCATGGCGTCCCGGTCACGGGATGCGTCGGCTGGTAGCGGTAGCCGCGTTCCTTGTCGGTGACCCAGCCGAGCGGACCGCAATTGGTCATGCGCACGCTCATCTCCTTGCCGGTGCGCGGCATGGCCGGCACGAACAGCGGCGCCTGCTGGACGATGGCCCTGACGTCCTCGACCAGCGCCTCCTGCACCTCGCGAGACAGATGGGCCGGCATGTGGCGGACGCCCTTGGGCAGAACGAGCAATTGGCTCACCTTTCGAATGTTCGGACCCGCAAGATGCCACCATCGGACGCCGAGGGCGACCCGAAAGCAGTCGTCGATTTCACTGAAATTGCCGAGGCGGGAATGCGCGGTGAATTCGTCTCACCAAATCAGCCAGAGGCGTTGACGGATAAAGATGATTAACTTAGCCAAGATTTTGAACCTGAGTGTCTAAGGCAACAATTTCACCCGGGCGCCGGACGGAGGCCATGGGGAACGAATGACGAGAGCGAGGTAATATAAAAGTGGTGTTTCTTCGAGACTTCGGAGCGGTCAAGCGCGGCGGTATCTGGTTCCGGCGAGGGCTTGTGGCGACGACGTGCCTGTCGACGGTGCTTGGCGTTGGCCATGCATCGGCACAGCAGGCCGGCACCCAGGCATCCGACGGTACGGGGGTGCTGGAGCCGATTACGGTCAGCGGCAAGACCGGCAGCGACACTTCCCGAGAAGACGACAAGATGGTGGCCGCCAAGCGCAGCTCCGGCGCGACCAAGACGGACACGCCGCTTATCGAAACGCCGCGCTCCGTCTCGGTGGTGACACGCAAGGAGATCGAGGAGCGCGGCGCGCAGGACATCATCGAGGCGGTGCGCTATTCCGCCGGCGTGAGCACCGGCGCCTATGGGTTCGACCCGCGCTTCGACCAAATCTACATCAGAGGCTACGATGCCACCACGCTCGGCGACTACAAGGACGGCCTGCGCCAGCCCTACATCAACTACGGCACTTTCCGCACCGACCCCTATTCGCTCGAACGCGTCGAGGTGATCAAGGGGCCGGTGTCGGTGCTTTACGGCGCGGGAACGCCGGCCGGCATCGTCAACAAGGTGCCCAAGCTGCCGACCGAGGACAGGATACGGGAAGTCGAACTGCTCTATGGCACGAAGGACAGGGCGCAGGCCGCCTTCGATTTCGGCGGACCCGTCACCGAGGGCAGCGACGATTTTCTCTACAGGATCGTCGGCCTGGCGCGAAACGGCGACACGAATTTCGACATCGCCGACGACCGTTATCTCCTGCAACCGTCCTTCACCTGGAACCCGGATGCCGCGACCTCCTTCACGGTCTACGGGCTGGTGCAGGCCGATGAGACGGATTCCAATCCTGGCGTGATCACCGACCCGTCGGGGAAGGTGCATGCCCTGCGCGAGAGCGACCCGGATTACGATTACCAGAAGATCCGGCAGCAGCAGGTTGGCTACAAGTTCGAGCACGATTTCGGCGACGGCATCACCGTGCGCCAGAATGTTCGATACTCCCATCTCGACCTGAGGTCGCGCTATCTCGCGGTCTCCGGCTGGACAGGTACGGTCGCGCATCGCTATGCGACCGCGATTCGCGACGAAATGAACGTCTTCCAGGCCGACAACCAGGTCGAGGCCAAATTCGACACTGGCGCGCTCGCCCACACGCTGCTTCTCGGCCTCGACTATACGAACCTGACCTCGTCCTTCGGCTATGGATTCGATGCGGCCGATCCGGCCTATGATTTCGACATCGCCAACCCGACCTACGGTGTCTCCGGCCCGACGCCGGCCACCACGTTCTCGGCCTCCGACGCGGATCTGCGCCAGACCGGAATCTATGCGCTGGACCAGGTCGAGCTGGACAGATGGCGCTTCACCCTTGGCGGGCGCCAGACCTGGGTCGAGCAGACGCGGGACTACGTTGGGGGCGGCTCCGAAGCGGTGAACAAGAACGCCTTCAGCATGCAGGCCGGCGCGCTTTATCTGTTCGACAATGGCTTCGCGCCCTTCGCGAGCTATGCGACTTCGTTCGAGCCGATCTCGAACCGGTCGGCCGATGGTGGCGGCATCCTGCAGCCGACGAAGGGCGAACAGGTCGAGCTCGGCATCAAGTACCAGCCGCCGGGAAGCGATATCCTGCTCTCGGCCGTCGCCTATCACCTCGTCGAGAAGAACAAGCCGGTCGTCGTGGATCCCAATGCGGGAACCTATCGTTCACTGGGCGAGGTCACCAGCAATGGATTTGAGCTGGAGGCCCGCGCGGCCGTCATGGACGGACTCGATGTGATCGCGGCCTATAACTACAACCATGCCGAGATCACGGGCGCCGCCGCTGGCTCGACGGAGCTCGGCAAGGTCCCCGCCGTCACCCCCGAGCATGTCGCGAGCCTCTGGGCCAATTACAAGTTCGACGAGAGCAGTGCCGCTCCAGGCCTTTCGGTGGGCGCGGGCGTGCGGTTGCAGAGCGCGACCTATACCGACACATCGAACACGGCCAAGAACGATGCCGCCGTCTATCTCGATGCGTCGGCGTCCTATGATTTCGGCGCCATCGACAAGAAGTATGAAGGTGTCTCGGCCGCCTTTGCCGTCCGCAACATCGCCGACGACCGCGCGACGGTATGCAACAGCGGCTATTGCTACATGGGCCAGGGCCGCAACATCACGGCTTCGCTGAAGCGCCGCTGGTAAAGGCAACGCCCCGCGCCCTTTCGGACGCGCGGCGCATTGATTCCACCGTTTGGATGCAACCCGGCTCGGCGGTTCAGCCAAGCTCGGGGATGCGCAGGACCTGGCCCGGATAGATCTTGTCGGGATGGGTCAGCATCGGCTTGTTGGCCTCGAAGATGACCGTGTTCTTGACACCCTGGCCCTTGCCATAGCTCTTTTCGGCGATCTTCCAGAGATTGTCGCCCTTCTGGACGGTGTAGAAGGTCGGCTCCTTGGCCGGGGCGGCCGTGCCGGAAGCCGGCGCGACCTGCAACTCGTCAGCCTGTACCTTGGAGACGCCGAGCGTGTTGCCGACGGCGATGACCGCCTTTTCGAAGATCGACTGGTCCTTGACCACGCCCTTCAGCACCGCGGTATCGCCCTGGACGACAACCTGCACGCCATCGGTGCCGAGCTTGTGCGAATCGAGTTCTTTCTTGAGGGTGTCGGCGGTGGGTGCGGCTTCCTCGTCGCCGCCTATGCCGAGCTTCTTGCCGACGCTCTTGACGAAATCGAACATACCCATTTCTACGTCTCCCTTGCTGTGGCAATAAGGGAAACTTGCATCTGCAACGCAAAATTGAAAGCGGTTTTGCGCACGCGACTGGCGCGTTGCTTAATCGTTCTCTACCCGGCCGCGCAGCTTCTTGATCGTACCGCGCCCCGCCTTGCTCTTCAGTCGCCGCTCGACCGCCCCCTTTGAGGGCCTTGTCTTCTTGCGCGGCGGCGGTGGCGGTTCGGCCGCCTTGGCGACCAGCGCCGTGAGCCTTGCCCGGGCATCCGCCCGGTTCTGTTCCTGGGTGCGGAAGCGTCCGGCCTCGATGACGATGACACCGTCCTTGGTGGCGCGTTGGCCGGCAAGCTTTATGGTCCGCTCGCGCACGCGGTCCGACAGGCCCTCCGCGTTGTGCGCGTCGAAGCGCAACTGCACCGCTGTCGCCACCTTGTTGACGTTCTGGCCGCCAGGACCGGACGAGCGGATGAAATCCTCGTGCAGATCGCCCGGATGGATCACGGCTTCGCCCGATATGATGATGTCGTCGTCGATCGGCATGCCGCAGTCATGGCGCGGCGGACTAAAAAAGAAAAGGCCCGATCGAAGCCGGGCCCTTCCAATGCATGTCGCCCAGAAGTGACGTCGGTTCCGGGATGACGACATGCATGAGAGAACGTCGAGCGGCGGGATGATTACTCCGCCGCTTCCTGCATCCGCGGTGCGGCCCCCAGCACCACGGCGTCGACATGGCTTTCGAATTTCTCGAAGTTGACGGCGAACATGCCGACCAGCCTTGCCGCCTGCCGGTCATAGGCGGCCTTGTCGGCCCAGGTGGAGCGCGGGTCGAGAATGGCGCTGTCGACGCCAGTCACGGCCTCCGGCACCTCGAAGCCGAAATTGGCGTCGGTGCGGAACCTGGCCGTCTTCAGCGAACCGTCGAGGGCCGCGGCGAGCAAGGCGCGCGTCGCCTTGATCGGCATACGCTTGCCGGTGCCGTAAGCGCCGCCGGTCCAGCCGGTGTTGACCAGCCAGCAATCGGCGCCATGGCGGGCAATGAGTTCGCGCAGCAGATTGCCATATTCCGAGGGGTGACGCGGCATGAAAGGGGCACCGAAGCAGGTCGAGAAGGTGGCTTCGGGCTCGGTCACGCCCTTTTCGGTTCCGGCGACCTTGGCCGTGTAACCGGAAAGGAAATGATACATCGCCTGCGCCGGTGTCAGCCTGGCGATCGGAGGCATCACGCCGAAAGCATCGGCGGTCAGCATGATGATGTTCTTCGGATGACTGGCGCGCCCGGTCTTCGAGGCATTGGGGATGAAGTCGAGCGGATAGGCGCAGCGTGTGTTTTCGGTGAGCCGGCCGTCATCGAAGTCCGGCACGCCATCGGCGTCGAGCACGACATTTTCCAGAACCGTGCCGAAGCGCTGCGTGGTGGCGAAGATCTCCGGCTCGGCTTGCGCCGACAGCTTGATCGTCTTGGCATAGCAGCCGCCTTCGAAATTGAAGATGCCGTGCGGACCCCAGCCATGCTCGTCGTCGCCGATCAGCGTGCGGGACGGATCGGCCGACAGCGTGGTCTTGCCGGTGCCCGACAGGCCGAAGAAGATGGCGGCGTCACCTGCCGGACCTTCATTGGCCGAGCAGTGCATCGGCATGACGCCCTTTTCCGGCAAGAGGTAGTTCAGCATGGTGAACACCGACTTCTTCATTTCGCCGGCATAGGAGGTGCCGCCGATCAGCACGATCTTGCGCGTCAGGTCGACGGCGATCACCGTTTCGGTGCGGCTGCCGTGGCGGGCGGGATCGGCGCGGAAGGACGGCAGGTCGATGATCGTCATCCCCGGCACGAACTGTTCGAGTTCGGCCGCGTCGGGACGGATGAGCAGGTTGCGGATGAACAGCGAGTGCCAGGCAAATTCGGTGATCACCCTGGTGGGCAGCTTGAGCTCCGCGTCGGCGCCGCCGACCAGATCCTGCACATAGAGATCCTTGTCGGCGGCCTGGGCCTGGAAGTCGGCGAGCAAGGCGTCGAATTGGGCCGGCGAGATCGCCTTGTTGTTGTCCCACCAGACTGGCAGTTCGGTGGTGGCGTCGCGCACGACGAACTTGTCCTTAGGCGAGCGACCGGTGTGCTGGCCGGTTTCGGCGACAAGCGCGCCATGCGCGGTCAGCCGGGCTTCACCGCGCCGGATCGCTTCCTCATAAAGGGCGGCCGCGCCGAAATTGTAGCGCACCACGCCGGAGGTTTTCAGACCGACATGATCGATCGCGCAGGCAGGATTGCGTTTGCCGACTTCCGACATTGGTGACCCTTCTTGAGATTTGCCGCATCTTTGCCGGCACATTTCCGGCACACCTGCCAAGCAGGCTAGGATGGTCAGAACCAGAAAAGCCAAATGATATCAAATCATTAATCGATTTAAATATTTTGAAAGTTGTTTAAATCGTTTATATATGCGAAAAGTTTCATGGCTGCCCAAAGGATTGGACGTGTCCGTTCGTCCAATCCGTGTCGAGGTAGGATTGTGGCCGCCGGCACCCCGCGCGTGACAGCGGATAAGGCCTATGCCACATTTTGTACCTAATTTGTCCTGCAAAAGCCCCTTCTCTTACGACAGAAGGGACAGCTCATGAGGGAGCCACTTGAAATGGCAACAATCGCGCTTGTCGATGACGACCGCAACATTCTGACGTCGGTGTCGATCGCCCTCGAATCCGAAGGCTACCGCGTCGAGACCTATACGGATGGTGCGTCCGCGCTGGAAGGCCTGGCGGCCCGGCCGCCGAATCTTGCCATCCTCGACATCAAGATGCCGCGCATGGACGGCATGGAGCTTCTGCGCCGGATGCGCCAGAAATCCGACCTGCCAGTGATCTTCCTGACCTCCAAGGATGACGAGATCGATGAATTGTTCGGTCTCAAGATGGGCGCCGACGACTTCATCCGCAAACCGTTCTCGCAGCGCCTACTGGTCGAGCGGGTGCGCGCCGTTCTGCGCCGGGCCAGCGCCCGCGAGGCCGCGGCAAAAACGCCCAGCCAGCAGGCTCGCTCGCTCGAGCGCGGCCAGCTCGTCATGGACCAGGAGCGCCATACCTGCACCTGGAAGGGCGAGCCGGTAACGCTCACCGTCACCGAGTTCCTGATCCTGCATTCGCTGGCGCAACGCCCGGGCGTGGTAAAAAGCCGTGATGCGCTGATGGATTCGGCCTATGATGAGCAGGTCTATGTCGACGACCGCACGATCGACAGCCACATCAAGCGGCTGCGCAAGAAATTCAAGGCCGTCGACGACGACTTCGAAATGATCGAAACCCTTTACGGAGTCGGATACCGGTTCCGCGAAGCGTAAAGCCTAGTCAGGAGCTGCTATTCGATGGCAGTGGAAGCACAACGAAGCAGACCAGCGGCCGCTGCCAGGCGGCCGTCGCGCATCATGCCGTCCTTCGTGTCGAAATTCACGGTGCCGATGCGCCGCTTCCTCGGCCATCATATCTTCTCCAGCCTGACGCGGCGTATCCTTTTTCTCAATCTCGCCGGGCTGGCGGTGCTCGTCACCGGCATCCTCTATCTCAACACCTTCCGCGACGGGCTGATCGACGCGCGCGTCGAAAGCCTGATGACGCAAGGCGAGATCATCGCCGGCGCCATCGCGGCGTCGGCGACGGTCGAGACGGATTCGATCAGCATCGACCCGGAAAAACTGCTCGAGCTGCAGGCCGGCGAAAGCCTGGGGCCGGGCTCGGACCAGCTCGACAATCTGGATTTTCCGATCAATCCCGAGCGCGTGGCGCCCGTGCTGCGGCGGCTGATCTCGCCGACCCGCACACGCGCCCGCATCTATGACCGCGACGCCAACCTGCTGCTCGATTCGCGCCATCTCTATTCGCGCGGCCAGATCCTGCGCTACGACCTGCCGCCGGTCGACGAGGAAGAGCCCGATCTTGTCGAGCGCGTCCAGAAGTTCATCTTCGACTTCTTCCGCAACACCGACCTGCCGGTCTATCACGAGCAGCCGGGCGGCAATGGCGCTACCTTCCCCGAAGTGGTCAAGGCGCTGACCGGCAGCCCGTCGACCATCGTGCGGGTCTCCGAACAGGGCGAGCAGATCGTCTCGGTGGCGGTGCCGATCCAGCGTTTTCGCGCCGTTCTCGGCGTGCTGATGCTGTCGACCGAAGGCGGCGACATCGACAAGATCGTCGCCGCCGAACGCAAGGCGATCCTGCGCGTCTTCGGCATCGCGGCGCTCGTCACGGCCATCCTGTCGATGCTGCTGGCCTCCACCATCGCCAATCCGCTGCGCCGGCTGTCCGCCGCTGCCGTTCGGGTGCGCCGCGGTGTCAAGAGCCGCGAGGAAATCCCCGACTTTTCCGACCGCCAGGACGAGATCGGCAATCTGTCTGTCGCCGTGCGCGACATGACCAACGCGCTCTACGCGCGCATCGAGGCCATCGAAAGCTTCGCCGCCGATGTTTCGCATGAGCTGAAGAACCCGCTGACATCGCTGCGCAGCGCCGTCGAAACATTACCGCTGGCGAAAAACGATAATTCACGCGCGCGTCTGATGGAGATCATCCAGCATGACGTCAAACGGCTGGACCGCCTCATCACCGACATTTCCGACGCCTCGCGGCTCGACGCCGAGTTGGCCCGCGAAGATGCCGGAACCGTCGACCTGAAGAAATTCGTCACCGACCTCGTCGCTGTTTCGCGTGAGACGACGCGCAACAAGAAGGCGGTCGAGATCGAACTCAAGGTGGCCAAGCTGCCGCAGGGCGCCAAAGGCTATCTGGTCGTCGGCCACGATCTGCGCATCGGCCAGGTCATCACCAACCTGATCGAGAACGCGCGCTCCTTCGTTCCCGAGGACCACGGCCACATCAGCCTGTCGCTGGCGCGCGCCGGCAAGTTCAACATCCTGACAGTCGACGACAATGGTCCCGGCATCCGCGCCGACAACATCGAGCGCATCTTCGAACGCTTCTATACCGACCGACCGGCCGGCGAGGCGTTCGGGCAGAACTCGGGTCTGGGCCTGTCGATCTCCAGGCAGATCGTCGAGGCTCACGGCGGTACGCTGACCGCCGAAAACATTCCCGGGACCAAGCCCGGCGAGATCAAGGGCGCACGCTTCGTCGTGACGCTGCCAGCCGAGGGATGAGCGCCTATCGCCGGGGATTGCGACGTGCGACCTGAAAACATTCACGCGACGGCGCTGCTGATCGGCGAGCGCGGCGTCTTCATCACCGGTGCGTCCGGTTCAGGCAAGACAACGCTGGCGCTGACGCTGATCGGCCATTGCCAGCAGCACGGATTGTTCTCGCGGCTCGTCGGCGACGATCAGCTCTTCGTCGAAGCTCGTGCGGGGCGGCTGGTCTGCCGCGCGCCCACCACCATAGCGGGCCTGGCCGAAGTGCCGGGGCTTGGGCCGCGGCCTCTCCCATTCGAGCCGGCCTGCGTCGTCGACCTGCATCTGCGGCTGCTGCCGGCCGGTCAAATCGCGCGCTTCCAGGAGGACGCCAGCGACGACATCGCCGGCTGCGCGGTGGCGCGGATCGATCTGGCCGAGCGCAATGTCGCGGCCGCCTTGCCGGCCGTGATGGCGCGGGTGTCGATCGCGCCTTTTCCATGATCCGCCCCGGGTTTTTTGCTGCAATGCGTCAAAATGGCATGGGCCGGCGCAATTTTGGGCTTGTCAACGGGCCGCGCGTCGACAAGATAGCGCTCCCGCCGCCTGGATTGGCTGGCGAGCATAAAATGCGCCTGTGAAGCGGCGATGACGGGAGCCACCATAGAATGATCGGACTCGTGCTTGTAACGCACGGTCAACTGGCCACCGAGTTCCGACATGCCGTCGAACATGTCGTCGGGCCACAAGACAATTTCGAAACCGTGGCGATCGGTGCCGACGACGATATGGAGCAGCGTCGCCGCGACATCGTCGACGCCGTCGCCCGCGTCGATACAGGGACGGGCGTGATCGTGCTGACCGACATGTTCGGCGGCACGCCGTCCAACCTTGCGATCTCGGTGATGGAGTCGGGCCGCACCGAGGTGATCGCCGGCATGAACCTGCCGATGCTGATCAAGCTGTCCTCGATCCGCAAGGGCGACAACATGGCCGCCGCCCTCGATGAGGCGCAGGCCGCCGGCCGCAAATACATCAACGTCGCCAGCCAGCTTCTGAGCAGCAAATGAACGCGCTATCCCCGGAAAAAGACCAGATCATCCGGGAGTTTCCGATCGTCAACCAGCGTGGCCTGCATGCGCGCGCATCGGCGAAGTTTGTCCAGCTGGCCAGCGGCTTCAACGCTTCGGTCCATGTCGAGAAGGATGGCGTCAAGGTCGGCGGCACCTCGATCATGGGCCTGATGATGCTGGCGGCAAGTCCGGGATACTCGATCCGCGTCACCGCCAGCGGCCCCGAAGCACTTGAGGTCATGGACGCGCTGGAGCAGCTCGTCGCCTCCCGTTTCGGCGAGGAGTGCTGACCCGGAAATCAGTCCGCCGGGGACATGCACGAATAAAGATTTCTTTATATCCCATTGTCGTACGAAGCCTGATCTGCTAGTCAGGCCGGCAATTCGCGCGCCTGGAAATGTCTTCCGGCTCGGGCGCATCCGCAAACAATTCGCACGCATTACATTCGCAGGGAGCACTGCCATGACGGGTAGCAAGGACTATGTGGTCGCCGACATCTCGCTTGCCGGCTGGGGCCGCAAGGAACTGGATATCGCCGAGACCGAAATGCCGGGCCTGATGGCCTGCCGCGAGGAATTCGGCGCCAAGAAGCCACTCAAGGGCGCGCGCATCACCGGCTCGCTGCATATGACCATCCAGACGGCGGTGCTGATCGAGACGCTGAAGGAGCTCGGCGCCGATATCCGCTGGGCTTCCTGCAACATCTTTTCGACCCAGGACCATGCCGCCGCGGCCATCGCCGAGGCCGGCATTCCGGTCTTCGCCGTCAAGGGCGAGAGCCTCGAACAGTACTGGGACTACACCGACAGGATCTTCCAGTGGGCCGATGGCGGCCTCTCCAACATGATCCTCGACGATGGCGGCGATGCCACCATGTATATCCTGATCGGCGCCCGCGCCGAAGCCGGCGAGGACGTGCTGTCCAATCCGCAGAGCGAGGAAGAGGAATATTTCTACGCCCAGGTCAAGAAGCGCCTGAAGGCTTCGCCGGGCTTCTTCACCAAGCAGCGGGAAGCGATCCGCGGCGTCACCGAGGAGACGACCACCGGCGTCAACCGGCTCTACCAGCTGCAGAAGAAGGGCCTGCTGCCTTTCCCCGCCATCAACGTCAACGACTCGGTCACCAAGTCGAAGTTCGACAACAAATATGGCTGCAAGGAATCGCTGGTCGACGGCATCCGTCGCGGTACCGACACGATGATGGCCGGCAAGGTCGCGGTCGTCTGCGGCTATGGCGACGTCGGCAAGGGCTCGTCGGCCTCGCTCAAGGGCGCGGGCGCCCGCGTCAAGGTCACCGAGGTCGATCCGATCTGCGCGCTGCAGGCCGCGATGGACGGTTTTGAAGTGGTCACGCTGGAAGATGCGGCACCGACCGCCGACATCGTCATCACCACCACCGGCAACAAGGATGTCGTCACCCTCGAGCATATGCGCTCGATGAAGGACATGGTGATCGTCGGCAACATCGGCCATTTCGACAACGAGATCCAGGTCGCGTCGCTGCGCAATCTGAAGTGGACCAATGTCAAGCCGCAGGTCGACATGATCACCTTCCCGGATGGCAAGCGCATGATCCTTCTGTCGGAAGGCCGCCTGCTCAATCTCGGCAACGCCACCGGTCATCCGAGCTTCGTCATGTCGGCCTCCTTCACCAACCAGGTGCTGGCGCAGATCGAGCTCTACACCAAGGGCGAGCAGTACCAGAACCAGGTCTATGTGCTGCCCAAGCATCTCGACGAGAAGGTCGCGCGCCTGCATCTCGACAAGCTCGGCGCCCGGTTGACCGAACTGTCGGGTGAGCAGGCCGCCTATATCGGCGTCACGCCACAGGGTCCGTTCAAGCCGGAACACTACCGCTATTAACCAAAGCTAGATTTACTACCAGATATTGACGCCGGGCGATTGACTTTTCGCCCGGCTTTATTTTTGCGCCGAATGATTCTTCACGCCGATTCCGGCAGGCGCTATTGTTGTGATTCGCGGGCTCGGGGACGAGGGTCGGCGTACGCATCAGGGCGGTCTTGCATTCAGGCGGCGAAGAGGACCAAGACATGCCGGGGGATAACCCGCTTCACGCGGGACAGGCCGTTTCCGGCGGCCATCAGGATTCGAGGGCCACTGGCTCGGCCAGGCCTAGCGGGCGCCGTTCGTGGCGTGGCCGCGCGGGACTGCTGCTTGCCGGCTCCACGCTCGCCGGTCCGTTGTTTGGCGGAGCGGGGCGCGCCCAGGGCGCCGAAGTGGCGGTAGCCAGCCTCTCGATCAACACTGTCGAGGTCATGCAACTGGCCGTCTTTGCCGGGGTGATGGGAGCGGCGTTCCTCTCAGCCATCGTTCTGATCCGCGAACGCGCGCGCGCATCGGCGGAAAATGTCGACCTGAGAAGCCGCGTCGCCGATGTCAGCGCCGCGTTGCGGCGTTCGGAGGCGCTGCTCAATCTGCGCGACCAGCGTGTCGTCGTCTGGGCTTCGGAGAACAAGAAACCCGAACTCATCGGCACATTGCCGACTGAAAGCGGCGCACCGGAGGAGCGGGCCGCGTTCCTGGCCTTCGGCCGCTGGCTGATGCCGCGTTCGGCGGCCGCACTCGAACATGCCATAGCGGGTTTGCGCGAAAAGGGCAGGCCGTTCGACCTGGTGATGGAATCGCAGGCCGGCGCCCCATTGGAAGTGCATGGCCGCAAGAGCGCGGCCCATGTGCTGGTGCGGTTTGTTTCGCTTTCCGAAACACAACGCAGCCAGGCCCGGCTCAAGATCGACAACCAGCGGCTGGCAGCCGACCATGACACGATGATCGGCCTGCTCGAGGCGCTGAAGATGCCGGCATGGCTGCGCGACGAGCATGGCCGCCTTAAATGGGTCAACCGGGCCTATGCCGACGCGGTCGAAGCCGAGAGCGCCGAGGCCGCCGTGCGTGACGCCAAGGAATTCCTCGGCGGCCAGGCGCGCGAAGCCATCGCCACGCAACACAAATCGCATCCGGTGTTCGAGCAGTCGCTTTCGACGGTGATCGAAGGCGACCGCCGCGTGTTCGCGGTGACCGACTTTGCCGGCGCCGACGGTTCGGCCGGCCTTGCCTGCGACACCAGCGCCATCGAGGCCATCCGCGGCGAATATGAGCGGACCGTGCGCAGCCACGCCGATACGCTCGACCAGCTCAACACCGCTGTCGCCATCTTCGACACCGACGAGAAGCTGCGCTTCTTCAACCAGGCCTTCCAGAAACTGTGGGGGCTGGACAGCGGCTTCCTGCACAGCGCGCCCGACAACGCCCTTCTGCTCGACCGGCTACGCAGCGAAGGCAAGATCGCCGAGCAGCCGGAATGGCGCCGCTGGAAGGAAGGCCTGCTCGGCGCCTACCGTGCGGTCGAATCGCAGGAACACTGGTGGCATTTGCCGGACGGCAAGACGATCCGCGTCCTCGCCAACCCGCAACCCAAGGGCGGCGTCACCTGGGTGTTCGAGAACCTGACCGAGAAGATGGACCTGGAAAGCCGCTACCGGACCGCGGTCCGGGTCCAGGGCGAAACGCTCGACAATCTGGCTGAGGGCGTCGCGGTGTTCGGCCCCGACGGCCGGTTGCGCCTGTCGAACCCGGCTTTTGCCACGCTGTGGGGGTTGGACAAGGAAGCCGCCAAGCCCAGTGTGCATGTATCGGCCATACGCGACCTCTGCGACCGGCAAGCCGTCGAGAGCCCGTGGCCCGGCTTCGTCGCCGCCATCACCGGCTTCGACGAAGAGCGCCGCGACCGCCACGGCCAGACCGAGCTCAACAACGGCACCGTGCTGCGTTACGCCATGATCCCGCTGCCCAACGGGCAAGTGATGATGACCTTCGTCGACGTCACCGACAGCGTCCATGTCGAACGCGCGCTCAAGGACAGGAACGAGGCGCTGGAGAAATCGGACCAGCTCAAGAACGACTTCGTCCAGCATGTGTCCTACGAACTGCGTTCGCCGCTGACCAACATCATCGGCTTCACCGAGCTGCTGTCGCTACCCACGACCGGCCCCTTGACGCAGAAGCAGCGCGAATATGTCGAGCATGTCGGCTCGTCCTCCTCGGTGTTGCTGACCATCGTCAACGACATACTGGACCTTGCGACGGTCGACGCCGGCATCATGCAGCTCGACATTTCCGAAGTGCGTGTCGACCGCACCATCGCGGCCGCCGCCGAACTCGTCTCCGACCGGCTGGAGGAGCATTCGATCCGCCTCGCGGTCGACGCCGCCGCGGCGCCGAAGACGTTCCATGGCGACGAAACCCGAATCCGCCAGATCCTCTACAATCTGCTGAGCAACGCCGCCAACTACGCGCCGGAGGCCAGCACCATCCGGCTGGCCTGCCGCCAGCTGGCGGACGGAGTCGAGTTCTCGGTTCACGACGACGGGCCCGGCATGCCGCCCGACGTGCTCGATTCGGTGTTCCGCCGCTTCGAGCCGCGCGCCAATGGCGGCCGCCGGCGCGGCGCTGGCCTCGGCCTGTCGATCGTCAAGAGCTTTGTCGAACTGCATGGCGGCGCCGTTCGCATCGAAACCGGTAGGGACAAGGGCACGACCGTCATCTGCACCTTCCCCGACATGCCGGGCATCCGCGCCGCGGCCGAGTAGCGCGCTCGATGACGCAACCGGTGCTGGAGCGCTTGCTCGCCGACGAGACCCAGACAGCGCGGCTGGGCGAGGATCTCGCACTGGCGCTGCGCGCGGGGGACGTGCTGGCGCTCAAGGGCGATCTCGGCGCCGGCAAGTCGACCTTGGCGCGGGCGCTGATCAGGACATTGGCCGACGATGCCGGCCTCGAAGTGCCGAGCCCTACCTTCACATTGGTTCAGAGCTACGACACGCGCATCCCGGTCCATCATTTCGATCTTTACCGGCTGTCCTCGGCGGCCGAACTCGACGAACTCGGCTTCGATGAGGCGCTGGCGCAAGGTGCCGCCCTGGTCGAATGGCCGGAGCGCGCCGACGGCTATCTGCCCAAGTCGACGGTGCTGATCGAACTTACCCAGCATGGCGAGGGGCGGCTGGCGCGATTGTCGGGGCAAGGCGCGACCTTCGACCGTTTCGCGCGCTCGCTGGCCATGCGCGGCTTCCTCGACGGCGCGGGATGGGGGCAAGCGCGGCGCCGGCATTTCATCGGCGATGCCTCGGCCCGCTCCTACGAGATCGTGTCGCTTCCCGGCGAGGCGCCGCGCGTGCTGATGAACTCGCCACGGCTGGTGCTCGGCCCTCCCGTGCGCGACGGCAAGCCCTATGCGGTGATCGCCCACACGGCCCAGTCGGTGTCGGCTTTCGTCGCCATCGACCGTGCGCTGCTGGCCGCAGGGGTCGCGGTGCCTCGGATCGACGCTCAGGATCTAGACCAGGGTTTCCTGCTGCTCGAGCATCTGGGCTCGGAAGGCTTCCTCGCCGGCAATGGCGAGCCGGTGGCCGAACGTTACGAGGCGGCGGCCGAACTGCTTGCCATGATGCACGGCAAGACCTGGCCTCATCACATGGAGGCTGCGCCCGGCGTCGTTCATGACGTGCCGCCCTTCGATCGCGATGCCATGCTGATCGAGGCGGACCTGCTGATCGACTGGTACGTGCCGGCGATATCGGACGGCCCGGCGAGCGAGGCGCTGCGTTCCGGCTACCACAGGACATGGAATGCGCTTCTCGACCGGCTGCAAGGCAGCGAATACACGCTGATGCTGCGCGACTTCCACTCGCCCAACATCATCTGGCGCGGCGAGCGGACCGGCCTCGACCGGCTCGGCATCGTCGACGTCCAGGATGCGCTGATCGGTCCCGCCGCCTATGACGTCGCCTCGCTGGCCATGGATGCGCGCGTCACCATCCCGCCCGAGATCGAAAAGCGGACGCTCGATGCCTATGTCGCGTCGCGTCGTGCAACGGGCGGCTTCGATGAAGCAGGTTTCCTCGAAGCCTACGCAATCATGGCCGCGCAACGCAATTCCAAGATCTTGGGCATTTTCGTGCGCCTCGAAAAACGGGACGGCAAACCCTATTATCTCAAGCACCTGCCGCGCATCCGCGACTATCTCAGGCGGGCACTGTCGCATCCCGCGCTCGCCGAGCTGCGGGATTTCTACAACGCGCACGGGCTGCTGGAGGAACGAGCGCTGTGACGACAAAACCAGACACCGCCATCGCCCTTGCCGCCGGGCTCGGCAAGCGCATGCGGCCGATCACCGACACAATCCCCAAGCCGCTGGTCCGGATCGCCGGCAAGACACTGCTCGACTGGGGGCTCGACAGTCTGGCGGCGGCCGGCGTCGGCAAGGCGGTGGTCAATGTCCATTACCTTCCCGAACAGATCGTCGCCCATGTCGCCGCGCGCCGCGCGCCGCGCATCGTCATTTCCGATGAAAGCGACCGGCTGCTCGATTCGGCCGGCGGCATCGTCAAGGCGTTGCCGGAGCTCGGCCAGGAGCCGTTCTACATCCTCAACGCCGATACATTCTGGATCGACCACGGCCCGCTCAATCTCGGGCGGCTCGCCCTTGCATGGGAAGCGGCGAAAATGGATATTCTGCTGATGCTGGCGGATCTCCATCAGGCGACCGGACATTGCGGCTCCACCGATTTCCTGGTGGCGCGGGACGGTGCCTTGCGGCGTTCGAAAGGCGATCCGGCGGGACTGATCTATGCCGGCGCCGCGATCATCCATCCGCGCCTGTTCAAGGACGTGGCCGCCGAACCACATTCCCTCAACGCCTATTTCGACAAGGCGATTGCCGCCGGCCGCCTGTTCGGCATGCCAATGCATGGCCACTGGATAACGGTTGGCACGCCCGATGCCATCCCGCTCGCCGAAGCGGCGGTCGCCGGCGCGCTCATCGGATCGCAATGAGCGGCTCAAGCCGCGTTTTCTCCATTCCCTCCGGAGCGCCGTTTCTGCCGACGCTTGCCGAGGCGCTGCTTGCCGGGCGCCTGGTTCCGGGGTTTCGTTTCGACGGCGACCCGCTCGCTCTGGCCGACGTCACCATCTACGTGCCGACGCGCCGCGCCGCGCGCGCCTTGCGCGGCGTTTTCGTCGACAGCCTGAAAGCGCGTGGCGGGGGCGGTTCGGCGATCCTGCCGGTGATCCGTCCGCTCGGCGAATTCGACGAGGACGAGGCCCTGTTCGAGGCCGATCCATCGGCGGCCATCGATCTCGCGCCACCGATCAGCGCCACCGAAAGGCTGTTGCTGCTGACTCCGCTGGTGCGGGCGTGGAAACGGCGGTTGCCCGCCCATGTCGCGGCCCTCTTCGCCGAGGAGATCGTCGTGCCTGCCTCCACCGCCGATGCGATCTGGCTGGCCCGCGATCTGGCCGGACTGATGGACGAGATCGAGACGGAAGGCACCGACTGGGCCAAACTCGCGGGCCTGGTGAGCGGCAACCTTGCCGGATGGTGGCAGGTCACGCTCGAATTCCTCGGCATCGTCACCGATGCCTGGCCGGAATTCCTCGAAGAGAGCGACCGCTCCAACCCGGCCGCGCATCGCAACGCCCTGATCCGTGCCGAGGCGGCGCGGCTGCGGCGCAATCCGCCCGCCGGGCCGGTCATAGCAGCGGGTTCCACCGGCTCCATACCCGCCACGGCGGAACTGCTTGCGACCATCGCCAGCCTGTCCGGAGGCGCCATCGTGCTGCCAGGGCTCGACCAGATGCTCGACGAAGCCTCCTTCCAGGCCCTCGTCGCGCCCGGCGCGCCTCCAGCCGTGCTTGGCCATCCGCAATACGGCTTGGCGAAGCTGATCGGCAAGATCGGCGTGCTGCGCGGCGACGTCGAGGAAATCGGCGCCGCCGAGCCGAAGCTCGCGCTCCGTGCGGCCCTTGTCGGCGAGGCGCTGCGGCCGGCCGAGACCACCGAATTGTGGGCAGAGACACGAAACGGGTTTTCGGCGCCCGCCATAGAGGGCGCCTTCGCCGAGGTGGCGCTGCTCGAAGCGGCAAGCGAGCGCGACGAGGCCGTGGCGATCGCCGTCGCGCTCAAGCAGGCAGTGGAAGAACCCGGCCAAAGGGCCGCTCTCGTGACCGGCGACCGCGCCCTGGCACGCCGTGTCAGCGTCGAACTCAAGCGCTTCGGTGTCGTTGCGGACGATTCCGGCGGCACGCCGCTTTCCAACACGCCGGCGGCCAGCCTGCTCAGGCTGGCGCTCGAGGCGGTGTTCCGGCCGGGCGATCCGGTCGGCCTATTGTCGCTGCTCAAGCATCCCCTGCTCGGCCTTGGCCTGGAACGTGCCGATGTGCGCCACGCGGCGGAACTGGTCGAACTGGTGGCACTGCGCGGCGGCACCGGCCGCCCCGACATCGCTTCGCTGCCAGACCTTTTCGAGTCCCGCCTCACCGGGCTCGGCGGTGACAGCCGGCCGCCCTTCTGGTTTGCCCGCCTGAGCGTGCGCTCCATCGAAAGCGCCCGGAATTTGCTTGAACGTCTCAAGCAAGCGCTGGCGCCGCTCTCGGCCTTTCGCGGCCAGGCGGAAGTCGGCCTTGCCGCGTTGGTCGAGGCCAGCGTCGTTGCGCTGGAGAATCTCGGCCGCGCCGCGGATGGCGGTCTTGGCGAACTCTACGCCGGCGATGCTGGCGAAAAGCTCGCCGAACTTTTGCGCGGGCTGGTCGCGGCTGCCGCGCCGCTGTCCTTTGCGACAATCGAATGGCCTGACGTGATGGATGCGCTGATCGCGCCCGAGACCGTCAAGCCGGCGCAAGGCACCGACAGGAACATCGCCATCTGGGGCGCGCTGGAAGCCCGGCTCCAGCATGTCGACACACTGGTCATCGGCGGCCTCAACGAAGGGGTCTGGCCGCGCAAGCCGGAGAGCGACCGCTTCATGTCCCGGCTGATGAAGACCGGCATCGACCTCGAACCGCCGGAGCGGCGCATCGGCCTTGCCGCGCATGATTTCCAGATGGCCATGGGCGCGAGACACGTGGTGCTGGCGCGTTCCGCGCGGGCCGGGGATGCGCCCGCGGTGCCGTCGCGCTGGTTGCAGCGGCTCACCACCTTCATCGGCAACGAGCACGCAGCGGCACTGCGCCGGCGCGGCGACGAGCTGCTCGCCTGGGCGCGCGCGCTCGACACGGGACCGAAGCGGGACTTCGCACCCCGGCCGCAGCCCAAGCCACCACTTTCGGTCCGCCCGACGCATTTCTCGGTCACCGAGATCGAGACGCTGCGCCGCGATCCCTACGCCATCTATGCAAGACGGATTCTCGGCCTGCTGCCGCTCGATCCGCTGATCCGCGATCCCGGCGCGGCCGAACGCGGCACGCTGTTTCACGCCATCCTGCATCTCTTCTCGTCGGAGGTGGCCGACCCACGCGCGCCGGACGCGCTGGCCGGGCTCATCGCCGCCGGCCGCGCCTGCTTTGCCGAGGCGGCGCTTCCAGCCGATGTCGAGGCCGTGTGGTGGCCGCGTTTCGAAAAGCTCGCCGCCAACATCATCGAATGGGAGCGCACGCGCGCCGATGCGGTGGTCCAGCGGCATGCCGAGGAGCGCGCCGGCAAAACCGTGGTCGGCCAATCCGGTGTGACGCTGTCCGGCTACGCCGACCGCGTCGATCTGCTGGCCGGCGGCATGGCCGACATTCTGGACTACAAGACCGGCTCCTCGCCCTCCAAGGCGCAGGCGCATACGCTGCTGGCGCCTCAGCTGGCGCTGGAGGGCGCGCTGCTGCGGCGTGGCGCGTTCAAGGATCTGGGCGCGCGCGAACCGTCGCAACTGGCCTTCATCAGGCTGAAGCCGAATGGCGAGGTGTTCGAGGAGTCCATACTCGAACACAACCGCCAGCCGCGCACGGCAACCGATCTCGCCGAAGAGGCCTGGGCGCGGCTGGAAAAGCTGCTGATCCACTATGCCGACCCGGCGACCGGCTACCTGTCGCGCGCGCTGCCGTTTCGTGAAGGCGAAACCGATGGCGCCTACGACCATCTCGCCCGCGTGCTCGAATGGTCCGCCGGCGGAGACGCCGGGGACGAGGGAGGGGAGGCATGAAGAAAGCCTACCCCATCCCCACTGACACAGCGACCAGCCAGGCCCGCGCCGCCGATCCCGGCAATTCCGCCTGGGTGTCGGCCAATGCAGGATCCGGCAAGACCCATGTGCTGGCTCAGCGCGTCATCCGGCTGCTGCTCAACGGCACCGATCCATCAAAGATCCTGTGCCTGACCTACACCCGCGCCGCCGCCGCCAACATGTCGAACCGGGTGTTTTCGACGCTGTCGGAGTGGACGACGCTTGGCGACGCCGAGCTGGCTTCCAAGGTCGAGGCGCTGGAGGGTCGCCGGCCCGATCGCGACACCATGCGCAGAGCCCGCCGCCTGTTCGCGGAGGCACTGGAGACGCCTGGCGGGCTGAAGATCCAGACGATCCACGCCTTCTGCGAATCCGTGCTGCATCAGTTCCCGCTGGAAGCCAACATTCCCGCTCATTTCGAAATGCTCGACAGCCAGATGGAGGCCTCGCTTTTTGCCGCCGCGCGCCGGGAGATGATTTCGGCCGCCGGCGACAGGAATTTAGCCGAGGCCTTCGCCACTGTCCTGGAGCGCGGCGGCGAAGCCGGTCTCGACGCCCTGCTCGGAGAGATCGTGCGCAAGCGCGACGGGTTGCGCCATTTCCTGGATGCTGTCGGGCGCGACGGCTTCCAGCCCTTGTTCGATGAATTCCATTTCAACCCCGGCCAAACCGCCGAGGGCATAGCGGCGTCGATATGGCCGCTGCCCGGCTTCCTGCCGGACTATTTTGCCGGCTTTGTCCAGGCAGCCGAAGCGACCGACGCCAGATCGGCGTTGAACAACATCCTGCCCTATGCGCGTCAGGCTTTCGCCGAGGTCGATCCCCTTCGCCGGTTGCAACTCTTGGCAAGAGCCTTCCTCAAGACCGATGGCGATCCCTACGATCCGGCGAAGGCCTTCAAGAAGGCGCTGGCCGACCGGCTGCCGGCTCTCGCCGAGCGCTATCTGTCGGCGGCTAGCGCCATCATCGAGACCGTCGACCGGCTGGCGCTGTTCCGGATGCTGGAGGGTACACGCGCGGCCCTGACCATCGCCGACTGGCTGATCGCACGCTACGAAGTGTTGAAACGCGGCCGCGGCTTTCTCGACTTCAATGATCTGATCACCCGCACGGTGAACCTTTTGGCGCGGCCCGATGCCGGCCCATGGGTGCAATACAAGCTCGACCAGGGCATCGACCACATCCTGCTCGACGAGGCTCAGGACACCAGCCCTGATCAATGGGAGGTGGTGAAGCGGCTGGCGGAAGAATTCTTTGCCGGCTTCGGTGCACGCGACCGGGTGCACCGCACGGTCTTTGCCGTCGGCGACGAGAAGCAGTCAATCTATTCGTTCCAAGGTGCCGCGCCGGACTCCTTCGCCGACAGCCGGATGCTGTTCGCCGGACGGGTCCGCGATGCCGAGGCATCCTTCGCCGACCTCAAGCTGACCTGGTCGTTCCGCTCGACCGACGATGTCCTTGCCGCCGTCGACCGCGTCTTTGCCGATCCGATCGTTCGGCGCGGCATCAGCCACGACCCCGATCCGCTGAACCACAAGGCGATCCGCACCGATGCGCCTGGCTATGTCGAGGTGTGGCCGTCAATCGGCGCCGAGGCCGTCGACGAGCCCGACGACTGGTCACAGGCGATCGACCATGCCCATGCGCCGGCGGTGCGCGTCGCCGAGAATGTCGCGGCCACCATTGCCGGGTGGATCGGCAAGGGCGAAATCATCGAGGGCCGCGGCAAGCGGCTCAAGCCAGGCGACGTGCTGGTGCTGGTGCGCAAGCGCGACAGCTTCGTTCATGCGCTGACCCGGGCGCTCAAGCGTCGCGACATTCCGGTCGCCGGCGCCGACCGGCTGAGCCTGCCAGGCCATATCGCGGTCAAGGACCTGATCGCGCTCGGCCACCTCTTGATCCAGCCGCAGGACGACCTGTCGCTGGCCGCCGTCCTGCGCAGCCCGATCTTCGATCTGCCGGAGGAGGCGCTGTTCGCGCTCGCCGGGCAAAGGCCGCCCGGCCTGTCGCTGGCGGCATCGCTGCGCCGGCATGCCGGCGAAAGCGAAGCGCTCGCGGCGATCGTCGCACAGCTCGACGCCTGGGCTGACGAGGCCGCTTTCAAGCCGGTGTTCGAATTCTATGCCACCCTGCTGGCACGCGATGGCGTGCGCCGCAGGATGATTGCGCGGCTGGGGCCGGAGGCCGGCGATATTCTCGACGAGTTCCTGAGCTTCTGCCTTGCCGAGGAGCGGACCGGCCTGCCCGGGCTGGAAGCCTTCCTGTCGACGCTGGAAAACGCCGGCCCCGAGATCAAGCGAGAGATGGACCAGACCCGTGACGAGGTGCGCGTCATGACCGTGCACGCGGCCAAGGGCCTGGAGGCGCCGGTGGTGTTCCTGGTCGACGGCGGGTCGGCCCCGTTCAGCGACCAGCATTTGCCGCGGCTGATGCCTTTCGACGGTACGGGCCGGCATTGGGACGGCAAGGGCTATCTCTGGCGCTCGGCCAGCGACGTCGCCAACGGCTTCTCTAAAACGGCGGCCGCTCGCGCCCGCGAACTCGCCGACGACGAATACCGCCGGCTGCTCTATGTCGGCATGACGCGCGCCGAGGACCGGCTTGTTGTCTGCGGTTATCACGGCAAGCGGGCGCCGAACACCGGCACCTGGCATTCGATCGTCAGCCGCGCGCTGACCGGCGCGCCCGAAAGCGAACAGCGTCCGCATCCGGCCGGCGGCGAGCCTGTCTACCGTTTCCACGTCACCAAACTGCCTCCCGTTGCGCCAAGTCCGGGCGAGCAGGCGCGGCGGGCCGATGCGTTCGGTCCGTTGCCGACGACCCTGTTCCGGCCGTTGCCGCCTTTCGAGGACCTGCCGCGTCCGTTGTCGCCGTCGGGCGCCTCGGCGCTGATCGAGGAAGGCAAGGAAGCGGTGGTCGACAAGGCCTCGCCGGTGCTGGACGCCGATGCCGAACCGGGTTTTGCCGTGCTGCGCGGGCTCGCTTTGCACAGGCTGCTGCAGATGCTGCCCGGCATGGCCGAGAGCGACCGCCAAGTTGCGGCGGAGCGTTACCTCTCGCGAACGGGTGCGGGGTGGCCGCAAGCCGAGCGTGAAAAAGCCCTGGCATCGGTCATGGCCATCCTTGCCGACCCCGGCCTCGGTCAACTGTTCGCGCCGTCGTCGCGTGCCGAGGTCGCGATCATGGGCAGCCTGGAGGTCAAGGGCAAAATCCGCTCCATCTCCGGCAAGATCGACCGGCTGGCGGTGACACCGGATACGGTCTCGATCGTCGACTACAAGACCAACCGGCCCGCACCCGCCATACTAGCCGAAGTCCCGTCAGCCTATCTGCTTCAGCTCGCGCTTTATCGCGCCCTGCTCAAGCCGCTTTATCCCGGGCGGGAAATCAAGGCGGCCTTGCTGTTCACCGAAGCGCCAAGGCTGATCGAGCTGCCACCCCGGGCCATGGACGACGCCCTTGCCCGACTCACGGGAGCGTGACACAAGAACTGCTTGAAGAAGGGCGCGGCAACCACCACATTTGGTGCGACGAAAAATTTCGAAAGGATTTCCGCATGACCACCGTCAAGGTCGACAAGAATAATTTCCAGGCCGATGTGCTTAATGCCCAGGTACCGGTCGTGGTTGATTTCTGGGCGGAATGGTGCGGCCCCTGCAAGATGATCGCGCCGGCGCTTGAGGATATCGCCACTGAACTCGGCGCGAAGGTCAAGATCGCCAAGCTAAACATCGACGAGAATCCGGAACTTGCCGCCCAGTACGGCGTGCGCTCGATTCCGACCCTGATGATCTTCAAGGGCGGCGCAATGGCCGACATGAAGGTTGGCGCCGCCCCCAAGACCGCGCTGTCACACTGGATCAACGGCAGCCTTTGAGCGCCTGAAACTTGTAAATGCAACGAGCCCGGCCGTCGCGCCGGGCTTTTTGTTGGCGTCATCGGTCGGACGCTCTGGCCCTGACGTCGGGACACCCCATGTCTTCTGTTGGCAGCAGGAACAGGGAGCGAGAAAATGACCGGATCCGCCAAGGCCACCGTCTTCATCGACAATGATCGCGTCATCGTCACCGAATACCGCTTCCAGCCCGGCGACAACACCGGCTGGCATCGACACGGCCATGACTATGTGGTCGTGCCGCTGATGGACGGCAAGGTGAAGCTGGTGACCAAGGACGGCGAATCCTTCGCCGAGATGAAGAAAGGCGCACCCTATTTCCGCAAGGAGGGCGTCGAACATGATGTCATCAGCGCCAATGACGGCGAGTACGCGTTTATCGAAATCGAGCTGAAATAGCTGCAGATGATGGCATGCCATCGTCTGCCATCTTGATGGCAGGCCCCGATCGGCATATATGTCCATTTTCGAACGGGAGTTTGAAATGGCCGAACCACAGCTCTCAGTCCGCAGCGCAAAAGCGCGCGACCTGGCTCATAGGCTTGCTCGCCGTGAAAATCGCTCGATCGCCGATGTGGTCGAACGTGCGCTTGAATCCTACGAGATTCGTGAAGCGGGCCGCGAACCGGCATCCACCTTCTATGCCCGGCTTGCATCAACCGGCACCGACATCGATCTGGAGAGGATTATCCGCGAAGGTCGCCAGGTCCATCCAGGGCCTGAACTTTGATTTTTGTCGATACCAATGTGATTTCGGAGACCCTTAGGAAGGCGCCGGATGCGGCCGTCCTGGCGTGGCTTGTCCGCAATGATGCCGAATTGGCCCTTCCCACAGTGGCGATTGCAGAAATTGCCTTCGGCATTCAAAGGATAAGACCTGATGAACGTGCCGATCGGCTGGAGCAGGGCCTTTCACAATGGCGCCGTCGATTTGCCGACCGAATTTTTGGACTGACGGAAGAGGCTGCCTTGGCTTACGGCGACATCATGGGGGCCGCGGCGCGCCAAGGCCGTGGAATGTCAGCGCCCGATGGCATGATCGCAGCGATAGCGCGCGTGAACGGAGGCCGGCTGGCGACGCGCAATCTTAACGACTTCAGCGCCACAAGCCTTGACCTGATCTCGCCGTGGGATTTCTGAAACGGGTGAGATCCTACTGGGCCGCATTTCCCCTATCGCCACCGCAAGCCACCTAAAACGTAATTGTCGTGCCTCAGGTCGGCGGCGTGCCGTTTTCCGCCAATACCGCGCCGGCCAGGTAAAGCGAACCCCCGATCAGGATGCGCGGCGGTGGGCCGTCCCAGGTGTCGCGCAGCAGCATCAGCGCGCTGGCGACGGAACTGACCGGCTCGGCCGTCAACCCGGCCTCGGTGGCGCGGATGGCCAGTTCGTCGTTCGGCACGCCGGCGTCGCTCATACTCACCGGCACGGTGTAGACATGGCGGGCAAGGCCCTTGAAGGCGCGGAAATAGCCGCTCTGGTCCTTGGTGTTGATCATGCCCGAGATGAGGAAGAGCGGACGCGGGTTCTTTTCCTCCTGCTCGGCCAGCGCTTCGGCGACGACCACGCCGGCGCCCGGATTGTGGCCGCCGTCGAGCCAGATGTCGGCGCCCTTCGGCGCCAGTTCCGCCAGCCGGCCCTGCATCAGCTTCTGCATGCGGCCGGGCCAGGCGACGTTTGTCATCGCCTTCTCGGCGGCGCGGTGGCTGATCTCGAAGCCGGCCGCCTTGACCGCCGCGATCGCAGCCGCCGCATTGGCGAACTGGTGGCGACCGGGCAGGCGCGGCGGCGGCAGGTCCATCAGGCCGTCATCGTCCTGGTAGACCATGCGGCCGTTTTCCTCGAAAGCGAGAAAATCCTGGCCGTAGACGAGGGTCGGGCAGTCGAGCCGCTCGGCGGTGTCGATCAGCACCTGCAGCGCCGTTTCGCTTTCCTGCGCGCCGATGACCACCGGGCAGCCGCGTTTCATGATGCCGGCCTTTTCGGCGGCGATCAGTTCGACACGGTCGCCCAGATACGCCTCGTGGTCCATCGACACCGGCATGATCACCGACACGGCTGGCCGCGCGATGACATTGGTGGCGTCGAAACGGCCGCCGAGACCGACCTCGATGATGGCGGCATCGGCCGGATGCTCCGAAAACAGGATGAAGGTAACGGCGGTGAGGATTTCGAAGACGGTGATCTTCTGGCCTGCATTGGCCTCGGCGACGCGGGCGATGGTCTCGGCGAAGATGTCATCGTCCACCAGCCTGCCGCCGCTCTCGGCGGCCAGCCTGTAGCGCTCGTGCCAGCTGACCAGATGCGGCGAGGTGTGGACATGGACCAGCCGACCGGAGGCTTCCAGCAGCGCCCGCGAGAAGGCGGCGCAGGAGCCCTTGCCATTGGTGCCGGCGATGTGGATGACCGGCGGCAGCAGGTCCTGCGGATTGCCCAGCCGCTCCAGCAGCCGTGTGATCCGGTCGAGCGAAAGGTCGAAGCCTTTCGGGTGAAGCGCCATCAGGGCTGCGATTTCGCGGTCGGCGGCAAGCGTCGTCATGGCACAATCCCGGCGCATGGCCCGAGAAGCAGAATCATCCCGAAACGGCCATGGCAATCAGAAGGCTACAGCGCGCCATGGAGGCGGCGCAATCGCAGTTCGCGGCAGTTGGTGTCGCGTCCTCAGGCCTCGTGTCGCATCAGGCCTGGGGCCTGGCGTCGGCGGCAACCACGGCGGGAGGCAGGATTTCCGGCTCCAGCGGCTTTTGCTCTTCCGGCATCTTGAGCAGCATCTTCAAGAGGCGCGCGATGGTCTGGCGTAGCTCCAGCCGCGACACCACCATGTCGACCATGCCGTGCTCCATCAGATATTCGGAGCGCTGGAAGCCGTCCGGCAATTTCTCGCGAATGGTCTGCTCGATGACACGCGGCCCGGCAAAACCGATCAGCGCGCCGGGTTCGGCAATGTGCACGTCGCCCAGCATGGCGTAGGAGGCGGTGACGCCGCCAGTGGTCGGGTTGGTCAGCACAACGATATAGGGCAGGCCGGCCTCTTTCAGACGGTCGACACCGACCGTGGTGCGCGGCAATTGCATGAGGGACAAAATGCCTTCCTGCATGCGGGCGCCGCCGGAAGCGGCGAACAGGATTAGCGGCCGCTTGCGCTGCAAGGCGACCTCGAAGCCATGTACGATGGCATCACCCGCGGCCATGCCGAGCGAGCCGCCCATGAAGGCGAAATCCTGCACCGTCACCACCACGGGCAGGCCCTCGACGGTCCCAAGCGCATTGATGATGGCGTCTTCCAGGCCGGTCTTGGCCTTGGCGTCCTTAAGCCGGTCGACATAGCGTTTCTCGTCACGGAACTTCAGCGGATCCAGCACGACCTTGGGATTGTCGAGCTGTTCGTATTTGCCGTCGTCGAGGAAGAATTTCAGCCGCTCCTTGGCCGAGATCTTCATGTGATGGCCGGATGACGGGATGACGAACTGGTTGGATTCCAGATCCTTGTGGAACACCATTTCGCCCGTCTCGGGATCCTTGATCCAGAGATTCTCGGGCATGTCGGTGCGCCGGCCGAGCATCGAATTGATCTTCGGGCGAACGTAATTGGTGATCCAGTTCATCGCTTCGGCTCCTGTCCTGACGAAGAGTGGGAAGAAATAAGAAAACTATTCGGCGGCAGCAAGGCGGGCCGAGCGGACGCCTTGCGCGAGGCCGCTGACCAGCGTGGCGACGGCTTCGGCCGGATCGGCGGTCTTCTCGCCCTTCGGGCCCAGCACATTGGCAACCGCATTGACGATCGCCGTGCCGACGACCACGCCGTCGGCGTTGGCGCCGATGACGCGCGCCTGTTCGGCGGTCTTGACGCCGAAACCGACGCAGACCGGCAGGTCGGTGTGACCCTTGATGCGCTTGACGGCCGACGCCACCTTGCCGGTGTCGGCGAGTGCCGCACCGGTAATGCCGGTCATAGAGACGTAATAGACGAAGCCCGATGTGTTCTGCAGCACCTTGGGCAGGCGCTTGTCGTCGGTGGTCGGCGTCGCCAGCCGGATGAAGTTGATGCCGGCCTTCAGCGCCGGAATGCAGAGCTCCTCATCCATCTCCGGCGGCAGGTCGACGACGATCAGCCCATCAATGCCGCTCGCCTTGGCGTCGACGAGGAAGCGGTCGACGCCGTAGATATAGATCGGATTGTAATAGCCCATCAGCACGATCGGCGTCTCGTCATCGCCGGCGCGGAAGTCGGACGCCAATTTCAGCGTCTTCACCAGCGTCTGGCCGCCCTTGAGCGCCCTGAGGCCCGCGGCCTGGATCGCCGGGCCGTCGGCCATCGGATCGGAGAACGGCATGCCCATCTCGATCACGTCGGCGCCCGCCTTGGGCAGCGCCTTCATGATCGACAAAGAGGTGTCGTAGTCCGGGTCGCCGCCCATGAAATAGGTGACGAGCGCCGGGCGACCTTCGACTTTAAGCTTCGCCATGCGGCGGTCGATGCGGGTCGTCATGACAGGCCCTTTGGACGAATTTTGCTCATAATCAACTCCCAAATCGAAACGGTCCAAAGGGCCTAGATCTCCATGCCCAGCATCGAGGCCACCGTGTGCACGTCCTTGTCGCCACGGCCGGACAGATTGACTATGACGATCTGGTCCTTGTCCATGGCTGGCACGATCTTGACCGCATGGGCGATGGCGTGCGCCGACTCCAGCGCCGGGATGATGCCTTCAACGCGCGTCGTCAGCTTGAAGGCCTCCAGCGCCTCGTCGTCGAGAACAGGCACGTATTCGACACGGCCGGAATCGCGCAGCCAGGAATGTTCGGGGCCGACGCCGGGATAGTCGAGGCCAGCCGAGATCGAATGGCCGTCCATGATCTGGCCGTCGGCATTCTGCAGGAGATAGGTGCGGTTGCCGTGCAGCACGCCGGGCGAGCCGGCATTCATCGAAGCGCAATGCTCGATACCGTCGAGGCCGCGCCCGCCGGCTTCTATGCCGATGATGCGCACATCCTTGTCGTCAAGGAAGGGATGGAAGAGGCCGATGGCGTTGGAACCGCCGCCGACGGCAGCGATGATGGTGTCGGGCAACCGGCCCTCCTGTTCGAGGATCTGCGCGCGTGCCTCTGTGCCGATCACCGACTGGAAATCGCGCACCAGTTCCGGATAGGGATGCGGGCCGGCGGCGGTGCCGATCAGGTAGTAGGTGTCCTCGACATTGGTGACCCAATCGCGAAGGGCTTCGTTCATGGCGTCCTTCAGCGTGCCGTGACCCGCGGTCACCGGCCGCACTTCGGCGCCAAGCAGCTTCATGCGGAAGACGTTGGGGCTTTGGCGGGCGACATCGGTCGCGCCCATATAGACGACGCAGGGAAAGCCGAAGCGGGCCGCGACCGTAGCGGATGCGACGCCGTGCTGGCCGGCGCCGGTCTCGGCGATGATGCGCTTCTTGCCCATGCGCTTGGCGAGCAGGATCTGGCCGAGGCAATTGTTGATCTTGTGCGAACCGGTGTGGTTCAGATCCTCGCGCTTGAAATAGACTTTCGCGCCGCCCCCGAGGCCCTTCGCCGAGGAGACCTCACGAAGATGCTTCGTCAGGCCTTCGGCGAAATACAGCTTTGACGGCCGCCCGGCATAATGGGTCGAGAGATCGGTCAGCTCGGCCCTGAAATCCGGATCGTTCTTGACCTCGTTCCAGTTCTTCTCCAGGTCGAGGATTAGCGGCATCAGCGTTTCGGCGACGAAACGACCACCGAAAATGCCGAACATGCCCTGTTCGTCGGGCCCGGTGCGGAAGGAATTGGGTGTCGCCGGCTTGTTCATCGCCGATCGCTCCTTGATTTAGTGAGCATGTCCTTGTCGGAAAACCGGATTCCACTTTTCCGGGACATGCTCTGGTTTGAGCCTGTTCAGGCGGCGCGGTCGTCGCGCGCTGCCCGGACGGCCCGGAAAAACTGTTCGATCAGCGCCGGATCCTTGACGCCCGGCGCGCTTTCCACGCCAGAGGAAATGTCTATGGCGGGCGGATTGGCAAGCCGAAGGGCATCGCCGATGTTGGCGGCGTTGAGCCCACCGGAAAGCATGTAATCGACGCCGGCGTCAAGGCCGGCGAGGATGCGCCAGTCGAAGGCTACGCCGTTGCCGCCCGGCAGTTCGGAACCCTTTGGCGGCTTGGCATCGAACAGGAACCGGTCGGCGATGCCGATGAACGGCTTGATCCGATCGAGGTCGGCGACCTCGCTGAGCGGCAGCGCCTTCATCACCGGCAGGCCATAACGCGCTTTCAACTCGGTTACCCGGTCGGGCGTTTCCGAACCATGCAACTGCAACATGTCGGGCTGCATTTTTTCGACGATCCCGTCCAGGAAGGCGTCGGTGGCGTCGACGGTGACGGCGACCGCCAGGGCCTTGCCGCGCGCCGCTTCGCGCAGACGCCCAGCCTCCGCCGGTTCGACATAGCGCGGGCTTTTGGCGAAGAAAATGAAACCGACATGGCTGGCGCCGCCGGCCAGGGCCGCGGCCATTGCCTGGTCGGTCTTCAAGCCGCAGATCTTGATGTCAAGCGCCATGGCGCGGGAATTGACATGAAACGCTGCAAGAGTCGAGAAAAAGCATGCTGTTTGCCGGCAAGGCCAAAGGCGCTACCTATTGATGGACAGCATGCAAGGCGGGAGCACAGCCATGGCCGACCAGACCGTTGCCGAACTGAAGCAGAAGATCGCGCAGGCGCGCGAGGTGATCGCGCATCTCATGGACAAGGCCGCCTTCAACGGGGCCGAAGCGCATCGGGCGCTGGATTATTTCGGCGGCGACACGTTTGACCGGAATTTCCTGCCCTGGCCGCATCATGGCGATGAAGGGTTGCGGCCGGAGGAGTTGAATGCGGCGAACGATGATTGATAAGGCAGCTACATTATCCAATATCTGACACTGCTCTTTGCAGCGCGCTGTCCAACTTGTAAACCGCATCCCAAGGGAACTCGTGGCCCCATCTTTCCCTGTAGTTCTGCAGCCCGTGGCTACTTAGGATCGTTCTTGTCGCGGTTAGAACCGCCTCCGCGAACTCTCGCAAAAGGCACATTGCATCAAGTCTTACAGCACCTGCGCCATCCGGTTCCTCCGACCATGTTTCCGGGAAACTCAGGAGCCGAACCCTGGTCTGGTTGCCTTGTGGCTCAAGCACGAAGCGACACTCTCCCGGTTCGTCGAGAAAGCGCGCGACCGCATACGGAGCCCCATCGACGATAGCGAGCGTCGCTTGAACCAGATCACGCAAAGCGTCACCAACATAGGATGCTTCAACGCTGGCGGTCTTGCTGTCGATTGCGACATCGCAGTCTGCCCAGCCAGCGTCGTCCAGCCGATAGTCGATCTTAACGGCCATCCGCTACTCAAACACGATCGCCTGTAGTGCGCCGCCGTTGCGCTTCAGCCAGTCCTTGCAGCGGTCGGTGTCTGGGCAGAGTTTCTCGCACAATTTCCAGAATTTCGGGCCGTGGTTCATCTCCTTGAGATGCGCCACCTCATGCGCGACGAGGTAGTTGATGACCGGCTGCGGCGCCATCATGATGCGCCAGGAGAAGGACAGATTGCCTTCCGAAGTGCAGGAGCCCCAGCGGCTGGACGTGTCCTTGTAGCGGATCGCCTTGGCGCGCTTGCCGAGCGCCTCGGTGTGTTTGATGACCAGCTTCTCGATATCCTTCTTGGCCTCGCGCTTCAGGAAATCGGCGATGCGGCGCGGCAGATGGATGCGATCGCCATGCACGACCAGCAGCGGGCCGCGCTCGTCGCGCGATATGGTGACGGTGCCGCGCTTTGACGGCTCGTGGACGATGCGGTGCGGCACGCCGCGCACCGGGATCTTGATGCCTGGTCTTACTTGTGGACGCGTCGGCACCTTGGCCAGGCGCTGCTCCAGCCAGTCCTGGTGGCGGTCGAGGAACCTGTCCACCTCGCCGCGGCGAAGGCCCGGCGGCACGGTGATGCGCAGGCCCTGGCCGCCGGAATCGATGCGCAGCGTCAGGCGCTTTGCCCTGGCGCTCTCGACGATCTTGAGCGGCAGCGTGCGGCCGGCGACGCAATATTCCCGCTCCACGACAGGCGTGGGCTTGGGCTTCGTCAGATTGCGGAAGAACCCGATGGTCATGGCGGGACGATACGCGATTCGAGGAAAACGATAAGAACAAAAAAGAAACGGCGCCGCTCGCGCGACGCCGTCATCATACCTTGGCCCTGTCGCTGGGCCTCAGTCGTCGAGCAGGTTCGAGCCTTTGCCACGCTTGGTGGGGGTCGCTCCGGTGCTCGGGTCGGTCTTGGCCGGAGCCGTCGACTTGTTGCGGTTGGCCATGAACCGGTCGAACTCGTCCTGGTCCTTGGCGCGGCGCAATTCACGAGCATACTCGTCGAACTGCGTCAGCATCTCGTCGAGCTTGCGGCGCTCTTCGTTCAGGCGCTCGAGCTCCTTTTCGCGCCAGTCGTCGAAAGCGACGTTGCCGGTGCGGGCTGAACCGTTGCCCCAACGCGCGGCCTTGTCGGAACCACGGCGGCAGCCGGCGAAGATGCCGTCGGTCGCGCGGTTGACGTCACGCTTGAAGCCCTCGAGCCGGTCGCCCCAGATGATGTAGGCGAGCATGGCAAAGCCGAGCGGCCAGAACACCATGAAGCCGATCACCATCAACGCGATGGTCGCCGGCGTCCAGGCCGGGCGGATCAATGCAGATGTGTTCATTTTCTCCCATTCCTTCGGTTGGAGACAGCCAGAACCGGCTGCGTGGAATCGAAATGGGAAGGCGAAAACGGCGATTCAAGACAATGTCGGCTAAAACCGAACAAGGGCCTGAAATGATTATCGCTTTTTGAGCATATCGAGGAAAAGCACGACCAAGCCGGCGACCAGGCCCCAAAATGCCGCACCGACGCCGAACAGCGTCAGCCCGGAGGCGGTGACGACGAAGGTCACGGTGGCTGGCATGCGTTCGCCTTCATCCTTCAGCGCGATGGACAGTGCGTTGGCGAGTGAGGCCATCAGTGCAAGACCCGCCACCAGCACGATCAGGCTCTGCGGCAGCACGGCGAAGATCGCCACCAGCGAAGCGCCGAAAATCGCGAAGATGAGGTAGGCAAGCGCATAGAACGGGCCGGTCTTCCAGCGCTCGGCCGGATCGGGATGGACGTCCGGTCCGGTGCAGATCGCCGCCGAGATCGCCGCCAGATTGGTTGTCCCGGCCCCGAACGGCGCAGACAGAAGTGAAAACAGGCCGGTAACGCCGATCAGCGGCCCAGGTTCAGGGTGGTAGCCGGCCGCCCGCAGCACCGCCAGCCCCGACAGGTTCTGCGAGGCCATGGTAACGAGATAAAGCGGCAGCGCCAGGCCGATGATCGCCTTGGCGGTGAAATGGGGAGCAATGAACGTCAGCGTCGACAGTTCGGGCGCGGGCAAGCCGCCGACACGGCCCGTAAGAAAGGCGGCAAGGCCGCCGCCAACCAGCACCGCCAGCACCGACAGGGCCGGATTGAACAGCCGGATGACAAAGAACGCCGCGATCAGCAGCAGGATGAGCCATGGGTCCGCCGGGATCGCCTTCATGGCATTGATGGCGAAGGTGACGACGATGCCGGCCAGCATGCCGGAAGCGACCGAGGCGGGTATTCTCGATATCAGGCGGGTCAGCGGTCCAAACAGGCCGGTGGCGACCAAAAGGACGCCGGTGACGATATAGGCGCCGACGGCCTCGCCGATCGTGAAGCCGCTCGATGCGGCGACCAGCGCCAGACCCGGCGTCGACCAGGCGGTGATGACAGGCATTTTCGTGCGCCATGACAGCCACAGGCACTCGACCGTCATGGCCAGGCAGATCGCCGTCACGCCGCTCGCCGTCTCGACCTGCGTCGCGCCGACCGCCTTGGCGGCGGCAATGACGATGGCAAGCGTGCCGCCAAAGCCGACGATGGCCGCGACGAAGGCCGAGATCGGGATGGAAAGGCGCATCGTCACTCGCCTCGCTTGGCCATGTCGCCGACCGCCCGCACCAGCATGTCGAGGTCTTGCGGGCGCGACAGGCGATGATCCCCGTCAGGGATCAGCGACAGCGTGACATCGTCGGCCGGCAGCAGGGCGGCGAGCTTCAGGGCGTGGCTCGACGGCACATCGGCATCGGCCAGTCCCTGCAGGATGTGAACCGGGCAATGGGTGTCGATCGGCCCGGTCATCACCCGGTTTTCGCGTCCGTCCTCGATCAGGGCGCGTGTGTAGATGTAGGGCTCGGCGGAATAGTCCGATGGCTCGGCGAAGAACCCCTTTTCGGCGAGGTCGCGCTTCTGAGCCTCGGTCAGCACCGGCTCGATGAGGTCGCTGGTGAAATCTGGCGCCGGCGCCAGCAGCACCAGGCCGACGACGCTTGCGTCGCCCGCCTTGCGCAATTCCCGCACCATGCGCAGCGCGATCCAGGCCCCCATGGAGGAGCCGACCAGGATCTGGCTGCCCTTGGCGAAATGCCGGAAGACGGCAAGGCTTTGCGATAACCATGTCGAAATCGTACCCTCGGCAAAGGCGCCGCCGGATTCGCCGTGGCCTGAATAGTCATGCCGCAGGAAGGCGCGGCCTTCCCGTGCCGCCCAGTCCGCCAGCGTCTGCGCCTTCGTGCCCAGCATGTCCGACTTGTAACCGCCGAGCCAGACGATGCCGGGTGCGGCGCCGGCCGCATGGCGCACCGCGATGCGTGATCCATCGACGTCCATAAAGGTTGGAGCCAGAAGGGGTGGGGGCGTGGCGGTCATGGCTTTTTCCTCGGGCCCGTCTTTGGCACGCGGCCCTTGTGACACAGCCGATAGCGTGGCGAAAAGTGCTCGCGCTGTTTCTTTGTTTGGTGCAGGCCCGCGATCAGGGTGATTTTCTGTCAATGCTATGCTATTGACTCCGCCCGCGCGCTCACCACATTGGCGCGTCCACGCATCAAGACTGACAAATCCTGAACGAAACGGCCAAGGAGACCACGACCATTCGCAGACCTTTCAAAGCAGCGGCGCCGACCAAGGATGGGCCGCGCTCCAACCGTGACATCCGGGTTCCCCGGGTCCAGCTTATCGACGCCGAAGGCCAGAACCGCGGCGATGTTTCCATCAACGACGCATTGCTGCTTGCCGAAGAGGCCGGGCTCGATCTCGTCGAAATATCGCCCAACGCAGTGCCGCCCGTCGTAAAAATCCTCGATCTCGGCAAGTTGAAATACGCCAACCAGAAGAAGGCGGCCGAGGCGCGCAAGAATCAGAAGGTCATCGAGATCAAGGAGATCAAGATGCGCCCGAACATCGACAGCCATGACTACGAGACCAAGATGAAGGCGGTGCGCCGCTTCTTCGAGGAAGGCGACAAGGTCAAGCTGACGCTGCGTTTTCGCGGCCGCGAGATGGCGCATATGGAACTCGGCATGCAACTTCTGAACAAGGTACGCGAGGAAGTGGCGACCATTGCCAAGGTGGAAGCCGAGCCAAAGCTCGAAGGCCGTCAGATGATGATGGTGCTGGCGCCGCGCTAAGCCTGCTTTCGGCTGAAATGCCAGAGATCACGGCACGGTCACGAAAAGGTTAGGCGGGCAACCGCGCTCTAAATCCGCCTGAATCGTGCTACAGGGCGTCCCGGCGATCGGCGGGACGCCTTGTTCTTAGCTCAAAGCCGTGATCGCCGGCAAAGCTCTTCGACGATCGGATTCCCGGCATGGCCAACGAGAAGGTTTCGGACGTCAAGGACGTCAAACACGGGCTGGGCAACTACCAGCAGATGCGCCGGCTGGTGCTTGCGGTGCTCGTGGTGGTGCTGTTTCTGGCGCTGCTGTTTGGCCAGTCGACCTTCCCGCCGGACACGCCGGTGCATGAAACGATCGAGATGTTCGGCGTGCTGTTGATTTTCCTCGGCATCGTCGGGCGCCTCTGGGCGACGCTCTATATAGGCGGGCGCAAGTCGTCCGAGGTGGTGACCGGCGGCCCCTACTCGATCACCCGCAATCCGCTCTACGTGTTCTCGACCGTGGCTGCCGCCGGTGTCGGCGCGCAGATCGGCTCGTTCTCCGGCATCATCCTTTTCGCCGTCCTGTGCGCCGGCGCCTTCCATATCGTCATCCTGCGCGAGGAGAAATTCCTCAAGGAAGCGCTCGGCGCACCCTATGCCGACTATCTGGCGCGCGTGCCGCGCTTCTTCCCCAAGCTCTCGCTCTACCAGGAAGGCGACACCGGCAGCTTCAAGCCGCGCCTGCTTTTGACCACGCTGCTCGACGGGCTGGTGTTCCTGATCGCGCTGCCGGCCTTCGAACTGATCGACGGCGCGCAACTGTCGGGCATGCTGCCGGTCTGGTTCACGCTGCCCTGATTGGGATTGCCCGTCGCGCATCGGCGCGACGGGGTGGGTGTTGCGCGCCGGCTCTGTTTGATCTATAGCACCGCCGTTCCAAGAAAACCGCCCGGCAGGGCATGCCGTGGCGGTTTCATTTGCTTTTCGGGCTTTGGTCGGCCCGAAGCGAACAAGAAGCGCGATCGTGCGCCAACAATACGGAGTAGCAAAATGCCCAAGATGAAGACCAAATCAGCCGCCAAGAAGCGGTTCAAGATCACAGGTACGGGTAAAGTCCTGTCGGCTGCGGCCGGCAAGCGTCACGGCATGATCAAGCGTTCCAACAAGTTCATTCGAAATGCCCGCGGCACGATGGTTCTGGCTGAACCGGATGGCAAGAAGGTCATCAAGAATTTTCTTCCGAACGGCCTTTAAGTTTTAAGGAGATCATGACATGGCACGCGTAAAAAGAGGCGTCACCTCGCACGCCAAGCACAAGAAGGTCCTGAAAGCCGCCAAGGGCTTCTACGGCCGCCGCAAGAACACCATCCGCATCGCCAAGCAGGCGGTGGAAAAGTCGCTGCAGTACGCTTACCGCGACCGCAAGAACCGCAAGCGCTCGTTCCGCGCGCTGTGGATCCAGCGCATCAACGCCGCGACCCACGAGCACGGCCTGACCTATGGCCGCTTCATCGACGGTTTGAACAAGGCCGGCATCGAGATCGATCGCAAGATCCTGTCCGACATGGCCATCCACGAGCCGCAGGCTTTCGCCGCCCTGGTCGCCAAGGCCAAGGTCGCGCTCGAATATCTGAAGAACACCACGCCGAACGCTTTTGAAAGCGCTGTCGCCTAAGACCAGCGCTTCCCAAGCACTTTCGACACTTGATTTGGGGAACCCGCGCTGGCACGGCTGGCGCGGGTTTTCTTATGCCTGATGTAACCAAATTGGTGACCGGTGGTCACCCGATCGAGAGAGTTTCGCCGTGAACGCCACTGCTGGAAATCTTGAAGCCCTGGAAGCTTCGCTGCTCGCCGACATCGCCTCGGCCGCCGACGAGCCGGCGATCGAGGCCGTGCGTGTCGCGGCCCTTGGCAAGAAAGGCTCGGTCTCGGAAATGCTGAAGACGCTTGGCGCGATGAGCGCCGAGGAACGGCAGGTGAAGGGTCCGGCGATCAACGGTCTCAAGAACCGCGTCACCGAGGCGCTGACTGCCCGCAAGGCTGAACTCAGGGATGTGGCGATCGCCGCGCGGCTGGCGGCCGAAAAGGTCGACGTGACATTGCCGGTGCGGCAGTCGCCGGCCGAACGCGGCCGCATCCATCCGATCAGCCAGGTCATCGACGAGATCGCGGCGATCTTCGGCGATCTCGGCTTCGCCATCGCCGAAGGTCCCGATATCGAGACCGACTATTATAATTTCACCGCGCTGAATTTCCCCGAAGGCCATCCGGCGCGCGAGATGCATGACACCTTCTTCTTCCAGCCGGACGAGAAGGGCGGGCGCAAGCTGTTGCGCACCCACACCTCGCCGGTGCAGATCCGCACCATGGAGAAGCAGAAGCCGCCGATCCGCATCGTCATTCCGGGCAAGACCTACCGCCAGGATTCCGACGCCACCCACTCGCCGATGTTCCATCAGGTCGAGGGGCTGGTGATCGACAAGTCGGCCAACGTCGCCAACATGAAGTGGGTGCTGGAAGAGTTCTGCAAGGCCTTCTTCGAGGTGCCTTCGGTCAAGATGCGCTTCCGTCCGTCCTTCTTCCCGTTCACCGAGCCCAGCCTCGAGGTCGACATCCAGTGCGACCGCTCGCGGCCGGGCGAAGTGCGCTTCGGCGAAGGCTCCGACTGGATGGAGATCCTCGGCTGCGGCATGGTCCACCCGAACGTGCTGAGGGCCGGCGGGCTCGATCCCGACGAGTATCAAGGCTTTGCCTGGGGCATGGGCATCGACCGCATCGCCATGCTGAAATACGGCATGCCGGACCTGCGCGCCTTCTTCGACGCGGATGTGCGCTGGCTGTCGCATTACGGCTTCCGGCCGCTCGACATGCCGACGCTGTTCGGGGGCCTGAGCGCGTGAGCCCAGTTGCCGATCCCTATGCGGACGCGGTGACCTTCCGATTCGGCGACAGCCCGGAACTGGCCGACGCGTTGCTGGCGCTGGTGCTGTCGGGCCGCAAGACGGCGACCTGCGGCGCGCTGCGCGACTATGGCGGCGCCGAGCCGGTGCCGGAGGTCGGTCGTCGTGATGTGGTGCTCGACGGCAGCGGCCGCCGGGCCGCCGTCATCGAAACGGTCGAGGCGATCGTGCGGCGCTTCGACGAGGTCGATGCCGATTTTGCCCGCGACGAGGGTGAAGGCGATTTGAGCTACGAATACTGGCATGACGCCCATCACGCCTATTTTGGGCGCAATGGCGGTTTTTCGCCCGACATGAAACTGATTTGCGAGCGCTTCCGCCTGGTCGAAGTGTTCGCGCAAGAAGACGCGAAAGTGTGAGACGATGAAATTCACCCTCTCCTGGCTCAAGGACCATCTCGAGACCGACGCCACGCTCGCCGAGATCGTTGAGCGGCTCACGTCGATCGGCCTCGAGGTCGAGCATGTCGACGACAAGGCGGGCCTGAAGCCCTTCGTCATCGCCAAGGTGCTGACGGCGGTGCAGCATCCCGATGCCGACCGGCTGCGCGTGCTGACCGTCGACACCGGTGACGGCAAGCCGCCGGTGCAGGTCGTCTGCGGCGCACCCAATGCGCGGGCGGGCCTGATCGGCGCTTTCGCCGCGCCCGGCACCTATGTGCCCGGCATCGACGTGACGCTGACGGTCGGCAGGATCCGTGGCGTCGAAAGCCATGGCATGATGTGTTCCGAGCGCGAACTGGAACTGTCGGACGAGCACAATGGCATCATCGACCTGCCGGCCGATGCGCCGGTTGGCACCAGCTTTGCCGCCTATGCCCATCTCGACGATCCGGTCATCGAGATCAATCTGACGCCGAACCGGCCCGATGCCACCAGCGTGTACGGCATCGCCAGGGACCTGGCGGCGAGCGGGCTTGGCCGCCTAGTCGGCGGCGCGATCATGCCACATGTCGGCAGCGGCATGTGCCCGGTGAAGGTGACGATCGAGGCGCCGGAGCTTTGCCCCGGCTTCGCGCTCAGGCTGGTCAAGGGCGTCAAGAACGGCCCCTCGCCGAAATGGCTGCAGCAGCGGCTGATCGCCATTGGTCTGAGGCCGATCAGCGCGCTGGTCGACATCACCAATTACGTCACCTTCGACCGTGGCCGGCCGTTGCACGTCTTCGATGCCGCCAAGGTCGCCGGCAACCTCGTGGTGCGCCGCGCCAGGGATGGCGAGAAGGTTCAGGCGCTCGACGGGCGCGAATACACGCTGACGCCGGAGATGTGCGTCATCGCGGACGATAATGGCGTCGAATCCATTGCCGGCGTCATGGGCGGCGAACACTCGGGCTGCGACGAGAACACGACGGAGGTGCTGATCGAATCCGCCCTTTGGGATCCGATCACCACGGCCCGCACCGGCCGCGCGCTCGGCATCATCACCGATGCGCGCTACCGCTTCGAGCGCGGCGTCGATCCCGAATTCATGGTGCCTGGTATCGAACTGGCGACCAAGCTGGTGATCGACTTCTGCGGCGGCACGCCGACGGAAACCGAAGTGGCCGGCTATGCCGGACATCAGCCGAAGATCGTTACGCTGCCGGTGTCGGAAGTGAAGCGGCTGACCGGCATCGAAGTGCCTCGGGCGGAGAGCCTCGACATCCTGTCGCGGCTCGGCTTCCACGCGCAGGGATCGGGCGACGTCGTCGACGTCACCGTGCCCTCCTGGCGCCCCGATGTCGACGGCAAGGCCGACCTGGTCGAAGAAGTGATGCGCATCCATGGCGTCGACAACATCGCCCCGCAGCCGCTCGGCGCGCATGACGCGGTCAATGGCAAGATCCTGACGACGCTGCAGATCCGCACCCGTGCCGCCAAGCGTTCGCTCGCCGTGCGCGGCATGATGGAGGCTGTTACCTGGTCGTTCATTCCGGCCAGGCACGCCGAACTGTTCGGCGGCGGCCAGACGGCGCTGAAGCTCGCCAACCCGATCGCCGCCGACATGTCCGACATGCGGCCTTCGCTGCTGCCGGGGCTGATTTCGGCCGCGCAGCGCAACGCCGACAAGGGCATCGGCGACGTGGCGCTGTTCGAGGTCTCGGGCACCTATGAGGGCGATGGCGCCGACCAGCAACGCCGCGTCGCCGCCGGCGTGCGCCGCGGTACGGCCAGGCTCGACGGCTCCGGCCGTAGCTGGGCCGGCAATTCCGGTCCGGTCGGCGTGTTCGACGCCAAGGCCGATGCCATCGCCGCGCTCGAAGCCTGCGGCGCGCCGGTCGACCGGCTGCAGATCGAGGCGGGCGGACCGGCCTGGTATCATCCCGGCCGTTCCGGCACCATCAAGCTCGGTCCGAAGACCGTGCTCGGCACGTTTGGTGAGTTCCATCCGAAGACGCTGGAAGGGCTCGACGTCTCCGGACCGCTCTGTGGCTTCGAGGTGTTCGTCGACGCAGTGCCCGAGCCGAAAGCCAAGCCGACCAAGACCAAGCCGAAGCTGGAGCTCTCCGCCTTCCAGGCGGTGAAGCGCGATTTTGCTTTCGTCGTCGACAAGGCGGTCGAGGCGGGCACGCTTGTTCGCGCCGCACTGGCCGCCGACAAGAAGCTGATCACTGGCGTCTCGGTCTTCGATATCTTCGAGGGAGCGTCCCTCGGCGAAGGAAAAAAATCGATCGCCATCGAAGTGTCGATCCAGCCGGTCGAGAAAACACTGACCGACGAGGATTTCGAGGCGCTGGCCAAGCGCATCGTCGAGAATGTCGGCAAGCAGACGGGCGGCGTGCTGCGGGCATAGAAAGTTCAGGATTGCCGGAGCATGGCGAATCGCTCTCCAAAGGGCGATGAACCATCTCCGCCATTCCGGACTGCCGTTCGAAGCGCAACGCATGGTGTTCCTCGACATCGTGGCGGCTGATCAGTTGCTCGCCGATACATTGGCGCGGGTGCGTGAACTCGCCTTGCCGGATTGGCTGGTCGTGTCCGGCGCTCTCTACAACAGCGTCTGGAATCACCTGACCGGCAAGCCGTTGGGCTACGGCATCAGGGACGTCGACCTTTTCTATTTCGATGACTCCGACCTGTCCTACGAGGCCGAGGACGCGGTGATCCGCCGGGCGGCGGCACATTTCGAGGGACTGCCTCTGCCGGTCGAGGTGCGCAACCAGGCCCGGGTGCATCTGTGGTATCCGCGGAAATTCGGGCAGCCTTGCCCGCGTTATGCGAGCGCCAGCGAGTCCGTCAGCTTTTTTGCCTCGAAGACGCATGCGGTGGGGGTGCGGTACGGCCGGGACAGGGAGCTGGAGTTGGTGGCACCGTTCGGGCTCGACGACATCTTCTCGTTTCGCATCACGCCGAACCGGGTGCTGGATAATCAGCGCACGCATGAAGTGAAGGGAAAGCGCGCGCGGGAGTATTGGCCGGAGATTAGCGTGGTGCCGTGGTAAGAGAACTAGGCTCGAGGCACTCCCCTCTGGCCTGCCGGCCATCTCCCCCGCAAGGAGGGAGATTGGCAGCTTCGTGCTCGTCGCCCACCCTGCAACGTTGGTGATTGGCGAAGGCGGCGGCGACATCGATCTCCCCCCTTGCGGGGGAGATGTCCGGCAGGACAGAGGGGGGTGCCTCGCGCCAGCTTTCAACAAGATGGGGCGCCGAAGCGCCCCATTGCCTACCCATTCACCAGCGCCAGCAGTTCCTCCGTATAGCGCTTGCCCATCACCTTATCAGGCGACAGCGCATCGCCGATCGCCGCCACCTCCGCGGCACTCAGCTCGATCGCGGCCGCCGCCGTGTTCTGCTCCAGATGGCGGATTTTTCGTGCGCCGGGGATGGGGACAATAAAGTCGCCCTGGTGCAGCACCCAGGCGAGCGCCAGTTGCGCCGAGGTCACGCCCTTTTCGGCCGCCAGTCTTTCCAGCGTGGCGATCACCTCAGCATTGGCTTCCATGGCCTCGGCCTGGAAGCGCGGCAAGGTGCGGCGCCAGTCGCCGTCGTCAAGCGTTTCGGGCTTGGCAATCGCCCCCGTCAAAAGGCCGCGACCGAGCGGGCTGTAAGGCACGAAGCCAATGCCCAACTCGCGGCAGACAGCAAAGACATCGTCTTCAGGGTCGCGGCTCCATAGCGAATATTCGCTCTGAACGGCCGCGATCGGGTGGACGGCATGCGCCCGGCGGATGGTGGCGGCGCTTGCCTCCGACAGGCCGAGCGCGCGCACCTTGCCCTCACGCACCAGCTCGGCCATGGCGCCGACCGTCTCCTCGATCGGCACGTTCGGGTCGACGCGGTGCTGGTAGTAGAGATCGATGACATCGGTGCCCAGCCGCTTCAGCGACGCCTCGGCAACAGCCTTGACGTGCTCGGGACGGCTGTCGACACCGGCCATGCGATCCAAGCCGGTGCCTTCCTCCAGTATCTTGAAGCCGAATTTGGTGGCGATCGTCACCTTGTCACGAACCGGCTTCAGCGCCTTCCCCAGCAGGATCTCGTTCTCGTAGGGACCGTAGACCTCCGCCGTGTCGAAGAAGGTGACACCGATCTCGACGGCGCGGTGCAGGGTCGAGGTCGCCTCGGCTTCCGGCTGGCCGCCATAGGCGAAGCTCATGCCCATGCAACCAAGGCCAACCGGGAAGACTTCGAGTTCAGTACCGAGTTTGCGGGTTTTCATCACGCGTCTCCTTGTTGTGATGCGGCAGAAATAGCGCCTTGCAGGCCGTTCGATAATCGGCTCTTCTTAGTACGGGTCGTTCCAAGAAATAGATCAATGAATCGGGCACATCTCTCACAGCTTGCGGTGCTGGCAACCGTTGCCCAATGCGGCAGTTTTCGCGGTGCGGCCAGGGAACTGGCGATCGCGCCTTCGGCGGTGAGCCATGCGGTCTCCAGCCTGGAGGCACGGCTTGGCGTGCGCCTTTTGGCGCGCAGCACGCGCAGTGTCGCCCCGACCGAGGAAGGCGCGCAATTGCTGGAGCGATTGCGCCCGGCCCTGTCCGAGATCGATCTGGCGCTGGAAACAGCGGCGGAGGCGCGCGACCGACCAGCCGGGAACCTGCGGCTGACCGTGCCGCGTACGGCCGCGCATCTGACGCTGACGCCACGGCTCGGCGCCTTTGCAGCGGCGTATCCACAGATCGTGCTGGAGATCGTCATCGAGGACCGCTTCACCGACGTGGTGGAAGGCGGTTTCGACGCCGGCGTGCGGCTCGGCGAAAGCCTGCAGCGCGACATGATCGCCGTGCGCATCGGCCCCGATCTTCGCGGCGCCGTCGTCGGCGCGCCCTCCTATTTCAAGGCCATGCCGCCGCCGCGCCATCCGCGAGAGCTGGCCGAGCACCGCTGCATCCGCTTCCGCTTTTCCAGCGGCATCCTTTACCGCTGGGAATTCGAGAAGGGCGGCGAGGAGATCGAAATCGCCGCGCAAGGGCCGCTGATCCTCGACGAGGATCATCTGATCGCCCAGGCCGCCATCGACGGCGCCGGGCTCGCCTTCGTCTTCGAGCCTTACGTGCGCGCGCCGCTTGCCGACGGCCGGCTGATCCGCGTGCTGGAGGACTGGTGCCCGTGCTTTGACGGTTTCTTCGTCTATTATCCCAGCCGCCGCCAGATGCGGCCGGCGCTGAGGGCTTTCGTCGATTTCTTCAAGGTGAGCGGATAGGCGCCGGCGAGATCGGCAGGATTATCAGCGTCGGCGCCGCCTCTCATCTGCCTGCCGGCGCCTTACTGGCGACTTCGGAGATTGGCGAAACCATCGGCGAAGGCTTCTTTCTACCCGTTTACGGGGAGAAATGCCCGGCAGGGCAATGAGGGGCAGCGCTGCCGTCCGGGAAGAAAGCATGGTTCAGCAGCGTTGGTCCCACATGCGCCCGCTCACCAACACCCCCACCCGCTACAGCTGGGCAACCATCCTCCTGCACTGGCTGATCGCCCTGATTTTCATCGGTCAGTTAGTGCTCGGCTTTGTCATGGTGCGGATCGAGAGCCAGCGCGCCGCCTTCGAACTGATCCAACTGCACAAATCGTTCGGCTTTCTGCTGCTCGGCCTCATCATCCTGCGCATCGCCTGGCGGCTCGGCAACAAGGCGCCTCCCTTGCCGCCTTCCGTTGGCGCCCTGGAGCGGCGGACGGCGCCGCTGGCGCATCTGGCGCTCTATGCCTTCCAGCTCGCCCTGCCCCTGTCCGGCTGGGCGCTGGTGTCGGTCTCGACGCTGGAAATCCCCAGCATGCCGTTCAACCTGTTCGTCATGCCGAACCTGCCGCTCATCGAATCCGACGCCGCCGAGGGCTTTTGGGCGGCGGTGCACTGGTATCTCGCCTATGCCGGCGCGGCACTTGTTGCCCTGCATGTCGCCGCGGCGCTGCGCCACCACTTCCTGCTGCGCGACCAAGTGCTCACGCGCATGATCACGCCTTCGTCAGCCGGGGAATAGAACGGGCTTTGGTCTCGTTTGTGAGGTGAGGACGCCGCAGAGCGTTGCCTCCTAAACAAGGAACACCCCAATGCGTGCGCGAATCCTCGGATTGGCGGCTACCGCCGCCTGCCTTGCCATGCCCGTCTACGCGGCAGTCATGCTCGGCGATGCCGCCGGCAGCTACACGATCAGCCAGGCCGGCTCCGCGATCCGCTTCACCATCGGCAAGGCCGGTGGCGGCGGCTTCGATGGCGCCTTCGCCCGCTTCAAGGGCACGATCCGCATCGACAACAATGATGTCGGTCGCTCGAAGGTCGACCTCACCATCTATCCCGAAAGCGTCGCCACCGGCCAAGGCCGCATCGACGCCTTCCTGCGCTCCGACGCGGTGTTCGATGCCGCCAACAGCCCCGAAATCCAGTTCCGTTCGACAAGCGTGACCCGCACCAGCGACACGACGGCGCTCGTCACCGGCCGGCTGACGGCGCGCGGCAAGACGTTTGCGGAAAAATTCACCGCCGAGCTCGATGGGCTGAAGGGCGGGACGATCAAATTCCATGTCACCGGCAAGGTGCTGAGGTCGCGCTACGGCATGGATGTCGGCACGCCGCTCTATTCCAATGTCGTCGACTTCGACATGACGCTGACGGGGAAGCGAGGATAGGTTCAGGGCGGGCATCCGTGACTTCGTCATCCTAGGGTGGAGCAGTCGCGAAGCGACGTCGCGAAACCCCTAGGATCCATTCCGTGACCTCAAGGCATGGCGGCGCTCCAAAATTCTGCGCCGTTGCATCCTTCGGCGAAGTCACGGACGAAGGTGCATTGTGACCCGTGTCTTTCATTGGCTTTTCCCGCGATTTCGGGCAAACCTCGTCACCGATAAATCGACATGGAGAAGCCAGATGTTCCGATGGGGTGTGTTGTCGACGGCCAAGATCGGCCGCGAGCATTTGTTGCCGGCAATGGTCGAGGCGGAGAACGGGGTGCTGTCGGCAATCGCCAGCCGCGACCTGTCGAAGGCCAAGGCCTTGGGCGAGCGCTTCGGTGCGCGCCACGCCTTCGGCTCCTATGAGGAATTGCTCGCGTCCGACCAGGTCGACGGTGTCTATATCCCCTTGCCGACCTCGCAACATGTCGAATGGACTGAAAAAGCCATCGAGGCCGGCAAGCATGTGCTGGTCGAAAAACCGCTGGCGCTCGACGCCAAGGACATCGCACCGCTGATCAAGCTGCGCGACAGCAAGAAAGTGCTGGTCTGCGAAGCCTTCATGGTCATCTACCATCCGCAATGGATCAAGGTGCGGGACCTCATCGCCAGCGGCGCCATCGGCCGGCTGCGCCATGTGCAGGGCGCTTTCTCCTACTACAATGTCGACCCCAACAACATGCGCAACAAACTCGATCTCGGCGGCGGCGCGCTGCCCGACATCGGCGTCTACCCGACCGTGTCGACGCGGTTCTCGACCGGCAAGGAGCCGCTGCGCGTCCAGGCGACGATCGAGCGCGACAAGACATTCGGCACCGACATCTACTCCTCGATCCGCGCCGATTTCGGCGACTTCGAACTGTCCTTCTACCTGTCGACGCAGATGGCGGCGCGCCAGGTGATGGTGTTCCACGGCGAGAAGGGTTTCATCGAGGTGTTTTCGCCGTTCAATGCCGGGCTCTACGACCATCACCGCGTCGAATTGCACAACCAGAACCACAGCGAAGCGCAGGTGTTCCGCTTCCCCGGCACGCAGCAATACAGGCTCGAGGTCGAGACCTTCGCGCGGGCGGCGCAGGGCGGCAAGGAGCGGGTCTTCACGCTGGAGGAATCGGTCGCCAATCAGAAGGTCATCGACGCCATCTTCCGCGCCGGCGAAAACAAGGGCGGCTGGGAAAACGTCTAAGTCCTCGTATTAATTTGCCGGCTAATCCTGGGGAGGAAAAATGGGGGACGACGCGGATGTCATCATTGTCGGCGCCGGTCTTGCCGGGCTGGTCGCCGCCGCCGAGCTTGCCGAGGCCGGCAAGAAAATCATCATCGTCGACCAGGAGCCGGAACAGTCGCTGGGCGGCCAGGCTTTCTGGTCGTTCGGTGGGCTGTTCCTGGTCGATTCCCCGGAGCAGCGGCGCATGCGCATCCGCGACTCCCATGATCTGGCGCTCGAGGACTGGATGGGCACCGCAGCCTTCGACCGGCCCGAAGACCACTGGCCGCGCAAATGGGCGGAGGCCTATGTCGGTTTCGCCGCCGGCGAGAAGCGTTCCTGGCTGACGGAGCGCGGACTGAAGTTCTTTCCTGTCGTCGGCTGGGCCGAACGCGGCGGCGGCAATGCCATCGGCCACGGCAATTCGGTGCCGCGCTTCCACATCACCTGGGGCACCGGCCCCGGCGTGCTCGAACCTTTCGTGCTGCGCGTGCGCGAGGCGCAAAAGCGTGGATTGATCGACTTCAGGTTCCGTCACCGGGTCAATGAGCTGACGCGAACTGGCGCGTCCGTGACCGGCGTGCGCGGCGAGATCCTTGAGCCGAGCACCGTCGAACGTGGCCACAAGAGTTCGCGCGAAATATCGGGCGATTTCGAGTTTCATGCCCAATCGGTGATCGTCGCCTCCGGTGGCATCGGCGGCAACCATGAGCTGGTGCGGGCAAACTGGCCCCAGCGGCTGGGCACCGCGCCGAAGCGCATGATCACCGGCGTGCCCGACCATGTCGACGGCCGCATGCTGGCCATATCAGAAAAAGCCGGCGGCTCGATCATCAACCGCGACCGCATGTGGCACTATGTCGAGGGCATCAGGAACTGGGCGCCGCTCTGGACCGAGCATGCGATCCGCATCCTGCCCGGCCCGTCCTCGCTGTGGCTCGATGCCCGGGGGAAGCGCCTGCCGGTGCCGCTCTATCCCGGTTTCGACACGCTGGGCACGCTGAGCCACATCATGAGCACCGGCTTCGACTATTCCTGGTTCATCCTGACCAAAAAAATCATCCAGAAGGAGTTCGCGCTGTCGGGCTCCGAACAGAACCCCGACCTGACGGGAAAAAGCTGGCGTCAGGTGCTCGGCCGCGCCACGTCGGGCATCCCCGGCCCGGTCAAGGCGTTCATGGAAAAGGGCGAGGACTTCATCGTCGAGGCCGAATTGCCGAAGCTGGTGGCGCGCATGAACGCGCTGGCCGGCGGCGAACCGCTGCTTGAGGTCGCAACGGTCGAGCGCGAAATCCGCGCCCGCGATCGGCAGCTCGACAACCCGTTCTCCAAGGACATGCAGATCACCGCGCTGCGCGGCGCCCGCGCCTATCTGGGCGACCGGCTGATCCGCACGGCCAAGCCGCACAAGATGCTCGACCCGGCGAACGGGCCGCTGATCGCCGTGCGCCTCAACATCCTGACCCGCAAGACGCTGGGTGGCCTGCAGACCGATCTCGACAGCCGCGTGCTCGATACCGACGGCCAGCCGGTGCCGGGCCTCTATGCCGTCGGCGAGGCCGCGGGCTTCGGCGGCGGCGGCGTGCATGGCTATGCGGCGCTCGAAGGCACGTTCCTCGGCGGCTGTATTTTCTCGGGGCGCGGTGCGGGACGGGCGGCGGCGCGATCGGTGGGGTGAAAGGACGGGCCGCAAAGCCGATATCATCGACCGCGCAACCAACGAATTGAAGTCCAAGGAAGATTTGGCGCGCCCGAAGAGATGCAGCGCACGATCCACTTACTCATTGTTCTGTTTGTCTATTTTCATCGTAACGTAGCATGCCTGGAGCATGAACCCGTGACAAATACCAGTTGCGACCGAGCTGGCACGGACTTCTTGGCAATGACTGATTCGGGGTCGGAAGCTGCCGGTCTGCTTTATGCCGCCAGCACGGAAAGCATGCGCGGGCTCATGGCGCTTCCCAACCTATGGATGGCTTCAGGGTGTTGCTGGCTCCACTTTGCCGCCGCGCGAAATCGACGAACGCCTTGAAGGCAGCGGTTGGGTTGCGGCGACTGGGATAGTAGAGGCTCAAGGGAGAGAGCGTGGGTGTCCAATCTTCAAGCACGCGCACGAGGCGGCCTGCCTCGATGTCGTCGCGGACGTCGAATTCCATCGCCAGAGTGAGGCCGACGGAAGCGAGGGCGGCGGTACGTGCGAGGCTCGCTTCGTCGAGGGTGACGGGGCCCTCAACGTCGATATGGACCGATTGTCCATCCTTCTCGAACGGCCAACGGTAGATCGCGCCATCGGGAAGCCGGACGCGGAGACAGGAATGCTCGGCGAGGTCCTGGGGGATCAGGGGCGTCCCGTGCGCTTTCAAATAGCTCGGTGCGCCTACCACAACGTTGCGCCGCGCGACACCTAACGGCAATGCGATCATGTCGGCCGGTACAAGGTCTGAGCTACGGACGCCAAGGTCGAAGCCGCCCGCTACAATGTCCACCAGGCGACCCTCTGTGACGATGTCGATGTGGACCTGAGGGTGCACGCACAGGAACGGTAGGACGAGCCACGAGAAGATTTCCCGTGCCGCTGTCGGAAAGGCGTTGATGCGCAGCGTGCCCGAAGGGGTAGCCTGTTGAGAGCGCGCAACCTCCATCGCCTCATGAATGTCCTGCACGGCAGGTGCGACTTGCGCAACGAACCGCTGACCTGCCTCCGTTAAGGAGACGCTTCGCGTCGTCCGGTTGAAGAGCCGTACCCCGAGCGTGCGCTCCAGCTTTCCCACCGCATTGCTGAGCGCGGTCGTTGAAACCCCTAGCTCAAGCGCAGCCGTGCGAAACTTGCCCCGGCGCGCAACCATGAGAACTGCGTTTAAGTCCATCAGGCTACTTTGCACAATTATCCCGAACTTCGTGATGCGACATCCCGAATTGTCCTGATTATCGCGCCATTTGTCCATCGCTATCTTGGCAGGGCAAACACACTTGCAGCGTTCAAGGCTGCACCCGCAGTAAGAAGGAAAAAACAATGACGCTCGAACTTCCATCGCCCATCGCCGCGTATGTCGCCGCCAACGCCCGTCTCGATGTGGACGGAATGTTGAGCCCCTTCACGCGCGACGCGGTCCTTTTTGCTGATGGAGGCCGTCACGAGGGCTACGCCGGAATGCGGGCCTTGTTCGAAGAAGCGGTGATCCCGGTCAAGGCGATCTTCACGCCGGATGCCGTTCGCCACGAGAACGGTCAGGTCGTCGTCGAAGGCCCTGCCCATGGCGACTTCAGGGGCAGCCCGATCCGCTTCACTTACCGCTTCACACTCGAAAGCAACGCCATCAAAGCGCTGGAGATCACGGCATGACCATCAAGGCTGATCCGACCGAGTTCACGGGAAAGCGCGTGCTTATCAGCGGCGGCACCAAGGGTCTGGGCCGCGCCACCGTCGAACGCTTCCTGGCAGGCGGCGCCCGGGTAATCACTTCCGCCCGCGGAACCCTGGAGCCCATCGATGGCGTCGAATTCGTACAGGCGGACCTGACCACGGCTGAGGGCGGAGAAGCCCTCGCCAGTGCGGCGCTCAAGCGTCTGGGCGGCGTCGACATTCTCGCCCATGTGCTCGGCGGCTCGACCACCCCGGGCGGTGGCTTTGTCGCCCTGACTGACGAGTACTGGCTTTCCGAGCTGAACCTGAACCTCCTGGCCACCGTCCGCCTCGACCGGCTCCTGATTCCGCAGATGATCGAGCGAGGCAGCGGCGTGGTGGTGCACGTCACCTCCATCCAGTCGGTCCTGCCGCTTCCCGACGCGACAACCGCCTACGCCAGCGCCAAGGCCGCACTGCGGACTTACAGCAAGTCCATCTCCAAGGAACTGGGTCCCAAAGGCGTGAGGGTCAACGTCGTCTCTCCCGGCTGGATCATGACCGAGGGGACCGATGTATTTCTCAAGCGCATCCAAGCCGCCAACGGTGGCACTATCGAGGACGCGCGCCAACTCGTCCTGGCCGGCCTTGGCGGCATTGCCATCGGGCGCGGAGCCGATCCGTTCGAAGTCGCCGAAGCCATCGCCTTTCTGGCCTCGGATCGCGCCTCTTCGATCCATGGTTCGGAGCTCGTCGTCGACGGCGGCACCGTCCCGACCGTCTGATCAAAGGGACCCGTCCACGCTTGGCCGAGTTGGCCCAGCGTGGACAAACGTATGAACATGCCCTGATGGCCTCAACCTCTGCTCTCCGGCCTCAGGAGCGACGCGGTCGCATGATCACCGGCCGCCGCGCCAAAGCTTGCGCGTTACGCGGGCCAGGCTGCGCTAACTTAGGTTACACCAGCGATGTCTTCTGGTAGCTGATACCGAATTCGAACCGATTTGCCCGCCGCTGGACCTATTTAATGCGCCCCATTTTACGCTCCGTCAGTAGCAAACGTGCAGGTCAGAATGCTGTAAAATCAACGCTTAAAGCGATTTCAAGCACTTGCTTGAAGAGTGGCGCGCCCGAAGAGATTCGAACTCCTGACCCCCAGATTCGTAGTCTGGTGCTCTATCCAGCTGAGCTACGGGCGCGCATCAGGCCATGTTTTCGACGGCCCCGCGATCCGATCCGAAAGACCGGCCGCGAATGTGTGCAGTTCCCTAACGACTGAATTTGCGAAAAGCAAGCCGATCCGGCAAAAGTTTTGTCGCAAGCCTGTCATCCAGCGATGCCGGCGCCGATCCGGCATTCTGAAGCCGCCGTGGGCGGCCTTGATCGAGACGGCGGACGATCAGGCGAGGCCAGGCAGGAACAACGGGCATGGAAGGCGGGGAATCCCTTGGGGAAACGGCAGGGAAGCGTCAGGCCGGGCGGCGCAGGCTGCCACGGGCCTGGTCGAGGCGCACCGGCTGGTCGGGGATGGTGACGGCGAATGTGGTGCGCCCGCCGATCGACTCGACCAGTTCCACCGAGCCGCCATGTGCCCGGATCAGTTCGTGGGCGATCGCCAGGCCGAGACCGGTGCCGCCGCTGCGCGCGGAGCCGCGGAAGGCCGCGAACAGGTTTTCGCGCGCCTTCGGCGGCAGGCCGGGGCCGGTGTCGGTGACGGCGATGCGGCTGACGCTGCCCATGCGCTCGGCCGATATGGCGAGCCGGCGCACGACGGCGCTTTCGGTATCGGCCGCCATCGCCTGCACCGAGTTGCGGCACAGATTGGTGAGCACCCGGAAGAGCTGGTCGGAATCGGCATCGACTTCGAAAGCCGCCTCGACGGCGTTGATGAATTCGATGCCCTCCTCGATGGCGAGCAGGCCGTGCACGTCCTCGACCAGCTGGCGCAGCCGCACCCTGCGGCGTGACGGCGGCGGTTCCTGCGTGCGGCCGTAGTGAAGCACGCCCTCCGAATAGGAGACGGCGCGGTCGAGCGCGCGCAGAAGCTTGGGCGCGAAAGCCTGCACGGTCGGATCCTTGACCTGGCGCAGGCGGTCCGACATCAGCTGGGCCGAGGCCAGGATGTTGCGCATGTCATGGTTGATCTTCGACACGGCGAGGCCGAGGTCGGCCAGATGCTTCTGCTCGGCCAGCATCTTCTGCAGCCGCTCCTGCATCTGCGACAATTCGCGTTCGGCCACGCCGATCTCGTCGGCGCGGTCGGCTGGATGGATGATCCGCCCGGGGTCGTCGGGTGCCTCGGAGAAGGACAGCATCGAGCGCGTCATGGTGCGGATCGGGCCGATCATGATCAGGTCGATCGCGGCGTAAACCAGCATGGCCGTGAACAGCGAGATCAGCAGCGAGACGAAGGCGACGTTGCGCGAATAGATGAGCATGGCCTTGCGCAAGGAGTAGTCCGGCATGATCAGCTCGAACTCCTTGTCGCTCTCGCCGACCGGCCCAAAGACGCGCAGCATCCTGTCGCCGCCGAAAAACAGCGTATCCAGCGCGCCCGTCATGCCCTTGACCATGCCGACGCTGGCGAGATCGATGTGCTCGTCGACCTGTGGCGGCATGTCGGCCACCACCAGAAGCCGCGAGACGCCGCCATCACGCACCGCGATCGCCTTGGCGCCGATCGCCATCAGCACGTCATTCTGAGCCGTGCGCGACAGCGAGGTCGACTCGCCCTGCACCAGCACGATCGACACGGCGGCGGCCGTGCTCAGCCTCTCCTTGAGCCAGCTCAGCCTATAGCTGGCGATCCAGGGCAGGAAGATCAGCACTTCGGCCAAAAGCACGAAAACGATGGTGAGCAGCAGCAGTTTTGTCGACAGTCCGCGCGACAGCGGCACCGTACGGACGGCGTCCGACGCCGTTCCGGTCCCTTCTCCCGCTTGACTGGCTTCGCTCATGCGACTCGATCTTCACAATCACTTGATCAGCCAAGATTATGCGATTACGGCTTTTTTGCCAATTTCGCCCTTGGTCGGAAAAATAGATGCTCAAAAGACGCGCGTCTTTGGCGCGCCGACGCCGGATTGACTTCCAAAACCCTTCTTTCTATAAGCCCGCTCACGCTCGGGCCATTCGTCCCGGCGCGGTTTCGATCGCGCCAAAACCGGCCCGGCAAAGCTCCTGTTACAAAGTGACAGACACAAGAAGGGCCGCACCCCGCGGTATTAAAACAAATGAAGCGTACCTACCAACCGTCCAAACTCGTCCGCAAACGTCGGCACGGCTTCCGTGCCCGCATGGCTACCAAGGGTGGCCGTGGCGTCGTCGCAGCTCGCCGCAATCGCGGCCGCAAGCGGCTCAGCGCCTAAGCGAGACGAGATCGTTGCCCGCAACCGGCAAGCCAGTGGGTCAAAGTCCCAAGCGGCTTCTGAAACGCGCGGAATTCCTGGCCGTCCGCCGCGGTGAAAAGCGCCGCGGGCGGTTTTTCCTCGTCGAGGTCCTTGACCGCGGCGATGGCGGGGTGCCGCGCGTCGGCTACACCGTCACCAAGAAGGTCGGCAACGCGGTTGTTCGCAACCGCGTCAGGCGGCGGCTGAAAGAAGCCGTGCGTACCCACGCCGCCGATGACATGATGCCCGGCAATGACTATGTCATCGTCGGGCGCGACGATGCGCTGCGCGCCCCCTTCGGCCAGTTGAAGGCCGAACTCTCCCGCCGACTTCGCGGAACACGATAGGCCAAGGGCTCTCGATGGAAAACAACCGGAACTTCTTCATCACCATCGCGCTGTCGGTGCTGATCCTGACTTTGTGGCAGGTTTTCTACATGAACCCGCGCGTCGAGGCGCAGCGCGAGGCCGCCAAGGTCGAGCAGCAGCGCGTCGAGGACCAGAAGAAGGCGGCCGATGCCGCCAATCCGGGGGCGTCGACACCGGCGCCGGGAACGACCGCTCCGGGCGCCATCCCCAATGCGCCCGGCGGCGACGTCGTCACCGCTGCCGGCCGCGACCAGGCGCTGGCGGCTTCCAAGCGCGTCAAGATCGACACGCCGAGCCTCGAAGGCTCGATCAATTTGACCGGCGCGCGGCTCGACGACCTCAAGCTCAAGCATTACACCGAGACCGTCGACAAGAATTCGCCCGAGATCGAACTGCTCAACCCGCAGGCGCTGCCCACGGGCTATTTCGCCGAGATCGGCTTTGTCGGCAACGACAAGACCGGCGCGGTGCCGGGCGCGGAAACGGTGTGGAACGTCGACGGCAATCCGACGCTGACCCCGTCGACGCCGGTGACGCTCACCTACACCAACGACAAGGGTCTGACCTTCAAGCGCACCTTCTCGGTTGACGCCAACTACATGTTCACCGTGTCGGACACGGTGCAGAACGCCGGCTCGAGCGCGGTTTCGCTGTTCAACTATGGCCGCGTCACGCGCTACGACAAGCCGGCGGTGGCCAGCACCTATGTGCTGCATGAAGGCCTGATCGGCTTCACCGGCACGGAAGGCCTGCAGGAACACAAATATGCGTCCGTCGAGAAGGACAAGCAGTACCAGCCTGGCAAGTCGACCGATGGCTGGCTCGGCATCACCGACAAATATTGGGCCGTCACGCTGGTGCCGACCGAGAAGCAGCCTTTCCAGCCGCGCTACGCCTATTTCGAGGATGGCCGCCATCGCTACCAGTCCGACTTCCTGACCGACGCCATCAATGTCGATGCCGGCCAGTCGGCGACCGTCGAGACCGAAATCTTCGCCGGCGCCAAGGAAGTCGGCAAGATCAACGCCTATGCCGAAGACCGCCACATCAAGCGGTTCGACCTTTTGATCGACTGGGGCTGGTTCCACTTCATCACCAAGCCGATGTTCTGGCTGATCGACACGCTCTATAAATTCCTCGGCAATTTCGGCCTGGCGATCCTGGCCACCACCGTCATCGTCAAGGCCATCTTCTTCCCGCTCGCCAACAAGTCCTACGCATCGATGGCGAACATGAAGAAGGTGCAGCCCAAGATGCTTGAAATCCGCGAGAAATACGCGGACGACAAGATGAAGCAGCAACAGGCGATGATGGAGCTGTACAAGACCGAGAAGATCAATCCGCTCGCCGGCTGCTGGCCGGTGGCGCTGCAGATCCCGGTCTTCTTCTCGCTCTACAAGGTGCTCTACATCACCATCGAGATGCGGCACGCGCCGTTCTTCGGCTGGATCCAGGATCTGGCCGCGCCCGATCCGACCTCGCTGTTCAATCTGTTCGGGCTGATCCCGGTCACCCTGCCGCACATGCTGATGATCGGCGTGTGGCCGTTGATCATGGGCGTCACCATGTTCCTGCAGATGCGCATGAACCCGACGCCGCCGGACCCGACGCAGGCCGCGATCTTCACCTGGATGCCGGTGATCTTCACCTTCATGATGGCGGGCTTTCCGGCCGGCCTGGTCATCTACTGGGCGTGGAACAACACGCTGTCGATCCTGCAACAGGGCGTGATCATGAAGCGCCAGGGCGCCAAGATCGAACTGTGGGACAATCTGGTGGCCTTGTTCCGCAAGAAGCCTTCGCCGGCCGAATAGCCGCCCTCCTGAAGGCAAACAATGTCAAAAGCGCCGGCTCGTCCGGCGCTTTTTCGTTCGGGCAGGCCTCTGTTCACGTTCCCGTGATCGGCGAAACTGCGAGCACGCGCGGGGCGTGACTGCGTGTGCGTTTCCAAAGGCTATCAATTCCGATCAGCCCTCACCCGGAGGAAGACCACATGCGCTTGCCCATATTCAGGACCATCGCCATTTCAGCCCTTGTCGCCGGCATGGCGATTGCCGCTCCCGCCTATGCCAAGAACCCGAATGTCGGCGGCGCGCCGATGTACGCCACCAAGAACATCGTCGAGAACGCGGTCAAGTCGAAGGACCACACGACGCTGGTCGCCGCCGTCAAGGCGGCCGGCCTGGTCGACACCCTGCAGGGTGCTGGCCCGTTCACCGTCTTTGCCCCGACCAACGAAGCCTTCGCGGCGCTGCCGAAAGGCACGGTCGACACGCTGCTCAAGCCCGAGAACAAGGACAAGCTCACCAAGGTGCTGACCGCGCATGTCGTGGCGGGCAAGATCTCGGGCGCCGAGATGATGAAGAAGGCCAAGGCGATGGGCGGCAAATACGAGATGAAGACCGTCTCGGGCGACACGCTCACCGCCGAAGTCAAGAAGGGCAAGCTCTACATCATGGACGAGTCCGGTGGCGAGGCGAAGGTGACGATCGCCGACGTCAACCAGTCGAATGGCGTCATCCATGTCGTCAACAAGGTGCTGTTGCCGAAGTAACGGCTTCCGGCGAAAGGGGGCGTTGGCGGGCCGTTGGGGCTTTCTCGGTCCGCCATCCCCGCCTCACCACGAGGTGCCATGTTTCTTGGGAAGCCGTGTCGGCCAGGCCGGGGCCCTGTCGTCCCTCACAGGGCCCCGGTTTCCTTTAATGCCGTGAGGACGGTCAGCATCGAAACTCGACCGCCCAGGCCGATCACTCCATGACGGCGCTATGGTCGACCTTGGCCGGCGTTCCCGGCTTGCGCAGCAGCAGCACCAGCGGGATCGCCGCCAGCGACAGGATCATCATCAGCTTGAAGTCGTTCATGTAGCTGATAACAGTCGCCTGCAGTGTCACGACGCCGTCGAGCGCGGCGCGGCCGGCGGCGGTGTAGGGGTTCATCGCCTGGAAGATCGCCGGATCGCTGAACGCCTGGTTGAAGGGCGTGACATAGGTGGCGATGTTGGCGTGGTTGATCTGCACATTCTGCGTCAGAAGCGCGGTGACCACCGATATGCCGACGCTGGAGCCGATGTTGCGCGACAGATTGTAGAGGCCGGTGCCTTCCGCGCGCCGCTCCGGCGCCAGCGTGGCGAAGGTGATGGTGGTCAGCGGCACGAACAGGAAGCCAAGCCCGGCGCCCTGGATGAAGCCGGTTGAGATGATGGTCCATTGCGAGACATCGGGCGTCCAGCCGGTCATGTCGTACATTGCCCAGGCGGTGACCAGCAGGCCGATGAGCAGCAGCCAGCGCGTGTCGACCTTGCCGATCAGCCGGCCAACCAGGAACATGCAGGCCATAGTGCCAAGCCCGCGCGGCCCCATGACGATGCCGGCCGTCACCACGGGATAACCCATCAGCGTCTGCAGATAGGGCGTCATCAGCGCCAGCGAGGCGAGATAGGTGATGCCGATGATGAAGATGAAGACCATGCCGACGGCGAAATTTCGGTCGAGGAAAAGCCTCGGATTGACGAAGGTGTTGCGGGCGGTGAAGGTGTGGACGAGGAAGATGTAGAAGGCCGACGCGCAGATCACCGCCTCGACGATGATCTCGGATGACGAGAACCAGTTGAGCTGCTCGCCGCGATCGAGAAACATCTGGAGGGCGGCGATGGTGATGCTGAGCATGCCGAAACCCAGCCAATCCAGCCTTGCCTTGAAGTCCAGCTTGGTTTCAAGGACGTATAGCGACACGCCGGCGAAGGCCAGCGCGCCGATCGGAACGTTGATGTAGAACACCCAGCGCCAGCTGACATTCTCGGTCAGCCAGCCGCCAATGACGGGTCCCAGCACCGGCCCGACCATCACCGAAATGCCGAACAGCGCCATGGCGGAGCCGCGCTCCTCCACGCTGTAGATATCGAGCAGGATGCTCTGCGACAGCGGCACGAGTGCGGCGCCGAACAGGCCCTGCAGCAGGCGGAAGCCGACGATCTGCGGCAAAGACTGCGCGAAACCGCACAGAACGGAGGCAACGACGAAGCCGGTGATCGAGGTCAGAAGGATGCGCTTGCGGCCGAAGCGATTGGCAAGATAGCCCGAAGGCGGCGTCATCACGGCGGCTGCCACGATGTAGGAGGTCAGCACCCAGTTGATCTGGTCGGCGCTGGCCGAAACGCTGCCCTGGATATAAGGCAGCGCAACATTGGCGATGGTGGTGTCGAGCGCCTGCATGATGACGGCCAGGATCACGCATGCGGTGATGGCGCCGCGATTGGCGACCACCGGCGTGGCAGCTGTCGCGGACGCGCTGGTCATGACTTTTGTCCGAACAGGCCGGTGAGGTTGGTGACGAAGTCCGGCAGGCCGCGCGCATGGCCCGTGTCGACATCGACCACGGCGCTCATGCCGCCGCGCAGCGGCGGGTTGCCCTCGATACCATCGATCGTCACGCGCATCGGAATGCGCTGCACGACCTTGACCCAGTTACCGGTGGTGTTCTGCGCCGGCAGCAGCGAGAAGCTCGACGACGAGGCGGGACTTATCGAGGCGACCTTGCCGTGCCAGACGGCACCCGGATAGGTGTCGACGCTGATCGTCGCGGTCTGTCCCGGCCTGACATAGGTCAGCTCGGTTTCCTTCGGTTCCGCCGCGATCCACAGATCGGTCGACGAGACCAGGCTGAACGCCGGCTGCGAGGCCGGGAGATATTTGCCGACCTGCAGCGCGTCGACATTGGTGACGATCCCGTCGAACGGTGCCTTGACCACGGAATCGGCGAGGTTGCGCTGCGCATCGTCGACACCCGACTGGGCCTGCAGGTAGAAGGGGTTCTTCTCGACCGGCTGGTTGGCGTCGCCGCCGAGCTGCGCGAGCGTGGCCTGCGCCTGCGCCTTGGCGACGGACACTTTCTGACGCGCGGCGACGAGATCGTGCTGGGCGCTGTCGAAAGAAGCCTTCGAGGCGGTGGAGGTCTTGAGCAGATCCTGCTGCCGCTGGAAAGCGGCTTCGTAATAGGGGATGTCGGCCTGCGCCTGCTCGATCTGCGACAGCGACTGCTGGTAGCTCGCCTCCAGGGTCAGAACCTGGTTGCGCACCGTGCCGAGCTGGGCCTGGGCGGCGGCGAGAGCGGTCTCGAAGGAGGCCGGCCGCAAGCGGAACAGCACATCGCCCTTCTTCACCGCCTGGTTCTCGTGCACGTCGATCTCCTGCACGGTACCGGAGACGTCGGTGGAGACGCCGAGCGACTGCGCCTGGATATAGGCATTGTCGGTCGTCATAAGCTGACCGCCGGTGACATAGTAGTAACCGCCGACGACAAGGGCGACGGGAAGCAGGGCAAAAAGCACCGGCCGCGTCAGGCCGCGCTTTGGCTTGACCGGCACAGGGGGAGCAACAGCGACAGGAGGAGCCTGCTGTGACTGCGGCTCCTTGGCCGGAGCCTCGAGCGCCGCCGGCTCCAGGGCGACCGGCGCTTCCAGTTCGTCATTGTCGATGACGACATTGGCCCGCCGTTGTTCGCGCTCGCTGTCGAGCTGGATAATCTGGTCGGTCCGGCCCGCCGGCGTTTCTTCTCCGGCAGGCTTCTTGGGGGATGTCGAGTCAGCCATGTATTTTCTCCCGGTCGACGGCCCGATGGGTGCGAGCCGCGAACAGATTGGATTCGATCAAGCGTTGCGTTTTCAGCCGATGCCCAAGCCGCCAATGTCCAAGCGGCCGATGCCCAAAGCCCCGATGCCCAGGCCCCCGATGCCCAGGCCATTGTCGAAGCCGGCGCGCGGCGTCACGCGGCACGAAGCCGATGGTGGATGAGGAGGGCATGATAAGGGATCGTCTGCGGACAAGTTTTCGTGAGCATGCTTATTATCATCATGCACATAATCCTGCTGGACGGCGCGCGCAAGACGCACTAAGCCGCCCAGAAGAAAAAACTGATGGGCCACGGCACGCGGCAAGTGCCGGGCGATACGCGTTTGCCGGCAAGGATTTCGACGATGAACTGGATCAGGATCGCAGCCGTCACGGCTCTGGTTGGATGCCCCGGTGCCGCTGTTGCAAAGGAAGCGGTCAGCTGCGGCGGCGCCGCCATGCTGGGCGGCGCGCAGCTCAATTGCAGCCATGTCGAACCCAAGGCGCCGCCGCAATTCTGCACTTTTAGCTGGGATCTCCACACCATGGCGGGAGATCAGAAGGTCGTCGAAGGCAGCTTCATGCTGCCGCCCGGAGCCTCCAACGTTCAGGTCTACCAGGGCAGCGGTTTCGACAGCGCGCTGTCCAACCCGATCGTGATCTGCCGCGGCAACAAATGAGCGCGGTGAGCAAGGAAGGCTCGCTCGTCAGCCGATTGGTGCTATAGGGCGGATCACGTTATTTTGACCAGGCGCGCGGATTTCCGGATCCGCGTGGCTATCACTTCCTGGACGGACTTCGACATGGATGGACCCAATCCCGGCATCAAGCACCCGATCCCGATGCACACGCGCGTCGGCTTCCTCAGGCCTCTGGTGACAGCGCCGAACATCGAGATCGGCGACTTCACCTATTATGACGACCCGGAGGGGCCGGACAAATTCGCCGAAAAATGCGTGCTGCATCACTATCCCTTCATCGGCGATCGTCTCATCATCGGCAAGTTCTGCGCCATCGCCGAAGGCGCGCGCTTCATCATGAATGGCGCCAATCACGCCATGTCCGGCTTCTCAACCTATCCATTCAACATTTTCGGCCATGGCTGGGAAAAGGGTTTTGACCCACAGACATGGTCGAAGGAAGTGCGCGGCGATACGATCGTCGGCAACGATGTGTGGATCGGTATGGAGGCGGTGATCCTGCCTGGCGTGGAAATCGGCCATGGCGCCATCATCGCCGCCAAATCGGTGGTGACGCATGACGTTCCGCCCTATGCGATCGTTGCCGGCAACGCGGCCACGGTGGTCAACACGCGTTTCGACGACAGGACGATCCGGCGGCTCGTGGCGGTGGCCTGGTGGGACTGGCCGGTGGACAAGATCGGCCGCAACCTCGATGCCATCCGGGGCTCCGATATCTCTCTTCTGGAGGCAGCAGCTTGAACGTTCCCAACAGCACCGCGATCCAAACCGACCTGTTCACGCGCGGGTGGATCTTCATCCGGGGCGTGCCGGCCATGAAATTCCTGCCGCCGGAAGGACCGCCGGAGATCGCCTTTGCCGGCCGCTCCAATGTCGGCAAGTCCTCGCTGATCAACGCGCTGGTCAACCAGAAGGGGCTGGCGCGTACCTCGAACACGCCGGGGCGCACGCAGGAACTCAACTACTTCGTGCCGGACGGATTTTCCGGCGAGGGCGCCGACCTGCCGCCGATGGCGCTGGTCGACATGCCGGGCTACGGCTATGCGAGTGCGCCCAAGGAAAAAGTCGACGACTGGACCAAGCTGGTCTTCGACTACCTCAAGGGCCGGGTCACGCTGAAGCGGGTCTATGTGCTCATCGATGCCCGCCACGGTATCAAGGCCAAGGACGACGAGGTGTTGTCGCTGCTCGACAAGGCGGCGGTGTCCTACCAGATCGTGCTGACCAAGACGGACAAGATCAAGGCCGCCGGCGTGCCGCGGCTGATCGAGGAAACGCTGGCCAAGATCAAGAAGCGTCCTGCGGCGTTTCCGTTCGTCCTGGCGACCTCCTCGGAAAAGGCCGAAGGCCTGGAGGACTTGCAGGCTGCTATCGTGCTTGCAGCCAATGGCGGTTAGCAGCGCGGGACAGGGCTGATGGCGTTAGGGCCGTTGGCGGCGGGGATTATGATTTTTCCGGCGGACCGTCTCTGACATTCGGAATTGACCGAAGCCTCGCCAACTTCGTCATCCACGGGCGGAGCAGGAGCGAAGCTCCGTCGCGGAGACGCGAGGATGACGAAGGGATTAAGGTTCCCGCCGACCGCCAAAAGACGCGCCAGGCAAGCGACGTCCGGAACCTTGGCTAAGGCTTCGCCTCGATTGCGATCAGCTGGTGGCTCTCTTCCTCGGCCAGCCTCTCGGTGCCGTAGGCCTTGAGGAACATGTCGACCCCCGACCTGACAATGTGGTCGATTTCCTCCTGGCTCGGCGCCTTGGTGCGGTAGGCGAAGATGCACTGCCTGAAAAGGCCGGCCAGGCACAGTTCGGTGAATTGATAGGCGGCAAGATCGACATCGTCGATCTCAAGCAGGCCCCGTTCGATGGCGACATTGAGGAATGTCACGACCTTGTCATGGCCGCGTTTGGGGCCGCGTTCGTAAAAACGCGCGCCCATGTCGGGTATCCGGTCGGAGGCGCCGATGACCGTGCGCTGCGCCTGGATGACCCTGGCCGAGGTGATCTTCATCGACAGCACCTTGCCGTACTTAACCAGCGTCTGGCGCAAATCGTCGGCGCGGTCGAGCACGTCATACATGTTCTTGAAGATGGTGCCGCGCTCTTCCTCGATCAGCGCCTCGAACAGCTCTTCCTTGTTGGCGAAGTAGACATAGATGGTGCCTTTCGACACCCCGGCCTCGCGCGTGATGTCGTTCATCGAAGCGGCCTCGAAGCCTTTTTCTATGAAGACACGACGGGCGCCGTCGATGATCTGGCCGCGCTTGACCGGATCCTGTCCGGCCGCCGGGCGGCCACGGCGCAGACCGTCCAGCAGGTCTTCGCAGTGGTCGGTTTCGGCATTGCTCACAGTCTCAACCATCAAAGTGACACCTCGAAAATAATTCGAACCAACCGGTTCGATTTCCCCTTGATATGGTCCTCTTTCCGCGCTATGTCAACGCCCGGATCGAACCGAACGGTTCAGTATTATATTTTAGAGAGATGTCATGTCCTCGAACACGCCCGCCACCGCCGAAGTCCGTCCTTTCCCCAACGCCAAGGTTGCCCCGGCGACGGAAGCGCCCGACGTGCATGTCCAGCCGGCTGTCGCACCGCCACCTGAAGCGGAAGCCCCGGCCAAGAAGAAGCGCTCGGTGCGCTCCCTCCTGCTGCCGATCATCGGCCTTGCCCTTTTGAGTGGCGGCGCCTGGTATGGCTATGACTACTGGACCACGGGCCGCTTCATGATCTCGACGGACGACGCCTATGTCCAGGCCGACATGGCGTTCGTCTCGCCAAAAATTTCCGGCTATGTCGATCAGGTCCTGGTCAGCGAGAACCAGCAGGTCAAGGCCGGTGATCCGCTGCTGACGATCGATGCCGGCGACTACAAGATCGCCGTTGCCCAGGCCGAGGCGCAGATCGCCACGCTAGCCAAGACGCTCGACCGCATCGACGCGCAGACCAAGGCCGCGCAGGCTTCCCTGCAGCAGGCACAGGCGCAGAAGGTCGCCGACCAAGCCGCCGCCGACAATGCCGGCCGTGCCCAGCAGCGCGCCGCGCAACTGGTCAAGACGCATGTCGGCACGCAGGCACAGCTGGACGACGCCCAGACCGCGCTCGACCAGGCCAAGGCGGCGCTCGTCGGCGCCGACGCGCAGATCGCCGCCGCGCAGGCCAATATCGGCGTGCTCGAGGCGCAGCGCGCGGAATCCGCCAGCACGCTGGCCTCGCTGCAGCTCGGCCGCGACAAGGCCGCGCGCGACCTCTCCTTCACCGTGCTCAAGGCGCCATATGACGGCGTCGTCGGCAATCGCTCCGTCGAACAGGGCGATCTGGTCAGCCCCGGCCAGAAGCTCGCCGTCGTCGTGCCGATGGACAAGCTCTACATCGTCGCCAATTTCAAGGAGACGCAGCTTGCCCGGCTGGTGCCCGGCGAAAAGGTCAACATCTCGGTCGACGCCATCGACGGCCAGCCCATCCAGGGGACCGTCTCCTCGCTGGCGCCGGCCTCGGGCGCGGTGTTTTCGCTGCTGCCGCCGGAAAACGCCACCGGCAACTTCACCAAGGTGGTGCAGCGCGTGCCGGTCCGCATCGACGTGCCCGCCGATGCGCTGAAGACCGGCAAGCTGCGCGCCGGCTTGAGCGTCGTCGTGGCCGTCGACAGCCGTACCGCGCCCGCCGCGACCAGCAACTAAGCGCTTTTCGGAGGGCGGCTTGGTGGCTGATTGAAGCACCGAGCCGCCCGGCCTGCCTCAACGAGGCCCCAAGGAGGGCCAGGAAATGGCAACCGCAACCATCACCGCAGGATCGCCGCCGGCAATGCCGGCCGCGCCCGACACGATTTCGACGCGCCGCGTCATCGCCTTCCTGGCGATGGTGTTCGGCATGTTCATGGCGATCCTGGACATCCAGATCGTCTCGGCCTCGCTGGCCGAGATCCAGGCCGGCCTCAGCGCAAGTTCCGACGAGATCCCGTGGGTGCAGACGGCGTATCTGATCGCCGAGGTGGTCATGATCCCGCTGTCGGGCTTCCTCAGCCGCATGCTGTCGACGCGCGTGCTCTTCACCGTCGCGGCGGCGGGCTTCACCGCGGCCAGCGCGCTGGCCGCGACCGCCACCAACATCGACCAGATGATCGTCTACCGCGCCGTGCAGGGCTTCATAGGCGGCGGTATGATCCCGAGCGTCTTCGCCGCCGCCTTCACCATCTTTCCGCCGTCGCGCCGCGCCATTGTCTCGCCGATGATCGGCCTGGTGGCGACGCTTGCGCCGACCATCGGCCCGACCGTCGGCGGCTATATCAGCCACGCCTTTTCCTGGCACTGGCTGTTCCTGGTCAATGTCGTGCCGGGCATTCTGGTGGCGACCGCGGCCTGGACGCTGATCGATTTCGACAAGCCCAATCTCAAGCTGTTCTCGAAGTTCGACTGGTGGGGCCTCGGCGGCATGGCGGCCTTCCTCGGCTGCATGGAATATGTGCTGGAAGAAGGCCCGAACAATGACTGGATGCAGGACCAGGGCGTGTTCATCTGCGCCATCGTCATGACCATCGGCGCGGTGATCTTCTTCTGGCGGGTTTTCACCGCCGAGGAACCGATCGTCGACCTCAAGGCGTTCAGCAACATCAACTTCGCCTTCGGCTCGCTGTTTTCCTTCGTCATCGGCATCGGCCTCTATGGGTTGACCTATCTCTATCCGGTCTTCCTCGGCCGTATCCGCGGCTACGATTCGATGATGATCGGCGAAGCGCTGTTCGTCAGCGGCCTGGCGATGTTCGTCACCGCGCCCATTTCCGGTATCCTGTCCAGCAAGATGGATCTGCGGCTGATGATGATGATCGGCCTTTTCGGCTTCGCCACGGGAACGTGGTGGATGACGCATCTGACCGCCGACTGGGATTTCTACGAGCTGCTCATCCCGCAGATCCTGCGCGGCTGTTCGATGATGCTGTGCATGGTGCCGATCAACAACATCGCGCTTGGCACCTTGCCGCCGGACCGGTTGAAGAATGCCTCCGGCCTGTTCAACCTGACACGTAACCTCGGCGGCGCGGTCGGGCTGGCGCTCATCAACACGGTGCTGATCGACCGCAATGCCTTCCACTACGCCCGGCTCGCCGAGCACGTGCAGTGGGGCAGTGCCGCCGCGCAGACCAAGCTGCAGAACATGACGCTCAATTTCGAGCAGACCACCGGCCTGGATGCCTCAACTGCGGCGATCTCCAAGCTGTCGGGCATGGTCCAGCAGCAGGCGGCGCTGCTGTCGTTCATGGACGTGTTTTATCTGCTTACGGTGCTGTTCGGGACGCTGGGGTTCTTCACCATGCTGATCAAGAAGCCGGCCGCGCCCGGTGGTGGCGGAGGCGGCGGGCACTGATAGCAATTCCAGGAAAGCGTGAAGTGGTTTTCCTGGAACTGCGTGAAACAAAGAAAAGTGGGCAGCGGTTTCGGGAAGCTCCTCCAGTCCACGCCCGAAGCTCTGACCCACGCAAAAAACTCCGGGCCGCAAAGCCCGGAGTTTTTTATTGCCCTTGGTGTCGTCAGGCGGTCGCGGGCTTGAAGCTCAGCGCCACGCCGTTGATGCAGTGGCGCAGGCCGGTGGGCGCCGGGCCATCGTCGAAGACGTGGCCGAGATGGCCGCCGCAGCGCCGGCAATGCACTTCGGTGCGGGTCATGCCCAGCGACCGGTCCTCGGTCTTGCCGATGCCGTTGGCGATCTCCTGCCAAAAGCTCGGCCAGCCGGTGCCGGAATCGAATTTCGTCTCCGAGGGATAGACCGGCAGGTCGCAGCCGGCGCAGGCGAAGATGCCCTTGCGGTGTTCGTTGAGCAGCGGGCTGGTGCCGGGATACTCCGTGCCCTCCTTGCGCAGCACATTGAAAGCGGCCGGCGACAGGATGGCCTTCCATTCGTCGTCGGTCTTGGTGACCTCGAATTTCTCGGCGGCCAGTGCGGCCTGCGGGGCGCCCATGCGCAGCATTGCTGCCGCGGCTCCAACGACGCCGATGGCGGCGGCACCGCTCAAAAGAAAGTCGCGACGGTTCATGACCAGTTCCTCCTGTCGTCCGTTTTGCCAAACTATACCCGCCACGCGAAAGTCAAAAGCCGGTGACGGCTGCTCTCAAACGAACCCCGCGCCGTTCCACGATTGACCATGGAACGGCGCGGAGCACGCATGTCGATAGCGGATCACGGGAGCGAGACGACGCGATCGACGGAGAGCTCTTGCAACGGGTTCGTCCGCGACAGCCTCCCCGTTACATCCTCCACCCGATCACATCTTCGGGAGCAGAACCTTGTCGATGACGTGGATGACGCCGTTGGACTGTTCGACATCGGCGATCGTCACATTGGCGACATTACCGTTCTCGTCGGTGACGGTGACCTTGCCGCCATCGGCCTTGAGCGACAGTTCGCAGCCGCCGACCGTCTTGACCTTGTGTGTGCCGCCGTCGGCCTTGGCCATCGCGGCCACGTCAGCCGCCATGGCCTTGGCGCCAATGACATGGCAGGTCAGGATCTTGGTGAGCTTGTCCTTGTTCTCGGGCTTGAGCAGCGTGTCGACCGTACCGGCCGGCAGCGCGGCGAAGGCTTCGTTGGTCGGCGCGAAGACGGTGAACGGGCCGGCGCCCTGCAAGGTCTCGACCAGGCCGGCGGCCTTGACGGCGGCGACCAGGGTCGTGTGATCCTTGGAATTGACGGCGTTGTCGACGATGGTCTTGTTGGCATACATGGCGGCGCCGCCGACCATCGGGTTTTCAGCATAAGCAGCCGTGGCAAGCGCCGAGACAGCGATCGTACCGGCGAGCAAAAGGGTGGCGAATCTACGCATTGTATTAAAACTCCTCGGGTTTTCTCTTCCCATCTTTGGGAACGCGAGGAGATACGAGACACAAACGCGTGAGTTTCAGAATGTTTTTGAATTTTCAATTTAATCGTGGGGTCGAGAGAGTTATTCGACTCAATATTTTGCCGGCTTACGCGTCTGTTTAGACACGCATGACATAAGATGCATTGGAATTATTCTGGTGACGGTTTCGCGGTGAGGAGACGAGGTCAGATGCTCTTCAGGTCGCCCGCGGCCACCACCGGCCCGGTGGGCTGCCCGGTAGGCGAACCACCGGCGGGCTCAAGACTGACGGCCAGCACCGCACCTTGGGCAAGCTTCTGCTGGGCTGCCGGCGAGACGACGATATGCGCTGTCGACCCGACCGGAATGACACCCATCGACACCGGCGGATTCTTGCCCTCGATCATCCAAAGTTCGAAGTCCTTGCCGGAGGCACGCTCACCGGAGACATGCGACAGGCCAACCTCGTGATGCGCCGCATCATAAACGGCCAGATATTTGACGTCGCTGCCATCGGCAGCCAGCGAGGCGACGAGCCGAGCCTGCGGCTGTGCGACCGGTGGGTTGACGTAAGGGATCGCAATGTAGATCGCCAGTGCGGCGACCGCCGCGGCGGCTAGTCCGCGCCAGAAGGCGAGGCTGGACCACAGGCCGGCACGCGGTTCGGCAGGTGCCGCGGCGGCGGATGAAAACAGCCGGCCGTCGATCGCCGGCTTCACCGAAGCCGGCGGCTCGACTTCCGGATAGGCCGCGGCCAGCGGCGACAGGCGAACTTCCCAGCCATCGACGAGCCGCGCGAAATCGGTCTCGGCGTCGATGCGCCTGGAGGCTATCTGCCGCTCTTCGACCGGCAACACGCCAAGAACGTATTCGGCGGCGAACAGGTCGTCGCCCCCTCGTTCCGGTCCGTTGTCCTCTGCCAGCGTCATCTTTCCAGACATTCTCTCAGTTTCATCAGGCTGCGGCGCAGCCAGGTACGCATCGTGTTCAACGGCACGCCGTGGCGTTCCGCCAGTTCGGCATAGCTTTCGCCCTTGAGATAAGCGCCCCGGACGGCCGCCGCCCGGTCTTTTTCCAACTCGTCGAGACAATGATGGATACGCTCGGATTCGTCGCCCGCCACCACCATCGCTTCAGGCCCCGGCGCCGGATCGGCCACGTCGAGCGCGGCATCGATATCGGCGGCGGGCTTGCGCCGCGCCCTGATGCGATCGATCGCATGATTGCGCGCGATCGCTACCAACCAGGAGATCGGGCTCAGATCGGATACAGCAAAGCGATCCGCCTTCGTCCATATCTTGACGAAGACTTCCTGCAGCGCTTCTTCAGCATCTCCCCGGTCGTTCAATACACGAAGGCATACGCCGAAAAGTTTCGCACTGGTCTGTCGGTAAAGCAGATCGAACGCTGCCCGATCCTTCATCGAAGTCCGGACGATCAGCTTGGTAATGTCCTGCGGCGTCATGCGAGCCAAATTAGGCGATTGCGTTGTATTTGCAACGCCGGAAATATGCTGTGCACCTAAAGTTCGGCGCCACGCGCAGGCTGCGATTGCCAAGGAAATTGCCGCTCACTAGCGTGGCGGCAAACGGGGGAGCGCGCATGTCGGTCGAACGGGTCCTGTGGGAAGAAGACGCAACCGGCCTTGCCGGCCTGGTGCGCAAGGGCGAGCTGACAGCGATCGAGCTGACTGAAGCGGCGATCGCCCGCGCGGAGGCAACAAGGCCCGCAATCAACGCCACGGCGGAGCCGCTCTATGAAGCGGCACGGGTCCGGGCGAAGAGCATCGACCGTTCGCTGCCGCTGGCCGGCGTGCCCTTTGCCATCAAGGATCTCGGCATCGCCATCAAGGGCGTGCCCACGCATGGCGGCAGCCGCATTCCCGCCTGGGTGCCCGATTTCAACTCGGTGATGACAGAGCGCTACCTCGCCGCCGGACTGATCCCGATCGTCACCTCGACATCGCCGGAACACGGGCTGCGGCTGATGACCGAGTCGAAAGCCTTCGGCATCACCCGCAATCCCTGGAACACCGGCCACACCACCGGCGGATCGTCCGGCGGCGCGGCAGCCCTGGTCGCCGCCGGCGTCGTGCCGGTGGCGCATGCGTCGGATGGCGGCGGCTCGATCCGGGTGCCGTCCGCTTGCAGCGGGCTTGTCGGCCTCAAGACCTCGCGCGGCCGCATTCCGCTGTCGCCGCTGGTAAGTGAAAGCTGGTACGGCATGGTCGTCGATCACGCCGTCACCCGCTCGGTGCGCGACTGCGCCCTGCTGCTCGACCTCACCCACGGTCCCGATCCGCTGGCGCCTTATGCCGCGCTGCCGCCCAAGGGCCCGTTCGCCGCGGCCGCCGCGCGTGATCCCGGCAAGCTCAAGCTGGCGGTGTACCGCAAATCACCCCTCGGTCTGCCGATCTCGGCCGAGACGCTCAAGGCGCTCGACATTGCAGTGGCGCTCGCCCGCGAGGGCGGCCATACCGTCGAGGACATCGAGCTGCCCTTCATCGGCCGCGAGTTCTTCGCCGATTTCTGCACGACGGTCGCCTCCGCCGTTGCCGGTTCATTGCGGGGTGAAGCGCTGCGCGTCGGCCGCTCCGTGACGGGCGACATCGAGCGCGCCACGCGGGTGCTCGGCCGGTTGGGCGAATTGGTCTCGGCCGGCGAGGTCTATGCCGGCCTGCAGCGGCTGCATGCCGCCTCACGGCGGATGATCGAGGAAACCGCGCGGTACGACGCCGTCCTCATGCCCATCATCGCGCACCCGCCGCTTCCCTGCGGCGCCATGGATCCCAAAGGCGCCGACGAACTGATCGAAAACCTGCTCGACAAACTCCACCTGACCCCGTTGCTCAGGATCAAGCCCCTGTTCGGCCAGTTGATGGACAAGAGCCTTTGGTTCACGCACTGGCCGGCGATCCACAATGTCAGCGGCCAGCCGTCGATCGCGTTGCCCGTCCATGTCACGGCGGCCGGCCTGCCGCTCGGCATCCAGGCCGCCGGCCGGCCGGGCGACGAGGAAACGCTTTTGTCGTTCGCCGCGCAGATGGAGAAAATCTCGGGCTGGCTTGGCCGCAGGGCGCCGCTGATGGTGCCGTCACAATGACGACACCGTGAACCGACTATGACAGCAATGCCATTTGCGGCTCGCGTCAATTCCCGCTAAGACGCCGCCGTCCTTAGCTAGTATTATCCAGGGAACCACGCCGATGACGGACGTCGCCGCCACCGCCGAAATGCAGGCCGCCCTCTTGTCGCGCGCGCTGCCTTACATGCAGCGCTACGAGCACAAGACGGTCGTGGTGAAATATGGCGGCCATGCCATGGGCGATCTCGAACTCGGCAAGGCCTTCGCCCGCGACATCGCTCTGCTCAAGCAGTCCGGCGTCAATCCGATCGTCGTCCATGGCGGCGGCCCACAGATCGGCGCCATGCTGGCCAAGATGGGCATCGAATCCAAGTTCGAGGGCGGACTGCGCGTCACCGACCAGAAGACGGTCGAGATCGTCGAGATGGTGCTGGCCGGTTCGATCAACAAGGAGATCGTGGCGCTGATCAACGCCGAGGGCGAATGGGCGATCGGCCTGTGCGGCAAGGACGGCAACATGGTTTTCGCCGAAAAGGCGCGCAAGACCATGATCGATCCCGACTCCAACATCGAGCGCGTGCTCGATCTCGGCTTCGTCGGCGAGCCGGTCGAGGTCGACCGCACGCTGCTCGATCTTCTGGCCCGCTCCGAAATGATCCCGGTGCTGGCGCCGGTGGCGCCCGGCCGCGATGGCCACACCTACAACATCAACGCCGACACCTTCGCAGGTGCCATCGCCGGCGCCTGCAAGGCTTCGCGCCTTTTGTTCCTCACCGACGTGCCCGGCGTGCTCGACAAGAACAAGAAGCTGATCGATGAGCTGACGGTCGCCGAGGCCAAGGCGCTGATCAAGGACGGCACGGTGTCGGGCGGCATGATCCCCAAGGTCGAGACCTGCATCGAGGCCATCGAGCGCGGCGTCGAGGGCGTCGTCATCCTCAACGGCAAGACGCCGCATTCGGTGCTGCTCGAACTGTTTACCGAGCACGGCGCCGGCACGCTGATCGTGCCGTAGCCGACGATCAGCCGGCTAACTTCGGTTCTCCTGGCACCTGACTGCCCTCGAGGACGGGGACAGCCAGCTTTCGCGCCGGGCGTGAAACCCTCATCGATTCCTCTTCGGCGTCCTGCGGCGCGCCCCAGAATTCGGCCAGCGTCGGGCCATCCTTCACACGGCGGTCCGTCGCCAGAAACCCCCAGACCTCGCGGAACCAGACGCGGCGGCCCATTTGTGTGTACCAGCGCATCGAGTGCCGCTGCTCGGGATCGGGATGGAACAGGATGCGTGCCAACGCCTTCGGCCGCGACTGCACGGCGAGTTCGATCAGCTTGACGCAGAAGAACAGCATCCATGGCTTCAGCCGGCTCATGTGCAGCACCTGGTGCTTGTAGTCCCACAGGCGGGCGTCCTTTTGGATGACCCTGCGGTCGCGCGCGATGCGGAAGAACGGCGTCCAGCGGTGCGGCGTCACATAGAGCGCCTGGATCTGGTCCGGGTCATAGGCGAGGAGCTGACGAAAGCCGCGCCACAGATCGCGAAAACCCTCGTCCTCGAAGCCGGCCACCCAGGTCGCCATCGACAGGATGCCATGTTTTCGCAGCAGCCTTATCGCCTCCCGGTCGGACGAGGTGCTGCCGCCCTTGCGGATCAATTGCAGCGTCTGCTGGTCGGTGTTTTCCATGCCGAGCAGCCAGCGGATGACGCCGGCCTTGCGGTAGAGATGCAGCATGTCGGCATCGCGAACGATGTCGTCGGCGCGTGTCGAGCCGACGATCAGCACCGGCACGTTCTCGGCGATCATCGCATCCAGGAAAGCGCGCCAGGCCTTCTTCGAGACGGTCGGGTTCTCGTCGGCGAGGTTGACCAGCTCGACGCCGTGCTCGCGGTGCAGCCAGGCGATCTCCTGCGCGAATTTCTTGGGGTCGCGGTGCCGCCAACGGGTCCAGAAGCCGCGCTGGCCGCAATAATTGCACAGATGCGGGCAGCCGCGCGAAAACTGCATGACCACGGCACGCTTGCCGCCCCAGTAACTGTATCTGCGGTGGTCGATCAGTTCCCAGCCGACGCGGTAGGCATCGAGATCGGCAATGGTCATCGCGGCCTGCGTGGCGAAGGGACGGCGAAGATCGTCGCGATAGGCGATGCCGGCAACGCTTGCAGGCGGCTGGTGCATTTCCAGCGCCTCGACCAGCGCCATCACGGTCGCTTCGCCCTCGCCGCGCACGATGAAGTCGAAAACGTCCGCTTCTGCCAGTATGTCGCGCCAATGATAGGTCGGGAAGACGCCGCCATAGATGACGATCGTCGCCGGCGCGCGCGCCTTGATCATGCCGGCGATCAACAAGGCGGTCGGATGCGCCGAAGTGGATCCGGAATGGCCGATCAGGACGAAGTCGGGACAGTCCTCCAAGGCTTCCGCGACGACTGTGGCAAGCGGCATCGGCCCGAACTCGGCATCGACGAGCCGCACCTGGTGGCCGGCATCGATCAGCGGGCCGCCGATGGCCAGCAGGCCGAGCGGCGGCAGGTGATCGTCGGGCACGCGGCTGCCGATGGCGGTATGCGGCGGATTGATCAGGACGATTTTCATGACGGACCTCCGGGGAAGTTGGTCCGCGCATGCTGGGTGGCGATCGTGCCGCCCGATTGGCCCGTTTCAGCAGTTTGCTTGCAGCTTTTCCGCAGAAACGGGGAAGCGCCCTCACCGCCTCAGATGCGCGAGCGGCACGTGGCCGGGTCCCTTGATGTTTTGCAGCACCAGCTGCGTGTGGACGTCGCGCACCCCGTCAAGCCGCATCAGCCGGTGCATGACGAAGGCGTTGAGTTCGTCGACCGAGGGCACCATGACATGCAGCAGGAAATCGTGGTCGCCGGTCATCGTCCAGCACGACGACACCTCGTCCATGCGCTGCACGGCGGCAATGAAGCTTTCGGGCGAGCCGTCGCTGTGGCTGACCAGGCGCACCTGGATGAACACCTCGACCATCAGGCCGACCGCGCGGCGGCTGATCACGGCGGCAAATCCCTTGATGATGCCGGCTTCCTGCAGCGCCTCGAAGCGCCGCGCGCAAGGCGTGGTCGACAGGCCGATCTCCTGTGCCAGCTCGGAGACGGGCTTGCGCCCATCGCGTTGCAGGACATCGAGCATCTTGATCTCGAAGTCGTCAAATTGAGGCATTTTCACTCCCCTGATGCGAATTATGAGTGAATATTATCCCGATTGCCGCCAGCGAGCCATCATCAAAACCGATTTGCCTCGGCAAATCCGGTTAACCTCTTCTCAGCCATTGATGATTTGCGAGGGAGAGAAAGCCATGACGACGATGAGCGTTGCCGAATATGCCCGCGACTGCGCGGCACAGGGTTTGCGCGGCGACTATTCGGTCTGCCGCGCCGATTTCACCGTGGCGCAGGATTATGACTACAGCGCCGAGGAGCAGGCCGTGTGGCGCACGCTCTGCGACCGCCAGACCAAGCTGACGCAAAAACTCGCCCATCATTCCTATCTCGACGGCGTCGAGAAGCTTGGCCTGCTCGACCGCATCCCCGATTTCGCTGACGTCAGCGCCAGGCTGCGCGAGCTGACCGGCTGGGAGATCGTCGCCGTGCCGGGCCTCATTCCGGCCGCACCCTTCTTCGATCACCTTGCCAACCGCCGCTTCCCGGTCACCAACTGGCTGCGCGCCAGGCAGGAACTCGACTACATCGTCGAGCCGGACATGTTCCACGATTTCTTCGGCCATGTGCCGGTGCTGTCGCAGCCGGTGTTCGCCGACTTCATGCAAATGTATGGCAGGAAGGCCGGCGACATCATCGCGCTCGGCGGCGACGAGATGATCACACGGCTCTACTGGTACACAGCCGAATACGGCCTGATGCAGGAGGCCGGCCAGCCGCTGAAGGCCTTTGGCGCCGGGCTGATGTCGTCCTTTACCGAACTGCAGTTCGCCGTCGAAGGCAAGGACGCCCACCATGTGCTTTTCGACCTGGAAACGGTGATGCGCACCGGCTACGAGATCGACAAGTTCCAGCGCGCCTATTTCGTGCTGCCGTCCTTCGACGCCTTGCGCGATGCCTTCCAGAACGCGGATTTCGAGGCGATCGTCGCGCGCCGCAAGGGGCAACCGGCGCTCGACCCGGCGACGGTCTAATGCGTTTCGGTCAAAAATGACCTCGCCATTAGGGTAGACTAAGGCGCGTCGCATGAGTCCCTCTCGACGCGACGCGCCTTAGACGCTTTGATCCCGACAGATTATTGCAGGGCGGCGGGGTTCATCCACAGGAACTCCCAGACGTTGCCGTCAGGGTCTTCGATGTGGCGGTTGAACATGAAGCCGAGATCCTGCGCCGGATTGGGATCAGCGCGGCCGCCTGCCGCCACGCCCTTCTCGATCACGGCATTGACGTCGTCCTTGCTGTCGGTGGTGAGAGCGATCAGCATCTGGCTTTCACGCTTGGGGTCGCCGATCTGCCTTGCCGTGAACTGGCCGTAATGCTGATGCGTAAGCAACATGACTCCAATGGAGTCCGAGAACATGATCGAGCTGGCCTGGTCGTTCGAGAACTGCGGATTCAGCGTGCCCCCGATCGCGAGATAAAAGTTGGTCGCTGCCTGCAGATCGCGCACCGGCAGATTTATGAAGATCATCTTGGTCATCGGTCTAAAGCCTTGCCTTCGTTGACAGGTACTAGTCAGTCCAGTACCGTTTGACGACTATCACGCGGGAACGGTACCGTCTAGTACTGGTAAAGGAGCGCCATGCAAATCGAAGGGGAGACCAGATCGGCACGCAAGGATCGTGAAATCATCCAGGCGGCCACGGCGGCGTTCATCGCCAAGGGCTATGATGGAACCAGCATGGAGGAAATCGCCACCAGGGCGGGAGCTTCCAAGCAGACTGTCTACAAGCATTTCACGGACAAGGAGACGCTTTTCGCCGAAGTCGTTCTATCAACCGCGACCCAGGTCAACGATATCATCGAGTCCGTGACGACACTGCTTTCAGAGGCGAAATTCATGCAGGGTGGCCTGCAGCAGCTTGCCCGACGTTTGATAACGCTGCTCATGGATGAAGAGTTGTTGAAGCTGCGACGCCTGATCATCGCCAATGCGGATCGAATGCCGCAGCTTGGTCGCAGCTGGTACGAAAAAGGTTTTGAGCGCATGTTGGCCTCGATGGCGTCGTGCTTTCAAAAGCTCACCAATCGGGGACTGATGCAAACCAGCGACCCCCATCTGGCAGCCAGCCATTTGTTTGGAATGCTTCTCTGGATCCCCATGAATGAAGCCATGTTCACTGGGAGCAACCCGCGCTCCAAGGCCGAACTTGAACGGCACGCGGATGCCTCGGTAGAGGCGTTTCTTGTCGCCTATGGCGTCCAGCCTAAATAGTCCGTCGCCCGCCGACGTTTGCGGCAAAGCCGGCCGGGTGTTGGCCGCGGAGGCGTCCCGCCACGCGCTACAATGCGTAGATGGTGCGGTTGAACTTCGTCTCCATCACCACATGGGAAGCGGTTTTGACGACGCCGCTGATTTCATTGACGGCATTCACCTCCCGGTTCAGCTTCTCGAGCGTCTCGGCGGCGAGGTGAATGATCAGGTCCCACTCGCCGGTTATGGCGTAGACCGCCTGGATCGAAGGCATCGCCTTGATCTTCCTGGAGACGTCCGGATAGCTCTTGTTGTTCAAGGCGGCGAGCGTGAAACAGTGGACCGCGTTCTGGGTCACCGCCTTGGCCAGCCGCACGGTATAGCCTTCGATAATGCCGCCGGCCTCCAGCTTCTGTATCCGCTCCTGCAGCGCAGTCCGCGATACGCCGAGCTGCCGTGCCAGTGAAGCGACCGGCTCACGCGCATTCTTCTGCATGAGCGCGAGCAGCTGACGATCCTTCTCGGTCAATTCCACAAACAAATCCTCTCGCTCGATCCGCGCTGTAACCGCCGCGCGATCCTATCGGCTGAACCGCCTCCGCGACAATCGGGAAGACTGGCTGGAAGACTGGCCGGGGCGAACAGCACAAGGCGAACCTTTCAGGCACTTTGCCGTCTCAAGGCACGCAATGACTGCGTAATCGCCATTATCGCGCATTTCGCCGGGTGGAAGCCTGCTTTTTGCGACCTGACTGTCTGGGGCACAAACGCCGGTCCATCAGGGGGAACAAGCCCCGGCGTGGGGCACAAACCAATCCGCGTTGGACTTGTGCAGAAGCGCTGAGGTCCAACGTTACGCATCCTATCAGTTTCAACCACAAGGGAGGGATAACTTTGAAAAAGCTGCTCGATTTAGCCATTCTTGCCGCCGCGACATTCGCGATCACGACGGCCGCCATGGCCGGGGAAACCCTGGACCGCGTCACGTCGAAAAAGGCGATGGTCATCGCCACCAACGCCGCCTGGCCGCCACAGAGCTTCCTCAACGACAGCAACGAACTCGCCGGTTTCGACATCGACGTCTCGCGCGAGATCGGCAAGCGGCTTGGTGTCGAGGTCTCGTTCGAAACGCCCGACTGGGCGACGCTGACCGGCGGCCGCTGGCAGGGACGCTACGACCTCGGCGTCGGATCGGTCACCCCGACCAAGGCCCGTTCCAAGGTGATCGACTTTGTCGGCATCTATTATTACAGCCCTTATGTCTATGTCGTGCACAAGGACAGCGGCGCGAAGTCGGTCGCCGATCTCAACGGCAAGATCATCGGCGTCGAGACGGCCACCACCTCGGAGGATTTCATCCGCCGCAAGCTCGAAATCGACGCACCCGGCCTGGCTCCCATCGAATACAAGCTCGAACCGGGCGAGGTCCGCACATACGCGGATTCGATGCTTCCCTTCGATGACTTGCGGCTTGGAGACGGCGTGCGCCTGAACGCCGTGATCGCGCCTGAGCAGACGGCGCAGAACGCCATCAAGAACGGTTATCCCGTGAAGATCCTGGAAGGCGAGTACGCCTTCCGCGAGCCGCTCGTCGTCATCGCCGAGAAGAAGGATCCCGAGTGGACCGCAAAGGTCGCTGGCATTATCACCGGGATGAAGACCGATGGCACGCTCGCCGCGCTGACCACGAAGTGGTACGGCAAGGACTACAGCGCCAAGTGAGGTCATTGCGCCGGCTGCCCTCGGCAGCCGGCGGCGTTATCCCACAAAATGAACCACCACTCACAGCAAAAGTCGCCGATGGCCTATCCGGACACCTATTACGCCCGCACCCTGACCGACCGGAAGACGAGGCCGCCGCTGCAAGGCGAGGCGCGATGTGACGTGGCCGTCGTCGGCGCCGGGTTGGCCGGGCTGACGACGGCGCTGCAGCTGGCGCGCGCCGGACTGCATGTCGCCGTGCTGGAAGCCCAGCTCGTCGGTTTTGGCGCTTCGGGCCGCAATGGTGGTTTCGTGACGCCCGGCTTCGCCACCGGCGGCGACAACATCGCCGCACGTGTCGGCGGCGAGGCAGCGCGCGACCTGCACCGGCTGTCGATCGAAGGCGTCGAATTCGTGCGCGACATCATAGAGGCGCTCGCAATATCGTCTGCCGAGCCGCGCGCCGGCCTGCTCAGCGTCCTGCGCTACGACGATGGCGACGCGCTGAAGGCCTATGCCGACCAGATGGCACGCGACCATGGTTACGAGCTTCAATATCTGCGCCGGGAAGACGTCCGATCAGCGCTGAAGTCCGCCCGCTATTACCAGGGCCTGCGCGACCCAAACGCCTTTCACATCCATCCGCTCAACTATCTCCGTTGCCTGGCCGACGAAGTCGAGCGCCTGGGTGGCAAGATCCATGAGAGCTCCGAGGTCGTGCAATGCGACCTGTCGGGAACGCAAAAGATGCTGCGCACCAGACAGGGCACGCTTCGGGCGCCCCAGATCGTGCTGGCGACCGGCGGCTACACCGGGCCGGTGTTCGGCCAGCTCTACCGCGCCTTCCTGCCGATCGCGACCTATGTGATGGTTTCCGAGGCGGCTCCCCGCCTCATCGCGCAGGCCATCGCCACCACGGATGCCGTCGGCGACAACAGGCGGGCCGGCGACTATTATCGTCTGGTCGAGAGCGGCAATCGCCTTTTGTGGGGCGGGCGCATCACCACGCGCCCCGCTTCCGCCGACGCGCTGGCGCGCGAGTTGCGCCGCGAGATGGTCGGCACCTACCCGCAGCTTGCCGGTCTCAAGACCGAATTGGCCTGGTCGGGTCTGATGTCCTATGCCCGGCATCTGATGCCCCAGATCGGCGCGCTGCAGCCGGGCGTCTGGTACTGCACCGCTTTCGGTGGCCATGGCCTCAACACCACGGCGATTGCCGGAAAAGTCGTCGCGGAAGGTATTCTGGGCGCTTCGGATCGCTACCGGCAGTTCGCGCCGTTCGGATTGAACTGGGCCGGCGGCGCCGCCGGCCTGGCCGCCGCGCAGCTCACCTACTGGAAGCTGCAGGCGCAGGACTGGTGGCGGGAACGCAACGCCACCGCCAAGGTGGTGGCATGATCGGCCGGCTGATGCTCTCCCATCCAGGGCTCGCCCGCCGTGCGGCCGCGGTGTTTTTTCCGGCGCTGCTGGCCGCGGCCCTCTACGCCATGGGCATCAAGTCGAGCTGGCTCGCTACGTTGATGCCCGACGCATCCGACTGGGTGCGGGCCAACCCCGCCTTGTCGCAGGCCCTCTCCGCCGTATCGATCGCGCTGCTGGTGCTGGTGAATTGCAAGCTGCTGCTCCTCCTGCCCCGGCGCCAGCAGATCGTCGGCGTCTGGATCGAGCTGTTCGCGCTGCTGATGCTGTTCTTCTATTCCTTCGACCTCTCGCTCGCCTTCATCGCCAGAAAGATTGGTTTCCTGGTCACGCAGGGCGTCACCACGACGCTTTACATTTCGGCGATCTCGATCCTGATCGCGACCGTCATCGCGCTGGTCGGCGCCATCGCCAAGCTGACCGGAAACGGCATCGTCTACGGGCTGGCCACCTTCTACACGTCGCTGTTTCGCGGCCTGCCTCTGCTGATGCAGATCTACATCATCTATCTCGGCCTGCCGCAGGTCGGCTATGTGATCGGCGCGGTGCCGGCGGGCATCGTGGCGCTGTCGCTGTGCTACGGCGCCTACATGACCGAGATTTTCCGCGCCGGCATCGAAAGCATCCCGCGCGGCCAAAGCGAAGGAGCCACGGCGCTCGGCCTGAGCCCGGGCCAGACCATGGCGCTGGTCATCCTGCCGCAGGCCATGCGGGTCATCATCCCGCCGACCGGCAACCAGTTCATCGCCATGCTGAAGGATTCCTCGCTGGTGTCCGTCGTCGGCGTTTGGGAGATCATGTATCTCGCCCGCACGATGGGCCAGACGGAGTTCCGTCATATCGAGATGCTGATCACCGCCTCGATGATATACTGGGCCCTGTCGATCGCGCTCGAATTCGGCCAGGCCTATCTCGAACGGCGTTTCGGCCGATCGGGTCGCCAGGTGTGATCCGGCGGCCTAAAGTGTGCCGGAACGGTCCATGCGACATTTTTAGCGCGCCGGGGCACCTCGGCCTTCAGCCGCTTGAGCTGGGCGCGTTGCAGGTCGAGCGCGCTGGCGGCCGCCGCCGTTCTGGTGCGCATCGCCGTCCAAGGCTTTTGAAGCCGCTGCCGGCGCCATCATTGGCGCCGGGCTTGCCGGCCGATGCGATTCGGCGGGCCGACTTTGTCGGCCCTCAGACGAAAACCACCTTGCTCAGGTGCTCGCCCAACCGGCAGGCGAGCGCGGTGATGGTCGTCGTCGGGTTGGCTTGGCCCGACGTGCAGAACACCGAAGAGCCACCGACATAGAGATTGTCCATGCCATGCACCTTGCAATTGGCATCCACCACGCTCCTGGTCACGTCGGTGCCCATGCGCGTGCCACCCATATGATGGTGCCCCGCCGTTTCTTCGTCGGTCGGATAGTCCGCGCCATTGCCGATCCAGTCGGCGATGCGCACACGGCCCAGGTTCTTCTCGATCAGCGTGGCGCCGAACAGCCTCAGCCCTTCGAGCAGCGTGCGCCGTTCCAGCTCCGATTTCTTCCAATGCAGCTCGATGCGCGGCACACCGGCATGATCGACATCGGTTTTCGACAGTTCGATCTGGTTGGAGGCGAGCGGCGCCTGCTCCCAGGCGACATAGAGCTGCGCGGCACAGCGCAAATTCTGGCTGAGCTTGGATGACATCCATTCGGCCATGTTTGGCGCCGTGCAGGCGAGATCGGCGATGAGGTTCTTGACGCCAGGATATGGCTTCTCGATCAGCCTGATACCGAAATTCATGATCCGCAGCCGCTCCATCGCGGCAAGCGTCGGCGAGAAGAAGGCCTCGTTGACGGCATCGACCTCGAAGGCACCATAATTGCCCAGGATGGCATCGCCGCCCTCGAAGGTCGGATGCTCCATCCAATAGCGGCCGAGGGCCGTGGCGTTCGGCACCACACCGCCATTGGAGCGCTGGTTCGACCATAGAAGCAGCCGCGAGTTCTCCAGACCGCCGGTGCAGACGATGAAGTAATCGGCCGCGAACGAGCCGGCGTCCTGCCCGTTGGACCACAGCCTGGCGCCCGTCACCCGCTTGCCGTCGCCGGCGAGCTCGGTGGCGTAGGTGTTGAGCACGACGGCGATGTTCTTGCTCTTGTCGAGCTCGTCGGCGAATTTTTCGGCGAACCGCACCGCCGGGCTCTTGATCAGCTGCACCCAGCGAATGTCATCCGAGATCGGCACGTCGGGCCGGAAATCGGGAAGGTCGAGGATGTCGCGCACCTCCGGCAGGTAAGGTTCGATATCGGCGCGGCGGATCGGCCAGCCCGTGTCGGGCGCCCAAGCCTTCGGCTCGAAATCCTGTTTGTCGAGCACGCGGCACCAGCCGGCCCAGTGATTGGAGCTGCCGCCCATGAGCCGCAGCCGGGTGATGTCGAGATCGAAATAGAAATCGCCGACCGTGGTGCCGCGGTAGAAGTCCTGGGACTCGTCGCTGAAATCCCGCGAGCCGGCTTCCATCACCACGACCGGGATGCCGGCCGCACCAAGTTTTCTAGCGATCGTGGTGCCGGCCGGACCGGAACCAAGGATGCAGACCTTCGGCGCGAAATTGGCGGCGCGATACGCCTCGTAGCTGTCGAAGATCATGCCAGGTCGCTCCGCTTCAGGATCCAGCCATTGACCTCGACGATTTCGTCAGGGTCGGCCCGCGACGGACCGGCATGATCGGCATTGGCATCCGGCCGATTGCGGAACAAGGACAGGGCAGGCAGGGCAATCAGCGTCTGCACGAGCGTGCGGCGCGACATTCTTTTGATGAAGAAACTCATGACAGGCCTCTCGGGGCAGGGCTTCGATGCGCGCATGACGTTCCCCGAACGGCACACGCATCGTCACGCAAGCCAGTATCGTGCCACGCATGGCCTCAACGCGGTGAAAAGGCTGATAAGCGGTACAACCGAATGCAAACAGGGTTAGAAATTCCTTAACGGGCCGAGTGTATCGACCCGCCGGCTCACGCGGCTGCGGAAATGTCCGTATCCAGCATCGTGAGGTTGCGGCCGGCATGCTTGGCCTGATAGAGGCGGCGGTCGGCGGCCCGCATCAGTTCGGAGACGTTGGCCTCCTCGCCGCAGACGGTGCCGCCAATGCTGACAGTGAGCGGAATGGTCCTTTCGTCGACCGGCCGGAAGCGGATCAGCTCGACCTCGCGGCGAATGCGCTCGGCGACGCGTTTGGCCTCCTGCTCGGTGGCTCCGACCAGATACGCGCCGAACTCCTCGCCGCCGATGCGGCCGAGCACGTCACCGTTGCGCACGCCGCGCTCGATGGCGCTGGCGATCAGCAGCAGCGCATCATCTCCGGTCAGGTGGCCGAAACTGTCATTGATCGCCTTGAAATGGTCGGCGTCGATGATCAGCAGCGCGCCGCGGTCGGACTTGCGCCGGGAGCCGTCCAGCGCGGCAAAGAAGCTCTCCCGGTTGAGCATGCCGGTCATGTCGTCGCGGCTCGCCTTTTCCGCCAGGCGGCGGTGCGCGGCGGCGAGCTGGGCATGGGCGCGGGCAAGTTCGCGATGCGCGTTCTTCAGCCTGTCGCTCTGCCAGAACGTGCTGGCGCAGGCTGCCCAGGCAAGGACCAGCGGACAGAGGGTCGAGGTCAGCCAGATCGTGCGCGTTATCGGGAATCCCATGGCTGGGACGATGATCAATGTCAGCAGGAGGGAAGCGGCTACGGAGGCGAAAGCGATGGCGGCGGATCTCAGTATAATGCTGTTCATCGCGAACTCCCCACAGGACTGTCTCTGTGCCAGCAAGCCCTGAAGGCCACCTTTCCCGGATGGTTAAAATTTGAATCGTCAGGCCATTTCTGCAACCTCAACGGGCAGAAGTTGTGGATAAAGTCCCTTTCGGAATCCCTGTTTCATGCCATAAGGAGCCCATGACGACGCTTCCCGATCCCACCCGCTTCGCCCACGTCACCGACTGGGTGTTCGACCTCGACAACACGCTCTATCCGCACCACTCGAATCTGTTCTCGCAGATCGACGTCAAGATGACTGCCTATGTCGGGGAGTTGCTGGCGTTGCCGCGCGAGGAGGCGCGCAAGCTGCAGAAGGAGCTCTATCGCGAATATGGCACGACGCTGAACGGGCTGATGACGCGCCACGGCATCGATCCGGACGACTTTCTCGAGAAGGTCCATGACATCGACTATTCGTGGCTGGTGCCAGATCCCGTCCTGGGCACCGCCATTCGCCAGCTTCCCGGCCGAAAGTTCATCTTCACCAATGGCGACCGCAGGCATGCCGAACGCACCGCTCGCCAGCTCGGCATCCTCGACCATTTCGACGACATCTTCGACATCGTCGCCGCCGGCCTCAATCCCAAGCCGGCGCGCCAGACCTACGAGAAGTTCGCCGAGCTGCACGCCGTCACCGGCCACAACGCGGTGATGTTCGAGGATCTCGCGCGCAACCTGGCGGTGCCTAAGTCGCTGGGCATGACCACGGTTCTCGTGGTGCCGCGCAATTTCGAGCCGACCTTTTCCGAGATCTGGGAACGCGATCCGGCGCAGGAGGACGATGTCGACTATGTCACCGACGACCTGGCGACGTTTCTCACGGCGATTGTGGAGAAGGAGTAGGGGAATTAGGGAATTGGAGAACTGAGGAACTGAGGAACTGAGGAACGATCCGGCCCCCTTTTTTCTTCAATTCTTCAATTCTTCAATTCTTCAGTTCTTCAATTCCCCAGTTCAATTCCCCAGTTCCCACCCCTACTCCCCTAACTTGTAAAACCGGCTGATGATGCCCCAGGCCTCGTCGGCCGTGTCGACGAAATCGATGATGTCCTGGTCGCCGGGGCTGATCGTGCCCTGCTCGGCGAGGAAGTCGAGGTCGATCGCCCGCTTCCAGAAGGACTTGCCAAACAGGATCACCGGCACGCGCTCCATGCGCCCGGTCTGGATCAAGGTCAGGGTCTCGAAGAACTCGTCCATCGTGCCGAAGCCGCCGGGAAACACCGCCACCGCCTTGGCGCGCATGACGAAGTGCATCTTGCGGATGGCGAAATAGTGGAAGTTGAAGCACAGTTCCGGCGTCACATAGGCGTTCGGCGCCTGCTCGTGCGGCAGCACGATGTTGAGCCCGATCGACGGCGCGCCGACATCGTCGGCGCCGCGGTTTCCGGCTTCCATGACACCTGGACCGCCACCGGTCACCACGACGTATTCACGGTAATATGAGGCGGCCGACTGCTGCGAGCAGAGGCGGGCGAATTTGCGCGCCTCCTCGTAATATTTGCTGTTTTCCTCTAGGTTCTTCTTCTGCGTCTCGTTCTTGGCCGCCCAGGCCTCGCCACCGGGCTCCGGCAGACGCGCGCCGCCGAACAGGATCACCGTCGAACGGATGCCACGCTCGGCCAGGATCATTTCCGGTTTCAGCAATTCGAGCTGCAGCCGGACCGCGCGCAGTTCGCGGCGCGTCATGAAGTCGGGATCGTTCCAGGCCAGGCGATAGGTCTCGGCCCGCGTTTGCGGCGTGTCCGGCACGCTTTTCGACCGCTCCAGATCCTCGTCCGAATGCGGCAGCGGCGTCCATCCCGCCTTTTCCATGGGAGTCATCAAATCCACCCGTCCAATTCCTTCACTTACGTCGTCCCGTGACGCAGCCGCGATTGACCCTCATTAAGCCTTAACATAAGCAGGTTCCGCAAACGTGTCCGGCGGTTTTGCGACAAGAACCTGCTACATGCAAAGACCCAGGCATGCAAAGCATGCCAGGGGTCCGCGCGACTTTAAAACAGGTTAAGGCGCAGCCCCTTAACAGCTTGGTAATGGAGCAAATTCATGTCGAAGCCCGATCTGGCGAGCCTCGAAAAGACCATCGACAAGGCCTTCGAGGAACGCGACGCCATTTCGACCGCGACCCGCGGCGAAGTGCGCGACGCCATCCAGGCGGCGCTCGACCTGCTCGACCACGGCACCGTCCGGGTCGCCGAGCGGCAGGCCGACGGCAAATGGCATGTCAATCAGTGGCTGAAGAAGGCGGTGCTGCTCTCCTTCCGGCTCAATCCGATGGAAATCATCAAGGGCGGCCCCGGCGAGGCCGTGTGGTGGGACAAGGTAGCGTCCAAGTTCGACGGCTGGAGCGCCGTCGATTTCGAAAAGGCTGGCTTCCGCGCCGTGCCGTCGTCGATCGTGCGCCGTTCGGCCTATGTCGCACCGGGCGCCGTTTTGATGCCGTCCTTCGTCAATGTCGGCGCCTATGTCGATAGCGGCACCATGGTCGACACCTGGGCCTCGGTCGGCTCCTGCGCCCAGATCGGCAAGAACGTCCACCTTTCGGGCGGCGTCGGCATCGGCGGCGTGCTGGAGCCGATGCAGGCCGGCCCGACCATCATCGAGGATAACTGCTTCATCGGCGCGCGCTCCGAAGTCGTCGAGGGCTGCATCGTGCGCGAAGGCTCGGTGCTCGGCATGGGCGTTTTCATCGGCCAGTCGACCAAGATCGTCGACCGCGCAACCGGCGAGATCTTCTATGGCGAGGTGCCGCCGAATTCCGTCGTCGTCGCCGGCTCGATGCCGGGCAAGGCGTTTCCGAACAACGAGCCGGGTCCGGGCCTCTACTGCGCCGTCATCGTCAAGCGCGTCGACGCCAAGACCCGCTCCAAGACCTCGATCAACGAATTGCTGCGCGATTGATCTTTCAGCCCGGCAAGCGCACCTTCCGCCGGCGCGACGATCGGTCGCGCTGGTTCAACATGGAGGGGTGACATGGACTGGAAATATCTGCTGACCAGCTATGAGGGCCGCATCAACCGCGCAAAATTCTGGGCATGCGTGGGCGTCATTTTCGTCGGCGCGGTGATCGCGATGATCCTCGACAACATACTGGGCACCACATTCAACCAGATGCCTTACGGCTTTATCTATTTGCTCTACTCGCTCGCCATGCTCTATTCGATCTTCGCCGTCTATGCCAAGCGTTGGCATGATCGCGACAAATCCGGCTGGTGGACCCTGATCATCCTGGTGCCTGTCATCGGCGCGATCTGGTTCCTGGTGGAGTGCGGCATTCTCGAGGGCACCAAGGGTGCCAATCAATACGGACCGGACCCGCTTGCCTGACAGATCAGATCTCACCTGGCTTTTCTTCAAGACATCGGGCCGCGTCAGCCGCGCGGCCTATTTCCTCGGCGGATTGCTCGTCGCCATAATCCAGGCGTTCCCGCTGTACCGTTTCACACTGGTGCCGGAGGGCTCGCCCGAGAGCAACATGTGGTCGTTCATCTTCTTCATCGCCTTCATCGCGTCGCTGTGGTCCAACATCGCGCTGGCGGTGAAGCGGCTGCACGACCTCGACAAGCCGGGCATTGCCGCGCTGATCCTGTTCGTGCCGGTCGTGTCGATTGTCGCCTTTATTGTCTTGTGCCTGTTTCCAGGGCAGCCTGGACCCAATCGCTATGGCCGGCGCACCAACGAGCCGGCGCAACCCTGAGGCCCGATTCATGGGGTCGGATATCTCGCCATGCGCTACCGCACGCTTGATCCGAAACTGATCATCGAAACCGCCGAGCGGCTTGAAGGCCGCGTCGCCGAGCGTTTCCCGGACGCCGGGTTGCGCGGCGTCGCGGCCGAACTGGTGTCGCTGTCGCGCGATCTGGCCAAGGCGGCTCAGGCGCTCGAAGCGCCGATCTGGTGGCTGCGCGGCATTATCGTCGCGGCCGTCATCGCCGGCGCGTTGATCTTCCTGTTCGTCGGCACCATCCTGCCGCTCATTCACATCTCCCAGGCCGACGACGCGGTGCAGTCGGTGCAAGGCATCGAAGCCACGATCAACATGATCATCCTCGCCGTGCTCGGCTTCCTCGCCCTGATCCGCACCGAGGAGCGCATCAAGCGCAAGCAGGTGTTTCGCCAGCTGCATGGCCTCAGATCGCTGATCCACGTCATCGACATGCACCAGTTGACCAAGGATCCGGCGGCGCTGTCGGCCAGTTTCAAGCCGACCTCGCACTCTCCGGCGCGCATCACCAATGCCCCGGATCTCGCGCGCTATCTCGACTATTGCTCCGAAATGCTGTCGATCACCGGCAAGATCGCGGCGCTGTTCGCTCAGTCCGTCAATGACGACGTGGTGATCGACGGCGTCAACGATATCGAGAACCTGGCGTCCAACCTGTCGCGAAAGATCTGGCAGAAGATCACGCTGATCGAGAGCCATCCGGCGGCGCTACCTGTCGCGGCGCCAGGCCCGGCGAGCCAAGCCGTTCGGCTTCCGCCGCGCGCACCAAGGCGCTGACCCGCCGGATCGTCGGCGCCGGCGTGCCGGCTTTTTCGGCCAGTAGCAAGACAGCACCCTGCAGTTCGTCGATCTCGGTCGGCCGGCCACGCTGCAAATCGTCCCACATCGACGAGCGGGCCTCGGGGTCGATAGCCAGCATGCGCCGCGCCAGCAATTTGAACAGCCAGTCGGGCAACCTCAGCACTGTCGGCAGCAGCGCTGGCCGCAGGCCGGCGATGCGCGCCGGCTCGATGCCGGAAGCCTTCATCGCCCGCAAGGCCTCGTCGATCTGGCCGGCCAGGATCAGCCGCCAGCGCCTGTCGGCGAGTTCGGTCGCCAGCGGCAGGTCCGACAGCGCCACCAGCGCATTGTTCAGGTTCATCAGCAGCTTGCCCCACAGCACGGCCTTCATGTCGCCATGCGTTTCGACGGCGAGGCCATCGACATCAAGAAAACCGGCGATATCGAGAAGCCCGGCAGGTCCCCGGTCCTCGACCATTACGTTGCCGTCGCTGGCACGGTGGACGCGCAGCGGCGGTTCGCCGTCGGGCGACTGCACGACATTGAACGGCACCATGCCGGCCAGCACCGTTCGTTGGCCAAGCGCGGCGCGCAGCCTGTCGGCATTGTCGACGCCGTTCTGCAGGCTCACCACCACGGCTTCGGGACGGGCATGGGCCTTGATCAGTGCCGCCATATCCTGCGTCGCGCCGCTCTTGACGGTGACCAGGATCACATCGGCCTCCGGCAAGGCAGCGGCCGGATCGGTGGTGACGACGAGCTGTTCCGGCTTGATCAGGCGATCACGGCCCTCCAGGTCGCTGACACGCAATCCGCCCTGCCGCAACGCTGCCTCGATGCGCGGCCGGGCGAGCAGGACAACCTGTCGCCCGGCGAGTGCCAGGCAGCCGCCGGCATAACAGCCAATGCTGCCGGCGCCGGCAATGACGATCCTGTTTCCCCCGTTTGCCATCTCTTGCTCCGCACCAGTCCGACTATACGACATGAAAACCATAATGTCGGCGGCATCGTCGGCGATAGGGCTGGCCCCTACGTCTGGCCGTGACAGGCCCTCAGCTTTCGACTATCGCTTTTGCCATGACGCTGCCGACCGATCCCGCCGCAAACCTTGCCTCCCTCATCCGCTGTGCCTCGGTGACCCCAGCCGAAGGCGGCGCGCTCACCGCGCTGGAGGCGATGCTGAAACCGCTCGGCTTCCTCGTCGACCGGCCGGTGTTCTCCGAGGACGGCACGCCCGATATCGAGAACCTCTATGCAAGGCGTTCCGGCAACGGCCCGCATCTGATGTTCGCCGGCCATACAGACGTGGTGCCGGTCGGCGACGAAGCCGCCTGGACGCATCCGCCCTTCGCCGCAGAGATCGCCAATGGCGAGATGTATGGCCGCGGCGCGGTCGACATGAAGGGCGGCATTGCCTGTTTCATCGCGGCGGTGGCGCGCCATGTCGAAGAGAAGGGCGGCCCGAAGGGCTCGGTCTCGCTGCTGATCACCGGCGACGAGGAAGGGCCGGCCATCAACGGCACGGTCAAGCTGCTCGAATGGGCCGCGTCCAAAGGCGAGAAATGGGACGCCTCGATCGTCGGCGAGCCGACCAATCCGGATGCGCTCGGCGACATGATCAAGATCGGCCGGCGCGGCTCGATGTCGGGCGGCATCACCGTCAATGGCCGCCAGGGGCACGCAGCCTATCCGCAGCTCGCCGACAATCCGGTGCGCGGGCTGATGAGCCTCGTCGACGCCTTGCTGCATCCCGTCTTCGACAAGGGCACGAAGGATTTCCAACCGACCAATCTGGAGGTGACCTCCATCGATGTCGGCAACCCGGCCACCAACGTCATCCCGGCCAAGGCGACCGCCACCTTCAACATCCGCTTCAACGACAGCTGGACGGCCGAGACGGTCCAGGCGGAAATCCACAACCGCCTCGACCAGGCGGCAGGGCGCAAGAAGTACCGGCCAGGCAAGACAACGCCGGTCGACTATGAGCTGGTCTGGCGCGACCGGCCAAGCCATGTCTTCCTGACCCGCGACGACAGGTTGGTCGAGACGCTGAGCGGTTCGGTCGGCGCGGTGGTCGGCAAAAAGCCGGCTTTGTCCACCTCCGGCGGCACATCGGATGCGCGTTTCATCAAGGATCATTGTCCGGTGGTCGAGTTCGGCCTGGTCGGCAAGACCATGCACATGGTCGACGAGCGTGTCGCCATCGCCGATCTCGAAACGCTGACTCAAATCTACCAGCGCTTCATCGAAGACTGGTTCGGACAGGGCTGACCAGCATGCTTTCGGCGGACGAAACCCAAGCTTCGCTGACGGGCGCCTGGCGGCTGATGCTCGGCAAGGTCGACGGCCTGCGCCTGCTCGACCTGTCGGCGGATGGTTTCTGGAACTCGTTCTTCGCCATCATCGTCGCGGCTCCGGCGCTCATCGTCGGCTGGGTCGGCATCGCCAACGAGATCGGCGACCCCGATGCCTTCGCCGGCCGCTTCTCCATGCTGGTGCGCCTGGCGACGGTCGATATCGGCTCCTGGGTGCTGCCGTTGGTGGCGCTAGCCTTGGTGGCGCCGCGCGCCGGCATTGGCGGGCGCTTCGTCCACTATGTCGTCGCCAGCAACTGGGCCTCGGCAATCACCGCCTGGCTGATGCTGCCCTCGGCGCTGATCAGGCTCTTCCTGTCGTCGGCAAGCCAGGTCTCGAGCCTGGTGTCGCTGCTGTTGTTTGCCCTGTCGATGGTGCTGACCTGGCGCATGACCAATGTCACGATCGGCAAGGGGGCAGCCGTCGGCACAGCCGTTTTCGTCGGCATGTTCATCGCTTCGCTGCTGGTGTTGTTCGGGCTGCAGATGGTGCTCGGCATCAGCGTGCCGGACGATGTCGGGGCGCAGAGCCTGTCGGGACTCTATCCGGGGTAGGCTGGGTGCTTGTCTCCGATGGAACCGGGTTCCATCGATGGAACGGGGTTCCATCAGGGGTAATCGACGCCTATCAGGAAAAGTCCGTCGGGCGGCGCCACCTGGCCGCAGGCGGCGCGGTCGCGCGCCTCGAGCGCGGCCTTGAGGTCGCCTGATGTCCAGCCGCCGTCGCCGACCCGCTTGAGCGAGCCGACCATGGAGCGCACCTGATTGTGCAGAAAGGAGCGCGCCGAGGCTCTTACCTCGATCACGTCGCCCGTCCGGCTGACATCGAGCCGCTCCAGCGTCCTGACCGGGCTGTTTGCCTGGCACTGGGTCGAGCGGAAGGTGGTGAAGTCGTGTCGTCCGAGCAGGAGCTTCGCGGCTTCATGCATGGCGGCTGCATCGAGCCGCTTCGGTACCCACCACACCTTGCCCTTTTCCAGTGCCGAGGGCGCGCGCCGGTTGAGGACACGGTAGAGATAGTGCCGGCCGGTGGCCGAGAAGCGGGCGTCGAATTCGTCGGGGACGACCGCGGCCTTCAGCACGGCAATGCGCGCGCCGGCCGCCTGCAGATGGGCGTTGATGGCGTCGCGCACCTTGTCGCCCGACCATGCCTTGGCAAGGTCGACATGCGCGACTTGGGCGGTCGCATGCACGCCGGCGTCGGTGCGGCCGGCGGCGCGCAAGCGGACCTCTTCGCCGCTGAATTTCTCGACGGCCTGCTCGATCGCCTGCTGCACCGAAGGCTGATCAGCCTGGTGCTGCCAGCCGGCAAACAGGCTGCCGTCATATTCGATATCGAGGCGAAAACGCGGCATGCCGGTCGGCTATACGCTCTCGCCTAGGCGGCGAGAGCGGTGAAGGCGGAGGCGTAGACCAGCCTGCCGGCTTCGGGCGCGTCGCCCCAGGCAAGCGCCTGCAGCGCTTCGCCCTGGTATTCGCTTTCGAAGTTCTCGGCACGCGCATGGCTGTAGCCGAAACGGCCGTAATAGGCCGGATCACCCAGCACCACGGCCAACGTCTCGCCAGCGTCCTTGAGCCGGATGTGAGCCTCGCGGATCAGCGCGCCGCCAATGCCGGAGCCGTGAAAAGACGGTTCCACCGCCAATGGCGCCAGCGCCACGGCGGCGAAGCTCTTGCCGCCGCTCTGGACGAACAGCCGCGAAAACAGGATGTGGCCGACGGCCTGGCCGTCTTCTTCCGCCACCAGTTCGACGACGGCATCACCGCCCGTCACCAACGCGTCGACCAGCCCGGCCTCCGCCTGCTGGCCGAACGCGTGTTCCTCGACGAGGCGAATGGCCTCGCGGTCCCGCGGCGTCGCCGCGCGTATCGACATCATGCTCATGAGAATTTCAGTCCTTTTTCGATCTTGGCTCCGCGCAGGAATTCCGACGCGGCGGCGGGCTTTCCGCCCGCACGTTGAACTTCGACCAGCCTGATCGCGCCTTTTCCGCAGGCGACCGTCAGCCGGTCATCGAGAATTCCTCCCGACTCGCCCAAATCTTCCGAAAGCGACAGGCCCCCGGACAGCGTCGAGCGAAGCAGCTTCAGCCGCTCCATGCGGCCGCCAATTTCAATCTCGGACCAGGCGCCGGGAAAGGGCGACAGGCCGCGAACGCTATTGTGGACCTCGACAGCAGGCCGTGTCCAATCCAAGCGCGTCTCGGATTTATCGATTTTCCTGGCGTAAGTCACCCCGTCTACCGCCTGCGCGGTAAATGTCAGGGTGCTCTCTTCCAGCCGCGCCAGCGCTTCCACCATCAGGGCCGCGCCAATGCTCATCAACCGATCATGCAGATCGCCGGCTGTCATATCGGGGTCGATGGCGCATTTTTCAAGCAATCCCACCGGACCGGTGTCGAGGCCCTCCTCCATGCGCATCACCATCATGCCGGTCTCCGTGTCGCCGGCCATGATGGCGCGCTGGATGGGAGCGGCGCCGCGCCAGCGCGGCAAGAGCGAGGCGTGGCCGTTGACGCAGCCAAGCCGGGGCGCCCCCAAAACCGCCTTCGGCAACAGCAAGCCATAGGCGACCACCACGGCGATATCGGCGTCGAGCGCGGCAAAAGCGGTCTGCTCGGCCTCGCCTTTCAGAGATGTCGGCGTGCGCACCTCGATGCCCAGTCGCTCGGCCTCGCGCTGCACAGGAGATGGCGTCAGTTCCAGCCCGCGCCGGCCCGCGGCGCGCGGCGGCTGCGTATAAACAGCTGCTATCTCATGTCCGGCTTCAGCAATGGCGCGCAGCGTCGGCACCGAAAACTCCGGCGTGCCCATGAAGATGACGCGAAGGGGCATTTTTCTTCCGTGGTCTTTCTCTGCTTGCACGAGCCGGTTCAGGCAACCGCTTCAAACGGGTTTACGAGCTTCAGGTCAAGCCCGTCGAAGTCGCGGACATTGCGGGTCGCCAGCGTAGCGTCATGCGCGAGGCAGATCGAGGCGATCATGGCGTCCGGAAGGCTGATAGGGCGGCCGATCCTTTCCCGCGCCGCCCGGAGCTTGCCGGCAAGACGGGGGATGGAGCCAGCAAATTCGACGACGCGACCGGAGAACTGCTTCGAGATCAGGTGATCGAGAGCACGGACATGACGATCGGAACCGGTCTTGTTCAGAAACCTTTCGGCACCGAAGGATTGCTCCATGACGACGGGGCCGCACAGATACAAGTCGAGCAACTCCTGTTTGCGAAACCATTCGACCACGTTCGCATCGGGTGCCATCCTGCTCGTTTCGGAAATGACGTTGGTATCGAGGACGATCACTCGAAATCCTCGACCGCTCGCCCGAAGTCGCGTTTTCTCTCCGCTTCGATTTCTTCCATGATCTCGGCGAACTCGTCGTCGACCGCATTCTCGGCCGCGAACGCGGAGCGAATGTTGTCCCATGCCGACAGACCAGGCTCTGGCTTGGCCTCCTTTTCGGCGACCATGCCCTTACGCAAAAGATCGATCGCCTTGCCGGATAAGCTTTGGCCGCCGCTTCGCGCAGCTTGTTCGATTTCGCGTTTCAACGGTTCGGGGATGTCCCTGATCAGCATATCGCCCATGCAACCCTCCAGCGTTGATATCGGTGATATCACGATAAGGGTTGCGGCTCAATGGGAGTCTACGCTGTCGATCCGCGCCTATCCGACCAGCTTGCCAGGCGCCTTGTCCTTGGCGAGCTTCCTGAACTTCTTCACCACCATGTCGCGCTTCAGCTTCGAGATGTGGTCGATGAACAGTACGCCGTTAAGATGGTCGATCTCGTGCTGCAGGCAGGTCGCCATCAGCCCTTCGGCCTGCATCTCCCGCAGCGTGCCGTCGCGGTCGAGATATTTGACCCGCACCGAAGCCGGGCGTTCGACCTCGGCATAATAGTCCGGGATCGACAGGCAACCTTCCTCGTAGACGGACCGCGCGTCGGCGCTTTCGAGAATTTCGGGGTTGATGAAGACGTGGGGCGCGGGCGTTTCGTCTTCCTTGGCGAGGTCGATCACCAGCATGCGCAGCGGCTCGCCGATCTGGATCGCCGCCAGCCCGATGCCGGGCGCGTCATACATGGTCGCCAGCATGTCGTCGGCCAGTTTGCGCAAGGGCGCATCGACGCGCTCCACCGGCTTGGAAACCTGGCGCAGGATGGGGTCGGGAAGGATGATGAGCGGCTTGATCGGCATGGCGCTTCACCTAAGACCTCCAAGGAAAGGCGTCAACCGGTGCGCCTGCGTCTCGTTCACGTTTTGATCTGTGCCAGCGTGCCGAATCGGTTATGCTGTCCACATGAATGATCTGAGCACCATCCTTTCGGAGCCCGTCGCGCGGCTTGGCGCCTCGACAATCACGCTCGGCCACGCACTGGCCTTCGGCGCGTTGCTGTTTCTCGGCTTGTTCATAGCGCTCGTCGTTGCGCTGTGGCGGTCGGCCAAGGCCCGCACGGTGGCTGCCGCGGAAGCCGCCGACCATGCCCGTGACGCCGAGGCGCGGATGGCCGGCATTCTCCAATCCCAGGCCGAGATGCAGGGCCGCATGGGCGCCATCGCCGAAGTGTTCGGCGCCCGCCAGGCCGAATTGACGCAGTCGATCGGCCAGCGTCTCGACGCCATGACCGGCCGCATCGGCCAGACCATGACAGAACAGACCAAATCCACCCATGAAAGCCTGGCGAAACTGCAGGAGCGGCTGGCGGTCATCGACACCGCGCAAGGCAACATCCAGTCGCTGGCCGGCCAGGTGGTGCAACTGCAGGCGATCCTCTCCAACAAGCAGACGCGCGGCGCCTTCGGCCAGTCGCGCATGGAGGCGATCGTCGCCGACGGCCTGCCGCACGGCGCGTATGAATTCCAGGCGACACTGTCGAACGGCAGCCGGCCGGATTGCCTGGTGAAAATGCCGAACGGCGCGCCGTCGCTGGCCATCGACGCCAAATTTCCGCTGGAGGCTTGGAATGCCATCCGCGCCGCCGATGGCGTCGACCTGCAGAAGGTCGCGGCCCAGGCGTTTCGCCGCGATATCGAGATCCACGTCCGCGACATTTCGGAAAAATACCTGCTCCAGGGCGAAACCCAGGACACCGCCTTCATGTTCGTGCCGTCGGAATCGGTGTTTGCCGAGATCCACGAGAATTTCGAAGCGGTTGTCCAGAAGGCGCACCGCGCCCGCGTCGTCATCGTCTCGCCTTCTCTCTTGATGCTGTCGATCCAGGTCATCCAGTCGATCCTCAAGGATGCCCGCATGCGCGAGCAGGCGCATCTTATCCAGGGCGAAGTCATCCGGCTGATGGAGGACGTCCAGCGTGTCGACGAGCGGGTGCGCAAATTGCAGGGCCATTTCGGCCAGTCTGCCAAGGACATCGAAGACATCCTCGTCTCGACCTCGAAAGTGACCAAGCGCGGCCAGAAGATCGAGGCGCTGGAATTCGGGGAAGGCGAGCCCGACGCCCCGCGCGGCGGCGCCACCAAAGTGGAGGCCGCACCGCGGGTGGCCGATTCCAAGACCGGACAGCTGAGGTTGAGGGTCGTCGAAGGCGACGACTGAGAGGGGAGCAATTCCAGGAAAACCGCGCTGCGGTTTTCCCGGAAGAAGCGCGTAGCGCTTCCCCTTGGGAATTGGGTGAGAGACAGGAGCTACTGCTCCTCCACCGTCGTCATGCCCTCGAATTCCGGAAGCCAGTGCAACGCCGACCGGTGCCATTTCTGGTGTCTGGGGATCAAGTCCTGGCGCTGCCGCGAGGTGCCGACCCTGATCCCATAGACCTTCGGACCGTCGCCGACCGATGTCGCATAAAGGTGCGAACCGCAGTCGGCGCAAAAAGCCTGGGTTCGCCTGGCGCCGCTCGCCACGATCTTGATATAGATTTTCGGTGTACCCCTTGTGATCCGGTACTGATCCTCCGGCGCGGGAACGGTGACGCGAAACGCCGTGCCGGTCAGTTGTTGGCAATCGGTACAATGACAGATGGAGGTCTTTTCCGGGTCGACCTCCGCCTCATAGGCGATGGCACCACAATGACAGCCGCCGTCAATCTTCATCGTCATTCCTCCAAATCGTTTGGCTGATCTTAGCGGCGCAGGGAGGCGAGGCAACGGCGCGGCGCTGGTCCAGAGGCCAGGGCATGATCACGAAGAGGGTTTCGGGGTCATGCTCAACTTTCTCCTGACGCGGATTCGATCACCTTGCGCCGTTTTTCCCAGGTGCCTGACGTCTGCGGTTTGACGAACAGCCGCGTGATCTCAGGCATTTCCTTCCTCAGCCGCGCCTCGATGCGCTCGACACAGGCCTCGATCTCCGGCGCCGCCAGATGGTCCTCGAACTCGACGCTGAGGGCGGCAACGATCTCTTCCGGTCCCATATGCACCGTCAGCACACCGTTCGCTCGCTGCACCGCCGGATCCTGCTGGACGATTGCCAGCACCTTCCTCTGCACCTCGGGCGAGGCCGGCTCGCCGATGAGCAGGCCCTTGCTTTCGCGCGCCAGGAAAATCGCCGTGGCGCCGAGTATGAGGGCGATGCCGATGGAGGCGGCGCCGTCGATTTCGGGCATTTCCAGCAGTTCCGCCGCAAGGATTCCGGCGAAGGCGACGATCAGGCCGAGCAGGGCGGCGCTGTCCTCGAACAGCACCGTGTAGACGCTCGGATCCTTGCTCGACTGCACCGCTGTCAGCCAATCCTGCTTGCCCTTCTGCTTGCGGAATTCCTTCAGCGCCACCAGCCAGGAGCTGCCTTCGAACAAAAAGGACAGGCCGAGCACGATATAGTTGACCTTGACGTTGGCGACCGGTTCAGGCGCCATGATGTGGGTGATGCCCTCGTAGAGCGACACGCCGGCGCCCAGCGCGAAGACGAGAAGGGCGACGATGAAGCTCCAGAAATAGAGTTCGCGGCCATGGCCAAGCGGATGCGTACGGTCGGCTGGGCGCGCGGCCCGGTGCATGCCGTAGAGCAGCAGGCCGCCATTGCCGGTATCGACCAGCGAATGCACGCCTTCCGACAGCATTGCCGAACTGCCGGTGAAAAAGGCGGCGGCGAACTTGGTCAGCGCTATGGCAAGATTGCCGGCCAGCGCCGCATAGATGACCGTTTTGGAGCCGCCGTGCCCTGCCATGCAGGTTTGTCCCCTTCAAGTACAGTGTAGCTGCCCCGCCGCCGAAGCTCCACAGCCATCACAACGCACCAATCCCCGGGTCGTTCAAAGTCTTCGAAAAATCCGAAGGAACCGCCGGCTATTCCTGAATCTCGTCGGTCCACACCTTGAAGCCGGCGAGTGTCCCTGGTCCGAAAATATGGGTCAGCGGCACATCAGCGGCGTCGCGCCCGGAGGCGATCAGGATGCGCCCGATACGTGGCGCGTTATTGCGTGGATCGAAAGCGTGCCAGCGGCCGCCGAGATAGACTTCCATCCAGGCGCAAAAATCCATGCTCGCCCAGGGCTTGGGCATGCCGATGTCGCTAATATAGCCTGTGCAGTAGCGCGTCGGGATGTTGAGTGCCCGGCAGAAGGTGACGGCGAGATGCGCGAAGTCGCGGCACACGCCGCTCCGCTCGCGCCAGGCTTCGGCGGCGGTGCGCGTCACCCGTGCGTTGCCGTAGTCGAAGACGATGTGGTCATGGACGAAATCGCACACCGCCTGTACGCGCGGGATGCCGAGCGGCGTGTGGCCAAACAGCCGCCATGCCTCGTTTGCCAAGAGGTCGCTTTCGCAAAACCGGCTGGGCAGCAGGAACAGCAGTGTCTCCGCCGGCAGGTCGCGCACCTCGTGCTGCCACGCTGTGAGTTCGCCCATCTCGAATGTGCCGGGATCGCGAATCACCGCATCCGTGCCGAAAGTGAAACGCCCGGGGGGCGCGACGAACCGGTTGCACCAGTTGCCGAAACTGTCGCGATAACCCTGAATCGGGACTGGCGGGTTGGAGGTAAGGAAATCCGGGCGCTCGAGATCGGAGGCACGGGAATAGTGGACATTGAGCATCGCGATGAGCGGCGTTTCCTGCGGAAAGTCGAAGCTCATCTCGCAGCCGATATGGATCCGCATTGTCGTCCTGACCGGCCTGCCTGACGATCACCCGGCGGTGCGCGGGTCGATGCTGCAGCGCGAAGACAACCATGGCATGGACCGCCGGGGTTTACGAGCAAATTAGAAACCGGTTGAAAGCGGCCGGCCGGGGGCCGTGACAGGCGCTCCCCCCTTGCGGCAAAGCGTTTCTCTTGTTTCACTTCGCTTCCCGCAACTGGAGGAACGAATCATGGCTAAAGGTGCGATGAAGGCAGGCAAGGAAGCCCGCAAACCAAAGAAAGACGCCAAGAAGCCTGTAGCCGCTCCGGCCCTGAAGGCGCCGCCGGTCAAGGCAATGAGGATCAAGGAAAAATAGATCTCGTCAAGCGCGCATGGATTTCACCGGCGGCGTTCCGAATGCCGCCGGCGAGTTGTTGATTGGGCGTTCAGACACCCTAGATCGACGATGCGGGGACGACCTCGCATTTCCCGAAAATCCGGTTGGGACGGCCCGCCATGGTTTGATTGAACAGCCGAAGACCTTTCGGATGTTCTGGATGGAGCGTTTCGATGTCATGGATTCTTCTGTTTTTCGCCGGCCTGTTCGAAATCGGCTGGGCGATTGGCCTCAAATATACCGACGGCTTCACCCGGCTGGTTCCGACCGTGCTCACGGTCGCTTCGATGATCGTCAGCCTCACCTTGCTCGGCCTGGCGCTGAAGGCGCTGCCTGTCGGCACAGCCTATGCGGTGTGGACAGGCATCGGCACCGTCGGCACGGCGCTGCTCGGTATCTGGCTGCTGGGCGAGCCGGCGACGGCGATCAGGCTCGGCTGCATCGCGTTGATCGTCTGCGGTATCATAGGGCTGAAATTCGCGGCCTGAACGGCCTTGGCCGCCGACAGACGATATCGATCGACATCCCTGGACGCAGGGAGGCTTCCCGTGGGCAACACCGACAAACGCGAAAAAGGGCCGCGCCTTGGCGCGTCCCTCATTCATCATCCGTCGAGGCGAGCGCTCCTAGCGACCCGTAAAGCCGGGCGGCGTCCTGCCGGTGCGCTGCTTGCGTGCCGCATAGCGCGCATCGCGCTTTGCCTTTCGCTCGGCTTCGTCGGCAAGCAAGCGAGCAATGCGCTCGGTCTCTTCAGCCTCCCGAACCTTGGCCTCGGCTTCCGCTGCCTCTTCGGCGGCGATGCGCGCCGCTTCGGCGGCGGCCTCGCGCTGGGCCTTCTCGGCCGCCTCGCGTGCCAGCTTTTCCTGCTTCAGCCTGGCCTTTTCGGCCTCGCGGATTTCACGGGCCGCAAGGATCGCCTTGCGTTCGGCCTGTCGCGCCAGCACGGCGGGATCGTCTGCTGCCGGCTTTGACTTGAAGCGCTCCAGAAGCGCCTTCTTTGCCTCGGTCGCGGCATTGCGCCGCTCGAAAATGTCTTTTTCCCTGTAGATAGCCAAGTCCACTTCCTTGAAGTCTATTCGCGACGCTTACATACGCGCGAAAACCCGGAGTTCAAGCGCCAAAACGGTATGCCAGCCATGAAATTCCGGGATGTTGCACCGGGGAGACGCATTTCCCGCCGAAATCGACATGCACTGTTCACCAGCGGCCCTCTGGCGGCGCGATGGACGCGCCGCTACCTCTAGCGCAACAATCAACACACTGGGATGACATCCAAATGGAACTCGGCCTCTACACTTTTGCCGATGTGAGCCCTGTGCCGGGTCCCGGCGCCATCGGCCCGCACGAGCGGCTGCGCAACCTGATCGAGGAGATCGAACTGGCCGACCAGGTCGGGCTCGATGTCTTTGGCCTCGGCGAACACCATCGGCCCGATTATGCCGCCTCGGCGCCGGTCGTGGCTTTGGCCGCGGCCGCGGAGCGTTCGAAGCGCATCAAGCTGACCAGTGCGGTCACCGTGCTCTCCTCCGACGACCCGGTGCGCGTCTTCCAGCAATTCGCCACGCTCGACCTTCTGTCCGGCGGCCGGGCCGAGATCATGGCCGGGCGCGGTTCATTCATCGAATCCTTCCCGTTGTTCGGCTACAAGCTGGAAGACTATGACGAGCTGTTCGCCGAAAAGCTCGACCTTCTGCTTGCCATCCGCGATCAGGTGAAGGTCACCTGGTCGGGCAGTCTGCGGGCGCCGATCAACGATCGCGGCGTCTATCCCAGGCCCTTCCAGGACAGGCTGCCGGTCTGGATCGCCATTGGCGGGACGCCGCAATCGGCCGCTCGCGCCGGCGCGCTCGGCCTGCCGCTGGCGCTTGCCATCATCGGCGGTGAACCGGCGCGCTTCGCGCCGCTGTTCGACCTCTACCGTGAGGCCGCCAAGCGGGCCGGAAGCGATCCGGCAGGGTTGGCCACCAGCATCAACGTGCACGGCTTCATCGCCGACACGACCGAGCAGGCGGCGGACGATTTCTATGGCCCGCAGGCCGAAGTGATGAACCGCATCGGCCGCGAGCGCGGCTGGGGGCCGACATCGCGCGCGCATTTCGATCAGTCGCGTGGTCCCGATGGCGCGCTGTTCGTCGGCAATCCGGAGCAGGTGGCCGAAAAGATCGTCGCCCAGCACAGGATTTTCGGCAATGACCGCTTCCTGCTGCAAATGGCTATCGGCACCATGCCGCACGCCAAGATCATGAGGGCGATCGAGCTTTACGGCACCAAGGTCGCGCCGATCGTGCGCAAGGAAACGGCCAAACCCGTGCCGGCCGTGGCGGCGCCCGTGGCGTGACCTTGATGAGGCCCGCAGCGATGGGGCCTCATTGCGCTGGCGTTGCCCGGTACGAGGCCGCGTCCATCATCGCGGCATGGTGGGTCTCGGTCGCCTCGTCGGCCGGGAACATGCACTCGATGCGCAGTTCCTGGGCGGCGACAGTTTGAGGAGTGCCCACCGTGGTGACCATCGAAAAGTAATTCAACCGGCGACCGTCCTTGACAAAACCAAGCGGAATGACCGGCATGAAGCCGATCGCCACCGGATTTTTCCACTCGACATCCACGTCCGGATAGGCGAGCAGCGCCGTCAGCAGCTCGCCGGTCTTTTCGTCGACGACCCGGCCGATGGATTCGCGATAGACCCGCTCGAACAGGCTCCGCGCCACGTCGGGCCAATTGGCGACGAACGGGCGCATGCCTTCGGGATCGAAGATGAGGTGGAGCATGTTGCGCTGCCCTTGCCTTGCGGCCATGTCGAGGAAACAGCCGAAGAAGAGCGGCGCGGGCTGGTTGGTCATCAGCACATTCCAGTACCGATCCATGACCAGCGCCGGATAGGGTTCGTGCTGCCGCAGGATGCGCGTCAAGGCATCGGTCACGCTCTTCATCTCCACGGAGTCCCAGGCGCCTTCGGAAAACATCGGCGCGTAGCCCGCCGCCAGAAGCAAGGCGTTGCGCTCGCGCAAAGGCACATCGAGCGCACCGGCGATCGCCATCAAGGTCTCACGGCCGGGAACGCTGCGCCCGCTTTCGATGAAGCTGATCTGCCTTTGCGAAATGCCGGTATCGAGCGACAGGTCAAGCTGACTTCTGCCACGCACATCGCGCCAGTAACGCAAGAGCGTGCCCAGGTCGGCTGTCATGGTGGTTCGAGGGTTCGTCTTCATAGCCCGCTGTCCTCGCGATCCCTCGGACGATACACCGATACGACCGGCATTGCCTGACGGCGCATGGCACCAGCCGGTCCATGCGCCGTCGATCGGGTCAGGCGGCCATCGCGGCGGCGGGAGACCATGCCTGCGCCTGGAAGCGTTCCTCGATCGCCGTGCCGGCCATATTGGTGGTGGTTGCCGCCATGGTGGAAACGCCGACGCCGGTTACCACTTCCAGGATCTGCGCCTTCGAATAGCCCGCCGAGGTAAACGCGTCGATGTCGGCATCGCTCACGTTTCCCTTGTTTTCGATCAACGCCTTGGTCAAGGCCGAAAGAGCCGCATATTTCGGGTCCGCCGGCAAGCCGCCGTCCCGGATTGCCTTGACCTCGCTTGGCGCAATCCCGTCCTCGATGGCGAATGTCGAATGCGCGGCGACGGTCCAGGGGCATCTGATGGTGACCGCGTTGGTCAGCAGCAGTACCTGTTTTTCGATCTCGTCGAAGCTTCCGCCGTGAAAACTGCCGAAGCTGGAGACGAAACCGTTGAGGAGAACCGGATTGTTGGCCATGGTCGCCATAACGTTGGGAAGAAAGCCAAATCTTTCTTGCAACGCCTCTAGCGCGGGCCTGGATCGTTCCGGTGCCGACTCGATTGTCTGAAGGGTAAACCTTTGCATTTTGAAATCCTCTGTTCAAAGATCGGTTTCTGATCGCATGGACAGTTTCGGCGCCGCGCCACGACATCGTGTGATCAATCATGCGCTGCACTGCCCGCTTTTCTCATCCGAGCACGGATTTACATTAAACCCGCTGCGCGAAAGCCTGCTTGTTCTAGCCAAGCCGCGAGCGTCGTCTCAATTACACCGGATGTAATATTTCGCGCGATGCGCTGCGTCGGAGTGGTCTGAAGAGTGCGCATGACGGACCTCGCTCTCGAAGCCGGCTCATGGAACCTCCGCCCGCGACTCCGCGTTTCCACCGGGCATTGCCGATCGCTGAGGGGCGCCGGCGCGAGGGGGTGAGCATGAAGACCGAACCCGCTGCCTTAGCCGCAGGCGTTGCCGACGAACAGGATTCGCGTGCCGAGGCGCGCGCGAACTTGCGGCTGATGCGGTCGCTGCTGATCGGAATCTTCATTTTGGCGGTCACCGCCGCGTTCTACTTCGGCCGGGCTTTTTTCATGCCCGTCATCCTTGCCTTCCTGCTGGCGCTGACCCTAACGCCGATCGTCCGCTTCCTGCGCAAGAGCGGCATTCCCGAGGTGGTTTCGGCGACAATGCTGGTGCTCTTCTCCATCTTCGCGTTTGCCAGCGCCGGTTATCTGCTCAGCGGGCCGGTCATCGATCTGATCAACAACACCTCCTCGATCGGGCAGCAGCTCACGGAACGGCTGGCGCAGTTCAAGCGGCCGCTGGCGCGGATGATGGATCTCGCGCATCAACTGGAAGCGCTGACCGAGACCTCGCAGGAACCGGGCGTGCAGCGGGTCGCGGTGGCGCCGTCCGGCATCCTGTCGACGGCCGCCAGCAACATTCTCGACGCGGGCACCAGCATCACCATCGTTTTCGTGCTGTCGCTGTTCCTGCTTGCCTCGGGCACGCTGTTCTACGAGAAGATCATCCAGTCCTTCGCCAGCCTCAGCCAGAAGAAGCGGGCTCTTCGCGTCGTCTATGATGTCGAGCGCGAGATCTCGCACTATCTGCTCACCGTCGCCGTCATCAATGCCGGGCTGGGCGCCGTCATCGGGCTCGGCCTCTGGGGGCTCGGCATGCCCAATCCGCTGGTCTGGGGCGCGGCGGCGGCGCTGCTCAACTTCCTGCCCTATGTCGGGGCGCTGATCACCATCCTGCTGGTCGCGGTCATCGCGCTGATCAGTTTCGATTCGATCTCCTACGCGCTTCTGGCGCCCGCCTTCGTTATCCTGTGCGATATCGTCGAAGGCCAGTTCGTGACGCCGATGGTGGTCGGGCGGCGGCTCGAGATCAACGCCGTTGCGATCTTCATCGCCATCGCTTTCTGGTCATGGCTGTGGGGCTTCGTCGGCGCGCTGATGGCAGTGCCGTTGCTGGTCGTCATCAAGGTGTTCTGCGACCATTTCGAAGGCCTCAGCCATGTCGGCAATTTCCTCGCCGCGCAACATGTCACGGTCGTGGAAGAGGAAGCCAACGAACAGGATAGCAAGGCTGCCGCATAACCGTCGCAGGGTTTGCGGCGGCGGGATCGAGTGCCTATATCCGGCCGATCAGCGCCCGGTGTCTTTCCCCATGAGCGACATTCCCTTCGGCCTCGACGCCTATTTCGCCCGGATCGGCCATGCCGGTTCCAGGGGGGCTTCGCTCGACACGCTGAAGACGCTTCATTTCCTGCATCCGCAGGCTATCCCCTTCGAGAACATGGATCCGTTTCTGGGCCGCCCGGTCCGGCTGGACGCCGCCTCGCTGCAGGACAAGATCGTGCTTGCCGGACGTGGCGGCTATTGCTTCGAGCACAATCTCCTCTTCATGCATGCGCTGGAGGCGCTCGGCTTCAAGGTCGGCGGTCTTGCCGCGCGTGTGCTCTGGGGCCAGAACGAGGACGCGATCACGGCGCGCAACCACATGCTGCTGCGCACCGAACTCGATGGACGGACCTATATAGCCGATGTCGGCTTCGGCGGCCTGACGATGACCGCCCCGCTGCTGCTCGAGCCGGGTCTCGAACAGAACACCCCGCACGAGACATTCCGCATCGTCGAAACCGGCGACCATTTCCGCCTGCAGGCCGCCATCGGCGGCGACTGGCGCTCGCTGTATCGCTTCGATCTGCAGCCGCACTATGAAGTCGACTATTCCATCACCAATTATTTCCTGTCGACCAACCCGGCATCGCATTTCCTGACCTCGGTTCTGGCGGCGCGCGCGGCGCCCGACCGGCGCTACGGCTTGCGCGGCAACCGCCTGTCGATCCATCACATCGATGGCCGCACCGAACAGAGGCAGATCGCCACCGCCGCCGAACTTGCCGACACGCTGGAAGGCCAGCTCGGCATCAACATTCCCGACCGCACGGCCTTCGAGGCACGGGTGCGCGAGACGAAGATCGTGGAGACCAACATATGACCGAACTGTCCGTTCTCGACCTGGCGCCGATCGTCGAAGGCAGCGATGCCTCGCAATCGCTCGCCAATTCGCTCGACCTTGCCCGCCACGCCGAGCGGCTTGGCTACAAGCGCTACTGGCTGGCCGAGCATCACAACATGCCGGGCATTGCCAGCGCGGCAACGGCCGTCGTCATCGCCCATGTCGCCGGCGGTACCAAAACCATCCGCGTCGGCGCCGGCGGCATCATGCTGCCCAACCATGCGCCGCTGGTGATCGCCGAGCAGTTCGGCACGCTGGCCGCCTTGTTCCCGGGCCGCATCGACCTTGGCCTCGGCCGGGCTCCCGGCACGGACATGAACACGGCGCGGGCGCTGCGCCGCAATCTCGAGGCCGGCGTCGACAATTTCCCGCAGGATGTCGTCGAGCTGATGGGCTATTTCCTGCCGGCCGAGGAGGGCCAGCGCCTACGCGCCGTGCCCGGCGAGGGCCAGACGGTGCCGATCTGGATTCTCGGGTCGAGCCTCTACGGCGCGCAACTCGCGGCGATGCTCGGCCTGCCCTACGCCTTCGCCTCGCATTTCGCGCCGGCGGAACTCGACCACGCGCTGGACATATACCGCTCGCGCTTCCAGCCGTCGGAGCAACTCGACAAGCCGCATGTCATGCTCGGCCTCAATGTCTTTGCCGCCCCCACCGATGCCGAGGCGCGGCTGCTGTTCACCTCGCTGCAGCAGGCCTTCGTCAATTTGCGCACCGGCCGGCCCGGACGCTTGCAGCCACCCGTCGAGAATTATGACCGGGATCTCGACCCGATGGCCAGGACCATGCTCGGCCAAGCGCTGTCCTGCGCCGTCGTCGGCTCGCCCGAGACGGTCCGGCAAGGCATCGATGCCTTCGTGCGCCGCACCGGCGCCGACGAGCTGATGGTCACCGCGCAGATATTCGATCACGCCGCCCGCGTGCGCTCCTTCGAGATCCTCGCCGAGGCGCACAAATCGCTGTCGCAAGCGGCCTGAAACAGGGTCCTAGAGCTTTTGTCGAGATCAATGCTCTGCTACGTGCGGGGTATCCTTCGCAACAGCGAGCCTTGCCTTGCCCCATGATCTCGATAGACGCGAGCAGTTTGCCATCGAACTGGCGCGGCGCGCCGGCGAACTCGGGCTGAAATATTTCCGCGATCTCGACAGCCTGACCATCGAGAGCAAGGGCCATCAGGACCTGGTCTCGCAGGCCGACCGCGAGGTCGAGCTGTTCATCCGCGCGACCATCGCCGCCGACTATCCGCGGGACGGCATCGTCGGCGAGGAACACGCCTCGGTCGCCGGCGCGACCGGTTATTCCTGGGTGATCGACCCCATCGACGGCACCGCCAATTTCGTGCGCGGCATTCCGGCCTGGTGCGTGGTGATCGCTTGCGCCAGGGATGGAGAGACGGTCGTCGGCGTCATTCACGAGCCGTCGACTGGCGAGACCTTTCATGGCCGGCTCGGCGGCGGCGCCTTCGTCAATGCCAAGCCTATCAAGACGAGTGCGGCGACCAGCCTGGAAGAGGGCTCGGTGGGAACCGGGTTTTCAAACCGGGCCGAGGCCGAAAACATCGCCGTGCTGATCAAGAAAATTCTCGCCGAAGGCGGCGTCTTCTTCCGCAACGCGTCCGGCGCCCTGATGCTTGCCTATGTCGCCTCGGGCCGCCTGCTTGGCTATGTCGAGGAACACATGAACGCCTGGGACTGCGTGGCAGGCATGCTGTTGATCGAGGAGGCCGGCGGCACGGTGCTGAAGGCGGATCCCAAGACGGTGCTGCAAAGCGGGACACAGGTCATCACGGGCGGCAAGGGTGTGTTTTCCAAGCTGCAGCAGCTGTGCTCCGGCGTCTTTTAGTCGATGCGCGGACGCCTGTTCAGGCACTCACGCTCTGCACAACCGCAGCCAGTGGGCGGCATGAATTGCGGATCATCAGCCGGCCCTTGAGCACCAGCTTGCGCGGCGGCGCATCCCTGTTGCCAGCGAGACGGTCGAGCAGCAGATTGGCCGCCTGTTCGCCGATCGCCTGCACCGGCTGCGCCACCGTGGTCAGCTGCGGCTGGAACACATCGGACCAGGGAAAATCGTCGAAGCAGGCGACCGAAATGTCCTCCGGACAGGACAGGCCGATATCGCGGATGGCCTTCATGGTGCCGATCACCATCGGGTTGTTGGCCGAGAAGATCGCGCTTGGCCGGTCGTGCAGCGACAAAAGCTGCATGGTTGCGTTGTAGCCGTCGATCTCGTGGAAATCGCCGGAGCGGATCAGTTCCTCGGCCACGGGCAAGCCGGCGGCCTGGAGCGCCTCGCAATATCCGGTCATCCGGTCATGCATGGGTGAAATATCCGAGGTGCCGGTGATATAGCCGATGCGCCGGTGGCCGAGATTGACCAGATAGCTGATGGCGTCGAACACCGCGCGCTGGTTGTCGAGAACCACGGCGTCGGTGTCGACGCCCTCGCACAGGCGATCCAGCAGCACGACGGGCACATTGGCATCGGCGACGATCCGCTCGAGGATCGCGCCGTCACCGACGCGGGCCACGATCAGCCCGTCGACCATGCGGTCGAGCAGCAGCCTGATCTGGTCGTCCTGGGTATTCAGATCCTCGTCCGTGCAGCACAGCATGACGGCATAGCCGGCGCGATCGAAGGCCTGCTGGATAACCGAGACGACGGCGGTGAAGAACGGGTTGGTGATGTGCGGAACGGTCAAGCCGATGGTGCGCGTCGTCCCCATCTTCAGGCTGCGGGCGATGGCGTTGCGCTTGTAGCCAATATCGCGGATCGCCTGTTCGATGCGAGCGCTGAGTTCGGGGCTGACGGTCGCCGTGCCATTGATCAGCGCCGACACGGTGGCGACCGAGACACGCGCCGCTTCCGCCACGTGAAGCATGGTGGGCGCGGTGGATTTTCGCTGCTTTTTTCGCCCTGACCCTGTCATTTTCGAAACGTTTCGTCACCCCTTTGTCACCAATACGTACGGAATCCTGTCCTTTTAGGCAAGAATCGAAATGCATCAAACTTCCGACACCTGATATCGGCTTGACACATTCGAAACGTTTAGATTAGCTTTTATAGACGTTGACGACGACGGAAGGGAGGCCGCCATTGTCATGGAGCAGAGCAGTTCCCTTTCCTCGACGCAGGGTGCGGCATCGGATCGCTCGGATACGGTTCTGAGCGCCGAGCACATTTCCAAGAGTTTTGGCGGCATCGCCGCCCTGATCGATGTCGGCTTCGAACTGCGCCGCGGCGAGGTCCATGCGCTGATGGGCGAGAACGGCGCCGGCAAGTCGACGCTGATGAAGATCCTATCCGGCGTCTATACCGGCTACGAAGGCACGGTCCGCATCGACGGGCAGCCGGTCAGCTTCGCCGGCGTGCGCGATGCCGAGGATGCGGGCATCGCGATCATCCACCAGGAACTCAATTTGGTGCCGGAGCTCAGCGTCGCCGATAACATCTTCCTCGGGCGCGAGAAGCTGATCGCGGGACTGATCGTCGACCGCAAGGCGAGCAGCCGCGCCGCAAGCGCCCTTTTGCAGCGCCTCGGCATCGAACTCGATCCGGACGCACGCGTCGGCGCCTTGCGTGTCGGCGAACAGCAACTGGTCGAGATCGCCAAGGCGCTGTCGATGTCGGCGCGAATCCTGATCATGGACGAGCCGACCTCGGCGCTGTCGCCAGCCGAATGCCAGCGGCTGTTCCGCATCATCGGCCAGCTTGCCGACAGCGGCGTCGCCATCGTCTACATCTCGCACCGCATCGACGAGGTGATGCATCTGGCCGGCCGCGTCACCATTTTTCGCGATGGACGCCATGTGCTGACGCGGCCGATGGCCGAACTCGACGAGAATGCCATCATTTCGGCGATGGTCGGACGGGACCTGCTCGCATCCTCCCAAGACGAGCGGGATCCCGGCGGCCGTACCGTGCTTTCGGTCAGCGGTCTGTCGCTGTCGAAGCCCGACCGCCAGGGCTGGCGGCAGGTGATGGAAGGCGTCAGCTTCGATCTGGCCGCCGGAGAGATTCTGGGCATAGGCGGGCTGCTGGGCTCGGGCCGCACCGAGATCATGGAAGCGATCTTCGGCTCGAGCGATGGCCGCGCCGGCGGCGAGATCAGGCTCGACGGCCAGCCGGTGGATATTCGTTCGCCACGTGACGCACGGCGGCTGGGCATCGCGCTCGTCACGGAGGACCGCAAGACACAAGGTCTGCATCTGCAGGCGTCGATATCGGACAATGTGGCACTGCCGCTGGTCGGCGCGCTGGCGCGCTTCGGCATCCGCTCGCTGGCCGGCGAACAGGGGCTGGCGCGGCAGGCGGTGAAGGCGCTCGGCATACGCTGCCGCGACATCGACCAGCCGGCCGGCACGCTGTCCGGCGGCAACCAGCAAAAGGTGGTCATCGGCAAATGGCTGTCGACCAGGCCACGCGTGCTTTTGCTCGACGAGCCGACGCGCGGCATCGATGTCGGCGCCAAGCGCGAGATCTACGACCTTATCTTCCGGCTTGCGGGCGATGGCTTGGCCATTGCCGTCATCAGCTCCGAGCTGCCGGAATTGCTGCATCTTTCCGACCGCATCCTGGTGATGGCCGACGGCCGCCAGACAGGCATTCTTACGCGCGGCGCGGCAAGCGAGGAGGCCATCATGCGTCTCGCCGCACCGCGCCGGACCCTATCGAGACCCGCCGCATGACCGCACTGAAACTCCTGTCGCGCACCAAGCTCTACTGGGGCCTGATCGCCATCTTCCTGATCGGCGTGCTGGGCTCGCCGGTCAGCTCCAAGGGCAACAACATCTTCCTGTCCTATGGCAATCTGCTCGACGTGCTGCGCCAGGTGTCGACCACCGGGCTGATCGCGACCGGCATGACGGCTGTCATCATCACCGGTGGCATCGATCTTTCCGTCGGCTCGCTGATGGCCATCTGTTCGGTGGTCTGCGCCATGCTGCTGACTGTTCCGGGCGTGACGCCGGGCGTCGTGCTGGGCTTGCCGACCGTTGCCCTGGTGGCGCTGTGCCTCGGCTTCGTCGTCACCCGCTTCGTCTTCCTCAATTTGGAGAAGTCCCGCGCCGGCGCCGATGCCATGGCCCGCGACGTCAGGCTGGACACGGTTCGTGGCCTGGTCACGCCGGCAATCGTCGGCATCGTCCTGTGCTGCCTTTCGCTCTGGTACCTGCTGCCGCAGATCGAGCCCAAATTCGGCGTCCTCGGCGTGCTTTTGGTGGCGCCCTGCGTCGGCCTGCTGTTCGGCGCCATCAACGGGTTCATCATCGTCGGCGGGCGGCTGCAGCCCTTCATCGTCACGCTGGCGATGATGGTGACGGCGCTCGGCATCGCCCGGCTCACCGCCGGCCAGAACAATGCGGTGCTGCCGGTCTATACCGGCTCCAACGCCACCGCCGATTTCGAGCTGCTGCGCTCGCTGGTGTTCGGCGTCATCCCGATGCCCGGCCTGTTCTTCCTCGGCGCTATCGTCATCTATGGCGCGGTGCTGCGCTTCACCCCGTTCGGCCGCTATGTCTATGCCATCGGCGGCAATGAGGAGGCGGCCAGGCTTTCCGGCATCGCCGCCGGCCGCGTCAAGATCGCCACCTATGCCATATCGGGACTGCTCGCCGGCATCGCCGCGGTGCTCTACGTGGCGCAGTACCGGCAAGGCAAGCCGGACGCCGGCGCCGGGCTGGAGCTCGACGCCATCGCCGCCGTGGTCATCGGCGGCACCAGCCTGATGGGCGGGCGCGGCAGCCTGATAGGCACCTTCTGCGGCGTGCTGATCTTCGGGCTGCTCTCCAACATATTGCAGCTCCACAACATCAATTCAAACCTTCAGCTGGTGCTGAAGGGGATGATCATCATCGGCACCGTGCTCGTGCAGGAGCGCAATGCCGGCGATCTCATGGCCTATCTGCGCCTGCCCGGAGCGGCGCACAAGGAAACGGCCGCCGCGAAACGGCCGTCGCAGGAGACACCGTCTCTCAATCTCGGAGGAAACAAGAAATGAAACGACGTGACATGCTGAAGCTTGCCGCATTCGGCGCGGCCCTGCTGACCACCACGGCACTGCTCTCCACCGGCCATGCCTTCGCCCAGGACAAGAAGTGGAAGATCGGCTTCTCCCAGGTGACCACCATCGAGCCCTGGCGCGCCCAGTTCAACAAGGACATCATCGCCGAGGCCGCCAAGCATCCGGAAGTCGAGCTGATCATCACCGACGGCGAGGACAAGACCGAGAAGCAGGTCGCCGACGTCGAGAACCTGATCCGTCAGGAAGTCGACGCGCTTCTGGTGTCGCCGAAGGAATCGGCCGGCCTGACCGGTGTCGTGCAGCAGGCGATCGACGCCAAGATCCCGGTCTTTGTGCTCGACCGCAATGTCGATACCAAGGACTACACGCAGTTCGTCGGCGGCGACAATGCGCTGATCGGCCGCGCGGCCGGTGAATATGCCGTCGAACTGCTCGGCGGCAAGGGCAAGGCGGCGGGCAATGTCGTCGAGATCTGGGGCGGCATGGGCACCCAGCCGGCGCATGACCGCCATGACGGCTTCCATGAATTCACCGACAAGGAACCGGGCATCAAATACCTGCTCGACCAGCAATCGGGCGACTGGAAGCAGGACCAGGCCTACAATCTGATGGCCAACGCGCTGAAGACCAACGAGAAGATCGATCTCGTCTACGGCCACAACGACCCGATGGCGTACGGCGCTTATCTCGCCGCCAAGGATGTCGGCCGCGAGAAGGACATCAAGTTCATCGGCATCGACGGCCTGCCCAACGAAGGCGTGCAGATGGTGAACAAGGGCGAACTGACGGCGACCTTCACCTATGTCACCCCAGGTGCTGAAGGCCTGCGCCAGGCGATCAAGTTCCTCAATGGCGAGAAGGTGGAGAAGACCATCACCTTGCCAACCGAGAAGATCACCAAGGAAAACGCCGCCCAGGTGCTGAAGGACAACGGGCTGTAAGTTTTCACGGGAGATACGTGCCGGCCCAGGGTCCAGCTTGGCACCCTTCCTCTCCCCCGTCGATCGGGGGAGAGGTGTCGAGCGCAGCTCGACGGAGTGGGGGTCGACCCTTGGCGCAGTGCGGAAGATTCTTGCGCCCTTGTCCCCTTTTGAGTATCCGTCGGCGGCGGTTGCCAAGTGGTTCCCCCACTCCGTCGCTGCTTCGCAGCGCCACCTCTCCCCCCTCCGGAGGGAGAGGAAACGACTCGTACCTTACGCCAGCTTCGCCAGCAGCTTCATGAAAGTGGCGATCTCCTTGGCCGAGAGCGGCGCCAGGGTTTCCTGCGTGATCTCGCGGGCCAGCGGTATCAGGCGCTCGATCGCGTCGCGGCCCTCCGGCGTCAGGTTCACCAGCAGCCGCCTTTTGTCGACCTCATGCCTGGAAAGCTCGACCAGGCCACGCGCCTTCAGCCGGTCGATGACGCCTTTCACCGTGGCGGCATCCATGGCGATCAACGTGCCAAGCTGGTTCTGCGAGGTCTCGCCAACGTCGCGCAATTTGGCGAGCGCGGCGAATTGCGGCGGCGTCAGGTCGGCGATGCGGGCGGCGAAGATCGAAACATGGCGCTGATGCGCCTTGCGCAGGATGAAGCCGACCTGCTCCTGCAGGAGGTAGTCGTGATCGTCGACCTCCTCGGCCTCGACCAGCTTGAGCAGATTGTCCTCGGCGCTCACCGCAGCCCGTCCCAGGCTTTTATCCCGTCCGCCGCGAGGCCACCCATGCGATTGTGGATGCGCGGGCCGCAGGTCATGGCAAGGCAGAACAGGATCTCGTCGGGACGCGGGCCGTCGCTGATGCCGATTTCCATGGCGTCGAAATGGCTGCGCACATAGGCGGCGTTGATGTGGCCGAGCGGCACGTCGAGCTTCGAGCCGAAGGCGCCGACCTTCTTCGCCGACGGCACGATTGCCTTGGCATCGCCCAGCCGCTCGCGCATAGCGTAGCCGCCTGGCACATGCCACAGCGCACCGTGTTCCAGCTCGCCGGCGCTGCCGACGATGGCGCCCTTGCCGTAACCGTCGATCTGTTTGACGTCACCGCCAAGCGCGGCGATGAGCTTGTCGGAGAGCAGCAGACCGAGCGGCTTCAGATCCTCCATCGCGCTTTGCAGATCCTCGACATAGCGCCCGGCGAACGGATTCCTGACCACGGCCATGGCCGCGGCACGCCGGCGCGGCACCTCAGCGACAGGCCCGCCCTCATGAAAAATTTCCTCGCTCAGCACCGCGACCTTGCGGATCGGGAATTCAGGCATGGGCAACTTCCTCCGGTTCATGCTTGTCGGGCGCGCCGAGTGCCACTGCGCCGCTGATGCGGGTCTCCCCACCCAGAAACAGCGCCGATGCGGCAATCAGGCCGCGGCGGCGAAAATCTTCGGCGACGGCAAGGCCATTGTCCAGGGCGCGTGCCACTTCATCAGGTGCAAGCGTGCCGACGGCTTGTGTCACCAGACGCGTGCCAAGATCGCTGTCTGGCGACAAGTCGCGTGCGGGAACGCGTCTGATGGCGGGATTGCCTGGCAGGTCCACCGCATTGGCGATGAGCGTCGCCGCCGCATCTGCCTCGGCGCCGGTCCGCGCCAGCACGGTGACGGCGTCGGCGATGCCGAGCGAGAAGGAGCGGCCTCGCCAGCCGCTGGTGGCAACGCCACGCACGCCATCCGCCGCGCGGATCGTGATCCGGTCGGCCATGCCGTTGCCCGTGCCGGCGACCGCCAATCCCATCGAACGGCCCTTGCCGATGTGCAGGGCGCTGTCGCCGCCATTGTTGACATAGGCGCGATCGAGCTTGCGCCCGGCAAGCAGCGCGGCGAGCATTTCGTCGGCTACCGATCCGGCCACGGCGGCCATCGGGGTGATGAAGCATTCGGCCAGGGGCATGACGGCTGCTTCCATGCGGCGCGCCGTCGGGCCGGCAAAGGCGCGCGGCGCCAGGAAAAACGCCGGGAGGCGCAGGTCGGGGAGCTCTTCGACCAACTCCATCAGGATGGTCTGGAAGCGAGCGACGGCCTGCTCATAGGCCAGGCGGCTTTCATTCGCCTCGCCAAAAGCCTCGACGATCAGGTCGATCGGCCCGTGGTTCAGATGTAGCCGCTTGCCGTCCTGCAGCCAGTGCGCTTGCGGGCCTTGCATCACCCGGCCCCGTTCGAGCCGGCGCGGCGCAATTGCGCCAGCGGCGGCCACGGATTGCCGGCAGGCGCATCGCCGCCGCGGCGCGGATTGAGATATTCGCCGCCCTTGGCAACGATGTCTTCGACGCTGCGTATCTCGGCCTCGTAGCCGCCGAGCCTGACATAGTCGTCGCGGCGCAAGGTAAATTCGATCGGCGCCACCAAGGCCGGCGTCGGCACATAGCCGAAGGCGCCTTCCGGCACCCTGGTGACATCGACCATCAGCGTGATGCCGCCACCCGGCCAGACATAGACCGGCGCGCCGCCGACCGTCACGTAGGTCTTCAGGCCTTGCACCGAGCGGGTGAGATTGACGGGGTTTTCGGTGACGCCGGCGCGCAGCGAGCCGCCGGCGCCGCCGATGAACAGCACGGTGCACAAGGCCGGCTCGCAATTGTCCTCGATCAGATTGACGGATTTCCGCAACCGCTCCGGAAACGGTTTTTCGACCGGCTTCAGCTCGTCGTCGAGTTCGTAATAGGCGAACTGCTCGCCGGTGGTCGAAACCATCAGCAGCGACAGGCCCGGCCGTGCGCCCTTCTTGGCGTTCCATTCGCCGAGGATCGACAGCGGATCCGATATGCTGGTGCCGCCCCAGCCTAGGCCTGGCTCGGAGACCTTGAAATAGCGGCCCGGCGTCGAGCGGCGGCCGACGATCTTGATGCCGGTATCCTGCCAGCCCAGCACCTTGCCGGCCTGGTGTTCGGAGACGACGCCGGTGATGTGGTCGTCGACCACCACGACCTCGTCGACCAGTCCGCGCCATTGCGTGGCGAACATGCCGATGGTCGCCGAGCCGCAGCCGACCCGCATGCGGTGTTCGGCCTTGCCGTCGATGACAGGTGGTTTGCCGGCTTCGACGATCACCGTCGCGCCGCCGTCGATGGCGAGTTCCACCGGCTTGCGGTTGCACAAATCGAGCAGCGCATCACAGGTGGCGCGGCCCTCCGCCTTGGAGCCGCCGGTCAGGTGATGCACGCCGCCCAGCGACAGCATCTGCGAGCCATATTCGCCCGTGGTGACATGGCCGATGGCCTCGCCTTGCGACCGCACCACAGCCGTTTCGGGTCCGAGATGACGGTCGGTGTCGATCTTCACCTTGACGCCGCAGTAGGAGAAGATGCCTTCGGTTACCACCGTGACGAGATCGACGCCCTCGACCTCCTGGCTGACGATGAAGGGTGCGGGCTTATAGTCGGGATAGGTGGTGCCGGCGCCGATCGCCGTCACGAAGCGGCGGGCGGTGTTGACCAGTTCGCCATCCCACTGCTCGCCCTCGGCGACAAAGGGCACCATGGCAGCCCCGGTCTCGGCCGCATGGTCGAGGATGGTCAGCGGGTCCATGCGCACGATCTGGCCGGCGACATTGCCATAGCGGTCGCAGGCGCCGGTGCGGCCGTCGGCGATGTAGCACATGACCGGACAGGCATCGCAGCGGATCTTTTCCGCCACCAGCTTCTCGCCGGGATCATGGGTTTCGAAGCGCTCGGCAAGCTCGCTCATTGGCGTGCCTCCTTGTCGCGAATGGCCGCCAGGATGCGGCTTGGCGTTGCCGGCACCTTGGTGACCAGCACGCCGGTGGCGTGACGGATGGCGTTGAGGATCGCCGGCGCCGTCGGGATCAGCACATGCTCGCCCAGACCCTTGGCGCCGAACGGCCCTTCGCGATCGGGAACCTCGATCAGGATGGTCTCGATCGGCGGCACGTCGCCGATGGTCGGGATGAGATAGTCGTGCAAATTCTCGGTGCGGCCGGGGATGTATTCTTCCATCAGCGCCATGCCGATGCCTTGCGCTATGCCGCCCTCGATCTGGCCCTCGACCAGCAGCGGGTTGATCGCCTTGCCGACATCGTGCGCGGCGGTGATTTTCAAGAGCTTCACCGTGCCGAGCTTGAGATCGACCTCCAACTCGGCGATCTGCGCGCCGTAACCATAGACAGCATAGGGCTTGCCCTGGCCCTTCGCGTCGAGCGGCAGCGTCGGCGGGTCGTAGGTCTCCTCGGCGCGGAAGACGAAGCCGTCGGCATCGGCGTCGAGCGCGGCGAGGTCGATGCGGCGGGTGGCCTCGCCCTCGCGGATGACGATCGCCGCGCCATCCAGTCGCAGGGAAGCCTTGTCCGAGACATTGGCGAAGCGCAGGATTTTTTCGCGCAAGGCGCGGCCCGCCTTTTCGGCCGCCTTGCCGGTGACGAAAGTCTGTCGTGAGGCAGAGGTCTTCCCGGCGTCGGGGCTGATTGCCGTATCGGCGCTCTTCAGCTGGAATTTCTCCAGCGGCAGGCCGAGCGCGTCGGCGCAGATCTGGGTGATGACGGTGTTGGAGCCCTGGCCGATGTCGACGGCGCCCTGGTGCAGGATGACGGCGCCCGAGGGTGCGATGCCGACCCTAATGGTCGACGGATTGGGCAGCGAGGTGTTGCCGCAACCATACCAGCACGAAGCGACGCCGACGCCACGCTTTCTATCGATGCTGGCGCTGTTGAACGCATCGGCGTCAGCCGTCGCCCGCGCCCAGTGCGGCCGCAGGGCTTCGAGGCATTCGGCGATGCCGACGCCAGACTCCAGACGCTGCCCGGTAACCGTTTCGGAGCCGTTCCGAAGGCAGTTCGTCAGGCGAAACTCGAGCCGATCCATACCGAGCTTGCCGGCGAGCTCGTCATAAAGCGTCTCCTGCATGATCGTCGCCTGCGGCACGCCGAAGCCACGGAAGGCGCCAGCAATCGGGCCATGGGTGTGGATGGCGCGGCCCTCGGCGCGGTAGTTGGGCGTCGCATAGGGGCCGGACGCATGCACCGGCACGCGGTTGGCCACCGTCGGACCCCAGCTTGCATAGGCGCCGGTGTTGAAATCGCCTTCGAAGACCATGCCGGTGACATGACCGTCGGCATCGACACCGATGGTGGCCTGCATTTCGGCGGGATGGCGCTTGGTGGTCGACATCATCGATTCGTTGCGCGTGTAGGCGAGCGCCGCCGCCCGCCCGGTCTTCAGCGCCACAAGACCGATGAGGGGCTGCAGGGAAACGTCGAGCTTGGAACCGAAGCCGCCGCCGGTCGCGGTCGGCACGATGCGCACCTTGTCGACGGCAAGGCCAAGCACTTTGGCCGTATCGTCGCGGTCCATGTAGGGTGCCTGGGTGCAGGCGACGACGACCAGCGTGTCGCCGTCGAGATAGGCATAGCCGGCTTCCGGCTCGATATAGGCATGCTCGACATAGGAGGTCTCGATCGCGCCGGTCGCGGTGACGGCCGCATCGGCAAGCGCTGCCTCGGGATCGCCGCGCTCGACAAAGCCCTTGGTCAACAGATTGGCCGGGCGGTTTCCGTGGATCAGCGCCGCGCCCTCGGCCTGCGCGTCGCAAGGCTGGAGAACATGCGGCAATTCGGTCCAGCGAATCGGGAAACCCGACAGATCGAGATCGGCAATCGCCTCGCGCTCGCCGGCGACCAGCGCCACCGCCTCGCCGCGAAGCCGGGCAAAGCCTTCGGCCAGCGCCGGCTGGTCGGCGAATGGGCCGATAACGCCGAAACAGTTTTTTCCCGGGATGTCGGCGGCTGTGAAAACGCCCGCGATGCCTGGATGCGCCTTCGCCCAGCCATCGATGTCGCCGAAGGCGAAGCCGGCATGGTAATGGGGCGAGCGGATCACCAGCACGGCAAGCGCATCGGCCGGAAAGGAATCGCCGCCGAACTTTTCGTCGCCGGTGACCTTGGGAACGCCGTCGAGCCTGACCGGTGACGCGCCAATGGCGTGGCCGGCCCGAGGCAGACGGAAATCCAGGCTGGCGGTCTGGAGGGAGGCCTCCATCACAGCGGCGATGATCTTGCGGTAGCCGGTGCAGCGGCAGAGGATCCCGCCCAGCGCGTCCTGCACCTCGGTTTCGGTCGGCCTGGGTTCGGTATCCAGCAGCGCGGTGGCGGCGACCAGCAGCGCCGGCGTGCAGATGCCGCATTGCGCGGCGCCATGCGTCAGGAACGAGGCTTGCAGCGCCGACAGCCGGCCATTGGCCAGTCCTTCGACCGTCGTCACCGCGGTGCCAGCGGCCGAGGCCGCCGGCATCAGGCAGGCGCAGACGGGGTCGCCGTCGACCAGCACCGTGCAGGCGCCGCAATCGCCGGCGTCACAGCCGACCTTGGTGCCGGTGAGCCGCAACTCCTCGCGCAACACCGAAGACAGCCGGCGCAGCGGCGGCACGCTGACCGAGACAGCGGCGCCATTGACCGCGAAGGCGATATCGGCGCGATCCATGCTCATGCAGCCACCTTGTCGTCCGTCGGCATCGATGCCGCCGCAAGCACCGCGCGCGCAACGATCTCGCGCACGGCGTCGAGCCTGTATTCGGCGCTGCCGCGCACATCGGCGATCGGCGACAGTTCCGTCATCGGCGCGGACCGGACAGCCTCGGCAAGCCCAGTGCCCACTGGCAGCCCGCGCAATGCCGCCTCGACCCCAGCAAGCCGTCTGGCTACGGCCGAGCAGGAGCCGACGGCGACCGCCGCATCCGCGACAACGCCGTTCTCGACCACCAGACGCGCCGCCACCATGGCGATGGAGATGACGAGATAACGCCGGGCGCCGAGCTTGACGAAAGCCGATGTGCCGGCGGGTTTCGGCACGCGGATGGCCGTCAGCATCTCGCCGGGCTGCAAGGCCGTACGGCGGTTGCCGAGGATGAAATCCGACAAGGGCAGATGGCGTGTCGCCGCCGCCGAGCGCAGTTCGACCTCGGCGTCGAGCACGAGCAGCCCCGGCACGCCGTCGGCGGCCGGCGAGGCATTGCAGAGATTTCCGGCGACGGAAGCAACGTTCTGGATCTGCGGCGAGCCGACCTCGCCTGCGGCCTGTTTCAGCGCGTCAAAGGCTGGCGGCAAGGGATGGCGGATGACATCGGTCCAGGTCGTGCGCGCGCCGATCACCCAATGGGTATCGGTCTCGGCGATGCCGCGCAACGCGGCGAGGCCGTTGATGTCGAGGACATTGACGCGAAACGGCCTGCTGCCCTGCGCCGGATAGAAATCCGTGCCGCCGGCAAGGATGCGCCAGGCGCCCTCGCCAAGCAGCGCGAGCGCCTCGTCGACCGTGGTGGGTTTCGCGTAACGGGTCACGCTTTGCCTTCCCAACAAGATGGGCCTTCCCCGAAAGTGCCCGCCCAAGGCGCTTACCTCGGGACAATTCCCGGTTTTTGACCCGGAAATTCATTCGTATGCAAATGATATCAAGACGGCGGAAATTGTCAAAGCCAGAGTTTTGCTCACCGTCCTTGCCGGAACGCGGGCAACGCGATTGTTATGTCTTCGGAGGTTGACGCGGCCGGCCATCTGGTCAAGTTTCTGCGTCCGGTCGCGTCAGCGGCATCTTTCTACTGGAGCCTGATCCCAACACAGAGAAGAAGGAGGCCCCATGGCCGACGAAGCGCTTGTCGTCATCGACCTGCAGAATGATTTTTGCCCGGGCGGCGCGCTGGCCGTTACCGGCGGCGACGAGATCGTGCCGCTGGTCAATGACATGATCCGGCGAACCGACCATGTCGTGCTGACACAGGACTGGCACCCCGCCGGCCATTCCAGCTTCGCCTCCAGCCATCCGGGTGCACAGCCCTTCACGATGATCGAGATGCCCTACGGCCAGCAGACGCTGTGGCCGGACCATTGCATCCAGGGCAGCCTCGGCTCGGATTTTCACTCCGGCCTTGCCTGGACCAAGGCCGAACTTGTCATCCGCAAGGGATTTCGCCCTGATATCGACAGCTATTCGGCTTTCTTCGAAAACGACCGGAAAACGCCGACCGGGCTCGCCGGCTATCTCAAGGAGCGCGACATCGATACGCTGACGCTGGTCGGGCTGGCCACCGATTTCTGCGTCGCCTTCTCGGCGCTGGACGCCGTCAGGCAAGGGTTCAAGACCACCGTGCGGCTCGATGCCTGCCGTGCCATCGATCTCAATGGCTCGCTGGAGACGATGCTGCAACGGATGCGCGACGCCGGCGTGACGCTTGAAGATCCTGTGTCGGACTGAACAGGCCGTGAGGGTTTCGATAAAGGTTTCACTCGTTGCGACGGGGGTGATGGCAGGTGCGGTAGTCGCCAGCACCATGCTGCTTCCTGCACAGGCTTTCGCGGCAGAAGACCACGGCCTGCCCGGCGACACCATGTCGCTCTGGTGGGCGCTGCCCTTTGCCGGGCTGCTTTTGTCGATCGCCACCGGTCCACTGCTGTTCCACCATGTCTGGGAACACCATTACGGCAAGATCGCAGCCTTGTGGGCGGCGCTGGTGATCGTGCCGCTCGCGGTCGCCTTCGGTGCTCCGGCCGCAACCGAGGCGGTGCTGCACGCGCTGCTCACCGAATACATGTCGTTCATCGTGCTGCTGTTCGCGCTCTATACGATTTCAGGCGGCATCCTGCTTGCCGGCAACATCCACGGCACACCGCTGGTCAATGCCGGACTGCTGATCGTCGGAGCGCTGCTTGCCTCGGTCATCGGCACGACCGGCGCCTCGATGATCCTGATCCGGCCGATCCTGCGCGCCAACGATGCAAGGCCTTTCAACGCCCATGTCGTCATCTTCTTCATCTTCCTGGTGTCCAACATTGGCGGCTCGCTGACGCCGCTCGGCGACCCGCCGCTGTTCGTCGGCTTCCTGCGTGGCGTCGACTTCTTCTGGACGACGACGAATCTCTGGCGCGAGACGCTGTTCGTCGGCGTCGTCGTGCTGGCGGTGTTCCTGGCGATCGACATCATCCTGCACCGGCGCGAGGCTGGCACACCGAAGATCAAGGATCCGACACCCGATACGAAGGTGCGGCTGCGCGGCCTGGCCAACCTCCCGCTGCTGGCGGGTGTGATCGGCGCCATCCTGCTGTCGGCGGCCTGGAAGCCGGGCGTGAGCTTTTCCGTGTTCGGCGTCGGTCTCGAACTGCAGAACCTGGTACGCGACGCCGTCATCCTCGCGCTGGCCCTGCTGTCGCTTCCCCTTTCCTACAAGAGCCACCGCGAGGCGAACGGCTTCAACTGGGGCCCGATCGCTGAAGTGGCCAAATTGTTTGCCGGCATCTTCATCTGCATCGTGCCGGTCGTCGCCATTTTGAGAGCCGGCCATGACGGCGCGCTGGCGCCTCTGGTCGCGCTGGTGACCTCGGCGCAAGGCACGCCCAATGACCTCGCCTATTTCTGGCTGACCGGGGCGCTGTCGTCCTTCCTCGACAACGCGCCGACCTATCTGGTGTTCTTCGAGCTGGCCGGCGGCGACCCTCAGCACCTGATGACCGAGTTGGCCTCGACGCTCGCCGCGATCTCGGCGGGTGCCGTGTTCATGGGCGCCAACACCTATATCGGCAACGCGCCTAACTTCATGGTCTATGCCATTGCCAGGCATCGCGGGGTGAAGATGCCGGGCTTCTTCGGCTATATGCTGTGGTCCGGGCTGGTGCTGATCCCGACCTTTTTGATCGCGGGTTTTCTGTTCTTTGGTTGATCAACCGACCCCAACATAGCGCCTGACCGCCGACGGGTCGGCGCGCAGTTCCTCGACTTCGACCGTTTCGCGGTTGCGGCCGTTTTCGATGAAACAAACGCGGTCGGCGACCGACAGAACGGCATCGACCCGCTGCTCGACCAGGATGGTAGACACGCCCATCTCGCGCAGCTTCGACACCGTCTCGCGGATTTTCCCGATCATCGATGGCATCAACCCTTCGGTCGGCTCGTCGAGCAAGAGCACCTGCGGCTCGAGACAAAGCGCACGCGCCATGGCCAGCATCTGCTGCTCGCCGCCCGACAGCGTGCCGGAGCGCTGCCGCAGCCGCTGACGCAGCAGCGGGAAGAGGTCGAGCACCTGCTCCTTCGTCGCCTTGCCCTTGCCGCGCGCCATCAGCCCGATCTCGATGTTCTCGGCCACCGTCATCTCGGCGAACAGCCGCCTTCCCTGCGGCACATAGGCGACGCCGGCCTTCGGCACTTCATGCGCCGGCAGGCCGGTCAATTCCTTGCCGGCAAGGCTGATCGAACCGGCACTCGCCGGAACCAGGCCCATGATCGCCTTCAGCGTCGTCGTCTTGCCGGCGCCGTTGCGGCCGAACAGGCACAGCACCTCGCCCTTGTTCAGCGCGAGGTCGAGCCCGTAGAGCACCTGGACCTCGCCATAGAAGCAATTCAGCCCCGAGATCGCCAGTGCTTCCGCCTTGCTGGTCTCCGCCTTGTTCGTTTCGATCATGGGGCGGTCCCCAGATAGGCTTCCTGCACCGCCTTGTTTTCGCGGATCGCCTCGGGCGTGCCTTCAGCCAGGATCCTGCCGGCGTTGAAGACCGTGATGCGGTCGGCAAGCTGCATGACGACCGGCATGTTGTGCTCGATCAGAAGGACGGTGGCACTCTTGGCGATATCGCGCACGAGTTCGATGAAATTATCGATCTCGCCATCGGCCAGGCCTTGCGTCGGCTCGTCGAGGATCAGCAGGCGCGGCTTCAACGCCAGGCCCATCGCCACTTCCAGCAACCGCTGATGGCCGTAGGACAATTGCCCGGCCGGCATATGAGCGCGGTCGGCCAGCCCTGTACGTTCGAGCGCCGACATGACGCCCGTGCGCAAAGCATCCTTCGAGCGGATGTCGCTCAGTGTGAGCTGCACCGGCAGCGCGACATTGTCATATACGCTGAGGTTGGCGAAGACACTGGTGATCTGGAAGGTGTAGGCGATGCCCCGTCGGACCCTGACGTAGGTCGGCAGACCGGTGATGTCGGCGCCGTCGAAGACGATCGTTCCCGCAGATGGCTGGATACGGCCGCTAATCAGGCTGACGAAGGTTGTCTTGCCGGCGCCATTGGGGCCAATGACGGCGCGAATTTCGCCGGGCATCAAGGCGAAGTCGACATTGTCGACGGCGCGCAGACCGCCGAAGCTGCGCGACAGGCCCTTGGTGGTCAAAAGCGGTGTCATGGCAGCCATCCGAGCCAGCGCTGGCGGATGGTGCCGAGAATCCCTTTGGGAAAAAACAGCACCAGCAGGATCAGCGCGATGCCGACGATCAGCAGATAGGCCGATGTGTAGCCGCTGGTGAGGTCGATGACATAGTACATGAACAGCGTGCCGATCAGCGGTCCGAGCGTCGTGGCGGCACCGCCGAGCAGGACCCACAGTAGCGGCAGGATCGAATACTGCACCGAAGCGAAGCTCGACCCGACATAGCCGAACAGCAGCGCATAGGCGGCCCCCGAGGCCGCGCAGATCGTGCCGGAGACGACCACGGCGGCCAGCTTGTTCGAGAAGGTGTCGTAGCCCAGCATCCTCGTGCGTTCTTCGTTTTCACGGATGGCGACCAGCACGCGGCCATAGCTGGAGCGGACGACGGCAAGCGTGATCAGCAGCACGAGCGAGAACAACCCGAGTGCCGTCATGTAGCGCATGGTCGGATTGGTGAGATCGAGCGACGTCGCGCCGAAGGTAAGGACACGCGCCGGCTGCGGCACGACCTGGCCTTGATCGCCGCCGGTCCACGCCGCGAAATAGAGGATGGCGAGGTAGAAGACCTGGGCGAACATCATGGTGACGATCATGAAGGCGACACCCGTGGTGCGCAGTGCCAGCAGGCCGATGATCAGGGCGAGAGCGGCGCCGCAGGCGAGACCAGCGGCGAATGCCGCCGGCACGCTCCAGCCCAACTGGATGATGGCAAGCCCGGCGCCATAGAGCCCGGCGCCGAAGAACATGGCGTGGCCGAGGCTGAGCAGGCCGACATAGCCGAACAGCATGTTGTAGCCCATGGCAAAGACCGCCAGCACCATGATGCGGGCAAGCAGGCCGTGATAGTAGTCGGGCAAGAGGAAGCTCAGCACGAAGAGCAGGACGATGACGCCGAGATGGAGCGCGTAGGCCTTTGCCGGCGAAGCTTCGCTCATCGCGCTGCCGTCCCGAACAGGCCCTGCGGGCGGAACACCAGCACCATGGCGACCAGCAGCGTGGCGATGATCTTGGCCAAGGTCGGCGAGAAGAACATCGAGATGATGCCGTCGGACAGGCCGATCAGCACGGCGGCGACGACGGTGCCGCGCAGCGAGCCCAGCCCGCCGATGATGACGACGATGAAGGACAGGAGCAGCGGATCCTGTCCCATCAGATAATGCGCCTGGCTGATCGGCACGATCAGCACCGCGGCGATGGCCGCCAGCATGGCGCCGAGCGCGAAGACGCCGCCATAGACGCGGCCGACCGGGATGCCGAAGGCCTGCGCCGTCTCGCTGTCATACTGCGTGGCGCGCATGATCAGGCCGATTTTCGTGCGCGTCAGCACCAGCCATGTCGCGATCAGCAGCAGTGCTGAGGCGGCGATGATCGACAGCTTGTAGCCGGAATAGCCGAACCACGGCAGAAGGATGCGGTAGCTGAAGGGCGGCTCCACCGGGCGCGCTTCGGGACCATAGAACGTCAGCGCCAGCTGCTGGATAATGTAGAGCATGCCGATGGTGGCGACGATGGTGGCTTCCGGATTGTAATTGAGCCGGCGCAGCACCAGCCGCTCGGCGACCAGCGCGATGGCGCCGACGATCAGCGGCGCGATCACCAGCGCCGCCAGGAAGCCGAGCGCCGGGTGGCCCGAGATCGCCGTGGTGATCGCCCAGGCAAGCACGGCACCGAGCATGAAGAATTCGCCATGGGCGACGTTGACGACACGCATGACGCCGAACACCAGCGACAAGCCCAGCGCCGTCAGCGCCAACACGGCAGACGTGACGAGGCCTTCGAGGGTTGCCAGGAGGAGATGGGGTCCGAAGTGCATTGATTACACGCTTGAGAGGGCGGCACGAGGCTCCTCCCTCTGCCCTGCCGATTCCGGCAAGACAGAGGGGGGTGCCTTGGCGCTCACGCTCGGAGAATGGCCAAGCTCACAGTGCCTGCGTCGTGTAATCGCCTTCGGCCTCGTAGAGCCCGTCCTCGATCTTGGTCTTGTGGACGACCTTGAGCTTGCCGCCTTCGACCTTGGAGATGTTCTGGATGCCGAAGCACTGGTGGATCTTGCCGTTGAAGGTTTTTGCACCTTGCGGATGCTCCGGCCCTTCGGCGAATTCCTTCAGCGCCTCGGTCGCCTCGACCAGCTTGGCGCGGTCTTCCGGTCCCTTGTAGCCGGCATCCTCCATCGCCTTCTTGACGACGTAGAGCGTTTCCCAGCAGCCGAACATATGCGCGGCGGTGGAGACGTCCTTGGGATCGCCGACGGCGGCGCCATTGTCGTCGATGCCGACCGCGGCGCGATAGGCTTTCTGCGCTTCGGTGTCATCGGCCTGGGCGTAGCGCGGCGAGCCTTCCCAGAAATGGCTGCCGTCGAGGAATTCCAGCCCAGGGCTGTTGATGTCGACGGCTTCCAGCGAATCGATGAAGCCGAACAGCTGCGGCCGGTTCGAGCCGTAGAACTCGCCGAGTTCCTTGACGAAGGTGAGCACCGCCGGGCCAACCATAACGTGATAGATGACCTCGGTCTCGGCCGGGATCTGCGGGAAATATTTGGTGAAGGAGGATTCCGTAGGTGGAATGGCGATCTGCGCGATCACCTCGGCGCCTTGCGCCTTCAGCGCCGGCGGCAGGTAGTCGCGATGGTCGTAGCCGAAGGCGAAATCGGGGAAGATCTGCGTCACCTTCTTGCCGGCATTGGCCGCGATCCACGGCGCCATCGACTGGATCTGGCTCTTCACGTCGGTGATGCCGGGCTGGAAGACGTAACGGTTGAGTTTGGTCGAGGCGACGTGGTGGCCTTCGCTGACGACGAAATAGGGCATCTTGGCTTCGCCGGCGGCAGGCGCCGAGCCGATGACGACATGCGAGAACAGTGTGCCGAAGACGATGTCGGTCTTATGCTGGGTGGCGAACTTGCCGACCACCTCGGCGCCACGGCCGGGGTCGGTGCCGTCATCCTCGATGATGACCTCGACCTGGCGGCCGTTGATGCCGCCGGCGGCGTTGATGGCCTTGATCGCGGCAGCGGTCGTCTTCTCGTACCAGCGGCCATAGGCGGCGCCGATGCCGGTGCGGTGCGACTGGAAACCGATCTTGATCGGCGCCGAGCTTTGGGCCTGGGCGTAGCGGACGAAGCCGGGCGCCACGGCAAGGCCGGCACCTGCCGCGAGTCCCTTCAGTGCGGTGCGACGAGTGAAGCCTGACTTGGAGAGGTCGAAAAATCCGTTCTTGTCAGTCACGTTCGTTCCCCTGTTTTTGCGTTTTGACCAACGATAAGGCGGCTCGAACATCCTCGGCAAGAGGATGCAAAATTGCATGTGTACAAACTAAATCACCAAAGACCTGGCCTGGCAAGCGAGCTTTCCTCGGGGCATGCCCACGGGATCGCTTGTGTCATCCGACCGTCGGCGTGGCAAGCAGCCAGAGACCGAAAATGGTGTAGGCGATCATCAAAACGGTGAGCGGGAACTGGCTGAGCGCGGCGCGGGCGGGTTGGGGGTGCAGGCGCCAGGCAAAGCCGTGGGCGACAAGAACGGCCAGCACATGGCCCGATATGATGGCGCCGGCCTGGATGTTCCACAGCCACCAGGCGGAGCCAGCGCCGGCAACGATACCGGCCTCGACCTGCATGTCGGCGGTGCCGAGCAGGTTCCAACCCAGCGCCAAGGGGTCGGACAGGGAGGCCAAGGCATACTGGCCGTCGACGAGCAGCGCCGTCAGATAGTGCGCGACATGATAGGCGAGCGCGATCGGCACGATCGACCACACCAGCAGCCCCGCCGCCTGGGCGAGAGGTCTATCGCTGCCGGCCAGACGCTGGCCGAGCAAGACCGCGAGCAGGAACGCGCCAGCGAGCAGCACGAATGTCAGCACAAGACCCAGGCTACCGCTGCCGATCACGGCCGTGCGGCCGGGAAATTCCAGCGGATTGATGCCGAACAGGCCGAGCCAGAAGAAAGTCTTCGACAGGCCATCGAAGGAGACCGAGGACAAAGCGAGCAGCAGGAAGGCGATGCCGCTGGCCGGCAAGGGTTCGGCCGCCAGCAGCTTGGCACCCGGCCAGCACAGGCCGAGACGGCCCTGTTCATCGCGTCCGACAGGGGCGAAACGCGCCACCATCGAAAAGAACATGGTCAGGAATTCGCCGCTTCGGCTCCACTTGTCGTAGCCGAACAGCAGCATGGCGATGAGGGTAAACAGCCAATAGAGCCCGGCGGCAAAGGCAAGCCGTGCCGGATCATCGGGTGCCGGATCGATGAGCTCGAACCAGGCAAAGGCGAAAAACAGAACAACGGCCGGCCAGCAGCCGAGCCATTGCGGAAGACGCCAGGCCCCCACATCGCCTCTGCCGGTCAGGCGCGACAGCAGCCGCCACGGCCCGTACCAGGGGTTGAGCCACGACCAGAGATCGCCGAACACGCCTTGCAGCAACGTCAGGCCGGCCCAGAGCAGCGTCCAGATGACCAGCGGTAGCGGGTTGGAGAGTGGGTCGCGGCTGCCGAAGAGGCCGGCGGTGATGAGGATTGCAAAGCCGGCAAAGGAGATCAGGCTGACGATGGTGCGGGCACTGTCGTTGAATGTGAAAAGCGGCAGGCGCCGACGCCAGAAACGGCCGAGGGGGTCGGGCGGTAGCAGGGCAAGGACGAGGAAGCTGATGGCCACCGCGAAGGCGCCGCCGATCAGGTAGTAGCCGGTGGGGAGGAGGAGGACGTGACCACGGTCGGAGGCGTGGGCGAAGGCGGGGGGGGGTAAGAGGACCAAGGCAAAGGAGATAGGAACGAGGCCGCAAAGATAGCGCTCTATGGCTTGGCACCCTTCCTCTCCCCCGTCGATCGGGGGAGAGGTGTCGAGCGAAGCTCGACGGAGTGGGGGTCGACCCTGGCGCGGATCAAGACGCTGCGTACACGCGATCCTCTTTCCTATGTCAGTTGCGGCGGTTTCTAGGTGGTTCCCCCACTCCGTCGCCGCTTCGCGGCGCCACCTCTCCCCCCTCCGGAGGGAGAGGAAAGGAGCCAGGGAACTCGACCTATTCAAGAGCCCCGTTACCTCACACCTTGACCAGCTGCTCCACGCGGTCCTTCTGCCCGAAAATCCGCAAATACCGCTCGATCTCCTTCTTGTCCCCCGTCGCCTTGGCCGGATTGTCGGAGAGCTTGACCGCCGGGCGGCCATTGGCTTCGGTCACCTTGCAGACCAGCGATATGGCGTCCAGGCTGTTGGTTTCGGTGGGCGCGCAGCCTTCGAAGTCGTTGGTCAGGTTGGTGCCCCAGCCGAAGGACATGCGCACCTTGCCCTTGAAGTGGCGGTAGGTCTCCTCGATGGTTTCGACCTCGAGCCCGTCGGAGAAGATCAGCAGCTTCTGCCTGGGGTCCTTGCCCTTCTCGCGCCACCAGTCGATGATCTTTTCGCCGCCTTCGATGGGCGGAGCGCTGTCGGGACGGAAGCCCGTCCAGTCGGCGACCCAGTCCGGCGCGTCGCGCAGGAAGGAAGCGGTGCCGAAGGCGTCGGGCAGCACGATCAGCAGATTGCCGCCATAGTAGCGCTGCCAGTCCTGCAGCACCTTGTAGGGCGACTGCTTCAGCTCTTTTTCCGAATTGGCAAGTGCCGCAAACACCATCGGCAGTTCATGCGCGTTGGTGCCGAGCGCTTCGAGGTCGTTGTCCATGGCCAGAAGCACATTGGAGGTACCGGTGAAGGCTTCGCCAATGCCTTCCTTCAGCGCCTCGACACACCAGCGCTGCCAGAGGAAGGAATGGCGCCGCCGGGTGCCGAAATCGGAAATGCGGATGCCGGGCAGCGCCTTCAGCCGTTCGGTCTTGGCCCACATCTTGGCCTTGGCGCGGGCATAGAGCACATCGAGCGCGAACGGACCGAAGGCCCGCATGGCCGCGCGCGAGCGCAATTCGTTCATGATGGCGAGCGCCGGGATTTCCCACAGCGTGGTGTACATCCAAGGCCCGCTGAAGGTCAGCTCATACTGGCCGTCGCGCTTGGAGAGTTCGTAGTCGGGCAGCCGGAAGCCTTCGAGCCAGGCGAGGAATTCGGGCTCGAAAATCTGCTTGCGGCCGTAGAAATTGTTACCGCCCAGCCAGATCATCTCCTTCTTGGAGAAGCGTAGCGTGCGGGCATGGTCGAGCTGTTCGCGCAACTCGCCTTCGTCGATCTCGTCGGCGAGCCGAACCGAGGTGGTGCGGTTGATCAGCGAGAAGGTGGCATCGACCTTGGGGTACATGCCCCAGATCATCTGCAGCATCAAAAGCTTGTAGAAGTCGGTGTCGAGCAGGCTGCGCACGATCGGATCGAGCTTCCAGGTGTGGTTGTAGACGCGCCGCGCAATATCGGTCCTGGCCATGTCTCGTTACCGCCTTCGCTGCCCTGCCACCACAATAGCGACAGGCCTCATAGCATCGAATTGGCCAGAACGCTGCCCGCTTTCAGGCTGGCCCGACAAAAAGAGAGCCCTGCGTATGTCTATGAAGATTTGCCGCCCATCACCTTGAGCGCGGGACGTTTGCGGCGGGTGACGAGGCGGCCCGCCACCGGGGCGTCGGCGCGGCCGTCATCCCCGGCCTTCTCGGCGAACAGCCAGTCCATGAACACCTGCACGATCGGCGTCGCCCGCATTTCGTTGCGGCAAACGACATAGAAATCATCGACCGCCGGCACCGACAGGCTGAACGGAGCGACCAGCATGCCCCTGGCCAGCAGCGCGCTTGCCGTTACCGAGTCGCCCAGCGCCACGCCATGGCCGTGCACCGCGGCTTCCGCCGTCATGCGCGCATCGCCCAGATGATGGCGGCGGCCGCGCTCCAGGTCCAGTGCGTCGGCGGCGGCCAGCCAGGTGTGCCACTCGCGGCCATCGTCGCCATGCAGCAAGACATGGTCGGCAAGGTCGCGAACATTGCGGATCGGCCGGTTGTTGATCAAGGTCGGGCTGACCACCGGGAACAGCTCCAGGCCCGACCATTTGCGCATCCAGCAATCGGCCCAGCTGCCATCGCCATAGTGCACGCAGATATCGATATGTGGCGCACGGATATCCCTTGGGTCGTTGGAGGGAATGAGCGTCAGCTGGATGTCGGGATATTGCGCGGTGAAGCTGCCCAGCCTCGGCGTCATCCACAAGAGCAGCAAGGCGGGCACGCAGGACACCGAAAGCGCGCCGCTGCTTGCCGGCCGCGTCAGCCGCTGCGTGGCGGCGGCGATGCCGTCGAAGGCCGTCGAGACCGCCGGCAAGAGTTCGGCGCCATGCGGGGTCAGCTTGACGCGCTGGCCGACGCGTTCGAACAGCTTGACGCCGAGCGACTGCTCGAGCGCCTTGATCTGGTGGCTGACGGCGCCATGCGTGACATTCAGCTCACTCGCCGCCTTGGTCAGCGAAGCATGGCGCGCCGTGGCCTCGAAGGCGCGCAGCGGGTTGAGAGGGGGCAGGCGCTTGGCCATGGATGCTCGGCTTCATTGTGAGATTTTCTCACAGAAACCACCCTAACAATATCAATTGCTTTTTCAATGCGGCTGCCGGACACTTTTGCCTGGAACAAGCACCAAGGCGTGAAATTGCAGGCAGCCAGCGGGGCAGCGACCGACCGGGCGACGGCCGGTTTGCCTGGAGTCGCCGACGGTCGTACTGCGCCAGTCCAGGAGGAGCGGATATGGGTTACAACAGCGACAAGCTCGACGCGTTGCGGCGCAAATATGGCGAGAGCCATGGCGGCGAGATGTTCGACCCGAAATTCCGCAAAGTCGCCGACAAGATCTTCAACAAGGCGGGCACACGCCTTGCCCCCTATTCCGGCATCCCGACCTTCCTTGCCGCGCCCTACCGCGAGATCGCGGCCGAGAACCCGGATTTCGGCGACCTGCAGGTGGCGATGATAGGTGTGCCGATGGATCTCGGCGTCACCAACCGGCCGGGCTCGCGCTTCGGGCCGAGGGCGTTGCGCGCCATCGAGCGCATCGGCCCCTACAATCACGTGCTGGAATGCGCCCCGACACATGAGCTCAGGGTCGCCGACATCGGCGACACGCCGTTCCGCAGCCGCTACCGGCTGGAGATCAGCCATGAGGATATCGAGCGCCGCACCAACCAGATCGTCGATGCCGGCGTCATCCCGCTGTCGGTCGGCGGCGACCATTCGATCAGCCATCCGATCCTGAAGGCGGTCGGCAAAAAGGCGCCCGTGGGCCTCATCCACATCGACGCCCACTGCGACACCAGCGGCCTGTTCGACATGACCAAGTTCCACCATGGCGGGCCGTTCCGCAACGCGGTGCTCGACGGCGTGCTCGACCCGACCCGCACCATCCAGATCGGCATTCGCGGCTCGGCCGAATACCTCTGGGAGTTTACCTACGAGTCTGGGATGACCGTGGTCCACGCCGAGGAGGTGACCGGGCTCGGGATTCCCGCCATCATCGAAAAGGCGCGCAAGATCGTCGGCGACGGTCCGACCTACGTGTCCTTCGACATCGACAGCGTCGATCCGGCCTTCGCGCCGGGCACCGGCACGCCAGAAATCGGCGGGCTGACCACGCGCGAGGTGCTTGAACTGCTGCGCGGACTCAAGGGCCTCAACATCGTCGGCGGCGACGTCGTCGAGGTGGCGCCGCAATATGACGCGACCACCAACACCGCGCATGCCGGCGCCCAGGTGCTGTTCGAGATATTGAGCCTGATGGTGTTCAGCCCGGCCGTGACCGGCAAGGGAGCCTGACGATCAGAACCAAGGCGGCCGCCGCGCTGGAGCCGGCGGCCGACCCAAACAATCAAAAGCTTCCAGAAGGGGAATGACAATGACAATCCACTCGACACTGAAATCATCCATTGCCGCCATCCTGGTGCTGGGCGCCACCGGTCTTGGCTTTGCCACGCAGGCAGCCAATGCCGACGCGCTGGCCGATATCACCAAGGCCGGCACCATCAATGTCGGGGTCTTCGCAGACTTCCCGCCCTTCTCCTCGGCCAGTGCCGATATGAGCCTCAAGGGTTATGACATGGACGTCGCGCAATACATCGCCGACACGCTCAAGGTGAAGCTCAACACCGTCGCCGTCACCGGCCAGAACCGCATCCCATATCTCAACGACCACCGTGTCGACCTGCTGATGAGCGTCGGCTACTCGAAGGAGCGTGAGCAGGTCATCGACTTCGCCGCCGCTTATGCGCCCTATTACATCGCGGTGATCGGTCCCGCCGCAATGAACGTCAAAGGCAAGGAAGACCTTGCCGACAAGTCGATCGCCGTCAATCGCGGCACGCTCGAGGACACCTCGCTGACCGAGGCCGCTCCCGCTTCCGCCGACATCAAGCGTTTCGACAATTACAATTCGGTGATCCAGGCCTTCATCTCCGGCCAGACCCAGTTGATGGTGGTCGGCAACGATGTCGGCGCCCAGGTGCTGGCCAAGCAGGACGCGCTGAAGCCGGAGCAGAAGTTCCAGCTTCTGACCTCGCCCTCGCATATCGGCCTCAACAAGAATGAGGATGCCCTCAAAAAAGCGGTCAACGACGCCATCGCCAAGATGCTCGCCGACGGCAAGCTGGATGAAAGCTCGAAGGCCTGGCTGAAGACGCCGCTCAACCCCGACAATCTCAAGGATTGAGTTGCCGTGGCCTTCGGCTGGCTCCCGGGTGCCGTGGGCGACATCGCGCATGGCGCCGCCACGACGATCCTCTTGATCGCCGTGACCACGCTGGCGGGAACGCTGCTCAGTATCCTGGGCGCCGCCGGACGGCGAAACGGCCCCGCGCTGCTGCGCCGGGCCATCGCCTGGTATGTCGAGGTGATGCGCAACACGCCCTTCCTGGTGCAGCTGTTCTTCATCTTCTTCGGCCTGCCGAGCCTCGGCATCAGGCTCGATCCGATCCTGGCCGCCATGCTGGCGATGACGCTCAACATGGCGGCCTATACGATCGAGATCGTCGGCGCCGGGCTCGACGCCGTGCCGCACGGACAGACGGAAGCGGCCCTGGCGCTCGGGCTGCGGCCGCGTCAGGTGTTCATCAAGATCGTGCTGCCGCAGGCGCTCAAGATCATCTATCCGGCGCTGACCAGCCAGATCGTCATCATGATGCTGGAATCGGCCGTTGTGTCGCAGATCGCGGTGCGCGAGCTGACCTATGAAGCCGACATGCTGCAGGCGCGCACTTTTCGCTCGTTCGAGACCTATTTCGTCGTCACGCTGGTCTATCTCTTGATGTCGATGGCCCTGCGCCGGCTGCTGGTGACAGGCGGGCGCCGCGCGCTCGGAGCTGGTGTGTCATGATCGAGTTCACGCTCTGGGACATCATACGCAACCTTCTGCTCGCGGCCCGCTGGACGGTGCTTTTGTCGCTGGCCGCCTTCATCGGCGGCGCGCTGGTCGGAATGGCGGTGCTGTTCTTCAGGATCTCTGAGAATAAATGGAGCCGGCGCCTTGCCTCCGGCTATATCGCCTTGTTCCAGGGAACGCCGCTGTTGATGCAGCTCTTCCTGATGTTCTTCGGCCTGCCGATGCTCGGCCTGCGCATCGAGCCCTGGACGGCCGCCGTGCTGGGCCTGACCTTCTTCGCCAGCGCCTATCTGGCCGAAATCTGGCGTTCGGGGGTCGACGCGCTGCCGCTTGGCCAGTGGGATGCCGGCGCCAGCCTTGGCCTGCACTACCTCCAGGAACTGCGGCTGATCATCCTGCCGCAGGCGTTCGCGATCACCCGCGCCCCGACGGTCGGCTTCCTGGTTCAGTTGATCAAGTCGACGGCGCTGACATCGATCATCGGCTTCGAGGAACTGGTGCGGACTTCGAATGCCATCAACAACGCGACTTTCGAACCGTTCAAGGTCTATGGGCTGGTGGCGCTGATCTTCTTCCTCATGTGCTTCCCGCTGACGCAATATGCGCGCCGGCTCGAACAGCGCGCGGCGCGACACTGAGTCGAAGGATTGAAGGCGCGAATGGCTACTTTGCGCCGCATCCCGGTCATTCGGCGAGTTGCCAGTCTTCCAAAAAGCGGACGTTAGTTCGTCGATGACCATGCGCCCATATAAGCAGCCGCCCCTTACCTCAGGGAGCCAGGCCGTGCTTCCTCAAGTAATACCCGGTGATCGTGAGGCGTGCCTGATTGCCAATCGAATAGACAAATGCGGTGCCGCGTATCTGGGCTGGGTGCTTTCGGCAATCAGTTCGGAAAGCAGACCATCAGGTTCCGGCCCCGTTCCAGCCGTCCAGGGGGCGGCCGGTAAGAGCGCCCACTAACTTGGTCGTCAAAGCCGCGTTCGCCGATCTGCTCTCCGCATCGAGCGAGCTCCGATTGCCGCGACGCTCGTAACTCGTCTTGCCGTGCCCGCCCTTTATCCTCGACTGGCCTGGTGCTCTGGTGCCGCGCCGAGCCGGAGCACTATCCGGCGGACAAGGACGCCAGGGGCGGTCACAGCCCCAGTGCCGTAGCGACCCGTTCCTGGAAATACTGCACTCCCCGCTCATGCCGCCCCGAAAGCGGGCCGGAGCTATAGGCCCCGGCGGCATAGTTGCGATGCGTATCGGCGCAGATGGTGTAGTCCTCGCGTACGACGGCCAGAGTGCCTTGCACGGATTTTGCCCTGCTCTCGGATGCTTCCGCAGAGGTGTCGGCAAAGAAGAAATGGTAGTGCTGGTCTGTATAATGCGGTGAGGTTGGGTTGATCCGGCTAACGTTCATGCCGCCATCGAAAAGCGACAGCGTCCAGTTCGGCCACATCCAAAGCCATTTGCCGCGATAGAACAGACCGTCTTTCGGCGGTGCGGTCATCCGGACATAACCGGGATGGGCGGTGGTCTGGAAAGCTTCGAAGTCGATGGCAGCGTAGAACGAGGGGTGCGTGCCAGGGATGTGGTAGCCTTCGACGAAATTGTCGGTGTAGATCTTCCAGTTCGCCGCAAAGCTGACGGTGGCCTGATCGGTGGCGGCATAGGTCTCCAACGGCTCGTCCGCCAGTTCGGCGGGCAGAGAGCCAAGTTGATCCAGAAGACTTTCTTTCGGGTCGAGTGCCGCGAAGAGCAGCCCGCGCCATTCGGACAACTGCACCGCCTCCAGCGGCCAGTCCTCGGCGATGATCGCGGGATCCTTGCCATACCACGGGGCCTGCACCAGCCGTCCGGTGTCGGCAAAGGACCATTTGTGATAGGGACAAACGATCAGCCCACATTTGCCCGCGCCATCGGCCAGAAGTTTCGCCCCCCGGTGGCGGCAGACATTCTTGAATCCGCGCAAGGTCCCGTCCCGGCCCCGGATGGCGAAGACCGGCGTGCCGGCGATGTCGATGGCAAGGTATTGACCTGATGTCGCGACTGAGGCGACAGGCCCCATGAACTGCCAGGTGTGCGCGAAAATGCTGCCCCGTTCCTGCTGCCAGATGTCATCGCGGACATAAAGCGAAGGGTCCAGGTTCAGGTATTGCACGGGCGGATTGTCGAGTGGCAGGTGGTCGGGCCGCAAAGTGTCTGGCGTCATAGGCTAACCTCGAGTTGCTGCCATCCTGTCGTAAGCGGGGCGACATCGCAAGGGATGGGCTCTGCTGCGCACAGCCTGTAAGCCGGTGTGCAATTTTGCTTTAGCGCAGATTTGCTGGAATTGCGGTCCCATTCGCCGACCTGGTAGTCGACCGCGATCATCACCTCGGATGCCTTGACCTCTGCACAGGTTCCAGCCCGACTTCGAGCACAGTTCGTCGTCCGCTTGATGAGCGCCCGGTATCAGTGTGGTGCGGTTCGCTCGCGAACGACGAGAATGGGGTCGTCAGCTGACGAGGCAAACTTTGCCCGATGACTGTGAACTCGAACGGCAGCTTACCGACGAGCGCTTCCTAGAAGCAGACCGTCCGGATGCGGCCCTATTGAGATGTCCCTGCCGCCGCACCGGCGACCCCCTTTGCCTTCAGCGCCCAAACGCCAGCGACGGGGCGATGCGGTCGCGGCGCAGCCAGCGCGCCAGCAGCAGCGCCGCCACCACCGCCAGCCCTGTCGACAGGCCGATCCAGATGCCGACGCCGTGGAAGCCGAAATGGAAGGCGAGCAGCACGCCGAGCGGCAGGCCGACGCCCCAATAGCCGATCGCGGCGTAGATCATCGGCACCTTGGTGTCGTGCAGGCCGCGCAGCATGCCGGCGGCAACCGCCTGCGCGCCGTCGAAGACCTGGAACAGGGCGGCGAACACCAGGAACGACACGGCAAGCGCGATCACCCTGGCATTGGCGGGATTGCCAAGGTCGATGAAGGCGCTGATCAGCAGATGCGGCCAAAGCACCATCACCAGGCCCATCAGCGCCATGAACGAGACGCCGATGACGAAGGCGGTCCAGCCGGCGCGCGACACGCCCTCGGGATTGCCGGCGCCATGTGCCAGCCCGACCCGCACCGTCACCGCCTGGTTGAGCCCGAGCGGGACCATGAAGGAGATCGAGGCGATCTGGATGGCGATGGCGTGCGCGGCCAGCGAATCGGCGTCGATCAGGCCCATCAGCAGGGCCGCCGCGTTGAAGATCGTCACCTCGAAGGCAAGGATACCGGCGATAGGCAGGCCGAGCCGCAACAAGCCCTTGAAGCGCGGCCAGTCGGACCGCCAGAAGCGGCCGAACAGATGGTAGCGCCGGAACTTCTTCTCCCACATCACCACGACGGCCATGCCGACGAACATCAGCGTGCTGGACAGCGAGGTGGCAAGGCCGGAGCCGGCGATGCCCATGGCCGGAAAGCCGAGATTGCCGAACATGAATACCCAGTTGGCAAACACGTTGAAAGCCACGGCGACGAAGACGATGACCAGAGCCCAGCCGGGCCGCTCCAGCGCCGAGATGAACGAACGCAGCACGATGTAGCCGTAGAAGGGCAGTACCGCCCATTCGAGCCAGCGCAGATAGATGCCGGCCTGGTGCGCGAGCGCGGGCTCCTGGCCCATGGCCAGCAGAAGCCCCTCGCCGTGCCACAGCACGAGCCAGATCGGGATCGAGATCAGAATCGCCAGCCACAGGCCCTGGCGCACGGTGCGGCGCAGGTCACGCACCGAATGGCGGCGGCGGCCAAGTTCGGTGGCGATCATCGGCGAGGTCGCCAGCATCAGTCCGAGGCCGAAGATCAGCGGCATGAAATAGAGGTTGGCGCCCAGCGCGCCGCTGGCCAGCGTGTCCGCTCCGAGCCGCCCCATCATCATGACGTCGGTGGCGGTCATCGCCGTCTGGCCGAGATTGGTCAGCACCATCGGCCAGGCCAGCGCCAGCGTCGCCCTGATTTCCTGACGCCAAAGGTTTTCCGGCGCGCGGGCGCCGGCTTCGATCGCGGACATTGTTCCGTCTTTCAGAACACGGCGCATCGGGACCAGGCCCGGAAGCCGCACAGCAACGGCACAAAATGGCGCCGTTTGCGCCGTCTATTGAACGAGATGCGACATGAAGGCAAGAGAGGAGGCGCGGGAACAGATTGAGCCAGCGCCGTTGCCGGGAACCGCCGTCTCGTTCCCTTGCCGGCCCCGGACTGCTACGGATCAGATATCGGCAACCGGCGAATGTGGGAGGCGGGATGGCGTTCAGGCGCAGAAAGAACACGGCCGCGATCCCGCGCACGGCGCCTTCCTTCGAGCATATCGTCACCGAGGCGAGCGAGAGTTTCCTGTGGCGCCTGGATGACTATCCCTGGGAGCGCAATGTCTGGAATTTCCATCCCGAATACGAGATACACCTGCTGCGAAAATCCTCCGGCGTGGTGTTGGTCGGCGACCATATAGGCGAGTTCGGTCCGGGTTACCTCACCATCGTCGGTGGCGGCCTGCCGCATGACTGGGTCACCGCGGTGCAGCCGGGCGAGTTGATCGAGGGCCGCGACATCGTGCTGCAATTCGATCCCGAGCGGCTGCGCGGGTCGGCCGACATGCTACCGGAACTGCGCGAACTGGAGCCATTTCTGGAGCGGTCGCTGCGCGGCATCGTCTTCCATGGCGAGACTGCGCTGGAAGGCGCCGCGCTGATGGAGCGGATGGGCGCGGTGCATGGGCTCGCCCGTTTCTGCCTGTTCCTCGAACTGGTCGACCTGCTGGCCAGGACCGATGAGTATGAGCTGTTATCATCGCCGGACTTCCAGCCGGTCCTCGACGCCGCCTCGCTCGACATCATCCAGCGCACGCTGACTTATCTGTTCCAGCACTTCGCCGAGGATCTGAAGCTGCCTGAAGTGGCCGAGCTCGCCGGCATGAGCGAAAGCACTTTTTCGCGCTTCTTCCAGAAGAACACCGGAAATTCCTTCAGCGACCATCTTGGCAAGCTCAGGCTCTGGCAAGCCTGCAAGCTCTTGGCCGACACCGATATCCCGATCACCGACATCTGTTTCCAGGTCGGCTACATGAACATCTCCAACTTCAACCGCGCCTTCCTGCGCAAGCACAAGATCACGCCGTCCTCCTACCGCAAGCTGTCGCGGCAGCGTCTGGCGATGCGCGCATAAGCGCAGCCTAAATCACCGTTTCCCACCGGATTGATACTCGTGTGACAGGCTCGCCGGGTCGACGTCTGTTTTTGCGCTGCACAATGCATAAAAGTACAGGTCTGGTGCAACGGGGCTTCTAGCTTGACCCGTCGCAACCCCGCATTTTGGCGATGGGTGGCATGTCGCTCGGGCGATGGTGAGGATCGCGAGACCCGAGGATTTGCGTTTCCTGCGACATATTCCTGGAGGAGAAAAGATCATGAAACCAGTTCGGCTCGCTGCCAGCCTTGGCGCAGCTTTCGTGCTTTCCGCTACCGTTTCAACCCTAGCCCTGGCGCAGGCGCCGGTCTGCTCGGCGCCGGTCAAGGTGCTGGCGCAGCCACGCGACGGCCTGACGCTTCTGGAGGACTCCAAGGCCGAGTTCGAGAAGCTCTCCGGCGCGAGCTTCAAGATCGATTATCTCAACGAGAACGACCGCCGCGCCAAGTCGCGCGCGGACGCGTCCACTGTCGGCAATTACAATGTCTATTACGTCGATGAAGCGAATGTGGCGCTGTTCGCCTCGTCGAAATGGATCGTGCCGCTGACCGATTATTATCCGGCTGACTATGACTATGCCGACTTCGATCCCGGCCGCCAGAAAGTCGCCACCTATGACGGCAAGGTCTGGTTCGCGCCGCTGACCGGCGGCGGCGACCTGATGGTCTACCGCAAGGATGTGCTGGAAGCCGCCGGCATCCAGCCGCCGAAAACGCTGGACGAACTGATCGCCGACGTGCCGAAGCTGACCAACGCCGACAAGGGCATGTACGGCATCGCGCTACGCGGCGCGCGCGGCTCGGGCGCCAATGTCTGGCGCTGGATGCCCTTCTTCAAGGCCTATGGCGGCAAATGGTTCGACGGCGACAAGCCGGCCTTCAACTCGGAAGCAGCCGTCAAGGCGACCGAGGCCTATCTGAAGCTGTTCAAGGATTCGGCACCGGGAACGCAGACCGGCAGCTGGGACGAATCGACCGGCGCCTTCCTGTCGGGCCAGGTCGCCATCCTGGTCGAATCGACGCCGCTTTCGGGCATGGCTGTCGACCCGAAGACCTCTCAGGTGGTCGGCAAGATCGGCTTCCTGCCGCCGCCCTCGCCGCTTCCCGGCGGCGGTTACGGCCACGGCCTCGCCATCGCGGCAAAAGCCAATGCCGATGACGCTTCGAAGAAATGCGCCGGCCTGTTCATCGCCTGGGCAACATCGAAGGAAAACGAGAAGCGCCGGCTCGACGCTCACCAGTTCGGCGAGTTGAACCGCACCAGCATCCTGTCCAGCAAGGAATTCGCCGATATCTACGGCGCCGATCTCGGCCAGGCACTTGCCGAAACCGGCAAGGTGACGGCGGTGAACTTCTGGCAGGATCCGCGCTGGCCCGATCTCGGCGACCGCTGGGGCATCATCCTCGAAGAGCTGATCGCCGGCACACGCACCGACGTTAAGGGCAGCCTCAACGAGCTCGAGGCCTATGCCAATGAGCTGGTGAAGAAATAGGCCCCTCCCTCTTGCGGCGCACGGTCCACGGCATTCCCGGGAATGCCGGGACCTGTGTGTCGCAGGAGGGCCTGCCTTTCCCCCGAGCGCGCGACGGTTCCGCCACGCCCGGACATTCGAGACACAGCAAGGCCTGAGACCAATGCCTCGACGTTCATCCCTGCCGGTCACCTTTGTCGTGCCGACGCTGGTCATTCTGCTGATCCTGTCGATGGTGCCGACGCTTTACGCGATCATCATCGCCTTGCAGAACCGCGAGCTGAGTTCAACGGCCTATTCCTGGGTCTGGTTCTCGAACTTTTTCGACCTGTTCTCCGACCGCCGCTTCCTCAACGCCGTCTGGGTGTCGGTGAAGTGGGAGGTGGTCACAGTCGTCGCGACGATGGTCGTCGCGATCGGGCTCGGCGTGCTGATGTTCGAGGTTGCGTCGCAGCGCCTGCGCAATGTCTACTGCCTGCTGTTCATCATCCCGGTGCTGCTGCCGCGCGTCTCGGCCGCCTTCGTGTGGAAATTCGCCTACCATCCGCTCTACGGCATCGCCACCTACCCCTACCGGCTGCTGACCGGCGGGCTGATCTTCGACCCGCTCTCCAAGCCTTCGACTGCCCTGTTCGCCGTCGCTTCGGTCGATGTCTGGCAGTGGGGCCTGTTCTTCGCCGTCATCGTGCTGAAGCTCCTGGAAACCCTGCCTCCGCAGCCGATCGAGGCGGCACGTCTCGACCACGCCAAACGCTGGCAGATCCACGCCTATGTCACCTTGCCGATGCTGAAGGCGCCGTTGGTCAGCCTGATGTTCGTCAAGATGATCGAGTCGCTGCGCTCCTTCGACCTGATCTATGTGATGACCCGCGGCGGGCCGGGCGTGGCGACCGAAACGCTCGACATGTACGCCTTCTCGCAAGGCTTCATTGAATCCGGCAAGGTCTCCTATGCCTCGGCCATGGCGGTGCTGATGATGATCGCCACCGTCATCACCTTCACCATGCTGTGGAAGCGGGTGCAGGCATGAAGCCCGGCCGCATCATCGCCAAGGCCGTCCTGGCCTTCGCCGGTTTCCTCGCCGTGTTCCCGCTGCTGTGGACGGCGCTGAACTCGCTGAAGAACAGCGTCGACATCATCACCCGCGTGCCACGCCTGGTGTTTACGCCGACATTGGCCAACATCAGCTACATCCTTGGCCGCGACAGCGTCATCACCGGCCTCTACAATTCGGTCGTCGCCTGCGGCTCGGCCGTGCTGATCGGCGTCGTGCTCGGCCTGCCCGCGGCTTACGCGGTGGCGCGCTATCCCAACCGCTGGGCCGGCGACATCCAGTTCTTCGTCCTGTCGCTGCGTTTCCTGCCGCCGGTGGCGGTCGCGATCCCGCTGATGGTGATCTGGCTGCAAATCGGCCTCTACGACACTTTGCCGGCTTTGATCGTCACCTATTCGCTGCTGACCATTTCGGTCATCATGTGGCTCGCGATCCCCGCTTTTCAGGGCGTGCCGAAGGAGGTCGAGGAAGCGGCCTTCGTCGACGGCTACGGCGCCTATTCGGTGTTCTGGCGCATCGCACTGCCGGTCGCGGCGCGCTCGCTGATCGGCGCGGTCGCCTTCAGCTTCGTGCTGGTCTGGAACGAGTTCCTGATCGCACTGATGCTGTCGAGTTCCAACGCCAAGACCTTGCCGATCGTCGCGTCCGAACTCTCCCAGCAAGGCATGAACGTGCCGTGGGGAATCTTGAACGCCTCGGTCGTGCTCCTGTCGCTGCCGCCGCTGCTTTTCCTCGGCGTGCTCAGCGGCTTCCTGAATTCCGTTTTCCGGCAAAAGAAGAATTGAAGTGAGGCTTACCGCGATGCGAGCACTGGTGCTTGAGAAAAAAGGTGAATTGTCGCTGCGCGAGATCGCGTTGCCGTTCGATGTCGGAGCCGACGACGTCAGGATCGCCATCCACACGGTCGGTGTCTGCGGCAGCGACGTGCACTATTACACGCATGGCGCCATCGGCAGCTATGTCGTGCGCGCGCCGATGGTGCTCGGCCACGAGGCCGCAGGCACGGTCGTCGAGGTCGGCGCCAATGTCAGGAGTCTGAAGGTCGGCGACCGCGTCTGCATGGAGCCTGGCGTGCCGAACCTGTCGTCGCGCGCGACAAAGCTCGGCATCTACAATGTCGATCCGGATGTCACTTTCTGGGCGACCCCGCCGGTACACGGCATTCTTGCGCCCTATGCCGTGCACCCGGCTGCTTTCACCTACAGGCTGCCGGACAATGTCTCCTTCGCCGAGGGCGCGATGGTCGAGCCCTTCGCCATCGGCATGCAGGCGGCAAGCCGCGCCCGCATCGTCCCGGGCGATGTCGCCGTCGTCGTCGGCTGCGGCCCTATCGGTATCATGATCGCGCTTGCCGCCCTTGCCGGCGGCTGTTCGAAAGTGCTGATTTCCGACTTTTCCGCGCCCAAACTGAAGATCGCCTCGCAATATGCCGGCATCGTGCCGGTCAATATCGGCGAGCAATCGCTGGCCGATGCCGTCGCCGCCGCGACCGGCAATTGGGGGGCCGACATCGTCTTCGAGGCGAGCGGCAGCCCGAAAGCCTTCGCCGATCTGTTCGACATTGTGCGCCCCGGCGGCGCGGTGGTCCTGGTCGGGCTTCCGGTCGAGCCGGTAAGCCTGAACGTGCCGGCGGCGATCTCGAAGGAAGTGCGCATCGAAACAGTGTTCCGCTACGCCAACATCTTCGACCGCGCCCTGCAGCTCATCGCCTCCGGCAAGGTCGACCTCAAGCCGCTGATCACTGGCACCTACGCTTTCTCCGACAGCATCAAGGCCTTCGAACGGGCCGCCGAAGGCAACCCGCAGGACGTCAAGCTGCAAATCCTGCTGACCGACGAAAAGGGCTGACCATGTCCGCGATCGTTTGCTCCCATGTCGACAAGGCCTATGGCGCCACCACGGTGATCCGCGATCTCAACCTCTCGATCGAGGAACACGAATTCGTCGTCTTCCTCGGCCCGTCCGGCTGCGGCAAGTCGACCTTGCTGCGCATGCTGGCCGGGCTGGAGGATATCAGCGGCGGCGAGGTCTCGATCGGAGGCAAGGTGGTCAACGACCTCGACCCGGGCGATCGCGGCATCGCCATGGTGTTCCAGAACTACGCGCTCTATCCGCACATGACGATCTTCGACAACATCGCCTTCGGTTTGCGGCGGCAGAAGGTGCCTGCGCCCGAGATCGACAAGCGGGTCCGGGCGGTGGCGGCGACGCTGGGGCTCGACCCCTATCTCGGCCGCAAGCCGGCCGAGCTTTCCGGCGGCCAGCAGCAGCGCGTGGCGATCGCACGCGCCATGATCAAGACGCCGAAGGTTTTCCTGTTCGACGAACCGCTGTCCAATCTGGACGCCAAATTGCGCAACCATATGCGCGTCGAGATCGCGCGGCTGCACCAGTCGCTGAAGACCACCACCGTCTATGTCACACACGACCAGTTGGAGGCGATGACGCTCGCCGACCGTATCGTGCTGCTCAAGGACGGCGTCATCGAGCAGATCGGCTCGCCGGCGGAAATCTACGGGCGGCCGGCCAATATTTTCGTGGCCGGCTTCATCGGCACGCCGAACATGAATTTCATCGAGGTGACGGTCGCCCGAAGCGGGAACGGCTGGACGTTGACCGGCGCCGGAACGGCGCTGTCGATAGACGGGGCGGGCTTTCATCTGCAGCCGGGCGGTCGCGCCGTGCTGGGCATCCGGCCTCCGGACCTGAAGACAGCCCGTGATGGCGACGCCGGCATATTGCAAGGCACCGCCGATCTCATCGAATTCCACGGAAATGATGCGCTGGTGACATTCGGCTCCGGCGGCAAGGAGATCAGCGCCCTGGTTCCGGCCCGCGAATGCCCGGTGCTGCATGCCCCTGTGCGATATATGTTCGAGGAGGCAAACATCCACCTGTTCGACGCCACATCGGGCGCATCCCTGCGCCAGCAATAGCGCGAAAGTCTAACGGATCGCGTCGAGCACCTGCCGCTGCCGATGCATTTCCAGGAAAATCCGGTAGTCGCGATCGAAGCGGGCGCCGGCGGCCGGATTGGCGGCGCGTGTCTTGCCGCCCTGCTGCATGGCAAGACAAGCGGCGTTGAGATCGGGGAAAAGCCCGGCGGCGGTTGCCGCCACCATGCCGGTGCCGAGCAGCACCGCCTCATCGGCCAGCGGCTCGACCACCGTGCAGCCGGTGGCATCGGCATAGAGCTCCATCAAGAGCGGGTTCTTGGTGTGGCCGCCGGTGACATGCAGCGTGTCGATCAGATAGCCGTTCTCGTTAAGCGCCTCCAGCACGTGGCGCACGCCAAGCGCGATGCCGACGGCGGTGCGCCAGTAGAGCTTGCACAGGCTGTCGAAGGACGAATCCAGCGTCAGACCGCTGACCACGCCGACCGCGTGCGGATCGGCGAGCGGCGAGCGGTTGCCATGGAAATCCGGCAGCACGTGCAGCCTCGCGGCAAGGCTCTCGCCCTCTGCGGCGCGCAGTTCGGCGACGCGCGCGGCGATCCTGAAATGCATGGCGGCGTTCGGCTCTCCGCCGGCGCCATGCCAGCGGATGATGTGGTCGAGCAGCGCCCCGGTCGCCGACTGGCCACCCTCCGACAGCCACAGCTGCGGCAGCGCGGCGCCGTAATAGGGACCCCAGACCCCGGCGAAAGGCTGCGGATCCGGCGACATTGCCATGACGCAGCTTGATGTGCCGGCGATCAGCGCCAGATGGCGGCCGATATTCTCTTCGTCGCCAGCGAAGCCGCCGAGCACGCCAAGCGCTCCGGCATAGGCATCGATGACGCCGGCGCCGACGCGGCAGTTTTCGGTCAGGCCGAGTTCCGCCGCCGCCTGCGCCGTCAACGGGCCGATATCGGCGCCAACCGGGCTTGCCCTTTCGGGTAGACTGCCATGGTCAAAAAGGTCGTCAAGGCCGACGAGATCGAAGAAGTCTCGCTGCCATGCGATTTCCTGGTGCGCCAGATAGGTCCATTTGGCGGTCAGCGTGCATTGCGAGCGCGCCAGCGAGCCGGTCGCCTGCCAAGTCAGGAAATCGGCAAGGTCGAATAGAGTGCCGGCCTGCGCCCACGTTCCCGGCAGGTTACGCTTCAGCCACATCAGCTTCGGCGTCGCCATCTCGGGCGACATGACGCCGCCGATATAATTCAGCACCTCGTGGCCGCTCGCCGTGCATTCGTCGGCCTCGGCGATGGCGCGATGGTCGAGCCAGACGATGGTGTCCCACCGCCTGTCGCCGGTGGTCGAGACGCTGAGCTGGCCGCCTTGGCTGTCGCGCACGACCAGCGAACAGGTCGCATCGAAGGAGATGCCGGCAATATCTCCGGCGGCGACGCCGGCCTTTTCCCGAGCGGCGCGCACTGCGGCGCAGACGGCGGACCAGATATCGCGTGAATCATGCTCGGCATGATCGGGCTTTGGCTGGTTCATGGCGATCGGCCGCTCGGCGCGGCCAAGCAAGGTGCCACTGGTATCGAGAATGCCCGCGCGAGCGCTCCCGGTGCCGACATCGACCGCGCAGACAAACTGTTTCGTCAAGATGCTTTAACTCTCGCTCCCAGGCCTGCAATCAGATCGGGCAATTGCAGCATGTCAGCGAATATAAAGTCCGGTTCGGTCGACGCAAGCCGCGCTTTCAGTGCCGGGTTGCCGGCGTGGGCGCCACCGGTGAAGGCAAAGACGCGCATACCGGCCGCGCGCGCGGCCGCGACGCCGGCCGGACTGTCCTCGATGACCAGGCAATGGCGCGGATGCGCCCGCATACTGGCGGCGGCGTGGAGGAAAAGATCGGGCGCCGGCTTTCCCTTGGCCACCATGGCGGCGCTGAACAGATGCGGCTCCATCAGCGTGAGCAGGCCGGTGACGTCGAGCGCGTAGCGAATCCGTTCCAGCGTGCCGGAAGAGGCGACGCAGAACGGCAGGCCGAGCTTCGGCAGCATTTCCTTGACGCCGACGATCGGCTTCAACTCCTCGCGGAACTTGTGCATGAGGTCGACGCGCATGGCGGTGAGATGCTGGTCACTGATCTCCAGGCCGAAGTCGCGGCCGAGGATCTCGCGCACGCTCTTCATGCTCTTGCCGAGGAAATGCTCGTAGGCGGCGTCCTCGCTGAGACTGCCGCCGGCAAGTTCGATCATGCCGAGCAGCGCCGAGACGGAAAGCGCCTCGCTGTCGACCAGCACGCCGTCGCAGTCGAAGATGACCAGTTCAGGCGCCACGATGTCGACTGGCTCTCAGAGCTTGCCGGCGAGGTAGCGCGTCAGCGTGCTGCGCGTGCCATTGGCCCACAACACGCTGAGCGCATGGCTGAAGGCCTCGACGAAGGCGGTGGCGCGGCCGACATCGCCATAGATGTCGTCCATGGCAAGCCAGGCCGCGGGCGCGTCCTTTGCCGCCTTTGCCGTTGCTTGCAGCCGGTCCCAGCTCGGATCGTTGGGTTCGATGACGGCGCCGCTGTCCGTCGTGCCGAAGCAGTAGCGGCACCATAGCGCCGATTCCAGCGCCAGACCGGCAACCCCTTTGCCCGCCTTCAGCCGGTCGGCGATGGTCGGGATGATGAATTTCGGCTGGCGGTTGGAACCGTCGAGGCAGAGCCGGCGCACGGTGTCGCCGATCTTGGGATTGGAGAAGCGCTTCTCGATGAGCTGGTAGTAATCCTCGAGCACCGTGTCCGGCACCGGCGGCACGGTCGGGATGATCTCGTCATGCTCGAGTTTGTCGAGGAAACCGCGCACCAGCGGCTCCTGCATCGCCTCATGGACGAAGTGGATGTCCATCAGCCCGGCCGGATGGGCGATGGTGGCATGGCCGCCATTGAGGATGCGGATCTTCATCAGCTCGTAAGGGGCGACGTCTTTGACGAACTGCACGCCGACCTTTTCCAGCGGCGGCCGGCCGTCGGTGAAATGGTCTTCCAGCACCCATTGCCGGAACGGCTCGCAGAACACCGGCCAATTGTCCTCGAGGCCGAAATCGTCGGCGAGGATCTTGCGCTCGCGATCGCTGGTTGCCGGCGTGATGCGGTCGACCATGGCGTTTGGAAAGGCCACCTTCTCGCTGACCCAGTTCGCCAGATCCTCGTCGATCAGGCGGGCAAGGCCGATCACGCCATCCGACGTGACATGGCCGTTATGGGGGATGTTGTCGCAGGACATGACGGTGAATGGCACGATGCCGTCCTGGCGGCGGCGCACCAGCCCGGCCAGGATGATGCCGAACACAGTCTTTGGTGTCGCGCCTTGCTGAGCATCGGCGACGATGTCGGGATGGGTCGGGTTGAACACGCCGGAGGCCGGATCGATGAAGTAGCCGCCTTCGGTGATGGTCAGCGAAACGATCCTGATCGCCGGGTCGGCCAGCCGCTCGATGATGGCGGCGGCATCGCCCGGTGTCAGGAAATCGATCATCGCGCCAGTGACGCGGGCGCTCATATGGCCTTCATCCTGCTCGACCACCGATGTCAGCCAGTCCTGCTCTTCGAGCTTGCCGCGACCGATCTTCTCGCCATCGAACACGCCGGCGCCGACCAGCGCCCAATCATGGCCGATGCCCTGACCGAACAGGTCGTCGAGATAGACGGCCTGATGCGAGCGGTGGAAATTGCCGACGCCGAAATGCACGATGCCGGCTTTCAGCGCCGACCGGTCATAGTTCGGACCCGCGACCTTGGACGGCAGCCTGGCGAGGTTCGAGGAAGAGAGTTTCACGGTCATCTGCTTTACCCTTTGGCCGATTTGCAGCCCGACTGTTTCGCCTCCTTGGGGAGGGCGAGGATGAGGGGCCGCACCTGATGTTCCAGCATGCGGCCCCTCACCCGCCCCGCGGCGCCTTCTCCGGAGGAAAAAAGAGAAGCGCCTTCGCCCTCAACCCATCCTTTTCAACTCATCCATTGGCCGCCATCGACATTGTAGGTCTGGGCGACGATGTATTCGGCCTCGTCGCTGGCAAGGAACACGGCCATGCCGGCGAGATCTTGCGGCTTGCCCATGCGGCCATACGGCACGCCCTCGCCAACCAGCCGCTTCTTCTCGCCTTTCGGCCGGTTCTCGTATTTGGCGAACAGGGCGTCGACCTCGTCCCACATGTCGCTGTCGACGACCCCCGGCGCGATGCCGTTGACGTTGATACGGTGCTTGATCAGGTCGAGCCCGGCCGATTGGGTGAGCGAGATGACCGCGGCCTTGGTGGCGCAATAGACCGCGACCAGCGGTTCGCCGCGACGCCCGGCCTGGCTCGCCATGTTGATGATCCTGCCGCCCTTGCCCCGCGCGATCATCGACCTGGCGGCGGCCTGCAGCGTGAACAGCGTGCCGGCGACATTGACGGAAAACAGTTTTTCGTAGCTCGCCCGGGATATCTCCACGATCGGCGCCAGATCGAACAGCGCGGCGTTGTTGATCAGGATGTCGAGGCCGCCGGTCTTGTCCTCCACCGCCTTCACCGCCGCGTCGATGGAGGCCTGGTCGGTGACGTCAAGCTTCAGCGCATAGGCGTGATCGCCGATTTCAGCCGCGGTCTTGCGCGCCGCCTCCAGGTTGATATCGGCAATCGCCACGGTGGCGCCTTCACGCACATAGGCTTCGGCGAAGGCCCTGCCGATGCCGCGTGCCGATCCGGTGATCAGCGCCGATTTGCCTTTCAGCCTCACTGTCCCATCCCTCACTGGGCCATCGCTTTTCCGTCGGGGCCGAAGCGGTGCAGCTTGGCCTTGTCGGGGGTGAGATAAATGGTGTCGCCGTGATGAACGCTGAGTTCGCCGTCAGCTCGCACCGTCAGCGGACCGACGCCATCCGCCTGGACGTGCAGGAAGGTGTCGGAGCCGAGATGCTCGGCCACGCCTACCGTGGCCTTCCATTCGCCCGCCGTGGTCGAGATCTGCATATGCTCGGGCCGGATGCCGATGGTCTTGGCGCCGTATTTGGCCGCCGGCGCGCCCTCGATCAGGTTCATCTTCGGCGACCCGATGAAGCCGGCGACGAACAGGTTCTTCGGCGTCTTGTAGAGTTCCATCGGCGAGCCGACCTGCTCGATATTGCCGGCGTTCAAGACGACGATCTTGTCGGCCATGGTCATGGCTTCGACCTGGTCGTGGGTGACGTAGATCATGGTCGTCTTCAGTTGATGGTGCAGCTCGCTGATCTCGAGCCGCATCGTGCCGCGCAGTGCGGCATCGAGGTTGGACAGCGGCTCGTCGAACAGGAAAGCGGTCGGCTGACGCACAATGGCGCGACCGATGGCGACGCGCTGGCGCTGGCCGCCGGAAAGCTGCCCGGGACGGCGTTCGAGGTAATTGGTGAGGTTCAAGACGCGCGCCGCGTCTCCCACCTTCTTGTCGATGGTGGCCTTGTCTTCGCCGGCCATCTTCAGCGGGAAGCCGATGTTCTTGGCTACCGTCATATGCGGGTAGAGAGCGTAGGACTGGAACACCATGGCGAGCTTGCGCTTGGCCGGCGCCTCGCCGGTGACGTCACGGCCGTCGATGTTGATGCTGCCGCCGCTGGTGTCCTCCAGCCCGGCGATGAGCCTGAGCAGCGTGGACTTGCCGCAGCCCGACGGGCCGACGAAGACGACGAACTCGCCATTCTCGATCACCAGGTCGAGGCCGGGGATGATGGACGTCGATCCAAAGGATTTGGAGACGTTCTTGAGCGTGATGTTTCCCATGGTTTCCTCCCCGAGGGTTCTTTTTCGCCGATTGCTTCAGGCAAACGTCTTACTTCACCGCGCCGAAGGTCAGGCCGCGCACCAGCTGCTTCTGGCTGAACCAGCCCATGATCAGGATCGGCGCGATGGCCAGCGTCGAGGCCGCCGAAAGCTTGGCCCAGAACAGGCCTTGCGGGCTGGAGAAGGAGCTGATGAAGGCGGTGAGCGGCGCGGCGTCCGTGGTCGTCAGCCGGATCGTCCAGAACGCCTCGTTCCAGGCCAGGATGATGTTCAAGAGCATGGTCGAGGCGATGCCCGGCACCGCCATGGGTGTGAGCACATAAATGATCTCGTTCCACAGCGATGCGCCGTCCATGCGCGCCGCTTCGAGGATCTCGCCGGGGATTTCGCGGAAGTAGGTGTAGAGCATCCACACCACGATCGGCAGGTTGATCAGCATCAGCATGACCATCAGGCCCATGCGCGAGTCAAGCAGGCCGGCGTCGCGGAAGATCAGGTAAATCGGGAACAGCACGGCGACCGCCGGCATCATCTTGGTGGACAGCATCCACATCAGGATGTCCTTGGTCCGCTTGGTCGGCGAGAAGGCCATCGACCATGCCGCCGGGATGGCGACCAGCAGGGCCAGGATGGTCGAGCCGACCGACAGCAGCACCGAGTTCAGGAAGAACTTGAAGTAGCCGCTCTGCGCCTGGACCTCGGAATAGCTTTCGAAGGTTCCCGACGGGATCAGGTTGAAGCCCTGGATCGCCTCCTGTTCCGACTTGAACGAGGTGATGATCGTATAGAGGATCGGGAAGAAGATCAGCAGGGCGACGATCCAGGCGGCAATTGTCGCGATTGTCTTGTGCTGGGTGGTGACTGAGCGTGCCATCTTGACCTCCCTTACTTGTCCAGGTTCTTGCCGACGGCGCGCATGGCGAAGAAGGCGACGATGTTGGCGAGAATGACGGCGATCACGCCACCGGCGGATGCCTGGCCGATTTTGAACTCCAGCAATGCCTTCTGGTAGACGAGGAAGGGCAGGTTGGTGGAGGCGTAGCCGGGGCCGCCATTGGTGGTCACCAGGATCTCGGCATAGACCGAGAGCAGGAAGATCGTTTGGATCAGGATGACCACGGTGATGGCGCGCGACATGTGCGGCAGCGTCAGGTAGATGAAGCGGCTGATGAAGCCGGCGCCGTCCATCTCGGCGGCTTCCTTCTGCTCGCCGTCGAGAGACTGCAGCGCGGTGAGCAGGATCAGTGTCGCGAAAGGCAGCCACTGCCAGGCGACGATGATGATGACCGCCGTCATCGGATGCTGCCCGAACCAGTCGATCGGCTGGGCCCCGAAGAAGCGCGCTATATCGGCGAAGACACCATATTGCGGGTGCATGATCATGTTCTTCCAGACCAGTGCGGCGACCGGCGGCATGACGAAGAACGGCGAGATGACGAGGATGCGCACGATCCCCTGACCCCACATCGGCTGGTCGATGAGCAGCGCCAGCAGGATGCCGCCGATTACCGTGATCAGAAGCACGCTGACCACCAGGACAAGCGTGTTGAGGATCGACTGCAGGAAGGCAGGGTTGGAATAGAACAACGCGTAGTTCGAGAGGCCAACGAAGCCATCGCGGACCGGGTTGAGCGGATTGTACTGCTGGAAGGAGAACCACAGCGTGAGCGCCAGCGGCACGATCATCCAGACGAACAGCAGCACCACGGAAGGCGCCATCATGAAACGGGCAAGCGAACGGGTCTGCTGAGTAGCCATGACGGTCACCCTTCAAGGATCAGACTGAATTTTCACAGGCGTTGGAAAGGCGGCCGCCCGAACTGGGTTTCGGGCGGCCGTTGCCGGTCGAGGAGGTGACCGGCATTCGGCACCGGGAGGAGCCTACTTGATGTAGCCGCCCTCGGTCATCGCCGCGGTCGCGGCGTCCTGGGCCTGCTTCAGTGCGTCGTCGACGCTCGACTGGCCGGCAAGGGCCGCCGAGAACAACTGGCCGACGGTGGTGCCGAGGCCCTGGAACTCAGGGATGGCGACGAACTGCACGCCGACATAAGGCACCGGCTTGACGGTCGGATGCGTCGGGTCGGCGGCGTTGATGGAGTCCAGCGTCATCTTGGCGAACGGCGCCGCCTTCTGGTACTCGGCATTCGCATAAAGCGAGGAGCGGGTGCCAGGAGGAACGTTGGCCCAGCCTTCCTTCGACGCGACGAGCTCAGCGTAATGCTTGCTGGTCGCCCAGGAGACGAACTTCTCGGCTGCATCGGCCTTCTGCGTACCGGCGGGAATCGCCAGCGACCACGCCCACAGCCAGTTGCCGCGCTTGCCCAGGCCGTTGTCGGGCGCCAAGGCATAGCCGACCTTGTCGGCGACGGTGGAGTTCTTCGGATCTGAGACGAAGGAAGCGGCGACGGTGGCGTCGATCCACATGCCGCACTTGCCCTGCTGGAACAGCGCCAGGTTCTCGTTGAAGCCGTTGGACGAAGCGCCTTCCGGACCGTCGGCCTTCATCAGGTCGACATAGAACTGCAGCGTCTTCTTCCATTCCGGCTGGTCGAACTGCGGCTTCCAGTTCTCGTCGAACCAGCGGGCGCCGAAGGAATTCGACATGGCGGTCAGGAACGCCATGTTCTCGCCCCAGCCGGCCTTGCCGCGCAGGCAGACGCCGTTCACGCCATTGGCGCGGTCGGTCATCTTGTCGGCGGCCTGCTTGATGAAATCCCAGGTCGGCGCGTCGGGCATCTTGAGGCCGGCCTTCTCCATCAGGTCCTTGCGGTACATGACGAAGGAGCTCTCGCCGTAGAAGGGCGCGGCGTAGAGCTTGCCGTCGACCGAGAGGCCGCCAGCGATGGCCGGGATGATGTCCTTGGCGTCGTAGTCGTCGCCGAGCTTGTCGAGCGGCAGGAGCCAGCTCTGCTTGGCCCAGATCGGAACCTCGTAGGTGCCGATGGTCATCACGTCATACTGGCCACCCTTGGTGGCGATGTCGGTGGTGACGCGCTCGCGCAGCACGTTCTCTTCGAGCGTGACCCAGTTGAGCTGGATATCGGGGTTGGCCTTGGTGAAGTCGTCGGTCAGCTTCTGCATGCGGACCATATCGCCATTGTTGACGGTGGCGATGGTGATGGATTCGGCATGTGCGGCGAACGCCAGCGCGCTGGCCGAGCACAAGCCCAGGATGAGCGTACGAAGTTTCATCAAATTCCTCCCATGGACCAAGATGAGCATTTGCCTTGGCTGTGGGCAATTACTCACTAAGTGTGAATTATGTCAAGCCGGATTCGATGCTGCAGCGCAGCAGCGGGCTTGCCGATGGACAACCGACGGATGAAAATGGAGGCGGCGAGCCGCGCGCGCCGGACATCAGGCAACGGGACAGCAAGGAGTCCAGTATTGAAGCGGGCGCGACGGACCGGTCAGCAGGCGATCTCGGCCAGCAGCCAATCGCGGAAGGCGCGGATCTTGGGCACGTTGCGGCGGGCTTCCGGATAGACCAGCCAATAGGCGTGGCCGTCGTCGCCGACCAGGTCGAATGGCTGGACCAGGCGACCGTCGGCGAGTTCGGCCTTGAACAGGGCCCGGGTCAGGATCGCCACGCCATGGCCCGATATGGCTGCGTTGGCTTCATAGGCTTGCGCGCCCATGCTGCTGCCCGGCCGCTTGGCAAGGTCATGGCTGTGCACGCCGGCGGCCTCGAACCATTGCGTCCACCAGATATCGCTGGGATCGAGGATCGGCAGCTTGAGCAGATCGGCCGGTTCGTTGATGCCGCCGATGCTTGCCGCAAGCTTCGGGCTCAGCATCGGGGTGAAATCGGCATCCAGCAGCTTATGGGCTTCCAGCCCCGGCCATTTGCCGCCGCCCGAGCGGATGGCGAGGTCGACGTCCTCGCGGGCGAAATCCGTCAGCCGGCTCGACGTCTCGAGCCGCACGGCAAGCGCGGGATGCGCGATCTGGAACGCGCCCAGATGATGCGCCAGCCAATTCGAGGCGAAGGTCAGCACCGTGGTGACACATAGCAGCCCGTCCGCGCCGCCGCGCGCGGCGGCGTAGGCCTGGCTGAGGATGGCAAAGGCCTCGCTGACCGCCGGCGCCAGGCGCTGGCCCGCTTCGGTCAGTTCGATCTGCCGCGGCCGGCGCAGGAACAACGGCGCGCCGACGCGCTCCTCCAGCACCTTGATCTGATAGCTGACCGCTGCCTGCGTCATGGCGAGTTCGCCGGCAGCCTTGGTGAAGGAAAGATGCCGGGCCACCGCCTCGAACACCCGGATCGCCTGCAATGGAGGCAGCTGCGAAACCTGCGACGTGCTGAGGTCAGGCATAAGGCGTCCTTATGGGTCGTTATCGACGTTCGATTGGCAAAGGCGGCCGGCAAGGCCGACATTCACCTCAACCCGTCATTCGGGTTTCAGGATAGCGAAGGTTGACGATCATGACCATGACGCAGCAAAAATGCCCTCCCGCCCCCGATCATCGCTGGATTTCGTGGCTTGTGGACGGTTTCGGCTGGTTCGGGACCAGGAAAAAGGCGCATCTCGATATCAGGGACCTGTCGCCGCATCTGCAGCGCGACCTCGGTTTCCTCGATGGCAACGACCCTTTCGGCCGTCACCAATAGCCTTGGCGGCTTTATCGCAAAACAGTCAGATGCCGCCCAGCAGGGCGGCGGCCGTGCGCTCGTCGGTGATGAGCCCGTTGACCAGCCGGCGGTTCACGGCGGCCAGGATGCCGGGCAGCTTGCGCTCGCCCATGGCGAGCGCGATGACCAGGGACTTCTCGCGCGACGGCAGCGCCGCCGACGACACCCGATCGTTGGTGATGCCTTCGATCATGCGGCCCTCGCGATCGAACACCCAGCCGACGATTTCTGCGACGCCACCCGCCTTCTGCAGCGCTTTCAGTTCGCTTTCGGAAATGAAGCCGTCCTCGTAGAGCGGCGCCTTCGGGCCGAGGTCGCCAATGCCGATGAAGGTGACGTCGGCTTCCGCCGCAAGCGCCAGCGTCGGCTGGATCATCGGCTGGTTGAGCAGCATTTCGCGCTCCTGCGGTGAGGAGGCGATGACCGGTAGCGGCATCGGGAAGGACCGCGCCTTGACCCTGTCGGCCATGGTGAAGATGACGTTGTAGAAGGCGGCCGAACCGTCCGGCGAGATGTTGCCGGTCAAGGACACCACCTTATGCTGCGGACATTCCATCGGCGGCAGCTGTTCGATCGCCGCTTTCAGCGTGCGCCCGGTGCCGATGCCCATGACGATTGGTGTCGGCGATCGCAGCCGCCGTTCGATCTCGGCGGCGGCGGCTTCGGCGATACCGATGGTGGTGGAGGATGAATTGGGATCGCTCGGCACCACCTCGACAAGGTCGAGCGCGAAGCGCGATTTCAGCCGCGCCGCGAGGTCCAGGCAATTGGCGATCGGATGATCGACGCGGACCTTGATCAGGCCTTCCGACACCGCCAGCGACACCAGCCGCTGCGCCGTCTGGCGTGAGATGCCGAGCGTGGCGGCGATCTGGTCCTGTGTGTTGCCGGCAACATAATATAGCCATCCGGCGCGCGCCGCGTCGTCCAGCCTGTTGCTGCCGCCATCCTGCCGGGTATTCACGTGCTGCCTCCCCGAAACCCGCCGATCAGGCGGTCCCTATCAGTTTCGCAGGGAATGACCAACTGCGCAATTGTCAATCTCAGGAGCAAATGCTTGCCCTGCACACATGGAAATTTCTCCACCAACATCTGTTCGGAGCAAGCGCGACGGGGTTCCCTTTCCGTCAGCGGCCATGTTCTATCGCCGTCAAAGGTTTATCTCCCGGCGCAAACCCTTTAAGGGATCGCAAAAAGGAGCGCTGCATGACACCGAAGGCGGTTTTCTGGGACATGGACGGCACGCTGGTCGACAGCGAACCGCTGCACGAGGCGGCCCTCATCGCGGCGATGCGCAATGTCGGCCTGACGCCGCCCGACGACCTGCATGAGCGCGTGCTGGGCGTTGCCGCCTGGCCGGTCTACGAAATGATGCGCGACGAGTTCGGGCTGCAACTGCCCTTCGACGAGTGGATCGTTCATAAGTATGAGCATTACCTGCCGCTGGTCGAAGGGCTGAAGCCGCGCCCGGGCGCGATCGAGGTCTTCAATGAATTGCGCGCGCTCGGCGTGCAGCAGGCGGTGGTCTCCAACTCGGACCGGATGATCGTCGACGCCAATCTGCGCATGGTCGGTCTCACCTATCCCGGCATGAAGACGATCAGCCGCAACGACGTGCGCGAAGGCAAGCCGCATGCCGAGCCTTTCCTGCGCGCCGCCTATCTGGCCGATGTCGATCCCGCGCACGCCGTGGCGGTCGACGACAGCTGGCCGGGCGCCATGGCGGGGCTGGCGGCGGGAATGAAGACCATCTTCTGGCCTGAAAAGCCGATGGAAGGACCGCCCGGCGCCCTCGTCATCAACAGCGCCGAGGAATTGCGCAGAGAATTGGGGTTGAGCTAAGCAGGGCGTCTGCCGCGCTGGTCGACCCCCACTCCGTCGAGCTTCGCCGAGCCACCTTGCCGGGGCGAGCCACGGGTCTCGCCCGTCCTTCGGACCCCCCGATCGACGGGGTAGAGGAAAGGCGCCAAGACTTTGCCGTTAACGCTTGTCAAGTAAGATTCCCTTCCTTTCCCTCGGGAGGGGGGAAAGGTGGCGCTGCGAAGCAGCGACGGATTGGGGGAACCACGTGGCAATCAAGCGTCGCGCCGATTAGTCACGCAAGTCACAGAAGATATGTACATAGCGTAGCGTAAACGGCGAAAGGGAAGAGTCCGGTATCAGTTCCTGTACACCGGCTCTTCTTCGTCGAGGATCGCCTTCAACTCGGCGAGGTGACGCTCGGCCTGGCCGGGATAGTCGTCCATCTCGCTCGCCGCCTTCTCGGCGATGGCATCGGAGAGCGTGCGCAGCGGTCGGCCGGTCCACAGCGCCTTGATGTAGGTCTCGGCGGCGCGCTCGAAATAGAACATGCGGTTGAAGGCGTCGGCGACGGTGTCGCCGATGACCAGCACGCCATGGTTGCCCATCACCATCACCTTGACCTTGGGGTCGGTGAGAAGCTGTGAGCAGCGCTCGCCCTCCTCCTCGAAGGCCAGTCCGCCATAATGGGCGTCGACCACGTGACGATTGAAGAACATCGCCGAATTCTGGTCGATCGGCGGCAGCGTCGAGTCGGCGAGCGAGGCCAGCACGGTGGCGTGGATCGAGTGGACGTGCATGACGCAGCGCGCGTGCGGCACATTGCGATGGATGGCGCCATGCAGGCCCCATGCCGTCGGGTCGGGCGCATTCGGCCCGGAAAGCGTTTCGGGGTCGTTGGCGTCGATTTCGATCAGGTCGCTCGCCTTGATGCGCGAGAAATGCACCTGGTTCGGGTTCATCAGGAACCTTGTGCCGTCCTCGTTGACGGCCAGCGAGAAATGGTTGGCCACCGCTTCGTGCATGTTGAGCCGCGCCGTCCAACGGAAGGCGCAGGCGAGATCGACGCGCTCTTCGTAGAAGGGCAGGTTGGTCAGCGTTTCCTTCTGCAGGCGGGCAATGCTCATCGTAAGAAATCCTCCGGTTTCGGCAAGAATGCCGCGCCGCGCTGGTGCCCGCAACCGCTTTCGCTTGGTGCAGGAGACCAGCTATGCCGCCGTGCTCGCGGCGCCAATGGTTCGCAGCCCGCCATGCTCGACGATGAAATCGATGACCTCCCGCAGGCCCTTGCCGCGCGAAAGATCGGTGAAGCCGAACGGACGCTTGCCGCGCATGCGGCCGGCGTCGCTCTCCATGACATCGAGATTGACGTTCACATAGGGCGCCAGGTCGCTCTTGTTGATGACGAGGAAATCGGAGCGGGTGATCGCCGGGCCGCCCTTCCTCGGGATCTCCTCGCCCTGGCAGACGGAGATGACGTAGAGCGTGAGATCGGCAAGGTCCGGCGAGAAGGTGGCGGCCAGATTGTCGCCGCCGGATTCGATGAAGATGATGTCGAGATCAGGGAATTTGCGGTTCAGCTCAGCGATGGCCTGCAAATTGATCGAGGCGTCCTCGCGGATGGCGGTGTGAGGGCAGCCGCCCGTCTCGACGCCGACGATGCGGTCCTCCGGCAGGGCCTGCAGCCGGGCCAGCATCATCGCGTCTTCCCTGGTGTAGATGTCGTTGGTGACGACGGCGATGGAAAACTCGTCACGCAGCGCCTTGCAGAGTTTTTCGGTGAGCGTCGTCTTGCCGGAGCCGACGGGGCCGCCAATGCCGATGCGAAGAGGACCGTTCGGTTGTGTCATGCCGGAAACTCCATGATGGCGAGGACCGCGAAGCCGAGCCCGATCAACAGGCACAGCGGCGAATAGAGACTGGTATCGAGCCGGGCGAAAGGCTGCTGCGGCGCCAGCCGTCGCCACCAGGGCGTGAACCCGGCAATGCCGCGTCCCAGGAACACCAGGCCGATCAGCATCGCCGTGGCGGCAAGCCCCTCCCTTGGAAAGGGCGAGGCAAAGAAATCGATGAGGGCGAGAGGCCACAGCGTTGCCAGGCCAAGGCAAGCGGCAACGGCGAAACTGGCTGATGGCGTCGGCATTTCGTCGACGCCGCGAAAGCCGACGACGGCATGGGCGCAGGACGCGGCGTCGCTGCCCGGCCAGATGCCGCCTATGCCCCAATAGACATGCAGCGCCGTGATCAGCAGCAGGACGAAGGAGAGGACGAAGGCGAGCAGGATCATGAACGGAACAATCTTGAATATTGTGTTTCGTGTTTCATCGCCATGATGTCGGAGACGAAGGCGCAGCCGCCGAGGTCGTCGGGCGAGGACCTCGCGGCGCGGTCGGCGGTCGCAATGGCCAGTCCTTCAAAGCCGGCTAATAATGCGGTCGCATCGTTCTGGCCGATCACGCCGAGCCGAATCGCGGCCTGGACGAGGTTGGAGAAGAAGGCTTGCAGGAAGGCGGACAGCGCGTCCCGCAGCGCAATGCCGTTGCCGCCAGCGACAGCGCCGACAGCGATGCAATAGGCGCATTCGGCCGGCAAGTGCTCCAGCACGGAATTGGGCCAGGCGCCGGCCGCTTTCAGGAAGGCCGCTCCCTGCAGCATGGTCTCGGCGTGGCGTTCGCGCGAGCCGGCCAGTGCCTCGGCCAGCGCGGCGACATCGGCCAGATCGCCGCCTTCGTGGGCGCGGCGCCAGCTCTCGGCGAACAGCACGGCATCGTTCCAGCCCGATCCCATCTCGACCAGCGTCTCCAGCCAGGACGCGAGGCTGTCGCCGTCGCTCACCAGCCCGTCATGCACGGCGCGCTCGAGGCCATGGCTGTAGGAGAAGCCGCCAACCGGAAAGGCCGGTGACAGCCACGCCATCAATCGCAGCAGGGCGATGCCGGACGGCTGATCAGTCATGGTCGTGGTGGTGGTCATCATGTGAATGGGAATGACCATGCGCTTGGCTGTGCGCGTGGGCGTGCGACTCGCCGTGCGCGTGGGAATGGGCTTCAGCATGGCTGTGGGCATGGCCATGATCATGCCCTCCCCCATGGCCGGAATAGGCGCCGCGCACCGGCTTGAACGGCTCCAAGACGTCGCGCACCGTGGCGCCGAGCCCCTCCAGCATCGCCTTGATGACATGGTCGCGCAGAATGAGGATGCGGTGCGCCTCGATGCTCGCGGCGAGATGGCGGTTGCCGATATGCCAGGCAATTTCGGTCAGATGCACCGCGTCGCGGGCGCGGATGTCATAGACCTCCTCGGGCGCCGCGACGATCTCGATTTGGCCGCCATCCTCCAGCACCAGCCGGTCGCCATCGTTCAGGGCAACAGGCTCGGGCAGGTCGACCAGCACCTTACCGCCATCGGCAAGTTCGATGGCGCGGCGGCGCAGATGCCGCTCGTCATGGGCGAGAACCGCACGGCCCGATGGCGCGGTGGTCGCGGCCGTGCCGGCTGACAGCACCGAGACGGCACGCGGAAATTTGGTGAAGTCGGTGTTGAGATTGAGCTTCATTTCATGGAGCCTCCGTTAGCCTTTGCCCGCGCCCGGGCGGGGCGCGAAAGCACGCGATCGAAATAGGCGTTGACGCGATCGGATTCGATCGGGAAGCGGCCGGCGCGGGCCCAACCGCCCATATCGCCGAGCATCACGTCGACGGCGGAAAACCGGTCTCCGAGTGCGAACGGCTTGTCGCCGAGCCGCCGATCCAGCGCCTTGACTTCCGTGGCGAAGTCATAGGCCGCCGCGGGGCCGACATCCACCCGCACTTCCCTGGGCAGGAGGAAACGATGACGCAGCTTGTTCCACAGCGGCGCTTCGAACTCCGACTGGGCAAAATGCATCCAGGAATCCATTTCGGCGCGGCCAGCGAGGCCCGGATTGGCGCCCAAGCCTCTGTCGGCGTGTTTGTCGGCGAGATAGACGCAGATCGCCGCCGAATCCGTCACCGTCAGTTCACCGTCGATGAGGATCGGCACCTTGCCCGACGGGTTGAGTTCGTAGGCTTCCGGCGAGCGGAACTTGACCTCGACGAATTCATAGGGCTGCCCGAGTTCCTCGAGCATCCAGAGGACGCGGCTGACCCGGGATCCGCGCGATCCGACGGCCTTGTACATGGTTGAACCCTGCATTCGCGGGAACTTTAGACCATCCCGCGCGGTCATACGATGGTGTCGAACAGCCGCAGGATGAACGATATCTGATAGATCAGCGCCGCCGTGACGAAGGCGATGTGGAAACGGCGTTCGCGCACCAGGATCGCGGCGATGCAGAGCGCGACGAAGATCGGCGTTCGGAACAGATATTCATTGCCGAAGCGGGCGAAATGCTCCGGCCCTTTCAACAGCGTGTCGATGACATCGAGCAGATAGGTCGCGCCCAACAGGCCGAAAAACCAGCCTCGGCGCGAATAGAAATAATCCTCGTAGCTGGTGTAATCGAGCATCGAATCCGGGAATAGCAGCGCGCACAGCAGGAACAGCGTGATGGCGTAGAAGATGATGAAGAGGTATTTGCCGAAGGTCCAGGTTTCGATGGTGTAGAGGCCGAACTCCCACCACCAGAAATGCACCAGCATCAGCAGCACCGAGGCGACCCAGGCCAGATGCACGGGATAGAGCCGGTACTGGCCTGGATGCTGGACGATGCGCGCCACCCCCGACAGCAGGCGGGCGACGCCAAGCCCGATCACCATGCCCATGACGATGCGGATATGCGGGAAAATGTCGTGGGGAGAAGCTATCTCGGTGGCCATGCCTAGTCGCGAATGAGTTGATCCGGCAACCAAGGGACGCCAGGGAAAAATTCCTGATCGAGCACGTCGGCGATTTGATAAGGACAATCGATCGGGAAATTCCTTCCAGACATACCCGTTTCGTCAATTGCTTTCAGCCTGGCAAACTCGAACTCGCTGGAAAGCTGCTTTCCCGGATAGGCCTTCATGCTTGGGCTTTCATCTATGAGCTTCTTGATCTGATACCGCTGCTCCCGAATGGTGAGCAACCAACCTGCCTTGCGTCGCTCTGCTTGGAACTGCCACTTCAGCAATGCAAAAGCAGCGTCCCAAGTCGGTTCGCAATCTCCCTCTTGTCGCTCCGCCCCAAGCTCTCGATCTCCTCGGCAAGATTCTCGCGATCGAGGTCGGAAAGACGACCTTGGCGCAGCAGCGCGCCCTGCTCGGCGCACCACTGAGCATAGTCGGCCTCAATGGGTGTAGACTTATGCCGCTGCTGTATCTGGACCTTGTTCATGGTCGCATAATGCGCCGTTTTAGGCCCCAAGCCAATCGCCGTCCGCCAATCACTGTTCGCGTCAAAACAGAAAATACCTTTGCGCCATCGGCAGCACCGTCGCCGGCTCGCAGGTCAGCAACTCGCCATCGGCGCGCACCTCGTAGGTTTCGGGATCGACCTCGACATGCGGCGTGGCGTCGTTGAGCACCATCGAATGCTTGCCGATGCCGCCGCGGGTGTTTTCGACAGCCATGAACTGCTTGTCGACGCCAAGCCGGCCATGCAGCCCTGACTCCAGCGCGGCTTTCGAGACGAAGGTCACGGACGAGTTGGTCCGGGCTTTGCCATAAGCGCCGAACATCGGCCTGTAGTGCATCGGCTGCGGCGTCGGGATCGAGGCGTTGGGATCGCCCATCGGGGCGGCGGCGATCATGCCGCCGATCAGCACCATGTCGGGCTTGACGCCGAAGAAGGCCGGGTTCCACAGCACCAGGTCGGCGCGCTTGCCGACCGCGACCGAACCGATCTCCTTCGACAGGCCATGCGCGATCGCCGGATTGATGGTGTATTTGGCGATGTAGCGGCGGACGCGGAAATTGTCGTTGTCGCCCGTCTCCTGCGGCAGCGAGCCGCGCTGGCGCTTCATCTTGTCGGCGGTCTGCCAGGTGCGGATCGCCACCTCGCCGACGCGGCCCATGGCCTGGCTGTCGGACGAGATGATCGAGAAGGCGCCGATGTCGTGCAAAATGTCTTCCGCCGCGATGGTCTCCTTGCGGATGCGGCTCTCGGCGAAGGCGATGTCCTCGGGGATCGACGGCGACAGGTGATGGCAGACCATCAGCATGTCGAGATGCTCGGCCAGCGTGTTGACCGTGTAGGGCCGCGTCGGGTTGGTCGAGGACGGGATGACGTTGGGCAGGCCGCAGACCTTGATGATGTCGGGCGCGTGGCCGCCGCCGGCCCCCTCGGTGTGGAAGGCATGGATGGTGCGGCCCTTGATGGCCGCTACCGTGTTCTCAACGAAGCCGGATTCGTTGAGCGTATCGGTGTGGATCATCACCTGCACGTCGTGGTCGTCGGCGACCGACAGGCAGCAATCGATCGCCGCCGGCGTGGTACCCCAATCCTCGTGCAGCTTCAGCGAACAGGCGCCGCCCAGAACCATCTCCTCGAGCGCCGCCGGCAGCGAGGCATTGCCCTTGCCGGACAGGCCGATGTTCATCGGGAAGGCGTCGAAGGACTGGATCATGCGCGCCATGTGCCATGGCCCCGGCGTGCAGGTGGTGGCCAGCGTGCCATGCGCCGGGCCGGTGCCGCCGCCGAGCATGGTGGTGATGCCCGACATCAGCGCCTCCTCGATCTGCTGCGGGCAGATGAAATGGATATGCGCGTCGAAGCCGCCGGCGGTGAGGATCTTGCCCTCGCCGGCAATGATTTCGGTGCCGGGGCCGATGATGATGGTGACGCCATCCTGCGTATCGGGATTGCCGGCCTTGCCGATCGCCGCGATGCGGCCGTCCCTCAGGCCGATATCGGCCTTGAAGATGCCGGCGCTGGCATCGATCACCAAAGCGTTGGTGATGACGGTGTCGACCGCGCCGCCAGCGCGGGAGACCTGGCTCTGGCCCATGCCGTCGCGAATGACCTTGCCGCCGCCGAATTTCACCTCCTCACCGTGGATGGTGAAATCCTTTTCGACCTCGATGAAGAGTTCGGTGTCGGCGAGCCGTACTCTGTCGCCGACCGTCGGGCCGTACATCTGGGCGTAGGCGGCACGGGTTAGTCTGGCCATCAGCGATTGCTCCCGAAATGCGGTGTTGGTGAAGCCGAGCTGCACATTGCCGCCGTCCAATGGTCACGCAATGACCCGCTGGGCGACACCTTCCGGACCCATTTGGCGGTTGAGGTTGGGAGGTCACCCCCCAACGACCGTTTGCCCAATCGATGGAAGGAAAATCCATGCGCAAAACGATAGTTCTTGCAGCCGCCGCCAGCCTGATGCTGGCGGGCGCCGCCAGTGCCCAGCAGCAGCCCGCGCAACAGCCCGCTCCGACTGCCCCCGCCCCGGCCGCCCCTGGCGGTCAGCAAGCCGCGCCGGCAATCCAGAGCGTCAACGTCATCGACATCAGCGAGCTGCCGAAGGACACCCAGACGCAGGTCAACCAGGTGATCGCCCAGCGTGGCGACGCCGGCCTGCAGAAACTGCGCAGCTCGATCGATGCCACGCCCAAGGTGAAGTCCGCCCTCCAGGCCAAGGGCATGACCTCGGCTCAGGTGGTCGCGGCCAGCATGGAGCCGAACGGCGCGCTGACCCTGATCACCAAGAAAGCCAGCTGACGAACCGGCGCGGCGGGCCGACATCCGGTCCGCCGTCCGGACCGCGGAGGGAACCCTGACAGGGCCGGGGGCGTTTCGTTTTCCAGGTCTTGAAGCAAACCGCGAAAGCGAACGATGACCATCACCACCCTGCCCGATATCAGATGGCTGCATGCCCTTGCGGCGGCTGCCTTTCTGGTGGCGAGCGCTCCCCATGCGGTGCTGAACGCGCAGGGTCTTGAAAGTCCGGAGACCGTCGACCGCATCGTCGGCTCGCAGGTCAATGAGGAAGAGGCCAAGGCAACCGCGGAAATCGGCAAGGTCAGTTCCGCGATCGACCGCACGCGCGAAAACATCAGCACGGTGCGCAAGACGTCCAAGCTCGACAAGGTCGATATCGTCTTCCTGACCGACGCGGCCCGCAGCGAAGGCGGCCCGCCGCCGGCCATCGAGAACAAGGTTCGGCAGCATCAGGACGATGTCGCCGAACTGCGCAAGGAAATCGAGGCCAACGCGCTGCTTTTCAACGCCATCGATTCGCGGCGTGTGCTTGCCCAGGATGTTCTGGCCGTGGAGTTCGACGATCCCGGAAAGATCGTCATCTACGCGGCCGCCAAGCCCTCGGACTGAGCGACGCGCAGCGCTCGTGCCTGCGCTGAAGCCACTCCTCGCGCGCCACGCGATAGACGCCCTCACAGCTTGCCCATTACCTTCTGCTGGAATCCGTAGACCTCGCGCTTGCCGCCAAGCGGCACCAGCGTAACGTCCCGCTCCTGCCCGGGTTCGAAGCGCGTGGCGGTGCCGGCGGCGATGTCGAGGCGCATGCCGCGCGCCTGTTCGCGGTCGAATTTCAGCGCCTCATTGGTTTCGAAGAAATGGTAGTGGCTGCCGACCTGGACCGGCCGGTCGCCACTGTTGGCGACTTTCAGGGTGAGGGTCGGCAGACCCTTGTTGAGTTCGATGTCGCCTTGGGCGGGGATGATTTCGCCGGGGATCATGGAGCCTCACACGACGCCGAAGGCGAGGCCGACGCCGATCGCCGCGCAGGCGGCACCGGCGATGCGGGCCACGCGGCGAAACCTCGTGCCGAGGCCAAGCCCGGCGGCGATGCCGATGGCATGGAGCAGCATGGTGGCGATGGCAAAGCCGGCCATATAGTCGAGCCCACCGGCATTTTCGGGCACTTCCGTGCCATGGGCGTGGCCGTGGAACAGCGCGAACAGGCCGAGGATGGCGACACCGGCAGAGACAGGCAGATCGACCGCCAGCGCCACCAGCAGACCGAGCGCCACGACCGAGGCCAAAATGCCCGGTTCGACGAAGGGCACCGGCACATGGGCCATACCAAGGGCCGCGCCGGCCAGCATCACGCCGACAAAGGCCGCCGGCCAAGCCCACATCGCCTTGCCGCCCTTCAGCGCCGCCCACAGCCCGACCGCGATCATCACGGTCATATGATCAAGGCCGGACAAAGGATGCATGAAGCCGGCGGTGAAGGAGGAGGTCGTGCCGATGCCGACATGGGCGTAGGCAGGCATGGCCGCCGTCACGAGCAGGAGCGCAGAGAGGCACAGGCGTTTGACAGGGATCATTTACTTGCCTTTCGTTTTGCGATGTCAGGCGGCCTTGGCCGGCCCGCAGCCCTCGGCCTTGAGCACGCGTTTGGTCGAAGCCGGATATTTCTTCAGCATCGCGGCGGGGCGGATCGGCCGCGCCGTAAAATTGCCGCCGCAGTTGGGGCAGACGCCGCCAAGCACGGTTTCGGCACAGCCGGCGCAGAAGGTGCACTCAAAGGTGCAGATCCGCGCATCCCTGGCTTCCGGCGGCAGATCCTTGTCGCAGCATTCACAGTTCGGGCGCAGCTCCAGCATTTTTCTCTCCTCACCGGATCGGTTCGTGCACGGTCACCAGCTTGGTGCCATCGGGGAATGTCGCTTCCACCTGCACGTCATGGATCATCTCGGCGATGCCTTGCATCACCTGCGCGCGGCTGACGATATGGGCGCCGGCCTCCATCAGTTCGGCCACCGGGCGGCCGTCGCGGGCGCCTTCGACGACGAAATCGGTGATCAGCGCGATGGCTTCCGGATGGTTGAGCTTGACGCCGCGCTCCAGCCGCTTGCGCGCCACCACCGCCGCCATGGCGATCAGCAGCTTGTCCTTTTCCCTTGGCGTCAGGTTCATGCGGCTTCCTGAAATGATGCGGAGATAGTCACAGTGACCATAATTTGGGCAGCCCGGCCTTTCCGTTGAGCAATCCTACGAGCGGGACCAGCCGCTGGCGCAGCTGGTAGCCGTCCTCGGCGCAGAGCCTCGCAAGAAGCTTGCCAGATGTCTTCACGCTCCAGACGCTGGCGCCGCCCTGGTCGCCGATGATCTCGCGAACCGGGTCGAGCAAGGCTTCCGCCCGCGGCGACACCAGCAGCAGCGTTGCCACGGCGATCGCGCCGCCTGTTATCGCCGCGCGGCACAGGGTGTCGGCGATGCCAGGTCCGATGCGAAAATCCTCGGCATGGATGAGGGTTCCTTCCCTGCGGACACGCCAGCGGTCGTGAAAAATGCCCTGTGCTGCGCGTTCGCCCATGGCCAGGCGACCGAAGACGGCCGCTTCCAGCACCAGCGCCTCGGCGCCGGCCGCAAGCTCGACATTGAGCGTGCGGGCAAAGGCGGCGCGGTCGAAGACGATGGTTTCCTGCGGCAGCCAGGCAACACTGCCGTTCTCGCCGACGGTCAGCTTCACGCTGACTTCGGCATGGTCCGACGCGGCGCGATAGACTTTTTCACAGGCTTGGGTTGTGACCGTGGCGCTGGCATCGGCGCCGACATCGACCTCCCAGCCGAGACGGTCGCCGCCGGTCAGCCCGCCGGCGGTGTTGATCAGGACGGCCTCCAGCGGACCGGCCGAAACGGCCGGCAGCCTTATCTTGGCGGAGCCGTCCTGATAGAGGCGCCGCAGCCGCGTACGGCCGTCGCTGCTGGCGCAGCCAAGCTGCGCCTTGCCCGCCGCGCGCTGGGCCAACTGACCTGAAAACTTCGTATTCTCGATCGTATCCACGCCGCCAAGTTAAGCACTGTGGCGCTTTTGTCGACATAATAGCTTGTTGCTTGATGGCGTTTCCGTTTCTATAGAGGGAACCACCTTGGTACGGTCAGGCGACGCTTGGCGGAGGTATAAGGCGAAGATCGCGGCCTGATATCGAGGAAAAGAAGGCGCCGTTCAGTTGGCGTCGGGAAACGACACAGTGGGGAAGAAACCGAATGGCTGACCAGCTGGCAACGGACATCATCGAGAAGATCAAGGCCCATGCCGAGCCGGGCGGCGAGGAAATCACCACGACAACCGAACTGACGGCGCTCGGCATCCATTCGCTGGAGCTGACCGAGATCATCTTCGACCTCGAGGAGCAGTATGGCATCGAGATCGAGATGAACACGGTCGATGCCTGGAGCAATCTGAAGAATGTCGGCGACATGGTCGAGGCCGTTCGCGCGCTGATCGCGAAAAAAGCCTGACCGAATGCAGAAACGCGTCGTCATCACCGGCCTTGGCGGGATATGCGGGCTCGGCACCAACATGCCGGCAATCTGGGGCGAGATGCGTGCCGGGCGTTCGGCGATCGGTCCTATCGGCAGCGATTTCCAGAGTGAACTGAAGGTCAAGACCGGCTGCGAAATCAAGGAACTGCCCGACCACGGCATCGAGCGCAAGCAGCTGGTGTCGATGGACCGCTTCAGCCTGCTTGCGGTGATCGCGGCGAAAGAAGCCATGCTGCAGTCCGGATTGGTCCCGCATGCGGACAATACCTATCGGATGGGGACCGTTATCGGTGTTGGCGTCTGCGGCTTCGAGACGGTCGAGGAGAACTATCGCGCCATCCTGATCGAGGGCAAGAATCGCGCCGGTATCTTCACCGTTCCCAGGGTCATGCCGGGCGCCGCCGCCGGCCAGGTCAGCATGCATCTTGGCTTGCGCGGACCGGTGTTCGGCGTCACTTCGGCCTGTTCGTCGGCCAACCATGCCATCGCCTCGGCGGTCGACCAGATCAGGCTCGGCCGCGCCGATGTCATGGTGGCCGGGGGCACCGATGCGCCGCTGGTGTGGGGCGTGCTGAAGGGCTGGGAGGCGCTGCGCGTGCTGGCGCCCGACACATGCAGGCCGTTCTCGGCCGACCGCCAGGGCCTGGTGCTGGGCGAAGGCGCCGGCATGGCGGTTCTGGAAAGCTACGACCATGCGATGGCGCGCGGCGCCACCATCCTCGCCGAAATCGCCGGCGCCGGCCTTTCGGCCGACGCCTCCGATATCGTCGCGCCGACTGTCGAGGGGCCGGAGGCCGCGATGCGCTTCTGCCTCGCCGATGCCGGGCTCAATCCCGAGGATATCGATTACCTCAACGCGCATGGCACCGGCACCAAGGCCAACGACCAGATCGAAACCCTCGCGATCAAGCGCGTCTTCGGGGAGCATGCGCGCGCGCTCTCGGTCTCTTCGACCAAGTCGATGCACGCCCATTGCCTTGGCGCATCGGGCGGACTGGAGATGATCGCCTGCGTCATGGCGATCCGCGAAGGCGTCGTGCCGCCGACGGCGAATTACCGCGAGCCCGATCCCGATTGCGATCTCGACGTGACGCCGAATGTCGCGCGCGAGCGCAAGGTGCGCGCCGCCATCAGCAATGGATTTGCCTTCGGCGGCACCAATGCGGTGCTGGCCTTCAAGGCCATCTAATCCGGGCGCTCACCACCTGCTCGGGCGGTCACCACCTGCGCCGACGGTTGCTATCCGCCCGGGCGGTCCGATCGGTTGACTATCCGTGCATGGTTAAAGCGTCGCCGCCATATTGATCCGGCCCGACCGCAGCTCTAATTCTTGGCCGACCCGCCAACACCGCGCCCTTCGCGCGCATCCCCGCCCAGGAGTTCCCGATGGCCGACCTGTCCGCCTTTCCGATCGCAACCCGTTGGCCGGCCCAGCATCCCGACCAGATCCAGCTCTATTCGGCGACGACGCCGAACGGGGTGAAGATATCGATCGCGCTGGAGGAACTGGGCCTGCCCTATGAGCCGCATCTCATCAACATCGGCAAGAACGAGAGCTGGACTCCGGAATTCCTGTCGCTCAACCCCAATGGCAAGATCCCGGCGATCATCGATCCCGACGGTCCGGACGGCAAGCCGATCGGCTTGTTCGAATCCGGCGCCATCCTGCTTTATCTTGCGGAAAAGACCGGCCTGCTCATGCCCGTTGACGCTGCGCGGCGCTATGAAGCGATCCAATGGGTCTTCTTCCAGATGGCGGCGGTCGGGCCGATGTTCGGCCAGGTCGGCTTCTTCCACAAATTCGCCGGCCGCGAGATCGCCGACAAACGGCCGCTGGAGCGCTACCGCGACGAATCGCGACGCCTGCTCGGCGTCCTCGATGTCAGGCTGAAGGGCCGCAAGTGGATCATGGACAATGACTACACCATCGCCGACATCTCGTTGCTCGGCTGGGTGCGCAACCTGATCGGTTTCTACGAGGCGCGCGATCTGGTCGGTTTCGACGATTTCGCCAATCTGGCGAAATGGCTGGAGCGCGGACTGGCGCGGCCGGCGGTGCAGAAGGGCCTGACCATTCCGGCCCGGCCCTGAACCCCGCCAGAACGGGGAAGGCGGGGTTCTACTTCGCTTTCGCCTTGGATCCGCCCCTGCCGACCACCGAGGCGGCAAGGGACGCCACGCCTCGCGCCGTGGCCACGACCGCTCCGGCGGCGACATTGGCTGCCGTGCGAACCTTGGAGTCGGCGCCCGCCGCCGGTTTGCTCGCCCGGGGGGTCTTCGCCGCCGATTTAGGCGCGGCCGCTTTCGCCGTGCTACCCGACACGACTTTTTTAGGCGCCGCCTTGCCAAAGGCCTTCGCATCCTTGGAGCGCTGGGCGATCGCGGGGCCGGCCCCAGCAGTCGATTGCGGCGCTTTCGGTTGAGCTGACTTGCCCCTGGCGGGCTTTTTTGCCTTGGTTGCCATCGGATGGAATCCCTCTTCTGGCATGATTGCCTGACCGGGATAACGCCTTGTAAGTCTTAAGGTTCCCGTCGAAAAATACTGAAGATTGATCGGGTTAACCAATGACCAGGTCGGCCGCCCGGCGCCGGGCCAGCACGCGTTCGATGTTGGGCATGTCGTTGGAGGCGATCCAGGCGCGTGCATCCGCCTCGGAGCGGCCATGCTCGTGCCAGCGTTCCATCAGGCGGCGCTCGAGTTCGTTGCGCGGCACGTCGACGAAAATCGAGAAATCGAACAGCGGCGCCAGCCGCGACCACGGCTCCTCGTCGAGCAGCAGGTAATTGCCTTCCACCAGGATGAACTTGGTCTCGGTACCGACGATCGCGGCCGCGGCGCGCGACAATTCCATGCTTCGGTCGAAGACGGGAATGGCGATCTCGGCCTCGCCGGCCCGGATACGCCTCAAAAGTGCCTCGAAGCCGGCAAAGTCGAAGGTTTCCGGCGCGCCTTTTCGCGCGCGCAGTCCGCGCGCGTCGAGCACGATGTCGTCATAGTGGAAGCCGTCCATCGGCACGACTTCCACCACACCCTCCGGCAAGAGGTCATGCAGGCTTGCCGACAGTGTCGACTTGCCGGCACCCGGCGGGCCCGCGATGGCGACGATGAAGCGCTTTGCCTGGCCGGCGCGCTTGAAGATGGTGGCGGCGAGGTGGGCGATTTCGGACATTTGGCTCTTCCCGCACGATTTCGGACGCATCTTGTCGGCAGTTGGCGGAAATTTCAAACCCTGCCGTCAGGCAATTTTCCTTATGCGGCCGCCGGCCGGCCGATGCGCAGGAATTCGCTGTCGAACGGGACCTCCACCGCGGTGGCGCCGACCAACCGCAGGCGGCCATCCGCCGTGGTAACCTCCCGCGGCGGCTTTCCGCCCGGCAGCGGCAAGGCACCGATGACGTGCCGGAACGAGACGGCGCGGCCCTCACCAAGATCGAATGCCGTGGCCACGCCCTCGCGCTTCAGCCAATTGTCGCCGAGCGAGGCGGCGTGGCCGATCGCCGTGCGCCCATCCTCGATGCCGAGCACGCCGAGGTGGCGGCCGCTCCACGGCGCGTAGTCACGCCCGCCATTCGAGAACCACAGCATCGTGACCGGCAGTTCGGCCGGGTTCTTCAGCACCAGCACCAGATCGTCCTCTGCCTGGCGCGCCAGCGCGGTCCAGCCCGGCCCGCCATGGTCGGCCTCGACCAAGGTAAGGAAATCCTCGCGCCGATCCTCCATGCGATAGTCCGTGAGATCGAGCGTACCGCCGCCGGCGGCGGGAAAATGCCCGAGGTCCGACGACCGACCGGGATACGCCAGCATGAAGCGGCCGCGCGCGGGGTCCGGCTCCAGCGGATCGGCCGGCGTGGCGGCAAAACGCTTCGGCGAGAAGGCCAGCCTGCCGCCGCCTCTCATCGCCGTCATCGGGTGATGAGCGACCGAGATCGCGCCGCGACCGCCGGAGAAAACATGTTCCTGGTAGAGGAAGGGATGATCGTCGATGAGCGTGAGAATCTTGTCGACGCTGGCGCCCATCACCTTGTGGCGCAGGCGGAAGACCGCGCGCCAGCCGCCCTGCGTGGCGCCGTTTTCCACCACATCCCAGGCGCTGTTGGCCGGCCAGCCATGCAGCGGCGCCTCCTCGACATCGCTGCGCGAAAACGGCGCGCAAAGAAAATCGCCGGAGAGCCGGACGGTGCCTTGCGGCAGGTCTGGAGGCAGCGTCTCGCTTGCGTCCACCCATGGCGCGCGATGCAGCGGCCGCAGCCGGCGCCCGCCGCTGTCGACGGTCATGTCGGCGATGTGGCCGACGGTGAGGTCGAGCGAAACCGAAATGCCCTTGGCGTTGATCGTGACCATATCCACCCTGCGATTCTGGAGCCGCCCACCAAACCCGCTTGGCGCACCTTGCGCAAGCGCGGCGACAGGCATTTCGCATCAAGGCAACGCCGCCGCCCCTCACAGCCTCCTCGCCCTGCCAAGGGCGGGGAGAGGAAATCAGGCCGTACCGCTCTCGACAATCCCTGCTCCAACCGCCATTAACCAAATGGACGCATCCGCCGCGTTACGTTAGCTTCGCCTCATCTCAGCAACAGCATCGCCAGAACAGTCCAGCCCTTGTCCTTTCCGCGTCTCTTTCCGCTCCTCCAGAAAATCCTGGCCGCGCTCGCCTTGGTGGCCTTAGTGGCCGGCTGTTCGACCACGGCCCCGCCGGACTCGGTCCTGGCCGTGCCGGCGGCACCGCAGAAATACGCGGCCATCGTCGTCGACGGAAAGAGCGGCAAGCAGCTGTTCGAGGTCAATTCGACGGCGCAGCGCTATCCGGCCTCGCTGACCAAGATGATGACGCTCTATCTGCTGTTCGAGGCGATGGACACCGGCCGCGTCACCAAGGAGACGCAGATCCCGGTTTCCGACCACGCCGCCTCGCAGCCGCCGACCAAGATGCGCTTCCGGCGCGGCGAGACGATCGACGTCGATTCCGCCATCCGCGCCATTGTCGTCAAATCCGCCAACGACGTGGCGGTTGCGGTGGGCGAATATCTGGGCGGTTCGGAGGACCAGTTCGCCGCCATGATGACGGCAAAGGCGCGATCGCTCGGCATGACCAGCACCACCTTCCGCAACGCGTCCGGCCTGCCCGACGATGGCCAGATGACCACGGCGCGCGACATGGCGGTGCTCGGCATGTCGCTGCAGCGGCGCTTTCCCCAGCATTTCCACTATTTCTCCGAAAGCGACTTCATGTTTCGCGGCCGGCTGGTGCGCGGCCACAACGACATGCTCGGCCGCGTGCGCGGCGTGAACGGCATCAAGACCGGCTATATCAGGGCGTCCGGCTTCAACATCGTCACCTCCTACGACGCCGACGGCCGCCAGTTGATCGTGGTGGTGATGGGCGCCGACTCGGCCCGCCAGCGCAACGACCATGTCGAAGCGCTGATCCAGCGCAGCCTGTCGCCCAGCATGGACGCCACCAAGACGCGGCTGATGTTCGCCGAACAGCAGTAGGTGAGGAGTGGTCCGCGCAGCGGACGCCCTGAACCTGCGAAGGGCGCCGTGCGCCCCCCGACCTCGGGTGCGCCCCTCAGCAGGCGAGGACCGTCGGCCAGCCACCGACCGTGTGAGCGCTCCCTGAAAACCCTCAGCCGGCTATTGTCTTGCGACTGTCACGCAATCGTGCGGAAGACGTGGCATAGGCTGCGAAATCCGACGGTGGCTATGCCCCGTCACCTCGGCGTATCCTAATTTGCAGCGCAGGAGCCCATGATGAGCACCGTTCCCAAGACATCCGAGCAGAAGGCGGCGGACAATGAGAACGACAGCGGCGGCGAATATTTCGAGGCGCCGACCACGCAGGAGGATTTGAGCGAGGTTTCGGACGAGCATTTCGACATACCCGAAGTGCCGGATTCCGAACCGACAACCTCCGGCGCGTCGCGCATAAAGCCGAAGAAGAAACCGTCGGCGATCTCGGGCCGCAAATTCCGCAAGCGCGACCTGGTGCGCATCGACACGCTGCGCCCGAGCCTCGCCGACCGCATTCATTCGGACCACCCCGACCTGCCCAAGGGCGCCCGCATCAGCCGCGAGGAGCTTGGCCGCTACCGCATGCGCTACATGGAGGAGCTCTTACAGCAGGAGCACGGCGAATTCTCCGAGCTCGACCGCCAGGTGGTGGAATCGATCGCCCGGCAGGATACGATTTCGGAGAACAGCGAAGAAGAATTCGAGGAGCACCGGACGTTCGCCGACCGCGTCTCCGACGGCATGGCCGCCTTTGGCGGCAGCTGGTGGTTCCTGATCTCGTTCGGCAGCGTTCTTCTGGTGTGGATCGGCATCAACCTGTTCGAGGGCACGACCGGCGCCTTCGATCCCTACCCCTTCATCCTGCTCAACCTGCTGCTCTCCTGCATCGCCGCCATCCAGGCGCCGATCATCATGATGAGCCAGAAGCGCCAGGAGGTGAAAGACCGCCTGCGCTCCTTCAACGACTACCGCGTCAACCTCAAGGCCGAGCTCGAAGTGCGCCATTTGCACGAAAAACTCGACTATCTGATCTCACGCCAATGGACGCGGCTGGCCGAGATGCAGCAGATGCAGCTCGACGCCATGCACGAACTGGCCAGCGCCAAGAAGGCGAAGCGGACGGTGCGCGGGCGAAGGGCGGTGAAGAGCGGGGTGGGGCAGTGAGGGGGTGGTGGACAACTAACTGGAGAATCTGCCTTTATCAGTTCCAGCGAGAATAACCGCACGGGGGAGCGAGCGTGTCGGTCAAGATAGTTGTCGCCGTGACGGACGGAGACTGGTTCCAGCAGCTTCGCCACATCCCTCAGTTGACCGAAGTCAATTTCTGGTCACCGTCGCCAAGGACCTTTCGGGCCCTACAGCCGGGCGAGCTATTTCTGTTCAAGTTGCACGCACCGATCAACATGATCGTGGGAGGTGGAATTTTCGCTTCTTCCACTGTCATGCCGCTGTCGTTGGCATGGGAGGCGTTCGGAGCAAGCAACGGCGTCTCAAGCTTGACCGAAATGCGATCGCGCATTCTGCGCTATCGTAAGCTCGACACGAGCACAACCGGACCCGTCGAGATCGGCTGTCGCATCCTCACCCAACCCTTCTTTCTTGACGAGAACCGTTGGTTTCCTCCTCCGCCATCTTGGTCGAAGAACATTGTTTCGTTTACGACTTACGGAACTGACGAACCCGAAGGTGCGGCTCTGTGGAACACGATGCAAGATGCGATGAGTCCAGCGCTTTCTAATCCGGGATTCTTCGAGCAACAATCGCGGTTTGGAGAACCTATGCTGATCCGGCCAAGGTTGGGCCAAGGAGCTTTCAGGTTGATGGTGACGGACCTTTATGAAAGGCGTTGCGCGATAACGAAGGAACGCACCCTGCCGGCTTTGGAAGCCGCCCATATCCGCCCTTATGCCGACGGCGGGGAACATTCGCCAAACAACGGCATTCTCATGCGGCGGGACATCCATAGCCTCTTTGATCAAGGCTATGTGACGGTCACGCCGGACCACCGCTTTGAAGTGAGCCGACGCATTCGCGAAGAGTTTGAGAACGGTCGGCACTATTACGAACTGCATGGATCGGCAGTCACTATTCCCTTGAAAGTCGGCCAGCAGCCCGACGCAGGTGCGTTGGCATGGCATAACAACGACCGATACCTTGGATAGCTCGCTTGAAGCCCGGGCCCGCTTCCGCTAAGAAGCCGTGACTTGCCGGTTCACCGGCTGGTTCGTTTTCCGGGCTCCTTGTCCTGAAAGCACCCGTAGCTCAGCTGGATAGAGCGCTGCCCTCCGAAGGCAGAGGTCACAGGTTCGAATCCTGTCGGGTGCGCCAGTTCGTCGATCTGTCGCTTCGCCTTTGAGAAACGCACCAGAAGAGTCATCTGGGCTATGCAGCAGAGCGTAAGTCGATGGCGTCGATTTCGCGCACTGCGGCTAGTGCTGACAATCCAGCCGCATAGCCGAGGATCGGATGGACCGCGTCGCCGATCCATTTGGCGAGATTCTTCCGTTTCAAAGGCAGGTCATCTGGCGCGAAGTCGAACCAGTCGGGAAATCCTTGGATGCGGGCTGCTTCCCGAGGAGTGATGACCCGCCGCCTGAGAGAGTGAACATAGCGGCCCTGCCCGGGTGTTCCGAAGCCCGTCGTTATGGTCTGAGCTGGACGATCCCAGTGCATCCGGCCGTAAACGGCGGTGTATGACGTGCCGTTTTTGTGGCAGTCCGGCCGTTGGTCATCGGGAAGGTCGAAGATATCATGTTCGAAAAGGTAATCGATTCTTGCCAAGTTGACCGGCGTCAGTGTCGGCGCAATATCCAACAGACTATCGGAAGACTTGTCGACTAGGTCGCCGATTGCCCACGACAATGGCATGGCTGGAGCGGAAAGCCTCTTTCCGATCAAGGCAAGATAGGTGGCGCCAATATTGCGGCCTCGGACGGCCAAAAGGAAATGGCGTGCACGTCTTTGCGCAGCGCCGAGTTCGTCTGCACGAATAACGGTCATAGATACCCCATAGCCCGCCGATCGAAGCAGACCTGCGGCGGTTGCCACCACGTCGGAATGGGAATTCTGAACCGTCGGGACGTTCTCAAGGAGGATCACCTCTGACCCCAACGCGACCCCCAACGCTACGGCGGTCACATAGAGGTCGTTGCGGGGGTCCTGTCGACGGGTATGGTTGTTGAGATTCGAATGCCCCTGGCACGGCGGTCCGGCGATAAACATATCGACGGAACCGACCCGACCTAGTTCCTCGTGCACGATCTCCGGCTTGTAGCCGAAGCTTGCGTTCTCCCCGGTTTCAAGCACATGGAAATCGACGAGAGAAGCCACGCTCGCCGCGAAATGTTTCCTCGCGCCGAGGTTGTGCCGATGGATGTGGACGGCAGTTGCATCTGTATCGACAATCGCGGCGAAATCGACTGCTCTGCCAATCGCCTCGGCAGCCAACGTCACGCCTAATCCCAAACCGCCGGAACCACAGAAAGCGTCTACAACACGAAGCGGCATTGCATCCTTTGCTTGAGCGATCTTACTGCCCCGGAGCATCGACTGCCAGAATGCAGCCTCATCGTTCAGTTCGACATCAGCTATGTCGTTGACTGCCGTTTCATAGACTTCACCGCCTAAATGAACCCCCCGCATGATCTGCTGTCCGAGTCTTTTAAACGCTTGCTGCAATTCCAACCTCACCCACTCGTTAGCGCGAGCCGCCCCCACTCTGATTCGATGAACTCGACCGCTCGCGCTTCGGACATTACCTCAAACATCAAATTGGATCGAGCCCTTTTGAGATGTTTTGCGAGGGCCCGAATCTCAAGTATTTTCAGCTTGGGCTTACGCTGGGCTTGCGCTGGGAATTGGAATTCCAACAGCGCACGAGCGAACCCTCGCGCGTCGGCATAGCCCTGCCGGAAGATATGACTCCGCCAGAAGTCGATATCGCCAAAGCGAGAGAGAGCGTATCTGTCCTTGGCGCTGGCATCGTAGGCGATTTCCGCTCGCAACCAGAGCCGATACAGCAGGTTCTCACCCGCGCCGCCAATGCCGAAATTCTTGGCATTTTGCGATCCGGCGTAGCGCCGATCGACGATCTCTTCGCAGTGTGTGACGGCGAGCCAAATCCAAAACTCGGGATCCGCCAAGGCGGGATGAGAGGGCATACGCTCGTGGATTTCCTCGCTTGCCGCAGCCTCGAAATCGCTTCCGTCGACCTTCCCTTTGTCCGTCATATGCTTGTCCGCTAGGGCCAGCAACGCTGCGGCGATACCTTCTGCGATTGATGTCCAATCCAAATCGGGTCCACCGTCGGCTAGCCTTGCTATCGGAACGGGAGGCTTGTCAGCGCCTTCTTCGACAACGAGATAACTCCGTGCCTCAGCTTTGCTCAGGATGGGATAAGGCATGTTAGGTTCCTATTTTATCCCGCGAACGACCGAGAGGCGATCTTGAAGTACGGCGCGAAGCCTTGATGGATCGTTAGCAAGTTTCTTCAATGTATCGAGTGTAAGTGGTTCGGCATCGCCTAGTTGCCTTGAAAGAGTTTCGAGTGGGCTGGAGGGGACGAATTCGTCCAGATCCTTCCATTCGGACTTGCTGGCTGTAACGATACTGAGGATGATTTCGCTCGCTAGAATGGGTTGTAGCGGCGCACCGATTGGCGAGTTCACCATCCCATTGTGCGCATCGATATGGATGTACACGGTTGCTACTGAGCTTCCGTCATCCATTTCTCCCGCGATGCCGCCGGCATAGTCGACTGCGAAGAAAGTCTTCTCTGGATATCCGGCGGCCTTCCACGCCTCATCCGTACGGGTCTGAAGATCGAACAATGCCGGAAGCGTGCGTGACCGCAGAAGGAAAGTCTTCCGCGCGAGCCAATGCCCGGGAACGAATGGGCTGCCCGGGGTCGGCGGCCGGTCGGTGGCGAGGCACAAAGCCAGTGTGAACTGGACATTGCGGCCGCCGCCCAGCTTCGCAAGGAGTTCGGAGCCGATGGGGAAATACGTTGGGATAGGTTCGGCGAGAATCGAGCGGGCGACGATCTCCGATCGCTTCAAAAACGAATTTTTGGCTATCAGCACCAATTCGAGGTCCCGGGCTGTTAACCCTTCTGGCATCCATTGGGTCGGATCGACCAGAACTGCATGGATAATCGGCTCGAGCTTCTGGAAGTCGATCTCATCAAGATCAAACGAAGTATCCCGAGACGTATCGCCCTTGGCGAAGAGACAGATACCGGAATCGTCAAGCGCATTCTCCGCCTTCGCCGTCTCGAAAAACGGTCGAACCTCGCGGGGCTCTGTTCTATGCCAAGCGACACTCATTGGCTGCTCTCCACGGGCTCGACTTCAGGTACGAAGCGGACCGTCCACATCGGATCATAAGGCACCGTTTCACACTCGAAACGCGCGATCTGCGATTGCGTTAGTTTGAAAGTTTTCCAACCGGGCCGTTGTACGTCGTCGGTCAGCGCGACATCCGACACGATTGTGAGACCAAGGTCGTCACCGACACTGCCGTCTTCGATAACCGGGCAGCTGACGCGGACGCGGATGTCGACGTCTTCAATATTCTCGTCGGCTTTCAATTTAACGCTAAATGCGGCCTTCAATCTCAACTCACCGCCGGTCGCTTCCGGGCGAGGCTCTTTGACGTAAGTCAGGTGAATGGGGGCCGGAGAGGGGTCCGGATTTGGCTGTGGTCCCTTCTTTGAGGGGGTCAGAAAGTTTGCCAGCGTCCGCTCCAAAAGCGAGAGGCGCTTCGGGCGGGGCGACGGCGGTGGTGACGCAGCATTCTGGCACTGCTTCAACGACCGGTGGATGCCTCCCAGCACCTTGTTCACAATGCTGCGCTTCCGTCCCGTCGCATCTTGAAGACGGCGCGCGTCTTTGTCCCATCGATCGTGAGCTGGCGGCTCTGCCGCGCGCAGAATATCGTCGATATCGTCGGCCGCGAAAAACGCACCGGCCATCGGTGGGTTACCAATGGTCCATTGCCGATGATAGGCAACCACCATTAGAGGCGTCCGGACCAGCGCCACTGTGTCGACGCGATCGTCCGGGACGAACAGCTTCATTTTGTCGTCCTGTTCGAGAACGACAAAACCGCAATTCCCAATACTCATGCCTTCCGACTTATTGAACGCCCTCTGGAAAGTCCTTTTACTGTCGGCCGGAGACTTCCCGGTGGCGGTCTCGAATGCCTCCAAGAATGGCCTCAAGTCGTTGCGCTTGCGCGGTCTTGGGAAGCCGATTCCACCTTCGGCATCGACAACACGTATGTCGAGCAGGTTTGAGAGCAAGCGCGGCCACCACCAATCCTCTACGCCGGTCAAAATATCTCCAGTGTTGACCATCGCGTCCACAATCAGCACCGACGTTCCTAGGTCGCCCTCCGATCGTTCGTCGAATCCCAACTTCGCAGCCATTGCGTCTGCCGCCGCGTCTCGCATTGGCGCTACTATCTGATAGGCGTTTGTGTGCTCGTTGGTGTTGTCGTGGCCGAACCAAGCGCGACCTGTGAAACCTTCGTCATGATACTTGTGCTTCCGATAGTAGCCGCACCCGAACAGCAATGACATCGGTTTGTCGTTGCCATCCTTGGTGCGGCTATAGGCAAAAATCGTCAGGATGCCAGAGTTGGAGCTATAGACCGATTTTCCGAAGCCGTAGGAGCCGCCAGTTCCGTGTTCGCTATGTTCTTTCCCTCCGTCGCCAAGGGACAGGAGGAAGCGACTGAATTTCGATTCCGAGTCCAAGGGGTCGCCAGCGAGGCCGGTGGTATTGTAGTCGTTTACGAACAGCAAATCGAGCGGCCTCTTCGCGTTCTCCAGATCGGCAATGCAGTTCGGCTCCTTGAAGCCTAGCCGATCTGCGCGGGCTGCGATTTTGTCCAAGCCCGCAGCGGCGACGAAAGCAGTCTTTTCCTTGCCCTTGACTGCCTTGGCAATGAATTCAACACGCACTTTTTGGTCGAGGCCGGCTTTGGCATCTACGCTGTTCTGGATCGCCTCCCGTGCCAAAACCGACGCCGGAGCCATTCCTGACGAAGCAAGCGTGTTCGTAAATGCTTCGCCGGTAGCACCGCCCATCGGCGGATTGTTTTCGAATACCCATCCTCTGGCGGATTGCCCGCTTGTTAGCACCGAAACCACCTTCGTCATCATGAACCCTTTTGATTTTTCACTAGGCGAGATTCCGCCGTAGTGCCCCCGCCGTTCAGGAACGCTTCAATGTCGTCCAGCGCGCCCCCTTCATCCTGTAAATCGCATTGCCATATAGTCATGACCCGCCATCCCCGTTCCACCAACTGGTCCACCTTTCGAGCGTCTCGCGCCCGATTTCCTGCTATCTTCGTCGACCAGAATTCGGGGCGCGTTTTGGGCAATCTGCCAAGTCTGCAGTGGTGACCGTGCCAGAAACAACCGTGAACAAACAAAGCGACCCTGCGACTTCCGAACACGATATCGGGTGTTCCGGGCAACCCACCCCCATGAATTCTGTAGCGCCACCCGGCGGCATACAGCATTCGACGGACGATCAACTCGGGTTTCGTATTCTTCGGCCCAATGCGCGCCATCAATTTGCTTCGCCGCTCCGGCGTGAGCGGGTCGGTCACCGGCATTACTCTAAGGTAAAAACCTGATCGGACGACGTGCCATTTTCGGAGAATCGTGCTTTTGTTGTATCCACTGCTCGCTGGAGTGCTTTAACGATTTTCTTCGTGTCCTCCTCCGTGAAGTCATAAGCGGCACGGTTAGACAGATTTCCGACTAGACGGATTTGATCGAGTGCCTTTGTGACGCGCTGGCTGGCCAGCTGTACGAACTTCGAGCGTTTGTCTCGCATTCAATCCTCCTGAAGTAGGCCGGACATATGATGCAAGTGTGCCGCACTGTCAACGCATAGACCGTACATTTCCAAAATATATGAAGAATGTGTCGAGTATGAGCACTGTCGAACCGCGATCAATCGAGCTTTAAGAGCGCCCTCGCTTCGAATTTGACGGGAGCTGAAGTTGCAGCTGTAAGTAAGGAAGGCCGAAGGGGTAGCTTGACAATCTCTTGACATCAACCACATCCAATCCGGGCACCCCATGCGCCACCGCGTTGCAGATCGCGGCCTTCGGCCGCGTTCATCAAGCGGCAAAGCAATACCCTCGCAAGGAGCCTGACTTGCCCACAACCACTCCCAAAACCAGGCGTGTCCTGATCACCGGCGCCGGCGCTGTCGACGGCATCGGCTTTGCCATTGCCCGCCAGTTTGGGCAGGCCGGGCATGCGGTTTTCCTGACCGGCGCCAGTGCGCGGGTGCTGGAGCGCGCCCTCGGGCTTCGCGGCGAGGGCATCGATGCCATGGCCGCGGTCGCGGATCTCACCATTGCCGCGGAGGTGGAACGGCTTCGGGCCGAAGTCGGCGCTGTCGATATCCTGGTCAACAATGCCGGCATGGGATCGCTGGCCTCGCCATCCGTCGACAAGGCTTTCCTGGCGATGAGCGAGGCCGAGTGGGATCGGGGCATCGAGACCAGCCTGAAGACCGCGTTTCTCGTCACCAGGGCGTTTCTGCCGGCGATGGTCGAAACGGGGTATGGGCGCATCGTCAATGTCGCGTCGGTGACCGGGCCGCTGGTCTCCTACCACGGCACCGCCGCCTATTCCGCGGCGAAGGCCGGGATGGTCGGCCTGACCCGGACATTGGCGCTGGAGGTCGCGCGACACGGCGTCACCGCCAATGCCGTGGCGCCGGGCTGGATCGAGACAGGCGCATCGAGCGAGCCGGAGCGGATAGCGGCCCTGCATGCGCCGCCGGGCCGCGCCGGCCGGCCGGACGAGGTCGCGGCGGCAGTCGTGTTCCTGGCCTCCGAAAGCGCCAGCTATATCAACGGCGCCTTGCTGGTGGTCGACGGCGGCAACAGCCTTGAAGAACGCAAGGGATAGACCCCTTGGATTAGCCCTTTGCCTGGGTGGATTTCGACTTTCTGGCGCAGCTCCTTCCACCCGAAATGAACTTGGCCCGTCGGAAGAAATTTCCACGCAGTCAGACTGAACCTGCGAGACGCCTCCAAGCTTGACTCTATCATCAGTCCAGACTAATGATAAGTCATGACTGTTGATAACGCGCAGCTCGCCGCCCTGGGCGATCCGACCCGAAGGCAGATTTTCGAACTTATCGCGGAGCGGCCGCGCTCGGTGGCGGATGTCACGCGGCAAGTCAGCGTGTCGCAGTCCGCGGTGTCGCAGCACCTGAAGGTGCTCAGGGATTCGCGGCTGGTGCGCGCGGAGCCGAAGGGCGCCAGCAACGTCTACCACATCGATCCGCACGGGCTTGGCGAAATGCGCGCCTGGCTCGACCGGTTCTGGAGCAAGACGCTCGCGGCCTACAAGCTGGCCGTCGAGACCCCACCAGAGGAGTGACCATGAACACCCAGATCCCCATCGCCTCCGTAAAACAGTCCGTCGTGGTCGAGGCGCCGATCGAGCGCGCCTTCAAGGTTTTCACCGAGGATTTCGGCAGTTTCAAACCGCCGGAGCACAACCTGCTTAAAACCGAGATCGCCGAGACGGTGTTCGAGCCTCGGGTCGGCGGCCACGTCTATGACCGCGGCGTCGACGGCAGCGAGTGCCGCTGGGCACGCGTGCTGGCCTATGAGCCGCCCAACCGCGTGCTCCTGAGCTGGGACATCAGCCCACAATGGCGCATCGAGACCGACCCGGCCAAAACCAGCGAGTGGGAAGTGCGGTTCACCGCCGAAACGGCTGAGCGTACCCGCGTCGAGATCGAGCATCGCAACCTGGAGCGCCATGGCCAGGGCTGGGAGGGCGTGCGCGACGGCGTCGCCGGCGATCAGGGCTGGCCGCTCTACCTGCAGCGCTATGTCGACCTGAATGCGCGGCAGGCCTGATAGCAGCATTTAATGGCGCTTCACTGCGGGGCGGTCAGGGCACCACGCCCCTGCACGCCCAAGCGACATTGGCAAACGATCTCGGCCCGTCCGGTCGTCCGGCCTGATAGGCATCGCGGACGGCAGTTTCAGTGCGCTCGCGCTCGGCTGCCTCCAGCGTGGTCATGTATTTGCCGAGCGGGCCTTCGCCCGCTGATATCGGCGCCCAATAATCGGCGAAGTCTTGGTAATCCATGCGGATCATCAGCTCGGTTTCGGTCACGTCGGCCAGTCCCTGCTCGATGAAAGTCCGCTTCATCTCGCCGGGCTGCATCATCGGCTGAAAGCAATAGCGGCTGCGCATCTGGCGCCCGCTTTCGCTGAGCGCCGCCACCGTGTCGATCATCATACGCATGCCCGCCATGCCGCCGAGATGATCCCACACCACGGCTGCGACCACGCCGCCCGACCGCGTAACACGGCGCATTTCGGCAACCGCCTTGCCGGCTTCCGGCACGAAATGAAGCACCAGCAGGGCCAGTGCACGGTCGAACGTGCTGTCCGCGAACGGCAAGGCGGTGGCGTCAGCCTGCTGGATCTCGATGCGCGGATCGCTGTTGCGCCGCTTTGCCGCCTCTACGAAAACAGGCGAAAAGTCGATTGCCGCGATCGCCGCGAGTTCGGCGGATTTCGCAAGCTCGAACGTCAGGCTGCCGGTGCCGCAACCGACGTCGAGTATCTTTTCGCCAGGGGCGAGTCCGGCGAAGCCGATGAATTTGGGCGCGAGCTTTCGGCTCCATCGGCCCATGAGTTGCTCATAGCCGGACGCGTCATGAACGGTGAAACTCGATGTCATATGGCCCTCCCCTGCTGCAGGCGCAGGCTAGACCTCTATAGGGATGAAGCCAAGACGCGGGGAGTGCGGTTAATGCCTGCATGCGGGACGGGACAAGAGGACCGGTGGTTTATGCGACGCCCTTGAACGTCGCCACACTCTCCCGCTCCACCAGCGGGCATTCCAGCTTGGTGATGGGATAGCGCCCCCGTCCCGCCACCGCCGGCGCTTCCAGTTGCTCGATCGCCCATTGCCCCATGGCCATATGCGGCAGGATCGAGGTGGTCAGTGGCGGGAACAGATGGCGGGCGATTTCCTCGTCGTCGTAGCCGACGACGGAGATGTCGGCGGGGATGTGCAGGCCGGCTTCCTTCAGGGCTTCGTAGCAGCCGATGGCGGTGCGGTCGTTCTGGCAGAAGATGGCAGTGGGGCGGTCCTTGAGCGCCAGCAGTTTTACCGTCGCGGCGTAGCCGGCGCTGGCCGACCAGTCGCCCTCGACCACCAATTCGCCGTCGAAAGGGATGTCGGCGGTGGCGAGCGCGCGGCGGTAGCCCTTGAGGCGGTCCTGTGCCGCCTGCATCCAGGGTTCGCCCGTGATGGTGGCGATGCGGCGGTGGCCATGGCTGATCAGATGCCGCGTCGAGCTCTGGCCGCCGGCGATCTCGGAGGGAACCACGGCTGGGAAAGCGTAATCCGACGTGTAGCAGTTGAGCAGGATGACCGGGATGTCTAGGCCATAGAGAAAATCGGGCGCGGTGATCTCGCGGGTGAAGATGGTCATGTAGATCAGCGCCGAGATGCCGCGCCGGGTCAGCGCCGAGATGGCGCGCGGCTCCATCACGGCGTCGCCCATGGTCTGCGCCACCAGAAGCACGTTGCCGGCGTTCCACGATGCCTGGCGCGCGCCCTCGATGGCGACCACGGCTTCCGGGCTGGTGGCGAGCTGGTCGACGGCGAAACCGATCACGCCGTCGAGCCCGTCGGAGGCTGGCCCATAAAAACCGGGCCCACCGAAGGCGGCAGGCGGCTTCTCCAGCGCCGAGAAGGCGGGGGCGCTGTAGCCGAGAGCGCGGGCCGCCTCGATCACCCGCTCGCGGGTCTGCTGCGACAGGCGGATACCCGGCGAATTGTTGAGCACGAAGGAGACCGTCGCCTGCGAGCAACCGGCGGCGCGCGCGATGTCGGTCATGGTGACGCGGCCCTTGGGCTTTGCCGGCGCCTTGCGGCGCCTGGCGGTCGCGATGGCCGGATCCGTCGTCTCACTCATGCGGCAGATGTTCCCCAATCCCAGGCCTGTCTAGCGTCGGCCCGCCGGGCCGACAAGATGGCGCGACGCTGCCGATCCCCGAGAACGTCGACTTCGTTTATAGTTATTATCACGCACGCATTCCAACAGTCATGCAGACGCAACGCACCTTTCAAACCCGGGGATTGCTGGTCTTCGACTCGGCACATAGGGATCGCGGCAGCGGCAGAGCCGTGCAGCCATGGCACTTGCCGACCGCGATGTCGAGCCTTTGCTAATAGTGTTTACTAATACAAGAATGCGCTGTACCGTCAATCCATCGCATCCAGCCCGGCTGGGTCCGGGGCGCGGTGGAAATGTCCGTGAACGGTCCGATGGCGAGCGGATATTGCCTGCGCGATCCATGTCTCGGATACGTGATATGTCAGACAAATCGGACTATTTACGAACGAAGAATGGTTGTCTAAAGTCCGTGGCGTGGCTGCAAATGACGCCATTCTTCAGTGCCGGGAACCCTTGAGGAGGAGGGGCGTCCAAGCCGCGAACGGCAATTCAGGTGAGCAAGGCAATTTTAGTGAGCAAGATGGGTCAGCCCGATGGCTGCACCAAAACGGGAGGTTGAACATGAAATCCTTGATACGCAATGCATCCGTGGCCGCCGCGGCCCTGGTTGTCGGCCTGACGGCGACGGCTATCGCGCGCGCCGACGACAAGCCGACACTGGCCTTCGTCGTCAACGGCGCTTCCGACTTCTGGAAAGCGGCCGAAGCCGGCGTCAAGAAGGCGCAGGGCGAACTGCCCGACTACACGCTCGAACTCAAATATCCCGAACAATCCTCGGTCGCCATCCAGCAGCGGCTGATGGACGACCTGGTCACCGCCGGCGTCAAGGGCATCATGGTCTCGGCCGTCGATCCCAAGACCTCGACCGACGGGCTGAACAAGATCGCCTCGGAGACGGCGCTGTTCACCACCGACTCGGATGCCCCGCAGACCAAGCGCGTCGCCTATATCGGCTCGTCCAATGTCGACGCCGGCAAGCAGGCCGCCGAAATCGCCAAGAAGGCGATGCCGAACGGCGGCAAATGCCTGGGCTTCGTCGGCTTGCTCGGCGCCGACAACGCCAAGGAGCGCATACAGGGCATGAAGGATGGCCTGGCCGGCACCAAGATCGAACTCGTCGACGTGCGCGGCGACGACATCGACCAGGCGCGTGCCAAGAAGAATGTCGAGGACGCGCTGGTCGCCAGCCCCGACGTCACCTGCATGGTCGGCTTCTACTCCTACAACACGCCGCGCATCTATGAAGCGCTGCGCGACGCCGGCAAGCTCGGCTCGATCACCGTCGTCGGCTTCGACGACGATCCGATCACGCTGGGCGGCGTCAAGGAAGGCACCATTGCCGCCACCGTCGTGCAGCAGCCCTTCGAATGGGCCTATCAGGGCATGAAGCTGATGGCCGCCTATCTCAAGGGCGACAAGTCGGGCATCCCGGCCGGCAATCTGATCATCATCCCGACCAAGATCATCGGCAAGGACGACGTCGACGCCTATGCCGCCAATCTCAAGGCGATGGCAGGAAACTAAGACCACAGGCAGTTCAGCCGGCTCAACTCACTTGAGCCGGCTGTTCGCATTGACGAACCCGGCCGGGGTCGTCAGTCTGCAGAACGGGCCGTTTTGGCCCACCGGCTGCTGTCAGGCATGATGAATTATTCCGACACCTCCATCGCGGCGACCACTCCGTTCCTCAGTCTCGAGAACGTACGCAAGACCTATCCGGGCGTCGTGGCGCTGGACGGATTTTCCATGGAGGTCAGGCCGGGCGAGGTCATCGGCCTGGTCGGCGAGAATGGCGCCGGCAAATCGACGCTGATGAAGATCCTCGGCGGCGTCACCACGCCCGATACCGGCACCATCACGGTCGACGGCACCGCCCATAACAGCCTGAGCGTGGAGGGCAGCCTGGGTTCGGGCATCGCCTTCGTCCACCAGGAACTCAATCTGTTCGAGAACCTCGATGTCGCCGCCAACATCTTCTTTGGCCGCGAGCCGCTGCGCGCCGGGCCGCTGAGGCTGGTCGACCGGGCGAAGCTGCGCGACATGGTGGCGCCGCTGTTGAAGCGCGTCGGCGCCAATTTCTCCGCCGACACCCAGGTCGCGGATCTGTCGCTGGCGCAGCAGCAGATGGTCGAGATCGCCAAGGCGCTGTCGATCAAGGCCAGGCTGGTCATTCTCGACGAGCCTACATCGAGCCTGCCGCTCGCCGAGACCGACAAGCTGCTCGACGTCATCAAGGCGCTGAAGGCCGACGGCATCAGCGTGATCTTCATTTCGCACCGGCTGCACGAGATCGAGCGCGTCGCCGACCGCGTCGTCGTGCTGCGCGACGGCATGCTGGCCGGGACGCTCGGCAAGCGCGACATCAACCACGACCAGATGGTCAAGCTGATGATCGGCCGCATGCTGAAGGAGCGCGAAAAGGCCTCCGAGGCGGCGCGGGCGCCGGGCGCCGTGGCGCTGTCGGCCAAGGCAATCCGCACCCCAACCTATCCCGGCCGGCCGGTCGATCTCGATGTCAGGCGCGGCGAAATCCTGGGGCTCGCCGGCCTCGTCGGCTCCGGCCGCACCGAATTGGCGCGCGTGTTCTTCGGCATCGACGCCAGCCTTGGCGGCGCGCTGGAGCTCAACGGCAGGCCGCTTACCCTCGGCTCAGCGGCCGACGCCGTCGCGCAAGGCATTTTTCTCGTGCCGGAAGACCGCAAACTGACCGGCATCCTGCTCGACCTCTCGATCGCGCAGAACATCTCGCTGCCCAACCTGCCGGCGCATGCCAGGCGGTCCCTGGTTTCGGCGAGCGCCGAGACCGCGACCGCGGAGAAGCAGAAGAAGGACCTCGGCATCAAGGCGCCTTCGGTGCAGACGCGCACCGGCACGCTATCGGGCGGCAACCAGCAAAAGGTCGTGCTCGGCAAATGGCTGGCCATGAACCCGAAAGTGATGATCCTCGACGAGCCGACGCGCGGCATCGACATCGGCGCCAAGGCGGAGATTTACGGGCTGATGCGGGCGCTGGCCGATGCCGGCGTCGCCGTGCTGATGATCTCCTCCGACATGGAGGAGGTGATCGGCGTTTCCGACCGCATCGCCGTCATGCATGAGGGCCAGATCTCGGGCATTCTCGACAAGGACCAGTTCAGCCAGGAAAACGTGCTTTTGCTCGCGGTGGGCAAGCAGCCGAAATAATTTGCCTGGGTCGCGCAAGCGCGATCCGTCCAGGCCGGCATTGGGGAGAAGACGATGACAAAGAAAGATCTCGGCCTGCTGATCCTGATCCTGGTGGTCGGCGCGATCGTTGCCATCATCAATCCGCGCTTCCTGTTGCCGATCAATCTCGCCAACACCTCGAACCTGATCGGCCTGTTCGGCATCCTGTCGATCGGCCAGGCTTTCGTCATCATCACCGGCGGCATCGAACTCTCCGTCGGCTCCGTCGTCGCGCTGCTGGGCACGCTGTTCATCGACTTCATCGCCGTGCGCGGCATGGGATGGCCCGTTGCCTTCGTGCTCATCCTGGTGCTCGGCGCCATCATCGGGCTGGCGCATGGCTGGCTGATCACAAGGCTGAAATTGCAGCCCTTCGTGGTGACCTTGTGCGGTCTGTTGATCTATCGCGGCGTCGCGCGCTTCTATACCGCCGACGGCACGGCGGGTTTTGCCTTCGGCCAGAATTTTCCCGATCTCGAATTCCTCACCGCCGGCCGCTCCTGGGGCGTGCCGAACTCCTTCTTCGCGCTGATCGTGATTTCCATCGTCATGTGGGTGGTGCTGCACCGCTCGGTGTTCGGGCGCTATCTCTACGCCATCGGCAAGAACGAGGAGGCGGCGAAATATTCGGGCATCCGCACCGGGCGTGTCGTCATGGCGGCCTATGTCATCTGCGGCGTGCTCACCGCGCTGTCGGCGATCTATTTCGCCATGTATACGCGCTCGATCTCGCCGGCCAGCCATGGCCAGTTCTACGAGCTCTACGCCATCGCGGCGGCGGTGCTAGGCGGCTTCTCGCTGCGCGGCGGCGAGGGCTCGCTGATCGGCGTCCTCCTGGGCACGGTGCTGCTGCAGGAATTGCAGAACCTGGTCAATCTGCTCGGCATCCCGTCCTCGCTCAACTTCGCGGTGATGGGCGGCGTCATCCTCATCGGCGTGCTGGTCGACCAGCAATGGGGCGTGTTCCGGGCACGCCGGCGGATGGTCGATGCCGCCCGCAAGGGCGCGGTCGGCGCGGCTGCGGAATAAGTCCCGCGCCCGTGTAACTGCTTGTCCCAGCCGCCAGATTATTATAATAGCATAACCGGTGCTGGCGGGGGAGCTGACGGGACATGCGCTGCGATTTGCGAGGCAAGGTAGCGTTGGTCACGGGAGCCGCCGGGGCGATCGGCGGCTCGATCGCCAAGCGCCTGTCGGACAATGGCGCGGCGGTCGTCGTCGCCGACATCAATGGCGAAGGCGCAAAAGAAGTTGCGGCCGGCTTGGGCGATGCGATGGCCTGCGCCACCGATATCCGCGACCCCGCCTCGGTGGACGCCGCGATCGCCGTGCTCATGCAGCGCTATGGCCGCCTCGATATCCTGATCAACAATGCCGGCGTCAACACGCTGGCGCATCGCGTCACCTTGGAGGAATTCCCGACCGAGGAATGGGACCGCATCACCGGCATCGACCTCGACGGCCTCTACATCGTGAGCCGCGCGGCACTGGCCCCGATGCTTGCCGCCGGCAAGGGCGGGCGCATCGTCAACATCGCCTCGGTGGTCGGACTTGCCGCCATGCGGCTGCAAAGCCCGTTCGTCGCCGCCAAGGCCGGCATCATCCATCTGACGCGCTCGATGGCGATCGAACTCGGCGGCAGGGGCATTCTCACCAACGCCATCGCGCCGGGTTCGGTGATGACGGCGCTGACCGCCAAGCTGTTCTATGGCGAGGACGGCAAGTTCGCCGGGCGCACGCAGGAATTCCTCGCCCATTTGCCGCTGGCCCGGCCGGCCCAGCCGGAAGAGATCGCCGAGGCGGTGCTGTTCCTGGCCTCGCCGGCGGCCAGCTATGTCAATGGCCAGGTGCTGGCCGTCGATGGCGGCTGGACGGCGGGATACATGATGTGAGCGGGGCCATGGAAATCGATCTCGCCGGCGCGACGATAGAACTGGAAGGCGCCAGCAATCCGGTTGCCGAAGCCGCACTCGCCGCCTTGCGCGCCAATGGCGGCCGCATCACCGAAGGGGCGCGGGCCGCCGGGGTCCCGCCCCCCGACATCGTTCTGGTGTCATGCCCGTTGCGTCCGGGCACCACGGCGGAAAATCCCGGCACCTTGTATGCGGCCGCGCGCAAGGCGGCGGTGGCCATGACCGAGCGCGGCGGCGGACGCATCGTCTTCCTGCTTTCGGTGGCCGCCGGCATGCCGATGCGTCGCCATCCGCGCTTTTCCATGGAGAACGCCTCGATCCTGGCCGGCATGCGCACGCTGGCCATGGAGTTCGGCCCCAAAATCCTGGTCAATGCCGTCGGTGTCGGCTTGGTTGAGGACGAGGCCATGGTTTCGGGCGACAAGGCTATGCTCAGCCACGTCCCGGTCGACCGCGCCGGCAATATCGAGGAAGCGGTTGCGGCCGTGCTGTTCTTCTGCGATCCACTCAACACCTATACGACGGGCCAGATGCTGGGCGTCGACGGTGGATGGATGGCGGGCTATGGGCGTAATTTCTGAACCGCTGACACTGAAGGCCGGCGCGCTCGAGGTCGGGCTTGTGCCTGACATCGGCGGCTCCGTCAGTTCACTGCGCTGGCGCGGCGTCGATCTGATGCGCCGGCTTTCGGAGGATGATCGCAAAGCCGGCAATGTGCTCGGCGTTGCCATGTTTCCGATGACGCCCTATGCCAACCGGATCGCCGGAAATGTCTTCGATTTCGCCAGGAAACGCTGGCAGGTCGCGCCCAACAACCCGCCGGAAAAATACAACGTGCATGGCAGCGGCTGGCAACAAGCCTGGACCGTGGTGGAGGCAGGAACAGCCAGCGCGATCCTGACACTGGATATCGCCGCCGGAGCCGACCCTTATTTCTATCGCGCGACGCAAGCTTTCGTCGTTTCCGGTGGAGGGCTTGGTGTGACCATGACACTGACCAACACCGGGCCGGTTGCCCTGCCGTTCGGCTTCGGCCTGCATCCCTGGTTCGACCGCGATCCGGATGTGACGCTGCAATTCAAGGCCAGGCGTTTCTATCTCGAAGAGCCCGACGGCGTTTCCGGCGATCCCATCGGCTTGCCACCCGAACTCGACTTCGCCGAAGGCCGGCCGCTGCCGGCGGGCTGGCGCAACAATGATTATGGCGGCTGGAACGGCGAGGCGATCATCCGCTTTCCCTCGCGCGGTGCTGGGCTGCGGATCACGGCCGATCCGATCTTCAGGCATCTGATGCTCTATGCCGATCCGACCAAGCCATATTTCTGCGTCGAGCCACAGACCAACGCATCCGGGGCCTTCAATCGGGGCCAATGGGATGATCCGGAAGAGGGCGTCATCGTGCTTGGCCCGGGGGAAAGTGCAGCCGGCGCTGTTTCGTTCATGCCCTTCGCGCTTCAATCCTAAAGCAGCCGCGCCAGCAGACCGCCATCCACTTGCATGGCGCTGCCGGTGACGAAGGACGCGGCGTCCGAGATCAGAAAGCCTATCGCCGTGGCGATCTCCGAGGGATTGGCGATGCGGGCGATCCGGTTGGGCTCGAAGGAGAGGCCCAGCGCTTCCGCGCCGCCGGCGGCCTCCAGGCCGTCGAGCGTCATTCTCGTGGCGACCGAGCCGACCAGCACGGCGTTGACGCGGATGCGGTCGACGGCATAGTCGAGCGCCATCTGCCTGGACAGGCCGACGACCGCTGCCTTGGTCGCCGCATACGCCGGCACGCCTGGAACCGTGGCGTCGGCATGCACGGAGGCGATGTTGACGATCGAGCCGCCGCCCGTCGCGCGCAGCAGCGGCAGGGTTGCCCGGCAGACCCGGAAGATCGCGGTCAAATTGACGGCGATCGTCCTGTCCCAATCCTCGTCGGAAAGCTCTTCCAGTCGCTTGCCGGTCGGATAGATGCCGGCGCAATTGACGACCGCGTCGAGCCCGCCAAACCGCTCTTGCGCCGCCACCACGGCGGCCTGGACGTCCGCTTCGCGGGTGAGGTCGCTCTCGCGGAAGATCAGCCGGCTTTCGCCATAGCGGCTTGCGAGTGCCTTGCCGTCATCGCCGTCCAGCCCGGCGCCAAGGACCTTGGCGCCCTCGGCGACAAGATAGTCCGCCGTCGCCCGGCCGATCCCCGTCGCCGCGCCAGTGACGAAAACGCGTTTGCCGGCAAATGTCATGCCGTAACCTGTGCCTGGCGCTCGGCCTGCGCCTTGGTCACCGAACGCAAGACGCGGCCCTCGCCGCCTTCGCCACGGCCGAATTCGTCGACGATGCGGCCATCGGCGACAACGAGGCAGCGGTCACAGAGGCCGATCAGTTCCTCAAGTTCCGAGGCGACGATCAGCAGCGCGACGCCCTTGTCGGCCAGCTCGACCACCAGCCTATAGATCTCGTGGCGGGTTGCGGCGTCGACGCCCTTGGTCGGCTCGTCGAGCAGCAGCACCTTCGGCGCCCGCATCAACACGCGGGCAAACAGCAGTTTCTGCTGGTTGCCGCCCGACAGATGGGTGACGGCGGCCTGCGGCGACGAGGCCTTGACGTTGAGAGCGCGCATGGCTGTAACGATGGCGCCGCGCTCCAGCCCGCCGCGCACCACGCCGTGCCGCGACAGGGGCGCGAGATTTCCGATGGTGATGTTGGCGCCGACCGGCAGGTTGAACAGCAGGCCGTCGCGCTTGCGATCCTCGGTCAGCAGCGCGATGCCGGCGGCACGGGCATCCCTGGGCGATTTGATCGATACGGCTTGCCCGCCGACATGGATCTCGCCCTCGGCCGGCACCCGGCCGTAGATGCCGTGCAGGATCTCGCTGCGTCCGGAGCCGAGCAGACCCGCCAGCCCGACGATCTCGCCGGCCGCGACGGACAGGTCGATATCCTTCGCGCCATGGACGGCACCGCCATGGCCGGCGACGGTGAGATGGCGAACCTCTAGCGCGGCCGGCGCGCCCACAGGCGCGGCGTGCTCGGGGAACAGCCGCTGCAACCTTTGGCCGGACATCGAGAAGATGAAGGTCTCGGCGTCGAAATCCTCGCGGGCAATGCGCACCGCCACCTGCCCGTCGCGCAGCACGGTGGCGCGGTCGCAGATGGCGAGCACCTCCGGCAGGCGATGGGTGATATAGATCATCGCCACGCCTTGCGCCTTGAGCCGGCGCAGCACGGAAAACAGCGCATCGACTTCGGTGCCCGAGAGCGAGGCGGTCGGCTCGTCCAGCATCAACACGCGCGGCTTCAGGACGATGGCACGCGCGATCATCACCAGATGGCGCTGCGCCGAGGTCAGCGACGCGACATAGGCCCTGGGGTCCATATCGATGCCAAGATCGGCAAAGATCTCGGCCGCCCGTTGCTCGAGCCTCCGCTGGTGAACCAGCACGCCGTCGCCGAGACCCGTGCGACCGGCAAAGACATTCTCGGCGACGGAGAGCTGTTCGAGAACCTCGATTTCCTGTGGAACGTAACCGACACCGTTCGACCGCGCGTCTGCCGGCGAGGCAAAGCTGACGGGCCGGCCGTCGAGCTGGACGGTGCCGGTGTAGGAGCCGGCCGGATGTACGCCGTTGAGAATCTTGACCAGCGTCGACTTGCCGGCGCCGTTCTGGCCTAGCAGAGCGTGGATTTCACCAGGGACCACGTCGAAATCGACCCCGCGCAACGCCTGCACGCCGCCGAAATTCTTGGTGATCGCGGTGGCTGAAAACAGCGGCGCTTGGGTGCTCGACACAATTGTCCCTCGGGATGTTGCCGGGTCCGCGGGATGCGGGCCCGGCGGCAGGTGTTACTGACCGGCGCTGTCCAGCATCTTGTAGTAGGGATCGAGGTCGGCCGCGGTGATCACCTTGGCCGGCAACGGATTGCTGTAGGGAACCGTCTTGCCCTGGGCGAGGTCGCCGAGCAGCTCGGCAACCTTGGCACTCTCCTCATAGAGCGGCTGCGCGACGATGCCGTAGGCGGCGCCCGATTTCACCAGGTCGAGGTTCTGCCTGATGTAGTCCATGCCGATGATGACGACGTCGCGTCCGGCCTTGCGGGCGGCGCCCGACCAGGTCTGGATGCTGTTGCCGGTGGTGCCGAAGGCGGCGGTCACGTCGGGATTGCCCTGCAGGATGGCCACCGCCTTGGCTTCCGCCGCCGAAGGCTCGAAGCCTTCCATCTGCGTGTTGAGCACCTTGATGCCGGGATACTTTGCCGCGATGGTCTTGCGGAAGGCGTCCGACATGGCGTTTTCGGTGTCGTTGGAGGCGCCTTGCGTCAGCGCCACCGTGCCCTTGCCGCCAAGCTTGTCGCCGATGGCGATGGCCGCATTGGCGCCGACCTCGGCGATGTCTTCGCCGGTCGCCGCCTTGAGGCCGTTGACGGTGCCTTCCGGCGGCAGGACGTGCCAGGTGACGATGGGAAAGCCTTCCTTGGCCAGTTTGGTGATGTAGGAATAGATCGCCGGATCGACGCCATAGACGCCGATGGCGTCATATTTGGTGCGGGCGAGTGCTGCCTCGGCAAGCGGCAAGGTCGCGGGAATGTCCCAGTTGGTGGCGCTCGGGTCGCCGACGACCTCGCAGGTATAACCGAGTTCCTTGCATTTGTTGAGGAAGCCCGCCTGCATCAGCCTGTGCACGGGGTGATCCTTCATCGCCTGCACCCAGAGCAGGTGGACGTCGGCCGCGCGGGCTAGGCCCGCCGAGCCCAGTGCGGTGGCGACCGTCGCCGCCAGCAGCGCGGCGCGGATCAACCTTTTCTTCAAGTGAATTCCCATGCCTTACCTCCCTTGGTTCGCCGGCATTTTTGCCGGCGCAATATATCCCGACCGGCTCAGGCGCCGGCAATGAAGTAGCGGCGGCGCACGATGTCGAGGCCAACGGCCATGACCATGATCACGCCGACCGCGATCTGCTGCCAGTTGGAGTTGACGCCGATGACGACGAGGCCGCTCTGCACCACCTTCAGCATCAGGATGCCTACGACACCGCCGGCGACCGTGCCGGCGCCGCCGAACAGGCTGACGCCGCCGACCACGACACCGGCGATGACGGTCAGTTCCCAGCCGCTGCCGATCGAGGTGCCGCCGCTGCCGAGATCGGCCATGACGAACATGCCAGCGATCGCCGACAGCGCGCCGACGGTGATGAAGGCGCCGATCTTGTAGGCACTGGTGTTGATGCCGACGAGATGCGCTACTTCCTTGTTGCCGCCGGTGGCGTACATGTTGCGGCCGAGCACGGTGCGCCGCAGCACAAAATCGGCGACCACGGCGGCGATGATGAAGAAGGCGAAGCTCCAGCCGAGGCCAAAGGCGAGATCGGTGCCGCCGATCGTATTGATCGCCTCCGGAAGCGGATAGACGGGATAGCCGCCGGTCACCACCTGGATCAGGCCCTGGCCGATGAACAGCATGCCGAGCGTCTGGATGAAGGCCGGAATGCCGAGCCTGACTACGATCAGGCCGTTGAGAAGGCCGATCAGGGCGCCGACGCCGATGCCGCCCAGGATGCCGACGCCCACCGGTAAAGCGGCCGCGGTCATCAGCTTGGCGGCAACCACCGCCGACAGTCCCGCGACCGAGCCGACCGACAGGTCGAACTCGCCGGCAACCAGCAGAATCGTCTGGCCGATGGCGATGATGCCGACGAACGACACGACGTTGAGAATGGCGCGGATGTTGCGTTCCGACAGGAAGGCAGGTTCGAGCAACCAGAAGAAGGCGACCAGCAGCGCCATCGCCGCCAAAACGCCAACTTCGCCGACGGCAATGAAGCCGATCAATCGCCGCCGGAACGATTGCGCATCCCGGGGCGGCGAGCTCACCTCAGCCGCACTGTTCATTCCTGACCTCCCTGGCGGCGCCTTCGGCGGCCTTGGGCCGCCGATCGCACCTACGCCGATCCGGCGCGCTCCTCTCCGGCATTAAGATTATAATATTATAACTTGTCAACGTAGAAATGTTCAGGCGGTGCATTAGCCGGTCCATCGCTGGAAAGCATCGGCGGCAAACGCTATGAATGGGCGTTGCAGCGCGATCACCGGCCCATTGCCATGGTGGATCGTCGGCGCTTTGGAGCCATTCGAGATGACCGATCGGCCAGGGGACGGCCCAGGCGGAAAGAAACCGCCGCGACGCCTCGGCGTGCGCGAGATCGCAAAGCGCGTCGGCGTTGCACCGATGACGGTGTCGCGCGCGCTGTCCAATCCCGACATGGTCTCGCCGGAGACGCGCGCCAAGGTGCTCGAGGCCATCGAACAGGCCGGCTTCGTGCCCAACCGGCTGGCCTCGAGCATGCGCGGCAATGGCCGCATGATCGGCACGGTGGTGCCGCCGCTGATCAATTCGGGCATTGCCGAACAGGTGCAAGGCATGTCCGACGAATGCCACGAGAGCGGCTATTCGATGCTTTTGGTGCAAGGTGAATTCACGCAGGAGGCCGAGGACAAGGCGATCCGGGCTCTGCTCGGCTGGCGTCCGGTCGGCATGATCCTGCAGAGCTTCGTGCAAAGCGAGACCGCGCGGGCCTTGCTGAAGAACAGTGGCGCGCCGGTGGTGGAAATATCAGAGATCAAGGGTCGCAAACCGATCGACATGGTGGTCGGCGTCTCCAATTTCGAGACCGCCTATGCCATGACCATGCATCTGGCGGCCAAGGGCTACAAGCGCATCGGCTTCGTCTCGACGCCGATCCATGGCAATGACCGTCTGCGGCAGCGCCGCACCGGCTACCACGCAGCATTGACCGAACTCGGCTTCAAGAACCATGCCGACCTGGAGGTCGAGGTGCCGATCACCGCGCAGGGCGGTGCGGAAGCGCTGGTGACGCTGACCTCCCGCCACAAGGATATCGACGCGATCTTCTTTTCCAGCGATACGCTGGCCGTCGGCGCCGTGCAGGAATGCCACCGGCGCGGCTGGGCGGTGCCGGGAAAAATCGCCATTGCCGGCTATGGCGACATGGATCTGGCCGCGCAGCTTCATCCGCCGCTGACCACGGTGAAGGTCAACCGCTACGAGATGGGCCGGCGCGCCGTGCGGCAATTGCTGGCAAGGCTCGGCGGCGACACCAAGGTGCCGACCATCACCAGCCTCGGCTTCGAGATCGTCGACCGGGAGAGTGCTTGACGTCTTGATGTTAGCCGAGACGCGCTCTCCAGCTTCGTCATGCTAGGGCGGAGCAGCCGCAAAGCGGCGTCGCGGAGACCCTAGGATCCATTCCGTGACCTCAATCGAGGGCGCGGTGGAGCAGAATTCTTCACCGTTTCCAACGCTTTAGCGTTACGGCATGGATCCTATGGTCTGCGCCGCGTCGCTGCGCTCCTTGCTCCGCCATAGGATGACGAAGGCAGTGAGGATCGGTCATCTCGAAGACTCGCGATTTGCTTTCCAACGGTCATCACTATCCGAGATACCTAACCACGCATCTCCGTCTCTTCCCGCCGCCCCAACCGCTTCTCCCAACCCTGCGCGTGAACATTGAGATAGGCGTTGGGGTCGTAGGGATGATCCTTGATCGCATCGATGTCGAGGTCGATGCCGAGCCCCGGCGCGTCGGGCAGGGACAGGTGGCCATTGTCGGGATTGACGGTCGGATGCCAGCTGACAAGCTCGCGCGTCCAGGGGTCGTTGAAGGCGTCGAAATGCTCCTGGATGAGGAAGTTCGGCACTGCCGCCGCCAGTTGCAGGCACACCGCCGTCGCCACCGGTCCGCCGCTCTGATGCGGCGCGATGTAACTGCCATGGGCAAGCGCCAGGTTGGCAACCTGCATGGATGGCGCAATGCCGCCGAGCGACATCGGCTCGGGCTGGAAGATGTTGACGCCGCCGCCCGCGGCCAGCGTATAGAACTGACCGACCGTGTCGTACATCTCGCCCGTCGCCACCGGGATCGGCGAGCGGTGCGCCACTTCGTGGACCGTCTCTTGGCGGTCGCGCGAGGTCGGCTCTTCCCACCAGTAGATGTCGAGGTCGGCGAACTTTTGTGCCGCCTGCAGCGCCGCGATTTCGGTGAAGCGGGCGTGCACGTCGATCAGGATCAGCGTGTCCTTGGGCAGGTGATCGCGCAATGTCCGGCAGATCGCATAGGAGAGATCCAGTTCCTCGCGCGAAATAAAGCCTTGCGCGGTGCCGAACGGGTCAAGCTTGAACGCCTTGAAGCCCTTGGCCAGCACAGCCTTCGCGGCCTCGAGAAAGGCTTCGGGCGTGCGCTCGGTGCGGTACCAGCCATTGGCATAGCCGAGCACGCTGTCGCGCACCTGGCCGCCGAGCAGTTGGTGGATCGGCACGCCAAGGCTCTTGCCCAGTATATCCCAGCAGGCGACCTCGATGGCCGCGATCACCGTGCGATGGATGTGGCCACCGTCGAGCGAGACGCTGTCCAGCATGCGCTTGGCCAGCGCGTTGATGCGGCGTGGGTCCTGGCCGATGGCGAGATGTTTCAACTCGTGCACGCCGGCTTCGGTGGTCTTGATGAAACCGTTCAGCGTGCCTTCACCGATCCCATGGATGCCCTTGTCGGTATGCACTTTGACGAACAGCCAGTTCTTCCAGCCGGCGCCGACGGCAAAGGTCTCGATTTCAGTGATCTTCATTTGGCAGTCCTAATCCAGCGCGGCAATGGTCGCGATGACGGCCTCGGTCGTCAGGCCGTATTTCGCCTGCAAGGTCGGCACCGCGCCGCATTCGATATAGCGGTCCGGCAGGCCGATGCGCGTCACTGTCTTCGCAATGCCGGCGTCGAACAAGGTCTCGACCACAAGGCTGGCAAGGCCGCCGACGACGACATGGTTTTCCACTGTCACGATACGGTCAGCCGATGCGGCGAATTCGGCCACCGCCCCGGTGTCGAATGGCTTTATGGTCGGCACATGCAGCACGCCGGCGGCAATACCCCGTTTTTGTAAGGCATCGGCTGCATCCAATGCCCTTTCGGTCATCAGGCCGGTCGAGATAATGCCGACATCGCTGCCATCGCGCAGGCGGCGTGCCTTGCCGATCTCGAAGACATAGCCGGGCTCGAGCACGATGGGCACGCTGCCGCGCAGCAGGCGCATATAGACCGGACCCCGATAGTCGGCGATCGCCTCGGTCGCGGCCTCGATCTCGGTCGCGTCGCAGGGGTCGATGATGGTGAGGCCGGGGATCATGCGCATCAGCGCCAGGTCCTCGATCGCCTGGTGGGTACCGCCATAGCCGGTCGTCAGACCGGGAAGGCCGGCGACGATCTTGACGTCGAGGTTGGAGTGGGCGAGCGCGATGGCGACGAAATCATAGGCACGCCGGGTCGCGAACACGCCATAGGTGGTGGCGAACGGCACCTTGCCGGTACGCGCCAGACCGGCGGCGACGGCCACCAGATTCTGCTCGGCCATGCCGACATTGAAGAAGCGGTCCGGGAAAGCGTCTCGGAACGGCAGGATGTCGGTGTATTTGCCGAGATCGGCGGTCAGCCCGACAATGTCGGGGCGGCTCTCGCCGAGCCTTGCCAATGCCCGGCCGAAAGGTGCCTCAACGCTGCGCCGTCCGCCGCCTACGGCCTCGTCCTGGCCCATGGCCAGCGTGCGGCCGGCCTCCATCGCCGCGCCGCTCATTGGCTCGCCCCCACGGTTTTCTCGAACTCGGCGATGATGCCATCCCATTGCGCCACGTCGATGCGGAAGAAGTGCGATTTCTCGGAGGTTTCGATGCGCGGCACGCCCTTGCCGGGCAGTGTGCGCAGCACGATCGCCTTCGGCTTGCCGTTGCGGTTTCTCGCATCCGCCAGCGCGCCAACCACCGCTGCCATGTCGTTGCCGTCGATCTCCGATGTCTGCCAGCCGAAGGCGCGCCATTTGTCGGCGACCGGCTCCATGTCGAGCACGACAGGCCCATCGGCCTGGATGCCGTTGCAGTCGATCAGCGCCACCAGCCCGTCGAGCTTGAAGTGGCTGGCCGACATGGCTGCTTCCCAGGTCGAGCCCTCCTGCATCTCGCCATCGGACAGCTCGACGAAAACGCGTGCGTCGGAACGGTCGATACGCAAGCCGAGCGCCTGGCCGACGCCTTGCCCGAGGCCGTGACCGAGCGAGCCGCCGATCATTTCGACGCCGGGCGTGGTGTCGAGCGTCGACATTTCCAGCCGGCTGTCGTCGGCGCCATAGGTGACGAGTTCATCGACCGGAAGGATGCCGGCTTCGGCCAGCGCTGCCCACAGCGCGATGGAATAGTGCCCGGTCGACAAAAGGAAACGGTCGCGGTCGGGCCACGCCAGATTGGCGGGATCGTAACGCAGTTCGTGAAAGTACAACGCCGCCAGGACATCGGCGATGCCGAGGCCCTGGCCGATATAGCCCTGGCCCTGGCCGCGCGCCATGGTCAGCATATGGCGGCGCAGCAGCATTGCCTTGCGTTCGAGCGCGCCGATATCGGCGCTGCCGGGGGGAGAGTTTCGCGGCATCTGGATCAGTCCTTGTCGAGCCCGCCCGACATGTTGAGCCGCTCGGCGGTCATGTATTTTGGCGCGTCGAGGCAGAGCCACACCACGGCCTCGGCCACCTCGGAAATTTCGGCGCGACGCCCGATCGGGATCCTTCGCGTGCGTTCGTCGAGGAAGGCCTGCAGGTCGTTGCGGCCATTGGCACGGGCCAGATCGATTTCGGTCGAGCGCTGCATTTCGGTGTCCATCATGCCTGGCGCCAAGCTGTTGACCAGTACGCCATAGGGCGCGAGCGCGACCGCCGCGGCGCGGGTGATGGAATCGACGCCGGCCTTGCTCGCGGTGTAGGCGGTGTAGTCGGGCAGCGCCATGCGCGAACCCGGCGAGGTGATGTTGATGATGCGCCCCGAGCGCTGCTCGCGCATCACCCGGCCCGCCGCCTTGCAAGCCATGGCAAGCGCAGTGACATTGAGCGCCAGCGTGCGCGTCCAGGCCTTGAAGGTGGCGTCGAGGAAGGGTTCGATGACGCCATAGCCGGCATTGTTGACCAGAATGTCGATGCCGCCCCAGCGCGCGACGACTTTTTCGACCGCCGCTTCCGGCGCGCCTTCCCCGGTGAAATCGCTGACGATGCTTTCGGCCGGCGCGCCGGTGCCGGCAATCTGCCTGGCGGTCTCGGCAATCCCATCGCTGTTGATATCGGTCACCGCGACGAAACAGCCGCGACGCGCTAGCTGGATCGCCACCTCGCGGCCGAGGCCGCCGGCGGCGCCGGTGACCAGGGCTCGCTTTGACGTCGTGTTTTGATTTTCGGCAGGCAAGCGAACACCCTCCCCGATAGCCATCTTGACGTAATTGATACCGGTACCATAAATGCCTGTCAACGAGGATATGCTATTGTCCTGTCGACCGATCGGTCCGTTGGAGTGGGGAGAGAAAGATGAAAGTCGTCGCGCTCGAAACGCTGCAGCTGGCGGAATTCCCGTTCCTGTTCTGGTTGCGCGTCCACACCGACGCTGGCTTCGTGGGCACCGGCGAGACCTTTTGGGCGCCAGGTCCGGTCGCCGCCTATATACATGACAATGTCGCGTCCTATCTCCTGGGCAAGGACCCGCGCGACATCGAGCTGCATGACCGTACGCTCGGCAGCGTCTATGTCGGCGCGCGCGATTCCGGCGCCGAGGTGCGCGGCAATTCCGCCGTCAACATCGCGCTGTGGGACATTTATGGCCAGGCGCTCGGCGAGCCGGTCTGGCGGCTGCTTGGCGGGCGCACCCACGGAAGCGTGCCTATCTACAACACTTGCGCCGGCTACAAACATGTCCGTGCCACCAAGAAGAACGCGCTGTTCGAACGCGGCGAGGACTGGTCGCTCAAATCTGGCGATTCGAATGAAGGTCCATATGAAGACCTGCTCGCCTGGCGCTACAATGCCGGCGATCTCGCCAGGAGCCTGAAGTCGGAAGGCATCGGCGCCATGAAGATCTGGCCGTTCGACATCGCCGCCGAGGCCTCGAACGGCACCCGCATCTCGCTTGTCGATCTCGACAAGGCGCTGGAGCCCTTCCAGAAGATCCGCGACGCCGTCGGCCGCGACATGGAGATCATGGTCGAGCTGCACGGGCTGTGGACCTTGCCGCCTCTGCTGCGTATTGCCGAGGCGCTGAAACCCTACGACGTCGCCTGGCTGGAGGAGCCGATCCGCTACAATGAACTTGACGCCATGGCCGAGCTCGCCCGCCACACCTCCATCCCGATCGCCGCCAGCGAAAGGCTGGCATCGCGGCAGATGTTCAAACAACTGATCGACAAGCGCGCCGCCAGCGTCATCATGATCGACCTCGCCTGGTGCGGCGGCCTCTCCGAGGCGCGCAAGATCGCCAACATGGCCGAAGCCAGCGAACTGCCCGTCACCTTGCACGACTGCACCGGGCCGATCGTCTATGCCGCGAGTTGCGCCTTGTCGGCGACCTTGCCCAACGTCAACTACCAGGAAGCGGTACGCGCCTATTTCACCGGCTGGTACAAGGAAATCGTCGCCGACATCCCGCCGGTCAGCGATGGGCAGGTCGCGCCCCTCGAAGGGCCGGGGCTTGGTCTCAGCCTGCGGCCGGAGCTGTTCCAGCGGCCGGACGCCACCGTGCGGATCACCAGAATCTAGCTTCTTACGCGGCTCTTTCGGACCCAGTAGACATTATGCTATTATAATCTATGATGCGTCGAAGCGGGCGATCAACAAGCCCGCCGCCGGCGCTCTGCCGCCCGGTGCCAGACGCATTCAGGGAGGCTTTGGTGGCAATGTCTGCGGCACGCGCACGCGAGGATTCCAGGAGTGCGTCAAATCTGCCCGACCGGAAAATCCTGCTCGACCTGTTCGAACGCATGGTGCTGCTGCGCCGCTTCGAAAGCATCGCCCAGATCGCCTGCCGCAAGGGCGAAACGCCCGGTTTCCTGCACCTCTATATAGGCGAGGAGGCGACCGGCGTTGGCGTCTGCGCGCATCTCAGGCCAACCGACTGGGTGACGTCGACCCATCGCGGTCACGGCCATGCACTGGCCAAGGGCGCGGACCCGGGACGGGTCATGGCCGAACTGTTCGGCAAGATCGACGGCATCTGCGGCGGGCGTGGCGGCACCATGCATCTCTACGACCGCTCGGTCGGCCTGTTCGGCACCAACGGCATCGTTGCCGCCGGCATCGGCCATGCCGTCGGCATCGGCATGAGCGCGCGCCAGCAGGGCCGCGACGACATCGGCGTCGCCTTCTTCGGCGACGGCGCCGCCAACCATGGCGGCTTCCACGAGGCGCTCAATTTCGCCGCCGTGCAGCGTGCGCCGGCGGTCTTCGTCTGCGAGAACAATCTCTACGCCACCGCCACGCCGCTCAAATCCGTCACGCTCAATCCCGAGATCGCCAGCAAGGCAGCGTCTTATGGCATGCCCGGCGTGGCGGTCGACGGCAACGACGTGTTCGCCGTCTGGCTGGCGATGAAGGAAGCCACCGAACGCGCCCGCGCCGGCAAGGGCCCGACGCTGATCGAGGCCAAGACCTACCGCACCGTCGGCCACCATGAGGGCGACCCCGTCATCGGCACCTACCGCACGCAGGAGGAACTCGACGCCTGGATCAAGCGCGATCCGATCGACATGTTCCGCAAGAAGCTGATCGAGGATTACGGTATTGCCGACGCCGAAGCCCTCGCCGCCATCGAAGCCCGCATCGAGAAGGTGGTTGAAGAAGCGCTGACCTTCGCGCGCAATTCGCCGGAGCCTGATCCGGCAACGGTGCGCCTGCATGTTTTCGCCGATCCGATCAATCCGCCCGCCGCCCTGCAGCCACGCGCGGTCGGCGAGACGCGCATGCAAGGCTGGCTCGAAGCCGTGCGCGACGGCATCGCCGAGGAAATGCGTGCCAACAAGGCGATCCTCTATTTCGGCGAGGGCACCGGCGAGCGCGGCGGCAGTTTCGCGCACACCAAGAACCTGTGGCAGGAATTCGGCGCCGAGCGGATGGTCGATACGCCGATCTCCGAACAGGGTTTTACCGCCGCCGCCGTCGGCGCCTCGGCGACCGGCGCGCGAACAGTCTCGGACCTGATGTTCGCCGACTTCGCTTTCGAGACCGCCGGCCAGATTTTCCTGCAGGCCGCCAAGCTGCGCTACATGACCAGCGGCCTGATGAGCGCGCCTATGGTGGTGCGCGTCGGCGCCGGCGCGCTGCGCAGCTCTGGCCCGCATCACAGCGGCATCTACCATCCGGTCTTCGCCCACATGCCCGGCCTCATCGTCTGCGTGCCTTCGACCCCGGCCGATGCCAAGGGGTTGATGAAGACGGCGCTGCGGGCCGGCGATCCCGTCATCATGCTGGAGCCCAAGGCGCTGTTCGCGTCCAAGGGCGAGGTGCCTGTCGGCGAACATTATGTCCCGTTCGGCGTCGCGCGCATCGCCCGGGCGGGCACCGACATCACCATCGTCGCCGCCGGCCAGATGGTGCAGCGAGCGCTGGAGGCCGCGGAAACGCTGGCCAGCGACGGCGTCGAGGCGGAGGTGATCGACCCGCGCACCATCATGCCGCTCGACATCGACAGCATCGTCGCCAGCGTGCGCAAGACGCATCGCCTGCTCGTCGTCGACGAGGCCTGGGCGATGTGCGGCCTTGGCGGCGAGATCGCCCAGGCGATCAACGAACTCGCCTTCGACGAGCTCGACGCGCCGCCCGGACGATTGCACACGGCGCCGACCTCGCACCCTTTCGCCCCGGTGCTGGAACGCGCCATGCTGGTCGACACGGCCCGGATCTCACAAGGTGCGCGCGACGTCATATCGGGCAAGCCGCCGGTCCCGGATCACTGGTACACGGTCGGTCTGAAGAGTGCTGCGCCGGCTAAGCCAGCCCCCGCCCCCGCCAAGGCGGCGCCACCCGCGCCATCGGCCCAGACGCCTGTCGCCGGCAGCGACGACGAGCCGATAACGATGCCGTTCGGCGACCTCACCGTCAGCGAAGGCACGGTCATCAAATGGCTGAAGGCGGTGGGTGACTCGGTGAAAGAGGGCGAGCTGATCGCCGAGATCGAAACCGACAAGGCCGTGGTCGAGATCGAAGCGCCGGTCGGCGGAACGCTTGCCGCCATCGATCAGCCGGTCGGTGCTGTCGTGCCGATGGGCGGCCGCATTGGTGGCATCAAGAAATAGATCGTTTTCGACCACGAGATCCGAAGGACCGGCATGAAAATCCTGTGCGCCAACTGGCAAGCCGCCGACGAGGCCGAACTCGAGCGCGAGCATTATCCCCACATCGAGTTCATCCTCGCCCGCTCGACCAATGACAGGGCCGCCACGCTCGATCCTGCGGTCTGCGAGAGGGTCGACGCCGTCATCAACTATTCGCCGACCCACAATGTCGCCGCCGCTCCAACAGCCTTTCCCAAGGCGCGCATAGCGGTGCGCTCAGGCGTCGGCTTCGACAACATCGATACGGCTGGCTGGGGCGCACGCAAGATTCCGGCCTGCAACGTGCCCGACTATGGCACGACCGAGGTCGCCGACCACGCCATCGGCCTGATGCTGGCACTGACGCGCGGCACATCAGCCTATGGCGCGGAACTCCGCGGCCATGGCGCCGAAGGCTGGCATTTCTCCAAGGCGCCGCTGGTGCGCCGGCATAAAGGCGCCACCTTCGGCATTGTCGGGCTTGGCCGTATCGGACTCGCCACCGCGCGCCGTGCCGCAGCCTTCGACATGAAGGTGGTGTTCCATGATCCACACCTTCTGTCCGGCGTCGACCTGTCGACCGGCTACGAACGCGTCCATTCGCTGGCCGAACTGATGGGACGGGCCGATGTGGTGAGTGTCCATGCGCCGCTCAGTGAGGAAACCCGCCAGCTGCTCGGCGCGGCGGCCTTCGCCGCCGCCAAGCCAGGCCTCGTGCTCATCAATACCGCGCGCGGCCCGATCGTCGACCTCGATGCGCTGGAGACGGCGATGCGCGACGGCATCGTCGGGGGAGCAGGGCTCGACGTGCTGCCGAACGAACCCGGCGATCTCGACCACCCGCTACTGGCGGCATGGCGCCGGCGCGAGCCGTGGATCGTCGATCGGCTGATCGTCACCCCGCACGCCGCCTTCTACAGCCCGGCATCGATGCGCGACCTCCGGCTGAAGTCGATCGAGGTGGTGCATGCCTATCTCGCCGAGGGCCGGCTCACCAATTGCGTCAACGCTGAGTTCCTGAAATGAACATGGCCGTTGCGCCGACCCGGCGGCTGGCCGTTTCGCCCTATGCGCGGCGTCTGGCGCGTGAGCGTTCGCTGCCGCTCGAAGCGCTCAGCGGCAGCGGCCCCGGCGGCCGCATCCTGGCCGCCGACGTGATGGGCTTTGTACCGGTCGCCGTAGCGGTCGTTTCGCCCGAACTCGCCCTTCCCGCAGCGACGTCTTCGATTGCCGCGCCCCGCATCGCGGCCTTCGCGACTTCCGTCGCGCTGGGCGCGCTGAAGGAGCTTCTGGCGGCGCTCGAGAATTCGGGGCGCGCATTCGATATCGATGATGTCCTGCTACGCGCCGCCGGCCGCGCATTTGCCGAGGTGCCGGACGCCGTGGCTGGCGAGGCGGCGGTGGCCCTTGAACTGGCAGGAAGGCAGGCTGTTTTCTCGATGGTCCCAGAGGTGCCGCTGACATCGCTGCGCGCGATGCGGCTTTCGGCCTTGGGCGACAGTCGTGACGCGGCGGAAAAGCCGGCGGTGCTGTCCCTGCGGATGCTGCCCGCAAGCGACATCCGGCCGGTGATGATGCCGCTTCTGCCGGGCCGGGCCATGCGTCTGGCCGTCTCGATCGGCACGCCAGGCGACCATGCCGAATGCCTGTTGACGGTGGATGCCGCAAGCATCGATGAAGCGACAGCAGCCTTATGGCTTTCGGCGCTGAAATCGACCATCGAACATCCGCTCAGGCTCTTCGTCTGAGACGGTTGACGATCGTCGGCCTTACCTAGCCTCGGGCGACGGAAGCTATTATAAAAGCTTCGACACAGGCGCGACGAGGCACATGGACCATTCCGTTCCCACCATCGAAAGTCTTCCCAAGCGCACGCTCGGCCGCGCCAACGGGCCACTTTACCGGCAGCTCGCCGATATCCTGCGCGAGCCGATCGGCAACGGCACCTTCCCGGTCGGCGGCGAGTTGCCGAAGGAGGCGACCATCGCCGAGCATTTCGGCGTCAGCCTGATCACCGTGCGCCAGGCGCTGCGCGATCTCGAGGCCGACGGCCTGATCAGGAAGCGCTCGGCCAAGCCGGCGGTAGTCGCGGCGCGCAGCCCCTCGGTCAATCTGAGCTGGAAGTTCAAGAATTTCGCCGACATGGCGGCCTTCACCAAGGACGCCAAGCTGGCGGTGAAATCCTACCGCAAGGAAGTTTCGCCCGTGCTCCAGCGCCATTTCGGCATGGGCAAGGACGAGGCCGGCTATTGCCTGCGCAGCGTGCTGTCGATCGGCGAGCAGCGCAAGGCGCAGATCACCACCTATTTTCCGCCCGATGTCGGCGCCCGGTTGAAGCGGGAGGACTTTTCCGACGTGCTGATCTTCCGCTCGGTGCAGAAACATCTTGGCCTGCGGCTCGATGTGGCGCATGTGACGGTGCGCGCCGAGATCGCCGACGAGGCGGTTGCCGCCGACCTCGGTATTTCACTTGGGGCCGCCGTGCTGACGGTGGAGATGCTCTACCAGTCGGCGGACCAGCGCAGCATCGAATTCTCCGTCGCGCGTCACCCCGCCGACATTTTCAGCATCACCTATGATGCGCCCAACGACCTGTCCTGAAGCCCGCCCGAGGCGGTATTTTCTGATGTTGTCCGCATAGACAGGACCATAAAATTATAATAGCATGATAGCTAGGCTGAGATGCCTGCTTCGGGAGGCGTCGCTGGGGAGGAATCCGGCGAAATCTTGCCTGCAGGCGTAGCCTTGGGAGAGCCCCGGTCAAATTGACATCTGTAATTGGTACCGGTATCATGCAAACACCTTCTCAACTGATCAAGATGGCGCAGTCCGTCACCGGCTGGGTAGGAACACAGGGAGGAGACCATGAAATTGAGGAGCTTGAGCGCCTGCTTCGTGGCGTTTGCAGGGTTCGCGGTGTCTATGTCCGCCACGCCTGGCCATAGCGAAGACAAGAAGCCCTACACCATCTATCTCTCGAACAATTTCGTCGGTAACGACTGGCGCCAGCAGATGGAGCGCGTCGCCAATGTCGCGACCACCAAGGGGCCGCTGAAAGGCCGTGTCGACCTCAAGATCGAGAACGCCGAAAACACCGTCCAGGCGCAGATCAATTCGCTGAACAACATCATCCGCCAGAAGCCCGCCGCCATCCTGATCGATGCGTCGTCGGCCGAGGCGCTCAATCCGACCATCAAGAAGGCCTGCGACGCCGGCATCGTCGTCGTCAGCTTCGACCAGACCGTGTCGGCCGAATGCGCCTACAAGCTGCATTCCGATTTCGACATCATGGCCAACAACCAGGCCGAATGGATGGCCTCCATCCTCGGCGGCAAGGGCAAGGTGCTGATGGACCGCGGCCTTGCCGGCGCGCCGATCTCGGAACAGTTCGAGAAGAATTTCGGCGCCGTGCTGAAGAAATACCCCGGCATCGAGATCGTCGGCTATTTCAACGGCAATTACGCCGCCGGCCCCGAACAGGAAGGCGTTGCCAGCCTGCTTGCGGCGCATCCGGAAGTCGATGGCATCTTCTCGCAGGGCTATGGCACCGGCGCCATCAAGGCGCTGCAGAATGCCGATCGGCCGCTGGTGCCGATCGTCGCCGCGGCCTTCAACGGCACTGGCGTCACCTGCGCGCAGACCAAGGGCGCCAAATGCTGGCTCGGCGCCAATCCGCCGTCGCTTTCGGCCGAGGCCATCAAGCTCGCGGTCGACATACTCGACACCGGCAAGAAGCCGGCCGACACCACCGTGCTGTTCAATTCACCCGGCCTGACCACGGATCTGGTCGACGCCAAATACGCGCCGAATTCCTCGGCGGCGAAGATCGAATTGGGCAAGACCGTATTTCCCGATCTGGCGCCGGGTCTGTCCTTGCCGGTGTCGCCGAACTGGGTTGAAATCACGCCCAAGGAGGCCTCGGGAACCTGACTTTGCGGATGCAATGCGCCACTGTCCGGCGGCGCTGTTTCGAAACGAAAAACTGGGAGGAGAAAATCATGAGAACATTGAGCCGTAACATCGGCCTTGCGGCACTTGCCGTCGCCATGACGGCGATCGGCATGCAGGCCGGTCACGCCGAGGACAAGAAGCCCTACACCATCTATCTCTCCAACAATTTCGTCGGCAATGACTGGCGCCAGCAGATGGAGCGCGTCGCCACCGTCTCGGTCAACAAGGGGCCGCTGAAAGGCCGCGTCGACCTCAAGATCGAGAATGTCGAGAACACCGTCCAGGCGCAGATCAATTCGCTGAACAACATCATCCGCCAGAAGCCGGACGCCATCCTGGTCGACGCCGGCTCGGATTCGGCGCTCAACCCGACCATCAAGAAGGCCTGCGACGCCGGCATCGTCGTCATCAGCTTCGACCAGGTGGTGACCGAACCCTGCGCCTTCGCCGTCGCTTCCGACTGGGACCGCATCCCCTCCGTGATGGCCGAATGGATGGCCACGCAGCTTGGCGGCAAGGGCAACATCATCCTCGACCGGGGCCTGGCCGGTGCGCCGATCTCGGCGCAACTGCAGGGCGGCTATGAAAAGGTGCTGGCCAAATATCCCGACATCAAGGTGGTCGGCTATTACAACGGCAACTACGCGCTTGGGCCGGAACAGTCCGGTGTGGCGGCGCTGCTGGCCGCCAACCCGAAGATCGACGGCATCATGACGCAAGGCTACGGCTCGGGCGCCATCCAGGCGCTGAAGGATGCCGGCCGGCCGATCGTCCCGGTCGTCGGCTTCTCCTACAATGTCGCCGCCGTCACCTGTGCGCAGACCCAAGGGGCCAAGTGCATCCTTGGCTCCAATCCGGCCTACCTTTCCTCGGAAGCGATCAAGCTGGCGGTCGAGATCCTCGACACCGGCAAGAAGCCGGCGGAACGCTCTGTCTCGGTCAAGGGTGATTTCGTCACCACCGATCCCTTCGAGTCCAAGCTCTATCCCGGCACCAAGATGATCAAGATCGCGGTCGGCGAAAACGCCTTCCCCGACCAGGCGCCCGGCCTGACGCTGCCGATCACGCCCGACTGGGTCGAGATCACCGCTGCGGAAGCGGCCGGCTCGAAGTAACATCGCGAGACCACGACCCTGTCTCCCGGCATCGCAAGATGTCGGGAGAGCTTTTCGAAGGCGCTTCCATGGACCTCGTTACCGTCACAGGCCTGTCCAAACGCTATGGCGGCATCGTTGCGCTGAGCGATGCGACATTCAGTGCCCGCGCCGGCGAGGTGCATGCGCTGCTCGGCGAGAACGGCGCCGGCAAAAGCACCTTCATCCAGATCCTGTCGGGCGCCGTACAGCACGATGGCGGCTCGATCCTGGTCGACGGGCAGGATTATCGCCCGGTCAATCCCGACGCGGCGCAGGCGCGCGGCATCGCCGCCGTCTTTCAGGAACTGTCGCTGGTCCCCGACCTCAGCGTCGAACAGAACATCTGGTTCCGCCACGAGCCAAGGACGTGGCTTGGCACCGTCAACCGCGCCGAGATGCGCCGCAAGACACTTGCCTTGCTCGAAAAGTACAATTTTCCGGCCCTGCGCCCCGACCAGGAGTTGCGGCGGCTGACGCTGGCCGAACGCCAGATCGTCGAGATCGCCAAGGGGCTGGCCAAGGACCCGCGCATCCTCATCCTCGACGAGGCGACTTCGGCGCTGCCCGCGCGTGAAGCCGAATGGCTGCTGAAGCTCACCCGGCAGCTGGCCGCGGAAGGCAGGCTGGTCATCTTCATCTCGCACCGCATGGCCGAGGTGCGCGCCATCGCCGACCGGCTGACCATCTTTCGCAATGGCGCCACAGTCGCCGCGCACGAGGCCAACGCCGTGTCCGACACCGAGATCGTCACCCAGATGATCGGCCGGCATCTCGACCGGCTTTATCCCGAGCGGGTGGCCACGGCAACGGATCGCGTCGCGCTAAGGGTCGAGGGCCTATCGAGCGGCAGCCGGCTCTCCGGTGTCGACTTTGCCTTGCGCGAAGGCGAGGTGCTGGGCGTCGGCGGCCTGCAGGGCCATGGCCAGCGCGAACTGTTCCAGGCGCTGTTCGGCGCCAGCAGGGCGAGCGGCGCCGTTAAACTCTGGGGCAAGCCGGTCTCGATCAACAATCCACGCCAGGCCTTGACCGGCAGGGATGGTATCGCCCTGGTGCCGGAGGACCGGCGCGGGCAAGGTCTGCTGCTGACCAAGAGCGTGCGCGAGAACCTGACGCTGTCGGTGATCAGGCGCTTCACCGAAAACGGCTTGCTCAGCCGGCAAAAGGAAGCGGCGCTGGTCAAGGAAATGGTCGATTTCCTGCGCATCAAGGCCGGCACGCCCGAACAGCTCGCCGGTACCCTGTCGGGCGGTAACCAGCAGAAGGTGATCTTCGGCAAGATGCTGCTGACGCAGGCGCGCGTGCTGTTGCTCTACGACCCGACGCGCGGCGTCGATGTCGGCACCAAGGGCGAGATCTTCCAGCTGATGCGCGACCTCGCCGCGAAGGGTTATGCGATCCTGTTCCATTCCAGCGACATGCCGGAACTCGTCCACGTCGCCGACCGCGTGATGGTGATGCGTGACGGGCGTGTCGCCGCGACGCTGGAAGGCGATCGCATCTCGGAGGCCGGTATCTTGCGCGCCGCCATGCTTGAACGCGAGGCGGCCTGAGGCATGGTGATGGCGAGCGCGGAGCAGACTGGCGAGACGATGCAAAGGCCGGCCGATATGAAATCAACCACGCCGGCCATCGGCTGGCGCGGCCGCGCGCTCGACCGTGCGCCGTTCCTGGTTGCCTGCCTGATGCTGGCGTTGATTGTCGGTATCTATGGCAGCCTGCAATCCGGCGTCTTCACGCTGGACGAACTCAATCTCGACACCGCGGCGGCGATGACGCTGATGCTGGCGGCGACGGGCCAGACCATCGTGCTTTTGCGCGGCGGCATCGACCTGTCGATCGGCGGCATGATCAGCCTCGGCACGGTGATCGCCGCGACGCGGTTCACCGATGATCCGTCGACCACCGCGCTCTGGGCGTTGGCTATCCTTGCACTCGGTTTTGTCATCGGTGCGCTCAACGGCCTGCTGATCTCGCTGCTCAAGCTGCAGCCCTTTCTCGTCACGCTCGCAACGTGGTCGATCCTCAACGGCGTCGCCATGATCATCCTGCCGACGGACGGCGGCAGCGTGCCTTCCTGGTGGGTTGGCTTTGCCTCCACGCAGCTCTTCGGCCTCACAAGCCCGGTCTGGATGTTGCTGGTCCTGCTGCTGTTCTGGTGGTGGTTCCGCGCCACTCGGGTCGGCATTTCGATCCAGGCAACCGGATCGAACGAAAAATCGGCCTTCCTGTCGGGTGTCTCCATCACCCGCGTCAATCTCGTCACCTACGGCCTGTCCGGCCTGTTCGCGGCGGGCGCGGCGCTGTTTTTGGTGACACAGACCGGTGCCGGTTCGCCGACCATCGGCAAGGACTACATCCTGCCCTCGGTGGCGGCGGCGGTCATTGGCGGCGTCAGCCTGTTCGGCGGCCGCGGTCACCTCGCCGGCACGCTGATTGGAGCCTTCGTCCTCACCCTCATCGGCAACCTCGTCTTCGTGCTGCATGTGTCGAGCTACTGGCAGCCGGTCGCGTCGGGTGTCATCCTGCTGCTCTCGGTGCTCGCCAGTTCCGTCGCCGAAAAGGCCGCAAGGGGCCGCGTCCAATGAGCGCTTTTCTCGCCCGCAACCGGCTCATCGTGCTCGCCTATGCCGGCATGGTCGTGCTGCTCCTGGTCACGGCGCTGTTCTCGCCGGGCTTCCTCTCCGTCTCCAACATGCGCTCCACCGTCGTGCTGGCGGCCTTTGTCGGCATCGTCGCGCTCGGACAAACCTTCGTCATCATCGGCGGCGGCATCGATCTCTCCGTGCCCTGGGTGCTGAATTCGGCGGCGATCATCATGGCGCTGCTGTGCGGCGGGCAGGACCTGCCGCTCACCTGGGTGATGCCGCTGCTGCTTGCCGGCGGCGCCTTCATCGGGCTGGTCAACGGTGTCGGCGTCGCCCGGTTCGGCGTACCGCCGATCATCATGACGCTGGCAACCAACGTCATCCTGCAAGGCCTGATCCTGGTGCTGACCGGCGGTTCGCCGACCCCCTCGGCGCCGGCCCTGATCCAGTTCCTGTCGGTCGGCCGCATCGGCGGCTTCCCGGTCATCGCGCTGATCTGGCTCGCGCTGACGCTGGCGGCGACCGTGCTGCTGTCCAAGGCAGCCTTCGGCCGCCATCTCTACGCGCTCGGCACCAGCGCCACCGTGGCCGAATTCTCAGGCGTCCCGACGGCACGCACCACCATCCTCACCTATGTGATTTCGGGCCTTACCGCCGCCTTCGCCGGCATGCTTTTGACCGGCTATTCCGGCCAGGCCTATCTCGGCATGGGCGACGCCTATCTGTTCACCTCGATCGCCGCGGTCGCCATTGGCGGCGCCTCGATCCTCGGCGGCAGCGGGCATTATCTCGGCACAGTCGCCGGCGCCATGGTGCTGACCATCCTCACCGGTCTTTTGCCGGCGCTCAACCTGTCGAGCGGCGCGCTGCTCATCGTCTATGGCGCGGTGATCCTGCTCACCGTCTCGATCGGCAGCGAGGCCTTTGCCGGCCTCGGCGGCAAGCTACGCAGAAAAGAGGGCTGACCATGGTCGAAATCACCTGTGTCGTCGATGCCGGGGCCGAACTTGGCGAAGGCACGCTCTGGGATCCCCAGGCCGGAGTGCTCTGGTGGATCGACATCTGGAAGAAGCTGATCCATCGCTACGACCCCGCGACCGGCCAGGACGAGGTCTTCGAGACGCCTGAATATCTCGGCTGCCTCGGTCTGCGCGAAAAGGGCGGCCTGGTGCTGACCATGACCGACGGCTTCCATTTCTTCGACCCGGCGACCGGCCGGTTCGAGGCGATCGTCGATCCGGAAGCGCGTATGCCGAAGACCCGCTTCAACGACGGCAAGCCGGACCGCCAGGGACGCTTCTGGTCGGGCTCGATGTTCGAGGTGCCGGGCCAGCCGATCGAATTCATCGGCGCGCTCTACCGGCTCGATGCCGATCTCTCCGTGCACAAAATGATCGACGGCATCGGCTGCTCCAACGGGCTGGCCTGGAGCCCGGATTCAAAGACAATGTATTTCTCCGACAGCCATTCCGGCGCGGTATGGGCCTATGATTTCGATCCTGCCACCGGCGATATCGAGAACCGCCGCACCTTCATCGACATGACCGTGACTGGCGGCGTCGCCGACGGCGCCACCGTCGATGCCGAGGGCTGCTACTGGGTGACCATCCCTGTGACCGGCAAGGTCTGCCGCTACGACCCCGACGGCAGGCTGATGCAGACGGTGCTGCTGCCAACGGACCTGCCGACCTGCTGCGAGTTCGGCGGCAAGGACCTCGACATCCTCTATGTCACCTCGGCCGTGCTGAAGCGCCCGGCCAGCCATTTCACCGGCCAGAAGAATCCTGGCGGATTGTTCGCGCTCGAGGTCGGCGTCAAGGGCCTGACCTTGCCGGCGTTCAAGGGATAGGCAGCTTCGCTCAGACCGCCGACATCACCAGCGACGTCTCGACCTTGCGCGTCATTCCGGTAGCGAAACGACGTTCGAGATAGCCGGCATAGAGCGACAGCGGCCAGCACAGGGCGAAATAGATCAGCGACACCGTGCCGAACACCATCACCGGCTGGTCAGCGGCTTCTCTACGAGTTATAACGGTATGCTATTATAATGTTATTCGCCTGTTCATGAGCGTCCTGGCGTGATGGTTCCTTGTGATTTGATACTGGTACCATAATTTTTCATTCGGCCCTGACGTCAAGGCGTCGGGGCGTGGCGCGACGGCCTGCCTTTTCGGCGCGCCCGCTCATGGGCGCTGCCGGGTAATCATTGAAAGATGCGGTGGGAGCCTGTTGACGAGCGCTACCGACGGGTCTGGCGTGCCGCGCGACGAACGCTTTGCAAAAGGATGGCCAGACAGCCGACCAGCAGCAGCGCACCGCCAAGCAGTGGCGGCAGTGCCAGGAGCTTCACCCCCGCGGTAACGGCGCCCACCAGGACCAGCGCCAGCAGCGCCAGACTGCCGTCGTCGACGAACATGCCGAGGAATTCCCTGGCGACAAGACGAAGGACGTTCATCGGGCGAGCCCTCCGGCGGCTGTGGGATTGGTGCCGCGCAGCCAGCGCACCATGGCGAAGGATGCCAGCGCGACGATGGCGAAGATGGCGAGCAGAGCAAGATCGTCGCCAGGCCAGTCGGCGCCGATGCCTTCGCCGGTCCAGAAGATGCCGAAGCTGGTCAGCATCAGCCCGACCACGAATTTGAGGGCGTTTTCCGGCACGCGCGCCAGCGGCCGGTGGACAGCGAGGCCAACAAGCATCACCAGGACGAAGGCGGCCAGCGCGCCCATGCCGGCGTAAAATGTCTGTCCATGCGCGGCGCCGACGGCGATGACGATGAACACCACCTCCACACCCTCGAGCAGCACCGCCTTGAACGAGGCCAGCCCGGCGAGGTAGTCGGCGCGGCGGTCGTTGGCCTGCCGGTTCAGGGCGGCGGTTTCCTTGGCGAAGGCCGCCTCTTCGTCATGCAGGGCGATGACGCCGACGCTGCGCAGAATGGCTTTCCGCAGCCAGCGCATGCCGAACAGGATCAGCAGCACCCCGACGACGAACTGCAACGTGGTGATCGGGACAAGCGCCAGCAGCGGCCCGAACGCCAGCACCAGGGCCGCCAGGACCGCCAGCGCCAGCGCGGCGCCCGTCAGTGCCGGACGCCAGCTGCGTGTCACGCCGACCGCGAGCACGATGGTGAAAGCTTCGACGACCTCGACCAGGGAGGCGAGAAATGCCGCCGTGACTGTCGAGAGGATGGGTGTCAGTGTCTGCATGAAACTTCCTGTCTGGCTCGACCTCATTTCGAGGTCGCGGATCGTAATCCAGAATCACCCTGTGCGGCCAGCAGCCCGGAGCGTTTCGAGCGACAGCGCAAGCAGGCGAGTGAAACAGGCCCGGATCAGATCAGGCCAGACATATCGGAGAAGGCCATAGCCTTGCGCAGCACTTCGGCGAAGCGCTCGCCGGCCACCTCGCGCGGGCCGCTGTTGTCGATCGACGTCACGCCAGGACCGGACAAGGTCACATTGGCGCCGCGCGCCAGGCGGGCCAGCACTTCGCCGCGCGACTCGCGGCCGCGCATGGCCAACCGCTCGGCCAGCACCTCGGGCGAGGCGGTGATCTCGACAATCGCCAGATTGGCATAGCGTTCGCGCAAGGTGGGGATGATCGCGCGCGACACGTTGGCGACGGCCACGTGGCCATTGGAAACAGACCAGTCGACATCGGCGGGCAGGCCATAGCGCAGGCCATGCGCTTCCCAGGACACGGCGAAGGCGCCGTCGGCCTCGGCCTCGGCGAAGGCGGCGTCGGCCAGCGTGTCGTGGTCCTCGCTCGCCGCGTCGCTCGGCCTGGTGATGACGCGGCGCACGAACTCCAGCTGCGTCTCATCGGCGAAAAGCGCCTTGGCGTAGCCGATCACCGTGTCCTTGCCGGCACCGCTGGGTCCGACGACGGCGACGAAGACGCCGTGACGGATCGGAAAGGTCTCGGCGGACAGTTCGCGTTCGATCAAGGCCGACACCATCATGCCACCCGGCGTCCCTGCCGCCAGACGGTGCGCACGACCGGAACGTGATCGTCGACGCGCACCCGCACCAGATCGGCGCGACGGCCCTGCTCGATGACGCCGCGATCGTCGAGGCCGACGGCTTGCGCCGGGTTCTTCGACACCATGGCGACGGCCTGCGGCAGCGAAATGCCCTCGACCATGTCGCCGAGGAAGAAGGCCGACTGGATCAGGCTGAAGGGGATGTAGTCGGACGACAGGATGTCGAGCAGGCCGTCGCTGGCCAAGGTGCGGGCCGAAACATTGCCGGAATGCGAGGCGCCGCGCATGACATTGGGCGCGCCCATCAGCACGCCGAGCCCGGCGGCCTTCGAGGCCCGCGCCGCTTCCTCGGTGGTGGGGAACTCGGCGACCCGTACGCCCTGCTCGATGGCCTCGTCGACATGAGCCGACGTGGCGTCGTCATGGCTGGCGAGCACGATGCCGCGCTCCTGGCAGGCGGCGGCGATGAAGACGCGGTTCGGTCCTGAATTGCGTGCCGATTCGCCCATCCGCTTCTCGCAGAATTTCTTGAAATCCTGATCCGAGAGCTTCAACTTGCGCTGGTAGTAGTAGGCATAGGTTTCCAGATTGACGAACTGGCGCTGGCCCGGCGCATGGTCCATCAGCGACGCCAGTTTCACCCTGTCGTCGGTCTCGAAATTAGCGAAGGCTCTCAGGCAATCCGGTGCCGAGACCTCGCAGCGCAGATGGATGAAATGGTCGGCCCGCAGCCGATCCTGCTGGACACTGTCCTCGATCGCGTCGGCGAGCTTGCGGATGTCGTCCGAAGTGAGGTCGGCGTCCTCGTCCATGCCGACGCGGAGCGCATCGAGCACCGTGGTGATGCCGGCGGTCGCCACCTGCGCGTCATGAGCAAGCACCGCGGCGATCGGATTCCAGCGCACCTTCGGCCGTGGCGCGTAGTGGCCCTCGAGATGGTCGGTGTGGAGCTCGACCAGCCCTGGAATGATGAAGTCGCCACCCATGTCCTCGCCGGCCCGGGTAGCACCGGCATCGATGCCGTCGATAAGGCCGTCACGCAGCACCAGCGACCCTTCGACGATCTCGTCGGCAAGAACGATGCGGGCGTTGGAAAGAACGGTCTCGGCGGTCATTGCGGGTAGTCCCTGGTTGTTGCAGTCGGGTTGGTTCAGGCGATTTTTCGGGCCGGGCGGCGTCCAAGCGCGTGCTGGGAAAGCACCATGAACGGCGCACCGGGTTCCGGTTCGACAAACAATGTCAGCGCATCCACCAGCACGGGCTGCCTCAAGACGTCGGCGAAAAGGCCATCGATCGCCGCGCGCAGACGCGGACTTTCCTGCGGCCCGGCCCGGCCCGAGAGGGTCATGTGGAAGCGGAAGGTCTCGAAGACATAGGGATAGCCCCACTGGCAGAGATTGCGGAACTCGGCCGGCTTCAGCGAATCCGGGCTGCGCCGCTCGATCTCGGCCTCGGACAGCGGCGCGCGAAACCGGTCGAAATCGCGCACGACATCGTCGGCGAAGCGGTTGAGAGGAGGCAGCGGCCCCTCCGGCACCAGCGCGAAGAAGCTGTCGATCTGGCTGACGACCAGGCGCGGGATCGTCACGACAGGCGTCGCCTCGGCAAAATGATCGAGCGCCGCGCGCAGCGAGGTTTCTGTCTCGTTGGCGGCCAGATGGAAGGGCGCTTTCAGCGTCGCGTGGAAGCCGTAGCGGCGCGCCGAGGCGGTGTGGAAGGCCACTTCCGCCGCCGACAAGTCGGCCACCGCCTCAACCGGCCTGGTCGCGGCACCGAACGGGTCGCGGCCGAGCCAGTTGGCGGCGATACGCGCCAGCGGCTCATCCTGCCTGGGGGTGAAATAGATAGCATAACGCATGGGACGTCCTCGTCAGAAACGTTGCCATAGGTGATTTCCATGACGAATTGACGAAGCTTTGACGGGTTTTCGAAGGCAAATCGACCCTCGGGGTCCTTAGCCGACGATTTTTTCCAAACTGGACCAACAGGTTCCGCCCGAAGCGCGGACCGGTCAGGCCTTCATCAACCATTCGTGCTCGGGCGCGTTGTGGAATTTCCACGTCCGCTTCGGTCCGGCCATGACGTTGAGATAATAGAGGTCGTAGCCATGGCAGGCGGCACAGGGGTGATAGCCCCTGGGCACCAGCACGACATCGCCGTCCTCGATCGCCATGGCCTCATCCAGGGCGCGATGGCCATTCTTGCCGGCGTCGGTGTAAACGCGCTGGAAGGCAAAGCCCTGCGGCGGGTTGAGGCGGTGGTAGTAGGTTTCCTCGAGATAGGATTCGGCGGGCAGATTGTCCTGGTCGTGCTTGTGCGGCGGGTAGCTCGACGTGTGGCCGCCGGGCGTGATGACCTCGACCACCAGCAGCGAGTCGGCCGGCTGGCCCTCAGGCAGAATGTTGGTGACGTAGCGCGTGTTGGTGCCCTTGCCGCGCACCTCCTGGCCGAGATCGTCCGGTCCGATCACCCGGACCGGCAGCCCGCCGCCAAGGCCGGGCGCCGAGCACACAGCCAGTTCCAGTTCGGTATCGGCCGTCACCGACCAGTCCGAGCCCTGCGGCACGTAGACCGACCACGGCTTGCCCTCGAAAGGCGACATGCGCTCGCCGAGCAGGCCGAGATCGGTGCCGCCGGCTGTTGCCGTACCCTTGCCGGTCACGAAGACCAGGCAGACTTCGCGGTCGTCCGACCGTCCCGAGGCGCTTTCGCCCGGCTTCAGCCGATGCAGATCGAAACCGACATAGGTCCAGCCAGCGCTTTGCGGCGTGACATGCGCGACGCGGCCATTGCCCTTGTCGGCCTTGACGAGCAGTTTCGACATTGTTGTTTCTCCTCTTGGATTGGAACTGGCAGGTTGCAGCCATGCCGGCGCTTTCACCGGTTGTTCAAAAGAAGCGTCGCAGACGCCTCGGATTGGCCGAGGCCCTCCCAACTTCGTCATCCTAGGGCGAAGCAGGAGCGAAGCTCCGTCGCGGAGACCCTAGGATCCATTCCGTGACCTCGGTCGAAGGGCGCAAGCAGAGCGAGATTCTGCACCGTCGCAACACTTCCATTTCACGGCATGGATCCTAGGGTCTGCGCCGCGTCGCTACGCTCCTTGCTCCGCCCTAGGATGACGAAGCGGGGAGCGTTTTGGCCAATCACCAACGTATGCGATCCGTTGCGCAGGTATCCAATCCACTGGAACCTCTTCCATCATTCCTTCGGTTCGACGCCGACCGTGGGTTCCTCAGGCGTCGCCTTCGCCTCCTCCACGGGCCTATACAGATAAAAAAACTGCCAGACGGCATATCCGGCGAAGCCAAGCGCGATCACGCCCCAGAACGGCGTGCCGGACGCGAACTCGATGATCGACCAGATGACGCAGACCGCGACGACGGCGATGCGCCGCCACAGCGGCCGGAAGAACGGGTGTTCATAATCTTTCATCGCGCCATCCGAGAGTTGCTGAACCAGTTCTCAGATAAGCCACCCGTGGCGACCAATCCAGCCTTCAGGCATTCGGGAAGCCCTGCGTTTCGACGGTGTAGCCGGCAGCCGTCATCACCCGCATCAGTTCCTTGTGGCCGACCTGCGCCATCTTGAGCGGCGGGTTCTTCCTGGGATCCTGTTCGGCCTCGACCACGAACCAGCCTTCATAGCCATGGTCGGCGAAGCGCTGCACGATGGCGCCGAAATCGAGCGAACCGTCGCCCGGCACGGTGAAGGCGCCGAGCGCCACGGCGTCGAGAAAGGACTGCTTCGTACGATCAAGCCCGTCGATCACATCCATGCGCACGTCCTTTACATGGACGTGGCTGATGCGCTTGTGATGATTGTCGATGGCGCGCAGCACATCGCCGCCGGCAAAGGCCAGGTGTCCGGCATCGAGCAGCAGCGGAATGCCTTCGCCGGAAAGGCGCATGAAGGCGTCGAGTTCTGGCTCGGTCTCGACCACCGCCGCCATGTGGTGGTGATAGGACAGCGGCATGCCTTGCCCGGCGCACCATTCGCCGAATTCCGTCAGGCGCTTCGCGTAGGCCTTCATCTCGTCGCCCGACAGCTTCGGCTTGGTGGCGAGCGGCTTGGAGCGGTCGCCCTGGATCGAGCGGCCGACCTCGCCATAGACGATGCAAGGTGCGTCGACCGCCTTGAACAGGTCGATCATCGGCTGGATGCGATCCTTGTTGGCGGCCATCTCCTCGTCGACCAGCGTGCCGGAAAACCAGCCGCCGCATAGGGTCACGTCGGCGGCCTTCAGGATCGGCAGCATCACCTTTGGGTCGTTGGGAAAGCGCCGGCCCATTTCCATGCCGGTGAAGCCGGCCGAGCGCGACTGGCGCAGGCACTCTTCCAGCGACACGTCATCGCTCAGTTCGGCAAGATCGTCGTTCCACCACGCGATGGGGGACATGCCCAGTTTGGCTTTCAAGTCGTCACTCCGGTTTAGAACTGCTTGTTACCGTTGGCGCCGCAACGTCAATCGCCGACGCTCTGCATTTGCCGCTTCTCGTCATAGGCCTTGCGCGCCGCGTTCACTTGGCTGCGCGCCGATACCTCGGGCACCGCCACGTCCCACCAATGGCCGCCGGCATCGGTGGAAACCAGCGGATCGGTGTCGATGACCAGCACTGTGGTGCGGTCGTTCTTTTTCGCCTGAGCCAGCGCTGTCTCCAGTCCGGCGATCGACGAAACCTTTTCGGATATCGCGCCCATGCTGGCGGCATGGGCGGCAAAGTCGACATCGGGCAGGATCTCGTGGCGCGAGTCCTTCAGGAGGTTGTTGAAGTTGGCACCGCCGGTCGCCATCTGCAGCCGGTTGATGCAGCCATAACCCCTGTTGTCGAGCAGCACGATGGTCAGTTTCAAACCGAGCATCACCGAGGTGGCGATCTCGGAATTCAGCATCAGGTAGGAGCCGTCGCCGATCATGACGACGACCTCCTCGCCGGGCTTGGCCATCTTGGTGCCGAGCCCGCCGGCGATTTCGTACCCCATGGTCGAGAAGCCGTATTCGGCATGGTAGGAGCCGGGCGCGCCCGCTTGCCAAAGCTTGTGCAATTCGCCGGGCAGGCCGCCGGCGGCATGCAGCAGCGTCACGCCTGATCCCATGGCGCGCTGCACGGCGCCAATCACCTGCGCGTCGGAGGGGAAAGCGGCGTTGGTCGATGCCGTCACCTTGGCGGCATCGGCCTGCCAGGCCGTCTTGCCGGTGGCCGCATTGTCGGTCCAGGCGGCAGGCGCCTTCCAGCCTTGCAGCGCGGCGCCGAGTTCGGCGAGCCCTTCCGCCGCGTCCGCGACCAGCGGCAGCGCCCGATGCTTGCCGGCATCGAAAGGCTGAACGTTGAGCCCGATGATGGTCTTGCCGGAATTCTTGAACAGCGCCCACGAGCCGGTGGTGAAATCCTGCAGGCGCGTGCCGATGGCGAGCACGACGTCGGCCTCTTCCGCCAGCCGGTTGGCGGCCGAGGTGCCGGTGACGCCGACCGCCGCCATGTTGAGCTTGTGATCGTCCGGCAGCGAGGACTTGCCGCCTTGCGTCTCGCAAACCGGAATGCCAGCGCCTTCGGCGAATTTCGCCAGTTCGTCGGAAGCCCGCGAATAGAGAACGCCGCCGCCTGCGATGATCAGCGGCTTCCTGGCGCCCTTGAGTGCGGCGACGGCCGCCGCCAGTTCGCCACGGTCGGGACGCGGCCGGCGCTGGTGCCAGACCCACTCGGCAAAGAAGCTCTCGGGATAGTCATAGGCTTCGGCCTGCACGTCCTGGCAGAGCGACAGCGTCACCGGGCCGCAATCGGCCGGATCGGTCAGCACCTGCATGGCGCGGCCGAGCGCCGGGATGATCTGCTCCGGCCGGGTGATGCGGTCGAAATAGCGCGACACCGGGCGGAAACAGTCGTTGACCGTCGCCGTGCCGTCGGAAAAATCCTCGGCCTGCTGCAGCACCGGATCGGGGATCCGGTTGGCGAAAACGTCGCCCGGCAAAAACAGGATGGGCAACCTGTTTACATGGGCAAGGGCCGCCGCTGTCACCATGTTCAGCGCGCCCGGGCCGATAGACGAGGTCGCGGCCATGAAGCGGCGGCGGAAATTGGCCTTGCCATAAGCGATCGCCGCATGCGCCATCGCCTGCTCGTTGTGGGCGCGGAAGGTCGGCAGCTCATCGCGCACCTGGTAAAGCGCCTCGCCGATGCCGGCGACATTGCCATGGCCGAAGATAGCCCAGACGCCGCCGAAGATCGGCACCTTGGCGCCGTCGATCTCGGTCATCTGGCGGGACAGGAAGCGGGTCAGCGCCTGCGCCATCGTCAGGCGGATTGTCTTGCTCATGGTTGTTTTCCTCCGCAGTCCCTGTGTCGCGGCCTTCTTATGCCGCCTTGCGGCCGCGCGCGGCAAGCCACGCTTCGGTCAACTGTTCGAAGCGCGAGGCCATGTCGGCGACGGCCTCGGCATCCGACATCTTGCCGGAAAGCCATTGTTCGGCGGCATGGACGAAGATGGTGCGGCCGACGGCAAAGCCCTTGACGATGGGCGCCTTGGCGGTGGCGGCAAAAGCCGCCTCCAGCTCGTCCTGCGGCGCCTCCAGCCCAAGCAGGACGATGCCGCGGCACCAGGGGTCGTGCTTCAGGATCACCGCCTCGATCTTCGCCCAGGCGCCGCTCGACGCCTGTGGTTCGAGTTTCCACCAGTCCGGCTTGATGCCGAGCGCGTAGAGTTCCTCCAGCGCGCGCGGGATCGTCGTGTCGTCGAGCTTGCCATGCTTGCCGGCGATGATCTCGATGAGAAGTTCCCGGCCGACCTTGCGCGCGGCCTCGAACAGCGCGCGCAGCTTCTGCTGCTGCTCTTCCTTCAAGGCCGCCGGATCGTCGGGATGGTAGAAGCACAGGCACTTGATGCAGTGATCGACCGGCCATTCAGTGAGCTGCGAGCCGATATCCTGCGAGAACTCGAACCGCAGCGGCCGCGAGCCCGGCAGTTCCACCGGCCGACCGAGCCAAGCGAAGGGATGCCTGGCGAATTCGAACATCGCTTCGCGGCCATGCTTCTCGTCGATCAGCATGCCGTAGCCATCACGGCCGGCGGCGACCTTGGCCGCGGCCTTGACCGCCAGCACCTTGAAATCGCGGATGCGCGCCGGATCGGCGCCGGTCTTGGCCGCGACGTCCTCGAGCTGCACACGGTGGTCGCAGGCGAGCGCCATCAGCGAAGGGATGTCGCTGCGGCGAGTGGTTGCCCAATGGATGTGGTTGATCGCCTCGTCCTTGCGCAGCGCGCGATGCTTGCTGCCGTTCCTGAGGAAGAACTGCAGCTCCTCGAAGGTCGGATATTCCGGCGCGCACAAGAGCCGCGACACGGCGAAGGCGCCGCAGGCATTGGCCCAGGTCGCCGCGGTCTTGAAGCTTTCACCGCCGAGCCAGCCGCGCAGCAGGCCGGACATGAAGGCGTCGCCGGCGCCCAGGACATTGTAGATCTCGATCGGGAACCCCTCGCCGACGATGCCGTCCTCGAGATCGTCGCTGATCGGCCCGTCATAGACGATGCAGCCCATGGCGCCGCGCTTCAGGACGATGGTCGCCGAGGACAGGGCGCGGATCGTCTTCAACGCGCTCAGGCAGTCATCGGCGCCGGACGCGATCATGATCTCTTCCTCGGTGCCGACGATGAGATCGCAATCGGGCAGCACCGTCTTCAACTGGGCCGAGACCCGGTCCGACTTGACATAGCGCTCAAAACCTTCGGCATGACCGGCGAGACCCCACAGGTTCGGCCGGTAGTCGATGTCGAAGACAACCTTGCCGCCCCTGGCCTTCATGATACGGATCGCCTTGCGCTGGGCGGCGTCGCTGTTGGGGCGGGAAAAATGCGTGCCGGTGACGACGATGGCGCGGGCCGAGGCGATGAACGCCTCATCGATATCCTCTTCGGCCAGCGCCATGTCGGCGCAGTCGGCGCGGTAGAAGATCATCGGCGAGACGCCTTCGCTCTCGACCGAGAGCAGAACCAGCGCGGTCAGCCGCTCCTTGTCGGTCTTCAGCCCGTCGGTGTTGACGCCTTCGCGTTTCAGCTGTTCGCGGATGAAGCGGCCCATCTGCTCGTCGCCGACGCGCGTCAGCAGCGCCGAGCGCAGGCCGAGCCTTGCCGTGCCGACGGAAATGTTGGCCGGGCAGCCGCCAACCGACTTGGCGAAGGAGGTGATGTCCTCCAGCCGCGATCCGATCTGCTGGCCATAGAGGTCGACGGACGCGCGACCGATGGTGATGACATCGAGCGGCGCCTGTCTTGCGTCCACGGCTTCGCTCATTGGAACCTCCCGTCGGTCTTGTCGTCATGGACAACATTGTTGGGTAACACGCGCGAGCGGCAGCGTGGCGCCGGGAATATGAAATAATAATTCCAATCCATAGTCAATATGGAATGAGCGTTCCCTTGGCTAAAATCGCCTTTTTGGATGTCAGCTCAGGCCTTGCGCTTGCGGCCCACGTCGCGCCGCTTCTCGCCGACGCCGACCGTCAGCGCCATGGCCAGCGCCATTGTCGCCGACAGCGAGCGGAAACCGGCGAAATCCGCCTCGGCAACCTCGAACCAGACCCTGGCGAACTGGGCCAGCGGCGAGAATGAGCTGTCGGTGATGGCAACGATCGGCACGCCCTGCTCGGAAATGGCGCGCGCCTCCTCGATGGTGGCCGGCGCGTAGGGCGAGAAGCTGATGGCGATGACGGCGTCCGCCGGCGTGGCGAAGCCGACCATCTCGGCATTCAGTCCGGCGGCCGATTCGATCAACTGGTTGCGGATCTTCAGCTTGCCCAGCGCGTAGGCGATATAGCTCGCCACCGGATAGGAGCGCCGCTTGGCCAGGACATAGATGGTCTGCGCCTTCGCCAGCAGCGAAATCGCCTCTTCCAGATGCGCGTCGTCCAGCGTGCGGGAAATGTCGTTGAGCGAGGTGCTGGCGGCGGCGATGAACCCGTCGAAGATCGCCCGGTGGCCGGCGCCGCCCTCGGCCTTCGCGCGCAGCGCCTGCAGCCGCTCGTCATAGGAAGAGTTGCGCTCGCGCAACCGCTCGCGGAATACCTGCTGCAGGCTGGTGAAGCCGTCGAAACCGAGTTGCTGGGCGAAGCGGATCAGGGTCGAGGGCTGCACGCCGGCCGAAGCGGCGATGCTGGCGGCGGTGCCGAAAGCGATATCGTCGGGATTGTCGAGCGCATAGGCGGCAATCTGGGCGATGCGCTTGGGCAGGCTCTCACGCCGGTCCAGGATCGTGGCGCGCAGCGTCTCGAAGTCGCGAGGTACCTGTTCGTCCATCGTTCTCCGCCCAAGCCTGTCTGGAGGCCCTCTGTGCCCCATCATAGCGGGCCTGCGCAAGAACGCCATAAAAAATGAGACAGACATTCCATTCCAGAGAAAAATGGACTAATTCATCCACGCAGTATCTACGGCAGCGGAGGAACGAAAAATGGTCGGCGTCGGTCTTATCGGCACGGGCTTCATGGGCAAATGCCACGCCATCGCGTGGAGCGCCGTCGGGGCCGTCTTCCCCGACGCGACCAAGCCACGGCTCGTCCATCTGGGCGAGGTCAACGAGGACCTTGCCAGGCGCAAGGCCGGCGAGTTCGGCTTCGCCAAGGCGTCGGGCGACTGGCGTGCCGTGGTCAACGATCCCGAAGTCGACGTCGTCTCGCTGACGACGCCCAACCAGTTTCATCCCGAAATGGCGATCGCCGTCCTCGAGGCTGGCAAGCATCTGTGGTGCGAAAAGCCGATGGCGCCGAGCTTCGCCGAGGCCGAGGCAATGGCGGCCGCGGCCAAGACTTCAGGCAAGATCGCGGCGCTCGGCTACAATTACATCCAGAGCCCGGCCATACGTCACATCGGCGCGCTGCTCGACGAGAAGATCATCGGCGAGGTCAACCATCTGCGCATCGAGATGGACGAGGACTTCATGGCCGACCCCGAGGCGCTGTTCTTCTGGAAACACGAGGCGTCTTCCGGCTATGGCGCGCTCGACGATTTCGCCGTGCATCCGCTGTCGCTGGTCTCAGCACTGTTCGGCCGCGTCGCCAGCGTCATCTGCGACATGGCCAAGCCCTATGCCGACCGCAAGCTGGCGTCAGGCGGGCGCCGCGCGGTCGAGACCTACGATATCGCCAGCGTGCTGATGCACCTGGAAAACGGCATTGCCGGCACGCTGCTGGTCAACCGCTCGGCCTGGGGCCGCAAGGGCCGCATCGCCATCCAGATCTTCGGCTCCAAGGGCTCGATCCTGTTCGACCAGGAGCGGATGAACGAATTCCAGCTCTACCTCACTTCGGACCGGCCGACCGAACAGGGCTATCGCACCATCCTGGTGGCGCCGCAGCACAAGCCCTATGACCTTTTCGTGCCGGCGCCCGGCCACAGCCTCGGCTTCAACGATCTCAAGATCATCGAATGCCACGAATTGCTGACGCGGCTGGCCGGCAAGCCGGCCCGGCTCATCGAGTTCGCCGAAGGGCTGGAGATCGAGCGCACCGTGCACGCCATGGCACGTTCGTATGCGGAGAAGCGCTGGGTGGATGTAAGGTAACGAGCGCGCTGTTGCCAATCCAGGCTTCCACCCATCAGATGTCGGCGGGAAGATCTGTTAATGGTGGCGCTGCCCCTCATCTGCCTGCCGGCATCTTCTCCCCGTATAGCGACGGGGAGAAGGGCGATGTCGGTCTTGGCGCCCGTTCTGCGACGCAGCCGATTGGCGAATCCCCGGCGAAGGCGCTTTTTCTCCCCGTCACTATACGAGGAGAAATGCCCGGCAGGGCAATGAGGGGCGGCGCCGGCCTGTCTCCGTAATAGCCAGCCCTTCCTCAACCACCGGCAGCCGCGTTCGTTTCCCATCCATGGACCCACACCGTCCGCAACCTATCGCCTTCGCCCTTGAAGTTTAACCCGGTCGGCTGGCAGTCCTCGATGCGGTCGCTGCGGAAATTGCGGATCGCCTGGCGCAGCTCGCACCAGGCAACGATGTTGGCGGTTTCGGCGTAGTAGATCAGCGCGATCGGGCGGATGAGCCGCTCGGAGGCGCGGCCTGCTTCGTCGCGATAGGATAGGTCGAGCTTTTCCTCGTCGCGGATGGCGCGGCGCACCAGCGCCAGGTCGATCGTGCCGGCGGCGGGCGCGGCAAAGCCCCAGGCGTGGAGCGCATTGGCGTCGAGCGTCCGGCGCAAGGGCGGCGGCACGGCGCCGGCGATCTTGGCGCCGACGCGCTTGGCCGCCTGCTTGAGCTCGTCGTCGCCGGTGCGTTCCAGCAGCGCCAGCGACAGCACGATCGCCTCCATCTCCTCGATCGAGAACATCAGCGGCGGCAGGTCGAAGCCGGGGCGCAGGATATAGCCTATGCCGCGGCCGCCCTCGATCGGGACACGCATGGCCTGAAGGGCGGCGATGTCGCGGTAGATCGAGCGGACCGTCACCTCCAACTGCCCGGCAATCATGGCCGCCGTCACCGGCTGCCTGGCCAGCCGCAGGATCTGGATGATCTCGAAGAGACGCGAGGCCTTACGCATTTTTCCCACCAGCTGCGATCACAACTGACACATCATCGTCAGTTGGCTCGATCTATAGCAGCGCCCATCGGCTTGAAAATCAACAAATTCCTTGGCGGCACGCCAGCAGGAGGCGACAGGCAACTGACATGAGCTACGCGGAAAATCTCTGGCTTTTCTTTCTTCTCCTGTTCGGCATCATCGCCGTTCCGGGCATGGACATGCTGTTCGTGCTTGCCAATGCGCTGACCGGCGGACGCGACAGGGGCCTGGCCGCGACCGGCGGCATCATGGTCGGCGGCATGGTGCACACGCTGAACGGCGCTGTCGGTGTCGGCCTGCTCATGCATTTCGTGCCGATCCTGTTCAAGCCGCTGCTGATCGTCGGCGCCGCCTATATGGCCTATATCGGCATCACGCTGATGCGCAGCTCCATCACCGTCGGTCATGAAGGGCCCGCCGGCAGCCGTTCGGCATGGAAGGCGTTTCGCCAGGGTTTCGTGACCTGCCTGATCAATCCGAAGGCCTATCTCTTCGTGCTGGCCGTCTACCCGCAGTTCCTGAAACCGCACTACGGTCCGATCTGGATGCAGGCGACGATCATGGGCCTGCTGACCGTGCTGACGCAAGCCGCGATCTATGGCGGGCTGGCCATTTCAGCCGGCCGCAGCCGCAGCCTTCTGATCGCCAATCCGCGGGCGACCGCTCTTGCCGGCCGCGCGGCCGGGCTGCTGCTGTTCGTGGTCTCGGTCTTCACCGCATGGGAGGGGCTGAGGGCGGCGTAATCCCAATCAGCACCGCCCTTCCCGCATCGCCATAATATCAGGCGGCGCCCTGACGGCTGTCCAGCATGGCGCGCCGCGCCGAGCGGCGCCATTCGACGGCACCGGCAAGGCCATGCAGCACCGTTTCGGTGGTCGCCCAGTCGATGCAGCCATCGGTGATGCTCTGGCCGTAGGTGAGCGGCTTGCCGGGCACGACATCCTGCCGGCCGGCGACGAGATTGCTTTCGATCATGACGCCGATGATGCGCTCGTCGCCCGCCGCCACCTGGCTCGCCACGTCCGCCGCCACTTTGGGCTGGTTTTCCGGCTTCTTGGCCGAGTTGGCATGGCTGACGTCGATCATCAGGCGCGGCATGATGCCGATGCGGGCGAGTTCCACCGAAGCAGCCTCGACGCTTGCCGCGTCATAGTTCGGCTGAACACCACCGCGCAGGATGACATGGCAATCCTCGTTTCCGGTCGTCGCCGCGATCGCGCTGCGTCCGCCCTTGGTCACCGCCATGAAATGGTGCGGCTGGGCGGCCGACTTCACCGCCTCGCCGGCGATCCTGAGATTGCCGTCGGTGCCGTTCTTGAAGCCGACCGGGCAAGACAGGCCCGAGGCCAGTTCGCGATGGATCTGGCTCTCGGTCGTGCGCGCGCCGATGGCGCCCCAGGCGACGAGGTCGGCAATGTATTGCGGCGTCGTCATGTCGAGGAATTCGGTCGCCGCCGGCAGGCCGAGATTGTTGACGGCGGAAAGCACATTGCGCGCCATCCTGAGCCCCTTGTCGATGTTGAAGCTGCCGTCGAGGTCGGGATCGTTGATCAGGCCTTTCCAGCCGACCGTCGTGCGCGGCTTCTCGAAATAGACCCGCATGACGATCTCGAGCCGGTCGGACAGGGCCTCGCGCAGCGCCGCCAGACGGCTGGCATAGTCAACGGCCGCGACCGGATCGTGGATGGAACAAGGGCCGACGATGACAACAAGTCGATCGTCGGCCCCCGTCAGGATGGAATGGATGGCGTTGCGCGAGGCGGCAACGGTGCGCGTCGCCGTGAGTGAGCGCGGTATCTCGCGCATCACCTCTTCCGGCGTGCTCAGCAGTCTGAGTTCCTTGACCCGAAGGTCGTCTGTGGTGGTCAACACGGCTTTCTGCTCCTGTTTGGGAACCTGCCGGCTGAAACAAAAAAGCCGCCAGGTCTGGCGGCTTGTCGGACTGTTTGCTGCAATCTTCAGATCGAGCGCAATCCTCCCGCCGCCAGCGAGCTGCTAAAGTACCAATAGGTGGCGGTCAGGTGGATCATGCCGCTCATATAGTCGAAGCGGCGGCGTTTGTCGATGGGGCGATGAGGGTCAGGTGGCGAAACCGTCGATGACAGCACCCCTCTCCCCGTCCTATACGGGGAGAGGATGCCGGCAGGCAGGTGAGGGGCGGCGCCTACGTCGGAGTGACAAGCGAGGTGGGCAGGGGTTGGACCGGTAACTGTCAAAGTTGGTGCTGCCCCTCATTGCCCTGCCGGGCATTTCTCCCCGTATAGTGACGGGGAGAAAGGGCCAGCCGCAACGTCGGCCGCTATTCCGGCGACGACCCCGCAACGCTCTGGTCGTAGTCGACCAGCGATCCGGTCATGACGCCCGATTGTGGGCTGACCATGTAGCTGATCAGCCGCGCCAACTGGTCCGGCTTGACCAATTGGCCCATCGGCTGCGCCGCTTCGGCCTTCGCCAGCCAGTCGTCCGGTGCGTCGTGCCATTTCTTCTGCACGATGTCCTCGCCCTCGGTGTCCATCCAGCCGGGCAGCACGGCGTTGCAGCGGATGCGGTTGAAGCGATAGGCGTTGGCGACGTTCTTGGTCAGCGTCATCAGCGCGCCCTTGCTGGTCGAATAGGGCGTCAGGAAGGACTGGCCGGTATGCGCCGACATCGACAGCACGTTGACGATCGAGCCGGGGGTCTTTTTCTCCAAGAGATGCGCCACGACGCCCTGCATCAGGAAGAACGGGCCGCGCACATTGGTGTCGAAGATCTGGTCGAAAAGCTGTTCCGATGTATCGACAAGCGAGCCGCGCGCAGAGGTGGCGGCGGCGTTGACCAGCGCGTTGATCGTACCGAAATGCGAGAGCGCGGTGGCGACCGCGCGTTTGCAGTCGGCAACATCGGAAACGTCGGCGCTGATGAAGATGGCGTCGACGCCTGATTTCTTGAAATGGGCGACAGCCTTGTCGCCCTTCTCCTGGGAGCGGCCGATGAGCGCCAGCGCCCGGCAGCCCTCGTCGGCCAGCGCCTCGGCGACGGCGAAGCCGATGCCTTGCGCGCCGCCGGTGACGACGGCGCGTGTGTTCGAATTGCGATCGGCGGATGCGCTCATCGCTGTGCTCCTACCTTGGGTCCGAATTTCTGGTTCTTACTTGTCGAGACGTACGGTCTTGCCCGTGGTCGCCGACTTCAGCGCCGCATCCGCCAGCCTGAGCGCCACGAGGCCGTCCGCGCCGCTCGGCGCCGCTTTCTTGCCTGATGTCGCCGCCGTGATGAAGGCGGCGATCTCGAGGGCATAGGCGTCGAGATAGCGGGTCATGAAGAAGTCGTGCAGCGGCGGGCGGGTGTAGCCCTTCTCGTTGGCGAGTTCGATCGATACCGGGCGCTGGTTTTCGGCCGCGACCATACCCTTCGAACCATGCACCTCGATGCGCTGGTCGTAGCCATAGGTGGCGCGGCGCGAGTTGGAGATGACCGCCTGCTTGCCCGATGCGGTCTCGAGGATGACGCTGACCGAGTCGAAATCGCCGGCTTCGCCGATCTTCTTGTCGACCAGCACCGAGGCATGGGCGCTGACCGCGACGGGCTCTTCGCCGAGCAGGAAGCGCGCCATGTCGAAATCGTGGATGGTCATGTCGCGGAAAATGCCGCCGGAGCGCGCGATGTAGTCGAGCGGCGGGGCGCCGGGATCGCGCGAGGTGATGGTGACCATCTCGACCGTGCCTATGGCGCCGTCGTCGATCGCCTTGCGCACGGCCGCGAAATGCGGATCGAAGCGCCTGTTGAAGCCGACCATCAGCGTCGCCTTGGCCTTGTCGACCACATCAAGGCATTTTTCGACGCGCTTGACATCGAGATCGATCGGCTTCTCGCAGAAGATCGCCTTGCCGGCCTTGGCGAAGCGCTCGATCAGATCGGCATGGGTGTCGGTCGGCGTGCAGATGACGACGGCGTCGATGTCTTTCGATTTTTCGATGGCGTCGATGGTGCGCACCTCGGCGCCATAGGCGCTCGCCAGTTCGCTCGCCGCCTTCTCGAAGGCATCGGCGACGGCGACCAGTTTTGCCTGGGGGTTGGAACCCACGGCGCGGGCGTGGACCTTGCCGATGCGGCCGGCACCAAGGAGGGCGAAGCGAACAGTCATGGAGATCTTCCTCTAGGGGATGGGTTCGGAGCACGGCGCCGGTCATGGGCGCTGGATGATTTTCCGGTCAAGACAAATCGACGGGAAGGCGATGACCATCGCCTCCGCGCCCGGCCCTCAGGCCGCGAGTTCCGCCTCGCCGGTCTTGGCGCCGGTGATGTAGGATACGATGTCCTGCCCGTCGGTGTTCTCCTTGCGCAGATTGGCGACGATGCGGCCGCGCCGGAACACCACGATACGGTCGCAGAGGTCGAACACCTGGCGCATGTTGTGGCTGATCAGGATGAGCGGCTCGCCATTGTCCTTCAGCGTCCGGATGATGTTTTCGACCTGCGCCGTCTCCTGCACGCCAAGGGCCGCCGTCGGCTCGTCCATGATGATCAGCTTGGAGGCGAAGGTCGCTGTCCTGGCGATCGCCACGCACTGGCGCTGGCCACCCGACATATGGCGGATGGTGTTGGATAAATTGGGGATTTTCACCGCCGTGCGGACCAGCGCCGCCTCGGTCGCCTTGCGCATGTATTTACGGTCGAGGATCGAGAATGGTCCGAGATTGAACAGCACCTTTTCGCGGCCGAGGAACAGGTTCGACGGCACGTCGAGATCGTCGGCCAGGGCCAGGTTCTGGAACACCGTCTCGATGCCCGCCTCGCGCGCCTCGATCGGGCCGGCGAAGTTCACTTCCTTGCCGTCGAACCAGACCTGGCCGCTCGTCCGTTGCTCGACGGCGGTGATCTGGCGCACGAAGGTCGACTTGCCGGCGCCGTTGTCGCCCATGATGGCGACATGCTCGCCCTTGCGCAGCTCGAAATTGGCGCCTTCGAGCGCGTGCACGCCGCCATAGCGCTTGGTGAGGTTTTCCGTCTTCAGGACGATGTCTGACATGGTCAAGCCCTCAATGCCCGCATGCGCTGGCGCCACTGGTCGAGAACGACCGCGCCGACGATGATCACGCCCTTGACCATCTCCTGATAGTAGGCGTCGAGGCGCAGGAAGGTGAAGCCAGAGATGATGACGCCGAAGATCAGCGCGCCGATCACCGTGCCGATGATGGAGCCACGGCCGCCCGACAGCGAGACGCCGCCGATGACCGCCATGGCGATGGCGTCGAGTTCGTACATCACGCCCATGCCGGCCTGGGCGGTGAGGTTCTTGGAGGACAGCACCACGGCGGCGAGCGCGGCGAGAATGCCGGCGATGACATAGACGAGGATCTTGTGGTTGGCGATCTTGATGCCCGACATGCGCGCGGCATCCTCGTTGGAGCCGATCGCGTAACAATGCTTGCCATATCGGGTGTAGGTCATGATCAGCTGGAACAGCACGGCCAGCGACAGGAAGATGATGACCGGCATAAGGCCCTTGCCGATTGCCGCGAAACTGTCCGTGGGAAACGAGATCGGCTGCCCCTTCGACCACCATTTGGCAATGCCGCGCGCGGTGACCATCATGCCGAGCGTGGCGATGAAGGGCGGGATGCGCGTGTAGGCGATCAGCGCGCCGTTGACGAGGCCGGCGAGCAGGCCGCAGCCGATCGCCACCAGCACCGGCACGATGACGGGCAGGTCGGTCCAGCCCTGGGCCAGGAACATCGCCTTGGGGTTGGGATTGCCGTTGACGGTCGCGACCTGGGCGAAGCTCATGGCGATCATGGCTGTCGCACCGACGATCGAGCCCGAGGACAGATCGATGCCACCGGTAATGATCACCTGCGTGACGCCGATGGCGATGATGCCGACGATCGACACCTGCAGGATGATGATCTGCAGGCGCGCCTCGTTGAAGATGCCGGCGACGTCGGCGCGGGTGTTGAACAGGAAGGAGTCGCCGAGGAAGACCCGGCCGATCAGTTCGAAGATGACGACGAGGATGACGAGCGCCAGGAAGACGTTGAATTCGGCCGGCCATGTGCGCTTCCTGGCGTCATAACCGACCCCGCCGACGCCGTGAGATGTTTGTGCCAATCTTCTATCCTCCGTCAGCCGCGGTCGTTCCTCGGGCACCGGTCGGCGTCGAGGGAAAGGGAGCGGCGCTGTCTGCGCGAGAGCGCCGCTCCGTATGTCCGCGGCTCAGTTCTTCTTCAGGAACTTGTCGATGTTGGCCGGTGTGACCAGCTGGAACGGAACATAGACCTTGTGTTCGACCTTCTCGCCCTTGGCGAGTTTCAGCGCTGCATCCAGCGCGCCGGCGCCCTGGCCGGCGGCGTCCTGGAACACGGTGGCGTCGAGGTCGCCCGCCTGCATGGCGGCAAGCGCGTCCTGGGTGGCGTCGACGCCGCCGACGACAACCGACTTCATGTCGATGTTGGCGGCCTTCATAGCCTGGATGGCGCCGATGGCGCTTTCGTCATTGTTGGCGATGACGCCGTCGAACTTCTTGCCGGTCGACAGCCAGTTGGTCATCAGGTTCTGGGCCTGGTCGCGGTCCCAGTTCGAGGTCTGCTTGTCGATGATCTTGATGAAGCTGCAGTCCGGCGTGGCTATCACCTCTTCGATGTCCTTGGTGCGCTGCACGGCCGCCTGGTTGGAAAGCTCGCCCATGATGACATAGACATTGGCTTCCTTCTTGCCGGCTTCCTTGAACAGGCGGCAGACTTCCTTGGTCTCGAGCGTGCCGGAATCGGCTTCGTTCGAGGCGACGAAGGCCTGGTTGTCGGGCAGCGTGTCGACATTGACCGGCTGGCGGTTGACGTAGACCAGCGGGATCTTGGCCGCGGCCGCCGCATCCGACATCGCCTGCGTGGCCGAGGTGTCGACCGGGTTGACGATGATGGCGTCGACGCCGGAAGCGGCGAAATTCTTGATCTGGTCAAGCTGCTTGGCGACGTCGTTCTGCGCGTCCTCGACCTGCAGCTCGACGCCGCTCATGCCCTTGGCTTGCTCGATCATGCCGTTGCGCAGCACGGTGAGGAAGTTGTCGTCGAACTTGGCCATCGAGACGCCGATCTTGGCGGCCATGGCCGATGAACTCATCAGCGCCGCGAAGGCGACGCCCAAAAGCAGTTTCTTCATTTTAATCTCTCCTCCACTTTGGTGTCCGGTTGCACCGATCTCTCCGGAATCCCCGATCTCCCCGGGGAATCTCTCCCTGCCGTCTCTCTCCCGGGGATGGCGCCTGCCGTTTGCTGCAACGCCAAAGCCTCTGTTTGAAACAGATGTTACGGAACGAAAGAACCAAAATGCATGACTGGTGAAATATTTATTCCATTTCGTCGGGAGGCGTCAAGGGCGATTCCAAACTCGGGCTCGCGATTTTCGGCCGGCTCTGATGGATTCTATCATTTCAGCGGGCCGGTTCATGACGGCGGATCGCTGAAGCGTCCTGTCGCTTCGTCGAAACGCCCTGTCTCTCGTCCTGGCGCGTCCCGGACCCGCTGCGCATTTCCCGAAATGGCGTCAGATGTTTTCCGGCAAATAGATGTCGAAGGGCAGGAAGGTCTGACCCGGCGCATTGGCCGCGCCGGCTTCGATGGCATGCGCCATCCGATCGACGAGCTCACGACAGAGCGCGGCAAGCGGCGTCGAGATCACCATTGTAAGGATGTTGTCGGCGAGCGCCGCGCGCGATTCGGCGTTGATCTCGTTGCAGACGACCACTGGCATGTTGACGGGCTTCGCTGCCCGCAATGCCGAGACGGCGCCTTCCATGCCGCCGCCGGCGACGTAGCAGCCGACGAGATCCGGATATCGCGCCAGAAGATCGATCATCGCATCATGGGTTACCTGGTTGGCCTCCAGATTGACCAACGTCTCCAGCACGGCGAAGTCCGGCGCATGCTCGCGGAAGAAGGAACGGAAGCCGATCTCGCGCAGTTCGTGGCCGTGGAAGCGATGGCTGCCGACGAAGAGGGCGACCTTGCCAGGCGTCCTCGCCGCCCTGGCGATCATCCAGGCCGCGGTGCGGCCGACCTTGCGGTTGTCGAGGCCGACATAACCCTCGCGGACGCCAGCAGCGAAGTCGGACAGCAGGGAGAAGACCGGCAGCCCCCTGGCCTTTAGCGCCTCCACGACCGCGGTCAGCGTCGGATGGTCGGGACCGACCACGGCGATGGCCCGTGATTTCACCGCCAGCCCGCGCATTTGGGCGGCGATTTCGTCCGGGGCCAGGGAGCTGGCGAAATCGACGGTCGCGACGCCGCGGAAGCGCTGCGATTGCGCGACCGCCAGTTCGAGTTCCCGCGCGAAATCGCCATAGAAAACGTCATTGCCTCGAAGCAGCAGGAAGCCCAGCCGATACTCGGGCAGTTCCTGGCGCATTCGCTGCTTGATCAGGCCGGCCGCGTGATAGCCGATCTCGGTCGCCGTCTCGTAGACGCGGCGCGCGGTTTCCTCGCGCACCGGCAGCCGATTGTTGAGCACGCGGTCCACCGTGGCGACGCTGACGCCGGAGACGCGCGCCAGATCTGATATCGTCGGCCGTTTCGCCATGATCGCCTCGTTCGATTGCCCGACAGGCATACATCAACTTGATAGGAAATGATAGAAACTATCTTTGTGATGTTGAGTCTATCATGGCTCGGCGTTATTTCTGAGCATGGAGCCAGTTGTGATCGGCATTCGCATGGCGAATGCCCCTGCCTTGGGAGGCAATCATGTCCATAGCGCCGTCCCGGCGTGACTACAGCCTGATCGGCCGCGACGCCCGGCTTGCCGTCGAAAACGGCTTGTCGGCGGCGCAGTGGTATCACACCGACATTCCCCGCAAGCAGATGAAGGAGCTGATGCAGCGCTCCGATGGGCCGGCGATCCGCGACACCGCGATCTGGCTCGCCGCCCTCATCATCAGCGGCGCCGGCGGCGCCTGGTTCTGGGGCACGTGGTGGTGCGTGCCGTTCTTCTTCGTCTATGGCGTGCTCTACGGCTCGTCCACCGATTCGCGCTGGCACGAATGCGGCCACGGCACGGCGTTCCGCACGCAGTGGATGAATGACGCGGTCTATCAGATCGCCTGCTTCATGATCATGCGCAATCCGGTGACCTGGCGCTGGAGCCACACACGCCATCACACCGACACCATCATCGTCGGCCGCGATCCCGAAATCTCGGTGATGCGGCCGCCGGATCTGGTGCGCCTCGTCCTCGGCTTTGTCGGCGTGCTCGATGCGTGGCATGCGATGTCGGATATGCTGCGCAATGCCGCCGGCAATATCAGCGCGGCGGAAAAAACCTTCATTCCCGAACAGGAGCAGAACAAGGCGATCCGCATTGCCCGCATCTGGACGGCGATCTATGCCGCGACAATCGCGCTGGCGCTCTATACCGGATCGTTCCTGCCCTTGATGCTGGTCGGCCTGCCCAGGCTCTACGGCGCCTGGCATCACGTGATGGTCGGCCTGTTGCAGCATGGCGGTCTCGCCGACAACGTCACCGACCATCGGCTGAACAGCCGCACCGTCTACATGAACCCGATCAGCCGCTTCATCTACTGGAACATGAACTACCATGTCGAACATCACATGTTCCCGATGGTGCCCTACCATGCGCTGCCGAAGCTGCACGCGTTGATCAAGCACGATCTGCCGGCACCGACGCCGTCGATCCTGGCCGGCTACCGCGAGATGATCCCGGCCTTCCGCCGCCAGCTGCGCAACGAGGATTACTTCCTCAAGCGCGAGCTGCCGCCGACCGCCAGGCCATACCGCGAGGACTTCCACAACGACGCCGTCGCCGCGGCGGCGGAATGACATCCACGACCGCAGGGGAGGACTGAATGAGCGATTGGGTCGAGGCGTGCTCCGCCGGTGACATCGATGAAGAGGACGTGATGCGCTTCGATCATGGCGGGCGCACCTTCGCCATCTATCGCAGCCCGGACGACGAATATTTCGCCACCGACGGCTTGTGCACGCATGAGAAGGTGCATCTCGCCGACGGGCTGGTGATGGACGACATCATCGAATGCCCCAAGCACAATGGCCGTTTCAACTACAAGACGGGCGCGGCCAAAGGCGCGCCGGTCTGCGTCAACATCAGGACCTATCCGGTCAAGGTCGATGACGGCAAAGTGCTGGTTCGGATCGGGTGACGGAGATGGCGCGGGGAATGGTCATCATCGGAGCCGGCGAATGCGGCGGGCGGGCCGCGCTTGCCTTGCGCGATCTCGGTTATGAGGGACCGGTGACACTGGTCGGCGACGAACCCCACCTGCCCTATGAACGGCCGCCTTTGTCCAAGGATGCGATGGTCAGCGACGCGCCCGCGATCAAGGCAATCGCCAGCGACGAGGTCCTGGCCGAAAAATCGATCCGTCACGTCCATTCCGTCCAGGCCGTGGCGATCGATCGCGCGGCGCATGCGGTGCGCCTGTCCGACGGTTCGGTGCTGCCTTACGACAAGCTGCTGCTCGCCACCGGCTCGACGCCGCGCAAGCTGCCGATGCCTGGCCTTGGCGGGCGCTGCGTCTATCTCAGGACATTCACCGACGCGCTGGCCATTCGCACCCACCTCAGCGCCGGCAACCGCATCGCCATTATCGGCGGCGGCTTCATCGGCCTCGAGCTTGCGGCAGCCGCGCGCAAGCTCGGCGCTTCGGTCACCGTCATCGAGGCGCAGCCGCGCATCCTGATGCGCGGCGTGCCGGCCGAGATCGCCGAAATCGTCCACGCCGTGCATGTCGCCGAAGGCGTCGACATCCTGTGCGGCGGCGGCATCGGATCCATCGCAGACGACGGCAGAGAGGTGCGCGTGACGCTTGCCGGCGGGCGCGAGATAGCGGCCGATCTCGCCGTGATCGGCATCGGCGCCGTGCCGGTGACCGCGCTCGCAGCCGAGGCCGGCCTGGCCATCGACAACGGCATTGCCGTAGACGCCGAGCTGCGCGGCAGCGATCCCGATATTTATGCCGCCGGCGATTGCTGTTCGTTCCCGCTCGCCGTCTATGACGGCCGCCGCGTGCGGCTGGAAGCCTGGCGCAATGCGCAGGAACAAGGCGCGCTGGCGGCCAGGAACATGCTTGGCGCCGGCGAGGCGCATGCGGCGGTGCCGTGGTTCTGGTCGGATCAGTATGGCCTCTCCCTGCAGATCGCGGGGCTTTCCGACGAAGGCCGCACAGTGGTGCGCCGCGACCTCGGCGATGGCGCCTTCATCCTGTTTCATCTGGCCGAGGACGGCAGGCTGGTGGCGGCGAGCGGCATCGGCCCCGGCAATGCGGTGGCGCGCGATATTCGCTTGGCGGAGATGCTGATCGGCAAGCGGGCCAAGCCGGCCCCGGAGGCGCTGGGATCGCCCGAAGTCAAGCTGAAGGCGTTGCTGGCGGCTTGAGCTGTCGCGCCAATTGTCGAAGTTGGCGCTGCCAACGCTGCGAAGTCCGCTGCTCGCGCAGCCTGAAACCCTCGATTCGCGTCTAAAACAGCGCCTTCAACTCCGGCAGCTTATCATTGACCAGCCAGCCGTAGTAATTCTCTTCCGGCAACTTCACCGGCTCACCGGCGGCGCGGCGCCGGTCGTTTTCCGCTTTCAGCGCATAGGCGCGCTGCTCGGGATTGCCGACATTGTAGAGCGTGGCGGTCAGCCCCGGATTGCCCGAAATGTCGAAGCCGGCGATGGACTTGTAAGCGTCGATCGACTTCCTGATCGTGGCGGCGACGTAAGGCAGCGTCAGGTCCGGATCCATGATCGTCTTGTAGACCGAATTGGGATCGGAGACGTCGAGTTCCGGCAGCCCGGACACCTTGTGCACGAGATCGCTCATCTGCAGGGCGGTCAGCGGGTTGAGCTGGCCGAGGCCGAAGGTCTGGCCGGCATAGTAGGGCTGGAAGAAGGTGGCGCCGAAACGGTTGTCGGGGAAATCCTCGCCGCCGACGGTCTTGCCGCGAAACGAACGGTTCCACACCTGTTCGCGGCATTCCCACAGATCGTAACTGTCCGAAATCGCGGCGCATTTCTTGAATTCCGGCCGCTTGACGAAATCGCTGATGTCCTCGCCGTCATAGGCGAAGGACAGTTTGCTCGAGAGGTAGGAGATCGCCTTGACGTAATAGGTCTGCAAGCGGTCATAGGCGTCGACATTGTAGGTGTGCTCGCCGACGATGGCGCCGACGATATGCATGGGGTCGATGCCATAGGCGCTTGCCGCCTTCTTGATCTTGGCGCGGAGATCGGCGTCGTTCTGCAGCAAGGCATAGACCTTGCGGTACTTGGCCTGGAAGGTGGTGTTGGTCGCCTGCGTGCGGCGGCTCGAGGCGCCGGGAATGTCGGGCTGCTCGGCATTGCGGTTTCCCGCCGGCACCAATGTCGCCGCGTCGGCGGCGAAAAGCGTCGCCGCCAGCGTCAAGCCGAGAATGACTGGGATGAGTTTCTTCATGCGCCGCCGCCTGCAAATGTTGCGGGCAAACTAGGTAAAGCTCAGGGTCGAGTCGAGAGCGGCCCTTCAGCGGGCAAGACGAAAGGTGGCCAGATGGTACCATCTGGCCACACATGATCCGCGGGAGGATCTCGCCAAACCCGTGCCGAAAGGATCCAGCGCCGTTCCTTACAGAATGAAGCGCGACAGATCCGTGTTTCGCGAGAGGTCGCCGACGTGCTTCTTGACATAGGCGGCGTCGATGGTGACGGCCGTGCCGTTGCGGTCGGGCGCGTCGTAGGAAATCTCGTCCAGCACCCGCTCCATCACCGTCTGCAGCCGCCGCGCGCCGATGTTCTCGATGCTGGCGTTGAGGTCGACGGCGACGCCGGCCAGCGAATCGATGGCATCGTCGGTGAAGGTGAGCTCGACGCCCTCGGTCTTCATCAGCGCGATATACTGCTTGATGAGGCTCGCTTCCGTTTCGGTCAGGATGCGGACGAAGTCGTCCTTTTCCAGCGCGCGCAGTTCGACGCGGATCGGCAGGCGGCCCTGCAATTCCGGCAACAAGTCGGACGGCTTGGAGACATGGAACGCGCCCGAGGCGATGAACAGGATGTGATCCGTCTTCAACGGCCCGTATTTGGTCGCCACCGTGGTGCCCTCGACCAGCGGCAGCAGGTCGCGCTGCACGCCTTCGCGCGACGGGCCGCCGGAAACATCCGACCGCGCCGCGATCTTGTCGATCTCGTCGAGGAAGACGATGCCGTCATTTTCCGCGGCGTCCAGCGCCCGGCGCACGACCTCGTCCTGGTCGAGCAGCTTGTCGGATTCGTCGGCCACCAGCAGGTCGTAGGATTCCTTCACCGTGGTCTTGCGCAGCTTGGTCTTCTTGCCGCCCATCGCCTTCGACAGCATGTCGTTGATGTTGAGCACGCCGATATTGGCGCCCGGCATGCCGGGAATCTCGAAGCCGGGCATGCCGCCATTGCCGGTGTCGGCCACCTCGATCTCGATTTCCTTGTCGTCGAGTTCGCCGTCGCGCAGCTTCTTGCGGAAACTGTCGCGCGTCGCCGGGCTCGCGGTCTTGCCGACCAACGCTTCCAGCACGCGTTCCTCGGCATTGACATGGGCGCGCGCCTTGACGTCCTCGCGCATCTTTTCGCGCACCAGGCCGATGGCGATCTCGACCAGATCGCGGATGATCTGCTCGACGTCGCGGCCGACATAGCCGACCTCGGTGAACTTGGTGGCCTCGACCTTGACGAACGGCGCGCCGGCGAGCCGCGCCAGGCGGCGCGAAATCTCGGTCTTGCCGACGCCGGTCGGGCCGATCATCAGGATATTCTTCGGCATCACCTCTTCGCGCATCTGGCCTTCCAGCTGCTGGCGGCGCCAGCGGTTGCGCAAGGCAATGGCCACGGCGCGCTTGGCGTCCTTCTGGCCGATGATGAAGCGGTCGAGTTCGGAAACGATTTCGCGGGGAGAAAATGTGCTCATATCACTAAATTCCACTTTGCCACTGCTTGATGGCCTCGAACGGATGCAGCAGCATGATCACGTTGAGTGTAAGATTATCCCGGATGAGGTAGCCGGTGCCCAGTTCGAAGAGGATGGCGAGGCTGACGATCACCCATATAGGTAGCCTTCGCGCCATCACAAATCCCAGCACCATGGCCAGTGTGTCGGAGACCGAATTGATGATCGAGTCGCCGTAATAATCGAGCGAGATGGTGCCGGCGCGGTAGCGATCTATGATGAACGGGCTGTTCTCCAGCAACTCCCAACCGCCCTCGATCAGAACGGCGAAGGCCAGCCGCAAGCCGATCGGCGAGCGCGGGAACAGGAAGCGTGCCAGCGCATAGAACAGGAAACCGTGGATGATGTGCGAGAAAGTGTACCAGTCCGAAATATGCTGGGAATTCTCCGAACTGTTGACCACGCCATGCCAGAGCTTGACGTAGCCACAGGTGCAGATCGGCGTCCGGCCCATGAGATAGAGCGTGACCGCCTGGAAGAAAACCAGGCCGGCCACGATCAGCAGGCCCATCCGCCAGCTGTTTTCATAGGCAGATAGGTTCTTGTCCTCGCCCGAAGCGTCCATGCCTTATCCCTCTTCCCCGTCTTCGGCATCGATGGCCATCAGCACGACGTCGCCATAGACCGATTGCCTGCGATCAATGGCCCGGAATCCGGCTTTTTCATAGGCGCGTATGGCCCTGGTGTTGGCGGGATCGGGATCAATGATGACGCGCGGCACGCCTTCCTCGAAAAGGTCCTCCACGAACTGACGCACGATGGCCGAGCCATGGCCGATGCCGATCAGTTCCGGCCGGCCGATCGAGACATCGATGCCCAGCGTGCCGAACGGCTGATCGGCATAGGGATGACCGTCTTCCATATGCGGGTCATAGCTCTGCAGATAAGCGATCGGCTTTCCGTCGAGCTCGACGATCAGCGGCTCGACGGAGATCGAGTCTATGTGATCGGCAATCTCGGCGATTTCCGTCTCGGGATCGTCCCACCACTCCGCGACATGCGGCTGGGCGAGCCAGCCTGCGATCATCGGCAGGTCCTTCTTGGTGACCGGCCGAAAATCGTAAAGCACCACCCTCTCAGGCGGCATCGAGCGTTTCGACGACGAAATTGTTGTTGGTGTAGACGCAGATGTCGGACGCGATCTGCATCGCCTTGCGGGCGATCTCCTCGGCATCCTTGTCGGAATCCATCAGCGCGCGGGCGGCGGCGAGCGCGTAATTGCCGCCGGAGCCGATGGCCATGACGCCATGTTCGGGCTCCAGCACGTCGCCATTGCCGGTCAGCGCCAGCGAAACCGACTTGTCGGCGACCAGCATCATCGCCTCCAGTCGGCGCAGATAGCGGTCGGTGCGCCAATCCTTGGCGAGCTCGACGCAGGCGCGGGTTAGTTGGTCGGGATATTGTTCCAGCTTGGCTTCGAGCCGTTCCAGCAGCGTGAAGGCGTCGGCGGTGGCGCCGGCGAAACCGGCAATCACATTGCCGCCCTTGCCGATGCGGCGCACCTTGCGGGCATTGCCCTTCATGATGGTCTGGCCCAGGCTGACCTGGCCGTCGCCGGCGATCACCACCTTGTTGCCCTTGCGCACGGTCACGATGGTCGTGGCGTGCATGGTCAGATTATCAGACATTTCCTGGCTCCGATTCGCGCGATCCCAAAAAGGCGATTGGCGCGGTACGAGTAACTTCGATCGGCCATATGTATGCATGAGGCCAATGATTGCAAACGGCTCGATAGCGACCGGGATCGCAACTGGCAATCGCCGGATCATGCTGCTAGAAGGCTCTCGTTTTCAAGCCAGCGAGCGCTTGAGGCTCGTGAACCGGTCACGATCTGGACCACTGGCACAAGGATAGAGCGATGGCGCCCCGTTCCGCCGATGCAAGCCGCAAGACCAAGGAAACCGACATCTCCGTGTCGGTCCATGTCGACGGCTCCGGCAAATCGGACATCAGCACGGGCGTCGGCTTCTTCGACCACATGCTGGACCAGCTGTCGCGCCATTCGCTGATCGATATCACGGTCAAGGCCAAGGGCGACCTGCACATTGACGATCACCATACGGTCGAGGACACCGGCATCGCGCTCGGCCAGGCCTTGACCAAGGCGCTCGGCGAGCGGCGCGGCATCATGCGCTATGCCTCGATCGACCTTGCCATGGACGAGACGCTGACGCGCGCGGCGATCGACGTGTCGGGCCGCCCCTTCCTGGTCTGGAACGTTGCGTTTTCGTCGCCCAAGATCGGCACGTTCGACACCGAACTGGTGCGTGAATTCTTCCAGGCGCTGGCGCAGAACGCCGGCATCACGCTGCATGTCACCAACCATTATGGCGCCAACAACCATCATATCGCCGAGACCTGCTTCAAGGCGGTGGCGCGCGCTCTGCGCGCCGCGCTCGAGCGCGATCCGCGCCAGCCAGACGCGGTTCCCTCCACCAAGGGTTCTTTGAAGGGATAGCCTGATGGCCGCCTATGTCGTGATGGAGCCGCCGGGCCGCAGCGAGAAGGTCGAGACAACGGCCTTTGTCCGCGACGGCTTCGCCTGGCTCGGCCTGCTGGTGCCGCCGCTGTGGCTTGCTTGGCACCGGCTGTGGATCGAAGCGGCACTTGCCTTTGTCGTCATGGGCGTTCTTTCGATGCTTGGCCAGAAGCTTGGCCTCGGCGTCGCCGGCTCGCTTTTGTCGCTGCTCGTCTCGCTCTATGTCGGGCTGGAGGGCCAAGGCCTGCGCATCGCGGCACTGCGCCGCCGCGGCTGGCATGAATGGGGCGTCGTCGAGGCCGGCCGGCTCGGGGACGCCGACATGCGCTACGCCCTGGAGGCCGAGGGGCTTTCGGATGAAGCAGCACCCCCGCCGCCGCGCATCGTTCCCGATGCCGCCCTGGCGCGCCCGGCGCAGCCCGGCATGGCGCTGGGGCTGACCCACATTCCGGGCCGGCGCTGAGATGCGGGTTGCGATCATCGATTACGGTTCGGGCAATCTGCGCTCGGCCACCAAGGCCTTCGAGCGCGCCGCGCGCGAGGCCGGCATCGCGGCCGAGATCGATCTGACGGCGGATGCCGAGCGCGTGCGCACCGCGGACCGCATCGTCCTGCCAGGCGTCGGCGCTTACGCCGACTGCGCGGCCGGCCTGCGCGCCGTCGAGGGCATGTGGGAAGCGGTCGAGGACGTCGCCATCGCCAACGGCCGGCCTTTCCTGGGCATTTGCGTCGGCATGCAGCTGATGTCGCAGCGCGGCCTCGAAAAGACCATCACCAACGGTTTCGGCTGGATCTCGGGCGACGTCAAGGAGATCCAGCCTTCCGATCCGGCGCTGAAGATCCCGCAGATCGGCTGGAACACGATCGAGCTCACGCGCCAGCACCCGCTGTTTGCCGGCATCCCGACCGGGACCGACGGACTGCACGCCTATTTCGTCCATTCCTACCATCTCGACGCGGAAAACCCGGACGAGGTGCTTGCGGTTGCCGACTACGGCGGCCCGGTGACGGCCACCGTCGCCCGCGACAATCTCGCCGGCACGCAGTTCCACCCCGAAAAGAGCCAGGCGCTGGGCCTGGCGCTGATCACCAATTTCCTGCGCTGGAGGCCCTGAACATGATGAGCAAGAAGGGCGCTTGAACCGATGATCCTGTTTCCCGCCATCGATCTCAAGGACGGCCAGTGCGTGCGCCTCAGGCACGGCGATATGGCGACCGCGACGATCTACAATGATGATCCCGCCGCGCAGGCAAAAGCCTTCGAGGAGCAGGGCTTCGAGTGGCTGCACGTCGTCGACCTCAACGGCGCCTTCAAGGGCCAGAGCGTCAACAGCGCGGCGGTCGGCGCCATCCTCAAGGCGACGAAGAATCCGGTGCAGCTTGGCGGCGGCATCCGCACGCTGGCGCAGATCGAGGACTGGCTCGACCGCGGACTGGCCCGCGTCATCCTCGGCACGGTGGCGGTGCGCGATCCCGACCTGGTCAGGCAGGCCTGCAAGGCGTTTCCGGGCAAGGTCGCCGTCGGCATCGACGCCAAGGGCGGCAAGGTGGCGGTCGAGGGCTGGGCCGAGGCCTCGAGCCTGGGCGTGGTCGAGCTGGCCAGGAAATTCGAGGGCGCCGGCGTGGCCGCCATCATCTACACCGACATCGACCGTGACGGCGTGCTGAGCGGCATCAACTGGGACGCCACCATCGACCTTGCCGATGCGGTGTCGATCCCGGTCATCGCATCGGGCGGTCTGGCTTCGATCGCCGACATCGTGCGCATGACCATGCCCGACGCGCAAAAACTCGAAGGCGCCATTTCGGGCCGCGCGCTCTATGACGGCCGCATCGACCCGGCCGAGGCGCTGGCGATCCTGCAGGGCAGGCCGGCGATGGAGGCGCGGTCGTGAAGGTTTCGCTCATCCTGGCCTCCTATGACAGCGGCCACTATCATGGCGGCATGGGCCAGGGGCCCGACGCCCTGATCTCGGGCGGGCTCGTCGATGCCCTGACCCTTGCCGGCCATGACGTCACGGTCGAGGATATAGGCCGGGTCGGCGACGACCAGGAGCGCGAGATCGCCACGGGCTTTGCCGTCTGCAACGCCGTCTCGGGCGAGGTCCGCATTGCCCGCGACAGGGGGCGGTTTCCCATCGTGCTGGCCGGAAACTGCCTGACGTCCGCCGGTGCCGTTGCCGGCGAAGGCGCCGACGCCATCATCTGGGCCGACCAGCATGGCGACCTCAACACGCCCGAGACGTCCGTACACGGCTTTCTCGACGGCATGGCGCTGTCGACAGTGCTCGGCCTGTGCTGGCGCCCGATGGCGGCGGCCATTCCCGGCTTCAAGCCGATCGATCCTTCACGCTGCGTGCTTGTCAACGCCAGGGATCTCGATCCGGCGGAGGAAAAACTTCTCGAAACATTGCCGGTCATCCGGACGGAATGTCCCGGCGTGGGGCAAGCGACGGAAAGGCTGAAGGCCGCCGGCGCCAACAGCGTGCACATGCATCTTGATCTCGACGTGCACGATCCCCAGGCGCTGCAGGCCAACCGCTACGTCACATCAGGCGGACCGAACCCGGAGCAGCTGCGCGACGCGGCCTGCGCCATGGCGCTCGCGGTGCCGGTCGTCGGCATCACCGTTTCGGCCTACGATCCGGCCTTCGATGCCCAGGCCGACGTGCCGCCGCTGGTCGGACAGCTGCTCAACGACCTGCTTGCCACGATAGAGGGCCGCTGATGCTGAAAGCCCGCGTCATCCCTTGCCTCGACGTCAAGGACGGCCGCGTCGTCAAGGGCGTCAATTTCGTCGACCTCATCGACGCCGGCGATCCGGTGGAGGCCGCCAAGGCCTATGATGCCGCCGGCGCCGACGAGCTGTGCTTCCTCGACATCACCGCGTCGTCGGACAATCGCGAGACCATATTCGACGTCATCGCCCGCACCGCCGAACGATGCTTCATGCCGCTGACCGTCGGCGGCGGCGTGCGCCAGGTCGCCGACATCAGGAAATTGCTTTTGGCCGGCGCCGACAAGGTGTCGATCAACACGGCCGCGGTGAAAAACCCGGATTTGGTCGCCGAGGCCGCCGACAAGTTCGGCAACCAGTGCATCGTCGTCGCCATCGATGCCAAGAAAGTGTCCGGCCCCGGCGAGGCCGACCGCTGGGAGATATTCACCCATGGCGGACGGGAAAAGACCGGCATCGACGCCGTCGAATTCGCGCGCAAAATGGTCGATCGCGGCGCCGGCGAGATCCTGCTGACCTCGATGGACCGCGACGGCACCAAGGCCGGCTACGACATCGCATTGACCCGCGCGGTGTCGGACGCGGTGCGTGCACCCGTCATCGCTTCGGGTGGCGTCGGCACGCTCGACCACATGGTCGAAGGCATTCGCGACGGCCATGCGGGCGCTGTTCTGGCGGCGTCCATCTTCCATTTCGGCACCTACACCATCGCGCAAGCCAAGGCGCATATGGCCCAGGCCGGCCTGCCGATGCGGCTGGACTCGCTCGGGGTTCGGCCCTAGAGGCTTCCGGCTAAGAGAAAGGCTCCTTTGGCCATGGCTGAATTTTCGTTCTCCGAACTGGAGGCAATCATCGGGGAACGCGCCCGTTCCGGCGACCCCGACTCGTGGACGGCCAAATTGTTCGCGCGCGGCATGGACAAGGCGGCACAGAAGCTCGGCGAAGAGGCGGTCGAGACCGTCATCGCCGCCGTCAAGGGCGACAAACAGGGCCTCGTTTCGGAAAGCGCCGATCTTATATATCATTGGCTCGTCGTTCTCAGCATCGCGGGCGTTCCGCTGAACGACGTGCTCAGGGAGCTCGAAAGCCGCACCGGGCGTTCGGGCATCGCCGAGAAGGCGTCACGGCCCAAGGGCTGACCGCGAGGGAGGGCAGGTATCTCGATGGATCAGCTCGCGCCAACCGAGAAATATTCCCCGTTTCGCTTTTTCTCGGCCGAGCAATGGTCGCGATTCCGCGCCGACACCCCGCTGACGCTGAGCGAGGACGAATTCCGCCGCCTGCGTTCGCTCAACGACCCGGTCGACCTCGCCGAGGTCACGCGCATCTATCTGTCGCTGTCGCGGCTCTTGTCGGCGCATGTCGAGGCGAGCCAGCTTCTGTTCCGGCAGCGCCAGGCCTTTTTCAATGCCGTTGATGTCGCCAAGACGCCGTTCATCATCGGCATTGCCGGTTCGGTCGCGGTCGGCAAATCGACCACGGCGCGCGTGCTGAAGGAACTTCTGGCGCGCTGGCCGTCGAGCCCCAAGGTCGATCTCATCACCACGGACGGCTTCCTGCTGCCAAACGACGTGCTGCGGCGCGAAAACCTGATGGAGCGCAAGGGTTTCCCCGACAGCTACGATGTCGGCGCGCTGCTGCGTTTCCTGTCGGGCATCAAGTCGGCGTTGCCCGATGTCCGTGCGCCGGTCTATTCGCACCTCACCTATGACGTCATCCCGGGCGAGTTCGTCACCATCGACCGGCCCGACATCCTGATCTTCGAAGGCATCAACGTGCTGCAGCCGGGCAAGCTGCCGCAGGACGGCAAGATCGTGCCCTTCCTGTCGGACTTCTTCGACTTCGCCATCTATATCGATGCCGACGAGAAGCTGATCCACAATTGGTATATTTCCCGCTTCATGCGGCTGCGCGAGACCGCCTTCCGCAACCCGGACTCCTTCTTCCACCGCTATTCGCAGCTGTCGGAGGATGCGGCCAAGGCAATCGCCGAGGGCCTGTGGACCAACATCAACCTGAAGAATCTGCGCGAAAACATCCTGCCGACGCGCGCCCGCGCCGACCTGATCCTGCGCAAGGGCGCCGACCACCTGATCGAGGAAGTGGCGCTGCGCAAATTATAGCCGATAGAACCGGCGTGGCGGGCGTCTCCACCGGCCCGCCACGCCGGCGTTACGGTTCAGCCATTGGCGAACGGCACGGCGACATAGATCTGGCTGCCTTCGCGTTCGACCAGCAACAGCACCGACTTGCGACCCGACTTGCTGGCCTGCGCGATGGCTTGCGTGACCTGCCTGGCGCTCTTCACCGGCGCCTGGTTGACGGCGACGATGATGTCGCCGGGCTGGATGCCGGCGGCGCCCGCGGCCTTGTCCGGATTGACGGTGGCAACCACCGCGCCGTGCTCGTTGTCGGCGAGGTTCATCTGCTGGCGAATGTCTGGCGTGATGTCCATCAAGCCAAGGCCGATTGCCGGCGCGCGGGACCCCTGCCCGGCGTCAGGCGCGCTGGAATCGCCATTGGATGCCGTCTTCACGTCGTCGCTGTTGCGTCCGACAGCGACGGAAATCTGCATGGCCTTGCCCTTGCGCCAGACATCCAGCGTTTCCTTGGCACCCGGCGCGACATCGGCGACGGCCCGCGACAGATCCTTGGGATCCTTGACGTCCTGCCCGGCGAAGCTGGTGATGACGTCGCCGGTTTCGACGCCGGCCTTGGCGGCGGGCGAGCCGTCATTGACCCGGGCGACCAACGCACCGGCGGGATGGTCGAGCCCGACGGCGCTGGCCACGTCAGGGGTGACCGGCTGGATCTCGACGCCGAGATAGCCGTATTCGATGTCGCCGCCCTTCATCAGCTTGGCGACCACCTTCTGTGCCTGGTCCGACGGAATGGCGAAGCCGACGCCGACGCTGCCGCCATTGGGCGAATAGATCGCCGTGTTGATGCCGACGACATTGCCGCTGACATCCACCAGCGGGCCGCCGGAATTGCCGTGATTGATCGGCGCGTCAATCTGGATGAAATCGTCGAACGGCCCACTATGCAGATCGCGGCCGCGCGCCGAGACGATACCGGCCGTTACCGTGGTGCCGATGCCGAAGGGATTGCCGATCGCCAGCACCTGGTCGCCTGTCATGAGCTTGTCGGAGTCGCCCCATTTCACCGTTGGCAAGGCCCTGCCGGCCTTGATCTGCAGCACGGCGAGATCGTTCTTGGCGTCGTGACCGACAAGCTTGGCCGGAAGCTCCGTACCGTCGTCGAGCGTGACCTTGATCGAAGAGGCGCCGTCGACGACATGGTTGTTGGTGACGATGGTGCCGTCGGCGCTGACGATGAAGCCCGAACCGAGCGCCTCGGCGCGCGGCGATTGCTGTTGCTGCGGAGGCGTCTTGGGACCAGGCATGCCCTGATCGCCGAAGAACTGGCGGAAATAGTCGTCGAAAGGCGAATTGCCGCCAAAGGGCGAACCGTCGGGCGACCCTTCGCTCATGGCTTCCGGCTGCGCCTTCATGACTGTCGTGACGGTGACGACGGCGGGCTTGGCCGCGGCCACGATGGGCGCGAACGATCCGTTTGGAGCCGTTATTCCGGCGACGGGTGTCTGGGTGGTCGCAACGGCATTGCTCAAGCCGGCACTGCCGGGATTCTGGGCAAACGAGACGACGGCGGGGGAGATGATCAGCGCGGCGCCCAGCAGGGCGGCGACGCGATGCCTACGAAGAATACCAAGGGGTGACATGGTCGTTCTGTCCGGGCGAGAGTTGATCCGGCGCCGCGGGCGGCTCCTGGGAGAAAGCGTCCGTCAGCGTGTCGACGACCGGGATGGCCTGTCTCGCCTTACATGGCAGCCGGCCGGATCGACATGAGGTATCTAGGGTCCCGAATGGCCTGAATTAGGGTTTTTGCCCGACCTTACGAAGATTTAATTCAGGGCGCGCTTACGGAGCGCAGGTAGGCCGACGCGATCTCACGCATGCGCCTGCCGTCGAAACTCGGGCCGTGGCCGCCGTGGCCGCTACGGATCGGCAGGTCGAGCAGGCGGCGCATCGTGCCGGCATAGGCCGTCCGGTCGGAATCCGGCAAATCGTCGATCAGCATGGCGTCATAGATGGCGTCGCCGCTGAAGAACAGGCCATCGGTCTCGTCGAACAGGGCGATCGAATCCGGCGAATGACCCGGAAGATGCAGCACGCGAAATTGCCGGTCGCCGAGATCGACCACGTCGCCCTCATCGAGCGTCCGCGTCAGCGGCGCCGGCGGGATCTTGTAATCCGACGCCTTCCAGCCCGGCTCGGGCAGTTTCGAAACCGCCCCCTCGAGATCGTGGAACATGTAGGCGTAGGTCGCGGCCTCATCCATGCTCTCGAATTGCGCGGCGCTCATCCTCGGCCCGGCCCGCCACGGGAATTCGTGCAGCGAGCCGACGTGATCGAGATGGATATGGGTGGCGACGACCAGAAGCGGCTTGCCTTCGGGCGTCTCTATCCAAGGCGCCAGCGGACAGATGCCCATGCCGGTGTCGACCAGAAGGTCGGCGTCGCGGCCGGTGAAATGCCAGATGTTGGCGCGCACATAGTCGTGCACGAACGGCTCGGTCAGCATCGTCGTCCTGTCGTCGACGATGCTCCTGGAGAACCAGCCCGGCATAGGGGCCGGCATCAGACAAACGGCTTTCCGACCTTGTATTTTTCCGGCACCAGCCGCCTGAGATAGGCCATGCCGGTCTCGGACAGCTGGTTCTCCTCGGGCTTCATGAAATCGTCGGGCATGTGGCGGGTCTTGCCGGCGACGTTCTTCAGCGGCACCTTTTTCAACACTATTTTGCTGCCATCATACTGCAGCGCCACCGAGCCGCCGCCCTGCTCGGCCACGCCGACGGCGAAGGCGCCGGCATCGAAGGCCTCCTGCGCGTCAACCGCGCTGATGGCGCCGACATAGCCGCGCGGCATGTAGCCGAGCGCGTCGACGCGGGCTCGCTTGCCCGGCAGCCCCTCGGCCAATGCCCGTTCGAGCGCCGCCGGCAGGTCGCTGCCCGACAGTTTGACATTGCCGTGCTGGTCGCGTTCGAGCTTGTCCGCCGGCACCAGGCTTTCGACCAGCGCCTTGCCGTCGGCGGTGCTGACGCCTTCCGACACGGCGACGATGCAGCGCTTGTGGCGATCGAGCGTGGCGCGCACGTCGTCGATGAAGCCGGCGGCGGAGAACGGCCGCTCCGGCACGTAGACGAGATGCGGGCCGCTGCCGGGGTCGAGCTGCCAAGCTGCCGCGGCTGCGGTCAGGAAGCCGGCATGCCGGCCCATGACGATGCCGACATAAATGCCGGGCAGGGCGCGGAAATCGAGGTCGACCGACAGGAACGCGCCGGCGACGAATTCCGCCGCCGAGATGAAGCCCGGCGTGTGGTCGTTTTCCTCGAGATCGTTGTCGATGGTTTTCGGCGCATGGGCGAAGGCGATCTTGCCGCCGGCGGCATCGGTCAGGATCTGCTGCGTGCCCGAGGTGTCGTTGCCGCCGATATAGATGAAGGCGTCGGCGCCCGCCTTCTGCAGGCCCTTCAGGATGACCTCGCAATAGGCGGCGTCAGGCTTGTCGCGCGTCGAGCCGAGGGCGGCGCTCGGGGTTCCGGCGATCAGCCGCAACCGGTCCTCCGGGATGGCGGACAGGTCGACATAGTTGCCGTCACGGATACCGCGCACGCCATGGATGGAGCCCAGCACCTTGGCGCCGGGATGGCGCTTGCGGATCTCCAGCGTGGCGCCGACGACCGTCTGGTTGATGACGGCGGTCGGGCCGCCGCCCTGCGCGATGACGAAGGTTCCGGCCATGCTTGATTTCTCCCCGGGCAATGGTTTTCAAGGCACCTTGGCCTGTCTTGCCGCATCGCGCAACGGGAGAAACGGAGGGCTAAACGATCACATGACGACGACCGGGTTTTTCTTCGACACCCGGCTGTAGAGATCGATGATGTCCTGGTTGATCAGGCGCACGCAGCCCGACGACATCGCCTGGCCGATGCTCCACCATTCGGGCGAACCATGGATGCGGTAGCCTGTGTCCTTGCCGTCCTGGTAGATGTAGAGCGCACGCGCCCCGAGCGGATTGGTGAGGCCGCCGGGCTGGCCGCCCTGCCACTTCACCAGTTCGGGCTTGCGCTGGATCATTTCGGGCGGCGGCGTCCAGGTCGGCCATTCCCGCCCGTACTGGATGTTTGCGCGGCCTGACCAGCGGAAGCCGTCCTTGCCGATGCCGACGCCGTAACGGATGGCGTCGCCGCCCGGCTGGACGAGATAGAGCATGCGTTCCTTGAGATGGACGACGATGGTGCCGGGCGCCTCGCCCGTCGTGTCGACGACGATCTGGCGGCGAAATTCCGGCTTGACCTTGAGATAGGGCACCTCGGGAACGTTGAAGCCGTTGTCGGTCAGCGCGGCGTACATGAGGTCGGGACTGGTGATGTTCTTGTCGACGCTGATCGAGGGGCGGATCGGCCGCACCGAGCCGGTGACCGTATCGTCGAGCTGGAGCGCCGGCAGGTCGCCACCACCCGAAGTCGAGCAGCCGGCGACGCCAAGCAGCGCCAGGGCGCCCGCCCCGGACAGGACGGCGCGGCGGGAGAGAAAGAGATCGGTTTCGATTGCGTCGCCGTTTCGTGGCGGCGTCGGACCTTGCGGCAACTCAGGCATATACCAAACCCTACGCTGTCGGCGGGAAGCACGGTCCGGCCGGATAGCGGGCATTTTCATCATTCATGGTTGATAAAGCGTGAATGCCTTGCGCTGCCTGCGTTCGCGTCTTGCCGAGGTGACGTTGCGCCGTCCCCGGCGATCGCCGCTCCCGTGTCCCTGCACAAAATCACCTCCATCGGGTCATAATCCCGGCACCGGCGTTTCCTACCTCTCCGGCGATCAGCGAGGGGCCTCCATGTGCAAGACGTTAAAAACCGACATCAAGCTTTTTGCCGCAGCCATTGCCGCGGCGGCCATGGTTCTCGGTGCCAATGTCAGCCTGGCCGATATAGTGAGCACGCTGGGCGGCGCGAACTGACCCCTGGCTGCCGGTGGCGGAACTGACGGCACGGCAATTGCGGTAACGGGCGCGGCGGTTGCGCCCGCAATTTCCTGAAAAACAAAAATCAGGCCTCTTTACATTCTCCCTGGGCTCGGGATTTATCCTTTTCCTTAACCCAAGGGGAGACAGACATGTCCTTCGAAAACTGGGCCGCCTTCGCTGCCGCGTCGACCATCCTTCTCATCATCCCGGGCCCGACAATCCTGTTGGTCGTGTCGTATGCGCTGGGCCAAGGCTGGCGCACCGCTTTGCCGATGGCCGTCGGCGTGGCACTCGGCGACTTCACCGCCATGACCTTGTCGATGCTGGGCATCGGCGCGCTGCTGGCGGCCTCGGCGACCGTCTTCACCGTCCTGAAGCTGATCGGCGCCGGCTATCTGATCTATCTCGGCGTGAAACTGTTCCGCGCCGGCGGCGCGCTGAAAGCAGAACCGCGCACCGACGCGGTGTCGTCGGCCAAGATGATGGCGCATGTCTGGCTGGTCACCGCGCTCAACCCGAAGAGCATCACCTTCTTCGTCGCCTTCCTGCCGCAGTTTCTCGACCGGCATGCCGATTTCTGGACGCAGATGCTGGTCTTCGAGACGACGTTCCTGGCGCTCGCCTTCGCCAACGCCTTCGGTTACGCGTTGATCGCGGCACGCGCCCGCAACGTGGTGCGCAACCCCAAGGCAATCCGCATCTTCAACCGCACCGGCGGCACGCTGCTGGTCGGCGCCGGCATCGCCACCGTGGCGATGCGTTCCGGCAATTGAGAAACGCTGGCGCGCCCAAGGTGTGTTGAGATTCAGGTCAGGCCGAGCCGAAAATGGCTGATATCGAGAACCGGAGCGGAGCGGACATGGGCCGCGAGCACCGGAAGCGCAGATATCAGGCGTTTGCAGGCAGGCATCACCTGAATATCAGCACACCTTGCTTCACCATTTGACGCTGAAGCCCAGATTGCCCTCAAGGACGCGGCGTTTGTCGCCGCCGAGGTTGGTTGTGTAGTCGCCGGTGGCGAAGATGCTGACCTTGTCGGTCACTTTGGCGACGATGCCGCCACCGAACTCGAACGAGGTAGACCGACCCTGCGTCGAGATGTCGGTCGTGTCGAAGCTGACACGATCGGTGCCGCCGAAATCATGCCAGATGTTGGCCTTGAGGTAGGGCTGCAGCGCCATGCCGCTGACGGTGGCCTCGCCTTGCAGCCTCGCGCCCAGCCGGCCGGTGACGCTGCCGTCGCTGTCGAAGGAAACCGAGGAGAAACGGTCCTTGGCATCGTCGAGCGACAGGTGCTGCCAGATCAGTTGCGCCTGCGGTTCGAGCGTCCAGCCCTGTGCCAGCGCTATGGGATAGCCGCCTTCCAGCGAGGCGGTGACACCGGTTCCGCCAATGTCGATGCCGACATCGCGCGACGACGTGGCGTCGCCGCCGAAGAAGGTGGCCATGAGGACGCCGTCGAGGTACCAGCCGCCCTGGCCGATGCGGGTCCAGTAGCCGCCGACGCTGGTGCCGCTGACATCGATGCCGCCGACGGACAGATCATTCTGACCCAGCGCCTGGCCATGCACGTCACCCTTCATGCTGGCATAGGCGACAAACAGGCCGGCGCGGTCGATCCCGCCAGAGGCGGTTTCGCGTCCGAAGACGTCGAAGCCCGCCTGCAAGCCGAACAAGGTGCCGTCGAAGGACGGCGACACCGTTCCAGACCAGCCCATTTTGGCGTCCTGGCCGTAGATGCGGCCCCAGACCGGCGACAGCTCCGTGTTCGACAACAGGCTCTGTTCGCCGCGCCGCTCGTGGAAGGTGCCGAGCGTCGTCATCGCCAGATGTTCGGCCACCGGCGGCAAGGCCGAATAGGTGGGCACCTCGATGCGGTAGAGCAGGATCGTCTCGCCGGCCGCCGGCGTCGGCAGGTCCGGAACGGCGGTCGGCACCACCGGTGGTGGCGGTGGTGGATCGGCCGCGGGCGCTGGCGGCGGTGGCGGCGGCGCCTCGGGCTCGGGATCGCTCGCCTGCACCGGCGGCGTCGAATCGACCGGCGGGTTGTTGATGTCGCCATCGGTCGGCACCGGAACCGGCGGCAGTTCGGAGGGCGGCGGCGGCGGCTCGACCTGGGGCGCCTCCGGCTCCGGTTGCGACGTCGGTTCGAGTGCCGACGGCCCGGCGGCCGGCGTTGCCGGTGTGTTCAGCGTCGAACGCAGATACCAGTTCTCCTCGCTGCCGGCGCTGACGCCGCCCTTGAAGAGATAATATTCGAAGGCGCCGGCGGCGACCGGCGCATCGAGGGCAAAGGCGCCGGCGCTCGATGAGGCTCCGTTGACGGCCTGGACGAGCATAATGCCGTCGGCCGTGGTCTGCGCCCCGGCACCGCCGACATTGACGACGGCAATGCCGGTCGAGCCCGAAGCCGTGCCGCCCGACAGCACCAGCCGGTCGGAAGCGGAGCTGTCGTCGCCGAGTTCGGTCTGCAACAGCAGCAAGCCGCCCATGCCGACATAATTGCCAGAAATGGTCAGGCGGTCGGTGGCGCCGGTGCCGCCATTGGTCAGGTCGATGCGGCCGGCATTGACCACTTCGGCCAATTGTCCCGCGGTAAAGGCCTGGATGGAACTGTTGAAGCCGCCGCCATAGAGCGTGCTTGCTAGGTCGACGCTGAGCTTTCCGGTGCCCGTGCCGCTGTCGCCCAGCACGAGATTGCCGTCGAGGATCAGCTGGGTGTCATTGGTGGCGTCGATGGTTTCCCAGTTCTGTACCCTGGCGATGCCGTCCAGCTTGACGTTGTCGAAGGTGAGCGCATCGGTGCCGAGGCCGCCGTTCAGCGCATCGGCTCCGCCGAGATTGGCCTTGGTGAGGTTGCTCAGCCTGGCTGTATCGTTGTCGGCGCCGAGGTCGACCGAGCCATAGATGATGCCGCCGCCATCCCAGACGAAATTGTCCGCGCCGAAGCTCATCAGCACGTCGCCGCCGACGGTGCCGCCGGTGATCGTCACGCTGTCATTGCCGCCGCTGACGCTGATGTTGCCGCCGATCGTGCCGCCGGAGAGAATGACGGTGTCCTGATCGAAGCCGGTGACCAGGTTGCGGTCGATGATGCCGCCCGACATGTTGAAATAGTTCTTGTCGAGCTTCATGTTGACGCGGCCGATGCGGCCGCCAGTCATCACCGCGCGGTCGCCATCGTCGAAGAAATCGACGATGCGCCCGCCCGTTATGGTGAAGGTGTCGAGCCCGTCGCCCTGGTTCAGCGAACCAATCAGGCCGCCGCTCATGTTGAAATCGTCGATGCCGGCGCCCTGCTGAACATTGCCGGCGACGGTGCCGCCGCCGATGGTGAAGAAATCCGTGCCGTCGCCCTGGTCGACCAGGCCGGTGATGGTGCCGGACTGCATGTCGATGCGGTCGGTGCCGGGGCCGAAGGTGACGTTGCCGCTCACCTGGCCGGTGCCGCCGGCGGGAAAGGTCAGCGTGTTGTTGCCGCTGGTATCGGTGAGGCCGCCGCCCGCATCGCCGCTATCGCAAGTGAAGGTGTCATTTCCCGGAGACGGAACCAGCACGCATGCGGCGAAGGCCGCCGAGTTAGGCAGCAACACGAGCGCTGTAGTTGCAAGTAAGCTAATAAACCATGGATTGATTCGCCGAGGCTCTCGCCGCAGCAAAGCAATAGCTCGAGGAGTGTGCTCCGAACCGTTGTCCGGAAGCTGTATTTTCAAATGCCGCATCGCGTCCCCTCTCAGATCGCGATTACAAGCCCCTTACCCGCGCCGCAATGAAGCCACAATTCGTTTGGTTTTACAAAGCCTAATCTGCCTCTCATGGTTGATGAACTGGAAAGACTAGTGGACTTAACCGGGCTAGCACGCGGTTGGCGTGTCCGTGGCCCATGTACTAGGATCGCCTTGGGCCGAAGGATCGAGGGCCCTGTCACGGGTCGATCAAAGGACACGGCATGGCAATCAAGGACGCATCCGGTCTCGCATTTTCAGGCGCAACGGAGGCAGGGTTCACGCCCTATAGCCAGGCGGTGCGTGAACTGCTGTGCTTTATCGGCGATCCCGTCGCCTCCATCGACCGCGCCATCGCGGAAGATCCCGGCTTCGTCATGGCGCATGTCTTCAAGGGCTATCTCTTCGGGCTCGCCACCGAGCGCGAGGCGACGGCCGTGGCCAAGGCTTGCCACGAGGCGGCGCTGCCGCTTGCCGCGACGACGCGCGAGCAGGCGCATGTTTCAGCCCTTGGCCACCTCGCCAACGGGCATTGGCATCAAGCCAGCCGCATTCTCGAGGACATCGCCATCGAGACCCCGCACGACGGGCTGGCACTGCAGGTGGGCCACCAGATCGATTTCTTCACCGGCAATGCCCGCATGCTGCGCGACCGCATCGCCCGCGCCCTGCCATCCTGGCAACGCGGCATGCCCGGCTACCACGCCATGCTTGGCATGCAGGCGTTCGGGTTGGAGGAAATGGGGGACTATGTCAGGGCCGAGCAGCTTGGCCGCGCGGCGGTCGAGATCGAGCCGCGCGACGGCTGGGCGCAGCATGCCGTCGCCCATGTCATGGAAATGCAAAGCCGGCAAAGGGACGGCATTGCCTGGATGCGTGCCAATCCCGAAGCCTGGACGAGGGAGAGCTTCCTGCAGGTGCACAATTGGTGGCATCTGGCGCTGTTCCACTATGATCTCGGCGAGACCGACGAAGTGCTGGCGCTCTATGACGGCCCCATCTACAGCGTGCCATCGACGATGGCGCTCAACATGGTCGATGCCTCGGCAATCCTGTGGCGACTCTATCTTGGCGGCATCGATGTCGGCGACCGCTGGACGGCAATCGCCGCCAACTGGCGCAAGGCCGGCGCCGGCAACTATGCCTTCAACGATGCCCACGCAATGATGGCGTTTGTCGGCGCCGGGCTCGACGGCCCGGCCCGGACCTTGCTCGAGACCCAGGGCGAGGCCATGCACGGCAACGACGACAATGCGGCCTTCACTAGGGATGTCGGCCATCCCCTGACGCTCGCCATCAAGGCGTTCGGTGATGGCAATTATGCCGAGACCGTGCGCCTGATCCGGCCAATCCGGGCGGTCGCCCACCGTTTCGGCGGCAGCCACGCGCAGCGCGACGTCATCGATTTGACGCTGATCGAGGCGGCGCTGCGCGCCGGTGACGCTGCGCTTGCCAGGGCGCTCGCGGCGGAACGGTCGATGGCGCGACCCGACAGTCCGCTGTCGGCGCTCCTTTCACGGCGTGCGGCCGATTTGTCGGAGAATTGACCCGCGACGGTTCTTGCCTTAAAAACTGGCTGAAGCATATTTTTCGGGCTCCGAAAAAAATAAGAACGTGGGAGGAAACCATGTATCTCGGCCTCGACCTGGGCACGTCGGGCGTCAAGGCGCTGCTGATCGACGCCGGACAGGGCGTCATCGGCTCCGGCCATGGCTCACTTGATGTCTCGCGGCCGCATCCCGGCTGGTCCGAGCAGGACCCGTTACACTGGATACGCGCCTGCGAGGACGCGATCGCGGAGCTGAAAGCCTCCCATCCGGCACAGGTCGCGGCGGTGAAAGGCATCGGCCTCTCCGGCCAGATGCATGGCGCGACCTTGCTCGATGCCGCCGATCAGGTGCTGCGCCCCTGCATTCTCTGGAACGATACGCGCAGCCATGTCGAGGCGGCGGCACTCGACGCCGATCCGCGCTTCCGCGCTCTCACCGGCAACATCGTCTTTCCCGGTTTCACCGCGCCCAAGCTCGCCTGGGTGAAGAACAACGAGCCCGCCGTCTTCGCCAAGGTAGCAAAAGTGCTGTTGCCGAAGGATTTCCTGCGGCTCTGGCTGACCGGCGAACATATGTCGGAAATGTCCGACTCGGCCGGTACGTCCTGGCTCGATGTCGGCAAGCGCCGCTGGTCGCCAGAGCTTCTCGCCGCGACATCGCTCGACGAGAAACACATGCCGTCGCTGGTCGAGGGCACCGCGAAGGCCGGCGGCCTGCGCGCCGAATTGGCGTCCAAATGGGGCATCGCGGCCGGCATTCCGGTGGCTGGCGGCGCCGGCGACAATGCGGCTTCCGCCTGCGGCATGGGCACGGTCGGCGCCGGCCACGCTTTTGTCTCGCTCGGCACGTCGGGCGTGCTGTTTGCCGCCAATGCATCCTATCTGCCCAACCCGGCAAGCGCGGTGCACACCTTCTGCCACGCGCTGCCAAACACCTGGCACCAGATGGGCGTCATCCTGTCGGCGACCGATTCGCTCAACTGGCTGTCGGAAATCACCGGCAAGGGCGCCGGCGAGTTGACCGGGGAACTCGGGGAGACGCTGAAAGCGCCGAGCGGCGTGTCCTTCCTGCCCTATCTCTCGGGGGAGCGCACGCCGCATAATGATTCCGCCATTCGCGGTTCCTTCACCGGCCTGGCGCATGAATCCAGCCGCGCCGTGCTGACCCAGGCCGTGCTCGAAGGCGTCGCCTTCGCCTTCCGCGACAGCCTCGAAGCGCTGAAGACGGCCGGCACCAGCTTGACGCGGGTGACCGCGATCGGCGGCGGCTCGCGCTCGCGCTACTGGCTGAAGGCCATCGCCACCGCGCTGCAGCTGCCGATCGACATCCCCGCCGATGGCGATTTCGGGGCTGCGTTTGGTGCGGCAAGGCTCGGGCTGATCGCGGCGACGGGCGCCGATCCGCTGGCCGTGTGCACGGCGCCAAGGACGGATGCGACGATCGAACCGGATGCTGGTCTTGGTGGGGCGTATACCGATGCCTATCAACGCTACCGGGCGTTGTATCCGGCGATCAGGGCTGTAACCGCGTGATTTGGCGCGAGGCGCCCCCCTCTGCCCTGCCGGGCATCTCCCCCTCGAGGGGGGAGATTAGCAGCGTCGACGGCTCAGCCAATCATGATGGGCTGGTAATTTGCGAAGCCGGAAAAGCCAGCCAATCTCCCCCCTCGAGGGGGAGATGCCCGGCAGGGCAGAGGGGGGCGCCTCGCACCTCCCTTCCTAAGTTAGCCTCACTGCGCCGGCACCTTGTCCAGAAACCCGGTGACGCTCTTCAGGCGCCCGTCCTCGATGAGACCGATATCAGTGCCTTCGATGACGGACGGGACCCCTTCCGGCCCGAGATTCCACGAAAATCGGATCTTGTCGGCAAAGCCGTCCGGCGTGCCCTTAAGCGAGAAGCGGAAGCCGGCAAAGCGCTGCTGGACGCCGTCGATCAGCGCCGCAATGCCTTCATGGCCGTCGCCCTGCATGAGCGGATCGCGATAGCTGACGTCTTCGGTGAAAACAGCCTCGAGCAAGGCTGCCCGGCGGTCGGCGTCGCTCTCGTTCCAGGCGGTGATGTAGTTCTGGGCGATCGTGGTGAGGTCGGTCATCATCTGTCTCCTTCGTTGGCGGTTTTGACAGGACCGTTTTCGACCAGCGCCGGCGTGAAACCAATTACGCCTGAGGTAATCGGGCAAAACTATCTTGGAGAGGAAGAGAACCCATGAGCAGCGGATTTTTCGGCGACATCCAGACAATCAAATATGAGGGACCGGATTCGACCAATCCGCTGGCCTATCGTTTCTACAACCCCGACGAAGTGGTCGCCGGCAAGCGGCTGGAAGACCATCTGCGCTTCGCCGTCGCCTACTGGCATTCCTTCGCCTGGCCAGGCGGCGACCCGTTCGGCGGCCAGACCTTCGACCGTCCCTGGTTCCCCAAGGCCGGCGGCGTCGACACTATGGAACTGGCGAAGCTGAAAGCGGACGTCGCTTTCGAGATGTTCTCGCTGCTCGGCGCGCCCTATTTCTGCTTCCACGACGCCGATGTGCGGCCAGAGGGCAAGGATTTCTCCGAAAGTGCGGCCCGCCTGGATGAGATCGCCGATTATTTCGCCGGCAAGATGAAGCAGACCGGCGTCAAGCTTCTCTGGGGCACGGCCAACCTGTTCTCAAACCGCCGCTTCATGTCGGGCGCGGCGACCAATCCCGATCCGGATGTCTTCGCCTACGCGGCAGCGACGGTGAAGAACTGCATCGACGTCACCAAGCGGCTGAAGGGCGAGAACTACGTGCTGTGGGGCGGGCGCGAGGGCTATGAGACGCTGCTCAACACCGACCTTGCCCGCGAGCAGGAGCAGGCCGGCCGTTTCCTCAACCTCGTCGTCGACTACAAGCACAAGATCGGCTTCAAGGGTACCATCCTGATCGAACCGAAGCCGCAGGAGCCGACAAAGCACCAGTACGACTATGATGTCGCGACCGTTTACGGCTTCCTCAAGCGCTTCGGTCTCGAGAAGGAGGTCAAGCTCAACATCGAGCAGGGCCACGCGATTCTCGCCGGCCATTCCTTCGAGCACGAACTGGCCTTGGCCAATGCGCTGGGGGTCTTCGGCTCGATCGACATGAACCGCAACGACTACCAGTCGGGCTGGGACACCGACCAGTTTCCCAACAACGTGCCTGAGATGGCGCTTGCCTATTACCAGGTCCTGCAGGCCGGCGGCTTCAAGACCGGCGGCACCAATTTCGACGCCAAGCTGCGCCGCCAGTCGCTCGACCCGCAGGATCTGCTGATCGGCCATATTGGCGGCATGGATTCTTGCGCGCGCGGCCTCAAGGCGGCAGCCAGGATGGTCGAAGACAAGGCGCTGTCTGGCCCGCTGGCGGAGCGCTATGCCGGCTGGAGCAGCGCCGAGGCCAAGGCGATGCTTGCGGGCAAGCGGACGCTGGAGGAGATCGCGGAGCGCGTGGTGAAGAAGAAGATCGAGCCGCAACCGCGCTCCGGCCGCCAGGAACTGCTGGAAAACATCGTCAACCGCTACGTCTGACGCTGCCTGACCATCGGCAATCCAAGCCGGCGTACTATTCGATTCGAAAGCTTGGCGCGCGGAAACCTTTTGCGCGCCATGCTGAAATCGACGACAAGGTTTTGCCCTTGCCGCCTCTCAATGACCTCGCTCCTGCCTTCAAACTGCCGTCACGAATCTCGTATAGATATCGCTCGTGGCGGGAGAGGAAGAAGGAGGCGACCCGATGCAGAACGAACGTGAAATCGACGCCCTGCTCTCACCTGAAGCGGCCGGCTCGATCATCGACCGGCTGATGGCCATGCCGCATCCCCGGGATGGCGCGCGCCGCACCAACGAATGGGACCGCGCCGTCGCCAGCCGCTTGGAGACCCATCTCGCACGGCAGATGCGCTCGCAGATCAACGGCGGCAGCGACCGCCAGAATGCTGCCTGATTCCCGAATCGACCACGGCCCTAATCAACCGCGGCGAAGCCTGACGGGGGCTTCGCCAAAAGCTCTCGAAAAGGCTCTCGAAAAGGCCGCGGCGGACGAAAAACCCGTCCGCCCGGCAATGTCGGCCATGGCGATCCGCGTGTCGACCACGAGCCGGCGCGCGGCGCCCAGCCGCAGCCTGAGATAATAGGCGCCCGGCGTCTCGCCGATCGACTTTCGAAAGATGCTCTCCAGGGTCCGCGCCGTCACACCGGCGCGCTTGGCGACCGCTTCTATGGTCAGCGGCTGGTCGACATGCGATTCCATCAGCCGGATAGCCTGCGCCAGGCGCGGATCGTAGCCGTCGAGCCGGCCGAGCGAGACCAGCGGCTGCGCATCGGTCGCGGCACGGGCCTGGTCGTAGATGAAGACGCTGGCGACATCGAGCGCCACGGCCATGCCGAGCCGCGTGCGAACGAGATGCAGCATCAGGTCGAAGGTCGGCGACGCGCCGCCCGAGGTGAACACCGGCCCGTCGATGACATAGCGGTCCGGCCGGACGTCGACGCCGGGAAAGGCCGAGGAAAAATCCTCCATGTCCTCCCAATGGGTGGTGGCGCTGCGGCCTTCCAGCAGGCCGGCGCGCGCCACCAGCCAGGTGCCGGCCTCGACACCGCCGCAGGCGCGGGCCGCGCGCGCCGCCCTCCGCAACCCTGAAAGCAGAGCCGACGTCGCGTAATTCTGGGTGCCGAAACCGGCGACGACGACGAGAACGTCGGTTGGCTCGGCCGCGTCGAAACGGCCGCTGACCGCCACCGGCAGGCCGCATGTGGTGACCGGCGCCTCGCCGGTGACCGAGACCAGCTTGAAATCGAACAGGGTCTCGCCGGAGATGCGGTTGGCGGCGCGCAACGGGTCGACGGCCGAGGCGACGCACATGATGGACGACCCGGAAAACACCAGGAACGTCACCTTGAGGGTCTCGCGTTCGGCGCGAAAGACAGATTTTTCGCTTTTGATCATATCGTCTTCGTAAAACGCAAAGCAGTTTCGATCAAGGCAAGCGATGCTTGGTGCCTGTTCGAATGGGAGGAAAGTTCCGATGCCGCTTGCGATGAACCGTGAGGTCTTCATTACCTGTGCCGTGACCGGTTCCGGCGGTTCGCAGGATCGCAGCCCGCATGTGCCGCGCTCACCCAAGCAGATCGCCGATTCGGCCATCGATGCGGCCAAGGCGGGTGCGGCCATCGTCCATTGCCATGTGCGCGATCCTGAAACCGGCAAGCCCCGGCGCGACGTGCATCTCTACCGCGAGGTGACCGAGCGCATCCGCGCGGCGGACGTCGACGTCATCCTGAACCTCACCGCCGGCATGGGAGGCGACATGGTGTTCGGCTCGCCGGAAGCGCCGCTGCCGCTCAACGAAAAGGGCACCGACATGGGCGGCGCCACCAACCGCATGGAGCACGTGCGCCAGTGCCTGCCGGAAATCTGCACGCTCGACTGCGGCACGATGAATTTCGCCGAGGCCGACTATGTCATGACCAACACGCCCGGCATGCTGCGCGCCATGGGCGGCATGATGACGGCGCTCGGCGTCAAGCCGGAGATCGAGGCCTTCGACACCGGGCATCTGTGGTTCGCCAAGCAGCTGGTCGAGGAAAAGGTGCTCAACCCCGACGCGCTGGTGCAGCTCTGCATGGGCGTGCCGTGGGGTGCGCCCGACGATCTCAACACCTTCATGGCCATGGTCAACAACGTGCCCTCGACCTGGAACTGGTCGGCCTTCGCCATCGGCCGCAACCAGATGGCCTATGCGGCGGCGGCGGTGCTCGCCGGCGGCAATGTCCGCGTCGGCCTGGAAGACAATCTCTGGCTCGACAAGGGCGTGCTGGCGACCAATGCGCAGCTGGTCGAGCGCGCCGCCTCGATCGTCACCAATCTCGGCGCCCGAATCCTCGGGCCGGAGGAAGTGCGCAAGAAGCTGAACCTGACCAAGCGGGCGCCGATAACGGCATAAATTATTCGCAGGGAGGGTCGATATGGCTACCGTCAAATTCACCGCGATGAAGGATGGCGACAGGGACGACTACGAGTTCCTGACCGCCCATGAGATCGACTACGCGGCCAGGACCGGCGAGCGGCTGCTCGATGCCCTGGTCCAGCTTGACGAAGGCCTGTCGGGCTACAAGATCACCCGGCTCGGCCATTCGCTGCAAGCGGCGACACGGGCCTGGCGCGATGGCGCCGACACCGACTGGATCGCCTGCGCCCTGCTGCACGATATCGGCGATATCTACGCGCCCTACAATCACGACGAATATGCCGCGTCGATCCTGAAACCCTTCGTGCGCGAGCAATGCACCTGGGTGGTGGAAAAGCACGGCGACTTCCAGCGGCTCTATTACGCCCATCATCTCGGCGGCAACAGGCACGCGCGCGACCGCTTCGCCGGCCATGCCTATTTCGATGATTGCGACCAGTTTTGCGAGCGCTGGGACCAGTCCAGCTTCGATCCCGATTACGAGACGTTGCCGATCGAGTTCTTCCGGCCCTTCGTTCTCGAAGTCTTCGCCCGCAAGGCCTACGACCCCTCGGTGATCCGCGCCGGCGAGCGCGAGCCCCTCACCGATCCCCAGACAGCCAGCACAAGAACCGGAGCTTCCGCATGAGCATCATCAACAAGGCGGCCGCCATCGGCGGCGGTGTCATCGGCGCCGGCTGGGTGGCGCGGCTGCTCTTGAACGGCATCGATGTGTCGATCTTCGATCCCGATCCCGAGGCCTCGCGCAAGGTCTCGGAAGTGATGAAGGGCGCGCGTCGCGCCTACAGGCAGATGGTGCCCGGCGGACTGCCCAAGGAGGGCAAGCTCACCTTCGCCAAGACGATCGCCGAAGCGGTGGCCGACGCCGATTTCATCCAGGAAAGCGTGCCGGAACGGCTCGACCTCAAGCACCGCGTGCTGGCCGAGATCGACGCCCATGCGCCGGCCAACGCCATTGTCGGTTCGTCCACATCAGGCATCAAGCCGACCGACATGCAGGTGGCGATGAAGAAGCATCCGGAGCGGCTGGTCGTCGGCCATCCGTTCAACCCGGTCTACCTCCTGCCGCTGGTCGAGATCGTCGGCGGCGACCAGACCTTCCCCGAGGCGATCGAGGTCGCCAAGGAAATCTATGCCTCGATCGGCATGAAGCCGGTCGTCATCCGCAAGGAAATCGAGGCTTTCGTCGGCGACCGCCTGCTCGAAGCGGCATGGCGCGAGGCGCTGTGGCTGATCAAGGACGGCATCTGCACCGTCGAGGAACTCGACGATATCATGCGCTACGGCTTCGGCCTGCGCTGGGCGCAGATGGGCATGTTCCAGGTCTACCGCGTCGCCGGCGGCGAAGCCGGCATGCGCCACTTCATGGCGCAGTTCGGGCCCTGCCTGAAATGGCCATGGACCAAGCTGATGGACGTGCCCGAGTTCAACGACGAGCTGGTCGACCTGATCGCCACCCAGTCGGACGACCAGGCACATGGCCTGTCGATCCGCGAACTGGAAAAGATCCGCGACGACAATCTGGTCGCCATCATGGATGCGCTGTCGAAGCAGAACAAGGGCAAGGGCTGGGGCGCCGGCGCACTACACAAGGATTACACCAAACAGCTCGCCAAGCTGGCGGCGAAGAAGCCCGTGGCTTCAAAGGCGGCGGAAAAGGCCAAGGCCGCCAAGCCGGTCAAGAAAGCCGAAAAGCCGAAGAAAAAGAAGAAGGGCTGAGAGCATGGATTTCGGTCTTTCGGAAGAGCAAAAGCTCATCGTCGAGACGACGCGTGCCTTCGTCGAGAACGAGCTTTATCCGCATGAGCGCGAGGTCGAGCGCACCGGCGTGTTGCGCCGCGAGCTGATCGAGGAGCTCAAGGCCAAGGCGATCGAGGCCGGGCTCTATGCAGCCAACATGCCGGCCGATGTCGGCGGTGCGGGTCTCGATACGGTGACCTGGCTGCTCTACGAAAAGGAGCTCGGCCGGGCCAATTACGCGCTGCACTGGACCTGCGTGGCGCGCCCCTCCAACATCCTGCTCGCCGGCACGCCGGAGCAGCGCGAAAAGTATCTTTTCCCCTGCATCCGTGGCGAGAAATGGGATTGTCTCGCCATGACCGAGCCCGGCGCAGGCTCCGACCTGCGCGGCATGAAGGCATCAGCCGTGCAGGACGGCGACGACTGGGTGCTGAACGGCACCAAGCATTTTATCTCCCATGCCGATCTCGCCGACTTCGCCATCGTCTTCATGGCCTCGGGCGAGGAAGAAACCGCGCGTGGCAAGCGCAAGAAGATCACCGCCTTTTTCGTCGACAAGGGCACCAAGGGTTTCACCGTGCGCGACGGCTATCGCAACGTCTCGCATCGCGGCTATACCAACGCCATCCTCGAATTCGACGATTGCCGGCTGCCGGCATCCCAGGTCCTGGGCGAGGTGCACAAGGGCTTCGACGTCGCCAATTCATGGCTCGGCGCCACGCGCCTGCAGGTCGGGGCCACCTGTCTCGGCCGTGCCGAGCGGGCGCTGGGCCATGCCATCGAATACGCAGCGCAGCGCCAGCAGTTCGGCCAGCAGATCGGCAAGTTCCAGGGCGTGTCGTTCAAGCTCGCCGACATGGCGACGGAACTCAAGGCCGCCGACCTGATGGTCTTCGAAGCTGGCTGGAAGTACGATCAGGGCACCGTCACCGACCAGGACATGGCCATGGCCAAGCTGAAGGCCACCGAAATGCTCGCCTTTGTCGCCGACGAGGCGATCCAGATCCATGGCGGCATGGGGCTGATGGACGACCTGCCGCTGGAGCGCATCTGGCGCGACGCCCGGGTCGAACGCATCTGGGAAGGCACGTCGGAGATTCAGCGACATATTATTTCGCGGGCGCTGCTGCGTCCGTTCGGCGCTTAGAGCATGATCGCCAAGGCTGGAATTCGGTTTTGTCGGGCAAACGAGATCATTTGTCCTGAGATCGCGTTCAAAAAGAAAAGATGACCATGCATAAACTCGAACGTCTCCTGCGCCCGAAATCGATCGCCGTGTTCGGTGGCGTGCAGGCCGCCGCCGTCGTGGCGCAATCGATCAAGATGGGTTTTGCCGGCGAGATCTGGCCGGTGCATCCGACCAAGGACGAGGTCGCCGGCCGCAAGGCCTACCGGTCGGTCGCGGACCTGCCGGGTGCGCCTGACGCGGCCTTTGTCGGCGTCAACCGGCATTTGACCATCGAGGTGATCAAGGCGCTGGCCGAACGCGGCGCCGGCGGCGCCGTCTGTTTTGCCGCCGGATTTCTCGAAACCGAGGCCTATGACGACGACGGCGAAAGGCTGCAGGCCGAACTGGTCGCGGCCGCCGGCCAGATGCCGATCATCGGGCCGAACTGCTACGGCCTGATCAACTATGCCGACGGCGCGCTTTTGTGGCCCGACCAGCATGGCGGCATCAGACTGGAGGAGGGCGGCAAGGGCGTAGCCATCATCACCCAGTCGTCCAACATCGCCATCAACATGACGATGCAGAAGCGCGGCCTGCCGATCGCCTTCCTGATGACCGCCGGCAACCAGGCGCAGACCGGACTGTCGGAAATGGCGCTCGGCCTGATCGAGGACGAGCGCGTCACCTCACTCGGCCTGCATATCGAGGCTTTCGACTCGGTAGCCGGCTTCGAGCGCCTGGCGGCGCGGGCGCGCGAGCTCAGGAAGCCGATCATCGCCATGAAGGTCGGCCGCTCCGAACAGGCACGGCAGGCCACCGTCTCGCACACCGCCTCGCTCGCCGGCTCGGACGCTGCTTCGGGCGCTTTCCTCAGGCGGCTCGGCATTGCACGGGTCGATTCCATCCCCAGCTTCATCGAGGCGCTGAAGCTGCTGCACATCACCGGGCCGTTGCCCGGCTATACCTTGTCGTCGATGAGCTGCTCGGGCGGCGAGGCCTCGGTTATGGCCGACAGCGCCGAGGGTCGCTGGGTCAACTTCCCGGTGCTGACGGAAACCCATCGCGCCCACGTCAAATCGACGCTCGGGCCGCTGGTCGCGGTGGCCAATCCCCTGGACTACCACACCTTCATCTGGAACAACGAGCCGGCGATGACGGCCACCTTCACCGCCATGGTGTCGGGCGGCTTCGATCTCAACATGCTGGTGCTCGACTTCCCGCGCCCCGACCGCTGTTCGGTGACCGACTGGTGGGCGACGCTGCGCGCCTTCGAATCGGCACTGAAGACCAACAAGGCGCATGGCGCCATCGTCTCGTCGCTGCCCGAGAACCTGCCCGAGGAATACACCGCCGAGCTGATGGCGCGCGGCATGGTGCCTTTGTTCGGCATTTCGGAAGCGATGGACGCCGCAGGCGCAGCAGCCTTCATCGGATGGGCATGGGCTGAACCGCAGGCGCAGCCGGTCGACACATCCGCTGCCGGCGCCGCTGGCGGCGATCACGTCACGCCCGACGAGGCGCAAGCCAAGGCGCGGTTGATCAAGGCCGGGCTGCCCGTGCCCAGGGGCGAGCGCGCCGGCAATGCGGTCGAGGCGGTGATCTCGTCGATGGCGCTCGGCTTCCCCGTCGCCCTGAAAGCGCTCGGCGTCACCCACAAATCGGAGGTCGGCGCCGTTCGGCTCAACCTCAAGGACGCCGAATCGGTGAGCACGGCGGCGCACGATCTTCTGCCGCTCGGCACCGGGCTCTATGTCGAGCGCATGGTGCGCGACGGGGTCGCCGAACTGATCGTCGGCTTCACACGCGACCCGATGTTCGGCGCTGTCATGACACTGGGCACCGGCGGCGTGCTGGTCGAACTGCTGCGCGACAGCGTCACGCTGATGCTGCCGGCGACGCGCGACGACATCGAAGCCGCGCTACGCGGGCTGAAACTGTTCCCGCTGCTCGAAGGCTATCGCGGCCGGCCGAAAGCCGACGTCGCCGCCGCCATCGACGCGATCGCTGGCATTGCCGGTTTCGTGCAGCAGAATGCCGGCGAGATCGAGGAACTCGACATCAATCCGCTGATCGTCTGCTCGGAAGGCAAGGGCGCCTGGATCGCCGACGCCTTGCTGGTGCTTGGAGAAAAGAAGAATGTCTGACGTCATTTCGACCCGCCGCGAAGGCTCGATCCTCGAGGTCACGCTCGGCCGGCCCAAGGCCAATGCGATCGACCTGAAAACCTCACGGCTGATGGGCGAGACCTTCAAGGCGTTCCGCGACGATCCGGACCTACGCGTCGCCATCGTCAAGACAGCCGGCGACAAGTTCTTCAGCGCCGGCTGGGACCTCAAGGCCGCCGCCGGCGGCGACGCGGTCGACGGCGACTATGGCGTCGGCGGCTTTGCCGGCCTGCAGGAATTGCGCGACCTCAACAAGCCGGTGATCGCCTGCGTCAATGGCATGGCGGTGGGCGGCGGCTTTGAACTCGCGCTCTCCTGCGATCTCATCTACGCCTCGGACCATTCCTCCTTCGCGCTGCCCGAAATCCGCGCCGGCACGCTGGCCGATGCCGCGACCATCAAGTTGCCGAAGCGCATCCCTTACCATGTCGCCATGGACCTTCTGCTCACCGGCCGCTGGATGGACGTCGCCGAGGCGCATCGCTGGGGCCTGGTCAACGAGGTGCTGCCCAAAGACAAGCTCGAGGACCGCGTCTGGGAGATCGCCCGCCTGCTCGCCAGCGGCCCGCCGCTGGTCTTCGCCGCGATCAAGGAGACGGCCCGGGTGGCAGAATCGCTGACCTTCCAGGATGCGATGAACAAGGTGACGCGCCGGCAGTTGGCCACGGTCGATAGGCTCTATGGGTCGGAGGACGGCATGGAGGGGTTCCGTGCTTTCGCGGAAAAGCGCGAGCCGGTGTGGAAGGGGAAGTGACGCTGGAGATGATGGCGCCAATCGACCCAGCACCGATGACCGACTACAGAACCCTCATCGACGCCGAGACCTGGGCCTTCATCGAGCGGACCAATTCCTATTATCCGCCCGACACGATCGACCACACGATCACCCAGCAGCGCGAGATTTATGACCGGATGTGCCGCGAGTTCTTTGCCGGCTATCCACACGGCGTGACAGCCGAGACCACGGTCATTGCCGCGCCCGCGCACGCTATCCCGATCCGCATCTATCGGAACGCGACGCCGGACGATGCGGCGATCGTGGTCTACATCCATGGTGGCGGCTTCATCCTCGGCGGGCTGGGCAGCCATGACGATGTCTGCGCCGAACTTTGCGGCCTCACCGGCCATGAGGTGGTTTCGGTCGACTACCGGCTGGCGCCGGAGCATTTGCATCCGGCCGGTTTCGACGATGCGATGAGCGCCTTCGAATGGGCCGCAGGGACCTACAACCGCCCGGTCGTGCTGTGCGGCGACAGCGCCGGCGGCAATCTTTGCGCCGCCGTCGCGCACGCGACGCGTGGCCATGCGAAGAAACCCATCGGCCAGGTGCTGATCTATCCCGGCCTCGGCGGCGATCGCTCGCGCGGCTCCTATGTGACGCACGCCGAAGCGCCTATGCTGACGGTGCGCGACCTCGAATTCTACAAGCATATCCGCACCGGCGGCACCGACCAGACCGGCGACATCACGCTGTCGCCGCTGGCCGACGCCGATTTCGCCAATTTGCCGCCGACCGTGCTGATCACCGCCGAGTGCGACCCGCTGTCATCCGATGGCGAGGCTTATCGCGACCGCATCGTCGCGGCAGGCGGGCGCGCCACCTGGTTCGAGGAGCCCGGCCTGGTGCACGGCTATCTCAGAGCCCGGCACACGGTCGGCCGCGCCCGCGCGAGCTTCACCCGCATCGTCGACGCGGTGGCGACGCTCGCAAAGGGCGGCTGGACCTGGTAGGGGCCGGGGGCTTTCCCCGCTCAGGAGGCCTTGGCCAGGAAACTCTGATAGTCCGATTTCGCCTGCAGCAGGCGCAGCACGTTCTCGCGCGATCCCCGCACATGCGCGCGCGCCAGGGCGCCGGCCTTGACGGCGTCGCCTGCGCAGATCGCCTCGACGATCTCGGCATGCTCGTCGCGGGCGATCTTCCATTCATCGAGCCACAAGAGTTCGGTCCAGACATAATGCTGGCACTTGTCGAGGATGCCGCACAGCATGCCGTGCAGCATGACATTGCCGCTGATCTCGGCAATGACGCGGTGCAGGTCGATGCCAACCTCCAGTTCCTGGAATTTTTCTCTCGTCGTGCGATCCGGGATGGCGGCCAGCCGCTCGCATTCGGCCAGCATGGCGCGCAGCCGCGCCTTGTCCTTGTCGGTCGCCGCGGTGGCCGCCAGTTCCGTCGCATGGCCGTCGAGCAGTTCGCGGATGTCGAATGCCTCGCGGAACATGTTGATGTCGAACTCGGTGACGGCATAACCCTGGCGCGGCCGGCCGGTGACCAGCCCGTCGCGCTCAAGCCGGTTGAAGGCCTCGCGCACCGGCGTGCGGCTGACATTGAGTTTTGCCGCGATGTCGCTTTCGGTGACGCGCGAGCCCGGCGGAATCTGGCCGGTCACGATCATCGCCTTGAGCGCGGAATAGACCGAGTCGCGCAGCGTGTTTTTGGTTTCCTTGGCCAAGTTCCGTTTCCAGTTCTCCGGCCGCTCTGGCCGGACATTGCCTCGTTTGTAGTCGCAGTCGGCGCAATTTGCCACGCCCGGCGGCGCGGTCCCCACCGCCCAACGGATCGTGCCTGTCGCAGTTGACAACACCAATCTCTCGGCTACATTCGAAATTGTATACAAAATCGCATGCTAAATCAAAAACAAATGGGAACGCCGGTCGGAGAACCGAAATGAACAGGATGAGAAAAGTTTGCGTTGTGGCGATCGCGGGCCTCATTGCCTCCACGGCAGTGCCCGCCATCGCCGCCGACACGATCACCGTCGCCTCATGGGGCGGCACCTATCAGGAGGCGCAGACCAAGGCGTTCTTCAAGCCGACCGCCGATGCGCTCGGCATCACCATCAAGGAAGACACCACCAACGGCCTCGACGATGTGCGGCTGCAGGTGACCGGCAATGCGGTGAAGTGGGACATCACAGAACTTGGCGCCGACGAATGCGCGCGCGGCTCGAAGGAAGGGCTGTTCGAAAAGCTGGATTACGGCATCATCGACAAGAGCGGCATCAACCCCAAGCTGGTGCATGACGACTGGGTCGGCATTTCCTACACCTCCGTCGTGCTGATCTACCGGACCGACGTCTTCGGCGACAAAGGCCCGAAGACCTGGGCCGACTTCTGGAACGTGGAAAAATTCCCGGGACGGCGCGCGCTGTCGAGCAGCCAGGCGACGGAAACGCTGAGCGTCGCCGCGCTCGCTTCGGGCCTGCCTATCGACAAGGTCTACCCCGTCGACATCGACGGCGCCCTGAAGTCGGTCGACAAGATCCGTGGCCATGTCGATGCCTGGTGGACCTCCGGCGCCCAGGCCATGCAGCTGGTGAAGGACGGCGAAGTCGACATGGCGAGCATCTGGAACGGCCGCGCCGGCACGTTGAAGAAGGAAGGCGCACCGGTCAGCTTCTCCTTCGACCAGGGCGTGCTCACCGCCGACTGCATGGTCATTCCAAAGGGCGCCAAGAACAAGGAAGCGGCGATGAAGGCGCTGGCGATGTTCGTCAGCCCGCAATTGCAGGCCAATCTGCCACTCTATGTCGACAATGGGCCGGTCAACGAAAAGGCCTTCGAGACCGGCAAGATCCCGCCGGAGCGGATCAAGGACATCAACTCGGCGCCCGAAAACGTCAAGAAACAGGTGCTCCAGGATGCCGAGTTCTGGCGCGACAACCTCGTCGAGGCCACGGAAAAGTTCAACAATCTGATCCAGCAATAGGCCGGAATCCCTGGGGCGGCGCTAGCGCCGCCCTGTTCCCTCAGTCTTCTGCCCAGGAGAGAAAAAACTTGTCCATTGCACCATCCGCGCTGCCGATCAGCATGCGCCGGATCGAGAAGAGATTTGGCAGCGTGCCGGTGCTGCGCGACCTGAACCTCGATGTCGAGGCCGGCGAGTTCCTGACCTTGCTCGGCCCCTCCGGCTCGGGAAAGACGACGCTGCTGATGATCCTGGCCGGTTTCGTCAGGGCCAATGGCGGGAGCATCAAGGTGGGCGGCGACGAGATCATCACCACGCCGCCGCACAGGCGCAATATCGGCATGGTGTTCCAGAACTATGCACTGTTTCCGCATATGAACGTCTTCCACAACATCGCCTTCCCGCTGAAACAGCGCGGCGTCGCGGCCGCCGAGACGGCGCAGCGGGTGGAGAAGGCGCTGGAGCTGGTGAAATTGCAGGGGCTGGGCGAGCGCCGCGTCGACCAGCTTTCCGGCGGCCAGCGCCAGCGCGTGGCCCTGGCGCGCGCCATCGTCTTCGAGCCGCGCATCGTGCTGATGGACGAGCCCCTGTCGGCGCTCGACAAGGGCCTGCGTGAGCACATGCAGATCGAGCTGCGCGCGCTTCATCGCCGTCTTGGCATGACCACGGTCTATGTCACGCACGACCAGCGCGAAGCCATCACCATGTCTGACCGCATCGCCGTCATGAATGGCGGCCGCATCGAACAGCTCGACCAGCCCGAAACCCTCTATGCCGCGCCGAAGACGCAATTCGTGGCCGGCTTCATCGGCGAATCGAATTTCGTGCCGGTGGAAAGCCGCAACGGATCGGTCTGGTATGAAGACAGGCGGATCCAGACCGAGGCACCGACACCGCCGGCTGGTCCGCATCTGATGGTGGTGCGACCGGAGAAGCTCAGGCTGGTCACGGCAACCGAACCGTCGGCCGGCATCAACGTGCTCGACGCGACGGTCAGCGACATCATCTACCAGGGCGACAGCTTCGTCTGCTATGCCAGCCTGAGGGACGGCCGCCAGCTGACGCTGCGCGACTATTGCCGCAGCGATGTGCTGGCAAGGCTGCCAGCGCCCGGCCAGCCGATCATGCTCGGCCTCGACGCGAAGGACACGATCCTGGTGGCGGCCGAGGGATGAGCGCGCAATCCGCCCTGCTGAAAGAGATCGCCGGCCCGGCGGGACAGAATCTGAACGCGCAAGAGCTGCGCGCCGACGCGCGGCGCGAGCAGCTCAGGCTGTTGGCACTGTTGGCGCCGAGCCTGTTCCTCGTCTGCGCCATCATCATCGTGCCCATCGGCTGGCTGTTCTGGCTGTCGCTGTTCGACGAGTCCGGGGCCTTGAGCGCCGCCAACTATGCGCGTTTCTTCGAGCAGGCCTCCTACATCAAGACCTTCATCACCACCTTCAAGGTCGCGTTCATTGTCACCGGCGCCTGCGTCCTGCTTGGCTATCCCCTGGCCTACATGCTGTCGCAACTGCCGCGCCGCGCGGCGTCGATCTGCTTGATCTTCGTCATCCTGCCGTTCTGGACCTCGGTCCTGGTGCGCACCTATGCCTGGCTGGTGATCCTGCAACGCAAGGGCCTGATCAACAGCTGGCTGATCGACCTCGGCGTGATCAGCCAGCCGCTGCCGCTCGCCAACAATTTTGCCGGCGTCGTCATCGGCATGACGCACATCCTTTTGCCGTTCCTGGTGTTGCCGCTCTATGCCTCGATGAAGACCATCGACACCGACTGCCTGCGCGCCGGCATGAACCTCGGCGCCAGTCCTGCCGCTACGTTCCGGCAGATCTTCTTTCCGCTGTCGCTGCCCGGCCTCGCCTCGGGCGTGGTCATCGTCTTCGTGCTCTGCCTCGGTTTCTTCGTCACGCCGGCGCTGATGGGCGGCGGCAAGGTGGTGATGTGGGCGATGCGCATGGAACAGACCACCAGCCTCTATTCCAACTGGGGCGCCGGCGCGGCACTCGGCGTGGTGCTGCTGGTCGTCACGCTGGCCTTGCTCGGCCTGTTCCAATGGCTGCTCGGCGCACGCACCACCGGCGTTTGGAGTTCGCGATGAGTGGAGATATCGGCCTGCCGATCTCGCACCGGCAACGTCTGTGGCTTTACGCACTCGGCGGCCTCGTGCTTTTGTTCCTGATCGCGCCTTCGGTCATCATCGTCATCATGTCGTTCTCGGATTCGACGCTGCTGCAGTTCCCGCCACAGCAATGGTCGCTGCGCTGGTACCAGAGCTACTTCCAGTCGCTGGAATGGCGAGATGCAACCATCGTCTCGGTCAAGGTGGCTGTCATGACGGTGCTGGTGGCGACGCCGCTCGGCACCGCCGCCGCCTATGCGATCAACCGGGGTACGCTGCGCTTCAACGGCACCATCAATGCGCTGCTGACGGCATCGTTGATCATCCCGGTGATCCTGATCGGCATCGGCACCTTTTTCCTCTATGCGCGCATCGGGCTCAACAACACGCTGACCGGCCTGGTCATCGCGCATACGGTGCAGGCGCTGCCGCTGGTGGTGCTGACCGTGCTGTCGGGCCTGCGTTCCTACGACATGAACCAGGAACGCGTCGCGCGAAGCCTCGGCGCCGGGCGCATCGCCGCCTTCTGGCAGGTAACGATGCCGCAGATCCGCTTCTCGATCGTCTCGGGCGCGCTGTTTGCCTTCATCACCTCCTTCGACGAAGTTGTCGTCTCGCTGTTCATCTCGGGTGGCGAGACGACAACCCTGACGCGCCGCATGTTCAATGCGCTGCGCGACCAGATCGACCCGACCATCGCCGCCATCTCGACCTGCCTGATCGTGCTGTCGGTCCTGCTTTTGTCCGTCGCGCAGATCTTCGGACGGCGGCGTTGATTTCACCAAACCAATTCGCAGACGTGACCAGGGGATATCCAGACCAAAATGCGTGACTTTCAATTCCCCGGCCGCTCGCCGGTTCGTGCCACCGAGGCCATGGCCGCCACCTCGCACCCGCTTTCGACCCTTGCGGCGATCGAGATGCTGCGCGCCGGCGGCAACGCCATGGACGCCGCCATCTGCGCCGCCGCCGTACAGGGCGTCGTCGAGCCGCAATCGACCGGGATAGGCGGCGATTGCTTTGTCCTCTACTGCCCCAAGGGAAAAAACGAGGTGCTGGCTTTCAACGGTTCCGGCCGAGCGCCGGCAGCCGCGACCGTCGATTGGTATCGCGACAAGGGTTTCGATAGCATCCCGCTCCAAGGGCCGCATCCCGTCACCGTGCCGGGCGCCATCGACGCCTGGTGCCGGCTGCTCGAGGATCATGGCAGCAAGAGCCTGGCGGAGGTGCTGGCGCCGGCGATCCACTATGCCGAGAACGGCTATGTCGTGCACGACCGCGTCGCCTTCGACTGGGCGGAACCCGAAACCGATCTTTCCGCCGACGAACATTGCGCGCGCATCTTCCTGCCGGGCGGCAAGGCGCCGAAGGCCGGCGACGTGCATCGGCAGCCGGAACTCGGCGCCACTTTGCGGATAATCGCTAAGCACGGCCGCGCCGGATTCTATGAAGGCGCCGTCGCCGACGACATGGTGCGCCGGCTCAAGGAATTGGGCGGGCTGCATTCGCATGAGGATTTCGCCGCGACAAGGGGCGACTATGTGGCGCCGGTGAGCGTCAGCTATGGCGGCCACGAGATCCACCAGATGCCGCCGAACAACCAAGGGCTGACGGCGCTTTTGATGCTGAACGTGCTGTCGGGCTTCAAGCTTGGCGGGCTCGATCCCAACGGCGCCGAGCGCCTGCACCTGGAGATCGAGGCCGGACGCCTGGCCTATCGCGACCGCGACCGTTTCGTCGGCGACCAGGACCATGTCCCGGTACCGGTGCAACAGCTCCTGTCGGCCGCCTATGCCGACCAGCTGCGCGCCGAGATCGACCGCGAGCGCGCCATGACGCATTTGCCTGATATGCAGCTGCCCGGCAGCGACACGGTCTACATCTCGATCGTCGACCGCGACCGCAACGCGGTCTCCTTCATCAACTCGACCTATTATTCCTTCGGCAGCGGCGTTGTCGGCCCGAAGAGCGGCGTGGTGCTGCAGAACCGCGGCTCGAGCTTCCGGCTGGACGCGGCGCACCCCAACGCCATCGCGCCCGGCAAGCGGCCGATGCACACGATCATGCCCGGCATGGCGACGAGGAATGGCCGCGTGGTGATGCCGTTCGGCGTCATGGGCGGCGGCTACCAGCCGTTCGGCCATGTTCATCTGCTCACCAATATGATCGACTTCGGCATGGACCCGCAGCAGGCGCTGGACGCGCCACGGGTGTTCTTCAATGACGGCATGGTGGAGGCGGAGCGCAACGTGCCCACTGAGGCGATCGAAGGCCTGCGCCGGCGCGGCCATGCCATCACCGAGCCGCACCATCCGCTCGGCGGCGGCCAGGCGGTGCTGATCGACTGGGAAAAGGGAACGCTGACCGGCGCGTCGGACCCGCGCAAGGACGGGATGGCGCTGGGGTATTGAGGGATGGCGCGGTGGCGATTGGTTCTGGGACGTTGGCGCTGCCCCTCATCCGCCTGCCGGCACCTTCTCCCCGTAAACGGGGAGAAGAGAGTTAGTCACCGACGTCGCGGCCAGCTTCTTTCGCCCCGTTTATGGGGAGAAATGCCCGGCAGGGCAATGAGGGGCGGCGCCAACCTCCGCTGGACTTTCACAAGCTTTGAAACATAGTCGGTGACCATGAGCACGAATTCACAAGACCTCTCCCGCCGCCTCGTCGCCGGAGACGACAACGCCCCCGCGATCCTGGCGCCTGACAGGCCGACGCTGACCCATGGCGGCCTGCGCGCGCTGATCGCGACGACCGCCGGACGGCTTCACGCCGTCGGCATCGGCCGAGGCGACAGGGTGGCGATCGTGCTGCCGAACGGGCCGGAGATGGCGACGGCCTTCATCGCGGTGGCGGCCACAGCCTCGACGGCGCCGCTCAACCCCGCCTACCGGGCCGACGAACTCGATTTCTATCTGACCGATATCGGCGCCAAGGCGATCCTCGTCGCGGAGACCGAGACCGGCCCGGCCGTGACGGTGGCCGAGCGCCTCGGCATCGGTGTGCTGCGGCTCACCGTGCCGCCTGATGCGCCAGCCGGCAGCTTCGCCATCGAGGGGGCGGCGATCGGCCCACAGGCGGCGCCCGCCATGGCCGGGGACGACGATATCGCGCTGTTGCTGCACACCTCCGGCACGACGTCGCGGCCCAAGCTGGTGCCGCTCAGCCATGCCAATGTCGCGGCCTCCGCCCGCCATATCGGCACGACGCTCGGCCTGACGGCCAGTGATCGCTGTCTCAACATCATGCCGCTGTTCCACATCCATGGGCTGATCGCGGCGGTGCTGTCGTCGCTCGCCGCCGGCGGCAGCATCTACTGCACGCCGGGTTTCAACGCGTTGCGCTTCTTCCAGTGGCTGAGCGACGCGAAACCAAGCTGGTACACGGCGGTGCCGACCATGCATCAGGCGATCCTGCCGCGCGCGGCGCGCAATGAAGACGTGCTGGCGGCGGCTAGGCTGCGCTTCATCCGCTCGTCTTCGGCGTCGCTGCCGGCGCAGGTGATGGCCGAACTCGAAACGACCTTCGGCTGCCCGGTCATCGAATCCTACGGGATGACCGAGGCCGCGCACCAAATGGCGTCGAACCGGCTGCCGCCGGGCCTGCGCAAGCCGGGCAGTGTCGGCGCATCGGCCGGGCCGGAGGTGGCTGTGACGGCACCGGACGGCCGGCTGCTCGAACCGGGCGAGACGGGCGAGATCGTCATTCGCGGACCCAATGTGACGGCAGGCTACGAGAAGAACCCGGACGCCAACGCCACGGCCTTCGCGCATGGCTGGTTCCACACCGGCGACCAGGGCGTGCTCGACGGTGACGGCTACCTCAGGGTCACCGGCCGGCTGAAGGAAATCATCAACCGCGGTGGCGAAAAAATCTCGCCGCTCGAGGTCGACGATGTGCTGATGGACCATCCGGCGGTGGCGCAGGTCGTCACCTTCGCCATGCCGCATGACAAGCTTGGCGAGGAGGTGGCGGCGGCGGTGGTGCTGCGCGAAGGCATGAGTGCCACCGAGAGCGATATCCGCGCCCACGCCGCGACGCGGCTCGCCGATTTCAAGGTGCCGCGCAAGGTGCTGATCCTGGACGAGATCCCGAAGGGCGCGACCGGCAAGCTGCAGCGCATCGGGCTCGCCGCCAAGCTCGGGCTCTAATGCATGTCGCTTGGAAGTGTCCCAGATAGCGACACGCATGGAATCAAAGGCTCACTAGGATGAAGATCACCATTTTCGGCGCTGGCGCCATCGGCGGTTATCTCGCCGCCAAGCTGGCCATTGCCGGCCGTACCGATCTGTCGATCGTCGCCCGCGGCGCGCATCTCGAAGCGATCAAGGCAAATGGCCTGCGCCTGATCGAGGATGGACAGGAAACGGTGGCTCCCGTCCGCGCTGCCGCCAAGGCGGAAGAGCTTGGCGCGCAGGACTATGTCGTGCTGGCGCTGAAGGCGCATTCCGTCGCGCCGGCACTGGACCAAATCGCACCGCTGCTTGGGGACCACACATCCGTCGTCACCATGCAGAACGGCGTTCCCTGGTGGTATTTCTACAAGGACGGCGACGCGCTCGAAGGCGCCAGGCTGCATCAGGTCGACCCCGGCGACACGATCTGGGACCGGCTCGGCCCGCGACGCGTCATCGGCTCGGTCGTCTATCCCGCCGTCGAAGTCGATGCGCCAGGCCTGATCCGCCATGTCGAAGGCAGGCGCTTCTCGCTCGGCGAGCCCTCCGGCGAGAAGAGCGAGCGGGTGATGCTGCTCGCCGGCGAGATGGTCAAGGCCGGCCTGCAGGCGCCGGTGCGCGAGGACATCAGAAGCGAAATCTGGGTCAAACTGTGGGGCAACCTCTCCTTCAACCCGATCTCGGCGCTGACCGGCTCGACGCTTGCCGCAATCGTCGCCGACGAAGGCACCCGCGCGCTCGCCCGCGCCATGATGCTGGAAGCGCAAGCAATCGGCGAAAGCCTCGGCGTCCGCTTCCCCATCGACGTCGACCGCCGCATCAAGGGCGCCGGTGATGTCGGCGAGCACAAGACCTCGATGCTGCAGGACCTTGAGCGCGGGCGGCCAATGGAAATCGATGCGCTGGTGGGCGCGGTGCAGGAGCTTGGGCGGCTGACGGGCAAGCCGACGCCGGCGATCGATGGAGTGCTGGCGCTGGTGAAGAGGCTGGCGGTGGAGCGGGGGTGTTATGGGGGATAGAGGCGCGGACACGCCACGAACAGCTGTCGCAACGCCACGCAACCGAGGCGATGCTGGATTGCGGGAAGATCGAGATCGACAAGTTCGATGTCAGGCTGAACGCGGCCTACAACACGCTGATGCAGCGCTAACATGGCGCCGAACGCACGCGGCTGCAGCGCGAACAGCGCGCCTGGCTGAAGCAGCATCTGCGGGAGGCGCACCGTCTTGCCGCCGATCCAAACAACGGATCGGCCGCCTTCCTCGACTCTCAGGGGTTTGAACTTGATGATTTGAGCGTACGCACGACCGAACTCGAAAAGCGCGTCCAGAAAAACGGGTAGTCGTCCAACCGAGTGCCGAAACGATCAGCCCTTGCCTACGCGATTGAAAAGCCGCGCATAAACCTCTCCCACAATCCCGCGCCGGAACACCAGCACGCAGACCATGAAGATCAGCCCGGTGGCGATCGTCACCGGGAAACCTGACGTGGCCAGCGTGTTTTCCAGGCCGACGACGAGGCTGGCGCCGATGATGGGGCCGACCATGGTGCCGATGCCGCCGAGGAGCGTCATCAGGATCACCTCGCCCGACATCTGCCAGGTGACGTCGGTGAGGGTGGCGAACTGGAAGACGATCGCCTTGAGCGAGCCGGCGAGCCCGGCCAGCGCGGCGGACATGACGAAGGCGCCGAGTTTGTAGCTGGCTACGGAATAGCCCAGCGAAATGGCGCGGTTCTCGTTTTCGCGGATCGAGCACAGGATCATGCCGAAGGGCGAATTGACGATCCGCCAGATGGCGAAGACGCCGATCAGGACCACGGCAAGCACGAAATAATACATGTTCATCGAGACGTTCAGGTCGAGGACGCCGAAGAGCATGCCGCGCGGCACGCCCTGGATGCCGTCCTCGCCTTGCGTGAACGGCGCCTGGACGCAAAAGAAGAAGAACATCTGCGACAGCGCCAGCGTGATCATGGCGAAATAGATGCCTTGCCGGCGAATGGCGAAGAAGCCCATGACGAGGCCGAGCAGTGCCGCGCCCGCCATGCCGAGCAGGATGCCGGCTTCGGGCGGCCAGCCCCAGACCTTGACGGCGTGCGCGGTGAAATAGGCGGCGCCGCCAAAAAAGGTGGCGTGGCCGAAGGACAGCAGCCCGGTATAGCCGAGCAGGAGATTGAAGGCGCAGGCGAACAGCGCGAAGCACAGCATCTTCATCAGGAAGATCGGGTAGACGAAGAAGGGGGCTGCCAGCAGCGCCAGTATGCCGAGCGCGACAATCGTCCATTCGAGCCATGCCGAGGGTTTGGCCGATGCCTCGCGAAGGCTGAGAGCGGCCATGTCGGATGTTTCTTCCGCCATGTCAGGCATCCCTTCCGAACAGGCCGGCCGGCCGGACCAGGAGCACGATCGCCATGATGACGAAGACGACGAGGTTGGAGGCCTCGGGGTAGAAGACCTTGGTCAGGCCTTCGGCCAGCCCAAGCATGTAGCCGGTGACGATGGCGCCGAGGATCGAACCCATGCCGCCGACCACGACCACCGCGAAGACGACGATGATGAGGTCCGACCCCATCAGCGGGCTGACCTGGTAGACGGGTGCCGCCAGTATGCCGGCCAGCCCGGCAAGGGCGGAGCCGAGGCCGTAGGTGAGGGTCAAAAGCAACGGCACGTTGACGCCGAAGGCCTGGACGAGGCGGGGATTCTCGGTTGCGGCGCGCAGGTAGGACCCGAGCCTGGTCTTCTCGATCAGCGCCCAGGTTCCGAAGCAGACGATCGCCGAGGCGATTACGACCCAGCCGCGATAATTGGGCAGGAACATGAAGCCGAGATTGGTGCCTCCGGCAAGCAGCGGCGGCACGGCGTAGGGGTTTCCCGACACGCCGTAATAGTAGCGGAAGATGCCTTCGAGCACGAGCGCGAGGCCGAAGGTGAAGAGCAGGCCGTAGAGCGGATCAGTGTCGTAGAGCCTGGACAGCGCCAGGCGTTCGACGACGACGCCGAACAGGCCGACGATCAGCGGCGCCAGGACCAGCGCCGGCCAATAGCCGATGCCGAGATGGGTGAGCAGGAGATAGCCTGTGAAGGCGCCGAGCATATATTGGGCGCCATGGGCGAAATTGATGACGCGCAGCAGGCCGAAGATCACGGCCAGGCCGAGGCTCAGCATGGCGTAGAAGGAGCCGTTGATCAGGCCGACCAGCAACTGGCCGAGCAATGCCTGGACGGGGATGCCGAAGATCATCGTCATGGCGCCATCATACACCCAGGATTTCGTGGAGCAGCGTCATGCGGTCCGCCAGTTCGCCGGTGGGAAACCCGGCCACGACCTTGCCGTGCTCCATCAGGTAGAAACGGTCGGCGACACGGCTGGCGAAGCGGAAATTCTGCTCGACCAGCAGGATGGTCATGCCGCGCTTCTTCAACGTCACCAAGAGCTCGCCGATGCGCTGCACGATGACAGGTGCGAGGCCCTCGGTCGGCTCGTCCAGGAGCAGCATCTTGACGCCGGTGCGCAGCATGCGCGCGATCGCCAGCATCTGCTGTTCGCCGCCCGACAGCCGCGTGCCGGGACTGTTGCGCCGCTCCTTCAGATTGGGGAAGAGATCGAAGATTTCCTCGACGCTCATGCCGCCCAGGGCGACGACCGGTGGCAGCACCAGGTTCTCGTCGACGGTCAGCGTCGAGAAGATGCCGCGTTCCTCCGGCACGAAGCCGATGCCTTGATGGGCGGTGCGGTGCAGCGGCAGCCGCATCAGGTCCACGCCGTCGAAAACGACCTGCCCGGTTCGCCGGCGGATCAGGCCCATGATGGCGCGCAGCGTCGTCGTCTTGCCGACGCCGTTGCGGCCGAGCAGCGTCACCGTCTCGCCGGCAAACACATCCAGGTCGACGCCGTGCAGCGCATGGCCTTCGCCATACCAGGCGTTGAGGCCGCTGACCGCAAGCAGGGGCGAAGCACTAGTCATCGGCGGTGCCCATATAGGCAACCTTGACGCGCTCGTCACGGCTGACGGTGGCGTAGTCGCCGGCGGCAAGCACCTCGCCGCGCTGCATCACCGTTATCCAGTCGCAGAGATCGGCCACTACGGTCAGATTGTGCTCGACCATCAATATCGCGCGGTCCTCGGCCACCGAACGGATGAGGGCGGAAACCGTGGCGACGTCCTCGTGCCCCATGCCGGCCATCGGCTCGTCGAGCAACAGCACTTTCGGATCCAGCGCCAGGGTCGTGGCGATCTCGAGCACGCGTTTCCTGCCATAGGAGAGATCGCTTGCCAGCCTGTTCCTGGCATCGTCGAGACCGACGGAGCGCAGCAGCTCCATGGCGCGCGGCGTCAACCGGTCGAGTGCGGCCAGCGAACGCCAGAACTGGACGCCAAGCCCGGCCGGACGCTGCAGCGCGACGCGCACATTGTCGAGCACGCTGAGATGCGGAAAGATCGCCGATATCTGGAACGAGCGCACCAGCCCCATGCGCGCAACCCTGGCCGGCGGCGTGCGGGTGATGTCCTGGCCGAGCAACTCGATCCTGCCGCTGGTCGGCGCCAGGAATTTGGTCAGCAGGTTGAAGACGGTGGTCTTGCCGGCGCCGTTGGGTCCGATCAAGGCATGGATCTTGCGACGGCGGACATCGAGGTCGACATTTTTGACGGCGACGAAGCCGGCAAAGTCACGCCGCAGGCCGCGGGCGGAAAGCACCACTCGCGGTTCTTTGTCGGTCAGGTCAGGCGGCGCCATGGCCGCGCCGGTCACTGGGCCGCCGTCGCGCAGCCGCTGTCCTTTTCGCTCAGGAAAGCCTCCTTGCCGGGAATGGTGGCGAGATACTTGTAGTAGTCCCAATCCTTGGTGCTCTCGCTCGGTGCCTTGACCTGGTAGAGATACATGTCGTGCACCATGTTGCCGTCGGCCTGCACCTTGCCGCCGGTAATGACGGCGTCGTCGACGGGCAGCGAATGGAGCTGCTTGGCGACCGCTTCGGTCTCGTCGGTGCCGGCCTTGTCGATCGCCTTCAAATATTGCGTCACAGCCGAATAGGTCGCGGCCTGGATCATGTTGGGCATGCGGTTGGTGCGCTTGAAGAAGCGCTGCCCGAACTCGCGGCTCTTGTCGTCGCGGTCCCAGTAATAGCCCTCGGTCAGCACGACGCCTTGCGCGGCCTGCAGGCCGAGCCCATGCACCTCGGCCAGCGTGAACAGAAGCGCTGCCAGGCGCTGGCCGCCCTGGACGATGCCGAATTCGGCCGCCTGCTTGATGGAATTGGAGGTGTCGAGACCGGCATTGGCCAGGCCGATGACCTTTGCGCCCGACGACTGTGCCTGCAGCAGGAAGGACGAATAGTCGGTCGATCCGAGGGGGTACCGCACTTCGCCCAGCACCTTGCCGCCATGGCTCTCAACGAATTTGGATGTCTGCTCCTTCAGCGAATAGCCGAAGGCATAATCGACGGTGACGAAGAACCAGCTGTCGCCGCCCTGCTGGACGAGGGAGCCGCCGGTTCCCACCGCCTGCGAGTGGGTGTCATAGGCCCAGTGGAAACCGTAGGGCGAGCATTGCTTGCCGGTGAGGTCGGTGGTCGCCGCACCGGTGACGATGTCGATCTTCTTCTTTTCCTTGGAAATCCCTTGCACGGCGAGCGCGACAGAAGAGGTCGTCAGCTCCATGATGGCATCGACCTGCTCGGTGTCATACCATTGGCGGGCGATGTTGGAGGCGATATCGGGCTTGTTCTGATGGTCGGCGCTGATGATCTCGACCGGCGCGCCCTGCACCTTGCCGCCGAAATCCTCGACCGCCATCTTGGCTGCTTCGACCGACCATTTGCCGCCGAAATCGGCATAGACGCCGGACTGGTCGTTGAGGATGCCGATCTTGACCTTGCCATCGGAAATCTCGGCGGCCGAAGCCGGAACAGTGGTGGCCGCGAGGAGCGCGGCGGAAACGACATGGCATAGCTTCATGAGTTTACTTCCTCCCAGTGTGGATGAATCCGTCCGCCCCCTACGATCGTCATCCGCAAGCACAATGGAACATTAGGAAAATGAGGCGGAAGGGCAAGAGGCGGCCACGGATTTCATGCCGGCGAGCCCGTGCCGATCCGGCCGATAGCATTCCCCCAGCCGGAAGCCGGGGAAGAGACACGAACATGTGAACCGCCCATGCGGGCACGGCTATGAAGCGTTCTCAGGAGGCAATAAGCGCCTTCAGCCCTCGGCGGCGACGAGATGGCCGTCGCCGACATCGCTCAGCGCCAGTTTCAGCGGCGCTTCGCCGATCCTGCGCGTGGCGCTTGGGATTTCCTGGTCGAGGCGGGCGAAACGGCTCCTGCGCCGCGTGGGGTCGGGCACCGGCACGGCCTCGATCAGGCGCCTGGTGTAGGGGTGGCGCGGGTTCGAAAAAACCTGGTCGCGCGTGCCCATCTCGACGATCTGGCCGAGATACATGACGGCGACACGGTCGGAGATGTTCTCGACGACGGCCATGTCGTGCGAAATGAACAGATAGGCGACGCCGAATTCGCGCTGCAATTCCTTCAAAAGGTCGAGCACACGCGCCTGCACAGAAACGTCGAGCGCCGAGACGCTTTCGTCGGCAATGATCAGTTTTGGCCGCAGCGCCAGGGCGCGGGCGATGCAGACGCGCTGGCGCTGGCCACCGGAAAACTCGTGCGGATAAAGCTCCATCTGATCCGATGACAGGCCGACACGGTCGAACAAGGCCGCCACACGCTCGCGGCGCTCCTGCTTCGAGGCGATGCCGTGGATCAGCAGCGGCTCGGCGACGAGGTCGCCGACGCGCATGCGCGGGTCGAGCGAGGCGAAGGGGTCCTGGAAGATCATCTGCACGTCGCGGCGAACCGCCTTGCGCTCGTCGCGGCCGAGACCGGACAAATTGCGACCGCCGACGACGATGTCGCCGCTATACGGCACCAGCCCGGCCAGCGCCTTGGCGGTGGTCGACTTGCCGCAGCCGGATTCGCCGACCAGCGCCAGCGTTTCGTTGGGCGCGATCGAAAAGCTGACGCCCTCGACGGCGTGAACGCGGCGGGTGACCTGGCCAAAGATGCCGCCATGCAGGTCGAAGCGGACGTGGAGGTCTTTTACATCGGCGACATTGGCCGGCATTGCGGCTTCGGCAATCTCTTTCGATGCCTGCCGGCCGACGCCACTGCCGATGCGCGGCACGGCGGCGAGCAGCTCGCGCGTATAATCGGCTCGCGGCCTGGCGAAAATATCCGATGTCTTGCCTTCCTCGACCATGCGGCCGTGGCGCATGATGATGACGCGGTCGGCCATCTCGGCGACCACGCCCATGTCGTGGGTGATGAGAATGACGCTGGTGCCGTGCTTCTTCTGCAGGTCGCGCAGCAATTCCAGCACCTCGCCCTGCACGGTAACGTCGAGCGCCGTCGTCGGCTCGTCGGCGATCAGCACGTCGGGTTCCAGCGCCAACGCCATGGCGATCATCACGCGCTGGCGCATGCCGCCGGACAGCTCGTGCGGAAATTGCCTTAGCCGGCTTTCGGCCTCCGAAATACGCACCGCTATCAGCGCCTCGATGGCGCGCCGGCGGGCTTGCGTAGGCGACAGGCTGGTATGCGCCTCGATGGATTCGGTGAGCTGGCGGCCGATCGACAGAACCGGATTGAGCGAGGTCATAGGTTCCTGGAAGATCATGGCGATGCGATCGCCGCGAATATGGCGCATCCGGCGTTCGTCGAGTGTGGTGAGGTCGGTGTCGGCCAGATGGATCGAGCCGGCGGAGATGCGCGCCGCAGGCTGCGGCAGCAATTGCATGATCGCCAGCGCCGTCATCGATTTCCCGGAGCCGGACTCGCCGGCGATGCAGAGCGTTTCGCCACGGGCAAGTGCCAGAGAGAGGTTGGAGACGACCTCGCGAGAGCCCTCCTCGCCGCGCACGGAGACGGAGAGATTGGTTATAGTGAGGATGGGGTTGGTGGTCATTGCAGGCGCAGGCTTCCGAGAGGTTTGGCGGGGCACGCCCCCCTCTGGCCTGCCGGCCATCTCCCCCTCGAGGGGGGAGATTGGACGGCACGCATGGCTTCGCCAACTTTCGACGGCACAAAAAGGAGTGCCGGCGCGCGTGAAAGCCAATCTCCCCCCTCGAGGGGGAGATGTCCGGTAGGACAGAGGGGGGCGCCTTGGCGCTGACCCAACTTCATTCAAACACGCAGCGCGGAAAGTAGAACGACACCACCCAGTTGGGCATGTCGACGATCTCGCTGATCCTGAGATCGCCGCAGACCGAGGCCAGCATGTAGCCCTCGACCGGATCTATTCCGTAGCGCCCGGCGAGCAGGTCGACCATCTGGGCAACCGCTTCCTTGGCGCCAGTCATCAGGTCCGGCCCGATGCCGGTCGTCACCTCATAGCCCTTGGCGTCGAGATGGCGCGTCACCGGGCCCGATGTGGTGAAGCGCGGCGTCTTCAGCCGCGCATCTTTCACCAAATCGAGTTTCAGCACGACGTCCATCGGGCTTTCGATCGCCGTGCCGCAGACCTCGCCATCGCCTTGCGCGGCATGCGTGTCGCCGACCGAGAACAGCGCGCCCGCCACCTCCACCGGCAGATAGAGCGTCGTGCCTGCGGCAAGGTCGCGAATGTCGAGATTGCCGCCGACGCGACGTGGCGGCACCACCGAGTGATGACCCATCTCGGCTGGTGCGTTGCCGATGGTGCCGGCGAACGGTTTCAGCGGCACTCGCGCGTTCTTGCCGAACAATGCCGGCTCGAGCGAGGCGGCATTGTATTTCCAGATGTTCAGCGCCGGCTCCTTGAAGTCGTCGGCGAGCAGGCCGAAGCCGGGAATATTCGCCGTCCAGCCGAAGCCGGACGGTTTGAACATCTCGATCGTCACCTTCAGCGCATCGCCCGGCTCGGCGCCCTCGACGAAGATCGGTCCGGTAACCGGATTGATCCCCGCGAAGTCGAGCTTGGCGATTTCGGCGACCGTGCTGTCGGGCTGCAACTGGCCGCCCGAGGAATCCAGGCACTGGAACTCGATGGTCGAACCGGGCGCCACGCGCTGCGCCGGAACAAACGAATTGTCCCAGCCGAAATGGTGATGGCGCCCGTGGATGGTGTAGTCGCAGTTATTGCACATCTTTTACGTACACATTGTCGTAGTTGATCGGGACATGGACCGGGTCCACGTAAAGGTTGTCGGCGCCGCCCATGCGGGCCGATTTCATTGTGAATCGCTGCTCGTTGAAGACCGGCGCCCAGGGCGCGTCCGCCATGATCTTCGCGTAGATGTCGCTCCACATCTTGCTGCGCTCCCCGGACTTCGCAGGGTCGACAATCGAGTCGGCCTCGGCCGCCTTGGCGTCGAGGTCCTTGTTGCAATACCACGACCAGTTCCAGCCGCCCGGCACGGCACCAGCGCAGCCCAGGATTGGACCGTAGAAGTTCGACGGATCGGGGAAGTCGGCGATCCAGCCCATGCCGCCCGACCAGATCATCGGCGCGCCGGCCTTGTCGCCGCCGGCGGCGATGACGTTGGCCTGCGCCAGGGACTGGATGCTGGCCTTGATGCCGATCGCCGCCAGATCCTGCTGGATCGCCTGGGCGATGCGTGGGTTGGGGTCGGTGTTCATGGCGAACAATTGCGTCTCGAAACCATCGGGGTGGCCGGCCTCGGCAAGCAGCGCCTTGGCCTTGGCGACGTCGTAGGGATAACCCTTGTACTCCTTGTCGTAGCCCGGCATCGATGGCGGCAGCGGCTGGTTGGCCGGCACGGCGCGGCCGTTGATGATCTGGATGATGCGCGCCTTGTTGAGCGCCATGTTGACCGCCTGGCGCACCTTCACATTGTCGAACGGCGCCATGGTGGTGTTCATGGTGACATAGCCGGTGTGCAGCTGGCCGCCTTCGACGACGCGCGCCTTCTGCTCGGGATCGGCCATCACCTCCTGGAACTTTGCCGGAGGAATGCCGTCGAGCGGCAGGTCGATCTCACCTTTCTGCAGGCGCAGCAAAGCCACGATCGGCTCCTGGCCAACCTCGAAGGTGATCTTGTCGAGATGCGGCAGGCCTTTGTGCCAATAGTCCGGATTGCGTTCGAAGACGATGCGCTGGCCGAGCGTCCACTCGGCGAGTTTGAACGCCCCGGTGCCGACCGGATGCTTGCCGAAATCGGCGCCGTATTTCTCCACCTCTTCCTTCGGCACGACATGCGAGAAATTGATGGCCATGACATGCAGGAAGGTGGCGTCGGGGCGGGTCAGCTCGAACTTGACCGTGTAGGGATCGACGACGGTGACGCCCGACAGCGTCTCGGCCTTGCCCGCGGCGACATCGTCATAGCCCTTGATCGAGCCGAAGAAACCGGCACCGGGGCTCTGCGTCTTCGGATTGGTGACGCGGTCGAGCGAATATTTGACGTCGTCGGCCGTCATCTCACGGCCATTGTGGAATTTCACGCCGTGCCTGAGCTTGAAGGTGAAGGTCTTGCCGTCGGGCGAGATCTCGTAGCTCTCGGCGAGGTCGGGTTTGAGATTGGTGGTGCCGGGCTCGTAGTCCATCAACCCGTCGAACAGGCTCTTGATCATCGACCAGTTCTGCCAGTCATAGCCGATGGCAGGGTCGAGCGTGGTGACGTCGTCCTTGTAGGTGGCGATGATCTCGCCACCCTGCTTGGCGTTGGGATCCATGGCGTCCTCTGCGCGGGCGCTCGTCATGCCGAGCATCAGCGCCAGCGCCGATGCCGCCACGGTCGATGCGAGAAACTTCTTCATTGTCATGTTCCCTTTCTCTGTTTGTTTTCTTGGTTTCATCCGAGCTTGATGCTCATCTCAGTTTGATGCGGGGGTCGATGAACGGCGCGATGATGTCGGCGAGCAGATTGCCGAGCACGATGGCGAAAGCCGACACCAGCGTGACCCCCATGATGATCGGGATGTCGACTCGCTGGATGGCCTGCCAGGCCAACTGGCCTATGCCGGGCCAACCGAACACGCTTTCGACGACGACGATGCCGCCCATGAAGATGCCGATGTCGATGCCGATCATGGCGATGACCGGCAGGATGGCGTTGGGCAGCGCATGGCGGAAAATGATAGCGCCGCGAGCCAGGCCTTTCGCACGCGCGGTGCGCACATAATCCTGGCGCAGCACGTCGATCATCGACGAACGCATCATGCGCGCATACCAGCCGGCCCCGAGGATGCCCATGGTCAGCGATGGCAGCACGAGATGGCGCCAGGTGCCGTAGCCACCGATCGGAAACCAGCTCAGCCTGACCGCGAAGACGTAGAGCAGCAAAAGGCCGACGACGAATTGCGGCGCCGAGACGCCGACGAAGGAGGCGACCATCAAGGTCTGGTCGGTGGCGGTGCCGCGCTTGATGGCGGCGATCAGGCCCATCGAGAGCCCGATCAGCAATTCGCACAGGATGGCGCCGACCATCAGAAGCAGGCTGGCCGGCAGCCGCGAGACGATGAGCTCGGTAACCTCCGAGCGCTGGATGTAGGAGCGCCCGAGATCGCCGCTGACGAGCTTCACCAGATAGTGCCAGTACTGGACGATGAAGGGCTGGTCGAGGCCGAGCTGCTGGCGGATGTTCTCCACCGTCTGCGGCGTGGCGCTGCGGCCGGCGATCTGGCGCACCGGATCGGCGGGCAGGAGATAGAGCAGCGCGAAGGTGATCAGCGAGACGCCGAGCAGGATGAGCAGCGACTGGATCAGCCGGCGGCCGAGATAGGCGATCATGCCCGGCCTCCCATCATGCCCGGCCCCTTTGCGTCGGGTCGAGAATGTCGCGCAGCGCGTCGCCGATCAGGTTGAAGGCCAGCGCCAGCGCCAGGATCGCGGCGCCGGGAAAGAACACCAGCCAGGGCGCGGCCTGAAAATAGGTCTGGTTCTCGAAGATGATGTTGCCCCACGATGCCGTCGGCGGCTGCACGCCAATGCCGAGGAAGGAGAGCGTCGCCTCGAGCAGAACCGTGGTCGAGATGCCGAGCGTGCCCCAGACGATGATGGTGGGCAGGAGATGCGGCAGGATGTGGCGAAACAGGATGCGCGGCGCACTCGCGCCGATGGTGCGCTCGGCGTCGATGAATTCGCGTTCGGCGAGCGAGGACGTCTCGGTGTAGATGACGCGCGCGGTCTGCACCCAGTTGACCAGGGCGATGACCATGGCGACGATCCACAGGCTGGGCTGGAACACGGCCGCCAGGCAGATGGCCAGCAGCAGCGCCGGGAAGGCCATCATCAGATCGGTGAAACGCATCAACACGCTGCCGACCCAGCCGCGGAAATAGCCCGCGGTGACCCCGACCAGCGTGCCGATGAAGAGTGCGATGCCATTGGCGACGATGCCGATGATCAGGGAGGTGCGCGCGCCGTAGAGGATGCGGGTCAACAGGTCACGCCCGAGCAGGTCGGTGCCCAGCCAGAATTTCGCATTCGGCGGCAGCGGCGAGCCCTCGATGGTCAGGCCGTCGAACATCTGTTCGTTGGGATCGTAGCCGGTCAGCCATGGCGCCAGGATCGCGCCGGCGACGACAACGGCCACGATGACCAGGCCGAGCAGCGCCAGGCGGCGCTGGACCAGCCGGCGCCAGACGCCGGCGCGCGGTTTTAACGGCATGCGCGCCGTCGCCGCGAGGTCAGGCGCGATGGGACTGGTCATCGCCGCTCTCCTCCCCGGTCTTGGCCTCTCCCGTTACGTCCTCGGTCATTGCCACGATGCGGCGCGCGGCGTCCTCGACGCTGATCCGCCAGCTCATCGCCAGCGAGCGCAGTTGCGCATAGGCGCGCTCGTCGTCGCTGCCTTTGGCCAAAGCCGAGACAGCCCGCACGATGGTCTGGCGTTCGGCGACGCGCTGGCGCAGCGCGGCAATCTCGCCGGCTAAGTTCTTTCGTGCCTCGAAGCTCTGGCGCGCGATCAGCAGCGCGCTGTAGACGCCGGCATTGCCGACCGGCTTCAGGAGCTGCGCGTCGGCCTTGTGCGACAGCGCCCATTCGATGCGGCCGGGCGCTTCCGAGCCGATCAGCGCCACCAGCGGCATCGGCGCCTCGCCCGGCTTCCAAGGAAATTGCTCGTCGAAGCCGAGATCGGCATCGAAGAAGACGAAGTCCGCGGCCAGCGCTTCCGCCGCCAGTTCCGGCCAGCAGTCCACGGTGACAAGGCCGATGGCCGACAATTGCCTGGTGATCGCCTGCACCGTCGGGTGCGGGCGATGCAGGACAAACGCCCTGGCGCCGCCGAGATTGGGGATGCGCGGGGTGCGGGTCACGACACCACCCGCAAGCGCGGCCGGCCGAATGTTTTTGCCGGATCGTAGCGTGACAGGTAGGGATCCGGTGCGACCTCGTCCTCGCGGCTGACGACTTCGAAGAAACCGTCAGCGATCCGGCCTATGATGACGGGCAGCGTGGCGTGCTGGGAATGCGCGTCGATGGCGATCGGTCCGAGCCGGGTGGAAAAGCGCCGCTCGGCGAAGGTCCTGGAAAATTCCGCCGGGCCGGCCTCGGGATCACGCGACAGCACGTCGGCCATCACTTGCACCGAGGCATAGGCCGAGGCTTCGAAGGACGAGGCGAAGGCGGCCGGACGCGGCGCGAAATAGGGCCCGACCGACAGATGGCCTTTGCCCGTCTCGCCGATCGCCGGCAACTCGCCCTCGGTCAGGTTGCAGGAAATGACCGGGCAGTTCCGCGGGCTGAAGGCCGGATCCTCGACGCCCAGGTCGCGATAGGCGGCCAGGAAGGCATAGGACGAGGTGCCGATCAGATTGTTGAGGATGAAATTCGGCCGCGTCGCCCTGATCTCGGCAATCAGGCGCGACACGTCGGTCTCGCCTATGCGCAGATAGCGCTCGCCCAAGACCTTGCCGCCGGCATCGGCGATCAGGTCGCGCGCGACACGGTTCATCTCCCAGCCCCAGATGTAGTTCGATCCGAGCAGAAAACCGTTGGCGCCGAAGCGCGGCACGACATGCGCCAGTAGCGGCACCAGGTGCTGGTTGGGACAGGCGTGCATGTAGACGACATGCTCGTTGGCCTCGAACCCCTCATAGGGGCAGGCATACCAGAGCATGCCGCCCGCCTTCTCCAGCACGGGAATGGTCTCCTTGCGGCTCCAGGAGGTGACGCAGCCGACGACGTGGCGGGCGCTGCTGGTCCTGAAAATGTCCTCGCACAGCGTCGCGTAGCGGTCGGCGTTGCTTTGCGGATCGCGTTCGACCGGCACCAGTTCGATACCCGAGCTGCGGTCGGCATTGATGTCGGCGATGGCGCGCATGGCGCCGATGCGGCACGCGTCGGAGACGAGCTGATAGCTCCCCGAGCGGGAATAGAGGATGCCGATTTCGATACGCCGTTTCAAACAAGACCCCAGAAATGACAATGCCCCGCAGCCAGCGCCGGAAAGGCGAGGCATACGAGGCATATTTGCCGCCCGGCGATCAGAGCCGGTATTTTGCGCTAGCGTATTCGGTCCGGCGGGGCAGTCAAGCCCTCAACGCCATCCGCGTCAAACACCGAAGGCCGGCCATCGCCGTTTCCCGCGGAATCCGGTGTCGTTCCGGCTATTTGGTCGCCGACCTGTGCTGGCGGGCATAGGCCACGCAAGCATCCACGGTGCTGACACAGAGCGCGTCGCGCCTGCTGGGCAGATTGTTGTCGCCGGCGTAGGCAACTTCGGCGACGCGGCCGCCGACCATGCGGACCTGCGTGTCGCAATAGCCGCCCGGAGCGACATTGAGGGAGCCACCGAGCGCCGGGACCGGCCCCACCGACAGGGTGGGGACGACGATGCTGAGATTGCCGCGCTGAACGACGCGCTTGTAAGTCCAGATCTGGCCGGATCCGCCGGCGTCCGCGGTGGCGGTTGGAAACCCCGCGCACATTCGAACGTCGGCTTCGCTGAGGCCGACCATCTCCTTGCGAGCCGCCGCCGCCGTAGGATCGACCTTGGCGATGCGCGACGTGTCGTCGGGAACGACGCAGGAAGACTGGACGACGACGATGAGACCAGAAAGGGCAAGCTTTCGAATAGTGGAAAATGTCATACCGATTGTTGAGATCGCGTGGCGCCCTGCCGCACTCTCTACCTAGGCAAGAAGGCCGCCCGATCAACCCGCCCGCCTTCACGAAAAGGCGGCCATGGCCGCATAAGGGAAGAATGCTGGCCGCAGGCACAATCAATCAGCGTAAGGATCAATGTCCCTGCAACTGCCGCCGGCACCGCGCGGCTGGGCAGTTTGCGCTCGAGGCGAGGCGGATGGCCCACGCCGCGGAGCGGTCAGCTCTCGCCGTCGATCAGGATTTCCAGGAGATCGAGAAGGTGCTCGAGCCGCTCACGGCCGAAGCGCCGTTCGATGTCGTCATAGATGACGCGACGTTCGGGCGACAGCACCTCGATCAGCGCCGAGCCGGTCGGAGCAATGGCGAGCACGACGCAACGGCCGTCGCCTTGCGCCTTGTTGCGGGTGATGAATTTTCGGCCTTCGAGGGTCTTGATGATGCGGGTCAGGCTGGGCTGCAGCACCGAGGCACGGTCCGCAAGCTCCGTCGCCTCGATCGGACCGGCCTCGCTCAGCACGCGCAACACCCGCCATTGCTGCTCGGTCACGTCATGCGCGGCCAACAATTGTAACAACACTATAAATCCGGAGGGAAACACGACGGCCGGGCTCGTGGGCACCTCGCCGGCTCTTCTGGGCCACGGGATCGGATCGCAACGGACGATAGCCGATCCCGCGGCGTGTTTTGCTCTCTTCCCCAAAATTTTTGAGAGAATATTCCCGGCTTGGCCGAGAACGGCGAAACACGTTCTTTGATAAAATCGATAGAATTCTGATGATGTGACCAAGCCTAGGCAACCCGCCTTGCTGCCATGACTTCACAACCGCAGAGAATCAGACATGTCCGACTTCAACAACACTTTGTCCTCTTCCCCAAGGTCAACCATCAACCGGCGCAGCGGCCTCGCTCTGCTGTTCGCCTCGGCTGTGGCGATCGGCAGCCTGATGGCGCCGCATGCCTCCTTCGCCGAGGACAAGAAGGCGATCAAGGTCGGTATCATCAGCGGCGAGGACGAGGATGTCTGGCGCGTCGTGGTCGCTAAAGCCGCCGAGAAGGGCCTGAGCATCGAGACCGTGGTGTTCAACGACTATACCCAGCCCAACGAGGCGCTGGAGCGCGGCGAGATCGACGCCAACGCCTTCCAGCACCAGCCCTATCTCGACAACCAGATCAAGACGCAGGGCTACCATATCGTGCGCGTCGGCTATACCGGCGTGTGGCCGATCGGCCTCTACTCCAAGAAGTACACGAAGGTCGCCGACCTGCCGGAAGGCGCGGTGATCGGCGTGCCGAACGACCCGTCCAATGAAGGCCGGGCGCTGCGGGTGCTGCAGAATGAGGGCGTGATCAAGCTGAAGGACGGTACCGGTATCCTCGCCACCACCGCCGACATCGCCGAGAATGCGAAGAAGGTCGAGATCAAGGAACTCGACGCCGGTATCGTCGGCCGCTCGGTCGAGGATCTCGACGCCGCCGTGGTCAACACCGACTGGGCGCTGAAAAGCGGCCTGACCCCGGAAAACCGCATCGCGCAGGAGCCGATCGCCGACAATCCCTATCGCAACTTCATCGCCGTCAAGGTCGGCAACGAGAACGAGGCCTGGGTGAAGACGCTGGTCGCCTCCTACCAGAACGAGGCGGTCAAGGCTGAGTTCGACAAGGTCTACAAGGGCACCGGTCTCAGCGCCTACTGAGCAAATCCTGGCACGAAAGTGTCTGCTTTGACGAGAAGTGCGGTCCGTGCGATGCGCGGGCCGCAATCCTGTTTCGGAATCCGCGTATGAACCAGCATGTGACCGCAGCCATCGAGAACACGGACGACGCCGATGCACCGGCACAGGACGTTGTGCGCCTTGTCGAGCTGAAGCGCCGCTTCGGCGCGACGGCGGCGCTCGACGGCATTTCACTGACGGTGCGCAAGGGCGAGATCCTCGGCATCATCGGCCGCAGCGGCGCCGGCAAATCGACGCTGATCCGCTGCCTGAACGGGCTGGAACGCCCCGACACCGGCGAGGTGTTCATCGAGGGCCGCGAGATCAGCCGGCTCCGCGAGCGTGACCTGCAGCCGCTGCGGCGGCGCATCGGCATGATCTTCCAGCATTTCAACCTGCTGTCGGCCAAGACCGTCGAGGACAATGTGGCGCTGCCGCTGAAGATAGAGGGCCGGCCAAAGGCCGAGCGGCTGAAGCGGGCGGCGGAGCTGCTCGATCTCGTCGGCCTGTCGGAAAAGGCGAAAGCCTATCCGGCGTCGCTGTCGGGCGGCCAGAAGCAGCGCGTCGGCATCGCCAGGGCGCTGGCCGCGCGGCCGGCGCTGCTTCTGTCTGACGAAGCGACGTCGGCGCTCGACCCGGAGACGACCCGTTCCATTCTCGCCCTGATCAAGGACATCAACCGCCAGCTTGACCTGACCATCCTCTTGATCACCCACGAGATGGAGGTGATCCGCTCGATCGCCGACCGCGTGGCGGTCATCGACGCCGGACGCATCGTCGAGCAAGGGCCGGTCTGGTCGGTGTTCGCCGATCCGCAATCCGGCATCACAAAACGCCTGCTCGGCGCCATCCGGCCGCAACTGCCGCCGGAGCTGGCGGCCCGGCTCCGTCCGTCAGCCGGCGCGCAAACCATCCTGCGGGTGGATGTGGCCGGCGAAGCCGCGCGCGGCCCACTGCTCTCCGACCTTGCGAGAGCCGTGCCTGGCGCCTTCCGGCTCGTTCATGGCGGCATCGACCATATTCAGCAGCAGCCGGTCGGAACGCTGTTCCTGTCCATTCCCGGCGGCGATGCGGGCCATCTCGCCGAGGTGATCGCTTTTCTAAAGTCCCGCGAGGCGCGGGTGGAGGTGCTTGGCCATGTCGCCGATCCTGTTTGAGCTTCTGCTGCGGTCGATCTGGGAGACGGTGCTGATGACGGCCGCCTCCGGCCTGATCTCGCTGGTCTTCGGCCTGCCGCTCGGCCTGGCGCTGATCGCCACCGAGCGCGGCGGCATCGCCGAAAGCCCGTGGGTGAACCGGGTGCTCGCCGCCGTCATCAACGGCTTCCGCTCGGTGCCGTTCATCATCCTTCTGGTGGCGCTGATCCCGGTGACGCGGCTGATCGTCGGCACCTCGATCGGCACCTGGGCGGCGATCGTGCCGCTGTCGATCGCCGCCACGCCCTACTATGCGCGCATCGCCGAAGTGTCGCTGCGGGAGGTCGACCACGGGCTGATCGAGGCGGCGCGCGCGATGGGCGGCAACCGCTGGACCATCGTCCGCGAGGTGCTGGTGCCCGAAGCCCTGCCCGGCATCGTCGTCGGCTTCACCGTGACGCTGGTGACGCTGGTCGGCGCCTCGGCCATGGCCGGCGCCATCGGTGCGGGCGGACTCGGCGACCTCGCCATCCGCTACGGCTACCAGCGGTTTGAAACCAGCGTGATGATCGCCGTGGTGATCGTGCTGATCATACTGGTTTGCGGCATCCAGTGGGTGGGGGATCGTCTGGTGGCGCGGCTCGATCGTCGGGGGTGATGAGCCGGCTGACTGTCAGCGATTGGGGCCACCGCCCATCGCTTCGTCATAGGATGACGATGTCAGGCCGTTTCCGCCAATCGCGAAGGCAGCGGTCTGTCGATGCAAGTCGCGCTAACCCCGCAACCTCGCCCCTTCCGGATCGAAGAACGGCATCGGCGCCACCATGGCGCGGACCGGCTTGCCTTCAATGGCGATGCTGAGTTCCGTTCCAACAGCCGTGAACGGCAGCCGCAGATGCGCTGTCGCCAGCACCTTGCCCAGGGAATAGCCATGGTCGCTGTAGGTGACCACGCCGACATCCCTGCCATCGGCCATCACCCGCGCATCCGTCGCTGCCGGCGTGTCGCCATCGAGGATCAGGCCGGTCCAGCGTTCGTCGAGACCCTTGTCGCGCACTTTGAACAGCGCTTCGCGGCCGATGAAATCGCCCTTGTCGAACTTGATCCAGCGGTCGAGGCCGACATGGAACGGCGAGCGGGTCTCGTCCATGTCGATGCCATGCGCGGGATAGGCCTTTTCCAGACCGAGCGTGAACATGGCCAGCACGCCATAGGGCTTCAGGCCGAAATCGCGGCCGGCCTTCATCAGCGCGTCCCAGACCGAAGCCGCCTCATCGGCCGGCACGAAGAGTTCGAAGCCGAGTTCGCCGGTGACGCCGGTGCGCGAGATCAACACCTTGGTTTCGCCGACACGCCCCGAGGTGAACGCCCAGCGCTTCAACCCATCGAGATCCGCATCCGTGACCAGAGCTTTCAACAGGTCGCGCGAGCGCGGACCCTGGATGGTGGGGAAGGCGACCGCCGCGGTGATGTCGGTGACATAGGCCTTGCGGCCCTCAGCATGGTGCTGGAGCCAGGGCAGCATCTTCAGGCGGTTGACGGAGCCGGTCACCAGCATGAAGTGCTCGGGTGCCAGCCGGAACACGGTGAGGTCGTCCATGATCCCGCCATCCTCGCGGCAGACCGTGGAGTAGCGGACCTGGCCCGGCTTCATCGCCGAGGCATCGTTGACGATGACATGGTTGACCAGCGCCTCGGCCTCCGGACCCTTGATGTCCATCTTGCCCATGGTGCTGAGGTCCTGGACGCCGACATTCTGGCGCGTGTTCAGGTGCTCGTCGGCAATGCCGGAATAGTATTTGGCCGAGATGAAGTCGCCGCCGACACGGCCCATGGTGGCGCCAAGCCCGACAATACCGCTGTAGAAAGGGGAGCGCCGCTCGGCCAAGGAATTTCTCCGTATGGATGAAAATCGGCAGCGCCATCAGGCGCTGCCGGAGGGGGTTCGTCGTCGGTCTCAGGAACCGTAGACGTCGAAGGCAAAATACTTGTCGTTGATCTCCTTGTATTTTCCGTTGGCGCGCAGCGCGTCGATCGCCGCGTTGAACCTGTCGGCCAGGTCCTTGTTGCCCTTCTGCAGCGCGATGCCGACGCCGGGGCCATGAATGGCCGGATCGGCGGTCAGCGTACCCAGCAATTTGCAGCAGGCGCCGTCGGGCTTCTTCAGCCATTCGGTCAGGATGATCGAGCCATCCATCATCGCGTCGAGGCGGCCATTGGCCATGTCGGTGCGGGCGTCGTCGCCCGTCGGATAGGCCTTGACGGTCGATCCCTTGTATTTCTGCTCGGCGAAATTCTGGTGGATGGTGGCGCTCTGCACGCCGAGCACCTTGCCCTTGAGATCGTCCGGCGAGGTGCCCGCGATGGTCGACTCCTTCGGCACGGCGATGGCCGGCGGCGTCTGGTAGTATTTGTGGGTGAACTCCACCTTCTGCGCCCGCTCGGGCGTGATGGTGATGTTGATGATGGCGTCGAACTTGCCGGCCTGCAGCGCGGGGATCGAACCGTCGAAGTCCTGGACGGCGAATTCGCACTCGACCTTCATCTCGGTGCACAGCGCGTTGCCGAGATCGATGTCGAAACCGCCCAGCGTGCCATCGGCATTGGCGTAGTTGAAGGGCGGATAGGCACCCTCGGTGCCAAGCCGCAGTTTCTCCTGGGCGAAAGCAGCACCCGTGGCGAGAGTGAAAACGACGGAAGCGGCAAGCACGAAACGACCAAAAAGATGCATGTTCGAGATCTCCGTTGACCGGATAAATCTACGGGCTTTCATGCTCCCGGCGGAGACGGAAACGACATGTCATGCGGCGATCACGGCGCTGTGAACGATCCGCGCGGGCGACCTGCGGTGGCTAGCCGGCTCGCTGATTGTGGGTTGCCATCCGGTCGACGATGAGATCACCGGCCGACAACACGACGCCAAATTTTTCCCTGGCTTGCTCGAAGGTGTAATAGCCCAGAGCCACATCGCGCCGCACCTGCTCCGCGTCTCGCTCACGCGGATCGCCATAACCGCCGCCGCCGGGCGTGCCGACGCGCACGCGGTCGCCGGCCTTCAGCGGGATGTCCTGTTCCTTGGAAAGATGCGGCGGTATGTGTTCCGCGCCATCGCGGAAGACGATCACGCTGTTGGGCTGGCCATCCTCCCCGCCAAGCGCGCCCTGCGGGCCGAAACGGCCATGATCCATGACGAAGGACGCGCGCGCCTCGCCGCGCAGGATCTCGACCTCGTAGGCGAGGCCGAAACCGCCGCGATGCTTGCCGGCGCCGCCCGAGCCTTCGCGCAAGGCATAGTGGCGGTAGAGCACGGGAAAGGCCTGCTCCATGATCTCGACCGGCGGCGATTTCGAAATGCCGATGGTCGAGCAGCCATTGGTGAGGCCGTCATGGGCCGAATTGCCGCCATAGCCGCCGCCGGATATTTGATACATGACATAATCACGGCCGCGCGCGGGATCGCTGCCGCCAAGCGCGAAATTGCCGCTTGAGCCGGCGGGGGCGGCCGTCACCTTGTCGGGAAGCGCCTGCACCATGGCGGCGAACACCGCCTCGGCGATGCGCTGCGAGACCTCGGCCGCGCAACCCGAGACCGGACGTGGATACTTTGCATCGAGGAAAGTGCCCTCCGGCCGCTTGACCTCGAGTGGTTCGAAAGCGCCGGCGCTGATCGGCACATCGGGGAAGATATGACGCATGGCGAGATAGACCGAGGACAGGGTCGTTGCCAGCACGCTGTTCATTGGTCCGGCGCAGGGCTTGGATGAGCCCGTGAAATCGAAGGTCAGCGTATCGCCCTGTTTCTCGACGGCGAGCGCGATGGTCAGCGGTTCGTTGACCACCCCGTCGGAATCGACGAAGGCCTTGGAATGATAGATTCCGTCGGGAATGGCGGATATGTTGGCGCGCATCTGCTCGGCGGCGCGGCGGCGCAGTTCGGCGATCGCCGCGACAACGGTTTCGTCTCCGTAACGATTCAGGATTCCATTGAGCCTGTCCTGGCCGATCAGCAGGGCTGCTGCTTGCGCCCTGATGTCGCCGATGCGCTGGTCGGCAACCCGGATGTTGGAGCAGATGATGGCGTAGATTTCAGGATCGAGCACGCCCTTCTTGAACAGCTTTACCGGCGGCAGCCGCAGGCCTTCCTGCTCGACGGCGGTGGCGGATGCCGAGAAGCCGCCGGGCACGGAGCCGCCAATGTCGGGCCAATGGCCGGTGTTGGACAACCAGCAGAAGATCTTTTCACCGCGATAGACCGGCATGACGAAGCGCACGTCCATCAGATGCGTGCCGCCGAGATAAGGGTCGTTGACGATGTAGATGTCGCCCGGCTCCGGGGCCAGGCAGCGGCCGTCGGCGATCATTTCGATCACCGTCCTGGTCGAATATTGCATGACGCCGACGAACACCGGCAGGCCCTGGCTGCCCTGCGCGATCAGCGAACCGTCGACGGCGGAATAGATGCCGTCGGAACGGTCGTTGGCCTCGGCGATGACGGGCGAGAAGGCGGCGCGGGAAAACGTCAGGTCCATCTCGTCGCAGACCTGCTGCAAGGCGGCCTGGAGGACCGAAAGCGTAATGGCGTCGAGCTTTGCCATATCAATGTCGGGCATCTCAGGCCTCGCCGATGTCGATGATGATGTTGCCGTCGGGGTCCGAGCGCGCGCGGTCGCCGGGCTCGAGCACGGTGGTGGCGTCCATCTGTTCGAGGATCGCCGGGCCTTCGATGATGGCGTCGAGCGGCAGCTTTTCCCTGATGTACACCGGCGTGTCGTGCCAGTGGCCGGCGTACCAGACCGACCGGATTTCACGCCGCGCCTCTTCCAGTGTTTTTGCGCGCCCAGCCGGGTCGATCAGGCGCGACAGGTCGATCGCCGGGCGCACGCCGGTGACCGAGGTGTTGAGGTTGACGAGGTTGGCGCGGATTTCCGGCAGCTCGACCTTGAAGCGGGCGAAATAGGCTTTTTCGAACAAAGCCTGCAATTCGCTCCGCGTCACCGTCGAAGACGGCAGCGGCACGTTGATGATGTGGGTTTGGCCGACGAACTGCATGTCGGCGGAGTGGGTGACGCGGATAGTCTCCGGTTTCACCGCCTCCTTGCCGATCAACTCCCCACCTTCGTTCCGGTGCCGTTCCAATAGTTGGTGGAGCTGGCTTTCATCAAGCAGGGCGACAGGCTGGTTGATGGTGTTGACGAAATCATGGCGCAGATCGGCGACGACGCAGCCGAGCGCGTTGGTGATGCCGGGCCGTGCAGGCACCAGCACTTTGGGCAGGCCGAGTTCGCGGGCGAGCGCGGTGGCGTGCAGCGGCCCGGCGCCGCCGAAGGCGAACAGCGCGAAATCGCGCGGGTCATGACCGCGCGACACCGAGACCATGCGGATGGCGCCGGCCATCTTCATGTTGCCGAGGCGCAGCACCGCGCCAGCCGCCTCGACGCCGGACAGGCCGGTCGCCTTGCCGATCCTGTCCTCGAAAATGCCGGTGACGCGCTCCGCCGTGACCGGATTGTCGACCGCCAGCAGCTTCTTCGGGGCCAGCCGGCCGAGCACAAGATTGGCGTCGGTGATGGTCGGCTCGGTGCCGCCACGGCCGTAGCAGATCGGGCCGGGATTGGCTCCGGCACTTTCGGGACCGATCTGGATCAGGCCGGCCGCATCGACGCGGGCGATCGAGCCGCCGCCGGCGCCGACCGTGTGCACCGCCACCATCGGCACGTGGATGGGCATGGCATATTCGATCTCGATCTCGTTCGAGACCGCCGGCTCGGCATTGCGGATCAACGCCACGTCGGTGGAAGTGCCGCCCATGTCGTAGGTGACGAGGTTTTCGAAGCCGGCGCGCTTGCCCGTATAGGCGGCGGCGATGACGCCGGAGGCGGGGCCCGACATCACCGTCTTGGCCGATTCACGTGTGACGAAGCGGGCCGAGATCATGCCGCCATTGCCGTTCATGATGAGGAAGTCGCGGCCATAGCCTTGTGCCGCCAATTCCTTGCGCAGCCGCTCGACATAGCGCTCGAGGATCGGCTGCACCGAGGCATTGACTGAGGCCGTTACGCCGCGTTCGAATTCGCGCGCTTCCGACAGCAGCGCATGGCCCGTGGTGATGTAGCCGTTCGGCCAGAATTCGGCGGCGATTTCGGCTGCGCGCCGCTCATGTCCGGGGTTGGCGTAGGAGTGCAGGAAGTGGATGACGAGGGATTCGCAGCCGGCGGCGATAAGCGCCTGCACGGCATCGCGCATTTCGGCCTCGTTGAGCGGCGTGCGGATAGCGCCTGAGGCCTCGACGCGCTCCGACACTTCGAGCCTGAGATTGCGCGGAATGATGGGGACGAAGGTCCCGGTCATGCCATAGGGCTGCGGCCGCGTGCGCCGGCCGAGCTCGATCACGTCGCGAAAACCGCGCGTGGTGATCATGCCGGTTTTGGCCAGCCGGCGCTCCAGCACCGCATTGGTGGTGGTGGTCGTGCCATGCACGATGAGGTCGATGCCGTCGACCGGAAAACCGGTGGCGCCGAGCGCCGAAACCACGCCAAAAGCCTGGTTGTCGACCGTCGTCGGCGTCTTGGCCAGATACACCTTGCCGCCGTCCTTGCCATCGATCAAAAGCAGGTCGGTGAAAGTTCCGCCGACATCGATGCCGGCAACCACGCTGCCCAGGGAATCCGGCGACGGCACCGAAAAATTCTCTTCCATTGTCGAAACCCGAAATGCTGGGACTACGGATATGCCGCAGTTTGGAAAGGTGTTTCACGGCGCCATCTTGACGCAAATATCGTTTGTATACTAATAAATTCCCGACACAAGAGCTTACCGCTTTGGTAGCGTGCATGGCACGCCGGGACCTGAATGGTTCGGGCGCGCACGGGAAAGTTCGGCGCCCGTATCTCTCATTGGGCGAGAAGGTTGGAATTGATGAACACCACGCCCGCGTTCAACACCGCTGAAGCCCGTCCGCTGCAGTTCCCGATTCCGGCTAATGTCTATGCGCAAACCGTCGTCTCGGTGAAGCACTATACCGACCGGCTGTTCTCGTTCCGGATCACCCGTCCGCAGTCGCTACGCTTTCGCTCGGGCGAGTTCGTCATGATCGGCCTGCCCAATGCTGAGAAGCCGGTGTACCGTGCGTATTCCGTGGCCAGCCCGGCCTGGGACGAAGAGCTGGAGTTCTTCTCGATCAAGGTGCCAGACGGCCCGTTGACCTCGGAACTGCAGAAGATCCAGGTCGGCGACACCGTCATCATGCGCCAGAAGTCGACCGGCACGCTGGTCGTCGACGCGCTGACGCCGGCCAAGCGGCTGTTCATGATCTCGACCGGCACCGGCATCGCGCCCTTCGCCAGCCTGCTGCGCGATCCCGACACGTACGAGAAATTCGACCAGCTGATCCTGACCCATACCTGCCGCGACAATGCCGAACTGATCTATGGCCAGGAACTGGTGGCGGCGCTGGAAAGCGACCCGCTTATCGGCGAGCTGACCACCGGGCGCGTTACGCTCTACAATTCGACGACCCGCGAAGAGTCGGCGCGCATGGGCCGCATCACCGCGCTGATCGGCTCGGGCAAGTTCTACAGCGACCTCGGCATCGAGAAGCTCGATCCGGAAACCGACCGCATCATGATCTGCGGCTCGATGCATATGCTGAAGGACGTCAAGGAATTGGCCGAAAGCCTCGGCTTCCAGGAAGGTTCGCTCAGCCATCCCGCGACTTTTGTCGTCGAACGCGCCTTCGTCGGCTGAGGCCCGCGCTTAACGCTCGGCAATCGAGTTTTGACCTTCCGGTCAAAAATTAGCTGCTTTTGCAGCCTTTTTCAGCTATCCCTCGCTTGAGGACTCGTGAAGCGCGGCTTCGCGGGCTATCTTCGTGCGTGTTGCCCAAAGCTGTCGAACGGCTTTGGGAGAACGATGCGCACCAAGACGTCAAGCGCACGCCGCTGAATGAAAGGGCAGGAGATGAGCAGCACAATCCGCGACGCCGATCTTGGCACCAAGGTGACGCCGCTGCCGGCACGCGCCGCCGCCAACACCCCGGTGCCGCTGGACCATCACATCGCGCGCAATCCTGGCCTCAAGCTCGACCTCGGCTTTCTGGAATCGGTGCGCAGCGTCAACCGTTCGGCGCTGGAACGCCGCGTCGCCAGCCTGACCAAACGGCGCTCGATCAAGGCCGACAACCAGGCGGCCTGGCTGCTGCGGTCGATCGCCTGCATGGACCTGACAACGCTCAACTCCAACGACACCGAGGAGCGCGTGCGCCGGCTCTGCGCCAAGGCGATCAACCCGCTGCGCCGCGACATCATGGAGGGCCTGGGCATTGCGGGCGAGACCATCCGGCCGGCCGCCGTCTGCGTCTACCATCCCTTCGTCGCCACCGCCGTCGATGCCGTGCGCGGCACCGGCATCCATGTCGCCGCCGTCTCCACCGCCTTCCCGCATGGGCTGGCGCCGCTGTCGACCCGGCTGCAGGAAATCGAGGCCTCGGTACGCGACGGCGCCGACGAGATCGACGTCGTCATTCCGCGCGGCCTGGTGTTCGGCGCCAAATGGCGCGAGCTTTACAACGAGATCGTCTCGATGCGCGCCGCCTGCGGTGACGCGCATCTGAAGGTCATTCTGGGCACCGGCGACCTCGCCACGCTGCGCAATGTCATGCTGGCCTCGATGGTGGCGATGATGGCGGGCGCCGATTTCATAAAAACCTCGACCGGCAAGGAAAGCGTCAACGCCACGCTGCCTGTCGGCCTGGCCATGGTGCGCGCCATCAGGGCCTATTTCGAGGAGACCGGCTATCTCATCGGATTCAAGCCGGCCGGCGGCATTTCCACGGCCAAGGTTTCGCTCGACTGGCTCGTGCTGATGAAGGAAGAGCTCGGCCGGCCGTGGCTGGAGCCCGAGCTGTTCCGCTTCGGCGCGTCGAGCCTGCTGACCGATATAGAGCGCCAGCTCGAACATCACCTGACCGGGCACTATTCGGCCAATCACCGCCACGCGATGGCCTAGCGTCAGAGTTTGACGGGCGTAGCGGAATGCCTTCTCTGACAATTATCTGGAGTGCCTGATGAACATTCTCGAACGCTATCACGCCATGGAATACGGCCCGGCGCCGGAAGCCCGCAACGAGGCCGACGCCTGGTTGGCCGCGCGCGACTTTGGCAAGGCGCTGTTCATCGACGGCGCATGGAAGGCCGCTTCCGGCGGCAAGACCTTCGAGACCAGCGAACCGTCTTCGGGCAAGCTTCTGGCCAAGGTGTCGGATGCGAATGCCGCCGATATCGACGCGGCTGTCGCCGCGGCCACGAAGGCGCTGCCGAAGTGGTCGGCCGCCTCGGGATACCAGCGCGCGAAAGTGCTCTACGCCATCGGCCGCGCCATGCAGCGTCACCAGCGGCTGTTCGCGGTACTTGAATCGATCGACAATGGCAAGCCGATCCGCGAGAGCCGCGACATCGACGTGCCGCTGGCGATCCGTCATTTTATCCATCATGCCGGCTGGGCGCAGGCGCTGGACAAGGATTTCCCCGGCCACAAGGGCGTCGGTGTCGTCGGCCAGATCATCCCGTGGAATTTCCCGCTGCTGATGCTGGCCTGGAAGATAGCGCCGGCACTCGCCGCCGGATGCACGGTGGTGCTGAAGCCGGCCGAGTTCACGCCGCTGACCGCTATCCTGTTCGCCGAAATCTGCGAACGCGCCGGCGTGCCGAAGGGCGTCGTCAACATCGTCCAGGGCGGTCCGGAAGCAGGTGCGGCGATCGTCAACCATCCCGGCATCCAGAAGATCGCCTTCACCGGTTCGTCCGAAGTGGGCAAGATCATCCGCAAGGCCACCGCCGGCTCGGGCAAGAAACTGTCGCTGGAGCTTGGCGGCAAATCCGCCTTCATCGTCTTCGAGGATGCCGACCTCGACAGCGCCGTCGAGGGCCTCGTCGACGGCATCTGGTTCAACCAGGGCCAGGTGTGCTGCGCCGGTTCGCGGCTGCTGGTGCAGGAAGGCATTGCCGAAGCCTTGATCGCTAAGGTCAAGACGCGGATGAGCCGGCTGCGCGTCGGCAGTCCGCTCGACAAGAACACCGATATCGGGCCGCTGGTCGACGCCACACAGCTCGACCGGGTCAAGGGTCTGGTCGCGGAAGGCGCCAGGCAGGGCGCCGTCTGCTGGCAGCCGGATGCGGCGCTGCCGTCTTCCGGCTATTACCACCTGCCGACGTTGGCCACTGGTGTTTCGCCGGCTAATATCCTGGCGCAGGAGGAGGTGTTCGGGCCTGTGCTAGCCACCATGACCTTCCGTAACACCGAGGAAGCGGTCGAACTGGCCAACAACACGCGCTACGGGCTCGCCGCCTCAGTATGGAGCGAGAACGTCAATCTGGCCCTTCATGTCGCGCCGCAACTCAAGGCCGGCGTCGTCTGGGTCAACGGCACCAACATGTTCGACGCCGCCTGCGGCTTCGGCGGCTACCGCGAGAGCGGTTTCGGGCGCGAGGGCGGTCGTGAGGGGATGTTCGAATATCTGACGGCAAAGCTGCCGCTCGGTCCGGTCATCAAACCGGCGACGTCGTCCGCTCGGCCCGTCGAGCAGGCCGACGGTAGCGCCATCGACCGCACGGCAAAACTGTTCATCGGCGGCAAGCAGGTGCGGCCCGATGGCAATTACTCGCTTGGCATCGCCACCGCCAAGGGCAAGCTTGCCGGCGAGATCGGGCTCGGCAGCCGCAAGGATATCCGTGACGCCGTTTCCGCCGCGCGCGCCTGCAAGAGCTGGCCGGAAGCAACCGCCTATAACAGGTCGCAGGTGCTTTATTACCTGGCCGAGAACCTTTCCGGCCGTGCGGGCGAGTTTGCCGCCCGCCTCACCGAGCTGACCGGCGCCAACGCCAAGGGCGCGCGGGACGAGGTCGAGCTCTCGATCGAACGGCTGTTCCTCTATGCCGGCCTTGCCGACAAGTTCGAGGGACGCGTGCACCAGCCGCCGGCGCGTGCCGTGACGCTGGCGCTGCATGAGCCGGTCGGCGTCATCGGCATCGTCGCGCCCGACAATCAGCCCTTGCTCGGCTTCATCTCGCTGGTCGCTCCGGCGCTGGCCATGGGCAACACGGTGGTCGCCGTGCCTTCGGAACGGTATCCGCTGCTGGCGACCGATCTCTATCAGGTCATCGAATATTCCGACGTGCCGGCCGGCGCCATCAACATCGTCACCGGCCGCAGCGCCGAACTTGCCGGCGTGCTGGCCAAGCATGACGATGTCGACGGGCTCTGGCTGTTCGCCGACGCTGACACCTGCGCCAAGGCGGAAGCCGACTCCATCGGCAATCTCAAGCGCGTCTGGAACGGCAATGGCCGGAGCCTCGACTGGGCCTCCGAAGACGCCGCCGGTGACGCCTTGCTGCGCCGCGCCATCGAGGTGAAGAATGTCTGGGTGCCTTACGGGGACTGATATCTCCATGCTGTCGCAATGGGATCGTGTTCGGGCTTGACGCCCGTGCATATGTTCTTTAACGAGAAAAAACATCTTATCAGTGAACTGGCGCAGGCCGCACGATCGCGCCTGACTGGCACATGACGTCTTCGTCGGCCGCCGATAAAGGCAATCGATCCAAGCAGGCGAGGAAAAGACATGGCGGATCTGGCAGGCAAGATCGTTGTCATCACGGCGGCGGCGCAAGGGATCGGCAAGGCAAGCGCACTGGCCTTTGCCAAGGCAGGTGCTGTCGTCCATGCCACCGACATCAACGAGACGCTGCTGGCGGAACTCGCCAGGACATCAGGAATCAAGACCCGCAAGGTCGACGTCCTCAACGACGAGGCGGTCAACGCGGCCTTCGCCGAGATCGGCCGTGTCGACGTTCTGTTCAACTGCGCCGGTTTCGTCCATTCCGGCTCGATCCTCGAGATGAAGGATGGCGACCTCGATTTCGCGCTGAACCTCAACGTCCGCGCCATGGTCCGGACCATCAGGGCCGTGCTGCCCGGCATGCTGGAGCGCGGCGACGGATCGATCATCAACATGGCCTCGCTCGCCAGCTCGACCAAGGGTGTCCCAAACCGCTTCGTCTATGGCCTGAGCAAGGCCGCCGTCATCGGCCTGACCAAGGCGGTCGCGGCCGACTATGTCGGCAAGGGCATACGCTGCAACGCCATCTGCCCCGGCACGGTCGAGAGCCCGTCGCTGCAGGACCGCATGCACGCTCAGGGCGACTACGACGCCGCCCGTGCCGCGTTCATCGCCCGCCAGCCGATGGGCCGGCTCGGCACGCCGGAGGAAATCGCAGATCTCGCCGTCTATCTGGCCGGCGCCACCTATACGTCCGGGCAGGCCTATAATATCGACGGCGGCTGGTCGATCTGATCGCGTCCGGAGACGATTGCCGGCAACCGGACGATCGGGTTCGACGAAGGATCGGGAAGTCTGAAAATCCCGCCCACCGGCGATCAAAACGGGCTGCCCGCGCTTGTCGTGAAGCAGGCCGGTGGCTAGGGTCCGGCCCGGTTCCGGAAGGGCTGATGCCCCGGCGGAGAGTTTTGTAGAACGGCCCGAGGCCGCAATCAGGAGAAGATGCATGAAACTGCTGCGCTATGGCGAGGTGGGGAGCGAACGTCCCGGCCTACTCGATGCGGATGGAACGATCCGCGATCTCTCCGCCCATGTCGCCGATATTGCCGGCACCACGCTTCATCCTGCGTCGCTGGACATGCTGTCGAAGCTCGATGCGAAGTCGCTGCCTGTTGTTTCCGGCAAGCCTCGCCTCGGCGCCTGCGTTGCCGGCACCGGCAAGTTCATCTGCATCGGCCTCAACTATTCCGACCATGCCGCCGAGACCGGCGCCACCGTGCCCTCCGAGCCGATCATCTTCATGAAGGCAAGCTCGGCCATCGTCGGCCCGGATGATGACGTGCTGATCCCGCGCGGTTCCGAGAAGACCGACTGGGAAGTCGAGCTCGGCGTGGTCATCGGCAAGACGGCCAAGTATGTCAGCGAGGCCGACGCACTGGACTATGTCGCCGGCTATTGTGTCTCGCACGACGTGTCTGAACGTGCCTTCCAGGCCGAGCGCCAGGGCCAGTGGACCAAGGGCAAGAGCTGCGACACGTTCGGCCCGACCGGCCCATGGCTGGTCACCAAGGACGAGATCGCCGACCCGCAGAACCTGAAGATGTGGCTAACCGTCAACGGCAAGACGATGCAGAACGGCTCGACCAAGACCATGGTCTATGGCGTTTCCTATCTCGTCTCTTACCTCAGCCAGTTCATGTCGCTGCATCCCGGCGACATCATCTCGACCGGCACGCCGCCCGGCGTCGGCCTCGGCATGAAGCCGCCGGTGTTTTTGAAGGCCGGCGATGTGGTGGAGTTGGGAATCGAAGGGCTGGGGCAGCAGAAGCAGACGTTCAAGGCTGATATTTAAGCGCGAGATTTTGGGCGTCAGCGCTGCCCCTCATCTGGCTGCCGCCATCTTCTCCCCGTGAACGGGGAGAAGGACGCTGTCATCGCTGCTTTCGCAAATTGACGCCAGCGTCGCCGCCAGCTTCTTTCTCCCCGTTCTACGGGGAGAAATGCCCGGCAGGGCAATGAGGGGCGGCGCTGGCCTTTACTGTGAAAGCTACTTCAGCACCTTCCCATCCGCACCAAACCGATAGGTCTTGCCCGGCTCCGGCGTCGCATAAAGCGTGGTGCCGGGCTCCGCGTCGTAAACACCGAAAATCCGCACGGTGATCAGCCCGGCCTTTTCGCAATCGAGATAAAGATTGGTGTCGGCGCCGAGATGCTCGGCATGCACGACGGTGCCCTTCCAAGCGCCGGATTTCGGGTCAACGGTCAAATGCTCGGGCCGCACGCCGATGGTCTTGGCTGTCTCGCCAAGGCGGGCGCCGTCGACGAAATTCATCTTGGGCGAGCCGATGAAGCCGGCGACGAATTCGTTTGCCGGCGCATTGTAGAGCTCCATCGGGCCGCCGATCTGTTCGATCTTGCCGGCGTTGAGCACGACGATCTTGTCGGCCAGCGTCATCGCCTCGACCTGGTCGTGGGTGACGTAGATCATCGTCGCCTTGAGGCGGCGGTGCAGCTGCGCGATTTCCAGCCGCGTGTTGACGCGCAACGCGGCATCGAGGTTCGACAGCGGCTCGTCGAACAGGAACAGTTTCGGCTCGCGCACCACGGCGCGGCCGATGGCAACGCGCTGGCGTTGGCCGCCGGAGAGTTCCGCTGGCCGCCTTTCGAGATAAGGTTCCAGCGACAGCATGGATGAGGCGACGCCGATGCGGCGATCGATCTCGGTCGCCGGGGTGTTCGCCTGCTTGAGGCCGAGCCCCATATTGTTCCTGACCGTCAGATGCGGGTAGAGCGCGTAGGTCTGGAACACCATGGCGATGCCGCGTTTGGCCGGCGGGGTGACCGAGACGTCCTCGCCATCGATCAGCACCCGGCCCGAGGTGGAATCCTCCAGCCCGGCGATGACCCTGAGCAAGGTCGACTTGCCGCAGCCGGAGGGGCCGACAAACACGACGAATTCGCCATCCGTCACTTCGAGGTCGATGCCCTTCAGCACCTCGACCGGCCCGAAGGCCTTCTTCACATTCTCGATTTTCAGCGAGCCCACGGCTTCGTCCCTGTTCTAGAGTTTCACGGCGACGCCGCTGCGCACGCTCTCGTCGGCGGCAAGGCAGACGGCGAGCGAGCGCACCGCATCGTCCATGTGGCGGGTCAGGTCCAGGTCCTCGCGGATCGCTTTCAGGACAAAAGCCTGTTCGAGATCGCAGAGGTCCTGGTGGCCGGGTTCGCCTGCCATCGACAGCAGCTCGTCCGGCTTTAGGAACTTGCCGTCAGCGCCGGTCGCGGCACTGTGCAGGCGGATGGTCGAGGTCTTGGTGTGGGTGTCGATGTCGTCGGACTTGACGCCCTCCTTCATGACGATCGACACGCAGCCCTTGGGCGACATGACATCCTTCACGAAGAAGGCCGTCTCTGAGATCATCGGACCCCAACCGGCCTCGTACCAGCCGACCGAGCCGTCATCGAACAGCACCTGCAGATGGCCGTAATTGTACATGGAGGGCGCGACCTCGTCGGTCAGCCGCACGCCCATGCCGCGCACCTCGACCGGCCTGGCGTCAGTGATCTGCAGCATCACGTCGAGATAGTGCACGCCGCAATCGACGATCGGCGATGTCGTCCGCATCAATTGCTTGTGCGTCTCCCAGGTATGGCCTGAGGATTGCTGATTGAGGTTCATGCGGAAGACGTAGGGACCGCCGAGCTTGCGCGCCTCGGCGATCAGCCTGATCCAGGACGGATGATGGCGCAGGATATAGCCTATCACCAGTTTTCGACCATTGGCCTTGGCGGCGGCGACCACGCGCTTGGCATCCGCCACCGTCGTTGCCAGCGGCTTTTCGACGAAGACATGGCATCCGGCCTCGAACGCCCTCACCGCATAGTCGGCATGGCTGTCCGAATAGGTGGCGATGCAGGCGACATCGGGCTTCTCCTCGCGCAACGCGTCGTCGAAGGAGCGCCTGATGTCATAGCCGGACAGCCCGTCCGGCAGCGGCACGTCGGAGCGGTTGACCAGGGCCGCGATCTCGAAGCCTGGATTGTTGTGATAGGCCAGCGCATGGCTGCGCCCCATATTGCCGAGCCCGGCGACGACGACACGAAGGGGTTTTTGCACGCTCACTTGACGGCTCCGGAGGTGATGCCGCGGATCAGTTGCCGCGAGAAGATGACGTAGAGGACCAGCACCGGCAGGATCGCCAGCGACAGCGCGGCCAGGATGGCGTTCCAGTTGGTGACGAACTGGCCGAGGAAGAGCTGCGCGCCGAGCGTCACCGTCTTGGTCTCTTCCGACGGCGCCAGGATCAGCGGAAACCACAGATCGTTCCAGATCGGGATCATGGTGAAGACGGCGACGGTTGCCATCGACGGCCGCACCAGCGGCACGACCAGCCGGAAGAAGATGGTGTATTCCGACAGGCCGTCGATGCGGCCGGCGTTCTTCAGATCGTCGGAGACCTGCTTCATGAATTCCGACAGGATGAAGACGGCCAACGGCAGGCCTTGCGCCGTGTAGACCAGGATCAGCGCCGTCAGCGTGTTGACCAGTCCGCTCGCCACCATCAATTGCAGGATGGCGACGGTGGCGAGCCGGATCGGGATCATGATGCCGAGCGCCAGATAAAGCCCCATCAGCGTGTTGCCGCGGAAGCGGTATTCCGACAGCGCGAACGCGGCCATGGCGCCGAACAGAAGCACGAAGAACAGCGAGCCGACGGTGACGACGAGGCTGTTCTGGAAATAATGGATGAAGTCGCCCTGGCCGATCACCGTGGTGTAGCCGATCAGGTCGAACGTCTTTGGCGCCGGCGGCGTCAGCGGCGCGCCGAAGATGCCGGCGCGGGACTTGAACGAATTCATGATGACCAGGATCACCGGAAACAGCGCGATCGCCGTGTAGGTCAGCAGGATCGCGTGGGCGCCGATGGCGCGGGGCAGTGAACGGGTGGCGATGCTCATCTCCGTCGCCTCTAAAACTGATACCGACGCAGGCGCGTCTGGATGAGGAAGAGGTAGACGCAGACACCGCCAAGGATGATCAGAAACATGATCGTGGCGATGGTCGCGCCCATATTGGGGTCGCCGACCTGCAACTGGAAGCCGAAGAAGGCGCGGTAGAGGAAGGTGCCGAGAATATCGGTGGAATAGTTCGGCCCGGCGAGCGCGCCTTGCGCGGTGTAGATCAGGTCGAAGGCATTGAAATTGCCGACGAAGGTGAGGATTGAGATGATGCCGATCGACGGCAGGATCAGCGGCAGCTTGATCTTCCAGAACTGCGACAAGCCTGTGACGCCATCGCATTCGGCCGCCTCGATCACCTCTTCGGGGATCGACAGCAGGGCGGCATAGATCAGCATCATCGGAATGCCTATGAATTGCCACACCGAGATCAAGCTGAGCGCCGTCAGTGCGTATTGCTCCTTGCCGAGCCAGGGTGTGAATAGGCTTTTCAGGCCGACGAAATCGAGCAGATGCGGCGCCACGCCCCAGAGCGGCGACAGGATCAGCTTCCAGGCAAAGCCGACGATGACGAAGGACAGGATGGTCGGCACGAAGATGGCGGTGCGGTAGAAGGCCGAGAACCGCAGCTTGGGGCTGGACAACAGCGCCGCCAAAAGCACGCCGACCGGGTTCTGCACCAGCATGTGGATGATGAAGAACCAGACATTGTTCCTCAGCGCATTCCAGAAATTGACCGACCAGTTGGGGTCGCCGAACAGGGTGCGGAAATTGTCCAGGCCGACGAAGACCTGGGACTGGTCGACGTTGCGGAACAGCGACAGCTGCAGCGTGCCGGCCAGCGGCAGGATCATGATCGCGGTGTAGACGAGCACCGCCGGCGCCAGGAAGACGGCGATATGCCAGTGGAACGGTCTTTTCGGTCGTGTTTGTGCGGCCATGAGTTCGGTTCCCGCCGATCAAGGTTCTGGGCAAATGCGTTTGCCGGCAGCGCCGCCCTCACCCTTACCCTCTCCTCGTGAAGGACGGGGAGAGGGGTCGCCAGCGTCGCGGCTAGTCCCTTCTCCCCGTCACTATAAGGGGAGAAGGTGCCGGCAGGCGGATGCGGGGCGGCGCCATCGTTCGCGGTCGATGCTATCGAAAAAGGCAGGGCCGTCCACTTGGAACGGCCCTGCTCCGTTGCCTGAGCTCTTATTTCGCCGGCTTATACCAGCTGTCGAGGCCGGTCTGCAGCTTCTTGGCCGCGGCTTCCGGCGTATCGGTGCCGTTGATGACATTGGCCGACTCGACCCAGGTCTCGTTTTCGAGGTTCGGCGTGCCGCGCGACAGGATCTGGTAGGTCGAGCGGATCGTCGACTTGCACTTGCCACGCCAGGAGACGAATTCCTGCGCCAGCGGGTCTTCCATCTTCACCGGCGCGGAGTTCAGGCTGAAGAAGCCCGGCAGCGCGTTGGCGTAGATGGTGGCGAAGTCAGCGGAAGCCACCCAGGACAGGAAGGTCTTGGCAGCGTCGGCATTCTTCGAAGCCGCGTTCAGGCCCATGCCGATGTCGGTATGGTCCGAGATGTAGCAGGTGTCGCCGGCCTTCTCGACCGGTGGCGGGAAGGCGCCCATCTTGAACTGGGCCTGGGTGTTGAACAGGCCGATTTCCCACGAGCCGGCCGGGTAAATGGCGGCGCGGCCGAGCGTGAACAGGTTCTGGCTGTCCGGATAGGTCTGGGCCTCGAAGCCGTCACCGAGATAAGGCTTCCACTTGGCCAGTTCCTCATAGGGCGCGACCCAGTCCTTGTCGGTCAGCTTCTGCTCGCCCTTGATCAGCGCGGCGCGGCCGTCCTCGCCCTTCCAGTAGTTGGGGCCGATGTTCTGGTAGCCCATGGTCGCGGCTTCCCAGAGATCCTTGGTGCCCATCGCCATCGGGATGTAGGTGCCGTCGGCCTTGATCTTGTCGAGCGCGGCGAAGAACTCGTCGCGGGTTTCCGGCACCTTGATGCCGAGCTTGTCGAAGGCGTCCTTGTTGTAGATGAAGCCGTGGATGACGGACGCCATCGGCACGCAGAAGCTCGACTTGCCGTCATCGGTCTGCCAGGCGGACTTGGCGACAGGCGAGAAGTTTTCCATGCCGGGCAGCGCCGAGAGATCGGCAAGGTTGCCCTTCTTGAACAGTTCGAGCGACTTGTCGAACGGGCGGCAGGTGATCAGGTCGCCCGCCGAGCCGGCGGCGAGCTTGGCGCCGAGCGCGGCGTCATACTCGGTCGGTGCCGAGGGCGCGAACACCACCTTGATGCCCGGGTTCTTGGCTTCGAAGGCCGGGATCAGCTTGTCCTTCCAGATGGCGAGGTCGTCGCCGCGCCAGCTTTCGATGTTGAGCGTTACGTCCGCGGCGTGAGCCAACCCGGCCGAGCCGAGAATGGATGTGCCCAGAAGCAGTGCCGTCAGTAGTTTCGTTGTCATGCTCAGTCTCCCTGTTGACCTTTTTCAGGTTCGGTTTTGATGAGAACCCAGGCTTTGGAACCCTTGTTCCCCTCGAAAGCCCGTTTCACCCGATGCAAATCGGGATGAAACAGGCTCTATTTCTTTGTTCGGGCATGATCGTTTCCGAAAAGCGGTTTCCGCTTTTCGGGATCATGCCCCAGCGCGGAAAGGGCGGGCCGCAGCTTCTGGCCTGTCCCTTCCAGTATTTTCCGCGCCGCTTCCGCACTGTCGACGCCGGCGGCGAGCAGAATGGCGGTCTTGACCGCGCCGCTGCTCTTTTCGAGCAGCCGGGCCGCTTCTTCCCTGTCGCGCCCGCTGATGGCGGCGACGATGCGCGCCGCCCGGTCGCGCAGCTTCATGTTGTCGGCCATGAGGTTGACCATATAGCCGTCATGCACATGGCCAAGATGAATGGCGGTCAGCGTCGACAGCATGTTGAGCGCGATCTTCTGTGCGGTGCCGGCGCCCATGCGGGTCGAGCCGGCAATGACTTCCGGCGGCGTTTCGAGCAGGATGGCGGTGTCGGCTTGCCTGAGCAGCGCCGTATCCCGGTTGTTGGCGATGCCGATGGTGGCGGCGCCCCGACGCCGCGCCTCCTCGACGGCGCGCACCGCATAGGGCGTGGTGCCGGAGGCGGAAAGGGCGATCAGGCAATCGCCCGCGCCGATGCCGGCATTGGCGACCGCCATCGCGGCCTCTTCGGTGTCGTCCTCGGGCCCGCCGGCCGATGTCCTGAAAGCCTCGTCGCCGCCGGCGATCAGGATGGCGATGCGGTCGCGCTGAATGCCGAACGTGCCCGGCAGTTCCAGCGCGTCGGCCAGCGCCATCAGGCCGGAGCTGCCGGCCGCGGCATAGGCAAGCTTGCCGCCGCCGTTCAGGCTGCCGGCAATGATCTCGGCTGCCCTGGCGATGGAGGGAATGGCGTTGCGGACGGCTTTCGCGGCCTCGACCTGCGCATCGGCCAGCGCGCCGAGGATCGCTTCGGGAGCCTGGATATCCAGCCCCTCGGCATTCCTGTGCAGCGCTTCGGTGCGCGTTTCAGCCATCCCTTTTCCTCCAAACTTCGAAAACAATACCAAAAAAATACCACTTGTCCACACGCATTAACGAATTCGTCGGCTGGAAATCGCTATGCCGGCAAAAATGACTAGTTTTTTCAATAAAATACGGCTTAATCTTTTTGAAAGACAAATTAAGCCTTGGCTATTGGTATTTTATTGGTATTATCGGCGCGGAGGAGAAATCGCGTGAAATTCGTGCTCGGCATCGATGGCGGCGGCACCAGCTGCAGAGTCGCCCTGGCAACAGTGGACGGCATCGTGCTCGGCCGCGCCAAAAGCGGCGCCGCCAACATCCGCACTGACCTTACCGGGGCGCGCGCCAACATCGTCGACGCGGCGCGGCAGGCCTTCATCGCCGCTGGTCAGGATCCCGAGCTCATTCCGCAAACACCCGCCATTCTTGGGCTTGCCGGCGCCAATGTCGGCACTTACCGGCAGCAGCTCGAGGCGATCCTGCCGTTCAGCACCAGCCGCGTCGAGACCGATGCCGAGATCGCGCTCGAAGGCGCGGTCGGTTCCGGTGACGGCGCGATGGCGATCCTGGGCACCGGCACCGCCTATATGGCACGCAAGGATGGCAAATCGCGCGCCATTGGCGGCTGGGGATTCCAGGTCGGCGACCAGGGCAGCGGCGCCCGCATCGGCCGCGACCTCCTGGAACAGACATTGCTCGCGCATGACGGCGTGCGCCAGGCCTCGCCGCTGACCGACAGCATGATGGCCGTTTTCCGCAACAATCCCGAGGACGTGGTCGAGTTCACCACCAACGCCAAACCGGGCGATTTCGGTGGCTTCGCGCCGAAAGTATTCGAACACGCTGGGAAAGGCGACATCGTCGCCAACTGGATCCTCGACAGGGCGGTCGCCGATGTCGAGGCCTCGCTCGGCGCGCTCGACCTCGCGTCCGCCGCGCCGCTCTGCCTGCTCGGCGGGCTGGCGCCGCTCTATGCGCCGCGCCTGTCGCCACGCTATCGCGCGCTGCTGAAGGAACCGCTCGACGATGCGCTCGGCGGTGCGGTCCAGATGGCGGCGCGCCTGTTCGCCAGGACGGAGGCCGCACGATGAGCGATGCCGCCGACCAGATCTTCGCCACGCTCAAGCAATCCTCGCAGAGCGGCGCGCCGCTCTACCTGCAGCTCAGGAAGAGCATCGAGGACGCCGTCAATCGCGGCCTGATCGGGCCCGGCGACGCGCTGCCGTCCGAGCGCGACATCGCCACCAAGGCCGATATTTCCCGCGTCACCGTGCGCAAGGCGGTGCAGGACCTGGTCAAGGGCGGCATATTGGTGCAGCGCCATGGCTCCGGCACCTTCGTGGCGCCGCGCATGGAACGCGTCGAGCAGTCGCTGTCGCGGCTGACCTCCTTCACCGAGGACATGGCGCGGCGCGGCATGGCCGTGCGTTCGGCCTGGCTTGATCGCGGCCTCTACGCCCCCTCGCCCGACGAGATGATGGTGCTCGGCCTGTCATCGAGCGAGTTGGTGGCGCGCGTGGCGCGCCTGCGCATCGCCAACGACACGCCGCTGGCCATCGAGCGCGCCTCACTGTCGGCCAGCGTGCTGCCCGACCCGGCCGGCATCGGCTCCTCGCTCTACGCGGCGCTGGAACTGACCGGCAACCGGCCGGTGCGGGCGGTGCAGCGTATCTCCGCCGCCAATCTCGGCGACAGTGACGCGCGCCTGCTGGAAGTGCCGCCGGGCATTGCCGGCCTGCATATCGAGCGTATTTCCTATCTGGCGAGCGGCAAGGTGATCGAATTCACCCGCTCCATCTACCGCGGCGACGCCTATGATTTCGTCGCCGAACTGCGGCTGACAGGGCCGAGCGAAGAGGGCCGACCATGATTGCCAACACCACTCATATGCAGCGCGAGATCGAGGAGATCCCGCAGGCCGTCGCCCGCCTGCTCGACGGCTCCGGCGCCGTGCTGGCCGAAGCCGGGCGCGGCATCCGGGAACGCGACCCGCATTTCGTCGTCACCGTGGCGCGCGGTTCGTCCGACCACGCCGCCACCTTCATGAAATACGCCGTCGAGCTGACCGCCGGCCTTGCCGTCGCCTCTGTCGGCCCCTCCATCGCCTCGATCTACGGCCGCAAGCTCAGGCTTGAGGGCTCGGCGTGTCTCGCGATCTCACAGTCGGGCAAGAGCCCCGACATCGTCGCCATGGCCGAAACCGCAAGGGCCGGCGGCGCGCTGACCATCGCCGTCACCAACACCGCCGATTCGCCGCTGGCGCGCGCCTCGGATTTCGCCATCGACATCCTGGCCGGACCGGAGCGCAGCGTCGCGGCCACCAAGACCTTCATCAATTCCGCCGTTGCCGGTCTTGCCCTGATGGCGCATTCGACCGGCGACGAAGCGCTGCTTGCGGCGCTTGCACGCCTGCCCGAGCATTTCGGCAAGGCGATCGCCTGCGACTGGATGAGCGTGCTGGCCGAAACGATCGAGAAGCAGAAGTCGTTGTTCATTCTCGGACGCGGCCCGTCGGCGGCGATGGCCAACGAGGCAGCGCTGAAATTCAAGGAGACCTGCGGGATGCATGCCGAGGCCTATAGCGCGGCCGAGGTCATGCATGGCCCGCTGGCGCTGATCGGCCCCGACTTTCCGGTGCTGGCGCTGGCCGCGCGCGATGCGTCCGAGCCCTCCGTCGCCGAAGCCGCCGACAGCCTGGCGGCCAAAGGCGCGCCGGTGTTCGTCACCTCGGCACTCGCCAACCGCGCCACGCGGCTGCCGCATGTCGCCACCGGTCATCCGCTGACCGATCCGCTGACGCTGATCGTCTCCTTCTACATGTTCGTCGAGGCCTTTGCCCGCCATCGCGGCCTCGATCCGGATGCGCCGCGCAACCTTCGCAAGGTGACGGAGACCGTATGAGCGACCGTTTTGCCCTGACCGGCGCCCGCATTTTCGACGGCGACGACTGGCATGAAGGTGCCGCCCTTGTCGTGCGTGAGGGCCTCGTCGAGGCCATCGTGCCGGCTGGCGCCATCGCTTCCGATATTCGCATCGTCGACACGGGCGGCGGCATGCTGGTGCCGGGCTTCGTCGACATCCAGGTCAATGGCGGCGGCGGGGTTATGCTCAACGACCATCCCGATGTCGCCTCCATCGAAACCATCTGCCGCGCGCACGCGCCGTTCGGCACGACGGCGCTGCTGCCGACGCTGATCACCGACACACCCGCGATCACCGCGGCCGCCATCGCCGCGGGCGAAGCGGCAGCGCTGCAAAGGGTGCCGGGCTTTTTAGGCCTGCATCTGGAAGGTCCGCATCTGTCGGTCGCCCGCAAGGGCGCGCATGATCCGGCGCTGATCCGGCCGATGACGGATGCCGACCAGGCCATGCTGATCGCGGCGCGGGACAAGCTGCCGGTGCTGCTCACCACGATCGCGCCGGAATCCGTCGATCCGGCCCGCGTCGCGGCCTTGGCCAAGGCCGGAATCATCGTCAGCCTCGGTCATTCCGACACGGGTTTTGCCACGGCAAAAACCTTCGCCGAGGCCGGCGCCAGCGTGGTCACGCATCTGTTCAACGCGATGAGCCAGATCGGCAACCGCGAGCCCGGACTGGCGGGTGCGGCCATCGATGTCGGTGCCTTGTCGGCCGGTCTGATCGCCGACGGCATCCATGTTCATCCGGCAACGATCAGGATCGCGCTCGATGCCAAGCAGGGGCCGGGCAGGATCGTGCTGGTCACCGACGCGATGGCGACGATCGGCACCGACATGACGTCGTTCACGCTGAACGGCCGCACGATCTACCGCAGGGATGGCAGCCTGAGACTTGCCGACGGCACGCTGGCCGGCGCCGACCTCGACATGATCTCGGCCATCCGGTTCATGCACCGCACCGTCGGCATCGAACTTTCCGAAGCCTTGCGCATGGCTTCGCTCTATCCGGCGCAGGCGATCGGCCAGTCGCACCGGCTGGGCCGCTTTGCCAATGGCACGGCGGCGGACATCGTTGCGCTGTCGGACGATCTTGGCATAGGAAGCGTCTGGATCGGCGGCGACAAGGTGTTCGAGGCTGTCGCTCCCCGCTGAGAGCGAGAGGCCATGCAGACAATCGATTGTGTCGTCGCCGGAGCAGGCGTCGTCGGGCTTGCCATTGCCAGGGCGCTTGCATTGTCGGGCCACGAGGTGGTGGTGATCGAGAAAGCCGACGCGATCGGCACCGTCACCAGTTCGCGCAATTCGGAAGTCATCCATGCCGGGCTCTATTATGCACCCGGCAGCCTGAAGGCCCGGCTCTGCGTCGAAGGCCGCCGGCTTCTCTACGCCTACTGCGCCGAACACAATATCGGCCATCGCCGCGCCGGCAAGCTGATCGTCGCCAGCGAGCCCGTCCAGGCGGAAGGGCTGCGAGCGATCGAGGCCAATGCGAAACGCTGCGGCGTCGACGATGTCGAGCTTTTGACGCGCGGCGAGGCGGAGCGGCTGGAACCGGCACTGACATGTGCCGGCGCGCTGCTGTCGCCATCGACCGGCATCATAGACAGCCATGGGCTGATGCTGTCGCTGCGCGGCGACGCCGAAGCGGCCGGTGCATCCTTCGCTTTCCTCACTTCCATTGCCGGGGCGACGATCGAAGCTGGCGGGATCCGTATCGATACACGTGATGCCAGTGGCGAGACCTTCACCCTCACGGCCGGCGCTTTCATCAACGCCACTGGCCTCGATGCGCAGGCGTTGGCCGGGCGGATTGAGGGCTTCCCGGGGGATTTCATCCCCCGGCAGTGGCTGGCGCGCGGCAATTATTTCGCGCTTCCGGGGCGGTCGCCCTTTTCACGGCTGATTTATCCGGTCCCGGTCGAGGGCGGCCTCGGCGTCCATCTGACGCTCGACCTCGCCGGCAATGCACGCTTTGGCCCTGACGTCGAATGGATTGACGGTGTCGATTACACGGTCGACCCCGGCCGAAGTGCTGTCTTCTACGAGGCGATCCGCCGCTATTGGCCCGACCTTGCCGACGACGCCCTGCAGCCTGCCTATGCCGGCATCAGGCCGAAGCTCTCGGGACCCGGGCAGCCCGCCGCGGACTTCCTGGTGCAGGGGCCGGCCGATCACGGCGCGGGCCGGATCGTCAATCTGTTCGGCATAGAGAGCCCCGGCCTGACGGCGAGCCTGGCGATCGCCGACCATGTGGTCGAACTCTTGTACTCGGCCTGAGCCGGCGTTCGCGCGCCGAAGCGGAATGTCCACTTAGCCGGCTTTGTAAGCGTAGAGATCCTTGTAGGTGTCGCGAAGCAAGTTTTTCTGCACCTTGCCCATCGTGTTGCGCGGCAGGTCGTCGACGAAGATCACCTGCTTCGGATGCTTGTACTTCGCCATGCGGCCGGCGATGGCGTCGAGGATCTCGGCCGCGCTGATCCGCGACGCTGGCGAGCGCACAACGACGGCGGTGACGCCTTCGCCGAAGTCGGGATGGGCAAGGCCGATGACGGCACTTTCCAGGACGCCGTCGAGCGCGTCGATCTCGCTTTCAAGTTCTTTGGGATAGACGTTGTAGCCGCCTGATATGATCAGGTCCTTGCCGCGACCGACAATGTGGACGTAGCCATCGGCGTCGATCGTGCCGAGGTCGCCCGTGATGAAGAAGCCGTCGGCGCGGAATTCCGCCTTGGTCTTCTCCGGCATGCGCCAGTAACCGCCAAAGACGTTCGGCCCCTTCACCTCGATCATGCCGACCTCGCCCTGGGCAAGTGGCTTGCCGGTCTCGGGATCGGCGATGCGCAGCGACACGCCCGGCAAAGGGAAGCCGACCGTGCCGGCGCGCCGCTCGCCGTCATAGGGATTGGAGGTGTTCATGTTGGTCTCGGTCATGCCGTAGCGCTCGAGGATGGCGTGGCCGGTACGATCGTGCCATGCCTTGTGCGTCTCGGCCAGCAGCGGCGCGGAGCCAGAGACGAAAAGACGGATGTTTTTCGTCGCCTCGCGGTCCAGGCCCTCCTGCTGCAACAGCCTGGTGTAGAAGGTCGGCACGCCCATCAGAACGGTGGCGCGCGGCAGCAGCGAGACGATGCGGCCCGCATCGAATTTCTGCTCGAACAGCATCGAGGCGCCGGCCATCAGGACGACATTGGTGGCGACGAACAGGCCGTGCGTGTGGAAGATCGGCAGCGCGTGGATGAGCACGTCATCCCCGGTGAAGCGCCATTGCTCGACCAGGACCCGGGCGTTCGAGGCGAGATTCTCGTGGCTGAGCATGGCGCCTTTCGAACGGCCGGTCGTTCCCGATGTGTAAAGGATCGCCGCAAGGTCGTCCGCGCCGCGCTCGACATCATGGAAATCGCCGGACTGCCGCGATGCCTGGTCTGCGAGCGATCCTTGGCCATCGCGGTCGAGCGTGACCACGACGGCACCGGACGGCTCGACCATCCCCGCGATATCCGCCGACCGTGCCGGGTCGCACACGATCACCCGAGGCGCGGCATCCCCAAAGAAATAGCCGAGCTCGGCCAGCGTATAGGCGGGGTTGAGGGGCAGGAAGACGGCGCCGGCGCGCACGCAGGCGAGATAGAGCAGAACCATCTCCGGGCTCTTCTCGACCTGCACGGCAACCCGGTCGCCGGGCGCGACATCCATTTGCAGCAGCGCATGGGCAAGCTGCGCCGAGCGCGCCAGCATGTCGCCATAGGTGAGCGAGCGTCCATCATCGGTCTCCATCAGCAGACGCCCGGGCGCCGGCATCCGGGACCGGAATGCATCGAACAGATGATTGCTCATGAAAACTTCCTGGGGTGGCCGCGACTGGCGCACCGGCCATGTTCGGGTCGGCACGCGAGCGAAGCGTTCGCGTTTCCCAGCCCTGCCGTCAAGACCGCGGACGGCTGCCCGCGGCACCCGTCTACCGAAAGATTGAAAAAGGATAGGACAGCAAGCGCGACGATCAGACAGCCGTCAACGATGGATGCGCCGGCCCGGAACGGCGGCGGCTTTTGGCGCCTCGTCTTGCTTGAAGCGTTCCATGCACATGGCGGCGGTCAGCTGGTAGTGATCGATCAGGGCCTGGACGGCGCCATCCGCGTTTCCGTCGAGCGCATTTTCGGCGATCAGCCGGTGCTCGGCGAAATCGTCGCGCTGGACGTTCTCGCCGTCATTGGCCATCTGGCGGTAGCGGTAGGCGTGATCGGAAAGCTGATCGCAGAATCCCACCAGCCAGTGCGAACGGCAGGCCGAGATCAGCACCCGGTGGAAGGTGCGGTGCAATTTCTCCCAGTCCGGATCGAGCGACGAGCTAATTTGCGGCGAAAGCCGTGAGGCGCGCCCGAGGCGATGCAGCGCCAGCACCAGTTGTTCTTCCCATTCGGCCGTGCGGTGGGCGATCGATTCGCGCAGCGCCCGCTCCTCGAGCCAGCAGCGGGTACGCGTCAGCTCCTCGAGCTCCTTCGCGCTGACAGGCATGATGAAGAAGCCACGCTGGTCGTGGCGACCAAGGAGACCTTCGGAGGCAAGACGATTGAGGGCTTCGCGAACCGGAGAGGCACCGGCGCCATACTTGGAAACGACCCACTCGACGCGCAGCTTGCTTTCGGTTTCCAGAGCGCCGCTCAGAAGATCATCACGCAATTGATGATAGACCGTGCTGGCAAGCGTACTCTTGGCTCCCGTGCCGTCGTCGTTCAGGTTGGCAGCTCCGTATGTCAAAAGCGACTCCTTGTCCCCAACTGTCATCTTGGGCAATTCGAGTCCGAAAATTCCCCTTCTGTACATGTATCATATAGCGCCGCACTTGCGCTGCTCAAGCAGAAGATCGCGCTATTGTACTTTAGAACAAAGAAATATACCCGATGCGCCGTCCGATCGCGGGAATTCGTATATCTCTACAACCAGTAGAAACTTAACGTGTTTTATGCACGCAGGATTATCTGCTTCCTTGTTCCCGTGAGAGCATCTTTTCTGTCGCGCGCAAAGACAGCGGCAAGGTTCGGCCGAATCAGGCTTTCCGTACGGATTTGATTCGGCCGGGACGCCGAAGGGCCGTCTCCGCACCATGTTCTTAGTCGGCCTAAAGGGATTGAGAACCGGGCGATGACGCAGAGTTAGCCGGCGGCCTTGTCGGCCGCCGTCCTGATCGCTTCGATGTTGGCGCGGTACGCGTCGACACTGCCACCCCTGAAGATGGCGGCACCGGCCACCAGAACGTCGGCGCCGGCCGCGGTGACCAGAGGCGCGGTTTCCGGAGAGACGCCGCCGTCGATCTCGATGCGGATCGGCCGGTCGCCGATCAACGCCCTGACCCTTCTTACCTTGTCGACCATTGCCGGGATGAAAGCCTGCCCGCCAAAACCCGGATTGACGGTCATGATCAGGATCAGGTCGAGCCGGTCCAGCACATATTCGATCGCCGTTTCCGGCGTCGCCGGATTGAGCGAGACGCCGGCCTTCTTGCCGAGGTTCCGGATGGTCTGCAGCGAGCGGTCGAGATGCGGCCCGGCCTCGGCATGTACCGTCATGCCGTCGCAACCGGCCTCGGCGAAGGCGGCCAGATAGGGATCGGCGGGCGCGATCATCAGGTGGCAGTCGAAAAAGGCCTTGGTGCGGTCGCGGATCGCCTTGATGACGGGTGGGCCGAAGGTGATGTTGGGCACGAAATGCCCATCCATGACATCGAGATGTATCCAGTCGGCACCGGCCGCCGCCACCGCCTCGACCTCGTCGCCGAGCTTCGAGAAATCCGATGCCAGCACCGACGGTGCGATCAAGGTTTTTTTGCTCATCTCGAGGCCTTTCCGGACGCCCTTTTCATACGGTCGTCCCAAACCGACTGCCTAAAGCGCTCCCGGCGACTTGTCGAGGGCGCAAGTATGGCGGTTCCACAGGCAGGGGTAACGTCGCGGCGCGCGCTGGTCCTCGGCCGCCAAATCCACCGCCTGCGCGGATCATGAAGAAACCCGCCGGATTGCTCCGGCGGGTTTCTCGTTCGGTGAAGCGCAGACTTACTGCTGCTGGAGTTTCAGGATTCTGTTTGGAGCAGGATCCTGTTGCTGGTCGCTCTGCTGGCGCCGCGGCAGCAATTGCAGCAATTGGCCCGGGTTGAGCTCCAGAGACGGCTGACCGCGGATCGGCCGGCAGTTCGGATACCGCCCGATCGTACCTTCCGGGCAACGCCGCCTGATGATCGGCTGGCACTGGCCGTTGATCATCTGCGAGCCTGGCGCGCATTCCTCCTGCTGCCTGGGCCGGCGGCATGCGCCGTCGATCACCTCGGTCCCACGCGGACAGACGCACTCGCCGCGCTTGTTGTGGATCTGGCCACGTATGTCGCACTGCTCCAGTTGCGGCTGCTTGCGCCGGCAGGCGCCGTCCCGCACCTCCGTGCCTCTCGGGCAGACGCAATCGCCATTGGCGTCGGGGACCTGGCCACGGATCGTGCACTGGTCAGGCTTCGGCCGGATCGGACGGCAGGCCCTGTCGCGCACTTCGGTCCCCTGCGGACAGACGCAGTCCCCGTCCGCATTGTGGACCTGGCCACGGATGGTGCACTGCTCGGGCTTCGGCCGGACAGGTCGGCAGGCGCCGTTGCGCACCTCGGTCCCTTGCGGGCAGACGCAGTCTCCATCCGCATTGTGGACCTGGCCACGGATGGTGCACTGCTCGGGCTTCGGCCGGAGCGGACGGCAGGCGCCGTTGCGCACCTCGGTGCCCCTTGGGCAGACACAATCGCCGTCGGCATTGTGGATCTGACCGCGGATGGTGCACTGCTCGGGCTGGTCGGTACTGACGCACTTTCCGTTCTCGAGTGCGGTGCCGCGCGGGCAGACGCAGCGTCCGTCCTCGGTGCGGATCTGGCCTTCCAGCAGAACGCAGCGCTTCGGCGGAGGCGTCGGCAGAACATTGGTGCCGCCGCCCGTGCACTGGCCGTTGCGGAAGGTGGTGCCTTCCGGGCAGACGCATCTGCCGGCATCGTTCATGACAAAGCCCGGCGAGCACTGGTTCTTCACCTCATGCGTGATGATGAAGGGATGGCACGCATAGGCCTTGCCGCGATCGCCCTGCACATTGGTGGCGTCCCTGGACAGCACGTCGCCGCCGCCCTGCACCCGTGTGTCGGGAGAGAGCACGCCGACGCAGTTCTGGCCATCGACGTTGCCCTGCAGATTGGCGAGACGCCCATCGTCGGGGATGACAACCGTCACGCGGTGTGACTGGCTCTCGCCAGCGCCGAGCGTCAGGTTGGCTATGCAGGAGGCCGGCAGGGTCGTCGGCTCCGGCGAACAGCCGAAGGGCGGGTCGATCGAGGTGATCTCGACGCCTTCGAGCCGGCCAAGCCCTTCCACGCCGATCGCATCGCCGATGCGAACCGGACCGGAGAAGGGGCTCGTCCCGTCATTGGTGATGGTGATGTCGAACGAGCAGGGTTGGCCGAGCCTGCATTCGCGGTCGCCGGTCTTCTCGACACGGATGGTCGAGGAGCCGCCGCCCTTGGCGCAGGCCTGGCCGATCGGATAGACGACGTCGTCGCCCTGCGCCGGGCCATAGGAGCCGCGCGCGCAGTTCTCGAACTCGCCATTGGCCGAAACCGTCACGTCGAAGTGCCTGGAGGTTCCGGGCGTCATGACGGCGCCTGGTATCTGGCACGACAACGTGTTGGCCGGAACCGGTCCACACGCCCATTCCGCGCCGTCGGGGGTGACGGTCTGGATCTGGACGGGCGCACCGCCCGACACCAAAGTGGCGGCGTCGTTGACCCGCACCGGACCGGTGGGGGCGGCTGTGCCGACGCTGCTGACGGTGATGCGGCAGGAAACCAGCGACGCACCGGCGAGCGAGCCGTTGCACACCTTGGTGATGCGCAAGGTCGGCTGGCCGCCATTGGGATGGCGGATGCGTTCCTTGGCGCAGGCCTTGTTGTTGGTGAGGTCGACCTCACCGGGGATTGCCTTCACCTCGGCGCAGTTTTCGACCGTGTCGGACCGGTAGCCGGCTGGTACGACCGCCTTGACGAAGATCGGCGTCGAGGCGCCCGCCGGCAGCGAGATGCCGGCATTGTCGCAGCGGAACTGGCCAGGGCCATTCGGGCCGCATGTCCAGGGCGGGCTCGGCCCGAAGGTCGAGGATGTCGGCGCGCCGCTGGGGTAGTTGTCGATCACCGTCAGCGGCCCGTTATAGGTCGATGTGCCGTTGTTGATGATGTCGATGATGAAGGTGCAGACGCCATCGGCGGTGCAGACTTCGGTGCGGGCACGCTTCTTGAGGATCAGGTCGACCTTCTTCTCGACCGGCGGCTGGCACTCCGGGTTGCGGTCGCCGCGGCGGCAGATCGGGATCGAGGCACAGCCACGGTCATTGGCCTGGCTGCCGAACAGCGGCTTGCCGCTGGCGCCGTAATTGTAGGTGGCGCAGTTGCGCAGCACGCTGCCTTGCCAGCCTCCGGCCGGCTTGAAGCCGAGCTTGAGGTCGACAAAGGCCCCCGGATTGAGCGTAGTGACCGGATAGGTGCACGTCATCGGGGTGGTACCCGGCGCACAGACCCAGGGCGGATTGGGCCCTGAATCGAGCGTCGAGCCGGCCGGCAGCGTCACCTCGTCGAGCGCGATCTTGCCGTTGTAGGGCGCGGTGCCGACATTGGTGACCCGGATGGTGAAGTCGCAGCCACCACCCATCGTGCAGCGTGTGACATCAGCATGTTTTTCAACCTTGAGGTCGGGTTCCTTGTCCTTGGGCGGGCACCTCTGGTCACGCGGGATGATGATGTCGATGGTTTGCGTGCAGCACAGGCCCCAGCCTTCCTTCGGCCCGGCATAGGTCTCGATGCCGGTGACGACGAGATGGATGACGTCACCGGGTGAAGCGCCGACGATCTTCCAGTTGAGCACCCCGCCGCCCGCCGGCACCTTCTGGGTGTCGGGGATGATGGTGATGCCTGGTGAGGTCGTCGAAACCTGCACCCACTTGCCGCCCATCTCGGGGCCGACAGGCATGTGGTAGATGAAGGCGCCACCGCCGGGGACGCAGTCGACCGTGCCGCGCTCGACCTTGAAGCATTCATGGTCGGTGGGCGGCGGAGGCCGCTTGTCACAGTTGGTAAGGTCGATGCGGATCGAGGTCTTCGCGCCGGTCTTGAAGTCGCCGTCATCGGGCTTGCCCGGATCCTGCGACGGGATGATGGTGCCCGTGCCGGCCTCGTTGCTCACCTTGATCAGGCCCTGATTGTCGACTGTGGTCGGCGACGGAAACGCCGCATGGTCGATCTTGGCCGTGATCTGGAAGGTGATGACGCGCTCATTGGCGGCTCCGGCGCCGTCGATATCGGCGGCGGAGAGCCGGAAATCGGAGACCGTGGCCGTGTCGTTCGGATTTGCCGAGGTGCTGATCGAAACGCCGGCCAGCGGTCCGCCGGAGGCGTCCGTGCCGTCTCCGGAGACAGTCGCACCGACGATGGCCAAGCCGTGCGGAAGCTGGTCCTTGAACTCGATCTTGAGCTTCTTCAACAGGGCTATCATGCCCGGATCGGCAAAACCTCGCGGATCGCCTCGCAGGCCGAAGCTCAGCGAATAGAGGACATAGTCGCAGCTTCGCTGGGTGCCTTTCTTGGTGAAGAAGGGGACCAGCCGCTCCGGCCTGGGGTTGACGACACGCGAATTGTCGAGGTCAAGCCTCAGTTCCGGAGTGATCGGGGTGGCGTCTTCCGCGTGGCTTTGCACGGGAGCAAGCGTGGCGACCGCGATACCGGCCGCCATCAGCCAGCGCGCACCGCGCCTGGCATATGACAGGGGTTTCATGATCGTCTCCATGACGGTTTGCTGAGCGTTTACGGGTGAGGACAGGGCAAGAATGTTCATCTTTGCCTCCTCAACGTTCGCAACTGACGGCGGGGGTGCGGAGCGGCAAGGTCATCTTGCAGCAAGGGTAGTAGCCACCCTTGTCCTTGTCGGACTTCCTGTAGAAGCACAGCCCGACATCCACTCGGTCGCCCGGATAGTGGCCGGTGATGTCGATCGTGTAAGGCTTGCCCGGTGCATGCGACATGGGCGAGGTCACCCCGACGCCTGGCGTCCTGGACTGGACCTTGATCGAATAGCCGCCGAAGCCGGCATGGTCATGGAGATAGAGATCGGCCTCGAGACCGCGCGGCGTACAGTAATACTGCACGTCCTCGACATCGAGACACGGAGGCAGATTGCCGGGCGGTGGGAAGTCCGGCGGGTAGAAGGGTGGCTCATAGCCGCCCGGTATTTCCTCATAATAGCCGGCACGGCCCTCGCAGGGATGCCAGACGGCGACGTCGCCGACATGGCCTTCCACTTCGGGGTCTTCGAAATAGCCATCGAAATCGACGAACCAGGAGCCGAAGGGCGGCACGTTGGCCGGCTTGACCAGGTCCTTGGGCGTGATCTGCACGCCATGCACGGCGAGCGGGCCGCCCGCGGCGAGTTTTTCGGCAAGCTCGGGATTGTCGCGCAATTTGTCGCCGGTGTTGACCAAGGTCTGCGTGCAGACGGAGGTGTCGAGATTGCCGTCGAAATCATAGCCATATTGCAGGTCGAGGCCGCCGGCCGACTGCCGGTTGCCCTGCGGGAAGCCGACGGCGTATTCCTGCGGCGTTTCCACCCAGACCGATTCCGTCGTCGGATCGTCCGGATCCTCTCTGAAGTAGCGGATCACCTCGCCCTTGCCGGAATCGGCGAACCGGCTGTAATCATAGCGGTTTTCGACCGGACCGCGCTGGGCGAGATACATGAAGCCGCTGTTGTCGAAGGCAATATCGGTGACGGCGTAGTCCTTGTCGGCCTTCACGGTCAGTTCCCAGCGCGGATCACCGGCAAAGGTGCCGTCGCGGGCAATGCCCACCGACCAGATTTCGGATTTTTCGCCGACCGAATAGTAGAGCCGGCCGCCATGATAGGAGACGGCCCAGACGCGGCGCTCGTCCTGGGTGTAGCCCCAGCTGTCGGGGTCTTCGGTGTCGAAGGCCGCGCCCTGTATATCCATCACCGCGCCATCGTCGGCGACGGGGGCCAGCCCATGCGCCGGGCGGCCGGCGACGCCGTGGTCGAACGTGTCGACCAGTCTGCCGCCGGCGTCGATGCGATGGATCAGGCCGGTGTCGAGGTCGGATGCGAAGAACTGGCGATGAACGGGGTCGAAGGTGATATTGCCGATGCCGGGCCCGCTATTGGTATCAATGTCGGCGAATTTGGCGACCTGGCCTGAGATACCGTCGATCTTCCAGATGGTGCCCGGTCCGCCGCCGTTTTCGGTGCCGAACTGGCCATCCATGAAGGTGGCGCCCGCGGTGCCGCGGCGCTGCCGTTCCGGCCTGCCGTCCTTGTCGGCATCCGGCGTGACGATCTCGACGCCATGCAGCGAAGTTGCGGCGGCGTAGAGGTTGGGGATATCAGACGGCACGCCGTCGCGCACGCCGTCATCATAGGTCAGGCCGAACACCTCACCGATCTGGCCCGCCGTCACCTCGAAAGGCGGCGGCGTGAAGACGAGCTGGCCCGAGGCCGGACCGCCAAGGTGCGAAACGTCGAACACGCGCAAGGTGGCGCGCGAGGTGTCGATGAAGGTTTCGTCGACGGGGTCGACGCCGGGCGGCAAGCCCTGGTCGAAATCGGGGATGATGGTGCCGGGGAAGCCGGTGACCGCCATCGAGCCGGGATAGATGATCTGGGTTTCCTGCGCCCGGGCCGCGCCGCCCGACAACAGGCCGGCGGCCAGCGCCAGCGCCAGTAAGCCGCCGCCCGCATGGGCGGCCCTGCGCAAATGGCCATAGAGAGAAGGCACGAACGAGCCGCGGATGCGAGACATGACACTACCCCCGTAGTCCAGGGGAGCAACGTCCGGGCTTGCCGCGCAAATCAGGGCAAGGCGCGGTGGTCCGGCTCGTTCTTCCCTGATCGAATTGTCTGCTTTCCTCTCCATTAGAATACGCTTGCTCTTCCGCTGGGTCAACGGAATCAACCGGAAGCCCAGCGCATCGACCTCGTCCTGAAGGCGGTGGCCGCGCCGAGCTCCCGTTGGTCCCGGAGACCGTGGAGTCTCTGGGTTGCTGGTCATGGGGGGCTTCCTTTCCAGGGCCGCACCATGCGGCGCCTGGACCTCAGTCGCGGGCTGGCACGGAAAGGTTCATGGAAGCCTTGCGCAGAATGCTTGCGCCCGATGCCGCCTGTTCTTATATACGCGCCAAGCCGTGCGGCGCCGGAACACCGGTCGTCGAACGGGATTTCTTGTGAACAGGGGCTTTCGTCGGAACGCCTTACGGGTCCTGAAAGCCTGCTTAGCGGAGAGACTAGAACAATGGCAAAAGTAATCGGTATCGATCTCGGCACCACCAACTCCTGCATCGCCATCATGGACGGCAAGGAGCCGAAGGTGATCGAGAATGCGGAAGGCGCGCGCACGACGCCTTCCATCGTCGCCATCTCGGGCGACGGCGAACGTCTCGTCGGCCAGCCGGCCAAGCGCCAGGCGGTCACCAATCCTGAAAACACCATCTTCGCGGTCAAGCGCCTGATCGGCCGCCGCTATGACGATCCGGTGACGGAGAAGGACAAGAAGCTTGTCCCCTACAAGATCGTCAAGGGTGACAATGGCGATGCCTGGGTCGAGGCCGGCGGCAAGAAGCAGTCGCCCAGCCAGATCTCGGCCATGATCCTGCAGAAGATGAAGGAAACGGCGGAAGCCTATCTCGGCGAGAAGGTCGAGAAGGCGGTCATCACCGTTCCGGCCTATTTCAACGACGCCCAGCGCCAGGCCACCAAGGACGCCGGCAAGATCGCCGGCCTGGAAGTGCTGCGCATCATCAACGAGCCGACGGCCGCGGCACTGGCCTACGGCCTCGACAAGAAGGAAGGCAAGACCATTGCGGTCTATGACCTTGGCGGCGGCACGTTCGACATTTCGGTGCTGGAAATCGGCGACGGCGTGTTCGAGGTGAAGTCGACCAATGGCGACACCTTCCTCGGCGGCGAGGACTTCGACATGCGCCTAGTCGAGTATCTGGCGGCCGAATTCAAGAAGGAACAGGGCATCGACCTGAAGGCCGACAAGCTTGCCCTGCAGCGCCTCAAGGAAGCGGCCGAGAAGGCCAAGATCGAGCTGTCGTCGACGACGCAGACCGAGATCAACCTGCCCTTCATCACCGCCGACGCGACCGGCCCGAAGCACCTGACGCTGAAGCTGACCCGCGCCAAGTTCGAAAGCCTGGTCGAGGATCTCGTCCAGCGCACCATCGAACCGTGCAAGGCGGCGCTCAAGGATGCTGGCCTGAAGGCTGGCGAGATCGACGAAGTGGTCCTGGTCGGCGGCATGACCCGCATGCCCAAGATCCAGGAGATCGTGAAGCAGTTCTTCGGCAAGGAGCCGCACAAGGGCGTCAACCCCGATGAGGTCGTCGCTTTGGGCGCCGCCATCCAGGCCGGCGTGCTGCAGGGCGACGTCAAGGACGTGCTGCTTCTCGACGTGACGCCGCTGTCGCTCGGCATCGAGACGCTGGGTGGCGTCTTCACCCGGCTGATCGAACGCAACACGACGATCCCGACCAAGAAGAGCCAGGTGTTCTCCACGGCCGAGGATTCGCAGTCGGCCGTGACCATCCGCGTTTTCCAGGGCGAGCGTGAAATGGCCGCCGACAACAAGGCGCTCGGCCAGTTCGACCTGGTCGGCATCCCGCCGGCGCCGCGCGGCGTGCCGCAGATCGAGGTCACCTTCGACATCGACGCCAACGGCATCGTCAACGTGTCGGCCAAGGACAAGGGCACCGGCAAGGAGCACCAGATCCGCATCCAGGCCTCGGGTGGTCTTTCGGACGCCGATATCGAGAAGATGGTCAAGGACGCCGAGGCCAATGCCGACACCGACAAGAAGCGTCGCGCCGTGGTCGAGGCCCGCAACCAGGCCGAAGCGCTGGTGCATTCATCGGAGAAGTCGCTGAAGGAATATGGCGACAAGGTCTCCGAGGCCGAGCGGACGGCGATTTCGGATGCGATCGCGGCGCTGAAGACCGCTGCGGAAGGCGATGACCCGGCCGACATCGAGGCCAAGAGCCAGGCGCTTGCCGAAGCTTCCATGAAGCTTGGCCAAGCCATGTACGAGGCCTCGCAGAAGGAAGCGGCGGAAGCCGACGCGAAGGCGGATGCCGCCAAGGATAGCGACGTGGTCGATGCCGATTTCGAGGAAATCGACGAGGACGACGACAAGAAGAAGTCGGCCTGAACGGCCTGACGGCAAGATAAAGCGGAAAGCCCGGCGCAAAGCCGGGCTTTTTTGCAACCCTGGCAGAAAAAGTGCGGAAAAAATCGTCGAAAAGCACGAACAGCTCCGCACCGGCCCTAGCATCCGGGCTGCGCCGATCCTAAATCGAAACAACGTGCCGGCAAACGACGCGACAATGCAGCAAGACGTTGAGCATCCGGACAGCGGGAAAAAATGAAAGCTGATTTCTACGAAACGCTGGGCGTCCAGAAAGGCGCCGACGAGAAGGAGCTCAAGAGCGCTTTCCGCAAGCTCGCCATGCAGTTCCATCCCGACCGCAACCCGGGCGATCATGCCTGCGAGCACAAATTCAAGGAAATCAACGAAGCCTACGAGACGCTGAAGGACCCGCAGAAGCGCGCGGCCTATGATCGTTTCGGCCACGCCGCCTTCGAGCAGGGCGGCATGAATGGCGGTGCGCATGGCTTTGGCGCCGGCGGCTTCGCCGACATTTTCGAGGATATTTTCGGCGACATGATGGGTGGGCGCCAGCGCCGCTCTTCCGGTGGCCGCGAGCGCGGCGCCGACCTGCGCTACAACATGGAAATCTCGCTGGAGGAGGCCTTCGCCGGAAAGACCGCGCAAATCCGCGTGCCGGCTTCGATCTCGTGCACGGAATGCTCGGGCAGCGGCGCCAAGCCCGGCACCCAGCCGGTCACCTGCTCGATGTGCAACGGCCATGGCAAGGTGCGCGCCACGCAAGGCTTCTTCTCGATCGAGCGAACCTGCCCACAATGCCAGGGCCGCGGCCAGACGATCAAGGACCCATGCCCGAAATGCGCCGGCCAGGGCCGCGTCACCGAGGAGCGCTCGCTGTCGGTCAACATCCCGGCCGGCATCGAGGACGGCACCCGCATCCGCTTGGCCAATGAGGGCGAGGCCGGCCTGCGCGGCGGGCCCTCGGGCGACCTCTACATCTTCCTGGCGGTGAAGCCGCACGAATTCTTCCAGCGCGACGGCGCCGATCTCTATTGCAAGGTGCCGATCTCGATGACGACGGCCGCCCTTGGCGGCTCCTTCGAGGTGACGACGCTGGACGGCACCCAGACCAAGGTGAAGGTGACCGAAGGCACGCAGAACGGGCGCCAGTTCCGCCTCAAGGGCAAAGGCATGCCGGTGCTGCGCCAGCCCAATGTCGGCGACCTTTACATCCAGACCGCCGTCGAGACGCCGCAGAACCTGACGCGCCGCCAGCGCGAGTTGCTGGAAGAGTTCGAACAGCTCTCCTCGCAGGACAATTCGCCCCAATCGAGCGGCTTTTTCGCCCGCATGAAGGACTTTTTCGAGTCTTTCGGCGAGCGTTGACCGGGGGTCGCAAGCAAGCCAATGCAGCCTGCTGACCGGCAAAACGAGGCGCGACAAAAACTATCTTATCCACGACATCCGCATGTCCGCGCCTTGCCTTGCGTCATCCAGGTGTTAAGTACCTCCCAAGGGGAGCGCTGAGGAGAGCTTGCATGGCACGTGGTCACGGACTGCGGAAGGCGTTTGCCGAGAAGTTCGACGACGAACTCAAATTCTTCAAGGGCTGGATCGACAAGCCGAAGACGGTCGGCTCCATCGTTCCGACCAGCTCGATCACCGCGCGCAAGATGGCCTCGATCGTCAACCCGAAGTCCGGCCTGCCGGTGCTCGAGGTCGGTCCCGGCACCGGGGTCATCACCCGCGCCATCCTCGCCCAGGGCGTGCGGCCCGAAAACCTCTACGCGGTCGAATATTCCACCGATTTCGTGCGCCATCTGCGCCAGCTCTATCCCGGCGTCAACGTCATCGAGGGCGATGCCTTCAACCTCAACGCCACGCTTGGCGAGAGGAGCGGGATGATCTTCGATAGCGTCGTTTCCGGGGTGCCCCTGCTCAACTTCCCGGTCGCCCAGCGCATCGCCTATATCGAAAGCCTGCTCGACCGCATCCCGGCCGGACGGCCGATCGTCCAGCTGACCTATGGCCCGATGTCGCCGATCCCGGCCGGCCGCGGCGACTATACGGTCAAGCATTTCGATTTCATCTTCCGCAACATCCCGCCGACGCAGCTGTGGATCTACCGGCGCGAAGCGCATTAGGCTGGAGCGCGCCTTCCAAAAAACGCCTTTCGATTTTGCGCCGATGCGTTGATTTGATCGAACCTTGGCTGTACGTGTGCCAGAACAAGGTTGGCCCATGGCAGTGATCCCGAAAATCCTCGTCTTCGCCGGCTCGGTGCGCACGGGCGCCTATAGTGGCAGGACCGCCGACGTGGCGCAGAAGGAACTTGCGGTGCAGGGCGCCGAGGTGACCCGCATTTCGCTCGCGGACTATCCCTTGCCGATCCTCGACGAAGATCTGGAAAAGGAAAAAGGCGTTCCCGAAAACGCCCAGAGGCTCGCACGGCTCATCGCCGCTCATGACGGGCTGCTGATCGCGACGCCGGAATATAATGGCTCCATCCCGCCGCTGCTCAAGAACTCGATCGACTGGGTGAGCCGGGTGCGAAGGGATGGCGGCCGATCGGTCAGGCCGCTTGCCGGCAAGGTCGCGGGCCTTTGCTCGTCCTCCAACGGCCACTTCGCCGGCATCCGCTGCATCAACCATCTGCGCGCCGTGCTGGTGCGCTGCCAGATGGAGGTTGTGACACCGGAATGCTCGGTGCCGGAGGGGGGCGACGCCTTCGACGGGGACGGTCATTTCCGTGACGAAAGACTGCACAAATCGATGGAGCACCTATGCCGTACGCTGATCGAGACCTCGCGCATGCTGTCGACCAGGGTCGAGGCGTGACAGCCGCAACCGTGCAGGCCAACTCCATGCAAGAGCGACTGATCGTCGGCCTCGACGTGCCGACCGTGAAAGAGGCCGAGCGGGCGGTGCGCGAGCTCGACGGCGTCGTCTCCTTCTACAAGATCGGCTACCAGCTGGCCTTTGCCGGCGGCCTCGACTTCGCCAGGGAACTGGCCGGTGGCGGGACGAAAATCTTCCTCGACATGAAGCTGCTCGACATCGACCACACGGTGGCCAAGGGCGTCGAGAACATCGTCAAGATGGGCATGACCATGCTGACCGTCCATGCCTATCCCAAGGCGATGGCGGCGGCGGTGGAGGCGGCGCGCGGCAGCGAGCTTTGCCTGCTCGCCGTCAGCGTGCTGACCTCGATGGACGAACAGGACATGATCGATGTCGGCTATGAATACGACCCGCACACGCTGGTGCTGCGGCGTTCGGAACAGGCGCTGCATGCCGGCATGGGCGGCATCGTCTGCTCGGCCGCGGAGGCCGAGGCGGTGCGCCGCATCGTCGGCCCCGACATGGCGGTGGTGACACCCGGCATCCGGCCAACGGGGAGCGACCATGGCGACCAGAAGCGGGTGGTGACACCGGGGCAGGCGGTCCGAAACGGCGCCAGCCATCTGGTCGTCGGACGACCTATCGTCGCGGCCAGCGACCGGCGCGCCGCGGCTGAAGCCATTTTGGAAGAAATGCGCTCGGCCTGACGGGCCCGCACGAATAGGAGAAAAGACAATGCCCAAGGGATACTGGATCGCCCGCGTCGATGTGCGCGACGCGGAAGGCTACAAGGATTACGTCGCGGCCGCCAAGCCGGCCTTCGAGCGCTTCGGCGCGACATTTCTCGCCCGCGGCGGTGAACACGAGAAAGCCGAGGGTCCCGGTCGCGCGCGCAATGTCGTCATCGAGTTTCCATCGCTCGCCGCCGCGCATGACTGCTACCACTCGCCGGAGTATCAGCGCGCCGTCGCCATCCGCCAGAAGGTCGCCGACGGCGAGATCGTGCTGGTCGAGGGGATTTAGGCGACGCCTCTTGGTTTCGTGATCCTTGGGCGTAGCGACGCGAAGCGGAGCGAAGACCTAAGGATCCATTCCGTGACCTTGACCAGGAATGCAGCGTCGCGACGCTTCTGAGTCACGGCATGCATTCCAGGGTCTGCGCGCGTCGCTTCGCTCCTTGCTCCGCCCTGGAATGACGAAGTCGTTCGGTCTCAGCCAATCATGAAGATCACGGCATCAGCCTATTCGCCGCTGTTTGCGCCATCGCGTCGGCAAGGCTCAGCCCCCACTGCGCGCGGCAATAGTCGCGAAAATCGAAGCAGGGCAGTCCGGGGCAGACCTCGAATTCAATGAGGTGAACCGTATCGTCGGCCTCGACACGCAGATCGATGGAAAACACGTCGCGCAGGCCGAGTCCCTGGATCAGCCGTTCGGCGATCCGGCGGATCTTGGCATCGGCGCCGGGCTGGCTGTCGCCAACGGCCACGAGCTCCGGTTCGAGGTACTCACCCGCCGCCTTGGCCGCCTCGCCAGTGTCGCCATAGAGCGCCAGGCTGTCGGCCATGGTCTGGAAATCCGCGCCCGATTCGACAAAGGCGATGCCCAGCGCCTCGACGCCGGTTTGCGGCGTCAGCCCGAGGAAGCTGGCGCGCACGTTGCGGCCGGCGACATAGGGCTGGACGACGACATCGTCGCGATATCTGGCGAAGACACGCCGGCTGAGCTCCAGCGCGTGGCCGAGATCGCTTACGCGCGAATCCGGCCAGATGCCGATCTTGGCGCCGAGCCGGTTGGGCTTGACGAACCAGCCGGCGGTGGAGGCCGGCGGCTCGACCAGCCATTTCCCATCCCGGGCAAGACCCGCCTGAGGCACTGGCAGGCCGAGCGCACCAAGCACGGCGCCAGAGCGGAACTTGTCCTGGCAGAGCGCGAAGAGCGAATCGTCGGCGCCGATTGTCTTGAACCCGCCCAGCCTCGCCAAGGCTGGCGCAGCACCGCCGCGAAAATAGGCGATGCCGTCGGTCAGCGTCCAGACCAGCGTCGTGGACGGATCGGCTCCGGTGAGCGCCCTTGCGGCATCGTCCAGATCCACCGGAGCGAAGGCGAGGCCGCTTCTGTCGCAGGCGGCAGCCAGCGCGTCGAATTCGGGCGCGAGATCGGTCGACTGCGCCAGATAGGACGAAATCTCGGCGGCGCGCTCCGGTGCATGGCCATCGGCGACCAGGCGGTCGAGGCAGGCCTTCTCCGGCTCATGGACAAGGATCAGCTTTGGCTTGTGGCTCGACATGAGATGCGTGAATCCCGGCAATGCGATCACCCACAATCGCACAGCCGACACAAACGGCTTTCGCGAAACCGACTCAAGTCGGACGCCTGCGTGACAGCACCGCCATGGGCGTGAGCGGTGCCGGTCGCCCGGCCTGTTCAAGCGATCAGGACGCGCGGCTCCAGGCGACCATTGACAGGAATGTCGATCAGGAAGGTCATGCCGCCCTGCAGATCGAGCAGGCGCTGCTTTTCATTCTTGCCCGACCACGCCGATGTGACCGCCAGCCGGTCGGCGTTCCTGCCGACGAAGGCCGGGCAGGATGGCTGCGTCACCGGCATGGCGACCGTGCGGACGAGCTTGCCGTCCGGTCCATAGGCCTCGATGACGCTTCCGCCCCAGACAGCGTTCCACAGGATGCCGTCGCGGTCGAGCACCGAACCGTCGATATAGCCTTTGGCCGACCGGTGATCGACGAAGATTTTCGGCTCGCCGGCGGGCAGTCCGGTCGCCGGATCGCAGGCAACGCGCATCAGCAGTCCGGTCGAGGTGTCGGTATAGTAAGCGAGCGCGCCGTCTGATGAAAAGCAGATCGAGTTGGACACGGTGATGTCCGAAAACAGGCGGCGCAGTTCGCCTTTGAAAAACCAGTAGATCGAGCCAGCGCCCTTTTCCTCGCTCTTGCCCATGGTGCCGACCCAGAAGGCGCCGCAGGGATGGACGCGGGAATCGTTGGAACGGGTGACCGGATTGTCGGCTTCGATCGGGGTGTGCAACGTCATCTTGCCGGTCGCGACGTCACGGACATGGAGGCCGGTCTCGGTGGCGATCAGCTGGCGCTTGTCGTCGATGATAGCGATGGCGCTGGCCATCTGGCCGAGTTCGTGAACCTTTGTGGCGCCGCCGGACAGCTGCTTTTCCAGAAGCTGGCCGTTGACGATGTCGAACCAGAACAGCGCATCGGTGCCGGGATCGTAGCTCGGCCCTTCGCCGAGCTGGCAGACATGGTCGGAAAAAACCGAAACGATCGCTTCGTTCATCATGCGTCTCCGCCGAACACGGCGTCCCAGGCCGCCACCGCCGCCTGGGCCCGCGCGGCCACGTCGTCGACGCTCATGCCCGGCTTGAACAGGCTGGAGCCCAGCCCGAAGACCGTCACGCCAACCGCCTTGTAACCGGCAAAATCCTTCTCCGAAACGCCGCCGACCGCGCCGACCAGCGTCTGCGCGGGCAGCACCGCCCGGATCGCGGATATGCCCGAGGCGCCGAGCACGCTGGCGGGAAAGAATTTCAACGCCGAGGCGCCGAGCCGGATCGCCTGGAAAGCCTCGGTCGGGGTGAACACGCCGGGCATGGTGACCATGCCGTAATGCGCGGCGCGGCCCATCACCTCGGCATCGATGTTGGGGCTGACCAGCAGCCTCCCGCCGGCCTGGTGAAGGCCGTCGACGTCGGCCGCCGTCAGCACCGTACCGGCGCCGACCAGCGCTGACTTCGGTAGCACTTGAACAATCCTGGCGATCGACGAAAACGGCTGGGGCGAATTGAGCGGCACCTCGATCGCCTCGATGCCGGCATCGAACAATGCCTGGCCGATGGCGATCGCCTCAGTCGGCTTGAGGCCGCGCAGGATGGCGACCAGCCCGCGCTTGAGCTTCGGGAAAGGGGCGGTCTGGCTCATGGGGCTGCTCCGGTTCTGGCGATCATGCCGTTCTCGCGCGCGGCTTCTATGAGACCGGCGCGTACTGCCTCGTCGGCATCGACGGTGCGCAGACCAAGCCCGGCAAGGCCAATCGCGGCCTGGTAGAGCCCAGCCAGCGCGCCCGAGGCTACCAGCACGACCGATGTCGCGCCGGCGCCATGGCGGCGCCGGGCCGACGCGATCTCGCCGCCGATCAGCAGGCCGGACAGGCAGGCCGCCGCATCCTCCGACTTCAAATCCTGCAAGAGCCCGGCGGCGCGGATGGCAAACAGCCGCGAGGTGACATCGCCACCCTCGCCAAGCGCCTGCTCGCACCATTGCCGGAAGAACGGACTGTCCACTGCCACCGGAGCCGGATGCTCGCCCAGCGAATGCTTGAGGATCGAATGCGCTGATAGCACCGAGAACAATTCGCCGGTCGGCCAGGTGCCGAAGCCGGCAACCGCGCCATCTTCGACCGCGACCCATTTCGAGTGCGTGCCGGGCATGCAGACAAGATGCCGTCCCCCTTCCGGCAAACCGGCGCCGGCAAGCTGTGTTTCCTCGCCGCGCATGACGTCGGGCGCATCGGCCAGACGCTGGGCCAGGCCCGGAACGATGCGGATATCGCGGCGCTCACCCTCGATCCGGGCCGCGCCGCGCAGGATGGCACCGATCGGTGCAGGCACGGTCACATAGGACGCCTCGATCCAGCCCTGGCGGGAGCCAGCCATGCCGCAGATGATGACGGGCAGCGCATCAGGCGCCCCCATGGCGGTCAGATGGCCTTCCAGCACGTTGGAGAACCCCTTTTCGCGCGCGGTGATCAGGCCATCGTCGCCGCGGCGCTCGGCAAGGACGTTGCCATTGCCATCGATCAGCCAGGCCCGGAGCCGGGTCGTGCCCCAGTCGAGCGCCGCCACCGCCGGAGCGGCAAATCCCGCGCTCACAGGAAGCCCCCGTCGACGATCAGCATCTGCGCGGTCAGCATGCGCGAGGCGTCGGAAGCCAGGAACAGGACCGTGCCGATCATGTCGTCAGGCCGCATGACCTCCTTGATGCACTGCTTGGCGACGTGGGCGGCAAGCGCGCCTTCGGTCACCCAGCGCTCCTGCTGCCGCTCGGTGATCACCCAGCCGGGCGCGACGGCGTTGACGCGGATGCGATCGGGTCCAAGCTTGCCGGCCAACCCCTTGGTGAGACCCAGTATACCCGCCTTGGCGGCGGTATAGGCCGGCATGTCGGGATGGTTGATGAGGTAGGAGGTCGAGGTGAAATTGATGATCGAGCCGCCGCCCGCCCGCTTCATGCCTGGCGCCACCGCCTGCGCGGTGAAGAAATGCGGCCGCAGGTTGATGGCGAGATTATTGTCCCAGAATTCGACGCTGACATCCTCGACGGCATGGCGTTCGTCCCAGGCGGCGTTGTTGACCAGCACCGTGACGTCGCCATGCGCGTCGGCGGCCTGGGCCGCGGCCGCGCGCAAGGCCTCGACGTCGCGCAGATCGGTCTTGAGATAGAGCGGCCGCCGGCCGAGCTCCTTCTCGATGCTGTCGGCAAGCGCGGTGCTCGGCGTGTCGGCGATGTCGATGAAGGCGACCTTGGCGCCCTGGCGCATGAACCCTTCGGTCAGGGCCGCGCCGATGCCGGAGCCGCCGCCGGTAATCAGTACCGAAGCGCCTTCGAGGTCGGCAAAACGCGCCGATGGCATCATGATTTTCGTCTCCCGGGTCAACCGGCGCGCATCCTAGCCAGACACGTCCGGCGGGCAAGGGCGAAAAGACTGATTTTCGGGCTTATGTCAGACAAAAAGGCGAAGGCGCCCGTAAGGCGGCATCGCTCCATGCGGGGCAGCGCCTGAATCCGCCGCTCAGATCGCCTTGGCGCGCAAGGCGCCGCGGAAGGAATCGCGGAGATAGCCCAATGTGGCGTCGGCATCGGCCGGTTTGCCGAACAGATAGCCCTGCCCGCCGGCGCAACCGAACTGGACCAGCCGGTCAGCCTGCGCTTCCTCCTCGATGCCTTCGGCGACCACGTCCATGCCGAGCCCTTCGCACATTGCGAGGATGGCGCGGATGATGTGTTCGGACGGCCGGTCGTCGAGAATGGAGGAGACGAAGGCGCGGTCAATCTTGAGCTTGTCGAAATGGAATTCACGCAAGCGGCCGAGCGAGGACTGGCCGGTGCCGAAATCGTCGAGCGAGACGCGGATGCCGACGCGGCGCAGATCCTCGACGATCTGCGCGGCCGAGGCCGGGTCGTTCATCAGGCCGGTTTCGGTGATCTCGATCTCCAGCCGGCGCGGGTCGAAGCCGGTGCGGTCGAGGATCGCCAGTATGTGTAGGCCGGTGTTCTGGTCAACGAGTTGCGAGGGCGACAGGTTGAAGGACAGGAACAGGTCCTTCGGCCAGCTCCTGGCGGCTTCGGTCGCCTTGCGCAATACGAGCTGCGACAGCGGGCCGATGATGCCGCGTTCCTCGGCGATGGGAATGAAGACGGTCGGGGGTACCGCGCCGAGATCGCGGTCGGTCCAGCGCGCCAGCGTCTCGAAACCGATGGTGCGACGGGTGGCGAGATCGACGATCGGCTGGAAATGCGGCTCCACCTCGCCGGCCGAGACGGCGCGGCGCAGCGCCTGCTCGATGCGGGTGACGCGCTTGGCGGCCTCCTCCATCTCACGGGTGTAAACGACGACGCGGCCACGGCCGGAACGCTTGGCGTGGTAAAGCGCCGTTTCGGCCTTGTTGATGAGGATCTCGGTGGTTTCGTCGCCGGAATAGAACAGCGAGCAGCCGACCGAGGCCGAAAGCCTGGCGGTGCGCTCGCCGACATCGTAGGGCGCCGACAGTATCTCGATCAACATGCGGGACTTTTCGGCCGCCGCGTCCTCCGAGAACACCAGCGGGTAGAGGAAGGCGAATTCGTCGGCGCCGATGCGGCAGACCGTCGAATGGCCGTCCATCGAGGCGCGCAGCCGCATCGCGACCTGGATCAGGATGTCGTCGCCGGCCTTGTGGCCGAACAGATCGTTGATCGGCTTGAAGCCGTCGAGGTCGAGAATGCCGACGGTGAAGGGCGCGGGATCGTCGGCGCGGTCGCTGATCAGACGATCCACCTTGTCGAAGAAGCGGCGATGATTGCCAAGCCCGGTCAACGGATCGGTGAATGCCAGATCCGTGCTTTCCCTGTTTGCCTGACCGGTGCCAAACGGAGTTTGCATCGGTGTCCCTGTTCGTCCCTGCTCTTGTCGTCGGAATTTATTTTCGAGACTGGCAGCAAACCCTTTAGGAAACGTATCGCGTGAACCGATTTTTGTAGCCGGAGCATGATCCCGAAAAATGGCATCCGGCCTTCACCGTGAACCACGCCTGGACAGGGAGCGGATGCCTTCGAGAAGCCGGCTACAAGATACGTCAAGCACGTGGATTTTCAGCCGCCGGGCCGGACGCGGTACAGTTCCAGAGGGGCGCCACGGGTCTCGGCCACCGGCTCCAACCATTCCGGCACGCTGCCGCGCATCAGTCCGGCCAGGAAGCTGTCCGGCGCCTTGGCCGCGAATAGCCGGCTTTCCGGGTTGCCGCGGCAGAGCGCGACAATTCCGACATGGTGGCTTTCGACGACGGCTTTCGCGTCGGTGGCCGAGCCCAGCAAGGCTTCGAACGCCAGCAGGTTTCCGGCGACGTTGCGATGGTAGGGCCCGGCGAACACGCGATGACCGGTGAAGGCGAGGATCGGCGAGCCGAGATTGGAGATGGCGAGCACCGTGGTGGGGGCCAGCGCGCCAAGCGTGGCGAACGAAGCCTTGCTGTTGCAGGGTGCATTGATGCCGGCGGCGCTGGCAGGTGCCGCGGTTTCGAACGCGCTCGATGCGGCTTGAGCGGCACCCGCCCAGATCGCGTTCACCGAGATCAGCCAGGCCGCGGCCATCCGGAGCACCGAGCCGCTGGACGGGCTGGCTTCGGCCCGCTGCCGCCATTTGGCGATCCAGGCCGAAAGCGGGATCACCGCGAAGACGATGGAGAAGGTCGAGCCGCGCACTTCCCAGGCGCTGACGAGGAGTGCCACCACCAGCAGCGCGGCGACGAGGCTATCCTGCCGCCGCCAGCCGCCATGGCTGAAGCGGAGCGCCATCAGGACGATCGCCACCAGCGGCGTGGCAAAACGCGCCACGGCCCTTGCCGGATCGTCGACGACAAGCTGGGTGATCGACTGTGCCTCTTCGATATGGTCGAGCCATATCTGCCGCAGGCGCGGGTCGAGATCGGCGTAGGGCGCCGCCAGGCATTGCGGGAACAGGAGCCCGACAAGGAGCGCGAGAGCGACGGCAAGCAAGGCAAGCGATATCAGGCGCCGGGCGGCCGTCGCGTTGGCGGCCTTCCATGAAGCAATGATTGCCAAGCCGCTGCCGGCAAGCCCGGTGACAGCGAACTGCACGACCGAGAATGTGTCGCACTGGGCCACGCCCCAGGACGAGACGGGAATGGTGGCGGCGAAGACGAGGCCCGAGGCGCCGGCGAGGCCGAGGCCAAAATCCCTGGCGATCAATCTTTCGCCGTCACCCGTGCCGAGAAACAGCAGCGCGACGACGGCGCCGAGGGTTCCGGCATAGGGCGCGCTCTCCATACCGATGGCGAGGGTCAGCGTGGCGCAGATGCCCGCGACAAAGGCAGCCGGCCGATGCATGGGCGCCTCGAGCAGCAAAGCGAGGCTTGCCAGCGTCAGCATCAACTGGACATTGTGATGGTCCAGCGCGCCGGGAGAAAAAATACCGATGTAGTACAAGGCCGCCCCACCGACGACGGCGGCGGGCAGCACGGCGGGCGCGCCGGCGAAAGCGCGCGCGGCGCGGATGACGAAGAAGATCGCCAGCCAGAACTGCAGGGAAGGCCAGAAAATTTGCACGATGTGTTCGGCCAAAGCGGGGCTGCCGGTCAGGCTCGAAGCCGCAAGGATGCCCAGCGCGAGCGGCGCGTCGAGCAGCCGCGACCAGTGCATGACGAAGCCGCCCTCCAAGCCCATCCTGTACTGGTGCAGGTCGAACCAGCCCTGGCCCCCCAGCAGATCGCGGACCTCGACCAGTTGCAGCAGGCTGTCATTGTCGCCCGCGGGATTGGCCAGTTGCGGGAATCCTTGCAGGGCCTCGAGGGCCAGCAACAGCAAGAGCGCAAGCAGCGCAAACGCAATATCGGATCGCCAGAAGCCGTGGCGCGTCTGCTTGGAAGATTTCTGGGACATGGTCACGAGCGGCTTCATTCCGTGCGGAGCACCGCATCGTAGCGCGCGGGTTTCAACAAAGGGTAAAATCAGAACAACCGTCAGGGACGTGTCCGACGGTTTCGAGCTGGAATCGAGCAAGACAAGAAGGCGGCCATCCCGGCGTTTCCCTGAGCCTGCTCAGGCGCGCATCGGGAAAACCCAAAGCGAGGACAGGAGATAGCTCAGCGTACTGGTCGCGACCGTCATCAGCGCCGACATGGCGGGCGCGGACATGCCGAGATACGCCACCGCTATATGGGAAACGGCGCCGGAAAAGACCGCGCACCCCGCTTGCACCGCCAGATAGCGGGGCAAGGCACGAGCATGATCGTGCTGCCCGCCAAAGGTCCAGCCTCGTTGCGCCGAATAGGCAAGGGCAACCGTGAGCGCGTAAGCAAGCAGGCTGCCCAGGAAGGGCGAGAGGCCGAGCGAGACCAGCAGCCACGACAGGGCAAACAGAAGCAACGCGGCGGCCACGCCAACCGTCAGGAAGCGGAACAGCCGTGTCTGGACGAGGTCGGTCACGGTTCCTCGCGGGCCGGCGTTTCCTGGAACTGGCCTGCCTTCAGCCGCTTGACCGGTATTTCCAGGACCCCGAGCAGGAAAGCCGAAAAGAAGGCCTGAAACGAAATGACGATCAGGCTGAGGCCGAGGACGACGATGCGCGGGATTTCGGAATCATTCAACGGGCCGAAATTGAGATGGGCCCAGCGCATGACGGCATAGAGGCAGAACAGCAGGCCAGCGGCAAAGCAGATGCCGGCATTGGCGGCGAGGCGGTCGGTGCTGATGGTCCTGGTCAGCCAGTCGGACCCGCGGCTGCGCGGCAGGATGCCGGTGATCTCGGCATAGTATCGCGAAATGGCGCCGAAGGTGATGAGCTGGATGCCGGTGACGACCATGAAGCAGGCGGCGACGAAGGTGTTGAGATCGAGCGAAAGATTGTCGACCACCCGCAAGGGGCCGAACACCAGCAGGGCGGCAAGCAGCGTGCCAAGGCCGGAAAGCACCGCGCCCGGGATAAAGAACATCCAGCGCGGATTGTAGACCAGCAGGAATTTGAGATGCCGCCAGCCGTCACGCCAGGTCCGCAGATGCGGCGGCCGGCTGCGGCCGTCGGGCTTGAGCGTGGTCGGTACTTCCTCGATACGCAGGCCGGCAAGCGCGCTGCGCACCACCATTTCGCTGGCGAATTCCATGCCGGTCGTCTGCAGATCGAGCTTGCTGATGCTGTCGGCATTGAAGCCGCGCAGGCCGCAGTGGAAATCCCCCGTCTTGATGCTGAAGAACAGCCGCCCGACGAAACTCAGCACCGGATTGCCGAGATAGCGATGCAGCGGCGGCATGGCGCCGGCCTCGATGCCGCCCCGGAAGCGGTTGCCCATGACCAGGTCGGCGCCGCCGCGCAGCCGCGCCACGAATGCCTCCAGCGCACCGAAATCATAGCTGTCATCGGCGTCGCCCATGATGATGAAGCGCCCCCTGGCGGCGGCGATGCCGCCCAGAAGTGCCGCGCCATAGCCCTTTTGCGCGACCGGGACGACACGGGCGCCGCCTTGCGCGGCAATCTCCTGGGAGCCGTCGTTGCTGCCATTGTCGGCGATCAGCACCTCACCCGGGATTCCGGTCTTGTCGAGAAAGGCCCTGGCCTTGCCAATGCAAACGGCCAGCGTCTCAGCCTCGTTGAGACACGGCATCAGGATTGTGAGTTCGAGCTGCTGGGAGGAGGCTGCGCGGACGGCAGTGAGCGCGTTCATGATCGTTGTCCAACGGAGACACCCTGTCCGGCACCGGCCGTCAGGGTTTTCGGCGCCGATCTTGTCCGATAAGGCTTAAGAAAACGATGACATGCGTTCTCGCCTTGTCTGCAACGGCCGGCAAGTCTGGCTGATCGCAATGTTCAAAACCTGCGATTGGCAGAAGGCGCCGCGACCCTTATATCGCTTGCGTCGACTGCGCTGGGGATCCACCATGAAGCTGAAAATCGCCGTCCAGATGGACCATGTCTCCACCGTGTCGATCGCCGGCGACACCTCGTTCGCGCTGTCGCTGGAAGCGCAGCGGCGCGGCCATCAATTGTTTCACTACACGCCCGACCGGCTGTCGCTGCGCGACGGCAAGGTGTTTGCCCGCATCGAGGAGATGCAGGTGCGCGACGAGAAGGGCAACCATTACACGCTGGGCGACAAGGTGCGCACCGACCTGTCGGAGATGGACGTGATCCTGCTGCGCCAGGATCCACCCTTCGACATGAACTACATCACCACCACGCACATACTGGACCGCATCCATCCGAAGACGCTGGTCGTCAACGACCCGGCCTGGGTACGCAACAGCCCCGAAAAGATCTTCGTCACCGAATTCCCGGACCTGATGCCGGACACGCTGATCACCAAGGATCCGCTGGAGGTGGCCGCCTTCCGCAAGGAGTTTGGCGACATCATCGTCAAGCCGCTCTACGGCAATGGCGGCGCCGGCATCTTCCATCTCAAGGAAGACGACCGCAATCTCGCCTCGCTGCTCGAAATGTTCGCCCAGCTGTCGCGCGAGCCCTATATCGTGCAGCGCTATCTGAAGGACGTGCGCAAGGGCGACAAGCGCATCATCCTCATCGATGGCGAGGCGGTCGGCGCCATCAACAGGGTGCCGGCCGAGCACGATTCGCGCTCCAACATGCATGTCGGCGGCCGCGCCGAGCAGACCGAGTTGACGACACGCGAGCGCGAGATCTGCGCCCGCATCGGACCGTCGCTGAAGGAACGCGGCTTCATCCTGGTCGGCATCGACGTCATCGGCGACTACATGACCGAGATCAACGTTACCTCGCCGACCGGCGTGCGCGAAGTCGCACGCTTCGGCGGCGCCGACATCGCCAGCCTGTTCTGGGACGCGGTGGAGGCCAAGCGCGGGAAATAGCGCTTACAGCCTATGAGGGTTTGGCATATTGCTCGGCGCTCATGCCAGGCTGAGCAGCCGTTTCACTTTGTTTTAACCATGTTCCGCTTTTTGCAACCGCGTACAAATCGCGATGCAACCGAAGCGATTACCGGTTCCGGCGATGTTCCTGATTTGGTCGAAAACCTGTGCGTCCCGGCCAGGCGTGGCAGGCGCGCCGCAAATGCCTTGCCCGGCTCTCAGGGTCGGGGCACTTCGCGGTCCCGGACGTCCGCCGTCTCGGCCAGCACCCAGTCCCTGAACAGCTTGATCTTCGGGGTATTGCGGCGGCTTTCGGAATGCACCAGCCAGTAGCCGTCGCCGTCGGACCCCAGGGCCTCGAATGGCTGGACCAGCTGTCCCGTCGTCAGCAAGGAGGAGTAGAGGTTGCGGGTGAGGATGGCGACGCCCTGATCCGTCAGCGCCGCCATCGCGTCATAGGCCTGCGTGCCAAGCTCAGGACCGGTTATGATGCGATCGGGCTCGAAGCGGGCACCGGCTGCTTCGAACCAGATCTTCCACCAGGGGTCGGTCGAACAGCATAGCGGCAGCTTGTAGAGATCCTCGGGACGGTGGATGCCTCCGACGCTCTGAACGAGCCGTGGGCTGAGCATCGGCGTGTAATCCGCCTTGAACAGATAGTGGGCTGCCAGGCCCGGCCATTTCCCGGTACCGGTGCGAATACCGATGTCCATGCCGTCGCGGGCGAAATCGGCCAGCCGGGACGACGTATCGACTTTCACGGCAAGATCTGGATGCATCAGCTGAAATGCTCCCAGGCGCACCGCCAGCCAGGTCGAGGCGAAGGTCTGGACCGTGGTGACGGAGAGCACGCCGGTGGCGCCGCCCTTGGTCGCGACCCACGCATCGGCCAGGGCCGAGAAGGCGCCCGATGCGTGCGGCGCCAGCTGCTCGCCGGCCTCGGTCAAGGCGATTTGTCTTGTTTTCCTTATGAATAGCGGCGTTCCCGCGCGTTCTTCCAATACCTTGATCTGATAGCTGGCCGCCGACTGGGTCATGCCGAGTTCTTCGGCCGCCTTGGTAAAGCTGCCCAGCCGCGATGCGGCTTCAAACACCCTGATGGCGCCCAAGGGCGGCAGATCCCAGCTCATGATGCATCAATCCTCCTGATGCATGATACGCGACGTTCGATTGGAAACCAAGCCGGGCGCGGTGCACACTCAAGCCATCAAACGAACCCGAGAGGACATGGCAATGAACACCTCCACGTTACGCATCATGGTCCGTCATCCGATCCTCGATCTCTTCGTCGCTCCCTTCAGAGCGCGGTCGCGCCGCCTGCTGGACCAGCGCGCTTTGTCCGACGATTTCAAGCGCGACATCGGCCTGCTCGACGGCCACGCCCCCTACGGCAGCATCCGCTAGGCGCGCTCCGACGGACAGAAACGGGAGACAATGATGAACGTACCGGCAAAAACCTTGGCGCAAACCCGTCAGACGATCCAATCCTATGAGGACTACGCGGTCCGTTATGACGAGATTGTCGGGCATATTCCCCACCCGAACGACCAGGCCGCACTCGAGCGCGCCGCAGCGATCGCCGGAGCGGGCGGCCAGATTCTGGAGATCGGCTCCGGCCCGGGCCGCGACGCCGACTTCCTGGAGGCCCTTGGTGTCAAGGTCAAGCGGACCGACGCCACGCGGCGCTTTCTCGAACTGCAGGCGGCGCGCGGCAAGCCAGGCGAACTCCTCGACGTGATCACCGACGAGCTTGGCGGTCCCTACGACGCGGTGGTAGCGCTCGCCGTGCTGATCCATGTGCCGCGCGACCAGATCGACCAGGTTCTGGCGAAGATTGCGCGCTCCTTGCGGCCCGGTGGCGCCTTTGTCGTCTCGATGCGCGAAGGCGAAGGCGAAACGGGCGGCAGCTACCATACGGTCGACTGGCGCAGGGACGCCTTCGCGACTCGCATCGAGGCCGCCGGCATGGAGCTTCTCAGCCACGCCTTCCGCGTCGGCAGGAAGGAGCGGGGGTGGAATACTTTCCTGGCGGCGAGGCCGTCGTGACCCCGCGCGTCCTCGAGGCGCCCGCCCGGCATTCGGTGAGGCTCGTCTTCCGGGGAGGTCGCGAACACGGCGAGACTTGTTGCGTGCAGCAGCAGGCGAAAAGTCCATCCGACCGTGCGCGGCGACCTCTTTGTTCCTGTATTGTTCTTGCCTTGGGCTAAAATCTGTGGTTGTCTTGCGTTGACACCGCTCGCGGCCTGTTCACACGGGCCAAGACGAGCCGCATCCGGGGGCAAAACATGGTGGCGCGGGTTCGTACGGTCGCTTTCCAGGGCATCGAGGCCGTGCCGGTCGACGTGCAGGTGATGATCGCGCCCGGCAAGGTCAACATGCATATCGTCGGCCTGCCCGACAAGGCGGTCGCCGAAAGCCGCGAGCGGGTGCAGGCGGCGCTGCATGCGTCAGGCCTGTCGATGCCGTCGAAGAAGGTGACGGTCAACCTCGCTCCGGCCGACCTGCCGAAGGAAGGCAGCCACTACGATTTGCCGATCGCGCTCGGCCTGATGGCGGCACTTGGCGCCATTCCGGGCGACATGCTGGCCGGCTATGTCGTGCTGGGCGAACTGTCGCTCGATGGCACGATCACGGCGGTGGCCGGCGCCTTGCCGGCGGCGATCGGTGCCAATGCCGAGGGCAAGGGGCTGATCTGTCCCTTCGCCTGCGGGCCGGAAGCGGCCTGGGCGGGAAAAGATTTTGATATCCTCGCGCCGCGCAGCCTGATTGCGATCGCCAATCATTTCCGCGGCACGCAGGTGCTGTCGCGCCCCGAAGCCGGCATCCGCGCCGCGCCGCGCGACCTGCCCGACCTTGCCGACATCAAGGGCCAGGAGACGGCCAAGCGGGCGCTGGAAGTGGCCGCCGCCGGTGGCCACAATCTGCTGATGATCGGCCCGCCAGGTTCAGGCAAATCGATGCTGGCGCAGCGGCTGCCGTCGATCCTGCCGCCGCTGGCGCCGAAGGAACTTTTGGAAGTCTCGATGATCGCCTCGGTGGCGGGCGAACTCGGCGAAGGCAAGCTGACCGATCGGCGGCCGTTCCGGGCGCCGCATCATTCGGCCTCGATGGCGGCGATGGTCGGCGGCGGCCTGCGTGCGCGGCCGGGCGAAGTGTCGCTCGCCCATCACGGCGTGCTGTTCCTCGACGAATTCCCCGAATTCACGCCGCAAACGCTCGATGCGTTGCGCCAGCCGCTGGAGACCGGCGACTGCATGATCGCGCGCGCCAACCACCGCGTCACCTATCCGGCGCGCATCCAGCTGGTGGCGGCGATGAACCCGTGCCGCTGCGGCATGGCCGGCGAGCCCGGCTATCGCTGCCTGCGCGGCGAACGCTGCCGCACCGACTATCAGGCGCGCATCTCCGGCCCGCTGCTCGACCGTATCGATCTCAGGATCGAAGTGCCGGCGGTTTCGGCCAGCGACCTGATCCGGCCCGACCGGGCGGAGAAGAGCGCGGACGTTGCACTGCGCGTCGGCCGCGCCCGCGCCCTCCAGCGCGAGCGTTTCGAGCGGCTCGGCGTCAGCAGCGCCACCACCAATGCGCATTGTTCTCCGGCAATCATCGAGACAATCGCGATGCCGGATGCGGCAGGCCTGTCGCTGCTCAAGGATGCCAGCGAAAAACTCGCTTTTTCGGCGCGGGCCTATCACCGCGTGCTGAAAGTGGCACGAACGCTGGCCGACCTCGATGCCAGCGAAACCGTCGGCCGCATCCATCTGGCCGAGGCGATTTCCTACCGGATGAGTGCGGAGCGCGTGGCGCAGGCGGCGTAGGCGCTTTGGGCCGTCCTGCTTTTCAGGCTCTATCGCGCGCTTTCAGCTCGAGCCGCCGCGCGTGCAGCACCGGCTCGGTGTAGCCATTCGGCTGGCTCGTTCCCTTGAACACCAGGTCGCATGCGGCCTGGAAGGCGATGGACTTGTCGAAGTCGGCGGCCATGGGCTGATAGAGCGGGTCGCCGACATTTTGCAGATCGACGATCGCCGCCATGCGTTGCAGCGAATCCCGCACCTGGATTTCCGTGCATACTTTGTGGCGCAGCCAGTTGGCGATGTGCTGCGAGGAGATGCGCAGCGTGGCGCGGTCTTCCATCAGGCCGACATCGTTGATGTCAGGCACCTTGGAACAGCCGACGCCCTGGTCGATCCAGCGCACGACGTAACCCAGAATGCCTTGCGCGTTGTTGTCGAGTTCGCGTTGGATCTCGTCGGGCGTCCAGTTCGGCCGCACGGCCACCGGCACCGACAGTATATCGTCGAGCTTGGCCTTCGGCCGGCTCTTCAACGCCGCCTGGACGGCATGGACATCGACCTTGTGATAGTGCGTGGCGTGCAGGGTCGCCGCCGTCGGCGAGGGCACCCAGGCGGTGTTGGCGCCGGCCTTGGGATGGGCGATCTTCTGTTCCAGCATCGCCGCCATCAGGTCCGGCATCGCCCACATGCCCTTGCCGATCTGGGCGTGGCCGGCGAGGCCGCATTCCAAGCCCGTATCGACATTCCAGGCCTCGTAGGCGGAAATCCAGGCGGCCTGCTTCATGTCGCCCTTGCGGATCATCGGGCCGGCTTCCATCGAGGTGTGGATCTCGTCGCCGGTGCGGTCGAGGAAACCGGTGTTGATGAACACCACGCGCTCGCGTGCCGCGCGGATCGCCTCCTTGAGGTTGATTGTGGTGCGCCGCTCCTCGTCCATGATGCCCATCTTGATGGTGTTTTTGGCCATGCCGAGCAGGGCCTCGACGCGGTCGAAGATCTCGACGGCGAAGGCGACTTCCTCCGGCCCGTGCATCTTGGGCTTCACGACATACATCGAGCCGGCGCGGGAGTTCATCCGCCGTCCCTTCGGCCCGACATCGTGCAGCGCGATCAGCGCCGTCATTGCCGCGTCCATGATGCCTTCCGGCACCTCGTTGCCGTCGCGATCCAGGATCGCGGGATTGGTCATGAGGTGGCCGACATTCCTGACCAGCATCAGCGAGCGGCCAGGCACGGTGAGTTGGCCGCCGGCGGGCGCGGTGTAGGCGCGGTCCGGATTGAGCTTGCGGACAAAGCTCTTGCCGCCCTTGCTGATCTCTTCGGCGAGGTCGCCCTTCATCAGGCCGAGCCAGTTGCGGTAGACGACGACCTTGTCCTGCGCATCCACCGCCGCGACCGAATCCTCGCAGTCCTGGATGGTGGTCAGCGCCGATTCCAGGATGACGTCGGCGATGCCAGCCGGATCGGTGCGGCCGATCTGGTTGGTCCGGTCGATGACGATCTCGACGTGCAATCCATTTTTCACCAGCAGCACGGCTTCAGGGTTGGCCGCGTCGCCGCGATAGCCGACGAATTGCCTGGGATCGGCCAGCGTCGTCGAGCCGGCGCCGGCGCCGAGCTTCAGCGCCCCATTGGCCACCGACAGGCCGTTGACTCCTGCCCATTTGCCCGAGGTGAGCGGCACCGACTGGTCGAGAAAGTCCTTGGCCCAGGCGATGACCTTGGCACCGCGCGCCGGGTTGAAGCCCTTGCCCTTCCCGGCACCATCCGTTTCGGGAATGGCATCGGTGCCGTATAGCGCATCGTAGAGCGAACCCCAGCGCGCATTGGCGGCGTTGAGCGCGTAGCGCGCGTTCATCACCGGCACGACGAGCTGCGGCCCGGCGACGACGGCGATCTCCGGATCGACATTTTCGGTCGAGACGCTGAAGGCCGGCCCTTCCGGCACGAGATAGCCGATCTCCTTCAGGAACGCCTGGTAGGCCTCCATGTCGATGGGCGCGCCATTGTCGCGGTACCAGCCGTCGAGCTTTTCCTGCAGGGCATCGCGTTTTGCCAGCAGATCCCGGTTCTTCGGGGCAAGATCGTGGACGATGGCAGAAAACCCGTCCCAGAACCGCGCCGCTTCGATGCCGGTGCCGGGCAATGCCTCGTTGACGACGAAGTCAGTGAGCTCGCGGGCAATCCGCAGTCCGGCGATCTCGACACGATCGGTCATCAGGCTGTCTCCAGATATCAGGCGTTGCCGGGCTTTGGCATGTCAGGGTTGCATGGTCAATTCAGCTTAGGTTGAAGGCGGGTCGCAACAGCGTCCTTCTCCCCGTTCTAATGGGAGAAGATGGCGGCAGCCAGATGAGGGGCGGCGCGGAGGTAGGTGAGGTGGCGGGGCGGCGAAACTGCGTTGGCTGGCGCTGCCCCTCATCCGCCCTTCGGGCACCTTCTCCCCGTGAAACGGGGAGAAGGAAAGAGGCGCTCACACCGCGATCCTCGGCCTGCCCGAGGCGACTGCCACGACATGCGCTTCGATGAACATGCGTTGGGCTTCGACGGTCGAGACCCGGAACTCGGTGGCGACTTCGATCTCGGCGCTGTCGGTGCCGGCATCGCGGGCGCGTTGGGCGACGATCGCTCGGACATCGATCTCGGCGGCCGCGAGCGCCGCCGCCTCGTCGAGGAAGTCGCGCACCGTTTCTCCCGAGGCCAGGCGAAACAGGCCCTCCTTGGGCTGGCTGACGCGGGCCTCGGCCGAGACCCGGACCTGGCCGACGACCGCGCCGAGCGCGTTGGCGACATCGGTATCCCCAGGCACCACGCACTCATTGCCGACGAGCGGTGCCAGGCCGGCATAGTGCAGCGGGGCCGAGGCGCCGAGCCCAATGACCGGCCGGTCGAGCGCGACGCTGAGGCGGGCAATGCCGGGATGGGCATCGACGGCGCGCTGCACCAGCGCGTGCGCCACGGTCGCCGCGCCGTCGAGCCCGTCCTCGGCAAAGGCGGTTTCCAGGATGTATTCGGCCGACCAGCGCGTCAGCGTCACCAGCACGCGTTCCGAAATGACCTCCGGCGAGGCCGCGATAGGCTGGCCACGGCCATCGCGCCTGCGGGCGAACAATTCGGCGCCGAGGCGGGCGGGCGCGGCATCCCAGTTCGCTTGCTTGCCCAGCACATGCGCGGCGTCGGACGGGGTGAAGCCGCAGATATGCACCAGCCCGCGCGAGACCAGCCGGTTCAGCGTGGCATTCTGGGCGTTCGAGGTCAGCAGCCTGTCGAGGGCAAGCGGCACCGCGCCGATCGCCTCGTAAAGCTTCGCCTCGGGCGCGGTCAGCCCCGCGGCGAGCCGATCAGGCACGCCGGTGCGAACCGCGAAGCGGCCGTCCATGCGGCCGGTGTTGGGGGCGCGCAACTGACGTTCGAGTTCCGCGATCACCGCGGCGCCGTGCGCCATGCCGGCCAGCGCCAGCGGCACCAGGCGGCGCGGCCCGAGCAGGATTTTCGGGTTGAGCGCGCCGTCCTCCAGCGTCACCTCGGAATCGCCGCCGAGGCCAAAGGTGCGCATGGCCACCGCCTCGACCATGGTGCGGAAGCCCCCGACGGTGGCGCCTTCCGGATCGAGCCGCGGCCGGCCGCCATCGAGCACGGCGACATCGGTGGTGGTGCCGCCGATGTCGGACACCACGGCATTGTCCAGGCCGGTCATGTGGCGGGCGCCGACCAGGCTGGCGGCGGGACCCGACAGGATGGTTTCGATCGGCCGCTGCCGTGCAAACGCCGCCGAAACCAGCGCGCCATCGCCGCGCACCACCATCAGGGGAGCGGCGATGTTGCGCGCCTGAAGAAACCCCTCCGTCGCCGCCACCAGCCGGTCGATCATCGAGATCAGCCTGGCATTGAGCAGCGTGGTGAGCGCCCGGCGCGGGCCGCCGAGCTTGGCCGACAGCTCATGGCTCGATGTCACCGGCAGCCCGGTCTTTTCCCGGATCAGCTCGCGGGTGGCGATCTCGTGCGCGGGATTGCGGGTGGCGAAATAGGCGCAGACTGCGAAGCCGGACACCGACGCGCCAAGTTCCGGCAGCATCGCCTCCAGCCCGGATAGATCGAGCTTTGCCGCATTGCCGTGCACGTCATGGCCGCCCGGGCAGAAGACCACCGGGTCGGTCCCGAGCGCGGTCTTCAGCCCGTCTCGGGCAAGGTCGGCTTCCGAAAAGCCGATCATGACCAGCGCGACGCGGCCACCCTGGCCCTCGACCAGCGCGTTGGTGGCGAGCGTCGTCGACATCGAGACCAGTTTTATGGCAGCCGGATCGGTGCCCGCCTTGTCCAGCACCGCATCGACGGCGCCCGAGATACCGACGGCCAGATCATGCCGCGTGGTCAGCGCCTTGGCCTTGGCCAGCACCTTGCCCTTGTTCGGTCCCTGCTGCGGACCTTCGGTCTCGGACCACAGCACGGCATCGGTGTAGGTGCCGCCGGTGTCGATGCCGAGGAAGAGAGGTTTTGGCTTGGGTTTGGCGGTCATGAGCGGGGCGGTCCGGCTGGCGAGAGATTTGTTGCGAAGCCCTTAGCCGATACCGACTTGGGGATAAAGGCGAGAGCGATGGGCCACAAACGATCTCCCCCCTCGTCACTATTCGCCGGGTATTTAAAGGCAGCGCTCTACGGCGCCCCCCTCTGTCCTGCCGGACATCTCCCCCACGAGGGGGAGCTTGGCTACTCGCCTATCCCACGAACCCCACTCTCTTATGGCTGCCATCGCAGAACGGTTTGTTGGCCGAATGGCCGCAGCGGCAAAGGAAGACCTTGGTGGTGCGGTCGATCGTGTGGCCGGTGCCGGTGACGATCTCGGCATTGCCTTCGAGCTTGAGCGGGCCGTTGGTGGTCGGCGCCGCTTTCAGCGGGCCGTTGCGGGCCTCCAGCGCGGGGGTGTCCTTCAGCGCCGGTTCGCCGGTGGCGGCAAAACCAGCCTTGATATGGCTGTTGTCGCAGAACGGCTTGTTCTGGGAGGCGCCGCAGCGGCAGAGCGTGGCGCGGAAAAATGTCTCGTCGCCGAGCACGATCTCGGCATGGACCGCCAGCGGGCCGTTTTCGCGCAAGCGTACGGTGTTGACCACGGGCGGTTTTTCCTGCGGCCCGCCATCCTTGCGGACATAGGTGATGGCGCCCGAAGGGCAGTTCTCGGCCAGCGCGACGACCTTCTCGGCGCTGGCCGCCTCGGGATGGATCCATTGGCCCGGCGCGTTGGGCACGAAGACATGCGGGTCGCCGAGCACGCAATTGCGCGAATGGATGCAGCGCCTGCCGGAAAACCCGACGTCGATTTTTTCGCCCTCGACCGTGCCGGCCATCGCGGTGCTCCTGTTTGCCTGGAGCGCGCCGCGCCTGAATGCACAGGCGGGCGCGCCTTGGGTATGGTCTTGTAGCCAAGCTATGGCTCGAACAGGAAAACCGTCAAGCTGGCAAACCGGTCAGGGGACCAGGTCGATCTCCTCGGTCTCGCCGCCGCTGCACGTATAGCAGCAATCCTCGCATTTCTCCTTGTTGCCGGGGCCGACGCCCCAATAGGTACCCTCGTCGCCATCGACCCAGGCGCCGTAGCAGATCGATTCGCCCTCGTTGCAGGAAATCGGCAGCTGCTTGGTCTCGCCGTCGTCGAGATAGAAATCCTTGCCATCGCCCGGCCAGACATAGTCGCGGTCCTGGCTGTAGAGCTCGAGGCGCATGGCATTGGGGTGGCTGTTCTTGACGGCGAAGGTGACGTCGCCGGCCTGGGCGGCGGGCAGGAACAGGAAGGCAAGCGAAAACGCGGCGGCGAGCCGGCGCGCGGATATGACTGACATGGAAACCCCCGATATGGAATCGGCCCCCACGGCCGACGGGGGATCATGCCATGACGCGGGCGGGGGCTAAAGGGATGCCAACGGCAATCCCTAATATAATCGCATGTGCAAACCGGCGAACCGGCGTCATCGCCGACTTCGCTCTATCGTTGCCAGAAAGGCAGCTTGGCGATCTCTTCATCGACCTGCTGTCTGGTCAGACCGATATCGTCGATCAGATGCGGATTAGCTTCCGAGATTCGCTTTAGATCCCAGCGGAAGCGGGCCCGTTGACGCCAGGCCGCGATGGTGTTTCGCAGGCTGGCAAGGCCGTAGCGCCGGCGCGACGCCTGGCACACGAGCGTTCCCCGTCGCGCTGCCTGATGCGGGGTCGATGCAAAGGTGTTGGTCATGGCAACCTCCATGTGGTTTGGCGCCCATACGCTTTGAGAATGGACCGCCTCGAGCTGAAAGAGGGTGGAGTCTGCAGGATACGGGCGGCGGCGTAATTAAGCCCTCCCAAATAGTTCTCAAAAGTTCCAAACCTGCGCTAACTCTTTGTTTTGACGGCACTCCCAGGGAGCGCGCGCCACGCGTTTCGCCGGCAAGACGCCTCACACTTTTCCCGGAATTGCTCTATAGATGGGCCCATGCAGGGATCGCGCTTTGCCTTTGGTCCGTTCGTGCTTGATCCGGGTGCGGGAACGCTGCTTCGGAACGACGACCCCGTTGCCGTCGGCTATCGCGGGCTGAAGCTGCTTGCGGCGCTCGTCGGACGGCCCGGCGAAATCCTGCAAAAAGCCGAACTGATGGACGCTGCGTGGCCGGGAACGGCCGTCGAGGAAGGCAACCTCACCGTACAGATCGCACAGCTGCGCAAGCTGCTCGGTCCGCCCGGCATTGCGGGTGAAGCGGGTGGCGAATGGATCGCGACCGTTCCGCGCGTCGGCTATCGCTTCGCGGGGACCGTCGAGCTCCTTACTGGCGCCAGACCAAAACCCCTGCCGCTGCCGGACAAGCCGTCGATAGCGGTGTTGCCCTTCGTCAATTTCAGCAACGATCCGGGGCAGGATTCCTTCTGCGACGGCTTGACCGAAGACTTGATCACCGACCTGTCGAGAATCTCCGGCCTGTTCGTCATCGCGCGCAATTCGACCTTTGCCTACAAGGGAAAGGCGATTGATGTGCGCGCGATCGCCGGGGAGCTTGGCGTCCGCTATTTGCTGGAAGGCAGCGCGAGGCGCGAGGCGGGGCGCGTGCGCATCAATGCACAGCTCGTCGACGCGGCGAGCGGCGACCATCTATGGGCGGAACGCTTCGACCGCGGCCTCGACGATATCTTTGCCGTCCAGGATGAGGTGACGGCCAAGATCGTGGAGGCATTGCTCGGCCGGCTGCGCGCGCCGCCGCCACGCAACCGGCCCACCAATCTCGACGCCTACGATCTGTGCGTGCGGGCGCGCAAGCTGATCGACGATTCGCCGCAGACGGCGCGGGAAGCGCATCTGATGCTGACGCGCGCGATTGCGCTCGATCCCGACTATGCCGAGGCCTATCGCTGGCTGGCCATGAACCACTGGATGGGATGGGTGCATTGGGGCGAACCGGTCGACCCCAATCGCCGCCTGGCCCTGGATCTGGCGCGCAAGGCGGTCTCGATCGATCCCAACGATGCCGGCTGCCACTGGGTGCTCGGCAATCTGCTTGCCTATGAACATGATTTCGCCACGGCGGATGCCGAATTCGCCAGGGCGTTCGAACTCGACCCCAACGAGGCCGACGCCTGGGCGACATTAGCTGACATAACCACCCTGGCGGGACGGGTCGAGGAGGGCCTGGAGCAGATCCGCAAGGCTTTCCGGCTGAACCCGTTTCCGGCGAGCTGGTACTATCTGACGCTCGGCCAGGCGCAATATGCGGCGCGCGACTATCAGGGCGCCATCGAGACGCTGCGCCGGGACGAGACCTACCGCACGAGCTCCCGCCGCTTCCTCGCGGCAAGCCTGGCGCAACTCGGCCGGCTCGACGAGGCGCGGGCCGAGGTCGAGCTGTTCCTGGTCGGCAATCCGCATTTCACCACCAGCCACTGGGTGTGGACCGAACCGTTCCGCGACGACGCGACGCGCGACCATTTCGTCGACGGCTTCCGCAAGGCCGGCCTTCCGGATTGACGCGCCGGGGTGGCCGACGCGCGGCAAGCACTGTTACGGCACCAGGTCGATCGTCTCGGTCGTGTGCTCCACGCAGATGAAGCAGCAGGTGTCGCAAGGCTGGTCGTTATCGGGCCCGACGCCGGCGGAGATCTGGTCGTTGCCGTCGACCCAAGCGCCATAGCAGATGCGTTCGCCCTGATTGCAGGAGATCGGCACCGATTTCCGCGAGCCCGGATCGACAAGGAAGACCTTGTCGTTGCCCGGCCAGACCGTCTCGCGGTCGCGGCTGAACAGCTCGATCGCGACCGGCTCCTTGCGCAGGTTCTTGACGAAAAACGCCATGTCGGCGGCCTCAGCCGAATTGACTAGGACCAGTGCCGCCAGCGCAACCATGCGAAACAGCGTCACCGCCGACCTCCCCCGAATCATCGCGGGCAGGTTCGCACGCCCGCCGGGAACTAGGAAGACAGGCAAGCTGCACCGTTAACGAACTCGGCCCGTTAACAAACTCGGCCCGTTAACAAACTCGGAAGGAGATGCTTAACCGTTCACGGCTATGTGACCTCCCGGGGGGCCATGGCAAAGTGAGTATGATGAGCGACAGCCCTGAGAAGCGCAGCGAATGGCGCGCCATTTTTTACGTACAAGCCCGCGTCGCCATCCTGTTCGTACCGGTGGTGGCCAGCCTGCTGCTCATCGCCGCGCTTGCCGGCAACGACCGCAAATCCGTTCCCGATGTCGACCGTACCGTTACGGGCTCGGTACGATAGGCAGCGAGACTCCCTGCCGCTGACGGCCTTTTTGCTTGGCTTTCTTCACGAGCGCGTCGGCAGCATGCGCTTGAGCACGTCATCCTTGCGGATGAAATGATGCCATAGCGCCGCGGCCGCGTGCAGCCCGGCAAGGATGAGAATGAGATTGGCGCACAGGCTGTGCAGCTCCCTGATGGAACGCGCCGTACCGCTGTTCGGCGCAAACGGAGCCGGAATGGTGAAGAGGCCGAAAAAGCTCAAGGCGTCGCCCCTGTACCAGGTGAGCAGGATGCCAAGCACCGGGATGGTTACCAGCAGCGCGTAAAGCAGGAGATGCGCGACCCTGGCTGCCCATCGCTCGAGCCCCGACATTTCCCGCGGCAGTCCCGGCGTTCCCACCGTCAGGCGCAGGCCGACGCGGATGACGACCAGCGCGAAAAGCAGCATCCCGAACGAAATGTGGAACCACCAGACCAGCGCACGGCCGGGATCGCCGCGTGGAAAAAGATCCTCCAGATAGGTCAATCCGTAGAGGCTTATGACCAGTACGAAGACGGCCCAGTGGATGGCTTTCTGCGCGCCTGTGTAGGTGGGGTTCATTTGGCTCGTCCAGTTTTGAATGTTTCTAAACTAGCCGCGATCATGTCAAAGCTTTGTCGCAACAGGGGCTTTGTCGCAACAGAGGTTCTTTCGGCCGGGCGCTTGCAGACTGCGTTGCACAAAAGAGCCCGGACGAACCGGGCTTTTGGGTTTTCTCGGCGGCATCCGGGCCGCTCTGCGTCAATAGAAGCGCGGGATCGGGCCGTTCTGGGGGGTGGTGCGGTCGCCGAGGTCGAGAAACACCTCGTCCACGTAGCACCAGCCCCAACCTTCCGGCGGGTCGTAGCCCTCGATGACGGGATGGCTGGTGGCGTGAAAATGCTTGGTGGCGTGGCGGTTGGGGGAGTCGTCGCAGCAGCCGACATGGCCGCAGGTGCGGCAGAGCCGCAGATGCACCCACCACGAGCCGCTCTTCAGGCATTCCTCGCAGCCGAGCGCGCTCGGCGTCACGTCCTTCACATCAGCCGCGTGTCTGCACTCGTCCGCCATCGCACTCTCCCGACCTGGCTCTCATTTGAAGCATGATCTTTTTCCGAAAACCGGTTCCCCGTTTTCGGGATCATAATTTCGGCGCGTCGGCGGGGCTGCCTTCCCGCGCCAGAAATGCATGCAAGGCAGCGACCACCTGGGCGCCTTCGCCGACGGCCGCCGCGACGCGTTTGACCGAGCCGGAGCGCACGTCGCCGATGGCGAATACGCCGCTGCGGCTCGTCTCCATGCCACTGTTAGCCGATGCTATGTCCGATCCGGTGCGGATGAAACCCCTGGCATCCAGCGCCACGTCGGATTGGGCGAGCCAGTCGGTGTTCGGTTCGGCGCCGATGAACAGGAAGAGATGGCGGATCGGCCGCGTCGTTACCGCGCCGCTTGAGCGGTCGCGCCAACGGACAGTGGCAAGATTGCCTTCCTCGCCGTCCAGCGCCTGGATTTCGGTGCCGGTCAGCACCTCGATGTTCGGCTGCGCCCTGATGCGCTCGACGAGGTAACGCGACATCGAGGCCTCGAGACCGCCGCCACGCGCCAACAGCACCACCTTCCTGACTTGGCTGGCAAGGTACACGGCCGCCTGGCCGGCCGAATTGCCGGCGCCGACCAGTGCCACTTCCTGGCCGCCGCAAAGCCGCGCTTCGATGGGCGAGGCCCAATAATGCACGCATGTGCCCTCGAACGCGGCGAGATTGGCGACATCGAGGCGGCGATAGCGCGCGCCGCTGGCGATCACCACGGAGCGCGTGCGCACCGTCTCGCCGTCGCCGACCGCAAGCTGGTAGCGCGCGCCCTCGCCGGCGGGACCGAGCAGCTTCACCTCGTCGGGGATGACCATTTCGACACCGAATTTCTGCGCCTGATTGTAGGCGCGCGCCATCAGCGCCATGCCGGTAATGCCGGTCGGGAAACCGAGATAGTTCTCGATGCGCGCGGAGGCGCCGGCCTGGCCGCCGAAGGCCCGGCAATCGAGCACGATGGTCGACAGCCCTTCGGAGGCCGCATAGACCGCCGCCGCCAGCCCCGCCGGCCCGGCGCCGACGATGGCAACGTCATAGACTTTGCTGGCATCGACCGGCCGCAACAGCCCGATGCAGCGAGCGAGGTCGTTCTCGCCGGGATTGTGCAGCAGCTTGCCGCTTGGGCAGAGCACGATCGGCAGATGGTGCGGGTCGACATGGAACCGCTCGATCAACGTTTTCGCGCAGGGGTCGCTGTCGGAATCGAGCGCGCGGTGGGGCTGGCCGCTGCGGGCGAGAAAACCCTGCAGCCGCAGGACGTCGCCATTGCCCGGAGGACCGATGACGATCGGCCCGCTGATGCCGCTTTCGAGCAGGCCGACGCGGCGCAGGATCAGCGCCCGCATGACGCGCTCGCCGAGATTGGCCTCCTGCACCATCAGGTCGCGCAAACGCTGCGAGGGGATGACGACGGCCTCGACCGGTTCGACAGCCTCGGCATTGACCAGCGACGGACGGCTGGAGAGCTGCGCCAGCTCGCCGACGAAATTGCCGGGGCCATGGGTGATGATCGGCTCGCGCGAGCCGATCGAGGCCTGCGTGATGGCGACCTCGCCCGACAGGATGAGGATCAGGCCGGGCGAGACCTCACCAGCGGTGACGACAGGATCGCCGGCGGCATAGGTCCGTGCCTCGCCGAACCGGCGCATCCGCTCGACATCCGTATCGCCGAGGATGGGAAACATCTGGTCGCGGCGCGCGGCGATGGTCGGGCTGACGGAAGGGGCCATGGCGCGAGCGTAGCGAAGTGGTGGGGCGGTTTGAAGCGGTTTGTTCGGAGACTGGCCAGAAGGGGAGGGTCTTCACGAAAAGACCGCGTCGCACGGAATGCCGAGGTCAGGCCCAGGTGCAAGCTTTTCGCGTGCATGCGTGCAAACCTCCCCCGGCGCCCCACCCAGATACAATTGAGAAAATAAGATCAACACTTCGGAAAAATTCGAGAAAGGAGCCGTTGGCACACTGTGAGCGTCCTGACACCCTCCTGGAGGCTAATGTGCAAGAAGCCGCGAAATTGCTCACGGCCCTTGGCGACTGCATCGAAGCCATCGAGGCCTATCTGACTGCCGCCCAACGATCGACACTGGACGGTTTGCTGGCTGCCCTTCCAACCCTATCGCCGACGGGAAGCGCCACCATGGTCATGACGGTTTTGGCGCATCGGGAGCTGGATGCCCGACGAAGTACGCATTGAGACCGTTCGGTCGCAGCAGGCTTCATTCGTCATGCCACGAGGGCAAAGTCGCTTTGGCGACGCCGTGGAGACTGAAAACTACGATTGCCGCTGAAGATATCCCGTTGGTAGTCGGGAAAGATGGTGCCCAGAAGAGGACTCGAACCTCCACTCCTTGCGGAACACGGACCTGAACCGTGCGCGTCTACCAATTCCGCCATCTGGGCTGGTGCGGGCTCATGTAAGCGGGCAAGCGATGGCTGTCAACGCGCTTTTTTCGCGGGCCGATGCTCGCCGGCTCAGTTTCGGGCGCCGGCGCCGCCCCTCACCTGCCTGCCGGCATCCTCTCCCCGTATAGTGACGGGGGAGGAACGCTCTCAACCTTCCAGTACTTCCTTGGAAGCCACGGTCGAATCCGCGTTGAGCTGGTAGATGATCGGCACGCCGGTGCCGAGTTCGAGCTTGACGATCTCCTCGCCAGACTTGCCGTCCAGCGCCATGATCAGCGCGCGCAGCGAATTGCCGTGGGCGGCGACCAGTACCGTGCCGCCGCGCAGCACATGCGGCTGCAGGTCGTGCAGGTAATAGGGCCAGACGCGGGCGCCGGTGTCCTTCAGGCTTTCGCCGGCGGGCGGCGGCACGTCGTAGGAGCGGCGCCAGACATGCACCTGCTCTTCGCCCCACTTCTTGCGGGCATCGTCTTTGTTGAGGCCGGAGAGGTCGCCATAGTCGCGCTCGTTCAGCGCCTGGTCGCGGATGGTCTGGAGGTCGCTCTGGCCGACGGCGTCGAGAATGTGCTGGCAGGTTTTCTGCGCCCGGATCAGCGCCGAGGTGAAGGCGATGTCGAATTTCAGGCCGCGCGCCTTGAGCTTCTGGCCGGCGGCCTTGGCCTCGGCGTGGCCCTGTTCGGTCAGGTCGACGTCGCGCCAGCCGGTGAACAGGTTCTTCAGGTTCCATTCGCTCTGGCCGTGGCGCACGAGCACGAGGGTTCTCGACATTTTTGCTCCCTTGGGGTTCGCGGATCGGAAGCTCAGCTTAGGCCGAGCACGTCCCGCATCGAATACAGTCCCGGCTTCTGGCCCCGCGCCCAGAGCGCGGCCTTGACCGCGCCGCGGGCGAAGATGGCGCGGTCCTCGGCATGATGGGACAGCGTGATGCGCTCGCCGGTGCCGGCCAGGATCACGCTGTGGTCGCCGACCACCGAGCCGCCGCGCAACGTGGCGAAGCCGATCGTGCCTTGCTTTCGCACACCCGTATGGCCGTCGCGTGAACGCACGTCATTGCCGGAAAGGGCGATGCCGCGCCCGGCGGCGGCGGCCTCGCCGAGCAGCAGTGCGGTGCCCGACGGCGCATCGACCTTGTGCCTGTGGTGCATTTCAAGGATTTCGATGTCGAAATCGTCGGCGTCGAGCGCGCGCGCCGCCTGTTCGACCAGCACCGCCAGCAGATTGACGCCGAGGCTCATATTGCCCGACTTGACGATGGTCGCGTGGCGGGCGGCCGCGGCGATCCTGGCATTGTCATCGGCCGAGCAGCCAGTCGTGCCGATGACGTGGACGATACGCGCCTGCGCCGCGTACCCGGCGAACTCGACCGTCGAGGCCGGCGTGGTGAAATCGAGCACGCCATCGGCCCTGGCGAAGACCGGCAGCGGATCGTCTGATATCGGCACATTGATGATGCCGATGCCCGCCAGCTCACCGACATCCTTGCCTAGATAGGGAGAATCCGGGCGCTCGACAGCGCCAATGACGCGGGCGCCCGGAATGGTGTGGATGGCGCGGATCAGCGTCTGGCCCATGCGGCCGGCGGCGCCTACCACCACGAGGCCCATATCGCCTGCTTCGCTCATGTGCTCCTCACAGCAGTCTTCTTCGCACGCGTGGCCCGAACCGGAGTTTGGATCGGCTTGCTGTCATCGACAAGCCCCAGTCCCTTCTTGCCCTGGATGCGGTGGAAGCGGGAATAGATGCTGTCCGGGTCGGCCATCAGCGTCGCATGGGTGCCTTCCTCGACCAATCGTCCCTCTTCCAGCACGATGATGTGGTCCGCATTGACCACCGTCGACAGACGATGCGCTATGACGATGGTGGTACGGCCTTCCATGACATGGGTCAGCGCCTCCTGGACGCGGGCCTCCGCCTCGTTGTCGAGCGCCGAGGTCGCCTCATCGAGTAGCAGGATCGGTGCCTGGCGCACGATGGCGCGGGCGATCGAGACGCGCTGGCGCTGGCCGCCGGAAAGGGTCGAGCCGCCTTCGCCGACCGGTGTGTCGTAACCTTGCGGCTGCTGGCGGATGAACTCGTCGGCGGCGGCCTGCGTCGCGGCCTGCTCGATCTCCGCGTCGGTGGCCGATAGCCGGCCGTAGCGGATGTTGTCGCGGATCGTGCCTTCGAACAGATAGGGCGCCTGTGCCACGTAGGCGATGGATTGGCGCAGCGAGTGTTTGGTGACCTTCGCTATATCCTGGCCATCGACTTCGATGCTTCCCTGATCGACGTCGTAAAAACGCTGCAGCAGCGCCACCAACGTCGACTTGCCGGCGCCCGAGGCACCGACGATGGCGGTGACCTTGCCGGCGGCGGCGGTAAAGCTCAGGTCCCTCAGCACCGGCATGTCGGCGTTGTAGCCGAACGTCACATTGTCGAAGCGCACCTCGCCGGTGGTGATCCTGGCCTCGACAGCATCGGGCGCATCGCCCTGTTTCGGCTCCAGGTCGAGCAACTCGTAGATCATGCGTGCGTTGACCAGCGCCCGTTCCATGCCCACCTGTGTGCGCGCCAGGCGTCTTGCCGGATCGTAGGCCATGATCAGCGCGGTGATGAAGGAAAACACCGCGCCCGGCGGCTGCCCGAGATACAGCGCCCGGTAACCGGAATAGGCGAGCACGGAGGTGATGGCGAGACCGCCCAGAATCTCGGAAATCGGCGACAGCCGCTCCGAGACGCGGGCAATCTTGTTGTTCCGCTGCTCGGCCGTGTCCGCCATGATGCCGATGCGGCGCGCCAGCTCAGCCTCCAAGGTAAAGGCCTTGACGATGGCGATGCCTTGTGTGGCCTCCTGCACGGACCCGTTCAGCCGTGAATTGATCAGCACGGATTCCCGGTTGATACGCCGCAGTCGGCGGGTGATGTAGACAACGGCCCAGATCAGCGGAGGGCCGATCAGCAGCGAGCTGAGCGACAGCACCGGATCCTGGTAGATCATGACGCCGACGAGAGCGACCAGCGTGACCGCGTCGCGGCTGATGGAGGTCAGTGTCAGCGACAGCAGATCGCGAACGCCGCCGACATTCTCGCTGACCTGTGCCGCCAGCCGACCCGAGCGCGTATCGTTGAAGAAGTTGACGCCGAGCTTCATCAGATGGTCGAAGGCGCGCTTCTGGTAGCGCGCGACCAGGTTGTTGCCGATACTGGCCAACGCGACTGCCTGGCCGTAACCGGCGAAGCCGCGCAGCAGGGAGGCGCCCATGAAACCGGCGCAGATCAACCAGAGCATATCGCCGCGCCGTTCGTAGAAGATCTGGTTGATCATCGGGGCCATGATCCACGCCGTGAAGGCGGTGGTGCCGGAAACGATCAGCAAGCAGGTGACGGCAACGACATAGGTCCAACGATACTCGTTGCCGTTTTCAGCGAGGATGCGGCGGAGCACCGCCGTGACCTCGCCGGGGGTGGCTTTTTGCTTGTTTGGGTTTTGAAGTGTCAAATCAGAGGGCTTTTGTCGGTTTCCGCTTCCCGTGGCCGGGCAATTCGGCACCCCTATTAGCGCCAAGCAGCCGGCTTGCCTATGCCTTCGAGTGACTAACTTCGTCGCGCCACCGCCGGCCCGCCGTCTGGACGCCGAACAGCGAGGGGTTCCTGGCATAGGCGGCAAGGCCGAGAAGGGCGGCCAGCGGATGGGTTATGACGTAGACGGGCATGGTGCGCATCAGCGCGCTGTGCGGCGCCTTGTCCTCGAAGGCGGCGCGGAAATTGCCCTCCTTCAGCGCCGGCACGATTTTTTGCGCGATGCCGCCGGTGAGGAACACGCCGCCACGGCTCATGAACACCAAGGCAAGGTCGCCCGCCGTACGCCCGAGACAGGTGACGAAGGTCTCCAACGCTTCCTGCGCCACCGGATCGGTCTTGGCCAGCGCCGCACCGGTGACCTCGGCCGGCGTGGTCAAGGGCGCCGGCTTGCCATCGGCCCTGGCCACCGCCCGGTAGACGTTGACCAGGCCGCGCCCACACAGGATCTGCTCGCCCGAAACGCGGCCCTCGAGCTTCTCGATATGCGGGAAAACCTGGTAGTCGCGCGGCGTGCGCGGCCCGATGTCCATATGGCCGCCTTCGCCGGGCACCGGAATCCAGTGGTGCAGCGCGTGGACCAGCCCGGCGACGCCGAGTCCGGTTCCGGGGCCGAGCACGACGCGCCCGGCGTTGGGCTCGGGCGCGCCGCCGCCGATCTTTTCCATATGCTCTTCGCCGAGCGCCACGACGGCCAGCGCCTGCGCCTCGAAATCGTTGAGGACGACGATATCGCTCAAGCCCAGAGTGGCGAACATCTGCCTCGGCTTGACGACCCAGGGACAGTTGGTGAGCTCGATCTCGTCACCATCGACCGGGCCGGCCACGGCCAGTACCGCCGAATTGGGGCGGACGGACGAGCGGTCGAGCACCGCCGCCTGGATCGCCTCGTCGATGGTGTTGTAATTGGCGGTTTGGACGATCATCGGCTCGCCGGCCTCGGAATTGGCGTCGAGCACGATCGAAAAGCGCGCATTGGTGCCACCGATATCGCCGATCAGGATCGGAAACCGCAGCAAAGTCTCGTCATCGGCTGTGCTTGGCATGCTCTCGTCCGTTCCCCGGCGCCCCCAACGGCGCTTTGCCGTTCTTCCGTTGACTAGCGCATGGGTTTGAAAAGGGAAACGGTTTTCGAACCCGCCGGCGTGCAGGGTCGGGTTATGCGGCCAAACGGCCACTGTTTCATGAAAACAGGCCGCTAAACCGATTGAGGCGGCCGATGGCGCCCAACACTCATTTCGCGGGCGGTCGTGGCCGCGGCACCGGCACGCCGACCTCGGGCGTCGCCGTGAAGGCGTTCACCGCGCTTGGCAGGCCGGCCGTCCCGCTTGCCGTGGTGGCGGGCAGCGACGGCGCTTCCGGTTCGGGCGCGGCAACCGCGACTGGCACGGCGCCGCCGTGATAGGTCGCCGCCTCGGCCGAGGCCGGCCCCGGCGCGTCGAGCACGGCCCGGCATTCCTTGGGCAGGTTGGCCATCGTCATCACGTCGCGCGCCTTGGGCGCATCGGGGTTCTTGTTGGGCCGCCACGGCTCCTGGGTGAACCACCAGGCCAGCGGCTTGCCGCAGCCATCGTCATCCGGCGTCGCTTCCTGCGCCTTGCAGGTGGGCGAGCCAGGCTGGCAGCCGATACGCATGTGGAAATGGTAGTCGTGGCCCCAGAACGGCCTGATCTTGCGCAGCCAGGTGCGGTCGCCCTTCACCGTGTCGCAGAGCTTTTTCTTGATGCCGGGATTGACCAGGATGCGCTCGACTTGCGGATAGCTCGCCGCCCGCTTCAGCAACGCCGTGTGCCGCGGCGTCCACAATGCGTCCTTCACCAGATGCGTCTTCTCGTCGACCATCAGCGTGGCGCTCATGGTCTCGCGCTGCGCCCTGGTCATGGTGCGGTCGGGCATCGGCGTCAGCCAGATGTCGGCGTCGAGCCCGATCTGGTGCGAGGCATGGCCCGTCAGCATCGGGCCGCCGCGCGGCTGCGCGATGTCGCCGATCAAAAGGCCCGGCCAGCCATCGGCGGCCGCGTCGCGCGACAGTTGCTCGATCGTGGCGATCATTGCCGGATGGCCCCAGCGACGGTTGCGCGACGGCCGCATCACCTGCCAGGTCGGGCCGTCCATGGGAATGGCGACGCCGCCGGCAAAACAGCCTTTGGAATAGAAGCCGAAGGATTGCGGCGCGGTGGCGGTCGGCAGTTTCTCGGCGCCGAACAGGTCTTTCGCCCGCTCCTCGGCGGCCGCCGGCTGTGCGGCCAGGCCTGCAATGGCCAGCACCACCGCCAACACCGCATTTCTGGCGCCGAGCGATCGCGTCGATGATTTCATGAACCGCACCCCCGTGCCTGCAACCGCCGAATCATACCACGCCAAGCGTCACGCTTCGATCGTCCTCATGCCTTGGCGCCCTTCATCGGGCTGCGCGGCGCGCCGTCGCGCCAGTCGCCGCTTGCCCACATATGGTCGAAGGCGGCGCGGTAGTCGGGAAAGCGAAACCGATAGCCCGCCGCCTTGATCGCCGCATTGGCGACCCGCTTGTTCTCGCCATAGAAGGACCGCGCCATGGGCGAAAGTTGGGCGCCCTCGAAGGGAATTTCGGGCGGCGCCTCGATACCCATCAGCGAAGCGGCGTAGGCGACGACATCCTGCGGCGGCGCCGGCTCGTCGTCGGTGACGTTGAAGATGCCGCCCGTATTGCCGCCGATCAGATGCCAGAGCGCGCCTGCAATGTCGTCGCAATGGATGCGGTTGAACACCTGATCCGGCTTGACCAGCCGCCTTGCGGTGCCGTTTTCCAGATTGACCAGCGCATTGCGCCCCGGCCCGTAAATGCCGGACAGCCGCAGGATCGCCACCGGCCGGTCGATTTCCCTGCCGAACTTCCGCCACGTCTGCTCGGCCTCGACCCGCATGACCGAGCGCTTCGACACCGGCCGGCAGGCGGCCGTTTCATCGACCCAGGCGCCGCCATGATCGCCATAGACACCAACGGTCGAGAGATAGCCGATCCATTGCAGGTCGGGCATCCCTACGATTGCCTCGCGGGTGGCATTCAACACGGGATCGCCGATGTCTTCCGGCGCGACCGAGATCACCAGATGCGTGGTTTTCTCGAGCGTATCGCCGATTTCGTCGGTCAGCACGCCATCGAACAGCAGCGGGGCGATGCCGGCCTGGCGCAGCGCGTCGAATTTTTCCTCGGACCTCGTCGTGCCGAAGACCGTGGCGGCTTCCCTGTTGGCACGGGCAAAGGCCTTGCCGGAATAGCCGGCGCCGAAGATGAAAACCTGCTTTTGGCTCATGCATGCGTCCTGGTTGGCCGCGCCAGGCGCCATTCCTCGCGGACGGCGCCGTCGCTCTCGCTCCGCAGGCCGTCCGCGGCCCGTTCGGCATATTCGGTTTCCGGCACCAGCCGCGCCAGCGCCCAAATTGCCGCGCCCCGCACCAGCGGCGAGGCATCGCCGAGCAGGGACCGTACGGTACCGGCAAGCGACTGTTCGCCGGAATTGCCTGCGGCAATCAGCACGTTGCGGACAAAACGGTCGCGGCCGATGCGTTTGATCGGCGAACCGGAGAAGAAGGCACGGAAGGCAGCATCGTCCAGCCGCAACAGCTCGACCAGCGGCGGCTCGCGCAAATCGTCGCGAGCGGCGAGCTTGGTCTCGGACGCGGCGCGGGCGAACTTGTTCCACGGACAGGCGGCGAGACAGTCGTCGCAGCCATAGATGCGGTTGCCGATTTTCTCCCGAAATTCATGCGGGATCGGCCCCTTGTTCTCGATGGTCAGGTACGAAATGCAGCGCCGCGCATCGAGCCTGTAGGGCGCGGGGAAGGCATCGGTCGGGCAAGCGTCGAGGCAGGCGCGGCAGGAGCCGCAATGGTCGATCTCGGGCTTGTCCGGTTCCAGTTCGGCCGTGGTGAAAATGGTGCCGAGGAACAGCCAGGAGCCATGCTCGCGGCTGACCAGATTGGTGTGTTTTCCCTGCCAGCCCAGACCCGCGGCCTCGGCCAGCGGCTTTTCCATGACGGGTGCCGTGTCGACGAAGACCTTCACATCGCCGCCGGCGCGCGCAACGATCTTGCCGGCGATTTCCTTCAGCCGGCCTTTCATCACCTCGTGATAGTCGCGATTCTGCGCATAGACGGAAATGGCGCCCCGCTCGTGCCGGGCCTGCAGGTCGCGCGGATCATGGTCAGGCCCGTAATTCATCGCCAGCACGACGATCGAGCGCACGTCGGGCCAAAGCGTCGAAGGCTCGCTGCGGCGTGCGATCGTCTCGGCGATCCAGTTCATCGAGCCATGAAAACCATCGGCGACGAATTCGGCAAGCCGGGCCGGCGCCAGCGGGATGGCGTCGGGAGCGGTGACGGCAATGGCATCGAAGCCGGCGCGCCGCGCCTCCGCGTCGATCAGCGCACGCAGTTTTGCCGCGTCAGAAGTCGAGGTCCGCATAATGCGACACCGGCGACAGGCCGCGCACGCGGTCGGTCAAGAGCGGCCGGAACGAAGGCCGCGACTTCACCCGCGTGTACCATTCGCGCGCGGCGGGATGTTCGCGCCAGTCGATCTCGCCAAGATAGTCGAGCACAGAGAGCGTCGCGGCGGCCGCCAGGTCGGCATAGGTGACCCTGCCGCCGGCCAGCCAGTGGCGAGTGCCGGCCAGCCAGTTGGTGTATTTCATGTGCTGGCGGATGTTGGCGCGGGCGGCGCGAATGGCGCCTGAATCGGGCGAGCCGCCGCCGGCGGTTTCCGGCATCACCGGCTTCAGCACGCGCTCGCGCACGAGGTGGCGGGTGACCTCGCTCTCGGCCTTGTTGAGATACCAGTCGATCAGCCGGCGGATTTCGGCGCGCTGCATCGGGTCTTCGGCGAACAGCCGCTTGTCGCGCTTGAGCACGCCGCGCGTCTCGTCGAGATATTCGGAGATGACGGTCGCGCCGATAATGGGCACGTCGCCCTCAGCGAGCAGGATCGGCAGCGTGCCGGCCGGGTTCAGCGCCAGGAACTCCTTGCGCCGCGTCCAGGGCTTCTCCTCGATCAGCGCCAGCTCCTCGCCGTACTCGCCAAAGGCCAGGCGGACGAAGCGGCAGGTGGCGAACATGGGGTGATGGAAAAGCGTCAGCATGGTTCCGCGATGATAAAGCGCACTGGTGTGGTTTGGATTTGAAGTTCCTGTCCCCTCAACGGCATCCGCGTTCAGGAACTTCAAATCCAAACCACACCAGAACTTGAGTTGGCAGTGTGGCTCAGAACCCGGAATTCGCGCATCGCGCTCGTCCCAGCTATGGCGAATTCCGGATTGCCACACTGGCGAATCGCAGGGCGCACCGGTAAGTCTTGGCCGCCCGGTTAGCGGCCGTCAGGGGTGCTGCGACCTATAGGGGGACTTCAACGCCATGACAAGCAAGCCGTGCCGTTAGCCGTCATGCAAATGCCGAGGTAGAAATGGAAAGCCAGACCATCGTCGAAGCCCTGCTGCTCGGCCTGTTGGAGGGACTGACCGAATTCATACCGGTGTCCTCGACCGGCCATATCCTGCTCGCCGGCCATTTCCTCGGCTTCCAGTCGACCGGCAAGGCCTTCGAGATCCTGATCCAGCTCGGCGCCATCCTGGCGATCCTGAGCGTCTATTTCCGCCGGCTGTGGCAGATGCTGCTCGACCTGCCGCATGACCGACTGACGCGGCATTTCGTCATCGGCATCCTCATCGCCTTCCTGCCGGCGGCGATCATCGGCGCGCTGGCGCACGACTTCATCAAGACGGTACTGTTCGAATCGCCACGACTGATCTGCATCATGCTGATCATCGGCGGCGTGGTGCTACTGGTCGTCGACCGCATGAATCTCAAGCCCGTCTATCGCGACGTCGAGCGGTTTCCGACCCGACTTTACCTGCAGATCGGGCTGTTCCAGTGCCTGTCGCTGATCCCCGGCACCTCGCGCTCGGGCTCGACCATCGTCGGCGCGCTGCTGCTCGGCGTCGACAAGCGCGCGGCGGCGGAATTTTCCTTCTTCCTCGCCATCCCGACCATGGTCGGGGCGTTTGCCTTCGACCTGTTCAAGAACCGCAACGTGCTTACCTCGGCCGACCTGCCGATCATTGCGATCGGCTTCGTCGCCGCCTTCGTCACGGCCTTGGTCGTGGTGCGCTACCTCCTCGATTACGTCTCGCGCAACGGCTACTCGCTGTTCGGCTGGTGGCGGCTGGTTGTGGGGATCATCGGGCTGGTAGCGTTGATGATCTGGGGATGAGCGCAGCGACCGGTTCGGTTGGAGCCACATATCCCCAAACGTCAGCGCCGCCCCTCACCTGCCTGCCGGCATCCTCTCCCCGTATAGGGACGGGGAGAGGGTGCTGTCATCCGCGATTTCGCCAACTACAACGGTTGCAAGAAGGTCGCCGTCGCCGCGGCCGCCTCCCTTCTCCCAGTCCCTATACGGGGAGAAGTGCCCGGCAGGGCGATGAGGGGCAGAACTAATTTCAACGAATGGATTGCCCTTCGGCAACGAGCCTAATTCCGGCCATAAAACGCATTCGGGACATGCACCGGCCAGCGCCAGGGCAGCACGGCAACCATGTCGAAGCGCATCGACAGCCTGCCATAGTCGGGCTGTCGCGATAGCCAAATGTCGGCCGCACCCTCGATGCGGCGCTCCGATTCGCGGCCGATCGCCTCCATGGCCTCGATCAGCGTGCGGCGCGCCTTGACCTCGACGAACAGCACCAGATCGCCACGCCGCGCGATCAGGTCGATCTCGCCAAAGCGGGTGCGGTGGCGGCGCGCCAGGATGCGGTAGCCCTTCAGCATCAGCGCCACGGCCGCCAGCCATTCGCCGCGATGGCCGCGCCGGTAAGCTTTCAGGCGGCTGGCGCTCGGGCGCTCAGCCATCGTCGCCTTCTCGAAGTTCAAGCAGCCGCCGATAAAGCGCCTGCTTCTGGCCGCCGGTCATTTTCGCGGCTTCCGCCGCCGCCTTGGACGCCGGCATCTCCGCGGCCAGCGATAGCAGCAGGCGGTCGATATCTTCAGGTTCGTCGGCCCTGGCCTCGGCAGGACCGACGCAGACGACGATCTCGCCCTTCGGCGTGTCCGCCGCCGCATAGTGGTCGGCGAGCGCTTGCAGCGTGCCGGTGCGGATTTCCTCGAACGTCTTGGTCAATTCCCGGCCGATGGCGGCCTTGCGCTCGCCGCCGAGGGCCTCGACCATGGCGCCGAGCGACTCGGCCAGCCGGCGCGGCGATTCGAAGAAGATCAGCGTCGCAGGTACCGCCTTCAGCGTCTCCAGCCGCGACAACCGCTGGCCAACCTTGACCGGCAGGAAGCCGGCGAACAGGAAAGCGTCCGACGGCAGGCCGGATGCGGTGAGCGCTGCTAGCGGCGCCGACGGGCCGGGAATCGGCACGACGCGAATGCCGTGCTCGAGCGCCTCGCCGACCAGCCGGTAGCCGGGGTCGGAGACCAGCGGCGTGCCGGCATCCGAAATCAGCGCCACGCTCTGTCCGGCTTCGAGTGCCGCGATCAGCTTCGGCCCGGCCTCGCCGGCATTGTGCTCGTGATAGGCCGTGGTGCGGCGGCGGATGCCGTAGCGGTCGAGCAGCACGCGCGACACGCGCGTGTCCTCGCAGGCGACGATGTCGGCGGCGGCCAGCGTCTCCAGCGCGCGCAGCGTGATATCGGCGAGGTTGCCGATCGGCGTCGCCACCAGATAGAGCGCCGGATCGAGCGGACGGGCCGCGATTTCGGTCTGCCCGACCACATAGCTGCGCTTGCCCGTCTCGCCAGTCACCGATGCCGTCTCCGTTCAAGCCTATCTGGCCTGCCAAATCCTGTTTGGCATGGCTGGCGCCGGCTTGCAAAACTCACGCCGATGTAAGGTGGCCGCCATTCCTTCGCCACAGTGCGGAACGAAACCGGTTTTGGCAGATTTAGCCCCTGATTCCCCTAGGGAGGACAGGATGGACAGCCTGAAGATACAGGACGCGTTCGCGCCCTATTATGCCGATCGCAATCGTGCCGCGCGGCGGGACAAGCGGCTGCCCGCCAAGGCCGGCCCGACAGCGGAGCCGACAGCCGTGCCCACCAACGTAAAGCTTTCCGACAACAAACCCGACAGCACGACGGAGCACTGACCGGACGATGCCCAATCGCTTCGATATCTTCATCACCCGTCTTGAGACGAAAAACGCCCGCAACGGCGTACCCTTGCCCTCATTGGGGGACCAGCACCGCGGTCGCCGCGACAAGGACAACGCCAAGCCAGTCCGGAACGGTGAGGCCCACGCGGAGAAAGAACGCGGAAAGCACCGCCACAAGCACGACGCCTGACCGGGCTCGGATTGGCGACACAGCCACCCGAAGGTGGCGAACGCTGGGCCAGGCGCTCAGTCCAGATAGCGTGAAACACGCGCCTTCAGAAGCGCTATCAGCTCCGGATCCATGAATTCGTACTCGTCCGGGATGTCGAGGCAGATCACCTTGGCCGCCTTCAGGCTGGCCTTGAATTTCTTCTGCAGTTTCGTCCGGTGGGTTTTCTCCATGACAAAAATGATGTCGGCCCAGGCGACCAGTTCGTGCGTCAGCGGCGTATCGGCGTCATGATTGGTGCCGGCCGACGCGACCTCTATGTCGCGGCGCGTGGAAAACACCTGCTCGGCGGTCGGGCTGCGCAAGCGGTTCTGGCTGCAAACGAAGAGGATGTTCTTCACGGGCTCCTCTGAACCGTCATTACCGCGCCAGGTCCGCCACCACGGCGTCCAGCACGATCATCCCGGCGGGGGTGGCGCGCAGGCGCGCGTTGCCGATCGGCGCCACCAGCCCCTCGCCCTGCAGCACCGAAAGCCGGGCGCTGGACAAGCCGCGTCCGGAAAACGCCTCGTAGCGCGTGAGGTCGATGCCTTCGGCAAGCCTCAGCCCCATCAGCAGGAACTCGTCGGCTTCTTCCGAACGCGTCAGGAGCTCGCCACCGGTGATGCCATGGCCCTTGGCCTCGACCAGATTGGCCCAGGTCTCCGGCATTCTCTCCGCGATCGTCACCACCCGGTGGCCGTTCTCGACGAAGCGTCCATGCGCGCCGGGGCCGACGCCGACATATTCGCCGTAGCGCCAGTAGGTCAGATTGTGCCGGCTCTCGGCGCCCGGCCTGGCATGGTTGGAAATCTCGTAAGCCGGCAAACCATGCGTCGCCGTGATCTCCTGCGTCAGCGCATAGAGATCGGCGGCGTGGTCGTTGTCGGGAATGATGAACTTCTTCGCCGCGTGCAGCGCGTGGAAGGGCGTGCCTTCCTCGATGGTCAGCTGGTAGAGCGACAGATGGTCGGCGGCATGGCCGATCGCCTGTTCGAGTTCCGCCTGCCAAGCCTCCGGCGTCTGGCCGGGACGGGCATAGATCAGGTCGAAGGAGAGGCGCGGAAAAATCTCGCGCGCCAGCCCGATGGCGTGCAGCGCTTCCTCGACATTGTGCAGCCGGCCAAGGAAGCGCAAATCCTTGTCGTTCAACGCCTGCACGCCGAGCGAGACGCGGTTGACGCCCGCGGTCCGGTAGCCGCGAAACCGCTCGGCCTCGACGGAGGACGGATTGGCCTCCAGCGTCACCTCGATGCCGTCAGGCACCGACCAATTCTTGGCCACCGCGTCGAGAACCCTGGCCACCGTCTCCGGCTTCATCAGCGACGGCGTGCCGCCGCCGAGAAAGATGCTGGTGACCTCGCGCGGCCCGGTACGCTGGCGCATCGTCGCCAGCTCGGCCTCGAAGGCGGCGGCAAAGCGCTCCTGGTCGACCGGCTGGTGGCGGACATGGCTGTTGAAGTCGCAATAGGGGCATTTGGCCGCGCAGAACGGCCAATGCACGTAAACGCCGAAGCCCGGGCCGCGGTCGAGCGGCATGTTGGTGCTGGACCCGATCATTCCGAACCAAGCCGGGCGCGGGCGAATTTCTGGAAGGCGCGGGCGCGGTGCGACAGCGCCGTCGGCTGGCCGGGCTTCCAGCCGTGCTTTTGCTCCGCGCTCATCTCGCCGAAAGTTTTGTCGAAGCCATTGGGCAGGAACACCGGATCGTAGCCGAAGCCGAGCTCGCCGCGCGGCGGCCAGACCAGCGTGCCTTCGGCCTCGCCGCGATAATATTCGGCCTCGCCGTTCGGGAAAGCGAGGCAGATGACGGCGACGAAGCGGCCCGTGCGCTGGCCGGGCGTGGCCGCGCCGACCTCCTGCATCGCCACTTCGGTGCGCTGCATGGCCATGGCGAAATCGCGCGATCCTTCAGGAGTTTCAGCCCAGTTGGCGGTGTAGACGCCGGGCGCGCCGTCGAGCGCGTCGACGCACAGGCCCGAATCGTCCGACAGCGCCGGCAGGCCGGTCGCCTTGGCGGCGGCAAAGGCCTTGATGTAGGCGTTTTCCTCGAAGGTGGTGCCGGTCTCCTCTGGCTCGGGCAGGCCGTAGGCCTTGGCCGATTTCGCCTCGAAGCCGAACGGTCCCATCAAATCGGCGAATTCGCGCAGCTTGCCTTCATTGTGGCTGGCGACGACGATCTTCTTGCCATCAAGTGTATGCATCAAAGGCCCCAGATTCTCGGCTCGGCGAACTCGATCGAGTTGCCCGAGGGGTCGCGTATATAGAGCGAACGCCCGCCTTGCGGCCATTCGAATTCGCTTTCGATGGCGATTTTCCTCGCCTGAAGATGGGCTTTCCAGGCGTCGATTTCAGCGGCGGTCGCGGCAAAGCACAGATGGCCGTCGCCGACAGCGCCGTGCGGAGGGACTTTCAGCTTCGCATCGGGCGCGGGCGGGATTTTGGTTGCCTCGGCGTTGAAGATGAGCAGAACGCCCGGTCCGCAGCGGAAGAAGAGGTGGCGGCCTTCGACCTTGCCAAGGAGGATGAGGCCGAGGATGTCGGTGTAGAACGTTTCCGCCTCAGCGAGGTCGGTGACATAGAGGGCCGATTCCAGGATTGCGGAGGGTGTCACGAGGCGCCCCCCTCTGCCCTGCCGGGCATCTCCCCCTCAAGTGGGGAGATTGGCGGTTTCAGCTCCGCCGCACATCCTGCGCCGTTGATAGATGTCGAAAGCCGATCGAACATCCGATCTCCCCCCTTGAGGGGGAGATGGCCGGCAGGCCAGAGGGGGGCGTTCAAGCTCGGCATCGAAACTCAGGCCACCGCCATCTGCTGCAGGCTGACCAGGCGGGAAATGCCCTTCTTGGCCAATCCCATCAAATCCGCGAATTGCGCTTCGGAAAAGGGTTCGCCCTCGGCGGTGCCCTGGATCTCGACGATGCCGCCCTTGCCGGTCATGACGAAATTGGCGTCGGTGCCTGCCGAGGAATCCTCGATATAGTCGAGGTCGATGACCGGCTGGCCATCATGGATGCCGCAGGAGATCGCCGCGACATGGTCCTTGAGCACCTTCGAAACGCTGGCCATCTGACGCGCTTCCATCCAGCGCAGGCAATCGTAAAGCGCCACCCAACCACCGGTGATCGAGGCGGTGCGGGTGCCGCCATCGGCCTGGATGACGTCGCAGTCGACGGTGATCTGCTGTTCGCCGAGTGCCTGCAGGTCGACCACGGCACGCAGCGAGCGGCCGATCAGGCGCTGGATCTCCAGCGTGCGGCCGCCCTGCTTGCCGGCGGAAGCCTCGCGGCGCATGCGCTCGCCGGTCGAGCGCGGCAGCATGCCATATTCGGCCGTGACCCAGCCCTTGCCGGAATTGCGCATCCAGCCCGGCACCTTTTCCTCAAGGCTCGCGGTGCATAGCACATGGGTGTCGCCGAACTTCACCAGGCACGAGCCTTCGGCGTGCTTGGAGACGCCGCGCTCGAAAGAGATGGCGCGCATTTCGTCGAATTGGCGTTTGGAGGGGCGCATTCGGCCTGCTTTCTGTCAGTTTCTTGAAATCGTGGCCGGCTTTTAGACGCAAGGGGGGCAGCGCGCAAAGGAAAACGGACCTGGGATCCGAGACAGACACCCCGGGGTGATCGGCCACAGACACCGGGTTGCGCGCGGCGTACCGAAGTCTATATCCTGAACACGGAGGTTTTTGGCCGAATGACCAAGGCAGTCGATCCCGCTTCGCAGTCGCCCGCTCTTCAATCACTCGACATGCGCTCGCGCGACATTTTCCGGCGCATCGTCGATTCCTATCTGAGGGACGGCGAGCCCGTGGGCTCGCGCAGCCTGTCGCGCATCCTGCCCTCCTCGCTGTCGCCGGCCACCATCCGCAACGTGATGAGCGACCTCGAACATCTCGGGCTGATCTACGCGCCGCATATCTCGGCCGGGCGGCTGCCGACGCAGGCCGGCCTGCGCTTCTTCGTCGATGCCTTCATGGAGCTTGGCGACCTCTCCGACGAGGAGCGCCGCACCATCGAGGCGCAGGTGCGCGCCTCCGGCTCCGGCGCCACGCTGGAGCACATGCTGACCGAGGCCAGCCAGATGCTGTCGGGCATGTCGCGCGGCGCCGGCCTGGTGCTGGCCGCCAAGAACGAGGTAGCGCTGAAGCATATCGAATTCATCCAGCTCGAGCCGACCAAGGCGCTGGCCGTGCTGGTGTCGCAGAACGGCGACGTCGAGAATCGCGTCGTCGACCTGCCCGCCGGCACCACGGTCTCGCAGCTGCACGAGGCCTCGAATTTTCTCAATGCGCATATTCGCGGCCGCACGCTGGCCGAGGCGCGCACCGAGATCGCCCGCATCAAGGAGGAGACGCGGGCCGCGCTAGACACGCTGTCGCAGGATCTCGTCGAAAAGGGGCTGGCGGTGTGGGCGGGCGCCGAAAGCGGCCTGCCGGCACGGCTCATCGTGCGCGGCCGCGCCAATCTGCTCGAAAACGTCACCGCCCAGGCCGACATCGAGCTATTGCGACATTTGTTCGAGGACATGGAGACGCAGGACGGGCTGATCCAGCTGCTCGACCTTGCCGAGCAGGGATCGGGCGTGCGCATCTTCATCGGCTCGGAAAACAAGCTGTTCTCGCTGTCGGGCTCGTCGCTGGTTGTGGCGCCCTATCGCGACAAGGATGCCCGCGTCGTCGGCGCGCTCGGCGTCATCGGCCCGACCCGGCTCAACTATGCTCGCATCGTGCCGATGGTGGATTATACGGCGCAGCTGATATCGCGCATGCTGCGCTAAGGTGACGATATTCAGGTGAGACCGGTCTGCAAACGGCTGCCACCTGCGCTTCCGGTGCTCACGTACAGAAGTACGCTCCGCTCCGGTTGTCGGTATCAACCGTTTTCGACTCGGCCTGACCTGAATATCGACACCTTAGAGCCCCAGAATCGAACAACAGGCAGCAAGGAGAAGAAGAATGGCGCTGGAATCGTTCAAGGCCCAGATCAGCCTGCTGCTGGAGGAGATGGTCAATCAGCCCGAGGACGTGCACGAGGTGCAGGAGCAGTTGCGCGAGAAACTGCGGGAAATGCGCGCCATGGGCCTGCCGCTGCCGGCCGATCTCGTCGAGCTGGAAAAGCGCCTGGATAGCGACCTCGACGCCACCGAAGCTTGATAACCGCTCTACCGTCGCTCCAACCGGACGTGTGGCATGGAACCATCCGCCACGCTCGGCCGTTGCCGCTGCGCGCGGCAATCGATTTGCGGCACGATGCGGAGGTCTCTCATGATAAGACTTGCCTCGATGGCCGCCATCCCGGTCAGCCTCATCATTGCCGGTTCGGCCCTGGCGGCCGATCAGCCGGTGCTCAAGGGTCCGGCCGCCTTCGGTGACTGGCGCGCCGACAGGCCGGGCGTGCGCCGGCTGATCAAGCCGGAAGACCTGCCGAAGCCCTACGTCACCAAATCGGCCTCGAACAGCGCGGGGCTAGCGGACATGCCAGCGGACGCAAAGCCGCAACTGCCGCCCGGGTTCTCGGCCGAGCTGATCGCCTCTGGCATCGACAATCCGCGCGTCGTGCGCGTGGCGCCGAACGGCGACCTGTTCGTCGCCGACAGCGAGGCCAACCAGGTTCGCGTCTATCGGCTGATAAAGGGCGGCGCGCAACCGGCCGAGCAAGGGGTCTTCGCCGGCAATCTCAACCAGCCCTACGGCATTGCCTTCTATCCCTTGGGCAACGACCCGCAATGGGTCTATGTCGCCAACAGCGACAGCATCGTGCGCTTCCCCTACAGGAGCGGCGAGTTGAAGGCATCCGGCGGGCCGGAAACCATCGTCGACCACATTCCGGCTAGTCACCACTGGACGCGCGACATCGCCTTTTCGCCCGACGGCAAGACGCTCTATTTGTCGGTCGGCTCCGGCTCGAACGTCGCCGAGGACATGGGCAAACAACCGGAAGGCGGTCTCGAAACATGGGTCAAGTCGCAGCCGATCGGCGCGACCTGGGGATCCGAGGAGGGCCGCGCCGACGTCAGGGCCTTCGATCCCGACGGGAAGAACGGACGCATCGTCGCCACCGGCCTGCGCAACTGTTCGGGCATGACGATCCAGCCGGCGACCGGCGCGCTGTGGTGCGTCGTCAACGAGCGCGACGCGCTCGGCGACAATGTGCCGGCCGAATACGCGACATCGGTCAGGGAAGGCGCCTTTTATGGCTGGCCGTGGTACTACATCGGCAACAATGAGGATCCGCGCCACAAGGGCGAGCGCCCCGACCTCGCTGGCAAGGCCACTGTTCCCGATGTGCTGATGCAGGCCCATTCGGCACCGCTCAACATCGCCTTCTACACCGGCAAGGCTTTCCCGCAGGAGTATCAGGGCGATGCCTTCGTTGCCCTGCACGGCTCCTGGAATCGCGGCAACCGCACCGGCTACAAGGTGGTGCGTTTGCTGTTCAAGGACGGCAAACCGACCGGTGAATACGAGGATTTCATGACCGGCTTCGTCGTTTCCAACGGCGAGGTGTGGGGCCGGCCGGTCGGTGTGGCGGTGGCAAACGACGGCGCGCTGATCGTGACCGAGGATGGCAACGGCACCATCTGGCGCGTGACTTACGGTGATGGCCGCTCCTGAGGAGTCTTTGGTTGGGCAGCGCAGGCCCCCTCACCCGGATTGCCAAAACCGAATCGCAAGGGCAATTCGGGGCAATCCGACCTCTCCCCTAGGGGAGAGGAGTCTTGCAGGCGCTGGCGCCCGTCTCTTCTCCCCTCGGGGAGAAGGTGGCCGCGAAGCGGCCGGATGAGGGGGCTTCGTAAGGCGAGGCCTTTATATCTGGTGCAATAGAATTCGACCCCAAGGGAATTCAACGTTGGCCGGTCCCATGCGATAAGGCGCTCTGATCAGAGACCGCATCCATGACCCTTACCGGCTTCCTCGCCTACAGCGCCGCTCTCGGCATCGCCGCCGCCATTCCAGGCCCCGGCGTCACCGCGCTTGTCGCGCGGGCTCTGGGCTCGGGCTTTCGCTCGTCGCTGGCCATGTCGTTTGGCCTGATGCTGGGCGACCTCATCTATCTCACCGCCGTGGTGCTGGGCCTCGCCTTCGTCGCGCAGGAGTTCGGCATGGTGTTCCTGGCCGTCAAGTGGGCCGGCGTCGCCTATCTCGCTTTTCTCGGCTGGCGTTTCTGGACCGCCGGCATCACGCCCGAGACGGTCGAAGCCAGGAAAGGCAAGGGCGGGCTGGTGTCCAGCTTCCTCGCTGGCCTCACCGTGACGCTCGGCAATCCCAAAACGATGATCTTCTACCTCGCCATCACGCCGACCATCGTCGACCTGAAGACGATCACGCTAGCCGATTACGGCATTCTCGCCGCGCTGACGGTCGTCGTCCTGTTCGTCGTGCTGGTGCCTTACCTGGCACTCGCCGCCAAGGCGCGCTGGTTCCTGAAATCGCCGAAGGCACTCAAGCTGCTGAACCGCACCGCCGCCACCTTCATGGTCGGCGCGGCGGCGGCGATCGCCGCCCGCCAGTAGGGCTTCGGCCAAACCGTTCCGCAAACCATTTGTTTCGGGAAACGCTTTTCCGGAGCAAACGGGTTTTCAGCACGGCCCCTACTCGGATATTTCTTGCCGACAGCCTATCTTGCGCGGCTGAACAGCTTATCGTGCTGGCAGGAATGCCACTCGCCTGAATACTCCTCTTGCCTGAAATACTCTCTTGCCTGAAATTCTGGGAGCGAAACCAATGAACAAGCCCGTCACCTCCGCCCGCGTGCCCGGCCGCGGCCGCATCTACACATCCATCACCGACACGATCGGCGATACGCCCCTGGTCCGGCTCGAGAAGTTCGCCAAGGAGAAGGGCATCGTCGCCAATCTGGTCGCCAAGCTCGAATTCTTTAATCCGATCGCCTCGGTCAAGGACCGTATCGGCGTGGCGATGATCGAGGCGCTGGAGGCATCGGGCAAGATCGCGCCCGGCAAGACCACGCTGATCGAACCGACATCGGGCAACACCGGCATCGCGCTTGCCTTCGCCGCCGCCGCCAAGGGCTACAAGTTGATCCTGACCATGCCCGAGACGATGTCAATCGAGCGCCGCAAGATGCTGGCGCTGCTCGGCGCCGAACTGGTGCTGACCGAAGGGCCGAAAGGCATGAAGGGCGCCATCGCCAAGGCCGACGAACTGGCCGCGACGATCCCCAACGCCGTCATCCCGCAGCAGTTCGAAAACCCCGCCAATCCGGAAATCCACCGCAAGACGACAGCGGAGGAGATCTGGAACGACACGCAGGGCGAGATCGATATCTTCGTTGCCGGCATCGGCACGGGCGGCACCATCACCGGCGTCGGCCAGGTCTTGAAGAAGCGCAAGCCAGCGCTGCATGTCGTCGCCGTCGAGCCGGAAGCATCGCCGGTGCTGTCGGGCGGCCAGCCCGGCCCGCACAAGATCCAGGGCATCGGCGCCGGCTTCGCGCCCAAAATCCTCGACACCACGATCTATGACGAGATCGTCAAGGTCTCGAACGAGGATTCCGTCGCCAATGCGCGCCTCATCGCCCGCCTCGAAGGCGTGCCGGTCGGCATCTCGTCGGGCGCGGCGCTGCAAGCGGCGATCGTCGTCGGTTCGCGGCCCGAGAACAAGGGCAAGAGCCTGGTCGTTGTCATTCCCGACTTCGCCGAGCGGTATCTGTCGACGATCCTGTTCGAGGGGCTGGGGTCTTAAGGTTTTCGCGCACCCATCTTCCCTTCTCCCCTTGTTGGGTCCGAAGAACGGGCCGAGACCAGTGGCTCGCCCGGGCAGTGAATCGGCGCGTCGCGCCGGAAGCGGCTTTCCTCGCGCACGAGATGTGGCCGGCCTGACCGGCCGAAAAAAGCCGTCCAGGCTCCGCGACCTCACTGTATGAGCGCCGCCCGTTTCTGCTGCAGGAAGCGGCGCACCGCGGGATCGCGCTCGAGGCCGATCGCGCGATCATAGGCTTCGAGCGCTTGCGGTGCCTGGCCGAGCCGGGCCAGCAGGCCGGCACGCGCGGCCCAGTAGGGCTGGTAGTCGTCGAGCCGCTTGTCGTCGCCCAGCACGTAAAGCGCCGCCAGCCCCGCCACCGCACCCTCGGTCTCGGCGATCGCTACCGCGCGGTTGATGGCCACGACCGGCGAACCGGCGATCGAAAACAGCGCTTCGTAGAGCGCGCGGATCGCCGCCCAGTCGGTGCGGCCGCTCAGCCGTCGCGCCACATGCGCGGACTGGACCGCCGCCTCGAGCTGGTAGCGGCCGATGGCGCCCATTGTGGCGGCACGGCCGAGCAGGCCTTCGGCCTCGTCGACCAGGGCGTGATCCCACAGCGCATGGTCCTGCTCGGCGAGCGGCACATAATCTCCGGCCATGTCGCGACGTGCCGCGCGGCGTGCCTCGGCGAACAGCATCAGCGACAGCAGGCCCAGCGCCTCCGGCTCGTCCGGCAGCAGCGAGGCGACCAGCCGGCCGAGCCAGATGCCTTCGGTGGCGAGGTTGCGACGCCGCGTCTCGGTGCCGGCCGGATCGGACCAACCCTCGGCGAAAGCGGCGTAGATCGCCTCCAGCACCGCGTCCAGCCTTTCGCCGAGTTCGGTCCGCTCCGGCACGCGGAACGGAATGCCGGTCTCGCGGATGCGGCTCTTGGCGCGTACCAGGCGCTGGCCCATCGCGGTCGGCGAGACCAGGAAGGCGGACGCGATCGTGGCGGCATCGAAGCCGAGGATGGTCTGCAGGATCAGCGGCGCCCGCACGCCGGCCTCGATCGCCGGATGGGCGCAGGCGAACATCAGCCGCAGCCGTTCGTCGGGCAGATCCTGGTCGGTCATGCGTGCCTCCGCCTCCTCGGCAATCAGCTTGAGATGGTCGCGGCCGGCTTCGCTGGTGAGCCGCCGCCGCACCGCGTCGACTCGCCGCCGCCTCGCCACGGCGAGCAGCCAGGCTTCCGGCTTTTGCGGCACGCCGGTGCGCGGCCAGCGTTCCAGCGCCGCCGCGAAGGCGTCGGCCAGCGCATCCTCGGCGCCGGCCACGTCGCGCGTGCGCGCCGCCAGCCAGGCCACCAGCTTGCCATAGCTCTGGCGGGCGGCGGCCTCCGCGGCCGCCCGGGCGATCTCGGGACGACTGTCCATCACGCCGTCACTTCCTGGGCATGTAATCGTCCAGTTCCCAGATCGGCCGCAACTCGACCGTGCCGGTGCTGGCCGCCGGGCAGCGTGCCGCCCATTCGATGGCGGTGTCGATGTCGGCCGCCTCGATCATATAGAAGCCGGCGAGCTGCTCCTTGGTGTCGGCATAGGGGCCGTCGATGACGTTGGTCTTGCCGTCGGCGATCCGCACCGATGTCGTCGCCTGGCTCGGACGCAGCCGATCGCCGGCCAGCCAGGTGCCCGATTTCTTCAACGCCTCGGTATAGGCACCATAGGCCGCGCTCATCTGCTGGGCCGCCTCGATCGGCACATTCGCCAGCGCGGCTTCGTTGGCATAGATCATGATCATGTATCGCATGGGTTTTCTCCCGTGGTTTCGAAGGCCGCGTCCTTGCGGGGCCGGACGTATGTCGCGCGGCGGCGACCGATTTCGACAGCTCGCGGAAAAACTTTCCGCTCCGGCCGCGCCTTGTGCAAGCGGGCATGTGTTTGGCACCCTCTCAACCATTCGTCTAACGCGCCGAATTGCGGGTTGGCATTTCCCTTCCGCTGTCTAAACTCGCCTCCGTTCGTATCAGGGAGGTGATGCGGTCAATATTTCAGGGAGGAACCAGATGCTGAATTTCAGAACGAAAATTGTTGCTGCCGGCGCGATGGCGCTTTCACTTGGACTTGGCGCGGTGTCGGCCACCGCGCAGGAGTTCATCAATGTGCTGACCGGCGGAACTTCGGGCGTCTATTATCCGCTCGGCGTGGCGCTGTCGGAAATCTACGGCAAGGGCATCGAAGGCGCCCGCACCCAGGTGCAGGCGACCAAGGCCTCGGTCGAGAACCTCAACCTCCTGCAGCAAGGCAAGGGCGAGATCGCCTTCGCGCTCGGCGATTCCGTCAAGATGGCCGCCGAAGGCAATGCCGAGGCGGGCTTCCCCGGCAAGCTCGACAAATTGCGCGGCATCGCCGCCATCTACCCCAATTACATCCAGATCGTCGCCAGCCAGGAGTCCGGCATCAAGACACTGGCCGACCTCAAGGGCAAGAGCCTGTCGGTCGGCGCGCCGGCCTCGGGCACCGAGCTCAACGCACGCGCCATCTTCGCCGCCGCCGGGCTGAAATACGAGGATCTCGGCCGCGTCGAATACCTGCCCTTCGCCGAATCGGTCGAGCTGATCAAGAACCGCCAGCTCGACGCCACGCTCCAGTCGGCCGGGCTCGGCGTCGCCTCGATCCGCGACCTCGCCACCTCGCTGCCGATCAATGTCGTGGCGGTGCCGGCCGAAGATGTCGCCAAGATCGGCTCGCCCTATCTGTCGGTGATCATTCCCAAGGGCACTTATGAGGGCCAGAGCGAGGATGTGGCGACGGCCGCCGTCGGCAATTTCCTGATTACCCGCGCCGACGTCTCCGACGAAACCGCCTACCAGATGACCAAGCTGATGTTCGACCATCTCGACCAGCTCGCCGCCGCCCACGCCGCCGCCAAGGCGATCGATCCGGGCAAGGCGCTCGACGGCATGCCGGTGCCGCTGCATCCGGGAGCCGAGCGCTACTACAAGGAAAAGGGTTTGTTGAAGTAAGGGTGCGGCAACCGGAGATGTCTTCGCGAGGCGCCGCCTCGCCCTGCAATTCGCCCGCTTTGGAGTGCGTCGGATGAGCCAAGCAGCCTCTGGTACGACAGCCGACCCCAAATCTTCCACCTCCCATCTCCCCGCGACCGAGGAGCAGGTCGAGGGCCTGCCGCCGGGCTTCGGCGACGGCATCGCCGGCAAGGCGGCCTTCGCCATCGCCGTCGCCTTTTCCGCCTTCCAGATCTACATCGCCGCCTATGGCAGCCTTCCGAGCCAGGTGGTGCGGGCCATGCATGTCGGCTTCCTGCTGCTGCTCGGCTTCGCCCTGATCGCCAATCTGCGCGCCACCAGCCTGCCGGCCAAGGCCGCGTTCTGGACGCTGGGCGTGCTCGGCTTCGGCACCGGCCTGTACAATTGGGTGTTCTATAACGACCTCATCCGACGCTCCGGCTTCCTCACCACGCCCGACCTGATCGTCGGCGCCGTGCTGGTGGTGCTGGTGTTCGAGGCGGCCAGGCGGCTGATGGGGCTGCCGCTGGCGGTCATCGCCTTTATCTTCCTCGCCTATTGTTTCATCGGCAACCATTTGCCGGCGCCGTTCATCCATCGCGGCTATGATTTCGCCCAGCTCGTCGACACCTTCGCTTACGGCACCGAAGGCATTTACGGCACGCCGATCTATGTCTCGGCCGCCTATATATTCATCTTCGTCGTCTTCGCCGCCTTTCTCGAACGCGCCGGCATGATCGCGCTGTTCAACGATTTCGCGCTCGGCCTGGTCGGCACCTGGCGCGGCGGCCCAGCGCAGGTCTGCGTGCTGTCGTCGGCGCTGATGGGCACGATCTCCGGCTCCGGCGTCGCCAATGTGGTGGCGAGCGGCCAGTTCACCATTCCGCTGATGAAGCGCTTCGGCTTCCGCTCGGCCTTCGCCGGCGCCGTCGAGGCAACCTCGTCCATGGGCGGCCAGATCATGCCGCCGGTGATGGGCGCGGTCGCCTTCATCATGGCCGAGACGCTGAACATCCCCTATGCCGAGGTGGTCAAGGCGGCGATCATTCCTGCCTTGCTCTATTTCGGCGCCTGCTTCTGGCAGGTGCATCTGGAGGCCGGCAAGGCCGGCCTGCGCGGCATGGCCCAGGCCGACCTGCCCAACCCATGGGAGGCGGTGCGGCGGCACTGGCCGCTGGTGCTGCCGCTGGCGGCCCTGATCTATCTGTTGTTCGCCGGCTATACGCCGGTGTTCGCCGGCACGATGGGCCTGGCGCTGACCATCGTGCTCATCCTCGGCACGCCGCTGGCGGCGCTGATCGGGCCGCTGGCCTTCCGCGTCGTCTTCTGGCTGGCGCTCGGATTTGCCGCCGCCTCCTTCATGAAATTCGGCGTCAACATCCTCAGCCTTGTCATCGCGGCGCTCGTCATAGCCTGCCTCGCCTTCAAGGGCGGACGCGAGACGCTGCAAATCTGCGTGGACTCGCTCGCCGAGGGCGCCAAGAACGCGCTGCCGGTGGGCATTGCCTGCGCCATCGTCGGCATCGTCATCGGCACGCTGACGCTGACCGGCATCGCCTCCACCTTCATCGGCTGGATCATCTCGATCGGCGAGAACAATCTGTTCCTGTCGCTGGTGCTGACCATGCTGACCTGCCTGGTGCTCGGCATGGGCATCCCGACCATCCCCAACTACATCATCACCTCGTCGCTGGCCGGACCGGCGCTGCTGTCGCTCGGCGTTCCGCTGGTGGTCAGCCACATGTTCGTCTTCTATTTCGGCATCATGGCCGATCTGACGCCGCCGGTGGCGCTGGCCGCCTTTGCCGCGGCACCCATGGCCAAGGAGAGCGGGCTCAAGATCGGCATCCAGGCGACCAAGCTTGCCATTGCCGGCTTCGTGGTGCCGTTCATGGCGGTCTACACGCCGGCGCTGATGCTGCAGGACGCCGGCCCGATCGCCGCCCAGTTCGGTTATCCCGTCGAGGTCGCCTATATCGTCGTCAAGGCGTGCATGGGCATCGTGCTGTGGGGGGCGGCCGCAGTCGGCTTCCTTGCCAGGCGCATGGCCTGGTGGGAGCGGCTTGTCGCCTTCGCCGCCGGCGTGCTCCTGGTGGCGGCGCTGCCGCTCACCGACGAGGCGGGATGGGCGCTGTCGCTGGCCTGGATCGGCTGGCACGTCTGGGGGACACGGCAAGCCTCGACCGCCGCATGAGCCTGTGCATCCTTTCCGCCGGCAAGACGGCGACACTGACTGTTGCCGCCTTCACACTGTCCTGGACGCATTCGGTGGAGCGGACGCTCTGGGAAGAGAACTGGACGGTGACGCCGTCCGGCCTGCAAGTGGTCGAGGCCCGCATCAAGGGCTCGGGCGCCGGCATGGAGCCGCCGGAAGGTGCCGTGCTGCGCGACGGCTGGTGGGTCTATGTGCCCAGGGTTGGCCCGCAGTCGCGTCTCGTGCTCGCCGCCTCCGGCGCGACCGGCGATGGCTGGACGCTGTGCACGGTTCAGGGCTGTATGGATCTCGGCAGGACGGCGGGCGAAACGATCTCGCTCGAGCCGTGCGAACCCTTGGGTTCCAGCCAGCCGCGATAGCGCACGATCAGGCCGGTCACCGGGTGCGAGATCTCGACATGGAGTATATCGCGGCGAACAGGATTCGCCTGATCTTTTGTAAGCTTCTGATTTTATGTATGTCGTTGTCCGGAATCGATGACACTTCCGGGCGACACGCATTAGCCGATCAGCCGCCCGCGCAGCTCGGTCGACGGGACGTCGCAGCTGTCCTTCCTGCCGAACAGGGCATAACGATTCCCGGCGATGCGATCGTAGAGCCAGTCGCGTAGCGGGCGTGGCAACAACAACAAAGCCCTGGCAGCTCGCTAGGGCCAGCCAAGCTCGGTCATGACGGCGACGAAACTATCGAGACGCGTGAAGAGGACGCCGCCGACCAGGACGAGATTGGTTTCGTAGCTGTCGGTCGGCAGGTTGTATCCGCGGAACAGGGCCTCGCCGAGCGGCGATTGCGCGGTTGCGAAGCGGAAGCGCGCCTTGCGGTCGAGGCGGACCACCATGCGCACGAAGCCCGAGCAGAACACGCAGACGCCGTCGAAAACGATCAGCGGCTGGCTTGCATCGAGGGGTAGGGAAGGCTGCTTGGGACGGTCGGTCACGCTGGCCTCGGCTGCTTATGTCCCTAGGACCCTAAGCCAGCCGATGGCGGTCTCAAAGACGCGACGTTGTCGCACGCCGCCGGTCGGCGAAAATCGGCCGCTCGGCGCGATAGGTCGTGCCGCGGGTGTTGGCGTCCGGCCTGCAGATGCGGCTGTTGTGGCGGCTCTCGAAAGTCATGTCAGTGCGCGCCCAGCGAGGTGCCGCGACGGGCGCAGGCCGGACCGGGGCCGCGCATATAATAGCGCTCCGGCCGATAGGTCGGCGCGACGAACTCGCGGATGGCGGCGGCATAGCCGATGAGGTGCGTGAGGAAGTTCATTTTCCCTGTCCCTGTCCCGATTTTCGGATGTCCCTTCCGAATTGCGAGCACGATAGCATCGAGGCGTGAATAGTCGGTGAACGTGATGTTAATTTTTGGTCGAAAACCCGTTGCTTCATGGCCGGAATGCGGCTGATTCGGGGTGTTTCCGCGCCTTTTGTCACCATTCCAGCCAGTGTGACTTTTGCATCACATATGTTTCGTTTGAATGTCGCCTTGGCGCGCTTGTGTTTCAACTTCCGGGCCGTTGTTGAAATTTCCTTGCCTGACGGCCGGCAAGCTCCGGAACCGGCCCGCGCAGCGGACGTTGGTCCATAGGACCGGCATTGCCGGCTCGCGGGCGCTGCCCAGCAGGCAGGCCGGAAACCCCACGGCAAGAGCAATGGAAAGGCTGAAATCATGGGCTTCTTTTCGAAGGACATCAAAACGCTGAACGATCTCTTCGTGCACACGCTGCGCGACATCTATTATGCCGAGAAGCAGATCGAGAAGGCGCTGCCAAAGATGGTCGACAAGGCAACCGACCCGCAATTAAAGGCCGGCTTCGAAAAACATCTCGAACAGACCAAGGGCCATATCGGACGCGTCGAGGAGGTGTTCGAGTTGTTTGGGGTGAAGGCCAAGCAGGTGAACTGCCCGGCCATCGACGGCATTCTCGAGGAGGCCGACGACGTCAGCGGCGATGTCGACGACAAGGACGTTCTCGACGCCGCGCTGATCGCCTCCGCCCAGGCCGTCGAGCATTATGAAATGACCCGCTACGGCACGTTGATCGCATGGGCCAAGCAGCTCGGCCGCAGCGACTGCGCCAATGTGCTGGCCAAGAACCTGAAGGAGGAGCAGGCGACTGATCGCAAGCTGACCGAAATGGCGGAAAGCAAGATCAACCTCCAAGCCGCCGAGTAGGGCAGGCCGCCGAATAGGACCGGGGCCGGAGGCAACCGCGCCGGGCCCGGCCGGACAGGATTGGAACCGGGCGGGGTGGTCGCCCGTTCCACCTGATCTTTCTCTCACGGGGAACCATCATGGCGCCGCGCCCGGCCTGGAAAGGCTATCTGAAGCTCTCGCTGGTCACGTGCGCCATCGAACTGACCAACGTCGTCACCCATGCCGAGAAGGTGTCGTTCCGCATCCTCAACCGCAAGACCGGCAATACGGTGAAGCGGATCTATGTCGACGCCGAAACCGGCAAGCCGATCGAGGACGGCGACGAGATCAAGGGTTACGAGGTCGACAAGGGCGATTTCGTCCACATAGAGGAGGACGAGATCGAGGCGGTGCAGATCGAATCCTCGCACACGATGAGCCTCGACGGCTTCGTCGACAAAGCCTCGATCGAGCAGATCTATCTCGACACGCCCTATTATGTCGCGCCGGCCGACACGGTTTCGGAAGAGGCGTTCGCCGTCATCCGCGACGCCATGGCGGGCAAGAAGATGGCCGGGCTTGCCCGCATCGTTCTGTACAGCCGCGAACGTCCCGTGGTGATCGAGCCGCTGGGCAAGGGCATGGTGCTGACGACGCTGCGCTACGACAACACGGTGCGCCAGCCCGAGAGCGTCTTCGGCGACATCAAGGCGGTGAAGACCGACCAGGAGATGACGGATCTCGCCGAGCTCATCATCGACAAGAAGAAAGCGAAGTTCGATCCCTCGAAATTCGAGGACAAGTATGAGGATGCCCTGCTCGAACTGATCCGCGCCAAGAAGGCGGGACACAAGGCGCCGAAGGCCAAGGCCGCCCCCAAACCCTCCAACGTCGTCAATCTGTTCGACGCGCTGAAGAAAAGCCTGTCGTCGGATTCAGGATCGACGAAGTCATCCTCAGCGAAAGCCAAGCCGGCGGCGAAGCGCGCCAAGGCGAAAAGCGTTGCGCCGAAGCGCAAATCGGCCTGAGGATACGAGATGGCAAGCCTCGAACAGTATCATTCGAAGCGTGACTTCAAGAAGACCGGCGAGCCGGCCGGCAAGGTTACGCGCGGGCAGAAGGACGGCGGCATCTTCGTCATCCAGAAGCACGCCGCGACAAGGCTGCATTACGATTTTCGCCTCGAGCACGACGGCGTGCTGTGGAGCTGGGCGGTGACGCGCGGTCCCAGCCTCGACCCGCACGAAAAGCGGCTGGCCGTGCATGTCGAGGATCATCCCATCGACTATGCCGGCTTCGAAGGCACCATCCCCAAGGGCGAATATGGCGGCGGCTCGGTTCTCGTCTGGGATGAAGGACGCTGGACGCCCGAGGGCGATCCCGCGACGATGATGAAGAAGGGCCATATCAACTTCGAGCTCGATGGCCACAAGCTGCGTGGCAAATGGCATCTGGTGCGGCTGCGGCCGCGCCCGGGCGAAAAGCGGGACAACTGGCTGCTAATCAAGTCCGACGATGCCGCTGCGCGCCCCGGCGAGGACATTCTGAAGGACGAGCCGAAATCGGTGAAATCGGGCCTGACGATCGAGGAAGTCGGCGAGGGCAAGGCGGCCAAGGGCGAGAAACCGAAGGTCTGGCACTCCAACAAGCCGGCCGCCGGCAAGGCCAAGGCCGGGGCCAGGAAACTCGACTTCATCGAACCGCAGCTGGCCACGCTGGAGCGGGACGCACCGTCGGGCCAGGACTGGCTGCATGAGGTGAAGTTCGACGGCTATCGCATGCAGGCGCAGATCGCTGGCACCGAGGTTCGGCTCCTGACCCGCACCGGCCTCGACTGGACGGAAAAATTCGGCGGCGAGATCGCGGCCGAACTCGCCGGGCTGAAATGCAGCGATGCCATCATCGACGGCGAGATCGTCGTGCTTGCCGACAGCGGCGTGTCGTCCTTCGCGCTGCTGCAGCAGGATTTGTCGGCCAAGCGGACGAACCGGTTCATCTACTATGTGTTCGACCTGATGCGGCTCGACGGCAAGGATTTGCGCCGGGAACCGCTGGTCGAGCGCAAGCGGGCCTTGCAGGACCTGCTCGGCGAGCAAGCCGACAACGCGGCGGTGCGTTTCTCCGACCATTTCGCCGAACCCGGCAAGATCATGCTGGAACATGCCTGCCGCATGGGGCTGGAAGGCGTCGTCTCGAAGCGCGCCGATGCGCCCTACCGTAGCGGACGCGGCCCGGCTTGGGTCAAATCGAAATGCACGGCGCGCCAGGAATTCGTCATCGGCGGCTATCTGCCGTCGGACAAGGCCGGACGCGGCCTGCGCTCGCTGCTGGTCGGCTATTACGAAGGCGGCGACCTGCACTATGCCGGCCGTGTCGGCACCGGCTTCTCCACCAAGGGCGCCAACGATCTGAAGAAGAAGCTCGATGCGCTGAAGGCAAAGGGTTCGCCCTTCGACGCGGCCGTGCCGAAGGGCAAGGGGCTGGTCTGGGTCAAGCCGGAACTGGTCGGCGAAGTGGAGTTTCGCAGCTGGACGTCGGACCGTATAATACGCCACGCCTCGTTCCAGGGGCTGCGCGAGGACAAGCCGGCGGAGGAAGTCGTGCAGGAAAAGCCCAAGGCGACGACAGGCAAGAGCCCTGCCAAGGCCAAGCCGGCCGCAGGCGGCGCCGGCAAGGCCGGCGGAATGACGACCTCGATAAAACTCTCCCATCCCGACAAGCTGTTGTGGCCCGACGAGAAAATATCGAAGCAGAACCTGCTCGACCACTATGCGCAGGTCTGGCCGCGCATGGAGCAATTTGTCGTCAACCGGCCGCTCAGCCTGGTGCGCGCGCCCGACGGCATAGGCGGCCAGCGCTTCTTCCAGAAACACGCCTCGGCCGGCATGAGCGACAAGATCATGCGCATGAAGGACCCGACCGATGGCGAGGAAATCCTCTTCGTCAGGGATTTCGACGGCGTCGCGGCGCTCGTCCAGTACGGTGTGGTCGAGATCCATATCTGGGGCTGCACCATCGACAAGCTCGAACAGCCGGACCAGATCATCTTCGATCTCGACCCCGATGAGGGTGTCGAGGTGAAGGCGGTGCGCGAGGCCGCACTCGACATCAGGGACAAGCTCGATGATCTGTCGCTGCCCAATTTCGTCAAGACCTCCGGCGGCAAGGGTTACCATGTGCTGGTGCCGCTGAAACCCTCGGCGGACTGGGACGCGGTGAAGGGTTTCGCCCATGATTTCGCCCGCGCGCTGGAGCAGGGCGCGCCTGACCGCTACACGGCGACGCTGTCGAAGAAGGCGCGCACGGGAAAAATCTTCGTCGACTATCTGCGCAATGGCAGGGGCTCGACGACAGTGGCGCCCTATTCGTCGCGGGCCAAGAAGGGTGCTACGGTATCGATGCCGGTGACTTGGGCCGAAATCGAGGCTGGCTTGGCCCCGAACGCCTTCCCGATCGGCGACAAGACGACGATGAGGCGGCTGGCGGACGCGGATCCGTGGGTGGATTTCTTCAAGCAGGGAAAGGCTTTGAAGCGGGGGTAATTCGACTTTCGACGCCGGGGGGCACCACCCCCCTCTGCCCTGCCGGGCATCTCCCCCCTCAAGGGGGGAGATCGGCTGTCATCTGGGCCTTCGCCAATTTTCATCGTCTGAATGAAAGTGTCGGCATCGAAACTGCCAATCTCCCCCCTTGAGGGGGAGATGCCCGGCAGGGCAGAGGGGGGCGCTGTCCCGCCGACATCTCCGCAGTCCATCACCCCAAAAACACCCTCTCGAACGCCTGCTTGCCCGGTGGCGAGAAAATCACGGCGCGGCTGTCCTTCTCGCGGCGCGCCCATTTCTCGGCAAGGATCTTGTCGAGGATGGCGGCGCCCAGCGTGCCGGCGAGGTGCGAGCGGCGCACGCTCCAGTCGAGGCAGGCGCGGCAGACCGGCCGCCTGGGTTTGGTGTAGACGTCGATGCCGATCGCCGCGAAATGCGATGCCGCCGAAGGGCCGAGCCTGATCTCCTTGTCGTCGCGGACCAGTATGTTCTTGTCGACGAGGCGGTCCAGCATCGCAACGGCCTGCTCGCCGGCAAGGTGATCATAACAGACGCGCGCGATGCGCATCGCGCCGTCACGCGGGCCCGGCCGGACGCGCTTGGGGCCAACGGCTTCGGCCACGCCGGTGATGGCTTCGATCATGCCGGCCACTTGCGGGCCGGCCAGCCCGTAATAGCGATGCCGGCCCTGGCTGGCCACGGTCAGCAGGCCGCCCTCCATCAATTTGGACAGATGCGAGGAGGCGGTCGGCAGCGACACGCCGGCCTCCAGCGCCAATTCGCTCGCCGTCAATGCCGTGCCGCCCATCAGGGCGTTCAGCATGTTGGCGCGGGCCGGGTCGCCGACCAGGCTGGCGATGCGGGCTATGTCGGGTCCTTCACGCATGGTTCGGCCTCCATCGAAGTATTCTCGTCAGATAACCACTATTCTGCGGTCAGATCAAGGAGACGACGATGACATCCGCTTCCAGTCCGCTCGCCAGCCGCAGCCCGTTCCCGTTCGTCGCCTGGGTCCGGCTGGGGCTGCTGGCCCGCTGGTATGACCGCCATCTGCAGCGGCTCGACCTTGCCGAGATCGACGACCACCTGCTGCGCGACCTCGGCCTGACACGGCAGGGTGCGCCGCGAATGCGCGAAGCCCTTCTGGCAGGCCTAGCAGATCGGCCGGCGCGACGTTTCGACGTCGCTCGAATTATCGATGCACACTCAGAGGAGAAAAAATGACCATCACCTGCTTCATCCGCTACGAGATCGACCCGTTCGGCAAGGCGGCTTTCGAGGAGTATGCCCGCAACTGGGGCCAGGCCATTCCGCGCTGCGGTGCCGATCTGATCGGCTATTTCGCGCCGCACGAAGGCTCGGCCACGACCGCCTATGCCGCCTACAACATCGAAAGCCTGGCGGCCTACGAAGCCTATCGCGCCCGGCTTGCCGCCGACCCCGCCGGCAAGGCAAACTACGAATTCGCCCACCGCGAACGATTTATCGTCAAGGAGGACCGCATGTTCCTGAAACTGGCGTCCGGCCCGCATGCGAAGCTGGTACTGCCGTGATCGCCGTCATCTTCGAAGTGCAGCGGCGGAGGGCAAGCGCGATGCCTATCTCGGCATCGCGGCCAACCTGCGGCCGCTGCTCGACGGCATCGATGGCTTCATCTCCATCGAGCGCTTCCAGAGCCTGGCCGACCCGAACCGCGTGCTGTCGCTGTCATTCTGGCGCGACGAGGAGGCGGTCAAGGCATGGCGCAATACGGAAGAACACCGGCAGGCGCAGCAGGCGGGGCGCGGCGGTATATTTGCCGGCTATCGATTACGGATCGCCGATGTGGTGCGAGATTACGGGCTGACGGAACGCGACGAGGCGCCGGCGGACAGCCGCGCGGTGAATGGGTGAGGAGAGGCGCGGCTCTTCTTCCCCCCTTGTGAGGGAAGGTGGCCTCGCGAAGCGAGGTCGGATGAGGGGTGTTCCAGGGAATGCCGACGTCTCACTCCGCTGGAACACCCCTCATCCGTCTCGGCGCTACGCGCCGATCCACCTTCTCCCACAAGGGGAGAAGGGAAAAGTTCACGCATTGCCGATCAGCACGCCCGCCGCGAACACCAGGGCGCCGCCCAGGACCACCTGGAAGGCGGCGCGCAGGAAGGGGGTCTGCATGTAGCGGTTCTGGACGAAGGCGATGGCCCACAATTCGAAGAACACCACCACGGCGGCAACGGCGGTCGCCGTCCAGAAATGCGGGATGATGTAAGGCAGCGCGTGGCCGAGGCCGCCCAGCGTCGTCATGATGCCGACGGTCAGGCCGCGCTTGATCGGCGAGCCCCTGCCCGACAATTTGCCGTCGTCGGAAGCGACCTCGGTGAAGCCCATCGAAATGCCGGCGCCGATCGAGGCGGCAAGCCCGACCAGCAGCGTCTGCCAGGTGTCATGCGTGGCGAAGGCGGCGGCGAAGATCGGCGCCAGCGTCGACACCGATCCGTCCATCAGCCCGGCCAGGCCCGGTTGCACATAGGTGAGGATGAACTGGCGCTGCTCGGCGGTCGCCTCCTCGACCCTGACGTCGCCTGGAACATGTTCCTGCTCCAGCGCATGCGCCGAGCTTTCATGGCTCTGTTCGGCCACGGCCAGATCGTCGAGCAGTTTGCGGGTCGAGGCATCCGACGTGCGCTTGGCTGCCTCGACATAGAACAGATAGGCCTGCCGCTCCATCGCTTCGGCCTGGCGGCGCACGGCCTCGATGCCTAGCGGCCGCACCAGCCAGTCAGGCTTGCGCTCGTAATAGCCCTTTACATGCTCGCGGCGGATCAGCGGAATGCGCTCGCCGAAACGCTTGCGGAAGAGTTCGATCAGGGAGTCGCGATGGCCGTCTTCCTCCTCGGCCATGGCCTCGAAAACCTTGGCCGATTGCGGAAAAGTCTCGGCCAGCCCGTCCGCATAGGCCCGGTAGATGCGCCCATCGTCTTCCTCCGATGAAATGGCGAGCGCCAGGATCTCCTGTTCGGACAAGGACTCGAAAGAGCGGCGGCCGAAGCCGAAAACACGGGAAAGCATGAGGAAATTACCCTAGTTTAGAATTGTTCTAAACTAGAGTTTGCGGTGGCCTCGGTCAACCGCGCCGGTGATCGCGGGTCAAGATTTGTTGAAGCGTCCGGCTCTTCATTATCAGTGAATGTTCACCTATATGTCGGAGCCAAGCCAGAGAAGGAAACGACAGATGACGGCAAAGAAGCCTCCGCATGCCTATGACGCCAAGCATGTTCTCGACCTCATCGCCAGCATAGAAGCCGACCTGCAACGCCTGAAGGCGCTGGTCGAACAGCAGATCGAGAAATTTGACCCCGCCAATCCGCACAACAAGGCGCCGGACGGCAAGCTGACCGAGGAAGGCGTCGAGTGCTGCTATCGCATGTTCGACGAAGGCAAGTCGCGCTATTCGGTGGCCCAGCAGATGAAGATCTCGTTCGCCGCCGCCACGCACCGCTTCAACAATTGGCGCAAGCTTGGCGGCAGCAAGCGGCAGCGGACATTGCTGGGGTGAATTGCGACATGCGGGCGTGACGGCCGCAACGCTGGATACATTTGTATCTTTGATCACAATCGCGAACTTTGTCCCGGTCACATCTTTTCGTTGGCATCGCACGGCTCTTTGCGTGCACCATGGCGCGATCACACTCCGCAGGACCCACCATGACCACCCCTCCCGGCATCGCCGACATCCACGCCGCCGCCGCACGGCTCCACGGTCTTATCGTCGAGACGCCGCTGATCGAATCGCAGGAGCTGAACAGGCGGTTCGGCGGCCGCATCCTGTTCAAGCCGGAGACGCTGCAGCGCACCGGCTCGTTCAAGTTCCGCGGCGCCTACAACAAGCTGTCGACGCTGAGCGAGGAGGAGCGGTCCCGTGGCGTCGTTGCTTTCTCCTCGGGCAACCACGCGCAAGGGGTGGCGGCTTCCGCCGCGATGTTCGGCGTCAAGGCGGTCATCGCCATGCCAGCGGACGCGCCTGACATGAAGATCGCCAATGTCCGCAAGATGGGAGCGGAGGTGGTGCCGTTCGACCGTTTCAAGGACGACCGCATGACGGTGGTCCGCCCCTATCTGGACAAGGGCATGGCGTTGGTGCCGCCCTTCGACGATCCGGCCATCATTGCCGGCCAAGGCACGATCGGACTGGAGCTGGTGAAGCAGGCGCGGGCGCTCGGCGTATCGCTCGACGGGGTCGTCATCCCCTGCGGCGGTGGTGGCCTGACCAGCGGCATTTCCGTCGCGGTCAAGGATGCCTCGCCCGGCACCGCGATCTGGGCGGTGGAGCCCGAGCATTTCGACGATACGCGCCGCTCGCTGGCGGCGGGCGCCAGGGTTTCGAACGAGCCGGGCCACAGTTCGATCTGCGACGCAATCCTCACCGCCGAGCCGGGCGCCATCACCTTCGAGATCAACCGCCGCAACCTCGCCGGCGCCATCGCGGTTTCCGACAAGGCGACGGCGCAGGCGATGCGCGACGCCATGGCCTACCTCAAACTGGTGGTCGAGCCCGGCGGCTGCGTCGCGCTGGCAGCCCTGTCATCGGGCGAGATCGACCTGTCGGGCAAATGCGTTGCCGTGGTGCTGTCGGGCGGCAATGTCGATTTCGGCACCTATGCCGGGATCATGGCGGCATAGAGCGTCGCCGTCCCTGCCCGTGTGATCTCCGCACCTCCCGCACGAGGAATTCGGGCGGCTCCGGGCACCTGGCCAAGCTCTCGTCAGTCCAGCGTCCGCCTGAACCGCACCAACGCCACGCCGGCGAACAATGCGACAAAGACCACCAGCCAGCCGATCTCGGTCGCCACCGCCGGCAGTTGGGCGCCCTTCAGCATCACCGCGCGGGTGATGCGCAGGAAATGCGTCAGCGGAAAGATCTCGCCGAAGGTCTGCGCCCAGTCCGGCATGCCGCGATAGGGAAACATGAAGCCCGACAGCATGATCGACGGCAGGAAGAAGAAGAAGGTGAGCTGAAGGGCCTGCATCTGCGTGCGCGCGATCGTCGAGATCGTATAGCCGAGCAGCACCAGCGACAGCACGAACACCAGCACCGCCGACAGGAGAAGCGTCATCGAGCCGGTGAAGGGGATCGCGAACAGCAGCTTCGACGCCGCCAGCACCACCACCACCTGCACCGCGCCGACCGCCAGATAGGGCAGCACCTTGCCCATCATGATCTCCAGCGGGCTCGACGGCATCGCCAGGAGATTCTCCATCGTGCCGCGCTCGGTCTCGCGCGTCAGCGCGATCGAGGTCATCATCACCATGGTCATCTGCAGGATGACGCCGAGCAGGCCGGGTACGATGTTGTATTGCGAGATGCCTTCGGGATTGTAGCGGCGGTGCACGACGACATCGAGCTGTCCCCTGGCGGCCTCAGCGGCGGCTTCCTGCGTGCCCTGTGCCCGCAGCAGCGCCTGGCCGGCGATGGTGCCGAGCGTCGAGATAGCGCCGCTGGCAACCGCCGGATCGGTGGCATCGGCCTCGATCAGGATCTGTGGCTTGTCGCCGCGCTCGACACGCCGGGCGAAGTCGGCGGGGATGGTGACGACGAAGGCGACATCGCCGCGCGCCATCAGGAACTCGGCCTCATCAGCACTTTGCGCGACATGGTCGAAGCGGTAATAGCCAGTGGTCTGCAGCGCCGAGACCATGGCGCGGGTGTAGGGGTCGCTGCTGGTCGCCACCAGGGCCGCCGGCAGGCTCTTCGGATCGTTGTTGATGGCATAGCCGAACAGGACGAGCTGGATGAGGGGCACGCCCAGCATCATGGCGAAGGTGATGCGATCGCGCCGCATCTGGATGAATTCCTTGATCAGCAAGGCGCCGAGCCTGGCGAAGGAGAAGACGCTGTTCATGCCATATTGTCCTTCGAACCCGACATGAACTGGATGAAGACATCCTCGAGGCTGGTTTCGCCGGGCTTCACCGTGACGCCCTTGTGCTCTTTCTCGACATCGGCAAGGGCGGCTTCCAGCTTCTTCCTGTCGGAGCCGACGACATGCAGCGTGGCCCCGAACGGCGCCACCTGGTCGACGCCGGGGCGGCCTTGCAGCGCCTGCGACACCTGGTCGAGCTTTGGACCCTGCAGCACGAAGGTGGTCAGGCCCGCATTCTTCACCACCTCGGCGACGGTGCCGGTGGCCAGCATCTTGCCGTAGGAGATGTAGGAGATGCGGTGGCAGCGTTCGGCTTCGTCCATGTAGTGGGTGGAGACCAGCACGGTGAGCCCGCCGCTGGCCAGGCGATGGATCTCGTCCCAGAATTCGCGCCGCGCCTTCGGGTCGACGCCGGCGGTCGGCTCGTCGAGCAGGAGCAGTCTAGGCTTGTGCATGATGCAGGCGGCGAGTGCCAGCCGCTGCTTCCAGCCGCCGGACAAAGTGCCGGCCAGCTGGTTGCGGCGCGTGGTGAGGCCAAGTTCCTCCAGCGTGCGCGAGACATACTCCTCGACCGGCCTCAGCCGGTAGAGCCGCGCCACGAATTCGAGGTTCTCGCCGATCGTCAGATCCTCGTAGAACGAGAATTTCTGCGTCATGTAGCCGACTTCACGTTTGATCTTGAGACTGTCCGTGCGGATGTTGAAACCCAGCACCGTGCCGTCGCCCTCGTCCGGCGTCAGCAGGCCGCACATGATGCGGATGGTGGTGGTCTTGCCCGAACCGTTGGGGCCGAGGAAGCCGACGATCTCGCCCTCGGCGACCGACATGGTCACATGGTCGACGACGGTCTTGTCGCCGAAGCGCTTGACCAGGCCGTGAACGTCGATGGCGTTCATTTTGCCGATACCGCAAGATCGACATCGACGATCTGGCCGGGCTGCAGTGGACCCGTATCGCCCTCCGGCCGCGCCTCGACGAGGTAGACCAGCTTCTGCCGGTTTTCGAGGGAGTAGATCACCGGCGGCGTGAATTCGGGATCGGGCGAGATATAGCTGACGCGCGCTTTCACGCCCTCGCCGCAGCCGTCGCAATGGACGCTGAGCAGGCTGCCGACCTTGACCGAGGAGAAGGCGCTTTCGGGAATATAGACGCTGAGCTTCACCGCGCCGTCGGGGAGCACCGAGATGACCGGCGCGGTCGGGCCCGCCGTGTCACCCGGGTTGCGGATGACGTCGTTGACGCGGCCGGGCGAAGGGGCGGCCAACACCCGTTTGGAGAGCCGCCATTGCGCCTGATCCAGCGCCGCCTGCGCCTGTTTGACCTGGTTGTCGGCGGCCTTGATCGTTTCGGCGCGCGCCGGCAGCCCGCCGACCGCAAGGTTGGCCTCCGCCTGGCCGACCTGCGCATTGGCCGTCTCCAGCGTCGCGGAAGCCGTGTCGAAATCAGCTTGCGTGCCGGCGCCGCGTTTGAACAGGTCGCTGGCGCGGTCGAACTTTCGCCTGGCGTCGGCGGCCTGTGCCCTGGCCATGTCGACCTCGGCCTTCAACACGGCGATCTCTTCCGGCCGCTTACCGACCTGGAGGTCGGCATACTGCGCCTGCGCCTGCGCCAAGGCCGCCTGCGCTTGCGCCACCGCGATCTTGGCGTCGGCATTTTCAAGCGTCACCACGGTGGCTCCCGGCGTCACGCGGTCGCCGCGCTTGACCGTCACCGTCTCGACCTGCGCCACCTCGATCGGCGCCAGGAGCACATAATCGCCCTCGACATAACCGACGGCAAGCGGGGCCGCCGGCGCGCAGGCGCCGAACAGTTGGGCGGCGAGCGGCAGCGAACACAGGAAGCTCATTGTCTTGATCCCTTCATCCCTGCCCCCTTTCGGGCGGCCAGCATGGCGCCGAGGTTGTCCGTGGTGACGGCCACCACCTTGGCGGCCTCGGCGGCCCCGATGTCGTGCCAGCCCATGCGGCGCATGACAGCCTCGCGGCCGATGCGGAAATAGATGACCTGGCCGATCAGCGTAAACACGGTGAGCCGGGTGCGTTCGCTCTCGGCCGGCTCGCCTGTCGCCTGCTCCCACAGCAGACACAACCGGCGATGCGCCGGCTCGAAGACGCCGTCATAGATGCGGTCGAGCGCCGCCGTCGGATGCGACAGCTCGCGCAGCACGAACTGCACGATCTCGCCGGCCTGGGGGCTCGCCACGACAAAGCCGACCATCCGCTCCAGCGCCGCGATGAGCTGTGCCCGCGCCGCCTCGGGATCGCCAGCCGTCACGGCCTGTCCATCGAGCGTCTGACCGGCGCCCAGTGCTTGGCCGGCGCCCAGTGCTTGGCCGGCGACTGCCTGAATGGTCTCGACGATGAAGTCGGCGGCGGCGGCGCGAAGACCTTCCTTGCCGCCGAAATGATAGGCGATGGAGCCGATATTTGCCCCAGCCTCGGCCGCCAGCTCGCGCGTCGAGGTGCCGTCGAAACCTTGCCGTCCGAACAGTTTCAGCGCCGCCTGGACGAGCGCCGCCCGCGTCAGCTCCGCCGGGGATGTCTCGCGTCGGGACGGCTTGGCGTCTGGCATTTTGATCATGACGGGACTTTAATCAATCGATTGATTAAAGTCAACTTATAGGCGAGGGCGTCTTGCCATCGCGCGCGGCAAACGCTTTAGTGCGCGGCCATGGGCAAGGAAGTCGAGCGTAAGTTCCTGGTCTCCAGCACCGCATGGCGGGATCTGGTGGAAGCGGAGATCCGCATTCTCCAGTTCTATCTCGCCACGGCACCCGGACGAACCGTCCGTATCCGCATCAGCGATGGCGCCTCGGCTAGGCTGACGCTCAAATTCGGCAGCAGAGCGCGCGAACGCGACGAATTCGAATATCCGGTCCCGCTGGAGGAGGCTGTGGAAATGCTGGACTTCGCCATCGGACGTGTCATCGAGAAGACACGTCACCATGTTAGGCATCGCGGCTATCTCTACGAAGTCGATGTCTTTGGCGGCGCACTGGCGGGACTTGTGGTGGCCGAGCTCGAGACTCCGGAAGACGTTCCGGACGAAATGCTGCCTCACTGGCTCGGCCGTGAAGTCACCGGCGAGCAGAAATTTTACAACGCGTCGCTCGCCCTCGGGGGGATACCGGAGATCGCCGCATGAGCTTTCGCATAGATCCGCGCCTGCCGCTGACCGGCGAGGTCAGGCGTATCCTTGCCGAGGAAATCGGCAAGGCGCTCCTGCATCTGGATGTGGCGCGCACCCGGCCGGAGCAGGGGCTGCACAAATGCCGTAAGCGGCTGAAGAGCGCGCGTGCCTTGCTGCGCCTTGTTCGTTCCGGAGACGAAACATTCTGCGCCACGGAAAACCAATGCTATCGCAATGTCGCCGCGCTGCTTGCCGGCCCGCGCGAAGCGACAGCGCTGATCGAAACCATCGACCGGCTTGCGGCGGGTTTTGCCAGGGAAAGCGCCGATGGCGGGCTCGATGCCGTGCGCGACAGGCTGATCGCACGCCAGCATGATCTGCACGAAGGCGCCGGGCTGCGGGCAGCGATCGGCGCGGCCACCGCCGCTTGCGAAGAGGGCATGAAGCGCATCGAAACCCTTGCCCTGCCCGGCCAGCCGGAACAGGCTGCCGACGTGCTTGCCGAAGGCGCGCGCGTCACCTTGCGCCGTGCCAGGAAGGCGCTCGACAAGGCCGGCGCGCGTGGCGAGGCCGACGATTTCCACGACCTGCGGAAGGCTGCCAAGACACATGGCATGCACCTGTCGCTGCTGGGCCGGTTGTGGCCCACCCCGATCAAGGCGCGGCGCAAGGCCGTCGACGCGCTGGGCGAGCGGCTCGGCGAACTGCACGACGTTTTCGTCATGCGCGCGCTGCTCGAGGCCGACGACCAGCCGCTTGGCCCGCCCGAGGACACAAAGCTTCTTGGCAAGCTGCTGAAGCGCTCGGAGAAGAGCCTGAAGAAGGCCTGCCTTGCCGAAGCGACCGAACTGTTTGGCGACAGTCCCAAGCGCTCGACGAAAAGGCTTGCCCGCAAGGCGCGCGACGATCTCGCCGGCGCCTCGTCCGCGGACGATCTGGCCGCCGCCTAAATAAACTTTCCTGTTTGTTGCTTCACCACAATTGCTGTAATCTTGCGAGCTCGATGTGGCGCGCCGGCCGTTGCCGCTTGCTCGACGGCACCACTTGTCATGTCGCATCCTTTACTGATCTGATTGCTTGCTGACCCGATTGCTTACGACTTGATTGCTTTTCGATCCGCGTGCTGGACCGATCGATCCGGACCTTGCCGGTGACGGCTCGTTCCCACGGCAATTCCATACTTCGCACTCATCGAGACCGGGCTGGAGGGAGATATGACACAGATGAAAGCGTACATTCTGGCGGCAGGTGTTACCGTCGGCATGCTGGCGAGCGCGGCCAATGCCGCCAATCGGACCTGCACGATCTACTCGGATCGCGACTATGGCGGCTCGCACTGGACGCTGGGCAGCGGCGATGACATGAAGATGGTGAACGCGCCCGATGTCGGCATATCCGATGGCATTCACCGCTTCATCTACGAACCGTCATAGAACGACAAGGTGTCGTCGTTCAAGGTCAAGCGCGGCTGCACCATCACGCTGTGGGAACATATCGACCGCGGCGGCCACCATTTCCGCTCCAGCAGAAGCTACTCCTATGTTGGCAGCGGCTGGAACGACAAGGCCAGCGAGGCCGAATGCGATTGCGGCGGCGGCGCCAACTATTGACCGATGGCCTATGCCGGTAGCGGCGGCCGCTTTTTGACCAGGGAAGGCTGATCCTTCGTCCGCGCGCCGGCATCCCGCGCGTGCGGGCCGATCGGCATGATCGCCTCGAACGGCGTGGCGCCGAAGGCAAACGTCCATTTGTAGCCGACCAGCCCATCCTCCGGCGTGGTGTGCTGGTCGTGATGGGCCAAGAGTTTGGCGCGATCGGCCAGTTCCTCGGCCTCGCGCCGCACCATCTCCGCCGTTTCCGGCCGCATCCGCCTGGAGAAGCTGACGAAGGTCGCTTCCTTCTCGATATGGGTGATCGCCCAGCCGATGAAATTCTTGTTGGTCATCTCGAACAGCGGCCTCAGCGGCCCCTCGAAATTCCACTGGATCGGCGTTTCGACCAAGAGCCTTGCCGACAGGCCACGGCCGAGCGCGATCAGGCCGAGTTCCTCGAGATCGCGCAGATAGAGGAACATCGAGGCTTCGCTCAAGCCTTGCGAGCGCATGATGCCTTCAGGCGTGAATTTTTCCGACAGCATGACGAAGACGAACAGCAGTGCCGGACGGCCAGCGAGCCGGCGCTCGATCTCGGGTGCGACGCGGTTGACCGGTCCCGGCCCCCTGCTCATCGAGCCGAGCACGTTTTCCAGCTCCACGCCGGCGGCAGCACAGATCTCCACCAGACGGTCGAGCTTGCAGTTCTTGTCATGGAAGATGCGCTTCACCGTCGGCTCGGAAACGCCCATGCGTTCGGCGAGTTCGCGATAGGTGACGCCCTTGGCCTTCAGCGTCCGTTTCAGCGCCTCGAAGATCCGACCGTTCATGGAATGCACCTGTTGCTGGGCGTTTCGTATCAGTATTCGATACTAGCGGCAATTGCCCTTCCCGGAAAGTATCGAAAATCATAGGTCTCCGCCGTCATCACAGGAGACCGGACATGAAACGCCTCATCGCTACCGCTTTTTTCGCGGCCATCGGAATCGCCGCCCCGGCAGTCGCCCAGGCCGCAGAGCTCTGGCGCGCCACGGGCCTCGAACAGCCGGAATCGGCGCTGTTCGACGCTGCCAACGGCCGCGTCATCGTTTCCAATATCGCGGGCAATCCGGGCGATGCCGACGGCAATGGTTATCTCAGCGTGCTGTCCCTCGACGGCAAGGCAGTGACCCAGCACTGGACCGACGGCATGGACGCGCCAAAGGGCATGGCGATAGCGGGCGGCAAACTCTATGTCGCCGACATCACCAAGGTCCGCGTCGTCGACCTCGCCAGCGGCAAACTGATCGCCAGCATCGTGGTGCCGAACGCGGTGTTCCTCAACGACATGACGGCGGACGCTTCCGGCCACGTCTACGTCACCGATATGCTGGCTGATGCGATCTACCGCGTCGACGGCGACAGGCCGGAGCTGTTCGTCAAGGACCCGCTGCTCGCCTCGCCCAACGGCGTCTTCGCCGATGGCGGCAGGCTCATCGTCGCCTCATGGGGCAAGGGCATCAAGGCCGACTTCAGCACGGCCGAGCCGGGCGGGCTGCTGGCGGTGGACCTCGCCAGCAAGGCGGTGACGCCGCTGGCGGGGGCGCAGAAATTCGCCGACCTCGACGGCGTCATCGCCATTGGCGACACCGTCTACGCCACCGCCTACATGACCGGCACGCTGTATCGTTACAGGGAAGGCGGCGCGCCGGAAGAAGTAGCGAATTTCAAGCCGGGCAGCGCCGACATCGGCACCGACGGCAAGTCGATCCTCTACGTGCCGCTGATGAACGAGGGCGAGGTCGCGGCGCTCAAGATCGATTGAGCGCCGCGAGGCGTAGCAGGGGTGATGGTCAGACCCGCAGCAGCGTCTTGATGGCGCGGCGCTCGTCCATGGCCTTGTAGCCTTCGGCCACTTGGTCGAGCGGCAGGATCAGGTCGAACACCTTGCCGGGATTGATCTTGCCCTCGGTGACGAGGGCGAGCAGCTCGGGCAGGTAGCGGCGCACGGGTGCGGGACCGCCATGCAGATGCACATGGGCGAAGAACAGCTGTTGCCCATCCAGTTGCACCTGGTGGGGAACGCCGACATAGGAAACATAGCCGCCCCTGCGGGTGGATCCGATCGCCTGCTTCATCGATTCCTGCGTGCCGACGCATTCCAGCACGGAGTCGGCGCCGATGCCGCCGGTCATGTCCAGGATGCGGGCGACGCCTTCCTCACCGCGCTCGGTGACGATGTCGGTGGCGCCGAACTCCAAGGCGAGCTTCTGGCGCGGCTCGTGCCGGCTCATGACGATGATCCGCTCGGCGCCCATCTGCCTGGCGGAAAGCGCGGCAAGCAGGCCGACCGCGCCATCGCCCACCACCGCGACCGTCGACCCTGGTTTTACGTTGGCGGCGTCGGCGGCGAACCAGCCGGTGCCCAGCACGTCGGACGTGGCGAGCAGGCTCGGGATCATCTCGGCCGAAGGCTGATCGGACAGCGCCACCAAAGTGCCGTCGGCCAGCGGCACGCGCAGGAACGGCGCCTGGGCGCCGGTCATGAACGTCCGGTGCTGGCATGACGACTGATAGCCGTTGCGGCAATTGGGGCAGGTGTTGTCGGAGGTCGCGAACGACCCGACCACGAACTGGCCCGGGCGGATGGTTCGAACCGCGCTGCCGACCTCCTCGACGACACCGCAATATTCGTGGCCCATATGGGCGGGCTCGGCGATCGGTTGCAGGCCGCGATAGGGCCACAGATCCGATCCGCAGACGCAGGTCGCCGACAATCGCACGATCGCGTCGGTGGGCAGCAGGATCTCGGGATCCGCCACTTCCTCGCAGCGAATGTCGCCGGGGCTGTAAAGAACGGTGCCGCGCATGGAACGTCTCCTATCGGTTGGTGTCGTATTGCGCATCGGTGACGTGATCGAGCCAGTCGACCGCCTTGCCGTCGAGCGCTTCCTGGATGGCGATGTGCGTCATTGCCGTGCTCGGACTGGCGCCGTGCCAGTGTCTTTCGCCAGGCGCGAACCAGACGACGTCGCCGGGGCGGATTTCCTCGACGGGACCGCCTTCGCGCTGCACACGGCCCAGGCCAGCCGTGACGATCAGTGTCTGGCCGAGCGGATGGGTGTGCCAGGCCGTGCGTGCGCCTGGCTCGAATGTGACGGCGGCGCCCGCGGCGCGTGCCGGGGCAGGCGCGGAAAACAGGGGATCGATGCGGACCGTGCCGGTGAACCACTCGGCGGGTCCCTTGACGGACGGCTTGGCGCCGGCGCGTTGGATATCCATGGAACAACCCTTTCCTTTCCTGGTGTCAGTGAATGCGCTCGATGCGCAGGGGGAATTCTCCGCGCGTCAGCAGGGGCTCGAATCCGTCGTCGAGGCGCCCGAGCCGGATCAGCCCGGTTGACCAGCTATACCCGGCATAAAACAACGCCAGATTGCCCCAGGGCGCGAAGTAGCAGAGGTCGCCGGGCCGTTCGTTACCGAAGGGACCGCTGCCTTGTTCGGTGAGCTTGCGCGGCAGATAGGCGATCTTCTCGTTGCCGGCGTAGTTGTCGATCGTCAGATCCAGCGGCAGCAAGGCATGAAAATCCCGGGCCGAGGGATTGTCGTACAGCGTGGCCGTCATCGTCTGCCCGTTGAAGCCGATCCTGATCTTCATGTCCGTGGGCTCCTGGCTTGCCGGGTCGGCGCCTTGCTGCCCGAAAGCCTGTCCAGGCAAAACCGCCGCCTGCGCGATCGCGGCCCAGAGCAGCGTGCGTCGGGTGACCTGTCGTCGTGTCACGACTGTCGGCTCGCCAAGGTGGAGGTCGCCGCCGCGACGGCAAATAGCGTCGAGCCGAGGAGAAGCAAGGCGGCGAGGGCGAAGGGACTCCACCAGCCGGCGGTGTCGAACAGCAACCCGCCGGCAAACGCGCCGAAGGTGATGGCGAACTGGATCAGCGCGACCTGCAGGCCTCCGCCCGCCTCGAGATCGTTCGGGATGACCTTGGCCATCCACGTGTTCCATGCCACCGGAATGGGCGTGGTGAACAATCCCCACAGCAGGAGCAGGATCGCGGTCGCGGCGGCGAAGGGGCCAAGCGCGATCAACAGCAGCGCGATGACCGAAAGCATGGCCGGCAGGCCGATCAGCACGGCGCCCAGATGCGAGCGCAGGGCGAAACCGACGAGCGACGTGCCGACGAGGCCCGCCAGCCCGAGCCCGAGCAGGACCATCGAGAGCGTGTTCACGTCGAGCCCGGTGACGCCTTCGAGAAATGGACGCAGGTAGGTGGAAAGGGAGAACTGGCCCATGAAGGCGAGCGTGGTGGCCGCCATGCCGATGGCGAAGGCGCGGTTGCCGAGAAGGCCGAACATGCGCCTAGCCGAGACGGGCTCTTCGGCGGGCATGCTGGGCAGGACGGCGAGTTGCCAGACGATGGCGGCGAGCCCGATCGGCACGACGATGAAGAAGGCGCCGCGCCATCCGATCAGGCCGCCGAGAAAACTTCCAAGCGGCGCCGCGATGACCGTGGCGAATGCCGTCCCGCCCTGCAGCATGGCGATCGCCTTGGGCAAGTCGTCGCGCGAGACGATGCGCGCCAGAATGGCTGTCGACAGTGACCAGAAGCCGCCGATCGACACGCCGATCAGGGCCCGTCCGAGCATGAACACCGGATAGTTCGGCGCAAAGGTGATCGCCAGTCCGGAGACGACGAGCACGGCGGTATAGAAGAGGACGACCGTGCGCCGGTCCAGCCTCGACAGCAGGGCGTTGCCGAACAGGCTGGTGACGACGGCGAAGAATCCAGAGACGGAGATAGCCTGGCCGGCCTGGCCTTCGGTGATGGCCAGGTCCCTGGCGACTGGCGTGAGCAGGCTGACGGGCATGAACTCCGACGCCACCAGGACGAAGGTGAGCAGTGACAGGCAGATCACCGCGCCCCAGGCGCTCGGTGATTCGGCAAGTTGGCTGTCATAGGTGGTTTCCATGCGCCTCGGCCCCTCCAACGGTTTTCGTTGAAGGCTGTATAAATCGTCCGGACTGCCCCGATTAGCCGTTGTAATTCGCATGGACTTATCTAATTCTGATATAAATACCCGAGGGCTGGCCATGAACCGCCGCGACCTGAACGACATGCTCTGGTTCCAGGCGGTGGCCGAGGAAAGCAGCTTCACCAAAGCGGCCGCCAAGCTCGGCACGTCCCAGTCGGCGCTCAGCCACACCGTGAAGCAGCTCGAGGCGCGGCTAGGCCTGCGCCTGCTGACCCGAACCACGCGCAGCGTCTCGCCGACCGAAGCCGGGGAGCGGTTGCTGCGCGCCTTGGCGCCGCGCATCCAGGATATCGAAAACGACATCGACGCGCTGATGGCGTTTCGCGACAAGCCTTCGGGCAATGTGCGGATCACACTCTCCGATCACGCGCTTGACTGGATCGTCTGGCCGAAGCTGAAACCGGTGCTGCGGCACTATCGCGACATTCACGTCGAGCTGAATGTCGACAATGGCTTCCGCAACATCGTCGAGGAGCGGTTCGACGCCGGCGTGCGGCTGGGGGAAAGCGTCGACAAGGACATGATCGCCATTCGCATCAGCCCCGACTGGCGGCTGGTTGTCGTCGCGTCGCCCGACTATCTCGCCCGGCATCCGGCGCCCGGCACGCCGCAGGACCTCGTCCAGCACGATTGCATCAACCACCGCCAGTCACGGTCGGGCGGCCTCTATGCCTGGGAGTTCGCCAGGGACGGGCGAGAGCTGAGGGTGCGTATAGACGGACAGCTGACCTTCAATTCGACGATCCCCATGATCGACGCCGCCGTCAGCGGCCTCGGGATCGCCTATGTGCCTGAGAATTTGGTGGCCGACGAGATCCGGTCGGGCCGGCTGGTGCTGATGCTCGACGAATGGTGCCCGCTGTTTCCGGGCTATTACCTCTACTATCCGACCCGGCGGCAGAACTCACCTGCCTTCGCGGTGATCGCCAATGCATTGCGCCATGCGGATGTCTCATGAGCCTGACCGCGCCCCGCCTGCTCGCGCGGGAAGAACTGCCGCACGATACGGCAGCGCTTGCCCGCCATCTCATCGGCAAGCTGGTGGTGCGCGACTTGCCCGAAGGCAGGGTCAGCGGCCGGATCGTCGAGACTGAAGCCTATGTCGTAGGCGATGCCGCCGGACATGGTTTTCGGGGGATGACGGCGCGCAACCGCTCGATGTTTCTCGAGCGCGGGCACGCCTATGTCTATCTCGCCTATGGCATCTCATTCATGCTGAACGTTTCGAGCGAGGCACCGGGCATCGGCACCGGCGTGCTGATCCGGGCGCTGGAGCCGCTGGAAGGCATTCCGATCATGCGGCTGAACCGTGGCGTAGAACGGCTGCGCGACCTGACGCGCGGGCCGGGACGACTGGCCGCGGCACTGCGGATCGATCGTTCGCTCGACGGGCTCGACCTTTGCCAGAGAGGCCCGCTATGGCTGGCGGATGACGGGCACTACGCCGGCGAGATCGGACAGAGCACCCGGATCGGGATCTCCAAGGACGCCGAGCGCCTGCTGCGCTTCCATGTCAGGAAAAATCCCTTCATCAGCGGCCCGGGGTCGCTCAACCGCTGAGGGGAGGCTTCTCCGCCTCTTGTTTTCCCGCCAGTTGGGCCCGCGCGTCGCGGATCGAGGCGGCGTAGGTCACCAGCGGCCGCTTGACGCCGTGGTTGATCAGCATGCGCCGTATCCGCGGCGAGGCGCCCGATATGATGAAGCGCACGCCGGCGCGGCTGGCCTTGCGGGCCGCGCTTTCGATGACATTGACCGCGGTCGAATCGAAAAGCGGCACGGCCGAACAGTCGAGGATGAAATTCTTGCGCTGGTCGGCGATGCGGTCGAGCACACTGCCGACGGTGGAGGCGGCACCGAAGAAGAAGGCGCCCGAGATGCGATAGACGACGGTGTCGGCGTCGACAGCCGCGCTGGAATCGTAGGCGCGACCGCCATCGGCGCCGTCGGCGACATCGTCCTGGGCCAGCTCCGCCTCGACCGCGACTGACTTCGCCATGCGGTCGATGAACAGGATCGAGCCGAGCGCGAAGCCGACGACGATGCCTTCGGTCAGGTCGCGGAAGACGACGATCAGGAAGGTCGCCATCAGCACCAGCGCATCGCCCCGCGAGGCCCTGAGCAGCGTGGCGAAGGCCTGTTTCTCGACCATGTTCCAGCAGACCACCGCCAGCACGCCGGCAAGGGCGGAGAGCGGAATGTAGCTGGCCAGCGGTGCGGCCGCCAGCATCAGCACCAGCAGGATGGCCGAATGGACCATACCCGAGACCGGGCCGTGCGCACCGGCCCGCACATTGGTGGCGGTGCGCGCGATGGTGCCGGTGGCGCAGATGCCGCCGAACAGGGCGGACGCGATGTTGGCGAAGCCTTGCGCGACCAGCTCGCAATTCGACCGATGCCGCCGCCCCGTCATGCCGTCGGCGACGACGGCCGACAGCAGTGATTCGATGGCGCCGAGCAGCGCGAAGGCGACGGCATCCGGCAGCACCTCGATCATCCTGTCGAGACTGACCGGGGGCAGGCCGGGCCATTGCAGGCTGCGCGGAATGCCGCCATAGCGCGTGCCGATCGTCGCGGCCGGCAGCGCGAACAACGCCACCACGATCGAGGCAAGCCCGATGGCGATCAGCATGGAAGGCCATTTCGGCCGCCAGCGCTTCAGGAAAACGATGGTTGCCATGGTCAGCACCGCCACCGACGTCGTGGCGAGGTTGATCGTGCCGGACGCTTGGCCAAGCGCGATCAGCTTGGGGACGAACGGTCCGGGCTCCCTGACCGGCAAGGTCAGCCCGAACAGTTCGACGATCTGCCCACAGAAGATGATGACGGCAATGCCGGCGGTGAAGCCGACGGTGACCGGATAGGGAATGAATTTGATGTAGGTGCCAAGCCTGAGATAGCCGATGGCAAGCAGGAACACGCCGGCCATCATCGTCGCCAGCAGCAGGCCGTCGACGCCGACCCGTGCGACAGTCGCCGCCACCAGCACGATGAAGGCGCCGGCCGGGCCGCCGATCTGGAAGCGGCTGCCACCGAAGGCCGAGATGATGAAACCGCCGACGATGGAGGTGTAGAGGCCACGTTCCGGCGTGACGCCGGAAGCGATCGCGATTGCCATCGACAGCGGCAGCGCGACGATGGCGACCGTCAGGCCGGACATCACGTCGGCCTTGAATTGCGGCAGGTGGTAACCCTCCCGCCAGACCGTCACCAGTTTCGGTGTGAACAGTTCGGAAAAGGTCGGTTTTGCCGACCCTTGAGGCGATCCGCGGGCCGGCCCGTGAACCCGTTGACGGGCCGGTTGATGCACTGCTTGACGGGCTTGGTCCATGGGCTGCCTTCCGCACCTCGCAAAGGCGGCGGGATCGTCGGCAGGACTGTCGGCGGTCGCCGTCGCGACTTATGCCGGCTCAGCCTTGGGATCCGGCGGCACCGCGGACTTGAGGCGCACGCCCCTGCCGCCGCGCTCGCTGGCATGGTTCTCGCCGATCAGCTCCACCCCGGCCTCGTCGAGAGCCTGGATGACCTTCATCAGCGTATCGACCACGCCCCTGACCACGCCGTCGCTCGCTTCCATGCGCTGGATTGTCGGAAGCGAGACGCCGGCGCGCTCGGCGAGCGTCTTCTGGTCAATGCCGGCCAAGGCCCTTGCGGCACGCATCTGCGCGGCAGTGATCATCGGCCGGAACCCATGTCTGAGTCTGCTGATATAACGTATAATACTATCATTGTGATGTTTCAAGCATCATTATGCATATATCAGACATGCAAGTTTACTCGCTTTCACCGACCACCTTGCGGCGCTGCAGCATCCGCGCCACCAGCCAGCATAGCATCGCCCAGGCAAAACCGGCGCACCAACCCGCCAGCACGTCCGACGGCCAGTGGACGCCGAGATAGATGCGGCTGACGCCGACCAGCACCGTTGTCAGCACGGCAAGCGACAGGACATAGATCTTGGTCGCCCGGCCACGCAGGAACCGCGCAGCGAGCGAGCCGAGCGTCAGGTAGGTCACCGCCGACAGCATGGCGTGGCCGCTCGGGAAGGAGAGCGAGGTCTCGTTGACGAGATGCGAGATCAGTTCGGGCCGCGGCCGGTCGACGCCGACTTTCAACAGGCTGGACAGAAGCTGGCCACCGGCGACGGCGACGAACATGAGAAATGCCGTCCCCGGCCTGCGGATCAACAAGAGGTAGACGATGGTCGCCGCCGTGATCAGCACCAGCACGCTGGCGCTGCCAAGGCTTGTGATGTCGCGCATCGCCCCTTCCAGCCATGGCGGACCGATGGGAACGCCGGGCTGGCCCGGCTGGCGGAAGGCGAGCAGGATCTCGGTGTCGAAACCATGCGCGGCGGTGGCGCGTGCCAGCTCCATCAGCTCGACGAAACCCCACAGCCCGCCGGCGATGGCCAGGCCGGCCAGCAGCACCGGGAATTCGATCCGGTTGAGCAGCGTGCTTGCGGGACCCTTCATCGAGCCGTCATCCCTAGTCATCGTCCCTTCTTGTCATCACCCCCTTCTTGTCATCGACCTTGCAGATAGGGGCCAAGCGTGATCAGCGCCACGGCCGCAACCGCCAGCACGATGCCGGCCGCCTGCAGCGCATTGACGCGCTCGCCGAAGAACACCAGTGCGACGACGTTGACCGAGACCAGCTGGATCACCGCCGAGAGGCTGAAAGATACCGACATGCCGAACTCGCGGATCAGCCGCAGCATGATCAGATTGCCCAGCGAATAGAGTGCCAGCGTCAGCAGTATCTTGCCCAGGCTGGGCGCCAGCCCCCATTGTTTGGCGGCGGTCGCCGCCAGCAGGAAGATCACCGTCGAAAAGCCAAGCTGCAGCAATCCCGAAAAACTCAACGTCCGTCCCCCCTCGAAGCGGCTCTGGCCGCGTGCGTGGCGGACCTTGTTCCCGAAGCATGCCGGTCCGTCAAGCGATGTCATGCCCATGGCGGCCTCGTGCTAACGAGGGTCTTGGCAACGGCGGGGCTGAGGCTCAATGTGGTGAAAATCGCCCAACCTGTCGATAGAAGGGCGATCAGGGGCTCATGATTCGTATTCTTCAGAACTTGGCGCGGCGCTGGAGCGAGCTTTCCCTCGCCTTGCAGTTCGTCGTTGCCGGCGGGTTCGGCTTGCTGGTCGTCATGCTGGTGGTGGGCGCGTGGGTGACGACGCAGATCCGGGAGGGGGTCACCCGCAATTCGGCCGCCACGACGGCGCTCTACGTCGACAGCGTGATCGCGCCGTTGTTGCCCGACCTGCGCAAGAACGAGGAGCTCAGCGAGTCCGTCAAGCAGGCGCTCGACGAGACGCTCGGCCAGGGCGCGCTCGGCAAACGCCTGGTGTCGTTCAGGCTCTGGCGCCGCGACGGCACCGTACTCTATTCGAAAGACGCGGCCTTGATAGGCCGGCGCTTCGAGGTGACCGACAATCTGCGTTCCGCCTTCCAGGGCAACGTTACCGCCCAGTTCGATACGTTCGACGAGAACGAAGAGAAGGAGCGGTCCTCGGGCGTGCCGTTGCTGGAGATCTACAACCCCGTGCGCGAACCCTGGTCCGGCGATGTGGTCGCCGTCACCGAATTCTATGAGGTCGCCAGCGATTTCAAGGCCACGCTGGCATCGGCGCTGCTGTCGAGCTGGCTGGTCGTGGCCGGCACCACCTTGATGGCATTCCTGCTCCTGTCGGGCATCGTCCTGCGCGGCAGCCGCACCATCGACGACCAGCGCGGGGCGCTGCGCCGCCAGGTGTCGGAGCTGCAGGACCTGGTGACGCAGAACAGCGCCCTGCGGCACCGCGTGCAGCGGGCGTCACGCCGCGCCACCGCGCTCAACGAAAGATATCTGCGCCGGATCGGCGCCGACCTGCATGACGGCCCGGCCCAGCTCGTGGCCCTGGCGGCGCTGCGCATGGACAGTCCCGTGTTTACCGGCGACGGCCTTGCCAGCGAGGGCCGCTCGACCGAGGTCGCGATGATCCGCAAGACGCTGGAGGACGCGATGCGCGAAATACGCGGCATCTGCACCGGCCTGGTCCTGCCGCAGATAGAAACGGCGGCGGTGGCGGACGTGTTGCGGCTGGCCGTCGAGGAACATGAGCGCCGGACGGGCACGGCGGTGAGGCTCACGCAGCCCGCCCATTTGCCCGAGCCCGGCGCTTCTGAGAAGATCAGCATCTATCGCTTCGTGCAGGAGGGGCTGAACAATGCCTACCGCCACGGGCGGGGCAAGGATCAGGCGGTGCGCGCGGGCATGAAAAACGGCAGGCTTTTCGTCGAAGTGTCGGATGGCGGGCCGGGTTTCGATCCGGCGCGGGCCGAAGGATTGGGGCTCGCCGGCCTGAGAGAGCGGGTTGAAAGCATTGGCGGACAGTTCGAAACCCTGACGGGGCCGAAGGGCACGAAACTGGTGATCCGTCTTTCGGTCGAGGAGCAAGCATGATGGGCGCCATCCGTATCGCCATTGTCGACGACCATCCTCTCTTCCGCGAGGGTGTGACACGCAGCCTGTCGGAGATCGGAGGCTTCGAGGTGGTCGGGGAAGGGGCTACCGCGCAGGACGCGGAACGCATCGCCTCGACCGTGCAGCCCGACATCTTGCTGCTCGATATTTCCATGCCGGGCGGCGGCCTGCCCGCGGTCGCGAACATCCTTGCCGACCACCCCGCCCAGAAGATCGTCATGCTTACCGTCTCGGAGGCCAATAGCGACGTCACCAAGGCCCTGAACGCGGGGGTGCACGGCTACATCCTCAAAGGCGTCGGGTCGCGCGCGCTTGCCGATATCCTGCGCAACGTGGCGGCCGGTGAAAGCTATCTTTCGCCGACGCTATCGGCCCGGCTGCTTTCCGATGTTCAGTCCCTGCAGCCCGCCAACGGCATGGCGGACCGGCTGCGGCAACTCACCGGTCGACAGACCGAAATCCTGCGGCTGGTGGCGGAGGGGCTCAGCAACAAGGAAGTGGCCTTGCGCCTGGAGCTGCAGGAGAAGACCGTCAAGCATCACATGACGGGGGTGCTGTCGAAACTCAACGTGCGGAACCGCACCGAAGCGGCCCTGATGATGCGCGAGTTTCGCGACCGCGAGAGGGATCGCCCGTAGATGGGTCGGCGTTCAATGGAACAGCCGGCCCGCTCGCCGCGCGCTTTTCCCGCGAAGACGGTTACATATCGCGGCACTGGAATGCCGCGCAAAACGAGGTCACCTCCGCCGGGGGGCGGCGGAGGTGACGTGTGAAACTGGTCGTTGCCTGTTGACCAGTTTCACGGGGCCGAAATTCACGGGGCCGAGATTCACAGAGCCCAGATTCGCGCCGCCTGGATTCACAGAGCCTTGAGGCGGCTTGCATCGGCCGGTGTGGCACGGCGATCGATGATCGTGCGGCCGAGCTTGTCCTTCATGCTGAAACGGCCGTTCTCTATCTTCTCCGTCAAGCCATCGGGGTGCTGAACCGTAATCTTGTTGCCGTCCACGTCGACCTTGTCACCGGTCGCGGCGTTGACATGACTGCTCTTCGCACCCTGGCCCTTGCCGGCCCCCGAATTGCCGCCACCGTTATCAGCGCCGTTGCCGTTGCCGTTGTTTCCGTTGCCGTTGCCGTTGTTGCCGCCGCCGTTTCCGTTGCCACTGTTATTTCCGCCGTTGCCGTTTCCGCCGCTGCTGTTCCCACCGCCGCTATTGCCGCCGTTTCCGCCGCCACTATTCCCGCCGCCGTTGCCGCCGCCATTTCCACCACCGCCGCCGCCCTTGCCAGCAAGCGCGGTCGCGGCCTCGAGTCCGGGAACGAAGCCATGAAAGGCAATTCCATAGGGAGCGATGGTCAGCACCAGCAGAGCCGCCGAGCCGAAAGCCAGCCGGCAACAACGGGCCGTTATCGATCCGTGCATCCTGATCTCCGTCGATTGAGCCGGCGCGCCCACCCCAACGTCGCAGTGCGACCAACATCGCCGAAACAAATGGTGACCGGAAGCGACCTCCGACCGTTGCGTTTGTCTTCCAAGACCTTTGCAGGCGCAAGATTGGACCAAAGTCCCATGCCGGTCGTGAAAAAGCGGTGTCGTGAGGGAGCGATGGCGGGGATACGATGTCACGAAAATGTGATCAGCACGCTATAAGGCGGTTGAACAGGCAACAAGCTCCAGCCAAATCCAAGCCAGAGGCTCCCATGACCGAACATCGCTCCCCCGACGTCCGATTCCGCACCAGCCTGCTCGAGGAAAACGAGGGACCGGCCAACAATCCCAGCGAAAACCGCACGATGGGCGAGATCATCGCCGCGCGGTTTTCGCGCCGTGGCTTCCTCAAGGGGTCGCTCGCGGTCTCGGCGATCGCCGCCACTGTCAGCCCGCTGGCCATGATCGCCGCCGACGATGCCCGCGCCGCGGAAGGCTCCGCCTTCAAATTCGAGGAACTGGAAGCCGGCATCGACGACAAGCACCATGTCGCGCCGGGCTACGACGCCGACGTTCTGTTGCGCTGGGGCGATCCGCTGTTCGCCGATTCGCCGGACTTCGATCCGACGAAGCAGTCGGCGCAAGCCCAGACCAGGCAGTTCGGCTACAACAACGACTATGTCGGCTACATTCCGCTCGACGGTTCGGCCGAACATGGCCTGCTGGTGGTCAACCACGAATACACCAACCCGCATCTGATGTTCCCGGGCATCGTCAAGATCGTCGAGAAGGACGGCAAGAAGTCGGCCGAGGTGGCGCCGCTCTCGAAGGAGCAGGTCGATGTCGAGATGGCCGCGCATGGCGGCACCATCGTCGAGATCCGCAAGGATGGCGGCAAGTGGCAGGTGGTGCGCGACGGCAAGCTCAACCGCCGCATCACCGCCAACACCGAAATGGCGCTGTCGGGCCCGGTCGCCGGCCATGACCGCGTCAAGACCAATGCCGACGCGTCCGGCGCCAAGGTGTTCGGCACCATCAACAATTGCGCTGGCGGCGTCACGCCCTGGGGCACCTATGTGATGTCCGAGGAGAATATTCACGGCTACTTCTCCGGCGAACTGCCGGAAGGCCACAAGGAAGCCGCCAACTACAAGCGCCTCGGCATCCCGGAAGGCGCTTATGAATGGGGCGCGCATTACGACCGCTTCAACCTCGCCAAGGAGCCGAACGAGGCCAACCGCTTCGGCTGGATCGTCGAGGTCGACGTCACCGATCCGAATTCGGTGCCGCGCAAGCGCACCGCCATGGGCCGCTTCAAGCATGAGGGCGCCGAGTCGATCGTTGCCAAGGACGGCCGCGTCGTCTTCTATCTCGGCGACGACGAGCGCTTCGACTATGTCTACAAATTCGTCACCAAGGGCACATTCGACGCCAACGACCCTGCCGCCAACAAGGACCTGCTCGACGACGGCACGTTGCATGTCGCCAAATTCGCCGAGGACGGTTCGGTCGAATGGCTGCCGATCGTGTTCGGCCAGGGTCCGCTGACGGCGGAAAACGGCTTTGCCGGCCAGGCCGACGTGCTGATCGAGACACGCCGCGCCGCCGACCTGCTCGGCGCCACCAAGATGGACCGGCCCGAGGACATCCAGCCCAATGGCGTCAACGGCAAGGTCTATGTCATGCTGACCAACAATTCCAAGCGCAAGGCCGACCAGGTCGACGCCGCCAATCCGCGCGCCGAAAACGCCTTCGGCCACATTATCGAAATATCGGAGGACGGCGGTGATTTTGCCGCTGCCAAGGGCAAGTGGGAAGTGCTGCTGAAATGTGGCGATCCCTCGGTGGCCGATGTCGGCGCCACCTTCTCCACCGCGACGACGGGCAATGGCTGGTTCGGCATGCCCGACAATTGCGCGGTCGATTCGGCCGGCCGCCTGTGGGTCGCCACCGACGGCCAGGGTCCGAAGGCCACCGGCCGCACCGATGGCCTGTGGGCGGTGGACACGGAAGGATCGGCGCGGGCGACCTCGAAACTGTTCTTCCGCGTACCGATCGGCGCCGAGATGTGCGGCCCGCTGTTTACGCCGGACGATCAGACCGCCTTCGTCGCCGTCCAGCATCCGGGCGACGGCGGCGAGGACTGGGAAGCGTTCGGCCGGCCCTCCTACTATGAGGACCTATCGACGCGTTGGCCCGATTTCAAGCCCGACATGCCGGTGCGGCCGGCGGTTGTGGCGATCACCAAGCAGGGCGGCGGCAAGATCGCCATCTGACATCGGGCAAGACAAACCGAGAGGGGGCTCCGGATCGCCGGAGCCCCCTTCTTTTGCGCGGTATTGCATTCAAGCCTCGGGAAAGATTGGCAATTTAAACAGGGCGCCCTAGATCGTGATGAGGAGGTCATCGCCATGCCCAAGTCGATCTACGACCGTGGCCTGCTCAAACCCGACGAGGTGGCCACCTTGCAACGTGTCTTCGACGAGGCCTGCCGCCGACGGCAAGCCCACCCCGAATCCGCCGAGGCGCGTGAATTGGCGCTCACCTTGCTTGCCCTCTACAATGCCGGCATGGTCGACGAGGAGACGCTGACGGAGGCTGTCGGTTTCCGGCGGCTGGAGCCGAAATCGGCGTAGCATCCGAGATCAGCACGTCGCGTCGAAACGGATTCATGCTGTCAGCGTGATGCGCTGGATGGATGGGTCGCACCGGCGATGCGCCTGGCGATGGCCTTGGCCAAAATGGCGGCATTGGCGAAGCAGCCGCGGATGCTCGGCCGCATGCCGGTGAACCACAGGCCGGGCAGTTTCGGATCGTCCTGGCCGCCATTGAAGAGCGGAACGCCCTTCTCGTCGAGCACGCCGAGATTGCCGACCATGCGCTCCAGCCCGGTGCGGTAGCCGGTCGCGGCAATGACGATGTCGGGAGCGATCAGGCTGCCATCGGCCAGGATGACGCCATCGCGGGTGAACTCCCGTATTCCCGGCACCACCACGATCCTGCCCGATTTGATGGCATCGACGGCGCCGTCGTCCGCGGCGATCGCGGTGTAGTCCGACATCAAACGGCTGGCGCCGCCGGCAGGCGCGGGCGGCATGCCGAATTTGGTCAGATCGCCGAACACCAGACGCTGCGTCGCCGCCATCACGACGTCGGCGACGCGCGGCGGCAGGCGCGCCATGAGCGGCGAGAGGCGGTGCACGGCGATCTTGCCGATGCGCTTGGGCAACAGGGCGGGGCCGCTGCGAGCCGACAGCCAGACAGCTGAAGTATCGATGCCCGACAGATGATTGAGGGCATCGAAGCCGGAATTGCCGGCGCCGACAACCAGCACCTTCTTGCCCGCATAGGCCTGGGCGTCGCCAAAATCCGCCGAATGGACGATCCGGCCCGCGAACGCTTGCATGCCCTTCCACTGCGGCGTGAAGGGTTCCCTGTCGCGGCCGGTGGCGACAACGACATGACGCGCCAGGCGCGAGCCGGCGCTGGTGCGCACGGCCCAGTGATCACCTGTGAACATGACGGCCTCGACGGAAACGCCAAACTCCACCGGCAAGCGGTTCGCCTCATGGAAATCGTTCATATGGCGGATGACGACATCCCGGTGCGGAAAGGCGGGGGTCCCCTTCGGATAGGCAAGGCCGGGCAGCGCGGAGAGATCGCGATGGGTGTTGAGGTGCAGCTGCTCGTGGCGCCGGCGCCAAGGTTCGGCCAGCCGGCTTTCCCTCTCCAGGATCGCCGTCGCGACCCCGGCCTTGATCAAAGCCTGCGCGACAGCCAGCCCGGCGGCACCGGCGCCAATGACGATCACCGGCTCGACCGCCACCAACTGCTCCATCATCGTCCGGGTTGTCGTATCAGCCATGCACTCTCGAATCCACTCACCTAGCGCTACCCCGAAAGGTTCGCAGGCCGTTGTAACGGTTTGATCGCGCACAGGGCCCGAACGGCAACCCGATGCCGGTTTCCAGGCCCCGCGCCGAGCCGCGATGCCGATCGGGAGGATTCCGTGCGCCCGGCGAAAACAGCCGGGGCGGCAGCGCGGCCAAAAAGACGACATGACGGTTTCCCGCTTCTGCCCGAATACATCCAGCCCTATATGGCATATCGGCGGCATCGGCGATAATCAGGTCGCGGCAATGTGATTGATTCGAGGTCCGGGGGCTGGCGGACCTCTTCTGACGGCGCAGGAATCCGAACCCGTAACCCATTTCGGCTTCCCGCGAGAAATCAAGGCGCCACGGCGGTCCAGCTTGCCATTCAAGGCATGCGGCGCCGCAGACGGCACGCGGAATATCGACCATGCCCTCCTTGCGGATCTATTTCGACAAAATCCTCGAGGGCGCCTCGCCCAAGGTCGAGCGCCTGGCGCTGACGCATGTCGAGCGCCTGGCGCTGGTGCGCCGTCATGGCGACTTCTCGCTCGCTTACTCCACCGCCGTGCAGCAAAAGCTTTCCTATTTCGGCGACGCGAACGGCTACATCGCCTTCGGCACCAAGATGAGGCATCATTTCGCGCTTGGCGACCCTGTGGTGGCTCCGGCGCTGCGGCCCGACATGATCAGGCGTTTCGTCGAGGCCGCCGGCAGCCCGTGGTTCGTGCAGATCGGCGCGGAGACCGCGCGCGTGCTGGCCGGGCTCGGCTACAAGGTCAACCGGCTGGGCATCGACACCCGGCTTGTCCTGCCCGACCATGATTTTTCCGGAAAGCGCAACGAGACCGTGCGCTATTCCGAGCGCTGGCTGTTGAAGAAAGGCTTTTCGTTCGAGGAGGACAAGCGGACGGTCCATCTCGACGAGATCAAGCGCCTGTCGGACAACTGGCGCGGCGACCGCATCGTCAAGCGCTGGGAGATGGGCTTCCTCAATCGTCCCTTCAACGATCAGCTCGGCACCGACATGCGCCGTTTCGTGCTGCATGGCCCCGATGGCGAGCTCATCGCCCTGCTCGACTTCGACCCGCTTTTCGCCGGCGGCAAGGTGATCGGCTATACCACCGCGTTCAAGCGCAAGCATATCGATGCCTCGCCGCATGCCGAGATCGGCCTGACCAAATACGCCGTCGAGCGGTTTCGCGAGGAAGGCATCTCCGTGGTGACGCTCGGCCTGTCGCCGCTCGTCGACGTGGGCCCGAGCGGATTTTCAGAAAGCGACTTCTGGCGCAACACCTTCCAGCGCGCCTACGATTCGCCCTGGGTCAACCGCCGCAGGTTCAACCTGCAGGGACAGGCGGCATTCAAGCGCCGCTTCCACGGCGCCGAGGAGCCCGTCTACATCGCCTTTCGCAAGGGGACCTATATCGAGATGCTGGGGTTGCTGCGGCTGGTCAAGGCGATTTGAACTGTACAGGACTTGGGTTCCTCGCCCCCACTCCCGTCAACTCTATGTACATATCTTTTGTGATTTGCGTGACTGATCGGCGCGACACTTGATTGCCATGTGGTTCCCCCAATCCGTCGCTGCTTCGCAGCGCCACCTTCCCCCCTCCGGAGGGAAAGGAAGAGAGCTTAGCTGGACGAGTGTTGACGGCAAAAAGCTTGGCGCCCTTCCTCTCCCCCGTCGATCGGGGGGTCCGAAGGACGGGCGAGACCCGTGGCTCGCCCCGGCAAGGTGGCTCGGCGAAGCCGAGACGGAGTGGGGGTCGACCAGCGCAGCGTAAGACAATGCATGCGCCAAGCTGCCACATACACCAGACCAACCGCGTCAGTTGCGCAGCCGGTAGCCGGTCTTGAAAATCCAGGCGACGATCGCGATACAGACGCCCAGGAACACCAGCGTCATGCCGAGGCTGACGCCGACCGAAACATCGGCCTTGCCGTAGAAGCTCCAGCGGAAGCCGCTGATCAGGTAGACCACCGGATTGAACAGCGTGATCGTCTTCCAGATGCCGGGCAGCATGTGGATCGAATAGAAGCTGCCGCCGAGGAAGGTCAGCGGGGTGATGATCAGCAGCGGTACCAGCTGCAGCTGCTCGAAGCTTTTCGCCCAGATTCCGATGATGAAGCCGAACAGGCTGAAGGTCACCGCCGTCAGGACCAGGAAGGAGAGCATCCAGAACGGATGTTCGATGTGGAGCGGCACGAACAGCGAGGCGGTGGCCAGGATGATCAGGCCGAGGATGATCGACTTGGTGGCCGCGCCGCCGACATAGGCGATGACGATCTCCAGATAGGAGACCGGCGCCGACAGGAGTTCGTAGATCGAGCCGACGAATTTCGGGAAATAGATGGCAAAGGACGCGTTGGAGATCGACTGCGTCAAGAGCGACAGCATGATCAGGCCCGGCACGATGAAGGCGCCGTAGCTGATGCCGTCGATCTCGGTGATGCGCGAGCCGATGGCCGAGCCGAAGACGACGAAATAGAGCGATGTCGAGATGACCGGTGAGATGATGCTCTGCAGCACGGTGCGGAACGCACGCGCCATCTCGACCCGGTAGATCGCCCATACAGCGCGCAGGTTCATGGCTCTTGCCTCAGAAGATTGACGAAGATCTCCTCGAGCGAGCTGTTCTTGGTGTCGAGATCGCGGAACTGGACGCCTGCCGCCTCGAGATCCCTGATCAGCGAGGCAACGCCCGGCCGGTCGCTCTGGTTGTCATAGGTGTAGGTGAGCTGGTTGCCGTCGCCCGACAGTTCGAGCGCGTAGCGCGAGAGCCCGTCGGGCACCCTGGCGAGCGGCGCGCGCAGCTCCATCGTCATCTGCTTGCGGCCGAGCTTGCGCATCAGCTCGGCCTTGTCCTCGACCAGGATGATCTCGCCGCGGTTGATGACGCCGACGCGGTCGGCCATGGCCTCGGCTTCCTCGATATAGTGGGTGGTGAGGATGATGGTGACGCCGTCCTCGCGCAGCCGGCGCACCATTTCCCACATGTCCTGGCGCAATTCGACATCGACGCCGGCGGTCGGCTCGTCGAGAAACAGGATGCGCGGCTCGTGCGACAGCGCCTTGGCGATCATCAGCCGCCGCTTCATGCCGCCCGACAGGGTGATGGCCTTGGCGTCCTTCTTGTCCCACAGCGACAGGTCGCGCAGCACCTTCTCGACAAAGGCCGGATTGGCCGGCTTGCCGAACAGGCCGCGGCTGTAATTGACGGTGGCCCAGACGCTCTCGAAGGCGTCGATGGTGAGTTCCTGCGGCACCAGCCCGATCAGGCTGCGCGCGGCGCGATAATCCTTGTTGATGTCATGGCCATCGACGGTGACGGTGCCCGACGAGCGGTTGACGATGCCGCAGACGATCGAGATCAGCGTCGTCTTGCCGGCGCCATTGGGGCCGAGCAGCGCGAATATCTCGCCGCGCTCTATGTCGAGATTGACTTGCTTGAGCGCGGTGAAGCCGGTGGCGTAGGTCTTGGAGACCCCGGAAATGGACAGAATGGAGGGCATGGCTGAAACGGCTGCCTGAAAGAGGTGACTTGATATAGGCCTGTTGTCGGCCAGTGCAACCACAAGTCAATGCCCTGCTGCCAGTTCTGGACATCGAGGCTCGGGGCGGCTGGAAATGCATCGCCTGCAACCGGTAAAATTGTCCTGTGGCGTTGAGCCTCGCGGCAGGACGCCGCTTTGACCTGACCACGCTTCGGGCCTATCCTCCGCCAGTATTGGAGCAATTCCAGGAAAAGTGTAGCGCGCTCTCCCTTGGGAATTGCGTCCAAATAATAAGCAGCCGGAGCCCGCCATGGACCCGCTCATACTGTCGCGCATGCAGTTCGGCGCGAATATTTCGTTCCATATCCTGTTTCCGACGATCACCATTGCGCTTGGCTGGGTGCTGCTGTTCTTCAAGCTGCGCTACAACGCGACCAATGATTCCGCCTGGATGCGCGCCTATTTCACCTGGGTAAAGGTGTTCGCGCTGTCCTTTGCGATGGGCGTGGTTTCGGGCGTCACGATGAGCTTCCAGTTCGGCACCAACTGGCCGGGCTACATGCAGCATGTCGGCAACATCGCCGGGCCGCTGCTGGCCTATGAGATTCTCACCGCCTTCTTCCTTGAGGCCGCCTTCCTCGGCATCATGCTGTTCGGCTTCCGCCGCGTCTCCAACCGCGTCCACACGCTGGCGACGGTGCTGGTCGCCGGCGGCACGACGCTGTCGGCCTTCTGGATCATCGCGCTCAATTCCTGGATGCAGACGCCGGCCGGGTTCGAGATGCGCGATGGCGTGGCGCACGCCGTCGACTGGTGGGCCATCGTCTTCAACCCGTCCATGCCCTACCGGCTGGTGCACATGCTGCTCGCCTCGGGGCTGACTGTGTCGTTCCTGATCGCCGGCCTGTCGGCGCTGCGCTACCTCCATGGCGACCGTTCGGAATCGATGTGGAAGGCGCTGCGCACCGGCGTCTTCACCGCCGCCATCCTCATTCCGATCCAGATTCTGGCCGGCGACCAACATGGTCTGAACACGCTGGAGCACCAGCCGCAGAAGATCGCGGCCATGGAAGCCAACTGGAACACCGGGCCCAACGTGCCTCTGGTGCTGTTCGCGCTGCCCGACGAGGCGGCGAAGGAAAACAGATTCGAGATCGCCATTCCCGACGGCGCCAGCCTTATCCTGCGGCACAGCACCGGCGGTGTCGTGCCGGGGCTGAACGATTATCCGGGCAACCATCCGCCGGTCTTTCCGCTGTTCTGGAGTTTTCGCATCATGGTCGGCACCGGGCTTTTGATGCTCGCCGTGTCGTGGTCGGCGGCCTTCTTCCTCAAGCGCCGGCATTCGCTACCCAGGCCGCTCGCCATGCTGATGGTGCCGATGGCGCTGTCGGGCTGGCTGGCGACGCTGGCCGGCTGGTACACGACCGAGATCGGCCGCCAACCCTGGCTGGTGACCGGCGTGCTGAAGACCGCCGACGCCGTAGGTCCGGTGGCCGGCAGCCATGTCGCGCTGACGCTCGCCATCTATCTCCTGCTCTATGTGCTGTTGCTGATCGCCTATCTCGGCGTGCTGGTGCACCTGGCGCTGAAGGCGGCCAAGGATGGCGATTCCTCGCCGCTGCCGGGCGTGATGAAGATAGCGATGTCGCAACCGGCGGCGGAGGAGTGAGAAAATGAGCTACGACTGGTCAACCCTGCTCCCGCTGATCTTCGCCGGCCTGATGGGCCTCGCCATCCTGATCTATGTCATCCTCGACGGGTTCGACCTCGGCATCGGCATCCTGTTCGCGGCGGCAGAAGACACCGAACAGGACACGATGATCGCCGCGATCGGCCCGTTCTGGGACGCCAACGAAACCTGGCTGGTGCTGGCCGTCGGCCTGCTGCTGGTCGCCTTCCCGCTGGCGCATGGCCTCATCCTCACCGCACTCTACATTCCCGTCTTCGTGCTTCTGGTCGGGCTGATCCTGCGCGGCGTCGCCTTCGACTTCCGCGCCAAGGTGCCGGCGGGGAAGAAACATCGCTGGAATCGTATTTTCTTCCTGGGCTCGGTCGTCGCCTCGCTGGCGCAAGGCTATATGCTGGGCGTCTATGTGCTCGGCCTCGATGTCGGCGTGGGCGGCATGGCGTTCGGCGTGCTGGTGGCGTTCTGCTTGGCGGCAGCCTACGCGGCGATGGGCGCTGCCTGGGTGATCTACAAGGCCGAAGGCGAGCTGCAGAAGAAGGCGGTGCGCTGGCTGCGCACGGCCCTGGTGCTGACCGCGCTCGGCATGGCCGCCGTGTCGCTGGCCACGCCCTTCGCCAGCCCGCGCATCTTCGACAAATGGTTCGTCTGGCCGCAAATGCTCTATCTGTCGCCGCTGCCGATCCTGTCGGCGCTGCTTTTCCTGTGGCTGTGGCGGCAGACCTTCCATCTGCCCAAGCCCGATGACCGCCATGCCTTGAGGCCGTTCCTGACGCTCGCCGCCATCTTCGCGCTTGGCTTTGCCGGTCTCGCCTGGTCGTTCTACCCGTTCGTGGTGCCCGACAAACTGACCATCTGGCAGGCGGCGTCGGCGCCCGAAAGCCTCGCCATCATCCTGGTCGGCACCGTGGTGGTGCTGCCGGTGATCATCTTCTATTCCTTCTATGCCTACCGGGTGTTCGGCGGCAAGGCGACGGATCTGACGTATGACTGAGGGTTATGACAGCGTCTTTCTCCCCGTTCACGGGGAGAAATGCCCGGCAGGGGCAATGAGGGGCAGCGCAAACCTGTCAAGCAAAGCGGATGGCCCAATCCTTCAAATGCCGGCGCCGCCCCTCATCCGCCTGCCGGCACCTTCTCCCCGTAAACGGGGAGAAGGCAAAACTGACCTCAGTTGCTCGCCGACAGCACCAGCACCGGCTTCTCGCTGTAGAGCGCCGGGAACAACTGCTTCAAATTCGCGACCTTGGGCAGGTCGTTGTAGACGATGTAGGGATAGGTCGGGTTCAGCGTCAGGAAATCCTGGTGGTAGTTCTCGGCCGGATAGAAGGTCTTGCCGGTCTCGATCGTGGTGACGATCGGCGCGCCGAACAGCTTGGCCTTGTCGAGCTGGGCGATGTAGCCCTGCGCGATGTTCTTCTGGGCATCGTTTTCGGCGAAGATCGTCGAGCGGTACTGGGTGCCCGAGTCCGGACCCTGGTAGTTGAGCTGGGTCGGGTTGTGGGCGACCGAGAAATAGACCTGCAGCAGCTGGCCATAGGTCACCTCGGACGGATCATAGGTGATCTCGACGGATTCGGCGTGACCGGTGCGGCCGGTGCCGACCGTCTCGTAGACGGCGTCGTCCTTGGCGCCGCCGGTGTAGCCTGAAACGGCCTTGCTGACGCCCTTGACGTGCTGGAACACGCCCTGCACGCCCCAGAAGCAGCCGCCGGCGAAGATGGCCTTTTCGCTGCCCGTTGCGGCCTTTTCGTCCATCGCGGGCGGCGGGATCACCACCGCGTCCTCGGCTGAGCGCGCCGGGGTCTGCCAGAAGGCCGCCGCCGCCACCGCTGCAAAACCGAGCACGGCCAGCGCGCCGCGGGTAAAGAACGGTCGTGTCTTTTCGGTACCGGTCATGTCCTGATCTCCTGTTGTTGGTCCAATATATACGAGGCAGGCCGCCAAGAGGTTCTCAATTTGCCGTGCGGCGGCCCCTGTCGGCGGCGCTCCCTCATCCGGCCCTTCGGGCCACCTTCTCCCCGAGGGGAGAAGAGGCCCGCGCCGGCGCCGACAGTCTCGTCTCCCCAGCAGGGAGAGGTTGGCCGAGCGAGGCTGGGGCGGCCGGCCCGGTTTACTGCGCCGGCTTCATCGCATCCGTCGCCGGTTTCATGGCATCCGCCGCGGGCTTCATCGCGTTGGTGGCCATCGGGTCGGCGGGCTTCATCGCGTCGGTCGCGGGCTTCATGGCATCCGCCGGCTTCATCGCATCCGTCGCGGGCTTCATGGCGTCGGTCGTCATCGCATTGGCGGGCTTCATGGCATTGGTCGTGTCGTCGGCGCGGGCGCCGGCGACGAATATGGCGGCCGAAAGCGCGAAGGCCAGCGCCGGCAGGGTCAGATATCTGGTCATGAAAGTCTCCTTGGGTTTTGGCGCGCGCAAGCGGGCCGGGTGATGCGTTGCCGCGTTGCGCGGCCCCGTGCGGTAAAAGGGGATGATCAGTCGGTCGCGGCGGCCAGGATCGGCCCGCCGCCGGGCGACTGGACCAGCACGGCGGTGCTGAGGCCGCCCGAGGCCGCCGGCAGATCGAGCGTCTTGGCCTCGCCGGTCCAGCCGCCGAGTTTCGTCAGCGCGTGAACGACATTGGCATGCGGCAAGGTGCGGCCGGTGTTTTCGCCGCGCGCCACCGGCACTTCGACGACACCCTTGGTATAGCGCACCAGCCAGACGTCGGCGTGGCCGCCCGGTGCCGCGCCGGCGCCGATCGCGATCTTGCCGCCGCCGAGCGACAGCGACGGGCCGCCGGTCCCGGCCGTGGCCGCGATCAGATGTTCGATCTCGCCGGGGGCCGCTCCGACGACATCGGCATGGCCGTTGACCACCACTTGCGGCGTGAACGGCCCGTCATGGCCGAGCGGCGGCTCGTAGGAAACCTGGCGCCGGGTGAATTCCTGTTTGCCGAACGTGTCCTTCCAGCCGAGATAGTCCCAGTAGGTGACGTTGAAGGATAGCGCCAGCACGCCGGGCCGGTCCTTGACCTTGATGAGGTTGGCATTGGCCGGCGGGCAGGACGAACAGCCCTGGCTGGTGAACAGTTCGACCACGGTGAGCGGCTGGGCGCTGGCCGCGCCGAGCGCGACGGCAAGCGCCAGCGCGGCGAGGCCGGACAGTGCGAAGACCTTGCTGCGTTCATATCCCGACATCGGCTTGCTCCGTGGGAGGGCGCCACGATGCGCCCGTCATATCCCCACTTCGCCGCCGCGACGGGCTTCGTTACAACGCTCACCGGTTTGTGATCGAAGATGGTGGCGCGCGTGTTCCTTGCGGCCTCGGAGATTGGCGAAAACGGTGGTCGCATCCAATCTCCCCCCTTGTGGGGGAGATGTCCGGCAGGACAGAGGGGGGCGCCGTAGAGCGCTGATCGAGGTGAAATTCCACAATCATCGATCTTGGATTGACAGAGAGGAAGTCGGGCCTAGCGGATGAACCTGTAAGGTCGGCGGGACAGCGCCCCCCTCTGGCCTGCCGGCCATCTCCCCCACGAGGGGGGAGATCGGCAGCGTTACTGCGTCAGCGCCGTGTCCGAGGGCCGCTTATTGAAGTCGCACTTGCCGGTCACGTTGTAGAAGAAGTCGGCATTTGAGGACGCAGTCGGCACCGTTGTGCCACCGTCCTCCCAGGCTTGATAGCTGGTGACGCCACAAGGCACGATGGCGAAGATGTCGACCTTCGTCCCGGTCGTGGTCTCGACCAGGGAGTTCGGATCCACCCCGCTATAGAGTCGGTTGGAGGTGCTCGCATCGTCCGATTTGAGGTATTGCGGGTTGCCCGATGGCACGTACATCTGCAGAGCGAGGCCACCCATCTGGCTGACATCGACCGACGCGCCAGCGCCGTTGGCCGGATACATGGTGTTGACGCAGGTTGTCGAATATTTCTTGGTGCCACTGGTCTGGAGGATCGCATCGGCGGGCAGACCGGTAAAAGTGGTCACGCTGGCGGTGGTGCAAACTTGCGACTGGACGAGCGTCTTGATGTCTGGGCCACCATTGTTGGTGATCGTATACACGTTCGTGGTGCCGTAGCCCTTCGGATCTCCGAAGCCGTTATAGGTATACTCAATAGACATTAGCGGCTTGGCCGCCGTCGCTCCAAATTGGGTGCCGTAGAGCGTCATCGTCTTGTTCCACCAGCCCGACACCTTGGTGATCTTGAAGGTCGCATTGACCAGCGCCGGCGGCTTGCTGACCGCCGAGGCCACGGCGATCGGCACGGTGTCGATCCTGGCGATCTGCATGAAAACAGTCGGCATGGCGAAGCTTGCCGTGGCCTGCGCGGTGCTGGCGGCGGTGGTGGTGCCAGCCACGAAGTTGGTCAGCGTCGCGGCGCCTTGTCCGCCATTGGCGGCGAAGGAATCCTGCAACAGCCCCTGGCGTTGCGCCAGCGTCGACGTGGTGTCCATGGTGGTGATCGTCAGGATCGCGGCATCGAGCGCCTGCTGCTGGTTGGACTTGGTCTGGACGGCGCTCGTATAATCGACCGAGAAGCCGATGACCGCGATCAGCGGCATCAGGCTCACCAGGAAGAGCGGCATCATCGACCCGCTGCGGGAGCGGGCAAAGCCGCGCAAAACCCTGAACATTCCAAACCCCCGACGGACATTAGCGGGCGTGCACTTACCACGCGGCCGGCAAACCAAGCTCTAATGTGATCGATCAAAGTTTACGCATTCTTGGCCTGCGTGCCGGTTTTTTCGATTCTTTTGCCGATTTCACCGCTTTGCGAGCGGCAAGGCGGCCCTTGGACCCCAAGCCTTGCCGCCGCTTGCCGCCCCTGCTAAAGCGCGCGGCATGAGCACGCCCCTCGACCACATCCGCAATTTCTCCATCGTCGCCCATATCGACCATGGCAAATCCACGCTTGCCGACCGCCTGATCCAGTCGACCGGCGGGCTGGAGCTGCGCGACATGAAGGAGCAGGTGCTGGACTCGATGGACATCGAGCGCGAGCGCGGCATCACCATCAAGGCGCAGACGGTACGGCTGAAATACCGCGCCTTGAATGGCGAGGACTATATCCTCAACCTCATCGACACGCCCGGCCATGTCGACTTCGCCTATGAAGTGTCGCGGTCGCTGGCCGCCTGCGAGGGTTCGCTGCTGGTGGTCGACGCCTCGCAAGGGGTCGAGGCGCAGACGCTCGCCAATGTCTACCAGGCGATCGACAACAACCACGAGATCGTCGTGGTGCTGAACAAGGTCGACCTGCCGGCCGCCGAGCCCGAGCGCATCCGCGAGCAGGTCGAGGAGGTGATCGGCATCGACGCTTCCAACGCCGTGCTGATCTCGGCCAAGACCGGCCTTGGCATTCCAGACGTGCTCGAAGCCATCGTCCACCAATTGCCGCCGCCGCGCGAGGGCGACGCGACGGCGCCCTTGAAGGCGATGCTGGTCGACAGCTGGTACGACGCCTATCTCGGCGTCATCGTGCTGGTGCGCATCATCGACGGCGTGCTGAAGAAGGGCCAGACCATCCGCATGATGGGCACCGGCGCCAAATACCTGGTCGAGCGCACCGGCGTGTTCACGCCCGCCCGCATCAATGTCGACGAGCTCGGCCCCGGCGAGTTCGGCTTCTTCACCGGCTCGATCAAGGAAGTGGCCGACACCCGCGTCGGCGACACCATCACCGAGGACAAGCGCCAGACGGCAAAGGCCCTGCCCGGCTTCAAGCCGGCGCAGCCGGTGGTGTTCTGCGGCCTGTTCCCGGTCGACGCCGCCGATTTCGAGGATCTGCGCGCCGCCGTCGGCAAATTGCGCCTCAACGACGCTTCTTTCTCTTATGAGATGGAAACCAGTGCCGCGCTCGGCTTCGGCTATCGCTGCGGCTTCCTTGGCTTGCTTCATCTCGAAATCATCCAGGAGCGGCTGGAGCGCGAGTTCAACCTCGACCTGATCGCCACCGCGCCCTCCGTCGTCTACCGGCTGCAGCTCAATGACGGCACGATGAAGGAATTGCACAACCCGGCCGACATGCCCGACGTGGTGAAGATCGCGTCGATCGAGGAGCCGTGGATCCGCGCCACCATATTGACCCCCGACGACTATCTTGGCGGCATATTGAAGCTCTGCCAGGACCGGCGCGGCATTCAGGCCGACCTGTCCTATGTCGGCAAACGCGCCATGCTGACCTACGATTTGCCGCTCAACGAAGTCGTCTTCGATTTCTACGACCGGCTGAAGTCGATTTCAAAAGGCTACGCCTCGTTCGACTATCACCTGACCGACTACCGCGAGGGCGACCTGGTGAAGATGTCGATTCTGGTCAATGAGGAGCCGGTCGACGCGCTCTCCATGCTGGTCCACCGCACGGCGGCGGAAAAGCGCGGCCGCCAGATGGTCGAGAAGCTGAAGGAGCTGATCCCCAACCATCTGTTCAAGATCCCGGTCCAGGCCGCGATCGGCGGCAAGGTCATCGCCCGCGAAACCATCTCGGCGCTGCGCAAGGATGTCACCGCGAAGTGCTACGGCGGCGATGTCTCGCGCAAACGCAAGCTCTTGGACAAGCAGAAAGAGGGCAAGAAGCGGATGCGGCAGTTCGGCAAGGTGGATATCCCGCAGGAGGCGTTTATCCAGGCGCTGAAGATGGGCGATTGAAGGGACGCGTTCAATCGAGACTCATTAGGCTCAGCGTATGATCGATTGACAGCAAAATAATACGTGCCGTACCGTGGTGACCTCCTTTGGGGGTGTTTCCATGCGATTTCCAATACGTGCCTCAGTAGTGACACTCTGCATATTGCTTTCTTGGACGCCGTCTTTTGGATTTGAGGCGTCATCCTTGCTAAAATGCTCGGCTCAAGTACTGCGTTGCGCTTCGGGATCTCTGACAGACGTTTCGCCAATGGGAGAGCAACATTCGGATGCTGTTGAGTCCTACGAAATTAAGAGCAGATTTATAATACTCTCGACCAATCGTGAACTGATACACTCGAAGTACAACTATAAGACCATTGAAGAGTTGTCGGGTTCATTTTCAGACGAGGGCAGTGTTGTCACAACTAACGGTTATGCAGAGATCGAAATTAACCCGGTCGATGCAACCCAAAGAGACAATTCTATATTGAGGCAGGGTCTCTTCCGGAATGACGGGGAGTATAACTTATTTTTAAACGGTGGTGAGTCGCAATTTCGGAAACGAGACCGGAACTTGATATTCGTTCACGGCGTTAACAATGATATCGAGACGGCTGTGACGTCGGCAGCAGCAATAACTGACGGCTTTGGTCTGAAAGCGAATACATTTGCTTTCTGTTGGCCGTCAGAACGATGGTCATATTTGGACTATTTTCCGGACAGCTTGCAGCAATTCATACTTCGCGCATATGACCATGATGTATCTCGATCGGAATTTAGCTTCAAACCGTTTGCTTCTATGATCTCGCAATTGGATGCTTTTCAGCTGGGAGAAATTAATCTTTTTGCCCACAGTCGGGGATCGTTCATCGTCGCAAGCGGCATGCGGGACCTAGTGATATCGGCTAACCAATCACTTCGCAAAATAAAATCAGTCAGTTTTGCAGCTCCCGATATCAGCAACGATGCTTTCCGGACCTTGTTTAGCGAACCCTTCGCCTCAATGCGTGGGATATTCACCGTATACGTAAATGGAGGCACAGACATTGCCTTGGTCCTCGGCCAGTGGAGGGACGGGCTCCGGCGCGTCGGCCGTGCGCCCATTCCAATCGGGATGGCGAACGTCGACGTTGTCTATGTCACCAATGATGTTTCGATGATAGGCCACAGTTTCTTCTCTGGTGTTCGAGAATTAGCCTCAGATTTGCGGGGGATTGTGATTGATGGTATACCAGCTAGGGAACGGTCCTCTGTGATGCTGGTGGACTCAGACCACTTTAATCTGGTCGAGCATTGATTTGCCGTTGAATCAAAGCAGTCGATTGATGGGGAAAGACAATGAAGTTTACCACTCTGGTTGTGAGCTTTTTATGTTCTGTCACGTCTTGCTTCGCATCATCTGATCTCCGACAATGGAGTACGACGTGTGAAAAAGGCCAGTGTGCGGTGTCATTCTTCTTTTCGGCTCGAGCCGGTTCGCCATACTTGGAGGGGGGTATCATATTCGTTTCTAACCAAAATGACCCATCTATGCGCCTGCGAGTTCTAGCGCCGTTGGGAGCAAACCTGCAGAAGGGTATATCGATTGACTTAGGGGCGAAGCTTTTAGGTAACTTAGCTTTCAACGAGTGCTCTAAATTGGGCTGCGTCGCAGACACAGGTTTGCGGCCTGGCGACATCGTAAACCTGTTATCGACGTCGCATCTTGGAGTTACAGTATGGGATGAGGGAAATCGAGCATTTCGATCAATCGTTCCCGTTAGGGGCCTCCGAGAAGCTCTTACTCAGGTATTGAATACAAAGACCCAAACTAGTGATTTGGTTGCTTCATTGCATGGCGATATATTGCCTAGCTATTTAGCCGGACAAGCAACTGTGTCATTCGTTGGCAATGGGGAGGAAGGGTGCCCGTCGCAAGCTGACCAAAAATTTACATTTCAAGTTAACGATAAAGCCCTAATCAATGAATACTTTGACTCGATTGCCCGGCAATCGGCGCATTATTTTTCACTTACAGATGGCAAGTCAGACGTCTCGGACAAGGTAAAATTGGCGGCAGAAAGGGAAACAGGCGGGCTACTCGCGACTGACCTAACGTCCATGGTCAATGACGCGAGTTTTCGCGACATAAGAGTGTTAGTTGGGAAAGGGGGCGGGCCTAGCAGCATAGCAAACTGCAAGAAGCTAGTCTTGCATTGGAGCGCGGGTGGTGGCTCTCAGGAAGAACCAGAGGCTGGCACTGCCAAAGCGATAATACGGAACGCCAGCTTTACATTGTATGATGCCAGCGGCAAAGCTTTGAACAGATTTCCCATAGAGAGCAAGCAGCTTGGCAAGTCGGACGCAACCGGTGCTATACTGGCAGGCGATACTGAGTATCAAAAGTTGCTGCCACTGTCGTCAGTGATTCTGGCCCGTGAACTTCAGAATGGCTCTGGTAAGAGCGTTGAAATAAAGTATTAGCTGAAGCTAACTTTATCGATCGCTGCGGGCCTTTAAGTGCCGTGATCAGACAGCGCCTCTTCAGCGACGCAGCGGGACGGGTTGGTACAAATCGTCAGCAATCCTGAGTTGGTTGATGGCGCGGCACACTCACTGGCATTAGCCTCGGCTATCACTCCCATCGCCTGCAGACGGCGACCTCTCGACATTATGCTTCGATTGGTGGGGTCAGCTGACGACGGCTTGGAGATCACCGCGTCCCGAAGTATCCTCCTCCATCGGCTTGGTGAGACATCGCATGCGCGCCACCACTTCAGACACCGTCGCCTCTCTCGGCCTCGCCATCGGTGGCATCTTCGGCCTGGCCGGCACCTTCGTCGCCAGCGCGCCTCTGCGTGAAACCCTCTGGACGATCGACGGCGCGGCACTCGTGGTCGCCACCGCGCTGCTGACCATGAAATATCAGCGCCTCGGCAATGACTGCGTCGCCGCGGGCTTCCTGACTTTCCTCGCCGGCGAGACGCTGCTGATGGCCGGCAATGCGGCGGGGCTTGAGGCCAGCGTGCCTTCCTATGTCGGCGGCATTTCGCTTTGGGCGGCGGCGCTGGTCATGGTCAGCGCGCCGAACATTTTTGCGCTGTGGATGCGGGTCACCGGGTTCATTGCCGCCGTGCTGTTCCTGGTCTCGGCTTGCATGGTGCTGTGGGGGGCGCCGCTGCTGCCGACCTCGGCGCCGCTGCCGGCGGCCGGCTATCCCTTCCTGGTGCTGACTTTTGCCGGGTGGATCTGGACGCTTTTGCGGCCGGCGCGGTAACTGGTCCCCACGTCAACGTCCGTCTAAATCCGCGACAGGAAGGCGAGCGTTGGCGCTGCCCCTCATCTGCCTGCCGGCATCCCGGCCCTTCGCTATCGCTTCGGGCGTTCATCATTCGAAAAGCCAAGCGATTGGCTTTTGGTCCGCTATGCGGATCATTCCTCACCCCCGTAAACGGGGCGAAGGGGCTGGCATCGCCGCTTTCGCCAATCGCAGACGTTGCAGGAAGGGCGCCGGGTTTGCGGCCAGCCCCTCTCGCCCCGTTTACGGGGAGAGATGTCCGGCAGGACAGTGGGGGCGGCGCTGACGGTGAAGGTGAGGCGCGGGCGCGACGCTGCTTCCCTTCTCCCCTTGTGGGAGAAGGTGGATCGGCGCGCAGCGCCGAGACGGATGAGGGGTGTTCCAGCGGAGTGAGGCGGTGGAAAGGATCGGGCGCTTACAGCGCTTAGTTCTGCAAGGCAGCGATCCGTCACGCACCCCTCATCCGTCTTGCCGCTTCGCGGCAATCCACCTTCTCCCACAGGGGGAGAAGGAAGAACGCGCCGCGCCAAACCTCAACTTTCAATCCAGACCTTCTCGAAATGCTGCTCCAGCGCCTGGTGCTGTTCGCAGCCTTCGATGCCTTTGCGATATGTCCGGTAGACCGAGCGCCAGTAGGGTTGGATGATGATGCCTGAGTCGCGCAAATTCCGCTCTATGTCGGCCATGATCGCCTTGCGGGCCTTGGGGTCGGGCATGGCGAGCGCCTTGTCGAGCAGCGCGTCGAATTCCTTCGAGGCGTAGGCGCTTTCGTTCCAGGCGGCGCCCGACTTGTAGGCCAGCGCCAGCACCTGGACGCCGAGCGGGCGGCCCAGCCATTCGGTGCAGGAATAGGGAAACTTGCTCCAGTCGTTCCAGAAGGTGGCGGCGGGCAGCACGGTGCGCTTGATTTTCAGGCCGGCCTCGCGGATCTGCGCGGCGATGGCATCGGCCGTGTTCTTCTGCCATTCGATGTCGACCGAAATCAGCTCATATTCATGGTCCGCCTTGCCGGATTCGGCGAGCAGCTTCCTGGCCTGCTCGACATCGCGCTTGGCCGGGCCGATATCGGCAAACTCAGGATGCATGGGGCCGACATGGTGGTTGTCGGCGGGTTTGCCGCGGCCATCGAGGCCGAGCGCCAGCACGGCGGAATTGTCGACGGCGAGCTGCGCGGCGCGGCGCAGCTTGACGTCGTCATAGGGCGCGTTGGCGACATTGAAGCGGGCGACGATGGTGGAGCCGGTGGCGATCTCGGAATTTTTCAGCCCCATCTTGTCGGTCTGCGAGACGGCATCGGAGGCGGTTTCATGGTCGGTGTCGATCTCGCCGGATTCGAAGGCCGACAACATGGCGTTGGGGTCGGAGCCGTAGTCGATCCACCTGATACCATCCAGGTAGAACTCGCCCTTCCACCAGGGCTTGTCCTTTCGCTTCACCTCCGCACCCGTCTCGGCGTCCCATTTGACCAGCGCGCAAGGGCCGGTGGTGATGGCGAGCGCCTTCATGGGGTCGCCGTTGCCGTCGTAGGAGCGGTGCATGATCAGCGCGGGATAGTCGGCCATGCCGGCGATCAGCGAAATGTCGGGTTTCGGCAGGTTGAGCTTGATCGTGTAGTCGTCGACCTTCTCGATGCCGCCATCGACCGCCTTCTTGGTGTCGGCATCGACCAGCGCGCCCATACGCGCGGCGACCGAATTGCCGGCGACCCCGGCCTCGCACCAGCGGGTGAGGTTGTGGACGACATCGTCGGCGTTGAACGCGTCGCCATTCGACCACGAAATGCCCTTGCGCACGTGCAGCGTCAGCGTCCTGGCGTCGTCGCTCATCTCCCATTTTTCCAGGAGCCACGGCTCGAAGGAGAAATCGGCGTTCCAGCGCACCAGATATTCGTTGCAATGGCGCGCCACGTTGGACATTTCGACGCCGTCGAAGGTGCGCGGGTCCTTGAAACCCTTGACGTTCATGGCGACGCGCAAGGTTCCGCCCTTCTTGGGCTCGGCGGCGCGGGCCGGGGTCGCGGTCAGGCCGCCCAGGGCAAAGGCGCCGGCGGCGCTGACGCCGAGTCCGGCCATCAGCGCCAGATATTCGCGGCGGCTGATGCCGCCCTTCTTGAAATCCTCGGCGACGGGTCTGGCGCGCCGGTGCAGTTTCCTGTCGGTCAGCATGAATCTCATCGTCGTTCCCTCTTTTGTTGGTGCATGCCGGCCGGACTGCGCAGGGGAATGCACGAAAACAGGCTCGCCCCGGCGAAATCGCCAACGCGGGCGGTCGCGACCGCCGGGGCGTCGTTGCCTGAGAGGGAATGATAGGGCGAGGGGACGGAGCGGAGTGTTCGGGAATCCGCAGGAGTTATGCGGTGTTCCGCAGGGGAGGTAGCGCCTTTCCTCTCCCCCGTCGATCGGGGGGTCCGAAGGACGGACGAGACCAGTGGCTCGCCCCGGCAAGGTGTCGAGCGAAGCTCGACGGAGTGGGGGTCGACCCTTGGCGCTGTGCAGATAGCTTTCTGCGCCTCGGTGCGCGTTCAATATCGTTAGCGACGGTTGCCAGGTGGTTCCCCCACTCCGTCGCTGCTTCGCAGCGCCACCTCTCCCCCCTCCGGAGGGAGAGGAAGGGAGCCAGGCCGGGCAAGGCTCGCGCCTTTCCTCTTCCCCGTCGATCGGGGGAGAGGTGTCGAGCGAAGCTCGACGGAGTGGGGGTCGACCTGCGCTCGATCGGTCAATCAACCCAACAAAAAACCCAGCGCGAGGCCGGGTTCTTCGACGAAATCCGTTCAGGCCGAGCTCAGCTCACCTGGACCTTCGAGGCAGCCTGATCCTCGGCGATCTTCTGCTGGAACATCTGCGCGAAGTCGATCGGGTCGAGCATCAGCGGCGGGAAGCCGCCATTGCGCGTCGCCTCGGCGATGATCTGGCGGGCGAAGGGGAACAGAAGGCGCGGGCATTCGATGAACAGGATCGGCAGCATGTGCTCCTGCGGGAAGCCCGAAATGGCGAAGACGCCGCCATAGACCAGCTCGACGTTGAACAGCACTTCCTGGTCGAAGGAGGCCTTGGCGTTCAGCGTCAGATTGACGTCGAACTGCTTGTCGGAGAGCGGATTGGCGTTGACATTGACGTTGATGGCAATGCCGGGGGCCTTGTCGCGGCCGCGCAGCGAGTTCGGCGCGCCGGGGCTTTCGAAGGACAGGTCCTTCACATACTGGGCGAGCACGTTGAGCGAGGGCTGCGCCGTCGCGTTGCCGTTTCCGTTGCCGTTGGCGCCGACCGGCGCGTCATCATTGCTGGCCATGAGCCGTTTCCTTTTCCCCTGGGCAGCTTTGCTGACCGAATTGAAATCGGGCGTTGGCTAGCATGGCCGACATGACAAGACAAGGTTTGCCGCCTTGTGGTGGCGAGGGCATCTGCTTGAGGCTGCTTGTGCGTTCGAGAAGTCAATTGTCGAGGGCAGTGCTGCCCCTCACCTGCCTGCCGGCATCCTCTCCCCGTATAGGGACGGGGAGAGGGGTGCTGTCATCAATGGTTTCGCCAATCGCCAACGCTGCACGGCGCCAGCGGCGCATTCTGCCCTTTCTCCCCGTCCCTATACGGGGAGAAATGTCCGGCAGGACAATGAGGGGCAGCGCCGACGTCGGGAACGGGGCGGCACACCCCCCTCAGTCGTCCTTCAGGCGCCGCCACGGCGAATTGTGGTCGGGGCCGCGCTTGAGATCGTCCTCGCGCGAATAGTCGCCGTCCTCGAGGTCGATGACCTTGTCGCGCTGGCGGCGGAAGCCGCCGGTGGAGAAATTGGTGGCGACCACGATGCGGCCCTTCAGCCTCTGCCAGGCGAAATCGCGCACCGGCGGCAGGAACAGGAGCAGGCCGATAATGTCGGTGATGAAGCCGGGGATGATCAGAAGGATCGCCGCGACCACGATCATGGCGCCATGGGCGAGCTGGCGGCTGGGATCATGGCCGGCATCCATCTCGGCGCGGATGCGGGTCATGACGCCGAAACCCTGGTGGCGCAGCAAAAGCACACCGGCGATGCTCGAGGCCAGCACCAGGCCAACCGTGGCCAAGGCGCCGACTTGGCGGCCGACGACGACGAAACCGGCGATTTCCAGCAGCGGAAGTGCGAGGATGAGGAGGGGAAGGAAGGAAATGCGCAAGTCTTGCCTTCTCGATCGAATGTTTTTGCCGGTTGGCGACCAATCGCCGCTGGCACGGAGGCTGTTAGATAGGTATGCCTGCCTTTGATTTGAATGATTGCGCCTTGCGTTCTATATGCTTTGAATGGTGAACGCTATGCGACCGCAGCCTGTCGGCTGGATGGTCCGGCCTAGAGGCAGGGATTGATTGGCGGAAAATATGGGCTTCTTCGACTTCGGCACGATTTTCTTCCTGATCGCGGCGGTGGTGATCTTCTTCCAGCTGCGCAATGTGCTGGGCCGTCGGACCGGTAGCGAACGGCCGCCCTTCGACCCCTATACGGCCGCGCGCACCGACAAGGACGCCACGCAGAAGCCCGAGAACGTTGTTTCGCTGCCGCGCAAGCGGGCCCCCGGCGAGCCGGCGCCGGCCGACGCCTATACGGCGATCGACGCCTTCGCCAAGCCCGACACAGATCTCAACAAGGGCCTGCGCGCGATCAAGGACAACGACCCGTCCTTCGACCCCAAGGGCTTCGTCGACGGCGCCAAGATGGCCTATGAGATGATCGTCATGGCCTATGCCGACGGCGACCGCAAAACGCTGAAGAACCTGTTGTCGCGCGAGGTCTATGACGGCTTCGTCGCCGCGATCGGCGAGCGCGAGGCCAAGTCGGAAAAGATCCAGTCCTCCTTCGTCGGCATCGACAAGGCCGATATCGTATCGGCCGAGATGAAGGGCGGCGAGGCGCATGTGACGCTGCGCATCATCAGCGAGCTGATTTCGGCGACGCGCGACCAGGCCGGCACGGTCATCGACGGCGACCCCGAGACGGTGGCCGAGGTCAAGGATGTCTGGACCTTCGCCCGCGACACGCGCTCGCGCGACCCGAACTGGAAGCTCGTCGCCACCGAAGAAGAAGACTGAGTCCGGAATAGGCGGGGGCTCCGGTGTCGCTGTCGCCTCTCCTTGTTGAAAGGTCCTTTGGCGACCTGCCCGGCTGGGGCGACGACGACCATCTGCCGGCCTTCGCCGCCTTTGCCCGCTCCGCCTTCCAGGTGTTGGTAAAACCCTATCGCAGCGGTGCGCTGGGCGTCGATTTCGGCGCCTTCGCCGGGGCCTATGCGCAAGCGCGCGAAGCGCCCGCTACCAGTTCGTCCGAGGCCCGCGCCTTCTTCGAGCGCTTTTTTGTCCCGATGCTGGTGCGGCCGGAGACCGGCGTCGGGCTGGTCACCGGTTTCTACGAGCCTGTAGTCGAGGCCTCGCCGGTGCGGACGCAGCATTTTGCCGTGCCGTTGCTGTCGCGGCCGGCCGATCTCATTGACGTGGATGACGCCAACCGGCCCGCCGGGATGGATTCCTATCTGGCATTCGCGCGCCGGACGCCGGATGGACTTGCCGAATATTTCGACCGTGGCGCCATCGAGCGCGGGGCGCTCGCCGGCCAGGGATTGGAGATCGCCTGGCTGGCCGACAAGGTCGATGCCTTCTTCATCCATGTGCAGGGCGCGGCGCGGCTCGCCATGACCGACGGCCGGCTCTGCCGCGTCACCTACGCCGCCAAGTCGGGCCAGCGCTTTACCGGCCCCGGCAAAATTCTGAGCGAGCTGAGCGAAATCCCGCTGGCGCAGGTGACGATGCAGTCGATCCGCGCCTGGTTCAAGGCGCATCCCGACCGCGTCGACGAGATCCTGTGGCAGAACCCCTCCTACATCTTCTTTCGCGAGGCCGCCGTGGAAGACGCCGCGCTGGGGCCGATCGCGGCCGCCAAGGTGCCGCTGACGCCGGGCCGCTCGATGGCGGTCGACCGGCTGCTGCACACATTCGGCACGCCCTTTCACATCGACGCGCCGACGCTCACCGCCTTCGACGAAACACCGTTCCGGCGGCTGATGATCGCGCAGGACACCGGCTCGGCCATCACCGGACCGGCGCGCGGCGACCTGTTCGCCGGCTCGGGCGACGCCGCCGGCGAGATCGCCGGCGTGGTGCGCAACGCCGCCGATTTCTACGCGCTGGTGCCGCGCACGTTGGCCGAGGGCGCGAAATGAGCAAGCGCCCGGACAGGCTCAGCGAGGACGACCGGGTGCTGTGGAACCTGGTGGCGCGCACCGCCAAACCGCTGAAGGGCCGCTCCGCTGTCGACATTCCAGACATGGCTGCCGATGCCAGGCCGACTCCGGCACAGCCAGCCCAGCCCGCCGCCAACGCGCCCGGCGCGGCAAAGCCCAAGGTGCAGCATGTCACGCAGCGGCTGGACGAGCCGACGCTGGACAAGCTGCAAAAAGGCCGGCTGCCGATCGAGGGCCGCGTCGACCTGCATGGCATGACGCAGGACGAGGCCTATTCGCTGCTGTTCTCGTTCCTGCATCGGGCGCATGCCGGCGGCGTCCGCTATGTGCTGGTCATCACCGGCAAGGGGTCGTCCTCGGGCGGCGACGGTGTGCTGCGGCGCGCCGTGCCGGCCTGGCTGTCGACGCCGGCGTTCCGGCCGCTGGTCTCCAGCCACGACCATGCCGCCCGTAACCATGGCGGCTCGGGCGCGCTCTATATCAGGCTGCGGCGGATCAGGGCATGAGGCCGGGCGCATGACGCCGTTCGGCGAGAGGTTGCGGGCGCTGCGGGCCGAGCGCGGCGTCAGCCAGAAGGACATGGCGGCGGCGATCGGCGTCAGCGCCGCCTATCTCTCGGCGCTCGAGCATGGCCGGCGCGGCGCGCCGACCTGGACGCTGATCCAGAAGATCATCGGCTATTTCAACATCATCTGGGACGATGCCGAGGAGCTGGCGCGGCTGGCCGAAACGTCGCATCCGCGCGTGAAACTCGACACGTCGGGTCTGTCGCCCGCCGCCACCGAGCTTGCCAATCTCCTGGCCGAGACCATCGAGAAACTCGACGAGGCGGAGCTGCGCCGCATCACCGCATCGATCCGGGCGGCATTGGGCCGGTTAAAGTAGCCGAGTTTCATGACAACCGCGCCCCGAGCGCAAAACGGTGCCCGCCGGCGACCAGCCAGCGGGCAGCCGTGGTGAGATCAGTTCTTGCCGGCCGTGCTGCCGCCATTGCCGCCACGGCCATGGTCGCCATGGTCGTGCCCGCCATTGCCACCGCCCAGACAGTCCGACGCGCCGGCCTCGCCGCAACAGCGGCCGGCCCACAGGTCGTTCAGGTTGGTGTTGGAACAGCTTGGAATGGTCTGGCCGGCCAGAGCCGATCCGGTCAGGGCCGAGACGGCAGCGGCGGCGAGAAGGGTGTTGCGCAGAAAAGCAGTCATTCGAGGTCTCCATGGTTTGGGTTTGTTCGGTTCACGGCTGTGTGTCGCCGGGCGAACGGAAATGGTTCATGGAGGAGTGGAAAATTTTCGGAATGAGTATGCGAGACGCGCGATCGGCGATGTCAGCGCCGCCCCTCATCTGCCTGCCGGCATCTTCTCCCCGTAGAACGGGGAGAAGGTCGCTGTGGCAACCTCGCCACCCTTCCTGTACCGCTAACAATTGGCGAGATCGGCGATGACGGCTCTTTCTCCCCGTCACTATACGGGGAGAAATGCCCGGCAGGGCAATGAGGGGCGGCGCTGCCCTTTGTGGATAAGGTGAAGACAGGGTGGTGCGCACGAGAGCTGCCGCGATCCGAAGGGCAGCGCTCTCTGCTACTGCACCGACCCCACCAGAACCTGCTGGCCACCGCGGATCGAGACCCAGCGGCCGGTGTTGTCGATCGCCTGGCGCTTGAGGAAGCGGTAGCCGGTCTGGTCCCAGGCCTTGACCTTGTCGGTCAAATTGTCGAGCACGTAGTCGCCGCCATCGGTGCGCACCGTCAGCACCGCGTGGCCTTCGCCGTCGGGCTTGCGCACCACGGTGATCAGGAGATCGGCGAGCGACACGCCCATGCGCGACAGCTGGCGACGCTTCTCCAGCACATAATCCTCGCAGTCGCCGACGCCCCTGTCGGGATAGGCCCAGACCTCGTCCTTGCCGTAGATGTCCATGTCGCTCATCGGCTTGACCGATGCATTGACCCTGGCGGTGACGTTGGCGAGCTTGCGCATCAAGCCGTCGGTGAGGGCCGCCGGCGCGAGGTTGGCCGGACGGATCGAGCATTCGCCCGGATGCTGCTTGCAGAAATCATAGTGGCCGATCGGCTGCGAAGTGAGGCCTCCGGTCGCCATGGCGCCCGACGCCCAGGCCGGTGCCATCCAGCCCCCCGTTAACGCAAGCCCGGCTGCCACGCATACGCGCAGCCTTTGCATGGTTGAGGAATTCATTGTCCCCGCTCGCCCTGTTGTTAACGAAACGTTAAGGGCGATTTACACTCCGTGTCAATTACGACGACGGCCTGATTTGCAGCATGGTTACCCGCAGGGGAGAACAGCGTCTATTGTGCAACAGAATCGGGCCACCGGCCCGGTTCCGTTTCAAAATTGCTACCGCTTGGCGGTGCGGACCAGCTTCGGCTTCACCGCGACGCGGTTCTGGCGGCCATAGCTGGTGATGAAGTCGACGATGCGCGGCACGATCTCGGAGCGGAAGCGCGAGCCGTTGAAGACGCCGTAATGGCCGACCGCCGGCTGCATGTAATGCGCCTTCCGGTCAGCGGCAATATTGACGCAGAGATCCTGCGCCGCCTTGGTCTGGCCAAGGCCCGAAATATCGTCGTTCTCGCCCTCGACCGTGAACAGGGCGACGTTGCGGATGGCTGACGTGTCGATCCTGGTGCCGCGATGCGTCATCTCGCCCTTGGGCAGCGCATGGCGCACGAAGACGGTGTCGACCGTCTGCAGGTAGAACTCGGCCGTCAGATCCATCACCGCCAGATATTCGTCATAGAAGTCGCGGTGCTTCTCGGCATTGTCGCCGTCATGCTTCACGAGGTTCATGAAGAAGTCCTTGTGGGCGATGATGTGGCGGTCGAGGTTCATGCTCATGAACCCCGAAAGCTGCAGGAAGCCGGGATAGACCTCGCGGCCGAAGCCCGGCACCGGCCAGGGCGCGCGCATGACGACATTGTCGCGGAACCAGTCGATGCCCTTTTCCTTGGCCAGAAGATTGACCGCGGTCGGGTTGCGGCGGGTGTCGATCGGCCCGCCCATCAAGGTCATCGTCGACGGGACGAAGGGATCGCCCTTCGTCTCCATCAGCGCCACCGCCGCCAGCACCGGCACGGAAGGCTGGCACACCGCCATCACATGGGTGTCGGGACCCAGCGTGTGCAGCATGTCGATGATGTAGTCGATATAGTCGTCGAGATCGAATTGGCCGTCGGCCAGCGGCACCATGCGCGCGTCGACCCAGTCGGTGATGTGGACATCGGCATAGGGCAGCATCGCCTCGACCGTGCCGCGCAGCAGCGTCGCGTAATGGCCCGACATCGGCGCCACGATCAAAAGCTTCGGATCGGCCTTGCGGCCAGCGGGAACGTCGCGCTCGAAGCGGACGAGATTGCAGAACGGCTTCGACCAGACGGTCTTTTCGCTGACCGCGACGCTCTTCCAGTCGACCACGGTCTTGGCGAGGCCGAATTGCGGCTTGCCGTAGCGGCGCGTGGTGCGCTCGAAGAGTTCGGCGCCCGCCGCGATCGAACGGCCCCAGGGCGTGTGCGAAACCGGGTTGAGCGGGTTGGAATAGAAGAGCCGGACCGCGTCGGCATAGAGCCGCGCCGGCTGCAGGGCGGCGTGGTTCATTTCGTAGAGCTGGTAGAACATCAAGAACCCCGCTGCTGCCTCGACCGAAGGGACGACGAGCAGCGCCGAGCCTTGAATGTCTCGCGGGAAAGTTAACAACTAATTGCTGCGATGCAATACGTCACGTGGCGTGACCAATGCTTCTTTCGTCCGAAGCCTTGGTGCAGCCGCCTTCAAAGGCGCAGCCGGCTCAATGTGCACCGCCGAAATGTGAAGGATATGTGTCCGGCCCCTCATGCCGGACACCCGATCCGTCAGACGCGCGCCATGCAGATCGCGGTCTGACCGGAGCTGATAAAGCCGAGCTGGCTGGCGGCACCCCTGGAGAGGTCGAGCACGCGGCCCTTGATGAACGGGCCGCGATCGTTGATGCGCACGATGACGCTGCGGCCGTTGTTCTTGTTGGTCACCCGCAGCTTGGTGCCGAAAGGCAGCGTGCGGTGGGCGGCGGTCATCGCCGAGGGGTTCATGCGCTCGCCGGACGCGGTCTTGGAGTGCAGCGCGTACCAGGAGGCGCGGCCACACTGGCCGGCGGCGGCAGTTGCCGAAGTGGCGGAAGCACCGACCATCAGGCCAGCAGCGATCGTTACCGCGACAAGCGCGGTCTGTTTCGTGGTCTTCATATTTGGGGGATGGCTCCGTTTTTTGACAGACCCAGCCGTTAGGTCGAGAATAAGGCAGGAAATGCGGCAGTGATCTGGCGGTTCCGTGGCGAGATCACACGTTTGGAGTCACAGGGTAACAGTCTGTCAGGGACTTTCTGGCGCGAATTGACCAGTTTTCGATCAAGTTTTGATCGGCACGAAGGATTTTTATGACAAGATTCGGCGTTGATCTTCAAATAGAATCCTGGACGATCTGGCCATTTCCTTCGGCTCTTTCATCGTGGCCACGGCGCCGCAATTGATCGACTTTCAAAAGTAGGGTGCGACGATGAGACTGACCAAAAATGTGCTGGCGTTGATCGTGCTGGCTGTCGGTGCGCTGTGGTCGCTGCAAGGCATCGGCGTGGTCGGTGGCAGCTTCATGACCGGCCAGTCGCAATGGCTCTATATCGGCCTCGCCGCCATGCTGGCCGGCCTGATCGGACTGTGGTGGGCGAACCGTTGAGGCGGTGAGCCGCGTTCACTGCGACCAGTATTGCCAGGCCCAGTAAAAACTCTCGTCGCGCGGCGGCAGGCGGTCGTGGCCAGCCCGGAACCGGACCGGCGCCGGCGAGCGCGGGGCGTCCTCCTTTGCCGCCTTGTCATCGGAGGCAAGGCCGAGCAGCCAGGAGCCGACATGGGCGAACAGCACGGCGGTGGAATGGGGCATCGTCATTCTCCTTTTCCGATCATTCCCGTCCCGCCCACGGGACGAGCACGCGCTCGATCCGGCGGATGGTGAATTCGAGCACGAAGGCGATGGCCGCGATCACCAATATGCCCATCACAACCACGTCGGTGACGAGGAATTGGGCCGCCGACTGGATCATGAAGCCAAGTCCGCGCGTCGCCGCCACCAGTTCGGCCGCGACCAGTGTCGACCAGCCGGCGCCGAGCGCGATGCGCAGTCCGGTCAGGATCGAGGGCAGCGCGCTGGGCAGGATGACATGGCGGACCACTTGCGCGCGCGTCGCGCCGAGCGAGCGCGCGGCGTTGATGCGCTCCTGCGAGACACCGCGGACACCCGATGCGGTCGACAGCGCCACCGGCGCCAGCATGGCGATGGCGATCACCAGGATTTTCGACGGCTCGCCGATGCCGAACCAGATGATGACCAGCGGCAGATAGGCCAACGGCGGGATCGGTCGCAGGAATTCGAGCAGCGGATCGAAGATGCCGCGCCCCACCGTGCTGATGCCGATGGCGAGGCCCACCGGCACGCCGACGAGGATGGCGGCGACGAGTGCCGCGAACACGCGGCCCAGGCTGGCGACGGCGTGCTGCAACAGCGTCGCGTCGACGAAGCCATCGCGAACCACAACGAAGAATTTATTCCACACGGCGGCTGGCGAGGGCAGGAAGACCGGCGAAACGAGTTGCAGGCGGGCCGACAATGCCCATACCGCCAGCACCACCAGAATGGTGATCGCGCTGATCATGCGCGCCGAGACGCCTTTGCGCTTCGGGGCGGGCGGCGACCATGGCACCGACAGGCCATCGACCTCGTCGATCTTCCGACTCGATCGCTCCGTATAAGACGTCACGGTCATGCCGCCTCTCCCTCGAAGATCGCGTCGGTCAGTTCGCCGCGCGCCGCCGCGAAGGCCGGATCGGCCTTGATGGCGCGAATCGGCTCGCCGGAGGCATAGCGCCGGGAGAAGCCCGGCTCGAAGGTTCGCACCACGCGGCCGGGGCCGGGCGCCAGCACGACGACGCGGGTGGCGAGCACCAGCGCCTCCTCGATGCCGTGCGTGACCATCAGCACGCCGGCATGGCTTGCCGTCCACAGATCGAGCAGCGTCGTCTGCATGCGCTCGCGCGTCAGCGCGTCGAGCGCGCCGAGCGGCTCGTCGAGCAGCAGGAATTGCGGTTCGGCGGCGAGCGCCCGGGCAAGGCCGACACGCTGGCGCATGCCGCCGGACAGCTCCCAGATGCGTTTGTCGCCGGCGTCGCCGAGCTTCACGAGGTCCAGCAACCGGTCGGCGCGCCGCGCCCGTTCGGATGGCCTCACCCCGCGCAGCCTGAGCGCGAAGGCGACATTTTCGCGCGCCGTGAGCCACGGAAACAGCGCATCGTTCTGGAACACCACGGCCCGGTCCGAGCCGGGCCCGGTGATCGGCCGGCCGCCGATCGAGGCCGTGCCGCGCGCGGGGGCGACCAGGCCGGCGGCGACATTGAGCAGCGAGGTCTTGCCGCAGCCGGAGCGGCCGACAAGCACGACGAAATCGTCCCTGGCGACAGTGATCGACACACGCTCGACGGCGGGTGCCGGCTGGCCGTCATAGTGGATCGAAATCTTGTCGAGCACGAGATGCGGCATAGGGTCCTCGTATCTGGAGGAAGATTTGCCCGCCCCCGGAACCGCGCCTCGTCAGCGGCTCCGGGACAGGCGACACACGGCGTCAGGGAAGGTGAGCCGCGCGTTTAAGCCGTCAGTTCGAGGCCAGCGCCTCGGTGACGTATTTCGAAGTCACGTATTTCGAGTAGTCCGGCAGCACGGCGTCGACCTTGCCTTGCTCCTTGAGGAAGGCGGATGCGGCCGCGACCGCCTTGACCGTGCCGCCGCCGAGGAATTTGTCCGAGGCCTGCTCTTCAAGCGTCGGGAACACATAACCCTTCAGGAGCTCCGGCACTTCTTCCAGCTTGGCGCCGGTGAGCCTGGCGATCGCCGCGGCCTGCGGCGACGACACCGACCAGGCGTCGGGCTTGGCGAGATATTCGGTATAGGCAGATCCCGTCACCTTGACGAAGTCGCGCACGGCTTCCGGGTTCTTTTCAGCGAAGTCGGTGCGCACGATCCAGGCGTCGAAGGTCGGCGCGCCCCAGGCGGCGACCTGCGAGGAATCCAGCACCATCTTGCCCGATGTCTTGATCTGGCCGAGCGCCGGATCCCAGACATAGGCGGCGTCGATATCGCCGCGCGCGAAGGCGGCGGCGATTTCCGGCGGCCTGAGGTTGAGGATTTCGACGGACTTCGGGTCGACATTCTCATGCTTGAGCGCGGCAAGCAGGCTGTAATGCGTCGTCGACACGAACGGCACGGCGACCTTCTTGCCGGCGAGGTCGGCGACCTTTTCGATGCCGGCGCCGTTGCGGGCGACGAGCGCTTCCGACGGCCCAATCAGGCCAACGACGAAGATGGTCTGGATCGGCAGTTCGCGGCTGGCGGCGGCGGCCAGCGGGCTCGAGCCGACATAGCCGATATCGATCGAGCCGGAGGCGACGGCGGCGATGACGTCGGCGCCTGAATCGAACTTGCGCCAGTCGATGCTGGCCTTGGTGGCCTTTTCATAGGCGCCGTCGGCCTGCGGCACTTTCGAGGGCTCGACCACCGTCTGGTAGCCGATGGTGATCTTGAGGTCATCGGCCATGGCCGGGCCGAGGAGGGCGGCGCCGGCAAGGGCCGCCGAAGACAGCAGAATGATGCAGCGTGAAATGCTGGACATGAAAGGCTCCTTGAAAAGAGAAAACCCGGATTGCCTGTACATAGTCAGCTAATTCTATGGTTCTTGTAGAGTTAAATCCTTCCAACAGCGCGGCGTTTGTTGGAAAAAAGCCACTGGCGGCTTGCCGCCGAGGCGGATGTGGCGGCTATGGCGCGCCCACCCTCACATCGCAGCACGGGCGTCGGGTGCGGGCGAAATCGTCGGGCTGGGACCGTCACTGTCCACCGAACGGTGGATGACCCGAAATTCTTTTCGTGGTGGTCTGCGTCCACCTCCGCCCCAGATCCTATGGGCACCCATACATCTCTAGCTTTTGGAGAATACGATGACAATTGAGGACGATTGCGAATGTAATACAGTTTGTCCGCAATACGATCATTGCATTTGTATTTATCACCACGACGAAGGATATTGTGACTGCACTTGCGGGCCCCTGCAGATCTTATCTGAGCGAGTCGCAAAGCGGCCGTCGCGAAGCATTATTAATATCTGCGTAAAGGGTGCCGAATTGTCGGCCGTGGCGGAGTTCCTGAGCAGATACAGCGAGGAAGAATTGTTCATCCCGGCTGCGCGCGCGAAGACGAAAATTACGCTTGAGATCAAAAAGACAACACTTGCCAACGTGATCGAGCAAGTTGGTTTGCGGATCGGACTGCCTGGTTGAAATGAATTCTCGCGGCAGGGCCGCCTGAGTTCTTTTCTACGCCAGACCAGCCAAAGGTGCCGCAAGCGACGCCGCGAGCTGAACCAACTCCGCCTGTCGTCGCACGCCGGTCTTCTCGAACAGCCGCAGGAGATGCGTCCTGACCGTGCTGCGGCCGATGTTGAGGACTTCGGACGTCTCCTCCACCGTGCGGCCGACCGCGATCTGCTCGAAGACACGTGCCTCGGCAGGCGTCAAACCGAACAGCGCCGCCACCAGCGCGGTCGGCGCGACGAAGGGCGTATCGGCACGCGCCACGAACACCGCCGCGACCACGCTGGCATCGAACGAGCCGCGCCCAGGGCGCAGCGGCAACACATGCAGTGCCCCGGCCGAGTCGTCCTGCCAGCGTACCGGAACACCCAATCCCTTGCGGGCGAGCGCGCCCTCGTCCCGTGCCGCCTGGGCCACCGCGACGGCCAACGCGCTGGATACGGCCGAAACATTGGCGACGAGAACGCCGTTGCGAATTTTCAGCAGCTCGCCCCCGGCGACAATCGCATGTGCCGCCGGATTGGCATGCACGACCTGCAGATCGGCGGTGGTGAGAAAGATCGGTGCCGTCAGCGTGTCGAGCACGGTCTGGAAGGTTGCCCTGGCGATCGCCGCCATGTCCAGCAGCCGGTTGATCGTCGCGGCGCGCTGGAGATGCGGGATCAGCAGCTGGGCGGCCTCGATCTGCAGATCGTTGATGGGAGCGGCACCGACATGGCGGCTGAAGGCCAGCGAGCCGAGACCACGCCCATCCCGCGCGAGCGGCAGTGCCAGGGAATCGATCATGCCTTGCGGTTTGCCGCACTCCACAAAATAGCGGTTCGTCGTGGTGTCGAGGTCGGGATTGAGCTGGCTCAACACCGCCGGCCGATCCATCGGCAGCGAGCCCACCACCGCCATGCCACCCCACAGCTCGAGGACTTCAGCGCCGTAGCTGTTCATCTGATCGACATAGGGCTGCGGAATGTTGCTGGTCACGTTGACCAGCACCTCGCCCGACGGCAACGCTTGCAGGCGGATGGCGGCGGTCGCGAAGCCAAGCGCGATGCGCATCTCCTCGATTGCGACGGACCAGCGCGGGGGATCGATCGCGGCGTCGTAGATCAGCCCGATCAGTTCGGACAGCCGCTCCATGGAGAGAGGAGACCGCATCACCACCTGCTTCTGCTGCAAAGCAACAATTCTTGCTGCATGGCAAAATGAACGCATGATCCGAAGCGGGCAAGCCCAAACTGGAGCACTCCCGCGCGGCGCGAAAGCGGAAGCGCCCATGACGGGTCCGCCGGTGGCTTCTATCCAGTGCTGGCGGCCAAAGGTGCCGCAAGCGACGCTGCGAGCTGAACCAACTCCGCCTGTCGTCGCACGCCGGTCTTCTCGAACAGCCGCAGGAGATGCGTCCTGACCGTGCTGCGGCCGATGTTGAGGACTTCGGACGTCTCCTCCACCGTGCGGCCGACCGCGATCTGCTCGAAGACACGTGCCTCGGCAGGCGTCAAACCGAACAGCGCCGCCACCAGCGCGGTCGGCGCGACGAAGGGCGTATCGGCGCGCGCCACGAACACCGCCGCGACCACGCTGGCATCGAACGAGCCGCGCCCAGGGCGCAGCGGCAACACATGCAGTGCCCCGGCCGAGTCGTCCTGCCAGCGTACCGGAACACCCAATCCCTTGCGGGCGAGCGCGCCCTCGTCCCGTGCCGCCTGGGCCACGGCGACGGCCAACGCGCTGGATACGGCTGAAACATTGGCGACGAGAACGCCGTTGCGGACGCTCAGCAGGCCGCCCGTGGCGACAAGCTCGAGCGCCGCCGGGTTGGCATGCACGACATGGAGGTCGGCGCTGGTGAGAAAGATCGGCGCCGTCAGCGTATCGAGCACCGCCTCGAAGGTCGACCGGGCGATCGCCGCCATGTCCAGCAGCCGGTTGACGGTCGCCGCGCGCTGAAGATGGGGGATCAAGAATCGGGCGGCCTCGATCTCACGCTCGCCGATCGGCCCCGCGCTTTCGTGGCGGCCAAACGCCAGCGAGCCCAGACCGCGCTCGTCGAATGCGAGCCCGAGCGCCATGACGTCGACGAGACCCTGCGGTTTGGCCCACTCCAGGGAGTAGCGGTTTGTCGTGACGTCGAAGCGCACCGCGTCCGGATTGACGCGGCTCAATACCGCCGGCTGATCCATCGGCAGAGCGCGCAACGCCGCCAGCCCACCCCATTGGTCGAGAACCTCCCCGCCATAGCCGGCCATCCGGTCGAGATAGTGCTGAGGAATGTTGCTGGTCACATTGATCAGCACCTCGCCCGACGGCAAGGCCTGCAGGGTGAAGGTGGCGTTGTCGAATTCGAGCGCCTTGCGGATTTCGTCGATCGCGACAGGCCAAAGCGAGGGATCGATCGCGGCGTCGTAGATCATCCCGATCAGCTCGGACAGCCGACCCAACGAGAGAGAAGAAGGCATCTCACCCTATCCTTGCTGTACCGCAGCAAAATTAAAACATGATCCGGATCGGGCAAGCCCTTTGATCATCTCCGACGGAGATGGTCATCCGGCCTCGGGCGCTACCATCGAACTCCGGCCGTCGCTATCCACCGAATGGTGGAAGACGCGGCATTCTCTTTGTGTTCGGTTGCCCCCGTCGGGTGCTGCGGTCCTGCGCGGAGTTCGAGGGCGTCGGTGTTTGCAAGGCGAGTGCTGTTCGGGGACGGCAGCACAGCCGCCAAGTGCGCAACTGCTTGATTGTCAGCCCAGCCATGGCCGGAGCACCTCCCGCCCGGCTCGGCCAGCGTGCGGGACCGACAGCCGCCGGCAGGGGACTCGGTCGATTAATTGGCAATGAAGCGAGGGGCTTTGAGCGTGATCGCAGAAAAGATTGGACGCGTGAGCGTATCGGAAGACGTCGCTGCCGAGACAAAAAGCGAAGCAGCCACGACAAGGCGCCAAAGTCGAAAAGGCAATGGACTAGTGTCGGCCGCGACGGCGGTTTTCGGGCGCGTGGCATCCTCCCAAGTGCCCGCCCTCGGGACAGCAGTGATGGTGGCGATCGCGGCCACCGGCTTTGTCGCCTTCACGCCGGGCGCAGCACGCGCCGGAGTCATCTGCTCGGATTTCAATGGCGTGGACGGTGGAGCGGCCTATGCGGGAGGCTCGACCCGCTCCACCGCATGCGGATACTTCGCCAACAGCAATGGCGATTTCTCGACGGCCATCGGCCAGGGTGCGGGTGCCATTGCCGACAACAGCGTGGCGCTCGGCAACCTCGCTAACGCGGGCGGTTACTATGACCCCAATGGCAGCCCCACTATCAACTATGAGAATTCCAACACGACAGCCATCGGCGCCGGGGCTCAGGCCGGGGCCCGAGGGGCGGGCGGGTCAAATGCCACCGCTATTGGCGCTTCGGCTAAAGCGAACGCTTTGAACTCCACCGCGCTGGGCGCGGGTGCGACCGCCCTCCAAGACAACTCCATCGCGATCGGAGCGGGCGTTACGGCGACGCGCAAAAATCAGGTCATGCTTGGCACGGCCAGCAACACCTACACGCTGGCCGGGATCACTTCGCAGGCAAGCACGGACGCGCAGTCCGGCCCGACCTATCTGGTGACGACGGACGCCGGCGGCAATCTGGCGGCGTCGACATTCGATGTGGCCACGCTTACAAATCTGCCTGCACAGGTCGCCCAGAACGGCATCGCCATCGCCGATCTGAACAGCACGGTGAGCAGCCACACGACGCAGATCAACGCCAACACCACCGAGCTCGCCGACCACGAAACGCGCATCACCAACAATACCTCACAGATCAGCTCCAACACCCAAGAACTCGCCAATCATGAGACGCGTATCACCAACAACACCAACGAGATCGCGGATCTCGATACCAGGGTGACGACCAACACCGCCAACATTACCCAGCTCGACGGCCGGGTCGGCGATCTCGAGGCGGGCTTCCGCGACCTTGGCGATCAGATCAGCGAAAACCGCACCGAGGCCCGTGCCGGCACCGCGCTGGCTCTGGCCACGGCCGGGCTGCGCTATGACGACAGGCCGGGAAAATTGTCGCTGGCCGGCGGCTTCGGCAACTTCAAGGGCCAGTCGGGCCTGGCGCTCGGTCTCGGTTATAATCCCAGTCTGGATTTCCGGCTCAACGCCGCCATGTCGGCGACCACCAATCACGGCGATGTCGGCGTCAGCCTCGGGGCTTCGTGGACGCTGAACTGATCACGAGTGCGAGGGGGCCGCTGGCGGCCGCGTTCCCACAGACGCGGTCGCCAGTATCGCCCGCCGCCGGCTCGATTGCGACCGCGGAGGTCAAATGAAGCGCCTACACTGTTCGGCGACAGGGCGGACCCGGGCCACCCTGGCAGCCTTGCTGGCGGCCGGCTTGATGGCGGCATCCCCTGGCGTTGCGTGGGCGCAGACGAAAAAGACCGAGAAGGGCGACAAGGTCCGTGTGGCCCATGCCGCCGGGATCGATCGCAACGGCGTGCTGATCCTGATCCGCGGCACGCTTCTGGCGCTCGACCAGGCCAACAAGACCGGCAACTACACGGTACTGCGCGATCTCGGCTCGCCGAACTTCCAGGCCAACAGCGCGGCAGGGCTCGGCGACATCTTTTCCAACCAGCGCAAGCAGGCGCTGGATTTCGGCGCGGTGGCGGTGCTGGAGCCGCAACTGACCCTGCTGCCGCAGATCGAACCGAACGGCATGCTGCACATGGCGGGCTTCTTTCCGTCCGTGCCGATGCAGGTCAATTTCGAGCTTTTGTTCGAACCGGCGAACCGTCAGTGGAAAATCTACGGCGTGTCGGTGAACCTCACCTCCGGGTCGCCGCAGGCGCCTGACACGCCAGTCGCCGAGCAACAGAAACCCGACGATGCCGGGCCGCCGGACGCCCCCTCTATGGCGGTGTCGCCGAAGACGAAAACAAAGCCGTAGCCGCGCGTTCGCGCTGTTCATCGTTTCAAGGAAACACCGACAGCTCGATCCTGCCCGTTTCGACCTGCAAAACCTCAAACGCGCAGGGCGCGTGCGAACAGCGACAGCGCAAAGATCAGCAGGCCCGAGCTGAACACGAGATTGACATAGCGCAGCCCACGCCCGTTCAGCCGCTTGCGCAGATGGTTGGTGGCCAGTGTCAGCGTTGTCCACCAGGCCGCCGAGCCGAGCAGCACGCCGGCCGAAACAAGCGCCAGGGTTTTCCAGGATGGTACGCCGGCCCCCAGGATTCCCGGCGTAAGCGTGAGAAAGCCGACCAGCGTCATCGGATTGCCCAGGGTCCAGACCAGCCCCGTCAGATAGGCTCGGCCCGACGGCATGCGCCGCTGCAACGCCGTGTCGAGCGACGGCGTCAGCCGTGCCGCCGTCAGCGACATATAGAGCAGAAACATGCCGGCGCAGAGCTGCAGCAACATGTGCCAGCCCACCAGAACCTGCGCCACCGCCCCGAGCCCGGCGGCGGCAATGGAGGCATAGACCGAGTGCGTGGTCGCCGCCCCGTAGCCGGTCGCCAGACCCGGCCCGATGCCGCCCGTGATCGTGCGCTGCACGCACAAAAGGCCGGTGGGGCCGATGGGGGCCGCGACCGCAAAACCCAGCAAGGCGCCTCGCATCGCACTGAGGAAAAGTTCCGATGTACCCGACATGTTGACAGATCTTCCTTGGACCGCACGTCGTCGGGGTTTCGGCCAGCAAGACCTCGGCCGTATACCAACCGTGGCTGCAAGGGCCGCCCCGCTTTCGTGAGTTGCTTCGAACATTGTTTCGGAAGGTCGACCGTCGGCGGGGCTGACAAGCGGTCGTCTTGACGTTCTCTCCAAATATTAGAAGGGTCTAACTCAAGTGCGTTCGTGTATAGACGTCGTCCTATCCCCTGAGCCGACGCGCCAACTGGCGGTGGAGAAAATCTAGAACTCTCCTGATGCGCGTCGCACGGCTCCGAATTCAGTCTATCCTTGGGCCGGCGCAGCCAATCACAAAAGACGCGGCGCGGCGTCCACCATTTGGATTAGGCTTGACTCCCAGCTTTCATTTTTTTCTAATCGCTTTCAGTTGGCTTTCGGTGCGCCCCCCACCTCCCTGTCGACTCCAGACATGTGAAATCGCGAAATCGACCGAGGATTGATGCCGTTGAAGCGATATCAGGGCAGCACGACGCCATGCTCGACCGTGGCCGCCAACCCGCGTTGGCCGGCATGACCGGCCGGTCCTATCCGGCGGAGCGCATTTCGGAACTCATCGGCACCATCTATGATTGCGTGCTCGACCCCAGCCGCTGGCCAGCGGTCGTCGACAGCATTCGACGGGAACTGGAGTTCTGCTACGCGGTTCTCGGTGTGTATCCGCTCCCGGGAGGGGAAGTGACGCTCGGTGTCGCGACGGGCATCGATTCATTGAAGCTCGGCGAGCTTCCTTCCTATGGCCAGGACCTGGTCGATCTCTGGGGTGGCGACACCAAGGTGAAACAATATCCGCTCGAGGAGCCCATCGCGCAGTCCCAGGCGGTGCCGGATGCCGCGCTGGTCGCCAGCCGCTATTTTCGCGAATGGGCTCAGCCGCAAGGGGTGGTCGACGCGGTCGCGATCGGGCTGGAGCGCAATTCGCGCATGGTTTCCACGCTTTCGTTCGGCCGGCATGAAACGGTCGGCATTGTCGGCAACGGGGAACTCGATGCCTTGCGTCTTCTGGCCCCGCACTTCCGGCGCGCCATCGCCATCAGCCAGTTGCTCGATTTGCAGTCGATCGCCGCGGCCAACGTGGCCTCCGTGCTGGACGGTCTCTCCGTAGGCGTCGTGCTGGTCGACGAACTGATGGCGTTGATCCGTGCCAATCCGGCAGCCGAGGAGATGCTGACCCGCAAGGACCCGATCAAGGTCAGCAACGGCCGCGTCGTCGTCTCGGATGGCTCGCGCGAAATGTCATTGGCGATCGAGGATGCGGTCGCCCAGGCGGCCGGCGACGAGGTCGCACTCGGGCGTCGTGGCGGCAGCGGTTTTCCGACGCGTGGTCTCTCCGGCGAGCCCCGCATCATTCACGTGCTGCCGCTGAAAAGGCGTGAAAGCCGGCCTGGCCTGTTCCGCCGCGCCACCGCCGCCCTCTTCATCGCCCCGGCCGACAGGCCGTTAAGCCTTCCCTTCGATGCCTTCGCCGCCCTCTATGGCCTGACCCCGGCGGAGGTGCGGGTCGCCGAACTGATCGCCGCCGGCCGCACCCAGCGGGAGATCGCACGTGGCCTTGGCCTGGCCGGCGCGACGGTCAAGAGCCATCTCCTGCACGTCTTCGAGAAGACCAATGTCCGCCGCCAGGTCGATCTCGTCAGGCTTGTCGCCGCCCTGGCATCGCCCTTGTGACGGCTGTCGCGCCGGGGAGACAGCCCGTACGCCTCGCCGCTCGAAACATCTCCACCACAATCGGTGGATATCGAGATCCCGAATCCCGCCTATCGAAGGCAACAGGACTGGGAGTTGCCGATCCAGTCGCGCTGCAATTGCGGCCGGAATTCCCGATTTTGAGAGTTTCGCGCAAATCCATGCCTCAAATAGAGATGGAATTGACAAACGATTTCGCGTCTTCGACGGTAAGTATAGTAATCTTATCGACATAGTTGGAGGCGTCGATGGCGGATCAGCGTATCGTGGCGATCACCCGCGTCACCGGTTCCCGGGCGCGGGCCTGCCCGTATGGAAGCCTCGTTTCTGTGTCACCGGGGTCGCAAGGCGAGCCTAAAATCGCCGCAACGGTTTGAAATCCAAGCAAGATCAACCGAAATTGGCTTGTATATCATGTCACTAGAATTTATGTGTCATGGACGCTTCGGTGCGGCGGGGAGGCACGCCAGGCGTTTCGCAGGGATGGCCTGGGGCCGTCGCACGACAAAAGAAACGTTCGGTTCATGCTCACCAAAAAAGGCAAGTACGGCCTCAAGGCGCTCGTCCATCTGGCGCGGATGCCGGCCGGACAGCTTGCTTTCGTTGGCGATATCGCGACCGGCAACAACATCCCGAAAAAATTCCTCGACGCCATATTGGGCGAACTGCGCAATGCCGGCTTCGTCCAGAGCCGCAAGGGCAAGGATGGCGGCTACCGCCTGGCGCGGCCGGCCGACGAGATCAAGATCGGCCACGTCGTGCGCGTGCTGGATGGTCCGCTGGCCCCTATCCCCTGCGCCAGCCGTACCCAATATCAGCGCTGTGAAGACTGTAACGAGGCGACATGCCAAGTCCGACATCTGATGCTCGAGGTTCGGCAGGCGATCGCCGAGGTGCTCGACCAGCGCAGCCTCGCCGAGATGCGCGATATCGCCGACGACCTGCCGGTCGTGCCGGGCATGACCGACCTGGCTGTCGTGGCGAAGGTCCAGGCCTGAAGCCGTCGCCTCGCAAGAGGCTCGATCGCGCATGACCGGCCGGACCAACTCGATCAATTCCATCATCATCGTCGGCGGCGGCGCCAGCGGCGTCGTGCTGGCCGCGCATCTGTTGAAATCGCCGAATCCGGACCTGCGTGTCACGCTGATCGAAAAGCGCCCGCATTTCGGCCAGGGTATCGCCTATTCGACGCTGCTGTCGGCGCATGTTCTCAATGTCAGCGCGGCCGGCATGAGCGCCTATGCGGACGATCCCGGAAATTTCTGGCGCTGGCTGCAGGGGCGTGGGCTGATAGGCCCGGAGCAGACGCCGCAGACGCCCTTCTATGCGCCGCGCAGCATCTATGCCCGCTACCTCGGGGAGTTGCTCGACGAACTCGAAGCCCGCGAACAGCCAACCGGGCGCCTGCGGCTGATCCATGAGGAGAGCCGCTCGATCACACCGACCCCGTCCGGCGTCGATGTGGCGCTTGCCAATGGCACCAGCGTCGTCGCTCATCTGGCCATATTGGCGACCGGCCATGACGAACAGCCGGCGCAAGGCCATGCGATCAGAATGGGCTCGGAAGCCGACACGGAGATTGCCCCGGACAGCCGGGTGATGGTGCTGGGCACCGGCCTCAGCATGGTCGACGCATTTCTGGCGCTGGAGCAGCGCGGCCATCGCGGCGATATCGTCGCGGTGTCGCGGCGCGGCCTGCTGCCCTCGCCGCACCGCAAGGGCAACCCGATCAAGCTAGACGTCGCCGACATCCCGCTCGGCACCCAGCTTTCCTATTTCGTCGGCTGGTTCCGCGACCTGATCCGCGAAAACCAGAAGGCGGGGGTCGACTGGCGCGACGTCGTCGACGGCCTGCGGCCGTTCAACCAGAAGATCTGGCAGAACTGGCCCGCCTCGGCTAAGCGCCGCTTCGTCGAACACACCAAGGCCTGGTGGGACATCCATCGCCACCGCATGGCGCCCGAGGTCTACGCCAGGGTGACGGACGCCGTGCGGTCCGGCCGCATCCGGCCGGTCGCGGGGCGCGTCGTCGCCGTCACGCCGGGCGACGGTTTCGCGGTGGAGGTCCAGTCGCGCCACACCCAGCGCCTCGAAACATTCGAAGTCGCCCGCATCTATGATTGCTCCGGCATCGTGCGCGACATCTCGACCTCGTCGAACAGCGTGGTGCGCTCCCTGGTCGACCGCGGGCTGGCGCGGCCGGATCCGCTGCGTATCGGCCTCGACGTCTCGGCCAATTGCGAGATCATCGCCGCCGACGGCTCGGTTTCGCGGAAAATCCTCGCCGTCGGGCCGCTGACGCGCGGCACCTTCTTCGAGATCGACGCCATTCCCGATATCCGCGTCCAGTGCGCCAGGCTGAGCAAGCAGTTGCTGGGGTAGGCAATTCGGGCGGCGATCACCTATTTGGCGGAACCGTATCCGCCTCGACTCGTGAGCCTTCCGCGATCACACCATATTCAGTTGAGCGCGGTCTGGTATTCATTCCGCGCTGCCCTATGTCGGGCTGAACAACTTCCGTTCTTAACTATAAGACGGCGGGACTAAAGTCTTGCACGCCAATAGGCCTTGGTCCGAGGGGCCCTCGAACGTTCCGTGCTTGTCCATTGGACGTTCCGTTACTTTAGTCAATCGAGATATATGTAGCTTGATACAGATTCGCGTGATGGCGATGCAAATCGGCTTATAAAAGGAACCGATCCGTCTGCCGTCCCCTTCCAAGCCCGGTTTCGAGCCGCGGCCTTTTCCACAGAGGTCGGACCGATTTCCTTGACGGGGTTGCGACGGCGGATCGGTCATGAGGCGACGCCGACCCGGGAGAAAAGAATGGCCGGTGCGGGGATGCTTGGGTTGGAAGCGGGTCGCACCGGCCATTGCGGGTTTTGGCTTCGATTAGGGATCGTCCCCCGCACGACCAAGCTATACTTACATTAGCTATAGCTCAACTAAGACTGAAGTCCCTTCCTACCCCGAGGCGCCCGGATGGCGATTGCCGGGGTCGTCGAGGTCGGCGCTCTGAAGCGCCGCTGGAATTTCATTCCTCGTCTGGCCCCCGGATTGGCACGATCTATCTTCTTTCCAACTGCGATCGGCTGGAAAAGACGCTAGGTTGATCCAAGGAGGCTCCGACATGAGCGAGCACAGAAAAGCCACCGCCGGCAATGCCGCCTCGGACGGCGCCGCGCCGGACAGCGCAATGTCGCGGCTGCGCCCGCCTTATGCCTCGGTGCTCGACCTGATCGGGCAGACACCGGTCGTCGAACTGACCAAATTCGACACCGGAAAATGCCGGCTGTTCATCAAGCTCGAAAGCCAGAATCCCGGCGGCTCGATCAAGGACCGCATCGCTCTGTCGATGATCGCGGCGGCCGAGAAGGATGGCAGGCTGAAGCCCGGCGGCACCATCGTCGAGGCGACCGCCGGCAATACCGGGCTTGGGCTCGCCCAGGTCGGCATTCCCAAGGGCTACCGCATCATCCTCGTCGTGCCCGACAAGATGTCGCGCGAAAAAATCCAGCATCTGCGCGCGCTCGGCGCCGAGGTGCGCATGACGCGCTCGGATGTCGGCAAGGGCCATGCCGAATACTATCAGGACATGGCGGAAAAAATCGCCGCCGAACTGCCCGGCGCCTTCTACGCCAACCAGTTCGCCAATCCGGCCAACCCGCTGGCGCATGAGACGACGACCGGCCCGGAAATCTTTGCGCAACTCGACGGCGATGTCGACGCGGTGGTGGTCGGCGTCGGCTCCGGCGGCACGCTGACCGGGCTTGGCCGCTACTTCGCCGAAGTGTCGCCGAAGACGGAGATGGTGCTGGCCGATCCGGTCGGCTCGGTGCTGGCGCCCTTGATCAAGACCGGCAAGATGGAAGAGGCGGGCAGCTGGACGGTGGAAGGCATCGGCGAGGATTTCGTGCCGCCCAATGCCGATTTGTCGCTGGTCAGGAAAGCCTACTCCATCACCGACAAGCAAAGCATGCTGGCGGTGCGCGATCTCTTGTCGCGGGAAGGCATTTTGGCAGGCTCTTCCTCCGGCACGCTGCTCTCGGCGGCTTTGCGCTATTGCCGCGAGCAAACGGTGCCCAAGCGCGTCGTGACCTTCGTCTGCGACAGCGGCAACAAATATCTGTCAAAGGTGTTCGACGATTTCTGGCTGGCCGAGCAGGGGCTGGCCGAACACGAACAGCATGGCGACCTGCGCGACCTCGTCATGCGCTCGCACCGGACCGGCGACACTGTCTGGGTCGGGCCAGACGAGAGCCTGCTCAACGCCTATGGCCGCATGCGCCGCTCCGATGTCTCGCAGCTGCCGGTGCTGGACAATGGCAAGCTCGTCGGCATCGTCGACGAGAGCGATATTCTCGCCCATGTCGACGGTCCCTATGACGGGCGCTGGGAGCGTTTCAACGGCCCGGTGCGTACGGCGATGACCTCGAACCTGCACACGCTGCAGGCCAGCCAGACGCTGGATGCGCTGCTGCCGGTGTTCGACCGCAACGAGGTCGCCATCATCTTCGACGGCGACGAGTTCGTCGGCCTGATCACACGCATCGACCTGATCAACCATCTGAGGCGCGCCCGATGACCAAACACACCCCGCCGGCCGGCAAGAACCGCCTGGCCTTTTCGACGCGCACCATTCATGGCGGCCAGAGCCACGACCCGCAGACCGGCGCGGTGATGGTGCCGATCTACGCCACCTCGACCTTTGCCCAGCAATCGCCCGGCGTGCACAAGGGTTTTGAATACGCGCGCAGCCAGAACCCGACGCGCTTCGCCTTCGAGCGCGCGGTGGCGGACCTGGAAAGCGGCTCGGCCGCATTTGCTTTCGCTTCCGGTCTGGCGTCGATCGCCACGGTGCTGGAGCTGCTCGATTCGGGCGCCCATATCGTCGCCACCGACGACATCTATGGCGGCTCCTTCCGGCTGATGGAGCGGGTGCGCAAGCGCTCGGCCAACCTGCAGGTGAGCTTCGTCGACTTCACCGACCTTGCGGCCGTGGAGGCTGCGATCCGGCCGGAAACAAAAATGCTCTGGGTCGAAACGCCGACCAACCCGCTGCTGCGCATCGTCGACCTCGAAGGCGTCGCGACGCTCGCCAGGCGCCGGGGCATCCTGTCGGTCGCCGACAACACGTTCTGCAGCCCCTATATTCAGCGGCCGCTGGAACTCGGCATCGACATCGTGGTGCACTCGACGACCAAATATCTCAACGGCCATTCCGACATGGTCGGCGGCGTCGCCGTGGTCGGCGACAACAAGGATCTCGCCGACCGGCTGAAGTTCCTGCAGAACGCCATCGGCGCCATTTCTGGCCCGTTCGACAGTTTCCTGGCGCTGCGCGGCTTGAAGACCCTGGCACTCAGGATGGAGCGCCATTCCAACAATGGCCTCAAGATCGCGCAATGGCTGGAAGCGCGCAGGGATGTGCGCCGCGTCATCTATCCCGGCCTCGCCAGCCATCCGCAGCACGCCATCGCGGTCCAGCAGATGAATGCCTTCGGCGGCATGATCACGGTTGTGCTGGACCGCGACCTCGCCGGGACAAAGCGTTTCCTCGAACGCACGCAATTGTTCACGCTGGCCGAAAGCCTCGGCGGCGTGGAGAGCCTGATCGAACACCCCGCGCTGATGACGCATGGCTCGATCCCGGCGGAGAAGCGGGAGGAGATCGGGATATCGGATTCGCTGGTAAGGTTGTCGGCGGGCATCGAGGACGGCGATGATCTGATCGCGGATCTGGAGCAGGCGCTGCGGGGGTGAAGCCGCTTGGCTGAGGCGAGCCAATCGCCAAAGCTGGCGCCGCCCCTCATCGCCCTGCCGGGCACTTCTCCCCGTATAGTGACGGGGAGAAGGGGCGGCTGCGACCTCGGCGCCCTCTTTGCAATGTCGGCGATTGGCGAAGCACGTGATAACAGCAGGCAGGTGAGGGGCAGCGCTGACGCCTCACAATTAGTAGTTGGCCACCAGTCCAATTGACCCCGACCGCCATTCGCCCGAGATGTAGCGCCATGGCCATGCGCGACCCACCCAAACCCACCGAGCCCCTCACCTTCGCGGTGCTGGTCTTCCCCGGCTTTCCGATGATGGCGTTCAGTTCCGTCATCGAGCCGCTGCGCGCGGCCAACATTCTGGCCAAGAAAGCGTGCTACCGCTGGATCATCGTCGGCGCGACTGAGGGACCCGTCGAGGCTTCGAACGGGGTCGTCATCCAGCCGGGTTTTTACGCGGAGGCCGCGCCCAAGGTCGACCGCATCGTCGTCTGCTCGGGCGGTGACGCCGATCATCTCGTCGCCGAGGACGCGGCGAGCTGGATCCGCCGCAGTCTACGCAATGGCGCTCATATCGGCGCGGTGGCGGACGCGGCGTTCTTCCTGGCGCGTGCGGGCCTGCTCGACGGCCATGCCTGCACCTTGCACTGGACCAGCCAGGCTGCCTTCACCGAGGCCTTTCCCAACATCGAGTTGCGGCGCGACCTCTACGTCATCGACCGCAAGCGCTTCACTTCGGCGGGCGGCGTCGGTAGCCTCGATATGATGCTGGAGATCATCACCCGGGATTACGGCGCCGAGCTTGCCGCAGGCGTCGCCGAATGGTTCGTGCACAGCCAGCTGCGCTCCAGCGTCGACCGCAAGCTGATGCCGCTGCGCCTGCGCACCGGCGTCCAGAACGAACTGGTGCTGTCGGCCATCGCCATCATGGAGGACGCGGTGGAGGAAAGGCTGGGGATGGCCGAGCTGACCGCCAAGCTCGGCGTCTCGTCCGACAAGCTCGAACGCTCCTTCCGCTCCGAACTCGACATCTCGCCCAACGGCTATTACCGGCGGCTCAGACTGAAACGCGCCGCCGATCTCCTGGCGCACTCGACGCTCGCCGTGCGCGACGTGGCGCTGGCCTGCGGCTTCGCCTCGATGTCGAGCTTTGCCCGGGCCTTTCGCGAGGAGCATGGCCACGCGCCGAAGATGGCGCGGCGGCATTAGGCGCGCGCTGAAGCTGTGAGATGTTGGCGGGGCAGCGCCCCCCTCTGTCCTGCCGGACATCTCCCCCTCTTGGGGGGAGATTGGCTGTCATCTCCGCTTTCGCCAGTCACAAACGTTGTTAGAAGGGCGCCGCCCGAACAGACTGCCGATCTCCCCACTTGAGGGGGAGATGTCCGGCAGGACAGAGGGGGGCGCCTGGCGCCTGCCTCTCTTGTTCCTTCAGCGGCATCCCGCACAACACACGCGGTTTTCCGCACAATCCTTCCACGCCTACCGCGCCATGGTCTGAGCCTGCAACCCATCCAAGGCCGAAACCCCATGAGCATCGTCGTATTCGAACCCGACAGCACCGAGGACGTCGACTTCAAGGATCGCATGCGCCACCCGGCCGCCGCCGATCCGGCCGGCGGCATGTGGCTGTCGGACACCGAGCCGTCCTTCATCGATGCCGATGCGCTACGCAAAGGCAGGCTGGCCAAGCTGCGCGGCTGGATGCGCGAGGCCGGCTATGGCGGCGTCGTTTTGTTCGACCCCTACAACCAGCGCTACGCCACCGGGTCGCGCAACATGTTCGGCTATTTCCTGCGCAACTCGACCCGCTATTTCTTCATTCCGACCGAAGGGCCGATCGTGCTGTTCGAGTACCCGCAGAGCTACCATGTCTCCATGGTGCTCGACACGATCGACGAGGCGCGTCCTTCCAAGCTCGTCTGGTCTTCGGTGTCGGGCCGCGACGATGAAACCGCCGGGCCGTTCGCCGACGAGATCGCCGAACTGCTGAAAAACCATGGCGGCGGCTCGATGAAGCTCGGGCTCGACCGCTGCAGCCATCTGCAGGCGCTGGCGCTGGAAAAGCGCGGCTGCGAGGTCCGCGACTGCCAGGGCGAGATTCTGGCGGTGCGCGCGGTGAAGACGCCGGAGGAGGTCAAATGCCTGCAGGTGTCGATGGCCGGCGCCGAAGCCGCCGTCTATGCCGTGCGCGAGGCGATCAAGCCCGGCGTCTCCGAAAACGACCTGTTCGCCATCATGTATGGCGAGGTCATCCGCCAGGGCGGCGAGTTCATCGAGACGCGGCTGCTCACGTCCGGCCAGCGCACCAATCCGTGGTTCAACGAGGCCAGCGGCCGCAAGATCAGGCCCGGCGAACTTTTGGCGCTCGATACCGACACGATCGGCTGCTATGGCTATTATTCCGATTTTTCCCGCACCTTCCGCTGCGGTCCGGGCAAGCCGACGCCTTACCAGAAATCGCTCTACCGCATGGCGCACGACCAGGTTCAGCACAACATCTCGGTCGTCAAACCCGGCATGGCTTTTCGCGAGATCGCCGGGAAGGCGTGGAAAATCCCGGACCGTTTCGTCGACCAGCGCTACACCTCGGTCATGCACGGCGTCGGCATGCATGGCGAGACGCCGTTCATCGCCCACGCCATGGACTACGAGACCTATGGCCGCGACGGCCATATCGTGCCAGGCATGGTGGTGAGCGTGGAAAGCTATATTGGCGAGAAGGGCGGCCGCGAGGGCGTCAAGCTGGAGGACGAGATCCTGATCACCGAGACCGGCACGGAGCTTCTGTCGCGCTTTCCCTATGAGGATGCGTTTCTGGAGAAAGAGGTTTGACGCTGGTTGCTCATTTCGGAGAAGTATCGCAGCTGAAGAACGAGCGCCTCGTTCCGTGGCGCCCCCCTCTGGCCTGCCGGCCATCTCCCCCTCTAGGGGGGAGATCGGCAGCTTCGCTTGCAGCGCTTTTTCCTGCAACGCTGGCGATTGGCGAAAGCATTCGCAACCGCCAATCTCCCCCCTTGAGGGGGAGATGCCCGGCAGGGCAGAGGGGGGCGCTGCCCCTCCAGCGTTTGGAGGTATCTTGGGGCGAAGGCCCATCAGTATGAAAGCCCCCATCTCCATCAAGCGCGGCACGGTGGCCGCCGTGTTCATCGACCTGCAGGAAGAGCACCGGCAGGACCCGCGCTACCTCGTCGAGGGCTACGAAAACATCCTCGCCAACGTCCAGCGCCTGCAGGCGGCGGCGCGGCAAAACCATGTGCCGCTGCATCACTGGGCCTATATTGTCGATCTCGACAGCCAGGACCGGCCGTTTCATCCGGTCGGCGAGGACGGCAAGTCGGCCTTTTCCGACAAGAGCGACCCGCTGACCGAAATCTGCCATGAGGTGGCGCCAGCGCCGGGTGAGGCGCTGCTGATCAAGGCCGAGGCCAGCGCCTTCCGCTCCAGTCCGGCCGCCGACCGGCTCGAGGCGTCCGGCATCGAATGGCTTGTTGTCGCGGGCGTGTGGACCGAGGCCTGCATCGACGCCAGCGTAAAGGATGCGGTGGCGAAGGGATTTCGCGTGCTTCTGGTCAAGGACGCCTGTGGCAGCGGCAGCGCGGCGATGCACCAGACCGGTATCCTCAACCTTGCCAACCGGCTCTATGGCGGCGCGGTGACCGACACCGACGGCGCCTGCCGGCTGCTGGCCGGCGAGACCGTCACCGTCTGGCAGGTCGAGGGCTCGGTACCGCTGCGCTTCAGCTTCGATAACGCCGCCCGTCTCTATGCCGAGCTTTGATGGGCGCCTTGGGCTGAAATGACCGGCCGCGGCAAATATCAAAGCCGGCTCGACCCTGCGCTGTGGGCCTATATCGACAGCGTCAACGCCTTTTATCCGCCGCGGATATCAGGCCTGCCGGTCGACAAGCAGCGCGCGGTCTATGCCAGGATGTGCCGCGCCTTCCACCAGGGCCGTCCGCCCGGGGTCAAGGCCAGCGACAGCCTGGTTGCCTGTCCGAAGCATGACATCCCGGTCCGCCGCTACCGGCTCGCCGGCGCGGCGCCGCGCGCGACTGTGCTCTATTTCCACGGCGGCGGCTTCATCCTCGGCGGCCTCGAAAGCCATGACGACATCTGCGCCGAACTTTGCGCCGGCACTGGCTTCGACGTGCTGTCGGTCGACTACCGGCTGGCCCCCGAACACCTTCATCCCGCCGCCTTTAACGATGCGCTGGCGGCTTTCGAATGGGCGGCCGCAAGCAGCGAGCTGCCGCTCGTGCTGTGCGGTGAAAGTGCGGGTGGCAATCTGGCGGCTGGTGTGGCACAGGCCGCGCGTCGCCATCCGCGTGCCGCGATCGGCCAGGTGTTGATCTATCCCGATCTCGGCGGCAACGAGGCGATGGGCTCCTATATCGAACACGCCGACGCGCCGCTGCTGTCGACAGGCGATGCCGCCTTTTACCGCGACGTCCGCTCGGCGAGGAAGCAATCGCCCGACGATCCGACCTTCTCGCCGCTGCGCGACACGGATTTTTCCGGCCTGCCGCCAACGGTGATCATCACGGCCGAATGCGATCCGCTGTCATCGGATGGCGAAGTCTATCGCGATCGTATCCTGGACGCCGGCGGCAAGGCCTGGTGGCATGAGGAACCCCGCCTGGTGCACAGTTTCCTGCGCGCCCGCACCACGGTGCCGGCAGCGGCGCAAGCCTTTGCGCGCATCATCGCGGCGGTCGCCGCGCTGGGTCGCGAGGAGTGGCCCTACTAAAGGTCCGGGTTACGAAGCCGTCGCGGCGCTTGCCTCGGAAGACGCTGCTTTCAGCCACAGCGCCTTTTCGCCGAGCGTGGCGACCATGGCGGCGTGGGCCGCGCGCTCGGCTTCGGTCAGCCGTGGCACGAGCGGCGCCGGTCGTTCGGCGACGATGATCTCGATATAGCGGACATTCTCGCCCTGGGCCGGCGCGGTGGCGCTGTCGAGAATGAGCGCCGCCTGCTTGCCGCCGATCAGCTCGATATAGACCTCGGCCAGCAATTCGGAATCGAGCAGGGCGCCGTGCTTGGTGCGCTTGGTGTTGTCGATGCCGTAGCGCCGGCACAGCGCATCGAGCGAATTGGGACCCATCGGGTGCTTGCGGCGCGCCAAGGCCAGCGTGTCGACGACAAGCCCGTTGTCGACGGGCGGATGACCGAGCCGGCCGAATTCGACATTGAGGAAGCCGATATCGAACGTGGCGTTGTGGGCCACCAGCTTGGCGCCTTCGGTAAACCGCAGCCATTCCTCGGCGATTTCGGCGAAACTCGGCTTCCCCGCGAGGTCGGCGGCGCTGATGCCGTGCACGGCCTGCGCCTCGGCATGGATCGCGCGCCCTTGCGGGTTGATATAGTGATGGAAGGTCCTGCCGGTCGGAAACCGATTGACCAGCTCGACGCCGCCAAGCTCGATCACGCGGTCGTCGCGCGAATCAAGGCCGGTGGTTTCGGTGTCGAAGATGATCTCACGCATCGAATCAGGTCGCTCCTAGGGAAGCAGAATCGCCAGACCGGAACAAAATGGCAATGGGCAATGCTGACGGCATGCCGTCAGCAGCCCCGCTTATCCCCGAAGTTCCGCAATGATGGCCGCTACCGCGGCACGCGCGGCGTCCAGCCCGTTACCGGTGTCGATGACGAAATCGGCCAGCCGGCGTTTTTCGGCGTCCGGCACCTGCTTGGCCAGGATCGACGCCAGTTTTTCCTCGCTCATGCCAGGCCGTGCCAGCACGCGCTGGCGCTGGATTTCGGCCGGCGCGGTGACGACGACGACCTTGTCGACCCGGCCACGGCCGCCGGTTTCGAACAGCAGGGGGATATCGAGGACGGCGATCGATTCGCCGGCGTTACGATGCTTGGCCAAAAAGGCGTCGGCATCGGCGCGGACCAGCGGGTGGATGATGGCTTCGAGCTTTTTCAAGGCAGCCACATCGCCGAGCACACGGGAGCCGAGTTTTGCGCGGTCGACGCTTCCGTCAGCGGTGGTGCCTGGAAAGGCGGCCTCGACCAGGGAGGCCGCCTTGCCGGCATAGAGCCGGTGCACCGTCTCGTCGGAATCATGCACCGGCACGCCGGCCTCGGCGAACATCCTGGCCGTGGTCGACTTGCCCATGCCGATCGAGCCGGTGAGGCCGAGCACGATCATGGTTTCGGCGCCAGATCGGCAACGATGAGCGCGCGGAGCTCAGCCGTGACCTTCGGCCTGACGCCGAACCAGCGCTCGAAGCCGGGCACCGCCTGGTTGAGCAGCATGCCGAGCCCGTCGACGGTCTTCAGCCCTCGGGCCCGCGCGGCGGCGAGCAGGGGAGTCTCGAGCGGCACATAGACGATGTCGTTGACCACGGCATGGTCGGGCAGCAGCGCGGGGTCGGCGGGCAGACCCCTGGGGTCGGCGGGCAGACCCTCATTGCCCTGCATGCCCAGCGCCGTGGTGTTGACCAGAAGGCCGGCGTCGCGCAGCAATTCGGCGGTCGCGGCCACTTCATGCGCCGAAACGCCGGCGCCGAAGCGGTCGCGTAATTCGAGTGCCCGGGCGAGTGTGCGGTTGACGATGCGGATGTCCTTGAGGCCGCGCGTCTTCATTGCGTGGATGACGGCGCGGGCGGCGCCGCCGGCACCCAGCACAACGGCCGGGCCATTCGACGCCCAGTCCGGAGCGTAATCGTCGAGATTGGCGGCAAAGCCATGGCCGTCGGTGTTGCCGCCCCACAAGGTGCCGTCCTTGAGCCACAGCGTGTTGACGGCGCCGATCTCGTCGGCCGCATGGTCGCGGCGCGCGACCCCGGCAAAGGCGGCCTCCTTGTGCGGGATGGTGACGTTGCCGCCGCGATAGCCATTGGCCTGCAGGCTCCCCAGGAAATCGGCGAAATTCTCGGGCGCGACATCGATCGCCCGGTAGCTGCCGTCGATGCCGTGTTCGGCCAGCCAGTGGCCGTGGATCATCGGCGAGCGCGAATGTTTTATCGGATGGCCGGTAACGAAGGCTTTCTTCATTGCCTCAGCCATCGATGGCTCCCAGTGTGCGCAGTTCCGCCAGCAGCGGCAGCAGCGGCAGGCCGACAATGGTGAAATGGTCGCCTTCGATTTTTTCGAACAGCTGGATGCCTTCGCCCTCGATCTGATAGGCGCCGACGCTCGACAAGGCCTTGGCGCCGACCCGGGCGAGATGGCGGCCGATGAAGGCCGGGTCGAGCTTGCGCATGGTCATCGAGGCGATGCCGACATGGCGCCACAGCACCTTGCCGTCGCGCACCAGCACGGCGGCGCTGTTGAGCTGATGGGTCTTGCCCGACAGCGCCAGGAGATGCCGTCGCGCGCCTTCCATGTCGGCCGGCTTGTGGAACACCTCGTCGCCGAGCGACAAAGTCTGGTCGCAGCCAAGCACCGGCGCGCCGGGCCGGCGCTCGCTGACTTCGGTCGCCTTGGCTTCGGCCAGCACCAAAGCGACGTCCTCGGGCGAGGCGCCGCTGTCCTGCAACGGCGCTTCCAGCGCGCGCTCGTCGAGCGTCGCGGGAACCGCCTCGATATCGACGCCGGCATTGACCAGCATCGCCTTGCGGAACGGACTGCCTGAAGCGAGGATGATTTTTTCTGTCATTTTTGCACTCGGGCGCAGATACAAACGCGGTTGGCGTATGAGGAGCTTTACTCTGTAAGGTTGGCGCCGCCCCTCATTGTCCTGCCGGACATTTCTCCCCGTATAGAAACGGGGAGAAAGGGGCAGCTTCAGTGCAGCCGCTCTTTGCGGCAACGCTGGCGATTGGCGAAACCATCGACGACAGCGCGCCTCTCCCCGTCACTATGCGGGGAGAGGATGCCGGCAGGCAGGTGAGGGGCGGCGCCGACCTCCGCTAAAGGTGACTCGGAAAACTCACTGTCCGCTCATCTACCGCGTCTTCCCGCGCAGGGCAACGATGGCCGCGGCCGTCTCCTCGATCGAGCGGCGGCTGACGTCGATCATCGGCCAGCCATGGCGGGTGCAGATCTGGCGGGCGTAGGCGAGTTCCTCGTTGATGGCGGCGCGGTCGACATAGTCGGTCGGCACGTAGGTGCTCGAATTGCCGAGGATGCGGTTCTGGCGCACATGCGAGATGCGCTCGGCGGTGGCGATCAATCCGACGACCAGCGGTGTCCTGGCGCTAACCAGGCTTTCGGGCACCGGCACGCCGAGCACGATCGGGATGTTGGCGGTCTTGATGCCGCGGTTGGCGAGATAGATGCTGGTCGGCGTCTTCGACGTCCGCGATATGCCGATCAGCACGACATCGGCGTCATCCATATTGGCCGGCAGCTGGCCGTCATCATGGTCCATGGTGAAATTGAGCGCGTCGATGCGGCGGAAATATTCGGCGTCGAGAACATGCTGGGCGCCGACGCGGCGGCCGGCCGGGGTGCCGAGATAGGACTGGAAGACGGTCAGTACCGGCTCCAGCACCGACACGCATGGCAGGCCCATGGCCGCGCAGCGTTCGTCGATGCCGCGCGCCAGCTTCTGGTCGACCACCGTATAGAGGATGATGCCCGGCTCCTCCTCTATGTCCTCGAACACCTTGGCGACCTGCTTTTCGGTGCGGATGAGCGGGTAGATGTGCTCGATGGCGCGCGCATCCTTGTACTGCGCCGAGGCGGCGCGGCCGGCGGCGAGCAGCGTTTCGCCCGTGGCGTCGGAAATCAGATGCAGGTGGAAGAAGCTCTGGGGTTTGTTCACAGGGGGTCACCTGAGGCTGTGGGCGGATGTGGATAAGGTTGGACAGGCGGGCATGCCGACCAGGGGCGACTGTATCAGATGGCGGTTTGTCCACAATTCGGTGCGCTGTCAGCTTCGCCGGGCGGCTGGGGACAAGTCCGTGGACGAAGCATTTTGCCTTTCGCTCGTCCACAGGGCTGGTTCCAAGGCCACTGGACCTAGCGCATTGACTCGCCTGCGCGATTCCTGATTGTCCCCAGAACCCTGCAATGCGCGACCTGCAATGCGCGACAATATGCTTGCTGGCGTTTTGGCGGTCAAAGCGGGACAGGTGACAACCACCACAACCAACAGACTCTTAGAATCAGAAGACTCTTTATAAATAAGATATTTGATTAAGAGGAAGCCGGGAGAGGCGAGCGCTCGATGCCTGCAAGACGGATCATGCTGGATGTCCTGAAAGGCGAGGCGGTGTTTCCTCCTCCGCTCTGGATGATGCGCCAGGCCGGACGCTATCTGCCGGAATATCGCGAAACGCGTGTACGTGCCGGTTCGTTCCTGGACCTCTGCTACAATCCCGACCTTGCCGTCGAGGTGACGATGCAGCCGATCGAACGCTTCGGCTTCGACGCTTCCATCCTGTTCTCGGACATTCTTGTCGTTCCCCATGCGCTAGGCCGCGATGTGCGGTTCGAGGAAGGGCGCGGGCCGCTGCTGACACCGATTTCGGCGAGCGAGATCGCGGCGCTGGGAAGCGACATGTTTCACGTGAATCTCGAACCGGTCTACGAGACGGTGCGCCGGCTGCGGGCGAAATTGCCCGACGAGACGACACTGATCGGCTTCTGCGGCGCGCCGTGGACGGTGGCGACCTATATGATCGCCGGGCACGGAACGCCCGACCAGGCGCCGGCGCGGCTGTTCGCCTATCGCGAGCCGGCGGCGTTCAAACATCTCTTGAAAGTGCTCGCCGACCATTCGGCTTCCTACCTGATCCGCCAGATCGAGGCGGGCGCGGATGTCGTGCAGATTTTCGATTCCTGGTCGGGCGTGCTCGACGATGCCTCGTTCGAGCGCTTCTGCATCGAACCGGTGGCGGAGATCGTCAGCCAGGTTCGCGCCGTTCATCCCGACGTGCCGATCATCGGCTTTCCCAAGGGTGCCGGGGCCCGCTACCAGAGCTATCGCGACAGGACCGGCGTGACCGGGCTCGGCATCGACTGGACGGTGCCGCTGGAGGCAGCGAAGGCGTTGCAGCGGCAAGGAGCGGTCCAGGGCAATCTCGATCCGTTGCGGCTGGTCGCGGGCGGTGAGGCGCTCGCCGACGGCGTAGGGGCGATCCTCCAGGCGCTGGGCCACGGACCGCTGATCTTCAACCTTGGCCATGGCATCACCCCGGAGACGCCGGTGGCCCATGTCGAGGCGATGGTAAAACAGGTTCGGAGCGCGGCACGCTGATGGCTGACCGAGATGACACCAACAGCACCGGCCAGGCGATGAAGCGCATGGCCGTCGGCATCACAGTGCTGATCGTTCTCACCGCGCTTTTGTTCTTCTTCGCACCGGAAAGCTTCTATCCCTGGGCAAAGGCGATCCATATCCTCGCCGTCATCTCCTGGATGGCTGGCATGCTTTATCTGCCGCGGCTGTTTGTCTATCACGTCGACGCCGCGAAGGGCTCCGTCCAATCCGAGACGTTCAAGGTGATGGAGCAGCGCCTGCTGCGCGGCATCATCAATCCGGCGATGATCCTGACCTGGGTGTTCGGGCTGTGGCTGGCGTGGAAGATCTTTGCCTTCCAGGGTGGCTGGCTGCATGCCAAGATCGGCCTGGTGCTGATCCTATCGGGCGTTCACGGCTATCTCGCCGCCGCGGTGCGCAAATTCGCCGAGGACCGCAACGAAAAACCGGCACGGCACTGGCGGATCGTCAACGAGATCCCCACATTGCTGATGATCGCAATCGTGATCCTGGTCGTGGTGAAGCCTTTCTGAGGCTTCATCCGGCTCCGTCAAAAGGCGGCTTGCTCTTTCAGCCGACCGACGATACAAGACGGGTCTTCCTTCCCGTCATGCGCCGCCCGTCATTGCTTTCGGCCGCGCCCGGCATTTGTCGCATCCCGCCGATTTTTTCCCAAAGCCTACCCAGAGTCTATCTAATGCAAGAAATGAAACTCACCGAGTTCAAGAACAAGAAGCCGCCTGAGCTGATCGCTTATGCCGAATCGCTCGAGGTCGAGAACGCCAGCGTCATGCGCAAGCAGGAACTGATGTTCGCGATCCTGAAGAAGCTCGCCGCCCAGGACATCGAAATCATCGGCGACGGTGTGGTCGAGGTGCTGCAGGACGGTTTCGGCTTCCTGCGCTCCGCCAATGCCAACTATTTGCCAGGTCCCGACGACATCTACATCTCGCCGTCGCAGATCCGGCGCTTTTCGCTGAAGACCGGCGATACGGTCGAAGGGCCGATCCGCAGTCCGAAAGAGGGCGAGCGCTATTTCGCGCTGCTCAAGGTCAACACGATCAATTTCGACGATCCCGAAAAGATCCGCCACAAGATCCACTTCGACAATCTGACGCCGCTTTATCCGACCTCGCGGCTGAAGATGGAGGTCGACAATCCGCCGACCAAGGACATCTCGCCCCGCGTGATCGATCTGGTGGCGCCGATCGGCAAGGGCCAGCGCGCCCTGATCAACGCACAGCCTCGCACCGGCAAGACGGTGCTGTTGCAGAACATCGCCCACTCGATCACCGCCAATCATCCGGAATGCTATCTGATCGTGCTTCTGATCGACGAGCGTCCCGAGGAAGTGACCGACATGCAGCGTTCGGTGAAGGGCGAGGTGATCTCCTCAACCTTCGACGAACCGGCGGTGCGCCACGTCCAGGTCGCCGAAATGGTCATCGAGAAGGCCAAGCGCCTGGTCGAGCACGGCCGCGATGTGGTGATCCTGCTGGATTCGATTACCCGCCTCGGCCGCGCCTACAACACCGTCGTGCCGTCATCCGGCAAGGTGCTGACCGGCGGTGTCGACGCCAACGCGCTGCAGCGCCCGAAGCGCTTCTTCGGCGCCGCCCGCAACATCGAGGAAGGCGGCTCGTTGACCATCATCGCCACGGCGCTGATCGATACCGGCAGCCGCATGGACGAGGTCATCTTCGAAGAGTTCAAGGGCACCGGCAACTGCGAAATCCAGCTCGACCGCAAGGTCGCCGACAAGCGCATTTATCCGGCCATCGACATCTTGAAGTCCGGTACCCGCAAGGAAGACCTGCTGGTGTCGCGCCAGGACCTGCAGAAGATCTTCGTGCTGCGCCGCATCCTGGCGCCGATGGGAACCACCGACGCGATCGAGTTCCTGATCGACAAGCTGAAGCAGACCAAGACCAACGGCGATTTCTTCGATTCGATGAACACTTGAGTTCGGAGGGGTTCGCCCCTCCTTCTCTTCGTTCTCGGATTTGCGCCGTTTCCGCTTCGCGCTCTGACATCTGGCGGCGAAATTAGGTTCGCCGCAGCAATCCTTCCAACTCACCCGGATCCGTAACCACCGGCAGGCAAACCTGGCCGGTGCAGAGCCAAGCGCCGCGCCGGTTTGTCGGCGGCAGGATTCCGCCGGGCAGCAAGGGTCGATTCGCTGCCGTACCGATCGGCACCACGATATCGACGCGGCGCGGGTCAGGATTTCGATTCGCGACCGGAACGAGTTTTTGATCGTCCTGGTCATCGACGATGACCAGTTTCAGGGGCTCGAGGGCAAGCGCGCAGGCATTGACGATACCGGCTTGCCCATAGGCCTGATGCGCGGCGCGGCCGGCGGCGTGTTCGGCGGTTTTCCAAGCCTTTTCCTGCAGGTCGAGATTGCCGGTGGCGGATGCGAGCCGCAGCTGCGCCTCGATGATCTGGCTGGTGGCCGACGGAATGGCCTCGTCGACATCGCCCCTGATGCGGATCGGCACGTCGGTGCTGTCCGACGCGGTCAGGTAGTAGCCCGTGCCCTGCGCGTCGGCGTGCCAACGGTCGAGTTGTTCCAGGAACTGGCTGGCCTTGTCGACATAACTCCAATCGCCCGTGGCTTCGAACAGCGAGATCGCCGCATTGGCCATGGCGGCATAGTCGTTCGACAGTGCGGGAAACAATTTCCGGGCGCCGAGCATGGAATGCGGCAAGCGATTGTCGCGGCTTGCGGCATCGATATGGGCGAAAGCCCTTGCCGCGGCCTGGATCCAGTCCGGCCGGGCCAGGGAACGGCCGGACTCGGCGAGCGCGGCGATCATCAGGCCGTTCCAGTCGGTCAGGGTCTTTGCGTCGAGGCCTGGCCTGACGCGCTCTTCGCGAACAGCGAGGAGCCTTGCCTTCAGCGGGATCAGGCTTTCGCGGTGCGCGACGCCAAACGCCTGCTGGGACAAGGTCTGATGGACCACCGGCTTGCCTTCCCAGCCGGGCCGGCTGGAGAGCTTGAAGTATTTGAAAAACAAGGTTGAATCGTCGCGAAGGACGGAATCGATCTCTTCCCTGCTCCAGGTGTAGAACAGCCCTTCCTCGCCATCGCTGTCGGCGTCGAGACTGGCGGCAAAGGGGCCGCCATCGACGCGCATTTCGCGCAGCAGCCAGTTGACCGTGTCTTCGATTCGTATCCGGAACAGATCGTTGCCGGTCGCCGCGAAGGCCCAGTTGCAGAAGCGGATCAGCTGCGCGTTGTCGTAGAGCATCTTCTCGAAATGCGGCACCAGCCACTCGGCGTCCGTCGAGTAGCGGCTGAGCCCGCCGCCGATGTGATCGTAGATGCCGCCGGCGAGCATATGTTCGAGGCTGGCGAGAACGTCGTCGCGATGCGCGGCATTGCCGTCGCGCAGCCAGGACAGCCACAATGTTTGCATGAACGGCGCGTTGGGGAATTTCGGCGCGCCGGCGAGGCCGCCGCGATCGCGATCGATCATGCCACTGACGCGGCCGGCGAGATCGGACAGCGTATCGCGATCGAGAAGCGCCTTGGCATGCGTGGCCGAGAGCCGCGCCTCGACATGGGAGGTCAGGCCGTCGGCGCTCTGGTGCAGGCTCGCCCGCTTTTCGCGCCAAGCCTTGTCGACCGCTTCCATGACCTGGATGAATCCTGGGCGGCCATAACGCGGCTCGCGCGGGAAATAGGTGCCGCCCCAGAACGGCTTGCCGTCGGGCGTCAGGAACATGGTCAGCGGCCAGCCGCCCTGCTCGCCCATCGACGACAGGGCCGCCATATAGATCTGGTCGATGTCGGGGCGCTCCTCGCGGTCGACCTTGATATTGACGAACAGACGGTTCATGACGGCGGCGACGTCGTCATTCTCGAAGCTTTCATGGGCCATGACATGGCACCAGTGGCAGGCGGCATAGCCGATGGAGAGCAGGATAGGCCGGTCCAGGGCCTTTGCTTCATCCAGCGATGCGGGCGACCATCCCCGCCAATGCACGGGATTGCCGCTGTGCTGCCGCAGATAGGGGCTGGCCTCGTCGGCAAGCAGGTTTTGCGCGGGCAATGTCACGATGGCCAACTTTCGGGGGCAAGTCGTTTCGGGGCGGTCCAAAGGTCGGTGATGAGCGGAAGCTAGGGCGGTTCGGTAGAGCGGGCAAATGATTTCAGGCGATTCGATCGTGGCGCTGTCGAGCGGCCGGCTCCCCGCCGGCGTCGCGGTGCTTCGCATATCCGGCCCACGGACTCGATTCGTTATCGAAACGATCGCCGGCGGCATGGTCAAGGAGCGCAGCGCGGTTCTGCGCAGGTTCATGGCGGCGGATGGAACGCTTGTTGACACCGGGCTGGTCGTCTTCTTCCCCGGTCCTGCCAGCTTTACCGGCGAGGATGTCGCCGAGTTCCACGTCCATGGCGGCCGCGCCGTGGTGGCCAGGATGCTTGAGACAATCGCCGGATTTGAAGGCGTCAGGCACGCCGAACCCGGAGAATTCATGCGCCGTGCCTTTCTCAACGGCAAGGTCGACCTGGTCGAGACAGAAGCGCTGGCGGACTTGGTCAACGCCGAGACCGAAGCGCAGCGACGCTTTGCCGTGCAGAATGCCGAAGGCGCACAGAGCGCGCTTTATCTCGGTTGGCGGCGTCGCCTGATCCATGCGCGGGCCATGATCGAGGCGGAGATCGACTTCGCCGATGAGGAGGACGTGCCGGGTTCCGTTTCGGATACGGTCTGGTCGGATGTGCGGTCGATGATCTCGGAGATTGACCGCCAGATAGCTGGGTTTCATGCCGCCGAAATCATCCGCGACGGCTTCGAGGTCGTCATCCTTGGCGCGCCGAATGCAGGCAAATCCAGCCTTTTCAATGCGTTGGCGCGGCGCGATGCCGCTATTGTAACGGATGAGCCCGGCACCACCCGCGACCTGCTCGAGGTGGTGCTGGACCTCGAAGGCCTGCGTGTCAGGCTGACCGATACGGCCGGGTTGCGGGATGCGCCGGGAAAGGTCGAGGCGATCGGCATCGAGAAAGCGCGCAGCAAGGCGGATCGTGCCGATCTCCTGTTGCTGCTGGAAGACATCTTGTCTCCTACGGAAATAGGCACGATCCCGGGCAAGGCACCGCTGTTGAGGGTTGGCACCAAGCTTGACCTGGTGAGTCACGACCGAGTGGGTAATGCACCCGATCGGTATGATCTCGTCATCTCAGTTCTGGATGGGACTGGCGTGGAGGCTCTGCTAGCGGAGATTGGCAGGCGGGCGGCGGATGCGGCGGGAAACGTTGGCGATGTTCTACCGTCCCGCCTACGCCATGTCGAACTGCTCAGCGACGCAAATCGCCATCTTCTTCTAGCGACTGATGACCAGGACGCCGGGCAGGAACTGCGCGCCGAGGAGTTGCGGTTGGCCGCTGACCGGCTGGGCCGAATCGTTGGCGCCATTGACGTCGAGGATATGCTCGATGTGATTTTCGGTCAGTTCTGTATCGGAAAATGATTCACGTGAAACAATGACTTGTTGAAGAAGGGCTGGCAGGTGTCGGAACCTCTACGGCTTCGTCATCCTAGGGCGGAGCGAAGCGACCCAGCGCAGGCCATAGGATCCATGCCGCGACTTTCGAGCGTTGCCACCATGCAGATTCTGCCGCTGCACCCATCACCAACGTCCCGGAATGGATCCTCGGGTCTTCGCGTCGGAGCTTCGCTCGTGCTCCGCCCGTGGATGACGAAGCCGTGTAGGCTTTCGGCAACCGTTGACCTGACACACGTGAAACGTACTTGGCCGTTTGGACTGCGAGCTTCGACGGACTCACGTGAAACATTCTGGGGTGTGGTTCACGTGAAACGCGCACCGAGCCTCGATTTGCCTGTTTCACGTGAAACGTCGCGCGTAAGTTTTCTTGACAGCTTCGCCTCGTGGGGACATGTGTCCCTCACCCTTCGAATCCAGGACATTTGGAAATGACCGATCACTATGATGTGGTTGTGGTGGGCGGTGGCCATGCTGGTTGCGAGGCGGCCAGTGCCGCCGCGCGCGCCGGCGCCAGCACCGCGCTGGTAACGCTGCGTTTCGACACGATCGGCGTCATGTCGTGCAACCCGGCGATCGGCGGTCTCGGCAAGGGACATCTGGTACGCGAGATCGACGCCATGGACGGGCTGATGGGCCGTGTGGCCGACGCTGCCGGGATTCAGTTCCGTCTGCTCAACCGCCGCAAGGGGCCGGCGGTACGTGGACCGCGCACGCAGGCCGACAGGAAGCTCTATCGCCTTGCCATGCAGGAAGCGATTCGGCAGCAGAACGATCTCGACGTCGTCGAGGGCGAAGTGCTCGATTTCGAAATATCCGATGGGAAGATCGCCGCGGTTCTGCTGGCCGAGGGCCGGCGGCTGGCCTGCGGCGCCGTGGTGCTGACGACGGGAACCTTCCTGCGCGGTCTCATCCACATCGGCGACAAGAAGGTTGTCGCCGGCCGCATGAACGAGAAGGCGAGCATGGGATTGTCGGCGACGATGGACCACGCCGGCTTCAAGCTCGGGCGGCTCAAGACCGGCACGCCGCCGCGGCTCGATGGGCGAACCATCGACTGGGCATCGCTCGACAGTCAGGCGGCGGACGAGGATCCCGTGCCGTTCTCGCTGATGACCGACCGTATCACAACGCCGCAGATCGATTGCGGCATCACGCGCACGACCACGGCGACGCACGAACTGATCCGCGCCAATCTTGGCCGCTCGGCCATGTATTCCGGCTCGATCGAAGGCGTCGGGCCGCGCTATTGCCCGTCGATCGAGGACAAGATCGTCAAGTTCGGCGATCGCGACGGGCACCAGATCTTTCTCGAACCGGAAGGGCTTGACGATCACACCGTCTACCCAAACGGGATTTCGACCTCGCTGCCGGAAGACGTTCAGCTCGACATCCTGAAGACCATTCCCGGGCTGGAGCGTGCGGTCATGCTGCAGCCCGGCTATGCCATCGAATATGATCACGTCGATCCGCGCGAACTGCATCAGACATTGGAAACCAGGCGCGTCGCCGGACTTTATCTCGCCGGGCAGATCAACGGCACGACGGGCTATGAAGAGGCTGCCGGTCAGGGTCTGCTCGCCGGCCTCAATGCGGCGCGACGTGCCGGAGGCGGCGAGCAAATCGTGCTCAGCCGGACCCACGCCTATATTGGCGTGATGGTCGACGATTTGACCAGCCGCGGCATCAGCGAGCCTTACCGGATGTTCACTTCGCGCGCCGAGTTCCGGCTGTCGCTGCGCGCCGACAACGCCGATGAGCGGCTGACCCCGCTGGCCGACAAGCTTGGCATCGCGTCGGCAGCCCGGATGCAGCGTTACGCCGATGTCATGCGGCGGCTCGACGAAGCGCGCCAGCTGGCGCTTTCGCTGACCATGACGCCGAATGAGGCGGCAAGGCACGGTCTGGAGATCAACCGCGACGGCGTGCGCCGGTCCGGCTTCGAACTGCTGGCCTATCCCGGTGTCGACGTGGCCTGGCTGGCCGGGGTCGAGCCGAGATTCCGCGACATTGACGCCAAAACCGCTGAGCGGCTCGAAACGGAAGCGAAATATTCAGTCTATCTCGATCGCCAGAGCACGGATGTCGCGCAAATCCGGCATGAAGAGGCGCGGCTGATCCCCGAGACGGTCGATTTCGCCGGCGTGCCCGGACTGTCCAATGAGCTGAAGCAGAAGATGCAAGCGCGGCGGCCGCGCTCCATCGCGGATGCACAGCGCATGGAAGGCATGACGCCGGCAGCGCTGGCGATCATCGTCGCGCACGTCCGCCACCATGAGAGCGCGCGGAGGAACGTTGCGTGAGCTCTCTTTCCCTGGAGAGCCTGCAGGACGTGGCCGGTCCGGTTTCACGTGAAACATTCGAGCGCCTGATGGCGTTCGAGGAAATGTTCCAGAAATGGAACCGCAGCATCAATCTCGTGGCGCAGTCCACTTCGAGCGATGTCTGGCAGCGTCATATACTGGACAGCGCCCAGCTCGCGCGAATAAAGCCCAGTGCCACGCGCTGGGTCGACATCGGCTCAGGCGGCGGATTTCCTGGCCTTGTCATGGCCTTTCTGCTCGCCGAACGCCCGGGCGCCAGCATCGATCTGGTCGAAAGCAACCGCAAGAAGGCTTCGTTCCTGCAGACCGTCATCGGTCAGTTCGGCCTGCCGGCGCGGGCCGTGGCGCGCCGCATCGAGGACAGCCATGCGCTTGTTTCGACGCCGCAAATCGTCACGGCGCGGGCGCTGGCCTCGCTTTCGGTGCTACTCGACCTGTCCGCGCCATGGCTGATTTCGGGCGGGCGCGGATTGTTCCACAAAGGCCGGGATTACCGCGCCGAAGTGCAAGAAAGCGTTAACCGGTGGACCTTCGATCTGGTAGAACATCCAAGCGTGACCGACGCCAGCGGCGTCATCCTCGAATTGTCCAATGTGCGGCCTGTCTGAACCGACCGGCCTGATTATTCGGCGACCCAAAGATGAATTTCTGGCATAAGCCCATGATGAAGAACGGCCCTCGAATCATCACCGTAGCCAACCAGAAGGGCGGTGTCGGCAAGACGACCACCGCCATCAACCTGGCCACCGCGCTGGCGGCGATCGGTGAGAAAGTGCTGATCGTCGACCTCGATCCGCAAGGCAATGCCAGCACCGGCCTCGGCATCGATCGCAAGGACCGGACGGTCTCGTCCTATGATGTACTGACGGGCGAACTCGAGCTGGAAGCCGCGGCCATTCCGACCGCGGTGCCCGGCCTGTCGATCGTGCCCTCGACACTCGACCTGCTCGGCATCGAGATGGAGATCGCCTCGGCGCCCGACCGGGTGCTCAAGCTGCGCAATGCGCTGCGTGCCGCGACCGAGCGCGGGGCGCCTTTTGGCTACGTGCTGATCGATTGCCCGCCCTCGCTCAATCTTTTGACCTTGAATTCAATGGCGGCGGCTGATTCCGTTCTCGTGCCGCTGCAATGCGAGTTCTTCGCGCTGGAAGGTCTCAGCCAGTTGCTCGAAACCGTCGAGCAGGTGCGCCGCTCGATCAATCCCGATCTCACCATCCAGGGCATCGTGCTGACCATGTATGACGGCCGCAACAACCTCGCCAACCAGGTGGTGCAGGACGTGCGCGAGCATATGGGCGACAAGGTCTACGAAACCATCATCCCGCGCAATGTGCGCGTGTCGGAAGCACCGTCCTATGGCAAGCCGGCGATCCTCTACGACCTGAAATGCTCGGGCAGCCAGGCCTATCTGCAACTGGCCTCCGAAGTGATCCGCCGCGAGCGTAAATTGCGCGCCGCTTGATAGGCCACACAGGGCTTAACAGCCGATTCGATACCGAAACGATCTGAAATAGACATGGAATAAAGATGAACGAAGATCTCTCGAGGAAAAGACTGGGTCGCGGGCTGGCAGCCTTGATCGGCGAGATCGATCGCCCGGCCGCACCGGAAAAGCCCGGCATGAGCGCCGACGGTAAGGTGCCGATCGAGTTCATCAGCGCCAATCCGAAAAATCCGCGCCGGCATTTCGGCGATGCCGAACTCACCGACCTCGCCCAGTCGATCCGCGAGCATGGCGTGGTGCAGCCGGTGGTGGCGCGGCCGTCGCCCACCCAGGCGGGCCGCTACGAGATCATCGCCGGCGAGCGGCGCTGGCGCGCGGCGCAGCGCGCGGGGCTGACCGAGATCCCGGTCATCATCCGTGATGTCAACGACCGCACGGCGCTGGAACTGGCGATCATCGAGAACGTCCAGCGCGCCGACCTCAATCCGGTCGAGGAGGCGCAGGGCTACCAGCAGCTCATCGACGACCATGGCTACACCCAGGCCGATCTCGGCCAGGTGATCGGCAAGAGCCGCAGCCATGTCGCCAACACGTTGCGGCTGCTGAAACTGCCCGACGTGATCCGCGACATGCTGGTCGACGGCGCGCTGTCGGCGGGCCACGCCCGCACGCTGGTGACCGCGGAGGACCCGGCCGGCCTTGCCAAGCGCATCGTCGAGGAAGGCCTTTCCGTGCGCCAGGCCGAAGCGCTGGCGCAAATGCCGGCCGGTCCGACGCCGGCCAAGCCGAAGCAGGCACAGGCCGTGCCGGAAAAGGATACCGACACGCTGGCGCTGGAAAAGCTGATGACCGATACGCTCGGCATGATCGTGGCCATCGATCACAGGGGCAAGGGCGGCGAGATTCGCGTTTCCTATCGCTCGCTGGAGCAGCTCGATGAGCTGTGCCGGAGATTGAAGCAGGAACGGTAATTAGCCGGCGAATATTGCTGTTGATCTGAGCGTTGGCGCCGCCCCTCATCCCCCTGCCGGGATCTTCTCCCGTATAGTCACGGGGAGAAGAGGCTGAGTGAATTGAGCGCCATGATCATGAATTGACCAATGGAGGCAGCGCTCGGCGCCGAAAAGGGAAGATCGCTTTCCTACCTTTGCCCCAGCCGCGCGCTTTCCACGGCGATCCCAAGCAGCGCTTGCCGTGCCAGCGCGACCGACAGGTCCGGCCGGCGCCGCGTCTGCAACACCGCGGTCTGCAGGCGGGTCAGCGCGCGGCCGAGTGCTTCGCTGTTCCAGCGCTCCAGCGTCTTCTCCACCAGCTTGCGCCTGGAGAAAAAGACCGGCGGCCGCGCCGCGGCAACGACGGAAGCCGCGTTACGGCCGCCTGAGTCCATCTGGCCGCGCATGACCTGGATCTGCTGCAGCTGCCGCATCGCCGAGGACAGCACCAGGAAGGGCGGGCCGCCACCCTGGCAATGGCGGGTGAAGGCGGTGTCGAAGTCGCCGACCTTGCCTTCCAGCAGCGCGTCGACGGCGTCGTCGAAGGAGGCGCCGGACACGTCCCCGGACATGGCCCGCACCTCGTCCAGCCCGATTTCCTTCTGGCCGTGGGTGTAGAGGATAAGTTTTTCGATCTCGCCGCGCGAGGCCAGCCGGTCGCCGCCGAGATTGCGGCGCAGCGCCTGCCTCGCCGCCAGCGTCATCGACATGCCGGCCTTGCGCAGCTCGTCGTCGATGACGGTATCGATGTCGCGGGCTTCGTCGGCATAGCAAGGAAGCGCCATGGCGGTGTCGGCGCCCTCGACCACGGCGCGCAGCCCGACGCCTTTCTTCAAATCGCCGGCTTCAATGAGAATGATGGCATCCCGCGCCGGCTCCGCCGTCAGCGCCTTGACGTCGTCGGCCAGTGCCTTCTGGCCGGTGGCGTTGCGCACCCAGAGCAGCCGAAGGTCGGAAAACATCGGCACGGTGCGGGCTTCGTCGAGCAGCCGGCCCTCGTCGCGGTCGACCTCGGAGCCCTCGAGCCGAACGACGGAGAAGGGATCGTCGAGCGGCAGCCCGGTCTTGCCGGCAAAGGCCTTCGCCCGCTCCGAGACCAGGCCGCGGTCGGGGCCGTAGAGCAGGACGATCGAGATGCGCGGATCGGGCCGCGCCAGCCAACCGTCGACCTCGAAAGCTTTCTTCTGTGCCATGGAGGGTGGTTAGCATGACGCGGGGAAGGCTTCCAGCTTGGGTTCCTCTCCCTTGGAGGGCAAAGGAAAGGCGCAAGCTCGCCAGTCCTGGCTCCCTTCCTCTCTCTCCGGAGGGGGGAGAGGTGGCCCGGCGAAGCCGGGACGGAGTGGGGGAAGCCATCCCCAACCGCGCTGCCGCTGGCAGTCATCACAGAACCTCAATCAGGGCGAGGCGTCGTCCCGGCCAGAAACAACAACGCTCGAGCTAGGTCGACCCCCCGATCGACGGGGGAGAGGAAGGGCGCCAGGGTTGGCGAACCCCAAGTAGTTCCAATCAATCGCCTTATCTGGCGACAAACACGGCGCAACCATTCGCCAAATTGCGTGCCGCCGCTCAACATCGACAAGAAATTTCGCGGAGATATCTTCATCTTGGGCGCGGGAGGCCGGATCGGCCGGCGTGGCCGGAACCGATGGCTGAAGGGCTTGCCCCGCGAATTCGCAGTGGCCTGGACGCGCGGATGTGCGAATATCCGCATCCGGGCAACATTGGAGGATCTGAGGTCATGGCCGATGCTGGGATGTTGCGGTTTCACGTTCCGGAGCCGGAAGTGCGGCCGGGCGGCACGCCTGACTTTTCCAACGTGACCATCGCCGAGGCCGGCTCGGTGCCGCGCCCCGACATTGATGTCGATCCGCGCACGATCCGCGACATGGCGTTTTCGATCATCCGCGTGCTGAACCGCAACGGCGAAGCCGTCGGGCCGTGGGCCGGGCTGCTGTCCAGCGAGGAATTGCTGGAGGGCCTGCGCAACATGATGACGCTGCGGACCTTCGATGCGCGCATGCAGATGGCGCAGCGGCAAGGCAAGACGTCCTTCTACATGCAGCATCTGGGTGAGGAAGCGGTGAGCTGCGCCTTCCGCAAGGCGCTCAAGCCGGGCGACATGAATTTCCCGACCTATCGGCAGGCCGGCCTGCTCATCGCCGACGGCTATCCGATGGTCACGATGATGAACCAAATCTATTCCAACGAGACCGACCCACTGAAGGGCCGGCAGCTGCCGATCATGTATTCGTCGAAGGAGCATGGCTTCTTCTCGATCTCCGGCAATCTGGCGACGCAGTACATCCAGGCGGTCGGCTGGGCGATGGCATCGGCCATCTCGAACGATTCGAGGATCGCCGCGGCCTGGATCGGCGACGGCTCGACCGCGGAGTCCGATTTCCACTCGGCACTGGTGTTCGCCTCCACCTACAAGGCGCCCGTGGTGCTCAACGTCGTCAACAACCAGTGGGCGATCTCGACTTTCCAGGGCATCGCGCGCGGGGGCTCGGGCACTTTCGCGGCGCGGGGGCTCGGCTTCGGCATCCCGTCGCTGCGCGTCGACGGCAATGACTATCTGGCCGTCCATGCTGTGGCCAAGTGGGCGGCCGAGCGGGCGCGCAACAATCTCGGGCCGACGCTGGTCGAATATGTCACCTACCGCGCCGGCGCTCATTCCAGTTCGGACGACCCCTCCGCCTACCGGCCGAAGACCGAGTCCGACGCCTGGCCGCTGGGCGACCCGGTCATGCGGCTGAAGAACCATCTCATCAAGCTCGGCGTCTGGTCCGACGAACGGCACGCGCAGGCCGAGGCCGAAATCCTCGATACGGTGATCGCGGCGCAGAAGGAGGCGGAAAGCCACGGCACGCTGCATGCCGGCGGCAAGCCGTCGACGCGCGAGATGTTCGAAGGTGTGTTTGCCGAAATGCCGCCGCATCTCAGGCGCCAGCGCCAGCAGGCGGGAGTCTGAGCCATGCCAAGACGGACCATGATCGAGGCCATTCGCGACGCCATGGACGTGTCGATGGAGCGCGACAGCAAAGTCGTCGTTTTCGGCGAGGATGTCGGCTTCTTCGGCGGCGTCTTTCGCGTCACGCACGGGCTGCAGGCCAAGTACGGCAAGAGCCGCTGCTTCGACGCGCCGATCAACGAATCCGGCATTGTCGGGTCGGCCATCGGCATGGCTGCCTATGGGCTAAAGCCGTGCGTGGAGATTCAGTTTGCCGACTACATGTATCCGGCCTACGACCAACTGACGCAGGAAGCCGCAAGGCTGCGTTATCGCTCCAATGGCGACTTCACCTGCCCGATCGTGGTGCGCATGCCGACCGGCGGCGGCATTTTCGGCGGCCAGACGCATAGCCAGAGCCCGGAAGCCTTGTTCACCCATGTGTCGGGCCTGAAGACGGTGGTTCCGTCCAATCCCCATGACGCCAAGGGGCTGCTGATCGCGGCGATCGAGGATCCCGACCCGGTGATCTTCCTGGAGCCGAAGCGGCTCTACAATGGCCCGTTCGACGGCCATCATGACCGGCCGGTGACGCCGTGGTCGAAGCATGAGCTCGGCGAAGTCGCCGACGGCCATTACACCGTGCCGCTCGGCAAGGCGGCGATCCGCAGGGCGGGCTCTGATGTCACCGTGCTCGCCTACGGCACCATGGTCTATGTCGCCCAGGCCGCGGCCGAGGAGACCCGCATCGATGCCGAGATCATCGATCTGCGGACGCTGCTGCCGCTCGATCTCGACACGATCGTTGCCTCGGTCAAGAAGACCGGGCGCTGCGTCGTCGTGCACGAGGCGACGCTGACCTCCGGTTTCGGCGCCGAACTCTCGGCGCTGGTGCAGGAAAACTGCTTCTACCATCTGGAGGCGCCGGTGGCCCGCGTCGCCGGCTGGGACACGCCCTATCCGCATGCGCAGGAGTGGGAGTATTTTCCGGGACCGGCCCGCGTCGGCCGCGCTCTCGTAGAAACATTGCAAGCGTAAGAATTGGGGGAGCCTGAGATGGGCGAACACATCATCAAGCTGCCCGATGTTGGCGAAGGCGTCGCCGAGGCCGAGCTTGTCGAATGGCATGTGAAGATCGGCGACATCGTGCGCGAGGACACGGTGCTTGCCGCCGTCATGACCGACAAGGCGACGGTCGAAATTCCGTCGCCTGTCGATGGCGAAATCCTGTGGCTGGGCGCCGAAATCGGCGACACGGTGGCGATCGGTTCGCCGATCGTGCGGCTGAAGGTGGCGGGCGAAGGCAATGTGAAAGCCGCCGGCAAAGACGCGGAACCAACCGCCGAGGCCGAAGCGCCCGCCGAGCCGCCGAGCCCCCAGCCAGAAACCCCACAGTCGCCCAGGGCGACAAAGCCCGCCGAGGCGCCGGCAAAACCCGCACCGCCTGCCGCGAAAACCGTTGCACGGTCCTCGGCCTCCGGCGTGCCGCGCCCGGAAGGCGAAAAGCCGCTGGCGTCGCCAGCCGTCCGCTTGCGGGCGAAAGAGGCCGGAATCGATCTCAGGCAAGTCGCGGGCAGCGGCCCGGCCGGCCGCATCGGCCACGAAGATATCGAGGCGTTCCTGGCGCGCGGACCGCAACCGGCCAAGACATCCGGCCTCGCCCGCAACGATGCGGTCGAGGACATCAAACTGGTCGGCCTAAGGCGCAAGATCGCCGAGAAGATGACGCTGTCCAAGTCGCGCATCCCGCACATCACCTATGTCGAGGAGATCGACGTCACCGCGCTGGAGGACTTGCGCGCCGCGCTCAACAAGGAGAAGCGCCCGGCCAGGGGAGGCGCGGAGAGGACCAAGCTGACGCTGCTGCCGTTCCTGATGCGGGCGATGGTCAAGGCGATCGCGGACCAGCCTCAACTCAATTCGCTGTTCGACGACGAGGCCGGCATCATCCACCAGCATGGCGGCATCCATATCGGCATCGCCGCGCAGACGCCGTCGGGGCTGGTGGTGCCTGTCGTCAAGCATGCCGAGGCGCGCGACATTTGGGATTGCGCCGCCGAGGTGGCCAGGCTGGCCGAGGCGGCCAAGTCCGGCACGGCGACACGCGACGACCTGTCCGGCTCGACCATCACCATCACCTCGCTCGGCGCCATGGGCGGCGTGGCGACGACGCCGGTCATCAATCACCCGGAGGTGGCGATCATCGGCGTCAACAAGATGATGGTGCGGCCGGTGTGGGACGACACGCAGTTCATCCCGCGCAAGATGATGAACCTGTCGTCGAGCTTCGACCACCGGGTGATCGACGGCTGGGACGCGGCGGTGTTCATCCAGCGGATCAAGGCGCTGCTGGAAACGCCGGCGCTGATTTTCGTGGAGGGGTGATGGAATGCTCGCTCATCGTACCATCGCAGCCAGGTCGTTCTGGAAAGTAGACCTGAAGCGCCGCGCTGCCCCTCATTGCCCTGCCGGGCATTTCTCCCCGTATAGGGACGGGGAGAAAGACGCTGTTATCCATGGTTTCGCCAATCGACAGCGTTGCGGAAGAGGATGCCAACATCGCGACGATACCCTTCTCCCCGTCCCTATACGGGGAGAAGGTGCCGGCAGGCGGATGAGGGGCAGCGCGAGGTTGGATAGGAGGGCGTCGGCAGCTCTCACTACAAGGGGGCCGACACCATGAAAGAAATCTCCTGCAAGCTGCTTGTCATTGGCGCCGGTCCGAGCGGCTACGTCTGCGCCATCCGCGCCGGGCAGCTCGGTGTCGATACGGTCATCGTCGAGGCCGGCAAGCCTGGCGGCACTTGCCTCAATGTCGGCTGCATCCCCTCAAAGGCGCTGATCCATGCGGCGGAGGAATTCGAGAAGGTCTCGCACATGGCCGGCGGCAAGAGCCCGCTCGGCATTTCGGTAACCGCACCGGTGCTCGACCTTGCCAGGACCGTCGCCTGGAAGGACGGCATCGTCAGCCGGCTCAACAGCGGCGTCGCCGGCCTGCTGAAGAAGGCCGGGGTGAAGACCGTGCAGGGCTGGGCGACGTTTCGCGACGGCAAGACCGTCGAGGTCGAAACCGAGACCGGAAGCCAGGTGATCCGGGCCGAGACGATCGTCATCGCGACGGGCTCGGCGCCAGTGGAATTGCCGTTCCTGCCGTTCGGCGGCCCGGTGATCTCCTCCACCGAGGCGCTGGCGCTAAACGAAGTGCCCAAGAAACTCGCGGTCGTCGGTGGCGGCTATATCGGGCTGGAGCTCGGCATGGCCTTCGCCAAGATGGGCGCCGAGGTCACCGTGGTCGAAGCCTTGCCGCGCGTGCTGGCGCAGTATGATGCCGAGCTGACCCGGCCCGTGGTCAAGCGGCTCGCCGCGCTCGGCATCGAAGTGATGACGGGTGCCAAGGCCAAGGGCCTGTCGACGAAGGGCGATGCGCTGCTGGTCGAGACGTCCGACGGCAAGAGCGGCAAGGTCGCCGCGGACAAGATCCTGGTCACGGTCGGCCGCAGGCCGGTGACCGAGGGCTGGGGGCTCGAGCAGATCGACCTCGACAGGGTCGGAAAATTCATCAGGATCGACGACCAGTGCCGGACCTCGATGCGTGGCGTCTTCGCCATCGGCGACGTCACCGGCGAACCGATGCTGGCGCATCGGGCAATGGCGCAAGGCGAAATGGTCGCCGAGATCGTCGCCGGCCACAAGCGCGGCTGGGACAAGCGCTCGATCCCCGCCGTCTGCTTCACCGATCCCGAGCTGGTGACGGCCGGCCTGTCGCCAGAAGAGGCCAAGGCGCTTGGTGGCGAGATCAAGATCGGCCTCTTTCCCTTCGCCGCCAATGGCCGCGCCATGACCAGGCTCGGCGAAGACGGCTTCGTCCGCGTCGTCGCACGCGCCGACAATCACCTGGTGCTCGGCATCCAGGCGGTCGGCCAGGGCGTGTCGGAACTGTCGGCGGCTTTCGGGCTGGCGCTGGAAATGGGAGCGCGGCTGGAGGACATCGCCGGAACCATCCATGCCCACCCGACGCTGGGTGAAGGGTTCCAGGAAGCGGCGCTGAAGGCGCTCGGGCACGCGCTGCATATTTGAGGTGTTACCCCTAGGCTCCTTTCCTCTCCCTCCGGAGGGGGGAGAGGTGGCGCTGCGAAGCAGCGACGGAGTGGGGGAAAGCGCTGGTCAAACCTGTTGCCGTCGAAAATCGGGCAACCATCCGGATAGGTCGAGCCGTCGACCCCCACTCCGTCGAGCTGCGCTCGACACCTCTCCCCCGATCGACGGGGGAGAGGAAAGGCGCGAACCAATCAACGGGGAGAAGAAGATGCGCGGCTCGTCACCCGGCCAGCCGGCTCACCATATCATGCTGGGCATAGGCGCGGCCGAAGCGGTTGGCGAGGAAGGCGTCGAGCGCGATCTCTTCCTGCTTGACGAAGCCGGTCCCCGGCAGCGAGCCATCGGCCAGCATGTCGAGCACGGCGCAGATGCCGGACGCCGTGGTGATCTGGATGGCGCTGCGCACCGTCTGGCCGACGCGGCGGGAGTAGATCTTGTTGGCGTAGGTTTCCTGCAGCAGGCGGCCTTGTCTGCGGCCGGAAACGGTGACGAAGACGATGACCACGTCCTGCAGCGTTGCCGGCAAGGCACTCTCGAAAATGTCCTTGAGCACATCGCGGCGGTGGCGCAGGCCGAGATCGTTGAGCAGCGCCTTCATGATCGCGGCATGGCCGGGATAGCGGATGGTGCGGTAGTTCAGCGTGCGCACCTTGCCCTTCAGCGTCTCGGCCAGTGTGCCCAGACCGCCGGAGGTGTTGAACGCCTCGTAGGTGACGCCGTCGAGCGAGAACTCCTCGCGCTCCTCTAGCGGCGGCACTTCGACCAGTTCGCCTTCGACGATCGCCTCGCAAGGCTCGCAATATTCGTTGATGACGCCGTCCGTGCTCCAGGTCAGATTGTAGTTCAGCGCGTTGGACGGGTATTGCGGCAGCGCGCCGACGCGCATGCGCACGCTCTCCAGCGAGTCGAAGCGGCTGGCGAGGTCATTGGCAACGATGGAGATGAAGCCGGGCGCCAGCCCGCATTGCGGGATGAAGGTGCTCTTGGCGGACCGGGCCAGCTCCTTGACGCGCCTAGTCGAGACGACATCCTCGGTGAGGTCGAGATAATGCACGCCGGCGCTGGCCGCCGCCTCGGCGATGCGCGTGGTGAGATGGAAGGGGGCGGCGCTCAGCACCGCGAACCTGCCGGCGAGCGCGGCTTCAAGCGCACCGGGCGCGGCGATGTCGAGTTCGAGCGTATCTACGCCGCCGGGCACTTCGGAAGCAGTGAGCTGTGCGGCCGAGCGGTCGACCAGGGTGACATGGTAATCACCCGTTTCAGCGAGCATTTCGGCGATGGTCGAGCCGATCTTGCCGGCGCCGACGATAACGATCTTGTTCATGGTCAAATTCCCCCGCGGTCCGCGTTTGGCGGAATCATCGCAGCTTGCCTGTCGAAAGGAAGCGTGGAATCCTGCAAAGTGAACCTATTTTTGGGCGATTTGCCGAGGAGATTCGTCGAAATGCTCAGCGAAGCCGAACAGACCCTGCTTTCCCTGCTGCGCGCCAACGCGCGCGCCTCGACGGCCGAACTGGCGCGCCAGCTCGGCGTGTCGCGCACGACGGTGCAAAGCCGCATCGAGCGGCTGGAGCAGCGCGGGATCATCACCGGCTATGGCGTCAGACTGGCGCCGGATTATGAGCAGGGGCTGGTCAGGGCGCATGTGCTGCTCACCGTCACGCCCAAGCTCGCCGACACAGTGGTGCGGGCCCTGCGGGCGCTGCCGCCGGTCAGGACGCTGCACTCCGTCAGCGGCAATTTCGACATGATCGTCATCGTCGACGCGCCGTCGATCCGCGACCTCGACACGCTGCTCGACCAGATCGGCGCCATGGAGGGTGTCGAGCGCACCGCGTCGTCGATCATCCTGTCGACGCGGATCGACAGGTGAAGATCGGCACTGCCGGCGCAAACGGCTGTCGGCCACAGGACTTGGGTTCCTCGCCCGCACTTTGTGCTGCGGCATGCAAACGGCTTGCCGCATGCATTGTCTTACACCGAGCTGGTCGACCCTCACTCCGTCTCGGCTTCGCCGAGCCACCTTGCCGGGGCGGGCCACGGGTCTCGCCCGTCCTACGGACCCCCCGATCGACGGGGTAGAAAAGGCGCCAGGCTTTTGGCGGCAACGCTCCCTTCCTTTCCCTCCGGAGGGGGAAAGGTGGCGCTGCGAAGCAGCGACGGATTGGGGGAACCACCTAGCAATTAAGCCTCGCGCCGATCAGTCACGTCAATCACAGAAGATGTGTGCATGCCCAGGCGAAAGCTGGGCGAGGACCCAAGCGGCATTGACCTGTACCGGATAACTTCGCCGGCTAAGCCAGCGGAAAACTCACCACCACGGCGAGGCCGGGCTTACAGTCCTCGAGCGTGATGGTCGCGCCATGCAGGTCGGCGATGGCCCTGACGAGGCTGAGGCCGAGGCCGCTGCCCGGCGTCGAGCGGCTGTGGTCCAGCCGGTAGAGCCGCTGAAACACTTTTTCGCGCTCGTCGGCGGGAATGCCGGGGCCGTTGTCGGCAACGCTTGCAAGGACGCGGTCATCCTGACGCGTCACCGCCAGTTCGATCGCCGTGCCGGGCGGGCAGTGGCGCAGCGCGTTCTCAACCAGATTGGCGACCATCTGCGTCAGCAGTTCACGGTCGCCATGGATCCGGCCCGCCGGCTCCTCCAGCCGTGGCGGCGACAGCGATTTGCCGTCGTCCTCGGCCACGTCGGTGTAGATCTCGGCGATCGTCTGGAGGATGTCGCCGAGATCGACATCGGTAAAGCGCGCCTTGCGCGCGCCGGCCTCGATCTGCGCGATGCGCAGCAGCGCATCGAAGGTCTCGTTGATCTGATGACCCTCGCTGCGCGCGTCGGCCAGCTCGTCGGAAACGTTCTGGGCCCGCGCGGCCTTGTCGGCGGCGCTCTCCAGGATCATCTGCAGACGGTTGAGCGGCGTCTTCAAATCATGCGCGATGTCGGCGCTGACCTGCTTCATGCCTTCGACCAGCGCCGAAAGGCGATCGAGCGCGGCATTGACCTGGGTGGAGACGATGTCGATGTCGTCGTCCTTGCCGGTCAGCGGAATGCGGGTGTCGAGCCGGCCATGCGAGACGTCGACCATGGTGGCGGCAATGCCGTCGAGGCGGCGCTGGACGCGCGCGGCGAGCAGCGCGCCGCCGGTGACGGCCAGGCCGGTGATGATCAGGGTCGCCCAGCCAAAGCTCATCAGCATGATCGTTTCCAGCTCCTCCGTCTCGGAGAGGCTGAAGGCGATGGTCAAGCTGTTGGCGCCGACCGGACCGGAATAGGCGCGGTATTCGGTGTCCGGGGGCAGGCCAGGCATCTCGGCACCGAACATCGAGAACCCGTCGGGAAGCCCAGCCGCGGTGAAGTTGCCGGCAATGCGGTTGCCGGCCGCGTCGGTCAGCGAAAACAGCTGCTCTTTCCTTGCGCTGCGGATCGAATGGCTCTGGACGGTCTCCACCAGCTCCTTGAGATCGTTGTCGGCATAGGTCGCGGCGATGACGGAATAGGTTTCCTTGATGGTGTCGTCGAGCTGCTCGGCAAGGTCGGCGCTCATCATCTGGTAGACGATGGCGCCCGACAGGATGAAGGCCAGCATGAACAGGAAGGCGAATGTCAGGGCAAGCCGGAACGGCGTGCTGCGCAGCAGGCGGGTCCAGGTGGCGGTCATCTGAAGTTCGCGGTCATGTGAAAGTCGCGGTCATGGGCAAGTCGCGTCGTGGGATGTCGCGATCACTGGGAGAGCGGCGCGTGCAGGCTGTAGCCGGTGTTGCGGATGGTGTGGATGAGCTGGGTCTCGAACGGCCTGTCGACCTTGGCCCGTAACCGGCTGATATGGGTCTCGACGACACTTGTCTTGGGATCGAAATGAAAGTCCCAGACGCGCTCCAGCAGCATGGTGCGGGTGATCACGCGGCCCTCGCCGCGCATCAGCACCTCGAGCAGGCTGAACTCGCGCGGCTGCAGGTCGATCGGCTGGCCCTGCCTGACGACGCGCCGCATGATCAGGTCCATTTCGAGGTCGCCGACCCTGAGCACCGTTTTCTGCTCCTGCGCGGCCGGGCGCCGGCCGAGCGCGTTGATGCGGGCCAGCAGTTCGGAAAAGGCGAAGGGCTTGACCAGATAGTCGTCGCCGCCGGCCTCGAGCCCCTCGACGCGGTCGTCAATGCCGCCGACGGAGGTGAGGAAGATCGCCGGCGTGCGCACGCCGGCGGCGCGGACCGCCTTCACCATCGACAGGCCGTCGAGGCCCGGGATCATTCGGTCGGCGACGATCACGTCGTAGCCGCCGGAGGTCGCGGCGAAAAGCCCGTCATGCCCGTTGCGCAAGAGGTCGCAGACATGGCCGGCCTCGGTCAGGCCGCGCACGATATAGTCCGCTGTCCTGTGGTCGTCCTCGACGAGAAGTAATCGCATCGCTGTTCCGGTTGACTGCCGATATCGGCGACAGGCTATCACCGGCTCGGGTTCGTTCCTAGGAGCGCGGTGAGGCTGGCCAGGCTTGCGCGCTCCCCCGAGTTTCATTCCGAGTCCAGCAGCATCTCGTCGAGCTCATCGGCATTCTTCCTGAGCGTCATATAGAGGACAAGGGCGACAATGCAGACGAGGAAGAGCAGGCTGGTGAAGGTAGTGCCGAAGCCGAGGCCGCCATATTCGACGGGCTGCGACAGCCAATCGCCGAAGGACGCGCCAAGCGGCCGTGTCAGGATGTAGGCGAGCCAGAACGCCAGGATGGCGTCGAGGCTGACGAGATAATACGCGAGCGCGATGAGCGCGATGACGCCGCCGAACAGCAGGCCCGTGGTCAGATAGCCCATGTCGAAGCTCTCGGCGACCAGGTCGCCGGCGGCGGTGCCAAGCGAGAAGGTGAAGAGAATCGCCAGCCAATAGAAGATTTCCCGCCGGGTGGTGAAGATGGTGTGGATCGAGAGCGTCCGTTCGGCCGCGTACCAGACCGCGAATGTCGCCGCCAGCACCACGGAAAAGGCAATCGTGGTGGTCTGCAGGCGCACGCCGAAAGTGTCGACCAGATTGTCCGTGACCAACGTACCGACGACGCTGATCAGCACCACTGCCAGCCAGTATGCCCAGGGCACGTAGCGCTTCTGCGCGAACTGGACGACAAGGGCGACGGCCAGGACGCCCGTCATGATCAGCGAAGTGACGGTCAGCCCAAGGCCGAGGTTGACGGCGAGGTAGTCGGCCGCCGTCTCGCCCATGGTGACGGCCATCAGCTTGATGAGCCAGAAATCGACGGTGACGTCCGGAACCCTGTTTTGGGCCGGCCCGGCTGGTTTTGGATTGGGAGCGAGCATGGCGGGCGTCCTCGTGGTTCGTGAAACTATTTGCCCATGACCTTCATGGCCTGGGCGAAGAAGTCGTCGGCGCGCTTGTCGTCGTCGGCATTGCAGCGCTCGATGCCCTTGGTCTCCAGTTCCGAAACCTTGTTCTTGTCGGCGTCGCTGAGCTTGGCGGTGGCCTCCGCCGCGCGCAGCGCCTTCAACGTCTCCTCGCAAGGCGCGGTTGCCGCGAAGACGGCGGAAACCGGTCCGCAGACCGCAAGGGTGGCCAGTGCGACGGCCAGTGCAAATCTTTTCATGAAACCATTCCTATCTCTGTTGTAATCGGAGCCGGCCTTTAGAGCGGTTCAGCGTTTGGGTAGAACCGCTAACCCGCTCTAACTCTTTGTTTTCACGCAATTCCGGACGGAAAACCGCTACGCACTTTTCCTGGAATTGCTCTAAATGCCGGACCGGCATTCCAACGATAGGGGCGTGAGTTCTCGCCAGCCTGTCGCGTGCCATACAAATTCGTAAGGAGGGCGGTGACGGGCGCAAAAGGCCTTTACGAAAGCCTCGCGATGCGCTGATAGAGGGTGAGCGCCTTGTATCCGCCATCAATGGCGTGCCTCAGTGCCGGGCCTGCACAAGCGCCCAGGAAAAAGGGGCCCAGGAAAAAGGGCCAGGAAAAAAGCAAATGACCTATGCTTCCCTCAAGCCGGTTTCACGGGCTTTCGACCAGCGCAAGCGGCTGATTTTCGTCCGCGTCGCGGCGGCGCTGGCGGTGCTGCTGCTGTTCCTGACCAAACCGGCGCTCAGCGAAGGTTCGAACGGGCACGAGACGCTCGAACTGGTCGGCTTTTGCCTGGTTCTGATTTGCGTTGCCGGCCGGCTGTGGAGCATCCTCTATGTCGGCGGCAAGAAGAACGAGGAGCTGGTCTCGACGGGGCCGTTCTCGATGAGCCAGAACCCGCTCTACTTCTTCTCGACGGTCGGCGCTGCCGGCATCGGCCTGCTCTACGGCTCTCTGGTCGCGGCCGCTTTGCTTGGCGTCGCCAGCTTCCTGATCTTCCGCGTCACGGCGCGCAAGGAAGCCGAATTTCTGCTGGGCAAGTTCGGCCCGGCCTATAGCAGCTACATCAAGGCGACGCCCCGGTTCTGGCCGAACCCGCTGCTCTACCGGGACAATGACGAGCTGCAGTTTTCGACCCGCGCGCTGAGGCGCACCTTCTTCGACGGGCTCTACTTCCTCGCCATCTTTCCGGTCATCGAGCTCGTCGAGTATTTCCGCGAAAGCGGCCTGCTGCCGGCTTTCATCACGCTCTACTGAAGGCCGAGCCGAACCGACAAATTATCCGGCTAATCATTTCACGCGGCGCTGCGGCCGTCGAGCAGCCGGTAATACTGGCTGAAGGCGAAGACGCCGATCTTGCGCAACGCGTGCAGGGCGTAGCGGTCCGGCGCGGTGACGGGGAAGGGAAGGTCGGCCGGCGCTGTGCCCAAAGCAAGATCGGCGAGCAGCCTGCCTGTCGTGGTGCAGGCGGCGACGCCGCGCCCGTTGCAGCCCAGCGCCGTGAACAGGCCCGGCGCCAGCATGTGGATATGCGGCATCGTGTCCTTGGTGATCGCGACCTTGCCGCTCCAGACGAACTCGACCGGCGCGCCCGCGGCCTGCGGGAAGATGCGGGCAAGAGCGGCCTTGAGGGGTGCTGCATCGTCCATGGTCGGGTTGTCGTCGACGGGCGAGCGTCCGCCCATGACCAGCCGGCCCTCGTGGTCGAGCCGGAAATAGAGCAGGAGCCGCCTGGTGTCGGCGACGCCCTGGCCGCCGGGCAGGATTGTTTTCCTCACCGATGGCGCCAGCGGCTGCGTGGCGATCTGGAAACTGGTCACGGGTATGACGGTCTGGCGCAGGCCCGGCCACAGCTTTCCGGTATAGGCGTTGGTGGCGAGCACGACCTGTCGGGCGCGGATCGAGGCCTGGCCGAGATCGAGCCGCCAGTGGTCGCCATCCCGGCGCAGCCCAAGCGCCGGTGACCGCGCGAGCACGGTCGCGCCCTCCGCGATCGCGGCCGCTGCCAGGCCGCGCGCATAGCTCAGCGGCTGCAGCACGCCGCCGCGCGGGTCGAACCAGCCGCCATGATAGGCATCGGGCGCCGAGCCGGTGAGCGCGGCCATTTCCTTGACGTCGAGCAGGCGGGCCTCGACGCCCCTGGCGCGCCATTGCCGGAAGCGGGGCGTGACGATGTCGGAAAAAGGTCCCGGCCCGTGCGCGCCCTGGATCCAGCCGGTGCGCCGCGCATGACAGTCGATGCGGTATTTCTCGATGATGTCGAAGACCAGATCGCCGCCGGCGCCGAAGGTCTTGGTGATGGCCGCGCCGAGCGCGTGTCCGAATCTCGCCTCCAGCGTGTCGGGATCGTGTTTCAGCCCGGCGATGATCTGGCCGCCATTGCGCCCGGAGGCGCCCCAGCCCGGCTCGCTGGCTTCCACGACAATCACCCTCCGGCCGGCTCGCGACAGATGCAGGGCCGTGCTGAGGCCGGTATAGCCGGCGCCGACGATGGCGACATCGGCCAAGGCATCGCCCTTGGCCTCGGCATAGGCGGGCGCGGGGGTGGCGGTGGCCGCCCAAAGGCTGGCCGGCAAGGCCTGGGGTGCGTCAGCGGGCATGGCTGATCTCCGGGAAAGAATGCGATGCGGCGCCCCGGCCGGTCGTCCGCCGGGGCGCCTGGGCTCGAGCCTGGCGGCTCACTGCAGCATCAGCTGGTTCCATTTTTCCTCATAGGCGACGGAATATTTGTTGGCCTCGCCCTCGTTGAGGATCAGCATGTCCTTGATGTTGTCGGGTGCCATGACGAGGATTTTCTTCGTCTCGGCGTCGGCGCCCGATGTTGCGCTGGAAAGGACCGGGCCGTAGGTCTTGAGGTCGAGCAGCTTCGCCTGCTGGGCTTCGGCAAGCGCGAAGTCGATCGCTTCATGCGCCAGCTCGACATTGGGCGATCCCTTGGGAATGACCCACCAGTTGGCCCAGGCAATGCCGTCCTTGTAGGTGAAGCCGACCGGCGCGCCTTCCGCTTCCGCCGCCAGCACGCGGCCGCTCCAGGCCGATGACAGCGCCAGCTCGCCAGAGGAGAGCAGCTGCGGCGGCTGCGCGCCGCTGCCCCACCAGACACTCACATGCGGCTTCAGATCCTTGATCTTTGCCATCGCCATGTCGGCTTTCTCGGTGGTGTAGGGAAACACCTCGTCGTGCTTCAGGCCCGAGGCAAGCAGGGCCGCCTCATAATTGTAGTAGAAGAAGCGGTAGAGGCCGCGCGGTCCGGGAAAGCGCTTCACGTCCCAGAAATCGGCCCAGGATTGCGGACCGGCGTCCGGGAAAGCCGTCTTCGACCAAGCCATGATGGTGGCGCCTGTCGAGGTGGCGATGCCGTTGGGCGCCACCCAGCCTTTTTCGAGCGCGGCGGCGTTGGGCACCTTGGCGACGTCGATGGGTTCGAGGAACCCTTCATCGGCGCCTTGCCAGACCGTGCGGCCGCCGACATCGACGAGGTCCCATTCGACCGCCTTGGCCTGGACCATGGCCTTGATCTTGGCGGTCTCGGTCGGCGAGGTGTTGACGACCTGGATGCCCTTGAGCTGGCCGAACGGATCGATGAAGGCCGCTTTTTCGGCATTGGACAGCGCACCGCCCCAGGAGGTGAAGGTGAAGGGCCGGCCATCGGCCCGCGCCAGCCGCGGAAGACCCGTCGCGCCGGCCAGCAGGCCGCCCGCTGCCGTCAGAAGGAAAGTACGCCTATGCATCAGCTTTCTCCGTTTTGGTGGGTTTGGATGGGGAATGGGGGACGGCGCGGGCGTGGCCCGGTTTCCACGAGACATGAACCCTGGCGCCGGCCCGCAAGGTCCGGTCGGTGATCTGGCGGGCGGCGAGCGTCTCACCGCCGTCAAGCCGCAAGGTGAGCTGGGTCAGTTCGCCGAGATAGATCACCTCGACGATCTCGGCGGCGACACCGTCGCCGCCGAGGCCAAGCTCGATATGCTCGGGGCGGATCAGCAGCCGTGCCGGCTCGCCTGTCGCCGTGCCAGGGGCGGCGTCGACGGCGATTGTCCTTCGGAACGCTTCGACGTCGACCGAGGCCTGTCCGCCCGATGTCGAGAGGACGCGCACCGGCAGCAGGTTGGATTCGCCGATGAAGCCGGCGACGAAGGCGTTGAGCGGGCGGTCGTAGAGGTCGTCGACCGTCCCCAATTGCTGGATGCGGCCGCCATCCATCACCGCGATGCGGTCGGAGAGCACCAGTGCCTCCTCCTGGTCGTGGGTGACGTAGATGGTGGTGCGGCCAAGCTTCTGGTGCAGCCGGCGTAGTTCGAGCTGCACCGAGCGGCGCAATTGCTTGTCGAGCGCGCCGAGCGGCTCGTCCATCAACAGCACGTCGGGTTCGATGACCAGCGCGCGGGCCAGCGCCACGCGCTGCTGCTGGCCGCCCGAGAGTTGCTGGACGGGCCGGTCGGCAAAACCGTCGAGCCGCATCAGGGCAAGGATCTCGCCGACGCGCCGCGCTATCTCGGGCTTTGGCAGCCGGCGTACGCTCAGCCCATAGGCGACGTTCTCGCCGACGCTCATATGCGGAAACAGCGCGTAGTTCTGAAACACCATGCCGATGTTGCGGTGGCGCGCCGGCATATGGGTTACGTCGCGCGCGCCGATACGGATCTCGCCCGCCGTCGGCTCGACATAGCCGGCGGTGAGGTTGAGCAGCGTCGTCTTGCCCGAGCCCGAGGGGCCGAGCAGCGTCAGGAATTCGCCCGCCTTCACGTCGAGGTCGGTCGGCTCCAGCGCCCGGAAGCCGCCATAGGTCTTCGACACGCCGGCGAGGCGCAGCGACTGTCCCGATTGGATAGGGGTCATCGGCTCGGGCTCCCGGTTTTGCGGCTGAAGATTTGCGCGAGCGCGAACAGGACGATGGCGAGCGCGATCATCACCGTGGCGGCGACCGCGATGACGGGCGTGAATTCCAGCCGGATCGATTCCCAGATCTTCACCGGCAGTGTCTTGGAGGCGTAGCCGGCCATGAACACGGCGATGATCACCTCGTCGAAGGAGGTGATGAAGGCGAAGATGGCGCCGCCGACGATGCCGGGGGTGATGTTGGGCAAGGTGACGGTGCGGAAGATCCGCCACGGGCCGGCGCCGAGGCCGGCGGCGGCGCGCAGCCAGTTGTCGTCGACGGCACGAAGCGCGATGCCGACATTGATGACGACGAAAGGCAGCGCCAGGATGGCATGGCCAAGGCTCATGCCAAGGATGGTGCCGCTCAGGCCGACATCGAGCGCGCTGCGGTAGAGCGCCACGGCGGTGACGATGACCGGCACGATCATCGGCGCCAGGAACAGGCCGGTGACCAGCGTGCGCCAGCGGCCGTCGATGCGGCGCAGGCCGATCGCCGCCAGCGTGCCGAGCGCCACCGCGATGATCGTGGCCAACGTGGCGACCTCGACGCTGTTGACGAGCGACGTGCGCCACTCCGGATCGGCGAGAAAGCGCTCGTACCAGACGCCGGACCAGGCGCGCGGCGGCAGATAGATGAAGCTCGCCTTGTTGAAGGAGGCCGGCACCACGGCCAGGATCGGCAGCACAAGGAAGGCCAGCACCAGGCTGGCGCCGGCATTGGCCGATATGCGCAGGACGAGCGGCAGCCTGTTCATCGCGCGAACAACCCCCTCTCGATCGGCAGCAGCCGGGCGGTCAGCGCCATCAGCACCAGCACGATCGCCAGCAGCGCCAGCGAGCCGGCGGCCGCGAGCGACCAGGCAAGGCGGTCGTTGACGAAGCTGGCGATCAGCATCGACAGCGTGATGGCATTCGAGCCGCCAAGCAGGGCAGGCGTGATGAAGAAGCCGAGCGACAGCAGGAAGACGAAGGTCGCACCGCCGGCGAGGCCGGGCAGGCAAAGCGGCAGATAGATGCGCCGGAAGGTGTCGATGAGGCCGGCGCCGAGCCCGTCGCTGGCCAGCAGCAGGCGGCGGTCGATGCGGACCATGGCACCGTAGAGCGGCAGGATCATGTAGGGCAACAGGACATGGATCATGCCCACCAGCACGCCGACATTGTTGAACAGCAGCGCCAGCGGCGCTTCGGTGATGCCCGTTGCCATCAACAGCCGGTTGATCGGCCCGTTGCGCTCCAGAAGCAGCATCCAGGAAAAGGTCCGCACCAGCACCGAAATCCAAAAGGGGAACAGCACGCCATAGAGGGCGAGGCCGAACCAGACGCCTTCGAGGCGCGACAGGACATAGGCGACCGGCCAGGCGAGCAGTACGCAGAGCGCCGTGACCATGACGGCGACGACGAAGGTGTTCCACATCACCTGGCGATAGACGGCGCTGTCGGCGAGCACGCCGAAGGTCGCGAACGGACCGGCCGGATCGGTGAAGGCGAGCGAGAACAGACGCCCCAGCGGCACCACGAAAAGCAGCGCCAGCACGACCAGTGCCGGGCCGAGCAGGCATGCGGTCTCCAGATGCCGGCGCGCCATCACGACGGCACGCCCCTGCTGTCTTGGCGGGACGAGGGCATCAGGCGACCTCGCTGAAGACGCCAATGCCGCGCTTGCGGATCTGGCCGGCCACGATCACGCGCTGGATTTCCGAAGTGCCTTCCCAGATGCGGTCGACGCGGATGTCGCGGTAGAGCCGCTCGACCGGGTTCTCGCGCATGTAGCCGCGTCCGCCGAGAACCTGCAGCGCCTTGTCGATAACGCGGCCGGCGGCCTCCGAACAGTAGAGTTTCAGCGCGCTGGCATGGGCGTGCACGCGCTTGCGGTCGACCCCCTGGTCGATCTCCCAGGCGACACGGTAGAGCATCGACTTGGTGGCGAAGATCTCCACCGCCATGTCGGCCAGCATGAACTCGACGCCCTGGAAATCACGGATCGGCCGGTCGAACTGGTGACGGGAGGTGGCGTAGTCGTTGGCGATTTCGGCGGCGCGGGTCGCGGCGCCCACGGCATGCGAGGCGATCTGCAGGCGGGCCTCGACGAACCAGTCCTTGGTCAGTTCCAGCCCCTGGCCGATCTTGCCCAGCATCTTGTCCTCGCCGACCGTGGTGCCCTCGAAGCGAAGCTCGGCATGGTCGAAGGCGAAATTGTGCATGAATTTCGGCGAGCGCAGATGCACCATCTTGTTCACCGGCTTGTCGACCAGGAACAGTGTCGGCTTGTCGGGGTCGTCGTCGACATGGGCATGGACGATGACGAAGTCAGAGGCGTTGTAGGAGGTGACGAACCATTTTTCGCCGGTCAGGTGCCACTCACCGTTCTTCAGCACGGCGCTTGTTTTCACGCGCCGTGGGTCGGAGCCGGCCTCCGGCTCGGTGATGGCGAAGGCGCCGCGGCGGTGGCCGTGCGAGGAGGGGATCAGATAGTCCTGCTTCTGCGCCTGCGTGCCGAATTTCAGGCTGACCGGCGGGCGCCAGACGCAGCTCCACAGGCCGTTGGTGACGCGGCCGAGCTGTTCCTCGATCGCCGTCTGCTCGACCATGGTCAGGCCCAGCCCGCCATTCTCCCTGGAGTGGTTGATGCCGGCCAGGCCCCAGTCGCGCACCTGCTGGCGCACCGCCTCGCGGCGCTCCATCGGCAGTTCGCCATGTTCGTCGGTGATGGCTTCCAGCGGCAAGAGCACCTGGTCGCAGAAGTCGCGGCCCCTTTTCGAGAGTTCCTTTTCGCGCGGGCTGAGGTCGAAATTCATGGCAATCCCCTAATGCAATTCATCGTGTTGACGACCGGCATGGCGGCCGAGCAGAAGCGCGTCGACGGCCATGCAGCCACGGTCTGAAACCATGAGCGGGTTGACGTCCATCTCGTCGATGAGGTCGCCGAGATCGGCGGCAAGCATCGAGAAGCGGGCCAGCGCGGTGGCAAGCGCCCGCCGGTCGGCCGGTGGCTGGCCGCGTCCGCCATCGAGCAGCGGACTTGTCTTCAGTCGGCCGATCAGCGCTTGCGCCCGTTCGAGGCTGAGCGGCGGCAGGGCGACCGCGCGGTCCCTCAGCACTTCGATCCAGACGCCGCCGGAGGCGACGACCAGATAGGGTCCGAACTGTGGGTCGCGGATCAGGCCGAAAGCGATCTCGACACCCTTGGGCGCCATCTCGGCGACAAGCACCTCCGGGCCCAGCCGCGCCGCCATGCCGGCATAGGCATCCATCAGCGCCGCCGCGTCGCCAAGGCCAAGGCGGACACCGCCGACGTCCGATTTGTGCTGGATGCCCGGGACGGCGGTCTTCAGCGCGACGGGAAAGCCGGTTTCCCGCGCGGCGGCGAGAACGTCATCTTGTGTGGCGGCGGCGATCACGCGCGGCGTGGCGATGCCGTAGTCGCCGAGCAGCGCCAGCGCTTCGCTTTCGCCAAATGGCCTGGCTTCGCCGAGGCGGCGGCGCCAGCGTTCGCGGACATCGTGTGCCACGGCGGACGCAGACGTGTGGGTCGCGGCGCGCCGGTCGCGGAACGCCAGCAGGTTGCGGATGGCGTGCAGCCCTTCCTCGGTGCCGTCGATGACCGGCACGCCGGCCTCCGTCGTGGCCAGCGCCAGCGCGCGATGGTTCACCGTGGCGTAGTTGCTGACCACGGCCACCGGCTTGCCGGTCTTGGCGCTGGAGCGGATCACGGCCCGGGTGAAGCCCTCGGCGATGTAGGAACCATCGCGTATGTCCTGGAACAGCACGCCGATGGCGGTATCGGGATCGGCAAGCATGGCGTCCATGCAGGCCTCGACATGGATTTCGAAATCGAGGCCCGAGCCCCAGACGTCGAGCGGGTTTGCCGGCTGCAGGCCGCTGTCGAGATGCAGCCGCAGCCCCTCGCGGGTGTGCTCGGAGATGGCGGCGAACGGCACGCCGGCCTTGGCCGCGAGGTCGACGACCATTTCGCGTTCGCCGCCGGAATCGTGCAGGCTGGCAAGGCCGCCTTTCGCCGCCGGCCTGCCGGCCGAGAACAAAGTGAGATTGGCGGCGAGCTGGTCCAGCGTGTCGACGCTGAAGACGCCCCATCTGTCGAACAGCGCCTCATAGGCGGCATTGTCGCCGGCGATCGCGCCGCTATGGCTGGCGGCGAAGCCGGCGCTCAGCTCGGTGCGGCCGACCTTCAGCGCCACCACCGGAATGCCGAGGCGGTCGGCCTTTTCCAGGCAGCGGGCGAAATCGTCCGGCCGGCGCGCGGTTTCTAGGAACAGGCCGATGACTGTCGTGTCGGGTTGGTCGAGCGCCCAGTCGACATAGTCGGCCGTCGTCGTCGTCAGCTCGCGGCCGCTGGAGACGCAGAGCTGGAACCTCAGCCGCTGGTCATTATAGGCGAGCGCCGAGAAGGCCGAGCCCGACTGCGTGACCAGGGCCACACCACCGGGCCTCATGGCGAGATTGGCGGCGAAGCCGGAAACGCGCAGGCCGATCTGCGGGTTGCAGAAGCCCATGCCGTTGCCGCCGCAAATGACGATGCCGGCGTCGCGGGCAATGTCGGTCAGGTGGGCGGCGAGCGGGTCGTTGGCGGCTCCGGTCAGGTCGCAGCTGGCGAAGATGGTGACCGCCTTGGCGCCGTGCCGCGCGGCGGCCAGCAGATTGCTTTCGAGATATTCGTTGGCGACGCCGAGCACGACATGGGAGACCGTCTCAGGCAGGCCCGCCAGATCGGGGAAGCACGACACGCCTTCCACCTGATCGTATTTCGGATTGATGGCGTAGACCCGGCCCCGATAACCGTCCATCGCCGCCGCCCGCACCATGGTGTTGCCCGGCGTGTTGGGGCGCACCGAGGCGCCGACGAAGGCGATCGATGCCGGCCGCAGCAGCGGATCGAGGCGATGCCTCGTTTGTGTCATGCCGCCAAGGGCGGCGATGGTTCCGGCCAAATGTCTGCTCCCACGGCTCGTTCCCGAAGCCTCTTGCCGCCCCCGCTTGTTCAGTCTTCGCGGGGTTCGGATCGGAGCGACTATAAGGCCGGCAAACGATCGCGCACGGTCCGAATAGTCACGAGGCGATGATCTGTAGTCATGGGATGCAAGCGGCACAGCGACCTAGCCGGCCAGGATTTCCCGCTTCATCACGGCCATTTCGTTGAGCAGCCAATCGCGCACCAGCACGGCCGGCTTGCGCAGGGGACGCCGTGCCGTTGCCACCAGGTAATAGTGATCGCCGGTGCGCAGTTCATGCCTGGCGCCCTTGACCAGTCCCTTCTGCAGCAATTCATGCGCCACGACATGCCACCAGCCGAGCGCCATGCCACGGCCCTTGATCGCCGCCTGGATGACCAGCGTGTAATCGGAGAATGTCAGGCTGCGGCTGCCCGCCGGCTGCGGATAGTCGAACTGCTGGAGATAGCGTTGCCAGGGAATGCGCAGCGAGCCGGATAGATGGGCGAGCGTGTGCCGGCCGAGATCGCCGCAATCGTCGAGGCTGCCATGCTCGGCCAGGTAGCCGGGGCTGCAGACCGGCAATACCACCTCTTCCATCAGCTCCCAGCTCTGCTGTTCGGCATTGGACGGCTGGTTGTAGCGGATGGCGAGATCGACATCCTCGATCGGCCCGGTCGGTTCGCCGCGCACCAGCTGGAAGCGCAGGTCGATGCCCGGGAAGGAGGCCTGGAAGCGGTCGAAGCGCGGCATGAACCAGTGCATGGCGAAGGCCGACGAGAGCGACAGCGTCACCGTGCCGGCTTCGCCCTGGCGTGCCCTGATATCGTCGAGCGCGATTTCGATCTGCTGGAAGCCGCTGCCGACGGCACCGTAGAGCAGGCGGCCGTCGTCGGTCAGGTCGATGCCGGTCGGGGCGCGGACGAACAGCTTGACCTCGAGATGGCTTTCGAGCCGGGCGATCATGCGGCTGATCGCCGACTGGGTGACGTTGAACTCGCGCGCCGCACTGGTGAAATTAAGATGACGGGCGGCCGCCTCGAACATGAAGATGGCGTTGGGGGAAGGCAGAAGCTTGCGCAGGGTCATGGCCGCCAGTCCGTTTCGGGTCCGAAACTTTTCGGAAAGAAAGCGAGGAGATAGGCCCGGCAGGTGGCGCGTGCGCGGCTCCAGTCCGCCCCGTCTTGCCCGCCGGTCTGGCTACCGATCCACAGCCCGTCGAAGAGGGCGCTGAGCCCACCGGCGATCAAGCGATGGTCGGTGGATACCGGCTCGGCGGCGGCGAGTGCCGATATCAGCGGTTCCAGCCGCGCCAGATAGGCGTTGTTCAATTCGCTGAACCGGGTCCTGTAGTCGGCATTGCGCGGTGTCTCGGCCCAGAACGCGGTCCACACGGCAATATGTCTTTCGTCGGCGACATCGGAGCCGAGGTCGAGGTCGATCAGCGCTTCGAGCTTGGCGGCCGGGTCATTATGGGCGTCGCTGCGCGCATGCCATGCCGCCCGGTATTCCTCGACAAGGGCGTCGAGCGATGCGAGCAGCAGCCGTTCCTTGGTCTCGAAATGGAACGACACCAGGCCGTAGCCGCAGCCAGCCTCGCGCGCCACGTCGGCCAGCGTCATGCCCGGCAGGCCTTTGCGGGCGATGACGGTGATGGCCGCTTCAATCAGGCTCTGCCGTCGCCTGGCGACCTTTTCGGCATCGCGGGCTTTCCTGTCTGGCGTGCTCACCCGTCCGGTCCTCTTTCCTTAGCCCTGAGGTCTCGCAGCTCGGTCTCCCGCGGCCAGGTCATCATTCGGGGTGCCGCTCCCTGCCTTACCGGTCGCCGCGACGGTGCTCAGAACATGCAAGCACCATTGACTGATCAATCAGTCTACGCAAATATCGGGCCGCCGCAACCCGAAAGACGGGCGACGCGGCGCGCCATGAGGACGGGAAAGACGGACCATGCTCAATGCGCGACTGAAGGGCGGAACCGGCATGGCGGTCCTTGCGTCGGACGATCCGGCCGGCTGGGCCGGACTGATGGCGGCACTGCCGGCTGATACCGCCGATCGCCTGGCCGGGTTGCAGGCGATCCCCGGCGTCACATGCATCGCGCAATACGGTGCCGAAGGGCACCCGCTGGCGATCGTGGTTGGACAGCGACGGCCGGCGGCGGCGATGATGCGCATTGCCTTGGCCTGGACCGCCGGTGGCTTCATGGCGGCCGACGGCCAGCGCCTGCTGGACGCGCTGGAGACGGACGCCCTCGCGCAAAATGTGCTTTGCCTGCGCGCCGACGAGGACACGGCGTCGCGCCTCGGCGGCCAGTGGCAGCGGCGCGACGGTTTCCTGCAACGCTGGATCGGCATCGAGCCGAGCCGCCGGCAGGATCGGATACCGCCCTCCTGGCCGCAGACGGCGGGCTTCACCTGCGGGCCGTCGGCGCTCGCCATGGCCATGGCCGGCCTCGATCCGGCCTTGCTGCCGGACCGGGCGCTGGAAGTCGAACTCTGGCGCGAGGCCACGACCATCATCGGTCCGAGCGGCCCGGGCGGCTGCGACCCCTATGGCCTCGCGCTGGCGGCGCACCGGCGCGGGCTGCGGACGGAAGTGTTCATGAGCAGCGCCGAGCCGATCTTCCTCGACCGCGCAGCGTCCGAGGAAAGGCGCGGCCTGATGGCGTTCGTGCAGGCGGGATTCAGGCGTGAGGTCGAGGCCGCGGCGCTGCCCAACACGGCGCGCGCCTTTGCCATCGAGGAGCTGGCGCAATCGCTCGATCGCGGGCTGCTGGCGCTGGTGCTGATCGATCAGGCGCCGATGATGGGCTACACCTGCCCGCACTGGGTGCTCGTCCACGGCCGTGGCGACGGGGTGTTTTTTCTCAACGATCCCTGGATCGAGCCGGACCGGGCAGAGCAGGCAATGGATGTCGTCGATCTGCCGATCCTGGAGGCGGAACTCGACCGGATGGCGTGGTACGGCAATCCGGCGTATCGGGCCGCGGTGCTGGTAGGGTCGGGGACTTTCCGGGCTTAGCGGAGACTTCCCATCGTTTCGTCATCCTGGGCGGAGCAAGGAGAAGCGACGCGGCGCAGACCCCAGGATCCATGCCGGGACCTCAAAGCGCTGCCACGGTGCAGAATTTCGCTCCGCTGCACCCTTCGATGGAGGTCACGGAATGGATCCCAGGGTCTCCGCGACGGAGCTTCGCTCCTGCTCCGCCCTAGGATGACGAAGTTTTGAGGCTTCGGCCAAATGTCCATGCTCATCTACGGGAGCGAACGATAGAACTAGCCACCCAGCGGATAAGGCATGTAGCCGACGAAGCCGGCTATCTTCCAGCTCGCGCCGGCCTTGCGGCAGAAATACAGCGTCTGCCATTTCAGCCGGTCGACGCTGCCATCGGCCTTGGCGACGCTGCCGTCGAACTTCTTGTGCAGCACGGCGCGGTCGCCGTCGAGATCGATGTCGCGCAGATTGGTGACGCGAAACAACGCCTCGCGCAGCGGCTCGGCGAATTTGGTCGCCGCCGTCTCCTTGGCCTGGCGCAGCCACTCGTCGCGGTAGATTTCCAGCCTGGGGAACTGCAGCCGCCAGGCATCGGCATTGGCCAGGAAATGCGCGTGCATGCCGAAGAAGCTTTCGGCGATGAAATCGTTCTCGACCATCGACCAGTCCTGGCCGATGAAGGCGTCGATGTCGCGGCGCACCAGCATCTCCCACAGCGCGTGACGGTCGGCGTCGCCTGAAGGAAACGGGTTCTTGTCGAAGGTCATCGTCGGGTCTCCGGTCTCGCAATGGCATCTGTCCGTCGTGGCGTGGAGCCCGTCCGGCAAGCGCGCACGATGCAAGCGCTTTTGTAATAAAGCAACACGGATTCTAGAGAATGTTGCTTTCCAACAAGGCCTCTATCGGGATCGCCCCGATCGCGGTAAATCTCCTCGCAAAGCGGGCGCCGCCTGGGTGTCCGACCATGTAATCGGAGGAGGCCGTCCCTTGCCCAAGCAGACTTTTGGAACATCCCATGTGCCGCTGTCGCCCGCTGTGCGGGCCGGCGATTTCGTCTTTGTCTCGGGCCAGGTTCCGGTCGGCGGCGACGGCATCGTGGTCAAGGGCGGCATCACGGAACAGACCGAGCAGGTGCTGGCCAATGTCGAGGCGGCGCTGGCATTGGCCGGATGCACTCTGGACGATGTGGTGAAGACCACCGTCTGGCTGGAAGATGCGCGTGATTTCGGCGCCTTCAATGCGGTGTATGGCCGGCACTTCCCGAAGAACCCGCCGGCGCGCACCACGGTCGAGTCGCGGCTGATGATCGACATCAAGATCGAGGTCGAGGCCGTCGCGTACCGGCCGGTCTGACAGCAGATCATGAAGGCGGAGGCTGCCATGCAATTCGACCTCCTGGTGAAGGGCGGACGGCTGATCGACCCGGCGGCCGGCGTCGATGCGCCGCGCGACGTCGCCATCGCCAATGGCCGGGTCGCCGCGATCGACGCCGACATTGCAGCGACTAGCGCCGCCCAGGTGATCGACGCCACGGGTTGCATCGTGGCGCCCGGTCTGGTCGACCTGCACAGCCACGTCTATTGGGGCGGCACTTCGCTCGGCGTCGATGCCGACAGGCTCGCCGCCAAGAGCGGCACCACCACCTTCATCGACGCGGGCAGCGCGGGCGCCGGCAATTTCCTCGGCTTCCGCCGCCATGTCATGGAGCGCTCGAAAGTGCGCATCCTGGCCTATGTCAACATTTCCTTTGCCGGCATTTTCGGCTTCTCGCAGACGGTATCGGTCGGCGAGTGCGGCGATCTCCGGCTTTGCGAGCCGCGCGAGGTGGTGGCTGCGGCGCGCGAGCACGCCGACGTCGTCGTCGGCGTCAAGGTCCGCTCCGGCAAGCATGCCGGCGGCACCAGCGGCATCGCGCCGGTCGATCTGGCGCTGGAAGCCGCCGACAAAGCCGGACTGCCGCTGATGGCGCATATAGACGAGCCGCCGCCCGGCCGCTCGGAAGTGCTGCCGCGCCTGCGCCGGGGCGACATCCTCACCCATTGCTTCCGGCCGTTCCCCAACGCGCCGGTCTTCGCCTCCGGCGCGGTGCGGCCCGACATGCGGCTGGCGCGCGAGCGCGGCGTCATCTTCGATCTCGGCCATGGCATGGGCTCGTTCGATTTCGAAGTCGCGCGCGCGATGCTCACGGAAGGTCTGGCGCCCGACGTGATTTCGAGCGACGTGCATCTCTACTGCGTCGACGGGCCGGCCTTCGACATTCTGGTCTGCATGTCGAAGCTGATGGCGCTGGGCATGCCGCTGGTCGAGGTTCTGCGCGCCGCCACGCAAGCGCCGGCGCGGGCGATCGCGCGGCCCGATCTCGGCACGCTGGCTGTCGGCACCGTCGGCGATGTCGCCGTGTTACGGCAGCGGACGGGCCGGTTCACCTTCGTCGACGCGGTCGGCGCCTCGCTGGTTGCTGATCAGAGGCTGGTCTGCGAAGGCATCGCCATCGGCGGCACATGGTGGCCGAACGAAGCGGCGAATGATTTGAGCGAGACCGAACGTTTCGAGCCACATGCAAACCATACGCATGTCGAGGTGGCGGCCCAGCATTTCGGACACCGGCATGAGTGATTAGCCGATCTCCCCCACGAGGGGGGAGATCGGCAGCTTCACCGCCGCGAATTACTGACGGCCCCATAAACCGGCGTCGCAATCCCCTCCATCCGCGCCTTGATCTGCAGCGCCACGTATTTCGAATAAAACCGCGACAGGGCCAGATTGCCGCCATGGAACCATAGCGCTTCCTGCGCCGTCGGTTTCCACATGTTGCGCAGTTCGCCTTGCCAGGGGCCGGGGTCGCCCTTGACGCCCGAGCCAAGGCCCCAGCAAGGGCCGACCTTGTCGGCGACCTCGCGCGAGACGAGTGCCGCGACATTCTCGTTCATCGACTGGTAGCCGGTGCAGGCGATGATGGCGTCGGCCTCAAGCTCGGTGCCGTCCTCGAACAGGATGCCTTTGGCCGTCAGCGCCTTGATCGCCACCCCGCCGCGGATGCCGACCTTGCCGTCGATGATGAGGTCGGAAGCGCCGACGTCGATGTAATAGCCGGAGCCGGTGCGGTAGGCCTTCATCAGCAGGCCGGTCTCGTCGTCGCCGAAATCGAGCGCGAAGCCGGAGGCGGCGAGGCGCTCGTAGAAAGCGGCGTCGCGGGCGCGGATGACGTCGTAGAGCGCGCGCTGGCCCTTGGGCACCAGCGCGAAGGGCGTCGAGGCGACGATCATGTCGGCCTTCTCGGTAGTGATGCCGCGCGCCAGCGCATCCTCCGAGAAGATCTCGAAGCCGACCTGCATCAGCGTGTCCGACTTGACCACGGTGGTCGGCGAGCGCTGGATCATGGTGACCTCGGCGCCGCTCTCCCAGAGATCGACGCAGACGTCATGCCCCGAGCTCGCCGCGCCGATGACGGCGACCTTTTTGCCGCGGAATTTCTCGCCGCTCGCATATTGGCTGGAGTGCAGCAGCTCGCCCTTGAAGTCACCGGCTCCGGCTAGGTCGATCTTGCGCGGCGGCCCATAGGCGCCGGTGGCGAAGACGATGTGCTTCGGCTTCAGCGTGATGCGCTGGCCGACGCGATCGACCACCACGGTCCAGACCTTCTCCGCATCGTCATAGGAAGCGCTGAGGCACCTGGTGGCGACCCAGTAATTCAGCTCCATCACCCGCGTGTACATCTCCAGCCAGTCGCCCATCTTGTCCTTGGGGGTGAAGACGGGCCAATTGTCGGGGAATGGGATGTAGGGCAGATGGTCGTACCAGACCGGATCGTGCAGCACGAGCGTGCGGTAACGGTTGCGCCAGGAATCGCCCGGCCTGGCATTCTTCTCGATGACGATGGTCGGCACGCCGAGCTGCCTGAGCCGCGCGCCCAGCATTATGCCGCCCTGGCCGCCGCCGATGACCAGGCAATAGGGCTGCTCCGACGCGCCGAGTTCACGCGTCTCGCGCGCCCGCGCCTCCGACCAGGTCTCGCGTTCCGGGTCGGCCATGTGGCGCACGCCGAGCGGCCGCGCCGCGCCCTTGCGCTCCTCGAACCCTTTCAGGTCGGTCATTGCCGTGAACAGGGTCCGGCAGCGCCCATCGCGCAGCCGCATGATGCCCTGGCCGGACGCCACGGCGGTCTCGAAGGTGAACCAGGCCTCGATGGTGCCTTCATCCGGGGTGGCTTCGCCGGAAAGCTGCCATGCGGTCGGCTTCGTCGCCGCCAGCGTCGCCTTCAGCATGGCGGCGATGGCCTCGCGGCCTTCCATGGTGGTGACGTTCCAGGTGAAGGTCAGCAGGTCGCGCCAGTAGCAGTCGTCGACGAACAGGTTGCTTGCGGCGGACACGTCGCCGGCTTCGAGCGCCTGCGCCAGGGATTGGAGCCATGCGGCCGCCTGTTTGGATGGTGCCATTTCGAGCATTTCTTCTCTCTTGCTGCATGCGCCCAATTGTATCGGGCGGTATTGTTGAACCCGGCGCTGCCCCTCATCCGCCTGCCGGCACCTTCTCCTCGTGAACGGGGAGAAGGGAGCTAGTCCCCGAGCGGCTCCATTTCCTTGCCCGTGCGGTGGATCTGGGCGTTGTATTTGATGCGGCGGACCGTCTCGCGCGCCGAGCCATCGAGCTTGTAGGCCGAGGCGACCGCCAGAAGGTCGATCATCGCCAGGAAGGCGAAGCGCGAGGCGGTCGGCTTCAGCGTGTCGGGATATTCGGGCACGGCGACCGTCAGCCTGACGTCGCAGGCGCGGGCGAGTTCGGTATCGGGTGCGGTGACGGCGATCGCGTTGGCGCGGTAGTGCTTGGCGAGTTCGACGGCCTCGATCACTTCGCGCGTGCGCCCGGTCGCCGAGATGGCGATCACCAGGTCGCCGGGCTTCAGGGTCGAGGCGGTCATGCGCATCAGATAGGGGTCGCATTGGGCGCTGATCGAGATGCCATAGCGAAACAGCCGGTACTGGGTTTCCTGCGCCAGCGCCGAGGAGCTGCCGCCGAGCCCGAACACGGTGACCTGGCGGGCGCGGGCGATCAGCTCGGCGGCCTTTTCCAGCTCGCCGGGATCGAGCTGCCGCTCGGCCTCCTGCAAGGCACGGCGCGCTTCGCCGAACACGGCGTTCCAGAACGGCATGCCGGTGCCGCTCTCCCTGGCCGGCGACGTGTCCAGATAGAGCGCGCCGACGACCAGGCTCTGCGCCAGCTTCAGCTTGAAGTCGCGCACGCCCTCGCAGCCGATGGCGCGGCAGAAGCGGGTCACCGTCGGCTCGCTGACGCCGGCGCGCTGGGCCAGCGCCGCGTTGGAGGCGTCGACGGCGTATTTGACGTCGTCGAGCACGACGTCGGCGACGCGGCGTTCGGCCGGGCGCAATTCCGCGTAGGAATCCTTGACCAGCGAGATGATGTCGGGAATGCGCCGGACAGGCTCGCCCCCGGCTCCCTCTTCGTCCGCGATCGGATGGCTGGCAGCTTCGGTCATGAAGGCGGTCTTCCCTAGCCCGTTTTCGACCTGACCTCTTATCATGTTTGCACGCTGTCGTTCCATGCGTCCGGCCCTGCTGCAACCGTTACGTGCCGCCGGGGCAGTGGCGCATGCACCTGTTCAACTATGTAGGAAAGCAACACGAATTTCAAGCCGAAGAAAACATCATTATAACAAATAGATAAGCCAACACTGCAATTTCCGTGGTACGCTTACCACCGCGAGCGCTTGACAGCAAAGTAGGATAGTTACACACTGATTTCTGGCAGTCTGGTGACCTATTGGATCATCACGCAATCTCCGAGGGGCGGATGAACGCGGGCGAGATAACAACGCCGAAGCTTGGCGTGCAGGCAGCGACCAAGATCTACCACACGGCGTCCGGTGACCTGCTGGCGCTGGACCGCTGCAGCCTCGACGTCAGGGCCAATGAAATCGTCTCGATCGTCGGGCCGTCCGGTTGCGGCAAGACCACGCTTTTGTGGTCGATGTCGGGCCTGCACGGCCTGACCAGTGGCGAGATCCGGCTCGATGGTATCAAGATCACCGGGCCGCATCCCGATATCGGCATCGTCTTCCAGGAAGCCAACCTTCTGCCGTGGCGCAATCTCGACGCCAACATCCGCTTTCCCTTCGAGATCAAGGGTGAGAAACCCGACCGCGCCTGGATCGCGCATCTCCTGAACCGGGTCGGCCTCGACGGCTTCGGCGGCAAGTTTCCGCGCGAGCTTTCGGGCGGCATGCAGCAGCGCGCGGCGATCGTGCGGGCGCTGGCGCTGAAGCCGTCGGTGCTGCTGATGGACGAGCCGTTCGGCGCGCTCGACAGTTTCACCCGCGAGGAGATGAACCGGCTGGTCGAGGAGATCTGGCTCGACACCAAGACCACCATCGTCTTCATCACCCACTCGATCGAGGAAGCGATTTTCCTCTCCGACCGCGTGGTGGTGCTGAGCGCCCGGCCGGGCAAGGTCGCCAAGGAATATCGCGTGCCGTTTCCGCGGCCGCGCTCGCTGGAGATCACGGCGACGAAGGAGGTCTTCGACCTCACCAACCGGATCAAGATGGACATTGTCGGCGAGCGCACCAGGCCGAAGGCGCCGGAGCGCCCGAGCGCCGAGATCGTGAGGATCAGGCCGTGAGCGACGCCATCCCGGAATTCTCCAAATCGAAATCAGGCGATGGGCAAGACGTCAGCCTGACCAACCTCTCGGCATTCGCCAGCGGCCCCGGCATCAAGTCCGGGAAAGAGGTGGCGGCCATCCTCGCCGTCGCCGTCATCATCATCGGCGGCATCGAACTGGCGCTGCGGCTGTTCCACGTGCCGCTCTACATCATGCCGCCGCCGAGCTCGATCGCCTATGCGCTGTTCGACGAGTTCCCGCTGATCGCGCCGCATCTCGGCTACACGCTGGTCGAGCTGGTGTCCGGCTTTGCCATCGGCGCCGCCGTCGGACTGGTGCTGGCCGCCGTCATCACCCAGTTCCCCTTCGCGGAAAAGATCGTCGCGCCCTACATCCTGCTGCTGGTCACCACGCCGATGCTGGCGCTGGTGCCGCTGCTCATCCTGCGCTTCGGCTTCGGTTACACGCCGCGCATCATTGCGGTGGCGCTGGCCGCAGGGCCGATGGTGATGATCAACGCCGCCACCGGCTTTCGCCGCGTCGACAGCGCCAAGATCGCGCTGGCGCGCTCCTACGGCGCCAGCACCTTGCAAATCTTCTGGAAAATCCGCGCGCCGATGGCGCTGCCGATGATCCTGGTCGGGCTGATGATCGGCGCCATCTTCGGCCTGCTGACCGCGGTCGGCGCCGAGATGGTCGGCGGCGGCTTCGGCCTCGGCAACCGGCTGACCACCTATTCGTCGATGATCCAGATGCCGCAATTCTTCGCCGTGGTGCTGATCCTGTCGATGCTCGGCATCCTGATCTACGTGCTGTTCTTCCTGATCGGCAAGAAATGGGCGAGCTGGGAGGCATAGCCAAAGAGGAAAAAAGCGCCCGGGAGGCGGGCGACTGACCGACATCAAACAAAAAAGGGGAATGCCATGACCAAAGACAATTTCATCCACCAGGCGGGAATGAGCCGCCGTACCTTCCTGCAGGTCACCGGCGCCGGCCTGGTGACGGCGACCGCGCTCGGCGCGTCGGGCCTCAAGGCCAAAGCCGAGGCCTATGGGAAATTCACCTGGATCTCGCCGCGCGGCACGCTCGAAGTGCTCGACGACTATCCCTATTGGGCGGCCAAGAAAGCCGGCTATTTCGACGGGCTCGACACCGACATGCAGCCGGGACCGTCCGACGGCACGGCAACGGTGAAATTCGTCGATGTTGGCCAGGCCGATATGGGCTTTCCCTCGCCCGGCGTGTTCTCCTTCGCCATCCAGAACGGCATGAAGCTCAAATCCGTGTTCCACATGGGCGCGCGCGATACGTTCTCCATCGCCTTTCGCAAGGGCGAAGGCTCGAACGACCTCAAGAAGCTCGAAGGCAAGACCATCCTGCTCGGCTCCGCCGCCTGGCAGTCGATCACCGATCCGCTGCTTGCCGCGCAAGGCGTCGACATCAAGAAGGTCAAATATGTCGAGGCCGGCTGGCCGACCTGGGGCACCGCGCTGGCCGGCGGCCAGGGCGACGCGGCGTTGTCATGGGAGGGCCTGCGCGCCGAATGGATCGCCAAGGGCCTCGACTTCGAATACTGGCTCGGCGTGAAGAACTCAAAACTGCCGGCCAACACCTTTGTCGTGCGCGCCGCCGATCTCGAGGATCCCGACAAGAAGGCGTTCCTGGAAAAATACGTGCGCGGCTGGGCGATGGGGCTGGAATTCGGCTATCAAAATCCGCGCGCGGCGGTCGAGGCGGTGTTCGAGCAGTTCCCGACGCTGGCCAAGAATCTCGGACCGGAGCTCGGCACCACCTCTATCCTGCAGCAGATCAACGTCTTCCGCGGCGACATGGACAAACGCGGCGGCTGGGGCTCGCACGACATGGCGAGCTGGCAGGGCTTCTTCGACGAGATCCATAAGATCGGCCAGATCACCAGCCCGGTGAAGGCCGAGGATGTCTGCACCAACGACCTGATCCCGGCCGCCAACGACTTCGACAAGGCCAAGGTCAAGGCCGATGCCGACGGCGTCAAACTGTCGGAAGGCTTCGCCGCGCTCGATGTCGAGAAGATCAAGGCGCATCTGTTCGATTCGGCGGTGAAGTAGGGGACGCAATTGCCAAGGTCGGCGCTGCCCCTCATCCGCCTGCCGGCACCTTCTCCCCGTATAGTGACGGGGAGAAGGGAGGCGCTCCAACGCTGGCGATTGGCGAAAATCGGTGATGACAGCGTCTTTCTCCCCGTCACTATACGGGGAGAAATGCCCGGCAGGGCAATGAGGGGCTGCGCAAACCTAAGATGATTGCCCGGGCAAGCGATCAACCCGTGCGGCAACTGAGCCGTCGCACATGGTTTTAATGAATAAGGAACGGGAGGCTGAGATGGCCGACAAGGTAAAAGTGCTGGTGGTGGGGTTGGGCAATATGGGTGCGTCGCATGCCAGCGCCTATCATCGCTCGGAGGGTTTTCAGATCGTCGGGATCATGAGCCGCTCGATCAAGAGCAACACGAAAATCCCAGCCGAACTTGCCGGCTATCCGCTCTACGAGGATTTCGACCTGGCGCTGAAGGAAACCAGGCCCGACGCCGTGTCGATCAACAGCTGGCCGAACACCCATGCCGAATACGCGCTGAAGGCGATAGCGGCCAATTGCCATGTGTTCATGGAAAAGCCGCTCGCCACCAACATCGCGGATGCCGAGAAGGTCGTGGCGGCCGCGCGGGCGAAAAACCGCAAGCTGGTGCTCGGCTACATCCTGCGCGTCCATCCCTCCTGGATCAAATTCATCGAGGTCGGCAAGACGCTGGGCAAGCCACTGGTGATGCGCCTCAACCTCAACCAGCAGAGCAGTGGCAGCGCCTGGCACTGGCACAAGAACCTGATCGATTCGCTGATCCCGATCGTCGATTGCGGCGTCCACTATGTCGACGTCATGTGCCAGCTGACCGGCGCCAGGCCGGTGCGCGTGCACGGCATCGGCGCGAAACTCTGGGCAGAGGCCGACAAGCAGAATTACGGCCATCTGCACGTCACCTTCGATGACGGTTCGGTCGGCTGGTACGAGGCCGGCTGGGGGCCGATGATGAGCGAGACGGCCTATTTCGTGAAGGACGTCGTCGGTCCTAAGGGCGCGGTGTCGATCGTCGCCGGGCAGCAGGCAAGCAGTGCGGGTGAGTTGGCCGAAGTGTCGAACTCCGCCGACATCGACCGCCACACAAAGACCGATGCGCTGAAGATCCACTATGCCGCCGTCGACGGCGACAAGAACTTTTCCAAACCCGACGAGATCGTCAGCATGGAGGACGAGCCCGGCCATCAGGAATTGTGCGACCGCGAGCAGGCCTTCTTCCTGCGCGCCATCCGCGAGGACCTTGATTTGACCGAGCAGATGGATGCGGCGGTCAACAGCCTGCGCATCGTGCTCGCGGCCGAGCAGAGCATCGAGCTGGGGCGGACCATCGAGTTGACCTGACGTTGCGCCAGCCCCCTCATCCGGCCGCTTCGCGGCCACCTTCTCCCCGAGGGGAGAAGAGGGAGGCGCCAGCGCCGGACAGTCTCCTCTCCCCTCGGGGAGAGGTCGGCCGAGCGAAGCGGAGGCTGGGTGAGGGTGAGTCTCAGACATAAAAGGAACAATACATGGCCGCCGTCACCGACAGTCTGTTGAAAACCTACGCGGACTCCGACGCGCTCGATCTGGCCGCGCTGGTGCGTGGCGGCCAGGTTTCGCCGGTGGAACTGGTCGAGGCGGCGATCACGCTGGTCGAGCGGCTCAACCCGGCGCTCAACGCGGTCATCCACCGTCTCTACGACATGGCGCGCGCGCAGGGCGCGACGGTCGACAGATCGGCGCCCTTTGCCGGCGTACCATTCCTGCTCAAGGAACTGGCCTCGTCCTGGACTGGGGCGCCCAACACCAATTCCTGCTTCTACCTCAGAGATGTCGTCGCCGATTTCGACACCGAAGTCGTTCGCCGCATGAAGGCGGCAGGGCTGGTGCTGGTCGGCAAGTCTAACGCGCCCGAAAACGGCTGGTCGATCACCACGGAGCCAAAACTCTACGGCGCGACGAAAAACCCCTGGAAGGACGGCATCACACCCGGTGGATCGAGCGGCGGCGCGGCCGCGGCCATCGCCTCGCGCATGGTGCCGATCGCGGAGGCCAGCGATGGCGCCGGCTCGATCCGTATCCCCGCCTCCTGTTGCGGCATTGTCGGCCTGAAGCCCTCGCGCGGCCGCGTCAGCCTCGCGCCCTTCGGCGATTATTGGTATGGGGGCGCCTATTTTCTCTGCTGCTCGCGCACGGTGCGCGATACCGCGGCCTATCTCGACGCGGTGGCCGGCGCGCTGCCGGGCGACCCCTACACGCCGCCGGTTCCCGATAGTTCTTGGCTCAGCCTGTCGGCGCGGGCGCCGAAACGGCTGCGCATCGACTTCACGGTCACGCCGCCCAATGGCACGGCCATCGATCCGGAGGTGAAGGCGGCGGTGCTGGCAACCGTGGCGACGCTGGAGCGGCTTGGCCATGATGTAGAGGAGCACGACATGCCGCTCGACGCCAATGGCGTGTGGGCGACCTACACCAACATGACCTGCGTGCAGACGGCGGCGACCTTCGATTATCTGGAAACGGTGATCGGTCGGCCGGCGACGTCAGGCGATGTCGAGGCGGTGACCTGGGCGATCATCGAACGCGGCCGCGCCACCAGCGGCATCAGGCACATCTCCGATGTCGAGCAGCTCAGGCAGGTCGGCCGCGACATTGTCGGCGACCTCAATGGCTACGATCTTTTCGTCACGCCCACCTTGACGCAACTGCCGCGCCCATTCGGCTATTACGACATGTCGGAGACGGACATCGACCGCTACAACGCCAAATGGGCGGACGCCGTCTTTGCCTTCCCCTTCAACATTTCAGGCCAGCCGGCGATCTCGCTGCCGCTCGGCTGGTCGAAAGGCGGCGTGCCGATCGGCGTGCAGCTCATCGGCCGCTATGGCGACGAGGCGACGGTGCTGGCGGCGTCGGCGCAGCTGGAGGAGGCAATGCCGTGGAGGGATAGGCGGCCGCCGGTGAGCGCTTAGGGATGCGCCGATATTCAGGTGATGCCGGCCTGCAAGCGGTGATTTCCTGCGCTTCCGGTGCTCACATACTTCAAGTACGCTCCGCTCCGGTTCTCGGAAACCCACCGCTTTCGTCTCGGCCTGACCGGAATCTCGGCACATCCCGCCGCATGGCGCCAACCTTCACGCAGCGGTTCAGCAACGACTACCCAATCACCTCCAGCCGTCTCGGCAAGCGGTTCATCGCAACCGGCCCATCCGCCGTGATCAGGAACTGGTCCTCGAGGTTGAAGCTGGCGAGGCCGTCGATATAGAGCGGGATCTCGAAGGCCAGCACCATGCCGGCCTCGATCACGACATCGCTGCCGGCCTCGATGAAGGGCCATTGTTCGGAAAAAACCGACTGGCCGACGCCGTGGCCGAAATGGCCGCGACGGTAGGAGCGCAGGCCTTGCAGCGCCAGGCTTTCGGTGGCGATGCGATGCACGTGCCCAAGCGTGTTTCCAAGGACGAGTTCGGCCAGGCCGTCCTCGAAGGCGCGCTCGGCAATGGCGTGCAGTTCCGCCTGGTCGGCCGAGGGCGCTCCAAAGGTGAAGTTGCGCGACATGTCGGAAGCGTAGCCGCCAACGGTGCAGACCATGTCGCACTTCAGCGGATCGCCGGCCACGGCCCTGGCGTCGGCGCCCTTGGCCCGCGCGCCGAGCGTCACGTATTCGGCGGTGACGACCGGATGCGACAGCCCGGCCGCGGCCTCAGTGACGCTTTTGCGGTAAAGGGCGATGAGATCGGCCTGGCCCATGCCGGCCATGGCGTCGACCTGCAAGCGCTCCAGCCCGGCTTCCGAGAGAAAAATGCCTTGCTGCAAGAGATCGACTTCGCGTTGCGACTTGATCGCCCGCAACCGGTCCAGCACGGCCGAGCCGTCGACCATCGTGCAATCCGGCAGCAGCGCCTGCATCTCCACAAAATCGGCGGCGGGAATGAAGTCAAGGTCGAGGCCGAGCGTGGCGCGCTCCAGCCCGAAATCGAGCAGCATGGCTTGCAGCTGGCGCACCGAGCCGGCGAGGTCGAAAGTGGCGGGACGCGCGAAATCCGGCGCGCGGGCGAGCGAAGCCAGGCCAGCCTCGATGCGGCCGGCCAAAGGCAGGTCCTGGACTCCCGGGTCGAGCGGCGCGGATTCGATCCAGATCGGATGCGAACGCACGACCGCTTCAGGCATGGCGCGCCGCGTCTGCTCCGCATTGAAATCGGCGACGACAACGCCGATCGGCAGGTCTTGTCCTGCCGGGATGACGACGAAGCCGGCGCCGGCGCGCCGGAACAGGCCGGCCGGGCCGATCGACGCGGCGGTCGCATAGTGGAAGGCTTCGGGTGCCGAGAGCACCAGCGCCGCAATGCCGGCGCGTTGCATCAGCTCAGCAGCGCGCTGGCGGTCGACAAAGCCTGTCATGAAATCTCTCCGTAGGCGTGAAACCGGCAACGGAGCATTGCGTGCGCCGACAATCAAGCGGCCGGCAAGTGCTACTTGATCGATTCCAGCTTGGTGAGCGCGGCGGTGAAGCCGGCTAGCGACACCGGGATGGTGACCGGTTTGCGGGTCACCGACTCCATGCCGATGTTGAGATTGGTTCCGGCCTTCATCGCCTTGATCAGCTCTGGCGCCAGCGGGGTGGCGGCATAGGCGCCGTTCTGGTCGCTGGTCTGGATGGCGATGGTCGTCTTCTGCCCCTGGTCGATCTGATAACTGGCGCCGGACGGCAGGAACAGGCCATGCGGCAGCGCGAGCAGCATGGCGAGGCTGCCATTGGCATTGTCGCGGCGCACCGTCACGGTGAGTACGCGTTGTCCCGTCTTGGCTTCGGTCAGGTTCTGCGACACCTGGCACTGAAGCTCGGTGCTCGCCGAGCCGCTGGAGCAGTTGACCGCCCATGGATTGGCGTCGGCAGGCTTTGACGGGGCCGGCTTTGACTGGGTTGGTTGGGGTTGGGCCGGCTTGGCGTCCTCGGCAAGCGCGGCACCGGTGGCGGACAAGATCAACCACAAGGCGCCCAATCCAGCGGTGAGATCTTTTCTATTAGCTTTCGCTAAAATAGATGTCATGTCTTCCGCGCCCCTTTGGGTTTCCAGCTCCGTACATGTATTCGAGCCGGCAAGGGCTTGATACTACATCGGGAACTGTTGTGAAAGGCGAGCTCGGGCGAGACAGTCGGCAAAATTACTGTGACCGTCATGCCACACATAAGAACTTTAGCAGTCAACAACTGAATTCAAGACAATAAGGGCTCGCTATACAATAGAATCTGCGTAAAAATTCCTACACGTGGGACGTGCAAGTCCCGGAAGGACTCGCCAGGGATGGGAACTACCGAGAAGTCTCGGCAAGTTGGTGGGATGGCGGCGCGTGGGGAGGGTTTCCACGTGCGCGCCGGCTATCGCCGTTCGAGCATTGCAAGGCATCTGTGGAAGACGACGGCGCTGACGTCGCTGGCGCTGGCGCTTTCGGGCGCGGCCGCCTATGGCGACGATGCCGGGCTCTGGCAGCCGCAGATACGCGCCATCGTCGGCGCCGACAACAATGGCGGCAACGCTGCGCTCGAGGGCTTCATCCCGATCAAGCAGACCGCCGAATCGGTGCTGTTCCTGGATGTCCGGGCCAAGCACGATTTCAAGGACGCCTTCGGCCAGGATATCGGCCTCGGCATCCGCCGCATCGTCAACCCGGACCTGATGCTCGGCGGCTACGCCTATTTCAATGCCGAGAGCTACGGCGGTACCCAGTTCACCGGCGGCACGCTGGGCGTCGAGGCGATCACGCCGAATTTCGACGCGCATGTGAACGTCTTTATCCCGATCAAGGGCGACTCGACCGACCACTCCGCCTCTTCGACCCTGTCGATGGTCTCCAATCAGCTGATCGAACAGATCTCGGTGCTCGACCATCGCGACTACGCGGCCTGGGGCATCGAGGGCGAGGTCGGCGCCAAGGTGCCGATCAACCTGCCCGACAAGCATTCGCTGCGGCTGGACATTGGCGGCTACCATTTCGAGGATCCGCACGGCGATGACGGCAGCGTCACCGGCGCCAAGGCCGGCATCGAATATGAGATCGGCGATGTCTTCGGCACCGGAACCTCGCTGACCTTCACCGGCGAGGTGCGCAACGACAACCGCGACGACACCCAGTTCGCAGGCAGCGTGCGGCTCAACATCCCGTTCAACCCCGGCGGCGGCTCGGACAATACCGCGGCCATCGGGGCGGACCCGGTCTTTCCGGTCAGCGAGGGCCTGCGCAAGCGCGTCAACGAACGGGTGCGCGGCGATGTCGGCGTCCGCATCCAGAGCCAGGAACTGACCGGCGGCTCGACCACCCGCGTCGCCATCAACGCGGCCACCAATGCCGCGTTCGGCAAGTTCTATTTCGCCGATGGCGGCCTGGCCGGTGCGGGCACGCAGGCCGACCCGACGACATTGGACGACGCGGTTACCAAGGCCGGCAATGGCGGCTTCATCGTCGCCCTTGGCGGCAGCGGCAACATCACAACCGACGGCGTGACGCTGGCCACGGGCCAGACCGTCATCGGCGGCGGCGAGAACGTCACGGCGAAACTGTTCAACGGCAGCACCGCCACCTTCAACCTCGGCGGCAGCGACGGCACCATCCAGGGCACCAACGTCGCCAACCCCGTCATCACGCTGGGCACTGGCAACACGCTCAACGGCATCACCATCACCGGCGGCGCCGACGGCATCTTCGGCAACAATGTCACCAACACGACGCTGACCAAGGTCACGGTGACGGGCGCCGGCGGCAACGGCGCCGAATTCACCGGCAATTCGACCAACGTCAAGGCGTCCGATTTCACGTCCACGAATAACGGTCTCGACGGCCTGCATATCGAGGACAACGGCACCTATAATTTCACCGGCACGACGTTGCTGTCGGGCAATCTCGACGACGGCCTCGATATCACCGGCCAGGGCACCTACACCTTCGCCACGGTCAATGCGCTGAACAATACCGACCGCGGCATCACCGTGCAGGGCACGTCGAGCGGCGGCAGCTTCACCACCACCGGCGGCAATATCTCCGGCAATGGCGGCATCGGCGTCTACATCGACCCGATCACCGCCCATGTGGTGCTGGATTCGATCTCCCAGGCCGGCGGCACGTCGGGCGTGGTGCTCGACCACGTCTCGGGCAGCTTCACCGTCAACGGCGCCACGACGATTTCCAACACGACCGGTCCGGCGATCGCCATTTCGGATTCGCCCGCAGTGATCCGCTTCGGCGACATCAGCATCGCGACGCCTGGCGGCGACGGCATGGTGTTTTCCGGCGTCAACGCGGCTGTGGTGGCTGGTAACATCGTCGTCTCCGGGCTCGGTCTCGGCCACACCGGCCTCGATTTCTCGGGCAGCCAGACGACCTTCACGGCCCTGTCGGCCAACATCAGCGGATCAGGCGCCGGCTCGATCGGCATCGACCTCTCCGACACGACAGGCGGTGCCTCGATCATCATCACCAATGGTGGAACCATTTCGGGCGTCGACACCGGCGTGCGCCTGGGCGTTGCCGGCTCGCTGGCCCACTCGGCCAATGCCCAGTTCACCTTTGGCGGCGGCTCGATCGCCGGCGTCACCGCCTCGCTCGACGCGCGCGGGCTCAACCAGACACTCGGCCTCTATGCGTTCGGCTCCACGACGTTCAGCGGCCCGCAGCTGTTCGACGTGCAGAACGTCATCTTCGTCGGCGCGGCGGCCTCGGGCGCCGGCGACGGTTCCTCGCTTGGCAACCTGGCGTCGGTCGGCACCGCCGACGGCATCACCGACGCCAATGCGATCTTCGTGCTGGTCAACGACGCCGGCAACACGCCGATCGACACCACGGGCGGCTTCTCGCTCAGCGATGACCAGACATTGGCGTCCTTCGGCAATGGCCGTTCCTTCTCACTAGGCGGCGTGCCGATCAATGTCACCGGCGACAACATCCAGCACGATGTCGTGGTTTCCGATCCGGGCACGGGCGCCGCGACGCTGACCAATTCCGGCGCCGGCGACGTCGTCACGCTGGGCAACGGCAACTCGTTGCTCGACTTCAACATTTCGGGCGGCAGCGGCGCGGCGATCAGTGGGGCGGGCATCGCCGGCCTGACGGTCCAGGGCGTGTCGGTCAGCAATGTCGCGCTCGGCCTCGTTCTCGATAGCGTGACCGGCGCCGTGACGGTCGACGATCTCGACATCCAGAATGTGAGCCAAACCGGCATCGCGCTTGCCGATTCGAGCGCAACCGTCAATTTCACCGGCAACACGACCATCGCCAACGCCACCAATGTCGGGTTGTTCGCCAACAATTTCGACGGCACCGCCACTTTCGACGACCTCGACATCACCGGCGGCGGCATAGGCGTTGGTGTCGTCGGTGGCTCGAGCGGAACCTTGACCTTCGGGGCTGGCAGTTCCATCGCCGGCACAGGCGGCAATGCCTTCTCCATCACCAGTTCCACGCCCAACGTCACCTACAACGGCACCATCAATCAGACCAGTGCGGCAAGCGCGGTCAAGATCAGCAACATGACCGGCGGCAGCGCGATCTTCGGCGGCAAGATCACCGCCAGCACGGGCGCGGCCAATGCCATCGACCTGACCGGCAACACCGGCGGCACGATCAATTTCACCGGCGGCCTCGACCTGACCACCGATGGCGGCTACGCCTTCAGCGCCGTCAATGGCGGCACGCTGACGGTGACCGGCTCCGGCAATACCGTCAACACCGGCGCTGGCGTGACGGAAAACGGCATTCATCTTGGCGGCGCCGGCGGCCTGACGATCGGCGCGGCGGGCGTGACGTTCGCCAGCGTCACCGTCGACGGTTCCGGCGGCTCGGTGCCAGCCGGCATCGTCATCGAGAACACCAGCGGCGGCAACGTCACCTTCGGCGGTGTCGACATCAGCCGCGCCAATGGCGACGCCATCCGCCTGACCAATGTCGCCAGCGGCATCTATTCTTTCAACGGAACAACGACGATCGCCACCGTCGGCGGACCGGGTCCCGGTTTCGTGGTGCAAAACAGCGCCGCGACGGTCAATGTCAGCAATCTCGTCACCACCAGCGTCTCCGGCGCCGATGTCAGCCTGACCAACAACACCGGCACGATCGGCATTGGCGGCACCATCACCAATTCCGGCACCGGCGATGGCGTCGTGGTCTCCGGCGGCAGCGCGGCGATCACCGTCTCGGCCGCCATCTCCAGTTCGGCGACCGCGCCCGGCACCGCGGTCAAGGTCGACGGCATCACCGGCGGCTCGGTAACCTTCTCGGGCAACGTCACCTCGACCGGTACAGGCAACCTCTTCGCCATCGGCTCGACCACCGCGCCGACGGGCGGCGCGATCAGCTTCACCGGCTCGGCGCTGACCGCCAGCGGCGGTGGTGGCGCGGTCATCGCGGGCCTCGGCGCGGCCGCGACCTTCAACGCCACGGCGCCCCTGTCGATCACCAACGCGATCGGCAATGGCCTGTCGGTCTCCAACGTCGCCGGCAGCGCCACTTTCGGCGCCGTCACCGTGACCACCGCCGGCGGCAACGGCATCGACATCTCTGGCAATTCCGGATCGGTGACCTTCGGCACGACCAATGTGACGCTGGGCTCGGCCGGCAGCACCGCCGGCATCAATTTCAGCGGCACCAACGCCGATGTCAGCTTCGGCACCACGACGGTGACGATGGGAGCGGGCGCCAACCAGGCGGGCATCGACTTCAGCGGTTCATCGACCACGGCTGATTTCGGCGTGACCACGATCACCGGCAACGGTGACCTCACCTCGCGCGGCATCGACCTGTCGTCGACGACGGGCAACAAGACCATCACCTTCCTGGCCGGCTCCAGCATCAGCAACGCCGGCGTCGGCGTCGAACTGGCATCGGATCACTCGACCGCGACTTCGGCCAACGCCAATTTCACCTTCGGCGACGGCACCTCCGCCAATGGGCTGCAATCCTCCATCACTGCGGCGGCGGGCGGCTACACCGTCAACACGGTCGGGCTCGATCCGGCGCTCGGCAATTATAATTTCAACGACGTGTTCTTCACCGGCAGTGCCAATCTTGCCTTGGCTGCCGGCGGTGTCATCATGGTCTCGCAGACGGGCGGCGTCATCAACGCCGGCACGGACGGGCTCAGCGCCAATGTGGCCACGGTCACGGCTGCCGAGGCCGATGCGATGACCGGCACGCTGAGCTTTGCCTTTGTCGGCACCGTCGATCTCAGCGGCACGCCGTTCACGCTCGATGCGGGGCAGTCGATCGTCGGCTTCGGCAACGGTTCCTCCATCGTGACGTCCGGCACTATCCAGCCGGTGAATGTCCAGGGCAATCTCGGCGCCACGGGCGCGACCGTCACCGGCAATGAGGGCGTTGTCATGAGCACGGGCAGCGATACGCTGCATCTGCTCGGCGGCAACCAGGTGAAGGACACCGCTTTCGATTTCAGCGGCGGCAGCGGCTCGGTCTTCACCATCGACTCGAGCGCGGCAACCTTCGACAACACTGGCGGCATCGTCATCAACGGCGTTACGGTCAGCAATGTCGCCGTCGGCCAGACAGCGTTCAAGGTCGACGGCGCTACCGGCACTATCGGCAATGTCTCAATCACCAACAACAACATCAACGTCGCCGGCACGCTGCTCGATGCCAATGGCGGCAACGGCGACATCACGGTCACGCGCGGTACCCTGCCCAACAGCGGGCCGGCCGGCACGCTGACCGGCGGCGGCATCACGATCGCCAACCGCACCGGCGGCACGGTCGATTTCACCGACCATGTGACAGTCGACGGCAATGGCGTGTCGCTGACCAACAACACCGGTGCCGCGATCACCTTCGCCGACGTGGACATCACCACCAACGGGTCGACGGCCTTCACCGCCACTGGAGGCGGCACGATCAAGGTCGACGCCGGAACGATCAATGCCACGAACGCGCAAGCGGCGGCGCTCGACGGCGTCACGGCCGACATTCATTTCACGTCGACGAGTGCCACGTTCGGCGGCGGCAACGGCATCGACCTGCAGAATCTCGGCGGCACGGCTGATTTCGGCACCGGTACGCTGACCAACACCGGTTCGGACACGTCCTTCAATGTCGGCTCGACCACCGCCGCCAGCGGCGGCACTGCAGCCATGTCCTACAGTGGCACGATTGCCACCAACGGCACGGGCGCCGCGGTCTCGATCCAGAGCATGACTGCCGGCTCGGTGACCCTGTCGGGCAATTTGACCGACAACAATGCGGCCGCCGGCGGCAACATTTTCGTTGCCGGCAACGATTCCACCACCATCACCTTCTCGGGCACGACCAAGCAAATCAGCTCGGGCGCGGCCGACGGTGTCAATCTCGGCCTCCCCGGCGGTTGGCCGCTGGGCACGCCGACTCCCAACACGAACTCGGCCATCAACTTCACCAATGGCGGCCTCGACATAACGACGACGACAGGCGCGGGCTTCATAGCCATTGGCGACCTCGGCTCCTCGACCTTTACCGTCATCGGCAGCGGCAACAAGATCAATTCCGGTGGCGACGGTCTGCTGGTGAACGGCGCCGATGTCGGCGCCGGCGGTGTCACCTTCGACAGCATCTCGGCGGTATCCACAAGCGCCAACGGCGGCGGCGCTGGCGTGTTCCTGTCAGGCATGACCCTCGCGGGCGATGTCAACATCGGCGGCCTGACCGATACCGGGTATATCGGCGCCTCGCTGTCCGGCCTGTTCGGCACCGGCGTGGTCAATTTCACCGGCACGACCGATCTCGACACCAGCTACGAAGGGTTCGAGATCAGCGGCCAGGTCGGCACCATAAACATCGCCAATGTCGCCGGGTCCACCCTGACCATCGATGGCAGCCAGGTCGGCCTTGCGCTGGCCGTCCTGCAGACCGGGACCGTCAATGTCGGCGGCAATGGCGGCGTTGCCAGCATCGGGGCGACGACAAGCACCACCGGCTCGGCCATCAGCCTCTCCGGCGGCAACGACCTTATCAATGCGACGCTGAACTACAACGGTTCGATCAAGGTCGATACGGGCTCGGTGCTGCAAGCCAGCGGCGACTGGACCCATTTGACCATGAGGGGTTCGGTCGTTTCGACCACGGCATCGACGGCCTTCGACTTCTTTGGCCATGCCGACGGCATATACGATATTTCCAGCACCATCGATCACAGCGGCGGCACAGGTGTTTCCATCGGCGGCTCGGCCAACGGCACGGTCACCTTCTCGGGCACGTCGAAGATGTTCGACACCGGCGCCAACGATGCCATCTACAAGGCACCAGCGTACGTGCCGGATCCGCAGAGCCAAGGCACGCTCAACTTCACCAATGGCGGCCTCGTCATCACCACCACCAGCGGCGCCGGCTTCACCGCCAGCACTTTCGGTCCGGGCACGGTCAGCGTCACCGGCGACGGCAACACCATCACCACCGGCACAGGCACCGCGCTGAAGCTGGGCGACGCGACAGCGATCGTGGCGGGGGCGACAGGCGCGACGGTTGGCGTGGATGGCATCAAGTTCGATTCGATCTCGGCCACCGGCGCGGCCACTGGCATTTCGCTCAACAATGTCAGCGGCGGCGCGCTCGATCTCGGCACGGTCAACCTGCAAGGCATCACCGGCGCCGGCGTCCAGATCTCCGGCGCGCTCGGCTCGACGCTTGATTTCACCAGCCTCAATGTCGGGCTTGCTGCCGACAACGCCATCGGCCTCGATCTCAACGGCGCCGCGCTCGGCGCCAGCACCATCACGGCAGGCGATTTCGACGTCGATGGCGGCAGCTTCGCCGGCACGATCGGCATCGACATGGCCGGCACGACCGGCACCGGCACGATCCAGCTCGGCGACCTCGTCAACAGCAATCCGGCAGGCCAGACCTCGAAGATCGAAAATGTCGGCTATGGCGTCCAGTTCTCCAGCGCCACCAACGCCAAGCTGGTGTTCGGCGACGGCCAGGGGCCGGCCGAATCGACGATCGCCACCACTGGCGGCCAGGTCATTCACGCCACCGATAGTTTGCCGACCAATGGCGACTACAATTTCAACGACGTCATCTTCTCCGGCGACACGTCGAACCTTTCCAGCTCGATCTCCTATTACTATGTCGACAACACCGTTGACGGCACCGACGACGGCACGCGCGCCCATCCAGGCACGATCGCCGGCGCGCTTGCCTCGTCGGCACAGGTCATCGTGCTGGTCAACAATGGCGGCACCATAACAGGCGGCACCACGCTCACCCTGGCCGATGGCCAGGCCCTGGTCGGCTTCCGCGACGGCGGCACCGTCGATCTGGCAACGCTCGGCTTCACCGCCGGCGGCGCGCCGAGTGCCTTCCAATTCACCACCATCACCGCCGGCGGCACGACGGTGACCGATCCCACCGGCAACGGCGCGGTGACGCTGACGACGATGGCTGCCGAGGCGACGGTAACGCTCACCGGCACCAACGGCATCAGCGGCGTGGTGATCGGCAATGGCGGCGGCGGCGCTGGCATCATCGGCACCAACATAGCCGGCTTGACCTTGCTCAACAGCACGGTTCGCGGCGGCATCGGCGTACCCGCCGTGTCGATCACGTCGAACACAGTGACCAATCTGGCACTGTCCAACCTGACCTTGAAATCCGGTACGGGCGCGGCGGCCCTGTCGATCGACGGTACGGGCGGCACGACCACGATCACCCGCTTCGACGGCCTGACCATCGAAGGTGGCGCCGGGTCGGGGTCCGGCATCGCCATCAACACCGCGACGTTCGACGCGACGCCCGGCGGCGCCATCAATCCGGTCAACGGCGGCAACTCGACCGTCGGCACCGCCGCGGCCCGCGTCAATGGCAACGGCATTTCGCTGACCCAGGTGTCGGGCGAACTCGATTATGGCACGCTGAACATCGCCAATGACGGCGGCACCGGCCTGCTCGTCGATACCAAGGGCCCGCCAGCCACCATCTTCACGCTCAACAGCAGCGGCGGTTCGGTCGACACGACAAACGGCACCGCCCTCAATCTCGACCCGCTGACGGTCGGCATGACGCTGGACAGCGTCACCGCCACCGGCGGCGCGAGCGGCATCATCTTCGACGGCGTGGCGGGCGCCTTCACCGTCACCGGCGCCACCAGCATCTCCGGCACGTCTGGCGCCGGCATCAGCGCCATCAACACCAACGCCGGCACCTTCACCTTCAACACGGTGACGGTGGACAACACCAGCTCGACGGGCGGCGGCATCGGCTGGGCGTCAGGCACGCTCACGGTCAGCGGCCTCGCCGACATCAACACGACGAGCGGCGCCGGCCTGTCGCAGACGGGTGGCACGACCAGCTTCACCGGCGGCCTGACCCTGGACACCACGTCCGGCGACGGTTTCTTCGTCACCACTGGCGCCGCCGTGACCGTCACGGGCGCGACAAACACGGTGACGACGGCAACCGGCCGCATCGTGTCGATGCAGACCGCGACCATCGGAGCCGGTGGTGTGACGTTCGACGCGCTGACGGCGACGGGCACTGTCAGCGGCGGTCCCGGGGTGCAGATATCCGGAGTCTCGGGCGGCGCATTCAACGGCGGCGATGTCTCCATCGCCGGGTCCTCCAACAACGCGATCACGGTCCAGAACAGCACCTCCTCGACTGTCAATTTCGACAGCGCCGTCGTCAGTGGCGCCACCTTAAACGGCATCGACATCAACGGTGGCGTGACCGGCACGGTGACTTTCGGCACGGTGACGATAAACAATACTGGCGCGTCCGGCGTGCGCCTGCTGAACACATCGGGCACTGTCAACATCAATGGGGGCTCGATCGGCGCGACCAACGATCCGACGGGCATCGGCGTCGAGGTCTCGAACGGTGCCGCCACCTTGAACATCGCGGCCTCGGTCACCAAGACCAGTGCCGGCAAGATCGTCGACATCTCGGGCGTCACCGGCGGCACAGTCACATTGTCGGGCAAAGTCAGCGCCACCGGCGGGTTCGACAATGGCATCTCCGTCACGGGCAACAGCGGCGGCACGTTCAATTTCAGCGGCGCCAACAACACGCTCACCACCGGCGCCAATGCGGCAGTGAACCTGGCGACCAGCACCGGCGCCACCACCAACTTCGGCGGCGGCGGGCTGGCGATCACCACCACGTCGGGCGCCGGCTTCAGCGCCACGACTGGCGGAACCGTCAGCGTCACCGGCGCCGGCAACACCATTTCGACCGGCACCGGCACCGCGCTGACCCTCACCGGCGTCACGGCCGGCGCCGGCGGCGTCAACTTCAATACCGTTTCGACCACCAATGCGGCGACCGGCATTTCACTGGCCAATGTCGCCTCGTCCGGCGGTGGCGCCATCGCGCTCGGCACGGTCAACCTGCAAGGCATCACCTCGGTCGGCGTCGATGTTGCCGCCGTGCTGAATGCCGCGCTCTCCTTCAACTCGCTTGCCATTGGCCTCAACAGCTCCACCGCGACCGCCTTCGACCTCAGCGGTGCGACCATCAACGCGGCGATCACCGCCAACGATTTCGATGTGACCAATGCCGCCGCCGGCGCGGGTACATCGATCGGCGTCAACCTGAGCGGCGCCACGGGGGGCCAGACGGTGCGGCTCGGCGACGCTGTGGTCGGCGGCAACAGTTCCAGCATTGCCGGCGTCAATACCGGCGTGTTGCTCAACACAGCGACGAACCTTGGCTTCATATTTGGCGACGGCGAGTCCGCGACGGATCAGAATTCGACCATAAGCGCCAATGTCGGCATCGACGCCTCCAACGCGCCGACGCTGGGAACCTACAATTTCAAGGACGTGACCTTCCAGGCGAGCCCCGGCAAAGGCTTCGGCATCGGCAAGATCTATTTCGTCGGCGCCAGCGCGACCGGCAATGGCAGCGGCAATGACCAGAACAATCTGACGACATTGACTGGCGCGGAGTTCCAGGCCGGGCCAAACGACATCATCGTCCTCGTCAACAATGGCGTCATCACCGCGGCGGGCGGCGACAACTCGCTGACACTGCTGGCCGGCGAACAGGTGCGCGGCTTCGGCAACGGCAACATCAACCTGGCGCTGACGGTGCCGTCGACGATCCAGCTCGCCAGCAACAACGTCTCGATCGCCGACCAGACCGGCGGCGGCGCGGCGACGCTGACAAGCACGGATGGTAGCAGCATCATCAAGCTGGGCCTTACCGGCAACAACATCATCGACGGATTCATCATCGATGGCGACGACGGCGCCGGCCTAAATGCCGGGATCGGCATCAGCGGCTCCGGCACGGCGAACGCCACGATCAGCAACATGACGATCAGGAACGTCACCGCCGCCAATATCGACTTCGGCACCAATGCGGCCGGCACCACGACGCTGACCAATCTCTCGCTGATCACGAGTTCGACAGCGACCGGCATCAAGTTTGGCGCAGCCTCCGGAACTGTCAACGCCACCAATGTCGACACGACGGGCGGCAGCGGCCTGTCCGTCATCGGCGGCAATGCGGCGTTCAACTTCGACAGCGCGAGCTCGGTCACCAGCGTTACCGGCACCGCGGTCAGCATCACCAACCGAAGCGGCGGCAGCTTCGGCTTTGCCGGCGCGGTGACGTCGGGCGTCGGCGGCAGCGGCATCGCCATCTCGGGCGCGACGGCGGCCAACACAGTCAGCTTCACCGGCGCCGTCACCCACAACAACAGCACCGGCACCGCCGTCTCGATCAACAATGGCGGCCAGGCTTCGACCGTCAGCTTTGCCAACCTCGTGATCGCGACGGGCGGTTCCAACACCGCCTTCACCGCCACCAATGGCGGCACGGTCAATGTCACCACCGGCTCGATCAATGCGACTGCCGCCCAGGCGATCAACCTCAACGGCATCGCGGCCGGCATCAATTTCACCTCCACCAGTTCGGGCGGCGGCGCCAACAACGTTTCGCTGGCCAACGTCTCCGGTACAGTAAGCCTCGGGACCGGCGCGCTCAGCGGCGCCTCGGGCAATGCGTTCAATGTCAGCGGCGGTAACGCGACCATCAGCTACGGCGGCACCATCGCCAAGACGAGCGCCGGCAACGTCGTCAGTGTATCGTCCCATACCGGCGGCACGACCACCTTCAGCGGAGCCATTTCGGCGACGAGCTCGAGCGGTGGCATAGCGCTCAGCAACAACACCGGCGCGATCATCAATTTCACCAACACGCTGACGCTGACCGGCAGCAATGTCGCCGGCTTCAGCGCGACGGGCGGCGGCACGATCAGCGCCAATGGCACCGGCAGCATCATCAGTTCGGGTACCGCGACAGCGCTCAATGTGACCGGCACGACCATCGGCGGAGCAGGCATGACCTTCCGCAGCATTTCGTCCAACGGCGCCGCCAACGGCATCGTACTCAACAATACGGGCACCGCTGGCGGGCTGACGGTGACGGGCGATGGCGGCGGCGCCAACAACGGCTCCGGCGGCATCATCCAGAATTCGACAGGCGACGGCATCAGCCTCACCAACACCCAGGATGTCCATCTCGCCTATATGAATCTTACCAACAATCTGGGCGATGGCATCGGCGGCTCGGGCATCAACGGCTTCGTGCTGAACCGGCTAAACATCTCCGGCAACGGCAGCGATGCGGCGACGGACGAGTCCGGCATCAACATCACGCAGCTGACCGGAACCGCCTCGAACGGAGCGCATGCGACGTCGATCAGCAATTCGGTGATCAGCAACAACAACGAGTTCGAGATTCAGATCTCCAACTCGTCGGGCACTTTGACGAACCTCGTGTTCAACAACAACACGATCTCCAGCAACGGCCTGCCGATCAACGGCAATGCCTCCTCGCAGCACGGCAACCTGGTCAACTTCCTTGGCACGGGATCGTCGACGATGGGGATCACTGTCACGGGCGGCAGCTTCACCGGCAATTGGAATGCTGCCTCTCCGCCCGCTACGATCACGGGCACCGGCCTGTTCGCCAACTCGGGCGGCACCAGCATGACGGTGAATGTCTCCGGGGCGACGTTCACGAACAATAATGCGGGCGTCGACGTGTCGACCGATCCGGTGTCGACATCGCTCACCTTCGACATCGAGAACAACACGTTCATCGGGTCGCGTTCTACGGCGATCAACCATTTCGACAATGGCAACGGGCCATTCACCCGTACGGTCAACGGCACGATCAAGAACAACACTATCGGCGACAACGCCGTGACCAATTCGGGCGCCCTGCTCGGCAACGGCATCACCATTCAGAACGAAGGTGCTATCAACGGCAAGTATCTGATCGACGGCAATAAGATTTATCAGATCGCAACGGCCCCAGGCATCAGCGTCAATGTCGGCCTTGGCGGTTTGGCTACGGGCGGCGGTGAGACCGACGTCACCATCACCAACAACACGTTCGACCATATGAATGGCAGCCGCGCGATCACCATCCAAGACAACCAGGATGCGAGCTTCGGGCCGTTCCCGACGATCTGGGCCAATGTTCAGGGGAACTCTTTTGCGAACGTTGCCGGCCAGGCCGGCAACGGGCAGTTCATGCGCATAAGGCAGCTCGCCGGCACGGTGAAGGTGACGCAGGGCGCGGCAACAGCCGGCAACACCGCGACTGAACTTGACAATGCAAATGGCTCAATCGATCCAACAAAGTTCAACATCTCTGGGACGGTGACATTCTCCGCGGGCATCGCGCCGTTGCCGACAACCAACCCCTTGCCTTGATCAGACGCCGCCCGGCACGGTCAAAATCGAAGCAAGTGAAAAACTAGCTTGCAAAGCAGTGGAATCGGTTGTTAATGAGTTGCAAGAAGAACTGTTCTTATTAATAGAAAATCTTAGTTACAGGTGGCTTTGGCGCAGCGGTCGTCTTGCTGTATCAGGTCATATGCTTTGGCGGCGAGCGGTTGGGGGCGGCGATGGCGGAACCATTCCTTTCGGAAATCAGGATCATGTCCTTCGTGTTTGCGCCCAAGGGTTGGGCCTTGTGCAACGGACAGCTTCTGCCCATCGATCAGAACCAGGCCCTGTTCGCCCTCCTCGGCACGACATTCGGCGGTGACGGCCGTGTGAACTTTGCCCTTCCCGATTACCGCGGACGCATTCCCATGCATGTCGGCAGTGGCCACACGCTCGGCGAGCGGGGTGGCGAGCAGGCCCATACGCTTTCGATATCCGAGTTGCCGACGCATATGCATGTCGCGAACGCGTCCAGCACACAGGGCAACTCGACCAACCCGAATTTTGGCGGCACCGGCAATATTCTGGCGAAAGATCCGGGAAATATTTACGGCCCGCCAGGCAATATGGCCGCCTTGAATGCCGGAAGTATCTCCAGCATTGGCGGCAGTCAGGCGCATCTGAACATGCAGCCATTCCTGACCGTGAGCTTCTGCATCGCCCTACAGGGCATTTTCCCGTCGGCGAGTTGAGGGGTACGCGGTCATGGCACAACCTTACGTTGGCGAGATCAGAATGTTTGCCGGCAATTTTGCCCCGGCGGGCTGGATGTTCTGCGGGGGTCAGCTTTTGCCAATCTCGGAGAACGAGACACTTTTTCAGCTTATCGGCACCACCTATGGCGGCGACGGTGAGAGCACTTTCGCGCTGCCGGACCTTCGCGGTCGCGCTGCCGTGCATCAGGGCAACAGCTTTATCCTTGCCCAGACCGGCGGCACCGAAGAGACGACCCTTACCATCTCGGAGATACCCGGGCATTCGCATGCGTTTCTGGGGAACACAGGCAATGGATCACAGGCTTCGCCGCAGAACAACGTTCTCGCAAGCTCGACCCTGGTCAGGCCCTATGCCCAGGAAACGGCTGACGCCAATATGGCGACGTCGGCCGTGTCCTCGATTGGCGGTAGCCAGCCGCATACAAATTTTCAGCCTTATCTGTGCGTGAATTTCATTATCTCACTGTTCGGCATTTTCCCGTCGCAGACCTGAAGAGGGACCCGTCATGGCCGATCCTTTCGTTGCGGAAATCCGCATCTTCCCGTTCAACTTTGCGCCCAAGGGCTGGGCATGGTGCGACGGCCAGCTCTTGCCGCTGTCGCAGAACACGGCTCTCTTTTCGCTGCTCGGCACCACCTATGGCGGTAATGGCAAGTCCAACTTCGCCTTGCCCGACCTCCAGGGGCGCACGCCCATGCATCCGGGACAAGGGCCAGGGCTTTCCCTGCATGACCTCGGCGAGACAGGCGGTTCGGACGCGGTGACACTGCTGGAGTCCGAAATCCCCGTGCATAATCACGCGATGAGGGGAACTGTTGAAGATGGAACGCAGGGCACGCTGACCGCCGGCATCACCTTGGCAACTTCCATCAACGGCGCGGTGTTTCAATCGACCACAAACGCCAATCTGGTTCCTCTGAGCCCCAATACGCTTGCCCCTGCCGGCGGCGGGCAGCCGCACAACAATCTGCAGCCCTATCTCACCTGCTATTTCTGCATCGCGCTGCAAGGCGTTTTCCCGCCGAGAGGCTGACACCGAGCCAACAGGGTAGGACGAACAATGGCCAACGAGAACGCTCATTTACCCTCCCAGACGGCACCCTTCGGGCCTATGCCGACCGGCGCGTCGTTCTTCGAGCTGTCGCGGTTGATGGTCGTCGGCATCGATTCAGCGGCCGGGCAGCTGATCCAGAAGGCGCAGACCGCGCCGAACGGGCCGTGGCCTTCCGCGTGGTCGCCAATCGCGGCCGGCGCGTGGGTGATCATGAGCGCCGGCTTGACCAAGGACGGCCGCGTCGCGGTGGTCGCGCAGCCGTCCGGCACCACCAATCTGTCCTTCATCACCGAAGATATCAACCAGGTCGGCCCGGTCGACAAATGGAATCCGCCGGTCGGCATCGGCGCGCCGCCCGGCGCGACCCTCTACCAGAAGCTGTCGATGGCCAACGACGCCGACGGCCGCATCGAAATCTTCCTCACCGATAATCTGGGCCGCATCTGGTGGATCTACCAGAATCCGGATGTCGTCGTGCAGGTGCAAAAAACCATCACGCCGCCCGGCACGACGACGCCGATCGTCGTTACCGTTGACGAGCTCAGGCCGCCCGCACAACCCTGGAGCGCCTGGATACAACTAACCGGCCAACTCGTGGCGGTCACGGCGCTGCGCCAGGCGGACGGCCGCATCGCGCTGTTCGGCATCAACTCAACTCTTCACCTCTATCGCTGCCAGCAGGCCAAGGCCCAGGCGCTGACGGTGGCGGACTGGACGCCATGGGTGCAGATCGACGCCGGCTATCCTTTCACGGAAATGGCGCCGATCGTCGGCCCGCTGGGCGCCACCAATCTGTTTGCCATGACGCAGTCAGGCCAGGTGCTGCACACCAAGCAACAGCCGGCCGGTTCCGACACCTGGACCGCCTGGGCGACGCCCGGCTATAGCAGGGTTCCCAGATACACGATCTGCGCCGGCATCCGGGGCGACGGCGACATCATGCTGGTGGCCTCCGACCAGCAGCATGTCCACTCGTTCAACGCCCAATACGACGCGGCCACCCAAAACTGGTCGGGATGGCGTGATTTCAGCGCCTCTGGCGCCAACACACGGCTGTCGCTCGACTACAATGCCGATGGCCGCCTCGCCTTGTTCAGCATGATGATCACGAACGATGGCACCAATGGTCTGTGGGTGATCAACCAGATGGCCATGGACAGTTCCGAATGGGAGTGGAGCTGGACGGCGCTGGCAACCGGCAACCTCAAGCAGATCGCCGTCGTGCGCGACCTGACGCCGCCCGCCTGACCGTTGATCACGGACGGCGTGACAGCGATCAACCCAACCTCTCTCGCCGCAGCCTGGTCCCGGTCACGCCGGGCCGGGCTCGCTTTCCGGGCCGCCGGCGAGGCCGACATTGCCTTCCTGTCGCGGCTCTACGCCTCGACCCGCATGGAAGAACTCGCCGTAACGGGCTGGAGCGAGGTACAGAAGGCCGCCTTCCTCGACATGCAGTTCCAGGCTCAGCACGCGCATTACCACGCTCATTATCCGGAGGCCGATTGGCTGGTGGTCGAACACGCCCGTGAAGACATCGGCCGCCTCTACATCGAGCGCTGGCCAAGTCAGCACCGCATCATCGACATCGCTTTTTTGCCGGCGCATCGCCGCAAGGGCCATGGCACCGCGCTGCTGCGGGACCTCATCGACGAGGCATGGTTGTCAGGCAAATATGTCTCGATCCATGTCGAGAAGAACAGTCCCGCGAGGCGGCTCTATCTGGAACTCGGCTTTGCCGTCGTCGAGGACAAGGGCGTCTATGACCTGATGGCGTGCGCGCCGGCGGCAGGCGAGGTGATGGCCGCAAACCCTGAGATCGGCTGAAGCCTTTCTGCCTTCGTCATCCTGGGGCGGAGCAAGGAGCGAAGCGACGCGGCGCAGACCCCGGGATAGACGAAGGCCCGTGCCTTCGACCACGGACGCTTTAATTGAACACCGCTTCGTAGACCCGGCCCGTGGCGTCGGCGGCAATCGGCACGATGAAGATGTCGTGGACGTCGCCGGCGCCGGCAAGGCTGTAGGTCGCCTGCGGCAGCGCGATCTCGGGCGGCCCCCGAAACAACAGGGAAAACCCGCCGCCCGGGCGCGGGCTGGCGGCGATGCGGTTGACGGCGCTCAGTTCGAGCGAGACCCGTCCCGCTCCGGTCTCGACGATGAACGCCTGTCCGACCGCCTGTTCAAAATCCGCCGCCGCCGCCATTGCGTTCGCCCCAAAACCGTTTGCGGGGCACTGTCGCCGCTTCGCCACGGGCTGTCCAGAGCTCTTTGTCCGAGTCCGCTGCGGACCAAGCCGACGAACACTTCGCCACCTTTTGCCCGCCGCACCTGGAGAGCCAGCGCGCAAGACATTTCGCGACCGTAATCCAAAAATACAGCAGTCCATGTCCTTTTATGCGCGCCATCGACACTATAGTACTTGGTTCGGGCGCGGGATGTTTACGAGCCCGGCGCGACAAGACGGAAGTTTCGGCAACGATGCCTGACGCGGAATGGCCGGCCTGGCCGGCTTGCGGGAGAAAAGGACGGACGATGGCTGAGGGTGATGCGAAAACAGGGACGCCGCCGGCAACGGGGGGCGACGCCTTGCCGTTGTTCTATTCGAGGCCCGAGGCGCTCAATCCGGCCCGGCACGGCTCGCTGGGGCTGACCGCGCGCAGCGACTTTTCCTTCGCCCGGCGGGCGCATGCCATTCCGGTGGTGGCGTCGGAAATGCCGGCGGCGATGCGCTCCTATTCGATCGTGTTCATCGGTGCCGCCAAGGCGCCCGTGATCATCGCCGGCGTGCGCCAGGACGAGAACCTGTTCGTTGACGCCGACGGCAAGTGGAGCGCGCCGCACTATATCCCGGCCTATGTCCGCCGCTACCCCTTCATCCTGGCCGAGGACCCGGGTTCGGCCGGCCGGCTGACATTGTGCGTCGACCGGGCGAGCGAGCGCGTCGTCGACCAGCTCGCGGCGCCGTCGCGCGACGACAAGGTGCTGCCTTTCTTCAGCGGCAACGAAGCGACCGAGGCGACCAAGCAGGCGCTCGCCTTCTGCAACCAGTTCCAGATCGACTTCAGGGCGACCCGTGAGATGGTCGACAAGATCGACGCCCACGGCCTGTTCGCACCGCGCCAGAGCAAGGTGACGCTGGAAGGGGGCGAAGTGCTCAACCTCACCGATTTCCAGGTGATCGACGAAGCCGCCTTCAACAAATTGAGCGACGCGGCCTTCCTCGACCTGCGAAAATCAGGCGCGCTCAGCCTGCTCTATTGCCACCTCGCCTCGACCAACAGCTGGACCTCGCTGGTGCACCAGGCCTCGGTGCGCAAGGCGGAGGGAACGAAGGGCGGGTGAAGGCGGCTCCTCGTCGACAGGCGAGCTATGCCGCTGCCCGCCGGTCGTGGGCGCCCTCCCTGATCTCCTCGGTGAGCTTGTCGCAGAACGCGTCGAGATCGCCGGGATTGCGACTGGTGACGAGCCCCTGATCGGTGACGACGGCACTGTCTTCCCAAAGACCGCCGGCATTGATCACATCGGTCTTGACCGACTTGTAAGACGTGACGCGGCGCCCCTTGGCGATCCCGGTCTCCACAAGAAGCCAGGGCGCGTGGCAGATCGCACCGACGACCTTCTTGGCGGACCAGAATGATTTGACGAAGTCCAATGCCTTCCGCTCGACCCGCAGCAGGTCGGGATTGATGACGCCGCCAGGCAGAACGATGGCATCGTAGTCGTCCACCCGCGCTTCATCCAGGGTCTTATCGACGGGAACGCTCCGTCCCCAATCCTTGTGATCCCAGCCTCTGATCTCGCCGCTTGCGAGCGACACGACATCCACTTGCGCACCCGCTTCGCGCAGTTTTTTCAACGGAACTTCCAATTCGGACTGTTCAAAGCCGTTGGTGGCCAGAACGGCGATGCGCTTGCCAGAAATGTTCTGCATCATTTTCTCCATCTTTGGATTGATGGAGGCTAACGAGGCCCGGCGGGAAGCGTTCCTGCTGTAATTTTATGTGACTTCCGGGAATCCTGGGGCCTCGGCCGTGGCGACGAGACCAGCGTCCGCCCCAAACGCGAAAAAGCCGCGGCGGACCGCGGCTTTTCGATGCCTGATTTCCCTGGAGGAAATTGGAGCGGGTGAAGCGATTCGAACGCTCGACCCCAACCTTGGCAAGGTTGTGCTCTACCCCTGAGCTACACCCGCTCACACGGCGTCTTGGCCGCAAGCCGGGCCTATATGGCTGAAGAGCGCGGCGATTGCAACAGGGAAATAGCAGGCTTTTTGCAACCCGGCGCAATGAAGCCGGCTAGCCCGTGCGGACAAGGCGCCGGCCGGATTTTGCGCCTTCCGCCAGGCGATGGCGTGGGCTGCCACGGCATTGCGGCGCGCGTGTCGGCGCGGCGTGCGTGGGAATCGCCGGCTTTCGCGGCTCGGCGCTTCGGACTTGCGCAAAAACGATTCCGATTCTCCGGGCAATGCGATAAACGGCATGGCCTCACACCAAGCCCGAGAAGAAAACCAATGCCGAAGACCGAAGCCGAGCTTTTCGCCTTTCTCGCCGACCTGGGCATCGCCGTTTCGACGATACGCCATCCGCCGCTCTATACGGTCGCCGATTCGCAGGCGCTGCGCGGCGAAATCGCCGGCGGGCACACGAAAAACCTGTTCCTGAAGGACAAGAAGGACAATTTCTTCCTGGTCACCGTCGGCGAGGACGCGGTTGTCGATCTCAAGCAGATCCACCAGCTGATCGGCGCCGCCAGCCGGGTCTCCTTCGGCAAGCCGGAGATGCTGCTGGAGCTTCTGGGCGTCACGCCGGGCGCGGTCACCGTCTTCGGCGTCATCAACGACACGGCGAAAAGGGTCAAGCTGGTGCTCGACAAGGATCTGATGGAGCATTCGGTCATCAACGCGCATCCGCTGACCAATGAGGCGACGACGTCGATCGCGGCGGCCGACCTCATCAGATTCGTCGAGGCAACCGGACACGATGCTGCTATCTTGAAAGTCTCGGCTTGATCGCCACATGGATGGCGAAGCCGATTTCCAATACGACATTGCGCGGAGCCGCGGGCCGGCGGGCGCGACCGAAAGGGTGACGAGATGAGCGACAACAATCCGTTTGGCGGATCATTCGGGAACAATGGCGGCCAGTATGCCACCACGGTCCAATATGGCGGAACGGCGCCGGCCCCGGCGAAGGCCGCGCTTGGCGAAGCGCCCGCAGGCCCCGTCGGCGAGGTCATCAAGGACACGACGACCGCTGCCTTCGCCGCCGACGTCATCCAGGAATCGCGCCGCCAGCCGGTGCTGGTCGATTTCTGGGCGCCGTGGTGCGGGCCGTGCAAGCAACTCACCCCGCAGCTGGAAAAGGCGGTCAAGGCCGCCGGCGGCAAGGTCAAGCTGGTCAAGATGAACATCGACGACCATCCCTCGATCGCCGGCCAGCTCGGCATCCAGTCGATACCGGCCGTCATCGCCTTCAAGGACGGCCAGCCGGTCGACGGCTTCATGGGCGCCATTCCGGAGAGCCAGATCAACGAATTCATCACCAAGGTCGGTGGCAAGGGCAATGGCGCCCAGGCCGTGGCCGAGGCGCTGGCGGCGGCGACCGAAGCCCGCGACGCCGGCGACATGCAGGGCGCCGCCGACATTTATGACGCCGTCCTGGCGCAGGCGCCGGAAACGGTCGAGGCGATTGCCGGGCTGGGCGAGCTGCTGTTCGAGGCCGGCGACACGGAAGGCGCCGAGGCGCTGTTGGCCACGGCCCCGGAGGCCAAGAAGGACGCGCCTGTTCTCGCCGCCCTGCGCGCCAAGATGGCGCTTGCCGCGCAAGCCGCCGAACTCGGCAACCCGGCCGAATTCGAACGGCGCCTGGCCGAAAACCCTGGCGATCACCAGGCGCGCTTCGATCTGGCCATGATCCAGAACGCCAGGGGCGAGCGCACGGCGGCCGCAGACAATCTGCTGTCGATCATCAAGGCCGACCGCGCCTGGAACGAGGATGGCGCCAAGACGCAATTGCTGCAGTTCTTCGAGGCCTGGGGCATGACCGACGAGGCGACGCTCGCCGCGCGGCGGAAACTGTCGTCGCTGCTGTTTTCCTGAGCCGGCTGCCGGTTGTTTTGTCGCATGGGCTTGTGTCGCCAAGCCTGTGCGCCAGATAGGACAGGGCGACGCGGGATTGACGCTTCCCGGCGGAAGCGATCGGAGGAATGAGGTGCAAGCGGGAAACGCGCATTACCGGCTCGCCAAGGATCTGCCGTCGGCGATCCCGATCTTTCCGCTCGAGGGCGCGCTGCTGCTGCCGGGTGGTCGCATGCCGCTCAACATCTTCGAGCCGCGCTACCTGCAGATGCTGGACCAGGCGGTCGCCGGCTCGCGCCTGATCGGCATCATCCAGCCCGCTCTAGATGGGGCCTTGCGCGAGGATGGCGAGCCTGAACTTTGCAATGTCGGCTGTATCGGTCGCATCATCGCCTTTTCCGAAACCGGCGACGGACGATACCTGATTTCGCTGCAGGGCGTGTGCCGTTTCCGCATCGCCCACGAGCTGCCGGCCAAGACGCCGTTTCGCCAGTGCAAACCGGCGCCATTCCTGACCGATCTCGACGAGGATCAGGCGGCCGAGGAAATCGACCGGCCGGCGCTGCTCAGGGCCTTTCGTGCCTATCTGCAGGCCAATGATCTGGAAGCCGACTGGGAAAGCGTCAGCCGGGCCGAGAACGCCATGCTGGTCAACGCGCTGTCGATGATGGCGCCCTACGGGCCGGCCGAGAAGCAGGCGCTGCTCGAAGCAGCGGACCTGAAAACGCGGGCCGAGACGCTGATCGCCATCACCGAGATGACGCTGGCGCGCGAGAATGAGGATTTTGGCTCGAGCCTGCAGTAGGATGAACGCAGGCTTGGAGCTGGAAGGGGCATGCGATGGCGGATGGGCGTGACGGCAAGAAAACCAGTGTCGACCCGAAGCTCCTGGAATTGCTGGCCTGCCCGCTGACCAAGGGGCCGCTGGCCTGGAATCCCGAGCGCGGCGAGCTTGTCTCGCGGGTCGCCAAGCTCGCCTATCCCGTGCGCGACGGCATCCCGATCATGCTACCCTCGGAGGCGCGGACCATCTCGGCCGAGGATGTGCTGTCGCCGCCGAAGCCGGGCGGGCCGGGCTGAGGGGGGCGCTGTCCCGCCAGCGTTTGATGGGAAGGGCCAGTCCCTCGCCTACTGAAAATTGCGCCCCTTCGGCATGACCTTTTCCGCTTCTTCCGACAGCATGGCGAGATCCTGACCGACTTTCCGCAGTGCGGGCTGGCTGGAACGATCCGGATCGTTCGCCTTGGCGGCAGGATCCGACGGATCGGCGGCCGGCGGTGCGCCCGCACTGACCTTTTCCAGCAGCACGGTCAGCCATGGGGTCAGATCCTCGATCTTCTCGGCGACGATATGCACCACACCGGATTCCGACTGCAGTTTGCCGCTGACCTTGACGAAGCGCGCGCCCATGACGATGGGCCGGAAGCGGGTGAAGGTCCGCTCCCAGAAGATGACATTGGCGACGGCCTTATCGTCTTCCAGCGTGAGAAAGATCGCATTGCCCTTGCCGGGGCGCTGGCGCACCAGCACCAGACCGGCAACGGAGACCCGCCTGCCGTCGCGCACGGAGGGCAGGCTGGCATTGGGGATGACGCCGGCGCGGTCGAGCCGCTCTCGCAGGAAGGCCACCGGATGCGCCTTCAGCGACAGGCCGAGCGAGCGGTAGTCATGGATGACATGCTCGCCGAGCGGCATTTTCGGCAGCTTCGTTTCGGGCTCCAGCTCGCGCAGGCGCAGCGCCGGCTGGTCGAACAAAGGCAGCTTCTCGGCGGCACTCCTGGCGCCCAGCGCGCGGACTTCCCAGAGTGCCGCGCGGCGATCGAGGCCGATGGACCGGAAGGCGTCGGCCTGCGCCAGCTTCTCGATCTCGTCGACATCGAGGCCGGAGCGCAGCCAGACGTCCCGGACGGTTTCGAAGCCTGAACCGCGCCGCGCGACGAAAGCCGCCATGCGCTCCTTCGACAGGCCCTTGATCTGGCGGAAGCCGAGCCGCAGCGCATGGCTTGTCTCGATGACGCCGCGCATCTCGGCATGGCGCGGCAAGATGCGGCCCGGATCGAAAGGCGCTTTTTCGAGCGTGCAGTCCCAAACGGAGAAATTGACGTCGACCGCGCGGATGTCGACGCCATGGTCGCGCGCATCGCGCACCAGCTGCGCCGGCTGATAAAACCCCATCGGCTGCGAGTTCAGGATCGCGGCGCAGAAGACGTCGGGATAGAAGGTCTTGAACCAGCAGGAGGCATAGACCAGCAGCGCGAAGGACGCGGCATGGCTTTCGGGAAAGCCATATTCGCCGAACCCCTCGATCTGCTTGAAGCAGCGCTCGGCGAAGTCTCTGGCATAGCCTTTCTTGACCATCCCTTCGACCATTAGCGTTTCATAGTTTCCGATCGTGCCATTGCGTTTAAAGGTGGCCATCGCACGTCTCAGCTTATCTGCCTCACCGGGAGAGAAGCCCCCAGCATCGATGGCGATCTTCATTGCCTGCTCTTGAAACAGCGGCACGCCGAGCGTTCGCTTCAAAATGGCTTCAAGCTCTTTGCTCGGGTATTCGATCTTTTCCTTTCCCTGCCGCCGACGAAGATAGGGGTGAACCATATCCCCCTGAATCGGGCCCGGCCGAACGATCGCCACTTCGATAACGAGATCGTAGAATGTGCGGGGCCTGAGACGCGGCAGCATCGACATCTGGGCGCGCGACTCGATCTGGAAGACGCCGAGCGTGTCTGCGCGGCAGATCATATCGTAGACGCGGTCATCCCTTTGGGGAATCGTCGCGAGGGTCAGTCGCCGATCATATTTGTCTCTTACCCCGTAGTGGGTTTCCAACAGATCAAAGGCGCGCCTCAGGCAAGAAAGCATGCCAAGTGCCAGGACATCGACTTTGAGGATGCCGACATTGTCGAGGTCATCCTTGTCCCATTCGACCATCTTGCGCTCGTCCATCGCTGTCTTGACGATGGGGACAATCTCATCGAGCCGGTCCTTTGTGATGACGAAGCCGCCGACATGTTGGGACAGATAACGGGGAAAGCCCATAATGTCATTGGAGCGCTCGATCACCAGTCTTGCCAGCGGGTCGGCGCGATCGATGCCGCCAGCGTGAGCTTCTTTCTCGCCAAGCTCGGAGGTCGACCAACCCCAGATCGTGCTCGACAATGCGCTTCTGACATCCTCGGACAGACCCATGGCCTTCGCTACTTCACGCAGCGCCGAGCGGCCGCGATAGCTGATGACAGCAGCAGCAAGTGCCGTGCGCTTGGCGCTGTATTTGTCGTAAATATACTTGATGACGACGTCGCGCTTTTCATGCTCGAAATCGACATCAATATCTGGCGGCTCGTCACGCTCCGTTGAGACAAAGCGCTCGAAAAGAACGTCCAGAAGGCTAGGATCGACTTCCGTAATCTCAAGACAATAGCAAATGACAGAGTTTGCGGCGGAGCCGCGTCCTTGACACAGAACACCCTCTGAACGCGCGAACCGAACGATGTCGCGAACGGTAAGGAAATAACGGGCGTATTTCTTCAGGCCGACAATTGCGAGTTCATGCCGGATGAGACCGTCTACCTTGTCAGGGACGCCCTCGGGGTAACGTTTCCTGGCGCCATCCCAAGTCAATCTTTCCAGTTCGGTCTGAGGGTCGACGCCTGCCTCGGTTGTCTCTTCCGGGTAGTTGTGCTTCAGCTCCTCCAGAGAAAACTCGAGGCTTTCAGCAAAACGCAGCGTTTCCGCCAGCGCCCGCGGATGCCTGCGGAACAGGCGCGCCATTTCCAGCGGTGGCTTCAGATGGCGTTCGGCATTGGCGGTCAGCTCCAGCCCCACCTCAGCGACCGGAACATTGAGGCGGATCGCGGTCAGCACATCCTGCAGCGGGCGGCGCTCGGCGGTGTGATAGAGCACATCGTTGGTCGCCATCAGCGGGATACCGGTGCTTTCGGCCAGCGCCGCCGCCTGCTCGATCCGGAAACGGTCATGGCCGGCATAACAGGGCGAGACGCCGAGCCGCAGGGCCCTGCCGAAGCGGTCCTTGAGCTGGCGCAGCAGGGCAAGACTGTCCTGCGCGCCCTGCGCCAGATCGGGCAGGACCGCCAGCGCCATCCGGTCCCCCCATTCGAGCAGGTCGTCGCGCCGGAGCAAGGTGGCGCCCTTCTCGGTCTCGTCGCGCAGATTGGCCTGGGTGAGCATGCGGCACAGATGCCCCCAGCCGGCGCGGTCCCTGGGATAGGCGAGAATGTCCGGCGTGCCGTCGCCAAAAACCAGCCGGCAGCCGGGGTGATAGGCAAGCTTTTCGACCTTGGCCTGCTGCCAGGCGCGCACCACGCCGGCCACGCTGTTGCGGTCGGCGAGCCCGATCGCGGAAAAGCCCAGGAGCTTGGCGGCGACCACCAGTTCCTCCGGCTTGGAGGCGCCGCGCAGGAAGGAGAAATTCGACTGAATGCCGAACTCGGCATAGGGGAAGACGGTCAGCGCGTTCATGCGAAGACCCCGTGCATGAACCAGCGTGGCGGCACTTGCGGGTTGCCGTAAAGGCCTTGCCGGTAGAGCCAGTAGCGGCGGCCATCGCCATCCTCGATGCGGAAATAGTCGCGTGTCGATGCCGCCGGATCGCCTGGCGCCTCGCGCCACCATTCAGCGGCGATGCGTTCGGGCCCTTCGGCGCGGGTAACGCGGTACAGCGCGCGGCGCCAACGAAAATGCAGCGGCGGTCCCTCCGGCATTTCGGTGACCGGCACATCGATGGGCTCGGGCGCGCGGAACAGCCGGATCGGCCGTTCCGGCGGAAAAATGGTCATCGGCGCCTGCATCCTGTCCGGCTTCTTCGGCGGCGTGGTCCGGCGCGGCGCTTCGGCGAAGGGGACGATGGCGACGGCGCGTTCGGGCAGATGGCTTTCCACGGCGACCGGCTGCAGGACCGCGCCCTCGCCGAGGCGGGCGCGGATGCAGTCGGCGAACAGAGCGATGTCGGCGCCGTCATCGGCCGCTTCACCGGTCAGATCGGTCTGCTGCGTATCGAAAGCGGCAACGGCCAGCACCGAGAGGCGCACCAGGTCGAAGCCATAGCCGGCATCGATTTGCTGCTCCAGTGCCGCCAGCCGCTCATGGAACAATTTCTTGATCAGCAAGGGTTCGCGCATGGGCCGCGAGGTGCCGAGCGCGATGCGGCTGACGGCGCCGTCGACGCGAAAGAGCAACAGCGCCAGGCTCCTTGCGCCTTCGCCGCGGCGTTCGAGATCGGTTTTCAAGGTCGTCGCCAGCATGCCGACCAGTCGTTCGATCTCCTCCGTCAGCGTGACGGGCTCGGCGAGGTGCCGTTCGACCGAAAGCGGCGCGACGGGAAGACGTGGGGAGATCGCCTCGTCGAGACGGCCAAGCGCCTGGTCGAGGCGCTGGAGCAGCAAAGCGCCGAAGCGGCGGACGAGCGGCGCGCGCGGTGCGGCCATGACGGCGCCCGCCGTGCGCAGCCCGACACTTTCCAGGCTGGTACGGATTTCCTGTGCTATGCGAAGGGCGGCCAGCGGCAAGGGGGCAAGCAAGGCTTCCTCCTCGCCCGATGCGACGATGCGGTCGCCACAAAAGCGGGCCGCCGCCCAGGCGGCTCCGGGGGTGCCGGCAAGTCCGGCGCGGACGTCGAAACCCTGCTGGAGGAAGCGCGACAGGATTTCGTCCAGCATGGCGCGTTCGCCGCCGAACAGATGAGTGCAGCCGGTGACGTCGAGGAACAGGCCGTCAATGCCATCCAGCGCCACCAGTGGCGTGTAGCGGTCACACCAGTCGGCAAGGCCCTCGAGCAGGCGCCGGTCTGCCTCCGGATCGGCCTCGACGATGTCGATCGAGGGATGCATGGCGCGCGCATCGGCAATGCCCATGTCGCGCTTCAGGTGTAGCGCCTCAGCCCGCTCGTCGAGGGCCGAGATGCGTTGCGCGTTGCCCTGGCGGTGGCTGATTACCAGGGGTGGGTGAGATGGGTGATCCGACGGCCGGGAACGCCAGGATTTCCCCAGCCGCTGCCGCAGGATCCTTTCGGCCGCCAGATAGGGAAACCACAGGGACAGGATTCTCTGCCCGTCTTTCCTTGTCCCTTCTTTCTTCGAATCCGCGTTCATCGGGGTTCCACTCCAGTGTGAATTGTCCAGGCAGGGCCGTGCGGCTCTTGCCGATGCTGACGGTGAAGGCGGGGCGGCCGATCGAACCGGCGAGCGGCCCGGCGATCGTTTCGCGCGGCACGGCCGGCGCCGACGCGGCGATCAGACGGACAGGCGCCGCCGTCGGTTCCGGCCCGGCCGCCTGCCGCAGCAGGAACACCGGCCGGCCGGCGCCTTGCGCCCGCGCATGCAGGCGGCGTGTCGCGGTCAGGTCCAGCCGCTGCGGATTGCCGCGGATTTCCAGGATGACGGCGGCAAGCGCGGTCATGCGGGCCGCCTCCTCGGCGACCCACAGCGCATCGACAAGCCTTGGCGCCTCGGAAAACAGCAATTGCCCGGGCTCGATGCCGAAGGTGGCATGCAGCCCCCTGGCGTAGGGAAAGCCGGCCTCGTGGAAAATTTCCGATGTCCCGATCCACAGGATGGGCAAGCCTTGCGCCTGGTTGAGGATCAGGCTGACGAGCGACAAAGCGAAGCCGGCCACGGCTCCCGCATCGCGTGTTTCCAGCCCATGGATTTCGGTCAGGGCGGCTTTCGGCAGGCCGCCGCCGAGCGCGGCATCGAGCCGCTCGACGCCGATGGGCAGGAAAGCATCCGGCAAGGCGGCGGCAAGACCGCGCCGGACGATCGTCAGATCGACGCCGGGGCCAACGCCGGCGTCGGCATCAAGGGTCGCCGGCGCCGGCGCCTGCAGGCGCTCGGGCAGCGTTCCCTCGATTTTCGCGATCTGGCGGCGCAGGGCAAAAACAGTCTCCCGCGCCACGGCTGATATCGCCATGACGGTCAGCTTCCACTCACAATTGTTCCTGTTATGTTCACATAGATTCCAGAGGCGCCTGGAAGAGTCAAGCAGAGTCATAAGGAATTTATTCCTGCCGCTGCGCAACGCCGATGTATAGGGGATATTTGCCTCGACCGGTGCGAACGCCTATATGCCGGGATCAAAGGACAAAGCATGGCCCGCATCTACAAGACCCGCACATGGCATGGCGAACTCGCGCCCTCGATGGAAGAGTTGGAGTTCCTGGCCCTGGAGGCCTACGCCCATCTGCCGGAGGATTTTCGCCAGCTGACCGGCGAGATCGTCATCCAGATCGCCGAATTCCCGACCGACGAGATCATGGACGATCTGTCGCTGGAAACGCCGTTCGACCTGCTCGGCCTGTTCGAGGGGCGCGGCATCGCCGAACGCTGGAACCCGCAGACCGGCGAAGGCCCGAACCGCATCACGCTCTACCGCCGTGCCATGCTCGACTACTGGGCCGAAAACGAGGAGACGCTGGGCGACATCGTCACCCACGTGCTGATCCACGAGATCGGCCACCATTTCGGCCTGTCGGACGATGACATGGAGAAGATCGAAGAGGCTGCGGAGTAGCCTCGGATTTTCGTCGTCTCAGGGCCTACGCCGCTCCCTGCTTCCCCTTGGAATGACGAAGAAGGGCGCGCCTAACCCGGCGCCGCCAATGCCTTCTCGATCCGAGGCAGCAGCAGCGTCCGCGCCGATTCCGCCGTCAGCGGCCCGACATGCTTGTAGGCTATCTTGCCATCCTTGCCGATGAGGAAGGTCTCCGGCACGCCATAGACGCCCCAGTCGATCGCCGTGCGGCCGGCTTCGTCGACGCCGATCGCCTGGAACGGATTGCCGAGGTCGCCGAGGAACCGGCGGGCATTTTCCGGCCGGTCCTTGTAATTCAGCGCCGCCATCGTGAACCGCTTGTCCTGCGCCAGCCCCAGAAGCACCGGGTGCTCTTCCCGGCATGGCGCGCACCACGACGCAAAGACATTGACCAGCGTGACCTTGCCGGCGAAGGCGTTCGAGTCGAGTCCGGGCAGGTTCGACCCCCCCAGCGCCGGCAGGCTCGTCCGTGGCGCCGGCAGGCCGATGAGCGCCGAGGGCACTTCCGAGACATCGCGTCCCGACAAGAGCTGCGACAGGAACAGTCCGGCCAGGCCGAGGAAGACCAGCAGCGGCAAGAACACGAACAGGCGGCGACGGGCCGGCGTCGGCGTTTCGATTTCGCTGCTCACGGTTTTCCCGCCTTGGTCTTGTCGGAACGGCGGCGCACGCCGGCCGCCTCGAGCTCGGCGAGTTCGCGCTTGCGTGCCCGCTGGTCGATGAGAATCCAGCCGATCAGTCCGGCCAGCACGATTGCCGTGATGGCATAGGCGGCGGTGACGTAGAGTGCGTGCGGGCTCATGCCGGCCGCCTTCCTGGCCTGCCGCCCGCCAACCCGATCCGTTCGCTGCGCTCGCTCATGCCTTCCCTTAACCTCGCGCCACGGGCCGCGCAATCGGCCGCCGCGCCGCAGCCTCCGCCGCTCGTGGCCGCCTCAATCCGTCCCATGACGCAGCGCCAGCGCCGCCGCGGTCGGCCCCAGCACGCCAAGAAACATGGTCAGCGCGGCAAGAATGAGGAAAGGCTGCAGGAACGGATCGGGATTGGCCGTCGCGCCATAGCTCGCCGAGACGCCGAAGATCAGCACCGGGATGGTCAGCGGCAGCACCAGCACCGAGATCAGGAGACCGCCACGCGGCAGCGCCACCGCCACCGCCGCGCCCACGGCGCCGATGAAGGTGATGGCCGGCGTGCCGACCAGAAGCGTCAGCGCCGTGGCGCCGATGGCGAGCGGTTCCATATTCATGAACAGGCCGAGCAGGGGAGCGGCGACCACCAGCGGCAGGACGCTGCCCGCCCAATGCGCGACGCATTTCACCAGCACCGTCAGCGCCAGCATGTGGCGGTCGTGGCCGAGCACCAAGAGGTCGAGCGAGCCGTCCTCGCGGTCGGCCTGGAACAGCCGGTCGAGCCCGAGCAGGCAGGCAAGCAGCGCGCCGATCCACAGGATCGCCGGACCGATGCGGGCAAGCAGCTTGAGGTCTGGGCCGACGCCGAACGGAATGGTGGCGATGACGGCGAGAAAGAAGATGACGCCGGTCAGCGCGCCGCCGCCGGCGCGGATATTGAGGCGGATGTCGCGGGAGAAGAGGCTTAGCATGATTTGAGATGCCTGCGCCCAGGCCCCCCCCTCTGGCCTGCCGGCCATCTCCCCCGCAAGGGGGGAGATTGGATGTCATCTCGGCTTTCGCCAATCACAACAGGTGAAAGATTGGCGGAACGTTGAAGCTGCCAATCTCCCCCCTTGAGGGGGAGATGCCCGGCAGGGCAGAGGGGGGCGCCTCGCACTGTCATCAACCCGTTTCCCCCATCCTCAACTCTGCCCCTTCCAATCCCAGCGGCAGGTGCGTCGCCGCCACGATCATTCCGCCTTCCGCGCAATACCCGCGCATCAACCCCGCGAACCGCCCCTCCGAAGCCTTGTCCAGACCTGCCGTCGGCTCATCCAGCAGCCACAGCGGCCTATGGCTGACCAGGAGCTTGGCGATCGCCGCGCGGCGCCTTTGCCCGGTCGAGAGATAGCCGAACGGCAGATGGCCGATGCCGCCCAGTCCGACCGTTTCCAGCGCCTCCTCGACATCGAGCCGGCCTTCGCCTTGAAACGCCCGCCAGAAGCGCAAATTCTCCGCCACGCTCAGCGCCGTCTTCATTGCGTTCTGGTGGCCGAGATAGTGGCAGGCAGAGGCGATCGAGGGAAATTCGTCGCCGCCGCCCTCGAGCAGCAGCCGGCCTTGCATCTTCGGCAACAGGCCGGCGACCACTCTGAGCAAGGTCGATTTGCCCGAACCGTTCGGCCCGGTCACGACCAGCGCCTGCCCGGCCTCCAACGCAAACCCGATGCCGGAAAACACCGGCTCGCCGCCGCGCTCGCCGCCCAGATTTTCGGCGATCAGCCGCATCCCTTGCCTGTCCCTCGAACGAAGCGGCACGGTCGCTGCCGCATCGCACAAATTTGCTTTGCAACTGTCTAGAACTATTCCAGAAAATTCTCTATATGCGGGTCATCCGTGCCAGCGGTCGGCACGGGAACAGAATTAGCGCCGAACCAGCGCACGCGCCGCCTTGAACGGCTCGGGTTGCTTGGGAGCGGACAGCGGAAATGGCCGTACCCGCACCTTTGCGCGTGATTGCATGCCATCGGCGTCCGTTCCCTTTCAGGCTGAACAGACAAGGATCGCACGTGTCAAAATCCCTCGACAGTTTCAATTGCCGCCGCACGCTGAAGGCGGGCGACGCCGAGTATGTCTATTTCGACCTCGTCGAGGCCGAGAAGAACGGCCTCACCGGCATTGCCCAGCTGCCCTATTCGATGAAGGTGCTGCTGGAGAACCTGCTACGCAACGAGGATGGCCGCTCTGTCACCAAGGAGAGCATCCAGGCGGTGGCCGGCTGGCTGACCGACAAGGGCACCGCCGGCGTCGAGATCGCCTATCGCCCGGCCCGCGTCCTGATGCAGGATTTCACCGGCGTCCCGGCCGTGGTCGACCTTGCCGCGATGCGCGACGCCATGGCTTCGCTCGGCGGCGACCCGCAGAAGATCAACCCGCTGGTGCCGGTCGACCTCGTCATCGACCATTCCGTCATCGTTGACGAGTTCGGCACGCCGATGGCCTTCGCCCGCAATGTCGAGCTCGAATATGAGCGCAACGAAGAGCGCTACAAGTTCCTGAAATGGGGCCAGCAGGCGTTCCGCAACTTCCGCGTCGTGCCGCCCGGCACAGGCATCTGCCACCAGGTCAACCTCGAATATCTCGGCCAGGTGGTGTGGACCAACACCGAGGACGGCGAAACGACGGCCTATCCCGACACCTGCGTCGGCACCGATTCGCACACCACCATGATCAACGGTCTTGGCGTGCTCGGCTGGGGCGTCGGCGGCATCGAGGCCGAGGCGGCCATGCTCGGCCAGCCGGTCTCCATGCTGCTGCCCGAAGTCATCGGCTTCCGCCTCACCGGCAAGCTGAAGGAGGGCGTCACCGCCACCGACCTCGTGCTCACCGTCACCCAGATGCTGCGCAAGAAGGGTGTCGTCGGCAAGTTCGTCGAGTTCTTCGGCCCCGGCCTCTCCAACATGACGCTGGCCGACCGCGCCACCATCGGCAACATGGCGCCCGAATACGGCGCCACCTGCGGCTTCTTCCCGGTCGATTCGGAAACCATTCGCTACCTCACAATGTCGGGTCGCGAGGAAAGCCGCATCGCCCTGGTCGAAGCCTATGCCAAGGCGCAAGGCATGTGGCGCGAGGCGGGCTCCACCGACCCGGTCTTCACCGACCTGCTCGAACTGGAACTCGACAGCGTCGTACCGTCGATGGCCGGCCCCAAGCGTCCGGAAGGCCGTGTCGCGCTCGAAGGCATTCCGGCCGGCTTCGCCAAGGCGATGGATACCGAGTACAGGAAGGCCGCGGAAATCTCCAAGCGCTACGCCGTCGAAGGCACCGACCATGATCTCGGCCATGGCGACGTCGTCATCGCCGCCATCACCTCGTGCACCAACACCTCGAACCCATCGGTGCTGATCGGCGCCGGGCTGCTTGCCCGCAACGCCAACCGCCTCGGTTTGAAGCAGAAGCCGTGGGTGAAAACCTCGCTGGCCCCCGGCAGCCAGGTGGTGGCCGAATATCTGGAGAAGTCGGGCCTGCAGAAGGAGCTCGACCAGATCGGCTTCAACCTGGTGGGCTTCGGCTGCACCACCTGCATCGGCAATTCCGGCCCGCTGCCGGCGCCGATCTCCAAGACCATCAACGACAAGGGTTTGATCGCCGCCGCGGTGCTCTCCGGCAACCGCAACTTCGAAGGCCGCGTCTCGCCCGACGTTCAGGCCAACTATCTGGCCTCGCCGCCGCTGGTCGTCGCCCATGCCTTGGCCGGCACGGTGACCAAGGACCTGACCACGGAGCCGCTCGGCGACGACAAGAACGGCAATCCGGTCTATCTCAAGGATATCTGGCCAAGCTCGGCCGAGATCCAGGAGTTCATCGAGAAGAACGTCACTCGCGAGCTGTTCGCCCGCAAATATGCCGACGTCTTCAAGGGCGACGAGTACTGGCAGAACGTCAAGGCGCCGGAAGGCCAGACCTATGCCTGGGACAACAATTCGACCTATGTGCAGAACCCGCCCTACTTCGCCGGCATGACCACGGGCTTCGGCAAGATCGGCGACATCAAGGGCGCCCGCGTGCTCGGCCTGTTCGGCGACAAGATCACCACCGATCACATCTCGCCGGCCGGCTCGATCAAGGCGGCGTCGCCGGCCGGCAAATACCTCACCGACCATGGCGTCGGCGTTGCCGACTTCAACCAGTACGGCACGCGGCGCGGCAACCATGAGGTGATGATGCGCGGCACCTTCGCCAACATCCGCATCCGCAACCACATGCTGGGCGAGAACGGCCGCGAGGGCGGCTACACCATCCACTATCCCACCAAGGAAGAGGAATCGATCTACGACGCGGCGATGGAATACAAGAAGGAAGGCGTGCCGCTGGTCATCTTCGCCGGCGTCGAATACGGCAATGGCTCGTCGCGCGACTGGGCGGCCAAGGGCACCAACCTCTTGGGTGTCCGCGCCGTCATCGCCCAGTCCTTCGAGCGCATCCACCGCTCGAACCTGGTCGGCATGGGCGTCATCCCCTTCGTCTTCGAGGAAGGCACCTCATGGGCTTCGCTCAACCTCAAGGGCGACGAGCTGGTCGAGATCGACGGGCTGGACGCGATCAAGCCACGCCAGACGATGACCGCCAAGATCACCTATGGGGACGGCACGGTGAAGAACGTGCCGATCATCTGCCGCATCGATACGCTGGATGAGCTCGACTACTTCAAGAACGGCGGCATCTTGCAATACGTGCTGCGCGATCTGGCTGCGTAGAAAATAGTGAGTAGTGAGTAGGACGTAGGGAAGAACCTACTCACTACTCACTTACCTTCGGCGCTCCAAACCGCGCCACGGCAGCCAAAAGCACCCCCAGCATCAGCCCGTTCAGCACGTGCCACAGGAAGTGCGTGCCGAGCGGAAAGCTGGCGCAGACCAGCGGGTCGATCATGCGGCAGATGACGGAGACGACGAAGATCGCCGACCCCGTCAGATTGTACCAGCCGGCCCGGTTGCCGCTGACCGTCACCCAGACACCGAAGAAGGCCAGCGCCAGGAATGGCGGCAGATAACCCGTCGTGCCGTTCGATGCCTGGTGCAGCCAGTCCGGCACTGCAAAGGTAATCGCCCCGGCAACGACATAGAAGACAATGAAAACAACGATTGCCTTGCCCCAATCCAGGCCGAGGAAGCGACGCAGGTTGAACAGCGTATAGGCCAGCGTGAAACCCGCGATCGGCAGCACGTCGACCCAGACCGTGCCTCTCGTGGCGAAGGTATGGAAGATGGTCGAGCCGATACCGATCGCCACCACCCACCAGGCCAGAATCTCGGCGAAGGTGCCGGTCTTGCAGCGCCGTACCTCCCGCACGCCCCACAGTCCTGCGGCGATGAAGGCAAGGTTCGTCAAAGCATTGACCGGCTCGGACCAAAGTCCAGGGCCGGTTCGCTCGCAATAGAGATCGACGGGAGTGAGGAGAACCTGCCACATGGGGATGATGCCGCCGCTGAATCGAACCACGCCTTGAAATGCAGTGGCTTCTCCTATTGCGGCCTTACCTCACGGTTGCAACGGAAAAATTTCACCGCAACGTGACTTCCCGTTGACTTCCCGTTCTGCCACATATTTCGGCAAAGCAGAACAAAGCCGGCGTCACCGGCGGGAATTGGAATGGTCATGGCTTCGCGAAGATCACTGTGGCTGGCAGCCTTCGCGCTGGCTCTCTCGGCGCTTGCCGGCGCCGGCCATGCGGGCGAGGCCGAACGAACCCAGGCAGACAAGCCCCAGCAGGACAAGCCGCTCGGCGTGGTCGAACTGTTCACCAGCCAGGGCTGCAGCTCCTGCCCGCCGGCGGACGCGTTCTTCGCCGAACTCGCCACCAGGCAGGACCTTGTCGCGCTCGCCTATCACGTCGATTACTGGGATTATCTCGGCTGGAAGGACACGCTGAGCCACAAGGAAAACACCGAGCGGCAATATGACTATATGCGCTACTTCAGCAGCCGCTCCGTCTATACGCCGCAAGCGGTCCTGAACGGCCGCATGCATGTCAACGGCGCCAATCGCGGCGAGGTCGACGGCGCGCTTGCCCGCATGGCCCGTGCCGGCGAAGGCATGCGTGTTCCCGTCAAGGTCAGCCGCACCGGCGACCGCGTGATCATCGACACCGGTGATGCCGGCACCGGTCCGAACGACGCCCATGTCGTCATCGTCTATTTCGACGCGCCGCAGACGGTCAAGATCGCCGAGGGTGAGAACTCCGGCCGCAAGATGACCTATTGGAACGCGGTCACCGGTATCCAGACCGCCGGCATGTGGCACGGCAAGGCGCAGCGCTTCGAATTGCCGCTGAGCGAGATCACCAAGAAGGGCGGCTCCGCCGTGCTCCTGCAGTCGGTCGGCAAGGATGGCCTTCCGGGACCCATCCTGGGTGCGGCTTTCATCCACAAGCCCGAGACCTCCCTCGATCGAAAACTGTAACGTCACCGGTTCGGGGCATTTCCAGACGGAAGCCCTTACGCATTCTGGCACGAATGAGTTCAATGTCCGGTCAGGCGATCGGCAAGGGCCGCAAGACGTGAGGTCCGGCCCAAGCCGTTTGCTTCACGCCGGTCGGCGATGCGATAGAGCTGGTACATGGTGTGGACGCCCAGCCAGCGCAGCGGCTCCGGCTCCCATTTTTTCACCGTGCGGTTGACCCAGGGCAGCCGGGTCAGCTCGGTGTCATGGCCGAGCACGAGGTCGCGCAAGGTGCGGCCCGACAGGTTGGAACTCGAGACGCCGAGCCCGACATAGCCGCCGGCCCAGCCGATGCCGGTCTCGCGGTCGAAGCCCGACGTGGTGCACCAGTCGCGCGGCACGCCAAGCGTCCCGCACCAGGCATGGTCGAGGCGCACGCCCTTGGTCTGCGGCAACAGCCTGGTCAGCACCTCGTGCAGCTGGTCGATGGTCGCCTGCTGGGTCTGGCCCCGCACATCGGTGCGCGAGCCGAAGCGGTAGGGCACGCCACGGCCGCCCATGGCGATGCGGCCTTCGCGCGTGCGCTGCGCGTAGCAATAGGTGTGGGCGGCATCGCCCAGCACCTCGTAGCCGTTCCAGCCGATCTTGTCCCAGAGTTCCCGCGGCAGCTTCTCCGTCACCACGATGGCGCTGTTCAGCGGCAGCCAGAGACGCTCATAGCCGGGAATGCCCGCCGTGAACCCCTCGGTGGCGCGCACGATCTTTTGCGCCCGCACTATGCCTCTGGTGGTAGTGACCTTGCCCTTCTCGATCGCCAGCACCTGCGTCTGCTCGTAGATCGGCACCCCTGATCGCACCACCGCCGCGGCCAGGCCCTGGACCAGCTTGGCCGGCTGCACGCGCGCGACGTTGCGCACCACGAAACCGCCCAGCACCTTGTCGATGGCGATGCGCTCGCGCGCCTCGCGCGCGTCAAGAAGGGCGAGCCGTTCCGGCGGCATCTCCCAGGCCAGCAGTTCCTCATACTCGGCCTTGGCGCGCTGCAATTGCGCGGCGTTGGTGGCGACGGTGACGTTGTCGACACGGCGGATATCGGCGTCGATGCCCTCGGCTTGCGTCACCGCGATCACTTCGTCGACCGTGCCGAACATGGCGCGCTGCATGTCGATCACGGCGCCGCGCGACGATGTCTTCGCGTATTTCTCGCGCGACCAGCTGAAGCCGCCCGACAGCCAGCCGCCATTGCGGCCGGAGGCGCCGAAGCCGGCGAACTCCTTCTCGACCATGACGATGCGCAGCGAAGGCTGCGCCTTCTTCAGATAGTATGCGGTCCACAGGCCGGTATAGCCTGCGCCGACGATGCAGACATCGGCCTCGATGTCGCCGGGCAAGGACGGGCGATAGGCCGGCACGCCGCCGATATCGGCATACCAGAACGACACGTCGCCATTGTGCTTGGCTTGCATTTTTTTGAGATCCGTTCCGAAATCAGGTGAGCGTCAGGTCGGCCTTGTCGTCGTCGGCGAGCAGCTTCACGTCGCTGCCGGCGAACAGCAAATCGACCTCGTCGCCGATGGCGAAGGACTGCGCCTCAAGCGTCGAGCGCACGATCGCCTTCGACCCGTCGGCCAGATCGACCTCGTATTTCGAGCCCGAGCCGAGATAGATGGCTTCGCCGATACGCCCCGTGAGCCGATTGCGGCCATCGTTGCCGGCGCCGGGGCGGGCCAAAGCCAGCTTTTCGGGCCGCAGCAGCATCACCGGCTTGCCGCCATTGGCGAGCCGCTTGGCTGTCGCCACTTTCTGGCCTGATATCTCGATCGCCGTCTCCCCACCGGAGGTGGCGGCTGGTCCGCGCAGCACGGTGGAATCGCCAACGAACTTGCCGACGAACAGCGTCGCCGGTTCGTCATACAGCTCGCGTCCGGTGCCGATCTGTTCGATGGCGCCCCTGTTGAACACGGCGATGCGGTCCGACAGCACCAGCGCCTCTTCCTGGTCGTGCGTGACATAGACGAAGGTGGTGCCGAGTTCGCGGTGGATGCGCTTGATTTCGAGTTGCAGCCATTCACGCAGTTTCTTGTCGAGCGCGCCGAGCGGCTCGTCCATCAGCAGCAGCGGCGGATCGAAGACGATTGCGCGGGCGAGCGCCACGCGCTGCTGCTGGCCGCCCGAAAGCTCGCTGGGATAGCGGTGGCCGAAATCCGCCATCTTGACCATGTCGAGCGCGTGGCGGACGCGACGTTCGCGCTCTGCCCCGGTGACGCCGCGCAACCTCAGTGGATAGGCGACATTGCGGTCGACCGTCATGTGCGGGAACAGTGCGTAGTGTTGGAACACCACGCCGATGTTGCGCTTGTGCGCCGGCACGCCGACAACGCTCTTCTCCCCGACCAGCAGCTTGCCGCTGGTCACGTCGGTAAAGCCGGCGATCACGTTCAGCGTCGTCGTCTTGCCCGAGCCGCTGGGGCCGAGCAGCGTCATGAATTCACCCGGCTCGATGCGCAGCGACACGCCGTCGAGCGCCTTGAAGGCGCCGTAGGCCTTGCTGACCTGCTCCAGGTCGATCGCCGCACCGCGATTTTGCGCCTTCGGATTCATGAGGCTCCCTTCCGCTCACGGCCAAGAAGCAGCATGCCGCCGCCGATCAGGAGTGTCGTTGCGCATAACAGGATCGTGCCGACGGCCGCGACCGTCGGGTCGGCGTCGCGTGTGATCGAAGCGAAGATCTGCACCGGCAGCGTCTTGAGATACGGATTGGTGATGAACAGCGACACGACGATCTCATCGAAGGAGGTGGCGAAGGCGAACAGCAGGCCCGACATGACGCCGGGCGCGATCAGCGGCAGCGTCACCGTGCGGAAGGTGGTGAGCGCATTCGCGCCCAGGCTCGCCGCAGCAGTCTCCAGCCGCTTGTCGAAGACTTCGAGATTGGCCGAGACGGCGATCAGCACGAAGGGCAGTGCCAGGATGGTGTGGGCAAGCACGAAGCCGAGCAGCGTGCCGACAAGCCGCGTGTCGAGATAGACGGCGTAGATGCCGATGGCCAGCACCACGCCCGGCACCACCATCGGCGTCAGCATCAGCATGCGCAGCAGGTTTGCCGGTCGCGCCTTCATCCGGTCGAGGCCAAAGGCGGCAAGCGTGCCGAGCACGGTTGCCACAACCGCGACGATCGACGCGACCTTCAGCGAATTGAGGAAGCTGTTCGACCAGTCCGGATTGGTGACGAAGTTTTCGTACCATTGCCAGGAGAAGCCCTGCGGCGGAAACGCCAGCGATTTGTTCTCGTTGAACGACATCGGCACCACGACCAGCGTCGGCGCCACCAGCCATATGGCCACCAGCAGGCAGACAAGGCCCAGCATGACGCGCGTGAGCGGCTTCATCTCCATCAGGGCCGCCCCGCTTGCCGGTGCCTGGAGCGCATCACCGGCGCGGCGAGCGCCAGGAGCACGAAGGTCGTGACCAGCAGCACGACGCCCATGGCGCCGCCCCTGCCCCATTGCAGCAGGCTGAGCACCTGCGTCTGCACCAGCGTCGACAACATCGTCGAGCGCGGCCCGCCGAGCAGGGCTGGCGTGATGTAGAAGCCGAGCGCCAGGATGAAGACGATGACCGCGCCGGCATAGACGCCAGGCAGCGACAGCGGCAGATACACGGTGAGGAAGGCGCGTGACGGCCTCGCCCCGAGGCTGCGCGCGGCTTGCACCAGCTTGAGATCGATGCCTTTCATGACCGAATAGAGCGGCAGGATCATGAACGGCAAAAGCACCTGCGCCATGCCGATGACCACGCCCGTCTGGGTGCGGATCAGCCTGACGCCACCGAAGCCGAGCGAGCGCAGGATCGAGTTGATCACCCCGGAGTCCTGCAGCAATATCACCCAGGACAGGGTGCGCACCACGCCGCTCACCCAAAACGGGATCAGGACGCATAACAGCAGCAGCAACCGCACGCGCGGTCCGACCGCGGTCATCAGATAGGCATAGGGATAGGCGCAAACCACGCAGACCAGCGTGACCCAGGCCGAGATGACGAAGGTCCGCTGGAGCACGGCAAGGTTGATCGGCACACTGAAGAACCAGACATAGTTCTGCAGACCCCACTGCGGCTCGGACAGGCTGCGCACGACGATGGTGAGCAGCGGATAACCGATCACCGCCAGGAGCAGGACCAGCGCCGGCAACGCGAGCGCGAACGGCCGCCATGCCCGGCGCCTTTCGGCGGCCGGAATGGTTGGCTCGGACGCGCTCACGGCCTCTGTTCCTTCAGCCGGTCAGTTTCCGGACATCAGTGCGGACCACTTTTCCTGCGCCACCGCGAAGTTCGGGACCCAGAACTTGAAGTTCTGCTTGTAGCCCTGCTTCTGGCGTTCGGGCGAGTTGGTCAGGAACGCGGAAACGGAGGCGTCGACCTTGGGCTGCGCGTCGCTGTTGATGGGCGTGTAGGACGTCTGCTCCGCCAGGATCTCCTGGGCGTGCTTGCCGAGATAGGCATTGAGCAGCGCGTAGGACGCGTCCGTGTCCTTGACGCCGACAGGGATCGTCATCTGATCCATCACCACCAGCCAGTCCTGCCAAGCCGGCGTGTATTTGGCGCCGTTCTTGACCGCGGTCATGGCGCGGCCGGTCCACATCATCAGCATGTCGGCCTCGCCGGATTCGGCGAGCTGCTGCGATTCGGCACCCGTTTTCCAGAAGATGGTATCGGGGCCGAGCTTGCGGACCACATCGATGGCCTTGTCGATATCGGCCACCGTCATCGCCTTGGGGTCGCCGCCGGCAACCTTGAACGCCTGTTCGAGCAAGCCGCCGGTCGGGCTGCCGGAGCCGTCGATGCCGCGCACGCCGGGGAATTTCTGCGTGTCGAAGAAGTCGGCCCAGCTCTTGGGCGGATTGTCCTTGTACTTTTCGGTGTTGTACATCAGCACGACGCCGTAATTCATCGCCGGCACGGAGCATTCGCCGACCTGGCCTTCGGGGATTTTCGAGACGTCGAGCTTGGTGAGGTCCAGCTTCTGGAACAGTTTGCCGCAATAGACATAGGGCGGCAGATCGTCGGTATCGACGACATCCCATGTCACATTGCCGGACTCGACCTGCGCCTGCAGTTTGGCGATCTCGGTCGGGCCGTCATTGAGCAGCTTGACGCCGGACTTGTCGACGAACTCCTTGAGCGCGGCCGCCTGGCCGTCCTGGTAGATGCCGCCATAGGAGACGAGCGTCAGCGTCTTGCCCTTCAGCGAGCCCTCGGCCACCTCGCCGGCCACCGGCTTCGATTGCGCCAATGCGGCCGTTGCCGCCAGAAGCACGGCGACGCACGCCGCATGCCCAAATCTCAATCTCATGATCAACTCTCCCATTGCAGAACTCGCATTTGTTTTCATTCACCCGGATGCGAGCGGTTTCCGGGCCTGTATTGGTCGAGTTCGAGCGCGCCGGCGGTGGGCGGGCCAATGATCCACAGCACCTCGGCCGGCGTGTCGCCGACATTGACCGTGCGGTGCGGCACCGAGGTCGCGTATTCGACGCTGTCGCCCTCGCGCATCACATGGCGCTCGTCGGCAAGCGTCAGTTCCACTGTGCCCTTGAGCACCATGAACATTTCGTGTTCGCCGCCATGGACATAGGCCTCGTCGCCGGTCGAACCGCCGACCTCGAAATGACCGGCATAGACCTCGAACTGGTGGATCGGCCGCCGCGACAAGAGCATCTTGCGGCCGTGCACGCCGACCGGAACGACCGGCCGCTCCTCGCGCTTCAGCACCCTGTGCAGGGGCCGGGCATTGTCCTCGAACAGATCGTTTATACCCAGATCGAGAGCGGCGGCGATCTTGAGCAGTGTCCCGGTGTTGGCGCCGCACAGATTGCGCTCGAGCTGGCTGATGAAGCTCGCCGTCGTGCCGGTCATGTCGGCAAGTTGGCGCAGCGAGACGCGCCGGGCCGTGCGCAATGCCTTGATGCGGGGACCGACGCCGCCGGTCTGCGGCACGGCCGCTCCGCCATCAAACTGTTCTGCCGTGGAAACCGATGCGCGTGGCATTGCCGTCTCCGTTTCACTTAACACCCTATTAAGTGGAACGAGAAATGGCAAGCACGGTGCGGCGCAATTAGATCGAAACGTAAGCTTCGGCCGCGTTCCGCCTGCGTCGCGGTCCGGTGTGAAAAGGTCCAAAAACGAAAAAACCGACGCCAGCTTGCTTCTGACGTCGGTCATTTAGGTTTTGGGATCGTCGCACCTGGCTTTTCCGAGGAAAAGGCCGAGGTTGGTTCGATCCGACGCAGACCCGTGGGCGGGGGGCTTGGGGTTTACGAGCCGGTGCCGGACCGAACCGTCTCAGGCAACGCTGGTAAATTCGTCGGACATTGGGGCATGAGCGCGGATAAAAAAAGGCAGAAATGTGGCGAAGCATCACCAATTCCAACACGCGTTTTACAAACGTGACTGGACGCCACGGAAAGGGCGCGCCGGCGCTTCGCTTCGCCGGCTCTTGCAATTGCGATCCGAAGGGGCCAACTTTGGTTGGCGAAGATTCATTTTGAAGGATCGAGGCATGACCGATGACGGCGGCGGGATGGGGGATGGAGACGCATCCGCAATATTGATCCCGCTACACGAGGCGCGCAATGCACGCCTCGACCAGCCGGTTCGCTTCGACCGGCGTGAACTGGACCAGATCCTGAGGCTCTACGGACGCATGGTCGCCGCCAATGAATGGCGCGACTACGCCATCGACCATCTCACGGACCGCGCTGTCTTTTCCGTCTTCCGCCGGGCCAGCGAAGTGCCGCTGTTCCAGATCGTCAAGGATCCGAAACTGGCGCGCAAGCAAGGCGCCTTCGCCGTCATCGCGGCGGGGGGGCGCATCCTCAAGCGCGGACAGGAACTCGGCCGGGTGCTGGGCGTCTTCGACGCGAAGTTGAAGGTCGTGCAGGCGTGAACCGGGGAATTGCGAACTGGGGAATTGAAGAATTGGAGAATTGAGGAAAAGGTGCTCGGCGTTTACGCAGGCGCCCATTCTTCCTCAGTTCCTCAGTTCCTCAGTTCCTCAGTTCTTCAATTCCTCCCCCGGAACTTCCGCTCCGGCAGCGAGTCCGGATCGGGCGCCACCGATGCCCCGCCGTTGAGCGACAGCTGCATGAACACCGTGTCCAGCCAGCGGCCGTGCTTGTATCCGGAGCCTTCGAGGCGGCCGGAATGGCGAAAGCCGAGTTTTTCGTGCAGCCTGACCGAGGCGCTGTCGGCGCGGCCATCGCCGATCACCGCGACGATCTGGCGAAAGCCCGCCGCCTCGACCGCTTCGATCAAGCTCCGCATCAGCTTGAGGCCGACGCCCTGGCCCTTGGCGCCAGGGGCGACATAGACCGAATCCTCGACGATGAAGCGATAGGCCGGGCGCGGGCGGAAGGCGCCGGCATAGGCATAGCCGAGCACGACGCCGTCCTTTTCCGCCACCAAGGAGGGATAGCCGCCGGCCGCGAGCGCGGCGAATCGCGTCTCCATCTCTGCGCGGGCGGGCGGCTCCAGTTCATAGCTCGCCGTGCCGTTGGCGACCGCGTCGGCGTATATTTCCGTAATCGCGTCGAGGTCGGCCGGGATCGCTGGCCTGATCACGATATTGCTCATTCTTTATGCAAGCCTCTTATGTGCTTTCGATAACAGCAGAGCCCCGCACAAAAGAAAAGGGCGGCCGTTGGGCCGCCCTTTCCAAACTCGATGGTCCAGTGAAATACGAGGCCAGCCTTAGCGGCGGTCGCCCATGAACTGGAGCAGGAACATGAACAGGTTGATGAAATCGAGGTAGAGCGACAGCGCGCCCATGATGGCCTTGCGGCCCGCGACATCGGAAGCGTCGCCCTCGAAATACATTTCCTTGATCTTCTGCGTGTCGTAGGCGGTGAGGCCGGCGAACACCAGCACGCCGATCGCCGAGACGGCGAAGGTCAGCGCCGACGACTGCAGGAAGATGTTGATCACCGACGCGATGATGATGCCGAACACGCCCATGATCAGGAACGAGCCCATCGCCGACAGGTCGCGCTTGGTGGTGTAGCCGAACAGCGACAGCGCGCCGAAAGCAGCGGCGGTGGCGAAGAAGGTCTGCGAGATGCTGGCCGTGGTGTAGACCAGGAAGATCGACGACAGCGACAGTCCAACCAGTCCGGCATAGACCCAGAAGGTCGTCTGCGCGGCGGCGACGCTCATCGACTGGATCCTGAACGACAGGAAGAACACGGCGGCCAGCGGCGCCAGCATGACAACCCAGCGCAGCGGCGAGCCGAAGATCGCGTAGCCGAAGGAAGTCAGCATCTCGCCGCTTGGCAGCGTCGCGACGGCCGAGGCCGGGTCGGTGGTGGTGGCCAGCATGATGGTGCCGATGGCGGCAAGGCCGGTGATGAGCAGGCCAAGCCCCATCAGATTGTAGACCTTGATCATATAGGCGCGCAGACCCTGATCGATGTCGGCGCGGACGCCGGGCACCGCCGACGTCTGATAGTTGCGAATGGGATCAGCCATTGGAAATCCTCGTTGCTTCTGCCCCGTCCGGTGTCGGGCCTCTTGCGGGCCCAGGCGCCGCTGGGGGGCTCCAGCATGCCTGCGGCGGAATATGATGGTTATTGGCGTCGAGAACAAGACCGTAACCCGTTGTAACGGTTCGTGAGGGGTCGAAATGCCGCTTCGCCAGCCGTTTCGGACGGCATTCTTACCAAGATTTAACCTGACGAAGCAGGCGCCGACCGGCGAATCAGAGGTTGCGCAGCACGGGCGCCGCCTTGTGGCCGAGCACCCGCCAGGTGCCGGCAAGGCCGATGCCGACCGTGATGACCAGCGAAAACAGAATGGTCGCCACCGCCACTTCCGGCATGAAATGCGACGGCAGGGTCATGATGCGCGCGACGATGTACCAGGCGGCTGCGCTGCCGGCGGCGAGCGCGAAGATCGCGGTGGCGAGCCCGATCAGCATGTATTCCAGCGAGAAGGCCGATATCAGCGTCGTGCGTGTCGCGCCCAGCGTCTTCAGCACCACCGCGTCATGGATGCGCGCCCGGTTGCCGGCGGCAAGCGCGCCGGCCAGCACCAAGACCGAGGCGATCAGCGCCACGCCGGCCGCCGCCCGGATCGCCGTGCCGAGCTGGCCGACCAGCCGGTTGACGATGTCGAGCGCGTCCTTGACCCGCACCGTCGTCACGGCCGGGAAAGCGCGGGTGACGGCGTTGAGGACGCGCGCGTCGTCGGCCGTCGAGGCGTTCTTTTCATTAAGCGTCGCGATCCAGCCATGCGGGGCGCCGGCGAATGTGTTGGGCGAGAACACCATGACGAAATTGATGCCCATCGTCTCCCATTCGACCTGGCGGAAATTGGCGATCCGGGCCGTGACATTGCGGCCGAGCACATTGACGGTGACGGTGTCGCCGAGCTTCAGGCCGATTTCCTTGCCTTCCTTGTCGGAAAACGAAACCAGCGGCTCGCCGGCATAATTGTCCGGCCACCATTTGCCCTCGGTCAGCGTCGTGTTTTCCGGCTGCCTGGTGTCATAGGTCAGGCCGCGATCGCCCTTAAGCACCCAGGCGCCCTCGGCCGGTACCTTGACCTTGTCGACATCGACGCCGTTGAGTGCCATCACCCGGCCGCGCAGCATCGGCACCTTGGCCAGTGTTCCCCGCGGCGCCTCCTTGGCGATCAGCTGGGAGAACGCATCGACCTCGCTGCCCTGGATGTCGACGAAGAAGAAGTTCGGTGCCCGCTCCGGCAGGTTGCCCGAAATCTGCCGCCTGAGGTTGCCGTCGATCAGCGCCAGCGTCACCAGCAGCGTCAGCCCAAGCCCCAGCGACAGCACCACCGACGGCGTCAGCGCACCGGGCCGGTGGATGTTGCCGATGGCCAGTCTCAGCGCTACGAAGCGCACGCGCGGGCTCTTCCTCGCCGCCCATTGCACCAGCGCGCCGACGACGCGCAGCACCAGGAAAGCAAAAATAGTGGCTCCGACGAAGATCGAGGCGATGCGCTGGTCGCCCGAAAACAGGATCGCCAGCGCTGCCAGCAACAGCGCGATGCCGAGCGCTGAAACGACATAGACGGGGCGCGGCAGGCCCCGGCCCTCCAGCCCCATTTCCCTAAACAGCGCGGTTGCCGGCACGTCGCGGGCGCGGCCGAGCGGCAACAGCGCGAAGGCGAGCGTCACCAGCAGGCCGAACAGGGCGGCCATGGCGAGCGCGCCGGGATAGAAGCCGCCTTGCGCCGGCACCGGGATGACGGACTGCAGGGCGGCACTCGCGGCAAACGGCATCAGCGCGCCCAGCACCAGGCCGGCGCCGATGCCGATGAGCGCGATGATCAGGATCTGCACGAGGTAAACGGCAAAGACGAAGCCGCCGGACGCTCCCAGGCTCTTGAAAGTGGCGATGACGCCGCGCTTGCCGTCGAGATAGGCGCGCACCGCGTTGGCGACGCCGACGCCGCCGACCACCAGCGCGGTGAGCCCGACCAGCGTCAGGAACTGCGAGAAGCGTTCGATGTTTGAAGACAGCGCCGGGGCGGCATTGCCACGTGTGCGGATCGACCAGCCGGCCTCCGGAAAATCCCTGGCCGCCTGGTCCTGGATGGCCTTGAGCCGCGCCTCGTCGGCATCGGCGGGCAGCCGGACCTTGTAGGCGTTCTCCACCAGGCTGCCCGGCTGGATCAGTCCGGTCGCGGCCAGCCCCTCGGTCGAGATCATCAGCCTTGGCGCGAAACCGAAGCCGTCGGAGACCGCGTCCGGCTCGGCCACCAGCCTGGCGCGCAATTCGAAGGTGGCGGTGCCGAGCTTCAGCCGGTCGCCGATCTTGAGATGCAGCCGTTCGAACAGAAGGTCGGGTGCCGCGGCGCCGAAAACGCCGAACTGCCCGCCGAACAGTTCCTGCTTCGTCAGTGCCGGGTCGGTTTCCAGCGCGCCAAAGAGCGGATAGGCCTCGTCGACCGCCTTGGCCTCGACCAGCGCCTGGTCGGATCCGTCGGCAAGCCGCGCCATCGAGCGCATGCCGGCGCTGTGCGAAACGACGCCCAGCCTATCGAGAAAGCCAAGTTCGGCCTGGCTGGCGTCGCGCTGGTTGATCTGGAAGCGAAGGTCGCCGCCAAGCAGCGTCTGGCCCTGATCGGCGACGCCCGCGGTGATGGAGCGGGCCACCGAATTGACGCCGCCGATAGCCGCGACGCCGAGCGCGATGCAGGCTAGGAAGATGAGGAAGCCGGACAGGCCGCCGCGCATCTCGCGCAGCGAGAAGCGGACGGCGAGCTTCAAGGTCCGCGCCAACGGCATCAGGCGGTGACCTTGATCGGCGCCGGCGCCTCGATGCGGCCGGAGCGCATCGACACCTGGCGTAAACAGCGCGCCGCGAGCGCCGGATCGTGGGTGACCAGAACCAGCGTCATGCCGCGTTCGGCTGCCTTGGCGAACAGGAGATCGGCGACCTGCCGTCCCGTCGCCTGGTCGAGATTGCCGGTCGGCTCGTCGGCGATCAGGATGCGCGGCGACGGTGCCAGCGCCCGGGCGATCGCCACGCGCTGCTGCTCGCCGCCGGAGAGTTCACCGGGATAATGGGTGACGCGGTCGCTCAGGCCCACGGCCGCCAGTTCCCGCTCCGCCACCGAGAAGGGATCGGCATGGCCGGCCAGTTCCAGCGGCACCGCGACATTTTCGAGCGCCGTCATGTTGGGGATGAGATGGAAGGACTGGAATACGATGCCAATGTTTCGGCCACGAAACGAAGCAATCTGATCCTCGGTTTTGCCATTGAGCAGTTCGCCGGCGATTCGCACCGCACCCGCATCGACTCGCTCCAGCCCTGCCAGCACCATCAGCAATGTCGACTTGCCGGACCCCGACGGACCGACGATGCCGGTCGCCTCACCACGTGCCACCTCGAGGCTGACGCCCTTCAGCACATGGACGGACGAGGCGCCTTCGCCGAGTGTCAGGGATACGTCTTGCAGCGCGATGACGGCTTCTGTCAAAATGAAAGCGTCCTATATGGGAAGTGAGGCTTTGCCTGTCGCAAGCCGTCGCCGGAAGAATTCATTGTCATATGGGGCTTGCCGCATGTCTTTCAAACGCCGCTTTGCCGCAGGCCTGATCGTTTTCCTCGCCATTTGCGGCGCCATTTCGTCGGCGCGCGCCGAGCCATTCAAGATCGTCGGCTTCGGTGACAGCCTGATGGCGGGTTACGGCCTTGGCCCGGGCGAGGGCTTTACCGACAAATTGCAGGCAGCCCTTCGCGCCAAGGGCCATGATGTCACCGTCGCCAATGCCGGCGTCTCGGGCGACACGTCCAGCGGCGGCCTGGCGCGGCTCGACTGGTCGGTGCCCGACGGCACGCAACTGGTCATCCTCGAACTCGGCGCCAACGACATGCTGCGCGGCGTTTCGCCCGACATCACCAAAAGGAACCTGGACGAGATGCTGGGCAGGCTGAAGCAGCGCAAGATCGCCGTGCTTCTGGCCGGCATGCGGGCGGCGCCCAATCTAGGCGCCGACTACCAGAACGCCTTCGACGCCGTCTTTCCGGAACTAGCCGCCAAATACGGCGTTACGCTGTACCCGTTCTTTCTCGATGGCGTCGCCGGCCAGCCTGGGTTGCAACTCGAGGACGGCTTGCATCCGAGCGCCAAAGGGGTTGACCTGATGGTCGAGCGCGTCCTGCCGACGGTCGAGCGGACCATCGCGGCGGCGCCGGGAGGCTCGTGAGATCCGACAAAGCCCTTCCGTTAGGGAAAGTTTTAGCAAAGCCTGCGACCAACAAACCACTTGCTCCATTTGATTATCGATGATTCGCTAGGGATGACAGTTCGATTCGAGGAAGGGAGGCTCTTCATGCCGCGTCTTTTCACCGCCCTCGAAATTCCGCGTGATGCCGCCCTTTCGCTGTCGCTGCTCCGGGGCGGCCTGCCCGGGGCCCGCTGGATCGACGTCGAAAACTACCATCTGACGCTGCGCTTCATCGGCGATGTCCAGGGCCATGTCGCCGACGAGATCGCCAATGCGCTCGACCGGGTCCACCGCCCTTCCTTCTCGCTGACCTTGTCCGGGGTCGGGGCTTTCGGCCAGAAGAAGCCGCATGCGGTGTGGGCGGGCGCCTTTCCCTCGCCCGATCTCAACGCCCTTCAGGGCGAGATCGAGCGCATCTGCCAGCGGCTCGGCATTCCCGCCGATCCGCGCAGGTTCATGCCGCATGTGACGCTGGCGCGGCTGCGCAACTCGAGCCCGCTCGACGTCGCCCAATATTTGTCGGCGCGCGGCAATTTCTCGACGCTGCCGTTCCGCATCGGCCGTTTCGTGCTGATGTCGTCGCGCGATTCGGTCGGCGGCGGCCCCTATATCGTCGAGGAAGCCTGGCCGCTGTCCGGCGTCGATACGCGTGCCAGCCGTGTTGCCAGCGCCTCCGACGCCTCGCGGATCATGCGGTAGACCGAAGCGAACGCTTCCTGATCCTCATAATAGGGATCGGGCACATCGCACGTCCTGCCCTGCGCGAATTCCATGAACAGGTGGATGCGATCGCGCACCGCCGCCGGCGCCAGCGCTCTCAGGTCGGCGACATTGGACCGGTCCATGCCGAAGATCAGGTCGAAGCGGTGAAAATCCTCCGGCGTGATCCTGCGCGCCCGCTGGCGCGAGATGTCGATGCCGTGGCGCGACGCGATGGCGATCGAGCGCGGATCGGGAGCGGATCCGACCTCCCAGCCGCCGGTGGCGGCCGAATCGAGCACGATACCCCCACCGTTTCCGCGCTCCGCCAGCACGGCGCGAAGGACGCCTTCGGCCAGCGGCGACCGACAGATGTTGCCGAGGCAGACGAAAAGAACGGAATTTATGGGCTTCGCGATCATGGATCCGGCGCTATGGTGACGACTTCAGCGCCATAGCATAGGAAGCGGACATGACGAGAGAGAAACTGGGCAGGCAAGCCGCCGAAGCCGCGCTCACCGGGCTTGACGGCTGGACGCTGGCACAGGACGGCGCCTCGATCGGCCGCACCTTCACCTTCAACAATTTCTCCGAGGCCTTCGCCTTCATGACCCGTGTGGCGCTCGCCGCCGAGAAGATGGACCATCATCCCGACTGGTCGAATGTCTACAAGACGGTCGTCGTGACCCTCAACACGCACGACGCCGGCGGCGTGACGGCGCTCGATATCGAACTGGCCAAGAAGATGAACCGCTATTTCGGCGGCTGAACACCGGCTGTCCGTGCTGTGGGCCGGGCGTGGGCCGCCAAATCGGCGCTCGCATCTTGCAGCCGGGGTCGGCTTTCACCACATTTTGATCGGCGGGCATGCGCCAGGTAGCGCATGAGACCCGCTAGGAGAGATTGATGGCGCAAGAATCCGGTTTTGACTTCTTCGGCTTTGGCGACAGGCTGGGCGGCGAGGGCGAAGTGCGCGAGAAATTCTGGCGCACGGCCAAGAAGGCCGCGCGGCAGATCCCCTTCATGGAGGACGTCGTCGCCGCCTATTACTGCGCCATGGACAAGAACACGCCGCTGCGCGCCAAGGGCATCTTGGTGGCGGCGCTCGGCTACTTCGTGCTGCCGGTGGACCTCATCCCCGACTTCATCTTCGGGGTGGGCTTCACCGACGACATCGCCGTGCTGACCGCCGCGATCACCGCCGTCAGCGCCCATATCACGCCGGCGCACCGGCAGGCCGCCAAGAACGCGATCGCGGACAAGAGCTAAGTCCCGCGGCCCGAATCCCGCCGCGCCGGCCCGGTCCCTGGACAGGGGCGTTCAGCGGCGGGCCAAAAGTCAAACTCTTGCCGTTTTCGTGGCCTCCAAGTCACCAAAGGGACGCCGTGCCAGCCGCTGACAAGGCGGCGGCGCGGAAATGGCGGCGGTTTCCTGGGGTGAAGGTCCTTTTCTCTTGGGAACTTCACCGTTTGGTAACCCAGATTAAATCAAAATGAAGCGACGGCAGGACGCCATGCGGCCCGCCTCCGCACCATTTGGAATACGGGAAAAACGATGCGCGGATTGATTGCACTAGTTTCGAGCCTGGTCCTGGCGGCCTCGGCGGCGCCGGCCTTGGCGCAGCAGGCGACCAAGATCGGCCAGCACAATGCCTGGGGCACCTACAGCTACCAGGCGTCGGGCGGCAAGGTCTGCTACGTGCTGACCGTGCCGACCGACAAGCAGCCGCCGACGCTCGACCATGGCGACATGTTCTTCTTCGTCAGCCAGCGGCCCGGCCAGCAGGTCTCCTATGAGCCGCAGTTCATCGCCGGCTATAATTTCCAGGAAGGCTCCAAGGCCACCGTCACCATCGACAAGAAGACCTTCTCGATGTTCACGCGCGGAAAATCGGCCTGGGTGGAGAATGCGGCGGAAGAGCCGGTGCTGATCGCGGCGATGAAGACAGGCACCGACATGAAGGTGTCTGCGAAGTCGGGCCGCGGCAACCCCACCAACTATGTCTTCTCGCTGAAGGGCATTTCGGCGGCGCTGTCCTCGATCGCCAAATGCAAATAGGCAAGGCAGGCCAAAGCCTCCTCAGCCCCTTCTCGCTGCGTCCGCATCGCGGCCGCTGACCGGTTATGAGTTCGGCTCCCGGTCAGACGGTCCAGGTCCAGTCGATCGGGTAGTTGAAAATCGGGGTAAACGTCACGCCAGCCGCCTCCATGTCCCTGCGGCCGTCGACGACCATCTCCTTCAGATGGTCCAACTGTGCCGCATGCTCGTCGGTGTCCCAGACGCTAACTTGCACGATCGAGCCCTTCGGCGAGACGCCCGCATAAAAATGAAGCAGCCCTGGCAACCGCCTGATGGCCGGGATTATGTACTCCGAGGTCTTCTTGCTCGCGGCGTCGACCTCGGCGAACCGGCTCGGCTCGTAGCTGGCGCGGGAGACGCGGACGACGGCCGTTGTCGGCAACGACTCGGCCAGGGTGATTCTTTCTGTCATGGGGATCCTATCTCTTGCTTCGCCGCGGCAACATCGCGGGCGCTGTCTTGCCGGATGTGAGTCGGAGCCTAAGCAATTCCGGGAAAATGCGAAGCGGTTTCCGGCCGAAGTTAAGGCTTCAACTTTCGACCGTGGCCCGCCGCCGCCGGATCGCCTCGGCGATAAAGACCCGCGACAGGGCGTGATAGAGCGGCTCGTGCGAGATCAGGCGCGCCGTGCCGTAGCCCAGCATCGAGGCCAGCATCAGGCCGATGACATTGTCGTGATTGCCGGTCATTTCGAGGATGATGACGAAAGCCGTCATCGGCGCCTGCACCACGCCGGCGAAATAGCCGGCCATGCCGAGCAGGGCCGCGACGCCAGCGCTGCCCCCGAACAGCAGGCCGAGCGAACTGCCGATGCCGGCGCCGACCGCCAGCGAGGGCGCGAAGATGCCGCCGGGAATGCCTGAGATCATCGACAGCAGTCCGGCCGCGAATTTCTCGAGGAAAAAGAACCAGGGCAGCGGCGTGCCTTCGACGGCGCTGCGCGCCTGCGCGTAGCCGGTGCCGAAGGTCAGGCCGCCAGAGAGGATGCCGATCACCGCCACGGCGAGCCCGCAGACGGCTGCCACCAGCAGCGCGCGCCACAGCGGCTGCAGCGCGTTCCAGCGCCGGATGCGGCGCGTCGCCTTCAGCGCCAGCAGGGAGAACAGCGCCCCGAAGCCGCCGCCGATGATCCCGCAGGCGATCACCAGCGGCCAGTCGGCGGCGAACGAGATCGTGTCCTTGGACACGCCGAAATAGGTGTAGTTGCCGACCAGCCCGAGCGAGGCGAGGCCGGCCAGGATCACCGCCGTCAGCACCAGCCCGTTGGTGCGGGCCTCATAGGTGCGGCCCATTTCCTCGATGGCGAAAACGATGCCGGCAAGCGGCGTGTTGAAGGCAGCCGCGATGCCGGCGGCAGAACCGGCCAGGATCAGGCCGCGCGCCTGCGCCATGCCGCCCCAGCGCGCCGCCTGCAGCATCAGCGACGCGCCGACCTGGACCGTCGGCCCTTCGCGGCCGATGGACGCGCCGCAGAACAGGCCGACGATGGTGAGCGCGATCTTGCCCGCCACCAACCTGAGCGACAGGATATGGCTGCGGTCGTCGTCGTCACGCAGGTGCCGGGCGGCGATCGCCTGGGGAATGCCGCTGCCTTGCGAGCCCGGGAAAAAGGCGTGCGCCAGCCACGCGCACAGGACGAAGCCGAGCGGGGTGATCGCGAGCGGCAGATAGAAGCGCCAGCCGCCATCATTGCCGATCACCAGATGGAACAGTGCCTGCGCCTTGTCGGCCAGCACCGCGAACAGCACGCTGATGACGCCGATCGAAATGGCGCCGGCCCAGAACACCAGGCGCGGCTGCCACACGCGCCGCGAGCCCCATATGGCGCGCGAGCGCCGCAGCAAGGGATGTCTTCGCGATTGGCCGGCCATGTCTGTCCTCGTGGGAAAACCCAGCCCTAACACAGGCATGATGCCGATCAAGTGAGAGTCTGACGATCGGACCGGGATCAAAAGGCCGCCGTCGCGGTTGTGTCCGTTTGAGCAAGGAATCCGCAGTCATGAGCTATGTCAGATTTGCCGCGATGATCCTGGTGTCCACGGTCCTCATGTACGGGCTCATGTACCTGAACACCTATGCGCTGGATCACGTTTTCTTCAGCCAGACCCGGGTCTGGATGGCTATCGTGATGGGCGCCGCAATGGCAATTGTCATGATCGGCTTCATGTGGGGAATGTACAAGAGCTTGGCCGCGAATGTCGGCATCGTCATCGGCGGCATGCTCGTATTCGCTGGTGCCCTATGGCTGGTCAGAAGCCAGGAAACCGTGAGCGACGTGTCGTATATGAAGGCAATGATCCCGCACCACTCGATCGCGATCATGACCAGCGAACGCGCCCACATCCGCGACCCGGAGGTGCGAAAGCTCGCGGACGGCATCATAGACGCCCAGGTGCGCGAGATCACGCAAATGAAGCGTCTGATTGCGCGGCTCGAAGCGAATCCCGTAGCGGCCGGCGCTCCCGACCTGCCGTCCTACCGAGCCCGGGATGCTCCGCCGCCGCCGCCGGAGACCGACCAGAGCACCGGTATCGATACGCTCTCCATCGACAGGTAGGCGCGGGGATGGACGTGCGGATGATACGGAAGCTGACCATCCCGCCGGCTTCCAGGCCGGCGGGCAAGTTTTTCCGAGATCGTCACATGGCCATTTTTTCACATTCGGCCTGGGCCTTCTTGGTCGATGTATCGATCATGTAGGCTTTACCCTTGGCGTCGGTCATCATCATCATGCAATGCTTGATGGGCTTGGCCATTTTCATCATGTCGGCGCCCATCTTCGCGTCCGGCATCATGGTGCCCATGTGGCCGTCCGGCATGATCGCCGTCACCTGGCCACCTTTCATCATGGTCATGGTGCCCATCGTATCCTCGGCAAACGCCTGCGAGGCGCAAAGAGCGGCGACGCCGGCAATGACGGCGAGCTTGATCGATTTCATTCTGCATACTCCCATTGTGCGGGGCACAGTTGCCCCATTTCAGGGTTCGCGGATGGCTCGCCAGCCGTTACGCCGACACGAATATGTGATCGCTCGCGCGCCGGGAAACAGCACCAGGCAGGCGCGGCTTGTCCACCGCGACACGCGGCGGGAAAGACTGCCCGATCGGCCGCGGCATGACTCTGCCGCCAAGCTGTGCTATGCGCCGCTCTTGACATCGGGCCGATGGATGAAATCGGCCGTAAACCGCTTATATCAGTGGAACCATGACCCTTTCACTCGACCTTACCGCCGAAGGCGCCCGCGACGCCTTGCGCGCTCGCCCCGCGCAGGCAGAAAAGCCCTCGCTGATTGGCCTGACACGGGCCGAACTCGGCGAGGCTCTCGTCGCTTCAGGCATCGTGCCGGAGCGTCAGGCAAAAATGCGCGCTCAGCAGCTCTGGCACTGGATGTATGTGCGCGGCGTGTCCGACTTCGCTCATATGTTCAACATCTCCAAGGACCTTCGCGCCGAGCTGGACAAGCATTTCACGGTCGCCCGGCCCGAGATCGTCGAGGAGCAGATTTCCGCCGACGGCACGCGAAAGTGGCTGTTCCGCTTCCCGCCGCGCGGCGCCGGCCGGCCGGTCGAGATCGAAACCGTCTATATCCCCGAGGAAGGCCGCGGCACGCTCTGCATCTCCTCGCAGGTCGGCTGCACGCTGACCTGTTCGTTCTGCCACACCGGCACGCAGAAGCTGGTGCGCAATCTCACCGCCGAGGAAATCCTTGCGCAGCTGCTCACCGCGCGCGACCGGCTCGGCGACTTCCCCGACCGCGACACGCCCGACGGCGCCATCGTGCCGGCCGAGGGCCGCAAAGTGTCCAACATCGTCATGATGGGCATGGGCGAGCCGCTCTACAATTTCGAGGCGGTCAAGAAGGCCCTGCTGATCGCCTCCGACGGCGACGGCCTTTCGCTGTCGAAGCGCCGCATCACGCTGTCGACCTCCGGCGTGGTGCCGGAAATCTTCCGCACCGGCGAGGAGATCGGCGTCATGCTGGCGATCTCGCTGCATGCCACCAATGACGATCTGCGCGACCTGCTTGTGCCGATCAACAAGAAGTATCCGCTGAGCGAGCTGATCGCCGCCTGCAAGGCCTATCCCGGCCTGTCCAACGCCAAGCGCATCACCTTCGAATATGTGATGCTGAAGGACGTCAACGATTCCATCGAGGACGCCAAGGCGCTGATCAAGCTGCTCAAGGGCGTTCCGGCCAAGATCAATTTGATCCCGTTCAACCCGTGGCCGGGCACCAACTACCAGTGCTCGGACTGGGAAACGATCGAGAAATTCGCCGACTACATCAACAATGCCGGCTATGCCTCGCCGATCCGCACGCCGCGCGGCCGCGACATCCTCGCCGCCTGCGGTCAGCTGAAGTCGGAATCGGAGCGCATGCGCAAGGTCGACCGGCTGGCGCTGGAAGCCATGATGATCGCGGGGCATGGCGAGGTGTGACCCGTCTCGTTGCCTGGCTCAAGCGTCTGGTCCTGATAGCAGTCGGTTATGTCGCCGCCGTGCTGACCTCGATCGTGGTGCCTGTGCTGCTGATCACCCTTCTGGAAGGGATCGAGTATGGCAACTGGTCGATGGTTTTTGCATTCGACTGGCTGGGCTCCTTCCCGCTCGCCGTGCTGACCGTGGCCCTCTGTGCGCTGCTGATCGTCGGCCCCGCCATCCTTGTCGCCGAACGGTGGTCGCTGCGAAGCTGGTCCTACTTCGCCGTCACCGGGGCGATCACCTCCATCGCCTTTGGTGTTCTGGTCCCCGGCTCGGCCGGAGGGTTTGTCTTCAATCCGGGTTTCCTCGGCTTCCTGGCCACGGCCGGCACCGCCGCCGGCTGGGTCTATTGGCTGCTCGCCGGGCGCAAGTCCGGTCGTCTCACCAGCGCTGATCCCCAATGAACCGCCTCGTCTCCTATATCGTGCGCTTGGCCATCATCCTGTTCGGCTATGCCGTTGCCTCGCTGGCGGCGAGCGCCTTCCTCAACATCCTGTTCCTGGCCTCGCTCGGCTACGTGCCGGCGCAAGCCCAACCGGCGGCGACGGCATCGCTCTATTTTTCCATTCCTTTCGTCGCCCTGTTCGTCGCTTATTTCGCCTTCATGCCCGCGGCGGTCGTCATCCTGATCGCCGAAATCCTCGGCCGGCGCGACTGGCTGTTCTATGCGCTGGCGGGTGCCGTGGTGGCGGGGGTGTTCCTCGGCCTCGTCGACAATCTCAGCGATTCCCCTTTCGCGGTCACCGAGGCCACCGCCATCATGGCCGTGATTGGCGGCGGCATGGTCGGCGGCATCTTCTACTGGCTCAGCGCCGGGCGCTGGGCCGGAAGCTGGTGGAAGACCGAGAAAGTCCCTACTTCGCCTGGGCCGTCAGGATCTTGAGCGCGAAGGCCGAGAACACGCCGGCGAAGAGATAGTCGACCACTCGCGTCACGCGCGGGCTGGCCTTCATCGCCGCCGAGAATTTCTCCGCCGCAAGCACCATCGGCACCGTCACCGGGATCGACAGCACGATGAACATGGAACCGAGGAAGAACAGCTTTCCGGGCGCGTTCGGGTCGTGCGCGGAGACGAATTGCGGCAGGAAGGTCATGAAGAACAGGATGATCTTCGGGTTGAGCAGATTGACGCCGAGCCCCGCCGCCCAGCTGCGCAGCAGCGAGATTTGCGGCCCCGTCTTCTTCTCCGGTGAAAAGGCCGACCCCTTGGCGATCGCCTGCCAGGCCAGGAAGACGAGATAGCCGGCGCCGAAAATCTTCAGCACGAAGAACGCCATCGGCGAGGCGACGATCAGCGCCGAGACGCCGACCACCACCAGCGTGGTGTGGATCAGCGTGCCGCACAGCGCGCCGGCCATCGAGGCAAAGCCGGTGGCCCGCCCCTGACTCAGCGTGCGCGAGACGAACAGCGTCATGTCGGGGCCTGGCGTGATCGCCAGGATCACGGTGGCGATGGCGAACTGGATCAGCGTGGTGGTGTCGGGAATGAAGGACATGCGGGGCCTCGGGAAGGTCCCGAGCCTATACAAGATACGTCGCGCCGACGCCAGATGCGAAGGCTGGCGTATCCTCCCACGGCGGTTTCTAAGCCGCCGATAGATCGATCTCGGCCAGCGAATGGGCTGCCGCTCCGGTCAGCAAAATCTGGTCGATCGGCTTCGGCCGGCCGAGGAAATAGCCTTGCGCCTCGTTGCAGCCTTCGACTTGCAGGATGGTGAGCTGGACATGCGTCTCGACACCTTCGGCGAGCACCGGAATGTCGAGGCTGCGCCCCAGCGTCAGCACCGCGCGGATGATCGCCTTGGCCTGCGGGCTGCGCTCGACATCGGCCATGAAGGAGCGGTCGAGCTTGATCTTGTCGAACGGGAACGAGCGCAGCGTATCGAGCGAGGAATAGCCGGTGCCGAAATCGTCGATGGCGATCGTCACGCCGAGCGCCTTGATCTGGCGCAGCACATGCAGCGTGCGGACCTTGTCGGCGACGATGGTCGATTCGGTCAGTTCCAGCTCGAGCCGCCTCGGCGACAGGCCGGTCTCGACCAGAATCTGGTGGACGAGCTTGGCGAGATCGGCATGGGCGAGCTGCACCGGCGACAAATTGACCGCGATCTTGTGACCCTTGTCCCAGGACGCCGCCTGGCGGCACGCGGTGCGCAGCACCCATTCGCCGATCGCCAGGATCGAGCCGTTCTCCTCGGCGATCGGGATGAACTCGGCGGGCGGGACCATGCCATGCACCGGATGGGTCCAGCGCAGCAGCGCCTCGTAGCCGCAGGTGGCGCCGGTCGAGACCGAGGTCTGCACCTGGTAGTGGAGCGTGAGTTCGCCGCGTTCGATGGCCTGGCGTAGATCGGTGGCCAGCGCCCGCCGAGCGCGTGCCGTCTCATCCATGGCCGATTCGTAGAAACACACGGCCCGCGCCACGTCGTTCTTGGCCCGGTACATCGCCAGATCAGCATTGCTGACCAGCCTCTCCCGGTCGCTGCCGTCGCGCGGATAGACGGCGACGCCGATGCTGGCGCCGGTGACGGTTTCGAAATCGTCGATCCGCAACGGCTCGAACAAGGACTTCTCCAGGCGCGAGACCAGGCCGAGCAGCTCGTTCTGGTCCCTGAAGCGCTTGATCGCGGCGAACTCGTCGCCGCCGAGCCTAGCGACGAATTCGCCGTCGCCGGTCAGTTTCGCCAGCCTGCGGGCGATGATCTTGAGCGCCTGGTCGCCGGCCGCATGTCCCCTGAGGTCGTTGATCTCCTTGAAACGGTCGAGATCGATGACGATGACCGCCGTCATCGTGTCGCCGTCCTCGCGTGCCCGCCCGATTTCATGGTCGAGGCGGTCGTTGAAGGAAACGCGGTTGGCAAGTCCGGTCAGCGCATCGTTGAGGGCAAGGTGCTGCAGCCGTTCGAAGCTCTCCAGCCGGCCGCGTTCGTCGATCAGGTAGCTGGCAAAGCCGGTGGCCGCGACGATCAGGCCGACGACGGCGACGGCGACGGCCATCGCCTTGAGGATATCGGGATTGGTGCCCGTGGTGATGAAGGAGAGCGGCGTCACCGCCACCGCGGCCATCGCCGTGAAGTGCAGGCCGACGATCGCCAGCACCAGCAGTCCGATGCCGAGATAGCGCGACCAGCGGTATGGCCGGCGCATCGCCTGGCCGATCGCCGCGGCGGCAAACACCACCGAGATCAGCACCGAGGCCGTGACATAGAGGCCGTCCCATTCGACGATGCCCGCCACGTGATAGGCCATCATGCCGGTGTAATGCATGGCCGAAACGGCAAGGCCGACAGCGGCGCCGCCCCATTCCGGCGCCACACGCCAGCGCTTGCCCAGGGCAAGGGCGAAGCCCGCCCCGGTACCCGCCATGGCGATGACCAGGGATATCATGGTGAGCGCCGGATCGAAGGTGATCGGCGCGCCGGGCTGATAAGCCAGCATGGCGATGAAATGCGTGCACCAGATGGAGGAACCGGCCGCGACCGCGGTCAGAAACAGCCAGCCCCGCATCTGCACGCCGGCGGTTTTCCTGGCGCGGTCCAGGAGACCGATCGTCACCCAGCAGCCGGTGACGCACATCAGCGCCGCCAGCAGGACGAGCCACAGATTATGCTCCGTGACGATGCAGGATATAACGCGCATCAGGATGGCCCAAGCCCGAGGATACCCGCGACGAACGGGCAAAAGCTGCTTCGGCACGGTCGCGTGGCCCATGCGGCTCTGTCTCGCTTATTTAGCGGCAGTGCGTGAAAACTTGTTTAAATCCTTCCGACAAATGCAGCCCATGATTGCAGCAGGTTGTTCCCAGAGCTTGATCCCGAAAACTTGGAACCGGTTTTCGCAAGCGGTCGTGCACCCGCAGGGACATAGACAAGGATAACGAATTCGACGGGCGGCTGGTCCAGCGTGCAGGCGGCCCGCCTGGCTGGATCAGAAGTCTGGCGCCGCCCGCGCTTGCTCGCTTTGCGGTTCCTGCTAAAAGGCGCTCCGACAATGCGTGACGCCGGGCTTCAGGCGTCGCTTTTCGACGGAGCGGAAATGTCCAAGTTCAAAGACGTCAAGAAAGTCGTGCTCTCCTATTCCGGCGGCCTCGACACCTCCATTATCCTGAAATGGCTGCAGACCGAACTCGGCGCCGAAGTCATCACCTTCACGGCCGACCTCGGCCAGGGCGAAGAGCTCGAACCGGCGCGCAAGAAGGCCGAGATGATGGGCATCAAGGACATCCGCATCGTCGACGTGCGCGAGGAATTCGTCGCCGACTTCGTCTTCCCGATGTTCCGCGCCAACACCGTCTATGAAGGCACCTATCTCCTGGGCACCTCGATCGCGCGGCCGCTGATCTCCAAGCACCTGGTCGACATCGCCAGGGAAACCGGCGCCGACGCCATCGCGCATGGCGCCACCGGAAAGGGCAACGACCAGGTCCGCTTCGAGCTTTCGGCTTACGCGCTGAACCCGGACATCAAGGTCATCGCGCCGTGGCGCGACTGGTCCTTCAAGTCGCGCACGGACCTGATGAACTTCGCCGAGCAACACCAGATTCCGGTGCCGAAGGACAAGAAGGGCGACGCGCCGTTCTCGGTCGACGCCAACCTGCTGCACTCCTCGTCCGAGGGCAAGGTGCTGGAAGATCCGTGGAGCGAGGCGCCGGAGTTCGTCCATCAGCGCACCGTATCGCCGATGGATGCGCCGGATGCCGTCACCGAAATCGAGATCGAATTCCTGAAGGGTGATCCGGTCGCGCTCAACGGCAAGAAACTGTCGCCGGCCACGATGCTGGCTGCCCTCAACGATCTCGGTCGCGACAACGGCATTGGGCGGCTAGACCTGGTCGAGAACCGCTTCGTCGGCATGAAGTCGCGCGGCGTCTACGAGACGCCGGGCGGCACGATCCTGATCGCCGCCCACCGCGCCATCGAATCGATCACGCTCGACCGGGGCGCCGCGCACCTCAAGGACGAGTTCATGCCGCGCTACGCCGAACTCATCTACAACGGCTTCTGGTTCGCGCCCGAACGCCTGATGCTGCAGGCGATGATCGACAAGAGCCAGGAAGACGTCGAAGGCACGGTGCGGCTGAAGCTCTACAAGGGCAATGTCATGGTCACCGGCCGCAAGTCGAGGAAGACGCTCTATTCCGACGCGCTGGTCACCTTCGAGGACGACCGTGGCGCCTACGACCAGAAGGACGCCGCCGGCTTCATCCGTCTCAATGCGCTGAGGCTGCGCACGCTCGCCGCCCGCAACCGCAACAAATAAACGGGGTGCGCCATCCCGGTCTCTGCCTGGTGCTGCTGGTCCTTCTGGCGGCGCCCGCCGCGGCCGATGATTTCGATCCGGCATCGCTCGACCTTGCCGCGCTGATCGAATGCAGGACGGATGTGCCCGGCTACAACGGCTTTGCGCTCTGGCTGACCGGCGAATCCGGTGCTGTGCGGAAGCTTGGCTGGAAGGAAGTTCCGTCGGGCAATCCCTTTCTGCGGCAGTATCGACTGCCCGCCCCGATCCATGTTTTAGGGCGCGACACCGGGAGAATCGTCTTTACCGCGACCGGACCGATGGCGGTGCTCGACGGCGTCGCCGCGGCGAATCTCGCCCGTCAGCTCGGCGTCCCGGCGACAGTTTCGACGCCGGACAAATTCCTCGGCGAGAAGGTCGTGGCCGAAAGCACCGAGGAAGCCGGCGGCGTCAGCCTTTCCACTCGCATCGCGCTCAACGTCTCGACGGTCGCATCCCATCCCGGCAAGACGCTGGCCGGCTGCTCCTATGCGCTCGACGTGAAATGAAAAACCCGGCGCGGAGGCCGGGTTCTTCGTTCAACATCGTACGGTTCGATCAATCGGCGTCGATGGCGGTGGCGATGCGGGCGATGGCCTGCTGATAGACGCTGGCGGAATTCCAGCCGGCGATCGCGCCCATATTCGACTGCGCGCTTGCACCAGCCCGCCAGCCGTGGCCCTTGAGGAAGTTGGCGGTGGAGGCCAACGCGGTGGCCTTGTCGCGCAGGTTTCCGCTGCCGACGGCATACTTCAGGACATTTCCGGGCAGGAACTGCGTGTGGCCGATCTCGCCATGCATGGCGCCGACCGACGAGGAGCTCAACGCGCCGCGATCGACCAGCTTCAGGGCCGCGATGGCATGCGGGTGAAAGTAATCCGGACGGCGGCAATCATAGGCAAGCGTCACAATGGCGGAGACCGTGTTCTGGTTGCCCATCGAGGCGCCGAAACCGGTCTCCATGCCCCAGATGGCAAGCAGCACGCCCGGCGACACGCCGTAATTGTTTTCGATCTGGTTGAACAGCGCCGCGTTCGACTTCTTCAGCGAACGGCCCTTGGAAATGATCGCGGATCCGCCACGGCGCTTCATGAAATCGTCCACCGAGCCGCTGAAGGCCTTGTGGATGGCGCGGTCGGCGGCGATCGTCCTTGTTGCGTAGGTCGCTCCGGCCAGGGCGGCCAGACCCCTCGACCCGACGCCTTCGGACTTGGCCTCCCCGGCGAAATCCTGCTTCCAAGCATCGAAGCCGGCGCCGGTCTTGCCGCAGCTGGCCGCCGCCTGCGCGCCCGTTGCAAGCGCAAGCACCGCCACCAACGCGGCCGCTAAAGTTCTACCCTTGGCAAGAAATGCCATGTTGTTCTCCTGGTTGCCTGAATCACGTCCCGGCGGCGAATTTGCCAGCGAAACGCGTTCTTGTCACTGTCTGAGCCGCCATGCTGGCGAATGCCGTGGAATTTGCTTACGATCAAGTGATTATTGTGGCGAGGGCCAGGCATGGAAGACGTTGCCGCGGTCATGGACCACGGCGGCAAGCGCCTGGACCAGCGAAGCGAAATAGTCTCGATAGAGTGCGGAACGCCGGCTGGTGGTCCGCGTTTGGGCACGGGCCGCCTCCTATGCCCTCCCGATGAATTGAGACCGAGATGAAACTTTTCGACTGCCCGCATTGCGGCCACCGCCTCTATTTCGAGAACGCCCAGTGCCTGAACTGCAGGAGCCTCGTGCTCTATGACGCAGAGGGCGCGCGCTTTGTCCTGTCCGGTGTCGACGGCGCCATCCAGTGCACCAACGCCGATGAATGCGCCTGCAACTGGATGGCCGAACCGGGACAGGTCTTCTGCCGTGCCTGCGTGCTGAACCAGCTGATCCCCGATCTTTCCGTCGACGGCAACCGCCGCCGCTGGATCCGCGTCGAGGCGGCGAAGAAGCGCGCCATCTATTCGCTGCTCGCCTTCGGCCTGCCGGTCGCGCCCAAGCAGAGCCCGACGGACGAGATCGGGCTGGCCTTCGACTTCCTCGCCGATCCGATCGGCGGCGGCCCGGGCGGCGAACGCATCCTCACCGGTCACGACAACGGCCTGATCACGCTCAATGTCGCCGAGGCCGATTCAGCCGAGCGCGAAAAACGGCGCGTCGAGATGGGCGAGAACTACCGCACGCTGCTCGGCCATTTCCGCCACGAACTCGGCCATTATTACTGGGACCGCCTGATCCGCGACGACCCGCAACGGCTGGAAGCGTTTCGCGCCCTGTTCGGCGACGAACGCGCCGATTACGAACAGGCGCTGAAGGCATACTATGCCAATGGCGCCGCGCCCGACTGGCAGCAAACCCACATCTCGGCCTACGCCACCTCGCATCCCTGGGAGGATTGGGCCGAGACCTGGGCCCATCATCTGCATATCACCGACACGCTGGAGATGGTCCATGCGCTGAACTTCCCGCTCGGCCGGCTGGAGACGGTGGAGGCCAATGAATTGCCGCGCGGCGACACTGGCGGAGAACCGCAGGCAGCGCCCTCGGAACCCGCGAACACGCCCGAGCCCTTCGACCGGATCCTCGTTCGCTGGCTGGTGCTGTCGGAAGCCTCCAATTCGATAAACCGCTGCATGGGCCTGCCCGACCTCTACCCCTTCGTCATTTCGGACGTGACGGCGCAGAAACTGGCCTTCGTACACGACCTTTTGACCGGTTTGCCCAAGGACGCGGGAACAAATCCTGAGTTGGCCCGCGCATTTTAGCCGGAACGCATGCGCCGCTGCCCCGTTGTCACCGCCGAGGGACTGTGAAACGGAGAGAACCCATGAAATCCTTATTGTTACCCGCAATAGCCGGGATGCTGACCGCAATGTCGGGCGCCGCGCTGGCCGATACCGCGGTCTCGGCAGTCACCGATCTCAACGTGCGCGCCGGTCCCGGCCCGCAATATCCTGTCATCGGCGTGCTCGCCGCGGGCCAGTCGGCGACGCTCAATGGCTGCATCGAAAACAGCAAATGGTGCACGATCGCCGAAGCCGGCGGCCAGGGCTGGGTCTATTCCGACTATGTCACGGCCGATTTCAGCGGCAGCCGGGTGGTGCTGACGCAGCGACCGCACGGCTCCAGCGTTGCCGTCGTCTCGCCACCGGAAGACATCGGCAACTACTCCACCGACTATACAGGAGCGATCATCGCCAGCGATCCGGTGGTTGGCGATTTTCCGGCACCGCCAGCTGAAGTGCGGACCTATGTCGACACCCATCGCCTCGACCCCGTCTATCTCGACGGCGAGGTGGTCACCGGCGCGACCTTGCCAGACACGGTCGAGCTGCGCGAAATTCCTGACTACAACTACCGCTACGTCTATGTGAACGGCCAGCGGGCGCTGATCGATCCGCAGACGCGGCGCATCATGTACGTGGTGCGTTGAACGCAAGGCCGGCGGCCGCTGTCGCGGCCGCCGGCGATTTTCACGATCGGACGTGCCGTATCCGCAGGTCAGGGCCTGGGTTCCGCTGGGTCAGGCGGTCTGATCACGGTGCCAGGAGCGGCCTGCCCGGGCCGTTGCCTTGACTCTCGCGCCGATTTCCTGTCTACAGCCCAGCAATTCCGCGACGAGTATCCCTCCGAGCAAGCCGACCAGGACGCCGAAGCCTCTTCGAGGCCGAGTGCTGTAAACAGATCCTGGAGGCCAACACCCGGCAGCGCTGTGCGCCCCCGGGTGCTTTTTGGTTTTGGGCTTTTGCTTGCTTGGAGACTGGGCGCGAACGCATTACCTCTCGGATCGAATGAACCGGGATCGAAGGAAGCAAGATGTTTGAATCGCTGCAGGAGCGCCTTGGCTCCATCCTGAACGGCCTGACCGGCCGCGGCGCGCTTTCCGAGGCGGATGTCTCGGCGGCGCTGCGCGAGGTGCGCCGTGCGCTGCTCGAGGCCGACGTGGCGCTGGAAGTGGTGCGCTCCTTCACCGACAAGGTGCGCGAGAAGGCCGTCGGCGCCGCCGTGCTGAAGTCGATCAAGCCGGGACAGATGGTCGTCAAGATCGTCCATGACGAGCTGGTCGACATGCTGGGCGCCGAGGGCGTCGCCGTCGACCTCAACGCGCCGGCGCCGGTCGTCGTCATGATGGTCGGCCTGCAGGGCTCCGGCAAGACCACCACTTCGGCCAAGATCGCCAAGCGGCTGACCGAGCGTCAGAACAAGAAAGTCCTGATGGCCTCGCTCGACACGCGGCGTCCCGCCGCGCAGGAGCAGTTGCGCCAGCTCGGCGAGCAGGTCCAGGTCGCGACGCTGCCTGTTATCGCAGGCCAGAATCCGGTCGATATCGCCAAGCGCGCCGTGCAGGCGGCCAAGCTCGGCGGCCATGACGTGGTCATCCTCGACACCGCCGGCCGCACCCATATCGACGAGCCACTGATGGTCGAGATGGCCGACATCAAGAAGGTGTCGAGCCCGCACGAAATCCTGCTGGTCGCGGATTCGCTGACCGGCCAGGACGCCGTCAACCTGGCCAAGAGCTTCGACGAACGCGTCGGCATCACCGGCCTGGTGCTGACCCGCATGGACGGCGACGGCCGCGGCGGCGCCGCGCTGTCGATGCGCGCCGTCACCGGCAAGCCGATCAAGCTGATCGGCACCGGCGAAAAGATGGACGGGCTGGAGGAATTCCATCCCAAGCGCATCGCCGACCGCATTCTGGGGATGGGCGACATCGTCTCGCTCGTCGAGAAGGCGGCGGAAAACATCGACGCCGAGCAGGCGGCGGCGATGGCCAAGAAGATGCAGTCGGGCAAGTTCGACCTGAACGACCTTGCCCAGCAGCTTCAGCAGATGTCGAAAATGGGTGGCATGGGCGGCATCATGGGCATGATGCCCGGCATGGGCAAGATGAAGGACCAGATGGCCGCCGCCGGCCTCGACGACAAGATGTTCGGCCGCCAGCTCGCCATCATCTCGTCGATGACCAAGGCCGAGCGCGCCAACCCCGACATGCTGAAACACTCGCGCAAGAAGCGCATCGCCGCCGGTTCCGGCACCGACGCCGCCGAGATCAACAAGCTCTTGAAGATGCATCGCGGCATGGCCGACATGATGAAGGCGATGGGCGGCAAGGGCAAAGGCGGCGGCCTAATGCGCGGCATGATGGGCGGCCTCGCTTCCAAGATGGGCCTTGGTGGTTTGGGGGGCGGCATGATGCCTGGCGGCATGGGCGGCATGATGGGCGGCGGCATGCCGGACCTGTCGAAGATGGATCCCAAGCAGCTCGAAGCCCTGCAGAAGCAGGCGCAGGCCGCCGGCCTCGGCGGCATGAAGGGTCTGCCCGCCCCCGGCGGCGGCCTGCCCGGGCTGCCCGGCGGCATGAAACTACCGGGGCTTCCCGGCCTGGGTGGCGGCGGACTACCCGGCCTTGGCAAGAAGAAGTGAGACTGCGGATGAACGAAGAAAAGGACATGGCCGACGCCCGCATCATCCTGGCTGGCTACCGTGCATCGATCGACAACATCGATGCCGCCCTCATCCATATGCTGGCCGAGCGCTTCCGCTGCACCAAGGCGGTCGGCGTGCTCAAGGCCGAGCATGGCCTGCCGCCGGCCGATCCGGCGCGCGAGCAGCAGCAGATCGCCCGTCTTCGCCAGCTGGCGCATGACGCGCATCTCGACCCGGATTTCGCGGAGAAATTCCTCAACTTCGTCGTCCGCGAAGTGATCCGCCACCACGAACAGATCGCCGCAGCAAACGGCGTGATGAAAACCGGCTGATTACCAGCCTCGATTAATCAACGAAATCAGAGCTTTTAGGAGAAAGAAAATGGCACTGAAGATCAGACTGGCCCGTGCGGGCTCGAAGAAGCGTCCTTACTACCACGTCGTCGTCGCCGACGCCCGTTCGCCGCGCGACGGCCGGTTCATCGAGTCGCTCGGCTCGTGGAACCCGCTGCTGCCGAAGGACGGCGAGCGCGTCAAGGTCGACGCCGACCGCGTCAAGCATTGGCTGTCGCACGGCGCCCAGCCGACCGACCGCGTGCTGCGCTTCCTCGACGAGGCCGGCCTCGCCAAGCGCGACGCCCGCTCCAACCCGAAGAAGGCCGAGCCCGGCAAGAAGGCGCAGGAACGCGCCTCGCTGCTGAAGAAGGCCCAGGAAGACGCCGCTGCCGCGGTTGCCGCCGCCGCTGCCGCACCGGCCGAGGAAGCCGCCACGGCGGAGTAATCTCGCGTCGCATTCTTTGCGGAAACGAAACGGCGGGCCTGTGCCCGCCGTTTTGCTGTTTGCATTTGTCGTCGACCTGCCCTTTGCTGTTTCCTTGGAAAGCTTCTGATCTCCGGCTGAGGATCCGATGGACGAACGGGCTGTCACGCAGGAGATCCTATCCGGCGTCGTCGCCGGGACCCTGCTGCGATGCGCTGATGCCACGACAGGTGTCGTTGTCTTGAGCGGATCGAGCGGCCGTGTCGATATTTCCCGCGCACGACTATTTGCCAGCGAGGGCGTCTCTGTCCTTGCCCTCCAGTGGTTCGGCGGCGAAGGCCAGGTTCCCGGCATATGTGAAATCCCCCTTGAGACGTTTTTCGCCGCGACCGGCCGCCTCGTTGGATTGGGATGCCGGCGCATCGTCTATGTCGGCACGTCCAAGGGCGCCGAGGCATCCTTGCTCGCGGCGGCACAAGACCCGCGCATCGATGCCGTGGTTGCGATCAGCCCGACATCGGTGGTCTGGGGAAACATCGGGCCGGGCCGCGACGGCGTCAGCTGGCCCGAGCGATCGTCATGGACTGTTGACGGTCGCCCTCTCCCCTTTGTTCCAACCGACCCGGATTGGAAGGCAAGCCATGTTGATGGTCTTGTGTCCTACCGAGGACTTTTCGAGCACTGCCTGACAAGGTTCAGGCAGGAAGCCGACAAGGCCGCCATTCCCGTCGAGGCACTTTCGGGGGAGATCGTGCTGGTCGCTGGCGGCGGCGACACGCTGTGGCCATCCCTGGAATTCGCCACGTCGATTGTCCGGCGTCGGCAAGATGCCGGAAAGGCCACGCGCCTCGTTTCGGCCCCCGACGCCGGCCACCGCATTCTCCTGCCTGGCGAAACCACCCCGCGCTCAAGCTCGCACGCGCATGGCGGCAATGACCGCGCTGATGCCGCCCTGGGCCAGGAAGCCTGGCGATACATTCGGAACCTGCTGTAGCGCGGCCCCCACCGGATGTCTCAAGCGGGCCGCAATTCATCGATCGAAAACGGCAGGCCAAAAGCCCGCCGTTTTGCTCTTCATGTCCGGAATGCGCTCGATCAATAACCGCTGGGGCAGCGATCGACATAGGTGCGGCCGTAACGGTCGCGGTACCGGCATTGGCCGCTTTCGCTGGCATGGCCGATCAGGGCGCCCGCCACGGCGCCAACCGCGCCGCCGACAACCGCGCCCTGGACCGGATCGCCAGCTACGGCCGCGCCGATCGCGGCACCGCCAAGACCGCCCACGGCGGCGCCTTTTTCCGTCTGCGAACAGGCGCCGAGCGCCGTCGCCAACACAAGAACCGTAATAATTTTCTTCATTTTCGTTCCTCTCACATGCGGATCGCCGTCTCGCCGCCAAGGGCTTAACTCTCAGACGGCTAATTTGATCCCGAGGGGAACGAAGATCGCGACGACACCAGCAGCCGCGTTTGGCGCGGAGCTGCTATCGGCTGAACGGGACCAGCGCACGCACCCTGGGGTCGCGCAGATAGAGGCCGCCCCACAGGATGATACCGAGATAGACGCCGAACAGCGTGTGCGAGAACAAGGGATTGCCGATCCGCGCATTGGTGGCGATGGCGCCGCCCATATAGGCGGTGAGCAGGATGGCGCCGAGCACCGAGGTGCGCGGCAGTGCGTAAAGCGCGGTCGAGACGAGGCCAATAACACCCAGCATGCGCGCGACGTTGGCGTCGGCCGGCCAGCCGAGCGGCACCATCGTCTGGGTCACCACATCGAGCGGCGGCAGCTTGATGGCGCCGTCGAAGATCATGAACAGGACGATGAGGCCGCTGAGCACGCGGCCGGTCCACAAGGCGCCGGACGAGACGGGCGCGATTTCGGAAATGCTCATTGGTGTACCCTCCTGATGGTTCGAGCCCCTTTTTCCGGGGTCGAGCCAAGGACGCGCCCCAAGGCGACGATCCTACAGGGGGGCTGGATTCTTTTGGCAAAGTGGCCCCGGAAGCCACTCCGGCACGCGCATGCCATCCATGTCTCAAGCTTACGAGAAATAGAACTTCTCGGCCGGCAGCATCTTTGGCGGCGTCTCGCCCAAGGCCTCGAACACCGAGATTTCGCAGACCCGGCAGAGACTATCGAGCGCGAGGTCGTTGGCTTCGGTGCCGAACGGATCCTCGAGTTCTTCCGAAAGCGCGTCGAGGCCGAAGAAGGTGTAGGCGATCAGCGCCGTGAACAAAGGCGTCGCCCAGCCGGTGGTCGAGATCAGGCCGATCGGCAGGAGCAGGCAGACGATGTAGGCCGTGCGGTGCACCAGCAGCGTGTAGGCGAAGGGCAAGGGCGTGCCGGCGATCCGCTCGCAGCCGGCCTGGATGGCGGTGATGGACGCCAGCCTCTCATCGAGGATGCGGAAACCGATCGTGTCGAGCTCGCCACCCTGGCGCTGCGCATTGGCGCGGCGGCCCATGCGCCTGACCATCTCGTCCGCCGGATTGGCAAAACCCGCCGCCGTCTCCGCTTCGGTGTCGATGAAGGCATGGGCGTCTTTCACACTGTCGATCCTGCGCAACTGGCCGCGCAGGAAATGACAGAAGGCCAGCGCCTCCATCAGCAGGGCGCGCTGCTCGGTCCGATCGGGAATGAGGCTGGTCGTGGCGCGGGCCAGATTGCGGATTTCGAAGACCAGCGCGCCCCACAGCTTGCGCGCCTCCCACCAGCGGTCATAGGCGGCGTTGTTGCGGAAGGACAGATAGATCGACAAGGTCACGCCGACCAGTCCGAAGGGCGTGATGTTGAAGACGCCGAGATCGAGTTGGAACCAGCGCGCCACGACAAGGATGACCGCCGAATAGATCGCGAAGCCGAAAATCTGCGGCAGGATGCGTGGCACCACCGAGCCGCGCATGATGAAGAACAGCTGCAGGAAGGTGGGGCGTGGGCGAACGATCATTCGGGAGCCTTTCACGGACCGGGGTCGGCCCTCAGCTCCTCTATTGTGCGATGCGACAGATGTGCAAGCCCAGCCGACAGCGACATCGCCACGTCGTCCGTGCGGTGTGCGGAATACCGGTGTGTGCTGGTTACGGATATTGAGAAGCCTGCGGCCGTCCCCGATACAGGCGAGAAACATGACCGGCGAGACCGATCTGAGGACTCTGTTAGCATCAATGAGGCCGGAACTGCTCGATGGCACCTACGTCTTCGCCACGCTGGCGCCCGGCGTGCCGCAGCCGGAAGGCCTTGAACCGATGATGCTGTTTCGCGAGCGCGAGGGCATGACGCTGATCCTGACCGAGGAAGCCGCACGGACCATGGGGCTGGCGGCTTCATTCCGGTGCCGGATGATCACGCTCAACATCCATTCCTCGCTGGATGCCGTCGGCTTCCTCGCTGCCATCACCACGCGCCTCGCCGCCGCCGGCATGGGCGTCAATCCGGTCTCGGGCTTCTATCACGATCATCTGTTCGTGCCGGCGGAGCGGGCGGAAGAGGCGATGGGGTTGCTGCGGGAGCTGACTGCGGAGAGCGGGAGCTGAAGACAGCGCAGGACGATTTTGCCGCTAACGCAAATTGGCGTGGCCAGCGCTGCCCCTCATCCGCCTGCCGGCACCTTCTCCCCGTGAACGGGGAGAAGGAAACACCCCGGCCGAAGGGCGAGCCCGCGACCCGCAGGCCGCCGGTCGTCCGGCGCCCTCGCGGAGGGCCCGCCGCGGCAGCGGCGATACGGCCCCGTGAGCGAAAACTGAACGGCCGTCAGGCCGCCTTCTTCTTCGGCTGGATCAGGCCGCGCTCGACCAGCAGCTCGGCGATCTGCACGGCGTTCAGCGCCGCGCCCTTGCGCAGATTGTCGGCGACGATCCACATCGACAGGCCATTGTCGATGGTCGAATCCTCGCGGATGCGCGAGATGAAAGTAGCGTCCTCGCCGGCCGATTCCAGCGGCGTGATGTAGCCGCCATCCTCGCGCTTGTCGAGCACCTGGCAGCCCGGCGCCTCGCGCAGGATGTCGCGCGCCTCGTCGGCGGTGATCGGCTTCTCGAACTCGATGTTGACCGCTTCCGAATGGCCGATGAACACCGGCACGCGCACGCAGGTCGCCGTCAGCTTGATCTTGGGGTCGAGCATCTTCTTGGTCTCGGCGACCATCTTCCACTCTTCCTTGGTGAAGCCGTCGTCGAGGAAGACGTCGATATGCGGGATGACGTTGAAGGCGATGCGCTTGGTGAACTTCTTGACGTCGACCTGATCGGCGACGAACACCGCGCGTGTCTGCGTGAACAGCTCGTCCATGCCTTCCTTGCCGGCGCCCGACACCGACTGGTAGGTGGCGACGACGACGCGCTTGATGGTGGCGACGTCGTGCAGCGGCTTCAGCGCCACGACCAGCTGTGCCGTCGAGCAGTTAGGGTTGGCGATGATGTTCTTGCGCGTGAACAGCGAGATCGCGTCCGGATTCACCTCCGGCACGATCAGCGGCACGTCCTGGTCGTAGCGGAAGGCGGATGAATTATCGATGACGACACAGCCCTGCTTGCCGATCTTCGGCGACCATTCCTTTGAGACGTTGCCGCCGGCCGACATGATGCAGATGTCGGTGTCGGAAAAATCATGCTGGTCGAGCGGCCTGACCTTCAGCGTGCGGTCGCCGAACGACACTTCCGTGCCCATGCTGCGCCGCGACGCCAGCGCCACGACCTCGCTGACCGGAAAGCCGCGCTCTTCCAGAATGTTGAGCATTTCGCGGCCCACATTGCCCGTGGCGCCGACTATCGCAACCTTGAAACTCATAAAGATCTCCTGTCCCTCTCCGCTTGGTTGTTGGAGAAAACCCGCCGGCCAATGCGGGTTCCGTCCCCCGGGCCGGACCCGGGAGAGGGTGGTTAGGCCAAGGGAATCACACCGTTTTGGTGGTGGTTTTGGTAGTTTTCTTGGCCAAGAATGGGGTTTTGCTGGAACGAGAGGACGCGGCGACGCGCCCGGCCCAATGGTTCGCATCGAGGCTGGGGGCATCGAACGCAAGAAGAGCCATCAAAAGGCCGCGCATCGAAATTGATCCCGTTCGAAGCGGGCTTTTACGCGGTTTGCGGCAGGAGTCAATTGGCGGCGCGTCGCATAGCCTGCATGGCACCCTGTACAAGAAGGGCGGCAGGAAGTACGAACGGCCAAGATTGTTTGGCTGGCGCGGCGCCAGCCCCCGGCATGTGCTCCATGATGAGCGCAGAACCCTGAATTCCGAAAGAACGAGATGTCCAACTTCGATGGTATTGTTCCCGCGCTGGCACAAGCGCTGGAAAAACGCGGTTATTCCGACCTGACCCCGGTGCAGAAGGCGGTGCTGGAGCTCGGCCAGGCCGACGCGCTGGTGTCGGCCCAGACCGGCTCGGGCAAGACAGTGGCCTTCGGCCTTGCCATGGCGCCGACGCTTCTCGACGGCGCGGAGCGCTTCGGCCAGGCCGCGGCCCCACTGGCCTTGGCGGTGGCGCCGACGCGCGAGTTGGCGCTGCAGGTGACGCGCGAGCTCGAATGGCTCTACGAGCCGACCGGCGCCACGGTTGCCTCCTGCGTCGGCGGCATGGACATGCGCACCGAACGGCGCGCGCTGGATCGCGGCGCCCATATCGTCGTCGGCACGCCCGGCCGGCTGCGCGATCACATCACCCGAAACTCGCTCGACATGTCGGCGCTGAAGGCCGTGGTACTGGACGAGGCCGACGAGATGCTCGATCTCGGCTTTCGCGAGGATCTCGAATTCATCCTCGACGCCGCACCCGCCGAGCGCCGCACGCTGATGTTTTCGGCCACCGTGCCGCGCTCCATCGCCACGCTCGCGCAAGGCTATCAGCGCGATGCCGTGCGCATCTCGGCCGCCGGCGAGGAAAAGCAGCATCTCGACATCGAGTACCGGGCGCTGAATGTCGCCCAGGCCGACCGCGAGAACGCCATCATCAACGTGCTGCGTTTTTATGAAGCCAAGAACGCGCTGGTGTTCTGCAACACGCGCGCCGCCGTCAATCATCTCACGGCGCGCTTCAACAACCGTAATTTTTCGGTCGTGGCGCTTTCGGGCGAACTCAGCCAGAATGAGCGCAGCCATGCGCTGCAGGCGATGCGCGACGGTCGCGCGAAAGTCTGCATCGCCACCGATGTCGCGGCGCGCGGCATCGACCTGCCCAATCTCGAACTGGTCATCCACGCCGATCTGCCGACCAATCCCGAAACGCTTTTGCACCGCAGCGGCCGCACCGGGCGCGCAGGGCGCAAGGGCGTCAGCGCGCTGATCGTGCCCAATAGCGCCCGCCGGCGCACCGAGCGGCTGCTGCAAAGCGCCAAGCTGACCGCGACATGGGCAAGCCCGCCCTCGGCCGACGACGTGCTGCGCCGCGACGACGAACGCATTCTTGCCGACCCGGCTTTCGACGAACCGGTGAAGGACGAAGAGCGCGGCTTCATCGAGGCGCTTCTCAGCCGGCATGGCGCCGAACTGGTGGCGGCGGCCTTCGTGCGCCAGTGCCGTTCCAGCCGCTCGGCGCCCGAGGATCTCATGGATGTCGCGCCGTTCACGCCTTCGCGTGAAGGACTGGCGCGTGAAAGACCGGCGGGCGAAAAATTCACCCATCGCGACGAGGCGCCGAGCCGCCGCGACGATTTCGGCGCCAGCGTCTGGTTCTCGCTGTCGGTCGGACGCCGGCAGAATGCCGAGCCGCGCTGGCTGATCCCGATGCTGTGCCGCGCCGGCAGCATTTCCAAGCGCGAGATCGGCGCCATCAAGATGCAGCCGGAAGAGACCTTCGTGCAGATAGCGGCCGATTGGGCCGATCGGTTCGTGGCGGCAATCGGCCCCGATCGCAAATTGCAGGGCACCATCCTGGTCAAGCGGCTGGACGGCACGCCCGATTTGTCGCGCGCCGGCTACCAGCCGCCAAGTCCGGACAAGAAGCCGCATCGCGGCAAGGCGCCGTTCGACCCGAACGCGCCGAAGCGCAAATTCGAGAAACGCGCGCCGACGCCGGCCGACCAGCGCCCGGCAGCCGCGCATGAGGCAAAGCCGTGGGCGAAGAAGCCGGGCAAGCCGAAATTCGAAAATGCCGGCGCGCCAAAGCACAAGAAGACGAAGAAGCGCCCGTCATAAGTCTAGAGCGGTTCAGCGTTTGATGGAATCGCCGACCCGCTCCAACTCTTTGTTTTCACGCAATTCCCAAGGGGAAGCGCTACGCCCTTCTCCCGGGAAAACCGTTACACACTTTTCCTGGAATTGCTCTGGAGACGGCGGGCCGCGCTCTCCCGCAGGCCGGCCTTGATGGCGGCCCAGCTTGCCGATGCCGGCGTCGGCCGGTGCTGTCTGGCGATGCGTTCCGTCAGCGATGAACGCCAGTCATGGTCTTCCGCCATTTTGCGGATCGCGGCGTACCAGCCGGCCTGGTCGTTGGGATCGATCGCCGGCATCAGCCCGCCGCTCGCCTCGATCAGCGACGGCGCGGTCGAGACGATGACCGGAATGCCGAAATCGAGGCATTCCGAGGCGCCGTAACCCCAGCCTTCTATATGCGAGGGAAAGACGCCGAAGGTGGCGCTGCGATAATATTGGATGAGCTCCTCGTCGCTGACCAGCCCGGTGAAGGTGACCGAGTTGAGCAGCGCGGGATGATCCTTGAGATAGGCGCGCAGCGGCTCGATCATCCAGCCCCAGCGCCCGGCGCAGACAAGCCGCGGCAGCTTGACGCCTTCCTCCAGTGCCTGCTGCCAGATCCGGGCCAGCAGGATGTGGTTCTTGCGCACTTCGATGGTCGAACAATAGATGACGAACGGTTCGCCCGTCTCGATACGCGAGGTCGCGCCCATGAGGGACGCGGTCTCGTGCAGGATGGAAGGCATCGGAAACCGGTACACGACAGGCGCGGCGATGCCGGCCTTGCGCATATGGTCGGTCAGCGTCGCGCCAACCTCGTCGGAGGCGCAGAACGCCGGCGCGCCGCTGCGCACCAGCTGTTCGAGATAAGATCCGAAACGGGTTTCGCCGATGCCCGTACCGATCAGGTCGGGGCGCAATGTCGGGATGAGATCATGGCAAAGGAAGGCAAGCGTGCCGGCGGTGCTCGACACCGCGGACCGGTCCTGCTGGGTCAGGATGTGATGGCTGATCAGCACGAGGCCTGGTTCCGCCTCGGTGCCCCGGCCCGGCGCATGGGGTTCCGCGCCCAACCGGATGCGGGCCCGCTGGTACAGGCGATAGGCGCGGATCAGCAGCCGCGTTGCCTGGTAGGCGACCCCTTTGCGGCCGTTCGTCACCGTCCTGGCGAGATGACGGTCCGTCTCGCGCTTGTCCCAGGGCCGCTGCCTCACAGCCTCGAAAGCCTGAGACAGGGCCGCGCGTCTTCCTGGCCACTGTTTGACTTGATGGGGTGAAATCGGGCCCACCGCGACATGATCCAGTTCATAGGGGGCAAGCGGCCGGAACTTGCCCTCGCTCGACCTGAACGCCACCGCTTCCACGCAAGGATCCGGATCCGCCAGCGCCGCGTTGACGAGAAAGCTCTCCACGCGCGGAATGCCCGCCAAGCCCTTGCCGGGCGGCCAGAACATCAGCCCGGTGGCGTCGATGGCCAGGGTAGGGGGACTTGCGGCCTGCGCATTCCCGTTCGTGACGCTGGCATCGGTAGGCTCTGTCATTGTCTGCTTCTGCTGAGGGCGGTTGCTGTCGATGTCTTATCCCTGATTTGCCGTCAGGACGGTAGCCATTGCGCCGGTCTTGCCCATGCACTTCGCCCTGTGCCACATCTTGGCGGGGCAAGGAGGGGGTGGCGCATGCGCGGCGAAGTTCTTCACTATGACGAGAGCCAGGGCTTCGGCTTCATCACCGGCGCCGACGGCAACCGCTACACCTTCAGGCGCGAGGATCTGCGCGGCCAAGCCATTCTCGCCAACGGCGCGGCCGTCGAATTTCTGTCGGCCCACGGCCAGGCGCGTGACGTCTTTTTGCTTGCCGTCGCCCAGACCGCGGCTCCGGCCGCCGGCGCCAAGGCCGCTCCCGCCGGCAACGAGACGGCAGGGGCCGCACCGCAGGCGCGGCATTTCGGCCGCTCCTCCGAACCTGCCGAACCCACCGACCTCTGGGGCTATTTCTGGCGCGCCGTGACCCAGAACTACTTCAATTTCGGCGGCCGCGCCCGCCGCAAGGAATATTGGAGCTATTGCCTGTTCTGGGTGGTCAGCCTGTTGATCATCGGCGGCATCGGTATCTTCACCGACGCCCAGATGGGCAATTTCGACACCGACGTCTCGGCGGCAGTGACGGTCGGCCTCTGCGGCACCTTCCTGCTGGCAACCTTCCTGCCCGGCCTCGGCATGACCGTGCGACGGCTGCACGATATCGGCCTGTCGGGCTGGCTCTGCCTGGTGATCCTGCTCCCGACCATCGGCAGCTTGGCCATACTGGTCTTCGCCCTCATCCCGACGCAGGCGCGGGAAAACCGGTGGGGACCGGTGCCGGCGGGCGTCAGGGTTTGACGAAGCGGTGGCCAGGCATCCCTGGCCATGCCACCGGCGCATCATGGCGCCGCCTCTGTGCGAGGCGGCGCGCGCCGGATCAACCCAGGAACTTGGCGATGATGGCGTCGCCCATCGCGACGGTGCCGACCTCGGTCATCCCTTGAGAGAAGATATCCTTGGTGCGCAATCCGTCGTCGAGCACGGCGGCGATCGCCCCTTCGAGCTTGTCGGCTTCGGCGACCATGCCGAAGGAATAGCGCAGGCACATGGCGAAGGATGCAATCATGGCGATCGGGTTGGCGATGCCCTTGCCGGCGATATCGGGCGCCGAGCCGTGCACCGGCTCGTAGAGCGCCTTGCGCTTCTTGGTCTTCACATCGGGCGCGCCGAGCGAGGCCGACGGCAGCATGCCGATCGAGCCGGTCAGCATGGCGGCGATGTCGGACAGCATGTCGCCGAACAGATTGTCGGTGACGATGACGTCGAACTGCTTTGGCCAGCGCACCAGTTGCATGCCGCCGGCGTCCGCCAGCATGTGGTCGAGCTTGACGTCGGAATAGCGCGCCTTGTGGGTTTGGGTGACGACCTCGTTCCACAGCACGCCAGACTTCATGACGTTGCGCTTTTCCATCGAGGTGACGTGGTTCTTGCGGGTCCGCGCGAGCTCGAACGCGACGCCCGAAATGCGCTCGATCTCGAACGTGTCGTAGACCTGCGTGTCGATGCCGCGCTTCTGGCCGTTGCCGAGATCGATGATCTGCTTGGGCTCGCCGAAATAGACGCCGCCGGTCAGCTCGCGCACGATGAGGATGTCGAGGCCTTCGACCACTTCCTGCTTCAGCGACGACGATGCGGCGAGCGCCGGATAGCAGATGGCGGGCCTGAGATTGGCGAACAGCTCCATGTCCTTGCGCAGCCGCAGCAGGCCGGCCTCGGGGCGCACCTCGTAAGGCACCGCATCCCATTTCGGCCCGCCGACGGCGCCGAACAACACCGCGTCAGCCGCAACAGCCTTTTCCATGTCGGCATCGGAAATCGCAGCACCATGCGCATCATAGGCGCAGCCGCCGACGAGGCCTTCATCGGTGGCGAAGCCGCTGCCGAGCTTGTCGTTCATGGCCGCGATCAGCTTCTTGACCTCGGCCATGGCCTCGGGGCCGATGCCGTCGCCGGGGAGCAGGAAAAGATGCTTCGTCGCCATGGTGAAAACCGTCCTGGGAGAGAATTGAACCGGCGCCTTGCTAAACGCCAAGTGGTTGCAGCGCAAGCCGTAACGGGGAGGGAGAATGCCGCGATGCGAACAAGGGCACCGTCGGCGATCCTTCGCGCGCCCCTCTGTCCTGCCTAAGTTACTGCCTCACCGAAGATGCCATCACCGATGCGAGAGAATGTTGACCAGCCGGCCGTAGGGATCGCGCACATAAAAGCGCCGCACGCCCCAGGGCTCGTCGGCCGGCCCGTATTCGACGGCGAAACCGGCTTGCTTCATGGCCTCGAACACCGCATCGACATCGTCGACCTCAATCGACAGATCCGGTACCGGCGTGCCGGACCCGCCTTGCGCCATGAAGCTGACCTGCACCTGCATGGTCTCCGGGGAGCCGTAGGTCGCGATCCAGCCATGGTCCATGAGTAGGTCGAGGCCGAGCACGTCATGGTAGAAACGGCTGGCCGCCGCCGCGTCCTGCGTCTCGATATTGGCGACGATGCGCCGGACCTTCATGGCTCTGGTCCTCTCAAGCCGTGCGCCGCAGCGCCGTCACCTCGATTTCGATCTTCATTTCCGGCTTGTTGAGCTGGCAGACGATCATCGTCGCCGCCGGCCTGACGTCGCCGAACGTCTCGCCCAGGATCGGGAAGACGACATCCACGAAGGCCTGGTCGGTGATGTAGTAATGCGCCCGCACCACATCTTCCATCTCGAAGCCGCCATCCTCGAGCGCCTTGCCGATCGTCGCCAGGCAATTGCGCGTCTGCGCCTCGACCGTCTCCGGCATCGTCATGGTGGCATAGTCGTAGCCGGTGGTCCCGGACACGAAGCACCAGTCGCCCTGGACGACGGCGCGCGAATAGCCGGCGGTCTTTTCGAATGGTGAGCCGGTGGAGATGAGCTTGCGCATGAGGAGCTTCGGATTGTTGCTGCCATTCTGTGGGGACAAATCCCGATCCCGTCATGGGCCAAACACGGGCGGATCGGCGGTGCAGACTCCGCAAAGTCGGCGGCTAGCTCCCTCATCCTCTTCCAGGGGTTCATAAATTGCATTGACTGCGATGCGTCAGCCGGGTTGGTCCTTGGCCGATTCAGCCGTTTCTCCGGTGAAGACAACCTTTGTGCCTTTGTGCACCTCAAGGGCGAGGTCTTCGGCATCCCAATTGGTCAGTCTGATGCAACCGTGCGAAAAGGTCTTCCCGATCTTGCCTGGTTCGGGCGTGCCGTGAATCCCGTAACTTTCAATGGACAGATCGATCCAGATAGATCCGACAGGATTGTTGGGCCCGGCAGCGATGGTGAAGGGCCGTTTGGTCCTAACCCCCTTGAAGGCGAAGCGGGGATCGTAGTGATAAGTGGGATTGTGGACCACGCGGGTTACTTGTGCATCGCCGCTCGGCGCCGGCTTCTCTTTGCTTCCAATCGAGGCGGGGTAGACCGAAACCACTTTGCCGGAGTTGTCGAGAACGCGAACCTGGCGCGCGGCCTTGTCGATTTCGACGCTGACAACGGTTGAGGGCGAATCGCCTCGGTCGATAGCCGGCACCAGCACCTTTGAGCCCGCCGTCCTGAAGCTGATGCCCGGGTTGAGCTTCCGCAGTAATTGTTCGCTGATGTGGAAGTGCTCCGCGATCCGTTCCAGCGAATTGCGATAGCCGAGCCCGCGCAGGCGAGCCATCCTTTCCATGCTTGCCGGAATGCGATTGGCAAACGGTCCACGCACGTCCTTGCGCGTCAACTCGTAGTTCACAAGAACCGCGCCTGGCGAGGTTGCGACCAGCTTGTCCCAGGTCTCCCGGTTGAGCTTGCCATCGGCGGGCAGGGCGTTTGCCGCCTGAAATGCCTGCACCGCCTTGGCGAAGTTCTCCGCTTGGTGGCCGTCAATGAGGCCAGGCGAGAACCGCGCGCGATCCAAAAGGATCTGCGCCTTCAGAACGGTCGCATCAACGCCTTTCGTTGCGGCGTCGCCGAATTGAGCATCGTTGACGGCGGCGCCGTCCAGCTTTGCCGCCTCCGCGATGCCAGATGCAAAGGCGAACAAAACAAGCGCCAGAAGAATGAGCCTGCCCATCAATGTTACTCCAGGCACTGCCGCGAAGCTGTTTCTATGACGCCGCGCGGGCGATCTGGTTCCATTTGTCCAGTGAATATTGCCGCTGACGCGCGTTGGGCAGAAAGGCGACCGGCGGCGCTCAAAGGAAGAAGGGCGTACAAAACCGCGTCCTGCGCGAAACAAAGGGCAGAGCACTGGCGTGCGCTCCCTCGTTCGCCGGAAATGCTCTGGCTAGTTTGCCGACCCCATCGCCTTGTCCAGCGCGTCCTTCACGTCGGCCGGCCATGTCGCCAGCGCCGGCCAGGCGTTCGGTTGGCCATTGTCGCCGCGGCGGGCGAAATAGAGCTGGTGCTTGGCCGGGTCGACCGCCATGAAGCCGTCATTGCCGCCACAATCATGCGGCACGCAGCCGCTGGCGTAGAACGCGCCGGACGCGGTCTTTTCCGTGCCGCCACCGACCAGCAGGCTGGTCGCCATGTCGGGCATGTCCTTGCCGAGCAGGTTTTGCGCTTCCTTGTAGACCGCCTCATTGTGGAAGGCGTCGATGATGTTGTCGTATTTCGCCGGGTCGAGATCCTTCCAGTCGGTGCCCGGCTCCGGCATATAGGTCAAATTGCCCGAAATGGTCAGCCCTGATGTCGGCGACCACTGTAGGGCCGGTTTGTCGTCGCCCGGTAGAAGATACGGCACGAAATAGATGGCGTCGTCTGACACCGCCGCCGGCGGCGCGCCGCACTCGTCCTGTTCGACCCTTGTGCTCTGGATGCTGCCGCCCTCCGGTTTCCAGACGATCACCTTGGCCGGACCGCACTGGTTGCCGCCGTCGCCGACATCGAACAGCGCCACCTTGACGCCGCCGACCTCCACGATTTTGTCGAAGAAGACGTCGTAGTTGCTGGCCAGCTGCTTGCCGTCATAGGCCAGCACCTTCTCGCCATCCTGCTCCGGCTGCGTAATGGTCAGCTGGCCGCCCTCGAACGGCACCGGCGCCTGCTTGTCGTCGTCGGAAGCGTCGGCGGCGTTGGTTCCCGTGTCCTGCCCGGCGGCCGGCTGTTCGGCTGGCGCCGGCTGCGTGGCCGGCGTCTGCGTCTGCGCGAGGATGCTTGAGGCAGGCATGAGCAGCAAGGCCAGCCCGCAGGCGCCGGCAAGAAGCTGATGTCGCATGACTGTCCCTCCTTCAGTCGCACCAAACCGGCCTCAAAGGGCCGGGCCTATCGTTCCGAGCGGCGTCGCTCAGGCCCAGGGGCGCTGTTCGGCGTTGCGCTTCTCGAACGAGGCGATGGCGCCGGCCTTCTCCATGGTCAGGCCGATGTCGTCGAGGCCATTGAGCAGGCAATGCCGCTTGAAGTCGTCGAGGTCGAAGCTGACCACGCCGCCATCGGGGCCGCGGATTTCCTTGGCTTCGAGGTCCACAGACAGCGTGGCGTTGGAGCCGCGCGAGGCGTCATCCATCAGCTTCTCCAGATCCTCGGGGCTGACGGTGATCGGCAGCACGCCGTTCTTGAAGCAGTTGTTGTAGAAGATGTCGGCGAACGAGGTCGAGATGACGCAGCGAATGCCGAAGTCGAGCAGCGCCCATGGCGCGTGTTCGCGGCTCGAGCCGCAGCCGAAATTGTCGCCGGCGACCAGGATCTGCGCCTTGCGGTAGGCCGGCTTGTTGAGCACGAAATCGGGGTTTTCCGAACCATCGTCCTTGTAGCGCATCTCCGCGAACAGGCCGGTGCCAAGCCCGGTGCGCTTGATCGTCTTGAGATAATCCTTCGGGATGATCATGTCGGTGTCGACATTGACGATCGGCATGGGAGCGGCGACGCCGGTAAGCTTGGTGAATTTTTCCATGGCTTTGGCCCGTGTTTTCGTTGCGGGGGATTTTCTGGAGCCCGGTTTACACAAAGCCGGCGGCAAATAAAAGGCAACTGTTCGTGCGCGCCCCTTGACCCATCGGACAAAAGCGGAAAAAGCGGTTTGGGATTGGCCGGGACTGATGCAGTGTGGACGCCATGGCCGAACAGTCGCACATTCTCTACGCCCGCGAAGCATCGCTCGATACGCCAGAATTCCGCCGCGTGCTGGTGGAATCCGGTCTCGGCGACGTCCGGCCCGTCGATGACGAGGCAAGGCTGAAGGCCATGCTGGACGGCGCCAATCTGATCGTGACCGCCCGTCTCGACATGGAAGGCAAGCCGCTGATCGGCGTTGCCCGCTGCCTGACCGACTTTTCCTGGGTCTGCTATATCAGCGATCTCGCCGTTCCTGGGTCTGCTATATCAGCGATCTCGCCGTCTCGGCCAAGGCGCAGGGGCTGGGCATCGGCAAGGGGCTGATGGACGAAGTGGCCCGGCAGCTCGGACCGTCGGTCGCCATCAGCCTGATTTCGATGCCCGACGCCGTCGGCTTCTACGAACGCATCGGCATGAAGCGCATGCCCGACGCCTTCTGGATCTCTCGCAAGCGCTGATTTTTTCTGCTGTGACGCATACGGCCGCCAACGAAGCGTGATCTTGCCGTTTGATGTGGAGGGAAGACTGGCCGCGGCGTGAGCAGGGGGTCGTTGCTTTGCGCAGCTTCTGTCCGCCTTGACCCACACCTCATTCGGCCCACATCCCATGCATGGGAAAACAGGCATGTTTCATAGGCACGGCCGGCTGGGGTATTCCGACCCGATGCAGGCAGGATTTTCCAGAACCCGGATCGCATCTCGAACGCTACTCCAGGCACTTCCCGATCGTCGAGATCGACACCTCCTTCTACAAGCCGCATCGCCGCGAGACCTATGAGCGTTGGGCACGCTCCGTGCCGGAGCATTTCCGCTTCGCGGTCAAGATGCCGAAGGCCATCACCCATGAGCGCCGTCTCGCCGGCTGCGACGACCTCCTCGACAGTTTCCTCCAAGAGGTCGAAGGTCTCGGTGCAAAGCTGAGCGTGCTTCTGGTGCAACTGCCGCCGAGCCTCTCCTTCGAGCCGGATGTCGCGAGCGGCTTCTTCGACATGGCGGGCAAGCGAACCCAAACCCGGCTGACCTGCGAACCGCGCCATCCCAGCTGGTTCGAAGCCGAGGCGGGAGCGCTTCTGGCCGATCGCCGGGTCGCGCGCGTCGCTGCCGACCCCGCTCCAGTGCCGGCCGCCGCGTCGCCGGGCGGCTGGCCCAGCCTCGCCTATTTCCGCTGGCACGGCGCGCCGCGCGTCTATTACTCCGACTACGACGCCGAAAGCCTCGCCCGATTCAGCGGGCAGATGGCGGCGGCGGCGGCTTCCGGCGCCGAGGTCTGGGGGATTTTCGACAACACGGCCGGGGGCCATGCGCTGGGCAACGCGCTCAAGGTTGAGACGATGATACGCCAGGCACTTCTTCCTTCTCCCACAAGGGGAGAAGGAAGAAGCGCGTTTCAAATCACGTTCAATTCCCGGAACGCCCGCCCTTCGGCCACCCGTTCATAGCCAAACGCCGAGCAGTCTATCGTCCGGTAGCCGCCATGCAGGATGAGTTCCGCCAGCGCCTTGCCGACCGCCGGCGCCTGCTGCAGGCCGTGGCCGGAGAAGCCGTTGGCGAACAGGAAATTCGTCACCGCCGGATGCGGGCCGATCACCGCGTTCTGGTCGAGCGTGTTGTAGTCATAATGCCCGGCCCAGGCGCGCGTCGGCTTGATGGCCTCGAAGGCCGGGATGCGGGTCGCCAGCACCGGCCAGATCACCTCTTCGAACAGCGGCCAGTCGACGTCGAAATCTCCGGGATCCGCCGGACCGTCGCCCTCTTCCGGCTCGGCGCCGCCGGTGAGGTAGACCGAGCCTTCCGGCCTGACATAGATGCCGGAGGGATCGACCAGCAGTGGCATGTCGGCATATTTCTCGCGCGCCTCGAAGACGAAGACGTTGCGCTTGCGCGGCTCGACCGGCAGCGCCAGCCCGGCAAGGGCGGCGACCTTGCCGGCGTTCGGGCCGGCGGCGTTGACGACAATACCGGCTTCCAGCGTCTCGCCATTGTCGAGGCTGACACCGGTGACGCGGCCGCCCTGCCGCTCGATGCCGGTGACCGAAGCGCTGATGAAATCGACTTTCTTCTGCCGCAGCGCCTTGCGGAACAGCATCAGCATCGCATGGGCGTCGAACCAGCCTTCGCCGGTGCGGCCATAGGCGCCGGCGATGATGCCTTCGGCCGACAGCCAGGGGAAGCGGCGCGTCAGTTGTTCGGCGTCCTCGAGCAGGATGTCGGCGCCCTCGGCGACCTGCGCCTCGTGGTTGGCCCTCAGGATCGGCAGCCCGGCCTCGCCGGCAAGGATGAGATAGCCGCCTTCGCGAAAACCGATATCGGCGTCGGCGCCGAATTCCTCCTTCAGCCGCCGGAACAGTTTCAGCGTGAACTGCGACAGGCGGATGTTTTCCGGAATCGAGAATTGCTGGCGGATCGAGGCCATGGAGAGCGTCGTCGCCGCGTGGGCGAATTGCGGATCGCGTTCGATCAAGGCGATCGAGCCGGAAAACCCTTCCTCGCGCAGATAATATGCGATCGAGGACCCGACGATGGCCCCGCCGATGATGACGATGTCGTAGCGCACTTTTTTCTCCGATCCGCCGCCCGCACTCTACGCGACCGGCAAAGTGATCTCGAAGCGCGTGCCGCGCGCGCTGTCAACCAACCGGATCGTACCATCATGCGCTTTCAGGAGGGCCAGCACGATGCCGAGACCCATGCCGGTGCCGCCGGACTCTCGCCGCGTGGTGAAGAACGGCTCGAAGACGCGCGCCTGGTTGCTTGGCGAAATGCCGGCGCCATCGTCGCTGACCAGCACCGTCGCCTTGCCGCCGGCGCTCGCGGCAGTGATCGAAACCAGCGTCGCGCCATGCCTGGCCGAGTTGTCGATGAGGTTGGCAAGCACGATTGCCGCGTTCTCGGCCGAGATGCGCAGGGCCAGGTCGCCGCCGGCCTCGACTTCAACCGCCAGCCTGGTCTCGGCGGGAAGCAGCGCCAGCGCCGCGCCGACCGAGGTGCTTTCGCCGCTCGGCGCGAGGTTTTCCGCCCGCGCCAGATCGAGCAGCCGCCGGACCAAAAGGTTGAGCCGCCCGGCATCAGTGACGATATTGTTGGAGAAGCGCCGCCGCTCGGCATCGTCCATCGCCGAGCCGGAATCGCGCAGCAGTTCGGCGGCCCCCTGGATCGCCGTCAGCGGCGATTTCAGCTCATGCGAGACATGGGTGGCGAAGGTCTGGATGCTATCCGAGCGCGCCTGCAGTTTCTCGGCCATGTCGAGAAAGGCGGCGGACAATTCGGCCATTTCGCGCGTGCCATGATGATCGAGCGGCCGGATCGCGTCGCGCTCGCCGGCGGCGATGCGCTGGGTGCGGTCGATCAGCGCATAGATCGGCCGGCTGACGGTGCGCAGGAAGACGAGGCCGATAAGCAGCGTGCCGCCGAGGATGGCGATCGCCGCCGCCGTCACCTTGCCGCGTTCGCCATAGAGATGTTTTATGATGTTGTTGGGCGTCCGCGAGACATAGACCACGCCGGCGACCTGGCCATCCACCGCCACCGGCAAAGCGACGAAGACGCGCACCTTGGTGCCGCGGCTGACCGAATAGAGCGGCGGGGCCGGCTGGTTGGGGATGCGCAGCCGGAGTGCGCTGGCATAGCGCCCGGCAAGGGCTGCACGCACCTCCTCGACCCCGGCAAGTGACTGCCCGACCTCGTCGCGCCCGGCAATGACGACGCCTGTGGGATCGAGCAGCCGGAAGCCGGCGAGCGTGGTCTTCTGCGTCGCGTCGAGAATGCCGGACAGGCGCGCCCCGATTACAGCGAAAGCGGGCTCGGCCACGGCGGGCGTCCCCGCCGGCCGTGTCGGAAGTACGTAATCCGAGGCGAGATCGAGCTCCGGCTCGATGGGCCGATAGGGTGCATCGGGATTGGCGCCGCGGCTCGCGCCGCTATTGGCCGACGGCATCGGCGCGCCGAGCTTGTCGCCGGGAATGGCGGCGTCGCGCACCTCTTGCGCATAGATGGCGGCAATGGCGGCACCTTGCGCGATCAGCTCCGCCTCGGTCTGGCGGATGAGCTGGTTCTCGTAGAGGCGGAAGAAGAACAGGCCGACCAGCGGCAGCGCCATCACCAGGATCAGGATGGCGACGACGACCGTGGCCAGGCGCGGCCGCCATTTGCGGCCGATCCATTTGCTTGACGTCGTCAGCCGCATCGGCCGAGCCGGAAGCCGACGCCATGCACCGTTTCGATGGCATCCAGGCATCCGGCCGCCGCCAGCTTGGCGCGGAGGTTGCGGATGTGGCTGTCGACGGTGCGGTCGGCGACATGGATTTTTCCCGCATAGGCACTGGCCATTACCGCGTCGCGGTCGAGGACATGGGTTGGCCGCGCCAGAAACCCTTTCAGGATCGAGAACTCGATGGCGGTCAAGGTAAGCGGCTTGCCGTCGAAGGCGGCGGCGTGGCTGGCGGGCGCAAGGATGAGCTTGCCATGCGAGAACTGCCTGTCGTCGGCCGGTTCGGGCGCCACTGGGCGGGCGCGGCGCAGGATGACGTTGACGCGGGCGACCAGTTCGCGCGGGCTGAACGGCTTGGTGACATAATCGTCGCCACCCATTTCCAGCCCGAGGATGCGGTCGATCTCTTCATCGCGCGCGGACAGGAACAGCACCGGCACGTCGGATCGCTGCCGCAGCCGCCGGCAGACCTCCAGCCCGTCCATCTCCGGCATGCCGATGTCGAGCACGACAAGGTCGGGCGTGCGTCGTTCGACCGCCTGCAGGGCGGCGGCGCCGTCGGACACGGCTGAAGTCTTCATGCCGGCCTTTTCAAGCGCGAAGCAGATCACCTCGCGAATATGCGGATCATCGTCGGCGACGAGGATATGATGCGGCATGGCTCAGCGATCCGGCTCTGCGACACCAGGCAACACGAGGGGCCGCCTGCTGTCGAGATAGCGAAGCAGGCGCCAGTCGCGAAAGCTCCAGCTCCGCCAGTTTTCCTGCAGGTGGCGATACCAGCCTTCATCGACACCGCGCAACCTTGCGAATTCGGCGACCGCACCGGCATCCGCCGTGCTGCCCTGATGGTCGAGGAAGCGGTCGAGCGCCGGAAAGGCCTCCGGCCCGAGCGAGCGCAGGTACCAGGCGTCGAGCGGGATGCCTTGGCCGGTCATTTCGAGGGAATGGTCGACATTGTAGCTGGCGATCGTGGCTGCGAAGTTGATGTAACAGCAGGCATAAAGCGCCAGGGATAACGTCAGAAGATTGGCGGAGAACAGCCATTCATTGGATTTTCCCAGCGCGATGCGGGCAATGATCAGGGCAAGGCCCGCCGCCACCAGCCCCATCCAGACGAAAGCGGCGATGCGCCAGTAGGTCAGCGCATAGATGCCGACATAGAGGTCTAGCCGCAGGATCGACGAGACGACCAGCATGATGTTCTGCGCTACCCAGGTATAGACAAGCCGGCGAATGAGCGGATCGGCCGATGTCTCGCTGCCGGGCCTCAGCGCCGCCAGCACAAAGCCGGCGGCAAGCAGCGCGGTGACGATCAAGGGGTAGGCGCCGCGATGCGCGTAAGCGGCGTAGCTCAAGCCGTCGGGAAGTGCTGCCCCGCCCCACAGATAGGTGGCGTCGAGCCCGCTCTGCAGCGCGAACAGGATGTTGAAGACGATCAGCGCGCGCAGGATGGCAGCCTTGCCGAAGACGATGTCCTCGACGACGTGCCTTTGCGGATTGATCGCCGGTTGAGCAGCGGCAAGAGGATTGTTTGGCCGGGAGACGCGCTTCGAAAAGCGTGGCAGGCGCGGCCGCAAAAAGACCCAGATGCCGGCGAGCGCGAACAGCCAGAAGGCAATCCGCGTCAGCTGGATCAGGTCGAGCAGTCTGATGAGGTCGATCAGCGACAGCCAGTATTCGATGACCGGATTGGCGGCGCCGAACAAAGCGACGAAGATCGCGCCGAGCGTTAGCGGCATCACCCAGACCGCGATCGCCGCCAACCTTATGCGGCGCCCACCGAACCGCCGCGCCGCCTTCCGCCACTGCAAGAAATCGCCGACGAACCGGACCGGAGCCGCCAGGCAAAACAGCAAGATCTGGCCGGCAATGCGCGCCATGCGGTGCCGCAGCCGGCCGCTCAGCGAAAGCGCGAACGCCGCCAGGGCGGCAAGCGCGACCGAGACGGACAAGGGGCTGACGGTTTCGGCCAGCGGCAGCAGCGCGACAAGCAAGGCTGCGGGCTTGAGCCATACCTTGCCGTCGCTGAAGGCGGCGGGATGCACGGCAACCACCGCCGCGGCAATCAGGATGGCGAACAGGAGAACCGTAATGCCGGCTGGCTGGCCGTAGAACAGGAAATCGGCGATCGCCACCAGCAGCAGGGCAACGCCGAAGCGGTTGCAATAGCTCGGCGCGGCGGTGAGCGGCAATATCATGACCTGATCTTCCCCATGGCTTCCACCCGGACCATCGGTGGGCGTCCGCGAACGAAAGGCGTAAGCGTCGCCGTCGGTGGATCGGCCAGCCACCAGCCTTCGCTGCGCAGCCGATAGGGTAGGGACCAACGGGGTTTTGCTCGCTTTTGCATGCCGCCTGTCTCGCAGGCGCGATGGGAGACGGTGCGGCGGATTGGAGGAGGATTTCCGCTGGCGCGTGCAGTTTTCGTGCAGAGGCGATGCCAGCTTCTTTCTCCCGTTTACGGGGAGATATTCCCGGCTGGGCAATGAGGGGCGGCGCCAGCATTCGCGATTGGCCGATTTCATAGGCTGTCCCGCGCTTGCCTCGACCAACCACACGCGGCATAGATCGGGTATGGAAACCTACCGCCCGCGCCGCTCCGTGCTCTATGTCCCGGCATCCAATGACAAGGCGCTGGCCAAGATCGCGCAGCTTGCCTGCGACGCCGTCATCATCGATCTGGAGGACGCCGTCGCCCCCGCCGACAAGATCGGCGCGCGCGAAAAACTGGCCGGTATTTTCGCCAATCGCCCTGATGCCGGTCCCAATGGCCGGCGCTGCGAGATGGTGGTGCGCGTCAATGCGTTGTCCAGCGAATGGGGCGCCGACGACCTTGCGGCCGTGGCCAAGGTGGAACCGGACGGCATCCTGCTGCCCAAGGTCGACACGCCGCGCGACGTGCTCGAGGTTGGCGATGTGCTGGACGACAATTTTGCTCCCGACAGCGTCAAACTATGGGCGATGATCGAAACGCCCAAGGCCATGCTCAACATCGGCGCCATCGCCGAACTCGGCCGCGACCCGGCCTCGCGGCTGGATTGTTTCATTGCCGGAACGAATGACTTGATCAAGGACACTGGCGTGCTGGCGACGCCGGACCGCGCCTATCTCCTGCCCTGGCTGATGCAGATGCTGCTGGCCGCGCGCGCCGGCGGTCTCGACATGCTCGATGGGGTGTTCAACGATTTTCGCGACCCGGACGCGTTCGCCCGCGAATGCACGCAGGCCGCGGCCATGGGCTTCGACGGCAAGACGCTGATCCATCCCTCGCAGATCGAGGCCGCCAACCTCGCCTTCGCGCCGTCGGCGCCGGCGCTGGCGGAGGCGCGCGCGGTCACGGATGCCTTCGCTGAGGCGCAAAACAGCGGCAAGGGCGTCATCGCGCTGAATGGCAGGATGATCGAGCGGCTGCACCTGGCGCAGGCCGAAAAACTGCTGGCGAAAGCCGCCGCCATCGGCGCATGATATTCGCCGACCATGGATACGACAGGACTTGGACGATGAAACTCTACCGCTTTCTCACCGCGCCGGACGACGCCAGTTTCTGCCACAAGGTGACGGCGGCACTGAACAAGGGCTGGCACCTGTTCGGCTCGCCGACCTATGCCTATGACAAGAAAGCCAAGACCATGCGCTGCGGCCAGGCCGTGGTGAAGGATGTCGATGGCCAGGAATACGGGCCGGATACCAAGCTCAGCGACTGGTAGGGGAAAGCGCCGAGGCCCTTCTCTCTTCCATGCCGTGACAGGTCGAGGAATGGCCCGGATCAGGATAGGGCTGAGCGCGGCGCTGGACCGAAATTCTTGCGGCGCAAGTCGCGGCATGGATCCCTGGGTCTTCACTCCGCTTCGCGGAGCTACGGCCAAGGATGACGAGCGTGACGGCTTGGCCGGCGTCTCAGCCGTAGATCTGCTTGTGGATCTGGTAGAGCATTTCCGAGCGGTCGGCGCGCATGTCGGCCAGGTCGCGGCTGGAGAAGCTGTCGATTTCGGCGACGAGGCGATTGTAGTGCTTGCGCTTGGCGATGCTGGAGCGAGCGCGGGTCATGAGATCGTTGAAGATCATAGCAAGGTTCCTTCTGTGCCGCATTTGGCGGCCGGTTTCTTCCTCCCTTGATCGATATGGATCATGACATAGTAATGGTGCGTTGCAAAAAGAAGATGTTGCAATGCACCATTGCACTGCGCGCATAGCCGGTTAATGGCATCCTAAAGAACATTCCCTCCCGTTTGTCTTACAATTGCCGATGCCCCGTCTTGCCAGATCGATCGCGGGCTGGCTTGATCCGGCGTCACGTGATGCCTGGAGGAAATGCATGGCGGCCGCAGACTATTATGAAATTCTCGATCCGCGCTTCGCGCGCCTGTTCAACGGCAATGCGCAGGTGGAGAAACTGTTCACTGGATGCCGCTGGGCGGAAGGGCCGGCCTGGTTCGCCGCCGGCCGCTACGTCGTCTGGTCGGACATACCGAACAACCGGATGCTGCGCTATGACGAGACCGACGGCAGCGTCAGCGTCTTCCGCCAGCCATCGGGCAATTCCAACGGCAACACAGTCGACCGGCAAGGCCGGCTGGTCACCTGCGAGCATTCGGGCCGCCGCGTCAGCCGCACCGAGCACGATGGCTCGGTCACCACCATCGCCGCCAAATGGAAGGGCAAGCCGCTGAACTCACCCAACGACGCGGTGGTGAAGTCCGACGGCTCGATCTGGTTCACCGACCCGACCTATGGCATCGACACCGACTATGAGGGCGACAAGGCCGAGAGCGAGATCGGCGCCTGCCACGTCTACCGGGTCGATCCCGACACGGGCGAGGTCGAAGCCGTCATCACCGACATGGTCAGGCCGAACGGTCTCGCCTTCTCGCTCGACGAAAGCCTGCTCTATGTCGTCGACACCGGGCGCACGCATGGCGCTGAGAATCCGGCGCATATGCGGGTGTTCAATGTCGGCAAGCACGGCAAGAAGGTTTCGGGCGGCAAGGTGTTCGCCGACTGCACATCAGGCCTGTTCGACGGCTTCCGGCTCGACGCGGACGGACGCATCTGGACGAGCGCGGCCGACGGCATCCATTGCTATGATCCGGACGGCACGCTGATCGGCAAGGTCAAGGTGCCGGAGGTGACCGCCAATTGCGTGTTCGGCGGCGCCAAGCTGAACTGCCTCTACATCGCCGGCACCACCTCGCTGTACAGCGTCCGGCTGATGGTGAACGGGGCCAAGACCTATTGAGCCTGCTCGAAGTCCTTCTCTGGCGGCCGTTGCTGGCGTTTCTGCGGCTGGCCGCGGCGCCCGCCTCGCCGCGATCTCCGGAGCCGCCACCAGAAGCTTCGCCGGAGCGGACTTCGAAGCAGCTTCGTTTCGCAAACCAGCAGAACCCAAGAGGAGGACGTCATGCCATTCGTCAACATCCGCATCGTCAAGGAAGTGATCGCCGCCGATCCGGCCGGCAAGAAGGCTGACATCGCCAAGAAGGTGACCGCGGCCATCATGGAGACCACCGGGCTCGGCAATGACGATGTCTGGGTGGTCTTCGAGGAGGTCAACGCCCGCGACTGGTATGTCGGCAAGACCGATGTCGAGACGCTGCGGAAGGGGTAGGTGCCGCTTTTTCCTTCTCCCCTTGTGGGAGAAGGTGGATCGGCGCGCAGCGCCGAGACGGTTGAGGGGTGGGTGCCGGATCGCCGTCGTTGCCAAGCTGGAGCACCCCTCATCCGACCTCGCTTCGCGAGGCCACCTTCTCCCACAAGGGTGTTTGGACCGGAGACATCGCGAACAGGTGTGCGAGGACATCGCGAACAGTTTTGCATCCTATCGAACAAGGGCATT
>NZ_VFVR01000020.1 GCF_006442205.1 Mesorhizobium sp. B2-3-12
TGCCTATGGGCGCGCCGAGGTCGCCGGAGCGCTCGGAGCGTAGGACGGTTGCGCTTAGTGGGTTGGGCGAATTGGGGCCGATCGCGGACTATCCGCTTTCAGCTCCCGCACCGACGAAAATTTACTTTCAGCTTTGCCGGCTGAGGTTTCGAGCTGGCCAAAGCGGACGCTCGCTAGCAGCGAGTCTCATGCGTACGGAAGGTAGTTCATGATCTAGCATTGATGCCGCGGTCAACCTTAACCCCAATCTTTTGCGCCGTATTGCTCTGCATTAACGACGGCGTAGGGCGGCAATCTGATTGAACAGCTTCACCACTTCCTCGACATCACCGGGACTTCCGTCCCACACCTTTAGAGCGCTGCCAATTATGCGTGTAACGCTCTCGGTGTATTGCTCCCTTGGGAGCGCCACTCCCAAGAACGTGCAAATTTGAACCACATTGGGATTTAGCGTTGCGAAGTGCCCGCCCAGTATGCGACTGAGACGGCTGGGCTCGATTCCACTAAGGCTCGCTGCTTTCGCTGCGGATAGGCGCCGATCGACTAGTGCAATTTTGAGGTCTCTCGCGATTCTTGATGCTTCTTCAGTTGTCAGCCTCATCCGTTTCGAATAGGATAGAACTTGCAAATTTGCAAGTTCATTGATCTGTGATGACCGATTGGTAGTTTAGGGGTGTGGGCATGGCGTGGAGCAGGCAGCAGGTAACAGCGGTGAAGATAGACGTCGGGCCCTCTATCATGTTGCACAGCGGCGCCTGGCTGGACCTGCTCTCGCCCCGTACCAGCGATTTTACCATCGAGGATATTGCCCACGGTCTGGCGCTTCAGTGCCGTTATGCGGGCCAGTGTCTCGATTTTTACTCTGTGGCCGAACACAGCCTGTTGGTGAGCAATCTCGTGGAAGAGGATCCCTTGGCCGCTTTGCTGCACGATGCGGCGGAAGCTTTCCTTGGCGATATTACGCGCCCCCTCAAGCAGATGCTTCCGGACTACAGGCAGATTGAAACTGAGATGCAGCGCGCGATCGCTGAGCGGTTTGGCATCAGCACTCAGCCAAATCAGGCAATCAAGCTAGCCGATCTGCGTGTGCTGGCCGCCGAACAGGCTCAGATCATGCCGGCAGGCACGGACGAATGGGCTAAGCGCGATCGGATCGCACCCGCCCAAGTAAAGGTACGCTTCCTATCGCCGCGCGAAGCCAAGAGCGCGTTCCTTCGCCGATATCAAGCCCTGCAATAGAACTCGCAGCAAAAACCAACACAATTCGGCATCTCTCAACAAAAACCTTCGCGCGAGCTATGGATTGATTTGAAATCGATGCATATCTCTTCGAAGTGGGGAGTCTGAGTCCTGGGCCGATGGGGAAGGATTAGAGCTCCTAGTGGCAGGAGGTTGCACTGAATCCAATTTTCTTGGTGTCCGGTCCGCTTGCGGCCGGCAAGTCGATGTTTACCGAGCAACTGATGTCACGTTTCGACGCGAAACGCGTGTCCACACGGGCGCTATTGCTGCGCGCCAGCGACACCGATGATCGCGACGCGCTGATCAAGCTTGGCGACAAGCTCGACAGTGAGACCAACGGAAAATGGGTCCTCAATCAGTTTCTGGCTGAAACGAACGGGGCTCCGGCGGATCGGATCTGGCTGGTAGATGCGGTCCGGACGCTGGACCAGGTTAAGCACTTCCGCGACAAATTCGGTGACAGAGTCGTTCACGTCCACCTCACTGCGCCAATTGGTGTGTTGCGCGAGCGTTATCTGGCACGCAAGGCGGAGATCCGGGAGTTCAACAGCTACGACGAGGCACGCGAGCACGGGGCGACTGAAAGCAAGATCGAGGCGCTAGCGGAAGTCGCCAACGTGGTTTTGGAAACCCACCGTTCAAGCCCCCGATCGTTGCTCGCTCAGGCAACTGCGGGACTTGGCCTGTTTCCACGCGACGTTGCCCGGTGTGTTGACGTTCTGGTCGGCGCTCAGTACGGAAGCGAGGGGAAGGGCAATATCTGCGCCTTTATCGCCAAGAACTACGATGTTCTCATGCGGGTAGGTGGACCCAATGCTGGGCATAAGGTCGCCAGTCCCAAGTACGACTACATCCAGCTGCCCTCGGGAACGCAAAGCAATCCTGACGCAAAGATTCTGATCGGCTCGGGCGCGACCCTCTCAGTCAAGCAGGTGCTCAAGGAGATCTCTGACCTCAAGCTCACCGAAGACAGGCTGTCGATCGATCCGCAGGCAATCATCATCGAAGACAGCGACATCGAACGGGAAGCAGGCACCCTCGAGGTCATCGGCTCGACCAAAAAGGGCGTCGGAGTTGCTACGGCGCGAAAAATCCTGGGGCGAGACGGCAACGAGTACTGGGGCAGTAAGGTCCGCCTCGCCAAACACGTCGTGGAGTTCAGGCCGTTCATCCGTGACACCAAAGTCGAACTCGAGACAGCTTATGCTGCCGGCAAGTCAGTGCTCCTCGAGGGCACTCAGGGAACCGATCTCAGCCTGCATCACGGTGAGTACCCATTTGTAACCTCGCGCGAGACAACAGCATCCGGTTGCCTCGCCGATGCCGGCATTGCACCAACGAGGGTCCGACGGGTGATCATGGTCATGCGGACCTATCCCATCCGCGTCGGCGGCACGTCCGGGCCGATGATGCACGAGATTACGGTCGAGGACATTGCGGCGCGGAGCGATATTCCTGCGGCGGACCTGCACAAGATCGAAGTTGGCACTGTGTCCGGAAAGGAACGCCGCATCGCCGAGTTTGACTGGGAGCAGGTGCGACGCGCCGCCAGCATCAACGGAGCAACGGATATTGCGCTGACCTTCGCCGACTATCTCGGAATCGACAATCGCAAGGCGCAGACCTTCGAAGAGCTCAACGCAACGACCAGGGACTTCATCGAGCGGGTGGAGAAGGTTACCAACGCCCGCGTGTCGCTGATTTCCAAGGACTTCGGGAAGGACGCCGTCATCGTTGACCGGCGGCAGTGGAACTGAGGAGCTGCGGGTGCAGGAAAACGAACTGATCAGCAGTTATCCGCGGCTGTACCATATGGCGGAGGACGGTTCGTTCCCATCGATTCGGGATCACGGGCTGATGAGCGCGACAGCGCTCCTTGATACTTACGGGATTTCTGGCGACCAGCGGCTTGCCATTGAGGAGAGGCGTCGGCCCGAGAGTGTCGATATCGCAAAGGATGGGCTGCCCAACGCCGTCATCCGCGACAATAACCCGATGAGCGACAGCGCGCTACAGAAGTGCCTTCAGGACGGGCTGACACCATTTCAGTGGTACAAGATACTCAATGGCAAGACCTTCTTTTGGCTGCACAAGAGGCGGCTGCACAGGCTTCTGGCGGCCAAGGCATACCGGAAACGGCCGCACACAATTCTGACGTTTGACACTGCGTCCTTGGTCGCCGCCCACCGCGACAACATCCTCCTCAGCCCGATAAACAGCGGGTCCACGATCATGAATCCCCAACCGAGAGGGAAGGGCACGTTCGTGAAGATTGCCGACTATCCGTTTGCCGAGCGAAGGAAAACGAGACCCCTGGAAAATGCCTTGGTCGAGCTAACCGTCGCCTACAGCGTCCCGGATGCCGCCAATCACCTTCTGGCGGCGCAATGCGTCAACGGCGATGAAATCAAGGATCTGTGGCGGAGGTCAGGCAGCCATCCGCACGAGGGCCTCTAGGCTGGTACTGCCAACCTGGCTGGTCGCTTGGCCTTTCGGACGAGGTCGGCCAAGTGACTGGTAAGTCCGATCTCGCCTTCAATCTTCACCCCTGCATCGGCCGGCATGTCATGTAGGAATGTTCGCAGCGCCTCGAGCCCTTCTGCCGCTTCGAAGGTTAGCCAGCGGGTCGCCTCTCCCGGCACCAAGACAGTCTGTGATGTTTGGGTTGCACCGCGATGGAGCTGCACCACCCAGACCATCTGACCGTCATAGACCCACTCGAAACGTACAGCTCCAAGCGAGCGGGACAACATGCCGTAAACCATGTCGACCTGCTCGGCCACGGCAGACGGCAGCTCTTCGGGATGGTCGATACCCAGCATGAAACCATCGCCCTCACCCGAGCGCCCTTCCACGAGCAGCGTTCCATCGATCGTGACAATGGCAGCGCCTGAATAGACCGCCGGCACCGCAGCCTGACAGATTACGGAAGCGATGGCAGTGTGGTTGGGATCCTCCGCGGACATAAGCTTGAATGGGTCAGTCCAGCCCTTGAGGGTTGTGTACTTTCCTGGCTCTGGCTCATGCGGACAGGTGCGGGTCCAGACCTCGTGACTTCCCGTTGGCTTTCCAAAGGTAAAGGGCGCAACGCGCCGCCCGAAAACAGTGGTAGCTGGCACATTTGCGCCTACGAGTTCGGCCATGAGCAGCCCGAACGCCTTGTCGCCGATATGTCGGCTGAAGCGGTTAGGCCAGCTCATGCTGGCAGTCGCCGCCGCCGTATTTCCGGGCTCCCACTCCCAGCATAGCGTGTAGCTGTTTTTCCAGCCGTGTGGCCGAGGATGAATGCTGAACTCGAGCCGTCCTTGGCCCTGTGTCTCCAGGTTAGGTCGAAATCCATAGATTTTCGTGAGCAGTTCAAGCGCCCAAGGCACGGGTAGGGAAGCCACCCCTGGCTTCTCGACGCACCGCGGTGTGTCATCAGGAGCGAACTCCATGATGCCGCCCTGGACCACGCCGGAAACCCCGCCATCATTGATGTCGATGGTCTCATTGGCGATCACGAACAGGCCCGACGAGATAAGGCGCTTCAGCCCCGCGAGAGCTTCCCGCACGTCTCGGATGCCGTAGACAAATTCTTTGCTCCGCGGACTGTCCGGGGCATAGCTGCGCAGATTTATCGAGGCATCCACACTCGCGGCCAGCAAGGCGGCAAGGGCCTCCTTTGCATCTGAGAAGTGGTGATTCGGGGCGTAACCGAAGACGCGCGAGTAACTCTGAGAGAACGCGCCACCGGACGTGGGAAAGAAGCTGATGAATTGCGCCACGTTCCCGGTCTGCGCCAACGCGTCCAGCGATTCATCCTTGCGGAAATTCAAAGCGATACCCAATCCGATTTCTTCACCGGCCGACAACAAGCCTTCCAGCTAAAGGGCACATAGTGCCCTTTAGCGCCACCTGGGCAAGCGAATGTTCCCCGCTTTCCCGCCAGTTTTGCACAGGCCAAGAACAACTGCGCCGGTACACTCAAAAGTCGCACCTTGACGCGCGAGAGGACAATTCGATCGATTGGGATGAAGTTCAGGCCGCCGCCTTCGGCAATATCGGCGAGATTTCCAAGTCGCCACTGAAGAGGGATGAACCCGCTTTGCCGTCAGCACGCAATTCGCGCATCGTCAGGTGCATTTCCTTGTCACTCAAGCGGAAGAAGCAGTAAGTGTTGCGCTCGTTGCCGGGACGCCGCACTGGCGAAACGCCGGTACTGCCGTTTGAAACGACATAAATCGCTGGCTGTTGTGAAGCACCGGCAAGCGACTGATTGTCGTATTTTACCACTCGTGGCATGTGTTCGTGGCCGTGAACTGCCAGTTGCACTCCAGCCTGCTGAGCAGCGTCCAAGATTCGCGGGGCATCTACCGAAAGCGTTATGCCCTTCTTATTCAGCGTTGCGACGCTGGTCACCGGCAAAAGATGGTGATGCAGGGCCATGATCTTGAATGTCGGTCGATCGATCCGTTCGGCACCAAGTTCGCGCAAGGCGTCGATCCCACTGTCGCCAATGTAGCCGTACTCGCTCCATTCGGTTTGAACGATGGTGCATGAGTTCAGCACCCCGATCAGCACATCTACATCACCGAATTGCAGTCGCCGAACATAGTTCAGCGTCTCCCTCCAACCGCGGCCTATCAGTTCCTCGCAGAAGATGCGGTACTGGAGCTCATGCTCGTATGTCGCCTGGTTGCTCACCGCCAACTTGGCGGGATCGACGCTCGACAGATCCATCGCGCGGACAATGTCATGGTTTCCGGGAACGGCCACGATCTGGTCTCGCTCGAGACCGAGCGCCTTAGTGAGGCTCGCAAACTCCGCCAAGATGCTGCTGCGTCTGGCTTGGCTCCAGTCGCCCTTGGTCGTGAAGTCACCGGTAACCAGGATTGTGCCGATATCGTTCTGAGCACCTATCCTGTCCAGGTCGTCCACAAGGGCTTCCGTGAGCGTTTTCTTCGAGTTGCCGATAACCGGTGTTTCGCCCTGCAGGCGAAAGTCGTAGTCCGGTCCGAAATGAAGATCGGACAGGTGGAGAATCCCCGACCGGTTGGCGCGGGTCGTCGCGGCTACCCGGTCGGGCTGACGGGCGCTTCCATCGAGTGGCACCAGAGTGTGATCGCCAAACCTGTTTGCTACCTCATCGAGATATTCGCATGCCTGTATTTCGATGAGTTTGAACCAGCCGAAGATGCGAGTACGCTCGTCGACATAATAGCTTGGAACAGCAGCCAACTCGTCACCGTCCAGCAACCCGCGGCGCCAGACCTCAACCGTCGCAGTGAACATCCGCCTGGTGGAGCGGTCGACGATATAGGCGATCGTTGGGCGTTTCATGGTGTCGAGCGCATCGAGGTGCTCGTCCTCGAACGTCTTCTTCCACCAGCCCCACCAGACGAAGCCCTTGGTCGAAATAATCTCACGGTGGGACTGAATGGTGTCGACGCCCGGCGTGGTGTCTCTGAACCTCAGCGCTATCATCGGTGTTGCCACTCTGCAGTTCTCCAAAAGGGTGGTTTCGGGATGCGCCACTCTTCAAGTGCCGGATATATACGAAACAGTTCCGTCGGCGGTAGCTCCGAGGTCAAGTACGCCCGCAATGCCTGAATCAGATGATGGCCGTCGCTGACCACGGCGACCTCGTTCTGTGAACTCCACAAATCGATACTGTCCCGACCGAGCGCCCGCCGGCTTACATGAGGCCATGTCCATCCCTCGGCTCCGAGGACTTGTGCCACTGTCGACAGACCGGTGGAGTGCGGAGTATCACGGATGGCGAGCTGATAGTCGTTGATCGTGAAGCGAATCCACCGCCCCGGCTCAATGTGGGGTGGCGGCATACTAGGTTCGCAGTTGACCGATATGCAAACAAGGTCGCCACGTCGAGCCTCTCTATCGGAACTTATGCCCCCAGTCCTCCTGACGGCCGCCTGTTCGAACTCTGGCGACAGGTATTCTATCGCGATGCCAGCATCATCCAGATTCCCCCATCCACCGACCCAGCTAGCGAGTTCTTGTCGTTCCGCCCTCCCGGTTGGCCGGGTATGCTCTGGCCAAAGGGTAGCGAGGATTTGCCCTCCTTGGCCGACGACCGAAGCTGCCCAAGCTATCCATCGTTTCGCCTCGGCTGGATACCAAGGCGGATCCAGAATTGCCATCGATTGCTGGATCTTCAGCGTCACTTCTCCGACGTCGGCTATGATGTGTTTCCTGACGTTTTGGAAGGGCTGCCGGTCGACCAGAATCGAATCTCTTGAAGCTAAATCGAGGTAGCGAGACACAGAGGGCGTGCCTACGGCTAGGACGGTTGCCTCAGGCAAAGCCAAGCCACATATCGCCTGAACTGATGCGGCGGAGTATCGCCAGTCGAAGTCGAGGGGATGAGGTTGAGGCAGGCGCAGCGGCGGGCTCCACGTTCCGAGAGATAGTGATCCAGAAATAGCTCAGAGGTATGGCTAGTTCACGCCTTCTTTTGTGTAAAACTGCTCACCAGCAACTCACGGTCGACCGGTGTAGATAGTCTTCGTGGTTGGCAAGACAACGCTGAAGGTCGGGGCCGCTGAGCATAGAGCGCGACTATGCCCCCCTCACCCCCCAGCCAACCTCGGCAGCAAAAATATCTCCGCCCCCGGCGGCAGCTCCTTACTCCACGTGTCGCGATAGATCGTCCCGTCGATCGCGACCGCGATGCCGCGGTCGATCCATGGCTCCAGGCCGGGATACTGTTCAGCGAGTTTCCTGAACAGCTCCCTGATGTCCTTGGCCTCGACCTCGACCTTGCTGTTGCCTCCGGCGACCTGGCTGAGCGCGCCCCAAAGCGTGACTTCGACCATCAGCGCTGCGGTGTGCCGATATTCAGGTGAGGCCGGCCTGCAAATGGCAGCTTCCTGCGCTTCCCCGTTCTACTGCGTCGCAGTAGAACTGAGCTCACGTACTTAAGTACGCTCCGCTCCGGTTCTCGGAACCCGCCACTTTCGGCTCGGCCTGACCTGAATCTCAACACACCTTATCCCTAGCTTTCGCCCTAGCCTTCCCGTTCCGCCTCGATCGCCGCCAGGATGCGCGGCGGCGACATCGGGATGTGGGTCATGCGCACGCCGGCCGCGTTCGAGACCGCGTTGGCGATCGCCGCCAGCGGCGGCACGATCGAAGTTTCGCCGACGCCGCGCACGCCATAGGGGTGGTTGGGGTTGGGGATTTCCAGGATCTGCGTGTCGATCATCGGCAGGTCGGAGCACACCGGGATGCGGTAGTCGAGGAAGCCGGCGTTCTGCAGCCGGCCGTCCTTGCCGTAAATATACTCCTCGTTGAGCGCCCAGCCGATGCCTTGCGCGGCACCGCCCTGGTACTGGCCCTCGACATAGGTCGGGTGCACCGCCTTGCCGGCATCCTGCACCACCGTGTAGCGGATCACCCTGGTCGAACCCGTCTCGGGGTCGACCTCGACGTCGCATATATGGGTGGCGAAGGAGACGCCGGCGCCGTCGGCGACGAGTTCGCTATGGCCGGCGATCGGCCCGCCTGTCGTGCCCGATTTGGCAGCGATCTCCTTCAGCGACAGTTTGCCGAGATTGCCGTGCTTCTCGCCCTTGGCGACCGCGTGGCCCTGTTCCCAGACGACGTCGTCGACGGAAATGTCCCACATCTGGGCGGCGCGCTCGCGCAGGATTTTTATCGCGTTGCGGGCGGCCGAGATCGTCGCCATCGAGGACGAGAAGGTGCCCCGGCTGCCGTCGGTCATGTCGTTATAGCCGAGGCTCGACGTGTCGGCGACAACAGCCTTGAGCTGGGTATAGTCGATGCCCAGTTCCTCCGCCGCCACCAGCGACAGCGAGGCGCGCGAACCACCGACATCGACGGTGCCCACGGCCAGCGACACCGAGCCGTCCATGCCGATGTTCAGGTCGACGCAGGTCTGGCCGCCGAAATTGAACCAGAAGCCGCAGGCCATGCCGCGTCCCTGGTTTGCCTTGAGCGGCGCCTTCATATGCGCATGGTTCTTCACCGCTTCCAGCGTCGGGCCGATGCCGATCGGGCCGTAGACCGGACCGTAGGAAGAGCGTGTGCCTTCCTGGGCGGCGTTCCTGATGCGGAACTCGACCGGATCGATGCCGATCTCCTTGGCGAGTTCGTCGACGGCGCTTTCCACCGCGAAGGCCGCCATCGGCGCCGACGGCGCGCGATAGGCGGCGGTCTTCGGCCGGTTGACCAGCACTTCGTAGCCCACCGTCTTGACGTTATCGAGCTTGTAGCAGGCGAACGCCGTCATGGCGCCGATCTCGGCCCATGAACCGGCATAGGGGCCGGCGGAATAGCGCAGCGTCGCTTCGGCCGCCGTGATCGTGCCGTCCTTGCGGGCGCCGATCTTGACGTCGATCGAGGTGGCGCTGGTCGGGCCCGAGGCGCGGAAGACCTCGTCGCGGGTCATCACCAGCTTCACCGGGCGTCCGGCCTTGCGCGACAGCGCGAGCGCCACCGGCTCGGCCCAGACATGGGTCTTGCCGCCGAAGCCGCCGCCGATCTCGGACGAGGTGACGCGCAGCTTCGAGGCTTCCATGCCGAGCAGTTGTGCGCAATGCTGGCGGTAGACGAAATGGCCCTGCGTGCAGACCCAGAGGTCCGCCGTGCCGTCGGTGCTGACATTGGCAACGCAGGCATGCGGCTCGATATAGCCCTGGTGCGTCTGCTCGGTCTTGAACGAGCGCTCGACGATGAAATCGGCCGCCCCGAAACCCTGATGCACGTCGCCATGGCCGAACTGCGAGCGCTTGGTGACGTTGGACGCTTTTGCCGGCTTCTGCTCCAGCCCCTCGGTGAAGATCGTGTCGTTGATCAGCGGGGCGTGGTGCGCCATCGCCTCGTCGACATCGGTGACATGCGGCAGCACCTCGTAGTCGACCTCGATCAGCTTCAGCGCCTGCCTGGCGGTGCGGGCATCGATCGCGGCGACCGCGGCCACCGCATGGCCGTCATAGAGCGCCTTGGTGCGCGCCATGCAATTGTCGAGGATGTCGTACATGGCGGCATCGCCATCGGTGAGATCAGGCAGGTCGGCCGCCGTGATCACCGCCTTGACGCCCGAAAGCGCTTCCGCCTTGGACGTGTCGATCTTGCGGATGATCGCATGCGCGTGCGGGCTGCGCAGCACGCGGCCGACCAGCTGGCCGGCCATGTTGAAGTCGGCGCCATAGCGGGCGCGGCCGGTCACCTTGTCGACGCCGTCGGGACGGATCGGGCGCGTGCCGACGGAAGCGAATTTACGGCCGGAAAAACGTGGATCGAAATTCATGCTCACGCTCCCTTCATAACGATTGCCGCGTCCTGGACGGCGCGCACGATCTTGTCATAGCCGGTGCAGCGGCAGAGATTGCCGGCCAGGCCGAAGCGGATTTCCTCCTCGGTCGGGTCGGGGTTTTTCGCCAGCAGGTCCTTCGCCGCGATCAGGAAGCCCGGCGTGCAGATGCCGCATTGCAGCGCGGCATGCTCGAGGAATTTCTGCTGCAGCGGGTGCAGCCTGTCGCCATGCGCCATGCCCTCGACGGTCTCGATGCGGCGGCCTTCGGCTTCCGCGCCCAGCACCAGGCACGAACAGACCAGCCGGTCGTCGAGGATGATCGAGCAGGCGCCGCAGTCGCCGGTGCCGCAGCCTTCCTTGGCGCCGGTCAGGCCGAGCCGGTCGCGCAGCACGTCGAGCAAGGGCTCGTCGGGCTGGCAGAGATATTCGACCGCGTCGCCGTTGATTGTGGTTGAAACCGCTACACCAGCCATCATTTGCCTCCTGCACGTGCATAGGCGGTCTGTGCGGCCCGCCTGGCCAGCACGCCCGCAACCTTGCGTCTGAATTCGATTGTGCCTCTTTTGTCGTCGATCGGGCGGCAGGCCCCGGAACAGATTTTGGCCAGCCGCTCGAGCGCTGCCTCGTCGAGCTTGCGGCCGATCAGGGCCTCGGCCGCTTCTTCGACCAAAAGCACGGTCGGCGCGGCGGCGCCGATCGCCACGCGGGCCGCCGTCACGACGCCCGCTTCGTCCAGCGTCAGGTTGACGCCGGCGCTGACCACGGCGATGTCCATTTCGGTGCGCGGAATGAACCTGAGATACGCATCGGCCGAGCGCGGCGCTTGGCTGCCGAGCAGGATCGCCTCGATGATCTCGCCCTTGGCGAGCGATGTCCGGCCCGGCGCGGTCGGCACGGTCTCGACTGCTATGGTGCGCTTGCCCGACGGGCCGACGACCACGGCGCGCGCGCCCGCCGCCACCAGCGCCGGCACGCTGTCGGCGGCCGGCGAGGCGTTGCACAGATTGCCAACGATGGTGCAGCGCCCCTGCACCTGCTTGGAGCCGATCAGCTTGGCCGCCTCGACCACGCCTGGCCAGGCCTTCTTCAAGGCAGCGTTCTCGCCCAGCACGGCGCAAGGCACGGCGGCGCCGATGCTGAAACCGTCGGCGGTTGCCCGGATTTCGGACAGGCCCGTGATCCCCTTGATGTCGATGATCAGTTCGGGTTCGACAAAGCCGCCCTTCATCCTCACCAGGAGATCACTGCCTCCGGCAAGGATTGCGGCCGGGCCGGCCGATCCGGCCAGTTGGCCGACGGCGTCTTCGATTGAAAGCGGACGTATGTAGCGCATCGTCTCCCCTTGGTATGGCGATTTCAGCGACCGTTATAAACAATCGTCTCATAATGACCATCCGGTTCGTGGGCCGAGGCGATTGGGCCAGGTGCGGCAAAATGCGATCCACCTGAAGGGAAACACGCCTGCGGGGGAGCGTCGGCCGGGCTTGTGCGTTTGGGGACTGGATGCCGCCCTGGCCCGCCGAAGCCCCGGAGTTGGACCGTGGCCGGCACGGCGGTTTGCCGATAGCAATTCGTGAGCGCAGCGGAGGCGAAAGACCATGACCCTGACCAATCGCGACATCGTCGAACTGACCGAGTGGCGGCGCGCCCTGCACCGGCGGCCGGAAATCTCCAACGAGGAGGAGAAGACGGCACAAGCGGTGGTCGCGTTCCTTGCCGACACCGGGCCGGACAAGGTGCTGACCGGCCTCGGCGGACACGGCGTGGCGGCGGTCTACGACAGCGGCAAAAACGGACCAACCGTCCTGTTTCGCTCCGAACTCGATGCGCTGCCGATCGAGGAATTGTCCGGCGTGCCGCACGCCTCGCAAGTGCCGGGCAAATCGCATATGTGCGGCCATGACGGGCACACCGCGATCCTGGCGTCGCTTGGCCGCCAGTTCGGCCGCGAGCGGCCAGCCAGCGGCCGCGTCGTCTTGATGTTCCAGCCGGCCGAGGAAACCGGCAATGGCGCGGCCGGCGTCGTCGCCGATCCGCGCTTTGGCGAGATCGCGCCCGATTTCGCCTTCTCGCTGCACAATCTGCCCGGCGTGCCGTTCGGCGAGGTCAGGCTCAAGCCCGGCGTGGTCAACTGCGCCTCGCGCGGCATGCGCATCGTGCTGGAAGGCAAGACCGCGCACTCCTCCATGCCAGAGACCGGCATTTCGCCGATGAAGGCGATTTCCGAACTGATGCCGGCTCTGCCCGCGCTCGGCCGCGCGACCTTCGCCGACGATGATTTCGCCATGGTCACCGTCACTCATGCGCGGATGGGCGAAGCCGTGTTCGGCATCGCCCCCGCCCATGCCGAGGTCTGGGCGACGCTGCGCACCCGCCGCGACGAGCGCATGGCCGACCTCTGTGCCGCCGCCGAGGCGCTGGTCAAGGAGATTGCCGGCCGGTACGGCCTCGCGGCCAGTTGGGACTATCACGAGATCTTCGTCGCCAGCGTCAACGCACCCGACGCGGTCGAACATTTGCGGCGCGCCCTCGATGAAGAAGCCGTCGCGCATGGCGAGGAAGCCTTGCCGATGCGCGCCTCGGAGGATTTCGGCCTGTTCGGCCACAGCGCCTCGTCGGCGATGTTCTTCCTGGGTGCGGGCGAGCGGCACCCTGCCCTGCACAATCCCGATTATGACTTTCCCGACGACCTGATCCCGATCGGCTCGAAGATATTCATGAGGACGGCGCGCAACCTCCTCGGCTGATCTCAGCGGCACCCGGCCAGCACCGTGGCCAACGTGGCGGCTCCGTCCCGATCAACTGGCCGCCTGGACTCCTTGAAACTGGATGTTTCCAACGGGCCGGATTTTCTGGCATCTGTTCCCGCAACGCAAGGAGTTCGACCATGTACACGCCGCCCGCCTTCCGCGATGACGACAGCGACAGCCTCATCGCGACGATACGCGCCGCGCGGCTGGCGAACTTCGTCACCGCCACGGCGGACGGGCCGTTGGCCACCCCGCTGCCGCTTTTTCTCGACGAGACCGAGGGCGAGCATGGCGTCATCCACGGCCATCTGGCCCGGGCCAACCCGCAATGGCGTGTTCCCGCGATTGGCGACGGGCTCGCCATCTTCATGGGACCGGACGCCTATGTGACACCGGCCTGGTACGCGACCAAGCAGGAAACCGGCAAGGTCGTGCCGACCTGGAACTACGCGGCCGTTCATGCCTACGGGCCGGTCGAGTTCTTCGAGGATGCCGACAGGCTGCTGGAGGTCGTCACCCGGCTGACCAACCTGCATGAGGGCGCCCGGACGGCGCCCTGGGCGGTGTCGGACGCGCCGCCCGACTTCATCCAGTCGCAGCTTCGCGGCATTGTCGGCCTGCGCATGCCGGTCGTGAGGCTCGAAGGCAAGCGCAAGATGAGCCAGAACCGCAACGCCGCCGACCGCGCCGGCGTCGCCGCCGGGCTGGCCGCCAGCGAGCGGCCGTCAGACCACGAGGTCGCCACCCTCATCCCGTCGTGAGAGCGTCGATCAGGTCAGGCGTTGATCCGGCCCGCGACCCCAAGTCGCCTATCGGCGTCCACCACTGGAAGATCCGGTCTCCCGTGCCAGCACCAGGTTGGCGTCGTCGAGGATGTAGCGGACATAACGGTAGTCGCGAATGAAGCTGATCCGGCCTCCGCGCCATTCCAGCCACATGAAATGATGAGGCTTCGCGGCGGTCCGGTCCTGAAACACCGCGATCACCTCGCGGCCCTCGACCCATGCCGGCCTGAGCCACACGCCATCGCCCTTGGCGTAAATGGTGAAGAACATGCCGACATCGCTGGCGCCCGCGCGCGGCGGGTGCATGGACTGCTGGAGCTTCACGTCGTCGGCAAGCAGCGCGCGCAAGCCGTCCCAGTCGCGCTGGTTGAACAGGTTGACGTAACGCACCACGGCGGCGGAAGCGATGCGCGCGTCGGGAAGCGGATTGGCCTCGGCATTGATCTGCCGAAGCCGGGCGCGGCCGCGCGCCAGATGCCCCTTCACGGCATCGACGGTGGTGCCAAGCAAAGCGGCAATGTCGGCCAGCGGCTCGTCCAGCACATCCCTCAGGATGACCACGCTGCGTTGGGGCACAGGAAGCTCCGCGAAGCGCGACACGGCGGTTTGCACGGCTTGCCTGCGCATCAGCATCTCCACCGGATCGGGCTTGGTGTCGTCGGCGATGTCGAGCGCCGCCTCGATCGGCTCCGCGGCGCGGATCGCGCGGCTGCGCAACAGGTCGAGCGCCCGGTTATGAGCGATGCGGAACAGCCAGGGCCTGAGTTGCGGCACCTCGCTCAACTCATCGAGCGCCAGGACGGCGCGGGCGAACGTGTCCTGCACCACATCCTCGCCGTCGATGACCGAGCCCATCAGGCGCGAACAATAGCGGTGCAGCTCAGGCCGCAGCGCGGCGGCAAGGGCAAGCAGCCCTTCCTGCCGGTCGCGCTCCACGGCTGTCTTTCCGTCGCTCAAGGACCAGCGCCCTCCATGATGGTCACGCCCGCATCGCCGCTGAGGCCGAAGACGACGCCCTCTTCATAGTGCGGATCCTCCAGCAGCGAGACCACCCTGTCGCCAAACGCCCGGGGCGGCATCGGCGCGCCGAAGCGGGTGATGAACTGTTCCGGCGTGATGCCCATCGACCCGGCATAGGCGCTCGCCGCCGCATCGCCAATCCCGGTGCCGAGGATCATCTGCCGTGGCAGGATCGCCTGGAAGCGTATGTCGAGGCCTTTCTCTTGCGCCACGCCATTGGCGTATTTGGCCATGAACCAGAGCATGCGCTTGGCGCCGCCATAGCCGCCCGACATTTGCGACCCGGTGACGGCCGCACCGCTCGACCCGATCAGCACCCGGCTGCCCGGCCCGAGCGGCAGGTTCAGCGCCGCCTGCAGCCAGTAGAGCCCGGCCTTGACGTCGGTTTCCCAGGCAATGGAGAAATCCTCCCACTTCAACTGGTCCAGCCGCCCCATGCGCGGCGTGACGCCAGCGTTGAGCACCAGTATGTCGGGGCGGACCTCGCCCAGAATGCGATAGGCCGCGTCCTCGTCCGTGACATCGGCCGCGATGGTGGCAACCCCGAGCCGCGCGCCGACCGCCTCCAGCGCCTCCGCGCCCCGCGCGACGACCGTCACCTCGGCGCCCTGTTCGACCAGCGCCTCGACCAATCCGAGGCCAAGCCCCCGGCTGCCGCCGGTGACCACGATCTTTTTATCCTTGAGGCTCATTGGATCCTGCTCCAGTGTTTCACTGTAGCTAAGACGTTCGAGGGTTGGGGAAAGAGTCAGCGGTGGGCGAGATTTGGTGATGGCGTCCGGATATGACCTGCCAAATGGGTCGGAGCGGACCGGCGGCTTTCGCCCCCTTGTCGAGGCGGAATATCCCGTCATTGCCACCTTGGGAATCCGCGGTTCGTCCCATGTGCCGAGATATTTCCCGCAAACGGCGCAGCTGATTGGCGTTGAAGGTTGGACGTCGGCGGGGATCCGAAGGCGGATCGTCCCGCAAAAGGTGCATTCCAAACGTGGTCCAGATAGTCGCCGACGAGTTGTCTTCATTCAGGAAATGTTGGCGTCGAATTCAATTGCAAAGCCCGCGTCGATGGCGGCCCGTGCAACCTGATCGCCCAGTTGCCAGTCCGTGAACTCGCAAAGTGGAAACATCGCTCTCATGGCATGGACAGCCTCGGAGATCGAAACGCTGGGGTTGTCGACATTATCGAGCAGGTAGCGGACAATCGCCTGCCTGACGTCCGAAAAGGCTGTCTGCGCGACCGCGGGCATCTCGCGTACCTAGGAATGAAGCCGCATTTCCGCGCCCTCGGGCATCGCTGCGTCGAAGGTGACGGGAATGCCGTGAACGATGCAGGCCGCCGCCAGCATCCCCTCCAACTCGCGGTCGGTGGCTCCGCAGGCCGGCATAAGTGTTCGGATGGCGCGGATTGCCCGGGCGATGGAAAGAAACCGGGCTCGGCCCCTGGAAAGGACATAGGCCTCGGTCGCCTTTTCCACTGTGACACGGTGAAAAGCGCTGGTCATTGCGAGCTCCTCCCTGAACTCGAACCAACGTGATTTACGCCCTATTATCCGCGCCCATCAAGCTTATGTACGATTGCGGACTGTCAGTCGGCTACAATGCCGAATGCCGTTGCTCCTCCTCTCCGTAGGCGCCGTGAGTGAGCTTTATCAGTCCGCTGCGATCGACGATCGTGATCTCGCCACGCCTGGCCTGGACAAGCCCCCGATATTCAAGCATTTGGAGGGCCGTGGTGACCCCAGGGCGCCGGGCGCCCAGCATAGTGGCCAGAAATTCATGTGTCAGGTAGATCCTGTCTCCTGACGAGCGATCGTGGACCATCAGCAGCCACCGAGCCAACCGCTCCTCGATCTTCGAGTGGCCGTTGACCAGCGCGGTCCGGGAAGCCTGGATGAGGAAGGCGTTGGCATAGCCCAGTAACGATTCGCGAAGAGTCGGGCTTTTCGCGAGGGCCGCGCGAAGATTTTCAACCGGCAGGCGCCAGCCCTGACTGGCGACTTGAATATAGGTTTCGTTGGGAGAGCTCTCCTGGCCGAGAATGACCGTAACGCCGGTCATTCCATCGTGGCCGACGATGCCGACTTCGCACTGTCGCCCTCCGGTCATGATGGCGACCACCGAAGCGATCCCGGATTCGGGAAAATACACATGCTCAATACGCTGATGGGGATACTCCAACCTGGCTTTGATCCCCAGTTCGACGTGATGCATCGACGGCTGCAGGAGCGTGAAATCCTCCGGAGACAAGGTTTTAAGCACGTGGTTGCGAAAAATGGATTGAGGCATGGCTCCTCTCCCGTTGCGGGCAAGAGCACTTTCCTCTCACTGTCGGCGGCATCCGTACGTGACTGGCGGCCGATACCGAAAGCATAGGCTTCGGACCGGGGCTTAGCAACGACCGGGTCGGTGCGGGCGCCCCTTGTCGTCGTCGTCGATGATGTCAGCCTCCAGGAAGGAGCAAAGCCGATTTCGGTGAACGAAACGAAGGCGCATGGCAACCATGTGGCGTGAACCCGGCGACCGCCGGCTTCAAGGCCGTGCCCAGTGGACGCCCCGCCGCACATATGCTCCATGGGCAGGTGACGAAGCGGTGGGGAAGAAGTGAAGCGCGTTTTTCGGTTGTTTGTCGCGGCGATGATGGGGGCCGCAGTGGGCGGTTGCACCAGCGTTTCCTACTATGCGCAATCGCTGGAGGGCCATGTCCGGATCATGGCCGCGCGCCAGGACGTCGGAAAACTGATCGAGGCCCCTTCGACGCCGGAGGCGTTGCGCGCCAGGCTGACCTCGGCCAGCGCGATCAGGCGCTTCGCCACGGACGAACTGGCGCTGCCCGACAACAGCAGCTATCGCAGCTATGTCGACATCCACCGGGATGCCGTGACCTGGGCCGTTTTTGCCGCGCCGCAATTCTCGCTCACGCCGAAGACGTGGTGCTTTCCGGTTTTCGGCTGCGTTCCCTACCGGGGTTATTTCGACCGGAAATCGGCGGCGCAAAGCGCCGTCGCACTGCATGGACAGGGGCTGGACGTCTATGTCAGCGGCGTCACGGCCTATTCGACGCTGGGCTGGTCCAGCGATCCGCTGCTCTCGACCATGCTGCGCCAGGACGACACCTATCTGGCAAGCCTCGTCTTTCATGAACTGGCGCATCAGCGCCTCTATGTGAATGGCGATTCCGCGTTCAACGAGGCTTTCGCCGTTGCCGTCGAAACCACCGGCACGAGAAAATGGCTGCGCGCCGCCGGCGATCGCGCCGGATTGCGCCGCTACGAAGCCGATCGCAAGCGCGGCGCCGATTTTCTCGCTTTGGTGGCGAAAACCCGCGACGAGTTGCGGCAGGTCTATGAAAGCCCCCGCACCCCGGAGCAGATGGCGGCGGCCAAGGCAGCCACGCTCGAGAGGCTGCGGACCCGCTACCGGCAGATGCGCGACAAACGCTGGGCCGGATACAAGGGATATGACGCCTGGTTCGAGGCCCCCATCAACAACGCCAAGCTCGCCGCGACGTCCGTCTACGGCGAACAGGTTCCGGCGTTTCTTCGCTTGTTCGACCTGTGCTCAAGCGATTATCCCAGGTTCTACGCGTCCGTTCGACGGATCGCGGATTTGCGCCAACCTGCCCGTGCCGAAGCGCTCAAGGCCGCGACCACCTGCGATTGATTTGACACGGACGGGGCCTTTGGCGTGCCCCGATGGCTCTAAGCCTGGTTCGCCAGGACTGACGTTCCGACGTCCGCGTCGAGCACGAAACGCTCGCAGCGCTCGCCGTCGGCTTCGTCGATGAAGCTCTCGACATGTCTGAAGCCGAGCTTCGCCATGATCCGCAGCGACGCGGCATTGCGCGCCGCCGCTTCGGCGGTGACCTGTTCGAGCGCCAGGGTCTCGAAGGCATGGCGAACCACTTCGCGCGCGGCCTCGCTGCCCAACCCCTGCCCCCAATGCGCACGCCCCAGCACAAATCCCAGCGCGGCCGCCTTGGCGTCTGCAGCGAAGGACAGGGTTATCGTCCCGATCGCGTCCGACACGCCAGCCTGGTCGATCGACCATTTGATCGCCTTGCCCTCGGCCAACCGCCGGCGCGCAAGGGCGAGCCATCGGGCGCCCGCGCTGATGTCGTCGGGAACGGGATCGCCCGCAAGGGAAGCGGATTCGACATCCGTGGCCCGCGCGAACCAAGCCGGGATATCCCGCTCGCCCGGCGCCCGAAGCACGAGCCTTGCCGTGGTGAGCCTGGGAACTGTTTTCATGGCGGCATTTTCGGCCTGGGGGAGCGCCGATGCAACGGTGTCCTACACAAAGCTGTCACGAAGCCAGCTTATCCGGTCCTCAGGACCATCCGCATGAGACGCCTTGAAACCGCCTGGCCGGCGGGCGATCCGGATATGTGGACTGCTGTTTTCGGAGACGACCATGCTTGAACGGACGGACAGGGCCGCGCCCCACCGGGATCACGCGAAGAAACGGGACATGTGGCTGAGTGAATTCGAGATCGTCCTGCGCGACCGCGTCATTGCCAATGGCGCCGTCAGGATCGAGGACGGCCTGATCGCCGAGATCCGCGACCAGCCGGTCGAGAATGCCGATTTCACCGGCGGCGGCCGCCTTCTGCTGCCTGGTTTCATCGACATGCATGGCGACATGGTGGAGCGGGAAGTGGAGCCGCGCAGCGGTGTCCACGTGCCGATGGCAATCGGCATCGCCGAACTCGACAAAAGGCTGGCCTCCTGCGGCGTGACGACGGCCTATGCCGCGCTCTCCTTCATCGGCAACAGCGCCACCGCGGCCTTGCTGCGCTCGGAAGAACACACGTCGTCCATCATCGAGACCATCACCGGGCTGAAGGACGACCTTCTGGTCGACCACCGTATCCATGCCCGTTTCGAAGTGACGTTCACCGCGGCCGTCGGCGTGCTGGAAAGGCTGATGGATGCCGGCAAGCTGGACCTGATCTCGCTGATGGATCACACGCCAGGACAGGGGCAGTACCGCGATGTCGAACTGTACATCGCGCGCCTGGCCAAGGAGCGCGGCATGTCGATTGCCGACGTCTCCGAGGTCGTCGGCAAGCGCATGGCCGATCGCAACGGCCATGGCGGCGTGCTCGGCACCCTGCAGGGCCTGTCGGCGTTTGCCCGCGCGCGCGGCGTCGTGCTCGCCTCGCACGATGACGACACGTTGGAAAAAGTGGAGTTCGTCCACGGACTGGGAACCGTGCTCAGCGAATTCCCGGTGACCCTGGAGGCGGCGCGGGAAGCCCGCCGGCTGGGCATGTATACGGCCATGGGCGCGCCCAACGCGCTGCGCGGAGAATCCTATTCGGGCAATCTTTCCGCTCGCCAGGCCTATCAGTCCGGGCTGCTCGACATGCTGGCCAGCGACTACCACCCGGCCTCGATCCTGCCTGCCGTGCTCGGCCTGGCGGAGCTGCGAAGGGATGGACTGGCGGCGGCGGCGGCGCTGACCAGCGCCAATCCGGCCGCCGCACTCGGGCTTGCCGATCGCGGCGCCATCGAAGCCGGGCTCCTGGCCGATCTCGTCGTGGCCGACCGCCTGCCGGTGCCACGCGTGCGCGCCACCTTCCGCGCCGGCCGCATGATCTACGGCGACGGCACGCTGAGCCATGTGTCGTCCGCGAATATCGGTAAACCGCCGGCACCTCCGACCCTCGCGGCGATACGATAGGCAATGACGCCGCCAAAATTGCGCAAAAACAGGGATTCAGAGATCGAGCGCGACCATCATCCCGCGCACCTCCGCCATTTCCAGCAGCAGATCCTGCAGGCTGTCGAGGGTTAGCGCCGCGCCTGATATCGCCAACAATTCCGCGACACTCTCCTTCATCGAAATCACGGCAACTCCGGTCTTTTCGGAAAGCAGCCGAGCAATGGCTGTGCGCACAAGCGCGTTCTGATCAGGCATGATCCCCCTTTCATGCTATGGTAACGGCCCCATTTTCTTTCATGCTATGCGGCCTTCCGCAACTTATGCGAGCGTTCATTTACGCTTGCAAGTCGTCCTGTTGATGGTCCTGATGGGATGCGCGGCCACTCAGCGGCGATAGCGACGGCACCCCGCTGTCGTCGGGTTCCATGGCGGCAAGCAGGGCCAGCGGCACTTCGTGCCGATAGAGACCGATGAAAGTCCTGCCTTCTACAGTTACCGGCAACTCTGTTGACCTGTCGAAAATGGAATACGTGCCTGTCGGCTCGTGCAATATCTCGAAACGATCCAATGCAAACCTCACCTCCCCCCGGGGAACCCTGTAACGCACGCACCCATGAGCGGTTGCATAAAAAATCGATTTTTTTCGGCCAGGGGAAGCGGCCGGAACGACGCGCCGCAAAATCAGTGCGCACCATTTTAAATGTTGACGCGTGTCAATTTTTTCTGAAACATGCGGCAATGCTGACGTGGCATGAAGTCAGCGCTCTGGGAGGAGCAATGCCTGACACGCAAGGGACTTGAACCGGGGTTGCTATCCCAAGCGCCCCGCCAGTCCCTACAATCCAAGCGCCGGGCCAACGCAAGCGCCGGGTTGCTTGCCTGCTGTCGGTATTCCTTCGCGGAAAACCGTGCCGGCAACAAGGGATTCGGAGGAGGAAGACAATGCGCATCTTGAATAGCCTGGCGATTGGCGCCGGCCTGCTTGCAACGACAATGGTGGCGCCTGCCCATGCGCAGGATGCGGCGAAGGTCGCGGCCATCGTCAAGGGCCTCGACAACCCCTTCTTCCAGACCATGCAGAAGGGCATCGAGGAACAGGCCAAGGCCGACGGCGTCAATGTCACCGTACAGGCCGCCGCCAATATGGGCGATGCCACCGGCCAGGCCGATCGCCTGACCGCCATGGCGATGCAGGATTTCGATTGCTACCTGGTCAACCCGATCAGCGTTTCCAATCTTGTCCAGGCACTGGTGCCGGTGGCGCAGAAGAAGAAGCCGATCGTCAACATCGATAGCACCATCGACCCCGAACAGGCCAAGGCCGCCGGCTTCACCGTCTCGACCTATATCGGCACCGACAATGTCGCCGCCGGCGCGCTGGCCGGCGAGGAAATGCTGAAGCTGGTGCCGAAGGGCGCCAAGGTGGCCCTGGTCGCCGGTATCGTCGGCGATGTCGGCTCCAACGCGCGCATCAAGGGCTTCAAGCAGGCCGTCGAAGGCAAGCTCGAGGTGGTGGTGATGGTCAGCGCCGACTGGGATCGCGAGAAGGCACTGACGGCGGCCACCGACATTCTGGCCGCGCACCCGGATCTCGCCGGTTTCTTCGCCGCCAACGATATCATGGCGCTCGGCGTCGAGCGCGCGGTGCGGACCTCGGGCAAGGACGTCAAGGTGATCGGCCTCGACGGCATCGTCGACGCGTTGAAATCGGTCGCGGCTGGCGAACTCTCCGCCACCGTCGCCCAATATCCCTATGTCGTCGGCGCCATGGGCGTCGAGGCCTGCAAGGTGGCGGTCAAGGGCAAGGAACTGCCTGCCTACGTGCCGGCGCCCGTGCTCCTGATCAACAAGGACAATGCCGAGGCCTCGCTGAAGAACTTCCCGCGCCCCGGCGGCGAGTATCCCGATCCGTTGCGCGAGATGCTGAAGTGAGCAACCCCATGGACAACGCGCCCGCCGCCCATTCGGCGGGCGTGCCGGAGGAGAGCCGCCCCTCCCTGTCGGCTCTCCTCCTCGATCCCTCCTTCTGGGCCGACTGGGCGTCCGTTGTCGGCCTGGTCGGGCTGGTCATCATCTTCGGCATCGCCCAGCCGGTCTTCCTCAGCGTCGCCAATTTGCAGGCGCTGCTGCTGGCGTCGGCGATCCTGGTCGTGCTGTCGATCGGCCAGACCTTCGTGGTGGCAACGTCAGGCATCGACCTGTCGATGGCGGCGGCGGTCATGCTTGGCGCCGTGATCCTCGGACTCGTCAGCGCCGGCGGCTACGGCATCTTCATCGCCTGCGTGCTTTGCGTGCTGGCGACCAGCGCGCTCGGCTTCCTCAACGGCCTCATCATCACCGTCGGCAAGATTCCCGACTTCGTGGTGACCCTCGGCACGCTCTCGGCCATCACCGGGCTTGGCCTCATCCTGTCTGGCGGCGAGCCGACCATGGTCGGCTCGACCTTCCTGTTGAAGCTCGCCTCCGGCTCGTTCGGGCCTTTCGGCTATCCGGTCTGGGTGGCGATCGCGGCCGTCATTGTGGCGCATATCGCACTTTACCACACACGCTTCGGCGTCCATCTCCTGGCCACCGGCGGCCAGGTCGAGAGCGCCGGCGCGCTCGGCATCCACACCAACCGCGTCAAGATCGCCGCCTACACGATATCGGGCTTCTGCGCCGGCATCGCGGCTATCCTGCTGGTGGCGCGCATCGGTTCGGCCGAGCCGCAGATCAACACCAGCCTGCTCCTGAATTCGGTTGCCGCGGTGGTTCTGGGCGGCGTCAGCCTGTTCGGCGGCCGCGCCTCGATCCTTGGCCCGGCCATCGGCGCGCTGATGCTGACCGCGCTCGTCAACGGGCTGACGCTGCTCAGCGTCTCGGCCTTCTATCAACCGCTCGCCGTGGGCGCCATCGTGGTGCTCGCGGCGCTGATCATGCGGTACCAGAAATGAGCGCCACATCCTCCGACGCAATCATCGCCTGCAACGGCCTGAGCAAGCACTTTGGCGGCGTGCGCGCATTCACGGATGTCGCCTTCCAGGCGCGCCGCGGCGAGGTCACCGCCGTCATCGGCGACAACGGCGCCGGCAAGTCGACGCTGATCCGCTGCCTGGTCGGCGTGCATGTTCCCGATGCCGGCTCGATCGTCTTCGACGGCCGCGAGCACCCCTTTTCCAACCCGGACGGGGCGCGCAAGGCCGGCATCGAGACCGTGCACCAGAACCTGGCGCTGATCGACGAGTTGACCGTGGCGCAGAACCTGTTCCTCAACCGCGAGCTCGTGCGCCGCATCGGCCCTCTCGCTTTCCTCGACCGCAAGGCGATGAAGCGCGAGGCCCGCTCGATGCTGTCGCGCCTGTCGATCAACGTGCCCTCGATCAACCAGCGTGTGCGCCGGCTGTCCGGCGGCCAGCGGCAGGCGATCTCGATCTGCCGCGCCGTCGGCTCCGGCGCCAAGCTGGTGGTGATGGACGAACCGACGGCCGCACTCGGCGTGCAGGAGACCGCTAATGTCGAGGCGCTGATCCGGCGCCTGCGCGAACAGTCGGTCTCGGTCATCCTGGTCAGCCACAATTTCGATCAGGTGCGGCGCCTCTCCGACCAGATCTGGGTGATGCGGGCCGGCAGGATGGCCGCGACGGTGCGCGCCTCGGAGACATCGGGCAACGAACTCGTCGCGCTGGTCACCGGCGCGGCGTGATCGCGCTCTCATGACATCAACGGCTGGCCGCCGCCGCGGCCGGCATCGGCTTAATCGGAAGGAGTTTTCCAGTGGCACCACTTCGTGTCGGACTTGTCGGTCTTGGAGAGGTCGCGCAGTCGATCCATCTGCCTGTTCTGGCCGACCAGCGCGATCGCTGGACGATCGCGGGCGTATACGATGTCTCGCCGAGCCTGGTGAGCCTCGTCACCTCCGGATACGCGCCCGCCAAAGCCTTCGAGACGGCCGAGGCGTTGATCGCTTCGCCCGATATCGACGTGGTCTTCGTGCTGTCGTCCGACGACACCCACAGCCGCTTCGTGCGCGCCGCCATGCAAGCCGACAAGCACATATTGCTGGAAAAGCCTGCTTGCCTAACGGTGCGCGAAATCGATGAATTGCTGGCCCTGATGCCGGTCTACAAGAAGACCCTGTTCGTCGGCTATATGCGCCGCTACGCACCGGCTTATCTTGCCGCCAGGGACGAATTGCCCGCGCATGCCGACATCACCCATGTCCGCATCTTCGACCTGATCTCTGAGGGCCGGCATTTCCTCAACAAGAGCCAGAACATCCTCTATCCCAGGGACATCGACCCTGCCCTTTTGGCACGCGGCGCCAGGAAGCGGGACGCGCTGATCCGCGAAGTCGTCGGCGCCGACGCACCCGCCGACCTGATGCGCGCCTATCGCGGCCTGACCGCACTCTCCTCGCACCACATCTCGGCCATGCGCGGGCTGATCGGCGAGCCGCAAGGCGTGGTGTCAGCGCACCGCACCAATGGCGGCGCCAACACCTCGGTGACCTTCGACTATGGCCACTTCGCCTGTCTCTATGACGCGGTGGTCGACGATCTCGGCCTGTTCGACGCCATGATCGAGGTGCGCTCCAACACCAGGCGCGTGCGCATCATCTACGACACGCCCTATATCAGAAGCCTGCCGACACGGCTGGAAGTGACCGAAGCCGGTCCGCTCGGCCCGGTGACGAAAACCTTCGGGCCGCTCTATGGCGACGCCTTCTCCAACGAACTGGAAGCCTTCCACCGCCACATCGCGGAAGGCACCAAGCCGCTGACCGACCTCGCCGACTCCCGCCGCGACCTGGCGCTGATGGCCGAGATCATCGAGGCGATGAAGGAGAGTGGCGCCTGAGCGTTGCAGGCAGGAACAACAGGTTTCGGCAAAGACGTCTGATTGGCTCTTGCCGAAGCCCATGGCCTCGCTCATCCATGGTGTGGGAACAACCGCCCGGGAGCCATGATGACCGACGCCAGCCTCCACCTCGTCGAAGCGACGATCGACCAACTGCGCCAGGCGCTCGACGGGGGCACGGTCACCAGCGTCGAGTTGGTCGCGGCCTATCTCAGGCGCATCGCGCATTTCGACAGGCACGGCATTGCGCTGAACGCCGTGCCCGTGCTCAACCCCGCCATGTTCGAGGAAGCCGCCGCTTCCGACCAGCGGCGCCGGCAAGGCAGGACGCTCGGTCCCCTCGACGGCATCCCCTACACCGCCAAGGACAGCTACAAGGTCAAGGGCTTGACGGTAGCCGCCGGCTCGCCCGCCTTCGAGCATCTCGTCGCCAATGAGGACGCCTTCACCATTGCGCGTCTGCGGGCCGGCGGCGCGGTGCTGATCGGCCTCACCAACATGCCGCCCATGGCCAATGGCGGCATGCAGCGCGGCATCTATGGCCGCGCCGAAAGCCCGTACAATGCCGACTACCTGACCGCCGCTTTCGCCTCGGGCTCCTCCAATGGTTCGGGCACCGCGACGGCGGCCAGCTTCGCCGCTTTCGGCTTGGGCGAAGAAACCTGGTCGTCCGGCCGCGCGCCGGCCACCAACAACGCGCTGGTCGCCTATACGCCCTCGCGCGGCGTCATCTCGGTGCGCGGCAACTGGCCGCTGGTGCCGACCATGGATGTGGTCGTGCCGCACACGCGCGGCGTGCCCGACATGCTGGAACTGCTCGATGTCATCGTCGCCGATGATCCGGAAACGAGAGGCGATTTCTGGCGCGCCCAACCCTGGGTGGCGCTGCCCAGGAGTTCCGACTTGCGCCCACCGCGTTACACCGATCTGGCGCTGAAGGGGTCGCTCAAAGGCAAACGGCTCGGCGTGCCCAGAATGTATATCGGCCGCGACAGCGAGGCCGACCGCCCGATCGAAACCCGCGCCTCGGTGCTTGATCTATGGGAGCAGGCGGCGACGGATTTGCGCCGGCTCGGCGCCGAGGTGGTCGAGGTCGATTTCCCCGTCGTCTCCAACTATGAGCGTGACCGCCCGGGCGCGCGAACCATGGTCGAGCGTGGACTGGTGCCGGCGGATTTCGCCGACCGTGAACTCTGGGATCTCAGCATCTGGGGCTGGGACGATTTTCTGCGCGCCAATGCCGACCCCGCCTTGCCCGATCTCACTGCGGTCGACGGCCCGAAAATCTTTCCACGGCCGCCGGGCACGCTGCCCGACCGCTATGAAGGCGGCTTCGATCTCAAGGAATATGTCGAGCGGGCGAAGACCGGCGTCACGCCGTTGGCCGACATCTCCACGATCGAAGACGGCATCAAGGGACTTGAAGCGACACGGCGCATCGATTTCGAGGACTGGCTGCACGCCAACCGCCTCGATGCCGTGGTGCTGCCGGCCGCCGCCGATGTCGGGCCGGCGGATGCCGACGTCAATGAAGACTCCGCCGATCTTGCGTGGCGCAATGGCACCTGGGTCGCCAATGGCAATCTGGTCTGGCGCCATTTCGGCATCCCGACCGTCACCGTGCCGATGGGCACCATGGCCGACATCGGCATGCCGGTCGGCCTCACCTTCGCCGGCAAGGCCTATGACGACGAAAACCTGCTGCGCATGGCCGGCGACTACGAACGTTCCACGCAGCGCCGCACACGCCCGCCGCGCACGCCTGAACTGGCCGACGATGTGTTTCCGCACCGCCCCACCGAAGCCGGCAGTGGCGGAGCGCCCGCGCTCACCATCAAGCTTGCGGCCGAGACGAGTAGTTCGGGCGATCAGGACGAGATCGCCATCACCGTGGACTTGTCTGTCGATGAAACCGACGCGGGGAACGCCAGCGTCTTGGTACACGTCAACGGAGAGCCCATCGCGATCCAACTGAGCGGCGCGCGGTTCACCGGCCGGACGCTCGTTCCGACCAGCGAGCATCGGCGCTTCCACAGCGTCTGGCGCGGCTCCTACGGCTCGATCGTGACGGCGGTGGTGCGGGTGGAAGATGGACGCACCGCCGGCGCCTATGTGGTTACGGGTGGCATTGGCTGAGTGTCAGCCCCTGTCGATTCGTCATCCTAGGGCGGAGCAAGGAGCGAAGCGACGCGGCGCAGACCCTAGGATCCATGCCGGGACTCTGGGGCGCCGCCACGGTACAGAATTCTGCTCCGCTGCACACTTCGATAGACGTCACGGAATGGATCCTAGGGTTCCGCGACGGAGCTTCGCTCCTGCTACGCCCTAGGAAGTCGCGGGAAGCCACGCCAGCTGCTACCCCCGCGCGGCCCACAGCAAACCACGCTCCATCATCAGCGCCATCTCCGGCACCGCGAACTCATCCGCGGTGTGACCAAGCGAACTGTAAAAAACCTTGCCCGCGCCGTACCTGCGCTTCCAGACCACCGGCATGACGACGCCGCCAATGCCCGGGAAATGCGCATCGCTGAAGGTGGTTGTCGCCAGCACCTCGTTGCTCGGGTCGACATGCATGTAATATTGCTCCGACCGATAGGCGAAATCGCCGAGGCCTTTCGTGATCGGATCGTCCGGCCGGGTGATGACGACGGTGTAGTCGATGATGTTGCCGGGATGCGCGACCCATTGGCCGCCGGTCATGAACTGATAATCGGGCTCGCCACGAAAACTGTCGCCCATGGTGCCGTGGAAGCCGCCGAGCCCGCTTCCCCCGCGAACGGCCTGCGTCAGGTTCTTCAGCTCGGCCTTTTCGATCGTCGACATGGTGATGACGGGCACGATGAGATCGAAGAACGACAACTCCGGATCGGCGAACATCGCCGTTCCCTGGCCGAGCGTGACCGTGAAGCCGTTGCGCTCCAGCATGTCGCGCACGACATTGGCGCTGCGCTCAGGCGTGTGGCCTTCCCAGCCGCCCCACGCGATCAACGCCGTCTTCGCCATGCCGTGAACCTCCGAACCGCCCGCCGCGTCGATGGTTACACGGCGCGGCCGTCAGCGCCAGCCCAGCCCCGGCGCGACATGGGTCAGTATCGCCTCGATGACATGGGCGTTGTAGTCGACGCCGAGCTGGTTGGGCACGGTGAGCAGCAGCGTGTCGGCCTCGGCGATCGCCTCGTCCTGCGCCAGTTCCTTGATCAGCACGTCGGGTTCGGCGGCGTAGCTGCGGCCGAAGATCGCCCGCGTGTTCTCCTCGATAAAGCCGATCTGGTCGCGGCTTTCATTGCCGCGGCCGAAATAGGCGCGGTCGCGGTCGTCGACCAGCGCGAAGATGCTGCGGCTGACCGAGACGCGCGGCTCGCGCTTGTGCCCGGCCGCCTTCCAGGCCTCGCGATAGATACGGATCTGCTCCGCCTGCTGGACATGGAACGGCTTGCCGCTCTCGTCGAATTTCAGCGTCGAGCTCTGCAAATTCATGCCGAGCTTGGCCGCCCATTCCGAGGTGGCGTTGGTGGCCGCACCCCACCAGATGCGCTCGCGCAGGCCTTCCGAATGCGGCTCGAGCCTGAGCAGGCCGGGCGGGTTGGGGAACATAGGCCGTGGATTGGGCTGGGCAAAACCTTCGCCGCGCAACGTGTCGAGGAAAACCTCGGCGTGATGGCGCGCCATGTCGGCGTCGCTCTGGCCCTCCTGCGGCGCATAGCCGAAATAGCGCCAGCCATCGATGACCTGCTCGGGCGAACCGCGGCTGATGCCGAGCTGCAGCCGCCCGCCGGCGATGATGTCGGCGGCGCCCGCGTCCTCTGCCATGTAGAGCGGGTTCTCGTAGCGCATGTCGATGACCGCCGTGCCGAGCTCGATGCGGCTGGTCTTGGCGCCGGCGGCGGCCAGCAGCGGGAATGGCGAGGCGAGCTGGCGCGCGAAGTGGTGCACGCGGAAATAAGCCCCGTCGGCGCCAAGCTGCTCGGCGGCGACAGCGAGATCGATGGATTGCAGCAGCGCGTCCGAAGCCGAACGCACCTGCGATTGCGACGAGGGCGTCCAATGCCCGAATGACAGGAAACCGATTTTTTTCATGGTCCTGAAGTATATGCCGGCGGCACATGCTTCAATGGCGAAAGATGAGGGTTACACACCGTCGCCCTCTCGACACCAAATGTTCGCGATACCGAAGTGCCAAAACCGCTGTGGAGGATGGGATGCTCGGAGGAATCCGCATCATCGAGATCGAGGCGCTGGGTCCGGCGCCCTTCACCGGCATGCTGCTCGCCGATCTTGGCGCCGATGTCATCGTCGTCCACCGCAAGCAGGCGTCCATGCCGGGCGCGCCCGAACGCTCGCTGCTCGATCGCGGCAAGCGCTCCATCGCGCTCGACCTCAAGGACGCCGGCGACGTGGCCGTGCTGATGCGCCTGATCGCCACCGCCGACGGGCTGATCGAGGGGTTCCGGCCCGGCGTGATGGAACGTCTTGGGCTTGATCCGGATGCCTGCCACGCGGCCAACCCGAAGCTGGTCTACGGCCGCATGACCGGCTGGGGCCAGGACGGACCGCTCGCCGCCACAGCGGGCCACGACATGAACTATACCGGCGTATCGGGCGCGCTCTGGTACGCGTCCCCGCCGGGAGAGCCGCCCATGGCGCCGCCGACGCTCACCGGCGACATAGGCGGCGGCGCGCTTTATCTGGTCATCGGCATGCTGGCCGGCATCGTCAAGGCCCGCGCCGGCGGCCAGGGCACCGTGGTCGACGCTGCGATCGTCGACGGCTCGGCGCACATGATGAACCTGCTGATGTCGCTCGGCCAGTCTGGCGCGCTCGCAGCGGAACGCGGTCAGAGCCTGCTCGACGGGCCGCATTGGTGCCGCGTCTACCGAACGTCGGATAGCGGCTTCGTCAGCGTCCAGTGCCTGGAGCCGAAATTCTATGCGCTCTTCCTCGACAGGCTGGGCCTTGCCGCCGATCCGCAATTCGCCAACCAGTTCGATCGTGATCTGTGGCCCGGGCTTTGCGAGCGGCTGGCCGCGATCTTCGCCACCAAACCGCGCGACGAATGGGTCAAGCTGTTCGAAGGGTCCGACGCCTGCGTCGGGCCGGTTCTCAGCCCCCATGAAGCAGCCCTGCATCCGCACATGGCCGTGCGCGGCACATGGCTGACGGCGGACGGCGTCCTGCAGGCCGCGGCCGCGCCGCGCTTTTCCGACTGGCAACAAAAGACCCCGGCGAGAAGCCCCGCGCGCGGCGAACATGATGCCGAAATCCGTGCGGGCCTGGCGCGTTGAGACGAGGTCCATGGCGGTTCGATCGATCATAAAATTCCCCAACCCCCTGCTGCGCGCCGTCGCCGAGCCTGTGGAGTTGTTCGACGGCGGCTTGAAGGATCTGGCCGGCGACCTTATCGACACCATGCACGCGGCGCCGGGGATCGGCATCACCGGCCCGCATATCGGCGTTTTGAAACGCCTGGTCGTCATCCAGCTCCCGTCCGATACGGAACCCGGAATCTACGTAAATCCATCCGTCATCCAGGCCTCGACCGAGATGATCCGCCACGCGGAAGGCAGCGTTTCGATGCCCGGCGTCACCGAGGACATCGAGCGGCACGTCCGCATCCGCGTCCGCTATCAGGATCTCGACGGCAATGAGCGGTTCGAGGACGCCGAGGGTCTGCTGGCGGTTTGCCACCAGCATGAAATCGATCAGCTCGACGGGCTGTTCTGGACGCACAGGCTGACGCGCCTCAAGCGCGACCGGCTGGTCAAGCGCTACGGCAAGCTGATGCGAGCCTCAGATTCAGCGAACACGTGACCCCCGCGCGTCGAAGATGCGCGTGCGACCGGCCACGAAGCGCAGCGTGATCGTCTCGCCGAAACGGGGCTGGTCCTCGCGCCGTTCGGCGACCACCGTTTCGCCGCTCGGCAGCGCGCCATGCACGTAGGATGTCGATCCCAGCCGCTCGGTGACATCGACGGCAAGCGCAAGCTCGACGCCCTGCTTTTCGTCCAGATGTTCCGGTCTGATGCCAAGCGTGACTTCCTGGCCGCTGGCGAGCCTGGCGGCAAGATGCGAGACGTCCACCCTGGCATCGCCGACGAGCACGGTTTTCCCGTCCTCGGCCACTCTCGCCTTGAGGAAATTCATGCGCGGCGAACCGATGAAGCCGGCGACGAAGGCATTGTCGGGGTCGTCGTAGAGCGACAACGGCGTGCCGACCTGCTCGATCTTGCCGGCCTTGAGCACGACGATCTTGTCGGCCAGCGTCAGCGCCTCGGTCTGGTCGTGCGTCACATAGACCATGGTCCGGCGGATCGACTGGTGCAGGCGCTTGATCTCGGCGCGCAGTTCGGTGCGCAGTGCCGCGTCGAGATTGGACAGCGGTTCGTCGAACAGGAACAGCCGGGGATCGCGCACCAACGCCCGGCCGATGGCGACGCGCTGGCGCTGGCCGCCCGACAGTTCGCGTGGCTTGCGCTGCAGCAAGGCCTCGATCCGCAGCAGCCTGGCCACCGCCGCCACCTTTTCCTGTGACGTCTTGCGGTCGAGCCCGCGCATCTTCAGCGGGAAGGCGATGTTTTCGGCCACCGACATGGTCGGATAGAGCGCGTAGGACTGGAACACCATCGCGACGTCGCGCTCACGCGCGGGAAGATTGGTGACGTTGCGGTCGCCGATCACGATGCTGCCGGAATCGATCGGGTTTAGCCCGGCAACGGCATGCAGCAGCGTCGACTTCCCGCAGCCGGACGGGCCGAGCAGCACGACGAAGGAACCCTCCTCGACCTCGACCGAGACATCGTCCAGCACGTTGACCGCGCCGTAGGATTTCGACACCGACCTTATCGACAAATTCGCCATCGGATCCCCTCAGCCTTTCACGCTGCCCAGCGTCATGCCGCGCACGATCTGCCCCTGCACCAGGACGCCAAGCACGATCATCGGCAGCATGATCAAGGTGGCGGCAGCGGTCAGCGCACCCCATTGGATGCCTTGGAATGTCAAGAACGAGGTGATCGAGACCGGCAGGGTCTGCGTGGCGCGACCGGTCAGCACCAGGGCGACGAAAAACTCGTTCCAGGTGAACAACACGCACAGGATCAGCGTCGCGACGATGCCGCCGCGCGCCGCCGGCAGGTAGACATGCCAGAACACGCTGAACTCGCGCGCGCCGTCGACGCGGGCCGCATCGCGCAATTCCTTCGGGATGTCGTCGAAGAAGGTGATCAGCAGCGAGATCGCGAACGGCACGTTGACGAAGGCATAGGCGGCGATCAGCAGCCAATGCTGGTTGAGCGCGCCGATGCGGGTCGCCAGGTAATACATCGGAATGACGAACAGCAGCGCCGGCGCGATGCGCAGGCTAAGGATGAATTTCTCCTTCGAACGGCGCAGGTCGCCCGGCTGCTGCGCCAGCCCGTAGGCGGCGATCGAGCCGATGGCGACCGCCAGCGCGCTGGACAGGATGGAGATGATGAAGGAATTGGCGAAGGCGCTGAGGAAGCCGCGATTGGCGAACACCGTGCGGTAATTGTCGAGCGTCGGACTGAACAGCCAGACCGGCGGAATGGCGAAGGCGTCGCGCGTCGTCTTGAACGAGGTCACCACCACCCAGTAGAGCGGGAACAGCACCGCCAGCAAAAGCATGAGCAGCCCGACATAGAAAATCGCGCGCCGGCCCATCAGCGCTCTCCCGCTTTCGGAAACAGAACGCTGTACATGGTCAGGAGCGCGACATTGGTGAAGATGGTCAGGATCACGGCGATGGCCAGTGCGTAGGAAATGTCGAAATTGGTGAAGGCGACGATGTAGCCGTAATAGTTCAGCGTCTCGGTCGACAGCGCCGGCCCGCCGCGTGTCATGATGTAGAACAGGTCGAAGGCCTTGATGCTGTCGATCGCCCGGATCAGCGCGACGATGGCGAGCGCCCGGCGCAGCATCGGCAACAGCACATACCAGGTCACCTGCCATTCGCGCGCGCCGTCGACACGGGCGGCGTTCAAGGGATCGGTGGGCGCCGATTCCAGCGCCGCCATCACCAAGAGGATGACGAAAGGCGTCCATTGCCAGATATCGGCGATCAGCACGGCGAACAGCGCGATCCGAGGGCTGCCCAGCCAGTCGACCTGGGCTATCCCGGCCAGCGACAGCAGGTAGTTCGCCATGCCGGTGGCGGGATCGAACAGGAAGCGCCAGGTCAGTCCGACGACGACCGGCGTCATGATGATGGGCACCAGCAGCAGCGTCCTGACCAGCCGCTTCATGGCGAAGTCGCGATCGAGGAACAGCACGACGGCAAGCCCGAGCGCGATCTCGATGATAGTTGCCAGCGCGGTGAACAGCACCGTGCGCCACAGTGCCGCCATGGCGCGCGGATCGCCGAAGAAACGCAGATAATTGTCGAGACCGACGAACTTCTCGCGCCCGGCGCGCATCAGCGACAGATCGTGCAGCGAAATCCAGATCACGAACAGCGTCAGCGCGACCGATGCCACGGTGAGGCAGACGATGATCGGCTGGAAGAAGTGCTTCGTCGGGTCCGACGCTGTTGTTGCCACGGTCTCAATCCATCCGGTGAGAATCTCGCCCTGCCGCGCACAGGGAGCGCACGCGGCAGGGCACGCGCGCCCGCCTAGCGGGCGAGCGCGGCGTTGTTGGCCTCGTCCGCCTCCTTGAGGGCGTCGGCGGCGCTGGCCGTGCCGGCAAGCGCCTTGGAGACGGCGATGCCGGTGTTGTTGATGATCTCGTTGGCCTGCTCGACCGTCGGCAGATATTGCGGATTGCCGGCGTTGATGGCGGCGATCATGCCATCCCTGAAGGCGCCGTAGCGCTTGCCGAAAGCCTCGCCGTTCAGCACCGAAAGGGATGTCACGCCGGAGTTGGGATCGGTTTCGATCGCCTTCAGCTGCTGCTCCTTGGCGGTCGCCCAGGCCGCGAACAAGGCTGCCGCTTCCTGGTTCTTGGATTCGGCCGAGACATACATCGAATGCACGGCGAGCGATGACGAGCCGCCCTTTGGCGAGGCGGACTTCATCGGCACCGGCACATAGCCGACCTTGCCGACGACGGTGGAGACGCTGGGATCCTCGTTATAGGCGCCGTTGACGGTGGCATCGAGCGTGATCGCCGCCTTGCCTTGCTGGAACAGCAGCCGGTTTTCTTCCCAGCCGAAATTGGCGACGCCGACCGGGCCGTAATCCTTCAGCACCTTGGTGAAGGCATCGAGCGCGGCGACGCCCTCCGGCGTTGCCAGCGCCGACTTGCCGCCGGTATCGAGGAACGAGCCACCAAAACCCCAGAGATAGGCTGCCCAGACATAGACGCCCTGGATGCCTTGCTGGCCGCGCATGGTGATGCCGGCGATCTGCTTGTTGGTCTTCTCCGAAATGGTCCTGGCCGCGTTTTCGATGTCGTCGAACGTCTTCGGCGCGGCAAGCCCATACTGCTCGAACAGATCCTTGCGGTACATGACGAAGGTGCTCTCGCCATAGACCGGGAGCCCGTAGACCTTGCCGTCGACGATGTTGGTGTTGAAGTAGCCGGGCACGAAATCGGCCTTGTCGAAGTTCTCCTTGTGCTTGGCCAGGAAATCGTCGAGCGGCACGATATAGCCGGACTTCACGAAGCCCGGCAGGTAGATGATGTTGTTCTGGACGACGTCGTAGCGGCCGGACTTAGAGGAGAATTCGAGCAGTTCCTTGGCCGTGATGTCCTGCTCGGGCACGATCTCGAGCGCCACGTCGATCCCGGTCACCTGCTTGAATTCCGGCAACAGCCTCTGGATGGCATCGGTCGTCGGATGGCCTTCGAGCAGCACCGACAACTGCACCCCGTCGAACGGCTTGTCTTGCGCCAGGGCCGGCAAGGCCGTGGCAAGCGCGGCCGCAGCCACGGTAAGCATCAACACATTGCGTCTGTTCAGCATTTTTTCGTCTCCCATTGTTGGGCCGCTTTGGCCTCGTTTCAAATTCCCGTTGTCTGTTCGAGCATGATCTTTTCCGAAAACCGGCAACCACTTTTCGGGATCATGCTCCGCCGAGGCGCACGATTTCGCCGCTCCGCGCCGACTGCATCATCGCCAGTGTGAGTTCGAGCGAACGAAGGCCGTCGCGGCCACTGGCGATCGGCATGTCGGCGCCGTCGAGCCAGGCAAGCAGGCCGCCGAGCTGGCGCGCCAGGTCGCCGTCGAGACGGCCGTTGACGACAGGCCAGTGCTGGGTGTCGATCTCCCGCGACGTCTCGTTGCTGGCGTAATAGAGGCCGCTGTCGCCGCACTGGACCTCGAACGAACCTTCCGTCCCGATCAGCTCCATGCGCGCATCGATCATGTGGCGGGTGCCGGCCGGCAGCGACCAGGCGCTTTCGAAATTCACCACCGTGCCACCGGAGAAGCGCACGATCGCGGCCAGGCTGTCCTGCGTGCCCGATGCGCCGAGCAGAATGTCGGTCTGCTGGGCATAGACGGAAACCGGGTGCTGCCCGTCGAGCATCCATAGCACCATGTCGACGTCGTGGACGGTCACGTGCAGCGCCAGCGGCAGCTTGCCGCCATAACGTTTGGGGCCCTCGGTGCGTGCGCTGTTGCGCCGGGCGTAGATGTGGATCGGCTCGCCGATCTTGCCCGAAATCATGAGTTCCTTGGCCGCGGCGTAGCGCGGATCGAAGCGCAGGAGATAGCCGATGCCGAGCTTGACCTTGGCCTCATCGCAGGCCGCGATGATGGCCCGCGCATCCTCCACCGTGGAGGAGATCGGCTTCTCGACGAAGATGTTGATGCCGGCCCTGGCCACGGCAACCGCCGGCGCCAGATGCAGATTGTCGGGCGTGCAGATCGAGACGAGGTCGAGATCGCGCTCGCCCGCCAGCAGCGCCTCATGACCGGGATAGACCTTGCAGCCCGGCGCCTTGGCCGCGACGGCGCCGGCCAGTTCCAGATTGGGATCGACGATCGCCGCCAGCTCGCAGCCGACCATGTCGGCGAAGATCGCGGCATGCATGGAACCCATGAAGCCCGCACCGATGACGGCGACGCGGTGGCGCTTGATCATGACTGGTTCCTCCTCAACTGCGGATTGGCGCTCCACGACCCGACCTGGTCGACGAAGCCGCGGGTTATAGCATCGGGCCGCGTGATGGCGCCGCCGACGACGATGAAGCGAGCGCCAAGCTCGAAGCAGCGGACGGCTTCCCGTGGCGTCCAGATGCGGCCTTCGGCGACGAACGGCAGGCCGGCCGCGGCGAACTGTTCCATAAGCTGGAAGTCCGGCCCGCGCTGCTGGTTGGAATAGGGCGTGTAGCCGGCCATGGTGGTGCTGATCAGCGAGGCCCCGGCGTCCAGGGCGCGCTTGCCTTCGTCGAGCGTGCTGACGTCGCCCATCGACAGGCGTCCCCTCGCCGCGATCGCATCGAACATCGTCTTCAGATCGGCCGGGCGCGGCCGGCTGGTGGCATCCAGCGCCACGATGTCGGCACCGGCGTCGATGATCGATGCGACATCGGCAAGCGTAGGCG
>NZ_VFVR01000021.1 GCF_006442205.1 Mesorhizobium sp. B2-3-12
TACGTCAAGATTTGCGACGTCTACGGCGCTGGCTACTTCTACATCCCCGGCACCGAAACCTGCCTGCGCATCGGCGGTTATGTTCGTGAGGACATCGGCGTGGGCGATGCCGGCTCGTTCGATGGCGTTAATCACGTTCAGGACCATATGAACGGCGATGACAACTCGACCTACTGGAAGAACACCCGCTTCACGCTGAAGACCTGGACCGGCCAGGAAACCGAACTCGGCACCTTGAAGACCTACACCGAATACCGCATCAATTTCGGCAACAGCTACGGCGACTACTCCAACGGAAGCACCATCTCCGCCAACGGAGCAGGTGGCTGGCAGGCGCGAAACAAGAGCAGCGCCTTGGAATTCGCATGGATCCAGCTCGGCGGCCTGCGCGTTGGTGCTGACGAATCGGCCTTCGATACGTTCATCGGCTACGCCGGCAACGTCATCAACGACACGATCGTCCCCTACGGCAATTTCCAGACCAATGTCGTTCAGTACTATTTCGATGCCGGCAACGGCTTCTCGGCCGTGGTTTCGCTGGAAGAAGGTTCCGGTGAAGTTGGCACCATCGACAGCTATGTCCCGCATGTCGTCGGCGGTGTGAAGTGGACCCAGGGCTGGGGCGCCATCACCGGCGTCGTCGCCTATGACAGCAACTACGAAGAAGTTGCCGGCAAGGTTCGTTTGGACGTCAACGTTTCCAACGAACTGTCGCTGTTTGCAATGGTCGGTTATGGTTCGGACAACAACCTCAACGACCCGACCAACAACGTCGACGCACTCGGCCGCGGCTTCTACAAGCAGTGGGGCGGCAACTGGGCGGTGTGGGGCGGTGGCACCTACAAGTTCAACGAGAAGACCTCGTTCAACCTCCAGGCTTCGTATGACGACTGGAAGAACCTCGGCATCGCGGCGAACATCGCCTACACCGTCGTTCCCGGCCTTACGGTCACGGCCGAAGTCGACTACCAGAACGTCGGTGGTGCTGACGACCTCTCGCAGGGTTGGGTCGGTGCGACCAAGAAGAGCAACATCGCGGGTATCCTCCGCTTCCAGCGCTCCTTCTAAGGGCTGGTTCCTTACAGGTGAAATCCAGCCCGGGCGCACAAACGCCCGGGCTGTTTTTGTTTCGTGACTGGGTCAACGCAAACGAGGAAAGAGGGGGAATCGGTAGCTGAACAGATCCGCAGGGTTGGTCTCGTGGGATCCGCGGTGGGCGGGTGAGATCACAACTGTGTGATTTAATCTCTTGAAAGGACGCTCCCAAGCGGATAGGGCTGATCCCATCCACTCGGGGGAGTGACGGATAATGACCAACGAAGCGATTCAAGAGGGATACTCCTCTGATCAGTTTTCGACGTTTTCTTCTCAGAACTCGAAGATCAACTACACATACAACAAGATAAGAGAAGTAAAGTCATACCGGGTCGGAGAGCTTTTTTCAGCTTATCGAGACATACTGTGGGATGATGGGCGGCATAAATATAATGTCAGCTCCTTCATCGGCGAGATAGACGAGATCCTCCTTGGGGAGCGTTTCAGCGCCTTCGACCAGAGTACCCTGGACAACCTTATCGGCACCTTGCGCCAGCGCGGCAACAGCAACGCAACCATCAATCGAAAGATGGCTGCCCTCAGCAAACTGCTGCGCAAGGCTTACAAGATGGGAGATGTTCACAGCCTGCCCGAGTTTCGCCGCCAGAAGGAGCGGGCGGGACGGATTCGTTTCCTCGAGAGGGACGAAGAGGCCAGGCTGTTTGCCGCCATCAAGAGCCGCAGCGAGGATGCCTACCGACTTTCCGTCTTCCTGGTCGACACCGGATGCCGTCTTGGCGAAGCGCTCGGGCTGATCTGGAACGACATCCAGGAACACCGCGTCTCCTTCTGGATCACCAAGTCCGGCCGCAGCCGGACCATTCCAATGACCGAGCGGGTCAAAGAGGTCATTAAGCTGCCTCCGGCCGAAGGGCGTCGACCCAAGGGCCCCTTCACCAAGCTCAGCCAGGCGCAGTATCGCGCGATCTGGAACGATGCGAAGGCGGAAGTCGGGCTTGGCGCCGACGACCAGGTCGTGCCGCACATCCTGCGCCACACCTGCGCTTCGCGCCTTGTCCAAGGCGGCATCGACATCCGCCGGGTGCAGATGTGGCTCGGCCACCAGACCTTGTCGATGACCATGCGCTACGCGCATCTGGCCACCAATGATCTCGATGGTTGCGTTGTCGTGCTGGAGAAGCCTCGGTGCGAGCAATCGGCAAGCGACACCGAAACCTCTGTATTTTCCTCTCCGGTGACAACGCCTTCACCCGGCAAGGCTGAGCGGAAGCAGGGCGATGCGCGGAAGATTTCGCCGAAGGCGCCTCGGAAGAGCTCAAAAGCCAAATAGGCTGTCGAGATTGGACTATACTATAGTGACTGCCCCAAGGCTCCGCTTGGTCTTGGGGTTATTCGTCGCTGTTCCGCGCCTCTGCTTGATCTAGAAAGCGCGCGATGTCGTTGGGCAGGCTGCCGGTCTCCAGGAAGGGTGCGTGGCCCTGACCTGGAACGGTGATTGCCTCGGCGTCGGGATGACGCCTTCGTATCTCCGCCAGCGTTTCGGGCGACAATAGCCTCGAATTGGCGCCGCGTATGACGAGCAGGGGAATCGCCGCCAACGCGTCGAACTGCTGCCAAAGAGCCGGCAATGGCTGTGACAGGTCGAGATTGGCAACCGTGTCGACCAGCTTCGGATCGAAATCAGGAAGCAGGCCTTGATTCGTTTCTCGATAGAGCGCGCGCACCATTCGCTCCCAATCCGTATCAGTGAGCGCTGAAAAATCCTGGCCATGAACGGTGCGCTGGGCATCCACCGCTTCGCTGAGGGTTTTCGGCTTTGGCGCGCGTTCGAGATAGGCCTGGATGTGGGCGAGGCCGGCGGGTTCGATCACCGGCCCGATATCGTTGAGCACGATGGCTTTCAGCACCGCCGGTTGCATCGCGCCAAGCACATGGATGATCAACCCGCCGCGCGAGGTGCCGATGAAGGCCGCCTGCTCGATGCCGAGGGCCGCCAGCCCGGCAAGGATGTCGCCGGCCTCAAGGCCGACATTATAATGGCTGACATCGGAATCGTAGGCTGACTGTCCGCGTCCGCGATAGTCGAAAGCAATGACCTTGCGGGGAAGGGCGGATCGCGTCGAGAGATAGAGCGCCAGTTCATGAAAATCCCGCGCGTTGCGCGTCAAGCCAGGCAGGCAGACGACCGGCCAGTGCGCGGAATTGCCTTCGCCATAGACACGCGCGTGAAGCCTCAGCCCATCTGGCGCGGCGTAGAAGAAGTCGGAGAAATCTGGATTGCTCGACATGGAACGGACGCCTTAGCCGCGGGATCGTCCACGCCTGCTATAGACGCGGCGCCGGAGGGTCAAACGGGAAAGGCTTCTCCTTGGGTCCGCGAGGGAAAGCAGGAGCCTCAGCCGCGTCCCTTCACGAGATCGCCGACGATGTCGTACCTGCCGGAAATACGCATCTTGTAGACCTCGTAATTCTCCATCACGCGCTGAACGTAACTTCTTGTTTCCGTGTAGGGAATCCGCTCGATCCAGTCCACCACCGCATCGATGTCCTTGCCGCGCGGGTCACCATATTTCGCCACCCACTGGCTGGCGCGGGTGGGGCCGGCATTGTAGCCCGCGAACGTCAGCACATAGGAGCCGTTGAAGCGATCGAGCTGTTCGCCGAGGAACGCCGAACCAAGCGTTGCGTTGTAGCCGGCGTCGGTGGTCAACCTGGCCTGCGAAAACTGCAATCCGGCCTTCTTGGCCAATTGCTTCGCGGTCCCAGGCATCAGCTGCAGCAGCCCGCGCGCGCCGGCGCTGGATACGGCGCCGATGTTGAATTCGCTTTCCTGACGGGCGATCGCATAGGCCAGCGCCTTGCCCGAACCGGAAATATTGGCCGAATCGGGGATGACGCCGAGCGGATGCGACAGCGCGCCGACATCGATGCCGCGCGCCCCGGCGATCTTGCCGATTTTCAGCGCCATGAAATGGTTGTCCTGCCTTTCCGCGAGGACTGCGAGCAAGGCCAATTCGCCCGGGCTGGTCACCTGCCCGGCAAGGTCGCGATAGAGCGTTTCGGCATAGCGGTCGTAGCCTGCCTCCTGCAGGCGCTTGATGGCGCTGACGGCTTCGCGGGCCGCGAAGTTCTGCCGGTCGGCGGCACTCGGCTGGGGATAGACGATGTTGAGCGCCTGCCGGCCGACGCGTTCGGCCGCCAACTGGCCGTAAAACGTCGTGCCGTAGGTCGCCGCGCGGCCAAAATAATCCTTGGCATTGCCGGGGCCGCCGACTTCCGCCGCGCGGCCGAGCCAGTAATAGGCACGCGACAGCGTCATCGGCCCCTGCGCAAGGTCGGCGATGCGCGCGAAATGCGTGGCCGCGAGCTTGGGATCGTTCAGACCGCGCAGCGCATACCAGCCGGCATGGAACTCGGCTTCCGCCGCATTGGCCGCGCTTTCGGCGGCATGCATGGCGACTATTTCGTATGCGGTTTTCATGTCGCCCTGGTCGACCAGTTCGCGCGACAGAACCCGGCGCTCGACCCACCAGGCATCCGGATCGACCAGGGATTCTCGGTCCGACGGCGCCTTCATGACAACCGCCGCGGCGCCCGCGAAATCCTCCTGCTTGCGCAGATATTCGGCCTGCGCGAAGAAATAGCCGGCAGAACGCTGCGCCACCGGCACCGCCTTCAGCAGCTTGGCCGCATTCTTGTCGCCTCTGTCGGCCGCGGCCCATGCGTCGGCAAGCGGCTGAGCGCCTGCGAGGCCGGCAACACGCAAGGCGGAATTCACCCGGTCAGCATAGAACATGCGCTCCATGCGAAAACGGTGATCGGCCGCGGGAACAAGACTGCCGAATTCCTTGATCAGAGCCGTCTCGTCCTTGGCTTCCAGGAGCGCGGTCCGCCAGAACGGCACCAGCACGGACCGCGCCGCCTTGGCGTCGCCCTGCGCTACATAGGCGCGGGAAAGCACCATCACGCCTTCGAATGTCTGCGGCTGGCTGCCGTCGAAGGCCTTGACGACGATGTCCGCCGCCGGGTTCTCGCGATAGAGCGCTCGCTCGCTGTTCTTGCGCAACGCAACGGTACCTGGCCAGTTGGGCAGCATCTTCGCGGCCGCCGCGATATCCCCGCTCGGAACCTTGTCTCCGCCGTAAAGGGCGATCGCCCAGGCCAATATGTGCCGGTCGAGCGATTGTGCGGGTAAAGCGTCACGCACACCGCGCGCGCCGGCAATATCGCCGGCCGCCAGTGCATCCAGTCCGCTTTTCAGGAGCGCGACACCGGGCGAGGGGGCCTGTTGTTGCACCTTGTCCTGTGTACCAGGCATCGGGATGGCCGAGGTGACCCGCACATCGACGCTGCCGCTGATCGCCACGCCGGGCATCAGCGCGGCGATGGCGCCAAGAAGCGCGAACAAATGGGGCCGACCGGTCGGCATGGTCTGCGTGTCTTTCCTTAATCCAGCATTTTACCAGCAGGCGAAGCAGCCTCGAAGCCTAAACTTAGGTCGTGAAGGGCTCGTAAACAAAGGGTTATCGAGGCCGTTCGAATTACGCTTGCTGGCACCATGGCAATGCTTGCCGCGCAACAATGTCGAGACTATGGTGCGCGGCTTCGCTTTCGGTTAGAAGGCGCGCACGACAAAACACCGATGCATATCGCCCAAAAGTGGATACCGGTTTTGGGGCAACGACATGCATAACCAACAAAGTCCATGTCGCCCAAAAGTGGATACCGGTTTTGGGGCAACGACATGCGTGAACCAAGAAGTCCCAGGGAGTTGGACGACATGCTGAGAGGCTCGCTTACCGCGCTCGTGACACCGTTCGAAAAGAGCGGGCGTTTCGACGAGAAAGCCTTTCGCGCGTTCGTCGAATGGCAGCTGGGCGAAGGCACGACGGGTCTGGTTCCCGTGGGCACGACCGGCGAGTCGCCGACGCTCTCGCATGACGAGCATCGTCATGTCGTCCAGGTCTGTGTCGAGGTGGCCAAGGGCCGCGCACCGGTCGTTGCCGGCGCCGGCTCCAACAACACCGAGGAGGCTGTTGGCCTCGTGCAATATGCCGAGAAGGCTGGCGCCGATGCCGCCCTGGTCGTTACGCCCTATTACAACAGGCCGACACAGCGCGGCCTCTACGAGCATTTCGCCGCCGTCGCCAGGGCGACCAAGCTGCCGATCATAATCTACAACATCCCGCCGCGCTCGGTGATCGACATGACACCGGAGACGATGGGCCGGCTGGTGCACGACTTCAAGAACATCGTCGGCGTCAAGGACGCGACCGGCAAGGTCGAGCGTGTGTCCGAGCAGCGCATGACCTGCGGCAAGGATTTCATCCAGCTTTCGGGCGAGGATGCCTCCGCGCTCGGCTTCAACGCGCATGGCGGCGTTGGCTGCATCTCGGTGACATCGAACGTCGCGCCGCGGCTCTGCGCCGAGTTCCAGGAAGCAACGTTGTCCGGCGACAGCGCCAAGGCGCTCGACCTGCAGGACCGCCTCTTGCCGCTGCATAAGGCGATCTTCCTGGAGCCGGGCGTCTCCGGCGCCAAATACGCGCTGTCGAAGCTCGGCAAGGTCGAGAACGTTCTGCGCTCGCCGCTGGTGACCGTCGAGCCGGCAACGGCCGAGAAGATCGATGCGGCCATGAAGCACGCCGGCTTGATTAATTAAGGATGAGGCGCCACCTCTCCACATCATGAATCAAGTCAGAAAAGCCGATCCCAACAACAAAACCGTTGCGGAGAACCGCAAGGCGCGGTTTTCCTATGAGGTGCTCGACACGATCGAGACCGGCTTGGTGCTGACAGGCACCGAGGTCAAATCGCTGCGCCAGGGCCAAGCCAACATCCAGGACAGCTATGCCTCGGTCGAAGGCGGCGAGATCTGGCTGATCAACTCCTATCTGCCAGAATATCTGCAGGCCAATCGGTTCAATCACGAGCCGAGGCGGCGGCGCAAACTGTTGCTCAACAAGCGCGAGATGGCAAAACTGTCGCAAAGCGTCGACCGCGAAGGCATGACGCTTGTGCCGCTGAAAATTTATTTCAACGACCAAGGGCGCGCCAAGCTCTTGCTTGCCGTTGGCCGCGGCAAGAAACTGCACGACAAGCGCGAGACCGAGAAGCAGCGCGACTGGTCGCGCGAAAAGGGCCGGCTGCTGAAGGAACGTGGGTGACCAGCTAACGGCCTGAAAAAAGCCAACGGTTTCGGCTTAAAGGTCGACCAATCTGCGTCCAACAGGGGATGGTCTTGAAGAAGCGGATTGTTCTCTGGGGCTTGGCGAGCCTTGCTCTGGCAAGTGTCGTTGTGGTGGGGGCATTGGTCTATTTTCGCACCTACTCTCCCGACCGGGACAAATATCCGGTCAGGGGCATCGACGTTTCCCATCATCAGGGCCAGATCGACTGGCGGCGCGTTGCCGCTAACGACGTGGCCTTCGCCGTCATCAAGGCGACGGAGGGCGGCGATCATGTCGACGATGCCTTCGCCGGCAATCTGCGCGAGGCCCGCGCCGCCGGACTCGCCGTCGGCGCCTATCATTTCTTCACCTTCTGCCGTCCGGGCGCCGACCAGGCCAGGAATTTCATCTCGGTGGTGCCGAACGATCAGCCCTTGCTGCCGCCCGTGGTCGATATCGAATTCGGCGGCAACTGCCCGCAACGCCCGTCACCCGAGCAACTGAATGCCGAACTCCAGGCTTTCCTCGGACCTGTCGAGGCTGCGTTCGGCAAGCCGGCGATCGTCTATCTGACCGACGAAGCCGAGGCTGCCTATGCCGGGCAAATCGCCGCTCGGCCACTTTGGCTCCGCTCATTGCTCATGGAGCCGGACCGCCATGACTGGATCTACTGGCAGTATCACAACAAGGGGCGCGTCGACGGCATTGAGGGGGACGTCGACCTGAACGTCTTGCAGGGCGGGCAGGAGAAATTGGCGGCGCTGCTGGCCCCCACGCCTTGATGGACATATAAAATCTGGTGCCGGTCCGGTTTCTTCCAAAGCCTTCGGCACCTCTGGACACCATTCACGATCCGGCCGATGTCGGAGCAGCCAGATTTTCCCTGGCGCCGCGTCGACCCATCGCCGAATAACCCATCCCGGCGGCCATGATGGCGATGGCCACGCATTGGATCGCCAGCGGCGTCTCGCCAAGCACGACCGTGCCGACCATCACGGTTGCGATCGGCACACCCGGCAGGAACAGCGATGCCGCCTGCGAGCCCAATTGGTCGACAATGTAAGTGTAGAGGAACATTGCGGCAGCGCCCGCGAGCAGACCTTGAATGACGATCTGGCTGACGATCTCGGCGCCCGCGGCGGCATGCAGGCCGCTTGGCGCGAAGACATAGAGGAGTGGCAGCGGCAGGCAGGACAAAAGCACGACGCTCGCGGTCGCCGTGACCGGATCGACACGCCATCGCTGCACAAGGACGGCATAGGCGGAAAACATCGCGCCCGATCCGATGAACAGCACGTCCCCGAACAGGACATCACCGGCGCCGGCGCGCGCCGGCGCTATGAACAGCAACAAGCCGGCGATGATTGTGGCCACGCCAATGATCCGCCGGCGCGATGCGCTTTCCCTCAGCAGCGACAATAGGAACGAGAAAAAGACGATCGAGGCAGGGCAAAGTGCTGCGGCATGGGCGGCGGGCGCATGGGTCAGGCCCCAGTTGATGATCAGCGGATAGGGCAATCCGGCCAGCACCGCCAAGGTCAATCCACGCCGCCAACCCAGCGCCGTCATGGTCGCCAGGCCGCGCCTCCAGACGATCGGCAGGAACACCGCGCCGGCACCGGCAAAGCGCAGGCCGGCCATGTCGGTGGCCGTCAGATGCTCCCTGAGGCTGAAGCGGGCGGCCACGAACTGCGCGGCATAGATGGCAATCATGGTGAGGCCGGCGATCACCGCCAGCCTTGTGTTCCCCGCGCCTCGTACGTCCGCCATGTCAGTTCCGCCGCCACATTCATGCCGCCGGGAGGAGACAGCCCCGACCTTGCGATGAAGCGCAGCCTATTGTCGAAATGGCCGCGACAAAATACGCTGTTTTTCACAACTTGAAGTGTAATTCACGCAAATGAGGTGGCTTGAACGTGAATCCTGAATCAGGCGACCTCGACGCCGTCGACCGCGGTCTTCTGCGGCTGCTGCAGGAAGATGGACGCCGCACCACGCTTGACCTGGCCGCGCGCGTCGGCCTGTCGCCGACCGGCGCCAGCCAGCGCGTGAAGCGCCTGTTTCGCGACGGGTTCATCATTGCTGTCAGGGCGATTCTCAATCCGGCAAAGATTGGCCGCGGCATGCTTGTCTTCATCGAGGTGCGGCTCGATCACACGGCCCCGCATATCTTTGACCGCTTCGCCGAGGCTGTCGCAAAAGCGCCCGAGGTTCTGGAATGCCACATGGTCGTCGGTGGCTTCGACTATCTGGTGAAGGCGCGCATTGCCGAGATGGCCGACTATCAGGACTTTCTCAAACGCGTCATCCTGCCGCTGCCGGGGGTGAAGGAGACACATACCTATGCCTCGATCGGCGACGTGAAGCCGGACGCCCTGCTGCCGGTGTGACTAGCTGCCGGAGACCGTACGAGACGTCCCGCACCTCAGGTCTCCAGGAATGCCGCGATGTCGCTGAAGACCTTGACGAACATGGCTTCCGTCAAGACACCGGTGTTGGTGTTGTAGCGCGAGCAGTGATAGCTCGAAAACAGCGTAATGCCTCCGGCTGGCAATTGCCCGCCATGTTTGAACGGATAGGCGGCGACGCGTTCGCCCAATGCGCGCACGGTCGACTGGTGCGCGATCGATCCCAGCGCCAGCACGGCGCGCAAATTGGGAAAGCGAGCGATCGTCGGCACCAAGAATGTCCGGCAGGTGGTGATCTCGGCGCCCACCGGCTTGTTCTCCGGCGGTACGCAGCGCACCGCGTTGGTGATTGCCGTGCCGACGAGTTCCAACCCGTCATCGGGCCGTGCCTTGAACTCGCCGCGTGCAAAACCGTGCGCGATCAGCGTCGAATAGAGCAGGTCGCCGGCATAGTCACCGGTGAACGGGCGGCCGGTGCGGTTGGCGCCGCGCAAACCAGGCGCCAGACCGACGATCAGAAGCCGGACGGTGTCTTCGCCGCCCGTTGGCAGGAAGGTCGGCACTGGCGCATTGAACCAGGACGGTTCACGCTGCCGCCATTCGGCGATGAAGCCATGCAGTCGCGGGCAGAGCGGGCAGTCGCGGCCGGGTTCGGAAGCGGAGAGGGCGGTCAAGTCGACCGGCCTCAGTAGTCGTCCTCGTCGACCTCGGCCGGTTCGGGCCGCCTTACCGGCCGCTCGGAGGGATCGCGGCCGACTTCGTTCTTCAGCGTCGCCAGGTCGATGAAATGGTCGGCCTGGCGGCGCAGATCATCCGAGATCATCGGCGGCTGCGAGGCCATGGTCGAGACGATCGACACCTTGCGGCCACGCCGTTGCAGCGCCTCGACCAGCGTGCGGAAATCGCCGTCTCCGGAGAATATGACATAGTGGTCGACGACGTCGGCGAGTTCCAGCGCATCGACGGTGAGCTCGATGTCCATGTTGCCCTTGATCTTGCGGCGGCCCGTCGAGTCGGTGAATTCCTTGGCCGGCTTGGTCACCACCTTGAAACCGTTATAGTCGAGCCAGTCGATCAGCGGCCGGATCGAGGAATACTCCTGGTCCTCCACCAGCGCGGTGTAATAATAGGCGCGCAGCAGATAACCACGCTTGTGGAAGCTCGCCAAAAGCTTGCGATAGTCGATGTCGAACCCGAGCGCGCGCGAGGTGGCGTAGAGATTGGCGCCGTCGATGAACAGGGCGATTTTTTCACGAGGGTCGAACATGGAAATAGTCCTTTTCGAAATAAGCGCCGTCTAAACGAAATGCGGTAGCGACTATTGGTCGGGCTCATAATAAACCGGCCGACCTTGGACCAACCGAGATAACGCCAGTTTGGTGGCAATCCAAGGGCGTCCGGCACACTGCAAGCAATTGTGATCGTGGCGCCGAACCGTGGACGCGGCCGGTTTTGCCAAATCCGGAGTTTGGTGGAGAGCCGGAGTTTGGTGGAGAGCCGGAGTTTGGTGGAGAGCCGGAGTTTGGTGGAGAGATTGAGTGCCGATGGGCTTGCATTGCCATGATGCTTGTATTTTGGCGCCGTTCGGGTTATGGACCGCGCCTGTTTTCCGACACATCTAGGCATGAAAGGGGCAATCCATGGCCCGCGTAACCGTTGAAGATTGCATCGACAAGGTCGACAACCGCTTCGAACTGGTGCTTCTGGCCGGCCACCGCGCCCGTCAGATCAGCCAGGGCGCGCAGATCACCGTCCCGCGCGATAACGACAAGAACCCGGTCATTGCGCTGCGCGAGATCGCCGACGAGACTTTGTCGCCCGACGATCTCAAGGAAGATCTGATCCATTCGCTGCAGAAGCATGTCGAGGTCGACGAGCCCGAAGCCGATGGCGAAGTGATCGCCGACCAGACTGGCGGTGCCGTTGCCGCCGCCGACACCGACGACGCCGAGGACAACGTCACCTTCGATCGCATGACCGAGGAAGACCTGCTGGCCGGCATCGAGGGTCTGGTGCCGCCGGAAAAGAGCGACGACTACTAAGCAAGCGCTCTGGACCTGCCTGGAATACGTTTCCGGCACTTCCGTCCAGTCAGTTTCGTGGCTATCTATGAAATGCGCCGCACACCAGTGCGGCGCATCAATCATTTCAGCACCGCGAGATTGTGCCCATGATGCGTCAGTATGAGCTTGTCGAGCGCGTCCAGCGCTACAAGCCTGACGTCAACGAGGCGCTGCTCAACAAGGCCTATGTCTATGCCATGCAGAAGCATGGCCACCAGAAGCGCGCTTCCGGCGATCCCTATTTCTCGCATCCGCTCGAAGTCGCGGCCATCCTCACCGAAATGCACATGGACGAGGCGACCATCGCCGTCGCCCTGCTGCACGACACCATCGAGGACACCACGGCGACGCGGGCCGAGATCGACGATCTGTTCGGCCCCGAAATGGGCAAGCTGGTCGAGGGCCTGACCAAGCTCAAGAAGCTGGACCTCGTCTCGAAAAAGGCGGAGCAGGCGGAAAACCTGCGCAAGCTTCTGCTGGCGATCTCGGAAGATGTGCGCGTGCTGCTGGTTAAGCTCGCCGACCGTTTGCACAACATGCGCACCCTCGATCACATGCCCGAGGCCAAGCGCCTGCGCATCGCCGAGGAGACGATGGACATCTACGCGCCGCTGGCCGGGCGCATGGGCATGCAAGGCATGCGCGAGGAGTTGGAAGAGATCGCCTTCCGCTTCATCAATCCGGAAGCCTACCGCGCCGTCACCGCCCGCCTGGCCGAGATCTTCGAGCGCAACAAGGGCGTGCTGACCGACATTGAAAAGGCGCTGTCGGCACTGTTTGAGAAGCATGCCATCAACGCTGGTGTGAAGAGCCGGCAGAAGAAGCCGTGGTCGGTGTTCCGCAAGATGGAGGCCAAGGCGCTGTCCTTCGAGCAACTGTCCGACATTTTCGGCTTCCGCGTCGTCGTCGACACCGTCGAGGACTGCTATCGCGCGCTGGGTGCCATCCACACCACCTGGTCGATGGTGCCTGGCCGTTTCAAGGACTACATCTCGACGCCGAAGCAGAACGACTACCGTTCGATTCACACCACCATCGTCGGTCCTTCGCGCCAGCGCGTCGAATTGCAGATCCGCACCCGCGAGATGAACAAAATCGCCGAATACGGCGTCGCCGCTCATTCCATCTACAAGGACACCGGTGGCAAGACGAACGGCGCCGGCCATGCGATCTCGAAGGAGACCAACGCCTACGCCTGGCTGCGGCGCACCATCGAGCAACTGGCCGAGGGCGACAACCCGGAAGATTTTCTCGAAAATACCAAACTGGAGCTGTTCCAGGACCAGGTGTTCTGCTTCACGCCGAAGGGCATGCTGATTGCCTTGCCGCGCGGCGCCACGCCGATCGATTTCGCCTATGCCGTCCACACCGATGTCGGCGACACTTGCGTCGGCGCCAAGGTCAATGGCCGCATCATGCCGCTGATGACGGAACTGAAGAATGGCGACGAGGTCGAGATCATCCGCTCCAAGGCGCAGGTGCCTCCGGCCGCGTGGGAATCGGTCGTCGTCACCGGCAAGGCGCGCGCCGCCATCCGCCGCGCCACCAAGAACGCCATCCGCAAGCAGTATTCGGGTCTCGGCGCGCGTATCCTGGAGCGTGCCTTCGAGCGGGCCGGCAAGACCTTCGCCAAGGAAAGCCTGAAGCCCGTCCTGCACCGGCTGGCGCGCAAGGACATCGAGGATGTGCTGGCGTCCGTCGGTCGCGGAGAACTGGCTTCCACCGATGTCATGAAAGCGGTCTTCCCCGACTACAAGGACGAGCGCGTCACATCAGCGGCTCCCAAGCAGCGCGAGGAGGGCTGGTCGAAGATCCGCAACGCCGCCGGCATGCTGTTCCAGATACCTGGCCGGGCCGCGCGCAAGGACAAGGACCAGCCAGGCGCCGGCGCCGTGCCGATCCGCGGCGTGCGGGGCGACCTGCCGGTGCGCTTCGCGCCGGAAGGCGCGGTCCCTGGCGACCGTATCGTCGGCATCGTCCAACCGGGCACGGGCATTACCATCTATCCGATCCAGTCGCCGGCGCTGCAGGCTTTCGACGACCAGCCGGAGCGCTGGATCGACGTCCGTTGGGACATTGACGAGCGCACCAAGGAGCGGTTTCCCGCGCGGGTCTCTGTCACCGCCATCAACGCGCCGGGATCGCTCGCCGACATCGCCCAGGTCGTTGCCTCCAACGACGCCAACATCCACACGCTGTCGATGGTGCGCACCGCGCCCGATTTCACCGAGATGCTGATCGATCTCGAAGTCTGGGACCTGAAGCATCTCAACCGGCTGCTGTCGCAGCTCAAGGACAATTCGAGCGTCAGCGATGCACGGCGCGTCAATGGCTAGCGATAGCCGACCATGGGGGACGAGATGAACACCGACGAAGTGCTGGGCATATTCCGTGAGGCTGGCGCTGTTCTGGAGGGTCATTTCATCCTGACGTCGGGCCTGCGCAGTCCGGTCTTCCTGCAGAAGGCACGGGTGTTCATGCATGCCGACAAGACCGAGCGGCTGTGCAGGGCGCTGGCGCAGAGGATCCGCGCCGCGGTGCCAGGCAAGATCGACTATATTGTTGGCCCGGCGATTGGCGGGCTGATCCCGGCTTACGAAACCTCGCGCCATCTTGGTGTGCCGGCAATCTGGGTGGAGCGGGAAGGGGGCGAGTTCCGCTTGCGGCGCTTCGAGATCGACAGAGGCGCGCGCGTCGTCATCGTCGAGGACATCGTCACCACCGGCCTGTCGATACGCGAAACCATCGATTGCCTGCGCGAGCTTGGCGCGGAGGTGGTTGCGGCCGCCTGCATCATCGACCGCTCGGCTGGAAAGACCCATGTTGGCGTGCCGCTGATCGCGCTTGCCGAATATGAGGTTCCAGCCTATCCGCCGGACAGGTTGCCGCCGGAGCTTGCCGCCATCCCGGCCATCAAGCCCGGCAGCCGCAACATCTGACGAGGGGTCGAATGATCGCCGGCATCGACCATTTCGTGTTGACGGTCCGCTCGGTTGAACAAACCTGCGACTTTTACCGACGCGTCCTTGGCATGCGGCGCCTGGATCAGCCGAACCGGCCGACGGCGCTTCTGTTCGGCTCGCAGAAGATCAACCTGCACGAAGTCGCCCGAACTTTCGAGCCCAAGGCAAAGACGCCGATGCCGGGTTCTGGCGATTTCTGCCTCGTGGCGGCGGAGCCTCTCGCCGAAATCCAGGCCAGCCTCGCGGCCAACGGCGTTGCCATCGAAGTCGGTCCGGTCGAACGCATCGGCGCGCGAGGGCCAATGATATCGGTCTATTTCCGCGATCCCGACGAGAATCTGGTCGAGGTCAGCGAATATCTGAAATAGGCACGTTGCCGGAAGGGCATCGTGGACCTGCCCCCCGGATGGCAGCCTTGTCGAAGTCAGCCAGTATCCGCGGCCGCATATCGAGCATCAGGCTGCGACAATTAGCCGAAGACCACTTCTCAAATTCGCCGCGATTGTCCGATGTTGAAGACGGACCTGCCAAATTCTGGCGGTGCGGCTGCTGCGCGGACCGCCTTCGGTTGTTGTCGGGGTTGCGGATAGCTATATCAAAGTCGCGATTGCCTTTCGGCGACCGTAAAGCGCAAGATATGGTGGCGAAGCCTGGCCGGAAAAAGCCGGCGTGCAAGCTATGAATTGTCGGGAATAGGAAGAGAGTGCTTTTTCGTCGCCGCAAGCCTGATGGCCTTTTCGAGCGGGTGCGCACCTATCTGTGGCCGCGCCGTTCGTTTTCGCGCTCGCTTCAATATTTCTCCAAGCGCATTCTGCGGCTGAAGGCCACCCCGCACGCGGTGGCGGCGGGTGTCGCGGCGGGTGTCTTTGCTTCCTTCTTCCCCGTTGGTTTCCACTTCATCATTGCCGCCGTTCTGTGCTGGGTGATCGCCGGCAATCTCGTGGCGGCGGCACTCGGCGCTGTTTTCTTCGGCAATCCGCTGACCTTTCCGATCTTGTGGGGGGCTTCCTGGGAAACCGGCAAGCTGATCCTGCATGATCGTCTGCCCGCGCATGGCCCTCCGGCGCATCTGGGCGAGATGCTGCACACGCTTTCCTTCGCGAAACTCTGGCATCCCGTTCTGGAACCGATGCTGATCGGGGCGGTGCCGCTCGGGCTGGTGTTCGGCCTCGTGTTCTACGGCATCACCCGCTGGGGCATGAATGTCTTCCGCGAGCAAAGGCGCAAGCGGCTGGCCGAGCGCGCGAGACGCCGTGAGCATTCGCCTCTTCCCGGCGGAAGCGTTGGTTCCGCTCATCCCGGCGGAAGCGTCGGTTCCGCCGCCCAATGATCATCGGCATCGGCAGCGACCTGATTGACATCAGACGCATCGAGACATCGCTCGAGCGTCATGGCGAGCGCTTCATCCACAGAATCTACACCGAACTGGAACAGGCACGTTCGGAGAACCGGCGCGCCCGTGCGGCTTCCTACGCCAAGCGCTTTGCCGCCAAGGAGGCTTGCGCCAAGGCACTGGGCACCGGTCTGGCACAGGGCGTGTTCTGGCGCGACATGGGTGTCGTCAACCTGCCCAGCGGCGCGCCGACCATGGCGCTGACCGGTGGCGCGCTGGCTCGGCTGGAAAAGATCCTGCCCCGAGGCCATCGGGCAGCGATCCACCTCACCATCACCGATGATTTCCCGCTCGCTCAAGCCTTTGTGATCATAGAGGCGGTCCCGGTCGAAGAAGCGCCACATTGATTGCATCTGACGACCGGCATTGACGTTGCCCAGCGCGCGCCGAGACTCTATACCATCCAACGCACAATCGAGGACGACATGAGCGTGGCTGAAAAATCCCAGAAGAAATCCGGCGGGCTTGGCGAAACCGTCAGCGTCATCGTCCAGGCGCTTTTGCTCGCCCTGGTCATTCGCACGCTGCTGTTCCAGCCGTTCTCGATCCCGTCGGGCTCGATGCGGCCGACGCTTCTGGAAGGCGACTACCTGTTCGTCACCAAATGGTCCTACGGCTATTCACGCTATTCGCTGCCCTTTGGACCGGACATTTTCTCGGGCCGCATCTGGGGCTCCGAGCCCAAGCGTGGCGACGTGGTGGTGTTCAAGTTCCCGCCGGATCCGTCCGTTGACTATATCAAGCGCGTCATCGGCCTGCCCGGCGACAAGATCCAGATGAAGGATGGCCAGGTCTTCATCAACGGCGTCGGCGTGCCGCGCGTCAAGACCGGCCAGATCGACAATCCCGACATCACGGAAAAGGATTATCCGATCGATGTCTATCGCGAGACGCTTCCCGACGGCGTCAGCTACGACACGCTGGACCTGTCGCCGAACTCGATCGGTGACAACACCCGCAAATTCGACGTGCCCGCCGGCCACTATTTCATGATGGGCGACAACAGGGACAATTCCGCCGACAGCCGCTTCACCGTCGGCTATGTTCCGGCCGAGAACCTGGTCGGCCGCGCCAACCTGGTCTTCTTCTCGATCGCCGGCAAGGCAAGCCCGCTCGAAATCTGGAAATGGCCGTCGCTGATGCGCGCTTCGCGCCTGTTCCATTTCGTCAACTAGGGTCATGGCGGCACCAAAACGGTTGACCGCCGATGCGCTCGCCGAAGCGCTCGCGGAACGCACGGGCCATGCCTTTGCCGACCGCCGGCGCCTGCAGCGTGCTCTTACCCATGCCAGTGCACGGGGCGCCAATGCCGGCACCGACTATGAGCGGTTCGAGTTTCTCGGCGACCGGGTTCTTGGTCTTGTTGTCGCCGACATGCTGCTGTCCGCTTTTCCCGACGCGGCGGAAGGCGAGTTGTCGCTGCGGCTCAATGCGCTCGTCAACGCCGAGGCGCTTTCCGAAATCGCCGAGGATATCGGGCTGCCGGACCTGATCCGGGCCGGATCGGACGTGCGCGGGCTCGAGGGGCGCAAGCGCGTCAACCTGCGTGCCGATGCATTGGAATCGCTGATTGCCGTGCTTTATCTCGACGGTGGTCTGGAAGCGGCTCGCGCGTTCATCCACAAATACTGGCGGCCGCGTTCGCAGGCCTCGGGCGCGGCACGCCGCGACGCCAAGACCGAATTGCAGGAATGGGCGCATCAGGCGGCGAGTGCGGTTCCCGCCTATCAGATCGACGGCCGCGAAGGCCCCGATCACGATCCGCTGTTTACCGTCAGCGTCAGGGTCGGCGCGTTTCAACCGGCAACCGGCAGCGGCCGTTCCAAGCGCGAGGCCGAACAGGCCGCCGCGGCTGCCCTTCTGTTGCGCGAAGGTGTATGGAACGCAGCATGACAGATATTGAAACTGCTGAAGCCCCTGCCACGCATTCCGGCTTTGTCGCGCTGATCGGTGCGCCCAACGCCGGCAAGTCGACGCTGGTCAACCAACTGGTCGGCGCCAAGGTCTCGATCGTCACCCACAAGGTGCAGACGACCCGCGCCATCGTGCGCGGCATCGCCACGCACGACAACGCGCAGATCGTCTTCGTCGACACGCCGGGCATCTTCAAGCCGAAGCGGCGGCTGGACACGGCGATGGTGACCACCGCCTGGGGCGGCGCCAAGGATGCCGATATCGTCCTGCTGCTGATCGACGCCGAACGCGGCATCCGTGGCGACGCCGACGCCATCCTCGAACGGCTGAAGGACGTGCGCCAGCCGATGGCGCTGATCCTCAACAAGGTCGATCGGGTCAAGCACGAGGCGTTGCTGGCCCTGGCCCTGGCCGCCAACGAGAAAGTGCCGTTCAAACGCACCTTCATGGTCTCGGCGCTGACCGGTTCCGGCTGTAAGGATCTCCTCGACTATCTGGCGCAGGCGCTGCCGGCCGGCCCCTGGTATTACCCGGAAGACCAGATTTCCGACCTGCCGATGCGCCAGCTGGCGGCCGAAATCACCCGCGAAAAACTCTATCTCAGGCTGCATCAGGAATTGCCCTATTCCTCGCATATCGAGACCGAGAAATGGGAAGAAAAGAAGGACGGCTCGGTGCGCATCGACCAGACCATCTATGTCGAGCGCGACAGCCAGAAAAAGATCGTGCTCGGCCACAAGGGCGAGACCATCCGTGCCATCGGCCAGGCGGCGCGAATGGAGATATCAGGCATATTGGAGCAGAAAGTGCATCTGTTCCTGTTCGTGAAAGTGCGCGAAAACTGGGGTGACGATCCCGAACGCTACCGCGAGATGGGGCTGGAGTTTCCGCATTAGGGCATGATCCCGAACACGAGGGTCTGTTTTCGGGAAAGATCATGCTTGAGGTCGCGATTGATGTCGCCTTGGTGCGCCGCCTGATTGCCGAGCAATTCCCGCATTGGAAGAATCTTGCGGTCAGGCCGGTTGATTTTGGCGGCTGTCACAACAGGACCTTTCATCTCGGCGACGAGATGACCGTGCGGTGGCCGAGCGCCCGCCGCTTATTCCCTGCAAGTGGAAAAGGAGCACAGCTGGCTGCCGAAATTGGCGCCGCTGTTGCCGCTGCCCATACCCGTACCGCTGGCAATGGGCGTTCCGGCCGAGAGCTATCCCTGGCGATGGTCCGTGTATGGCTGGATCGAGGGGAGACCGCGAAACGGGAACGAATCGCAAATCTGTCGGAATTCGCGGCGGACCTGGCTCGGTTCCTGGCTGCGTTGAAATGCATGGACGCGACAGACGGGCCGGCGCCAGGGCAGCACAATTTCTTTCGCGGCGGGCCGCTCACCGTCTAAGACGGCGAGACCATGCAAGCGATCTCGACACTCGGCAACCGCATCGATGCCGATGCCGCCACCGCGGTCCGGGAGGTGGCCCTTGCCGCCGCCTGGAAAGGTCCGCCCGTGTGGTTCCATGGCGATGTCAGCCAGGGCAACCTTTTGGACGAAAAGGCAGGTTGAGCGCGGTGATCGATTTCGGCACCTGCGGTGTCGGCGATCACTCCTGCGACCTGGCAATTGCCTGGACGCTGTTCGACGGCGAAAGCCGAAACATTTTTCGCGCCAGCATGGCGGCAGATCAAGCGACCTGGGCGCGCGGACGCGGCTGGGCGCTTTGGAAGGCACTGATCACCGCCGCCGGACAGATAGAGATCGCGCCAGCCGAGACCGCGGAAGCGTGGCGAGTGGTCGATGCGGTGCTGATCGAGCGCGAGGCGTGAGGCAAAGCGTTCGCCGCCTGCATTGGACTGAGTTCCGGACGCATCAAGAGTTGCTGCTGGGTGCAATCCTTTGGGGATCCCGCTGGGGTGCGTTGACCGCCGAGCGCCGCCCATATTTATCTTAGAGATCTTATGTACGAATAAGAAAATTCCTGGAATCTGTCAGGTATTTCGCGATAATTGCTTTACAACATAAGAATAAATCACACTATTATAGAAAATTCGTATAATAACACTGGAATTGCTACATAAAAATGACGATGTGCCATTTGTGCCAGCTTGACGGGTAGGGAGATAGGGCTTGTGTTATTTGTGCAACACGGATTTAATCTGTGGTCGGAATCCGGCATATTTGTGGAATTGTCATTGAAGGCGGAAGATTGGTGGGTATGTTCGCCGCGAAAACGGGACGCGGTGCGAGCCTTTTTTCATTGTGGGGGTGAGGCGGGAAAACATATCCGCCAGCCACAATTCAGAAGCCATTTTTCAAACTTGACTGGAGAGGTCAGAAAATGAACATCAAGAGCCTCCTTCTCGGCTCAGCCGCGGCTTTGATCGCGGTGTCCGGCGCGCGCGCCGCGGACGCGGTCGTCGTCGCCGAACCGGAACCGGCCGAATACGTCAAGATCTGCGACGTCTACGGCGCCGGCTACTTCTACATCCCCGGCACCGAAACCTGCCTGCGCATCGGCGGTTACCTCCGCTATGACATTGGCGTCGGCGATTCCGGCACGCTGGATGGCGTCAACAACGTTGGCGACCACATGGACGACGGAAACCACGACACCTACTACAAGAACATGCGCTTCACGCTCCGGACCTATACCGGCCAGGAAACCGAGCTCGGTACGCTGAAGACCTTCACCGAAACCCGCTTCCAGTTCGGCAACTCCTCTGGCGACTACACAGGTGGCGGCGCCGGCTGGCAGGCCGGCAACAAGACCACCAGCCTCAACTTCGCCTGGATCCAGCTCGGTGGCCTGCGCGTCGGTAAGGATGAAACGGCATACGACCAGTTCATCGGTTATGCCGGCAACGTCATCCAGGATACGATCATCCCCTATGGCATCAAGGACACCAATGTCGTCCAGTACTATTTCGACGCTGGCAGCGGCTTCACGGGCGTGGTCTCGCTCGAAGAAGGCACTGGTGCCAACACGATCGACAGCTATGTTCCGCATGTCGTCGGCGGCTTGAAGTACAAGGGCGACTGGGGTGCGATCACCGGCGTCGTCGCCTACGACAGCAACTATGAGGAAGTGGCCGGCAAGGTTCGCCTGGATGTCAACGTCACCAAGGAACTGTCGCTGTTCATCATGGGCGGCTACGGCACGGACGACAACCTCACGGACGACGCCCACAATGCCATCGATGCACATGGCCGTAGCCAGTACAAGCCGTGGGGCGGCAACTGGGCCGTCTGGGGTGGCGGTACCTACAAGTTCAACGAGAAGACGTCGTTCAACGTCCAGGCTTCCGCTGACGACGACAAGAACTACGCTCTTGCCGCGAACGTCGCCTACACCATCGTCCCGGGCTTCACGATCACGACCGAAGTCGACTGGGATCACTACGGCAACTACGGCAACCCGTCGGTCTACGGCAACTGGTCCAAGGCCGACAAGAAGGACAGCGTGGGCGGCATCGTCCGCTTCCAGCGCAACTTCTAATCGATCGACTGACCTTACCAGGCCGCCCGCAGCGTATTGCTGCGGGCGGTTTTTATGCGTTGTCGCGAGAGCTGGCACGGGCGCCCGCCCATACCTTGATTTCGCCACCCGATCGGTGAAAAGCTCTGGGCATGGAATGGCGCGACGAGGGAATCATTCTCGGCACCCGCAAGCATGGCGAAACCAGCGCCATTCTCGAGGTGATGACGCGCGCCCATGGCCGCCATCTCGGCCTCGTGCGCGGTGGCCGTTCGCGCAAGCAGCAGCCCGTTCTCCAGCCCGGCAATCGCGTCGATCTCTTGTGGCGGGCACGGCTTGACGAGCATCTGGGCACCTTCCAGGCCGAAGCGATCGAGATGAATGCCGCCCGGCTGATGGACAGTGCCGTCGCCGTCTACGGCCTTCAGACGATGGCGGCGCATCTGCGCCTGCTGCCCGAGCGCGACGCCCATGGCGGCCTCTACGAGGCGCTTTCGGTGATGATCGTCCATCTCGACGATGCCGATGCCGCCGGCGAACTGGTAGCGCGTTTCGAACTCCTGATTCTCGATGAACTCGGCTTTGGCCTCGATCTCAGCCAATGCGCCGCCACCGGCACCAAACAGGATTTGGCCTATGTCTCGCCGAAGTCGGGACGCGCGGTGTCGCGTGAAGCCGGGGCGCCGTGGCACGACAAGATGCTGGCGCTGCCGGCCTTCCTGCAGCGCGGCTCCGGCCTGCGCGCGGATCGGGCGGCGATCGCCGACGCCTTCCGCTTGACCGGGTTTTTCTTCACCCGCCACGTCTACGAGCCGCGCGGCATCGAGCAGCCCGACGCCCGCGCCGGCTTTCTTGCGGCGCTGCGCAAGCACCACGCGACACACCAGCCCATCGCCGTGGAGGACGCGGCCAGGGAAATCGTCAGATGAGTGAGGTCGAACTCTATCCCGGCCGGGTCTCGCCGCTCGGTCTTGGCACCATTCCTCATGCCGACATCCTGGAATACACCGGCCTGGAATTGCTGCAGCGAATCATCGACGGCAAATACCCGGCGCCGCCGATCTCCTTCCAGCTCAGCTTCGCGCTGACCGAAGTATCGGAAGGCCGCGCCGTGTTCCGGGGCATGCCGAACGAACGTCATCTCAACCCGTTGGGGGGCGTGCATGGCGGCTGGGCCGCGACGCTGCTCGATTCGGCCTTGGGCTGCGCCGTGCAGACGTTGCTCGAAAAGGGCGAGGCCTACACGACGGCGGAGTTCAAGGTGAACCTCACGCGGCCGATCACACCCGGGACCGGCGAAGTCGTTTGCGAAGGCAAGGTGGTCCACAAGGGCCGCACGCTTGCCGTTTCGGAAGCAACGCTGAAGGATGCCGGCGGCAAACTGCTGGCTTTCGGCACCGAGACATGTTCGATATTTCCAGCCGCCAATCTGGCGGCACGTTGAGTTTTCAGCCGTTTGGCCGCCGCATTTGAATGTCAGTGAGACGAACGTCAGTGAAGACTGGCCTGGTTTGGGGGAACCGCCATGTTTGAAAGCCTGATCGGCCTTGTCGCCATCATCGCCTTGTTCGTCATCATTTCGCGTCAGCAGAGCCGCATCGGCCTGATCGAGCGCGAGCTTGGCGCGCTGCGCAGTCTCGTGCTTTCGGGCGCGATGCCGCCCACGGTCAAGCCGGAACAGGATGCGGCCGAGGGCAAGGCCGACACGGCGCCGGTGACGGCGCATGCTGCCGATATCGCCCCGCCGGTAGTCAGCGAGCCTGCAACCAGCGAGCCGGTGCCCGCGCTGATACAGGCCACGGAGGCGGAAATTCCGGCCGAGGAGAGTGTGCCCGGTCCATGGAGCGCAGCCGAGGCAACGCCGAAAACGCCAGAGGCCGCGCCGGCCGTGGTCGCCAAGGCTGCTCGCCAGTCCGACGTCGAAACCGCGCTGGGCACACGTTGGGCGGTCTGGGTCGGCGGCATTGCGCTGGCGCTGGGCGGCTTGTTCCTCATCCGTTACACCATCGAGGCCGGCATTTTCGGACCCGGCGTGCGCCTCACCATGGCGGCGGTGCTCGGGCTTGTGCTCGTCGCCGGCGGCGAGTTCATTCGTCGCACCGGCTTCAAGGTGCCCGTGCAAGGTGTTGCCGGCGCCTATATTCCGGCGATCCTGACGGCAGCCGGTGCCTTCATCCTGTTCGGCACCGTCTATGCCGCACATGGCATTTACGGCTTCATCGGGCCAGCACTCGCATTCACGCTGCTTGGCGCCATCGGCGTCGCGACGCTCGCCGCCGCTCTTGTCCACGGCCAGGCCCTGGCCGGCATCGGCCTCGTCGGCGCCATGGCAACGCCGGCGCTGGTTGCCTCGACCGCGCCAAATGTCTGGGCGCTGTTCGGCTACCTCGCCATCGTGCTCGCCGCCACCGGCGTCATCGCCCGCGTGCGCGACTGGAAAGCGTTGATGGCGGCCGCCTTTTTCGGCACCGGCATCTGGACCATCCTCTACATGACCGACGCACCGGGCGCGAACCTGTCCGCCATCCTGTTCATCGACGCCGTCACGCTGGCCGTGCTCGCTTTTGTCTGGCTGGGGAGTCGAGGCGAGATTGCGAAAGATGGCTTCGACTGGCCATCGATCGTGCCGGGCGCTTTCGTCGCGTTTTCGGCGCTCGGCCTGTCGGTCGACTCGACCTTCGTCCCCGCCGGCGATGCCTTGCCGGGCGCCCTGGTTCTCGTCGCCCTTGTGGCCACCGCACTCTACCGGCCGCGCACGGTGCCGCTGCTGCACGCCGCCGGGCTGGTGACCGTGATGATCCATCTCGGCATCATTCCACCCACCACCATTGGCTCCGATTTGTCGCAAGGCAATTTCGGCTTCGACGGTCTGCCGGTGGCGACCGGAAACGCCTTGACGCTGCGCATCGGTATTGGGCTCGGCCTTGTCTTCATCGCCGCCGGTTTGTGGGCCGCGCGCCGCTTCGCCGCATCGGCGCGGATCCGCGCCGCATGTTGGGCCGCGTGGGGTATCGTCGCGCCGCTGGTCATCCTGCTGGCGCTCTGGTTCACCTACGGCAATCTCGACCGCGACTTTGCCTATGCCGCCGTCGCGGCCTTGCTGGTCGTGGTCTTCGCCGCCGGTGGCGAGTGGATCGCGCGCGCCGAGGAGCCGCCGCTCAAGGGCGGCATGGCGGTGTCGTTCGCCCTGGGCGGCGCGGCGGTCGCAGGCCTCCTGATGTTGCACATGGCTTTTGATTCTGGCTGGACCACCATCCTGCTCGGTGCCGCCGCAATCGTGCCGGCGCTCGCCACGCGCTGGCGCTCTTATCCCGTGCTCGGCTGGATTTCAGTCGCCGCCGTCGTCGCGGTGCTGGGCCGCGTCGCCTTCGACCCGACGATCGTCGGCGCCGAGTTTCTATCGACGACCCCGGTCTTCAACTGGTTGCTGCCGGGCTATGGCGTGCCGGCGCTCGCCTTCGGCTTCGCGGCCTGGCAACTCGCTCGCACCACCAGTGGCCGGCCGCGCCTCGCCATGGAAGCGGCGGCCGCGCTGTTTGCGCTGCTGACGCTCGCCATGCTGGTGCGCCACGCCATGCATGGCGGCGTCATCAACAGCGATGCGCCGACGCTCGCCGAACAGGCGATCTACACGCTGATCGCCTTCGGCGCCGGCGCCATCCTGATCGCCATCGACAGGCGCTCGCCAAGCTCGGTGCTGCGCTATGGTTCGATGGCCGTGGGCGTGGTCTCGGTCGCCTTCGTCGCCATCCAGCATTTCCTGGTGCTCAATCCGTTGTTCACGGACGAATCGACCGGCCGGATCCCGGTATTCAACCTGTTGTTCCTGGCCTATCTCCTGCCGGCGGTCGCCGCCGCTGGTCTGGCGCTCTACAGCAGGGGCAAGCGGCCGAAATGGTATTCGGCGATGCTGGCGCTGGTGGCGGCGTTGCTTGCCTTCGCCTATGCCACGCTCTCGGTGAGGCGCTTGTTCAAGGGCGAGTTCATCGGCTTGTGGAGCGGCCTTGGCCAGCTGGAAACCTATACCTATTCGGCGCTCTGGCTGGCGATCGGCGTGGCGCTGCTCACGGCTGGCGTCTGGCTGAAATCGCAGGTGCTGCGCATTGCCTCGGCCGCGCTGATCGCGATTGCCGTGCTGAAGGTCTTCCTGTTCGACATGTCGGAACTGGAAGGCGTGCTCAGGGCGCTGTCCTTCATAGGCCTGGGCGCGGTGCTCATCGGCATCGGCCTGTTCTATCAGCGGCTTTTGACGCGGGCGGCGAAGGAAAAAGGGTAATCGCCGGCGAATCATTGGTTTTATCGCCGGGCGGGAATAAACCGGCACCCGCCGGCGTTATCTCCTTGCTTGGGTGACCGGAGCGGTGGACCGCTTCGCGCTGGCTGCTTGCGCCGTGCCGGGAAGGCGCGTTCTATCGGGATCAACAAGGGCGACCTCAGAACCAGCGGTCATGGACGAAAAGAAGGCAGCAATCCTAGGCGAAATACCGCGCCTGCGCCGCTACGCACGCTCGCTCCTGCGCGACCGTGATTCTGCCGACGACCTCGTTCAGGACTGCCTCGAGCGTGCACTGTTGCGGCTTGACAACTGGCAGACGGGAGAAAGCCCCAGGAGGTGGCTGTTTACGATCATGCATCATTTGTTCATCGACCAGATGCGCAAGGTGAACCGTCGCGGCGAAGCCGCGATGCTGCCGCTGGAGGCGGGCGAGGCGGTTGCCCAGCCGGCCGAACAGTTGGAGGGCATTGCTTCGCGCGAGATCATCGACGCATTGCAAGCGATCAGCCCTGATCGCCGCGCGGCCCTGGTCATGGTCGCCATCGAGGGCTTTTCCTATGCCGAAGCCGCCAACATTCTGGGTGTGCCCGCGGGCACGCTGATGTCACGCATCGCGCGTGGGCGTGAGGAACTGCGCGGGCTGCTGGACGACACGGCTCGCCGCCGCGCCATAAGGATCGTCGAGAAATGATCCGCCGCGATTTTTCCGAACGGGACATCCACATGGCGCTCGACGGCGAACTGCCGGCCGATGAGCGGGCCGCCTATGATGCATGGCTCGATGCCAATCCGGAGATGAAGGCGAGGAGCGTCCGCTTCACCGCCGACCGCGAGGCATTGCGTGCCGCCTTCGCTGGCGTGCCGGATGAGCCTGTTCCCGCGCGCTTGCGCAAGGTGGTGCTCGGCGAAGCGCCTGTTAAGACAGTCGTGCCACGCTCACGCTGGTGGCTTGCCGCCGCTGCGGCCGTGCTTCTCGCCACGGGCGGATTTGGCGGTTACTTTGCCGGCATCGACGGCTTCGGGCAGGAGGATCCGGCGGAGGATCAACTGGCCGAACAGGCGATCGCCGCCCATGTCATCTACGCCGCCGAGAAGCGGCATGCGGTGGAAGTGCCGGCCAGCGACAAGGATCATTTGCAGACCTGGCTGTCCAACCGGGTCGGCCTGAAGCTGGTGGCGCCGGATCTGAGCGCCAACGGCTTTCAGCTGATCGGCGGCCGGTTGCTGCCGGCCGGTGAAAGCAAGGCGGCGATGCTGCTCTACGAAGACGACAAGGGCGAGCGTATATCCCTCTTCGTGACGGCGGAATCGGCCGAGAATGCCAAGGGTACCTACGCCTCGGCGCAGGACGGCCCGCAGGCCGTCTACTGGCTGGACAAGGGCTATGGCTGCGCCGTCGTCGGTTCGCTGCCGCGCGAGCAATTGGCGGTCGTGGCCAGGAATGCCTATGGCCAGCTTCTGGCCGGTCTCGCCGGCTGAGACGTTGCGATCTTGCGCGGCCGGCTGGCTTGAAGAACAGCGATTGCGTGCAAAGCTTGCCGGCTTCCTTGCCGCCGGGGAAACTGTCACAATTCGGCCCTAATCAAGGAGCGATAGCGCTTGATGAATGCCGGCGTTTCGGCCGGTGTTCGCGACGCTTTTGACCGGGGCCGTTTCCGCAACGCAATCGAGGTTTTCTCAAGCCGCATGCCTGCCGAGATCCGCACGGCCCGCGCGTCCGACGTCGATGATCTCGCCGCCATCGAGAAGGCTGTGTTCTCGAGCGACCGTATCTCCCGCCGCTCTTTCCGTCAGTTCATCGAGCGCGAGACCGCCGAGACGCTAGCCGCCGAAATCGACGGCCGCGTCGGCGGTTACGCGATCGTGCTGTTTCGCAAGGGCAGTGGTGTGGCGCGGCTTTATTCCATAGCCGTCGGCCCGTTTTTCGGCAGGCTCGGCATAGGCCGTCAATTGCTGTCGGCGGCGGAAGAAGCCGCCTTCGAACATGACCGCATGATGCTGCGTCTCGAAGTGCGCGAGGACAATGGCCGTGCCATCCGCATCTACGAGCAGGCCGGCTACCGCAAGATTGGCCGCGAGCCGGGTTACTACGAGGACGGTGCGACGGCGCTGCGCTACGAAAAAACCCTGCGCGGCGACCTTCCGGTCGCCACCAGGGTGCCGTTCTACCAGCAGACCTGCGAGTTCACCTGCGGGCCATGCTGCCTGATGATGGCCATGGCCAATTTCGATGGTGGCTTCGTACCCGACCCGGTGATGGAAATCCGACTCTGGCGCGAGGCGACGACCGTCTTCATGATGTCGGGACCGGGCGGCTGCGAACCATTCGGCCTGGCTGTCTCGGGCTATGAAAGCGGGCTTGCGGCGGAGATCTACGTTTCCTTCTACGGCGCGCTGTTCCTGCAATCGGTACGCAGCGCGGACAAACGCCGGGTCATGGAACTCGCCCAGGTCGACTTTCGCCGCCGCGCGGAACTTTACGGTATCCCGGTGAATTACCGTCCGTTCACCATAGATGATATCAGGGCGGCTCTCGCCGGAGGAAAACTGGTGCTGGTGCTGATCAGCGGCTTCCTGATGTTCGGCAAGAAGGTGCCGCACTGGGTGCTCGCCATCGGCGATGATGGCGACCATATTCTGATCCACGATCCGTGGGTCGAGGATGAAAGGCAGGAAACCATCCTTGATGCCGCCAACATTCCCGTGCCTTACGGCATCTTCATGAACATGGCGCAGTTCGGCCGCGACGGACTGCGCGCCGCCATCACTTTGGGAAAGAGATAATGACCTGGGTCATTCTTACCGGCAGGCAGAGCGATCTCGACCAGGTGGCGACACCGCACAAGATCATCACCAATCGCGACTATCTCGCGCATCCCTCGCTGTTCCGCGGACAGCGGCCGAAGGTTATCAACCTGTCGAACAATTACGGCTACCAGAGCCGCGGCTATTACGCCTCGCTGCTGGCGAGTTCGCGCGGACACAAGGTCATCCCGACCGTCGAGACGATGATCGACCTGTCGGAGCGCAAGCTCTACGAGCATGCCTTGCCGGAACTGGAACTGGCGCTCAACAAATGCCGCAAGGATCTCGGCGGCACCTTTCCGGCGAAGGTCTGCATCTTCTTCGGCATCGGCCCGTCCAAGGTCTGGGACCGTTTTGCCAAGCTGTTGTTCGACTGGTTCCGGGCGCCGGCGCTCGAAGTCCACATCAAGGACAGCGCCGAATGGGCTTCGATCCGCAAGATCGGCTTCCATCCGCTGGCGCGCATGACCGAGGACGAGGAAAAGAGCTTCATCCAGTGCCTGGAGACCTACACCAACCGCGAGTGGCGCGACACCAAGGGCCGCACGCCGGCGCGCTACACCTTCGCCACGCTGGTCGATCCGCATGAGGAATTGCCGCCCTCGGAAATCTCCTCGCTGCGCTACTGGGCCAAGATCGCCGAGAAGATGGGGGTCGAAATCGAACCCATCACCAAGAAGGACCTCGCCAAGCTGGCGAACTACGATGCGCTGTTCATCCGCGAGACCACTTCGATCTCCAATCACACCTACCGTTTCGCCCGCCGCGCCCAGCAGGAAGGCATGCCGGTCATCGACGACCCGCTGTCGATGATCCGCTGCACCAATAAGGTCTATCTCAACGAACTGATGGCCTACAACAAGGTGCCGGTGCCGCCGACGGTGATGATCGCCGGCACCTCGGATCTGGAGCTCGCGGCGCAGACGCTGGGTTTTCCGCTGGTGCTGAAGATCCCGGATTCCTCGTTCTCGCGCGGCGTCAAGAAATGCGCCAATTTCGAGGAGCTAAAGACGCTTGCCACCGAATGGCTGGAGGATTCCGACCTCCTAATCGCGCAGAAATTCATTCCGACCGAATATGACTGGCGCGTCGGCGTGCTCGGCGGCCAGCCGCTATTTGCCGTACACTATCTGATGGCCAAGAAGCACTGGCAGATCGTCAACCACAAGGCCAATGGCAAGCCCGACCAGGGCGGCATCAAGACCTTCACGCTGAAGGAGACGCCGGCCCATGTCGTTGAAACCGCTGTCAAGGCGGCGCGCTGCATCGGCGACGGCCTCTACGGCGTCGACCTCAAGGAGACCAAGGACGGCGTCTTCGTCATCGAGGTCAACGACAATCCCAATCTCGACCATGGCTGGGAGGATTCCGGCGAGAAGGACGAGGTCTGGGTGCGGCTGACACAGTGGTTCCTGGAGCGGCTGGACCGGCCGGGACGGTAATTCAACCGAGGGCAAAGATGCAGTTCATAGTGATCGAGGATTTCACCGGCTGCGACCGCAAGGATATCTACCGCCGCTTCCGCGATCGAGGCCGTCTGAAGCCGGATGAGCTTGTCGTTCATCACAGCTGGATCGCGGCGGATATGAGCCGATGCTTCCTGTTGGTGGAGACGGATGACGTCACGCTGCTGCAGCGATGGGTCATCGAATGGGCTGATCTGGTCGAGTTCGAGATCGTGCCGGTGGCGACCAACAAGGACATGGTGGCAGCCTTGAGCGGCCACCTCTGACAACGGGAGCTGACAGGTCAACGCAGCGCCGGCGAACCCACCGCGCGCCGGCATTCGCCGATAAGCCAATCGCGAAACGCGATCACCACATCGCGCGTGGCGCTCCGCTCAGGGATGGTCAGGCAATAGGGCTGGCGTAGCGCGATCGCCCCGGCGGCGGGCCGGACCAGCCTGCCGTCCTCCACCGCTTCGGCGCAATAGATCCCTTGCGCCAGCGTCACGCCCAATCCGGAAATGGCCAGGTCGAGTGCCGCGCGCGATGAATTGGCCGACAGGCCGCGCCGCACTGCCCGGCCAGATTGGGCATTCGTCGCCTCGAACCAGTTGCGCCAGGACGGAAACGAAGCGCCGGTCGGTCCCCAATCCGTGTGGATCAGCGGCAGCCCGGCGAGCGGCTCGCCGTCTACCTTGTTGGTGCCGACAAGCTTTGGCGCGCAGACCGGATAGACGGCGTCCCTGGCAATGTCCTCGGTCGGATGTTCACGGTAGTGCGGGCCGTAGGAGAGCCTGATGTCGATCAGTTCGCGGTCGAAAGGCACCGGGTCGTCATCGCCACGCAGCGATATGTCAGCAGCGCCATGGCTTTCGACGAAGCCGGCCAGACGCTGCGAAAGCCAGCCCATGGCCATGGATGGCGGCACCGAAACCACCAGGCGCGGGCGGAATGCATCGCCGCCCAGCTCGCGCGAGACGCTGCCGATCTCCTGGAAAGCCACGGTCAGCCGCGGCAACATTTCCACGCCGGCCTCGGTGAGGACAACGCGCCGGTTGACCCGCTGAAACAGCTTGCGGCCCATCTGCTCCTCCAAGGTGCGGATAAGCTGGCTGACGGCGGCAGCCGAGACCGAAAGTTCTTCCGCCGCCGCGACAAAGCTGCCCGTACGTGCGGCGGCTTCGAAAGCCTGAAGGCCTTTCAGGGATGGGGATGTGACCATGATCGCCAGATAGACAAGCTTAGCTTATCCAAGTCGCAGGTATCGTCGTTTTTGGAAAGCTTTTTCGTGGACTAGAGTGATCTTCATCATTGTCTAGCCTGGATCGAAGCCGATGGACCATCGCGACATCATCGCGTCACTGACGTCAGAAGAGCGCAATCGCCTGACGGCCAAATCCGATGTCGCGGGCCTGTTCCAGTTCGGCGCTCACTTGGGCGCGATTGTCATCATTGGATCGCTGATCGCGGCCAAGGTGCCGTTCTGGCCATTGCTGATGCTGCCGCAAGGCATCCTGATCGTGTTCCTGTTCACACTGCTGCACGAGACGGTTCACCGCACGGCTTTCAATACGCAGCGGCTGAACGACGGCGTGGCGCGGCTGTGCAGCCTGGCCATCGCGCTGCCCGCCGACTGGTTCCGTTACTTCCACTTCGCCCACCACCGGTACACGCAGGATCCGGAAAACGACCCCGAGCTTGCCTTCCCGAAGCCTGAGACCTTGCGGCAATACATTGTCCACGTCTCGGGCCTGCCGGTGTGGTGGGGGCATTTCAAGACGCTATACATCAACGCGCGTGGGGACTGCCACGATAGCTATGTGCCGCCAAAAGGCCTGCCCAAAGTGCGCGCCGAGGCGCGTGCGATGATCGCGTTCTATGTCGTGATCCTGGCGCTTGCCGTGTGTTTTCACGCAACGGTGCTGCTCCATGTCTGGATCATTCCCGCTCTGTTGGGACAGCCATTCCTGCGCCTCTATCTGCTTGCCGAGCACGGCCGCTGTCCGTTCGTCGCCAACATGCTGGAAAACACCAGGACGACGCTGACCAACTGGGCGGTGCGCAAGCTGGCCTGGAACATGCCGTTCCATGCCGAGCATCATGCCTATCCCGGCGTGCCTTTTCATCAACTGCCGCGGTTTCACGCGCTGATCGAGCGGCACCTGAAGGTGGTCGAACCCGGCTATGTCAGCTTCCACGAGAAATACCTGGAAACGCTGAACTGAGTTCGCTCCGATGCTGTCAGCCGGTCTGGCTGCGCGGCGCACGCGCTTTCAACAGGCGCTGGATATCCGCTGCCTTCGACGGCACGCCGATCAGATAGCCTTGCGCCTCGACACAGCCATTGTCGCGCAGCATGTCGAGTTGCCTCTCGGTCTCGACACCCTCGGCCGTGACGACGATGCCAAGCTCGCTGGCAAGACCGATGATGGAGCGGACGATCGCCGCCGTGTCGCGGTTGCCCATGTCGCGAATGAATGATCGGTCGATCTTGATCTTGTCGACTGGAAAACGCCTGAGGTAGCCGAGCGAGGAATAGCCGGTACCGAAATCGTCAAGCGCGATGCGGATGCCGAGCTCACGCAACTGGCGCAGCGTTTTCAGCACGGCCTTGCTCTCGTCCATCAGTACGGTTTCGGTGATCTCCAGTTCCAGCTGTCCTGCCGGCACGCCGGAAAAAGCCAGTGCCGAGATCACGTCGCGGGCAAACCCGCTGCTTTTGAGCTGCACCGCCGAAACATTGACGGCGATGCGTAAACCGGGCGGCCAGCTTGCCGCCGCCGTACAGGCTTTCCTCAGTGCCCACTCGCCAAGCGGCACGATAAGCCCGGTTTCTTCGGCGACCGGAATGAAGTTGTCCGGCCCGACAGTACCGCGCGCCGGGGAATGCCAGCGCATCAAGGCCTCCGCGCCGATGATCTCGCCCGAAGCGATGTTCATGATGGGCTGGAAATCGAGATCGAACTCGTGGCGCCGTAGCGCGGCCTCCAGGTCGACTTCAAGCGCTCTGCGGGCCTGCACGACGGCGTCCATTCCAGGTTCGAAGAAGCGATAGAGGTTTCGCCCTTCGCTCTTCGCCCGGTAGAGCGCCGTGTCGGCGTTCTTCAGCAGCGTGTCGGCGTCACGGCCATCGGCGGGGAAAACGGCGATGCCCAGGCTGACGCCGACATGCATCTCGCGGCTCTTGTCGCGAAATGGTTTTGCGATGGCTTCGACGATGCGCTTCGCCAGTTTCTCGGCATCGGCAATCCCCTTGAAGTTCGACTGGATGATGACGAACTCATCGCCGCCGAAACGGGCGATCATGTCCGCATCATTGCGCAGGCAACGCTGAAGTCGTTCGGCCACGCTCTTCAACAGCCAGTCACCGGCGGGATGTCCCCAGGTGTCGTTGACCGCCTTGAAGCGATCGAGGTCGAGCGAGAAGATCGCCAGCGGCGTGGCTCCCACATCCTCCAGCGCGAGGTCGAGCCGTTCGCGAAACATAGATCGGTTGGGCAGCCCGGTCAGCGTGTCGTGATGCGCAAGATGGGTCATGCGCTCTTCGGCCAGACGGCGTTCCGTCACGTCGTCGAACGTCGCCACCCAACCGCCGCCGCTCATCGGCTGGCGCACGACCAGGATCGTCCTGCCGTCGGCAAGATGGCGGTACGTCGAGTGCATTTTCCCCGCCCGCCGGCAGGCTTCGGTCCTGGCGACCTCGCTGTCGACGTCGATCTTCGTGTAGATGCCGAGTTCCAGCAATCGTTCGAGCGCCTCGCGGTGTGTCGTTCCAAGCGGGAAGTCGGCCGCCGTGACATTGTACAGTTCCAGAAAACGCCCGTTGCGCACGATCATCTTGCCGTCGGCGTCATACATCAGCAGGCCTTGCGACATGTTGGCGAGCGCTGCGTCGAAGCGGCGATGCTGCTCCTTGAGATCCTGCTCGGCGCGCCGCTGTTCGGTGATGTCCTCGTAGATCGAGACCCAGCCGCCCGAAGCCAGCGGCCGGTGCGAGATAAGAATGATATGGCCGTCCGACAGGATTTCTTCGTAGGTCGAAGGTTTCGCCTGGTCGATATAGGGCCTGCGGATGGCGTAGAGCTCGTCGGCGCTCTGCGAGGCGACGCCGAGGTCGACGCTGTGCCGCAGGATGTCGATGAAGCCGATGCCAGGCCGCATCACCGTGGCGTCGAGATGGAATATGTCGATGTAGTTGCGGTTGCAGATGATCATGCGTTCGTCGGCGTCGAACATGCACAAGCCGTGCGACATGTTCTCGACGGCGGCCGAAAAGCGCTCGTTTTGTTCGCGCAGCTCATCTTGCATGCGGCGAGAGCGTTCCATGCCTTCGGCCGCCCGTTTCGGGACGACCGAACCATCCTTGACATCCACGACGGGCATGAGGCGCCCCTGCGGTGCTTGATCGAACACCACACTGTTGACGCTTCCGGTTAATTTAGCGTTCTCTACCCTAGAGCGGTTCATGCCTTAATGGAATCGACGGGGGATTCCCGATCTGTCTGTTTTGTGATTCAAGATGCTGGCTGGAATGGAGGCCAGCATCAGATGACTCGACCTCTTTCCAGTGATCTTCGCGAGCGGGTTGTGGCAGCGG
>NZ_VFVR01000022.1 GCF_006442205.1 Mesorhizobium sp. B2-3-12
GAACCCCCTCGCGCAAAAGGCGCAAAACTGTTCGCGATGTCCTCGCACACCTGTTCGCGATGTCTCCGGTCCAAACACCCTTGTGGGAGAAGGTGGATCGGCGCGCAGCGCCGAGACGATTGAGGGGTGCTCCAGCGGAGTGAGGCGTTGATAATCAGCTACACGGCCACGGCTGGACAAGCGATATTGCCAAGCTGGAACACCCCTCATCCGTCCGAGCTTCGCTCGGCCACGTTCTCCCACAAGGGGAGAAGGAAGAAGCGCTCGTCTTATTCCGCCGTGCCTTCCTCGTACTCGGCCGACATCGCCAGCCACTTGTCCTCATGGCCGGCCAGCGTCTGGGCAAGCTGCGAGCGTTCCTTGGCGAGCCTGGTCGCCGTCGACGGATCCTTCTCATAGACCGCCGGATTGGACAGTTCGTCCTCGATGCCGTCGATGCGCTTGCGGATACGGTCCATCAGCGCCTCGGTGGCGCGGATTTCCTTGGCCAGCGGCTCGAAGGCGGCGCGGCGCTGAGCGGCCTCGCGGCGGCGGTCGGCCTTTGAGGCTTTTTCCGCCTCGCGCCGCTCGCGGCGGTCGCCGGAGACGCCGGTGACCAGTGTCTTATAATCCTCGAGGTCGCCATCATAAGGATTGACCGCGCCGTCCTTGACCAGCCACAGCCGGTCGGCCGTTGCCTCCAGGAGATGGCGGTCGTGCGAGATCAGGATGACGGCGCCGGGAAACTCGTTCAGCGCATGGATCAGGGATTCACGGCTGTCGATATCGAGATGGTTGGTCGGCTCGTCGAGGATGAACAGGTTTGGCCCCTCGAAGGCCGACAGCCCCATCAGAAGCCGCGCCTTCTCGCCACCGGACAGGTCCTTGGCGGGCGTGTTCATCTTCTCGGTCGTGAGACCGAACTGGGCGACGCGGCCGCGCACCTTGGCTTCCGGCGCCTCGGGCATAAGCCGGCGGACATGCTCATAGGCATTTTCCTCGGGACGCAGGTCGTCGAGTTGGTGCTGGGCGAAGATCGCCACCTTCAGCCCGGGCGCCACCGTCATGGTGCCGGTTTCCTGCTTCAGACGACCCGACAGCAGTTTGGCGAAGGTCGACTTGCCGTTGCCGTTGGCGCCGAGCAGCGCGATGCGGTCGTCGGCGTCGATGCGCAGCGTCATCTTCTTAAGGATCGGCTGGCCCTCGGTATAGCCGACATTGACGTTGTTCAGCGCGATGATCGGCGAAGCCACCGTCTTCACCGGTTCCGGGAACGAGAACGGACGCACCGAGTCATTCACGATCGCGGCGATCGGCTTCATCTTTTCCAGCGCCTTGATGCGCGACTGCGCCTGTCTTGCCTTGGAGGCCTTGGCGCGGAAGCGTTCGACGAAGGATTCCATGTGCTTGCGGGCGGCTTCCTGCTTGACCCTACCCTTTTCCTGCAGTTCCTTCTGCTCGGTGTATTGGCGCTCGAACTGGTCGTAGCCGCCGCGCCAGAAGGTCAGCTTCTTCTGGTCGAGATGGACGATCGAGTTGACGGCGCGGTTGAGCAGGTCGCGGTCGTGCGAGATCAGCAGAACCGTGTGCGGATACTTCGAAACGTAGTTCTCAAGCCAAAGCGTGCCTTCGAGGTCGAGATAGTTGGTCGGCTCGTCGAGCAGCAGAAGGTCCGGCTCGGAAAACAGCACCGCGGCCAACGCCACGCGCATGCGCCAGCCGCCGGAGAAGGACGAGGCCGGACGGCGCTGCGCGGCGTCGTCGAAGCCGAGGCCGGCCAGGATGGTGGCGGCGCGGGATTCGGCCGAATGCGCGTCGATGTCGGCCAGCCGCATGTGGATGTCGGCGATGCGGTGCGGATCGGTTGCCGTCTTTTCCTCTTCGAGCAGCGCCGTGCGTTCGAGATCGGCCTTGAGCACGATCTCGATCAGCGGGTCCTCGGTTCCTGGCGCTTCCTGCGCCACCTGGCCAATGCGCGTGTTCTTCGGTAGGCTGATCGAGCCTGTCTCGGAGGGGAAATCGCCTGTTATGGCCTTGAACAGCGTCGTCTTGCCGGTGCCGTTGCGGCCGACAAGACCCGCCTTGGTGCCGGCCGGCAAGGTGAGCGAGGCGTGGTCGAGGAGCAAGCGCCCCGCCATGCGGAGTGAAAGGTCATTGATGATAAGCATGGCCGCGCTTTTGCACTGGACATCAACGCTTCGCAAGACCTTGCGGGCCAGTTGGCCGCACAAGGCCTGGGAACGGCGCACACAATGCGCCGCCAGAGCAGCCGATCAGTGGCTTGCCATATCGGCCAACAAGACCTCAGGCAGTGGCCTTGCCCCGCTTTGTCGCCTTGGCCACGACTGCCGGCGCGGCGGCCGGCTTGCGACCAAGTCCCGTCGATTTCGCCAGCGCCGAGCGGGTCGCCGAGTAATTCGGCGCGACCATCGGATAGTCCGGCGGCAAGCCCCATTTGGCCCGATAGTCATCAGGGCTCAAACCGTAGTCTGTCCTGAGGTGCCGCTTGAGCGACTTGAACTTCTTTCCGTCCTCCAGGCAGATGATGTAGTCGGGAAATACCGACTTTTTCGGATTGACGGCCGGAACCAGACTCGGGCTTTCAACGACAGCCGCGCCAGCCAGCTTGCGAACCGAAGCACTGACGCTGGCAATCAGGTCAGGCAGGCCCGAAGCCGGAAGCGGATTGTTGCCCACATAGGCCGAGACAATATCGGCGGTCAGCTCGATAACGGTCTTATCCTCGATATTTGACAATTCTTTCACCTTATTTGCGACAAAGTCGTCTACCCCAGTGAAGACTTTTGTCGATGTATCTCTTTAACCGCGTCCCCCAACGGACAGCCAAGTCCCAAAACGAATCAAGACTTGGCATCAACTACTTTTATGGGAAATCGACGTCGCGCAAATTAGAAAATCTAATACTTGGAGGCGGCAGACTTGGTTGGGCGGCTGTCGGCCAATATCTCAAGAATACGCTTCCAGTGGGCACAACGCCCGAAATCCTTCTGTTCAATCGCCTTTTCGGCCTTCATCGCGGCGTAAAGTGGCGCCTCGGCGCCAAACTCCTCGATGAGCCAATGCGCTTCCTGCATGGCCAGCCGTTCATCATCGTCAAACATGGTTTTCCGTCTCCGCACGTTCCAGGCCGACCGCGACGCAACTGCCGATGACAAGGACGGCTCCGGCAACGGCGACCATCGTCAGCCGTTCGCCCGACAACGTCAGCAGCAGCGTCGAAGCGATCGGCGTGAGATAGGCAACGACCGCCACCTTGCCGCTGCCTCCGAGCTTCAAGGCGCGTGACCAGAAGTAATAACCCAGCCCCATCGGGCCGGCGCCGAGATAAAGCCCGAGGGCCAGATCCACCCCGGTGGGCCAGGCAACGCCTTCGCGAGCCGACCATACAAGCGTCAAGGCGACGCCAACCAGCGACGAGGGCAGCAACAGGCGATCCGGCGACGTGGCGAGCCGTCCCACCATCACCGAATAGAAAGCCATGCACAGCGCGGAGCCGAATGCGGCCAAATAACCTACGATATCGCCCTGCAACCAGGTGTGGTCACGCCCTCCCGAAATCACCAGCGCGACGCCGACGAACCCGAGGGTCGCGGCAAAGCCCAGCAGCGCCGGACGCCGCGGATTTTCGAAGGCGATCACCGCGGCCGCAACCATCAAGGGCCAGGTGTAGGCCACGAGATTGGCTTCGATCACCGGCATCGAGGCAAACGCGATATATTGCAGCACCATGGTGCCGACCAGACCGATGAAACCGACCGCCAGCGGTGCGAGCCTGGCGCTGGCCGCGGCCGGAGAGACCCCCTCGCCGCTCATGAACCGGATCAGGGCGAAGACCATTGCGGCGCCCGCAAATTGCAGAAACTGCACCTGCGACACCGGATGGTTCGCCAACAGGGATTTGCCGACCAGGGCGTTGGTCGACCACAAAGCCACCGCGCCGGCGGCAAAGACCAGCGCGGATATCGGTCCCGATCCATGCCGCGAGAACCGGCATGGATCCCTGTCTCCACATTTGACCATGATCCTGTCCGAAAGCCTGTTGCCACTTTTGGGGATCATGGGTCGTTACCAGGTTTCCCTGGCTCCGCCCGGAACCGGGGCTTCGGCAGGGGCCGGTGAGGGATGTTCCGCCTCGAACCGGCGATAGGCCGGCAGCTGATTGGTCCAGACATCTTCCGCCAGTTCGTTGACCCATTCGCGGTCGTGGTCGTTGTCGGCGGCAAGATAGAACATCCTGTTGTCATCGACATAGGGCTTGGCCACCGAGCGCTGGTTGAGCACCAGCGTGACGCGCTCGCCGAACTGGATCGGCGCCGTGCGGTGCAGCACGCCCAGGAACTGGCCGAGCGTCGCGTATTTCATCTTGTGATCGATGCGCATGATGCGGTTGCGCGGAATCTCGCGGCCGGATTCCAGAATGGCGCGGCCGGTCTCGGAATCGTCGCAATAGATTTCGAGATGGCCGCCGACCAGCGGATCGCTGATCGACAGCGGAATGAGCTCGGTGACCGGAACGCCGTCGCAATGCCATTCGACGGCGCCGTCCCGGGGATTCATGAAGGTAACGGTCGACCCGACGATCGACAGCGGATAGGGCTCCAACTTCGTGCCCATCATGTCGGACAGCCGCTCCAGACGTAACTTGTCGTGCAGCAACTCTTTGATTTCGGGGATGAAACGGTCGGCGCCGGTGATGAAGGTCAGATCGAGGTGCTTGTGCACGGCATGGCTGGCCTTGAGCTTCAGGGCGGCCTCCTCGATCGCGGCAAGCAGTGCCGGGTCATAGCCATGCAGATACTGCGCAACGCCGAAACTCGACACTTTCCAGGCGGTTTCGTGGCCGATAATGGCCTCGCGGCTCATCGCATAGCGCAGTTCGGGTATGGTATGTGCGTTCATAGTACTTCTCCAAGTGGGGGCAAACACTTGGTTAACAGTCGATTAAATCAGTCCCCCCTGTAAAATTAGGAATGCTAGTGCTACCGTAAGCCCAGCTTAAGGTCGAAGCCCGTGCGTCTGCTCAGTCAGGTCAACCTCAATTCGCTGAAGATCGTGGAGAGTGCCGCGAGGCACGGGAATTTCACGCGTGCCGGCGAGGAGCAGTTCATCACCGCCTCGGCGGTCAGCCAGCGCGTCAAGAGCCTGGAGGATCAGCTGCGTTTCAAGATCTTCCAGCGCGGAGGCAATGCGGTGTCGCTGACGCCGGAGGGCGAGACCTATGTCTCGCGCGTTCGCGAGGCGCTGGAGCGGATCGTCGCCGCCAGCATGGAAGCGACGGGGCAATCGCAGGAACATGTGCTGAAGATATCCGTGCTGCCGACCTTTGCCGCGCGCTGGCTGTTTCCGCGCCTGCCGCTGTTCCAGCGGCAACATCCCGATATCGTGATGCGGGTTTCGACCTCGTACGCGACGCATGAGTTCACCACTTCCGAGTTCGATCTCGAAATCCGCTATGGCGACGGCCATTTCAACGGGCTGCCCTGCGATCTGTTGTTTCGCGAAGACCTGACGCCGGTGTGCAGCCGCAGATTGTTCCATGAGGTTCTGCGCGGCAAGCCGGTGTCAAAAGTGACACCGGACGACCTCAAGCACTTCACGCTGCTGCATTCCGACACCTGCACCCAGAACTGGCAATCCTGGCTTGGTTTCGCCGGCGCCAGCTTCGTGCTCAGCGAAACCAAGAGCATCTATTTCGACTCGTGCATGATGTCCTACGAGGCCGCCAATGCCGGCATGGGTTTTGCCGTGGCCAACCGCGCCTATATGGCCAGCGATATCCGCGCCGAAAGGCTGGTCGCTCCGTTCGCCGTCCACCATCCGAACACGGCCGGCTGGTATTTCGTCTCGCCCCACAAGAGCCTTGCGGCGCGCAAGGTGCTGCGGTTCAAGCAATGGGTGATGGCGGAAGCGGCTCTGACACAGAGCCAATTGGACGACGAAGTCACCGGCGTGGCTTCGGCGGCTGGCTGAAAAAGCGGCGATAGTCCGCGCGAACCGCTCGCCCTCGACTGTAGACGCAACCATCCGGATCAGGCGAAGGCCCGGCCTTCCTCGGTGCGCTGGAAATGCGCCAGGTCGAGCGGCACGGACGGGCGGCCGAGAACCGTCAGGATCATATGCGCCTGGCCTCGGTGGTGCGTCTGGTGGTTGAAGACATGGGCCAGCGCGGGCGCCAGGCGCTGCGAGACGGTGCGCATGTCCGATACGGTCATGTAGGTGAAACGACCCGACAGCGCCTTGTCGCTCAAGCCTCCGAGCCAGTCGATAATCCGCCGGTCCTCGGCCTCGCGCGCTGTCCTCAGGACAGGCAAGGCCCGGTACAATATAGCGTCCAATGTCGTCGGCGCGCCGCCTTCGCCGGTGAAGCGCTTCATCCAGATGCGATCGGCGGCGAGCAGGTGGTTGAGCGTGCCCATCAGCGAGCCGAAGAAGGCACCGACGTCGCGATTGAATTCCTCGTCGTTGAGATCGTCGGCGGCATCGTAGATGCGGCCATTGGCCCATTGATTGTAGGCCGCAAACATCATGAAGTGCTGTTTCATCTTTTCTCCCGCCGCGCCTGTTTCGGGTGCCGGGAGCGATACCTAGAGCAATTCACCGTTTCCGTGAAACGGTGAATTGCTCTAACTGTTTGTTTTGACGCAATTCCCAAGGGAAAGCGCTACGCGCTTTTCCCGGGAAAACCGCTAGCACTTTTCCTGGAATTGCTCCAGACCGCAAAGGAACCCGTGCCAATGACCATTCTGCTTTATGATCTCGTTGGCCGTGACGAGGCGCGTCCGTTCAGTCCGCATTGCTGGAAGGCAACAATGGCGCTGGCCCACAAGGGGCTCGATATCTCGACCGGGCCGACGCGTTTTCTCGACGTGCCGGCCGTTGAGGGCGGCATCTCGAAAACCGTTCCGGTGATCCGCGACGGCGACAAGGTCGTCGCCGATTCCTTCGCCATCGCGCTTTATCTCGAAGAGGCCTATCCGGATCGCCCGACGCTGTTTGGCGGCGAAGGCGGCAAGGCGATGGCGCGCTTCATCGAGCGCTGGTCGCAATTGACCATCCACCCTTATGTCACCGCCGCGGCGGTGGTTGACCTCCACGCCATGCAAGACGAAGAGAACGCCTCGTATTTCCGCAAGAGCCGGGAGCAGCGCCTCGGCAAGCGGCTGGAGGACGTCGTCGCCGCACGCGATGCCGGCCTGGCTACCTTCCGGGCGGCGCTGGAGCCGCTCCGCTCCATGCTGAGCTACCAGCCGTTCATCGGCGGCGCCTCGCCGCTGTTTGCCGACTATATCGTTTTCGGCGCACTGCAATGGGCACGCATCGCCATGCCTTACAAATTGCTCGACGACAGCGACGTGGCGGCGCAATGGTTCGCCCGCTGCCTCGACCTGCATGGCGGACTGGCACGAAAGGTTTCCGCCGCGGCGTGACGGCCGCAAACGCAGGCCCTGCCCGTCAGGCAGCCTGAGCGCCCCTCGACCTGTTGCGAAAATCAGCGGCGGGTAGCTGTCGCTACTTGGCCGCCTTCTTTGGCTTGCTGGCTTTCGGCTTGCTGGCTTTCGCGGCGGCCTTTTCTTCCTTGGGGGCGGCTTTTGCCTTGCCGACGGCAGTCGCCTTCTTGGCTGGTTTCTTGCCTGTCGACGGGCTACCGGCGTCCTCCCGATCGACGTCGGCCGCCGCCTGGTGCCAATGGCGTTCGTGGTGTCCGGCCGGTTGCCCTTCTTCCTGCCAGATCTGATGTGCGCGGTTGCGAATGCGCTCCTGACGATCGTCTGTCATGGTCATGTTGTCTCCATGCGGGCCGACTTCAGCGCGGCGCCGACCAGGCAACTATAGCAAGCAATCCGTTGCTTTACAGCCGTCTGATCCTGCCTGCCTTCAGCGACCAGCCACGGAAGCGCCGGCCGTTCGACGCTCGCTATCGCTCCCCAGCCCCATTCGGGCTGCTGATAAACCGGACAACTCATCTGCTACCCAATCCGGACAACTCGTCTGCTTACGACAGGACCGCTCCTCACCCCTTGGCAATCAGCCGGGCGGCTTGTATAGAGCCCGCCACTCTCAATTCAAATCCAGACAAGGACCACCCATGGCGCTCGAACGCACCTTCTCCATGATCAAGCCGGACGCTACGCGGCGCAACCTCACCGGCGCCATCACCAGGATGCTGGAAGAAGCCGGCCTGCGCGTCATCGCCTCGCGCCGGGTGTGGATGAGCCGCCGCGAGGCGGAAGGCTTCTACGCCGTCCACAAGGACCGTCCGTTCTTCGGCGAGCTGGTTGAGTTCATGTCGTCGGCGCCGACAATCGTCCAGGTGCTGGAAGGCGAGAACGCCATCGCCAGGAACCGCGAAGTCATGGGCGCCACCAACCCGGCCAACGCGGCCGAAGGCACCATCCGCAAGGTGCATGCGCTGTCGATCGGCGAGAACTCGGTGCACGGCTCGGACGCGCCGGAGACCGCCGCGCAGGAGATCAAGTACTGGTTCTCGGACACCGAGATCGTCGGCTGAGCCGACACCGCAACGCTCCATGCGAAAAGGCCGGCGTTTCGCCGGCCTTTTTCTTGAGTGCAATCAGCTCGCGGCGCTGAAGCGCAGGATTTCGCGGCCGTCCTTGTCCGAGATGAAAAGCCTGCCGGCATCGACATTGAATGAAGCCGCCTTGGCCAGCGCCTCGAATAGCGCTTTTTCCTCGGCCATGACCTCCGGCGCGCAAGCCTTGTAGGTCGAGCCTATGTCGCTGATCGCGATCGTCTGGCCATCGACCTTGGCGGTGGCGAAATAGGTGTTGCAGGGGCCGCTGCCGCCGGCCTTGCCGGCCTCGCTGACCCTGAAGGTCGCTTGCGGCGCGGCGATGGTGCCAACGCCGTCGACATAGTCGACCAGCCAGACCTGATCAAAGACAGAAGCCGCCGGCTCGGCGTTCGGTGCCACCATCTTCAGCATGACGGTCTGGGGCGCGTCGGTCAGCGGATCGACCTGATGGCGCATGTCGGAGATGAACATCAGTCTGCCATCGACGACGATCCGAGCCTGCAAGGCATAGGTCATCCTCGGCTGGATGAGCGAAGGGTCGAATTTGATCTCGAAGCTGATCGGCACCTGGCCGGCCGGCTTGACGGTTTGCTCGCCGATGATCTTGGCCGGCGCGTCGGCGAGCGAGACATCGGCAAGCTGGACGGAAAGCATGGCGCTGGGCGGCAAGGCGATGCGCTCGCGATAGATCACCTCGCCGCTCACCGTCTTTTCGGCGGCCACGGAGAGCTCCGGCACCGCCAGGATACCGACGACCAGAGGCACGAAACCGAAGACGAAGAACTCCGCGAGCCTGTCCAGCATGACCATCTCCCTTGCCCCGGACTGCCAAACCCAGGCTGATCAACCTCACGCAATTGGCCAAAGGATTGCGGTCAATGCATGGCTGCGACAGGGATTTATTCGGAGGGTGATTTCCAGCGTCGAGCCGCCTGGGCGTCGGTTTCCTTGGCTTCGACCCAGCCGCCCTCGGAGCCGTCGGTGCGATGTTCCTTCTTCCAGAAAGGCGCGCGGGACTTGAGGTAGTCCATGAGGAAGTTCGCCGCCTCGAACGCCGCCTGGCGGTGCGCGGAAGCGGCGACCACCAGCACGATGTTGTCCCCCGGCGCGATCTTGCCGTGACGGTGGATGACGGTGAGACCTTGCAGCGGCCAGCGCTCGGCGGCTTCGGTTGCGATGCGGCCGATCTCGGCTTCAGCCATGCCGGGATAATGCTCAAGCTCGAGTGCCGAGAGCGCACCCTGCTCGTCGCGGCACAGGCCGGAGAAGGTGACCACCGCGCCGATGTCGGCGCGGCCTTGCGTCAGCCCGGCGATCTCGGCTGCGACGTCGAAATCCTGGCGCTGGATGCGCACGGTCGGCACAGGGATGGCCGACATGAGTGTCAGCCCCCGGTCATCGGCGGAAACAGCGCGATCTCGCGCGCGCCCGATATCTTCTCGCGATGGTCGACATGTTCCTGGTTGATGGCAACGCGGATCACGTCGGGATACTGCAACGCGTGCTGGTAGCCTTCGCCGCGCGATTGCAGCCAGCGCAAGAGGTCGGCGACCGTCTCGATGCCGGCGGGCAATTCCACGTTTTCCTCGGGCATGCCGATCCGTTCGCGCACCCAGGCGAAATAGATGAGACGGGTCGTCATCTCATTCGTCCATGATGTGCTTGAGGCCGGCGCGGAAATAGTCGTAGCCGGTATAGAGCGTCACGAGGGCGGCGATCCACAAGAGCACGAGGCCGGTCTGCGTGGTCAGCGGGAAGATCTTGTCACCGGCAGGGCCTGCCAGCAGGAAGGCGATGGCCACCATCTGGATAGCGGTCTTCCATTTGGCAAGCTGCGTCACCGGGACCGACACTTTCAGCGCCGCCAGGTATTCACGCAGACCCGAAACCAGGATCTCGCGGCACAGGATGATGATCGCCGCCCACAGCGACCACCCGGCTATGCCGGCATGGCGGTCGGTATCGGCGGCCAGCAGCAAGAGACAGGTTGCGACCAGAAGTTTGTCGGCTATCGGATCGAGCATCTTGCCGATGTTGGACGTCTGCTGCCAGGCCCGCGCCAGGTAGCCGTCGAGATAATCGGTGATCGAGGCCAGCAGGAAGATGATCAGCGCCGACCAACGCGCGAAATCGCTCGATTTCAGGTGCCCTTCGAGAAAAAAGCACAGCACCACCAGCGGCACCGCGACAATGCGGGCGTAGGTGAGCATGTTGGGCAGGTTAAACGCGCGCTGGGCCATGTCTGGTGGACTCTTTCTGCCTGCGTACTCAAATCAGAAGCGGATGTAGGGGGTCAACAGCCGAGATTCGATTGGCCAGACGAAAATAGCACCCTGACCGTCAGCTCTCATGGAAATGATTGTAGACCAGTTTTGCCACTTGCTCGGAAATACCGTCGACCTTGACCAGATCCTCGACCGCGGCGCGGCTCACCGCCTTGGCGGTTCCGAACGCCAGAAGCAGCGCCCGTTTGCGGCCGGGACCGATTCCGGCGATCTCGTCGAGCGGGCTCTTGACCAGTTCCTTCTTGCGGCGCGCCCGATGCGAACCGATGGCGAAGCGGTGGACCTCGTCGCGCAGGCGTTGGACGAAATAGAGCACGGGGTCGCGCACGGGGAGCGAGAACGAGTCCCTGCCCTTGACGAAGAAGCGCTCGCGGCCGGCATCGCGGTCCTGGCCCTTGGCGATACCGATGGCGACGACGCGGTCCTCGATGCCGAGATCGGAAAGGATCTTGCGCACCGCCGTCATCTGGCCCTGGCCACCATCGATGAGGATGACATCGGGCCAGGCAGGGAAGCTCCCGGAGATGTCTTCCTCGATGTCCTCACCTGGATTCCCCTGGGCCGTGTCGTCGGGGGCAGCATTGCCATGTTCCCTGAGCAATCGCGAAAAGCGCCGCTCCATTACTTCGCGCATCATGCCGAAATCGTCGCCCGGCGTGATCTCCGTCGAGCGGATGTTGAATTTCCGGTACTGGTTCTTCACAAAGCCTTCCGGCCCCGCGACGACCATGGCGCCGACCGCGTTGGTGCCCATGATGTGCGAGTTGTCGTAGACTTCGATGCGCACCGGCGGCTTGGCCAGGCCGAAGGTCTCGGCGAAACCGGCAAGCAGCCGGGCTTGCGTCGAGGTTTCGGCCAGCCGGCGGCCAAGCGCCTCACGCGCATTTTGCAAGGCGTTGTCCGTCAGGTCCTTTTTCTCGCCGCGCTGCGGCACCGAGATCGCCACCTTGCGGCCGGCACGGGTCGAGAGCGCCTCGGCCAGCAGTTCCTGGTCCTCGACGGTCTGCGACAAGAGGATGGCGCGCGGCGTCGGTTTGTCGTCATAGAATTGCGCCAGGAACGAGCCCAGCACTTCCGATCCTTCCAGCGCCGGATCGGCCTTCGGGAAATAGGCGCGGTTGCCCCAGTTCTGGCCGGTTCGGAAGAAGAACACCTGGATGCAGACCTGGCCGCCTTCCTGATGGATGGCGAAGACATCGGCCTCGTCGACGGTCGCCGGGTTGATGCCCTGATGGCTCTGCACATGCGACAAGGCCGCCAGCCGGTCGCGATAGATGGCGGCGCGCTCGAAATCGAGGTCTTGCGAAGCCTGCTGCATGGCGGCCGAAATCTCGGTCTTCACCTTCTGGCTGCGGCCGGACAGAAAATCCTTCGCTTCGGCGACCAGCTCGGCATAACCCTGATGCGAGATTTCGCCGGTGCACGGACCGGCGCAGCGCTTGATCTGATAGAGCAGGCAGGGCCGCGTGCGGTTCTCGTAGAAGGAATTGGTGCAGCTTCTGAGCAGGAAAGCGCGCTGCAGCGAATTGATGGTGCGGCCGACGGCGCCGGCCGAGGCAAACGGGCCGAAATAGTCGCCCTTGCGCGAGCGCGCGCCGCGGTGCTTGTAGATGCCGGGCGAGACGTGGTCGCCGGTCAGAAGAATATAGGGGAACGACTTGTCGTCCCGCATCAGCACATTGAATCGCGGCCGCAAACGCTTGATGAGATTGGCTTCGAGCAGCAGCGCCTCGATCTCGGTGCGGGTGACGACGAACTCCATGGTCGACGTCTCGCGCACCATGCGGCCGATGCGATTGGTGTGGAATCTGCCTTGCGCGTAGTTTGTGACACGCTTCTTCAGGCTGCGCGCCTTGCCGACATAGAGCACGTCGCCGGCGGCGTTCATCATCCGGTAGACGCCGGGCGCATTGGGCAGCCGCTTGACCAGTGTCTGGATCACCTCGGCGCCGACCATGCCTTCGGCGTCGCCGGCATGCGGCGTCCAGTCGATGGCCGTGAAGGCGACATCCGGGCCGGCGGGCTCGACGATCTCCTCGATCGCCTCATCCTCGAGGTCGATTTCGGGAGGAAGATCGTCGGCGCCGCCGCGCGCCTTGTTCTTGTGATCCAAAGGACTCATTCCGTCATGCCTGTCACATCGGGCGTCTGCCATGCAAGATGCTGGCCGCCATCGAGGGCGATCATCTGGCCGGTGATCGAGCGCGCCTCCCAGAGATAGCGGATGGTGGCGCCGAATTCCGGCAATTCCGGGCCGCGTTTCAGGATCAGGCCGGCGACCTGCGCATCAAAGTCGGCATCGTCCTGGCGCGCGTTCTTCAGCGTCGGACCCGGCCCGATCGCGTTGACGCGAATGCGCGGCCCGAGCGCCTGCGCCAGCATCTGCGTCTGGGTCCACAACGCCGATTTGGACAGCGCATAGGAAAAATAGCGCGGCGTCGGCCGCCAGACACGCTGGTCGATGATGTTGACGATCAGCCCCTCACGCCCTTGCGGCAAGGAGCGGGCGAAATTCTGCGCCAGCAGCGCCGGCGTCTTCACGTGAATGGCAAAGTGGCGATCCCAGGCCTGCCAGTCGAAATCCTCGAAGGAATCATCGACGAAAAGCGATGCGTTGTTGACCAGCAGCGAGATTGGGCCGAGCGCTGCCTGCGCCTGGCCGACGAGGTGGCCAACGGCATCCATGTCGGTCAGGTCAGCCGCTACCACGGCGGCCCGTCCGCCCGACCGGTTGATCCCCGCGGCCAATGCATCCGCCTCGTCGTGCGAGCGATTGGAATGGATGGCGATCGCGAAACCATGGCTGGCCAGGTCCTCGACGATCGCCTTGCCGATCCGTTTCGCTCCACCGGTCACCAGCGCCACGGCAGCGGCTGTGCTCATCTGTTGTCAATCCTCAATTTCGGCCCGAAAACGCGACGCCGGCGAAATATGGCCCCGCAGGCGTTAAACGGCGTTCGCACCTGGGGCAGCATTGTGGCGAAGTGCCCAGTCCGGCAGGCTGAGCCCTCTTGGACGCGGAACCGCCGGACCGCAATATAGGACGCTGGACTCCTTGCACCAAGCGGTGTGCGGCGCAGCATGAACTCGCTGCTGACATTTCGCTGTTGCGAAGATGCAACGTCAAGGTTCTGCCTCATTCGTGCCGGGGAATGACCCAAGTTCAGGTTCGGTTCAGCCGCATTTTGACACGACATTTGGAACCGACGAACGCCAGATCCGTTTCACCCCCCGGACGGGTTGATGGCGATCGTGAGAAACAAGCCTGTGTCCTGTGGCTTAAGGAGTAAAGAACAATGCAAGCCAATCTCAAATTCGCACGGCCGCTGGCTGTTGCGCTCGGGCTCTTCGCCCTCGGTGGTACCGCTTATGCTGCGGACGTCGTTTCGGAAGAGCCGCCGGCACCCGCTCCGGTTGCCGAACTGCCCGTCGCCTCGTGGGCCGGTCCCTATGCCGGTATCAACCTCGGCTACGGCTTCAGCGGCAAGACCAAGGAAAAGGATTTCGGCGTTTCGACCGATACCAAGGGTTTTGTCGGTAGCGTCTTCGGCGGCTATCAGTGGCAGCAGGAGAACTTCGTGTACGGCGGTGAAGCCGAACTCGGCTACAACGGCGTCAAGGGTGACGACAACGGCATCCACTCCAAGGGTGGTTTCGAAGGCTCGCTGCGTGCCCGTCTCGGCTACGCCGTGACCCCGGAAATCCTGCTCTATGGCACCGGCGGTCTCGCCGGCAAACACCAGAAGGTAGAAGACTCCGCCCTTGGCGTCAGCGACTCGGCGACCATGCTCGGCTGGACTGCCGGCGTCGGCACCGACATCAAGCTGACCGACAACGTGTTCGGCCGCGTCGAATATCGCTACACCGACTTCGGCTCGAAGAGCTTCGACGGTATCGGCAAGGTCAAGGCCACCGACAACCGCGTCACCTTCGGCGTCGGTATGAAGTTCTAAGTCGTTCAAGCCACGACACGAAAAGCCGGGCCTCGCGCCCGGCTTTTTTGTGCGGTCTCTGCTTTTTTGTGCGGTCTCTCAGGCCGGCACCGCCGACTTCAGCTCCGGGAATTTCTCGTCGAAGCGCGCGGCCCAGCGGGTCAATCGGCCCCGGCCCTTTTCCCATTGCCCGCCAAAACGCAGCGACAGATAGCCAAGGGTGGCGCGCAGCGCCATCTGGCCGGCGGTGATTTTCTTCGGCAGTTTTGGCGGATTGGCATTGAGCAGATCGAGTGCGGACGTGATCTTGGCCCACTGGCGGTCGAGCCAAGGCTGATAGACCATCTCTTCGGGGCGGGTGCGGCGTTCGTAGACCATCGACAGCGCGCAATCGCAAATACCGTCAGCCAGCGCCTCCAGGACTTCCGCTTCCAGCCGCTTGTCGGGATTGCGCGGCAACAACGCTCCCTTCGAAATCCGGTTGAGGTGATGGGTGATGGCGCGGCTGTCGTAGATCGCGCGGCCATCGTCGAGCACCAGCACAGGAATCTTGCCGAGCGGATTGGCGTTGATCAGTTCGGCCGGTCTGTCCTCGGTCTTGATCGGCACAAGATCGATGGCGACCCCGGCATAGGCCGCGGCCATCCTTACCTTGGAGCTGTAGGGAGAGGTGGATGCGTAGAGCAGCTTCGGCATGATCGGGTTCCTGTTTGCGGACATCCAGTGTCGACCGCAGGGCGGTTGCGATCAATCGCCAGGATGCAAAAAAACAGCGGCCAGAAACCGGTTGCGGTTTCCGCCCTGCGTCACGACAAGCCCAAACTGAAAGCCTACAAACCGATATGCTGTAAAATGTCAGCAGGCCACGACAGCAAGCTGCCGGGATTCAAATCCTCGCATACGCACTTTACCGGTGCCCACACTTCACAAGGGCCAGGCGTCGCGCCGAAACCTTCGCCGATCCCGGCAAGGGCAGAACAAGGCGGGCGAACGAGGCAGCCAACCAGCGCCTCGCTTTGCTTGCCCCTCGGCCGATCCCAATGCTCAGCCCCGAGGGCTGAACCCGCTGCCGAATTTGCTCCGATCCAGAGCGCCAGAGCGTCCTTGCCGGATCCCGAAGGACACGCGACGCCCCGACGATCCGTCTACTTCTTGGCCGGAGCCTTCGCCTTCGCAGGCGCTGCCTTTGCCTTCGGCGCCGGGGCCTTCTTCACCGCCGGCTTGGTCGCGGCGGCGGCTGCTTTCGCAGCTGGCTTGGCCGCTGCTTTCGCGGCCGGCTTTGCGGCAGCTTTGGCGGCTGGCTTTGCCGCGGCTTTCGCGGGCGCCGCCTTCTTGGCAGCGGGCTTCGCCGCCGCCTTGGCCGCGGGCTTGGCCGCTGCCTTGGCCGCTGGCTTCTTGGCCGGTGCGGCTTTCGCTGCCGGCTTCGCTGCCGCCTTCGCGGGCGCTGCCTTCTTCCCTGCCGGCTTCGCGACAGCCTTGGCCGCCGCCGGCTTCTTGGCCGGTGCTGCCTTGGCTGCCGGCTTTGCCGCCGCCTTGGCAGGTGCTGCTTTCTTCACTGCCGTTGCGGCCTTCGCCGCGACTGCTTTTGCGGGTGCTTTCTTTGCCGGTGCCTTGGATGCCGGTGCCTTGGATGCCGGCGCTTTAGATGACTGCTTAGCCATGTCATGCCCCTTCACGTTATGCCGATGGCCGTGAATGACCTCGGCGCGCAATGCATATCTGACTCGCGTCTCGCTAGCCAGCGAAGCAATGGTATGATTTTCTCAGTTTAAATTTTGGTTGCCATCGACACACAATCACACTCATCACCGGAAAAATCCGCTGTTGATCTTCCGACGTCGCCAGCAATTTGACGCCGGCATTCTCGACGCGAGGCCGCCATCAAGCGTCGAAGAATAGCGAACTGCTTCACGCATGATTTTCGGCCGTCAATATCATGACCCGCCACCTCATCGAGGCGATCATCTTTTGCAGGCGAGCGGTTCGCGCGGATCAAGAGCGCGATGCGACACACGATCTGAAGATCACCTTGTCAAGCAAGCGTCAAGCTCCTGTTTTCTGGTTGACAGAATACTCTGCGTGACAGAGTATTCTGTCAAAGAATGGAATCGTGCTTTCGATTTCGGCCGTGCAAAGGAAAAGGGATGCCACCTCTGTCCGAGATTGCCGGGTCACGCGGCGACAGCTCAAGGCTTGTCGCACTGGAGCCTCTCGATGAGCGCGGATGACATTATCCACCAGAGTACACGGCTCAGGATCATGGCCGTCCTCAACACGCTGGAAAGGCGCGAGGCACTGGAGTTCCCCCGGTTGAAGACCATGATCGAGGCCACCGACGGCAATCTCGGGGCGCATCTCGATACGCTGGCCAGAGCTGGCTATGTCGATATTGAAAAGCTTTTCGTCGGACGTCGGCCGCGGACACGGATCAGCGCGACGACGGCCGGTCGGCGGGCCTTTCGTGGTCACATTGCTTTTCTTCGCAAGCTCATCGATGGGGCCGAGCCGGCGCGACGCAGGAAATAGTGGAGTTCCCCGTCCGGGACCAACGAGCCGCGCCAGCTCTTTGCCTGGAATTGCCTCAGCGCGTGGCGACAACCGCGACGCCGGCGCCGATCATCACGCCGCCCGCCGCGCGGTTGACCCGGCGCACGATCCTGGGCGTGCGCAACAGATTGCGGGCGCGGCCGGCGAGAACGACGTGCCCGCCGATCACCACGATTTCGACAGCCAGGATCACCGCGATCAGGATGCCAAGATGCGCTGATGTGAGCGAGGTTCCGACGACGTTCGGCAGCAGCGCCACGTAGAACAAAGGCATTTTCGGATTGCCGAGGTTGAGGGCGACACCCGTGGCGAAGATCGACAACAGCCCTCGCCGCCCGGAGACAGGTTTCAGCTCCGGCACCACCGGCGCGGCCGTCCAGAGCCTGATGCCCATCCAGATCAAATAGGCCGCGCCGCTATAGCGAAGGACGGTCATGACGGACGCCATCTTGGTGGCGATGATCGACAGGCCAAAGGCGGCGAGCACCAGCAAGATGAGGATGCCGACCACGGTGCCCGCACCATAGGCAACGCCCGACGCGGCGCCGCTGGAGATCGTGCGGGCGACGATCGTCATGTTGTCTGGGCCAGGACTGGCGGCGAACACGAAGAACGCGGCGGCGAAGGCAAGGATGGTGGCAAGGTCCATGGGGACTCCCGAAAGTGATGTTGCTCTCGGGTGTTCAGGTTAGCCGATGCGGCCGCCGCAGGCATCAGCAAAAATCAGGATCGACAATTGTCGCTGACGACACCGACCGGGTGTACGTTATCGTCACGGCTGATAGCCGAGACAAATGGCGCCGAGCGCGACGACGGCGCAGGCGCCGACCCGCCGAGGGGTCAGCGTTTCGCCGAGAAACATCCGGCCGATGAAGGCCGCGAAGACGACACTGGTCTCGCGGATCGCGGTGATCGGACCGGCAGGCCCGAGCGCAAAGGCCGCCACCACGACGCCATAGGCCAGAAGCGCGAACAGGCCGCCGCCCAGTGCCTTCCAGGTTTCCGGTGCCCGCATGTCGACGGCGAGCCTGCCGCGAAAGGCGACGAAGGTCGCCGGCAGCAATGCGCCGTAGGCCAGCAGGACCCAGGCGGTGTAGGCGCCGACATTGCCCGCGGCGCGAACGCCGATCGCGTCGACCATCGCATAGGCGGCGATGATTGCCCCCGTTGCCAGCGCATAGAGGATCGATGTCGTGGAGGCTCTTCCTCGCCCGAGCGAAAGAGCCATGATGCCGCCGCCGACCAGGGCAACGCCCCCTGTCTCAGGAGCGGTGAGATGCTGGCCGGCCAGCAGGAACCCGCCGAGCGTGACGAGCAGCGGCACGCTGCCGCGAACGATCGGATAGACCTGTCCCAGTTCGCCATATCTGTAGGCGGCCACCAGGAACACGCTGTAGCCGACCTGCAGGCAGGCCGAGAGCCCGACATAGGGCCAGGCGGCCGTCGCCGGAAGACCGTTGAGGATTGCCAGGGGAATGGCAAGCGCGGTGCTGGAGAAGCTCATGACGGTGACGGTCCACAACCTGTCGGCGCCCGTTCGCAGGAAGGCGTTCCAGCTTGCGTGCAGGATCGCCGCGAACAGCGCCAGCCCTATGACCAGCGGGCTCATTGCGGCCTGCGCGAGGCCGCGATGATGTCCAGGGCGGCCTTGCGGGCTTCGCGGATGGCGGCATCCCCCTGCCCCATATGCGCCATCAGGGTCGCGCCTTCGATCAGCATCAGGAGGGTCGATGCCGCGCTCTCGGCCCGCCCGCGCGGCATCACCTGCGCGAGGATCGACCGCATGCGCTGCCTGAGGCCATTCTTCTGCCTGGCGACGGCCTTGAACACCGGATGCTGGGGATCGCCGAACTCGGCCAAGGCGTGGGCAAACAGGCAGCCATGAAAATCCGGCCTGCGGAACCAGCGGCCATGCCAGTCGAAAATCTTCGCGATTTTCTGCTCCGGCGTGATGCCCTCCTGGGCGAGCTGGTCGAGCTGGCCGTCAAAACGCCTGGCGCGATAGTCCAGCACCTCGACGATCAGCTCGTCCTTGCTGGGGAAATGGCGATACATCGTCATCTTGGCCACGTCGGCCTCGGCGATGATCCGGTCGATGCCGGTGGCATGGAAGCCGGCGCGCTTAAACAGCGCATAGGCCGTTTCGACGACATGCTGGCGTTTGTCGGAAGCAGGTGACGGTGTCATTGGCGGTTACCAAGTGGTGAGACAGGTCTGTCTCATTACAGTGTAGCGGAACGCGCCTTCTGTCAACACAGGACATCAAAGCGCCTGCGACCTTTTCAGGTAGCAGGCGCGAAAAAGATCGGAAGGAAGAGACGCGTTCAGCGCAGGACGCGGCAGCGGCCGTTATAGACCATCCAGCGATCGAAGCCCGAGACGCAGAACTCGACATTGTCGCCGATCGAGGCAAAGCCCTGGCCCTCCTCGATCAGATAGAAGATCGACCGGTCCCGGCCATCCGACAGGCTGACGGTTGCGCGGCAATAGTGACGGCCGATCGGCCACTCCTCGCTCGCCTGCTCATAGCGGTGCTGGCGAATGTCGCGAAAATCGGTGATGGCGACGTCGGGTAGATGCGGCACGTGGTGCACCTGATAGGAGAACCGATGCGTGATCTTGTTCAGAACCCATGACTCGCCACAGACGCTGCCGTCGTCCTCGGTATAGACGCCGAGGTCAGCCGCATGGACCGCCTGGGTGATACCGAGAGGCGCGGCAAGGGGGGTGCAGAGCGAAATCAGGGCAGCAAGTGCGGATTTGGCGAAGCGAGTCATGACAGCCTCTCAAGGTCGGTTGCGCGCACTGTGCGGATTCGCTTGGCGTCGGTCAAGCGGTTGCGCGGACAATGGTTTCCAGAAACCAGCGCCGGACGAATGCCGTAAGCAGCAATGCGCCGATAGCCGCGAAGTTCCCCGGCATGCGGCTCCTGCTGGGCGCGCGGCAATCGCGGCGGCTATCCCGGCGGCGTGATCTCCTCGCCGGCCAGCCATTCCAACGACCAGTGCGCCGGTTTTCCCAGGGCAAGCAATCGGTGCAATGCCGGCAATACGGTTCGCAACTCGCTTTCCAGAGTGAAGGGCGGATTGACCACCACCATGCCGGTGCCATCGAGGCTGGGTTCCGACGAGGTTGGCTTGATCTCGAATTCTATGTCGAGGATTTTCGGGATGCCGGATTGCTTCAGCGCTTTCCGGAAGGCGATGACCGCCTTGCGATCCTTGACCGGATACCACAGCGCGTAAATGCCGCCGGGCCAGCGCCGGTGCGCCCTCACCAGTCCGTCGACGAGGCGGCCGAACTCACCCTCTTCCTCGAAGGGTGGATCGATGAGCACCAGGCCGCGCTTTTCCTTCGGCGGCAGATGCGCTCCGAGCGCAAGCCAGCCGTCAAGTTCCATCACTCTGGTCTGGAAATCGTCGGCGAATTCCGCTTTCAGCCTGGCGGCGTCTTTCGGATGCAGTTCGATCGCCGACAGCCGGTCCTGCTTGCGCAGGAGATGGCGCGCGAGCAGCGGCGAGCCCGGATACTTCTTCACGCCGCCCGCGGGATTGAGCGAGCGCACCGCCTCCAGATAAGGCGCCAGCAGTGCTGCCGCCTTCGCGTCGAACGCGGCATCGATCAGCCTGCCGATGCCGCCTTGCCACTCGCCGGTCTTCTGGGCTTCGAGCGACGACAGATCGTAGCGGCCAATGCCGGCATGGGTGTCGACGACGCGAAACGCCTTGTCCTTCTGCTTGAGATATTCGAGCAGGCGCGTCAGCACGACATGCTTGACGACATCGGCGAAATTTCCGGCGTGGTAGGCGTGGCGGTAGTTCACTTGGGTCCCCTGCCCCAGCGTGGCGGTGGCGGCTGCGAGTTTGGATTTTCCGGCCGACCGCCACCAGAACGCAAGGACAGCAGGAAACCGATCAAGCCGACCGCCATCAGCGAGAAGCCTATCGGCCGCGCGCGGCTGTCGATCTCACCGACGCCGGATCGCAAGACAAGGTCGACCGCCCGCATCGGTATGTCCTCGGCATCGCCGGGACCGACGGTGAAGACGTAAGCGCCAGGGATGACGGTGGCGATCAGGCCGGCCTCGTCGCGAAAGATCTTGTCGGGCAGTTGTGGGCTGGCCTGGCGCGGATTGTCCACATGGTTGAACCGCAGCGTCGAGGCAAGCACCGTGCGGCCGTTGGTGGCGGCGGTCAACGTCAACACCGTGCGCTGCTGCGAAACGATGCGTTCAGCCCTCGCGGTCAGGTCGACCAGCACCCGCACAGGCGCATCGCGACCTTTGAGCGATACGGTTAGCGGCCTGAACCGGCCCTGCTCGTAAACCCGCCAGGTGCCGATTTCACGGCCGGAAAAATTGCTCATCGCCCAGGGGTAGATGAGACCGACGCCGGTGCCAGCCAACAGGATCAGGACGAAGAGAGAGCGCATTCAGGCGGTCACCTTGCAATCAAACCTTGCCGGACGGCCGGCTGATATCGGCACCGTCGCGCAAGCATTCCGTTTCGTCCAGCACCATGTCGATGCCGAGTTCGAAGGTCTTGCCGAAGCCAGGCTGCCCAAGCTTGGTGAAACAATTTCCCAAAACCGGTCTGCCCGGTGCCTGGGCCGAGGTCAAGGCCAATGGCATGCAGGTCCATTTCGATACGTTTAAGAAGGAAATGGGCGGGCAATAACATATCCAAGCTGGCGCACCGCGTCAGCAGCGATCTGCCGCAGGACACGGGGCGCCCGCCCCGCTTTGCGGTTGCCTGAACGAGATGGCCCGTGGAGAAACGGGCCATCTCGACCATTTCTTAGCCAGCGTACCAGTGCCGCGTTCGTCCCGGATGCGTGATCGCGCAATAGACAGCGCTCTGCCATATCCTCAAATGCCGTTGCCAAGACAGCCGGCATTCCACTATGAATTGGATACTTCTGTTCTTCAGGCGAAAAAGCGAATGTTGTCGCGTACCTCAGGCGAATGAGGCATTCGAATGCAAAAAACTTCCGATCCGTCCAACATAAAGGAATCGGAGTTAAAACGCATTCCCGATGGCCGATTTCTCTTCTAATTTTGACTCTTGGTCTACTTTTCTTCACCTCTAGCTGCGACGTGGACTCCCTCCATAAAGCGATGTTGGCAAAGTATTCACAGCCAGATGTTTACATCTGCAGCCCGAGCGGATTCGGGCAACAATCTCATTGCAACCTAAAGATTTGACATCCTGCTGAAACGGTCTTCATCGGATGGTTTTCCGGATCCGCACCTCCGCGTCTCGCGCGGGCACTCCTCGACATTCCTCACTATCAAGCTTTCGATCGCCCCCGGGAATAACGCGGATCGGTTCGTGTCGCGGTCCAAGCCAATATGCTGATTCAAAATGAGGAACCGCCGCCACAGCCAAGCGCGTGCGCGCCGACCCATGATTAACCACTGGCAAACACATTTGGTTAAGGAATTGCTAATTTAGTTGACTGGAATTCCTATAGGTATATTTTCAGTTCGTTGGGATGTGCAATTTGGGCGAGCAATCGGCGATGATGGCACCAAGCGCGTGATCGCGATCTCGGGGCGCATGGACTGCTGAACGGCAGCATATAAGCCGGGCGGCGGTGGCCCCGTACACTCAGAGAATGACAAGCGCACATCAATGATGGCGATCCGCGGACGCGGAGGATTGCCGCGTTTCGAGAACGTGGCCGGGCAGTGCGTTGCCTCGGCCCTGGGTAGCGTGTGCGGTGCGTAGGAGGAATGCATGAGTAAGGTGATAAAGGTTCTGAAACTTGGTTCCAGAAGCGATCAGAGGGGCAACGGCAAGAGCCACGACCGAGGCCGCGCCCTGGTCGCCGGGGGCGCCGGTTTCCTGGGATCGCACCTGTGCGAACGTCTCTTGCAGGACGGATACGACGTCGTCGCGGTCGACAATTTCCATACCGGCAAAAGATACAATCTCAATGCGCTGCTGCGCGATCCGAAATTCAGCTGCATCGAGCACGACATCGTCGAGCCATTGCCCTTGGACCTTCGGGTCGACGAGATCTACAATCTCGCCTGCCCGGCTTCTCCGCCACATTACCAGGCAGATCCGATCCACACGTTCAAGACGAGCGTGCTTGGCGCGCTGAACCTGTTGGAACTCGCGCGCCGCAACAATGCCAAGATATTCCAGGCCTCGACTTCCGAGGTCTATGGCGATCCCTTCGTACACCCCCAGCCCGAAAGCTATTTCGGCAATGTAAACACGCACGGACCGCGCTCCTGCTACGATGAAGGCAAACGTTCGGCCGAAACCCTGTTCTTCGACTATTCGAGGACATATGGCCTCGATATCCGCGTGGCCCGCATCTTCAACACTTACGGCCGCCGCATGCAGCCCGACGACGGGCGCGTCGTCTCGAACTTCATCGTCCAGGCCTTGCGTGGCCAAGACCTGACCGTCTACGGCAGCGGCCTGCAGACCCGCTCCTTCTGCTACGCCGACGACCTGATCGAGGGGTTCATGCGGCTGATGAACGCGCCGTGTGCTCCCGCCCACCCGGTCAACCTTGGCAATCCCGGTGAATTCACCATCATGGAACTCGCGACGCTGGTCATCGGCTACACCAACTCCAGATCGAAGATCGTGCATCGGCCACTGCCGATCGACGATCCCAGGCAGCGCAAACCCGACATTTCCTTCGCCAAGAGCAATCTCGGCTGGGAGCCGAGGATCAATCTGGCCCAGGGGCTGACGCATACCGTCGACTATTTCGACGCCCTGCTCTTCGGAAGCCGGATGGCAAAGGGCGCCGCGGCTTCATGACCGGGAAGGCGATCCTGGTGACGGGTGGGGCCGGTTTCATCGGCAGCCACACCTGCAAGCTGCTTGCCGGTGCCGGCTACCTGCCCGTGGCCTTCGACAATCTGTGCCGCGGCAACGAGAAGGCCGTCGCCTGGGGTCCGCTTGTCGTCGGCGATATCCGGGACCGTGACGCACTGCAGGCGGCGATGGCGACGTACCGGCCGAGCGCGGTCATCCACTTCGCGGCGCTGGCCTATGTCGGCGAGTCCGTTCAGCAGCCGGCGGAATACTATTCGAGCAATGTGACGGGCACCATCGCCGTGCTCGATGCGGCACGCACGCACGCCGTCGAAAACATCATTTTCTCCAGCAGCTGCGCAACCTACGGCGTGCCGGAAGCACTGCCGGTTCGCGAGAGTTCGTCGCAAAATCCGATCAGCCCTTACGGGCGTACCAAGCTGATGGGCGAACAGATCATCGGCGACTATGCCGCCGCCTACGGAATGAAGTTCGCCATCCTGCGCTACTTCAACGCCTGCGGGGCCGATCCCGACGGGGAACTCGGCGAGTGGCATTCGCCGGAAACCCACCTGGTTCCAAGGGTGCTGATGGCGGCGTCAGGCATCATCGATGAAATCGAGGTCTTCGGCACCGATTACGAGACTTCGGATGGCACTTGCGTGCGCGACTATATCCACGTCAGCGATCTGGCCCGCGCCCACCTGAAAGCGCTCCAGCACCTCGAGCGCGGCGGACAAAGCCTTGCGGTCAACCTCGGCACCGGGCGAGGCGTATCCATCAAGGAGATCGTCCAGGCGGTCAGCCGGGTGACGTCGAGACCGGTCCCGGCCGTCTTCAGGACCCGGCGACCGGGGGATCCGGCCGAGCTCTATGCGGATCCCAGCAAGGCACGGGCACATCTTGGCTTTGTACCTGAGCTTTCCGACATCGACACGATCGTCAGGACGGCCGCCCCCTTCTTCGGGCTGCGAACGAGACCGGCGACACAGCCGCCAACCAAGGCGGCAATAGCTGTCGCTGTCCGATAGATCAGAGAGATCGGGCGCGGCAACTGGCGCGCTGGCCAAATCCGCTTGGACCGCAGACCCAAGGCGAACCGCCCGGGAACGCACCACTTTCGCCGGAATTGAAAGCGACCTTCACGGGTCCCGCCATGCGCGGCGCCATCGGCGGCGGCGGTGCAAAGGCGTAAGTTCTTTCCGTGGTCTGTATGGTGCTTGTCATCAGCACCTCAGGCTCGATCCTGAGCGAACGCATGACGTATCCAGCCTGGACCGGCCGGACCGCCGGCTTGCTCCGGACCGGATGCACAACCGGTGCGATGAGGACGGAACCGGTCCTGGTCGCATCCATACCCTGACAGCCTGCGACCAGAGAGGTCATCGCAACCACAACAATAGATAGCGCTTTCTTGCTTGGGCGAAATGCGCCCCTTGAATCGTTCACCATGTGTCCCCTGCCTTTGAGTATAAGCCAGGGCGCGTTGCGACGCCTGCGCCGCTTCACGCCGTTTCAGTGACCACTCGCACATCACAGATTAATATTAGACATCACTAATTATTAAATTTCATGAAAGCCGTATGGTGGTGGACCCATCGTCTCGTCATTCGGTGAGAGAGAAGTGAACGCGACCAATCGGCGGTCGGTGCGCCGGCAATTCCAGCCGAACTGCTCCGCGCTTTATAAGCGATTCGCAAGGTTCTTCACAGGGCCTGCGAAAGCAGCCCACCTGAATCCGACACGCAGGACATGTCGTCACCGATGGCATGTCGGGAGGGCGTCAACGGAGACAGGAACGGCGCTTTCCGTCATGCCGTCAACCAGTCTGGCCAGCCCTAGTTCTTGGAATCGATCAACTGACGGGCCTCTTCGAACTGCGCGGCCTTGGTATTACCGGGCTCGAATTTTCGGTATTCGTCGGAAGGATCCTCGGGCGTTCGCTTGAAACTGTACCATTCCCCATCCGGATCCTTGCGCTGCTCGATGGCTCCATCCTTGATTTGGTGACTGTAGCAGGTGCGCTTCGGTTTGCCCTTGTAGCTCTTGGACCGCCAAGCGAGTTCGGTGCACATCTTGCCGTCTTCGGTCACCAGCCACCTGCCTTCGGCGACAGAGGCTGAATCCTGCCCCGACGTCCAGGCCTCGAGGCGTCGATTGTCCTTTGCGAAATAGGCCGCTCCATTTTTCCATATCCATGTGCGATCGGTATACAGAAGCTGCAGCTCATAGGCAGTTGGAACAATGGCGGGGGTTGCAACAATAGCGCTGTCCGCTTTTGCAGGCGCGCTGTCCTTGGCGGCCGCCGCGTGGGTCGCTTCCGCGAAGGCGGCCTGACCGCAGAAGGCCAGCAAAAACAGGAACGGCGCGAAACCTGCGAACCGGCGACGTTCGATGCGTCGCGGAAGGTCGACGCCATGCGGCGGCGACCTGGTCGGAGCTATCGGTACAATCGGCGTTGGCATGTCTGTGTGGTCCGGCAACGCTATCGGCGCGACAGCCTTGCAAACTATTTAACAGCCGCGGAAGCCGCGATGTCAACTTTCGCGACGCCGGCTGTCGCCAAAATTAAGGATTGCGTCATATACTCGCTCACCTTTGACAATCGTGCGCAAAAGCAACATCGGCAGACGTCAGAGAGGACGCGGGTTTCAAATGGGCGACAACCCGGATTTGAATCAGGCCTCGGTTCAGCAATACCTGCGGCAGCCGATCGATCGGGACCCGGCTGCTCGCAATGACCTGACCCTCAACACGGCGATCTTGCTGGGGATCCTGTTGATCGCGGTCCTGTTCCGGTTCCACAACATAACCTTGCCGCTGGTCGACGCCTTCAGCTGGCGCGAGACAAGCACGGCAATGATGGCCGACAATTTTCAACAACGCAGCTGGAATATCTTTTTCCCCGAGGTCAGCTGGACCGGGCCGGGGCCGAGTTATCAGGGCCGCGAGTTTCAGATCGTCAGCTATCTGACCGCCCTGCTCTACCAACTCTTCGGCTGGCACGACTGGTTTGGCCGCATGGTTGCGGCCTTCTTCGGCCTGGTGACGGTGTTTTCGCTGCACAGGTTGACGGCGCTATGCTGGGGCGAAACGCATGCCCACGCCGCGGCGCTCGCCTACGCGCTGATGCCGGCAGCGATCATGATCGACAGCTCGTTCCTGCCCGATCCGTCGATGCTGGCGCTGGTGACGACGGGCGTCTGGCTGTTCGCCAAATACTGGGCGGGCGGCAACCGACGGCTTTTGCCTTTCGCCGCCATCAGCTTCACCCTTGGCGCGCTGGCAAAGCCGCCGGGCGTGGCGGCCGGCGCCGTCATCTTCTACCTCATGGTCTGCTGGATTGTGATGAAGAGGCGACGGCAGGCGACCGAGGTCTTCCTGTGGGGGCTTTTCAGCCTGGCCATCATCGGCGCCTATTTCAGCTGGGCCATCTATCTCGGCCGCAACTATCCACCCTATCACGTGGCGGGCTCCGGCTATATCTGGGATTCCGGATTGTGGGCGTTCGTCCAGGATGGCTTCTACTTCAAATCCGTGTGGAACACCTCGGTCTGGTGGTTCTACGGCTATCCGTTCATGGCGCTGATCGCGGTCGGTTTCTGGATACCGCCTGGTCCGGCCGAAGACCCGACGCAACGCACCCTTTCGGCCATTCCCTATATTTGGCTGGGTGCGGCCGCGATCGTCTACCTGGCGGCGGCGCGCGAGATCACCAGCAATCCCTGGAACTTCCACATCTTCCATGTGCCGTTCGCGATGTTTTGCGGCCGCGGCGCGCTGCTTCTGGCCAGTTTTGCATCGGGCACGGTCCGGTCGCCGACGGTTGTGCTGCGCTCAATCTGCATCGTTGCCGTGACGCTCGTTTGGTCGACCTTCCCTCTCTTGAGGACAATGAAGGCGCCGGTCGCGATGAACGGCAAGCTGCTCGGCGAGGAGTTGGCCCGCCTGGCGCAACCGGGCGACCTGGTCGTCGCCATCGCCCCCGCGGTCGGCGATCCCGTCGCCGTCTACTACAGCAGGGCACGCGGCTGGGTGTTCCCGCCTGGCGGAGGCGATGTCGAATGGTCGAAATTCGTCGCGGACGACACCACCGCGATCGCCCAGCTCGAGGAGTTGCGCGCTCAAGGCGCGGATCTGTTCGGCACGACCAAGAACGCTGCCGACAAACAGGACCAGTTGTTTATCGAGCATCATGACGGCGTCGTCGACTATCTGGACAAGACCGGAACCAAGCTTGTGGATTCGGATGCCTTGCTGGTCTATAGGATCACCCGTCCATGAGAGCCGCGACAGCCGTGGGCCTCGACGGAATGGTCCCGACGGTTCAGCGGCCCGCATCCGCCCCGCGGAAGGCCGGCAAGGCGGTGGGCCAGGCGAATCGACCCAGGATGACGCCTTGGATGTTTGCTCGCCACTGTGCCGACGCTGGAACTCGGCGGTGAAAACCGGCGGAGAATTGGTTGAAAAGAGCAATCTCGATAATCGTGACGCTGGCCCTGCTGGCCTGGCTGGCCAGCGACTCGCGCTGGCGGATGGTCGGCGACGCCTTCGACCGCATCACGCCCGGCACGTTCGCGGTGGCGACGATCGCCTTTTTCGTCACCTATGTCTTGCGTGCGTTGCGCGTCTGCGATGAGTTTCGCGACGAGGTCAATGGCCGGTTCGGCGCCTGCCTGCGCGTCATTCTGATCCACAATGCGATGATCAACGTCGTTCCCTTACGGGGCGGCGAGACGGCCTTTCCCCTGCTCCTGCGCCAGGTCTTCGGCGTGCCGATCATGCGCGCCAGCGCCTCACTGCTGTGGTTCAGGCTGCAGGACGCTTTTGTCGTCGGCGTACTGGCCCTGGCGGTGTGGCCGGGCCTGCATGCGGCGATAAGGATTGCTGGCATCGCCGCGCTGATCGCTGCCGCCTGGTATCTGCCGCGCTGGGCGCGCGCGCCGCATGGCTGGGCTGGGCGCGGCAGGATCGTGGCGAAGCTCGGCCTGCTCCGCGACACCTTCACCGAGGCGACCGGACGCTCGCGCTACGGCTGGTGGTGGACGATCGCCAACTGGTCGCTGAAGCTCACCGTGCAGGGATGGCTGCTGGCCCTGATACTGGGAACATCCTTCACGACGGCCTTTCCAGGCGTCGTCGGGGCGGAGGGCGCCGCAATATTGCCGGTGCAAGGCGTCGCCGGCTTCGGCACTTACGAAGCGGGAGCGGCAGCGGCGCTGCTCACCTCCGGGATCGCGATGAAAAGCGGCCTGCAGGCGGCACTGGCCCTACACCTGTTCATCTTCTGCTCGGCTATCGCCACCGGCGCCATAGCCTGGCTGTTTCCCTCGAAATCGACGCTGCCGGGCAATCCGGCCGTCGGACCTGCTAGAAAGCCATCCCAATGAACATATTGCCCATCCCTGCTTCGGGACTGCCTGATGGCGCGGTGATGCCCGACCATACACTGTCCATTGTCGTGCCGATGTATAACGAGGCTGAAAACGTCGAGCCGCTGCTGACACGCATTCACCAGGCGATGGAACGCTACGAGCAGCCGTGGGAGGTCGTGCTGGTCGACGACGGCAGCACCGATGCGACGGTGAGCGAGATCAGGCGACTGGCGGCGCATTACGGCCCGCATGTCCATGCGGTGGAACTCGTGCGCAACTACAAGCAGACCGCGGCGATGCAGGCCGGCATCGACGCCGCGCGCGGCGACGTCATCGCCACGATCGACGGCGACCTGCAAAATGATCCCTTCGACATCCCGCGCATGGTCTACCGCCTGCTGAACGAGGATCTCGACCTGGTGGTGGGCTGGCGCAAGGATCGTCAGGAGGGGTTTTTTATGCGCCGGCTCCCCTCGCGAGTCGCCAACGCCTTGATCGCGCGCGTCACCGGCGTGCGCCTCAAGGATTATGGCTGCAGCCTCAAGGTCTATCGCGGCACCGTCATTCGCAGCGTCAAGCTCTATGGCGAGATGCACCGCTTCATCCCGGCATGGCTGGCTACCGTGACGACCCCCAGACGCATCGCGCAGGAGGTTGTGACGCATCATGCCCGCATCCACGGCCAGTCCAAATACGGCATTTCGCGGACCTTCAGGGTCGTGCTCGATCTGGTGTTCATGTATTTCTTCATGCGCTATCGCACACGGCCCGGACACTTCTTCGGTGGCATCGGCATCGCGCTTGGGGCGCTGGGTTCGCTCATACTTGTCTATCTGCTTTGCCTGAAGCTGTTCTTCGCCCAAGACATCGGAACACGTCCGATGCTGTTCACCGGCTTCTTCCTGCTGATCGCCGGGGTGCAGATGGTGACGTCGGGCGTGCTGGCGGAAATGCTGGCCCGCGTCTATCACGAAGCGAACGGATCGTCGGCCTATGTCGCGCGGCCGCGGCCGGCGCCCGGTGACAATGACGGCTGGCTTCGCCCGAGCCGATCTTCATGAGTTGATCGGAACGCGGTCAAGGGCAAGAGAGGCGCAACGCCGATGCGCCCACCTTTCTGAGTGGCAGCACCCGGTCGGGCTGCCGCCACTTCAGGTCTGATGTTCTAGCTAGAGCGGTTCAGCGTTTGATAGAATCGCCGAACCGCTCCAACTCTTTGTTTTTACGCAATTCCGGACGGAAAACCGTTACACACTTTTCCTGGAATTGCTCTAGTAGCGCGAACGGCAGCTGGCGCGCTGGCCGAAGCCGCTCGGACCGCAAATCCAGGGGGAATGACCCAGGAACGGACCACCGTTGCCCAGGTTGTAGGAAACCTTCACCGGTGCCGGCCTGCCGACCCGCTGCGGCCGCACGAAGGCCGCGTAGGCCTCCTCCCTGGTGCGCGTCACGACGCTCATCTGTGTGAGCGGTTTGCGGTAGAGAACCTTCGTCTTGACGTGACGGACGTTCCTGACGTGATGGGTCATTTTGCCGAACCCATGGTCGATGGTCCGCCCGTTGATCGAGCCGGTCCTGGTCGTATCCATGGTCTGGCAGCCGGACACCATCGAGACCAACACAATGGCAGCAACAGCACCGGCATATTTTCTGCCTTTGTCGGCCAGACTTTCCATAACCTTGTTCATCGACGGCTCCCAACTTAAACATAACTCGGCTGCGTGCGGATGATATACTTTATAGTCGGCTTTTCCCGCACCTTTTGAATGACCATTTTCACTTAAGCCGCACCCGTATATTAGAATGAACTTATTAAAATTCGTGCAAACAGCATAATGAACACAGTCTTTCGCTGTTCGCTCGGATGCGATGAAAATTCAGCTGATCGGACCGGGCTTGGCCGGGGGAGTCTTGGCTGGGGGAGTCTTAGCT
>NZ_VFVR01000023.1 GCF_006442205.1 Mesorhizobium sp. B2-3-12
CGCTTGTATTCGCCGAAATACTTGGTGATCGCAGCCGTCAGCGACGTCTTGCCGTGATCGACGTGGCCGATCGTGCCAATGTTCACATGAGGCTTAGTGCGCTCGAATTTACCTTTGGCCATGTGATGTCTCCATTTCCTGCTCGCCCGTGCGGGCTTTGAATTGCGTTACCGCGGCAGCTCTGTTCGAGTTACGCGTATTTCTTCTGGACTTCCTGGGCGACCGCGGTCGGGACCGGCTCGTAGTGATCGAACTGCATCGTGTAGGCCGCGCGGCCCTGGCTCATCGAGCGCAGGTTGTCGACGTACTTGAACATGTTGGCGAGCGGCACCATCGCGTTGATGACGACGGCCACGCCGCGCGCTTCCTGGCCCTGGATCTGGCCGCGACGGCCGTTCAGGTCGCCGATGACGCTGCCGACGTAATCTTCCGGCGTCACCACCTCGACCTTCATGATCGGCTCGAGCAACTGCACGCCAAGCTTGGGAGCAGCTTCACGGAAGCAGGCACGGGATGCGATTTCGAAGGCCAGGACCGAGGAGTCGACGTCGTGGTAGGCGCCGTCGATGAGCGTCGCCCTGACGCCGATCATCGGGAAGCCCGCGAACGGACCGGCGCCCATGACGCTCTGGATGCCCTTTTCGACGCCCGGAATGTATTCCTTAGGCACCGCGCCGCCGACGATCTTGGACTCGAAAACGAACTCTTCGCTCTCGGAATTCGGCTCGAACACGACCTTGACGCGGGCGAACTGGCCGGTACCGCCGGTCTGCTTCTTGTGCGTGTAGTCCTGCTCATGCTTGCGGGTGATCGTCTCGCGATAGGCCACCTGCGGCGCGCCGACATTGGCTTCGACCTTGAACTCGCGACGCATGCGGTCGACGATGATGTCGAGGTGCAGTTCGCCCATGCCCGAGATGATGGTCTGGCCGCTTTCCTCGTCGGTCTTGACGCGGAAGGACGGATCCTCGGCAGCCAGGCGGTGAAGGGCGAGGCCCATCTTTTCCTGGTCGTTCTTGGTCTTCGGCTCAATGGCGATCTGGATGACCGGATCGGGGAATTCCATGCGCTCGAGAATGACCGGGTGCAGCGGATCGCACAGCGTGTCGCCGGTGGTCGTGTCCTTGAGGCCCGCCAGGGCGACGATGTCGCCGGCGAAAGCTTCTTCGACGTCGGCGCGCGAATTCGCATGCATCTGCAGCATGCGGCCGATGCGCTCCTTCTTGCCCTTCACGGTGTTGTCGACCGAGACGCCCTTGGTGAGCTTGCCCGAATAGATGCGGGCAAAGGTCAGCGAACCGACGAAGGGGTCGTTCATGATCTTGAAGGCGAGCATCGACAGCGGCTCGTTGTCGTCCGCATGACGCTCGATCTCGGCATCGGTCTTGGCGTCGACGCCCTTGATGGCCGGAACGTCGGCCGGCGACGGCAGATATTCGACGACCGCGTCGAGCAGCGGCTGAACGCCCTTGTTCTTGAAGGCCGAGCCGCAGAACATCGGGTAGAACTTGACCGCGATCGTGCCCTTGCGGATCAGCGAGCGGATCTCGTCATTCGACGGCATCTTGCCTTCGAGATAGTTCTCGAGCGCCGTCTCGTCCATTTCGACGGCGGCTTCGATCATCTTCTCGCGATATTCCTCGGCACGCGCCTTGAGGTCGGCCGGGATCTCGACGACGTCCCAGGCAGCGCCCAGGGTTTCGTCGCGCCAAACAAGCGCGTTCATCTCGACGAGGTCGACGACACCCTTGAACTCGGTCTCGGCGCCGATCGGCAGCTGCATGACGACAGCCTGCGCGCCGAGGCGCGAGCCGATCATCTCGACCGAGCGGTAGAAGTCGGCGCCGATCTTGTCCATCTTGTTGCAGAAGATCATGCGCGGCACGCGGTACTTGTCGGCCTGGCGCCAGACGGTTTCCGTCTGCGGCTCGACACCGGCATTGGCGTCGAGCAGCGCGATGGCGCCGTCGAGCACGCGCAGCGAACGCTCGACTTCGATGGTGAAGTCGACGTGTCCGGGGGTGTCGATGATGTTGAAGCGGTGCATCTTGCCGTCACGGCCCTTCCAGAAGGTCGTGGTCGCGGCGGACGTGATGGTGATGCCGCGTTCCTGCTCCTGCTCCATCCAGTCCATGGTGGCAGCGCCGTCGTGCACTTCGCCAATCTTGTGCGACTTGCCCGTGTAATAGAGGACGCGCTCGGTGGTCGTCGTCTTGCCGGCGTCAATATGCGCCATGATACCGAAATTGCGGTAGTCTTCGATTTTGTATTCGCGGGCCATCGTAGCTGCCTCTCAGTCCTGTTCGCGCTTTACCAGCGGTAGTGTGCGAAAGCGCGGTTGGCTTCAGCCATCTTGTGGGTGTCTTCACGCTTCTTCACGGCGGTGCCGCGGTTGTTGGCCGCGTCCATCAGCTCGCCGGAGAGGCGGTCGACCATGGTGGTCTCGTTGCGGTTGCGGGCAGCCGCGATCAGCCAGCGGATCGCCAATGCCTGGCGACGCTCGGGACGAACGTCGACCGGAACCTGGTAGGTGGCGCCGCCGACGCGGCGCGAACGCACTTCCACATGCGGCGCGACATTGTCGAGCGCCTGGTGGAAGACGGTGACCGGCTCCTGCTTGGTCTTCGACTGGACCTGGTCCAGCGCGCCGTAGACGATGGTCTCGGCAACCGACTTCTTGCCGTCATACATGACGGCGTTCATGAACTTGGTGACGATCAGATCGCCGAACTTGGGATCCGGGTTGATCTCACGCTTTTCTGCACTGTGACGACGCGACATGGCTTTTGTCTCTCAATCTCGTAGCCCGGCGCGTTCAAGCAGCGCCAAGGCCGGAAAATCTTACTTCGGACGCCCCTTACTTCGGACGCTTGGCACCGTACTTCGAACGGCGCTGCTTGCGGTTCTTCACGCCCTGCGTGTCGAGCACGCCGCGGATGATGTGGTAGCGCACGCCCGGAAGATCCTTGACGCGGCCGCCGCGGATCATGACCACAGAGTGTTCCTGAAGGTTGTGACCTTCGCCGGGGATGTAACCGATCACTTCAAAACCATTGGTCAGGCGGATCTTGGCCACCTTGCGCAGCGCCGAGTTCGGCTTCTTCGGCGTCGTTGTGTAGACGCGCGTGCAGACGCCCCGCTTCTGCGGGTTCTGCTGCATGGCCGGGACCTTGTTGCGCTTCACCGGCGCAATGCGCGGCTTGCGGATCAGCTGGTTGACGGTAGGCATTAAACCCTCTTGTCTCTCAATTCCGTGTCTCGTGCCGGTCAAGGCTCGCTCAAAGCGTCATTTCCATACGCAAATTCGGGCCACAAACCGCGCCTCGCGGTCCTGCCCGAACAAATCGCAGAGGAAGCGGAAGCCGCTTCATGCACGCCGGAAATGTCTTTTCGCTCGTAAAACGAACCCTGTTTGAGGCAAACTCCAAAGCGTGTCGCTTCGGAAGGGAGAGCCTCACATCGGTTCTGACTGGGCGGCTTCTACTCGTAAGCCCGCGAACCGTCAACCCCGCAGCGGCAAATATTGCATTGAAGCCGGGGTTTGGCAGCCATGCGAAAACCGCATGTAATTTTCTTTCGCCGTTTTGCAAGGTGGGGGAAGAAAGTGCCAAGCCTCCAGCAAAGTGAAGGCTTGCGGCTGTTGCGAGCCCTTGCTTCATGCGAAAAGGCCGCATGAACAGTGACAATCCCTCGCCGCGAAGGAATCGACCCGTGAACGACAATGAGGAACGCCCGGTCACCATCATCACCGGCCGGGTGTGGAAGAGGAAAGGCGGCAAGCCGGAAGGCGTCCATGTCATGCTGGTGGCGCCCGACGACGATTCGGCTGTGCGCCGCGCGCTCGAATCGCTCGCCGCGGAAGGCTACGCCGAGGCCGAGCTCGACCAGATCGGCGACATGGAGGGCGAGCCCGACGATGAGCCGCATCTTTCGGCCTTCCAGGGCGCACTCGAAGGCGAAGTCTCGATCGTGACCTTCGACGTGCCGATCTGACCGCAGTCGATGCGCCTCTCGCCTGCCTTTCGCCATGATGCCGATTCGTTGAGACTGGCTAGCATGGCCGGCGCTTGCCCGTCATGGCCGATCTGCTAAGAGACGCGCAGTCGTCCAAACCCGGCGGAGCCTCATGTCCTCATCCATCTCGCCCATAAGAATCGGCATTGTCGGCGTCGGCAAGATCGTGCGCGACCAACATCTTCCCGCCCTGGCCAAGAACCAGGACTACCAGCTTATCGCGGCGGCCAGCCGGCACGGCAAGGTCGACGACATTGCGAATTTCCCCGACATAGAGACGATGCTTGGCGCCGTGCCCGAACTCGACGCGGTGTCGCTGTGCATGCCGCCGCAGTTCCGCTATGACGCCGCGCGCAAGGCGCTGGAGGCCGGGAAGCACGTCTTCTTGGAAAAGCCACCGGGCGCCACGGTCAGCGAGGTCGAGGACCTGAAGGCGCTGGCGACAAGACAAGGCGTCTCCCTGTTCGCAAGCTGGCATTCGCGTTACGCGCCGGCGGTGGAAGCTGCGCGGGCATTCCTGGCTTCGACCAGAATCAAATCGGCGGCGATCGTCTGGAAGGAAGATGTGCGCCGCTGGCATCCGAACCAGGACTGGATCTGGCAGCCCGGCGGCTTCGGCGTCTTCGATCCCGGCATCAACGCGCTGTCGATCGCGACCTATATCCTGCCGGCCATGTACATCACCTCGGCCGTGCTCGACTTTCCCGAGAATCGCGACGCGCCGATCGCGGCCCAGGTCGCCTTCCGCGCGGCGAGCGGATCCGATGTGACGATGGACCTCGACTGGCTGCAGACCGGACCGCAGAGCTGGGACATCCTCGCCGATACGGATGCCGGGAAAATGGTGCTCTCGGGCGGCGGCTCGAAGCTCGCCGTCGATGGCCGAGTCGTGCATGAAGAGCCGGAGGCGGAATACCCGATGCTCTACCGGCGCTTCGCCGAAATCGTGCGCGCCGGCGTGTCCGACGTCGACCTGGCGCCGCTGCAGCACGTCGCCGACGCCTTCATGCTCGGCAAGCGCAATGTGGTCGAGGCGTTTTTCGACTGAAGGTTGCCGGGTCAGCCTCCGGCAGTCACTTGACGATCGCAATCGCAAAGCCGTCATAGCCTTTGGCGCCGACGGTCTGGATGGCGGTGCCGTCCAGTCGCTTGTCGCCGCCGATGAAGGAAAAGGCCGCGCGTGCGCCTTCGACATTGGCGTCGCGGCCATCGTCCTCCAGAACGGCGCCGTCGCGGATGACGTTGTCGCACACGATCACTGTTCCTGGACGCGCCAGCCGCAAGGCCCAGGCGAGATAGTTTGGGTTGTTGGGCTTGTCGGCGTCGATGAAGATCAGATCGAACGGCCCGGCATTCTCACTCGCCAACGCGTCGAGAGATTGAACCGCAGGACCGACCCTGAGCTCAACCTTGTCCGCTACCCCTGCCCGCTCGAAATTCGAGCGTGCGACCTTGGCGTGGTGCGGATCGAGTTCGAGGGTCACGACCTTGCCGTCGGCTGGCAAACCCCGCGCCATCCAGATGGTCGAATAGCCGCCCAGCGCACCGATCTCGAGCACCTTTTTCGCACCGCCGATGCGCACCAGCAGTGAGAGCAGTTTTCCCTGAGCCGCCGAGACGTCGATCGCCGGCAGGCCGTGGTCGCGGTTGGCCGCCAGAACCGCGTCGAGAACGGGGTCCGCCTCGAAGAGCGAGGACACGATGTAATCGTCGACAGCCGTCCAGGTCTTCGTGCTCATATGCCTTCCTCCGATCGTTGAAACGAAAAAGCCGCCGGGTTGCCCCGACGGCTTCTGTTGCCTGAGATCTCCAAGCGGTTTGTCGTTTCAAGGAAACGATGAACCGCTCTATTTTCCATGAAGCAATTCCGGGCGGAAAACCGTTGCACACTTTTCCTGGAATTGCTCCCCGCCGCGCTTACTGCGCGGCGGTTGTCATGTCGGCCAGCATCGGCTCGGCGACTTCCACACCGGAGGCCTTGCGGCGCTCGTCGATGATCAGTTCGTCACGCGAGGTGGCGATGCGCCTGATCTGGCTCATCGTGCCGCCGGTACCGGCCGGGATCAACCGGCCGACGATGACGTTTTCCTTCAAGCCCTGCAGCATGTCGGTCTTGCCGGCGACCGCGGCCTCCGTCAGCACCCTGGTCGTCTCCTGGAAGGAGGCGGCCGAGATGAAGGACGGCGTCTGCAGCGATGCCTTGGTGATGCCCAAGAGCACCGGCTGGCCTTCGGCCGGCTTCTTGCCGTCCTCGATCAGGCGCTCGTTGACCTCTTCCAGTTCGATCACGTCGACGTGGTCGCCCGGAATGTAGGTCGAGTCGCCCTGCGTGGTGATCTCGACCTTCTGCAGCATCTGGCGAACGATCACCTCGATGTGCTTGTCGTTGATCGACACGCCCTGCAGACGGTAGACTTCCTGGATCTCGTTGACGAGGTAGGACGCAAGCGCCTCCACGCCCTTGATGGCCAGGATGTCGTGCGGCGCCGGATTGCCGTCGAGGATGTAGTCGCCCTTCTCGATGACGTCGCCATCCTGGAGATGGAACGGCTTGCCCTTCGGGATCAGGTATTCGACCGGCTCCAGCGTCGAGTCATGCGGCTCGATGATGATGCGACGCTTGTTCTTGTAGTCGCGGCCGAAGCGGATCGTGCCGTCGATCTCGGCGATGATGGCGTGATCCTTCGGACGACGTGCCTCGAACAGTTCGGCAACACGTGGCAGACCGCCGGTGATGTCCTTGGTCTTGGCGCTTTCCATCGGGATACGCGCCAGCACGTCGCCGGGACGAACCTGCGAACCCGGCTCGACCGAGAGAATGGCCTCGACCGAGAGCAGGAAGCGGGCGTCGCCGCCCTTCGACAGCTTGCCAACCTTGCCCTTGGCGTCCTGGATGGCGATCGCCGGCTTGAGGTCGTTGCCGCGCGGCGTCGAACGCCAGTCGATGACCTCGCGCTTGGTGATGCCGGTCGACTCGTCGGCCGTTTCCTGGACGGAAATGCCGTCGACCAGATCCTCGTACGACACCTTGCCCTCGATTTCGGTGAGGATCGGGCGGGTATAGGGATCCCACTCGGCGATACGCTGGCCGCGCTTCACCTTGTCGCCATCGTCCACGAAGATGCGCGAACCATAGGTGACGCGGTGCGTTGCACGCTCCTTGCCGGCCTCGTCGAGGATCAGCACCGCCATGTTGCGGCCCATGACCATCTGCTGGCCGTCGGAGTTGCGCACCACGTTGCGGTTGCGGATCTCGACCTTGCCCTCGTAGGAGGCTTCAAGGAACGAACTATCCACCACCTGCGCCGTACCGCCCATGTGGAAGGTACGCATGGTGAGCTGCGTGCCCGGCTCGCCGATCGACTGCGCCGCGATGACGCCGACGGCTTCGCCCTGGTTGACCGGGGTGCCGCGGGCCAGATCGCGTCCATAGCAGACCGCGCAGACGCCGATCCTGACCTCGCAGGTCAGTGCCGAACGAATGCGGACCGACTGCACGCCGGCTTTTTCGATCTTTTCCACGTCACGCTCGTCCATCAGCGTCCCGGCCTTGACCAGCAGATCGCCGGTCACCGGATGGTTGATGTCGTCGAGCGAAGTACGGCCCAGCACACGCTGGCCGACCGAAGCAACGACCTGACCGGCATCGACGATCGGCTGCATGGTGAGGCCCTTGTCGGTGCCGCAATCCACGGAGTTGACGATGCAGTCCTGCGCCACGTCGACCAGACGACGGGTGAGGTAGCCCGAGTTCGCCGTCTTCAAGGCGGTATCGGCCAGACCCTTGCGGGCGCCGTGGGTCGAGTTGAAGTACTCGAGCACGGTCAGGCCTTCCTTGAAGTTCGAGATGATCGGCGTCTCGATGATTTCACCCGAGGGCTTGGCCATCAGGCCGCGCATGCCGGCGAGCTGGCGCATCTGGGTGGGCGATCCGCGCGCACCGGAGTGCGACATCATGTAGATCGAGTTCATCGGCTTCTGACGGCCATTGTCCTCGAACTCGACCGCCTTGATGCGGGCCATCATCTCGTCGGCGACCTTTTCCGAGCACTTGGCCCAGGCGTCGACGACCTTGTTGTACTTCTCGCCCTGCGTGATCAGGCCGTCATTGTACTGCTGCTCGTACTCCTTGGCCAAAGCCTCGGTGTCCGACACCAGCTTGATCTTGGTGTCCGGGATCAGCATGTCGTCCTTGCCGAACGAAATGCCGGCACGGCACGCATGAGCAAAGCCGAGCGCCATGATGCGATCGCAGAAAATGACCGTCTCCTTCTGACCGCAATGGCGGTAGACGGTGTCGATCATCTTGGAGATGTTCTTCTTGGTCATCTCCTGGTTGGCGGTCTCGTAAGGCACGTTGACGTTCTTCGGCAGAAGCTCGCCGATGATCATGCGGCCAGGCGTGGTGTCATGGATCTTCGACACGACCTTGCCTTCGGCGTCGACCGTGCGGAAGCGGCCCTTGATCTTGGCGTGCAAGGTCACGGCCTTGGTCTCGAGCGCGTGCTGGAGTTCGCCCATGTCGGCAAACACCATGCCCTCGCCCGGCTCGTTCTGGTTGACGATCGAGAGATAGTAGAGACCCAGGACCATGTCCTGCGACGGCACGATGATCGGCGCGCCGGAAGCCGGGTGCAGGATGTTGTTGGTCGACATCATCAGCACGCGGGCTTCAAGCTGCGCTTCCAGCGACAGCGGCACGTGAACGGCCATCTGGTCGCCGTCGAAGTCGGCGTTGAAGGCCGTGCAGACCAGCGGGTGAAGCTGGATCGCCTTGCCTTCGATCAGGATCGGCTCGAACGCCTGGATGCCGAGGCGGTGCAGCGTCGGCGCGCGGTTCAACAGCACCGGATGCTCGCGGATGACCTCGTCGAGGATATCCCAGACTTCCGGACGCTCCTTCTCGACCAGCTTCTTCGCCTGCTTGACGGTCGAGGAGTAACCCTTGGCGTCGAGGCGGGCGTAGATGAAGGGCTTGAACAGTTCGAGCGCCATCTTCTTCGGCAGGCCGCACTGGTGCAGCTTGAGCTCCGGACCGGTGACGATGACCGAGCGGCCGGAATAGTCGACGCGCTTGCCGAGCAGATTCTGACGGAACCGGCCCTGCTTGCCCTTGAGCATGTCGGACAGCGACTTCAGCGGACGCTTGTTGGCGCCGGTGATGACGCGGCCGCGACGGCCGTTGTCGAACAGCGCATCGACGGCTTCCTGCAGCATGCGCTTTTCATTGCGCACGATGATGCCGGGCGCGCGCAGCTCGATCAGCCGCTTCAGGCGGTTGTTGCGGTTGATGACGCGGCGATAGAGATCGTTCAGGTCGGACGTCGCGAAGCGACCGCCGTCCAGGGGGACCAGCGGGCGCAGGTCCGGCGGGATCACCGGAACGACCTTCATGATCATCCATTCCGGACGGTTGCCGGATTCCATGAAGTTCTCGACGACCTTGAGCCGCTTCAGATACTTCTTCTGCTTCAGCTCGGACGTGGTCGAAGCCAGTTCCGAACGCAGGTCGCCGGCGATCTTTTCCAGGTCCATGCCGGCCAGAAGGTCATGAATGGCCTCGGCGCCGATCATGGCGGTGAAGGAATCCTCGCCATACTCGTCGACGGCGATCATGTACTCTTCCTCGCTGAGCAGCTGGTGCTCCTTCAGCGCGGTGAGGCCAGGCTCGGTGACGATGTAGTTCTCGAAATAGAGGACGCGCTCGATGTCCTTCAGCGTCATGTCGAGCAACGTGCCGATGCGCGAGGGCAGCGACTTCAGGAACCAGATATGGGCAACGGGGGCCGCGAGCTCGATATGGCCCATGCGCTCGCGCCGGACGCGCGACAGCGTCACTTCGACGCCGCACTTTTCGCAGATGACGCCCTTGTACTTCATGCGCTTGTACTTGCCGCACAGGCACTCATAGTCCTTGATCGGGCCAAAAATGCGCGCGCAGAACAGACCGTCACGCTCCGGCTTGAAGGTGCGGTAGTTGATGGTCTCCGGCTTCTTGATCTCGCCGAACGACCAGGACAGAATCTTCTCAGGGCTGGCAAGCGAAATCCGGATGGAATCGAACACCTGCGCAGGCGCCTGCGGATTGAAGAGATTCATGACCTCTTGGTTCATGCCGTTCTCCTTTTCGGGGTCCTCGAAAACCCCTTGCATTTAGCGCGGGCCGAATGCCCGCTGAGTGGTCGGCCCACCGGCCGTAGAATTTGGTAAGCGCGTCGCGGGTTGCCGCGACGCGCCTTTGCCTTATTCGGCCGCGTCGGGCAGCCGGACAGGGTTGTCGTCGAGCTTGGTGTTCTCCAGCTCGACATTGAGGCCGAGAGACCGCATTTCCTTGACGAGCACGTTGAAGCTCTCGGGAATGCCGGCCTCGAACGTGTCGTCGCCACGCACGATCGCCTCGTAGACCTTGGTGCGGCCGGCGACGTCGTCCGACTTCACCGTCAGCATTTCCTGCAGCGTGTAGGCGGCGCCGTAGGCTTCCAGCGCCCAGACCTCCATTTCGCCGAAGCGCTGGCCACCGAACTGCGCCTTGCCGCCCAGCGGCTGCTGGGTGACGAGCGAGTACGGACCGATCGAACGCGCGTGGATCTTGTCGTCCACCAGGTGGTGAAGCTTGAGCATGTAGATATAGCCCATCGTCACCTTGCGATCGAACGGCTCGCCGGTACGCCCGTCATAGAGCTGCGACTGACCTGATGTGTGCAGGCCCGCCTGCTCCAGCATGATGTTGATGTCAGCCTCGTGCGCACCGTCGAACACCGGGGTCGCGATGGAGACGCCGCGGCGCATCTGCTCGCTGAGGCGAACGATGCTCTCGTCGTCATACTCGCGGACCGGCTCGTTGCGGTCGTTGGCCGGCATGAAGCTTTCCAACGTCTTGCGCAGCGGCTTGATGTCGCCGGCAGCCTTATACGTGTCGATCAGCTCGCCGATCTTCCTGCCCATGCCGGCGCACGCCCAGCCCAGATGCGTTTCCAGGATCTGGCCGACATTCATGCGGCTCGGCACACCCAGCGGGTTGAGCACGATATCGGCATGCGTGCCGTCCTCGAGGAAAGGCATGTCCTCGACCGGAACGATGCGCGACACGACACCCTTGTTGCCGTGACGGCCGGCCATCTTGTCGCCGGGCTGCATCTTGCGCTTCACCGCCACGAAGACCTTGACCATCTTCATGACGCCCGGAGGCATTTCGTCGCCGCGCTGCACCTTCTCGACCTTGTCCATGAAGCGCTGCTCGAGCGCCTTCTTGGAATCGTCGTACTGGCCACGCAGGGCTTCCAGTTCGCTCTGGAGCTTTTCGTTCTCCACGGCAAACTGCCACCACTGCGAACGCGGATACTCGTCGAGCGTATCCTTGGACAGCGTCGAGCCCTTCTTGAAGCCCTTCGGTCCGGCGATCGCTTCCTTGCCGACGAGCACGTCGGAAAGGCGCGCATAGACGTTACGGTCCAGAATGGCCTGTTCGTCGTCACGGTCCTTGGCGAGGCGTTCGATCTCCTCGCGCTCGATCGCCATGGCGCGCTCGTCCTTCTCCACACCGTGGCGATTGAACACGCGCACCTCGACGACGGTGCCGAAGGTGCCTGGAGGCATGCGCATCGAGGTGTCGCGCACGTCGGAAGCCTTTTCGCCGAAGATGGCGCGCAGAAGCTTCTCTTCCGGCGTCATCGGGCTTTCACCCTTCGGCGTGATCTTGCCGACCAGGATGTCGCCCGGCTGCACTTCCGCACCGATATAGACGATGCCGGCTTCGTCGAGGTTCTTCAGCGCTTCTTCCGAGACGTTGGGAATGTCGCGCGTGATTTCCTCCGGACCGAGCTTGGTATCGCGCGCCATGACCTCGAACTCCTCGATGTGGATCGAGGTGAAGACGTCGTCGGCGACGATGCGCTCGGACAAGAGGATCGAGTCCTCGTAATTGTAGCCGTTCCAAGGCATGAACGCGACCAGCACGTTGCGGCCGAGCGCCAGATCACCGAGCTCGGTCGACGGACCGTCGGCGATGATGTCGCCCTTGTTGACCCGGTCACCCATACGCACCAGCGGACGCTGGTTGATGCAGGTGTTCTGGTTCGAACGCTGGAACTTCATCAGCCGGTAGATATCGACGCCGGACTTGCCCGGATCGAGATCCTCGGTGGCGCGGATGACGATACGCGTCGCGTCCACCTGGTCGACGATGCCGCCACGACGCGCGCCGATGGCGGCGCCCGAGTCACGGGCGACGATCGGCTCCATGCCGGTGCCGACGAACGGCGCCTCGGCGCGCACCAGCGGCACGGCCTGACGCTGCATGTTCGAGCCCATCAGAGCGCGGTTGGCGTCGTCGTTCTCGAGGAACGGGATGAGCGCCGCGGCGACAGACACCATCTGCTTGGGCGACACGTCCATCAGGTCGACGTTTTCGCGCGGCGCCATCATCACTTCGCCGGCGCTGCGGCAAATGACGAACTCGTCGACGAAACCGCCGTTCTTGTCGAGCTCGGCGTTGGCCTGCGCGACATGGTGCTTGGCCTCTTCCATCGCCGAGAGATAGACGACGTCATTGGTCAGCTTGCCGTCGACGATCTTGCGGTACGGGCTTTCGATGAAGCCGTACTTGTTGACGCGCGCGAAGGTCGCCAGCGAGTTGATCAGGCCGATATTCGGGCCTTCCGGCGTCTCGATCGGGCAGATGCGGCCGTAATGCGTCGGGTGCACGTCGCGCACTTCGAAGCCGGCGCGCTCGCGCGTCAGGCCGCCCGGTCCAAGCGCCGAGAGACGACGCTTGTGGGTGATCTCCGACAGCGGGTTGGTCTGATCCATGAACTGCGACAGCTGCGAGGAGCCGAAGAACTCGCGCACGGCGGCGGCCGCCGGCTTGGCGTTGATCAGGTCCTGCGGCATGACCGTATCGATCTCGATCGAGGACATGCGTTCCTTGATTGCGCGCTCCATGCGCAGCAGGCCGACGCGGTACTGGTTTTCCATCAGCTCGCCGACGGAACGCACGCGGCGGTTGCCGAGATTGTCGATGTCGTCGATCTCGCCCTTGCCGTCGCGCAATTCGACCAGCGTCTTGACCACGGCCAGGATGTCGTCCTTGCGCAGCACGCGCACGGTGTCCTCGGCCTTGAGCTCGAGGCGCATGTTCATCTTGACGCGGCCGACAGCCGACAGATCGTAGCGCTCGCTGTCGAAGAACAGCGAGTTGAACATGGCTTCGGCGGTCTCGAGCGTCGGCGGCTCGCCGGGGCGCATGACACGATAGATGTCGAACAACGCGTCCTGGCGGCTCTCGTTCTTGTCGACGTTGAGCGTGTTGCGGATATAGGCGCCGACATTGACGTGGTCGATGTCGAGAACCTTGATCTCGCTCTCGCCAGTGCCGAGCAACACCTTCAGCGTCTTCTCGTCGATCTCGTCACCGGCTTCGAGGAAGATCTCACCGGTGGCGTAGTTGACGATGTCCTCGGCCAGATAGTTGCCAAGCAGATCCTCGTCGGTCGCCTTGATCGCCTTGAGACCCTTTTCGCCAAGCGCGCGCGCCTGACGGGCGGTGATCTTCTTGCCTTGCTCGACGACGATCTCGCCGGTATCGGCATCGACCAGATCGCCGACAGCCTTGAGGCCGCGGAAACGCTCGACGTTGAACGGGATGCGCCAGTGGTCGCCCGCACGGACATAGGAGATCTTGTTGTAGAAGGTCGACAGGATCTCTTCGCCGTCCATGCCGAGCGCCATAAGCAGCGACGTCACCGGAATCTTGCGGCGGCGGTCGATGCGGGCGTGCACGACGTCCTTGGAATCGAACTCGATGTCGAGCCACGAGCCGCGATAGGGGATGACGCGCGCGGCAAACAGAAGCTTGCCCGACGAGTGCGACTTTCCCTTGTCGTGGTCGAAGAAGACGCCCGGCGAACGGTGCATCTGCGAGACGATGACGCGCTCGGTGCCGTTGACGATGAAGGTGCCGTTGAGCGTCATGAGCGGCATGTCGCCCATGTAGACGTCCTGCTCCTTGATGTCCTTGATCGACTTGGCGCCGGTATCCTCGTCGATATCGAACACGATGAGGCGCAGCGTCACCTTGAGCGGCGCGGCATAGGTCAGGTCGCGCTGACGGCATTCGTCAACGTCGAATTTCGGTCCTTCGAACTCGTATTTCACGAACTCCAGCATGGAGGAGCCTGAAAAATCGGAGATCGGGAAGACCGACTTGAAAACAGCCTGCAGTCCTTCGTCCGGACGTCCGCCCTTGGGCTCGTCCACCATCAGGAACTGGTCATAGGATGCCTTCTGAACCTCGATCAGGTTCGGCATCTCCGCAACTTCCGGGATCTTTCCGAAGAACTTGCGTACGCGTCTGCGGCCATTGAAAGTCTGGGTCTGGGCCATCGTCGCTCCTTAGCTCTAAACTCGGGACGGGCCTCGCCGCGGCCCGCCTTGCATTCCGAGCCACCTGGCCGGCGGCTCTCTGTCTGTTCTCCGTCCACCTGCACCAACTGCTTGGCGGTGGCCGGCTAAAACGGGAGAAAACCCGTTTCCTGAAGGCCGGTTTTCGGCCCTCAGGAAAGAGGTTCTCCTACATCTCCCGCTACGCGTCCTCCCTTTCAGGCGAAGGGAGTGGCGGACGGCGCGAGGCCGCCCGCCGCTTTTACGCTTACTTCAGGTCGACCTTGGCGCCGGCTGCTTCCAGCTGGGCCTTGAACTTGTCAGCGTCGGCCTTGGAAACGCCTTCCTTGACCGGCTTCGGAGCCGCTTCGACCAGGTCCTTGGCTTCCTTGAGGCCAAGACCGGTGATGGCGCGGACTTCCTTGATGACGTTGATCTTCTGAGCGCCGGCCTCGGTGAGGACGACGTCGAATTCGGTCTTCTCTTCGACCGGAGCAGCCGCGGCGGCAGCGCCGCCAGCAGCGGCAACCGCCACCGGAGCGGCAGCCGAAACGCCCCACTTTTCTTCCAGAAGCTTCGACAGCTCAGCCGCCTCGAGGACGGTCAGCTTCGAAAGGTCGTCTACGATCTTTGCGAGATCAGCCATTGTTGTATTCCTTCGTTAGGTTCGAACGTGTGTTTTCGATAGCGAGGAACGGCCTCATGCCGCCTCGTCCTTCCGGGCGTAAGCGCCGATGACGCGCGCGACCGAGGCCGCTGGCGCATTGACGATCTGGGCGATCCGGGTTGCCGGCGTGGCGATCATGCCAACCAGCCTGGCGCGCAGCTCATCGAGCGACGGAAGTGTGGCGAGTGCCTTCACACCGTCGGCATTGAGCGAGGTGGTGCCCATTGCGCCGCCGAGAATGACCAACTTGTCATTTCCCTTGGCGAAATCGGACGCGACCTTCGGCGCCGCAATCGGATCCTCCGAATAAGCGATCAGCGTCTGTCCCTTGAACAGGTCGATGATCGATGCGGAGTCCGTGCCCTGAAGAGCGATTTTGGCGAGACGGTTCTTCGCGACTTTAACGGTGCCACCGGCGGCGCGCATTTTCGACCGAAGGTCGTTCATTTGCGCGACGGTGATACCGGCATAGTGGGCCACGACGACTGAACCTGCGCCCGAAAACGCATCATTCAGGCCCGTGACGAGTTCGCGTTTTTCCGCTCTGTCCACTGCCTATCTCCAGTTGACCCCTGCCCCGTCAATGGGAACATTCCCATTGGAGAGAACAGGCGTCGGGTTGCCTTTTGCCGGCCGGGCCATCCAGTAACGGATCTCCCGAACGACGCTCGAGGATCCTGCCCCCTTTCGCCACATCGACGGCCAGGCCGGCGATGCGCAGACAAAAGGCAAACACGGTTCGAACCTTTCATTGGAGCTTGTCGCTCCGTTGTCGGGTCTTCACCCGTCTCATGCAGGCCCACATGAATTAAGGCCGTCCTCTTGAATCAAGATTCGGGCCGCCCGCAATCTCGGACAGGATGTCCGGAAGCCTTCCGGCTTCCGGCACCGGGCCCAGGATTAATCCAAGGCCCGGAATTCAGTCACGGACCAACCTTCGAAAGGCCGATCCAAATGGTCTTAATCAGGACGCTGCGAGCGTCGAGACGTCGAGCTTGAGGCCCGGGCCCATCGTCGAGGTGACCGACACCTTCTTGACGTAGTTGCCCTTGGCGCCAGCCGGCTTTGCCTTGGTCACCGCATCGGCGAAGGCACGGATGTTCTCTTCCAGTGCCTTGACGTCGAACGAGACCTTGCCGACGCCGGCATGAACGATGCCGGCTTTTTCGACGCGGAACTCGACGGCGCCGCCCTTCGATGCCTTGACGGCGGCGGCAACGTCGGTGGTGACGGTACCGACCTTCGGGTTCGGCATCATGCCGCGCGGGCCGAGCACCTTACCGAGACGGCCGACCAGCGGCATCATGTCCGGCGTGGCGATGCAGCGATCGAAATCGATCGTGCCCTTCTGGACGATGTCGACCAGGTCCTCCGCACCGACGATGTCGGCGCCGGCGGCCTTGGCTTCATCGGCTTTGTCGCCACGGGCGAACACGGCGACGCGAACCGAGCGGCCGGTGCCGTTCGGCAGGTTGACCACGCCGCGGACCATCTGGTCGGCATGACGCGGGTCGACGCCCAGGTTCATGGCCACTTCGACGGTCTCGTCGAACTTGACCGACGACCGGTCCTTGAGCAGCTTCAGCGCTTCACCGAGCGCGTAAGCCTTGTTGGGATCGATGCCTTCACGGGTCTTCGATACACGCTTTGCAATCTTTGCCATGATCTCAGCCCACCACTTCCAGACCCATCGAGCGGGCGGAGCCCTCGACCATACGCATGGCCGCTTCGACGTCGTTCGCGTTCAGATCCTTCATCTTGGCGGTCGCGATTTCGCGGACCTTGTCGCGCGAAACCGTGCCAGCCTTGACCTTGCCCGGCTCCTTCGAGCCCGACTTCAGGTTCGCGGCCTTTTTCAGGAAGTAGCTCACCGGCGGCGTCTTCATGACGAAGGTGAACGACTTGTCCTGGTAATAGGTGATGACGACCGGAACCGGCGATCCCTTTTCCATTTCCTGGGTCTGCGCGTTGAACGCCTTGCAGAACTCCATGATGTTGATGCCACGCTGACCAAGCGCCGGGCCGATCGGGGGCGACGGCGTAGCCGATCCCGCGGAGACCTGGAGCTTGAGTTGGCCTGCAATTTTCTTAGCCATCTCTTTTCCTGCCTTTGTCTATGCCGGCCCCACTAGCTGGGAAACACCGGCGGTTGCAGTCTGGTGGTGCGGTTTTTGCGGCCGGCTAAAGCCGCCTTCGCCTCCCACCGTCCTCAGGCAGCGCTTGCGCGCCGCCTCCCTGATCGCCGAACCGGCATCAGGGATTTCGGATCAGCCTTTTTCGACCTGTCCGAATTCCAGATCGACAGGCACGGCGCGCCCGAAGATCGAAACTTCCACCTTGAGCCGCGCCCGCTCCTCGTCCACTTCCTGGACGAAACCGTTGAACGACGCGAACGGACCATCCGAGACGCGGATCGCCTCGCCGATCTCGAAGGTGACCGAGGGCTTCGGCCGCTCGACGCCTTCCTGCACCTGGTTCAGGATGCGCTGGGCTTCGGCCTCGGTGATCGGCACAGGCTTGGAGTCGCCGAGAAAGCCGGTGACCTTTGGCGTGTTCTTGACCAGCGAGAAGACGGCGTCGGTCAGATTGGCCTTCAGGAGCACATAGCCCGGGAAGAACTTGCGCTCGGCGTCGACCTTGCGGCCGCGACGAACCTCGACGACCTTCTCGGTCGGCACCACGATCTGCTCGATGTCGGCGGACAGGCCCTTCTGCTTGGCCTTGTTTTCGATGTCCTCGGCGACCTTCTTCTCGAAGTTCGAATAGGCGTGGACGATGTACCAGCGCGTAGCCATTTTTACGACTTCTCCGTAATCGCCGGACTTAGCGTCCAATGCCCAGAATCTGCTCGACCGCGAGGCCCATGAGCTGATCAGCGGTGAAGAAGAAGATCATCGCGATCACGGCGAAGGCGAGAACCATCACCGTCGAGATCATCGTCTCGCGACGCGACGGCCAAGTCACCTTGGCAGTCTCCGCGCGCACCTGCTGGAGAAAGACGAAAGGATTTGTGGTTTTCGAAGCCATATGCCGCCTGTCTTCAAGACCCGTTGGCCGGGTCCCCTGGATGATCCCGCTGACCGGGACGTGCCGCCTGGACCCAATCTCGCGCCGAATCAGCGCAATCATTTCGCCCATGCAAATCAGACGCGTAAAGCCGGCTTCCCAGCTCCACGCGTCGCGTGTCTGTTTCGTCTACATAAAACCGATTCTTGATCCACGCAAGTGGCAAGTGTCCGCTTTATGACCAAACGCCGCCTCGGAACCATCCAGTCGTTCCGTCCCGGCTATGACGCCCTTATGCCCCAATCGTCCTAATATGGCAAGCGGGTCGCCGATTTTCAAATGGCACCGCCAATTCTCCATTCCACGCCTTGGTCCTGTCCGCGCATGAAGGCGCGGCCAGCGGTATGGCGGCGGATAACTTGGCATCCATGCCCGAGACATGCTTTCTTGGAGCGATGACCGAGCCTACGCAAGAACAGGTTGAGCAGCTTACCATTGCCTTCGAGCGCTTCACGCGCCGGTTCAAGGTGGCCGAAGCCGCCGCCGCAGCGGAGAACGCGCTGAATGCTCTCGACGCTCAGACATTGGTCTTCATCTGCGATAATGCCGGGTGCGGCGCGGCCGACGTCGCCCGCTATCTCGACGTCGCGCCGACAACCATGTCCTCGGCCACAGACAGGCTTGTGCGCAAGGGGCTGATCGAACGTCGCCGACCGGAAGAGAACCGCAGGACGGTAGCCCTCACCGCCACGGCGAAGGGCGCGGAGGTGGTCGGCGATCAAAAGGCCGGCTACCGCAAGGCCTGCGTGGCAATGCTCAGGGCGCTCAATGCCAGCGAACAACAGGAATTGATCCGGCTTACCGAGAAAATCGCAGATACGAAAGTTGAATAATACGAATTTCGTACTATCATGATGGTAGTAGGCTTGCTGCCTATCCGCTGCCGATCCCGAATGGAGACGCCTGTGACCATCACGATCAACGGATCCGATTATCCCGTCCCCCTGGATTCGCGCGTGTCGCTGCTTGACATGTTGCGCGAGAGGCTGGGGCTCACCGGGACGAAACTCGGTTGCAATCAAGGTGCCTGCGGCGCTTGTACCGTGCTGCTGGACGGGGAACGGGTGCTATCTTGCCTCACCCTGGCTGCGCAGGCGGAGGGGCGTGACGTCCTCACGATCGAGGGGCTGCAAGGAGCGGACGGCAGCCTCCATCCACTGCAGAAGGCGTTCATCGAACACGACGGCCTCCAGTGTGGCTATTGCACCCCAGGCCAGATCTGCTCGGCGATCGCCATGGCGCGGGAGTTGCGGCGCGGCGACCCAAGTCATGTCACCGCCAATCTCGCCGCCGGCCCCGAAGGGCCGACCCGAGAGGAAATCCGTGAACGAATGAGCGGCAATCTGTGCCGCTGCGGAGCCCATAACGGCATTGTCGAAGCGATCGAGGAAATGCTTGGTGGAGAGCCGGCATGACACCCCTTGCATTTCATGTCGCGCGCGATCGCGCGGAAGCCCTGTCGCTCGGCGCCGCCAACGGCGCTCGATTGATCGGAGGAGGCACGAACCTTGTTGATCTGCTCAGGCAGAATGTCGAGTCCGCTTCCGACCTGGTCGATGTCAGCCGCCTGGCCGCCAACATTCAAGAAGTCGATAACGGCGCGCTGCTCGTCGGCGCATCGATGAAGAACAGCGCGCTCGCCGCGCACCCGATGGTCCGCGGTCGCTATCCGATGCTGTCGCGCGCCCTGCTGGCCGGGGCCTCGGCGCAGATCCGCAACATGGCGACAGTCGGCGGCAACATAATGCAGCGGACACGCTGCCCCTACTTCTACGATGTGGATGGGGCGCGATGTAACAAACGGCAGCCTGATAGCGGCTGTGACGCGATGGGCGGGTTCAACCGTTATCACGCCATTCTGGGTGGGTCGAACGCCTGCGTGGCGACCCATCCCTCGGACATGTGCGTGGCGCTTGCAGCGCTCGCCGCACTGGTGCATCTCGCCGGACCCGAGGGTGAGCGAACCGTGCCACTTGCCGAGTTTCACGTTTTGCCCGGCGCCAACCCACAGGTCGAGACCGTCTTGCGGAACGGGGAGATGATCACCGCCATAGAGCTACCGCCCGCGACGCCCGCAATGACGAATTCCGAATATCGCAAGGTCCGCGACCGTTCGAGCTACGCATTCGCTCTGGTTTCCGTGGCAGCTGGCCTCGAAGTGGTGGAAGGCAAGATCGCCGAAGCCCGGATCGCGCTTGGCGGCGTGGCCGCAAAACCATGGCGCGCCACGCGTGCGGAGGCCGCGCTTCGTGGATTGCCGGCGACCCGCGCAAACTTTCTCGCCGCCGCGGAAGAGGAACTGACCAAGGCGCAGCCGCTTGAAGGCAATGCGTTCAAGGTCGGTCTGGCGCGGCGGACGATCGCCGCCGTCCTTGAATCGCTGGCAGGAGAGCGCGCATGAGCAAGCTACAGAACGCCATCGTCGGCGGAGTTCGCACAGTGCTGGGGCGCGTTCCGGCTAGCTGGCTGCCCGGCGGCACGCCCGATCCGATCATCCAAAAGCGCGCGACGCTTGGTACACAGCAGCCCCGCATCGACGGTCCGGACAAGGTTCGCGGCGCGGCGCGCTTCGCGGCTGAAGTGCCGATGGCGAACCTGCTCCATGCCGCTTTTGTTCATTCCACCGTCGCGCGCGGCAAGATCGCCGAACTCGACGTTTCCGCCGCCGAAGCCGCGCCAGGGGTCGCGCTGGTGATGACATATCGCAACGCGCCGAAAATGTCGGTGCCTCCCGCAATCGGCATCACCAATCTGAAGGCGGCAGGCAACCACACGCTTCCGGTGATGCAGGATGCTGAAATCCGGTGGAATGGACAGGCGGTGGCCGTCATACTCGCCGAAACCCGCGAACAGGCCGAACATGCCGCCACGCTGGTCCGGATACGTTACAATGCCGCGCAGTCACGCACGCGGTTCAAGGACGGCAAAAAAGATGCGAGCACGCCGGACTCGATACTGATCGAGCGGAACCGCGTCGACAAGGGCAACGCCAGCAAGAAGCTGGCCGAAGCGGCGTACAAGATCGATGCGGTCTACAGGACGCCGTGGCAGAACCACAACCCGATCGAACCGCACGCCGCCACTATCGCCTGGCAGGACGGGCAACTGATCGTCCACGACGCGACGCAGATGATCCACGCCACGGCGGGTTCCCTGGCAAAAGTGTTTGGGCTGAAAGAGGCGGATGTCTTCGTGAGTTCACCCTTCGTTGGGGGTGGCTTCGGCGCAAAAGGGATGTGGGATCACCAGATCCTCGGCGCCGCCGCGGCAAAGCTCGCCGGGCGACCGGTGCGTGTCATGCTGTCGCGGGCGAGCATGCACCGTCTGGTGGGCGGTCGCACTCAGACCGAGCAGCGCGTGGCACTGGGGGCCAGTGCAGATGGGAAGCTCACCGCCTTGCTGCATCACGGCTATGCGACCAAGCCGCGGCACAGCATATGCGACGAAGGCTTCAGTCTCACCGGGCGATCGCTCTATGCGTCCGCCAGCTTCGACATCGTCCAGCACCACGTCGATCTCGACCTGCTGGCCAACTCTTTCATGCGTGCCCCCGGAGAGACTCCGGGGACTTTCGCGATTGAATGCGCGATGGACGAACTCGCCCACCAACTGGGGATGGACCCGGTCGAATTGAGGCGTCGCAACGTCGCCTCCTGCGATCCGATCAGCGGCGCCCCCCATTCGCAGAGCGCCACGATGACCGCGTACGACTTGGGTGCCGAACGCATCGGCTGGGCCAGGCGTGCGCCCGCGCCCCGTGCACGACGCGATGGGGAATGGCTCGTGGGCATGGGCTGCGCGGGCGGAACCTTCCCTTTCGCCCGCATGCCGGGCACGTCCGCGCGCATCACCCTTGACGCACGCGGTCAGGCCCATGTCGCCAGCGCCGCGCACGAGATGGGAATGGGAACCGCGACCGTCCAACGCCAGCACGCTGCGGACAGGCTCGGGCTGCCGCTCGATAGCGTCTCGGTGACGATCGGCGACTCCCGCCTGCCATTTGCCAGCTTCGCCGGCGGATCGTCCCAGACAGCCTCGCTCGGCGCGGCTATCAGTGCCGCAAGCGGCAAACTTGCCGCCGAGCTGTTGCGCCTTGCCGGCAACGACACGCCGCTGGCGGGGCTCAGGGCGAGTGACGTCGAATTCGCCGACAGCGGGCTGCGCAGCATCGACGAGCCCTCCCGGCACGAAAGCTTCGCTTCGATTTTTCGGCGCTCCGGACACAAAGACCTCAGCGTCACGGGTGAAAGCGGGCCGCCGCTGGAAATGCTCAAATTCTCGATGCACAGCACGTCGGCCATTTTCTGCCAGTTACGCGTGAGCGAGGTTACCGGGGAAATCCGGATTGATCGCCTGGTCGGCGCCTTCGATTGTGGCCGTATTCTCAATACGAAAACCGCAACGAGCCAGTTCAAGGGCGGCATGATCATGGGGCTGGGAATGGCGCTGACGGAAGAGACGCTGCTCGACGAGCGGAGCGGCCGAATCATGAGCACGTCACTGGCCGATTATCATGTACCCGTGCATCTGGACGTGCCGGAGATCGATGTGCTGTGGACCGACATTCCTGATCCGCGCACTCCCATGGGCGCACGTGGCATCGGCGAGATCGGTACGACTGGCGTGGCCGCGGCCGTCGCCAATGCCGTGTTCAATGCCACAGGTATTCGCGTGCGCGACCTGCCTATCACCCTCGACAAGCTGGCCTTCAATCAAACGCCGGAAAAGCGCGAAGCGATTTCCCCTCCGGAATTCCCATGAAAACAAATATCAGAAGTCAGCCACTTCGAAGTCGAGGCGTCGACAGTGCGAACAGGAGACGTCCGGCGCCAGGGCATGTTGCACAAGGCTCTGGCGCACAATTTCGGCCATGGGAAGTCTCCAGGCGTTCGTCATTCCTCTGAAGGAATGGCACGGGCAGCAGGGCTCGAACCTACGACCTGCGGTTTTGGAGACCGCCGCTCTACCAACTGAGCTATGCCCGTACATGTGCGCCTCGGCGCAGCAGGGGCTTCCTAAAAGCTTCCGTGCTCTCTGTAAAGAGCGGTTTGCAGGCAAACGCGTTTAACCCCTGCGCCAGAAATCAGGATAGTCGACGACCAGCCCATCGCGGTCGATCTCCAGTTCCCGCCTGAAGTCGCTGGCGCGCGATTCATAGAGGTATCGCCTGCCCTCTTCGAGGCATGTGTAGCGTTGCGGGTTGGGCACGACAGAGAGTGCCGGGAAATCGATGAAGCCGGTGGTGATCTCGGCGCTCTGCCCAGTCGAGAGCGCCAGGCGCCGGATCGGCAGCGTGTTCGTGAAAGGGGTGACGGTCAGGTCCGGGTCGAGCACGCCGGTGAGCTCGGGCATCGGCAGGCCGTTCCTGGTCCAGCGACCATCGCCATCCGACGCCAGGACAAGCGTCCGGCCATCGCCGATCATATCGACCATGACGCTCCGTGCGTGCCAGCCGGCATCGCAGGCGATGCGATAGCGGACCGCAAATGGCGTTTCGCCCGAGCAGATGACGACGGAATCGGCCAGAAACCGCCCCGACTCTCCCCGCAGCACAAGATGCTCGAAGCCGGGGCCATCCCACTCGCGCCAGCGCACGATCTTGGCATCTTGCGGCATCGGTCCTCCATCTCCCTGGCAAACGGAAGCTATTTTTCGTCCGGCACCCGGTACGGTCCGCCAGGCACGCCCCAGCCCCAGGCCGGCATCGGCTCGCTTTCGGGATCGCAGGTTTCGCCGAGATTGGAATTCATCTTGGCCAGCCGCGATCCCCATTCGATGTAGCCCATGAAAGCGGAACGGAATTCGGGATCGTCGGGCAGGCCGACCTCGTCCGCCGCGTCGGCGAGAAGATTGATCCAGCGGCGGCGCTGCTCCTCGGTCAGGTGCTTGCCCAGGTGATGCATGACCATTTCGCGGTGGCCGCCGAATTCCTCGCTATAGGTTTTCGGTCCGCCAAAAACCTCGCCGATGAAGGCGGCGACATGGGCGGGGTGGTCCGGCGACATGTGCTTGAACACCGGGCCGACGACCGGATCCCTTGCCACCTTGTCATAGAAGGTTTGCGTCAGCCGGTTCAGCGCCTCGCCGCCACCGGCCCATTCGTAGAGTGTCGGAACATCCTGGCTCATTCTCGATCCTTCGCCGGCCCCGCAGCCGCGACGATAGCGGAAATCGAGTATGGCTCAACCTGCCTCGATGGTCAGTTTTCCGCCGCCGCGCCCTACAGCTTGGCGGGCGCGTCGGCCTGTGCGTTGGCGGCTGGCAGGCCCCGGCAATTGCCGGCCTTGGCAACGGCCTTGCAAACCGTGGAGCCCGTCAGCGCGTCGACCGATTGCGGTCCCGTTGTCAGTCCGGCCTTCAGCATCGTGTCCGGGTCAAGTTGCCCCTCAACCGAGCGTCGCTCGATCGCGGCGAACAGAGCGGGACCGATCGCCATCTCCTCGAGGTAGGCCTTAACCACCGGCTTCTGTCCCATCGGGTAGAGGCTGAGCCGCGCCCGGGGCCCGACAAGCCGCCTGGCGCCGGCGGCAACCACGAGCGCGCAGGTGGAATCACACTCCACCCCGGTATCAATGCTCAAACCGGCATAGGCTCCTTCCCTGGCCAGGCAGTTCCACGCGCCGGGATCACAGTCGACGAATTCGGTCCGGGCAACGGCGATGTCGAGCTTCCTCTCATGGATAAGCCTTCCCATGGCGAGCGCGCTGGACAGGTCGCCTCCCCGAGAGCTGATGACGACAGGCAGGTGCCGATCGCCCAGCGTGGCAAATAGCTGCCGCAGCTTCAGCGGCGTCTGGGTGGTGATCGCACCTTCCGCCGATATCCATTCGGGGCAGTCGGGATTGCAGAGCGGATTGCTGCCGCGAACCACGACAAAGCGCATGTCCCCGCCGGCCTTTGCTTTGGCCGGTTCACCGGCAGTGGCGGGCCGGGCAGCGGCCGATGGCGTCGCCTTGTTTGCTGGTCCAGCCATCTCCCGGCAATTCGTGGCCGGCTGGTCCGGCACGCACAGGCTTGCCGTGGTCAACAGATCCACGGTGTCCCGGCTGGTGACCAGCTTCATCGTCAACATGTCGTCGAGCGGAATCTGACGGATGTCGCTGGCCGGCGTGGCCTTCATGACATCCAGCACGCCGTCGCCTATCCCCATTTCCTTGAGATACGCCGAAAGCGTCTTCTCGACCGTCCTGCTCATCTCGTAGGTTTTGTAGCTGCCCGCGTTTTTCCGGCTGACCACCTTGGTGCTAATGACCTTTTTCTTGCCGTTCACGATCCGGTACGTGGTCCGGTAGAGCAGCTTCTCCCGGCGGTAGGTGGTGGTGATCTGGTGAACGCCGAGATAGCCGAAATCGCCCACCACGCGGCGGACGCCGCCGGAAAACATCAGCGGACAGGCCGAATTACACATGGCCCCATCATCATGGGCGATGCCGAAATAGTCGGCACCCTTGCCCCTGTTGTCGTTGCAATTCCTCACCTCCGGCTGGCAACCGGAAAAAATCGTGACGCCGACGGCGACGTCGAGCTTGTTCTTGCGGATCATCCGGCCAAGTGCCAGCGCCGCGTCGACATTGCCGCCGGGCGAATTGACGACAACAGGCAATCGCCTTCCCTTGAGCGCCTTGAGCGTGCGCTTGAGGAGCGACGGCGTGCCCGCCTCGATGGCGCCGTCGGCCGATATCCACTCAGGACAGTTGGGCTCGCATCCCGGCGCGTTGCTGCGCACGACGACGAAGCGCATGGGCGGGATATCGGGAGGGCCATCCTGCGCTCGCGCCGTCGGCACAGGCAGCGCCATGGCGACGACCAGGCATACCAGTGCCCGCAACCGCCATGCCTTCCCACCGAAACGGCGCCCTGGAACCACTCTTGGCAAAGCTCCCTCGCTCCAAACCCATACTAGTTGCAGCCATGGCGCTTGCAACAGCTTTGAAACAACCCTCGCGATACTTGCGCCGCCAAGCAGCCTGAAACGAAAAAGGGCGGCCCGAAGACCGCCCTTTCCTTGTCGAACCGGCAGCGGCCGGATCGATTATTCCTTGATGGTGACGACGATGCCGGCACCGACGGTGCGGCCGCCTTCACGGATGGCGAAGCGCAGCTTCTCTTCCATGGC
>NZ_VFVR01000024.1 GCF_006442205.1 Mesorhizobium sp. B2-3-12
AACCCCCTCGCGCAAAAGGCGCAAAACTGTTCGCGATGTCCTCGCACACCTGTTCGCGATGTCTCCGGTCCAAACACACCCCTGATGGAACGGTTTGGCTCTCCATCAACGCAGCCTGGCGCCCGCAGGCAAGATAAGTTCCCGACACCAGAAAGACCATGAAGACTGAATCCAGAATGTCATGACCGAGCAGGATTCCAGTCATTCCAGCGGTCAGGTAGGTGATGACTAGGGCGACAATCATGGTGGCGCCGAACCGCTCGATCGGATCGGCGCTGTTGCGCAGCACCAAAGCGGCGTTCCTGGCGGCGATCACGAAGATCGCCGCCAGCGTCAGCGCGCCCAGGAGCCCCGCTTGCACCAAGGCGGTCAGGAAGCCGTTGTGGAAATGATTGAACCCTGCGTCCAACCCGAACTGATCCTGAAAGCCCTGCTTGATCAAGAGATGGGTGGCACCCACCCCGTGTCCGAACAACGGCATCTCACGAAATGCCTTGAGGCCAATATCCCAAAGGGCAACGCGCGCTCCCAAGGCTGTCGTATGGTCACCGTGGGCCATCGCAACCCAGTCGGAGTGCAGAAATGCGATACGTCCTGCTATCGTCTGGAAGCCGAAAGCCGCGATCGGAACCGCAATCGCGGCCAGCAGCAAAAGCAGGCGAACGGCACTTTTCCCTCTCAGCCCTCGCTGGTTGATCAGCAGAACGGCGACGCCGGCGATCAGCAGCGCCAGCCAGACAATGCGTGTACCGGAATAGACGATGGCGATCGTTCCGCCGAGCGCGGCGCAGATGAGGGCGATCCTGTATCTCTCTATGCCGGACAGGGCAGCAGCCACGCAGGTCACCACTGCAAGGCACAGGACCTCGGCGAAAACGATCGCATTCCCGGCCCCGCCCTCTGCGCGTATACCAAGCTGATACTGCTGGTAGACCGCAAGCAGCAGCGCGCCAAAACAGGCCGCCATGCTGGCCAGCACAATGATGCGGACGAGCATTGTCTTTTGCGAAATGCTCCAGGTTGAATAGGAGATGGGGAAAAGCAGAAAGGTGATCAGCGGCACAAGATGCCGTGCGTCCCCGACGATCGCGTGGTTGACGATGGACGCCAGGACATTGCTTGCGCAATAGGCATAGATCGCGATCGTCAGCGCCATCATCGCCCGGTCGACATTGAAGCGCCTTCTCTTCAAGGCGATCAACAGGACGGACCACAGTCCGCCGCCATTGAACACGAAGCTGACCGCGGATCCCAGGATCGGCGGGAAAAAAAAGCAAAAAATGGAGAAGTAGATATTGATCCGCGAAGGCGTGAATTGCTGCCTTATGGATGAAAGCCGGTTCAATTTTCGGCCCCGCTGCTACTCCGGAGAAGTTTTATGCGCCACATACCTGTTGGTGAAATCGAATGTGCGCGCCTCGAAATTGCCCACCCTTGATGGCGCGTCTGACCCGGTCCCAAAAGAGCGTATAGCGGCTGGGCCGCTGTTTCGATAGTGCGTGCGCATCGATTGCCGCTGAAAGCCGGCGGTCGCGATCGGTCGACCCGGCTGCGGCGCGGGCGTGCGCCCATAGGCAATATTTTTCCTGCCTTTTCTCGGCTGGACGGCTTACAAGCAGAAATTTCCGGGTTTTGGGACAGGTGTGGAAAATTCATTCTCGAACCGACCGCTGCCGGACTGGTCTTGCATTGTTCTGGACAGCGACGATCTGCTAGAACGCCCGCACGAAACACTTTGCTCAGAGGCGAAGCTTGAATCGGGCGTAAAAGGCCCGATGATTTAAACCAGGGTCTCTGTCGCGAGGCACGAGAGAACGCTTACAGTCCATGACCATTGCGCTGACGCATTTGCAGCGGCTTGAAGCCGAGTCCATTCACATATTCCGCGAGGTTGCGGCGGCCTTCACCAAGCCGGTCATGCTTTACTCCGTCGGCAAGGATTCGTCGGTGCTGATGCATCTGGCGATGAAGGCGTTCTATCCGGCCAAGCCGCCCTTTCCCTTTCTTCACGTCGACACCACCTGGAAATTTCGCGAGATGATCGCATTTCGCGATCAGATGGCGCAGAAGCTGGGTTTCGACCTTCTGGTTCATGTCAACGAAGACGGTGTGCGCGACAACATCAATCCGTTCGATCATGGTTCGAACACCCACACCCATGTGATGAAGACCGTCGCGTTGCGCCAGGCGCTCGACAAATACGGCTTCGACGCCGCCTTTGGCGGCGCCCGCCGCGACGAGGAAAAGTCGCGCGCCAAGGAGCGCATCTTCTCTTTCCGCAATGCCCAGCATGTGTGGGACCCGAAGAACCAGCGGCCCGAGATGTGGAAGATTTTCAACACGCGTATCGCGCAAGGGGAATCGATCCGCGTCTTCCCCTTGTCGAACTGGACCGAGCTCGACATCTGGCAGTACATTCTGCAGGAAAACATCCCGATCGTGCCGCTCTATTTCGCCAAACAGCGGCCGGTCGTCGAGCGCGATGGCATGTTGATCCTCAAGGACGACGAGCGCATGAAGCTGCGCCCGGGCGAGGTCGTGGAGAACCGGCTGGTGCGCTTCCGCACACTTGGCTGCTATCCGCTGACGGGGGCCATCGAATCCGACGCCGACACGCTCGAGGCCATCGTCGGCGAGATGCTGACGGCACGCACCTCCGAACGGCAGGGTCGCCTGATCGACCGCGATGAAGCCGGCTCGATGGAAAAGAAGAAGCGCGAGGGGTATTTCTGACCATGCGCCACATCATGGCAAAGAGCCTCGCCCCCACGGACGGCGTCCGCGATTATCTGGCCGCGCAGGAGAAGAAGTCGCTGCTGCGCTTCCTGACCTGCGGTTCGGTGGATGACGGCAAGTCGACGTTGATCGGTCGCCTTTTGTCCGACACCAAGCAGATTTTCGAGGATCAGCTCGCCGCGCTCGAGCGCGATTCGCGCAAGCACGGCACAACGGGCGACGACATCGACTTCGCGCTGTTGGTCGACGGCCTGGAGGCCGAGCGCGAGCAAGGCATCACCATCGACGTCGCCTACCGCTTCTTCGCCACGCCGAAGCGCAAGTTCATCGTCGCCGACACCCCCGGCCACGAGCAATATACCCGCAACATGGCGACAGGCGCATCGACCGCCGATCTGGCGATCGTGCTGATCGATGCCAGGCAGGGCGTGCTGCGCCAGACAAGGCGCCACTCGATCATCGCGTCGCTGCTCGGCATCCGTCACATCGTGCTGGCGGTCAACAAGATCGATCTTGTCGATTTTGACCAGGCGGTCTTCGACAGAATCGTCGAGGACTACCGGCAGTTTTCACGCGACCTCGGTTTCCAGAGCGTCGCGCCGATCCCGATGTCGGCCCGCTACGGCGACAACGTCAGCGGCCGCTCCGAAAACACGCAATGGTATTCCGGCCCGACGCTGATCGAGCATCTCGAAACCGTCTCGGTAGACCAAGCCACGGCCGAACTGCCGTTCCGCTTTCCGGTTCAGTACGTCAATCGCCCCAATCTCGATTTTCGCGGTTTTGCCGGCACCATCGCGTCCGGAACGATCGCGCAAGGTGACGAGGTCGTCGTCGCCAAATCGGGCAAGTCCTCGCATGTCAAACGCATCGTCGCCTATGGCGGTGACCTCAAACAGGCGGTGGCCGGCCAGGCCGTAACGCTGGTCCTTGACGACGAGGTCGAGGTTTCCAGGGGCAACATGCTGGTTTCGCCGGCCGCCCGACCTCAGGTCGCGGACCAGTTCGCCGCCAACGTCGTCTGGTTCGACGAGCATGCGCTGCTGCCGGGCCGCTCCTATATCCTGCGCACCGAGACCGATCAGACCAGCGCCACCGTCACCGACTTGAAATACCGCATCAATGTCAACGACTTTGCCCATGAGGCGGCCAAGTCGCTTGAAATGAATGAAGTCGGCATCTGCAACATCTCGACGCGGGCGCCGATCGCCTTCGATCCGTTTGGCGAGAACCGTACCACTGGCGCCTTTATCCTGATCGATCGCATCAGCAACGCCACCGTTGGCGCCGGCATGATCGTACATTCGCTGCGCCGCGCCGAAAACATCCACTGGCAATCGCTCGATGTCGGCAAGCGTTTGCGCGCCGACATGAAGAACCAGCGTCCCGCCGTGTTCTGGTTCACGGGGCTTTCGGGTTCCGGCAAGTCGACGATCGCCAACCTGTTCGAGAAGAAGCTGTTCGCCACCGGCCGCCATACCTATATTCTCGATGGTGACAATGTTCGTCACGGTCTCAATCGCGATCTGGGATTTACGGACGCCGACCGCGTCGAGAACATTCGCCGCGTCGCCGAAGTGGCCAAGCTGATGGCAGACGCCGGGCTGGTGGTCATCGTCTCCTTCATTTCGCCGTTCAGCGCCGAGCGGCGCATGGCCAGGGAATTGATGGCCGATGGCGAGTTCATCGAGGTGTTTGTCGACACGCCTTTCGAGGAATGCGCCAGGCGTGATCCAAAGGGCCTCTATGCTCGCGCGCTGAATGGCGAGATCAAGAATTTCACCGGTGTCGATTCGCCTTACGAGGCGCCGGAGAAACCGGAAATCCATCTGAAGACGCTCGGCAGATCGGCCGAAGAGATGGTAGATGCCCTGGAACACTGGCTGAACGAGCGTGACATTGCCGAAGACCAATATGACAATGGCGGCGGCATCTGACGACGCCTCGATGCTTGAAGTCTTCGAGCGGCTGGCGCTAGCGGCTGGGCGCGAAGTGATGCGCGTGTTCCACGCCGGCTGCGCCGTCGACCGCAAATCGGACTCCTCGCCAGTGACCGAGGCTGATCGCGAGAGCGAGAAGATCATTCTCGCGGGCCTGCGTGCCGCGTTCCCCGACATTCCCTGCGTGGCCGAGGAGGAAGCGGCCGCCGGTGTCATGCCGGGCGAACTTGGCGAGGCCTTCTTCCTTGTTGATCCACTCGACGGTACCAAGGAATTCGTCAACCGACGCACCGATTTCACCGTCAACATCGCCCTTGTCCGTCATGGCGTACCGGAAATCGGCGTCGTCTTCGCGCCATGCCGCGGCCGCTTCTTTTCCGGTTTGCCGGGCAGGGCGGAATCGCTTGAAATCGATGGTGAGTACAGGATCGTTTCTCGCCGGCCGATTTCGGCGAGAAACGCCGTGACGCCGCTGGCCGTGGTTGCCAGCCGCTCACACAATACGCCCGAAACCGAAGCCTATATTCGCGACCTCGGTGCCGCCGAGATCGTCTCGGTCGGTTCGTCGCTGAAATTCTGCCTTCTCGCCAATGCCGAGGCCGATCTCTATCCACGCTTCGGTCGCACCATGGAATGGGATACCGCGGCGGGTGACGCGGTGCTGCGTGCCGCCGGGGGCACGACGCGCACGCTGGACGGCAAGCCCTTGGCCTATGGCAAACGCAATCAGGCCGATGACGCGGATTTCGCCAATCCGCATTTCATTGCCAGCGGCAGGATTGCAACCGGGGAGCGTATCGAAAGTTGAGGTGAAAACCTCTGGTCTATGGCCTATCCTGTATCGACGTTCCCTGAGTCGGTAATTGAATGTCCTTTTTTCAGAAATGCCATGCCGTCATTTTAGGCGGCTTTCCGGTTTGGACCAGCAATCGTGATGAAATAATCCTCAGGATGTTGCTGGGCCTCTACGCCCTCGCTCCCGCCCTTTTCGTCTTCGTCGAAATGTCTCCGACGGTCCTGGCGCTGGTCGGGGGACTCATGGGCGCCCTTACCCTTTTGACCAAGGGAGTACGCTTTGGCAGGGCAACGATAGGCCTCGTCTTCGCTCTCGCTCTCCTGTCCGGCTTTGTTCTGTCGAGCGCCTTGTGGTCCGTCGACGCGAGCCGCTCTCTTTCGGCGGCGAAGGATGTGTTTGGCTACGCGATCGCCGTCATACTGCTGGTCCACGGCATTCTCACGCTTCCGAGCGCTCAACGCGATCGGCTCGCGGGGGCCTCGCTGTTCGGCATGTTCATCGGCCTGGTGTCGGTGATGGGCTGGGAACTGTATTTTGCGTTCTTCACCGCGGATCCCCGATTTGTGGAAAATGTTTTCACCCTCCACAAGATCACGGTCTACGGAGCCTTTTTTGCCGTCATATTTCTTGCGCAGCCGAGGCTGGTCTGGAAAGGGCTTGCGGCTCTCTTTGCCGTCCTGACATTGCTCTACGGCCAATCGACCGGCGTCAATCTGGCGATTGTTGTCGTCGCGGTCATGTTTGTCATGCCCGCCAAATACCGCCACCACGCACTGGTCGGATTCTTCGCCGTCTATTTGTCTCTTGCCCTGATCGCCCCCTTCGTCATCTCGCCGCTGTTCGCCTACCTCAAAACAACGGCATGGCTGGCTTTCTATCCAGGCACGTTCGCCGCGCGCCTTGATCTTTGGCAGATGATCTCGCCCTCCATTGCGGACCAACCGCTTCTCGGCCATGGCGCCAATACGATGAGAAACGCGGTGGGGGTTGTCGTGAACCCCACATATTATGCGCAGGTGGACCTCCCAAGCGCCCACAACATCGTATTCGATTTGTGGTACGAACTGGGAGCGCTGGGCATCATCGTGTATGGGGTGCTGCTGGCGGCGATTATAAGAGTGATCCGCCCTCTGAGCGGATCCTGCCATTCCATTGCCAGCAATTGCCTGATTATCGCCGTCATCGAACTCTCGGTCGACCATCGGATCTGGCTGTCATGGGTGCTCGGCACCTTGGTCTTCACAGCGAGCATCTGCATGGTGCAGTGCCGCTCCGTTACCGGACCGGGGATCGGTCACCGGACCACGAGACGCACTGCGACCCTCGCGGAAAACGGCGCGCGCACGGCCGCCGCCCTATGCCGGTCCGGGAAACCCCGGCTGTCGGCGATTATTCGGCCGCGGCCTGCGCCGAGTTGGAGCCGATATAGTTGCGGATTGTCTCGATGATCCGGTCCTGGTCGGCTTCGCTGAGATAGGGATGCATCGGCAGGCACAGGATCCGCTTCGGCAGGTCTTCCGAGACGGCAAGACCGGTCGGCGTGCGCGGGTAGTCGCGATAGGCGATCTGCTCATGCAGCGGCTTGACGTAGTAGATGACGGACGGAATGCCCTTTTCGCTCAAATGCGCTTTGAGCCCGTCACGCTTCGGCGTCTCGATCGCGTATTGCGCCCAGGCAGAGCGGCTGCCATCCAGGTTGCGGGCCACGGTCACGATGTCGCCGAGGCCTTCAGCATAGCGCTGGGCTACCACTTGCCTCGCCACCATCTCTTCCTCGAGGATGGCGAGTTTCTCGATCAGGATTGCCGCCTGCAGCGTGTCGAGCCGTGAGTTGATGCCGACACGGACGTTGTCATATTGCGTTTCGCCCTTGCCGTGGAAGGCAAAGGATCTCAACTGGTCGGCGAGAGCGTCATCATTGGTGAACATCGCGCCGCCGTCGCCATAGCAGCCGAGCGGCTTGGCCGGATAGAAGCTGGTCGAGCCGACATGGCCGAACGCTCCGCACATCCTGCCTTCGAGCGAGCCACCCATCGACTGCGCGGCATCCTCGATCACCAACAGGCCTTCGCGATTGGCAATCGCCATGATCGCCTCATAGTCGGCGGCGAGGCCGAACAGGTCGACGGGAATGATCGCCTTCGGCTTCAGCCGGCCTTCTTTCTTGATCATCGCGATCGCCGCCTCGAGGCTGGCGATATCCACATTGTAGGTCTTCGGATCGACATCGACGAAGACTGGTTCGGCCTTGGCCAGAGCCACCACCTCCGCCGTGGCGGCGAAGGTGAAGCTCGGCACGAACACCGCGTCGCCTGGGCCGATGCCGGCCGCAAACAGCGGCAAAAGCAGCGCGTCAGTGCCGTTGGCGCAGGCAACCACATGCTTGACGCCGATATAGGCGGCGAGCTTTTTCTCGAACTCGCCGACCTGGGGGCCAAGGATGTAGCGGCCGTCCTCGACGACATGGTCGATCGCGGCTTTCAGCCGGTCGCGGATACGTTCGCGCTGCGCGCCAAGATCAATGAACTGCATGTCGGCCTCAATGCCTGCCAATAACCGGCCCGCTGGTATCAGACTTGGCGCGGCTGAAAAAGCCGGCCGCGGACCGGGCGCATAGTGCAAGTGTCGCAGCCCGTTACCGTGCTTTGCCGGCGAATTGCCCCAAAAAGCCGGGAAACCGGGCTTGGCGGTACAATACAAGCCTCTTTTATCGCGGTTTTCCAGCGCATGGAAACATAAAGTGATCGCGCCGGAGGGCCGATCAGCCGATCTCGTGCCGCCAGGGGGGATTGGCGCCGGCTCGTGACACCGTCACCGCCGCCGCCTTGGCGCCGAGCGCCAATGCTTTGCGGATAGCGTCTTCCGACAGGCTGGAAATAGCCGTCTTCGTCAGCAGGCCTTGCTCATGCAGGGAGGCAAGGATGCCGGCGTTGAAGGTGTCTCCGGCGCCGACGGTGTCGACCACCTTCACTGTCTCCGGCATGACGGTGACCCGGTGCTGCTTGCTGTAGCCAACGGCACCCTCGCTGCCATGCGTGACGACGATCAGTTTCGGGCCACGGTCGAGCCAATTGCGCACGACATCCTCGTGCGATCCGGCCTCGTCGAACCAGTTGAGGTCTTCGTCCGACAATTTCACGATGTCGGCCATGGCCATCATCTCCCTGATGCGCCTGAGGTGCTTGGCCTTGTCGGGGATGAAGTTCGGCCGGATGTTGGGATCGAGCATCATCACGCGAGCCTCGTGCTCACGCCGCATGAATTCCTCATAGGCCGATCCCGCCGGCTCCGAGATCAGGCTGATGGCGCCGAAAAGCATCGCCTCGATCTCGCCGCCCAGTTGCGGCAGGTCCTCGATGGTCAGCATGCGACCGGCCGTGTTCTCGTCATAGAAGGTGTAGGTCGCCTGGCCGTTGTTCAGTCGCACGAAGGCCAGCGTCGTCGGCCGGGGCGAGGTGTGCGCGTAGGTCGAACTGACCTTGCTCGCCCCCAGCGCATCGCGGAACTGGCCGCCGAACAGGTCCGACGACAGGCCCGAGAAGAAGCCGGCCGGCGCGCCGAGGCGGCCGAGCGCGATCGCGCTGTTGAAGACAGCGCCGCCGACATAAGGAGCGAAGGCCGGCTCATCCTGCGTGGTGGTGCGCGGCAGCATGTCGATCAGAGCTTCGCCGCAGCAGAGGATCATGGCTTCCTGGTCTCCGGCGGATAGATCACGCCCTTGCGGATGATGATGTTGGCGTAAAGCCGCGGCTCGCTTGTCGCGACGATGGCATGCGCCGATTTGACCCGTGCATAGAAGTCGGCGCCGGCCAGTGCAACCACCTTGCGTCCTGGCGCGCGTTTGGCGCAGATCGCCTCCATTTCACGATGGACAGGGTCGGCAAGCGACGGATCGCCTTTCACCGAGGCGCGAAACAGCGCCTCCGGCACGACATCGTCGACCGGAAGCAGCGTCAGTATCGCGTCGAGTACGGGAATGAGGGCATGGCCGTCGGTCCGGATGAGGCGTCTTGCCTGCTCCTGCGCCGGATAGTTCCCGTCGACCAGGGCAATCTCGTCGCCATGGCCCATGGCCCGCAAAGTCGCCAGAAGCTCCGGACCAAGCAGCGCCGGGATGCCGATCAGCATTCAGGCGCTCCTAGAGATCGTCGTCGAACCGATCAGGAAGCGTTCGGAAAGCGGCAGGCTTGCGCCGCCGAGTGCCCGCGCATGGATGCCCACGCTCCCCTCGCGAACGGCCGGAAGTTTCAAGCCTTCGCCGTCGATCGCGTCGATTGCCGTCACGACCGCCTCGACCAGCCTTTGGCGTACGGCCTTCGGCATCCAGCCGTCGATGACCGCGGCCTCGAAATCGATGACCGAGGACGCCGCGACGATGGCGTAGGCGAGCGCCTGCGAGGCGCTGGCGATCCACGCGTCGAGTTCGGCGCCGATCTCTCCCCAATCCTCGGGTGAGGTCCACAGATAGGAAGCCTCGACGCCACGCGCGTTGAGCGCCTTTTCCAGCATGGCGATCGAGGCCACGTCGATCAACTGGGTCGGTTTTCCATCCGGCCCGGGCACGGGCATGGAGCCGAGCGCGCCGGCATTGCCGGTCGGCCCGCCGAAGAGCCGGCCATTGAGCACGATGCCGCCGCCGGCAAAGGCGCCGATGTAGAAATAGACGAAGTCACGCGCCGCGCCCGTCTGGCCGAAGACCAGTTCGGCGCCGCAGGCGGAGGTGGCATCGTTCTGCAGATAGACCGGAAAATCGCACTGCGCCTGGATATCGGCCCTGATGTCGCGATGGCGCCATTCGTCCATGACCTCGCGCGGCGCGCCGGCGGTGTCGGCCCAGTTCCAGAGTTCGAACGGCATGGCGATGCCAAGTCCGGCAATGCGCTTGTCCTGCGCCGGTGTCAGCGCGTCGCGCATCGTCTTCATGCCTGCCGTGACGAAGTCGACGGTCTCGCGCGGGGCAGGGTAGCGGTAGGAGTGCTGCAGCATCGAGCGCACATTGCCGAGAAAGTCGATCAGCACGAGTTCGGCGCTGCGGCGGCCGATCTTAAGGCCGATGAAGAAGGCGCCTTCGGGATTGAGCGCCATGGGGATCGAGGGCTGGCCGATCTTGCCGCGCAACGGCGGCTGGCGCACGAGCAGGCTTTCTTCCTCCAGTTCGCGCATGATGACGGACACCGTCTGCGCCGAAAGTCCGGTCATGCGGGCGATGTCGGACTTTGCCAGACTGCCATGCTGGCGCACCAGCGAAAGCACCAGGCGCTCATTGTGGTCGCGCATGCCGCTCTGGTTGGTGCCGCGGTGAATAAGGCTCTCATTCGCTTCGGGCGAACCATGCCTCGCAGTGGCGGTCTCCACCCTGTTCCTCCCGTCGTTTCCCCTCAATGCTTTTGGGCCAGAATGAGTGAAGGGCGCAAGGCTGTCAATAATAAATAAGAGTGATTTAATTATTGACAGGACGCTTTGTCTGGTGTTTTTTGATCGGGCATCCGCGCTGGGAGAAGTCGCCTGGATGCCGTGCGGGTGCCGGTTGGCCGGCATTCGAGAGTGTTCCACTGGGAGGAAATCGTGACCAATACAAAACTGTTGAAGTCCACCGTTTTCGCGGCGGCCGCGCTGGGTCTGATGGCGTTCGCTTCGTCCGCGTCCGCCGCCGGCGTCGGCGCCTGCCTGATCACCAAGACCGACACCAATCCCTTCTTCGTCAAGATGAAGGAGGGTGCGACCGCCAAGGCCAAGGAACTTGGCGTCGATCTCAAGACCTATGCTGGCAAGATCGACGGTGACAGCGAGAGCCAGGTCGCCGCGATCGAAAGCTGCATCGCCGACGGTGCGAAGGGCATTCTGATCACCGCGTCCGACACCAAGGGCATCGTGCCGACGGTGAAGAAGGCGCGCGACGCTGGCCTGCTGGTGATTGCGCTCGACACGCCGCTCGATCCGATCGATGCCGCCGACGCGACCTTCGCCACCGACAATCTGGAGGCCGGCAAGCTGATCGGCGCCTGGGCCGCCGCCACGCTGGGCGACAAGGCCAAGGATGCCAAGATCGGCTTCCTCGACCTGACCCCCTCGCAGCCGACGGTCGACGTGTTGCGCGACCAGGGCTTCATGATGGGCTACGGCATCGACGTGAAGGACCCCAACAAGATCGGCGATGAGACCGATCCGCGCATCGTCGGCCACGACGTGACGAACGGCAACGAGGAAGGCGGCCGCAAGGCGATGGAAAACCTTCTGCAGAAGGACAACACCATCAACGTCATCCACACCATCAACGAGCCGGCCGCGGTCGGCGCCTATCAGGCGCTCAAGGCCGTCGGCCTTGAAAAGCAGGTGCTGATCGTCTCGGTCGACGGCGGTTGCCCCGGCGTGAAGTCGGTCGCCGAAGGCGTCATCGGCGCCACCTCGCAGCAATATCCGCTGCAGATGGCCGCGCTCGGCATCGAGGCGATCGCCGCTTTCGCCAAGGACGGCACCAAGCCGAAGCCGACTGAGGGTAAGAACTTCTTCGACACCGGCGTCAACCTCGTCACCGACAAGCCGGCCACGGGCGTCAAGTCCATCGACACCAAGGAAGGCCTCGCCAAGTGCTGGGGCTGATGCTGGCCTGACCGGCAACGAAGAAACCTGGACGGTCGGGGCTTGATCCCCGACCGCTTCGGGTGGACGATAGGTCGCGTGACCGCGAACAATCCCGGCGACAGACCGGAAAGGCGTGGACGGGCGTCGGCGACTGGCTGACACCCTACGGGGAGGAAACATGTCTCAAGCTCAGGAATTCGAGAAGGTTCTCTCGAGCAGCGACACAAGCGTTGCCGCTTTCGACGAGCACAAATCGGCAGTCAGGCGCATCCAGCACTTCCTGCATTCGACGCCGGCGGCGGTGCCGCTGATCGTGCTGGTTTTGTCGATCATCATTTTCGGCGTCACCATCGGCGGACGTTTCTTCTCGTCCTACACGCTGACGCTGATCCTGCAGCAGATCGCCATTGTCGGTATTCTGGGGGCCGCGCAGACGCTGGTCATCCTGACCGCCGGCATCGATCTGTCGATCGGCGTCATCATGGTGATTTCAGCCGTGATCATGGGCAATTGTGCCGTCAGCTATGGCCTGCCGAGCGTGCTCGCCGTCGCCATCGGTCTTGCGGCCGGTGCCGCCTGCGGACTGCTCAACGGGGTGCTGGTCGCCTACATGAAGCTGCCGCCCTTCATCGTGACGCTTGGCACCTGGAACATCGTCATGGCCACGAACTTCATCTATTCGGCCAATGAGACGATCCGCGACACGGACGTCGACATCCAGGCGCCATTGCTGCATCTGTTCGCCCTGAGCTTCAAGGTCGGCACCGCGGTGCTGACGGCTGGCGTGATCGCCATGGTCGCCCTGGTTCTGCTCCTCTGGTATGTGCTCAATCACACGGCATGGGGCCGCCATGTCTACGCCGTCGGCGACGACCAGGAGGCCGCCAAGCTGTCCGGCATCCAGACCAAGAAGGTGCTGATGACGGTCTACACCCTCGCCGGGCTGATCGCCGCTTTCGCGGCCTGGGTCTCCATCGGCCGCAACGGTTCGATCTCTCCGTCGGCCGCCGTCACCGACTACAATCTGCAGGCGATCACCGCGACGGTGATCGGCGGTATTTCTCTCTTCGGCGGGCGAGGCTCGATCCTGGGCACGCTGTTTGGCGCCATGATCGTCGGCGTCGTCTCCATGGGCCTCAACATGCTGGGCGCCGATCCGCAATGGAAAGTGCTGCTCACCGGTGTCTTGATCATCGGCGCCGTGGCGGTCGATCAATGGATCAGAAAGGTTTCGGCATAGTCATGACCCAGGAACCCATCCTCACCGCGCGCGGCCTGGTCAAGCGCTATGGCCGTGTCACCGCCCTCGATAATGCCGACTTCGACCTCTATCCCGGCGAGATCCTTGCCGTCATCGGCGACAATGGCGCCGGCAAGTCATCGCTCATCAAGGCGATTTCCGGCGCTGTCGTGCCCGACGAAGGTGAAATCCGGCTTGAAGGCAAAACCGTTGCCTTCAAGTCGCCGATGGAAGCCCGCGAAGCCGGCATCGAAACCGTCTACCAGAACCTGGCGCTGTCACCGGCACTGTCCATCGCCGACAACATGTTCCTTGGCCGCGAGATCCGCAAACCGGGTTTCCTTGGCCAGTGGTTCCGCATGCTCGACCGCCCGGCAATGGAAAAGCGGGCTCGTGACAAGCTCACCGAACTTGGTCTGATGACCATCCAGAACATCGGCCAGGCGGTGGAGACGCTCTCGGGTGGCCAGCGCCAAGGCGTGGCGGTGGCGCGCGCGGCCGCTTTCGGCTCGAAAATGGTGATCATGGACGAGCCGACGGCCGCACTTGGCGTCAAGGAGAGCCGCCGCGTGCTCGAATTGATCCTCGACGTGAAGAAACGCGGCCTGCCGATCGTGCTCATCTCGCACAACATGCCGCATGTCTTCGAGGTGGCCGACCGCATCCACATTCATCGCCTCGGCCGTCGCCTCGCCGTCATCGACCCCAAGCAATATACGATGTCCGATGCCGTTGCGTTCATGACAGGGGCAAAAGCGCCCCCGGAAGCCGCATTGGCGGCCTGAAACGCCGACGTGCCGCGGGGTAAGCAGACAGGGGTCTCCTCTAAATCGATTGAAAACATGCTGCAATGCACTAGGATGGGCTGGGCGAAACGGTGAAAGCCGGTATGATCAGGTCAAACGAACGAGAGGCGATATGACATCCGCCATGACGATCGAAGCCCCCGCTCTCGACAACCCCGACCCCAAGACGCTCGCCGAGGAAGTCTTGATGTCGCTCAAATACAGGGTCGGCAAGGACACCACCGTCGCGACCCAATACGACTGGCTGACCGCCTCGATCAAGGTCGTGCGCGACCGCGTGGTCGACCATTGGATGCAGGCGACCAAGGAAGCCTACGACCAGCAGGAAAAGCGCGTCTATTACCTCTCGCTCGAATTCCTGATCGGGCGTCTGATGCGCGATGCCTTTTCCAATCTCGGCCTGATGGAGAACATGCGTGAGGCACTGTCCTCGCTCGGTGTCGATCTCGACCTGATCGCGGCGCTGGAGCCCGATGCCGCGCTCGGCAATGGCGGCCTCGGCCGGCTCGCCGCCTGCTTCATGGAAAGCATGGCGACGGTCGACATCCCCGCCCACGGCTACGGCATCCGCTACGCCAACGGCATGTTCCGGCAGGAAATCCACGATGGCTGGCAGGTCGAGCTGCCCGAGACCTGGCTCGACCACGGCAATCCCTGGGAGTTCGAGCGGCGTGAGCGCTCCTTCGAGGTCGGCTTCGGAGGTTCGGTCGAATCGATCACCTCCAGGGATGGCCGCCTCGAACGCCATGTCTGGAAGCCGAGGGAGCATGTGCTTGCGGTCGCCTATGACACGCCCGTGGCTGGCTGGCGGGCCAAGCGCGTCAACACGCTGCGCCTGTGGTCCGGCATGCCGATCGATCCGATCCGGCTCGACAAGTTCAACGCCGGCGACCACATCGGTGCGCTGGCCGAAAGCAACAAGGCCGATGCGCTGTCGCGGGTGCTCTATCCAGCCGATTCCCACATGGCCGGACAGGAACTCAGGCTCAGGCAAGAATATTTCTTCTCCACCGCCTCGCTGCAGGACATCGTCCAGCGGCATCTGAGCCAATATGGTGATCTCAAGTCGCTGCCCGACAAGGCGGCGATCCATCTCAACGACACCCATCCGGCGATCGCCGTGCCCGAACTGATGCGGCTTCTGATGGACGTCCACGGCATGGATTTCGATCTCGCCTGGGATATCACCAAACGCACCTTCGGCTACACCAACCACACGTTGCTGCCCGAAGCACTGGAAAGCTGGCCGGTGCCGCTGTTCGAGCGGCTGCTGCCGCGTCATATGCAGATCGTCTACGCCATCAACGCGCAGGTGCTGCTCGAAGCCCGCGCCACCGATCAGTTCTCGGACGAGCAGATCAGCCGTATCTCGCTGATCCAGGAGAATGGCGACCGCCGGGTGCGCATGGGCAATCTGGCCTTTGTCGGTTCGCATTCGATCAACGGCGTGTCGGCGCTGCATACCGAGTTGATGAAGGAGACGGTCTTCGCCGATCTGCACCGGCTCTACCCCGACCGCATCAACAACAAGACCAACGGCATCACGCCGCGGCGCTGGCTTATCCAGTGCAATCCCGGCCTCACCGGGCTTGCCCGCGAGGCGATCGGCGATCGCTTCATGGATAACATCGAGGCGATCAAGGGGCTCGATCCCTTGGCCGACGACGCGGCCTTCCGCGAAAAATTCGCCGCCGTGAAGCGCCAGAACAAGGTGAGGCTTGCCAACCTGGTCGCCGACCGCCTCGGCCTCAAGCTCGATCCTTCGGCGCTCTTCGACATCCAAGTCAAGCGTATCCATGAATACAAGCGCCAGCTCCTCAACATCCTCGAGGCGATCGCGCTCTATGACCAGATCCGTTCGCATCCCGAGCGCGACTGGATGCCGCGTGTGAAATTCTTCGGCGGCAAGGCAGCGCCTAGCTACCACAACGCCAAGCTGATCATCAAACTGGCCAACGACGTCGCCAGGGTGATCAACAGTGACCCTTCGGTGCGCGGCCTGCTGAAGGTCGTGTTCGTACCGAACTACAATGTCAGTCTGGCCGAGGTGCTGATGCCGGCCGCCGATCTCTCGGAGCAGATCTCGACCGCCGGCATGGAAGCCTCCGGCACCGGCAACATGAAGTTCGCGCTGAACGGCGCGCTGACCATCGGCACCCTCGATGGTGCCAATGTCGAGATCAAGGAGCATGTCGGCGACGACAACATCTTCATCTTCGGCCTCACCACCGAAGAAGTCGCCGATCGACGCAACAATGGCTACAATCCGCGCGGCGTCATCGAGGCATCCCCCGAACTGGCGCAGGCGGTCGCGGCCGTTTCATCGGGCGTCTTCTCGCCCGATGATCCCAATCGCTATCGCGACCTGATCAACGGCCTCTACGACAGCGACTGGTTCATGGTCGCGGCGGATTTCGACGCCTATGCCGCCTGCCAGCGCGACGTCGATGCGGTCTGGCGCAACAGCCCGGACTGGTACGCGCGCGCCATCCGCAACGTCGCGCGCGTCGGCTGGTTCTCCTCCGATCGCACGATCCGCCAATACGCGAAAGAAATCTGGAACGTGCCCGTCTGATATGATTGCATGAGACCACGAGCAATGTGGCTCGAAACAAAAGACTGAAGGCATGATCCCGGAAACTGGACTTCGGTTTTCGGAAAAGATTATGCTCAAACAAGGAGATAGAGCCCCATCCCGATCCCGTCGGGATGGAACCGGCTCTAGGTGCCCGGGGAGGGCGACCGCCTGATGAGGAAGCCGCGCGCGACCGCTGCGACAAGCGGGCCGGACGGACTGGCGCCAGCCAGCGATGTCGAGGCGATTGTCGCCGGTACGCACGGAGATTCGTTCGCGGTCCTTGGTGTCCACGAGATTGGCAAGAGCCTCTTTGCCCGGTGCTTCGTTCCGCACGCCGAATCCGTCACCGCCTATACGCTGACGGGCATTGAGGCCGGTGCGTTGTCGCGGCGCGACGATGCCGGGTTCTTCGAGGGCAAGCTGTCGATCAAGAAGCGCCAGCCGCTACGTTACCACGCGCGCAATGAAGGCGGCGACTGGTGGCTGACCGATCCCTATTCGTTCGGCCCGGTGCTCGGGCCGATGGACGATTATTACATCGCCGAGGGTTCGCATCTCAGGCTGTTCGACAAGCTCGGCGCGCATGTCATCGAGCATGAGGGCGCCACCGGCGTGCATTTCGCCGTCTGGGCTCCCAATGCCAGGCGCGTCTCGGTGGTCGGCGATTTCAACGACTGGGACGGCCGCCGGCATTCGATGCGCGAGCGTCGCGATACCGGCATCTGGGAGCTGTTCATTCCCGACATCGGCGCCGGCCGGCCCTACAAATACGAGATCATCGGTCCCGATGGGGTAAGATTGCCGCTGAAGGCCGATCCGTTCGCGTTCAAATCGGAACTGCGCCCGGCCACGGCCTCGGTCGTTGCCGTGCCGCCGGCGCACGAGTGGGGCGATGAGGCGCATCGCAATTTCTGGCGCAACGCCGACCCCCGGCGCGAAGCCATCTCGATTTACGAGGTCCATGCCGGTTCCTGGCAGCTTCGTGACGACGGCACCTTCCTGTCATGGGATGAACTGGCCGAGCGGCTGATCCCCTATGTGGTCGAGACCGGTTTCACCCACATCGAATTCCTGCCGATCTCCGAACATCCCTACGATCCGTCCTGGGGATACCAGACCACCGGCCTCTACGCGCCTTCGGCCCGCTTCGGCGATCCGGACGGATTTGCCCGTTTCGTCGACGGCGCCCACCGTGCCGGCATCGGCGTCATCCTCGACTGGGTGCCGGCGCATTTTCCGGTCGACGAGCACGGCCTGGTCCATTTCGACGGCACCGCGCTCTATGAGCATGCCGATCCGCGCAAGGGCTTCCATCCCGACTGGAACACCGCGATCTACAATTTCGGCCGCCGCGAGGTGGTGTCGTTCCTCGTCAACAACGCGCTGTTCTGGGCCGAAAAATACCATGTCGACGGTCTTCGCGTCGACGCGGTCGCCTCGATGCTCTACCTCGATTATTCGCGCAAGCAGGGCGAATGGATCCCCAACGAGAAGGGTGGCCGCGAGAACCTCGAAGCGGTCGGCTTCCTGCAGAAGATGAACAAGGAGGTCTACGGCCACCATCCCGGTGTCATGACCATCGCCGAGGAATCGACCTCATGGCCGAAGGTTTCGGCGCCGGTCCATGAGGGCGGGCTGGGCTTCGGCTTCAAATGGAACATGGGCTTCATGCACGACACGCTGGAGTACTTTTCCAAGGAGCCGATTTTCCGCAAGCACCACCACAACGAGCTGACCTTCGGCCTGACCTACGCCTTCTCGGAAAATTTCGTGCTGCCGCTCTCGCATGACGAGGTCGTGCACGGCAAAGGCACGCTGCTGGGCAAGATGGCCGGCGACGATTGGCAGAAATTCGCGACCTTGCGTGCCTATTACGGCTTCATGTGGGGTTATCCCGGCAAGAAGCTTTTGTTCATGGGCCAGGAATTCGCGCAGCGCCGCGAATGGAGCGAGGCGCGCGCGCTTGATTGGAACCTGCTCGATTTCCGGCCGCATCGCGGCGTCTGGCAGACGGTGCGTGATCTCAACTATCTCTACCGCTCGCGCCCGGCCCTGCATGGCCGCGACTGCGAGCCGGAAGGGTTCTCCTGGCTGATCGTCGACGACAGCCAGAATTCGGTGTTCGCTTGGGTGCGCAACGCTCCCGGCGGCAATCCGGTCGCCGTCATCTCCAATTTCACGCCGGTGCCGCGCGACAATTATCGCGTGCCGCTGCCGAAGGCCGGCAAGTGGCGCGAGATCATCAACACCGACGCTTCCGAATATGGCGGCTCCGGCATGGGCAACGGCGGCACGGTCGAGGCAAGGGCGGAGGGCAAGAGCATCTCGGCAACGATGCTTCTGCCGCCGCTGTCGACGATCATGCTCGAGTTCGTTGCCGATTGAGCGTCGGCCGGGACATGGCGAGACTGAGTAACTTGGGAGGGTATACATGGCAGACTTGAAAAGAACCCAGCCGCTGGCCCGCGACGCCATGGCCTATGTGCTGGCCGGCGGGCGCGGGAGCCGCCTCAAGGAATTGACCGACCGGCGCGCCAAGCCGGCGGTCTATTTCGGCGGCAAGACGCGTATCATCGATTTCGCGCTCTCCAATGCCTTGAACTCCGGCATCCGCCGCCTCGGCGTCGCCACGCAGTACAAGGCGCATTCGCTGATCCGCCACCTGCAGCGCGGCTGGAACTTCCTGCGGCCCGAACGAAACGAGAGCTTCGACATCCTGCCGGCCAGCCAGCGCGTCTCGGAAACGCAATGGTATGAAGGCACGGCCGACGCCGTCTACCAGAACATCGACATTATCGAGGCCTATGGCCCCGAATACATGGTGATCCTGGCCGGTGACCACATCTACAAGATGGATTACGAGCTGATGCTGCGCCAGCATGTCGATGCCGGCGCCGACGTCACGGTCGGCTGCCTCGAAGTGCCGCGCATGGAGGCAGTCGGCTTCGGCGTCATGCATGTCGATGCCAAGGACAACATCATCGCCTTCGTCGAAAAACCCGCCGATCCGCCCGGCATTCCGGGCAATCCGGAATTCGCCTTGGCCTCGATGGGAATCTACGTCTTCAAGACCAAGTTCCTGATGGAGCAGCTGCGCCGCGACGCCGCCGAACCGGGCTCCAGCCGCGACTTCGGCAAGGACATCATCCCCTATATCGTCACGCACGGTAAGGCGATCGCGCACCGCTTCACCAAGTCCTGCGTGCGCTCGACCGCCGAGAACGAGGCCTATTGGCGCGATGTGGGAACGGTCGACGCCTATTGGGAGGCCAATATCGATCTGACCGACGTGACGCCGGAGCTCGATCTCTACGATCGCGACTGGCCGATCTGGACTTATGCGGAATTGAAGCCGCCGGCGAAGTTCGTCCATGACGAGGATGGCAGGCGCGGTTCCGCCATCTCGTCGCTCGTCTCGGGCGACTGCATCGTCTCCGGCGCCTCGCTGAAGAAAAGCCTGATCTTCACCGGCGCGCGCATCAATTCCTATTCGACGCTGGAAGAAGTCGTCATGCTGCCCGACGTTCATGTCGGCCGGAACGCAAAGTTGAAGCGCGTCGTCATCGACCATGGTGTTAGGATACCGGAGGGGCTGGTGGTCGGAGAGGATCCCGCGCTCGACGCCAAACGCTTCCGCGTTTCGGAAAAAGGCATCTGCCTGGTCACCCAGGACATGATCGACAAGCTGAAATTGTAGCGGAGTGGGGGTGTAGCGGATGCAGGTTCTGTCGGTCACGCCAGAGATTTTCCCGCTGATCAAGACCGGTGGGCTCGCCGACGTGACGGGGGCGCTGCCGATCGCGCTGGCCGCCAAGGGCGTCACCATGCGCACGCTCATCCCTGGCTTTCCGACCGTCATGGGCGCCTTCAAGAACATGGGCGCCTTCAAGAAAAAGAAGGCTGTCTATCAGAACCCCTCGCTGCAAGGTGGCAAGGCCTCGGTCCATGCTGTCCAGATCGCCGGGCTGGATCTGTTCGTGCTCGACGCGCCGCATCTGTTCGATCGTCCCGGCGGCCCCTATGGCAATGCCTCGGGCGCGGACTGGCCGGACAATTGGCGGCGCTTCGCGGCGCTGAGCCAGGCCGGCGCCGATATCGCCGGCGGCGCCATTTCGGGCTACCTGCCTGATATCGTGCACGCCCATGACTGGCAGTCGGCGATGACGCTGGCCTATATGCGCTACGGCGAGGCGGTCGGCACGCCGTCGATGATGACCGTCCACAATCTCGCCTTTCAGGGCCAGTTCGGCGCCGGCATCTTCGGCGAGCTCGGCCTGCCGGCGGCGGCGATGGCGCTTGACGGCGTCGAATATTATGGCGGTGTCGGCTTCCTCAAGGCCGGCCTGCAGGCCGCCTGGGCGATCACCACGGTGAGCCCGACCTATGCGCAGGAGATCCGCTCGCCGGAATTCGGCATGGGCCTCGACGGCCTCATCAATATGCGCTCGAGCGATCTCCATGGCATCGTCAACGGCATCGACACCGCCATTTGGGATCCGGCGACCGACAAGCATCTGGTATCGACCTATACGGTCGAAACGTTGAAGGGCCGCGCGCCCAACAGGGCCGCCGTCGAGGACCGTTTCGGCCTCGACCGTGACGACAGCCCGATCGTCTGTGTCATCAGCCGGCTGACCTGGCAGAAGGGCATGGACATATTGGCGACAGTGGTCGACGGCATCGTCGCGACAGGCGCCAGGCTGGCCATCCTGGGCTCGGGTGACGCCGGCCTCGAAGGCGCGCTTCTGGCTGCGGCCGCGCGCCACCGTGGCCGCATCGGCGTCGTCGTCGGCTATGATGAAGGGCTGTCGCACATCATGCAGGGCGGCTGCGACGCCATCGTCATCCCCTCGCGCTTCGAGCCCTGCGGGCTGACGCAGCTTTACGGCCTGCGCTATGGCTGCGTGCCGGTCGTCGCCCGCACCGGCGGCCTCGCCGACACCATCATCGACGCCAACGAAGCAGCGATCGCCGCCGGCGTGGCGACCGGCTTCCAGTTTACTCCCAACAATGGCGGCGCGCTGCTGCACGCCATCCGCCGCCTGACCGACGCCCATGCTAGTCCCGCAACCTTCGAGACCATCCAGCGCCAGGGCATGAAGACCGATGTGTCGTGGGATCGAAGCGCCGAAAAATACGTCGAACTCTATCGCCTGCTGCTTTCGAAAAGGGTTGCCTGAAGCATGATACGCACCGTCCCCACCAAGCCCTATTCCGACCAGAAGCCCGGCACGTCGGGGCTGCGCAAGAAGGTGCCAGTGTTCCAGCAGGAGCACTATGCCGAGAACTTCATCCAGTCGATCTTCGACGCGCTCGACGGATTTGCCGGCAAGACCCTGGTGATCGGCGGCGACGGCCGCTTCTACAACCGCGAGGTCATCCAGAAGGCCATCGCCATGGCCGCCGCCAACGGTTTCGGCAAGGTGATGGTCGGGCAGGGCGGCATCCTGTCGACGCCGGCTGCCTCGCACGTCATCCGCAAATACAAGACCTTCGGCGGCATCATCCTGTCGGCCAGCCACAATCCCGGCGGGCCGCATGAGGATTTCGGCATCAAGTACAATGCCGGCAATGGCGGCCCGGCGCCGGAAAAGCTGACCGACGCGATCTTCGAGAAGACCAAGGTGATTTCGAGCTTCAAGATCGCCGACATCGATTCGATCGACATCGATACGGTCGGCACCGTCAAGGCCGGCGGCATGACCGTCGAGATCATCGATCCGGTCACCGATTATGCCGAACTGATGGAAAGCCTGTTCGATTTCGACGCGCTGCGCAAACTGTTCAAGTCGGGTTTCCGCATGCGCTTCGACGCCATGCATGCGGTAACCGGACCCTACGCCAAGGATATACTGGAAAACCGGCTCGGCGCCCCGAACGGCACTTGCCGCAATTTCAAGCCGCTGCCCGATTTCGGCGGCCATCACCCCGATCCCAACCTGGTCCATGCCAAGCACCTCTATGACGAGATGATGGGACCGGATGCACCGGATTTCGGCGCTGCGTCCGACGGCGACGGCGACCGCAATCTGATCATCGGCAAGGGTATTTTCGTCACCCCGTCGGATTCGGTGGCCATGCTCGCCGCCAATGCCCGCCTGGCGCCGGGCTACAAGGACGGGTTGAAGGGCATTGCCCGCTCGATGCCGACCAGCGGCGCGGCCGACCGCGTCGCCCACAAGCTCGGTATCGGCATTTACGAGACGCCGACCGGCTGGAAGTTCTTCGGCAATCTGCTTGACGCCGGCATGGCGACGATCTGCGGCGAGGAAAGTGCCGGCACCGGTTCCAACCACGTCCGCGAAAAGGACGGCCTATGGGCGGTGCTCCTGTGGCTCAACATCCTGGCGGCGCGCGGCGAAAGCTGCAAGCAGATCGTCACCGAACACTGGGCGGCCTATGGGCGCAATTATTATTCGCGGCACGACTACGAGGAGGTCGAGAGCGACCGCGCCAATGCGCTGGTCGACGAACTCAGGGCCAAGCTCGGTTCGCTGCCCGGGACCAGTGTGCGCGGCCTGAAGATCGCCAATGCCGACGATTTTGCCTATCACGACCCGGTCGACGGCTCGACCAGCGAGCACCAGGGCATAAGGGTGCTGTTCGAAGGCGGCTCGCGCGTCGTCTTCCGCCTCTCGGGCACCGGCACCTCGGGCGCGACCCTGCGCGTCTATATCGAGCGCTACGAACCGGACAAGGCGAGGCACGACCTCGACACGCAGGTGGCGCTCGCCGACCTGATTTCAGCGGCCGATGACATCGCCGGGATTAAGAGTCATACCGGCCGCGACAAACCAAGCGTGATTACTTGAGGGTGGCGCGGCGCCTCTTTCCTTCTCCCCTTTGTTTGGACCGGAGACATCGCGAACAGGTGTGCGAGGACATCGCGAACAGTTTTGCGCCTTTT
>NZ_VFVR01000025.1 GCF_006442205.1 Mesorhizobium sp. B2-3-12
TTTGGCTCTGGTGGACCGCCGATTCTAACCGGTCATCAGCACCCCGCAAGCAGCCAAAGCCCACACCGCAGGACACATAACTCAAATCCCGTCCCCAAAGACCATATTCAAACGCCCGTGGTTAATCCCGCGGGCGTTTTTTTGCGCCTGAGGGGCAGCAGCGCTTTGATGTAAGTCATTACTGACCTTCTGCGTCAGTTATTTCATGCCATGGTGCCGCCGCGCGATCGCTTTCTCTCGGCGGCGGCGAGCAGATCCACAAAGGCGCGCACCTTGGCCGGCCGGAACCTTGCCGGCGGAAAGACGGCGTGGATGCCGCCGGTGGGCAAGGCCCAGTCGGCGAAGACCGGCACCAGCCGTCCCTCGGCGATATCGTCGCTGACGCCGTAGTCGGGAAACACGCCCAGGCCTATGCCGGCAAGCACGCAGGCATGGGCGGCCGGGCTCTTGTCGCATGTCATGACCGGGTTGAGCTCGGTCAGCACCTTGTCGCCATCCCTGGAAAACAGCCATTGGCCGATGCCGCGAAGCTGGGCGTTTCCGACCCAGGCCAGCGATCGCGCCTGCCGCGGGCTCACGCCCGGCGGCAGGCTTGCGGCGAAAGCGGGACTTGCCACCACGATCTGCCGTATCGTGCCCAGGCGCCGCGCCTGGTTGGAGGAATCGGCAAGCCAGCCGACGCGAATGCCGAGGTCGATCTGTTCGTCGACAAGGTTGCTTATCGCATCATCGAAGATCGCTTCGATGCGCATATGCGGATAGGTCTTGAGATAGGCGGCGATGACCGGTGCAACGATCTTCGTGCCGTAGTCGAGTGGCGCTGTCAGTCTCAACATTCCCGCCGGTTCGACGGCCGCTCGCGAAATCTCGCCATAGGCGGCCTCCGCTTCGCGCAGGATGATCATCGCACGATCATAGAAGAGGCGCCCCTCCTCGGTCGGCGCTACACGTCGCGTCGTGCGTCGCATGAGTGTCGCGCCCAATTCCTCCTCGAGCTTGCCAATCTGATGGCTGACCACCGCTTTGGCGACGCCAAGCCGGTCTGCCGCCGACGTGAAGGAGCCGGTCTCCATCACGGTGGTGAAATAGACGAGTCGGTTGAGGTTCAGCAGGTCGGCCAAGATGATCGCTTTTGTCTGATTGGATCAGACAGTTTGTATTATTGATAGGTATTTATCGCAAGGTCGTCCTCTGCCACATAGGAGCAAGACACTTGACGGTCAGGACGCGGGTCTCGCCGTAGCAAGGGACATCAGGCAATCATGAGCACTTCAAACGTGACTTACCTTTTCGATCCGCTCTGCGGCTGGTGCTACGGCGCCACGCCGATGCTGGACAAATTGGCGGCCAGTGGCGTGCGCGTCGAATTGTTGCCGACAGGCCTGTTTTCCGGGGCCGGCGCGCGTCCGATGGATGAAGGGTTTGCCGCCCATGCCTGGGCGAATGACCAGCGCATCGAACGCCTGACCGGACAACCCTTCACGCAGGCCTATCAGCGGAATGTCCTCAACGTTCGCGGTACCTTGCTGGACTCCCATGCCGCCACGCTCGGCATCAGCGCCGCGGGCCTGGAAGACCCGAGCCGCCGGTTGACCGCGCTCAAGGCTATCCAACGTGCGCGCTACGTCGACGGCCGCGATATCGTAACTGTCGAGGGCATGGCTGCCGTGCTCACCGACACTGGCATGATGGATGCCGCCGCGATCCTGAAGAACCCGACCGAAACCTTGCTGACGGCTCACCGCGAGCTGGTCGGTCGCGGCCGCGCGCTGTTCGAGCGCCTGCATGCCAATGGCGTGCCCTCGCTGGCGGTCATCCGCAACGAAGCGCCCCGGCTCATCGGTTCGAACGCGCTGTTCGGCAGCTTCGACAATCTCGTCGCCCATATCGCCGCGGCGTGATCTCCACCAATCGGCCCTCCAACAGGAAATGGAAGAAGACATGGCAAAAGTTGCTCTCATAGGCGCCTCCGGCGCCGTCGGTTCGCGCCTGCTCAAGGAACTCTCCGACCGTGGCCATACGGTCACCGGCATCGCCCGCAGTCCGGAAAAAATCGCGGCGCTGCCCGGCCTGACCGCCAGGAAGGGCGATGTCCTCGACAGGCAAGGTCTCACCGACCTGATCCGCGGGCATGATGTCGTGATCAGCTCGGTGCATTTCCTGGACAGCGACCCCGACACACTGATCGCCGCGGTGCGCGCCTCGGGCGTGAAGCGCTATCTCGTCGTGGGTGGCGCGGGCAGTCTCGAAGTGGCGCCCGGCAAGCGCCTGGTCGATACGCCCGAATTCCCCGCGATCTACAAGGCCGAAGCACAGAAGGGCGCGGACTTCCTGGACAGGCTCAAGACGGTCGAGGATCTCGACTGGACGTTCTTGTCGCCGTCGGCCCTGTTCGTTCCGGGCGAGCGCACCGGCAAATTCCGACTTGGCAAGGACACGCTTCTCGCCTCGGACAAGGGCAGCAGCATTTCCTTCGAGGACTATGCCATCGTCATGGTCGACGAGATCGAGAAGCCGACGCATATCCGGCAGCGTTTCACCGTCGGCTATTGATGCAGGGAACGGCGCGGCGGTTGTCGGCCGGCGCCGGTTCGACTGCGGGCGCAGCGACCGCCGCCGGCCTGAGCCGGTTATGTCTGGAACCGCGCCTTCAGCCAGGCGATGATGGCGTCGAAGTCGGTCGGTCTGGTCGTGTCGACATCGAACAGCGGGCCACGCCGCAGCGGTTCGGCGCGCTTGGCCAATTCGATCAGCTCGGGGATGTAGGCGGCGCCGGGATGACCGGGGAGACGCTGACCCAGCCGGCCACCGTATCGCTCGGCCAGAACCTCACCGGGCGCGTGGCACCAGATTTCCACGGTGTGTTCGACACCGGCCTTGCGCAGATGATCCTCGAGCACCTGCCGCGGCTGGAAACCGAACCACGCGTCGACGATGAAGGTGCTGCCGGCCGGAGCGTCGCCAACGACCGACCAGATTGCCTGGTAGCTGGCGCGGCCGAGCGTGCGGTTGAATTCACGGTCGGCGCCGCCGAGCACTTCGAGGAACGGATTCTTGACCGTGTCGAGCGCGAGCAGCGGCCATCCCATGCGGTCTGCGATGCCGCGCGACACGGTGCTCTTGCCGCTGGCCGGGATGCCATTGACGAGCACGGCGCGTCTGGCGCGGCCAGGCTGATCAGATAGCGATATCGATGCCGGCGCCGAAAGCGCCTGCAGCCCGGCGCCGATCACCCCGGCGTCGTCGCCGAGCCGAGCCGGCTCGACCGGGCATTGGTACCAGGGCGCCAACGCCGGCGCATGGCCGAGCGCCCTGTGTGCCGCCAGGCCAAGCCCGCCGCCAAGCAGGACGAGGTCGGGGTCGAACATGGCGACGGTGGTATCGATCGCAGCGCGCAGCGGCCTTGCCCAAGCTTCCAGAATGCCGCGCGCCTTGACGTCCACGGCCGCGTCGCGGGCAAAGAGCTGATCGACCGAAACGTCGGGTCCAAAGCCAGCGCGCGCGATGTGGCGGCCGAGCGCCGTGCCGGAACTGGTGGTTTCGACGCAGCCACGCCGCCCGCAGGCGCAGAGCTCGCCATTGACGTCGACAGTGATATGGCCAAGTTGCCCGGCCGTCGCCCGGCCACGCATGATCCGCCGGTTCTGGACGACGGCGCCGCCGATGCCGGTGCCGATGGTGAACATGGCGATGTTGTCGTGGCCTTGGCCGGCGCCCAGGGCCATCTCGGCGGCCAGCGCCATGTTGCAGTCATTGTCGAGGATGACAGGCTTGCCGGCCATGTCTTCCAGGCGCCGCGCCAGCGCAACCGAGGCAAGGTTGACATAGCCCCCCGACAGGACCGCGCCGCGCCGCGTGTCGACGCGGCCGGGAACGCCAACACCGATGGTCGCCACCTCCGTTGTGTCGAGAAGGCGCACCATGTCGGCGATGCGGCCAAGCACCAGTTCCGGGTCAGGCGCGCTCTTCTCGCTGAGGCGCTTGAGGATCTCCCCCGTGCCGGAGATGCGGGCAGCACGCAAATTGGTGCCGCCGATATCGATCCCTATGGCCATCGACTTTTGTGGCATGACGTCCTGCACGTGCCCCAACGCGGATATCAGGCGGCGGCCTTCTGCCGATAGTGCCCGATCACCGCCTGGATCTCGCGCAATCGCGGCACCGCGATGGTCTTAAGCCTTTCGCGCTGAATGTCACGGTCGAGCGAGATACAATCCTTCCACAGGGAACGGCCGGCGATCACACCGGAGGCGCCATTTTGCATGGCGATCTCGACCTGGCCGAGGAAGGTGGCGTGGTTGACGCCGGCCGAAAGCACCGCCCATGGCACCTCGCCGGCCATTTCTGTGATGTTGGCACAGGCTTCCGGCGTTCCAGGGTAGGGAAGCTTCAGCACCTTGGCGCCGCATTCCAGCGAAATCCTGGTACCTTCCTCGACCAGCCAGGGCGTCTTGGCCGCGTAATCCTGCGGGCTTTCCCCTTCAAGCTGATAGGTCAGGAATTCGACGACGAGCAGCAGATCCTCTTTGCCGAAGTCGGTGATGCATTGGCGCAGGATGGCGATGTTGTGCTCGTTGGCTTGCGGCTTGTCGGCCCTGAGATAGACCATGATTTTGCCGCCCGTGCCGCCGAGTTCGCGCACGCGCCGCGCATCGATGCCGGGAACCAGCCGCGACAGGCGGTAGCCTTCCGGCGAAACGTCGAAGCCGGAGGCGTCGAGGCCGATGAGGAGCGCGGTATCCCGGTTCAGCACGCCCTCGTCGACCACCCTCGGCACCGCGCAGAGCGGGTCGAGCAACACGCAGGACGCCGCACTGGCGAGGTAGCGCGTGATGTCGGCCTTGGTGTCGCCGAGCATGTCGTTGGTGATCCGGGCCTGTTCCGCGGGGTCCGACGCCAGCAAGGTGCGCATGCCGCCGCGCTGGTCGCAGGCGATGGCCACCATGGCTCCATCCTTGCCGCATATCTGCTGGTAGCCGCGCAGTTCCGCGGTGGTCATCTTGGTCATGGTCTTCTGTCCGATGTTGGCGCTCTCGCCGAGGCGCTGATCCCGTGGAAACAATGGTCGATTTGCCTGCCTGCCGGCAGGAAGATTTTGCCGCCTTGATGCATCGCCGGCCGCCTGGACAGGCAGCCTTGCCGGCGCGTGGCCTGGTGAGGCCCTCAAGTTGCGAGTTCGCCGGATTTGCGCGATAACTCCCATCGGCGTATACGTGTGTAACACGTTGCTGAAAGGAATTGCAAGCTGTCTGTTCCCTCCGTCCAGGACGCGACCGCATCGCGTACGATGCTGCACACGGTTGCCAAGCTGCACTATCTGGAGGAGATGTCGCAGGTCGACATTGCGCGGCAGCTCGGCGTCTCCACCGCGACAATTTCGCGTTTGCTGCAGCGGGCGCGGGCCGAGGGCATCGTGCGCATCGAGGTCATCGACCTGGCGACGCCGGAGGACATTACCAGGCAATTGGTCGACGGGCTGAAATTGCGTGATGCCGCAGTTGTCGAGACGCCGGTGGCGGGCGCGCTGACGGCGCTCTCAGCGCCGCTTGGCGCTTTGCTCAGGCAGGCGCAACTGGTGGCCGGCTCCGTGGTCGCCATCGGCTGGGGGCGCGCCGTGCGCGAGGTCATTCGATCCGGCCTGCCGCGCATGCCGGGGGTGCTGACGGTGGCCGCGACCGGCGGCATGCAGCAGCACGCGGCGCATTTTCAGGTCAATGAATTCGTGCGGCTTGCCGCGGAGGAGTTCGGTGGCACGCCGCACTTCATCCACGCTCCGTATCTGCCATCGAGTGAGCTGCGCGAGGTCTTCCTGCGCGACGCCGCCATCCGCGATGCCGTCGCGCTTTGGGAGAGAACCGATGTGGCGATCGTCGGCATCGGCCTGCCGCATGCCATCAATGCGCCCGAGGCGAGTGCCGCCACGCCAAGCGAGCAGGCGCTGGTTCACGCGGCCGGCGACGTGCTTCGTCATTACTTCGACGCGGAGGGCGCCCTGATCGCCTGGGAAGGGGAGAGCCGGATGATCGCCATGTCGCCGGCGCAGCTTCGCGCCGTGCCGCTGGTGATCGGCGTCGCCGCCTCGCCGGAAAAGGCGACGGCAATCATCGGCGCCGTCCGGGCCGGGCTCATCAACACGCTGGTGACGGATACAAAGACGGCGCAGGCCATCCTCGCGGCCCTCGCAACGCGATAGCGGCAGGTAGGCCGGACCGAGGCCGCAATGGTGACGCGCAGAGAGGCCGTTGCGAAATCGATTGTGTCGCCGGGGCGTCGGGACGATAGTTCGCCGGGGCTCCAAGGAGCAGTCGGATGCTGTCTGGAAAAGCCGATGTTGCGGTCTCGAAAAACCGAGTTGCAATTTATTTCTGCAAAGTGTTACAAACTGCGAACCCGGTGCGCAGGCATCTCGGGCGCGGTGGTTCTCTCACCTCGCGGAGGCGAGGAAAGCGACTACGGCTATTGCGCCGGCCAGCCGGGCCGGCTGAGATTTAGACTGGAGGGCGCTTGGGAGGAGCTGCCCGCGAAAGCAAACAGGCGTTCCCGGCCGTCGGCATCGCGTGAGCGGATGACGGCCATCCAATGTCACTTGCAACGGCAGAATTGCCAAAAATGAGGAGGATGTCATGAAGAAGATCGTAGCCGGGCTCGCGGCGCTTGCCGTCAGCGCCACGGTGCTGATGGCGCCCGCGCAGGCGCAGGACAAGAAATACACCATCGCGCTCATTCCGGGCCTGACCACCGACGGGTTCTATATCACCATGCGCAAGGGCGCCCAGGCGGCAGCCGATGCGCTCGGCGTGACCCTGGTCTTCCAGGGCGCCCCGGACTTCAACCCTGTCACACAGGTGCCGGTGTTGGACGCGGTCATCGCCAAGAAACCGGACGCGATCCTGATCGCGCCGACGGACAAGGTTCAGCTGGTCGAGCCACTGCGCAAGGCCAATGACGCCGGCATTCCGGTCATCACCGTCGATACGTTCATCGGCAGCGGCGTCTACCAGACGGGCGCCGGCGATGCCGATTTCCCGCTGGCCTATATCGCCTCGGACAATGTGCTGGGCGGCGAGATCGCGGCGCGCGCTCTGGCCACCGCCATTGGCGACAAGGGCAAGGTCTATGTGTCGAACGTCAAGCCCGGCATTTCGACCACCGATCAGCGCGAAGAGGGCTTCAAGAAGGAGATGGCCAAGCATACGGGCATCACCGTTCTGGAAACCCAGTTCAACGATGACGACGCCAACAAGGCGGCCTCGCAGTTGCAAGCCGTGTTCGCGCGCAATCCTGATCTCGTCGGCGTGTTCGGCGCCAATCTGTTCTCGGCGCTCGGTGCCGCCAACGGCGTCAAGCAGGCCGGGCAGACCGGCACCGTCAAGGTGGTTGCCTTCGATGCGCCGACCAGCATCGTCGACAACATCAATACCGGTCTCGTGGACGTGGCAATCGCCCAGCATCCGGCGGAGATCGGCTATTACGGCGTCGTTTCGGCCTATGCCCACCTGACCGGCCACTCAATTCCGGTCACGATCGGCACCGGCTTCACGATCATGAACAAGTCCAACGTCGCGGATCCGAACATCTCGAAGTATCTCTACTCCGAGTAGGTCCAGACGAGCTTGGCTCCTCCCGGTCAGCCGGGAGGAGGCCTGCGCCGGGTCCCGGCTGACCGGGGCCTTGTTCGAACGAGCCGCGCCGCGGAGTATCCATGACCTCGACATCCCTAGCAAAGCCGGCCGAGCAGCATGTCGCTCCTCAGGCGGATCATGGCGATCCGGCCAAGGGCCTGATCGCACGCATCGCCGAAGGGCGCGCCTGGCTGTTCCTTGCCGGTCTTCTCATCTGCTTCGAGATCTGGTCCAGGGTCGCCTTCGGCGTCACCTTCGTGCTCAATCCGTTCAACCTGCAGTCCATCGCGATCTTTGCCGTGGCGCCGCTGCTGCTGGCGACCGGGCAGACCTTCGTCATCATTTCAGGCGGTATCGACCTGTCGCTGGGCTTCATCATGGGCCTGGCCGCCGTCATCGCCGCGCATGCGACCAACATGGCGGGTGCGGCCATTCCGTTGCCGCTTGCCATGCTGGCCGGCATTCTGGCGGCGGTGGTCGTCGCCGGCGTGCCCGGCATCATCAACGGCCTGCTGATATCACGTCTCAAGGTGCCACCCTTCATCGGCACGCTCGGCATGTTCGGCGTGGCGCGCGGCGCCGCCTTCCTGCTTGCCGGCGGCACGACGGTGCCGGTGCAGAATTCCTGGTTCGCGCTGCTCGGCAACGGCAAATTCTACGGCATTCCTTATCTGGTGCTGATCACCGCCGTCTTCGTCATCGTCATGCACTACCTGCTCAGCCAGACGCGTTTCGGCCAGCACAATTACGCCATCGGTGCCAATGTGCAGGCGGCGCGCCGGTCTGGTATCGACATCAGGGGCCATATATTGCGGCTCTATGTGCTGTCGGCGATGTGCGCGGGCCTTGGCGGTGCGCTTTATGCCGCGCGCTTCACGGCCGGTGCGGCGCAAGCCGGCGAACCGCTGCTGCTCGACAGCGTCGCGGCTGTCGTGATCGGCGGCGCCAGCCTGTTCGGCGGCTCCGGCACCATCTTCGGCACGGTTGCCGGGGCGCTGGTGATCGCGGTCATCCAGTACGGGCTGGTCTTCGTCAATGTCGAGCCGTTCTGGCAGTTCATCGCCGTCGGCGTCGTCATCATCATTTCCGTGCTCATAGACCAGGCGCAGCGCCGGTTCAGTGGAGGCCGCCAGGATGAATAGCATCGACCAGAACACCGCCTTGCTCGAAGTCCGCAACCTGTCCAAGCACTTTGGCGCCGTGCGTGCGCTCAGCGATTTCTCCATGGCCGTGCGGCCGGGCGAAGTGGTGGCGCTTGCCGGCGACAACGGCGCCGGCAAAACGACGCTGATCAAGGCGATCTCGGGCGTGTTCCAGCCCACGGGTGGCGAAATCCTGCTCAGGGGCCAGCCGGTGGCGTTCGCGACGCCGCAGGAGGCGCGCGAAAAAGGCATCGAGACGATCTATCAGGATCTGGCTCTGGCCGACAATCTGTCGATCGGCGCCAACATCTTCCTTGGCCGCGAACCGATGCGCAAGGCGTTCGGCTTCCTGCCGGTGCTCGACCGCAAGGCGATGGCCGACGCTGCCAGGGAGACGATGAAGCGGCTGGACTTCCACGTCAGCCGCATGAACGCCCCGGTCAGCAACTTCTCCGGCGGCCAGCGCCAGGCCGTCGCCATCGGCCGCGCCGTCTATTGGGATGCGCAGATCCTGATCATGGACGAACCGACCGCCGCGCTCGGCGTGCCGGAACAGCGCAAGGTCATTTCGCTGATCCACCAGCTCAAGGCGCAAGGGCGAGGCGTGATCTTCATCTCGCACAATCTGCAGGACATCTTCGCTGTCTCGGACCGCATCGTCGTGCTGCGGCGCGGCGTCCAGGCCGGCGAGCGCAAGATCTCCGAGACCAATCATGATGAGGTCGTCAAGCTGATGGTCGGGGGATAGGCGGGTTTTCTCAGCGTGGTCTTGTTCGAAGACCGGATCATGGTCTGTTTCTGTTCAATCGCGGTGCCGCCGCCACCAGCGCTTTGCCGATGGCCGATCGCGGCGTGTCGATGACGGCTCGGGCATCGCCGCTCTCGGCAATTCGTCCGGCATCGAGAAGGATGACGCGGTGGGCGATCGCGCGCACGACGCCAAGATCATGTGAAATGAAGAGGTAGGCGATCCGTTGCTCGCGCTGCAGGTCGAGCAGGAGGTCGAGGATCTGGCCGCGCACGGAGACATCGAGCGCCGACACAGCTTCGTCGAGCACGATCAGCGATGGCTTGGTGGCGATGGCGCGGGCGATGGCCACGCGCTGCCGCTGGCCGCCGGAGATTTCATGGATGGCACGTGGCGCGAGGTCGGCCGCCAGGCCGACGCGCTCCAGCAAGGCAGCGATGCGTCGCGGGCGCTCGGCGCGGGAGGCAATGCCATGGATGCGGAGCGGGTCGTCGAGGACGCGCGCGACGGTGGCGCGTGGGTTGAAGGCGGCCAGCGGATCCTGGAACACCATTTGCAGGCGCGCGCGACGGGCTCGAAGTGCCGAGCCGCCCAGAGCCAGGAAATCACCGCCCTCGAATTCGATGCGTCCCCCATCCGGCTCGATCAGTCGCAGCACCAGCCGCGCGATCGTCGACTTGCCGCTCCCTGACGGCCCGGCCAGCGCCAGCGTTTCCCCGGGCTCGACATGAAAGGAGACATCGTCCGCCGCGGTGAGGGTCTTGCCGCCTCGGCTATAGCGTTTGGTGAGACCGGACACTGTGAGCAGGCTCATCCGCGCGTCCCACCCCGGTTCAGAAGCGGTTCGGCATCAAGACCGATATGGGCGTCGAGCAGGGTGCGTGTATAGGTCTGGGTCGGGGCATTGATGATCCGCGCCGTCGCGCCAAGCTCAACCAACTGGCCATGGCGGAAGACGGCGATGCGCTCGGCGAGTTTGGCGGCGAGCGCGATGTCATGGCTGATGAACAGCAGCGTCATGCCGTCCTCGGCCACCAGTCGCCGGATCAGCGCGACGATCTCGGCCTGCACGATGGTGTCGAGAGCGCTGGTCGCCTCGTCGGCGATCAGCAGTCTCGGCCCGGCGGCAATCGCGGCGGCAATCGCCACACGCTGCTTCTGGCCGCCGGAAAGCTGGTGCGGGTAGGCGCGCAGGGCGGAGTCAGGGTCGGGCAAGCGGACGCGTTCGAGCAATTGCTTTGCCTTGGCGAAGGACTGAGACCAGGTGAGGCCGAGATGCGTGTGCGCGACTTCGGCGATCTGCTTGCCGACGGTGATCACGGGATCGAGGCTGGCTGAGGGATCCTGGAAGACGAAGCCGATGTCGCGGCCGAGGAGGGGGGGCGCCTTGGCGCCAGACGTTGACGGCAAGAACCAATCGATGTGCCCCTCGATCCTGACACTTGCTGGCAACAGCCCCGCGATCGCCAGCGCCAGCGTGCTCTTGCCGGAGCCGCTTTCGCCGATAATAGCCAGCCGTTCGCCTGCCTGGACATCGAAAGTAATGTTCTTCAGCGCCGCCACCTCGCTGCCGTCGCGGCGATAGGTCACCGAGAGATCGCGGATCGATGCCAGCGCGGTCATGACAGGCCCCTGCGTACGGCCGTCGTCTCGACGATGCCTTCGCCGGCGAGGTAGACGCCGAGCACCGTCAGCACCAGCGCAATACCCGGGACGATCGACAGGAAGGGCGCGGTACGCAAGACAGTGCGGCCTTCGGCGATCATACCGCCCCAGGTGACCCTGTTGGGGTCGCCGAGGCCTAGGAAGGACAGGGCCGCTTCGGTGAGGATCGCGGCGGCGACGATCACCGATGACAGCGCCAGCACTGGCGGCAAGGCATTCGGCAGTACTTCGCGAAAGGCAATCGCCAGCGGATGCATGCCGATGACGCGGGCGCCGGCGACATAGTCGCGTTCGCGGATGGAAAGGACTTCCGCGCGGGCAATGCGCGCCGGCCCCGTCCAGGTGCCGAGCGCTATGGCCACGACGACGACGCCGAGCGAAGGACCGACCACGCTGACGAAAGCCAGCGCCAGCAGGAAACCGGGCACGGTCTGGAACGCGTCGGTGATGCGCATCAGCACTTCATCGACGAGGCCGCCGGCAAAGCCGGCCAGCGTGCCGACGACCGCGCCGACGACAAGGGCAGCGGCGGCGGCGGCGAGGCCGACAGCCAGCGAGGTGCGGGCGCCATGGAACAGTTCGGCCAGCACGTCGCGGCCGAGCCGGTCGGTGCCAAGCGGCAGCGACCAGTTTTGGAAGGGCGGCAGCAGCGCCGGGCCGGCGATGGCTTGCGGGTCCCCGGGAAACAACAGAGATGCCGACAGCGCCATGGCGAACAGCATCGCCAGAAGGATGGTGCCGGCAACCGCCTCGGGTGTGCGTAAAAAGCGATGCAGGCGGCTCATGCGCCGGCCTCGCTGGCGCCGACGCGCGGGTCGAGGAAGGCATAGGCAATGTCGACAAGCAGGTTGATGAGGATGACCAGCACTGCGCTGGTGAGGATGATGCCAAGCAGCAAGGGCGTGTCGCGTGCGGCAACCGCTTCTTGCGCCAGCCGGCCGAGGCCGGGCACGGCAAAGACGCTCTCGATGACGACGCTGCCACCCAGCATCTGCGCCGATTGCAGGCCAAGCATGGTGACCAGCGGCAATAGTGCGTTGCGGGCGACATGGGCGAGCACGATGCGGCGGCGCGAAAGCCCCCTGGCGCGGGCGGCCAGCACAAAATCTTGGCGCCAGGCCTCGGCCATGCCGGCGCGCATCATGCGCAGATAGAGCGCCAGATAGATGAAGCCCAGCGCAGAAACCGGCAGTATCAGGTGGATGGCGATGTCGGCGGCACGGTCGAGACCGGTCTTGTCGGAAGCGAGGGTCTCGATGCCGCCGATCGGCAGCCAGCGCAGGTCGACTGCGAAGATCACGATCAGCACCAGGCCGAGCCAGAAGCCAGGCACCGCGTAGAGCGCCAGCGAGGCGACGGAGAGAAAACGGTCGCGGAAGCTGCCGGGCCTTGCGCCGGCATAGATGCCGAGCGCCGAGCCGAGGCCGAACGAGAGCGCGGTGGCGCTGACCATCAGGATGAGCGTGGTCGGCAGGCGTTCCAAGATGACCTCGCGGATCGGCCGGGAGAAAGTGACGGACTGGCCGAGGTCGAGATGCAGCAGCGCCCAGAGATAGTTGGCGAGCCGCGTTAGCTCCGACTGATCGAGGCCCCAGCGATGGCGCAACAGCTCGATCATGCCGGCGTCGCCGCCGGTCGAGACGATGTAGGCGTCGACGGCGTCGCCGGGCGCGGCTTCGAGCAAGAGGAAGGTGCCGATAATTACGATGAAGAGAACGAAGATGCTGCCGACGAGACGGCGGCGGATGAGGGTGAGGGCGCGGGTCATGATGATGAGACGCCGCTTGTAAACTTCTGAGGCCGTGCTCTACGGCGCCCCCCTCTGTCCTGCCGGACATCTCCCCCACTTGGTGGGAGATCAGCTGTCATCTCGGCTTTCGCCAATCTCCAAGGTTGCAGGGAAGTGTGAGGCGCGGAAACCGCCGATCTCCCCCCTTGTGGGGGAGATGTCCGGCAGGACAGAGGGGGGCGCGAAGGAACTCTCATTCTCCGAATCTGAGCACCCCAAACTTCGATCCGCAAGTGCGGGATCACCCCGCTAAATACGTGTCCGCCCAGTTCGAAACCGCCCAGCGCGGGTTGTTGGCGATGTTGCCGACCTTGTCGCTGGCGACGCTGATGAAACTCCATTCGGCGACGTTGATCAGCGGCAGGTCGGCCGCGACTTGCCTCTGGAACTCCTTGTAGAGATCGGTACGCGCTGATGTGTCGAGCGTTTCCGATGCCTTGGTGATCAGCGCGTCGAGAGCGTCGTTTTTGTAGCCGCCCTGGTTGGAGAACGGCACGCCATCGGGAATGCCGCTCTGCACCAGGATGGTGGTCGAGATCGCTGGGTCGCCGCGAAACACCGGCGGGCCGACCGCGAGGTCGAAGGCGTGGTCGGTATAGACTGCCTTGATGTGGGCCGCCGAGTCGTTGTTGACCAGTTGCGCGTCGATGCCGACGGCCGCGAGCGCCTGGCGCAGATAGTCGCCGAACTGTTTTGTCTCGTTAAAATAGGGCGCCGGCAAGAGCTTCAGCGAGAAACGGTTGCCGTCGGCGCCTTTCCTGTAGCCGGCCTCGTCGAGCAGGGCGTTGGCCTTGGCGACGTCGAAGGCGTAGGTCGGCACGTCGGCGGTGTAGAATTGCGGATCGTTCTTCGGCACCGGGCCGGTGGCGGTGGCGGCGTAGCCGAGGAACACCGTCTTGACGACGAAGTCCTTGTCGATGGCATGGGCGATCGCCTGGCGCACCTTCACGTCGGCCAGTTCCTTGCGGCGATGGTTGATCTCGACGACGAGCTGGTAGGTCAGGCCCTCATAGCCCTTGGTGATGACTTTCAGGCCGGGAACCTTGGAGATGCGGTCGAGGTCGGCCAGCGGTACGGCCGAGAAAGCCGCGAGCTGGATTTCCTCAGCTTCCAGCGCCGCGGCGGCCGAGGTGCGGTCGGGCAGGACCTGATAGATGATCTCGTCGAGATAGGGCTCGTCCTTGCCCCAATAGTCCGTGTTCTTGGTCAGCCGGTAATACTGGCCGGCCTTGTACTCGCCGAATTTGAACGGCCCGGTGCCGATCGGCGCGTTGTTGGCCGGGTTGTCCTCGATCTTGCCGACCTCGTAGATGTGCTTGGGCACCACGCTCGATAGCGCCGGCAGCGCGTTGCGGATCAACTGGAACGGCGTCGGCTTGGCGAATTTGAACACGGCGGTCAGATCGTCTGGCGTGTCGACCGCACTGAGGTCCTTGAACACGGTGCGGCCGAGATTCTGCAGCGGCTTCCAGATCTGCAGCGCCGAGAAGGCGACGTCGGCCGAGGTGAACGGCTTGCCGTCATGCCATTTGACGCCGTCGCGCAGCTTGAACGTCGCCGACAGTCCGTCGGCAGCGCCTTCCCAACTCAGCGCCAGCCTTGGCGCAAGCCCATCCTTGCCGTCGAAGGAGGCTTCCGCCAGCGTCTCGACGATCTTGCTGGAGATGAAGAAAACACCGTTGGAGGCGACGATCGCCGGATTGAGATTGCGCGGCTCGGAATCGGCGGCAAGCACGAGCCGCCCACCCTTCTTCGGCGTCTGTGCCCAACCTAGTGTCGGCATGGCCGTGGTGGCCAGCAGCATTGCCGAGCCGGTAAGCATGGTGCGTCTGGAAATGGTGAAACCTGACATGATCGAACTCCGTCCTCTCCGCGCGGCCCGATCGGGCGCGACAACACCCCTCGAATGCCGGTGCGTGCATCGGCATCCCCGCGGTGGGGATTATGAGCCTTGCCGAGGGTTTCGCCAGAGACGGAATTGGCGCATCCTTGCTTGGCTTTGAAATTTTCGTCCGCTGGACCAGTTTAGCACAAGTCCATTCAATTCGGCTATCTGGTCGGACCAGATGTGCGGAAATATGTGCAATGACGACTTGATGACCGACAGAAGGTGCTGCTCGCAAAGGTTCTGGCTGGACCAGAATGGGAAAAATGGTGCAGATTTGATAACGGGCCAGCAGATCGCTGCGAAACAGGATCGATCTCGGGCTAATTCAGGGAGAGAGTGATGAACATCGCGCCGGGCAAGAATGCCGTCAGCAATATCCCGTTCGACCAGGCTAGGGTCGACCGGCTGATGGAGGAGGCGGGCATCGACGTGCTGCTCGCGACCTCCAAGCACAACACGCAGTACCTGCTGGGCGGCTACAAGTTCATCTTCTTCGCCGCCATGGATGCGATCGGCCACAGCCGCTATTTGCCGATCGTCGTCTACGAAAAGGGCGGGCCGGATCACGCGGCCTATATCGGCAACCGCATGGAGGGCGGCGAGCACCAGAACCATCCGTTCTGGACGCCGACACTGCATGCCGCCTGCTGGGGCACGCTCGATGCCGCCAACCTCGCGGTCGAGCATGTCAGAAAGATCGGCAAGGAGGGAGCGCGCATCGGTATCGAGCCTAGCTTCCTGCCGTCGGACGCCTATGCGCTGATCCGCAAGGCATTGCCGGAGGCCAAGCTGATCGATGCGACCGACATGCTGGAGCGCATGCGCGCCATCAAGACCGATGCCGAGCTCGAGAAGTTGCGCACCGCCTCCGAACTGATCACGGACTCCATGCTGGCGACGATCGCCTGGGCGCGCGAAGGCACCACCAAGGCCGAGATGATCGAGCGGATCAGGCGCGAGGAGACCAATCGCGGCGCGCATTTCGAATATTGCCTGCTGACGCTGGGCTCCAGCCACAACCGCGCCACCTCATCGCAGGCCTGGAAGAAGGGCGAAGTGCTGTCGATCGATTCCGGGGGCAACTATCACGGCTATATCGGCGACCTCTGCCGGATGGGCATTCTGGGCGAACCCGATGCCGAGCTGGAGGATCTGCTGGCCGAGGTCGAGACGGTGCAGCAAGCCGCCTTCTCGAAGGTGAAGGCGGGCACGCTGGGCGGCGACATGATCGCTTACGCCGAGGGCGTGCTGAAGACATCCAAGGTCGCGCCCTACACGGATTTCTTCGCCCACGGCATGGGCCTGATCACGCATGAGGCGCCGTTCCTGATGACCAACCATCCGGTGACCTATGAAGGCACCTATGCGGCCAAACCGCTGGAGACAAACATGGTGCTGTCGGTGGAGACCACCATGCTTCACCCGACGCGCGGCTTCATCAAACTGGAGGACACGCTGGCGGTGACCGAGACGGGGTATGTGATGTTTGGCGATCGCGGGCGGGGTTGGAACA
>NZ_VFVR01000026.1 GCF_006442205.1 Mesorhizobium sp. B2-3-12
AACGAGAAGACCGCGTTCAACCTCCAGGCTTCGTATGACGACTGGAAGGACATCGGTGTCGCGGCGAACGTCGCCTACACCGTCGTTCCCGGCCTTACGGTTACGGCCGAAGTCGACTGGCAGCGCGTCGGCCAGGGCGCCATCGACAACGACTCCGTCTGGGTTCTGGCGACCAAGAAGGACAATGTCGGCGGTCTCCTCCGCTTCCAGCGCGACTTCTAATCAATTCGCCTTGGCGAAATCGAAACCCCGGCGGGCAACCGCCGGGTTTTTTTTTAAGCCGCTTGCAACTATCGCAGTAGGAGGCCTGTCTGTCGCGCGCAGGAAGTCAGTTCGAGCAACTGAGAACGGCTAGCCTTCAGCCAGATCCCCCAACGCATCGATCAATGGCCGGAGCCTGCTTTCGTAGTGCTTCCAACGCTTGACCGATGATTTGTAGATCGGCTGACGAACCTGCCAGCGGCTGAGTGTTCTGACGGAGCCAGTCCTTTCAAAGAAACGGAGGCAGGCATCGTTCCACTCCAAACCAAGATGCTCCACAAGCCGACGTGACTGCCCCTCCTGGTCGGAAACAAGGTCTTCATAGCGATTCTCGAAAATGCGTCCCGGAAAAATCGACTTCCAATGGCGCATGAGGCGATCGTACTCGCGGTAGTACAGCCCAAGCACCGCAAGGTCCGAAGTATACTGATGAGCATCGTTAAGATTTGAGGTGAAGCAGGAAAAACAATTGTCAACGGGATCGCGCGTGCAATGAACAATCCGTGCGTTAGGGAAGAGAAGGCCGATAAGGCCCACAAATTCGAAATTGTGAGGCATCTTATCGACGATTCGCAATGCCTCGGGCGCGTTGAGACGCAAGCTGGATAGATATTCGCTGGCGAGCGCAATGGATTGCGGTCGCGTCATCGATATGACCGGCCGCCCCAACGGGCGCCCCGGCTGCAATTTGAGACCGTTGGCAACCGCGATTCGCCCCAGCTTGGAGAGTTCCCCCGCGCCATGGACATCGGGATGGCTCGAGCAGATCTGTTCCGTCAGCGTTGTGCCGGAACGCGGCATTCCAAGCACGAATACGGGCGTTTCAGATGGATCACCATATCCCGCCCTCGCCGCTAAGAACTCCGGATTGAAGAGCTCGATCCACGCATCCACCTGTCGACGATAGGATTCGATGTCAAAATCGAACCCCTTGTTCGTTGCGGCTCGAAGAAAATGGTCCATGGCCTCATCGTGGCGACCAAGATCATCCAAGACCTTACCCGCAGCCATATGAAGCTGGTACGGCGCATCGGCGGGATTCGCCGTTTTTTGAAGTTCGTCCAGAATGGCTTTGAGTTCGGGCGGCTCGACGGAGAATTTTCGAACCGCCACAAGCGTATTGTAGGATGATGGCACGCTGATGCGCCTGTCGATGCTCTCCTTCAGGCAAACCGTAGCTTCATCCATGCGGCCGAGGGCAACGAGAGTATTCGCAAGGGCCGTCCGGACGAATGCGTTGTCGGGGTCCATTTCGAGCGCTTTTTCATAGAGCGGCACAGCCACGTCCGCCTTTTCGAACATGAAATATGCTTCGCCAAGTCGGCGAAGGGCATCCGTGAGATCCGACTTCAGCTCGCAGGCACGCTGCAAATGATGAATCGCAAGCGGATAATCCCCGACCTTGAGAAAGGCCTCCCCCAGGCTGAGCTGATAGTATGGATTGTTCGGCTCCTTCGCTGCCGCGCGGGCGAAATACTTGATCGCCAGTTCGTCGTCGAAACCGAGCCCCAGCGTGCCGAGAATGTAGAGGGCAAGCGCGTGATTTGGCGAGCGCGTCAGAACACGATGGCAGAGGTCTTCGGCTTCCGGCAGCCGCCCGGCTTTCTGTAGTTCCAGCGCTTGTCTGAGCAGCATGTCATCGGTTGGCCCAAGCAACGATGCAGGCTTAGCTGGTTGGGCTAAGGGTCTAGCCTTTTGAACTGGCTGCGCCTTGAGATGCTTGGACCAGGTTGGGGGCAGCCGTGAGTTCATCGTGCCTCGCTAGCAAAAACGGCCGACAGAATCCAGCATGGGATAAACCACCGGCCGTTACCTGGATACTTGTCAGAACTATTCGATAGCGAGATCTTTCTCCCTACGCCTGCGGATTTGATCCAGTCATGCACTCGCACGCATCTACCCGCTAAAGGGTTAGGGGCCAGATGGGCCGGACGTCTCGCGCAGCCACGGGCCAAATCTTGACATCGTTCCGGCGGCAAGCTTGCCAGACTAAGTCTCAACCAAGTCTCCAAGGGCATCGATCAGCGGCTGGATTGAACCTCCATAAGCCTTCCAGCGATTGACCGAGGAGGTGTAGATCGGTTGTCGAACCTGCCAGCGGCTGAACGTATTCACCGAACCTGGCTTTTCGAAGAACCGCAGACAGGCATCGTCCCAGGGCAGACCCAGATGGTCGATCAAGCGACGCGATTGCGCTTCCTGGTCGGAGACCATGTCCTCATAGCGGTTCTCAAGGATCTGCCCTGGAAAGACCCTGTCCCAGTGACGCATAAGCCGGTCGTATTCGCGATAATACAGTCCGAGTGTCTGGAGATCGGCGGTATAACTATTGTCCTCGTTGAAACTCAGGAAATAGCACGAGAGGCAATTGTCGATAGCATCGCGACGGCAATGAATGATGCGTGCGTTGGGAAACAGAAGTCTTATAAGGCCGATAAGTTCGAAATTATGCGGCAATTTGTCGACGATACGCTGGGCGTTGGGGGATCGTTGCCGGACATGGGCAAGATAGTCTTCAGCCAAAGCCTTCGACTGATCCTCCGTCATGGTCAGGATGGAGCTTCGCAATTCTTCCGGCGAGCGTGTTTTGGGCGCGAGACTGTTCGTGATGCGCCTGAGTTTTGTCAACTCGCCAGCGCCATAAGCATCCGGGTGGCTCGCACAGATTTGCTCGGTCAAAGTAGTGCCCGAACGTGGCATGCCAAGCACGAAGACAGGCACTTCTGAAGAGCTCCCATGTCCTGCCTTGGCGGCCAGCATCCCGGGGCTGAACAGTTCGATCAGGAAATCGACGCTGTTGCGATAAGCCTCCAGGTCAAAGCCGCGGGTCGAGCGCTTTGCCTGCTGAAAATGGCCCATCGCCTCGTCATAGCGCCTGATATCGTTGAGCACCTTCCCGGCCGCATAGTGGAGCTGTTGTATGCTTTTGTTATCAAGCGCCGGATTTTTCAGTTCGGCCAGAATGGATTTTAGCTCCGCCGGCTCTTCCTTGAATTTTCGTATGCTGACCAAGCCGTTGTAGGCAGCGGCGACATCCTGGCGACGGGCGATCGCCTCTTTCATGTAGTTTGCCGCCTCATCCATCCGGCCCAAGCTTACAAGCGCGTTGGCCAACCCTATTCGGATAGCGGAACGGCCGCCGTCGATCTTGAGCGCTTTCTCAAAGAGTGGGACCGCCACGTCGGCTTTACCGAATCCGGTGTAGGCGCGGCCCAGCGCGCAAAGCGCCTCAACCCAGTCGGCCTTCAGTTCGCAAGCACGCTCGAAATGCCTGATTGCATCCACATGCTCGCCGACTTTCAAATAGGTTTCACCCAGGGTCAGGTGGTAATGGGGATTTTGAGGTGCCTCCTTTACCGCTCGCTCAAAACAGCGAATGGCCATCTCGTCATCCAGCCCGAGCGCGAAGCTTCCCAGGAGATACAAGGCAAGAGGATGTCGCGGGGCATGAGCCAATACACGCTGACACAGCGCCTCCGCCTCCGGCAACCGATTTGCCCGATGAAGTTCTGCAGCCCGCCTGAGCAATGCGTCATCGGCCTGCGCGCGTGATGGCGGGCCTGCTTTGGGTTCGGCGATTTTCGGCTGCGGGTTTTTCGGTCCGGACGGAGTTTTCAGATGCTTGGACCAGGCAGGCGGCAGACGATTGTTCATCGTGTCTGGCTACCAAAAAGAGACGGCCGAATCCAGCATGACAAATTGCTGCCTGCGGGCAACTTGCGCCGAATAAGCCGGCACGTTAGCAAGAAGCCCCTTCCAAGCGAGCTTCCGCCATGCGCCAACGCCCCCTTTTGACTCCAATCATCGCAGCACTTCCGTCGACCGTGCCGTTTGTCGGCCCTGAGGCGCAGGAGCGTGAGCGCGGGCGCGCTTTCCGCGCCCGCATCGGCGCCAATGAGAGCAGCTTTGGTCCTTCGCCGCGCGTCATCGCGCGCATGCAGAGCGTCGCGCGCGACCAGTGGATGTATTGCGACCCAGACAATTACGACCTGAAGGTTGCCGCCGCCGCGCATCACAATGTGGCGGTCGAGAACGTCGTTGTCGGCGAAGGCATTGACGGCCTGCTCAGCCTGGTGGCGCGCATGTATGTGGCGCCCGGCGATGCGGTGGTCACCTCGCTTGGCGCCTATCCGACCTTCAACTTCCACATTGCCGGTGTCGGCGGCCGGCTGGTGACCGTCCCTTACGAGAACGATCGCGAAAGTCTGGACGGCCTGCTGGCTGCGATCGTCAGGGATAAGGCGCCACTGGTCTATCTGTCCAACCCGGACAATCCCATGGGGAGTTGGTGGGAGGCGGATGAAATCATCCGCTTCATCGAGGCCTTGCCGGAAACCACGATGCTGGTGCTCGACGAGGCCTATGGTGAGTTGGGGCCGGCCTCGGCCCTGCCGCCGATCGATGTCTCGCGGCCCAACGTCATCCGTATGCGCACCTTCTCCAAGGCCTACGGGCTTGCCGGCATACGCTGCGGCTATGCGTTGGCCGAGACGCAAGTCATCCGCGACTTCGAGAAGATCCGCAACCACTACGGTGTCAGCCGCATGGCACAGATCGCCGGCGTCGAGGCGCTCGCCGACCAGGCCTATCTCGAGACGGTGGTGGCGCGCGTCGCCGCCGGACGGCGGCGCATCGCTGCTGTCGCCGAGCAGAACGGGCTGAAGCCGCTCGCCTCGGCGACCAATTTCGTCACCATCGACTGCGGCCATGACGGTGCTTTCGCTCTGAAAGTGTTGCAGGGACTGTTGTCGCGCGACGTCTTCATCCGCAAGCCGATGGGGCCAGGGCTCGACCGCAGCATCCGCGTCAGCGTCGGTCTCGACCACGAACTGGATATCTTCGCCGAGGAATTGCCTGGTGCACTGGCAGCGGCGCGCGGAAACTAAGGCATTTCCAGACGATCGGAAGCCACCGCCGTATCGAGCAGAGAGCTGAGGCGCGCGAGCATGTCCGACAACTCGACGGCCTCCTCGTCGCCCAAGGCCGCGGTCAAGCGAGCAAGATCGCGATCCGCCGCGGCCTGAAGGCTGGTCAATGCCGCCAGGCCGCGTTGCGTGAGTGAGAGAATGCGCCGACGCATGACGTCAGGGCCTGAACGCGTTTCCGTCAGACCGGCGGCAGAGAATTTGCGAAGGATTCTGATGACATAGCCAGCATCCAGCTGGAGCGCACGAGCGATTTCGGATGCCGCTGGTGCGAGATCGAGTTGAAGCGCCCGCGCCAGAAAGCCTGTCTTGCCGCCAGCGACGGGGGCGATGTGGCCGGGTCGCCGACCCAATTCGAACAGCACACGTGCCTCGGTCAGCGTGTAGGCGCTATGCAGGAAGGTTTCGTCCAGCAGTCCGATCAGGCCGGTATAGAGCCGGTTGAAACGGCGGATGTCATTGATCAACGCTTTCCGATCAGTTGGCATGTCAGGCGCCCTCCCAAAAGGGGTTCACGCCAGACTTTTTTGCAGAAAACTTGGCTATGTCAACTATTTAGTGGGCCGTGTCATAAACCACCGGAACCGGTGCGACTCATCAATTTGGTCGCGTCATCCCTTCCAGCAGTTGCCTTCGTTCGATCCTGCGCCAGACTCCATGCAAGGGAGCGAGCCATGGATGACCGGACGAGAGCAGTGCAGGCGCGCGTGTACGGCAAGGTGCAAGGTGTCGGCTACAGGCTGTGGGTGCGGAGCGAAGCGACCGGGCTCGGGCTGGTGGGCTGGGTGCGCAACGATAGGGATGGCTCGGTGACGGCATGGCTTGCCGGCGCCGACGCGGCGGTTGCCGCCATGATCGAGCGGCTTCGGCATGGCCCGCCAGGCGCTTCCGTCTCGCGGCTCGATGTGGAGGAACTGGAGACCTGGACCACGCATGGAGATTTCAGGATCATTGCCTAGGCGAAACTCACTCTTGAATTAATTGAACGTTCGTTTTATTGTATTTCCATTAACGAGGCGATGATGGCACGCACCGCGGGATCAGACGGCGAGCGAACCGAAGCGGCAGTCCGCGAAGCCGCGGTCAGCCTGATCGCGCGTTACGGTTATGAGGCGATGTCGATGCGCCAGTTGGCCGCCGAGGTCGGCGTGCAGGCGGCCGCGCTCTACCGCTATTTCCCGACCAAGGAAGAGCTGCTGTTCACGCTGATGCGCGAGCATATGCAAGGACTTCGCGAAGCCTGGGAGCGATCGAGGGCACCCGGCGCGGATCCATCGGGGCAGCTTGCCGCCTATGTGCGCAATCACATCGCCTTTCATATCGAGCGACGCCACGCCACGCATGTGTCGAACATGGAATTACGCAGCCTGTCTCCCGACAGGCTGACACAGATCCTGCGCATGCGCACGGCCTACGAAAAAGAACTGCGATCGATCCTGCGCGACGGCGCCGAGGCGGGCATTTTCAGCATCGAGGACACCGGCCTGACGGCCATGGCGCTGATCCAGATGATGACCGGCGTCATCGTCTGGTTCCGGCCAGGCGAGCGGCTGTCGATCGCTGAGGTCACCACGACATATCTTTCGATGACAATGCGCCTCGTCGGCGCGAAGATCGATGTCAATACTACAGCGCCGCGCGTCCCGGCGGACGCGCAAAGGACGCTGTAGCACTGGAATTTCGCCCATGATCCTTCCCGAAAATCGAAGTCGATTTTCGGGGTCATGCGGCAGGAGGAACGGTATGTACACGAACACGCTCAGCTTCGGGCATGACGAGGATGTCGAGGCGTTGCGCGACATGGTGCGGCGCTTCGCGCAGGACAGGATCGCGCCGATAGCCGCTGATATCGATCGGGAGAACGAATTCCCAGCGCATCTATGGGGTGAACTCGGCGCACTCGGCCTGCTCGGCATAACCGCCGATCCCGATTTCGGCGGCAGCGGCATGGGCTATCTCGCCCATGTCATCGCGGTGGAGGAGATTTCACGGGCCTCGGCGTCGGTGGGCCTCTCCTATGGCGCCCACTCCAATCTTTGCATCAACCAGATCAACCGTTGGGCAACGCCGGCGCAAAAGGAAAAATACCTGCCGCCGCTGTGTTCGGGCGAGCATGTCGGGGCGCTCGCCATGTCGGAGCCTGGAGCCGGCTCCGACGTGGTTTCGCTCAAGCTGCGCGCCGACAAGCGCAATGACCGCTATGTGCTCAACGGCACCAAGATGTGGATCACCAACGGTCCGGATGCCGAAACGCTGGTCGTTTATGCCAAGACCGACCCGGAACGGAAATCACGTGGCATCACCGCCTTCATCGTCGAGAAGGCAATGCCGGGGTTTTCCGTGGCGCAGAAACTCGACAAGCTCGGCATGCGGGGGTCCAACACCGGCGAACTGGTTTTCTCCGACGTCGAGGTGCCGTTCGACAATGTGCTGCACGAGGAAGGACGCGGCGTCGAGGTGCTGATGTCGGGCCTCGACTATGAGCGCACCGTGCTTGCCGGCGGGCCGATCGGCCTGATGGCGGCGTGCCTCGACGTGGCGATCCCCTATGTTCACGAGCGCAAGCAGTTCGGCCAGCCGATCGGGGAATTCCAGCTGGTGCAAGGCAAGCTTGCCGACATGTATACGGCCATGAACGCGGCGCGCGCCTACGTCTATGCTGTCGCCGCCGCCTGCGACCGCGGCCAGACCAGCCGCAAGGACGCTGCCGGCTGTGTGCTGTTTGCCGCCGAGAAAGCGACGCAGATGGCGCTCGACGCCATCCAGTTGCTTGGCGGTAATGGCTATATCAACGACTATCCGACCGGCCGGTTGCTGCGCGACGCCAAGCTCTACGAGATCGGCGCCGGCACCAGCGAAATCCGCCGCTGGCTGATCGGCCGCGAGATCATGGCGGAGGGGGCGTGATGTCCCCCTCCGCCGCCTCAGCCGAATGCCTTGGGCAGGTCATCGGTTGGCTTGGCAACGATCTGGTGCGGGTCGCGCCACAGAACCTCGCGATGACTCGGCGACCTGATCGAACGCACCGGCAAGCCGCCCTCCTCGATCAACCAGGCACAATAGCGCGCCCGGCTGATCGCTTCCCTGGCGTCGGGATGAAACCAGCAGATGCCCCAGATCGGCCTACGGCGCTTGAAATGCCGACCAACCCGACCTGGAATGGGCAAATGCTGATTGAACCAATCGAACTGGCTCTCCAGTTCTTCATGAATCCAATCTGGGCCGCCGTTCCGGTGCAGGTACCAGGACGCGTGGAAGAAGCCGGTCTCCACCCGGCTCTTCGGATGGATCAGCGGCGTTACGAACCGCAAATACATTTTGACACCCACCGAGGCTCAAAGCCCGGTGTTCCTTTTGCTCAAATTCGGGACGTGGAAAGCCGCCCTCCGGCGGCGTCAGGCCATGGCCGAAGGGAGACATCTGGTGAAATGCAAAAAAATGCCTTTCATCGTCGCCTCCTGAGGGTGTCGTTCATAAAAACGATGCCACGCTTGGTACGCGGCATCCGGGCGCGGGCTCTTACACTGGTTCCGCAACGGCATCAAGAGATGTGAGAAACAACGTGGCTATACTGAAAACCCAGATTTCTCCTTCCTCTGAAAGCTTCCGCGCCAATGCCGAGCGCATGCGGGCTCTGGTCGCCGACATCGCGGAGAAGGCGGCAATCGTCGAGCGCGGCGGCTCGGACGAGGCCCGCGAGCGTCATGTCGGCCGGGGCAAGCTGTTGCCGCGCGAACGCCTGGCGCAATTGCTGGACACCGGTTCGCCCTTCCTCGAGATCGGCCAGTTCGCGGCGTGGTCCATGTATGGCGAGGAGATCTCTTCGGCCGGCCTGATCGCCGGCATCGGCCGCGTCGAGGGCACCGAGGTGATGGTCGTCGTCAACGACGCCACGGTGAAGGGCGGCACCTATTATCCGTTGACGGTGAAGAAGCATCTGCGCGCGCAGGAGATCGCGCTGCAGAACAATTTGCCGTGCGTCTATCTGGTCGACAGCGGCGGCGCCAACCTGCCCAACCAGGACGAGGTGTTTCCCGACCGCGAGCATTTCGGCCGTATCTTCTACAACCAGGCCAACATGTCGGCCGCCGGCATCCCGCAGATCGCCTGCGTCATGGGGTCCTGCACGGCGGGCGGCGCGTACGTGCCGGCGATGTCGGACGAGACGATCATGGTGCGCAACCAGGCGACCATCTTCCTCGGTGGACCGCCACTGGTGAAGGCGGCCACCGGCGAGGATGTCAGCGCCGAGGATCTGGGCGGCGCGGATGTGCACACCAGGCTTTCCGGTGTGGCCGATCATTATGCGTTGGACGACGAACATGCGCTCGCCATTTGCCGGCGCATCATCAAGAACCTGAATCGGAACAAGGCTGTAAGCCTGAACTTACACAAATCGATTCCGCCGCTTCATCCCGCGGATGAACTCTACGGCATCGTGCCCACCGACCTACGCCAGCCCTATGACGTGCGCGAGGTGATCGCGCGCATCGTCGACGGCTCCGAATTCGATGAGTTCAAGCAGAATTACGGCACGACGCTGATCACCGGTTTCGCCCATCTCCACGGCATGCCGGTCGGCATCATCGCCAACAATGGCGTGCTGTTTTCCGAGAGCGCGCTGAAGGGCGCACACTTCATCGAACTGTGCTGTCAGCGCAAGATTCCGCTGGTTTTCCTGCAAAACATCACCGGCTTCATGGTCGGCCGAAAATACGAGGCGGGCGGCATCGCCAAGGACGGCGCCAAACTGGTGATGGCGGTGGCGACCGCCAAGGTGCCGAAGGTGACCGTCATCATCGGCGGTTCGTTTGGGGCCGGCAATTACGGCATGTGCGGCCGCGCCTACTCGCCGCGCTTCCTGTGGATGTGGCCAAATGCCCGCATCTCGGTGATGGGCGGCGAACAGGCGGCAACGGTGCTAGCCATGGTCAAGCGCGAAGGCATCGAGCGCAAGGGCGGGGAATGGAGCGCCGAGGAAGAGGCGAAATTCAAGAAGCCGATCCTGATGAAATACGAACATGAGGGCCATCCGCTCTACTCATCCGCCCGCCTTTGGGACGACGGCATCATCGATCCGGCCAGGACACGCGAGGTGCTGGCGCTCAGCCTTTCCGCGGTGCTCAACGCGGAGATCGAGGAAACACGCTTCGGCGTGTTCCGGATGTGAGATGAGCAAGGCCTGGGACGCGATCGGCGTCCGTGCCCGTTGTCGTTTCAGCCGTCAAATTGTGGAACTATACCGAGGTGCCGTTGCTGCTATTCGAGGAATTTGAACTTTATGGCCCAACAAATTTCGCAGAAAAAGCAGACTTCAATTCACGCCGCCGATCTGGCGGAGAAGCAAAATATCCGCTACTGCTTGCACTTGCCAGTGCAACGGGGACAGGGCGGAAATGCGACTGAAATATTGCCGGATCGTGGGCGCTTCGATACTTTCCATTCCTCTAATATTCGCGGCAACAGTCTCAAGTCCGGCGGGGTCGCTGGCAGGCAGCAAGGGCGAGGTGCATTTCGCGCCGACCCTGGGCTCGGATCCGAAGAGCCAATGCAACGTCGCCTACAAGGCCTACATCGCCGCGAGCGGCCATTCGGCCTACGCCACGACCTTTTATTCGCGCGTTGTCGACCTTTACATCATCTGCGGCACCAAGCTCAACGCGCCTTCCCAGAAGGCCGCGGAAGAGACCGCGTTGCGCAGTTGCCAGGCCGGCCTGGCGCGATGGAAGGTCAAGACCGCGAGCGGCGGCTGCGCAATCTCGGCGTCGAAGTAGGCAGAGCCGAGCGCCAGGCGGGGCACTCCCTTGGTAAGGGAGATGTTCAGCGTATAGAGCGAACGATTTCCAGGACGGGCCTCCAGGACAATTTGCCTCTCGTGGGGGATATGTCCGGTAGGACTGGGGCGAGCGCGAAGAAAGGCCTGCGTCGCTCGAAGCAACTTCGCCGCTGGAGGCTCCATGTTTAGCAAAATCCTGATCGCCAATCGGGGCGAGATCGCTTGCCGCGTCATTCGCACGGCGCGCAAGCTCGGCGTACACACTGTCGCCGTCTATTCGGATGCCGACGCAAAATCCCTGCATGTCGAGATGGCAGACGAAGCGGTTCATATCGGCCCCTCGCCCGTCGGCGAGAGCTATCTTCGCGGCGACAAGATCGTTGCGGCCGCACTGGAAACGGGCGCGCAGGCCATTCACCCCGGTTACGGATTCCTGTCGGAAAACCCGGATTTCGTCGATCAGGTGGTGGCGGCTGGCCTCATTTTCATCGGCCCGTCGGCGGCCTCGATCCGCGCCATGGGACTGAAGGACGCCGCCAAGGGGCTGATGGAGAAGGCCGGCGTGCCGGTCGTGCCGGGCTATCATGGCGAGGCGCAGGAAATCGTGCTGCTTGCGTCCAAGGCGCGCGAGATCGGCTATCCCGTGCTGATCAAGGCGCGCGCCGGCGGCGGCGGCAAGGGCATGCGCCGCGTCGAGCATCCCGATGATTTTTCGGAAGCGCTGTCCAGCGCCCGGCGCGAGGCCAAGGCCGCTTTCGGCGACGACCGCGTGCTGGTCGAGAAATATGTCGACAAGCCGCGCCACATCGAGGTGCAGGTGTTCGGCGATAGCTTCGGCAATGCCGTGCATCTCTACGAGCGCGACTGCTCGGCGCAACGCCGCCACCAGAAGGTGATCGAGGAGGCCCCCGCCCCCGGCATGACACAGGCGCTGCGCAAGGCGATGACGGAAGCGGCGGTGAAGGCCGCCAAGGCGATCAACTATTCCGGCGCCGGCACCATCGAGTTCATCGTCGATGCCTCGCAAGGCCTCAAGGCCGACCGCTTCTGGTTCATGGAAATGAACACCCGCCTGCAGGTCGAGCACCCGGTCACCGAGATGGTCACCGGCACCGATCTCGTCGAGTGGCAGTTGCGGGTCGCCAGCGGCGAAAAACTGCCGAAGACACAAAGCGAGATCGCGCTTTCCGGCCATGCTTTCGAGGCGCGCATCTATGCCGAGGACGCGGCCAAGGGGTTTCTGCCGGCGACGGGCACGCTGCACCACCTCAAATTTCCGGACATTGCCCCTGAAGGTGCCGCGATGCGCATCGAGACCGGCGTGCGGGCCGGCGATGCCATCTCGCCCTATTACGATCCGATGATAGCGAAGCTGGTCGTCCATGCCGGGGACAGAGCGGCAGCGCTGGAAGCGCTCCGCGCGGCGCTCGCGCAGACCGAGATTGCAGGCTCCACCGTCAACACCGCTTTTCTTGCCGCCCTTGCCGCCGATCCGGATTTTGCGGCTGAAGACGTCGATACCGGCCTGATCGGCAGACACCAGGAGGCGCTGACGGCGGTCGCGCCGCCGACCGGCGAAATCATCTCGGCCGCCGCCCTGGCCGCTTCGGGTGCCGGAGCATTGCCGCCGTCGGACGACCCTTGGTCGTCGCTTGCCGGCTATGCGCATTTCCACGGTGTGGCGCGCCGCACCAGGCTGAAATTTGGCGACGAGGCGATACTGGCAAAGGTTTCAATGCGGCCGGACGGCCGCTTTCAGGTGGCGCTCGATGCGCCATATGACAACGCCAATGCGCATGACCTTCGCACCCTTCCCCGCCTCGCCCGCTGGCCTGGCCACATCACGGTGTTCGAGGGCGCTGTCGGCTATACTTTCAGCGTGCCGGATCCCCTGGCCAGGAGCGATGAAGCAGCCGCCGCCTCCGGCAGCCTGCGCGCGCCGATGCCGGGCCTGGTCAAGCTCGTGCGCGCGGCGAAGGGCGAAGCTGTGATCAAAGGGCAACCCTTGCTGATCCTCGAAGCGATGAAGATGGAGCACACCATCGCCGCACCACATGACGGTGTGATCGCCGAGATCGCGGCCGAGGGTTCTCAGGTAAGCGACGGGACGGTGCTGGTGCGGTTCGTCGGAGAACCGAACGCCTGACGGCGGGCGCGTCACATACCTATACGGTGGAGCCCTTTGCGGCCACGCTCGGGCGTTTCCTCACTCTCCAGGTAAAGATCGACGTGGCCGCATAGTTCCAAACGGCGCCGAGGAGGATGCCGGCCAAGCCTGCCGACCACCATCTGTAATGACTGTTGGCGAACAGATAGTTTGCAATGCCTACATTGGCGAAAGCACCCACGGAGCATACAAGCATGAAAGTGAACAGGCCAAAGATCACCTCCTTGGCACCCCGGAGACGTCTATCGCGATAGGTCAGTGTGTTGTTCACAAAGAAATTGAACACCATCGCGGCGACTGTCGCGAGGCCTTGAGCGGCTATGAAATCCGCAAGACCCGTGGCGAGAAGTGCCGACAAGACCACCATGTGAACGAACACGCCAAGGCCGCCTATCAGGGAGAAGGATATGAAGCGCGCCGGAACGACGTGACCGACCAACTTGTCGGCCAGCAGCATCAGATATTCCCATGTAACCAAGGCATCCAGCTTGCTCTCGCCGGCCTGCCTCGTGCGAAACTGGTAAGCGACCTCCTGGATCCTCAACGGAGATTTCGAGGAAGCGCAGATATCTAGCAGGATCTTGTAGCCTTGACCTGACAAATCCCTGACCGAGTTATCGAAAGCTGATCTCGTAATAGCGAAGAACCCGCTCATCGGGTCCGTGAGATCGCTCTTCGTTACCATCTTGGCCAGCCGCGTTGCAAAAGCACTAATT
>NZ_VFVR01000027.1 GCF_006442205.1 Mesorhizobium sp. B2-3-12
GTGCTCGGCCCCTCGCTTGCGGCGAGCTTCGTCTACGTCTTCGTGTTCACGGGCTGGACGCTCTACATCTCGCTCTCGGACTCCTCGCTACTCCCGACCTACGGCTTCGTCGGCCTGGACAACTACGCGTCCCTGTGGGCGAACCGGCGCTGGAATATCGCTTACAACAACCTCTTTCTCTTCAGCGGTTTCTACATTGTCGGCTCGATGGCGGTGGGACTGCTGCTGGCGATCCTGATCGACCAGCGTGTGCGCGCAGAAGCGGTCTGGCGCACGATCTTTCTCTATCCGCTGGCCGTCTCCTTCATCGTCACCGGTACGGTCTGGAGTTGGCTCTACAACCCGACCGACGGTATCCAGGCGATGGTGCGCGGATTGGGCTGGACGAATTTCAGTTTCGCACTCGCCAGCGACCGACACTATGCAATCTATGCGGTGATCATCACCGGTGTCTGGCAGTCGTCGGGTTTTGCGATGGCGCTCTTCCTGGCGGGTCTGCGCTCGGTGGATTCGGACCTCGTCAAGGCCGCGCAGATCGACGGCGCATCGACCTTCCGCATCTATCGCAAAGTGCTTCTGCCGACGATAGCGCCGATCTTCCTGGCGGTCGCCGTCATCCAGATCCAATTCGCCATCAAGACCTTCGACCTCGTGGCGGCCCTCACCAAAGGGGGGCCGGGTATCTCGACCACCTTCCCCGCCATTTACGTCTATGACCTGATGTTCCAACGCGGCCAGATCGGCGAAGGCGCCGCGGCGGCCATCATGATGCTTGCCGCTCTTGCCGTGGTGCTGATGCCCTATTCGTTCTGGGTGGTCTGGCGCCGGCGCAAGGAAGCTGGCCATGGCTGACGTTTCGCTGGACCAGGCGCAGGACCATCACGCTGCCACAGTCGCGGCACGCAGGCACTTCCTCACCCGCTTCGTCATCTATGGGCTGCTGGTCATCTTCGCGGCGATCTACCTGATCCCGTTGTTGGTCGTGGTGCTGAATTCATTCCGCGATCAGCAAGAGATCGCGCGCAACGGGTTGATCTCGCTGCCACGCAGCTTCCGCCTCGAAGCCTGGGGCCAGGCCTGGAGCACCTATTGCATCGGCGGCACCTGCGAGGGCATGCAGCGCAACTTCTATAATTCCCTGAAAATGACGATCCCGGCGACGATCATCTCGACGGTGGTCGGTGCGATGAACGGCTATATCTTGTCGAAATGGCGCTTCAAGGGTTCGGAAGCGTTGTTCACCTGCATGCTGCTCGGCGTCTTCATCCCGGGCCAGATCTCGTTGATGCCCTGGGCGTTCATCCTCGGCAATCTGGGGCTCAGCAATTCGACCTACGGGCTCATCGTCATTCACGTCATCCAGGGCATTTCGTTCACCACCCTGTTCTGCCGCAACTACTACGTCAGCATCCCCGACGATCTGATCAAGGCGGCACGCATCGACGGCGCGGGCTTCTGGCGCATCTTCCGCAAGATCATTCTCCCGCTCTCCTCACCGATCCTGATCGTCACGGTGATCTGGCAGTTCACCGGCATCTGGAACGAATATCTGTTCGGTGTCGTCTTCACCTCCGGGCAGCAACAGCCGATCACGGCCGCACTCGTCGCGCTGACGGCAAGCGGCACGAATGTACGCGCCTACGATGTCATGAGCGCCGCGGTGCTGATCGGCGCGCTGCCGCCGCTGCTGATCTATCTTTTCGGCGGCAAGTATTTCGTCCGCGGCCTGACCCAGGGTGCGATCAAGTGAGGTGCGATCAAGTGAGCGCAGCCTGTCGCATGTCGCCGATCGCCCCGACCGCCAAGAAAGGCATCGCATGTCGACATTGACCATCCGATCCCTGCGCAAGAACTACGGCGCGGTCGAGGTGCTTAAGGGCATCGATCTCGAGGCGCAGAACGGTGAGTTCATCGCGCTGGTAGGACCGTCCGGCTGCGGCAAGTCGACCTTGCTCGCGATGATCGCCGGGCTGGAATCTGTCACCTCCGGCGAGATCCGCATCGACGGCCGGCTGGTCAATTCGGTTGCGCCGAAGGACCGCGACATCGCCATGGTGTTCCAGTCCTACGCGCTTTACCCGACGATGACGGTGCGCGAGAACATCACCTTCGGCATGGAAAGCCGCCGCGTACCGAAGTCGCAGCAGGACGAGGCCGTCAAGCGCGTTGCAGCTTTCCTGCAGATCGAACCGCTGCTTGGGCGCAAGCCCGGACAACTTTCGGGCGGCCAGCGCCAGCGCGTCGCCATGGGCCGGGCGCTGGTGCGTGATCCGAAACTGTTCCTGTTCGACGAGCCGCTTTCCAATCTCGACGCCAAGCTGCGCGTCGACATGCGCACCGAAATCAAGAAGCTGCATCACCGCGTCGGCAAGACGACGGTTTACGTCACCCACGACCAGGTCGAGGCGATGACACTGGCTTCACGCATCGCCGTGATGAACCAGGGCTCGGTCCAGCAATTCGACGAGCCGGCCACGATCTACAACCGTCCGGCCAACATGTTCGTCGCGGGCTTCATGGGCTCGCCGGCGATGAATTTTTTGCCGGCCGAACTGGGCGAACAAGACGGGCACCCCTCCGTCGCCTTGCAGGCCGCCGACGGCAAGACGGCCAGCCTGCCGATCGTCCAGACGCTTGCCTCCGATACGCCGCGACAGCTCTTGCTCGGCATACGGCCGGAGCACATCTACCGGTTTGATCCCGATCTTCAGCGTCGCAAGCCAAGCATCGCTCAAATCAATGCCGTGGTCGAACTGGTCGAACCGACGGGTGCGGAGACCATAGCCGTTCTGCGCCTGGGCGCCAAGGAAATCACCGGTCGTTTCGACCCCGACGGCACGCCCCGGATGGGTGAGACGGTGACACTCGGCATCGACATGGCGCGTGCGTGCCTGTTCGACCCGACAAACCAACGCCTGATCTGACCCAACCCCTGATCTGAAGAGAGTTCCGAATTTGCCCTTTGCCACCTATCCGAGCCTGGCCGACCGCGTGGTGCTGATTACCGGCGGCGCGTCTGGCATCGGCGCCGACACGGTTCGCGCCTTCGCCGCCAATGGCGCACGCGTCGCGTTTCTCGATCTGCGGCAGGAGGCCGGCGAAGAACTCGCACGAGAAGTCGGCGCCACGGCAGCGCACAAGCCGTTATTCATCCGCTGCGACGTGACCGATATTCCCGCGCTCCAGGCGGCGATCGGCACGGTGCGCGACCGCCTCGGATCCGTCGCGGTTCTGGTCAACAATGCCGGCGACGACAATCGCCACCCAGTCGCCGGCGTGACGCAGGAGTACTGGGACCATGCCCAGGACGTGAACCTCCGGCACCACTTCTTTGCCGCGCAGGCCGTGCATCCGCACATGAAGGAGTTGGGCTTTGGTTCGATCGTCAATTTTTCCTCGATCGCCTGGCGCTTCGGCGCGGCCGAGATGGCGCCCTATGCGACGGCCAAGGCTGCGGTGGTCGGGTTGACATTCGCGTTGGCGCGGGCGTTTGGCCCTGACAACATCCGCGTCAACGCCATCGAGCCGGGCGCTGTCATCACCGACCGGCAGAGGCAGCTCTGGTACAAGACGGAGGCGTCGGTCGACCAGGTCGTGCAGCGCCAGCTGATCCGCCAAGTTCTGCTGGGCGACGAGATCGCCCGGACGGTGCTGTTCCTCGCCGCCGACGACAGCCGCATGATCACCAAGCAGTCGATCACCGTGGATGCCGGCCTGCGATGATCGCAAAACTCCCTTCAAAGGATCGCCCCATGATCGAGGTCGGCCTCAACCCCTACGGTCTGACCTATCATCTCGGCCTGCAGGGCCGCGGCACGCCACGCGCCAATCCGAGGCCGGCGGGGCTCGAAGGGTTCATCGCGCTTGCGACCGAACTCGGCGCGCGGGTTCTCGAGATCTGGGTGCCGTGGCTGACCGAGCTTTCCGACGACGCGGTGATCGAACTGCGCGAAAGGCTCGCCGGCCTCGGCATCACACTGATCGTCAGCGGCGGTCTTTTGGTCGGCGAACCGCTCGACGAGGCATTCCGGGCCGCACGCCTGCTGCGGGTCAAAGTCATCCGAACCGCGCTGACGCCGGTTCTGTGTGGCGACCGCAATGCTGCTGGCGAGAAATGGGGCGAGTTCGTCGGTATTATTCGAGACAGATTGAGAGAATGGGGTCCCCGCGCGATTGCCGAAGGCCATGTCCTTGCGATCGAAAACCACCAGGACTTCACCAGCCAAGAACTCGCCGATTTCTGCGCGCTCGGCGGCGAAGGCATCGGCGTCACCTTCGACACCGGCAACACATTCCCGGTCGGCGAAGCGCCGCTCGATTTTGTCAGGCGGATCGCACCTTATGTCCGCCATATCCACCTGAAGGATTACCGCGTGCAGTTCACGGCCGAAGGCTACCGGCTGATCCGTTGTGCCGTCGGCGATGGAGCAGTGCCGTTTGCCGAGCTGTTGGCAATTCTTGCTGAACACCACGATCGCATGACCGCCGTCCTGGAACCGGGCGCGTTGGAGGCGAGGCATGTCCGCTTTCTCAGCGACGAATGGTGGCACGGCTATCCGCCGAAGACGGCACGCGACTTTGCCGCCTGCCTGCGCGCCGCGCAGCGCAATCGGCTGCCCGACGATGCGGACTACCGCACTCCTTGGGAGCGCGAAGACGACGGTTCCCTGGTTTCCTATGAGCTCGACATGATCCGGCGCAGCGCCGCCAACATGCGCAATCTGATTTGATGAAAGTGGAGAAGATCTGGTGACGACGACACGTGAACTCGATGGATTGACCGCCTTCGTAACCGGCTCCGGCCGTGGCTTGGGTCGCGTGATGGCCGAGCGCCTGGCGGAACTCGGCGCCAATGTCGCGATCCACGACATGGACGAAACAGCACCGGCCAAATATGGAGAGTTCGCCAATCTCGGCGAGGTGGTCGAGCGCCTGAAGCGTCATGGGACGAAGGTCACGTCGGTGACCGGCAACATTGGCGACCAGAAGGCGGTAGCCGAGATGAAGCGCAAGATCGAGGCCGATCTCGGTGAGGTGCATGTGCTGGTCAATTGTGCCGGCGGCGACATCGGCGCCAAGGGCGGCAAGCCGAATCCGAACAACGCCCTCGACATCGAACTCGAGGACATCCGCGTGCTCACCGAGAACAATTTGATCGGCACGATGCTGGTCTGCCAGGCCTTCGTGCCGCCAATGAAGCAGCGCGGGGGCGGCTCCGTCATCAACATCGCGTCGGCGGCGGCACATCTCGGCTGCTCGCCCGAGGTCGTCTACTCGACGTTGAAGGCCGCGGTCGTGCACTACACGCGCTGCCTCGCCAAGGAACTGATCGACGACGGCGTGCGCATCAATGCGGTCAGCCCCGGCGCCACCAAGACGGCCCGGTTCCAGGCGACCCGAGTGGTCGATCCGAAGCGCATGGATTCGAGCAGCAAATCGCTTAACCGCTATGCGGAGCCGGAAGAGATCGCCGAGGCGGTGGCCTTTCTCGCCGGTCCGCGCGCGCGCTTCATCAACGGCCAGGTCATCCGCGTCGATGGTGGTTTCACGATCTTTCCAGGTTGAAAGGCCGCGGCAAAGCCGCTGTTCGCGTCAGGATCGAAAGCCGGCGTCGGCTTGCAGACAGCGCAAGAGAGCGGGCAACGCGGCCGGCGGACCATTTCAGGCCGCCGTGCGCGTGCTGTCGCCATGGGACGGGCAGTCGCTGAACACTCTGGCTTGCCGCCAAAACGACCGTCAACTTGGGCGGGTCACATCTGCTGGAGCGGGCTATGCACAACATCCGAGATGCCTGCTTTCAGGCGGTAAAACCCCGATTTCGATGACTGGGATCGGACGCCAAGCCGTTACGCGAAGTCTATCCAGGACCGCTCCCTCCCCCGCTTTGAGGTCTCATTGCCCACGATGTAGACTGCTCGCATGACCTTCAGGCTCATCTTCCTCGGGACCTCGGCCAGCGTGCCCTCGGCCGAGCGCAATCATCCGGCGCTGCTCGTTGAAGCCGGGAGTCAACGGGTGCTGGTCGATTGCGGGGAAGGCACCCAGCGTCAGCTTCTGCGCGGTGGTGCCGGATTCAGGCGACTTGATCGCCTGCTCCTCACACACGCGCATTTCGACCACGTGCTCGGGATTCCCGGCTTGTTCTCGACGCTTCGGCTCCGGCAGAGCGAGGACCTTGTAACCGTTCATGGCAGCGCAGACACGCTCGACGTCGTCGCCCGCATGCTCGCTGGCCTTTGGGGTGAAGGACGCGCGCCGATCCCGCTACAACTCGTGCCGCTTGTCCCCGGACGCGTGTTCGAGGTGGATGAGTTCACGGTCGATTGCTTTCAAGTTCGCCATCGCGACACCGACAGCTATGGCTTCGTCTTCGAGACGCCGGCGCGTCGTCACCTCCGTTCGGACCGCTTGGTAGCTCTCGGTGTGCCAGACGGTCCGATCCGGAGGGACTTGGCCGAAGGACGTTCAATTTCTCTCCCAGACGGCAGGACGATTGCTCCCGAAGCAGTCCTCGGACCACCCGAAGCCGGCAAGAAGCTGGTCATTGTAGGCGACACCGAAACCACCGATGGATTGGCCGACAAGGTGGGCGGCGCCGACCTGCTTGTCATCGAAGCCACATTCCTGGAACGAGATGCGACCATGGCGCGCGACTATGGACATCTGACGGCTGCGGAGGCGGCATCGCTGGCAGCCACCAGTGATGTAAAGCAACTCGTTCTTACGCACATCTCCGGCCGCTATTCCGACGAAGAAATTCTCGCGGAAGCCATCCGGACGTTTACGAACAGCCTTATCGCAACGGATTTGTCCACCCTCACCGTCTGATGGCAGAGCTATGACATTCAGGATTGGCGTCATCTCGGACACGCACGGCTTGCTGAGGCCGGAGGCAGTGCGCTGCCTAGCCGGGGTCGACCACATCATTCATGGAGGAGACATCGGTCGCCCTGAGATCATCGCAGCGCTTCGCGGTATCGCACCGGTTACCGCAATCAGAGGAAACGTGGACACCGGTGGGTGGGCAGTGGAATACGCTGAAACCGAGCTCGTCCGCCTCGCTGGACGAGCAATCTACGTGCTTCATGATCTCAAGACGCTGCAGATCAACCCGGTTGTCCAGGGCATCGATTTGATCTTGTCCGGTCACTCGCACGTTCCAAGGATGGAGACAGTGGATGGCGTGCTCTATTTGAATCCGGGCAGCGCTGGCCCACGACGGTTTAAGCTGCCTGTCACCCTTGCGACCATCGACATCACTCGCGACAGCATGCAGCCCTCGATGTGGAGCTTGGTAAGCGGCTGAACCAATTCAGCGCACCCCTTAACATACGTCCACGCCCATATCCGACGGTCTCCTGGATTTTTCACCAGATGGCCAGGAGCGCCGCAATGCGGAGGGAAGGATATTCCACGACTGGTTAGCTGGAGTTATCGGCGCGTGCGTGTTGGATTTCCGTCACTTCTGGCGAAACGCTGAGTGGAACGATACAACCAGCGGGCCTAAAATGTAGTCGAGTGCCGTGCGTTGCTCGGTAACGATCATGACCGACGCCGGCATGCCCGGATAAAGCGCGATTTGCGGGGCCGCTGCTAATTCCACCGGATCGACCGCTACGTCCGCGAGATAATAGGGAAAGCCGGTCTTGGTGTCGGTAATGCGATCCGCCGAAATGCGGGTGACGCGTCCATGAATTATGGGTATCGAACGCTGCTTGTATGATGTGAAACGCACTTCGGCGGCCATGTCGGGACGCAGGTTCGATATATCCTCGACGCGAACCTGCGCCTGGACGATCAGCGAATTCTCGGTCGGCACGATGTCAAGGATGGTCTGGCCCGGCGCCACGATCGCGCCGATCGAGAAGACGCTCAAATCCATCACTTGGCCATCATAGGGCGCGCGCACTTCGGCCCGGTCCATGGCAGCCTGGGCGGCGAACATCTTGGGTATGAGATCGGACAGGTTCGATTGCGTATCGATCAGCATGGCCGACAATTTGGTCCGGCGCTCATTGGTCAATTGTGCGATCTGGCTCTCAAGTTCGGCTTTGCTCTGTTCGCTGCCGCCGATGGCGCCGAGATTATCGTCGATCAAGCCCTGCAAATCCGAGGCCGACCTTTCCAGTTCCAGGATGCGCGGGCGAGTCGTCAAACCGGCCTTGAGCAGCTTCGACAGGCTGGCCTTCTCCTCGATCGTCGATTTAAGCTGAGCCTGGTAGGATTCGACCCGAGACTGCTTGCCCCGCATCTGCTCCTCGAGCTCGGCAATGCGCCGCTCGAGAATCTGCCTGGCGCCGGCCATCGAGGCGCGTTGGCTTTCCAGGTCGGCGATCTGGTTTGCCATTGCGTCCTTGAGGTAGTCCTCGTGCTCTTTGAGGATGTCCTTGGGAAAGGCAACAGCCTCGCTGCCGTCCAGTTCGGCACGGATCCTGGCATCGGTTGCGCGCAACAGCGCGTATTGCTGGGCATAGAGATTGAACTCGGACCGAATCCTGGTGTCGTCCAGCTTCAGCATTATGTCGCCCTTCCTGACGACGTCGCCATCCTTTACCCGGATCTCCTTCACCGTACCGCCGTCGAAGTGCTGGACGCTCTTGCGATTGCCTTCCACCTTGACGATGGCGTCGGCGAGCACGGCGCCGTTCAGAGGGGCAAAGGCCGCCCAGCCGCCGAAAATGCCGAAAAAGCCCATTATGATCAGCAGGCCGATATAGGCGGGCACGCGGATGGAATCCGGAGCCACGCGGCCGGCCTCGCCGGGCAGGCTATGGTAAGTGAGGGCGCTGTCGCTCATCGATCTCTCCGACCACAGCTCATTGCGTTGCCACCGCCATTGGAGCCGCGCGCTGATTGAGCAGCGCCACGATCTCGTTTCTCATGCCGAACGCCTCGACGGCGCCATCGCGCAACAGCAGGATCTTGTCGACATTCGCCAAGGTCGAGGGCCTATGCGAGACGATGATCACGGTGCTGCCGCGGCGCTTGAGCTCGATCGCGCAGTCGCTCAGCGCGCGGTCGCCGTCGGCGTCGAGATTGGAGCTCGGCTCGTCGAGAATGATCAGCTTCGGCGTTCCAAACACCGCCCGGGCAAGAGCAATCCGCTGCCGATATCCTCCCGACAGCACGGCGCCGCCCTCGCCGATCTGAGTCTCGTAGCCCTGCGGCAGGCGAATGATCATCTCGTGCACGCCGGCAAGCCGCGCGGCCTCGATAACCTCCTGGTCGACATTGGTCTTGAAGCGCCCAATATTGGCGGCGACGGTATCGGAGAAGAGTTCGATATCCTGCGGAAGGTAGCCGATGTGATCACCTAATGCGTCGTGCCCCCATTGCGACAGGTCGGCGCCATCCAGCCGGACCGTGCCGCGACTGGGTTGCATGACGCCGGCAAGGTGGCGCGCCAGGGTCGACTTGCCGGCGCCGGAGGGGCCAACGATTCCGAGCGCCTCGCCAGCCTCCAACCGAAACGACACTTCCCGCAGAAGCACCTTCTGCTGGCTGAGAATTGCAAAGCTTACCTGCTCGACGGAGATCGTGCCGCTGGGCTTGGGCAGGTTGAACGCTCTTTCGTTCCGCGCGCCCCCGTCGACCAGCTTCTCGACCCTTGCCAACGCTGCCCGCGCCAGGATCAGGCTGCGCCAGAGGCCGACGATCTGCTCGACAGGCTGCAGCCCCCTGCCCAGCAGGAGACTCGCCGCGAACATGGTGCCGCCGGTAATCTGCCGTTCGATGACCAGATAGGCGCCGAGGCCGAGGATCAGCGATTGCATGGTCAGCCGCAGAAACCGGATGAGGCCCGACATCACGGCGGCACGGTCGCTTGCCTCCGCCTGGCGCCGCAGCGCCAGGTTTCGGTCGCGCCCCCAGCGGCGGATGAGACCGTCGATCATCCCCATGGCGCGAACGACTTCCGAGTTCCTGAGGCTCATCTCGGTGAAGTTATAGTTGTTCGTCGCCAGCTCGTTGGCCTGCTTCAGCGGCGAGCGCACGAGATACTCGTTGAGCACGGCCATGCCGATCAAGAGCAGCGAGCAGCCCAATGCGAAGAAGCCGAGCCAAGGATGCAGCAGGAAGATGATGCCGATGTAGATGGGCGACCACGGCAGGTCGAACAGGGCGTGGATGCCGCTGCCGGTGATGACCTGCCTGAACGTATCGAAGTCGCGGATCGGCTGGCTCGGCGAGGAGCCGGGCGATGGGGTTTCGACGGACGCGGCGAGGATCTTTGCCGAGAGCAACCGGTCGAGCCGGGCGCTGGCACGCGTCAGGATCCAGGCGCGGACCAGGTCGAGACCCGCCAGCGAAAGGAACGCCGCCAGCAACACCAGGGTCAGCATTACCAGCGTGGTTTCGCTGCCGCTCGTGACAACGCGGTCGTAGATCTGCAGCATGTAGAGTGGGGAGGCGAGGTAAAGCAGGTTGATCGCCAGGCTGAATGCCGCCGCAAGCAGGAAATAGCGGCGGCATGCCCGGAGCGCATCCTTTACAATTCGAGACTTGTTATCCACTTCCAGAACCCCACTCGATACTCGTCAGGTCAGGGAGCGCCACAGCCGGCGGCCGTTTTCGCTCACACCACGAAGTCGCTTGAAATCGCCCCATTGCCGATGCCGGTCAGCGTGAATTCCGCCGGATTATACGAAACGACGGTATGGCCCTGGCCGTCATCGGCAAGCCTGAAGGCGTTCGCATCATAGCTGCCGACCAGATGCAACGCGGTGCCATGGGTGCCATCCGAAACGGTCAGCGTTCCGCCGCTGCCATCCTGGTTTGCCTGATAGACGGCCGTCGTTCCCGCACCGAACAGGATGTCCCTAAGGTCCAGTCTGTCATCATTGGTGATGCCGCCGATCCGTCCGCTGTAATCGAAGGAATCGTCGAGTTGCAGCGTGCCGGCAGCGTCGTGTCCGAAGGTGACATCCGTCGACGAGGCGCCGCCGAACTCGAGCTTGGACAGATTGCCGATCGTGGCATCGCCGTCGCCGGTAACCTGGCCGTGGATGACGATGTTGCCGCCATTGGCCCAGAGCATGCCTGAATTCGCCAGGCCGCCGGTGATCGTCAGACCGCCGGAACCCGTTGCTTCCAGCGTTCCGGAGTTGACGACGACGCTGCCACCGGTGTCGATGACCAGCGCGTTCGAGCCCGAGGCGATGATTGTCCCCCTATTTTCGAGGCTCAGCATCCCGCCGCCCAGTTGGCCTGCACCGGAGATCGTGTTGTCGATATTGACCAGACTGACGTCCGGCCCGGTGCCGGAGATTATGTTGGCGGCGCTATCGGACAGCAGGATCTGCCCGCCGCCCTGCAAGGTCACGCCGTGCTGAATGACCTGCAGCAGCGTATCGCCGCCGGTCGAGTCGAGCGAGATCAGGCCGCTGTTGTTGATAATGCCGCTAAGCGGCAGCAACGCGCCGTCGCCGATCGTCATGGTGCCTGAATTGTTGACCACAGGCGTCTGGTCGAAGACGAAATTGCTAGCGCCAAGCGTTGAGGAATGCACGCCTTCCAGCGTGATCGACTGCCCGTCGCCGAGCGCGATCACCGCATTGCCGTTGGCGTCGTCGGCGATATGCGACTGGAGGTCGGCAAAGTCTGCCAACCCGTTATAGCCGATGAGGTCGATCTGGTCGGCTGCCGCGTCGAAATTGTGCACGGTGTCGGCGCCGATCGGTTGCGAAAAGACGAAGAGGTCGTTGCCGTGAGAGCCGGTCAGCACGTCGTCGCCGGACCAGGCAAAGATCGGCGATCCCGGAGCGTAGGCCTCGACATTGTCGGCGATCGACGCGCTGCCCACGGTGCCGTCGGCGTTGATCCAGGTCAATTGCACGTCGAGCACCGCGGCGCCCACGAAATTGGCCGGCGTTGTCACCGTCAGTTCGTGGATGGCGCTGGACTGAACCGTCCAGGATCCATCGGCGTTGTGCGTCGCGCCGTCGATCGTCCAGCCGGTAGGCACGTCCTTCACGGTGACGGTGATGAGCGCGTCCTCGTGCGAGGGGTCGGTCAAGGCGAGATTGATGGGCTCGCCGGAGGTGCCAGCGGGCTTGAGGCCGCCTTGGGTCGCGGCTGCGTTTGTATGACCTGCGTTATCCGAGAACGCTCCAGCATCGATAGTAACGCTGTAAGTTGATCCGTTGTTGCCAGAACCCTTATTTACATCAAACGAATACGTTTGTGTCGCCGCATCAAAATGGCCGCTGCCAGCAACTATGAATGCGTCATTGGTCGCATTCGACACATGGATTGCCGATGTGATGTCGACGAAGTTTGCATGTATGTTCGTGGTATTGAAAGTTATTTGAGCTGTGCTTGGACTGTTATTACTTGATTGCTTGCTCGCAGCGACCGTACTGATAAGCGTGTTGCTCGCCTCGTCTGTACCGTTGACGGTGACGGTGACGGTCTGGGTATCCGACGCACCGTTATTGTCGGCGCTTTGGACAGTATAGGTGAGCGTCAGGGACTGACCGGCAGCAAGGTAATCGAATGCCTGCGTGCCGGAGTTGAAGGTCCAGTTAAGGTTGTGGGTGTCCGCAGGATTGGCGGCCAAGCCCGATATCGGCGAAACAGCCATCATGGCAAGAAGTTGGGCCGCGTTTGAAGTGAGACCAGCCGTCGTTCCTGACGCCACGACAGCTGTGACCGTGGAACTGACAGTGTCGGCAACATCGGCATCGGTCACCGTCAGCGTGCCCGATCTCGACAGGCCGGCATTGGTCTCTGTCAGGGTCGCGGACGCTGTGTCCGGCGTCCCTGTCGCCACAAGATGTATATCTGGAGCATCATTGGTGCCGTTGATGGTCACCGTCAGGTTGGAGCTCGACGTGCCGCCATGGTTGTCTGAGTTGGTGTAGCTGAAGACGTCCGTGGCCGTGGCGCCTTGAGCCAGTGCCTGCACCGAGGCCAGGGCGTTGTTGAGCGTGTAGGTGTAGGTGCCATCGCTGTTGAGATGCAGCGTGCCATAAGTGCCGGCGAGGTTGTTGCCGACATTGGCGGCCGAACCATTGACGGCGGTGACGCTGTGCGTGTCGCCAGTGTCGACATCGCTGTCGTTGCTCAGCACATTGCCGCTGACCGGATTGGGTGCTGTGTCCTCTTTCACCGA
>NZ_VFVR01000028.1 GCF_006442205.1 Mesorhizobium sp. B2-3-12
GGGTAGATAGGCCCGACCGCAAGGTCGGCTTTTTCTTTTGGGTAGATAGGCCCGACCGCAAGGTCGGCTTTTTCTTTTGGGTAGATAGGCCCGACCGCAAGGTCGGCTTTTTCTTTTGGGTAGATAGGCCCGACCGCAAGGTCGGCTTTTTCTTTTGGGTAGATAGGCCCGACCGCAAGGTCGGCTTTTTCTTTGCCAAAGGCTGATGACGGAATGCGGCCTTTGGCAATCAACCAAGCGGTTCGGATGAAGCCAGGCTGCCGCCGAGCAGCGCGGCAAGATCGCGCGCGGACGCATCCGCGCCGGCGCGCAGCCGGATGGCGAACTCGGCCATTGGAACCGGCGGCAGCCCAAATTCGCGGGGCGCTTCGACAATGCCGGAATGGGCAAAGCGCGGGGTTCGCAAGGTCAGCGCCACGCCCGCATTCACCGCGGTGCGCAAGCCGGCGAGGCTGGCGCTGCTGGCGGCGATGCGGTAGCGGCGGCCGGCGGCATCGAGCGCGGCGAGCGCCGCTTCGCGAAACCCGCAATAGGGGTCGAGCAGCGCCAGCGGCAATTCTTCCTGCCGCGAGGCCAGCCCCTTGCTCGAACACAGCCAAACCATCGGCTCGCGCAGCACGCCGACCTCGTCCGGCACCGCCGTCTGGCGCATGACGATCGCCAGATCGAGGCTGCCGGCCTGCAGTGCCTGCGCCAGTTCGGCGGAGCGGCCGACCCGCAATTCGATCCTGACGCGCGGATGGCTGGTGGCGAAGGCACGCAGCAGGTCCGGCAGGCCGCTGTCGGCGAAATCCTGTGTCGTGCCGATGGAGACGCGCCCGGCTGCGCGCGCGCCTTTCAGCGCCAGCCACGCCTCGCGATGCACGGCAAGGATGCGCCTGCCATGGCCGACGAGGTCCTCGCCCGCCGGCGTCAGGCCCCGCCCCCTGCCCTGCGGCGCCAGAAGCGGCTCGCCGACGATCTCCTCCAGCCGCTGCATCTGGGCCGTCACCGCCGACGGCGAACGGCCGACACTTGAAGCCGCCTGCGCCAGCGAACCGCTGTCAACGAAAGCAAGGAAGGTTCTGAGCAGGTCGGGGTCGAGCGTTTCCATAATTCGATATTATCGAACCTTTATTTGAGAACAATTCAATTTTTTTGATTCCAGGAATGATGGCATGGTCTCTCCAACGGCGACCGACGCCGGTCAAACAAAGGAGAAGAAAAATGCCCATCATCAATGTCAGCGTCACCGGCAAGCCAGATGCCACCCTGTCCGCCAGCATCGCCAGGGAAATAACCGAGATCACCGCCACGCATCTGCGCAAGGATCCGACGATCACCGCGGTTGCCGTGTCCTATTTCGATCCGCGGCACTGGTTCGCCGGCGGCAAGTCGCTCGCCGAGCACGGCACCAACACGTTCTGGCTCGATATCAAGGTGGTCGACGGCACCAACACCAAGCTCGAACTGGAAGCCTATCTCAAGGCGATCTTCGACGCCTTTGGCCGCCTGCTGGGCGGTGTGCACCAGGAAAGCTATGCTTTCGTGCATGAGGTCCCGGCAGCCGCCTATGGCTATGGCGGCAAGACGCAGGAATTCCGGTTTATCAGCGGGCGTCTGAAGGCGGCGTGAGCGATTGCTTTAGGCGCGTTGGCCGAATGCGTCTCTGAGCGACGCGCCTTAGGCTGCAGGGGGATGCAATCTTGTGTCCAGCGCGAAATGCTCCTGAAGGCGCATCTCGTACAGGCCCGTGGCGGCGCCTGGGTCGAATATCAAATTCCAGCTGTGCAGCGACACGGTACTCGGGAGGAGAACGAAGGGGTGACTTGCCAGCAGGCTGTCGCCAAATTGCTGCTGGCCCGCACTGGGTATGCCAGGGCGCAGCCAGGCGGGATTGGGGACGTCCTCGATAGTCGCCACCTGGATGCTGGCTGGATCGCTGACTTCAAATGAGGTGAGGATGTGAGGAACTGTGTCGAGCGTCCTGAAGCCCTTGTGGACCGCCACTTCGAGGATAGCTGTCGAGGGGTCGACCGATGCGTAGACCGCCCTGACTCCCTTGCTGTTCCATCTCGCCCCGAGCTTGAATGCGCCCTCGCCGCTGTCCCATGTCGACCTGAAACGCTCGTGATCGAGCCTCCAGCCAAACACCGCGCCGGTCCCGAGAGAACCCGGCAAAGGCGTCATGCGTAGACACCGTAGTCAAGCCGATCGAGAAACTCCTGAACCAATTCAGTACCAGCTGCCGTGGTCAGCAAATCGATAGGTCGTCGATTGTCCAGGCCCATCGCAGGCCGGATCATCCATTTCTCGGCCTCAGCCTGTGATCCCAGCACGGATGTGGCTTTGGTGAGAATCCTTGCAAAGTTCCAGGTTCGTGAGCCCTGCTCTTTGCTCAACGTTCTGGAGTGATCCGATTTGTGCCTTTGGAAGGTTCGCTCGCTCATGCCGAAAGCGGCCTCGAAAGTATCGGCGAGGTTGATCACAGCCAAATGCGTGACCAGCTTTTCCAGGGCCTGGCTTGGAATTCCGTTCAAGATCATTTCGTGAGCCTCGATCGGGCTGGATACGGAATGTCCAAGGACGTTCGGTCCACCAAGCAGATCGACCAACTTCTCGAACTCCGTGTCCATACGAGGCGAGGCGATGAACGCCATTGAGGGATTGGTCATCTCAGATCTCCGTCACGTGTCACTTTATTTACGACAGGTGGCGCAACAATTCAAGGGACGTGCCGTTTGCCGAATGAACACCACGGCAGCTTACAATAGTTCCTTCATTGACGCCGTTCCCACTTCCGCTACCTTCTGCGCCGAAGCGGCCGCAGAGCCGCGCGCTTAGAGAAAGCTGGGAGCGAGGCGGCATGATCCTGACACTGGCGCTGCTTGCGGGTCTGGTTGTGGCCTGGCTGCTGATCGGGGCGGTGGAAAAGTTCCGCCTCGGCCTGCGCTTCACCCAGGCGCTGCTCTACGTGCCGTTCAAGCTCGCCTACCGGATCAGCGACAATCGCATCAGGATCGCCCGCAAAGCGCAGGTGCCGGTCATCTATGTCGTCTCGCACCAGTCGCGCGTCGAACCGGCGCTGATGCTGTCGCTGCTGCCGGACGACACGCTGCATATACTCGACGAGGTCTCGGCGCGCTCGCCATGGCTCGAGCCCTGGCGCGAACTCGGCCGCACCATCGCCTTCAACGCCGAGCATGTCTTCGTCAGCCGCCGGCTGGTGCGTGTGCTGAAGGGCAAGGGGCGGCTCGCGGTCTATCTGCCGGATGCGGTCGAGCCCGACGTCAAGACGTTCCGGCTGTTTCGCGCCGTCACCCGCATCGCCATGCAGGCAGACGCGCGCATCGTGCCGATCTTTGTCGCCGGCGCGCGCGATCTGCCGGTTTCGCTGACGCCGGCGGACAGGGCTCCGCGTCACTGGTTTCCACGGCTCGCAATCAGCGTGCTGGAGCCGATGACCATCGCCGAACTGGTGGCGCGCAACCCGGACCAGGCCTCGAACACCAATGCGCTGTTCGACCGCGTCGCCGAGGCACGGCTTTTCGGCACCGACCTCGACCGTGGCTTGTTCCTCGCCATGCGCGATGCGGCGGCCAGAGTCGGCGCCTCGCACCCGATCATCGAGGACGTCATCTCCGGTGCGCTGAGCTACCGCAAGATGTTCATCGGTGCGCGCGTGCTGGGCAGGCGCTTCGAGGCGGTCACGGCGCCGGGCGAAGCGGTCGGGGTGATGCTGCCCAACGCCAATGGCGTCGTGCTGTCGCTCGTCGGTCTTCTGTCGGCGGGCCGGGTGGCGGCAATGATCAACTACACGGCCGGGCCGGCAAGCGTCACGGCCGCCGTGCGCACGGCCATCATCCGCACCGTTGTCTCTTCGCGCGCCTTCGTCGAGAAGGCCGATCTCGCCGATATTGTCGCCGCGGTCGAAAAGGGCGGCGCCAGATTGCTGTGGCTGGAAGATGTACGCCAAGGCGTCACCACACTGGACAAGCTTGCCGCCGCCTTGCTGTGGCGCCTGCCGCTGCAGCGGCAGGATGCGGCCAAGCCAGGCGTGATCCTGTTCACCTCTGGCTCCGAGGGCACGCCGAAGGCGGTCGTTCTGTCGCAAAAGAACCTTCTTGCCAATGCCATGCAGGCCGAGGCGCGTATCACCATCTCGCCGGCCGACATCCTGCTCAACGTGCTGCCGGTGTTCCATTCCTTCGGCCTGACGGGTGGCACCATCCTGCCGCTGGTCACCGGGGTAAAGCTGTTCCTCTACCCCTCGCCGCTCCATTACAAGATCATCCCCGAGATCGCGCGCAAGGTGAAACCGACCATCATGTTCGGCACCGATACGTTCCTCGCCAACTATGCGCGCACCGCCAAGGATGGCGATTTCTCCAGCCTGCGCTTCGTTGTCGCCGGCGCCGAGGCGGTGAAGCCGGAAACCCGTCGCGTCTATCGCGAGCGCTTCCAGGCCGAGATCATCGAGGGGTTCGGCCTGACCGAGGCCGCACCCGTGGTTGCCGTCAACACCGCGATCCATGGCCGCGACGGGTCGGTCGGCCGGCTTCTGCCGGCCATCCGCATGAAGCTGGAGCCGATCGAAGGCATCAATGATGCCGGCCAGTTGTGGCTCGACGGGCCGAACATGATGATGGGCTACATGACCGCGGACCGCCCCGGGGAACTGCAGCCGCTGACCGGCTGGCACGACACCGGCGACATCGTCGCCGTCGACCGCGAAGGCTTCATCAGCATTCGCGGCCGCGCCAAGCGTTTTGCCAAGATTGCCGGCGAGATGGTGTCGCTGGGCGCTGTCGAGATGCTGGTGCAGTCGCTTTGGCCGGAAGAGCGCCACGCCGCGGTGGCGGTGCCCGACAAAAGGCGCGGCGAGCGCATCGTGCTGGTCACCACCGCCGACGACGCAAGTGCCGAGGAGTTGCGACAGTTCGGCAAAAAGGCCGGCGCGGCCGAACTGATGGTGCCCAACGACATCGTCAAGGTCGAGGAAATCCCGGTGCTCGGCTCCGGCAAGACCGACTATGTCTCGACCAGGAAGCTGGCGATCGACAGGCTCGGGATTGGTGTGGCGGCCTGAGTACCTCGCGGTCGGCGTAGAGGCCTAACCTATGTCAGAAGGCGGCACCTTCTCGCCTTCCAGCTTGGCGCGCTTGGAGTAGGCGCGAACGGAAAACGGCAGGAAGATCAGGTAGCCAGCGACCGACGCCGTCAGCGTGTACCAGGGATAGGTCATCAGCAGGAGGACGTAGAGCACGACGGCGAGGATGACCGGCAGCACCCTGTCGCCGGGGATCTTGATGCTCTTGCCGGAGTAGACCGGCAACCGGCTGACCAGCAGGAAGGCTACCAGGATGGTGAAGCCGGTGGCGACGAAGGCGGCCGGCCGGCTGGGCTCGACACCAAGGCGCAGGAAATAGAGATAGAGCGGCAGCATCACCAGCACGGCGCCCGCCGGCGCCGGCACACCGACGAAATATTCGCTCTGCCATATCGGGCGCTCGGCCTTCTCGTCGTCGAGCACGTTGAAGCGGGCAAGCCTGAGCCCACAGGCGATGGTGAACAAAAGTGCCGCGATCCAGCCCGGCGAGCCGGCGCGGTCGAGCAGGAAGGCGTAGAGCACCAGCGCCGGCGCGACACCGAAATTGACGATGTCGGCCAGCGAATCCATCTGCGCGCCGAATTTGGAGGTCGCCTTCAGCATCCGCGCCAGTCGGCCGTCAATGCCGTCGAGGAAGGCGGCAAGCAGCACCATGACAACGGCGGTTTCAAAACGGTTTTCGAAGGCGAAGCGGATGCCGGACAGGCCGGCGCAGATGGCAAGCACGGTAACCAGATTGGGCAGCACCATGCGCATCGGGATCTCGCGGATGCGCGGACCGCCGCTGGCATGGGCTTCGAACTTCTTATACTGCGTGCCCACCGTCATGAAATCCGCACGAGGGGCGTGCCGGCGATGCCGCCGAATTCGGCCAGCACGGTTTCGCCGCCGACCGCGGTCTGGCCAACGGCAACGCGCGGCGTGGCGGCCAAAGGCAGGAAAACGTCGACACGCGAGCCGAAACGGATCAGTCCGAAACGCTCGCCGGTGCCGATCGAAGCGCCGGCCTCGGCCCAGCAGACGATGCGCCGTGCCACAAGGCCGGCGATCTGGACTGCCGCCACCGTGCCGTTGGGGCTCTCGATGACAAGGCCGTTGCGCTCGTTCTCGGTGCTCGCCTTGTCCAACTCGGCATTGAGGAATTTTCCCGGCCGATGTTCGATCCTGGCAATGCGGCCGCGCACGGGAGAACGGTTCACGTGGCACGAAAAGACGTTCATGAACACGGAGATGCGGGTCATCTCGACATTGCCGAGGCCAAGCTCATGCGGCGGTACGGCCGGCCCGACAGCCGAGACGATGCCGTCGGCGGGGCTGACCACCAGGCGGTCGTCGACAGGGGTGACGCGCTCGGGGTCCCGGAAGAAATAGACGCACCAGGCGGTCAGGATCAGGCCGATCCAGAACAGGATCGAGGAGAAATAGCCAAGGAAAAGGGTCGCCGCGCCAAAGGCCGCGATGAAGGGATAGCCTTCGCGATGGATCGGTACGAACGCGTTCTTGACCGTGTCGACAAGGCTCATGGGCTGGGGGCGGTCCCTGTTTCAGGTCCGGCCTCAATAGCGGAAACACCCCCTGCCCGCAACGCGACAATCGGCGGCGCGGATTAACCGGCAAGGGAGGGCGGTGTCCGGGTAGCCGGACGCTCCGTGTTTCGTGCAGTCGAGACCGGTTGCCGCCAAAGCCATCCTTGACTACACGAGGGCCGTCAGCGTGGCCGACAAGGCTATCTACGCCGAAGCCGCCTTGCAAACCAATACCCGTGACGTCAACGTCACGCGGCTGAAGCGTTCTTCACTAGCTTGCTGTCGGGAGACTTCCATCTCGTGCGTCCTTGGTGAGAAGCGCCTCATCGCAAGGGCCGATGACGCGCGTGCAAACGGAGGCTCCCATGCAGATATCATCCGGCAACAAAGCGCATATCCTTTTGGAAGGCCTCGCCTTCGGCGAATCGCCGCGCCGGCATGATGGACGCCTGTGGGTCTGCAACTGGGGCACCGGCGAGATCATTGCCGTCGATGCGCACGGCAACAGCGAAGTCGTGCTCAGGGTTCCGGCTGTCCTGCCCTACTCCATCGACTGGCTGCCGGACGGCCGTCTGCTCGTGATCTCGGGCCGAGAAGGTTTGCTGCTGCGACAAGAGCCGGATGGCTCGCTCGTCACCCAGGCCGACCTGCGCGGCCTTTCGAAAAGCCCGTGGAACGAGATCGTCGTCGACGGGCGCGGCAACATCTATGTCAATGGCGGCGGGCCGGCGCCGGCGCCTGGTGAGCATTTCGGCCCTGGCACCATCGTGCTCATCACGCCTGATGGCGCGGTGCGGCAAGTTGCCGACACCTTTGCCTTCGCCAACGGCATGGCGGTGACGCCTGACAACAAGACGCTGATCGTCGCCGAATCCCATGCCAACAGGCTGACCGCCTTCGACATCGCCGCCGACGGCACCTTGTCCAACCGCCGCGTCTGGGCTGATCTCGACGGATATCCCGACGGCATCTGCCTCGATGCCGACGGGGCGGCCTGGTATGCGGATGTTCCCAACAAACGCTGCGTGCGGGTGCGCGAAGGCGGCGACGTCTTGCAGACCGTCGCCGCCGATCGCGGCTGCTTTGCCTGTATGCTGGGCGGTGACGACAGCAAAACGCTGTTCATCACCGCCGCCGAGTGGCGCGGCTTCCAGCATATGGTCGGTGACGCGCGCACCGGCCAAGTGCTCGGCATCGAAGCGCCGGCACCGGGCGTTGGCTGGCCAGGCTAGAGTCCAGGCACGCGCTGATAGTTGGCGATGTCGGCGCGCACACCGAGCCGGGCGATCGTCTCCCGCGGGTTGAAGGCGACGCGCTCGTGCGCCGCCTTCACGATCGGCACGACATTGTCGACGGCGGCCTGGCTTTCCCATTCGACGATGGTGACGAGGTTGAATTCGCCCGGCCCGGAGAATTGCTCGAGCAGGAAATCCTGGACGAAGCCCTGCTGCAGACGCAGCAGTTCATGCGTCATCTTCACTTTAGCCAGAATTTCATCGCGGGCATTGGCGGGCACGACGAACTTGTCAACCCTGAACACGCTGCCGCCCTTAACATCTTGATTCGTAAAGCTCATATCCATTTCAATCCGTCCTCGACGATGTTGTTTTGCGGCTCTCGAGCGACGGGTCTACAATCTCAACTTAAGTTGAGGTCAAGAGGCTTTTTCGAGTTAAGACACCTCTGATGTGCGCCGGCGCACGACGACACCCAGTTCGTCGCTTTCTCGGGCAATGCGCAGCCGCTCCTCGGCTTCGGTCGCCTCGCGCTGGCGGTCCCACATCGAGGCGTAGAGACCGTGCTTTCGCATCAGCTCGACATGGGTCCCGCGCTCGGCGATCTGGCCATCCTTGAGCACGATGATCTCGTCGGCCGAAATCACCGTCGACAGGCGGTGGGCGATGACAATGGTGGTACGGCCCTTGCTGACCAGGTCGAGCGCGGCCTGGATCTCCTGCTCGGTGTGGCTGTCGAGCGCGGAAGTGGCCTCGTCGAGCATCAGGATCGGCGGCGCCTTCAGGATGGTACGGGCGATCGCCACGCGCTGCTTCTCGCCGCCGGAAAGTTTCAGCCCGCGCTCGCCGACCATCGACTTGTAGCCGTCGGGCAGCTTCTCGATGAACGGTCCGATCTGGGCGAGTTCGGCGGCCTTGCGCACCTCCTCCTCGCCGGCGCCGACACGGCCGTAGCGGATGTTGTAGGCAATGGTGTCGTTGAACAGCACCGTGTCCTGCGGCACCATGCCAAGCACCGCGCGCAGGCTGTCCTGCGTCACGTCCCTCACATCCTGGCCATCGATCAGCACCTGGCCACCCTGCACGTCGTAGAAGCGGAACAGCAGCCGCGAGATGGTCGACTTGCCGGCACCCGACGGCCCGACAATGGCGACCGTCTTGCCGGCTGGCACCTCGAAGGAGACGCCCTTCAGGATCTTGCGGTTCGGATCGTAGGAAAAGTGGACGTCGCGGAACTCGACCTTGCCGGCGCTCACGGCCAGCGGCTTGGCGTTGGGCTTGTCGACGATCTCCTGCGGCACGTCGAGCAGGTCGAACATGTGCTCGATGTCGGTCAACCCTTGCCGGATCTCGCGATAGATGAAGCCGATGAAGTTGAGCGGCACGGAAAGCTGCACCAGCATGGCATTGATGAAAACGAAATCGCCGACGCTCTGGGTGCCGGCCTGCACCTCCAGCGCCGACATGCACATGACGACGACCGTGCCGACGCCGAAGATGAGGCCCTGGCCAAAGTTCAGCCAGCCGAGCGAGGTCCAAGTCTTGGTCGCGGCGATCTCGTAGCGAGCCATCGAGCGGTCGAAGCGCTCGGCCTCCATGCGCTCGTTGGTGAAATACTTGACCGTCTCGAAATTGAGCAGCGAGTCGATCGCCTTGGTGTTGGCGTCGGTGTCGCTGTCGTTCATGTCGCGGCGGATCGAGATGCGCCAGTCGCTCGCCTTGACCGTGAACCAGACGTAGAGGCAGACGGTGATCGCCACCACGGCCACATATTTCCAGCCATAGGTGAAACCGAATATGCCGGCGGTCAGCGCGAATTCGAGAATGGTCGGCGCCGTGTTGAGCATGATGAAGCGCACGATCGTCTCGATGCCCTTGGTGCCGCGCTCGATGATGCGCGACAGGCCACCGGTGCGGCGCTCGAGGTGGAAGCGCAGCGACAGCTGATGCATGTGCACGAAGGTGCGGAAGGCAAGCTGGCGCACCGCATGCTGGCCGACGCGGGCAAACAGCGCGTCGCGCAGCTGGTTGAAGCCAAGCTGGACGAGCCTCAGCACGTTATAGGCAATGACCAGCATCACCGGGGCGAGCATGATCGACGGCAGCGGCGGGGGCGTTTTGAAGCCTCCCGCCAGCGCATCGGTTGCCCATTTGAAGAAATAGGGACCGGCGACCAGCGTCACCTTGGCCACGACCAGCAGCAGCGTCGCCCAGGTCACCCTTGCCCTCAGGTCGGCGCGGTCGGCCGGCCACATATAGGGCCAGAGGTTACGCAATGTCGTGAGAGTCGAGGTGTCGGCGGAGACGGTTTTTTCAGCCACTTTTCTTGCCTTTTGGGTCAGAGGGTCAGCGGCCGGAGCAGCAGGAATTGATGAGCGCGCCCAGCGATGCCGATAGATCGGCAAGTGCCGCGCGATCGACAGCATAGCGCGATCGCTGGCGGTCGGGCTCGAACCGGACGAGACCGACCTCGACCAATATTTTCAGATGCTGGGACACGGTCGACTGCGCCAGATCGAAATGGTCGACGACCTCACGGCAGCAGCAGGAACTGCTGGCGGACAGATGCCTCAGTATCTCGATCCGCGCCGGATGGGAGAGTGCCGCGAACCGCGCCGCGACAGCGCGGCTGTCCACGATGCAGCCTGGCGGTGCGGTGGCGGCGTGGTCTGGTACAGAGGTATAGTCGGTCATCGTTCATCGGCGATAGACGATGAACGATGCCAGGGCAAGCTAGGCCGATGGGTAGATCGCCGGAATCGCCGATCTCTTCCTATTCCGTCTTCGGTGCCGTCGTTGCCTGCTCGCCCATCGCCTTGAGGTCGGCGGCTTCGCCTTCCTTCGACTTTTCCGGGACCTTGAACACCTGGCCGGGCCAGATGCGGTCAGGATTCCTGATCTGGTCCTGGTTGGCGAGGTAGATGGTGGAGTAGCGCACGCCATGGCCGTAGACGCGCCGCGATATCCGCCACAGCGTATCGTTGCGGCGGATGATGACGGCGCCGTCGGCATGTTCGAGCTTGGGCGACACCACTTCAGGCACGTCGCTTGGCGGTGTTGCCGCCGCGACGACCGCCGGAGCCTCGGCGGCAGGCGCCGCCGGTGCAGTCTCGGCCGGAGCGGCGGCCACGGCCGGAACCGGGGCGGCTGGAGCCGGCGCGGTTTCCGCCGGAGCAGCGGCGGCAACAGCAGGCGCCACAGGCGCCGGAGCGGCTGGTGCTTCCGCGGCAGCAGGTGCGGCCGGCTTGACGTCGGCCGGCTTCGTTTCGGCAGGCTTGGTCTCGGCCGGCGCAACGGCGGCGACCGCCTCGCCGGGCTCGCGCTCGAAGGGCACGGCCGCGCGAGCCACCACCTTCACGCCGTCGGCATCGAGGCCGTCGACATGGATCGTATAGCTGCCGACCGGAATGTCGCGCGTCGCCTCGACCAGGAAATGGCCGTCCGGCGACGTCAGTGCGTCCCCGAGCAGGATGTCGTTGGCGTAGGCGCGCACCTTGCGGCCGGGATCGGCGAGGCCGGCGACAAAGATCTTGTTGCCGTCGATCTCGACGGCCTCGACGACGATCTTGGGCTCAGCCACGGCGGACGCGGCCGGTGCCGCTGGAGCGGGTTTAGCCTCAACCACGGCTGGCGCGGTCGGCGCCGGCGCGGCGGGCGCCGGAGTGACAGTCGCGGGCGCCTCGGCAGACGGAGCGGCGGCCTGCTCGCCGGTTGCCGGCGCCGGCTTTGTCTCGGGCGCGGGAACGGTCAACAGTTCGGCCGGCTTGCCCGGCTCCTCGACCATGGCCAGCACCTGGCCAGCGGCATTGGCTGGCACCGAGACCACGGCGGTCTGCGCCGAAGCAGTCACGACCGTGCCGACCGTCGACCGCAGGGCAATCGTATAGTCGCCGGGCTTCAAGGGATCGTCGAGCACGATGACAAAGGCGCCGTCGGGACCAGCGACCGTGGAGCCGATCACCGTCGCGCCATTGAGGATTTCGACCTTCGAGTTGGGCGCAGCGTTGCCGGCAACGACGATCGAGCCGTTGCTCTCGACGCGCACGACGTCGAAAGTCGGCGCGATCGGGCCGGCCGGCGCAGGGGCAGCAGGGGCCGCCGCATCGGTTGCGGGTGCTGCCGGGGGCGCGGCTTCCGTCGCGGGCGCGGCAGGCGCCGTCGCCTGGGGTGCCGCGGCCGGTGCTGCCGGCACCGCCGGAGCCGGCAGACGCCCTTCCGTGCCGGGATCCGCCGACTTGGGCGCCTCGGGCGGCGTCAAGGCCGCGACTTGCGCCGGCGGCGCTGGATGAAGATACGGGTCGAGTGCGCCCGATACATAGGCGGTTCCCGCGGCCGCGACGGTCCCACCCGCCGCGAACAGGAACGCCTTCAATGGATTAATTGCCATATTTCCCTACCCCTTAGCCACCTAACGCCGGTCTAGCGTGTTTTGCCAATGCCGACAAGAAAAACGGGCCGACACGAAAAAGCCCGCCCTTGTAAGGCCTTGGGGCTTGACCAGGCTTTCAGACCCAATCACCAATCATCCGTATGAACACGATTCGATCCGTCTGCGTCTATTGCGGCTCGTCTCCGGGCCGCGATGAAATCTATGCCAAGGCCGGTCACCTGCTTGGACGCTCAATCGCCAAGGCAGGTCTGCGGCTGGTCTATGGCGGCGGCACCAAGGGCATCATGGGCGCCGTGGCCGAAGGCGCGCTCAAGGCCGGCGGCAAGGTGACGGGCATCATTCCGCGCTTCCTCATCAACAGGGAAGCAACCGAAACCGCGCTTGACGGGCTCGACGAGCTGCTGATCACCGACAACATGCACGAGCGCAAACACAAGATGTTCGAGAAATCCGACGCCTTTGTGGCGCTGCCCGGCGGCATCGGCACAGTCGAGGAGATCGTCGAGATCATGACCTGGGCGCAACTCGGCCATCACCGCAAGCCGATCGTCTTCGGCAATGTCAAAGGTTTCTGGGACCCGATGCTGTCGTTGCTTGATCACATGGCGGCGGAAGGCTTCATTCACACCGCGCAGCGTGTGAAGCCGCTGGTCGTCAACGACCCCGAGGCCATCGTCGCCGCCATCATGGTGGCCGGGTCCTCGGTCGACGCGCCGACGGAAGGCGTTCAGTCGGTGATCGACAAGATGTAGAATGAGGGGAGTAAGGGAATAGGGGAGTAAGGGAAAGGGTTACGCCCCAGAGACTGCAGTCCTACTCCCCTACTCCCCTACTCCCCTACTCCCCTAC
>NZ_VFVR01000029.1 GCF_006442205.1 Mesorhizobium sp. B2-3-12
TATCGGATGCCGGCACGCTGACCGTCGTCTTGTTGAGCAGGTCATGCGTATTTCCAGCGCAGCCGGCGAACAGCAACGCGAAGGCGACGACACCGAAACTCTTCAAGCGCAAGGCCACGCGTCGGCTCCCGTAACGGGGGACGTCAAACGCATGACGTCGCTCAATACTCCGATAAGGCCAGAGACGGGCGCGGTCCAGTTCAAAGTGCGCCGACAGCGTGGCAAGGGCGAACGGCACGGCCAAACCCGTGGCGCGGCATCTACTGCCCGAGCAGGCTGATGCGATCGGTCACGTCCCGGTCGCTGGCGAAACCATCATCCTCGCGCAGCCGCTGGCCGATCATCTTCACCAGGGCCGGATTGTCGGCGAATTTGGTGTGATTGAAACTGTCGCTTCCCTTGACCTTGGAGAGATCGACGACCGTCACGCCGTAGGAGGCAAGGTCGGCGGCATCCTTGTAATCGCCGACACGCGGCCGCGAGCCGGCGATCAGGCCTGATAACCGCAGCGCGCGATCGTCATCCGACAACAAGAGGATGAACGGCTTGTCGGGCTTGCCGTAACGGCGCATTTGGCTCTTGAACACATCGACGTCGATGTCGGGAGAGGCCAGCACCACGTCGCCGAGCTTGCCGCCAAGATCGCGGTCGCCGCTGATGGCCATCTGGCGCAGCGTTTCCATTGTCACCCAGGTTCCCATCGAATGGGCGACAATGTCGATGCGCCGCGCGCCGGACTGCTGCAGCATTCGCAAGGTCACTTCGAGCTGGTCACGCGCGGCACTGGCACTTTCCTTGTCATAGACATAGTCGGTGGTCTTCGCGCCCGAGGCCCAGGAGAACAGCACCGGCGTCCCGGGATAGCCGGAATCATGCACGAGCTGGGTCAGGCGGTAGACGGCGTCGTCGAAGCCGGTGTTGTAGCCATGGACGAACACCATCACGCGGCCGCCGCGCGCCGCTATGTCGGCGTTGAGAGCGCTGGAGAATTTTGGTTGGGTATCGTAGCCGACGACCTCGGAAGCCATGAAGTATTTGGCCGGATCATTCGACTTGCCGCGCGAGCGCCGTTCGATCTGGCCGGTCGTGTGGATCCCCGGAACGGTGACGTTGACGCGAGCGTAGTTCAGCGTGGCCGAGCGTTCGCCGTCGAAAACCTTGTTGGGATCGTCGGATTTCTTGCGCGTCGTGGCGATGAAGATCGAATGGTTGCCCGCGATTTCCGTAACCGGCGCGGACATGACCGCGCTGCCGAGCAGTTCCTCGGTTTTACGGCCGCCACAACCCGCCACCAGCAAGGCAAGCGCTAGAATGCAAATCGTCTTCAAATGCACGTCAAAAAATTCCACTCAAGCCCAGTAAGGGCTCGTCCACCCTCCGCGATACCTCCCCAGCAGGCGAAGTGCGGCGGAAGTAAGTCATCTCCGGGCAAAATCTGGTCGGCTTCCGCCGATGGCTATCCCACTGTTGCGCGAAAGCCAAAGCCTTGGCGGCAAGGCCGCCACATCGCGGAAAGCGTTCACGAAAGTGTCCGCCGACCCGATGCGGGAAGCATGAACAAACGGCCCCAAGCGCCTGCAAACATTTCGCGAAGGCGTCGCCGCGAGCGCTGACCCAACCGGGCAATGGTCTTTGCAGGGCCGGATGTGTAATAGGCGGATGTGTAATAGGGTTGTCGTCTAACGCGCCCGCGGGCGATCCGGGATGATTTTGCCATGACCAGCTTTTCCTCGCGCGTCGCCACCGCCGCCGCCGCGATCCGTCAGATCTTTCCCGAAACCCCGCTGCAGGAAAATGACTATCTGTCCAGAAAGACCGGCGCGCGGGTGCTGTTGAAGCGCGAGGATTTGAGCCCGGTGCGATCCTACAAGATCCGCGGCGCCTTCAACTTTTTCCGAAAGGCGCTTGGCGAAGGCAACCAGGCCGAGCTGTTTGTGTGTGCCTCCGCCGGCAACCATGCGCAGGGTTTCGCCTTCGTCTGCCGCCATTTCGGCAAACGAGGCGTGGTGTTCATGCCGGTGACGACGCCGCAGCAGAAGATCGACAAGACCAGGCTGTTTGGCGGCGACTTCGTCGAGATCAAGCTGGTCGGCGATTTCTTCGACGACTGCTATCGCGCCGCCTTCGAATTCACCGAAAGCTCTGGCGCCCACATGGTGCCGCCCTTCGACCACAAGGACATCATCGAGGGGCAGGCGACGGTCGCCTATGAGATCGCGGAACAGATGCCGGGCGCGCGCATGCCCGACATCGTCATGCTGCCGGTGGGTGGCGGCGGTCTGGCTGCGGGGGTGACGCACTATTTCGCCGACCAGGGACGCGAGGCGCGGTTCGTCTTCTGCGAACCGGCCGGCGCGCCGAGCCTGCGCGACAGCCTCGCGGCGGGAAAGCGGCTGAAGCTCGCCAAGGTCGACAATTTCGTCGACGGCGCCGCGGTTGCCGAGATCGGCCGCGAACCCTTGCGCTATCTCAAGGAGTTTGCCGCCGACAGCGTGCGGCTGGTCCCGGAAAACCGGCTCTGCGCGACCATGATCGAAATGCTCAACATCGAAGGCGTGGTGCTGGAGCCGGCCGGCGCGTTGGCGATCGATGGGCTGAAGGATTTTTCCAGGAAGGAAATCAGGGGCAAGACCATCGTTGCCGTGGTCTCGGGCGGCAATTTCGACTTCGAGCGCCTGCCGGACGTCAAGGAACGGGCGCTGCGCTTCGAGGGCCTGAAGAAGTACTTCATCATCCGCTTTCCGCAGCGGCCGGGCGCGTTGCGCGACTTCCTCGAAATGCTGGGTCCTGACGACGACATCGCGCGCTTCGAATATCTGAAGAAGTCGGCGCGCAATTTCGGCTCGGTGCTGATCGGCATCGAAACCAGGGATCGCCGCAATTTCGATCTGCTCAAGGCGAATTTCGAGGCCGAGGGCGTCCAGTATCAGGACATCACCGACAACGAAACACTGGCCGGGTTCATCATATGAGCGGAAAGGTCTTCATCGCCTTGTTTTCCGGCATCAATGTCGGCGGCAACCGTATCGTCAAGATGGCGGAGTTGCGGACCTTCTTCGAGGGGCTCGGCTTTTGCGATGTCGCCACCTACGTGCAGAGCGGCAATGTCGTGTTCCGGGCCGACAAGGGCGACGCGGCCGCGCTGACGAAAAGGATCGAGGCGGCCTTCGAGGCGAAATGGGGCTTTCATTCGCGCATCATGGTGCGCGACCTCTCATGGTTCGAACGGCTGGTGCGCGAAAATCCCTATCCCGAAGCCGCCGCCGACCACACGAAGCTCCACGCCTACGCGCTGGAGCGTGAGCCGACCGCCGACGAGGCGGCGCGGCTGGCCGAGAAGTGCACAGGTCCCGAGCGTTTCGAGATCAAGGGCGACGTGCTTTACCTCAGCGCACCGGACGGGCTCGGCAAATCGGTGTTCGCCAACCTCATCCCGCGTGTTCTGAAGGTGCCGGGCACCGCGCGCAACTGGCGCTCGGTGCTGGCGCTGCTGGAGATGGCCGGTCGGGCCGGCAAGAGCTCGAGCAATTCCAGGAAAAGTCTGTAACGGTTTTCCCGGGAGAAGCGCGTAGCGCTTCCCCTTGGGAATTGGGTAAAAACAAAGAGTTAGAGCGGGTCGGCGATTCTATCGAATGCTGAACCGCTCTAGGCCTGTCAAGCCGCCGGAGCGGGCTTCCAATCGAAGGACAGTTCCTCGCGGAAGGCAAAACGCTTGATGTGGTCGGCGACGACGCTTTCCAGGCGCTCGAGCGATCCTGCTTCGTCTGTCGACACCGTGATGCGCAGCGCCGTCGCATCTGCGTCCATGACCGTGCGGCCAAGCGAGAGATCGATGGCGCCATGGTTCGGGTCGAACTCGACCGGGAATTTGTGCGCCCAATGCTTGCACAATTGCTGCAGGTAGCGGCTGGCATGTTCGGTGGCGACGTCGGCGTGGCTGGAAGGCATGATTGAATTCTCCATGGGCGCGAACCCATTCGCATGACAATGCGCCGGTGCTACGGCGCCGGCGCGACTTCAGACAGATAGGCATTGTCCGGCCGAACGCCAAAGCCGACCGGGCGCTTCCGCCCGGTCCCGGGGCAGAACCTTACCAGCTCCCGGTGTTCGCCATCGATGCCCAGGGCTCGGCCTTGGCCTTGGCCGGGCCTTTCTGCAGGAGCTCGATGGAAATACCGTCCGGCGACCGGATGAAGGCCATGTTGCCGTCGCGCGGCGGCCGGTTGATGGTGACGCCGTTGTCCATCAGATGCTGGCAAGTGGCGTAGATGTCGTCCACCTCATAGGCGAGGTGACCGAAATTGCGCCCGCCCTTGTAGTCTTCGGGATCCCAATTGTAGGTGAGTTCGACCAGCGGCGCCTTGTCGGCGATGCCGCTCTGCTCGTCTTCGGACGCCGCCAGGAAGATCAGCGTGAAGCGGCCTTGTTCGTTTTCATAGCGGCGAACTTCCTTGAGCCCGAGCTTGTTGCAGTAGAAATCGAGCGAGGCATCGACATCGGCGACGCGGACCATGGTGTGCAGATAGCGCATGTGTTTTCCTCGATCTGTTGGGTTGCGGCGCAACATAGGGTCGGCCCGGTCAAAGGGCAATCGTGAGGCGGCAAGCGGTGCCGGCAAAGAACAAATCCGGTATTCCCGCAATGAACCGTGAAAAAAGGCACGTCAGGTCTTGCACACACCGGAAGCCGCGGTGTTAATCTGGTGTCAAGAATCAGTTGCGGTGTTTCTTGAAAAAAGGGGGCATTCTTATGGGGGAAAAGGCCTCTTTGACCGGACGGGCCGGGACCCTTGCCGACGCCTTGACGCGCGACGAAGGCGGCGATGCCGACCTGGCCGAGATTGCCGGCGCCATCAAGTGGTTCGATGTGGCCAAGGGCTATGGCTTCATCCTTCCCGACGACGGTGTTTCGGGCGATATCCTCCTCCATGTGACTTGCCTTCGACGGGACGGCTTCCAGACTGCCCTGGAAGGCGCGCGCGTGGTCTGCCTTGTGAAGCAGGGCGAGCGCGGACTGCAGGCTTTCCGCGTTCTCTCCATGGATGTCACCACAGCCGTCCATCCCGCGGAAATGCAGGAACAGCGCACCCATGTCTCGGTGACGCCGGAGAGCGGGCTCGAACGCGCTTTGGTCAAATGGTTCAACCGCACCAAGGGGTTTGGCTTCCTGACGCGCGGCGAGGGCACCGAGGACATTTTCGTCCATATGGAGACCTTGCGCCGCTACGGCATTACCGAGCTTCGGCCGGGACAGGTCGTGCTTGTCCGTTTCGGCCGCGGTGACAAAGGCCTTATGGCCGCCGAAATTCACCCCGATATGGGCACCTTGCCGGTCTCGCACTAGGGCGAGCCCGGCCGAGGATTTCTTATGACACACAGGAACGTGCTGACAGCGGGCGTGATGTGCGCTGTGGCCGCCGTCATGGTCGCCGCGGCCGCATTCTTCTATTTCCAGGTACCCAGCGTGGCCGATGGCCGGGCGATGATCCTCCCCGTCGACGCTGCGCCGCTCATCGCGGTCACGAAAGGCGGCGAGCGCTCCTTCTCCGTCGAAGTCGCCGATACCGAGGCGGAGCGTGAAGCAGGCCTGATGTTTCGCGAAGAGATGGCCGCCGATCATGGCATGCTGTTCGTCTTCGACGAGACGCGCGACGTCAGTTTCTGGATGAAGAACACGCCGATGCCGCTCGACCTGATCTTTGTCGGCCAGGATGGCAGGATCCGCGCCATCAAACAGGGCGAGCCGCAGTCCGAGGCGATCGTCTCGCCCGGCGAGCCGGTTCGGTTCGTGCTCGAACTCAAGGCCGGCACCGCCGCCAGGGACGGCATAGCGGATGGCGATCTGCTGCGTCATCCGGCGATCGGCACGGCGTCGGGTCCTGGCACGCCGCCGGCCGACAAGGGCGATTCTCCGAACGTCGGTTCCGATTAAGCGCGGGGATCGCCTTCCAATGCAGTTTTTTCCCCATGACGGGTTCGATCTTGCCTTTCTCGACCGCCACCCGGCGTCGGGCGAGGGCGACCCGGTGCTCATGATCCACGGCTTCGCCTCGAGCCACTACGTCAACTGGGTGTCGCCTGGCTGGTTCAAGACGCTCAACGATGCCGGTTATCGGGCCATCGCCTTCGACAATCGCGGCCACGGCGCGTCATCCAAGAGCTATGACGAGGCCGACTATACGCCCGCGAAGATGGCTTCGGACGCGGCAGCCCTGCTCGATCACCTCGGCGTCGAGCGGGCCCATGTCATGGGCTATTCGATGGGCGCGCGCATCGCCGCGTTCCTGGCGCTGTCCGATCCGGACAAGGTGGCGACGCTGGTCTTCGGCGGCCTCGGCATCGGCATGATCGATGGCGTCGGCGATTGGGATCCGATCGCCGCCGCTCTGCTTGCCGACGACCCGGCCGCGACCACCCATGCGCGCGGCCGCTCTTTCCGCGCCTTCGCCGACCAGACCCGCAGCGATCGCCAGGCGTTGGCCGCCTGCATCGCCACGTCGCGCGAATTGCTCAGCGAGGGCGACGTCGCGCGCATCGCCCAGCCGACGCTGATCGCGGTCGGCACCACCGACGACATTGGCGGCTCGCCCGACGAGCTCGCGGCCTTGATGCCTAATGCCAGGGCGTTCCACATCGAGGGCCGTGACCATATGCTGGCGGTAGGGGACAAGACGTTCAAACAGCGGGTGCTGGAGTTCTACGCCGAAAATCCGCTTTGAGCGGGCGGCAAGGATAGGTTCGGTATTCTGATGGCCATGGCGTCGACCATCGGCGCCTTTACCTGATTATCCTCTATCCACGGTGAGCGCCTCCAGCGACCGCGCAATGTTCAGCCTTGCCTGCGGCTCGAAGCGCTGGCGGAATTCCTGTGTGTGGAAGAGATGCGGTCGCGCAAGGAAGGTCTTCAGCACCGCGCGGCGGCCGGCTCGCCACATCGGTTCCTCCACCCAGTCATATTCGCGGCGAACCGCGCGTTCATAAGCGTCGAACGCGTCCGGCGCGGCGCCCAGGATCGAAAGATCCATGTCGAGGAACAGACTGGCGTCGCGCGCCGCCGCGGCGTCATCGAACGGCGGCAACTGGTGCGCGGCGGTGGCGAGGATCATCGCGCCGATGCGCTTGAGCCGCTCGGCATCGACGCGGCCCTCGAGCTTCTCTTCGGCAAGGTCGGCACTTCGCGCCTCATTGTCCTTGGCGCGGCTGTCATAGATGGCGTCGTGGAACCAGATCGCCGCCTCGACGGCCTCGGGGTCGCCGAACTCCCCCCGATAGTCGCTGGCAAGCGCCAGCATTGCCTCGATATGCGCAAGGCCGTGATAGTGGCGGTCCCCGGCGGCATAGAGTGCCGAAAGCTCGGTTTTCAGGGCGTCGTCGATCAAGGGTTCGTTTTCCATGGCTGCTTGAATTCCCGCGAACCAAATCCATTTGACACAGCACTAAGGAAAATTGAGTTCAATCATGCTATGATCTGGCCTATATGTGCGGCCGCACAACAGGCAGACTAGCAGGACGCAGGACGAGACGTCGATGAACAGCATCAGCATTTCCCGCCACAGCGCGTTGCAGCCGGTCGATCCGATCTGGCGTTCGATCCGCGACGAAGCGATGGAAGCGGTCAACCGCGATCCCCTGCTGGCCGCCTTCCTCTATTCGACGATCCTCAACCAGGAGAGCCTGGAAGAGGCGGTCATCCACCGGATCGCGGAGCGGCTGGCGCACCAGGATATCGGTTCCGATCTCATCCGCCAGACCTTCAAGTCGATGTTGGCCGACGACAAGGACTGGCCGACCACGGTACGCGTCGACATCCAGGCCTATTATGACCGCGACCCGGCCTGCGACCGGTTCATCATGCCGGTGCTCTATTTCAAGGGCTTTCACGCCATCCAGACCCATAGGCTGGCGCATTGGCTGTGGAACCACGGCCGCAAGGATTTCGCGCTGTACCTGCAGAGCCGCTCGTCCTCGGTCTTCCAGACCGACATCAACCCGGCCGCGCGCATCGGCAAGGGAATCTTCATCGATCATGCCACCGGCCTTGTCGTCGGCGAGACGGCGGTCATCGAGGACGACGTGTCGATCCTGCACGGCGTGACGCTGGGCGGCACCGGCAAGGCCGGCGGCGACCGCCACCCCAAGATCCGCCGTGGCGTGCTGATCGGCGCCGGCGCCAAGATTCTCGGCAACATCGAGATCGGCCATTGCTCCAAGGTTGCCGCGGGATCGGTGGTTCTGTCGCCCGTGCCGCACAACAAGACGGTTGCCGGCGTGCCGGCCCGCGTGGTCGGCGAGACCGGCTGCGACCAGCCTTCGCGCCAGATGGACCAGCTTCTGCCGTCGCAGACGATGGACCAGGTGATCAGTTTCGATATCTGATTTGCAATCGCACGGCATGATCGCGATTTGCCGGGCAGCACCGCCGCTTCCGGTGCAGTAAGGCCGGCTTGCCTTTACATCGCCATTGTCGACGTGCCAGAAGCGCCGTTCAAACGAGCAAGCCCGATGATCGGAGAAGACTGTTGAAGCCGGACGAAATCAGAAAGCTGGACGCCTATTTCAAGCGCGTCTTCCAGAACCCGAAGCTTGAGGTCAAGGCACGGCCGCGCAAGGAAGATTCGGCCGAAGTCTATGTCGGCGACGAGTTCCTCGGCATCGTCTTCAAGGACGAGGACGACGGCGACTACAACTTCTCGATGGCGATCCTCGACATCGATCTGGCCTGAGCCACGGTCTCAAAGGCAGGCCGCGTCGAGCGGCCTGTCAATGTCCTGTCTTGAGGATACGCCCCGCCTCGGCCGTGATGGCGGCGTCGAGCGTCTGCCAGTCGCCAAGGAATTCCCTTGGGAAGCGATAGGTAAGGCTGAGATCATCCCCGACATGGATGTCCCGCTCGCAAGGCGCCAGCGATTCGCCGGCGCTCGGCCCGCTGAGGCAGCGGGCCACGAAAGGGTCCTTGCCCGCGCGCTTGCCGACGACCAGCACCTCGTTCAGGTAGCCTGATTTCTCATTGAACGCGTAGACCGTGGTGCCGCCGGGGCCGGGAATGCCGGGCTGGACGATCAGTGCGCTGTAGATCGGCCCGAACCGGCCGCTCATGTCGCGCGACATCATCTGCTGCTCGAAGGACAGGAAGATGATGTTCCTGTTGGCCCCGGCGTTATTGAAATCGTCGCGCGACGCCTCGCTGTAGCCGTCCATCTGGGGATAGCGCAGATAAAGGTCGAGACGCGAAGCGATGCCGTCGCGCCGGGCCTGCTCGAAACGAATGAAATTGGCCGGCACGGTCACGACGTTTTTGCCGATTACCACCGCGCGTGTGGTCGCGTCGTCGGTATATCCGGCCATGGCTATGGAACGGCCGAACCATTTGCCGCCAAGGCTGATCGCTATCGACAGCAAGGCAAGTGCGGCGAACGCGTAGAACACCCGCTTCATCAGCTTGGAATCGACCACGGTCAGTTCCGGGCCGTCGGCGGTCGCTGCCTGCTTCATCTCGGTCCTCGTCCCACCGCCCGCTGTCCCTCGGCGGCACACTTCGCACGGCACGGCTCTTGCAGCCTTCTTGAAACGACTGTGCGATTTCATGGTAAATGGAGGGTTAATATGGCCCAGATGGAACTCTTGTTGTTCGCCTTTGTCGTCGGCCTGACGGTTTGCGGCCTGGCGGGCTCGACAATGGAGTTGGTATCGGGCCGCAAGGTCGCCTTCGCCGAGCCCTATGTGTCGCCCTCACATCTGGTGCGCTCGCTGGCCGTCACGGCCGGCGCCGGGCCGTTCATGCTGGTCAACGAAGCCCTTGACGCCCGGCGCCAGCACCGCATCTCGACAGCGGCGCTCTTGTCATGCGGCTGCACCGCCATTGCCTGGTCCCTGGCGCTGGGCGTGGTCGTGCTTGCCATTGCTTCATGGGCGGTCCGTCTCCTAGGGTTTCCAGCCTGAGACGATTCGGAGACCGACAATGCCGCTCTATGCGATCGATGGAACGGAGCCCAGCTTCGCCGATGCCGACACGAACTGGATCGCGCCCGATGCCACGCTGATCGGCGACATCAGGATCGGCCGCAATGCCGGCTTCTGGTTCGGCGTCGTTATCAGGGGCGACAATGAGCCGATCGTCATCGGCGCCGATACCAACGTCCAGGAACACACGGTCATGCACACCGATCCCGGTTTTCCCTTGACCATCGGGCAGGGCTGCACGATCGGCCACCGTGTCATCCTGCATGGCTGCACGATCGGCGACAACAGCCTGATCGGCATGGGCGCCGTCGTGTTGAACGGCGCCAGGATCGGCAGGAATTCACTCGTCGGCGCCGGCGCACTGGTCACCGAAGGCAAGGAATTCCCGGACAATTCGCTGATCGTCGGCTCGCCGGCCAAGGCGATCAGGGTGCTGGACGACGCGGCGGTCGAGCGGCTGCGTGGCTCGGCCGCGCATTACATCGCCAACGGCAAGCGCTTCAAAGCGGGGCTGGAGAAGGTCTGAGGTCCCGGCCGGCGCATGGCTTCGGCACCGCCTATCGATCCCGGTTGCCGGTTGCGCGCTCGGCAATGGCTGCCCGCAGCAGCGACGCGCCAACCTCGAACCCTGCGATGTCTGCCTCTTCAAGCGCTGTCGTGTAGTGGTCGATACGGGTCCTCAAGGTGGGATCCGCGCCGGCGGCGAGAAGCAGGCGGATCGCCTCGGCGTCGCGCATCGCCACGCCGTAGTGAAGCGGCGTCCAATCGTTGACGCCGCGCATGTTCGCATCGGCGCCGTGATCGATGAGGATGTGGATGATGTCGAACTTGTCCGCCCGCTCGGTGGACAGCGCCGCGATGATCGATGGAAATCCGGCATGATCGTCATAGTTCGGGCTCGATCCGGCCTCGAGCAGCGTTGCGATGAAGGCGGGAGGGCTCCAGTAGATCGCGTATTCCAGCGGATGGCCAAGACCGAGTTCGAAAGGCATGCGCTCGTCGAACCAGCGGGGCGAACCGCCCAGGGCGGTGCCGAGGGCCTCGAAGTCACCAGCCTTGAAGGCATCATCCATCGCCTTGAACAGACGATGGCGTTCGCATCGATCTTCCGGGATTTCCAGCATGGCAGTACCCAAATCGTGCGGGATTGCAAACGATACCGCCGCTGCGAAACCACACATGCAGAGGCGTTCCGATCAAGTTCACCTCGACTTGTTTTTCCCTTTTTTCGCAGCGGCGGTGTTGATGCGTATTCGCATGGCCCCACCGCTGGCCTTGTCGATTTCGAAAGCAGCGGTCTCCCGCACCAGATCGCTCAGCTTCCCGAAACCGTAGGTGCGGGGATCGAAATCCGAAAAGAGATTCAAGAGCTGCTTTCCAAAGTTACTCAGGGACACCCAGCCATCCTCGCTGTCCATCTGACTGATCACTTTCCTGAGGATTGGTGTCGCGGCGTTGGGCGACTGAAGCGGCTTCGCCGCCGGTGCGGCATCTTGGACGCTCATTGCGCCACGCAGGAGGTTTTCAGTGTAGATGAAACGGCGGCATGCCTGTCGAAAGCTCTCGGGGGTTTTCCGCTCGCCGAAGCCGAACACATCGACGCCCTGTTCGCGGATGCGGGCAGCAAGCCTCGTGAAGTCGCTGTCGGACGAAACCAGACAGAAGCCGTCAAAGCGACTGCTATGGAGAAGATCCATGGCGTCGATCACCAGAGTGATATCAGACGCATTCTTGCCGACGGTATAGGCGAACTGTTGCTGCGGTATGATGGCGTGTTTCGACAGGATGTCCGCCCATCCCTTCGATCGGGTGCTCGAGAAGTCGCCGTAAATTCGACGAACGCTAGCCTCGCCTATCTTGGCGATCTCCTCGAACAGACCGTCGGCGATCTTGGCGGAGGCGTTGTCGGCATCGATAAGAACGGCAAGGCGTGGTGATCGAGGTTCGGTCGGCATGCGGCACCTTCGGTGACTAGCGCGCTGTCGACGTTCGCCAGCTTGGCGAGCGTATCTGATGCGGAGAACATCGGAAATATACCCGCCAACGAACCGACAGTCGAGAATCAAGCGGCATTCCGGAAGCAAGGGGGCACGGAAGCCGACTTAGGTGCCTGCGTTATCCGGCGTGTAATCGCCCCGGAAATGGCGGAGCCGGCCCGGGGACGGGGCCGGCTCCTTTGACCC
>NZ_VFVR01000003.1 GCF_006442205.1 Mesorhizobium sp. B2-3-12
GAACAGGGGTGGGGGTCTGTAGGGGCAAGGTCGGCGCAGTCCCCCTCACCCGGATTGCCAACCCGAATTGCGGGGCAATTCGGGCAATCCGACCTCTCCCCGAGGGGAGAGGAGGCGCATGCGCCGGTGTCAGCCTCTTCTCCCCTCGGGGAGAAGGTGGCCGCGAAGCGGCCGGATGAGGGGGCCTTTGCGCGATTACTTTCCGCTCGCCGGGATCAGCCTGAAATCTGGCAGCTCCCGCAAGCCCAGTTCCGGCCCGGCTGGCGAATAGACAACGAAGAGCTGCATCGGCGCATCACCCGTATTTAGCGTCGAGTGGAAGCGGCTTTCCGGCACATAGATGGTGCAGCCGGGACCGACCTTCTCGACCACCGGATTGCCTTGCTCGTCCTCGACCATCTGTTCGCCATGGCCCGAAATGACGAAGATGATCTCTTCCGCACCCGGATGGTTGTGGCGGGTATGGCCCTTGCCCGAGGGCAGGTCGACGACGCCGCCGGAAAAGCGGGTCGCGCCATTCACTTCGGGCGCTACGGTCAGGGACAATTTCCCCCAGTCGAAGCCGAAGGCGTCGACGTCCTTCGGATAGACAAACACCTTGCTCTTGTCGGTCATCTCTCATCATCCCTTCTTTTTCTTCGTGGGCGCTTTGTCGCCGCCCAGCGTGACCGCCTTGAAATCCGCCGTTTGCCTGGCGATCGCGGCTTCCGCCGGCAGCCGTTCCATCGAGCTCGCGCCATAAAAACCGTGCAGGCCCTTAGCACGAGAGAGAATGTAGCGGGCATCGTCGGGCATCGAGATCGGGCCGCCATGGCAAAGCAGGATGACGTCCTTGCGCACCGAGCGCGCGGCTTCCGAAATGGCGTCGATGGCCACGACGCAATCGTCCAGCGACTTGGCAGACGTGGCGCCGATCGAGCCGCCCGTGGTCACGCCCATATGGGCGACGATGATGTCGGCGCCGGCCTTGGTCATGGCGCGCGCCTCTTCCGGGTTGAAGACATAGGGCGTGGTCAAGAGGTCGAGCTTGTGTGCCTCGGCGATCATGTCGACCTCGAGGCCGAAGCCCATGCCGGTTTCCTCGAAACTCTGCCGCATGCTGCCGTCGAACAGGCCGATGGTCGGAAAATTCTGCACGCCGGAAAAGCCCATCGTCTTCAGTTCCGCCAAAAGCAGCGGCATGATGACGAAGGGATCGGTGCCGTTGACGCCGGCCAGTACGGGGGTCTTCTTGACCACCGGCAAGACCTCGTAGGCCATTTCCTTGACGATGTCGTTGGCATTGCCATAGGCGAGCAGGCCGGCGGCCGAGCCGCGTCCGGCCATGCGATAGCGGCCGGAATTGTAGATGATGATCAGGTCGATGCCGCCGGCTTCCTCGGCCTTGGCCGACAGGCCGGTGCCGGCGCCGCCGCCGACGATCGGCACGCCCTTGTCGATCATTGCCCGGAATTTCTTCAATATGTCCTTGCGCGGTATGGCTGGCATGTCTGGTCTCACTGTCTGGCGATGTCGAGGAAGGCGGCGGTTGCCGCCTGGGCGAATTCCGGATCGTTGATGTGCAGCGGCAGGCGAGTGACGCGGCGCGTCGCATCCGGCCTGATGGTGCGCTCGATGGCGTCGAAGAGGGCGGCGTCGGCTTCCGGATCGAAGAAGGCGCCGCCTTCGATGTCGAGCGCGGAGACGCCTTTTTCCGGGATCAGGAAATGCATCGGGCCTTCGCACAAAGCGAGTTTGGCACCAATCCATTCGCCGATCTCGCGGCATTCCCGCGCGGTCGTGCGCATCAGGGTGACATTCGGGTTGTGCTCGTAGAACCGTCGGCCACGATACCGTTCCGGGATGGTCGAAGGCGCCCAGAAATTGACCATGTCGAGCGCGCCCACCGAACCGACATAGGGCAGGCCAGTGCGGGCGACGGCGCCGAACCGATCCTGTGTCGCCGGCAGCACGCCGCCGAACAGCAGGTCGCAGACCTCCGTCGTGGTGATGTCGATGACACCCGACAGCAGGCCGCTGTCGGCCAGTTTCTCCATGCTGCGGCCGCCGGTGCCGGTGGCGTGGAACACCATGCAGTCGTAGATGTCGCGCAATTGATCGGCGATTGCGGTCACGCAAGGCGTGGTGACCCCGAACATGGTGAGGCCGATCGACGCCTTGCCGTCCGCTGCCGGTGCTGGATTGCCTGCCATGCCTGAAATCGCCTGAGCGGCGTTGTGCAGCACGACCCGGGAGAGCCGGTTCAGCCCGGCCATATCGGTCACCGATGGCATCATGATGATATCGGATACGTCGACGTAAGGGGCGGTGTCGCCGGAGGCCAGCGTCGAGACCATGATCTTGGGCAGGCCGAGCGGCAGCGCGCGCATGCCCGCGGTGATAATCGAGGTGCCGCCGCCACCGCCAATGCCGATCACGCCGGCAATGTCATTTCGCGACTGGATGAAACGGGTGAAGGCGACGCCCATGGCGGCGACAGCCGCGCCACGGTCATTGCCGCCGAGCACGGCCGTGCCGCCGGCGGGATGATGCGCGGCGACATCCTTGGCGCCGATGTCGACGGATATTGTTGCCTCGCGCGTTCCGACATCGATACGGCAGACGAGGGCGCCGGTGGCAGCGATGGCGTCGGCCAGGAAGCCGAGTTCCTCGCCCTTCGTGTCAGCCGTGCCCACCACATAGACGCGCTTCATCAAGGTTCCCAATCCCGGCGGCGGCGATGCGTCTATCTCATCGCCAGGATTGCACCGGCTGCCATTGCAATTTTTTGAGACGCGCGTATCGTATTGGTATGGATGTCTCACGTCAACAACCTGCAACGAACGACGATGCCGGTGAGAGAGCCGAGCGCGGACCCCGCGCGCGTACGAAACGGCTGATGCTGGAGACGGCGACAAGGTTGATGCAGGCGGGTGTCACGCCGTCGATCAGCGAGGTGGCGGAGGCGGCGCAAGTGTCCCGCGCCACCGCCTATCGCTATTTTCCCAGCCAGGCAGCCTTGGTGCAGGCGGTCGTCGACGAGGGGCTCGGGCCGATCCTCACCTGGAAATCCACCGCCGCCGATGCCGAGCTCCGCGTGGCCGAACTGTTCGATACCGCCATGCCGCGCATCGAGGCCTTCGAGGCGACATTCAAGGCGGCGCTGAAACTGTCGCTCGATCAATGGGCGCGGCGCCAGGCGGGCACGCTGGGCGGCGAGCCGGCCTTCACACGCGGCCATCGCGTCGAATTGCTGAAGGAGGCGCTCGCGCCGCTCAAGGGCCGCCTGCCGCCGCGCGACCTCAAGCGGCTGGCGCAGGCGCTGTCGCTGATCTTCGGCGTCGAGGTGCTGATCGTGCTCAAGGATATATGGGAGCTGGACAGCCGCCGGACGATGTCGGTCGCGCAATGGGCGGCGCGTGCGCTGGTGCGCGCGGCGATCGCCGAGTCGGGCGCCGACACGGCCCGGATCACGTTGGCAACGACGCAGAAATAGCGCTTATCTGGTTGGACCAGATTTGAGTGTCGACTGCCGATATTGGTTCCAATGCAAAAGTCCACACAAGGCCAAAACGTATCAATGAGTAGGAAAATATAGAGAAAACAGTTGGATAAGTCTGGAATTCGCAGACTTTGCCCGGCATCCTTGCTCAAGAAAGGGCTTGACGGGCATTCACAATTGGTAATACCAGATTTGGAAAGAAAAGCGGATCGAAAGTGAGGGCTGCGATCCATTTCCGGACAGAGCGAGGAGGCTCCAAGTTTGGAAAAGCGCGACCACGGAGGAACTACCAGGGCCGGCTCCGTCGCCGGCCTGCAAGACAAGGTAGAATGCGCACAAGGGAGGAAATCATTATGCGCAAGTTAGTGACCAGCGTGCTTGCTGGTATCGGCTTAACGCTTGCCTGCGGAACGTCCGTCTACGCGCAGGAAAAGTCGCTCACCATCTTCTGGGCGGAATGGGATCCGGCCAATTACCTGCAGGAACTCGGCAACGAGTACGAGAAGGAAACCGGCGTCAAGATCACGGTGGAAACCACGCCCTGGTCCGACTTCCAGACCAAGGCCTTCACCGAGTTCAACGCCCATGGCGACGCCTATGACCTGGTCGTTGGCGACTCGCAGTGGCTCGGCGCCGGCTCCACCGGTGGCCACTATGTGGACCTGACCGATTTCTTCAAGAAGCATGATCTCGGCAACGTCATGGCACCGGCGACGGTGAAATATTATGCCGAGTATCCCGGCAACAGCGGCAAATACTGGGCGATCCCGCTCGAGGGCGACGCTGTCGGCTGGTCCTATCGCAAGGACTGGTTCGAGGATCCCAAGGAAAAGGAAGCCTTCAAGGCCAAGTATGGCTACGACCTCGACGTGCCGAAGGATTTCAAGGCGCTGCGCGACATCGCGGAGTTCTTCCACCGGCCGGACCAGAAGAGATACGGCATCGCCATCTACACCGACAATTCCTATGACGCGATGGCGATGGGCTTCGAGAACGCGCTGTTCTCCTATGGCGGTGAGTTGGGCGACTACACGACCTACAAGGTCGACGGCCATATCAACTCCGACAAGGCGGTTGCCGCGCTCGATGCCTACAAGGAACTCTACAAGTTCACGCCTCCGGGCTGGGCCAAATCGTTCTTCGTCGAGGACAACCAGGCAATCACGGAAAACCTGGCCGCGATGAGCATGAACTTCTTCGCGTTCTTCCCCTCGCTGATCAACGAGGCGTCGAACCCGAATGCCAAGAACACCGGCTTCTTCGCCAATCCTCCCGGTCCAAATGGCGACCAGTTCGCCGCGCTCGGCGGGCAAGGCATCTCCGTCATCTCGTACTCGAAGAAGCAGGACGAGGCGATGAAGTTCCTCGAATGGTTCATCAAGGACGAGACCCAGAAGAAGTGGGCGGCCCTTGGCGGCTACACCTGCAGCCAGGCAGTGCTCAAGTCGCCTGAGTTCCAGAACGCCACGCCCTACAACAAGGCCTTCTACGAGACCATGTTCAAGGTGAAGGACTTCTGGGCGGTGCCGGAATACGCCGAACTGCTGCAGCAGCTCAACCAGCGCATCTACCCCTACATGATCGGCGGCAGTGGCACCGCCAAGGAAACGCTGGACGCACTGGCTGGCGACTGGAACGCGACCTTCAAGAAATACGGCCGCGTGCAATAATCCTTCATGTCCCGCGGAGGGGGCGGTGTCGCCTCCTCCGTTTCTTTTTCTTGAACCGGGAGCAGGGTCTTGGCGACCACGATGATCACCACCCTCGACAGATCCTCGCGCGCCGCGGCACGCGGCCTGAGCGATATCTCCATCCGCAATCTCTTCATCATCCCGACGGTTCTGTTCCTGATCGTCTTCAACATTTTTCCGCTGATCTACTCGCTCGGCTACTCCTTCACCGATTTTCGCGCGTCGACCAATGCGCCGGCGAATTTCGTCGGGCTGCAGAACTATCGCGACCTGCTCAACGACCCCTATGTCTGGTCGAACTTCGCCATTACGGCGAAATACGTGATTGTGTCGGTCGTCGGGCAGTTGCTGGTCGGCTTCGGCGTGGCGATGCTGCTCAACCGGGATATTCCGCTCAAGGGCCTTATCACCACGCTGCTGCTGCTGCCGATGATGCTGTCGATGGCGGTGGTCGGGCTGTTCTGGAAGCTGCTTTACGATCCGTCGTGGGGGGTCATCAACTATGCGCTCGGGCTCGGCAATTTCGAGTGGCTGGCCGATCCCAAGATGGCGCTCTACGCCGTTGCGTTGACCGACATCTGGATGTGGTCGCCCTTCGTCATGCTGCTGTCGCTGGCCGGGCTATCGGCTGTGCCGAAGCATCTCTATGAGGCCGCCGCGATCGACCGCGCCGGGCCGTTCTATACCTTCTTCCGCATCACGCTGCCGCTGGTCGCGCCGATCCTGATGATCGCGGTCATTTTCCGCACCATGGAAGCGTTCAAGACTTTCGATCTCGCCTACATCCTGACCAGCCAGCCGACGGCGGAGCTGATCTCGATCCGGCTCTACAAGATGGCGTTCCAGGAATGGCAGACCGGGCGCTCCTGCGCGATGGCCTATATCGTGCTGATCATGGTGCTGGCGATCACCAACATCTACGTCAAATACCTCAACAAGGTGAAGGAGCGCTGAGATGGCCGCCGTCCGCACTTCTTCCGAAATCACCTTCAACCGCGTCGCCATCGTCGCCGTGCTGCTGGTGACCATCATCTTCCTGGCGCCGATCTACTGGATCGCCTCGACGGCGTTCAAGCCGCGCAATCTTGCCACCACCATTCCGCCGACCGTCGTCTTCCAGCCGGAGATTTCGCCCTTCGTGAAGCTGTTCACCAAGCGCTCCCAATTGCGCAGTCCGCCGTCGCCGGAAGAGTACGCGGCGGCCCCATGGTGGGAGCGTGTCGTCTTCGACGGCGGTGAAAAGATCGTGCGCGACGGCAAGGGCCAAGTGCAGTGGTCGGGCTATCCGAGCCGCTTCCTGAACTCGCTGATCATCGCCATCACGTCGACGGTGCTGGCGGTCGGCATGGGCACGTTCACCGCCTATGGGTTCTCGCGCTTCAAGGTGAAAGGAGAGGCGGACCTGCTCTTCTTCATCCTGTCGACGCGCATGCTGCCCCCGGTGGTGGTGGCGATCCCGATGTTCCTGATGTACCGCGCGGTCGGCCTCAACGATACCCACATAGGGCTGATCATCCTCTACACCGCTTTCAACCTGTCCTTCTCGGTGTGGCTGATGAAGGGTTTCATGGACGAAATCCCGAAGGAGTATGAGGAGGCGGCACTCGTCGACGGCTACACACGCATGGAAGCCTTCTTCAAGATCGTGCTGCCCGAGGCCGCCACCGGCATCGCCGCCACCGCCGTCTTCTGCTTCATCACGGCCTGGAACGAATACGCCTTCGCGCTGATCATGACCAACCGCCGCGCCCAGACGGCGCCGCCCTTCATCCCGAGCCAGGTCGGCTCCGGCCTGCCGGACTGGACGGTGATCGCCGCCGGAACCTTCCTGTTCCTGCTGCCGGTCGCCATCTTCACCTTCCTGCTTCGCAATCATCTGCTGCGCGGCATGTCCTTCGGAGCGATCCGCAAATGAGCTTTCGCACCATCAATCAGAAATATCTGGAACCGGGCTCGCAGATACTCATGGTGCTCGGCATCGTCGCGCTGTGCCAACCCTGGAACATGACCCTGCACACCTACGGCCTGACCATCATCCTGATCGGGCTGGTCGGCTTCAACATCACCTCGAAGATCGCGCCGGAGGAACAGGCCGGCACCGGTCATGGCGCGGATGCACGAAATCCGGGAGCACAGCATTGACCCAGATCGAGCTTCGCGGCGTCCAGAAATTCTTCGGTGCCGTCCAGGTCATCAAGGACCTCAACCTCAAGATCGCGGACAATGAGTTCATCGTGCTGCTCGGCCAGTCCGGCTGCGGCAAGACGACGACCTTGCGCGCCATCGCCGGACTGGAAACCGTCGACGAGGGCGACATCCTCATCGACGGCAAACCGGTCCAGCATCTGAAGGCCGCCGACCGCGACATCGCCATGGTGTTCCAGTCGTTCTCGCTGTACCCGCATATGAGCGTCTACGAGAACATCGCCTTTCCCTTGCGCGCCACGCGCAAGAGCAAAAGCGAGATCGACCAGGAAGTGCGCTCGGTCGCCAAGACGCTGCAGATAACGGATTTGCTGGCGAAGAAGCCGTCGGCACTGTCGGGCGGCGACATGCAGCGCGTGGCCATAGGCCGGGCGCTGGTGCGGCGGCCGAAGGCGATGCTGATGGACGAGCCGATCGGCGCGCTCGACGCCAAGCTGCGCGAGGAGATGCGGGCCGAGATCAAGCGGCTGCACATCAAGCAGGGCTCGACCACCATCTATGTGACGCACGATCAGATCGAGGCGATGAGCCTCGCCGACCGTATCGTCATCATGCATGAGGGCGTGCTGCAGCAGGTGGGAACGCCCGACGAGGTCTATTCGCGGCCGGCCAATCTGTTCGTGGCCCAGTTCGTCGGCAGCCCGGTGATGAATGTCGCCGACGCGGCCGTGACGGAGAAAGCCTCGGCCGCATCGGTGACCGTGGGCGACGCGGCCACCGGCTTCGAGTTTCCTAGCACGCTGCTGTCGAAGCTCAACGGTCATGCCGGCGATGGGTTGGCGCTCGGTATCCGGCCCGAAGGGGTGCTCATTCGCCGTGACGCGGCCGACGGCTTCATGGCCGTCGAGACCCAGATCGTCGAGCCGCTCGGCTCCTTCGACATCGTCGACCTGAAGGTCGGCACCAAGATGCTGCGGGCGCGCACCAAGAGCGGCTTCGTCAGCGGTCCCGGCGAGAAAGTGTTCGCCAGGATCGATCCGACGCAGGCGCATTTCTTCGACAAGGCAAGCGGCAAGTCGCTTGAGGTGAGGCTCTGATGGCCCATATCCAACTCAAGAACATCTCCAAGACTTTCGGCAACCACACTGCCTTGACCGGGCTCGACCTCGACATCGCCGATGGCGAATTCTTCGTCCTGCTTGGCGAGACGGGCGCCGGCAAGACGACGACGCTGCGGCTGATCGCCGGGCTGGAAAAGCCGAGCGAAGGCCAGGTCTTCATCGATGGGGTCGACGTTGCCGACTGGGGCGCGGCCGAGCGCGACGTGGCACTGGTGCTGCAGCAATACTCGCTCTATCCGCGCTACACGGTGCGCGAAAACCTCGAATTTCCTCTGAAGCCGAAGATCCGCCGGCTGCCGGACGCCGAGATCAAGGACCGCGTCGACCGCGCCGCCCGCACGCTCAGGATCGAGCACCTGCTCGACCGCAAGACCGATAGGCTGTCCGGCGGCGAGATGCAGCGCGTCTCGATCGGCCGCGCCATCGTGCGCAAGCCGCGTGTGTTCCTGATGGACGAACCGCTGTCGGCGCTCGACGCCAAATTGCGCGAGGCGCTGCGCACCGAGTTGAAGAACCTGCAGATACAGCTCGGCGCCACCTTCCTGTTCGTGACCCACGACCAGATCGAGGCTATGTCGATGGGCGACAAGGTCGGTGTGCTCAATCATGGCCGCATCATCCAGACCGGCACGCCTCACGAGATCTACAACAATCCGCGCGACACCTATGTGGCGAGCTTCGTCGGTTCGCCGCCGATGAACCTCATCGACGGCAGGCTGGTGAACGGCCGCGCGGTGATGGCGCCGCTGAATTTCGAACTGCCCTTCGCGGGGGGAGCCAAAGCGGGTGCGGCGACCGAGGGGCGCCCGCTCGTCTTCGGCATTCGTCCGGAGGATGTCTATCTGGAAAGCGGCGCACCGGTCGAGGCGCGTGTCCACGACGTCGAGAACCATGGCGTCGAAAAGATCCTGACGCTGCGGGTCGGCGACACAACCCTGCGCGCCACGGTGCCGGCCAGAACCGATGTCGCGATCGAGCAGCCGGTGCGTTTTGCCTGGAACCCAGACAAGGTGGTGCTGTTCGACAAGGGCAGCGGCGTGAGCTTACGGCACGCCGGATGACGTCGCGACCGAGGTGTCGCGGAGAAGCACCTTGGACAGCGCCCCAAAACAAAACCCGCCTCGCGGCGGGTTTTTGGCGCGACTCGGCACCTCAACCAGATGTATAGCATAACTGCCCTCTGCAATCAATGTCGGGGGGCAATACCGCTCGAACGGTTCGTCCGGTCTCTACTTCGGCAGATAGGTCTCGTAGGGTTCGGTGTTGAGCAAAAGGATCACGCATTCGGTGTCCGAGAGGCAGGCGTCGTCATGCATCTCGTTGGCCTTCTGGGTCCAGTAGGAGCCAGGCGGCAGTTCGACCTTGGTCGCCTCACCGCCCTCCATCTGCCAGTGCGCCCATAGGCCCTGGATGACCACGGCGCGATAGTCGGCGGTGTGCGCGTGGACGGGGGCGCGCCAGTTGCCCGGGACTTTCAGCAATGTTCCGGCTGGACCCTTGGCCCTTTCGCCCCACAGTGGTCCCAGGCGCTGCGGCTGGTCTGGCGCCTCGGCGACGTAGGGGATCTTGCCTGCCGGCAGATAGCTGTCCTCGAGGGCAAAGGCGCGTCCGGGAATGACCGACAGGACACCAAGCGCGAGCAGTGCGAAATGATTGGCCATGGGATTTCCTCCACGGGCCAGATTATCCGCCGGATGCCGGCCGGCCATGACGCTGCGTCCAAAAGACCTGGCAATTCCTCCAGACCGGGAAGGATTGGAAGTGATTTTGGTGGCTGACGTCAGGACGGCTCTTCGCCGGCACCACTATGGCGCAGATGGCTCGGCGCCACGCCCATCACCCGCTTGAAGGCACGGCTGAAGGATGCTTCCGAATCATAGCCCAGTTTCGCCGCCGCGACCGATACCCTCATGCCATCCCGCGCCAGCCATTGCCTGGCCTGATGCATGCGCACGCGCAGCACATATTTGGCCGGCGTCTCTCCGACCACCGTGGCGAAGCGCTGGGCAAAAGCCGAGCGCGAGGCTCCCATCATCCGCGCCAGTGCCTCGACGCTCCAATCGCGATCCGGCTGCAGGTGGATGGTCGCCAGCACCTTGCCGACGTCGGGATTGCGGACGGCGGCGATCCAGCCGGTGGCATCGCCACAGCCGTTCTCCACCCAGGAGCGGATGATCGTGGCGGCGAGCACATCGGCAAGGCGGGCAAGGATGCCGCCGGAACCGACCCGGTCCATCGTCACCTCGCCGGCCATAGCGTCGAGCAGATGCTGAATACCCGGCGCGTTCGCCATCAACTTATGCGCCTGCATCAGGGTGGGCATCATGTCGAGCAGCGGATGCGAGCCGTCGAGATTGAAATGCATGCTGCCGCAAAACAGCAAGGTCTTGGGGCCGCCGCACTCGTTGGAGACGTCGTAGATGTTCTCGCACACCGGTTCGATCGTGTAGCGGCCAATCGGTACCGGGGGCACGCCTGGCGCGCTGGCCAGGACATGCTCGTCACCGCGCGGGATCAGAAGTGCGTCGCCCACCGAGAGTTCGATCCACTCCCTGGCTGGTGAGAACAGCCAGCAGCCCTGCTGGCCGATGAAATGAAACCGCGCGGCTTTCTGGGCCGGGAAGGAAACGGCCCAAGGCTCGCCCAACACGCAGCGGCCATAGTCGACGCCGTCGAGCCGCAATCCGCGCAGCATGTCGCTCAGCGGGTCGCCAGAAGTCGGTAGCGCCATTTTGGACGAATTGTAATTCATTCCGGAGTTTCTAGCATGGAAACTCCAACTTGTCACTCCCATGTTGCGTTGCAGCCAAATGTTGCGTTGCAACAAACCGTAGACCGGCCGCATAGCCAAGTCATGGCGGCGAGGCATGTAACGGGTGGAACCCGAGCCGGTCATTTTCCATGCGGCGCCGCAAACAGATCGGAGACTGACCATGGCCGAACCCGCGACAGGCGCCATTGACGCCGCACTTCTCAACCCCGTCGAATCCGATGAACGAACCGAACCGGCGTGGGGCGCGGTGGTCTCGCTGGCCCTTGGCGTTTTCGGTCTTGTCACCGCCGAATTCCTGCCCGCCAGCCTGCTGACGCCGATGGCGCGTGATCTCGGCGTCAGCGAAGGCGTGGCCGGCCAGGCGGTGACGGCAACCGCCATCGTCGGCGCCATCGCCGCGCCCACCATGGCCATCGTCACAAGGCGCATGGACCGCAGGCTGGTGATGTGGATGCTGACGGTTTTCCTCATCCTGTCCAACCTCCTGGCCACCTTCGCCTCGTCGCTCACCACGCTTCTGCTCGCCCGTGTCGTGCTCGGTGTCGCCCTTGGCGGCTTCTGGGCGATGTCGGCGGCCATGGCGCTGCGGCTGGTGCCGATGCGGCTGATGCCGCGCGCCATGTCGATCATCCTAACCGGCGTGTCGCTGGCCACCGTCACCGCCGCTCCGGTCGGCGCCTATGTCGGCGACATCTGGGGCTGGCGCACGGCCTTCATGATCGCGACCATTGTCGGGGCCTTGGCGCTGCTGGTGCAGTTGGGCACCATTCCGAAGCTGCCGCCGGTCGGTGTCGCGAGCTTCCGCACCTTACTAGAAGTGCTGGAGCGGCCGTCGATCAGGGTTGCCCTGCTGGTCGTGCTGCTGGTCGCGTCCGGGCACTTTGCCGGCTTCACCTATGTCCGTCCCTTCCTCGAGAAGGTGCCGGTGCTCAACATCGAGACGATCTCGTTGGTGCTGCTGGCCTATGGCATTGGCGGCTTCTTCGGCAATATCGCCGGGGGCTTCCTTGCCGAACGCAATCTCAAGGCAGCGGTTGCGCTGGCACCGCTGCTGATCGCATTGGCGGCCGCCTCGATGCTGATCCTTGGCGCGTCGCCCATGATCGCCGCCGCCGCCGTCGCGGCCTGGGGCTTCGCCTTCGGCGCGGTGCCGGTCGGGCTGCAGAGCTGGCTCGTGCGGGCAGCGCCCGACCAGGCCGAGAGCGCCGGCGGCCTGATGGTGGCGACCTTCCAGGTGGCGATCGCGATGGGCGCTGTGTTTGGCGGCCTGCTGGTCGACCATGCAGGCGTTGCCAGCGCCTTTGCCTATTGCGGCATCGCAACGCTGCTGGCTGCCATCGTGGTGTTCCTGCGCGGCCCGAAGCAGGCCAAATAGTCTCTCCCAGCAGCCAACGGCAACGGCCCGGGAACCCCTACGGTTTTCGGGCCGTTTGCGTTGTGATGGCGGCGACGAAGCGGTTGAGACTGTCCTCGACATGGACGGCCACTTCGATGATCGGATCAAAACTCCACCACAGCAACGCACCTTGCCAATGCGACGCCATCAGCAGGCCGACGTCTTGTGGCGGGTCGTCGATTTCAGCGAAGCAGGCCGCAAGAGCGGCGCACAGGAATGTCTTCCAGGCCGCGCCGCGTGCCCTGAGCAGGGGATCGCGCAAATCCTCGCGCAAGACGAGCAGGCCTTCGGCATAGGACTCGATGCCGCCATAGCCCTGCGACAGCGCCACCAGCAATTCGATGGCGCCGGCCGGGGTTTTGGGCATGCTGGCGGCGAGCGCCCTTGTCTTGTCGTCCAGGTCGTCCCAGGCATGCAGCAAGGTGCGCTGCTTCAACCGAGCCTTGTTCTTGAACCGCTGCACCAGGGTTGCGCCGGACAGGCCGCAGGCTTTTGCCAGACGCTCGAAGGTGAGCGCTTCCGGGCCATGCTCGTGCATCAATCGCAACGCGGCTTCCAGCACCTGCTCGTCGGACCGGGTCTTGGGGCGGGTCATCTTGACATTCCAATATAACCGAATGATCATTTATATATGTTGCGAGCGGCATTAGCCAGCTCGGATTTGATCGACGGTGCTGTTTTGGGAGAGTTCAATGACGTTGCAAGGAAAAGTTGCCCTGGTTGCCGGCGGCACACGAGGCGCCGGGCGCGGCATAGCGGTCGAACTCGGTGTCGCCGGTGCAACTGTCTATGTCACGGGGCGAAGCACGCGCGGCCAGCAATCCGAGTATGCCCGGCCCGAAACCATCGAGGAGACGGCGGAACTGGTCACCGCGAATGGCGGCAAGGGCATCGCCGTGAAGGTGGATCATCTGATCGCCGACGACGTGCGCGGGCTGGTCGGGCGCATTCGCGCCGAGCAGGGTCGGCTCGACATACTGGTCAACGATATCTGGGGCGGCGAAAAGCTGTTCGAATGGGACAAGCCGGTCTGGGAGCACAATCTGGAGAACGGCCTGCGCATGCTGCGCCTGGCCATCGACACGCATCTGATCACCGCGCACCATGCCTTGCCGCTGATGATCGAGCGGCCGGGCGGGCTGCTGGTCGAAATCACCGACGGCACCGCCGCATACAATGCCGAGCATTATCGCCTGTCGCCCTTCTACGACCTTGCCAAGGTGGCGGTGAACCGCATGGCCTGGGCCCACGCCAAGGACCTGGCGAAACACGGCGCCACATCGGTCTCGCTGACGCCGGGCTGGATGCGTTCGGAAATGATGCTGGAGATTTATGGCGTCGCCGAGGAAAACTGGCGCGACGCGACGGCGAAAGTGCCGCATTTTGTCATTTCCGAGACGCCGCGCTTCGTCGGCCGCGCCGTTGCCGCTTTGGCCGCGGATCCGGATCGCTCGCGCTGGAACGGTCAGTCGCTGTCCAGTGGAGGGCTGGCCCAAGTCTATGGCTTTACCGATCTCGACGGCTCGCGGCCCGATGCCTGGCGCTATGTTCCGGAGGTTCAGGATGCCGGCAAGCCAGCCGATGCGACAGGCTACCGGTAGCAGTCGGCTTCAAGCCGAACGCCCGTCGAAATCGAAGATCGACAAGGTAGACGGATCGACATCATCGATACAGTTGATGTTGATGTAAGCGCTGCGCTCCGCACCTTCGTCGACATCCTCGGCGAAGGGATGGAGGCCGCAGCTGCGGCAGAAACGGTGCGCTATTTTCGCATCGCCGAATGTGTAGCGGCCAAGATCATCGCCCCAGGCAATGAGGGTAAGCTTGTCATGTGGCACGGCCCACAGCAGCGCGGCCTTGCGGGCACAGATCGAACAATTGCACCTGATGACGCCGTCGAGCTCGCCCTCGATTTCGAACGCAACCTTGCCGCAATGGCAGCTGCCCTTGTACAGCATGAGTATCTTCCTATCGCTGGCAGGTGCAAAGGCACGCTGGCCGGGTTATGCGTTTCGCGGGCCTGACGGCTGCTTGCCCTAAGGACGTTCTATCCTGGCGGAGTCCGACATCGACATGCAATCAATCCGCGACCATCTCGAAATCATCCTGTCACGTCTTGCCAACCGTGCGGCCGACGAGAAGGTCTTCACGAAGCTTTATGCCGAAGCGGCACGGGCCGCGGCTGACGCCAGCGAGGCCCGCAAACGAGCCGGCGTGACGCTCGGCCCGCTCGACGGCACCATCGTCTCGATCAAGGATCTGTTTGATGTCGCCGGCGAAGCGACCACGGCCGGCTCGCTGATGCGCAAGACCGCCGCGCCCGCTTTGCGAGACGCGGCAATCGTCGGCCGGTTGCGCCAGGCCGGCGCTGTCATCATCGGCAAGACCAACATGACCGAATTCGCCTTCACCGCGATCGGCGACAACATGCATTACGGCACGCCAGGCAATGCCGTCGATCCAAGCCGCATTCCAGGCGGTTCGTCCTCAGGCGCCGGCGTTTCCGTGGGTGAGGGGACGAGCGAAATCTCCATCGGGTCCGACACCGGGGGCTCGATCCGCATTCCGGCGGCGCTCAATGGCGTCGTCGGCTTCAAGCCAACGGCGCGGCGCGTGCCGCTCTCTGGCGCTTTTCCGCTTTCGGGCACGTTGGATTCGATCGGGCCGCTCGCCCGAACCGTCTCGCAATGCGCCGCCGCCGACGCGGTGATGGCCGGCGAGGTGCCGAACGAATTGGCGGCCATTCCACTGGCCGGGCTTCGCATTGGCATTCCGCGCGGCGTTCTTTTCGGCGACACGCAAGGCGAGGTTGCCGCGGCCTTCGAGCATTGTCTCGGCAGGATCGGGGCGACCGGCGCACACATTACGGAGCTGTCGATCGACGATCTGATCGCGGATTTGCGCACGGCCACCAAGCGCGGTTCGATCGCGGCCATGGAAGGCGCCGAAGTGCATGCCGACTGGCTGGCGACCGGCGCACCCGTGGCTGTCGACCCGCATGTCAGCGGGCCTTTGGCGCGGGCGACACTGCTGACGGCTCCAACCTATATCAGGGCGCTGCGCCGCCGTTCCGTGCTGGCCGCCGCCATGGATGAGCGGTTGGCGTCGGTTGACGTGCTGGCGTTGCCGACCACGCCGGTGACGGCGCCGACCATCGCTTCCCTGGCCGAGGATGCCGAACTGCGCGAGCGCACCGAAGGGCTGCTGTTGCGCAACACCCAGGTCGCCAATCAGTTCGACCTCTGCGCGATTTCATTGCCGATGCCAGCCATGACGCTGCCTGCCGGCTTGATGCTGGTCGCGCGCAACGGTCATGATCGCCGCTTGTTGAGGATCGCCGCCTCGGTGGAGGCCTTGCTCGCCTCCTGACAGTTCTGTTCCGCTTCAGGCCGGGAGCATGCTCTTGGCGATCATTGCTTGTGTGAGAAGCAGTGCTTGCGCTCACTGTCCTTGGCGGTGCGCACTATGCTCGTCGCGACCAGCCAAGGCAGGCTGTAGTCCTTGCCGGTGAAGGTCTGGGTTCGATGTTCGATCGATCCCCTGACGACGGTCCTGCCGGCGTAAAGCACGTCGGACGCATCGGTCATCGCCTTGTCCTTCGGCGGCAATCGGCTGGTGTCGATCGAGACACCTTTGATGATCTTGCCGGTGGCGAGGTCGAGCGCACTGTTCGACGGGCAGGGCGCCTTGAAGCAGCGCAGCCCGTTGTCGCAATAGACATAGCTGCTCTCGGCCATTGCCGAGGATGGCAAGGCGCAGACCAGGAGAGCGGTGGCAGTCAGAAACGCGTGGCGAAGACCGGACATGGCCGCAGGGTCGCCAAGAAATGGGGCGAAAGCGCGATTGCTATGTCTGGCTTGGAAACCGCCGCCGGTAGTGATCGACCACTTCAGGATTGCGCAGATTGACCGGCAGCTTACCCGCCAGCACCAGCAGGGCTTCGCCGGCCGCGCCGACGCCCATGCGCATCATCGATTCTTCGGTAATGCCCGCCATATGCGGGGTGATGATGACATTGTCGAAGCCGAAATAGGGATGGTTCGACGGCAGTGGCTGAGTCGAGAAAACGTCGAGCGCGGCACCGCCGATGCGGCGCTCCCGCAAGGCATCGATCAGCGCGTCATCGTCGACCACCGGCCCGCGCGACACGTTGATCAGCAGTGCGTTGGGTTTCATGCGGGCGATGCGCTCGCGGCTGATCAGGCCGCGTGTCTCCGGCGTCAGCGGGCAGCAGAGAACGATGATGTCGCTCTGCTCGACCAGCGCGTCGATCGACAGAAAACCGACTTTTTCCGGCGCCGGCTGCATGCTGCGCGTCGTCGCCACCACTTTCAGGTCGAAGCCGTGCGCCGCGATGTGACCGACCGCTTGCCCGACGGCGCCGAGGCCGACGATGCCGATGGTCTTGCCGGCGAGTTCGATGTTGGAATTGGCATGCTCGCGGCCGGCGAGCCAACCCTTGGCGCGCAGGTCGCGGTCTACCTTGCGGAATTGCCGCAGCAGCGCAAGCGCGGTGAACATGACATGCTCGGCGACCGAGCGGGCGTTGACCGCCGGCACGTTGGCCACGAGCACGCCGGCTGCCAAGGCTGCCTCCATCGGGATCATGTCGAGCCCGGCGCCATGGCGGATCGCGGCCCTGAGTTTCCAGGCGCCCTCGAACAGTGCCGGCGGCAGCGGCGCGCGCACGATGACGATGTCGGCGTCCTTCGCCTCCCTGGCCAAGGTGACGGCATCGAGCGCCGAAGCGATGACGAGTTGACCGGCGCCGGCCAGCTTGGCCGAGGCGCGTGGGTGCAGCGGATGGGTCGACAGGATTTTTGGTACGGTCTGAGCCACGGTCAGGCCTTTTCGAGCGCGGGACTCGCGGGCGCGGCCGCCTTGCCCTCGATCAACCCCTTCCAATAGCTCTCCGCGCCCTGCAGATGGGCACTCATCAGCGCCTGGGCGAGATTGCCGTCGCGGCGCAGCAGCGCCTCGTAGATCTGCACGTGCTCGGCATGCGAGCGCACGCTGCGTTCGGGGTCGTTGAAGTAGATCGGCAGGCGCTGCTCGCCCATCAGATAATAGACGCTGCAGATGTTGTGGAAGACGCTGTTCTTGGTGGCGCGGACGATTTCGAGGTGGAATTCGCGGTCTTCCTTGGCCAAGCCTTCGCCAGCGGCGATACGCTCCTCGGACGCCTTCAAGATTTCGCGTAGCCGTTCGAAATTCTCCTCGGTGGCGCGCGAGCAGGCAAGCTCCGCGGCCTTGATCTCGTGGATCTTGCGCAACTCGACCGTTTCATAGATCTGCAGCGGATCGAGCGGCAGGCCGGCGCGGGCGAACAGCGCCAGCGCCTCGACGCTGGCCTGTTTGGTGTCGACATAGATGCCTGATTTGGCGCGGCGCTCGACGATGCGCATGGCCTCGAGAATGGCGAGCGCTTCACGAATCTGGCCGCGACTGACGGCGAAATGCTCCGCCAGTTCACGTTCCGATGGCGTGCGTCCGGTCTCCTTGTCCGAGTGGGAGAACAGATAGGCGGCGAGTTCCGCGAGAAGGTTCTTTTCTTTCATCGTCAACAGCGTTGCGCGTGCGCCTCCAGGAATCGCTCCGAAACCGTGAATCCCAATCCGGGCTTTTCCGGGATCGCTATCATACCGTCCCTGGCTTCGACAGTCTCTTCGACCAGATCGTGGATCATCGGATTGGCGCCGAGCGAATATTCGACCGTGAAACTTGAAGGCGACGCGGCACAGACATGCAGCCCGGCGAAGAAGCATGGCGCGCCGGCCCATAGATGCGGCGCGAAGCGCAAATTGAAGGCGCTGGCGATGGTGCCGATCTTCATTGCCTCGCTGATGCCACCGCAGAAGGCCGGGTCCGGCTGGAAGATGTCGGCCGCCTTGAGCACGGCGAGGTCGCGGAAGGCATAGCGCGTCGCCTCGCTTTCGCCGGTGGCGATCGGAACGGTGCCGGCGGCGCGCACTTCGGCCATGCCTGGCTTGTCGTCGGCGATCACGGGCTCCTCGAACCAGGCGAGGTCGAGATCGCCGACGAGATGGATGAAGCGCTTGGCTTCGCCGACCGTATAGGTGCCGTGGGCATCGACCATCAGCTCGACATCGGGGCCGAGCGCCTGGCGCGCGGCGCGCACGCGGGCGGCGGAAATGTGCGCCGCGCCATCCATGGCGCCGACCCGCATCTTCAACGCCTTGAAGCCGCCCTTGGCGATGTAGGATTTCAATTGCTCGCCAATGGCATCGGCCGATGCCCAGCCACCGGAGGCATAGGCCTGCATACGATCGACCTTGCGGCCACCGAGAAGCCGCCAGACCGGCTGGCCCAGCGACTTGCCCAGGATGTCCCAAAGCGCGATGTCGACGGCGCTGATTGCGGCGACGCTCATGCCGCGCCGCGCCAGCTGCGGCATGGCGTGGCCCGCGTAAGCGGCACTCTCGTGGCGCACGCCGTTGTAGAGCATCTCCCAGATGACGCCAATGTCGGCCGGATCGCGGCCGATCAATTGCGGCCCGACTTCTTGGTTCAGCATGTGGACGAGGGCGCCGTAGCTGCCGGCGCTGCCGGCGGCGTTCTTGCCTTCGCCCCAGCCGACCAGCCCGTCATCGGTTTCGATGCGCAGGATGGCGGCGTCGAAGGTCATCACCTGGCCGAAGTCGCTGCGATGCTGCTTCGCGGCTTCGATCGGGACGCGGACCCACCAGGCTTGGACGGTCTTGATGCGCATGTTTTTCCCCAACCCTGCCGCCGGCCGGGCGGAAGGGCAAATTTCCCAGAGGCAATCGACTACTTGATCAGCGGCAGCAGCGTTTCGGCGGTGATGCGCATCTGGTCGGTGTAGAATTTCTCGGTGAGCACGCTGGAGCCATGGTCCTGGATGAACTTCAGCTGCTCGGGCGAGATATCGACCGGGTGACGCTCGACCATGTCGGGATAGGGTGCCGCCGGCGTACGATCGACCGGGGCGACGAACTCATTGGTCAGCGCGCCGTCATAGCCGACTTCCTTCAAGGTCGCGACGATCCTGGGCCAGTCGATCTGGCCAAGGCCGGCGGCGAAGCGGTTGTTGTCGGCGACATGGAAATCGAACAGGCGCTTTCCGACCTGCCGGATGGCGTCATGGACGTTAAATTCCTCCATGTGGATGTGGTAGGCATCGAGGCAGACGCCGCATTCGGGGCTGACCGCGTCGGCCAGCGCCAGCGCCTGGGCACCGCGGTTGAACAGATAGGTCTCGAAGCGGTTGAGCGGTTCGACGGCGATCTTGACGCCGACCTTCTTGGCATGAGTGAAGCATTCGCGAGTCGCGTCGACGACCCACTTCCATTCCTCTTCCTCGGTGCCGTCCGGGACCACCTTGCCGACTGTCGCCGGAACGAGCGTGATGATCTCGCCATCGAGCTCGCCGACCATGGTCAGCACGTCCTTGACATATTGCACGGAGCGCTCGCGCTGGCCCTGGTCCCTGGCGGCGAGGTTGCGTTCACCCAGCATCAAGGTCACCGCGCCCCAGCAGCGAATGCCATGCTCCTTCAGCAACGCCCGCGTCTCCTTGGTCTTGTACTGCGCTGGCTCGCCGGAAATCTCGATCGACTCATAGCCGAATTTCTTGATGCGCTTCAGCGTCGTCTCAAGCGGTTCCGCGCGCATCCAGTTGTGCGTCGAAAGATGCATGGTCTGTCCTTCCCGGATTCGTCCGTATGGTTTGCCTTCGACATGCATCGCCGAAAGACGACGCAAGGGTTCCTCCCCAACGCATCCCCAGCCATTTCTTGCAAACTGGTTAGACCAATTGGGCCTGAATTGAGGTCTACAGCAAATTCTTCGAGACGGCAACAACCGAGGCTCCGCAACTTTCAAGGCGGATTAGTTTGTTGATTACATTGCGATATATGCCGTTATTTCGCCCTCGCGGAGCGCCTTTTCAGTGCATTCCGAGGCTTGACCAGATTGCCTAATTTGGTCATACCAGAATGGCGGCGTCGGCGGAGCGTCCGACGCGATAAGACCAAAGTGACTGGCCCTGCTTCCATCAGGCGCTATGCTTGGTCGCGATAAACGAGGAGGATGCCGATGCCGACGACAATGAAGGGCCCTGGACTGTTTCTGGCACAGTTCGCGGGCGATGCCGCACCGTTCAATTCGCTGGCGTCGATCACCAAATGGGCCGCCGGTCTCGGCTACAAGGGCGTGCAGATCCCGACCTGGGACGCGCGCCTGTTCGACCTCAAGAAGGCGGCGTCTTCCAAGGCCTATTGCGATGAGGTGAAGGGCATCTGCACTGACGCCGGGGTCGAGATCACCGAATTGTCGACGCATCTGCAGGGGCAGTTGGTGGCGGTGCATCCGGCCTATGACGCGCAGATGGATGGCTTCGCGCCGCCATCGGTGCACAACAATCCGAAGGCGCGGCAGGAATGGGCTGTCGAACAGATGAAATTCGGCGCCAAGGCATCGCGCAATCTGGGGCTCGATGTCTCGGTATCGTTCACCGGCTCGCTGGCTTTCCCTTACCTCTATCCCTTCCCGCAGCGGCCCGCCGGACTGATCGAGGAAGCCTTTGGCGAACTTGGCAAACGCTGGAAGCCGATCCTGGATGTCTATGAGGACAATGGTGTCGATGTCGGCTACGAAATCCATCCTTCAGAGGACGTGTTCGATGGGGCGACCTTCGAGATGTTCCTCGACGCTGTCGGCGGACACAAGCGCTGCAACATCAATTACGACCCTTCGCACTTCCTGCTGCAGCAGCTCGACTATCTCGAATTCATCGATATCTATCACGAGCGGATCAAGGCGTTCCACGTCAAGGATGCCGAGTTCAATCCGACCGGCCGGCAGGGCGTGTACTCCGGTTACCAGAGCTGGACGAACCGCGCCGGCCGCTTCCGTTCGCTCGGCGACGGGCAAGTGGATTTCGGCGGCATCTTCTCCAAGCTGACGCAGTACAATTACGATTCCTGGGCGGTGCTGGAGTGGGAGTGCTGCCTGAAACATCCTGAGGATGGTGCCGCCGAAGGGGCGCCCTTCATCCAGCACCACATCATCCGGGTGACCGAGAAGGCATTCGACGACTTTGCCGCCGGCACGACGGACAAGAAGCTGCTGCGCGCCATGATGGGAATCTGACACCGATTTCGCTCCCCCTTGGGGAGGGGTATTTCATACGAGGGAGAAAAACATGGTAGGCGCATCGAAGTCGGAAACGGGAGGCGGCCCGATCCGCTACGGCATGGTCGGCGGCGGGCAAGGCGCCTTCATCGGCGCGGTGCACCGGATCGCGGCACGCCTGGACAATGATTTCGTGCTGGTTGCGGGCGCCCTGTCGTCCGACCCGGCCCGTGCGAAAGCCTCGGCAGCCGAACTCGGGCTCGATCCCTCGCGCAGCTACGCGTCCTACGCCGAAATGGCCAAGGCCGAGGCGAAGCGCCCGGATGGCATCGAGGCGGTGGCCATCGTCACGCCGAACAATGTCCACGTGCCGGCGGCCAAGGCCTTCCTGGAGGCAGGCATCCATGTGATCTGCGACAAGCCGCTGGCGACGACGCTGGCCGAAGCCAAGAAGCTCGCGGCGGTCGTCGAGAAGACCGGCAAGGTGTTCGTGCTCACCCACAATTATACCGCCTATCCGATGGTGCGGCAGGCGCGCGAGATGGTGGCTAAGGGCGTGCTTGGCGACATCCGCATCGTGCAGTCGGAATATCCGCAGGACTGGCTGACCGAGGACCTCGCCGCCACCGGCCAGAAGCAGGCGTCGTGGCGCGGCGACCCCAAGCAGGCGGGCGCCGGCGGTGCGCTGGGCGACATCGGCACCCATGCCTACAATCTCGCTCGCTTCGTTTCCGGGCTCGAGCTCGATTCGCTCTCGGCCGATCTCGATGCTTTCGTCCCGGGTCGGCTGCTCGACGACAACGTCAATGTCATGTTGCGTTTCAAGCCGACGGGAAAAACGCATCCGGCCAAGGGCATGATCTGGGCGAGCCAGGTGGCGCCGGGTCATGAGAACGGCCTGAAGCTGCGCATCTACGGTTCGAAGGGCGGGCTGGAATGGGTGCAGGCCGATCCCAACTATCTCTGGTACACGCCTTTCGGCCAGCCCAAGCAGTTGATCACCCGCAACGGCGCTGGCGCCCTGCCGGTGGCGGGCCGCGTCAGCCGCGTACCGTCGGGTCATCCCGAGGGCTATCTCGAAGGCTTCGCCAACATCTATCAGGAGGCGGCGCGGGCGATCCGCGCGGCGCGCAAGAAGGGTGGCAAGCCGGCAAAAGATGTCGTCTTCCCGACCATCGAGGATGGTGTCGAGGGCATGGCCTTCATTGAAGCCTGCGTGAAGTCGTCGAAGAAGAATGGGGCGTGGACGAAGCTTTAGCCGCGCGGTGGGTAAAGAAGGCCCCCTCACCCGGATTGCCGACCGAATTGCAAAGGGCAATTCGGGGCAATCCGACCTCTCCCCCAAGGGAGAGGAGGAGGTGGCGCCGACGCTAAGTCTCTTCTCCCCTCGGGGAGAAGGTGGCCGCGAAGCGGCCGGATGAGGGGGAGTTTGCGCGAAGCGACGGGACAGCCAGTACGCGCCATCAAATGAGGGGGAGGGTGTCGATGAAAATCGGCATGTGCATGTTCTTGTGGACGACCGCGGTGTCGAAGAGGCATGAGCCGCTGCTTCGCGACATCAAGGCAACCGGTTTTGACGGTGTCGAAATCCCGATCTTCGCCGGCATGCCGGACGACTACAGAAAGCTCGGCGAACTGCTCGACCGTATCGGACTGGAGCGGACGGCGGTGTCAGCCATGGGCGATCCGGCGATGAACCTGATCTCGGCCGACGCGGCAACGCGCAAGGCCGGTATTGACTATATGAAATGGGCCATCGATTGCGCCGATGCGCTTGGTGCGCGGACATTGAGCGGTCCGCTGCATTCGACGCTCGGCGCCTTTTCCGGATCCGGGCCGACTGCCGCCGAAAAGAAGCGCTCGGTCGCCTCGCAGCGCGCCATCGGCGACCATGCCGGCAAACGGGGTGTCACCATCGGGCTCGAGGCCCTGAACCGCTTCGAATGCTATCTGCTCAACACCATGGCCGACTTGTCGGAACATATCGACGCCATCGATCGGCCGCACATCAAGGCGATGTACGACACCTTCCACGCCAATATCGAGGAGACCGACCCGATCGGCGCCTATACGAAGCATCGCCGCAATGTCGTGCATATCCACATATCGGAGAACGATCGCGGCGTGCCGGGGCGCGGCAACATTCCGTGGAAAGAGACCTTTTCCGCCATTCGCAAGAGCGGCTATGACGACTGGCTGACCATCGAGGCGTTCGGGCGTTCGCTGAAGGATCTGGCGGCGGCGACCAAGGTTTGGCGCGATTTTTCGGAGAGTCCGGAAGCGGTTTATCGCGAGGGGTATAAGCATATCCGGAGCGGGTGGAAGAAGGCGGCTTAGGCGCCCTGCGCCTGGTCCATTTTAATGCGTTCGCGGTTGCCAGGTGGTTCCCCCACTCCGTCTCGGCTTCGCCGAGCCACCTCTCCCCCCTCCGGAGGGAGAGGAAAGGGAGCCTGGTGGCTCGGGTGAGGAAGAAAGTCTCGGTCTAAGGAGGATGGGCGCCGCCTTAGACAGCTTGGCGCCTTTCCTCTCCCCCGTCGATCGGGAGAGAGGTGTCGAGCGAAGCTCGACGGAGTTGGGGGTCGACCCTTTAGCGCCGGGCGAGACGATGCCTTGCGCTTATGCGTCATAAAGCTACCCCCGCTCGGCCTGAATCCTGTTGTAGTCGTGGATCGTCCGGCTCAACCGGCGGCGCAGGAAGTTGGATATGTTGTCGAAAATGAAGACGACGAGCAGGATCAACAGCACCATGTAGAATACGTTGGCCCAATTGGAGTTGGTGCGCATGGCTTCCCACAGTTTCAGGCCGATGCCGCCGGCGCCGACGGCGCCGATGATGGTGGCGCCGCGGGTGTTGGATTCCCACTGGTAGAGCGTCTGGCTGATGAAGACCGGGATCACTTCGGGCATCACACCATAACGTTGCACCAGAAGGCCATTGGCGCCGGTCGACGTGATGCCTTCACGCGGCTTGTCGTCGATGTTCTCCAGACCTTCCGAATAGACTTTGCCGAGGGTGCCGATCTCGGTGAAGAAGATCGCGGCACTGCCGGCCAATGGACCGGGGCCGAAGGCGCGGGTGAAGAACAGGGCCCAGATCAGCATGTCAACCGAGCGCATGAAGTCGAAGAAGCGCTTGAGCACCTGGCTCAGCACACCGCTCGGCGTGATGTTGCGCGCGGCGAAGAAGGCAAGCGGGAAGGCGACGATGCCCCCGAGCAACGTGCCGAGGAACGCCATGACGATGGTCTGCAAGAGCTTCGTCCAGACATCGCCATGCTGCCATTGGGCGTTGTTCCAGATGTTGTCGCCGGCCAGCGCGAGGTTCGACGTGCCCGGCTTCAATTCGGGCCCGGATATGATCAGCGAGATCACCTCGCTCGCGGGCTTGCCGAAGAAGGGCGAGCGCGTGTCGAAGACGAAATTCGCCCAGCCCAGGAAGCGCTTGCGCACCTTGACGCGGTCGACGGTGACGCGCACCTCGCCGACGAAGCCCATCTTGGCAACGATTTCGTCGTCATGCACGGTGACCCAGTCCGGCACCGAGCCTGATACCACCGGCTTGCCGCCAGTCAGAGCGACAGGAATTGTCTGGCCGTTGGCGACGATGGTCGCCTGGGTTTTGTCGAAGGTGACGGACTTGGCCGGCCCATCGATCAGGATGGTGTAGGTGCCATTCGCGTTCTTGATCACCCAGTCGGGATCAGGGTTCTCGCCCAATGCCGAGAAGCGCGGGTATTTCGGTGTGATCTCAGGCTGGTCGAGGCGGAATTCCGGCTGCAGGTCGTAGCTGATCCATTGCGTCAGGAAGAGCGGCAAACGTTCCCAGTGCGAATCCCGTAGCACCTGCGGCAGGCTGAAGAACCACAGGACATAGATGAGGTAGAGCAGAATGCCGGCAAACAGGAGCAGCGGCGTGAAGCGTTTGTACAGCGGCCGCCGGAATATCTGCGGGTAGCGCTCCTCGATCGGCAGCATCTGTTCGGCGGTCATGGTCGCCATGATCTACGCCCCCATCATAAAGGCTTGCTCACCGACAAGCTTGCGGCGCAGCCAGGCGGAGAACTGGTCGATGATGAAGATGGTCGTGAACAGGAGCAGCACCAGCGCCAGCGTCTTGGCGCCGAAGCCGCGCGAGATGGAGAGCTTCAGCTCCTCGCCGATGCCGCCGCCGCCGACGGCGCCGATGATGGTCGAGACACGGACGTTGATCTCGACGCGCAGCAGCGTGTACGACATGAAATTGGGCAGAACCTGCGGCAGGCCGGCAAAACGAACCCGCTCGAACCAGTTGGCACCGACCGCGCGCAGGCCTTCCTCGGCCCGCATGTCGATGTTCTCGTTGATCTCATAGAACAGCTTGCCCAGCGCGCCGATCGAATGCAGGCCGATGGCGATGATGGCGGCGATCGGACCGGTCGAGACGATGGCCGCGAACAGGCCGGCGATGACGATTTCCGGAAAGGCGCGCAGCAATTCCATGAAGCGCTTGACGATCTGCCTCAGTGCCGGATGCGGCGTCAGATTGCGCGCCGCGATGAAGGAAAAGGGCACCGCGAAAATGAAGCCGATGAAGGTCGAGACCAACGCCATGTTCACGGTGGTGATCATCAGCTCGAAATATTCGGGGATGTAGAAGCCGCCCCAGACATAGACGCGGCCGAGCGGGAAGTTGAATTCCTGGGTGCCGGTATCATGCGGCGAGGCCATGTCGAACAGGGCGCGCCAGACGTCGTTCCAGTCCTTGGGAATGAGCCAGCTCAGGAAATCCAGAATATGCGGCAGCCGGTCGAAGAAGTGCCCGGCATTGGCTTCGTCGGCGAACCACATGCTGGCGAACATGGCGGCAAGCAGCAGGCCGACGCCAAGCACTGTATAGAACCGGCGCAGCGACGTCTGGCGTCGCCAGGCATCGGCCATCTGGTGGGTGGCGCCGGAAGGGGCTGTCACGGAAAGGGTCATGATCGGAGATGCAAAAAGGGCGGCACCCGAGGTGCCGCCCTTTTCGATTTCGCCGTTAGCCGCCGATGGCTGCCTTACGGGCTTCGACGATGACGTTGTAGAAGTCCGGCTTCACCGGAACATAGCCGGTAAAATCGCCGCCTTCGACGCCTTCGAAGCAAGCCTTGTCCTTCTTGGGCAGGTCGGTGAAGAAGGCGGTGAGCTTGGCGGTCATGTCGTCGCCGAGCGCGGTGCGCACGACCAGCGGGCCGTTCGGGATCAGGCCCGAGCGCCAGACTTCGACGAAGTCGTTCGGGTCGACGGCGCCCTTGGCGACAACCTTGTGGAAGGTGCCGGAGGTGAAGCCGTTCTTGAAGTCGCCGATGCCCGAGGAATCGTCGACGGCGACGTCGACCTTGCCGTCACGCACGGCCAGGATGTTGTTCTCATGGCCGCCGTTGAACTGGGTCGAAGCGAAGAAGGTTTCGTTCGAAGCGCCCGTCTCCTTCGGAATCTGGGTCAGCGGGATCAGGTAGCCGGAGGTCGAATCCGGATCGGCGTAGCCGAGCTTCTTGCCCTTGGCCGACTTGATGTCGGTGATGCCCGAGGTCTTCAGCGCCAGGCCGATCGAATAGTAGCCGGTGGCGCCATCGGTCTGCTTGGTGGTGAGGATCGGGGTGACGGCTTTCGGGTCCTTCAGGACAACGCTGGCATAGCCGGAAGCGCCGAGTTCGGCGAAGTCGAGCGTGCCGCCGAGCAGGCCCTGGATGACGCCGTCATAGTCGGCGGCGGGGAACAGCGAAACCTTCTCGAAGCCGAATTCGGTCTTCAGGTGGTCGGCCAGGCACTGGTAGTTGCGCAGCCGGTCGGTTTCGTTTTCACCGCCGAGAATGCCGACGCGAAATTCCTTCATGTCGGCGGCGTGGGCCATGCTGGTGGCCATGGCGAGCACCGAAACGGCGCCGAAAACCATCTTCCTGAACATTGATGTCTCTCCTGTAAGTTCCGGCCCCGCGCCGGCAGCGTTCTTGATCTTGACAAGTGCCCTTGACGCGGGCGGACGATCCAGGCTGCTCGCCATTGGCCCGTAATGGGCTCAGTACCCCGGGTATGCGGGTTCGAGCGGTCCGGCGGATGCGGCGATCTTCTGCTTGAAGGCAACGCTGGTGGAGGTGATGACCTCGGATATCTCGCCACCATTGCTGTCGGCGCCATAGACGAGACGCACGGCTTCGCGGTCGAGTTCCTCCGGCGGCCCGTCGAAGACGACCTTGCCGGCGGCCATGCCGATGATGCGGTTGCAATAGGTGCGGGCGGTATCGAGCGTGTGCAGATTGGTGACGACGGTGATGCCTTCGCGCAGATTGATGTCCTGCAGCGAATCCATCACCACCTTGGCGTTGAGCGGGTCGAGCGAGGCGATCGGCTCGTCGGCGAGGATCACCTTGGGCTGCTGCATCATGGCACGCGCGATGGCGACGCGTTGCTGCTGTCCGCCCGACAATGTGCCGGCGGGCTGAAGAGCGGTACGGGCGATGTCGAGCCGCTCGAGCGCGGCGACCGCTTCAGCGCACTCGACGCGCGAAAACATGCCCAGAAGGTTGGACAGGGTGGAACGGTGGTTCAGCTTGCCAAGCAGCACATTGGTCAGGACGTCGAGGCGCGGCACCAGGTTGAACTGCTGGAAGATCATGGCGCAGTCGCGCTGCCAGCGCCGCAGCGGCGAGCCGCGCAATTGCGAAACCTCGGCGCCGTCAAAAAAAATCGACCCCTGGCTGGGGTCGACAAGACGGTTGATCATGCGAAGAAGAGTTGATTTGCCGGCACCCGAACGACCAATGACGCCGACCATCTGCCCCTGCGGGATCGAGATGCTGACGTCGCTGACGGCGGTGTTCTTGCCAAATCGTCGGCTGACACCGCGGATTTCGAGCGTGGCAGAGCTTGCTGACATGGGCTGGTTCCAGTCCGGTCCATATTGATCGTCAGGCACTCGCCTAACGCAGCCACATGAACCTGCCATGTCGCCAGCATGTCAGTTTTGTTACGCTCCACAGATACGACGGCCGGGTCCTGCTGGCGATCAGCCGAGCATCAGCAATTCCTCGAAATGCTTCATGTCGCGGAATGCGCAGAAGGCAGGCGGCTTGATCTCGATCACCGGGGCCTCCCGGCCGAAAAGCGCCAGACACTCGTCGAAAAGCGCGCGCCAGGCAGCAGCCCTGTCGTCGGCGAGACGCTGGATCTGGTAGGCGAAGGTGATGTGGAAGACGTAAGCGTCATGGTCGGGGTGCCGGTAGCCGAACGGCACCGCGAGCGCGTCACGCCATTCACGCATGATGCGCACGTCCTCGTCGGTCGCGCCGGCAACAGTGAGGCCGGTCGGCACGATCTCGACCACCTTGATGTTGAACGGCCCGGCGCCCTGGAAGCCTTTCAGGCGTTCGAGGTAGAGGCGGGTCATGGCGTCGATGCTGGTGTCGAGCGGCACGTCGGACGGCCAATAGGGGAGCCGGCGGCGATATTCGATGATGCCTTGGAACAGCGTCATGTGCAGGCTGGAGATCGGCGTGAAGGCAAGGCGGTCGACGTCCGGCATGGCCATCATCCGATCGCGGACAGCGAGCACCACGGCTTCCGAGGGCGAGCCGCTGACCAGATGGCTGACGACGGTGTTGCCGGGTTCCAGGAGAAAATTGCCCGACGCGTCGTAGCGCGTGCCGAGATGCGCTGGCGGCGTCGGATTGGAGCCGGCAAAGAATCCGGTGAGCGAGGGTCTGACGGTGTCGAGCATGGCGATCTCCTTGGGGAGATGGCGTCCTGTACGAGTCCTGTGTCAGGGATATGAACAGGCCGGCGATATGACGATGATGTGAGGGCTATGCCTCTTTGCCCGACGCGCTTCCCTCGTATTTCTCCAAAAACGCCTCGGCGGTCAATTCCCGGAAATCCTCGAGGCTAGCGCGCAGCCTGGCATGATCCCAGTCCCACCAGGCAAGCGCCTGGTAGCGCTCGGCGGTGCGGCGGTCGAAACGCTCGCGGATCGGTTTGGCCGGCACGCCGGCGACGATCGTGTAGGGCGCGACATCCTTCGACACCACCGCCCCGGCGCCAACCGCCGCGCCATTGCCGACGGTGACGCCGGGCAGGACGGTCGAGCCGTGGCCGAGCCACGTGTCGTGGCCGATGGTGACGCGTTTGGCGCGACGCTCAGCGAAGAATTCGCTCTCATGCTCGGCGTCGTCCCAATAGTCCGACGCGCGATAGGTGAAGTGGTGCAGCGTCGGCCGCCAGGTCGGATGATTGGTGGCGTTGAGGCGCACGCTTGCCGCGATGTTGGCGAACTTGCCGATCGTCGCGCACCAGACGGCGCAGTCTTGCATCATGTAGGAATAGTCGCCGAGTTCGCTTTCCGAGACCCGGCTGCGGTCGGCGATCTCGGTCCAGCGGCCGAGCGTTGAGTTGTGCACCTCCGCCGTGGGGTGGACAAGCGGCGTCTCCGACAGTTTCCTGGTCATGCGGCGAGTTTTCCCGGGGCGAAGGCGGTGACGTCGATGATGCGGTCGGCCACCGCCTCGCGCACATCATGGTCGTGGAAGATGCCGAGCAGGGCGACGCCCGCCGTCTTCTTGGCGGCGATGAGTTCGATCACCACGTCGCGGTTGGTGGCGTCGAGCGATGCGGTCGGCTCGTCGAGCAGCAGGATCGGATGCTCGGTGATGAAGCCGCGCGCGATGTTGACGCGCTGCTGTTCGCCGCCTGAGAAGGTTGCCGGCGGCAGCATCCAAAGCTTTTCCGGCAGGTTGAGCTGGGCCAGCAAGGTCCGTGCCTTGCCTCTTGCCGTCTCGCGCTCCTCGCCGCGCTCGACCAGCGGTTCGGCGACCACGTCGAGCGCCGAGACGCGCGGCACGGTGCGCAGGAACTGGCTGACATAGCCGATCGTTTGCCGACGTATGGCAAGCACGGTGCGGGGACTGGCGTGGGCCAGGTCGATCAGCCCGTCTTCGTGCGTGACGATGATCTGGCCTTCGTCGACGGCGTAGTTGCCGTAGAGCATTTTCAGGATCGAACTCTTGCCGGCACCGGAGGGGCCGCCGAGCACGGTGCATTCGCCCGCCTTGATGGAGAAGGAGACGCCGGAGACGACAGGCAGTTTGATGCCGTCGCGCAGATGCATGGTGAAGCTTTTCGCGACGTCGGAAACAACGAGAGGGGTCGGCATCGTTACACCTGCAGAATGGAAGAGACGAGCAGTTGCGTGTAGGGCGCGCGCGGATCGTCTAGAACGCGGTCCGTGAGGCCGCTTTCGACGACGCGGCCATCCTTCATCACCATCATGCGTTGCGACAAAAGCCGGGCCACCGCGAGGTCGTGGGTGACGACGATCGCGGCAAGGCCAAGATCGGTGACCAGTCCGCGCAAGAGGTCGAGCAGGCGCGCCTGCACCGAGACGTCGAGACCGCCGGTCGGTTCATCCATGAACACCAGCCGTGGACCGGTGACGAGGTTGCGGGCGATCTGCAGGCGCTGGCGCATGCCGCCGGAAAAGGCGCGCGGTTCGTCGTCGATGCGGTCCTGCTCGATCTCGACGCGCGACAGCCAGTCGACCGCGGTGGCGCGGATCTTGCCGTAATGGCGGTCGCCGACCGCCATCAGACGCTCGCCGACATTGGCGCCGGCCGACACCGTCATGCGCAGGCCATCAGCCGGGTTCTGATGGACAAAACCCCAGTCGGTGCGCATCAGGAAGCGGCGCTCGGCCTCGCTCATGCGGTAGAGCTCGCGGAACTGGCCATCACGCATACGGTAGCTGGCGGTGCCGGAGGAGGGCAGCAGCCGCGTCGACAGGCAGTTGAGCAGCGTGGTCTTGCCGGAACCGGATTCACCGACGACAGCCAGGACCTCGCCCGGCCACAGGTCGAAGGAGACGTTGTCGCAGCCGACGCGCGAGCCGTAGAATTTAGAGAGCGCCGAGACGCGCAGCAGCGGTTCCTCGGTCATTGTGCCGGCTCCATCATCTCGGGGGCAAGATGGCCGCGATGGCCCTCTTCACGCCGCTTCTCGCAGTGGTCGGTGTCGGAGCAGACGAACATGTGGCCGCCATGGTCGTCGAGGATGACCTCGTCGAGATAGACATTCTCGGCCGCGCACAGCGCACAGGGCTGGTCGAAGGTCTGGACCTCGAACGGATGATCCTCGAAGTCCAGGCTGACGACATCGGTGAAGGGCGGCACGGCGTAGATGCGCTTTTCGCGACCGGCGCCGAACAACTGCAAGGCGGGCGAGCGGTGCATCTTGGGATTGTCGAATTTCGGCGTCGGCGACGGGTCCATCACATAACGACCCTCGACCTTCACCGGATAGGCATAGGTGGTGGCGATGCGGCCGTGCTTGGCGATGTCCTCATAGAGCTTGACATGCATGAGGCCGTATTCCTCCAGCGCATGCATCTTGCGCGTTTCGGTCTCGCGCGGCTCGAGGAAGCGCAGCGGCTCCGGGATCGGCACCTGGTAGACCAGCACCTGGCCTGCCGTCAGCGGATGCTCAGGGATACGGTGGCGGGTCTGGATGATGGTGGCGCTGGCCGTGTCGGTCGTGACAGCGACATTGGCGACCTTCTTGAAGAAGGCACGGATCGAGACGGCGTTGGTGGTGTCGTCGGCGCCCTGGTCGATGACCTTCAGCACATCGTCGGGACCGATGATCGAAGCGGTGACCTGGACGCCGCCAGTGCCCCAGCCATAGGGCATCGGCATCTCGCGGGAAGCGAACGGCACCTGATAGCCCGGAATGGCGATGCCCTTGAGGATCGCGCGACGGATCATCCTTTTGGTCTGCTCGTCGAGATAGGCGAAGTTGTAGGTGGCGATGTCGGTCATGGTGCGACCTCCAGTCCTTTGGCATAGCGCTTCAGCCGCTCGTCGAGCGTACCGGTGTGCAGTTCGAACATGTGGTTGTCGTCGTCGTAGAAATAGATCGAGCGGCCTTCACCCTCGACGCGCGGACGCGGCGGTCGCATGTCTAGGCCCAGCTTGCCGACGCGCTCGGCGTAGTCGTCGAAATCGGCGTCATCGATCTTGAAGGCCACGTGATTGTAGGTGCGTTCCGGCAGCGTCTCGCCTTCCATGATGGCGATCCAGATGTCGCCGATCAGGAAGAATTTTTCGCGCGACAGCGAAAACTGCGCGGCATCGCTGGCATAGACCTGGCGGGCGTCGAAGACGCCTTTGAGGATAGTGCTCATCCGGTCGAGGTCGCGCACGATGAAGGTCATGTGGGACAGGCCGTGGATCATTCCGCCGCTTCCCGTTTTTCTTCGGTCTTTGCTGGATTTTCGCGGGCCTCGTATTCGGCGCGCATGCGGCGCACGAGGTCGAGTTCGGCCTGGAAATCGACATAGTGCGGCAGCTTCAGATGCTCGACAAAGCCGGTCGCCTGGACGTTGTCGGAATGGGAGATGACGAACTCCTCATCCTGGGCGGCGGCGACGATGTCCTCGCCGAGCTCGGAGGCGCGTAGCGCCCGGTCGCAGAGCGCCATGGCCATCGCCTTGCGTTCGCTCTGGCCGAAGACGAGGCCGTAGCCACGGGTGAATTGTGGTGGCGCCTTGGCCGAGCCCTTGAACTGGTTGACCATCTGGCATTCGGTGACCCGCACCGTGCCGAGCGGCACCGCGAAAGGCAGCTCGGGAACGTCAAGCTCAAGCTCCACCTCGCCTATGCGGATTTCACCAACAAAGGGATGATTGCGGGCGTAGCCGCGCTGCGTGGAATAGCCGAGCGCCAGCAGAAAACCCTCATCGCCGCGCGACAGTGCCTGCAGGCGGATGTCGCGCGCCATCGGGAATTCCAGCGGCTCGCGGGTGATGTCTCCGGGAATGTGATCGCCAGGCATGTCGCCATCGGGCTCGATCAGGCCTTCGCGGGCAAGGATGGCCGAGACACGCGGCATGGGCTCGGCCTCGCCGGCGCGCTGCAACGGTTCGGCGACATCGGCGCCGGCGGCCAGCTCGGGGTCGAGCAGGCGGTGCGTGTAATCGAAGGTCGGACCGAGCAGCTGGCCGCCAGGCAGGTCCTTGTAAGTCGCCGAGACACGCCGTTCGACCAGCATCGCGCTGGTGTCGATCGGTCTGGTGTAACCGAAGCGCGGCAACGTGGTGCGATAGGCACGCACCAGGAAAATCGCTTCGATCATATCGCCGCGCGCCTGAACGATGGCGAGTGCCGCCAGTTCACGGTCGTAGAGCGAGCCTTCGCTCATCACACGGTCGACGCCGAGCGCCAGCTGTTCGACGATCTGGTCGAGGCGAAGTGCTGGCACGGAGCGGTCGCCGCGCCGGCGGTCGGCAAGCAGGCTGTGAGCGTTGGCAATGGCGGCTTCGCCACCTTTCACCGCGACATACATGGTCAAGCCTCCATCGTCTTGATGCGCGTCGTGCGCGGCAGGCAAGCGATGCCGTCCGGTGTGGCGAGGACGATGTCGACGCCGCGTGGAAAGCGCTGGTTGTTTTGCTTCCACTGCTCGACGAAATGGCGCGGCATCCGCGCCGGCGCGATCGTGGCGCTGGTTTCGATGCCGGGACCTGCCAGCAAGAGCGGGGTCCCCGAAGTGAGGTCGCCGACCTGCAGGATCAGCGTCGTCGATCGATCGGGATAATCCTGCGTGCCTTGTGAAAAACCGTCCAGCGCCATCATCTCGGCCGGGTTGGCGACAAATGCGAAATGCGCGTCGGCCGGTGTGTTGGCCAGCGGTGCGCCGGTGTGGAAACCAAGCCAGGAGCCGATCGCGGCGGAGGCGTGCAGGGCCGGGTCGAGCCAGAGCGGCGTGTCATTGTCGCACAGCGCCAGGGCAATGGCGCCTGATGTCGCCGACAGCGGCGCCGGCGGGCGGGCCAGGCCCGGTAAGGCCTGAACGCTGCCCGGCCGCGCCATGGCGTCCATGACGGCCCGAAACACGGTCTGTGCGTTGAAGACCGGATCGGCGAAACCGCCCTCGATCGATTGCGCTGCGATATCCATCAATCTTCTCCGCGAACCATGGTGAAGAAATCCACTTTCGTCGCCGCCGTCTCGGCGCGGCGTTTTTCGCGGGCAACGGTCAGAGCCGAGCGTAAGGGCGCGATGAGCCTGGTCTCGACCTCGGCGCGGCGGGCAGGGTCCTGCCAGAGCGCGTCGGCGATGGCCGCGAGCTTCGCCTTCTGCTTGTCGCGGCCAAGCGCGTAGCAATGGCCGACCTGTCCTGACGGCAGCCGGACCGTGGCGCGAGTGACGGTCGCTTCGCCGACATTGAAGGGCGCGCCGCCGCCGCCGATGCGGCCACGCAGCGTGACCAGGCCGGTCTCGGGGCCGCGCAGCATCTCGGCTTGCGATGGCAGGCCGGCCTCGTTCCAGAGCCGCACGATGTCGTCGCCGCTGGATTGCGCCAAGGTGGCCATGGCAGCCTTGCGCTCGGCCTGGTCGCGGGCTTCCTGTCCTCGCATCGACTGATTTCCTCGTTGCCAAATTTGTCTATTGATATAGACAACTATACAAATTATACATATTACCTAGCGCGAGTCCATGACGGGTGCGTGACAGGATTGGCCGGGGGGCAAAAACATGACCGGACATGATGTGGCCGACAGCATCGAGCGGCGCAGCGGCGTCTCGCTGTGGCGCCAGATCGCCGACAGGATCCTGCAAGCGATCGCCACTGGCGATTTCGCCGAGAACGCCGCGCTGCCGCCCGAGGTCGCACTGGCGGAACGTTATGGCGTCAACCGTCACACGGTGCGCAGCGCCATATCCGCCCTCGTGCAGGAGGGCGTGCTGCGGGCCGAGCAGGGGCGTGGCACTTTCGTCTTGTCGCGCAAGCGGCTGTCCTACCCGATCGGCGCGCGCACGCGCTTCTCGGCGGGCCTGCAGGGTCAGACGTCGGAGCGCCACATCGTGTTGCTTGCCTCATCGATTGAGCCGGCCAGCCCGCGCGTCGCCGAGGGCCTCGGTCTGGCCCGTGGCAGCGAGGTGATCCGGCTGGAGACACGCGGCGAGGCCGACGGCCGGCCGGTGTCGCGCGCTGCCGCCTGGTTCGAGGCCAGGCGCTTCGCCGGCATCGACAAGGCGATGGCGCAAACCGGGTCGATCACCGCTTCGCTCGCCCGTTTCGGTGTCGACGATTATCTCAGGCAATCGACCGTGCTGTCGGCCCGCCATGCGGACGCCGCCGATCTCGCCGATCTCGACCTGCAGCCGGGCGCCATCGTGCTGGTCACCGTGGCGGTCAACGTCACACCCGACGGCCAGCCGATCCAGTTCTCGGAGTCGCGTTTTCCCGCGGAGCGAGTGGAGCTGAAGTTGTCGGCACTGTAACGCCCTGGCTATCCGATCTCGATCACGGCCTTGATCAGGCCCGACTTTTCGTGCGCCCAGCGTGCGAGATCCCTTGGCGTTCCTTCGAGCGTGGTGCGGTGGGTGACGAGCTTGGCCAGCGGCACGGCGCCGTCGCGGATCGAGGTGGCGACGTGGTCGAAATCGGCGCGCAAGGCGTTGCGGCTGCCAACCAGCGTCATCTCGCGCTTGTGGAACTCGGGGTCGGAAAAGACGATCTCGTCCTTGACGACGCTGACGAGCACCAGCGTGCCGCCATGCGCGACATGAGCGAAGGCCGATTGCACCGAGGAGGTGTTGCCGGTGGCGTCGAAGACCACGTCGAAACCTTCGCCTGATGTCGCATCACGCACCAGATCGGACACGGGTGCCTGTGAGCCGTCAAGGATCGAGAAGCCGAGCTCGCTTGCCGCGAAGCCCAGCCTTTCGGTGCTCATGTCGAGAAGTGTCACGTCAAGCCCGGCAATGCGGGCGAAGATGGCGGTGCCAAGCCCAATTGGGCCGGCGCCGATGACCAGCGTGCGTGCGCCGGGCTCGGAACGTGCGCGGCGCACGGCATGTGCGCCGATGGCCAGGAATTCGACGGCGGCGGCGTCGGCCAGCGACAGGCCATTGGTGGGATAGAGGTTTTGTGCCGGCACCAGGATCTGCTCGCACATGGCGCCGTCGCGGTGGACGCCGAGCACTTCGATGCGCACACAGCAATTGGGTTTTCCGTGCCGGCAGGCGATGCATTTGCCGCAGGAAAGATAGGGGTTGATGATCACCGGCTCGCCAATGTCGAGGCCGACGCCTTCGCCTGTCCCGATCACGGTGCCTGATACTTCATGGCCCATGATGCGGGGGTAGGCGAGGAACGGGTGCTTGCCCTCGAAGATGTGGTAGTCGGTGCCGCAGATGCCGACATGGCTGACCGCCACCAGCGCCCAGCCGGGAGGCGGCGCGCCGGGAGCAGGGTGGTCTTCGACAACAAGGTCGCCGGGCGAGCGGCAGACGACGGCTTTCATGCTTTGATCCAGTCTGTTCGCGAAATCGCCGGCCCGCGTCAGGCCGGCGATCGATTGGAACGCGTTACTTGCCGCGGCGGCGCAGTCCGTCGAAGTAGACGATGATGATGATCAGGGCGCCAGTGATGATGCGCTGCCAGAACGAGTTGACGTTGAGCAGGTTGGCGCCGTTGTTGATGGTGGCAAGGATGAAGGCGCCGAGCAGCGGCCCGTGCACCGAGCCGACCGCACCGAAGAGCGAGGTACCACCAATGACGGAGGAGGCGATCGCCTGCAGTTCCCAGCCCTCGGCCTGGGTCGGGTTGCCGATGCCGATGCGGGCGGCCAAGAGCACGCCGACGAAAGCCGCGCACAGGCCGGACAGCGTGTAGGCCATGTAGATGGTGCGCTGGACATTGACGCCCGACAGGCGCGAGGCCTCGGCATTGGAGCCGACCGAGAACAGGTACCGGCCCCAGCGGCTGTGATGCAGGAAGACATAGGCGGGCACGCCGACCAGGATCACCATCCAGAACAGATTGGGGATGCCGATAAAGGAATTGCGCGAGAAGGCGGTGAAGCTGTCGCTGTTGATGTTGATCGAGTTGCCGTTGGTCATCAGAAGGCCGATGCCGCGCAGCGAGGTCAGCGTCGCCAGTGTGATGATGAAGGGCGGCAGGCCCATCTTGACGATCCCGAAGCCGTGGAAAAGGCCGATTGCGACACCGACCAGCAAGGTGATCAGGATGGCGAGCGCGATCGGTACGCCGGCATTGATCAGCAGGGCGACGACGACGGTGGCGAAACCGACCACCGCGCCAACGGAAAGATCGATGCCGCCAGTGATGATGACGAAGGTCTGGCCGACCGCCATGATGGCGATCATCGAGCCCTGCCGCAGAAGATTGGCGATGTTGTTGCCGGAGGCGAAGCTTGGCGTCGCCAGCGACAGGACGATCCAGAGCAGCACCAGCAGCGCCAGCAGCGTCAGCCCGAACAGGACGTTGTAGTTGCGCTTCGGTTTTTCGGCGGGGATCGCCTCGATGCTCATGTCTGTCCTCCCAGTTTTTCTTGTTTCTCGGCGAGCGCCTGCGTGAGAATGTCCTCGTGACTGGCGGTGTTGAACCCGTGCGTGGCGACCAGCTTGCCGCGCCGGAACACATGCAGCGTGTCGGCCAGCTCGTAGACCTCCGGCAAATAGGACGAGATCAGGATGATGCCGGCACCCTTGGACAACAGCTCGCCGAACAGGCGATAGATCTCGGCCTTGGTGCCGACATCGACGCCGACCGTCGGTTCGTCGAAGATGAACAGCTTGGCGCCATGGGCCAGCCATTTGCCGATGACGATCTTCTGCTGGTTTCCGCCCGAAAGGCTCGACGCCAGCGCGCCGCGCGTCGGCGTCTTGATTCTCAGGCCAGCGATCTGGCGGTCGGCCTCGGCCTTCTCTTTCGCGTTCGAGATCAACAGATTGCTGGAGATGCGCTTGTAGATCGGCAAATTGAGGTTGAGGCCAACCGGCAAATTGAGGCAAAGACCCTGGTCGCGGCGGCTTTCCGGCGCCAGCGCCATGCCGAGCTTGATCGCGTCATGCTCGGAGTTGATCTGGACTTGCTTGCCTTCCCACAGGATCTGGCCGGCCGACTTTTTGTGACGTCCATAGAGCGAGGTGACGAACTCGCTGCGCCCGGCGCCGATCAGCCCATAGAGGCCGACGATCTCGCCGGCACGCACCGTCATCGAGATGTTCTCGAAGCCCTTGCCCGACAGGTTCCTTGTTTCGACGATCGGAGCGCCCGGCGTGAAATGCTCCTTGTGGTAGACCTGCTCGATCGAGCGGTTGATCATCATCTTGACCAGTTCGGCGTCGTTGGTCTCGGCGATGTTTCTGGTGCCGACCAGCGTGCCGTCGCGCAGCACGGAAACGCGGTCGGCGAGTTCGAACACCTCTTCCATGCGGTGGCTGATGTAGATGATCGTCACACCTTCGCCCTTCAGACGGCGGATGAGCGTGAAGAGCTGGTCGGCCTCCTTGCGGGTGAGATAGGCCGTGGGTTCGTCGAAGATCAGGAACTTGGTGCCGCGCACCGTGGCGCGGGCGGCGGCGATCAATTGCTGCTGGCCTATGGTGAGGTCACCCAGCACGACATGCGCCGGCAGGTCGAAGCCGAGATCGTCGATGATCTTCTGCGCTTCCCTGACCATGGCGCGTTGCTGCAGGATGCCGAAACGCGAATTCTCCTCGCCTAGGAACATGTTGGCGGCGACGGTCAAATGACGGCACAGCACGACTTCCTGATGCACGGCATTGATGCCGAGCGCCATCGCTTCATGCGGCGTCGCCAGGGCTGCCGGCTGCCCTTCCCAGAAGACCTCGCCAGAGGTGCGCGGCATGACGCCGGTCAGGAGCTTGATGAGGGTCGATTTGCCGGCGCCATTCTCGCCGACGATGGCGTGGATTTCGCCTGATCTGAAGGCAAGATTGACCGGCTTCAGCGCATGGGTGCCGGGATAGCGTTTTTCCAGCCCGCGCAGTTCGAGGATGGTCCTGCCGGGTTCCAGAACGGGGGCCGGATGCAGTTCCTGCGCCGTCGGCGTCATGACAATCCTCCCAGACTGGTCTTGCGAGTGGCGGGCGGCGATGCGGCTCTCCACTCGTTGAAATCAGATTAGTTCGAGCCCGCCGATTCCCAAGCCGCTGCGGGATGTTTCCGGGGCGAGGAGGCCCCGGAAACGATTGCGATCTTGCCTGCCCTTACTTCAGCTTCGGGTTGAGCAGGGCGTCGATCTTGGGGTCCTTCATATTGTCCTTGGTCACCAGGTTGGCGCCGGTGTCGACATTGGCCTCGACCTTCTCGCCCTTGGAGGCGGCGAGCGCGGTCTTGATGCCGTCATAGCCCATCCGGTAGGGGTCCTGGACGACGAGGGCGGAAATGACGCCGTCGTTGAGGAACTTGATCAGCTTCTCGTCGCTGTCGAAGCCGACCAGCGCCAGCTTGCCGCCAAGGTTGTTCTCGGCGACGGCCTGACCGACGCCCTGCGCCATGATCAGGTTGGAGGCGAAGATGCCCTTGAGGTTCGGATTGGCGGTGATCAGATCGGTGGCGATGTTGAGGCCGGTGGTGGCTTGGCCGTCGGCATATTTGTCGGCGACCAGCTTCAGGCCCGGATACTTTGCCTTGAGCTGTTCGGTGAAGCCCTGCTTGCGCTGTTCGAGCGAGCCGGCGCCGGGCGCGTTGGTGATCAGGGCGACGTCGCCCTCGATCTTGCCGCCGTTGGCGGCGCCGATGGCGGCTGCGAGGCCATCAGCGGCGACGCGGCCGCCCTGCACGTTGTCGGTGGTCAGGAACGAGGTGAAGGCCTTGGAGTCGGCGCCGGAGTCGATACCGATGACCTTGACCTTGGCGGCCGCTTCATCGATCGGCTTGCCAAGCGCCTTGAACTCGGTAGGCGCGATCACGATCGCGGCCGGGTTGCTGGCGACAGCGTTCTCGAGGATCGAGACCTGGCCGTTGACGTCGGTTTCAGCCTGGGCGCCGAGTTCCGGCACATTGACGCCGAGATCCTTGCCGGCCTTGCGGGCGCCGGCCAAAACGATCTGCCAGTAGAAGGACGTGGTGTCCTTGACGATGATCGGGATGGTCACGTCAGCCGCCGAAACCGGTGCGCTGTGCATGACGGCGGTGAGCATCGAGGCTGCCGCAAGGGCCATGACGGCGCGGCGGTTGAGAATGCTGGTCACGAATTTCATAGGATCCTCCCTAAGTCGCCCGGTGAACGTTTACGGAAGCTCCGTTCGGATAGGCGTGGCCCAAACAGAACTTTATCAATAAAAAACAGTTGCTCTGTTTTGATAGTGCATCGGTCCGGCTGATGCAAGCGGTGTTTCCAGTCAGTCATCCCAAACGGTCTGGCAATGACTCACCCGCTGGCGTGGTTCCTCCCTTGCCGTGGTCAGGTGCTTCCGTCCGTTCTATAGAGGTATGGAATATTAATTCCATACCTCAGTCAATATGGAATGTTCATTCTTTTCATAGGATCGCGGCATTGTGAAGCCGACCGCGATTGTGCATATCGCGAGGGTATGGTCCTCAAGGCAGTTCCTGCGTCACAGTGTAGGGACGATACTTGGCATATTCCGTCTCCGGCACGTCGATATCGAGCAGTTCGAGGTTGCGCGTCAGGTTCGCCAGTTTTGCGGTGCCGGTCAGCACGGTGGCGACGGCTGGTTCGTGCAAGGGAAACTGGAAGGCGGCCGCCGGCAGCGGGTAGCCGCCTTCGCCTGCGATCTTCTCCATGGCGTCGACCCGGTCGAGCATATCGCGGTTGGCGGGCTGGTAGTCGAAATGCGCGCCTTGCACCGGCCCGGTCGCCAATATGCCGGAGTTGAAAACGCCGCCGATGACCAGCGACGTCTGTTGCGCCCGGCACAGCGGCAGCAATTCGGCTTCCGCGCTGCGGTCGAGCAAGGAGTACCGGCTGGCGAGCAGGATGCAGTCGAGCGGCGCCCGGCGCATGACGTCGAGGCAGATCTGGACTTCGTTGACGCCGAGCCCATAGGCGGCAATCGTACCGTCCCGCTTCAACTCCTCGAGCGCCTTGAGCCCGCCGTCCATCAGCTGGCGAAAATGCAGTTTGGTCTTCTCGGCGCCATGCGTGTAGACGCCGATGTCGTGCACATACAGGATGTCTATCCTGTTTAGCCCGAGGCGCGCGTAGCTGAAGTCGACCGACCGCATGATGCCGTCATAGGAATAATCGTAGTCCAGCGCGAATGGCAGCGGATCGACATAGGAGTGGTCGGGCACCCTGTCTTCAGGCACCGGGTGTAACAGGCGTCCAACCTTGGTCGACAGCACGTAGGAATCGCGCGGCTTGTAGCGCAGGAAGTCGCCGAAGCGCCGTTCCGACAGGCCGAAACCGTAGAAGGGCGCGGTGTCGAAATAGCGCAAGCCCGCCTCCCAGGCGCCTTGCAGCGTTTCCATCGCTGCCTCGCGCGAACAGGCCCGGTAGAGGCCGCCGATCGCGGCGCCGCCGAAGCTGACCTCGGTGACCTCCAGTGCCGTCTGGCCGATGCGGCGTCTTTCCATGCAAACCCTCCCCGTGGCCGGCCGTTGCGCGGCTCGGCAAGTCTACCAGATATGCGTCGAAACCTAGAGTGTCGCGCCGAGATGCCAGGGCACGAACTCGTTGTCGCCGTAACCGAAATCCTCGCTCTTGGTCTTGCGGCCCGAAGCCGTTTCGACGATCAGCTCGAAGATCTCGCGGCCCATGCCGGCAATGGTCTTTTCGCCCGAGGCGATGACGCCGCAATTGACATCCATGTCCTCTTCCATCTGGTGATACATGGTCGAGTTGGTGGCGACCTTGATCGACGGTGTCGGCCGGCAGCCGAAGCAGGAACCGCGGCCGGTGGTGAAGACGATGACATTGGCGCCGCCAGCCACCTGTCCGGTGGCCGAGACCGGGTCGTAGCCGGGCGTGTCCATGAACACCAGCCCGTTGCCGGTGACCTTCTCGGCATAGCCGAACACACCGTTGAGCGGGGTTTGGCCACCCTTGGCGACGGCGCCGAGCGACTTTTCAAGGATGGTGGTGAGACCGCCGCGCTTGTTGCCGGGCGACGGGTTGTTGTCGATCGAGGCGCCATGCTTGGCGACATGATCTTCCCACCATTTCACATAGCCATCGAGCTTCTTGGCGATCTCCGGCGTTGCCGCGCGATAGGCGAGCAGATGTTCGGCGCCATAGATTTCGGTCGTCTCGGAGAGAATGCCGATGCCGCCGACGCCGGCGAGGATGTCGACCGCCGCACCCAGTGCCGGATTGGCTGTGATGCCCGACATGCCGTCGGAGCCGCCGCATTGCAGGCCGACGACGATCTCGCTGACCGGGATCGGCTCTCGCTTCAGCTGGCCGACCTCCTCGGCGATCTCGGCCAGCACGCCCATCGCCTTTTCGACGGATTTGCGCGACCCGCCGGCATCCTGGATGTTGAAATGACGCTTGCCGGCGGCGGCACCCTTCTGCCCGTAGAGAGTGAGCTGGTTGACCTCGCAGCCGAGCCCGACCATAAGCACGCCGCCGAAATTCGGGTGGCGGGCATAGCCGGCCAAGGTCCGATGCAGCACCATCATGCCGTCGCCGGTGCCGCTCATGCCGCAGCCCTGGCCGTGGACGATTGGCACGAAGCCGTCAATGCCGGGATATTTCGGCAGCAGGGTCCGGTTGGCGGTGTCGGCGATCGAATGGCAGACCGTGGCCGAGCAATTGACGCTGGCGATGATGCCGATGAAGTTGCGCGTGCCGGCGCGGCCGTCGGCGCGGCGATAGCCCATGAAGGTTCTGACACGGTCGGCCTCCGTCGCATGCTCGGCCTCGCTCGGCGGCACCACCGGCAGGCGGCCGGCCTCGAAAACCAGATTGTGCGAATGGACATGCTCGCCAGGCGCGATGTCCTGTGTGGCGCGGCCGATCGCCTGGGCGTATTTGACCACGGCTTCACCCGTGGCAATCGGTTTGATGGCCACCTTGTGGCCGGGCTCGATGACGGCGACGGCGCGCGCGCCACCCGGCAGCGCGGTGCCGATCTCGATGCGGCCATTGGCAACGGCGACATTGTCGGCGGGGGACAGAAGGATGGTGTTCGAGACGTTCACGGGCGTTTCCTGGGTGATCCTGGGATGCGCGGATTGACACGCGCTTGTTAAGAGTTAATGTCTTTTATCGTGAAAAAACAGTTTTGCGTCAATTGTTTTTTCGCCGCGGTTCCACCTGGGTAAGTGGTAGCGCTCGGGACATGAACCGGACCCAGTTAAAGCGTTTCCCGCTTTTCAGGGTCGTGGGAACGTCATATTGCGCTTCAAGCCGGCCGCCGCAAGCGCCGGCATGAATGGGTCAGGGGATGTCGAAGAGCAACAACGTCTACAAGGACGCCTATAACCGCTGCCTCAGGCTGCTCGACGAGACACGCAGCCTGCCGTCGGAGCCGGAGCTTGGCGCCTTGCTCGGCGTCAGCCGCACCACCGTGCGCAGCATCCTGGCGCGCATGGAGGAAACCGGGCTGATCGCCTGGAACAAGCGCGCCAAGACGGTGCTGCGCGACCCGCGTCCCGACGATTTCTTCCCCGAGGAAGAGACCGACACGCTGGCCGAGATCATCGAGCGCTCGTTCATGCGCAGGCTGCTGGCCGGCGGCGCCGAGGCCGGCATGCAGATCAACGAGCTCGAACTGGCGCGCGAGATCGGCGTCGGCACGACCAGCGTGCGCGAGTTCCTGATCCGCTTCTCCCGCTTCGGCCTGATCGAAAAACGCCGCAACAGCCATTGGGTGCTGAAGGGCTTTACGCGGGCCTTCGCGCTGGAACTGACCGAGATCCGCGAGATGTTCGAATTGCGCTCGGCCGCTGCCTTCGCCGCGCTGCCGCCGGACAGCCCGGTCTGGGGCGATCTGGACCGCCTGGAAGAGGAGCATCGTGTCCTGCAGCGCGAGATCGCGACGCGTTTCAACGCGTTCTCGGAGTTGGACGAACGCTTGCACCGGTTGATCCATCGCGCCTCGCACAATCGCTTCATCGTCGATTTCTACGACGTCATCGCCATGATCTTCCACTACCACTATCAGTGGAACAAGGCGCAGGAGCGCGAGCGCAACGAAGTCGCGATCGGCGAGCATCTTGCCTATATCGAGGCTCTCAAGTCGCGCGACCTCGGCAAGGTCGATGCCGCCTGCCGCAAGCATCTGAAGTCGGCGCGCCAGACATTGCTCACCTCCATCCCGGAAAGTCGGCCATCCCAAAAGAGCTGATCCTGCCGTGTTGCCGCAGCATCGAATTGGCGATTTTCGACCTTTCCCGGCCGTGCTAGGTATCGTCATCGATTGTTTGAAGAAACAGATGGTTTGATCGGGCAAGTCATTTGAACAAGAACGGGAGACGGTGGAGCATACCGGTCGCGCTTGTCGCGGCCTATCTGCTGTTGCTCCAGTCGACACTTGGTGCGTTCGCCTTCGGCTCCGGGCCGAGTGCCGCGCAGTTCGACGCCTTCGGCAACGTCATCTGCACCCACGACGGCGCCACCCAGCTCCCCGGCGGCGACCAGCATCCATCCCATCTGCCGGCCTGCTGCACACTCGGCTGCAGCATGTTTTCGCCGGCCTATGCGCCGCCGCCCGATGCCGGGCTTGCACTTGCATCCCTTTCCTTCGAGACCGTCGCCTTCGTCTTCCCGGCGACCACCCATCTCGACTTCGCCCGCGAACGCTCGCCGTCGAACCCGCGCGCGCCGCCGCTGGCGGCTTGAGCCAGCTTGCTTGCGGAACCGTTCGCGAGCGTACTCATCCAGGATCAAACCATTCGCGACCGGCGACGGCGCGATCATCACGTCATGGAGCAACCATGTCCCATTCTTTCCTCATAGCGGCGGGCACTCTGTTCGACCGCACCCTGCCTCGTTTCCAGGCGCGTCTCGGCATTGTCGCCCTGGCCTTTGCCCTGGTGTTCGTCGGTGCCCAGGCCGTGCTGGCGCATGAATTCAAGGTCGGCGATCTCGAAATCGAACATCCCTGGTCTCGCGCCACGCCTGCCGGCGCCAAGGTGGCCGGCGGCTATTTCACCATCCTCAACAAGGGCAGCGCCGCGGACCGGCTGTTGTCGATCTCCTCCGATGTCTCCGACAAGGCCGAGCTGCATCAAATGGGGGTCAAGGACGGCGTCATGACCATGCGGCCAGTGGACGGTGGCTTGGAAATCCCGGCTGGCGGCAAGGTCGCGCTCGCGCCCGGTGGCTATCACCTGATGTTCATCGGCCTGAAGCGGCAACCCAAGCAGGGCGAAAAATTCGCCGCCACGCTGACCTTCGAGAAAGCCGGCACCGTCAGCGTGGAATTCGCCGTCGAAGGCATGGGCGAAATGGGCGGCATGGACGACCACGCCAATTGATCAAGCCGATCCACCAATTTTGACATTAGAGGGACCATCATGAACAAGTTTCTTTTGGCGGCCGGCGCGTTTCTCGTGCTGGGGACGAATGCCGCCTTCGCGCACATCACGCTCGAGACTCAGGAGGCTGCGGTCGGCTCGACCTACAAGGCTGTGCTGCGCGTGCCGCATGGTTGCGACGGCAAGGCGACGACCGCCGTGCGCGTGCAGATTCCTGAAGGGGTGATCGCGGTGAAGCCGATGCCGAAGCCCGGCTGGACGCTGCGGACCAAGAAGGGCAAATACGAGAAGTCGTACCAGCTCTACGGCCAGCCGGTTGCCGATGGGGTCAAGGAAGTCGACTGGAGCGGCGGCAATCTGCCGGATGAATTCTACGACGAGTTCGTCTTCCGCGCGATGCTCACGGCGGATCTGCCTGTCGGCCAGAAGCTCTATTTCCCCGTGGTGCAGGAATGCGATGGCGCTACCGAACGCTGGATCGAGATTCCGGCGACCGGACAGGACGAGGACGCACTGGAGACCCCGGCGCCCGGCATCAAGCTTACGCCGAAGAAATGATTTTCCGGCGGCGCGCCCTGTCGGCAAAGGCGCGCCGCCAATTCCATGGCGACAGCATGAACGCGATATTCCCATTGCAAAGGACGGCGACGACCCGCAAACGCTTCAATTGGGTTGCTGGGCTCTTCGCGATGATCATCACGTTCATCATGATGGCCGCGACAGGCCAGGCCTTTGCCCATGCGGCGCTGATCAAGACCGACCCGGCCGACGGGGCGGTGCTGGCGCAGGCGCCGGCGCGGTTCTCGCTGACCTTCAGCGAGCCAGTCTCGCCGCTGGTGCTGACGCTGGTGACACCCGACGGCACGCCGGTCGCGCTGACATCCTTCCGGCTCACCGACCAGACGCTGGAGATCGACAATCCGCAGGCGCTCAAATCGGGCACTCATGTGCTGAGCTGGCGCGTCATTTCCGCCGACGGCCATCCGGTCGGCGGCTCGCTCTTGTTTTCCATCGGTGCTCCAAGCGAGCCGCCGGCGGTCTCCGAAGCCATCGACTGGCCGCTGCGGTCGGCGATCTGGATTGGGAAAGTCCTTCTCTACGCGGGTCTTTTCCTCGGTGCCGGCGGCGCCTTCGCTATTGCCTGGCTGGCCGGCGGTGGTCGCGCCGGTCAGCGCTTTGTTGCCGGGACGATCCTGTGCGGGCTGTTGGCTGCGCCGCTGTCGCTGGGCTTCCAGGGACTGGATGCGCTCGGCGCGCCGCTCTCCCACCTGGCGCAGCCGGTTGTCTGGCGCACCGCGCTCGGCACCAGCTTCGGCTGGACGGTGTTGCTCGCCCTGATCGCGCTGGGGCTTGGCCTGCTGTCGCTGGCCGCGCCGCGCGCGGCTGCCAGGCCGCTTGCCCTTGCCGGGTTGGCCGGTGTGGGCGCGGCACTCGCCGCGAGCGGCCACGCCAGTGCCGCCGAGCCGCAATGGCTGACACGGCCGCTGGTTTTCGTGCATGGCGTCGGCATCGCTTTCTGGGCCGGCGCGTTGGTGCCGCTCGGCCTCGCGCTGAAGCGTCAAGCGGCCGACGCCGTTGAATTCCTGCGCCGCTTCTCCTCAGCGATCCTGCCCGTGGTCGCCTTGCTTGCCGCGGCGGGCATCGTGTTGGCCGTGATCCAGGTGCGGACGCCCTCGGCGCTGGTCGACACTGCCTATGGCCGGCTGCTGCTGGTCAAGCTCGCGCTGCTGGTCTTCCTGTTCACGCTGGCCGCCGTCAATCGCTGGAAGCTCACCGCTTCGGCCGAGGCGGGCGCGACCGAGGTGCAACGCAGGCTCACGCGCTCGGTCGGCGTCGAAGTGCTGATCGTGCTGGCGATCTTCGGGGTCGCCGCCGGCTGGCGCTTCACGCCGCCGCCACGGGCGTTGGCGATCGCTGCGGCGCAGCCGGTTTCGGTCCACATCCACGCGCTGCAGGCGATGGCCGATCTCAGCATCACGCCTGGCCATGCCGGGCCGGTCGTCGCCTCGATGATCATCATGACCGGCGATTTCGGGCCGCTCGACGCCAAGGAAGTGACGCTGGTGCTGTCGAAGCCCGATTCCGGCATCGAGCCGCTGAGGCGCGCGGCGACCAAGCCCGGCGACGGCAGCTGGCGTGTCGACAATCTCATCATCCCGGTTTCGGGCCGCTGGACGGTGCGCGTAGACATATTGGTCTCGGAGTTCGAGATGGTGAAGATCGAGGCGCCGATCGACATCAGGCCGTAATGGTCCCGGCAACACAATTGGGCGAGGCGGTTGACGCGGGCCTGAAGGCCCGTCAATCATCCGCGCAATAACCGGCATCCAGCCAACGAAGAGCGCGAGCTCGAAAACACCAGATCCGGAAACAGGGAAGAAACGATGGAAAAAGCCGAAATCGGCCTGATCGGCCTTGGCACGATGGGCTCCAACCTGGCGCTGAACATCGCCGAGCACGGGCACCGCATCGCCGTCTTCAACCGCACGAGGGCACGCACCGACGCTTTCGTCGAGAATGCCGGTGCACTCAGGGATATGGTCGTCCCCTGTTACAGCCTGGAAGAGCTTGCCGCCGCGATCCGGCCGCCGCGCCCGATCATCATCATGGTGCTGGCCGGCAAGCCGGTGGACGAGCAGATCGAAGCGCTGCGCGGCGTGCTGTCGGCCAACGACATCGTCGTCGATGCCGGCAATGCCAATTTCCGCGATACAATGCGGCGCTTCTCCGAACTGTCCGGCTCTGGCCTCACCTTTATCGGCATGGGCGTGTCCGGTGGCGAGGAGGGCGCGCGCCATGGACCTTCGATCATGGTCGGCGGCACGGAAGATAGCTGGAAGCGTGTCGAGAAGGTGCTGACCGCCATCTCCGCCAAATTCAAGGACGAGCCCTGCGCGGCCTGGCTCGGCACCGATGGCGCCGGCCATTTCGTCAAGACCATCCACAACGGCATCGAATATGCCGACATGCAGATGATCGCCGAGATTTACGGCATCCTGCGCGATGGCCTGGGCATGGGGCCGAAGGATATCGGCACGGTCTTTGAAAACTGGAACAAGGGCCGGCTCAATTCCTATTTGATCGAGATCACCGCCAAGGTACTGGCCGCCGACGATCCGAAGACCGGCAAGCCGGTGGTCGATATCATCCTCGATCGCGCCGGCCAGAAGGGCACCGGCAAATGGTCCGTCATCGAGGCGCAGCAGCTCGGCATTCCGGCGACCGCGATCGAGGCGGCGGTGGCGGCGCGCGTGCTGTCGTCGATCAAGGACGAAAGGCAGGCGGCTGAAAAGGCCTATGGCAATAGCGGCGTGACGAAGATTTCCGGCGACAAGGACGCGCTGTTGCATGATCTCGAACTGGCGCTGTTCGCCGGCAAGATCGCTGCTTACGCGCAGGGCTTTGCCGTGATGGCCGGCGCCTCGAAGGAGTTCAACTGGAACCTGCCGATGCCGACCATCGCCAAGATTTGGCGCGCCGGCTGCATCATCCGCTCGCAAATGCTCGACACGATGGCCGAGGCCTTCAGCAGTGGTGGCGCCTCGACCAACCTGCTGATGGCGCCGGCTTTCATCAGCTTGATGCAGGAGGCGCATCCGTCGCTGCGGCGCATCGTGGCAAGGGCTTCCGAAGCCGGTGCGCCGGTGCCGGCGCTGTCTTCGGCGCTTGCCTATTTCGACAGCTACCGCCAGGGGCGCGGCACTTCGAACCTGATCCAGGCGCAGCGCGACTTCTTCGGCGCGCATGGTTTCGAGCGCATCGGCGAGCAGGGTGCCTTTCACGGCCCTTGGGGCAGCGGCGCGGCGGGTTAGATCATGCTCATCAAGCAGCCGGCATTCCTTGCCGGCTCCGCCTAAAGAAACTTAACGCTCGACATGCGGCTACTCGATCCCGGGGATGCCGCCGATCTGCTGAGCGAGAAAATCGACCAGCAGCCGGACCCGGGCGATGGCCGCCCGCTCGGGTACGATCAGCATGCTGAGCGGAACCGACGGCAGCGCATAATCCGGCAGGATTGCCTCGAGCCGGCCGGACGCCAGGAGATCGCCGACAAGCCATTGATGGGCGGGCGCAATGCCGCGCCCTGCGAGCAAGGCTTCGCGTGCGGCAAGTCCGTGGTCGACCCGAAGGCGTCCGGCAAACGGCACCACATGGCGCTCGCCGTTCGGTCCTTGCAGGACAAGGGTGTCGCTGCCGGTAACGTTTGACATGCGGACGCCCTCGTGACCAGCCAGGTCCCGGGGATCCGCGGGCCTGCCTCGCTCAGCCAGATAGCCCGGCGCCGCGACGAGCAGCCGCCGCGACTGGCCGAGCGACCGCAACTTCATGGAACTGTCGGTGAGCGGGCCGAGACGAAGCGCGAGGTCGACGCCTTCCGTGACAAGGTCGATGCGCTCGTCGGTGAGGCTGAGATCGACGCCGATATCGCGGTAGCGATCCTGAAACGCGAAGATCAGCCGGCTGACATGCAGCACCCCGATGGCCGCGGTGCAGGAGAGCCGGATCGTGCCGGCCGGCGCTCCTCGCGTGCCGCGAACCTCGTCGCTCGCCTGTTCGACAAGGCGCAGAATTTGCACGCTGTCGGCATAGTAGCGGCTGCCCTCGTCGGTCATGGCGACACGCCGGGTGGTCCTGCTGAGCAAGGCCACGCCGACGGCTTCCTCCAGTTCCCTCAAATGGCGCGTGACCGTCGATTGGCCGATCCCGAGGTCACGCGCGACCGCCGACAGGCTGCCTCGTTCAGCAACGCGAACGAAGGTGCGCATGCGCTCCAGCGTGACAGCTGATTTATCCACTAATCGGCAGTATATTATGCATTCCCCATATGTAGCGGATGATTCCGCCATTGGCTATCTCAGGGTCCACGTTTCCAACGGAGATCGATGAATCATGAAAGTCCTGCTTGTCTTTGCCCATCCCGAACCGCGCTCGCTCAACGGCGCGCTCCGTGACGTTGCCGTCAAGGAACTCCAGGCTCAAGGCCACGAGGTGCGGGTGTCCGACCTTTATGCCGACGGCTGGAAATCGGAGGTCGACCGTGCTGATTTTCCCGCTCTTTCGTCAGAAGCGCGGCTGGTGCCGGTGGCGGCCTCCAAACAAGCATACGAGTCCAATGCGCTGACTGAAGACGTCAAGACCGAGATCGAGAAGCTGCTTTGGGCCGATGCGCTGATCCTGCAGTTTCCGCTGTGGTGGTTCGCCATGCCGGCGATCCTGAAGGGCTGGGTCGATCGGGTCTTTGCCTACGGCTTCGCCTATGGTGTCGGCGAACACAGCGACAAGCGATGGGGTGACCGGTACGGCGAGGGCACTCTCGCCGGCAAGCGAGCAATGCTGATCGTGACGGCCGGCGGCTGGGAAGATCATTATTCCGCGCGTGGGGTCAACGGGCCGATCGACGACCTGCTGTTCCCGATCAACCACGGAATCCTCTATTATCCGGGCTACGACGTGCTTCCGCCGTTCGTGATCTACAGCGTGGACCGTCTCGATGAAGCTGGCTTCGGGCCCATCGCCGAACGCCTGCGCGAACGGATGCGGACACTGGCCACCACCGCACCGATTCCCTACCGGCGGCAGAATGGTGGCGACTACCTGATCCCGAGCATGCGGCTTCGTGCCGAACTGGAGGGTCCAGGAGCAGCAGGCTTCGAACTCCATGTGAAACGCGGCGCGGCCGGCCAGAACGGTTCATTGTTTCACGCAACGCACGCGGATTTGCGGGCGTCGATCCAGACAGACGCTCAGTCGGAGCCCCGATAGGCCACAACCCCCTTCGGCTCGCTCAGGCTCTGCAGAGAGCCGGGCGCAGCGCCGCCTATCCAGCCGAGCACCGAGCGGGCGAGCTCGGAGCCGGCCAGCCGGAAGTCTTCGTTGACGACCAGCAATTCATGCCGGAACAGATGCAAAAGGTCCGACGACTGTTTCGACACCACGTCGACATCGTGGCCGAGCTTGAGGCCGGCATCCTCGATACCGGCGACGATGGCGAGCGTCGCGGCCGCGGCGCTGCTGATGATGCCGTCCGGCCTGATGTCGCGCCGCATCAGCTGCGCGGTCCTCGTCCTGATCTGCTCCATCGAGTGGTCGATCGAGACGATGTTGAATGGCACCTCGCTGGCGCCGGCTTCGCTCAGCGCGTCGGCAAAGCCGTCGACCGTGTGACGGTAGTAGCTCAAACCGACCGGCGGCGTCACCAAAGCCAGCCGTCGGCGGCCCATGCCGGCGAGATGGCGTACCGCCTCGGCCGCGAAGGCGTAGTTGTCGAAATCATGATAGGGATGAACCAGCCCCATATCCGTGCGGCCATGCGTGGCGAAGGGTATGCCGCGCTCCAGCATGTAGCGGGCGCGGGGATCGTTCGGTTGCGTGCGGGAAATGATGACGCCGTCGGCCGAGCCTGTTTCGACGAGATAACGAACCGGATCCAGCGGATCCTGCGAGCGCGAGTAAGGCGTGACGATCAGGTGGTAAGGCGTGTCGGCGATGACTTCCGTCACGCCATAGATGATGTCGGAGACGAAGCTCATGATCTCCTGCTCGGTGTTGAGCACGAGGCTGATGACATTGGTCTTGCCGGTTCTCAGGCGCACACCGGCGCGATTGGGCCGGTAGCCGATCTGCTTGGCGACGAGCTGGACGCGGCGCCTGGTCTCGGCGCCGATTTCCGGCGCGTCCTTCAGCGCGCGCGACACGGTGGTGACGCCGAGCCCGGTCATGAAGGCAAGCGTCTTCAACGTCGGCCGCTCTCGCGCCGACGCGTCCTCGTTCTTTTCCGTCCGCTGTCTGTCCATTCGTCCCGCCCGTCAGGCGCATAGCAGCCACAGGCCGGGTCGGCAATCGCCGCAATCCGCAACAAGGCGTGATTTCGAGCCCGGCGTCGTTCCAATATACTGAAACGTTACAGATTGCCAATGTCGCCTGCCGGGCGATGGGTAGGACAGCGGACTTCTGGCGGGCAAATTCCTTTGGAATTCGTGGCAAACTGCCTCTCGTGGTGATTTTGCGCCGCAATGACTGCATGTTGCAGCGCAGCACGGCCGATTCGCTCCAGAATTTGTTCGCGACTCGAAAAAATGTAAGACCGCCCGCATGCTCGGGGTTGCGCCATCCCTGCAATTGCCGTATCGAAAATCTGTAACGTTTCAGATTTCTGGGAGGAAGCCGAAATGCGATACAAATTCCTGACCTCTGCCTTTGCAGCGACGGTTGCGCTCAACGTCGCCGGACCGGCGGCCGCGACCGATCTGGAAGTCACCCATTGGTGGACCTCCGGCGGCGAGGCGGCGGCGGTCGCCGAACTCGCCAAGGCATTCGACGCCACAGGCAATCACTGGGTCGACGGCGCCATCGCCGGATCCGGCGGCACGGCGCGGCCGATCATGATCAGCCGCATCACCGGCGGCGATCCGATGGGGGCCACCCAGTTCAATCATGGCCGGCAGGCGGAGGAGCTGGTGCAGGCCGGCCTGATGCGCGACCTCACCGATGTCGCCACCAAGGGCAAGTGGACGGAAGTGGTGCGGCCCAAGAGCCTGCTCGACTCCTGCACGATCGACGGGAAGATCTATTGCGTACCGGTCAACATCCATTCCTGGCAGTGGCTGTGGCTGTCGAACGCGGCCTTCGAGAAAGCCGGGGTTCCGGTGCCGAAGAACTGGAATGAATATGTGGCCGCCGCTCCGGCGCTGGAGAAGGCAGGCATCGTGCCGCTCGCGGTCGGTGGGCAGGCCTGGCAGGCATCGGGCGCCTTCGACGTGCTGCTTGCCGCGGTCGGCGGAACGGACACCTTCCTCAAGGTCTACAAGGACAAGGACGCCAAGTTCGCAGCCGGCCCCGAAGTCGCCAAGGTCTTCAAGGCGGCCGACGATGCGCGCAAGATGGCCAAGAACACCAACGTCCAGGACTGGAACCAGGCCACCAACATGGTCATCACCGGCAAGGCCGGCGGCCAGATCATGGGCGACTGGGCGCAGGGCGAGTTCCAGGTCGCCGGCAAGACCGCCGGCAAGGATTACACCTGCCTTCCCGGCCTTGGCCTGAACGAGGTCATCGCCACGGGCGGCGACGCCTTCTACTTCCCGCTGCTCAAGGACGCCGACAAGGCCAAGGCGCAGGAAGTGCTGGCCGAAACGCTGCTCGATCCCAAGACCCAGGTCGCCTTCAACCTCAAGAAGGGTTCGCTGCCGGTGCGCGGCGACGTCGACCTCAACGCCGCCAATGACTGCATGAAGAAGGGCCTCGCCATCCTGGCCAAGGGCGCGGTCATCCCATGGACGGATCAGCTGCTCTCGCAGGACAGCCAGAAGCAGAAGGAGGATCTTTTCTCGGAATTCTTCGCCAAGCCCGACATGAGCCTCGAAGATGCGCAGAAGCGCTTCGCCGACATCATCGCTTCGGCTGACTGACGACCGACGAGCCGCCTCGCTCCCGACCTTGCCAGACAGGGCCGGGAGCCCAGGCGCGCTGACTTTCCGCCCTTATCCGATCCAGCACGGCTGTACCGATGAGCAAGAGCGAACGCCCGAGCCAACTCTTCCGCAATCTCAATGCGAAGGTCGCTTCGATCCCGATGATCCTCACCGCAATGGTGGTCTTTGTCGGCGGCACCGCGTGGACGGTGCTTTATTCCTTCACCAATTCGAAGCTGCTGCCGCGGCTGAATTTCGTCGGGCTCGACCAGTATTACCGGCTGTGGGCGACACCGCGCTGGCTGATCTCGATTGAAAACCTCTTGATCTATGGCGTGATCTCACTGGTGTTCTCGCTGGTGATCGGGTTTCTGCTGGCAGCCCTGCTCGACCAGAAGATCCGTTTCGAGGACACGTTCCGCACCATCTTCCTTTACCCCTTCGCGCTGTCCTTCATCGTCACTGGCCTTGTCTGGCAGTGGCTGCTCAATCCGGATTTCGGCGTCCAGGGCGTGGTACGAAGCCTCGGCTGGACCAGCTTCGACTTCAATCCGCTCTACAATTCCAGCATCGTCATCTACGGCATATCGATCGCCGCGCTTTGGCAAGGCACCGGGCTGATCATGTGCCTGATGCTGGCGGGCCTGCGCGGCATCGACGAGGATATCTGGAAGGCCGCGCGGGTCGACGGGATTCCCATGTGGAAGACCTATCTGTTCATCATCATCCCGATGATGCGGCCGGTTTTCATCACCACGCTGGTGATCATCGCGTCCGGCATCGTCAAGGTCTACGACCTGGTCGTGGCGCAGACCAGCGGCGGTCCCGGCATCGCCTCCGAAGTGCCGGCCAAATATGTCTACGACTACATGTTCTTCGCCCAGAATCTCGGCCAGGGCTTTGCCGCCTCGACCATGATGCTGTTGTCGGTGATGATCGTCATCGTGCCGTGGGCCTATCTCGAATTCGGAGGCCGCAAGCGTGTCTGATCATGCTGTCTCCCTGGCTGCTTCCCACGCCGCCATCCGCGCCGATGCCTCCGGACCGAGCGGACCGAAGCCGCGACACATGTTTTCGCGCCGTAATATTTTCCTCTACGGTACGCTTGTCGTGGTCGCGCTCTACTACCTCCTGCCGCTCTATGTGATGGTCGTCACCTCGCTCAAGGGCATGCCGGAGATCCGCCTCGGCAACATCTTCTCGCCGCCGATGGAGATCACCTTCGAGCCCTGGGTCAAAGCGTGGTCGCAGGCCTGCACCGGCCTCAATTGCGACGGGCTGTCGCGCGGTTTCTGGAACTCGGTGCGCATCACCGTTCCCTCGGTGATCCTGTCGATCGCCATCGCCTCGGTGAACGGCTACGCGCTGGCCAACTGGCGCTTCAAGGGCGCCGACACATTCTTCGTCATCCTGATCGTCGGCGCCTTCATTCCCTACCAGGTGATGATCTATCCGATCGTCATCATCCTGCGCGAGATCGGCCTCTATGGCAGCCTTACCGGCCTGGTGATCGTGCATTCCATTTTCGGCATGCCGATCCTGACGCTTCTGTTTCGCAATTATTTCACCTCCATGCCGGAGGAGCTATTCCGGGCGGCGCGCGTCGATGGCGCCGGCTTCTGGGGCATCTACCTGCGCATCATGCTGCCGATGTCGCTGCCGATCTTCGTCGTCGCCATCATCCTGCAGGTGACCGGCATCTGGAACGACTTCCTGTTCGGCGTCGTCTACACCCGCCCAGACACCTATCCGATGACGGTGCAGCTCAACAACATCGTGAACTCGGTGCAAGGCGTGAAGGAATACAATGTCAACATGGCCGCCACCATCCTGACCGGGCTGGTACCGCTGATCGTCTATTTCATTTCCGGCAAATTGTTCGTGCGCGGCATCGCCGCCGGCGCGGTGAAAGGGTGATGGCGATGGCGGCGAACGGCACCAGCGTTTCGATCCAGGACCTGTCGCTGAACTTCGGCGCGGTCTCGGTGCTGCAGACGCTCAACCTCGATGTGGCCGAAGGCGAGTTCATCGTGCTGCTCGGACCTTCCGGCTGCGGCAAGTCGACCCTGCTCAACTGCATCGCCGGCCTGCTCGACATTTCGGAAGGCCGCATCTTCATCAAGGGCAAGAACGTCACCTGGGAAGAGCCCAAGGACCGCGGCATCGGCATGGTCTTCCAGTCCTATGCGCTCTATCCGCAGATGACGGTGGAGAAGAACCTGTCCTTCGGGCTGCGCGTCGCCGGCATCGCCAAGGACGAGATCGCCAGGCGCATCGCGCGTGCCGCCGAGATCCTGCAGATCGAGCCGCTTTTGCAGCGCAAGCCGGCCGCACTCTCCGGCGGCCAGCGCCAGCGCGTGGCGATCGGGCGGGCACTGGTGCGCGATGTCGATGTCTTCCTGTTCGACGAACCGCTTTCCAACCTCGATGCCAAGCTGCGTTCGGAACTGCGCGTCGAGATCAAGCTTCTGCACCGCAAGCTGCAGAACACGATGATCTACGTCACCCATGACCAGATCGAGGCGATGACGCTGGCAGACCGCATCGCGGTGATGAAGGGTGGCGTCATCCAGCAACTCGACGCGCCGCAGACCATCTACAACCGTCCGGTCAACCGGTTCGTCGCGGGGTTCCTCGGTTCGCCCGCGATGAACTTCGTCGAGGGGCAGCTGGAAGCTGGCGCGACGGCGGTGTTCAAGACCGGGGATTTGACCGTACCGCTCGATCGCTACGGCTTCGACGGCGCCGGCAACAAGGGCGGGCCTTGCGTGTTCGGGATCCGGCCCGAGCACGTTGCCTTTGGCGAGGCCGCGAACGCAATGCCCTTTGCCGCCGATGCCGCCGTCGAGATCGTCGAGCCGATGGGCTCAGATACGCTGGTTTGGACGAAGCTCGGCGGCCGCAATTTTTCCTTCCGCGTCGAGGCGGAAAAGACGCTGCGCAACGGCGAACCGATCCGGATCGGCTTCGATCCCGCACGCGCCTCGCTGTTCGACACCCCATCCGGCAACCGCATGTAGCTCCCGAGAAAACCATCCTCCCAAAGAATCCCCAAGCAGAACGGACAGAGACGATGAACTGGTCATTCCAACTTTACAGCGCCCGCAATTTCTTGCCGTGGACCGGCGTGCTCGAGATGCTCGGCAAGCTTGGCTACGCCGAGGTCGAAGGTTTTGGCGGCGTCTATGACGATCCCAAGGCCTTCCGCGCCGAACTCGACAAGAACGGCCTGGCCATGCCGACCGGCCATTTTTCCATCGATGCGCTGGAGAATGATTTCGATGGCGTGCGCAGGATCGCCGAAACGCTCGGCGTCAAGCTCTTGATCTGCCCCTATCTGATGGCGGAGGACAGGCCATCCGACATCGCCGGCTGGCGCGGCTTCGGCGAACGCCTGGCCAAGGTCGGCGAGGTGGCCTCGAAGGCAGGCTATGGCTTTGCCTGGCACAATCATGATTTCGAGTTCAAGGCACTCGCCGACGGCTCGGTGCCGCAGGATCATATCCTGTCGTCCGCCCCCAATATCGGCTGGGAAATGGACGTTGCCTGGGTCGTGCGCGGCGGCGCCGATCCGTTGCCCTGGATCGAAAAGCAGGGCCAGCGCATCAGTGCCGTGCATGTCAAGGACATGGCGAAGCCCGGCGAGGGGCTGGATGAGGATGGCTGGTCGGATGTCGGCCACGGCACGATAGACTGGGCCGGCCTGATCAAGGTGTTGCGTGCCAAGAGCGCTGCAAAATACTTTGTCATGGAACAGGACAATCCCAACGATATCGAGCGCTTCGCCCGCCGCTCGATCGCAACCGTCAAGAGCTACTAGGAACAACCACAATGGCAAAAAAACTGGGTATTGGCGTCATCGGCTGCGGCAACATCTCGAAGGCGTATTTCTCGCTGGCGCCGCTGTTTCGCGGCATCGAGATGCGCGCCTGCGCCGACCTCAACATGGACGCGGCCAAGGCGCGGGCGAAGGAGTTCAAGCTGCGCGCCGAGACCGTCGAGGATCTGCTCAAGGCCGACGATATCGACATCATCGTCAATTTGACCATTCCGGCCGTGCACTACGAAGTGTCGAAGCAGGTGCTCGACGCCGGCAAGCACGTCTATTCCGAAAAGCCGTTCGTGCTGTCGCTCAAGGAAGGCCAGGACCTCAAGGCGCGGGCCGAGAAGAAGGGGCTGCGCATCGGCTCGGCACCGGACACGTTCCTCGGCGGCGCGCACCAGCTGGTGCGCGAACTGATCGACGAGGGAAAGCTCGGCAGGATCACCAGCGGCACCTGCCATGTCATGGGCCACGGCATGGAGCATTGGCACCCAAATCCGGATTTCTTCTTCCAGCCGGGCGCGGGGCCGGTCCTCGACATCGGGCCGTACTACATCACCAACCTGATCCAGCTGATCGGGCCGGTGAAGCAGGTGGCGGCATTTGCAACGACGCCGGCCAAGGAGCGGACCATCAGCTCCAAACCGCGCGCGGGAGAAAAGATCCCGGTCAACACGCCGACCACCATCCATGGCCTGCTCGAATTCGAGAACGGCGCCGTGGTGACGCTCAACACGAGCTGGGATGTGTGGGCTCACGGCCATGCGCCGATGGAGCTCTATGGCGAGGCCGGAACGGTGTTCGTGCCGGATCCGAACTTTTTCGGCGGCGACGTGCGCTTCACCGAAGAGGGCAAGCCCGTCAAGAAGCTGCCGAAATGGAAGCACCCGCTTGGCGTCCCGAACGAAATGCACGGCCAGGGCATGATGGCCAACTACCGCACAGCAGGCCTCGCCGACATGGCGCTGGCGATCACCGAAGGGCGGCCGCACCGCTGTTCCATGGAACTGGCGCTGCATGCGGTCGATGTCATGACAGGCATCCTGCGCTCCGGCGAGACCGGGAAGTACGTCGCCATGCAGACGACGTGCGAGCGGCCTGCCGCGCTTGGCGTCAAGCAGGCCAAGGAACTGCTGGCCAAGAAAAAGTAGGCGCGTGGATTATCGATAATTTCCTCCTAGCCTCTCCCCGTTCCCCCGGGGAGAGGGTAAGGATGGGAACGGGTACGCTCGTCGCGGCTGCGATGACGGTGCCCCTTCCGTTCAGGTTCGAGGATCTCCCATGCCCTATATTGCCGCTGAAAACCGCTATGAGAAAATGATCTACAACCGTTGCGGACGGTCCGGCCTGAAGCTGCCGGCGATCTCGCTCGGGCTGTGGCACAATTTCGGCGACGACACGCCGCATCGGACCAAGCAGGCGATCGCCCGCAAGGCTTTCGACCTCGGCATCACCCATTTCGACCTCGCCAACAATTATGGCCCGCCGCCCGGCTCGGCCGAGACCGCTTTCGGCGAGATCCTGCGCACCGATTTTGCAAGATATCGCGACGAACTGATCATCTCGACCAAGGCCGGCTACGAGATGTGGGCGGGCCCCTACGGTGAATGGGGCGGGCGCAAATACATGCTGGCCAGCCTCGACCAGAGCCTGAAACGGATGGGGATCGACTATGTCGACATCTTCTATTCGCATCGCTTCGATCCCGACACGCCGCTCGAAGAAACCATGGGCGCGCTCGACCATGCCGTGCGTTCGGGCAAGGCGCTCTATGCCGGCATCTCGTCCTACAATTCGCAGCGCACCCGCGAGGCCGCCGACATATTAAGGCAACTCGGCACGCCCTGCGTCATCCACCAGCCAAGCTATTCGATGCTGAACCGCTGGGTCGAGGAGGACGGGCTGCTTGACACGCTCGAAGGGCTCGGCGTCGGCTCGATCGTGTTCTCGCCGCTGGCGCAAGGCATGCTGACCGATAAATATCTCGGTGGCATTCCCGATGGCAGCCGAGCCTCGCAAGGCAAGTCGCTGAAGACGGCTTTCATCAACGACCGCACCATCGCCAACATCAAGGCGCTCGACGCGATCGCGGCCAAGCGCGGCCAGACGCTGGCGCAGATGGCGCTGGCCTGGGTGCTGCGCAAGGGCAAGGTGACGTCGGCGCTGATCGGCGCCAGCCGGCCCGAACAGGTGGAAGACTGCGTCGGGGCGCTGAAGGTGCTCGATTTCAGCGACGCCGAACTCGCTGAGATCGACACTTACGCGCGCGAGTCCGACATCAATCTGTGGGCGGCCTCCGCCGAGCGCAAAGGCCCGCCGAGAAAATAGCGCGGCCCAGAAGCCTGCAAACCGAAACGGCGGGAGCATTCCCGCCGTTTCCTTATCCGAGGTGACTTTGGCTTCAGGGCGTTTTTGGCTTCATGGCCGTGCCCAGGCCCGGCTTCGGCTTTTCCGGAGCTGGAGCCTTGGTCTTCATCTTCTCATCGATCCAGCCGGTGTAGTTGGCCAGCCGCGTATAGATGCCATAGGCGTCCTTATGGCCGCAGGCGGCACTGCCGTCGGCCGGCCCTTCACCCCAGGAGACGACACCGAGCTGGACCGGACCGTCGCTGCCGGTCATGAACAGCGGGCCGCCGCTGTCACCATTACAGGCATCGCGTACGCCGCTCGTGGTACCAGCGCAGATCATGTTTGATGTCAGCGGGTCGGTCATGTCGGCGGCGATCGCGTTGGCGGCGGCATCGATGCCCTTTTCCGAATAGCGCATGCGGTGCGACAGGTCGCCGAGCGCGGCTTTGAGGTCATGCGCGTAGATGGCCTTGATGCCGCTGTTGCAGGCGCTGTTCGGCTGAAGGTCGAGATCGGCGACCATCAGCGTGGTCGGGAAAGTGCCGTCCTGCATCTTGCCCCAGCCGGTGACCGTGGTCTTGCCGGCCTCGGGCGTCGCCTCATGGGTCAGCTTGATCGTCGGCGCATCGGCCGGCTCGGCCAGCCTCAGCAGGCCGAGATCATTGTCCAGCGTCTGCTCGCTGTAGCCCTCGTTGACGATCACTTCGATCACCTTGTGGCGCTTGCCTTCGCTGAGATCCGTGGCTCCGGTCAGCACGGTCACAGTGTCGGGTGAGATCGGACGGCCCTTGTCGTTGAGGCAGTGCGCGGCGGTCAGCACCCATTGCGGCGCGATCAGGCTGCCGCCGCAAAACTGCGCGTTTGCCTGCGAGGCGGGGTTCTCGTCCAGCCGGTTGCTGGTGAGAAGCGCGACCTGGAATGGATAGGCGCCCTTCTCGGCCTGGTTGCCGCCATAGACGCGATCGGCGCCGTCGGGATTCTCAGCCGCTGCCTTGGCCCTGGCTTCGTTCACCCGTTGCATCGGCGAGACCGCCGCTTCCGGCCTGACGGCGGCCTCGTCCGCCCGCCCGGTGTCGATCGAAGTGACGGCAGCGGCGATGCCAAGCAGCGATGCGGCAACGATTGGCCCGAACCGATTTGTGATGTGCACCTGAACCTCCTGAGACAATTCTCCCGCGCGGATCGACGCCGGGCATTGTGCAAGGAGGTTCCGGTTCGACGAGCCCGCACACGTGCCGTATCGAAACGGCGCGCGATCGGTCACAAAACCGAATCCCACTTTTGCTAACCGTGCCCGCGAGTAGAACCCGCGCAAAACTCTATAGCCCCCCACGGGCTACGTGGAAGCGATTTGTCATTGCCAATGTTGGATTATTTTAGGCAGTATATCGCTGACCGGTCTTTTTGTGGGGGCTTTAGATTGACCATGGTAAACAACGACCGGGTGGGCGCGTCGCCAGGCTTGCTCATTTTTTGGCGCCACCACGATCTCGACAATATTTCTGTATTTTGATCCAGTCCTTGCTGACTTTTTGGGAGAGTCTCACCATGACAAAACTGACATACGCTATGATTGCATCCGCATTGCTTTCCACGGCGATGTGGGCGGTTCCTGCTTTCGCCGATCCTGGCTCAGCCAGTTCCGGCAACGGGGAAAGCATGCGGGACGTGACTTCGGGCGACTTCAAGCCGGGGCGGGCAAAACCGATCACGACACCGAAACTTACCGATGAAGACAGCCGCGCCGCGCCGCTCACCGACGAAGCGACGGCTGTCAAATCCTATGGCATCGTCGGACGGTCCGCCGATGGCAAGGAGATCAAGATCGAGCCGAGCGAGGCGCTGCGGGAACTGATCATCAAGCAACTGAACGCCCCGGCCGATGGGCCGGAAGGCACCCAGCGCAAGACCGAGGATCCTGATCTTGGCGAAGGCGAAGCCGGTCGCCAGGTTTTCGGCGCCGACGATCGCGTGCAGGTCAAGAACACCAAGACCTATCCGTTCTCGGCCATCGGCTATCTCGAAGCCAAATCGCCGAAAACCGGCAGCTTTGGTAGCTGCTCGGCGACGCTGATCGGTCCGCGCACGGTGCTCACCGCCGCGCATTGCCTCTATAGCCATGAGGACAAGGACTGGCTGGCGGACTATCTGTTCGTGCCAGGTCTCAACGGCAGCACCGCCGATGACGCCCCGTTCGGCGCCTTCACCTTTGAAAGCGCCTATGTGCTGCAGGGCTTCATCGACAACTACCAGGGCTATTACGGTTCGGTGATTCCATGGGATCTCGGCATCATCACGCTGAAGCAGGATGTCGGCACCAATCTCGGCTGGCTGGGCTACGCCAACTATGACGATCTCGGCGACTTCACCGCCAATCTCGTCGGCTATCCCGGCGACAAGCCGATGGGCACGATGTGGAAGGCAAGCTGCGAGGTGCATGCCGAAAACATCGCCCCGGAATATTTCCAGTATGACTGCGATACGTTCCCGGGGTCGAGCGGCAGCTCGGTCTATGCCTATGACAACAACTCCAAGCAGCGCATCATCACTGGCGTCAACGTGGCGGAGAGCCCCGACGCGAACACCGCGGTGCGCCTGAACGCCGCCAACATCCAGTGGATCAACAGCCTTTACAAGTAATACTCGTAACGGCAGTTACAGGAAGGCGGCGGATCAATCCCGCCGCCTTTTTCATGCCGACCCCTCCGTGCGGCTTCTCTTGCACGCGGACCGCGCCCCGACTACGCTTGATCGGCCCAAGGGGTTGGGCATCCAAAGGGGGCGAGGAGCATGGCGCGGGCAAGGGCAGTGCTTGGTATCGCGGCCGCATTCATGCTGGCCACGCCGACGCTTTCACCGGCTTTCGCCGATTCGGCCACCATCCCCGGCGCCTGGGCGGAACGCGTGCAGATCCTCTACCAGAGCGACACGCGCTCGGTGCTGCGCAGGGCGGTGCGGGTGTGGGATTTCCATCCGGAGAAGGGCCTCGACTTCACCTGGGAGCCGGCGGCGGGCCAGTCGCCCGACCGGACGATCGCTCAGGATGAGACGATCAACGGCAAGGGCCGACTGGTCTGGCGTGTGCGTGGTTCGGCGAGCTACGATCCCAAGACCATCTATTCCAGCTATTTCGGTGACATCATAAACGGCCGGCCCGACGGGCAAGGCAGGCTCGAATTGCGCTCGGGCGAGTTCTTCGATGGGCACTGGCTCGAAGGAGAACTCGACGGAAAGGGCATCCATGTCGATGCCGAGGGCAATCGCTATGAAGGACAATTCGTCAAGGGTGTCCCGAACGGCGAGGGCAGGTTGCTGTCGAAGACCGGCGAAATCTTTGCCGGCTCATTTGTCGATGGCGTAAAGAACGGCAAGGGCCGCACACGGCTCGCTGGAGGTACGGTCTACGAATCCCAATGGATGATGGGCAAGGAAATCGGCGGCACGCGGCCCGACGTTCTGGCCGACGCCAAAGTGGGCGGACTGCTCAAGGCACAGGCCGGCGGCGGCGATGCCGACAAGGTCGAGATCGGCGTCATCGTGGACCAGCGCATGACCCAGCAGGCCGACATGAAATACCAGCATCTGGTGCGCGACGAGGACGTCGCGATCTATCCCGAGGACAACCTCTACAACGACGCCTGGAACGGCACCGGGCAGATCAATACGACCAATGTCCATGAAGGTCTGGATTGGGAGGACACGCCGGCCTTTGCCGAGGTCGATCTGAGCACGACGGACCAGTCCAGGGTCAAGCTCGACAGGCTGGAGATGAAGGTCGCGGCCAGCGACGCCTACCGCAAGCCGATGCTCTCCATTTCGGAGCATTTCGGCTGCGTCGGCTTCCGGCCTGATTTCTCGGTCATGAACAGTGGCTGGGGCGACGCCAGGGACATGAAGATGTCGATCCAGTTCACCACGGTGGACGAAGAGGGCAATCCGACCGGCCAGCCGAGCCGCATGTTCACGAAGGATGTCGGTGCTTTCGGCGACGGCGTCGATGTGTCGATCAAGAGCGTCCTCGACGAGGCCGGCGTCGACACGGCGAGCCTGGAAACAGGGCGTTTCCCCTGTCCGTCGGTCGACAGTCTCGCTGTCTGCCGCAGCCAGCTCACCAACAAGATCAAGTTCGGCGAGGTTGGCGACTATCTCGGCAATTTCAACCAGGCGATGACGCTGAACGCGATCGGCAAGTTCGACTATTCCTGGGCGGACGATGAGGGCAATGTCTATCAGCAGAGCGAGCCGTTTCGCGCACAGATGACCATGGCGGTCTTTGAGGTTCCCGAATCGATGGCCGAATGCGGCGACGGCGGTGGCGGTAGCCCGGAAGCCATGCGCTACCAGAACATCGAGTTCCCGATCGGCAAGCATGACTACACCATTGCCATGCCGGTGCGCGGCAACAAGAACGTCAGCGCCTATACGGCGCGGTTGAAAATGTGGTCGGCGATGTCGTCGATCCACCGCTTCAGCATCGCCGCGCATTTCGCCGACGGCAGTGTGCGCGAGAGCAAGCCGGTGAGCTTCTTCTATTTCCGGCCTAAGCAGTCGCTGTTCGAAACCAAGACCGAGCCGACGGCGTGCTATCTGCCACGCCAGATGATCGGCTGCGGCTAGGGTGGGTCAATTGGGATGAGGCCGGCTTGCGAACGGCGGTCTCCTGCGCTTTCCCATTCTACTGCGTCGCAGTAGAACCGAGCTCACGTACTTAAGTACGCTCCGCTCCGGTTCTCGGAGCCCACCATTCTCAGCTCGGCCTGATCCCAATCTCAACCCACCCTAAGTCAGAAGCGCTTATTTGCGGCCCATTTCGAAATAGTTGGGTAGCGGGATGAGCCTGGTGAAGATCGTGCCCTGGGCGAAGACGCGCAGTTCCAGCATCGAGCCCGACGAGCGTTGCGCGCTCTGGTCGAACAGGAAATTGCCGAGCGAATAGACCTCCGCCACATCGCCGCCGGCAAGCGGCACGATCGCCTCGCTCGACACATGCGGATGACCACCGACGATGGCCGTGACGCCGCGCAAACGCATCTCGTCGGCTAGCCTGGCTTCGCGTGCCGAGGGTTCGGTCTTGTACTCACGGCCCCAGTGGACGAAGGCGACCACCGGCCGCACGGCATTCTCGTGCAGCAACCGGTCGAGCAAGGCAGGGGTGAGCAAGTCGGTGTTATCAGACCCGTTGGTGTCGATGTCGGTCAGGCCGACAAGGTCGAGATCGGCAAGCGCCAGCGTCTCGCCCTGGCCGAAATGCGGAATGCCCGCCTCGTCCAGCGCGCGCAGCGTCTCGGCATAGCCCGACGGTCCCAGATCATAGGCGTGGTTGTTGGCGAGGCCGACCCCGGCGACATGCAGCCGCTTCAGCATCTCGACAGCCAGGCCCTGCGGCATTGCCAGCGTCATGTCGTCGATCGCTTCCGGCACGTTGGGCAGGATGACGCCTTCAAGATTGACGATGAGCGGCCGTGAACGGGTCAAGGACAGGATGCTGTCGACGATCCGGTCGGCGATGCCGTCGCGCAGCAAAATCCTCTTCATGGCGCGGCCGAAATTCACGTCGCCGGCGATATAATAGATCTTGTCCTTCGGCCGTGCCGGGCTGTTGAAACCGGGGCCGAAGGTACCGAACAGCGCCACCACATAGCTGGTGGTGCGCTCGACATAGTCGGACGTATGTTCCTGCGAATTCTCGCTGGCGACGACCAGCGGCTGGGCGCCGAACAGTTGGCGCTGCAGCCTGGTCTGGATATAGAGCGCGCCAACGGAGTCCGCGTGATCGGGCTGGCGAAGCGCCGCGATGCCGTCGAGAGAGCCGGCGGCCAGCATGTTGATCGACTGCTGGTCGAAACGGCGTGCCTCGTGCTGCGGCAGATAGTGCGAGAAGTCGGTGGATTCGACGATCAGTGTGTCCTGGTCGACGATGGCCTTGAGCGCCTCGGCAAGCCTGTCCCAGTCGCCGCGCTTCGCCTTCACCGACATCGCCACCGGAACGATCTTCGCCTCGGGGAAATAGTGATGCAGGAAGGGCAGCATGGCGCGCACGCCATGTTCCTTGTCGAACAGGCAGGATTCTTCGACCATGTCGCCGTTCTTCTCCAGGAGGCGCACGGCGTCGGTGTCGGCCATGACCGGGCCAAGCACGGTGTCGAAGCCGCGCATGGAGGTGGCATAGAGCTTGTGCGTCTTGTGGAAATGGTCCGGCGACAGGATGACGATGCGCTTGTAGCGGAAGCCCGAGGCTGCGTGGAACCCCAGCGCCACCAGATCGGCGGCCAGGAGATGATGCGGCACGGTGATGCCGGTCAGCCGCTGGTTTGAGGGCTCGACACTGGCGACATTGGCGATGGCATCCTTGAACAGAGTGGCGTCGTCGTAGAATGGCGGGAAGTTTTCCATGCCGGGCGGGCAGGTGACGGGTGCGGCAAGGGTTGGGAGGGGGAGGAAGAACAGGATTGCCATAGCCGGCCAGATTCGCGCGAGAGGGGTGTCTGGGCGCCGACTTTTGATGCTCATGGCTCGGCCAACACGATGTTCTCCACGCCGCCGACATAATAAAACGGCTTCTGCTTCGAAGCGGTCAGCCGTACCACCTCGCGCGAGATGAAATCGGCGAGGCCGAACAGTGTCACGCCGCCATCGGAAGTCCTCGCCTTGCCGCGCAGGCCCTCGAGGATCGAGTAGGTGAAGACGCCGTGGCCGAGCTCGGGCAATTCGGCGGCGGTGTTGTTGGCGGCGGTGGCCGAGAAAACCACGATGCGCGCGTCCTGCGCGTCCTTTTCCAGGCGCGGATTGAAGGCGTTGGCGGCGTGGCAGGTGTCGAGCAGCATGAAGCGCATGCCCTTGGCCCGCTCGACCGATTTCTGGATGTCGGACCAATCGACCAGCGAGGAGCGCTTCCAGCGCTCCGCATCCTGTTTGCGGCCGTCGGTCGGGATGAAATAGTAGTCCTCGTCGATGTTGATGCCATGGCCGGCGACGAAGACGAGGGTGGTGTCATGTTCGCCCGGCCTGTCGAGGAAGTCGGCGAGCTGGTCGTCGATTGTGTGCGAGTCCGGCTCCATGATCTTGTCGGCACTGGCAACCTTGTAGGTCTGCTGTGCCTTGTCGGGGTTTTCGTCGAGCGCTTCGCGATTGACCAGCACCAGCGTCTCCATCGACGAGAACAAGGGCGCCGATTTCTGCGCGACCACCTTGAGGAATTCGGTGGCGTCGTCGACGGGGTAGCGCAGGTCGCAGGCCCGACCGGAGCAGGCATCGGTCAGGAACGGGTATTTGTCGACGCCGATGACCGCGACATAGAGCTTGCCCTTGGCCTCGGCCTTCTCGGTCTTCCTCGCCAGCGCGGTCACGCTGCGCTCGGTCAGATAGCCATATTCGTTGGTGCCGGTGACGCGGATGGTGTTCTGGCCATTCTCGACCGGCACCTCGACAATGGTTCTGTCGCCATCGGCCGAGCGGGTGGCGATGTCGCCGACGTTGCGGCTGTTCGACAGGATAGAGAAGCCGGCGACATCAGCGCCGGCCTCCCTGGCGCCCGTGATCTCGACGGCGACGTAGCCGTCGCGAACCTTGCTCTGGTCGTCGGCGACGCGGATGCCGAATTCCGGCGGCTTGCGCTGGAGAAGCTTCTGCAGCTCATTGTCGACACCCGGCCGCATCTCCTGGACAGCCTGCCTGGCGCTGCGCAGGATGATGGCGCGGCGCACCATTTCCGGGCTCCAAAGATATTTTTTCAGCTGGCCGGCGCGGACGAAGCGGCCTTCATGGTCGCGGCCCTGGTTGACGTGCCAGCCGATCAGCTTGTCGCCCTCGTCGGAGGAATAATAATAGCCCTGCGGCATCCAGGCGATCCATTGCGACCCGGTAAAGAACATCGACACGATCAGTTCGTGCGTCTTCAGGTTCCAGAGCCGGAGCGTCTGGTCGGCGCTGCCGGTGACCAGCAGGCCGGCCTTTTGCGAGGCGACCATGGCGTTGACCTCGCCGGTATGACCGGTGAATTCACCCGATACCCTGGCGGTGGCGGATTTGTATTCCAGCAGCGTGCCGTCATTGCCGCCAGTGATCAGGCCCAGCCCGTTGTCGATCAGGGTGTAGGCGGAATGGGCAAAGCCGTTGGTGGCGTCGTTCTCGATCGTGCGCACGACCTTGCAGTCATGGACGATCTCCAGAACCGCGTTTTCCAGCGCATCCTTTCCGCCGGCCGTGGCGTGCAGCGACCATTGTCCGTCACTCAGCATGGCGCGGGCAAAGGAGTTCGGCTCCGTCAGCGGCTGCGGGCCATCGAAGAACCGCTCGGCGGTGGGCAGGTCCAGTCTTCGATCCAGCGCCCCCAATTGTTCCGGGCAGGCAATGCGCTCGGGGCAGGGGTTGGCATCGCCCCAGGCGATGACGCCGTTGGCCGCATCGATGCCGACCGCGGTCACCGGTTCGCCCGATCCCTGCAGCAAGGCCTTGCGTTCGCCCGTCGCCGGATCCCAGATCTGGATGGCGTTGCGGGTACCGCCGGCGGTCGCCACCAGCGAGCCGTCGGCATTGGCGGTGCTGGCATAGACGGTGCCATCGTGACCGGCATAGTCGAGCACCTTGTCGCCGGTGCCGGTGTTCCAGACGATGGAGCGATGCTTGTCGGCACAACGATAGCCGCAGGAGGCGACCAGGCGTGATCCCTTGGCGAAGCTCAGCGAGCCGATGAGGAAATCCTGCTTCGGCATGGTGCGCACCAGCTTGCCGTCAGCCGCATTCCTCAGCTGGACCTGTCCGTCCCCGCTGCCGGTGGCAAACAGGCGGCCATCCTGCGAAACCGCGAGCGCCATGACGCCGACGTCGCGCAGCGGATCGGCGTCGGCGGGCAAGGCGATCTCCTCGCCCTTCGTCATATCCCAGAGCCGGATCCCATTGTCAGTCGTCGTCGCCGCCAGCCGGGTTCCCGCTGCGGCGAAAGCCAGTTTGTCGATGTGCCAGGAATCGGCGTCGAGCTTCTTGTCCAGCGTCCACCCGGCCGCGGATTTGTCGTCGAGCTTCCAGAGATAGACGACGCCGTCGGCGCCGCCGGCAGCCAGGGTCTTGCCGTCGGGAGAGAAGGCAAGGTCATAGGTCGCGTAATCGGCGGCCTTGAGCACGGCTCTCATCCTGCCGGTGGCGACGTCGAACAGCCTGATGTCGCCATAGGGCGGCTTGTCGCCGAGTCCGGCGCCGAAATAGCCGCCGGCGGCGATCGTCTTGCCGTCAGGCGAAACCGCGACGGCGAAAATTTTGCCGTCATTGCCGTTGCCGAGGTAGCCACGGAGGGTGCGCAGGCTGACGCCGCTTTGCCAATCCCAGATGCGGATGGTCTTGTCGTCCGAGGCCGAGACGAGTTCCTCGCCATCGGGCGTGAAGGCGAGATCGCTGATCCGGGCGCTGTGGCCGCCGGTGTCGAGATCGAGGTGGAAATCCGGGGCGTCCTCGGCATGGGCGACCGACGCCGAGACCAGGGCTCCGGCCATGGCGAGCCAGCGGCAGGCGCGCATGAGGCGGAAGCTCACCCCGGCCCTTGTCATCCCGGCCCTTGTCATCCACGGCCTTGTCATCGTTATTTGGTTTCAGCCGACGGTTGCCCGCTGCGCACATAGGCTTCGATCGCGGTGGCGAAAGTGGGTGAGCCCGCCTTGCGCTGCCTGTCGATATAGCCAGCAAAATAACTCCAGAAGGAGACGGCATAGTCGCGGAAATAGGCGTCGGTCACCTTGCGCGAACACAGGTCGCCATCGACGCAGAAGGAAAGCCGGTTGAGGAAATAGACGATGCGGTCGAAATTCTCATTGAAGTCGGCCAGCGGCATGTCGCCGCCCGAAGCGCTCATCGCCTCGATGCCGATGCGCTGCCTGAAGACCTGCTCCTCGGTCGAGGAAGGGTTGGCGCTGAGCAGATTGTCATATTTGGCATTGAGGGCCGCGAGACGGTCTTTCAGCGCCCGCTGCGCCTGCTGATAGTCCTTGGTCTCCCATAGCTCGACGAGCGACATGGTCTGCTCGACGCGCTTCTGTTCCTGATTGGCCAGGAACTGATAGACCGAGAATCCCAGGGTAAAGATGATGGCGAAGCGGACCAGCATGCCCGACCAGGCATAGACGAGCATGCGCCAGTCCCGGTCGGTGAAGGGGTTGCTTTCCTTCTTGATCTCATGGGCGCTGGGCCAGGGGAAACCTTCCGTGGTTTCCGGCAAGGCCTGCTTCGCCGCCGTTTTTGCCGGCACGGCAACCGCTGTCTGCTTGGGCGCCCCCGCCGGTTTCTTCATTTGCAGCTGTCCAGTTCGATGGTGGCGGAGGGATCAAGCACGACGCCCGGCGTCTCGAGCTGCTTCTTCAGGCAGGCCAGCTGCGGGCGCGAAACGATGAACTGCATGTCCGGCTCCGCCGGTGCCTTGTTCGGCGACGGCAAGGCCTCGACGATGCCGCGCGAGGCGCAGCCTGATAGGTCGACCACGATCGCGTCGCTGCTGGCCTTGGCGAACTGGTCGTACTGGTCGAGAAAGCAGCTCGCCAGTTCCGAATTGATGACCACCTGCTTGGCACAGAGGCCGCAGGCGTCCTGCGCCGACGCACTCGCGATCAGCAGCATGCCGCCGGCAAGACCGGCAACCGTCGCGCGCCAGGAAAATACGGACTTTTTCACAATCGATCCCACCCGCTTCATGCGGCCGTCATGCCCCAAGGGCCGCAGCCTGCAATGTTCTCATATCGCGCCGATCGCGCAAGGGCCGGCGCGGCAGGGCCGAGCGGCGCTGGCGCCAGAGTTCAGGCGCGCGGCACTGTCTCTATCGGGAAGATCATTACCGCGCCCTTCGGACCGCTCTTGTCGGCAAGCCGCATCACCGATCGGGTCGACGGCGCCATGCCGATATCGGCGAGCATGTCGGAGAAGCCGGCGGGGCCTATCCCGCGTGTCGCCGAGGCGACGCCATCCTGCTCCAGGAAGCTCAGGTCCTCCTTCTCGCTCTCCGGCGGTGCCTCGGTCAGCACCGCGATCATCCGTTCCATGCCGAAACTGACGTCGGAGAATTTCAGCAACCCCTGCTCGAGCGTTGCTTGCGGCGCCAGCCGCTCGGCTATGATGTGGGTGATCGAATAGTCGCTGCCGACATAGAGCACATTGATGTCGACCAGCTGGTCCGAACTGTTCTTGGCCAGCACATGCACCTGGTCGTCCGGTGAGACGCGTGGCACCACTGAAGCCTGCAAGGGTTCGAGGCCCTCCTTGTCGCGACGCTTGACCTGGAATTGCACGTCGACGTCCTCGGGCTTGTAGTCGGAGGCCGCGGCCAGCCTGGAAAGCCCGGTGGCCCGGAAGATGGTGCGCAAATTCCTGGTCGTCGCATCGACGAGTTTCTGGCGGTCGTCGGCGTGGATGATGATCAGCGGCGGCTTGCTGCCATCCTTGAAGGTCACTTCGCCCGAGGCCGGCAGGAACCATAGAGCCGGCTTGTCGGTGGCGTTCTTGTCGGCGCCGGCAATGGCGTTCTCGCGCATCACCGCGAAGCGAAGCTCGGCGCTCTTGCCCGGATCGACCAGTTCGATGTTGAAGCCGGTCTCCTTGGCCGCGGCCAGTTCGTCGAGAACCGAATTGACGAGTGCTGTTTCCGCCTCCAATCCCTTGGTCGCGGCCGGCCGCGCGACGGCGAGCCTGTAGTCGACGGCGATCTCCGCCACCCGGGCATAGGCGTGGGCGGGGATATCGGCGACTTTCAGCGCCGGCTTCTTGTCGAATTCGACCGTCTTGACGCGGCTCTCCAGGTTCTTCGCCGATTGCACTTCGAGATAGCCGACCGCGTCGGACAGCGATGACAGCGCCGACGGCAGGATGGCGAGCTTGCTGCCGGGGGTGAGGCGATGCAGCAGACCGGCGCCTATCGTCGCCTCGCCGTCCTTGACGACGATGGGCCACTGCATGATCGCATCCGTCTTGTCGGTGCCGAACACGCGCGCGTCGAGTTCGCCTTCGAACAACGGCGTCGGCCGGGTGCGGCTGTCGGCCGAATATTGCTGCAGCACGGCCTGGCCGAGCTGCCGGTAGGTGATGTCGGGGTTTTCGGCGAGCTTCGACAGGATGGTGAAGGTGAACAGGCCAAAGCGTGGCGCATCGGGCGTGCCCTTGGGCAGCGGCATCTCCGGCGTCGTCTCGACCGTCTGCGCGGCATAGAAGGCGACCAGCTTGCCCTTGCTGATCGGCTCGCCGCCGGTCGGCGTCAGGTTGAAGGCAGGCTTGCGCTGGCCGTTCTCGTCGAGGCCGCGCGATGCGCTCGCGACCGTGTCCTCATAGGCCTTGATGGCCGCCGCCCTGGCGTCCTCGTCGCCGCCGACCAGATCAGCGAACTCGACCTTGCGTTCGAACTCGTCTTCGACATCGACCGCGCGGGTTGCCGTGCCGGAATGGCAGCAGTCGAACACGGCCCAGACGAAGGCGCCCTTGTTCCTGATGGCGTCGAGCGCGTCGCCGATCTCATTGTCGACGAGCGCGTTCGGCACACCGGCGTCCCTGTTGATCCACTTCTCGATGTCGACCGGCAGGAAAATCTCATCGAGGCCGTCGGTCTCGTCGCCCTTGACCCTCTCAGGCTGCTGGGCGCCGTGGCCGGACAGATGCAGGTAGACGAAGTCGTCGCGCTGAACCTTGGCCGCCAGGTCCGCCAGCCCGGCCTTGATCGCCGCATGGGTCGGCAGGTCCTTGGCGCCGGGCACGTCCTTGGCCAGCAGCGTGACGTTCTCCGGCGCGAAGCGCACCGGATCAGGCACGTTCTTCAAGAGATATTCGTGCACCAGGCCGGCATCGTTCTTCGGCCCGATCAGCCAGTTTCGCTGCGGCAAAGCAGGATATTCGGTGCAGGCGACCAGCAGCGCATGGTAGGTGCGCGAAGCGGCCCGCGCGCGGAACGACACCGCACCGGCGGCCATCAGCGCGGACGTGCCGACAAGCAGCGTCCGCCGTGTCAATTTGATCATGTTGCTTCCCCAAGCCCGAACCAATTTCCCAAGCGTGGCAAACTTCGCCGAAGATTTTGTCAGTATTTTGAATGCCGCTCCGCTATCAATCCCGCCACTGCCGTTACATCGGCACGTCGTCGATTGGTCCGGCTACAACAGAAGAGTAGCAAAGACCGCGGTTCGTCGCTATCTGATTGGGATCAGGCGGTTTGCACGTGCAGACAACCGCGCGTGACGCAGGACGAGTTGGAACAGGACCATGGCGGCAAGGGATGTGCTGACGAAAAACCAGTTGTGCGTGCTCGAGAAGCTCGAGACCGCCAGCGGGCCGCTCAGCGCCTACACACTGCTCGACCAGCTTCGCGAGCGCGGTTTTCGTGCGCCATTGCAAGTCTATCGCGCTCTCGACACGCTGGTAAAATCCGGCTTCGTGCACCGGCTGGAAAGCATCAATTCCTTCGTCGCCTGCGCCGAGCCGCATGACCACAGCCATGCGATGACCGCGTTCGCGATTTGCGACACATGCGGGCAGGTGACCGAAATGTCCGACCACGACGTCGACCACCGGCTGAACGAATGGGTCAGTTCCACCGGCTTCGCCGCCAAGAAGGCGGTGATCGAGTTTCGGGGGACCTGTGCGAAGTGCCGGGCCGAGGCTGCCTAACGCGCCGTTGACCAAGCAAACCAAAAGGCAACGAGCGCCAACAAGGTCGAAAGCAGCCGTCGGCTGATTTGTTCCAGCCGCGGATCGTTGAGGAATGGCTGCAGTGCTCCCGCCAGTACGACAATCACACCATGGATGGCGGTCGCAACAGCCACGTATGTGAGGGTTAGCAGGGCGGTCTGCGCAAGTACGGGTCGTTCCGGCTCGACGAAGGTCGGTAGCACGGCGACATAGAAGATCGCAGCCTTCGGATTCAGAAGATTGGTGACAAGCCCGCGTAAGAAATATTTCCCGCCCGGATCGCCATTGCTCGAAACCACATCGGTCCCAGTGGTCCAGCCCTCCCAGGCGAGATAAAGCAGGAACAGTATGCCTGCCCAGCGGAGACCCTCGTAAAGCAGGGATGAAGCCTGGATGAGTTCGGCAACGCCCAAAGCAGCGATGCCACCGATGAGCGCGAGGCCCACCGCGATGCCTGCCACGGTAGCGAAGCCGGCGCGGCGACCGTCGCTCGCCGAGACCAGCGCCAGGTAGGTCATGTTCGGGCCCGGCGTCAGTTCGATCAGCAGGGACGCTAGCGCGAATGACAGGAATGTGCTCGTTGATAGCGGCAGCATTGTGCCCATATCAATGCGCCTCGTCCCAGTTGTTGGCGGCGCGGGCGTCGACGTGCAGCGGGACCGACATCGAGACCGCCGGCATCGCCGCGTTTTCCATGACGTGGCGCACGACCGGGATTGTCGCCTCGACTTCGGCCTCGACCGTTTCGAAGATCAGCTCGTCATGCACCTGCAGGAGCATGCGGGCGGATAACCTGGCCTTGTCCAAGGCTTCCTCCATGCGGATCATGGCGCGGCGGATGATGTCGGCGGCGGTGCCTTGCAGGCGGGCGTTGATCGAGGCGCGCTCGTTAAAGGCGCGTAGCGACGGGTTCGACGACCTGATGTCGGGATAGTGGATGCGGCGGCCGAAGATCGTTTCGACAAAGCCGTGCTCGCGGGCATAGGCCTTGGTCTCCTCGATATAGTCGCGGATGCCCGGGAAGCGCTCGAAATATTTCTTGATATAAGCGCTCGCCTCTTCGCGCGGGATCGACAGCTGGTTGGCGAGGCCGAAAGCCGAGATGCCGTAGATGATGCCGAAATTGATCGCCTTGGCGCGGCGGCGCACCTCCGAAGGCATGCCCTCGACGGGGACACCGAACATCTCGGACGCCGTGATGGCGTGGATGTCGGCTCCATCGGCAAAGGCCTGCCGCAATTGCGGAATTTCGGCGACATGGGCGAGCACGCGCAGTTCGATCTGGCTGTAGTCGGCCGAGACCAGCCGGTGGCTCTTGTCGGTGATGAAGGCGGTCCTGATCTTGCGGCCTTCAGCCGTGCGCACCGGAATGTTCTGCAGGTTCGGGTCGGACGACGACAGCCGGCCCGTCGTCGTCGCGGCCAGCGCGTAGGAGGTGTGGACGCGCTTGGTGTCGGGATTGACGAAGCCGGGCAGCGCATCGGTGTAGGTCGATTTCAACTTGGTGAGCTGGCGCCAGTCGACGATCTTGCGCGGCAATTCATGGCCTTCGGCGGCAAGGTCTTCGAGCAGCTGCGCCGAGGTCGACCACTGGCCGGTCTTGGTCTTCGAGCCGCCGGGCAGGCCCATGCGGCCGAACAATATGTCGCCGAGCTGCTTGGGTGAGCCGATGTTGATGCGCTCCCCGATGAGCTGGTAGATTTCCTCCTCGAGCCGGGCCGCACCTTGCGCCAGTTCGCCCGACAGCCGCGACAGGATCTGCCGGTCGACCGAAATGCCGCGCTGTTCCATGCGCGCCAGCACCGGCACCAGCGGCCGCTCGAGCCGCTCATAGACCGAGACCAGGCCCTTGGCGGCCAGCCTTGGTTTCAGCACCAGCCAGAGCCGCAGCGTCACATCGGCGTCCTCGGCGGCGTGCGCGGTCGCCTTGTCGATGTCGACCTGGTCGAAGCCAACCGAGCTCTTGCCGGAACCGGTCACGGCCTTGAGCTGGAGCGGGCTGTGACCAAGCCACTTCTCGGCCAGTGCGTCCATGCCGTGGCCATGCGGGGTGCCGGCATCGAGCACGTAGGAGATCAGCATGGTGTCGTCGAACGGCGCGACATCGATGCCGTAGCGGCTCATGATGACGATATCATATTTCAGGTTCTGCGCGATCTTGAGGACCGATCTGTCCTCCAACAGCGGCTTCAGCACCGCCAGCGCCTCGCGAAGCGAAATCTGGTTTTCGAGCGTGCCGCCGCCAAGCAGGTCACCATTGCCGCTCTTGTGGGCAAAGGGAATATAGGCGGCGCGGCCAGGCGCCGTGGCTATTGCCATGCCGATCAATTCGGCCTGCATCGGATCTGTTGATGTCGCCCTGACGTCGAAGGAAGCTATACCGGCCTCCAACGCTTCAGCCACCCATGCTTTCAAGGTCGCGATGTCTCGGATGCAATGGTAGGCCGACGTATCGATCTTGGCGGTGGCCGCGCCCTCCAGCCGCAATGCGGCCAGGAGGGAAGGGGTGTCACCTTGTTTCGGCGTCTCCGTCGTCTCGGTTTCAGCAGTCTGGCCAAGCCCGGAGCCCGCGCCGTTGCGGGCAACGGGTGGTGCTCCCGCGCCGACATCGGGGCCATGTGCATTGTCGGCGCGTTCGACGGTTACCGCCACGGCCTGTACGTCGCCGGCCTCCGTGCCGGTCGCTTCCGCGACGCGGCGGGTCAGCGAGGTGAATTCCATGGTCTTGAGGAAGCCGATCAGCTTCGGCCCGTCGGGGGCATGCAGCACGAAATCGTCCAGCCCCTCGGCCACCGACACGTCGTTCTTCAGCGTCACCAACTGGCGCGAGATGCGCGCCTTGTCGGCGTTGGCGATGATCGATTCACGCCTTTTCTCCTGCTTGATCTCGCCGGCGCGGGCGAGCAATCCGTCGAGGTCGCCGAACTGCTCGAGCAGTTGCGCCGCGGTCTTTGGGCCAATGCCGGGCACACCAGGCACATTGTCGACGGAATCGCCGGTCAGCGCCTGCAGGTCGATCATCTTTTCCGGCGGCACGCCCCATTTCTCGATGACTTCGGGAATGCCGATCTGACGGTCCTTCATCGGGTCGTACATGCCGACCGTGTCGCCAACCAACTGCATCAGATCCTTGTCGGAGGAGATGATGGTGGTGTCGCCGCCGGCCTCGCAGGCCAGGCGGCAATAGGTGGCTATGAGATCGTCGGCCTCGAAGCCCTCCATCTCGACGCAAGGCAGGTTGAATGCCCTGGTTGCCTGTCGGATCAGGCCGAACTGCGGGATCAGATCCTCGGGTGGCGCCGAACGGTTGGCCTTGTATTCGGGATAGAGATCGTTGCGGAAGGTTTTCGAGGAATAGTCGAAGATGACGGCGAAATGCGTCGGCACGATCCCCACATCGGTGTTGCGGGCATCCTGCATCAGCTTCCACAGCATGTTGCAGAAGCCCGAAACGGCACCGACCGGCAGGCCGTCCGACTTGCGGGTCAGAGGCGGCAATGCGTGGTAGGCACGGAAGATGTAGCCGGAGCCGTCAATGAGGAAGAGATGATCGCCTTTTTTCATGCCGGCAGGGATAGCGCGGCACGATGGCTTGGTCCATGCCAAAGACATCGCGCGATATAGGTTCCGTCAACACCCTGACAGATCGGGTTCCGCAGGCCTGCTCACGGTCACGTTACAAAAGTGTAACGTTGACGCCCTTGAATCGCCACGTTCAGAGACCCAAATACACGTCATCGGCAGTTTTCGCCGAGTCCGGAGCAAGGCCCGTCCCCCGCCTATCCCGGACAACTGCGGCAGCCTATCCCCCCTCTCCGGGCTGCCGCATCGTTTCGAGTAAAACGCCGCCGTGGTCCCCCCTCCACCACGGCGGCATTTTTTTGCCCGATTGCGCCATGCGGGCCGTGGTCCAATCGTCCCGGGCTTTTCGTTTCGCCGCTCTGCCTTTACGGTTCCGGCACTGAATCGAAAGGCTCGCCAAATGTCCGCAATCTCCCCCGTCCTCGATCGTCTCGACCAAAATCTCGACCAGAGCCTGGAGCGGCTCTTCGGACTGCTCAAGATCAAGTCGATCTCCACCGATCCGGCCTATGCCGCCGACTGCCGCAAGGCGGCGGAATGGCTGGTGGCGGAGCTCAGGCTCATCGGCTTCGAGGCCAGCGTGCGCGACACGCCAGGCCACCCGATGGTGGTTGCGCATCATGACGGACCGGCGGGCGCGCCGCATGTGCTGTTCTACGGCCATTACGACGTTCAGCCGGTCGACCCGATCGAATTGTGGGAAAACGACCCCTTCGCACCCGCGCTCAAGGACGTCGCACCCGGTCACAAGGTGATCACCGGGCGCGGCTCGGCCGACGACAAGGGCCAGCTGATGACCTTCGTCGAAGCCTGCCGCGCGTGGAAACAGGTGCATGGCAGTCTGCCATGCCGCATCACCATCCTGTTCGAAGGCGAGGAAGAATCCGGCTCGCCTTCGCTGAAGCCGTTCCTCGAGGCCAATGCCGAGGAGCTCAAGGCCGATTTCGCGCTGGTCTGCGATACCAGCATGTGGGACCGCGACACGCCGTCGATCTGCGTCGGGCTGCGCGGGCTGGTCGGCGAGGAGATCACGGTCAAGGCCGCCGATCGCGACCTGCATTCCGGCCTCTATGGTGGTGCCGCCGCCAATCCGATCCGCATCCTGGCCAAGGTTTTGGCCGACATCCACGACAAGGACGGCCATGTCACCATCCCGGGCTTCTATGACGGCGTCGAGGAAACGCCGACGCAGGTTCTGAAATCGTGGGAGACGCTGGGTGAGACGGCCGAGACCTTCCTCGGACCTGTCGGCCTGTCGATCCCATCGGGCGAAAAAGGCCGCTCGGTGCTGGAACTGACCTGGGCGCGGCCGACCGCTGAGTTCAACGGGATCATCGGCGGCTATACAGGCAAGGGGTTCAAGACCGTCATCGCGGCGGAGGCGTCGGCCAAGGTTTCGTTCCGCCTCGTTCACAAGCAGGATCCGAAGAAGATCCGCACGGCCTTCCGCAAATTCGTCGAGGAGCGCATTCCGGCCGATTGTTCGGTCGAATTCCACGCCCACGGCGGCTCGCCGGCAATCCAGCTGTCCTACGACTCGCCCTTCCTGGCCAAGGCCAAGACCGCACTTTCCGACGAATGGCCAAAGCCCGCTGTGACGACCGGCAGCGGCGGCTCCATTCCAGTGGTGGGCGACTTCCAGACCTATCTCGGCATGGAATCCCTGTTGGTCGGCTTCGGCCTCGACGACGACCGCATCCACTCGCCCAACGAAAAATACGAACTCAGCTCCTTCCACAAGGGCCAGCGCTCCTGGGCGCGCATTCTGGATGCGCTGACGCGCTGAAACGGCGGGAAATAACGTTTCCTGTTGATTTTTCATCGGATCGCGGCGAGGACGGGCCACGAGACAAAAGTGTCGGCATCCCTTGCGTGGCAAGGGATGCCAGAGGCTCGACCGGAGAAGACAATGGCCGACATCCGTTTCCATAAGAACGATCTGCCCGACCTTTCACTTTACAATGTCGGGGCGGTGGCCATCGACACGGAAACGCTGGGCCTCAACCCGCATCGCGACCGGCTCTGCGTCGTACAGATCTCGCCTGGCGACGGCAGCGCCGATGTCATCCAGATCGCGCCGGGCCAGAAAAAGGCGCCGAACCTCGTCAGCCTGTTGAGAAACCGCGCCATCACCAAACTGTTCCACTACGGACGCTTCGATATCGCGGTGCTCTACAATGCGTTTGGCGTCATGGCCGAGCCGGTGTTCTGCACCAAGATCGCTTCGCGGCTGACGCGCACCTACACCGACCGGCACGGGCTGAAGGACATATGTTTCGAGCTTCTCGGCGTCGGCCTGTCCAAGGCGCAGCAATCGTCCGATTGGGCGGCCGAAACCTTGTCGCCCGAACAGCTCGAATACGCCGCCTCCGATGTGCTCTATCTGCATCGGTTGCGCGATGCGCTGGCCGGGCGGCTGGCGCGCGAGGGACGCACCAAGGAGGCGGACGCCTGTTTCCGCTTCCTGCCGACGCGGTCCAAGCTTGACCTGATGGGCTGGGCCGAAGAGGATATCTTCGCCCACAGCTGACGTCCTGGCGACGACCTGCGTCTCGCCGCCGGTTTGGAACCAGGTGCCAGCCGTCGCGTTTTGTCGGCTCGAACGACTTGGTTTGCGCAGTTCCGGACGAAAACCGCTACACACTGGAATTGCTCGGAGGGGGATGACATGGCGGACAGAAAGCCGATATCGACGGCGCCGACCGACGGTTCCAAGGTCAGCGTTACCTGGAAGGACAGTGACGGCGTCCTCAACGAATCCATCGCGCAATACCGCGACAACGGCTGGTGGGTCTACACCGACAGCGACACGCAGAAGAAGGTGCAGCCGACCAGCTGGCGGCCTGCTTCCGGTGACGACGACGAATAGGTGTGCCGCTGGCGGCGCAGCCTGCTTTCGAATAGCTTGAAATCGTTGATATCGAGGCCGATTCGGAGCCTTCCGCTCCGTTGTCGCCCTCTTGCTCGGAGGAAATCGCCATGGGCGCCGAAAGCCTTCTCGTCTTCATCATCATTGGTGCCATTGCCGGCTGGCTTGCTGGTCTCATCGTTTCCGGCTTCGGCTTCGGCCTGATCGGCAACATCATTGTCGGCATCGTCGGCGCGTTCATCGCCGGCTGGCTGTTCCCCCGGATCGGCTTTTCCATAGGCGGTGGCGTTCTCGCCTCCATCATCCACGCCACGATCGGCGCCATCATCCTTCTGGTGCTGGTCAAGGTGCTGAAGCGAGCGTGAGGCTCGGTACGACAAAGGACGCGCCATGAAGCAGAACACGCTCTATCTCATCATTGGCGCGCTCGTCGTCGCGGTCATCGCACTCGGCGTCTATGTCTATCGCGAGCAGACCAGGCCGAAGGGCGTCGAACTCAAGATCGACGACAAGGGTATTTCGATCCAGCAGAATTGAGCCTGTGATCGATTGGCATGTCGTTTGATTCTCCGGATGGCGGGCAGCCTTGATCGACAAGCGCGAGGAGCATGGTTGGCGGCCCGAAATCCAGGGGCTGCGCGGCGTTGCCGTCGCCCTGGTGGTGGTTTTCCACCTCTGGCCGGCGGCGCTTCCCGGCGGCTATGTCGGGGTAGACGTGTTCTTCGTCATCTCGGGCTTTCTCATCACCGGTCTGCTCGCCCGTATGGCGACCGCCGGTGGCCACGCCTGGCTCCTTACATTCTATTCGCGGCGGGTGCGGCGCCTTTTGCCGGCGGCTCTCCTGGCCCTTCTCGTCACGCTTGCCGGGACGCTGTTGTTTCTGTCCAAGGCGCGATGGGAGGAGACGGCGATCCAGGTCGCGGCCAGTGCGCTGCATGTGCAGAACTGGTGGCTTGCCTTGCAGGCGGTCGACTATCTCGGTGCCGCGGAAGCGCCAAGCCCGGTGCAGCACTACTGGTCGCTGTCGATCGAAGAGCAGTTCTATGTTGTCTGGCCATTGCTGATGGCGGCCGCCATCTGGCTGGCGCGGCGTTTCGGATATCCCCCGAAGGCTGCATTGATCGTGGCGCTGGCGCTTGTTTTCACTGGATCACTGGCCGCTTCGGTGGTCGTGACCCAGGCTGATCCGGCCTGGGCTTATTTCGTTACCCACACACGCCTTTGGGAACTGGCGCTTGGCGGGCTGCTGGCGCTGGCTGGGGAGCGGGTTTCGCCGGCCGCGCGATTGCGCCTTGCCATGATGGCGGCTGGCATCGGCGCCATAGTGGCCTCGGCGCTGCTGTTTTCCGACGCGACGCCGTTTCCGGGCCTTCACGCCTTGCCGCCGACGCTGGGCGCCGTGCTGGTCATAGCCGCCGGTGGCATCCGGCTTGGCCGGTTCCGTGGCCTCGACGTCGCGATCCTGCGCGCCATCGGCGATCGCTCCTACTCGATCTATCTCTGGCACTGGCCGCTGATCGTCTTCTATACGGCGCATCGCCCGGGTGTCGGATTGTTTGCGGGCCTTGCGCTGATGGCGCTGACGCTGGGCGTCTCGGAGCTGTCATACCGCTTTGTCGAACAGCGCTACCGCCGGCCGCTAGCCGGCGCGGAATGGCGCCCGCTGGCCTATGGTTCGATGGCGATTGCCGTCTGCGTGGCGGCATCCGGCGGGCTCGGCTACGCGCTTGACCGTCAAGGCGTCGATATCAGCCTGATTGGAACCGGCCGATATCCGGGACCCGCCGCGCTGCTTGCCAATGCCGCCGTTCCGGCCGACGTGGAGCTGCTGCCGCCGCTTGGCAAGCTGAAGCGGGACATGCCGATCGTCTACCGCCTGAAATGCCACCAGGGGCAGGACAGCACCGTGCCGGTGAGTTGCATCCTTGGCGACCCCGGGGGAACCAGGACCGTTGTCGTCACCGGGGATTCTCACGCGGCGCAATGGATTCCGGCCATCGACAGGATCGCCAGGGAGCATGGATGGAAACTGGTCACCTTCACCAAGGCGGCCTGCCCCTTCACCCGTGCCCCGGTGACGGATAATGGCAAGCCCTATCCAGCCTGCGCGCAATGGCGCGACAACGTTCTGGCCGAGATAAGCAAGCTGCGACCGGAGCTGATGTTCACCAGCCAGTCCAACTATGACAACGTCCCACAGGATGTGATGGTCGAAGGGCTGCGCAGCGTCTGGGGCGAACTCGGCGAGGAAGGTGTGCGGACCATCGCCATACGCAACACCCCTTTCATAAGATTTGACCCGGGCGACTGCCTGGCCGCCAATCCGGACAAATGTGCCACCCCGCGAAAAGACGGCGAGCGTATCAATATCCTCGCGCTGGCCGCGGCGTCGCTGGACCATGTAAGAGTGGTCGACATGAACGACGCGCTGTGTGGCAAGGAAACGTGCGCCGCGGTCGTCGGCAACATCATCGTCTGGCGTGACTATCACCACATGACGGCGACTTACGCGCTGGCGCTGGCGCCGTATCTGGCGAAGGCGGCGGGCCTCTGACACCTTATCGAAACGAGGCAGGAATTCGCCGATGGAACGGGCCTGCAAGACCGATCCTCCAACGCTCGATCCCGGCGGGAAGCGCATGACCATACCTCCCGTCGCGTTCAGGGCCAGCCAAGCCGTTCGGGCAGCGCTTTCGGCGCTTGGACGCACCGAGGATCTGCGCTTTTCGCCCGACAACAGGTTGCTGGCGATCGCGGGCTTCGCGCGCAAGCGCTGCCTGCTCCTGCGCATCGATATCGGGATGCGGCCCGATGGTCCCGGCATCACCATCCATGATTTCGTGGAACTGAGGTCGGACGACATAGGCGAGGTCCATGGCCTCGACTTCATCGATGACCGGACCCTGGTGGTCGCCAACCGCGATGGACAGCTTGCGATCTTTGCCCTGCCCGTGGACAGCGTGACAGGCCGGCATCGGGAAATCACCGCGCTGCGGCGGATCGACGGCAAGCCTTTCTGCAAACTCAGGACACCCGGCTCGGTGGTTGCCCGGCGCGAGTCCGGCGGCCGCGTCAGCCTGCTGGTGTGCAACAATTATACCCATCTGGTGACCCGGCACGTGGCTGTCCGCCGGCTGGGCTACCGGACGGTCAGGAACCAGCCATTGCTCGGCAACGGCCTCGACATACCCGACGGCATCGCAATCAGTCATGACGGCCAATGGATTGCCGTGAGCAGCCATGGCACCAAGGACGTGAAGCTTTACCGGACGTCCCCAACGCTTGGGCCACGCAGCGAGCCTGTCGGCACCCTGCAAGACGCCGGCTTTCCACATGGCCTGCGCTTCACCGGGGATGACCGGCATATCATCGTGGCCGATGCCGGCAGCCCCGTCGTGCACGTCTATGAACGCGGCGACAGCTGGAACGGGCGTCGCGGCCCGGCGCGGTCAGTCGGCGTGCTCGACGAGGAGACCTTCCAGCGCGGCAGGGCCAGTGTCGAGGAAGGCGGGCCGAAGGGCCTCGACATCGACCGCTCGAACAGTGTCATTGCGGTCACATGCGAGGAGCAGGCGCTGGCCTTCTATCCGCTGGCGTCGGTCTTGGGGTCGGGGATCGGGCCGTGCTTGGCCCCTTGAGCATCCGACCGAATGCAACAAGGCGCCAGAAAGCGACCATGCCTACTTCCGCGGCCTGGCGGCAAAGGCCTTCATGCCCTTTTTGATCGCCCTGTGCGCTTCATCGGCATCCTGCCAGCCTTTGAATTTGATGGTTTTGCCCGTTCCAAGCACCGACGACAAAAAGAACTGTTCGATCTCGCGCCTGAGATGCTCGGGCACTTGGTCCGCCGCCACGGGCTCGTCCACCGCATCCTCCCTGTGAGGGCAGAAAACGTAGCGGTCGTTGCGGAGCGGCTCACCGCCCTGATCCGTCTGCTCGACCCGCAGCGCGCCCAGTAAGTCGCATTTGATGACGACGCCCGAACCCGTGGCGGCCTGATGGATGACAAGTCCGTCCAGTGGATCGCCATCCTCCCCCAACGTGGAGGGGATAAACCCCCAATCATAGGGATAGATCATTCCGACGGGCAAAGGGCGGACATAGCCGAATACCTGCGTAGCCGGCTCATAGGCGACCTTGGCCGCGGCGCCACGCGGTGTTTCGATGACGACCCTGACAAGACCCTTCGTCGTCGTTGGCAACTTGAGATAGTCGGGCATGAGGTTGCTCTGTCGCATTCCGGGTTGGTCCGGGATGGAACTCCAAGGCGTAATGAATGTTCCGAAGGGCAGGCCGAGGAGATTTCAGGTATGACAAAAGCCTCTTTGCACTTGCTCAAGGGCGTGGGTTATCTGATTTCAACCTTGAGTGTTGTGTTGCTGGCCATCGTCAGCTGGTCGAGCGCTTCCAAAAGCCCGCTGCTGACCATTTGTCTGCTTTTCGGCGCCGCGGCGTCGATCGTCGGCATGTTCTGCCGATGGCTGACCTATGAGATCGAAAACCGTCAAGAAGGCAAACGAGGCGTTCGTGGCGGCCATGAGGTCCGGCGGACTTGGCGTCGCGTAAGCCGGCTGTCATCCGGTCCCGGCCCACAGGATTAACAAATTCCTAACGAAATTCAACGGGTTGGCCGAAGGCCTGCTTAACCCGCCCTTAAATCGCCGCATCTACTCTTCAACCCGAGCGCCATTGGCACCGGGGATATCAGCGCAGCGCATGGCGAACCGCAGAGACAGTCGCATCGAACCCAGCTTCGAGGGACCGCCACGGGCGAAATCCCAGACGGGTCTGTCGGTGAGCGAGGAGGACCGCGTCGTGCCGAGCAATCGCAAAGCCTCCGCCAAACGCAAATCATCGAAGGCGAAATCGTCACGGGGCAGGCGCGGCGGAAGCGGGCGTGGCCTGTTCGGCGTGCTCGGCCGGTTGGTCTACTGGTGCTTCGTGCTCGCCATATGGGGCGGCATCGCTGTGGCGGGTGTCGTCATCTACTACGGCGCCAAGATGCCGGCGGCCACGACCTGGTCGATCCCTGACCGCGCCCCCAACATCAAGATCGTCTCGGCCGATGGGCAGCTGCTCGCCAATCGCGGCATGAGCGGTGGCGAGGCCGTCGGGCTGCACGAGATGTCGCCCTATATTCCCGAGGCAGTGATCGCCATCGAGGACCGCCGTTTCTATTCGCATTTCGGCGTCGATCCGATCGGCCTGTCGCGCGCCATGGTGACCAACGTGCTCGGCGGGCATTTCTCGCAGGGCGGTTCGACGCTGACGCAGCAATTGGCGAAAAACCTGTTCCTGAAGCCAGACCGTACGCTGGAGCGCAAGGTGCAGGAGGTGCTTTTGGCGCTGTGGCTGGAGCACAAGCACAGCAAGGACCAGATCCTCGAAATGTACCTCAACCGGGTGTATTTCGGCTCCGGCGCCTATGGCGTCGAGGCGGCCTCGCGGCGCTATTTCGGCAAGAGCGCGCGCGACGTCACCCTGTCGGAAGCCGCGCTGCTGGCAGGCCTTTTGAAGGCGCCCTCGCGGCTGTCGCCGGCGCGCGATCCCAAGGCCGCCGAGGAGCGCTCGCAGCTGGTGCTCGCCGCCATGCGCGAGGAGGGCAAGATCAGCGAGAAGGAGCTGAAGACGGCGCTGAGCGCACCGGCGACGCGCTCGCCATCCTACTGGACCGGCTCGGAAAACTATGTCGCCGACACCATCATGGAAGAACTGCCCGACCTGATCGGCGACGTGCGCGGCGATATCGTCATCGATTCTACAGTCGACCTCAACCTGCAGAAGCTCGCCGAACAGTCGATCCGCCGGCTGATCGATGAAAGCGGCAAGAAGCTCAACGTCACCCAGGGCGCGCTGGTGTCGATCGACGATTCCGGCGCGGTGCGCGCCATGGTCGGCGGCTACGACTATTCGACCAGCCAGTTCGATCGCGCCTCCGAGGCGCGCCGCCAGCCCGGCTCGGCGTTCAAGCCGTTCGTCTACATGGCGGCGCTCGAGGCCGGCCGTACGCCCGACAGCGTGCGCAACGACGCGCCGATCAAGATCGGCAACTGGACGCCCGACAATTACGGCGGCAAGTATTTCGGCAAGGTCACCTTGGCGACCGCGCTGGCCAAGTCGCTGAACTCGGTGGCCGCGCAGTTGACCATGGAAGTCGGGCCGAACGCGGTGGTGGAAGCCGCGCATCGCATGGGCATCCAGTCCGAGCTGCAGGCCAACACCTCGATCGCGCTCGGCACCTCGGAAGTGACGCCACTGGAGCTGACCTCGGCCTATGTGCCTTTCGCCAATGGCGGCTACAAGCCCGACATCCATTTCATCCGCCGCGTGACGACGTCGGACGGCAAGGTGCTCTATGACAGCGCCGGCGGCAGCGCACCGCGCGTGATCAAGCCCGAAATCGTCGGCATGATGAATTCGATGATGACCGGCACGGTCGAGGTCGGCACGGCCAAGAAGGCGGCTTTCGCCTGGCCGTCGGCGGGCAAGACCGGCACCAGCCAGAATTCGCGCGACGCCTGGTTCGTCGGCTATACCGCCAATCTCACCACCGGCGTGTGGTTCGGCAATGATGATGGCACGGCGATGAAGAAGGTCACCGGCGGCGCGCTGCCGGCGCAGGCCTGGCATGAGTTCATGGTCGCCGCGCATGAGGGCGTGCCTGTGCGGCCGCTGCCCGGCACCTGGAAGTCGACGCCGCCCGACACGGTCGTGCCCGACGACATTCCCTCGGCCGACAACAACCAGCCGGCACCTGTCCCGTCGGCGTCGGTCGGCCAGCAGGCGCCGGCCGCGCAGGCGACAGCACCGGCGACGCCTGCGCCGGTCCGCGCGGCGCGGCCTGCCCAGACCGTCGATGCCGACGGCGACTTCAACATGCCAAGCGATTCCGGCACGACTGCTTCCGTCGGCCATCCGGTGCCGCCCGGCAGCGTTGGTGGTCCGTTGAAGAAGAAGCGGACCTCGATCCTCGACATTCTCGGTGGCGGCTGAGCGTCAATCCGCCTCTCGCCAGCGCCACGGTGTTCGGCTACACCTCCGGCCGGAGACCGCGACATGGCTGAACTCGACACCCGAAAAACCATCGTGCTGACCGGCGCCAGCCGCGGCATCGGCCACGCCACGGTCAAGCGCTTTTCGCGCGAGGGCTGGCGCGTCATCACGTGCTCGCGCCAGGCCTTCGCCGAGGATTGCCCGTGGCCGGCCGGCCCCGAAGACCACATCAAGGTCGATCTCGCCGATCAGGAAGATGTCGGCATCGCGGTGTCTGAGATTCGTCACCGGCTGGAGGCGCATGGGGGCCAGCTCAATGCGCTGGTCAACAATGCCGGCATTTCGCCCAAGCTCAAGGACGGCAACAGCCGGATGAACTCGATCGACACGCCGATGCATGTCTGGCGCGACGTGTTCCAGGTCAATTTCTTCGCGCCTATCATGCTGGCACGCGGCCTGTTCAAGGAGTTGGCTTCGGCCAAGGGCTCGATCGTCAACGTCACCTCGATCGCCGGCACCCGCGTGCATCCCTTCGCCGGCACCGCCTATGCGACGTCGAAGGCCGCACTCGGCTCGCTGACGCGCGAAATGGCGCATGATTTCGGCCCGCACGGCATCCGCGTCAACGCCATTGCGCCCGGCGAGATCGACACCGCGATCCTGTCGCCGGGCACGGAAAAAATCGTCGAGACGATTCCACTGAGACGCCTGGGCAGCACGGCGGAGGTCGCCGACATCATCTTCTTCCTGTGCTCGGCCCAGTCGTCCTATGTGTCCGGCTCGGAAATCCACATCAATGGCGGCCAGCACGTGTGAGCCGGTCGAGCCAAGGCCCGCTCATCCGGTGAGGGTAAGGACGGCCTTGCCGCTGAAGCTTCGCTGGCGCAGTGCGTCCAGGGCTTGGCCGATGTCCGTCCACGGCACGGTCATCGCCACGCGGGTTTCCAACCTAACCAGCGGCGACCAGCGCGAGCAGCGCGGCGATATCCGCGCCGATGGCGGAACCGGATGTGTAGTAGGCGAATGTCTGCAGCCTCGCCCCTTCGTGATCCGGAACGAACTGACGGAACCCGACCGGCGTGAGTTCGCCGCTGCTCGACCCGAAGATGACGATTGTCCCGCCAGGGGCGACGCGTTCGATCGCGTCGGCGAGGCTTTTGCCGCCGACCGACTCGGTGATCAGGGAAAACGGCCCTTCCGCCTGCTCGATCGCTTCGACAATCCACCCAGCTCCCAGTCCACGCAGGTCCTCATGGTGCCGGGCGGCGGCGACGGCGGTCACCGAAGCACCCTGGTCGCGGGCGATCTGGATCTGGAAGCGGCCGACGGCCCCACTTGCCCCGGTGATCAGAACCTTTAAGCCGGCCAGGTCGCCGCCATGGCGCAAAGTCCTGAGCGCCGTCGTGCCCGCCACTGGGAGCGTGGCTGCCGAGACGAAACCGACCTCCTCCGGCAGGCCGGCGAGGCGGTCGGTCGGAACGGCGACGCGTTCAGCCCAGCCGGCCTGGTCGACCAGAGCCGCGACGCGCGTGCCCGCTGCCGGCCCGGAGCCATCGGCGGCCGCGCGTTCGACAATTCCAACGATATCCTGGCCGGGTATCCAGCCGTTGGGGCGGATGGTGAGCAGGCGCAGTTCGCCGCGGTTCAGCGAGGTCGCGTGAACCGAGACGAGCGCTTCGTCCGCGAGGGGCCGAGGCTCTTCCACCTCGGCTAGCCTCAATCGAGTGGCACTGTTGGAAGATATGACTAAGGCGAGCATGGGCACGTACCTTCTTGCTGGTCATCGGATCTTATCGACTTCGCAGCGGGAAAAATTTAGCTATCATGGCATTTAATCGCTAAAAGCAGTCATCATGAGACAGCCTCTTCGCTACCCTTGGCTCAATTTCGATGTCGATGATGTGGTGGCGCCGGCCATCGCCGTTCGTGTCGACGTCACCGAGACCAGAGCGGAGGTGCCGGCTCATTGGCACCGCAAGGGCCAGCTCGTCTTCGCGCTCGGAGGCGGCGTCACATGCCGCGTTCCGAGCGGACTGTGGATGGTGCCGCCGCATTGCGGGGTGTGGATCCCCGGCGCCATGGAGCACAGCAACATCGCGACGGCCAATGCCCGGATTTTCTTCGTCTACATCGAGCCGGGAGCGGCCGATTTGCCCGACCGATGCTGCACGCTTTCGATCTCGCCGCTGCTGCGCGAACTGATCATCGAGTTGGCCGACAGCATGCGGGACGACCAGGCAAGGGATGAGCTCTTGACGACGACGCTGCTCAACGAGCTGCCGCGCATGCCCGTCCAGCAGCTGCATCTGCCGATTTCATCCGAGCCGCGCCTCAGCCGGATCGCCACCGCATTGTCGCAGAACCCGGCCGATCGCAGCACGCTTGCCGAATGGGCAAAGCGCGTCGCGCTCAGCGAAAGCAGTCTGGCTCGCCTCGTCGTCAAGGAGACTGGCTTGAGCTTCGGGCGCTGGCGCCAGCAATTGCACCTGATCGTCGCCATTCGGGAACTCGCCGCCGGCGCCAGCGTGCAGCAGGCTTCGGGCGATCTCGGCTATGGCTCGGTCACCGCCTTCATCACCATGTTCAAGAAGGCGCTTGGCACGCCGCCAGCAAAATACCTCGGCAGTGTCGCGCAAAACGGCGGCTCGGCCTTCGTGGCTTGATCAATACGCCCGTGGGCGGGTTGGCTCAGGCAGCGGACGGCTCAGCCACCTGTTGCTTGTGGCCAAGCACCTCTTCGACAATGCCGCGGGCGATCTCGCGCTCGCCCATGATCACCGTATCGGCACCGAGCCCCTTCAAATGCTCGACCTCGGCATCGGAATGGGCGCGGGCGACGACGTTGATGTTGGGATTGGCGGCGCGCGCCCTCAGCACGATCTGGCCGGCCTCGAAGGCATTGGGGATGGCAAGGATCAGCCGTGTGGCGCCTTCGGGATTGGCGGCGGCGAAGACTTCGGTGTTAGCGGCGTTGCCGGCGACGGTTTCGATGCCGTCTGCTTTCAGCCTCGCCAGCGTCTTGTCGGCGTCCTCGATGACAAGGAAAGGCCGTGCTGCTTCTTTCAACGCAGCGCCGACGAGGCCGCCGACGCGGCCGTAGCCGATCAGGATGGCATGACCTGTGAGCGCCGTCCTTGGTGGCGGGCCGTCTTCCTTTTTGGACGCTGCGGCGACCGAGGCGACCTGGCCCGGTTCCGTCGCTGGACCAACCGGCTTGGCGTCCGCCGGCGGTGCCGTCCTGGCGGCGCGGGCCTCGAGCCACGGCTTCATCCAATCGATGATCAGGAACATCAGCGGGTTGAGCACGATCGACAGGATGGCGCCGGCCAGGATCAGGTCGCGGCCCTGTTCGGGCAGAAGTTTCAGCCCGACGCCGAGTTCGGCCAGGATGAAGGAGAATTCACCGATCTGGGCAAGACTGGCCGAAATCATCAGGGCCGTGGCCATGGGGTAGCCGAAGGCGACGACGATGACGAACGCCGCCAGCGACTTGCCGATGACGATGATGGCCAGCGTCGCCAGGATCGGCAGGCCGTTGCTGAACAGGCTGAATGGGTCGAACAACATGCCGACGGAGACGAAGAACAGCACCGAGAAGGCATCGCGCAGCGGCAGCGATTCTTCCGCCGCACGATGGCTGAGCTCGGATTCGCTCATGATCATACCGGCGAAAAAGGCGCCCAGCGCCAGCGAGACGCCGAACAGTTTTGCCGCGCCGAAGGCGACGCCGAGCGCTATTGCCAGCACCGAGAGGCGGAACAGTTCGCGCGACCCGGTATGGGCGACATAGTGCAGGATCCACGGAATGACCCTGCGGCCGACCACCAGCATGACGACGACGAAGGCGGCGACCTTCGCCAGCGTGATGCCGACGACGCCCCAGATGCCGTAACTGGCCGGCAGCGACAGCAGGCCGCTCGAATGGGCATCGGCCTGTTCCTGGCCGCCGAGCACGCCGGCAAGGGCCGGCAACAGCACCAGCGCCAGCACCATGGCCAGATCCTCGACGATCAGCCAGCCGACGGCGATGCGGCCGCGCTCGGTCTCGATCAGGCGGCGTTCCTGAAGCGCGCGCAGCAGCACCACGGTCGAGGCTACCGACAGCGCCAGGCCAAACACCAGGCCCGCGCCCATCGACCAGCCGAGCATCCAGGACAGCCCGGCGCCGAGCGCCGTGGCGAAGCCGATCTGCACGATGGCGCCCGGCACGGCAATGGCGCGGACCGACAGAAGGTCCTTCAGCGAAAAATGCAGGCCGACGCCGAACATCAGAAGGATGACGCCGATTTCAGCCAATTCGTTGGCAAGGCCAGCGTCGGCGACAAAACCGGGTGTGTTCGGCCCAACCAGCACGCCGGCTACGAGATAGCCGACCAGTGGCGGAATGCGGAACCGATTGGCGAGGGCGCCGAAGACGAATGCCAGCCCCAGACCGGCGACGATGGTGGCGATAAGGGGCGTGTCATGCGGCATTGTCTATGGAGCGCCTTTCAAGCTAGCGATGTCGGATATGCGCCGCCCTAAGCCGCCGCCTGTCTTGCAATATGGTGGAAGGGGTAACGGTGATGCAACCCGCAAGGGTGTGAAAATCGACGGCGCGGGCGACAAAAAGGACCGGCGACTGCGAAGCCACCGATCCATTTGAGTCCGCGATGCTATCGACCTCGATGATCGAGCCGTTGCTGGCGGTCAGGCTGCCTGCAGCAGGGCCTCGATCTCGAAGATGGCATGGTTGGTCATGGTCTTCGGGATTTCGGCTGTCACCTTCTCCCCGACCTCCTTATGCAGCTTCTTGCGCATCGCGCCGAGCACCATTGGCGGGGCGACAAGCACAAGGCTGTCGAATGCACCCTCATGTGCAAGCTTGTAGAGGCGGGCGGCAATCTCCTCGGCGAAGCGCTCCTTGCCGATGCGATGCCAGTCGGTCTCCTCGACCGCGCTGCGATGCACGGATGGGCCGTCATTGTATCGACCGGGGCTATCGCTTCCCTGTTCGCGTGTGGGCGGGTTCTCCTGTTCCATCACCTGTACGACTTCAAGGTTGGGAAACTTGGTATCGCCGGCATTCTTGAGCAGGAGCGCCTTTTCACCGTCGGCCACCAAAACCCAAATGCCATGCTTCAGCTTGATCGTGTTCATGGGAACGCTCCTTGTTGAGTGGTGGCTATACCGGGAACGCATTTTGACCCGTCAACGTTCCACCCGAACGGAGGACCGAGTGGCCGTGCAGCCAGGCGCTGAAGACGAAATCACCGCCGCACGACTTTAATCTACTGAATTGGTAGAAATTAGAAAAAACTGTTTTGTGGGACAGGTCGCCGACAGCTAAAAGTGCCTCAAATCAAGGCGCGGTTCAGCAGCGCGGGCGCTCCCGGTGCATGGGCGTGGAATATTTTTCTCCTGCCTTTCGCGGTTGCGAAAAAGCGATTGCCTGCCATCACCGGATGCGCGAGTGCTTTGCTTCTGCTTTTTTACGCCCGGGCGTAAAACTGCGATACTGTTTCCGGATTGCTTTTCTGATGCCGCAAGACACCACCAAGCTCAATGCCTTCCCCGTCTTCGTGCGGGTCGAGGGCGAAGCCGTGGCCATTGTCGGCGGCGGCGAGGAAGCCTTGGCCAAGGCGCGGCTGATCGCCCAGTCGAGCGCGGTCCTGCATATCATCGCCGCGAATGCCGAGCCGGAGCTGTTGGCTTTCATCGCCGAGAACGGCGCGAACCATGTAGCCGCCGCCTATGACGCTTCGCGGCTCGGAGGCGCCGTGATGGTGTTTGCCGCCAGCGGCGACGAGACGCTCGATCGTCGTGTGGCCGCCGACGCGCGCCGGCTGGGCATTCCGGTCAATGCCGTCGACCGGCCGGAGCTCTGCGATTTCTTCACGCCCGCGCTGGTCAACCGCGCACCGGTCGCGGTGGCGATCGGTACGGAAGGCGCCGGCCCGGTGCTTGCCCAGATGCTGCGCGGCCGCATCGACCGCATGCTTTCGCCGTCGCTCGGGCCGCTGGCGGCGCTCGCCGCGTCGTTCCGCAATGCCGCCGAGAGATTGCCCAGGGGCAATGTACGCCGCCGTTTCTGGAGTGACTTCTTCGGCGGAGCGCCGGCGCGCGCTGTCGAGGCCGGCGAATTTTCGCGGGCGCGCGAAGCCGCGACCGATCTGCTGCTCTCAAATGTACCCGCCTCGGGCCACATCGCCCTGGTGGGCGCCGGTCCCGGTGCCGAGGATCTCTTGACGCTGCGGGCGCATCGCCTGCTGATGGAGGCCGACGTCATCGTCCATGACGCGCTGGTGCCGGAGGCAGTCGTCGCCATGGGGCGCCGCGATGCCGAGCGTCTGCCGGTGGGAAAGCGCAAGGGCTGCCACACCAAGAGCCAGGCCGAAATCAATGCGTTGCTGGTGGATCTCGGCCGTCAGGGCAAGCGCGTCGTGCGGCTGAAATCGGGCGATCCTCTGGTGTTCGGCCGCGCCGGCGAGGAGATGGCCGCGCTTCGTGACGCCGGCATCGCCTATGAGGTGGTTCCGGGTGTCACCGCGGCCTTCGCCGCCGCCGCCGATTTCGAGCTGCCGCTGACGCTGCGCGGTGTTTCGTCCTCGATGGTGTTCACGACCGGCCACGATCTCAAGGGCAATTCATTGCCGGACTGGGCCAAGCTCGCCATTTCCGGTGCGACCGTTGCGGTCTATATGGGCCGTTCGGTCGCGGCCGAAGTCGCCGGCCGGCTGATCGAAGCCGGCCTGTCGCCGGACACGGCGGTCGCCGTCGTCGAGAACGCCAGCCTGCGGAACCGCCGCCGTTTCCACGGCACGCTGGCCGATTTGCCGTCGCTTGAAGCACGAGTCGATCTCACCGGCCCGGTGATGACCATCATTGGCGACGCGGTTGCCGGCGCCAACTTTGAACGTTCAGAGCCGCTCGCGGCACATACTCATGAGAGCGCCGCCAACGTGGCTGCCGTGGAGGTCGAACCATGAAGATACTGACCGCAAACCGCCTCACCGACGGCATTGCCGTGTGGTACGCCGATGGCGGCTGGGCGGAAACAGTTGGCCAGGCCGACCTTGCCCATGACAAGGCCGCCGAGGATCGGCTGGAGGCGATCGGCGCCAAGGCCTATGCCGACAATGAAGTGGTCGACGTCAATCTGATCGACGCGGAAGTCGTCGGCGGCGTCGTCGAACCTTTGCGCTTGCGCGAAAAGATCCGCGCCGCCGGTCCCACCATCCGCAACGATCTCGGCAAGCAGGCTGCGCACGCAGCCTGACAAGACACCAGGCATGGGCGGACGCGCCCTGAAAGACGAAGCATGTACCGTTACGATGAGTTCGACCACGATTTTGTCCAGGCCCGCGTCGCCGAGTTCAGCGATCAGGTCGAGCGCCGGCTGTCCGGCGAGATCACCGAGGACCAGTTCCGGCCGCTGCGGCTGATGAACGGCGTCTACCTGCAACTGCACGCCTACATGCTGCGCATCGCCGTGCCCTACGGCACGCTGAACGGCAAGCAGCTGCGCATGCTCGGCCACATCGCCCGCAAATACGACAAGGGCTATGGTCATTTCACCACGCGCCAGAACATCCAGTTCAACTGGCCGGCATTGTCGGACATTCCGGCGATCCTGGCGGACCTGGCAAGCGTGGAGATGCACGCCATCCAGACCAGCGGCAACTGCATCCGCAATGTCACCGCCGACCATTTTGCCGGGGCTGCAGCCGACGAGGTCGCCGATCCGCGTCCCTATGCGGAAATCCTGCGGCAGTGGTCATCGGTACATCCGGAATTCTCGTTCCTGCCGCGCAAGTTCAAGATCGCGGTGACAGGAGCCGAGCGCGATCGCGCCGCCATCCAGACGCATGACATTGGCCTGCACCTGAAGAAGAACGCAGCCGGCGAGCTTGGCTTCGCCGTCTATGTCGGTGGCGGCCAGGGCCGCACGCCGATGGTGGCGCGCAAGATCCGCGACTTCCTGCCGGAGGCCGACCTTCTGTCCTACTGCACCGCGATCCTGCGCGTTTACAATCTCTATGGCCGCCGCGACAACAAGTACAAGGCGCGCATCAAGATCCTGGTCCATGAGACCGGCGTCGAGGAAATCACCCGCCAGGTCGAGGCCGAGTGGCAGGAGCTGAAGGACGCGGAACTGAAGCTGCCGGAGGCGGATATCCGCGCCATCGAGGCCTATTTCGCACCGCCGGCCTTGACGATACGGCCCGATGGCGACGCGGCCGTGAAGGTGGCGCGGCTGGATTCCAAGGGCTTCTCCGAGTGGCTCGACCAGAACGTTGTGACACACCGCCACCCCGACTACGCGGCGGTGACGATTTCGCTCAAGGCTATCGGCGAGGTGCCGGGCGATGCCTCGGACAGCCAGATGGAAGCGGTGGCCGACATTGCCGAGAAATATGCCTTCGATGAGCTTCGCGTCAGCCACGAGCAGAACCTGATCCTGCCGCATGTGGCGCGCGCCGACCTCAAGGCCGTCTATGACGCGCTGGTCGACATCGGGTTGGCGACGGCCAATTCCAACCTGATCTCCGACATCATCTCGTGCCCGGGCCTCGACTATTGCGCACTGGCGACGGCGCGTTCAATCCCGATCGCGCAGGAAATCTCGCAACGCTTCGCCTCGCTGGAGCGACAGCGCGAGATCGGCGAGCTCAAGCTCAAGATTTCCGGCTGCATCAATGCCTGCGGCCATCACCATGTCGGCCATATCGGCATCCTCGGGGTCGAGAAGAAAGGCTCCGAACTCTACCAGGTGACGCTCGGCGGTTCGGCCGACGAAAACACCTCCGTCGGCGAGATCATCGGACGCGGCTTCTCGTCGGAGGAAATCACCGACGCCATCGAGACGATCGTCGATACCTATCTCGGCCTTCGGCTCAACCCACAGGAAATATTCATCGACGCCTACCGCCGTGTCGGTCCCGCGCCGTTCAAGGAGGCGCTCTATGCTGGCGAAGCCAAGGCCGCTTGACCATATTGCCGACGTCGATGACGGCGCCGCCGCCAAGGCGGCGGGCCTCGACGCGCTCTACGGTCACCTGAAGCCGCTCGAAATCATCGAACGGTCGGCCCGCGAATTTTTCCACGACGAGATTGCCGCCGTATCCTCCTTCGGTGCGGATTCCGCCGTGCTGCTGCACATGATCGCCGAGATCGACCGCACGCTGCCGGTCATCTTCCTCGACACCGGCAAGCATTTCGAGGAAACGCTGGGCTATCGTGACGCGCTGGTCGCCGATTTCGGGCTGACCAACATCCAGGTCATCAAGCCCGAGGATGCGGCGCTCGAACGGATCGACCCGACCGGCGATCTGCACCAGAGCGACACCGATGCCTGCTGCAATGTGCGCAAGGTCGAGCCGCTGGCACGGGGCGTGGCGCCGTTCCGCGCCTGGTTCACCGGCCGCAAGCGCTTCCAGGCCTCGACACGGGCGGCACTGCCTGTGTTCGAGGCTGTGGGACCGCGCATCCGCATCAATCCGCTGGCACGCTGGACGACGTCGGACCAGGCGGACTACATGCGCGCGCATGCGCTGCGCGAAAATCCGCTGGTCGCCTATGGCTATCTGTCGATCGGCTGTTTCCCGTGCACGCAGCCGGTGCAGCCGGGCGAGGACGCGCGCAGCGGCCGCTGGGCCGGCCACGCCAAGACCGAGTGCGGCATTCACCTGTCGGGGCTGGAAGTGTCGCTGACCGACGCATCACTATAGGTATGTTACAATTCAGGTCAGCCGGTCTGCGCACGGCGGCTTCCTGCGCTTCCGGTGCTCATGTACTTCAAGTACGCTCCGCTCCGGTTGACCTGGACCTCAACACGCTGAGCTTTGAATCTTTAGGAATTTTGATGACTGAACCGACGACACCGGAAACCCGCCTCTGGACCCCGACGGGTTTCCGCGAGGATGAGTGGACGCATGCCGAGAGCGCGGACGCGCTTTCCGGCAATGGCCGCTTCATCCTGCCGCTGCAGGCGTTCCTCGATCTCGATCCGGAGGTGCGCCGCTCGGCGAAGGAGCGGCTCGGCGTCGTGCTACAGCCCGGCGATCAGCTCGAGAAGATCGCCGGCCTGCTCGACCAGCTGTCGCTGGTGGCGCTGGCCTTCCCGGCTTTCGGCGACGGCCGGTCCTTCTCCAAGGGCGAATTGCTGCGCAACCGCTATCACTTCACAGGCGCGCTGCGTGCCACCGGGCAGGTCCTGGTCGACCCGTTGCCGCATATGCTGCGGCTCGGCTTCGACGAGTTCGAGATCTCGAATCCGGTGCTTCTGAAGCGCCTGGAAGAGGGCCGTACCGGGGGCTTGGGGCTTTACTACCAGCCGGCCGCCATAGCGGAGCCCAAGGGACCGAAATATTCCTGGCGGCGCCTTCGCACCAGCTGACGCTGGGGCAGTTCCGTAGGTCTTTACATCGCCCGCGATCGGGCCTTTTCTGGTCGTCCGGATAGAGATATCCGCCTGACGATCGGGAGGGGTCTTCATGCGCTACGACTACGTCATCGCCGGCGGCGGCTCCGCCGGCTGCGCGCTTGCCGTGCGCCTCTCCGAAGATTCGTCGAAAACGGTTTGCCTGATCGAAGCAGGCGATGCCGGCAAGAGTCTGCTGATCCGGGCGCCCGCTGGCGTCATCGCGCTGCTGCCGGGTCGGCCGAAGATCAACAACTGGGCGCTCGAAACGGTGCCGCAGCAGGGGCTTGGCGGCCGCAAGGGGTACCAGCCGCGCGGCAAGGCGCTGGGCGGCTCCAGTGCCATCAACGCCATGCTCTACGCACGCGGCCATCGCCGCGACTATGACGAATGGGCCGATCTTGGCTGCGACGGCTGGTCATGGGACGAGGTGCTGCCCTATTTCCGGCGCTCCGAGGGCAACCAGCGCGGCGCGGATGCCTTGCATGGCGGCGATGGGCCGTTGCGGGTCGCCGAGCAACAGGAGCCTCGTGCTATCGCTTACCAATAGAGCGATTTGCGCTTTCTCTTTCATCGTCCTGCACTTAGCATAGAGCGATTATTTCGTGACCCGAAATAAATGGCCACAAGGGAGGATCCGGGAATGGCTGGCAAGAAGATATTGATGCTCGTTGGCGAGTTCAGCGAGGAGTATGAGATTTTCGTCTTTGAACAGGCCATGCATGCCGTTGGTCACACGGTGCATGTCGTGTGCCCGGACAAGAAGGCCGGCGACGTGCTGAAGACCTCGCTGCATGATTTCGAGGGCCACCAGACCTATACGGAAAAGCTCGGCCACGACTATATCCTGAATAAGACGTTTTCCGAGGTGGACCCGGCCCAGTACGATGCCGTCTACGCGGCGGGCGGGCGCGGGCCCGAATACATCCGTATCGACAAGCGCGTGCAGGCGCTGGTGCGGCACTTCCATGAGACCGGCAAGCCGATTTTCACCATCTGCCATGGCGTGCAGATCCTGATCGCGGTCGACGGCGTGGTGCGGGGCAGGGAAGTGGCGGCGCTTCACTATTGCGAGCCAGAAGTCACGCTGGCCGGCGGCATCTATATCGACGTCGCGCCGACGGGGGCCCATGTCGACGGCAATCTGGTGTCGGCCAAAGGCTGGCCGGGCCTGTCCAATTTCATCCGCGAATGCCTGAAGGTGTTGGGCACGGAGATCCGCCATGGCGAGATCCTGATGCGCGAAGAGCGGCAAGCAGCCTGAGCAGAGGCGTCGCCGGGCCGCGCGCCCGCGGCGCGGCGCTGATCCCTGAGCGGGTCGCCGTTTGACGGAAACGCTGACCCGCTTGTCTCCTGATGTTGCGCAACCGCGGACAAAAACCGTGCCCGCGGTTCCCAGGGTTGCTCTACAGGGCCGCGTGTGCCTCGCGGAACGATACCAGCTTGCGGCGGTTTTCGTCCCACAAGGCCAGTTTGACGCAGCGCAGGCTGTCGAGCAGCGTGACGCGGCCGATACCGCGCAGTTCCGGATAATCGCGCAGCACTTCCTGCAGGCGGTAGCCGGGGACCTTGGCGGAGAGATGGTGGACGTGGTGGACGCCGATATTGCCGGTAAACCAGTTCAGCACCGGAGGCAGGTCGTAGTAGGACGAGCCGTGCAGGGCGGCATGCTGGAACTGCCATTCCTCATCCTTCGCCCATTCGGTCTCCTCGAACTGATGCTGGACGTAGAACAGCCAGATGCCGGCCGAACCGGCGAGGATGACGATCGGCAGATGGACGATCAGGAACGCGCCTGGACCGACGGCCCAGATAAGCAATGCCGCCGCGAGCGCAATGGCGAGATTGGTGGTCATCGACGACACCCAAGGCGTCAGTCCGCCACGCATCATGCCGATCGGCAGCCTTTGCGAGAAGATGAACAGCCAGATCGGCCCGAGGCCGAACATCACCAGCGGATGGCGGTAGAGGCGATAGGCCAGGCGGCCGCGCCAGGACATGCGCCGGTACTCCGCGACGGTCAGCGTCGTGATGTCGCCCATGCCGCGCTCGTCAAGATTGCCGGCGCTGGCATGATGCACGGCGTGGGCACGCCGCCAGCAATCGTAGGGCGTCAGCGTCAGGACGCCAAGCGCACGGCCGATCCAGTCGTCGGCGATGCGATTGGCGAAGAACGAGCCATGGCCGCAATCGTGCTGGATCATGAAGATCCGCACCAGGAAGCCGGCCGCGGGCAGGATGAGGACCAGCCCCCACCAATGGCCGTACGCATAGGCGGCGGAAGACAGAGCCCACAGTGTGGCGAAAGGGATGAGGGTAATGGCGAGTTCGAGCGCGCTGCGCCGCCTGTCAGGCTTCTTGTAGCGTGCCAGAATCTTGAGCCAGGCGCGCTTGCTGTTGGCCGCCACTTCAGGGGAAATCATGTTCATCAGGAAGCATAGGCAGGGCGCGCCGCCGCCGCAAGCCGGCCATCACGTAAAGTTACTGTGCGTAATTGTCGCGTAAGGCCGGACGACGAGGCTATTGCCGGCGCCAGACGTCGCCGTTCTCGACCCGGTCAAGGCGGTCGAGCAATTGCCTGAATCGATCGGGTATGTCGGTCTCGGCGCGGAAGGTTGGCAAGGTGCGCACAAAGCGCGCCATCGTCTCGGCACCGAGCTGGCGCCGAACCTCCGCGGCGAGCCCTTCGCCTTTTTCAAGCTTGTTGCGGGTCATCATCTCAAAAATCCTGCGTCGGCTCCGAAACTCCTCCAGCAAGGGAATGGTTCCCCCATCACGCCCTTGTGGCAAGCAAAGCCGGCAAGTACGGTAAAATTTGAATTAAAATCGGAGCATCGCCCTGATGCCTTCCAGGTCCGTTCAAAGGGCCTTGCGGTCGCTTTCCCCTTGATTTTTGGCCTGCGAACCTCGATATCGGGCACAAAATCCACACCAGTCGAGATGACGGGAAACGGCGATGAGCGACCAGGCAAAAGATGAACGCGCGCCCAGTGAAGCCGAGACGGCCGAGGCCAATGCCGAGCGCACGGAAGGCGGGATCGACGGCGACTACGAAGCGCTTGTGCGGCTGCTGAAGGAAAATGAAGAGCTGAAGGACCGCGCGTTGCGCGTCGCGGCCGAGATGGAGAACCTGCGCCGCCGCACCGCGCGCGACGTGCATGACGCGCGCACCTATGCCGTGGCGAATTTCGCCCGCGACATGCTGTCGGTATCGGACAATCTGCGCCGCGCGCTGGATGCCATTCCCGCCGAGGCCAAAGCGTCGGGCGACGCCGGCTTCAAGGCGCTGATCGAAGGCGTCGATCTCACCGAACGCGCCATGCTGTCGGCGCTGGAACGGCATGGGGTCAAGAAACTCGCCCCGGAAGGCGAGAAGTTCGATCCCAATTTCCACCAAGCCATGTTCGAAGTGCCCAATCCGGATGTCCCGGCCAACACCGTGGTCCAGGTCGTGCAGCCGGGCTATTCGATCGGCGAGCGGGTGCTGCGCCCGGCCATGGTCGGCGTCGCCAAGGGAGGCCCCAAAATCGCCGCCGAGGCGCCGGTCGAGCCGGGGCCGGTCAATGAGCAGGCGGAGAAGGATGCGTGAGTAGCGAATAGAGAGTAGTGAGTAGCAAGGACCGGGTCGGGTAGCGCCTGCTTCGCCAATTGCCATTCACTACCGACTACTTCACTACTCACTCCATGAATCCCATCGCCCTTCTCGACTATGCCGGCGTTGCCGTCTTCGCGGCGACCGGGGCATTGGCGGCTTCGCGCAAACAGCTCGATATTATCGGCTTCCTGTTCCTGGCCAGCGTCACCGGCATCGGCGGTGGCACGCTTCGCGACGTGATCCTCAATCTGCCGGTCTTCTGGGTCGCCAACTCCAGCTACGTGCTGATCTGCGCGGCGGTCGCGGTGTTGGTGTTCTTTGGTGCGCATCGTGTCGAATCCCGGTGGAAATGGCTGCTGTGGCTCGACGCGATCGGGCTGGCGGCCTTTTCGGTGATGGGGGCGGCCAAGGGGCTGGCAATTACCGGCTCACCGGTTGTCTCCGTCATCACCGGCGTGCTCACCGCCACGTTTGGTGGCATCCTGCGCGATCTGCTGGCCGGCGAACCCTCTGTGCTGCTGAGACCGGAAATCTACGTTACCGCGGCTCTGGTAGGCGCCGCCATCTTCACGGCTGGCGACGTCGCGGGATTGCCGCCGATCGTTTCGGAGGTGGCCGGCTTCGCCGCTGCCTTCGCGGTGCGTGGCGGTGCGCTGCGTTTCGGTTGGGCGTTTCCATCCTACAAGAGCCGCCCCGGCCGGCGGCCCGAAGACATTCCGTGAGTGAGTAGGGAATAGTCAGTAGTCAGTCCGTGATGTCGCTGCGTAGCGTTCATCACGCACCACTCACTTCAAGCCGCGAAGCGCTGCGCTTCCCCGCCATAATAGTTGACGTAGCGGGCGCCGATCTCCTTGACCGGCATCACGACGAAGACGTCGACGGTCGAGAATTCGCGGTCGATGACGCAACCATCGCCGATGCGGGCGCCGACCCGCAGATAGCCCTTGACCAGAGGCGGCATCGCCGCGATCGCCGCCTTGGTGTTGACCGCCTCGATCGGCATCAGGTCCATCGAGCAATAACGCCCCGACACGGCGCGCACATCCCAGGCCGAATTGGTGCGGCAGTGATGGGCGAGATAGGTCAGTGCCTCTGCATGCGCCGCCGGTACGGTGCCGTGGAAGGAAGCACAGCCGGTCATCACACCGATTTCGTAGTGGTTGATGTAGGCCCAGATGCCTTGCCACAGCGCTTCGATGGTGCGCTTCGAACGATATTGCGGCAAAACGCAGGAGCGGCCGAGTTCGAGAAAACGCTGGCCGGGGTGACGGGCGATGAGTTTGGTCAACTCGAATTCGCCTTCGGAATAGAAGCCTCCGGCGGTTGCCGCGATTTCTTGCCGCAGCAAGCGGTAGGTGCCGACGATGCGGCGATGCTCGGGGCCGGAAAGCGAGGTATCGAGGACGAGCAGATGATCGCAGAGCGGATCGAAGCGATCGGCATCGCGGCGATCCTGCGCCTGGAAAAGGTCTTTCCTGGCGCCAAGCTCGTCATAGAATACGCGGTAACGCACTTCCTGCGCGGCCGCGATCTCGGCCTCGTTGCGGGCGAGCCGCACTTCGAGATTGCCGATACGGCCGAGTGCCGCGCCTTTTATGACGGAATCGACATTACGTCCGGCGAGCAAGGCGCTGCTGGCGTTCGGCCGAGTGTCACATTCCGGCATAACTGTATGCACGAGTGATTCTCCTTCGAGCCATCCCTCTTGGCACGGGGATACGGTGTAGGTGCAACAGGATTGTGACAGTACCGTGATACGGCGTCGCGGGCAATACTTCGTCGGCTGGCGAAAACGGTCAACCGGCTATGTTGGGTCACAAGAGCCCTGTGCGCTTTGCGTTCGCGGGCGCCGAAACCGGGCTGCTTTTGTGGTGGTCTTGTCAGCCACGCACCGGGAAAAGGTGGCTCAAGCGGCGACCTGGCCCTCGACGGCACTGACCAGCGCGTCGGGATCGAGCGGCTTGGTGACGAAGCCGCTGGCGCCGTGGGCAAGCACCGTATGGCGGGTCTTTTCCTGGCTGTCCGCCGACAGAACCATGATCGGCACCGGCGGCACGGAGGTTTCCTCTTCATGGCGGCGGATCGCGGCAATGGCGTCCAACCCGTCCATGACTGGCATATGCAGGTCCATCAGCACCACGTCGAAGCGGCGGTTGTGCCCGGCGCCGGTGACCGCCTCGACGGCGGCCTTGCCGTTGCCGACCACCTTGACGCGATGCCCGGCCTTCAACAGCGTTGCGCGGGCCAGCATGGCGTTGATGTCGTTGTCCTCGGCGATCAGCACGGACAGGCCCTGCTGGCGTTCGCCCGCGGCACGATGTGCCGGTGCGCGGCGTTTTTCCGACTGCGGTGGGGCCTGCACCGGTGCATGGCTGCTCAAAAGGACACGCAAAAGTGTTCCCCCACGCACCGGCCGGGCAAGGAATGTCGCGTAGCCGCTGGCGCGAAACTCGCCAAGCATGCCGCGGTCGGTGGGGGCGATCAGCGTGACGGCTTCGCAATCGGAAAACCCATGCTGGCGGAGCCGTTTGAGCAGCCTTCCGTCACTCTCCTCCATGGCTGCGTCGACCAGAAGCACGTCGCAGCCGTCGGCGAAGGACGCTGCCTGGGCCACGGTGGTGGCGATGCCGGCCGCGCCGCCATTGGCGCGGATGGTGAGGGCGATGGCGTCGGCTTCGACGGTATTCTTGGACAGGATCACGGCGCGTCGGCCGGCAAGCGCGTTCATCCGGCCCTGCGGCGGTTCGGTGGCTGATATGGCGGGGATCTCGAAGACGAACTCCGATCCCTGGCCAAGCCGGCTGGAAACCGAAATCGTGCCGCCCATGGCGGCCACCAGGCGCCTGGAGATGGCAAGTCCCAGTCCGGCACCGCCATGCGTGCGCGTCGAGGTGCCGTCGGCCTGCTCGAACTCCTCGAAGATGCGCTCCATGTCCTCGTCGCGCATGCCGGGACCGGTATCGGCGATGGTGAAGCAGATGCGGTCGGTGGTCTCGGTTCGGGCGCGCGCGACGGTGACCAGCACGCCGCCGCTGTCGGTGAACTTGATGGCGTTGCCGATGAGGTTGAGCAGCACCTGCCTGACCCGGCCTGGATCGGCGGTGATCAATTGCGGCACATCCGGTTCGACATGGCAGCCGAGGCCGATATTCTTGGCGAAGGCGCGCGCGGCCATCAACTCGATGATGTTGTCGGCGATCTCGCGCACCGACATGGGCTGCGGTTCGGGATCGAAGCGCCCGGCCTCGATCTTGGAATAGTCGAGCAGGTCCTCGATCAGGGCCAGCAAGGCGCTGGCCGAGGTCGAGATGGCGCCGACATAGGTCTGCTGCTCCGGCGACAGGCTGGTGTCGGCGAGCAGCCTGGCCATGCCCATGATGCCGTTCATCGGCGTACGGATCTCGTGGCTGACGGTGGCCAGGAAGCGCGACTTGGCCTGGCTTGCGAACTCGGCCCGCTCGCGCGCGGTGATCATGGACGATTCGGCGCGTTTGCGGGCGGTGATGTCGCGGGCGATGGCGCGATGCGAGACGGCACCGCTGTCCTTGTCGCGCACCGACAGCTCGATCCACGAGAACCAGCGCGGGCCGGTGGGCGTGCGGATGGCGACGTCGGTGGAACTCAGGCACTCATGGTCCGAGAAAGCGGCATCGGGAACGATGCCGACCTCGATGCCGAGCTCGGCCAGCGTCTTGCCGGCAAGGTCGCGCTGATCGGTTTCGACGAGGTCGGCGAACACCTTGTTGGCATAGACGATGTGACCGTCGCGGTCGCGATGGATGACGAGGTCGCCGAGGGCGTCGATGAGACCGCGAAAGCGCTCCTCGCTTTCCTGCATCTCCCACATGCGGTCGGCCAGCGTCTCGATCTCGGCGCGGTTGCGAGCGGTGGTCTCGTCGAGCAGGACCGTTGTGTGGCGTACGCCGCGCCTGGCGTGCAGATGCATGGCCAAGCCGGCAAGGCCTGTTGCCAGCAAGGCAAGGCTGATGAAGGGCGGCGCCCCGGTCAGGTAGGAGAGGCCGGCCAGCGCCATGACAACGAAGGCCAGGATCGGCAGGCCCTCGCGCTTGACCGGTTGCTGATCGGGCACCAGCGGCGGCGCGGCGATAAACCGTCGCACCGATGCCGACGCGTGCGCCGGTGCCGCATCGATGTCGTCGCCAGCGTCGGCCTGTCGGCTGTCGGATTCCGCGATCATGCGAAATCCTTTGCCAGACAGAGATTATGGAAAATTGCGGGGGATCGTTCGAATTTTAGCGGATAGCGCGTTTTTGCCCCGCGGCGACGGATTTGCCGGCCGATGTGGCAATTCCGTCCGCTGCCCGCGATGCGTGAGCCGGGTCACATGTCGACGACGACGCGGCCGCGGATCTTGCCGTCGACGATGTCGCGTGCGGCACCGATGATGCCGTCAAAGCCGATGGTCGTGGACAGGCTGGCGAGCTTGTCCACATCGAGATCGGAGCCGATGCGCCGCCAGGCTTCGAGGCGCACGGCCTTCGGCGCCATCACCGAATCGATGCCGAGGAGCGAGACGCCGCGCAGGATGAAGGGCGCCACGCTCGACGGCAGATCCATGCCGCCCGCCAGACCGCAGGCCGCGACCGCGCCACCATAGGACGTCATCGACAGCACGTTGGCCAGCGTGTGGCTGCCGACCGAATCGATGCCTCCGGCCCAGCGCTCCTTGGCCAACGGCTTGGCGGGCTGGTTGAGTTCGTCGCGCGATATCACTTCGGCGGCGCCAAGATTGATCAGATAAGGGCTTTCGGCGTTGCGGCCGGTCGAGGCAATGACATGGTAGCCGAGGCTGGACAGGATCGAGACCGCGACCGACCCGACGCCGCCGGCAGCGCCCGTCACCACGACAGGGCCGCGATCGGGCAGGATGCCGTGCCGCTCCAGCGCCATGACACAGAGCATGGCCGTGTAGCCGGCGGTGCCGACCGCCATGGCGTCATGCGCGCTCATGCCTTCCGGCAAGGGCACCAGCCAGTCGCCCTTAACACGGGCGCGCCCGGCATAGGCGCCGAAATGCGTTTCGCCAACGCCCCAGCCATTCAGGATGACCTTGTCGCCCTTGCGCCAATCGGGATTGGAAGAGGAGGTGACGGTGCCGGCGAGGTCGATGCCCGGCACCAGCGGCCATCGGCGGATCACCGGCGCCTTGCCCGATATGGCCAATCCATCCTTGTAGTTCACCGTCGTCGCCTCGACCGCGATGGTGACGTCGCCCTCCATCAGATCGGCGTCGGTGAGATCGGTCACGGCGACCGACTGTTTTTTCTCGGCGTCGCGCGAAACGAGGATGGCTTTGAAGGTTTCGGGCATCTTTCTCTCCGCGAACTTGCTTGGCGTCTGACTGTGCGGCGACGGTCGGGCGGGGTCAATCCTTGGAAGGCTTGGCGTTCGGAGACGTGGATTCGCGCCGCCAGCCGATGAGTTCGTCGAAGACGACCAGCGCCGCGCCGACGGAAATGAAGGCGTCCGCGAGGTTGAAGACGGCGAAGGACCAGACCGGCGTGTGGAACAGGATGTAATCGATGACATGGCCGTAGACGGCACGGTCGATCAGATTGCCCAACGCGCCGCCGATGATCAGGGCAAAGCCGATGCGGGCGATGACATGGCCCGCAGGCGTGCGCGTGGCAAGGTAAAGCACGAAAGCCACGACCAGGACGGCGATGACCACCAGCCCGGTGTCACCGAAGGAGGAGAACATCGAGAAAGCGATGCCGGTGTTGTAGGTGCGAAACAGCGCCAGGAAGGGCACCAGATCAAGCTTTTCCTGAAACGGCAGGCCGGCCTCGACCAGCGTCTTTATCCATTGGTCGAGCGCGATGGCCACGATGACGAGTAGCGCGTAGGGGGGCCATGATTTCACGATTGGGCAACCTTCATTGCTGGTCGGGAATTGGTTCGAGTTTCAGCGCGCCGCGCCTGATCTCGAACAGCATAATGCCGGTGGCGACCGCGAGGTTGAGCGAATCGGCGCGGCCCGCCTGCGGTATCCTGAGCAGCCTGTCGCAACTCGCCGCCAGGCTTTCGGGCAGTCCCTGCTGCTCGTTGCCCATCATCAGCAGCACCGGCCCGCGGGAAAAATCGACCGAGCGGTAGTCGACAGCGCCTTTCAGATGCGTGCCGGCGACGAGGCCCGAAAAGCCACCGCGCCAGGCGAGGAATGCCTCGGTCGTCGCCCTTGCAACCGGCACGGCGAAGATCGACCCCATGGTAGCGCGCACCGTCTCGACGGAAAAAGGGTCGGTGGTGTCGCCGACCAGGATGACGCCCTTGGCGCCGACGGCATCGACGGTGCGGATGACGGTGCCGAGATTGCCGGGATCGCGCACCCGGTCGAGCGCGACCCAGACATCGCCATTGTCGGCACGGATGTCCTTCAGTGCCAGGAACTTCTGCGAGAAGACGCCGACCACCATCTGCGGATTGTCGCGGCGGGTGATGGCGACAAGCACTTTTTCCGAGACTTCGAGCACCATGCCGCCGGCGGCGACCGTGCGCGCCGCGACCTTTTCCACGGCCGGATTGCCGCGTCCGGCCTTCGCGAAAACCAGCGTCCTGATCTGCCAGCCCAAGTCGAGCGCATCGATCACCAGCTTAAGCCCTTCGGCCATGAAGGCGTTCTGCTGGTCGCGGAATTTCTTCAAGGCGAGTGCCTTGATGTCCTTGACCAGCGGATTGGCAAGACTGGTGACTTCCTTCACCTGGCCGGGTGCGCCGGCGTGCCGTTCGTTCATGTCAGGCCACCCAGCGCGAAAAAAGTGATGTCGAAAGCGCGCGGCTGGCGGACTTCTCACGGATGATCAACTCACCCGATTCAACCTTGCCGCCCATGCCGGCAAAGGTGTCGCGCATCAGGGCGTGGATGGCGAAGAAGGAGGCGCGAATCGAGTAGGCGGTCAGCACCACGGCAAGCGGTTTCGGGGTCAGGATCGAGCGGCAGAGGTCGGTCAGATCAGGCAGGTCCTCGAACAACTGCCAGACCTCGCCCTTGGGACCGCGGCCATAGGCCGGCGGATCGAACAGGATGATGTCGTAGCGGCTGCCGCGACGCTCCTCGCGCTCGGCGAACTTCACCGCGTCGTCGACGATCCAGCGGATCGGCTTGCCGCCAAGCCCGGCCATCTCCTGGTTTTCGCGGGCCCAGCCGATCGCCTTTTTCGAGGCGTCGACATGGGTGACCTCAGCGCCCGCACGCGCCGCCACCAGCGAGGCGAGACCGGTATAGCCGAACAGGTTCAGCACCTTGACGGGCCGCCTGGCCGCCGCGATCAGCCCTGCCATATGGTCCCAGTGCGAGGCCTGCTCGGGAAAGACGCCGACATGGCGAAACGAGGTGAAACGGCCGAGATAGTCGATGCCGTCATGCTTCATCGGCCAGGTTTCGCCGAGCGGCGTCTTGGGAAAACGCCAGCGGCCGATGCCTTCCTCGTCGGTGTCGCCGGTAAAGATCGCGTCGGCACGCTCCCAGTCCTTGGCCGGCAGAGCCTTCTGCCAGATCGCCTGGCCCTCGGGACGCACGATGCGGTAGGGGCCGTATTGTTCGAGTTTTTGTCCGGCGCCGCTGTCGAGCAACGCATAATCGGCGTTCGGCGCCACTTCGAGGATCAGCGGCAGGTGTTCGGCCGGTAGCGCTCCGTCGCGACGGGCAAGGTTGCGCGGCGCGGATTTCGGTGCGGACTGGTTGTCCGGCTTGCCGGTCTGTTCTTCGCGTGGCTTTGCTTGCGGCCTTGCCGCCGCGCGGTCGTGCGGACGCGCCTGTTGCGCACCGCCTTTCGCAGGCGGGCGGCTGTCGCGGCGTTTGTCGCGAAAAGACTTCAAGCGGGAGCATCTCCGAGCGGCGTGGCCGCTTTTGGCATAGGGCAACCGGCTTCGCAACCAAGTCCGCTTCGCCGTGCCTCCCGTTCATGTCGGCAAGCGATGGACCAATGTCAAAGAAACAGGCAAATCTGCCGGATGTCGCGCTCCGAACGCCTGCTTGACCTGATCCAGTCGCTTCGCCGGCACCGCCGGCCGGTGAGCGGGCAAGCATTGGCGGATGAACTCGGGATCTCGATCCGCACGCTCTACCGCGATATCGTAACGTTGCAGGGGCAAGGCGCGCCGATCGAGGGCGAGGCGGGGCTTGGCTATGTGCTCAAGCCTGGCTTCATGCTGCCGCCGCTGATGTTCAGCGACGAGGAGATCGAAGCCATCGTGCTCGGCTCGCGCTGGGTGGCCAAGCAGCCGGACCGGCGTCTTTCTGCCGCCGCCGCCAATGCGCTGGCCAAGATCGCGGCCGTGCTGCCGGACGATTTGCGTGAGGATCTCGACGCCTCGACGCTGCTGGTCGGGCCACCGGCCGCAGTCATCGAGGGCATCGATCTCGGCCTGGTGCGACAGGCCATCCGCAATGAACGCAAGCTCGCTTTCCACTACCGCGACGCGGGCGGCGCCGCTTCACAGCGCGTCGTCTGGCCGTTCGCGCTCGGCTTCTTCGACAAGGTGCGGGTCGTGGTGGCATGGTGCGAGACGCGGCAGGATTTCCGGCATTTTCGCACGGATCGCATCGCCGAGCTGACGCCGATCGATACACGCTATCCACGCCGGCGCCAGGCGATGCTCAAGGAATGGCGGGCAACGCTCGACAAGCCGCGCGGCTCATGATGGCTACTGCCAGAATCTGACAGTAGCCTGTTCTAGGGTCTGCCAATCGAAACGCCGACCCTTGGAGATCAGACATGACCAGCCCGAACTTCGTCATTCTCTATGTCGACCGGCCGCTCGAGAGCGGCGCCTTCTACAGCGCGCTGCTGGGACGGGAGCCGGTCGAAAGCGCGCCGACCTTCGTCCTGTTCGTGCTCGACAACGGCTTCAAGCTCGGCCTCTGGTCACGTCATACGGTCGAGCCGGCAGCAGAAGCGGCCGGTGGCGGTTCCGAGATCGTGTTTGCGCTGGAGACGCCTGCCGCGGTCGACGCCACGTATGCCGACTGGGCCGGGCGCGGCCTGAAAATATTGCAGGCGCCGACCGACATGGATTTCGGTCGCACTTTCGTCGCGCTCGATCCCGACAATCACCGTCTGCGCGTTTATTGGCTGAACGACGGAGAACAGGCATGAACGCCTGCTGGATCGCGGTCGCGTCGGCGCAGCATGTGCGGCGCGGCCGCAACGACGGTTTCATGCAAGTCAATCACGGCAAGGCCGCACCGTTGCGCCGCATCAGGCCCGGCGATGGCATCGTCTATTACTCGCCAACCACGGTCCTGGGCGAGAAAGACGGTTTGCAGGCGTTCACGGCGATTGGCACCGTGCGGGAAGGAGAGCCCTATCAAGGCATCATGGGCGGCGGCTTCACGCCATACCGCCGCGATGTCGATTGGGCGCAGGCGCAGGAAACGCCGATCAAGCCGTTGCTCGACAGGCTGGAGTTCACCGCTGGCAAATCGAACTGGGGTTACCAGCTTCGCTTTGGTCTTTTCGAAATCACCGCGCATGATTTTCATCTGATCGCCGACGCCATGAGCGTTGCGACGAAGCTTGTGGGCGCTATCGCTTGAGCGCTTCGTAGACGGCAATGCCGGCGGCCAAGTCCTCCAGTGCCGCGCCAACCGATTTGAAGAGCGTGATCTCGTCAGCGCCGCCGCGGCCTTGCTTCTGGCCGCGCGCCAGTTCGTGCAGGTCGGCGACGATGGCTTCCGGCTTCAGCACGCCGGAGGCCAGTGGCTGGACGATGTCGCCCGCTTCCTTGGTGGCGCCGGCGCGGGTGTCGACATAGACGCGGGCGCACCTGATCGCGTCGTCATCGCCTTCGCGCATCGTCGGGGTGAAGCCGCCAACCAGATCGACATGGGTTCCCGGCCGCAGCAGCGCACCCTTGACCAGCGGCGTGGTGGTGATCGTCGCCGAGGAGACGATGTCGGCCTGGCCAAGCTCGGCATCGAGATCGGTCGCGGCGCTGGCGGCGAAACCCTCGGCGCGCAGATCGGCCGCGACTTTCTCGGCGTTGCCCGGGGTGCGGTTCCAGATGCGGATGGTCTTGATCGGCCGCACGGCGCTGTGCGCCCTGACGAGGAAGGGCGACAGCGCGCCGGCGCCGACCACGAGCAGCCGCGAGGCGTCGGCGCGCGCGAGATAGGACGCCGCCAGCGCCGAGGCGCAGGCCGTGCGCCACTGCGTCAGCCGCTGGCCGTCGATCAGGGCCTCCGGTTCGCCGGTGCCGCCATCGAGCAGGAGATAGAGCCCCATCACGGCGGGCTTGCCGATGGCATTGTTGTCGGGCGAGACGGTCACGATCTTGACGCCGATATGACCACCGGCCGAACCGCCGGCGGCGTGAAAATCGGTCCAGGCCGGCATTAGCAGCAAGGTCGACGCCGCGCCATCCAGCCTTTCCACCGCGTGATGATGCCTGACCGGCTGCACCGCGCCGTCGCGAAAAGCGGTGCGCAGCGTTTCGACCAGTCCAGGAAAGGTCAGCGCGCGATCGACCTCGGCGGCCGAAATGGTCAGCATGAAAGGCTCCGTGAAAAGAATGCGCCGGCCCGCGGCTCAACCGGTCGGCTTCGGCAATGCCGGTCCCTGGGCCGGTCCCTGGGCCGGTCCTTGGGCCGACCCTTGGACCGGGGCGTGCGGCGCCGTCGGCGCGCGGCTGACCGCTTGGCGCAGGTTTTCCGCCTCGACGCCACGCTGGCGCGCCAGCTTGCGGTAGCGGCCCTGCTTGACCCAGGTTGCCAGGCTGCCGACGATCATGCCGATGGCGAGCGCCACGAACAGGAAGATGAACAGCGGCAAGGTCAGCGTCAGCTTCGGATTGCCGGGATTGAAAGGATCCAGCGTGAAGGCGACGAGTTCGCGGTTGGCAACAGCCAGCGCGATCAGAATGATCGCCAGGGGCACGAAGACCACGATGAGCATGAAACGATTGAGCATGATATTTTCCGTCGCAAGCGGGCCGCGATAAGGCCGTCCGGCGCCGACGCGCCTACTTGCCGCCGTTCAGCCTTTCACGCAGTTCCTTGCCGGTCTTGAAGAACGGCACCCATTTCTCCTCGACCTCGACGGATTCGCCGGTGCGCGGGTTGCGGCCGGTGCGGGCGGGTCGGTTCTTCACCGAAAAAGCGCCGAAACCGCGTAACTCGACCCGGTTGCCCTCGGCAAGCGCGTCGGTGATTTCATCGAAGATCGCGCCGACGATGTTTTCGACGTCGCGCAGGAAAAGATGCGGATTGCGCGTGGCAATAATCTGCACAAGCTCGGACTTGATCATCAGACGGGTCCCCGTGAAAGCAGTTCGGTCAATTTATCAGGATGATTTTATTTGCTTTTTCAGCTGTCCCAACGCGTCTCAAGGGTGCCAGACGGAAACGAGACCGTCAAGAAACAAGCGGTCGGCGCCAAGTTCATGGATGACGTCGCCGCCGGAGTCCGGCAGGCCGAGCGCGCCCGCGACCGTGCGTGCCATCGCCTTCGAGAACAGGAAGCCGCCGCGCCGTTCCGTGTCCTTCCACTCGACAACCTTGAGTTTGGCATCGACACCCTTGGTCGCCAGCCAGTCGATCGCCACGGACTCGCCGCCGACAGCGTCGATCAGCCCGTTGGTAACACCCTGGCGGCCGGTGAAGATCGAACCGTCTGCGAGCGCCAGCGCCTGTTCGCGGGTCATCTTGCGGCGCTCCGCGACGATGCCGACGAACCAGTCGTAGCTGTCGAGGATGAGCTTGCGGACCATGGCGCGCTCATCGTCATTGGTCGGCTTGAAGGGCGAGGGTGAGGCTTTCAGCGGCGAGGATTTAACCTCCTCCAGCTTGACGCCGAGCTTGTCCATCAGGCCGCTGACGTCAGGATACTGGATCAGCACCCCGATCGAGCCGACGATCGAGGTCTTGCGGGCGACAATATGGTCGGCGGCACTTGCGATCATGTAGCCCGCCGACGCGGCGAGCGTGCCGACCTCGGCCACGACCGGCTTGTCGGCGGCCACCTTGCGCACCTCCTCGTAGATCGATTCGCCGCCGACGGTGGTGCCGCCGGGAGAATCGATCACAAGGATCACGCCTTTCACCTTCGACGACTGACGGATCATCTCCAGCCGCTTGATCAGTTCGTCGTCCTCGGTGATGGTGCCTTCGATCCTGACCTTGGCGATGTGGTCGACGGCGGAGCCGCCGAGATCGTCGCGATAGAACCAGGCCGACAGTGCAATCACGCCGAGCGCCACGACGGCAAAGGCCGCGACGCGCCAGAAAGTCAGCTTGCGCCGCAAGCGGCGTCGGTCGATCAGGTCGTCGGCTCTCAATGCCATCGTCAGCCTCACAGTCAGCGGGAAGAGACGCTTTTAGACCATGATGTCCTCATCGGGAAGCAGTTCCGTCCCGCGCATGGCGCGGCAATCCGCGCGCGAGTGTTCCCATGCTGTCTGTTTTGTTACTGGCCTGTACGAGGGACGCAAGGTAAGTGGGAAGAACTTCGGTGAGGAAAAATGACGCAAGGGCGTCGATTTCTGCTATGAAGCACTGGCTGTTGCGCTGACCCGGGTTTCGTTTGTGCAACGGCAGCTGTCACATTTTTGCGGTTTTCGTCGGCTTGTGCTTGCTTGAGGGCGCTGGCGTCCCACCTATAGGCGGTGCTCCCGGGGGCAGGGTTTTAGAAGAAAGCAGTCATGTTAGCGCGACCGAACGAACCGACCAGCCCGGAGACGGAGTTGGATCCCCCGGCGGATGGCTGGACGCGTGGCGAGGCCTTCGACCGCGCGCAGCGTCATTCGCGCCGCGTGCGCGTGCTCAAATTCGCGGTGCCCTTGGCCGCGGCGCTGATCGCCGTCGCCTTTCCCGTCTATTCCTATCTCGCCGCGCCCGCCTCCGTCGCGGTGCAGGCGGAAGGTACGGCCTTTTCCAATGGCAAGCTGGTGATGGCCAATCCCAAGCTCAACGGTTTCACCAAGCTGAAGCAGCCCTATTCGATGACGGCGCTGCGGGCCATACAGGATGTGAGCACGCAAGGCATCATCGAACTCGAGGGCATCGACGCCAAGGTGCCGATCGCTCCCGACAATGTCGCCGCCGTGAAAGCCTCGCGCGGCACCTACGACCGCGACGGCAATACGATGAAACTGAACAGCGACGTCACCATCACCACGACCGACGGGCTGCAAGCCAAGTTCAAATCGGTCTTCCTCGACATGGGCAAAGGCACTATGAAGACGGATGATCCGGTCGATGTCAGCCGTGGCGGGTCACAGATCACGGCGGCTTCGATGTCGGTCCAGGACAATGGCAAGATCCTGGTGTTCGAGAACAAAGTGCGTGTCAACATTGATCCCGCCGTTCTGAAGGCGGCTGAGGCAAAGGGCGAAGAAGCGAATGTGGCTCAATAGTTCGACACGGCTTGCGGCCGCAACTTCGGCGCTGTTCCTGCTCAGCCTGGCGCCGTCGCTGGCGCAGTCCGGGGCGGCCAGCCAGGTGTCGGGTCTCAAACTGGCCGGCGACAAGCCGATCCAGATCGAAAGCGACAAGCTGGAAGTCCGCCAGGCCGACAGCGTCGCCATCTTCACGGGCAACGTCACCGTCGTCCAGGGGCCGACGCTGATGAAAGCCGGCAAGATGCTGGTCTACTACGTCAAGGATCCCAACGCGGGCGCCAAGGGCGCTGAAGCCGCCGGGGCGGCCGCCATGACCGGTTCGGCCAACATCGACCACCTGGAGATATCCGACAAGGTCTACATCAAGTCGGACCAGCAGGTCGCCACCGGCGATCAGGGCAGTTTCGACATGAAGAGCCAGGTGCTGGTGCTGTCGGGCAAAAAGGTCGTCCTGTCGCAGAACGACAATGTCCTGGTCGGCTGCAAGCTCACCGTGCAGATGAAAAGCGGGCTGGCCCAGGTCGATCCATGCGCCGGACAGCGTGTCCAGATGTCGATCACACCCCCGCCGAAATCGGATGCATCGAAATCGGGAGCGACGAACCCCTGATGGCCAGCCTGTCATCGCTGACGGCGCGTCTTCCGGGACGTGCCGCCGGCAAGGTTTCTGCGCCGGCCACGGTCACCGTCGATGCAGGAAAATTCAAGGGAACCCTGATCGCCAAGGGCCTGACCAAGAGCTACAAGGGCCGCAAGGTCGTCAGTGGCGTCACCATCGGCGTGCGCGCCGGCGAGGCCGTCGGTCTGCTCGGCCCCAACGGCGCAGGCAAGACGACCTGCTTCTACATGGTCACCGGCCTGGTGCCGGTGGATGAAGGCACGATCGAGATAGACGGCTTCGACGTCACCTCGATGCCGATGTACCGCCGCGCGCGCCTCGGCATCGGCTATCTGCCCCAGGAGGCCTCGATCTTTCGCGGACTCAACGTCGAGCAGAACATCCGCGCCGTGCTCGAAGTGGTCGAAAAGGACCGCAAGGTCCGCGAGCGCAACCTCGACGAACTGCTCGAGGAGTTCCACATCAGCCATTTGCGCAAGGCGCCATCCATGTCGCTCTCCGGTGGCGAAAGGCGGCGCCTGGAAATCGCGCGCGCGCTGGCGACGCGTCCGGCCTACATGCTGCTCGACGAACCCTTCGCCGGTATCGATCCGATTGCCGTCGCCGATATCCAGCAATTGGTGCGTCACCTGACGGCGCGTGGCATTGGTGTCCTCATCACCGACCACAATGTGCGTGAGACGCTCGGCCTGATCGACCGGGCCTATATCATCCATGCCGGCCAGGTGCTGACCCATGGCCGCGCCGACGAAGTGGTGGCAAATCCCGACGTGCGGCGGCTTTATCTCGGCGAGGGCTTCACGCTCTGAGCGGTTCACTGCCTGAAACGGCGAACGGCTCCGTCTCTTTTTAGGGAATTCCGGTCGGAGTTTTCCCGCCGCCGGAATCGGCCTGAGCGTGAAATTTGTTTCCTGACACGATTTTTTGGGCGGTGCGGCCTGTTTTCCCACGATTTTGCTCCGCGATAACGCTCCGGTAAGCGGGTTTTGCTAGGCTTTGCCTTGACAAGCAAAAGCCGGGCCAGTTTCTATGCCCGCCGTGAAATTCATTCCGGAAGTCCGGACGCGTTCAGGAGGCGTTTGAAACCTAGCCATGGCGTTGGCGGCGAAACTACAGCTCCGACAGTCGCAGTCGCTGGTGATGACGCCGCAGCTGATGCAGTCGATTCGACTGCTGCAATTCACCCATACGGAACTCGAGCACTTCATCGACGAGGAGATCGAGCGCAATCCCCTCCTGGAGCGTGCCGAGCCGCAGGACGATGCCGCGAGCGATCAGGCGCAGAAGCCCGAGGCGCAGCCACAAGCGGCCGCCGATGGCGGCGACTGGTTCGAGAGCGAGGCTGGATGGAGTGCCGAGGCAATCTCGGAAAAGCTCGACACATCGCTGGAAAATCTGTTTCCCGACGATCCAGGCACCAGCGAGCGGCTCGGGCCCGACCTGACGGCGCAATGGAAATCGGCTTCGGGCAATGGCGGCGGCTCCTCGTCCGAGGGGCTCGACGCCGGCGACATGGCGGCGAGCGCCATTACGCTGCGCGACCATGTCGGCGAGCAGGTCGCGCTCGCCTTCACCAATCCTGCCGCGCGACTGATCGCCGGGGAACTCGCCGATGGCCTCGACGAAACCGGCTACATGCGCGCGGATACTGCGGAGATAGCCGCGCGCCTGGGCACCGACGCCGCCGCCGTGGGCAAGGTGCTGGCGGTGTGCCAGACGTTCGAGCCGTCCGGCCTGTTCGCCCGCGACCTTGCCGAATGTCTTTCGCTGCAGCTTGCCGTGCGCGACCGTCTCGATCCGGCGATGAAGGCGCTGGTCGCCAATCTGGAGCTGCTGGCGCGGCGCGATTTCCAGGCGCTGAAGCGGCTCTGCGGTGTCGACGAGGAGGATCTGCTCGACATGCTGGCCGAAATCCGGGCGCTTGACCCGCGGCCTGGCATGGCGTTCTCGGGCGGTGCCAGCGACGCCATTGTCGCCGATGTCGAGGTTCGCGCGGCCAATGACGGCAGCTGGACCGTCGAACTCAATGCCGAAACGCTGCCGCGCGTGCTGGTCGACCATATCTATTTCGCCCAGGTGTCGCCGCAGGCGAAGAACCAGGCTGAAAAGGACTTCCTGGCCGAGTGCCTGCAGAACGCCAACTGGCTGACGCGCAGCCTCGACCAGCGGGCAAAGACGATCCTCAAAGTGGCCTCGGAAATCGTGCGCCAGCAGGACGCCTTCCTTGTCCATGGCGTACGCCAGCTGAAGCCGCTCAACCTGCGCACCGTGGCCGACGCCATCGGCATGCACGAATCGACCGTCAGCCGGGTCACCGCGAACAAATACATGCTCACCCCGCGCGGCGTGTTCGAACTGCGCTATTTCTTCACCGCCTCGATCGCGGCCTCGGGGGGCGGCGATGCGCATTCCTCCGAAGCGGTGCGCGACCGTATCAAGCAGATGATCGACGAGGAGAAGCCGGTCGACGTGCTGTCGGACGACGCCATCGTCGACATGCTGAAGGAAAGCGGCGTCGATATCGCCCGGCGCACGGTCGCCAAATACCGGGAAGGCATGAATATTCCCTCGTCGGTACAGCGCCGGCGCGAGAAACGGGCACTCGCCAGCGCCGGCCGCTAGCAATTCAATTGCGCCAAGACAAAGAGATGGAGCGGTTCTGCGTTTCCGTGAAACGATGGACAGCTCGATACGCTTGCGATTTCCACAGCTTTCGAGTTTCATTGACAAGCTGCGGTGAAGTGGCTAGAAGCCCGCCCGCATGAGACGGGCTGTTGCCCGCTAGCGGATGGTCCGTCACGACAATGGCCTCGGGACGGTCAAGAAGGCGGCTTGTGATCAACCGGAAAGTTCGGATTTAAATCGGCGCGAGTGACGCCGCAAAGCTTGTGCGCACGGATCACGAGTATAAACTCGGGCCAGTTTGAAGCCTGAGCAAGGAAGGTCAGTTTTCAGATGAATCTGCGCATATCGGGAAAGCACATGGATATCGGCGATGCGTTCCGCACACGCATCAACGATCGTGTCGGTGAAGCGATCGGCAAATATTTCGATCGGGGCTTCGCGGGGCATGTCACCGTCATCAAATCGGGCTCGCGCTATCAGGCGGACTGCATGATCCGGCTGGATTCCGGCGCCTCGCTGCAGGCCACCGGCGATGCCCAGGATCCGACGCTCGCCTTCGAGGCCGCGGCCGATCGGCTGGAGACCCGGCTTCGGCGCTACAAGCGCCGTCTGAAATCGCACAATTCCGGCAATGGCAATGGCGAGTTGACCGACATCGCCTATACGGTGATGGCGCCGCTTGCCGATGACGACGAGGAAATCCCGGAGGATTTCGCGCCCGCCATCGTCGCCGAATCGACCATGACGCTGAAGACCATGTCGGTGGCCTCGGCCGTCATCGAGCTCGACACCAAGGACAGCCCGGTGTTCGTTTTCCGCAATGCCGGAACCGACCATCTCAACATCGTCTATCGCCGGCCCGACGGAAATATCGGCTGGATCGACCCGTCCACGACCAAAGTCGCACAGGGATAAAAGCCAGCCGCACGAGGGGTGGGGACTGGCGCGGCAGGCGAACAAGGATTTTCAAGCATGGATCTGAGCGATCTTATCAGCGTCCCGGCGATTTTGCCGGCGTTGAAGGCGAACTCGAAGAAGCAGCTTCTGCAATTGCTCTCCGAAAGGGCCGCGGCGATTTCAGGCATTCCGGAGCGGGAAGTGTTCGACACCATCCTGCAGCGCGAGCGCCTGGGCTCGACCGGCGTCGGCAATGGCATCGCCATCCCGCATGGCAAGCTTGCCGGCGTGAAGCGCATCGCCGGCGTTTTCGCGCGGCTGGAAACGCCGGTCGATTTCGAATCGCTGGATGACCAGCCGGTCGATCTGGTGTTCCTGCTGCTGGCGCCGGAAGGCGCGGGTGCCGATCACCTCAAGGCGCTGTCGCGCATCGCGCGCGTGCTGCGCGACGCCGACACGGTGGCTAAGATCAGGGGAACGCGTGATGCCACGGCGATCCACGCGCTGTTGTCGGACACGCAGGCCTCGCACGCGGCCTAAAGCATCTGATTTAAGATATCAGCCCAAGGGCCGCCGTGAGCGGCCCTTTCGTTTCCACCCCGCCTTAATGAATGGCGACGGTGGTCAGGTCGTTTTCCATGGCGCCGGCGAGAGCACGGTCGCGCGCATCGGACAGCAGGATCGGCTGGCCGTTGGCGGCAAACAGGGCCCACAGTTCCATGCCGGGCGCAATTTCGCCGATGTTGGGGAAGCGGCCGAGCAGTTCGTCGCTCGAGACCTTGCGCAGATAGGCGACAGAGCCTTCGCCGAGATGGGCGAACTCGCCGCTGGTCATGGTGATGGTTTCGTCAGTTCTGGTCATTTCAAGCCTCCTTGGCGCGAGGACGCCGCTCAAGGCCATCCCGCATGAGAGCCATCGGTGAAGATCAGTCTTTCACCGATATATTTATTTTCCGTACCAGCCGTTCGGACTCCGGCCGATCGAGGTCGATCGACAAAAGACCGTTCTTCAGTTCCGCCGCGATCACGCGCATGCCGTCGGCCAGCACGAAACAGCGCTGGAACTGGCGTGCGGCAATGCCGCGATGAAGGAATTCGCGCTCGGTGTCGTCGGTCTGGCGGCCGCGCACGACCAGCTGGTTTTCCTCCGTAGTCACATCGAGATCGCTTTCGGCGAAACCGGCGACGGCGAGTGTTATACGCAGCCTTTCGGCCTTGCCGTCGGCACCGCTGAGGCGCTCGATGTTGTAGGGAGGGTAGCTGTCGCCGGACTTCGCCAGGCGCTCCAGCGTCTTTTCCATGGCGTCGAAACCCAGGAGAAGCGGGCTGGAGAAAGGCGTCATTCGGCTCATGTTACACTGTCCTCTCAAGAGCGACATAAACTGGAAAAACCCAAATGGCATTTTTCCCGATGGTCTTGATATGGTCCGCCCCGCGACCAAGTTCAAGCCATCGGAAGACCCGCCCAAAAGTCCCGGCCTTGGACTCACAGGAATAACCAAAAAAGGATCAGGTCGTGGACTCACAGGAATAATCGACATGGCGCTTGAAACGGCGCTCGGATGCAAGGAGAAGCGCCAAGGTCGCCCTCCAGGCGTGCGACCGGCCCGGTGATCTCGCGGCCAGCCAAACAAGGAATTGAAATGCCCCAATCCCGAAAGATCATCATCGACACGGATCCCGGCCAGGATGACGCCGTCGCCATTCTGCTGGCGCTCGGCAGTAGCGAACTGGACATCGTCGGCATTACCGCCGTTGCCGGCAACGTGCCGCTGAAACTGACCGAAAAGAACGCCCGCAAGATCTGCGAACTGGCCGGCCGGCCGGCCGTCAAGGTCTATGCCGGCGCCATCCGTCCGTTGGCGCGCGAACTGGTCACCGCCGAGGAAGTGCATGGCAAGACCGGCCTCAACGGGCCGGAATTGCCGGAGCCGACGATGAAGCTTCAGGACCAGTATGCGGTAGACTTCATCGTCGAGACGCTGATGCGAGAAGAGAGCGGCACGATTACGCTGTGCCCGCTCGGGCCGCTGACAAACATCGCGCTGGCGCTGATCCGCGAGCCGCGCATCGCCCCGCGCATCAAGGAAATCGTGCTGATGGGCGGCGGTTTCTTCGAAGGCGGCAACGTCACGCCGGCCGCCGAATTCAATATCTATGTCGACCCACAGGCCGCCGACCTGGTGTTCAGATCCGGTATCCCGATCGTGATGATGCCGCTCGACGTCACCCACAAGGCGCTGACCACCACCAAGCGCATACAGGCTTTTCGCGCGCTGGGCACCAAGGTCGGCACCGCGACCGCCGAGATGCTGGAATTCTTCGAACGCTACGACGAGGGCAAATACGGCACAGACGGCGGGCCGCTGCACGACCCCTGCGTCATCGCCTATCTCTTGAAGCCGGAGCTGTTCAAGGGGCGCCACTGCAACGTCAGCGTGGAGACCGCCTCGGAACTGACCATGGGCATGACCGTGGTCGACTGGTGGGGCGTCACCAAGCGGGAAAAGAACGCCATGGTGATGCGCGACATCGACCATGATGGGTTTTTCGCGCTGCTGGTGGAGAGATTGGGGCGGCTTTAGAGCCCCATTCTCGGCGATTGAGTAGTCTGACCTGGTAGTTCATGGCGTGTCGGCACACGACGAACCGCCCCTCAATCGGCAAACCGGTAGAAGACGGAGCCATTGTCGCGGGTGACGCGCTCAATTTTGACACGGGAGCCAATCAGGCGGGGTCGATCGTCGTCAACGAAAACCAGAGCATTGTTCTCTAGGAACAATCCATATTGAGACGTGCTGGTCCTGTGCCAGTAAACGCCCTCGATCGTAGCGTCGATCGGGTCAATTGATCGAATCGGCGCTGCGTCATTCTCCCACTGACTCTGGGCCAATATGAACATTATCGCAAAAAAACCGGCGAAGAAGACCACGCTAGGCGCGTTCCTCTTCAAACCCTCATAAGTCGACGGTGGATGCATGAATCCTCAATGTCGATTCATGTGGTAGCTGGAAAGTAGACTTTCAATCAGCCGGCGACGCAGCTTTAACGCGGCGCCGGCCTCGGCTGCCGTCACTTCGACTTTGAAAACGCCAGCCACAGGCCGCCGCCGATCATGAAGCTGCCGCTGATCCTGGACAGTAGCTTGATGCGGCTGGCCGACAGCATGCGGCCGGCGCGGCCGGCGGCCAGTGCATAGGTCGAGTCCGACATGGCGGCGAAGATCATGGCGGTGAGGCCCATGATGACGATCTGCAGCGGATAGTTGCCGGCGGGAGAGATGAACTGCGGGAAAAAGGCGCCGAAGAAGATCAGCGTTTTTGGATTGCTCAGCGCCACGGCCAAGCCCTGCAGGAAGAAGCCGCCACGCGGCTTCCTGGCGGTGCCGTCGGCGTTCAGCGTGCCCTTGGCGCGGAACATCTGAACGCCCATCCAGATCAGGTAGGCGGCGCCGATCAGCCGCACCCATTCGAACCAATGTCCCATGCCCGAGATCAGCGTGTTGAGGCCGATGCCGACGATGGCGATCATGACGGCAAGGCCGGCTTGCGTGCCGGCGACATTGGCGAGACCGGCGCGGGAACCGTGGCGGATGCTGTTGGCGATGATCAAGGTGACCGTCGGCCCCGGCACCAGGATGATGACGATGCAGGCAAGAACATAGGCGGCGTAGAGTTCCAGCGACATGATTTTCCCTCGCAATGCCGCGTCGCGGCCTGTCAGGCGACAATCAATGCATGACGGCGAGGACGACGCAAGCTGGCGCGACGCGCTGGGTTCAAGCCCCTGCCGGCCAGGGCAGCGTCGCCTCATAGGCGGCCGCGGCCTGCAACACGGCGAGGTCGCCGCGGGGGCGGCCGATGAGCTGCATGCCCATCGGCCGGCCGCTGTCGTCGAAGCCGACCGGGACGTTGACCGCCGGACAACCGCCCAAGGTGGCGAAGGCCGAAACCTGCATCCAGCGATGATAGCTATCCATTCCCCGCCCGGCGACCTCGCGCGGCCAATGGGTGCCGACATCGAAGGGGAAGACCTGCGCGGTCGGCAGCGCGATGAGGTCGAAGCGTTCGAAGATCGATAATAGCGTCCGGTGCCAGGAGGTGCGCACGACCGAGGCCGCGCGGATTTGCGGCGCCGTTATCCGCATGGCGTTTTCCACTTCCCAGATGGCTTCCGGCTTCAGCAGGCCACGCCTGGCCGGATCGTCATAGTGCACTTTCAGCGCGCAGCCGCTGCTGGCCTGGCGCAAGGTCACGAAGGCCTGCCAGAGCGCTTCGAAATCGAAGTCCGGCAGCAAGGGCTCGGTCACGAAGGATGCATCCGCGAACCGTGCGAGCGCCGCCTCGCACAGGTCGAGGATGCCGGGCTCGACCGGCAGATGGCCGCCGAGATCGCCAAGCCAGGCGACGCGGCCGCCAGTCGCCGCCGTCGCGAGCCCGTCAAGGAAGGATCCCGGCTTCTCATAGGAGAGAGGCGCTTGCGGATGGTACCCGGCCTGCACGTCGAGCAACAGCGCCATGTCACGGACATTGCGGCCCATCGGCCCTTCGACGCCCATCTGCGCGTGGAAGACCTCGACGTCGGGACCGCCGGGCACCAGCCCCTGCGAGGGCCGAAAGCCGTAGACATTGTTCCAGGCCGCCGGGTTACGCAGCGAGCCGCCGAAATCGCTGCCATCGGCGACGGGCAGCATGTCCAGCGCCAGCGCCACCGCCGCCCCGCCGCTCGAGCCGCCAGCGGTGAGCGCCGGATCGAAAGCGTTCAGCGTCGGCCCGAAAACGGTGTTGTAGGTGTTGGAGCCAAGCCCGAATTCGGGAACATTGGTCTTGCCGATGATGATGGCGCCGGCGTCGCGGATGCGTTGGACGAAGAAATCGTCTTCTTGCGGGATGAAATCGGCGAAGATGGGCGAGCCGAACGAGGTTCTGAGGCCCGTTGTGGAGGCAAGGTCCTTGATGGCGATGGGAAGGCCGAAGAGGGCGCCGGCTCCTTCCGTGCGCCCGGCATCGGCGGCGTCGGCCTCGCGCAGCATGTCGTCGCGGTCGCGCAGCGAGACGATGGCGTTGACCAGCGGGTTGACCGCATCGATGCGATCGAGGAACGCCGTCACCACCTCGCGCACGGAGAGCTTTTTTCGGCGGATCGCGCCGGCGAGTTCTACAGCCGACAGGCGGCAGATATCGCTGGCCGCGGGCACGGCATGCTTCGTGCGGGGGCGCATCAACCGGCCTCTTGCAAGGCCTGGTCGACGTCTTTCGCCAGCGGGATCGCCGGCTGGGCGCCGGGCTTGAGGCAAGCGAGCGAGCCGGCGGCGCCGGCACGCGCAAGTGCCTGTTCGAGCGCGAGGCCCGCCGAGAGGCCGGCGGCGAAATAGCCGCAGAAAGTGTCGCCGGCGCCGACCGTGTCGACCGGCGTGATCTTCAACGCGGGAACAGTCAGGAAATCGCTCGGCGTCGCCGCCATCACGCCTTCGCCGCCAAGCGTGACGACGATGGTGCGTCCGGTTTTCCCCGCAAAATCGCGCATGCGCGCCGCCCGGTCGCGGCCGCTAAGCGCCAGGGCCTCGCCATAGAGGTCGAACTCGGTTTCGTTGGCGACGACGTAATCAGCCTTGCCGAGGAAGCCGGACGCTTCGGCGTGGAACGGGGCCGTGTTGAGCACGGTGACCGCCCCGGCCGGCCTTGCCTGGTCGAGGGCCGCATCGACCGTGGCGAGCGGAATTTCATGCTGCAGCAGCACGACGTCGCCCTTCTTCAGAAAAGCCTTGGAGAGGTCGCCGGGCACTACGGAAGCGTTGGCGCCGGGCACCACGGCGATGATGTTTTCGCCGTCATCGCCGACCATGATCAGGGCCGTGCCTGTCGAGGCGAAGGTTTCTCCCACGCCCGACAGGTCGACCTTGGCCTCGCGCAGCAACGCCAGGGCTTCGGATGCGAAATTGTCCTTGCCGACGGCGCCGACCATGCGCACCGGAGCGCCGGCACGCGCGGCGGCCAGCGCCTGGTTGGCCCCCTTGCCGCCAGGCGCCGTCGAGAAACCAGAGCCGCTCACCGTTTCACCGGGGCTCGGCAAGCGCTCAACTTTGGCGATGAGGTCTAGGTTGATCGAGCCGACTACGATAATCAAGAAATGCCTCCTGCTGAATGCACGGAAGCTATCCTGCCAAGCGGTTCGATGCCAGACCACTCGAATGGTCCAGCACGATTACCGCCTCACTCGCAACGCACGGTGACCGTGCCCTGATAGCTGCCGGAGGGAAAGATACCGCTCGACTTGGTGGCCGTGAGATCGATCTGCATGGGGTGGGTGCCGTTGGTGACCCTTTGCGGCACGCTGCCGTTGTTGTCGACCCCCGAGCCATCGAGGCGGAAGACCGAGACGAAGGTCACGTTGGTGCCGCCGCCGCTCGGCGCGGACGAGAATGCGGCAGGCGCCGGCGCTGAAACCGAATAGCAGTCAAGCAAGTTGAGGATCGAGCACAGCAGGGAGCTTGCCACCACGGTGGCGCTGGCACTCGATCCGCCCGCCTGCTTGGAGCCCAGTATGCCGATGGCCGGATTCGTCGTCATCGTGCCCGATGCGCCGACCATGATGGTGCAGGTGCCGATGATCGCCGCATGCGCCGGAAAGCAGAAACCGGCAAGTACCGCCACCGCGAGCTGCGCGTGGTTATTTCTTCTTCTTTTTCTTGCCATCGCCATTTCCGGTCCTGATGCTCCAGCCTTCGTTGGCCCATCCGGGCGACGCGGCCGTGGGCGCGGCAGCGGGAGCGCTGGTGGTCACGCTCGCCGTCGGACCGTCGGCACCGAGGCCCATCTTGAGGAGCTTCAGCTCCAGTTGCAGGCGCTCGACCTCGAGCTCGTAGAGGCGGCTGCAATCGACGCGCTTCGGCGTCCGCCCGATCGGGATCACCACGCGGCCATATGTGGCGACGTCATTGTTGGACTGGTTGTTGCCTCTGATGATACCGAGGTCGAAATAGGCGCCGGTGCCCGATACGGCGGAGCGGCAGGTGGTGCCGTCCGATGCGTGGACCTCGTCCTGCCCCTGGGGCAACGTCACTCCAGGCAGGTTGAAGCCGCTCTCGTTCTGATTGAGATTGTAGACATCCTCGGCCAGAGCCGGCGAAATCCCCACCGTCATCGCCGCAAACGCGGCCGTCAGGACTTGCGGTGCCCAAAAAACTTTCCGCATATTTGTGCCCTTATCTGCGTCTGTTGATTGGGAAAGGGGATGCTCTCGGTACAGATACGCACTTTACGCTCGGCGGCGCCGCCGAAGGGCACGACCACAAGGACTGGGCGGGAAGCCTGCGACCCCAGTTGGAAGACACTCGGAGAGATCTTGGCGTCCACCGGCTGAAAATCCTGATCGTAGACGTGGATCTCGACCTTGATCTTCTGGTCGTATGGATTGGCGGGAAAAACGCGGACCGCGAAGACGTCGGTGAAACTGTTGACCTCGCCGCGCATCGGCGACATCGACTGGGCCTTGGCGGCAATGGTCGGCAGGCCGACAGCCAGGGCCGTCGCCAGGATTCGGGCATATTTCAAGGATCCCTCCTTCGCGACCGCCTATTCGCAGCGCAGTGTTACCGTTGCCTGGTAGTTTCCGGAGGCGAAGCGGTTGCTGCCGCCCTTGGCGCCGGCAAGATGGACCGAGACAAGGTCGGCGCCGGGGGCAGCCAGGGCGGTGGCGGATCCCGTTTCCGCGATCGTGTGGGCGCCGCTGGCCGAATAGGTCGGTGTCCAGGTGGTGGCCGTGCTGTCGGCGGCAGGCACGGTGGTGAGGGTCACCGGATCGACGCTCAGCGAGACGCCCCCGGTGGTGGTAAGCGTGACAGTTCCAGCCGATCCGCCACTGTTGTGAGAGCTCAGCGACTGCAAGTCCGCGCTTACCGTCATCGTGCCGTTGGTGCCGACAACAAGGGTGCAGGTCGCGGTGACCGTGCCGTTGAAAATGACGTTCTGCGTCGTGGCCATCGCGGCGTGGTCCAGGCACGCGGCCAGCAAGGCCGCACCGACGGTGGTGCGAAACAACTTCATCGAGACCCTCCTATTAAGTCGGATCGCCCGAATTAATATGGGTCATCATCGCTTTATCGTGGTTAATTTAGCGTAAACTGAAATAACGCTCTGGAACAAAAGCGACAAATAAACCGATGGTTGTCCCCGGTTGTATCCAGAAAATCCGAATATAAGCCGCACGAATACTTCGTAACGGGGAAGATTGATATATTTCTTGAGTGAAAATACAAATATCGACATTCAGGCCGAAATCTGCCCCGCTTCCCAGCCCAGGATGGCGCGCTTGCGGGTAAGGCCCCAGTGATAGCCGGTGAGATCGCCTGATTTGCCGATGGCGCGGTGGCAAGGCACCACGAAAGAGAGCGGATTGGCGCCGTTGGCGGCGCCGACCGCGCGGCTGGCGCTCGGCGCGCCGATGCTGGCGGCGATCGAGGAATAGGTGCGGGCCTTGCCCATCGGGATTTGCAGCAAGGCTTCCCAGACACGGACCTGGAAGTCGGTGCCGATCATGACGACGTGCAGCGGCTGGTCGGCGCGCCACAGCGTCGGCTCGAAGATGCGCGCGGCATAGGGGCCTGTCGCTTCCCTGTCCTCGGCATAGAGGGCGTTGGGCCAGCGGCCCGACATGTCGGCGAAGGCGGTGCGCTCCTCGCCGGCGTCGCAGAAGGCGAGGCCGGCAAGCCCGCGGTCAGTGGCCATGATCAGGGCGGTGCCGAACGGGGAGGGGTGATAGCCGTAGCGAATGGTGAGCCCAGCGCCGCGCGTCTTGTAGTCGCCAGGCGACATCGCCTCATGGGTGACGAACAGGTCGTGCAGCCGGCCGGGACCGGACATGCCCAGTTCAAAAGAGGTTTCGAGCAGCGGCATGCCGGAATCGAGCAGCTTGCGCGCATGGTCCAGCGTCACCGCCTGCAGAAAGGCCTTGGGCGACAGGCCGGCCCAGCGGGTGAAGAGTTTTTGCAGGCCGGTCGGCGTCTCGCCGACCTCTTCGGCCAGTTCTTCCAGGGATGGCTGGTCGCGATAGTCGAGGCTGATCTTCTCGATGGCGCGGCGCACGATTTCGTAGTCGCTGCCCTCGGGCGTGATGTCCTTCCTGAGGACTGCCGTGTGTGTGCTCATGGACCTGTCTCCTTGGGCTGGAATATCGCCCCTTGGGGCGCCGATCGCCACCCGAAACTTGCCTTCTTGCGGCGATGGCTGACGAACGAGCAAATTCCATCGAGGGATAAAAGGGCCGGTGCGCACGCGTGCAGGGATCAGCGCGCCTTGGCGGTCGCCAGCGCGCGCGCGAAGGCGGTGGCGAAGCTCTCGCGGGACTCGGGATCGAGGAAGCCGCCGATCGGCACGTTCTGGCCCTGTGCTTCCACGGTCATCCTGGTGATTCCGATCTCTGCGTGCCGGGCGACCGAAAACCGTGCCCAGAACGGATTGAAGCGGTGCGCTTCCGACTTTCCCGAGGGGGCGGTCTTGCGGATATCGAGGCTGGTTCGCGAGACCGATACTTCCTCGCGGGCGCGGGCGGCCCGATAGTTGACGCGGAAGGCGATGTAGACGGCGATCACATCGAGGCCGAAGAAACCGAACACCGGCCAGGCGCCGCGCGACAGGAAAAACGCGCCCGTCACCAGCCAGCCGAACATCAGCGCGCCCATCAGGATCAGGAAGCCCGTCCTGCCCAGCGACCGGTGTGGGGTCAGCAAGGCGTGGAAGAAGGGCTCGTCAGCCTGAAACGAGGCGTTTGTGTCGCTCATGACAGAATATTATAGGAGGGAAATGGCGCGCCCCAAGTCCAAAGATTCGTCCCTGCCCAAAAGTGAACCGTTGCCCGGACGCCGTGACGGCTCGAACGCCAAACCGCGCCCCAGGCCCGCGCGGTCAAGTTCGCTCTACAGCCCGGCGGAAGTGCACGAGATATTCCGGCGCTTTTCGGTGCAACGGCCGGAGCCGAAGGGCGAGCTCGAACATGTCAACGCCTTCACGCTGCTGGTGGCGGTGGTGCTTTCGGCGCAAGCAACCGATGCCGGCGTCAACAAGGCGACGCGGGCTTTGTTCAAGGCCGCCGACACGCCGCAAAAGATGCTGGCGCTGGGTGAAGCCGAGGTTGGCGACCATATCAGGACCATCGGCCTCTGGCGCAACAAGGCCAAGAACGTCATCGCGCTATCGCAGGCGCTGATCCGCGACCATGGCGGCGAGGTGCCGGACGACCGCGATGAGCTGGTCAAGCTGCCAGGTGTCGGGCGCAAGACCGCCAATGTCGTGCTGAACATGGCCTTCGGCCAGCATACGATGGCGGTCGACACGCACATCTTGCGCATCGGCAACCGGCTAGGCCTGGCGCCCGGCAAGACGCCGGAACAAGTCGAGCAGGGATTGTTGAGGATCATCCCGGACGAATATATGCGCCACGCGCATCACTGGCTGATCCTGCATGGCCGCTATGTCTGCAAGGCGCGCAAGCCGGATTGCCCGGCCTGCGTCATCGCCGATATCTGCAAGGCAGCGGTGAAGACGACCAGCATTCCGGCGCCGCTGGTGCCGATCGCTCCGCTCGAAACGGCCGCCGAAGATCAGATTCCGTAGCCGCGCGCCATCGCCGCGGCGAAGACGGGGATCAAGAGGAAGATGGCTCCTTCGGCGCGGATATAGGACTTCACCGAGGCCAGTTCGGCCGCCGGCACGGCGAAGGCGGGATTGGTGCTGGCCTGCCTGTTCCAGGAGATAAAACGCACGGTCGGGATGATCGACAGCAGGCCGACAATGCCGAACGCCGCCATCTTGGCCCAGAACACCCAGTTGTGGACGTAGAACTCCCAGCCCTTTAGGCCCCAGAAGACGCGGCCGATGCCGACGATGATGATGAGCGCGGCGATGATGCCGTAGTGGCCGTCGATGCCGGCGAGCCGCTTGAGCGTCGCTGCGGGCAGGTCGCCACGGATCAGCACGAATTCGGCGCCTATGATGGCCGCCAGCGAGAACACCAGCAGATGGTGGATGATGGCGAGCACGAGGTCCGTGGTGTCCATGCGGATTTCCCTGGATCGGCGGCACCGGCCGGCGCCTCAAAATTCGGGCGTGCTGAATCAGCCCACGTCGAAAATAACACCCCCGCGCAAAAATCCCATAGCGTGGCTTGGATGTCGTGAAGCGCTGCCGGAGTTTGCGTTTGGTGCTGGATGATGGTCCCCTGTTCCCTGGCTCTTGCACCGCGCCGGCGATTTGCTAACCGCAGGCGGCAACGCGAGGCAATCCAATGAGCACGACGCAGGCCGTCATCGCCCCGGTCATCGAGACGCCGCGAACCATCCTGCGGGCACACCGGCTGGGCGATTTCGACGCCTATGTCACGATGTGGGCCGATCCGGTCGTCACCCGTTTCATCGGCGGCAAACCGCGCACGCGTGAGGAAAGCTGGATGCGCTTCCTGCGTCACGCCGGCCTGTGGTCGCTGCTCGGCTACGGCTTCTGGGCCATCGAGGAGAAAGCGACCGGCCGCTTCGTCGGCGAGGCCGGGTTCCACGATCTGAAGCGCGACATGCAGCCGTCGATCGAAGGGGTTCCGGAGGCCGGCTGGGCGCTGGCGCCGTCGGTGCACGGGACGGGCCTTGCCACCGAGGTGGTCGGCCGTGTCCTGGCATGGGGCGAAGAGACGTTCGGGCGCTCCAGAACCGTTTGCATCATCGATCCCGAGAATGCCGCCTCCTTGAACGTCGCGACGAAATGCGGCTACCGGGAAGTGGTGCGAACCCTCTATCACGACGCCCCGATGATCCTGCTGGAGCGGCTGTCCTGAATATCTAGCTGGCCTTGCGACGCAGCTTTTTGGCCACATCGCCCCACGGGTCGGCGCTGGTCCGCGCGGCGGGCGCAATGGTTTGGCACAGCAGCACCGTCGAGGCATCGAAGGGCCGAGGCCTGGCGATCCCGTAGCCCTGCGCGTAGTCTACGCCGATCTCCTTCAAGGCGGTGGCGATGTCGTCGCTTTCGACGAACTCGGCGATGGTGCGCTTGCCCATGACCTTGCCGATATGATGGATCATCTCGACCATGGCCCGGTCGATGCGGTCGTCCAGCATGTCCTTGACGAAGCCGCCGTCGATCTTGAGGTAGTCGACGGGCAGGTGCTTCAGATAGGTGAAGGACGACATGCCGGAGCCGAAATCGTCGAGCGCGAAGCGGCAGCCCAACCCGCGCAGGTCGGCCATGAAGCGCATGGCGCTGGTAAGGTTGGCGATGGCGCTGGTTTCGGTGATCTCCAGGCAGATCATGGACGGCGAAATGCCATGGACAAGGAACTGCTCGCGCAGGAAGCCGAGAAATGTCTCGTCGCCGAACGTCGCCCCGGAAAGATTGATGGCGCATGTGGCGATCGGCGCCATGCGCTGATCAGCCTGCCGCGCGGCCAGGATGCGGAACGTATTGCGCACCACCCAACGGTCGATCGACGGCATCAGGCCGTAGCGCTCGGCGGCGGGAATGAAGCTCTGCGGGGTAACGAAGCCGCCGTCTTCATCGGTCAGCCGCAACAGGATCTCGATATGCGCTCCCGTCTCGGCGACATCGTCGTTGAGCGGCCAGATTTCCTGGGCATGGAGTCTGAAGCGATCTTCTTCGAGTGCCGCGTGCAGGCGTTGCACCCAGGCCATCTCGCCAAAACGCTCGCGCAAGTCCATGTCGCCGTCGCTATGGATCTGGACGCGGTTGCGGCCCTTCTCCTTGGCCATGTAGCAGGCGACGTCGGCGGCACGCAGGGCCTCCTCGATCGTCACATGCGCATTGGCGATCTCCACCATGCCGACACTGACGCTGGTGTTGAAAGGCCTGCCGTCCCAGGCGAAATGCAACTCCTGCACTGCGGCGCGCAGCCGTTCGGCGATGTCGGCGGCATTGTCAGCCTGGCAATCGATCAGCAGCACGCCGAATTCATCGCCGCCCAACCGGGCGAGCACGTCGCCGGGCCGCAATTCGTTGGCCAGCAGGGCGGAAATCTGGCGCAGCAACTCGTCGCCCGCGGCATGGCCGCACGTATCGTTGACCAGCTTGAACTGGTCGAGATCGAGATACATCAGCGCGTGGTGCCGGGACGCACCCTGCGATTCGACGATCGTGCGCTCCAGCCGGCTCTCGAAATCGCGCCGGTTGGCGAGCCCGGTCAGCGTATCATGCGAAGCCTGCCATGAAAGCCGCTCGATGTAGTCTTCTTCGCGCGTCATGTCGTGGAAGGCGAGCACGGCGCCGACGACCTCACCGGAAACGAGCAGCGGCGCGCCGGTCAGCGCGACCGGGACGACGGAGCCATCCGGCCGCTGCAGCATTTGCGGGCGGGCGCTGGAACGGCGTGGCTCACCCGCCAGGAGGCGTTCGATCAAACGGGGCTCTTCGACGCTGGTGTCCTTGTCGACCAGCCGAAACAGCGACGCCAGCGGCTTGCCTCTGGCAGAACCGAACGGGCATCCCAGCAATTTCTCGGCAACCGCGTTCATGTATTCCAGCCGCCCGTCTGGGCCGGTGCTGATGACGGCCTGGCCGATCGAAGCCAGGGTAACCTGTGCACGCTCGCGCTCGGCATTGAGCGCCAGCTGGAAGGCCTGGCGCTGCGCCAGCAGCTTGCGGGTGCGCCAGACGGCAAGCAATATCAGCAAGGCGGCGGTAACGAGATTGGCTGACGTGAGCAGCATCTTGATGAAGCGCGACCCTTCGCCGAGACTGTCCGAGAAGGCCTTGGAGAGCGGGCTGATCTGATGGTCGAGCTGGCGGATTTGCGTCTTCCAGCCACTGATCTGGGTCGCGGATGCCGGACCCTTGCTCAGCTCGTTGTGCATCGTGTCGGCGAGCTGCTGGATGGCGAGGATCATGGTGTCGGCCGCCGTCCAGTGCCGCACGGCGGCGTCGAGATAGCTGAAGCTGCGGAAATTCTGGAACAGCCAGATCATCCCGGCGATGTCCTCGGGATCATTTCTGCCGCGCAGAAAGCCCGTGCGGGCAGCCTGGGTGTCGGGCTCGGACTGCTCGAGGGCCAGGCGGGCCGACCGATCGGCCAGTGGAACGGCGATCGCCGTACGATACTCGCCGAAGAACTCCTCATTGCCGGTGTCGGCATAGAGGCTGAGGAAGTAGATGGCGTGCTTCTGCCCCTTGGACCACTGGCTTTCGCCGCCGACATAGGCGCGGACGGCCGAAAGCGTATAGAGGCTCAGGCTGGCGACCAGCGCCTGAATGAGGACGACGGCGATAAACGGCCACACAAGCCCCAGAAGACGAGGACTTGCGTTCATCGACGACAGCTTCATCGAATTCATGGACGTGCCATGATCCTGTGCGCGCCTGTCCGGCTGTTTTCATCCGCCGGTTGAGACGATGTTGTTCCCTCATGTCGCTCGGATGGCGACACAACCCGGTTATCATGAGGGGCTTAACAGCAAATAAATCGTTCGACTTTCGACAAGACTTTTTCTTGCCGTGCCGGCCAAATATTACGCGACGTCAAGTAATTGCTTCAAGTTGAATCAGTTTGTATTCGATACTTGGCGGGCGCTAGACCGCGAGGCTCGCCTGCTCCAGCATGGTGGCATCCTCGCCGAAGGCGCGGGTGGCGCGGGCCGCCGCCTCGAGCAGCGGGCGCTTCATGCGCTGCAGGAACGCGGCGTCGACGCGCGTGCTTGGACCAGCCAGCGTCAAGGCGCCGAGGAGCACACGTCCCGGCCCGAAAACCGGTGCCGACACGCCCGCCGTCTCGGGGTCGCGATCGCCCACGGCGAGGCAGTTGCAGGTTTTGCGGATGGTTTCGTAGGGTTCGCCCTGCTGTCCCGAAAACGCCGCCAGCACGCGGCCCCCGGAGCCGACCAGCAAAGGCAATACGTCGCCTTCGCGTATCGTGTAGCGGATCGGATGCTTGGATTCGACCCGGTAGAGACAGGTGCGCACGTCCCCCGAGCGGACGTAGAAGGCAACGCTCTCCCAGCTTCTTTCGGAGAGATCGCGCATGATCGGCAGCAGGATATCGACCGCCACGACCGAGCGCTGGTAGAGCGCGCCGAGCCGGAAAGTCGCGGCTCCGACACGGTAGCGGCCATCGTCCAAGCGCTCGAGCAATTGTCCGCGCAGCAGCGAATTCGCCAGCCGCAGGATCGTGCTCTTGTAGAGACCGGTGCGCGTCGCGATTTCAGCCAGACTGAGCGAGCGGTCTGCCGTGGTGAAGGCGTCGAGGATGGCGATCGCCCGATCGAGTGCGGCAACGCCTTCGGCGGGCGCTCGCCGGATTTCCGCGTCAGCCGATTTGCCTGCCAAGTCCATTGCGGTTCCCAATTCGAAGAAGGCCGAACGGAGCGACTGTGTCGCGCCGCCTGAACGTTCTGTCCAGCAGAATATCGTTCCCGTTGACAGAACTTGGTAACATCTGCTTGAACTCGATCACGGGCCTGAACTCAGGCGCGTTTTGGCAGGCACCGGAGGAGGTGTCGTGATCTGGAGGAATCCCATGCTGAACAGACGCAGATTTTTGACGGGGACGGCGGCCGTCGGCGCCACCGGCCTCGCAGGACTTCATTTCACGCCCGCTTTCGCCGAAGGCGCGCCGCAGATCCAGATTTTCGTGCCGGCGGCACCCGGCGGCGGCTGGGACCAGACAGGGCGCACGATAGATCAGGTGCTGCGCAGCGAGAAGCTCATCTCCGGCTCGCAGATCACCAATGTCGGTGGCGCGGGCGGCACGGTCGGGCTGCCGCAGTTCATCAGCCAGTGGAACGGCAAGGGCAATTCGCTGATGGTCGCGGGCATGGTCATGGTGGGCGCCATCATCGCCAACAAGGCAGCCAACAATCTGACGCAAGTCACGCCGATCGCGCGGCTCACCGGTGAGTTCGAGGCACTCGTCGTGCCGGCGGACTCGCCGTTCAAGACGGCCGCCGATTTCGTCGCCGCGCTCAAGGCCGATCCGACGAAGGTTCCAGTCGCGGGTGGTTCCGCCGGAGGCTCGGACCACATCCTGTTCGGCCTGATCGCCAAGACGGTTGGCGTTCCGGCTCCCAGCCTTTCCTATGTGCCGTTCGCCGGCGGCGGCGAGGCCTTGTCGGCGCTGCTCGGCAACCAGGTGGCGGCCGGCATTTCCGGTTTCGGCGAGTTCTCCGAACAGGTCAAGGCGGGCGCGCTCAGGCTGCTCGCCATCTCGGCCGACAAGCGCCAGGACGGCATCGACGCGCCGACGCTGAAGGAAGCCGGCATCGATGTCGAACTGTTCAACTGGCGTGGCGTTTTCGCGCCGCCCGGCGTTTCCGACGCGGACAAGGCGGCGATGATCACCCTGGTCGAGACCATGGCCAAGAGCGATGCCTGGGCAACCGAATGCAAGAACCGCAACTGGACGCCCATCCTGCTCACCGGCGACGACTATGCGAAATTCGTCACCGAGGACACGGCTCGCATCGAGGCCATTCTCAAGGATCTCGGCCTCGCCTGATTTTCCCCAGGGGGACGGCGCGAGCCGTCCCTCATTTTTCAATCGCAGCCGGCCGCAAGGAGGCGATCGGTCCACCGGCGAAGGTGCGGTGAAGGCTGGCCGTATCGGGCCGACCACAACGGGGAGGACGTTCATGAGCACCATCAACCAGCCGGCGGCGCCTTCTCGCCTTGCCGTGCCGGAATTGCTGATCGGCATCGGCCTTCTGGCCTGTGCCGGGGCCGTCGCCTGGCAGACGCTGGCGATCCCGATATCGCCGCTCTATTCCAAGGTCGGTCCGACCGTCTTTCCCTATCTCACCATGGTCGGCCTGATTGTGCTTTCCCTGCTGCTGATCCTCGCCGCATTGCGCGGCGGCTGGCAGCCGGAGGAGGAAAAGGAGACGCCGACCGACTGGAAGGCGATGGGCTTCGTCGTCATCGGTCTTGTGGCCAATCTTCTGCTCATCCAGCCGCTCGGCTTCACGGCCGCCTCGGTCATCATGTTCGTTCTCGTCTGCTACGGCTTCGGCAGCCGGCACACGCTGCGCGATGTGCTGACCGGCCTGGTGCTGGCGCTGGCCGCCTATTTCGGCTTTGCCAAGGCGCTCGGCGTCAATATCGGCGCCGGTTTCGTCGAGAACCAGCTGAACACGGTGATCGATGCCTTCACCAGCACGCTGGGAGGCTGAGACCATGGATACGCTCAGCCATCTCGCACACGGTTTCGCCGTCGCGTTCACCCCGACCAATCTGATGTGGTGCCTGCTTGGCACCACGCTCGGTACGGCCATCGGCGTGCTGCCTGGCCTGGGGCCGGCACTGACCATCGCGCTGCTCTTGCCGATCACCTATCAGGTGGCGCCGGAGGCGTCCTTCATCCTGTTCGCCGGCATCTATTATGGCGCCATGTATGGCGGCTCGACGACGTCGATCCTGCTCAACACGCCAGGCGAGAGCGCAACCATCGTCACCGCGCTGGAAGGCAACAAGATGGCCCGCTCGGGCCGCGGCGGCGCCGCGCTCGCCACCTCGGCGATCGGCTCCTTTGTCGCGGGCACGCTCGGCACGCTGGGCGTCGCCTTTCTGGCGCCGGTCGTGGTCAAGTTCGCGCTGGCTTTCGGTCCGGCCGAATATTTCTCGCTGATGGTGCTGGCCTTCATCACCGTTTCGGCCGTGCTCGGCTCGTCCTCGGTACGCGGCCTTACCAGCCTGTTTGCCGGCTTTGTCATCGGGATGATCGGCGTCGATCTGCAGACGGGCCAGCCGCGATTCACTTTCGGCATGACCGAGCTGCTCGACGGCGTCGACGTCATCATCGCCGCCGTTGGCCTGTTCGCGGTCGGCGAGACACTCTACATGGCCTCGCGCCGCTATGCCGGCAAGGACGAGATCGTGCCGCTGAAAGGCTCGCTCTACATGACGGCGGCCGAATGGGGGCGCTCCTGGAAGGCCTGGCTGCGGGGTGCGGCGATCGGCTTTCCGATCGGCGCCATGCCGGCCGGCGGCGCCGAGATCCCGACCTTCCTGTCCTATGCCATCGAGAAGAAACTGTCGAAACACAAGCAGGAATTCGGCACGGTCGGCGCCATCGAGGGCGTTGCCGGCCCCGAGGCCGCCAACAATGCATCCGCCGCCGGTGTGCTGGTGCCGATGCTGACGCTCGGCCTGCCGACCTCGGCGACGGCGGCGATCATGCTGTCGGCCTTCCAGAGCTACGGCATCAACCCCGGACCGCTGCTCCTGACGACACAGGCCAACCTTGTCTGGGGCCTGATCGCCAGCCTGTTCATCGCCAACGTCATCCTGGTCATCCTCAATTTGCCGCTGATCGGCCTGTGGGTGCGGCTCTTGAAAATCCCGGCGCCGCAGCTCTATGCCGGGATTCTGGTGTTCGCCACCGTCGGCACCTATGGCATTTCGCAGTCGCCGATCGATCTCGTCATCCTCTATCTCCTGGGGGCCGCCGGCTTCCTGATGCGGCGCTTCGATTTCCCGACCGCGCCCGTCATCATCGGCATGATCCTGGGGCCGCTCGCCGAAACCCAGTTCCGTCGCGCCATGACTATTTCGAACGGCGACTGGTCGGTGTTCTACACACACAAGCTGTCGCTGATCCTGTTGACTCTTGCCTTCATCGGCCTCGCCGGCCCGCATATCTGGGCCTTCATCGAGCATCGGCGTCGGCGCGGGCCCGAACATGTGCCGGGCGATGCCTGAGCGATTTGAGAAGATATGACAGACCTGCTTTCCGGTATCCGCGTGCTCGACCTGACCAATGTGCTCGCCGGACCTTATTGCGCCTATCAGCTGGCCTTGCTGGGAGCCGACGTGATCAAGGTCGAAGGTCCGCAAGGCGGCGACCTGGCGCGCCAGCTCGGCGGCTCGCCAAAGCTCAACGGTGCCGGCATGGGCGCGTCGTTCCTGGCGCAGAACGCCGGCAAACGATCCGTCATGCTCGACCTCAAGCAGGCGACGGATCGCGAGCGCTTCCTCGACCTGGTCGCCAGCGCCGATGCGCTGGTCGAGAATTTTCGTCCCGGCGTGATGAAACGCCTCGGCCTCGGCTATGACGAGCTCAAGTCGGTGCGGCCCGGCCTCGTCTATTGCGCGATATCGGGTTTCGGGCAGAGCGGGCCGATGCGCGACAACCCCGCCTATGACCAGATCATCCAGGGCCTTTCCGGGATCATGAGCATAACCGGCACGCCGGAAACCGCGCCGTTGCGCGTCGGCTATCCCGTTGCCGACACGCTGGGCGGCCTGGTCGGGGCGTTCTCGATCGCGGCCGCGTTGGTCAGGCAGAAGACGTCGGGCGAGGGTGCGTTCCTCGACGTGTCGATGCTGGAATGCACGCTCTCCGCGCTTGGCTGGCCGGTCTCCAACTATCTGACGGCAGGGGTCGATCCCAAGCCGATGGGCAATGAGAATATGACGGCGGCTCCATCAGGCGCTTTCCGTACCGGCGACGGGCTCATCAACATCGCCGCCAACAAGCAGGAGCAGTTCGTGACGCTGTGCGTGCTGATCGGGCGGCCGGAACTGGCGTCGGACCAGCGCTTTGCCGAGCGCGAGACGCGCAAGAAGAACCGCGCCGCACTCAAGGTCGAGATCGAGGACGCTCTGGCAAGCGCTCCGGCGGCGGTTTGGGAAGAAACGCTCAATCGGGCCGGCGTGCCGGCGGGCAGGGTTCTGACGATCCCGCAAGTGCTGGCCGAACCACAAGTGCTCGAACGCCAGGTCACGGCTCGTTTCGACGATGTGGCCGGCATGGACGGGCCGCTGACCGTTCTGCGCGGTGGCTTCATGGTGGATGGCACCGCACCGTTGCCGACACGGCCGCCGCCGGTGCTGGGGGAGCATATGGACGAGGTGTTCGCCGGCCTGCCGCCACGCACCAAGGCAAAGGCCAGGGCATGAGCGGCGTGGAGAGGAAAACAGGCCGCGAGCGCGGCGAGGAGTGGTGGCGGACCGACATCATCGAGATGAGCCCCGGCGTGATCCGGCTGCGCGGCTATGAGATCCAGGACCTGATCGGCCGTGTCAGCTTCCCCGCCATGATCTGGCTGATGCTGCGTGGCGAACTGCCCAGCGAGGACCAGGCGGCACTGCTCGGCATTGCTTTGGGGGCGGCCGTCGACCACGGGCCACAGGCGCCGTCGATCGCCATTGCCCGCATGGCTGCGACATGCGGCGTCGGTATCAACAGCGCCATGGCCTCCGCCATCAATGTGCTTGGCGACGTGCATGGCGGCGCCGGCGAGCAGGCGCTTTCCTTCTATGGCGATGTTGCCGTGGCGCTCGAGGGCGGCATTGCCCTCAACGAAGCGGTCTCGACACGTCTTGACCGGTTCTTCGCCGAGGAAGAGGGCTACGTGCCAGGGCTTGGCCACCGCTTTCACCCGGTCGATCCGCGCGCGCCGCGTCTGCTGGGACTGGTCAGAGATTTTGCCGCGCGCGGCGTGATCAATGGCCGCTTCGCCGACATCGCCGAGGCGGTCGAGGCCGACGTCGGGCGGCGCAAGGGCAAAAAAATCCCGCTCAACATCGATGGCGCCACCGCCGTCATCTATGGCGAACTCGGTTTTCCGCCGCCGCTGACGCGCGGGCTCTTCGTGCTGGCGCGGTCGGTTGGCATCCTGGCGCATGCCTGGGAGCAATCGCAGCAGGCCGAGCGGAACAAGGGGCCGCTGCCGCGCGAATGGCTGTGGGCCTATGGCGGCCCGCCGGCGCGGCCTTTTCCGGAAGATGACGGCAAGGGCGGATAAGCCTGCCTCAGGCAGCGCCGATCGGCGCAGGTCCGGGAATGGTCAATGTCGCCACCAGCGTCGAGAGGTCCGGCTCGTCGATCAGCATTGCTGCGTCGGCGGGCGCCAGCCAGGCCCGCTGCCGCCGCCTGGCTTCCTGCCAGTTGGCGAGTTCCTCGGTCACCTCGAGGAGATAGACGATGACGTCGACACGAATGAAGTTGTTGGCCAGCCGTTTCCAGTAGGAGTAGGTGCCCGCGGGCTCCTTCAGGGTCTTGCCGAGCACGCCGGCTTCTTCCATCGCCTCGATGGTGGCTGCCTTGCGGCCGCTCTTGCCTTTCATCGGCCATCCCTTGGGGACGATGAAGCGCTGCGTCGTCCTCGATGTGACCAGCATCACCTCGATGCCGCCATGCGCATTGCGCCGAAAGGGGATCGCCGCCACCTGGCGGATTCGTTCGCCCTTCTTGGCGCGGCGTACAGCCTTTTTCTTGGTGGCTACCATTCGCAAAAATCCAGACGGTGCAATGCCCCATAGCGTGATGCGGCGCCTTTGCAAAATGCAAACTGCCGCAGGGATACCCAATGGCCCCTATCATGTAAGTCGGCTAAATAAAAGTGGACCTACCTGTCAGCGGCAGGTGCTGACGGCGGTGTTGCCGATTATCTGCGTCTGGCAGCTCGGCCTGACCCGCGGAACGACAGGCGGCGGCTGCTGGACGATGACGCGATCCTGGGCACGATACTGCTGCTGCTGCTGCTGAAATTGCTGCCGCTGAACCCGGTTTTGCAAAGCCTGCAGGTCGTTCTGCTGCATCTGCGCATTGCCGTTTGCCGAGGGAATGAACACCTCGGCGGAGGCGGGCACACCAAACCCAGCCAGAACCAGCGTAGCCAGCACTGCCGATGCCAGAATCGTCGATGGGCTACGCAAAGACATCCGCTCGTTCCGCGAAAAGATCCTATTCATCCCTAGTATATAGGGCGCCTGTCTGGCGATGCGATGTTTCATGGCTAAAAAGAATGGAATTGATGCCGCGCACCGGACGGCAAGCCGTTGCCGTCATATTCGGACGTATAATCCGAGCATTACCGTCATATGACGACTATGAACCGACGGATGTGGCCATAGTATCTTCAGCTGCGGAGATCTCCACCAAATGGCTGATGCCAGCCGCCCGCGTATCGCCTAAACGCAACTTTCGGTTCCATCTGTTGCAAGTTAGTATATTCTAAAAAGGCCTGCGCTCCTCGACCACTCGCAAGAGCACCGGCCTTGATGCATCGAGCTTACTGCAGATTGCCAGCATTCTTATTGCATATCCATTGCATACGTAGATGTGGTTGCGGCGCCAAGCCCGGGGGCGGGTCAGGATGTCTGCAAACGGGGGCAAGTGTATGGCTTTGTTTTCAGGGCGCGTGGATGTCGTTGTAGGCGAAGCGCGCCCGGGCGCATGGATCGAATTTGGGGCTAACGGTGCCGGCAATTGCGGGCAGGCCGACGGGCAGACCGCTGGCCTTCGTGAAACGTTGCCTCCCCTTGCACCTTGCCGGTCCCATGCTGCGCACTCCAGGGTTTTGGCCGCTGTCGAGCCTGCTACGCGAGCATCGTCGACAGAGCGGGAAATTCGGCCATGGCGGTTATCTCGGCTGACGGCCTACACGGCGTTGGCCGGACTCGTCTGCCTGTTGCCGGCTCCGCTCCATGCCCAGGTTACGACCGTCGTCGGCACTGCGGGAAGTAATGGCTCCAATGTCGTGGTCGCGGGCACGAATGGTGGTACGGGTCATGCGCCGTCGCCTGATCCGCTCATTGTCAACAACAATCTGGTGATTTCCAGCGGGGGCCCCGTCTTTGGTGGGAGCTCGACAGGCGGGGCCGGCGGCACAGGCGGCAATGCCATCGGCGTCGGAATCTGCCCATTCTGTACCCCGGTGGCGCTTGGCGGCGATGGTAACAATGGCGCGGCAGGTGGAGGCGTCATTGCGGGCAATACGGGTGATTTGACCGGCAGTGCGGCCGGCGGTCACGGGTTGCTCGCAGAATCGATTGGCGGCCGGGGCGGCGATGGCGGATCCGTCACCGGCATAGGCAATGCGCTGGTTTCCTCGGGCGGCGACGCGGGCAACGGTGGCAATGGCGGTTCGGCGGAAGCCAATGCCGGCGTGGGAAGCGTCATCAACACTACGGGACCGAACGCATTTGGCATCCTGGCTCGTTCGGAAGGGGGATTGGGCGGTGACGGCGGTGGTATCAGCGGTCTCAGCCCACTATCGGCTCAGGATGCCGGCAATGGCGGCGGCGGAGGCTCAGGAGGCAGCGCCAGCGCGACGAACGACGGCGATGTGACAACCATCGGGAACTTTTCAACTGGTATGCTGGTCCGATCGGCCGGCGCATCCGGCGGTAGCGGCGGCAGCGCCGGCGGCATTATTCCCGGCATCATTGCAAGCGGTGGCAATGGCGGCCCGGCCACAATAGGCGGGACGGCGACCGGCACCAATAATGGCAAGATAGAGACCAGCGGTGACCATGCTAGCGGCATGGTCGTCCAATCGGTGGGTGGCGGTGGCGGCGACGGCGGAGGCGCCTTCGGACTGTTCGGCGGCGGCGGGGCAGGCAAGGGCGGCAACAATGGCGGTACGGTCACGGGCACGAATACCGGGACCATTATCACCAGGGGCGTCGGCTCGATTGGTATGCTTGTCGAATCCGTCGGTGGCGGTGGCGGTGACGGCGGTGGCGCGATTGGGTCAATCGCATTGGGCGGCTCGGGCGGCGGCGGTGGTAAGGGCGGTGACGTCTTCGCAGATATAGGCGGCAGCATCACGACCGGTGCCGATGGCAGCGGCGATGGAGCTCACGGTATCGTCATCCAGTCGGTCGGCGGTGGTGGCGGCAATGGCGGCTTCGCGATTGGTGTCGGCCCGGTCGCCGCTGTCGGCGTCGGCGGTTCCGGCGGAGCCGCCAGCAATGGCGGCAACGTCAACGTCCAGCAGGCCGCGGCCGGGCCGACGGTCGAAACGAGCGGAACCTCCGCTATCGGCATTCTGACGCAATCGGTCGGCGGCGGTGGCGGTAATGGGGGCGGAGCCTATACCGTCAGCGGCGCCGTCTCGGTTTCGGTTGGCGGTAAGGGGGGCGCGGGCGGCGCGGGCGGCGACATCATCTACAATGTCGGCACGTCGCATGTGACGACACACGGCTCCGACTCGACCGGAATCATGACCCAATCGGTTGGCGGCGGCGGCGGCAATGGCGGATTTGCCCTGTCCATCTCGGCGCTTGTCTCGGTCGGCGTCGGAGGCGAAGGCGGTCCAGGCGGCAAGGGCGGCACGGTCAGCATGACGACCGGCGGCAGCGTGGAAACATTTCAGGATCGCTCTACGGGCATCGTCGCGCAGTCGATCGGCGGCGGTGGCGGCAATGGCGGCGGCAGCATCGCGGGCAGCGCCGGCGTCAGCGTCGGCATCGGTCGCAAGGGCGCCGGCGGCGGCATCGGCGATGCTGTCACCTTCAACGGTACACAATCCGATGTGACGACGCATGGCGCGGATTCGGCAGGCATCATCGTGCAGTCGGTTGGCGGCGGTGGCGGCAACGGGGGCTTTTCGATCGCTGTCTCGGCAATCGTCTCGGTCGGTGTCGGCGGCAGCGGTGGGGCGGCCGGCGACGGCGGCGTTGTCGATGCGCGTTCCAATGGTAGCGTGACCACGTCCCAAGACCGCTCCGCGGGCATTATCGTGCAATCGATCGGCGGCGGCGGCGGCAATGCTGGCGTGGTGATCAGCGGCAGCACCGGTGTGAACGTCGGCGTGGGCGGCAGCGGCGGTGGCGGCGGCAAGGGTCTTGCCGCCAGCTTCGAGACGGACAATTCGGTCGTGAAGACGGACGGCGCCGATTCGATCGGCATCCTTGTCCAGTCTATCGGCGGCGGCGGCGGCAATGGCAGCTTCGTCGGTGGCATCGGTCTGGCAGCCTCCGTCGGTGTCGGCGGCAGCGGCGGCACGGCTGGCGATGCCGGCGCGGTCAAACTCACCGACAATGGCGGCTCCGTCACCACCACACATGACCGATCTTCAGCCATGGTGGCGCAGTCGATCGGCGGCGGCGGCGGCAATGGCGGCGGTGTCGTAGGGCTCGGCCTGGGCGTCAACATCGGGATCGGCGGCAAGGGTGCCGGTGGTGGCACGGCAGGCACCGTCGACGTCATCAACGCGGCTGCGTTGACCACCGGCGGATACAATTCGCACGGGCTGCTTGCGCAGTCGATCGGCGGCGGCGGCGGTTCGGGCGGCTTCAGCGTCACCGCCGGGGGGCCGTCCTTGTCGCTCGGCGGCTCGGGCGCGGCGGCCGGCAAGAGCATGAAGGTTTTCGTCAACAATTCGGGCAAGATCATTACGGGTGGCGACCTGTCCAACGGCATTTTTGCGCAGTCGGTCGGCGGTTCAGGTGGTGATGGTGGTTTTGCCTTGGCTGCCGGGCTTTTTGCCGCTGTCGGCGTCGGCGGCGCGGGTGGCGCTGGCGGCGAGGGCGGGATTGTCGAGGTCCTCAACAACAACAACATCAGCACCTCAGGCGCGCTCTCGAACGGCATCCTGGCGCAATCCATCGGCGGCGGCGGTGGCAATGGGGGCAGTACGGGAGCCCTTGCCGCCGGTGTGTTTGGCGCAGCCAGCGTGGCTATCGGTGGCGGTGGTGGTGACGCCAACCTGAGCAAGGAAGTTACCGTTACCCACAAAGGCGACATTCACGTCGCCGGCGTAGGCTCGAAGGGCATTCTTGCGCAATCGGTGGGTGGCAGCGGCGGCAATGGCGGCGCTGCTTACTCCGGGGCCTTCAGCGGCGGCCTCTACGCTTCCGCCGCCGTCGGCGTGTCTGTCGGCGGTGCCGGCGGTAATGGCGGGCCAGGCGGCAAGGTTACCGTCAAGGCGGATGGCAATATCCTCGCCGACACCGACGCGGTTGGCTCTGGTGGTATTGTTGCACAGTCCATCGGTGGCGGCGGCGGCAATGGTGGCCGCGCAGTCACCATGACCGGCGCGGTCAGCACCAACGCCAGCATCAGCCTCGGCGTGACGGTTGGCGGCTGGGGCGGCGACGGCGGCCTCAGCGATCTGGTGACGGTCGAAACTGGCATCAACGGCGGCGGCAGCATCGTTACGAAGGGCTATCAGGCCGTCGGCATTCTCGCCCAGTCGGTCGCCGGAAGTGGCGGCAATGGCGGTGATTCCTGGGCAGCAGCGGGCGGTTTCGGGTCCGATGTAAGCGTCAACGCGACGGTCAGCATCGGCGGCGGCGGCGGCAAGGGCAATGTCGCCGGCAACGTCGATGTCACCAACGCCATGACAATTCAGACCGCGGGCGACATGAGCGCGGCGATCATCGCGCAGTCGATTGGCGGCGGTGGCGGCAATGGTGGCTCCACCAACGGCGCTACGGCGGATCTCAGTGGCAGCGAAGTCAATGTCGCGGTCAATGTCGGTGTCGGCGGCGGCGGCGGCTCGGGCAATGTGTCGGGCGTGGTCGATGTGATCAACAGCGGCAAGCTGACGACGACGGGCGATTTCTCCTCGGGTATCGTGGCCCAATCGCTGGGCGGCGGCGGCGGCATGGGTGGGTCCAGCAACGCCAAGGCGTTCCACGTCGGCGGCACCAGTGACACCAGCGTCAGCGTCAATGTCGGCATTGGCGGCAAGGGCGGTTCGGGCAACGACGCCGCCTGCTCAAAACTGGACGGCGGCGGAAATATCATCTGCACCGGCGTGCATGTCGACAATTCGGGCGAGATACGGACCCACGGCTTCAATTCGATCGGCATCCTGGCGATGTCGGTCGGCGGCGGCGGCGGCGGCGGCGGTGCGGCCTCGACGGATGAGGAGATCGTTGGCGGGGGCAGCGAAGGCGACACGTCCGTCGGCATTGGCGCGGCCATCGGCCTTGCCGCCGGCGGCGCCGGCAATGGCGGCACGGTTTCGGTCACCAATAGAAGCCTGATCGTGACGGACGGCGCGGACTCGTATGGCATCAGCGCAAACTCCATTGGCGGTGGCGGTGGCGTCGGCGGCTCGGCGACGTCGGGCGTTATTGGCAAATATGCCATCGGCGGCGCGCTCGGTGGTGCCGGTGGCGGGGGGGGCAACGGCTTGCAGGTCGATGTCACCAATCTTGCCTCGGGCGAGATCTGGACCAAGCAGGAGCGATCCATAGGCATCTTCGCGCAGTCGGTGGGCGGTGGCGGTGGCGCCGGTGGCGCCGGCCAGAGCACCGGCAAGACGGACGCCTCGGAAGTCAGCGTCAACCTGTCACTGGGCGGATCAGGCAACGTCGGCGGCAATGGCGGCAAGGTCAACGTCACGAACGGCGGCTACATCCTTACCGAGAAAGCGTATTCACACGGCATCCTGGCGCAGTCGATCGGCGGCAGCGGCGGCGTCGGCGGCGCTTCGGGCACCTCGGCCAAGAACGCCAATGTGGCCATAACACTCAGTCTCGGCGGCGCCGGTGGCGACGGCGGCAAGAGCGATACCGTTCATGTGACCAACCAGGCGTCGGGCGAAATCCTGACGAAGGGAGACAATTCGCACGGCATCTTCGCGCAATCCGTCGGGGGCGGTGGTGGTGCGGCCGGCGCGGGCTCGACCGAGACCGGCAGCGCAGAGACGGCGGTGACGCTGGCGATCGGAGGCTCGGGCGGTTTGGGCAGCAGAGGCGGGGACGTGATCGTCGACAACCACGGCAAGATCACGACGGAGGGCTATCTTTCGCATGGCATTTTCGCGCAATCCATCGGCGGCGGTGGCGGCGCCTCTGGCGCGGCCGCGAGTGCTTCCAAAGCCGACATGACCATCGGCGGAGGTGCAAGCGGTATCATTCCTCCAATAAACGGCGATCCCGCCGAGAAGGCCAATGGCGGGTATGTCGAGGTCAACAATGACGGCGTGATCATAACGCACAAGGCTGGATCCTACGGCATCTTCGCACAGTCGGTCGGCGGCGGCGGCGGGTACGGCGGAACCGTGACCTCCGACGCGGCGGGCGACGATTCCGTGACGATCGGTCTAGGCGGCAAGGGCGGCAATGGCGGCGACGGCGGCGATGTGAAGGTCACCGTCTCCGGCTCGATTGAAACATTCGGCGACCGCGCGCATGGCGTTGTGGCGCAGTCGGTCGGCGGCGGCGGCGGTGTCGGCGGCGACGCAAAAGGCAAGACCTCGAACGCGCTCGGCATCGGTGGCCTTGGCGGCAAGGGTGGCGATGGCGGCGACGTCACCGTGATCCGCACCGGCACCATCACCACGCACGGTGTCGATGCGGTCGCCATCATCGCCCAGTCGGTCGGCGGCGGCGGCGGCATCGGCGGCGCCGGCTTCGGGCGCTTCGGTGCCACGGCCGACGGCGGCAGCGGCATCGACAACAACACTATCGGCTTCAACACGTTTGCAGGTGCCAAGGGCAATGGCGGCACGGTGATCATCGAACAGGATGGTGAGATCGTCACCGATGGCGAGCGGGCACATGGCATCGTGGCCCAAGCGGTCGGCGGCGGCGGTGGTCTGGCTGGCACGCTCTCTACCGGCGCTGCCGGTTCCGGTGGCGGCATCGGCGATGCGGCTGCGGCGTCGGCGACGGCGATGAGCCAGGTTTGGGTCAAGGGCGCGAGTTCCTATGCCATGTTCGGGCAGAGCGCGACAGGCAATGGCGACGCTCATACGGTCGACCTGACGGCGGGTGACAGCCTGTTCGCACAAGGCGCGGATTCGGTGGCTGTCTATGGCGAAAGCACTGCCAAGGGCGCCAAGGGCAACATCACCATCAATCTCAATGGGCAGTATACGATCGGTGGCGCCGGAACGGGTGTCGCGGCGATGCTGGTCGGCGGGGCCAACAACACGTTGACCAACCACAGCCTGCTCTATGCGATGGGCGCGAATCCGACATTCGACATCCAGGCATCGCAGTTCCAGGCATTTCAAGCCCTTCTGCTGGCGCCAGGCCCGGTGGTGCCGACAAACGCGATCCTGGAATCGCTGCTGGACGATTTCAGCCCGCTCGCCATCACCGGCACGTCGGGCGATGATCATGTCAAGAATTCGCCGACGGCCGACACGCTCGGGCGCGTCATCGGCAATATCGATCTGGGCGGCGGCAACAACAGCTTTGAAAACTTCGCCGACTCCTCGATGGTCGCTCTTAAGACCATCGATCTCGGTGGCGGGCTGTTCACCAATGACGGGCTTTATACCAACCAGGGCATCGGCGTGGTTGCCAAAGTCGATGTCGGAGGCGGTTTCACGCAGGACGCCAGCGGCAATTTCGTCACCGATATAGATCTCAACAACCAGATCACGGATGCCGTGGCACTGACGGGAGCCGGCGATTTCGACGGCACGGCGCCTCTCAACTTCCTTTCCATCGACAAGCTGTTTACCGCCTATACGGTGGCCAAGGGCGCTTCCATGACGGACGCTGGCATCGTTGCCGCGATGCCCGTGGAGCATCCGGCGGCGGGTTTCAATTTCATTTTCCAGGTCGAAAACGGCACCGATCTGGTGCTGACCACCGACAATGACACATTCCTGGAACTCGCGCAGGATCCGCAGTCCGGCGTCAACGATCCGGGCGTGTTCCAATTGGCGCAATATCTCGATGACATCGAGGCGGCGTCCACGCCGGACAACCCGATGGCGCGCCTGATCAATCTGGTTCGTTTCCTGCCAAGCAAAGCCGAGATCGGCGCGGCGTTGACGCGGCTGACGCCGCACTATGCCGTGCATACGTTCGACATGATCAACCGCGAAACCGACATCATGCTGGAAACGGCGCGCGAATGCACCGGCGTTCCCGCCTACAAGAACCCCGACGGCCGTTGTGTCTGGGCAACGATCAGCCCGCAGGCCGAATACACCCGCGATGCGGGTGCCGGAACCACGACCCGCGACGACGTGCTGAAGACGATGTCGCTCGGCGGCATCGGCGAGGTCGGCCAGAACTGGTCGCTTGGCGGCACGATCGGCCGCACGGAGTTCGATTCCCGGATCGGCTTCAATGGCGAGCCGCTGTCGCAAACCAGCGGCGAAGCCTGGCAGGCTTACGCGCTGGCGAAGTACGCCGACAAGAACTACTTCGTCGATTTCGCGCTCGGCGGCGGGACCGGTTCGTTCAAGGGCGAACGCGATACCCATATCGATCCGGCGTTCTTCGTTCCCGGCGAAACGCTGGAAGGCATCTATCTGGACGAGGAAATGCTGCCCGGGATCGGTAACAGCGTCACCTACACGCAGAAGACCGCGCAGTTCGGCGGCTCGGCGCGGCTTGGCTTCACGCAACAGATGGGCGCGTTCTACCTGCAGCCGACCTTGCAGTTCGACGCGCGCTGGCTGCGTGTTTCGGGCAAGGAGGAAGGGTCGGTTGCCGGTTTCAACTTCGACGGTTCGGCAAACACCTTCTATGCGGCGACGCCGGCGCTCGAGATCGGAACCGACATCCCACTCAGCGACATTGCCAGCATCCGCCTCTATGGAAAGGCCGGGGTGGAGTTTTCCACCAAGGAGTGGGAAATCGAAGGCCGCTTCGCCGCGGCGGAGAATCTGCCCGGCAACCCGGCATTGCACTTGACGGAAGCGATCGATTCGCCGCTCTATCGGGTCGGCGCCGGCCTCGAGCTGAATGGCGTCAATGGCGTCGGCATGTCCGTCAGGTATAATGGCGCCTTCGGCGAAACAGTGAAACAGAACGCAGTCAGCGCGTCTCTCAAGGTCAGTTTCTAGCTGGCTCGGGGCGGTGCCGGGCGGGAGGGTCTTGATGAGGAAGTACGCGTATTTCGCAGCAGTGCTGGGTGTGGCCTGTATCGCAGGCCTGCCGGCCATGGCGGCGCAAACCAAAGGCGACAAAGTGGCGGCAACGCCGCCCGCCGCGGCTGATGCGCCGCAACTGCCCGGTGGTGCCTCGGCATTGTCGGAAACCCATGGCGACTGGACCGTCAATTGCCAGATAGCGGGCACCAACAAGGTCTGCAGCCTGTCGCATCAGCAGTTCAACAAGCAAAACAACCAGCGGCTTCTGGCGATCGAGCTGTCGAGTAAGACTGGCGAGGATGCGACCGGAACGCTTGCCTTGCCGTTCGGTCTGGCGCTCGCCAAGGGCGTCACCCTGACCATCGACGACCAGAAGCTCGACGGCAGCCTGCCGTTCAACACCTGCCAGGTGGTCGGCTGCCTGGTGCCGGTGGCGTTCGATGCCAATGTCACGCCGCTGCTCAAGAACGGCACCACTCTCAAGATCGACGCGGTCGCGGCCGATACGGGCCAAGTCGTAAGTTTTTCCATTCCGCTCAATGGCTTTGGCGGGGCGCTTGCCCGCACGGCGGAGCTTTTGGCCAACTGACGGCTGGGTCGACCGTGGTGTGGCTAGAGCGGTTCAGCGTTTGATAGAATCGCCGAACCGCTCTAACTCTTTGTTTCCAAGCAATTCCCAAGGGGAAGCGCTACGCGCTTCTCCCGGGAAAACCGCTGCACATTTTTCCTGGAATTGCTCTAGCAAGTGTATTGGCGGCAGGGGGCTGCCGCCAATACACTTCAAACGACGATCGTTTTCAACCGCTCGGCGATGAGCGCGGCTAGCCGCGTCGCCACCTCGTCCTTGGTCATTTCAGGCCATTCCTCCACGCCCGCCTTCGATACGATCCGCACCCGGTTGCGATCGCCGCCCATCACGCCTGAAGGGCCGATGCCGCTTTCGTGCGACACGTCGTTGGCGACGATGAAATCGGCGCCTTTCTTGCTGAGCTTGGCCTCGGCGTTGCGCAGGAGATCCTGGGTCTCGGCGGCGAAGCCGACGACCAGGCCTGGTCGCTGCTCGTGGTGGCCGACGCCAGCCAGGATGTCGGGGTTCTCGACCATGCGCAGCACCGGCGGACCTTCGCCCGCCACCTTCTTGATCTTCTCGCCGGCGGAATTCTCGGTTCGCCAGTCGGCAACGGCGGCGACGAACACCGCGGCGTCGGCGGGCAGAAGCTGTTCAACGGCCTCGCGCATCTCCTGCGCCCGTCCGACATGGATGGTCTTCACCCCGGCCGGGTCGGCGATGGTGACGGGACCGGAGACGAGGCGCACATCGGCGCCGAGCCTTGCCAGTGCGGCGGCAATGGCGTGGCCCTGCTTGCCGGACGAGCGGTTGGCGATATAGCGCACGGGATCGATCGGCTCGTGCGTCGGGCCTGACGTGACGATGATCTTGCGTCCCGCCAGCGGCCTGGGGCCGGCATCGAGCAGCGCCTCGACGGCGGCGACGATTTCCAGCGGCTCGGCCATGCGGCCTTCGCCGGCCTCGTTGCTCTCGGCCATCTCACCCCTGGCGGGGCCGACGAAGCTGATGCCGTCCTTGCCGAGGGTCGCGCGGTTGCGGCGGGTGGCGGGGTGCGACCACATTTTCGGGTTCATCGCCGGGGCCATCAGCACCGGCTTGTCGGTGGCGAGGAGTACGGTCGAAGCCAGATCGTTGGCATGGCCATTGGCGAGCTTGGCCATCAGGTCGGCGGTAGCCGGCGCCACCACCAGCAGGTCCGCCTCGCGCGACAACCTGATATGGCCGACATCGTGTTCATCATTGCGATCGAACAGGTCGGTGAAGACATGGTCGGCGGACAGCGCGCCGACCGACAGCGTCGTGACGAATTCCTGGGCTGCGGCAGTCATCACCACTCGCACAGCCGCACCACGCTCGCGCAGCCTTCGGATCAGGTCGAGCGCCTTGTAGGCAGCGATGCCGCCGCCGATGATGAGCAGGATGCGCTTGCCGGAGAGGGTCATGCAGCTTCCCAAGGATTAACTATGTTGATGCCGCAATCGGCAAAATCGGCAACATTTCTGGTAACAACCGTAAAACCGTGTGACCGCGCAACCGAGGCGAGTTGGGCGTCGAATTCATGGACAGGATGTCCCAGAAATCGCCTTTTCGAAACAATCTCCGCATAGGTTTCTGCTTCTCGGTCACCGAATGCGAGCACCGGAGTCTTGAGCCAGGTGGCAAAGAAGGCCCCGATTACATCGCCCAGCGCAGCCTTGCGTTTTCCACCGGGCATAGACGCAAGTCCCAAAAGCAGTTCTGCCTTGGTCATCGCCGTGACGTATGAATGGATCGAAAACGAACTGTCCATCCAGGCAGCCACTCCTGCATCGGGTATTGGTTTGAAAATTTCCGAAATGACATTCGTATCCAGCACGAACATGGTCAGTCGAATTTCGGTGGCTCGCGCGCAGGACCGCGCTCGGGCAAGTGGATATCGAAACCACCATGGGGTTCCACCAACCTACGAATTACAGCGTAAAGCGACTCGCCTCGATCACTCTGGTCGGAGCCTTCTGAAAGAACGCTGGTGGCAAGAATATTACGAACCTCCTCCTCCATAGACACTCCCCTGACCGCAGCTCGCTGCCGCAATCTCTGCTTCACCCTGTCATCGAGATTGCGGACTGTTATCGTGCTCATAAGATCGCTCCTGTGTCCTAAATCTAGGCCACCGGTAGAATGATTGCAATGACAGCACCGCTGTCATTGCAATCGCTCAGAGCAGCTTCCAGGCGATATAGACCAGCGTCAGCGCGATCACCCACAGCGCCACGCGGCCGGAGCGGCTGTAGCGGGCCTCGGCCTTGCCGATGGCGCGGGCGGTGGTCTCGTCGAAGCGCAGCCCGTGCTCGGCCATCAGGTCGATCTCGCGCGACAGCCGGTCGGTTCGTGCGGCCAGTTCGGGCGCCTGGCGGGCGAGGGTCAGCAGCGCCTTGGCGCCGTCGCGCGCATCGATCATCATGCCGCGCGGTCCGAGGTTGCCGGCGATCCAGCCGCCCACCACCGGTTCGGCCGTCTTCCACATGTTGAAGGCGGGATCGAGCGTGCGCGCCACGCCCTCGACCACCACCATGGTCTTCTGCAGCAGGATCAGTTCGGGCCGCGTCGCCATGTCGAAGAGTTCTGTCACCTCGAACAGCAGCGTCAAGAGCTTGGCCATGGAGATGGTTTCGGCCGGTTGGCCGTGGATCGGCTCGCCGATCGCCCGGATCGCCTGGGCGAAAGCCGCGACATTGTGTTGGCGCGGGACATAGCCGGCCTCGAAATGCACCTCGGCGACGCGCAGATAGTCTCGCTGGATGAAGCCATAGAGGATCTCGGCGAGGAAGCGGCGCTCCTTCTTGCCCAGCCTGCCGGCAATGCCGAGATCGACGGCGACGATGGTGCCGTTGGCCTCGACGAACAAATTGCCCGGATGCATGTCGGCGTGGAAGAAGCCGTCGCGCAGCGTATGGCGCAGGAACGATTGGATGAGGTTGGCGGCGATCGCCTTGAGGTCGTGGCCGGCGGCTTCGAGGCCGGCGATGTTGTTCATCTTGACGCCATCGACCCATTCCATGGTCAGCACGTCGCGGCCGGTGCGCTCCCAGTCGACGGAGGGCACGCGGAAGCCGGGATCGTCCCTGGTGTTCTCGCCAAGTTCGGAGAGTGCGGCCGCCTCGAGGCGCAGGTCCATTTCGATCTTTGTGGTCTGGGCCAGCGTCTCGGTCACCTCGACCGGCCGCAGCCGGCGCGAGGAGGGGATGTATTTTTCCTGCAGGCGGGCGGCGAGGAAATAGCTCTCCAGGTCCTGGAAGAAGCGGCGGCGCACGCCCGGCCGGATGACCTTCACCGCGACCTTGGTCGCGGCGCCGTCATGGAGGGTTTCGGCGACGTGGACCTGAGCGATGGAGGCGGCGGCGACCGGGTCGCCGAACTCGGCATAGAGATCGCCGATCTTGCGCCCGAGCGAGGCTTCGATCGCTGCGACGGCCTCGGCTTTGGGGAAGGTGTGCATCTTGTCCTGCAGCATGGCGAGATCGAGCGCCATGTCGTTGCCGACGACATCGGGCCGCGTCGCCAGGAACTGGCCAAGCTTGACGTAGGACGGGCCGAGCCGGACCACCGCCTTGGCCAGCCGATCGCTGCGCTCATAGGCGAGCGCGCGGCGGCGGGTGAAGAGCCGCGCCAGCCGCCAGCCGAATTTCGGCAGGCCGGACAGTTCCTCGCCGGGCAAGGCGGCAACGACGCCCTCGCGCACCAGCACCCAACCGGCCCGTACCAACCGGAACCCAGCGCTGAGGGTGCTCATGGCCGCGTCCGCCCCGCCGGTTCATCGAACTGGCACAAGGTATATCGCATGTCGGAGATGGACGACGGCTTCAAAGCTTCCAGCCCGAATGCAGGGCCGCTATGCCGCCGGAATAATTGCGGAAGGAGACGCGGTCGAAGCCGGCGCGGGAAATCATCGCGGCGAAGTTTTGCTGATTGGGGAATTTCGCGATCGATTCGACCAGATAGGAATAGGGCTCGCCGTCGCCGGTGACCATCTTGCCGATCCTGGGGATGGCATTGAACGACCATGCTTCATAAGCCTTGTCGAGCAGCGGCATCTCGACCTCGGAAAACTCCAGGCACAGGAGCCGGCCGCCGGGCTTCAGCACGCGAAACGCTTCAGCCAAAGCAACTTCGATGCGCGGGACATTGCGAATGCCGAAAGCGATGGTGTAGGCGTCGAAACTGGCGTCAGGGAAGGGCAGCTCCTCGGCATTGGCCTCGACGAAATCGGTGTTGGCGGACAATCCCTTCTTTTCGGCCCGGTCGCGGCCGACGGCGAGCATCGAGCCGTTGATGTCGAGCACGGTGGCATGGGCATGGCCATGGCTGGCATCGACGATGCGGAAGGCGATGTCGCCGGTCCCGCCGGCCACGTCCAGGACCTTCCAGCCCGCGCGCTTGGGCGGATTGAGCCAGGCGACCATGGCATCTTTCCACAGCCGGTGCAGGCCAGCCGACATCAGGTCGTTCATCAGGTCGTAGCGGTTGGCGACCTTGTGGAAAACATCGTTGACCAGAGACTGCTTCTCGCCTTCCCCTACACGCTTGAAACCATAGGAGGTTTCCATGCCGCCGGCGGCCGTGGTTCTCTCAACTGACATTTTTTTGATCCGTCATAAAACCGGCGGGACCATAGCCGATCGATGGTGCGGGCGCTATTGTTTAAGGCGCGGTGTTCGGCCGCGCTTCCAGGTGGCGGGTTTTCAAGACCTGGACTGACCGACGGGATGTTTGAATGCCTTTGAAAGCGGAACTGCACTGCCACATTGAAGGGGCAGCGGCGCCCGATCTCGTCATCCGCCAGGCGCAGAAATACGGCAAGGACACCTCGCCCTATATCCAGAACGGTTCCTTCGTCTGGCACGATTTCACCTCCTTCCTCGCGGCCTACGACTTTTCCGCCGACCTGTTCCGGACGGAGGAGGATTATGCACGGCTGGCCGACCACTATCTGACCAGCCTGGCCCGCGACGGAGCGATCTATTCCGAGGTGTTCACGTCGCCGGACCACGCGGCGAAGGCCGGGCTATCGCCCAAGGCCTACACCGACGCGCTCGGCGAGGGCATGCTGCGCGCCAAGGCCAAGACCGGCATCGAGGGGCGCATGATCGTCACCGGCGTGCGTCATGTCGGTGTCGAGTCGATCGAACAGGCGGCGCGTTTCGCCGCGCGCTGCGGGCACCCGCTGGTCACCGGTTTCGGCGTCGCCGGCGACGAGCGCATGGGTGACATGGAAGACTATGTCAGGGCTTTCGAGATCGCGCGCGAGGCGGGGCTCGGCATCACCATCCATGCCGGCGAACTGACGGGCTGGGAGACCGTCCAGGCGGCTCTCGACCACATCCGTCCGTCGCGCATCGGCCATGGCGTGCGCGCCATCGAAAACCCCGACCTTGTCCGGCGCATCGCCGACGAGGGCGTCGTGCTGGAGTGCTGCCCCGGCTCCAACATCGCGCTCAAGGTGTTCGACAGTTTCGCCGATCATCCGTTCCCGGCCCTGCGGGCCGCCGGCTGCAAGGTGACGCTCAACTCCGACGATCCGCCTTATTTCTGGACCTCGCTGAAGCGTGAATACGATATCGCCGCGGAGCATTTCGCGATGAATGAGAAGGCGCTCGCAGCGGTCACCAGGACGGCTATCGAGGCGGCTTTCGTCGATAGGAAGACCAAAACGGCACTTCTTGCCCGGCTGAATGGTGCCTCTCGCTGATTTCGGCGAAATCTGTGGTCCGGTGAAGCCAGGCGGTTCCTTGCCCGGCGCATAGTCGCTAGGGTCTCCCGAGCTGCCTGCCGCGCACGCGCGCATCGGGCGACACCGCATCAGGAGAGAACATCATGAAGGGCGTCACCGTCGTCGACCATCCGCTTGTCCAGCACAAGCTGACCATCATGCGCAAGAAGGAGACCTCGACGGCAGGTTTCCGGCGGCTGCTGCGCGAGATATCGCTGCTGCTCGGCTACGAGGTCACCCGCAATCTTGAACTGACGACGACGACGATCGAAACGCCGATGGAAACCATGGAGGCGCCGACGCTCGAGGGCAAGAAGCTGGTCTTCGCCTCGGTGCTGCGCGCCGGCAACGGCCTGCTCGAAGGCCTGCTCGACCTGGTGCCGGCGGCCCGCGTCGCCCATGTCGGGCTCTACCGCGACCATGAAACGCTGGAAGCGGTCGAGTATTTCTTCAAGGCGCCGAGTGATCTGCACGACCGGCTGGTCATCGTCGTCGACCCGATGCTGGCGACCGCCAATTCGGCGATCGCGGCGATCGACAAGCTGAAAGAGCGCGGCGCCACCAACATCCGCTTCCTGTGCCTGCTGGCCGCGCCCGAAGGCATCGAGCGCTTCACCAAGGCGCATCCCGACGTCCCGGTCTTCACCGCGTCGATCGATCGCCAGCTCAATGAGAAGGGCTACATCATGCCCGGCCTCGGCGATGCCGGCGACCGCATGTACGGGACGAAGTAGCACCAGGCAAAGTTGCCTGGCACGATTTACCAAGCGTTTACGCAAAGACATGGTTTTGGCGCGCATTAAAGCGGCAAACACCATCCAGCGCTAGTGAATCGGCTCTCTTCCCGAAAATCACTTCCGATTTTCGGAGTCATGCGCCGAGGCCGATCCATGCTGCGCAAGCTTCTTGTTCTCAGCGTCTTTGCCGGTGCATCGGCGTCGATCCCGGTCGTCTACCAGTCGAATCCGCGAATATTCGAAAACCTGCTGAAATCGGCGGTGACGGCCAAGCCGCAAGCCGAGGCACAGCCCGAGGTCAGCCTGGCCTCCGTTCCCGACAAGCCGGTGGCGCCGCTGCCGACCGGGCGCAAGGTCGTGGTCGCGGCGGACGGGCGTGGGCACTTCTCGTCCACCTTCAAGCTCAACGGCCGTCAGGTCGACGGCATGATCGACACCGGCGCGACGCTGGTGGCGGTCAACACCTCGACGGCGCGCCGGATCGGGCTGTCGCTCAATCCCTCCGATTTCAGCCATGAGGTCAACACCGCCAACGGCACCATCAAGGCAGCCGTGGTGACGATCGACCGCCTGCAGATCGGCAGCATAAGCGTCGAGGGCGTGCAGGCGATCGTGCTCGACGACAAGGCACTGCGCACCAATCTGATCGGCATGAGTTTTCTCAACCGGCTCGGCAAATACCAGGCCGAGAACGGCACATTGCTGCTGGTCCAGTAGGATGCCGCTGGCGAGGTTCAGTGTTAGATAGAATCGCTGGTCCGCTCCAGCTCTTCGTTTCACGCAATTCCGGACGGAAAACCGTTACATACTTTTCCTGGGATTGCTCTAGCCGCGCGGCAGAATCCGGCGGATGACCGACTTGTCGGCGGCCGGCTTCGACGCACCGATCGCATAGGCTGAAAGCACGGTTGCGGCGGCTGCCTCCGCATCGGATGGCGAGCGCGCGTGGATCAGCGCCAGCGCATCGCCGGCGTTTACTTCCGCGCCTATGGGCAGCAGCCTGGTGATACCGACCGAGGGATCGATCTTGTCATCGGGCCGGGTGCGCCCGCCGCCCAGGCCGACCACGGCGAGGCCGATGTCGCGGGTGGCGATGCCAGTGACGAAACCCTGCGAAGTCGCCTTGACCGCGAATTCCGTTGCCGCCTCGGGCAGGTATTTCTCCGGCTTTTCGATGAAGTCCGCCGGGCCGCCGAGCACGGTCACCATGCGCGCGAAGGTGGCGGCGGCGCGGCCGCTGGCCAGCGTCTCGGTGGCGCGGCGCATGCCGTCCTGGTTGGACGATACCAGCCCCGCCGACTGGAGCATTTCGGCGGCAAGCGCCAGCGTCACGTCCTCCAGTCGCCGGTCACGCAAGCGGCCGGTCAGGAAATCGACGGCATTGCGCACCTCCACCGCATTGCCGGCGGCCAAGGCCAGCGGTTCGTTCATGCCGGTGATCAGCGCCGAGACCTTCAGCCCCGCACCGCTGGCGACCTCGACCAGGCTGTTGGCGAGCGCGGTCGCGTCGCGGGATTTCTCCATGAAGGCGCCGTTGCCGACCTTGACGTCGAGCACCAGCGATTGGAGGCCCGCCGCGAGCTTCTTCGACAGGATCGATGCGGTGATCAGCGGCACCGATTCCACGGTTCCGGTCACGTCGCGGATGGCGTAGAGCCGGCGATCGGCAGGCGCCAGATCGGCGGTCTGGCCGATGATGGCGCAGCCGGTTTCCAGCACCGCCTTGCGGAACAGCGCGATGTCGGGCTGGCTGGTATAGCCGGGAATGGCATCCATCTTGTCCAGCGTGCCGCCGGTATGGCCGAGGCCGCGTCCCGAGATCATCGGCACATAGGCGCCGCAGGCGGCGACGATTGGCGCCAGCATCAGCGAGACATTGTCGCCGACGCCGCCCGTCGAATGCTTGTCGGTGACGGGGCCTGGCAGATCCGACCAGTCGAGCACGTCGCCGGAATCGCGCATGGCAAGCGTCATAGCCACCGCCTCGTCGCGGTTCATGCCGTTGAAGAACACCGCCATGGCGAAGGCCGCGACCTGGCCGTCAGTCACGGTGCCCGACGTCACGCCGTCGATGAAGGCGGCGATCTCGTGAGGCGCCAGCCTGTGGCCGTCGCGCTTGTGACGGATGATTTCCTGGGGAAGCATCAGCTCTCCAGCAGCCCGTCACGGAACACACGCTGCAGCACCGTCGCCAGCCGCGATCCGCCAACCGGCGCCATGTCCTTGGTTTCCTGGTGCGAAAGCTCGGCTCCGGTCATGCCCGCGGCCAAATTGGTGATGACCGAGCAGGCGGCGACGCGCAGGCCGAGGAAGCGGGCGAGAATGACCTCCGGCACCGTCGACATGCCGACGGCGTTGGCGCCCATGATGCGCGCCATCCGGATCTCGGCCGGCGTCTCGAAGCAGGGGCCCGAGAACCACATATAGACGCCCTTGTGCAGCACCGTGCCGGTCGCCTTCGCCGCGCTTTCGATCGCCTGGCGCATGCCGGCATCATAGGCTTCGGTCAGGCCGACGAAACGACGGTCGCTCGGCTCGCCGATCAGCGGATTGGTGCCGGAGAAGTTGATATGATCGGTGAGCAGCATCACCGATCCCGGCGGCATGCCCGGATCGACCGAGCCGGCGGCGTTGGTGAGGATCAGTTTCGTGATGCCGATGCCGGCAAGCACTTCCAGCACCGGCCGCATCGCGGCCGCGTTGCCATGCTCATAGTAGTGGGCGCGGCCTGACAGCATCAGCACCGGGGTGCCGGCAAACTCCCCGGCGACCACTTCGCCGGCATGGCCGCTGACGCCGCTCCTGGGAAAGCCGGGGAGGTCGGCATAGGAGACACGGATCGGATTCTCGATCCGGTCGACCAGGCCGCCCAGGCCCGAGCCCAGCACCAGCGCGGTCGGCGGCGCGAGGCCGTCCAGTCTTTCGATAAGGTGGTCGACCGTTTTTTGCGTCATGGCAGCGAGCTTTTCATTTCAGGATGTCGCCCCGGAAGCCGTAGGGCAGCATGTCGCCCATGGTCACGGTTTCGGCCACGCCTGAGGCGTCACAGAGATAGAGCTTCGTTTCCGGGCGGCAGAACTCGGCCAGCCGCTGGCGGCAGCCGCCGCAAGGCGAGCATTTGGCCATGCGTTCGGCAAGGACGGCGATTTCGACGATCTTGCCGCCGCCGCCCATGATGTAGTGGCCAAGCGCGGTGGTCTCGGCGCACCAGCCCTCCGGATAGGAGGCGACCTCGATGTTGGCGCCGGTGAAGATGCGTCCGTCCTCGGTGCGCAAGGCAGCGCCCACCGGGAACTTGGAATAGGGGGCATAGGCCTTGGCCATTGCGGCCTTGGCCGCTTCGAACAGATCATGCGACATTCAGTTGTTCTCTCCGATGATCGTGTCCAAAACCCGGCCTGTCGCGTGTTGCCTAGCGTTCCTTGACGTAGGGCACGCCGCCGGCGCGTGGCGGGATGGCCTTGCCGATGAAGCCGGCGAGCAGGATGACGGTGAGGATATAGGGCAGCGCCTGCATGAACTGCACCGATACCTTGCCTACAATTGGCAGCGGTGTCCCCTGCAGGCGGATCGAGGCAGCGTCGAGGAAGCCGAACAAAAGGCAGGCGAACATGGCGTTGACCGGCTTCCATTTGGCGAAGATCAGCGCGGCCAGCGCGATATAGCCCTTGCCTGCCGTCATGTCCTTCACGAAGCCGCCATTCTGCACCATCGACAGATAGGCCCCGGCGACGCCGGTCAGGATGCCGGTGCACATCAGCGCGCGATAGCGCAGCCAGGCGACCGAGATGCCGGCGGTGTCGACCGCGGCCGGATTCTCGCCGACCGCGCGCAGCCTGAGGCCGAAGCGGGTGCGATAGAGCACCCACCAGGTGAACGGCACCATCGCAAAGGCGAAATAGACGAGGATGGAATGGCCCGAGATCAGTTCGGCATAGATCGGCCCGATGATCGGCACTTGCCTGGCCGCGTCTGCGCCGGGCCAGATGATCGCCTCGAAGCGCTCGCCCGGCTGGAGCGCCGGCGTGCGGCCGCCCTGCTGGAACCAGGCCTGGCCAAGGATGATGGTCGACCCGGCGGCGACGAAGTTGATCGCCACGCCCGAGACGATCTGGTTGCCGCGATGGGTGATCGAGGCAAAGCCGTGCACCATGGCGAACGCGACCGAGATCAGGATCGCCATGCCGAGACCGATAAACGCCGAATGGAACACGGAAGCCGCGGCAGCCCCCGCGAAGGCGCCGACCAGCATCTTGCCTTCGAGGCCGATGTCGAAAATGCCGGCCCGCTCCGAATAGAGGCCGGCGAGGCAGGCAAGCAGCAGCGGCACGGACAGGCGGATGGTCGAGTCCAGCACCTGGATGATGGCGTTGAAGATATCCATCTCAGGCACCCTTCCCCTTGACCGCTTCCATGCCGACCGATCTCGGACTGAACGAGGCGAACAGCGCCTGGATATAGGGCCTGAACATGTGCTCCAGCGCGCCGGCGAAGAGGATGACCAGGCCTTGAATGATGACGATCATGTCGCGGCTGATCGCCGGCATCTCGAAAGCGAGTTCGGCGCCACCCTGGTAGAGCATGCCGAACAGGATCGCGGCCAGCACGATGCCGACCGGATGCAGCCGGCCCATCAGCGCCACGGCGATGCCGACGAAGCCGGCGCCGGACACGAAGTCGATCGCGACATTGTGCTGGTCGCCCATCACCGGGTTGAGCGCCATCATGCCGGCCAGCGCGCCCGAGATCATCATCGCGGTGATGATGATGCGGGTTTCAGAAATGCCGGCATAGCGGGCCGCCTTCGGGCTGTGGCCATAGGTGCGCATTTCGTAGCCGAGCCTGGTGCGCCAGATCAGCAGCCAGACCAGGAAGGCCATCGCCAGCGCCAGCAGGAAGCAGATGTTGAGTGGCGCCGAGCGGATCTTGGCGCCGAACAGTTCGATGATCCAGTTGAGCTTGGGCAGTTCGGCGCCGGCGAGGAAGTTGCGCGTCTGCGGCGCCTGCGACCCCGCCGGTTTCAGCGGACCGACCAGCAGGTAGACCATGATCGAGGCGGCGATGAAGTTGAACATGATCGTCGTGATGACGATGTGCGAGCCGCGCTTGGCCTGCAGATAGGCGGGGATCAGCGCCCACAATGCGCCGACGAGCGCCGAGGCCACGATGGCCAGTGGAAAGGTCAGCCACCAGGGCAGTGTGCTGTCGAAGGAAAGACAGACGATGGCGATGCCGAGGCCGGCGATGTAGGCCTGGCCCTCGGTGCCGATGTTGAACAGGCCGCAATGCGCTGCCACCGCCACCGAAAGCCCGGTGAAGATGAAGGTGGTGGCATAGAAGAGGGTGAAGGCGATACCTGTTCCCTTGCCGAAGGCGCCCTCGACCAGGATGACGGCGGCACGGAATGGGTTCTCGCCGACCAGAAGCACGACGAAGCCGGCGACGATGAAGGCCACCGACAGATTGATCAGCGGGATCAGCCCATAGTCGGCCCAGGCCGGCAATTTGGCATAAGGCGTGCTCATGCGGCAGCCTCCTGCTCGACACCCGCCATCAGCAGGCCAAGCTCACCCTCTGTCGCCTCCGGGCCGCGCTCGCCGACGATACGGCCGGCGAACATCACCAGGATGCGGTCGGACAACGAGCGGATCTCATCGAGCTCGACCGAGACGACCAGCACGGCCTTGCCCTGGTCGCGCATGGCAATCAGGCGCTTGTGGATAAATTCGATGGCGCCGACGTCGACGCCGCGCGTCGGCTGGCCGACGATGAGAACGCCGGGGTCCTGTTCGATTTCCCGCGCGAGCACGATCTTCTGCTGGTTGCCGCCGGAGAAGTTGGCGGTCTTCAGGCGCGGATTGCCGGGACGGATGTCGTATTTCTCGATCTTGTCCCTGGCATCGGCCATGATGGCGTCGACGTTGAGGAATGGCCCTTTGAGATAGCGGGGGTCGTCGTGGTAGCCGAGGATGGAATTCTCGTTCTCCTCGAAGGCCAGCACCAGCCCGACATGATGGCGGTCTTCCGGCACGTGGGCCAGGCCGCGGTCGCGCAGTTCGCCGGGATCGGCCTTGCCGGTCAGATCGATCGGTTTGCCGTCGAGCATCACGGACCCGGAAACGGCATGCCTGATGCCGGAAATCGCCTCGAGCAGCTCGGATTGCCCGTTGCCGGCGACGCCGGCGATGCCGACGATCTCACCGGCCCTGATATCGAAGGAGATGTCGTCGACCATGGTGACGCCGCGCGAATCCCTGACCGTCAGGTTCTTGACCGCGAGCTTGACGCCGCCGGCCTCCGCCTCGCCCTTTTCGACCCTGAGCAGGACGCGGCGCCCGACCATCAGTTCGGCCAATTCCTCGACGGTGGTCTTGGCTGTCTCCCGGGTCGCCACCATCGTGCCCTGGCGCATGACCGACACGGTGTCGGTGATGGCCATGATCTCGCGCAGCTTGTGGGTGATCAGCACCACCGTCTTTCCTTGGTCCTTCAATTGCCTGAGGATGCGGAACAGGTGGTCGGCCTCGGCCGGCGTCAAGACGCCGGTCGGCTCGTCGAGGATCAGGATTTCGGCGCCGCGATAGAGCGCCTTCAGGATTTCGACACGCTGCTGCAGGCCGACCGGCAACTCCTCGATGATCGCGTCTGGCTCGACTTCCAGGCCGTATTCGCGTTCCAGCCGGTCAAGCTCGGAGCGCGCCTTGGCAATGCTGCGCTTCAGCAGCGCGTCGCTCTCAGCGCCGAGGATGATGTTTTCCAGCACCGTGAAATTGTCGACCAGCATGAAATGCTGGTGCACCATGCCGATGCCGAGCGCGATCGCGTCGTTGGGCGTCTTGATCGATGCCGGCTTGCCGCCAACCCGGATCTCGCCGCTGTCGGCCTGGTAGAAGCCGTAAAGGATCGACATCAGCGTCGACTTGCCGGCGCCGTTCTCGCCGACGATGCCGTGGATGGTGCCGCGCGCGATCTCCAGGTTGATATCGCGGTTGGCGCGCACGGCGCCGAAACTCTTGTTGATGCCGATCAGTTCGATTGCGGCCGGTTCGATCGTGGCTTGCGCCATGCAGCCTGTCCCACTCTTATTTTTTTATCGCTTGGTCAAAATGCCTAGCATGACGCTCCGCCCATGCCAATTGGCCGGGGCAGCATCCACTCTCGACAAATCCCGGTGTGCTTGTCAATTTGCAACGTGGCTCGGGCTCGCACATTCGCTAATATGGCGAGGTCGAAATTCGCATCGCGATGCAAGGCATTGTGATGCAAGATCAGGGATTGCGAATGATCATGCCCGCCGACCGGCTGACGACGCTGGAAATCCGCGCCGCCGAGCAGGAGAAGACAATCGAGGAACTGTCGGGCCAGATCGCCGAACAGTGGACGGTGATCGAACGCATGCAGCGCAAGCTCGATGCGTTGACCGAGCGCTTCCTGGCATTGGAGGAGCAGGCGGCGCCGGATGTGCCGGTGACCAAGCCGCCGCACTGGTGAGGAAAAGGGGAGGGTCCTGGCATGGCCGGTGAAAGCGACCGCATCGCAAGGGCCGGCGATTATGTGCTCGGCCTGATGAGCGATGCCGAGCGCCAACGGGCCGAGCGCGATCTCGAGATCGACCCCGCCTTCCGCGACGCGGTGGTGCAACTCGCCGAACGCATGCATGTCTTCGATCGTGCCGAAAAACCAGCCGGCGCCAGTCATTGGGCGCTGGTCACGCAACGCCTCGCCGAATTGCCGCAGATGCGCAACGCCGGCCTGGGCGGCATCGAGGCCAAGTCGCCGACAGTGATCCGGGGCCTTTCCCGACGACCATACGGCATTGGCGTGCACGCGCTTGGCGGCCGGCGTGGACTTGTCGTTGCCATCGGGCTGATAGCGGCCTTCGCGCTGGGTTATCTCTTGGGGAAACTTTGAGCCAGCCGGCGCGACATCAGCATCATCGGTTCGCCGTCCTGCTCGCAAACCTCGACGGCTTCCCATCCGAGCGCTTTGTAGAACGTACGCGCTTCCCATGTGTAGAGGTAGAGAATCTCGACGCCGGCTGATGCCGCATGCGCTTCGATCGCCCTGACCAGCGCGGTGCCGGTTCCCTTGCCTCGATGGCCGGCATCTACGACAAGTCCGGCCAGCCACGGTGTCAGATCATGCGCCGGTTCCAGTTCATGGCGAACCAGCAGGCAGGTGCCGACGGGCACATCGTTCACGCGGGCGACCAGAGCCGTTTCAAGGCCGTCGCTGGTCAGCAGGTTGCGGAGCCCTGCCGCATCCTCTTCCAGCGTCCTTCCCGTGCCCTCGAAGAAGGCGGCAATCCGCAGTCGCGCGACGACTTCGATGTCATGCCCGCGCATGGGGTCGATCGTTGACTGCATTCCTCGCTCCATGCCATTTGCAAGCTTCGTTCGATTGCCAAAGCAAAACCGCCAGGCTTGCGCCCGGCGGTTGCGGATCATGGCTGTATGTCGCCGCCGATCAGTATGGGCAGGCGTTGTCGGCCGTGTAGTCGTGCACCTGTATCTTGCCGGAGATGATGTCGGCCTTGGCCTTTTCGACGGCGGCCTTCATCTCGTCGGTCACCAGCGCTTTGTTGTTGTCGTCCATGGCGTAGTCGACGCCGCCTTCCTTGAGGCCGAGGTTCTCGACGCCACCCTTGAAGGTGCCGTTCTTGCCATCCATGAACGTGGTGTAGACGGCAACGTCGACGCGCTTCATCATCGAGGTCAGCACCTTGCCGGGCTGCAGGCCGTTTTGGTTGGAATCGACGCCGATACCGAGCTTGCCGGCATCAGCCGCCGCCTGCAGCACGCCGACGCCGGTGCCGCCGGCCGCGGCGTAGACCACGTCGGAGCCCTGGTCGATCTGCGTCTTGGCGATCTCGCCGCCCTTAGCCGGGTCGTTCCAGGCAGCCGGCGTGTCGCCGGTCATGTTCTGGATCACGTCGGTCGCGCCGGCGGCCTTGGCGCCGCCGACATAGCCGCATTCGAACTTGCGGATCAGCGGGATGTCCATGCCGCCGATGAAGGAGACCTTCTTCGACTTCGAGGCCATGCCTGCCAGGATGCCGACGAGATAGGAGCCTTCATTTTCCTTGAAGACCAGCGAGCGGACATTGGGCATATCGACGGCATCGTCGATGATGGCGAAGTTGAGGTCGGGATAATCTTTCGCGACCGCTTTCAGCGCATCTTCCCAGGCAAAGCCCGCCATGACGATTGGGTTGCGGCCGTCCTCGGCGAAGCGGCGCAGAGCCTGCTCGCGCTGCGAGGCGTTGGACACTTCGAACTCGACATAAGGCGTGCCGGTCTCGGTCTTGAACTTCTCGGCGCCATGATAGGCAGCCTCGTTGAATGATTTGTCGAACTTGCCGCCCAGATCATAGAGGATGGCCGGCTGGACATCCGCGGCGAAAGCCGGAAGAACCATTGCGGTTGCGGCCAGGAGGCCGAGAACGATACGTTTCATGTGATCCACACCCTGTCGGTTATTTTTTCCGTTACGCACCGTCTGTCTGCCCGGTTCTCCGGCAGGCAAACGACGTTAGCCAGGAGTGTATTCCCCTCCCGCTTGCGGGCAATCTGGCACGGCCCGAAACAAAATTCACGTGGAATTTTGACCTTTTGGAAAAGCGTGCCACGGGCAAGCCACGCCGCGATCCGATCGTTGCGTGCAAGCCGTCGGGAGGTGGCTGAAACGGCGCGGGCGATATCGATGGATCAGTTAGCCGCGAACTGGCCCGTGCGTCGCTGCCGCCGGTAGCCGATGGCGTAAAGCAGGAAGGCCAGCACCGCGAAGACGGCAAAGCCCGGCTGATTGAGCACCCAGGCGATGGCGCCGTCCCACAGCAGCGGACCGGCCTTGGTACGGACATAGGTTTCGAAGGCCGCCCGCGTATCGGGCGAGACGGCAAGCCAACTGGCGTTGAGCGGGGTCAGCACAAGGGTCGAAGCCGCCACGGTGCGCGTCGTGTCGAGCACCGCCATGATGACGGAGACCGACAGCGCGACCATGGCCGCAAGACGAAAAATGAAGCGAAACATCGAGGCCCTCCCAAGGCCGATCCTGGACACTGACCAGGAGACCGCCGGCACTTGTCCCTAAACCAGAAATAGAATGCGTGCGGCTCGTCCGCAATCGCGATACGCGAATTTGAAAGACCGCGCCTTGTGAACCTATGCGACTGGCTTGCGCCCGCGGCGGTGAACCAGCCAGACGGCAAGAATGCCGCCGGCGATCGCACCGACCACCAGCCCGGCCAGTCCGATGAAGGCGGCGAAATAGCCGCAGCCGCCCTCGAAGCAACTGACCTCGGCGACATCGGCGATCACCGAGCCGGCCAGGAAGCCACCAACGGCCCCGATGACCGCGCCCAGGATGATGCCGAGCAAGGCGGCGACGATGGAAACGAAGACCGATGGCGCCTCGGTCCGCGGTCTGGAATAGACGTCCTCGGCGCCGGAACCGAGGCGCAGCAGATAGATGCAGAGCAGGCCGATGGCGATTTCGGCGCCGCCGATGAGCAGGCTCCTGGCGGAGAAGACGAAATCGGGTATTGCGAGCGCGTAGGCCTGCCTCGCCAGCACCCAGGCGATGGTCGCTGCCTGCCAGATGATGAACTGGCGCGGGAAGCGTGCCGAACGGCCAAAGGCAAGACCGAGCAGGTAAAGGCCCCACAGGATGGTTATGATGTCGACGGCGAGCCCGCCTAGGAGGAAATAGAAGATCCTGTCCGGCAGGCCGGAATTGCCGGTCAACCACCAGGCCGAGGCCAGGCCATAGACGGACCACGCCATGACGAAGATGAGCCAGCCCACAGGGACATAAGACAGGTCGCTGCCTGGGCGCCCGACTGGTGCCTGCCCACTGCCCGGTTGTTCACTGCTTGATGTCACGTCGCGACAATGCCCCCCGCAAAGCCTCCGTCACTCGACAGGTGGCCAGCGGCGAAGTCAAGCGCGGCCGGCCTGACGGCCCTGGCTGTGCACATCATTCGGCGACGGCGGCCCAAAACGGGTGCGGCTGCGGCCTGGTCGAACAGTGTGTGGCCGGCAAAGCGAATAGACTGTCGTTATGGCTTGGCATTCGGCGCGGGATCGACTAGATGAGCCCCGCGCCTGTTGCTTTGACGGCTCCGGCGCAAGGGAAGGTGTTTGCTGGTTGGCGGCACCCACGGCGCTGATATCGCGTGCCGGCTCCCTGAAGGGACCGCATTGTCCCCAACCCGCGCGGCGAAACCGGCCATCGCGAACAATGCAAGGACGGAGAGGTGGCCGAGTGGTTGAAGGCGCACGCCTGGAAAGTGTGTTTACGGGAGACCGTAACGCGGGTTCGAATCCCGCTCTCTCCGCCATCCTGCCTCGCTCTTCGAGCTTCGCAGGATTTGCGCGATCCTTTGGACGAAGCAGGATGTCCTCCAAAGCTTTAGCTCAGCAGGGCGAATTCGAAGCGTCTTCCTTTCAGTAAATCATTCCGGTTGACCGCTATACACGGGACAGCATCCTCCGCTCCGGAGTTCACTCGTGCGTTCCGCAAAGTGTCCGGCTTGCTCGGGAACCTCTCGCCGCTCCGCGCGTTTCCCGGCGTCTCATCAGCAGATCCCGCCAGGATATCTCTCCGAGCACTGCGACCAATCAGGAGCCCATTTCATGCATGACAAGCTGTTTCATTCGCCCGTCGCGTTGACCGTCGGCCTTGGCTTCAAGCGCGAAATCGCCTCGCTGGCCGAAATGCACGATTTCCTGACGAACTGGACGACCTCCCGGCGTGGTCCGCTTTACCGCAATGCCGTCGAGGCCTGCGGCCTGGCGCTGGAAGGTTGCATCACCAGGGACGAGGCACGCCATGCGCTCGTTGAATTCGCGCAAGCCACCGGCATTCTCTGGCCCGAGATCGAACCCGTCATCGTGGCGCGCGCCGTCGCGCGCGGCTATGGCGGCTACGCCGCCTGATCGTTCGTGCCAATGATCGTGGCGGCCAGTTCGTACGGCCACCACCGAAAGCCCGGCTTGACCCTCCAAGCCGGGTTTTCGATTTCTTGCAGCGGGTTCGCGCGGACAGCGGTCAATCACACCAGCCGGACGAGATGACGAGCGATGCCTCGAAGATATGGCGCCCATTCTCGTCCCGCACCTTCACGGTTATGGCCGTCCGGTCGTTCTCGATCATCTCGTCGCGAATGATGTCGGGCAGGATCAGGATTGCCTCGCGCCGCAGACGCTCACGCGAGTCGAAGACCTGACCGTGGTCATCCACCGTCAGGCCATCACCATTGTAAAGGTCGAGAAAGTATCTGGGCATGATGCGGCCGAATCCCGATTTGCAAAAGAGACTTGATCGACAATTCGCGGGCTAAGCCGTTGTTCCATCAGAGATGATCTTCGCTGGCGAATAAGAGCCTTCTAACAAATGTTAATGCCCGTCAGCGTCCGAGGACCTAGTGCTTCGGCAGCCGCCCTTGCTTCGACAGAACAGCTGGCGATCGGCTCTGAGCCCTTTCGCTGGAGATAGCGGTGCTGGAATCCCTGTATCTGAATCTTGCCCAGCACGACGCCCTTTCCGACGCCGAAAAGGCGCTGCTGGCGGAAGCCATGACGTTCGAGCGGCATTTCGCGGTCGGCCAGGATATCGTCGCCTCGGGCGCGCGGCCGACCCATTCGACCCTGATCCTCGACGGCCTGGCGGCGCGCTACAAAGTGCTGGAGAATGGCGGCCGGCAGTTCACCTCCCTGCAGGTGCCCGGCGATTTCGTCGATCTGCACGCGTTCCTGCTGAAGACCATGGATCACGGCATCGTTGCCATGTCGCCCTGCCATGTCATGTTCGCCGATCACAGCCGGCTTCGCGCGATCACCGAGGAAGCGCCGCATCTGACGCGGCTGCTGTGGCTGGACACGCTGGTCGACGGCGCCATCCATCGCGAATGGATCGTGGCGATGGGCCGCCGCTCCAAGACATCGCACCTTGCCCATCTTCTCTGTGAGCTTTTCGTGCGGCTGCAAGTGGTGCAACGCACCAACGGCATGAGTTTCCATCTGCCGCTCTCGCAAGCCGAACTGGCCGATGTGCTTGGTCTTTCCGTGGTGCACATGAACCGCGTCATCGGTGCCTTGCGCAAAATCGGCGTCGTCAATTGGGCAAACCACACGGTGACCATCCTGGACTGGCACAGGCTCCAGGAAATCGCCGAGTTCGATCCGACCTATCTCAGCCTGACGCGGGAGCCGCGCTAGCGTAAGTTCAGCAAGGCCGCAAGGCGGTTGGGCGTCCAGACCGACAATGGCGTCGAGAGTCGTTCTTCGACGCTGAGTGGCGTCCGGAAATCTTTATAGAATTCCTATTTCTTTGCGCCTCGCCCCGTCTCGAAACTTTATGGCGATCGGGTCCATATCCACACAACCAAGTTTTTGACGTCACGTCGATGAACATGCGACGGGCGTTTTCACGGTATTGCGCGCCTTTCCAGGAAAGGCACGAAGTACAAGGCACAAAGGAACGGGCAAGATGGACATTATCGTTCTCGGCATAGGGGTTTTGTTTTTTGCTTTGTCCCTCGCCTACGTCAAAGTCTGCGACAAAATTTAAGCGGAAGGGTCGAAACCATGCTCGTCGACTACATGCTCGGTGGAGGCGTGACCTTGTTCCTGCTCGCTTACCTCACCTACGCCCTCATTCGCCCTGAACGTTTCTGACCAGCGCACGGAAAGCCCGTCATGACCATTAACGGATGGATTCAGATCCTCGTCTATTGCGGGATCATCGTTTTGCTGGTGAAGCCGCTCGGCGGCTACATGCACCGCGTCTTCAATGGCGATCACACGCTGCTTTCACCGATCTTCGGTCCGCTCGAGCGGGAGCTCTACCGAATTTGCGGAACCAGCGACCGGGAAGAACAACACTGGGCCACCTATGCGGTGGCCATGCTGCTCTTCAACCTGGCGGGCTTCCTGGTGCTCTACTTCCTGCAGCGCCTGCAGGGCAGCCTGCCCTACAATCCGGCAGGGATGAGCGCGATCGATCCGGCGCTCGCCTTCAACACCGCCGCCAGCTTCATCACCAACACCAACTGGCAGAATTACGGTGGTGAAAGCACGATGTCCTACCTCGTGCAGATGGCCGGGCTGACGGTCCAGAATTTCGTTTCCGCGGCCACCGGCATCGCCATCGCGATCGCGCTGATCCGCGGCTTTGCTCGCGCTTCCGGAAAATCGATCGGCAATTTCTGGGTCGACCTGACCCGCTGCACGCTCTACGTGCTGCTGCCGCTCTGCATCGTGCTCACGCTGGTCTATGTCTGGCTCGGCATGCCGCAGACGCTTGGGCCCTACATCGACGCCACAACGCTCGAGGGCGCCAAGCAGACCATCGCTCTCGGCCCGGTCGCCTCGCAGGTGGCCATCAAGATGCTGGGCACCAATGGCGGCGGTTTCTTCAATGCCAATGCCACGCATCCCTTCGAGAATCCCGATGCCATCTCCAACCTGATCCAGATGGTGACGATCTTCGCGCTGGGTGCCGCGCTGACCAATGTCTTCGGCCGCATGGTCGGCAACCAGCGCCAGGGCTGGGCAATCCTAGCCTCGATGGGCGTGCTGTTCATCGTTGGCGTCGCCGTCTGCTACTGGGCGGAAGCCGCGGGCAATCCGCTGGTCCATGCGCTGGGCATCGACGGCGGCAACATGGAAGGCAAGGAGAGCCGTTTCGGCATCGCCCTCTCGGCGCTGTTCGCGGTCATCACCACGGCCGCCTCCTGCGGCGCGGTCAACGCCATGCATGACTCATTCACCGCGCTCGGCGGCATGATCCCGCTCATCAACATGCAACTCGGCGAGGTCATCGTCGGCGGTGTCGGCGCCGGGTTCTACGGCATGCTGATGTTCATCCTGATCGCCGTCTTCGTCGCCGGCCTGATGGTCGGCCGCACGCCCGAATATCTGGGCAAGAAGATCGAGGCCAAGGAGGTCAAGATGGCGATGCTGGCCATCCTGTGCCTGCCGCTGGCGATGCTGGTCTTCACGGCCATCGCGGTGGTGCTGCCGAGCGCGGTGGCATCGATCGCCAATGGCGGGCCGCACGGCTTCTCCGAAATCCTCTATGCCTACACTTCGGCGGCGGCCAACAACGGCTCGGCCTTCGGCGGCCTCACCGGCAACACGCCCTGGTACAACATCACCATCGGCATCGGCATGTTGATGGGCCGCTTCCTGGTCATCATCCCGGCGCTCGCCATTGCCGGCGCGCTGGCGGCGAAGAAGACCGTGCCCGCCTCGGCCGGCACCTTCCCGACCGACGGTCCGCTGTTCGTCGGGCTGCTGGTCGGCGTCATCGTCATCGTCGGTGGCCTGACCTTCTTCCCGGCGCTCGCCGTCGGACCTGTTGTCGAGCACCTGGCGATGATCCATGGACAGACATTCTGAGGCCGACATGTCCTGGTTCAGCAACAAGCGCCGCAATGCCGGGCATCGGCCCGATCCGGAGAAGGAGGGGCTGCCGCCTCCTTTCCCGACCATGTCGACATTTCTCGGACTTGCCGGCGCCATGATCGCGCTTTGGCTGCTGGCCTACGGGCTTCCCCATCTGTTTTCGGCATCCGGTCACCCGGTGCCGCACACCAACACTGAAGCCGGAGCTTCAAAATGAGCCAGTTAAAATCAGCCAGCATCATGGATGCCCGCATCCTGTGGCCCGCCATTGGCGGCGCCTTCCGCAAACTCGATCCGCGCACGCTGGCCCGCAATCCGGTGATGTTCGTCGTCGCCGTCGTGTCGGCGCTGACATCGGTGCTGTTCGTCAAGGACCTCGTCACCGGGGGCGGCGACCTGCGCTTCACGCTGCAGATCATCATCTGGCTGTGGTTCACGGTGCTGTTTGCCAATTTCGCCGAGGCCGTCGCCGAAGGGCGCGGCAAGGCGCAGGCGGATTCGCTTCGCAAGGCGCGCACCGAGACCCAGGCCAAGCTCCTGGCCGGCGAGGATCGCACCAAATTCAAGCTGGTGCCTGGTACCAGCCTGAAGGTCGGTGACACCGTGCTGGTCGAGGCCGGCGACATCATCCCGTCCGACGGCGAGGTGGTGGAAGGCGTCGCCTCAGTCAACGAGGCGGCGATAACGGGCGAGTCCGCGCCGGTCATCCGCGAATCCGGCGGCGACCGCTCGGCGGTCACCGGCGGCACGCAGGTGCTGTCCGACTGGATCCGCGTGCGTATCACGGCGGCGTCCGGACACACGTTCCTCGACCGCATGATCTCGCTGGTCGAAGGCGCCGAGCGCCAGAAGACACCCAACGAGATCGCGCTCAACATCCTGCTCGTCGGCATGACGCTGATCTTCGTACTGGCCACCGCGACGATCCCGAGCTTTGCCTCCTATTCGGGCGGCTATATCTCGGTGACCGTGCTCGTCGCCCTGTTCGTGACGCTTATCCCGACCACGATCGGCGCGCTGCTGTCGGCCATCGGCATCGCCGGCATGGACCGCCTGGTGCGCTTCAACGTGCTGGCCATGTCGGGCCGCGCCGTCGAAGCCGCCGGCGATGTAGACACACTCCTCCTCGACAAGACCGGCACGATCACGCTCGGCAACCGCCAGGCGACGGAATTCCGCCCGGTCAAGGGCGTCACCGAGCAGGAACTGGCCGACGCGGCACAGCTTGCATCGCTCGCCGACGAGACGCCGGAAGGCCGCTCGATCGTGGTGCTGGCCAAGGAGAAATACGCCATCCGTGCCCGCGACATGGCGACATTGCACGCCACTTTCGTGCCTTTCACCGCACAGACCCGCATGAGCGGCGTCGACATAGACGGCTCCTCGGTGCGCAAAGGCGCGGTCGATTCGATCCTGACCTATGTCAGCCAGCCGACATCGGCCACGCACGGCACACGGCCGGGCAGCGATACCGTGCGCGAACTGCAGGCGATCGCCGACGAGGTCGCCAAGTCGGGCGGTACGCCGCTGGCGGTCGAGCGGGACGGGCGGCTGCTCGGCGTCGTCCACCTGAAGGACATCGTCAAAGGCGGTATCCGCGAGCGCTTCGCCGAATTGCGCAGCATGGGCATCCGCACGGTGATGATCACCGGCGACAATCCGATGACGGCGGCAGCCATCGCGGCGGAAGCCGGCGTCGACGACTTCCTCGCCCAGGCGACGCCCGAGGACAAGCTGAAGCTGATCCGCGACGAGCAGGCCAAGGGCAAGCTGGTCGCCATGTGCGGCGACGGCACCAATGATGCGCCGGCGCTCGCGCAGGCCGATGTCGGCGTGGCCATGAACACCGGCACGGTCGCCGCCCGCGAGGCCGGCAACATGGTCGACCTCGACAGCGATCCGACCAAGCTGATCGAGATCGTCGAAATCGGCAAGGCGCTGTTGATGACGCGCGGCTCGCTGACCACCTTCTCCATCGCCAATGACGTCGCCAAGTATTTTGCCATCATCCCGGCTATGTTCGCCGTCTTCTACGTCGCGCCTGGCCAGACCACCGGTCCGTTGCAGGCGCTCAACATCATGCATCTGGCGACACCGCAGAGCGCCATCCTGTCGGCCATCATCTTCAACGCGCTGATCATCATCGCGCTGATCCCGCTATCGCTGCGCGGCGTGAAGTATCGGGCGATCGGCGCCGGCGCGCTGCTCAGCCGCAACCTTCTCGTCTACGGCCTCGGCGGCATCATCGTGCCGTTCGTCGGCATCAAGATAATCGACATGGCCGTCACGGCCCTCGGCCTTGCATAAGGATCATTCCGATGCTCAAGCAAATCAGACCCGCGATCATCATGATCGTCTTCTTCACCGTGCTGACCGGGCTCGTCTATCCCATCGGCATGACCGGCATCGCGCAGGCGCTGTTCCCGCGCCAGGCCAATGGCAGCCTGATCGAGAAGGACGGCAAGGTGATCGGCTCCGAACTGATCGGCCAAGCCTTCGCCAGCGACAAGTATTTCCACGGCCGGCCTTCGTCCGCCGGCAACGGCTATGACGCCGGCGCCTCGGGCGGCTCCAATCTCGGCCCGAGCAACCCGAAGCTCATCGAGCGCATCAAGGGCGATGCCGAAAAGCTGAAGGCCGAGAATCCGAACGCGGCGGTGCCGATGGGCCTGGTGACCACGTCCGGCAGCGGTCTTGATCCGCAGATCAGTCCGGATGCCGCTTATTTCCAGGTTCCGCGCGTGGCCAAGGCCAGGGGCGTCGACGAAGCCAAGGTCAAGGCGCTGGTCGACAGCCAGGTCGAGGATCGGGAATTGGGCGTGCTCGGCGAGCCGGTGGTCAATGTGCTGGCGCTAAACCTGGCGCTGGATGCCGCGCAATAGTTGATGGCCGGCGCCGGGGATCGACACGGTCCCCGGCGCCATTCATGATCGGACCCGATGCCGGACGACAGAAGCAACGTCGAAAACAGACCATCCCCCGACGCGCTGCTCGAGCATGCCGAGCGGGAAGGGCGCGGGCGTCTGCGCATATTCCTGGGCGCGGCACCGGGTGTCGGCAAGACTTACGAGATGCTGATGTCGGGCCGTGCCAGGCTGGCCGACGGCATCGACGTTGTGATCGGCGTGGTCGAGACGCATGGCCGCAAGGAAACCCTAGCCCTTGTCGAGGGCTATGAGGTCATTGCCCGGCGCAAGGTCGACTACAAGGGGCGTGTCCTCGCCGAGATGGACATCGACGCCATCCTTGCCCGGCGTCCGGCGCTGGTCCTGGTCGACGAGCTCGCCCACACCAACGCGCCCGGCAGCCGCCACCCCAAGCGCTACCTCGATGTTCAGGAGATCCTGGCGCGAGGCATCGACGTCTATACGACGCTCAACGTCCAGCATGTCGAAAGCCTGAACGACATCGTCGCGCAGATCACCCAGGTCCGGGTGCGCGAGACTGTTCCCGATTCCGTCATCGACCGGGCCGACGATGTCGAAATCATCGATCTGACGCCCGACGACCTGATCAAGCGGCTGGAGGAGGGGAAGGTCTATTTCCCCAACACGGCGCAGCGTGCCGTCGAGAACTATTTTTCGCCGGGCAATCTGACGGCGTTGCGGGAACTGGCGCTGCGGCGCACCGCCCAGCGCGTCGACGAGCAGTTGCTCAACCACATGCAGTCCCACGCCATCCAAGGGCCGTGGGCGGCGGGCGAAAGGGTGCTCGTCTGCGTCGACGCGCGTCCGGGCGGGGCAGCCCGCATTCGCTACGCACGCAGGTTGGCCGACCGGCTTCGTGCGCCATGGACGGCGCTTCATGTCGATACGCCGCGCGCGGCCGGCATGTCCGAGGACGACAAGGACCGGCTCGCCACAGTCCTGCGCCTCGCCGAGCAGCTCGGCGCCGAGGTGACGACCATTCCGGGCCAGAGCGTCGCGCAGGACATTGTGCGCCATGCGACAGCCAACAACTTCACCCACATCGTGGTCGGCAGGCCGACCCGGTCGCGCTGGCGCGAACTGATCGAAGGGTCGCTCACCTACGATCTGATCCGCAATGCCGGCGACATCAGCGTCCATGTTATTTCGGGGACCGAGCGCAACCCCGATGCGCCCTCGAGAGCTGTCAAAGCGGCGACCGAGCGCAAGCCTTTTCAGATCTGGCCCTATCTGTTCGCCACCGGCTATGTCGCGGGCTCATTGGCGGTCAGTACGGTTCTCGACCAGTTTCTCGACGTTCGTAACCTGGCGATCGTCTTCCTGCTCTCCGTGTTGACATCGGCGGTGGCCGGCGGTCTCTGGCCGGCGCTTTATGCCTGTTTCCTCAGTGTCCTTGCCTTCAACTATTTTTTCCTCGAACCGCGCTATACGCTGACCATCCGCGATCCCGAGAGCATCGTCGCGATCGCCGTCTTCGTCGCCGTCGCGGTCATCGCCAGCAACCTGACGGCGCGCGTGCAGCGTCAGGCGGCGGCCGCCCGCTCGCGGGCGCGGGCAACGGAGGACATCTATCTCTTTTCCAAGAAGCTCGCCGGCGCCGGCACGCTCGATGATGTGCTCTGGGCCACTGCTTTCCAGATCGCCTCGATGCTGAAGCTGCGCGTGGTGCTGCTGCTGCCCGAAGACGGCACGATCACGGTCAAGGCAGGGTATCCGCCCGACGACACGCTGGCCGAGGCCGACATCGCCGCCGCGCGCTGGGCCTGGGAGCACAACCGTGCCGCCGGACGCGGCGCCGACACGCTTCCCGGCGCCAAGCGCCTCTATCTCCCCTTGCGGACAGGGCGAACCGCGATCGGCGTCGTCGGTCTCGACAACGACAAGCAGGGTCCGCTGTTGACGCCCGAGCAACAGCGGCTGCTCGACGCGCTGGCCGACCAGGCCGCGGTGGCGATCGAACGCATCCAGCTCGTCGCCGATGTCGACCGCGCCAAGCTAGCCGCCGAAGCCGACCGGCTGCGCTCGGCGCTGCTGACCTCGATTTCGCATGACCTGAAAACGCCGCTCGCGGCCATCATGGGGGCAGCGGGCACGCTCAAGGAATTCGCACCCGACCTGCCCGAGCAGGACCGGGCGGAGCTTCTGTCGACGGTGATCGACGAATCGGAGCGGTTGAACCGCTTCATCGCCAACCTGCTCGACATGACCAAAATCGAGTCCGGGGCGATGGAGCCGAATTACGCCCTCCATTATGTCGGCGATGTCGTCGGTACGGCGCTCGACCGTGCCCGCAAGATCACCAGCGAGCACAAGATCGAGGTCGATATTCCGACCGACCTGCCGATGCTGCGGCTCGATCCCGTGCTGTTCGAACAGGTCCTGTTCAACCTTCTCGACAATGCCTCGAAATATTCGCCGCCCGGCTCGACCATCCGCGTCCAGGCCTGGGGCGACAATGGCTCCGTCATCGTTCAGGTCATGGACGAGGGGCCGGGGATTCCGGCGCACGACCTGGAGCGCGTGTTCGACACCTTCTACCGGGTGCGCAAGGGCGACCAGGTGCGCGCCGGCACCGGGCTGGGCTTGTCGATCTGCCGTGGCTTCGTCGAGGCGATGGGCGGCACGATCGCGGCCGCCAACCGGACCGATCGCCCCGGTGCGGCCTTCACCATCAGGATGCCGGTGCCGGCGCAATCGCGTGCGATCGGCACCCGTGGCGACGAGCCCGGTACGGACCAGCCCCGATGACCAATTCGAATGTCAGCATACTGGTTGTCGATGACGAGCCGCCGATCCGCAAGCTGCTGCGGGTCGGTCTGGCCAGCCAGGGCTATGCGATCAGCGAGGCGCCGAATGCCAAGGTGGCGATCGAGTTGATGGAACAGGAAAAGCCCGACCTCGTGCTGCTCGATCTCGGCCTGCCCGGCATGGGCGGCCATGAGCTGCTGCGCAAATGGCGTGACGAGGGCCTCGACGTGCCGGTGGTTATTCTCTCCAGCCGCACCGACGAAGCCGGCATCGTCAGTGCGCTGGAACTCGGCGCCGACGATTATGTCACCAAGCCCTTCGGCATGAACGAATTGGTGGCGCGCATTCGCGTGGCGCTGCGGCACAAATTCCAGCAGCAAGGCGAGAGGCCGGTTTTCCAGAGCGGCGACCTCAGCGTCGATCTGGTCAAGCGCATCGTCAAGGTCGAGGGCAGGGAGGTGAAGCTCTCGCCGAAGGAGTACGACATACTGCGCATCCTGGTTCAGCACGCCGGCAAGGTGCTCACCCACCACTTCATCCTGAAGCAGATCTGGGACGATTCGACCGACGTGCAGTATCTCAGGGTCTATGTGCGCCAGCTCAGGCAGAAGATCGAAAAAACCCCCGACCAGCCGCGCTACATCACCACCGAAACCGGCGTCGGCTACCGCCTGCGCGTCGAGTGACACAATCCGGCGCTGGAACCCGCGTCAGCCGATGACCGCGAGCGGCCGATTTGCCGCCGCCGATGTCCTCAAGGCGGCGAGACAGCCGAGAATGCCGAGCGGCACGAAGGCGAGGAACAGCCAGCTCGCGACATTGGCCGCCGCGTCATGGTTCAGGCCTTGCGAAAAACCGCTGGCATTGGCGACGATGCCGGCAAGGGCGGCGCCCACGGCGTAGCCGATGCGCTGCATGGTCGGCACCGCGGCCGAGGCGATGGTCTGTTCGTCGTCCGGGGCCGAGGCGACGATGACGCGGGTCAGGAACGGCCAGGCGATGCCGAACCCACCGCCCTGCAACAGGGCGCAGACCAGGATCAACGGGATCGAGCCCAGGGGTATCGTGTAGGCGAAGCCGGCGATGCCCGCCGCGATCATCACCGCGCCGCAGACGATGATCAGCCGCTCGCGCTGCTGCGGCGCGTTGGCGACGAGGATCGACAGGATCGACCAGGCGATCGATTCGGCGGCGATGATGTAGCCAGTGGTCAGCAGCGGAATGTCGTGCAGGCTGGTCAAGAGCAGCGGTCCGTAGACGCCGAACGAGCAGGTCGCGATGGAAAAGGCGGCGACCATGGTCATGCCGGCGCCGACCGGCGTGCGCCATGAAAACAGCCGCGCCGGGAACAGCCGGGAGCGCGGCTTCAGCGCGTCGATGTAGAAGAACAGCGCCAGCCCGGCGAGGCCCAGCACGATCAGCAGCGAGGAACGCAACAGGGCGATGTCGACGCCGGCCGAGGCAATCAGCACCACGGCAATGGCAAGGCAGGCAAGCGCCATGAACGGGAAGGGCGGCGCCTTGCCCGCGCCGGTGCTGGGTTTCTTCGCCTCCGGCGTGTCGAGCACGAGGAAGCTTGCCAGCGCCATTGCGGTGCCGCCCAGGGTGAAGACGCCGAAGGCCCAGCGCCATGACAGCAACTCGGTCATAACAGCGCCGAGCAGGGGGCCGCTGAAGGCAGCGACGCCCCAGATCGCCGACATGATGCCGAAAAGCTGCGGCCAGATGGCACGCGAAAACAGCCGCTCGACCGAGACAAAGGCCAGCGACACCAGCGCGCCGCCGCCAAGCCCCTCGATCAGCCGGCCGGCCAGGAACAGTTGCATGGACGGCGAAGTGGCGCAGATCAGCGCCCCGGTAGCGTAAAGAAGCGCCGCGACCACCATGTTGGTGCGCAGCGCCACGTAGCTCACCAGCCGTCCGGCCGCGGCGCCGGCGACGATGGCGCCGAGTTCGTAGATCGCCAGCGACCAGCCGACGAGCTGCACGCCGGCCAGTTCGCCGACCATGGCCGGCATCACGGTCGCCACCATCGTCTCATTGGTGGCGTGCAGCAGGATGCCGAGGCTGATGAAGCAGAAGCGCGCGAGGTCGCCGCTCGCCCACAATGCGCGCCAATCGACCCTGTTCGTGCTGATCTCGGTCATGTCCATCCCTGACTCTGCATATCGCGATGCCGGCGCACGGCACCAGAAGCCAGCAAGGGTTTCCGGCAGGACCATGCGCACGCTGTTCCAGTCGGGGCGGGCTTGTAAAACCTCAAGCGTGGTTGAGTTCAAGCGGACTTTTGTCGAAATGCAAACATTCGCGATTGGCGGAAGCCTCTCAACCTCGTCATTCACGGGCGGAGAAGCCGCGAAGAAACCCGTTTCGACGCGACACGCCCTAGGATGATGAAGCGATGGGGGCGACCGTCCTGATCCTGCTGATCAATTCTCGGTGCTGCGCAGCTGGAACTGGCTGACGCCGATGGCGAGGTTGACGCCGGTTTGCGTCTGCAGGCTGAGCGGCTGCAAGGTGAAGGCTTGCGAGGAGCCGCCGACCAGGAGATTGGCGCCGGCGCCGACGGCTGCGGTCACTTCGGCGCTGGCGCCGATATAGTCACCCGCCAAGGCGCCCGGGGCGTAGATGTTCTTCAGCGGCGTCAGCACCAGCCAGCGCATCACCGCCTGCTTGGTCGTGCCGATGTCGAGGCCGTATTTGTTGACGGCGCCGAAATAGGCTTCCGGGGCGAAGGTCTTGTCGGCCGGAGTGAAGGTGCAGCTCAGATCCTTGCTCGAACCGAAAATGAAACCGGTGCCGCCCGATATGGCGCATTCAAGCGTGCCGAGTTCGATGCCCTGATCTTGCGCTCGTGCCGGGCCGGCAAGCACGGTTGCGATCACGGCAGCGGCAATGGCTGTCCTCGGCATGGCGTCCCCAAAAATCAAAAACGGCGCGGAACCATCCTATCGGGTTCCGCGCCGCGAAGTGAAGGGCTTGGAGTCGAGGCTCCAATCCGCTTATTTGAGCGAGTGGATCAGCTCCAGCGACGTCACGGCCACGGCGAGGTTGACGCCGGTCTGCGCCTGGACGCTGAGCGGCTCCAGCATGAAGGCGCTGTCGAAGCCGCCGACCAGCAGGTTGGCACCGCCGCCGGTCAGGACGCTCGCCTCGGCGTTGACGCCGTAATAGCTGCCGGCAAGGTCGCCAGCGTCACGGTCGCGGGTCGCGGCAAAAACGGCCCAGACGAGCTGGCCCTGATGCGTCTTGCCGAGATCGACGCCGATCTTGGAGATGACGCCGGTGTAAATTTCCGACGGACCGTGATGGTAGGGGCGGAAAACGCAGGACACACCCTTGTTGGAGGCGACGATATAGCCGGTGCCGCCATCGATGGTGCAGTCGAGGGTGCCGAGCTGCAGCTTGCCGGCGCTGGCCGGAGCGGCGGCGAACACGGTCGTTGCAAGGGCGGCGGCGCAGACGAGTTTCTTGATCATGGGAGGGTCCTTTCGCAGTCAGTCTTCGGTAACGTCTCGGGTCCCGCGACCGTTCCGCTGAAAACTTGGCGCGAACAAGGCAAGGGTCAACGGCTTGCCGCCGGGGTTAACGCGGGGTTGCCGGTTTGAGGGCGATATGCCTCGCCGCGTGTCCTTGTGGACACGCACACGATGTGGTGGAACGCTATGCGGGCTTGTAGAGGCCGATGTCAGCTGACGCGGGCGAGGCCGTCCTTGGCCGGCTGGTAGCTGGGGTTGAGGCGCACGGCCTCGCGATAGGACTTCGCCGCCTTGGCCTTGTCGCCGCGCCGTTCGTAGATCAGCGCCTGGTTGGCCCAGGCCTCGGCGTTCTGGCCGTCGAGCTTGATAGCCATGTTGAAATCGGAGAAGGCGTTGTCCTCGTCGCCCGTCGCCAGATAGGAGAGGCCACGGCCGTTATAGGGCTCGGCCGCGTCGGGGGCCAGGGAGATGGCTGTCGAGAAATCCTCGATGGCGAATTTGTGCTGGCCCTGGCTCTGATAGATCAGACCGCGATTGTGGTAGGCGCGGGCGTCCGTCGTGTCGAGCTGGATCGCCTTCTGGAAGTCGGTGAAGGCATCCTGGGTGCGGCCGGCCTTACGGTAGAGATTGCCGCGGCCGATATAGGCGGCGTCGTAATTGCCGTTGATCTGGATCGAGCGGTTGTAGTCCGCAAGCGCTGCTTCCTGGTTGCCGAGGAAGCGCTGGATGAGGGCCCGGTTCGAATAGGCCTGGTAGAAATTCGGATTGAGCTGGATGGCCTGGTTGAAGTCCTTGAGCGCCGCCTGGTACTGGCCGCCGCGGCCATAGGCCGAGCCGCGCACATTGTAGCCCTCGGGATCCTGGGGATTGCGCTGGATCACCGCCGACAGCGAGGAGATGTTCTCGCTCGACCCTTGCGCCTTGTCGATGTTGTTGAACTCGCCAGCCGGGCCCGATGTCTGGCAGCCGGCAAGCACCAATCCGGAAAGCAGGGCCGCTGTCAGGGCGAAACCACGCAATGCGGTCCCGCGCTCCACGCTCGTTGCGTTCATGTCTGCCCTGTCCTCACTTGCGCCGTCGTTCGGGTCCGGTTCCCCCCTCCGGGCCGGTCATATCAAAATAAAAGGGTGGCGGCGATTCCGCATCGCGCCACCCTGGTATCCTTCGAAAAGGACGAAATATTGGCGATAATCAGCGCGGCGGACGCGCTGCACCGGCGGCACCGCCAGCAGCGACCGGACGCGGGGTCATCGGCAGCAGGCCTTCGCGCTGTGCGCGCTTGCGGGCCAGCTTGCGGGCGCGGCGAACGGCTTCGGCCTTTTCACGGGCGCGCTTCTCGGAAGGCTTCTCGTAGTGGCCGCGCATCTTCATTTCGCGGAAAATGCCTTCGCGCTGCATCTTCTTCTTGAGCGCGCGAAGCGCCTGATCAACGTTATTGTCGCGGACGAGTACCTGCACGGGCAATCCTGTCTTTCGGGTTTGATATCAACAGGCAAGTAGCCATAGCCACAAGCCTCCGCGGCGCTCGACACCACGAATTGTGGCGGCTGATAGCAGAATCAAGCCTCGCTGTCCACAGTCGAAATGATGGACGGCAGCCAAATTGCCACGGTCGCCTGGAGATAGGGCGCCCGTTACGCCGTCGCCAGGTGCAGCCGCTCGAAATCCTCGAAGAACTCTCCGTAATCGCAGGTGATCTCCTCGCCGACGGCGATATCCCGGGTCGCGGTCGCGCCGCCATAGTGCGAAAAGTCGGTGTTCGGCGTGGCCGAATGGTTCATGAAGCGGCCATTGTCGACCTCGTAGACCATGAAACCGGGCTTGTCCGGGCTCGGATAGGCATAACGTTCGAGCAATTCCCTCAAGGGCTGCGAGGCCGTCTCGTATTTGTCCATCGGGATCAGCCGGTCGAAATCCGGATCGAGGCGCCAGATCGAGGCGCCTTTCGCGACCGGCTCGGCGGCGAACATGCCGACGCCTTCGATGGCGCTCTGAGCGACATAGGTTCGGATCAGCATCATGGCTTCAAGACCCGTTTTGGTAAAAGGACCCGTTTCGACAGGAAACGAAATCGCCAAATCGGGCGCAAAAAGCAAGACCGGCGGCCTGCGTCACAACGACGAACAGGCCTGTTCCCCGTAAAAATCCTTCACGTCCGGTTGATCGACACGCCGCCATCGGCAAACAGCGCGGTTCCCGTGGTGAAGCTCGAGGCGTCGGAGGCGAGGTAAAGCGCGGAGCGGGCGATCTCTCGCGGTTGCGCCATGCGCTTCAGGGCATGGAGGCCCTCGACAAAGGCGCGGGCCTCGGGCGTGGTCGTGGTCGCGCCTGGCGTGTCGGTGCCGCCCGGCAGCAGCGCGTTGACGCGCAGTCCCTTCGGTCCGTATTCGGCGGCAAGCACCTGCGTCAAACCGATCAGGCCGGCCTTGGCGGCGGCGTAGGCGGCCATGCCCGGCATGCCGGCTGTGTACCCGACAAAGCTCGACGTAAAGATCAGCGAGCCGCCGCAGCGCTCCAGCATGGCCGGTATCTGATACTTCGCGCCGAGAAAGGCGCTGGTCAGGTTGGTGTCCATCGTCCCGTGCCATGTCCGTGCCGACATGTCGGGGACTGATCCCATCAGTCCAACGGAGCCGGCATTGTTCAACGCGATGTCGAGTCCTCCGAAGCTGCCGACCGCCAGCTCGACGAGGGCTTTCGCGTAGGTCTCGTCGGTGACATCCCCCGCGAGGGCGACGGCCGTGCCGCCGGCGTCCTCGATTTCGGCGGCGAGCGCATCAAGCTCCGTCTGGCGGCGGGCGGAAATGACGAGCCTGGCGCCCTCCTCGGCGAACAGCTTTGCGGTGGCGCGGCCAATGCCGGAACTGGCGCCGGTGATGATGGCGATCTTGTTGGTGAGTGCGAGCATCTTTTGCATCCCTGTCCTTCGCGCCGGTCTCGCCGGCAATCGGGATGCTTGGTCACAGATCGGGCCGGGCAGAGCCACCCGATACGTGCCAATGTGCCGATGCCTTGCTTGCGTCTTTTTCAGCACGGCGCAAAACGGCAAGCGCCGTCGCAAACAGCGCAAGGATGGCAGCGCGGTTTCGCTAGTGATACACCTCGCGCGCCGGGGCTTGATGATGAACGCCCGGCTGCCATTTGCGAGGCTGGACCGTGAAGAAATACTCTGTATTCGCCATCGCCCGCGAGGCCATGCGCGGCCACAAGGGCTGGGAGGAGCAATGGTCCTCGCCCGAGCCGAAGAAGGAATACGACGTCATCATCGTCGGCGCCGGCGGCCATGGCCTGGCCACCGCCTATTATCTCGCCACGGTGCACGGCATCACCAATGTCGCGGTTCTGGAAAAGGGCTGGCTCGGCGGCGGCAATACCGGCCGCAACACCACCATCATCCGTTCGAACTATCTCTATGACGAGAGCGCCGGCATTTACGACCATGCCCTGAAGCTGTGGGATGGGCTCAGTCAGGAACTCAACTACAACGTCATGTATTCGGCGCGCGGCGTCATGATGCTGGCCCACAATGTGCACGACATCCAGGTGCTGAAGCGCCACGTGCATGCCAACCGGCTCAACGGCATCGACAATGAATGGCTGACGCCTGAGCAGGCAAAGGAATTCTGCCCGCCGCTCAACACCTCCAAGGACGCACGCTATCCGGTCGTCGGGGCTGCCTTGCAGCGCCGCGGCGGCACGGCGCGCCACGACGCTGTCGCCTGGGGCTATGCGCGCGGCGCCTCGGCGCGCGGCGTGCATATCATCCAGAACTGCGAGGTGACGGGCGTCAAGCGGGCTGCCAATGGCGCGGTGACGGGCGTCGACACGACGCGTGGCTTCATCGGCGCCAAGAAGGTCGGCGTCGTCGCCGCCGGCCATTCCTCGGTCATCATGAATATGGCCGGCGTGCGCATGCCGCTGGAAAGCTATCCGCTGCAGGCGCTGGTGTCGGAGCCGATCAAGCCGGTCGTGCCTTGCGTTGTGATGTCGAACACGGTGCACGCCTACATCTCGCAGTCCGACAAGGGCGAACTGGTGATCGGCGCCGGCACCGACCAGTATGTCTCCTATTCGCAGACCGGTGGGCTGCACATCTTGCAGCATACGCTCGACGCCATCTGCGAGATGTTCCCGATCTTCACGCGCATGAAAATGCTGCGCTCGTGGGGCGGCATCGTCGACGTGACGCCCGACCGCTCGCCGATCCTGGCCAAGACGCCGGTGCCCGGCCTCTATGTCAATTGCGGCTGGGGCACGGGCGGCTTCAAGGCGACGCCCGGTTCGGGCCATGTCTTCGCCCACACCATCGCCAAGGACGATCCGCATCCGATCAACGCGCCCTTCACCATCGAGCGCTTCCGCACCGGCCGCCTCATCGACGAAGCGGCGGCGGCGGCGGTGGCGCACTGATGATGATGGCGCAGATGGCTGTCGCCATGCCGCTGATGCTGGCGGGGGAACAGGGCATGTTCCATTTTCCTTCGGCGGACGAATTCCGCACGCAGCCGATCAGCCGCGCTGGAAACGAGGCCAACTGGCCATTTACCGTCGACGACGGCGTCCTGGCCTGCGTGTGGAGTGGCGGCCAGAGAGTGGTCATGTTCGTGGAGAACAGACCCGCCGATCTCGACGAGGACGAACCGTTCGAGCCACGTCGCGTCATCGTCACGACCGATCCGATGCAACTCACCATCGGCAACATGGCGTATCGCGATCTGTTTCGCCCGGCCGCAAGCGTGGAGGAGCGCATCCGGCTCGTCGCGCCATTTGCGGCTATGGGCCAAAGGCTTTGCGACCAACCGGCCGGCGCCCACGTCGGTCACGGCGAATTGTAGGAACAAACACGATGCTTCTCATCCGCTGCCCCTATTGCGAGGAAGAGCGCCCGGAACTCGAGTTCCGCAACGCCGGCGAGGCGCATATCGCGCGCTCGGCCAACATATCAGGCGAGAGCGACGACGACTTCGAGAAGTTCTTCTTCATCCGCTCGAACCCCAAGGGCATCATTTATGAGCGCTGGCGACACATGCATGGCTGCGCGCGCTTCTTCAACGCGGTGCGCGACACCGTGACCGACAAATTCGTCATGACCTACAAGGCCGGCGAGCCCAAACCCTCCAAGCTGCCCAAAAACTCCAACGAAGGAGTTGCGAAATGAGCGACGCGTTGCGCATTTCGGGCGCCGGGCGCCTCAGCCAGGCCAAGAGCGCGCGGTTCACTTTCGATGGCCAGTCCTATGCCGGCATCGAGGGCGACACGCTGGCCTCGGCGCTGCTGGCCAACGGCGTGCATCTGGTCGGCCGCTCGTTCAAGTATCACCGCCCGCGCGGCATCCTGTCGGCCGGCGCGGAAGAGCCCAACGCGCTGGTGCAGATCGTGCGCGACGATGCGCGAAAGACGCCGAACGTGCGCGCCACCGTGCAGGAGCTCTATGACGGTCTCGCCGCCAACTCACAGAACCGCTGGCCGTCGCTGTCCTTCGACGTCGGCGCGGTCAACGACCTGGCATCGCCGCTGTTTTCGGCCGGCTTCTACTACAAGACCTTCATGTGGCCGAAGGCCGCCTGGAAGAGCCTTTACGAGCCCAAGATCCGCGAAGCGGCCGGCCTCGGGGTCTCGCCCGACAAGCCCGATCTCGACCATTATTCCTCGCGCTACGCGCATTGCGACGTTCTGGTGCTGGGCGGCGGTGCGGCCGGTATCGTAGCGGCGCTTGCCGCGGCGGAGACCGGCGTGCGCGTCATCCTCGCCGATGAGCAGGCCTCGTTCGGCGGCAGTCTGCGCTTCGAGTCTGGTGCGAAGATCGACGGCCAGGACGGCTTTGCGTGGGCGCAAGTGGCGATCGCCAAGCTGAGTGCGATGGACAATGTCCGCGTGCTGCCGCGCACCACGGCGTTCGGCTATTACGCGCAGAATTTCATCGGCCTGGTCGAGCGCGTCAGCGACCACCTGAAGGCCCCGGGCCACGACCTGCCGCGCGAGCGGCTCTGGCAGGTTCGCGCCAAGCGCGTGGTGCTGGCCTCCGGCGCCATCGAGCGCCATATGGTGTTCGCCAACAACGACCGGCCGGGCGTCATGCTGGCGGGCGCGGCACGCACTTTCCTCAATCATTATGGCGTCGCGGTCGGCAGGAATGTCGGCGTCTACACCGCCAATGACTCGGCGTACGCGGCCGCGATCGACCTGAAGAAGGCCGGCGTCAGCGTGGCGGCGATCGTCGATCTGCGCGACAACCCGACCGGCCCGGTGATCGACGAGGCGAGGGCGCTCGGCATCGAGATCAATTTCGGCCGTGCGGTGATCCGCGCCGGCGGCAAGCTGCGGGTGTCGTCGATGACGGTGCAGCCGAAGAATGGCGGCGGCGAACGCACCATTCCCGTCGACGCGATCCTGATGTCGGCCGGCTGGACACCGTCGGTGCATCTGTTCTCGCAGTCGCGCGGCAAGGTCGCCTTCAACGACGAGACCAAGCGTTTCGTGCCCGGCACCTACGCGCAGGACTGCGTCTCGGTCGGCGCCTGCAACGGCACCGACGGCCTGTCGGCCTCGGTCGATGAGGCCTATGCGGCGGGTGCCAAGGCGGCCAAGGATGCCGGAGCCAAGACAACCAATGGCACCAAGCCGAAGGTGGATGCCTCCGAGAGCTGGTCGCGCGGCATGCTGGGCGCGGCGCCGGGCGCCGGGCCGGATACGACGGTGAAAGCCTTCGTCGATTTCCAGAACGACGTGACCGCCAAGGACATCCGCCAGGCGGTGCATGAAGGCATGCGCTCCATCGAGCACGTCAAGCGCTTCACCACCAACGGCATGGCGACCGACCAGGGGAAGACTTCCAACATGCACGGCCTGGCGATCGCCGCCGAGACGCTGGGCAAGCCGATCCCCGAGGTCGGGCTGACCACCTTCCGGGCGCCCTATACGCCTGTCACGTTCGGCGCGATCGTCAGTCATGCGCGTGGCCCGCTGTTCGACCCGACCCGCAAAACCGCGATCCATCCCTGGGCCGAGGCGCAAGGCGCGGTGTTCGAGGATGTCGGCCAGTGGAAGCGCGCCTGGTATTTCCCCAAACCCGGCGAGAACATGCATGCGGCGGTCGACCGCGAATGCGTTGCCGTGCGCAACCAGGCTGGCCTGTTCGATGCCTCGACGCTCGGCAAGATCGAAGTCGTCGGGCCGGATGCGGCCAAGTTCATGGAACTGCTCTACACCAATCCGTGGGAGAAGCTGGAACCCGGCCGCTGCCGCTATGGCATCATGCTGCGCGAGGACGGCTTCATCTATGATGACGGCGTCGTTGGCAGGCTGGCGCCGGACCGTTTCCATGTGACGACGACGACGGGCGGCGCGCCGCGTGTCATGAACCACATGGAGGATTATCTCCAGACCGAGTTCCCGCATCTCAATGTCTGGCTGACCTCGATCACCGAACAGTGGGCGGTCATCGCCGTGCAGGGACCCAAGTCGCGTGACATCATCGCGCCGCTGGTCGAAGGCATCGACATGTCCGACGAGGCGCTGCCGCATATGTCGGTGCGCGAGGGCAAGATTTGCGGCGTTCCGACGAGGCTGTTCCGCATGTCGTTCACCGGCGAGCGCGGTTTCGAGGTCAACGTGCCTGCCGACCATGGCCAGGCCGTCTGGGAAGCGTTGTGGGCGGAAGGCCAGAAGCATGGTGCCACCGCCTACGGCACCGAGGCGATGCACGTGCTGCGCGCCGAAAAGGGCTACATCATCGTCGGCCAGGACACGGACGGCACGGTGACGCCAAACGATGCCGGTCTCGACTGGGCGGTCGGCAAGAAGAAGACCGACTTTGTCGGCATTCGTGGCTTGAAGCGGCCGGATCTGGTGGCCAAGGGCCGCAAGCAATTGGTCGGCCTCAAGACCAAGGACCCCAAGGTGGTGCTGGAAGAAGGCGCGCAGATCGTCGAGGACCCAAAACAGGCCATCCCGATGAAGATGATTGGTCATGTCACATCGAGCTACTGGTCGCAAAATTGCGGCCGCTCCATCGCGCTGGCGCTGGTTGCCGGCGGGCGCGACCGGATGGGCGACACGCTCTACGTGCCGATGCCTGATGGGGTGATCGAAGTGGAGGTTACCGGCATGGTGTTCTTCGACGAGACGGGAGGGCGCCTCAATGGCTAAGGCTGCTGCAAAGACGACGGCGTCGTCCTCGGTCGGGCGGCGTCCGGCATTGGCCGGGCGCGCCATATCAGCGGCCGGCGTCAAGGTCGAGGTGCTGCCGGCGGCGGAGCGCATGTCGCTGCGGGCGCCGGAGGCTTCGCTTGCGGCGCTTTCGAAGGCGCTCGGCGTGACCTTACCGAAGAAGCCGAAAACATCCGCGTCCAAGGCGGGGCGTACCGCACTGTGGCTTGGCCCGGACGAATGGCTTGTCGTCGATGAAGCCGGCAAGGACCCGCTTGCCGATTGCGCGAAAGTTTCCGTCCTGCACTCGTCGGTCGGTATCTCGCACCGCAACATCGCGATTTCAGTTGCCGGCCCAGGGGCCGAGGCCACGGTCAATTCGGGCTGCCCGCAGGATCTGTCGCTCGAAGCCTTCCCGGTGGGCGCCGCTTCGCGCACCATCCTGGGCAAGGCCGAGATCGTGCTGTTGCGCACGGCCGAGGACGCCTTCAGGGTCGAGTGCTGGCGTTCCTTCTCGGACTATGTCTTTACTTTCCTGTCCGAGGGAGCCCGCGACGCCGCCGGCTGATCCGGAACGTTTTGCCGCCCGCATCCGTTGTGCGGGCGACAGGTCGAGGGAGAATGCCGATGTCGTCGAAGTCCGCGCCGAAATCGCTTGGGAAGACGACAGCGAAGACCGCGGCCGTCCGTTCGCTGGAGCATGAGCGGCACCACGACGCCGACGCCGAAGAAGAACTCGAGGAGGGCCTCGAGGACACGTTCCCAGCCAGCGATCCGGTGTCGATCACCAGTTCCGCCATTCCGGGCGCCCCGGCTAAACCCGGCAAGGCCAAGACCGTCCCCGGACGGAAGACCCGCAAGCCCTGATTTAGAAATTTTGGTTGAAGGCATCTTCCCAAGACCTCCATCGATGCGATATTCAAAGCGCTTTGGAGAGGAAAAATGCCTGTCAAAGCCGTAGTCTGGGGCGAAAACGTCCATGAACAGACCAATGCCGCCGTGCGCGACCTCTATCCCCTGACCATGCATGGCACGATTGCCGCCGCGCTCAACCAGGACAAGGGCATCGAGGCGACCACCGCCACCTTGCAGGAACCCGAGCACGGCCTGAGCGAGGCGCGCCTTGCCGCCACCGATGTCTTGCTGTGGTGGGGCCACGCCGCGCATGGCGAGGTCAAGGACGAGATCGTCGAGCGCGTGCAGAAGCGGGTCTGGGAAGGGATGGGTCTGATCGTGCTCCATTCCGGCCATTACTCGAAGATTTTCAAGCGGTTGATGGGCACGCCCTGTTCGCTGAAATGGCGCGAGGCGGGCGAGCGCGAGCGTGTGTGGGCGATCAACCGCGGCCACCCGATCGCGCAAGGCATCGGCGAGTGCCTGGAGATCGGCGAGACGGAAATGTATGGCGAGCCGTTCGCGGTGCCGGAGCCGCTGGAGACGGTGTTCATCTCCTGGTACGAGGGCGGCGAGGTGTTCCGCTCCGGCCTGACCTACCAGCGGGGCGCCGGAAAAATCTTCTACTTCTCACCGGGGCACGAGACCTATCCGATCTACCACAATGAAGGCGTTCAGCAGGTGCTGCGCAACGCCGTGCATTGGGCGCACAACCCGGCTCCGGCATGGTCCGGCATCACCAATGCGCCGAATGTACCGACGGACAAGGCCAAGGAGAAGATCGTCCAGAAAGGCCTGCGCCTGCATGCCGACGGTGACAGGGGGTTGAGCTGATGCATCGCCTGCTCTTGCTCGGCACCGGCTGGATCGCGGCCCATCATATCGAGGAGTTCGGTCAGGTTCCCGGCTGCGCCATCGTCGCTTGCGTGGACCAGCTGCCGGGCCGCGCGGCGGCGTTCGCCGCCGCCAACAAAATAGGTACTTTCTTCGAGAGCCTCGAAGCGGCGATCGCTTGGGGCGAGTTCGATGCAGCCATCAATGCGACGCCGGACCAGGTCCACAAGGCGACGACGCTGGCCCTGCTGGCCGCCGGGAAACATGTCTTCTGCGAGAAGCCGCTGGCGCCGACCTACGCCGATGCGCTTGCGATGAGCGAAGCCGCCGAGGCGGCCGGGCTCGTCAACATGGTCAACCTGACCTATCGCAACACACCGGTGATCCATGCGGCGCGGCGCATGGTGGAGGCCGGCGAGATCGGCGAGCTGCGCCATGTCGAGGCCAGCTACAGGCAAAGCTGGCTGGTCAGCAAGTTCTGGGGCGATTGGCGGGTCGACGACAAATGGCTGTGGCGCCTGTCGGGCCGACACGGTTCGACAGGTGTTTTGGGCGATGTCGGCATCCATATCCTCGACTTCGCGACCTATGGGGCGGCCGAGGATATTGTCTCCCTGCATGCCGATCTGGTGACGTTTCCGAAGGCCGAGGGCGACCGCATCGGCGATTATGTGCTCGACGTCAATGACAGTCTGGCGATAACGGCGCGGCTCAGGTCAGGCGCGCTGGCCACGATCATGGCCAGCCGCTACACGACAGGCCATGGCAATGATCTGTCGCTGGCCCTACACGGCACCAAGGGCGCGATCAAGGTCGAGACCGATGGCAAGGTTTCGCGACTGTCCGCTTGCCTGGGCGACGACGTCCATCAGCACCGTTGGCGAACGTTGACGCCGCCTGACGTCAAACACAATGCCCGGCGCTTCGCCGATGCGCTGGACGCGGGACAGAACGGCGATCCGTCGTTCCGGCGCGCCGCCGAGATGCAGAAGCTGATCGACGCGGCCTTCCAAAGTTCGGCGGCCAAGCTGCCGGTCTCGATCGCTTGAAATCATCATGTGGCCGGCTGAGCCGGCCACAACCAACCTTGCAAATCTCAGTAGGCGCTCGGCATGATCCACGGGTTCACCGTGATGCCGAGGCGCGGGCCCTTGCCTTCGGTCGTGGCTTCCGTGGAAGCCTTCTTGTCGACCGAGCCGGTCGAAGCGCAATCGAGCTTCACATTGGTCCTGGTGTCGACGCAGGCGGCGGGCACATGCTTGACCGCATGGGTCGTGTTGGCGGCAAAGGCCGAGCCAGAAAGTGCCAGCACGCCGGCGAGGGTGAGGAGGGTCTTTTTCATGGTCAGTCTCCGGTTTCGACGGTGAATTTATTCCGTACATGTACGTTACTTCGTACAAATACGTTCGTCGATCGCGGAGTTCAAGGGTAAATCGTACACGTACGGTAGTTTTCTGTTAACCGAGAAATCCGCCCCCGGTTTGGCTCGGAAAGGCGGCGCGGAAATCTGGAAACGAAAGGCTTGCAGATCAGCAGTTGACCGGTGTCTCGGTCAATGGCGGCACATCCTGCGTGCTGAGCGTGGCAAGGGTGAAGTCGCACATCCGTTTCACGAAAGCCTGCGCGTCCCCGAAGGGATAGAAGGGGAAGGTGATCAACAGCGAGATGGTGCCATGGCCGACCGCCCACAGCATGGTGGCGATGGCGCGCGGATCGCCATGCAATTTCCCGGCGGCGACACAGGCCTCGACCCTGCTGATCAGCACCTTCATCGCCGGATTGCCTTCTTCCATGTCCTCGTAGCTCCTGCCTTCCGGCAGCCTGGTCTTTTCGGTCATGAAGACGGTGCGGTATTCATTTGGGTTGCCGAGCCCGAAAGCGGCATATTCGGTCATCACCGCCCGCAAGGCCTCGATCGGATCGTCGGACGGGTGCTCCTCGATGCGCCGGGCAAGCGTTTCGAACGCGTCCTCGGCCAGCGCGAAGAGGATGTCCTGCTTGTCGGCGAAATAGGAATAGACCGACATCGGCGCGTAGCCGACCCGCCTGGCCAGCTTGCGGATGGTCAGGCCCTCGTAGCCTTCTTCCTGGACGAGCTTGTGCGCGGCCTCGACAAGCTCCGAGCGGAGTTCGGCCTTTTGTTTCTCGCGGCGTTTCTGGACGCTCAGCGGCAAGTCCGTTGCCCTTGTCTGGTTGGTGCCTGGCTAAATTATATACGCTGTACGGAAACGAACAAGGCCGCCGACGGTTCCCAAGCGGCAGGCGCCAGATCGCGGGGATCAGATCGCGCCGATACCGCCGTCGACGGCCAGCGCATGGCCGGTCATGAAGGAATTGGCCGGGTCGGCGGCAAACAGGATGGCGGTGGTGATTTCGTCGACTTCGGCCGCGCGCTTCATCGGCACGCCACGGGTCAGTTCGGCCAGCGCCTCTGCCTCCGGCGCGCGGGAGACGCGCACGAAACTGTCCACCATCGCCGTCCTGGTGTGGGCGGGGCAGATGGCGTTGATGCGCAGGCCCTTGCTGGCATATTCGACCGCCGCCGAGCGGGTCAGTCCGACGACGCCATGCTTGGCCGCGGCATAGACCGAAAGTTTCGGCGCGCCCGAAAGGCCGGCGGCCGAGGCGATGTTGACGATGGCGCCGCCCCTAGCCGTCGCCTTGAACTGCTGCTCCATCCGCGGGATCTGGTGCTTCATGGCATAGAACACGCCGAGCAGGTCGACCTCGAGCACACGGCGTGCTTCGTCCGATGGAACCTGGGGCAGGCGCACGAAACTCTGGACGATGCCGGCATTGTTGACGGCGACATCCAGGCGGCCAAATCTTTCGACCGCCAGCGCCACGAGCGCTTCCGACAACGCCTCGTCGGCAATGTTGCCGGCCAGCGTGGCCGTTTCGGCATCGAGCGTCCCGGCGAAACTCATCAGCGCCGTTTCATCCAGGTCCGAGAGAACCAGCCGGGCGCCTTCGGCGGCAAAGCCCTTGGCGGCGCCACGGCCGAGGCCGCCGGCCGCGCCCGTGATCAGCACCGTAGCTCCATCAAAGCGGCCCATTGCCTAGCTCTCCTTGTCGATCAACTCGGCGGCGAGGCGCGACAGCAGCTTCACCGCCTCGCCATAGGTCCTGGCCTTTTCGGGATTAGAGGCATTGCCGTCCAGCGCCCGCTTGTAGACACCCTGGCAGATTGCAGCCAGCCGGAAGAAGGAGAAGGCGAGGAAGAATGTCCAGTTGCCGATGCCGGTGAGCCCGCGTCGTCGGCAATAGGCAGCGACATAGTCTTCTTCGGTGGGCAGGCCGAGCGCCAAGCGATCGATGCCGCCCAGGCCGCGAAAGCCTGAGGCGTGCGGCAGGCGCCATTGCATGCACTGATAGGCGATGTCGGCGAAGGGGTCGCCAAGCGTCGACAATTCCCAGTCGAGCACGGCCAGCACATCCGGCCGGTCCGGCGCGAAAATCAAATTGTCCAGCCGGTAGTCGCCATGCACCAGCGCAATGCGGCCATCATCGGCCGGCACATGCGTCTCAAGCCAGGCGATCAGGCGGTCCATGTCGGCAATGGCGCCGGTTTCCGAGGCACGGTACTGGGTGGACCAGCGCGCCAGCTGGCGTTCGAAATAATTGCCGGGCCGGCCGAAATCGCCGAGCCCCACCGCCTCGACATCGACATCGTGCAGGGCGGCAAGCGTGGCGTTCATGGCGTCGTAGATGGCCGCGCGTTCATCGTCGCCGCGCGCCTCCGGCAATGCCGGATCCCAGAAAATGCGGCCATCGAGGAAGTCCATGACGTAGAACATGCGGCCGATCGGCGAGTCCTCGGTCGACAGGTGCAGCATTTCGGGCACGGGCACGGCCGTGCCGGCAAGCGCCTTCATCACGCGGAATTCACGGTCGACCTGGTGCGCCGATTTCAGGAGTTGGCCTGGCGGCTTAGCGCGCAGCACGTAACGGCCGCTTTCAGCCGTCAGGAGATAGGTCGGGTTGGATTGGCCGGACTTGAATTTTTCGATGGCCGCGAGCCCGGAGAAGCCCGGTATTTGCGCCTCGAGGTAAGGCGCGAGCGCCGTCTGGTCGAGCGCGTTCGGGTCGCTCATGCGGTCTCGGGCTGGCGTTCAAGCAAGGTCAGGGTCAACCAGCGGGCGGTCAGCGCCGGTTTCTTCGAGCCCTCGATCTCTATGGTCACGTCGTGCGCCGTCTGCACCCAGCCCGACGGCCTGACCTTGACGTCGGCCAGCACGAAACGGGTGCGGATGCGCGCGCCGGTCTTCACCGGTGCCAGGAAGCGCAGCGAATCGAAGCCATGGTTGACGCCCATCTTGCCGTTTTCCAGTGGCGGCATGGTCTCGAAGGTCATCGCCGACAGCAGCGACAGCGACAGGAAACCATGCGCGATGGTGCCGCCGAAGGGCGTCTCGCGCTTGGCCCGTTCCGGGTCGCAGTGGATGAACTGGTGGTCGTCGGTGGCGTCGGCGAACTGGTCGATCATACGCTGCGTGACCACGCGCCAGGGCGAGACGCCGACTTCCTTGCCGACGCTGGCCAGAAGCACATCGAGACTGATCGGTTCCACGCTCACGTCCTCCTGTTTTCACCTCCGGCTTCTGCGGCCGGAAAATGTCATTCCTTGAACAAGGTCAGCCCATGCTGCACCGACTGCCCGCCGTCAATCGGCAGGATGGCGCCGGTGACATAGCTGCCTGCACGGCTGCACAAATAGAGCGTTGCGCCGGCAATGTCATCCGGTGCGCCGATGCGGCCGATCGGGACATGGTTGCCGACATGCCTGGCCTGTTCGTCCGTGCCGGTGGCGAAAGCCGTCATGCGGCTCTGGAAGGGGCCGGGGGCAAAGGCGTTGACGGTGACGCGGCGGCCGGCAAGTTCGAGCGCCAGCGTGCGCGTCAGGTGATGCACAGCCGCCTTCGAGGCGGTGTAGGAATAGGCATCGTCGGCCAGCGGCTGCGTGCCCATCACCGATCCCAGATTGATCACCCGGGCCGGATCGGCGTCGCTGGCGCCGGCATCGAGCAGCGGCAGCAATTCGCGCGTCAGATGGAAGACCGCGGTGACGTTGACGCCGAACACCTTGGCCCAGGCGTGGTAGGGAAAGCTTTCCAATGGCGCGCCCCACGACACGCCGGCATTGTTGATCAGAATATGCAGTTTTTCGGTGCGCGCCCTGACCTCGCCGACCAGGGCGGCAATGCCAGCCTCGCTGGAGACGTCGCCGGCAAAGCCTTCCGCCTTGCCCGGGGCGCCAAGCCCGTTCAACTCATTGGCCACCTTGATGCAGTCGTCGCCCTTGCGCGAGGCGATCATCACGCTGGCGCCGGCCCTGACCAGCGCGGTCGCCGCCATGCGGCCGATGCCGGTCGCCGCTCCCGTCACCAGCGCGGTCTTGCCGGCAACCGAAAACAGCTCGTCGAGATAGCTCATCCGAATTTCTCCGCGCCTTGCCCCGCCTGCGGGCAAAACAGTTCGCGTTGACAAGGCTATCCGAAGTACGGTCATCCTTGCCACGGGTAAAATGCCTGGCCTGCATGAAGGGTTAGCGACCGATGACGCAGATGAATCTCGGCATGACCGAGCGGCTGAAGCCGATCCACGCACGCGTCGCGGCCATGGTGCGCGACGAGATCATGCCGCTCGACAAGGAATTCCTCGGCGAAGTCGGCAAGGAAGGCGACCGCTGGGTCTACAGCAAGCGCCAGAGCGAGATCCTCGAAGGGCTGAAGAAGACCGCCAGGGACCGCGGCCTGTGGAATTTCTGGCTGACCGGTTCGGAGCGCGGCTACGGCCTGTCCACCGTCGAATACGCCTATCTGGCGGAGGAGATGGGAAAGGCGCATCTGGGCGCCGAAACCTTCAACTGCTCGGCGCCCGACACCGGCAATATGGAGGTTCTGGAACGCTACGGCACGGCCGAGCACAAGCGGGAATGGCTCGAACCGCTGCTGGACGGAAAAATCCGCTCGGCCTATCTGATGACCGAGCCGGATGTCGCGTCCTCCGACGCCACCAACATTGCCATGCGCTGCGAGCGGCAGGGCGATGACTATGTGCTCAACGGCGAGAAATGGTGGGCATCGGGCGCCGGTGACCCGCGCTGCGCCATCTATATCGTCATGGCGCGGACCGGCGGCGATGAGGAGCCACAGCACCGCCGCCATTCCATGATCCTGGTGCAATCGGACGCCAAGGGCGTGACCAAGGTCCGCGCCATGCAGGTCTATGGCGACGATGACGCGCCGCATGGCCACATGCACCTACGCTTCGACAATGTCCGGGTGCCGGCCTCGAACCTGATCCTCGGCGAGGGCAAGGGTTTCGAGATCGCCCAGGGGCGGCTCGGTCCCGGCCGCATTCATCACTGCATGCGCGCCATCGGCCAGGCCGAGATGGCGCTGGGAATGCTGTGCCAGCGTTCGGTGCGCCGCGAGGCGTTCGGCCAGAAGCTGGCAAAACTTGGCGCCAATTTCGACATCATCGCCGAATGCCGCATGGAGATCGAGATGGCCCGGCTGCTCTGCCTCAAGGCGGCGTGGATGATCGACCAGGGCGACGCGCGCGCCGCTGCGCCCTGGATCAGCCAGATCAAGGTGATCGCGCCGCGCGTCGCGCTGAAAGTCACCGACGAAGCGGTGCAGATGTTCGGCGCCCAAGGCATCAGCCAGGATACGCCGCTCGCGCGCTCGTGGACGCATCTGAGGACCCTGCGCCTCGCCGACGGGCCTGATGCCGTGCATCGACGGCAGGTGGCGCGCACCGAGCTCAAGAAATACACGCAGGAAAAGATCTGAGCGCTGCCGGCCGTGTTGCCGCCGACAAACAAGGAATCCCGCCAATGACGATCCCCTCCGAAATGAAGGCGCTGCTCTTGATCGGGGACGGCTATACCAGGACGCCGAGCGGCAGCGTGCTCGAGGCGATGGAGCCGTATCTCGAGCGGGGTAGGATCGCGGTGCCGCCGCCCGGACCGAGCCAGGTGCTGATCAAGGTCAGCCTGGCCTCGATCAACCCCTCGGATGTCGCCTTCATCAAGGGCCAATACGGGCAGCCGCGCGCCAAGGGCCGGCCGGCCGGCTTCGAGGGTGTCGGCACGGTCGTCGCCGGTGGTGACGAACCTTGTCCCAAGAGCCTCGTCGGCAAGCGCGTCGCCTTCGCCACCGGTCTCAGCAACTGGGGTTCATGGGCTGACTATGCCGTCGCCGAGGCAGCGGCCTGCATTCCGCTGCTCGATACGGTGCGCGACGAGGATGGCGCGGCGATGATCGTCAATCCGCTGACCGCGATCGCCATGTTCGACATCGTCAAACAGGAAGGCGAGAAGGCCTTCATCATGACCGCCGGCGCCAGCCAGCTCTGCAAGCTGATCATCGGCCTGGCCAGGGAGGAAGGGTTTCGGCCTGTCCTCACCGTGCGCCGCGACGAGCAGATCGCATTGCTGAAAGAGCTTGGCGCGGCGCATGTCCTCAACGAGAAGGCGCCGGATTTCGAGGCCACGCTGCGCGATGTGATGAAGGCCGAGCAGCCGCGCATCTTCCTCGATGCGGTCACCGGGCCGCTGGCCTCGGCCATCTTCAATGCAATGCCGAAACGGGCGCGCTGGATCATCTATGGCCGGCTCGACCCCGAGGCCACGATCATCCGCGAGCCCGGCCAGCTGATCTTCCAGCACAAGCACATAGAGGGCTTCTGGCTGAGCGAATGGATGCGGCAATCCAGAGATCGGCGTGGCCCCGCGGTCCTCGAGGCGCAGAAGCGATTTTCCGATGGACGCTGGTCAACCGACGTAACCGCGATCGTGCCGTTCGCCGAAGCGATGGCGCGGGTGCCTGCGGAGCTGGCCAAGCCCAACGGCAAGGTGTTCATCCGGCCCTAGCGCCTCGAAAGACCGCCATCGAACCTGCCGGATCGTCATCTGCGCCATCAAGCCCCCTATGCCGCGCCGCTTTGTCCGTGATATGCCGCCGCCATCGAATGCCGGGACGAGGCTGAGGCGTCTTCCCCATTGGCGTGCGGGGTTTATTGATGACGATTTCCAAGCCGGTTTTCGACCGTTTGGGTCTGGGCCTTTGGATCGGGGCATTCCTGGTCGTTCTCGCCATGGTCCTGTGGTCGCCCCACACCCGCACCGTGATGGCAGCCTACACATATGGCAGCGACGCATTCCTGAATGGGCGGCCGCTCTACAATCTCCAATCCGAAATGGGATATCTCTACGCGCCCGCCTTCGCCGCGCTTTACGTTCCGGTGGCGAAGCTCGGACCTTATCTCGGCGGGCTGGTTTGGCATGTGCTGGGCTTTGCCGTGCTCACCTTCGCGGCGATGCGGCAGGTACGCAAGCTTGGCGGCGGCGAATTGACCTGGTTGCTTTCTTACGGTCTCTTCCTTGCCTTGCCGATGGCGCTGGGCGCGATCCGCAACGGCCAGGCGACGATCCTTCTGACCGGAGCCTGCTGGCTTCTCACTCTGTCGGCGCTCGAAGGGCGTCGCGCCGAGACCTTCTTCTGGGCTTCGGTCGCCATCATTGCCAAACCGACCGCCATCATCATGCTTTTGCTGGTGGGGGCTCTGCGCCCGCGGCTGATAGCCGTGCTGGCGCTATCGGTGCTGTTCGTGCTTGCCGTGCCCTACGCTTTCGCACCAGCTTCCTACCTCAACGCGCAATATGGCGATTTCGCCCGCATGCTGACTTCGATGGGCCTCGACAAATCAAGCCACTTTGTCCCCACCGACTTCACGGCGCCCTTCACCTCGGCGGGACTGCCCATGCCTGAATTCGCCGCGACGACCGTGCGTGTCGTCGTGGCACTGCTTACGCTATCGACCGTTCTCTGGTTCGACCGCAAGCTCCAGCCTGGAATGGCCGGACTGGCGATCTTCCTGACGGCAGCCTTCTATATGTGCGTGTTCAATCCGCGCGTCGAGCCCAACACCTATGCCATGATCGCCGTGCCCGCCGGCCTCGCTATTGCCACACTGTGGCGGGACGAGCGTGGCGGCGTCCTGGCCTCGGTGCTGGCGACGGTATTGTTCCTCACGGGTTTGACCGGCGTCGAGCGTCACATGCATGATTTCTTCTACCCTTGGTTCCGGCCGCTCGCGGTCACCTTCATCGCCTGTTCGCTGATCTGGTGGTTCTGGGCCAAGGCGCGCGAAAAGGCGGTGAATGTCGGACCCGTCGCCCATGGCTGAGTTGCGTCAGAAACTCGATATCGTGGCGCCTTTCTTCAACGAGGCGCAATCGGCGTCGGCCTTCGCCGCACTGCTCGACAGGCTCGAGGAAGCGGTATCGCGCCGTTTCGGCATGGCGGTCCACAAGATCCTGGTCGATGACGGCAGCCGCGACGACGGGGCCGAGCGATTTTCCCGCGCCCTGTCGGGATCTTGGGAGATCGTTCGCCTCAGCCGCAATTTCGGCAAGGAGGTCGCGGTGCTCGCCGGCCTCGACCAGTCGCGCGGCGACATGGTGCTGATCATGGATTCCGATCTGCAGCATTCCATGGACATCAGCCTGAAGATGATCGCCGAGCTGGTAGACGACCCCGAGATCGACGTCGTCTACGCGCAGAACGACCGGCGCGAGGCGAGTTGGCGGCGCAGCCAGCTGGCGAAGCTGTTCTATAGCCTGATCAACAGCAGCCAACGTTTCGACATTCCGGAGAACGCGGGTGATTTTCGCGTCATGCGCGGTACCGTCGCGCGCGCTCTGACGAGTTTGCGTGACAAGCGGCGCTTCAACAAGGGCCTGTTCGCCTGGGCCGGTTTCCGTCAGAAAGCCATATCCTATTCGCCGGAAAACCGCGCCATCGGCACGTCGAAGTGGAGCCGGCTCAACCTGATCGCCTTTTCGCTGGAAGGCTTTACGTCGTTTTCCGTCATCCCGCTGCGCATCATCAGCTTGAGCGGGATGCTGGCGGCGCTGGCGGGCATCGTTTACGGCGCCAAAGTGTTCTTCGAGGTGATGTTCTATGGCATTGCCGTGCCTGGCTATCCCAGCCTGATGGTCGCCGTCGTGCTGCTCGGCGGCCTCAATCTCACCTTGCTCGGCTTGATCGGCGAATATGTCTGGGTCACGCTGTCGGAGAGCAAGGACCGCCCCGTCTATCTGGTGCGCGATGTGGTGCGCAGCGACGTTTCGGACGGCGCCCCAGGCGCGTCCCGCGGATGACGCGGCGCATTCGCCTGATCGCCGACGATTACGGGCTGGCGCCAGGGGTTTGCGCCGGAATTCTCGATCTGCTCGACCGTGGACGCCTGACCGGTACCAGTTGCATGACCGGCTTTCCGGAATGGCCTGATGCGGCGGCGCGCATAAAGCGGCTATGCGGCCGCGCCGCGATCGGGCTGCATCTGACGCTGACCGACCAGCCGGCCGTCACAGGCAAATCGAGCCTGGCGCCGGAGGGCCGCTTGCCGCCGCTTCGTTCCCTGGCCTTGCCGGTCTTGCGCGGCCGGATCGACGCGCGCGACGTCCATGCCGAACTCGACGCGCAGTTCAGCCGTTTCGTCGAGGCGCTGGGCCGCAAGCCCGACTTCATCGACGGTCATCAGCACGTGCATTTCCTGCCCGTCGTGCGCGGATGGCTGCGTTCGCGTTTTCCCGAGGCCGCCGACAGGCCGATGCTGCGCGGCGCCCCGGCGCTGGGCGATGCCGCCGTCGCAGCGAAAATCGCGGCAATCGCCGCTGTCGCCGCCGGTTTCAACCAATCGATGCAGCACGCCGGCTTTGCGGTCTGGAAGCCACTCGTCGGCATCTATGACTGGCGGCAACCCGACAAATTCCGCCCGGTGCTGGAGGCCGCGGTCGACGCGCTGCCGGAGCATGGACTGTTCATGTGCCACCCCGGCCATGTCGACGAAACGCTGCGCGCGCGCGATCCGATGCAGGGCGTGCGCGAAGTGGAATTCGAGGTGCTGGCCTCCGATGCGTTCGGCGCGAGCCTGGCCCGCGCCGGTGTCGAGATCATGGACGGCATGGGATGAGCAGCAGTGACCAACCCCGGCGTTCGACCGGCAGCAAGATCGTCCGTTTCGCGCTTGTCGGACTGGCGAATGCAGCCATCGACTTTGCCAGCTTTTTCCTGCTGCTCAAGCTGCACCTCCCGCCGCTGCCCGCCAATGTCATTTCGTGGTCGATCGCCGTCGTCTTCTCTTTCGTGGCCAATGGCTTCTGGTCGTTCGAGCGCAATCAGGCCATCCGGCTGCATGATGCGTTCCTGCGGTTCGTCTCGCTCGGGGCGCTGATTTCGCTCGGCGTCTCCAGCCTGTCGATCGCGCTCTTTTCCGGCATCGCCGGCGTGTGGCCGGCAAAGATCGGCGGGGTCGTCGTGGCGGCGGTGCTGAACTTCCTCGCCGCGCGCTGGTCGATCGAGGGCCGGCTAATGAAGTAGCTATCACTAGAGAGGTTCAGCGTTTGGTGGAATCGCGGAGCCGCTCTAACACTTTGTTTTCATGCAATTCCGGGCGGAAAACCGTCATACACTTTTCCTGGAATTTGCTCTATTCCGCCGGCTCGATATTGGTGTAGGCGGCTTGCTCGAGTTCGCGCTTCAGCCGCGCCTCCTCATGGGTCTTGGGCGTGACGAAGCGGCCCAGCAGGAGATAGGCGACCGGCGTCAGGAACAGCGTCGAGATGGTGGCCAGGCCAAGCCCGCCGACGATCACCCAGCCCAGCGCCACGCGTGCCTCGGCGCCCGCACCGGCGGCCAGCACAAGCGGCACACCGCCAAGGATGGTGCAGATCATCGTCATCATCACCGGCCGCAGGCGGATCGTGGAGGCCTGCTCGATCGCTTCGCGCACGCCGAGGCCGCGATCGCGCAGCTGGTTTGCGAATTCGACGATCAGGATGCCGTTCTTGGCCATGACGCCGACCAGGAGCACCAGGCCAATCTGGCTGTAGGCGTTGAGGCTGGTGCCGGACAAGAGCAGCGCGAAGATGGCGCAGGCAAGCCCGAGCGGCACCGTGGCCATGATGATGACGGCGCTGACGAAGCTCTCGAACTGGGCGGCCAGCACCAAAAGGATGATGACCAGCGCGAAGCCGAAGATGGTGACCATGGCGCTGTTTGTTTCGCCCAAGGTCGCGGCTTCGGCCAGCGGCAGGATACGGCTGCCCGGCGGCAGCAGCGGCGTGGCAATTTGCTCGGCGCGCGCCAGCGCATCGCCGAGCGCGAAATTGCCTGACAGATTGGAGGTGATGGCTACCGACGGCTGCTGCTGCTCGCGCGACAGCGACGGCGGCACGGCACGTTCGGTCAGCGTGGCGATCGTCGACATCGGCACGAAACGGCCGTCAGCCGTCTTCAGGAAGACATTTTCCAGATCGGTCGGGTCGTTGATCGGATTGGTGGTCGAGACAAGCTTCACCCCGTAGCTGCGGTCGGCGATGTAGACATCGACGACGTCGTTGCCGTCGAGCATGGCTTGCATGGTGTTGGCGAGACCCGTGATGTCGATGCCGAGATCGGAAGCGCGCTCACGGTCGATGGCCACGGCCAGCTGCGGCTGCGTCGGGTCGATCGACAGCCGCGGCGTCTGGAAGCGCTGATCCTTCTGCATCTCGGCGATGATCTTGACGGCCGCGTCTCCGAGCGCCTTGCGATCGTTGCCGACCAGCGCGAACTGCAGGCCGTTGCCGGCGCCGCGGATGCCGAGACTGTTGGGCTGGACCGGGAAGATGCGCACGCTGGGCACCTGCCTGGTCAACTGGCTGATCTCGGCCATGATCTCCTGCTGGCTGCGGCTGCGCTCGTCCCACGGCGCCAGCGTCATCACCATGAAGCCCGAATTGTAGGAGCCGTTCTGGCCGGCGTTCTCGAAGGTCGAGCGGATCTCGCCGGAATCGCGCATCGGCTGGATCAGCCGCTCGATCTTCTGCATCTGCTGCGTCGTGTAGTCGAGGCTGACGCCTTGCGGGGCGTTGATGCGCAACAGCACGGCCGCACGATCCTCGGTTGGAGTCAGCTCCTGGCGGATCGTGCCGAACAGGCTGACGGCAATGCCGGCAAACAGCGCCGCGACAAGAACCACGATCCAAGGCGCGTCGAGACATGCATGGAGCGCGCGCTTGTAGCCGGCATTGAGGACGCCGCCGATGCGCGCACCGATGCCATGGCCGCCTTCGTGCTGAAGCGATGCGCCGGTCAGCATGCGCGAGGCAAGCATCGGGCAAAGCGTCAGCGCCACCACGCAGGACAGAAGCACCGACATGGCGAGCACGAAGCCGAATTCGCGGAACAGGCCGCCGGTCTGGCCAGGCAGGAACGAGATAGGCACGAAGACGGCGACCAGCGTCAGCGTCGTGGCGACGACGGCGAAGAACACTTCCTGCGCGCCGAGCACGGCGGCCGCGCGCGGCCCCATGCCCTCGTTGCGCCGTCGCACAATGTTTTCCAACACCACGATGGCGTCGTCGACGACAAGTCCGGTGGCCAGCACCAAGGCGAGCAGCGTCAGGATGTTGACCGAGAAACCGGCCAGATAAATGGCCGCTATGGTGCCGATCATGGCGACCGGCATCGACAGGCCCGGGATCAGCGTGGCACGCCAGTCGAGCAGGAAGACATAGATCACGATCAGCACCATGGTGACCGACAGGCCGAGCGCGATCTCGACCTCGTGCACCGCGCCCTTGACGAAGACCGCGTCGTCGCTGGTGATCTTGATCGACATGCCCTCGGGCAGGTTCTGCTGCAGCTTGGCGACGGCGGCCTGCACGCCGGTCGAAATGTCCAGCGTGTTCGATTCCGCCTGGCGGATGATGCCGAGCCCGATGCCGGTCTTGCCGTCCGAACGCAGCGCGGTCTGGCCGACATCGGGGCCGAGCGTGACGGTGGCGACATCGCGGATGCGCGTCGTGCCGCCGATGATGATGTTTTCGAATTCGGCGGGCGTGGTCACGTCAGCCGTCGTGCGCACGATCAGATCCTGGTTGGTCGTGGTGATCGACCCGGCCGGGGAATCGAAGGCAACCGAGGCAAGTGCTGCCCGAAGATCCGCGACCGTGAAGCCGAGGCTGGCGAGCTTGTTCTGGTCGACATCGATGCGGAAGATCTTGTCGCGGTCGCCATAAACCTGGACGTCGGCGACGCCGGGCACGGCGGCCAGTTCATCCTCGATCTGGTCCTGAACCACCACCGTCATGTCCTGGATCGACATGCTGTCCGATGTCACCGCCAGGCGCATCACCGCGTCGGAATTGGCGTCGGCCTTGACGATGCGCGGCGGATCCGCGGTATCCGGCATCTGGTTGGCGACACGGCCAACCGCGTCGCGCACGTCCGAGGCCGCGACGTTGAGATCGACGCCGTCGTTGAACTCGATGGTGACGCGGCTCGAGCCGAAAGAGGAGGAGGACGAGATCGACTTGACGCCGGAGACGCGGGCAACGGCGCCCTCGATCGTGTCGGTCAATTCGCGGTCGACGGTTTCGGCGGCCGCGCCATTGAAAGTGGTGGACACGGTGACGACGGCGCGATCGACGTCGGGCAGTTCGCGGATCTCGACACCGTAGAAGGCGGCGAGGCCGGCAACGGCGATAAGGGTGTTCAGCACGAAAGCCATGACCGGCCTGCGGATGAACAGGGCGGTGAAGCCGGTATCGCTGGCGGCGTTGACGGTGCCGGTCATGAGCCTTCCACGGCGTTCGCGGCAGGAGGCTTCTGGCCGGCGATGCGGACCTCGCCGCCCTCGCTGACGCTCTGGGTGCCTTCGGTGACCACCATGTCGCCGCTGTCGATCTCTGCGTCGATCAGCACCGTCTCGGTGTTGCGCTGGATGATGCGCACCGGCACGCGCCTGGTCTTGCCGTCCTCGACCTGCCAGACATAGGCGCCGTCCGATCCCCACAGGATCGCCAGCGGGCTGACGGCCGGATAGGTCTCACCGGGGAATTTCATGGTGATGCCGAAGGACATGCCGGCGCGCAGGGAATCGGCGGGGTTGGCGATCTTGGCCTTGACCAGAAGCGTGCGGCTCTTTTCGTCGATGTGGTTGTCGATGGCCCAAACCGTCCCGGTATAGGCATTGCTCGGATTGGCGATCGGCGTCGCCGTCAATTGCGCCCCGACCTTGATGGCGGCGGCGAAACGTTCGGGCACCTGGAAATCGACCAGGATGGAGGAGCGGTCATCGAGGGTGGCGATCGCCGATTGGTTGGTTACATAGTTGCCGGCCGAGATCGGCAGGATGCCGACCGTACCGGCGATGGGGGCCAGGATCGAGCGGCGCTGCAGCGCGAGCTCGGCGTCCTGAAGCGCCAGCCTGGCGCCCGCCAACACCACTTCGGCGTCAGCGACCGCGACCGGGGTCGCGGCGTTGGAGGCGCGCAGCGACTTGACGCGGTCGAGCTTGGCCTGGGCGTCCTGCAAGGCGAGCTTGGCGCGGTCCTGGGCGATGATCTCCGTCTCGGAATCGAGCGTGGCGATAATTTGTCCCTTGTCGACATGGCTGCCGGAGTCGACCAGCAGTTCGGCGAGGCGGCCGGAGCTGTAGGGATTGACGGTCACCGAGGCGTCGGCGCGGCCGGTGCCGATGGCCTGCAGGCGGTCGTTGATAACAGCCGAAACGGCAGGCAAGGCGACGACGTTGACCGGGCGGGCGCCATTGCGATTGCCAGCCTGTTTCGCGTCGGTCGCACCGCTCCCGGCCGGGGGCGTCGCCGCGTAGGCCCAATCCATCCCCCAGCGCGCCAGCACTTCCGGCGCTCCGGGATAAAAGCGCGCCCACGCAGCCGCGGCGGCGACCACGATCACAAGCGCAACGGCAATTTGCTTCCAGGTCCGCATCGATACTCCGGTTCAGGAATCGTCAGCCATTCCCAAAGGAGCGGCACAGCGACGATGCGGGCGGCGGCAAGATCCGGCCACGCCACACCGAATATCAGCGGTTTATGGCAATTATCACGCAATCGTGCACATTAAATCTCGGTAACGTGAAGCCGCACATGCGGTCGAGGCGGACGCGATTGGCTGGGATCGGCCTATCGCAGGCCCTCCATCTCGCGGATGCGCCGTGCGCCGTCGGCCTCGAGCTGCAGGGTGACGGCCCCGATCAGCGTTTCGGCGACGACGAACAGTGCCGCCGAGGAATCCCATGCGGAAGGCACAGCGGTGCGCCCGGCGATGACATGGCGGGCAAAGCGGGCGATGGGCGACAACCACTGATCGGTGAACAGCACGATCTGGACGCCACGCTGATGCGCCTTCTCGGCGAAGCGGACGAGGCTGTCCTGGTAGCGCCTGATGTCGAAGATCACCAGCACGTCGCGCTTGCCCATGTCGATCAGCCTGTCGCGCCACATGCTTTCCTGCCCGGCGAGATGAAACACATCGGGCTGGATGACGGCGAGGTGGGCGGCCATGTAGCGCGCCAGCGGGTCGGTAAAACGACCGCCGATCAGGAAGGTCTTGCCGCGCCGCTCGGCAAGCCGCGCGGCGATGTCGGCGAGCTGCTTGTCGGAGAGATGGCGGAAGGTCTCGCGCATATTGTCGAGCGTGGCTTCCAGCATCGGCGAGGCGCTGCCGCCGGCGGGCGCGGGCGGATTGAGTGTACGGATCGCCGGTGACTGCAATTGCGCCGCCAATTCGTCCTGCAGGCTCGACTGGAACTCGGAATAATTCTGGAATCCGAGCCGGGCAACGAAGCGCAGGATCGTCGGCGAGGAGACGCCGGCCGCGGCCGAGAATTCGGCGACCGTCTTCAAGCCGATCAACGGATAGCTGGCGATCAGCGTTTGGGCCGCCCGCCGCTCACCAGCGGGCATCGCGCCGATGCGGTCGGCGATCAATTCGGCAATGCTGGATATCATCGTTCCCCACCTTTGGCTCGCCGACGGTCTTTTCCCCAGATCGCATTTGACAAAGCCGGACAAACTGTATGAAATCATCCGTAGGGACGCAATGAGGCAAAATACGTAACATACGATACAGCGCTCCCCGGGGACGGCAGACTATGGAGAAAGCACGGCCCGCCAGCCTTGCATCGTCTGATACCGTGAGGGTGACCAACCCCGGCGGATCAAGCCCTTTCATCCTGACCTGCGACCACGCTTCCAATTTCCTGCCGCCCGAATTCGGCACGCTCGGCCTCGCCGCAGAGGACCTGTCGCGTCACATCGCTTGGGATCCCGGCGCGCTGCCGGTTGCGCTGCGCATGGCGCGGGCGCTCGATGCGACGCTGGTCGAGACCCGCGTTTCGCGGTTGGTCATCGACTGCAACCGGCCGCTCGACGCGCCGGATCTGGTGCCGCCGGTCAGCGAAACCACAGCCATACCGGGCAATACCGGTTTGTCGGAAAAACAGCGCGCGGCGCGGGTCGCCCTGTCCTGGCAGCCGTTTCATGGCACCATCGAGCGCATTGTCGAAGACCGGCTGGCGCGCGGTCAGGAGACGCGGCTGGTTTCCGTCCATTCCTTTACGCCGGTCTACAAGGGCCACAACCGGCCCTGGCATATCGGCATCATCCATGACGAAGACCGCAGGTTGGCGAAGCCGCTGATTTCGGCGCTGCAACGGCTTGCCGGGGTCACGGTCGGGGTCAACGAACCCTATTCGCCCGCCGACCGCGTCTATTTCACGCTGGAGCGGCACGCGCGTTCGCGCGGCTTGCCCTGCGCGATGATCGAAATCCGCAACGATGAAATCTCCGGCGAAACCGGGCAGCGGAAATGGGCGGATCTGCTCACCGGCATTTTTTCGGATCTGGAACCAGAGGAGGCCACGCGGCCCAGATCGCATTCAGTCAGAAAGTCAGTCCAATCGGCCAGCTGAGAATCAAAACAGGGGACTTCCAATGGCAGCACCGGGTTATACAGACGTCGACAAGGCGGAGGACGTAAAGGCCCTCCACAGCATGGGCTACGCCCAGGAACTGGAGCGGCGTCTCAGCCGCTTTTCGAACTTCGCGGTTTCCTTCTCCATCATCTGCATCCTGTCGGGTGGCATCAATTCGCTGGCTCAGGCAACCTCCGGTGCCGGCGGCATTGGCATCGGCATCGGTTGGCTGGTCGGCTGTTTCATCTCGCTGACCTTCGCGGTCGCCATGTCGCAGATCAGCTCGGCCTATCCGACGGCCGGCGGCCTCTATCACTGGGGCTCGATCCTCGGCAATCGCGGCACAGGCTGGGTGACCGCCTGGCTCAACCTGCTCGGCCTGATCACCGTGCTCGGCGCCATCAATGTCGGCACCTGGACGTTCTTCGTCGGCGCCTTCGGACCGGCGCTCGGCATCGAGGGCACGCTGACCAACCAGATGATCTTCCTGGTCGTCATCACCGGCGCCCAAGCCCTGATCAACCATTTAGGCATCAAGCTGACGGCGAAACTCACCGATTTTTCGGGCTACCTGATCTTCTTCGGTGCGATCCTGATCGCGGTGGTCTGCCTGATCTCGGCGGAACATTGGGATTTCAGCCGGCTGTTTACGTTCCACAACTACTCCGGCGATGCCGGCGGCGGGGTCTGGCCGCAGGTTTCGAACGCCTGGGTATTCGCGCTCGGGCTCTTGCTGCCGATCTACACGATCACCGGCTACGACGCTTCGGCGCACACCTCCGAGGAAACCATCAAGGCGGCTTCCTCGGTGCCGCGCGCCATGGTCATGTCGGTGATCTGGTCGGCACTGTTCGGCTATCTGTTCCTGGCTGCTTTCGTGCTGATGATCCCCAACATGGACGACGCCGCCAAGCAGGGCTGGAACGTGTTCTTCTGGGCCTTCGACCAGCGCGTCAGCCCCGGCCTCAAGGAGTTCGTCTATCTCGTCGTGTTCATCGCGCAGCTGCTGTGCGGTCTCGCCACGGTGACCTCGGCTTCGCGCATGATCTTCGCCTTCTCGCGTGACGGCGGCCTGCCGGGCTCCTCGGCGCTCGCCAAGGTCAGTCCGACCTACCGCACGCCGGTGGCGGCGATCTGGACGGCCTCGATCCTGTCGGTGCTGTTCGTCTGGGGCTCGACGCTGGTTTCGGTTGCCGGCACCTCGGCCTATACCATCGTGGTGTCCTGCACCGTCATCTTCCTGTTCCTCTCCTTCATCGTGCCGATCGTGCTGGGCATGCTGGCCTGGGGCACGCCGAAGTGGGACAAGATGGGGCCATGGAATCTGGGTCGCGGCATCTTCATGCTGTTCGGCTTCCTGTCGATCGTGTCGATGATCCTCATCTTCATCATCGGCATCCAGCCGCCGAACGACTGGGCGCTCTACATCACCGTCGGCTTCTTCATCCTGACGGCGATCGTCTGGTTCGCCTTCGAACGCAACCGCTTCCAGGGGCCGCCGCTGGGCGACATCATCGCCGCCCGTCAGGCCGCCATCAAGGCAGCAGAGCAGGCGGTCGGCGAAACCGGCCACTGACGTCAAGCATCACCAATTATGGCCGGCATCGTGCCGGCCATGGTTGGGGTTTTCCCTTTCAACGACCAAGCACTGGAGTGCCACAGGAATGGCCGGAAATTTCTCGTTCGATCAGTTGAAGAAAGCGGTCTCCAATGGCGAGATCGACACGGTGCTGGCCTGTATCGTCGACATGCAGGGCCGGCTGGCGGGAAAGCGGTTCCTGGCGCAATATTTCGTCGATTCCGCGCATGACGAGACGCATGGCTGCAACTACCTGCTGGCGGCCGACATCGATATGGAGCCGGTGCCGGGCTACAAGGCGGCAAGCTGGTCGAAAGGCTATGGCGACTTCGTCATGAAGCCGGACCTCGCCACCCTGCGGCGCATCCCCTGGCTGGAAAAGACGGCGCTGGTGATCTGCGACGTGCTCGACCACCACACGCATGACGACCTGCCGCACTCGCCGCGCGCCATGCTGAAGAAGCAGGTCAAGCGGCTGCAGGAGCGTGGCTATATCGGCTATTTCGCTTCCGAGCTCGAATTCTATTTGTTCAACGAGACCTACCATTCCGCCCGAAAGAAGCACTGGCAAGGTCTCGACACCGCGTCGCCCTATATCGGCGATTATCAGATCGGCATCACCACCAAGGAAGAAGGCGTCATGCGCCGGCTTCGCAACGAGATGGAAGCGGCCGGTATCCCGATCGAGAATTCCAAGGGCGAGTGGGGCCCGGGCCAGGAAGAGATCAATGTGCGCTATGCCGAAGCGCTCGACATGGCCGACCGCCACGTCATCCTGAAGAACGGGGCCAAGGAAATCGCCGAGTCCGAGGGCAAGGCGATCTCCTTCATGTCCAAATACAATTATGGGCTCGCCGGCAATTCCAGCCACATCCACAATTCGCTGTGGAGCGCCGACGGCAAGACGCCGCTGTTCTTCGACAAAAAGGCTGAATGGACGTTGTCGACGCTCGGCCAGCAATGGGCGGCCGGGCAGTTGAAATACGCCAAGGAGTTCACCTGGTTCCTGGCGCCCTACATCAATTCCTACAAGCGCTTCCAGGCCGGCACCTTCGCGCCGACCAAGATCATGTGGAGCGAGGACAACCGCACCGCCGGCTTCCGCCTGTGCGGCGAAGGCACAAAGGGCATCCGCATGGAATGCCGCATCGGCGGCGCCGACTTGAACCCCTATCTTGCTTTCGCCGCGCTGATCGCGGCGGGCCTCGCCGGCATCGACGAGAAGCTGGATCTGCAGAAGCCCTTCGTCGGCGATGCCTATCAGGCCTCGCGCCTGCCCGAGATCCCGAAGACCCTGCGCGATGCCACCGAAACGCTGGCCAGGTCGAAGATGCTGAAGCAGGCGCTCGGCGAGGACGTGCTCGAACATTATGTCCACACGGCGAAATGGGAGCAGTTCGAATACGACCGCCGCATTACGGATTGGGAACTGCACAGGGGGTTCGAGCGGTATTAAAGCTTAATGCAGCTTTAATGTTGACAATTTGGTTAAAGTGGCTCATGTAAAGGTTGCAAACTGCAATTGTTGAGGAGTTCGCAATGTCCAAATATGCGCCGCTGAAGGAATTTCTGGTCGCCCAGAATGCCGACCGTATTCCTATGTCATTCGATGAGATCGAGAGTGTGCTTAGTCTGCCGTTGCCTGCATCCAAGCAATACCCTGCGTGGTGGAGCAACAATCCGAGCAACAACCCCATGACCAGGGAGTGGCTCGAGGCTGGGTTCGAAACCGAATCCGTCAACGTAGGCACTGGCAAGCTTGTCTTTCGCCGCGTTCGCAAGATGCCGACTGGTGACGGCGCACCCGCGGTGCGTACACACCGCCACCCTGGATTTGGTTTCATGAAGGGCTTGATAGCAATCGAGGCGGGGTTTGATGTCACCAAACCGTTCGATGACGAGCCTTGGGATCGGGGCTATCTGGGCGGTGAAACTCAGCATGACAAACACGTGATGCGCAAATGAGTGAAGAGCCGGGCCTGCTTCTGGACACGTGCGCGGTGATATTCATCGCCAACGACAGCAAAATCGATCCTCAGGCAAGTCAGCAGATTTCGGACGCGGCCTATGATGGCCGCCTCTACCTCTCGCCGATGTCTGCATGGGAGATCGGCATCGGTGTGGCCAAGGGCCGGCTTAACTTGCCCATAGCGCCGCTCGATTTCGTAGAGCGATTCATAGAGCGCATGTCGGCAAAACTCTGCGCGATTTCGCCGGCCATTCTGATTGCGTCTTCCAACTTGCCAGGTTCGCCTCATGGCGATCCCATGGATCGAATACTGATTGCCACTGCAAGGGCTTTGGACATGGTTCTTGTGACGCGAGACGAGCCCATCCTTCGCTACAGCCGCAATGGTCATCTGCGTGCATTAGCCTGCTAAATGGAGCATCTTTTGGAAACCGTAAAACTCAAATCCCCCATCGACGGCTCGATCTATGCCGAACGTCCGATCGCGACGGACCAGGCGATCAATGCCGCGGTCGAACGGGCCAAGGCGGCGCAAGAGAAATGGGCGCGGACGCCGATCGTCGAACGCGGCAAATACATGCTGGCGATGCTGGAAGCGCTGGTCGCGATGACAGATGAGATCGTGCCCGAGATCGCCTGGCAGATGGGACGGCCGGTGCGCTACGGCGGCGAGTTCGGCGGCGTCAAGGAACGCACCAACTATATGGTCGAGATTGCCGAGCAGGCGCTGAAGTCCGTGCCGGCCTCCAACCCCAAGGACGGCTTCCGCCGCTATGTGAAGAAGGATCCGCTCGGCGTGGTCATGGTGATCGCGCCGTGGAACTATCCTTATCTGACCGCCGTCAACACCATCGTGCCCGCGCTGATGGCCGGCAACGCCGTCATCCTGAAACATGCCGCGCAGACGCTGCTGGTCGGCGAGCGCTTCGCCCAGGCCTTCGACAAGGCCGGCCTGCCCAAGGGCGTGTTCCAGAATGTCGTTCTCAACCACGCCCAGACCGAAAAACTGCTGGGTTCCGGCAAGATCGACCATGTCAATTTCACCGGCTCTGTCGCCGGCGGCCGCGCCATCGAGAAGGCGGCGGCGGGCACCTTCATGACGCTCGGCCTCGAGCTGGGCGGCAAGGATCCGGCCTATGTGCTGCCCGACGCCAAGATGGATCACGCGGTCGCCAATCTGGTCGACGGAGCGTTCTTCAATTCCGGCCAGTGCTGCTGCGGCATCGAACGCGTCTATGTGCACGAGAAGGTCTATGACGAGTTCGTCGAGGGCTTCATCGCCGAGACCAGGAACTATGTCGTCGGCAATCCGCTGGAGCAGGCGACGACGATGGGGCCGATGGCGCAGGCGCGCTTCGCCGACCTGGTCCGCGAACAGAAGGCCGAAGCGCTGCGCAAGGGTGCCAAGGCGCATATCAACATGAAGGTCGAAAACGACAGAGCGGGTTCGCCCTATCTGGCGCCCGAGGTCCTGACCGAAGTCGACCACCAGATGAGCGTCATGCGCGAGGAAAGCTTCGGCCCGATCGTCGGCATCATGAAGGTGCGCAACGACGAGGAGGCGATCGCGCTGATGAATGACAGCCCCTACGGCCTGACGGCCTCGCTCTGGACGCGAGACACGGAGCGGGCAATCGCGATCGGCGATCGCGTCGAGACCGGAACGGTGTTCATGAACCGTTGCGACTATCTCGATCCGGCGCTGGTGTGGACCGGCGTCAAGGACACCGGCAAGGGCGTAGCACTCTCGGCGCTGGGCTACGACAATCTGACCCGGCCGAAATCCTTTCACCTGCGCGAAACCATCTGATTTTTCGAAAGACAAAAAATGTCCAAGCTGATCTCCAAATGGAACTATCCCACCACTGTCCGCTTCGGCGCCGGCCGCATCAAGGAATTGCCCGAGGTGCTGGCTGCCACCGGCATCAAGCGGCCGCTGTTCGTCACCGATCCGGGCCTGGCGAAACTGCCGGTCGTGGCCTCGACGCTGAAAATCCTCGACGATGCCAAGGTTCCCTATGGGGTGTTTTCCGAGGTGAGGCCGAACCCCGTCGAGTCGAACCTCACCGCCGGTATCGCCGTGTTCAAGAAGGGCAAGCATGACGGCGTCATCGCTTTCGGCGGCGGTTCCGCGCTCGATCTCGGCAAGCTGATCGCCTTCCAGGCCGGGCAGGTCAGGCCGGTGTGGGATTTCGAGGATGTCGGCGACTGGTGGACGCGCGCCAATTCCGACGCCATCGCCCCGATCATCGCGGTGCCGACCACGGCCGGCACCGGGTCGGAAGTCGGCCGCGCCGGGGTCATCACCAACGAGGAAACCCATACCAAGAAGGTCATCTTCCATCCCAAGCTTCTGCCGGCCATCGTCATCGCCGATCCCGAACTGTCGGTCGGGATGCCGGGCTTCATCACCGCCGGCACCGGCATGGACGCGCTGGCGCACTGCCTGGAAGCCTATTGCGCGCCTGGCTACCATCCGATGGCTGATGGCATTGCCGTGGAAGGTGTGCGGCTGGTGTTCGAGAATCTGCCGAAGGCCTTTGCCAACGGCAAGGACCTTGTCGCTCGCGCCCATATGATGAGCGCGGCGGCCATGGGCGCCACGGCCTTCCAGAAGGGGTTGGGCGCCATTCACTCGCTGTCGCACCCGATCGGCGCGCTCTACGACACCCATCACGGCATGACCAACGCCGTGTTCATGCCCTACGTGCTCGCCTTCAACCGCGACTCCATCGAGGAGCGCATTGGCCGGCTCGCCGCCTATTGCGGCATCAAGGGCGGCTTCGACGGCTTCGCCAAGGCTGTTATCAAGCTGCGCAAGGAACTGAAGGTGCCGCACGCGCTGCCGGGCCTGATCAAGGGGCTCGACATGGACAAGAAGCGCAAGGCGCTGATCGCCGACATGGCGGTGGTCGATCCGACGGCTGGCGGCAACCCGGTCAAGCTGACCAAGAAGGCGGCACTGACACTGCTCGAAAACGCTATCGCCGGGACGGTCTGAGGCCGCTCCCGGGATGCGAAACTTGATCGGAAAACGAGGGGAAAGGAAAGGGGAAGGGGCGAAAGACGGGCGGATTAATGATTAGCCGGAAAATTAAGTGATGGCTAATTGCTACAGCCGGTTAAAAAGAGTTAACTTTTCGCGCTGCTGGCGGCTGGTTTCACAAAGCTTTCATCTGGCTGTCACACGAAAACGATACCGCATCGCAGGCGTCCAACGGCGCCAGTTCAACGGAGAGAACACATGTTCAAATTCACGGGGAAGGTGCTTTCCCTTTCGGCCGCGACCCTTATGGTGTCGTCGGTGATTTCGTCCGCGGCTTCGCTGGACGATCTCGTCAAGGCCGCGAAGGCTGAAGGCCAGCTCACGACCATCGCTTTGCCGCATGACTGGTGCGGTTATGGCGACGTCATCGCCGGTTTCAAGGCGAAGTATCCGGAAATCACCATCAACGAACTCAACCCCGACGCCGGTTCCGGCGACGAAGTCGAGGCGATCAAGGCCAACAAGGACAACAAGGGCCCGCAGGCTCCCGACGTCATCGACGTCGGCCTCTCCTTCGGCCCGACCGCCAAGGCCGACGGCCTGCTGATGCCTTACAAGGTGTCGACCTGGGACTCGATCCCGGACAGCGCCAAGGATGCCGACGGCGCCTGGTACGGCGACTATTACGGCGTGCTGTCGTTCATGGTGAACAAGGACCTGATCAAGGAATCGCCGAAGGACTGGGCCGATCTCCTGAAGCCGGAATTCGCCAACGCGGTCGCCGTTGCCGGCGATCCGCGCGCTTCGAACCAGGCCATCCAGGCAGTGTATGCCGCTGGCCTGTCGTCGGGCGCCGCCGCTGGTGAAGCCGCCGGCACCGCCGGCCTCGACTTCTTCAAGAAGCTCAACGCCGCCGGCAATTTCGTCCCGGTCGTCGGCAAGCCGGCAACGCTTGCCCAGGGCCAGACCCCGATCCTGATCAACTGGGATTACAACGCGCTTGCTGGCCGCGATACGCTGAAGGGCAATCCGCCCGTCGACGTCATCGTGCCGAAGACCGGCGTCGTCGCCGGTGTCTACGTGCAGGCCATCAGCGCCTTCGCGCCGCATCCGAACGCAGCCAAGCTCTGGATGGAATATCTCTATTCCGACGAAGGCCAGATCGGCTGGCTGAAGGGCTATTGCCACCCCATCCGCTTCAACGACCTCGCCAAGAACGGCAAGATCCCGGCGGACGTGCTGGCCAAGCTGCCGCCGGCGGAATCCTATGCCTCGGCCGCCTTCCCGACGCTCGAAGAGCAGGGCAAGGCCAAGGAAGTCATCAGCAAGAACTGGGACGCCGTTGTCGGCGCCAACGTCAAGTAAGGTTTGAAATCCACCGGGCGGCCGCGAGGCCGCCCGGCTTCCCCTCGAAGACGGTAGCCGGCGCATGACCGATCTTACGCTTTCAAATCAGGCACTTGCCACCAGGCCCGCGCCGCCGAACGAGGCGACCGCTTTCCGTCTGCCGACGCAGTGGATTGGGGTTGCGCCCTTCTTCATCTTCGCCCTGATGTTCCTGATCCTGCCGACGATTTATCTCGTCGTGGGCGCGTTCCAGCGTAGTGACGGCTCGTTCACCCTGGACAATATCCTGCAACTGCTAAGCGATCCGTCGATCAGCAGCTCCTATTGGGCCTCGATCAAGATCAGTTTCTGGTCGGCCATCATCGGCGCCTTTGCCGGGCTTGCCATTGCCATCGCCATCGTGCGCGGCGGACTGCCGAACTGGACACGTTCCGCGACCCTGACTTTTTCGGGCGTCGCCTCGAATTTCGCCGGCTTGCCGCTGGCTTTCGCGTTCCTGGCAACCCTTGGCCGCGTCGGCATCGTCACAACGCTTTTGCGCGACGTTCTCAATATCAACATCTATGCGATGGGCTTCAATTTCCTAACCACCTCGGGGCTGATCGCGGTCTATCTGTTCTTCCAGATTCCGCTGATGGTGGTCATCATCGTGCCGGCCATCGATGGCTTGAAAAAGGAATGGGGCGAGGCGGCCGCCACGCTTGGGGCCACTCAATGGCAGTATTGGCGCATGGTGGTCATCCCGGTGATATGGCCGAGCTTTCTCGGCACCGTCATCCTTCTGTTCGCCAATGCCTTCGGCGCCATCGCCACTGCCTATGCGTTTGCCGGCCCGGCGCTCAACATCGTCCCCATCAAGCTCTACTCGCAGATAAACGGCGACGTGCTGCACAACCCGCAGCTCGGCTATGCCATCGCCTTCGGCATGATCGTCATCACGGGCTTGGCCAACGTCTTCTACATCTGGTTCCGGACCCGGTCCGAAAGGTGGCTCAAATGAAGTCGGGCAAATTCTGGGCCTGGGTCGTCTTCATTGTCGGCGCGGCCTATTTCTTCATCCCGCTGATGGCGACGGTCGAATTCTCGCTGCGCATGCGGCGCGGCGTGCATTCCTTCGACGCCTACCAGATCGTGCTGGGCGACGCGCGCTTCCAGTCGACCTTCCTGTATTCCGTGGTCGCGGCCATCTTCACCATCATCCTCGGCGTGCTGATCGTCGTGCCGGCCGCCTACTGGATCCGGCTGCGTCTGCCGCAGCTCAGGCCGATCGTCGAATTCATCACGCTGTTGCCGCTGGTCATTCCGGCCATCGTCATCGTTTTCGGCTATATCAGGATGTACGGATCGAACTCACCGCTGCCGTTCCTGGGCAGCAATATGGGTGCCAACGCCCTGCTGGTCATCGGTTATGCGACACTGGCTCTGCCCTATATGTATCGTGCCGTCGATACCGGCCTGCGCACCATCGATGTGCGCACGCTGACGGAAGCGGCGCAGATCCTGGGCGCCGGCTGGGGCACGATCATTGGCCGGGTGATCCTGCCCAATGTGCTGATCGCCGTACTGTCGGGCGCGTTCCTGACCTTTGCCATCGTCATCGGCGAGTTCACCATGGCCAGCCTGCTCAACCGGCCGGCCTTCGGCCCGTATTTGCAGAATATCGGCGCCAACCGCGCCTATGAGCCGGCAGCCCTTGCCATCATCGCCTTCGCCATTACCTGGGGCTGCATGTCGCTGATCCAGATCCTGTCCCGCTTCGCGCCGAAATCGGCGAACCGCCCGAATTGATCGAAAAGCATTGACCTGAGAGAAAAGCCATGGCCGAGCCATTCCTGTCGATCCAGCATGTGCGAAAGTCCTACGGTTCCAACACCGTGGTGCAGGATTTCAGCCTCGACGTCGAGCCGGGCGAGTTCGTCTCGTTCCTCGGACCGTCCGGTTGCGGCAAGACGACTGTGTTGCGCATGGTCGCCGGCTTCGAGGAGCCCTCGGCCGGCAAGATCGTCGTCGCCGGCAAGGACATCACGCGGTTGAAGCCCAACCAGCGCAATGTCGGCATGGTTTTCCAGGCCTATGCGCTGTTCCCGAACCTCACCGTGGCGCAGAACATCGCTTTCGGACTGAAGGTTGCCGGCATGCCGAAGGCCGACGCCGACAAGCGCGTCGCCGAGATGCTCGACATGATCAAGCTGCCGCAGATGGCGGATCGCTATCCCTACCAGCTCTCCGGCGGCCAGCAGCAGCGTATTGCCTTGGCGCGAGCGATCGCACCGAAGCCAAAACTCCTGCTGCTCGACGAGCCGCTGTCGGCTCTCGACGCCAAGGTTCGCGTGTCGCTGCGCGAGGAAATCCGCTCGATCCAGAAGAAGCTCGGCATCACCACCATCTTCGTCACCCATGACCAGGAAGAGGCGCTGTCGATCTCCGACCGCATCGCCGTCATGTATGGCGGCAAGGCCGAGCAGGTCGCCACGCCGTTCGAGATCTACAACCGGCCGGCGACCAAGTTCGTCGCCAATTTCGTCGGCACGCTGAACGTGCTCGAAGGCAAGGTCACCGATGCCGCATCCGGCACGGTGCAGGTCAACACGCAGCAAGTCTCGCTCAAGGGCAAGCTCAACGGCTCGAAGTCCGGCGATACGCTGTCGCTGGCGCTGCGGCCGGAGGCGATTTCGCTTGGCAGCCAGCCCGGCCATGATTCCCGGCTGACCGGGGAGATTTCCGAAGTGCATTTCCTCGGTTCGGTGATCCGGGTCCGCGTCGGCATCGGCAACAACACGGTCTCGCTCGACACCTTCAACAACTCCGCCACCCCGCCGCCCGCCGTCGGCGAGAAGGCCGAGATTTCGTTCTCGTCGAGCGACATGCTGGTGCTGCATTAGCTATTCCACGGTCGGTTGGCGCGGCCAAACGGGTCCTTCAGCCGCCAGGATTTTTCGTGCTGTCCGCGGCGACACGGCCCGTGCCAGACGTGTCGCCTTGCGGTTTCATGGCCATGACTTTGGTACTGCCAATCGCCTCGTTCGACGGCTACGATAGAGCATGGCTCTTTTCGAACTCACCCTTGTCCTGCTTTTGACCGCCGTCGCGCTGACGGCACTGTCGCGACGGCTGGAGATACCCTATCCGTCCCTGCTGGCCCTGGCCGGTGTCGCGATTGCCTTCGTGCCTGGTGCGCCGACGATCGAGATCGATCCGGAACTGGCGCTTGCCCTGTTCATCGCGCCAGTGCTTCTCGACGCCGCCTATGACACCTCGCTGCGCGACCTGAAGCGCTACAGGTTGTCGCTGGTGCTGCTGGCGCTCGGCGCCGTGGTCTTCACCACGCTCGTGGTTGCCTTCGTCGGCTGGAAGATGGCCGGACTGCCGATCGCGGCGGCGATCGCGCTTGGCGCCATCGTGGCGCCGCCGGACGCGGTGGCGGCATCGGCCGTGCTCAGCCAGTTCAAGGTGCCGCACCGCATCACCGCCATCCTGCAGGGCGAGAGCCTGCTCAACGATGCCACGGCGCTGCTGATCTACCGGCTGGCGGTTTCGGCGGCGCTCGGCTCGATCATGCTCAGCAACGCCATTCCGACGATCTTGCTGTCAACCGTGGGTAGCCTTGTCGCGGGTTACGTGTTTGGCCGCGTCTCGCTGCTGACCCTCACCCGGATCGACGATGCCGCCAGCAGCACCGTGGTGCAGTTCGCCGGGACATTCGGCGTGTGGATACTGGCCGACAGGCTCGGTCTTTCAGCCATCATCACCATTGTCGTCTATGCCATCACCCTTGCGCGCAGGGCACCGCGCCGCATGTCGGCAAGAAGACGCGTCAGCACCTATTCGGTGTGGGAGTCGGCCGTCTTCGTGCTCAACGTGCTGGCCTTCGTGCTGATGGGCCTGCAGGCGCGATCGATCGTCGGCAGGCTTTCCGGCGACGGGCAGGGTGACGCCTTTCTCTTTGCCGCGACGGTGCTGGTCGTCGTCATCGTCGCGCGTCTCGTCTGGGTGGCCAGTTACGTTGCGATCATCCGATGGTTCGCCCGCTTCGGCGGCGAAGACAGAAAGCGAGAAGCACCGACGTTTCGCGGGGGCGTGCTCGTCGGCTGGTGCGGCATGCGGGGGCTGGTGACGCTGGTGGTGGCGATTGCCCTGCCGGCCGACTTCCCGGGCCGCGATCCAATCGTGCTTGCCGCCTTCGCTGTGGTGCTCGGCACGCTAGTGCTGCAAGGCATGACCTTGAAGCCCTTGCTGCGAATACTCGCCTTCGAACGCGACACGACAATAGACCGTGAGGTGGCGCAGGCGCGCGTTGCCATCATGCAGGCCGCCCTTGATGTGTTGAGCCGCAAGACGTCGTCAGCCGCGGCTGTCGTGCGCGAGCAGTACGAAGCGCAGCGGCTGATCGCTGAGAACCCGGAAGACGCGCAGGCGGCAACCGAATATGACCGGCTGCGGCTATACGCCATCAACCGCCAGCGTGACACGCTCGAGGAATTGCGCAGCAACGGCACGATCGGCGACGAAGCCTATCACCGGCTGGAGGAAGAGATCGATTGGGCGGAACTGGCCGCATCGCCGGCCGGGCGCTTCCAGCCGCTGACCACGGATTAGTTGGCAAGTCTTGCGATCGCCTTGCTGGCCCAAGCCCCGTCCGTCTTCCTGCACATTGCAAGCAATCGACCGAACCGTTACTGCCAACGCCGAGAAGTGAGCCGGATAAGCAATGAAGCTCGTCAGCTACAACATTCAGTACGGGTTCGGCAGCGACGGACGCTACGATCTTTCGCGCGCCGCGCGCATCATTGCCGGCGCCGACATCATCGCCTTGCAGGAGGTCGAGCGGCACTGGCAGCGCAGCAATTTCGACGACCAACCCGAAATCCTGTCTGACCTTCTGCCGGGCTATCACTGGGTCTATGGGCCGGCCTTCGACATGGACGCCAGCGAATGGCGGGACGGCCGCCTGGTCAATCGGCGCCGGCAATTCGGCACCATGGTGCTGTCGAAGCTGCCGATCGCCTGGTCGCGGCTCCACGCGCTGCCGATGCGCCGCACGCTGCGGCCGCTCAACACCCGCAACGCCGCGCTCGAATGCATGATCCGCACGCCGGCCGGGCCGATCAGGGTGCTCTCGCTGCATCTCGCGCATATCGCTGCGGAAGAGCGGCTGGACCAGATTGATTATCTCGTGGCCGAGCACCGCCGGGCGCCATCGGAAGGCGGACCGTGGAGCGGCGCGGACGACGAGCCTTCGCGGAACTGGACGCATGGAGAACCGGAGCCGGAAAACCCGCTGGCGGCGATCTGGCTGGGCGATTTCAACATGGAGCCGGGCAGCGCTGAGTATCGCCGCATTGTCGGCAGCACGCCCTATCATCGGGGTGCCGCCTATCTCGACGGCTTCGTCGATGCCGCCGCGGTGACGGTTGAGCCGGCTGGCGACTTCCACACGCATGAGAAGATCATCGACGGCAGGCTGGCAAAGCGCCGGCTCGACCATTGCTTTGTCGGCGGCATGTTGGCGGGGCGGGTGAAATCGATCGGCGCCGACATCGGCGAGATGGCGTCCGATCACTTTCCGGTCCGGGTCGACCTCGACCTCGAAACGCCATTCGGCCCGGGAGTTCGATGAAACCCGCATGACGCTTTTCGTCTTCTTCGCCGTGCTTGCCGCGGCCGCCATGCATGCGATCTGGAACGCGCTGGTCAAGGTGCATCTCGACCGCTTCCTGTCGATCACGCTGATGACGTTGGGTATGGGGGTCGCGGGCCTCGTGGTGCTGCCTTTCGTCGAGGTGCCGAAGGCGGAAGTCTGGCCCTACATCATCGCTTCGGTGATCTTTCATATGGGCTACCGTACCTTCCTGATCGGCGCCTATCAGGCCGGCGATTTCGCGCAGACCTATCCGTTGGCGCGCGGCACGGCCCCGCTGCTGGCGGCGATTGGCGGCATGTTCGTCGTCGCCGAGGTGCCGGCGCCGCTCGCCATCGTCGGCATCCTGCTGTTGTCGGCCGGCACGCTGGTGATGTCGTTTCGCGGCGGGGCGCATCTGGAGAAACTGAACCTGCGCGCCGTCGGCTTTGCCTTCGGCACCTCGGTGTTCATCGCCAGCTACACGCTGTCCGACGGCAGCGGCGCGCGGCTGGCGGCAACGGCGCAGAGCTATGCCGCCTGGCTGTTCATCTGCGATGCGCTTGGCGCGTTGGTGCTGTGCCTCATTTTCCGGGGACCCAAGGCGCTGCCAGTGTTGGCGCGCGACTGGAAGACCGGGCTGTTCACCGGCGTGCTCAGCGGTGCCGCCTACTGGATCGTGATGTGGGCGATGACCAAGGCGCCGATCGCCTCGGTGGCGTCGCTGCGCGAGACCTCCATCCTGTTCGCCATGATGATCTCGGTCTACGCGCTCGGCGAGAAGATGACGGGCTGGCGCGGTGCGGCCGCGCTCAGCATTGTCGCCGGCGTTATCGCACTCCGGCTGGGGTGATCCGAGCTCAACCCAGCACGGTCATAACCTGGCCGCGCCGCTCCGGACTGAAGCGGATGACGACGATGATACAGACGGCGACCACGCCGGCGAACAGCGCCAGCGCGTAGCCGTAGCTGCCGCCGGCTGCCTCGGCGATCCCCGCCTGATACGGACCGCCATAGGAGGCGGCGAGATTGCCGGCCTGGTAGATGAAGCCGGGCAAGGTCGCGCGCACCGCGCCCGGCGAAAGCTCGTTGAGGTGCACCGGGATGACGCCCCAGGCGCCCTGGACCGCGACCTGCATGACGAAGGCGCCGACGGCCAGCATGAAGGGCGTGGAACTGTAGGCCCATAGCGGGATCGCCGGCAGGGCGATGATGCAGGCCAAAGTGATGGCGTTGACGCGGCCGATCTTCTCCGACAGCGCGCCGAAGGCCAGGCCGCCGACAATGGCGCCGATATTGGCGACGATGGTGATCCAACTCACCGTATGCGGGTCAAAGCCGTGCTGCTTCTTCAGGAAAGTCGGGTAGAGATCCTGCGTGCCGTGGCTGAAGAAATTGAAGAACATCATCAGCACCACGGCATAGAGCGCGACGCCCCAGTGCTTCTGCAGCGTCTCCAGAAGCCCCGGCCGGGCCTGTTTCCGTGCCTCGACGAAGGCCGGCGACTCCGGCACGTGCGAGCGGATGAAGAGGACGATCAACGCCGGAATGAAGGAGAGCAGGAACATGGCGCGCCAGCCGACGGTATAGCCGCCGATCGTCTGCTGGTAGAGCAGGCCGTAAACCACTGCCGCCAGGAGGTAACCTGCCGGATAGCCGCATTGCAGGATGCCCGAGACGAGGCCGCGAGCGCTGGGCGGAATGGATTCCATGGCGAGCGAGGAGCCAAGCCCCCATTCGCCGCCCATGGCGATGCCGAACAAAGCGCGCAGCGCCAGGAAGATGCCAAGATTGGGCGAGAAGGCGGCGAGCGCCCCGATCACCGAATAGCTGACGATGTTGAGCATGAGGATCGGCTTGCGCCCATATTTGTCGGCGAGCATGCCGAAGAAGAACGCGCCGATGAAGCGTGTCGCCAAGGTCAGGAACAGTGCCTTGGAAACTGCCGGGACATCGGTCTGGAATTCAGCCGCAATATCGGTGAGCAGGAATGTCAGGAGGAAGAAATCAAACGCATCCAAGGTCCAGCCCAGGAACGAGGCCAGCACGGTTTTCTTCTGCGCTGCAGTGAGATTCAAGGCGTCCTCCTTTGTGCCCCCAAAGGAACGATATGTCGCCCTGTCGGCAAAAGAGAACAGCGATCAGCCGGCTTTCGAAAGGCCGGCGGTCACTTTTTCGTAAGGTCGAGATCGAAGACCATCAATCCTTCGGTGCCGCCTTCGAGTGCCGCGACCAGCCGTGCCCCGGCGCGCTGATGCGCCTCATGCACGAGATAGGCGTCGCGCGCCGCGGCGTCGCGGAAATCGATGGTGAAGCCATGGCTGAAACCCCGCGCGAACGGCTCGGGGCTGACATTGGCGCTGAACTGGACGGTGTCCATGCCGTCGATCACCTGCCGCAGCGCTTCGAGGTCGGCATGGATTGCCTTGCGTTCGCTGTCGGGGACATCGTTGCGAAACCTGACGAAGACACAGTGGCGGATCATCTTCATATTCCCTTCAAGCAGCCCGGTTTCCCGAAAACACCGCCGGCGGCAGCGGCTCGCGGCCGAGGATCAGGTCCGAGCCCTTTTCGCCGACCATGATGGTCGGCGCATTGGTGTTGGAGGAAGGCACGCGCGGCATCACCGAAGCGTCGCAAACGCGCAGCCCCTCGATGCCGCGCAGCCTGAGATCCGGCGTCACCACGGCCATCTCGTCATGGCCCATGCGGCAGGTGCCGACCGGATGGTGATCGGTCTTGGAGGTGCGGCAGGCATAGTCGATCAACTCGTCGTCGCTGGCGAGCGAGGGGCCAGGCAGCACTTCCCGCATGATGTAGGGGCTAAGCGCCTTCTGCCGCATGATCTCGCGCGCCAGCCGCAGCCCCTTGAGCGACATGGCGCGGTCGTAGGGATCGGACCAGTAGTTGGGGTCGATCAGCGGATGGTCGGCAGGGTTGGCGCTTTTCAGTCGCACCGTGCCGCGCGAGCGCGGCCGCAGGAAGGCCGAGTTCAAGGTGACGCCGGGGTTCTTCAATTTCTCCACGCCGGCCTCGATGCCGGATCCGAGGCCCAGATGGAACTGGATGTCGGGCGAGGCGGCGGTCGGGTCGGCGTACCAGAAGCCACCAGTCTCGAACAGGCTGGAGGCCACCGGTCCCTTCTTCAACAGCAGATATTGCAGGCCGGCCCAGGCGGTGCGGTGCAGCTTGGCGTAATTGTCATAGCTGTGATCGCCGGTGCATTCGGCGATGACGAACAGGTCGAGATGGTCCTGCATGTTGGAGCCGACGCCGGGCAGGTCGTGTACCGGCGTGACGCCGACCGATTTCAAATGATCGGCCGGGCCGATGCCCGACTGCATCAACAGCTTCGGCGAGCCGATGGCGCCGGACGAGACGATCACCTCGCGGTCGGCGCGCAGGATGTTTGTCTCGCCGCCGGGTCTGTCGACAATCTCCACACCAATGGCGCGGCCTTTCTCGACGACGATGCGGGTGACCAGCACGCCTGTCCTGACGGTGAGGTTCTTGCGATCGCGGATCGGCTTCAAGTAAGCGACCGAGGCGGAGGAGCGCCGGGCATCCTTTTGGGTCAACTGGTAATAGCCGACGCCTTCCTGGGCGGCACCGTTGAAATCCGGGTTGAAGGGAATGCCCATCTCCTGGCCGGCGCGGAAATAGGCCTCGCAGATAGGCAGCGGCGCAATCGGGTTCGACACGCCGAGCGGACCCTGGTCGCCGTGGAAATCGTTGGCGTAGCGCTGGTTGTTCTCGGCGCGCTTGAAATAGGGCAGCACGTCGCGATAGCCCCAGCCGGCCAGCCCTTCCTCCTTCTCCCAGGCGTCGTAGTCGCGCGCATTGCCGCGCGTGTAGATCTGGGCGTTGATGGAGGAGCCGCCGCCGACCACCTTGGCCTGCGTGTACCAGAAGACGCGATCCTTCATGTGCTTCTGCGGCACGGTCGACCAGCCCCAGGAGGCAATGCCCTTGGTCATCTTGGCGAAGCCGGCCGGCATATGGATATAGGGGTGCCAGTCCTTGCCGCCGGCTTCGAGCAGCAGCACGGAATTGGAGGGGTCCTCGCTCAGCCGGTTGGCCAGCACGCAACCGGCCGGACCGGCGCCCACGATGATGTAGTCGGTCATTATCTCATCCACTCACAGCCGGGGCACGGAAAGCGCGCCGTCGACATTAATGATCGAGCCGGTCGAAAATCCCAGTCTGCCGGCGGCGAGTGCCGCCACCATGGCGCCGATGTCGGAGGCTTCGCCCCAGCGTTTCGCCGGCACCAGGCCGCTGTCGATCAGCGCATCGTATTTGGCGGTCACGCCCGCCGTCATGTCGGTGCGGATGATGCCGGGCCGCAGTTCGAACACGCCGATATTTTCCGGGGCGAGCCTGAGCGCCAGGTTCTTCACCCACATGGAAAGCCCGGCCTTCGACATGCAATATTCGGCGCGTTCCGGAGAGGCCATCTCGGCGCTGACCGAGGTGATGGTGATGATCGATTTCGCATGATCGCCGGGCTGGCGCAGCATTGCCTTGGCGACGGCCTGGCTGAGGAAGACGGTGCCACGCAAATTGATGCCCAGCGCGCGGTCGAAATTATCGGGTTTGAGGTCCAGCAGGTCGCCCCGCACGACGGCGCCAACGCCGGCATTGTTGACGAGGCAATCGATGCGGCCGAAGGCCTGTGTGGCAGTGTCGACCAGGGAGGCGTGGCTGGAAAGATCGGCGATGTCGCATTGGGCGTAGGCAAACTTCGCGCCACGCGCGGCCAGGTTTTCCGCAAGCCGGTCGGCAGGCTTGTCGGCAAGGTCAGCGACAAGAATATCGAAGCCGGCGTCGGCGAGCGCCTCAGCGCAGGCCAGCCCGATACCACGCGCACCGCCGGTGACGATAGCCGCGGGGCGGGTCATTGGAAACTAGCCTTACGGACGTAGGCGCTGCCCCTCATCGCCCTGCCGGGCACTTCTCCCCGTTTAGTGACGGGGAGAAGGATGCCGTCATCGCCGCTTTCGCCAATCGCCAGCGCTGCAAAAAGGTCGCCGGCGTTGCGGCCAAGTCCCTTCTCCCCGTCCTTCACGGGGAGAAGGTGCCGGCAGGCGGATGAGGGGCGGCGCTGACCTTTCATCATGCAAGTTCCACCTTGCGGATATGGTCCGCCACCCGCAGCGCCTGGGCGGCGATAGACAGCGCCGGATTGACCGCCGCCGAGTTCGGCAGAAAACTGGCGTCGACGACGAACAGGTTCGGGTGGTCGAAGGCACGGCAGAACGGATCGAGCGGCGACGTGGCCGGGTCGTCGCCCATTTTCACTGTCCCGCACTGGTGCGAGGGCGTGCGCTTGTCGAAGGGCCGTGACAGCACGATGGGATACCCGCAGGCGCGAAAATTCGCGCGCATCACCTTGGTCAGCCCGTCCAGCGACTGCATGTTGGAGCGCCGCCATTGCATGACGATGTCCTTGCCGTCGACCATGATGCGGCTTTCGGGGTCGGGCAGGTCCTCGCACATCAGATACCAGTCGACCGCATGGCCGGCCATGAAATCGAGCACGAATTTCGGCACTCGTTTCACGTTGGCCCTCAGCATGTTGCCGTCGATCTTGCCGAGAAGCTGGACATTGCCGAGCGGTTTGCCGCCCTTGCCGTCGCTGAGATAATAGTCGTTCAGCATCAGCGTCTTCTGGTAGACGGCATCGTTCCTGCGGCGCGGATCGATCGCCAGCATGGCGCTCGAATTGTGGTTCATGAAATTGCGGCCGACCTGGTCCGAGCGGTTGGCAAGGCCTTTGCCTCCCCCCTTGCCATTACCGGGCGAGGGCGAGCGCAGCAGGATGACCGCCGAATTGACCGCACCGGCCGACAATATGACCAGTTTCGGCGCGACTTTCCTCGGCTCACCGTTCAGGCGGTAGTGAACCGCCGAGATGGTTTTGCCGTCAGCTGATGTCTCCAGATATTCGACATAGGCGCCGGTTTCGAGCTTGATGTCCGGATCGGTCAATGCCGCCGCCAGCGGTGCCGTCTGGGCATCCATCTTACCCTGCCCGGTGTTGGGAAACGCGTCCCAGCCGGTCCTGCCCTCCTTCAGCCAGGTGTCGATGTCGACGCCGAGCGGCAGCGAGGCCGGATGCAGGCCGAGCCCCTTGAGCTCGGCGCGGGCGCGCGCGATCGGCGCCTCGTCGGGCACCGGCTTGAAGGCATAGGGAATCGAGTGGAACGGCTCGGTCGGGTCTTCGCCGAGCGCGCCGCGCACACGAAACAACTGCTCGGCCCTGGAATACCAGGGTTCGAATTCGTCATAGGAGAACGGCCAGGCCGGCGAGACGCCGCCGAAGTGCTCCATGTCGGAGAAATCCTCTTTGCGGTAGCGGATCAGCACCGCGCCGAAGAATTTCGAATTGCCGCCGACATAGTAGTAATTGCCGGGGTTGAAGGCGGCGCCGCCGGCCTCGCGCCACATCTCCTTTGGCCGGTAGTGCCCGTCGACGAAGATCGAGCGTGTGTCGCGCGCGTGCGGCGTTGCCGGCAAGGGTTCGCCACGCTCCAACATCAGGATGGAGGCGCCGCTGCCGGCCAGACCGGAGGCGATCGTGGCGCCGCCGATGCCGGAGCCGATGATGACGATATCCGGGTTTGCCATGTCTAAAGGTCTTTGTTTTGATGCATGTCGTTGTCCCAAAACCGGACCCACTTTTGGGCGACAGGCATCAGCGAATACGGCTCTCGGTCGCCGGGTCGAAGAACACCGCCTTGGTCAGGTTGAAGGCCAGCGGGGTGTTGGTGCCCGGCTGGATGTTGGCATCGGCGCGCAGCCGCGCCACCACGCCCTTGCCACCGAGATTGGTGACGGCGAAAGTGTCGGAGCCGGCCGGCTCCACCACCTCGATATGGCAATCGGCGGTGGCGATTTGCGAGGCGTTGCGTTCGGCGCCTTCCGGATCGGTGAGCGCCTCCGGGCGAACGCCGAAGATGACCGGCTTGCCCTTGAACGCCGACAATCCGGCCGGCGCGTTGGCCATCGGCAAGGTGATCGGCTGGCGGGCCTCGCGGTCGAGCACGACGGCCAGATCGCCGCCATTGCCGCCAATGGTCGCCGGGATCAGGTTCATCGCCGGCGAGCCCATGAAATCGGCGACGAAGACATTGCTCGGGTTGTTGTAGATTTCGGCCGGCGTGCCGAATTGCTGCACCTCGCCGTCGCGCATGACGGCGATCTTGGTCGCCAGCGTCATCGCCTCGATCTGGTCGTGGGTGACGTAGACGATCGTCGTCCCCGTGGTTGCGTGCAGGCGCTTGATCTCGATGCGCATGTCGACGCGCAGCTTGGCGTCGAGATTGGAAAGCGGCTCGTCGAACAGGAACAGCTTGGGGTCGCGCACCAGCGCCCGGCCCATGGCGACGCGCTGGCGCTGGCCGCCCGACAGCTGGCTGGGCTTGCGGTTCAGCAGATGGCCGATCTGAAGCACCTTGGCCACCTTGTCGATCGCCTTCTGGCGTTGGTCGGCCGGCACGCCGCGCATCTCCATGCCGAAGGAGATGTTCCCGGCCACCGTCATGTTGGGGTAGAGCGCGTAGCTTTGGAACACCATGGCGATGTCGCGCTTGGACGGGTGAAGATCGGTGATGGTGCGGCCGTCGACGCGGATATCGCCCGAGGTGATCGTCTCCAGTCCGGCAATGGTGTTGAGAAGGGTGGACTTGCCGCAGCCGGAAGGACCGACCAGCACCAGGAAGCCGCCCTTTTCCAGCTCGAGATTGATCCCTTTCAGGATCTCGACCTGGCCGAAACGCTTCCTCAGACCATCAATTTCCAGAAAAGCCATTGGGTTATCCTTTGACCGCGCCCGCCATCAGGCCACGCACGAAATAGCGGCCGGCGAGCACGTAGACGAGAAGGGTGGGGAGTGCGGCGATCATCGCCGCCGCCATGTTGACGTTGTATTCGACGACGCCGGTCGAGGTGTTGACGACGTTGTTCAGCGCCACCGTCATCGGCATCGCGTCGCCTGTGCCGGCATAGGCGGAGGCGAACAGGAAGTCGTTCCAGATGTTGGTGAACTGGTAGATCACGGTGACGACGAAGATCGGCATCGAGTTCGGTAGCATGATGCGGCGGAAGATCTGGAAGAACGATGCGCCGTCGACCTGCGCGGCCTTCACCAGTTCGGTCGGGAACGCCTCGTAATAGTTGCGGAAGAACAGGGTGGTGAAGCCGATGCCGTAGACGACGTGGACGAACACCAGGTTGACCGTCGGATTGCCGAGGCCGAAGCTGGTGCCGAAGGTGTTCTGCAATGTCACGCCGAAGCGGCCGAGGCTGCCCAGGATCGTCGCCATCGGCAAGAGCACCGACTGGAACGGGATGAAGCAGGCAAACAGCATCAGCCCGAACACCAGCGTCGCGCCGCGAAAACGCCATTTGGTCAGCACGTAGCCGTTCAGCGCACCCAGCATGGTCGAGATCAGCACGGCCGGAACCACCATCTTGATGGAGTTCCAGAAATAGCCCTTGATGCCGGCGCAGGTGAGGCCAACGCAGGTCTCCCCCCAGGCCTTCAGCCAGGGGGCGAAAGTCGGCGCCTTGGGCAGCGACAGCATGTTGCCGTTCTGGATCTCGTCCATGGTCTTGAACGAGGTTACCAGCATGACGAACAGCGGCATCAGGTAGAACAGCGCGAACAGCGCCAGCAGCCCGTAGATGACGATGCGGTTGACGAGTTTGACGTTCATGCCGCCGGAGGAGGGGCGGGCGGGAGTGGCGACAGCACTCATCGCGGCTTCTCCCTGAGTTCGGAATAGAGATAGGGCACGATGATGGCGACGATGGTCATCAGCATGATCACGGCACTTGCCGAGCCGACCGCCATTTCGTTGCGCTTGAAGGTGTATTCATACATGAAATTGGACGGCAGCCAGGCCGAGCCGCCGGGTCCGCCGCTGGTCAGCGCCACCACCAGATCGTACGACTTGATGGCAAGGTGCGCGAGCACGATGAAGGCCGACAGGAAGATCGGCCGTAAGAGCGGAATGACGATGCGGCGGTAGAGCTGGAAAGTGGTGGCACCGTCGATCTGCGCCGCCTTCATGATCTCGCCGTCGATGCCGCGCAGCCCGGCCAGGAACATCGCCATGATGAAGCCGGAAGCTTGCCAGACGCCGGCGATGACCACCGTGTAGATGACGAAGTCCTTGTTCTTGATCCAGTCGAAATGGAAGCTCGTCCAGCCCCATTGATGCAGCGTCTGCTCGAGGCCGAGACCTGGGTCGAGGAACCATTTCCAGGCGACGCCGGTGACGATGAAGGAGAGCGCCATCGGGTAGAGGTAGATCGGGCGCAGCACGCCTTCGCCGCGGATCTTCTGGTCGAGCAGGATGGCCAGGAACAGGCCGAGCGCCAGGCAGATCAAGATGTAGAGAAAGCCGAAAATGCCCATGTTGGTGATCGACGTGTACCAGCTCGATGGCGGGTCGGTGTCGAAGGTCCAGCGCCACAATCGCTGATAGGCGCGCCCGCCCGTAATGGCGTAGGAGGGGAAGGTCTTGGAGTTGGTGAAGGACAGATAGATCGTCCACAGGATGAAGCCGTAGACGAAGACGATGGTGATGGCGAAGCTAGGCGCCAGCACGATCTTGGGCAAGGCATCCTGCAGGCGCGAGCGCACCGAGGCGCGTGACCGTTCCGGCGTCAGTTTGATCTGGGTTGTCGCTACACTGCTCATGGGGGTCCTCCCGTCGGCTTCCGGCCGATCGGCCTCAGAGACCGGGAACCTTCCCCGCCGGAGCGGGGAAGGTGTTTTGGTGCGTAACGCTTACTTGGCGTCGTCGATCGCCTTGACCAGTTCGGTCACGGCTTCGTCCGAGGTCTTGATCTGGCCGTGGACGAACTTGGAGACGACGTCCTTGTAGGCATTGGCGACAGCCGGAGGCGCGCCGTAGCCCTGGGCCAGCGAGCCGAACAGCGTGCCGCCTTCATTGGCCTTCTTCAGGTCGGCGATGCCCTTCTTGCCGCAAGCGTCGAAGTCGGTGTCAGGCACGTCGGTGCGGGCCGGAACCGAACCCTTGACGACGTTGAAGGCCGACTGGAAGCTCTTCGACAGAGTGGCGGTGGCCAGAGCGACCTGGGCGGCCTTGCGGTCGTCCGGGACGTTGAACATGCCGAACATGTCGGAGTTGTAGATCACCGAGCCGTCGGTGCCCGGGAAGCGGTAGCAGAGGAAGTCGGTGCCCGGAGTCTTGTTGGCGGCATGGAATTCGCCCTTGGCCCAGTCGCCCATGACCTGCACCAGCGCATCCCCCTTGATGACCATGGCGGTGGCGAGGTTCCAGTCGCGGCCCGAGAAGTTCGGGTCGACATAGGTGACGAGCTTGGCGAGGTTGTCGAACGACTTCTTCATCGTGTCGGACTTGAGCGATTCATCGTCCAGGTCGTTCATAGCCTTCTTGTAGAACTCCGGCCCGCCGGTCGACAGCACGACGGAATCGAACATGGTGGCTTCCTGCCAGTTCTGGCCGCCAAGCGCGAGCGGGGTGACGCCGGCCGCCTTGGCCTTGTCGAGCAGGGCGATGAAGTCGTCGAAGGTCTTCGGCTCGGTGCCGCCGATCTTGTCCATCACCGCCTTGTTGATCCACAGCCAGTTGACGGAGTGGACATTGACCGGAGCAGCCACCCACTTGCCGTCATAGACGGAGAATTTCTGCAGGGCGGCCGGAACCGACTTGTCCCAGCCTTCCTTCTTCGCCGTCTCGGTGAGATCGCCCATGACGCCGGCCGCGGCATAGTCGAGCACGGTATAGCCGAGCATCTGCGAGGCGGTCGGGTAGTTGCCGGCCGCGACCATCGCCTTCAGGGCGGTCATGGCGGCATCGCCGCCGCCGCCGGCCACCGGCACGTCCTTCCAGGCATAGCCTTCCTTGGCGAGATCGCCCTTGAGCACGTTGAGGGCGGCGGCTTCGCCGCCCGACGTCCACCAATGCAGCATCTGCACTTCCTTGACGTCTTCCGCATGGGCCGCGAAAGCCAGGCCCGATGCGAGCGCCGTTCCGATAAGCAGTTTGCGCAACATGTACTTCCTCCCTTGTTGCATTACACGACCGGTGGCAGCCCACCGGGTTCTTCCCAACTCAGCCGACCCACCATCCGGTGCGCTGGCCGCGATGAAACTGGATTGTCTTTTCCTCGGTATAGTCCTCGACGGCGCGCTTGCCGAGTTCGCGGCCCAGGCCCGACTGCTTGTAGCCACCGAACGGCAGTTCTGGATAACCTTCCATGAACGTGTTCACCCAGACCGTCCCCGAACGCACGCCCCGCGCCACCGACATGCAGGTGTCGATGCTGGCGCTCCACACACCCGCCGAGAGACCATAGGGCGTGTTGTTGGCGATGTGCAACGCCTTTTCAATCGTTTCAAAAGTCAGCACCGAGAGCACCGGCCCGAACACTTCCTCGCGGGCGACGGCCATGTTTTCGGTGACGTTGCGTAAGATCGTCGGGTCGAGATAGTGGCCGGCATTGGAAGGCAGTTGCGCCCCGCCGCTGTAGATGCTGACGCCGTCGCTCGCGGCTGCGGTCACGTAGTCGGTCACCTTGGCCAGATGGTCGGACGAAATCATCGCGCCGACCTTGGTCAGGTCGTCAAGCGGGTCGCCAACCGTTACCTTGGCCGCCAGCGCCTTCACGGCGGCCAGGAAATCGTCGGCGATCGCCTCGTGCACGATCAGCCGGCTGCCGGCATTGCAGCATTCGCCGGCATTGAAGAAGCCGCCGAACACCGCTGCATCGGCGGCGGCGGCTAGATCGGCGTCGGGGAAGACGATCTGGCCGTTCTTGCCGCCGAGCTCCATCGAGACCTTCTTCAGGGAATTCGAGACCGAGGCCATGGTCATCTTGCCGACACGGGTGGAGCCGGTGAACGAAACCATCTCGACCAGGGGATGGCTGACCATCGGCGCGCCGACATCGCTACCCAGACCGGCGAGGATGTTGACGACGCCGGCGGGCAGGCCGGCCTCGATCAGGATGTCGCCGAGAACGAAGGTCGAGGCCGATGTCATCTCGCTCGGCTTGACCACCGCCGTGCAGCCGGCGGCGAGCGCGAAAGGCAGTTTCTGGCTGACGATCAGGAACGGAAAATTCCATGGCGTGATGATCGAGACGACACCGATCGGCTCGCGCAGCACGACGCCCAGCATGGTATCGCCGAGATTGGCGTAGCTCTCGCCGTGCAGCGTGCGGGCAAGCGAGGCGGCATAGCGCCAGATGTCGACGGCGCCGCCGATCTCGCCGCGCGCCTGGGCGATCGGCTTGCCCGATTCCAGCGCATCGAGCCGGGCGATCCCTTCCAGCCGCGCCTCGATCAGGTCCGCGGCCTTGAGCAGGATCGCGGCACGCTCGGCTGCCTTCATGCGGGGCCAGGGGCCGGTTTCGAACGCCTTGTGCGCGGCCTGCATCGCCGCTTCCACCTCAGCCTCGCCGGCCTGAGCATAATGTGAGACGGTGAAGCCGTGGCCGGGGCTCCTGCGTTCCAGCACTCGGCCGTCGCGGGCATCGACATGCTTGCCGTCGATCAGCAGCTTGTATGCTTTCGGCGCGGCGGCAGCCTCGGCCGGCATGGAAATCTTCAGAGCTGCATTCATGTGATTTCCACTCTGTCCTAGGAACGCGAAAAGACGGGCTTCTGCCTTATCTTAAAGGCGTCGACGCCGGCCTTGAGATCCCCGGTGAGCGCAATGAAGCCGCTGGCAAGGGCTTCGGTGGCGGCAGCGCTTTCCTCGCCTTCGGCAACTGCGATCATCAGCTTGGCGGCTTCGGTCGCCAGCGGGCCGCGCTGGGCGATCTTTTCGGCCCAGGCCCTGGCTTCATCCGACGCCTTGCCGGTCTCGACGACGCGGTCGACGATGCCTAGCGCAAGTGCTTCGGCGGCCAGGAAAATCTCGCCGCCGAGAGCCATGCGACGCACCGTCTGCGCGCCGAAGCGGCGCACCGCGCGTTGCGTGCCGGACCAGCCGGGGACGACGCCGATCGAAGTTTCGGGAAAACCGAGCTTCGCCTGGGTTTCCGCCACACGAAAATCACAGGCGACGGCCAGTTCCAGCCCGCCGCCGAGCGCATGGCCGGACAGAACGGCGATGGTCGGTTGCCGCAGCCGTGCCAGCCGGTCGAAGACCCGATGGCCATAGCGCACCCATTGCACCTGGAAATCGGCGGCACTCATGCCGCCCCAGGCCTCGACATCGCCGCCGGCGCAAAATCCCTTGCCTTCGCCGCACAGGAGAACGACGCGCACGTCTTCGGCGCTTTCCGCTTCATCCAGCGCCGCCTCCAGCGCGCGCAGCATCGGAATGTCGAGCGCGTTGAATTTTTCCGCCCGGCGCAAGGTAATGACCCCAATGGCGCCATCCTGCTCGAAGGTGACGAGGCGTTCAGCCATGCGCGCCTCCGAGCGCGGCGCCGCCATTGAGCGACAGGCCGATCGGCCGATCCTGATAGAGCGCGGCCGGCGTCACCTTGAGGTCGTTGGCTACATTGAGCGGGATCTCGGCTTGACCAAGCACATCGCGCTCGAGGTCGACGCCCGGCGCCAGTTCCGTCACCATCAGCCCGTCCGGCGTCAGCTTCATCACGCAGCGCTCGGTGACATAGGTGATGTCCTGTCCCTGCGCGACGGCGCGCTTGCCCGAGAAGGAGATGTGCTCGACCGCCTCGACGATCTTCTTAACCTTGCCTTCCGCGTCGATGCGGATGCCGCCATTGGCGAGCGACAGCTTGGCGCCGGCATTGAAGAAACCGGAAAACACGATCTTCTTCGCCCGCGCCGTGATGTCGACGAAGCCGCCGGCCCCGGCGGTGACATGCGGTCGCGCCGAAAGTTTCGAGACGTTGACCGAGCCGTGGCGGTCGATCTGCAGGAAGGACAACAGCGAGGCGTCGAAGCCGCCGGCCTGGAAGTAGATGAACTGGTGCGGCGAGGGCATGATCGCCTCGGCGTTGGAGGCGCAGCCGAACTTGAAGTCGAGCAGCGGCACGCCGCCGACGGCACCCTGTTCGATCACCCAGGTGACCTTGCCGTGCTGGCCTTCTTCCAGGAGGATGCGTGGCACGTTGGCCGAGATGCCGAAGCCGATGTTGACGGCCATGCCGTCGCGCAACTCCATGGCGACGCGGCGCGCGATCACCTTCTGGACGTTCATCTCCGCGTTGCGGAAGCTCGACAGCGGCCGGAAGATCTCGCCCGAGATCGCCGGATCGTAAGGCGTCAGCGTCGTCTGCAACTGGTCCGGCGCCACCACGATATGGTCGACCAGCACGCCGGGCACGCGCACGTCGTGCGGCTTCAGCGTGCCGTTCTCGACGACGCGCTTGACCTGCGCGATGACGATGCCGCCATTGTTGCGGGCGGCGAGCGCCTGTTCCAGCCCGCCGAGATAAGCGCCCTCATGCTCGTAGGTCAGGTTGCCGCGCTCGTCCGCCGTGGTGGCGCGGATGATCGAAATGTGAGGGACGATGGCGCGGAAATAGAGCCACTCCTCGCCGTCGAATTGCTGCACCGAGACGATCGGCTCGTTCGCCGCGTCGTTCATGGCGCAGCCCTGGTGGCGTGGGTCGGCGAAAGTGTCGAGCCCGATCTTGGTCAGCACGCCCGGCCGCTTGGCGGCTGCTTCGCGATGCATGTCGAACAGGATGCCGGACGGCACGTTATAGGCGGCGACCGAATTGTCGCCGATCATCTTCCAGATCTGCGGCGGTTCGGCGGACGAGGGGCCGGACGGATAGGAGCCGCACAGCGTGCGCTTCAACAGGCCGGGCTTGGCCAGATGATCGATGCCCTTGATGCCATACATGTCGCCGGCGGCGATCGGGTGCAGCGTGGTGATGTCCTTCGGATGGCCTTCGCTGTCGAAGCGTTCGCCGATGGCAGAGAGCACGGCGTCGGGACAGCCAAGGCCGCTCGACGACGAGACCGAGACGACCATGCCGTCCTTGATCAGGCTGGCTGCCTGCGCCGATGAAACGACCTTGCTCAATTCATGCTCCCGAGTTTCGGGTCGATCTTGAAGGCTCTGGCGAAATTGCCCGATTGCAATGCCGCCTCGGCCGTGGCGAGCGGCCGGATCATGCCGGCGCCACTCAGACGCCACTTGATGCTCATACCGCGCCTCCCGCGGGCCGGTTCCGCGTGCGGCGATCCGGACCACAGCTTTCCCTGACCACGAGATTGACGGCGCCGATATGGTCCTCGGCGCGCGTGGTGCGCGATTGGATCATCTTGAGCATGACATGGGCGGCGCGTTCGCCGAGGCCGGCGGTGTTGACCGCGACGCTGGTCAGCGCCGGCACATAGTGTTCGGCCTCGACCACATCGTCGAAGCCGACGACGGCGAAATCCGCGCCGGGCTCGAGTCCGCGCTTGCGCAGCGCCAGCATGGCGCCGAAGGCGACGGCATCGTTGAAGCAGAGCGCCGCGGTCGGCGGCTCGGCCAATGCAAACGAGGTTTCCAGGCAAGCCATGCCGCCCTTGCGGTTGGTCTCGCCCTCGATGACCAGAGCGTCGCGGGCAGCGATGCCGAGCGTCTCGCAGGCCTCATGAAAGCCGCCCAGGCGCTCGTGGTAGACCACCAGGTCGGACGAGCCGCCGAAGAAGGCCAGGCGGCGATGCCCCTTGCCGATGAGATGAGCGGTGGCGAGATAGGCGCCACGATGATTATCGGGGGTGATCACCGGGATGCGGCTTTCCGGCAAGCGGCGCATGGCGAAAACGACAGGCACGCCCGCCAACTCCAGCCGCCGGAAGGCGCCTGGCGTGGTGCCGCGCGCCGGCGAAACGATGAGGCCGGCGACGCCTTGCTCCATCAGGGATTTCAGGACCTCTTCCTGGCGTACCGGATTCTCCGCCGTATTGGCGATGAACGGCACGATGCCGGCCGACTGGAAGACGCGCTCCATGCCAACCGCCAGTTCAGCGAAGAACGGATTGGTGAGATCGTTGATGACCATGCCGATGACGTTGGAATGGGCCTTGCGCAGGTTGGCGGCGCCGCGGTTGTAGACATAGCCCACATCCTCGATCGCCTTGCGAACCTTGACCGCGGTCTCGGGACGGATCAGCCCGCTGCCCTGGAGCACGAGCGACACCGTCGATTTGGACACGCCTGCCTCGCGGGCAATGTCGAAGATCGTCGCCTTGGCCCGGCTGGCCATCCCGATGTCTCCTCCCGGTTTTCTCGATCAAATTTATTGGAACGTTCTAATCACTGGGCCATGGGTGAGTCAATTGGGTTTCTTTCTCCATCGGAAGAGGCGATCATACGTGCTCTAACAACATGCAGGTCAAGGCGCTTGGTGTTGCGACGCAGCAATGGTGCTGCGGCGCGCTTCGAATCTTAAAGGTCTTGATTTATTGGAACGTTCCATTTATTAGGCGCGACCTCAGGGAGAGATCGATGGATATTGCCTTGCCTGGCGAGGGTGGCCGCAGCCGCCGCTACGCACTTGTCGGACAGCCCGTCCAGCCAGACATCGGCGCGCGGTTCCCGCGCATCGCCTTTGCCGCCGCGCATGTCGTTGCCGATCCTCTGGGAATGACCGATCCGTGGTCGCGGCCCGTTGTCGACTGGGACAGGACGATGGCGTTTCGTCATCATCTGTGGCGGCTCGGCTTCCGCATCGCCGAGGCCATGGACACGTCGCAGCGCGGCATGGGTTTCGACTGGACGAATGCAAAAGAACTGATCCGCCGTTCGATCGCGGAGGCGCGCAGCGTCGCCGGCGCCGATCTCGCCTCTGGCGCGGGCACGGACCATCTGGCGCCGGCGTCGGCCAGGACACTGGACGATGTGATCGCCGCCTATGAGGAGCAGTTCGCTTTCATCGAAGGGCAGGGCGGCAAAACGATCATGATGGCCAGCCGCGCGCTCGCCGCCGTCGCCAAGGGCCCGGACGACTATGCCTTGGTCTACGACCGCATATTGGGCCAGGCCTCCGGCAAGGTCATCCTGCACTGGCTGGGCGACATGTTCGACCCGGCCTTGAAGGGTTATTGGGGCAGCGACGATTTCGAGGCCGCGCTCAATACGGTGGTTGCCATCATCGAGCGGCACGCCGACAAGGTCGAAGGCATCAAGATATCGCTGCTCGATGCAGGCAAGGAGGTCGCGCTCAGGAACCGGCTGCCGGATGGTGTGGTGATGTTCACCGGCGACGACTTCAATTATCCCGAACTGATCGCTGGAGACGGCAAGCGGCATTCGCACGCGTTGCTCGGCATTTTCGACGCGATCGCTCCGGTTGCCAATGCGGCGCTGGCGAAGCTGGCTGACGGCGATCGTGCCGGCTACGACGCGCTGATGGCGCCGACGGTGCCGCTGTCACGAAAAATCTTCGAGGCGCCGACCGAATATTACAAGGCCGGCATCGTCTTCATGGCGTGGCTCAACGGCCACCAGGACCATTTTTCGATGGTCGGCGGCATGCAGTCGGCGCGCGGCATCCGCCATTATGCCGAAGTCTTTCGCCTCGCCGACCAGGCAGGCTTGCTGGCCGATCCGGACATGGCGATTGCCAGGATGAAGAGCCTCTGCGCGGTCGCGGGCGTCTGAGCGGTACAGCTTTGCCCGTAGCCAGCCACTCGAGCGTTGTGGCTGACTCTTGCAAAACCCGCTGATCGCATCGGTAGCGCGAGCGCTCCGATGGATGATGATCGAATCCCGCACGCGCCGAGACGCTTGGCCGCCGAGTGCTTGATCTGAAAATTCGCAGCCGCGTTGAACCATTTTCTCCCTGGATGCGACCCAGCGGCGTGTACCAACACGATCCATTGAGGAGAAATTTATATGACTATCTCGAGAAGCGTCCTTCTGGCCGCCATCGCCGTTTCGGTGCTGGCCGGCTGCAAGACGACCAACACCAGGGACTGCGATAATCTGAAGCCGAACCTGACCTACCATGGCAAATGCTGCGGCGTCGGCGACACGCCTTGCCGCGACGGCAATGGCGGGCATGACAGGCCGGGCAACACCCCTGATCCGACACCGCAATGATTCGATGAGGGAATAAGGCAGTGGGGAAATCAGGGCGCGCAGCAGCGGCCAGGGCCCTACTGCCCTATCTCATCTACTCAGCCGGCTTGGATCTGGATGGTGGGCGTGACAGGGATTGAACCTGTGACCCCTGCAATGTCAATGCAGTGCTCTCCCGCTGAGCTACACGCCCATCCGAAGCCGCGCATACACCATTTTTGGTCCGGCGCGTCAATAGCAGGAAAAGAGGAAAACACGTCGTCTCACAGCAGACCGTGGACTGACGCCGGCGGCTTGCGGAAGGCGGCTCAGGCCGCCTGCAGCATCTTCTCGACCTCGTTGACGAGATCGCGCAGGTGGAAGGGCTTGGACAGCACCTTGGCGTCTTTTGGCGCCTTGGAATCCGGGTTCAGCGCGACGGCGGCGAAACCGGTGATGAACATGACCTTGAGGTCGGGGTCGATCTCGGTGGCGCGGCGCGCCAGTTCGATGCCGTCCATCTCGGGCATGACGATGTCGGTCAAAAGCAGCGAGAACGGTTCCTCGCGCAGCCGCTCATAGGCGCTGGCGCCGTTGTCGAAATCGCTGACCTGGTAGCCGGCGCGTTCCAGCGCCTTGACGAGGAACCGACGCATATCGTCGTCGTCTTCCGCCAGAAGAATGCGTGCCATGATATCCCGTCCGAATCACCCGCCCGAGCCTGCCGCCGGGGCAGCCCGTTAACCATCCTGTATATGAGGAGGTGACGGTAAACATCAAGTGAACGCGGCGAAGCATTATCCGCATTTGGCAGGGCCAGGCGCGCGGCGAAATGCTGGACACGCGGCCAGCAAGGTGGCAGTTTCATGCCATGATGCACTGGTGTTTTCGGGTTCGTTCAAATTGAAGACGGCAGCCGAGGATTTTTCGGTCTTTCCACCCTTCGAAATCCGGTCGGGCGCCGAGCAGCGCGTCCCCTTCCTGTTCAACTCGCCGCATAGCGGCCGATACTATCCCGAACGCTTCCTTGCCATGGCGAGGCTCGATCGCAACGCCATCCGCCGGTCGGAGGACTGCTATGTCGACGAGCTGTTCGGCGGCGCGGTGGCGCTCGGCGCGCCGATGCTGGCGGCGAATTTCCCGCGTGCCTATCTCGACGTCAACCGCGAGCCCTGGGAACTCGACCCGCGCATGTTCGCCGAGCCGGTGCCGTCCTTCTGCAACATCCGCTCCGCGCGCGTGGCCGGCGGGCTCGGCACCGTGCCGAAGCTGGTGGGCGAGGGGCTCGACATCTATGCGGGCCGCTTGCCGCTCGCCGAGGCGGTCGGACGCATCGAGGCCGTCTACAAGCCCTATCACGAAACGCTGAAGCGGCTTTTGACCAGGACCCATGCCCGTTTCGGCTTTGCCGTGCTGATCGACTGCCATTCGATGCCGGCGAGCATCCGGGTCGGCGACAGCGGGCTGCGGCCGGATTTCATCGTCGGCGACCGTTTCGGCATCTCGGCCACCGCGGCCTTGACCGAGACCGCGATCGGCCTGCTGACCGCGATGGGTTATACTGTTGCCCACAACAAGCCTTATGCCGGCGGCTTCATCACCGAGCACTATGGCCGTCCGGCGCGCCATCTGCACGCCCTGCAGATCGAGGTCAATCGTGGGCTCTACATGAATGAACGGACATTCGAGAAGGGGGCGGGCTTCGACGCGCTGGCCGACGACCTGACGCGATTTTCAGCCGATCTGATGGCAATGCCGGACCATCATTTCATCGACCTGCCGCTGGCGGCCGAATAAAACTCGCAGCCGGGCTCTCGGCTTAAAAAAAGACCGCATCGTTTGCACGATACGGTCGAAGTCTAGGGAGGAAACGCCCAAGGAGGGCATGGACAGGAAACCCTGTCCGAGGCTGAGGGTATTGTGCAGCGCACAAATGTCAAGCGATCACAGGTTTTTTAATTCAGAGTGATGTGGAAATTGGATCTCGATGACGTTCGCGTGACATTCTGGCAACAGTTATTGCGGCGGATAAATCGATAAACCGGCTTGTTTTGGTGGGAAAGTCGCGGCATGGCCGGCTCGGGCACGCCGCAACGCGGGAGAATCAATTGGACATCAGCATCGATTTCATGCGCCGTATCGCGCAAGCGGCGGCGGCCGAGACCTTGCCGCGCTTTCGCGCCCAGGGCGCGGTCGCCAACAAGGAAAAGGGCAGTTTCGACCCGGTCACCGAGGCCGACCGCGAAGCGGAACGCGCCATCAGGGCGCTGATATCGGCCGAGTATCCCGACCACGGCATTCTGGGCGAGGAGCATGGCAGCGAGAACATTTCCAGCCGGCATGTCTGGGTGATCGATCCGATCGACGGCACGCGCGCCTTCATCTCCGGCTTGCCGGTCTGGGGGACGCTGGTCGGGCTGACGGTCGATGGCGACGCGGTCGCCGGCATGATGGCTCAGCCCTTCACCGGCGAGCTGTTCTACGCCAACGCCTCGGGTTCGCACTATGAAGGGCCGGGCGGGCGGCGCAAGCTGACGACCCGCAAGACGACCCGGCTCGACGAGGCGACGCTGTTCACCACCACGCCGGCGCTGTTCAAGGGCGAGGCGCGCACGCGCTACGATGCGTTTGAAAAGCAGATCCAACTCGCCCGCTATGGCGCCGATTGCTACGCCTTCGCCATGATCGCCTCGGGCAGCGTCGACATCGTCGCCGATCCCGGATTGAAGCCCTATGACATCGTCGCGCTGATCCCGATCATCGAGAAGGCCGGCGGTGTCGTCACCACTTTCGACGGCGGCCCGGCGGAGAATGGTGGCGATGTGCTGGCGGCCGCGACACCGGAGCTTCATGCCGCCGCCATGGCTGCGCTGCGCGGCTGATATCGCCACTGGTCAGCGCGGTCGTATCGAACGCTGGAATTCCGCCGGCGTGCGCCCGTAGGCCTGCTTGAATGCCGCACTGAAATGGCTGTGGCTGGAGAAGCCGAGATCCATGCCCAGCGTGGTCAGATTGTCGTAGCGGCCAAGCAGGTCGAGCGCACGCGCCAGCCGCAGGCGCAGATGATAGCGATAGAGCGGCATGGCCTCGACCTGCTGGAACAACTGCGTCAGGTAGACCGGCGAGACGCCGACCTCGGCGGCAATCCCGGCCAGCGTCCAACGTCGCGACAGGTCCGAAGACAAAACGAGCTTGGCGCGGTCGACCAGCTTCTGCCTGCCCGGGCTGGCGCCCGCGACATGCGAGGTGCGCTCGCCGAGCGAGCGCCGCACCAGAGTCAGCGCAAGCGTCTCTGCCTCCAGCGTTTCGGCGACGTTGCGGCTCAGGCCGTGGCGCAGCAGCGCCACCAGCGCCTGTGCGCGCGGATCGATGCGCCGGCGCTGGCGCCGAAACGCCAGCATGCCGCCGAAGCGCAGCTGCTCCTTCGGCGCCAGCTCGCGCAACTGGCCTTCCTCGATGACGAGATCGAGGCAGGCGTCGCCGCCCTCGACGGGGTGGCTGACCCGATAAGGCTCGGCCTCGTTGAAGAACAGCAGTTGGTTGGCTTCCGCGACCGCGTCGTTGCGGCCGACATGGCGCACGAAGACACCGCGATAGGGAAACGCCAGATGCGTGGCGCCAGTGCATTCCTCATCGCTCCTGTGACGGCATGTGCCGCTGCAGACGACGTCCCTCACCCGGACGGTACCGGTGTCCAGAAGCGGCTGCACCGTGAATTGCGACATGGCCGTTGCGCTCGTCCCTCATGCCGGAAACGAATCCGGAATTGCGGATGGCAGTTTACGCAAGCGGCCTGCCCAATCCTGTCAGGAGACTTCTTCGACAGGCGCTTCTCAATCCCAAGAGCAGGTCGCTTTTCATTGAAAACGGCGACCTGCTCTTGCTTCTTGTTAGCGCCGCCTGAATTCCGCATAGGCCTGGCCGCGCGACAGCCCGATGTCCTTGAGCTGTTCATCGCTCATTTCGAGCAAGGCGAGGCGGCTTCTTCGTTTCTCCATCTGGCAGCCGAACCATCTCGCCGCCGCGACGCATTGGGCTTGCAAGGACCGCCGCATGGTCGTGGCGCGTGCTGCCGGCGCCGCGCCGGCCAGGCGCTGCGCTGCTGTGTAGTCGGCACACATTGCTCAATCCTCGCCTGCACCGGCCGCCGAGGCGCCGGCTTCGTTCAGCGCTTGCGCGCATTCCTCGCAGCAGACTTCGACGGTCTTGCCGCCGACCTTGACCCGGATCGGGTTGGCATCGAGCTGGCAATCGCAGGCGGCGCAGGTTTTCTCGGTCATGATCTCATCTCCTTGGCGTTCAATTCGACGCGGACAGATGAGCATTCCGGGGCGGCGGGGGCTGTCAGAATCTTTAGCACTTTGCCTGCCGAGGGGTCGGCTGGTGCGCTCTTCCTGACAACGGGGTGTCAGCTATGCCGGCCTGTGGAGATGCCGCGGCACCGGTCAGGCCGTTGGGTCGTCCGAGCCGGGGATGAAGGCGTCGAAGGCGGCGAGGAATTGTTCGCGGTAGAGGTCGACTTCCTGCAGGATCTCGTGCTTGGCGCCGTCGATCATCAACAGCGAACCGAGCCTCAGATTTCTGGCGTATGTTTCCACCGCCTTGGTCGAGACGACCTGGTCGGCACCAGCGGCGATGATCAGCAGCGGCACTTGGATGCGGGCCATGAAGTCGGGGTCGCTGATGGCTTCCGACGCCTTCGCCGCCGCCTGCAGCCAGCGGATCGTCGGGCCGCCGAGCGCCAGTTGCGGATATTCTTCATAGATGCGCGTGTTGCGGCGGTAGCGCTGCGGATCCGACGTCACCTTGTTGGCTTCGAAGGGCAGCGTGTGTCTTGGCCGTGGACCCCAGGCGGCATAGAGCCAGCCAAGCCCCAGGGCGCAGAAAACCGAACAGACCCGGCGCACCGTCCTGATCGAGACGGGCAGGTCGGGCAATGTCAGGAACGGCGCGATCAGCACCATGCGCCGCACGCGGTTCACCATCGACGGCGCTGCAAGCAGCGTGATCACCGCGCCGGCGGAATGGGCGAGGATGTAGTAGGGGCCACGGCAGTCCGGCAGCACGATCTCCTCGAAGAACTGCTCCAGGTCAGCCGTATAGTCGCGGAACGACCTGACATAGCCGCGCTGGCGATCGCGGATCAGCCGGTCGGAATCGCCCTGGCCGCGCCAGTCGAGGGTGGCGACGCCGAAGCCGCGGGCGGCGAGGTCGCGGATGGTCTCGAAATATTTCTCGATACACTCGTTGCGGCCGCCGAGCAGCACCACTGTGCCACGCATTGGACGCGCCACCGCCGCGAACAGGCCATAACGTATCTTCTTGCCGTCGCGCGTGGTGAAGAAGCCGCCCGTGGCGTTTTCCGGTCGCGGATTGCCCTCGACTTCGTGAAAAAAGGGTGTGTCGTGGAAAAGGTCCGTCATTCGGCGCTTCGTGCTTGGCGTCTTCGGGTGCCCGCCTGATAGGGCCGGCCCGTCAAGGTGATAGACGCCAATGCGTCAAAAGCAAAGGAATTCCGGGTGCGGCAAGACCGGCAACGGGGAAGGCCGGAAGCCGCTCGAAGGCGTGCTTCCGGCCCCTGTCGATCCGGGAGGAAGGGACGTTAACACCCGGTTCGGCCTCGTTGCGGATGCATGGGAAGTCAGATTTCCAGCGCCGCTAGTCCTTGAAGTTGACTGGACCATACCAGCTTCTGTCTGAACGCGGACCGAAGCGCCGGTTCATCTGCCGTTCATCAGGGATCACCGGAGCACGAGCGAACAGACGGATCCGCCGCCAATCAAAAATCTTGAAATGGCTCAGTCCGCTTCCCAAATGTCTCCTGCGGCCGCCAATGTCGGGGCCGCTGGTCCAGCCGAAACGCCGCTCACGGGTTTCGCACCGGCCATACGCAAACCATGTTGCTCAACAGGAGAACACCTCATGCGTCACGTTGATTTTTCCCCGCTTTACCGTTCGACCGTCGGCTTCGACCGTCTCTTCACGATGCTGGATTCGCTCGCGCAGCCCGATGGCGCGCAGACCTATCCTCCCTATAACATCGAGCGCACCGGCGAGGATTCCTACCGCATCTCGATGGCGGTTGCCGGCTTCTCGGATGAAGAGATCTCGATCGAAGCCCATCGCAATGTGCTGACCGTGAAGGGTGAGCGCAAGGACGAGGGCACCGGCGAAGGCTCCGAGTTGCTCTATCGCGGTATCGCCTCCAGGTCCTTCGAGCGCCGCTTCCAGCTTGCCGATCACGTTGAAGTCGTCGGCGCCGCGCTGAAGAACGGCCTGCTCTTCGTCGACCTCAAGCGCAACATTCCCGAGGAATTGAAGCCGCGCAAGATCGCGATCACCTCGGCTCCGGCCAAGGCCAAGCAGATCGAGGCCAAGACCGCTGCGTAACTCCTAAAGTCTCCTCCCGAGACGGAAGCGGCGCCGAAAGGCGCCGCTTTTTTTGTTGTCCGTGGGATCGCTGTTATCCGGCGATCAACTGGCCGAAACGATCGACCTCCTCGGAGGTGGTGGCGAAGCTGGTGACGAAGCGATAGAGCAACTCGTCCTCACCGACATGGCCGTCAAAGCCATGCGGCCTGTGCCAGTCGTAGAAGGCGGCGCCCGCCGCCTGCAGTTTCTCGGCTTCGGTGTTCTTGATCACCGCGAACACCTCGTTGGCCTGCGGCAGCCAGGCGAGCTTGGCCGTGGCCGAATCCTCGATCGCCGCGGCCAGGCGCGCGGCCATGGCGTTGGCATGCCTGGCGGTGTCGAGCCACAGCCCGTCCTTGAAATAGGCTTCGAACTGGGCCGCGACGAAGCGCGACTTCGAAAACAGCTGAGCGGCACGCTTGCGCAGGAAGGACAGTTCCTTGGCCCGGTCGAGGTCGAACAGGACGATCGCCTCGGCGCACCAGCAGCCGTTCTTGGTGCCGCCGAAGGATAGGATGTCGACGCCGCGTTTCCAGGTCATTTCGGCCGGCGTGGTGTCAAGCGCGGCCAGCGCATTGGCAAAGCGGGCGCCGTCCATGTGCAGCGGCACGGAATGGTGTCTGGCGATCGCCGCGATCGCTTCGATGTCGGCCAGGCCATAGACCGTGCCGACCTCGGTCGACTGGGTGATCGAGACGGCCATCGGCCGGCCCCAATGCACTACTTCGCCGGCGAAACGGCTGATCGCCCTGTCCAGATTGTGCGGCTCGATCTTGCCCAGGGACCCATCGACGGCGTGCAGCCGCGAGCCGCCGGAAAAGAATTCGGGCGCGCCGCACTCGTCCTCGATGACATGCGATTCGCGGTGCGCGAAGGAAATGCCGCCGGGCTTGTTGTAGGCCGTCAGCGACAGCGAATTGGCGGCGGTGCCGGTCGCCACGAAGAACACGGCGACTTCCCGCTCGAAAATCTCGTTGAAGCGCTGATAGACGGCCTGGTCAAGGGCACCATCGCCATAGGCGGTCGAAAAGCCGCCGGTATGGGCCGAGAGGCCGGCCGCAATGCTTGGGTGGGCGCCTGCCCAATTGTCGGAAGCGAAGAACATGCGTTTGCCTGTGTTGGGAAAATCGCCGGGACCTTGACCGGTTTCATGGCATGCCCGCAAGAGCCAGCCACCAGAAAACGGGTAAAGCCAGCGTCAGGCCCGCAGCGCCGTCTAAGACCGAAGCTTGCGGTTTGCGCTCGCCTCACGAAATATTGTGTCGCGGGGCGGCCAAGTTTTTTGTGAATCGGTCTTGTGTGGGTCCTGGATTTCTGTCATAAAAATTTAGGACAGTAGTGCTGTCTTATTTTGTCGCACAAAACAGGCTGGATTGGCGTATCGTTTGGGCCACTCCGGCTTTTGTCGCGAGCGACAGGTGGACGGACCAGCTCTGGCCTGTACGATACCAGATGTGAACCCAGCGGCGTGCCGCCTGGTTCGGCGATTTCGCAAGACGTGCCGCAAGGATGAAGGGCGAGCCCAAGTGCTCGCCAAGGCAAACCAGCGCCCCAGGCTGACCAATGCCCTGTGGTGCGGAACGGAGGATAGGACAATGACGGAATTGACGCTCTCTGCGACGAACGGCCAGGCCGCGCAGACGGAAGCGGCCGCCGTCAAAAATACCTCGGCCAAAAATCGCTCGACTACCGGCGGCCTGAGCGCCCAGGGCCTCTACGACCCGCGCAACGAGCATGACGCCTGCGGCGTCGGCTTCATCGTCAACATGAAGGGCGTGAAGTCGCATCAAATCGTCAAGGACGGGCTTGCCGTGCTCGAGAACCTGACGCATCGCGGCGCCGTTGGCGCCGATCCGCTGGTCGGCGACGGCGCCGGCGTGCTGGTGCAGCTTCCGGATGTTTTTTTCCGTGAGGAGATGGCGGCCCAAGGTATCGAACTGCCACCGGTTGGCCAGTACGGCGTCGGACACTGGTTCATGCCGCAGAATGAAGCGCTGCGCGCCCATATCGAGGATATCATCGCCGAATCGGCACAGTCCGAGGGGCTGCCGCTCATCGGTTTCCGTGACGTGCCGGTCGACAATTCGTCGCTGTCGAAGGCGCCTGATATCGTCGCGTCCGAGCCGTTCCACCGCCAGGTCTTCATCGGCCGCACGCCCGACATCACCGACGACGAGGAATACGAGGCCAGGCTCTATCTGCTGCGCAAGGTCATCTCGGGCCGCATCTACGCCGAGAACGACAACAAGGACATTGGCGCCTATTGCGTGTCCTTGTCGGCGCGCACCATCGTCTACAAGGGCATGTTCCTGGCCTACCAGGTCGGCGCCTATTACAAGGACCTCAAGGACCCGCGTTTCGAGACCGCGCTGATCCTCGTCCACCAGCGCTTCTCGACCAACACCTTCCCGTCATGGAAGCTGGCGCATCCCTATCGCATGGTTGCGCATAATGGCGAGATCAACACGGTGCGCGGCAACAACAACTGGATGGCGGCGCGCCAGGCATCCGTCGATTCCGAACTGTTCGGCAACAACATCTCGAAGCTCTGGCCGATCTCCTATGACGGCCAGTCCGACACCGCGTGCTTCGACAACGCGCTCGAGTTCCTGTTCCAGGGCGGCTACAGCCTCAGCCACGCCATGATGATGCTGATCCCGGAAGCCTGGGCCGGCAACAAGCTCATGGATCAAGACCGCAAGGCCTTCTACGAGTACCATGCGGCGTTGATGGAGCCGTGGGACGGGCCGGCGGCGGTCGCCTTCACCGACGGCCGCCAGATCGGCGCCACGCTCGACCGCAACGGCCTGCGTCCGGCACGCTACATCGTCACCGATGACGATCGCGTCATCATGGCTTCGGAAGCCGGCGTGCTGCCGGTGCCGGAGGAGAAGATCGTCCAGAAGTGGCGGCTGCAGCCCGGCCGCATGCTTCTGATCGACCTCGCCAAGGGCCGCATCGTCCCCGACGAGGAGATCAAGTCGGAGATCGCGACCAGGCACCCCTACAAGACCTGGCTCGCCAACACGCAGCTCATCCTCGAAGACCTGAAGCCGGTCGAGCCGCGCGCGCTGCGCAAGGATGTCAGCCTGCTCGATCGCCAGCAGGCGTTCGGCTATACCCAGGAAGACACCAAGCTGTTGATGTCGCCGATGGCGACCACCGGCCAGGAAGCCGTGGGCTCGATGGGCACCGACACGCCGATCTCGGCGATGTCGGACAAGTCGAAGCTGCTCTACACCTATTTCAAACAGAATTTCGCCCAGGTCACCAACCCGCCGATCGACCCGATCCGCGAGGAACTGGTGATGAGCCTGGTGTCCTTCATCGGGCCGCGGCCGAACATCTTCGACCTGGTCGGCAATTCGCGCCGCAAGCGGCTCGAAGTGCGCCAGCCGATCCTGACCAATGGCGATCTGGAAAAGATCCGTTCCATCGGCCACACCGAGGACCGTTTCGACACCAAGACGATCGACATCACCTATGGGTCGAGCGAGGGCGCCGCCGGCATGCAAGGCGCCGTCGAACGTCTGTGCGAGCGGGCCGAGGCGGCTGTCGCCGGCGGCTACAACATCATCATACTGTCCGACCGCCAGCTCGGACCGGACCGCATCGCCATTCCCGCGCTGCTGGCCACGGCCGCTGTGCACCACCACCTGATCCGCAAGGGGTTGCGCACCGCGGTCGGCCTGGTCGTCGAATCGGGCGAGCCGCGCGAGGTGCATCATTTCTGCTGCCTTGCCGGCTATGGCGCCGAAGCGATCAATCCCTATCTCGCCTTCGACACGCTGCTCGACATGCACAAGCGCGGCGAGCTGCCGGAAGAGGTCGACGCTTATGAAGTGGTGTCGCGCTACATCAAGTCGATCGGCAAGGGCATCCTCAAGGTGATGTCCAAGATGGGCATCTCGACCTACCAGTCCTATTGCGGCGCGCAGATCTTCGACGCCATCGGGCTGAAGTCGGATTTCGTGCAGCAATACTTCACCGGCACCGCGACGCTGATCGAAGGTGTGGGGCTCGATGAGGTCGCGGGCGAAACCGTCAGCCGCCATACGGATGGTTTTGGCAGCGATCCGGTGCTGCGCAACAGCCTGGAGGTCGGTGGCGAATATCTGTTCCGCATGCGCGGCGAGGCGCATATGTGGTCGCCGGACGCGGTCGCCACCTTGCAGCACGCCGTGCGCCAGGGTTCATGGGACACGTTCAAGGAGTATTCCGCACAGATCGACAGCGAAACGGCCCGCGCCCAGACCATTCGCGGCCTGTTCAAGATCAAGTTGGCGGACGAAACCGGGCGCAAGAAGGTGGCGCTCGACGACGTCATGCCGGCGGCCGAGATCGTCAAGCGCTTCTCGACCGGGGCGATGTCGTTCGGTTCTATCTCCAGGGAGGCTCACACCACGCTGGCACGCGCCATGAACCAGATCGGCGGCAAGTCGAACACCGGCGAGGGCGGCGAAGAGGCCGACCGTTATCTGCCGCTGCCTGGCGGCGGCAAGAACCCGGAACGCTCGGCGATCAAGCAGGTCGCCTCGGGACGGTTCGGCGTGACGGCGGAGTATCTCGTCAATTCCGATGTCATGCAGATCAAGGTGGCGCAGGGCGCCAAGCCTGGCGAGGGCGGGCAGTTGCCCGGTCACAAGGTCGACGCGACCATCGCCAAGGTGAGGCACTCGACGCCGGGCGTCGGCCTGATCTCGCCGCCGCCGCATCACGATATCTATTCGATCGAGGATCTGGCGCAGCTGATCTATGACCTGAAGAACGTCAATCCGGCGGCCGACGTCTCGGTCAAGCTGGTGTCGGAAGTTGGTGTCGGCACGGTTGCCGCCGGCGTCGCCAAGGCGCGTGCCGACCACATCACCATCTCGGGCTATGATGGCGGCACCGGCGCTTCGCCGCTGACCTCGCTCAAGCATGCCGGCAGCCCTTGGGAGATGGGCCTTGCCGAGACGCACCAGACGCTGGTGCTGAACGGCTTGCGCTCACGCGTGGCGCTGCAGGTCGATGGCGGCTTGCGCACCGGGCGCGACGTCATTATCGGCGCGCTGCTCGGCGCCGACGAGTTCGGCTTCTCGACCGCGCCGCTGATCGCGGCCGGCTGCATCATGATGCGCAAGTGCCATCTCAACACCTGCCCGGTCGGCGTCGCGACGCAGGACCCGGTGCTGCGCAAGCGCTTCAAGGGCACGCCCGAGCACGTCATCAACTTCTTCTTCTACGTGGCCGAAGAGGTGCGGGCGCTGCTCGCCGAAATGGGCTTCACCCATATCGACCAGATCATCGGCGACGCCGACCTTCTGGAAAAGCGCGACGTGATCCAGCACTGGAAGGCGCAAGGGCTGGACTTCTCGAAGATGTTCTACAAGCCCAATGCACCGCATGAGGCGGTGCATTGGACCGAGCGGCAGAAGCACCCGATCGACGATGTGCTCGACCGCAAGCTGATCGAACTGGCCAAGCCCGCGCTGGAGGCCAAGCAGCCGGTCAAGATTGAGGTCGATATCCGCAATGTCGATCGCTCGACGGGCGCCATGCTGTCGGGCGAGGTGGCCAAGCGCTTCAGGCACAAGGGCCTGCGTGAGGACACGATTCAGGTCAAGCTCACCGGAACCGCCGGCCAGTCCTTCGGCGCCTTCCTGGCGCGCGGCATCTCGTTCGAGCTCGTCGGCGCCGCCAACGACTATGTCGGCAAGGGCCTGTCGGGCGGGCGCATCGTCATCCGGCCGCCTGAAGAGGCAAGGATCGTTGCGGCCGACTCCATCATCGTCGGCAATACGGTTCTCTATGGCGCCACCGAGGGCGAGGCCTATTTCGCCGGGGTCGCCGGCGAGCGCTTCGCGGTGCGTAATTCGGGCGTGGCCGCCGTCGTCGAAGGCGTCGGCGACCATGGCTGCGAATACATGACCGGCGGCGTCGTCGTCGTCATCGGCAAGACCGGCCGCAACTTCGCCGCCGGCATGTCGGGCGGTGTCGCTTATGTGCTTGATGAGGCGGGCGATTTCGCCGAGCGCTGCAACATGGCCATGGTCGAGCTGGAGCCGGTTCCAGAAGAAGACGACCTGATGGAAAAGTTGCTGCACCATGGCGGCGACCTCGACCACAAGGGCCGCGTCGACGTCTCCGGCGACATGACCAGCCATGACGAGGAACGGCTCTACCAGCTGATCTCGAACCACGTCCACTATACGGGTTCGGTGCGCGGCCGGGAGATCCTCGACGACTGGACGGCGTTCCGGCCGAAATTCCGCAAGATCATGCCGGTCGAATACCGCCGCGCGCTGATCGAGATGGAACGCATGCGCATGGGCGTCGCGGCGGAATAGATTTTTGAGAATTGCCGGGGAGCGCAGGCTTCCCGGCCCCCTTCATCGACTGTTTGACCTCGGGCTCAAGGTTGCCACGGCTGCCTCAAGAGGTTAACGGGTGCGGCGAAAACCGTACCATCTGGACAGCAGGAACTGGACTATGGGCAAGGTAACAGGCTTTCTCGAAATCGACCGGCAGGTGCACAAGTACCAACCGGCCTCCGACCGCATCCGGCACTTCCGCGAATTCACGCTGCCGATGTCGGACAAGGAGGTCGAGAAACAGGCCGCGCGCTGCATGGATTGCGGCATTCCGTTCTGCCACGGGCCGACCGGCTGTCCAATTCACAACCAGATCCCCGACTGGAACGACCTCGTCTACAACAGGGACTGGGACAACGCGATCCGCAACCTGCACTCGACCAACAATTTCCCGGAATTCACCGGCCGTATCTGCCCCGCGCCCTGCGAGGAAGCCTGCACGCTGAACCTCGAGGACATTCCGGTCGCCATCAAGACGGTGGAGCAGGCGATCGCCGACAAGGCGTACGAGACCGGCCATATCAGGCCCTATCCGCCGGAAAAGAAGACCGGCAAGCGGGTTGCCATCATCGGCTCCGGCCCGGCCGGCATGGCGGCCGCCCAGCAGCTCGGCCGCGCCGGTCACGACGTGCATGTCTATGAGCGCGAAAGCCGCCCGGGCGGGCTGATGCGCTACGGCATTCCCGACTTCAAGATCGAGAAGCACTATATCGACCGGCGTATCGAACAGATGCAGGGCGAGGGGGTCACCTTCCATTGCGGCGTCAATGTCGGCGTCGACAAGCCTGTGACCGAGCTGCTCGCCGAACATGATGCGGTGCTTTATTGCGGTGGGTCTGAAACGCCGCGCGCTGCCGGCATTCCCGGCGACGATCTCGGCGGCGTGCATGATGCGATGCCCTATCTGGTGCAGCAGAACCGCCGCGTCGGCGGCGAGCCGATCCAGTCGGTTGCCTGGCCGTCGCATCCGATCATCGCCGGCGGCCAGCATGTCGTCGTCGTCGGCGGCGGCGATACCGCCTCCGACTGCGTCGGCACCGCCTTCCGCCAGGGCGCCGTGCGCGTCACCCAGCTCGACATCCGCCCGCAGCCGCCCGAGAAGGAAGACAAGCTCGCGGTCTGGCCCTATTGGGCAACCAAGATGCGCACCTCATCCTCGCAGGCCGAGGGCGCCGAGCGCGAATTCCAGGTGGCGACGCTCGAATTCATCGGTGAGGAAGGCCAATTGACCGGCGTCAAGTGCTGCGAGGTCGACGAGAAGCGCAAGCCGATCGCCGGCACCGAGTTCGTCATCCGCGCCGATCTCGCCTTCATCGCCATCGGCTTTGCCGGACCGGCGACGGCCGGCGTGGCCGCCGAACTGGAAGGCGAGATGAAGATCACCACCGACAGCCGCCGTTCCAGGAATGTCGACGCCAATGACCGCGACTACAGGACCAGCGTCGATCGGCTCTACGCGGCGGGCGACGTGCGCCGCGGCCAGTCGCTGGTCGTCTGGGCGATCCGCGAGGGTCGCCAGGCCGCACGTTCGATCGACGAAGCGCTGATGGGGACGACCGTCCTGCCTCGTTAAGGGGTGATCGCCGTCGTGGTGTCAGCGGCGGCCGTGGCTGGCGGATTGGCTTTCGGAGGCCAGGAAAAATCGTCTGCGCGTCCAGGCGAAGCCTCCGGCGCCTTGCCCTCGATCACCAGCCTTTCCCCGGGAAGCGCGGGATTGGCCTTGGCCGGCGGGGCGGAACCGAGCAATTCGGTGCCGCCGTCGAGCGCGGGGTCACTGAGCAGCATGGGTTGGGTGCGATCGATGACGATGGGTGCGGCGGCCGGAGCCGGTGCCTCGACGGGGGCGCCCGCCGGCGCCGTTGCCGGTGCCACACCCCCCGGCGCGGCCAGTCCAAGGATCTTCAGCAGCGGCTTTTCGGTATAAAAGGCAAGCTTGCGCTTGCCGGCCTTGGACACGTTGATGCCGTCATCGGCGCGCAGCCGAACGGGCTGGCCGTTCATGTCGGGGCCGCTGGTGATAAAGGCGCCATTCTCGTCGACAAATCCGTCCCAGACATCGACGAATTCGCCGCCGTGGCTCTCGGCCGCCTTGTGGTAGATATCGTTGAAGGCCAGCATGTCGGACGTCATCTTCGGCACCCGGAAGGCCGGCATGCCGACCCACAGGAAAGGCACCTTGGCGGTGGCGATCGTCTTGCCGAGTTCATCGGTGCGGCGCTCGTATTCCTTGGTCCAGTTTTCGGAACGGGGTTGCTCGCGCACGTCGCCGACCTTCATCTGCTGGCGGTCGTTCGAGCCCAGCATGACGACCACGGCGGCGGGCTTTTCGGTTTCGATCAGCGATTTGATCTGTTCGGGCCAGTTGTAGAAATCATCGCGCACGAAGCCCGACGAGCCATTGCTGCGGACAACGATCCTGACGCCGGTATTCTCGGCGAAGGCGTCGTCCAGCCCTTCTCCGAGGCCCGCCGCCATGAAGTCGCCGACCACCATGACAGTGCGGGCATCAGGCGCTTTTTCGACCACGGGCGTGGCAGGCTCGGCGGGTGGGCGGGGCGCACGCGGTTTCTTCTTCGGCTTAGGCCGCGCCTTCTGGATGTCCTGCGGCGGCTCTATGCGCTCGCTACGGCGCGGAAACAGGAGGTCGCGCAAGGACCAGCCCCGGCTCTGCTGCGGCTGCTCCTGCGCCATGGCCGGGGCATGGATGGCGCTGGCCACGGCCATGGCAAGCACGGCGAAGGTCAGGATCAGCACCGGCATGCGACGAACGAACGTGCCGATGCGCGCAGCCCAAACCAATCGCTACCTCCCTACTCAACTCCGTCAGGCTTTATTTCTGCCTGAGCCATTTCAGCACTTCCATGCTCGGATAGCCATCCTGGGTCAAGCCGACCTTTGCCTGATAGGCCATGATGGCCGTCTTCGAGCCGTCGCCGATCTTGCCGTCGAATTTGCCATCATAAAGGCCATGCTGGGAAAGCCGCTTCTGCAACTCTTGCCTTTCCTCGAAGGAGAGCTTGGTGAAAGGCCGCTTCCAATCCTGGACAAGGCCGTTGCCGCCGGCGATTTCATCGGCAAGCAGACCAACGGCGAGCGCGTATTTGTCGGCATTGTTGTAGGCCTTGATGACGGAGAAATTCCTGATCATCAGGAAGGCCGGTCCGCCGCGGCCATCCGGCACTTTCAGCGTCGCCTTGTCGGTGAGGTTCTTGAACGGCTTGCCGCTGGCCCTGACGACGCCGAGCGCCTGCCATTGCGCCAGCGTCTTGGATCCGGCGGGAAGTTTCCCCGCCGGCAGCTCGACCTCATAGCCCCAGGTCTTGCCGGCCTGCCAACCGTTCTTCTTCAGCAGGTTGGCTGATGTCGCGAGCGCATCGGGAATGGAATTCCAGATGTCGCGCTTGCCGTTGCCGTCCATGTCGACGGCATAATGCTGGTAGCTGGTCGGAATGAACTGGGTCTGGCCCATGGCGCCCGCCCAGGAGCCCATCAGGTGGCTTTCGTCGATATCGCCGGTTTGCAGGATTTTCAGGGCCGCGACCAGCTGGGTGCGGGCGTATTTCGACCGCTTCGGATCGCCATAACCCAAAGTCGCCAGCGAACGGATGACGTTGCGCATGATGTCGTCGCGCTTGAGGATCTCGCCATAGTTCGATTCCATCGACCAGATGGCCAGGAGAATGTAGCGGTCGACGCCAAATCGCGCTTCGATCCTGTCCAGCCAAGGCTTCCACTTCTTCGCCATCTGCTGCCCGACGGCAACGGACTGGTCATGGACGCGGTTGTCGAAATAATCCCAAGCGGGGGCGGTGAATTCGGGCTGGGTGCGGGCCTTCTCCAACACCACCGGATCGGGTTCCTTGATGTCCCGGAAAGCCTGATCGTAGACGGAGCCGGAAACGCCGCCCGCCACGGCGGTGGCGCGGAAGCTGGCGACCCATTGCCGGAAACCGGCGTCGGCGAAAGCCGGCCCGGTGGGCATCAGCAAAGCAAGCGAGAGGCTGGCGGCCGTCATGACGCTGGTGAGAATTTTTGCGGCATTGCGAACGGACATCTTTTCCTCCTTCTTTGTCTCAGGAAAGACCATTCATCGCCGAACCGGGTTAGGAATTAGTTTACCATAGGTGTCGCCTGGAACGAAAAGACACCTCGATGCTTTAACCGGTGGAAGTTTCCCTCACCCGCTCCCGTATTCTTCAATTCCGGCGTGAAAATGTCGCGAGACGGATTGCGGAGCCGGCCAGCAAACGGATAATTGAAAGCATGAAGAGAGTTCGCAAGGCAGTTTTTCCGGTCGCCGGTCTCGGCACGCGGTTCCTCCCGGCCACCAAGGCTGTTCCGAAGGAGATGCTGACCGTCGTCGACAGGCCGGTCATCCAGTATGTCGTCGATGAGGCGCGGGAGGCGGGCATCGAGCATTTCATCTTCGTCACCGGCCGCAACAAGGCGGTCATCGAGGACCATTTCGATATCCAGTTCGAGCTCTATGACACGCTGGCACAGCGCGGCAAGGACGAGCAGCTTGCCCGCCTGCAGCGGCTGCAGCCGGCGCCGGGCCAAACCAGCTTCACCCGCCAGCAGGTGCCGATGGGGCTGGGCCATGCCGTCTGGTGCGCGCGCGAACTGGTCGGCGACGAGCCGTTCGCGCTGTTGTTGCCAGACATGATCATGCAGTCGGAGAAGAGCTGCACGAAGGCGATGGTCGAGCTCTACGAGGAAACCGGCAACAACATCGTCGCCGTGCAGGAATGCGACCCGGCCGAGGCCCATAAATACGGCATCGTCGGGCGCGGCGAGGACACGCATCACGGCTTTCGCATCACCGAGATGGTCGAAAAGCCGAAGACCGGCACCGCGCCGTCCAACCTCTACATCAACGGCCGCTACATCCTGCAGCCGGAGATTTTCAAAATTCTCGAGGGCCAGGAGAAGGGCGCCGGCAACGAAATCCAGCTCACCGACGCAATGCTGAAGCTGGAAAAGGAGCAGGCCTTCTACGGCTACCACTATCAGGGCCGCACCTTCGACTGCGGTTCGCCTGAAGGCTTCGTCGAGGCCAATGTCGCCTTCGCGCTCTGGCGCAGCGACATGAACCAGAGCATGGCGGGCGTCATCCGCACGCTGCTCGACGAGATGAAGCCGTCGGAGCGGCGCGGCGCCGCGTTCTAGGATCCACACTCGTCAGCGCTGCACTTTCACGCCGAGATAGATGCTGTTGGCGGTGTAGTCGCGGCCGGGCAGGTTGCTGGTCAGCTTTTCGGTTCTTACCCGGCTGGTGAGGCCGGCATAGCGGTTCAGCCACCAGGTCAGCCCGGCCTCTGCGCTCAAGATCCTGTCATGGCCGTCAATGCCGACATAGTCGCGCCAATCCAGGCCCAGGGCCGCATTCGCGGTAAGATTGGCACGGATAAGGCGTTCGCCGGTCAGGCGGCCGGAGTAGAGGATATCGCCGCTCTCGCCCGCTGTGGTCGTGGTCTCGACGGTGGTCTTGCCGGTCAGGCCGATCGTGGTGCCGCGTTCGGGCGACCATTTTAGATCGGCGTTGACGGTGGCGCCCGAAATCGCTTCCAGGCTTTTGTCGTCGACCGCTTCCCTCAGCCATCCGGCCGAGAATTCACCCGACAGCTTCTCACCCATGTCGAGTTGCAGGCCGGCACGGGCGCCGAGGCGCGTCGAGGAGCGCTCGAAGCCTTCATTGTCGATGCGCTGGTCGTAGACCCGGCGGCCGACCTCGATTTCGGTGAAGGGGGTGAGGGCCGGGGAAATCTCGTAACCGGTGCGCAAGGTCGTGGTGTAGAGCGTGTTGTCCTGATCTTTCTGCGACAGCGAGGTGCCGTCCGAGAGCTCGGCGTCGCCATAGAAGTCGTGCGAGACCGCGCCGGTCAGCGTGTACTGCATCTTGCCGACCGCCTTTTCGACGCCGAGGCTGCCGTCGATTGTCTGCCGCAGCGGCTGCTTGTCGACGCCGGCGATGGCGTCGGGCGACGACGCCGATTCCGGCACGGCTTCGTAGCCGAGCTTGGCGATGGCGCGCAGCTCATTGTCGAGGTCGACATTGAGCTGGCCTTCGATGCGGCCTTGCGCATCGTGAACCGGGTAGCCCGACACACTCTCGCGGAAAGTGCCGTAGCCATCGATCGTCGCGGAGTTCTCACGCCAGTCGGAGGCGGCGGTAAAGCGCAGCGCCGTCTCGGACAGCAGCGCCGACGTGCCGGCACTGCTCGAATCGCCGTTCGTCGTGGCCGTCAGGCCTTGTTCGATGGTCGGCCGGATGACGAAGGAGCCCCATTTGACGCCGGTGGCGGCGAACGGATCGTCCTCGGGCTTCTTGTTCTGGCCTTCGATCGCGGCGGTGCGCTCGGCGCCGGGGTCGAGTTTCTGCTTGTCCACACTGTCGACGGTAAGTGCGCGGCGGTTGGCCGCTTCCTGGTCCGCCACGGTGTCGTCGGTATCGTCCGTCGTCGCCGTGGTGGTCGCCGTGGTGGTTGGATCCGTAGCCGCCGTTTTGCTTTTTTTCTTCTTGGACTTGTCGGCTGCCTTGTCCTTTGCCTTGTCGGCCGCGCTCTGCCTTGCGGTTGAAGTGCGGCGCGGCTTGGGCGGCGTCGGTGTGTCGGCGGAGGTATCGTCGCTGGCCTGGGGCGGATCGAAGACGCTGGTGGTCGGGTCCGCGGCACCCGTGTCGTCAGGCACGGCGCCGGCGCTGGCCGGCAGATAGGTGCGCGCCGGCGCATTGTCCTGCGCGGCAGCCGCCGCTTGCTGGGCAAGGACCAGGTTTCTCGCCTTGCGCTGCTGATCGGACAGGATCGCCGATTCCGAGACTTCTCCACGCAGTTCCGTTTCCTGGGCAAGGAGGGGCGCGGGGCGCAGCAAGGCAAGGACGCTGGTCGCCAGCAACAAGGCGCAAACCGCCTTGCCCCGTCGTCCTCTCGATTTTTCTGGCTGGACCCCGGACATCGCCACCACTGCTTGCGCGGCGCACGCGCGCCATACTTACCGAACCGTAAATGGGGATGGTTAACGGAGGGTTGAGGCGGCGCGCGCCACCGGCTTCAAACGTGATTTCCGCAAGCGAGAATGCGGATCCGCCTCGTGCTCTGAGTTTTGATCCTCGTGGTTGCCCTGACCGCCGCACAGATTCGGCCGTCATGCGGACGGCCATTTCCGTTGGACAGGTGGGCGGCAAAGCGCTAATCGCATCATCCATGCATGCGAGACCTCTCGATAAGAAGCCCCTGGACAGGCAAGCGGCGATCGAATCGGCGCTGAGAACGGTGGCAACCGAGCAGGTCGGGATCGCGGCCCTTGCCGAGGCGCTGGAGAACGGACTGGCGGCACCCTTTGCCGAGGCCGTCGACATGATCTCGAAGATCGAGGGCCGGCTCATCGTCACCGGCGTCGGCAAAAGCGGCCATATCGGTTCCAAGATCGCGGCGACGCTGGCCTCGACCGGCACGCCGGCCTTCTTCGTCCATCCCGTCGAGGCCAATCACGGCGATCTCGGCATGATCGCCAGGGACGATGCCATCATCGCCATATCGTGGTCGGGCGAAAGCCCCGAGCTCAAGGGGATCATCGCCTATTCCAGGCGTTTCTCCATCCCGCTCATTGCCGTGACCTCCGGAGAGACATCGGCGCTGGCGCGCGCGGCCGACGTCGTGCTGCTTTTGCCGCGCGCCCCCGAGGCCTGCCCGCATGGCCTGGCGCCGACGACGTCGACGCTGCTGCAACTGGTCGTCGGTGACGCGCTGGCGATCGCGCTGCTCGAGGCGCGCGGCTTCACGCCCGACCATTTCCGCACCTTCCATCCCGGTGGCCAGCTCGGCGCCAATCTGACCATGGTCTCCGAGATCATGCGGGTCGGCGACCAGATGCCGCTCGCTTCGCTCGGCACCAAGATGCCGGAAGCGGTGATGACGCTGTCACAGAAGAAGGTCGGCTGCGTCCTGATCGTCGACGCGAATGGCGAACTGGCCGGGATCATCACCGACGGCGATGTGGCGCGCAACCTGCACCGCAACCTGGCCGACGTCATCGTCGATGAGGTGATGACGCGCACGCCCAAGACGGTCGACCCGCAGACGCTTGCCGGCACGGCGATCGCGCTGCTCAACGAGCACAATATCGGCGCGCTGGTGGTGACCAGGGACAACATGCCGCTCGGCGTGGTGCATTTCCACGACCTGCTGCGCATCGGCGCCGCCTAAGGTGTGCTGATACTCAGGTGAGGCCGGTCTGCAAATAGCGGCGTCCTGCGCTTCCCCGTTCTACTGCGTCGCAGTAGAACTGAGCTCACGTACAAAAAGTACGCTCCGCTCCGGTTCTCGGATGCCACTATTTTCGACGCGGCCTGACCTGAATCTCAACACCCCATGCACGTTGGCGCTGGAGTTCAGACGCGCTCCACCGTCAGTTCCAGATCGGTGTCGGCGGCGGCGGTGACGCGTACCTGGGTGCCGGCGGGCAGGTCCGGGCCGGAGACGCGCCATAGCGTGTCGCCGAGTTTGATGCGGCCGCGGCCGTCGCGGATTGGTTCGGCGAGCGTCGCCATCCTGCCGACCATCTGCGCGCCACGGCGGTTGAGCAGCGGCTGGTCGGTCGGCTGGTCGCGTCCGCCCATGAGTTTCTTGCCGACAAAGGCCGAAACCAGCGACAGCACCAGGAACAGAAGCACCTGGACCTGCCATGTCCAGATGGCGGCATCCCAAATCAGCAGCGATACCGCGCCGACGATGAGCGCGGCGATGCCGATCCAGAGCATGAAGAAACCGGGCGCGATGACCTCTACCACCAGCAGCACGAAGCCCAGAACCATCCAGTTCCACGGGCCGAGTTCAGAAACGATGCGGTCGATCATGAGAGTGGCCTATCTCAGTTTTCGGAGGGCCTGACGACGGGCGGACGCGCGGCCTGCCGTTGCGCGCCGGTCGTGCCTTCGCTGCGGAAGACTTCCTTGGCGATTTCGCCGATGCCGCCAAGCGAGCCGATCAGCGACGACGCCTCGAAGGGCATCAGCACGATCTTGCTGTTGGTGGCGGTGCCGATCTTGCCCAGCGCCTCGGTGTATTTCTGGGCGACGAAGTAGTTCAGCGCCTGGACGTCGCCCTTGGAAATCGCTTCCGACACCACCTGCGTGGCGCGGGCTTCGGCTTCGGCGGAGCGTTCGCGCGCCTCGGCGTCGCGGAAGGCGGCTTCCTTGCGGCCTTCGGCTTCGAGGATCTGCGACTGCTTGAGGCCTTCGGCGGCCAGGATCTGCGCACGCTTGTTGCGCTCGGCGGTCATCTGGCGACCCATCGATTCGATGAGGTTGGCCGGCGGATTGATGTCCTTGATCTCGACGCGGGTGATCTTGATGCCCCACGGATGCGCCGCCTCGTCGACGACGCGCAGCAGGCGCTCGTTGATGGCGTCACGGTTGGACAACAGCTCGTCTAGGTCCATCGAACCCATGACGGTACGAATGTTGGTCATCGTCAGGTTGAGGATGGCGTTCTGCAGCCCGGCAACCTGATAGGCGGCCTGGGCGGCGTTGAGGATCTGGTAGAAAGCAATGCCGTCGACACCGACGATGGCGTTGTCGCGGGTGATGATCTCCTGGCTCGGAACGTCGAGCACCTGTTCCATCATGTTCATCTTGGCACCGATGCGATCGACGAACGGCGTGATGAGATTCAGGCCGGGGCTCAGTGTCTTGGTGTAACGACCAAAACGTTCGACGGTATAGTTGTAGCCCTGCGGAATTGTCTTGATGCCTTTGAACAGCACCAGCACGACAAGCGCGACCAGAACAACGACCGCAATATCGAAACCACTGAAATCCATTTGGCTCTCCCTCAGAGGCAGGCCGCGCGAGCCATTCCCGCACAGCCGGCTTGGCCAAAGACTTAAGTGTGTTTCAGCAGCGTTACAATCAGGTGATGAGGGATTGTTTACGGGGATGCACTCAAGGGTTGAAAGCAAACAGGCTTGCATCCGTGTCTTCGAGCCCGCCGATCGAGGCCGAGACGATCTCGGACGCGATGCGCGAGAAGGTGATGCCGTTGCCGCCATAACCCATCACGGCATGGAGGCGCGGGTGGCGGGGAATGGCGCCGATATAGGGCAGGCCAGTGGTCGTGGTGCCGAAGGAACCGGTCCAGGCGAATTCCGGCCTGGTGTCGAGACGCGGCAACAGCCTGCCAAGCTTTTCGGCAATGCGTGCGCTCTTGGCGGGGATGAGTTCGTCTCGCTGGGTCTCGTCGGCGAAATCCTCGTCCTCGCCGCCGCATATGACACGGCCATCGGCGGTTGCCCTGACATAGAGGTAGGGATCCGACGCCTCCCAGATGAACGCCGCGCCCGGCCACAGCTTGCGCGGTTGCGGACGCGTCGCGATCGCCCAGGTCGAAATGATCTGGTGGGCGGCCGCCGGCACGATGTCGATGAGTTCGTAACCGGTGGCGAGGACAACATGCCGTGCCGTGATCGTGGGGCCGTCCCTGGTTGCCACGATCACCTCGTTCGCACTGTCCCTGATGACCGTGGCTTCGACGGGCGCGTAGAGACGTGCCTTGCGCTCGAGCGCCTTGAGCAGCAGTCCTGCCGTCAGCTTGCGTGGATCGAGCGCGATGTTGCCATGGCTGAGGATGGCGCCGGCGCGATCGATGCCGAACGCCTCGGCGAGTGGCTGAAGGGTCAGATAGGTCGCGGCGATGCCAGCTTGGCGTCGCGCCTCGGCTTCCTCGCGCAATTCCGAGGGCCCGAGCACGGTTCCGGCCAGATAGAGCGAGTGGCTGCGGCTCATGCCGCAATTGATGCCGAGTTCCGCGATGCGGGCGGCAAGGTTGGAAACGGCCAGCCGTGAGCGTCGCCAGGCCTGCTCGGCGGGAGCTTTGCCGATCATCCGCGAAAGCGTTGAAAGCGGCTGGTCGATTTCGAACTGGACCAGCGCCGTGGTTGCCGCCGTCGAGCCCTTCAGCGGCCCGCGCCGGTCGAGGCAGATCACGGCGTGACCATCGGCTGTCAGTGCCTCGGCCATCATGGCGCCGCTGATGCCCATACCGACGATCAGCACATCGGTCTTGACGTCCCGGGTCAGACTGCCGGTCGGCACCGCGGGCGCCCGATAGGCGGACCAGACAGGCCGGCCAGTTGTGAGATCGAGTTTGCGGGGCATTCAGTTCTCCGGGACCTCTTTGTTTGACGCAATTCCGGACGGAAAACCGTTTCATGCTTTTCCCGGAATTGCTTTAGACCCAGCCCAACAGTTCGCGCCGCACCATCGCTTCGATCACCGCCATGCCTTCCGGAGTGTCGTTGAGGCAAGGGATGTGGGCGAAATTCTCGCCGCCCGCGTGATGGAAGGTCTCGGCTGCCTCGCGGCCGATCTCGTCCAGCGTCTCGATGCAATCGACGGAAAAGCCGGGATTGACGATGGCGATCGACTTGACGCCGTCCTTGGCCAGTTTCTCGACTGTCTTGTCGGTGTAGGGCTGCAGCCATTCCTGCGCGCCGAAGCGCGACTGGAAGGTGGTGATCAGTTTCTTGTCATCCCAGCCGAGTCGTTCACGCAACAGCCGCGTCGTCTTCTGGCAGTGACAGTGATAAGGATCGCCCTTCTCGAAATAGGGCTTTGGGATGCCGTGATAGGAGGTGATGACCACCTCCGGCTCGAAATCGAGTGTTGCCAGATGCTGCTCAATCGAACGCGCCAGCGCCTCGATGTAGACCGGCTCGTCATAGTAGGGCGGCACACTGCGCACCGCAGGCGCGCGGCGCATCTTCATCAAAGCGCGAAACAGCTGGTCGTTGGCGGTTGCGGTGGTGGTGGCCGAATACTGCGGATAGAGCGGAAACGAGAGGATGCGGTCGCAGCCCTGCGCAACCAGCCTCTCAGTGACGCTCGCCGTCGAAGGATTGCCGTAGCGCATCGCCCAGTCGACGACGACATTAGGCAGGTCGCGCAGCGCCTCGGCAAGCTTTTCGCCTTGGGCGCGGGTGTAGGTGCGCAAAGGCGACTCGTTCTTCTCCCGATTCCAGATCCTGGCGTAGTTGGCGCCCGACTTCTTCGGCCGTGTGGTGAGCACGAGACCATAGAGGATCGGATACCAGATTGCCTTGTTGAGCTCGATGACCCTTGGATCGGAAAGGAATTCCCGGAGATAGCGCCACATCGGCTTGAAATCGGTGCCATCAGGCGTGCCGAGATTGACCAGCAAGACGCCGATCTTGCCGGCCTTGACCGGCGGATGTCCAGCCGGTAACGGGCCGACGGCCTTGGCGGCTTTGGCATCGACAGGGGTGGAAAGCGTCATAAGAGTTCTCCAGGAGACGCGAACCTAACCATCTTGCGCGCGCTTTCAATGCAGCGTCTGGCCGCACCTTAATCCGAAAACACTAAACCCACCCGGTTTCCCGGGCGGGTTGGTGTTGGAAGAGGCGAAGCGGCGTTACTTCGCCGGGATGGTCAGTGTCGCGCCCGGCACAAGCCGATGCGGCCTTTGATCCTTGTTCGCCTCATAGATGCGTTTCCACTTGGTCGCGTCGCCATAGGCTTTCTTCGCCAGATCCCAATAAGTGTCCCCGGTCACGATGACATGGCTGCCGGTGGCCGGTGCGGCTTCGGCGCGCTTTGCCGGCTCGGCGGGCGAGGGTGCCGCCGGGGCGGGAGCGGCCGGCGCCGTCTCGGCAGGCTTTGCCGGTTCGGCTGCCGGCGGGGCCGGCGGTGGCGGCGCGTTTTCCGTCGATATGGCTGGTGGCGTGTTGGCGATATCGCCTGAGTTGGCGGGCAATTCCGGCATCGGCGCCGCGGCATCGGCGGGCTTTGCCGGTTCAGCCGGTTTGGCGGCCTCGGCCGGCACCGGCGCTGCCGGGGCGGTCTCCGCAGGCTTTCCTGGCTCGGCGGGCTTGGCCGGCTCGGTGGCGGGAGCCGCCGCTGTCGTCGCGGCGATCTCGGTGATGCGGCCGTCGAGCTTCGGCGTATAAGGCCGGTGGGCGCCGAGGTAATCGGCAACGACCTGTTCGAGGCCAGGGCCGTAATCATAGGCGTTCTTGGCTTTTTCGGCGAAGACCTTGTAGCCGTCGCCGCCCTGGCGAACATAATTGTTTGTGGCGACCAGATAATCCTTGTCCGGACTGATCGGCGTCCAGGCGCCGTTTTCCATCACCTCCACCGATTTCACACGGCCGGCGTTGGGCGCGACCGACCTGTCGAAAGAGTATTTGAGGCCCGCCACCTGCGGGAAGCGGCCGGCGCTGTCCTCGATCTGGCTGAGGCCGCCTTCGAGGCCGGCGACCAGGTCCTTGCCGGAAATCTGGAAGGTCGCCAGCGTGTTCTGGAACGGCAGCACGGTCAGCACCTCACCCATGGTGACGGTGCCCTTGTCGATCGAGGCCCGCAGGCCGCCGCCATTGGAGATGACGATCTCGACGCCCTGTCCCTTGACGCGGTCGAGGATGGCGTCGGAGACGAGGTTGCCCATCGCGCATTCCTTGGCGCGGCAATTCTCACGGCTGCCGTCGATCACGTCGGTGGTCTCGGCCACTTCCTTGTTCTTCAGCGCTTCGATCGGCGCGCCGAGTTCCTTGATGCGGGCAAGCACCGCTGGATCGGGGGTGATCGACTTGTCGAGATAGATCGGGTCGCCGCTCGCCGATTTGACGACGCCATTGTCGTCGAACACCACCTTGAACTCGCCGAGATATTTCGAATAGGAGGCCGCCTGCACCACCGGCACCTTGTAGCCGCCGGGGTTGTCGACCATCGTCGGGTAGGGGCCGGCCGCCTTCGGGTCGGTGTTCGACAAAAGCGTGTGGCTGTGGCCGCCGACGACGACGTCGATGCCGGGGATCTTGGCGATGACGTCGCGCTCCCTGTTATAGCCGATATGGGTCACGGCGATGATCTTGTTGACGCCTTCTCCCTTGAGCTTCTCGACCTCGGCCGTGATCGACTTGACGTCGTCCTCGATCGTGATGTTGGGGCCGGGGGAGGCGAGTTCGGGCGTGTCGTTGGTGACGGCGCCGATGATGCCGATCTTCTGGCCGCCGACCTCGACCACGATGGACGGCTTGACGCGGTCGCCGAGCTTGGACTGAGCGTTGGCCTTGACGTTGGCGCCGAGCACGGGGAACTTGATCATGTCGAGGAATGGCGCCAGCGCTGCTTCGCCGTCGTCGAATTCATGATTGCCGAGCGCCATGGCGTCGAACTTCATGTCGTTGAGGAACTCGCCTTCGACCTTGCCCTTGTAAGTCGTGTAGAACAGCGAACCCTGGAAATTGTCGCCGGCGCTGAGCAGCAGCACGTTCTGGCCTTCCAGCTTCTTGCGCTCCTGGGCAATCGCGGTGATCAACCGGCCCGCGCCGCCGATGCACTCGCCCTTCGTCTCCTCCTCGGCCGAGCAGGTCGATTCATATTTGTTGTTGCCTTCGATGCGGCTATGCCAGTCATTGATGTGGAGGATATTCAGTGTGTAGTCGGCAAAGGATGCGCCGGCCGACAGGCCAAGCGTCGACGCGGAAAGGGCGGCAATGGCGGCAAGCTTCTTCATCTTCGTCTCCCGGTAGGCTGATCAGAGGCGTCTAACGCCTTTGCTTGACTGGGGTATAACAGCCAGCGTTTTGATCATGTTCCCATCGCGTTCCAGCCGACGCAAGCGGAAATCCAGGCGAGCTTTGCCGGCATAAAAAAGACGGCGGCCAATGGCCGCCGTCCTCGAGCAAGCAAATGTTCGCCGGTTCAGGCGCGTCGCGTCAGGACGAAATTCTGGCCGGCCGAACTGGTGCAGTTGAGCTGGCTGGTCGACACCAGCAGGCAGTTGAAGCTGACGCCGGTCTGGCGGATCAGCGAGGTGCCGTTGATCTGCACCGAAGTGGCGCCGGTCATCGTGTAGCTGCCATCGGCCAGCTTCTGGCCGGTGTCGGTGGCGACGGTCGTGAACTTGCCGCCGTTGAAGGTCGACAGGCCGGTGCCCTTGGCATCGATCCAGGAACCCTCGACACCTTTCGGCGTGGTTGCCATCGGCGGCTGGTCGGGACCGCTGGTGGTACAGGCAGCGAGCATCGAGACAACGGCGCCCGCCACGCCCATAGAAAGAACTTTGCGCGCAATAGTCATATGAAATCCTCTCCAAACGCGTCGGTCCAAAAATCGGGCCGATTTCTGGAAAGCGCGACGCGAACGTCCAAACTGCTGGGGTAGGCTTTATGCGTCCAACGGGACGCACATCGCCACTCCAGGCCGCATCCCTTCAATCGCCCGATTTCCGGGCGATTGCAAGGCAATGGGGTAGGGTCCGCGCGATGCTATCGGACGAGGATGTTGCGGAATTGCCACGGGTCGCTGCGGTCGAGGTCCTCCGGGAAGAGGCCCGGGCGCCTATCGAGCGGGGTCCAGTCGGTATAGTAGCCCTTGACCGGTCCGAGATAGGGCGACTGCACCTCCAGGCAACGCTTGAAATCCATCTCGTCGGCCTCGACGATGCCTGCCGCCGGATTTTCCAGCGCCCAGACCATGCCGGCCAGAACCGCCGAGGTGACCTGCATGCCGGTGGCGTTCTGGTAGGGAGCGAGCTTGCGCGCCTCGGCGAGCGAAAGCTGCGAACCGTACCAGTAGGCATTCTTGTCGTGGCCGTAGAGCAGGACGCCGAGTTCGTCGACGCCGTCGACCAGCTCGTTCTCGTCGAGCACATGGTGCACCGGCTGCGGCTTGCCGGCGGCGCCGAACATCTCGTCCAGCGACAGCATCGCGTCGTTGCAGGGATGGTAGGCGTAGTGGCAGGTCGGGCGGTATTGAACCTTGCCCTTCTTGGAGCGCACGGTGAAGAAATCGGCGATCGAGATCGCCTCGTTGTGGGTCACCAGCAGGCCATACTGCGCGCCCGGGGTCGGACACCACGAGCGCACGCGCGTGTTGGCGCCGGGCTGTTCCAGATAGATCGCGGCCTTGGAGCCGTGCTTGTGTTTCTTGCCGTTCTTTGGCATCCACTTCTCATGCGTGCCCCAGCCGAGTTCGGCCGGCTGCAAGCCTTCGGAGATGAAGCCCTCGACCGACCAGGTGTTCCAGAACACGTCCATCGGCTTGGGCTTCTTGGCGCGCTGGGTGTCGCGCTCGGCGATATGGATGCCCTTGACGCCGGCCTTCTTCATCAGCTTGGCCCAGCCCTCGCGATCTTCCTGCGCGGGCTCGGAGAACTCCATGCCAAGATCGGTGGCCAGATTGACCAGCGCCTGCTTGACGAACCATGACACCATGCCGGGGTTGGCGCCGCAGGTGGAGACGGCGGTGGCGCCGCCCGGCTTGTCATGCTTTTCCTTGATCAGCGCCTCGCGCAGCGCATAGTTGGTGCGGCTGGCATTGTCGGCCTTGGCGTCGAAATAGAAGCCAAGCCAGGGCTCGACGACGGTGTCGATGTAGAGCACGCCGAGCTTGCGGCAGAGCCGCATCAGGTCCACCGAGCCGGTATCGACCGACAGGTTGACGCAAAAGCCCTGGCCGCCGCCATTGGTCAGAAGCGGCGTCAAAAGCTTCTTGTAGTTCTTCTCGGTGACCGCTTCCTGAACGAAGGCTATGCCGCGCTCGTCGAGCAGCTTGCGGTCGGTATCGCGCGGGTCGAGGACCGTCATGCGCGACTGGTCGAACTTGAAATGGCGTTCGATGAGCGGCAGCGTTCCGCGTCCGATCGAGCCAAAGCCGATCATCACCACGGGGCCGGTGATCTCACCGTAAACGGGCCAGTTTTCATTCGCCATTTTATCGAGCACTCCTTCAACTACAGCAGAAAGCCAGGCATTTTCGCCCGACGGCCATGCGCTACATCACAGATCAATGTCACAAACCAGTGAAAAGCGCCAACTGGAGGCTAGCCACCCTTGGCCATGTGGTTAAGGACCGACACCAGCCGGTCGCGGTCCGATGTCAGGCCCTTATAGTCGAGCTGGTCGAGATCGAGCGCTTCGAGCTGGGCGGCAAAGGAGATTGCGAGGCTCGCCCGGTCCGGATGCCGCGCCAGTACGGCGAGCGGGTCGAGATGGATGCGGATGGTGAACAGGATGTCGCGCGAGGCCGGCAGTTTGCGCAGCGTTTGGCGCTCGACACGGATGAAGGCGTGCGCCTTGACGTCGCCGTCGGGGAAACGCGTCGGCCGGTTGGTGGCACGGTCGATGCGCTCGACATTGGACAAGGGATGGTAGAGCGCATTGTCGGCCTGGATCGACCAGTTGAAGCGCTCGACCGCCTGGCCCTGCAGGCCGTCGAACATGCGGTTGATGAGATCGGCCGGCCTGCTGCCCGGCCCAAAACCCGGCACCGGCTCGTGGATCCGCTGCAGCGGCTTGCCGAATTTTTCGGTGAGCGACCAGGACGAGGGAAAGCACAGCGAGCCGGCGGCCAGACGCCAGCCGTCTTCGCCCCGGCGCATGAGGATCAAATCTTCCTGGACCAGCAGCGAAGCCGCGACCAGGGGTGCGCCGGCAAGGCTGGAGGGGATCGGGGGATGGTCCGTCGCGCCAACGACAGCAACGCCCGCATCGACGCGCCGGTGCGTGCCGGGAAATCGTTCCGGCAGGTGGGCGCCAAGCAATTCGAGCACCTCCTGCTGGGCGCCCCGCGTGCCGTCCTCCTCGACGAAGACCTGCTCGGGAATTTCGGCATAGAGCCGGCGCTTCTCGGCGAGATAGGGCAGCAGGTGACCGTCGACCTCGATCCAGTGCGCGGGGTCGAGCGGCTTCAGCCCGATGGTGAAGAGTTTCGACGAACCGTCATAGGGAGTGTGGGCGGGTAGGGGTGTCATGCCTCAGATCAGTTTGGCTTCAGATTAGTTTGGCCGGGATCAGCCCGCGCAGCGAATTGCCGACGAACAGCGCCTTGGCGGATTTCAGGTCATCCAAGCTGTAGATCGCTTCACCGGCGCGGCCTTCATCCAGAAGCGCGGCGCGCAATACACCAGGCAAGAGGCCGCAATCGAGCCGCGGCGTCGCCAGCATGCCGTCGCCGAAATCGGCGAAGACGTTTGTGATCGTGCCTTCGCAGATATCGCCGCGTTCATTGGCCAGCAGCACTTCATCCGCCTGGGTGACGAGATATTCGGAGCGGGCATGGGTGTAGAGCTGCCGCCGGCTGGTCTTGTGGCGCAGCAGCATGTTGCTCGAATCGAGCCTCGTGCGTGCCAGCCGCAGCGTCCACACCTTGTCGGCAGCAAGCGGTTCATAGGGTTGCGCCGAGGCGTTCGCCTCGCCATTGCGCGACAGAGCGAGCCGCGTGCGCATGGCGGTGGATGATCGATCCACGGCGCCGCTCAGCGCTTCGCCGACCTTTTGCGGGTCATGGCTGAAGCCCAGTTCCACCGCCGAGCCATAAAGGCGCGCAAGATGGCGGTCGAGGCGCAGGAAACCCGAGGCGGGTTCCCAGCGCATGGTCTCGATCAGCTCGAAATCGGCGACGTCCCGGTCGCGAAGCGGGCTTTGAGCAGACACTCCTGATACTCCTCCTCGGCAACCGAATCGAAGACGATGCCGCCGCCGACATTGTAGACGGCCTCGCCGCTGGCAAAGAGCGAGATGGTCCGGATCGCCACCGAAAAGCGCATCGTGCCGCCGGGTGCGATCCAGCCGATGGCGCCGCAATAGACGTCGCGCGGCGTGCCCTCCAGCTCGTGCAGGATTTCCATGGCGCGGATCTTCGGCGCGCCGGTGATCGAGCCGCAGGGAAACAGCGCCGCGAAGATCTGGCGTATGCCGAGGCCGGGCAGCAACCTGGCCCTGACGTCGCTCACCATCTGGTGGACGGTCGGGTAGGACTCGATGCGGAACAGTTCCGGCACCTCCAACGTGCCGACCTCGCTGATCAGCGATATGTCGTTGCGCAGCAGGTCGACGATCATCCGGTTCTCGGCCTGGTTCTTTTCGTCGTTGCGCAGGAAATTCTTCTGCCGCTCGTCCTCGTCCCTTGTCACGCCGCGCGGTGCGGTGCCTTTCATCGGATGTGTCTCGATCATCCCCGCGGCATTGATCTCGAAGAACAATTCGGGCGAGCGCGACAGGACGATTGGGTCGCCGAGCGCGACCAGCGCGCCATATTTCACCGGCTGGCGTTCGGTCAGCGCGTCGAAGGCGGCGAGCGGATCGCCAGACCATTGCGCGTGCACCGGAAAGGTGAGGTTGCCCTGGTAGCAATCGCCTTGCCTGATGTGCCGATGCAGCCGCGAGAACCGCTTCTCGTAATCCTCGAACGACCATGTCGCCCTGGCGTCGAAGATCGGACCGTTGGTCGGCGGGCCGCGTGGCGGCACCGCCTCTTCGTCGGGGGCATCGAAGACCCCGAGGCAGACCAGCGGAGCTCGGCGCCGGCCCGGCAGCAAGGGAACGAGTTTCGGTTCGAGCAGGTAACCGGCCTCGTAGGAGAAATAGCCGGCCAGCCATTTGCCGGCGTCGTGCGCGGCCTGCGCCGCTTGCAACGCCGCCTGGAAGTCCTTGGCCTCATGCGCGACGATGAGATCGGCCGGCCGCTCGAAAACGAGCTGGCGCGCGCTTTCGTCGTTGCGGAAAATTGCGGCGGGCAAGGACATGGGAACCGGGATCGATGAAGCCAACGATCGCTCTATATGGGGGGCCGGGCCTGTGCAATCGAGGGAACGGCACCCTGTCCCTCAAAGCCGACTTCTGGCCTGACGCTGAAACAAAACCGGCGGCGCCCTGGAGCGCCGCCGGTTTTGTCCTGGCTTGTCGCTCAGGTGTTGCTTGCGGTTCCTGCGGTCGGAAACTGCTTGGCGAATTCGGCCTCGTTGCCGGCGGCGAGCAGCCTGGCCTGCTCGATCCAACGTTCGCGCGCGATGCGGCCGTCGAAGTTCATCACGTCCTCGATCCGCTTGATGTCGGCAGCGGTCCAGGCGGCGATCTGGGCGAAGCTGGTAACGCCTTGCGCCTTGAGCAGCTTCTCGTTGACCGGGCCGATGCCGATCAGCCGGCGCAGATTGTCGGGCTTGCCCGACGCCGGCTTGGCAGCAGCCGGGGCAGCCTTCTTGGCGGCGGGCGCTGCCTTGGGCGCGGCCGAGGTCTTCGCCGGAGATTTGGCCGCCGCGGGTTTCGGCGCCGCCTTGGCCGGGGCGGCCTTCGCGGCGGCCGGCTTGGCTGCGGCCGGAGCGGATTTGGCTACGGCAGGCGTGGACATCAGGGCTGCCGGCGGCTGAGTTGACGCCTTTGCCGCGCCGGCGCCAGTCGAGGCCTGCGCCTCGCGCAACTGACGCTCGAGGTCGGAGCGGGTCTTGCCGCATGCATTGAGTTCGCCGGTCAGGCGATCGCTGTCGGCGCGCAGCTTGTCGCGCTCGCCGCGGGTGCGGTCGAGGTCGCCGCGCAGGCTGTCGAGCTCACCGCGCAGACGCCCCCAGATGAACCAGCCGACCAACACGCCTACCAGGAACGCCAGGATCACGTAGAAAAAAGTGCCCATTGTCTCTCTCCAGTCAGATCCGTCTGCCGTGGGTCATGACCTTCGGCGCGGGACTACTCGATGATGGTTCCGCTGATACACGGAACAGCCGGCTTCGGTTCGAGCTGTCGGCGATCGGCTTTCCAGCCCATGGTCAACGGTCGTTGTCGCGTTCGCCCGAGCGCACGGCTGGCTGAGATTTCCCTCGCCGATCCGCATGCGCTCCGGCTGAGCTTGGAGCGAAGGCTATCATAGAGCTTGCGGAAAGCTATCGGAAAACGTCCCGCGGAGAGTTCTTCAAGAACAAATATTTAGGGCAAGAATAGCCAAGCCAGACATGCATCCCGGCTAAACTGTTCTTGCCGGGCGAGAGACGTCTCAACCGTCGAGCGTTTCCAGTTCGTCGATCAGGCCGCTGATCACGCCGAGCCCGATCTGCCAGAAGGCGGGGTCGGTGGCGTCGAGACCGAAAGGCGCCAGAAGCTGCGAATGATGCTTGGTGCCGCCGGCACGCAGCATCTCGAAATATTTGTCCTGAAAGCCGCGCTCGGCATTCTGGTAGACCGCATAGAGCGAGTTCACCAGGCAGTCGCCGAACGCATAGGCATAGACGTAGAAGGGCGAGTGGATGAAATGGGGGATGTAGGTCCAGAACGCCTCGTAGCCTTCGCGCAGCTTGATCGCCGGCCCCAGGCTTTCGGCTTGAACCTCCAGCCAGAACTCACCGAGCCTGTCGGATGTCAATTCGCCGTTGCGGCGCTCGGCATGCACCTTGCGCTCGAATTCATAAAAGGCGATCTGGCGCACCACCGTGTTGATCATGTCCTCGACCTTCTGGGCGAGCATGGCCTTGCGCTCGCGCCGGTCGGTGGTCCGCTCGAGCAGCGAGCGGAAGGTCAGCATCTCACCGAAGACGGATGCCGTCTCCGCCAGCGTCAGCGGCGTCGAGGCCATCAGCGCGCCCTGGCCGGCGGCCAGCACCTGATGCACGCCGTGGCCGAGTTCATGCGCCAGCGTCATCACGTCGCGCGGCTTGCCCATGTAGTTGAGCAGCACATAGGGGTGGGCCGACGGCACGGTCGGGTGGGCAAAGGCGCCAGGCGACTTGCCCGGACGCACCGGCGCGTCGATCCAGTTGCGGTCGAAGAAGGTGCGCGCGATCTCGGCCATCTCGGGCGAGAAGCGGTGATAGGCCGACAGCACCGTGTTCCTGGCCTCGTCCCAGCCGATCACCGCCTGCGGCGTCTCCGGCAGCGGCGCGTTGCGGTCCCAGTGGTTCATCACCTCCATGCCGAGCCAGCGCGCCTTCATGGCGTAGTAGCGGTGCGACAGGCGCGGATAGGCGTCGCGCACGGCGGTGGCGAGGGCATCGACCACGCCGCGCTCGACGCGGTTGGCGAGATGGCGTGAATCGGCGATGTCCTCGAAGCCGCGCCAGCGGTCGGAAATTTCCTTGTCCTTGGCCAGCGTGTTGGTGATCAGCGTGAAGGTGCGCAGGTTCTTGCGGAAGGTGGTGGCCAGCGCCTCGGAGGCGCGCCGGCGGACCTCGCCGTCGGCATCCTGCAGGCGGTTGAGAGCCGGCTCCAGGGTCAGCTCCTCGCCGTCGATATCGAAGCGAAGATCGGTCATCGTCTCGTCGAACAGGCGATTCCAGGCGCCGCGTCCGGTGATCGATTTCTCGTGGAAAAGCTGCTCGACGCGATCCTCGAGCTGATAGGGCTTGTCCATGCGCAGATCGAGCACCCACGGGCGGTAATGCCCAAAGGCGGGGTCGCTGGCCAGCGCGCCTTCGATCGCCGCGTCGTCGATCAGGTTCAGTTCGAGCGCGAAGAACAGCAGGTGCGCGCTGGCGTCGGTCATCTTCTCCTGGATGTCGCCATAGAGCTTGGCGCGCTTCGGATCGGCGGTGTTGCCGGCATAGACGAGGCCGGCATAGGAGACGATGCGGCCGATCAGTTCCTCGAGCGCTTCGTAGGCGCCAAGGGCCTCGCCAAGCCGGCCGGCGGCGCCGCGCCCGGCCTCGGCTGCGAGCGTGCCCTTCCAGCGGGCCTCGAACGCGACGGCGTCGGCCGCTGCTTTGGCAATGTCGCGCTTCAGTTCCGGCGCGTCCATACCGGCATAGAGATCGGCGAGGTTCCATTCCGGCAGATCGCCAAGCCCGGCCGCGCCCTGACCGGACACTGGCGCCGCAATCCGCCGATCAAACATCATGCGCATAGAGATACCTTCTTTGAACCAACTGGCCTTCTTTGAACTGGCCGGCGTTGAAGCCCGTGGCCAGAATCAGGGGAGCCAGACTCAACGAGGATGGAAAAGCCGGTCAAATCCTAAGGAATTCGTTCACCGGGTTTTTTGAAACCTTATTTAGAACCCTGTGCCAAGATGATCCATGGGGAATTCGGGCGCGGGCAGACCAAGACAGTCATGACAGGTTCCATACTCATAGTCGATGACGATCCCGTGCAGCGCCGGCTGCTCGAGGCGGCGGTGACCCGGTTCGGCCACACGGCGATCGTCGTCGAAGGCGGTGCCGCCGGCCTCGAGGTTCTCGACGGGCGTGGCGCCCGCGACGTGTCGGTCGTGATCCTCGACCTTGTCATGCCCGGCATCGACGGCATCGGCGTGCTGAAGGCGATGCGCGAGCGCGACATCAGCGTGCCGGTCATCGTGCAGACCGCGCAGGGCGGCATCGAAACCGTGGTTTCGGCGATGCGTCATGGCGCCTTCGATTTCGTCGTCAAGCCGGCTTCGCCCGACAGGCTGCAGGCCTCGATCTCCAATGCGCTGAAGGTCGAGGCGGTCGAGGGCGAGGTCAAGCGCACGTCGCGCAAACGCGGCGGGCTGCTGACCTTCAAGGACATGATCACCCACAGTCCGGCCATGGACAGGGTGATACGCCTCGGCCAGAAAGCGGCGGCCTCAAACATCCCGATCCTGATCGAGGGCGAATCCGGCGTCGGCAAGGAACTGGTGGCGCGTGCCATTCAAGGCAGCGGTGACCGCCGCTCGAAACCCTTCGTCACGGTCAATTGCGGCGCCATCCCCGACAATCTGGTGGAATCCATCCTGTTCGGCCATGAGAGAGGCTCGTTCACCGGCGCCACTGACAAGCACACAGGCAAATTCGTCGAGGCGCATTCCGGCACCCTGTTCCTGGACGAGATCGGCGACCTGCCACTCGACGTGCAGGTCAAGCTGCTGCGCGCCGTCCAGGAGGGCGAGGTCGATCCCGTCGGCGGCCGCTCGACCGTCAAGGTCGACATCCGGCTGATTTCAGCGACGCACCGCAACCTGTTGCAGCAGGTCAAGGACGGCAAGTTCCGCGAAGACCTGTTCTACCGGTTGAATGTCTACCCGATCTTCGTGCCGCCGCTGCGCGACCGCCGCGAGGACATTCCCCATCTGGTCTCGCATTTCATGGAGAAGGTGGCGCCGGCCGACCCGCGTCACCGGCTGCAAGGCATTTCGGCGGCAGCGCTTGGCATTCTGCAGGCCTATGACTGGCCCGGCAACATCCGGCAGCTCGAAAACGCCGTCTTCCGTGCCTCGGTGCTGTGCGAAGGCGAGATGCTGACCGCCGATGATTTCCCGCAGATCCGGGCGCAGGTCGAAGGCACGGTCAATCTCGAAGCCGGCGACAGGTTCGAAGCAAGTGGCGCGGCGGCGCCGCTGGCGCCGCGCGACGAGGACATCGTGCCCGACGAGACCGATTCGACGGCTGTACGTGAACAGCCGGTCGCCTCGCAGCCTCGCTTCGGTACGCTGCGGGCGCTCGACGAGCGCGGCAATGTGCGGGCGCTGGCCGACGTCGAACTCGAAATGATCCAGCTCGCCATCGACCACTACAACGGCCAGATGAGCGAGGTCGCTCGCCGGCTCGGTATCGGCCGCTCGACGCTTTACCGCAAGCTGAAGGAATATGGCATCGACCCGGAAACCGGCCGCGTCGACAGGCTTGTTTCCTGAGCCGCAAGGCCGGGACCAGTTTCCTCTGTCACGACATGGCGCCGACGCCGGATTATGGCGGCCGGACGGCGGCGCTCGACAGGCCATTGTTCACGCATTGAGGCCGATGGTAACAGATCGTGTTCGGTCAAGGTCGGAATCATGATCTAAACCAGCGGTTTACCAAGAAACCTTGCGGACAATTTTTGACGGGATATCGCCATGGTGTTACCGCATTTCGGCTTCAATAAGCGATGATTAACCATTAGGATCGATATTCGGATGTGATAACGACACGTCCGTTTGGGCAAATCCGGGGACAAACGGCAGCCTGCAAGGCCTTTTGATTTGAACAGAATCGAACGACTCACAAACGGGCGGCACCATCATTTGAGCGTCTGGCCGAGATGGCTGGCGGCGGTGATTGTCGCATTTGGTTTTGTTGCCGCGGCCGCCACGGGCGCCCATGCCGAAGTTCGTTCGCTGAAGCTCTACCATCTCCATACGCACGAGAAGGCCGAGATCGTCTACAAGCGCAATGGCCGCTACGTTCCCGAGGGCCTGCGCAAGATCAACATCATCCTGCGCGACTGGCGCCGCAACGAGCCGACCAAGATGGATCCGCGCCTGCTCGACCTGGTCTGGGAAGCCTATCGGGAAAGCGGCGCCACCGATTATATCCAGGTCGTCTGCGGCTATCGCTCGCCGTCGACCAACTCGATGCTGCGCAGCCGCAGCCGGGGTGTCGCCGAGAAAAGCCAGCATATGCTGGGCAAGGCGATGGATTTCTATATTCCCGGCGTGCCGCTGAAGAAGCTGCGCAATATCGGCCTCAAGATGCAGGGCGGTGGCGTCGGCTATTACCCAACCTCCGGTTCGCCGTTCGTCCATATGGACGTCGGCAATGTGCGCCACTGGCCCGGCATCAGCCGCCAGGAACTGGTCAGCCTGTTCCCCAATGGCAAGACGCTGCATGTGCCGAGCGACGGCCGGCCGCTGCCGGGCTACGAACAGGCCCTGGCCTCCTACAAGTCGCGCAAGGGCACTGGCACACCCAATATCGAACTGGCCAGCGCCGGCGGCAGCGGCAAGAAATCCGGTGGCTTCCTGTCCGCCTTCTTCGGTGGTGGCGGCGACGACGAGGCCGATGACAGCGCCGATGTCGAGACCGCTTCGGCTGCCCCGGCGCCCAGGGCTAAAAACCTGAAGCCGGTCGCGACCGCCAAGACCAGCAACCTGCCGGGCATCGCTATCGTCGCGCCCGAGAACGCCCAGCGCGCGAACATTCCGCAGATTGCCGACGAGCAGGCTCCGGAGCCGGAGAAGGACGCGCCGGAGACGATCATCGCGGCGCTGCCGGCCAAGGAAATCCCGCTGCCCGATTTCGCGCCGCGGCCGAAGGCCGATGTCGGCGCACAGACGCCTGAAAACGTTCCCTTCGCCACGGCGGATGCGACGGCCACCACGGAACAGGCAGTGGCGACCGCGCAGGCGCCGGCCAACATGCCTTTCAGCAAGGCTGATCCGGCAGCGCTGGCCGCGGCTGCGGCCGCCGATCCGGCGCAGGTCGCCGTCAACAACATCCCCTTGCCGACATGGCGTCCCGAACGCACGCTGCCGGCGGATCTCGCGCCGCCGCCCAGCAAAGATGTGCTGATGGCGCTGGCCGATACGGCTGATCACGGCAAGACCGCGACGGATGCGTTCTCCGTACTGCCGAGCGCGCGTCCCAAGCCGGACGCCGTCAAGGCCGTGCTCGACGAGGCCAATGCGCAGGTCGGCAATGGCGACGAGTATCAGCTCGCGTCCTTGTCCGCGGAACCGCGCTCGGCGTTCAACGATCCGTCCGGTGTCGATGCCGCTTCGCCGCGCCAGGCCGTTGCAGCCCGTCCTGCCGGTTCCGATCCGGCCGCCGCGATCGGCGCCGGTGTGAAGACGACCCGCAAGGAAGCCAGGGCAACCGTCCGCGACCAGAAGCCCGGCCCCAGGGCCGTGGTGGTTGCCGCGGCACCGCAGGCCGCCCGCTGGGCGCTGACCAGTGGCGAGAACGTCGCCACCGTTTCCAGCGCGACCACCGCGCCGGGTTACGCCTACAACATCGTGCATACACCGCCGAGCGAGGTCTATACGGCCGGCTTCCAGTCGGGCAACCAGATGGCCGACGCCAACCGTTTCACCGGCAATGCCGTCAAGTTCATGTCGGTCGCCCGCTTCCAGACCAAGTAGCGCACGGACCAGACCATCGCTGAAGCCGCGCCGGGCGACCGACGCGGCTTTTTGCTGTCCGGAGGCGCGATGCGCGGGGTTCTTCTGTATCACTCGCGGGAGCGCGCCTGTCGGCCCGGCTGTGATGCCGGTCAGGCGAGGGCGACGCCCGTAACCGGACGATCGTTGCGGGAGAAAATCGGCGGAAGGCCGGCGAGGATCACGCGCGGCTGAACTTCTCGTGAAGCCGGAACGGGCCACCCCGTTTCCGGGTTAAGGTGGGTACGTTCCAACCTGGGGATATTCATGAAGAAGATGTTATTGGCGACAGCTCTAACGCTGGCGGCTGCCTCGGCCGCCATCGCTCCGACGCAGGCGGCAACCGTCGTCGTCAAGACCAATGACCACATGCATGCCAAGCACTGCAGGACCAAGGTGGTCACGCACTGGAGGCATCACCACAGGGTGATTGAAAAGGTCAGAGTCTGCAACTGACCCTTGCTTGAAGGGAAGCAATGCGGCCCGGTCGGCGAAGGTTCGGCCGGGCCTTCTGCGAACCCCTTGGATTTCTAGAGCGCGTCGCGTCGAAACGAATTCCGCGCCGCGCTTTCGACGTGCATTAGTCCACCTCAAGCGCGGCTGCTTCGCCTCGCGCCAGCAGCCGCGCGGCGTCACGCGCGGGCGGCAATCCGAATTGGCGGGCATATTCGCGGGTGAACTGCGAAGCGCTCTCGTACCCCACCTCAAAAGCGACGCGCGCGGCGTTGCCCGGCTGGGCGATCAACAGATGGCGCGCCTCCAGCAGGCGGACCTGCTTCTGATACTGGATCGGGCTCATCGCTGTCGCCGCCTTGAAGTGGCGATGAAAGGCGGCGTTGCTCATATGGGCCAGGTCGGCCAGCTGTCGCACCTCGATAGGCTCGTTGTAATGCGTCCGGATCCACGCCGTGGCGCGGCGGATCCGCGACAGGCGGCCGTCGGCGCGGGCAAGCTGGTGCAGCTTGCCGCCTTGCGGACCTTGCAGCAGCCGAAACAATATCTCCCGCTCGATCATGGGAGCGAGCACGGAAATCTCGGCGGGCCGGTCGAGCAGCCGCAGCATCCGGCGCCACGCATCGAGCAGGTCCTCATCGGCCAGGCAAGTCACAAAACCGTCGCCACCGACCGCCGGCTCGTGGTCGATGAGCAAGGTGGCGATCGATCCGACATCAAGGGCGAAACCGATGGCCAGGTAAGGGCAGGCGGCACTTGCTTCGATCAGCTGGCTGGTGGCGGGCGTCTCGACCGCGTAGAAGAAATAGCTGCCGGCCTCATAACGAAGCGTACGGTCGCCGAGCAGCACCGATTTCGCGCCCTGCAGCACGAACAACGCCGTTGGCTGACAAAGCTCCGGCAGCGGTGGCGACAGTATCTCGCTGCGGCCGATCGTGACGCGGGGGATCGCCGTCCGTGTCCGTCGTCCATGCGCGTGGCGGGCTGCGATCGCGATCAATTCCCGAAGCATTTCGTTCATCGTTTCAGCATTGCCCATCCACGGGTAGAGCGCAACCAAGTGAGAGTTTTAGGCAAGAGCATGAGAGCTTCCGGCGCGCGAAGCAGGCCGGCTTGCGTCATTTCTGGGATCACGAAAAAGGAGACTTTGCGATGACGACACAGAAGACCGCTCTGGTGACCGGCGCCAACAAGGGCATCGGCCTCGAGACCGTCCGGCGGCTTGCGGGGATGGGAATCAGGGTCTGGCTCGGCGCCCGCGATCCAAAACGTGGCATGGCCGCGGCCGGGGTCTTGCGCACCGAGGGGCTCGACGTCGTATGGCTCGAACTCGACGTCACCAGCGACGAAAGCGTGGCCGCCGCCGCCAGCGTCGTCGCGGCAAGCGCGCCCAGTCTCGATGTGCTGGTCAACAATGCCGGCATCGCGCCTGGATATGTCGATGCGCTCGGTCCGGACGGCCGCTACGAGCGGCTGCCGAGCCAAGAGAACATTGCCGACATGAAGGCGACCTATGACGTCAACGTTTTCGGTCCGATCCGCGTCACCCAGGCGTTCCTGCCGTTGCTTTCGGCAGCACCCGGAGCCCGCATCGTCATGCTGAGCAGCAATCTCGGTTCGATCGCGCGCGCGTCCGACAATCTTGCTGAAAACCAGTCACCTAATATCATGGGGTATGGCAGCTCCAAGACTGCGCTCAACGCCATCACCGTGGCATTCGCCAGGGAACTCGCGCCGCGGGGCATCAAGGTCAATGCCGCCGCGCCCGGCTATACAGCGACCGATCTCAATGGCGGCAAAGGCTACCGCACGGTGGAGCAGGCAACCGAGATCGTCGTGCGGCTGGCAACGCTGGATAGTGATGGCCCGACAGGTGGATATTTCGACGACAACGGCCCACTGCGCTGGTGAACCCGAGGGGGGTTATTTCCCGAGCTTGCTCGCGGCCCGTGCGAGCGCCTCGATCTCGTCCCACTTGCCGGCCTTGACCAACTCGTCGGGGGCAACCCAGGAGCCGCCGACGCAGACGACGTTTGGCAAAGCGAGGTAGTCGGCGGCGTTCTTGCCGGTGATGCCGCCGGTCGGGCAGAATTTGACGTCCGCCAGCGGCGAGGCGAAGGCCTTCAGCGAAGCGATGCCGCCGGACTGTTCGGCCGGGAAGAATTTCAGGAAGCGCAGGCCGGCCTCGCGCGCGGCCATGATCTCGCCTGGCGTGATGGCACCGGGCAGCAGCGGAACCTCGCTGTCGGCGGCGGCCGCCAGAAGCTGACTGGTGATGCCGGGGCTGACGATGAAGCGCGAACCGGCGCTGGCTGCCTGGTCGAACTGCTTGCTGTCCAGAATGGTGCCGGCGCCGACGATGGCTTCCTCGACCTCGCCCGCCACGCGCCGGATCGCTTCGAGCGCATCCGCGGTCCGGAGCGTGATCTCGATCGCCGGCAAGCCGCCGCGCGCCAGAGCACGGGCCAGCGGCACCGCATCGGCAACGCTGGCGATCTTCAGCACCGGAATGACCGGCTGGCCATTGAGGAGCGACAGGAGTTTTTCGGTCTTGGTCGGCATCTGTCTCTCCTTGTCGGGGTCGCGTCGAGGGATTTCAACCGATTAGCAGACGGGTATTGCCCTGTCCACGGAACCGGTCGCGGCGCGATGTCACGCGGTGCCGCCCAGCTTAACGGTTATTCGCCGACAGGGCCATGACAAGGCAGCCCGAACCCGTTTCGCCTTGAATCGGCTTTCGCGAGCGTCTAGGTGCTCTGGCAATGACAACACCGCCCGCGCCATCCCAGCCAGTCCGCGTCGCCGCGCTCTATCGCTTTGCCCGGCTCGACGCCTTCGAGGCGTTGCGCGCGCCGCTCGCGGCCTTCTGCTGCGGGCGCGGCATCAAGGGCACGCTGCTCCTGGCGCATGAGGGCATCAACGGCACCGTCGCCGGCAGCGGCGAAGCGATCGCCGCGCTGATCGACCATATTGAAGCGATCGACGGCCTGTCGGGTCTCGAAGTGAAGTACAGCGATGCCGCGGCAATGCCGTTCCACCGCATGAAGGTGCGGCTGAAGCGCGAGATCGTCACCATGGGGGTGGAGACCATCGACCCGGCGACAAGCGCGGGCACCTATGTGGAGCCGGGCGACTGGAACGCGCTGATCTCGCAACCCGACACGCTCGTCATCGACACGCGCAACGCCTATGAGGTCTCGATCGGCACTTTCAAGGGTGCGGTCGATCCGGCGACGGCGAGCTTTCGCGAATTCCCGGCCTGGGTGGAAGCGCACCGGGCGGAGTTCGAGGGCCGCAAGGTGGCGATGTTCTGCACCGGCGGCATACGCTGCGAAAAGGCGACGGCCTATGTGAAGTCGCTCGGCTTCGAGGACGTCTTTCACCTCAAGGGCGGCATTCTCAAATATCTCGAGCAGGTCCCGGCCGAGCAGAGCCTGTGGCAGGGCGAGTGCTTCGTCTTCGACGAGCGGGTTTCGGTGTCACACGGCCTCGCGGAGGGTGAAGCGGAATTGTGCCGCGCCTGCCGCCATCCGCTGACGCAGAGCGAGCTGACGTCGCCGAACTATGCCGCCGGGGTTTCTTGTCCGCATTGTTTCGATGCCCGCTCGGACGAAGACCGCAAGCGCTACGCGGAGCGCCAGCGGCAAGTGGAGCTCGCGCGAGCCCGGGGCAGGAGACCGCATATCGGATCCTGATCGAGGCGCCGCGGCCGGCAAAGCGGCCGCGTGTCGTTGCAATGTCAGGCTTCGGGACCTACGTCTTCGGCGTTCGAAACCCGCCCGTTCGGCCGGGCATATGCTGGAGGCACTGAATGTTCGATCCCAAGAAGCTTCTCGACGATCTGCTCGGCTCGCAAGTTCCCGGCACCAGCGGCACGGTCCGCGACAAGGCCGGACAAGCGGTGCAGATGGCCAAGGACAATCCGCTGGCCGCCGGTGCGCTGGCCGCGATGCTGCTTGGAACCGGTGCTGGCCGGCAGGTGACGGGTGCCGCGGTGAAGCTCGGCGGGTTGGCCGCCATTGGTGGCCTCGCCTACAAGGCCTATCAGAACTACAAGGCCGGCAACGCACCCGAACAGGCGCCCACGGCCGGCGAGCCGGAATTGCTGCCGCCGCCCAAGGACACGGCCTTTCACCCGTCGCAGGCGCCGCAAGGCGAGGATGAGTTCACGCTGACCCTGGTGCGGGCGATGATCTCGGCGGCCAAGGCCGACGGCCATGTCGACGACGAGGAGCGCCAGAAGATCGCCGGCAAGCTCAGCCTTGCCGGGATCGGCACCGATGCGGAAAAATTCCTGATGGCGGAGCTGGAGAGCCCGCTCGATCTCGACACGCTGGTGGCCGGCGCCAGGACCGATGCGCAGAAGCTCGAGCTCTATACGGCGTCGCGTCTCACCATCGATCCCGACACGCGCGCCGAGCGTGGTTATCTCGACCTGCTTGCCGGCCGGCTTGGCCTGCCGGATGCGCTGGTCGACCATGTCGAGGCGACGGTTTCGGCGGCCAAGGTGCCAGCGGCAAAGGGGGGGACCTCAACCAACCCGCGCTGGTAGGTCGAAACGGGACAGGCGGGTCTTTCCAGCGTTAACCTTTCGTTAACTCAGGAAGCGCATGATTCTAGACAGTCGGATCGGCTTTCCTCCTCCCAAGCCCGGTTCAGATCAGGGCGGTCGCCAATGACCGCCCTTTTTGTCGGCCCTCGCCGGACTTCCTCCAAAGACGCGGTTCCACTTTTTCGAGCGCAGGCGCCCGCGGCCCCGCTTGCCATCGCCGCCGTCATTTGCGATGCCTTCTCCCGAGCCAAATCCTGAAAATCAGTCGGGCACGCGCGGCGCTGCCGGAGGACATCTGCCATGACCGAGCAAAAAACCGCCATCGTCACCGGCGCCGGAACGGGTATCGGCAAGAGCGTCGCCACGGCACTGCTCAAGGCGGGCTGGAACACGGTGTTCTGCGGGCGTCGCAAGCCGGTGCTGGACGCCGCGATCGCCGAGATCGGACCGACCGAGGCGAGGGCGTTGGCGGTTGCCTGCGACATCAGCAAGGCCGCCGAGGTCGACGATCTGTTCGAGACGGTGGCGGCGGCGTTCGGACGCGTCGACCTGCTCTTCAACAATGCCGGCATGGGCTACAAGTCGACGCCGATCGACGAGATCCCGGTCGAGGTGTGGAACGATGTCGTCGGCGTCAATCTCACCGGTTCGTTCCTGTGCGCGCGCGCCGCCTTCGGCGCCATGCGCAAGCAGAAGCCGATGGGCGGCCGCATCATCAACAATGGTTCGGTGTCGGCCTATGCGCCACGCCCGGGCTCCGTGCCCTATACGGCGACCAAGCACGCCATTACCGGGCTGACCAAGACACTGGCGCTCGATGGCCGCCCCTATGACATCGCCTGCGGCCAGATCGATATCGGTAACGCGCTGACCGACATGGCGCAGCCGATGACCGTCGGCGTGCCGCAGGCCAATGGCTCGATCGCGGCCGAAGCGGTGATGGATGTCCAGCGCGTCGCCGACGCGGTCGTGCACATGGCTAGCCTGCCGCTCGACGCCAATGTTCTGTTCATGACGGTCATGGCGACCAAGATGCCATTCGTCGGGCGTGGGTGAGCAGCAGGTACTGGCAGCGCGTTCGCCCGAGCCTTATTTTCCCGCCAGAGGCACGCCGGGCTTGAAGAGCAGAATAGGCCTGATCTCGTAAACGGCGGTTGGATTGACACGACGCAGGTCGCGGGCGATCGCTATCGCGTCGTCCCTGGTGACGCAGTCGACGACATAGAGACCGAGCAACTGTTCCTTGGTCTCGGCGAAAGGCCCGTCGATGATCACACCGTCGCCCGGGCCGCGCAAGGTGCAGGCATCCCGTGTCGTCCCCAGACGCGCCGACGGCCCAAGCGTGCCTTCCGCATGAAGCCTGGTGTTGATCTTCAACAACTCGGCCATCAGCGCCGCGTCTTCCTGCGGCGTCAGTGCCTCGATCGCGTCTTCCACGTGATAGGCGAGGATTGCATAAAACATCCGAGGTCCCTCATTCCGGTCCTGATCCGGGGAAGTGGTAGCCGTTTTCGGCATGACCGCCCAGCCTCGGCCACGCGCCTCCCGACGGCTCATGACACCGTCGTGGCGGCCGATGCCGGCCAGGCATGGGAGGCGACGAAACGAGCTGAAGCTCATTTCGCCAGGAACGCTCCGATCCGCTCCAGCGCGCGCAGGATGTTCTCCTCGGAATTGGCGTAGGAGAGCCGGATGTACCCTTCGCCGAGAATGCCGAAATCGGGGCCGCCGATCAGCGCCACGCCGGCCTCGTCAAGCAGGGCCGAGGCGAGTTTCTTCGCCTTCCAGCCGGTCTTCGACACGTTGGGAAAGGCGTAGAAGGCGCCCTTGGGCGTGATGCAGGAGATGTTTGGCAAGGCATTCAGGCCCTCGACCACGATCTTGCGGCGGTTGTCGAAGGCGCGCATCATCTTGGCGACATCGTCCTGCGGGCCGTCAATTGCCGCGATGCCGGCGAACTGGCTCGGCGCGTTGACGCAGGACCAGCAATTGACCGCCAGCTTGCGCACCTTGTCGTAGAGATGGGCACCCTTTTCGCCGTTCGGCCAGATCGACCAGCCCATGCGCCAGCCGGTCATCGCCCAGGTCTTGGACCAGCCATTGAGCACGATCAGCCGGTCGCGGATATCGGGAAAGCCGAGCAGCGAGCAGTGCGTCTCGCCGTCATAGGTCATCACGTCGTAGATCTCATCGGACATGATGGCGACATCGGGATGCTTCTCCAGCCCCTTGACCAGCTTCTCGATCTCGGCGCGCGGGGTGACGCCGCCGGTCGGATTGGCCGGCGAGTTGAGGATGAGGAGCCTGGTTTTCGGAGTGATCAGCGCCAGCGTTTCCTCGGCCGAGAAGGCAAAGCCGTTCTCCTCGCGCATCGGCACGGGAATGGGTGCCGCACCCGTGAACTCGATCATCGAGCGATAGATGGGAAAGCCCGGATCGGGATAGAGGATCTCGGCGCCCGGCTCGCCGAACATCAGGATGGCGGCGAACATGGTCGGCTTGCCGCCTGGCATGATCATCACCGCCTCCGGCGAAACCTCGACGCCGGTGGTGGTCAGCGTGCGGCGCACCACCGCCTCGCGCGTCGCCAGCAGGCCGTTGGCCGGCGTGTAGCCATGGTGGCCGTCACGCAAGGCCTTGATCGCGGCTTCCACGATGTGCTGCGGCGTCTTGAAGTCGGGCTGGCCGATGCCGAGATTGACGATGTCGCGGCCCTGGCTCGCCAGCGCCGTGGCCCGCGCCAATACCGCGAAGGCATTTTCCTCGCCGAGACGGTCGAAGGCCGAAATCGTGTGGAGCATTTTTCCCGTCCGTGTGGTTCTTGCTGTTGGGTCGCGTTTTTGTGAGCCTTGGCCCGCAAAAGTCAAACGGATTGGAGCTTTCGGTGTCGGAAAATCTTGCGAATTGGCAGCCACGCCCGCGACCCGAGCGCAAGGCGATTGACGGCCGCCATGTCAGGCTCGAGCCGCTGAGCGCCGCAAAGCACGGCGACGGCCTCTATGAGGCGTCTTCCGTATCCGATGTCGGTGGCCGCTTCGCCTGGCTGCCCGACTATCCGCCGGAGACGCGCGCCGCTTTCCAGCCCTGGCTGGACAGGGTCGAGGCCAGCGAGGATCCGTTGTTCTTTGCCATCATCGACAAGGCCAGCGGCAAGGTCGCCGGACGCCAGACGCTGATGCGCATCGATCCCGCTTATGGGGTCATCGAGATCGGCAACATCTATTGGGGACCGCTGATCTCGCGCAAGCCGGCGGCGACGGAAGCGCAGTTCCTGTTCATGAAATATATCTTCGACGAACTCGGCTATCGCCGCTACGAATGGAAGTGCAACAACCGCAACGAGCCGTCGAAGCGTGCCGCGGAGCGGTTCGGCTTCAAGTTCGAGGGCATCTTCCGCCAGCATCTCATCGTCAAGGGTGAAAACCGCGACACCGCGTGGTATTCGATCATCGACAAGGAATGGCCGGCTCTGCGCCAAGCCTATGAAGCCTGGCTCGATCCGGCCAACTTCGACGCCAATGGCCAGCAGAAACGCCGCCTGGAAGATCTTCGCGCGGAATTGGGCGCGTAACAGGAGTTTACCGTTTGGCCCATAGCCACGATCACAGCGGGCACGACCATGGCGCTGGTCATGTGCATGGCTCGACCGACAAGAAACGCGTCCTGATCGCGGCCTGCCTGACCGCCGGCTTCATGGTTGCCGAGGCGCTCGGCGGCTTGCTGACCGGATCGCTGGCGCTGTTGGCCGACGCCGGCCACATGCTCGCCGACGCCATCGCGCTCGGCCTGGCCTGGTATGCATTCCATCTGGCGGACCGGCCGGCGACAGGCCAGCTCACCTACGGCTTCGGCCGGGTCAAGACGCTGGTGGCCTACACCAACGGCATCGCCATTTTCGTCATCGCGCTGTGGATCGTCTACGAAGCGTGGGATCGCCTGCTGACACCGGCGCCGGTGCTGGGCGGACCGATGCTGGTGGTGGCGATCCTCGGCCTGCTGGTCAATATCGGCTCCTTCCTGGTGCTGCATGGCGGAGATCGCGACAACCTCAACATGCGCGGCGCCATCCTCCATGTGCTTGGCGACCTGCTCGGCTCCGCCGCCGCGATCGTGGCCGCGCTGGTCATCCTGACGACCGGCTGGACGCCGATCGACCCGATCCTGTCCGTGCTGGTCTCGCTGCTGATCCTGTCGACCGCCTGGTCACTGATGCGCGCCGCGGCCCACGTCCTGCTCGAAGGCGTGCCGCCAAGCCTTGATCGCGACCTGATCGCCAGTGACATCCAGGGGGCGGTCCAGGGCGTGCGCGAAGTGCACCATATGCATATCTGGTCGCTCGACGGGACAAACAGCATGGCGACGCTGCATGCCTGTCTCAAAGAGGGCGTCGATGCGCATCAGGCGGTCAGCGCCATCAAGAAGCGGCTTGCCCGCGAACACGGCATCAGCCATGCCACCGTGGAACCGGAATTCGGCCGGTGCGCCGACGAGGGCGAGGACCACGAGCATGAGCATGAGCATGGTGCGACCCCGCATCACGGCCACTATCACTAGGCCCGATCGATGACCATTGACCGGACCTGCCCCAGGAGTTCTCCAGCGTTGAAACTCAGCCCGATGAACGATCGCCGCTCCGGTGCGGCATGATGGACCGTGACACGCGCAATGCGGCCATCGCGGCGGTCTGGATCATGCTTCTGTTCGGCATTGCCGCTTTCTACCTGCCGACCGTGATGTTGGCACTCGGCAGTTTTTCGACCGTGCTGGCGGGTATATTCGGCACCGTCTTCGTGCTGGCGTTTTTCTTGGTGTTCTGGCTGCGCGCGCGCATCCAGCGCAAAAATCAGGGCAAGTAAGGGATATCGGACATGCGCATTCTGATCACCGGCGCCGCGGGCATGGTCGGCCGCAAGCTCATTGCCCGACTGGCCAAGGACGGCACGCTGCGCGGCAAGAAGATCACCGCGCTCGACCTGCACGACATCGTGCCGCCGCAGGCGCCTGAGATAGACGGCGTCAGCGTCGCACTGCACACCGGCGACTTGGCCGAAGCCGGCGCCGCCGAGAGCCTGGTCGCGTCGCGCCCCGACGTCGTCTTTCATCTCGCCGGCATCGTCTCGGGCGAGGCGGAAGCGAATTTCGACCTCGGTTACCGCGTCAACCTCGACGGCACGCGCGCGCTGTTCGACGCCATCCGCCTGGCCGGTTTTGCGCCGCGCGTTGTCTTCACTTCGTCGATCGCGGTGTTCGGCGCACCGTTCCCGGATGTCATTCCCGACGAATTCCATCCGACGCCGCTGACCTCCTACGGCACGCAGAAGCAGATGAGCGAGGCGCTGTTGGCCGATTATTCCAGGCGAGGTTTTTTCGACGGCATCGGCATTCGGCTGCCGACCATCTGCGTGCGGCCCGGCAAGCCGAACAAGGCGGCCTCCGGCTTCTTCTCTGGCATCATCCGCGAACCGTTGAGCGGGCAGGAGGCGATCCTGCCGGTGCCGCGCTCGGTCGTGCACACCCATGCCAGCCCGCGCTCGGCGGTCAATTTCCTGATCCATGCGGTCGGCATCGACGGTGCCGCCGTCGGGCCGCGCCGCAATCTGACGATGCCGGGTGTCGCCGTCAGCGTCGGCGAGCAGATCGAGGCGCTTGAACGCATCGCCGGATCGAAGACGGCAAGCCTGATCCGCGAAGTTCCGGACGAGACGATCTGGGCGATCGTCCAGGGCTGGCCGACCCGGTTCGAGGCGCGGCGCTCACGCGAACTCGGCTTCAGCGCCGAGGCGAGCTTCGACGAAATCATCCGCGCCCATATCGAGGATGAGCTCGGCGGCAAGATTCCCGGTTAGAGGTCCGCAGCCATCCGTTCGATCGTGGTGCAGGTCTAGACGCTGCCTGTCAGGCTCGCCGACAACAGCAGCAATCCGAACAGGAACACGAAGGCGGCGCCGCCGATCTCGACGATCGAGTGGATACGGTTGCCCATGCGGCCGTCGCCGGCGAAATAGACCGCCCAGTTCTTGGCGGTCACCGCCAGCGTCGCCAGCGCCGAGACGGTGACGGCGGTGCCGATCGACATGGCCAGCACCGACAGCAGGCCGCCAAGCCAGAGCCCGTTGAGCAGCGCGAAGCTGAGCACGATCAGCGCACCGGAGCAGGGGCGGATGCCGACCGCCGCCACCGCCGACCATGCGGTGCGCCAATCGAAGCGGTCACCCGACAGCAGCGCCGGATCGGGCGCATGCGAGTGGCCGCAGGTGTCGCAGACCTCGCCCGCATGGTCGTGATGCGCATGGTCATGGGCGCCGTGATCATGATGATGGTCATGCGCGCTGTGGTCATCGTGCGAATGATCATGGGCATGGTCGTGGTCGTCATGCACGTGAAGCGCGTGCGAATGGGCATGCGCCGAGTGGGCTGCGTGCGAATGGCCTGCATGGGAATGCCCGGCGTGAGAATGGCCAGCATGGGAATGACCCGCATGAGAATGCCCGGCATGAGCCGCCGACAGGCTATAGGCCGGCCCCTTGCCAAACAGGCGCAGGACGGCGGGGCCGAGCTTGCGCCACAAAAGCCAGGCGCCGAAGAGGGTGACGAGGGCAAAGCTCATGATTTCCATGAACCAGGCCGCGTCGGTCATCGAGATGGTGGTGCCACGCAGGACGAAATAGGCAAGCAGCATCACCAGGATCGCCGTCAGGCCCTGCAGCAGCGCCGAGACGAAGGACAACAGGATGCCGCGCTTGAGCGCCACTTCGTTGGCCACCATATAGGACGAGATGACGGCCTTGCCGTGGCCGGGGCCGGCGGCGTGGAAAATGCCATAGGCGAAGGACAAGCCGATGAGCACCCAGAGCTTGCTGTTGTCCTGGCGCATCGCCTTCATGGCTGTCGCCAGCGCGCGGTAGAATTCCTGCTGCCTGAGATTGATCCACATCAGGATGTGAGCGAAGGGGCCGGTGGTCGGCGCCATGCCATCATTGACGCCGATGCCGAGCGAACTCTGGGCGTGCGCGGCATTGGCGAAGTGCATCATGGCAAAGGTGAGGGCCAACAGGCCGAACGCCAAGCGCAGGGATGGTTTCGTCACCGGATTCATCCTTCTGGCTGACAGGTCAGTTCGAGCTTGGTGGCAAAGATCTTGCTCATGTCGGTGCCTGTCGGGTCGTTGAAGAAGGCATCCGTCAGGGTCTTCTGGTTTTCCTTGATGGCTTCGTCCGGGTCCGGCCGAACGACCTTGCTGGTGCAGTTCGACGGCAGGCCTGCGACCGTGATGTTGGAGTCCTCGGTGAAGTCGATCGCCGTGTAGAAGGTGGGGTCGTAGACGCCTATGTCGATGGTGCCGGTCAGCTTGATCGGCACCTTGGGTTCGGATTCGAACAGGATGATCAATTGGTCGTTGTCGAAATTGGCCATCAGATGCGGCGGCGGCACCATCGTCACGTCCTTGCCGTTCTGCGTGACGAGCTGGAAGTAATTGAACTCAGCCAGCGAGGCATGGACGGTGTCGGCGACCTCCTTCAGCTCCTTGTCGTCAAGCTTCAGGTCGGAGTTCTTGTCGAACTCCATCATCACCGTACTCGAAAACAGGTCGTCGAAGCGCCAGAGATGGCGCAGCGCTTTCACACTTTGGTGATCCGGTGACAGGATCACGTCGAGGCGTGCTTCGGCGAAGACGTGCGGATGCACCTCGGCCGGTCCCGTCGCGGCGAAAGTCGCCGCCAAGGCCGAAGCCAGCGTGATTGCGTGCCGTTTCAAATGCATTCGCGGTCGCGATTCCCTTGGCTTCGAGAGCGTTGTCGAAGGTTACCAGAAAGGGGGCGAAATTGGGACTGTCGGCACATGTCACCCAAAAGTGCGCGGCTGTTCCGATGCAACGACCGGACGCGACCAGGATTCAAAGCGCATCGCGGCGCGACGCACCTCCAGGGCTGAGGCAGTTCAGGCGCTTTCGCGCGTCCTGAACCACTGCACCAGGAAGTCGACGAAAACGCGCACCTTCGCCGGCAGGTAACGGCGATGCGGATAGACTGCGAAGATGCCGCCGCCCGACAGGATGCGGTCGTCGAGCACCGCCACCAATTGGCCGCTCTTGAGGTCGGGCGCGGCGATGAAATCCGGCAGGATGCAAAATCCCAGCCCCGACAAGGCCGCGGCGCGGGCCGCCATCGGGCTGTTGACCTCGATCGGGCCCGACACGGCAATACTCACCGGATCGCCATTGTCGCCCTTGAACGGCCAGTTGTTCAGGCCGCGGCCATTGGTGTCGACGATGCAGGGCATGTGGCCGAGATCCTGCGGCCGCGTCGGCATGCCATGCTTGGCGATCAGTTCGGGAGAGCCGCACAGCTTGATCGAAAACGGCGCCAGCCTTCTGGCGATCAGCGACGAGTTCTCCAGGCGCGAGATGCGCACGGCGAGGTCGAAGCCTTCCTCGACCAGATCGACGAAGCGGTCGTCGAGCTGGATGTCGAGCACGATGTCGGGATACTGCTTGGCGAAGTCGATCAGCGACTGGCCGATCGGCGCGTCGGCGAAGGTGCGTGGCGCCGACAGCTTGATCCGGCCGCGCACGTCGCCGGAAGATTCGCGCACGGCATCGGCCAGGCTGTCGACTTCGCGCACGATCTCCGAGGCGCGGCGGTAGTAGGTATGGCCGGCCTCGGTCATCGAGAACTGGCGCGTCGTGCGGTTCAGCAGCAGCGCGCCGAGCTCGTCCTCCAGTTCGCGCACATATTTCGACAGCAGCGCCTTGGAGCGGCCGATCTTGCGCGCCGCCGCCGAAAAGCCCTCGGCCTCGACGACGTCGATGAAGGCACGCATGCGGGTCAATGTGTCCATGGTTCAGGCCTTTTGTGCTGCGTCCAAAGCGCGGCGCGTCGAAACGAATTCATGCGACGCGCTTTGGGTGTTGTTTGATGCATGTCGTTGTCGCAAAACCGAGGTCACTTTTGCGCGACATGCATTAGAAGTTTCCGGCCGAGCCGTATCAGGGCAATGTCGCTGCCGGAAGGGCCAAGCAGCGACAGGCCGAACGGAGCGCCGGCGACCGAGCCGATCGGCAAGGTGATTTGCGGGAAGCCGGAGAGCCCGGCCAGGCACAGGAGATGCAAGGCGCGCTCGCGATAGGCCTGGAACTGCTCCGGCGTGCTGTCGACGTAGGGCGCGGGGCCCGGCACCGTCGGCAGGACCAGGAAGCCGTCCTTGCCGAGCAAGGCGTTCAGTTCGCCGCGGAACGTCAGCCGACGCACTTTCTCGGCCTGGGCCGTGCGGTCGTCGACGACGCGGCCGAAGCCGAAACGCTCCTCGACGCCGGGTCCGAGGTCGCGCTCGCCGCCGGTGATCCAATCGCCATGCACCGCCCAGGCTTCCCTGGCCTGCAGCCGGCGAAAGCACCAGTAGAGTTCGTCCGGGGAGGAGCTGAAGCGCGTCGTCGGCATCGCCGGCACGCCGAACACCGCGCTCGCCAGCGCCTTCATTTCCGCATATTCGGCGAGCGCCGGGCGGGCGACCATTTCGTCCAGCCAGGCGAGCGAGAGCGGGCGGTCCAGGGAATGTTGATGCGGGTCGCGGCCAAGCAGCAGCTTGCCGACGGTCTCGTAGGTCTCGATGTCGTCGGCGAACCAGCCGAACGTGTCGAAGCTCGGCGCCAGCCGCATGGTGCCGTCGAGGGAAATGCGGCCATGGGTGGTGCGCAGCCCAATCAGCCCGCAGAAACTCGCCGGCGCGCGGATCGAACCCCCGGTGTCGGACCCCGTGGCGATGTCGGCCAGCCTGCCCGCTACCGCCGCCGCCGACCCCGACGACGAACCGCCGGTGACACGGTCGGGTGCCGCGGGATTCACCGGAAACGGAAAATGCGCGTTCTGGCCGAACAAAGCGAAGGCGAGCTCGTCGGTCTGGGTCTTGCCGATGAAACGCGCACCGGCGTCGAGAATCGTCTGCACGGTGGGTGCCGTGCGCGAAGCGGCATGGCTTCCGGCGAATTTCTGCAAATTGCCGCAACCGGTGCGGTAGCCGGCAACGTCGTAAATGTCCTTGACCGCCAGCCGCAGCCCGGCCAGCGGGCCAAGTTCTGCATGCGCCACCGGCATCCGGCGAAGGTCGAGGAAGGCGTGGAGGGGGCCGTGCGTGCCTGTCATCGTTCGATATCCGGATACGGTCGCGCCAACATTGTTCGATGCCAGAAATTTTACAACCTGGGATACGATTTTTATTGATTGTGAAATGCTTCGCCCCTATATCGCGCTTGCCCAAAGTCGCACGTGCCTGTGGGTGTCCGCCGATCCTCGAATGGTGAGGGAAATCGGTAAGGTAACTGGAGCCAACCCCTCCAGTCGGTTTAGCGGCCAACCGCCAGACCGAGGACACCTTGAAGCAACGACGGTGCGGGCCTTTCTGGTTCTCTGCCGGTTGTCCAAAGACCGGGGTTACTGAAGAGGCACACCTTCATTGCCGGCAGTGCGGAACGGGGTTCTCCCAATCCAAGCCAAGGCAGACAAAGCGAACCGAAGCCGGGCAAGGCCAAGGTTCATCGCCGCGAGACGGCGTTTCATGGTTCCGGGGTCTCCACCGGCTGGTTCCATTGAACTTCCGTCCCGCCTTTGTTTGACCGCGTGTTCGCGAGGCCGACAGCCCGCGTCCGCACCCTTGCGCGCGCCGAAAGGCGTGATGGAGAAACCCGATGGCCACCCAGCGTATCCTCGACTTCCTCGCCACCCGACGTCCGTCCGGCCCCTGCCTCGTCGTCGACCTCGATGTCGTGCGCGACAATTTCCGCGCCTTCGAGAAGGCTCTGCCCGATTCCAAGATCTACTACGCGGTGAAAGCAAACCCGGCGCCGGAGATCCTGCGCCTCCTTGCTGCGATGGGCTCGTCCTTCGACACCGCTTCCGTTGCCGAAGTCGAGATGGCGATGGACGCCGGTGCGCCGGCGGACCGCATCTCCTTCGGCAACACCATCAAGAAGGAGCGTGACATCGCACGCGCCTACCAGCTCGGCATCAGGCTGTTCGCGGTCGATTGCGTCGAGGAGGTCGAGAAGATCGCCCGCGTCGCTCCAGGCTCCCGCGTGTTCTGCCGCGTTTTGACCGATGGCGAAGGCGCCGAATGGCCGCTGTCGCGCAAGTTCGGCTGCGTGCCCGCGATGGCCGTCGACGTGCTGCGCCATGCCAAGGGCCTCGGCCTCGACGCCTATGGCGTGTCGTTCCATGTCGGCTCGCAGCAGACGGACCTGACCGCCTGGGACCGCGCGCTGGGCGATGCCAAGAAGGTGTTCGCGACGCTGGCCGAGGAAGGCATCGTGCTCAAGATGGTCAATATGGGCGGCGGCTTCCCGACCCGTTACCTGAAGGACGTGCCGGTGGCGCAGGCCTACGGCCAGGCGATCTTCTCGGCGCTGCGCAAGCATTTCGGCAATGCGCTGCCCGAGACCATCATCGAGCCGGGCCGCGGCATGGTCGGCAATGCCGGCGTCATCAAGTCGGAAGTCGTGCTGATCTCGAAGAAGGCCGACAACGACAATGTGCGCTGGGTGTTCCTCGACATCGGCAAGTTCGGCGGTCTCGCCGAGACGATGGACGAGGCGATCCGCTACCCGCTGGTCACTCGCCATGACGGCTCGGAGACGGCACCTTGCGTGCTCGCCGGCCCGACCTGCGATTCGGCCGACGTGATGTACGAGAAGACGCCCTATCCGCTGCCTTTGTCGCTGACCATCGGCGACGAAGTGCTGATCGAAGGCACCGGAGCCTACACGACCACCTACTCGGCGGTCGCCTTCAACGGCTTCGAGCCTCTCCGATCCTACGTGATCTGACGGTTCTTTTTTCCGCGCGTTTTCGGCCACCACTTCGCCTGAAAATGCGCTGAGAACCGGTCAGGTCATCCGGCGCGGGCGCTTGTCGTCCGCCCGGCTTCGCTTGTGGAACAGATCTCCGCTCGCCAGGGATTGCGGAAATGGAAATGTCAGTTGAAATCGTAGCTCATGCGCCGGCTTTCGCCATGGTCGCCGAAGCCGTTGCCGACGTGGCGGCGCGCGAAGCCTTGCTCGATCGCGCCATGGGGCCGAAGCGCAAGACCAAGTCCTCGGAGAAGCTACGGCGCGGCCGTAGGCCCTCGGAAGGCCTTGCCTTCGTCGCGCGCGATGGGTCGGGCGGCGTGGCCGGCACGGTGCGGCTATGGGACGTCACGCTGGGCGAGGGCGGTTCGGCGGCGCTGCTGCTCGGCCCGCTCGCCGTCGATCCCTCGCTCAAGAGCGCCGGCATCGGCTCGGCGCTGATGCGTCATGCGATCGCGGAGGCCGGGCGCCTCGGCCACGCCGCGATCCTGCTGGTCGGCGACGCGCCTTACTATGGGCGCTTCGGGTTTTCGGCCGCCAGGACCGGTGCGCTCGCCATGCCTGGACCTTACGAGCGGCACCGCCTGCTGGCGCTGGAACTGGTGGAAGGCGCCCTCGACGGCGCCAAGGGCACGCTGAAGGCGTCCGGCCGCAAGCTCAAGGGGCAGGCGCCGACGCTGGCTGCGTGAGGCTTCAAGCTCGACCGCCATGCAAACAAAACGCCGCCTCGGAAAGGCGGCGTTTTGTCATCTCAAAGCCGCTTCTGGCGGCGACGTCCGTTCAGCCGATCAACTGGCTCAGAGCCATGGCGACAGTCATGTCGCCTTCGACCTTTATCTTGCCGGTCATGAACGCCATGGTCGGGTTCAGGTCGCCCGCGATCAGCGACTCCAGATCGTCGAGCGACAGCTTGATGGTGCAGTCGGTGGGAGCGTCCGTGGTCGAGACGGTCGCGCCGTCGATGACGATGACGCCGTCGCTGCCGGTGTCGAACTTCACGGAACGGTCGAAGCCGCTGCTGGCCACGCGCGACTTGATCTTCTCGGCAATATCCTGAACGCTCACGCTGTTCTCCCTGTCTGGTTGCATCTGCTGCATCGTCACGCGACGGTACTTCGGCCCAGCCGAAGTCCATGCGACATCACTGGCGATCATGATCGCTGCCGCATATAGCTTTGGATTGACGTTTACGTCAACGCGAATTGCAGGAATTGTCTCGGACGCCGGCTGCCATCGGGACCACCAGCGCCGGGCCGATGGCTCAATGCGCGCTGACCGGCTTTGGCGTCTCGGGCGCCGTGGCGGCGGACTCCTGCCGGCGGCGCAGCCAATTGTCGCGGATCTCATCCTTGCTCAGGAAATTGATCTGATCGATCAGCACTTCATGCACCAGGGTTGCGCCGACGCGGGTGTTGACGGTGTCGCGGATCGCCGCGCGAAAGGCATCGAGGTCGACCGTTGCCTTCTTGGTGAAGTCGATCTGGGGATGGGCGTAGAGATAGCTGTAGACCTCGTCCGTAATCAGCGCCTCGGCGGGGATCGACAGCTTCTTTATCTGTTCCGGCTCGACGGTGTAGACGAGCTTGGCCAGGAAGTAGCCGTCGATCTTCGAATCGTGGATCAGCGGCACCGAAATGATGTCGGTCTTGACGTAGTCCAGCCCGCCCAGCATCGGCTTGGGTTTCTCGCCGACGCCCTGTTCACCGGCGGCCTGGAACGAATAGAACACCGCGCCGAGCGTGGCGGCGCAGATCCAGACCGCTATGGCGATGACTTTGATCATTTTGAACCCGAGCCCGGCATCGCCGCGCCCTAACCCTTCATCCTGCCGAACTCGCCGGCGGAGTAGGTGCCATCGGTCTCGGCGCGCTGGATGGCGCTGCGCAGCAGGCTGGCGACCTCGTTGACGGCGCTCAGGTGCGCCAGGATCGCGGCCTCGTTCTTCGCCAGCTTCTGGCGCAGCCGGGTCAGGCCCTCGCGGTGCTGCTCGAGGAATTCCGCTTCGCTGCCGCCCTTCATGGCCCGGGTCAGCTCGTAGAGATAGCGGCTCTTGCGGGCGTTCGACGCCTTGAGGTCATAGCTGGTGTCGTTGCGGATGCCGGCGGTTTCTTCCTCGACCACCTCCTCGATGCGGCCGATGATGGCGGCAAGGTTTCCAGGCCGCGCGAAAGGGGTCGGAGCGTCCGACGCGGTCGTGCGCGCGGGCAGCTTGGCGGTGAATTCCGAAGAGTCGGCCATGTGTTTCCCAGTCCTAGATCTTGATGTCTGTTTTTATGGTTGTCTCGTCGCCGGTCATCGACCTGGCGGCCTTGCGCTGCAGTTCCTGGACGAGCGAGGTGGACAGACGGGTCTGCTGATCGATCTCGGTCTTTTCCGGCCCATTCGAAACCGGGCCGATCGGAACCTTGCGCTTGCCGTCCATGTAGTGGTCGGCGAGCAGCGACTTGGCGATGCCGATGCCGCCGCGGTCGGCCATGACGTCGGCGACGCGCTCGGCGAGCTGCGATTTCCACATGTCGCCGGCGAGACCCGTGCCGTAGACGCCCTCGGTGTCCTTGGGCAGCATGTTCTGGATGAAGGTCTGAAGGACCATCGCCTCGAACTTCTTGAACTTCTTGGCCGGGTCGGCCGTCGCGGCGGCCTTGTCAGCCGTCGCCCGCGACAGGATCGAGCCGGCATCGACCGAAGCCGCGCTGTCGACCGAAAACGTGCCGGCAACGCCGCCCGCACGCCTGGTCAGCGCGGCGCGCGCAGCCTCGATATCAGCCGGTTCCGCGGCTCGGGCGACATCCATCACGATGTCGCTGGGTGGAGAAATCGCCAAGAAAGTCCGCCTTTTGCCGGTTTTCCTTAGCCAGGACCATGCCTCAACAAGCTTGTGGCAGGCTTGCGGGGGGTGGGCTGCTTGACTCAAGCCAGACGCGGGGAGCCAGCGACGCGGCCCGCTTCCCGTTGCGCTGTTGGCCTGGCTGATGCTGGTCTCGGCCGCCTTGCCGGTGACCTCGGCAGCTTTTGCGCCCACGGCGCAAATAAATTGGTGCCACTATCGATTAGGCTTGCGGCGCTTCCGATGTCACCAGTAGAGATCGCGGCATATGCTGCTCGCAGGCATATGCCGTCGGCACGCTCGCCGGTGGTAAGAAGCGCTATCTGACCGCTCCCGATCGGCCGTAAGGCACAAGGGCAGCGGCGTCTGTCAGGAATATGAGGCGGATCAAGATGACCACCTGTCTCAGCGTCGCCCCCACCTGTCTCAGCGTCGCCCTTTGTGTCGACGGCGGAAATGTCGACCAAGCGGCCGTAACGATTGCTTCGGTGCTGGCGCATCTCTCGCCCGGGCCACCGCTGACGTTTCACGTATTTCATGACGCGCCACCCAGCCGTCGCTCCCGGCGCCTGGAAAGGCTGCGAGTGGGTCCGCATCGTGTGTTCGTGCGGTACGTCGAGAACCGGTTTCGCGACATGGCGCGCTTCGATCACGTCACGCCCGCGGCGTTGCTGCGGCTGCAACTCGGCGAGTTCCTTCCCGACCTGGATCGCGTTCTCTATCTCGACGCGGATATCCTGGCGGTGGCCGACATCCGGCCGCTGCTCGCTACCGATCTTGGTGGCGCCGTGGCCGGTGCCGTCCGGGATTTGGGCCTGCATGCGGCGCTGGCCGAGGAGGCGGCAACCGGCCGCCCCGACCATGTGCTCCATGTCCGCGACGCGCTCGGCTGGGACCCTGACGACTTCACCTATGTCAATTCCGGGATGCTGTTGCTGGACCTTGCCGCCCTTCGCCGCGAACGGTTCGGCGAGCGAGCGGGCCAACTCGTGCTCGACCATCCGCACAGGTTCCGCTGGCGTGATCAGGACGCTATAAATCTGCTGCTCCGAGGCCGCGTTGCCCTGCTGGATCCGCGCTGGAACACCATGGTCTGGCTGCTGGAGCGGGAGCCACGCCGGCACTATGTCGATATGGCCGCCGCGGCACTGCAGCGCCGCGATCCCTGGCTGTTGCATTTCTCCGGCGCCAGCAAACCATGGGACAGTCTTGTCGACATTCCCGATTACCGTCGCTGGTGGCGCGCGGCGATCCGTACCTCGCCGCTCTGGGGCCTGAGCTGGGTCAGGCTGCTGCTCGCGACAGCGGTCGCGTCGGCGTGTGGGGCGATCCGGAGAGAACGCAGGCGCCTGCGCGCAAAGCTGCTCTCATCGAGTTCCACACAATAAAGGCGCGGGGTCGCTTCCATCGCGGGGTGGTCGTTGTCTCGATGAATGGCGGCAGCGACCTTTGAGGACACTTGCGGGGCGTGGGCTCAATCGCCGCGGCTATTCCTGCCGCTTCTGCGCGATCAGGTCCAGCCGCTCGCGGTCCGATCTCTCGCGCTCGTCGCGGTTGCGCACGTCCTTGTAGGCACGCTCCACCATGTTGGTGCGGGCGGTGGCGGCGGCGATGAGGCCGGCTTCCTGCCTGGCGCTTTCCAGGCTTGCCTCCTGGCGCAGGGCGGCCTGGGCGATGCGGCGATGATACAGGTCGGGGAACAGGCCGGAGAGGGAATCGTCCTGGTCGAAATAGCCGATCAATTCGCGGGCTTCGGTCTCGGCGGCGTTTGCCGCCGCCACGAAGGTGGCGTGGCGGGTCTCGTGCAGGGCCTTCAGCTGTTCCTGCACCTTGACCAGTTTCTTCAGGCGATCCTTGCGCGTGCTCATGTCACCTCGCCAGCGTGAGGTTGACGAAGCCGTCGACGAACAGCGACAGCATGGTGCCGACGGCGAAATAGAAGATCAGCATGCCGCCGGCCATCACGAAGGGCTGGGAAATGAAATAGATCGGGATCTGCGGCGTCAGCTTGTTGACGAAGCCGATCGTCAGATTGACCAGAATGGCGTAGGCGACGAACGGGCTGCCGAGGCGGATGACCAGGAAGAACGTATCCGACACGGTGTCGGTGATGTCGACGAGGGCCGCCTGCGGGTTGAAGAAGACGTTGACCGGCGCGACCGTGTAGGACGTCACCAGGGCACGCACGATCTCGTGGTCGAAGTCGAAGACGAACAGCATCAACAGCGCCGAGAACGAAATGATGGCGGCGAGCGCCGCTTGCGGTTCCGGCTCCTCGATCGCCGGTCCGCCGGAGCCGCCATAACCGATCAGCATGGCGATGGCCGAGCCCATGAAGCGCAGCGCTTCCATGTAGAGCCTGGTCATGGCGCCGATCAGCCCGCCGACCAGCAGCTCCGAGATGATCATCGGCACCAGGACCTGTGGACGCGGATCGACGAAGGGAAAGATCTTGTCCCACAGGAAGGCGAGCAGGCCCCCGGTGGCGGCGACCGCGACGAACAGCCTGACCTGCACCGGCACGCGGGCGCTGGACAGGCCCGGCATCAGCATGAAGCAAGCGCCGATGCGGCAGAAGGCAAGGAACGCCGCGATGACGACCGCCTGCGAGAGAATGTTCACGATATCGTCCCGAGCACCCTGATCTCGACGCCCTTGGCGATTTCGACATGGGAGAGCACCGGCAGCGTGGTGAACAGGCGCTCGATGATCATGCGCACATAGGGGCGCGCGTCGGGCGCGGTCACGAGCACGAAACGCTCGCCGGCTTCGAGGTGCTTCTTGATCGCCTTGGTGGCGTCCTGGCCGAACTCTTCCAGCTGGCGCGGATCGATGTCGAATTCGCGCACCTCGCCCTTGGCGTCGCGCTTGAGGCTCTGGTGGAAGGCAAGGTCCCAGCGGTTGCCGAGGCGCAGCACCTTGAGCACGCCGCCTTCCGAGAGGTCGCCGCAGATCTGCTGGGCCATGCGGATGCGCACATGCTCGACGATCTGCTCGGTGCGACGCACATGCGGCGCGATCTCGGCGATGGCCTCGATGATCAGATGCAGGTTGCGGATCGAGACGCGTTCGGCCAGCAGCAGCTTCAGCACCGCCTGCAGGCCGGGATAGGAGATGTGGGTGGTGCAGATCTCGTCGGCGAGCTTGCGGTATTCCTGGTCCTGGCGTTCGAGCAGCGCCTTCATGTCCTTGTAGGACAGGAGCTGCGGCAGGTTGTTGCGGATGACTTCCGAGAGGTGGGTGAGCAGCACCGACATGTTGTCGGCGAAGGTGAAGTTCTCGCGCTTCAGATCCTCGGCGAAGGTTTCCATGACGGAATAGGCGCGCATGCCGAAGGCCGGCTCGCGAATTTCCTCACCCGGGATCTCGGGTATGTCGCGGTTGCCGAGCAGCACCATGATCTCGCCGACGCGCATCGAATATTCGGCGACCACGGTGCCGTGCACCTTGATCTGGTAGCTTTTCGGCGGGATGGCGAAGTCGTCGGCGACGCGGACTTCCGGCACGACGAAGCCGTATTGCTGGGCGAATTTCTTGCGCATCTTGGACATGCGGAAGACCAGTTCCTGATGCGAGACCAGGAGGCGGGTCGAAAGCTGCTTGCCGATCAGAAGTTCGATCTCGGCGGTGGCGAGCGAGGCCTTGACCGAATTCTTCTCCTCCTCGGCCTTGGTCGCCTTCTCCTGGCTCTTCAATGCCTCGGCCTCGGCGACCGCGCGGTTGTGGCGCATCGGGATGACGTAGCCGAGGCCGGCCATGCCGGCGGCCAGCGCGAAGAACGGGAACAGCGGCAGACCGGGCATCAGGCCGAGCAGCACCAGCAGTGCGGCCGCCACGTAGAGCGCGCGCGGGTGGGCGCCGAGCTGGCCGAACACGGCCTGGTTGGTCGAGCCGCGCGTGCCACCCTTGGAGACGAGCAGACCGGCGGCGAGCGAGACGATGAGTGCCGGGATCTGGGTGACGAGACCGTCGCCGACCGACAGCTTGATGAACACGTCGGCGGCTTCGCCCATGCCCATATTGTGCCTGATGTAGCCGATGGCGATGCCGCCGACGATGTTGATGGCGGTGATGATCAGGCCGGCGATGGCGTCGCCGCGGACGAATTTCGAGGCGCCGTCCATCGAGCCGAAGAAAGAGGATTCCTCTTCCAGTTCGCGCCGGCGCAACTGCGCGGTCTTGTCGTCGATCATGCCGGCCGAGAGGTCGGCGTCGATGGACATCTGCTTGCCGGGAATGGCGTCGAGGGTGAAGCGTGCGCCGACTTCGGCGATACGCGTGGCGCCCTTGGTGATGACGATGAAGTTCACCACGATCAGGATCATGAAGACGATGAGGCCGATGACGAAGTCCGAGGCCATGACCAGCTTGGAGAAGCCGGCGATGACATAGCCGGCGGCGTGCGTGCCCTCATTGCCATGCGACAGGATCATGCGCGTGGTGGCGATGTTGAGCGACAGGCGCAGCATGGTGGCGATGAGCAGCACGGTCGGGAACGACGAGAAATCGAGCGGCCGCTGGATCCACAGCGCCACCATCAGGATCAGCACCGACAGCGCGATCGAGAAGGCCAGCCCGACGTCGATGAGAAAGGCCGGGATCGGCAGGAACAGCACAGCCAGGATGATGACGATGCCGAGCGCGAAGAAGACGTCGCGGCCGTTCTTGGCCACCGCGCCGGGCTGGATGCTTTCGCTGATCGCCATTCTCGTCCTCGAACCCATGGGCTGCCGAGCATGCGACAGCCCGGCGAGGGTAGCTGGCCAAGCTTGCGCGAGGGTGGGAGAGTGCGGGCTCGATTCTCTGGCGAAGGATACTCCATGCTCCTGATCATCGGCACGATCCGCCTGCCGCCCGACAGGCTCGACGAGGCAAGGCCCGTGATGGAACGCATGGTCTCGGCCAGTCGCGCCGAGCCCGGCTGCCTCGAATATTCCTATGCGCAGGATGTCTTCGAACCTGGCCTGATCCGGGTCACCGAAGTGTGGAGCGACAGGATTGCGCTCGATGCGCATTTCCGCGCGCCGCATCTTGCCGACTGGCGCGCGAGCTGGCCGGGGCTCGGTATCGGCGAGCGCAATCTGGTGCTCTACGAGGCTGGCGAGCCCATGCCGACCTGAGTGGGCCGACGTCCGGCGCCGGATCGGTGGGCGTCGCAACTGGCGGGCAGCCGTCGGCACTGGAGGCGGAGAAAGCCGGATCGAACGGTTCGCGGCCAAATTGGCGCCTTCGATGTCGGCATTGTGGTTGTCACGCCGTGCCGCCCGGCGTATCAGGCGGGTCTACCGTTGCCTTTTGATATCGGCGAGCCGCCCCGGTGCTTTCCAGGACCCAACCGCAAGTTTACGCCCGCCGGCTGCGCGCGGTGCTTCTGAGATCAGTCCCTCTGCTCGAGGCGCGCGGCATCGCCGTGGTGATCCTGGCGGGCATTGTCGGCGTCGCGGCGGGTATACTGGTCACAGCGATGAGCCAGATCGTACAGGACCTGCACGGATTGCTGTTCGGCGTCCAGCCAGGCGGCCGGCTGTCGGGCATGTTCTCGCTCGCCAATCCGATGCAGGCGCTGGTCCCGGCGATCGGCGGCGTCCTGCTCGGGATATCGGTGGTCTGGCTGAGGATCCGCAAATTCCGCACGCCGGTCGACCCGATCGAGGCCAACGCCCTCTATGGCGGGCGCATGTCGCTGACCGATACCTTCATCATCGTCGTCCAGACGATGATCTCCAGCGGCTTCGGCGCCTCGGTCGGCCTGGAGGCCGGCTATACGCAGGTCGGCTCCGGCGTCGCCTCACGGCTGGCGCGTGCCTTCCGGCTGCGCCGCAACGATGTCCGCATCCTGGTCGGCTGCGGCGCCGCCGGCGCCATCGCGGCGGCCTTCGACGCGCCGCTGACCGGCGCCTTCTATGGTTTCGAACTTGTCATCGGAATCTACTCGGTCGCCAATGTCGCGCCCGTCATGACCGCGGCCATCTCGGCGTCGCTGACTGCCGAGGTTTTCGGCGGCGTGCCGTTCCCGCTCGAGCTTGCAGGGCTGCCGCAGCTCACCGCCAGCCAGTATGTGCCGTTCCTGCTGCTCGGTCTGCTGGGCGGAGCGGCCTCGATCGCCATCATGCAACTGGTGACGCTGATCGAACGCGGTTTCAACAGGCTGTCGGTCGATGCCTCGCTGCGCCCCGTCATCGGCGGTGTCCTGGTCGGGCTGCTGGGGCTGATCACGCCGCAGGTCCTGTCCAGCGGCCACGGCGCGCTGCATCGCGAGTTCGCCATGAATTATGGGCTGGCGGTGGTGGCGAGCGTGTTCGTGTTGAAGCTGGCGGCGTCCGCCATCTCGCTGGGCTCGGGCTTTCGCGGCGGACTGTTCTTCGCCTCGCTGTTTCTCGGCGCGCTGCTTGGCAAGGCGTTTGCCGGCGTCATGGCGCTGGTCTCGCCGGCGACCGGCATCGACCCTTCCGTCGCCGCCGTCGTCGGCATGACGTCGCTCGCTGTCGGCGTCGTCGGCGGTCCGCTGACCATGACCTTCCTGGCGCTGGAATCGACCCGCGACCTGACGCTCACCGGCGTGGTGCTGGCGGCCTCGATCATGGCGGCGATCCTGGTGCGCGAGACCTTCGGCTATTCGTTCTCGACCTGGCGCTTCCATCTGCGCGGCGAGACCATCCGCAGCGCCCACGACGTCGGCTGGATGCGCAGCCTTACCGTCGGCTCGATGATGCGCGAGGACATCAAGACCGTCGATGCCTCGACGACGCTGGCCGCCTTCCGCAAGGAGTTCCCGCTGGGTTCGGCCCAGCGCGTGATCGCGGTCGACCCGGGGGATGAGTATGTCGGCGTGCTGATCGTGGCCGAACTGCACAGCGATCCCTCCGGAGGCGAGGTGCCGGTGCGCGATCTTGCCCAGTACAAGGATGCCGTTCTGGTGCCCAGCATGAACGTGCAGGCCGCCGCGGAGACCTTCCAGCGCGCCGGGGCGGAGGAACTGGCCGTGGTCGAGGATTTCGCCGACCACATCGTGCTCGGGCTGCTGACCGAGGGCCATTTGATGCGGCGCTATGCCGAGGAACTCGAAAAGGCGCGCCGGGATCTGTCGGGCGAGGGGTAGGGCGCCCGCGGTCTCCGAACGCGTCAATGCTCGATCGGTCCCTTCGCCGGCACCAGCGCCGTGCCGGCGGTCGTCGGGCGCTCGATCACGCGGCGCACGCGCGGCGGCTCGTCGCCCGAGTGCAGCGCCCGCAAGCGTTCGCCGACCATGGCATCGGCCTGGGTGATACGGCCATTGTGCCTGACATATTCGAGCCAGGTCGGCGTGTGGTAGTGCTCGATCCATATCGTGGGATTTTCGAGATCGCGCGCCAACGTCCAGTTGCGGGCCCCGTCACGGCGGCGGATGCGGCCGCGTTCGGCCATGGTGGCGAGGAATTCCGCCTCGTCCTCGTGCCGGATCACATATTCGATCATGATGGCGATCGGACCGCTGCGCGGCTTCAGGTCGAGCGCCAGGTGCGGTTCCTTGAAGCGGTTGAGCGGGTCGAGGTTGAGGACCTGCTGCTGCGGCAGCGGCAGCAGGAGGCCGATGGCGCCGCCGGCCAGCATGGCGACGGCAGCCGCGATCAGCGCGGTCTCGGCGCCATGCGCGTCGGCGACGACACCCCAGATCCAGCTGCCCAGCGCGATGCCGCCGAAGGTGGCGGTCTGGTAGACCGACAGAACCCGGCCGACCACCCAGCGCGGGGTCGCCATCTGGACGGTGACGTTGAAATGGGATAGCGCGATCACCCAGCAGGCGCCGCCGATGAGCAGGCCGAGCGAGGTCTGCCAGGCATGCTGGCTGATCGCGGCGTTGAAGGCGCACAGCGCGAACCCGGCGAAGGCGCAGCGAACCATCGTCTCGCTGGAGAGCAGTTGCCGCAGCCGCACGCTGATCAACGCGCCGCCGACGGCGCCGATGCCGAAGGCGCCCAGCATGACGCCGTAGGTGAGCGCGTCGCCCTTGACGACGTCGCGGGCCACCAGCGGCAGCAGCGCCAGCACCGCGCCGGCGCTGAAGCCGAAGGCGGCGCCCCTGACCAGCACCTTGCCGATGTTGGGCGACATGGCGACGTAACGCAGGCCAGCACCCATGGCCGCCCCCAGCGACTCGCGCGGCAAGGTCGAGACCGGCACCTCCCGCTTCCAGCGCGCCATCACCACGATCAGGCCGATATAGCTGATGGCGTTCGCCGCAAAGGCGGCCGCCGCGCCGGCGGCCGCGACGATGATGCCGCCGATCGCCGGGCCGACGCTGCGCGTCAGGTTGAAGCCCATCGAGTTCAACGCGACGGCGGCGGGCACCTTGTCGCGCGGAACCATGTCGCCGACGGAAGCCTGCCAGGACGGGCTGTTGAGCGCCGTGCCGCTGTCGATCAGGAAAGTGAAGGCCAGAAGCGTCCAGGGCGTGAGCAAGTCGTAGTAGGTGAATACCGTCAGCAGCACCGAGACGACCAGCATGAAGGTCTGCGCGACCAGCATCACCTTGCGGCGGTCGAAACTGTCGGCGATGGCGCCGGCCACGAGCGCGAACAGCATGATCGGCAAGGTGGTCGAGGCCTGGACCAGGGCGACCTGATAGGGCGAGGTGGCGATGGTGGTCATCATCCAGGCGGCGCCGACACCCTGGATCAGGCCGCCGAAATTGGAGACGAGACTCGCGCCCCAGACCGCGCGGAAGATGCCATGCCGGAACGGCGCCAGCGCCGAGACGCTTTCGCTATCCGGCTTTTCGTCACTCATGGGTGGATTCCTGCCACGGCGTGCTGATCCTTGCGGGGATCGGTTTCCCCGCATGATTTGCCGAAACTATGGCATCGCCGCACAAAGGGCGAATGCCTTGCAAGGAAGATCATGGTCCAACAAGGGGATAGCGAAGGGCCACGCTTTCGCCGCCATCGCAAACCGCTTTGCCGCCCTGGCGCCCAGCGTGTCGTTTCACCGCGTCTCGGCGACGGCCGCATGCAGTGCTTCGGTCAGATGCCCGGTGGATTGACCGCCGGCATGCAGACGCAGGAAAAGCTCCATTCCCACCAATCGAAGCCGCGAGGCCTGGTCGCGCCTGGCCAGGTCGACCAGATCCGCGACCGAAGATGCCGGCCACTTCATCGCATCGCGCAGATAGCCGCCATGCAACAGGGTCTCCGTGCCGGCGGTGAAGTTCGCCGATACCTGGAAACCGTTCTTCCTCGCCTTCACGTTCTGAAGCGGAATGTGTTTTTCCGCTACCTTCTTCAAGAGCCACTTTCCCTGCCTCTGGCGGTATTTGTGTCGCCGGGGCAGATGGATCGCGAAGTCGATCAGCCGGTTCTCGAGGAACGGCACCCTGAGTTCCACCGAGGCCGCCATGCTCAGCCGGTCATGCCGGTTCAGCAGATCCTGGAGATGCGAATACATGTCGTGAAGGCAGCAGCCGAGGAAGGCGCGGTCGCCAAGCGGCGTGACTGGCTCCAGCCGGTCGAAGATCCTTGCCTGAAGGAAATTCAATTCCGGCGAAAGCGCCCTGAGCACGATGTTGCGATCCCAGGCATGGCCACCTGCGATCGATGTGCGGAAGGGGGCATGACGCTGGCGCTCGAATTTTCGGGTCAGGTTGCGCTTCGAAACAAACAGCCGTCTCGGCCAGGACCAGGCCCGCCACACTTTCAGGCTGGCTTCCTGCCAGTCGTAGCCGCCAAACAGTTCGTCGGCGCCTTCACCGGTCAACAGCACCTTGATGCCGTCGGCCCGGCACTGCTCGGCGAGCGCGAGCAGGCAGACATGGCTTGCATGCCAACCATCGCTTTCCAAATGCCAGATGGTCTTCGGCCAGAGGTCGAGGAACCGGTCCTTGTCGACCGGCACCCTGTTCAGCGGCACCTGGGCGTGGCTGGCGGTGCGCTGGGCGTCATTAGCTTCGCTGTGGCCAATGCCGGGATCGACGACATAGGCTGTCATCTCCGGCCTGAACCGTTTGGCCAGCGTGGTGACGAGGCCGGAATCGACGCCGCCGCTGCAGGCGGCGGCAAGGCTGGTATCGGCGATGCAATGGAGCCCGACGCTGTCCTCGATCAGCGTTTCCAGCGTCGCCATGTGGTCGGCGTCGCTGGCCGTGTCGCCGACGATGCGGGCGGCGTCGAGCACATCGAGGACATGCCAGAAACAGCGCTTCTCAATGCCGGCATCGCTGATCTTCCACAGGCCCGCCGGCGGCAGCCGCTCCATGCCCTGGAACAGGCTGGAGCAGGAGTCACGGCTCTGCCAGGCCAGGCGCAAGGTGATCTCGCGCGCATCGACGCTCCGCGCGACGCCGTCGCAGGCGAGGATCGCCTTGTCCTCGGAGGCGAACAGGATCCGATCACCCATCTCGGCCACCGACATCGGCTTGATGCCGAGACGGTCGCGCGCGAGCCACAGGGCGCCGGCACGGGCGTCGAAATAGGCGATGGCGAACATACCGTCGAACATCGGGATGGCCTTGTCCGGGCCCCAGTGGTGCAGTGCTTCGAGAACCACCTCGGTATCCGAGACCGTCCGGAACCGTCGGCCTTCGGCTTCCAGCGCGTCCCGCAGCAAGCGATAATTGTAGACCTCGCCATTGTAGACCAGCACGCCTTGGCCACAGGCGGTGAGCATCGGCTCGCGCGCCTGCGCGGACAGATCGATGATCGAGAGCCGCCGGTGACCGAGCGCCAGCCGGCTGTCGTTCCAGCTGGCATGGTCGTCGGGCCCGCGATGGGCCAGCGCCTGCATCATGCGGGCGACGTCGGCGATGTCGCCGCCGCTGATCGGATCACGCTTGCGCCAAACGCCGGCTATGCCGCACATGGCGTGCCGGCCGGTCCGGCGTGGTCCAGAAATCCGTGAGACATCATCGAGACAACACCGCTATGTCCGCCTGGCAATTCGCCGGATCATGGAGCGGCACTCTAGCCGCAACGCGGCGGCCCGCAAGCTGCATTCCATCCGGGCGCGAGACTGGACGGAAGGCCGTCGCGTAGTTTTTCTGGACTTGCTCAGAAGCCGTTCTGGATACGCTCGAAGATGACATTGGTGAAGGCCGATATCTGGCCGCCGATGAAGGGACCCGTAAGCGCCACCACCAGCATGATGGCGACGATCTTGGGCACGAAAGTCAAGGTGATTTCCTGGACCTGCGTCAACGCCTGGAGCAAGGCGATGCCGATGCCGACCGCCATGGCGACCAGCACCACCGGAGCGGACGCGGTAAGCACCGTCCACACCGCGTACTGGACGATGTCGAGAGCGTCGGCCTCATTCATGTGGGCGGTTGGCCTAGCTCGCCGGCTTGATCGATACGCCCGCGCCGACGGGGACCGTGGTGCCATCCTGCAGCACAGCGATCAGTCCGTTGCTGCCAAGCGTGACCGACGCCACCGTGCCCGTGATCTTGCCATCGGCCGAGGTAATGTTGCGGCCTATGAGAGCGTCGGCCTGCGACAGCGCCGACGACTGCATGATCTGGTCGAGCTTGGTGTTGGTCTGCACCGATTGCTCGACCTGCGAGAAGGTGGCGAGCTGGGCGACGTACTGCGTCGAATCCATCGGCTTGGTCGGATCCTGGTTCTTCATCTCGGCGATCAGAAGTTTCAGGAACGAATTGTAGTCGACCGCGGTCTTGGCGGTCTGCGTGGTGGTCTGGTTGGTGCCAGCCGGTATCGTCGTCGTCATGTCCACGGTCATCAGTATCGTGCTCCCACGGCCAGCGGGCGCGCGGCGCCCGGAACTTCGTCATTGCCGCCAAGCGCGCGGCGCTCGAGAGGGTAAAGCGCGCGGATCGCCTTCAGGGCCTCGTAGATGTGATCCTCGCCGACCATGCGGTCGATCTGTTTGAGCGCGCCGCCAATCTCGGCGTCCTCGAAACTTGCAATCAGCAGCGGTAGCGAGCGGCGGAACATCTCGCGCGCTTCATCGGCGCCGGCAGGGTTCATCAGCATGACCTGGACGATGAAATAGAGCTGCCGCAATGGCGTCGACGCTTCGTCGGCCTGGATGACATGGTTCTCGAGCAGGAATTGCACGTCGTTCATCAGCTCGACGGTGACCTTACGATCGACGCGAATGACCGCGCCGTTGATGTAGATCTTCTCGTTGGGCTTCAGCGATATCTTCAGCGTGTTGGTCATTGAATGCCGTCGCGGATGATCTGGGATACTTCGATCAGCCCCTCGAAATTGTCGGTGCGGCCCTGGCGGATGTCCTCGGCCTCGCGCAGCAGCCACAGGCCGATGGAAATCAGGTTGGCACGCAATTCCTTGGGCAGCGCATTGTCGCTGGAGCCAAGATCCTCGACGAAGACCGTCCAGACGCGGTTGGTGAAATGCAGTGCTTCCACGGCCTCCATCGAATCCTGCCCGGCCGCCGCGGCGGCCGACAGCATGTCGATCGAGCGCGTCAGGAGCTCGCGCTCACGGTCCTTGGCGTCCGTGACGGAGGTGCTTTGGACGTCGGCGTAGGAGAATTGGTACATCGTTGGCTCTACCGTTCCGGTTCAGAGTGCTTTCAGGTCAGGTAATTCAACAGGCTGAGCTGCTGCAGGCGCGCCGTCAGAGCGAAGGACGTCTCGATATGCTGCGTCAGATCGGCGACGCGGGTCGCGGCTTCCGCCGGATCCACGGCCTCGAGATCGAGGATGTGGCGCTCGAACAGGTCGACCTGCGTCTTCATGCGGTCGTTGGCGTCGGAGACGCGCTTCTGGACGATGCCGGTTTCGGATTGGACCTGGCCGATGCCGCTCAGCGCCTCGCCGACCAGCAATTGTGAACGGCTGACGATCGTGTCTTTCGCCGCCTGGCTTATGTTGGTGGACATCAGGCTCGAAACCATTGCCGCCGCCATCGCGAGTTTCTTGATACCATCGCTGTTGGCGCTGGTCGAGGTCGCGGTGGTTTCGTTGAGCGCGATGCGGCTGACGATCTGCTGGTCGGTCGCGTTCGACATGTTGGCCTGCCAGCCCGCGCCGAGGAACTGCGGCGTGACATCGTTGGTGATGAAGTCGTCCATCTGGGCGGCAGTGATGTTGGCTGCGGCCGGGTCGGCTGGCGTGAAGCCGAATTTGGCGACGAAGGAAGCGTCGAAGGCGGCCTTGGCCGGGGAGCCGGCCGCCGTGAAATCGTTGATCGGCTTGACGTCGGTGTTGGTGCCGGCGAACAGATATTCGCCGTTGACGCTCGTGTTGAGGATCGAGGCAAGCTGCTGGATCGCGGTCTGGCCGGTCGATTGGGTCAGGCTGTCGGAGTTGTCACCAGACGATGCGGTTGTGAGGCTGGACAGGAAAGTCTGCGCGACACTGGAGAGCTGGCCGAGTGAGGTCTGGGTCGATGAAAGCCGGGCGGCGACCAGCCCGTTGGAATCGATGACCACGTTCAGCCTGTCGAGATCACGCGAGAAGGTGACCGACTGGGCCGTGCGGCCGCCCAGTGCCAGGCCGACATCGGCGACCTTGCCGGTCGAGGATTCCTTGGTGGCTTTGACGAGGTCCGCCTGCATGCGCATCTGCTGGTAGCGCATGGCGTTGGTAAGGGCGGCCGAGGAAACTGAGGTCATGGATTATCCCACCGCGTTCAACAGGGCCGTCATCATATCGTCAACGGTCTTCATCATCCGGGCCGATGCCTGGTATGTGTGTTCGAGATCGAGCATCAGCGACATTTCCTGATCGACATTGACGCCGGTGGCATTGGACAGCGCCTCGGCGCTGCGCTGCGCCAGCGCTTCCTTGGCGTCCGACGCGGTCGACGCCTGCTGGCGCATGGCCTGGAGCCAGCCGATGGAATTGGCGGCATAGTCGGAAACGCTGGACGTCGCCGAAATCCCGGCGGCGGAATCGAACGTCATTGGCTGGTCGAGTCGGTCGCCATAGGCAACCAGAAGGCTGGAATAGGATGCCCCGCCACCGGTGTTAGCGACATAGGCAACACCGTTGGCGCCGCCGTCGCGCAGCAATGTCGGATTGCCGCCCACGCTGGGGTCCATCGCCGCGTTGATACTGATCGAACCGGCAAGGCCGTTGACCAGCGTGCCCGCGGCCGGAACGGCCGGCGCGCCGGGCCATGTGAAGAGGCCGGCGGCGTTGGGCAGCGAAGGCGCGGTCTCGGCAAAGGCCGTGATCAGGCCGCGCGCGGTCTCGTCGAGCTGGCCCTGCATGGTCGAGGCGACGCCGTCGCGCAGTTGCAGCAGGCCGGCAAGCTTGCCGCTGGCGCTGGTGTTGCCGCCGGCACCCGCCGAGACGGGCACGTTGTCGATGTAGACGGTGTTGCCGGCCGCGCCGGCGGCATAGCCGGCCGACGGCGTGAAGCTCACCGTGCGCGGGATGGTCTCGAACAATGTGGTGCCGTCACCCGTGGTGATGACCATGTCATTGTCGCCGCGCGTGAAAGTCGAGATCGGAACATAGTCGGCAATCTTCTTCAGCAGCGCGTCGCGCTGATCGAGCGCGTCGGAAACATCCGTGCCGGAACGGGTTCCGGACATGACGGCCTGGTTGGCATCCTGGAACTGGCCGAGCAGTGAGTTCAGGTCCTTGACCGCGGTGTCGATCTGACCGTCGGTCTGGGTGCGGAAAGCCTGAATGGCCTGGGAGCCTTCGTTCAGGGAGCGCACGACCTGCCTTGCTGCGTCGATGACCGTGGAGCCGAGATTTTGGTTGGACGGCGAGGTGGCGTAGAGCTGCAGCTGCTGCTGCAGATTGGCGATGGCGGTCGAGGGCGAAGACGCATTGTCGACGCCATTGACCGCGACGTCCAGCTGATCCATGCCGCTGAAGAGCGCGTTCTGGCCGCTATAGGCCGACAACGCGCCGAGGTTCTGGCGAAACAGCAGGTCGTTGGTCACGCGCTGGATATCGACCACCCGGGCGCCCGGCGTCGTACTGGAGACGACGGCGATGCGGCGCGCATAGTCCGGATTGGAGGCGTCCGAGACGTTGCGCGTGACAACGCTTGTCTGCCGCGAGGTGGCCAGAAGCGCCGATTGGGCGATACTCAATGCGGAGGAAAGCGACATGCTGGTCTTTCACGGGCGAAGCCCGGTTTATCTCTTCAGGTTGACAAGGACGTCCATCAGGTCGGAACCGGTCTGGAAGACTTTCGAATTGGCGGTGTAGCTGCGCTGTGCCGCGATCATGTCGGTCAATTCCTCGGCGATATCGACGTTGGAATTTTCGAGCGCTCCCGAGATGATCGAACCGGCCTTGCCTTCATTGGCAAAGCCGACACGGATCGCACCGGAATCGGTGCCTTGCGCGTAGACGTTGCCGGGCAGCGCCTTGAGCTGGTCGGGGCTCTGCACGTCGGCCAGCGGAATCTTGTAGAGCGGCTTGGAGGTGCCGTCCTTGTACTGGGCGTAGATCGTGCCATCCTTGCTGATCTGGATCTTGTCGATGGTGCTCGGCGCATTGCCGTTGACCTGAGCGTCGGAAACGGTGAATCCGGTCCCGAGCTGGGTCAGCTTCGACAGGTCGAGATCGAGGCTGGCGCCGCCCGGCACGGTGAATGTGACGCCGGTGGGGGTGCCGCTGAGCTTGCCGGTGGTGGTGTCGAAGGTCAGGTTGGCCGAGCCGAGCGCGCCGCCGGCGGCATAGGGGAAACCAGTTCCAGGCGTTGCCTTCGACTGATCGAAGACTGCTACCTCCCAGGTGCCGGCACCGGTATTGGTGAAATAGACGTCGAGCAGCTTCTTGTTGCCGAGGTTGTCATAGGCGACCATCGACGTTTTCTGAGTGTACTGTGCGGTGGCGGCGTTGGCACTGGGCAGGTTGGCGGCGAGGACCGGTGTCGCACCCGCCGGCAGATTGCCGCTGAAAGTACCCGCGGTGCTCGGGGTTGCGGTCAATCCCTGGTCGGAGATGACAACCGGCTCCAGACCTTCGAAGCCGTTCACCGTCGCTGCCGGCGTGCCGTTGGCGTAGCTGTAGGCCATCAACTGGAAGCCCGCGGCATTGACCAGCCTGCCTTGTGCGTCGGGAACGAAGGCGCCGGCGCGGGTCAGGAAAGGCGTGCCGCTCGGATCCTGGACGACAAAGAAGCCGTCGCCGCTGACGGCAAGGTCGGAAACCGAGGTCGTGTATTGCAGCACGCCCGGATCGCTGACCGCCTGGCGGATCGTCGTGGTGACGCCGCCGGAGTTATAGGCACCGCCGGTCGACGGCATGATCAGGGTTGAGAACTCGGCCGAGGACCGCTTGTAGCCGGTGGTGTCGGAGTTCGCGATGTTGTCGGCGGTTGTCGACAGGCGGTTGGCCTGGGCGTTCATGCCGGAAACGCCGGTCCGCATCATTCCGTAGAGGCTCATCGAGATGTCTCCGCAATATCCATGCCACTGGCTTCGAGGCTACGCGTCCTGTCTTGCGCGAGGCTGGCGCGGGACCGCATCAGAACACGAGCCGGTAGCCGAGGAAGCGCTTGGAATCGATCGGGTCGGTCCCCAGCTTCTCGCGCAGCTTCTTGCGCAATTTGCTGATGTGGCTTTCCACCACGTTCTCCTCGACCTCTTCGTCGAAGATCCCGTAGATGGCGTTGAATACCTGGGTCTTGGTGACGCGGCGGCCGCGGTTGCTCGCCAGATACTCCAGGATACGGCGTTCGCGGCGCGGCAAGGGCAGCGGCTGGCCGTCGATCTCGGGATCGCGGCCGTCCATGAAGATGCGCATGGCGCCGATCTCGGTATAGGCGACGTCCTCGCTGGCGCGGCGGCGGATGGCGGTGATGCGGGCAAGGATTTCTCGGATGTGCACCGGCTTGCGAATGACGTCGTCGACGCCGCTCTCGAACAACCGCAGCGTGTTTTCCAGCGAATGCTGCTCGCTGAGCGCGATGACCGGAGCTCCGGTGCGGTCGCGGATCTGGCGTGGCGAGATCGCGCCGTCACGGCAGTCGCCGATCAGGAAGGCTCGCACCGATCGCAGATCGGTATCGGCGGCCGAGTTGACCCACTCGCCGAATTCGCCCGGCGCGAAACCGGCGCAGGCGATCCCCTCGCGGTCGAAAAGTGAATTATAGCCCGCTGTTACGAGCTCTCGCTCATCAACGATAACGATCATCGGCCCCGCCTTCCGAATCAGCTCATCTGCCCCGTGGGGAAAGGCGTAACCGCTGGCGGGAATCCTGAACAACCGTCATTTCTTGTAACTAGTTTCTTGGGAGTCTGGAATCGTGTCGGTTGCATTAGCGTGCAGCCAGATATGCTTGCGGGTCCAAGTCTTGACCAAGTCGTGCCGGCAGCTTCGCAGCCAGGGGATTGATGTATTAGAAGCAGAAAATGCGCTTACGGGTTGCAGAAGGTACGAGCGTTCGTCGTCCATTTGCCAAAGCCGGTGGCGACCATGTTGGCGATGACCCTGCAGACATAGACCTTCTGCGCCGGATCGTTGTCGGGACCGGCATGATAGCGGGCGACGGCCATAGACCAGGTCTCGTGGCGGGCATGGAGGCTGGCCAGGAAGCGCGCGGCATAGTCGACATTCTGGCGTGGGTCGAGCATGTCCTCGACGCTGCGGAAATGCGAGGCGTGGTAGTGATGGTTGATCTGCATGCAGCCGAGATCGATCAGCGTCTTGCCCTCGCGCTGGGCGTTGGCGAAGGCGGCAAGCGCTTCGGTCCGGCTTCTCGGGAAGACTGCTTTTCCCTCTATATTCAAGGCATTAGGTTGGAGGCTGCCCTTGTTGCCGGTTTCCGTCAACCCGACGGCGTAGAGGATGCCGGCGGGCACGCCATAACGGTCGGCGGCACGCAAGATCTCGGGCTCGCAAGGATTGGTGGCGGCGCCGGCGTTGTTGGCGAGGCTAGATAAATATATCGCCGCCAGCGCGCTCGCGAGAAGGCGAAGCGGCGCGGCCGTGTGCTTGCGCTTCATCATGGCTACCCCTTGCGGATTGCTGACCGGACTGCTGGCCGCCGGCTCCACCATTGCCGCCGCCGGGATTTCCGGGCTGGAAGGATGACGGATCGCGGCCGGGCGCCGCGCTCAGGGACGCCGCGGTTTCCGGGCGGGTTGTAGAGAGAACTGCTATCGAGGGTTGCATGATGGTCACCTTATCAACCTCGAAGCCCAGCCCGCGCAGCGACTTGACGATCGCCTCGCTGTCGCTCGAAAGCCGGCGATAGGCATCGTGTGTTTCGGGCTTCAACTCAATCGACAGTTGTTCTCCGGAGAGCCGCAGATGGGCCGTGACCATGCCCAGTTCGGCCGGGTGAAGTTCGATCTTCAACACATGTGTCGGAACGGCAACAGAGCCCGTCAGTTGAGCGCTCGCGGAAGCCGTCGAGAGCGCCTGGCCCGGGCCGCCATCGGCTGAAATCGCGCCGATCACGTTGAGGGCCGCCTGGCTCATCGGTGCCTGCGGCGGCGCGGGGAAGCTGCGCTCGGAAACGACGTCGACGCGTGTCGCCCCCGACAACTGTTTTCCTGGCTCGGATCGCAATGAGGACTGAAGGTCGGCGATGGATTTCATGTGCGGCGCGGCCTGTTTCGTCTCCACGCCCGGCACCTCCGCTGGCGCCGTCTCGGGCAGCGGGCCGGCCGCGATCATGCTGTCCTGTCTTGGCGCGCTTGCGGCATCGCGGACGAGCTTGCCGTCGAGCCTGGTCAACGGCCCGTCGACGAGCGATACGCGTTCGGATTTGGACACGGATTCGAGATCGCCAAGCCCGGCGACGGATTTCTGCCGATCCGGCGGAAGCTGTCCATCGATAGCGGCGTCCTGTCCTGTTCCGACCGCGCTCGGGTCGGCCGATCTGGCCGATGTCGAGAAATGGCGCAGGTCATGAAACGCCATCAGCAGGGGCAGATGCTCGTCGAGCGGCGTCGCGCCTGCGCCGGTTGCCGACGCATCGGCATCGGCATCCTTCTCCGTCGCGGCGTCCTTGCCGTCCTTCGTGTATTTCGCGGCCTGCGATCCGCTCGGCCTTGCCTTGGCGGTAGGCATCGGCTCGTCCTCGCCCGCCTTTGCCGCAAGTTCCGCGGCAAGCCTGTTCCAACGCGGATCGCGCGAGTTTGCCTCCGACGGTGGCTGCTTTTCCGAATGGGCCGGACTTGCGTTGCCATGCACCATCTTGCCGAATCCGGAATCGTCCATCTTTGCGGACGCAGCCGGCTGCTCGGCTGTGCGCGCGGCGGTAAATCCTGGCTGGGCCGGGCCGAGGCTGGGGGTCATTTTGGAGCGGCTCCAAGCATCTGGTCGATCAGGTCGAGCTGTCGACGGGTTTTCGTCATGGCGGCGTCGGTCGGGTCGGCCGTGTCGCTGCTTGCCGCAGCCGCCGGCGCCGATGCCGGCAGGACGGTTGCCGCCTCGGTTGCTGGCGCTGATGCGCTCGGCGTTGCCGCTGCCGCGTCCAGGGATGGCGCAACCGCCGGTTCTTCGGAAACGGCACCCTCGACGGGCGGCAAGCCGGCGGCATCGGTGGTCGACGCGGCGGCAGTCTCGGGTTCGGGCGATGGCATGGCCGGGGCGAGCGCCGGACTCGGGGTCGGAAGCGAAGCGGGTGGCGCCACCACTTCGCCGGCGATGGCCTGAGCCGCGTCGAGCAAGGCGCGATCGCCGTCCGACAATTTGCCGCGGTCGATCTTGCCCAGTTTGGCGCGCACGTCCTCGATCGTGTCGGAGGTCACGGTGGACAGGCTGGAATAGAGCAGGGCGCGCGGATCGCCCTGATTGGTGTTGCCGTCGCGGCCCTGTTCGGCCCGAGCCGCGGCGAAGGCCGACAAGTCGCTCATGCCGTCGATCGCGGCACGGCGAGCGATGCGCAGATAGATCACCTTCTCACGCTCGGCATCCATCATCGAGGTGATGTCGGCAAGCTTGTCCTGGCTGATCGACATGTGCAGCGCGATGACGCCGGAGACAAAGGAGTCGGCGAACTGGCTGGCGTAGGGCGAATAGAGGTAGCGCTCGACATATTGGGTAGAGACCCGCGCGAACCGTGCCGCGTCGCCTTGCGTGACGGCGATGCCGACCGAGCGCCGTAGCGCCGCTTCCTCGACCAGCGTGCCGGGGCTGAGCAGCTTGGCTTCATCGAGCAATGTGAGCGCGGCCGCCGGCTGGTCCGTGGCAAGCAGAGACCCTTTGACCAGAGCGAGGAATGCGCCGAGATCGCTGGGCAGGGTCATCGGGTCGATCGGCCTTAAGGCTTCGATCGCCTCGCCGGGCCGGCCGTTCAGATAGTCGATCACGCCCTTGGCGATGGCAAGGTTCCGTGGGTCGGAGGCGGCACGCGACACGGCCGCTTCGACGGTCACCGGATTGCCGCCGCTCATGCCGTAGACGAGGAGCGCGCGAAAATTCTTGGCATCCTTGAAATCCTCGGCGTCCGCCGCGCGCAGCCGCGCATCGGTCATCTCGAGCAGCTTGGCCTGCATCGGCATCGCGGCATGATCGCCGGCCGCGATACGGTCCTGGACGAGCTGCAACGAGCGCACCAGCTGATAAGGCTGCAGCGTGTCCTGGGCGAGGCCCGCCGACGGACAAGCCGTGGCCAGCAGCAACAGGCCCATCAGGCGGCTGGTGAGCGCCGCCCGCTTCATCCGCCGGTCGCCATCAGGATCTCGATGCGGCGGTTGGCCGCCGACAGCGGATCAGCGGCATCCTTGGGCTGGCGATCCGCGAAGCCGGCAACCTCGGTGATGCGGCGTTCATCGACGCCGCCACGCACGAGCATGTAATAGGCGGAGTGTGCGCGCGCCGTCGACAGCCGCCAATTGTCGTAGCTGCCACTGCGGAAGGGACGCGCATCGGTGTGGCCGTTGATGCTGATGGTGCCTTTCTGGCTGTTGACGATCCGGCCGATCTTTTCCATCGCCAGTACCAGCTCGCGGCTCGGCACCGCCGAGCCGACCTCGAACATGCCGAAGTCGAGCTGATCGGTGATGGAGATGACGACACCCTTGTCGGTGGCTTCGACTGAGACACCATCATGCAGCTTGTCGCCGGGCTTGAAGGCATCGGCGAGCTGCTGCTTGACGTTGGCGGCCGCCTTCAGCGCGGCGGCGGTCGGAGCCTTGTCCGTCGCCTCCGATTTCGCGGCCTCCTGTTTCGCGGCGTCCGTGCTCGCCTTGGCCACATCCGCGGCCTTGCCGTCTGCGGCCTTGGTGTTGCCCGCCTTGTGATCGCCAGCCTTGCCGTTGTCGGCCTTGACCATAGTCGTGGTGGCGTCCTTGACCTCTCCTGCCAGGGGCTCGAGCGGTGCGTCCTTGACGGGCGGCGCCAGCGGCACGGCCTTGACCTTGGCGACCTCAGTCTCGGCCGGCTTGTCGCCGGGCTTCAGCGGGTCGCCCTCGATCCTGGGACGCTGGGCACTCGCCTCGGCGCCGGGCGCGGCGACCTGCTGCGACCAGAAGTCCGGTTCGAAGGGATCGCGGTAGGAAGCGCCGCCGGAAGCGCCGGTCGCCGGGCCGGAATTCTGCGCGCCGCCATCGCCCTTCTGGCTGACATTCTGCATGACGCCGGTATCAGTGGCGATCTCCGAGAGAACCGCATAGGGGTCGGCGAACAGATGCTCGTCGGACTGTAGCGACTGTTGCGGCTCCTGCTTGTCCTGTTTGCGGTGGGATGAGCCGGCTGCGCCAATGCCGTCTTGTCCCGCCTTGGTTGTCGCTTCCTGCGCGTCGTCAGCCGTCAGCCCGGCCGTGCGCGGTCCATTGCCGAGATCCTTGAGGCCCTTGCGGCTCGACTCGCGGTCGACCAGCTTGACGGGGTTGAAGTAGCTGGCGACGGCCGTCTTGGTCTGTTCGTTGGCGGCATTGATCAGCCACATGACAAGGAAGAAGCACATCATCGCGGTCATGAAGTCGGCGAAGGCGATCTTCCAGACGCCGCCGTGATGACCCTCGTCGTGGTCGTCATGGCCGCGCCGCACGATGATGATCTCGTGCCTGCCATGATCGGCTTCGGCGACGCTCATGACAGGACCTCGGACAGGGTTGCCGACCATTCGGCCATACGCGTCTCGAACACGGCCTCATCGATGGTGACGGTCAGGTCGAAGCCGGGCGCCTCGATGAAGTCGAGGTTTGCGGCGCGGGACCCAAGCGCGGCCTTCAGCGTTTCGAATAGCGAGAGCGGTCCGCGGACAACGATGCGCATCGCCTCGCTATCTCCCACGGCTTCGCGGATCGCGCTGGCGAGCGCTTCAAGCGAGCGCTGGCGCAGATCGTCGCTAACAACGCCGCCGATGATGCGGGCGACGGTGGCGGCGGCAAGATCCGTCACGCGCGCCTCCATGGCATCGATGCACGACGAGACCGCCTTGCCGACGTCGCCGCCAAAACTGTCGAGAAAAGCCTTCGCCTCCTCGGCGTTTGCCTGGCGTTCCGCTTCCAGCGCCGCTTCATGGGCCGCGGCAAGCCGTTCGCCAAGTGCTGCCTCCGCCTGGGCGACCGCTTCGGCGATCAGCGTGCCGATATCGGCAGGCGGTGCCGCCGCCTCGGGCTTTTGCTCGGCGGGCTGCGGCTGGCTGGCACGTTGCGCGCGCGTGCCGAAATCCGGGAGAAGATCGAAGAGGGCTACGGAGGGCATGGTTTACGCCGCGACTTCCTGGGCCGCCCATTTGCGCAGGATCTGCGCGGTGCGTTCCTCGTTGATGTCGACCATGCGGGCAAGCCGTTCCTGCGGCGCCGGCCTGATCTTCTGGCGCAGATCGTCGAGCGGTGTGGCGCCGGCTCGCGTGCCGGGCAAGGCACCGATGGCGGCGCCCGCATCGGCGGAGGCGGCTGCCTCCGGCGTGGGCAACGATCGCTGCACTTCATCAAAATTGGGGCCCGCCAAGGCGGGCGTCGCCTTGGCCGTCAGCGCGGCCGCCATCGGCCGCAAGCCGAAGAAGGCGACCAGGAACACCACGACGATGAAGGCGCCGGCATTGATCAGCGTGCCGGCATGCTGGCCGATGGAATCCAGCATTCCGGCCTGCGGGATCGCCTCTCCGTCCAGCCCGTCGATGAACTCCACCGCCGAGACGTCGATGACGTCGCCGCGCTTGTCGTCGAAGCCCGTGGCGGAGCTCACCATTTTCTGGATTTCGGCGACGCGTTTGGCGATCTGTTCCGGCGTCGCATCCTTGCCCAGGATCGTCTTCAGCCGGTCCTGGTTGACGACGACGGCGATCGACATCTTGGTGACGGTATAGCCGTTGGAGACAGTGGCGATCTTCTTGGAGTTGATCTCGTAATTGGTGATCTCCTCCTTGCGGTCGTTCGCCGAGGAAGTCTGCGGACCTTCGGTGCTGGTCGCCTGGGTCTCCGGCAGGTTCTGTTCGACGCTGGCCGGGGTGGAGGCCTGTTTCTGGTTGCTGTTCTCGTTGGCGCGCACCGACTGCACCGAGCGTTCGACGCGTGACTCCGGATCGAAGATCGTCTCCTCGGTCTGACGGGTATCGGTGTTGACGTCGGCCTTGACGCTGGCGCGGAAATTGTCCGGGCCGAGATAGGGTGTCAGCGCGCGGCGGATGTTGTCGCCGATCTGCGCCTCCACCGTCTGCTCGACGCCGAGCGTGCGGGCGGCGCTGGTGTTGGAGGGATCATCGCCCGCGGCCAAAAGGTTGCCGTTGGAATCGAGCACCGTCACCTTGTCGGCCGACAGGCCGGGGACGGCGGCGGCGACGAGGTGGCGGATCGACATTGCGCTCTTCTCCGCGTCGATGCCGGCATAGCGGATGACGACCGAGGCGGAGGGCTGCTGTTCGTCGCGGCGGAAATTGGCGCGCTCGGACATGACGATGTGGACGCGTGCCGCCTTGATGCCTGATATGGACTGGATGGTGCGGGCGATCTCGCCCTCGAGCGCGCGCACCCGGGTGATCTGCTGCATAAAGGAGGTGAGACCCATCGCGCCGACATTGTCGAACAGTTCGTAGCCGGCATTGGCGCTGGTCGGCAGGCCCTTTTCGGCAAGCAGCATGCGCGCCTGCGCCGTGGTGCCTGCCGGCACCAGCACGGAGGTTCCGTCGGCGCCGACGTCGAAGCCGATACCGGCCTCGCCCAGCACAAGGCCGATCTGGTTCACGTCGGAGCGGTCGAGCCCGACATAGAGCGTGTCGTAGGCCGGGCGGTTGAGGTAGACCGAGGCAATGCCGATGACGCCCATCACCAGGACAGCGATGCCCGCCAGCATGGCCAGGCGCCTGACGCCAAAGCCGCGAAGATTCGAGATGATGCTCTGGATCTGTTCCGGCACGGTTGAGCGACTCCCAGCATGACTTGTCCGCCGGAACACTAGCCCTCGAAGCTTGTGCGAAAATGAAATCGGGCCGCGCTTGCGGCGCGGCCCGGAATTGCAAGTAGAACTATCCGTCAGCTAGGCCGGACTAGCCGTTCTTGAACAGCGACAGGATCGACTGCGAGGAGCTGTTGGCGATCGACAGCGACTGGATGCCGAGCTGCTGCTGAACCTGCAGCGCCTGGAGGCGGGTCGATTCCTTGTTCATGTCGGCATCGACGAGCTGGCCGACGCCGCGGTCGATGGAGTCCATCAGGCTCTGCGTGAAGGTCTTCTGCAGATCGATGCTGCTTTTGGCCGAACCGAGGATTGTGGCGGAGTCGGTCAGCTGGCTCATGACCTTGTCGATCTTGCCGACCATCTGGGTAATGATGTCGTCGGTCACGCCGGCCGCCGTGATGTCGAGATTGAAGGCCGAGACGTTGTCGATCTTGGTGGCGGTGCTCGCCGCGGCCGCGGTCTGGCCGGCGGTGTTGGCGGCGATGTCCGTGGCGCCGCCGGCGAGTGCTGTCGAATAGGCGTTGTCGTACAGGCTCTGGGCGGCGGCCGTGGAGTAGACCGAGGTCTGACGGTCGAGCGTGCCCTGGTTCTTGACGGCGGTGGAGAGACCGGAATCGAACAGCTTGGTGCTCTCGACATCGATGTCGATCGTGCCGAGCGAGATGGCGCCAGACGAGGAGCGATTGAACGATGAGACGATCTTGGCGTCGGCCTGGACGCCATCGTTGGCAGCGCTGACCTGGGTTGATGTCACAGAGAGGTAATTCGAACCCGAAAAGGTCGCGGCATCGGCAAATGACTTCATCTGCGCCTGAAGGGCCGTGATCTCGGTCTGCGTCTTCGCCTTGTTGGCAGCAGTCTGGCCAATGGTCGAAAGCAGCTTGGTCTTGATCTTGCCAATCGTATCCAGCGCATTGTTCATGCCGGTGTAGGCGGTGTCGACCTTCGAGGCGCCGAGGCCAAGCGCGTCCTGCACCGTCGAGAGCGCCTGGTTGTCGGAGCGCATCGTCGTGGCGATCGACCAGTAGGCGGCGTTGTCGGAGGCCTCGGAGACCCTGTAGCCCGTCGAGATTCGGGACTGCGTCTGCTCGAGCGATTTGTTGGTGGCGTTAAGGCTTTGAAGTGCGGTCAACGCAGCCGCGTTCGTCATGATGCTCGCCAAGAAACTCGCTCCTTTTTCAGGCCGGTCTTTCTCAAAACCGGCGTTGCCCTCGCGAGCCGCTCGACCCGCCCGTGGATTGCCGCCGCCCCGATGGCCGATTCGGCAAACCGTTGTAAGTCATTGGTTAACCATGACTAGCGCGTTATGGTTAACGGCTTGTTAAAAGCCAGCTTTCGAGGGTTAAGAAACGAGGGTTGCGCGGGGCTGGAGCAAACGCAAAACGGGCCGCGCTTTTGGCGCGGCCCGTTTGCCTGTTTTGGTCGGTCGAAAGGGATCAGCCGCGGAAGAGCGACAGGATCGACTGCGACGAGCCGTTGGCGATCGACAGTGCCTGGACGCCGAGCTGCTGCTGAACCTGCAGGGCCTGGAGGCGGGTCGATTCCTTGTTCATGTCGGCGTCGACGAGCTGGCCGACACCGCGATCGATGGAGTCCATCAGGCTCGAGGTGAAGGTCTTCTGCAGGTCGATCGAGCTCTTGGCGGCGCCGAGCTTGGTCGCGGCGTTGGTCATGCCCTTCAGCGCGGCGTCGACGACGTTCATCATCGCCTGGATCTGGGTATCGCTCGCAGCCGTGGTGCCCGAGAAGATCTTCAGGCTGGCGACCGAATAGGTGTCGGTAGCCGCCGCAGCGGCGCCCAGGGTCGGGTTCGAGGCCGCGGCCGCGACGCTGCCGTCGGTGCCGAGGCGGTCGGCGTCGAGGATACCCTTCGACACGCCCGTAGCGGTGCCGGCTTCATACAGCTTGATGCTTTCCACGTTGACGTCGATCGTAGAGATCGAAACCGCGCCGGTGGCGCTGCGGTTGAAGGCCGAAACGATCTTGACGTCGGCCGCGGTCGTGGCGGTCGCGCCGCTGTTGACCGACAGCATGTTGGTGCCGGAGAAGGTGGCGCCGTCGGCATAGGCCTTCAACTGGTTCTGAAGAGCGGCGATTTCGACCTGGGTCTTTTCCTTGGAGGCGTCCGTCTGGCCGTAGGATGCGGTCAGCTTCTGCTGGATCTGGTTGATGGTCGTGATCGCGCTGTCCATGCCGGTGTAGGCGGTGTCGACCTTCGAGGCGCCGAGGCCGAGCGCGTCCGAAACGGTGGACATGGCCGAGTTGTCGGAACGCATCGTGGTGGCGATCGACCAGTAGGCGGCGTTGTCCGAAGCCTGGGAGACGCGGTAACCCGTCGAGATGCGGGCCTGGGTGGTGTCGAGGTTCTTCTGGGTGGCGTTCAAGCTCTGCAGAGCGGTCAACGCCGAAGCGTTGGTCATGATACTGGCCATGGCTACTCGTACCTTGTTTTACAGGGTGTTTTTTGCATACCGGTGTGTCCGGTATGACGGAGCGGCATCATGCCAATGACCGTTGCGTTTGGGTCACCCGCCATCTGCGAGCGACTATGGCGGCGAGTCCCTACCAAAGGACTAAACCGGACGGTTAATCGAAAATAATTCGGAGAAAATTCGATGACGCGACGCGCCGTCCGGTTCCTCGGGCAGGCGGCTTACCATGCCGGGCGCGGAGGATCAGGTGAAAGAGCGCACCAGGCTGCCGACGAGCAGGTTCCAGCCGTCGATCAGGACGAAGAACAGGATCTTGAACGGCAACGACACGACCGTGGGCGGCAGCATCATCATGCCCATCGCCATGGTGATGGTCGCCACGATCAGGTCGATGACCAGGAATGGCAGCACGATCAGGAAGCCGATCTCGAAGCCGCGGCGGATTTCGGAGATCATGAAGGCCGGGACCAGGATGCGCAGGTCGACCGTCTCCTTGGCAACGGTCTGGCCGCGTTCGCGCGCGAGGTCGGCGAAAAGGTCGAAATCCTTGTCGCGCACATTGTGCAGCATGAAGGTGCGGAACGGATCGGAAATCTTCTCGAAGGCCTCGGTCTGGCTGATCTGGTTGTCCATCAACGGCTTGACGCCGGTGTTCCACGCCTGATCGAAGGTCGGCGCCATGACATAGAAGGTCATGAACAGCGACAGCGAAATGAGGATGAGGTTCGCCGGCGTCGATTGCAGGCCGATGCCGGCACGCAGGATCGAGAAGGCGATGACGAAGCGGGTGAAGCTGGTCACCATGATCAGCAGCCCCGGCGCCACCGACAAGACGGTAAGCAGGCCGAACATCTGGATGATGTAACCGACGGTGGCGCCATCGGCCTTGCCGATGCCGCCAAGGTCCAGTTGCTGGGCCGCCGCGACGGAGGTGGCGGCACCGATCAGTGCCGCGGCAAGGAGGAATTTTCTCATTCGAGCAGCAATGTCCTAACGAGAACCTGTTTGACGTGCCCCTGACTGCGGATCGAGGCGCGTTCGTCGAGATCGGCCTTCAGGTGCTGGAAGCCGCTGGCGCCTTCGATCTGGTGCATCTTGAGGGTGCGCACGAAGGCCAGAAGATCCTGCTGGATATCCTCCGCCATCGCCGGCGGCTGTGGAACGTCATAGACCACGGACACTTCCATCCTGATCCAGGTGTCCGCGGGCGAGGCGATGTTGGTGGTGATCGGCGCCAGTGCGACGAGCGTCGGCCCGGTGCCAGGCTGTTTTTCGGCTTCAGGCTGGGGGACCTTGCCCTCATTTTCAGGCGCAACGGGCACCGATGATGGTGCGCCGACGCCCTTGAGGTAACCGCCCGACATCCAGCCCATGCCGATGGCGGCCACGGTAACCATGGCCAGCATGGCACCCTGGACGGCAAGGGAAGGACCCTTGCGAGGCTGAACCTGTTCGACATTGGCCACGGTGCTGCGCTCTCCAATCCCCCAGAAGGCCAAAAACTAGAACGGAAGAACCTGATCGAGGACCTGCTGGCCATATGCCGGCTGCTGGACCTCGCTGACGCGGCCACGGCCGCCATAGGAGATGCGTGCCTCGGCGATGCGTTCATAAGAGATGGTGTTCTCCGCGCCGATATCGGACGGGCGCACCATACCGGCGATGGTGAGCACCCTGAGCTCGTAGTTGACGCGCACTTCCTGTGAACCCCTGATCATCAAATTGCCGTTGGGCAGGACCTCGGTGACCACGGCCGCGACATTGAGCTCCAGGTTTTCGGAGCGCTTGATTTCGCCGTCGGCGTTGGTTTCGGTGCTGGAGCTCAAGCCGGCGTCGCCTTTGCCGCTCGTGCTGTTGCCTTCCCATCCGAGCGTGACGTCATAGCCCAGCTTGCGCGCGGCGGTGCGGCTCCGGTCGTTCTGGTTCTTGAAGTTGGCCTTGTCGTTGAGCTTGATCCTGACGGTCAGGATGTCGCCTTCGCGCAGGGCCCTCGGATCGGTGAACAGCCGGCTCTGGCGGTCGTCCCATAGCGAGAACTTCTTGACCGGGGTGGCGGGCGGCTGGGGATAGCTGTAGGGCGCTACCCCGTCGCTGCCGATGCCGGACCCGACCGGCGACAGCGCCGGTTCCCTGCCGATCTCCTTGAAGTTGGTGCCGCAGCCGGACAAGGCTGCCGCCGCGCACAGGATGAGCATTCTGCGGATCATGACGGATCTACCCTTCGGGCTGCGCTGGCCATGATGCCGGTGAGCGTCGCCGCCGCCTTCTGGTCCATTTCGTTGAGGATGACGCCGGCCTTGCGTGAATCGAGCTTCATCAGGATGGCAGCGGCCAGGTCGGCGTTGACGATCGCCAGGCGTTCGGCCGCCGCGTCAGGCTTCATGCCGGCATAGATCTTGACGACGCTGTCCTCCGCCCGCGCCAGAAACACCTCGCGCCGCTTCAGCCAGCTTTCATATTCGGCCTTCTTTGCATCGAGGGCCTTCATGCGCTCGTCGATGCCGGCCTGGAGCTGTTTCAGCTCTTCCGCCTGCAAGGCATAGCGGCGGTCGCGCGCGGCGTCGGCGATGTTGGAGCAGAAGCGCTCGATCTCGCTCTGGTCCGGCGCTTTCTCCCGCGTCAATTGCAGCGGCGCCACAGCGGGCTGCGCTCCGGGCAGAACCTGGCGGACGGTGTCGTCCGCGCGCGCGCTGCCGAGAGCGGCCAAGGCCATCAGCGCGACCGCAAACAGGATGGCACCGGAGCGGTGTCTTGCACGGGACGGGGGGGAGGAGATCATCGGCATGGCTATTGGAGAACCAGGTCGGCTTGCAGGGCGCCGGCCGACTTGATCCCTTGCAGGATGGCAATGATGCCGTCCGGCTTGACGCCGAGACGATTGAGGCCGGAAACGAGGGTTTGTAGGTCGGGTCCGTCGAGCACGGCGACGCGGGCGTTGGGCCGGCTGGCATCGATGGCGGTGAACGGTTCGACGGCGGTTTCGCCCTTGGAGAAGGGTTCGGGCTGCACGACGCGCGGCGCTTCCGTGATGCGCACCGTGAGCGTGCCGTGGCTGATGGCGACACGCGAGATCTTGACGTCGTTGCCGATGACGATGGTGCCGGTGCGCTCATCGATGACGACGCGGGCCGGCGTGTCGGATTCGACCACCAGATTCTCGATCTCGGCATAGAAGCGGGCCGCCGAGACGCTCTTCGGCCGCCTGATCTGCACCGTGCGGGAATCGCGCTCGGCCGCCACGCGCATGCCGAAGCGCTGGGCGGTATAATCATTGATCGCGTCGGCGATGCGGATGGCGGTCGAAAAATCGGGATTGCGCAATTGCAGCGTCAGAGTCGACTGGTCGTCGAACTCGGCCTTCACCTGCCGCTCGACGATGGCGCCGTTCGGCACCCGTCCGGCGGTCGGCACGCCTTGCGTCAGCTGCTCGGCCTGGCCCTGCGCGGTGAAACCGGAAACGATGACCGCGCCCTGGCCGACGGCGTAGATCTCGCCGTCCGCCGCCTTCAGGGGCGTCATGATCAGCGTGCCGCCGGCAAGCGAGGTGGCGTCGCCCATGGAGGAGACGTCGATGTCGATGCGGGCGCCCGACTGCACATAGGGCGGCATGTTGGCGGTGACGATGACGGCGGCGACGTTTTTGGCACGCGCGCTGCCGCCTTCGGTGGCGATGCCGAGATTTTCGAGCATGGCGCGGATCGACTGTTCGGTGAACGGCGAGTTGCGCAGGCTGTCGCCGGATCCGGCGAGCCCGATGACGAGGCCGTAGCCGACGAGCTGGTTGTCGCGCGAACTCTGGAGTTGCGCGATGTCCTTGATGCGCGAGGCGACCTGGCCCGGCGGCAGTTGGCTCGGCCCGGGCGAAACGCGGAACATGCGCGTGGTGGTGGCCGGATCATATTCCGGATCGTTGTAGACACCGCCATTCCTGGCGGCGAGTTCGCGCTTGGCCTTGGGCGTCAGGCCGTCGGCCAGCGCCGGCTGCAGGCCAAGCGCCGCCGCGAGCAGAAGGGCAAACGGCCGCATCATGAAGCGCCGACCTGGACGGTGCCGTCGGCCATCACCGTGCCGGAGAGGATCTTGCCGCTGTCGCTGTTGCGAACCTTGATGAAGTCGCCGGCCGAGCCCGGCTGCAAGGTCACGGCCGTGGCCGTGATCGTCAGCCCGCCGGCGACGAAGAAGACCTGCACGGCGGCACCCTGCTCGACAAGCCAGGCCTCGCGGATGGCGGCGGACGGGATGTAGCGACCGGGCAGCAGCGTGCGCTTGGCGATCTTGCCCTGGAGTTCCTCGGAACGGGTCGCCACCGCATCGGGTTTGTGCTTGCCGGCGATGAGGGTGACCTGTTTCAGGGCGGCGAGTTCGATGGTCTCGCCGGGATAGATAACGCGGTTGGGGATCAGCACGACCTCGCCGGCAGGCTGGCTGCTGGCGATCTGGGTGGCAGACTGCCCTGTCGATTGGCTTGCCGAATCCTGGGCGAAAGCCGGCATGCCGCCGGCCACCAGCGCAAGGATCAGCGCGGCGCGGCGGAATGCGGAGCAGGATATCGGCATGGCCATCATCCGTTACCTGATGTTCTTGGAGACGACGGAGGCCATGTCGTCGGCGGCCTGGATGACCTTCGAATTCATCTCATAGGCGCGCTGCGCCGAGATCAGCTCGGTGATTTCCTTGACTGGGTCGACGTTGGAGGCTTCGAGATAGCCTTGCTGGATGGTGGCGAAGCCGGGATCGCCGGGCACGCCGACATTGGCCGGACCCGAAGCCGTCGTTTCCTGGAAGAGATTGTCGCCGAGCGGCGCCAGACCCGCCTCGTTGGCGAAGTTGACGATCTGGAGCTGACCGAGGTTCTGCAGGTCGGTCTGACCGTCGATGCGGGCAAAGACCTGGCCGGTTTTGTTGACGATGACCTCGACGGCGTCGACCGGCACGGTGATGGCCGGAATGACGCTGGCGCCGTCGACCGTCACCAGCTGGCCGGTGGCGTTGGTGTTGAAGGCGCCGGCGCGCGTGTAGAGCGTGCCGCCATCGGCGCCCTCGATCTGGAACCAGCCCCTGCCGGTGAGCGCCATGTCGAAACTGTTGCCGGTGCTGGTCAGTTCGCCCTGTGTGTGGACGTTGCGCACGGCGGTGGTCTTGACGCCGAGACCGATCGAAACGCCTTCCGGCACCAGCGAGGCGTTGGAGCGGTTGGGCACGCCTTGCGTGCGGTCGACCTGGTAGAGCAGGTCGGAGAATTCGGCACGCGCCCGCTTGTAGCCGGTGGTGTTGATGTTGGCGATGTTGTTGGCGATGACTTCCAGATTTGTCTGCTGGGCGTTCATGCCGGTGGCGGCGATGGCGAGTGCTTTCATGGCCTGCTCCTCAGATACCCATGCGACTGACTTCGAGATAGGCCGAAACGACCTTGTCGCGGATGGCGACGGCGGTTTGCAGCGCCTGCTGGGCGCTCATCACGGCGTCGACCACCTGGCGGGTATCGGCATCGCCCTTGAGCGCCTGCAGCGATACCTGCTCGGCATTCTGCAGCGTGTTCACGGTCTTGGAGGCGGCCTGGCCCACTGCTTCGGCGAAAGAGGTTCCGAGGTTGCCCGATGCCGCCGGCGCAACGCCGCCTTGCAGCAGGTCGGTCGTCGTGTCGCCCAGCCCAGGCTTCAGGTTAAGCGCGCCGATGCCGTTGACGATCATTGGTTCCTCATCAGGTCGATGGTCATTGAAATGAGGTCACGCGCCTGCTTCACGACTTGCAGGTTGGCCTCGTAGGAGCGGTTGGCCTCGGTCATGTCGGCCATTTCGATCAGCACGTTGACATTGGGCATCTTGACGTAGCCCTTCTCGTCGGCGGCCTCGTTGCCGGGCTGGAATTCGACGGGAAAGTTGCTCGGGTCGCGGTCGATCGAGTTCACCTCGACCGTGGAACTGCCGGAGGCCCGGTCGAGTTCGGAGACGAAGCTGATGGTCTTGCGGCGATACGGGTCCGCGCCGGGCGTGGTGCCTGTCGACTGGGCGTTGGCGAGGTTTTCAGAAACCACGCGCAGGCGCTCGGACTGGGCGCCGAGGCCTGATGCTGCGACTTTGAGGGCTGCGGTCAGTGCGTCCATGGTCAGCTCTTCACCGCCATCATCATCATCGAGTGGAATGCCTTGACAATGGCCGTGTTGAGTTCGAAGGAGCGGCGCACCTCGCCGGCCTTGAGAAGCTGGTCTTCAAGCACGACCGTGTTCTTGGACGGCATGATCACGCCGTCGTCTTCCTGCGGCTTGATGGAGAAGCCGGCATTGGTCGCCGCGTTGCCGAGATGGCCGGGCTCGGTGATCTGGAGCGACACGGCGGTGCGGTCGAGCACCTTCTCGAACGGCTCGACGTCGTTTGCCGTGTAGCCCGGCGTGTTGGCATTGGCGATGTTGCCGGCGACCGCCGACTGACGCACCGACAGCCACTGCGCTTGCTTAGCGGCGAGATCGAAAAGGGAAACGGGCTCCATGGGAATCTCCGGGCATGTGCTCGAAGACTAGGCCGTCAGTCTTGCGCGGACCTTGCGGATGGTCGTGGCGGCCTTACCGGGAAAGCTCGATCACCTGGTTGGCGCTGGTGAGCATGACCCATTTGCCATTGCGCTGCTCGATCGCCGATACCTTGCTGGAATCCGGCAGCGTCGAACCGCGCTGGACCATCCACAGGCCGGTGTCGTCCTCGATCATGGCCCGGCCGTTGGCGACATGGACCATGCGAAACTTCGCGATGTCGGCGGGGAAGGGCTGGTCGCCGGGCGGCTCCGATTTGGAATCGTCCTGCACCGTGCCGGTGGCAAACAGGTCGACACCGGCGTTGGGAACGTCCTTGGCGGTCAGTGGCGCGCTTCGCTCGGCGACCACGCCGCCGCCTGCACGTCCCGAATTGGTGCCTGTGCCGCCGAACTTGATCGCCTGCACGCCGAATTGGTCCTGATTGAAGAAGATGTACCAGGGAAACAGGGCGCAGATCAGGCCAAGCGTGACGCCGAGGGCGGCGATGACAAGATCGCTGCGCCGGTCCGCCTTCTTTCTCAATCTCGGAAATTGCGCCTTTGGCGGTTGCGGCCATTCGGCGGCGGAAAAAAGGTCTTCGATCAGCGTTTCGCGGCTTGCCTGGGTGATCTCGGGAGCGCTGACACCGGGAACGACGGGCATTGAGGAATGGGCAGGCCGGACCAGAACGGGTTCGGATCTCGGCAGAGCCGGTTTGACGGCCCTGGCCAGAACAGCCGCGGTCCTGGCGGCAATGGCGCTGGCGACATTTGCCTTGGCGAGCCTGGCCTCCTCCGCCCGAGCCTGCTCGGCGGCGTTCGCCTCGGCGATCATCTCGTTCAGGAGGCGCTCGGTGTACTGGCGTTCAGTCTCCTGGTTCGGCATTCTGCTTTCCCTTGAGATGGCGGGCAAGGTCGGAGAACGGATCGGCGGACGGACGGTCCCTGGGCGATTGCGTCAGCGCCTCATAGATCACGGGCACCTGGCGCACAGCCATGTCGAGTTCGGCGTCGACGCCGCCCTGGTAGGCGCCGAGCAGGCGGATGTCGCGCGTGTCCTCGAAGCGGGAGATCATCGATTTCAGCCGCGTCACCAGGGCTCGCTGTTCGACGCTCCAGGCCTTGCCGGCCAGCCGCGATATGGACGACAGCGGATTGACGGGCGGATAGCGGCCCTGTTCGGCGATCGCGCGGTCGAGCACGACATGGCCATCGAGGATGCCGCGCACGGAATCGGCGACCGGATCATTGTGGTCGTCGCCATCGACCAGCACGGAAATGATGGCGGTGATCGAGCCTTTGCCTTCGGCCCCGGGTCCGGCGCGTTCCAACAGCTTGGGCAGTTCGGTGAAGACCGAGGCGGGATAGCCGCGCGCGACCGGTGGCTCGCCCGTTCCCGTCGCCACCTCGCGCAGCGCGTGCGCGAAGCGGGTGATCGAATCCAGCACCAGAAGCACGCGCTGGCCCTGGTCGCGAAAATGCTCGGCCACGCGCATGGCGGTGTCGGGCGCGCGCCGGCGCATCATGGCGCTCTCGTCGCTGGTGGCGACGACGGCGACGGTCTTGGCCATGCTGTCGCCGATCGTGTCCTCGAGGAATTCGCGAACCTCGCGGCCGCGTTCACCGATCAGCGCCACGACGACGGTGTCGAACGCGTCGGCGCCGGCGAGCATGGCAAGCAGCGTCGACTTGCCGACGCCGGAGCCGGCGAAGACGCCCATGCGCTGGCCGAAGCAGAGCGGCGTGAAGATGTCGATGACCTTGACGCCGGTCATGAAGGCGGTGCCGACGCGCTGCCGCGCCATGGCGCCGGGTGTCGCGCCGGCCGCCGACATGTCGGCGCCCCTGACCAGAGGCGGACCGCCATCGATCGCCCTGGTGAGCGCGTCGATGGCGCGGCCGCGCCACGAGGCGTGCGGCGCCACCGCCAGCGGCCCCCTGCGGAACACGGCATCGCCGATGCCGGCGTCGGCGCTGCGCTCGAAGGGGGCGATCACAATCTCGTCGCGGCTGATCTTGACGATCTCGCCGCGGCGCGTGCCGGCCTGGCCACGCTGCTCGACAATGTCGCCGAGCCTGGCGAAGTCGGACAGGCCGCGTACCTTGTAATGCGTCGATGTGACTTCGGTGACGAGGCCGCCGCGCTTGACCAGCCCGTCGCCGTCGCCGAAGCGCCTGATAACCCGCTCCAACGCGGCAAGCCGATGCTCCGGCGCCGGCTGGAGCTGTCTTTCGGGTGCGCGAATGGATGGCTGCTCCGGCGACATGCTACGACTTCGAGCCGAGCGTCTTTATCGCCTCGTCGGAGGAGGAATCGGTCTGCCGCATCAGCGCGGCGGTGTTCTCGAAGGCGCGCTGGACCATGATCAACCGCGTCATTTCCAGCACCGGATTGACGTTGGATTCCTCGACGAAACCCTGGGCGACGCCGATGTCGGAGCGGTCGGTGACCGGCTCGGGCGTGCGTGCTGGCACAATGCCGGAATTGCCGTAGCGCACGAAGTTCTCGCCCGGGTCGAAATTGTAGAGGCCGATCGAGCCGACGAGCTGGTCGTTCTGGCGCAGTGAGCCGTCGGAGCCAGCCTTGGGCGGGCCGTTGCGGGGATCGAGCTGGATCGGCGCGCCGCCGGCGTCGAGCACCGGGTGGCCCTCGACCGACATCAGTTCGCCATTCTCGTTCATCGAGAAGCGGCCGTCGCGGGTCATGACGGTGCCGGCCGGCGTGTCGATGGCGAACCAGGCGTCGCCCTGGATGGCGAAATCGAACGGGTTGCCGGTCTCGGTCATGGCGCCGTGGGCTCCAGACAGAAAGGTCTTGCCGGAGGAGGCGAACGAAACCGATTTCTGCCCGGTACCCGACACCACGTCCTCGAACTTCACGCCGGTAGCGCGAAAGCCGACGGTGTTGGCGTTGGCGACATTGTCGGCGATCGTGTCGAGCCGGCGCTCGAGGGCCATCTGGGCGGAGAGGGCGACGTAGAGACTGTCTCGCATGATCAGAACTTCAATTTCTGCATGGCCATCATCAGGTCGGTGGAGATGCCCGATGTGACCGGTTTGGCGAAAAGCACGCTGATCGATGTCACCGCCGGCGAGGTCGGGTTGTTGATCTCGTACATGCTGGTGAAGCGGGTCAGGAATTTGTTCAGTTTCACAGGGTCGGTGAAATCCGAGAGGTCGAGCTTCTGTTCGAACAGCTGCGCCTGCTTGTCGATGTCGGCGGTGGCGAAGGAATCGGGCAGTCCGAGCGCGGTGCGCACCACGCTGGCGAGCGCGGTGTCGGCCAGCACGTCGTACCAGCTGGTGATGTCAGGCGCCTTGCGGTTGAAATAGAGCGCCAGCCGCACGCCTTCATTGGTCTTGCCGGCATCCTCCTCCAGCGTTTGACGCATGTACTTGTCGACGGTCGGCTGCTGCGCGGCATTGATGGTGGTGGCGGCCTCGCCGTATTGTTCGAAGTTGAAGGCGGTGGCGAGCCCGGCATAGGCCTTGTTCGTCATCTTGTTGGCGACGCTGTCGGCGTCGCGAACGCCGCCGGCCAAGACGCTGCGGATGAGATCCTTGCTTTCCGTCGCCGGATCGAGTGCGTAAGCCGACAGCGCATAATTGTACAAGCGGCTGTTGGCCATCAGGTCGTCGATGGATTTCACGTTGGTGACGTTGGCAAGGTAGTAGGCGGTCTCCGACTTGATGGTGTCCGCGTTAGGCGGGATCAGGCCAAGCGCCGACCCCGTGGTGTAGATCTTCGGCGTGTCTTTCAGCACCTCGTCGCGCGACGTTGTCTGATCGCCATATTGGGCAAAGTTGAACGCCGTGACGAAGTTGGCGTAGCGTTTGTCCGTCAGCTTGTTTGCCGGGCTGCTCGGATCGCTGACGCCTCCCGCCAGCATCGTGCTGATCTGCAACGGCGTTTCGGTCGATGCATCCAATCCATAGGAAGCCATGGCGAAGGTGAGCAGCCGCTTGTCCGCCATGAGGTCGTCGATCGACTTCACCTTGGAGATGTTTGCCGAGTAATAGTCCGCCTCGCCCTTGATATACTGGGCGCTCGGCTCGACCAATTTCAGTCCGGTTCCGGCCACGTATCCTTGCGGCACCGCCTGCTGGACGGCATCGCGCGTGGTCGTCTGGTCGCCATACTGGGCGAAGTCGAAGGCCGAGACAAAGTTGGCGTAGCTCTTGTCGGTCAGTTTGTTGGCGGGACTGTTGGGGTCGCTGACGCCACCTTCGAGCATCGCCCTGACGGTTGCGGCCGGTTCGGTCTCCGCGTCCAGGCCGAACGCGGCCATCGCGTATGTCAGCAGGCGGCTGTTGCCCATCAGGTCGTCGATCGACTTAACCTTGGAGATGTTGGTGACGTAGTAAGAGGTTTCGCTCTGGTAGTAAGCGAGCCCCGTTTGCGAGGCGCCGATCTGGACCTGCAGCGCATAGTTGCCCGTGACCAGTTGCTGGGCCTTGTTGTAGATGGTCGCATTGGCGCCGTTGGCGGCGAAGTTGAAGGCGCTGACGAACGCGGCGTAGCGCTTGTCGGTCAGCTTGTTGGCGAAACTGTCGGGATCGGTGACGCCTTCCTTGAGCGCCTTGACCATGAACGCCTTGGCGTAGGCCATGTCCTCGAGCCCGTAGGCCTTCATGGCGTACTTGAACAGCCGGTCATTCTTGACGAAATCGTCGATCGATTTCACCTTGGTGATGTTGGCCAGATAATATTGCGTCTCGCGATCGACCGTCGGCTGTTGCTCGATGCGGTCGATCGACTTGTTGATGTCTTTGGTGATCAACTGGTAGCTGGTATAGGTACTGAGCAAGTGCACGCCTCCGGCCGAAGCTATGCCAGCACAATAAGCCCACTTCCTTGCGCGAAACTGAATCGCGTCCAGCGTTCGGATTCAAGCCTCACACAAGGCACGGGGACTATCCCTTGCTCGACGTGAAATGCGGAAGGACCGGTCGTGGGCATTCTGATTGGACTTGTGGTGACGCTCGGCTGCGTCCTCGGCGGCTTCATGGCCATGGGCGGGCATCTGCACGTGCTGGTCCAGCCGTGGGAAGCCGTGGTCATCTGCGGCGCGGCGCTCGGCACCTTCCTGGTCGCCAATCCGATGAAGACGGTCAAGGATACCGGCAGGGGTATCCTGGAAGCCTTCAAACAGGCGGTGCCGAAGGAGCAGGACTATCTGGAAACGCTCGGCGTGCTGCACAGCCTGATGCGCGAGCTGCGCTCCAAGTCGCGCAGCGAGGTCGAGGCGCATATCGACAATCCGGAGGAGTCGGCGATCTTCCAGGCCTTTCCGACCGTGCTCAAGAACCACGACCTGATGAATTTCATCTGCGACTACTGCCGCATCATCATCATCGGCAATGCCCGTTCGCACGAGATCGAGGCGCTGATGGACGAGGAAATCCAGACCATCAAGTCCGACAAGATGAAGGCCTATCACGCGTTGGTCGCGGTCGGCGACGGCTTGCCGGCGCTGGGCATCGTCGCGGCCGTGCTCGGCGTGGTCAAGGCGATGGGCGCGCTTGACCAGTCGCCGGAAATTCTTGGCGGCCTGATCGGCGCCGCGCTGGTCGGCACCTTCCTCGGCATCTTCCTGTCCTATGCCGTGGTCGGACCCGTCGCCACCAAGATCAAGACGGTGCGCGAGAAGAAGAACCGCCTCTACATCATCGTCAAGCAGACGCTGCTGGCCTATATGAACGGCGCCCTGCCGCAGGTGGCGATCGAGTTCGGCCGCAAGACCATCTCCTCCTATGAGCGGCCGACCATCGATGCCGTCGAGCAAAGCACGATGAACACCGGCACCACCGAGAAGAAGGCCGCTTGAGCGATGCGCGACAGATCGGTGCCGACACGGCCATGACCAGTCCGGGCAGCCCCGCGCAAGCGCGCTCGCTGATCATCGAGCGCCTGGTCGGCGACAGCGGCGAGGCCGCCCAGGTCATCGACGCCGGCCGCGCCATGGCCGAACGCGCCGTGCCGCTGCTGCAGAAGGCGCTCTCGAGCGAGCTTGGCGCTCCCGTGATCGTCGACCTCAGGGCCGTGGAGGTCAGCCGTGTCCCCGAGGCGCGGTCGCGCGCCGGCGAGACCTTCGCCATGACCGTGGTCGGCTCGCAGGCGTCCTCGGACGCGATGACGCTCGTCATCGATGCTCCGGCGATCGCGATCATCGTCTCGACGCTGTTCGGCGGCGACCCCGATATGCCGGTGTCGCCGATCGAGCGCGACCTGTCGTCGATCGAGGCCGATGTCTCGACCATGGTGTTCCAGGAGGTGGCGCAGGCGCTGAACGGATCGGGGCGACGCTCGCTCGAACTGCGGCTGCCGGTGCCGCGCGCCATGTCGGGCATCGAGGCCAGGCGGCACGTCTTGCGCGACGGTGCCGCGATCCGCATCGTCCTCGGTATTTCGACGTCGGTCGACAGCGGCTCGATCACGGTGACGATGCCGCAGCGTATCGTGCTGGCCGGCCGTGACGGCACGGCCGGCGTCGGCGAGGACGATCCCGGCGCTAGTTGGCGGGCGCGCTTTTCGGAAGAGGTGATGCGCTCGACCGTGGCGCTCGAAGCGACCATGCCGCTGACGCGGCTGACGCTTGGAGATCTCGCCAAACTCGAAGTGGGCCAGGTCATCGATTTCGACGAGACGGCGCAATCACGGGCTCGCCTCGGCGCGCGCGGCCAGACGCTGTTCGTATGCGAGTTCGGCAAACTGGGGCAGAATTACACCGTCCGAATCAGGCATCCTTTCGATGCCGGGCAGGATTTCATCGATGGGCTCATGCCGGCCGGTGCCGGGCGCGCCTGAGTTTTTGGAGACGAGGCATGGCCAAGACCAAGGTAGAAGCAGAGCCCGACCAGCCGGACGAGCAGCTCGATCGCGCCATCGAGGAACTGCGCGGGGTCCTGCACGAAGAAGAGCAGCGCCCCGAGATGGCGGCCAGGGCCGCGGCATCGGCAAATTCAAGCGTCATCATGAACATCCCGGTCGATGTCCAGATCATCCTCGGCAGCACCGAGATGGCGGTCGCCGATCTGATGGCGCTGCAGAAGGGGTCGACGGTCGCGCTCAACCGCCGCATCGGCGAGCCGGTCGATGTCGTGGTGAACGGCCGCAAAATAGCGCGTGGCGAGATCACGGTGCTCGAAAGCGACCCTTCGCGCTTCGGCATCAGGCTGACCGAAATCATCGCCGGCACGAAGGGCGCCTAGACATGGATCGCGGAGCTCGCCGGTGGCAGCGGAGGCGCAAGGCATGACGACGCCGCTGACGACCCTGACGCGCGCGCAGAAGGCGGCCGCCATATTGGTGGCGATGGGCAAGCCGTCCGCCAGCCGCCTGTTGAAATTCTTCAAGCAGGAAGAGCTGAAGGCGCTGATCGAGGGCGCCCGGCTGCTCCGGACCATTCCGCAGAGCGATCTCGAGCGCATCGTCGCCGAATTCGAGGCCGAGTTCACCGAGGGCGCGGGCCTGCTCGATTCCGCCGACAGGATGGACACGATCCTCAACGAGTCTCTTTCGCCCGAAGAGATGAGCGCCATCATGGGCAACAAGAAGCCGGAGGCCGCACCCGAAGGGCCGCCGCCGATCTGGCCCGACCTCGAAAAGCTCGAACCGTCGCGGCTGGGCACCTTCCTGGCGGGCGAACATCCGCAGACGGCGGCGATGGTGCTGTCGAAGCTGGCGCCGCAAGCGGCCGCGAGCGTGCTTTTGACGCTGACCAAGCCGATGCGCGGCGAAATCATCAAGCGCATGGTCACGATGGCCAATGTGCCGCCCGCCGCCACCAGGATCGTCGAGAACCGGCTGCGCGCCAGCGTGCTGTCGGATACTTCGACCAAGGACACGTCGGCCGGGCAGGCGCGCGTCGCCAGCGTGCTCAACGAGCTGGAGAAGCCCCTGCTCGAAGAGGTCATGCAGGATCTCGAAGCCGCCGGCACGCCCGACCTCGACGGTGTGCGGGCCCGGCTGTTCGCGTTCGACGACCTGCCGCTGCTCACCCAGAAGGCGCGCGTGCTTTTGTTCGACGGGCTGTCGACCGAGCTTGTCACGCTGGCACTGCGCGGAACGTCGGCGGCACTGGCCGAAGCGGTGCTGTCGGCGATCGGTGCGCGCTCGCGGCGCATGATCGAGGCCGAGCTCGGGCAAGGCTCGGAGGGCGTCCCGGCCGCCGACATCATGGCAGCCCGCAAGACGATCGTGACGACCACCATCCGGCTGTCGCGCGAAGGCGCATTCGAACTTCCCTCGACGCAGAACGCCGCGTAAGGCATGGCCGAAGCCGTCGACAAGGATTCGAAAACCGAAGAGGCGACGGAAAAGAAGATCCGCGACACCGTCGAACAGGGCAAGTTGCCCCATTCGAGGGAAACCGCGATCCTGGCCTCCTTTGTCGCCATACTCGTGTTCACGGTCTTTTATGCCAAGGACGCCATCGTCGAGCTCGGCATGTTCCTGTCGATGTTCCTGGAGAAGCCCGAGGCCTGGCCGATGGACACCGAGACCGATGTCATCGAGCTCTACAAGATCGTCATGCTGGAAGTGGGCCGTGCCGTCGTCAGCCTGCTGGTGCTGCTGACGGTCGCGGGCATCGGCGCCTCGGTGCTGCAGAACATGCCGCAATTCGTCGGCGAGCGGATCAGGCCGCAGATGTCGCGCATATCGATCGTCAAGGGCTGGAACCGGATGTTCGGCGCCCAGGGCTGGGTCGAGTTTCTGAAGTCCATTGCAAAAGTCGGTTTCGCCATCGCCGTGCTCACCTTCACGCTGTCGGAGGACCACCGCAAGCTGCTTGCCGGCATGATCACCAATCCGGTCTCTTTCGGCCTCGTCATCCGCGGCATCGCCGTCGACATCCTGGTGGCGATCGTCTTCGTCATGGGACTGATCGCGGCGATCGACATCGTCTGGTCGCGCTTCCACTGGAAGCAGGACCTGCGCATGAGCAAGCAGGAGGTCAAGGACGAGTTCAAGCAGTCCGAAGGCGACCCGATCGTCAAATCGCGTCTGCGTTCGCTGGCCCGCGACCGGGCGCGCAAGCGGATGATGACGGCGGTGCCGCGCGCGACACTGATCATAGCCAACCCCACCCACTTCTCGATCGCGCTGAAATATGTGCGCGACGAGGATTCGGCGCCACTCGTCGTGGCCAAGGGGCAGGACCTCGTGGCGCTCAAGATTCGCGAGATCGCCAAGGAGCATAACATCCCCATCTTCGAGGACGTGGCGCTCGCCCGCTCCATGTACAAGCAAGTTTCGGTCGATAATGTGATCCCGTCACAATTCTACCAGGCCGTCGCCGAACTGGTGCGGATCGTCTACTCGAAAAAGGCTGAGCGCAGACAGATTTCATGAACCGCCAACCGCACGCAAAATCCCGCGAGATCATCGTCGCCAGCGCCATCGAGCAAGTGGTGGCGGAACTCAGGCTGATCGACGTCGCCGACTATATCGCCTTCATCCGGCTGGAGCATTTCGCCTGCCTGTCGGACCTGGTCGATTCCGCCGCCGAGCTGTTCTTCAAGCCGGGTACGCTGAGGCTCGGCCATGGCGGCGAGGCGCATGTCGACTGGAGCGGCAGCCCGCGCATCGTGCTCGACCTGGAGCTCAGGCCGCCCGGCGTGACCGTCTACTTCCAGCTGACGCTGAGCGAGACCGGCAACACGGTCGCGGTCAACTACGTGTCGTTCGAAAAGCCCGGCGAAGATCCCGAGCACAATACGGCGCTGCTGGAAGCGGTGGTCGAAGAGGCCCGCATCCGCAAGGTCGAGCCGCTGGCCTTCTGAGGTCTGTCGATATTCAGGTGAGGCCGGCCTGCAAATGGCAACTCCCTGCGCTTCCCCGTTCTACTGCGTCGCAGTAGAACTGAGCTCACGTACGAAAAGTACGCTCCGCTCCGGTTCTCGGAAGCCACCATTTTCGACTCGGCCTGACCTGAATCTCAACAGACCTTGAGAGGCTCATCTTTTTATTACTCGATCAACCCCAGCCGCAGCGCCTTGGCGACCGCCTGGTTGCGGTTGACGGCGTTGAGCTTCTGGGTCGACTGGGTGAGGTACTGGTTGGCGGTGTGCACCGACAGTTTCAGGAGGCGCGCGATCTCCTCGCTGGTGTTGCCGTTGGCGGTCAGCTTCAGGCATTCGAGTTCGCGCTTGGAGATCGAGCGCATTCTGCCGGCGTCGCCCGGACGCATGCGCGCGACGGCGGCGAACAGCGAGAAGCAGCGAGCGTGGATCTCGTAGAGCGCATCCTGCGGCAGCGCGATCTCCGATCCGAGGAAGACGACGAGACCGCATTGTCCGCGATCGGCATGGACAGGAAAGGCAATGCCGCTCGAACCGGGTGTCAGCGGCGCCATCTGCCCGGTCCAGGCGAGATTGCCGAACATGTCGGCCATGGCCGCCACGCCATCATCCGTCCACCAGCGCGGCTCGGTCGAAATCCGGCTATGGCGAACGATCTCCTCGCCATTGGCGCCTGCGATGAACTTCGTCGCCACCGCGATGCCGGGATAGTCGGAATCAAAGCACGGGACCAGCCGCGCGCGTTCGGGCGACGGGCTGACGAAGAACAGGCCAAAGGCCGAGGCGTTGATGTCGACCGATATCCAGCGGCAGCGGCGCACGGCATCGGGAATGGTGACGGCGTGATGGGTTTCGGATCCCAATGAGAAGGCGCCGAACGGGCTGCGCTGCTCGTTGAAAAGGGCTTCCGCGGCGTCCTTGATGTCGGCGTGTTTCATATGATGCCACTCCTGATCGCCGTGGCGATGGCCATCGCACGGTTCGAGGCCGCGAATTTCTGGATGGCGTGGGTGATGTAGCTGTTGACGGTGTTGGAGGAGACGCCGAGGATAACCGCCACCTCGTCGGTGGTCTTGCCTTCCGAGACCCAGAACAGGCATTCGCGCTCGCGATCCGACAGCGGATCCTGCATGGCCGCGGCCGCGATCAACTGCGGAATGTGCGAGAGCGCGTAGCAGCATTTCAGCTGCGCCTTCATCAGCGCGGGCTGGTCGATCCGGCCGGCGGCCGCCGCCGAGAACAAGGCGAACAGGCGCTGGCGGCCGACATTCAGCCGCAATGAATAGATTTCGGCATGGCCGAGTACGTCGAGGAGCCGGGCCTCTTCACCCGAGACCAGTCCGTCGGCATCCGGCGCCTGGGCCGCCACCAGCGGTGTCGGGCGGATACCGGGCGCCGCGGTGAGGGGGCCCTGGGCGAGGCCGGCGATCAGCCGTTTGCCGATCAGTTCGATGGCGTCGAAGATCCAGTTCGAGGAAACGATGCGCGCATCGTTGCGGTCCTGGTCATGGACGATGGCGACCAGCATGTAGCTGTCGGCGCCGATCTCGGCGGTCAACTCCATGAAGAAGGAGGTGAGATCACCGCGCGACGTCAGGCGCGAGCCCAATGTGTCGGATTGTAGAGGCGCGGCGGGACTGCTCATCTGCTGCTTTTGGCCGGAATCGATTCTGATGTCCGGTTGCTGGAGAGCCAGCCGCCGAACTCGAAACGCGTTACTTTTACGAGACACACACGAGGCGCGGGGCCGCGCCCAATCAGACGGAATCCATTCAGGGAACGCGAAGACGTCCGCGTCTGGCGCCGGAAAAAGTCCGGAACGTGAGACTTTGGGTGGTCGCCGCGCCCCCCGAGGACCGGCTGATTCGGGTCTAATCTACCCGCAGATGAATCCGACATCAAACGCGATTTGACAAAATCGAATCCGGCGGACTCGATGCGCGACTCAGGGGTCGTTTTCCGTGCCTTTCCGTGGGCAGGGACGTCGAGCCGCATAGGGTGGCCACAGCGTTTGCGATGGGCTCATGGGGTGTCGGTGGACGCAAAAAAGGGCGGCTGACGCCACCCTCCTTTGGTCTCCGCGCAGACGGCAGCGTTCCCTTTGCGGCGATCTAACGATCCTCGAAACCGGTCAGCACGCCGACGGCGTTGATGCCGATCTCCTCGACGGCATAGCCGCCTTCCTGGACAAACAGCGTCGGCAAGCCGAGCCTGGCGATGCGCTGGCCGATCTTGGGATAGTCGGGGCTTTTCAGCTTGAACTGGCTGATCGGGTCCTTCTCGAACGTATCGACGCCGAGCGACACGACGACGATGTCGGGCGCGTAGGCGGCAAGCTTGGCGCAGGCGTCTTCCAGGGCGGCGTTCCAGGCGTCCCAACCGGTGCCGAAGGGCATGGGATAGTTGATGTTGAAGCCTTCCCCGGCGCCCAAGCCGCGCTCGTCGGCATGGCCGAGGAAGAACGGGTATTCCACCATCGGATCGCCGTGCAGATTGAGAACCTGCACGTCGGCGCGGTCGTAGAAGATCTCCTGCGTGCCATTGCCGTGGTGATAATCGACGTCGAGGATAGAGACGCGTTTGGCGCCCTGGTCGAGGAACCATTGCGCGGCAACCGCCGCGTTGTTGATGTAGCAATAGCCGCCCATGAAGCCGGCGCCGGCGTGGTGGCCGGGCGGGCGGCAGAGCGCGAAGGCCGATCTCTCGCCGCCCTTGACCAGACCGGCGGCGGTCAGCGCGACGTCGTAGGAGGATTTGATCGCGGCCCAGGTGCCTTCGACGAAGGTGGCGCCGCCGTCGAAGGAATAATAGCCGAGCAGGGCATCGATGCGCTTGGGCGGCACGTCGCCGCGCAGGCCGCGCGTCGGCCAGGTGAAGGGCATGGCCGTACCGGTGTGGCCCTCGGCGATCCATTGTGGCCAGACGGTCGGCAGGAAGTCGATGTAGTCGGCCCTGTGAACGCGCTTGGCGGCGGCAAGGTCGTGCTCGACCGGCGCGATAACAGGTCCGAGCTTCTCGCTTTCGACCCGCGCCTTGATGAACTCCGCGCGCGAGGGTTTTTCGAAACCGGGTACGATGGCCGAGGTGACCAGTTCCATCTGGCCGGCATGACCGGCGTGAAGCGGCGAATAGACAGTCTTCATGAAATTCCTCTCGAAATGCGAAATCAGTCTAGGTTGAGATAGGGGCTCACCAGAGCCAGCCACATGGCTTCGACATCGTCCTCGATGAGGTCGAATGTCCTGCGATCTCTCTTCAGTCCGACTAGCCGGCAGGCGTGCCCGACCTCCATCATCACCAGGCCGAGCCGTTTGGCGGTCTTGTCTTCGAGAGCCGGATTCACATGCCGCAGCCAGGCGGCGTAAAGCGCGATGATCTGCTCGTCATATTCGTCCTGGATAGGCCTGAGATCGGCATTGCCTGAAATGGCCTCGATCACCGGCATCAGGGTCGCGTTCTCGAGATAGATACTGGACGTGTCGATGAAGAGCTTGCGTACCTCGCGCCGGAATTCTTCACGGTTGGTGGGCCGAGGGACCTTTATGCGCTTCTCGATCACCTCGGGAAAGGAGGACAGCCAGCGCCGGGCGAGGTCCAGAAGGATGGCTTCCTTGTTGGGAAAGTACTGGTAGACCGAGCCGACAGACAAGCCCGCGCGCTGCGCGATGGCGAGCGTCGTCGGCGTCCTGGTTCCTTGCTCTCGCGTCAAGATCAGCGCCGCGTCGAGAATCCGGTCGACAACCTTGCTCGACCGTTGCTGCCGCGGCTGCTTGCGCGGTTCGAGCGCTATCCTGGTTTTGCGGTCGAGACTGCGCTTCACGGGTTGATGTCCTCGTTCCCCGCCTGGTCCCAAGAGAGGCGGAGCGTGCTGTCCACAATACATTCCAAATCCGGCATGTTGACAAACGCGAATAATCAGTCGCATTCTTTATCCACACTGTCTCTTGGGATAACAAGGGGAATTTCAAAGACAGTGCGCCGGCATCAAATTTGTCCGACAGCGCCGCTCCATGGTGCGGCGGGTCGTTGGACACGAGCTTTTCCGGTCTCCAGTCAGTCGTCAAAAGCGCGGAGTCGCGATGTCGGTCACGGGTGCGGGTAGTGCGGATCTGATCGTTCTCAACGGTCGCGTGCTGACCATGGACGATGATAATCCCGTCGCCGAAGCCATTGCCGTCAAGGACGGCTCTATCATCGCCATTGGCGGTCGCGCAGCCATTGAAGAATTCAAGGGATCAGCCACCAACATCATCGACGCGCATGGCGGATCGGTCCTGCCCGGCTTCATCGAAGCCCATATGCATCTGTTTTCGGGCGCCGCCGAGCTTGCCCATCTGCAACTGGCGGGCGTGCACGGGTTCGAGGCGCTGCAGAAGGCGATCCGCGACTATGCAACGACACGTCCCGACGCGCGGATGCTGGTCGGGCAGGGCGTCGACTACACGGTGCTCGACGACGTGCGGGTGACGCGCCACCATCTCGACGCGATCCTGCCGGACCGGCCTTTCGTCATGGCGGCTCCCGACCACCACACGATGTGGGCCAACACCAAAGCCCTGGAAATGGCTGATATTCTGCATGGGCGCACGCTTGGGCCGGGTAATGAGATCGTCATGGGGGATGACGGCCTGGCAGAAGGCGAGTTGCGCGAGGGCGAAGCGTTCGGCCCGGTGCTCGACCTTGCCGGCGAAAGCCGTGTGCGGCTGGGGCTGGCGACCGGCGGCGAGCCGGAGCCGCTGCCGACGGCGGAAGAACGCGCCTTCGACCGCGACATCATGCGGCGCGGGCTTGCCTGGTGCGCGCGCCACGGCATCACCTCGATCCAGAACATGGACGGCAACCTCTACCAGCTCGAACTGCTGGCCGAGATCGAGGCCGAGGAAGGGCTGCCCTGCCGCGTGCAGATCCCCTTCCACTACAAGAATTTCATGACGCTCGACATGCTCGACAAGGCGTCCGTCATGGCCGAGCGCTACGACAGCGAATGGCTGTCGTCGGGCATGGTCAAGGTGTTCTATGACGGGGTGCTCGACTCCTGGACGGCGGTCATGATCGAGCCTTATGCCGATCGTCCCGACTGGGTCGGCGAGCCATTGTTCACGCCGCGGCAGTTCATCGATCTGGCGGTCGCCATCGACAAACGCGGGCTGCAGATCGCCGTGCACGCGATTGGCGACGGCGCGGTGCGTGCGGTGCTCGACGGCTATGAGGCGGCTGAGAAGGCCAACGGCAAGCGCGACAGCCGGCACCGGGTCGAACATATTGAGGTCACCACCAGCGCCGATGTGCCGCGCTTTGCCGAACTCGGCGTCATCGCTTCCATGCAGCCGCCGCATCCTCCCGGCGCCATGGATTTCCCGCTGGAGCCGACCGTGTCGCGGATCGGGCCTGCGCGCTGGCCGCTCAGCTACGCCTGGCGCACCTTGAAGAACGCCGGCGCGCATGTCGTGTTCGCGTCGGACTGGCCGGTGTCGCCGATCGACCCGATCCTGGGCATTCAGGCGGCAGTGCTGCGCAAGCCGTGGGCAGAAAACGATCCCGACCAGAGCTTCTCGCTGCATGAATCGATTGCCGCCTACACGGTCGAAGGCGCCTATGCCGAATTCGCCGAGCACCGCAAGGGCATGGTGAAACCGGGCTATTTGGCGGATCTGGTGGTGCTGTCGGCCGATATCGAGAAGACGGCGCCGGCCGATCTGCACAAGGTACGGCCGGTGACGACGATCTGCGGCGGCAAGATCACCTATCAGGCCTGATAATGGCATGAGGCTTGCTGTCTAACGACTGACTGAACTGTGATTCAATGCCGGGCTTGCCAACCTACCGGCCATGTGGTCACATCCAACAGGGGACAAACTCCGCCAGCAAGAGCGGGGTCAACAGTGAGGCGTAATCGTGCCGGACAAACCGGATCGGAATGCGATTGAAGTAGTAAACGTCAGCAAAATTTTCGGATCGGGTGAAGGGCAGGTCGCTGCCCTCGACAAGGTCTCGGTATCCATCCGCGAAAACGAGTTCTTCACGCTGCTGGGGCCGTCCGGCTGCGGCAAGACCACCTTGCTGCGGCTGATCGCCGGCTTTGACTTTCCAACCGCCGGCGGGATCCTGCTCTACGGCCATGACATCGCGCCATTGCCGCCGTTCAAGCGGCCGGTCAACACCGTCTTCCAGTCCTACGCACTGTTCCCGCACATGACGGTGGCCGACAATATCGGCTTTGGCCTGGAAATGCTGGGCAAGCCAAAGGCCGAGATCAAGGCGCGTGTCGCCGAGATGTTGAAGCTGGTCAAGATGGAAGCGCTGGCGGGTCGCCGCACTGGCCAGATTTCCGGCGGCCAACAGCAGCGCGTGGCGCTGGCCCGGGCGCTGGCGCCGCAGCCGAAAGTGCTGTTGCTCGACGAACCGCTCTCGGCGCTCGACTACAAGCTGCGCAAGGAGATGCAGATCGAGCTGAAGCGGCTGCAGCACGAGACCGGCATCACCTTCATCTTCGTCACTCACGACCAGGAAGAAGCGCTGACCATGTCGGACCGCATCGCGGTTATGTCGTCGGGCAAGATCCTGCAGGTCGGCTCGCCCTGGGACATCTACGACAAGCCGGCGGAACGCTTCGTGGCCGACTTCATCGGCGAAACCAATTTCCTCACCGCCGCCATTTCAGGCGTCGGCAATGGTAAGGCGCGCGCGACGCTCAAGTCCGGCACGACCATCGAGGCCACCGTTGCCGAAGGCTTCCAGCCCAAGGACAACGCCACCGTTGTGGTGCGGCCCGAGCATGCCAAGCTGACGAAGGACAAGGGCGACCTGTCTGGCACGGTCGAAAACATCGTCTATTTCGGCACCGACACGCATATCCATGTCCAGCTCGACAGCGGCGAGGCCTTCACCGTGCGCCAGCAGAACACGCGCAGCGCCGGCTGCGGTTTCGAGCGCGGCGACAAGGTCGGCATCATGATCGGCAACGACGCCGCGCAAGTGCTGAGGGACTGATGGCGACCGCGGAAGAAGTCGCCAAGGCAGCGGAACGGCGCGATGTCCGTGACCGCTGGCTTTTGTCAGCCCCGGCGCTGCTGGTCATCCTGTTCGCCGCCACCGGCCCGCTGCTGATCGTGCTGGTCTATTCGTTCCTGACCCCCGGCGCCTATGGGGACGTGAAATGGCAATTCTCGTCCGACGCCTGGACGTCGGTCTTCCTGGAACGCGATATTTTCGACGACACGCTGTCGCTGGCGGCGGCGCATGTCACCATTTTCTGGCGTTCGATCAAGCTCGCGGTGGTGACGACGCTCGCCACCTTGGCGCTCGGTTTCCCGACCGCCTATTTCATGGCCACGCGTAGCGAGAAAACGCGCGATCTCTGGCTGTTCCTGATCACCATCCCATTCTGGACGAACCTGTTGATCCGCACCTTCGCGGTGCTGCAGATCATCCGCAACGAAGGCATCGTCAACACCATCCTTCTGAAGCTCGGCATCGTCTCGGCGCCGGTGCAGATCCTCTACACCGACACGGCGATCCTGATCGGCATGGCCTATGTCTACCTGCCGCTGATGGTGCTGCCGATCTATGCCAGCATGGAGAAGCTCGACTTCCGGCTGGTCGAGGCGGGCTACGATCTCTACGCGACACGCTTCAAGGTGCTGCGCAAGATCATTTTCCCGCTGGTCAAACCTGGTGTCATTGCCGGCTCCATCCTGGTCTTCATTCCGGCGCTCGGCGCCTATGTGACGCCGAGCGTGCTGGGCGGCGGCAAGAACATGATGCTGTCCAATCTGATCGAATTGCAGTTCGGACAGGGCCGCAACTGGCCGCTCGGCTCGGCGCTGTCGATCACGGTGATGATCATCGTCATGGTGGCGCTGCTCGCCTATGTGCGCAATGCCGGCAAGTCAGGGGTGCGGCATGGCTAGCAACTTCTCCATCAAGCACCAGCCGGGCTTCACCGCGATCGCGGCGACCTGTTTCGTGGTGCTCTATCTGCCGATTATCGTGCTGGTGATCTATGCCTTCAACGCGGCAAGCTCGACCTCGGAATGGGGCGGCTTTTCGCTGAAATGGTTCCAGTCGGCTTACCAGAACACGCAAGTCATCGATGCGACGCTGCGCTCGTTCCAGATCGGCGCCATCGCGGCGGTGCTGTCGACCATCTTCGCCACCATGGCGGCACTCGCCACCACGCGCACGGCGTCCTATCCCGGCCTCACCTTCAAATACGCGGCGATCAACCAGCCGCTGATGGTGCCCGAGATCGTCACCGGCGTGGCGCTGCTGATCTTCTTCTCGCGCATCAAGATCTTCACCGGCTATTCCGGCATCGGCTATCTGGTCGCCGCGCATACGGCGTTCTGCATTCCCTTCGCCTACCTGCCGATCCGGGCGCGGCTGGAGAATATGGACCTGACGCTGGAACGCGCCGCGGCCGATCTGTACGCGACGCCATGGAAGACCTTCCGCCGCATCACGCTGCCGCTTTTGTGGCCCGGTATCCTCGCCGGCCTGATGCTGGCCTTCGTCATCTCACTCGATGACGTGGTCATCACCGAGTTCGTCAAATCGGGCGGCCAGGACACGCTGCCCACCTACATGCTCGGCCAGATCCGCCGCGGCATCACGCCTGAGATCAACGCGATATCGACCGCCTTCCTGCTGCTTTCGGTCGCGATCGTCACGTTGTTTTTCTTCGTCAGCAGGAAACGAGACTGAAACCGACAATGGGAGTTAAGACCATGAATTGGAAGACAACAGCGAGTGCCATGGGGTTGGCGCTGCTCGCTTCGACGGGGCTCGCCCGCGCCGACGGCGTGCTCAACATCTATAATTGGGGCAACTACACCAGCCCCGACGTGATCAAGAAGTTCGAAGCCAAATACAACATCAAGGTGACCATCACCGACTACGATTCCAACGATACGGCGCTGGCCAAGGTTCGCCAGGGCGGCACCGGTTTCGACATAGCGGTGCCCTCGCAGACCTACGTGCCGATCTGGATCAAGGAAGGTCTCGTCCAGGAGACCGATCCCGGCAAGATGGAGAACGCCAAGAACATCGCACCCGAATGGGCCAATCCCGACTTCGATCCCGGCCGTAAATATACCGTTCCGTGGGCTTGGGGCACGATCGGGGTCGTCGTCAATACCGACGCCTACAAGGGTCCGGCCAACACCTGGGGCATCATCTTCAACACGCCGGACGAGTTGAAGGGCAAGGTCAACGTCGTGCCGGAGATGGGCGACGTGATGTTCGCCGCGATCAAGTATGTCGGCGGCCAGCAGTGCACCGACGACAAGGTGGTGCTGAAGAAGGTACGCGACCTCTTGGTGGCGGCCAAGCCGAACTGGATCGCCATGGAATACAACACGATCGAGAAGATGGGCGCCGGTGACTTCAAGGCAACCAGCGACTGGAACGGCTCGGCGCTCCGCCAGCGCCTGGCCAACCCGGCCATCCACTTCAACTATCCGAAGGAAGGCTATGGCCTGTGGAGCGACAACGTCGTCGTTCTCAAGGAAGCCAAGAATGTCGAGAACGCCAAGCTGTTCCAGAACTTCATCATGGATCCGGAAAACGCGGCGGGCCTCTCGGCCTTCCATCGTTACGCCAACGCCATTGCCGGTTCGGACAAATACATGCCGGCCGACATGAAGGACGCGCCGGAAGTCGTCATTCCGGCCGACGCCAAGCCGCTTGGCGAACTGCAGCAGATGTGCGCCCCTGAGACGCAGGAGCTCTACACCAAGATCTGGACCGAACTGCAGAAGTAGTCACAGACCCCAAGAGGCCCGGCGGCACATGCCGCCGGGCCTTTCTTTTCTGGGAATGGCCTTTCATGGACTCCTATCGCAACAGCGATCCGCGGCCGCCGATCATGCACGGGTCGCCGCCCGCCATGGTGCCGCCCAGGCTCGACTGGGACAGGCCGCCCTGGAACCGCTGGGCTTTCCAGCACATCAGGGAAATCCTGCCGACCGCCGAAGTCTGGCGCGGCAATGGTCACCGCCACCGTTTCGAACGCGCCGAGGTCGATCTCGACAGGTTGGCGGTCGGGGACAGCGAGGGCAGGCCTTCGACGCTCGCCGGCTTGCTCGACGAGACCTATACGGACGGCTTCCTGGTCCTCAAGGACGGCAGGATAGCCTATGAGCGCTATTTCAACGGCATGGACGAGCGGACGCTGCATCTCTCGCAGTCGATGGCTAAATCGATCACCGGCTCGGTGTTCGGCATACTGGCCGGACGCGGCCTGATCGATCCGGCGAGGCTCGTCACCGATTATCTGCCGGAGCTTGGCGCCACCGGCTGGGCCGGCGCCAGCGTCCAGCATGTCTTGGACATGACGACCGGCGTGCGGTTCTCCGAGGAATATGTCGACCGCTATTCCGACATCGGCCAGGTCGATGTCGCGACCGGCTGGAAACCGGTGCCACCGGGCAGCGATCCGGATTTCCGCTGGCCCTCGCACATGTTCGAGCTGATCCTGGGCTTGAAGGACACGGTTCGCCCGCACGGCGCCCGGTTCGAGTACCGCTCGATCGAGACGGACGTGCTTGCCTTCATTATGGAACGGGTGACAGGCAAAAGGCTGTCGCAACTGGTTTCCGAGGAACTCTGGCAAAAGCTCGGTGCCGACGAAAGCGCCTGCTTCACCGTCGACAGCGCGGGCTACGCGCTGGCCGATGGCGGTTTCAACGCGACGCTGCGCGACTATGGCCGCTTCGGCCAGCTGATCCTCGACGATGGTCGCGGCATCGTGCCGGCCGACTGGATCGAGGCGACGCGCAGTGGCAAGCATGGTCCGGATTTCTCCGCCAGCCTGCCCGAGGGCAGCTTTCGCAACCAGTTCTGGATCGAGAATCCGCGGTCGCGGGCGCTAATGTGCCGGGGCGTGTTCGGACAGATGATCCACATCGACTGGGACACAGGAATCGTCGTGGTGAAGCTGTCGACCTGGCCGGATTTCAGCAACCTGGACTATTCCGTGGCAACGCTGAAGGCCGTGCACGCCATAGCTGTTGCACTGGCCTGAGCTTCAACGAACAATGGACTGGAAGGAAACGCCATGACCGGCAAGACCGCGTTCGAGACCCGCTACGGCTTCCGCCGCAACGAGGTGCAGCTCGGCAATTGGCGCGAAAACCCGTTCAACCGGTGGTCATTCCAGAATCTCGGCGAACTGGTGCCGACCGCCCGCGTGGCCGCGGCACCGGGCGTCGTCGAAGCTCCTGTGCGGGACTTGGGCGGCTTACTCGGCGAAAAGGTTTCGGTTGCCGCTGCGCCAGAGACGGTGGCCGAATTCCTCTTGCGCTCCAGCACTGACGCGCTGACGGTGATGAAAGGCGGCAAGACCATTGGCGACTGGTTCGCCCCACATATGGATTTCGGCGCGCGCCACATCATCTTTTCGGTCAGCAAATCGGTGACCGCCATCATCGCCGGCATACTGGAGGGCGAGGGGGCGTTCGATCCCGAAGCCCCGGTGACGAAGTACATTCCCGAGGCCAAAGGTTCGGCCTATGGTGATGCCAGCGCGCGGCATGTGCTCGATATGAGCGTCAGCCTCGATTTCGAGGAGGCCTATCTCGATGCCGAAAGCGCTTTTGCCCGCTATCGCCGCGCGACGCTGTGGAACCCCGGCGGCGGCACCGAAAGCCTGCGCGAATTCATCCTGACCTTGCAGCGGCTTGCCGAGCCGCATGGCCAGACTTTCCGCTACCGTTCGCCCAATTCCGACCTGCTCGGCCTGCTGCTGGAACGTGCCTCGGGCCAGCGCTTCCCCGATCTGATGCGTGAGAAACTGTGGCTGCCGCTCGGCGCCGTCAGCGAGGCGTCGATCGGCGTCGACATGGAAGGCACGGCACGTACCGCCGGTGGTATTTCGGTGACGCCGCGCGATCTGGCACGCATCGGCGAGATGATGCGGCAAGGCGGCACGGCCAATGGCCGCCGCATCGTGCCCGAGGCCTGGGTGCGCGACACCACCGTCACCGGCGGCAGCTCGGAGGCCTGGCAGCGCGGCGCCATGCTGCCGCTGTTCCCGAAGGGCCGCTACCGCAACAAATGGTATCAGACCGGCTTCGAGAATGGCGCCTATTGCGGCATCGGCATCCATGGCCAGTGGCTCTATGTCGATCCGAAAGCGGAAGTCGTCATAGCCAAGATGTCGTCGCAACCGGAGCCGGTCGACGATCCGCTGGATATCGAGATCGTCGCCTTCTTCGAGGCGCTGAGCCGGATAATCTGACCGCGCTCCGGCGGCCACATTAGAGCGGTTCAGCGTTTGATAGAATCGCCGGCCCACTCTAACTCTTTGTTTTTGCGCAATTCCGGACGGAAAACCGTTGCACACTTTTCCTGGAATTGCTCTAGAGGCTGCTTTCCTGTGGACCCGCCGGCCTGATAGAGGCGCGACGGTTGGCGGACCTGATGTCTGCGCCTATGGTCGCCGCTCTTTTCGAAAAGAGTGGGAATGACATGGCATCCGACATCAGGAGCGTCGCAGCCATCATCGCGGCCGAAATCAAGGCGCGGCCCGAACAGGCGGCCGCGGCGATCGGACTGCTCGATGAGGGTGCGACGGTGCCGTTCGTGGCGCGCTACCGCAAGGAAGTGACCGGCGGGCTTGACGACACGCAGCTGCGCGACCTTGCCGAACGGCTTGCTTATCTGCGCGAACTCGATGCGCGCCGCGACAGCATCCTCGGCTCGATCCGCGAGCAGGGCAAGCTGACCGAGGATCTCGAAGCCAAGATCGCGGCGGTGGCCACCAAGGCGGAGCTGGAAGACATCTATTTGCCCTACAAGCCGAAGCGCCGCACCAAGGCCGAGATTGCCAGGGAGCGGGGCCTCGGGCCTTTGGCGGAGGCGATCCTCGCCGACCGTTCGCTGGTGCCCGCCGAGGTGGCGCTCGCCTATGTCACCGAGGAGGTGGCCGACACCAAGGCAGCACTCGAGGGCGCGCGCGATATTCTCTCGGAGCAGTTCGCGGAAAATGCCGATCTGGTCGGCAAGCTGCGGAGCTACATGAAGGAGCGCGCCTTCCTGCGCGCCAGGGTGGTGGACGGCAAGCAGGAGGCCGGCGCGAAATTCTCCGACTATTTCGACCATGTCGAGCGTTGGTCCACGGCGCCGAGCCACCGCGCACTGGCCATGTTGCGCGGCCGCAACGAGGAAGTGCTGTCGCTCGACATCGAGGTCGATGCGGATGACACCTCGCAGGTGAAGCCGGTCGAGCGCATGATCGCCAACGCCTATGCCATCGGTGGCAGCCTGCCGGGCGACCGCTGGCTTATGGAGGTCGCCGGCTGGACCTGGCGGATAAAACTGTCGCTGCACCTGACGCTCGATCTGATGCGCGATTTGCGCGAACGGGCCGAGGAAGAGGCGATCCACGTCTTTGCCCGTAACCTGAAGGATTTGCTGCTGGCGGCACCCGCCGGCTCAAGGCCGACGATGGGGCTCGACCCAGGTATCCGAACCGGCGTCAAGGTCGCGGTGGTGGACGGCACCGGCAAGCTGGTGGCGACGACGACGGTCTATCCGTTCCCGCCGAGGAATGATGTGCGCGGCACGCAGGCCGAACTTGCCGCGCTGATCCGCCAGCACAAGGTCGAGTTGATCTCGATCGGCAACGGCACCGGCAGCCGCGAGACGGAGAAGCTGGTCGCCGACATGCTGTCCGACCTGCCTGCGGGGGCAGGGCCGAAGCCGCTCAAGGTGATCGTCAGCGAGGCGGGTGCCTCGATCTATTCGGCTTCGGCGGCGGCGGCGGCCGAGTTTCCCGGCCTCGACGTGTCGCTGCGCGGCGCGGTGTCGATCGCGCGGCGCCTGCAGGATCCGCTGGCCGAACTGGTCAAGATCGAACCGAAATCCATTGGCGTCGGCCAGTACCAGCACGATGTGGACCAGTATCGGCTTGGTCGCTCGCTGGAAGCGGTCGTGGAGGACGCCGTCAACGCGGTCGGCGTCGACCTCAACACCGCCTCGGCGCCGCTTTTGGCGCGCGTTTCAGGATTGGGCGCCTCGCTCGCCGACGCCATTGTCGCGCATCGCGACGCGACCGGACCATTCGCCAGCCGCAAGGAACTCCTCAAGGTGGCGCGGCTTGGACCGCGCGCCTTCGAGCAATGCGCCGGCTTTCTGCGCATTGCCAATGGCAGCGAGCCGCTCGATGCCTCGTCGGTGCATCCGGAAGCCTATGGCGTGGCCAAGAAGATCGTCGCCGCCTGTGGCCGCGACGTGCGTTCGCTGATGGGTGACAGCGCGGCGCTCAAGGCGCTCGATCCCCGCGTCTTCGTCGACGAGCGTTTCGGCCTGCCGACGGTGCGCGATATTCTTGCCGAGCTGGAGAAGCCCGCTCGCGACCCGCGCCCGGGCTTCAAGACCGCGACCTTCGCCGACGGTGTCGACGACATCAAGGATCTGAAGCCCGGCATGCTGCTGGAAGGCACGGTGACCAACGTCGCGGCGTTTGGCGCCTTCGTCGATATCGGGGTGCATCAGGACGGGCTGGTGCATGTCTCGCAACTGGCCGACCGTTTCATCAAGGACGCGCATGAGGTGGTCAAAGCCGGCGACGTGGTCAAGGTGCGCGTCGTCGATGTCGACATCAAGCGCAAGCGCATCGCGCTCTCCATGCGCAGGGATGGCGGCGAGGGCGGCGCATCGAAGGGTGGACCGCGCGACAATGGCGGCGGCAGGCCGGCGCCACGCTCGCCGGCGCCGCAACGCCAACCGGAGCGGCCGGCACAGCAGGGCGCGTTCGGCGCGGCGCTGGCGGACGCGCTGAAGCGGAAGTAGCTACCACGCCAGAACAGCCGGCTCCTTCTCAAGCCGGCCCAGCAGCCAGTCGCGAAAACTGGCGACCGGTGGATAGCCGCGCTTGTCGTGGGGAACGACAAGGTAATAGGCGCTGCGGCTTTGCATCGGCTGGCCGGGCGCCGGCACAAGCTGGCCGCGCTGCAATTCACCCTCGATGAGAAGCAGCGGCAACAGCGCCACGCCGAGCCCCGCCATGCAGGCCTGGGCAGCGGTGCCGAACTGTTCGAACTGCATTCCGGGTCCGGTCGGAGCGCTCAGGCCCTGATGCTCGAACCATTCGCTCCAGGCGCCGGGGCGCGTCGTCATGTGCAGCAGCGGCAAACGGCCAATGTCGGCCGGCGTGGCGATGGCGCGACCGGCGAGGAAGTCGGGGGAGACGACCGGGGCCACCGTTTCGCGCACCAGCAGCGTCGAGTCGGCTTCCGGCCAGTCCGGCAGGCCGTAGTGGATGGCCGCATCCAGCCTCTCCCTGGCGAAGTCGAAACGGCCGATGCGGGTGGCGAAGTTGATGGTTATGTCGGGATTGCTTTCGACGAAATCGGGGATCATCGGCATCAGCCAGCGGGTGCCGAAGGTCGGCAAAATGGCAAGGTTCAGGATGCCACTATGCCGATTGCTCATCAATCCGAGGGCTGCATCGCGCAATTGGCCAAGTGCCGAGCGCACCGCCTCCGCGTAGATTTCGCCTGCGGTCGACAGGCGGACGTTGCGGCTGTCGCGTTCGAACAGCCGGCGACCGAACTGATCCTCCAGAAGGTTGATCTGCCGGCTGACAGCGCCCTGGGTCAAGTCCAGCTCCTGCGCGGCGGCGGTGAAGGAGCCGAGCCGGGCCACCGCCTCGAAGGCGGCGAGGGCACTGATGTTGGGCAATAGGCGGCGCTGGACACTCATGATCCATTACTAGCGCTCATTGATCGGTGAAGCAATTTCGTTTGATTTTCTCAAGCTGCGGGCCGATAAGCCGGGTTCACCTTTCGAAGGACAGAAAAGCCATGGCCGCCGACAAGAATGCATTCGTCTGGGAAGATCCGTTCCTGATCGAGGACCAGCTTTCGGAAGACGAGCGCATGGTGCGCGACGGCGCTGCCTCCTTTGCCGCCGACAAGCTCGCGCCGCGCATCGAGGAAGCCTATCTCAACGAGACTTTCGACACGGCGATCTTCCGCGAGATGGGCGAGGCCGGCCTGCTCGGCATCAATATTCCCGAGGAGTTCGGTGGACTTGGCGCCAACTATGTCACCTACGGGCTGGTGGCGCGGGAAGTCGAACGCGTCGATAGCGGCTATCGCTCGATGATGTCGGTGCAGTCGTCGCTGGTGATGTATCCGATCCATGCCTATGGCTCGGATGAGCAGCGCAGGAAGTACCTGCCGAAGCTCGCCAGCGGCGAATGGATCGGCTGTTTCGGCCTGACCGAGCCGGATGCCGGCTCCGACCCCGGCGGCATGAAGACCCGTGCCGAAAAGAGCGCCAACGGCTACAGGCTGACCGGCTCCAAGATGTGGATTTCCAATGCGCCGGTCGCCGACGTGTTCGTCGTCTGGGCGAAGCTGAAGGGCGAGAACGGCAAGGACGAAATCCGCGGCTTCGTGCTGGAAAAGGGCACGAAGGGGCTTTCGGCGCCGAAGATCGGCGGCAAACTCAGCCTGCGCGCTTCGATCACCGGCGAAGTGGTGATGGAAGGCGTCGAGGTCGGCGAGGACGCGCTGCTGCCGAACGCCAAGGGCCTCGGCGGACCGTTCGGTTGCCTCAACCGGGCCCGCTACGGCATTTCCTGGGGTTCGATGGGGGCGGCGGAAGATTGCTGGCGCCGCGCTCGCCAGTATGGCCTCGACCGCAAGCAGTTCGGCAAGCCGCTGGCCGGCACGCAGCTTTACCAGAAGAAGCTCGCCGACATGCAGACCGAAATCGCACTGGGCTTGCAGGCGTCGCTGCGCGTCGGACGTCTGCTCGACGAAGGCAAGATGGCGCCTGAGATGATCTCGATCGTCAAGCGCAACAATTGCGGCAAGGCGCTCGACATCGCCCGCCAGGCCCGCGACATGCATGGCGGCAACGGCATCCAGATCGGCTACCACGTCATGCGCCACGCGCAGAATCTGGAGACCGTCAACACCTATGAAGGCACGCATGACGTGCACGCGCTGATCCTGGGACGGGCACAGACGGGGATACAGGCGTTCTTTTAAGGTAGAGCAGTCTTGGTTCGAGACCGCCTCGCTAAACAGATCGTAGAGGATTTCTGAATAAACGGTGCTGTCTCTTCAGTTGTTTTGGAGAACGCAATGCCGTTGCGCAGTATCGCCGATTGCATCCGCGAGGGGCTCAAGCGCTTTCGCGGTAAGCGTCTTGTGCAGATGGATAGGTACCGGCGTGAGTTCAGCTTCGTTGGAGGCACTTGGGGTTCCCACGCCGAAGGGTGCCGCTTTACGATTGGTTCTGGGAGCAACTGGACGTTCCGTCTGAATTCCGGGGCTGTTCGAAAGATGTACGTGTGGGATGCCGGGCTTCATTTCGATGGCCCCTGCGGTGTAAACGTCTGCATCACCCGCTGGCTTGAGAAGATCGAGCATCCAGGCCCCACTCGCTCCTTCCGCAGCGAGACTGCTGCGGCCTATCGCTGGCGTAGCGCTATTGCTCGCTGGCTCAAGGAGTTCACATTACTTCCAAGCTCTCGTAATGACGCGCCTGCGGCGTATTGCTCGCATGTTACGGTGGAACGGATCAGCTATATCTCCCCCTTTTGCTCCAGGATTGAAGGGCTCTTGGAATCGGATATCGAAGATATCCGGGCACTGATCGAAAAACCGTTGCGGGATCTGTTAGCGCGCAGCGTCAAGGAAGTGCAGGTCGATGCAGAATATTGGCAGGAATTGGCCGTTCCCGTTGTCGTTGGCGAACTGCATTGGAATTGGCGAAATCCAATGGCGGAATTGCTGGCGGTTCACGATACGATCCTGGATTTCGTCAATAATTTTACGCCGGAGAGAGCCGCGAGCCGGCCACTCTCTCGCTATAAGATCGAAACCAGTAATCGCGATTACTGGTCTTACACCGTGACCGTGGATGATGAACCGGACGTCCGGATTCAGATTCCGAGCGTGAACCGCGAAGACCCGAATATCTATGAAGTGAGCGTCAGGATTGCTGGGATGTCGTTTCCGGTGAGGATCGAGAGATTGACACCTGTCCCTCTGGAGGGAATGCCGTTGTGTCCTGAAGGGAGATTTCAATATCTTGAGTATTACCTTCTTTTCCATGCTTGCAGTGCCCGCTTCGCAGCTTTTCCTAAATCCCCGCCAAGTCTGACGCCGGAAATTGGTGACCGCGCGGCGGAGCATCTCAAGAGCGCTTGGCTTGCAGTCAATCTTGAGAAAATGCGCAAATTTGGCAAATTCGTCGACGTGTTGATCATCTAGACTCGAGTAGCGCCGGCGTTCCAGGGCGAAGCAGGAGCGAAGCGATGTCGCGAAGACCCTCCCAAGCGAAATTGTCCGATCAGTAGCCGTTTAATTTAGGTGCACCGCAACATCCGCTTGGAGAATGGCGGCCAGATGTGTCAGGGTTCGGCCAGCTAAACGCCGAACCCCGGGGTCCCATGGCAATTCTGGCAGCCGTCTACCACCTGACCCACTACAAATATGACCGGCCGGTGGTGCTTGGCCCCCAGATCATCAGGCTGCAGCCGGCGCCGCATTCGCGCACCAAGGTGTTGAGCCATTCGCTCAAGGTCGAGCCGGCGAACCATTTCGTCAATCTCCAGCAGGACCCCTACGGTAATTTCCTCGCCCGGTTCGTCTTTCCCGAGCCGGTGACGGAGCTGAAGATCGAGATCGACCTCGTCGCCGACATGACGGTCTACAATCCGTTCGATTTCTTCGTCGAACCGTCAGCTGAGGCGTTCCCGTTCGATTATCCCGAGGACATCAGGGACGATCTCGCCATCTACCGGACACCGGAGCCGGCGGGTCCGCTTCTCCAGGCTTTCCTGGAAACCGTCGATCGTAGCGCGCCCAACACGGTCAACTTCCTCGTCGACCTCAATGCGCGGCTGCAACGCGAGATCGCCTATATCGTGCGCATGGAGACCGGCGTCTTCTCACCGGAGGAAACGCTGGCGGCGGCCAAGGGCTCGTGCCGGGATTCGAGCTGGCTTCTGGTGCAGATCCTGCGCAATCTCGGCATCGCCGCGCGCTTCGTCTCCGGCTATCTGATCCAGCTCAAGCCCGACCTCATCGCGCTCGACGGGCCGGCCGGCACAGCGGTCGATTTCACCGACCTGCACGCCTGGTGCGAGGTCTATCTTCCCGGCGCCGGCTGGATCGGCTTCGACCCGACCTCCGGCCTGCTTACCGGCGAGAGCCATGTGCCGCTGGCAGCAACGCCGCATTTCCGCAATGCGGCACCGATTTCCGGCATGGCGAGCTTCGCCAATGTCGAGTTCGGCTTCGAGATGCGGGTCGATCGCATCGCCGAACATCCGCGCATCACCAAGCCGTTCTCGGACGAAAGCTGGCAGGCGCTGGATGCGCTCGGCAACAAGGTCGATGCGGCACTCGAGGCCGGGGATGTGCGATTGACCATGGGCGGCGAGCCGACCTTCGTCTCGATCGACGATTTCGAATCCGCCGAGTGGAACACCGCCGCCGTCGGCCCGACCAAGCGCGAAAAGGCCGACGCGCTGATCAGAAAACTGCGCGAACGTTTCGCGCCGGGCGGCTTCCTGCACTACGGCCAAGGCAAATGGTATCCAGGCGAGAGCCTGCCGCGCTGGACTTTTTCGCTCTACTGGCGCGCCGACGGCCAGCCGGTGTGGAGCGACCCGTCGCTGATCGCGCGGGAGAAAAGCGCGGCCGATATCGGGCCGAAGCAGGCCGAAAGCCTGCTGACGGCGATCGCCGGCGAGCTCGGCATCGACAAATCCATGGTCAGCGAAGCCTATGAGGATCCAGCCGAATGGCTGCTCAAGGAGGGGAAGCTCCCCGACAATGTCGATCCGTCGAATTCGAAGCTCGAAGACCCGGAAGAACGCAGCCGCATGGCGAAGGTGTTCGAGCGCGGGCTGACCAAGCCGTCCGGCTACGTCCTGCCGGTGCAGCGCTGGAACAGCCAGGCGTCCGATCCGCGCTGGCGCTCGGAAAAATGGAAGACGCGGCGCGGCCGGCTGTTCCTGGTGCCGGGCGATTCACCGGTCGGCTACCGTCTGCCGCTCGGCACGCTACCCCACGTGCCCCCGGCGCAGTTTCCTTACATCGTGCCGGTAGACCCGTCGCTGCCGCGCGGTGCGCTGCCGGCGCGAGAAGCGATCCTGCCCTCCGTTGCCCCGGCGGAACTGGAAGGCGCCGACGAAATGGCGCGGCGCCAGCAGGCGGCCTCGTTCACGGCGGCGACCGGCCAGCAGGACCGGGTCGAGCAGGAGATCACCGAGATCGGCGGCGCGGTGCGCACCGCGCTTTCGGTCGAGCCGCGCGACGGGCGGTTGTGCGTGTTCATGCCGCCGGTCGAGGCGCTGGAAGACTATCTCGAGCTGGTCGCGGCGGCCGAGAACGCCGCAAAGGCGATTGGCCTGCCGGTTCACATCGAGGGCTACGGTCCGCCGCACGATCCGCGCCTCAACGTCATCCGCGTGGCGCCCGATCCCGGCGTCATCGAGGTCAACATCCATCCGGCTTCCAACTGGCAGGATTGCGTGGCGACCACCACGGCGATCTACGACGAAGCGCGGCAGACGCGGCTTGGCGCCGACAAGTTCATGATCGACGGCCGGCATACCGGCACCGGCGGCGGCAACCATGTCGTGGTCGGCGGCGCCACGCCCAATGACAGCCCGTTCCTGCGCCGGCCCGATCTGTTGAAGAGCCTGGTGCTGCAATGGCAGCGGCATCCATCGCTGTCCTACATGTTCTCCGGCCTGTTCATCGGCCCGACCAGCCAGGCGCCGCGCTTCGACGAGGCGCGCCACGATTCGCTCTACGAGCTCGAGATCGCGATGGCGCAGGTGCCGCATCCCGACAGAGGTAGCGCACCCTTGCCGTGGCTGGTCGACCGGTTGTTCCGCAATCTGCTGACCGATGTCACCGGCAATACGCACCGCTCGGAAATCTGCATCGACAAGCTGTTTTCGCCGGATGGCCCGACTGGCCGGCTTGGCCTTGTCGAATTCCGTGGGTTCGAGATGCCACCCAATGCGCGCATGTCCCTGGCGCAGCAGCTTCTGGTCCGCGCCATCATCGCCCGTGCGTGGAAGAACCCGCTCGACGGACGCTTCGTGCGCTGGGGCACTTCGCTGCATGACCGCTTCATGCTGCCGCACCATGTCTGGGCCGATTTCCTCGACGTGCTCGACGACCTCAAGCTCAACGGCTTCGAGTTCAGGCCCGAATGGTTCGACGCGCAACTCGAATTCCGCTTTCCCTTCTGTGGCGAAGTCCAGCATGCCGGCGTCAAACTGGAGCTCAGGCAAGCGCTGGAGCCGTGGCATGTGATGGGCGAGCAGGGGGCGATCGGCGGCACGGTGCGTTTCGTCGATTCCTCGGTCGAACGGCTGCAGGTCAAGACCGAAGGCCTCAATCCAGAGCGCCATGCGATCGTCTGCAATGGCCGCATCGTGCCGATGAAGGTAACGGACAACAGGGAGATCGCTGTGGCCGGCGTGCGCTTCAAGGCCTGGCAGCCGGCGTCGGGCCTGCATCCGGCACTCCCGGTCAACACGCCGCTGGTGTTCGACATCTATGACCGCTGGTCCGGCCGGGCGGTCGGTGGCTGCGTCTACCATGTCGCGCATCCCGGCGGGCGCAACTACGAGACGTTCCCGGTCAACGGCAACGAGGCGGAGGCACGGCGGCTCGCCCGCTTCGAGGCGCGCGGCCACACGCCATCGGGCTATTTGTTGCGCGAGGAACAGCCGGCGGAAGATTTTCCGATGACGCTTGACCTCAGGCGTTCACCAAGACTGTGATCTGACATGGCAAAGGGGAATCACAAAAGGGTACGCGGCAAGCCGCAGGCCCGTAGCCTGCTGGAGCACTACCAGCCGATCGACGGCGTCGTCGACGAGATGGTCGACGCGTCAGGCAATCCCCGTCCGGCCTGGAAGCATTTTGTCGAGGCACTGGACGAACTCGGAGCCGAAAAGCTTGGCCAGCGCTTCGCCCGAGCCGACCAGTATCTGCGCGATGCCGGTGTCTACTACCGCGTTTATGACAAGGCGGGCGCCAACGAGCGCGAATGGCCGCTGGCGCATATTCCCCTGCTCATCGAGGACAGCGAGTGGCAGGCGATCAGCGCCGGCCTCGTGCAGCGCGCCGACCTGTTCGAGGAAATCGTCGCCGATATCCATGGGCCGAACCGGCTGATCGAAAAAGGCATCCTGCCGGCAGGACTGATCGCGGCGAGCCCTGAATATTTGCGGCCGGTGGTCGGCACCAGGCCGGCCGGGGGGCATTTCCTGCACTTCTGCGCCTTCGAGCTCGGCCGCGGGCCCGATGGCCGCTGGTGGGTGCTGGGCGACCGCACCCAGGCGCCTTCGGGCGCCGGCTTCGCGCTGGAGAACCGCGTCGCCACGACGCGCGCTTTGTCCGACATCTATGGCGAAATGCACGTGCACCGGCTTGCCGGCTTCTTCCGCCGCTTCCGCGACGCGCTGATCGGCATGGCCAAGGAGAGCGACGGCCGCGTCGCCATCCTGACGCCGGGACCGCTCAACGAAACCTATTACGAGCACGCCTATATCGCCCGCTACCTCGGCATCATGCTGCTCGAAGGCGAGGATCTGACCGTTTCCGGCGGCAGGCTGATGGTGCGCACCGTGTCGGGCCTGATGCCGATCAGCGTGCTGTGGCGGCGGCTCGATGCCGCCTTCGCCGATCCGCTCGAATTGCGGCCGGATTCGCAGATCGGCACGCCGGGCCTGGTCGAGGCGATCCGGCAAGGCACGGTGTCCACCGTCAACGCGCTGGGATCGGGCCTGATGGAGACCCGTGCGCTGCTTGCCTTCCTGCCCAAGATCGCGCGCGAACTGTGGGGCGAGGAGCTGCTTTTGCCCAGCGTGGCGACATGGTGGTGCGGGCAGGAGACGGAACGCGCTCATGTGCTCGCCAACATCGACCGCATGGTGGTCGGCCCGGCGCTGTCGACAAGGCTGGCCTTCGAGGATGACGGACAGACGAAGCTCGGCGCGGCGCTGTCGGTGGGGGAGCGGGCGGATCTGGTGGCGCGCATCGAACGCGATGGCGAGGCCTTCGTCGGCCAGGAAGCGGTGACGCTGTCGACGACGCCGGTCTATGTCGGCGGCTGGCTGGAACCGCGGCCGGCGAGCCTGCGCGTCTATCTGGCGCGCACGCCCGAAGGATGGACGGTCATGCCGGGCGGGTTTGCTCGCGTCGGCCTGTCGCTCGACCCGACGGCGATCGCCATGCAGCGTGGCGGCCAGGCGGCCGATGTCTGGGTGGTGAGCGACAGGCCGGTAGAGCGCGAGACGCTGCTGCCGCGGGAGAGCGACAGCTTCAACCGTACCAGGCCCGGCAGCCTGCCCAGCCGCGCGGCGGAAAACCTGACCTGGCTCGGCCGCTACATCGAACGCTCGGAAGATACGGTGCGCATCCTGCGCGCCTATCACGTGCGGCTCGCCGAAACCTCCGACCCGGACATGCCGCTGCTGGCCGATATCAGGGACTATCTCGAACCGTTCGGCATCGATGTCGAAACGGCGATCCCGCCAGGGCTGATCGGCACGCTCGACAGCGCCGTTTACAGCGCTGGCCAGATCCGCGACCGGTTTTCACCGGACGGATGGCTGGCGCTAAAGGATTTGTCGAAGACCATCCATCAGTTCGCCACCACCGTGGCGCCGGGCGACGACGCGACGCGGGCCATGACCGTCATCCTGCGCAAGCTCGCCGGGTTTTCCGGCCTTTTGCACGAGAATATGTACCGCTTCGCCGGCTGGCGCTTCCTCGAGATCGGCCGGCGGCTGGAGCGCGGCATCCAGATCGCCTGCACGCTCGCCAGGCTGACCAGCCGCGAGGCGCCGGACGGGGCGCTGGATATGATGCTGGAGATCGGCGACAGCGTGATGACCCATCGCCGGCAATATCCGGTGCAGGCGGGCCGACGCACGGTGATCGATCTCCTGGCGCTCGATCCGCTCAATCCCCGCTCCATCCTGTTCCAGTTGGAACGGCTGAGGGCCGAGATCGGGCTGTTGCCGTCCGTCGGCGGCGAAGGACACATGTCGGCGGCGGCGAAGGAAATTCTGCAGCTCAACACCGCCATCGCCATCAAGGAACCGGCCGACATGACGGCGAAGGCGCTGAACGAACTCGCCAGCGAGATCGGCGGCCTCTACAACAGCCTCGCCAAAGCCTATTTCGGGTAAAAAGCGATGGCCATGCTGTACGACATCCGGCTTCTGCTCCATTACGACTACGCCGCCGCCGCCGGCGGCGGCCGGCATCAGGTGCGGGTTCTGCCGCCGACCATCGGTGGCGTTCAGCGGGTCATCGCCGCTTCGCTCTCCTTCGAGCCGGCGCCCAATGAACGATCCGACTTCACGGATTTTTTCGGCAACAACGTCACCTCGATCGCCTTTCGCGATGCCCATGACGCGCTCGATATCAGGATGAGCGCGCGCGTGGCGGTGTCGCGGCCCGAGCCTGGGCTCGACGTGTCGCCCGATATCGGCCGGCTCAGGCGGGAACTGGCCGCCGTTCGATCGCTGGCGCCTGCCTCGCCGCACCATTTCCTGACCGCCAGCAGCCATGCGGGCATCGATGCGGCGATCACCGCATTCGCCCAGGACAGCGTCGGGAACTCCGCCGCCGGGACGGCGATGAACCTTTGCAACCGTATCCATCGCGATTTCACCTATGATGGTGAAGCGACCACGGTGCGGACCCGGGCCAGCGATGCCTTCCGGCTGAAGCGGGGCGTCTGCCAGGACTTCTCCCACATCATGATCGCCGGCTTGCGTGGGCTCGGCATACCGGCCGGCTATGTCAGCGGCTTCCTGCGCACCATTCCGCCCAAGGGCAAACCCCGGCTGGAAGGCGCGGATGCCATGCATGCCTGGGTCAAGGTCTGGTGCGGGCGTGACGCCGGCTGGCAGGAGTTCGATCCGACCAACGGCATGCGCGCTTCCAACGACCATATCACCGTCGGCTACGGGCGCGACTATTCGGATGTCGCGCCCATCGTCGGTGTGCTGAAGACGACCGGCGGCCAGGTCGGCGAGCAGGCTGTCGACGTCATCCCGGTGGTGCTCGAAAAGGCGTAAAACAGGGGCGCGGCGACTTGCCCCGCGGCGCGAAAGCCCGCAAAGGGATGGAGTCGACTTCTCAAACATCGATACGGCCATTAGTCTGTATTCGTTTTGAGGGAGAATAGTCTTAAGCTGTTGGGTACAGGTACGGGGTCTGTCATTGAAAACGATCAGCGTCGTCATACCCGCCCACAACGCGGCGGCAACGATCGCTAAAACCCTGGCGTCGCTCGGCGGAGAGGCCGGGTTTATCGGCGAGATACTACTGGTCGACGACCAATCGACCGATGGCACGGCGGATGCAGCACGGCAGGCCGCGGCGCAATCATCCCTGCCGCTGCGTGTGCTGCCGGCCAGTTGCCGCGACGCCGGCGGCGCCCGCAACCTTGCGCTCGATGAAGCGGTCCATCCGTGGGTCTACCTGATCGACGCCGACGACCTGCATCTCGAGGGCGGCCTGCGCTCCTTGCTGTCGCGGGCGGAAAGCCAGCCCAAGGCCGACATGATCGTCGGTGCCTTCCGGCGCAGGGTGAACGGCCAGGACCGGCAGATCAAGGTGCCAAACGGCTATACAGCGGCCTGCCTCGCCAATGCCTCCGCCTATGTGAAGGGGGATATACGCTCGGTGGCGGTGGGCAGCGTGCTGGCTTCCCGGCGTCTCATCGGCGAGACCCGCTTCCCGGTCGGGCTCGCCTTCGACGAGGACACGCTGTTCTGGGCGCGGCTGATGAGCAAGGCGTCGCTTGCCATGGTTCAGCGACCCGTCATGATCTACGAAGTCTCAGCGGAGCGCTCGGACGATCGCTTCACGCTCAACCCGGTGCGGCGCTTTCTGGACTGGCGCCGGGAGCTGCGTACGCTCACCGATTGCGGCATTCCGATTTCGGCACTGAAGGCCAGGGAGGGCCTCGTCGCACTCAAGATTGCCCGGGTTCACTATGCGCGCGGGGACCTGGATACCGCCGCGCGCTTCCTGGCGGTGGCCGAGGCCGCGCCGAAGCGGCGCTCGGAGGCCTGGCGCTGCCTGCGCTACAAGCTCAAGCTCAAGGTGCGGCGTAGGTTGTCGGTTCCTCTGACCCAGATGCAGGGCGCGTTGTAGGCCTCCAGCCATGCCAGTTGCCGACGCCGCCAGGATCGCCTGGTTTTCAGCGGGCGTGTGGAACCAGCAGTCAGCCAGCAGCTTATCTACGCATATTTGCGTGGAGCTTACATGCTGCAGAGATCCAGATTGTCGCTCAGCCAGTCGGCCGACATAGACGGTTCGCCGAGGGCCGGGGCGCAAAGCTCGGCCGAGCACGCCGCGCTGACCTATGTCAGCGATGCCGAGCCCGGTATCCGCCGCCTGAAGGCTGGCAAGGGATTTGCCTACAAGGGGCCGGGCGGGAAAGCGGTCTCCGATGCCGACAAGGCGCGCATCGCGGCGATCGTCATTCCGCCGGCCTGGACCGATGTCTGGATTTCGACCGATCCCAATGGGCATATCCAGGCGACCGGGAGGGATCAGCGGGGACGAAAGCAGTATCGCTATCATCCGCAATGGGCCGAGGAGCGCGACGGCGCCAAATATTCGAGCCTCGTCGCTTTCGCGGAAAGCCTGCCGGAGCTTCGGCGCGGGATCGACAGCGACCTGCGCCGTCACGGCCTGCCGCTCGAACGCGTCGTCGCCGCGGTGGTCTGGCTGCTCGACAACACGATGATCCGCGTCGGCAATGCCGCCTATGCACGTGACAACAAGAGCTTCGGCCTGACGACATTGCGGGACCGGCATGTCGACATCAAGGGATCCAGCCTGCGCTTCGCCTTCAAGGGCAAGTCCGGCAAGGAATGGAGATTGAAGCTGGTCGACCGCCGCATCGCGGGAATCGTGCGCGGCGCGCAGGACCTGCCTGGCCAAAAACTTTTCCAATATCTCGACGAGGACGGCAACAGACGCCCTGTCCGTTCCGACGACGTCAACCGCTATATCCGCGAAGCGGTCGGCGATGCATTCAGTTCGAAGCATTTCCGCACATGGGGCGGCACCATCCATGCCGCGTCGCTGTTCGCGCAGACGGAACTGCCAGAAAGCCAGGGTCAGCAAAAGCGGGTGATGAACAGCGTCATCGACAAGGTGGCGGAGCGGCTGGGCAATACGCGCGCGGTCTGCCGCAAGTGCTATATCCATCCGCAGGTCTTCGAGGCCTGGAGCGAAGGACGGCTGCTTGCAGAAATGGCGCAGGCCAACAGGCGCAAGCGCTCCATCGACGGCCTCGATGAAGAAGAGGCGCTGGTTCTGCGGTGGCTGAAGACGCGCGAGAGCTGACAGGCGGCAAGCGGCCTGAGCCAAATCCGCGACCCCTGATTTTTTTATCGACGCCGTGTCGGGATCGGTCCTACTGTTTCGTCCTTTGACAGAGAAAGGACCTGATATGCTGTATGCCATCCTGTGTTACGCTTCCGAAGACGTCGTCAGCTCCTGGAGCAAGGCGCAGGACGACGACGTCATGGCCAAGCTCCTCAACGTCCAGGACAAATATGCCAAGGCCGGCCGGCTCGGCCCGGTGGCGCGGCTTCTGCCGACGACGGCGGCGACGACGCTGCGCAAGGTCAAGGGCGAATCCGTCGTCATTGACGGGCCGTTCGCCGAGACCAAGGAGCAATTCCTCGGTTTCTATACGCTCGAATGCGCCGATCTCGACGAAGCGGTCGAATTCGCCCGCGAGCTCTCCGAGGTCAACCCGAGCGGCGGCTCCTATGAGATCAGGCCGGTCTCCGTCTTCAATCCCACCAAGGTGGCCGTATGACCGAACTTGCCTGGATAAGCTCGGCCATCAGTGCCGCCCGCCCGCAGGCGATGGGCGCGCTGCTGCGCTATTTCCGCGACCTCGACACGGCGGAGGAAGCTTTCCAGGATGCCTGCCTCAGGGCGCTCAAGAACTGGCCGCAGAACGGGCCGCCGCGCGATCCGGCGGCCTGGCTGATCTTTGTCGGCCGCAACAGCGGCATCGACGCGGTGCGCAAGCGCGCCAAGCAGGCGCCGATGCCGGAGGAAGACCAGATTTCCGATCTGGAGGATGCCGAAAGCGACATTGCCGAGCGGCTGGACGGTGCGCATTACCGCGACGACATATTGCGGCTCCTGTTCATCTGCTGTCACCCTGATTTGCCAGCGACGCAGCAGATCGCGGTCGCGTTGCGCATCGTCTCCGGCCTCACCGTCAAGCAGATCGCGCGCGCCTTCCTGGTCGGCGAGAGCGCCATGGAGCAGCGCATCACCCGCGCCAAGGCGCGCATTGCCGATGCCGGCGTGCCGTTCGAGACGCCTGATGCCGTCGAGCGCTCCGAACGGCTCGCGGCGGTCGCTGCCATGGTCTACCTGATCTTCAACGAGGGGTACTCGACCAACAGCGGCGAGGCGCCGGCCCGCGCGCCGCTCTGCGAGGAGGCGATCCGGCTGGCCCGGCTGCTGCTGAGGCTGTTCCAGACCGAGCCGGAGATCATGGGGCTGACGGCATTGCTTCTGCTGCAGCACGCGCGCGCGCCGGCCCGTTTCGACGGCGACGGCGAGATCGTGCTGCTCGAGGACCAGGACCGGAGCCTGTGGAGCCGCAAGATGATCGACGAAGGGCTGGCGCTGGTCGACAAGGCCCTGCGCCACCGCAAGCCCGGCCCTTACCAGGTGCAGGCGGCGATCGCGGCCCTGCATGCGCGGGCCGAGAAGGCCGAGGACACGGACTGGGTGGAGATCGACCTGCTCTACGGGCTGCTCGAACAGATGCAGCCGTCGCCGGTCATCACGCTCAACCGTGCTGTCGCGGTCGCCAAGGTGCGCGGGCCGGAAGCGGCCCTGGCGATGATCGAGCCGCTCGAGCAGAGGCTTTCCGGCTATTTCCACTTCTTCGGCCTCAAGGGCGGACTGTTGATGCAACTCGACCGGGGCGAGGAGGCGCGCATCGCCTTCGACCGCGCCATTGCGCTTGCCAACACGGGGGCCGAAGCAGCCCATATCCGCATGCATATCGACCGTCTGATCAAGGACGGCGCCGTGCGCGCGCCGGCGAAGAAGGCAAACTGAAGCCTCTACCGTTCTGCTCAACCTCGTCTGGCTCAATCGTGCGATCCGGGCTTGGACCATGCCGGGGTGGCGATTTTCCCTTGAAACAGGTAATGGCACGCCATCACAGCCCCTTCCGGCCGCGACGGCACCGGGAAGGCATGGCGCAAGGCGTCGACCCAGCCATACGAGCGGCGGGATCTGAAAGGACCAAAATGACGATAGCGAAGGAAACGACCGAGCTTCTGGCGAAACTGGGCGTGGCCAAGGACGCGCTTGCCGGCGGCGACCTGATCGTGCGCAGCCCGGTGACGGGTGAACAGATCGCGGCGCTGAAGACGATCACGCCGGCCGACGCGGCCAAGACCATCGATGAGGCGCACAAGGCGTTCCAGTCCTGGCGGCTGGTGCCGGGTCCCAAGCGCGGCGAACTGGTGCGCCTGCTCGGCGAGGAACTGCGCGCGCACAAGGCCGAGCTGGGCCGGCTGGTGTCGATCGAGGTCGGCAAGATCCCGTCCGAAGGGCTCGGCGAAGTGCAGGAAATGATCGACATCTGCGATTTCGCCGTTGGTCTTTCCCGGCAATTGTATGGTCTCACCATCGCCACCGAGCGTCCTGGCCACCGCATGATGGAAACCTGGCATCCGCTGGGCGTCGTCGGCGTCATCTCCGCCTTCAACTTCCCGGTCGCCGTGTGGTCGTGGAACGCGGCACTTGCGCTGGTCTGCGGCGATGCGGTGGTGTGGAAGCCGTCTGAGAAAACACCGCTGACGGCACTTGCCTGCGAAGCGATCTTCAAGCGTGCCGTCAAGCGCTTCGGCGCTGACGCTCCGCAAGGCCTGGCGCCCGTGCTGATTGGCGACCGTGCGGTCGGCGAGATCCTGGTCGACCATCCGAAGGTGCCGCTGGTTTCGGCCACCGGCTCGACCCGCATGGGCCGGGATGTCGGGCCGCGCCTGGCCAAGCGCTTCGCCCGCGCCGTGCTGGAACTCGGCGGCAACAATGCCGGCATCGTCTGCCCGACGGCCGATCTCGACATGGCGCTGCGCGCTATCGCTTTCGGCGCCATGGGCACCGCCGGCCAGCGCTGCACGACGCTGCGTCGCCTGTTCGTTCATGACAGCGTCTACGACGCCTTGGTGCCGCGCCTGAAAAAGGCCTATCAGAGCGTTTCGGTCGGCAATCCGCTGGAGACCTCGTCGCTGGTCGGGCCACTGATCGACAAGGCTGCCTTCGATGCCATGCAGAAGGCGCTGAGCGAAGCGGTTTCACATGGCGGCAAGGTGACCGGTGGCACGCGGGTCGAGAACGGCCATCCCGATGCCTATTATGTCCATCCAGCACTGGTCGAAATGCCCAAACAAGTCGCACCGGTGACGGAAGAGACCTTCGCCCCGATCCTCTATGTGATGAAGTATTCCGATTTCGACGCCGTGCTCGATGAGCACAATGCGGTCGGCGCCGGCCTGTCGTCGTCGATCTTCACCCGCGACCTGCAGGAATCCGAGCGCTTCCTCGGTGTCGATGGGTCGGACTGCGGCATCGCCAACGTCAACATCGGCACATCGGGGGCCGAGATCGGCGGCGCTTTCGGTGGCGAAAAGGAAACCGGCGGCGGCCGCGAAAGCGGATCGGACGCGTGGAAGGCCTATATGCGCCGCGCCACCAACACGGTGAACTATTCCAAGGCGCTGCCGCTTGCTCAAGGCGTCTCGTTCGACATCGAGTGAGACGCCGAGAGGTACCCGCAGTCAGTGTCGATCAAGCTCGCGGGGCATAAATCGACAAAGGCGGAGGGCGTGCGCGCGGCTGTAACGCTGGACAGCTTCTGACGCTTGTCCAGCGTCGGATTTCGTAGCGCTTTTTTATGGTGCGGTTGCTCTCCGATCATCCGTGCCGCATAGGGCTGCGATTGGAGTGCTACCGGGCGCGACGGATTCGTGCATCCCCGCATGGGGCGCTCAACTGCCTGTCCTGCGCAGCGCTGCTCAAGCGCCCCGTTGCGATGGCGGAAAACAGGTCTTGAAGGCGGTGTCGACGACGGCCAGCTTGGCCGCCTGGACGGTCATGTATTCCTCGTAAAATCGGTGTGACACCCACATCACCGAGTGGCCGCGCTGGCCAAGCCAGCCAATGCTGCCGAGTTCCTCCGCCGTGCGCAGTTTGCGGCCGAGATGGGTCCGCGAGAGCTTGAGCCATTTGGCGAAGTCGCCGATCGAAACCACGCCGGTCGGAATTCGCTCCAACCCGGCATGGTCCGGGTCGATGCCCGACATCAGCCAGTCCATGACGATGCCGCCATTGTTGAGCCAGATGAACAGCGAAAAGGTCTGGTTGGGTTCGCGCACTGGTTTTGACGCCAGCAGTCCGTCGGCCACCAGGGGCTGCAGCGTGGCGAGCATTTCGGGCCGCTCGAGAAACCTGGCCAGCCGATCGCCGCCGTCGATGTGGTCGAGCGTGCGCAGATGGGCTGTCACCCAGCCGGTGAATCGCTCAATGGTGGCCGCCGTCGGCTGCAAGGGATGCGTTCGGCCGTCCCCGCCGGCCACATACTCGGCGATGTTGTAGTGCAGCATCTCCTTGATGAAGGCGTCCGCCGTGTTGCGGCTGGCCACAGCGTTCTTGTGCACGACCTCGATGAAACGCGATACGGTCAGTTCCTTGCGGCGGTCGTTGGGGTCGCGCCTGAAGTGCATGGCAAGGCCGACATGACCCAGCAGCCAACGCTGCTGCGTGGCAAAGATGGAAGCCAACCGGGGGCTCTCCTCGTAGATACGGATCAGGGACTGCGACTGTTCCTGAACGTAGCGGTGCAAGGCTGGGTGGCCGGCTATGTCTTCCAGATTCAGCGCTGATCTCCCGATACTTGACCAAACTCGGATGGCGAGTTTGCGTTCCCCATTTTTCAGTCTTCAACATTTGTGTCCAGACGTACTTCGGTTCAATAGGGCGTTATTCTCCCGGCTGCGGGCTGTGCGACCAGCGTGGTGTCGCGGCGCGCCAGCCCTGCACCAGCGGCCGAATCGGTCGACATAGATGTAGATCACCGGCGTCGTGTAGAGGGTCAGAATCTGGCTGAGGATCAGGCCGCCGACGATGGCGATGCCCAGCGGCTGGCGCAGTTCGGCGCCTTCGCCAAGGCCGATCGCCAGCGGCACGGCGCCGAACAGTGCCGCCATGGTCGTCATCATGATCGGTCGGAAGCGCAGCAGGCACGCCTGGTAGATGGCCTCATGCGCCGGCTTGCCTTCGTTGCGTTCCGCGGCCAGCGCGAAGTCGATCATCATGATGGCGTTCTTCTTGACGATGCCCATCAGGAGGATGATACCGATCAGCGCCATGATCGAGAACTCGATGTTGAACAAGGTCAACGCCAGCAAGGCGCCGACGCCGGCCGAGGGCAAGGTCGAGAGTATGGTCAGCGGATGGGCGTAGCTTTCGTAGAGGATGCCGAGCACGACATAGACGGCAATCAGCGCCGCGAGGATCAGCAGCGGCTGATCGGACAGCGAATCCTGGAAGACGCGCGCCGTGCCCTGGAAACTGCCGTGGATGCTGGCCGGCATGCCGATGTGGTCGGCGGCCGCATTGATCGCCGCCACGCCTTCGCTGAGCGCCACTCCGGGTGCTAGGTTGAAGGACAGTGTGGTGGCGACGAACAGGCCCTGGTGGTTGACCGACAGCGGCGTGCTGCCGGGTCCGTAATGCGCGACGGTCGACAGCGGCACCATGGTCTCGGCTCCGGTGCTGACCGCCGAACCGGTCGAAGCCGCGGCCCTGCCGGTGCTGGTGATGGAATTGTTGGCCTGGTTGCGCGCGGCGTCGGCGGCGATCGACTGGGCGTTGGTGGACTTGCCGGGTGCGACGAAGGTGCCGGCAACCGCGTTGCTCGACTGCGATCCACCGACCGATCCGCCGGATGTACTGACATAGACTTTTTTCAGCGCGTCCGGGGTCTGCCAGTATTGCGGCGCCACCTCCATGATGACGTGGTACTGGTTGCGCTGGACATAGATGGTGGACACCTGGCGCTGGCCGAACGCGTCGTAGAGCGTGTTGTCGATCTCGCTTGCCGATATGCCGAGGCGCGTTGCCGTATCGCGATCGATGGTGACGTCGGCTTCCAAACCCTTGTTCTGCTGGTCGCTGTTGACGTCGGTGAGCTTGGGTTCCGTTTGCAATGCCGCCGCGAGTTCCGGAGCCCACTGCGCCAGTTCGTCGAAACTGTCGCCCTGCAATGTGTACTGGTACTGCGCGTTCGACTGGCGGCCACCGACGCGTATATCCTGCACCGCCTGCAGGAAAAGCGTGGCGCCCGGCACCACTGCCAGTTCGGGCCGCAGCCTGGCGATGACCTGGTCGGCGGAGATCTTGCGCTTCGCCAGCGACTTCAGCGAGACGAACATGTAGCCGGAATTGGTCTGGCCGCCGCCGGTGACGCCGACCGCGGTGTCGACTGCCGGGTCCTTGCTGACGATGCCGGCGAACTGGGTGAGCTTCCGCGACATCGACTGGAAGGAGGTTGCCTGGTCGGCCTGGATCGAGCCCGTCAGCCTTCCCGTATCCTGCTGCGGGAAGAAGCCCTTCGGGATGGTGGCATAGAGGTAGCCATTGAGACAGAGCGTTGCGGCCAGAACCGCCATGACCAGCAGCGGATTGTCGAGTGCCCAGGACAGCGAGCGGCGATAGAAGCCCAGCATGGCCTCGAAGATGCGCTCGCTGAAGCGGTAGAGCCGGCCGTGTTCGCGCCGGCCCTCGGGGCGCAGCAGGATCGAGCACATCATCGGCGTGGTGGTCAGCGATATGGCGAGCGAGACCAGGATCGCCGCCGACAGGGTGACCGCGAATTCGCGAAACAGCCGGCCGACGATGCCGCCCATGAGCAGGATCGGGATGAAGACGGCGATCAGCGACAGGCTCATCGACAGCACGGTGAAGCCGACCTCCTGGGCGCCATTGATCGCTGCTTCCATGCGGCCCATGCCGGCAGCTGTGTGGCGGGCGATGTTTTCGAGCACGACGATGGCGTCGTCGACGACGAAGCCGGTTGCCACCGTCATTGCCATCAGCGACAGATTGTCGATGCTGAAGCCGAGCAGATACATGGCGCCCAGCGTGCCCACCAGCGACACCGGCACGGCCACGATCGGCACCAGCGCCGAGCGCACGTCGCGCAGGAAGGCGAAGACGACGAGGATCACCAGGCCGATGGCGATCATCAGCGTCCGCGCGACCTCGCTCAGCGAAGCGCGGATCGTGGTCGAGCGGTCGAGCGCCACCGACAGGTCGATGGCCGGCGAGATCGAGGCCCGCAGCGTGGGCAATAACGCCTTCACCCGGTCCACGGTCTCGATGATGTTGGCGTTGGGCGAGCGGTTGAGGATGATCAGCACGCCGGGCTTGCCGTTGGCGAGACCGGCATTGCGGATGTTCTCGACGGAATCGTTGACCTGGCCGACATCGGAAAGCCTGACCGGGGCGCCGTTGCGGTAGGCGACGATCAGGGAGCGATAGGCGTTGGCCTGGTTGGCTTGGTCGTTGGCGTAGATCTGATAACGCTGGTCGCCGACGTCGATCGCGCCCTTCGGACTATGGGCGTTGGCCGAGGCGAGAGCGGCGCGCACGTCCTCCAGCCCGATGCCGTAGTCGTAGAGCACCTGCGGGTTGAGCTCGACGCGCACCGCCGGCAGCGAACTGCCGCCCACCGACACTTCGCCGACACCGTCGACCTGCGAGAGTTTCTGCGCCAGAATGGTGCTGGCGGCATCGAAGAGCTGGCCCTTGGACAGCGTGTCCGACGTCATCGACAGGACGAGGATCGGGGCGTCGGCGGGATTGACCTTGCGATAGGTCGGGTTGGAGCGCAGGCTGGACGGCAGATCCGCGCGGGCGGCGTTGATCGCTGCCTGGACGTCACGCGCGGCACCGTCAATGTCGCGGTCCAATCCGAACTGCAAGGTGATGCGCGCGCTGCCGACGCTGCTCGACGAGGTCATCTCGTTGACATCGGCGATCTCGCCGAGATGCCGCTCGAGCGGGCTGGCGACGGTGTTGGCCACCACTTGCGGGCTGGCGCCCGGCAGCGAGGCGGTCACCGAGATGACGGGGTAGTCGACCGCCGGCAGCGGCGCCACCGGCAATTGCGGATAAGCCACCAGCCCCGCCGCCAGCAGGCCGAAGGTCAGCAAGGTCGTCGCCACCGGCCGCCGGATGAAGGGAACCGACAGGTTCATGGCGAGGCGTCCGCACCGTGAGGGCGAGGCAGGTTGGGCTCGATGCCTCGCATGCGGGCGGCAATGCGGTCGAACCAGAGATAGATCACCGGCGTGGTGAACAGGGTCAGCAACTGGCTGAGCAGCAGGCCGCCGACGATGGAGACGCCGAGGGGGTGACGCAGTTCCGAGCCGACGCCGGTGCCCAGCATCAAAGGCAGCGCGCCGAGCATCGCCGCCAAGGTCGTCATCAGGATCGGGCGGAAGCGCAGCAGACAGGCCTGGTAGATGGCCTCGCGGGGCGCCTTGCCCTCGTTGCGCTGCGCGTCGAGCGCGAAGTCGATCATCATGATGGCGTTCTTCTTGACCACGCCGATCAGCAGGATGATGCCGATGATCGAGATGATGGTCAGGTCCTGGCCGGCGATCATCAGTGCCAGCAGCGCACCGATGCCGGCCGAAGGCAGTGTCGATAGGATGGTGATCGGGTGGATGAAGCTCTCATAGAGCACGCCGAGCACGATGTAGACCGTCACCACAGCGGCCAGGATCAGGAACAGCGTGTTGTCGAGCGAGGCCTGGAAGGCGCGCGCCGCACCCTGGAAACTGGTGATGATGCTCAGCGGCATGCCGATGTCGGCCTGCGCCTTCTCGATCGCAGTGACCGCCTCGCCGAGCGACGCCCCGGGGGCCAGGTTGAACGAGACGGTGGTGGCGGGGAATTGCCCCATATGGGTGATCTGCAGCGGCGAGGTGGCGATATGGGTGGTTGCCACCACCGACAGCGGCACCGGCGCGCCGCCGGTCGACGAGGGCAGATAGACGGAGGACAGCGCCTTGAGCGAATCCTGTGCGGACGGGGCAGCTTCGAGAATGACGCGGTGCTGGCTCGACGTGGTGTAGATGGTCGAGACCATGCGCTGGCCGAAAGCATCGTAGAGCGCGTTGTCGACGGTTGCCGGCGTGATGCCGAAGCGCGCGGCCTGGTCGCGGTCGATGTCGACGAAGACGGCAAGGCCGCTGTTCGACAGGTCGCTGGCGACATCGGCGAGCTGCGGCAGCGTGTTCAGCCTGGCGAGCAGCTTCGGCGTCCATTCCCCCAGCTCATCGGCATTGGCATCCTGGAGCACGAATTGGTACTGGGTGCGGCTTACCTGGCCGTCGATGGTGAGGTCCTGGACCGGCTGCAGGTAAAGCGTGACGCCGGCCACGGCGCCGGCTTCCTGTTTCAGGCGTTCGATGACATCGGTAATGCCGGCAATGCGTTCCTCGTGCGGCTTGAGGTTGATCAGGATGCGCCCGACATTGAGCGTGGTGTTGGTGCCGTCGACACCGATGAAGGACGACAGTGAGTCGACATCAGGGTCTTTGAGGATGATGGCGGCCAGTTGCTGCTGGCGGTCGGCCATCGCGGAGAAGGATATCGACTGCGGCGCTTCCGTGATGGCCTGGATGACGCCGGTGTCCTGCACCGGGAAGAAGCCCTTGGGGATGACCACGTAAAGGACAGCGGTCAGCACCAGCGTCGCCGCCGCGACTAGAAGCATCAGCGTCTGGCGGTCGAGCACCCAGGTCAGCGCCCGGCCATAGCCGCGGATCACCCAGTCGAAGAATTCGCGGCTGGCGCGCTGCAGCGCATTCTCGCGAACCGCCTCGAGCGGTTTGAGCAGCTTGGCGCAGGCCATCGGCACCAAGGTCAGCGACACCACGGCGGAGATCAGGATGGTGGTGGCGAGCGTGATGGAGAATTCGCGGAACAGCCGGCCGACGACATCGCCCATGAACAGAAGCGGGATCAGCACCGCGATCAGCGAAACGGTCAGCGAGATGATGGTGAAGCCGATCTGCTGCGAGCCCTTCAGGGCCGCCTGCAACGGCGTCGCCCCTTCCTCGACATAGCGGGCGACGTTCTCGATGACGACGATGGCGTCGTCGACGACGAAGCCGGTGGCGATGGTTAGCGCCATCAGCGACAGATTGTCGAGGCTGAAACCGAACAGGTACATCACGCCCAGCGTGCCGACCAGCGACAGCGGCACCGAAAGGCTGGGGATGAGGGTCGCGCGGGCGCTGCGCAGGAAGACGAAGATGACCAGCACGACCAGCATGATGGCAAGCGTCAGCTCATACTCGACGTCGCGCACCGAGGCGCGGATGGTCGTGGTGCGGTCGGTCAGCACCTTCACGTCGACGGCGTTCGGCAGCGAGGCCTGGAGTTGCGGCAGCAGCGCCTTGATACGGTCCACCACCTCGATGACGTTGGCGCCGGGCTGGCGCTGGATGTTGAGGATGATGGCCGGCGTGCCGTTCATCCAGGCGGCGAGCCGGTTGTTCTCGGTGGCGTCGACCACATCGGCGACATCGCTCAGCCGCACCGGGGCGCCGTTCTTGTAGGCGACGATCAGCGAACGGTACTCGTCGGCGCTCTTCAGCTGGTCGTTGGCGTTGATGGTGTAGGCGCGCGAGGGTCCGTCGAAATTGCCCTTGGGCGTGTTGACATTGGCGCTGCCCAAAGTGGTGCGCAGGTCATCGAGGTTGAGGCCGTAGGCGGCGAGCTTGCGCGGGTCGGCCTGGACGCGCACGGCCGGCCGCTGGCCGCCCGACAGGCTGACAAGGCCGACGCCCGGCAATTGCGATATCTTCTGCGCCAGCCTGGTATCGGCAAGCTGCTGCACGTCGCGCAGCGGCATTGTGGCCGAGGTCAGGCCGAGCGTCAGCACCGGCGCATCGGCCGGATTGACCTTGGCGTAGATCGGCGGCGCCGGCAGGTCGGCCGGCAAGAGATTGCCAGCGGCGTTGATGGCGGCCTGCACCTCCTGCTCGGCGACATCGAGGGAGATCGCCAGGCTGAACTGCAGCGTGATGACCGAGGAGCCGGCCGAACTCACCGAGTTCATCTGGTTGAGGTTGGCGATCTGGCCGAGCTGGACCTCCAGCGGCGCGGTGACGGACGAGGTCATCACATCGGGGCTGGCGCCGGGATAGAAGGTCTGCACCTGGATGGTCGGATAGTCGACTTCGGGCAGGGCCGAGACCGGCAGATAGCGGTAGGCCAACAGGCCGGATAGCATGATCGCGACCATGAACAGCGACGTCGCCACCGGCCGCAGGACAAAGGCGCGCGATGGGCTCATTGCTGCTGCCCGGACTCCGGCTGTCCTGCTTGTGCATGGCGATGCTTGTGGCCCTGATGCTTGCGTGCCGTGCCGTCCGGCGCCTGTGCGTCAGTCGTCTGCCCATCTGGCGTCTGCCCATTTGGCGTCTGCCCGTCCGATGAGGCGGATGCCGGTAGGGTCTGGGCGGGTGTCTGTTCCGGTTCAGGAGCCTGGCTAGTAGTAGGGTTTGGCGCTGTCGCCGGGGCCGGCGCCTGGCCGTCCTGCTGCAGGTTGACATGGGCGCCATCGCGGAGCTTGTCGGCGCCATCGACGACGACGCGGTCGCCGGGGTTCAGGCCGGCGAGGATCTCCACGCGCTCGCCATTGGTGACGCCAAGCGTAACCTTGCGCACGGCCACCGTGCTGTCGGGGTTGACCAGATAGACGAAGGTGCCGGGCAGGCCGCGCTGGATCGCGGCGATCGGCGCGATCGCCACGTCCTTATGCTCATCGACGAGCAGCGCGACGTTGACGAACTGGTTGGGATAGAGGAGGCGCTGATCGTTGCCGAAGCCCGCCCGCAGCTTGATGGTGCCGGTGCTCGGGTCGATCTGGCTGTCGAAGGTCTCGAGCTGGCCGTCGGCAAGCTTCTTGGCGCCCGCGCGGTCGAAGGCCGTGGTGGGCAGAGTGGCGCCTTGCTGCATGCGTTGCGCGATCGCCGGCAATTCATCCTCCGGCACGGTGAACAGCACGCTGATCGGTTGCACCTGCGTGATGATGACGATGCCGTTGGCATCGCCAGGTGTCACATAATTGCCCTCGTCGACCTGGCGCAGGCCGGCCCGTCCGTCGACCGGAGCCAGGATGCGGCAATAGTCGAGATTGAGGGTGGCGGTCTGTATCATCGCCTGGTCTACCTGGACGGAGCCCTGGTCTTGGGCGACAAGGGCGACCTGCGCGTCGAGAGTCTGCGGTGTCGCGGTGCCCTCAGCCACTAGTTTCTGATCGCGAACGAGGTCGAGCTGGGCATCTTTCAACATGGCCTGGTCGCGTACCAACTGGCCCTGGGCCTGGGCGAGTGCCGCCTGGAAGGGGCGGGGATCGATCTGGGCCAACAGGTCACCCTTCTTGACGTCCTGGCCCTCCTTGAAATTGACCTGCACAAGCGGGCCGGTGACCTGCGACTTGACGGTGACGGTGGAGAGGGAGGTAACCGTGCCGAGGGCATTGAGGGTGACGTCTATCGTACCCTTTTCGATGGCGGCGGCACCGATCGTCGTCGGCTGCGCGCCGCGCCTGCCGCCGGGCTGCCTGGCCTCGACATGCGGACGCTGATAGAGGTAGGCGCCAGTGGCGGCGACAATGGCAATGAAGATCAGCCAGGGAATCCAGCCACGCGAACGGCGTGGCGTGACGGTCGTCTGCAGGGGCATTTCCAGTTGCTGGTCCATGGCGGCATCTTTCACCCCCATCAACCAATATGGCCGAAACCCGGCCAAGTCGAATTAACTGTTGGACAGGTTGGGCCCCCGGCCAGCGGCCGGTTCAGGCCGGCCCAACGGAGGTCATGTCGCCTTCACTCAGCGGCCTGAACCCGATTGGCCGCGATGATCGCGCGAATCTCGGACCGGCAGGAGCCGCAATTGGTGCCTGCCTTCAGCGTGGCGCCGATGGCTTCGACGCTGGTGCAGCCGGCTGCCGCGGCAGCGGTGATCTGGTTCACCCCGACATTGAAACAGGAGCAGACGGTCGCGCCGGCATCGGGCCGTTCGGCACCGGCACGGCCGGCGACGATCCTGAAGCGCTGACGCTGGCTGGCATGGACCTCGGCGAGTTGCTCGGCCGCCCAGCGGCGTGACACCGCGACCGGACCGGGTGCGACGAACAGGGCGCCCGCCAGATGCTCGCCTTCGAAGGCGGCAATGCGGTGCTGGCCGGCCTCGCTGTCGTGATAGGCGAGAATTTCGGCATCCGCGGCATCGAAGAGCGAGTTCGCCAAGGCTGTCCAGTCGACATCGTCAAGGGCAAAGGCAAGCTCGACCCGCCAGCCGCCCCGGCATCTGGCTATCGCCCAATAGTCGGCGGCCATCGTCGCGGGCCTTTTGCGTGTCACGGCAAAGCCGAAGGCCCCGGCGGTGAATTTCTCGATGCGGGCCGCGACGTGTTTCAAAGCCGGCTGGCCCGACACCGGGTCGGTGAGCGATGCCGTGAGCGTGTCGAGCCGGCCCCTGGCGGCGAACTGGTCGGTCCAGTGCATCGGCGCGAACAGGCTGCCCTGCCGCTGGCGCGTGGTCACCAGCGCGCGGACCAGCACCTCGCCGCGCGCAGTGGAGACACGTGCGATGTCGGCGTCGCCAATGCCGTGGCGTTGCGCATCCTCGGGGTGGATCTCGACGAAGGGCTCGGCGATGTGCTGCGACAGGCGCGGGCTTTTGCCGGTGCGCGTCATGGTGTGCCAGTGGTCGCGGATGCGGCCGGTGTTGAGGACGAGTGGGAAGTCGGGGGTGGTGCGGGTTTCGACGGTCGGGCGCAGGGCGACGAAGCGGGCCTTGCGGTCGGGCGTGTAGAAGTTGCCGTTGGCGAAGAAGCGGGTGGGCTGGTGCCCGGTCGACGCGATTTCCTCTGGCCAAGGTCCAGTGTAAGCGCCTCCCTCGACGTGAAGTCGAGCTTGAGCGCCCCCCTCTGTCCTGCCGGACCGGGCCCTACGCTGTCGCTCCGGGCGTTCGTCGTTCGGAAAGCCAAGCAATTGGCTTCCCGTCCGCTGCGCGGACCACTCCTCACCCCCCTCAAGGGGGGAGATTGGCGGCTTCAGCGCTGGCACTTTTTCTTCAACGGTGAAAATTGGCGAAGGCCCATATGACAGCCGATCTCCCTCCTGGAGGGGGAGATGGCCGGCAGGCCAGAGGGGGGCGCCTCGGGCCGGGGCTGGCCATTGGAACGGCGCAAGGCTTTCATAGGCGTCCGCATCGACGGCGCCATACGCACCAATATCGAAATCCCGATCGCCGACATTCTCGAACCCCGACAGCGCGGCGTGCTCGGCAAAAATCTCGGCTGGCGTCGCATGCGCGAACGCCTCGTCAAAGCCCATGCGCCGTGCCACCTCGGCAATGATCCACCAGTCGGGCCGCGCCTCGCCAGGTGTCGGCAAAAACGCGCGCTGGCGCGAGATGCGGCGCTCGGAATTGGTGACGGTGCCGTCCTTCTCGCCCCAGGCCGTCGCCGGCAGCCGGACATGGGCATGGCGGACCGTATCGGTATTTGCCAGCACGTCCGACACCACGACGAAGGGACAGGCCTTGATCGCCGCTTCGACGGCATCGGCGTCCGGCATCGAATCGACCGGGTTGGTGGCCATGATCCACAGCGCCTTTATGCGTCCATCGGCCACCGCCTCGAACATGTCGACGGCTTTCAGCCCAGGCCGTCGCGCAATCGTCGCCGCGTTCCAGAAACGCTCGACCCGCTCGCGATGCCTAGGGTTTTCGATCTCCATATGGGCGGCGAGCATATTGGCCATGCCGCCGACCTCGCGGCCGCCCATGGCATTGGGCTGGCCGGTCACCGAGAACGGTCCGGCGCCCGGTTTTCCGATACGGCCGGTGGCGAGATGGCAGTTGATGATGGCGTTGACCTTGTCGGTGCCGGACGACGACTGGTTGACGCCCTGGCTGTAGACGGTCACGGTTTGCGCGGTCGCAGCAAACAGGCTGTAGAAGCGGACAAGCTCGTCTTCACTCAGGCCCGTGGCCGCGGCAACGCCTGCAAGATCGAGCGCCGAGGCGGCGAACAGCGCCTGTCCAAAGCCGGTGGTGTGCGCCGTGATATAGGCACGGTCGAGCGCGTTGTGCTGGCCGAGCCAGGCAAGCAGGCCGGTGAAGAGGGCAACATCGCCATCCGGCGCGATCGCCAGGTGCATGTCGGCTATATCAGATGTCATGGTGCGGCGCGGGTCGACCAGCACCACCTTCATCTCGGGGCGCTTTTCCCGGGCAGCGGCGATGCGCTGGTAGAGCACGGGGTGGCACCAGGCGAGGTTGGAACCGACCAGCACGATCAGGTCGGCCAGTTCCAGATCCTCATAGGTCCCCGGCACCGTGTCGGAGCCGAACGCGCGGCGGTGGCCGGCAACCGACGAGGCCATGCAGAGCCGCGAATTGGTGTCGATGTTGGCCGAGCCGATGAAACCCTTCATCAGCTTATTGGCGAGGTAGTAGTCCTCGGTCAGCAATTGGCCGGAGACATAGAAAGCAACCGCTTCCGGCCCATGCTCGGCGATGGTTTGCGAGAAGGTCGAGGCGACGAGGTCGAGCGCCTCGTTCCAGCCGGCGCGACGGTCGTGGATTTCGGGATGCAGCAGCCTGCCGTCGAGATCGATGGTCTCGGCCAATGCCGAACCCTTGGAGCAGAGCCGACCGAAATTCGCCGGATGGTCAGGATCGCCGCGCACGGACACTTGTCCGTCCGCAGCGATCTTCGCCAGCACGCCGCAGCCCACCCCGCAATAGGGGCAGGTGGTCCTCACCTCGCGCGTTTCAATGATTTCCATGTCAGGCGGCGCGGCTGGCCAGCGCTTCCAGCGCGAGGAACAGACGCTCGCCTTCCCGCTTCACCGGAATCGTGCGCACCGTGCCCTCGTCGGCGCCGAGCGCCTTGCCCGTCTCCAGCGAGATCACCCAATTGTGCAAGGGACACGTCACCGCCGCGCCATGGACGATGCCCTGGCTCAACGGTCCGCCCTTGTGCGGACAATGGTCGTCAATGGCGAAGACCGCGTCGTCCGCCGTGCGGAAGACGGCGATCTTGCCTTGCGGGGTAGCGACACAGCGCGCGCCACGGCGCGGGATGTCGGAGAGGGTGCCGATGGAGATCCAATTCATGGGGGTCACTCCGCCGCCTGCGCAAACCCGACCGAAGCCATCGGCTGGAACTCGTGCTTGTCCTTGCCCGACACGCGCTCGGACCACGGATCGACCTGGGCGAATTTTTGGGAAAAGATGAAGCGGTCGTAATAGGCTTCGCGCTTGTGCGCATCGTCCATGATCTGGCGCTTGATCTCGGCTATGCCGATGCGCTTGGCCCATTTGTAGATGCGTTCGAGATAGCGGCCCTGCTCGCGGTACATCTGCGTCAGCGCCACGATATGCTCCAGCGCCTCGTCCTCGGTCCTGACCTGGCCCAGCACCTCCGTGCCTTTGATGTCGAGGCCGGCGGCACCGGCGAAATGGATTTCGTAGCCACTGTCGACGCAGATGACGCCGACATCCTTGCATGTCGCCTCGGCGCAGTTTCTCGGGCAGCCCGACACCGCCATCTTGACCTTGGCCGGCGTCCAGGAGCCCCACATGAATTTCTCGATGCGGATGCCGAGACCGGTCGAATCCTGCGTGCCGAAGCGGCACCAGTCGGAGCCGACGCAGGTCTTCACCGTGCGCAGGCCCTTGGCATAGGCATGGCCGGAGACGAAGCCGGCCTGGCCGAGATCGGCCCACACCGCCGGCAGATCCTCCTTGCGGATGCCCAGCATGTCAATGCGCTGGCCGCCGGTGACCTTGACCATCGGGATCTCGAACTTGTCGACGACGTCGGCGATGGCGCGCAGTTCGGCGGCATTGGTGACGCCGCCCCACATGCGCGGCACCACCGAATAGGTGCCGTCCTTCTGGATGTTGGCGTGAACGCGCTCGTTGATGAAGCGCGACTGGTAGTCGTCGGCATACTCGTCCGGCCAGTCGCAGACGAGATAGTAGTTGAGTGCCGGCCGGCATTTGGCGCAGCCGCAGGAGGTCTTCCACTCCAGCTCCTGCATCACCGCAGGAATGGTTTTCAGGTGCTTGGCCTTGATCAGCCTGCGCACCTCGTCGTGGCCGAACGTGGTGCAGGAACACATGGGCTGCACGGCGGCCGGGTTGTAGGTGTCGCCGAGGGTCAGCACCATCAGCTTTTCGACCAGCCCGGTGCAGGAGCCGCAGGAGGCCGACGCCTTGGTGTGGGCGCGCACGTCGTCGAGCGAAGTCAGGCCCTTGCCCGTGATCGCTCCGGTGATCTTTCCCTTGCAGACGCCGTTGCAGCCGCAGATTTCCGCATCATCCGGCAAGGCTGCAACGGCCGCCATAGGGTCCAGCGGGGCACCTCCCTGGTAGGACTGGCCGAAGATCAACGTATCGCGCATCTCCGATATGTCGGTCTGTTTCTTCTTGAGGTCGTTGAACCAGGCGCCGTCCGCTGTCTCGCCATAGAGCACGGTGCCGATGATGCGGTCGTCCTTGAGCACCAGGCGCTTGTAGACACCGGCCGAGGCGTCGCGCAGCACGATCTCCTGGCGGTCCTCGCCCTCGGCGAAGTCGCCCAGCGAAAACAGGTCGATGCCGGTGACCTTGAGTTTTGTTGGCGTGTCCATGTGGGCGAAGGCGGCGCTCTCGTCGCCGGCAAGTTGGTGGGCGGCGACGCGCGCCATCTCGTAAAGCGGTGCCACCAGCCCGTAGACCATGCCGCCCACTTCGGCGCATTCGCCGAGCGCGTAGATGTCGGGGTCGTTGCTGCGCATGCCGGCATCGACGACGATGCCTCTGTTGACGGCGATGCCGGCCTCCTTGGCCAGAGCCGAATTCGGTCTGATGCCGACCGCCATAACCACCAGCGTCGCCGGAATGATGGTTCCGTCGGCGAGTTCCACCCGCTCGACCTTGCCATCGCCCGTGATTGCCTTTGTGTTGGCCTTGGTGATGACCTTGATGCCGCGCTGCTCCACCGCGCGCTGCAAGAGATAGCCAGCGGCAGGATCGAGCTGACGCTCCATCAGCGTCGGCATGACATGCAGCACGGTGACGTCCATGCCTTGCGCATTCAGGCCGGCCGCCGCCTCGAGCCCGAGCAGCCCGCCGCCGATGACCACGGCCTTGGCGCGCGACTGGGCGGCGAGCATCATCGCCTGGACGTCGTCCAGATCGCGATAGGTCAGCACGCCGGGCAGATTGTGACCAGGCACCGGAATGATGAACGGCACCGAGCCGGTGGCGATGACGAGCTTGTCGTAGGCTTCCGTGACGCCGTGGTCGGAGGTGACGGTCTTCGCCGTCCGGTCGATGGCGACGATCTTGTGGCCCTTGTAGAGGGTGATGTCGTTGGCGATGTACCAGCCGTCGCCATGGATGATGATTTCCTCATAGGCCTTTTCGCCCGACAGCACCGGCGACAGCATGATGCGGTCGTAGTTCACGCGTGGCTCGGCGTTGAAGATGGTGACGGCGTAGCGGCCCGGCGCCTGTTCCAGCAGATGCTCCAGCATGCGCCCGGGGGCCATGCCGTTGCCGATGATGACGAGTTTTTCGGTCATGCCCTTACTCCGCGGCTTCGACGAAGCGGTGGCGTTCGTAGAGGAACTTCAGCACCGCCTCGCGGCAACGCAGGAAGGTGCGGTCGGAGGCAAGTTCGATGCGCCGGCGCGGCCGCACCAGAGGCACCGGCAGCACCTCGCCGATGGTCGCCGCCGGACCGTTGGTCATCATGACGATGCGGTCGGACAGCAGCACCGCCTCGTCGACGTCATGGGTGATCATGATCGTCGTCGAGCCGAGCCTGGAGTGGATGTCCATCACCGCGTCCTGCAGATGGGCGCGGGTCAGTGCGTCGAGCGCGCCGAACGGCTCGTCGAGCAGCAGGATCTTCGGCTCCATGGCGAGCGCGCGGGCAATGCCGACGCGCTGCTTCATGCCACCCGAGATTTCGGCCGGGCGCTTGTCCCTGGCATGCGCCATCTGCACGAGATCGAGATTGCGCATGATCCAGTCATGCCGCTCGGCCTTGCTCTTCGAACGGCCGAAGACTTTCGCCACCGCCAGGTTGATGTTCTCGTAGACGGTCAGCCACGGCAACAGCGAATGGTTCTGGAACACCACGGCGCGTTCGGGGCCGGGGCTGTCGACCTCCTTGTCTTCCAAAAGCACGGCGCCGGCGGAAACCTTGGTCAGGCCGGCGATCAGGTTGAGCAAGGTCGACTTGCCGCAACCGGAATGGCCGATGATGGAGACGAATTCGCCCTTGTCGATGGTCAGCCTGATGTCCCTCAGCACGTCGCTGACCTGGCCGCCACGAGCGAAGGATTTGTCGATATGGTCGAGTTTGAGATAGGCGGTCATGGCGCTCTCCTCACTTTGCCGTCGTGCCGCGGGTGACGAAGGCGCCGACCGCCGCGACCAGGCGGTCGAGGCAGAAACCGGTGACGCCGATATAGGCGAGCGCGACGATGATGTCGGGCAACCGCGACGAGTTCCATGCGTCCCAGATGAAGAAGCCGATGCCGACGCCGCCGGTCAGCATTTCGGCCGCGACAATGGCGAGCCAGGACAGGCCGATGCCGATCCTCAGGCCGGTAAAGATGTAGGGCGCCGCGGCCGGAACCATGATCTTGACGAAGAATTCGAGCTGGTTCAGCCGCAGGATGCGAGCGACGTTACGGTAGTCCTGCGGGATGTTGCGCACACCGACGGCGGTGTTGATGATGACCGGCCAGATCGAGGTGATGAAGATCACGAACAGTGCCGACGGGTTGGAATCGCGGAAGGCGGCGAGCGACAGCGGCAGCCAGGCGAGCGGCGGCACGGTACGCAGGATCTGGAACACCGGGTCGAGGCCGCGCATCGCCCAGACCGACTGGCCGACCAGCGCGCCGAGCGCGACGCCGACGACCGCCGCCATGCCGAAGCCGATGGCGACGCGCTGCAGCGAGATCAGCACACGCCAGGCAAGGCCGATGTCCTGCGGGCCGTTGTCGAAGAACGGATGCGCGATCAGGTCATAGGCTTCGTTCCACACCTGGCTCGGTGGCGGCAGGCTTGCAGTGGGCGACGAGCAGGCGACCTGCCAGACGACGAGCAGGAGGGCGATGACGATGGCGGGCGGGACCAGGGTGCTGGCCACCTTGCCCGCGATCGCCACCAGGTCGATACGGGGCCGCGCTTTGGCGGTGAAGGCGACAATTTCGGCTGGCTTGGCCGGGAATGCCTTTACCTTGGTGTCCTCGACGGCTTGGATGGACATGTTCTTGGGATACTCCGTGGCGTGCTGGTGCGGTACTGAGCGACGAACGGCGCTGGCGCCGTTTGCGTTGGGGTACAAACGGCCTGACTAAGCCGATGTCTTGATGGTCAGGCTGTCGAGATAGGCCAAGGGGTTGGCCGGATCGAAAGTCTTGCCATCGAAGAAGGTCTCGACGCCGCGCGAGGACGAGGCTGGGATGTCGCTCGCGGCGACACCGAGCTCCTTGGCCGCCTCGCGCCAGATATCCTCGCGGTTGACCTGGTCGACCAGCGCCTTGATGTCGGTGGTCGGCGCGAACTTGCCCCAGCGGATGTTTTCGGCGAGGAACCAGCTGTCGTGGCTCTTGAACGGGTAGGAGACGCCGCCCTTCCAGAATTTCATGTAGAGGTCGGTGGCGGTGGCGACCCGGCCATTGCCGTAGTTGATGTCACCCTTGAGACGGCCGATGATGTCGGCGACGGGCACATTCATCCACTGACGCTTGCCGATGATGGTGGCCATCTCGTCCTTGTTTTCCTTGGCGTCGCACCATTGCTGTGCCGCCATCACCGCCATGACGATCGCCTTGGCGGCGTTCGGGTATTTGTCGATGAAGGCGGCGCGCAGGCCGAGCGCCTTTTCCGGATGGCCCTTCCAGAGCTCGCCGGTCGTGGTGGCGGTGAAGCCGACGCCCTGGTGGACGAGCTGTTCGTTCCACGGCTCGCCGACGCAGAACACGTCCATGTTGCCGACCTTCATGTTGGCCACCATCTGCGGCGGCGGCACGACGATGGTCGAGACGTCCTTGTCGGGGTTGATGCCGCCGGCGGCCAGCCAGTAGCGCAGCCACAGATCATGCGTGCCGCCCGGGAAGGTCATGGCGGCCTTGACCTCCTTGCCTGCCGCCTTCTTTGCGGCGAAGGCATCCTTCAGCTTCGAGGCGTCGAGGCCGACGCCGGTCGCGGCGTATTCCTGGGCGACCGAAATGCCCTGGCAGTCGTAGTTGAGCCGCGCCACGATCGCCATCGGCAGCGGCTGGTTGTTCTGCGTCACCTTGCCGGTGTGCATGAGGTAAGGCATCGGCGTCAGGATGTGGGCACCGTCGATGCCGTTGGCTTCGCCGCCGAGCATCAGATTGTCTCGTGTCGCACCCCAGGAAGCCTGCTTGAGCACCTCGACATCAGGCATGCCGAATTTTTCGAACAGGCCCTTTTCCTTGGCGATGATCAGCGGCGCGGCATCGGTCAGCGCAATGAAGCCGAGCTTGGCGCCGGTCACTTCTGGACCTTTGCCCTCGGCATGGGCGCCGGCCGGAAACAATGTCTTCGCGGCAATGAACAGTCCCGCCGTCAGCGCGCTGCTGGCCAGAAAATCACGCCGGGTGAAATCCTTGAGGGACGCGCCAGTTCCGATCCGTTTCGTCATCGTCGTCTCCGGTTGAGCGCCATCGGGAGCGGCGCGTTTGATTGTATCTGGCCAAAACAAAAAAGCTGCCGGCCAGGCCTCGCGCGTCCGTACATCCGGGATCGCGGTCGACCTGAGCGGCAGCTTTGCCTGCGGCGCCCGCCATTGGACGCCTATTCCATTGCCCGAGAAGGGCTCGTTTATTTCAACGCAGGAATCGTGCCAGTTTATCTCTGGAGCAAAACTTCAAATGAATTCAGCGGGATCGGAGCATTTCGCGGCTACCGGATCCGCCGCGAGCGGGGTCAAATATTGATCAGCTCGCTTGCGGGTCGCATAATTTTTGTGCAATGCAAAATAATGGCGCCGAAATGATCAGGCCTTGAGGGTCGTTTTCTGGCTCTGAAGATAGGTGTCGATCTCGTCTGGATCGAAGATCTGACCATCGAAGAACCCGTCCGGGCCGAGCATCAGGCTTGCGCCCGCCGAGCCCACCGGAGTCGCCACCTTGAGCGCGCCCTCGACCTTGGCATTGGCGCCGGGCAGCGCCACGCCGAGCGGCTTCAGCGCCGAGCGGTAAAGGTCGGGCCGATAGCAGTCGCGCGCGATGGCGAGATTCTCCGGTGTGTGCGCGACATGACCCCAGCGCACCATCTGTGTGTAGAACCACAGCGCATGGCTTTTCCAGGGAAAGTTGGCGGCCTTGTCGAACGGCAGGAAGAAGTCGTCGATGTCCAGTTCCGCCCCGCCGCCCAGCCGGAGATGGCCAGTCAAGATCGGCATCTGCACGGCCGCAGGCAGGCCAAGGAAGCCGCGCTGCGACATCACCGCGGCCAATTCGCCGCGATTCGCCGGATCCTGGCACCACCGCGCCGAGTGATGCAGCGCGCGCAGGAGGGCCGCCAGAGCCTCGGGGGCTTGCTCGGCCCAGGCCTTGCGCGCACCGATGACCTTTTCCGGACTGTTGCGCCAGAGCAGCGCCTTGACGGTGACGATATGGCCGGTGCCGGCCGCCACCGCGGCGCTGTTCCAGGGTTCGCCGACGCAATAGCCGTCGATCCGGCCGGCGGCGAGCGCGTCGGCCATGAAGGGCGGCGGCACGATGACGATCTCGATCTCGCGCGATGGATCGACGCCGCAGGCAGCAAGCCAGTAGCGGAGTTCGTAATTGTGCCCGGAATGCGGATGCACGACCGCAAAACGCAGTGGGTCGCGGCCCGCGCCGGCCCGCTCGCGGATGAAGGCGCCAAGTGCCGCGCCGGCACGGGCCGGATCGAGATCGGGTACGGCACCGTGCGCCGCCATGCCGGTCCAGACGGCGTTGGAGATGGTGACGCAGTTGCCGCCGAGCCCCAGCGAAAACGGCACGATGGTGTCGGAGGCGAGGGGCGTAAGGCCAAGATTGCAGGCGAGCGGCATCGGTCCCAGCATGTGCGCGAGGTCGAAATGGCCGATGGCGATGCGGTCGCGGATGTTGGCCCACGAGGTCTCGCGGTGCAGGGTGAGATCGATGCCTTCGCGCGCGGCAAAGCCCAGTTCGCCGGCCGCCACCAGGACGGCGCTATCGAAAAGCGGCATGAAGCCGGCGGTGATCTGGTGCTCGGCGCCCATGCTCATTCGTCCTCCGCCGGTCCCAATAGCCCAGCGGCAGTCACCAGGCTCTGGGCGATGTCGCTGATCTTGCGATTCTGGTTCATCGCCGTCTTGCGCAGCAGCGTGTAGGCGGCCTCTTCGCTCAGGCCGCGCGATTTCATCAGAATGCCCTTGGCACGGTCGATCACCTTGCGGTTCTCGAGTTCGCCGCGCACTTCCTCCAACTCGCGCGCCATGCGCGAAAAAGCGTTGAAGCGGCTGATGGCCATGTCGAGGATTGGCTTGACACGCTCCTGCCGAAGGCCGTCGACGACATAGGCCGAAACGCCGGCGTCGACCGCGGCCTCGATCGAGGCCTGGTCGGAGCGGTCGACGAACATGGCGATCGGCCGCTTTACCGCACGCGATAGCTGGAACATGTTCTCCAGCATGTCGCGGTTGGGGTTTTCCAGGTCGATGACGATGACGTCGGGCTCGATCTCGGCGATGCGGCGAGCAATGCCGCTGACGTCATGGATGACGGTGACCCGCTGATGGCCCGCCTCGCGCAAGCCAGCCTCGATAACCGAGGCGCGGATGCGGTTTTCGTCGATCACCAGGACGGCGAGGGAAGTTCGGACCATGCCCGCATTATGAGCAAGGCCGCAAAATTGTGCAACGCAGCAAAGCCACCGGCCACGGTGGCTTTGCCCAACTGTTGGCGAAAACTTTCTGCGCCCAAGCTGACGGCGAAAACTATCTGCCTAGCAGGAGACGCCGATCAGCCGCAGACGCGAACGTCTTCGGCTACCCTGTGATGGTGGCGCCAATGCACAACCGTCTCGATGTGGCAGCGGTGATGGCGGTGGTGGCGCCGGTATTCACGGTCGTTGTCGTACTGAACGCTCTGGTCGCCATCATACTCGTTGTCGTAGCGGCGCTCATGGTGACGGCGCACAACAATCCCGGAATCGTCATCCGAGGAATATTGGTTTTCGTCGTCGGACTGGATCGTCAGACTGGCGGCCTGCGTGGGCGCAATCGCCGCCGCTGTCGCGGCAAACGCCAGCACCGAAGACAAGATCAATTTTCTCATTCCATCCTCCTGCGTGTTCAACACACATAAACTCGCGGAAGAACTGGGTGTTCCGCTCACATCCACACGCTTTGCGACACCGGAGACATCAAGGCGTTATCGGCCAGGGACTAAAAGCGGACGAAGGCGGTCAGCGGCAGGTGATCGGAGGCCACCCGCGACAGCGGTGTGTCATGCGCTTCGACGGTCGCGATCATGCCGTGCCGGTTGGCCATGATCCGGTCGAGCGCCAACAGCGGCAGGTTGGACGGGAAGGTGGGGACTGCCGGCGGCTGCGGGCCGAAGGTCGCGTGCAGCGTGTTCAGCGCCGAGCGGTTTCCGAGCCGCCATTCGTTCAGGTCGCCGAGCAGGAGCGTCGGCTTCTCGTCGGGACTGTTCATGATATCCAGAACGACCTGGGCCTGCTGGGAGCGGGATCGGCGCAGCAATCCCAGATGCGCCGCGATGATGCGCAAGGACTGATTTCCGTCGAGATCGATCTCGGCCACCACGGCGCCGCGCGGTTCGAGACCTGGAAGTCTGATCTGATGCACGTCGCGAACGACGCCCTTTTTGAACAGCAGGACATTGCCGTGCCAGCCATGGCCTTTGCCCGTCGCGGAAATGGGCACCGGTACGAGGCCGGTTTCCAGTTCGAGACGGTGCAGGTCGAGAAGCCCGTCACGGTCGCCGAAACGATTATCGGCCTCCTGCAGGGCGATGACGTCCGGGGCGATCTCGCGGATGACGCGGCTGGTGCGGTCGGGATCGAATCTGCGGTCGACGCCGATGCATTTGTGGACGTTGTAGGAGGCGACCAGCGTCCCGGTGACGCCGTCCTTCTTCGGCGACAAGGCGTTGGCCTTGCGCATCCGCCTGTCGCGAATGGACAGGAGCATGCTTGCCGGCAGGCTGCGACCGTTCATTCGCATAGCGCGCCCATCATCCTTGCTGTTCTCACCATGCACCTAGAAATAGAGTCTTTCGGCCGATGTTCCATGGCCGGCGATACGCTATCGGGCAAACACGTCGTTTTATTAAATACGGCGTTTCTCAGAGATAGGGCGATCCCAGCCAGAGGATGCGGTCGAAGAGGCGGATGATGAACGGGCGTGCCCGCAAGGAGGCCAGCGTGACCGGGACGGCCGTTTCGATCGCAGAGCCGATCCGGTTCTCGATCTCGGTGGCAAAGCCTGCGTCGAGCACCTCCAGATCGATTTCGAAGTTGAGCCGCAGCGAGCGGGCATCGAGGTTGGATGATCCGACATAGGCCCACACGCCGTCGATCGAAAGCAGCTTGGAATGGTCGAAAGGGCCTTCCGTGCGCCATATGCGGCAATAATTCTTCAGAATCTGGTCGAATTGCGCGGTCATGGCGCGGTCGACAAGGAAGAGGTTGTTCACCGCCGGCACCACGACATCGATCTCGACGCCGCGCCTTGCCGCGGTGACCAAGGCACTGATCAGTTCCCGGTCAGGCAGGAAATAGGGCGACATCAGGCGGATCGACTTGCGCGCGACCGAGAAGGCGCCGATCAGCAGTTTGTGGTTGGTTTCATTGCTGGCATCCGGTCCGGAAGCGACCGCGCGTACCAGCATCGGCTGGCCGGCGGGCGGCGAAACCGGTGCGATCCGCCAGGCATCGCCCTTCAGCGCCTCCTTGGTGGCGAAGCGCCAGTCTTCCGCCGCGACCGAGAAGAGATCGGCCACAACCGGTCCGGTGACCTTGAAATGCGTGTCCCTGGCGCTGTTGGAGCCGGCGAACTCCGCCGAAAAACCCTTGCGGATGTTCATGCCGCCGGTAAACGCAACCGTGCCGTCGACCACCAGGATCTTGCGGTGGGTCCGCAGGTTGGCATAGGGCAAGCGCAAGCCCATGACGATGTTGCCGTTGAAGACATCGGCCGTGATGTTGGCGCTGCGCAAATGCCCCAGGATGCTGGGTACGGAGTAGCGGGCCCCGACGGCATCGATCAGCACGCGGACGGTGACGCCGCGCCGGACGGCGCCGGCCAGCGCTTCGACGAAGAGCAGGCCAACCGCGTCATTGTCGAAAATATAGGTCTCGAGCAGGACGCTGCGCTCGGCCCCGTCGATCGCCGCGCGCATGGCGGGATAGGCCTCGTCGCCGCTTTCCAGCACATCGATCGCGTTTCCCGGGTTGAGCGCGCGCCGCGCCACCCTGTCGCCCAGCGTCCTGAGGCCGGTGAAGCGCTGTCCATAGCGCTCGATGATCAACGCCTCCTCGGCCGCGACATCGCGCTCATGCTTGGCCGACACCAGGCCATCGGCAAGCGGGCGCTGCGCGCTGATCGTGGCGCGGCGGATGCGGTTGATGCCGGCGACGGCATAGATCAGCACGCCGAGGATCGGCGACAGCACCATGACACCGACCCAGCCGGTGGCGGCGCGAACGTCCTCCTTGGTCATGACGGCATGGGCAATGCCGATGGTCGCCATCACCACGGAGATGATTGCCAGTATTTGGGGCCAGTGAATCGCCAGGGTCTCGAACATTGCCAGGACTATCCAGCGAGCGCCCGCGGAAGGCAATGCAGCTGGCCATGTCCGCCTTCACCGATTGGACGCACGGCTATTTGAGCAGGCCAGTCAGCACGTTGAAAGCGGCGTCGATATCGGCGCGGACGGCGGTCTTGACCGCCTCGCCATCGCGATCACGCAGCGCCGCGAACATCTCCTTATGGTGCTCGTTGGCGGTCGAATAGTTTCCGGAATCGTGCAGCATGTTGAAATAGGGGCTGATCTGCAGCCACAGGTTCTCGATGATGTTGAGGATGTTCTCGGAGCCTGCGGCCCGGTAGATGGAGAAATGAAAGGCGTAGTTGGCGCGCAGGTAGGATTTGACATCTCCCGCCGCATTGGCCTGTTCGAGGACTTCCAGATGCCGGGCGAGCCGCGTGATCCCCTGCTCGTCCATGTGTTCGGCCGCCCACGCGGCGGCGATCGCCTCGATCTCGAAGCGGACATTCCTGAGGTCGACGAGGCGGGCGCGGCTGAGCGCCGGAATTCCGATGGAACGGCCTGAAACGACCATCAAGGCGTTGGCCGCGGTCAGCCGCCGCAATGCCTCCCTCACCGGCATCGGGCTGACGCCGAAGGCGTCGGCGAGGCTTTGCACCGTCACCATCTCGCCAGGCACGATGCTGCCGTCGAGGATCAATTCGGTGACATGGCGATAGACCCTGTCCTGCAGGGTCTCCCTAGACAGCGGCGTTATCTCGACACCAGGCTTCCTGAACGCCGCTCCGGCCATCTCCCGATCAACCTTCCCGCGCAAAAGGCTGCGCATGCTCCCGAAATGCAAGGTTCCGGTCGCGGCGTCAAGCGTCGCGCCATTCTATAGGATATTTCATCATTGATCTTTGATCAAATCATGATACGGTCACCAATATCGGATGACAGGGGCCGCGTCTCGTGCCCCTAGGAGGCATTCGGTCGTTCGTATCGGGAGGAATTCACATGAGAATCGGATTGAAGATCCGGCGGCTCGCGCTGCTGGCCGGCATGGCCGTTTGCGCCCTTGGCGTGTCGGCCGCCGAGGCCGCCGAAAAGCACAAGATATTTCTCAGCATGAGCTATATCGGCAATGACTGGCAGGCCGAGGCGGCGAACATGGTCAAGGCCATGGCCGCGCACAAGAGCCTGGCCGACAAGGTCGACCTGCAGGTCCAGGTCGCCGGGCCGAACGCCCAGCGCCAGATCCAGCAGATCAACGCCATGGTGCAGAGCGGCGCCGAGGCGATCGTCGTCTATCCGATCTCGCCGACCGCGCTCAACCAGGTCGTGAAAAATGCCTGCGACAAGGGTGTGAAGGTCTTTGCCTACGACGCCGAGATCACCGAACCCTGCGCCTACAATGTCCATATCGATCAGCTGGAGGCGGGCCGGGTGACCGCCGAATGGCTGGTCAAGAAGCTCAATGGCAAGGGTAACATCATCGCCATCACCGGTGTTCCAGGCACGTCCGTCGACGATCAGCGGACAAAGGCCGCCAAGGAAGTCTTCGCCAAATATCCCGACATCAAGATCGTCGGCGAGGCTGTCGGAATGTGGAGCCAGGCGGTCGCCCGCACCGAGCTTTCGAAGATCCTGGCCACCCGCAACTGGAACGACATAAACGGGCTGTGGATGCAGGTTGGCTGCTTCACCGCCAACTCCATGCAGTTGGAAGCCGGCAAGAAGGCCAGCGAACTCCTGCCATGCGCCGGTGAAGGCTCCAATGGCGGCCGCATCCAGATGCTGCCGGAGGGCACCGAGGTGGAAGGTGCTGCTCCACCCTACGCACCGGCAGGCGCGCAACGCATTTCCTATGCCTCGCCGCCCTATTCGGGTGCGCTGGCCCTGAAGCTCGCCGTCGAGGCGATCGAAGGCAAGGACGTGCCTAAGACGACGATTCTGCCGCTGCCGGTCGTCACCAATGAGACGATCAAGCTGTGCGACGAAGGCACATGGGCGGAAATGAAGGCAGGCTGCAACGCCTTCAAGCCGTCGCTGGTCTCAAATCCCGGCTGGTTTGCTTCGATCTTCTCCGACCAGACACCCGAGGTCGGCCTCAACGCCGCCCTTGTCGGTCAGCCGGAGAACTGAGCCTCCCAAGGCCAATGGTGACGATGCGCGGATTATCTCCCGTGCATCGTCGATCCGCGCCGGTGGATGGCGCCCAAAAGCCCGGCGATCGAGGACATGACAGAACAGTTCGAACTTCCCGCGATCGAGATCGACGGCATCGGCAAGGCCTTTGGGCCGACGGTCGCGCTGGACGGCGTATCGTTCGCCATCGCGCCCGGCAGCGTCCACGCATTGCTGGGTGAGAACGGAGCCGGCAAGTCGACGCTGGTGAAACTGTTGTCGGGCCTTGTGCGGCCGAGCGAAGGCCATGTCCGCGTCTTCGGCAAGGAGATCAGCTACGGCGCACCGCGCGCGGCACATGCGCTGGGCGTGCAGACGGCGTTCCAGGAGATGACCCTGGTGCGCGATCTCTCGGTCCTCGACAACATGCTGTTGCCATACGCTCCCATCGGCGTCTCCGGCCTGATACGTCGCAAAGCGGCACGCAATGCAGTGCGCCGTCATATCGACGAACTCGGCTTTTCCGTCGATCTCGATGCCGAGGTTGGCGAACTCGAGCTTGCCGTGCGCCAGAAGATCGAGATCGCGCGCGCCGTCTATCGCAAGCCGCGCATCCTGCTGCTCGACGAGCCGACCTCGACGCTCGCCGGCCGCGACGTCGACTGGCTGGGCGACATCATCGCCAGGCTGAAGGCGGCAGGCACCACCATCGTCTTCATCACCCATCGCATGCGCGAAGTCAGGGCCTTTTGCGACACGCTGACGATTCTGAGAAACGGCCGCCACATCGTCACCGCGCCGGTCGCCGAGGTCTCGGATGCAGACGTGATCGAAAAGATCATCGGCCGCAGCATCGAGCAGACTTTTCCGCCCAAGCCCGACGGCGCCCAGGCGTTTGGGCCTCCGGTTCTGGGCGTGCGTGACCTCAAGGTCGGGCGCAAGCTCGACGGCGCGAATTTCGATCTGCGCCGAGGCGAGATCCTCGGCATTGCCGGATTGCAGGGGATGGGTCAGCAAGATCTGTTCCTCGCCTGTTTCGGCATGGCCGAAATCACCCGCGGCGACATTCTCGTCGATGGCCGCAAAGTCTGGCTCGGCTCCCCGGCCGACGCGCTTCGGCCCAACATGGCGATCGGCCTGGTGCCGGAAGACCGCAAGTCCGAGGGCCTGTTCCTGAAACTGTCGGGCAGCCAGAACGCCACGCTGCCCGTCGTGTCGCGCTTCACGCGGTTTGGCCTCGTCGACACCAAGGCCGAGACGGGCTCCGTGGAAGAGGCATTCGCCGCCGTCGAAGTCGACCGCCGCGCGCTGTGGACGCGGGCCGGGGCGTTCTCGGGCGGCAACCAGCAAAAGATCGCCATCGCCAAATGGCTGGTGGCGCAAAGCCGCATCCTGCTTCTGTTCGATCCGACGCGCGGCATCGATGTCGGCACCAAGCATGAGCTTTATGTGATGATGCGAAATTACGTCGCCGCCGGCGGCTCGATCCTGTTGCACTCGACCGAGATTCCCGAGCTGGTCCATCAATGCGACCGGGTGCTGGTCCTCTATGACGGGCACATCGCCGCGGAACTGGAGGGTGACGCCATAACCGAGCCCGCCATCATGCGGCCGGCGCTCGGGCATGCCGGGGATGTCGCCGCATGATCAGCGTCTCATCCCCCGCATCAGTCGGCTTCGGCCTGCGCCGCGCGCTGGCGCGCAATCGCGGCGCGCTGATCGCCGCGTCCGTGCTGGCGATCCTGCTTTTCGTCGTCGACTGGATCAGCGCCGGGCCGCTGACCTATTTCGACGTGTCGTTCCTGTCGAGCGGCGGCGCGACCTCGGCGCTCGCGGCCATCGGCCAGACCATCGTGATCCTGTCGGGCGGCTTCGACCTGTCCGCCGGCGCGGTGATATCGCTGGTCAATGCCGTGCTGGCATCGAGCATGGATCCGATGGCGCCGGGCGCCAGCATCGTCCTGTGGACGGCGGTCGGCATCGGTGTCGGCATGGCGGTGGGCGCCTTCAATGGCTTCTTCATCGCCGTGCTGCGCATGCAGCCCATCGTGGTGACGCTGTCCACCATGTTCATCCTGCAAGGCGTGACGCTGCTGGTGATGGACAAGCCCGGCGGCTTCGTATCGCCCGATCTCGGCAGCTTCTATCTGGGCGACGCGATCGCCGGCTGGCTGCCAATGCCGCTGGTGGTGATCGGCGTCGTCCTGCTTGCCTGGTTCTGGCTGAAGGGAACCCGTTTCGGCACCGCGCTCTATGCCGTCGGCAGCGACGCCGATTCCGCGGCCGCGGTCGGCATCAATATCGTGCTGGTGCGCTTTGCCGTCTATGTGATCGCCGGCGGCTGCTACGGCCTTGCCGGTGTGTTCATCAGCGCTCAGACCGGCAGCGGCGATCCGCTGGTCGGCAATCCGCTGCTTTTGTCGATGTTCGCCGCGGTCGTCGTCGGCGGCACGCGCCTTGGCGGCGGGCAGGGCGGCCCGGTGGGCAGCGTCTTCGGCGCCTTCATACTGATGATGGTGGTGAACATCCTTTTGGTGCTCAACGTATCGGCCTATTATGCGACCATCGCCGAAGGCACCATTCTGGTGCTGGCTGCCTTGGCCGGTTCCCTTTCCCACACGTCGGTGCTTGCCGTGCAGCTTCGCGCGGCGCGCGCCCGGCTTGCCGCCTGGCGCGCCGGCATATTGCCCTCGCAGCTCGAGCGCGTGGACCGGCGGCTCAGGGTCAGCGGACCCTTGCATGGCAAGCGGGACGCGGCCCTGCCGCCTCCCGCCCTCTATCGCCGCAACGCCGAGGTCCTGCGCTATGCGCTGCCCGCCTATGTCTGCCTGCTTGTCATCGTCATCGTCACCCAGATCTGGCTCGGCCGTGCCATCCTCAACCCGGGCTACTGGAATTCCCTGCTGGTGCTGTCGTCCTTCCTCGCCGTGCTGGCGCTGGGGCAGGGAACCGTCATACTGACCGGCGGCCTCGATCTTTCCGTGCCGTGGACGATCGGCATTTCCGGCATCATCCTGGCCGGCATGGTCAACGGCTCGGACGCCGCCCTTGTCTATGCCTTGCCGGTCGTGCTGGTGATGGCCTGCGCCATCGGTTTCGCCAATGGCTCCGGCATCGTCTATCTCGGCATTTCGCCGATCGTCATGACGCTCGCCACAAACGGTATCCTGCAAGGCTTCGCGCTGCTCTATTCGCAGGGAACGCCGGCCGGCTTCTCGTCTCCGATGCTGCGCTGGTTCATGACGGCCAGGCTCGGTTTCGTGACGCCGGTCGTCCTGCTGATGGTCGTCTTCGTCGCCTTGGCGGTGCTCTTGCTTGGACGCACGCCGTTCGGGCGCCGGGTCTACGGCATCGGCAACGGCTTACGCGCGGCACGCCTGTCCGGCATCGGCGTCGAGCGCACGCTGATCCTGGTCTATATGCTGTCGGCGGTCTGCGCGGCCCTTGTCGGCGTCATGCTGACCGGCTTTTCCGGTCAGGCGAGCCTTGGCATGGGCGACGACTACCTCTTGCCGTCGATCGCCGTCGTCGTGGTCGGCGGCGCGCTGATCACCGGCGGGCGCGGCCACTATCTCGGCATGCTTGGCGGCGTGCTTTTGCTGACGGCGCTGCAAATGCTGCTGGCCGGCACCACGCTGCCCTATGCGACGCGGGCAATTCTCTACGGGCTGGTCGTTCTGGGCGCCGTCATGGCGCTGCGCGAACGGCAGCCTCATTGAAAGGACAGGACGATGAGCACCAAGGCACCTGAAACGGCGGACGAATTCCTGGCCGGCCTCAAAGGACAGCGCGTGCTGGTGACGGCGGGCGCCGGCGGCATCGGCTTCGCCATCGCCGGCACGCTGTCGCGGCTTGGCGCGCGCATCGTCGTCTGCGACGTTTCCGACGAGGCGCTGGCCGCTGCTCCGGGCAAGATCGACCTCGTCGCGGCGGTCAAGGCTGATGTCTCGCGCGAGGACGACGTCGACCGGCTGTTCGAGACGGTCGCCGAGAAGCTCGGTGGGCTCGATGCGCTGATCAACAACGCCGGCATTGCCGGACCGACCGGCGGCGTCGACGAGATCGAGCCAGACGACTGGCGGCGCTGCCTCGATATCTGCCTGACCGGCCAGTTCCTGTGCGCGAGGCGCGCCGTGCCGATGATCAAGGCGGCCGGAGGCGGCTCGATCGTCTCGATGTCGTCGGCCGCCGGCCGCCATGGTTACGCTTTCCGCACGCCGTACTCGGCCGCCAAGTTCGGCGTCATCGGCTTCACGCAGAGTCTAGCCAAGGAGCTCGGGCCGCACGGCATCAGGGTCAACGCCATCCTGCCCGGCATCATCGAGGGCCCCCGCATCGAAGGCGTCATCTCGGCGCGCGCCAAGCAGGTCGGCATCAGCCATGAGGAGATGACCGGGCGCTACCTGCAGAACATCTCGTTGCGCCGCATGACCAGCCCTTATGATGTCGCCTCGATGGTCGCCTTCCTGCTTTCGGACGCGGGGATAAACATCTCCGGCCAGTCGCTCGGCGTCGATGGCAATGTCGAGACACTTTGAGGAGGCGGGTTCATGGCAAGAGTTGCGATAATCGGCAGCGGCTTCATCGGGCGGGCCTGGGCGATCAGTTTCGCGCGCGCCGGCCATGATGTGGCGATGTGGGACCAGTCTTCATCGGCGACCGACGGCGCGCGCGACTACATCGCCGGCGTGCTCGGCGATCTCGCCGCCAACGACCTGCTGCGAGGGCAGTCCGCCGCTGCCGTGCTCGATCGCATCGCTGTTGTCGCCGAACTCGGGCAGGCGTTGGCCGGGGCGGTCCATGTCCAGGAGAACACGCCGGAAAATCTCGAGGTGAAGCGTGAGGTGTTTTCGCTGATCGACTCGGCCGCCGATCCGCAAGCGGTGATCGCCAGTTCCACCTCGGCGCTGTTGCCATCGAAATTCACCGACCATCTCAAGGGACGGCACCGCTGTCTTGTCGTGCATCCGATCAATCCGCCCTATCTCATTCCGGCTGCCGAAGTGGTGCCGGCGCCATGGACATCGGCCGAGACGCTCGAGACAACGCGCGCCTTCCTCATCGAGGCCGGCCATGCGCCGCTGGTGATGAAGCGCGAACTCGACGGCTTCATCATGAACCGCCTGCAAGGCGCGTTGCTGGAGGAAGCGTTCCGGCTGGTCGCCGACGGCTATGCCAGCGTCGAGGATGTCGACATCGGCATCCGCGACGGCCTGGCGCTGCGCTGGTCCTTCATGGGGCCGTTCGAGACCATCGATCTCAACGCGCCCGGTGGCGTGCGCGACTATGTCGATCGCTACCAGGGCATCTACTCAAACATCTTTCCGCAGATGCTGCGCCGGGTCGATTGGGCGGGCGAGGGGATGGCGACCGTCGAGGCCGAGCGCAACAAGCGCTTGCCCAGGGAAAATCTAGGCGAGCGGCAGGTGTGGCGCGACCGCCGGCTGATGGCGCTGGCGGCGCACAAGAAGAAATCGGATCAGGAGTTCGGACAATGAAAGAAACCAGCCGCAAGCCCGGCGCAACGGCGGCCAGGGGCAAGGTCATCATCACATGCGCGGTGACGGGAGCGATCCATACGCCGACAATGTCGCCCTATCTGCCGATAACGCCGGATCAGATTGCCTCGGAAGCGATCGCCGCGGCAGAGGCCGGCGCTGCGATCCTGCATTTGCACGCGCGCGATCCGGAAACCGGCAAGCCCGACCAGACGCCGGAGGCCTTCGCCCGCTTCCTGCCGCGCGTCAAGCAAGGCACCAATGCCGCCATCAACATCACCACCGGCGGCAGCCCCTACATGAAGGTCGAGGAGCGCGTGAAGCCGGCAGCCCAGTTCAAGCCCGAGGTCGCCTCGCTCAACATGGGCTCGATCAATTTCGGGCTCTACCATCTCGCCGACAAATACGAGACCTTCAAATTCGACTGGGAAAAGCCGCATCTGGAAGCGACGCGCGATCTCGTCTTCCGCAATTCGTTCAAGGACATCGAGTACATCCTGGCGACCTGCTACGACAACGGCACACGCTTCGAATTCGAATGCTACGACATCGCCCATCTCTACAATCTCGGCCATTTCGCCGATCGCGGGCTGGTTAAGCCGCCCTTCTTCGTCCAGTCGGTGTTCGGCCTGCTCGGCGGCATCGGCACGCATCCGGAGGATGTCGCGCATATGAAGCGCACCGCCGACCGCTTGTTCGGCGACCAGTTCCGCTGGTCGGTGCTTGGCGCCGGCGCCAGCCAGTTGCGCATCGCCGCGCAATCGGCGGCGCTCGGCGGCAACATCCGCGTCGGATTGGAGGACAGCCTGTGGGCCGGCAAGGGCAAGCTTGCCAAGTCGAATGCCGAACAGGTCGTGCTGGCGCGCAAGATCATCGAAGGGCTTGGCATGGAAGTGGCGACGCCCGACGAGGCGCGCGAAATCCTGTCCTTGAAGGGCGGCGACAAGGTTGCTTTCTGAGGCGGCCGACCAACCGCCGCTGCACACCAATATATGGGAGGATGGCATGAAGATCGAAGTCGTGGTGGACGTGAAGACGACGCTGGGCGAGGGGCCTTTGTGGGACGTCGAACAGGAGCGCCTCTACTGGATCGACAGCTTCGACGGTCGCGTGTTTCGGGCGACCGCCGACGGGCGCGAAATCCGCTCATGGGACGTGCCGATGAAGATCGGCTCGATCGCGCTGCGCAAGGATGGCAGCGGGGCGGTCGTCTCGCTGCAGCGCGGCTTCCATTTGCTCGATTTCGCCACCGGCGACGTCACGCTGATCCATGACCCGGAACCGGACAGGCCGATGAACCGTCTCAATGACGGCAAGGTCGACCGGCGCGGCCGCTTCTTCGCCGGCTCGATGGATACGATGGAGGAAGGCCCCTCCGGCGGGCTCTACCGGCTCGATCCGGATTTCTCCGTCACCAGGATCGATTCCGGCATCATCTGCTCCAACGGTCCGTGCTGGAGCCCCGACGACCGCACCTTCTATTTCGCCGACACCTGGACCGGCGAGATCTGGGCCTACGACTATGATATCGCCACCGGCGCGGCCACCAATCGCCGTACCTTCGTGCGCGTCGACACCAGCAAGGGTGGGGCCGCCGATGGCTCCACCGTCGATGCGGAGGGCTATCTGTGGAATGCGCTGGTTTATGACGGAAGGCTGGTGCGCTATGCGCCTGATGGCTCAGTCGACCGCATCATCGACATGCCGGTGAAAAAGATCACCAGCGTCATGTTCGGCGGGCCGAAGCTCGACACGCTCTACGTCACCTCGATGGCCAAGCCGCCGCTGCCGCGCTTCCCCGGCGACGGCGTGCTGCGCGGCAGCCTGTTTGCCATCACCGAGCTTGGAATCAAGGGTATCGCCGAACCGCGCTTTGGCGGCTGACCGATAAGCATGGGCTACGGCGCCGACCGTGGCCAACCGTCACGAGCCGCGGCGCGGCATTGCTCTCCCTGTTGGCGGCACGCGGTCGTTCGAAGGGTGAGCAGTCGGCTCGATCAAGCTTCGATAAAATTCCACCTGGCAAAGCCCACCTTGATCCAAGGGAAAGCATAGGGCCGATGTGGTCCGGCATCGCGCTGAGCTGCTTTGGTCCTCCCAGGCTTCCTGTTCTTTGGTACCACATCTATTGTATATCAGAAGGAATGAAATTACCGATGTAACACTTCGATTGAAGGCGAGGGGGGCGCCGAATGATGATTTTCAACTTCAAGGGGCCACCCGCGGGTGATGGCGATATCTCGGCCGAATGCCAGGATCAGTTGCTGCCTCTCGTCAATGAAATCGTCCAGGCCGCGGTGACGGCCGGCTGGAACGAGGACGATGTGCTCCTGGCCGTCGTGGAACTCGCCTGGGATCTGTACGAGCAACGTCGCGGTGAGCTGTAGCGGCGGGCGCCGATCGCCGGCTCCGCGGCCAGACCAAGCTTTAGATTAGCCAAAGCCGCGCCAAGCGCCTCATCGGTGCTTGACGACAATACAGAATCGGGCCACCGGCCATGTCAGGCCCGATTGCGACACTCGCGGATGGCGAAGACCTCACCACGAAGATAAAATGAAACGCTCGGCAGCTCCGTTTGCCGATCATTTTCTTTTCTTTTCTCGAATAAAAATTTTTCTTTGCGCGTGGGAGTTCTTCCCAAGCCAAGGTGTGTGCGCTACGTCTGTCTTCGGGTTGGCTAAGGGGATTTGAAGCAGCGGCGAGACGGCTGAGGCGGCACGAATGAAAAATGCGGACGAGGCTCGGGAAAGCGGCGTTTCCCGGAGTGTCGATCGAGCAGCCCGATACGTCTTGGACATCATTCCCGAAAGTGCTGGCCCCAGAAGGGCCACCGCGCAAGGAAGCGTGATCTATTCCGTCCGCGGGCCCGGCTCGCAGACATTCCTGGCCAAGGAACACTCCGTAGGGATCGTGCTTGCGCCCATACGCAAGTTGAGGGCTTCGCTCGGCAGCGACAAGCTCCAGGAATACGATGCGCCGGTCGGGTGTCTCGTCATCAATCCCGCGGGCGTGGACAGCAATCTCGCCTGGTCCGCGACCAGGGAAAATGCCGTGGTCTCCATCTCTCCCGAAGCGCTGTCGGCCCTGGCGGCTCATGAGTTCGACATCGGCGATCCGGAACTCAGGCCGCCGGCGTTCGGCACGGTCGACGTCTGGGCTCTCACGATCGCCCAGAAGATCACCGCCGAACTGACAGGCGAGCCATCTCCCAATGGGCTCTATCTGGACTCGCTGGTCACGCTGTTCGGCATTCATCTGCTGCGCACCTATACCGGCCGAAACAGGCAGCCGGCATCGCCCAAGGGCGGGCTCTCCACCGACGGCGCCCGGCGCGTGCGGGAATATCTCAATGAGAGTTTCATGCGAAAAATTCTCGTCGCCGAACTCGCGTCGGTGGCGGGCGTTTCCCCCAATCATTTCATCGCCGGATTCACCAGGACGTTTGGAATGCCGCCGCATCGGTACCTGATCAATTTGCGGCTGGACTTCGCGGAAAGACTGCTCGCGGACGGCAGGCTTTCGATCGCCGAAGTTGCCTACCTCGCCGGTTTTTCGGATCAGAGCCATCTGGCCGCGACAATGAAGAAATACAGGGGCAGAACGCCAACCGGAGCCGGCAATGCTTCTCTCAAGCGTTGAAGCCAGACCATGGCAAAGTGGCAACACCTGCCGGCCGGCGATCCAGGACCGGAATTTTCTACAAAGCTTTCGGTGTTTTGCAAAATACGTCCGTCACGACCTATGCCCCAAGCTTTGTCGGTGTCATCGGGAATGTCATGCAGTCCGCGTCGTCCGGACCGATTGATCAAATGAAAGTGGCTGGCGATGCAGGCCCGCATCGGTCAATCGCGAATTGTTTTTCGGGGGAACGGGGAGGGAGGCCTGGGGTTGGACTTCATCTGGGACGTATCAGGGGACCCCAAAATGCCGGGCGATGATGATTTCTCCAGGCCGGTTTCCGGAACCAACTCCGTACGACAGCCGGCGCTCAACGCGAAGGGCGGGCTTTCTCCGCGCGGCGCGCGCAAGGTGCAGGACTTCCTGCACCAGAATTTCACTCGCAAGCTGACGCTTGCAGAGATGGCCGCGGTCTGCGCGCTTTCGCCCTCTCATTTCGTGCGGGCGTTCGCCAGGACATTCGGAGTACCGCCGCATCAATATATTCTCGACCTGCGGCTGGACCTCGCCGAAAGGCTGCTTGCAGACAACCGCATGACGATCGCCGACATCGCTCATATCTGCGGATTTTCAAGCCAAAGCCATTTTACCACCGTCATGAAGAAATACAGGCAGGTGACGCCGCTGCAGGCGCGGATGGGCAAGCTAAACGCCAAGCTTAGGTGAGACTTCGCCCGTTGCATTGTTTGATTACTTTGTTTTGAAGCAGTGACTAAGGTAACGAGCCGTTAACCCCCAGCGATATCCTGCGATCTTTTCTCACGAGACAGCAATTTCGTGAAATACCGCAGGCAGGAATCATGTCTTCCTGTCGTCGACTGGAATTGTCAGACGATTCCATGCCGGCCAGCGGAGAGGGCACCATGACCGACAATCAGATTTCGAACCGGTCGCTTGTCGTGCGGCGTCGCGCGGCGCATTTTGCCGGGCAATGGATCGCGGATGCCGGTGTCAGTTCCCGCTCGGCCCGGCGCCGCTTGATGGCCGTGCTGCGCATGGCTCATTGCGTGCTCGGGATGAAGCGGGACCGGCTGGGGCTTGGGACACTTGGAGCCAGTGGGGCGCTTGGAGCGCTGGTTGCGATCACAGGAGTGATGGCCCCGCAAACGGCGTTCGCCCAGGTCGTGATAGGTAACGGGGTTCTGACCAACGTCGCGAACTGCACGACTCCCTCCGCAGGGGGGCAAAGCACTGCGATCGGATGCGGCAGCACCGCCCCCGGCTCGGCTTCAACCGCCATCGGGGCCGGGGCCCATGTGAGTGGCAATAACGGCGTGGCGTTAGGCACCGGTATCACCGCAACAGGCGATGCTTCGATCGCCATCGGCTACACGATGAATGCCACTGGGCTCAACGCCATAGGCATAGGTGTCTTCGCGAACGCCACTGGCGTCAATGCTCTTGCCGTGGGCGGGAACGCCCGCGCACTCGTGGACGGAGCATCAGCCTTTGGTGTCAACAGCACTGCAAACGGGGCGAACGCCGTCGCTATCGGCTCAACCGCCAGCTCCTCGGGTGGTGCCTCGGTGGCAATTGGATTGTCATCCAACGCCTCATCATCGAACGGCGCTGCCATAGCCATGGGTGTCGGTGCCAAGGCAAATGCCGGAACGGGCGGCGGTTCTCCCGTTGCCATTGGCACGAACGCCAATGCAAGCGGCACCGCTCCTGCCGGCTTCACGTTCGAGGCCGTCGCGCTCGGCACAGCCGCAGCCTCAACGGGGGCATGGTCGGCCGCCGTAGGCTCGAGCTCTTCCGCGACCGGGACAGGGGCCAGCGCATTCGGAACCTCCGCCACAGCCTCGGCGAACCAGTCCACAGCGATCGGAAACGGAGCAGCCGCCTCGGGTGTTGGAACCACGGCCATGGGTTACCTGGCCAAAGCCGTCGGGACGAATGCCGTTTCGATTGGCAACCAGGCCAGCGCCGGGGGGCTGAACTCGCAAGCGCTCGGCAACGTCGCCAATGCTTCGGGCAATTTCGCGCTGGCGCTGGGCAATCAGGCCGTGTCGAGCGGGGTGGGCTCCGTCGCGGCGGGTTCGGGAGCCCAGGCCACGGCCGTCTCGACCACGGCGCTTGGCAATAACGCCGCCGCGACCGCCGCGAACGCGAGCGCGCTGGGCTTGGGCGCCACTGCGAGCGGCGTGGACGGCACGGCGATCGGCAAGCAAGCCAATGCGAGCGCGCAGGACGCCATAGCCCTGGGCACCACCTCAGTTGCAAGTGGTACCGCCAGCACAGCGGTTGGCAACGTCGCCGTTGCCAGCGGCGCAAACGCCTCTTCGTTCGGGTCCGGAGCAACTGCGGCAGGAGACAATTCTCTCGCCGCCGGCGTCAGCGCCAACGCCGGCGGAAGCGCCAGCACCGCTCTGGGCATCGGGACCGTAGCCAGCGCCGACAATTCCACTGCTGTCGGACGTGAATCCCGCGCCACCGGACTCAACAGTACCGCGCTCGGCCGTGGCGCCCAAAGCAGCGCCCTGAACTCCATCTCTCTCGGCGCTGGGACGAGGGCGTCCGGAATAGGCGCCGTCTATGTCGGCTCAAGCACTTTTGCAACGAGCGCCAGTGGAGACAACGCCATCGGCATCGGCACGGACGCGACGGCATCTGACGCCGACGCCCTTGCAATGGGGCGCGACAGCCAGGCGACGGCAGCCAGCGCCATCGCGGTCGGTCTACAGTCCGCTGCGCTCTCCGCCGACTCCGTCGCCATCGGCACGGGCGCGACTGCCGACGGCGGTAAGGCCGTGGCCATCGGCGCTGGCAACACCGCCTATGGCGACGGCGCGGTCGCCATAGGCGATCCCAGCTATGCCAGCGGCACCGGCGCCTTTACCGGCGGCGCCAACAACATCGCCAACAGCGACGGCACTGCGACCGCCACTGCGGCCAATATGGCCAACGGTGCCGTCGCCATCGGCAACAACAACAAGGCGATCGGGCAAGGCTCCGTGGCGCTGGGCAACGGCTCGACGGCGGGCGCCGCCGGCCTTGCTGGCAATGTCGCTCTCGGCAACGGTGCGACGGCGTCGGCCAGTTCCGGCGACGTGGCGCTGGGCTCGGGCTCGGTGACCGCCGCAGCGGTCGCCACGCCGAGCACCGTGGTCAACGGCACCACCTACGCGTTCCAGGGCACCAATCCGACCTCGACGGTCAGCATCGGCGCGGTCGGTGCCGAGCGCACCCTCACCAATCTCGCAGCGGGGCGGATCAGCGCGCTCTCGACCGACGCGGTCAACGGCTCGCAGCTCTTTGCCACCAACCAGGCCGTCGACGCCATCGGCACGACCTTGAACAACATCAACACCGGCGGCGGCATCAAGTATTTCCATGCCAACTCGACCTTGCCGGATTCCCAGGCGCTTGGAACGGATTCCGTCGCCGTCGGCCCGAATGCCGTGGCCACCAATGCCGGGGACGTCGCGATCGGCCTCAATTCGGCATCGGAGGCCACTACCGCCGTAGGCGGCACGACGATCGGCGGCGTCAACTACACCTTCGCCGGCGGCACGCCGGCCGGCGCCTTCTCCGTGGGCTCGGCCGGCGCCGAGCGCCAGATCCAGAATGTCGCGGCCGGGCAGTTGAACGGCGGTTCCACCGACGCCGTCAATGGTTCGCAACTCTTCGCCACGAACCAGCAGGTGACACAGAACACCACTGACATCGCTGGCATCGGCAGCGGCGTGACCAATCTCGGCAACATCGTCAACAACATCGCCGGCGACACCTCGACCGCTTATACCGACGCCAATGGCGTGGGCATCCGCTATGCCCGCACCAACGAGGCCGGACTGGCGCAAACGGACTCCTTCGCGCAGGGCGTCGGCTCGACGGCCGTCGGCTACCAGGCGACCGCGACCGGCGTCAGCGGATTGGCCCTCGGACGCGATACCCAGGCCAGCATCGACGGCAGCGTGGCGCTCGGTTCCGGCTCGGTGTCCGATCGCGCGATCGCTCCCGCTTCCGGCCAGATCGCCGCCGGCCCATCGAACTTCATCCAGTACAACACGTCAGACAAGACGCTGCTCGGCGCTGTTTCGGTCGGTACCGCCACCGCCTACCGGCAGATCACCAATGTCGCCGACGGCACGGAGGACCAGGACGCCGTGACGGTGCGCCAGCTGGCCGGCGCGATCGCCGCGGTCTCCGCCACCTCGACGAAATATTTCCATGCCAATTCGACGGCCGGTGACTCGCTGGCGGTCGGTGCGGAATCGGTCGCGGTCGGCCCGACCACGGTCGTCAACGGCGACAATGGCGTCGGCATCGGCAATGGCGCGATCGTCGACCAGACGGCGCCTGGCGGCACGGCCATCGGCCAGAACGCCCATGTCATGCTGGCCGACGGCATCGCGCTCGGCACCGACTCGACCGCATCGGGCGTCCAGTCGGTGGCGCTCGGCGCCGGCGCCCAAAGCACTTTCGCCAACAGCGTCGCCCTTGGTGCCTCGTCGATCACATCGGTTGGCGCGCAGGCCGGCTACACCGGCTTTGGCCTGACCGCCCCGCAGACCTCCGTCGGTGAAGTGTCGGTCGGCGCCGCGGGCGCCGAACGCAAGCTAACCAATGTCGCGGCGGGTTCGGCCGATACAGACGGCGTCAATGTCTCGCAGCTGCGCGGCGTTTCGCAAAATGTTTCCAACCTGTTCGGCGGCGGCACCACGGTCAATCCCGACGGCTCGATCACCGGTCCGACCTACACCATCCAGGGCAACAATTATTCGACCGTCTATGATGGCTTCACCGCCGTCGACAACGCGCTGACCAACATCAGCAATGGCGGCGGCATCAAGTATTTCCACGCCAATTCGACGCTGGCCGACTCCACCGCCAGTGGTACCGACAGCGTTGCGATCGGACCGGCGAGCGTGGCCAGCGGCACAAACAGCCTCGCCGCCGGCAATGGCTCGACAGCCACAGGGCAAGGCGCCGTCGCGCTCGGTCAGGGTGCGAAGGCCAACAACGCCAGCGATGTGGCGCTCGGTTCGGGTTCGGTGTCGCAGACCGCCGTCGGCACTTCCAGCACCACCATCAACGGCAAGACCTACGCCTTCGCCGGCACGACCCCGGTCGGGACCGTCAGCGTCGGCGACGCCGGATCCGAGCGGACGATCACCAATGTCGCCGCCGGACGCGTTTCCTCCGACAGCACCGACGCGATCAACGGGTCGCAGCTCTACGCCACCAACACGGCGATCGAGGACCTGACCAAGACGATCGGCGGCATCGGCGGCACGGTCCAGAACACCGTGCAATACGACACCGTGAACAATCCGGACGGATCGACGACCAAGACCAACACCATAACGCTGCAGGGCGGCGACCCGAATGCGCCTGTCGTCATCTCCAATGTCGGTCCCGGCGTTACCGGCACCGACGCGGTCAACGTCAACCAGCTGAACCTGAACCTGGCCCAAAGCAAGACCTATACCGACCAGGTGGCGGTGACGACGTTGCAGCAGGCCAACAATTATACCGACCAGAAATTCAGCCAGCTCAATTCCGACATCAGCGGCATCAGGGACGAAGCACGGCAGGCGGCGGCAATCGGACTGGCGGCAGCCTCGCTGCGCTATGACGACCGTCCCGGCAAGCTCAGCGTGGCGGCGGGCGGTGGCTTCTGGCGGGATTCGAGCGCCTTTGCCTTTGGCGCGGGCTACACCAGCGAGGACGGCCGCATCCGCGGCAACGTGTCCGGTACGGCGGCGGGTGGAAATGTCGGTGTCGGCGCCGGCCTGAGCTTCACCTTGAACTGAGGCGGACGGCAGGACTGGAATGAACAGGCGAACCGGCCATGACAGGCTAGACGCGAATCCGGGGAAACCGATTGGCTTTCCCGGATTTGCCGTGGCGGCCATGACCTGCCTGGCGCTTGCCGGCGGGCTGGCGCCGGCTGCCGGGCAGGTGGCATCGCCCTACAGGATCAAGCCCTCCGACGTGGTGGTGCCTCCCGACGTGAAGCTCGGACAATACCAGCGCACCATTCGTCCTTTCGAGAACTGGACGCTGATCTGCGACGAGAACCTCAAGGCCCGCAAGAAGGTCTGCAATGTCTCGCAGGTGATCGAGGACGGGGCCGGCAAGATGGCGTTCAGCTGGTCGCTCGCCGCGACCCAGGACGGCAAGCCCTACATGATCCTGCGCACGGCGCCGAACGCCAGGAGCGATGGGCTGGTGTCGCTGAAGTTCGACGGGCGCGCCGCATCGATCGACGTGCATTTGAATGGCTGCAACGAAATGGTCTGCGTCGGCATGCTGCCGGTGGGCCCCCTGATGCGCCAGGAGATAGCGCGGAAGGCGACGCCGGCGATTTCCTACCCGACCGTCGATGGCCAGACCATTACCGTGACCGCAACGCTCAAGGGGCTGTCCGAGGCCCTTGCGCCAATCAAATAACCGAGGCAGCACCGTGAGCCAGCAAGACCCGTTCATCGCCCCGACGCGTGGCAATCCGACCATCGAGCCGGATCGCAAAAGGATCGTCGAGCCGGATCGGAAGAGGACCGTCGAGCCACCGCGGCGGTGGCCGCGCATCGTCGGATTGTCGCTGTTGGGGCTGGCCCTGATGGGCATCGGCTTTGCCGGCGCGAACTATGCCGCGATCGCCGGTCTGGTCGGCAGCCCGACGGCCGCAAAGGCCGAGGCCGCCGCCGCTCCCGCGCTGCCGGATTCGCCCTTCCTCCAGCACGTCAAGCAGGCCGGCGTGCAGGCCTGCTCGACCGTCTTTCCGGTGCTCGGGCAGCTTTTGACCACCGGCACGAAATACAGCGTCAAATCCCTGTGGAACGACCAGGCCGCGGACAAGCACGCGGTCCAGGCCTTTGTCGGCATGGACTATGCCACGGACCGTTACAGCGGGCCGGCCGCCGGCGTGGTCTTCGCGTCGCCCACCGCTTCGGGCTGCGAGGGCGCGATGGTGCGGGTGGCGCCATTCGCCAGTCCGTGCGCGGACATTCCGTCCGTTCTTCCGCAAGGCAGCAAGATCACCGACCATCTCGGGCAGGTCGAAGTGTACGAGCTTGGCGGCGGCACGGGTGAAGCGCTTCTGCTGCCGACGGGCAACACATGCGTGGTGATTTCCATCGCCTCGGCGGCCAAGTGAGGCGTGCAAGCGAATGGGCGAGGCGCCCGGGAAAGGATTGCGGACCATGAAATCGCGACGTTTGGCAGTCTTGTGCATGGCCTTGCTGTGGAGCGGGCAGGTGGTCTCGGCCGATCTGGTGGAGCCGTCCGAGCCGCCGCAGGAAGAGAAAGGCATCTGGGCGGCGATCGCCTACTCCCAGACCGACACCAAATACGGCTTCTTCTGGGGCGCCGACAAGCGGCAGGAAGCGAAGGACATCGCGCGGAAATATTGCGAGAATGCCGGCGGAAAGGCCTGCAATGTCGTCGCCGTGTTCCGCAATCACCGCCATTGGACGGACGACGACGAGACCGGATTTCCCTACAAGCATTGCGGCGCGCTCGCCGTGGCAGACAAGGTGGAGCACCGGTTCACTCCCTGGGGCGTGAACTCCGCCGAGACCCGCCGCGAAGCGGAAGACCTCGCCCTGCAAGCCTGCGAGGCAGGGGGGATCCAATGCAAGATCCGCGAATGGGTCTGTACGTGAGAATAACGGCGTCTCGAAGCCGACAGTTTGGGGCATTTGCCCGGCACCGAAGAGAAGGCCGCATTCATTGGTTCGTAGACATTTTTCGCTGAAGGCAGCCGTCATCTGCGCGGCTGCCTTCTCCGCTTCGGTTTCGGCTGGTTTCGCGCAACAGCAGCAGGCGGCGTCGCTGCCGAACGGCGCATCGTCGCTCCAGGAAACGTATCAGGACTGGCAACTGGCCTGCGGCATCCAGGACAATGCCCGGGTCTGCACGGTCACGCAGGACCAGACGCAGAAAAACGGCCAGAGACTTTTGGCGGTGGAGCTGCGCGTGGGACAGAAGGGCGGATTGATTGGAACCTTGCTTCTGCCCTTCGGCATCCTGTTCGAGCCCGGCGTGGCGGCACAGATCGACGACCAGCCGCCCGTCGGACCGTTGAAGTTCAGGACCTGCCTGCCGAACGGCTGCGTGGCGCTGTTTCCGATCGACCGGGCGCTGACGCAGAAGCTCAAGGCAGGCACCGAACTCAAGCTCGACGTCACCACCGCGGCCGAGACCGCGCTGAGTTTTCCGGTGTCGCTGAAAGGCCTTGGCGCCGCCCTTGACCGCATGGTCGCGCTCAGCGCGCGTTGAGGAGCAAGACGGCAGCGAGCCGGGCCTTGTCGCGAAGGCACGGCCCTCGGATCAAGACGGCAGGAGTTTCCGCCGAGCGAAGGTCTCGGCGATCGCGAGGACCGCGGCGTGTATCGGCCCCGCGGTGAGACTGGGCATGACCGAAGCGTCAACGACAAAAACATTGTCGAGCGCCTTGAGCCGCAGGTCCGCATCGACGACGGCGTCCGGATCCTTGCCCATCCTGCAAGTGCCACAGGGATGATGGTGGGTGATGACCGCCCGAGCGATGAAGTCGTCCATTTCAGCCACACCGTTCAGCGTGCCTGGCAGGAGTTCGCGCTCTCGCCAGCCGGCGAGTTCGCCTCGGTGCCCGATTGTCCGGGCCGCCTCGAGCGCCTGTCGAAACAGCGCACGGTCCCGGTTGCTTTGCAGGTATGCGGGGTCGATGATCAATCGATCGTCGAGTTCCGGCCCGCTGATGCGCACGCTGCCGCGGCTCGTCGGGTGGGTGATGCCGAACAGCAGCGAGTAGGCCGTGCCGGGGGCTGGCGCTTCGAAGCTTTCGGACACGATCGGCGCGACGCCGCAACCAACGACAATTTCGGGCTGACCGGTACCGGTAAACCCGTCGGCCCGCATATAGGCCATCGACTCCGAGTGCTGGAGGCGCGAGGGAGGAACAGGTTTGCGGGCCGCATAGAGATTTCCGGCACCAAGCAGGTGGTCCTGAAGGTTTCGACCGACCTGCGGCATATCGATCAGGCAGCCGACGCCCGCGGCATCGAGCATGTCGCGCGGACCAATGCCCGAGCGCATCAGCAAGGCCGGACTTTCCAGCGCGCCGGCGCAAAGCACGATTTGATCCGCAAGGATTTCGACCGGACCCTGCTGCCCCACGACTTCGAGGCCGCGGACCTGATTGCCCGCCAGTTTGAGCCGCCGCACGCGGGATCCCGTAAGGATGGTCAGGTTCTTGCGGCTTCGAACGGCCGGCGTGAGCCAGGCGTCGGCCACCGTGACCCGCCGGCCGTCGCGAATGTTCAAGGAGTTCGGGGTGACGCCGATCATCTGTCCGCTGTTGTGGCCCTCAAGGCGCGGCAGGCCGAGCGAAGCGCCGGCCTCGATGAATGCGCGCGCGACCGGACTGACCTCGTCCGTCGGCAAATGGACCGGCATCGGCCCGCCCTTGCCGTAAAGGCCGTTGCCGCCGAGCGGGTGATCCTCGATGGCCCGAAACGCGGGCAGCAATCCGTCCCAGCCCCACCTGTCATCGCCGGTCGCGTCGACCCATGCCTGGAAGTCCCGGGGGTGGCCGCGCATATAGCCCATCGCATGCAGGCAACTCGAGCCGCCCACCAATCGCCCGCGCGCCCAGTGATGCACCCGGCCCGCGGTGCCGGCTTGCGGCTCCGTGCGATAGTCCCAATCGTAGCCACGGCCCTGAAGCGCCGGCCAGGCAGCGGGGTTCCAGATGTCGGGGTCAACAGCCTCTTCGCCTGCCTCGATCAGGAGAACGCGACGGTCTTGGTCCTCACTCAGGCGCGCGGCCAGCAACGCGCCCGCCGAGCCGCCGCCGACGATGACCAAATCGGCATCCCGTTCGCGTTCGAAATTCGCCATGGTCATCATCACTCCATCTGGCGCTTGCGTATTTGGATGGTCGGCAAGTGGGGCGCCGTACGACGTGGGTCCGCGCGTCGACCTGTTCGCGGACAGTCGATCCGCGACATCAAAGGGCTTCGAGTTTCAGGCGGAGCAGCTGTCTTTCGAAAAACTCAAGTCGCGCTGTCCATGGACATCTTCGCTGCCGCTTTCGCCTTCAACAGGTGGTTCTTCGAGGCTTTGCGGGCGGCCTTCTCGTCGCCGGCGGCGATGGATTCGTATATCTCCTTCATCTCCGCCAGGCTGCTTTGTGCCCGGCCGTCCAATGACATGGATCGTCCCCGAAAGAAGCTTATCCTGGCCACCAGGCCGCGATGGACTTCCTCGAGGATCGGATTGCCGCAATTGGCGAGTATGATGGAATAGAAGTCCGCGGCCGTCATGACCTGCGCCAGGCTGTCATTGCTGGACGCCGCCTCTTCGAACGCGGAGAGGGATTTGTCGAGTTCACGCAACTGCTCAGGTGAAATTCGCGACGCGCACCGTCCCGCCGCCTCGACTTCCAACAGCTCTCGAACCTCGTAAATCGCGGTTGCCACCTCCCACGTAAGGGACGGTATCGAGGGCCCTCGGTTGGGTACGATCTCGATCAGCCGCTCGGCCTCGAGACTGCGCAAAGCCTCCCTCAGCGAAGGGCGGCTGATGCCGAGCTGTGTGCATAGCTGGCTTTCGATGAGGCGGCTTCCCGGCTGGAACAGCCCGGAGAAGATGGCGAGCCGTAACTTGTCGACGGTCTCCCGTTGCACTGTCCGTGGCGAAATTCGCAAATTCAAATCTGGAGGCATCTCTAACGTCTCTTGGGTTTGAGTCGCAATCGCCGCAGCAGCATACGTCACGCCGTGGAAAATAGCCAGATTGTCAAATCTGAAGATTGCAAGAATGTCAGACAATCCGCTTGACGCCCCTCCGGCTGTATGATCCTTTTGAACGAGACGGGCAGTGATGGTGAGGGTCATGGACATGGCGGCAGAGATAGCTTGCGACCAATTTGGCTCGCGACGCATCGACACCGGCCGTATCGCCTTGAATGTGCGCGAAAGCGGCAACGGCCCGTTGATGCTGTTCTTCCATGGCATTACCTCCAACTCCGCGGTCTTCACGCCGTTGATGGCCCGGCTCTCGGATCGCTTCACGACCGTGGCCGTCGACCAGAGGGGGCATGGCCTCAGCGACAAGCCGGAAGGCGGCTACGAGGCGAACGACTATGCCGACGACATTGCCAGCCTGATCCGCACGCTCGACCGGGGTCCCGCCATCCTCGTCGGACATTCGCTTGGCGCCAGAAATTCCGTCACGGCCGCCGTGAGACATCCAGACCTGGTGCGGTCGGTCGTTGCAATCGACTTCACGCCCTACATCGAGACCGAGGCATTGGACGCGCTGGAGGCCCGCGTGAACGCGGGAAGCCAGCTTTTCGAGAATCTCGAGGCTATCGAATCCTATCTGGCCGGGCGCTATACGAACATTCCCGCCGCTGCCATCAGAATCCGGGCCGAGAGCGGCTATCACCGGGTCGACGGCGGGTTGCGGCCATTGGCGTCGCCCGTGGCCATGGCTCAGACCGCCAAGGGCCTGCGATCGGACCTGGCGCCCGCCTATCGGGACGTGGCGAAGCCCGTTCTCATCGTTCGGGGCGAGGCGAGCAAATTGGTTTCGGCGGCGGCGCTGGCAAAGACCAGCCGGCTGCGGCCGGATCTGCCCGTGGTCGTCGTCCCCGGCGCCGACCACTACGTCAACGAGGTCTCTCCCGAGATCACGCTGAAAGCCATCACCAATTTCATCGACGCCTGACGGCGCAGCACGCCGTCTTCTCGTACGCAGCATCAGGATAGAAAATGGCCAATGTAAACAAAACCCAGGGCAAGGCGCGCCGCGCGGAGGTCGCCGGCGGCGGCTTTGCCGGCCTGACGGCCGCCATCGCGCTGAGGCAGAACGGTTGGGACGTCAGGCTGCATGAAAAGAGCTCGGAGCTACGGGCATTCGGCGCGGGCATCTATCTCTGGCACAACGGCCTTCGGGTCCTCGAAGGACTGGGCGCGCTGGATGATGTTCTCCAAGGCTCGCACACGCCTCCGACCTACGAAACCTGGATGCACAACAAGTCCGTTTCGAAGGAAACGTTCAACGGGCTTCCCTGGCGCATCATGACCCGCAGCCACCTGCATGATGCGCTGGTCAATCGCGCCCGCGCTCTGGGCGTCGAGATATCGGTCAACTCCGAGGCGGTCGCCGCCGATCCGGAAGGCCGCCTGACCCTTCAGACCGGAGAGGTTCTCGAAGCGGACCTGATCGTCGGCGCCGACGGCGTCGGCTCGAAGGTCCGGGATTCCATCGGCTTCAAGCAGGATCGGTGGGTCTCAAAGGACGGTCTCATCCGGCTGATTGTCTCTCGCAAGAAGAAGGAACTCGGTCACGGCGAGTGGGACAACACCATAGACATGTGGAATTTCTGGCCGCGCGTCCAGCGCATCCTCTACTCGCCCTGCAACGAGAACGAGCTCTATCTCGGCCTCATGGCCCCGGCCGCCGATCCTCGGGGTTCGCAGGTTCCGATCGACCTCGAGGTCTGGGTCGAGATGTTTCCCTTCCTGGAGCCGTGCCTGATCGAGGCGGCGAAGCTGAAAACCGCCAGGTACGACAAATACGAAACCACCAAGCTCGATAGCTGGACGAGAGGCAAGGTCGCCCTCGTGGGGGACGCCGCGCATGCCATGTGCCCGGCTCTTGCGCAGGGCGCCGGCTGCGCGATGGTCAATGCCTTCAGCCTGTCGCAAGATCTGGAGACGGGCTCTTCGGTCGAGGACGCGCTCGTCGCGTGGGAAAAGCGCATTCGCCCGATCACCGATCGCTGCCAGGCCCTGTCCGGCGACTATGCGGCGAACCGCTCGCTCTCGAAGGGAAACATGTTCACGCCGGCAGCATTGGAAGCAGCCCGCTACGACCCGCTGCGCGGCGTCTTTTCATGGCCGCAGTAGTTTTTTTGGCCAGCCGGTCAACGAATTAATCGGCGCGTGCGGAAGTTGCACGCTCCCTTCAGGAGATAAAGATGAATTATTCCAGTGAAGTCGAACGGGATTACGATGTCAGGGGCTGGTACGCCTCGGTCCAGGAAAGCCGGCATGATGGCGGCCAACCCGGCGACACGCTCGTCAAGGTCGCGACAGGCGTCGTCATACGCAACCCTTTCGCTGGAAAGTTCGTCGCCGAATTGTCCGAGCTGACCAATCCGAGTTCAGCCATTGGTCATGCGCTCGGCGAGCGTGCCGTGGCGCTGCTCGGCAACAGGCCGGTCGAAAGCTATGGCAAGGGCGGCATCGCGGGCACATCGGGCGAACAGGAACATGTCGTCGCCTGCATCACCACGGTGTTCGGAGATCCGCTGCGCCAGCAGGTCGGTGGTGGCAAGGCCTGGATTTCGTCGGTCAGCAAGGTCGCCGCCGCCGGTACATCCATCGATATCCCGCTCGCTCACAAGGACGAGCTCTACATCCGGTCCCACTATGACGCCGTCACCTTTTCCGTGCCGGACGGCCCGCGCCCCGACGAGCTTTTGATCTGCGTCGCCGTCGCTTCGGGTCCGCGCGTGCATCAGCGCGTCGGCGGCAAAACCGTCGCCGACCTCAAGGCCGGTGTCTAGTTCGATCGAAATTGGCGAAGGAAATTCCATGCCCCTGAATATCAAGGACCTCAAGATCACATCGGCGGATTTCGAGCCGCTCGGGAAACTGCGCGACGAGCATGCCGGCGACAAAGGCAACGTATTGCCCAGGCTTACGGTCAGCGGCGTGCCGGCGGGCACGAAGGAGCTCGCGGTCATCTGCCACGATCCCGACGCGCCCTTGCCCAACGGCTTCACGCACTGGGTCGTCTATGGCATCGATCCGTCGGCCACCGATCTTTCGGACGCGCAGGAAAAATTTCGCGTCGGCCCCAACGGCGCCGGCGGCATGCAGTATTACGGGCCTCAGCCGCCCGCCGGCCATGGCGAGCATCACTATTATTTCTGGGTCTATGCCCTCGACACCAAGGTCGAAGGGACGCCCACAAGGGAAGAGTTCCTGCAGACATATGCCGGCAACATCATCGAGCAAAACCGGATCGTCGGCCTCTACGAGAACAAGTGAAATCCGCGGCCTCGGCGACCGATAACAAGAACAAAATGGTCGCCAGCGCCGCGCAATGGGAGAATTGGAAATGAAAGACAACAGCCTCGCGCGCCAGACGGTCTTCGAAGAGCTGGTCACGGCGACGAAGATCCTTCTGAACGAAGGCATCATGGATACGTTCGGGCACATCAGTGCCCGCGACCCCGAGGATCCCGAAAGCTTCTTCCTGGCGCAGAAGCTTGCCCCGAGCCTGATAACCGTCGACGACATCCAGCGTTTCAACCTCGACGGCGAAACCTCGGACAACAGGCCGTCCTATCTTGAGCGCTACATCCACAGCGAGATCTACAAGGCGCGACCGGACGTTCAGTGTGTGCTCCACACCCATTCTCCGGCTGTCCTGCCGTACTGCTTCGTCGATACACCGCTTCGGCCGGTCACCCACATGGGCGCTTTCATCGGCGAGTCGGTCCCGGTCTACGAGATCCGCGACAAGCATGGCGACCAGACGGATCTCTTCGGCGGCAGCCACGACGTCTGCGCCGACATCGCCGATAGGCTCGGCAACCAGACCGTGGTCCTCATGGCGCGGCATGGCGTCGTCAATGTCGGCAACTCCGTGCGGGAAGTCGTCTTCCGCGCCTTCTATCTGGAGCAGGAAGCGGCAGCGCTCACGGCCGGCCTGCGGGTCGGCACCGTCAAATATCTGTCGCCGGGCGAGATAAGGACGGCGGGAAAACTCGTCGGTGCCCAGATCGATCGAGGATGGAATCACTGGTCGCAGCGTCTGCGAGAGGCCGGCCTGGCCTAGCGCCGTCCGCGGAATAGTTGGGCCATCCCGGTTCTGGCCGGGATGATCCAGTCCCGGTTTCAACAGTTCCCTGGCGCAGGAGCGCCGGACCAAGGCGATGAAACGCACCATGCCGCATGCTGAAAGTTACGACTATGTCATCGTTGGGGCCGGATCGGCCGGTTGCGTGCTCGCCAACCGGCTGAGCGCCGACCCCCGATGTTCGGTGCTGTTGCTCGAGGCCGGCGGCTGGGATCGCGACCCCATGATCCACATACCGCTTGGCTGGGGCAAGATCCTGACGGAACGCCGCCATGACTGGATGTATTTCTGCGAGCCGGAAGACAATGTCGGCGGACGCCGGGTCGAGTGCGCGCGCGGCAAGGTGATCGGCGGATCGTCGTCGACCAACGCCATGGCCTATGTGCGGGGAAATCGCGGTGACTACGACCGTTGGGCCGCCAGCGGGCTCAGCGACTGGTCTTATGACAAGGTGCTGCCCTATTTCCTCAAGCAGGAAAGCTGGGAAGGCGGCGAGAGCCGATATCGCGGTGGCAATGGTCCGGTCAGCACCCAGTTCTGCCGCTACAAGGACACGCTGATCGACGCCTTCGCACAGGCTAGCGTCCAGGCCGGCTATCCGCAGACCGACGACTATAATGGCGAGCGGCAGGAAGGGTTCGGCCGCCTCCAGATGACGATCTCGAAAGGCCGGCGCAGCTCGACCGCGTCCGCCTATCTGCGGCCGGCCCTGAAGCGGCCCAATTTGACGGTCCTGACCGGAGCGACGGCGACGAAGATCATCCTGGAGGGCACGCGCGCCACCGGGGTGGTCCTGAACCATGGCGGTGGCGAACGGACGGTCGTCGCCCGCAAGGAAGTTCTGCTCTCGGGCGGCGTCATCAACACGCCGCAACTCTTGATGCTGTCCGGCATCGGGGCGCCAGAGGAACTCGCGGCGCAGGGTATCCAGACGCGGGTGGATCTGCCGGCGGTCGGCAAGAACCTGCAGGATCACGTCTCGGTCATCCTCATGTATCGGCGCCGGGCTCCGGGCGGCCCTTTCCTGCGCAACATGCGTGCCGATCGGATCGGGTTCGATTTCGCCAAGACCTACTTCACGGGACGGGGTTTTTCGGGCGACGTGCCCGGCGGCGTCGTTGCTTTCCTGAAAAGCGGCCCGGAGCGGCCGTTGCCGGATGTGCAACTGCTGTTCACGGCGGCTCCGCTGGCAGCGTGGCCTTATTTCGAGCCGTTCAAGGCGCCGTTTCCGGACGGCTTCGCCACGCGGATCGTGGCGACGCAGCCTGAGAGCCGGGGGGCGGTGAAACTGGCCTCGTCCGATCCCCTCGCGGCACCGCTGATCCATCAGAATTTCCTCGCCTCGCCGAAGGACTGGCAGTCGCTTCGCGCCGGCTTCCGGGTGGCGAGGGATCTGGCGGCGCAGCCCTCCATGCAGCCCTTCATCGAGGCGGAGTTCTTTCCCGGTCCCAAATGCCAGAGCGACGAGGAGATCGACGAGCATATCCGCAAGACTTCCATCACCGTGCATCATCCGGCCGGAACCTGCCGGATGGGGGCCGATGCGGCCTCGGTCGTCGACCCGCAATTGCGGCTTCGCGGCGTCGACGGCCTCAGGGTGGTGGACGCGTCCGTCATGCCTGACCTGGTCTGCGGAAACATCAACGCGGCGGTGATCATGATCGCCGAGAAGGCAGCCGACCTCATCGCGGCGTCGAATACAGCAATGGAAAGCAGGGCAGCGTGATGATCCAACGTATCGCCATCATCGGTCTGGGTACGATGGGACCAGGCATGGCCGCAAGGCTCGCCAGGGGCGGCTTGCAGGTCGTCGCCTACGACGTCGCGCCGGCGGCGATCGAGCGCGCTGGAACCATGCTGGGCGTGGCGGAGACCGTTCTCGATTCCCTCGGCATCGCACCGCCTGCTGCCGGTGCCGGAACGGTTCGCTTCACGGATGACATCGCCGACGCGGTGTCGGGCGCCGACCTCGTCATTGAGAACGTGCCTGAAAACATTTCGATCAAGGCCGATGTCTATCGCGCGATCGACAGCCTGATCGCATCGGACACGATCGTCGCGTCCGACACGTCGGGCATCCCGATCACCAAGCTGCAGGCGCACATCTCGCATCCCGAGCGGATGGTGGGCATGCACTGGTCGAACCCACCGCACATCATCCCGATGATCGAGGTGATCGCCGGCGAGAAGACGTCGCCGGAGACCGTGATTGTCATCCGCGACCTGATCCGCTCGATCGGCCTGTTGCCGGTGGTGGTGAAGAAGGACGTTCCGGGCTTCGTCGAAAACCGCGTGCTCTATGCGCTGCTGCGCGAGGCGGTCGACCTCGTCGAGCGCGGTGTCATCGAGCCGGAAGACCTCGACACCTGCGTGTCCTGGGGCATCGGCTACAAGATCGCCGTGATCGGGCCGATGGCGCTGCTCGATATGGCGGGCCTCGACATCTACAAATCCGTCTCGTCCTTCCTCAACGCCGATCTCTCCAAGCGCGACGACGTTGCGCCGATGGTGCTGGAAAAGACCAACGCGTCGAAGCTCGGCATCAAGTCGGGGGAGGGCATGTTCTCCTACACGCCCGAGCAGATAAAGGCGCTGCAAGGTGAGCGGGCGCGCAAACTCGTCGCGGTGCGGCGCATCCTGGAGGGCCGGGAGTAGCCATGCGCATTGAACCCATTCGAGCGGCAGGTGGCCGGCCAGCCCATATCCGCCACGATGACGACCTGATCTCCGCCAAGGGCGTTTCGGTGGTCATGGCCAAGCAACTGGTGCTGCAGAATATCGATCTTGCGATACCGAAGGGGTCGTTCGTCTCCCTCATTGGTCCTTCCGGTTGCGGCAAGAGCACCTTGCTCAAGGTTCTGGCCGGGTTGGTCCATCCGACGAGCGGCGGCGTTTCCATCGCCGGACTTTCGCCGGTCGAGGCGGCGCGCAAGCGCATGATCGGCCTCGTGTTCCAGGACGCCAACCTGCTGCCGTGGAAGAATGCCGTCGACAACGCATCCATGCTGCTCGGCATCGCCGACAAATCGCTGTCGCGCGCGGAGTTGCGGGCGCGCGGACAGGAGATGCTCGAGCTGGTGGGCCTGGGCGACAGCGCTCACAAGCGTCCAAACGAATTGTCGGGCGGCATGCGCCAGCGCGTCGCCATCGCGCGGGCCCTGGCGCTCGACCCGGCGGTGCTGCTGATGGACGAGCCGTTCGGCGCGCTCGACGCCATTACCCGCGACCAGATGGGCCAGTCGCTGCTGGAAATCTGGCAGCGCACCGGCAAGACCATCGTTCTCGTCACGCATTCGATCGACGAGGCCATTCATTTGTCCCGCCACGTGCATGTGCTTGGGATCAAGCCCGGCCGGATCACCGAGAGCCTCGACATTGGCCTGCCCTATCCGCGCGACCTGTCGGTGACGGAAGATCCGGAATTCGTTCGGCTGGTGGTTCAACTGCGCACGATGCTGCGCGCCAGCCATCAACCGGGAGGCGCGTCATGAGCGATCAACCCATCACCAATCTCTCCGAGCCGCGGCTTGCCTCGAACTGGGCCGCCTCAACAAGCAGTTGGCTGCCGGCGGTCATTCTTCTGTTGGCGACCATCGTGGCGTGGGAAGCCGTGGTGCGGATCTTCGCCATCTCCGCCTTCATCATTCCCGCCCCGTCCGAGATCGCGAAATCGCTGGTCGCGCAATGGGGAACGCTGACGCAGGCGACACTGGTGACGGCGGGGGAGATCCTGTTCGGGTTCCTGGTCTCGGTCGTCGTCGGCGTCGCCATCGCGCTGGTCATCGTGCGCTTCGACTGGCTGGGCAGGGCGCTCTATCCGCTGGTGGTGCTGTTCCAGAACGTGCCCAAGGTGGCGCTGGCGCCGATCTTCATTCTCTGGTTCGGCTACGGGCTGGCTCCCAAGATCGGGCTGATCCTGGTCATCGCCTTCTTCCCGGTGACATTGTCGATGCTGGCCGGCATGCAGTCGGTCGATCGCTCGCTGTTGTCTTTGATGAATTCCGTCGGCGCCAGCCAAACGCAGATCCTGTTCAGGATCCGCGTTCCGCATTCGCTGCCGAACCTGATGGCGGGAACCAAGATCGCGGCCACGCTGAGCGTCATCGGCGCCATCGTCGGCGAGTTCGCCGGCGCCTCGGACGGGCTGGGCTACGTCATCCAGTTCGCCTCGACCCAGCTCGACACCGCGCTTGTCTTCGCGGCGCTGCTGCTCGTGTCCGTGCTCGGCATCGCCTTCTACTACGCGGCCGAAATCCTCGAACGCATCGTGGTGCCGTGGGCACCCAAATTCAGCCAGGCCTAGGCCTCTCGATCAACCAACGGCAATAAAAGGGAACAAGAAATGCTGAGACGCTCACTTATCAAGGTAGCCATGCTTGCGGCCTTCGCCGGCGCGCTTGGCTTCTCGAACGCCGCGTTGGCGGCCGACAAGGTCAATGTCCAGCTCGACTGGGTGGTGCGCGGCAACCACGCCATGTTCTTCGTCGGCAAGGAAAAAGGCTTCTTCGCCAAGAACGACATCGACGTCGCCGAAATTCGCAAGGGTTCCGGCTCGCCGGATGCCATGCGGCTGGTGGGCAACGAGAACGCGGATTTCGGCTTCGGCGATCTTCCGACGCTTGCCGTCGCCCGCTCGCAGAGCGTTCCCGTGGTGGCGCTGGCGGCGGTCAACCAGCACTCGCCGCTGGCGATCATGTCGCTCGCCAAGACGGTGAAGCTAACCAAGCCGGAAGATCTCAAGGGCCTCACCATCGGCATTCACCCGGCGGGCTCGACCTACATCTTCTTCAAGGCCTTCCTGGCGGCAAACGGCCTGACCGAAAAAGACATGACGCTGAACAGCGTCTCGCCGCCCTATGAGAGCTATCTGCTTCTGGGCCGGGTCCAGACGGTGGTCGGCTATGTCGACGCCGAGGTTCCCGAACTGGAGGCCAAGGCCGGCGGTCCGGGTTCGCTCAGCATCATGATGGGCGCCGACCATGGCTGGAAGGCCTATGGCTCCGGCCTGTTCACCTCGGAGAAGATGATCAAGGACAAGCCGGACGTCGTCGCCCGCTTCGTCAAGGCTTACAGGGAAGCCTTCGACTATGTCGTCGCCCATCCCGAAGAAGCCGCCGAGATCACGGCAAAGGCCGCGCCAGGCTATGCGGACAAGAAGGATGTGCTGCTGGCGCAGATCAACGCCGATATCGCCTCGACCTTCACCAGCCCCGACACCAAGGAATACGGCCTGGGCTGGATGACGAAGACGCAGTGGGAGGAGACCCTGAAGACGCTCACCGACCAGGGCGTGCTCAAGGCGGCGCTGTCGGCCGACGACGTCTTCACCGACAAGTTCCTGGCGAAGGAATAGGGCACGATGTCCCGGGCGGACCGATCAATGAGCGCCTACCGGCACGCCAGGCCGTCCTGCTCCACGCCGCAGGATACCTCGCGCTTGCCTTTGGCGGCGTCGGTCCGGTCGAGCGCGATCTGCACGCGAGTGGCATATGCGCGGCCCGCCAGGCCGCACCACAGCCGCTCGACAGGCAGGTTCTCGCGCTTGTCGTTGAGAATGGTGAAGGTGCCGGTTTTGGGGTCGAACCAGAGTTCGACACGGGCGCTCTTGCCCGGCTCGATCGTGGCGATCCCTTCCGAATACCAGTGGGCAAAGTCGGCGTTGCAGGACACGCTTTCCGTGCCCGCATTCGAAATCGTCAACGGCACCATGTCGAGCCCCTCGGTGCCCTTGCGGACAATCACCTGGTGCAACTCGACCGCGTTGGCAAGCGATGTGAACGCCAAAATCACGGGAAGGGCATAACGGATTTTCACTTTGCCTGAGCTCCATGGGGTAGTTTTCTCAGGCAGTCTATCTCGCTTCGGCGCAATAACAACAAGAATATTGATTGGAAAATCAAACAGAGAGGGTAACATGTTTAAGATTCTTAAGAGCAGTGTAAGTGCATTTGTATTGTGCGGCGTCTTGATGGGCGGCGCGTTTGCCGGCGAAGTCAAGTCGATTGCCATCCTGACGCCCGAGGAGGGCACGGATTATGGCTGGAACCAGCAGGGCATCGACGCCGCCAAGGCAGCCGGCAAGGCCGCCGGCGTCGAGGTGGTCGTGGCCCAGGGCCTCGGCTATGGCGATGTCCGTCCGACGCTGCGCGAGCTCGCGTCCGACGGCGCCAGCCTGCTGATCGCGCATGCCAGCGGCTACAACACCTCGGCGCCCGAGATCGCCAAGGAACTGAAGGTTCCGGTGGCGATCGTCGACACGCCGAACGGCCTGGAGAAGGGCCTCGTCGCCGACTACACGCTGAGCGGCCATGAGGGCGCTTATCTTGCCGGCCGTCTGGCCGCCAAGGTGTCGCGCTCGAAGTCGGTCGGCATCGTCGTGTCGGGCGAACCTCCGTCATGGAACTCGCAGTCGGCGGCGTTCGCGCAAGGCGTGAAGGCGGAAAATCCGGACGTGAAGATCACCTATGCGGTGATCGGGCCGGCGGCCTATAGCGATGCGGCCGGCGGCAAGCGCGTCACCGAAAGCGTCATCGCCTCGGGCGCCGACATCATCTTCGGCCAGGGCAACGGCTCCAGCTTCGGCATGCTGCAGGCGGTGGAGACGACCAAGGCCGCGGATGGCGGCAAGGTCTATTTCATCGACGTCATCGGTGACAAGTCGCCGATCGACAAGGGCTTCCTGCTGTCGTCGGTGGTGTGGAACATCGAACCGGTCTACGCGGCGATGATCGCCGACCTGAAGGCCGACACGTTTGGTACCAAGCACTATTCGATCGGCCTCAAGGACGATTCCGTGCAGCTGCTGAAGACCGCCGCCATCCCGGACAAGGTCTGGGGGGAAATCCAGGCGCTGCGCGAGGACATCATTTCCGGCAAGATCAAGGTCGAGCCGGTCTTCGATGCGGCCGCCGTCAGGGCGCTGATGACAAGCGTCGCCCAGTAACTTGATCAAAGTCGGCTGCCGGAGGGGCGATCGGTTCGCCCCTCCGGACCGTTCCCATTTTCTGGTACTGGGCTTTCATGAGCAGTTTATCTTCATCGCCCGTCGATATCAGCGACATCGTCGCGCTCGAAGGCGTGACCAAACGATTTCCCGGCATTGTCGCCAATGACAGCATCGGCCTGTCGATCCGCCCTGGCGAGGTGCATGTGCTGCTGGGCGAGAACGGGGCGGGAAAATCCACCTTGATCGGCATGCTGTCGGGCCTGCAGCAGCCGGACGAGGGGCGCATCCTTGTCGACGGCAAGCCGACGCCGATCACGTCGCCACGCCATGCGCTGGCGCTCGGCATCGGAACGGTGTTCCAGCACATGATGCTGGTGCCCACCCTGACTGTCGCCGAGAACCTGCTTCTTGGCGGACCCTGGTGGCAGCGCCCCAGGACCGAAGAGCTTGAGGCCCGCGTGGCCGAGATCACCCGCAGCCTCGGCATCACGGTGAAACTGCATGCCAGGGTTTCGGAGCTTTCACTGGGCGAGCAGCAGCAGGTCGAGATCCTGCGCGCCATGGTGCGCAACAGCCGGCTGCTGATCCTCGACGAATCCACCTCGATGCTGACGCCGAAGGGCATCGATGAGTTGGGCGCGCTGATGCGCCGCCTCGTCGAACAGGGTTTGGCGATCGTCTTCATCACCCACAAGCTTAGGGAAGCCGCTGCCTTCGGCGACCGCATCTCGGTTCTGAAGCTCGGCCGCAAGGTCGGTGAAATACCGCCCGAGCGATTTCGCGCGCTCGGCGAACAGGAGATCATTTCCGAGATCGTGGAGTTGATGTTCGGCAAGCAGAAGGACGATCCCGAAGCTGTCGAACGTTCGGCCCACGCCGTCGATGCGCAAGCCGCGCCTCTGCTTAAGGTCACGGATCTCACGGTTGCGCCGACCGACAACGCGCCCGGCCTGTCGTCGATCTCCTTCGACATCCGTCCGGGCGAGATCCTCGGCATCGCCGGCATTGACGGCAACGGCCAGAAACAGCTGGCGGAGGCCTTGGCCGGCCAGCGCGTCGCGACCGGTGGTTCGGTCCGGCTCGAGGGCGCCGCCATCGAGACCCTGAGTGTCGGCGAACGCCGCCAGCGCGGCCTTCGCTATTTGACCGACGACCGGCTGGGCGAGGGCACGGTCGGCACGTTCCCGGTCTCCATCAACTTCTTCCTCAAGCAGGTCGGCGCGGCGCCGTTCTGGCGCGGTGGCGTCGAGCAGCGCGCCGAGATCGACAAGCGCGCCGCCGAACTCGTGCGCGAATACGATGTGCGCACGCCAAGCCTGAAGACGCCGGTCGCGCGGCTTTCGGGGGGCAACATCCAGAAGGTCCTGCTGGCACGCGAACTGGCCGAAGGCGCCAAGGTGGTGATCTTCAACAAGCCGACCTACGGGCTCGATCTCGCCAATACGCTGGCGTCGCGCCAGCGCATCCGCGACACCGCCGCACGCGGCCTTGCCGTGCTCCTGATCTCCACCGACCTCGAGGAACTGCTCAGCATGTGCGACCGCATCGCGGTGATCGCCAATGGCGCGCTGGTCGGCACCGTCGACAATGCCGACGATGCCCGCACCAGGGTCGGCCGCCTGATGATCGGACTTGCCGCATGAGCATCGACACCGCACCCGCCGCCACCGCACTCGATGCCACGAGCGGGGCGGCCACGCGCCGTGACATACTGCATCGGCTGCTGATGACGATCGTCCCGATCCTTGCCGCTCTCGTCATCGCCGGCTGCATCCTGCTTGCCGTCGGCGTCGACCCGCTCGCCTATTATGGCTACGTGCTGGAAAAAGGCTTGTTCTCGCCGCTCGGCATCCAGCAGACGCTGACGCGCATGGCGCCGCTGCTGTTTCTCGCCGCCGGCCTGATCGTGGCCTTTCGCGCCGGCATGTGGAATCTGGGCGGCGACGGTCAGTTCCTGCTCGGCGCCGTCACGGCGGCCGCCAGCGCTCCGGCGCTGGTGGAGATATTGCCCGCCTGGCTGGCGCTCTTCTGTTCGTTCCTGATCGCCATGCTGGTGGCCATGATCTGGTCGCTGGTGCCGGCGCTGCTGCGCGCCTATCAGGGTGTCAACGAGATCATCACCACGCTGATGATGACGTTCCTCGGCACGTCGCTTGCCAATGTCCTGGTCAAGCTGGTGTTTCGCGATCCCGGCACCACCGTGCCGCAGACCCGCACGCTGCCGGTGGAAGACCGGCTGCCGCGTCTGTTTGAAACAACCATCACCAGCGGCCTGCTGCTCGGCCTGGCGGCGATCATCATCGTGCATCTGGTGATGACGCGCACGGCATTCGGGCTGAAATTGCGGATCGTCGGCGCCAATCCGCGCGCCGCGGTCCATGCGGGGCTGGGCGTGCCCGGTCTGACCATTGCCGTCTTTGCGATTTCGGCCGGGCTCGCGGGCCTTGCCGGTGCCGTCGACATCATCGGCGTGCAAGGCAATGTGCGGGCCGACTGGAACCCGGCCTATGGGCTGGCGGTCATTCCGGCCGTGTTCCTCGCCCGCATGAACGGCTTTGCCGCGATAGGTTTCGTCTTCCTGCTTTCCGTGCTGTCGATCGGCGGCGAGAGCGCGGCGCGGCGGCTTGGCGTGCCCAATCATTTTACCCTGGTGCTGGTCTCCATCGTGCTGATCGTGCTCGCACTGGCCGAGTATGTCGACCACCGCTATCACCAGTCGAGAAAGGCCTGACGCATGACCGGGCTGTTCAGCGAAGTCTTTCTCAGCGCGCTCTTGTTCGGCGCCGTCACGGCCGCCATTCCGCTGCTGCTTGCCGGGCTCGGCGAGCAGATGTCGGAGAAGGCCGGGGTGCTCAACATCGGCATCGAGGGCATGATGCTGGCCGGCGCCTATCTCGGCTTCGTCGGCGCCTTCTATTCGGGATCGCTGTGGCTGGGCTTCCTCACCGGCGCTGCCGGCGGCATGGCGGTGGCGCTGATCATGGCGCTGCTTTGCGTGAGGATAGGGTTGAACCAGATCGTCATCGGTATCGCGCTGACGCTCGGCCTCGAAGGCCTGACGGCGCTGCTCCACCATTTTCAATTCTCTCGCAGTTATCCCCGCCTGCCGGCGGCGGACGCAACCGTCATTCCGCTGCTGTCGGACATTCCGGTGATCGGCCCGGCCTTCTTCAAGCATCATCTGATCGTCTATCTGGCGGTCGCGCTGGTGTTCGCCATGGGCTACCTCTACCGGCGCACGCAGCTCGGCCTCAATCTGCAGGCCGCCGGCGACAAGCCGGCCGCGCTCGACGTGGCCGGCATCGACGTCATCAGGACGCGCACCATCGCCGTGCTTTCGACCGGCGCGCTGGCCGGGCTCGGCGGCGCCTATCTCGCCAATGTCGGGGCGGGCCTGTTCATCCCCTTCATCACCAATGGCGCCGGCTTCCTCGGCATCGTGCTGGCCATGCTGGCGCGCGGGCGTCCGGTCTGGGTGCTGTTCGGCGCGCTTTTGTTCGGCGTCTGCCTGTCACTGACGACGGCCATGCAGGTGGCGGGCATCAACATCCCGACCGACGTCATCCAGATGCTGCCGTTCCTGGCGGTGATGATAATGTTGGTGCTGTTCGGGCGGCGGGCCAGCCTGCCGGCTGCACTCGGCATTCCATACGAGCGCGGGGCGCGCTGAGAAAAACCAGATGCGCGGATGGGACCCGCGCCGAAACGGAGGCAACAATGTCGGATACCAAGGTCTACCTGCTCGACGGCGGCTCGCTCGTCCTCGACGGTTATCACGTGTTCTGGAATCGCGGTCCGGGCGGCGAAGTGCGTTTCCCCGTCTATTCGATCCTCGTCGAGCATGCGGAGGGCCGCTTCCTCATCGACACCGGCTATGACTACGACCACGTCATGAAGGTGCTGCCCTTCGAGAAGCCGATCCAGGAAAAGCACCAGACCATTCCAGGCGCGCTGGCGCTGCTCGGGCTGGAACCGAAGGACATCGACGTCGTCGTCAATTCGCACTTCCATTTCGACCATTGCGGCGGCAACAAATATTTCCCGCATGCCAAGAAGATCTGTCACCGCACGGAAGTGCCGCAGGCCTGCAATCCGCAGCCCTTCGAACATCTCGGCTATTCCGACCTGAGCTTCTCGGCCGAGGCAGCGGAGGCGCGCGGCGCCACCGCGCAGTTGCTGGAAGGCACGACGCGCGCCAACTCCACCTTCGAAGGCATCGACGGCGACATAGAGCTTGCCAAGGGCGTCAAGCTGATCTCGACGCCAGGCCACTCGATCGGCCATTACAGCCTCCTGGTCGAGTTTCCCAAGCGCAAGCCGATCATGTTCACCATCGACGCCGCTTACACCCAGAAGAGCCTTGAAACGCTCTGCCAGGCGGCCTTCCATATCGACCCGGTCGCGGGCGTCAATTCGATGCGCAAGGTGAAGAAGCTGGCGGAGGATCACGGCGCCGAGCTGATGTACTCGCACGACATGGACAACTTCAAGACCTACAAGACCGGCACGCAGTTCTACGGCTGACCGCCGTCAATCGGAGACCAAGACCATGCGCTATCTCGAACACGCCGATCCGGTCATCACGCTGACCGCGGGGCCGGTGAACGCTTATCCCGAAGTGCTGCGCGGCCTCTCGCGCACGGTCCTCTATGACTACGACCCGGCGTTCCAGCTCTTCTACGAGAGGGTGGTCGACAAGGCGCAGAAGGCGATGCGGCTTTCCAACAAACCCCTCATCCTGCATGGCGAACCGGTGCTGGGCCTCGAGGCTGCGGCGGCGTCATTGATCACGCCAGACGATGTCGTGCTCAATCTTGCTTCCGGCGTCTATGGCAAGGGTTTTGGTTACTGGGCGAAACGCTATTCGCCGCATCTGCTCGAAATCGAAGTGCCCTATAACGAGGCGATCGACCCGCAGGCGGTCGCCGACATGCTGAAGGCACATCCGGAAATCACCATCGTGTCGGTCTGCCATCACGACACGCCGTCGGGCACGATCAACCCGATCGACGCCATCGGCGCGCTGGTCTCGGCGCATGGCGGCTACCTGATCGTTGACGCGGTTTCGTCCTTCGGTGGGATGAAGACGCATCCCGAGGATTGCAAGGCCGACATCTACGTCACCGGCCCCGGCAAGTGCCTTGGCGCGCCGCCGGCGCTGACGCTGATGGGCGTCAGCGATCGCGCCTGGGCGAAGATGAAAGCCAACAAGGCAGCACCGCGCGCATCGGTGCTGAGCATCGTCGACTGGGAGAACGCCTGGTCGCGGGACAAGCCGTTCCCGTTCACGCCTTCGGTGGCCGAAGTGAACGGGTTGGATGTCGCGCTCGATCTCTATCTCAACGAGGGTCCGGAGGCTGTATGGGCGCGCCACGCGCTGACGGCAAAGGCCATGCGTGCCGGTGTCGTCGCCATGGGCCTGTCGATCTGGGCCGCCAGCGACGCAATCGCCTCGCCGAGCACCACGGCTGTCCGCACGCCCGACGGCGTCGACGAAAAGGCGCTGCGGGTTGCGGCGCGCGCCCGTTACGGCGTTGTCTTCTCGTCTGGCCGTGGTGAGACATTGGGGAAGCTTACGCGCATCGGCCATATGGGCCCGACGGCGCAGCCCATCTACGCGATCGCGGCGCTGACGGCGCTTGGCGGCGCCATGAACGCGGCAGGCGAGAAGCTTGCGGTCGGCAAGGGTATCGACGCGGCACTGGCCGTGATCGACGCCGACGCCTGAACAGACATCACAAGATTAGGCATTGAGGGAGAATTTCCATGACTGAACGGCTTGCGGGAAAGACGGCGCTGGTGACGGGCGCCGCACAAGGCATCGGCAAGGCGATCGCGGCCCGGCTGGCGGCCGACGGCGCGACCGTCATCGTCAGCGACATCAATGGCGAAGGCGCCAAGGCCGCCGCCGCCGCGATCGGCGGCAAGGCAAAGGATGTCGCGGCCGACATCTCTGATCCGGCCTCGGTCAAGGCGCTGTTCGGCGAGATCCAGGCGCTGACCGGCGGCGTCGACATCCTGGTCAACAATGCCAGCATCGTGCCGTTCGTCGCCTGGGACGATGTCGACCTCGACCATTGGCGCAAGATCATCGACGTCAACCTGACGGGGACCTTCATCGTCACCCGCGCGGCGACCGACCAGATGCGGGCGGCGGGCAAGGCAGGACGCGTGATCAGCATCGCCTCCAACACCTTCTTCGCCGGCACGCCGAACATGGCGGCCTATGTCGCGGCCAAGGGCGGCGTCATCGGTTTCACCCGGGCGCTGGCCACCGAGCTTGGCAAGTACAACATCACGGCCAATGCGGTGACGCCCGGCCTAATCGAGAGCGACGGCGTCAAGGCCAGCCCGCACAACGAGGCGTTCGGCTTCGTCGAGATGCTGCAGGCAATGAAGGGCAAGGGCCAGCCCGAGCATATCGCCGACGTCGTGTCGTTCCTGGCGAGCGAGGATGCCCGCTGGATCACCGGCCAGACGCTGAATGTCGATGCCGGGATGATCAGGCACTGAGGTGGTAGCAGGGAGATAGCGGACCCCTGAGTCTACCTGGATCGACTGGAGCGAGGGCGACGGGCTTTGCGTACTCGTTCGCGAGCTTAGGGGCTAGATCGGCCCAACGACCGTGTCGCAGCAAGCGTCCTGCGACCGGTCGGGATGCGTGGCGTTCATAAGACCCATTGCAGCGCGAGGCCGAGCACGGATAGCCCCATTGCTGTCGTCGCGAGCCAGCCGAGAAAGCGCAGCCAACCCTCGACGGGGAATTCGCCCATGATGTCGGAACGCCCGGTCATCAGCATCATCACGACCATCACGGGAACGGCGCATATCCCGTTGATGACCGCGCTCCAGTAAAGCGCCTTTATGGGATCGATCGGCGTGAGCATGATGCCCATTCCCAACGCCACGGCGGCGGCCAAGGTCGCGTAAAATGCCATCGCTTGCTTCGGCTTGCGCTCCAGTCCCACTGGCCAACGGCGCGCCTCGCCCACGGCGAAAGCGGCCAAGCCCGCGAGAACCGGCACCGCGAGAAGGCCGGTGCCGATAATCCCCATCGCAAAGATCGCAAAGGCGAATTTGCCCGCGACCGGCTCCAGCGCCTTGGCCGCATCGGTGGAGGAATTGATGTCGGTCACCCCTGCCTTGTGCAGCGTGGCGGCCGTCGTAAGGATGATCGCAATGGCGATCAGGTTCGAGAAAGCCATGCCGACCACCGTGTCGGCGCGAATGCGCCGGAAGGCGCCCGGCGCCTGCCACGGAGCCCACTTCAGCGGCTTGGCCTTCGGGTCGATCTTCTCCTCTTCGACCTCTTGCGACGCTTGCCAGAAAAACAGGTAGGGAGAAATCGTCGTGCCGAGTATGGCCAGCAGCGTGGTGAAGTACGCCCGGTTCCATTCCATGTGCGGAAGAACGACACCCTTGAGGGCCTCGCCCCATGGGATATCAGCCAGAAACGCGGCCACCACATAGGCAAAGAGGCTCAGCGTTGTCCATTTCAGGACCGTGACGTACCGGCTGTAGTCGAGAAAGACGATCGCCAGAACGCACGCCACGCCGAACGCGACAACATAGAGCCAGCTTGGGCCGCCCACCAGCAATCGCAGCGCATCGGCCATCGCGCTCAGGTCCGCTCCGATGTTGATCACGTTGGCGGCGAACAGAAGCGAGGCCACGAAATACATCAGGGGAGACGGGTAGTGTCGGCAGAGATTGCCGGAAATCCCTCGCCCTGTCGTCCGGCCTATTCGCGCCGCTATCTCCTGGATCGCGACCATGAGCGGAAACGTGAACACCATGGTCCAACCGACATTGAACCCCAACTGGGCGCCCGCCTGGCTGTATGTGCCGATGCCAGAAGGGTCGTCGTCAGAGGCGCCTGTGATGAACCCAGGTCCGATTGTGCGCAGGAATCGTTGGAATGGCCCTTTTGCCCGAATGCTGCTCTGTTTCTCAGAGATTTCGGCGCCTATGTCGCTCATGCAGCTGCTCCAGAAACGCGGCCCGTTCGACGTCCGCTTGAAGCAACTCCGGCAATCGCCGTTCGGTTCCTTTAGTCATTGCTGAAACGCCCGGCAGTAGCCCTTCAGCGCGTGAGAAATATCATGTCGCCAGCAAAGGAAGCACACTCCAAGCGACAATATACCAACGGCCGCTTGGCAGGAGCTTTTTGGCGGGGGCAACCGCGGTTTGCGTCCGCGCCCCGCCGCCGTCGCGGGCGTAGATCTTGGAGCCGCGCAGTTCGGCGCATCACCTAATCCGGCTTCAAACCCCATTTCCAGCAATATTCATCTGGAGTGAGTCCGTAGTAATGTATGCGAGATACTGTTTCAGCGATTTATACGATTTCCGCGCGGAATATCTTTAAACCTGCCGGCGCGATCCCTACGTCATTCCTTGTAATGTCTATCAAGGCAACACCGATGTGACATCGCTCACGGCCACGCCTGCCCTTACCGGGGGACTCGGGACGCGCGGTCACTTTCCCATACGATGAGCAGCCCAAACGTTCGACACGCCCTTAGTGTGTCGCGCGCGTCGGCACGCAATCTCCCCACCTCATAGATCAACACCAACCGGGTGACCGCCGGGTGAACGAACCCGTGCGCCCCATAGGAGAGAAGAGATGGAAGCCCTACAATATCTCGGCCCGATGGAATGGATGGCTATCGAGGTGGCCGTGCTCGTCATCGTGCTGGCGATCCTGTTCTGGTGGAGCGGCGTGGTCCGCTACATCCCGAACGACAGGCTCGGCATCTTGGAAAAACTATAGAGTTTTCGCGGCTCCGTCAGCAATGGCTTCATCGCGCTCAACCGTGAGGCAGGCTACCAGCCGGAAGTCGTGCGCGGCGGCCTGCATTTCTTCATGCCGTTCCAATATTCGATGCATCGCGCCAATCTTGTCACCATCCCGCAAGGCCAGATCGGCTATGTCTTTGCCCGTGATGGCAAGCCGCTGCCTCCGACGCAGACGCTTGCTTCCAACACCGAGGCCGATGATTTCCAGGATGTGCGCGGCTTTCTCGAAAAAGGCGGCCAGAAAGGACCGCAGCGCAAGATCTTGCGCGAAGGCACCTATGCCATCAATCTCGCACAATTCATCGTGCTCACCGCCCAGTCGATGCATTCCGTTAGCCTGAGCTCGTCGGAACAAAACCTTTTTGCCAATATGTCCAGCATGATCTCGGAGCGGGGCGGCTTTGAGCCGGTCGTCATCCATAATGCCGAGGACATGATCGGTATCGTCACCATCCACGACGGTCCGGCCCTACCGGATGGCGAGATCATCGCACCGACCGTCGCCAACGATCCGAACGACCCGAACTTCCACAACAATTTCCAGGATCCGGAGAAGTTTCTCAATGCCGGTGGCTACCGTGGCCGGCAGTTGCAGGTGCTGGCCGACGGCAGCTACTTCCTCAATCGCATTTTCGCGACCGTCGAATTGGTCGAGAAGACGATCATTGACGTTGGCACGGTGGGTGTCGTCGTCTCCTATAATGGCCGCCACGGCACGGATATTTCCGGGCAGGCATACCGTCATGGCGAGTTGGTCGAAATCGGCGCACGCGGTGTCTGGTCAACGCCGCTGCTGCCAGGCAAGTATGCGTTCAATACCTATGCCGGCAAAATCATCACCGTGCCGACCACCAACTTCGTGCTCAAATGGACGAAGGAACAGTTCGGCGAACACAGGCTGGACGAGAACCTGTCCGAGGTGTCGTTGATCACCAAGGATGCGTTCGAGCCCGTGCTGCCGCTGTCCGTCGTGGTGCATATAGACTATATGAAGGCGCCGCTCGTGGTGCAGCGCTTCGGTGACATCAAGCGGCTGGTCGAACAGACGCTCGATCCGATGGTCTCTGCCTACTTCAAGAATATCGCCCAGACAAAGACGCTGATCCAGCTTTTGCAGGAGCGTAGCGATATCCAGCGCAAATCGGGCGAGGAGATGCGCGAAAAATTCAATACCTACAGCCTCGAGCTGCAGGAAGTGTTGATTGGTACGCCACGTGCTGGCAACGGCCAGAACAGCATAGAGCAAATCCTGATCCAGCTGCGCGAGCGCCAGATTGCGGTCGAAAAGGTCGAGACTTACAAATTGCAGGAGAAGGCGGCCATCCAGGAACGCACGTTGCGTGAGAAGGAGGCGCTCGCCGAACAGCAAGCCAAGATCACGACTTCGGCACTTACCATCGAGATCAGTGAGAACGAGGGCAAGGCGCAACTCGCCCGCACCCGCCAGCAGGCGGAAACCATTCAGGTCACCGCCAAGGCGGAGGCCGAGAAGGTGCGCCTCGGCGGCCAGGGCGAGGCCGACATGATCAAGGCTATCGCGCTTGCCGATGCCGAACGCATCAAGGCGACCGGTTTTGCGGATGCCGAGAGGGTTCGCGCCGTCGGTCTGGCGGAGGCCGAAGCCACGCAGAAGAAGGTCGCGGCCTTCGGCGGCCCGGACTATCAGCTCAACTCGCAGGTACTCATGCGCTTCGCCGAGGCGATCGAAAATGGCAGGCTACCGCTCGTGCCGCAGATCCAGATCGGCGCCACCGGTGGCGAGAAGGGGGCCGCCAACGGCCTTGTCGAGATGATGCTTTCGATGCTGGTTGCCGATCGGGTTGGACCGCAAATCCTACCGGATGAGGTCCCGGCACCCGTTGAGGAGGATTGATCTGATATGGGCCGGTTGTGCCGGCCCATTTTGCGCTCTGCCGAAACATACCGGGAGGGGAGCGAGGGCTGTAATCTTGGGCCGCCCCCGACCGTGACTCTCCACCCAGCGACCCTGCCTGCCGAAAAGCGGGCTGCATCAGCCGGCCGCCGCAATACAAACATTATGTTCGATAGTGGGTGTGAAGTGGTAGCGGGAGAGGGACTTGAACCCCCGACCCCAGGATTATGATTCCCGTGCTCTAACCAACTGAGCTACCCCGCCAGGGCGGCGTCAGGCCCGAAATCCGCCTTAAATCGCAAGGCATTTCGAGGCGTTCGCCAAGGTCGGGCGGATATAAGGTTGGGAGGGCGAGGCTGTCAAGCTTCGATGCATTCTATATCGGCCCATATTCTCATTGGCGAAAAGCTTTGCCGCGCGAACAGCTGGATGCGGCCGCCGGGGTTGAGTTCGACCGGGCACGTCGCTATGTCTCGGCCACGAGTTTTTAGAGTTTGAAACAGATGAAGCCGCGCATTGCAGTCCTCGGTTGCGGATACTGGGGCTCCAACCACATCCGCACCCTCAAGGCGCTCGGCGCGTTGCACGCGGTTTCCGACACCAATCGTGCCCGCGCCGAAGGTTTCGCCAGCGAACAGGATTGCCTGGCGATCGAGCCGGACCAGCTGTTCGTCCGCGATGACATCGACGCCATCATCATGGCCTTGCCGCCGCAGTTCCATGCCGATCTCGCCGTGCGCGCCGTCGAGAACGGCAAGGACGTGCTGGTGGAAAAGCCGATCGCGCTGACGGTGGCCGATGCCGAGCGCTCGGTGCAGGCGGCCAAGGACAATAAGCGCGTGTTCATGGTCGGCCATGTTCTGCGCTTCCATCCCGCCTTCGAGACGCTGAAAGGGCTGATCGACAAGGGCGAACTCGGCGAGGTCCGCTACATCCATTCGCACCGGCTGGGGCTCGGCAAGTTCCATACCGAGAACGATGCGCTCTGGGACCTGGCGCCGCATGATCTGTCGATGATCCTGGCCATCACCGGCACGGAGCCGATCGAGGTGCGCGGCGAGGGGGCGGCACTCCTCGACAATCTCAGCGATTTCGCGCATCTGCACATGCGCTTTCCCAACGGGCTGCGCAGCCATCTTTTCACCTCGCGGCTCAACCCCTATCGCGAGCGGCGGCTGACCGTGGTCGGCACCAAGGCGATGGCGGTGTTCGACGACGTCGAGCCATGGGAGCGCAAGCTTGCCGTCTACCGCCACGCGGTGTGGCAGGACAGCGGCCAGTGGGCGTTCACGACCAACGAACCGTCCTATGTCGCGGTTGCCCAGGGCATGCCGCTGACGCGCGAGCTGGAGCATTTCATCCAGTGCATCGAGACGCGCGCCGAACCGCGCACCAGCGGCGAGGAAGCGATCAGGGTGCTGCGCATCCTGACGGCGGGCACCGTCACCCACACCAAATCCTGAGACCGTTTGGAAATTCTACTCCGGCTGCGCCTATTCGGCGGCAACCTGAGCCGGCTTCGCGGCGAGCCGACTCAACATCGCTTCGGCCTCGGCGCCGCGCTCGGAGCGCTCGATGAAGCCGCCGCCGAAGACACGGGCCTCGTTGCCGTCGTCGGAATAGAGCACGCAGGCCTGTCCGGGCGCGATGCCGGATTCGCCGTCGGCCAGTTCGACCGAGGTCACGCCTGCCTCGTGGCGCAGCACGGCCGGCCGTGGCGGCCTGGTCGAGCGCACCTTGGCGAACAGCTCCATGCCGCCGGCGGGCACATCGGCGAGCGCGCCGTTACCCAGCCAGTTCATGTTGCGCAGATAGATCTTGTGCGTCTCCAGCGCCTCGCGCGGGCCGACCACGACACGGGCGCGCTCGGCATCGAGATGGACGACATAGAGCGGCTCGCCGGAGGCAATGCCGATGCCACGGCGCTGGCCGATCGTGTAGCGCAGAATGCCCTCGTGGCGGCCAAGCACGCGGCCGTCGATATGGACGATGTCGCCCGGATTGGCGGCGGCCGGCTTCAGCTTGGCGATGATGTCGGAATATTTGCCCTGCGGCACGAAGCAGATATCCTGGCTGTCCTGCTTGGCGGCGACCGTCAGCCCCATCTCCTCGGCGATGGCGCGAACCTGTGGCTTCGACAGGCCGCCAAGCGGAAAGCGCAGATAGTCGATCTGCGCCTGCGTGGTGGCGAATAGGAAATAGCTCTGGTCGCGGTCGGCATCGACCGGCCGGTAAAGCGCCCGGTGGGCGCCATTGGCGCCGGAGCGGATATAGTGGCCTGTGGCCAGCGCGTCGGCGCCGAGATCCTTGGCCGTGGCCAGGAGATCGGCGAACTTGACCGTCTGGTTGCAGGACACGCACGGAATGGGCGTTTCGCCGGCGACATAGCTCTCGGCGAACGGGTCGATGACGGCCTTGCGGAAACGCTCTTCATAATCGAGCACATAATGGGGGATGCCCAGCGTCTCGGAGACGCGGCGGGCGTCGTCGATGTCCTGGCCGGCGCAGCACGATCCGGCCCGATGCGTCGCCGCGCCATGATCGTAGAGCTGCAAGGTGACGCCGACGACATCATAGCCCTCGCGCTTCAACAGCCCGGCGACCACGGATGAATCGACACCGCCCGACATGGCGACGACGATGCGGGTTTCTTCGGGACGTCTGGGAAGGTCGAGACTGTTCATGGTGCTTTCATTCCGCGGCACCTCAAATGCCAATGTCGAGAATATAGGTCAAGCTTTCCGACGGCGCCAGCTTGCACCGCGACCCGCCGCGTGTGGCGGACGCCGCGGACGAAACATTTCTCCGGGCTAAAACAGGGCTTCGAGCCCGATATTTCAAATGCCCGTGAAAAGACTAACGCGGCGTTCACGATCCTTACCTAGTCATTAGGGTCTGCTTAGGCAATTTTTAAAGCTGTGGCGGTAACGTGGCGGGGATTGGGTCTTTGAGTTTTTTGTAGAGAGTACGATGACCGATCTGGTTAGACCTAGAGTTAAGTATGTTATCGGGCCCGACGGCAGCCCTCTTACGATTGCCGATCTGCCGCCGACGAACACGCGTCGCTGGGTTATCCGGCGCAAGGCGGAGGTGGTTGCAGCCGTGCGCGGCGGACTTCTGAGCCTCGAAGAGGCATGCCAGCGCTACAAGCTGACCACGGAGGAATTCCTGTCCTGGCAGGCGTCGATCGACGAATACGGCCTTGCCGGGCTGCGCACCACGCGTATCCAGCAATACCGGCACTAGAGCCGGCCTGAACACGATCAAAGGGCGCGGCACTCCGCGCCCTTTCGTTTTGGACCTGCTGCTTCCCACGTTCAGACCGTTAGCGCCACCTTGCCGATCGGCCTGGTGGCAAGAAAGGCGTGGGCGGCACCGGCCTGGTCGAGCGGGAAGCTCTTGGCAAGTGAACGGCGAGCTTGCCTGCATCGATTGCGCGCTGCGCAAAGGCCGGCGGCGCAATGGCGAACTCGCCCGCGAGCTCGAAGGCGTCACGCCGAAGATGTTGACGCAGACGCTGCGCGTGCTGGAACGTGATGGCCTGGTGCGGCGAGAGGTCTATCCGGTCATCCCGCCGCGCGTCGAATATGAACTGACCGAGCTCGGCCAGAACCTGGCTGGACTGCTCACCCAGATCAGATCATGGGCCGAGCAGCATGCGCCCGATATCAAAGGATGCGCGGGCAAGGGCGATCGTTGGAAATGAAGGGAATAGTGCAGCCTAGGTCTTGCGTGCCAACAGCACACTTTGTGGCCGCCACCCTGCGCTGGTTCAATTTGTCGTCCGACGGTGGGCGTGCCGAACCGCGCCGATGTCGGCCGGTTCAGCCGATCATGGCGCTGCGGCCGCCGGTTTCGGCCTCGCGAATCTTGGTATCGCGCGATTCCAGCATTTCAGCCTTGGAAAGCTCCGCTTCAGCTTCGCCGAGTAATGATTCGGCGGCGCTTCGCTGCTGGGCGAGGTCGCCTTGCGAGTTCCTGAGATTGTCGCGGCGCAGGCGCGCCGCCTTGGCAAAGGTCGGATAGGCGAAATGGTTGATATCTGTGATGCCGGCTTTCTTTTCCTCGGCGGTGATCTGAAGCTCCAGTTCGACGGCCATGCGTTCGAACTCGGCGATCATCATGTCGAGCTGCAGCAGCTGCCGCCGCTTCTCATTCACCTGAAACTGCTTCAGTCGAACGAGGTTTTCACGTGACTTCATGATTCGGTACTCCCGGAAACGCACACCCGCACATATCGTCCAAACCACCTGGAAAGGCCCAAGCACTGCCCGTGTCCACCGGCTTTCCCCGCACTATGGGAAACAAAACCCTAAAGTTTTTTGCCGGCGGTAACCATTCGTTTACGGGCATTGTTAATCATACGGGTCAGGGCTTAAGGCCGGGTAAAAATTCCGGCCGCCGAAGCGAAGCCGCCTCGATGAGTCCCTGGAGTCGCTTAGTCCAGGTTGTTAATGTGTCGCATTAGGAATTTGGGTCTGTGATTCATTATTAGATTCAAGAGGGTGTAGAAAGAGGTTAAAAAATCTGGTACCGTATTGGACGGGAAATTAGGTTTTGTTAACCATTTGATGGCAGCCTCTGCACAAGGCAACCACTGCTCCGGGGCAGGACGGGTCGTGAAATGACCCGGCAGCAGAAAAGGGGAATGAAATGCGTGTTCTGCTGATAGAAGATGACAGTGCAACCGCACAAAGCATCGAACTGATGCTGAAATCGGAAAGTTTCAATGTCTATACGACAGACCTCGGCGAAGAGGGTGTCGATCTGGGCAAGCTCTACGACTATGACATCATCCTTCTCGATCTCAACCTGCCCGACATGTCCGGTTACGAGGTCTTGAGAACGCTTCGGCTCTCCAAGGTAAAGACGCCTATCCTCATCCTCTCCGGCATGGCCGGCATCGAGGACAAGGTGCGCGGCCTTGGCTTCGGCGCCGACGACTACATGACCAAGCCGTTCCACAAGGATGAGCTGGTGGCGCGCATTCATGCCATCGTGCGCCGCTCCAAGGGCCACGCCCAGTCCGTCATCACCACGGGCGATCTGGTGGTCAACCTCGACGCCAAGACCGTCGAGGTCGGTGGTCAGCGCGTGCACCTCACCGGCAAGGAATACCAGATGCTGGAGCTGCTCTCGCTGCGCAAGGGCACCACGCTCACCAAGGAAATGTTCCTCAATCACCTCTATGGCGGCATGGACGAGCCGGAACTGAAGATCATCGACGTCTTCATCTGCAAGCTGCGCAAGAAGCTCGACGCCGCGTCCGGTGGCCAGAATTACATCGAGACCGTCTGGGGCCGCGGCTATGTGCTGCGCGAACCGGAAGACATCCGCGTCAGCGCCTGAGCGACGAACAGCGTCCGATTTCTTTCAATAAAAAACCCGGCCGCGGCCGGGTTTTTGCGTTGGACAGGCACCATCCGGTTTCACGCAATCGCGGGCGGAACCGTTACGCACTTTTCCTGGAATTGCCCGCCAGCACCGAATCAGGCGCGATCTTCAAGGCGCGAAAGCGTTCGAGTAGCTGCGGGCGGTTGAAGGGCTTCAACAGGTAGCCCTGGGCACCGGCGCGCTTGGCCCGCATGATCGAGGCGATGTCGAGCTCGACCAGCGAGATCAGGATCTGCGGCCTGATCGGGCTTTCCATGGCGCGCACGCGACGGATGAGGTCGACCGCCTGCACATCCGGCAGGGCGCCGTCGACGACGATGATGTCGGGCATGTCGGCGGCGCACATCTCCAGCGCGTCAAGTCCGCTGGCCGCCTCGATGACCATCATGTCGGAACCGCCGAGGATGCGTTTTGCAACCTTCCGGATGACGCTTGAATCGTCGACGAACATGCAGCGTTTCATATCCGGGTCCTCTTTGCCCTTGGGCGATCCGGTCGTTCGGGGCATCTGCGGTGCAGCCTAGACCGATCTGGTAAAGAAGCCGAAAAGCCGTTAGGTAAAATTTTTGCAAAGATGCCGTTCGTCGGACTTTTCCTTCGCGATGCTTCGGGGTTGCCGCGCTGGCAAAGTTCATCGCGCCCCAATTGGGCGTCAATGAAATATTTCAGATTGAAATACTTTGTTCGGTCGTGTCGCCGGCGCCGATCTCAGGCCGCTGAAAGGACAATTTCCTCAGCTGTCGCGTGGATCGAAATCGTCATGTTGGCTTCGCGGGCCAGCAGCAGCGTGTAATAAGGCTGCACCGAATGCGCGTCGATCGGTTCCTCCGGCTTGTGACCAGAATGCAGTTCGAGGAATTTCGGCGGCACGCGCAGCATCGGCCCGCTTGACGAAAGCGAAAAGCGCGGCTCGGTTTCGAGATTCTCGAGGGTCGCGACCAGCTTGCCGCCGCGCGGAATGGCGGCATTGGCGACCAGGAGCAGGTTGAGCAGCAGCTTGACCTTGTTCTTCGGCAACAGCGCGCGAGGTCCGTTCCAGACCAATTCCGGCTTTTCATTCTTGAGGAAAGCAATGGCGACGGCCTCGGCATCTCCGGTGTCGATCATCATGCCGGCCGAGCCGGCGGCGCCGAAGGCGATCCGGGCGAACTGCAACCGGGCAGAGGCGTTCTTTGCACTCTGGCGGATCAGCCGCATGGCGTCTTCGTCGGCGCCACCCTCGTCGAGCAGTTCAAGTCCGTTGTTGATCGCGCCGACCGGCGAGATGATGTCGTGGCAGACGCGACTGCACAAAAGCGCCGCCAGATCCGGAGCGGAGAGGGTGAACAGATCGGCCATCGGTGAAAATCCCTGCAAAATCCACTAGTCGTGACCGGGCGAGTTGTTATCGCGCCTGCCCACACGAATCACGTTCCAACCCGAGGCCTTCTGAATACACAGCACTCGTACGTACAGCAACAAATCCGGAATTGTCGTCGGGGCAAATGGCGTGTTCGCGCAGGCTTCCGGCCCCGCGCGACCGCCAAACAGCCTTCGAACCGCCATCTTCATGTGGAAGTTTAATGGTTGAAAAAGAATTACGGCATAGTTTGCCCCTAACAGTCATCCTTAACGGCCGCCTAAAGAGCCGTACGGATGCGAGGCGTCGGCGAAAGTGCTTCATGACGGAGATTGGAAGCATGTTTTCCCGATTCTATGACCGGAGTTTTCTCCGTGTCCTCTCAATGGCGATCACGCTCATGGGCGTTCTCGTCTTCTCGCCATCGGCCCTGCGGGCCCAGGAGTACACCGCTCAGGAGATTGTCGATTCAGGCCACAAGTTCTTCGGCGCGACATCGGGTGGGTTGGCCACCGTCGTGGAGAAGATCTTCGCCTCCTACGGCCTGCCCAATGGTTATCTGCTCGGCGAGGAAGGATCCGGCGCGCTGATCGGCGGCCTGACCTATGGCGAAGGCACGCTCTACACCAAGAATGCCGGCGATCACAAAGTGTTCTGGCAAGGCCCGTCGCTGGGCTGGGATTTCGGCGGCGAGGGCTCGCGCGTGATGATGCTGGTCTACAATCTCGACGATGTCGGCAATCTCTACAACCGCTATGGCGGTGTCGCCGGTTCGGCCTATGTGGTTGCGGGCGTCGGCTTCAACGTGCTGAAGAACAACAATGTGCTGCTGGTTCCCATCCGTACCGGCGTCGGCGCACGGCTCGGCGTCAATCTCGGCTACCTGAAACTGACCGAGCGGGCGACGTGGAACCCGTTCTGATCTGTCCGACATGATCGAAGCGCGGCATTTTTGACCAGATGTCGAACCCACGACCCGAATGAGCCGCGGCAAGCCCTTGCCGCGGTGCCGGATTTCCGCCATGCCAAGATGGCACGGTCCAGCCTTCCAAGTTGTCGTCGATAACGGGTAGTCCTTTGGTTCAGTCGGTCCTGTTCTTTGCCCTCGGCTTTCTCTGTGCCGGCTTTCTGGCGCTGATGGTGGCTCCGGCCGTCTGGCGGCGTGCCGTCGCCCTGACCCGTCGGCGCATCGAAGCCTCCATTCCGCTGACGCAAGCCGAGATCCAGGCCGACAAGGACCGGATCCGGGCCGAGTACGCCATGACGACGCGGCGCCTCGAAATCAACGTCAAGGCATTGCGCGAGAAGGTGGCCGAACAACTCGTCGAGATCAATCGCGGCCGCGAGGCGCTGAAGGGGCTGGCGATCGAGCGCACGGAAAAGGACCACGCGCTGGCCGAACTCGGCGCCAAGAATGGCGCGCTGCGGCAGCGCGAAGAGGAACTGCATCAGCTTTCGGAGCGGCTCAAGGAAACCGAGCGAAAACTGGAAAGGCGGGCGCTCGATCTCGAAAAGCTGGAGCACATGTATGACGATGCCAGTTTCGCCTCCAGCAGCCGCCAGATCGAACTCGTGGCGCGCGAATCCGAATTGCAGAAGCTTGCCAGCGACATCGCGCTGCTGCGCGGCCAGCGCAAGGAAGCGGACCGGCGCAACCAGGAGATCGCGGCGGAAAGCAAGGCCGCGCGCGATGCCCTGAAAGCCGAGAAGAAAAGGGCCGCCGAACTCGACAAGAAGGTCGAGAGGCTGATGGCAACGCTCGCCGACCGAGAGGACAAGCTGGATCGGCGCGAAAAGGAGTTGGCGCGGTTGCGGGAAAAAGCGAAAGCCGAGGACGGCACACCGGCCCTGCGGCTGGTCGGCAAGCCCGATGAAGCGGGCCGCCATGACGAGGCCGGCATGCGCGACGACGTGGAGCGGGCGATTGCCAAGCTCGACGGCGACCGCGAACGGCTGGAGGCCAGGCTGACGGCGCTGGCGCGCGAGAACAAGCGCCTTAAGGCGGATCTCGGCGCCGTGGCATCTTCGGGTTTGACGAATGGCGGTGCCGCGCTGCGTGAGCAGATGAACGAGTTGGCGGCGGAGGTCGTCCACCTGACGGCCAAGCTCGAAGGCCCCGATTCACCAATCGCCAAGGCGCTGGCGGCACCGCAGGAGAACCGTTCGGCCGGCCACGACCGCAGCCTGGCCGACCGCGTGCGGGACCTGCAGAAGGCGGAAGCCAACTGACACGGCGCGGGCTGGCCGCCCTCTCGAGGCGTCCAGGCTCACACGCCCGTCATTGCGAGAAATGATGCAAGGCAATTGCCGAGGCGGCGGCGACGTTCAAGCTGTCGAAGCCTTTCGACATGGTGATCCGCACCGTTTGCAAACGGGCGAGCAGGCTTTCGGGCAGGCCTTCTCCCTCTGTGCCGAGATAGAGCGCCAGGCGCTCGCCACGCCGTACCTGACCTATGTCGATCCGGCCGCGCGGTGACAGGGCGAACTGGTCATAACTCCGCCGATCAAGGTCCGCGGTGAAGTTCGCCGTGTCATCGAAGGACGCGAAAGGGACCTTGAGCACAGCGCCGACCGAAACCCGGATCGCCTTGCGGTACAGCGGATCGCAGCATGTCGGGTCCATCAGAACCGCATCGGCGCCGAAGGCGGCGGCGTTGCGGAAGATCGAGCCCATATTGTCGTGGTTGGCGATGCCGACAAGCACGACAACCAGGGCTCGGGCGGGCAAGGCGTCCAGCAATGAACCGGTCGGCTGGAGTGCCTCCTTGCGGCCGATGGCCAGGATGCCGCGATGCATGTGGAATCCGGCGATGGCGTCCATCACCTCACCGGCGACGACGTAGACCGGCAGGTCCGCCTGTGCCTTGCGCAGTATGTCCTCGAGCCCGCCAAGCCGGTTTTCCAGGATCAGGACGGATTCGGCACCGAAGCGGCTCGACGACAAAAGCAGGTCGAGCACGACCTTGCCCTCGGCGACGAAGCGGCCTTGCCGGCCGGCCAGGTCGCGCTCGCGGATATCGAAATAGGCCGCGACACGGGGATCGCGGGGGTCGTCGATGCGAATTGGGTCCATGTCCCGCTCAACAATAAAGAGCGCGGCTCGCGTGCCGGCAAAGGCACATGAGCCACGCTCCGGAAACCGTCAGCGAGGTAAACGGCCGCGGCAGTGCCCGGTCAAGTCCCGGCGCGACGCAACCTCTGCGCCATCTGGGACAGATCTTCCTTGCCGCCGCCGAAAATGCCATCCAGCATGGCGAGCAGTTCGCGCACCGCATCGGATTTGCAGGAATAGTAGATCATCTGGCGGTCGCGGCGGGTGTCCACGAGGTCGAGCGCCCGCAACTTGGCCAAGTGCTGCGAGAGGGCGGATTGGCTGAGCATCACCTTTTCGGCGATGGCGCCGACCGACATTTCACCGTCGATCAGATAGCTCATGATCAACAGCCGTTTTTCGTTGCCCATCAGCATCAGAAATTCGGCGGCCGATTCGGCGTTGGCGATTAGCTTTGTCGAGACCATTGATGCCCCATGCTGTTTGCTCATCGAGGCGCCATGGGGGCAATGGTGCCTGAATCCATAAATTCACTTGCGAAGGTGCCGACGAGTCAACACCACAGCTAAGCCTAGAACATTTCCTTCAAATCTCAAGGGTGCTTTTGATCAAATGCAATTTAGTTTCGTCTTATGTCTATGATGCGGCCCTGCCGGCCGTGGCCATTTCGACCAGAACGGGACGCAATTCCCGCGCCTTTACCAAGGGTTGTGGGAAGAATACCCGGCAAACATTGTCCCCAGACACCAGATCCATGCCATCGGGGTCGAAACCAGCTATGGTCCAGCCATCGCCTGATGCCTTGGCGGAATGACGAGCATAGACGGCGATCGCGTCGAGATGGTCCGCATTCATGTGGTCGACGGCCGACTGTTCGCTTGCCGCGAGTTCTTCGATGATGGGCCCATCGGTGATGAGATCGGGCCGTTCGAGCAGATAGGCCTTGCCGAAGCCGCCGTTGAGGCTGGCGCGTCGCGGCTCCAGGCGAAAGAATGAGAAGTCGCCGAGCCCGGCATAGAGGCTCGCCTTGGGATTGCGGTTGAGATAACGGCGCTCGGCGCGGGCATGCGGCTGCGAGCCGCGCTCCAGCCGCGACGCCTGGCAGACCAGTGTCAGCCGAGGATGCGCCAGAGGATCGCCTTTGCCGGGCTCGCCGAGCAGCAGGGAACAGCGCGGATCGGCGAGCAGGGCAGGCGTGTGCGCCGACAGCATCGACACCAGGATAAGCGGCGCGCCGTCGATGTCGGTGGCGACGCCCACCCGGCTGGCAAGTGGCGATCCGGTCTCCGGCTCCAGCACTGCCAGGGCGCCGAAGCGCGCACAGCGCAAAAGCGTCTTGGCCAACCGGATCGCCTCGGCGTCGGTCTTCCTGATTACATCTTTCTTTCGACCGTCCAAGGTTATCGCCCTGCTACGTTGACTTTCCTGTTCCAGTGATCAACCAGCGATGCTGGGTCTGGCGAAGGCAGGTGCCCACCCATGTGATGCCTTACCTCGGCGCCATACGGATGGCGCCGTCGAGGCGGATGGTCTCGCCGTTCAGCATCTGGTTTTCGACGATGTGCAGGGCAAGTGCCGCATATTCGGATGGTTCGCCGAGGCGTGACGGGAAGGGCACTGCGGCGCCCAGCGAGTCCTGCACGTCCTGCGGCATGCCTGCCATCATCGGCGTCTTGAAGATGCCGGGCGCGATGGTGCAGACCCTGATGCCGGACCGGGCGAGATCGCGCGCCACGGGCAGCGTCATGCCGACGACGCCCCCCTTGGAGGCGGAATAGGCGGCCTGGCCGATCTGGCCGTCATAGGCGGCGACCGAGGCGGTGTTGACGATGACGCCGCGCTCGCCGCCCTGCAGCGGCTCGAGTTTGGCGGCGCGGTCGGCAACCAGGCGGATCATGTTGAACGTGCCGATCAGATTGACCTCGATCACCTTGCGGTACTGTTCGAGCGGATGGGGACCATCCTTGCCGATCGTCTTCACGCCGATGGCAATGCCGGCGCAATTGACAAGGATGCGCGGCCCGCCAAGCTTGGCGGCGACCTCGGCCAGTGCGGCGGCGCCGCTGTCGGCACTCGCGACGTCGCACTGGACGGCGATGCCGCCGATTTCCGCCGCGACCTTGGCAGCGCGCTCGATGCCGACGTCGAAGATGGCGACGCGCGCGCCCTTGGCGGCAAGCGCGCGCGCCGTTGCCTCGCCAAGTCCGGAGCCGCCGCCGGTCACGATCGCGATCTGGCCGTTGGGATTCATGGCGTCATCCTTTTCTTGAAACGGGCTTCTTATGAGAACCGGCTTTTGCGTGAGCCAGGATCAGGCCCGGATCGACGGACTAGGTCAAGATGGAGCCGTTCGCCGTCTTGCCGAAACGGCGAGCCGGCGAATTTCGTGGAGCCGCCCTAGGCGTGCTCGACGATCCTGGCCTGGCTGGCGTGGCCGACTTCGCCCGAAAGCCTGGCCACGGCGCCCGGCGTGATCTCGTGCGAGAGCAAGCGGTCGAGGTCGACAGGCCGCGGCATCGAAATCTGGCCGCGCGGGATGCGCTTGAAGCCGAGCGGCCCGTAATAGGGCTCGTCACCAACCAGGATGACGGCGGGCGCGCCGGCCTTGGCGGCTGCCTCCAGTGCGATCGCCACCAGCCGGCGGCCAATGCCGAGATTCTTGAAGGCGGGCCGCACCGCGAGCGGCCCGAGCATCAGTGCCCGGCCGGCACCGGCGGCAATGCGCGTCATGCGCACCGAGGCGACGACGAGGTCGCCGTCGACCGCGACAAAGGAAAGGGAGCGCTCGTGGCCGCCGGCCTCGCGGATCTTGTAGGCAGCCAGCACGAAACGGCCGGGCCCGAAGGCTTCGTCATTGATGGCTTCGATTTCAGGGTCGTGCGCCGGGGTTTCCGGCAGGTACTTCACGTCGGCCAGGTCTTTCACGTCGGCAAGGCTCATGGTCTTTGCGTTCCGGTAGAGGAGGAAAGGTTGCTGCAAACGGCAGCATTCGCCAGTCAGCGCTTCATCAAGCGCGGGCGCCCTTTCGTCGTCGGTCAAACCGGATCAAAGCAAAGTCGAACATGCGGAATGTCCGCTAGCATCAATTTGGCGCCGCCGCAATCGACCCGTTCGCTGCCCCTACCGATTGACGATCTGTTCAGCCCTGAATGATTCCGCAGTGCCGCATCGCGCTCTACATGAGGTGGAAACGCGAAAGGATATTCCATGGGATTGCTGGTCGACGGCAAATGGCAAGACCGCTGGTATGACACCAAGGACAGCGGTGGCAAGTTCGTGCGGCCGCAATCGCAGTGGCGCGATTGGGTCACGCGAGACGGCGCACCGGCGCAAGGCCGCGGCCGAGGCTTCAAGGCGGAGCCCGGCCGCTATCACCTTTATGTTTCGCTCGCTTGTCCCTGGGCGCACCGGACGCTGATCTTTCGCGCGTTGAAGAGGCTCGAAGGCATCATCTCCGTCTCGATCGTGCATCATTTCCTGGGTGCCAATGGCTGGACGTTTGTCGCCGAGGACGGCGCCACCGGCGACACGCTCCATGGCCTCGACTTCCTGCACCAGATCTACACCAGGGCGGACTCCTCTTATTCAGGACGGGTGACGGTGCCGGTGCTTTGGGACAAAAAGGAACAGACCATCGTCTCCAACGAATCCTCCGAAATCATCCGGATGCTCAACTCGGCCTTCGATCAGTGGGGCGATGCCGGCCTCGATTTGTATCCCCAGGCACTGCGCGGCGAGATCGACGCGATCAACGCGCTGGTCTATCCCTCCGTCAACAACGGCGTCTACCGCGCCGGCTTCGCCACCACGCAGGCGGCCTATGAAGAAGCCTTCGGCGAGCTGTTTTCGACGCTCGATGGGCTGGAGGATCGCCTGTCCAGGCAACGCTATCTCGTGGGTGACCGCATCACCGAGGCCGACTGGCGGCTGTTCACCACGCTGGTGCGCTTCGACCCGGTCTATGTCGGCCATTTCAAATGCAACCTGCGCCGCATCGCCGATTATCCGAACCTGTCGAACTATCTGCGCGACCTCTATCAGGTGCCCGGTGTGGCGGGGACGGTGAACCTGCATCACATCAAGGCGCATTATTACCGCAGCCACGAAACGATCAATCCGACGCGGATCGTGCCGGTGGGACCGGAACTCGACTATGGTGCGCCGCATGACCGGGCGAAGTTCGCGAGGGCGGCGGCCTGATCTACCAATAGGGCGATGCCGGCACGCTGCCGAAAACCTCGGCAATCCGCCGCAGCGTTGCCGGCGTCGTCCCCTGCGGCAAGCGGTCGAGAGGAAAGAAGCCGGCCTCGGCGATTTCATGGTCGGGCAGCTTCGGCGCGGTCTGGCTGAAACTTTCGACGAGATAGAAGCCGACATGGTCGCGCCGGCTGGCGCGGCGATTGAAATGCATCGATTTGAAAACCGGCGCGTCCAGATGGATGTTGCCCTCTTCGGCCAGTTCGCGCGCCAGCGCCTCGGCCATCGTCTCGCCAACCTCGACGCCACCGCCGGGAAGCTGCCAGCCGGGCACATAGGTATGGCGGATGAGGAAGACGGAATTGGACGCGGCATCGTGGATCAGGCCGCGCACGCCCAGCGTCATCGGCCGCCGCAGCACGAAATAGAGATGGAACAGCCGGGCCCTCAAGCCCGCCCAGCCGGTCTGGCGGAACGCGGCTTCGTCATCGGTCGACATCAGGAGCGAAACCGTGGGTGGAAAGGCGCGTGCGCGTCGCCTATGAAAGAGGAATGTTCAGGCTCGCGCATATTTCCGATGTCCATCTGGGGCCGCTTCCCGATGTATCCTATCGCGATCTCGCGTCCAAGCGCGTGCTCGGCTATGTGAACTGGCAGCGCAACCGACGCCGCCACATGCACGATGCCGTCATCGACGCCATCACCGCCGACATCAAGGCGCAAAACCCGGACCATCTCGCCGTCACCGGCGACCTCGTCAACCTGGCGCTCGACGGCGAGATCGAGATGGCAAAACACTGGCTCGAGACGCTGGGGTCGCCGCATGACGTTTCGGTCGTGCCGGGAAACCATGATGCCTATGTGCCGGGCGCCTTCGACAAAGTCTGCCGCTCGTGGGCGGCGTGGATGAGCGGCGACGGCGTCAACAGCCCGGTCGACCGCAACGCCTTCCCCTATCTGCGCGTGCGCGGCGATGTCGCGCTGATCGGGGTCTCGACGGCGCGCGCCACGGCGCCCTTCATGGCCAATGGCTTCTTCATGGAAGGGCAGGCGGAAAGGCTAGGCAAGATCCTCGAGAGCACGGCCAGGCAAGGGCTGTTCCGGACGATCATGATCCATCATCCGCCGGTGCGCGGCGCGGTCTCCCAGCACAAGCGGCTGTTCGGAATCGCCCGCTTCCACAAGATCATCCGCCGCCATGGAGCCGAACTCGTGCTGCATGGCCATTCGCATCTGCCATCGCTGTTCCAGATCGGGCAGCGCGGTGCGAAGGTTCCGGTGGTCGGCGTAGCGGCCGCCGGCCAGGCGCCGGGCGGCAATCACCCGGCAGCGCAGTACAATCTCATCGACATCGACGGTGAAAAGGGAAACTGGCGCATCCGCCTGACGCGGCGCGGCCTGACCGGGCCGTCCATACCGCCTACCGATCTGCAGAGCCTGGAGCTCGGTGTGGAGGCCGGCGCGGCTACGGCCGCCAGTTGACAAGCATGGCCGCGATGCGGTCCCAGAGCAGCGCGGCCGATACGGCGAGGCCGACCAGTGCGCCGGCGGCGACCAGGCCAAGGCCGGACAGGAAGGCCGACCAGCCTTTGCCAGGCGTCGAGGCTCGCAGGGGCGGTTCGGCCTCCGCGACCTCGGCGCGCTTCATGCCGGCGACCGCAGGCTCGACACCGCCTTCCATCATCCTGCGGCGCTCGACGATGCGCTCCGCGACATAACGCGTCACGGAATCGGCGACCGGCTTCATCTCGGTCGATTCGGCAAGCACGACGCGGCCAATGCGGGTGTCCTTGAGGAAGCGGTAGGTGCGGCGGTCGCGTCCCATCGCGACATGGCTGACGGCGTCGATCCACAGGCGCGGCTGCAGGCCCGAAGAGACGACAAAGTCGAAATTGTCCATGTCGGCCGGAACATCGGCGAAGACGGGCGCGAGCTCCGCGGCCAGGAGGTCGAGGCGCATGCGGTGCGCCTCGCGCATGTCGACGACGACATCGTCGCGGTCGGCGAAGGCATTCTTCACGTCGCGGATGGCATCGGACAGTTTGCTTGACGGATCGATCTTCTCGCCTGCGTCCTTCATCGGCGTCTGCCTCGCGGGGTTGGTTAACACGCAGTTAACACAGCCGCCGGCAAAATGCACTGGCGAGATCAGGTGGCAAGGCGCCTGGGCGGTACCGCGCTGGAAGTATCAACCGGTCGCGGCGAGTTTCGCGGGCATGGGCCTGGGGCGGCGGTTCATGTTGCGCTGGATGATCGTGGCGACCAGATCGGGCGCCTCCTCGATCAGCATATGGCCAGCCCTCAGCACATGGTGCACATGAAATCGCGCGGGCAGATCATCCGTATGGGTAAAGGACAGCATCGGATCATCGCTTCCCCATACCACCATCACCGGCATGGTCAGCGTGTCCAATCGGTCGCGGGGGATGACGCCCTGCCGGTCGCCGCTGGTCATGGCGGCTGCGATGTCGACGAGTTTCTCCACCTGGCCTGGTTGCGCGCGCATGTCCCGAAGGGCCTCCACCGTGTGATCGAAGGGCCGCGTCAGCGGTCCCGACATCGCGACGAGGCACGAGCGGATGTCGGAGGCATCCCTTGCGGCGGCAAAGCGGCGCAACAGCGGACCGTTGATCTCGGGGCCGAAACCGCCGGGCGCCAGAAGCGTCAGCGAGGCCACCTTCTCGGGCTCCGTCAAGGCCATCAGCGTCGCCACCGCGCCACCCATCGAGTGGCCCACAAGATGAACGCGTTTCACCGCCCGAGCGGTGAGATCGGCCAGAACGGCCCTTGCCGCAACCTTGGCCGGGCCGGCATCAGGGAAATCGAGCGACAGCCCGTGCCCGGGCAAATCATAGGCGAGTGTGCGCAACGCGGGCGACAGCGACGCGATCACATCATCCCAGATATCATGGCAGCCGCCAAAACCATGCAGCAGGGCGATGGTCTTCGAACCAGCACCGTGGTCGGCGGCATGAAGCGATGAAGTCATGAGACGGGGAGGCTTGTTGCGGGGCTGTGGGAAATCGCGGGACCAGACACCAAATGCGGCTGGATTGCGCCTCGTCCAGCACGATGGCCAGTAAAATTTTCGCGACGACTCCTGGTTGCCGACTATGCGATTTTGCGCGTTCGCCCAGGAAAGCCGGCAAAATCACCTCTATCGGGGCTTCGCCACGTGCTTGCGGCGACCGGCAATTCGGTTGGTCCAACAGTTCTGCCCGTTGGACGTCAGCTCGCGTTGCCGAGGCCCGCGGCGCGCAGGGCGCCGACCAGCCGCTCGGTCAGATCGGGCGGGTACTTCCGGTCGATGAAGGTCGCGCGCGGGTTGGCGGCGAATTTTGGAAATTGGGCGGTCAGCTCATCGAGCAGCTTGCGCGCCATATTGTCCTGACCAGCGATCTTGGCGCCAATCAGCCGGGCGGCAAGATAGTGCGACTTCGTTGCGGTTGTTCTCAGAGAGGAACTGGCGATGGCGGCCTTGTTCGTGTCGCCAAGCATCAGTTCGCCGGCGAAAAGTCCGAAATCCCACCATGTCGGATGACTGCTGGAGACGTCCACCGCCTGGGCCAGGATCGGCGTCCCCTCGGCATACCGGCCGGCGAAAATCAGCGCGTAGCCGTAGGCGGCAGCCATGGTTATATCGTAGCGGTTAAGGTCGTGGGCCTTGCGCATCCAGCGCAGTGCTTCGTCGGCATTGCCAAGTCGCGAATAGATGTAGCCATAGGCGCGATGCGCGTTAGGGCTGGTTGGCCCCATCTGCACGGCGCGGTGGGCGAATGTCAGCGCCTTCTCGATCGTCGCATCCGGCGGATAGGCGTAGTGGTCGTTCACGGCCTCGAGCTGCAATGAAGCGAGCTCGGAATAGACCAGCGACGATTTGGCGCTGTTTTCGGCGAGGTTTTCGAGGCAGCGATAGGCGGCCTCGTGGGTCCTGGCGTTCTGGTCGAGATAGTATTTGCCGTTGAGCAGCAGGCACCGCGTCAGGCCTGTTTGGATGCCGCTCTGTTCGAGATAGGTGTAGATCGTGCCGGAATCGGGAAGAGCGGACGTCAAGATGCCGCCTATACTGTCCTCGACGGCGGCCGGTGCGCTGTCGGCGGCGGTCAGGTTGCGCGACAACAGCACCCGTCCGGTCGCCACGCTCTGCAGTTCGACCATGATGTCGCCCGTGTCCGGGCCAGGCAGAACATCGAAGATGAAGCTCGTGGCATTGGTGGCTGGATCGGTTTTGCCGACCGTGTCGCGACCGATGAAGTCGATCGTATCGAAGCCGCTCAGGCCGGCGCGCAGCGATGCGGCGACACGGCTGGCATCCGTGCCACTGGCCTTGACGGCGATGTAGACGAGCGGCAAGGCCTCGCTGGCGGGGGACGGCGAGACGCCGGTCAGGCCGGCGGTCTCGAGCGTCGCCGCAAGGTCGCCGCCTGTCAGCAGCCCACCGCTGCCCTGACGCAGGATCAAAACGCCGAGCATGGCGATGACGAGGGCGATCGCCATCCAGAAGAATCTGAGGTGACGCGCCACCGACGGCACCGGCGCGACCACCGGTGCCAGAAGCGCGGCGGGTGCCTCGACATTCGCGGCGACGTCGGGTTGCGACGATGGTGCCGCCGCTGCTCCCGTCTGGCCGGCGAGCTTGGCCGTTTCCGGCAAGCGGATCGCATTGAGCTCGTAGGCCGGGACATAGCCGCCGCGCGGAATGGCGATGCGGACAGGCTCGGCGATGCCTTCATTGGCGAAATATTGCTGCAGCAGATCACGCAGCCGGCCGGCCTGAACCCGCACCACGGCGTCGGTCGACGGATCGAAATCGCCGTCCTTGCCGAAGACGTCCATGGCGATGGAAAAGCCCTTGAGCCTGTCGGCTTCGCCAGCCTGCTCGCGTTCGACAAGATAACGGATCAACTTGCGCGCTCGTTCGGATCTCCCGAACGTTTCGCTGGCAAGCAGTCGCTCCAATGTCTCGCGCACTGCGGGGGCGGCAGGCGTGGCATGCTGCAAGTGTCGATCCTCTCGAACTCGGCACAGGTTAAGGCACGGATCATATAATGCCCGCACCGCCACACAAGTATACACCCATTATGCGATCGCGTACCTCACCGGATATTTTCCCGGTGGTTAATGGCGTGGCCAATCTCGGCACGGTCATCACTGCAAACATCATCGGCCAATCGGGCCAAGGCCTTGCACGAGCTTGAAAAATGACGGCGCGAGAGGGCTCCTCCAAGTCCCTCGCGCCGCCGGCCGATGCTACCGCGCCTTGCGACCGACGATCCGATTGGCGGCTGACATCACCGCTTCCAGCGAGGCGGCGACGATGTTGGTGTTGATGCCGGCGCCGAACAGCTTGCCGCCGGGATATTCCATCTCGACATAGGAGATGGCCGACGCGTTCGAGCCGCGCTGCATCGAATGCTCGGAATAATCGAGCACCGACATCTCGACGCCGACATGGCGCGACAGCGCATCGACGAAGCCGTCGATCGGGCCGGTCCCGCTGCCCGAAATCGTCACTTCCTTGCCATTGTCTAGAATGATCGCCTCGACCACCCGCCGGCCCTTGACCTCGGTATCCGGATAGGTGTGATGGTCGAGGAATTTCAGGCGCGCGCCGGGCTGGTCGATATAAGTTTCGAGGAAACGCTCGTAAATGCGCCGGGCCGGCACTTCCTTGCCTTCGGCATCGGTGATCGCCTGGATCGCCTGGCTGAACTCGATCTGCAGATTGCGCGGCAGATTGAGGCCATAATCAGCCTGCAGCACATAGGCGATGCCGCCCTTGCCCGACTGCGAGTTGATGCGGATGATGGCCTCGTAGCTGCGGCCGACATCGGCTGGATCGATCGGCAGATAGGGCACTTCCCACAGGCTTGTATTGGCCTTTTTCAGCGCCTTCATGCCCTTGTTGATGGCGTCCTGGTGCGAGCCGGAAAAGGCCGTGTAGACGAGTTCGCCGACATAGGGGTGGCGCTCGGGGATCTTCAGCTGGTTCGAATATTCGTAGACGTCCTTCATCCGGTTGATATCGGAACAGTCGATGCCCGGATCGACGCCTTGCGTGTACATGTTGAGCGCCAAGGTGACGATGTCGACATTGCCGGTGCGCTCGCCATTGCCGAACAGCGTGCCTTCGACGCGGTCAGCGCCCGCCATCAGGCCGAGTTCGGTGGTGGCGATGCCGGTGCCGCGGTCATTGTGCGGATGCAGCGAGATGATCAGGTTCTCGCGGTTGTCGAGGTTGCGGCACATCCATTCGATGCGGTCTGCATAGATGTTGGGCGTCGACATCTCGACCGTCGAGGGCAGGTTGATGATCAGCTTGTTGTCAGGCGTCGGCCTGACGATGTCGGTGACGGCGTTGCAGATCTCCAACGCGACCTCGAGTTCCGTGCCGGTAAAACTCTCCGGCGAATATTCGAAACGGTAGCCGCCGCCCGCCTTGGCCGCCATGTCGGTGATCATCTTGGCGGCATCGGTGGCGATGCGCTTGATGCCGCCGACATCCTTCTCGAAGACGACGCGGCGCTGCAATTCGCTGGTCGAATTGTAGAAATGCACGATCGGGTTGGTGGCGCCCTTGAGCGCCTCGAAGGTGCGGCTGATCAGTTCGGGCCGGCACTGTACCAGCACCTGCAATGACACATCGGCCGGCACATTGCCTTCCTCGATGCACCAGCGGGCGAAGTCGAAGTCGGTCTGCGAGGCCGACGGGAAGCCGATCTCGATTTCCTTGAAGCCCATGTCGAGCAGCAGCGCGAACATGCGCGCCTTGCGCTCGTGGCCCATCGGATCGATCAGCGCCTGGTTGCCGTCGCGCAGGTCGACCGAGCACCAGATCGGCGCCTTGTCGATCACCTTCGAGGGCCAGGTGCGGTCGGTGAGGCCGACGGTGGGATAGGGTTGATATTTGCGGGCGGCGTCCGGCATGCCGGCCTGCTTGCCCGTCGGGGCTTCGCTTGCGCGGATGTCTTCTCGTGCGTTCATCGTCGTGTCTCCCGGCGGCTGGCGGGTCCACCTTTCAGGCGGATGGGGTGCCAAGCGGCGCCTTTACCAGAATTTCGTTCGCTTGATGTGATTTGCCAAGGAGCATGCGCTTGCGCGGCGGTTCGACCGCCGGGCGCTCCTTCAGCGAACCCGGCGATCGCCGATAAGGCCGAGAAGAAGCAGGGTCGAGGCAAGCGCGCGCACGGTCTCGCCGGCAAAGCCGGTCTGACGGGAAGCGGGGGTGGCGCGGGTGTTCATGCCGGTTCTCTTACAGGAGCGGCTTGTGAGAGGCAAGCGCACCCGGCCCTTGTCGAGTATAATCCCTAATGCGAGCGCTCTTCCCCGTGCGCCACAAATGCGCCAGACTTGAACGCCGGCGAGGGCTGCGGTGCGCCGCCGCCGGGAGGGGGTGTCCATGAATTTCGTGTTCTTCTCGCCGCATTTTCCCGCCAACGGCGCTGATTTCTGCGACCGGCTGAAGAAAGCCGGCGCGACCGTGCTCGGCATTGGCGACGCGCCCTATGATGCGCTGGACGGCAAGCTGAAGGCAGCGCTTTCGGAATACTACCGCGTCGCCGACATGGAGGCCTATGAGCCTGTGTTCCGGGCGATGGGCCATTCATCCACAAATGGGGCCGCATCGACCGCTTCGAATCGCTCAACGAGCATTGGCTGGAGCTGGAAGCCAACATTCGCACCGATTTCAACATCTACGGCACCAAGCTCGATTTCGTGAAGAATTTGAAGCGCAAGAGCCGCATGCGCGCCTTCTTCCGCAAGAGCGGCGTCGAGACCATCGCGCAGCGCAAATGCTCCGACCGCACTGGGGCCATGACCTTCATCCGCCGCGTCGGCTATCCCGTGGTGGTTAAACCGGATTCAGGCTCAGGCGCTTCGAATACGTTCAAGATCTCCAATGCCAAGGAGCTCGACCAGTTCTTCCGGGACAAGCCGGAGGACGTGACCTTCGTCATGGAGCAGTTCATCGAGGGTCTGGTGGTCACCTATGACGGGCTGGTCAACCGTGACGGCGAGGTGGTGCTGGCGGCCAGCCACCGCTACGACCAGAGCATCATGGAGGTGGTCAACAAGGACCGCCACATGAGTTACACCTGCTTTCCCCGGGTCAGGCCGGCAATCGAGGAGGCCGGCCGCAAAATCCTGAAGGCGTTCGACGTGCGCGAGCGCTTCTTCCATATCGAACTGTTCGAGACCAGGGACGACCGCGTCATCGCGCTGGAGGTCAACATGCGCCCGCCGGGCGCCTGGATGACCGACGCGATCAACTACACGTTCGACATCGACGTCTACGCGGCCTGGGCGGACATGGTGGTCAAGGACGCCGCGGGCGGCCCCTATGAGGGCAAGTATTTCACCGCCTATGCCAGCCGCAAACGCCACCTCGACTATTTGCACAGTCATGCGGACGTGTTAGCGGCGCACCGCGACAAGATCGTTCACCATCAGGCCATAGAGAAGGTTTTCAGCCGCGCCATGGGTGACTACGCCTACCAGATGCGCTCGAAGGATCAGGCTGATCTGCGCGAGGCGGTTGCCTATATCCACGCGGAAAAGGCTTGAGCATGGACATTTCCTATCACAAGGCTTTCGCCCGCACTCTTGGCCGCGACATGGAGTACAAGCGCTACGGCCATGCCGGCCGGCCTGTCGTGGTGTTCCCGACATCGCAGGGGCGGTTCTACCAGTTCGAGGATTCCGGCGGGGTGGGCGCGCTCGCCGAATTCATCGACACCGGCCGCATCCAGCTGTTCACCGTCGACGGCATCGATTCGGAATCCTTCTTCGCCAAGCATGTCGGCACCGCGCACCGGATCGCCCGCCACGAGGCTTATTTCCGCTATGTCCGCGAGGAGGCGCTACCGGAATTTCTGGAAACCGCGGCGCAAGCCAATGGCGGACGGCGGCTGAAGCCCTTGTTCTCGGGTTGTTCGATGGGTGGCTATCATTCCTCGAACTTCGTCTTCCGTTTTCCCGAACTGGCCAGCGGCGTCATCTCGCTGTCGGGTGTCTATTCGGCCCGCGATTTCTTCGGCAAGGCGCTCGACGGCGACATCTTCTACAACTCGCCGCTCGACTATCTGCCCGGGATCGTCGATCCGAAATTGCTGGCGCGGCTGAAGGCGCTGAGGCTGATCTTCTGCTGCGGGCAAGGCGCCTGGGAAGAGCGCATGCTGGTCGAGACGCGCCAGCTGGAACGGATCCTGCGCGACAAGTCCATTCCCGCCTGGGTCGACTATTGGGGCGGCGATGTCAGCCATGACTGGCCGTGGTGGCATAAGCAGCTGGTCTATTTCTTCGGCCGCTGGCTGGATGATGATCTGATGCATAGGCTGGATTGACGACCACACCAGAGCCCATTCGTCGCTTGCCTTGTCGTCATCAGCTGACATCAGCCGCACCTACCCTTCCTGGCAGGCCGGCAGCGGCGCGGTCTCGTGTTCGGGCGCGGATCCTCGACGCAGGCCGAGGAAGACGACAAGGGCGGTGACGATGGTGATTGCCGCCAGCACGATCAGCAGCCTGTCGAACGCCGTTTCGTAGGCCTGGACCAGAACCACGGCATTGGCCGTCGGCAGATGCCGTGCCGTTTCACCGACATTGCCGGTCACCAGCAGCTGCGCCGCGGCAGCCGCGTCGCCGGAAGACGCAACGCCTTGGGCGGCGAGCTGCGTGGCGGTGAAGCCCGACAGAACAGCCATGACAATCGCCAGCGCAACGCCCTCGCAAGCGACGCGCGTGGTGTTGAAGATGCCGACCGCCATGCCGGCGCGCTCCGTCGGCACGACGCTGACGGCCAGCCCATCCATCAATCCCCAGGGCAAGGCGATGCCGACGCCGATCAGGAGCAGCGGCGCGACCAGTGCGACGCCAATCGAGGGCGTCAGGCTCAGCCAGACCAAGCCGGCCGCGGCGACGAGCAGGCCGACGCCGCAAATGGTGGCCGGAGCGATCCAGCGCGCCAACTGCCCGGCGAGCAAGGGCAGGACCAGCAACGGCCCGGAGAGGCAGATCATCAATTGCCCGGCCTTGATCTCGCTCATCCCTTCGATGCCGATGAAGCGGATCGGCAAAAGCACGAGCAGCACGACGAAGCCATAGGCGGGCGCCGCCGCCAGGAACTGGACGCCGACGAAGCGCGGAAAGCGAAACAGGGTGAGATCGAGCATCGGCCGGCGCGCGCGCCGCTCGACGATGACGAACAGCACAAAGCAAAGGACGGCGACGCCCAGAAGCGTTACCACGAGAGGATCGGCCCAACCGCTCTGCGGCGCCTGCAACACGCCATAGGTCAGCGAGGCCAGCGCGATCGTGAAGGTGCCGGCGCCCGCCCAGTCGAGGCCGGTTGCATCCGGGTCACGCGATTCCCTGATGGTGCGCAGGCCGAGGATCGCCGAGGCAACCGCGAGTGCCACGACCAGAACAAAGATCGACCGCCAGCCGAACGTGGCGATGAGCAGGCCTGAAGCGATCGGGCCGAAGGCCAGGCCGATGCCGAAACTGGTGCCGAGGAAGGAGAAGGCGCGCAGCCGCAAAGATCCCTCGAATTCTTGGGCAAGTGCGGAGGCGCCACCGGCGAAGGCCAAGGCACTGCCCAGCCCTTGCGCGGCCCTGAACGTGTCGAACCAGGCGATGTCGGGCGCCAGCATCGCGCCGAGCGAAGCGAGGATGTAGAGGGCGAGACCGACGAGGAAGATCCTCTTGCGGCCATGATTGTCGGCCAACGCTCCGGCCGCCATCAGGCTGGCGGCGAAGGTCAGCATGAAGGCGTTGGTCACCCAGTTGAGCGCGATCGGGCTGCCGCCGAGATCGGCGGCGATGCGGGAAAGCGCGACGGCCGGGCCGGTGAAGGTCAGGGGCATCGTCATGGCGGCAAGGCATACCGACAAGAGCACGAGCCATCTCCCGGCCCGGCCGGCTGTGATGTTCAAGGTCATGGATTTTCCTATCTGAGCAGTCTGTGCCGGCGTGCCGCGCAATCGCGACGCCGGGTCATGGCAACCAAGATAGGTCGGTGGCCGCTCCGGAAAAATGGTATTAAATATCCTGATATAACGGACTGAAACGCTTGAATGGAGACGTTTGATGGATCGCCTCAGCGGCCTTCTGGCCTTCGCCCGCACCGCCGAATTCGGCAGCTTCGTCGCCGCCGGCCGGGCGCTTGGCATCTCCGCTTCCGCGGTCGGCAAAAGTGTCGCGCGGCTCGAACAGGAGCTCGGCGTGCGGCTGCTGCAGCGCTCCACGCGGCGGATCGGCCTGACGGAAGAGGGCAAGCTGTTCAACGAGCGCGTGCGGCGTATCCTCGACGACATCGACGATGCCGAGGCGATGCTGTCGCGAACCCGCGAGACGCCGCGCGGGCGGCTGCGCGTCTCGACCCCGATCGTCACCTATCATCTGCTTCTGCCGGTGCTGTCGGAGTTCATGGCGCGCTATCCCGAGATCGAGCTCGACATCGATTTCAACGACCGCATCGTCGACGTCATCGAGGAGGGCATCGACGTCGCCATCCGCAGCGGCGAGCTGCCCGATTCACGATTGGTGTCGAAACCCATTGCGCCCTTCCGCATGCTTTTGTGCGCGGCGCCCTCCTACCTCGATCGCCATGGCACGCCCGGCGTGCCGGCGGACCTCATCGGGCATTTCGGCATAAACTTCCGCTATCTCAACAGCGGCCGCTTGCTGGACTGGCCGTTCGTCACCGGGAGCGCTCAGCCGGAGATTCGCTCGATGTTGACCTGCAACAACATGGAAGCCCTGAAAGGCGCCACGATCGCCGGTCTCGGCATCGCCTGCATGCCCGATTTCCTCGTGCGCGAGGCACTGCGTGAGGACAGGCTGCGCACCGTGCTGGACGACCATGTCGACGGCCGTGGCCAGTTCCGGATGCTGTGGCCCTCCAATCGCCATCTGTCGCCAAAGGTGCGCGTCTTCGTCGATTTCCTTCCCGAGCGCCTGGCAGTGGCGCGGTAGGCTGGCCGGTGCCGGGCTTCACCCCCTGATGCTCCTGGCCACCAGCCGCGCGATGCTCGGGCCGACCAGTAGCACGATCAGGAAACGTGCCGACTGCAGCGCCATGACGAAGGAGATGTCGACGTTCTGCGCCGCGGCGGCGATTATGGCGACGCTGTCCATGCCGCCGGGGCTGGTCGCCAGATAGGCGGTCAGCGGGTCGACGCCGGCGAGATGGCTGATGAGGAAGGCGAGGCCGCCGCAAAAGGCGATCAGCGCGACGATCGAAGCGATGATCTGCGGCAGCGCGCGTGCCGCATGGCGCAGGATCGGCCTGGTGAAATTCAGGCCAATCGACCAGCCGACCATCGTGTAACTGACCGCCAGCAACCATTGCGGCAATTGCATCGGCACGCCGAGGCCGAGATGGATGACGGTGCCGAAGATGAAGCTGCCGAGGAAGAAGGGCGAGGGCAGCCGGCAAAGTCTGCCGGCCAGGCCGCCAACGATCGCCATGCCAATCGTGGCGGCGAAGGCTTGCGGGTCGATCTCGGGGAACCAGACGATGGGCGGGATCTCGATGCCCGAGGTGTCGACCCACATCTTGGCGACCAGGGCCGCCGTCATCGACACGAAGATGACGCGCAGATACTGCATGAAGGCGACAAGGCGCTGGTCGGCGCCGAAGGCGCCGGCCATCAGCACCATGGCGGTGGCCGCCCCCGGCGAAGAGCCCCACACGGCTGTGGTGCCAGGCAGGATGCGCCAGCGGCTGATCAGCCAGCCAAGCAGACTGGAAGCCGCGACGGTGGCGATCACCACGCCGAGGAACAGGGGCCATTCCTTGTAGAAGACCGGAAAGATATCGGCCGAGATCGACGCCGCGACGAGGCAGCCGACAACGGCCTGGGCGGAGCCGAAGAGAAGGCGCGGCACCCGCACCGTGGCGCCGTTGGTGCCGGCGACGATGGCCGCCAGCATCGGTCCGATCAGCAGCGCCGCCGGCAAGGCGGCGAATTCCAGCGCGCCGGCAAACAGGATGGAGATGACCAGCAGGATCAGCCATTGCCAGGGCTTGCCCAGCCGTGTCATGCGCTCGACAGCTGGCTGGTTGGGAGGTGGCTGCTCAGCCTCGGAATCCATGGTCTGGTCTTAGACCGAGATGCGAAAAATGCGAACCCCGGCGTAACGGAAAAGCAGGTTCCGGCGCCTCAGCCGGTTTTGGCCTCAGCCAACCCAAAGCCGCCGACGGGATGCGTTTCCACCTGAAATTCGAAGCCGCCGATGAAGGGCCGCGCCTTGGCGATGGCCGCCTGGACTTCCGGAAGCTGCAGCGAGGCCTTGTGGCTTGCCTGATCGGTCCACACTTCGGTCACCCAGATCGCATCGGCGTCGGCCGGGTCGGTGGCGATTATATAGCTCAGGCAGCCCGGCAGGGCCCCGGTGCTTTCGCGCAGTACAGTCATGACAGCGTCGCGCTGCCCGCGCGCCGCCCGCATCTTGCCGATCAGTCCGTACATGTCCTCGTTTCCCCCAGGGTTGGCGCGAAAGGAGTGTGTCCAGTATGCCGGTCGCTGGTCAAGGCATCAACTGGCCGCCATTGACCTCGATGACCTGGCCGGTGATGTAGCCGCTCAACAGGTCCGATGAGAGGAACAGGTAGGCGCCGACGCAATCCTGCGCGGTGCCGGCGCGGCCCTGCGGGATGGTGGCGACCATGCCCTTCATCTGCTCGTCGGTCGAATAGCGCTCGTGGAAGGGGGTGAGGATGGTGCCAGGCGCGACGGCGTTGACGCGGATGCCGAAGCCGATCAGCTCCTTGGCCATGCCACGCGTGACGTTGGAGACGAAGGCCTTGGCCGAGCCGTAGAGGCCGGCGCCGCCGCCAGCGCCATTGCGCGCGGCGATCGAGGAGGTGTTGACGATGAAGCCGCCCTGTTTCTTCAGCCATGGCATCGCTTTGCGCGACGCGGTCAGCACCGAGCGTGCGTTGAGGTCCATCACCGCGTCGTAGTGCGCCTCGGTCTGCTCGGCATAGGGGATGCGGCCGAGCATGCCGCCGGCATTGTTGACCAGCCCGTCGAGGTGGCCGAAATGCCGAGCGCTATTCTCCACCACCTGCTCGACATCGGCGGGAACGGAAAAATCGCCCTGGACGAGGAAGACCTCGCCGCCGCCGTCGCGAATGGTCTGGCCGAGTTTCTCGGCGGCGTCGCGGCTGGAATTGTAGTGCAGCGCCACCTTGCATTTCTGCTCGGCATAGGCGAGCGCGAGGGCCGCTCCGATGCCGGTCGAGGCGCCGGTGACCAGCACCGCCTTGCCGGCGAGATCGGGGATGACAAGACCGTGTGGTGTCTGCACTGCTGTTCCTCCGGGATTTCCGACATTCCTTGGCGGACCTTGCCACCCTTGCATTCAAGTCAGCGCCGCTCAAGGCCTGAGATAGACATAGCCCTGGCTCTGCAGCTCGGCGAGCTTGACGACGCCGCCCTGATCGGCGGCATGGAAGCCGTCGAGCAGATCGGCGAGCGTAATATCCATGCCGTGCATGGTGTTGCCGCAAGCATGCGGGTCGAGCCCTTGCTGGACAAGACCGGTAAAGCGCCCCGAAATCGCCGCCGATATGCCCTTCGACTTGAAGGCGGCCAAGGCCGGGCCGTGGACGACCAGCGCGATCTCGACGTTGCCGCCGGTGCCCTCATAGTGGTTCTTGATGTTGCCGAGCACGAAATTGACCTTGTCGAGGTCGCTGAGGTGATAGGCGACCTTCAGCCTGGCAGGCTCCGCGGCCGCGGCCTGCACCGCCCGCAAGCCGAGAAGCGTTCCGGCTCCGGCGAGAACGGCTTGGAACATGTCACGTCGGCGCATGGCCATCCTCCCTGGCTTGCCGGCGCAGCGCGATTTGCGTGGCCGCGACCGCAATACTAGCATAAATTGACCTTACGTCCTGTCGAGGCGGAGGAGGGGGTCACATGGCGTTCAGGGAATGGAAGACGTTCGCCAGCGCCGGACTTGGTGCCGCACTGCTGGGCGCGCTTGCCGGTTCGGCGTTTGCGGATGACACGCTCAAGCTCACCGAACTCAGCCCCAACGGGGCGGACGCCTGTTTTGGCCGCGTCTATGACGCGGCGCACCTCAAGGCGCATCCGAAGCAGAAGGTGGCGCGGATCTTTTTCTATTACGGCCATGACCCGGTCAGCCGTCCGAATGAGGAACCGAGCGCGAATTCCGATACGTCCTACAATGGCTTTCTCACCACCACGGTGCGTGGCGCCAAGGCGCCGGAATGGGCCGGCGGCTGGTGCAATCACGAGTCCGAGGACGGCACGTCGGGTCCGATCCGCTGCGGCATGGATTGCGACCGTACGCTGGTGTCGCTGAAGGTCGACGACAAGGGCAGGCTGATCCTGTCCGACCTGTCGTCGGATATCTACCTCGATCCGGATTCCGAGGAGCAACTCGGCAAGTCGGAATATGTCAGGCAAGCGCTCGGCTCGGAGGACGACAATTTCCGCCTCGACCCGATGCCCGCCTCGACCTGCAAGGCCGAGTTCGCGCGCATCGATCCGATCGATCCGGCGGTCGGGCCGCCACTGCGCGAGCGGTTCAAGCCCGATCAGGCCTTCTGCTACGGCCGCGACTACGATGCCGCGCACATGAGTTCGCATCCCGATCAACTGACGCAGTCGATCCGGGTGTTCCGCGGGCCCGTGGAACTGGCTTCTTTCGCTTCGGGAGGCGACGTCACGAACTGGCCCGACGGCGCCGACATCGCCGTCTCGGTGACGACGCGGCAGAAGGGAGCCAAGGTCACGCAGACCTATTCCTGCCAGGGCGAGGCCGACCAGTGGCGTTGCGCCGCGAGTTCGAAGATGAGCAATTTTTCCTGCGACATCGCCCAAAAGGAAATCTTCCTCAAGCGCGGCGCCAACGGCACCATCATGCTGGCCAATCCCAACAGCAGCATTGCAGTCGTCGATCTCTGTTCGAAAGCCGCCGACGGCAAGACGAAGTCGGACGACAAGGTCTATCGGCTGGAGGCAATGCCGCAGGCGGCGTGTGCGCCGTAAGCACCGGCTTGTCTACAATGCCGCGAAGGGATATATCTTTGCTATATCTCATTTGAGGATGGCATGATGGACAAGGCAAAGGTGTTCTGGTCAGGCCGGTCACAGGCTGTGCGTCTGCCCAAAGAGTTTCGTTTCGAAACGGAGGAGGTTTCGATCCGTCGCCATGGGCATACTGTCATACTTGAGCCACTCGTGCAGGATTGGGCGTGGCTTGACCAGGTGATCGGACCAGTCGACGAGGATTTTGTCGAAGCGGCGTTGGAACGTCAGGAAGGGCAGGATAGACCTGCATTGGACGACATCTTCAAGTGACCTATCTGCTTGATACCAATGCCGTTATCGCGGTCATCAAAGGTGACGCGAGTCTACTCGCGCTTCTGAAACAGCACACGCCGCAGGATTTTGCGCTTTCGGCGATCGTGGTACATGAACTGTACTATGGTGCCGAAAGGAGCCAGAGAAGATCTGAAAATCTGGCGCGCATCGAAGCTTTGCAATTCCCGGTGCTTGAATTCGATCGAGAGGATGCGAGGCATGCCGGAGAGGTTCGGGCGACGCTCGCGGCGTTGGGAACGCCAATTGGTCCCTACGATGCGCTCATTGGCGGGCAGGCGCGCGCTAGAAGTCTCATTCTGATCACCCGCAACGTCCGGGAATTCGAGCGCATCAACGCTCTCTCAATCGAGACTTGGTGACCCGCCTCAGGCGAACGGCACCGCCGTCGTGCCCTTGGGCAGCTTGGCCTCGTCGTCGGGCTCGACATGGATGGTCACCCGCACCGAGGGGAGTTCGGCCTTAAGCGCGTCCTCGATGCGGTCGCAGATGACGTGACTGGCGCCGACCGACATGTCAGCGTCGACGACCAGGTGGAATTCGATGAAGGTGGCGCGGCCGGCGATGCGGGTCTTGAGGTCGTGCACCTCCATGGCGCCCTTGCAATTGGCCGAGATGATGTCTCGGATGCGCATGTGTTCGGCCGTGTCGACGGCCCGGTCCATCAGGCCGTTCATCGACGAGCCGATGACATGCCAGCCCTGCCACAGGATGTTGAGCGCGACGATGACGGCCAATGCCGGGTCGAGGATCTGCCAGCCCGTCAGGATCGCTCCGACCAGGCCGCCGAAGACGCCGATCGAGGTCACCACATCGGTCATGATGTGATTGCCGTCGGCGACCAGCGCCGGTGACTTTTCGGCCCGCCCCGCGCGGATCAGCGTCCAGGCCCAGAAGGCATTGATGACGGTGGCGACGCCGTTGACGGCAAGGCCTTTCCAAGGCTGTTCGAGCGGAGCCGGCGCCTGCCAGGAGCGCCAGACTTCGTTGAGGATCAAAAGCGCGGCGAGCACGATCAGCACGCCTTCGAGCACGGCCGAGAAATACTCGGCCTTGTGGTGGCCGAAGGGGTGATCCTGGTCGGCCGGCTTATGGCTGACCTGGATCGCCCAGAAGGCGGCGACCGAGGCGATGACGTTGACAATCGATTCCAGCGCGTCCGAATAGAGCGCCACGGATCCGGTTATGTACCAGGCGGCGGCTTTCAGCGCGAGCACGACAAAGGCGATCACGATCGACCAGAAGGCAAGGTTGGCGACCCTGCGCTTCGCGGCGGCTTTCGCCGCGACCGCCATCGTGTTCTCGACTTCGGCCATTGGCGTCAGGCTGCCTTTTCCTTGGCCTTGCGCGGCAAATGCGCGACGATGTTCTCGATGATGCGCATGCCGGCATTGTGGCCGAGCGTCATGATCGATTCAGGATGGAACTGCACCGCCGCGATCGGCTCCTTGCGGTGCTCGAAGGCCATGATGACACCGTCTTCCGTCTCGGCCGTGACGATAAAATCGTCTGGCAGGCGCACCGGATCGGCGAAGATCGAGTGGTAGCGGCCGACGGTGACTTCCTTCGGCAGGCCCGAGAAGATGATGCCGGGCTTGGAGACGCGGATGCGCGACGGCTTGCCGTGCATGGGGATGTGCAACTGCCTGAGTTCGCCGCCATAGGCCTCGGCCAGCGCCTGCAGGCCAAGGCAGACGCCGAAGATCGGCAGGTCGCGTGCGCGGGCCTTCTTGATGGTCGCGGCGCAGTCGAAATCTTTTGGCGTACCGGGTCCGGGCGACAGCACGACGAGGTCGGGCTTCAGCCGCTCGAAGATTTCCTCCGGTACCGGCGAGCGCACGGTCGAGACATTGGCGCCGGTCTGGCGGAAGTAGTTGGCAAGCGTGTGGACGAAGGAGTCCTCGTGGTCGACGAGCAGGATGTTGACGCCATCGCCGACGCGCGCCGTGGTGCGCTCGGTGCTGGTCGAATTGCCCGTCTTGGCGTCGCGGATGGCGGAGAGCATGGCGGATGCTTTCAGTTCGGTTTCGGCTTCTTCTTCCTCGGGGATGCTGTCGAAGAGCAAGGTGGCGCCGGCACGCACCTCGGCGATGCCGTCCTTGATGCGGATGGTGCGCAGCGTCAGGCCGGTGTTCATGTCGCCGTTGAAGTTGACCATGCCGATGGCGCCGCCATACCAGGCGCGTGGGCTCTTCTCGTTCTGCTCGATGAAGCGCATGGCCCACAGTTTTGGCGCGCCGGTGACGGTGACCGCCCAGGCATGCGAGAGAAACGCGTCGAAGGCATCCATGCCTTCGCGCAGCCGGCCCTCGATGTGATCGACGGTGTGGATCAGGCGCGAATACATCTCGATCTGGCGGCGGCCGATGACGCGCACCGAACCTGGATCGCAGACCCGCGACTTGTCGTTGCGGTCGACGTCCGAGCACATTGTCAGCTCGGATTCGTCCTTCTTGGAGTTGAGCAGTTTGATGATCTGCTCGGAATCCGAAATGGCGTCCTCGCCGCGCTTGATGGTGCCGGAGATCGGACAGGTCTCGACGCGGCGGCCGTTGACGCGCACGAACATCTCCGGCGAGGCACCGATCAGGTATTCGTTCTCGCCCAGATTGATGAAGAAGGAATAGGGCGAGGGGTTGATGGATTTCAGCTTGCGCGAAATCTCGGATGGCTGTGTCTCGCAGCGCTCGTAGAACATCTGGCCGGGGACGACCTCGAACAGGTCGCCGCGCTTGAAGGAGTCCATCGCCCGGCGTACCAGATTGGCGTATTCGCCCGGCTCATGGTCGCCGCGCGGCGGGATGCGGTCGGCGGTCTTGAACGGTTCGGCGATCTGGTCGCGCGGCAGGCCCTCGGTCGAAAAGCCCTCGCCCGTATAGTCGTAGCGGTCGGTCCAGGCCTTGGCCGAATAATGGTCGACGACCAGGATCTCGTCGGGCAAGAACAGCACCAGGTCGCGCTGGCTTTGCTTGCGAACCAGCGTGTGGTCAACCGGGTCGAATTGGAAGGCAAGGTCGTAGCCGAAGGCGCCGTAGAGGCCGAGATTGGCATCTTCGGCCGTCTTGAACAGAGCGGTAATGGCGCGCAGCACGGTGAAGACCGAGGGAACGCGGCTGCGCTCCTCCTCGGTGAAGACACGGCCGGGCTTGGCGACGTCGAGGCGGATCAGCTTCTTCGAGGTCTCGGCGATGGTGACCTCGGCGAGAGCGCCGAGCGTCCGGCCGATGACCGGCAACAGCGCCTCGCCGCGGCCGTTCAGCGCCTCGATGCGCATGGCGCGGCCGCGCGCGGAGATGACCAGCGGCGGATCGATGATGGCGGTGTCCCAGCGCGTGTAGCGGCCGGGATATTCGTAGTTGGAGGAAAACACCGCGCCACGGCGCGAATTCAGCCCGTCGACATAGGCGTCGATCGCGCCTTCATAGGGCCGGTCGTGGCGCTCGCGGGTGATGGTGACGCCACCCTCGGTCACGAAACGCTCGGCGCCGTTGTCCAGAACCTTCATCGTCGTCATTGCCATCTCCATCAGCTAGTTGGGCAACGGACCCGGGAATGGCTTGAAAAAACAAATGGCCGCCCGGACATTCCGTTGCGGCCACCTTCTATTTTCACGCGCACGCGTTCGAACAGGCCGCTGTCAGCAGGCCCACCACCAAATGGTCTTGGTCGAACGCATGTTCATGGCGATTCCCTTAGCGGCGATTGGGCGGCGGCGCAACTGGATTCGACGGAGGCTCAGTCCTCCAGCGTGCCCGACCTGGCGTCGCTGCTCTTGCCGTCGCCGACCAGTTTCAACAGGTCTTCGCCGGCGCGGATGATGCGGCGCGAGCGCCGCGTGAGGATGAGGCCGTCCTGCGGCGCGAACACTTCGGTGCGGCCGTCGGCTTCGCCTGGCGCATGGACGATGGTGGCGAGGCGCGCGCCCCTGGCGACGCGGTCGCCGGGCTTGACGTCGTAGAGGACAGCGCCGGCACGGGGCGCCGGCATCATGTCGATGTTCTCCAGCGGTGCCGCGACACCCGTGAATGGACCGGGCGCGGGCAGGGCGGTGTCGGATATCACGCCGCGCGCCGCGAGCAGCCGGTAGAGGCCTGCCGCGTCGGCCGAGGCGAGCGCGCCATCGACATCGAGGATGCCACGATATTCGACGGTGGTGACGACGCGCCTGTCGAACTTCGCCACATCGGCCGATGCGTTCTGGTAGGGCATGATCGAGGCGCCCTCGAAAGTGCCGTCGGTGTCCTCGCCCCACAGCACGACCGCATCGACGCCCATGGCGGCGGCGCAATCGGCCATGGCTGGCCACAGGCTGGTGTGGACGTAGAGATAGGCAAGACCCTCGTCGTCGCAGTGCAGGTCGAGCACGATGTCGTGGCCGAGCGAAAGCTGCACCAGGCGTGACTTCAACCGCTGGTCGGCGCCGCCAAGGCTGATGTCGGGCAAGAGCTTGGCGTCGGGCGCCGCCAGCAGCGGGAAGCCGCGGTTGAAGTTGGTGCGCGTGCCCAGATGAAAGCGGCCCTGATGCTCGCCGAAATGATATTGCGCGCGGCCGATCGGGTTGGCCCAGGGCACGATGGTGATGTTGCCCCTGATGCGGCCTTCGGCCTCGGTCTTGTTCAGCGCCGGCATCAAGGCATCGATAGCGATGACACCAGGCAATTCGCCGGCATGGAGTGCCGCCTGCAGATAGGCCGAAGGGGCGGCCTTGTCGGCACCGGCGAAGCGGAACACCGGGAATTCGTAGGAAACGCCGTCGCTGTCGCCGGCGATGCGTTCGATCGATTTCTGCATGACTTCCTCCATAAAGAGCATGAAGACATGCTCACCTGAAGGTATCGATGTCGATTGGTCCAGCCTCTCGCGCTATGGGCGCAATACTAGTCTCTTGCTTGCCCCATGTCGTTCTCCCCAAACCGCCGCGCGCTTTTGGGCGCAAGCGGCTATTCGGCGGCAGGCTGAAGGGCGGCGACCGGCGCGCGCCGGTCCAGCGCCTGCGACAGCACCGCCACGCCGACCGCCAGCAAGGCGAGCACCGCGCCGACCAGCGGCAGATTGGCATAGGAAACGCCTGCCGACAGCGCCACGCCGCCGATCCAGGCACCGCCGGCATTGCCGACATTGAAGGCGCCCTGGTTGAGCGTGGCGGCAAGGTTCGGCCCTTCGGACGCGGCCTCGACGACACGGATCTGCAGCGGCGGCACGACGACGAAGATGAGCAGGCCCCACAGGAAGACGATGCCGATGGCAACGCTGGCGATGGCGCCGAACTGCATGAAGCCGACGAACAGCAGCGCCATCAACAGCAAGGTGGCGATCACCGTCGGCATCAGTTTCCAGTCGGCCAGTCGGCCGCCGATGATGTTGCCAATGGTCATGCCGGCGCCGAACAGCAAAAGCACCCAGGTGACAGCGGAGGTCGACAGGCCCGACACGTCGGTGAGGTAGGGTTTGATATAGGTGAAGACGGCGAACAGGCTGGCCGAGGTCAGCGCCGCGATCAGCATCGCCAGCCACACCTGCAGCTTGCCGAGCACGCGGACTTCGGCGCGTAGACCGCCGCCGCTCGGTTCCGTGACATCCGACGGTACCAGCCAGGCGATGGCCGCGACCGAGACCAGGCCGATGCCGACGACGGCCAGGAAAGTGGCGCGCCAGCCGAAGGCTTCGCCCAGTGCGGTACCGGCCGGAACGCCGAGGATGTTGGCGAGCGTCAGGCCGGCGAACATCAGCGCGATGGCGCTGGCGCGCTTGTTGCGCGGCACCAGGCTGGCGGCAACGACCGAGCCGATGCCGAAGAAGGCACCGTGGCCGAAAGCGGTGAAGACGCGCGCGGCCATCAGCAGCCAGTAATTGGGCGCGATGGCGCAGAAGAGATTGCCGACGACGAACAAGGCGGCCAGTCCGACCAGCACCGGCTTGCGCGGCAGATGCGCTGTGCCCATGGCGACGATCGGCGCGCCGAAGACGACGCCCAGCGCATAGCCGGTAACCAGCAGGCCAGCGGCGGGGATCGTCACGCCGAGATCGGCGGCGACCTCCGGCAGCAGGCCCATGATGACGAATTCGGTGGTGCCGATGCAGAAGGACGCAATGGCAAGCGCAAGGATCGGCAAAGGCATGGGGCGTCCAGACTGAATCGGTTCAATTTTAGACTGCGCGAGGATCCCCGCCGAGCGCAACAGACATTGCCGCAATGCAGCAATGCAGAAAGCGTGGAGCAGATTGAAAAACGGGGTGCCTCGGCGCCCCGTTGGGGATCATCGATGTGATGTCGAAGAAATTTGCAGGGTCATGGCGCCTTCGGTAAGGCATAGGCGATGATGTAGTCGCCGCGATCGGGTGATTGGCGTGCGCCGCCGGCCGAGACGACGACGAACTGGCGGCCGCTTTCGGGCGAAGTGTAGGTCATCGGTGTTGCCTGCGCGCCGACCGGCAAGCGGCCCTTCCAGATTTCCTCACCGGTGGCAATGTCGATGGCACGCAGATAATAATCCTGCGTGCCGGCATAGAAGACGAGGCCGCCCGCCGTCGTCACCGGTCCGCCGAGTGACGGCATGCCGATCGGGATCCGCAGTCCGGTCTTCATGCCGAGCGGGCCGGTGTCCTGCAGCGTGCCGGCCGGAACCTGCCAGACGAGTTTTCGCGTGTTGAGGTCGATGGCGCTGATCGTGCCATAGGGCGGCTGATGGCAGGGCACGCCGAGCGGCGACATGAAGCCGTTCTTGAGCGCGCCATAAGGCGTGCCGAGCTGGGTGCCCAGACCGTCATGCGCCGCCGAGGGGCCGTAACCGTCGGCCTCGGCGCGCGGCAGCAGCACGACGAATTGCGGCATGCGGATGTCGTTGACGATCAGATAGCCGTTGGCCTCGTCGATCGAAGCGCTGCCCCAGTTCATGCCGCCATAATAGCCGGGAAATTGCAGCGAACGCGTCGGACCCGGCGGCGTGAACTCGCCTTCGTAGCGCAGCTTCTTGAAGCCGATGCGGCAATAGAGCTGGTCGAACGGGGTGGCGCCCCACATGCTGGCCTCGGTGAAAGGCTGATCGCCGATCGAGGGCATGCCGACCGAATAGGGCTGGGTCGGCGACAGGAAATCCTCCTTGGCGCCGCCATCCTGCGGTACCGGCTTTTCCCGCACTTCGGCGATCGGCTTGCCGTCGCGGCGGTCGAGCATGAAGATCTGACCTCGCTTGGTCACCTGGATCAGCGCCGGCACCGTGCCGCCCTTGCCATCCGGCACGTCATACAGCGCCGGCTGCGAGGGCAGGTCGTAGTCCCACAGATCGTGATGCACGGTCTGGAATTTCCAGCGCTCGCGGCCGGTGGCGATGTCGAGCGCGACGACAGAGGCGGTGTAGTCCTCCGCCGCCTTGGAGCGTTCGGCGCCGAAGAAGTCGGGCGTGGCGTTGCCGGTCGGCAAATAGACGAGGCCGAGGGCCTCGTCGTAGCTTGGCGTCGACCAGACATTGGGCGTACCGCGCGTGTAGCTCTGGCCTTCCGGCGGCAGTTTGGTGATTGCGGGATTGCCGAGGTCCCAGGCCCAGACCAGCTCGCCGGTCCTGGCGCTGAAGGCCCTGACGGCGCCGGAGGGTTCGCCTGTCTCGACATTGTCCCAGACCCAGCCGCCAACCATGATCAGGTCACGCATGACCGTCGGTGCCGAAGTCTGGAAGTAGAAGCCGGCCTTGACCTCGCCCATGCCTTGCTTGAGGTCGACCGTGCCGCCCTGGCCGAAATCCGGGCAGGGTTGGCCGGTCTTGGCGTCGATCTCGATCAGCCGCGCATCGATGGTGGTCATGACGATGCGGCTGGCACATGCGGCAGGCGCCGCGCCGCCGGCAGCGGGTTCGTAATAGCTTACGCCTCGGCAACGTTGCCACAGCGGCCCCGAGGCCTTCGGGTCGAACTTCCAGCGCGGCTCGCCGGTCTCGGCGTTGAGAGCGTTGACGACATTCTTCGAGGAACAGGTGTAGACGGTGTCGCCGATCTGCAGCGGCGTGTTCTGGTCCTCGGCGCCCTTGACCGGGATATCGCCGGTGCGGAAGGTCCAGGCGACCTTCAGGTCCTTCACGTTGTCCTTGTTGATCTGGCCGATTGGCGCGTAGCGCGTACCGGCGGGGGTGCGGCCGTAATGGCGCCAGTCGCTGCTGGTGGCCAGGGCGGCGGACGGCGGGGTTTCGCTGGCCGACGCCGTTTCGCGGATCACGCCATGCGGCTGGAAGGCGTAGGCGGCGGTGGCGATCAAGCCGAGGACGAGGATGCCCGCAGCGGCGAACGGGCCGCGCCTGCCGCTGGGCGATGACGGGAACAGCGGTGTCAAAAGGAGGGCGATCACCGCCAGCACGGCTGGAGCGACCAGTCGCGGCACCAGCGGCCAGAAATTCAATCCGGCCTCCCACAACGCCCAGGGTACCGTGGCGAGGAAGATGAGGATGTAGAGCCAGAATCCGGCCTTCCGGCGCAGTGCGTGGAGAAAACCGGAGATGATGATGCCGACGCCCGCCAGCGCATAATACCAGGACCCGCCGAGGCCGATGAGCTGGACGCCGCCATAGAGCAGCGGCAGGCCGATGATCATCAGCACCAGGCCGAAAAGGACGAGCAGCCAGACGCCGCGGGAGCCGTTGGTATCTTGTGACATGTCGGACCTCACATTTTCCCGGGTTCGGCGCCTCGCGGTCGCGGCGGCCAAAAGGGACCGTCAGGGCGATCTTGGAGCTCGGTCGTCGGCGTCCGGTTGTGGCGACGGGGGCTTCGCCAGCGAAAAGAATTTTGTCGCAACCTAATAGATAGCATGTTATCTTTTCCGTCATGCCCAAGCAAGACCCGGATCGAGCCAGATTTGGCCAACTCGTTATATCAGTGGCGAGGCTGTGGCGCCGCGCGGCCGACAAGGCGCTCGACGATTGCGGCCTGTCGCATGCCACCGCCATGCCGTTGGTGATGCTGTCGCGGCTTGGCGACAATCTGCGCCAGGGGGTGCTTGCCGACCATCTCGGCTTCGAAGGGCCGTCGCTGGTGCGCATCGTCGATCTGCTGGTCGAGGAGGGCTTGGTAAGGCGCATGGAGGACGCCGCCGACCGGCGCGCCAAGATCCTGTCGCTGACCGATGCCGGGCGCAGCCGCGTCACCGAGATCGAGCGCCTGCTGGCGGTGCTGCGCGCCGACCTGCTGAGCGATGTCGGCGCCGACGAATTGAAAGGGGCCGTGCTGCTGCTCGGCCGCCTGGAGACGAAGCTGACTGGACCGGAAGCCGGGAAATAGGTTTCAGGCCAGCGGCTTCAGCTCCTGGGCTATCGTCGGCAACAGCTCCGAAACCGTGGGGTGGATGTGCACGGCGCGTGCCAGCGTGTCGACCGGCGCCTTGGCGTACATCAGGTCGAGCACGCAATGCACAGCCTCGTCGCCGCCGGAGCCGAGCACCGAGCAGCCGAGGATTTCCCTGGTGTCGGCATCGACGATGATCTTCATGAAGCCTTGCGTCTCGCCCTTCTCGACGGCGCGGCCGACGCGGGTCATCGGCCGCTGGCCGACCAGGACGCGGCGTCCGGAGTTCTTCGCCACCGTCTCGGTCATGCCGCAGCGGCCGAGCGGCGGATCGATATAGAGCGCATAGGCCTCGATGCGGTCGCTGACTTTGCGCGGATCGCTGTCCAGCAGATTGGCGGCGACGATCTCGAAGTCGTTGTAGGAAGTGTGGGTGAACGCGCCCTTGCCGTTGCAATCGCCCATCGCCCAGATGCCTGGCACGCTGGTGCGCAGCTGGTCGTCGACCGTGACGAAGCCGCGCTTGTCGACCTCGACGCCGGCCTTGTCGAGGCCGAGGTCGTCGGTGTTTGGGTTCCGTCCGAGTGCCAAAAGCACATGCGAGCCGACGGCTGGCGCCTTGCCGGCCGAGAAGGTCACGGCGATATCTGCGCCTTGCCTGGCGAAGCCGATGTCGTCGGCGCCGACATGGACCGTTATGCCTTCGTTTTCGAGGATCGACAGGATTGCCGCCGAGACGTCCTCGTCCTCGCGGCCGGTCAGCCGTGGGCTCTTTTCGATGACGGTGACGTCCGAGCCGAAGCGGCGGAACATCTGCGCGAATTCGAGCGAGATGTAGCTGCCGCCGACGACGATCAGGTGGCGGGGCAGAACATCGAGATCCATCATCGAGGAGTTGGTCAGATAGTCGATGTCGTGGATGCCGGGAAGGTCGGGCACCGAGGCGCGGCCGCCCGTGTTGAGGAAGATCTTTGGCGCGGTCAAAAGGTCTTCGCCGACACGCACCGTGTTGGCGGATTCGAAGCGCGCATGGCCGCGATAGAGCGTGCATTTGTCCATGCCGGCGATCCAGGTCTCGAGCCCGGTGCGAGAGGCGCCCGACACCTTGTCCTTGCGCGCCTTGATCGCTTTATAGTCGACGCCGACCGGACCGCCGAGCGTCACGCCATAATCGGCGGCGCGGCGAGCGAGATGCGCGGCATAGGCGCTTGCCACCATTGTCTTGGTCGGGATGCAGCCGGTGTTGACGCAGGTGCCCCCGACCAGCTTGCGCTCGATCAGCGCCACGGTCATGCCGGCGGCCGTCAGCCGACCCGCCAATGGCGTACCGGCCTGGCCAGCGCCGATGATGATGGCGTCGAAGGTTTTCGTGTTCAAGGTCTGGGCCGTCATGCCACCGCCGCCACGATCAGCAGGCCGCCGATGATGGCAACCGCGTCCTCGATGAAGGCGGCGGGCGGATCCTTGCCGAAGGCGGCCGCCAGACGGCCGCGCGCTTCGGCGCCGCCCAGCGTGCCGATGACCGCGCCGATGGCGCCGGCGATCAGGCACACGATGGTGGCGCCGCCGGCCGCGCCGACCACCGCGCCCGAGAAGGCGCCGAGCAGGATGCGGGCGCCGAACTGCTGCGGCACCTTGCGGCTTGGCGTCGACGGCAACTGGTCGGTGACCAGTTCGACGATGGCCAGGATGGTGAAGATGCCGACAGCGGCCCAATGGCTCATGAAGCTCGCCCAGGTGCCGGCGACCGGCAGCCAGCCGAGATAGGCGCCCCATGCGACGGCGGCGGGCGCCGTCATGGCGCGCAGGCCGGCAATGACGCCGATCAGAAGTGCGAGAATGTAAAGCATGGTCGATCCCCCTCGATCCCGGGCCGGAACGGCCCTGAAACGGCAGGCTACCATAGGCCGGATATTTGGCTAGGCCGGAGACTCATGAGGACGCGAAGCTTGGCCAGGCTGGAAGCGCCAAGCAATGGTCAAGCACTTGTTGCTACCGCAAAGCTGCTCGGCTCAGCTCCATCAACCGATGTTTCAGCTGGCTGATGGAGCGTTGACCGCGAATTGCGCGGCAAAAGCCCTGACATAAGCTGGTCGAGCTTCCCCACGAGCGACATAGGCGGCCAGGTTCTGATATTCGTCCAGAATGCCCGATGGTCTCAGTCGCAGCAGCACCGACACCATCAACAGATCGCCGGCGCTGAACGCATCATCGAGCCAGTCGGCGGCGCCCAGATGGGTCGAGAGCCTGTCGAGCCGGTCGCGAACACGGTCCTTCACCAGCGGCAAGCGCTGCTCGCTCCAAGGCTTGTCGGCTTCGAATATCCTTGCCGTGGTCAATTCGAGGACCGGCGGCTCGACGGTGTTCAGTGCGGCAAACATCCAGGTGATGGCGCGGGCGCGGGCATTGCGCTCCTCCGGCAGCAGCCCCGCATTTTGCTCGGCGAGATGAAAGACGATCGAGCCGGTCTCGAACAGCGAGAGGGTCCCTTCCTCATAGGTGGGGATCTGGCCGAAAGGATGAATGGCCAAGTGCTCCGGCGCCTTCATTCCCGCGAAGGAAACAAAGCGAACCTCGTAAGGCTGCCCCACTTCTTCGAGCGCCCAGCGAACGCGGGTATCGCGCGCCAGTCCCTTACCGCCATCGGGAGATCGTTCAAACGCCGTGATCGTGATCGTCATCGTATCCGTTTCCTTGCTCGGGCGAAGTTCTTCGGCTTCCTATCGAGGACGAATGAGTTACCGGGAAATCGACAGCGATCTTCAACTATTTTTGTCGCTGGGCGCGGATCGCGACGGCCTAACACCTGCCTCCGCGCTTTTCTGTTCACGTCAGCTGTGCTTTGGCAATGACGTCAAACGGAGGGACTGCCATGGCTGAGAGCGAACGCGCGAAAATGGCCGATGGTGAATGGTACACCTGCCTCGATAGCGAACTGGAGACCTTGCGGGCCACGGCGCGCGACGCGGTGTTCGAGCACAACATGCTGCCGCCCCGCGAGCGCGCTAACCTCGGACCGGCCTTGAGGGCACTGCTCGGCGGCGTGGGGGAGGGCGCCCGCATAGAAGCGCCGTTCCACTGTGCCTACGGCTTCAACCTGTTTCTCGGCAGCGGTGTCTTCCTCAATGCCGGGTGCACCATCCTCGACACCGCTTCGGTGCGCATCGGCAAGGGTACGCTGTTTGGCCCCAATGTGCAGATCTACTGCGCCGAGCATCACAGAGAGCTGGCAGGGCGGCGGGCGGGACTGGAGATCGCCAGGCCGGTCGCGATCGGCGACAATGCCTGGATCGGCGGCAGTGCCATCATCCTGGGCGGCGTGAGCATCGGCGAGGGCGCAATCGTTGGCGCCGGGGCGGTGGTGACGCGCGACGTGGCGGCGAACACGACCGTGGTCGGCAATCCGGCGCGGCCGGTCAAACGCGGCTGAGGAGACTTAGGTCGGCAATCAATGCGACAAAGCGAGCGTCGTGCCCTCGTCCCGGCCGGCTCGCCCGGAAAACTCGCGCCGATATTGCGCCGGTGAGGTCCTGAGCCGCGCCGAAAAATGCTGGCGCAGCGAGGTGGCGCTGCCGAAGCCGGCTTCGAAGGCGACGATGTCCATCGATTTCTCCGTCGCTTCCAGCAAGCGCTGCGCCAGTTCAACCCGCTGGCTGGTCAGCCAATCGCCAAAACTGGTGCCGATCGATTTCTGGAAGCGCCGGGTGAAGGTGCGCCGCGTCAGGCCGGCGGCTTCGGCGACGCTGTCGAGGCTATGCGTTTCGCCTGGTGTCGCACGCACCGCGTCGAGTGCCCCGGTGAAGCGGTCGGCATTGGCGGTTTTTGCCACGGGACGCTCGATGAATTGCGCCTGTCCGCCCTGCCGGTGCGGCGAAAGCACGACGTGCCGGGCGAGCCGCAGGGCGGCCTCCGCGCCATAGCGGGCGCGCACGATGTGAAGGCAGCAGTCGAGCCCGGCGGCGACGCCGGCGGAGGTGACGATGTCGCCGTCATCAACATAGAGCACATCGGCATCGACCGAAACGTCGGGATGCAGGGCCCGCAACTGCTCCGTGTATGCCCAATGGGTGGTGGCTTTTCGGCCCGAAAGCAGGCCGGCGGCGGCGATGGCAAAGGTGCCGAGACACAGGCCCACGATCAGCGCGCCGCGCCGGTGGGCGCGGCCGAGCGCGTCCTCGAGCGGTTTGGCCAGGGGCGCTTCGAGATCCTTCCAGCTCGGGATGATGACGATGTCGGCGTCGTCGAGCGCGGACAGCCCATGCGGCACCAGGATGCTCAGCCCGGCATCGGTCCGGATCAGCCCTTCCTCGGCCCCGCAGACACGGAAGTCGAAGCGCGGCAGGCCGAGGCCGGTGCGGTCGGCGCCGAACACCAGGCAAGGCACGGAGAGATGGAACGGGCTAATGCCGTCGAAAGCGAGGACGGCGATGATGGGGGTGGTCATGGGCGTTTCCAGTGTGGGTGAGGATTGTCCCAATTCTTTCGAATGATGTCAATCGGGCCACTTTTGTCTAAAGACAGGGAGCCTATCCTGGGCCGGTCACATCAAGCCCGAAAGGAAATACCATGTCCGAGCCAGCCAACACCACGCCGCGCCGCGCGCTCGCCGTCATCGACGTCCAGAACGACTATGATGGCGGCAATCTGGCCATCCGGCACCCCCCGTTCCGCGACAGCGTCGTCAATGTGGCGCGCGCCATGGATGCGGCGTCGGCGGCAGGCATCAAGGTCGTGGTCGTCAAGCAGATGGCGCCCGAGACATCGCCGATCTTCGCCAGGGGCAGCCATGGCGGCGAACTGCATCCGGAAATCGCCAGGCGTGGCCGCGACCATTATGTCGAGAAGAATTTGCCGAGTGCCTTCACCGGCACCGACCTCGAGGCCTGGCTGCGCGCCAATGCTGTCGATACGATCGCGGTCGTCGGCTACATGACGCATAATTGCGACCTGTCGACCATCATCCATGCCGTGCATATGGGCTTTGCCGTCGAGTTCCTGTCCGACGCCACCGGTTCGGTGCCTTACGCCAACAGCGCCGGCTATGCCTCGGCGGAGGAGATCCATCGCGTGGTGAGCATCATCCTGCAGTCGCGCTTCGCCGCCGTGCTCAAGACCGCCGAATGGATCGACTGCCTGAAGACCGGCGCGCTGCCGGAGCGTGACACCATCTATGCCTCCAACCAGCGGGCGCTGGCGCGCAACGCGGCGTAGGACGATCCCGCAAACAAAAAGGGCGCCGCGGCGATGCGGCGCCCTTTTCAATTGTCGGGACAAAAGATCAGAACAGGCCTTCGATCTGGCCGGCCTCGTTGAGGAAGATCTTTTCCGAGGACGGCGCCTTGGGCAGGCCGGGCATGGTCATGACCTCGCCGCAGATGATGACGACGAAGCCGGCGCCCGCCGAAAGCCTGACCTCGCGCACCGGCACGGTGTGGCCGGTCGGCGCGCCGCGCAGGTTCGGGTCGGTCGAGAAGGAGTACTGGGTCTTGGCCATGCAGACCGGCAGATTGCCGTAGCCGGCGTCTTCCCAGGCCTTGAGCTGGTCGCGCACCGATTTGTCGGCGATCGCTTCCGAACCGCGATAGATGCGCTGGACGATGGTGTTGATCTTCTCGAACAGCGGCATGGCGTCGGGATAGAGCGGCGCGAACTGCGAGGCGCCGGATTCGGCCAGCGCCACCACCTTGTTGGCGAGCTCCTCGATGCCGGCGGAGCCGTTGGCCCAGTGCTTGCACAGGATCGCCTCTTCGCCCATCGAGGCGACATAGTCCTTCATCGCCTGGATTTCGGCGTCGGTGTCGGAATAGAAGTGGTTGATGGCAACCACCGCCGGCACGCCGAACTGCCTGATGTTCTCGATGTGGCGGCCGAGGTTGGCGCAGCCCTTCTTCACCGCCTCGATGTTTTCCTTGCCGAGATCTTCCTTCTTGACGCCGCCATTCATCTTCATGGCGCGCACGGTGGCGACGATGACCGCCGCCGCCGGCTTCAGGCCCGCCTTGCGGCACTTGATGTCAAAGAATTTCTCGGCACCAAGGTCGGCGCCGAAGCCGGCTTCGGTGACGACATAGTCGGCAAGCTTCAGCGCCGTGGTGGTGGCGACGACCGAGTTGCAGCCATGCGCGATGTTGGCGAACGGGCCGCCATGCACGAAAGCCGGGTTGTTCTCCAGCGTCTGCACCAGGTTGGGCTGCATGGCGTCCTTGAGCAGGACAGCCATGGCGCCGTCGGCCTTGAGGTCGCGGGCATAGACCGGCGACTTGTCGCGGCGGTAGGCGACTATGATGTCGCCGAGGCGCTTTTCCAGGTCCTTCAGGTCGGTGGACAGGCACAGGATGGCCATCACTTCCGAGGCGACGGTGATGTCGAAGCCCGCCTCGCGTGGGAAGCCGTTGGCGACGCCGCCGAGCGAGCAGATGATTTCGCGCAGCGCCCGGTCGTTCATGTCCATGACGCGGCGCCACACCACGCGGCGGGTGTCGATGCCGAGTTCATTGCCCCAGTAGATGTGGTTGTCGATCAGCGCCGACAGAAGATTGTGCGCCGTGGTGATGGCGTGAAAGTCGCCGGTGAAGTGGAGGTTCATGTCCTCCATCGGCACCACCTGCGCGTAGCCGCCGCCGGCGGCACCGCCCTTGACGCCGAAATTCGGGCCGAGAGAGGCTTCGCGAATGCAGACGATCGCCTTCTTGCCGATGCGGTTCAGGCCGTCGCCGAGGCCAACCGTGGTGGTGGTCTTGCCTTCGCCGGCAGGCGTCGGGTTGATGGCGGTGACGAGGATCAGCTTGCCGTCCTTATTGCCCTTCACCGACTTGATGAACTCGGCTGAGATCTTGGCCTTGTCGTGGCCGTAGGGCAGCAGATGCTCGGTCGGGATGCCGATCTTCTGGCCGATCTCCTGGATCTGCTTTTTCTTGGCGCCACGCGCGATCTCGATGTCGGACTTCACTTCGGCCATGACGGCTTTCCTCTGGATTGGACGATGGAGGGGACGGGGTTGATGTCACTTGCAAGAAGGCTGGAACCGGACGCGCGGGCATCTAACCCTGTCGCTGCGGTTGCGTCAACTTTCATGCAACTATGTTTCCTATAGAGAAAATTCCTCTGCGGCGGGCCGACCTATCCCCGGTTCTTTATGGCTCCGCTTGCCGCGCCGTATAGAAGCCAGAGCAAGGGCGCTTCCGCCGTCTCAAAACAGCCGCACAATGCACGGAATGCGACAGACGCGACGGCGCAAATTCGCCATCTCCCATGCATGTCGTCCTCCCAAAACCGTGACCACTTTTGGGCAACATGCATTGGCCGTCGCTGACCGCGAATGCCGTTACTGCGTCAGCACGTTGCTGATTTCGACCATGTTGGAGCGCACGCGCAGGATGTAGAAGCCCATCGTCGTCAGATGGGTCGGCAGCAGCCAGCCGTCCTCGCGACCGTTGGCGATGATGAAGGGCTGGATACGCAGGGCCGACACGAATTGCGCGTCCATCGTATCCCAGAGGCTCTGCAGGTGCTTTTCCTTGAGGACGTCCTCGAAATCGGCCTGGGCGCCCTTCATCAGGCCGTAATAGGCATAGAGCTGGCCATAGGCGAACCAGTAGCGGTCGTCGGCGCGGGTGTCGAACCAGCCATTGTTGTGGTTCTCGGCGCGCTCCTTGAGGATGGCTGAGGTCGAGCCGATGTCGCTGGCGATGCGGTCGATATACTGTTTCAGATTGTCGGCGCGGGCATCGAAAGTGGCCTGGCAGGTAGCGAGCCGGGCATTGAACGAACGCAGCTTGCGCACCGCGTCGCGATAATAGCTCGGCGTCGGCGTTTTCGGGCCGAACGGGCTCACGCCGAAATACCAGGTGTATTCGTCGAACTGCAGATTGCCGCGGGCGTCCTGCAGGTCGGCGTCGATCTGCGAGGTCGTGCGCACGCGGCCGAGATTGTCGGCAAGCTCGGTCGCCGTGCGTCGCACCGCCTGGTTGATGCCGCGCTGGAAAGAGGCCTTGTTGTCCATCCACGGAGTGTTGTCCCAGTCGATGCCGAACAGGCCGAGCTTGTAGAGGATCATCGACGAAATCCAGGCATTCTGGTTGACGTTGAAGTCCGTCAGATCCGCCGCCACCTGGGCGATGCCGGAGTTGCCGCAGGTCTTGGCCGTGTCCGTGCCGGTGCCGGCGGCCACCTGCTCACCGGCCGAAACATTGCGCTTCTCGAACGTATAGGTGTCGGGATAGTTCGGGTTGAAATTGTTCCACCACTGGGTGGCGTAGAAGAAGTTGGCGTAGAGGCCGATCAGCACCAAAACGGCCAGGCCGACCACGGCCTTCAGGATCCAGCCGCGCTGCCCGTACCAGCGCCCGGCCCACATGAAGGGCCACAGGATCGCGCCGATCAGAAGGCCGATGCCGCGGCCGATCCACTGGAAAATCCGGGTGAAGAAATTCACGATCGGATCGAGCATGGCAATGTCACCCCCTCAGCACGATGCCAAAAAGTTGCGGACTTTTTGGATAACATCATGCACCAAAACAACAAGTTAGAACGCAATGACGGTTCATTTCGTTCTAGTCGGTCAGGCCGTAGAGGCGTGTACGAAACGCCACCTTGTCCTTCAAATATGTGGTTTTCAGAACGTCCACAACATGCGATCGCCAGGCATCGCTGAAGCCGTCATAGTCCTTGTAGAAGCCGTCCTTGTTGAAGATGTAGCGCGAGACGAAGTCCGACGGCACGAAATCCGAGATCAGCCGGTTGGTCAGCCAGGCGTCGGGATGGTCCGGCTTGGCGCGGATCACCAGGAAGCGCTGCTGCGGGAAGACATCCTCGATCTTGAGGTGGCCAAGCTGGGCGATCTCGCGCTTGGCGGCGTTGAGGAATGGGAAATCGCCGTCCCTGGTGATCAGGTCGGCATGGCTCTGGATCCAGGTCTGCAACCACACCTTGTCGGCATCGGTCAGATTGCGGTTCGGTTCGGCGTCGCGGATCAGCGCGCGCACCACCATCTCGGCGCGGTGTTCGAGATAGCCCGAGGCCTCGACCCAGGAGGCGCGCGGCAGTTCGATGCGGCCGGTGGCGGCCAGGAATTTGAACACCTTGTCGGCGTCCTTGATCGAGAGATAGCTCACCTGCCAGGGCCGCGAACGGCGAAATCCGGGGGCCGCCGGATCGCTGATCACCGTCGTCATGTCGGGATCGACAAAGACGTAGAGCCCGCCGAAATGGCTGGTCCAGTAGGCGTTGTGGCGGAAGATCACCTGGTCGGGCACCAGCGCGTTCTCTCTGATGTCGCCGCAGACCTTGGCGAGCTCGACCATGCGGGTCAGCATGGCGTTGTCGCGCCAGGCGTCGGGCTCCTGCTTCAGCCGGTCGACCAGCTTGCCGAGTTCGGCGGCCTTGCCAAGCACGTCCTCCGCCGACAGCACCTTGAACTCGACCTGGTTGATCGACAGCAGGTCCTCGATGTCGTTGACCTTGGGAACGGAATCCTCGATCTCGCCGTAGATGACGTCCTTGATGGTCAGCGCATCGATGGCGCGCTGGTTCCTGGACATGAACTCGAACATCAGCTGCGAGGTGTTGGAGAAGGCGGTGTGCACCACCGGCAGGTCGATCTGCGACGGCGTCAGGATGATGAAGCGGCGGTTGACCTCGTTGGGATCGAGATAGTCGTAGTCGCCGCACTCCTCGGCCACTTCGGGCGAAAAGCCGGTGCGGTCGATCTGGAAGCTCTTCAACTTGGTCGGCTTGAGGCCAAAAGCCGCCAGCGCCTTGTTGTAGCGCTCGATGAGATGCGGCTCGTCGACGGTGAGCAAACGGCCGTAGATGAGTTCGTTGTCGCGCAGGAGGTCGGGTTTTTTGGCTGGGTGGGTCACCATGCCTTCTCCCCGTTCACGGGGAGAAGGTGCCCGAAGGGCGGATGAGGGGCAGCGCCGACGCTTATCATTTTGCACCCGACGTTGGAGCGGGCAAAAACTTCGCGTCGATACCAATCATCTTGCGATCCAACCGACCGTCCAGGGCCGCAACGATCGTATCCAGCACGCTCTTATGGGCCGTAAGGACATCAGAATGCCAAACCCTCAACACCGACCAGCTGTTCCTGTTCATGGTCTCATCCCTGTACCGATCATGAGATCGATTTGCATGCTGGCTGCCATCGACTTCCACAACCAGATTGGCTTCACGGCAAGCGAAGTCCGCGAAATAGGGTCCAATCGGTAATTGGCGAACAAACTTGTAGCCATTCAATCGCCGTCCACGCAGTTCATGCCAAAGCCGTTCCTCGGCATCGTTTTCAACCTTCCGCAGCTCACGGGCTCTCGCCACTTTCAGCTCATTTCTTCCACGCACGGCGCTGCCCCTCATCCGCCCTTCGGGCACCTTCTCCCCCGTAAACGGGGAGAAGGAAAAGATCACCAATTGCCCTTCTTCTTCATCTCTTCCATCTCGTGCGCCGCCCGCTCGCGCAGTCTTGCGTCGCGCAGCAGTTTTTCCACCGCGGCGTCGTCGGATTTGTCGGAATAGCGGAACTCGCTGTCGGCGTAGCGGTTGATCTCCTGCATGACCATGTCAAGCGAGAACGGACCGCGCAGTTCCTCGATCATCGCTTTCTTGTCGTCGTAGCTCTTGTGCATGAAGGCTTCCGGCTTCTCGAACCAGTCGTCGGGAAGCTCGATATCCATGGCGCGCATCTTGATGGCGTCGGTGACGTTCTTGATGGCGCGGCCGGTGAAGCGCGGTTCGGCGTCCTTGATCAGATGCAGGTAGGTGCCGATGTCGGCCATGGTCTTGGGCGCGCCGTTTTCCTTCATGTAGCGCTCATAGACCCGCATCAGCCCGTCCTCCTGCGGCTTTTCATGCTCCTCATAGGCCTCGGTCACGGCGCGCTGGATCTCCTGCGCGGCGTATAACTCGTGCTTGCCCAGGGGGATCTCGTGGTTCTTGCCGGCGAGCAGCACGAAGATGTCGATATAGTCGTCGCGGGTCTGCGGCCCGTCGACCAGCCAGCGGGCGCCGGCGCGCTGGCGCAGCGCGTCGTCGACATTCTCGGGATAGTTGGAAAACATGCCGAACGAGCAGTTGCCGCGCACCACCGTACCCGCACCGGCGAAGGCGTCCATCAGCACGCCGGTGATCTCCTGCTGGCCGGCCGAGGCGCGGTCGTCGGAGCGTCTGGCGGCGACCTGGTCGATGTCGTCGATGGTGCCGAAGCCGATGACGCGCGGGTTCAGGACGTTGCTGATGAACTGGCGGCAGTTCTGGCCCGATTTACCCTGGTAGGACGAGATCTGGTCGACGCCGAAATTCTCATAGACGAAGGGATAGCCGGCGACCTGGCAGTAGCCGTTGACGAGACCGGCGATCATCTGGATCAGCGTCGTCTTGCCGGTGCCGGGCGCGCCGTCGCCGATGAAGGTGAACAGGAAGCCGCCAAGCTCGACGAACGGGTTCAGCTCGCGCTCGAAATCATAGGCCATCAGCATCTTGGCGAGCTTGACCGACTGGTATTTGGCGATGTGGTTGCCGACGACCTCTTCCGGCTTCTTGAAGGTCATCACCAGCGGCTTGGAGCGCTTGCCCGGCGCGACGTCGAAGCCGTCGAGGGTGAAGTCGTCGGCATCGATGCGGATATGGGCGCTCTCAAATGGGCCGATGCCGTCGAAACGGCCCTTGCGCGCCAGAAGCCCGTCGATGGCGACGCGGGCGAAGGCGCGCGCACGGGTCATCAGGTCGGTGTCGTCCGTCGAGCCCGCTATCGCCTTGTCGAGACCGGCCAGGATCGATTTCACCGCATCCTGCGGCGTGTCGAACAGGAAATCCGGCTCGGGGATATCGTTTGGCGCCTCGCCGTCGCTGTCGATGAGCTGGAACAGATAGGAGGCGAGGCTGAAGGCCGAAATATAGGCCGAAGCCGACAGCAGTTTCTTGAAGGTCGACGCCGCGTCGCCCTCAAGCGGAGCGCGGGTGTTTTTCGCCTGCAGGCTTTCGAGATCTGAGCCCTCGGCGAAGACATCCGATACCGCCAGCGCGATCGCCGTGCCGCGCCGGGCGCGGAAAAGCAACGTGTGCTGCGGGATGGTCAGCAACTGGTCGTCTGGATGGACGGCGCCGACGGTCTTCGACAGCTCGACCTCGCGCGTGCGGCGCACCGAACCGACCGAGACGGTGGAGACGAAGCGGCGGTTGGTGCCGGCAAGCGCCGTGCCGGACTCGCGCGCGGGATCCTCCAGCACCACGATGCGGGTGATGAAGCTCTGCGCCGTGGCACGGTGCTTTTCAACAGCCGCTTCCGGGATTGTGGTCAGGCCGGTGTCCATGTCAGCTCCTCATCGGGATTATTTTCCGGCTTCCGCGGAAGGACCCTGCGCCTGACGCGCCGCGTCCAGGTATATGTCCAAAGTCTGATCCAGCCTTTCGAAAAGCAGCTTGTCGAAAGCGACGTGCCCGCCGCCGCTTTGGTCGATCTCAAGCGCGGCAATGTAATCGGGGCGATCTTCCGGTCGGATCGCTACCGGCGGGTAGCCGCCTCGCGCCAGCACCAGATTCATCAAAAGGCGCGCTGTACGTCCGTTGCCGTCATTGAACGGGTGAATGGCGACAAAACGCCGATGAGCTTCAAAGGCAGTTCGTGGCGTGCTGGGCGCAGCGCTCAACCACCGGCAAAAAGCTTCCATCAGTGCCGGGATCTCCACAGGGGCGGGAAAATTGAATACGCCGACATTCGTATTCACGTAAGGAGCGCTGTCGGCGTATTGGCCGGCTATCTCCGGCTTGGAATTCGCCACGACCAGATGATGAAGATTGCGGATGTCCGCCTCCATGATCGGATGATGGTTCTTTGAAGCGATCTCGAGTACCCAACTCAAGGCGCGTGCGTGATCGATGGCCTCGAGGTGATCCTTGAGCGGCTTGCCGCTGATCGCGATGCCTTTTTCCAGAACGAGGGCCGTCTCGCCCGCCGTCAGCGTGTTTCCCTCGATGGCGTTCGACGTGTACGTTATGTCGATACGCTGGCTGTGTTCCAGGCCATCCAGGGCGCCAGGCCGCACTCTCTTCTTCAGCGCATCGAGCTGCCGCTTCTTGCTGGAGATGCTAGCCGCGGCGGTCATTGTTGGCGCCTCGGTGTTGCGTGGCTTTCAATGACACAAACAAGGTTCCTAGACATCCGATATGACCTGCCCATTCGACAGGATGTGAACCTTGTAGCCGGCGAAAATCTTCTGCGCCTCGCCGGCGGCGTAAAGCGCCTGGTAGGCCTCGTGCGGGATCAGCGCGTGATTCTCGTAGCTCGATACGCCCTGCCGCGCGGCTTCCAGGTCATCGGTGTTGATGAAGAATTCCTGCGTCGTCTTCTCGCTCGAAAACAACCCCTTGCGGCCGGGCTTCTCGCCCTTGGAATAGACCTCCTGGATGGTCCAGGTCAAAAGCCAGGCATTTTCGGGCTTGCGCACCTTGGCCAGCACTTCCGTCACCGTCGAATTGTTGTCGGTAATGCCTGCCGAATAGAAGGGACCGAGCACGACGCGCCGCAGCTGCTTGGGGTGCAGCGGCTCGAAATCCTTGTCGAGATTGACGGCGATCGTCGCCGGCGACAGCGTATAGGCCGAATTCTTCTCGGTGAAATCGTCGAAGCGATGGGCAAGCTCGGGGTTGAGAAGGCCGTCGACCGGCAGCGGAATGTCGACCTTGTCGTTGAGCTTGCCGCTGCGGTCGACAAGCTGGCTGACCATGCTTTCGGAAGAATCCTCCACCGTCACCATGTAGATCAGGGGCAGGTTGGCGCTGCCGTCGAAGGTCGCCCAGTGGACCAGATAGTAGGGCCGCGCCGTCTTCGGATTGACCGACACCTTGGCGGTCTGCGCCAGCGTGAACGGCCCGAAAGTCTGCTCGCTCTTGACGTCCTCGAGATAGAGCCGCTCGGCCATCGATTTCTGCAGCGCCTCGGGGAATTCCTTGTGGCGCAGGATGAAGTCGGCCATCTCCTCGCGCAGCTCGCCGGCCTGGGGAATGTTGGCGAGCCGGCTGTCCGCCTGGCGGCGGTCGTTTTCCAGTTCGAGCAGGTTCTGGAACACCGGGTAGCCGCTTTCGGCGCGCGAAATGCGGAACGTGTCCATGAAGCCCAGCCGGTTGCGCCAGCAGGAGAAGGACTTGTCGAGCCGGGCGATGTATTCGGCGACGATCTTGGCGACGATGCCGTGCCGGTAAAGCGGCGAGCGGTCGTCGCGCATGAACACTTCAAGGCCGCTGAGCGCGGCCGTGATCGCCGAGAAATACCGCGCCGCCGCGTCGTTTTCGGAGGTCATGCTATTGGCCCTGGATTGTCGCACCGGTGCGTGCGGCAATTATGACTGCACGTAATTGGCCGAATTGTGCTTCTTCAGCACCTCGTCGAAACGGCGGGCGAAGGCATCGTCGGCCAGCTTCTTGCGGCGCTGGATGTCGGCGCTGGCCACCATGTTCTTCTCGTGCATCTCAAGCAAGTCCCCGATGTGCTTCTGCGAGGCGGCGCCGATGCCGGCCATGGTTTCCTCGGCGGTGTTGTCGACCTGGCTGCCCAGCGTGTTGATCTTGTGGGCGACATCCTGCTGGGCGGCGGTCTTCAAAGAATCCTCGAGCGCCTTGTAGAGCACGATGCGCTGCTCGGTATCGATGGTCAGCTTGTTGATCAGCGTCGACTGCGCGGCGATCTGGTTGTTGAGCGAATCGACGAAGGTCTGGAACATCGAGGTGTAGCGCTCCAGCGTCTGGCTTTCGGCTAGCAGTTCCTGCTCCTTGGCCTGTTTTTCATTGTATTCCGTGGCGAGCTTGGAGCGCTCGCCTTCGAGCTGCGTGCGGTCCTTCTGGCTGGTCGACGCGGCGATCTTGTTCTCGATGTCGAGCAGCATCGGATTGAGTTCCTCGATGCGCTTCTGCACGGCTTCGAGGTTGGTCATGGTGGTCTTGCGGCGCTCGATCACCTGCGACAGGCTGGCCTCGGAGGTCTTGTAGCGCTGGTCGAGGACCTCTTTCTGCGCCTTCAATATGCCGACGATGGTGTCGGACTTGGCCAGCAGTTCCTGCAGATTGCCGGCGAGCGACATGTTGCGCACGCGGTCGGTGCGCATGCGCTGCTTGCGCTGCGCCGAAAAGACGCCGATGAAGTTTTCCCAGCCGGTATAGTTCTTCATGCTCTCGAACTCGGCGCCGAAGACGTTGGTGGCGTCCTCAAGCCCGATGATCAGGTCGGCGATGTTGCCTTCCATCACCTTCTGCTGCTTCAGCACATCCTCGATGCGGGCGTTCTCGATGTCGAAATTGGCGTCGCCGATCTTCTTGTCGGCGGTGGCGAGCGTGTCGAGCACGGTGCCGGATTGCTCGATCTTGGTGCGCATATCCTGGACGACCTGCTTGGTCTTGGCAATTTCGGCATCGAAATTCTGCAATGTCGCCATAGGGGCCTCCCGCTTCGGCTTCCGCTCGCTGGTTGCGAACAGCGGCGAATATATGTGGGGTATCAGGGGATTGAAAGACGTGAAGACAAGGACGGCGCGAAAACAAAATATCCGGCCGAACCCTTGAAAGGCAATGGAGCCGTGGTCATAACGTGATCAACTGGCCGGCCAAGCCTGGTTCAGTTGATTTTGAACTTTCATGCCGGCAAAGCAATCAGTTCGCACTGAAGCGGGTGGTTCTGAAATTCGACAACAACTGACCATTTGCAGCGACGGCACGCGGGCCAGGCCGGGTCGTCTGACGACGAACGGCGTCCGCTCAGGGCTTGGGATCGGCCTTCAGATACGCGATGACATTGGCGATGTCGTCATCATTGGTCAGGCCGCCAAAGGCCATCCTGTTGCCGGGCACCTTCAGCTTGGGCGCTCTGAGGTATTCGGCAAGATTTGCCTCGTCCCAGACAAGACCGGCGGCCCCCGCGCTCTTCATCGCCTCCGAATAATGGCCGAGGAAGCTTTCGGCGGTTCCCGCCGTGCGGCCGACGACGCCCATAAGATGCGGGCCGACCTTGTCGCGGTCGGTCGCCGCCTCATGGCAGGCCATGCACCGGTTGAAGACACGTTTACCCAGCACGGGATCGCCCCCGGCCTGGGCGGTAACGGACGTGGCAAGGAGAACAAGGCTGGCGGACAAGACGGCTCGAAGCATGGCTGACCCCGGAGAGCTCTGGCTGAGGGCGGAAAATAGGGCGCCGACCTTAACAAAGGCACCATAGAATGGCGCGACCGCCAGAGGTGGCAGCCGGCTACCCGATGCCGATCCAGCGGGGTTTGGTGTCAACCACCGACAAAACCGATGAAGTCGTCGGGTGCCGCGCGGCCCATTTCCTCTTCCCAGTGGCGGCGGCAGAGCGAGACATAGACATCCTTGCCGATCGCCACCTGTTCGCCCTGACGGGCCACCTTGCCGTCGGGACCGAGGCGCACGACCATGGTCGCCTTGCGGCCGCAGCGGCAGATGGTGCGCACCTCGCGCAGATCGTCGGCGATCGCCAGCAGCGCTCGCGAGCCGGAAAACAGCTTGCCCTGGAAATCGGTGCGCAAGCCGTAGCACATGACGGGAATGTTCAGCCGGTCGGCGATGCGGGCGAGTTGCCAGACCTGCTCTTCCTCCAGGAACTGCGCCTCGTCGACGAAGACGCAGTGCACGGCGCTGCGCTGATGATGTTCGGCGACGCGAGCGAACAGGTCGTCGCCGTCGCGGAACATCTCGGCTTCCGTTTCCAGCCCGATGCGCGACGAGATCAGGCCGGTGTCGCCCTTGCGATAATGGCCGGCGACGAACAGCATCGTCTCCATGCCGCGCTCGCGGTAATTGTAGGACGCCTGCAGCAGCATTGTCGTCTTGCCGGCATTCATCGTCGCGTAGTGGAAGTAAAGCTTGGCCATGACGCTCTTTTAAGCCGACTTCTCGTCCCGCGGGGAGAGGCCGGCGCCGCATTCCCCCGAAAAAGCCGCCGTTGCCGGGGCGGATCGCACTTGGGCTAGACATGGAAAGCGTCAGCGGTGTCGCTGATGGGCCAGCCAGCGCCGTTGATCGTGATTGTCTTAGCGCTTGAAACCACTCCAGAATGGTGTTTGGCTGACGAAACAAGGCGGGCACAAAAACCGTAACTTCGCTTCGCCAAAGAATCGAAATGGGAGAATACAGATGTCGCGTATGAATTCCTTCGTCGCCGGCCTTGGCTTGGCGGCTTTCCTGTCCACGGGCGCCGCCTTCGCCGGCGATCCGGCAAGCTGCAAGGCGGTGCGTCTCTCCGATGTCGGCTGGACCGACATCCAGGCCACCACCGGGCTGGCCTCGGTGCTGCTCACCGCGCTCGGCTACGAGCCGCAGGTGATCCAGCTCTCGGTTCCGGTGACCTATGCGTCGCTGAAGAACAAGGACCTCGACGTCTTCCTCGGCAACTGGATGCCGTCGATGACCAATGACATCAAGGATTATACGGCCGACGGTTCGGTCGAGACCGTCAGCCAGAACCTGGCCGGCGCCGGTTACGGCATCGTCGTGCCGACCTATGTCGCGGATGCCGGCGTCAAGTCGCTGACCGACCTCGGCAAGTTCAAGGACAAGTTCAACGGCAAGATCTACGGCATCGAGGCCGGCAATGACGGCAATCGCATCATCCTCGACATGATCAAGAACCCGAAGGACAATCTCGACGGGTTCGAACTGGTCGAGTCCTCCGAGGCCGGCATGCTGACGCAGGCCGAGCAGTCGATGAAGAGCAATGAGTGGATCGCCTTCCTCGGCTGGACGCCGCATCCGGTGATGGGCGCCATGAAGATCACTTATCTCGACGGCATGGGCGACAGCGGTTTCGGTGCCGCCACCGTCTCGACCAATGTGCGCAAGGGCTACACGACCGAGTGCCCGAATGTCGGCAAGTTCATCACCAACCTGAAGTTCAATCTCGACATGGAAGGCGAGATGATGGACGCCATCCTCAAGGGCAGCGATGCCAACAAGGTGGCAACCGACTGGCTGAAGAAGAACCCTGACGCCGTGAAGCCCTGGATCGAGGGTGTCACCACTTTCGACGGTGGCGACGCCGCGGCGGCAATCAAGACCGCGCTCGGAAGCTGAGCCGACTGTGATTTCGGCGTGACCGAAACAGAGGGCAGCCATTGTGGAAAAGGCTGCCCTTTTTCGTATCCTGTGACAAGATGACGTCGCGACAGTACGGGGCCGAAGGCAGAGCTCTGGCACAAGAGGGGTGAGATGGATCCGATTTCCAAATTCATGGTCGATCACAAGATCCCGATCGGGGCCTGGGGAAAGGCGTTCTTCGGCTTCCTCACCGACAATTTCGACACCGTCTTCAGGGCTTTCTCGAATGGCCTCAACTTCCTGCTCGACGGGCTGGTCAACATCCTTCTGATGGTGCCGCCGGTGGTGCTCGCCTTGGTGATCGCGGTCGTCGCCTGGCTGCTGCAGCGCTCGCGGCCGCTCGCCATCGGCGTGTTCCTCGGCCTGATCTTCATCATCAATCAGAACCTGTGGAAACAGACGGTGCAGACTCTGGTGCTGGTTGTCGCTGCGGCGGCGGCGGCGATGGCGATCGGGGTGCCGCTCGGTATCTGGGCGGCACACAAGCCGAAGGTCTACCGCATCATGTTGCCGGTGCTCGACCTGATGCAGACGTTGCCGACCTTCGTCTACCTGATCCCGGTGCTGACGCTGTTCGGCCTCGGCAATGCGCCGGGCCTCATCGTCACCATCATCTTCGTCATCCCGACCGCGGTCAGGCTTACCCATCTTGGTGTCGTCTCGGTGCCGAAGTCGATCATCGAGGCCGGCGAAGCCTTCGGCGCCACCAAGAGCCAGCTGTTGTGGAAGGTGGAACTGCCCTCGGCGCTGCCGACCATCATGGCGGGCCTGACGCAGTCGATCATGCTGTCGCTGTCGATGGTGGTGTTCGCCGCCCTGATCGGCGCCGGCGGCCTCGGTACGGAAATCAACCGCGCGCTGGGCTCGCGCCGCATCGATCTCGGACTTGAGGCGGGCTTGGCAATCGTCGTGCTCGCCATCGTGCTCGACCGGATGACGCGCATTGGCGTTGGAGGGAAGAAATGACCGTCGCCGTCGATTTCAGGAATGTCGATATCGTCTTCGGCGCCGACCAGGCCGGCTCGCTGGCGATGATCGACAAGGGTGCGACGCGCGCCGAAATCCTCGAGAAGACCGGCAATGTGCTGGGCTGCGCCGGCGCCAGCCTGACAGTGCATGAAGGCGAAATCTCGGTGCTGATGGGCCTGTCGGGCTCCGGCAAGTCGACGCTGCTTCGCGCGGTCAACCGGTTGAACGTGGTGTCGCGCGGCCAGGTGCTGGTCAAGGACGGCGACCGCACGGTCGACGTCGTCACCTGCGACGAGCCGACCTTGCGGCGCCTGCGCCAGAAGCAGGTGGCGATGGTGTTCCAGCAGTTCGGCCTGTTGCCGTGGCGCACGGTGGAGGAAAATGTCGGGCTCGGCCTCGAACTCGCCGGCGTGCCGGATGCCGAGCGCAAGGAGCGCGTGCATCGGCAGCTCAAGCTGGTCAACCTCGATCAGTGGTCGAACAAATACGCCCATGAACTCTCGGGCGGCATGCAGCAGCGCGTCGGCCTGGCGCGTGCCTTCGCCACCGAGGCGCCGATCCTCTTGATGGACGAGCCGTTCTCGGCTCTCGACCCGCTGATCCGCACCAAGCTCCAGGACGAACTTCTGCAGCTGCAGGCGGAACTGAAGAAGACCATCATCTTCGTCAGCCACGATCTCGAGGAAGCGCTGAAGATCGGCAGCCACATCACCATCATGGAGGGCGGCCGCATCGTCCAGACCGGCGCGCCGGAAGACATCGTGCTGCGGCCCGCCAACGACTATGTCCGCGACTTCATCGCCAATGTGAATCCGCTGTCGGTGCTGACCGCCTGGAATGTGATGCGCGACCGCCGCGACCTCGAACAGGGCACGGATGGCTGGGTGTGGCTCGACCGGCGCAAGACGACGCGCTTCAAGATCGACGAGCACGGGCTGGTGGCGGCGGCCGAGCGCGACGGCAAACCGGCGGTATGGGTGTCCTGCGCCGATGTCGAAGGCCAGTCCGAGGAAGTCGCGCAGGTGTTCTGGGCCAATCCCGGCACCTCGCTGAAGACCGTGATGCTGGCCATGCACCGCTCGCAGACGGCACCGGTGGCTCTGTTCGACGACCAGTCGCGCTTCGTCGGTGCGATCGGCATCAGGGATGTGCTGAGTGCGGTGCTGCGGCGGTAGAGGTCTCAAGCGATAAGGCCTACGCCGCCAGCGGCAGCCTCAGTTCGGTCAGCAACCCGCCTTGCGGGTGATTGGACAGGCGGACTTCGCCGCCCGCCGCGCGTGCGATGTTGCGGGCGATGGTCAGCCCGAGCCCGAGCCCGCCGGTCTGGCGGTTTCGGGACTGTTCGAGGCGCACGAAGGAGCCGAAGACGGCGTCGATCTGGGCCTGGGGTATGCCCGGCCCCTCGTCGCGGATGGCCAGCGTAATGGTGCCGTCCGAGCGGCTGAGGCTGAGATGCGCCATTTTTCCGTAAGTCACGGCGTTCTGCACCAGATTGGTGACGCAGCGCTTGAGCGCCACCGGCCGCGCCATGCAGATCAGGCCGCGCGAGCGGGTGTCGTCATTGTCGAAAGACACGGTGTCGTAGCTGTCGGCGATCGATTCCACGAGCGACCAGAAATCGATCCTCTCAGCCTTCTCTTCCGTCACCTCGAATTTGGCGAAGTCTATCACCGAACTGGCGATGCTTTCGATGTCGGCGAGATCGTGGGCGAGCGCTTCGCGCGCCGGTGACCTGCGCAGCAGTTCCAGGCGCAGCCGCATCCTCGTCATCGGCGTGCGCAGGTCGTGCGCAAGGGCCGCCGCGAGGTGCTCGCGGTCCTCGACATATTCGCGCAGCCTCGTCTGCATAGCGTTGATCGCCCTGGCGGCGGCGCGCACCTCCCGGCTGCCGCTCTCGGTGACCGGCGGGCTTTTGAGGTCGTTGCCGATCCGGTTGACGGCGGTTTCCATCATCCGGTAAGGCGCGGTCAGCCGGCGCAGCGACCAGATCGACATGATCACCACCAGCCCGGCGATCAGCCCATAGAGCGGCAGGCTGTCGACGCTCAGGATCGGGCCGACAGGTGTGATCGGTTCGGTGAAATTCAGCCACTGGCCGTCGGCGAAGCGCAGCGAGGCCGTAAGCTTGTCGCTCTGGGCGAAATCGGCGGCCAGCACCAGAAGGTCCCGCTCGACCTGGCCGATCTCGGGCCCGGGCGCGGCGCCGCCGGCATCGTCGGCTTCGCGCGTCGCAGGATCGCGGCGCACGCGCGCGTCGGTGATGCCGAACTTGGACAGCCGGCCGACGAGGATGTCCTCGAGCTCGGCCAGTTCGTCGTCGCCGGCGATCGAGGAGGTGACGGCGGGCGTGTCCGAAACGGTGAGCGCGTAGGTGGAATTGAACAGGCCGGTCGCCGTCGCCTTGCGCTCCTCCGGTGTGGCGTCATGCATGAGCTGCACCAGCGAGAAAGCGCGGTCGTTGAGGCGGTAGAGGTCGACCACGTCATTGGCGGCGGCGCGGTCGCGCGACACGATATAGAGGGTCGCGACCTGGCTGATCAGCAGGCCTGATATGACGATCAGCAGCACCCAGACAGGCAGGGTCTGCGGCAGGAAACGTCTCATTCGGAGGTCGTTTCGGGCAGGAACTGGTAGCCGCCGCTGCGCACGGTGAGGATCAGCTTGGGCGTCTTGGGGTCGTCTTCCATCTTGCGCCGCAGCCGGCTGACCAGGATGTCGATGCTGCGATCGAAGGAATAATCGCTGTCGCCGCCGGACAGTTCGATGAGCTGGTCGCGGGTCAGCACGCGCCCCGCGCTCTTGACGAAGGTTTGCAACAGGTTGAACTCGGCCATGGTCAGCTCGACCCTGACGTCGTCTGGCGCGGTCAGCCGGCGCCGCGAGCAGTCCATGGTCCAGCCGGCGAAGTGGTAAATCTGCTTGGTGGTGGCGCGCTTGGGCTCGGCGGCGCCATTGCGCCGCAGCACGGCGCGGATCCGGGCCAACAATTCGCGCGGATCGAAAGGTTTGGGCACATAGTCGTCAGCGCCCATCTCCAGCCCGACGACGCGGTCCGTCGTCTCGGTGACGGCGGTCAGCATGATGATCGGCGTCGTATACTGGGCGCGCAGGTCGCGGCACAATTCCAGCCCGCTCCTGCCGGGCAGCATCACGTCGAGCACGATGAGGTCCACCTGCGCGCGGCGCAGGATGGCCTCCATCTCGTCGCCATCGGCGGCAACCGAAGTGTGCAGGCCTCGCTTCTGGAAGAACTCCTGAAGCAGGTCGCGGATGCCCTTGTCGTCATCGACGATCAGTATATGCGCATCGGATTTCACAGCTGCCCTGTCAGGTTGTCGGCCAAGCATTTCCTGGCCGGTGAGCCACACGATAGAATTCGGGCCATATGTTGGCCAGTGCCTTGCTTTCAAGGGAGAATGAATTGCGCCTTCTCCACTGGAAAGCAGCAGCCAAGCTGGCTCGGCCTGCCAGACACAATCCAGAAACAAAATTCTACAATCGGGAAAAACTCCTGAAAAGGTAGGCCGGCATAACGGTGCCGTGGCGGTCAGGTTATCGGCTGCGACGCTAGTCTCCGGGTTCACGGATAAACCGATGCCAAGTTTGTCGATCAGTTTGTTGGGTGCGTTGCTGGGCCTGGGCCTGGTCACCGCCGCTGTCGGACAATCGGACGCAAAGGCGCCGCTCACCCGGAGCGAACGGTGCGCCAATCTCAGCCACCAGTTTGATGAAGCCCTCGAAACCCATGCCACGGCAACGCAGGTCACCGCGGCAAAGGCACTTCAGAGAAAGGGCAATCGGTACTGCGCCGCCAAGAAACAGGCGCAGGGCATCCGGATGCTCGCCAACGCTTTGAAGCTGCTTGGAGTGGCACCGAACGACCCGGTCCAGTGACACTCAAAACCGACCCGCATAAAAAGGAAAAACGAAGCCATGAAAAAGTCCATCCTGTCCGCCCTTGGTCTCGCCGTCGCTCTCGCATTCTCGATGCCGGTTCTCGGCAACGCAGCCGCCACCACGACCGCTGCCCCGGCTGCTGCCACCACGACCACCGCACCGGCTGCTGCCGCGACGACCGCGGCTCCGGCCAAGGCTGCTCCGAAGAAGGTCGCCAAGAAGACCGTCTGCAAGGTGACCAAGAAGCACAAGTGCCCGGTCAAGAAGGCGCCCGCGATGGCGGCTCCCGCGAAGATGGCCCCCGCGAAGGCCGCTCCGAAGAAGCCCTGATCGGCTTCGAGGTTCGTTCTATCAAGGCCGTTCCAGCCGCACCGGCTGGGGCGGCCTTCTGCCAGGGGCATGGCCGATGAGTTGAACACCGCCAGCTTCCAGCCACGCATCTCGATCGTGCTTAACCCGTTTTCAACGCCGGCCTTGTAGGGCAATCCGCATGAAGAAGCGGCTTTCGTCCATTTTGCGCTCGATGGTCATCGGCGGCCTTGTAGCCACCGGTGTCGCCAGGGTGCTGATCCTGTTCTCCGCCAGCCCGGTGCCGGATCCGGCGAGCGGGCGCACCGAGCCTTCGCTGTTCGCGCCAGCGATTTCCAGCAACTGGGACTACATCACCCCGACGCAGACATGGCTGCTGGTCGTGCTTGCCGGCGTGACGCTGATCTGCGTCGCCGGGTGGCCGATCGCGGCCTGGATGGAACGCCGGGCCGACGCCGGCGCAAATCGGCGCATCCTCGGCCGTCAGGGCCGTTGAACCGCGACCGACTATTTCCCACATGACAGTGAAGGACCGGGCCCGCCCGCCGACGGTCCGCAAATGGACGATGGCTGCCGCCCGTGGCAGAATGCGGCCTTGAGCTCGATCGCAGACTGTCGGTTCGGATGCCTGAAATCACCATAAAACCACGCGTAAAGGTCAAGCCGCAGACCGAACGGCCGAAGCTCTACAAGGTCATCCTCGTCAATGACGATTTCACGCCGCGAGAATTCGTGGTGACGGTGCTGAAGGGCGAGTTCAAGCTATCGGAGGACCAGGCGCACCGGGTGATGATCACCGCGCACCGGCACGGCGTCTGCGTGGTCGCTGTCTTCACCAGGGACGTCGCCGAGACCAAGGCGACGCGGGCCACCGACGCCGGCAAGGCCAAGGGCTATCCGCTGCTGTTCACGACTGAGCCGGAGGAGTAGGGGGAGCGTCTTTCTCCCCGTCACTATACGGGGAGAAATGTCCGGCAGGACAATGAGGGGCTGCGCCGAGGTGACGATAGTTTCGTCTACGCAAGCGATGGAAATTGCCAAATACTTCAGGTCAGTGCTGCCCCTCATCCGCCCTTCGGGCACCTTCTCCCCGTATAGTGACGGGGAGAAGGGAACTACCGCCCCTCGCGGTACCACATCGAGCCCATCGCCAGGAGCAGCAGGCCGAGGCCGAGGAAGCCGCCGAACAGCGGCACGCGCGACACGGCCTTCAGCACGCTGTCATCGGTGGTGCGCAGGCCGATCCAGTCGCTGCCCGACGCTTCGCCGGCCGAACGCACCGGCACGATGGAAGGCAGCGTCACAGCGCTGCCCGCGGACGAGGCCAGCCGGCGCACGCTGCCGCCGGTCGCTTCCGCCGGTGCCTTCAGCCGGTCCGGCGTGGAGACGACGTCGGCGAACTCCGGCGCGTTGACCGGTCCGACATGGGCGAGCGCGGTGAGATCGCCATTGGCGACCTGGAAGAGGCCGATCTCGCTGGTCTGGACGCTGCCGAGGAAGACACCGGGTTCGGATTTGTCGAGCTTGACGGTGAGCGTCTTGCCGGACGGGGTGATGATCTGCGCCGGGCCGGGATCGTCGGCCATCGTCTGGCGGCGGATCTCCAGCACCATGCCGCGTCCCTCGGCGGTCAGCCGCTCTTCCTCGAGCTCGGGCTCCTTCATCAGCCAGTGGGCGATGCGCCGGTAGAGCTGGACATGCGGGCCGCCGCCCTCGAAGCCGCGGGCCCACAGCCAGCCCTGGTCCGACAGAAGCATGCCGACGCGGCCTTCGCCCTTGCGGTCGAGCAGCAGCAGGGGCCGGTTGTCAGCCCCCTTCATCACCACTTCGCCTTGCGGATTCTGAACGCCGATGGTGCGGAACCAGCGGCTCCAATGCGGCGGCTCGGTGGCCGAACCGTCGAGGCCGCGCGTCACCGGATGACGTTGGCCGAGGTCGGTCAGGCGCGGATAGAACGCCTTGTCGACCACTTCGCCGGTCGGCATCGCCGGCAGGGCCGACATCAACGGCGTGCGCGCGATCGACGCCTCGCCGGCATATTCGGGGCCGGCGGCAATCAGCAGCGCGCCGCCCTTTTCGACATATTCGGAGATGTAGTCGTAATAGAGGATCGGCAGCACGTCGCGATGCTGGTAGCGGTCGAAGATGATGAGGTCGAAATCCTTGATCTTCTCGACGAACAGCTCGCGGGTCGGGAAGGCGATCAGCGACAATTCATTGATCGGCGTGCCGTCCTGCTTTTCCGGCGGCCGCAGGATGGTGAAATGGACGAGATCGACCGAGGCATCGGATTTCAACAGGTTGCGCCAGGTGCGCTCGCCGGCATGCGGCTCACCCGAAACAAGCAGCACGCGCAGGTTCTCGCGGATGCCGTCGACCAGCGCGATGGCGCGGTTGTTGGTGTCGGTCAGTTCGCCCGGCTCGCGGTCGATGGCGAGTTCGATGATGTTGCGGCCGGCACCCGGGATGGTCACCTGCAGCGGCATGGCCTGGCCGACAATGGCATGCTCGACTGAAACCTGCTCGCCATTGACCGAGACGCGCACATCGACCGGTGCGGTCTCGTTTTCGGTCGAGATGACGCGGTAGCTCATGTCGAGCGGCTTGCCGACGAGGCCGAAACGCGGCGCGTTCTCGAAACGTATGCGGCGGTCCTTCTCATGCTCGTTGCCGGTGATCAGGGCGTGCAGCGGGGCGTTGAATTCGGGCGTACCGGCGGGCGCGTCATGCACCTCGCCATCGGTGATCATGATGGCGCCGCCGACGCGTGACGGCGGCACGTCGCGGAAGGCGCCTTCGAGCGCGCCGAACAGCCGGGTCGCCGTGCGTTCCTCTGCGGCCTCGGACTTGCCAGCCTCGACGACGCGGACGTCGAACTGCTTGAAGCGGCCAAGGCGCTGCTGCAGCCCGGCCAGCGCCTCGTCGGTCTGTTTCGTCCGTTCGCCGATGTCCTGGCTCTGGCTGCGGTCGACGATCAGCGCGACGACGCTCTTCAGCGGTTCGCGCTCCTCATTGAGGAACACCGGATTGAACAAAGCGGCGGCGAGTGCCAGCAAAGCGACGAAGCGCAACACCGCGCCGCGCTGGCGAAACCACAGGCCAACGAGCGCCAGCAGCGACAACGGCACCAGCACCAGGGCCAGAAGCGGCCAGGATAGAAGCGGTTCGAAGGAGATCGACCAGTTCATGCCCTATCCTCCCGCGTCGGGGGAGGAGCGATCTTGAGGGGCGCGAGATAACACATCACCCTACTGCCCCAGCCGTTCGAGCAGGATGGGAACATGCACCTGGTCGGATTTGTAATTGCCGGTCAGCATGTACATCATGATGTTGACGCCGGCGCGCAGCGCGTAGACCCGCTGCATCGGATCGTTCGGCACGGTCGGCAGCAGCGGATCGCCATTCTCGTCGACCGCCCAGGCACCGGCGAAATCATTGGCGGTGATCATGATCGGCGAGACGCCATCGCCAGTGCGCACCGGCCGGTTGTCGGCATTGCTGGCATCGAGCGATGCCTCGACCCAGAGCGGGCTGCCGGCGAAGCGACCGGGAAATTCGGGCAGGATGAAGAAGGACTTGGTCAGCACATGGTCCGACGGCACCGGCTCCAGCGGCGGCACGTTGAGGTTGCCGAGGATGTCGCGCAGCCGCTCGGTCGCCGGGCTGGTGGAATCGGCGCCGATGCCGTTGGCGAACTGGTCGCGCGTGTCGAACAGCACGGTGCCGCCCTGCTGCATATACGCGTCGATGCGGGCGATCGCGGCCTGGCTCGGCATCGGTGCCGCAGGGTCGATCGGCCAGTAGATCAGCGGATAGAAGGACAGCTCGTCCTTGGAAATGTCGACACCGGCCGGAGCCCCGGGTTCCAATGCGGTCTTCTCGATCAGGAAGCGGGTCAGGCCCTCGAGCCCGGCGCGGCTGATCGAATCGACACCCGGCACGCCGGTCAGCACATAGGCGATACGGGTTTTCGAAATCGCCTCGATTGCGGCCTGGTCACCCGGTTTGGCATCGTCGGCGCGGGCAAGGTCGGCATGGCCGAACAGCGCGCCAAGCGCAATCAGGATCGCGGCGGCGGTCGCGGCGGCGCCGGCGCGGCGCGGCCGGCGCGAAAACAGGCCGCCCATCCACAACACCGCCAGCGTGTCGAGCAGCATCAAAAGCAGGGCCGCCGCAACCAGCCCGCCCTTCAAATTGCGCGATTCGTCAAAGGCATACTGGATGGTTGTGACCGGCACCGTCACTTGCGGGCGCGCCAGCGGCTCGAACGTGCTCGCGGCCTCGAGCAGGTTGTGAGCGAAGACGCCGGTTTCCGAGCCATAGAGGCCGGGCGGATTCTCGAAGGTCACCGGCAGTGCGCCCGCGCCCGGGACCAGCGGCCGTGCATCCGGCGTCGGCGGCACCAGCGAGCCGTCGGCCGCGATCATGCGGTAGGGGGCGAGCGAGGTGGCGGCGGCTTCGGCATTGGCGATCGCCGCGCCCTGGTTGCGCGACAATTGCACGATGCGGCGCAGCATCTCGACGAAGCTGCCCGAGATCGGCAGGTTCGACCACGTCGCCTCGGGCGTGACGTGGAACAGCACCAGCGTGCCCTTGCCCTTCTTCAGCCCGGTGACCAGCGGCGTACCGTCGGCAAGGGCCGCCCAGGTGCGCTCGACGATATCGGGTGTCGGCTCGGCCAGCACCTGCCGGGTCACCGTGACCTCGGTCGGCGGCGCCAGGTCGGCGAAGGGACCGGCCTTGGGAAATTCGGTGACCGGCTGCGGCGATGTCCATGACAGCGCGCCGCCCAGCGAACGTTCCCCGGTGCGCAGGCGGACCGGCAGCAAATCGTCGTCATTGCCGGCGGCCGCCAGCCGCGAGCCGGCGAAACGCACCAGCGTGCCGCCATTGTCGACCCAGTCGACCAGCCTTTGCCGGACCTGCGCGGGAATGGTGCCAATATCGGCCATGACGATCATCGCCGGCTTCTGGTCGAGGATCTGCGGGATGGCGTCGGCGAGATCGGCGCTGGAGGGTTCGACCAGATCGGCGAAGGGCTGCAGCGCGCGCCTGATGTAGTAGAGCGGCGACAGAAGCGGCTGCGCCTGGTCGGCCTCGGCCTGCGACAGCAAGCCGACGCGGCGGCGCTTGGAGCTTTCGTCGAGCACGCGCACGGCGCCCGCATGCCGCTCGCCATCGAGCGCGATCGAGGCGAAGTCGTTGCGCAATTCGAACGGCACCGCCATGGTGCCGGTGGCCGTGGCCTCGCCCGGCGCGAAGGTCAAGGTCGCGTCAGCGATGCGGCGGCCCTTGTCGTCGAAGGCGCCGGCGATGACCTGCGCCGGGGCGGGATCGCCGGGCGCGCGGATGGCGGTCAGGCCAAAGCCGTCAACCTGGTTTTCGGCCGATGTCAGGCCGGTCAGGGAAAGCCGGTCGGCCACGGCCCAGACGACGCGGGCGGCATTTTTCGACAACAGCGTGTTGAAGGCGGCCTCGTCGCCCTTTGCCGCTAGGCCATCGGCCAGCACGGCGACGCTGGCGCCGGGCAAGGTTTCCAGCATGCCGGCGACGCGGGCATAGACGGCGGGCCGGTCGGTGGGGATCGGCCGCGGCTTGGCGGCGCGCAGCCGGTCGAGCGCGGCGGCGGCATCGAAGGGGCCGATCTCAGCATTGGGTTTTTCGGCGGTGAAGGCGATGATGACAGGCACGCCGTTCGAGCCGGCGTCGTTGATCAGCCGCTCGGCGGTGGCGACGCGCTTGTTCCAGTCGGCGGCACTTGCCCAGTCATTGTCGATGGCCAGCGCCAGCGCCGCACCCTCGGTCGGCAGCTTTTCGCGTGGGTTGAAGACCGGTTCTGCCAATGCCGCGACGACGAGGGCCGCCATCAGCAGCCGGAGCAGTGTCAGCCACCAGGGGCTGCGCTGCGGTGTCTCCTCGCGCTTCAGCACGCGGGCGAGAATCTTCAGCGGCGGGAAGACCTCGGTCTGCGGCTTGGGCGGAGTGAGCCTCAGCAACCACCAGATCACCGGCAGCGCCAGCAGGCCCCACAGCACCATGGGGGCGCCGAAGGAGAGCGGCAGCCAGCTCATGCGACGGCCCTCCCGGCGGAGGGACCATCAGCGGTCATCGCCATATGCAGGCGCACCAGCGCCTCGGAGGCCAGCCGGTCGGTGTGGTTGACGGTAAAGCTCCAGCCGAGGCGCTTGCACCAGGCCGCCAGTTCCTCGCGGCGGGCGCGATAGAGCAGGCGGTATTCCTCGCTCAACGTCTCGGCGCGGCCGGCTGTCAGCTTGTCGCCGGTCTCGGGATCGGTGAACTCGGTGCGGCCGGCATAGGGGAAGGTTTCCTCTGCCGGGTCGGCGACCTCGATCAGATGCGCGCGCACGCCGTGGCGGGCGAGCACGTCGAGCCAGGCCATTGTCTCCTCGACCGGATCGAGGAAATCGCTGACGATGACGATGTCGCAGAAGCGCCTGATATCGGAGAGATCGGGTTTGGCCGGCAATTCGCCGGCATGCATGAGCTGGGCCGCGATACGCTCGGCGCCGTTGCGGGCGGTGAACGGATCGGTCAGATCAGGCCAGGCGATGCGCTCGCCGCTGCGCGACAGAAGTTCGGCCACGGCCAGTGCAAGCACCAGCGCGCGCGACTGTTTGGAAACACTGGCGCCGGTCGACTTGTAGAGCATGGATGGCGAGGGGTCTGCCCACAGCCACACCGTGTGGGCGGCTTCCCATTCGCGGTCGCGCACATAGGTGTGGTCGTCGCGGGCCGAGCGGCGCCAGTCGATGCGCGAGGCGTCGCCTTCGACATAGGGCCGGAATTGCCAGAAATTCTCACCGATGCCGCGCTTGCGGCGGCCATGCCAGCCGGCGATCACGGTGTTGACGATGCGGCGCGCCTCGACCAGCAGGTCAGGCACGAGCGAAGCCCGCAACCGGCCGCGGGCGAGCGCGTCACGCGTCGCCGCCGGAGCCTGGACCTCGCCGATGCGCGCCATCAAATCCCTTTCACGAGTTTCGCCACCACGTCGCGCACGCTGGTGCCCTCGGCGCGGGCGGCGAAGGTCAGCGCCATGCGGTGCTGCAGCACCGGCTCGGCCAGCGCCCTGACGTCATCGACCGAGGGCGCCAGCCGTCCGTCGTAGAGCGCGCGGGCCCTGGTGCACAGCATCAGCGCCTGGCTGGCGCGCGGGCCCGGGCCCCAGGCCACATGCTTGTCGGTCTCGGCATTGCCCTGCCCCGGACGCGCCGAGCGCACGAGGGTGAGGATCGCCTCGACAACACTTTCGGGCACCGGCATCCGGCGGATCAGTGTCTGGATTTCCTTCAGCCGTGCCGGCTGCAGCACGTTGGCCGCCTTGGCGTCCTCGACGCCGGTGGTTTCCAGAAGGATGCGGCGCTCGGCCTCGATTTCGGGATAGAGGATATCGACCTGCATCAGGAAGCGGTCGAGCTGGGCCTCGGGCAGCGGATAGGTGCCTTCCTGTTCCAGCGGGTTCTGCGTCGCCAGTACATGGAAGGGTGCGGGCAGGTCATAACGGGCACCGGCGATGGTGACATGGTATTCCTGCATCGCCTGCAGCAGCGCCGACTGGGTGCGCGGCGAGGCACGGTTGATCTCGTCGGCCATCAGCAACTGGGCGAAGATCGGGCCGGAAATGAAGCGGAAGGAACGCTTGCCGGTCTCGTCCTGCTCCATGACCTCGGAGCCGAGAATGTCGGACGGCATCAGATCGGGCGTGAACTGGATGCGGCGCGAATCGAGGCCGAGCACGATGCCCAGCGTCTCGACCAGCTTGGTCTTGGCAAGGCCCGGCACGCCGACGAGAAGCGCATGGCCGCCGGCCAGCAGCGCCACCAGTGTGCGCTCGACGACGTTCTCCTGGCCGAAGATGACCCGGCCGACGCCGTCGCGAATCCTGGCGATATCCGCCAGCGCCGTCTCGGCCTGGGCGACCATGTCCTTTTCGCTGATCGGGCTTTCCTTGACCATCACGCTCATGCAGCTCGATCCCTTTTGCCTGGAGATACCTATGGTTGGAAATACGGCAGCACCATAGCATAAGTTGCCGCGATTCGGCCTCGCGTAGTGGCTATGGTCGAACTTAAATCACAGACTTAGGCTGACAAGCGGAACAACAGTGACTATTTCGTGACGATGACGGAACACCACGAACATCGCCAACAAAGCCTTACGCAGGCAACCGAAGCGCGGGGGCTCGAGGCGCTGATCTCGCGCGCGGCGCGTGCCGGCAAGGGCGCGGCACCGGTCGAGCGCTGGAATCCCGACTTTTGCGGCGATCTCGACATGGAGATCAAGGGCGACGGCACCTGGTTCTATCTGGGAACGCCGATCGGCCGCATGCCGCTGGTGCAGCTTTTCTCCTCGGTGCTGCGCAAGGACGACGACGGCAGGACCTATCTCGTGACGCCTGTGGAAAAGGTCGGCATCCGCGTCGCCGACGCGCCGTTCATCGCTGTCGAAATGGATGTTTCCGGCGGTGGCGACCAACAGATCATCACTTTCCGCACCAATGTCGGCGACGTTGTCGAGGCAGGAACGGACCGGCCGCTGCGCTTCGTCGACGAGAACGAGACCGGCGGCCTGAAGCCCTATGTGCTGGTGCGCGGCCGGCTGGAGGCGCTGGTGGCGCGGCCGGTCATGTACGAGCTGGTCGGGCATGGCGAGGAGATCGAGATCGACGGCAAGACGATGTTCGCCGTGCGCTCGAAGGGTGCCGTGTTTCCGATCATGCCGGCCGAGCAGCTGAAACGGCTGAGCGCATGATGGACCAGGTGTCACCGGTGCCGTTTTCATCGGCAGATTTTCGCGCGCGCTTTGCCGCGCAGCCGCAAGCGCATGCCGGCGACGATTATGGCGACCATCGTTTCAATCCCGGCCATCCGCGCCTCGATCCGGGCAAGCCGCTGCGCAATGCGGCGGTGCTGATCCCGGTGGTCGACCATGACGGCGAGGGGAGCGTCCTGCTGACCAAACGGGCCGAGAAACTACGCAACCATTCCGGGCAAGTGGCTTTCCCTGGCGGCACGATCGATGCGACCGACGCAAGCCCGGAGGCGGCGGCGCTGCGCGAGACCTTCGAGGAGATCGGCCTTGGCCAGGATCGCATCGAGATCATCGGCCGCATGCCCGATTACGTCGCTGGCAGCGGCTACCGCATCGCGCCGGTGCTCGGCATCGTGCGGCCGCCTTTCCAACTGACCTTGAACATCGACGAGGTCGATGCGGCCTTCGAGGTGCCGCTGCGCTTCCTGATGGATCCCGCCAACCACAAGCGCGACAGCCGCATGTGGAACGATCTCGAATGGTTCTTCTACGACATGCCCTATGGCGACCGGCGCATCTGGGGCGTCACCGCCGGGATCATCCGTACGCTCTATGAAAGGCTCTATGCGTGAGTGTTTCGATCGCGGGCAGGGCCGACTGGCTCACCGACAAGCATCTGCGGCGCCTGCTTGGCGCGCTCAGCGAAGGCGGTGAAGAGGCGCGTGTCGCCGGCGGCGCCGTGCGCAACGCGCTCATGGGACAGCCGGTCGCCGACATCGACATCGCCACCACTTGCCTGCCGCAGGAAACCATCCGTCGCGCCGAGGCGGAAGGCTTCAAGACGGTGCCGACCGGCATCGAGCATGGTACGATCACGGTTGTCGCCGGTGGCAAGCCTTATGAAATCACCACCTTGCGCGCCGATGTCGAAACCGATGGCCGCCGCGCGAAGGTGTCTTTCGGGCGCGACTGGAAGCTCGACGCGGAGCGGCGCGATTTCACCATCAACGCACTCTATGCCGAGGCCGATGGCAGGGTTGTCGACCTTGTCGGCGGCATCGCCGATATCGAGGCGCGCCGGCTGCGCTTCATCGGCGACCCGGAGGCGCGCATCCGGGAGGATTATCTGCGCATCCTGCGCTTCTTCCGCTTCTTCGCCTGGTACGGCGACGGCCGCCCCGACGCCGAGGGCCTGAAGGCCTGCGCCCGGCTGAAGGAGGGCCTCGCCCAACTTTCGGCCGAGCGCGTCTGGTCGGAACTGAAGAAGCTTCTGTCGGCGCCCGACCCCTCGCGCGCACTGCTCTGGATGCGGCAGGCCAGTGTGCTGACCGCGGCGCTGCCTGAAAGCGAGAAATGGGGCATCGATGCCATCCACGGACTGACCAGGGCCGAGAAGGACCTGGGCTGGACGGTGGACCCGATGCTGCGGCTTGCGGCGATCGTACCGCCTGATGCGGCACGCATGAAGACGCTGGCCGAGAGGCTCAGGTTCTCGACCTCCGAAGCCGACCGCATGCTTCGCTGGGCGCTCTCGACGGCGGTCGAGCCGAAGACGACCGAGGGCGAATTGGCGAAAAGGCTCTACCGCGGCGACCGCCAGGGATTTGTCGATCGGCTGAGGCTGTCGCTGGCGTCGGCGCGGGTGCGCGCCGTCGATGACAATGACGCTCTGCTCGAAGCTGGCGGCTTTTCGCGCCTGCTTGCCTTCGCGCTCAAATGGGAAAGGCCCGAATTTCCGCTACGTGGCGCCGACCTCACCGCGCTCGGCGCAACGCCGGGGCCGAAACTCGGCGAAGTCCTCAAAAATATCGAGGCGGAATGGATCGAAGCCGGATTTGCACCTGATCGCGACGCGTTGCTCGAACGCGCCGCGCAGGCCCTGGCCGCGAGGTAAGGATTCTTCGCGGCAAGTTTCAGGTCGGCAAGTTTCAGGGGAAGCGCCGGGCGCCCTGAAATGCTTCCGATCAGGCGGCGTCGCGGACTTTCTCGATGCGCGATCGGATGGCCTCGATCATCGTTTCACGGATGGTCGTCTCGCCATGTGTCTCGCGCATGTGCTCGACGGCGCGGCGCATGACTTCGGCCTCCTCGTCCGCACGGGTATGCCACTCGCAGCCGGGAACCAGCGACCCGCAGTGAAATTGCTTCATCGGATTTCTCCTTTTCCTCCGTGGAACCCTGTCGGGCTCCGGTATTTTCTTGGCCTGTGACCAGCTTTCCGATCACGGCAGGGGTGGAAGCCATAACACAGATGGGGTGCCATTGGTTGCGGTCAATGTTGAAAAGGCGGAGCAGCGCTGCTCCGCCCTCTTCACGCTAGCCCATCGGGCAGGCCATCACTTCACGATCTTGACTGCCTCGGCAACCTTGTCCTTGCCGCTCATGTCCCACGAAATTCTGACCTTCTCGCCGACCTTCAGGCCAGGATCCTTGAAAGTCTCGGGAAGCGTAAAAGACGATCCATTGTCGAGAACCAGGCTCTTTGCCGTCGCATCGAAGCTCTTGACCGTTCCGGTGGTGTGCTTGACGGCGGCGAACGCCACCGAACCGGAAGCAAGAAGGGCGGCAGCGGCCGCGGAAACGATGATCTTTCTCATGCTGATATACTCCTGGGAGAGCGGGATCCTTCTTGACGAGGATGATCCGCATCGTCTTTGGGCCGTCCGGTCGCGTCGAGTCGCGGCTCGCCTTGTTGCAAGGCAATTCCGAAGGGAAAGCGGGTTGCATTTTCCCGGAATTGCCCTTGGGGCAAACCACCGGCGCTTCCCGACCCAACTGTGACAAATAACCCAATTTTTTCAGATGGATATTAGACGAAAAAGATATTCCTGGCGCCACATTCGGCGCCCAGATTCGACAAATGGGACATCAATGCGGCCTCACATCGCGCTCACCGTCTTGTTACGGCCAGCGCACCTCCGGCGGCAGGCTGGAAAGGATCGAGGCGACATTGCCGCCGGTCTTCAGGCCGAAGATGGTGCCGCGATCGTGAAGCAGGTTGAATTCGACGTAGCGGCCGCGGCGGATGAGCTGTTCGTCGCGGTCGCCATCGGTCCAGTTGCCGTTGAAATTGGCGCGCACGAGGTGGCCGTAGACGACGAGAAAAGAACGCCCGACATCCTGGACGAAGTTGAAATCGGCATTCCAGCCGCCTCTGTCCTCGCCCGAATGCAAATAGTCGAAAAAGATGCCGCCAACGCCGCGCGGCTCGTTGCGGTGCGATAGATAGAAGTACTCGTCGCACCAGGCTTTGTATTTCGGATAGTCGGCGACGGCGGCATTCTTCTCGCAAGCGAACTGCATGGCGCGGTGGAAGGCCGTCGTGTCGGGGTCGTCCTGGGTGCGGCGGCGGTCTAGCACCGGCGTCAGGTCGGCACCGCCGCCGAACCATTGCCTGGATGTGACCACCATGCGCGTGTTCATGTGCACGGCCGGAACGTTGGGGTTCCAGGGATGCGCGATCAGCGAAATGCCCGATGCCCAGAAGCGCGGGTCTTCCTCGGCGCCAGGCATCTGCTTCCTGAATTCGGGCGAGAATTCGCCATGGACGGTCGAGGTGTGGACGCCGACCTTCTCGAAGACGCGGCCGTGCATCATCGACATGGTGCCGCCACCGCCCTTGCCCTGGTCGCGCTCCCACGGCGTCTTTTCGAAACGGCCCGGCGACCACGAGGCCAGCGGCCCCTGGAGATCCTGCTCGATCTGCTCGAAGGCGCCGCAGATGCGCTCGCGGAGCGCCTCGAACCACAGCCGCGCCTTCATCTTCTTCTCTTCGATGTCGGCGGGCAGGCCTGCCGGTATTTCGGGTCGTTCCAAGTGCCGTCTCCGGTTGTGGGCCACCCGTGGCGGGGATTCCCGATAAATGACTCGTCTTTTGCCGGCGCGATCCCTAATCTCTTGGGGATCAGGGTCAAGTCCCGTCTGATTTAGGGTGTAAGGAGTTGCTTCGTGCGCACCCCGGCAAGACCGCCGCTGGATGGCTTGAAGAAAAGGCTCGACCAGAGCCGGGCCGAGCGCGAGCTCAAACCGCGCGACGGTTTTCTGCGCGAAACCTTCGTCCTGCCGCGCTCCGACGCCCGCCTCAAGGCCAAGGAGTGGTTCGAGCGCTTCCCCAAACAGGCCTACTGGACCGAGATCGAAAGCTGGTTCGAGCGCCCGGGCGACCTGATCGAGTTCACGATCAGGCGGCTGCCGGCGGCGGATTAGGATCCTACCACCAGCCGTCTCGCGCCCGTTCCTTCCCGCGCCAGCCTGTCACCCTTGTTCCTGAGCGGACATTTGTCGATCGACATGCAGCCGCAGCCGATGCAGTCGGTCAGCCCGTCGCGCAGTTTCTTCATCTGGGCGATCTTGTGGTCGAGTTCGTCGCGCCAGGCACTTGAAAGCAGGCTCCAGTCGTCACGCGTCGGCGTGCGGCCTTCGGGAAGCGCCGCCAGCGCGGCCCCGATGTCGGCCAGCGAGATGCCGACCTCCTGGGCAATCCTGATGACCGCCACGCGCCGCAGGACGTCGCGCCCGTAGCGGCGCTGGTTGCCCGACGTGCGATGGCTGCGGATCAGGCCGCGCGTCTCGTAGAAATGCAGCGCCGACACCGCGACACCGCTGCGCCTGGCCACCTGGCCGACCGTCAATTCCATTATCGGAGCCATGTCTCACTTTCCGCTTGACCTCAACTTAAGTTGAGCTTGTAGCCAGGAAATATCGAGTGGGCAATTGAAAGGAAAGGCGATGTGCGCCTGGGCCGGAATAACTGGTGAAACTGCCACGGTTGGGGACGAGGAGAGGCTGAAACTTCTAGCGGAGCTGCCGGATGGCTTCGCCCGCCACCATGGCCACGGAAAGAGCGACGTTGATGCTGCGCGCGTTGGGCTGCATCGGGATGGTCAGCCGCGCGTCCGCCGCCTGATGGACTGGATCCGGCACGCCCGCGGATTCGCGGCCAAACAGCAGGATGTCGCGGTCGGTGAAGCTGAAGTCGGTGTAGGGGATCGCGGCCTTGGTCGACAGCAGCACCAGCCGGTCCGCGCGGGCCTTGCGCCACGCCTCGAAGGCGTTCCAGTCGACATGCCGGGTCAGGGCGGCCATTTCGAGGTAGTCCATGCCGGCACGTTTCAGCGCCTTGTCGGAAAGCGGAAAGCCGGCAGGCTCGATGATGTCGACGCCAAGGCCGAGGCACGCGGCGAAGCGCAGGATTGTCCCGGTATTGCCGGCAATGTCCGGCTGGTAGAGCGCGATGCGGAGACCATTGTTCACTTCCGCGTCCTTCTAATAAGTGGCAGATCGGCCACAGCGGCTCCCTGGTTTTGGAAATTCCTGGACCCGCGGGTGGCCATTTTTTTCGAAGTCGGGTATACGACCAGCATTGTCAACCCGAACCGAAGGAGGGGTAATTCATGATGACCATGCACATCCAGCGCCCCACCCGTGGGCTCAACTGCGCCCTGGCGGTTTCGGTACGACGTTTCTCCTGATCTTTTAGGCACTTCCGCACCGATCTCCGCCGAAACCATACCCTGGTCTTCGAAGGAATCCTGCGATGTTTTTCAAGCTGCCGAAGGGGCCGATGGCCCCGTCCCAACGCGTTCCGACTGATCCGCCGCCGATCCCGCGGCACGATGTCGATCATCCTTTCTATCTCTATTTCAACACGGAGGACGGACCGATGTTCGATCCCTACAGAATACCGGGCTCGAGGAGCCTGCATATCCACCGGCTGCCGACCTGGGCGCTGTTGATCGGCGAGACCTATTCGTCGGCGGTCCATGCCGAAGTGCGCCGCCGTCCGCATCGCGGCATGCTGCCGGACGTCGATTTCTCGCGCGCGGTCCCCGACCCGGGCCGGCCTTCGCTGGTGCGCCGCATCATCCGGCTGATCCGGCCGGGAGCGAAAAGCCGGACCGGTGGTGCCGTGTCGTCAGGATCGACAAAGATGCCTGTCGGCGAAAAGCCGGCGAACTCCTATATAGCGCGAAGCAGGGCCGACGCTCCGGATGATTCCGGAGCGTCGGCCCTCGATGCCATGCGGTCCGAGGACTTCGTACGCCGCCAAGCCGCGTAAGCGGAAAACAGATTTTACAGGCATGACCTATGTTGTTGTTTAGCTGGTTTGAAAGAAGGCTCGATCCGTTCCCGGCAGCGGAGCCGGTCGAGCCGCCCAGGACGCTGGTTGCCTTCTGCCTGCATTATACGCGCGGGGCATGGTCCTATATTCTTGTCGATGCGGTGCTGGTCGCGGCCATCGCCATCGCGGAAGTGTGGATGTTCGGCTTCCTCGGCCGCATCGTCGACTGGCTGTCGGGCCAGAACCGCGAGACCTTCCTGCAGACGGAAGGCTGGAAGCTCGCCGGCATGGCCTTCATCGTATTGTTCGCGCTGCCCGGCACGGTTTGGCTGCATTCGCTGCTCAACCAGCAGACGCTGATGGGCAATTACCCCATGCGCATCCGCTGGCAGGTGCACCGCTACCTGCTCAAGCAATCGATGAGCTTCTACCAGGACGAGTTCGCCGGCCGCATCGCCACCAAGCTGATGCAGACCGCGCTTGCCGTGCGCGAATGCGTCATCAAGGTGATCGACGTCCTGAACTACGTCGTCGTCTATTTCCTCGGCATGCTGTTGATTGTCGGTTCGGCCGACTGGCGGCTGGCGGCGCCGCTTGGCGTCTGGATGGTCGGATATATCCTGTTGCTGCGCTTCTTCATCCCGCGACTGGGCAAGGTCGGCGAGGAGCAGGCGAATGCGCGCTCGACCATGACCGGCCGCGTCGTCGACAGCTACACCAACATCCAGACGGTCAAGCTGTTTTCCCATTCACGCCGCGAGGCCGCCTTCGCCAGGGAAGGCATGATGGGCTTCCTCGATACGGTCTACCGGTCGATGCGGCTGGTGACGCTGCTGTTCGGCTCGCTCTACATACTGAACGCGCTGCTGCTGTTCTCGGTCACCGCCATCTCGCTGTGGCTGTGGATGGGGCAAGTGGTGACGATCGGTGCGGTCGCCGTGGTCATCGGTCTGGTGCTCCGGATGTGGGGCATGTCGCAGTGGATCATGTGGGAAATGTCGAGCCTGTTCGAGAATATCGGCACGGTGCAGGACGGCATTGCCTCGATTTCGTTGCCGCGCCTGGTCGAGGACAGGCCGGATGCCAAGGAGATCATCGTTTCCAAAGGCGATATCCGCTTCGAGGATATCCGCTTCCATTACGGCAAGCAGAAAGGCGTCATCGAAAACCTGTCGCTGGTGGTCAAGCCGGGCGAGAAGGTCGGCATTGTCGGCCGCTCGGGCGCCGGCAAGTCGACGCTGGTCAATCTCTTGCTGCGCTTCTACGACCTGGAAAGCGGCCGGATCCTGATCGACGGCCAGGAGATCGCCGGCGTGAAACAGGATTCGCTGCGCGCGCAGATCGGGATGGTCACGCAGGATACCTCGCTGCTGCATCGTTCGGTGCGCGAAAATATCCTCTATGGCCGGCCCGATGCCACCGACGAGATGCTGCTCGAGGCGGCGCGGCGGGCCGAGGCGATGGATTTCATATCAGGACTTTCGGACCATCATGGACGCAAGGGGTTCGACGCCTATGTCGGCGACCGCGGCGTCAAACTGTCCGGCGGTCAACGGCAACGCATCGCCATTGCTCGCGTTATGTTGAAGGACGCGCCCATACTTATCCTTGACGAGGCGACGTCGGCGCTCGATTCCGAGGCGGAAGCCGCCATCCAGGAGAACCTCTACAAGCTCATGCAAGGCAAGACCGTCATCGCCATCGCGCACCGGCTGTCGACCATCGCGGCGATGGACAGGCTCGTCGTGATGGACCAGGGTCGCGTCATCGAGGAGGGCTCGCACGAGGAACTGGTCGCCAGAGGCGGACTCTACGCGCAGCTCTGGCAGCGCCAGTCGGGTGGGTTCCTGCTCGATGACGTCCCAGTCGAAGCCGCCAATGACGCAATAGCAAAGGGGCAAGCCGCAGAATGATGGCCGCCGCATGATGACAGCCGTCTACCGCTGGTTCGAGACCTGGGTCTACCCGTTCAGGGAGCCGGCGAATCTGCGGCCGCCAGCCAGCGTCGCCGGCTTCCTCTGGCATTATGTCGGCCAGGCGAAGTTCGCCTTCTTCGCCATGCTGGTCATCGGCGGCATCGCGCCGCTGGTCGAGGCCGGCCTGTTCTATTTCGTCGGACGGCTGGTCGATATTCTCGACCAATTGCCCGGCGAACGGAGCTGGCACGCGCTGTGGACCGCCGCCGGCCCCGAACTGGTGTTCATGGTCGCGGTGGTGCTGGTCATCCGCACCGTGGTCGTCGCCTTGTCGGCGCTGGTCGACGAACAGACGATCACGCCCGGCTTCTACAATTTGGTGCGCTGGCAGGCGCACCGGCACGTCTCGCGCCAGTCCTACGCCTTCTTCCAGAACGATTTTGCCGGCCGCATCGCGACGAAAGTCTGGCAGGCCGGGCAGGCGACGGGCGACCTGATGGAAAGCTTCATCGAGGTCGTCTGGTTCATGGTCGTCTATACCGTGACGACGCTGGCGCTGGTCGCCGGGCTTGACCTCAGGCTGGCGGCACTCGTGGTGGTATGGATCACCGCCTTCGGCTTTCTGGCGAAACTCTATTTGCCGGCAATCCGCAAGCATGCCGAAGCGACGGCGGAGGCGGGTTCCATGATCAATGGCCGCATTGTCGATTCCTACTCCAACGTGCAGACGCTGAAACTGTTCGCGGCCGACGGCGACGACCGCTACATCAGGAACGGTTTTGACATCTATCTCGACGCATTGCGGCCCTTCACCCGCCGATTGACCGGCGTGCGCATGGCGCTGACGACGCTGTCGGGCATCATGATCACGGCGATCGGCTGCTTTGCCGTCTATCTCTGGGTCGAGGGCTCGATCACCGTTGGCGCCGTCGCCTTCACGCTCAGCCTGGTGCTGCGGCTCAACATGCTGCTTGGCCGGCTGATGATGCAGATGAACGGCATCTTGCGCAATCTCGGCGTATTGGAGAACTCCAAGGCGCTGATCTCGCAGCCGCTCGGGCTGACCGATACGCCGGACGCGAAAGAGCTGGTCGTGACGGGCGGGCGCATCGACGTCAGGAATGTCGAGTTCCACTACGGCAAGGGATTCGGCGTGCTCAACGGCATCGACCTCGTCGTCAAGCCGGGTGAGAAGGTCGGGCTGGTCGGCCCGTCAGGCGCCGGCAAGACGACGCTGGCCAATCTGATCCTGCGCCTCTACGACCTCGAAAGCGGCGAGATCACCATCGACGGCCAGAACGTCTCTGATGTGACGCAGAATTCGCTGCGCGCCAATATCGGCGTCGTCAGCCAGGACACCGCGCTGTTCCACCGCTCGCTGCGCGACAACATCAAGCTCGGCATGCCCGACGCGACGGACGCCGAGGTGATCGCGGCGGCGAAAAAAGCCGAGGCGCACGAGTTCATCCTGACCTTGCGCGACAACCGCGATCGCGCCGGCTACGAGGCCTTTGTCGGCGAGCGCGGCGTGAAACTGTCGGGCGGCCAGCGCCAGCGCGTGGCGATCGCCCGCGTCTTCCTCAAGGACGCGCCGATCCTGATCCTCGATGAAGCGACGTCGGCGCTCGATTCCGACATCGAGGCGGCGATCCAGGAGAACCTGACGCGGCTGATGGAGAACAAGACCGTGATCGCCATCGCCCACCGGCTGTCGACGATCGCGGCACTCGACCGCCTGGTGGTGCTCGACGGCGGCCGCATCGTCGAGCAAGGCACCCATGACGAGCTGGTGGCGCTCGACGGGCTCTATGCCCGGCTGTGGAAGCGCCAGTCGGGCGGCTTCCTCTATCACGAGGAAAGCGTGCTCGAAGAGACGCGGCCGGCGGAGTAGGCGCATGGGTGGATCGCCAGAGGTCAGCCCAGGAATCGACCCAGAGAGGGGCTATGTGCTCAAGCGGCTGCGGCCAACCGTGGCGGCCTTCGACACGTTGAAGGAAGAGAGCCGGCTGGAAGGCTACTGGATGCTGGTGCGCCTGAGCGATGGCTGGGCAAGCGGCCGCAACAAGTTCCTGAAGCGGGGCGAGGCGCTGTTCGGGGCATGGCATGACCGGGACCTCGCCGGCGTGTGCGGGCTGAACATCGATCCCTATTTCGAGGGCAGGGACCAGGGCCGGGTCCGTCACCTGTTCGTCAGCGCGCGCCACCGCCGCAACGGCCTTGGCCGCATGCTGGTGGAAACTGTTGCCGACAGGGCTCGCCAGTATTTTTCAGTCTTGAACACCCGCGCGCCACCGGAAGCCTTCGGTTTTTACGAACGGCTTGGCTTTCAACGCGTGGAAGGCGAAGAATTCGTCACCCATCGCATGATTTTCGGGAAAGGGGGCTGAAATGTCCTTGCGTCCACCGTCTCATCTTGCCGGCGCTACCGCTGCCGAAGCCGCCTTCGATGCGCTCGGTCATGAAATCCTGGCGGAAAAAGCGGCCGCTCTCGGGCGCGCCGGTCAAAAGGTGGAGGAAACGCTGGCCCGGCTGGCCAGCAATGCCGAGGAGGACCTGCGTCCCCTTCTTCTCAAGGAGGCCGCCGTGGCCGTCCACGCCTATTTCATCCAGCGCGAACTGTGCGGCTTTCGAAAGCACGATGCCGTCATCCGCGAATACAACATCCCCAGGGCGGTACTTGTCCGGTTGGGAGCGACGTAAGGATCACTCCAGCCATTCGGTGATGAACGTGCCGTTCTCGTGGATGTCGGTCGTTTCCAGCGGGCCGGGGCCGAGATTGGTGAATTTGTGCGGCGTGTTGGGCGGCACGATGACGATCTGGCCGGCGGAGGCCTCGATTTCCCGGTCGCCGACCGTGAACAGGGCGCTGCCCTGGCGGATGATGAAGATCTCCGCATAGGGATGGGAATGCAGCCGCGGGCCGCCGCCTGTGTCGGGCAGATGATTGAAGATCAGGCAGGAGTTGGAACCGTAGACGCCGCACTGCAGTTCGCCCTTCCAGCGGTCGGGACGAACAGCCCATTCCTCGCGATCGATGACATGCGCCATGACGGGGAAGATAGATCACACCGACATCCTGTGTCGAGGTAAACAGAGATGCCGGATTTGCGGTTGTTTCCCGGTTGTTTAGCCGTCCTTCGCGGCCATTCGCCGCCTTGTCGCGCGATAGGGTATTTTGTCCCCGCGACAATCTGCCCTTGTGCCTTGACCCGTCTGGACAAAAACGGGCTTCACGCATAAACCGAAGTCCAAATGCCGGAGGAATTCGCTAGCCTGTTCGCCATGCGCTGTCGGGTTGGCGTGATTGAGCGGGGAACAAGGCTCGGCCACCGGCGCGGAAGAGGCGAAAGGATCAGGCACCCGTGAGCGCAACCGACATCCACGATCCCAATCGTCGAGATTTTCTCTACGTCGCCACCGGCATGGCCGCTGTGGTCGGCGCCGGTGCCGTCGCCTGGCCGTTCATCGACCAGATGCGCCCTGACGCCTCGACGCTGGCGCTCGCTTCGGTCGAGGTCGACGTCTCCTCGCTGACGCCTGGGAGCTCGCTGATCGTCAAGTGGCGCGGCAAGCCGGTCGTGGTGCGCAACCGCACCGAAAAGGAAATGAAGGACGGCGAGGCCGTCAGCCTCTCCGATCTCAAGGATCCGATCGCCCGCAACGCCAATTTGCCGTCCGATGCGCCGGCGACCGATGCCAACCGCACCACGCCCGGCAAGGAAGCCTGGATGGTGATGGTTCAGGTCTGCACGCATCTGGGCTGCATTCCACTCGGCCAGGAAGGCGATTTCGGCGGCTGGTTCTGCCCGTGCCACGGCTCGCAATACGACACCGCTGGCCGCATCCGCAAAGGCCCGGCGCCGGAGAACATGGCGATTCCGGTATTCAAATTCATTTCCGATACCAAACTCCTTATCGGTTGAGGCAGGGGATATTTCGATGAGCGAGGGACACTCGACCTATACGCCGAAGACCGGTATCGAACGCTGGTTCGACGCCCGCATGCCGCTGCCCAGGATGGTCTATGACAGCTTCATCGCCTATCCGGTGCCGCGCAACCTGAACTATATGTGGACCTTCGGCGGCATCCTGGCGATCATGCTGGTTTCGCAGATCCTGACCGGCATCGTGCTGGCGATGCACTATACGTCGGACAGCGCTCTCGCCTTCAATTCGGTCGAGAAGATCATGCGCGACGTCAATTCCGGCTGGCTGTTGCGCTACATGCATGCCAACGGCGCCTCGTTCTTCTTCATCGCGGTCTACCTGCATATCTTCCGCGGTCTTTATTACGGCTCCTACAAGGCGCCGCGCGAACTGCTGTGGATCCTGGGCTGCATCATCTATCTGCTGATGATGGCGACCGGCTTCATGGGCTACGTGCTGCCTTGGGGGCAGATGAGCTTCTGGGGCGCCACGGTCATCACCGGCTTCTTCAGCGCGATTCCGCTGGTCGGTGACTGGATCCAGCAGTTGCTGCTCGGCGGCTTCGCCGTCGACAACCCGACGCTGAACCGCTTCTTCGCGCTGCATTATCTCTTGCCGTTCATGATCGCCGGCGTCGTCGTGCTGCACGTCTGGGCGCTGCATGTCGTGGGCCAGTCGAACCCGACCGGCATCGAGGTCAAGTCGAAGACCGACACCGTCGCCTTCACGCCCTACGCGACCATCAAGGACGCGTTCGGCATGATCGTGTTCCTGTTCATCTTCGCCTATTTCATCTTCTTCCTGCCGAACTATCTCGGCCACGCCGATAATTACATCGTCGCCAACCCGCTGAAGACGCCAGCCCATATCGTGCCGGAATGGTACTTCCTGCCGTTCTACGCGATCCTGCGCGCCATCACCTTCAACATCGGGCCGATCAATTCCAAGCTCGGCGGCGTGCTGTGCATGTTCGGCGCTATCGTCATGCTGTTCCTGGTGCCGTGGCTCGACACCTCCAAGGTGCGCTCGGCGGTCTACAGGCCCTGGTACAAGCTGTTCTTCTGGCTGTTCGTGGCCGATGCCATCCTGCTTGGCTGGCTGGGCTCGCAGCCGGCGGAAGGCAGCTATGTGTTCATGGCGCAGATGGCGACACTGTTCTACTTCGCCTTCTTCCTGATCGTCCTGCCGGTGCTCGGCCTGATCGAGACGCCGCGCAGGCTGCCCAACTCGATCACCGAGGCGGTGCTCGAGAAGAACAAGGGCGGCAGCGGGCATCCGGCGGGCGCCACGGCAGCACCTGAGACCAAGGGCTGAGCGGTAGAGAATCTAAGGGGATTTGGCATGAAAAAGATTCTCACCTCGCTGGCGCTGATCGGCCTCGTGGCCGCCGGCACAGCCGCCTTCGCGGCCGAAGAGGCGCACGACGCGGCGGCTCCGACGCATTTCCCGATCCACGAGCCGAAGGAAATGAGCTGGAGCTTCACTGGCCCGTTCGGCACCTATGACAAGGCGCAGCTGCAGCGCGGCCTGAAGGTCTACAAGGAAGTCTGCTCGGCCTGCCATTCGATGAACCTTGTGGCGTTCCGCACGCTGTCGGACCTCGGCTACAGCGACGCCCAGGTCAAGACTTTCGCGGCCGAATACACCATCCATGACGGTCCCAACGATGCCGGCGACATGTTCGACCGTCCCGGCAAGCCGTCGGACCATTTCCCGGCGCCGTTCGCCAACGAGGAAGCCGCGGCTGCCTCCAATGGCGGCGCGGCACCGCCCGACATGTCGCTGCTGGCCAAGGCGCGCGGCGTGGAACGGGGTTTTCCGCAGTTCGTCTTCGACATCTTCACCCAGTATGACGCGGGCGGCCCCGACTACATCCATTCGCTCCTGACCGGCTATGACGAGAAGCCGCCGGCCGGAATGGTCATTCCCGAAGGCACGCATTACAACCCGTACTTCATGTCGGGCGTGTCGCTGAAGATGCCCAAGCCGCTCTCCGACGGCCAGGTGACCTATGACGACGGTTCGCCGCAAACCGTCGACCAGTACGCCCGTGATGTGTCGACCTTCCTGGCCTGGGCGGCCGAGCCGCACATGGAAGCCCGCAAGAAGACCGGCTTCCGCGTGCTGGTGTTCCTGCTTCTGTTCGGCGCCCTGGTCTATCTGACCAAGCGCAAGGTCTGGGAAGCCGTCGCCCACTAAGGCCTGTTGACCTTCAGGTCAGGCCGAGTCGAAAACGATGGCTTCCTGTGCTTCCGGTGCTCACGTACTTCAAGTACGCTCCGCTCCGGTTCTCGGAAACCATCGTTTTCGACTCGGCCTGACCTGAATCTCAAAAGGCCTTGGCCGTTCAATGCACAAAGTGGGGCGTCGAGAGGCGCCCTTTCTGCTTTTGAGGTGGATTACACCACCACGCCTCGGCGGTGTCACATGGCCGTCACCGCACATCGCGATCCTGCGGCGCTCTCATCAAAGGATCACGCCCATGAAAAGATACGCATCGCTCGCGGCAGGCCTGCTGCTGCTTGTCGTCGGCTCCGCGGCCCGTGCCGAAGACGCAAAACCGTTCATCACCAACAAGGATGTCGACCTGACGATGATCCTGCCGCCGCCGCCGGCCAATGATTCGGCCGAGACCAAGGCTGAACTTGGCGAGGTGCTGACCATGCAGGTCACGCGCACACCTCAGATGGAAGCCCGCGCCATCGCCGATGCCGAGGAAAACGTCTGGCGTTTCGCCGATGTCATGGGGCCGAATTTCAACAAGGACAAGCTGCCGAAATTCAGCGCCTTCTTCGATCGCGTGGTGGAGACCGAAGGCGCCGTCGTCGACCCGGCAAAGGATGTCTGGAAGCGACCGCGCCCGCATCAACTCAGCGATCTCGTCAAGCCGGTGGTCAAGCTGTCGAGCTCCGGTTCCTGGCCGTCAGGGCACGCGACCGTCGGCACGATGATGGGCATCATCCTGTCCGACATGGTTCCGGAAAAGCGCGCCGAGATCATGGCCCGCGCGGCCGAGTTCGCCCACAACCGAATCGTCGGCGGCATCCATTATCCGTCCGACGTCGAGATGGGCAAGATTTCCGGCAGCGTGATCGCCGCGGTCCTGCTCAACCGGGAGGATTTCAAGGCCGAGTACGAAGTGGCCAGGGCCGAGCTTCGGTCCGATCTCGGCATGTAGGGTTTGGCAAATAACCATCCGTTCGAGCGGGGCGCCTTCGGGCGCCCCTTTTTCGTGGCTGCGCCAACGGCAGGAAAAATCGCCGACGTCTGCTCCCAGGCCCTGATCAAATCCTTTGCCGGATGCGCTTGTTTCGGCCGCCACATCGCGCTAGCCGTTGTCGGTCGCGCCGGGTTACGATCGGCCCCGCGCCGTTTTACTTTGTCAGCCGGATCATTCGGAGCCGCTTCATGAAACCTTCTCTCGAAGACACGCTGCTGGCGTCGATCCGCACCATTCCGGACTATCCCAAGCCCGGCATCCTGTTTCGCGACATCACCACGCTGCTCGGCAATGCGCGCGCCTTCCGCCGCGCCATCGACGAGCTGGTGCATCCCTATGCCGGGCAGAAGATCGACAAGATCGCCGGCATCGAGGCGCGGGGCTTCATCCTTGGCGGCGCCGTCGCGCACCAGCTCTCGGCCGGCTTCGTGCCGATCCGCAAGAAGGGCAAGCTGCCCTATGAGACGGTGCGCGTCGCCTACAGCCTGGAATACGGGCTGGACGAGATGGAGATGCACAAGGACGGCGTCGCGCCCGGCGAGAAGGTGATCCTTGTCGACGACCTCATCGCCACCGGCGGCACGGCGGAAGCGGCGGTCAAGCTGCTGCGCCAGATCGGCGCGGACATCCTCGCCGCCTGCTTCGTCATCGACCTGCCGGATCTGGGTGGACGCGCCAAGCTCGAAGCGCTGGGTGTTCCGGTGAGGACGCTGATCGGGTTCGAGGGGCATTAGTGTTGGGAATAGTGAATAGTGAATAAGCGTTGCGCTCACTCACTACTCACTACTCACCTTCACCAGCACGGCGCTTTCGAACTCCAGCACCTTGGCGCCGTTCGAATCGGAGGCCTCGCAGAGCAGCGCCAGCAGCCGCCAGCCCGGGCGCGACGCGATCGGGCGGTGGGAAAGCGCGGTGCGCGTGAAAGTGATGGTTTGCCCGGCATAAACGGGTTTCAGCCACTTCAGGTTCTTGAAGCCGGGCGAGGGGCCGAATTCGGGCACCGCGCCGTCCCAGCCTTCGGCGTCCAGGCGGGTCTCCAGGTTCAGCTTCATCCAGGTGGCGGCGGTGTGCCAGCCGGAGGCGCAAAGCCCGCCGAGCACGCTTTTCCGGGCGGCTTCCTCGTCGATGTGGAAGATCTGCGGGTCGTACTTGCGGGCGAACGCCTTGATCGCGTCGGCCTCGAATGTGTGCGAGCCCAGCGTCACCGTGGTGCCGATGCGGAAGAATTCGTCCAAGGTCATGACAGGTTACCCGCGGCATCGCGTGTCAGGAACATGACGGAGTTCTCCAACTCGAAAACGCTTTCGCCGCGTTGGTTGACCAGTTCGCTGCGCATGGTGACGAAGCCCAGTTGGGGCTTGGATTTCGACAGGCGCCTGGCCAGGACCACGAGGTTGCCCCGCAGCGTATCGCCGGCCAGCACCGGCTTCTTCCACTTGACCTGATCGACGCCAGGCGCGCCCTGGCAGGTGGAGTCCAACAGGAAGGCATCGCACAGCATGCGCATGAACATGGCGCATGTGTGCCAGCCCGAGGCCGAGAGGCCACCGAGGATGCTGGCCTTGCCAGCTTGCTCGTCGAGATGCATCGGCTGCGCATCGAATTCGCTGGCGAATTCGATAATCTCCGCCGCGCTTACCTGTTTGGCGCCGAGGTCGAACGAGGCACCCTCGACGAAATCCTCATAGGCCCATGTCTTTGCGGTCATGTCGGCAATCCGGTTGAATCCCAAGGATCGGGCAACCCGGATGCAGGCCGGCGGCGTTTTGGTCAAGTCCTTTCTGGTGAGCCAGCATGGAGCAGCCGGCGCCGGCGGCGGTGGTCAGAGCCAGCCGCGGCGGCGGAAATACCAGAAGGGCAGGATCGCGGACAGGATCATCATGGCGATGGCGAAGGGATAGCCGAACTCCCATTTCAGCTCGGGAATGACGTCGAAATTCATGCCGTAGATCGAGGCGACGAGTGTCGGCGGCAGGAAGATGACGGCGGCGACCGAGAAGATCTTGATGATGGCGTTCTGCTCGATCGAGATCATGCCGAGCGTGGCGTCGAGCAGGAAGGAGATCTTCTGCGACAGGAAGGTGGCGTGGTCGGCGAGCGACAGCACGTCGCGCGACAGCGTCTTGATGCGGGCGCGCACATCCTTGCTCATCTTGGTCTGGGTCGCGACATGGGCGAGGAAACCCGCCAGGCGCTGCAGCGAGATCAGGCTGTCGCGGACGGAGGAGGCGATGTCTTCCTTGCGGCCGATCGCTTTCAGGAGTTCCTGGAAGTCGCGGTTGCGCTTCGACACCTTGGTCGAACGTGCTTCGAAAATATCGCGCGAAATCACTTCCACGTCGCGGCCTGCGCGTTCCAGGATGTCGGCGAGACGGTCGACGATCGCTTCCAGCAGGCCGATCAGGATGGTGTCGCCGCTTGTGCAGCCGGTCGCCACCTTTTCGGCGCGTAGCGGGAAGGTCTTGAAGGCCTTGGGTTCATGATAGCGAATGGTGATCAGCCTTTTGCCGGCGAGCGCGAAGGTGACCGGCGACATCAGGGGATCGTCGACCTCGGTCTGCGCGGGCAGGGTGGCGGTCATGAAATAGGCGCCGTCCTCGATGTAGAGGCGGCTGGAAATCTCGATCTCCTCCATCTCCTCGCGGGTCGGGATGGCGACGCCGAGCCAGCTTTCGATGGTGGCCTCTTCCTCCTTGGTCGGATTGAAGAGATCGGCCCAGACGATCTTGTCGCCATCCGCCGCGAAATCGTCGGTGAGGCGCAGGCGATCATTGTCGACGGCGAAGGCTTTGATCATCGCCAGATTTCCCTGCCAAAGCTGCGCTCGGATAGACGCATCGTGTCGGATTTCACAGGGCAGGCCCTTTCGACGAGAGCGCCGACCGCGTGCAGCAGCCGATTAGACCCGCGATGTGACAAGGTCAAGGCAGGGCAAAAAGCCGTAGCCAGCCAGCGTGGCTGATCACGGGGTCGAGCCCGTCAGGTGTTGAACTTGAACAACAGCACGTCGCCGTCCTGGACGACATATTCCTTGCCTTCGTCGCGCGCCTTGCCGGCTTCCTTGGCCGCCACCTCGCCGCCGAGCGTGACATAGTCGTTGTAGGCGATGGTCTGGGCGCGGATGAAGCCGCGCTCGAAATCGGTGTGGATGACGCCGGCGGCTTGCGGGGCCTTGTCGCCCCTGTGGATGGTCCAGGCGCGCGTTTCCTTCGGACCGGCGGTGAAATAGGTGATCAGATGCAACAGGTCGTAGCCGGCGCGGATGACCTTGTTGAGGCCCGGCTCGTCGAGGCCGAGCGAGGACAGGAACTCCATCTCTTCCTCGTCCGAAAGCTGGGCGACCTCGGCTTCGATCGCGGCCGAGATCACCACCGTGCCGGCGCCCTGCGCGGTTGCCATCTTTTCCACGGCCCTGGTGTGCTCGTTGCCGGTCGCGGCATCGGCCTCGGCGACGTTGCAGACATAGAGCACGGGGTGCGAGGTCAGAAGGTTCAGCCCCTGCAAGATGCGCAGGTCCTCCGCCGAAATGCCCTTGAGCAGGATGCGGGTCGGCTTGCCGGCCTGCAGCAGCTCGAGCGCCGCCTCCATCATCGGCAGCACCGTGGTGGCTTCCTTGTCCTTGCTGCCGGCGCGCTTGCGGATCTGCACGATGCGGCGCTCGAGGCTGTCGAGGTCGGCGAGCATCAGCTCGGTCTCGACCGTCTCGGCGTCGGCGACCGGGTCGATGCGGCCCTCGACATGGGTGATGTCGTCATCCTCGAAGCAGCGCAGCACATGCACGATGGCGTCGACCTCGCGGATGTTGGCGAGGAACTGGTTGCCCAGCCCTTCGCCCTTGGAGGCGCCGCGCACCAGGCCGGCAATGTCGACGAAGGAGATGCGGGTCGGGATGATCTCCTTCGACTTGGCGATCTCGGCGATCTTCCGCAGGCGCGGATCGGGCACCGCCACCTCGCCTGTATTCGGTTCGATGGTGCAGAAGGGGTAGTTGGCGGCCTGCGCGGCGGCCGTCCTCGTCAGCGCGTTGAAGAGCGTCGACTTGCCGACATTGGGCAAGCCAACGATGCCGCATTTGAAACCCATTGTGTCCGGTCCTATCGGGAAAGCGAAATTTGATGAGGGCTATGGGCGATAGGGGTCGGGAACGTCAAGCCCTGTAACGCCGATGGTCCCGCGACTCAGTCCTTGTTGCCGAAGAGTTTCTTCAGCATCGCGGCCATCGGGCCGGTGTCGGACAGCTTGGCGGGCGCCTGCTGGGGGCGGGCCTGACGGACGTGGCTTTGCTGTTTCGGAGCCTGTTTTTGCGCCGGCTTTTCCGGTTCGGCGCCGGCCTTGCCTTGCACGGCAAGGGCGGCCTTGTTCATGAAGCCGGATTCGTCGCCCTTGACGATCATCGCGGCGTTGTCGGCGATGGCGTCGAGCAGCGGGTCGAGCCATTCGCGGTCGGCCTTGGCGAAATCGCCCAGCACATGATGCTGGACCATTTCCTTGACGCCGGGATGGCCGACGCCGATGCGCACGCGGCGATAGGTATTGCCGACATGGCCATCGATCGAGCGGATGCCGTTGTGGCCACCGGCACCGCCGCCGGTCTTGATGCGCAATTTGCCCTCGGCGAGATCGATCTCGTCATAGAAAACGGTGAGGGCGGAGGGAGCGAGCTTGTAGAAGCGCAGCGCCTCGCCGACGGACTGGCCGGACAGGTTCATGAAGGTCTGCGGCTTGATCAGGATGATCTTTTCGCCGCCGAGCGTGCCTTCGGCGATCAGGCCCTGGAACTTCTTCGACCAGGGCGAAAAGGAATGGCGGCGGGCGATAGCGTCCGCCGCCATGAAGCCGACATTGTGCCGGTTTTCAGCGTATTTCGCGCCCGGATTGCCGAGGCCTGCAAATACAAGCATCGTCGTCTCCGGGCGTGAAAGGAGTTACTTCTCTTCGGCGGCGGGAGCCGCTTCAGGAGCCGCGGCCTCGACCGTCTCTTCCGTCTCCGGCTTCATCGCCGACGAACCGGCGACGGTCGCGATGGTGAAGTCGCGGTCGGAGATCACCGGCTTGACGCCGGCCGGCAGCTTGACCGCCGAGATGTGGATCGAATCGCCGATGTCGGCGCCGGTGAGATCGACGGTGATGAATTCCGGAATCGCATTGGCCGGGCAGTGGAACTCGACTTCGTGACGCACGATGTTGAGCACGCCGCCGCGCTTGATGCCGGGCGACTTGTCTTCATTGATGAAGTGCACGGGAACATCGACGTTGACTTCGGTATCCTTGCCGATGCGCAGGAAGTCGACATGGACAGGGAAATCCTTGACCGGGTCGAGCTGAAAATCCTTCGGCAGAACCTGGATCTTCTTGCCGCCGACATCGATCGTGGCGACCGTGGTCAGGAACCCGCCGCCATGGATCTTGTAGTAGACGTCCTTGTAGTTCAGCGCAATCGCCAGGGGAGGCTGCTTGTCGCCGTAAATCACTGCAGGCACTTTACCATCGCGGCGAACTGCACGGGCGGACCCCTTACCGACCTGTTCGCGCGCTTCGGCCTTGAGCTCGTAAGTATCGTGGCTCATGGTTTTTCCTTTCGCGTGTTATGGAGCGCCTACGGTTGGTGATGTGCCAGGCCGTAAACGTCGAAAGCCGCCGGACCTCGATGTCCGAATGCCGGAAACCGCAGCGAGCGGATCTTTGTTCGGGATCACAAGGGGAAGGCAGCCTTCCGCCGCGTTGCCTCCAAGGGTGTCTACGCGGGTGGCGGCTCTATAGCGGAAGGCGGGCGAGGGTGCAAGCGGCGGCCGGAGGGGCCGCCACTACCGCTCGCCAGTCAAGGCATCGCACAGCGCCTGGACCTGCCGGTTCAGGGCGTCGAGCTCGGCCAGTGTCATGCCCGAGCGTTCGACCAGTGTCTCGTTCAGGCAGTTGCACTGGACAAGCAGCTTGCGGCCGGCTGCCGTCAGGTCGACCTGCACCTGGCGCTCGTCGGTCTGGCTGCGCTGGCGGGTCACCAGGCCGGCCTGTTCCATTCGCTTGACCAGCGGCGTGACCGTGCTCGATTCCAGGGCGAGCCTGTGCGCAATCCTGCCGACAGACATGCCGTCGGCCTCGCCCAGCGCGTTGAGCACGAGATATTGCGGATAGGTGATGCCCATCTCGTCCAGCATCGGCTTGTAGGTGCGATTGATCGCCATTGAGGTGGCGTAGAGGGTGAAGCAGAGCTGATTGTCCAGCGGAAGAGGCACGACGCGTTCCTTTGCCGATTAAGCGTCCATGACATGTACCACGAAAAATGATATCGCGATACATATTTTTCTGGACAAGGAGATCGAGCTGCCTTAGCGGTGTCTATGTCGCGATATTGTTTATTGCGATATCAAATCAAATGGAGATTGAGATGACCTCGCAGACCAAATCCGGCTCAGGCAGCGGCACGATCACCACCAAGGACGGCACGCGGATCTATTACAAGGACTGGGGAACCGGTCAGCCCATCGTCTTCCATCACGGCTGGCCGCTGAGCGGCGACGACTGGGATGCCCAGATGCTGTTCTTCCTGGCGCAGGGCTACCGCGTCATCGCCCATGACCGGCGCGGCCACGGCCGGTCGACGCAGACCGATATCGGCAACGAGATGGACACCTATGCCGCCGACGTGGCTGAACTTGCCGCGCATCTCGACCTCAGGGACGCCATCCATGTCGGCCATTCGACCGGCGGCGGCGAAGTGGCGCGTTATGTTGCCCGGTATGGAGCGGGCGGCCGGGTTGCCAAGGCCGCGTTGCTCGGCGCGGTGCCGCCGATCATGCTCAAGACCGCAGCCAATCCCGGCGGCCTTCCCATCGAGGTGTTCGACGGCTTCCGCGCCGGCGTCGCGGGCAATCGCGCGCAGCTTTACGTGGATGTTCCCGCCGGCCCGTTCTACGGGTTCAACCGGCCGGGCGCCGCGGTCTCGCAGGGCGTGATCGACAATTGGTACCGCCAGGGCATGATGGGTGGCACCAAGGCGCATTATGATTGCATCAAGGCCTTCTCGGAAACCGATTTCACCGAGGATCTGAAGGCGATCGAGGTGCCGGTGCTGGTCATGCACGGCGACGACGACCAGATCGTTCCGATCGCCGATTCGGCGCTGCTGGCGATCAAGCTGCTCAGGAAGGGCGAGCTCAAGGTCTACAAGGGCTTTCCACACGGCATGGCCACGACGCATGCGGACGTCATCAACGCCGACCTGCTGGCCTTCTTCAAGGCCTGAATCCTTCCCGCTTGAACGAAAAAGGCACCCGCCATGTGGCGGGTGCCTTTGCCTGGACCTAACTCGGATGATTCTAAGCGGCTGCTTGCGCCTTGCGGGCTTCCTTCATGTTGGGCAGGAACACCGTCAGCAGCCCCAGGAACGGCAGGTAGGAGCAGATCTGGAAGACGAAATCGATGCCCTTCATGTCGGCGACGACGCCAAGCACGGCGGCCGCGATGCCGCCGACGCCGAAGGCGAAACCGAAGAAGATGCCGGCGATCGTGCCGACGCGGCCCGGCACCAGTTCCTGCGCGAAGACGACGATGTTGGAGAAGGCCGACGACAGGATGAGGCCGATCAGCACGGTCAGCACCATCGTCCATTCCATGTTGGCGTAGGGGAGCGCCAGCGTGAAGGGCAGGACCCCGACGATCGAGAACCAGATCATCGCCTTCTGGCCATAGCGGTCGCCGAACGGACCGCCGAGCAGGATGCCCAGCGCCGAGGAGCCGAGGAAGAGGAACAGCATGACCTGCGACATCTGCACCGAAACGCTGAACTTATGCATGGAATAGAAGGTGTAGTAGCTGGCCAGGCTGGCGATATAGGCGTTCTTGGTCAGCACCAGCAAGGTCAGCACCGCCAAGGCCCACATCACCTTGCGGCGCGGGAAGGGCGAGACGAAGCTTGCCGTCTTGCGATTGCCTTGCGCGGCGCGCAGGCGGCTGTACCAGCCACCGACCTGCCACAGGACGAAGATGCCGATCAGCGAGCCGACGGCGAACCAGGCGATGCTGGTCTGGCCGAAGGGCACGACGATGAAGGCGGCCAGCAAGGGGCCCATCGACTGACCGAAATTGCCGCCGACCTGGAACAGCGACTGCGCCAGCCCGAACCGGCCGCCGGACGCGAAGCGGGCGATACGCGAGGATTCGGGATGGAAGATCGCCGAGCCGATGCCGATCAGCGAGGCGCCGATCAGGAGCAGGTAGTAGTGCCCGGCATAGGCCAGCACGACTAGGCCGATCAGCGAGGACGCCATGCCCCAAGGCAGCGAATAAGGCATCGGCCGCTTGTCGGTGACCGCGCCGATGATCGGCTGCAGCAGGGATGCCGTGACCTGGAAGGTGAAGGTCAACAGGCCGATCTGCCAGAAATCGAGGCCGTAATTCTCTTTCAGAAGCGGATAGATGGCCGATAGCAGCGACTGCATGATGTCGTTGATGCAGTGGCAGAGGCTCACCGCCAGGATGACGGTGAAGGCCGTCGCCTGGGCTGAAGCGTGACTGGCCGTCGCGGGTGCCGCGACGCTGGTGGCTGTCGTATCGGTCAAGATAGGCTCCGTGGTCTTTTTGGCGGGCGCAGCCGCGGGCAGATTGGCGGACGCTCCTGCGACCACCTTAGGACGGTTGCCTTATAAGCTGCTTGCGGGGCGACTTCTTTCGTGGTTTGGTCCAATAGTTTCGCAAGTGGGCCAGACCCGATGCCACATGGCAGGGAAATCTTTCGCGCCGGCAATGCCAATCTCGGCCAATTGCACGAGAGCCGCTGGCAGTGGCTGGAGCAGGTGTCGGGACCAGCGGTCGCGCTGCCGACCGAATATCCCGACGGCTACCATGTGCCGCAACACCGCCACAGCCGCAGCCAGTTGCTGCATGCGCTGGTCGGCGTCGTGCTGGTGACGACGCGGTACGGGCGGTGGATGGTGCCGCCCGACCATGCGATGTGGATACCGGCCGGCACGGAACATTCCGTCGAAATGCTGGGCGACGTCTCGATGCGCTCGGTCTATGTCATGCCGGGCGCGATCCCCGGGCTGCCGGAAGGGTTGCGCGTCGTCGGGGTAACCGAGTTGATGCACAGCCTGATCGTGGAATCGGAAAAGCTGCCGCAGGGCGGCGTGCTGGAAGGGCGCGGCGGGTTGATCATGAACCTGCTGCTGCATGAAATCCCGACCTTGCCGGAACGGCCGCTCGGCCTGCCTTTCCCTTCCGACCCCCGGCTGGCGATGCTATGCCGGCGCTTCGTCGCCGCACCTTCGCCGCATGCCACGATCGACGAATGGGCCGACGCCGCCGGCATGAGCCGGCGCTCCTTCACCCGCGCCTTCCAGCGCCAGACCGGCCTGTCGCTGTCGACATGGCGCCAGCAGGCCTGCCTGTTCGCGGCCTTACCGAGGCTCGCCGATGGCGAGCCGATCACGCGCGTGGCGCTCGATCTCGGCTATGACAGCGTGCCGGCCTTCATCACCATGTTCAAGCGCATGCTCGGCTCCTCGCCGCGCGGCTATATGCGCGGCGCGCGTGATGCCGGCGAAGGCATGCGGCGAACCCCGGCCCGGCTGGAGGCGCCGACGCCATCGGCGTTGCCAAAGGGGTAACTGGGCCGCAGGGGTAACAGGTTTTTAGTCGAACAGGCTCGACACCGATTCCTCGGTCGCCGTGCGCGAGATGGCTTCGCCCATCAGGTCGGCGATCGAGATGACGCGGATGTTGGGCGCGTCGAGCACGCCTTGCGTCGGCTGGATGGAATCGGTGATCACCAGTTCCTGCAGCTTCGAGCCGCTGATGCGGGCGACGGCACCCCCCGACAGCACGCCGTGGGTGATATAGGCGGTGACGCTGGTGGCGCCGTTGGCCAGCAGCGCTTCGGCGGCGTTGCACAGCGTACCGCCGGAATCGACGATATCGTCGATCAATAGGCAGTCCTTGCCGGCGACCGCGCCGATGATGTTCATGACTTCCGATTCGCCCGGGCGCTCGCGGCGCTTGTCGACGATGGCGAGCTGCGCGTCGAAGCGCTTGGCCAGCGCACGGGCGCGGACCACGCCGCCAATGTCGGGCGACACGACCACGACATTGCCGAGCTGCTTGTATTTCGCCTTCACGTCGCGGGCCATCACCGGCACCGAGAACAGATTGTCGGTCGGTATGTCGAAGAAACCCTGGATCTGGCCGGCATGGAGATCCAGCGTCAGAACGCGGTCGACGCCGGCGCGGGTGATCATGTTGGCGACCAGCTTGGCCGAGATCGGCGTGCGCCCGGAAGCGCGGCGGTCCTGCCTGGCATAGCCGAAATAGGGGATAACCGCCGTGATGCGCTTGGCCGAGGAGCGCATGAAGGCATCGATCATGATGAGCAGTTCCATCAGGTGATCGTTGGTCGGGAACGAGGTCGACTGCAGGATGAAGACATCCTCGCCGCGCACGTTCTCCTGGATTTCGACGAAGATTTCCTGGTCGGCGAAGCGCCTGACACTGGCCTTGCCCAGCGGGATGTTGAGATAGCGGGCGACCGCTTCGGCCAGCACCCTGTTGGAATTGCCCGCGAAGAGTTTCATGCACCGTTCCTGGTGGAGGACGGAGAGGCCTGGCGGACTCTCCTGCGCCTGTTAACCGGGCTTTTAGCGGCCCGCGCTGGTATTGCAAGCGCCGAGATCGGGAATCCGCCGGCTAAGGTCAAGAAAGCTGTTCGGCGGCGGACAACACCTCAACTCGCCTTGCCGCTGAGAAAGGCGGCAAACTGGTCGATGGTCTGGTCAGCGATCGCCTGCATGGTGGCCGGCGATACCGACTTCCAGCTGTCGGCGCCCGTGCTGTCGCCGGAACCGGTCGAAGGCGCCTTCATCTGGCCGTTGATGCGGTGCAGCCGGTTGCCGGAGGGGTCGTAGACATCCCAGACATAGATGACGGTGGTGTCCTTGCCCTCCGACATCGCCGAGAAATAGCCCTTGAGCACATGGGTCGCGGTCTGGTCCTGGCTGCCGGCCAGCGTGATGCCGCGCTGCTTGGCGCGTGTCTGCAGTTCCGCCGTCAGCGGCGTGGCGGCTTCCACCGAAGCGCCGACGATCGGCGCGATCTGCAGCCGGGTCTTCGACAGGATGGCGGCGGCCTGGGCGGAGGTGACGGGTGCCGTCGTCGTGGCGGTCGAAGCGGCCGTCGATGGTGCCGGGGCGGGAACGGTGACTGTGGCGCTGCCCTGCGCGGCCGGCCCCGAGGCCGCCGGCGGGGTGATGGCGGAAGGTTCGAGAACATCCTTTGCGTTGGTGCAGGCAGCCAGAGCCAATGCCACAAGCAATGACACGGTCGTCACATGCGATCGTCTCATTTGCCTTCTAACTCCTTGGCGAAGAACGCCTCCCATTATGGATTCACTGCACGATCAAGTCGAGATCATGGCGGGACAGCGCCTTCGGCTGGGATTCGGTGGTCAGGTAGGTGCGGCCAAGCGTCATCGCCGTCTCGGTCTCCGAATCCATGATGATCATGTGGGCGAACAGCGTCATGTTCGGCGCGATCGGCTCGGGATTGCCCTGGTAGAACATCGGCATGTCCATCCAGGACGGCGTGAAGCGTGCGCCGACCGAATAGCCGCAGGCGTTCAGCCGGTGCTTGGTCAGGCCGTGCGCCTCCATGGTGCGGGCGTGGGCGTCGAACACGTCGCCGAAGCTGTTGCCCGGCGTCATTGCCTTTTCGACGGAAAGAAGCGCGGCGCGCGCGGCGTCGAACAGCTCCTGATGGCGCTTGGAGACCTTGCCGGTCAGCACCGTGCGCATCATCGGCGCATGGTAATGGTGGAAGACGCCGGCCCATTCGAGCGTCAGCTGGTCGTTCTTGGTGAGCTTGCGGCGGCCGGCCTTGTAGCGGCACAGCAGCGCATCGACGCCGGAGCCGATGATGAACTCGTTGGCCGGATAATCGCCGCCGCCGGCAAAGATCGCGCCTTGCATGGCGGCCAGGATCAGGGCTTCGTCGCCGCCCTGCTTGATCAGCGGCAGGGCCGCGTCCAGCGCGTCGTCGGAGAGATTGGCGGCCTTTTCCGCCTTGGCGACCTCGGCCGGGCTCTTGAACAGGCGCAGCCGCCCGACGATACCGGAGGCATCGGCGATCTGGCCGAAGGTCTGCAATTGCTCGTCCAGGCGGCGGCCATTGTAAGCGGTCAGGCCGTGCGTGTCGTATTCGACGCCGATGCGGGCGCCGAGCAGGTCGAGTTCGTTGAGCAGGTTGCGCAGATCGACGGCCGGATTGGCGCCGTCGCGGTCGGTCCACAACACGATGTTGTCGATGATCGAGGTGTGGCGCGCCTGGCGCAAATCGGCCGAGCGGGTCAGAAGCACCATGGAGCCGTCGGCCTTCACCACCAGGCACTGGAAGAAGCAAAAGCCGAACGTGTCGTAACCGGTCAGCCAGTACATGCTCTCCTGCGCGAACAGCAGGATGGCGTCGAGCTTCTTTTCGGCCATCTCGATCATCAGCCGGTCGCGCCGCGCGTCGAATTCCGATCGTTCAAAATGCAGCGCCATTATTCACTCTCCAAAACGATTGCCGAAACCTGCCGGCCATAATCGGGTTCCTTGCGGTGCGTGGTGCGCCGGTAGGAGTAAAACAGATCTTCCTCGGCATAGGTGCAGCGGCCAAGGCCATCGGCCCTGACGCCGGCTCTGGCCAGACGGTCGACCGTGTAGCTGGCGAGGTCGAACATCGAGTGGCCGGCATGTGCCGAAGGCACGAAATAGCGGGCATTTTCGCTGTCGGCCTCGACAAAGCGGGCGACGAATTCCGGCCCGACTTCGTAATTGTCGGGGCCGATCGAAGGACCGAGCACGGCGACGATGTTTTCGCGCCGGGCGCCGAGGTTTTCCATGGCGGCAATGGTGTTTTCCAGTACGCCCGTGAAAGCGCCTTTCCAGCCGGCATGCGCGGCGCCGATGATGCGCGCGCCGGCATCCGCGAACAGGACCGGGCCGCAATCGGCGGTCGAGGCGCCGATGGCGATGCCGGGCCGGTCGGTGACGATGGCGTCGGCCTTTGGCCGTTCGCCCGCGAACGGTTCCCTGGCGATGACGACGTCGGGCGAATGGACCTGCCAGGCGGTCAAGAGATGGCTCGCGGGCACGCCCATCCAGGCGGCGACGCGGGACCGGTTCTCGGCGACCAGCGCCTGGTCGTCATCCGACCCGGTGCCGATGTTGAGGCCCTGGTAGATGCCCGTGGAGACGCCGCCGATGCGGGTGAAATAGCCGTGGCGGATGCCTTGCGCCTGCGCCTTGTCCAGCAGCGGCGACCGAACGGGATCCGGTTTGGTCTGATTGAGCATGCGGGCGTTGTTGTCCGTGTGGGCGGTTTCGTCAAGGAAAAGCGGCCGGCGGTCCGGCGCTCTTTTACCGGACGGGAGATTGGGAGGGGCTGCGGTGAAAAGTCAATCCGCCGTCGCGAAAGGCCGAAGGGCCGTGCCGCGCGGAACGACGGCGAGCGCCTTGAAGAGTTCGCCCATGGCTTGCGGGCCGGCGAGGCGCTCGACGGCATCCGCTATCTCATCGCGCGCCGCCTGGCCGGCATTGGCGCCGAGCTGGCCGGCGCGCTCCAGAATGCCCATGCCGAGCAGGAAATTGCCCTGCGTCGACAGATGGGCGTCGAGGCCATGCGCGCGCACGACAGTCGCAAGGGCGGCGAAATCGACATGGGACGTCAGGTCAACCTCGCCCGGATTGGCCAGCACATCGTCGTGATTGTGCCGGCGCAACGCCTGCAGCGTGTCGCCGATGCCGGGCAGCAGATGGCCGTAGTCGAGGAACAGCCCGCCGCCGCCGTCACTGGCTATGCGCTCGGCGATCGCGGCCATCAGGGCTGTGCGGGCGGGCGCGACTTCGACGATCGCGCCCTGAGGCGCGTCGCCCGCATCCCTGGGCAAGAGCGTCGGATCGAGCGAGCCGGCGCCGGCGAAGAAGCAGAGATTGTCGGCGTCGTCCAGGCCGACCATGCGTTCGCGCCATTCGGCGCCGGCGCGGACGAACTGGCGGATGGGCACGGCGTCGAACAATTCGTTGCCGACGATCAGCAGCGGCTGCCGTGGCAGCGTGTCGATGGTTTCGTGCCAGGAGATGGCAAAGGGTGTCGCGCCGAGCGTCTGCTTCTGGACGTCCGCCAGGCGCGGGCTGGTCTCGACCATGGCGAAGGCGGCGCCATTGGTCAGGGCCGGGTCGAGCCGTGACAGGGTGCGCAGCATGTCCTTCATCAGTGTGCCGCGGCCGGGACCGATCTCGGCGACGGTGACCGGCAGCGGTCGGCCGATGGCTTGCCAGCCCTGGTAGAGCCAGACGGCGACGAGTTCGCCGAACATCTGGCTGATCTCCGGCGCGGTGATGAAGTCGCCGGCCGCGCCGAACGGTTCGCGCGTCGTGTAGTAGCCGTCGCGGGGATCGAACAGGCACAGTGCCATGTATTCGTTGACGGGCATCGGGCCCACCGCTTCGATCAGCTCGACGATGCGGGCCTTCAGCCGCGTCATGTCGCCTGCGGCTGCGCTTGCGTCACCGGCTTGGCTGTCGCCATCGCCCAGATGCCGGCCAGCACCATCGGCGTCGACAGGATCATGCCCATGGTCAGCCAGTTGGTGCCGAGGAGATAGCCGAGCTGCTGGTCGGGCTCGCGGAAGAATTCGACGAAGATGCGCGACAGGCCGTAGCCGCAGATGAAGGCGCCGCCAACGAAGCGCGGCGTCTTCAGCTTGAGGCGCGAATGGGTGAGGATGCGCAGCACGACGAACAGCAACAAGCCTTCGAGCAGGGCCTCGTAGAGCTGGCTCGGATGGCGGGTGAACGGGCCGCCATTGGGGAATTCGATCGCCCAGGGCACATCGCTCGGCCGCCCCCAGAGCTCGGAGTTGATGAAGTTGGCGACGCGCACGAGGCCCAGCCCAACCGGCACGCCTGCTGCCACGACATCGAACAGTGACCAGGTGCGGATGCCGCGCTTGATGGAGAAAAGCGTCATGGCGAGGATGACGCCGAGCAGGCCGCCATGGAAGGACATGCCGCCTTGCCAGACCGCGAAAATGTCGAGCGGGTGGGCGATGTAGCGCGCCAGGTCATAGAACAGGACATAACCGGTGCGGCCACCCAGAACCACGCCGATGGCGGCCCAGACGATGAAATCGTCGAGATCCTCCGGCTTCATCGGCAGGACGCCGTCGGGCCAGAGTTTGGGATTGGCGGCGAGCCGCTTGGCGTACCACCAGGCAAACAGGATGCCGACGATGTAGCCGATGCCGTACCAATGCACCGCCAGCGGCCCGATCTGGACGAGGATCGGGTTGATGTTGGGAAACGGCAGCGAAGCCAGCGGCAGCAGGAAATATTCGTTCAACGGGAAGCTCTCGGTTGCGATCGGCGCGGACCATGCGGCAGGGTTTTGGCAGGGTCAAGGCAGGCTAACGGCCGTCAATGGCCCGCGAGCGGGATCGCTTCAACCCTCCATCGCGCGGATAGCGATGCTCAACCCCTGGTCTTGGCGGCCACCAATTCACGCAAGGCGTCGTTGATCCTGTCCTGCCAGCCGGGGCCATCTTCCTGGAAATGCTCGAGCACGCCCCGGTCGATCCGGATCGAGACGAGCTCGCGGACATTCGGAGCCGCCGAGGGTTCGCGTGGCGGCGGCGGGGCCGCCTTCTTGACCGGCTTGAAGACGGCTTCGGCGGCGTCCATCGGATTTGTCGGTCGGCGCGGGGGCGTTGCCATTGGTTGATCCTGACTGAAGACGACTCATGCTTAATGCAAGTCGCGACGATGACACCACATTATGCGACTTGGCGCCCTTCCGTACAGAAGGAGCCGCTCGAAGTCCTTGCAGGCGCAGTGCCTATGTCGGCGATTTCACTGTCAATGCCTTGTACTTGGCCTCCAGGCGATCGAACACCTCCCCTGCTGGCTTGACCCGCCCTGCATCCGCATCGCCGATGCCTTGGGCAAGCGCTGCGTCGAGTGCGGCAAGGTGCCGGTCCAAATCCGCCTTGATAGCCATGGAAGGGTCCTACCCAGATGCTCTTGCCTAGATGGTACCAGCTATTGGCTGTCAGTTCAGATCAAATCGCATCCGACTTGATGCCGCACCAGCCCTCAACGTTCTTGCATTCGGCGCGTGGCACCACTAACTCAAATCAAGCAAGCGAGGATTTGCCATGTCGACCGGACCGAACCGCATTCTCGATGAATTCGCCAAGCTGATGACCGATGCCGCCGGCGCCGCCCAAGGCGTGCGGCGCGAGGTGGAGACGGCCTTCAAGGGCCAGGCGGAGCGTATCCTCAACTCCATGGATGTCGTGCAGCGCGAGGAATTCGAGGCAGCGCGCGAGATGGCGGCCAAGGCGAGGGAAGAGAACGGCAGGCTGGCCGAGCGCATCGAAGCGCTCGAGGCCAGGATCGCCGAACTGACCGGTCAGGCCACACCTGCGGCTCCGGCGAAGCCCAAACCAAAAAAATAATTCGTTAAACTTTTCCACAAAGCACCAGCCTGAAAATCGCTTTGCCGTGAATCGCTTACCGGCATTGCGTGACTCTTTGTGACAGGCACCTTTCCACATGCGAATGCCGCAGTGCGAAAAATTGGGCTGTTCACGCGACTCCCGATCAATAGACTGAATTTGTTGCATGATTCGGAGCAGGGTCATGCCGCCGGGCGGTGGGGTTCGGTCTGGGGTCTTTGCGTTGAGAAGTAGTCCTTAGCGCGAAGTAAAGTCCTGGCCGTCCGAGTTCTAGACAAGATTGTTCGTCGTGTGTGCCCCGCGGAGCGTGTGGCGCTCCCCCTGAACACAGGAAGCATTCCATGGAACTTCTCGAACTCGAATTTTCCCGCGAAATCCATCCGGTGGATGTGATCGAGCAGGTGGCCCACAACAATGACTGGTCCTTCGAAAGGGCCGGCGACGACGAAATCTCGATCTCGGTTGCCGGCAGCTGGACCGACTATCACGTCTCCTTCTCGTGGATGGAGGATTTCGAGGCGCTGCATCTGGCCTGCGCTTTCGACATCAAGGTGCCGGAAACCCGCACGCTGGAAGTGATGCGGCTGTTGTCGCTGATCAACGAACAGATGCTGTTCGGCCATTTCGACCTCTGGGAGCAGGAAGGCGCGATCATGTTCCGCCAGTCGCTGCTGCTCGCCGGCGGGGTCGAACCCTCGAGCCAGCAGGTCGAGGTGCTCTTGTCCTCGGCGCTGGAAGCCTGCGAATGCTACTTCCAGGCTTTCCAGTTCGTCGTCTGGTCGGGAACCTCGGCCAAGGACGCGCTCGCCGGCGTTCTGTTCGAGACCTTCGGCAACGCCTGAGCCGGGTAAGACAAGGATGAGTTCGAGCAGCGAGCGCAAGCCCGAGATCAGTTTTGCCGACTTCGATCGTGTCGACATCCGCGCCGGCACGATCGTCGAGGCCGAGCCGTTTCCGGAAGCGCGCAAGCCGGCCTTCAAGCTCAGGATCGATTTCGGGCCTGGCATCGGCATCAAGAGATCGTCGGCGCAGATCACCAAATATTATACGCCCGAGACCTTGATCGGCCGGCAGGTGTTCGCGGTGGTCAATTTCCCGCCACGCCAGATCGGGCCGTTCATGTCGGAAGTTCTGACGCTGGGCTTTCCCGACGAGGAGGGCGCCGTGGTGCTCGGCGCCATCGAGCGCAAGGTGCCTGACGGCGGACGATTGTTTTAGGCCGCCAGCTTGCGCGTCCTGCCGAGGGCTTCTTCGACCGTGTCGAGAAACATCTCCGCGCAGGCCTTCCAGCTGTAGCGCATGGCGCGTTCGCGCGCTTCGGCGCGGTCGACCTTGAGGGCGGCGAGGCAGGCCTCGCGCAGATCGGTCGAGACCGCGCCGCCAATGCCGTCGCCGACGATGTCGATCGGCCCGGTTACCGGATAGGCGGCGACCGGTGTGCCGCTGGCCAGCGCCTCGATGATGACGTTGCCGAAAGTGTCGGTGCGGCTGGGGAAGACGAAGACATCGGCCGAGGCGTAGATTTCGGCCAGTTCGTCATTGGGGCGATGACCGAGGAAATGCGCCTTGGGATATTTCGCCTTGAGCTTAGCGAACTCGGGACCTTCGCCGACGATCACTTTGCTGCCGGGCAGGTCGAGATCGAGGAAGGCCGATAGGTTCTTTTCGATGGCGACGCGGCCGACGCAGAGGAAAACCGGGCCGGGGAAGCCGAGATCCCTGCGCTTGTCGGGCCGGAAATGGTCGGTGTCGACGCCACGCGTCCAGGGCCTGAGCTTGTTGAAGCCGCGCGCCGAAAGATCATCCGCCAGCGACTGGGTGGCGACCAGCGTGCCCTGCCCGGAATTGTGGAAGTCGCGCAGCCAGCGATAGGCCCAGCTCTCCGGCACCGGCAGGCGGGCGCTGAGATATTCGGGAAAGCGGGTATGATAGCTGGTGGTGAACGGCCGGCCGGCATTGCGGCAATAACGACGAGCCATGATGCCGAGCGGCCCCTCGGTGACGATGTGGATGTGGTCGGCCTTGTAGCCGCCGATCAGGCGCGCGACATGGCCGGGCGTGGTCAGCGCCAGGCGGATGTCGGGGTAGGTCGGCAAGGGCAAGGTGCGAAAGATGTTTGGGGTCAGGAAATCCACCGCGACGTCGAAGGATTTCAGCGTCTCGGTGAGCCGCTCCAGCGTGTGGACGACGCCGTTGACTTGCGGGCGCCAGGCGTCGGTGACCATCAAGATGCGCATGGCGGCCCTTTGCTCCGGAGGTCGACGGTTGCCTTGAAACGATGCCGGAAGGGCGACCATGCGGCCGCCCTCGCTTCGCTCCAGCGCACCCTGGCGGGCACGGGGTCGAAGTGAGGCGGCAAGGACGAATCAAGTGCGGTCGCGCGCTTCATGCGCGCTCTTGACCATGGTTTCATGACGGGCGGATGAAGACCGGCCCATGATCTTGGCAATGTGGAGCCGGCTTTCTGACAAGACAAAAGGCGTGGAAGAAGAGGGGACTGTTGCCGACCCGCTCTATTTGAATGCCGTCAGCCTTAGTCTGGCGTCGTCAGGCGGGAACCTTGATCACGGCGCGCAGGCCACCCATCGGACTGTCGCCAAGCGTGATGTCGCCGCCATGGCTGCGGGCGATGTCGCGGGCGATCGACAGGCCGAGCCCGGTGCCGCTGGCATCAAGGTTGCGGGCCTCGTCGAGCCGCACGAAGGGCTTGAACACGTCCTCGCGCCGGTCGGTCGGGATGCCAGGACCGTCGTCGTCGATGGTGACGACGAGGAAGCCACGGCTGTGGTTGGCGTTGACGTCGACGGTCTCGGCATAGCGGAAGGCGTTGCCGATGACGTTGGACAAGAGCCTGGCGAAGGCATTCGGCCGGACATGCACGGTCGGATCGCCGGAAAGCGTCGTCGACAGCTTGCATTTGCGCAAGCCCGCTTCCTCGCCGAGCTTCTGGAAATAGGCATCGAGGTCGAAGCGTCCCGGGTCCTCCGTGGCTTCGCCGCGCGCAAAGGCGAGATAGCCTTCCAGCATCGACTGCATGTCGTCGATGTCCTGGTCCAGCGCCGCCTTGGTCTCCGGCTTGCCGGCGGTCAGCGCAAGCTGGAGCTTGAACCGCGTGAGGATGGTCCTGAGGTCATGGCTGACGCCGGTCAGCATGGCCGTGCGCTGTTCGATCTGGCGTTCGATGCGCTCACGCATCTGGATGAAGGCGAAGCCGGCGCGGCGAACCTCCTCGGCGCCACGCGGGCGAAAATCGCGCGACATCGGCCGGCCCTTGCCGAAACTTTCGGCCGCCTCGGCAAGCGCCAGGATCGGCCGGATCTGGTTGCGCAGGAAGGGGATGGCGATCATCAGCAGCACCAGCGAGGTGCCGACCATCCAGATCAGGAAAATGTGGGTGTTGGAGGCATAGGCCTGGCTGCGCCGCACGAAGACGCGCAGCACCTTGTTCTCGAGCTGGACGCGCACCTCGACGATGTTGGAATTGCCGACCGTGTCGATCCAGAAGGGCCGGTTGATCTGACGGGTGATTTCGGCGGAGAGAACGTCGTCGAGGATCGAGAAGAACGGTTTTGGACCGGGCGGCGGCAATGGATCGGGCGGCAGGAGATCGACCTTGAGCTGCATGCGGTCCTGCGCGATGCGGATGATGTTGGCGTAGTCGGCGTCGTGCGGGTAGGTCTCGATCAGGTCGATGATGGCGGCGATGTCGCGCACGGTTGCCTGCGACAGGCGTTGCGTCACGGTTGCCCAGTGACGTTCCATGAAATCGAAGGCGACAACCGACTGCAAAAGGATCATCGGCGCGATGACGATGATCAGCGAGCGCGCGTAGAGGCGCTTGGGCATGTAGAGCGAAACGAGGCGCCAGAACCGGTTCCAGATGCGCGGCACCGCCTTGAGCGTGCGCGTGGCGCGTGCGCTCAAGCCGTCATTGTCCGGTTGTTCCAGTTCCGTGGTCGCCATTGGCTCTTTTCATCCGTCGGCGGTATTGGAGCATGATCCCTGGACGGAAACCGTTTGTCTGTCCGAGAAAACCGGTTCCCGTTTTTCAGGATCATGCGCTTGGACCGCCGCCGGTATTCTATTCCACGCTGAGCCGATACCCAATACCGCGCACGGTCTGCAACCAGACCGGATTGGATGGATCGCGCTCGATCTTGCGGCGCAGCCGGTTGATCTGGACGTCGATGGTGCGCTCGCCGACTTCCGAATCGTCGCCGACCAGTTCGTGGCGGGGAATGGTTTCGCCGGCACGCGCGGCGAAGATCGCCAGGATCTCCTGTTCGCGGTCGGTCAGTTTCAGCGCTTCGCCGCCGCGCTTCAGTTCGCGCCTGGCGATCTGGAAGGTGTAGGGACCGAAGACCAGCTGTTCGACCTTGGGCGTCGCCGCCGGGCCGCCACGGCGCAGGATATTGTTGATGCGCAGGATCAGCTCGCGCGGGTCGAAGGGCTTTGGCAAATAATCGTCGGCGCCAGCCTCGAGCCCGGAAATGCGGCTATCGGTTTCCGACAGGGCCGTCAGCATCAGGATCGGCACGTTCTTTTCGGCGCGCAGCGACTTGGTCAGGTCGACACCGGTTTCGCCCGGCATCATGACATCGAGCACGAGCAGGTCGAAGTCGAGGCCGGCGAGCTTGCGGCGGGCCTCGCCGGCATTGCCGGCGACGGTGACGCGAAAGCCGTTTTCGGTCAGATACTGCTTGAGAAGATTGCGGATGCGGGTGTCGTCGTCGACCACGAGCAGATGCGGTGCGTCGTCGTCCGGTGCGGCCGCCTGGTCGACCCTCTCATTGCTCTCCATGGCTTTTCCCCGACAGTTTTGCGGACCCAACGTCGATCTGAGCTCTCAGTTCCGGATTGACCATCGCTTCGAGGAAGCGTTCCACCAAGGTCCGTTCGGTGGCGCCGGAATCTTTCAATGCAGCATGGATGCGGCGCGACTGTGGCCGCGCCAGGGCCAGCGCCAGCGCACGGCCCTTGGCCGTCGGATAGAGTTCGCGCTGGCGGCGGTCGCGCGGACCCTGCAACTGGACGACGTGATCGGTGTCGATCAATTGCTTGAGCACGCGCGCCAGGCTCTGCTTGGTGATCTTCAGCACGTCGAGCAGTTCGGCGACGGTCAGGCCCGGCCGGCGGTTGACGAAATGCAGCACCCGGTGATGGGCGCGGCCGAAGCCGTAATCGGCCAGGATCTGATCGGGATCGGAGGTGAAGTCGCGATAGGCGAAAAAGAAGAGTTCGATGATGGCGAAGTCGATGCCGTCCTCGGTGGTGATCGCGGTCCTGATCGGTTTTCCGGCGGCTGGGCTTTTATCCGGCATCATTTCTCCATGGGAACGGGAGATTATGTCAGTACTATTGACGTAATTTCCCCGCAATGGTAATTTTTGACAAGCTTTTGGGCGGATTGCGAACGAAAAGGCAAGACAGGCCGGTTTTTCCGGAACTTCCTGAGTTTGCCAGGGCGCGATTATCCGCTTACGCTTCGAGACACCGGCCGGCGTCTCCAATCACATGGCGCGGCCAAAAAAGAACACGCAACGACACCAAGGATAGGCGGACCGAGATCCGCGGGAGGTTACAATGGCATCCGTTCCCTTCGATCAACTGGACGGCTTCATCTGGATGAATGGCGAGTTCGTCGCGTGGGGTGACGCCAAGATCCATGTGCTGACCCACGGCCTGCATTACGCAAGCGCGGTCTTCGAGGGCGAGCGCGCCTATGGCGGCGAGATCTTCAAGCTCAACGAGCATACCGAGCGCCTGCATGAATCGGCGCGCCTGCTCGGCTTCAAGATTCCCTATTCGGTCGCCGAGCTCAACGGCGCCTCGACCACGCTCCTGAAGAAGCAGGGCTTCCAGGACGCCTATGTCAGGCCGATCGCCTGGCGCGGCAGCGAGCAGATGGGCGTTTCGGCGCAAAACAACCGCATCAACGTCGCCATCGCCATCTGGCAGTGGCCGAGCTATTTCGACCCGGCACAGAAGCTGAAGGGCATCCGTCTCGATGTTGCGGAATGGCGTCGGCCCGACCCGCGCACCGCGCCGTCGCGGTCGAAGGCCGCCGGCCTCTACATGATCTGCACCATGTCCAAGCATGCCGCCGAGGCCAAGGGTTATGCCGATGCCATGATGCTCGACTGGCGGGGGCAAGTCGCGGAAGCAACGGGCGCCAACATCTTCTTCGTCAAGGACGGCAAGATCCACACGCCCAAGCCCGACTGCTTCCTCGACGGCATCACCCGCCGCACGGTCATTGGCCTGGCCAGGGATCGCGGCCTGGAGATCATCGAACGCGCCATCATGCCGGAAGAACTGGAAGGATTCGAACAGTGCTTCCTGACAGGGACCGCGGCGGAAGTAACGCCGGTCTCGGAGATCGGGCCTTACCGATTCGAGGTCGGCGAGATCGCCAAGAATCTCATGAACGACTATTCTGTGGCCGTTCAACCGAAGCATGCGATCGCCGCAGAATAACGAAAGTCACAGCTTTTCACGCAAGCAGGGGCGGTTTTAGGGCCGCCCTTTTTATTTCAGCGTTTCTGCATTTGACTTTCATCCAATTCGGCGTCTCATGATGGTTGTCGGCCCGGGAGGCTGGCAGCTATGGAGGGACTAATCATATGGACATGAACACGCTTCTTCCGATCATCATTCAGATCATTACAGGCATTATCGGTGGTCAGGCGGTCGGCGCGGCGATCAAGACGGCGGCGCTGGGGCAGCTTCCCAAAATCCTGGGCGGAGCCATTGGCGGCGTCGGCGGCGCGGCGATCCTGGGCAGCCTGCTCGGCGGCGGCGCGGTGGATCCGGCGGCGGCTGCCGCTGCGACGAGCGGTCTCGGCAGCGCGCTCAACCTGCAGAACATCGTCGGTGGCGCCGGCGGTGGCGCGATCCTGACCGGCATTATCGGCGCGGTCATGGGCGCCATGAAGAAATAAGCCTGCCGATCTCGGGCTTCGCAGAATGGGCGGCTTCGGCCGCCCATTTCCTTTTGACACGCACTGTTTGGCCTTCCGGCTGTGGACGGTCTTGACCGATGCCTCTACATGAACGCTGACACAGCGAAAGGACGATCATGGGTCAGCTCAACGCCGGCATCGTGCCGGTCACACCGTTCCAGCAGAACTGCACCATCCTGTTCGACATGGACGACAAGCGCGGCGTGGTCGTCGATCCGGGCGGCGACATCGACAAGGTGCTGGCGGTGTTGAAGGACAATGCGATCACGGCCGAGGCAATCTGGATCACGCACGGCCATATCGACCATGCCGGCGGCGCCATGGAGTTGAAGGAGGCACTTGGCATCGAGATCATCGGCCCGCATGAAGCCGACAAGATGCTGCTCGACAATCTGGAGAACCAGGGCAGGCGCTACGGCATCGACGGCGTGCGCAATTGCGTGCCCGACCGGTTCCTCGCCGAAGGCGAGACCGTGTCGTTCGGTGCCCATGTGTTCGAGGTGCTGCATTGTCCCGGCCACGCGCCCGGCCATGTCGTCTATTACAACCGTGCCGCCAAGTTCGCCCATGTCGGCGACGTCCTGTTTCGCGGCTCGGTCGGCCGTACCGACCTGCCGGGCGGCGACCATGCGGCCCTCATCGCCTCGATCAAGGACAAGCTGTTGCCGCTTGGCGACGACATCGGCTTTATCTGCGGCCATGGCCCGGGCGGGCGTTTTGGCGAGGAACGGCGGACCAATCCGTTTTTGACCTGAATTGGATCTGGACCGCCCGTGGGCTCGAAAGCCCGACGGGCTGATGAAAAAAGCGCCGGCCTTTCAGCCAGCGCTTTTTGTTTGGGGCAGGGAAGCCTCAATTGGCAGTGCAGAAATGCTGTTCGCCGTCATTGCCGGTGAAGGTGCCGGTGCGGGAATTGAAGGTGCGGTAGCGGTCCGAGCAGTACTCGTACCAGCCACGCGTCCACGGTTCGGCGTAGCGGTCGGCGTAGACCACCTGCGGCTCGGCGTAGTAGCGGCGGACCGGGGCGGGGCGTATCCGCACGTCACGATCGTAATAGCCGTCATCGTAATAACGGTCGGCATCGGGCGGCGGCCGGTCATTGGCCAATGCGCCACCGATCAACGCTCCGGCTGCCAGGCCCAGAACGCCGGCCGCGACAGCATCTCCATTTCCATGGCCGTGGCCATGATGATGCCAACGGCGCCAGTCATCGGCATTGGCCGCCGAAAAGGTCGCGAGCGTGGTGGCGACCACGGCGGCGGACAGCACGGCTGTCTTGAAAATACGGTTCATCTTGGTCTCCTTCGTACGGACCGTGCAGTTTGCAGGGGATGCGGTCCGGCTTTACGAATGACTAATATGAGACCGTGGCTGAACGGGGGCTGAACAAAAATTTGGCCGCACGCCCTGTTTCACGGCATCCAACCCGCGCGCTGGGCGCGGATCCCACTCTGCCGGGGCCGGCATCGGTCCGAAGCCGGCTTAGCCGACCGACAGGTTGACGGCCTTGGGTCCCTTGCCGCGTTTGTCCGGCTCCGTGTCGAATGTCACTTTCTGCCCATCTTCAAGACCGGGAAGACCCGACGCCTGCACGGCTGAAATATGCACGAAGACATCCTTCGCGCCATCATCCGGTGTGATGAAGCCGAAGCCCTTGGCATGGTTGAAGAATTTGACGGTGCCGGTCTGCGGCATGGGAAGCTCCTTTGATCCCATAAACTCCAGTCTCGGGCCGGCAAATGCCCGAGTGGAAATTTGTCCTTTATTTTAGCGTCATCGGCAAGTGAAAGTTTTTCGGGCACTTAAAGCAGGTCGCGCTTTAAGTGCTTGTTATGACGCGTGTCATTGGGCCGGACCGGGATGAACTTCCAGATGAGACGAGGTCATGCTGCACCACGGACATGAAAAAGGCGCGACGAAAACCGCCGCGCCTTTCAAAAATCCGTCCGCCCGCCAAGGTGCTGGTCAAGCTTCTCGTTCGCCCATCCGCCTGGGATGCGCGGCGCGCCGATCGCTCAGGCCGCGCGCAGGTTGACCGCCTTCGGGCCCTTGCCCATGCGGTCCGGCTCGACGTCGAAGGTGACCTTCTGGCCGTCGACGAGCGTGCGCAGGCCCGAGGCCTCTATCGCCGAAATATGGACGAACACGTCCTTGGCGCCGCCGTCGGGCGTGATGAAACCGAAGCCTTTGGTCGCATTGAAGAATTTAACGGTGCCGGTCTGGGCCATTGGGGAAACTCCTTCACCCGTTCAGTCTTGGTGGTCCTGCCCGCCACCTGGCGTCGAGGGCAGTTCCTGGTGGTTGCTTTCGGCAGTCATGCATTGGCGCATGGTCAAACCCCCCGCCGAAAAACGGGGCCGTCAGAGATTCACAGTATCGGGGAAAGGTCGTCCAAAACGTTCCGCTCTCCGGGTCGCAAATGCCCGAACACAGAATTTATCGCACGGAAACGTGAAGGTTGCAAGATAGCGCCGCGGGCCGCCGCCACAGGCGCATCCCGACGCAAAAATCGACCGATCAAAGCGTCGACCGGCCGCAAATAGGCTTCGTTGCCCGAGGGGTCATCGGCCCACAGCCCCGGTCATGCATGGGCCAGAAGCGATGATTGGCGGCGGCGCGCGGCGGGGGCTACCGGTCCGGGCGTCGTTCTCCCACAGTAGCCGCGAACAGGGGTTGCAATTGGCAGTGGAATGGCGAGGATCGCGCCAAGGGTGACTGATTTAAGTCTTGTTTTGATCGATATCATTTTCAGCGAACCGCCGGCGGTCTTGGGCGGTACGCACCTGGGCGGGGATCGAGGGAGAGACGATCATGAGGTTTCTTGCGGCAATCTTTTCACGGCAGGGTTTTACCATCCTGTTCCTGTCGGCAATTCTTGCCGCCTGTACGGTCGTCGTCGATGAGGGACCGGGGCCGCGCCCGCGTCCGCCGCGCCCTGAACCGCAATTCTGCACCAAGCAGTACGAACCAGTCTGCGCCCGGCGCGGCGGCGATCGCCAGACCTTCGCCAATTCCTGTCTGGCCGACCGCGCCGGTTACCGCATCGTGCGGGACGGTCCCTGCCGCGATGGCGGCGATGGCGGTGGCGGCGGCGGTGGCGGCGAGCAGACCTTCTGCACCCGCGAATACGCGCCGGTGTGCGGCCGCCGGCATGGCGACATGCGCACCTTCCCCAACGCCTGCGAGGCCCGTGCATCGGACTATCGCATCGTCGGCGACGGGCCGTGCTGAGAGCTTACCTTCTCCCTTGTCGGAGAAACTGAAATTGCAGTTATTCTTCCACTCCAACATAGGCTTTGGTCTTGAGCAGGCCGGCCAGATGGGCGGCGTTTGAAGCCGCCATTTCGATGGCTTGGGCGACCTTGTCGGGGGTCTTCGGCAGATCGACATAATTGACGTCGCCCATGGCTTCACCGACCCAGTAGACGCCGCCATTGGCGGGGATGGTGAAGCCGACGTCGTTGAGCGCCTGGAAGCATTCCGCGTGGCAGTGATGCGCGCCGTCCTCGTTGCCGACGATCGCCACCAGCGCGACCTTGCCGGCGGCCGGCATGCGGCCCTTGTTGTCGGTTTCGTCCAGAAAGGCGTCCATCCGCTCCATGACGCGCTTGGCGACGCTCGACGGCTGGCCCAACCAGATCGGCAGACCGAGGATGAAGATATCGGCAGCGACGATCTTTTTGCGCAACTCAGGCCAATCGTCGCCCTTGCCCATGTCAGAGAGCACGCCGGGCTTGATGTCATGATCGAGCGCACGAACGACCTCGCCCTTCACGCCATGCGGTTTGAGCGCCGCGAGCAGATCGGCGACGATCTTATCGGTGGAGGATTTTTCCTTGTCGCCGGAAGCTTTCAGCGAACAGTTGAGGGCAAAGGCGGTAAGGGACATTGCGGAACTCCTGCATCTGGGGGTGCAGGCTCAACGTCGCGAGGCGCTTGCGGTTGCGCGGCGGCGATGGGGCCCCTCGGCCCTTCGGCCAGCCTCGCACCTTGAATCTCCGCGCGGCATGGCTTAGGTCCCGCAAGCACACAAACACGGCAGGTGTCCCATCAACAGAGATCAGAGAAGAGCGGCGGGCGCGGGAGCCAAGTCCGGCGCGGCCAAGTCTGGCGCGGGAGGACAGCCGCCGCTGGGCCTCGACCAGTATGTGCAGCAGGCGCTGCAACTGCACCAGGCCGGACGCCGGCAAGAGGCCGAGGCGATCTACCGGCAGGTGCTGGCGCGTCAGCCCAAACACGCCGCCGCCGCGCATTTCCTGGGTTTGCTGCTGCACCAGACCGGGCGCAGCGAAGAAGGGATGGATTTCCTGGAGCAGTCGGTTCATCTACAGCCGACGAACCCCGACTTCCTCAACAATTTCGGCACGGTGATGCGCGATCTCGGCCGCGTCGCGGCGGCCATCGATTTCTTCCGCGGCGCGGTGGATCTGCGACCGGAACAGCTCGCGGCACGTGACAATCTCGGCTCGTCGCTGAAGCAGATCGGCCGGTTCGACGAGGCCGAGGACATCTATCGCGGCACGGTGCAGCGCAATCCATTCCACGTGCGCGCCCGCATCGGGCTTGCCGAAACCCTGCAGGAAGCCGGACGCCTCGACGAGGCGCTGGCCGCCTTCCAGGAGGCCCTGACCATTCGCCCCAAGGATGCCGACCTGCTGCACGGGCTGGGCGTCGGACTGATGGAGAAGGGCAAGCTCGACGAGGCGACGGACCTGTTCCGGCAGGCGGTGGCCATCCAGCCCGGCATGGCCCGCGCGTGGCTGATGCTGACGCAGGTCAAGCGCCAGCAGGAGCGCGATGCCGAATTGGCCGGCATGGAGGCGCAGCACGCCAAGGCCCCTCAGGACAGCCTGGCACGCATGCAGCTCTCGTTTGGCCTCGGCAAGGCCAATGACGATCTCAAGGATTACGGCAAGGCCTTCGACTATTTCGCCGAAGGCAATGCCATCCGGCGCAAGGGCATCGACTATGATCCGGTGAAGACGCGCGCCGAATTCGAGGCGATGAAGGCAGTGTTCGATGCCGGCTTCTTCGAAAAGCACAGGCCGAGCCCGATCACCGACGACGCGCCGATCTTCGTCGTCGGCATGCCGCGTTCGGGTACGACGCTGGTCGAGCAGATCATCGCCAGCCACCCCCAGGTCTATGGCGCGGGCGAGCTTGGCATCTTGAAGACGGCGGTCGGCAAGCAGTTTCCCTCGAACATGCCGGGCGGCTTCCCCTGGGGCGTGGCCGACACGGACGATACGGATTTCGCCGAGGCGGGGCAGGCCTATCTCGACATGCTGCATGCCCGCTATCCGCATATGCGCCACGTCACCGACAAGATGCCGGGCAACTTCCTGCTCGTCGGCTTCATCCACATGATGCTGCCGAAGGCCAGGATCATCCACTGCGCCCGCGATGCGGCGGCGACGTGCCTGTCGATCTACAAGGTGCATTTCCGCGGCGACAGCCACCGTTATGGCTATGACCTGGGCGAACTCGCCGATTTCCACAATCTCTACACCGACATCATGGCGCATTGGCACAAGGTGCTGCCCGGCGTCGTGCACGATGTGCGCTACGAGGATTTCGTCGCCGACCAGGACGGACAGAGCCGGGCGCTGATCGACTATCTCGGCCTGCCATGGGACGACGCCGTGCTGTCGTTCCACCAGACCGACAGGCCGGTGCGCACGGCGTCCGCCGCGCAGGTGCGCCAGCCCATGTACCAGGGCTCCGTCGATCTGTGGAAGCGCTATGGCGACAGGCTGAAGCCGCTGCTGGACAAGCTAGGCTGATATTGAGGTGAGGCCGGCCTGCGAACGGTGGTTCCCTGCGCTTCCGGTGCTCACGTACCTTAAGTACGCTCCGCTCCGATTCTCGGGAATCATCATTCTCGACGGCCTGACCTCAATCTCAACCCAGCTTGAGGCCGAGTTGCTCAAAGCTGGATGAACGGCTGGAAGCCGCCGAAGATCATGCGCTTGCCGTCGAACGGCATGGCGGACCAGTCCATCTTGATACGCTCATCGGCCATCACCTTGGCCATCACCGCATCGCGGCTTTGCCTCGATTCATAGACCACCCAGGCGAAGACGACGATCTCGTCGTCTTTTGCCTGAACGGCACGCGGGAAAGAGGTGACCTCGCCATAGGGCACGTCGTCGCCGATGCATTCGACATAGGAGAGCGCGCCGTGCTCCATCCAGATCGGACCCGCGAGATTGGCCAGCTTCTTGTAATCATCGAGGTTGGCCTTCGGCACGGCAAGCACGAAACCGTCTACATAGGACATGATGAAACTCCTTGCTGAAACGGGCGCCGGGTCGGCGGGGATACGACCCGGCGCGGTTGGCCGCGTCCCTCGGCGAGGGCGGGCCGCTAAAACTTATTCAGTCGGTGCGTTCATCGCCCAGGCGACGCCGAAGGGGTCCTTCACCTGACCCCAGCGGTCGCCCCAGAACATCACCTGCAGCGGCGTGGCGATCTCGCAGCCGGCGTCGACGGCGCGCTTCCACCAGGCATCGATATCATCCTTGCCGAGATGGAGCTGCAGCGTATAGCCCTGCGCCGCCTGGTGCGGATGGCCGTGTTCCGGATAGGCGTCGCCCAGCATCAGCGTCGAGCCGTTGATATGGAGATGGATATGCATGGTGCGGCCTTTTTCATCCGCCGGATAGGCAAAGACTTCCTCGGCCGCGAAAGCCTTCTTGTAGAACTCGGCGGCCTTGATGGCGCCGTCTACCTGCAAATAGGGCGTCAATCCACCGAGAACCTTGGGGCGGGGCGGGGTCTGGTCGGTCATTCTCGTGTTCCTCTTCTCGTTTGGTTTGGCCTTGCCAACCATAGGACGGACGAGGTGACGCCAATCCTACAGGGTCGGAAGAATTTTTCGCCTGGCCCGGATCTCCGGGCAACCGGCCGGTCTTGGAGGTCGATGCATGGGCTGGCTGGCTATGGTCATATGACCTTGGCCGAGGACGTGGCGGCGCGACGGCTGTCGCGGGCATCGAAGATTTCCGGAAAGCCGATATCCTTGCGCAGCTCGGCTGGCAGTGCCAGCAGGATGCGTTCGCTGCGATGACGGGCGCGCGCCGCGGCATAGCGGGTTGCGATGCGGCCGATGGATGACAGGACGGACATGGTAGCTTCTCCCTGGGTTGGCGCCGGCATCATCGTGTCGGCATCCCAAGGACGGGAGAGGTCCGGGCGATCCGACAGATCGCCCGGAATTTTTGATCGGCCTTTGTTATCGGCGCGACGCGCTTACTTCAGGCAGCGGTCTCCAATCGCTCGATCGTTTCAAGGTCGGCTCTCTTGGCCTTCCCCTCGACGGCGAGGTCATAGCTTGCCTGCATGTTCATCCAGAATTGCGGTGTGGTTCCGAAGAACTTCGCAAGGCGCAATGCAGTGTCTGGTGTTACCGGTGTCGCCTCGCTGGCCAGGCGCTCGATGCGCGTGCGCGGCACATGCAGCTTTTTGGCAAGCGTGTAAGGCCTCAGACCGAGCGGGACGAGATACTCTTCGCGGAGAATTTCTCCGGGATGGACTGGCGGGTTGATATCAAGCATTTGGGACCTGCCTTCAATGGTACTCGGTTATTTCAACATCTTCTGCTTGCCCATCGACCCAGCGAAAGCAGATGCGAAACTGATCGTTGATACGGATCGAATGCTGACCGGTCCGGTTGCCTTTCAACGGCTCGAGCCTGTTGCCGGGAGGCGTCTTGAGGTCCGACAGTTCGGCTGCATTGTCGATCATGTACAGCTTCCGTTGGGCTGACCGGACAAGGTCCGAAGGGAAACCCTTTGGAGCCTTGCCGTTCGAAACGGCTTCGCTGGTCTTGTCCCTGAACGAGCGTATCATCGGTCGGCTCCGAAGGACGTACCGTCGCATGATACGTTCGGCGAGTCAAGGGAACGTCTCATGCAATGATACGAAGAATCGACCTGCCACAACACCCCGCTCAGCCACCTGCTCCAGCCACCTCGCGGAAGAAACTCTCAGGATCCTCGACCTCGGTCAGCCTGCGCTTCTCGATCAGCCAGAAACGGTTGCCGATGGCGCGGATGAAGGAGCGATCGTGCGAGGCGAGCAGGCAGCTTGCCTGGTGCTTCAGCAACTCCTCCTCCAGTGCTTCCTGGCCGTCTATGTCGAGATGGTTGGTCGGCTCGTCGAGCAGGTAGAAGTTGGGATTGGCGAGCCTCAGCGCCAGCATCATCAGCCGGGCCTTCTGGCCGCCCGACAGCACGCCGATCTTTTTCTCCTGCATCTCGATGACCACGCCGGCGCCGGCGAGCAGCGAGCGGGCGCGCTGTTCGCCGACATCGTAGCGGCGCGAGACCATGGCCAGCGGCGTGTCGTCGCCGCTGATGCCGGACAGCGCCTGGTCGCTATAGCCGAGCACGGTCGACGGCGTCACCTTCACATTGCGCACCGTGTCCGGTTCGAGGATGGCGTTGCGGATCAAGGTGACGAAGCGCGACTTGCCGACGCCGTTGCGGCCGAGCAGCACGATGCGATCGCCCTGGCAGATGTGGCGTTTGCCGGTCCGAAACAGCAGCGTGCCGTCGGGCGTTTCCACCGTGGCGTCGTCGAGCGTGATCAGCACCTTGGCGTGCGTGCCGCGATTGGCGAGTTTGATCGCCCCCGCCGATCTTTCACGATGCGCGGGATTGGCGGCCTCTTCGAGCTTTTCCGCCCGCTGGTTGAGCTGCTTGGTCTTGACCGTCAGGAGGTCGCTGCCGGAATTGATGCCGATATTGTTGAGCTTGGCGGCCTGCCGCCGCAATTGCTGCGCCACCTTCATGTCGCGCTGGAATTTTCGTTCGGTCGAGGCGTCGACCTCGTCCAGCGCATCCCTGGCACGCGAGTAGGGCAGCGAAAACACCGGCGACTGTTCCGGGCGCAGGAACAGCGTGCGGTTGGTGGTTGCGTCGAGGAAGGCCCGGTCGTGGCTGGCGATAACGACGGGCACCTCGCGTGGCAGCGCGTTGAGCCAGGTTTCCAACTGGCTGATGCGGGCGAGGTCGAGATGGTTGGTCGGCTCGTCGAGCAGCAGCACATCGGGATCGGTGACCCAGACGCGGGCGATCAGCGCCAGCCGCTGCCAGCCGCCGCTCAGCGCCTGCATCCGCCGCTCGCGCATCGCCTCGGGCACATCGAGCGAATCCAGCACCACGTCGACGCGCCACGTCTCGCTGTCGGCCTGTTCCGGCGGCAAGGCGTCGGCCACCACCTCATAAAAAGTACGGCCGAACAGGGCAGGGGCTACGGACTGTTCGACATGGCCGACACGCAAGCCGCGCGTGCGGGTGATGTCGCCTGTTGTCGGCTCCAGCTCGCCGGTCAGGCATTTCAGCAAGGTCGACTTGCCGCGGCCGTTGGCGGCAACGATGCCGAGCCGGTCGCCGCCGCCGATGGTGAGGTCGAGATTGGAGAAGAGCGGCGCACTCATGGTGACGCCAAGGGATTTGAGGCTGATCAGGGCCATTTTCGATTTCTCTGGTCTGTCCGGGAAGTCCGGCTCAATGCACTTTGACGGTGCGCGTGCCGGCCATCAGGCTCAGGATTGCGCACCACGAAGGGCAGACCAAAAAATCGAAGCGGGAAAAAACCCGGACCGTCCCTGGTCAGCCCTGCAAGCAAGCTCGCAGGGCAGAAATCGGGCCACGCTGACGATGGTGACGAAAAAACGTAAACACGTGAGCCCTCCTTTCGAGACGTTCGAGTGTGACGACTGGCTACACCAAAGGCGGGGCTGATGGCAAGGCCGCCGCTTTCGCGCGGCGCGGGAAGGGGTCCAGCACCAGGATGCAGCCGCCGATGATTGCCACCGCGCCGAAGCCCTGGATGATGGTCAGTTCCTCGCCAAGCAGGATCGTTCCGGCCAGCACGGCGATCGTGGTCACGGCGAATTCGACGCTGATCGTCCGGGTTGCGCCGATCGAGGCCACCAGCCGGAAATAGACGACATAGGTCATCGCGCTCATCACGCAGGCCAATATTGCGAGGTAGAGGAAGTCGATGGGGCGCGGCATGGCCGGCACCGGCACGATGGTCAGCAGCGGCAGCGTCATCAGGCCGCCGAACAGGAAGGCGGCGCTGGTGAGTTCCAGCGAGCCGGCCGCGCGCAGATGGCGATTGGCATAGTTGCTGCCGAAGGCGGCCGAGAAGGAACTGAACAACGAGGCGGCGCAGCCGAGCGCGAAGGACGCGGTGACAGGAACGGCGGGGAAGCCGACCAGGACGATGATGCCGGCAGCGCCGAGCAGCAATCCGGCGAGGCCGCGAACAGAGATGCGTTCAAGCCCCCACAACTGGCCAAGGATCATCGAGAACAGCGGGATCGCGGCAACCAGGATTGCGGCCATCGCCGTGCCGATGCGCGGGGTGGCGTAGGACAGGCCGATCAGCTGAGCCGCGACGGTCGTCGCGCCGACCACCGCGAAATGCCGCCAGCCGGCGCTGAAATCCAGGCGCCGCCGCGTCGCGGCCGCCAACAGGAAGAGCGTGATGCCGGTGATCAGCGCGCGCAAGGTGACCGCGCCGACCCAGCCGAAGGCGTGCACCACCTCGAGCAGGACAAGAAAGGACAGGCCCCAGGTGACGGCCAGAAAGACGTAGGCGGCGATGTCCTTGGGTTTCATGGGGGTGGCGGGTCGGTGGGAGGTTTGTGTGCGGACGCAGACTTGTAGCCGTGCGTATCGTTTCCGCAAACGGGCGGCAAGCGCGAGCGCATAGTCCAGAGGCTGTTCTGATTTGACCGCGGACATTAAGGTCTACGGCGGAGCGCTTCCCTTCTCCCCTTGTGGGGCCCGAAGGGCGGGCGAGACCGTTGGCCCGCCCGGGGGGCCTCGCGAAGCGAGGTCGGATGAGGGGTGCTCCAGGGAACGCCAACGTCTCACTCCGCTGGAACACCCTCAACCGTCTCGGCGCTGCGCGCCAATCCACCTTCTCCCACAAGGGAGAAGGGAAGAGCGCTACTTTCCCGGTCTGCCTGTCTTTCCCGGCCGGCGCTTTTCGCGGCGGGCATCGCCCGGGTCCTCGTAGGAGCCGATGCCGGCGCGTTCGCGCTTGACCGGCTTGTCGCCTTCGATCGGCGTCTCGGTCCGCCGCACTGTCATTTCGTCGAGCGAGTTCTTCTTGAACAGCGGCTTGGTGGCGTCGCCCGGTATGCCGAAATCGGAACCGTGCGCCTGTTCGGCCGACTGCTTCTTGAACAGCGAGCGCGACACCGCGCCCGATGGCGTCGGCATGTCGGTACCAGGCCCCATATCGTCCAGCGACGGCTTGGCGAACAGCGGCTTCTTCACCGGCACGGCGCCGTCGGCGCCCATCTCGTCGAGGTCGGGCTTGCGGAAGAGGTTGGGGCGGGCAGCCTTGGCGGCCTCTTCGGCGGCGCGTGCTTCGTCGAGCTTGCGGAACCGCTCTTGTTCCTCGACGGTGCGATGTTTGGCCACCCCTTTGTTGTGCTTGCCTTTTTCGCGACCCGACGCCGGGCTTTCCATATCGGCATACTTCGCCAGCGGATCGTCGGAGATCGACAGTTCCATCTCGCGCAGCCGCTTGATCTCGTCGCGGATGCGGGCTGCCTTCTCGAAGTCGAGATTGGCGGCGGCGTCGCGCATCTGCTTCTCCAGCGCGTCGAGATGGGCCTTGAAATTGTTGCCCATCATGGCGCCGGCGCTGTCGGTGAACTGCGAGATGTCGGCGCGGACATGATCCTTTTCGTAGACCGAGTCGAGAATATCGGAGATGCGCGACTTGACCGATTCCGGTGTGATGCCGTTGGCGGCGTTCCATTCCATCTGCTTTTCGCGGCGGCGGTTGGTCTCCGCCATCGCCCGCTCCATCGAGCCGGTAACCTGGTCGGCGTAGAGGATGACCTTGCCGTCGACGTTGCGGGCGGCGCGGCCGATCGTCTGGATCAGCGACGTCTCGGAGCGCAAAAAGCCTTCCTTGTCGGCGTCGAGAATGGCAACAAAACCGCATTCGGGAATGTCGAGGCCTTCGCGCAACAGGTTGATGCCGACCAGCACGTCGAAAGCACCAAGCCGCAAATCGCGCAAAATCTCGATGCGCTCCAGCGTGTCGATGTCGGAGTGCATGTAGCGCACGCGAACGCCCTGCTCGTGCAGGTACTCGGTCAGGTCCTCGGCCATGCGCTTGGTCAGCACGGTGACCAGCGTGCGATAGCCGGCGGCCGTGGTTTCGCGGATTTCGCCGACGACATCGTCGACCTGACTTTTCGCCGGGCGCACCTCGACCGGCGGATCGATCAGGCCGGTCGGGCGGATGACCTGCTCGGCGAAGACGCCGCCGGCCTGTTCCATCTCCCAGGCCCCTGGCGTCGCCGAAACGGCAACCGAGAGCGGCCGCATGGCGTCCCATTCCTCGAAGCGAAGCGGCCGGTTGTCCATGCAGGATGGCAAGCGGAAGCCATATTCGGCCAGCGTCGCCTTGCGCCTGAAGTCGCCGCGATACATGCCGCCGATCTGCGGCACGGTGACGTGGCTTTCGTCGATGAAGACCAGCGCGTTGTCGGGAATGTACTCGAACAGGGTCGGCGGCGGATCGCCAGGCTGGCGGCCGGTGAGGTAGCGCGAATAGTTCTCGATGCCGGCGCAGGAGCCGGTCGCTTCCAGCATTTCGAGGTCGAAGCGGCAGCGCTGTTCCAGCCGCTGCGCTTCGAGCAGGCGGCCGGCGTGTTCCAGTTCCACCAGCCGCTGCTTCAACTCTTCCTTGATCGATTTGATCGCTTGGTTGAGCGTCGGGCGCGGCGTCACATAGTGCGAGTTGGCGTAGATCTTGACGCTCTTCAGCTCGCCCGTCTTCTGGCCGGTCAGCGGGTCGAACTCGGTGATCGCCTCGATCTCGTCGCCGAACATGGAGATGCGCCAGGCGCGGTCTTCCAGGTGAGCCGGAAAGATTTCGATCGTATCGCCGCGCACGCGAAACGAGCCGCGCACGAAATTGATGTCCTGGCGCTTGTATTGCTGGGCGACGAGGTCGGCGAGCAAAGCGCGCTGGTCGAGCCGGTCGCCGATCTGCATCTGGAAGGTCATCGCCGTATAGGTTTCGACCGAGCCGATACCGTAGATGCAGGACACCGAGGCGACGATGATGACGTCGTCGCGCTCGAGCAGCGAACGCGTCGCCGAATGGCGCATGCGGTCGATCTGCTCGTTGATCGAGGATTCCTTCTCGATGAAGGTGTCGGTGCGCGGAACGTAGGCTTCCGGCTGGTAATAGTCGTAATAGGAGACGAAATACTCCACCGCATTGTCGGGGAAGAATTTCTTGAACTCGGAATAAAGCTGTGCGGCCAGTGTCTTGTTGGGGGCCAGGATCAAGGCGGGGCGCTGCGTTTCCTCGATCACCTTGGCCATGGTGAAGGTCTTGCCGGAGCCGGTGACGCCGAGCAGAACCTGGGTGCGGTCGCTGTTGTCGACGCCCTCGACCAGATCCTTGATGGCGGTCGGCTGGTCGCCGGCCGGTTCGAAGTCCGACACCATCTTGATGGCGATGCCGCCTTCGGATTTCTCCGGCCGGGCGGGGCGGTGCGGCGTCCACAGCACGCCATCCTTGTGCAGCGGATTGCCGGATTCGATCAGCGCCGAGAGCGCGGCCACCGTGGCGGTGACGCCACTGGACGACATCGTCTCGGCTTCTTCCAGCGAGATGTCGAGCCCGGCGACCGGATTGAGGCCGGCCGCCGTGCGTTCACGGGCCGACGCGGCGCCGCCCATCGAGGTGCCGCGCGCGGTGCGGCCCGGGGCGGCCGAGCGTTCCGGAATCTTCTTCGGCGCCTTGGCGCCGCCGCCCTTGCCCGTGGCGCGGCCTTCGCGCTCAGCTTCCTGCTCGATCTGCTCGGCCCAATCGGCGATCGACCCGGTCAGCGGCGTGCCCGAAAGCTCGGCCTGCGGCATCTCGGCGAAGCCGCCCTTGTGCAGCGGCTCCGAGGCGTCGAGGAAATCGGTCAGCGGGCTGCGCCGCTTCGGCGCGGCGCGGTCGTCATTCGCCGTCGGCGGCGTTTTCTTGTCGGGGGATTTGGCCATGCCCCAAATATGGGATTTCTCAGCCAAAATGGAAAGGGCGCTATGCGGACAGGCCGGCGGCCGCGTCATGCTCCTGACAGAAGGCTGTCAGGAGGTGGCGGAGGATCTCGCCTTAGCTCAAGCGCCGCTTCCATTCGACGCGACCCGGGTCGCCGATCCCTTCAGGCGATCCACCACGACGAGGCGTGTAACCTTGCCCTTCTTGAAGGCGGCGAGGAAGCGGGCATAGTCGCGGAAGACGACGCAGCCATTGGATTCGGCGCGGCCGCCGCGCAGCATGTAGGTATGTGCGAGGAGGCCGTTGCGGTTGTATTTGTTGCCGCCGCTCGTCGGTGTCAGGCGGATCGCCTCGACGCCGTGGAAGCGGGATTCGCGCAGCGACAGATTGTAGGTGTTGGGCGGCGTCGGACCACGGTCCTTCACGTGGACATAGCGCGGCTGGTCGACCATGGCGCCGAGGCCGGAATGCGCCTCGAGCCGCTGGCCGTCCGGCATGTAGACGGTTTTTGCGCTGATATCGTAGACCGCCACGCCATGGCCGGCGCCGCTTCCGGCGCTGGGTCCGTTGAACAGGTTCCTGAACGCCTGGCCGAGGCCACCCGCAGGGGTATCCGGCTTGGCATAGGCCAGCACGTCGCCGTTTTCGCCTGACCGGCCTTGCCGGGCAGGCTGCCTGGCCACCTGGACCGGCTTTGCCTGGGGCGCGGGCTTCTGCTGCACGATCCTGGGTTGTGCGGCGGGCTTGTCCTGTTCGACGACCGTGGGCTGCGGCGCGTCAAATTGCGGGCGGCGGGTCGGCAGCGGCACGTCGTCGGTGAGCGCATCCGGCAGCGAGGCGGCATCGCCTGGCTGTTGCTGCTGGGTCTCGACAGGCGCAACCGCGACGTCGGCCGGGGATTCGGTCATCGGCAGCGGTGAGGCGAAGGCCTCGTCCTCGACCGGCAGCGACTGCACGAGTGCCAGCGCCAGCTGCGTGTTGTCAGGTGTCTCGGACTGGGCAAAGCCCTGTGGTACCGGCGCGGTCTGGACAACCGCCGAGCCGGCATCGACACGGGCGAAGCGTTCCGCCGCCGGAGCCGGCATGTCGTCGGACAGGCTGGCCATCACCTGGACGGAGGGAACGAGAGACGCCTCGTTGATTTGTGGGGCGGCGCTGGAAATCACGGGACGGATGTTGGCCGGGGTCGCCGGCTTTTCGGCGCCGGCGAAGGCAGCGGCAAGCTTTGTCGGTGACAGCGACGCTTCCATGAGCTCGAAGCGCTGCTGCGATTTCGACTTCGCCACCACGGGCGCCGGCTTGGCCCGTGCCACCAGCCGCGCGGATTTCTGCGCCTGGGGGGCTATCGCGGCCAGCTTGAAGCAGTCGGCGCCGCACTGTACGGCATGGTCGTGCAGCGCCTGCGCGCCACCATGGGCGTTGGCCAGCACGAAAGGCGCCGAAGAGCTGAGGAAATGCTGTTTCAACGGATCGGCGAGAGCGAGCGAGCCGGGCAGGGACAGCGTCTGCGGCAGGCCGGCCGACGTCGCCGAGAGCGAGGCGCCGACGGAACTGAGGCCGGCCATGGTGCCGATCAGCCATAGGCCGACGGCGGCACCGACGCCCGGCACGGCGACCCAGCGGACAACCCGTTCAGGGGTGAAGGATGAGGCACGTGGCGCTTCGATGGCGGTCTCGCCGCTGCAACGCCTGTCCCCGACAATTTTACGACTCAAGAACGCCATGCAACCAATCTTGCTCCAATCGGCTCCCACGTCCGCGGCCGGGATAGCCGCGACGACCATTCTGTGAGTGATCCCAGGTGGTCCCCGACGCGTTTGCCGCGCCTGTCGTTAGTTGCCGATTGCTTCAAAATATGGACAAAGTTGGTTAACCAATCCCTCTCAAAACCAATCGAGAGACGTGGACTTTGTGCCGAAAAAGGCTCGTCCACGACCATGCACGCGGTATTGCAGCCCTTCCAAGGCTGTTTTGCTGCCTGTTTTTGCCAGCCGAGTCAAGCAAAACAGCCTTTGCTAATCCTTGCAAAGAAGCGCTTCGGGCGTTTTACGCGGCAACGGGGGGACGCCAACCTGCATCGACCGAGCCTCCGCGAACGCCATCGGCGCCCACAAATACTGTTGCCGTCCTGCCACATTTTTTCGGCCTGGAGGATCGCCTCCCACCGGCCGATTGACTCGTTTTGGGAGGCGGTGCAATCCGGTCAAGTGCTTGGTTTTAAGGTGGCAAGGGCCACTTTTGGAGACTTGTCCATGAAGCGTCGGGACTTCTTGGCGCTGTCGGCGGGTGCGGCGGCGTTTTCCATTCTTCCGGCCGCCGTCAAGGCTGCCGTGCCGGTTCCCTACGACCGCAACGCGGACGTGCCGTTCAAGGACAAAAAGTCGTTCATCGACTGGATGGTGGCCAATCGCGGCGAGGATCCGAAGTTGCTCGCCGAGCGCTTCGATCGCTTCCAGATCATGGTCTACAACAAGGACGTCCTGGACGACCGCAACAAGCGCGCTTTCCTGCTGACGCCGCGTGAAGAATTCGTGCTGCCGCAGAATCTGGGGCGCGCCTATGACCATGCCTTCCTCGACATCGGCTATGGCGTGACGATTTCGGGTCCGCATCTGGTCGGGCGCATGACGACATCCATCGACGTGCAGTTCGGCGAATCCGTGCTCGAGATCGGCACCGGCTCCGGCTATCAGTCGGCCTACCTGGCCAACCTCACCGACAAGGTGCACACGATCGAGATCATCAATCCGCTGGCGCAACGCACCCGGCGCACCTATGACGGGCTGATCGAGCGCGGCTACAGCGAGTTCGGCTCGGTCACCAGCCGCAATGCCGATGGCTATTATGGCTGGGAGAGCGTCGGTCCGTTCGACAAGATCATCGTCACCTGCGGCATCGACCACATTCCGCCATCGCTGCTGCAGCAGCTCAAGCCCAATGGGGTGATGGTCATCCCCGTCGGTCCGCCGGGCGCCCAGCATGTGCTCAAGGTGGTCAAGCAGCAGCTTGCCGACGGCACGTTCAACATCGTCCGCTCCGACATCTACAATGGCAAGGTAGTGCCGTTCGTGCCCTTCACCAAGCTGGAAGGCGACCAGATCGTCGGCACGCATAACGGCTGAGTTGCCGGGCCGCGGCACCGGCTTTGCTGAATTCGCATCAAGGGGCCCGGATGGCAGCCGTCGCATCGATCTCTCGACCAGGCATCGCCTCGCTGGAGGCGCCACGTCGGCCGCATTATCTCGCGGTCGGGCTGATCGCCGGCGCCATCATCGCGCTGCAGATCGCCGTCATGCGCGTGTTCGCCGTCGGTAGCTGGTCGCATTTCGGCTCGCTGGTGGTCAGCCTCGCCATGCTGGGCTTCTCCCTGTCCAGCGTCGTCATCTTCGCCGGCAAGGGCTGGTTCGACCGCCACTGGCAAGGGGCGGCGACAGCGGCCCTGCTCTTGATCGGCCCGCTCGCTGTCGGCGCCAACCTCGTCGCCCAGACGGTGCCGTTCAACGCCATCTTCCTGGTTTCCGATCCCGCGCAGAAATGGCGGCTGCTGGCCAATTTCCTGCTTTACCTCCTGCCGTTCCTGGCCGGCGCCTTCTTCCTCGGCATCGTCTTCCTGAAAAGCCGCACCGCCTTCGGCCGCGTCTATTTCGCCGATCTCACCGGCTCGGGTCTTGCCGGCCTCGTCGTGCTGGGGTCGCTCTATCTGTTCGCGCCCGAAACCATCATCGTCGTGCCGCTGCTTTTGTGGGCCGCCGGTTCGCTGCTGTGGTTCGCCGCCTTCGGCGCCTGGAAGAGCGTTGTCGCCGGCGTTGCCGTCGCGGCGCTGTCGATCTCAGGCTACCTCTTGCTGCCTGGGCTGACAGGCATACCCGACATCACCGTCTCGCAGTACAAGGGCGTCGCCTATGCCCGCAACTTCCCGGACGGCAAGCTCATCTACCGCAGCATCTCGCCGTTTGGCGATCTGCAGGTCTATGCCAGCTCCTACATGCATTTCGCGCCGGGTCTGAGCGACAATGCCGCCTTCGGCATGCCCGAGGTTCCGGCCAACACCTATGTCGGCATGTATCGCGACGGCGACGGGCCGGAAGGCATCATGCGCAACCTGGCGCTGGCCGAGCAGGTCTATTTCCGCTATCTGCCGATGCACTATCCTTATGTCATTAAGGAGAGGCCGAAGACATTCGTCGTGCAGTTCGGCGGCGGCATTTCCACGCAAGCCGCGCTCAACGCCGGTTCGACCTCGGTGACCGTCGCCGAGAGCAATCCGATGACGTTGCGGGCGTTTCGCGATCCCGTGCTCAGGGATGTCACCGGCAATATACTGGCCGAGCCACGGCTCAAGGTCATCGACTATGACGGGCGGCTGTTCCTCGCCAACACGGCCGAGCGCTACGACGTCATCGACCTCAGCCTCGCCGACAGTGTCGGCCTGTCCAATCCCGGCGGCTTCGCCATTTCGGAGAAATACGCCTACACGCGCGAGGCGATGCTGAGCTACATGCACGCGCTTGCCCATGGCGGCGTGCTGTCGATCACCTTGTGGAACAAGGAAGATCCGCCGAAATCGGTGCTGAAACTCTATTCGACCGTCGCCGAGGCGGCCAAAACATTCGATCCGCAAGGCGCCGCCAACGACATCTTCGCGGTGTCGAGCTATCTGTCGACGACGACCGTGCTGTTCAAGCGCGGCGGCTTCACGGAAACCGAAATCAAGACGCTGCGCGACTACACCAAATCGATGTCCTGGGAGGAGGTCTATTATCCAGGAATGGTTTATGACGGCTCGAGCGCGCAGAGGATACTCGATGATTACCGCGCCTCGATCTTCGGCAGCGGACAGGACGCGACGCTGACGCAGCCCGCCGACGCAACGGCGCCCGCAAATCCCGACTGCGATCCGACCGCGCCGGCCGATCCGACACTGGATGCCTGCGCGGATGCGGGCGGCAATGCCGGCCCGCAGGTGCTGCCGGCGACGGAACTGCAGCGCATGACATGGCACGCGCTTCTGACCGGCGGCTGGGAAAAGCTCGCGAGCGATTATGTCTTCGACGCGCGTGCGCTGAGCAACGACCAGCCCTATTTCGCGGCCTATGTGAAGGTCGCCGACCTGCTGCGCACGCTCGACCGGCTCGACCTGTTCCAGGACGACTGGGGCTATCTCCTGATCTGGGCGACACTCGGCATTGCCTGCGTCACGGCGGCGTCGCTGGTGCTGCTGCCGGTCCTCTTCGGCTGGCGCATCGTGTTCTCGCGCTCGCGCGGCAAGCTCGGCACCATCCTCTATTTCGCCTGCCTCGGCCTCGGTTACATCATGGTCGAGGTCGGGCTGATCAGCCGCTTCACCGTGGCGCTCGCCAACCCAACCGTCTCGGCCTCGGTGCTGATCTCCTCGATGCTGGTGTTTTCCGGCCTTGGCAGCCTGTTCGCCGAGCGTATCTTCGACCGTGCCAGGACGCTGCTGCCTCTCGTGCTGCTGGCGGTCTGCGTGCTGCTTTTGGCCTACGGCTTCTACCTGTCGCCGGTGCTCGACTGGATCGGCGCCTATCCCTATGCGGTGCGGCTGCTGCTGTGCTTCCTGCTGGTGTCGCCGCCGGCCTTCCTGATGGGCATGCCGATGGCCACCGCCATGACCTGGCTGGCGCGGCTCGGCAAGGAGCATCTGTTCGTCTGGGCCTGGGGCATCAATGGCTGCTTCTCGGTCATCGGCTCTGCCGCCGTGCCGATCGTCGCCACCAGTTTCGGGCTGAGCGCGGTGCTGCAATGGGCAGCGATCGCCTATCTCGTCGCCATACCGGCGTTCTTCGCCGTGCTCTTGCCGTCCAAGGCCATGCCCATCGGGCAGGTCGCCCATGCCTGACCGGCGCGCCATCGTCGCCGGACTGCTGGCCACGGCGGTATTTCCGGCCACGAGCGAGGGCGCTGGGTTGAAGAAGGCGATATCGAGCATCGTGCCGTTCAAGGCGTCACCCTTTCCCTATCGAGACAGACTGCCCGACGGTTCGGCGCCGTTTCTCGACGTCACCGGAGCGGACGGCCGACGCGGCCACACTTCGCCGCGCGGCGGCATCTACTGGGAGGACGAGACCTATTCCGACCGCGGCACTTTGCTGGCTGTGCCGAAAGGCTTCGATCCCGCCAAGCCTGCCGTCATCATCGTGTTCTTCCACGGCAATGGCGCGACCTTGCAGCGCGACGTGGTCGGCCGCCAGCGCGTCGTCGCGCAGGTCGAGGCGTCAGGCCTCAACGCCGTGCTGGTGGCACCGCAATTTGCCCGCGACGCGCAGGATTCCAGCGCCGGCAATTTCTGGACGCCGGGCTATTTTGCCGGCTTCATGGCCGAGGCGGCGCAAGGCCTTGCCAGGCTGACCGGCGCCAAGGCCGCTAAATTCCAAGCCATGCCGGTGGTGCTGATTGCCTATAGCGGCGGCTACAATCCGGCGGCCTCAATTCTCAAGAATGGCGACGTCGGTACGCGCCTGCTCGGCGTCATCCTGCTCGACGCCGTCTTCGACGAGGCTGATATCTTCGCCGATTGGATCGCGCATCACAGGAAGAACTTCTTCGTCAGCGCCTACGGCAAATCCTCGGCTGCTGGCAATGCCGAAATCAGGCAGTTGCTGGCGGGTAGGGGCATCGATGCAAGCGCCGATAAGCCGCGGCGGCTGGAAGCCGGCACCGTCGCCCTTCTCGCCTCGGACGCCGCCCACGACAGCTTCGTCACCAAGGCATTCGTCAACAATCCGCTGCAGTGGCTGCTGGCACGGCTGCGCGGGTTTTCGCGGTAGGATCTGTTGGCATCAGGCCGGCCGAGCCGTATTCCTTAAGCCCGGGCACTTGAAAGGTTTGGCTTTGAAGCTTAGTGCCCGGCCATGCTTCTGACCGCTATTGTCATTGCCCAGATACTGGATCCGCTCAGGATACTGCTCGTCGGGGCAGCGTATTTCCTAAGCCTCAGGGTCAAACGGCCGGGCGCGGGCTGGCTTGGGCTGCTCGTGGCAATTGTCATCATCGCCGTCGGCTATCCCTTCGTGATCCTTGGCCAATCCGGCGACATCGCCTGGATGGGCGGAGCGGTGGGCGTGATATCGAATGCCCTGATAGCGGGGGTCGTGGCCGGGCTGTTGCGGCTGCAACGCCGGTTCTTCTGAGCGTTGGCGCGCCTCATCGCGGCAGGGCACCATCGATGCTGGCGCCGGCGGCCGCCATGAGTGCCGCCGCGACTGCGGCGGCACGGCGGGCCTTCGGACCGTGTTCGGGCCAGACGATGCGGCGCTTGATGGTCAGCGCCGGCACCTCGCGTGCAATCTCGACGAGATGGCCCGCGTCGAGGTGGCGGCGCAACACCAGTTCGCTGGCCAGAAGCGCGCCCATGCCGGCGATCGCCGCTTGCGCGGCGACGATGGTCAATCCGAAGCGCGGCCCCTGGTCGATGTCCTTCCTCTGCCGCGCCGCCGCGACAAACCAGTCCCGCCATGACGGATAGACATCGTCGCCCATCATCGGGTCGATATGCAGCAGCGGCATCCTGTCCAGAATTTCGGCACCATCCGGCCTGGCACGACCCTGCGCCAATGCCGGCGCGCAGGCCGGGATCACGCGCTCGGTAAAGAGGTCGAGCGCCTGAATGTCCGATGCCGATCCCGTGCGGTAGCTGATGGCGAGGTCGACGCCCTCCTCCGCCATGGCGTCGAACGCGACCGAGGTGACGATGCGGACTTCCAGCCGTCCCAGGGCGGGCCGCACCATGGCCAGGCGCGGTGCCAGCCACAGCGAGGCGAAGGAGGGATCGGCCGAGATGGTGAAGGTCTCGGCCCGCCGTTCGAAGCGCAGCCGGCGCAGGCCGGAGGCCAGCGCGTCGAAGCCGCGATCGATGTCGGGCAGGGCGGCCTCGGCGGCGCGGGTCAATACGATGCCATTGCCTTCGCGCCGGACCAGCCTGGCGCCGAGCCGTTCCTCCAATTGCCTGATCTGGTGGCCGATGGCGCCCGGCGTGACGCCCAGTTCCTCGGCGGCGCGCGTCAGGCTGCCGGTCCTGGCGGCGGCCACCAGCGCCCGTAAACCTGAAAGTGGCAAATCCCTCAGCGTCATGTTTTGAGTTTATCTCAAAACTTGGGGAAGGGAACTCGTTTGAATCCGGGGCTGCTGCTGCCTAGCTTTCCGAACAAATTCAACCGCGGGGACGCCAGATGCTCGACACGCCAAAGAACGCACAGGAACGACGAGCCGCCCATCCGGCAGTGCCCATCCGCGCCATGCGCGCCGAGGGTACGCGCATCGCCGTCGAGCTGGGGGATGGCGGCTCGGCAGAACTCTCGACGCGCTGGCTTCGGCTCGCCTGTGAATGCGAGGTGTGTGGCGACACTGCCTCCGGCAAGCGATGGCTGACGCCGGCCGATGTCGCTAAGACCGTCCATGCCGACAGCTTCGACCTCTCCAAGCCCGGCCAGGTCACCGCGATCTGGCAGGATGGGCATGTGTCGCATTACGACGCAGCCGCTCTCGCGGACCATGTCGATGGTTCCGGCCCGGCGCGGTTCCGGCCATGCCTTTGGAACAGCGACCTCTCCGGGCGGCTCGGGCGCTTTGGCTTCGATGCGGTGGTGGCGGATGACGAGGCGCTGTTCGCTTCGCTCCAGGCGCTGCGCGACCAGGGCATCGCCATGCTGACCGGGGTGCCCGCCGAGACCGAGGCGACCGCGCGTGTCGCCGGGCGCTACGGGCCGATCCGTGAGACCAGCTACGGCAAGGTGTTCGACCTGATCTCGCGGCCTGATGCGCGGGTTGCTGGCGAGACGGCGCGGGCGCAGATTCCGCATACCGACGAGCCATTCCGTTATGCGCCGCCGGGCTTCATCTTCTTCCATGCCATCAGGACTGGCGCGGGCAGCGGCGGCACATCGCTGATGGTCGACGGCTTTCAAGTCGCCGAGCTGATGCGGGCGCGCACGCCGGAGCTGTTCGATCTGCTGACGCGGCACGGCGTCACCTTCCACCGCGAGCATGAGGGCGAAGTGTTCTTCAGCGCCGAGGCGCATGTCATCAGCCTCGACGTGGCGGGCGCGGTCACCGGCATCCGCTACAATGACCGCTGCCTGGCGCCGCAATGGGCGCCTGTGGACCGGATCGACGGTTTGATCGAGGCGCTTGCCGAACTGACGCGGCTGATCCGCGACCCGCAAAACCAGTTCCAGCACCAGTTGCAGCCGGGCGAGGTGCTGGTCTTCGATAACCAGCGTGTCCTGCACGGCCGCACGGAATTCGACCCTTCGCTGGCGGTCAGGCATCTCAGAAGCTGCAATATCGACCGCGACGGGGTGCACAGCGCGTTCCGCTCGCTGGCCAGACGGTTCGCGCCCGATGAGGCGGAGGCGGTGCTGTATCAGGGGGCGATTTTCTAGGCGCCTGTCCCATCGTTTTCTATTGGCTGAAGCCTAGCCAAACTTCGTCATCCTAGGGCGAAGCAGTCGCGAAGCGACGTCGCGGAGACCCTGGATCCATTGCGTGACCTTAACGGCAGAGCGCAGCGGAGCAGAATTCTGAACCGTAGCAACGCTTTGAAGTCCCGGCATGGATCCTATGGTCTGCGCCGCGTCGCTCCGCTCCTTGCTCCGCCATAGGATGACGAAGCGATAGGTTTCACCCCACGATGGCCGCTCAGTTAAACCACAGCGCGAAGGTCAAAAACCCGCCGCCGCCGAACTCGCGCTGGATCTGGTCGAAATCGCCGCTGGTCACGATCTCGCCGCTTTCGAGGTAAGGCGCGATTCCCGGGCCGGTGATCGACAGCACGAGGTCGAAGGGTTTCGGCTCGTCGAAGAAACGCTTCATGTTGATGCCTTGGCCGGTGCTGGCGGTGACACGGAAATGCGGCAGCAGCTTGCGGCCTTCAAGAAGGTCCTCGGCCATGGTCAAGGTGGCGAGCCAGGCCTGCACCTGCTCCTCGCCGACTTCGAGCCCGGTAAGCGGGTTTTCGCCCTTCTGCTGCGGGCCCGGCAGCCATTCGCGGTCATTGTCGGTTTCGGCGCGGATCGCCTTCCAGTCCTCGCGCGACAGCCGGATCATTTCGAGCAGCTCCTGGCGCGCCGCCTTGCGGCGCTCCGGCTCGATAACCGGCCAGTTGATGAGATGCACCATCGAGATGAAATCGGCGATGCGCCATTCCGAGGAAAAGATGCTCGAGCCCATATCGCCGGGAGGCGGCACAAGCACATCCTGCAACGGCAGCCTGGCGCGCGGGAACAGCATGTGGAACGAGCCGTCGAACGTGCTCCTGAAATCATGCGCCAGCCAGAAATCGGCCTGCGCCATCAGGAACTCGGCATAGCCCTGCAGCCAGTAGCCGTCGGCGCGGTCGAAGCGGAAGGTGAGCGAAGGGGCGGCGCCATCCGTTGCCATGCCGCCGCGCGACAGCGCCGCCATGATGGCGGCCATGCTTTCATCCGGCGCGATGGTGCCGTCCTCGTTGAGGTCGATGCCGACATGGGTGAGGTCGATGACCATGCCGATATCGGCATCAGCCGGCACCGAGCCCAGTGTCGCGGCGGATTTTGCCAGCCGGTCGCGGAAGGCGACGAGGATGGCGCGGAACCCCTCGTAGGTGAGCGGCTCTGGATTGGGATTGGCCGGCACGGGCAGCTGCATCAGCGGCAGCATGAAGGATTGCGGGCTTTCGAAGCCATGACGGTGCAGGCCGCTGGCCAGCAATTCCAGCGCGGTGAAGAATTCGCCGGCGCCGGCGGCATAGGCCGATGCCGGATCTTTCGGCGCGGCAGCCTCCAGGGTCGAAAGGGCGCTGTCGCGCGCGGCCACCGTCTTTGCCTCGAACAGAGCGGTCGCCCCTTCGGGCATGGCCGCCGATGCGGACGACAGCGGCAGAAGCACAATGAAAGCCGATGCCAGCAGGCTTGCTATTCGTGTCATCTTTTCCCTCCCATGTTGCCGGCGAGACCATACACGGATTTTCGACGTCGCGTGTGCCGGGCCGGGATGCTGTCCACATCGCTGCATGATTGTCGACAGGCGCGCTTCAACCAGCCCGGCGGACGGTCTACAGAAGGCAAACGATTGGGCGTAGCCGTGTCGAACTATCCGCTCTCCTATAAACTCTCCTGGCTGCCGCGCTTCCTGAAGCCTTCGCTCAAGGGCGACGCCGACGGATTCACGCCAGCATCGGCGACGCTGATGGACCCGCCGCCGCGACAGACAGTGCGGCTGGCCTTCGTCGGCGATATCTCGGCTGTGGCCAACCGGAGCGCGCCCGAATGCGACCCCGCGATCAAGGCACTGCTGGACACGGCCGATCTGATCATCGGCAATTGCGAAAGCCCTGTTGTCGACAGGCCGAGCGCGGTCCTTGGAACCAAGCTCGGCACGCATCATGCGATGAGCGAACGTTTTCTGGTGGAGGCGCTGGCGGCGGTCGGGATAGGGCGCGAAAAACTCGTGCTGTCGCTGGCCAACAATCATGTGTTCGACCAGGGCGTCGCCGGCTTCGACGCGACAGTGGCCGCCTTGAAGCGGCTCGGCATCCGGACCATCGGCCTGGCCGCCAATGGTCCGATCCAACGCTTTGCGGCCGGGCCGCTCGCTCTCGGCTTCGCCGCCTTCACGCTCTGGCGCAACGCCGACGAAAGCCTGTTTGCCGGCCGCGTCTTGATGGAAAGCGATCCGGCGCGCTGGCCGCGCGAGGCGAGCGCGGGGGTCGATCTGCTCTGCGCCGTGCCGCATTGGGACTGGGAGTTCCGGCATTTTCCGCGTGCCGCAACATTGGCGCTGGCGCGGCGGCTGGCCGGGCAAGGCGTCGGGCTGATTGCCGGCCATCATGCCCATGTCGTGCAGCCGGTGCAGCGGATCGGCGAGGCGATCGTCGCCTATGGGCTCGGCGATTTCCTCGGCACCGCCTTTGCCCGCCAGCCATGGCCTGGGCGCATCGGCGGGATATTCGTTGTCGACGTCAGCGCTGATGCGGAAACGCGCGGGGCCGTTGCGGCTTGTCGGCTGCATCCTTTTGTCCGCCTGCGTGCGGGAGACCACGAACGGCTGGTGCCGGTCGAGATGTTGGAAGACGGAATGCGGCGAAAGGTCGAGGGTCGGCTGAGGGCGATCTTCCCGTCCCCCACAAGGTGAGACGGCATCACCGCTCTATGCGGCTGGCGTCGTTCCTGCGAAAGCAGCTATCATAATGGCGTAAAGTGACTTCCGCGGCGGGGGATTGGCGATGGAAACGGCGGATTTCATGCCGGGCGCGGCTGCTATCGCGGCCATCAAGAAGGATATCGAGACCTACGAAGCGACAAGGGCCTCGGTGGCGCGCAGGGTCAAGTGGCGCGTCCCCTTGTTCGTTGGCCTGGTGGTCGTCTTCGTGGCACTCATTGCCTGGCTGTTCAACAAGGTCGCCGATCCGCACGAGCAATGGTTCTCGACGCCGCATGTGTTCCTCTATGTCATCGGCTTCGCTGCGTCGATCCTGCTCTATTTCCAGGCTTTGAAGCCGGCGGCACGGCTGCAGCAATCGTTCCGCAACACGCTGCTGCCGATCATCTTCGGCTTCATCAGGGATGTCAGCTACCAGCACGGCGAGAGGCCGAATTCCTTCGACCGGCTGCCGCGCGAGGCGGTCGGGCCTTTCAACCGCCAATCGTTCGACGATGTCATTTCCGGCCGCTATGACGCGTTTCCGTTCGAACTCTACGAGGCGGAACTGCGGGAAGGGACCGGCAAGGGCTCGTCGACGGCCTTCAAGGGCGTCATCGTTGCCTTCGAGGCCAGCGAGCCTTTTCCGGGTATCCTGGTGGCGACGCGGCGATCCAATGCGGTGGTCGGCTTTTTCCGCGGCGTGTTCGGGTCCGGGATGCAGGATCTGCAATCGGGCGATCCTCTGCTCGACGCCGCCTATGAATTCCGCACCGACAATGTCGAGGCGGCGCGGCCGCTGGTGACCGGCCGTCTGGCGCAGGCGCTGAGGTGGCTGGGTGAAAGCTGGCGCGACGACCCGGCGCGGGTCGCGCTCAACGGCGGCGACGGCTTTTTGCTGCTGCCGCAGGGCAGGAATTTCTTTGAACTGCCGGCTATTTCGGTGCCGCTCGACTATCAGACCCATGTCGCGCCGATGATCTCGGACATAGGTGCGATGCTGGCGACGGCGGCGCTGGTTCGCAAGGTCGGCGCGAAGGACTGAGCGTGACCGGCGTCGCCGTCAGCAGTCGAAGCCGAACTTGCCGCGCATATAGTCGACCTCTTCCTTGGGCATTCTCTTGAACATCACACAGACGGTGAAGCTGCCGACTTGATGGCCGTCCCTGGTATATCCCCAGTCGGAAATGTCGTCGCGCCTGAATTCTATATTCTGACCGAGCACGACGTTGTGAACTTCTTCCGGTTCGTTCGCCAATATGCCGACAAATCCGGTTTCCGTGCGGCGAAACGGTATGACCCAGAAGTGTTCCGTGACGTTGCCGTCGCGCACCTTGACCTTCAGTTTGAACCTGTCGGTGCCGGACGGAGGTGTTTCGGACAAAGCCAGGAATTCATCCAGGCTGGCGAGGGCTCGCGCGGTCGCCGCCGCCATGTCGGGATCGCGGGGAGCAAAGATCATCGTCTTGTCGTCGCCCGGATCGGCGCCTTGCGCGCCAGCGAGGCCCGGCAAGATCGCCAGCATCAGGGATAGGGCGGTTCGGCCGGCGATTTTCATGGAAGTCCCCCTCGTCACTGCGCGACACCATCCCGCATTCGCTTCCGTTTTGCAACCTGAGCGCGAAATTCGTCTCCGCCGAATGGGAGGGTCGCGCCGGCACGACATAAAATGTGTACCGATGAAAAATCGGTGGCCTGTTTCGTGATGCGGCCGGGAGCGGATTGCGGCGGCCGCGTGATCACCGACGGCGCGGGCCACAATCCGCCAAGCGACTCTTTTCGTGCGGAGAAGAGGCTTTCCATCAGGGCGGAAAGCCGTCTGCATAGGCGGGCTTGGAGCCTATTGTGTCGGAATTAAGCCAATGATTTCCTTTGCAAAAATAAACCCAACGTGATTTGCCGATGGCGCGCTTTCCGCTCCAGTCTCGGGCCGTTCGGTGCTGCCCCTCCCAAGCGGCGCCGGAAAACCGAAACAGCACGGAGTGCTATCCATGAAGAAGACCCTCGCAACCACCGCCGCCCTGCTCGCCTTTCTCGGCACGGCCTATGCCGCGACCGTTCAGGGCACCATCCAGGCGGTTGATCCGACAACCAAGTCGGTCACCCTCGACGACGGCAAGATCTACCAGCTGTCGCCTGATGCGTCGGTCGGGAAATTGAAGGTCGGCGCCAAGGTGGCGGTCACCGTCGACGACAAGACCGGCATGGTGACGTCGATCAAGAAGGCTTCGTAGTCGCGAGCATGAGTTCCGGCGTTGTCTGAAACAGTCAGCGCCGCGCTGCCCCTCATCCGCCTGCCGGCACCTTCTCCCCGTATAGGACAGGGAGAAGGGAGCTACTCGCGACGCCGGCGACCCCCTCTCCCCGTCCTTCACGGGGAGAGGGTAAGGGTGAGGGGCGGCGCAATCCTTCGAATTTGTCCCCATGATGTCGAAAACCTCACCAATATCCGCCTTGGCTCTGCCATGCGCCGCTATGGTTTTCGCCAGAAAGCCGCGCTATCCCTTGGCCAACGGGGGATGTGCATGGTCGGGGAACGCAAAAGGTTTCTTCTGTCGCGGCGCTTGCTGCTCGGCGCGACGGTCTTCGGCGGCGCCGTGCTGTGGGGCGGCACAACCGTGGCGCGGCTGGCGCGCGGCCCGTCAGGGCCGAAGGATGCCGGACGCATCGCCGACATAGATGGTATCGCGCTGCCGCTGAAGCCGATCGACAGCCCGCCGGCCTTCGATCCGTCGCTACCTTGGCTCGCAAAAGGCGGCGACATCAACGATGCCAGCGGCCTGTCGAGGACCCCTGTCTATGGCGTCGTCGAGGTCAGCGAGGAAGAGCATGTCGCCAAGGCGTTGGCCTTCGCGCGCGCCAATGGATTGAAGGTGTCGCTGGCGGCCGTGCGCCATTCAATGGGCGGCCATGCCTTCGACGACAATGCGCTGGTCCTGGATCTGAGAAAGTTCAACAAGGTCACGGTGGACGCCGCCACCAAGACCATGACCTTGCAGCCCGGCGCGCGCTGGCACGACATCCAGACCATTCTGCATCCGCGCTTTGCAGTGAAGGCGATGCAATCGACCGACATTTTTTCGGTCGGCGGTTCGCTGTCGGTGAACGCGCATGGCATGGACCACCAGGCGGGCTCGGTGGCCGGCTCGATCCGCTCGATGCGCGTGATGCTGGCCGACGGATCGGTGACCATTTGCTCGCCAACCGAAAACAACGACCTGTTCCGCCATGTCATCGGCGGCTACGGCCTGTTCGGCGTGGTGGTGGAGGCGACGCTCGATATCGTCGACAATGCCGTCTACCGCACCTCGCGCGAGATCATCAGATCCGACGACTTCCCGAGATTCTTCGCCGAGGTGCTGGAGCCGAACAGGGATATCGGCCTGTTCTACGGCCATCTGTCGACGGCGCCGGGCAACTTCCTCGAGGACATGATCGTCTACCGCTACGACAAGGTGGCCGAAGAGCCGCCGGCGGACCAGCCGCCGCTTGGCGAGCCCGATGGCGTCGGCCTGAAGCGGGTGATCATGAACATGGCCAAATGGGGCAGCGCGTTCCAGGAACTGAAATGGTTCACCGAAAAGACGCTGGAGCCGAAATTCGAGAGCTGTACGGTGGCGCGCACCTCGGCGCTTGCCCAGGGCGAGGCCTGTCTCGTCACCCGCAACAACCCGATGCACGATTCGGTGCCGTATCTGTTCAACGACCTGATGAACGAGACCGACATACTGCACGAATATTTTATTCCTCGCGCCGCGTATAATCCATTCATCTTGGAAGCGCGCGACATCCTGCGCAACCAGGACCTGCCGGTGCTCAACGCTTCGGTGCGCATCGTCCACAAGGAGGATGTGGCGCTGACCTACGCGCCGGAGCCGGCCTATTCGCTGGTGCTCTACATCAACCAGCCGGCCGATGCCGAGGGCAACGCGAAAATGCGGGCGCTGACGCGGGCGCTGATCGACGTGACGATCAAGCATGGCGGCCGGTTCTTCCTGCCCTACCAGTTGCACTATACGGGCAAGGAGTTGCTGGCGTCCTATCCCGAACTGCCAGCCTTCCTGGCGGCAAAGCGGCGCCATGACCCCACGGAACTGTTTTCCTCGACCTTCTACCGTGCCATCAAGGCGCTGAGCGGGGTGGTGTAGGAAGCAGTTCCAGGAAAAGTGTGAAGCGGTTTTCCCGTCCCGGAACTGCTCAGGAATAGAGCAGGAGAACAGTCAATGCGCATGGTGTCAGCGGCGGCCCTCACTCTCATCGCGCTGTGCGCTGGATCGGCCGGAGCCGAGGACCTCAAGGCCTTCAGGCTGACGATCGACGGCAAGTCGTTGGATATCGACGCCGGCGAAAGCACCCACGTGACGTTGCCGGACGGCAAAGAGGTTGAAGTGAAGCTCGACAGGAACGACTTCGCCACCTTTTCCGGCGACAGTTTCTCCTTCAACCATCCGAGCGGCATTTCGGTGACCAAGACCGATCTCGGCGAAAACATCACGCAATATCTGATGGCCTCGGCCCTCGGCACGATCGTCGTCGTGCAGGAATACGGCAAGATGAACCCCGTGTCGCTCAACCAGCTGATGCTGCAGGAGATGACCAGGGAATCCGTGCAGGCGGGTGCCGCGCTGACGCAGCAGCCGACGACGCGCAAGCTTGCCGACGGCAAGGAATTGTCCGGCATCCGCGCCGAGGTGAAGACGCGCACCGACACCGCCTATTTCGAAATCGTCGGCTACGGTCTTGCCGATCAGGGCCTGTTGTTCATCACGCGCGTCGGCAGCGAGGATCTGGGCACCGAACAACCGCTGATCGACAAGTTCTGGGAGAGCCTGAAGGTCAAGATGTAAGCTGCCTACAGCCCCGTCGGCACCAAGCCAGCCAGCCAGTTCACCGAGCGCTTTGCCGCGTCGGCGGTTGCCGAGGCGGCGCGGCCGAGATCGGTCTTGACCACGGCATAGCCGTTCTTCGTGCGATAGAGCACGCCGGTTCCGCCGTCGACCACCTGTTCATAGGCGACGGGCTGGGCCGCTGCCGCGTCCATGGCCGTCGTCGGTGATCCCACGGGCACGCTCGGCCGATGGCTGAGCTCCGGCGGCAACGGGCTTTCGGGCTCGACGGTCCGGCTGGTGGGCTTCAGTTCCGGGCCCGAAGCGATCGCGGCCAGGTGCGATGAGGACGCCGAACCTTTCGCGCGGCAGATGCCGGAAACCAGCGGATAGTTGAAATTGCGCTCGTGCAGGATCTGGCTCTTCATTGCGGCTTCGCAATCGGCGATGGTCGACCACTTGGCCGGCGTCTCGCCGATATATTCGCACAGCTTGGCGTCGCAGTCGCAGCCGACAATGGTCATGGCGACAAGGGCGGTCTTGATCACGGTCTTGTCCCTTCGAGATGCCCCCCGGCAATCCAGCCGTCCCCTTCGCGCGCGAACAAGGCGGGATTTGGCCGCGATTGTGGAATCGTCGTGACGAAGAGATCAATATGCCCTGATGTGGCCGAAAGGCTCAGTAGTCGTAGACGTGTTCGAGCTTCGCGCCTGCCTTCATCAGTGATGGCAGCACCAGATGCAGCTTGCGCACGGCGACGACCATGCCGGTGCGGCGCGTCGAGGGGTCGGCCGGCAGCGGATAGCTGAACAGGATGCGCATGCCTTCGGGGACGGCGATCGCGTCGGTCGAGAGCATGGTGACCATGATCTCGTCATTGCCGCCGATCTCGACGAAGGAGACACCCTTGTCGATCAGGCGCGGGATCATGTCGGTGAACACCTGGTAGCGCTTGGTGACGAAGATGGTGCCGTCGGCACCGTAGTCGCGCTCCAGCAAGGTGTCGGGCTCGTTGCGGGTGGCTTCGCCGACCGGGCCCCTGGCCCAGACATGGATGTCGAGCAAGGCTGGGTCGGAGGTGGCGGCCAGCGCCTGCTTGATCAGGTCGGCATAGCCTTGCTTGATGGTGTCGGCGAGGCCGAAGGCAAGCTTGCGTTCGCTGGTGCGGATGGAACTGTCGCCAGGCGCCGGCTGCACCGCGAAAAGCCCGGCGCGCTTCTCGGCATAGGGGAACTGGTACCACGGCACCTGGTCGAGAAAGCCCGCATAGTCCGCCGCCACCTTGGCCTGGTAGATGTCGGCGGCGGTGCGCTTGGCCGATGTCGCCTCGGTGACGCGGCCGACGGTGTTCTCATAGGCCCATTGCAGGATATGCTCGATCGAGTGGCTGGTGCCGATGATGACCAGCATCTGGTGGTTGGCGTAGTTGAATTTGTAGGCGGAGCTGGCGCGGATCACCGTGGCGTAATCCTGCCAGAAGCGGCCGACATAGGACCAATAGGGAAAGCCGCTCGGCTGGTCCTTGGCGACGAAACCGGCATATTCGCGCGCGGCATAGACGATCGCCCATTCCGGGTAGGTGAGGAAGGTCGATTCCTCCGGCCGCTGGTAGCCGGGAATTTCGGCGCGCACCTTGTCGGCCAGCGCCTTGGGCGGCGCGCCGTCGGCAATGCCGGGCAGCGGCGTCTTGTCGAGCGACGGGGTGGTCAGGAAGCCATAACCCAGCCCCGCGATCGGGATCAGGATGACGATGACGATCAGCCAGAGGATCGTCTTGATGATGCGCTTTATCAAGCGGAACAGGAACATGGCCGGTCAGGCCGTGGCGAAGTGGTCATGGATGCGCTTCGACAGCCAGAAGCCGACATAGACGGCGAAGCCGCCGATGACGATGTGCGGCAGGTTGGCGAAGAAGCGGGCAGGAAACTCGATGTCGTTGAGGGAGCGGAAACCGTTGATGAAGATGCCGGCATCGAGGCAGCCGGAGCCGGTGATCAGCCCGAGCACGCCGTCGAACAGATAGACCGAGCCGAACAGCTTGAAATAGAACACCGCCTGGCGGTGCGAGATGAAGGCGGCGGCCAGCGCCCAGACGCCTGAAAAGGCGTGCAGCAGATCGTCATACCATTGCAGGGAGAACAGGCCGAACAGATTGCCGTTGGCATCGTTGAAGGCGGGAATGTAGCCGATGGCGACGACCGCGAAGAACAGGAAGGCGTAGGCAACGGCAAGCTTCTGGATCAGCGTCATGAAGTATCCCCCTTCGAAGAGCCCGTTGCTGACGGACTCTGACGACGCAGCGATACTAACCGATTTTGACGCGCGGTGAAGCGGCGCCCGCAACTTCGCCGGGAAAGAACTTCGAGGGGGCCAAAAGACAGTCGGCGCCGGGATTTCTCCCAGCGCCTCCCTGTCAGATCAGGACACGGTCGCGGCAGCAACTTCCGTAAAGTCGTCGCGCCATGCCGGCCTTGATTTTGACGGTCCTGCCAGTCATCACCCGAGGGCGATGCCCGTTCCAGACCACGCCGGCCTTCACCCTTGCGGGCTTTGCCCTGCGTGCCATCGAAGGTTTTTGCCGTCCTTCATGGCAGCATCGGTCCGCCGTCGGCGTTGGCACGCTTTCCGCGGCCCCGTAGGTCTCGGCTCCGTCCCTCGAACAGGCAAGCCTGCTCTCGCTTCGGGCCGTACGGGCCTCAGGAAATCCGCCTTTCACTTCCGCCTTTCGGCTTGGCGATCGGTAGCCGCCTGAGATGGGTTGAACTTACGCCGGGTAAGCGTCTTGGGGAATGCCCGTGCCCCTGTGGATAGCGGGATTATCGGGGACCGATGCCAGAAGCCAAGGAAATTCAAGCACGAACGCCTTAGACAGCCTGCCCGCTTTTTCGGCGCACGAACCCACACGGCCCTTGCCCTGCCGACGGACGCGGGTTTCAATGCCGGCAAAGGATCGGGGCCGGCAAAGGATCGGGTTCTCCATGCCCGGCGCCGGGGAGGGCGAGAATTTGAAGGTCGGAGTGGTGCTCAATCCGATTGCCGGCGGCGGCCGGCTGAAACGGCATTGGCCCGAAGTCGCGGCCGCGCTGAAAAAGCACTTCGGCGATTTCGAATTGCGCGAGACGCAGGCAGAGGGCGATGCCGAGCGGCTGGCGCTCGATCTGGCGGCAAACGGCTTCGACCTGGTGATCGCGGCCGGTGGCGACGGCACGGCGAGCGAAGTGGCCGACGGCTTGTTGCAGGCGCGCGAGGAGGGCGGCAGGACAACCGAACTCGGCCTCCTGCCGTGCGGCACCGGCATCGATTTCGCGCGCGGCCTCGGCCTGCCGAAGGAGATCGACGCGACGCTGAAACGGATTGCCGAAGCCAAGGCCAAGGCGGTCGACGCCGGCCGCATCTGCTATATCGACGACCATGGCGCGCTGGCCAGCCGCCACTTCATCAACATCGCCAGCCTCGGCCTGTCTGGCGCCACCGACCGCGCCGTCAATGCCGACAAGCGCAAGGGCAGGACGTCGGCCAAGGCGCTGTTCCTGTGGCGCACCGTGGTCGAGTTCACCCGTTACCGCTTTCAGGAGGTACGGATCACCGTCGACGACGGCGCCCCGGTCGAGGCGCGCATGGCGCTGGTGGCGGTGGCCAACGGCAAATTCTTTGGCGGCGGCATGATGATCGCGCCAGATGCGGAGCTGGCCGACGGACAGTTCGACATCGTCATCCTGCGCGCGGCGGGCAAGCTGAAGCTGATCTGGGACATCAGGCTGCTTTATGGCGGCAGGCACCGCAACCACCCGGCGATCACCATCCTGCGCGGCCGGAAAGTGGTTGTCGAACCGCTCGGCGACGTCGAGAAGAACGGTGCGCTCGTCGACATCGACGGCGAGTCCCCCGGGCGCATACCGGCGACCTTCGAGATCCTGCCCGGGGTGCTGGCGCTGAGATATTGAATCAAGAAGCTGAGAGCCTGATTCAATTGGTTGGCAGAGTGATTTCGCGTTGCCATCCAACGCGATGAAATTGCTTGATATCCTGTCCCGTCTCAGACTTCGAGCTTGGCCGGAAAACCAGGCGCGCGTAGCTCTGTTCCGACCGCGTCTTCCAGCAATTTGACGATCTGCGTCGACCAGGCGCCGCCGCCATAGGCTGCCTTGCCTTGCTCGAACATTGCGTTGACGCGCGATGCAAGCTCGAGCGGCACGCCGGATTTTTCGGCTATGGCGAGCGCGAAGCCAAGGTCCTTTAGCGCCAGGTCCATGGTGAAGCCGATGTCGTAGGAGCCGTTCAGCACGAGCTGGCTTTCGGTCTCGTGAACGAAGCTGTTGCCGGAAGAAGCAACGATGGCGTGGTAGGATTGCGCGAGGTCGAGCCCGCCTTGCTTGGCCAGCATCAGCGCCTCGCCGGCGGCGACGAGATGGATGAAGGCCAGCATGTTGGTGATGACCTTGATCACCGCCGCCGAGCCGACCGGACCCATCAGGAACGATTTCGCGCACATCGCCTCGATGGCCTTGCGGTGGCGCTCGTAGAGGGCCGCATCGCCGCCGACCAGCGCGGTGATCTTTCCAACCGCCGCCAGATGGACGCCGCCGGTGACCGGGCATTCCAATGTCTCGATCCCCTTGGCCGAGGCGAGGGCGGCAAGCCGCAAAATCTCGTCGCGGCCGTTGGTCGACATCTCGATCCAGGTGCCACCTTTTGGCAGGCCTTCCAGCAATCCGCCCGGGCCGGCCAGCACCGCTTCGCTGACCTTCGGCGAGGGCAGGCAGCTTATGGCATTGCCGCTCCGTGCCGCGGCTTCGGCCGGGGTGTTCGCTGACGTAGCGCCGAGCGCGACGAGGCGCTCGACGGCGGCGGGGTCGCGGTCGACAACGGTGACGGCAAAGCCGTTGCGGATCAGGCTGGCGGCAAGGTTGCCGCCGAGATGGCCAAGGCCGATGAAGGCGTAGCTTTCGCTCACGGCATCAGCGGCGTCTGCATCATCTGCAGATGCAGGTCCTTGCCAGTGTAGGGATGCGCGTCGCAGACCGCCTCGTTGAGTTCGACGCCGAGGCCGGGCTCCTTCGAGGGAATGACATTGCCGTCCTGCCATTCGATTTTCTTCTTCAGCAGCGTGGCGTGGAAACCGTCCCACTGCTTAAGCGATTCCAGGATCAGGAAGTTGGGCAAGGTCACCGCCAGCTGGATGTTGGCCGCGCCGACGATCGGCCCGCAATAGCAATGCGGCGCGATCTGGATGTGGTAGGCCTCGGCCATGGCGGCGATCTTCTTGGTTTCGAGAATGCCGCCGGAGCGGCCGAGGTCCGGCTGCAGGATGGTCGCGGCGCGGTTCTCGATGACGCGGGCGAATTCGAACTTCGTCGTCAGCCGCTCGCCGGTGGCGATCGGGATGGAAGTCGCACGCGCCACCTGCGCCATCACTTCGGGCATATCGGGCGGCACCGGCTCCTCGAACCAGAGGGGATCATAGGGCTCGATGGCGCGCGCCATGCGCAGCGCGCCCGATGCGGTGAACTGGCCGTGCGTGCCGAACAATATGTCGGCGCGGGTGCCGACCGCCTCGCGGATGGCCTTGATCATGCGGGTCGAGACATCGATGTCGACGAGGCGTGGCTGGTGGCCGTCGAAGGCGGTGTAGGGACCAGCCGGGTCGAGCTTGACGGCATTGAAACCCTGCTCGACATATTCGAGCGCGCAGGCCGCAGCCATCTCGGGGTCGTTGTAGACGTTCCTGCCGTCCGGCGCGTCCTCGGAATGGACGCTGCCGGTGTGCGGATAGAGATAGGTGTAGGAGCGCAGCGTCTCGTGCACCTGGCCGCCGAGCAGCTTGTAGACCGGCTTGTTGGCCTCCTTGCCGATGATGTCCCAGCAGGCCATTTCGAGTGCTGAGAAGCAGCCCATGCCGGAGACGTCGGGACGCTGGGTGAAGCCGGAGGAATAGGCGCGGCGGAAGAAGTTCTCGATGTCGTGCGGATCACGGCCGACGAGGTAGCGCTCGGCCATGTCCTCGATCATCCTGGCCGTGATGTGGGCCGAGAAGGTGGCGTTGTAGGCCTCGCCATAGCCGACCACGCCGCCATCGGTGGTCAGCTTGACGAAGATGAAGTATTTGCCGCCGATGCCGGGCGGCGGGTTGCCGACAACCCAGGTCTTGACGTCGGTGATCTTCATGTGTGGTCCTCCAGAACCAGTTCGGCGCCCTTCCACCCGGTCATGACCGAGGCGGCGTTGGTATTGCCGGTGATGTTGTCGGGAAAGATCGAGGCGTCGATGACGCGCAGCCCTTCAAGGCCGTGTACTTTCAGGCGCGGATCGACGACCGAACGCGAGGGGTCGGGCCCCATGCGGCAGGTCGACACCGGGTGGTAGACGGTGCCGGAGCGCTTCCTGAAATCGGTGATCAGGTCGGCGTCGGACTGGATCGACGGACCGGGCAACACCTCTTCGGCGATGATCTCGGCCATGGCAGGCATCGAGGCGATCTTGCGCACGAATTTCACCGCCGCCAGCATCTCGTCGACATCGGCATTGGTCGAGTAGGCGTTGGCGACGATTTTCGGATAATCCAGCGGGTTCTTGGAGCGGATCATGATCTCGCCCCGGCTCGATGGGCGGCAGTTGGACAGGCCGATGGAGAAACCCGGCCATGGATCGGGCGTCAGGATCGGCCGCTCGCCGTTCCTCGGGATGACGGTCGAGAAGGCCTGGAAATAGAGCTGCATGTTGGGCCGCGAAAACGCCGGATCGGTGCGGAAGAAGCCGCCGCCATGGTTCATCGACAGCGACAGCGGCCCGGAGCGCGTCAGGATGTACTGCATGCCGACGAGCAGCTTGCCCCACCAGGGGCGCAGGATCTGGTTGAGCGTCGGCAGCTTGCCCTTGAAGGTGTAGTTGATGCCGACATGGTCCTGCAGGTTGGCGCCGACATTCTCGCTGGCGTGGACGACCGGGATGCCCAGCCCCTTGAGCAGGGCCGAAGGGCCGACGCCGGAAAGCTGCAGCAGCTGCGGCGAGTTGATCGAGCCTGCGGACAGGATCACTTCGTGGCCGCCGCGCGCGGTCTTCGTCCGGCCGTTCTGAAGGTACTCGATGCCCACGGCACGCTTGCCCTCGAACAGGATGCGGCTGGCCAGCGCGTTGGTCTCGACGCGCACATTGGCGCGCTTCATCGCCGGGCGCAGGAAGGCGCGCGCGGCCGACATGCGGCGGCCGTTCCTGGTCGAGATCTGGTAGGTGCCGACGCCTTCCTGGGCCGCACCGTTGAAGTCGGGATTGAGCGGCAGGCCGGCCTGCTGGCCGGCGGCGAGATAGCGCTTGGTCAGCGGGTGGACGGCATCAGTGGTGTCGCTGATGTGGAGTGGCCCGCCGGTGCCGCGCCATGAGTCGGCGCCGGCCTCGTTGTCCTCGATCGCCTTGAAGGCGGGCAGCAGATCGTCATAGCCCCAGCCGAGGTTGCCGGCGGCGCGCCAATCGTCGAAATCCTCCCGCGCGCCTCGGATCCAGACCATGGCGTTGATCGAACTCGAGCCGCCGAGCAGCCTGCCGCGCGGCCAGTGGTCGACATTGCCGCCAAGGCCGGGGTCCGGCTCGGCCTTGTAGTTCCAGTTGACCTGGGGATCGAAGAAGGTCTTGCCGTAGCCGAGCGGCATCTGGACGTAGAAGCGGCGGTCGCTGCCGCCGGCCTCCAGCACCAGCACCGAGAAGCGGCCCGAGGCGGAGAGCTTGTCGGCCAGGACCGACCCGGCCGAGCCGGAGCCGACGATGATGAAGTCATAGGTCTGCATGATGGAAATGGGAGGCTCCTGAAAACAGGGCGCAGCCTAGACGTGGCGGTGTCGAGAAGTCGCCGGGCCTTCCGGCATGCGTTGTGAAAAAAGCGACCGCGATGTCGAGGCGAGTTGCGGGGAATACCGACAATCGCGCTTGATATGCATGGGGTCGACGGACTATGCGGTGACATCGGCCACTCTGCACAAGGCAGGAGAACCCATGCGTGTCCTGTCGGATGCTTTCATTCCCGAACTGCCGGGCTACTACAAAGGCAAGGTCCGCGAAAACTACGACCTGGCAGACGGCAGGCGCATCATCATCGCCACCGACCGGCTCAGCGCCTTCGACATCATCCTGACCTCGATCCCGTTCAAGGGAGAGATCCTCACCCAGACCGCGCGCTACTGGTTCGAGGAAACCGCCGACATCTGTCCGAACCATGTGCTCGAATATCCCGACCCGAACGTCGTGGTCGGCACAAGGCTCGACATCCTGCCGGTCGAGATCGTCGTGCGCGGCTATCTGGCCGGGACCACCAGCACCTCGATCCTGACCCGGTACAAGCGGGGCGAGCGGGAGATGTATGGAATGCGCCTGCCGGACGGAATGCGTGACAATGAGAAGCTGGCCGAACCGGTCATCACGCCGACCAGCAAGGCGGCCGATGGCGGCCATGACGAACCGTTGTCCAGGGCCGAGATCATCGGGCAGGGGCTGCTCACCCAGGCGCAATGGGACACCGTCTCGGACTACGCCTTGAAGCTGTTCGCCCGCGGCCAGGCGCGCGCCGCCGAGCGCGGCCTGATCCTTGCCGACACGAAATATGAATTCGGCACCAACAAGGACGGGAAGATCATTCTCGCCGACGAAATCCACACGCCCGACTCGAGCCGCTACTGGATCGCGGCGAGCTACGCACAGGCGCTGGAGAACGGCACGCGGCCGGAGAGCTTCGACAAGGATTTCATCCGCTCGTGGGTGACGGCGCGCTGCGATCCCTACAAGGACCCGATCCCCGAGATACCGGTCGAGATCGTCGAACAGGCTTCGCGCATCTATGCCCGGGCCTATGAGGCGATCACCGGCAAGACGTTTATGCCCGACCTGTCCGGCGACACGGTGCTGGACCGCATCCGAGCTGGCCTTGGCCGTTATTTCTAGGAGCCCATCAGCCTTGGCCTAGACTTGGACCTGGGAACCTTCCGTGGCACCGTTGATTTCGACATCATGTTCGACGGTTTCCGACTGGAGAAGGTCCGCCTTACGAGCGCGACGCTCCGCGTTCGTGTCGGCGGGAGCGGACCAGCAATCCTCTTGCTGCACGGGCATCCGCGCACGCATGTCACCTGGCACAAGGTAGCCGACCTCCTGGTGAAGGATCATACCGTTGTCTGCCCCGACTTGCGCGGGTTCGGGCAATCCTCGATTCCCGATGATACGACAGATCATTCCGGATCCTCGAAGCGAGCGAAGGCCCAGGATTGCATCGAACTGATGCGTTATTTGGGGTTCGACCGTTTCGCGGCGGTCGGGCATGATCGCGGCAGCTATACAGCCTTCAGGCTGGCGATGGACCACCCGGCCGCCGTCAGCCGTCTGATGATCCTGGATGGGGTTCCGATCCTCGAAGCACTGGAGCGCTGCGACGCCCGATTTGCCGCCGCATGGTGGCATTGGTTCTTCTTCGCGCAACCGGACAAGCCCGAGCGCGCCATAAGCGCTGCCCCCGAACAATGGTACGGCGGATCGCCGGGGGAGATGGGCAAAGAGGCGTATGCGGACTATCTCGAAGCGATCCGCAATCCCGAAATCGTCCATGGCATGATCGAAGATTATCGGGCCGGCCTGTCGATCGACCATCTCCACGATGCGGAAGATCGTCGATCGGGTCGCCGGATTCAGTGTCCGATGGCGGTGTTGTGGTCGCTGAAGGACGATCTCGAAGCCTTGTATGGAGATATCCTGGCAATCTGGAAACCTTGGGCAGGCTCGACTCTCACCGGCAAGGGACTGCCGAGCGGCCATCACATGGCGGAGGAAATTCCGGATATGCTGGCCTTCGAAATCAACACCTTCGTTGCCCCTGACCGAGCCGCCAATCCCCGTTGACTGCTTCCGCCATGACATCACCCGGTCGCGCGTTGACCTCCGGGCGCCTTGACGCTACGGGAGCGAGGGCAGTCGATATCGAGGGATCTCGCATGGTGCACTATGCCGATGGACGGCCGATCGGAGACCTGACGCTGCGCACGCTGGCCATGCCATCCGACGCCAACGCGGCCGGCGACATTTTCGGCGGCTGGGTGATGGCGCAGATGGACCTTGCCTGCGGCATCCGTGCCGCCGAGCGCGCCAGGGGCCGGGTGGTGACCGCGGCGGTCAAGGAGATGTCCTTCGCCAAGCCGATGAAGATCGGCGACACGCTGTGCATCTACACCCATGTCGAACGCGTCGGCCGCACCTCGATGACGCTCAAGGTCGAAGCTTGGGCGCAGCGCTATCTCTCCGACCTGATGGAAAAGGTGACGCACGCCGATTTCGTCATGGTCGCGCTCGACGGTGAGGGCAAGCCGAAAGCGGTTCCGCCGGAAGGCTGAGCGGGGCGGTTCGTCCAATCCCTGGCATTTGTAACATCGTCCTTGCGGACGATGCGCGTGGCGACATCCAATGGTTGCCTTCATCTCCGATCCTGACGGCGTTGGGGGAGAGACAATGCGTCAACACATGCTGAACGGCGGGCTCATGGCAGCCATGGTCGCCCTGGTCTGCCTGCTTGGCATAACCGCCTATGCCGAAGTCGAACAGGACCGTCCACGCACAGCCTGCTCGCAAGGCAATGTGCGGGGCAAGCAGCCGGCCGCACCTTGCGCAAACTGCGCTCCGGCGGCTTGCGAGGACGGGGCGCCAGGAGCCTGACTTTCACGCCTTTGGGATACCGACCGTTGTCAGCGGAGCGAAACTCGCGGGGCGCCGTCCGGACGGGCGCAAGACCAGGTTGCAGGTCTGGTCAACGAGTCAGGAATTCGACCGCGTCAGGCAATGCCGCTTGCTCTCGAAACTCCGCAGCCCTTGCCACGCAAGGGTTTCAGACACGCATCTCGTCGAATCTGGCGCGTGCCGACTGGACGCGTTGGGTGTTCTTGCGCGCCCATTCGCCAAGCGCCGCGACCGGCACCAGCAACTCGTGGCCGAGCTCGGTCAGCTCGTAATCGACGCGCGGCGGGATGGTCGGAAACACCTTGCGGGTGACGAAACCGTCGCGCTCCAGGCCGCGCAATGTGGTGGTCAGCATCTTCTGCGAGATGCCTCCGACAGCCGCGCGCAGCTCGTTGAAACGCAGCGGTCCGCCGCCAAGCTTGCCGACCACGAGCACGGTCCATTTGTCGCCGACACGCTGCAGGATTTCCGACACGGCCCGGCAGTCCTCGGTGTTATGCGGGTGCCTCAGTAACAAAAACGTGCCTCCTTGCGCGCCGAATTGTCAGTATCACATATAGCGCCGGTATCCAAACGATACCAAATTCCCGCAAGGAGAGCCCCTTATGTCCAAGCCCAAGATCGCCATTGTCGTCGGTTCGACGCGCGCCGCTCGCTTCGCCGACGTGCCGACGCAGTGGATCGCCAAGATCGCCAAGTCGCATGCCGACATCGATGTCGAAGTCGTCGACCTGCGTGACTTCCCGCTGCCCTTCTTCGACGAAGTGGCCTCCTCCGCCTGGGCGCCGTCGCAGAACGAAGTCGCGCAGCGCTGGCAGAAGAAGGTCGCCGAGTTCGACGGCTTCATCTTCACCGCCGCCGAATACAATCACGGCCCGACGGCCGTGCTGAAAAACGCCATCGACTACGCCGCCAACGAATGGAACAAGAAGCCGGCCGGCTTCGTCGGTTATGGCAGCGTCGGCGGCGCCCGCGCCGTCGAACAGCTTCGTCTCCACGCGGTCGAACTGCAGATGGCGCCGGTCAAGTCGGCCGTCCACATCGCCTGGGGCGACTTCCTCGCCGTGCGCCAGGGCGAGAAGAAGCTCGAGGATCTCGAACATCTGAACCAGGCCGCCACCGCGCTGGTCAACGACGTCGCCTGGTGGGCAAAGGTGCTGAAGGCCGCTCGCGCCGCCGATGCCATCGCCGGGGAAGCCCAGGCGGCCTGATCCACCGGATCGGATTGTCCTCCCAAGGAATATGGTGGCGGCGCTTGCGCCGCCCTTTTCTCGTTAGAGCGGTTCACCGTTTGGTGGAATCGCTGAGCCGCTCTAACCCTTTGTTTTTACGCAATTCCGGACGGAAAGCCGTTATACACTTTTCCAGGAATTGCTCTAGAGCCGACGCGCGCGGATCGGGCGTCCGCGTCGTCCTCCGGATGGGAGGGGTAGATCAGCCCCCGATCTCCGTCGACCCGAAACAGGATCGATACACGCCTCTCAAAGCCGACGACGCGTATCCCTGGTCCTATGGCATCGCGCACGGCGCCCCGTACTGTCATACTATTTCCAGACATAGGCCCAACTTGGCCGTCAGTGCGCACGTCGTTTTTGCTCCGATGCGCTCGCCCACCACCTGTCAGAAGCCGGTTTCGACAATCGTTTTCACCATCTCAGCATCTCGTCGCGGCGGCTCGCCAAAAAGGCGCTTGTACTCGCGGCTGAACCGCTGTCGGCGCTCGACCGCACGCTGCGCGATACCATGCGGCGCGAACTCAAACGGCTGCATCAGGAAACCGGCGTGACCTTCGTCTATGTTACCCATGACCAGGAGGAAGCCTACGCCATGTCGGATCGCATAGGTTGGCACCCCGCGCGACATATACCGCGCGCCCGCCTCACGCTTCGTCGCGGGCTTCCTCGGCGGCAACAACATCGTTTCGGCGCGTGTTGTCGATGGCGCGATGGAACTGTTCGGGAGCCGGGCGCCGATGCCCCGGGGCTACGAAGGCGCAAGGCCGCCATTCGTCGCGCGGCGATCGGGTGAACCCGCCGCCGGAGGAGTCGCCTAATCGCCCGCGCGGGCGAGCAGCAGCGCGCGCTCCCTGTCGTTGCCGGTCAATTGGGCGGCCTGGCGGAATGCGGCGCGGGCTTGCGCCTGATGGCCGAGCTTCTCCAGGAAATCGCCGCATACCGTGGGCAGGAGATGCGAGTCCTTCAGGCGCGGCTCGTCCTTCAGCGCCTCGACGATGGCGAGCCCTTGCGCCGGGCCGAACGCCATGCCGGCCGCCACCGCGCGGTTGAGTTCGACGATGGGCGAGGGGGCCGCCAAGGCAAGCGCCTGATAGTAGGCCGAAATCGCGATCCAGTCGGTGTCTTCGGCGGTCACCGCGCGGGCATGGCAGGCGGCGATCATCGCCTGCAGCAGATAGGGGCCGGGCGCCGAGGTCAGCGCCATGGCGCGGTTCAGGCCGTCGAGGCCGCCGCGGATGAGCGACCAGTCCCACCGGCCGCGGTCCTGGTCGAGCAGCAGGATCGGGTCGCCCGCCTTGCCGGTGCGGGCCGCGAAACGCGATGTGTTGAACTCCATCAGCGCCACCAGTCCCCGCACCTCGGGCTCATCGGGCAACAGCGCCGCCAGCGAGCGGCCGAGGCGCAGCGCCTCGGCGCACAGATCGGGGCGCAGCCAGTCCGGCCCTGTGGTCGCCACATAGCCCTCGTTGAAGATGAGATAGACCACCTCCAGCACCGCACTGACGCGGTCGCGCAGTTCCTCGGCGCGCGGCGTCTCGAACCGGATGCCGGCATCGCGAAGCGTCCGCTTGGCGCGCACGATGCGCTGGGCGGCGGTGGCTTCGGGCACCAGGAAGGCGCGGGCGATCTCGGGCGTCGACAGGCCGCCCAGGAGCCGCAGGACCAGCGCGGCGCGTTGCTCTGCCGGCAGCACGGGATGGCAAGCGGTGAAGATCAGCCGCAAGAGGTCGTCGTCGATATTCCGATCGAGCGCCGCCTCGAAGTCGGGCATCTCGCGCTCCAGTTCGGTGAGGTCGATGGCGAGTTCGCGATGCTTGCCGTCGATCATGGTGGTGCGGCGCAGCCGGTCGAGCGCGCGGTTCCTGGCGACCTCGGTCAACCAGGCGGCCGGGTTGCGCGGGATGCCGTCGCGAGGCCAGCGCTCCAGCGCCAGCACGAAAGCGTCTTGCGCGATTTCCTCGGCCAGCCCGACATCCCTGAGGATGCGCGCCAGTCTGGCGGTGAGCCTCGGCTGCTCGATCCGCCAGACGGCTTCGATGGTTCTATGGGCGATCAATCCTTGATCCTGCCGAGGCGATCCGCCACCTTCTGGACGTCCTCGGGAAATTCGCTCATTTCGAAGACCTGGCGGATTTCAATCGTGTCGTTCTCGCCTGCGGGGCAGCGACGGGCCCATTCGATGGCCTCGTCGCGCGAGCGCACGTCGATCACCCAATAGCCGCCCAGCACTTCCTTGACCTCGGCGAAGGGGCCGTCGACGACCACAGGCTTGCCACCCTTGAAGGTGACCCGCGCCCCTGAGGACGGCGGATGGAGGCCGTCGAGCGTCAGCAACACGCCGGCTTTCTTCAGTTCGTGATTGTATTTCATCATCCCTTCCACCGCCTCGGCGCTGGGCATGACATCGGGTGCGGCCGTAGCGTAGCCGCCGGGGATCATCAGCATCATGAACCGCATGGTCTTCTCCTTGTGGGGTTGGTTCAATCATATGACGAACCGGCCACGGCGTAATCGACACGCGTGCGGCAAAAAGTTTGGACCCCAGTGGCTCGGCTCCCCGGTCATGCCACATCCGGCATGGTTGGACCGCCTTATCGGCGGGGCTGCCATCTGGTCCCGCCGGTCCGCCCTGATATATCCGGCTGCGATCCATCACATGAGGGCCTCGTGAAGTCATCCAGCCTGGCAGGCGCCGTTTCTCCCATGGTCCCGGTGCTTGTCTGCGCGCTCGGCATCTTCCTGCTGTCGGGAATGGACGCGGCGATGAAGGTGCTGGTCCTGGCGGTCGGCGTCTACAACACCATGCTGTGGCGCAGCATGCTGGCAACCGTGGTCGCGGCCACAGGCTGGTCGATGGGGCCACGCAAATTACCCGCTCCCTCGGTACTGAAGCTGCATGCGCTACGTGCCGCGGTCGTCGGCGTCGTCCTGCTGTCCTTCTTCTGGGGGCTCGCCAGGCTGCCGCTGGCGGAGGCGATCGGGCTCAGTTTCGTCGCACCTTTGTTTGCCTTGCTGCTCGCCGCGCTGCTGCTCGGCGAACGCATACAGCGTCAGGCGGTCTGGGCCTCGCTGGCCGGCATAGCCGGTGTAGCAATCATCGTCGGCGGTCAGTTCGGTCAGGCGAACCACGCCAGGGATGCCTTGCTCGGCACGGCGGCGGTGCTGGTATCGACAGTATTCTACGCCTACAATCTGATCCTCGCCCGGCAGCAGGCGCAGGTGGCCAAACCGATCGAGATCATGCTGTTCCAGAACCTTTGCGTGGCAATCATGCTCGGTCTTGCGGCGCCCTGGCTCGCCATTTCCCTGCCGAGGGAGTTCTGGCTTCCGCTTGCGGGAGTGACGGCGCTGTCGCTCGCCGGCCAGTTCCTGATGAGCTGGGCCTATGCGCGCGCCGAAGCGCAATATCTGATCCCGACGGAGTATTCGGCCTTCATCTGGGCGATCGCGCTTGGCTGGTTCTTCTTCGACGAGGCGGTGACCTGGACGACGCTGGCGGGAGCGGGCCTCATCGTGGCCAGCTGCCTGATCGCGGCGCGGTCAAATCCCAGGCTTGCCGAGCCGATCGAAGCCGCCGTCTGAGGGCGCGCTTGCCGTACGCCAGGCACCGAGAAGGGAGGCTGACGGGCTCGTAGGAGGATGGCCATCATCTAAGTAGATTGTTCATCTAAGTAGATCCTTTGCAATTTCTAATTTATACACCATTTTACTAAATAGCTTGGCTTAAGCGGTGCTTTTTTCCGAACGATAAGTATATGTCTTCTGAAAGATCGATGTTATGCTGGAACGCTAATGATTCCCCGGAACGAAACCGTTCCTCTCAGCATTGATCCGATGTGGCCATCGTAAGCGAACGGTTCGAGACGGCCAGGCATCGCGAGGAGGATTTATCCGATGAGCTTCTTCGTCAACGCACTCGGCGTCCCTCTTCCCTATAGCGGCGCTTCCAACCATTGGTACTCGGCGGCAGGAGCCGGGCCGGACCTGTACGGCAGCACCGGGAACGACTCCTTCTACGGAGCAGGCGGCGCCAACGTCACCATGCATGGTGGCACGGGCGACGACATCTATTACCTCTATGGGGCGGGTAACAAGGTGGCAGAAGGCGCTGGCGCGGGCATCGACACGATCAGTACATGGATGAGCTACAAGCTCCCCGACAATGTCGAGAACCTCATCGTCACGAACCCGAACAACTATGCCTTCGGAAATACGTTGGACAACATCATCACCGCCCAGGCCGGACACCAGACGATCGATGGCGGCGCGGGAAACGATGTGCTGATCGATGGCGGCGGCGGCTACGACACGTTCGTCATCTCGAAAGGCAATGGCAGCGATCTGATCACGAATTTCGCCGCCACCGACACCGTCCGTCTCAATGGCTACGGGTTCACGTCGTTCGACGCCATCCACTCGAACATGATCCAGGCGGGTTCGAACGTGCTGTTGAATTTGGGATCCGGCGAGATCCTCGAGTTCAAGGACACGACCATCGACAAGCTGCAGCCCGGCCAGTTCAAATTGCCGATCGACATGTCCACGATGAAGCTGTCCTTCAGCGACGATTTCAACGCGCTCAATCTTCACAACGCCCAGGGCGGCACATGGGATACCAATTTCTCGTGGGGTGCTCCGAACGGCAGCACCTTGACCAGCAATGGCGAACTGCAATGGTACATCGACGCAAATTACGCGCCGACGAGTTCAGTCCATCCGTTCAGCGTGGGGAACGCCGTGCTCACCATCACCGCGGCGCAGGCGCCGGCCGACATCAAGCCGCTGATCAACAACTACGAATACACGTCAGGCATCATCACGACGCATGACACGTTCTCGCAGACCTACGGCTATTTCGAAATGCGCGCCGACCTGCCCGAAAACACCGGCGCCTGGCCGGCCTTCTGGCTGCTGCCGGAGGACGGTTCGTGGCCGCCGGAACTCGATGTGGTGGAAACGCGCGGGCAGGACCCGAACTCGCTGATCATGACGGCGCACTCGAATGCAACGGGGACGCACACCAAGGTCACGTCGACGGTGAATACGATGGATACCGCGGGCTTCCACACCTATGGCCTGCTTTGGACACCGGACAAGCTGGTCTGGACCTATGACGGTGTGCAGGTCGCGGAAGCGGCGACGCCGTCCGACATGCACAAGCCCATGTACATGCTGGCGGATCTCGCGGTCGGCGGCTTTGCCGGCGCGCCCCCGGACCATCTGGCGACGCCGGCCGAGATGAAGATCGACTATATCCGCGCCTATACGCTGGACAATGCGCCGGCGAGCGCTTTGCACACCACCAGCACCGCCACGCATAGCATCGCCAGCAGCACGCTGCACAATGGTTCCGAATTCGGGGGCCACTCGTAAGGTCTCGAAATCATGCAGCGGCAGGGAATGCGGAAATGACTGGACCGTCCGGCCTGCGTCCGGTCTTCCTGCGCGCCGTCGTCGATGTCGGCGTCTTCTCGCTGCTGATCAACGTCCTGCTTCTGGTCGTTCCGCTCTATTTGCTGCAGGTCTATGACCGCGTGCTGCCGTCCTCCAGCATCGAGACGCTCGTCTATCTCTCGGGCATCGCGGTCTTCGCGCTCGCTTTCCTCGGGCTGCTGGACGCGATCCGCGCCGTTTATACCCAGCGCGTCGCGGCGACTGTCGACCGCAAGCTCGGTGCCGGCACCTTCGCCATTTCGCTTGGCGCGAAATATGCCGGCGGCCTGTCGCCGCTGCGTGACCTCGCCTCGGTCTGCGCCTTCATCAGGTCGCGCGGCGTGGCGGTGTTGTTCGACCTGCCCTTCGCCCCTGTCTTCCTTGCCTTGCTCTACCTCATCCATCCGGTGCTGTTCTGGGTGACGGTCGCCGGCGCGGTGCTTCTGATTTTCCTGGTCGTGGCCAACCAGCTCGCCATCGGCCGGAACGACGCCTTGTCCACCGAGCGTTCGGCTTTGGCCAGCCAGGCGGAACAGGCCTTTGCCCGCAATGCGGACACGCTGCGCGCCATGGGCATGGTGGAGAACGCCGCGCGGGTCTGGGGACGGCACGTGGCGGCGGCGCTCACCTTCCACGATCGTTCCTCAAGCGCCAATGCGATCTTCAGCGGCGCCTCGCGGGCGCTGCGCATGGTGCTGCAACTGGCGATCCTCGGCGCCGGCGCATGGCTTGTGATCCAGGGGCAGATGACGGCCGGCATGATCTTCGCCTCTTCGCTGGTCTCGTCGCGCGCCCTGCAGCCGCTCGACCAGTTGATCGGCGCCTGGCGGCAGATCGCCGACGCCCGGCGCGCCTGGGCACGGCTGGAAAAGGCGCTCGCGGCAGGCCCGGCCGAGCCGCGAAAACTGATCCTGCCCGACCCGGCGGGGGCGATTTCCGTGCAGGACGTCTTCTTCATGGCGCCGAATGCCCAACCCGGCACGGAGCCCATCCTCAAGCGGCTGAATTTTGCGATCGGCGCGGGCGAGGCGCTGGCCATCGTCGGCCCGAGCGGCGCCGGCAAATCGACGCTGGCGCGGTTGCTCGTGGGAGCCGCTCAACCCACCGGCGGCTCGATCAGGATCGACGGCGCCGACCTCGGGACCTGGGACGAAAACCAGCTCGGAAAGCATTTCGGCTACCTGGCTCAGGAAGTGGAACTCTTTCCAGGATCGATCGCGCAGAACGTCGCCCGCTTCGACCCGGAAGCGGACGACGCCGCGATCATCGAGGCGGCGGCGCGCGCCCAGGCGCACGAGCTGATCCTGGCGCAGCGCGACGGCTACCAGACCATGGTCGGCCCGTCGGCCAGGGCGCTGTCGGGCGGCGAACGCCAGCGGATCGGGCTGGCGCGCGCCTTCTACGGCAATCCGCGATTGCTGGTCCTGGACGAGCCCAGTTCCCATCTCGACGGTGCCGGCGAGGCCGCGCTCGAAGCGGTGGTTTCGGCGGCGCGGCAGGCGGGCGTCACGGTCATCGTGGTCACCCATCGTCCTTCGATCGCCGCCGCCTGCGACCGCGTGTTGCTGTTGCGTGGCGGCATGATCGAAGCCTTCGGCCCAAGCGGCGAGGTGCTGCGGCGCTCGGCCAGCAGCAAGGGCCCGCGGCAGGGCACGGTGGTGACCGGGTCGTTCGTCCCGACGATCCGCGCGCATGGCGGTTTCGGATCGTAGCGATGACCACACAGAGCCTCGCCTGGGATAGCCAGCCACGCACCAACATAAGACGCGTGGCGTTCACCGGTTATGCCGCCATAGCGCTGCTGGCGGGCGGCTTCGGCTACTGGGCCGTCAGCGCGCCCTTGTCGGGAGCGGTGATCACCCAAGGCACGATCTCGGCGACGGGCGGAAACATCCTGATCCAGCAGCCCGAGGGCGGCATCGTGCAGGCGCTGCTGGTCCATGAAGGCGATCGCGTCCAACCAGACCAGGATCTGGTGGTGCTGGATCCGACAGCCGCGCAGGCCAACCTCAACCGGCTGACGAGACAGTCGATCGCGCTCAGGGCAAGTGCGGCGCGGCTGGAGGCGGAACGCGACGGGTTGAACGGGCTGGCGCCAATCACCGAAGCGGCGCCGGCGCCCCTGCAGCAGGATTTCGAGACCCTGGTTGGAGAACAGCGGAAGGAATTCGATGCCAGGCTTGCCCGGTTCCGCTCCGAACAATCGATCCTGGCGCAACGGGTCGCCATGCATCGGCAGTCGGTGGTGGGATTGCAGGCTCAGCAAAGGGCCGTCCAGCAACAGGCCGAGATCGTCAACAAGGAGCTCGGCATCAAGACCGGCTTGCTGGATAAGGGCCTCACCAATCGAACCGAATACTCCCAGCTGTTGCGCAGCGAGGCCGATCTGGTCGGGCAGGCGGGGGCGCTGGAGGCCAATCTCGCCGCGGCCAACACCCAGATCGTCGAAGCCCAGCAGCAGACCGAGCGGCTGACCACGCAACGCGTCGAGGAAGCGCTGACGAAACTGGACGACGTCCGCTCCAACCTGGCCGACGTCGAGGAACAGATCAGGGCGGCGCGCGCGGTGCTGCGGCGAACGATGATCAAGGCGCCGGCGGCGGGCATCGTGGTGTCGTCGACCTACAATTCCAAAGGCAGCGTGATTGCTCCGGGCGAAAAGATCATGGAGATCCTGCCCACCGCTTCGGGGCTGGTCGTCGATGCGAAGCTGCGGCCGAAGGACATCGACCAGGTCCGTGTCGGCCAACCGGCGAAACTGCGATTGTCCGCCTTGAACGCGCGGCTGACGCCCGAGGTTTCAGCCACCGTGACACAGATTTCGGCGGATCGGCTCACCGACCCGGCCACGCGCGAACCCTATTTCCGCGCCAAGCTGACGATTGCCGCCGACCTGCCGCCCGGCGTGCGGCGCGAGCAGCTTTATCCGGGGACACCGGTCGAGGCGTTCATCAGCACCGGCGATAGGACGTTCTTCGCGTATCTCGCGCGGCCGATGCTCGATTCCTTCGCGCGCGCTTTCGCGGAGCAGTAGATCGCGGACCGGCAAACAGCCCGCGCGATGCTAGAGCCGTTCCGCGTTTCACGGAATCGCGAACGGGCTCTAACTCTTTGTTTTTACGCAATTCCCAAGGGGAAGCGCTACGCGCTTCTCCCGGGAAAACCGTTTCACACTTTTCCTGGAATTGCTCTAATAACCGCCACCGGCCCTGGGCATTTGAACGGTCAGCGCGCCACTTCGCGGTGGCCGCTGGGCAGGCGGGTGGCGATCAGCTTGTCGATGCGGCGGCCGTCGAGGTCGACCACCTCGAAGCGCCAGCCCTGCGCGTCGACGCATTCGCCGGTCGCCGGCAGATGGTGCATGTGCGACAGCACATAGCCGGCGACGGTTTCGTAGTCGCGATTTTCCGGCAGGTCGATGCCCAGCACCTCGGCCATCTCGTCGGCCTGCATGTAGCCGGCGAGCAGCCATGAGCCGTCGTCGCGCTGGACGGCGTTTTCTTCCTCGCCGGCCTCGAGGTCCGAGCGGAAGACGCCGGTGATGGCCTCCAGAATGTCGGCCGGCGTGACGATGCCTTCGAAATGGCCGTATTCGTCATGCACCAGCGCCATCGGCACGTCGCTTTCCTTCAGCTTCTGCAGCACGTCGAGCGCATCGGCCTGGTCGTGCACGATGGGTGCGGTGCGCACATATTTACGCGGATCGAGCGCACGCCCGCCGAGCAGCGCGGCCAGCACGTCGCGCGTCTGGATGACGCCAATCATGGCGTCCACCCCGCCGTCGCCGGCGGGCAGGCGCGAATGCTGGGTGTCCATCAGCAGCTTGCGGATCGTGGCTTCATCGGATTGCAGGTTGATCCAGTCGACATCGGTGCGCGGCGACATCACGGCGCGCACGGCGCGGTCGCCAAGCCGCATGACGCCGGCGATCATGCGCCGCTCGTCGGATTCGATGGTGCCGTGATGCTCGGCCTCGGCGACCAGCATCTTGATTTCCTCGTCGGTGACCTTTTCCTCGCTTTCGCCGCGCTGGCCAAGCAGCCAGAGCACGGCACGGCCCGAAATGTCGAGCAGGAAGACCAGAGGGGCCGAGACGGTGGCGAGGATCGTCATCGCCGGCGCCGCTCGTGCCGCGACGCGCTCGGGATCGCGCAACGCGATCTGCTTGGGCACCAGTTCGCCGATGATCAGCGAGAAATAGGTGATGATGGCCACGACGATGCCGACGCCGAGCGGATCGGCGATGTTTTCGCGGATGCCCGCCGAGGCCAGATATTGCGCCAGCCTCTGACCGAGCGTGGCGCCGGAGAAGGCGCCCGAGAGCACGCCGACCAGCGTGATGCCGATCTGTACGGAAGACAGGAATTTGCCGGGATTGGAGCCAAGCGCCAAAGCGCGGCCGGCACCCTTGACATTGCGGTCGATCATCGCCTTCAGGCGAGCCGGCCGCGATGAGACGATGGCGAGTTCGGACATCGACAGAAGGCCGTTCACGCAGATGAGGACGACCACGGTGGCGATTTCAACGTATAACATGAGGGCTCAATAGCATTGCCGCACGGCTTTCGAAAATAGTCGGCGGCCATTTTAAAAAGATGACAGTGGATGCGGGTCGGTCAGACAGCATCCCAGGGCGGCGACGAGAAATGCGCGACCAGCGCGTCGACCACGACCCGCACCTTGGGTGTCAAGGCGCGTGTCACCGGCCAGATGGCATGGACGGAGATGTTTTCGACGAGCGTGTCGACCAGCACCATTTCCAGCGCGCCGCTCTTGAGGCTGTCGGCCACCAGCCAGGTCGGCAGGAAGGTGATGCCGCAACCGGCAAGGACCGCGCCCAGCATCGGTTCGCCATTGTCGAGCACCAGCCTTGCCCGCGGCGTGAACTTCACGACATGGCCGTCGGATTGCCGGATGCTCCAGGGGTGGGCGACGCCGTTGCGGGTGTAGCCGATCAGGTCATGGCCGGCGAGATCCTCGATCGTTTTTGGCCTGCCGGTTCTGTCGAGATAGGCCGGGGCGGCGCATATGGCCGAGCGCTGGGTATAGAGTCGGCGCGCGGCGAGCGACAGGCTGTCGTCGAGATCGCCCATGCGGACCGCGAGGTCGATGCCTTCCTCGATGAGGTCGACGCGGCGGTCATTGAAGGAAATCTCCATGGCCAGATCGGGAAATCGCCTGGAAACGTCGAACAGCACGGGCGCCACGCAGCGGTGGCCGAAGGCCGAGGGCAGGTCGACCCGAAGCCGGCCCGAGGGCACCTGCCGGCGCGAGGCAAGCAGCGCCTGGGCGGCTTCGATCTCGGACAGCGCCCTGACGCAGGCTTCGTAATAGCACAGGCCTTCGCTTGTCGGGCCGAGGCTGCGCGTGGTGCGGTTGAGCAAGCGGATGCCAAGCCGCTGTTCCAGCTGCGCGACCGATTTGCCGACCGCCGATTTCGTTACGCGCAGCCGCTCTCCGGCGCCGGTGAAGCTTCCGGCCTCGATCGTTTGAACGAAGGCGACGATGCCTTGCAGATCGGTAGGGTCCATCGGGAGTATCCTATTGTAGACTTCTAGTAGCCAATTCGTTGCCGATTATGCCGTATGGAAGCGCAAATTTCCATAGTAGACGTCCCGACAGCCACGCAATCGGGAGCCCGACGCAATGAAGAGCGACATCAACAGATCCTGGCGGATGACCGGCTTCGGCCTGCCCAGGCTGGAATTGGCCGAGGGGAAGATCCCCGAGCCCGGGCCGCATGAGTTGCTGGTGCGGATCAAGGCGGTATCGCTGAACTACAAGGACAGGATGATCGTCGATGGCGTGCTGATCCCCGACCTTGCCTTTCCGTTCGTGCCGACATCGGATGCGGTGGGCGAAGTGATGGCGGTTGGCGGCGGCGTCAGCCGCTTCAAGACCGGCCAGCGCGTGCTGGGGCAGGTGATCGCCGACTGGCCGGACGGCGACGCGCCGCCGGTGCTGCACCAGCATACGCTGGGGTCGTCACTGCCCGGCACGTTGAGCGACTACCTGCTGCTGCACGAGGATGCCGCCGTGCCGGCGCCGCCGTCGCTCAGCGATGCGGAGGCTTCGACGTTGCCGGTCGCGGCACTGACCGCCTGGTTCGCCATGGCCGAGGCGACAAGACCTGTGCCCGGCCAGACCATTCTTCTCCAGGGCACGGGCGGGGTCTCCCTGTTTGCGCTGCAATTCGCCCATGCTTTCGGCTTGCGCCCCATCGTCACGTCGAGCAGCGACGCCAAGCTCGAGCGGGCGAAGGCGCTCGGCGCCTGGCAGGTGATCAACTATCGCACCAACCCCGCATGGGACGAGGCGGCGCGTGCGTTGACGGGCGGCGCCGGCGTCAACCATATCCTCGAAATGGTCGGCGGCGACAATGCGCGGCGCTCGCTCGATGCGCTGGCCGCCGACGGGAGGCTGTCGGTCATCGGCCTGTTGGGCAGCATGGAGCTCAGCTTTCCGATCGTTCCCTTCCTGCGCAACCGCATTGTCGTGCAGGGCATTTCGATCGGCCACCGCCGTGCCTTCGAGCGGATGAACCAGGCGATCGAGGCGCTGGCGATCAAGCCGGTCGTCGACAAGGTGTTTGGGTTCGACGAGGTGCCGAGAGCCTTCGAGCATCTCGAGAAGGGGCCGTTCGGCAAGATCGTCATCGCCACGGCCTGATCTCCCGGTCACGGCAACTGCTTCAGCACGCCGACGATGGCCTTGCCATCGGTGAAATAAGGGTCGCCGCCGCCATTGCGGCCGGTTGTGGTGGCGCCGATGCCCGCCATCTCGCTGGTCGAGAGCAGCAGCCCGGCGGCATTGAGATCGCCGATCAAAAAGTTGCGTTCGGCGTCGAGATCGGGGCCGATATGATGGGTGATGGCGCCGGTGTCGTGGCTCAAGCCGACGCCGCGATCGAAGCTGGCGGCCCCCAGCCAGAGCGACCTGCCGTCGTCGCCGACCGTATCGGTCTGCCAGAAACGGACGTGGTGGCGCCGGTCGGCACTGTCGCCGACCGGCTTCTCGAAGGCGAGTTCCTGGGCGCGGCCTTCGAACAGCAGGCGGCTCATCGGGGCATCGGGATAGGGGCGGGAAAACAGGACGCTTTCGCCGATATCGATGGCGGTTCTCAAGGTGACGGCGTCGGCGGTGTCCCAGCCGGCGACGGCGAAAGCATGGACCAGTTCCTTCTCGGTGCCGACCAGGCCGACATTGATCGGGTCGCCCGGAATGCCCTGCGGCGTGTGCGTCACCATCTCGAAACGCCGGTCGCGAAAGCCGCGATCACGGAATATCCAGAATTCCGGCGCCGCGACATAGGCGAGCGCCAGCCAGGCACCCAGCAGGGCCGCTATCCAGATCGCAATGCGTCGCTGGAGGCTTCGTCGACTCATGAAGGAGGCCCGATCTGTGCGGTATCTGTTGCTGACCGTTCTTGGAAATCAATGGCCAGGGACGGGCAGGCGGTCTATCGTCGGCCATCATTTTTTCGTGGGGGCGGAAATGAAGTCGAAGCCGACGGGCCGGAGAGCGATGGCGTTGACCGCCGATCTCGTCGCCAGAGTTGAGCGCGTCGAACCGGATCCCGGGCCCGAGCCTGGAACGGCCGAACACACCGACGCGGAGTTCGATGAGTTGGTCGCTCGACTGCTTGCCGAATATCGGCCCGAAACGCTGTGGGTCTTCGCCTATGGTTCGTTGATCTGGAATCCCGAATTCGTTCCTGTCGAGCAGCGCCCGGCGACGGCGCCCGGATGGCACCGCTCGTTCTGCCTGAAGTTGACCCGCTGGCGTGGAACGCGCCAGTTGCCGGCCCTGATGCTGGCGCTCGATCGCGGCGGCAGCTGCAATGGGATCGTCTACCGGCTGCCTGACGAAGATCATTTCGGGCAAATCGGCCAGCTGATGCGCCGCGAGATCGATGCCAACCCGCCAACCAACGTGCCCTGCTGGATCAAGGTCAGGACCAGGGAAGGGCCGCTGCGCGCCCTGGCTTTCGTTGCCGCGCCGGATGGCAAGGCCTATGCCGGACGGCTGCCGTTGGAGCAGGTTGCCGATACGCTGGCGCGAGCCGCCGGACACTGGGGTTCGTCGGCGCAGTATCTATTCCGGACCGTCAGCAAGCTGGAGGAAAGCGGTATTCGCGATAAGAATCTCTGGCGCATCCAGGATCTCGTGGCCCGGCGAATTGTCGCGTCCACCGGCGACGCCTGATCTTTTCCTACCGGCAGGCGCGGTAGCCGCTCTTGCGGTTCTTGATGTCGAAATGGAAATGGTTGCGGTGGTCGTAATTGTAGCCGGGGCCGAGCACGGTGGTGAAATACTGGCAGCCGTCGGCGCGCACATTGTTGAGGAAGCCGCGGGTGCGGAAGGCGAACAGGCCGGGCTTGCGCACGTCGATGTCGTCGCCATTGTTGAGCTCGATGCTCATGACGTCGAGCGCGTTGCCCTTGCCGTGCTCGGACAGCACGCCTTCGCCGGCAATGTTGCGGCAGGAATAGCTGGAGCCCTGGTGAATGGTCTTGACGCCGGAAAAGTAGCGCCAGCGGGCGGAGGGAACGAGTTCGTTCTTCGTCCAGGCGGCGAAGGTGGCGGCCATGTCGCAGGTCAGCGTCGCGGCGGGCTTCATCTGGACGCTGCCGATGGCCGAGACCTTGACCGGATAATCGATGCCGCACTGGCCTTCGTGGATCGGCGCGAGGTCGGTGTAGGCGACATCGAGGCGCTTCAGCTGCTGGCGGCAATCGGTCTCGCTGGCCGGGATCTGCTCCACCGGCGACATCGGTTCATCCATGCGTGGATAGGCGGCCTGCGTCATATAGGGATTGGACGGGACAAGCCTCTGCATGCCCTGATATTGCGGTACGGCCGCGGTCTGCGCGCCGACATCGACGGCCGGCTGCAGCGACAGCACGCTGCCGGTGTTGCAGGCCGAAACCGTGGCCAGTGCCAAGCCTGTCGTCAGCAGCGCCGTAGATCTCAGTTGGCGCGCGATGGGGAGAAACACGGCGCGAAATTTGCCGGCCATTGGCGGAATCCTACTTCTGGATATCCGGCATTTTAACGATCAAGGGTAAAGGAAAACTCAGCGCCCGCGTTCACGCCTGCGGCTGAAATGCGGCGGAGGTTCCGTTCACTGGCAAAACGTGCCGCCGTGGCGGCGTGGCTCAAGATCAAAATGGAAATGCAGCGCGTGGTCGGCGTCGGCGCCGGGGCCGAGCACGGTCTTGAACGGCCCACAGGCCGCCTTGCGCACGGCGTCGAGGAATTTGCCGTCCTTTTCCGGCGGCGCCGGGCCGACCTCGATCGTCTTGCCGTCGGACAGCGTAAAGCTGGCAATGTCGAGCGCGTTGCCGAACGCATGTTCCGACAGTTTGCGCGTGCCATGGCGGGGACGGCACACGAAGGCCGATGCCTGGCTGATCGATTTCAGGTCGGCGCCGAATTCGGCCTTCGCCGCCGGCTGGATGACGTCGGCGGCAAAACGCGCCGCTGCCTCCGCCATCGGGCAGTTGAGTTCGGTGCCGGGAGCAATCGCGATCGACTTGCCAAGTGTCTTCAGCATGATGGGGTAGGGGATCGAGCAGCCGATTTCGGGATTGCTCTCGGCCTTGTGCTCCTCGAATTCGACGCCGAGCGTCTTCAGGCGCTCGCGGCAGGCGACTTCCTCAGCCGGCATCTTGTCGGCGGGGAGATCGGCCGAGCGCGGATCGGGCAGCATCTTCTCCTCATCGCCCGCCTCCGCCGGTTTTGGCGTTGGCTGGGGGGCGACGGTCGGCGGCTGAGGCTCGGGCGTCGTGGTTTCGGGCTTTGGCGTCGGTGTTGGCACCACGGCTGGCGGCTCCGGCTCGCTTTCCGTTTCGGCTGGTGGTTCGGGCGGTGTTGGGCTTTTCTGATGGGACTCTTCGTCCTTCAGCAGATCGGATGTTCCGCCGCTCTTTGGACCTTCGGTGTTCCGGTCCTGCGTCTTTGGAGCGTCTACCTTTGGAGCGTCCGCCGGACGTGGCTCGGGCACCGGAACATCGGCGGACGGCTGGGCATCCGGCGTTTTTTGCGGTGCCGAATTTGGCGCGATATGCTGCCTGACCCGCGCTCTCGACTGTCGCTTGCTTCTTGGCCGCAGCGGCTGGTCGGCCCGCTGCGTCAGCGGCTGATCCACGCGCGGGCTTAGCGGCCCGTGGTGTCTGTGACGATGCCTGGCGTCGGCCGGAGTCACCAGCAGGACCACGGCCGCCAAAAGCAGCGCCAGAGTGCAAAATCGGGAAAAGCTCAGCGTTGCCATCGCCTGCAAACGGCGTCGGCATGCCTAGGTTGCCCTGCGAACGGATCACAATCGGTTACCGGGACGTTACGCACCGATCGCTTCGAGCCCTTCCTCCAGCAAGTCGGCGAGCAGCGGCATGCCGAGCAAATATTTCGCCGTGCGCTTGTTGGCGCGCTCTCGCGCCGCCGCCACCGCTTCGGACCATTCCGCGGCGTCATAGTCGCCGCGGCCGATCCAGGCCAGCGCGATGAGCTCGGCGGCTTCATCGACGTTGAGGTCGTTGATCAGCTCGCGCAGCTCTTCCTCGGTGAGGTTTTCCGAGCTTTCCTCGGCAAGGCCGTCATGGTGGTGGTTGTCATGCGTGTCGCCGTCGAACTCGATCTCGTGTTCGGCGCCGTCGGCGTAGTCCTCGTTGACGGCCGCGCTCAGCGCCTTGGCCTTGAGAATGAACAGCCGCACGGTGTCGGGTCCGATCGTGAGATCCCAGTCCTTTTCAAGCCGTCGCTGCACGGGCCGTCTCCGTCAGTCGTTTGCCGGATGATAGCGGATTTGCGGCATCCGTCACCTCATGTTCTCCAGGCCTGATTTTTCCGGGATGAAACGCGGGCCACTCGGCGTTAATGTTGCATTGTCACACCCTCCAGGAGGCTTCGATGCATAAAAGAGTGCTGATCCAGGCGGCGAGCGCGCTTATCGCTCTGCAGTTTCTTGCCGTTCCGACCTTCGCCGCCGGTAGTAGCGGCGGCGGTAGCGACCAGACTGTCACCCAATGCAAGAAGGGGGAGGTCTGGGACAAGAAGAAGCAGAAATGCGTACCGCCCAAGGAAGGCATGCTGGATGACGACAGCATCTATGACGCGGGCCATGCGCTGGCGATGGCCGGCCGCTATGACGAGGCGATCTCGGTTCTCGTCCTTGCCGCCAACAAGCAGGATCCGCGCATCCTCAACTATCTCGGCTATTCGCACCGCCATTCCGGCCGCGTGACCGTCGGCCTCGGCTATTACGAGGAGGCGCTGCGCATCGACCCGAATTACACGCTGGTGCGCGAATATCTCGGCGAGGCGCATCTGCAGATCGGCGACCTGGCCGGCGCCCAGCAGCAGCTGGCGGAGATCGAAAAGCGCACCGGCAAGGGTTCGCGCGAATACGGCATGCTGGCCGAGCAGATCGAACATTTCATGAGGAGCTGATCGGGCCTCGATGGTTTCTCGAAGCGGCCGCGAGCGATCGCGGCCGTTTTTGTTTGCCATGGCGGCCGCATCCGCCCATCAAAACAGCGGAAGTTTTTTGCAAAACTGATTTTTGAGCGTGAAAAGCCCGCAAAGATTGCTATATCTTAGCAAATTGCGGTGAAACGGTTCCGTTAGCCCGAGGCTGCCGGACCGTTTTCTTTTTGTACCCAACGACAAGGCTTCCCCCGAAACGCGGGGGCGGTGGCAGGAAAGGTCAGGCATTATGAACAAGGTCCCGATGACAGGCGAGGGGTTCGCGTCATTGAAGGAAGAGCTGCGTTGGCGCCAGCAGGAAGAGCGGCCGCGCATCATCGAGGCGATCTCCGAGGCGCGCTCGCATGGCGACCTGTCCGAAAATGCCGAATATCATGCCGCCAAGGAGGCGCAGAGCCTCAATGAGGGTCGTGTCAACGAACTCGAGGACCTGATCGCGCGCGCCGAGGTGATCGACGTCACCAAGCTCAGCGGCGACAAGGTCAAGTTCGGCGCCACCGTGGTGCTGGTCGACGAGGATACCGAGGAAAAGAAGACCTACCAGATCGTCGGCGACCAGGAAGCCGATGTGAAGTCCGGCCGCATCTCGATCTCCTCGCCCATCGCGCGTGCGCTGATCGGCAAGGAAGTCGGCGACGCCATCGAGGTCAATGCGCCCGGTGGTGCACGCGGGTACGAGATCGTCCAGGTGCAGTTTATCTGAGGGCGTCGGCTGGGCGCTGCTTCGCATATAGGCGCTTTCCGACCAAGGTTGGCGCCGCCCCTCATTACCCTGCCGGGCATTTCTCCCCGTATAGAGACGGGGAGAAAGACGCTGTCATCGATGATTTCGCCAATTGTCAGTACGGGGCGCCGACAGCGTGTTTCAGCCCCTTCTCCCCGTCTATATACGGGGAGAAGATGCCGGCAGGCAGATGAGGGGCAGCGCTGACCTTTCCAATCGTTCGGTCGAAAAGTCAGCCTTTTCCAGCGGTTGTCCGGCTAAGCTCTAAAAGTCGTTCCGCTTCCGCGACTACCTGTTCAGGCATCACATGGTCCCCGGGCGCTGCCAGGAGCGTCGATGCGTACGGCCCGCGCGGCCCGGTCAGACCCGGCTCGGTCGCCAAAAATACCGCCACCGTCGGCAGGCCGAAGCCGCTGGCGAGGTGGGTCAATCCCGTATCGGCGCCGATGACCAGCGTCGAGCGGCCCAGAATGGCGGCGATGTCGGCCAGCGGCGATTTGGGCACCACGACCGTCGATGGCACGGCCTTGGCGATCGCTTCGGCCACCGCCTTTTCCCGTTCGTTGGACCAGGTGGTGACCGGCGTCATGCCGCGCTCGACCAGCAGGCGGGCTGTTCCGATCCAGTCCTCGGCAGGCCATTTCTTGTCCTCGCGGCTGGTGCCGTGCAGCAGGAAGGCGATCTTGCCATCGATGGGCGCGACCGCGCCCACCGGCGCGACAATGCCGGAACCGAGCGTCGAAAGATCTGGCCGATAGCCGAGCGCCAGGCCGAACAGCCGGCGCGTTCGTTCGATGGCGTGCAGGTCGCGCGGCACGGCGTAGGTGATGTCGTAGAACAGCGTCGCCGAGGGTTCGCGTGCGCTCGACCGGTCGAAACCGGCGATCGGCGCGCGCGCCTGCCGTGCCACCAGGGCCGATTTCAGCAGGCCTTGCGCGTCGATGACGAGATCGTAGCGGCAGGCACGCAAGGCTCGGCGCAGTTCAGCCGCCTCGTGCCAGGTGTTGGTGTCGAAAAGGGCCTTCCGCCAGCGCCTTATCGCCACCGTGTGGATGGTGCCGATCGCCGGATGCAGCGCGACGATACCGGCAAACGCCTCCTCCACGCACCAGTCGAAAGCGATATCGGGCCTGGCGCGGCAGGCATCCTCGACGGCCGGAAAGGTGTGGATGACATCGCCCATCGACGAGGTCTTGACGATCAGCACCTTCATGCCGCGGCCGGAACTTCCAGCAGCCGGTCGGCCGCGGCGGCGACCTGGCCGACTTCCATTGTTCTGAGGCAATTGAGGTGGCCGAGCGGACATATCTTCTGGTGGCAAGGCGAGCAGGACAGGCCGAGCCAGACCAGTTCGCGCCGCTCCGCCAGTGGCGGCGTGTTTTCAGGCGAGGTCGAGCCGTAGACGGCAACGATCGGGGTGCCGACAGCGGCCGCGACATGCATCAGCCCGCTGTCGTTGGAGACCGCGAGCCGCGCCGCGGCGATCAGGTCGATGGCGTCCTCCAGCCGCGTCTGGCCTGCGAGGTCGACGATGCCGGGGGCCAGCGCCGCGATTTCGGCCGTCACATCGCGGTCGTTCTTCGAGCCGAACAGGGCGACCTTCAAGCCCTTGCCCATGAAGTCACGGGCAAGGCCGGCATAGTGTTCGCTTGGCCAGCGCTTGGCCGGGCCGAACTCGGCACCGGGCATCAGCGCCACGAATTCCTGCGGCGCCAGTCCGAAACGCTCAAGCAAGCTGGCCTGGTTCTTCGGATCCACGGTCAGCCGGGGCGCGCGGAAGTTGCCGCCCTGGGCGAGGCCGAAATAGGCTTGCGCGGTGCGCCGTTTCACGGCGTCGGGCAAGGGCACGATGTCGGTGAGCAGGCCATAGCGCATTTCGCGCAAATTGCCGAAACGGCGCGGAATGCGGGCAAAGAACGGGATCAGCGCCGACTTCCAGCTGCCCGGCAGGACATAGGCCATGTCGTAGCGGCCGCGCAGCAGGCGGCCGAAACGGCGGCGATGGCTGAATTCGAGCGCGCCGGGCTTCAGCGGAAAGTCGATCTGCTGGCGGATTTCAGGCATGCGCTTGACCAGAGGTGCCGCCCAGGCCGGCGCCAGCACATCGATCGCGGCGTCGGGATGGAGTTCCTTCAGCGCCGAGAACAGGCACTGCGCCATCACCATATCGCCCACCCAGCGTGGGCCGATCACGAGGATCGTTGGGCTTTCAGCCATTCGACATAGTCTCTGACGCCAGTTTCGACGCTCCGGAATTGACCGTTATAACCGGCCCCGCGCAAGCGGGACATATCGGCCTGGGTAAAACTCTGGTAGCTGCCCTTGAGGTGGTCGGGGAATTCTATGAACTCGATCTCGCCCTTGCCCAGCGTGTCGATGACCGTTTCGGCGATGGCGCGGAAGGGCTGGGCGCGGCCGGTGCCGCAATTGAAGATGCCGCTCGCGCCACGCTTCCACAGCCACAGATTGACGTCGGCGACATCGCCGACATGGATGAAGTCGCGGCTCTGTTCGCCGGGACCAAAACCGTCATAGGCGCCGAACAGCTTCGGGTTTTCACCGCGCTCGACCTGGTTGAACAGGTGGAAGGCGACCGAGGCCATGGCGCCCTTGTGCGCCTCGCGCGGGCCATAGACGTTGAAGTAGCGCAGGCCGGCGACCTGCGAATGATCGCTGTCGAAGACGGTTCGCCTGACATAGTCGTCGAAGAGCTTCTTCGAATAGGCATAGACGTTGAGCGGCCGCTCCAGCGCCGGCTCCTCGCGAAACTCGGATCCGCCGCCATAGACCGAGGCCGAGGAGGCGTAGAGGAAGGGCACGCGCAGCGCCTGGCAGGCATGCAGCAGCCGTTTCGAATAGGCGTAATTCACCTCCATCATGAACTTGCCGTTCCACTCGGTGGTGGTCGAGCAGGCGCCCTGGTGGAACACGGCCTCGATGCGGCCGAGCGAGCCAGCCTCCATGCGGCCCAGGAAATCATCCTTGTCGAGATAGTCCGATATTCTGAGATCGGCGAGGTTGGCGATCTTGTGGCCATCGGTGAGGTCGTCGACGACCAGTATGTCGTCGTGGCCTTCCGCATTCAGCGCGGCGACGATGTTGGAGCCGATCATGCCGGCGCCGCCCGTGACGATGATCATGAAGGCCTCTGGTTGCGTACGATTCCGGTCCTTATAAGGGAGGCTGGCCGGGCTGTCGACAAAGCAGGATCCGTGATTAAGCCCAAAGCTGCTGTCTAGGGAGTCGCCATAGGCTGCTTGCTGACAATCACATCAGGCCAGCGCCGCCCCTCATCCGCCTGCTGGCACCGGCTGGCAGGTGAGGGGCAGCGCCGACGCCTGAAAAAGGTTAGGATGACCAATTCGAAGATACCCACATCTGCTATCGCCAATATGAAGCAAGGCGCAGCCTGTCAGAGACGCAATTATCAAGGGACAAGAAATGCCGTCGACCGAACTGCTGATCGCTTTTTTCGCCACCACGGCGATCTTCGCCTATATCCCGGGCCCGGCGATGCTCTATGCCGCCGCGCAGACCATGGCGCGCGGGCGCTGGTCGGGGCTGACGGCGGCACTCGGCATTCATCTGGGCGGCTATGTGCATGTCTTTGCCGCCGCCGCCGGCCTGTCGGTGCTGTTCCACGCCGTGCCGCCGCTCTACATGGCGGTCAAGCTGGTCGGCGCGCTGTACCTGATCTGGTTGGGGGTCTCGCTGTTTCGCAAGCGCGTGGAGGGCGACGTGGCGTTGCCCGCGATCGAGCGCAAGTCGGCGCGGCGCGCGTTCTTCGAGAGCATCACCGTCGAGGTGCTCAATCCCAAGACCGCGATCTTCTTCATGGCGTTCCTGCCGCAGTTCATCGATGCCTCGGCGGCGTTCCCGGTGTGGCTGCAATTCGTCGTGCTGGGCACCATCGTCAACCTGATGTTCTCCTCGGCCGATGTCGTCTGCGTGTTCCTGGCCGGCCTCGTGATCGGCCGGCTGCGGCGTTCGAGCCGGGCACAGCGGCTGATGCAGCGGGCCGGCGGCGCGGTGCTGGTCGGGCTTGGCGTGCACGTCGCCTTGCAGAAAAGCTGACCTCTCCGGGATTGCCTTCGCCCCGGCGTTGCGCTGTGCCGAATTGCGGTATATCGGCAGGCATGACCGACCGGCCTCGCAAATCTGGTGTTTCGACCTATCTGAGATCGGCGTTTCCCGCGCGTGGCAGATGACATGATCAAGCACAATCCGCCTTCTCCCGAGCCCCTGCACCGCGCCATCGCGCGCTTTGGCGACGTTGCCGTGCTGGTGGTCGGCGACATCATCCTCGACCGCTTCGTAAATGGCGTCATCGAGCGGATCTCGCCCGAAGCGCCGATCCCGGTGCTGCATGGACGCGGCGAAAGCTCGGCCATGGGTGGCGCCGGCAATGTCGTGGCCAACATCGTGTCGCTTGGCGCGCGCGCCATTCCGGTGTCGGTGATCGGCACTGATCCCGCCGGCGACAGCCTGGTGCGGATGCTGGGCGAGCTTGGCGCCGAGACAGTGGGCCTTGCGCAGCAGCGCGGCCGCATGACCTCGTCGAAGAGCCGCTTCAGCGCGCTCAACCAGCAGGTGCTGCGTTTCGACGAGGAAGAGATCAAGCCGCTCGGCGCGGCGGAACGGGCGGAGCTGATCCGCCGTTTCCGGGATGCGCTGGAACAGGCGGACATCGTCGTCCTGTCCGACTATGGCAAGGGCATCTTGCTGGACGGCGTCGCCGCCGAGCTGATCGCCATCTGCCGCGAGGCAGGAAAGCCGGTGCTGATCGATCCGAAGGGCCGCGACTATGCGCGCTATGCCGGAGCGACCGCCGTCACGCCCAACCGCAAGGAACTAGGCGAGGCCGTTGGCCGCGCGGTGTTCGGCGATGAGGAGATCGTGGCGGCGGCGCGCGAACTGATTTCGGCGCATGGCTTCGAGTTCGTCGTCGCCACACGCAGCGAAAAAGGCATGAGCGTGGTCGGGCCCGACGAGGCAAGCCACATCGCCACCCAGGCGCGCGAGGTGTTCGACGTCTCTGGCGCCGGCGATACGGTGATCGCGACCTTCGCGCTGGCGCTTGCCGCCGGCGCCGATCCTGTCGCCGCCGCCGCCATCGCCAACGCCGCCGGCGGCGTCGTGGTGGGAAAACGCGGCACGGCGCGGCTGAGTGTCGAGGAACTTACCGGCGCGCTGTTTCGCTCGCATGGTCCGACCGCGCACAAGGACGCCATCCTCGACGCCGCCTCGGCCGCGCGCATGGTGGCGGCGTGGAAGGCGGAGGGCCTGAGCGTCGGCTTCACCAATGGCTGCTTCGACATCCTCCATGCCGGCCATGTCAGCCTGCTGCACGCGGCGCGCAGCCAGTGCGACCGGCTGGTGCTCGGGCTCAACAGCGATGCCTCCGTGCGGCGGCTGAAAGGACCGGGCCGCCCCGTCAACGACCAGCATGACCGCGCCTGCGTGCTGGCAGCACTCGCCTCGGTCGATGCCGTCATTGTCTTCGAGGAGGATACGCCGCTGGCGCTGATCGAGGCGCTTCTGCCCGACATACTGGTCAAGGGCGCCGACTACACGGTCGACACCGTGGTCGGTGCCGATGTGGTGCAAAAGGCGGGCGGGCGCGTCGTGCTGGTCGATCTCGTCGCCGGCAAGAGCACCACCGGCACCATCGGCAAATTGCGCGCCGGTGGCGCCACCAACTGAGGGATCTCATGTCTGAACTGAACGACTATCTGGTCCGCTCGGCGGCCGCCATCACTGCCACGGTCGAGCGCGATCTGACCGGCGAGATGGAGCGGGCGGCGAGCGCCGTGGTGACGGCGCTTTCCCAGGGAAAGGCCTTGCTGGTCTGCGGCAATGGCGGCTCGGCCAGCGACGCCATCCATATCGCCACCGAACTGGTCGGCCGCTTCCTCAAGGAGCGCAAGGCCTACAATGTCATCGCGCTGCCCGCCAACGCCGGGATGCTGACCGCCTGGGGCAATGATTACGGCTTCGACACGGTGTTTTCGCGCCAGGTCGAGGCGCATGGCGCGGCCGGCGGCGTGCTTTTGGCGATCTCGACCAGCGGCAATTCGCCGAGCATCCTCGCCGCCGCCGAACAGGCGCGTATGATGGACATGACGGTGATCAGCCTGACCGGCGACACTGGCGGCAAGCTGAAGCCGCTCACCGACATCCTGCTCAACGTCCCCTCGACCTCGACGCCTATCATCCAGCAGGGCCATCTGTGCCTCTACCACTATCTGTGCGAGGTGGTCGAAGCGCGCCTGTCGAATGGCTGACAGGATCGGCACACCGCACCCGCTGACCGAACCCGGCCTGTGGGTAGAGCGGATCGGCGGCAGGGTTTTCCCGGCACGATCACCGGCGCTGTTCCTCGACCGCGACGGCACCATCAATGTCGACACCGACTATCCCAGCGATCCGGCCGAAATCGAGCTCAGGCCAGGGATGCTGCCGGTGATCGCCGCCGCCAACCGGTGCGGCATCCCGGTGGTCATCGTCACCAACCAGTCCGGCATCGCGCGCGGCTATTTCGGCTGGGACGTCTTCGCCAAAGTGAACGGCCGCGTGCTCGAACTGCTGCATAGGCAAGGTGTGTTCGTCGACATGGTCCTGGCCTGCGCCTATCACGAGGCCGGTGTCGGGCCGCTCGCCATCGCGGACCACCCGATGCGCAAGCCCAATCCAGGCATGCTGATCGAGGCGGGCAGGCGCCTTGATCTCGATCTCCGGGGTTCCCTGATGGCAGGCGACAAGCTGGCGGATATGCAGGCGGCCCGGCGCGCCGGCCTAGCACAAGGCTGGCTGGTCGACGGCGAGGCGGCCTTCCAGCATGGCTTCGCCATCAGGCGCCTGCATGACGACCACGATCTCGGCGGCCTCACCGCCGCCATCGAGACGCTCGTTGGGGATCGCGGGGATTGAGGGTCTACAGCTGATCGTCGCGCCGCGAGGCTTCGTAGAGCTTGGCCTCGGTGGCGAAGGAATAGATCATCACCGACATCGAGTAGACGAAGCCATGCCGGCCACACAGGAAGTAGCGCTTGGCCAGGTAGAATTTCAGGAAATTGCCGAGCGGCGACAGCACCAGCCGCACCAGGCCGGGCTTCTTGCCCCTTTCGACCAGCGTGGCAACCTTGAGGCTGGAGTAGGTGTTGGCCCTTGCCAGGTCCTCCTCGACGGTCACTTCGCGGCGATGCAGGATCACACCGTTGTCGATCGTGCGGGTCTCGCCCGGGACCTCGAACGATTCATGCACCCGCAGGCTCAGATCCATGGTGGCCTTATCGCGGCGGAAGAGACGCATCAGCCGGTTGTGCAACACCCAGCGGTGCGCATAGCCGTAGCCCTTCAGCTTGTCGCGGCGTCTTATGTACCATCCATCCACGGCGTCGTTCCCAGGCCCTATCGCGGCGATGATCGATTGCCGCAGCTCATCGTCGACGGCCTCGTCGGCCTCGATCGCAAGGCACCATGGCTGCGTGGCATGATCGAGCGCGAATTGCCGCTGCCGCGGAAAGCCCGGCCAGTCATTGTGAATCAACCTTATCGGATAGCCCTTGGTGATAAATTCCCGGACGATGTCCAGGGTGCCGTCCGTGGAACCAGAATCGACGACGATGATCTCGGCACAGAAGTCGACGCTGTCGAGGCATGGGCCGATCATGCCAGCCTCGTTCATGCAGATGATAAGCACCGAAATCGGGCTTGCAAATCGAGTCATGGTCCCCTTCCCATGGCGGATTCTCCCGGAATTCATGCTGCTCGCGCCATTTGTTCTCAAGCAATTCCGGGCGGAAAACCGTTACATATTTTTCCTGGAACTGCTTGAGAAGCCAGTCAAGCGCCTAGTCAAGCAGTGAAGTTCGGCAGAGCCTTGTACATCAGCGTCTTTCGAATACCAACGCGGCACCGGTGTGGCGAACCTCTGGAACTCGCCAGCGCACGGGCGTTCGCCCGGCCTCAGGGCCGCTCGAACGAGACCAGCCCTTCATCCTTGACACGGCGGATGGTGAGGGCGGTGCGAACCGTGTCGACATTCGGCGTCGAGGTCAGTTCCTCGATGACGAAGGTCTGGAAGGCACCGAGGTCGCTGGCCACGCAATGCAACAGGAAGTCGGACTCGCCCGACACCATCCAGGCATCGCGCACGATCGGCCAGCCGCGCGTGCGCTCTGCGAAGATACGCAGTTCGGCATCGGCCTGGTGATGCAGCCCGACGAGGCAGAAGGCGACGACATCGAGGCCCAGCGCCGGGGCGTTGAGCAGCGCGCGATAGCCCCGAATGATGCCGGCTTCTTCCAGCCGCTTGACCCGGCGCAGGCAGGGCGGGGCCGAAATGCCGACGCGGTTCGACAGCTCGACATTTGTCATGCGCCCGTCCGACTGGAGCTCGCGCAGGATCTTCCAGTCGATGGCGTCGAGGTCGGCCTTGAGTGGCATGAGGGTTCTCGATGATCAGGTTGCGCAAGAATCTTTCGCGATTTTGTAATTAAACGACTTTTGTGTCGATGCCAGCCCTCGTCAACGCGATTCTGGAACGGTAACGAAAGCGGCCGTCGCGCGAATATCCACATGGGGCCGAAGCTTTCCGGGGACGACGGCCCGTTCGTCTTGCTGGCGTGATTGGCAACCCTTACATTAAGCACGACATTCCACGTCTTTTTTCCAAGGCACACCCGTTTGTCTGCCCCGCAGAGGCTCTAAATGACCACCAAGCACGCGCCTGTTCTCATCATCGGTTCCGGCCCGGCCGGCTACACGGCGGCGGTCTATGCCGCGCGCGCCATGCTGAAGCCGATGCTCGTCGCCGGCCTGCAGCAAGGCGGCCAGTTGATGATCACCACCGATGTCGAGAACTATCCCGGCTTCGCCGATCCGATCCAGGGGCCGTGGCTGATGGAGCAGATGCTCAAGCAGGCCGAGCATGTCGGCACCGACATCATCAACGACATCATCACCGAGGTCGATCTCAACGTGCGGCCATTCCGTGCCAAGGGCGACTCCGGCACGACCTACACGGCCGATGCACTGATCATCGCCACCGGCGCGCAAGCCAAGTGGCTGGGCATTCCGACCGAGCAGGACTTCATGGGCTTCGGCGTTTCGGCCTGCGCCACCTGCGACGGCTTCTTCTATCGCGGCAAGGATGTCGCGGTGGTCGGCGGCGGCAATTCGGCGGTGGAAGAGGCGCTCTATCTGTCCAACCTCGCCAAGAGTGTCACCGTCATCCACAGGCGCTCGGACTTCCGTGCCGAGCGCATCCTACGTGAGCGCCTGTTGAAGAAGGACAATGTCCGCGTCATCTGGGACACGATCGTCGACGAGATCACCGGGCGGCCGGGCAAGGCACCGCTGCCGCCTTCGGTCGAAGGGCTGAAGCTCAGGCATGCCGTGACCGGTGCCGAGAGCCACCTCAAGATCGACGGCGTCTTCGTGGCCATCGGCCATGCGCCCGCGGTCGAGTTGTTCGCCGGCAAGCTGAAGCAGAAGCCGAACGGCTATCTGTGGACGGCGCCGGACTCGACGCGTACCGACGTGCCTGGCGTGTTCGCCGCCGGCGACGTGACGGACGATATCTACCGCCAGGCGGTGACGGCGGCCGGGCTCGGCTGCATGGCCGCGCTCGAAGCGGAAAAGTATCTGGCCGGCATCGAGGTGCATCGCGAAGCAGCGGAATAGGGGCGCTTGCAAAACTGTTAAAAAAACGGCTTAGAAACGCCGTGTAAAAGCCTGATTTTTCATTCAAACGCCAACCGGAACGAGGGGAAGTCATGGCGTTGGACTGGGATAAGCTACGCGTGTTTCACGCTGCGGCGGAAGCGGGGTCGTTTACGCATGCGGCCGAGACGCTGCATCTGTCGCAATCGGCAATCTCGAGACAGGTCAGCGCGCTCGAACATGATGTCGGCGTGCCGCTGTTCAACCGCCATGCACGCGGCCTGGTGCTGACCGAACAGGGCGAGATGCTGTTCCGCACGGCGCATGACGTGCTGATGAAGCTGGAAACCATCAAGTCGCGGTTGACCGAGACCAAGGACCGGCCGTCCGGCGTGCTCAGGGTGACGACGACCGTCGGTCTCGGCGCGGGCTGGCTGACCGAGCGGGTGCAGGAGTTCATCGAGCTCTACCCCGAAATCAGCCTGCAGCTGATCCTCGCCAATGAGGAGCTCGACCTCACCATGCGCCAGGCCGATTGCGCCATCCGGCTGCGCCAGCCGCAACAGCCGGACCTGATCCAGCGCCGTCTGTTCACCGTGCATTTCCATCTCTACGCCGCCCCATCCTACGTCGCCAAGTATGGCAAGCCGGGCTCGATCGCAGAGTTGAGAAGCCATCGCATCGTCACCTTTGGCCTGCCTGTGCCGTCGCATCTGTCGGAGTTGAACTGGCTGGAGACGGTCGGTGATTTCGAGAGCGGCCGGCGCGTGCCGACACTGCAGATCAACGACATCCTGTCGATCAAGCGCGCCGTGCAGGGTGGCGCCGGCATCGCCATGCTGCCGGATTATGTGATCAGCAAGGATTCCGGCCTGGTGCAGCTTCTGCCGGAGACCGAGGTGCCGTCCTTCGACACCTATTTCGCCTATCCCGACGCGATGAAGAACCAGGCCAAGCTGCACGTCTTCCGCGACTTCATCATCGCCAAGGCGCGTAGCTGGTCTTATTGACCCGCGACCGGCTGCCGCTCATCCTCTTGTCGTCATGTTACTGCCGCCAGGGCGTCAGCCGCGGCAGCCAGCCCGGTACGTTGCGGCGGTAGGCCTCGTACTCGGCACCGTAGCGGCCGGCGAGCGTCGGCTCCTCGTAGAGCTTGACGAAGGTGGCCATGGCGATTGCCGCGACGACGCCATAGGCGGCAAGCGTCCAGCTCGAAAACATCAGCACCTGGCCGAGAATGATCGCCAGTACGGCGACATACATCGGATTGCGAACATGGCGATAGATGCCGCCGACCACCAGTTTCTCGGTCGGCGCGACCGGGGCGGGCGTGCCGAGGCCTTCCAGCGCGAAGCGGCCGAAGGCGTGCAGCAATGCCGCCACCGCGACCGCGATCAGGACCCAGCCCAGCGGCACCATGCCCGGCAGGCTCGACCGTGGCAGCCTCCAGCGGTCGCTCAGCAGCCACGGCGCCAGCCCTGCGACGACGCAAGGCGCGGCGATGAAAAAGGCGGCACTGCCGGCGGTCGCCGAAAGGGTCCGCATCTTTTGCCTCCGCGGTTTTGGGCGACATGCCTCAGGAATAAACGCCTGCTGCCCGTTCGCACGTCATTATGCATTTTTGCGATTTTGGAACGAAAGCCGAGCGTGATTGGCGATTGGATCACGGCAATCGCTTCATCGGGCGCCCATTTTCGCCGATTCTGCTGGTCCTACTGGCTCTCGGAATGGGTTAGACCACAGCCTGCATCTTTTTGCATGCGTGTGTTGCAAAATAGATGCTTGTTTCTTGGGCATGATGAGCAGATATATAGATCATCTCCTGGGCGCGTTCTCCTCCCATTAGCGCCCTCGAGTGTTCCCCTCTGGAGGTTAGCCTTAACAGGCACTTCCAATCAAACTCAGCCGGATCTTCGTTGATCCGGCTTTTTTGTTGCCCGCACCCTGGCTTTGTTGCCCGCATCCTGCAGGGGCAGATGAAAATTTCACCGGAATTGCCGCGTAACAGTGTCATGTAACCTCTGGTAACATGACAAGCACACCCTTCATCTGCTAAGTGAAATATAGGACGCGGTGTGGTTCGGACGGGAGATGGGGGCATCACTCGTACGGCCCGGGCTCAGGCGGCTACCGCGTCCGAACCTTTTCCCGCCGGAGTTAGGCGACTTACACGCGGCGGACCTGCCGTTTCTCCTCCCAAGAAAACGGTCCGCGAACAAAACGGCGTCCGGCCCCCCGGGCGTCGTTTTTGGTTTTGCCCCCTCGATCATTCGAGGGGGCTTCATGTGCATCGGCCAGAGAAACGGGCGGCCAGAATCAGGCCGCCAGAAAATCAGGCCGCCTTGCCATTGGCGTTCATCGCGTCGTCGGCAAGACGGCCGGTGAGCTCGGCCATATGGTCGAAAGCGGCGCGGTAGCTGGCGACGCCCGAGGTGGCCGAGCGCAGCTCGATGATCAGATCACCGATCTCGGCCTGCGGCATGGTCGCCTCGACGACATCCCAACCCGGCCAGTCGGGCCGCGCGTCATAACCCAGGATCTGGCCGCGCCGCTGCGGGATCAGGGCGATGATCTTCGATGTCGCGTCCGAAGGCGTGACGATCTCGACCTTCATCACCGGCTCCAGGAGCACCGGCGAGCAGGCGGCCATGCCTTCCTTCATGGCGAGCTTGGCCGCCATCTGGAAGGCCATGTCGGAGGAATCGACCGCATGGTAGGACCCATCCGACAGGTTGACCGCGACGTCGACCACGGGAAAGCCGAGCGGCCCCGACTTGAGGTAGTCGCGAATGCCGGTCTCGACCGACTGGATATAGGTCTTGGGCACGACGCCCCCGGTGATGGTGTCGGTGAACTGGAAGCCGGAGCCGCGCGGCAGCGGCTTGATCTCGATCACCACATCGCCGAACTGGCCGTGGCCGCCGGACTGCTTCTTGTGGCGGCCGCGCTGCTGCACCGATTTGCGGATCGTCTCGCGATAGGGCACGGCAGGCGCATGGCCTTCGACCGGGATCTGGTTCTTGCCCTCCAGCCGCTCGCGCACCACGCGCAGATGCATCTCTCCGTGGCCCGAAAGCACGGTCTCGGCCGAGTCCTGGTTGTGGCGCAGGCTGAGCGAGGGATCTTCCTCGGCCAGGCGCTGGATGGCGGCCGACATCTTGACCTCGTCCTTGCGCTCCTTGGGGCGCAGCGCGAAGGCAAAGACCGGTTGCGGCGGCTCGAAGTTGAACAGCGGCTTGATGCCGCCCTTGGCCGAACTCAGGGTCTGGCCTGTCTTGACCTCGTCCAGCTTGCCGAGCGCCACGGTGTCGCCGACCCTGGCGGATGTCAGTTTGACCTGGTCCTTGCCCAGCATCTTGTAGATACCGGAAACCTTGGCGGTGTCGCCGCCGGGCAGCCACAGTTCCGAGCCGTCGGCAATCTGGCCGGACAGGACGCGCGACACCGACAGCTTGCCCCCATGCGGCGTGTGGATGGTCTTCATCACCTGGACCACCGTCGCGTTGCCGTCCGGGGCACCGAGCCGTTTGCGGGTCGCCTCGATGTCGGGCGCGTCGTGGCGGATCGTCTTCAAGAGGCGCAGCACGCCATTGCCTTTCTCGGCGGTGCCGATCAGCACCGGCGTCACCGCGCCGTCGCGCAGATCGGCGGCGAGGTCGTCGAAGACCGCGTCCTTGGGTGGCTCGATCTCCTCGAGCAACTGTTCCATCAGCTGGTCGTCATGGTCGGCCAACGTCTCCAGCATGGAGAAGCGCGCCTCCAGTTCGCGCGCCTTGTCGTCGCCGGGTATCTCGGCCACCTCGCTCTCGGCATATTCGCGGTAGATGTAGGCGCGCTCCAGCGCCAGATCGATCGAGCCGATGACGACGCCGTCCTTGCGCAGCGGAATCTGGCGCAGAAGCAGCGGCGCCGAACTCGTCGGCTGCAGCATCTTCAGCGTGTCGCGCACGCCCGCGATCGCCTTGTCGACCTTGTTGAGGAACAGGATGCGCGGCACGCCGAGATCGTCGAGCTTGCGCATGATGAGCTGCAAGGCGGGGATCTTCTTTTCGTCGGCCTCGGCCACGACCACCGCGACATCGCAGGCGGCCAGCACCGGTTCGGCCTCGAAGGAGAATTCGATCGATCCGGGGCAGTCGATGAAGGTGAACTGCTCGCCCATGAATTCGGTGGTGGCGATCGACGCCTCGACGCTCATGGCATGGGCGCGCGCCTCGGGCGAATGGTCTGAAACGGTGTTGCCCGAGGAAACCGGGTTCTGGCGGGGAATGGCGCCCGTACGGGCCAATATGGCTTCGAGAAGTGTCGTCTTACCGCTTGCGAAGGGACCGACTATGGCAATGCATTTCGGTCCCGTGCGTCGTCCTCCGGCGCGATTACCCATGACTGACCTCCACTCAGGCGTTTTCCTGGGGACCGACTGGCGTTCATGGTTCAGGCCAAGGTCAATCGGTCCTGAGCGGCGGCCGGCCTGTTCGACCGTCGCGGGCGGCCTGTTTCGACCTGCCCGCGATTATCGTCCCACTTGTTTGCCGGGAGGGCAAGGAAAATAGGAAGCCGGTGCGGATGGCCGGCTCAGGCGCTGAGCGCCAGCGGTTCGGCCGAGCGTCCGTCAGGCAGCGCGAGCTTGTCGCGTGGCGCCGGCCTGCCAAAGAAATAACCCTGGAAACGGTTGCAGCCGGCGGCCTTGGCGAGAGCGAATTCTTCCGCAGTCTCCACGCCTTCCGCCACGATGGTGACCTGCTGGATGCGCGCGATCTGCGCCAGCGCCGAAACGAAGATCTGCGCCACCTGGTCATGGGCGAGGGAACGGATGTAGGAGCGATCGATCTTGATGATATCGACGGGCAAGGTCTTGAGATAGTTGAAGCCGCAATGGCCGGTGCCGAAATCGTCGAGGGCGATGTGAAAGCCGAGGCCGCGCAATGCCTCGAGGCGGCGCAGGATCTCCGATGTGGCGGCGGTCGCCACCGTCTCGGTGATCTCGATGATGAACTGTGACGCCGACCGGCCGGTTTCCTTCAGCACGCGGGCGCACATGGTGACGATCTCGTCGCGCTTGAGCTGCTCGCCGGAGACGTTGATGGAGATGCGGCGGCCGGGGAACTGGGCGATGTCGGCACAGGCGCGCTTGAACACCCATTCGCCGAGCATGTCGATCAACGTCGAGCGTTCGGCGATGGCGATGAACTCGGCCGGCGCGATCAGCCCGCGCACCGGGTGACGCCAGCGGATGAGCCCTTCGAGCGCCTGGGTGGACCCGTCCGGGTTGACGATCGGCTGGTAATGCAGTTCGAGTTCGCCGAGATAGACCGCGGCGCGCAGTTCCCGTTCGACCAGGCGCCGGTAGCGCTTGTCGGACAGCATCTCCTCGTCGAAGACGGTGACGCGGCCACGGCCCGCCGCCTTGCTTTCATAGAGCGCCAGATCGGCAACCAGCATCAGTTCCGTCGTGTTCGAGGCATGGGCCGGCGCCAGGGCCACGCCAACCGAAATGGAGAGCGGAATGGTCTTGCCTTCATGCGATTTGCCGGCGCGCATGGCATCCAGCAATTGCCTGACATCCTTGTTGATGGCGTTGAGGTCGCCGTGCGGAATGATGACGCCGAATTCGTCGCCGCCAAGGCGTCCGACCATGGCACCGGCAAAGATGCGCTCCGAGGTCTTGACCAGATGCATCAGGGTGAGGTCGCCGAACTGGTGACCGAACGTGTCGTTCAACTGCTTGAAATGGTCGAGGTCGATCAAGAGCAAGGTCGCCTCGCGCCTGTCGCGCATGGTGCCCAGGCTGTCGCGCAGCGCTTCGAGGAAATAGCGTCTCGTCATCGCGCCGGTCATCGCGTCCCTGGTGAGGAAATGATGTTTCTCGGCCTCGGCGGCGGCGGCCGACTGGAGCCGATGGACGACGCTGCTGCGCATATACATCAATGCCAGCAAGGCCAGGCTCGTGGCCAGGATCGAGATGGCGAAGGCACTGCCGGCGGGCAGGTCTTGCGAGATGTCGAAAGCGCCAAGTGCCGCTACGGCGATGCTGATCACAAGCAGCGACTGGATACCGCGGTAGATCCGGCCGCTATGGTCCTTGATCGTCGCCAGTATGCTCATCGGCCAGCCCCCGCAATGCAGGCTCACGGCTAGTGGGCAGCCGTTAAGAAGACATTGAATTCGCCGGCATTTCGCGCCGGCGCGCGATGCGGGGAAAGTTCATGGTTAAGAGAAAGTCCGGTCTTCGTCCGAGCGCGCCGACAAGGCTGGTTGCATCGGGGCCAATCCGAGCCGAGAATGCATTTCACTTCAAAGGAGGCCCGGCGTTTCGCCGGCTGCAGCCAGTCCAGGACAGACGATGAAAATCATTGCTTGCGGCAGCGTGCCGACCGTCATCGCGCCGGACAAATACTTCAGCGGTCGGGTTCTGCAGACGCCGATCATCGAGACCGAGGCGCCGGCGCGGCTCAGGGCCACGCTGGTCAGTTTCGAACCCGGCGCGCGTACCCACTGGCACACGCATCCGCTTGGCCAGACGCTTTATGTCACCGCGGGCGCCGGCCTGGCCCAGACGTGGGACGGGCCAATCCGGGAGATCAAGGCCGGTGACGTCATCTCCTTCGCGCCCGGCGAGAAGCATTGGCATGGCGCGGCGCCGAAATCGGCGATGACGCATATCGCCATGCAGGAGGCGCTCGACGGCATCCATGCCGACTGGCTAGAAGCGGTGACGCCGGCGCAATATGGCGGCTGAGTGCTGAGCCTGGATTGACGAAACCCGGCGGTGACGCCTCAGCGTTGACGCCGGGTTTTGTTTTGGACTTACCAGATCAGGTCAGCGACGCCGTGAAGCGCTGGATGCGGGTGCAGGCTTCCTCCAGCAACGCGTCCGACGTGGCGTAGGAAATGCGGAAGTTGGGGCCGAGGCCGAAGGCCGAGCCGAACACCACCGCCACGCCCTCGGCCTCGAGCAGTTCCGAGCAGAAGGCCTCGTCGGTGTCGATCACCTTGCCCGCCTTGGTCTTCTTGCCGATCAGCTGGGCGCAGGACGGATAGACATAGAAGGCGCCTTCCGGCGACGGGCACGTGATGCCGCGCGCCTGGTTGAGCATCGAGACGACGAGGTCGCGCCTGCCTTGAAAGATCGCCTTGTTCCTGGCGATGAAGTCCTGCGGGCCATTCAACGCCTCGACCGAGGCCCATTGCGCGATGGTGCAGGCGCCCGAGGTCTGCTGGCCCTGGATCATGTCCATCGCCTTGATCAGCTGGACCGGACCGGCCGCGTAGCCGATGCGCCAGCCGGTCATGGCATAGGCTTTCGAGACGCCGTTCATGGTCAGGGTGCGCTCGTAGAGCTTCGGCTCGACCTCGGCGATGGTCTTGAAGACGAAGTCGCCATAGGTCAGGTGCTCGTACATGTCGTCGGTCAGCGTCCAGACATGCGGATGCTTCAAGAGGACGTCGGCGAGTGCCCGCAGCTCGGCCTCCGTATAGGCGGCACCCGACGGGTTCGATGGCGAGTTCATCAGCAGCCATTTGGTCTTCGGCGTGATCGCCTTCTCCAGCACCGCTGGGGTCAGCTTGAAGCCATTGTCGATCGAGGTGTCGGCAAACACCGAAGTGCCGCCGCAGATCGCCACCATTTCGGGGTAGCTGACCCAGTAAGGGCGGGGGATGACGACCTCGTCGCCGGGGTTCAACGTCGCCATGAAGGCGTTGAACAGGATCTGCTTGCCGCCGGTGCCGACGATGGTCTGCTCGGGCTTGTAGTCGAGATTGTTCTCGCGCTTGAACTTCTTGGCGATCGCCTCGCGCAGCGGGACGATGCCCGAAACCGGCGGGTACTTGGTTTCGCCACGGCGGATGGCCTCGATCGCCGCGTTCTTGATGTTGTCGGGCGTATCGAAGTCCGGCTCGCCGGCGCCAAGGCCAATAATGTCCCGGCCGGCATTTTTCAGCTCGCGGGCTTTCTGCGTCACCGCGATGGTGGCGGAAGGCTTAACGCGGGAAAGGGTGTCGGCAAGAAAGGCCATGACCTTTTGTCTCTCCAAAGGATCGGCGCGGCCAGGAGCGGCCGCGGCGCTTCTCATGTCGCATGACGCCGGCAAGTGCAAGTATTGTCGGCTGGGCCAGGTATGGCGGTGCGGTCAATGAGGCGTGATCAATAGAAAGTTCATTAACGCACGGTAGAGGCTTGCATGGCAGGATCGTAAATCCAATTCCGCCAGGTCGCGGAGCGAGGAACCCTTGTCACGCAGCATTGGGCTTGCCCATATCATCCGTCATGATGACGGCACCTCGTCAGGTGTCTGGGGCATCTACACGCTGCAGAGTGCTTTCCAGCCGATCTTCGCCTTCAACGAGGGCAAGCTCTCGGTTGCCGCTTTCGAAGGGCTGATCCGTCCGTTTCGCGATGGCGAGCCGCAATCGCCGATGAGCTTCTTCTCGACATGCCCGGCCGCCGACCGCCTGCACGTCGAAGCGCTGACCAGGACATTGCATCTGCTCAATGCGGGCGCCTGCCTGCCGCACGAGGCGTCGGTCTTCGTCAATTTCGACCCGTCGGTGTTCACCGAGCGCGCTGTCGCCGACAGTGCCTTGCGCGACATGCGGCTGGTGCTGCACGAGGCCGGCATCGATCCGGGCCGCGTCGTGTGCGAGGTGACGGAGCAGAGATCGGCGTCGCAGGAAACCCTGCACGGCTTCGTGGCGGCGCTCAGAGCCAACGGCTTCCGCATCGCCGTCGACGACTATGGCGCCGACGATTCCGACATCAACCGCATCAAGGAGCTGAAGCCCGACATCGTCAAGTTCGACGCGCAGTGGATCACGCAACTGATGGAATCGGGTGCTGGTTTCGCGCTGCTGACCTCCATGGTGAGGAGCTTCGAGGACCAAGGCATCCGCACCGTGTTCGAAGGTATCGAGGAAGGCTGGCAACTGGAACTGGCCGAGCGATCGGGCGCCTCGATGGTCCAGGGTTACGTGCTGGCCCGTCCCGAACTGGCGCCGACGAGTTTCCGTGTTTTCGCCAGGAGCAGTCCCGAACCTGTCCCCGCCGCAAGCCACGCGCCTGCTCCCGCTTCCACTGTGCCGCGCGCGGGGCGGCCGGCAAAGGCTTTCGGGCGCAGGGTCGTGCCATGAGGGCCGAGCGGCGGCGCACGGTCGGCGACGCGATCTTCGTCGACGAGATCGGCATCGAATATGGCGTCCATGGCGACTTCCGCCTGCGCAGCGCCTACCAGCCGATCTACGCCCCGCGCGGCGGCAGCCTATATCCGGTGGCCGTCGAAGGCCTGATCGAGCCGCACCGCGCTGGCCGGCCAGGGTCGCCGAGGATGTTCCTCGACAGCCTCGCGGCCGCGGACCGGCTGTTCGTCGAAACTATGTGCCGGGTGCTGCATCTCCGGAATTTCCACAATATCGGCGTCGATGGGCTCGACCTGTTCTTCAACTACAACCCGCTGGTCAACGACCATGCTGGACGGACGCTGGCCGAGATCCGGCTGATGAGCCGGCATCTCGACGAACTCGGCCTGGCGCCCGCCATGCTGGTCTGTGAAATCACCGAGCAGGCAGCGGACGATGCGCTGCTGGCCAGGCTGGTGCGCGAGGTGCGGCGCGGCGGCATCCGCATCGCCATCGACGATTTCGGCACCGGCCACTCGACCGAGGAGCGGGTGAGCCTGCTCCAGCCCGACATCGTCAAGATCGATGGCGGCTGGTTCGCGGAATTTTGCCGTCATGCCGCCGCGGAACGCTTCTTTCGTCCGCTGGTGTCTAGCCTGCACGACCGTGGCGCCAAGGTGCTGGTCGAGGGGATCGAACAGCCCGTCCACCTGCGAGTCGCGATCGAAGGCGGCGTCGACCTGCTGCAGGGTTTTCTGCTCGGGCGTCCGGCGCTGGCCGGCACCCTCTTCGACGAGAAGCCGCTTGCCATCGAGGCGCTGCTTGGCTTCGACAACAAGGTGGTGCCGTTGCATAAGCGGCGTTGATGGTTGCGCCAAAACAAATCATTGGTTGAGTATGCCGCCGCTGCGATAATCCCGCCCTTAGAAGCAGCGCTCGGGGACCAGACGATGATACTTTACAGCATGATCGACAGCGGCAATTGCTACAAGCCGCGCCTGCTGATGGCCAAGCTCGGCCTTTCCTTCACCACTGTCGAGATGAGTTCGCATGCCGGCGATACGCGCACAGCCGATTTCGTCGCCAAGAACCCGAACGCCATGGTGCCGCTGCTGGAACTCGACGACGGCCGCCGGCTAGCCGAATCCAACGCCATCCTGCTCTATCTCGCCGAAGGCACGCGCTTTCTGCCGACGGACAGATACGAGCGGGGGTTGGCCTATCAGTGGCTGTTCTTCGAACAGTACAGCCACGAACCCTACATTGCCGTGCGCAAGGTACTGCTGACCGTTCCCGAGCGCGCCAGGGATGCCACGCCGGAGCGGCTGGCAGTGACGCTGGAGCGCGGCAACAAAGCGCTTGGCGTGATGAACCGGCATCTCGAAACCCATACCTTCTTCAGCGGTGGCGCCTACAGCGTCGCCGACATCGCGCTCTATGCCTACACGCACACGGCGGAAAAGGGCGGCTTCCAGCTTGACGCCTATCCGGCGGTGGTCGCCTGGCTCGGCCGCGTGGAAGCGGATCCGGGGCACGTGCCGATCGGGTGGGTGGGTTGAGGGAGCGTCCTTCTCCCCGTTCACGGGGAGAAGATGGCGGCAGCCAGATGAGGGGCGGCGCCAGCCTCTCTGGATAATTTCAAAAAGGGCAATTCCGAAACGTCAGCGCTGCCCCTCATCGCCCTGCCGGGCACTTCTCCCCGTATAGAGACGGGGAGAAGGATGCAGCTTCGTAGAGAACGGGGAGAAGGACGCTGCTTCGTAGACAAATAAAAAGGCGGGATAAATCCCGCCTTCCCATTTCGGTAGCCTGATTGGGAGCGTCCGGTCCGGGCCGGCAGCTATCTGCTGTTCCAGCTTGTCGGGTCTTTCCGCTCCGGCGCGCTTCTCGCGCGACCGTCAGTACATCCGTGACTTGCCGCGCGCCCCGAACTCTCGTCCAGCGCGCGCCATTTTCAAAATCAGGCTGCCTTGCTCAGAGAACCAGCGGACGACTTGCCAGTGCGGCGGTCCTGCTCGATCTCGAAGTTGATCTTCTGGCCTTCGACCAGGGTCGACAGGCCAGCGCGCTCGACAGCCGAGATGTGGACGAAAACGTCCGCGCCGCCGCTGTCAGGCTGGATGAAGCCGAAACCCTTGGTGGCGTTGAACCACTTGACCGTTCCAGTTGCCATAAAAATAGTCCTTCACATTTGCTTTGGTATGACCGGACCGAAGTCCAGCCGGTGTGCATCGAGATTTTGGAGATAGACGTCAGCAAACGCGAAGATCGCGAGGCCCGGATCGATCGGCCGAAATATCAATGGGGCTGATATAGGCTGCTTTCGCACAAAAAACAAGACTGCGTGAAAACGTCGTGATCCGAGGCCGCCCAACGGCCGCCCCAATCTGGTGAAACCGTGACGCAAGATCGCGCCGTCCGTGGGCGGCGGGTCGAGGGGAGAGGACCATGAAAACCATCCTTCTTGCCACCTGCCTGACGCTGGTGGCCGCCCAGGCGCAGGCGATCTCGCGCTACGACCCGACGCGTATGAGCTGCGGCAAGGTGCAGTCGACGATCGCGCGCCAAGGTGCGGTCATCCTGCGCTATCAGTCGAAACGGGTGCCGGGGCTGCCGCTCTACGACCGCTATGTGCAGAGCCAGCAATTCTGCACCATGGGCGAGGTGAGGACGCGCGCCTATGTGCCGAGCGCCGACACCAAGTCCTGCCCGGTCTACAACTGCAAGCGGCCGGACAACGAGCATTTCAGGCATCGCTTCATCCACCGCCGTTAGCGCGGCTGACGTCAGAATCCGAACGAAACCTGTGCTGGCGGCGGCGGGCCGACGCGCACGCCTTCCATGGCCAGCATCTTTTCCTTGGTGACCGAACCGCCCGGCGCGGAGAAGCCGCCGATCTTGCCGCCTGCCGCCATGATGCGATGGCACGGGATGACCAGCGGCACCGGATTGGCGCCCAGCGCGGCACCCGTTTCGCGCGGCAGGCCGGCATGGCCGGCGCGCTTGGCCAATTCACCATAGGTCGTGGTTTCGCCATAGCCGAGTTTTCGGGCCGCGTCGTAGATGGCGAGGCGGAAATCGTCGACGCCGTCGAGGTCGACGGGAAAGCCGGTGAAATCGACGTCCTCGCCGGCGGCGTAAGCCTTGATCGAGGCGACCAGCTCGACCACCCATGGCGGCTGTGCCGTGGAGGCGGAAACGCCGGCATGGCGCATCAGCCGCCGCTCCACCGCTTCGCGGTTGCGTTCGGGCAGGCAGAGCCGGATCAGGCCCTTTTCGCTCCAGGCGATGCCCATGAAGCCGATCACTGTTTCTAACACTGCGTGGCCAGCTGTGATCGAAGTGGTCGTTTCCATGCTGCGCTCCTTTTCGCAAAGCGGCAAAATCCGGCGTTCCTTCGGTACATATCAGGAACAATATGGCATCGCTGCCTGCCTCCCGCCACCCGAAAACCACCGGATGGCCCCGATTGCTACCCAGGAATCGCTGGTGTAAGGGAAATCTTAACGACCCGACAAACCGGACTTCGAGCGCGGCTTGCCAGCAAAACAAACCCTTATCGCGATTGGCGTGATCGTGGCGGCCGCCAACATGAGCGGCTGCACGTCGACCTCGCAGATGAAAGCCGCGCCGTCCCTGACCGAAACAGCGACCGTTGCCGGCAGCGATGCGGGCTTCACGATCCCGCTGCCGGAAACGGTTTCGGTGCTGCCGCAATCCTCGGGCATCGCCCCCGTCCAGACCGCCGAAGTGACGCCCGGCCCGACCGTCATTTCCGAGGGTGAGCCCGCCACGCAGCCGGCCGCCGCGACCGCGGCCTTTGCCGGCGCGACGCCCGCGGCTCCGGCCGTGCCCGCCATCATGGTCGTCGGCACCAACGCCTGGCAGGCGCCGGCACCCGCCAAGGCCGGCCAGCCGGCCAAGGCAGGCTTGCCATCGATCAAGGCAGGCTTGCCAGTGATCAAGTCCGCCGAGACCTACACGACAGCCGGGCTCATCGTGCCGGCGACAGCCGGCGGCCAGAAAATGCCCGGCGTGCAGCAAGTGGCCTATGTCGTGCCGCAGAACCCGGCCGCGCTGGTGCAGTTCCCGTCCGTGCCGGTTGATCCGGCCGCCCCGGCGCGAGAAGAGCACACCGGCATGCGCGGCGACGTCGACCGGCTGATCGTCAAATACGCCGCCCTCTATCAGGTGCCGGTGGATCTGGTGCGCCATGTCGTCAACCGCGAAAGCACCTACAATCCCAAGGCCTATAACAACGGCCATTGGGGCTTGATGCAGATCAAGCACGCAACCGCGCGCGGCATGGGTTATGACGGGCCGGCCAAGGGCCTCTTCGACGCCGAGACCAATTTGAAATACGCGGTCAAATATCTGCGCGGCGCCTGGCTGGTGTCCGACGGCAACGCCAAGAAGGCCGACTGGCTCTACCAGACCGGCTATTATTTCGACGCCAAGCGCAAGGGCCTGCTCGAGGCGACCGGGCTCGGTGTCGACCGCAAACGGCACCGCCTGCAGCCCGACGCCTGAGCGCTATGCCCGAACCGCGCCCGCCGGCTCCAAACGACATCCGGCTGCGCAAGATCCTCGACGAGACGCTGGTTGCGCCGCACTGGCCAGATGGTTTTGTCATGCGCGGCTTCGAGCGTGGTGACGCGCTGCCTTTGCATGCGCTGCTGGGCGAAGTGTTCGACGATGGCACCGACGGCCCCTTCGACGAATGGTGGCCGCGCATTTCAGAAGATCCCGAATTCGATCCGGAGCTGTGTTTCCTGGTTATCGATGCCAAGGGCCGGCTGGCGGCGGCCGCACTGTGCTGGAGCTCGGCCTTCGTCAAGGACCTCGCCGTCCATCCCGAGGCGCGCGGCAAGGGTGTCGGCGAAGCGCTGATGTGGCACGCCTTCGCCATTTTTCGCGACCGGGGTGCCGCCCATGTCGACCTCAAGACCAATACGCTCGAGAACGCCGCCGCCGTGCGGCTCTACGAGCGGCTGGGCATGCGGCCCGTCGCCTGGGAAGGCTGACCGGCGGCGTTGATCCTGGCCGTCACCGGCGACGGCCAGTTGGGGAACCCAAAGCGCTGCTTTGCATTCAATGCACGGTGGGGTCTGACCGGCTGCCGGTGCTCTGCGCCGCCGGCCGCCAAGGGAGATCCACCGCGATGAGGCTTTTCCACGCATTGCTGGCGTTGAGCGTCGCTGCCGTCCTCGCGGCGGGTCCGGCGCGGGCGGTCGAGCTGTCGATCGTGTCGGGCGACACCGGCAACGGCCTCAAGGTGCTGCGCGAGATCCTCGACCGCTACGAGAAGGAGAGCGGCGACAAGGTCACCATCGTCGCCATGCCATCGTCGGGAACCGACCAGTTCGGCCAGTACAGGCTGTGGCTCGCGGCGGGCAACAGCGACGTCGACGTCTACCAGACCGATGTCATCTGGGCGCCGCAGTTGGCCCGCCAGTTCGTCGACCTGACCGAAGCGACCAGGGATGTCGTGGGCCAGCATTTCGCGTCGATCATCCAGTCGCAGACCGTCGACGGCAGGCTGGTGGCGCTGCCCATCTTCACCGATGCGCCGGCGCTCTATTACCGCAAGGATCTGCTCGACAAATACGGCGCCAAGGTGCCGGCCACCTGGAAGGAACTGGGCGACACCGCCAGGCTGGTGATGGACAAGGAGCGGGCCTCGGGCGACCGGGATATCTGGGGCTTCGTCTTCCAGGGCAACGCCTATGAGGGGCTGACCTGCGACGCGTTCGAATGGGTGGTATCGAATGGCGGCGGCCAGATCGTCGAGCCAGACGGCGCGATTTCCATTAACAACGCCCGGGCGGCGGCGGCGCTCGACATGGCCAGGGGCTGGATCGGTACCATCGCGCCGCCGGGCGTGCTCGCCTATCAGGAAGAGGAGGCGCGCGGCGTCTGGCAGACCGGCAATGCGGTGTTCATGCGCAACTGGCCCTATGCCTATGCGCTGGGCAACAGCCAGGGGTCGCCGATCAAGGGCAAGTTCGACGTCGCGCCGCTGCCGGCGGGCACGGGCGAGGGCGCCCGGCCGGCGGCGACGCTGGGCGGCTGGAACCTGGCGGTCTCGAAATATTCCAGGCACAAGGAGGCGGCGATCGAACTGGTCAAGTTCATCGCCTCGCCGGCAATGCAGAAATACCGCACGCTGAAGACCGCCAACCTGCCGACCATCCCCGCGCTCTATGACGATGCCGACATCGCCAGCCACCAGCCGATCATTCCACATTGGAAAGCGGTGTTCCTCAATGCCGGGCCGCGGCCCTCGGCGGTGACCAGGAACAAGTACAATGAGGCGTCGAGCCAGTTCTGGAACGCCGTCCACAAGACCTTGTCCGGCGAAGGCAGCGCCGCCGACAATCTGGCTGACCTCGAGGCGACGCTGACCCGGCTGAAGGGCAAGGGCTGGTGAGCGCGCAACCGGCCGGTGCCGCCAACCGGCGCCAAGGCTCGCGGCTGACGCGCCAGCGTGTGCGCTCGGCATGGCTGTTCCTGGCACCGATGCTTCTGGTGCTCGCCGCGGCTGCCGGCTGGCCGCTTGCGCGCACGGTCTATTTCAGCTTCACCGACGCCTCGCTGTCCGATCTCGACGCCCGCCAATGGGTCGGCCTCGCCAATTATGTCTCGGTTCTGCGCATGCCAAGCGGCAGGGTCATTTACGACGGGCTGCTTCTCGACCCGGCCTGGTGGGGCGCCGTGTGGAACACGCTGCGCTTCGCGGTGGTTTCGGTGACCTGCGAGACGATCCTCGGCATGGTCGTCGCCCTAGTGCTCAACGCCGAATTCCCCGGCCGCGGCATCGTCAGGGCGGCGATCCTCATCCCCTGGGCGATCCCGACCATCGTCTCGGCGAAGATGTGGCAGTGGATGCTCAACGACCAGTTCGGCATCATCAATGTCGTGCTGATCAATCTCGGGCTGATCGACACCAAGATCGCCTGGATTGCCAGCGCCGACACGGCGATGATGGCGGTGCTGATCGTCGACATCTGGAAGACGACGCCCTTCATGGCGCTGCTCATCTTGGCCGCGCTGCAGATGCTGCCGCGCGAAATCATCGAGGTCGCCAGGCTGGACGGCGCCAATCCCTGGCAGATATTCTGGCGGGTGACCTTGCCGCTGATCCGCCCGGCGGTGATGGTGGCGGTGATCTTCCGGGCGCTCGACGCGCTGCGTATCTTCGACCTGATCTATGTGCTGACGCCCAACAATGCGCACACCAAGTCGATGTCGGTGTTCGCCCGCGAGAACCTGTTCGAGTTCGACAAGTTCGCCTATGGCTCGGCCGCCTCGACGCTGCTCTTCCTCATCCTTGCTCTGCTCACCATCCTAACCATCCGCATCGGCCGGATAAGCCTGGAAGGAGGCCGCTGAGATGTGGCTCCTGAAGCGCACGGCGTTCTATCTTCTGGTCGGGGCGATCGTGCTCATCGCGGTGTTCCCGTTCTACTACGCCATCGTCACCAGCCTGAAATCGGGGACCGAGCTGTTCCAGGCCGGTCCATGGCCGAAAGAGCCAAGCCTCGACAATTATCGCAATGTGCTGGCCGAGGGCGCCTTCCTGCGCAACCTCCTGAACTCGCTGATCGTCTCGGGCGCGGTGGTGGCGCTCTCGCTGTTCCTCGGCGTCACTGCCGCCTACGCACTGGCGCGTATCCGTTTTCGCGGCCGCTCGGCATTGCTGTTCGCCATCCTGTCGGTCTCGATGTTCCCGCAGGTGGCGGTGCTGGCCGGGTTGTTCGAACTGGTGCGGCTGTTCGGCCTCTACAATTCGCTCGTCGCGCTGATCTTCTCCTACATGATCTTCACCTTGCCGTTCACCGTCTGGGTGCTCACCGCCTTTGTCCGCGACCTGCCGGTCGAGGTCGAGGAGGCGGCGATCCTCGACGGCGCGACGCCGTGGATCATCATCACGCGCATCTTCCTGCCGCTGATGTGGCCGGCGCTGGCGACCACCGGACTGCTGGCCTTCATCGGCGCCTGGAACGAGTTCCTGTTCGCGCTGACTTTCACCTCCAACGATGCGCGGCGGACCGTGCCGGTGGCGATCGCGCTGCTCTCGGGCAATTCGCAGTTCGAAATCCCCTGGGGCAACATCATGGCCGCCTCGGTGATCGTCACGGTGCCGCTGGTGGTGCTGGTGCTGATCTTCCAGCGCAAGATCGTCTCCGGCCTCACCGCCGGCGGGGTAAAGGGGTGAGGGGGCGCTCAGAAATCGGGCGCGTTGCCGATCTTCTGCTTGATCTCCAGCGCCCAGGCCCGGCCCTCGTCGCCGCCCCATAAGAGCCAGGCGATGTATCCGGCCGAGGGATTGTCCTCATTGCCGTAGTTCTTGCCGCGCTTGTCGACCTCGTGGCGGGCAAAGTAGCTGACCATGCGGCGGATGGTGGACGGCGCCAGCTTCTCGCGGTTCTTCAGTTCAGTCGCCCGCGCCACGCCGATCTCGGTGCCGCCACGGCCGAATTGTTTGCGCAGCCGCAGGCCCTTGGCGGCATTGTCGGCCACCACTTGCGGGCAGCGCAGGTCGATCTCGTCGATCTCGTTCATGTCGTCCCCCTGTGCCGGAAGCTGTAGCCGATGAAGGGAATGCCGCAAAGCCGGGACGGTTCAGATGCGCGAATGTAGGAACCGGCCGGCGCGTCGCGTCCTTGGGAGGTAGAGCACCCTGCCGGGACCCCGGCGACGCCTTGAAGGAGCCGATCATGATCACCTTTCCCAACGAATCCGCCAAATACCGCACCCAGCGCGAAAAGCTCTTGAAGAAGGAAATCGAGCTGCGCCGCGCCATGGAAGCCGTTGCCGAGGCGCGCCGGGCGCTGCCGCCCGGCGGGCTGGTGCCGAAGGATTATGTGTTCGAGGGGCTGGATATCGCCGGCAAGGCCGCGAGGATAAAACTGTCGGAGCTGTTCGCGCCCGGCAAGGATACGCTGATCCTCTACAACATGATGTTCCCGCGCCACCCGCAGGAGACGCGCGACGTGGCGACCAGCGGCGGCACGGCGAAGCTCGCGCGGCCCGACCAGCCATGCCCGTCCTGCACGGCGCTGCTCGACCAGTTCGACGGCGCGGTCGGCCATCTCGAGGCCGCCGGCTTCAACTTCGCCGTCGTGGCCAAGACGGCGTTGGAAAACCTGGTCACGCTCGGCCGCGACAAGGGCTGGCGCAACATGCGGCTGGTGTCGTCGGCCAACAACAGCTTCAAGCGCGACTACAATGCCGAGTCGGCCGACGGCGCGCAGATCCCGCTGCTGTCGGTGTTTCACAGGGATAGCGACGGTATCAGGCATTTCTGGTCGTCGGAGCTCGGCTTCGCGCCGACCGATCCCGGCCAGGACCCGCGTGCCATCGGCACCTGCGAGATCCTGTGGAACCTGATGGATTTCACGCCGCAGGGCCGGCCGGACTGGCGCGAGCAGCTGCAATATGGTGAGGCCTGCTGTCGCTGACGCAAGTCGTTCAGCCCTTCTGCTTTAGTTCGGAATGGCTTTTCAGTACATGGTCGCCGTCGGCCTGTTCGATCAGGTAGGCGGGTTCTCCCGGGCTGGCCTCGCGCACCACTTCCACGCCCTTGATCGTGCGCTTTACCTCCCTGGTGAAGCTCCTGCTTACCTTGCCGTCGGCGGTATGCGCGCCCCACTTCCAGGTCACGCGTGCTCCCTTGCGCAGCTTCTGCATGTCGGCACCTCCGGCGGGGGAATGTTTCGCGCCGCTAACGGTTCCTGAGAACCAAAGGCCGGACCGGACGTTGGCCTTGTCCATTCACCCCCATCACAGGAGCGCCCCATGACCGACAAAAGCCTCGCCGAAATTGCCGAGAAGATGCGCGATATCGATGTCGCCATGCTGTCCACCCACACGCAAGGCGGTGCCATTGCCGGCCGGCCGATGAGTAACAACCAGGACGTCGAATATGACGGCTCCTCCTTCTACTTCACCTGGGACAAGTCGCAGGTGGTGGAGGATATCGAACGCGACGCCAATGTGTCGCTGGCCTTCAAGGGCGAGGATGGTTTCTGGGTCGCGGTTGAGGGCAAGGCCGAGATCATCCGCGACAAGGCTGCCTTCGAGGAACACTGGACCGACGATATCGACGAGTGGTTCGAACAGGGCACCGATACGCCCGGGCTGGCCATGATCAAGATCGAAGCCGTTCGCGCCCATTACTGGGATGGTGAGGACGAGGGCGAGGTGACCCTGTCGTCTTGACACGCCGGCAGGCAACCTCGCCGCATCCCCGCTGGCTTCAGTGTCCTTGATCCGCGCTTCAAGTGGCTGCTGAAGCCGCTCAAGTCGGCCGGAACATCGGATGATCCGCCGCATTGATAGGAGACGGTTGCGACCCCTTTCACGGATTCGAAGTGCGACCCACACTTAAAGACCTATGGGACCTGGTGCGAGAAAGCGTGGTTGGCTTTGTCAACGACAATGCCCTCAGTCATGGCGCGGCAATGGCGTTCTATGCCGCCACGTCGCTGGCCCCGGTTCTGATCATCGTCGTGGCGATCGCCGGCATCGCCTTTGGTCACGACGCGGCGCAGTTGGCTCTGTCCGCCCAGATATCGGGGTTGATGGGTTCGGAAAGCGCTGCGCTCCTTCAGACGGCGCTCCAAGGGGCGTCCAGCAGATCATCGGGGACCCTGGCGGCGCTCATCGGCGTCGCCACTTTGCTCGTCACCGCCTCCGCGGTGTTTGGCGAGATGCAGCAGGCCCTGAATGCAATATGGAAGGTTGAAGCCAAGGGAAGTTCGCTGTCGCGTCTCTTGCGCGCGCGTGCGGCAAGTCTCGGCCTGGTCGCCGCCCTCGGCTTTATGCTGCTGGTATCCCTGGTGGCGAGCGCGGCGATCTCTGCTTTGGGCACCGTGATCAGCGCTCATCTGCCGTTCGGCGCATTCGTTCTGAGCGCGATCAACACCCTGATTTCCTTTTGCCTGATCTCGGTGATGTTCGCCGCGATCTACAAGGTGCTGCCGGACCGTGCCTTGCAATGGCGGGATGTCGGGATTGGCGCCGTCGTGACCGCCGCCCTGTTCACATTGGGGAAATCGCTTATCGGTTGGTATATCGGCACCAGCGCGATCGCGTCATCCTACGGCGCGGCCGGGGGGCTGCTCGTCATACTGCTCTGGGTCTATTATTCATCGGAAATCTTTCTGCTCGGTGCGGAGCTGACCCGCGCCTATTCCGTTAGACGGGGGAGCCGATCCGACCTGGACGGGTTGGTTCAAAATGCTCCGGCACCGGAAAACCTTCCAATCCGCCAAAGACCCAGCTCTTCGGGCTCCGTGGCGTTGTTAGCGGTAGCGTGCGTCAGCGCAGTGATGACAGCCTTTCTGCTGGGGCCTCGTCGCCCGTAGGGAGAGGAGAAGGGACGCGGCTGGCAACCTCACCGCATCTGCCGCGTTGGGTCTGCGAGGACCACCTTCACGGAGCGTTTCGATGAAACCGCATCTCGCCATTGCCATGCTGGCCCTTCTGGCCGGAACGCCTTCAGCCTTTGCCCAGCAGGCGGCCAGCACCTTGCCGGCTGTCTCGGAGAACAAGGTCGACACCGACACCTTCACCAAGACGCTGGTCAGTGCCAACCGCTTCGAGATCGAAAGCAGCAAGCTGGCGCTGAAGAAGGGCGTCGCCGCCGATGTCGGGGATTTCGCCGAACTGATGGTCAAGGACCACACCAAGGCCGGCCAGGATTTCAAGGCGGCGCTGGAAAAGAGCCAGGCCACGGCATCCATCAAGCCCGAAGGGCCGCCGCTGCTGCCCAAGGATCAGGCAATGCTCGACCAACTCGAGGCGCTGGACGGCGAGGCCTTCCAGGTCAAGTACATCACCTTGCAGACGCAGGCGCACAAGCAGGCGGTGGCGATGTTTTCCACCTATGCCCGCTCCGGCGACGACCCGGCGCTGAAGGAATTCGCCAAGAAGACGCTGGAAACGCTGAAGATGCACGAGATGCATCTGAGGGACGTGGCGGCGGTGCATTAGGATTCGACAGTCAGGACGGATCAAGAAAAGCGCCCTACGGCGCCCCTCTCTGTCCTGCCGGACATCTCCCCCTCTTGGGGGGAGATTGGCTGTCATTGCGGCCTTCGCCAATTCTCAACGCTGC
>NZ_VFVR01000030.1 GCF_006442205.1 Mesorhizobium sp. B2-3-12
GGCTGGTCGTAGATCGTCTCCACCCAGGGCAGCCGCGCGGCGTAGTTGACCTGGATTTGCGGCGCCAGATCGGAGCGATCGTCGAAGGCGCCGATAGCGATCTCGAGCCCGCCGGGCTGGCGATAGGTCAGCGGTGTGCCGCAGCGCGCGCAGAAGCCGCGATCGATGTTGACCGACGACTGGAAATAGCTCGGCTCCTCATGGGTCCATTCGACACCATCCTTGGGCACCGTCACCAGCGCGCCGAAGAAGGAACCAAACTGCTTCTGGCACATCCGGCAATGGCAGATGGACGGGCGTCCCAGCGCGCCTTTGACGCGGAAGCGCACGGCGCCGCACTGGCAGCCGCCGGTTCGGACTTGATCGGTCATGGTCTTTCCTCCGGCGGCCATTGCTCGGTGTCGTGATCGGGATGCTGATAGGAGACAAGCTCGGCGAGATAGGGGGCCGAGCCCATATCCGCCATCGTGTCCTCGCCCGGCAATTGCGGAATGGAATCCACATAGGGCAGTTTCGCCTCCGTGCCCCATTGAATGGTCGGCGCGATGCCAGCCGGATCGTCGAAAGCGGCGATCGCCAGCGCCATGCCGTCGGGCGCCTCGAAGGTCAGCGGCGTGCCGCATTCGGCGCAGAAGCCGCGCCAGGCGGCATTGGAGGACCGGAAACGCTTGGGCTCGCCGCGCGTCCAGTCGACCTTGGCGCCGCGCACCGAGACCAGCGGCAGGTAGAAATTGCCGCTCGCCTTCTGGCACATGCGGCAGTGGCAGATCGAGGCGTCGCCGAGCGTGCCTTCGACACGGAAGCGCACCGCGCCGCACTGGCAGCCACCCGAGTAGACCGGCCGGTTGTCGAGGCTCATGACCGCTCACTCCGGCGCATGGCAGACGGCCTCGACATTGTTGCCGTCGGGATCGAAGACGAAGGCGCCGTAATAGTTGGCGTGATAGTGCGGACGCAGGCCCGGCCCGCCATTGTCCTTGCCGCCGGCGGCAAGGGCCGCGGCATGGAAGGCCTCGACCTCGGCACGGTTGCGCGCGGTGAAGGCGACGTGCTGATGAGCCTTCTGGCCATCCTTGCCTTCCTGCAGCCAGAACACCGGGCGGTCGCGGCCATAACCGCCAACCTTGGCGCCACCGGTGTATTCCAGCGGCACCATGTAAAGCAGCGAGGCTCCCAGCGGCGCCATCGCCTTGTCGTAGAAAGCCTTGGAGGCGTCGAAATCGGAAACGTCGATGCCGAGGTGGTCGATCATGGGACGAGTTCCTCCCTTGCTGGTTGCGGCACTTCAGCGTTGGCCAGGCCGGCCGAGATGACGATGTGCTGGCAGACATTGTCGATATCGCGGATCACGTCATCGTTCCAGAAGCGCAGGATGGTCCAGCCGAGCGCTTCGAGCTTCGCGGTTCGCACTGCATCCAATTCCGAGGCTTCGGCTGTTGCGTGTTGGGAGCCGTCGATTTCTATGATTAGTTTTTTGGTCGGACATGCAAAGTCGACGATGTAGCCCGCTATGGGCATCTGCCGCCGAAAAGATAGCCCCATCAGCCTATGTGCACGTATCTCATTCCAGAGCTTCAGCTCGGCATCGGTCATTTGCTTGCGCATCTTGCGCGCATTGCCGCGACTGAGAGGAGATACGAGATGATGGGTCATCGCGAGGCGCCCCCCTCTGTCCTGCCGGACATCTCCCCCTCTAGGGGGGAGATCGGCCGTTTTGCCGTTTGCGCCCGATCTTCAACGGCGGAGATTAGCGAAGGCTGAAATGGCTTCCAATCTCCCCCCTAGAGGGGGAGATGCCCGGCAGGGCAGAGGGGGGCGCCTCGCACCAACCTCTCCACTCCGGTCATATGAGCGGCCATCCTCACCGCTTGATCTCCCACGTCGTCATGCGCTCGCCGGTGAGCGGGTCCTTGCCGTCCTTCAGCTGTACGCCTTGCGTCAGCAGTTCCTCGCGGACACGGTCGGCCTCGGCCCAGTTCTTGGCGGCGATCAGTTCCAGGCGGTGGGCGATAGCCTTGGCCACCGCCACCTCATCCACCTTGGCCGCGTCTACGTCGAAGCCGAGGAAGGCGAGTGCCGTTTTCAGTGCCGCGGCAGCAGCGTTCTCTCCGTCGCCGTCAAAGTCGGTCGCCTCGCCGGCTAGCTGGGTCAGTTGCTGGAAGGCCGCGTAGGTCGCGAGATCATCCGACAGCGCCTCCACGACCTCCGCCGGCAACCGGCCTCCCGCGACCGGCGCCAAGTCCGCCGCGCGCTTCCATTTGCGCAGCGTGTTTTCCGCCTCCTCCAGCTTGCGCACGGAAAAGTCGATCGGTTCGCGGTAATGCGTCATCAGCATTGCCAGCCGCAGCACGTCGCCCGGCCATTTGCGGCCACCGAAAGTGTCGGTCTCCAGCAATTCGTGGATCGAGTAGAAATTGCCGAGGCTCTTCGACATCTTCTGGCCCTCGACCTGCAGGAAGCCGTTGTGCATCCACACATTGGCCATGACATCGGTGCCGTGGGCGCAGCGCGACTGGGCAATCTCGTTCTCATGGTGCGGGAAGATCAGGTCGAGGCCGCCGCCATGGATATCGAAGACCTCGCCGAGATAGGCGGCCGACATGGCCGAGCATTCGATGTGCCAGCCGGGCCGTCCCCTGCCCCAAGGGCTTTGCCAGCCGGGCTCCTCCGGCGACGACAGTTTCCACAGCACGAAATCGCCGGGATTCTTCTTATGGGCGTCGACGGCGATGCGGGCGCCGGCCTGCTGCTCGTCGAGATTGCGTTTCGACAACTGCCCATAGTCCAGCATCGACGCCGTATCGAACAGAACTTCACCCGCCGCGACATAGGCATGGCCGCGTCCGATCAAGCTTTGAATCAAGGTGATCATGTCGGCCTTGCCGTCGGCGCGCGGTTCGACGAATTCGGTGGCGCGCGGCTCGACCGTCGGCTCCAGGCAGCCAAGCGTGGCGACATCGCCGTGGAACTGGTCGGCCGTTTTTTCGGTAACCCGCCGTATCGCTTCGTTGAGCGACAGTGTGCCGGCTGATATCTCGCCGCCGAAATCGCGCAGCGCGCGCGCGTTGATCTTGTCGTCGACGTCGGTGATGTTGCGCACATAGGTGACATGCGTCTCGCCATAGAGATGGCGCAGCAGACGGAACAGCACGTCGAAGACGATCACCGGCCTGGCATTGCCGATATGGGCGAAATCGTAGACGGTCGGTCCGCAGACATACATGCGCACGTTCTGCGGATCGATCGGGACAAAATCCTCCTTCGTGCGCGTCAGCGTGTTGTAGAGGCGCAGACCCTGTGATGCGTCAGACATTCCCTGCCTTCCCGGTTTTCAGAACTTCTTGTCGGATGGAGCCAGCCGCCGCCGAGGCGCAAATCAAGCTCCAGCCTGCTGGCCGGGGCGTTTGTCCAATCTGGGGAAAGATGAGGCGAAAACGTCCGGACCAGCGCGAGGCTAGTCAATAATGCAAATGCCACAAATGGCGAAAGACGTTTTCATGGGCGGCTTTATCGCCCTGACCAGTGTTGCCGTCAAGTCGCTTATGCCGGGAAAAACATCGCCAAGACGGGCAAACGCATCGCCCGATGAGGCGGAATCAGTCAGTGAAACATTTTATTAAACATGTCGGCACAGTCATGAAACATTCGCCGGCTAGATCACCACGCGTCACGATTTGGTCGGAATCAACCATCAAACGAAGACACGGAAATGTTACCAGGGAAGAGAAACATGCCTCGAAGCAAGCAGGAAGCCAACCGCGCCAAGCAACCGGCGCTGGCCAGCCACTATCGCGCGATCGGCCCGGCCGCCATCGTCGCCGCCCTTCTTCACACCGCCAAGAAGAACAAGCCGGCGCAGAAGATCGTATCGCCCCGCGCCGCCTGAAGCGGCGCCCCGGCCGACGCAATCGCCGGCACAGAGGGCGCGAACGGCGCCCTGGACATGAAGACCTCGACAGGCTTCGCTAGAACAGCGTCATCTGACTGTCGTCCGCGCCGGACTTCTGGCGCCTGACTTTCCCGGGCTCCGGCCCGATCTCACCCTTCTCTTGAATCTCCGGTCCAGTGTTGGCGACCTTGTTGACGAGGTCGGAGACAGGGATCGCCTCGAAGAAATCAGGCTGCGCCGGCCGCAGCAAATCGTCGACATCGCGCGGTTCGAGCGTGCGGCAATCCAGCCAACGAGCGAAATCCCTGGGGTCGATGACCACCGGCATCCGGTCATGGATGTGAGCGATGTCGGCATTGGCGTTGACTGTCAGGATCGCGCCGGTATCCATTTCCGAACCGCCCGGCTCGGCATAGGTTTCGATCAGGCCGGCAAAGGCGATCAGTCGGCCATGCCTTGGCCGTATCCAATAAGGTTGCCCCTTCTTGCCGCCGGTCTGCCGCCATTCATAGAAGCCCGATGCCGGTACCAGCGCGCGGCGATGGCGCATGGCGGCCTTGAACGAGGCCTTCTCGATCGCCCCTTCCGAACGCGCGTTGAACAGCAGCGGAAACTCCCTGGTGTCCTTGACCCAGGCGGGAATGAGACCCCAGCGCACCAGCATTGCCTGCCGGTCCGGAAGATTGGAGCCCGGAGCTCGCGGCGCGCCCGATATCGCCATCAGGACCGGCTGTGTCGGCGCGATGTTATAGCGGGCCGGGAAATCCTCGAGCTCGGCAAGACCCAGCAAGGCCGCGGTCTGGTCCGGCGTGGCGGTCAGGGCGAAGCGTCCGCACATGATCGATCGTGTCTTTCGAATGGTTCGATGTTGAAAGTGGCGATCGAACCGGCGTTGCGCAACTGTTAAAGCTTGCCCATGCTGCCGGTCCACAAAAGACCTGCCTCAAATGAGTTGACTGAGCATCGATGAACACAACACGCAAGACACTCCCGGCGGTCTCTGTGGCCGTCGTGCGTGGCGACACCGTACTCCTGGTCAAGCGGGCGCGCTCGCCGTCACAAGGGCTCTACGCATTTCCCGGCGGCAAGGTCGAAGCCGGCGAGACGCTGGAGGACGCGGCACGGCGCGAGCTGCTGGAAGAGACCGGCTTGCACGCTACGGGATTTCGCCCGCTTCGGGAGATCCACATCGACGGCAGGGACGACAGCCACCCGGTGGATTACCACCTCGCCGTCTTTGGCGCTGCTTATGCCGGCGGCGAGGCGGTGGCCAGTGACGATGCCGAGACAGCCGCCTTCTACACACTCGAAGACATGACCCTGTTGCCGCTCGCCGGTTCGGTGTTCGAAGTCGCCGAAGAACTCCTAGTCCCCATTCGAACCCGCTGACGCAGCACTGAAAAATCGCCTTGCAGGTGACAAATTGTTTCGCCACAAGGCTCATGTTGTCTCGCCAGCCGCGACGTTTGAGGCCGTTAGGCAGACCATAACGGCTGAAGCCGTCAGGCAGAGCAGGCTTATGAACCGTCCGTCGATACTCCTCGCCATTTGCCTTGCCGTCAGCATGATCATCCCGGCTCGGCCTGCGTTCAGTGCCGACTCGCCGTTCGAGCCGGGACTGATGCGGCTGGCGGAGGTTCTGGGGTCACTGCATTTCTTGCGCAATCTGTGCGGGGAAAAGGGCGACCAGTGGCGGGGCGAGATGGAAAAGCTGCTCGATTCGGAAAATCCCGACCCGGAACGCCGCGCCCGCTTCATTGCCAGCTTCAACCGCGGCTATCGTTCCTTCGGCGGCACCTACACCCAGTGCACCGCTTCGGCTACCGAAGCCATCAGCCGCTATATGAAGGAAGGTGAGACGCTGTCGCGCGACATCGCCTCGCGTTATGGCAACTGAGCATCAATCAACAGATATTAGACCCAACGGCAGAGACTATCGCCATATCCGGCTTGTGCCCGTCTTTGTCTTGGTGCAATCCTGATGTTGCGCTTTTGCAACAGCGTTAATCAAACGTTACCGCACGAATGCGGAATTAACTCAAACTGAAGGTTTTCACCCCGCAGGCAGTCCTAATCGGCTAAGTTTGATCCGGGTTGAAACGCAGCTTCGCCAAACACAGTTGCCCCCTGTAAATGACGATCAAAAAAATGTCGTATTTACAGATACTTACTTGGAGCCGCGTGTGAACGGAACAGATCAGGCCTGATCCACACTGATGGGTTGCCGCTTGAAAGGGTGGACATCGCTTATGGAACATGCTGCCAACGACATCGACGCGCTGGTCAGGGAAGAAAAGCGGCTGACGGCGGTTGAGAGCCACAGCGAAGCCTGGGCGGAAGGCCTTTCGGCTGGCATCGAGCCCGACATCATTGCCGAAGCGGCCCTCGAAACGGCATTCGGCGAGATGCTGCGCGCCAATGGCGAGACCTCGGCCCTTGCCCTGCTCGACCGCATGCGCGAGAAGGTTATTGCTGGCGCCTTCGAACCCGAGCGGCTGCGGCACTGAACCAGTATCCGGTTCTTTGACGGCGGAATACCGTTCGGGCGTCATGCCCGAAGCAAGGAGAAACGGGCAGTGAATTTTCCGATGTCAGGCGGGCCGAAGGTCTTGGTCCTCTACATCCGCCTCGCTGCTTGCTACGCCGCGATTTCCCTGGTGACGTGCCTGTGCAGCAGCCCGGCCTATGCGCTGAGTGAGATCAAACGCGAAGAGCTCCCCGCGCCAACCACACCGTCGACGGATGACGAAACCTCGTCGCCTGGGAACACGATCCCCATGCCCGATCCGGTGGGAACACCGCCTTCAACCAGCCAGCCAGCCGCCCCGGACGCGGCCGAGCCGGACAAGTCGCCGGACGGCGGCAGCAACAGGCCGCGTGTCGATCCGGAGGCCCCCCTACCGGAGGTCGTCTACGACCTTGGCAGGCTGCCCGAGCCCGTGCGGCGCATGCATGACCTGATCATCGAAGCCTGCAAGAGCGGCGACATCGAGAAGCTCAGACCCTTGATCGGCAAGGGCGACAGCATGACCCAGCTGTCGCTGGCCGACATAGACGGCGATGCCATCGCCTTCCTCAAAGGGCTGTCCGGCGACCCTGACGGCCAAGAGATCCTGGCCATTCTCGAGGAGGTGCTTTCCGCCGGCTACGTCCATGTCGACGCAGGCACGCCGCAGGAACTCTATGTCTGGCCGTATTTCTTCGCGCTGCCGCTCGACAAGCTCGACGCCAAGCAGCGGGTCGAGCTGTTCAAGATCGTCACCGCCGGCGATTTCGACGACATGAAGCAGTTCGGCGCCTACATCTTCTACCGCGTCGGCATCACCCCCGCCGGGCAATGGACGTTCTTCGTCGCCGGCGACTGAAGCTGCCGACTTCGCCTTACGGGGTCTAGACAAGCGCCTCCGAAAACTCCACCGCCCTGCCCTGGCCTGGCGTCGCGATCTCGCCTTCCCACATCACGCGCTGACCGCGAATGACGGTGCCGACGGGCCAGCCGGTCACCTGCTTGCCGTCATAAGGCGTCCAGCCCGCCTTCGAGCCGGCCTGCGCATTGGTGATGGTCTGGCGCCGCTTCATGTCGACAATGGTGAAGTCGGCGTCATAACCGGCTGCGATGCGGCCTTTCCCAGCCATGCCGAAGATGCGCTGCGGGCCATGGCTGGAGAGATCGACAAAGCGCTGCAGGGTCAACCGGCCGGCATTGACGTGGTCGAGCATGATCGGCACCAGAGTCTGCACGCCAGTCATGCCCGAGGGCGAAGCCGGATAGGATTTTGCCTTCTCGGCCAATGTGTGCGGCGCGTGGTCGGAGCCGAGCACGTCGACAATGCCCTGTGCAATGCCGTGCCAGACGCCGTCGCGGTGGCGCTTGTCGCGCACCGGCGGATTCATCTGGATCAGCGTGCCGAGCCGAGCATAGTCGTCGGCGCTCAGCGTCAGATGGTGCGGCGTCGCCTCGCAGGTCGCGACATCCTTGTGCTGTTCGAGGAACAGAATTTCTTCCGCCGTCGAGATGTGCAGGACGTGGATGCGGGCGCGGACGTCGCGCGCGATGCGGACCAGCCTTTCGGTGCAGCGCAAAGCGGCGATCTCGTCACGCCAGACCGGATGCGATGACGGATCGCCCTCGATGCGCTCGCCCAGGCGCTCGCGCAGCCGGAACTCGTCCTCCGAATGAAAAGCGGCGCGGCGGCGGGTGTTTCGCAGGATCGAGGCGACACCTTCGTCGTCCTCGACCAGCAGATCGCCGGTGGACGAACCCATGAAGACCTTTATTCCCGCGGCGCCTGGCAGCCGCTCAAGTTCGCCTACATCCCTGGCGTTGTCGCGAGTACCGCCGACCCAGAAAGCAAAATCGCAATGCATGCGGCCGCTGCCGCGCCGGACCTTGTCGGCAAGTGTTGCCTCGCTTGTGGTCAGCGGGTTGGTGTTGGGCATTTCGAACACGGCGGTGACACCGCCCAGAACCGCCGCCCGCGAACCCGTTTCCAAATCTTCCTTGTGCTCCAGTCCGGGCTCGCGGAAATGCACCTGGCTGTCGACGACGCCCGGCAGGATATGCAGGCCCCGGCAGTCGATCGTCTCGCCGGCCGAGGCCTGGCGCAGATCGCCGATGGCGGCGATGCGCCCGCCCCTCACGCCGACGTCGCGCAGCCCCTCGCCGTCATGATTGACCACTGTGCCGCCTGTCAGGATGAGGTCGTAGGTCATGGTGATGCTCTCTTGCGGGGGGAGTGTCAGCGGCTTACGTAATGGCCAACCGTTTTGCAAGATCAGGCTTTTATACGCTCCATGCCCTTTGCCCTGCTGAAAGACCGCGCGCTTATCTCCGTCTCCGGCCCGGATGCCGAGCACTTTCTGCAAAACATCCTGACCATCGATCTCGATGCGCTTGGCAATGGTGAGGCCAAGCCGGGCGCGCTGTTGACGCCGCAAGGCAAGATCCTGTTCGACTTCCTGATCTCACGAGCGGGAGAAAACGCCTTCCGCATCGAATGCCGTGCCGATGTTTCAGATGATTTCATTCACCGGCTGATGCTCTACAAGCTTCGCGCCAAGGTCGAGATTGCCAAGCCGGAACAGACGCTTGTCACTGTCGCCTGGGGAAAAGAGTCAATCGCCTCAGAAAGTGATTCAGCGGCGATCGCCGACAGGCGTTTTGGCGACGAAGACGTCACGCGCTTCTATGCCGACACCGCGGATACCGGCGACGTCGCCGCGTGGCAGGCCTTTCGCATCGCCCATGGCGTCGCGGAGAGCGGTGCCGATTATGCGTTGGGCGACGCTTTCCCGCACGACGTGCTTCTCGACGAGATGGGCGGTGTCGGCTTCAGGAAGGGCTGTTATGTCGGCCAGGAGGTCGTCTCGCGCATGCAGCATCGGGGCACCGCCCGGCGGCGCGTGCTGATTGTCGAGGCCAGGCTTGCCCTGCCCACCTCCGGGACCGAACTCACCGTCGAGGGACGGCCGGTCGGCGTGCTCGGCTCGACCGCGACCCTGACCGGACTCGGCATCGCCCGCATCGACAGGGTCAAGGCGGCGCTCGATGCCGGCCAGCCGATCCTGGCAGGCGAAGTACCGGTGACGCTCACTATCCCCAGCTGGGCCAAATTCAGTTTCCCGCAGGAAACCGTCGGCGCTGAGGAAGCCTGATGGCGGCGGACCGCACCGGCGCGCCATCCCGAGCCTGGCAGCGCATGCTGTCCGGCCGCAGGCTCGACCTGCTCGACCCCTCGCCGCTCGACATCGAGATTTCGGACATTGCGCATGGGCTTGCACGCGTCGCACGCTGGAACGGCCAGACCAGCGGCGAGCATGCCTTTTCGGTCGCCCAGCATTCACTGCTGGTCGAAGCGCTGTTCAATGAGCTGGTGCCCCAGGCTTCGGCAGACGCCCAGTTGGCGGCGCTGCTGCACGACGCGCCCGAATATGTCATCGGTGACATGATCTCGCCATTCAAGTCGGTGATGGGCGGCAGCTACAAGGATTGCGAATTGCGCCTGCAGCGCGCCATCCATCTTCGTTTCTCGCTGCCTCCCGAACCGACTGCCATCCTGCGCAGGGAGATCAAGCGCGCCGACCAGATCGCCGCCTATTTCGAAGCAACACTGCTTGCCGGCTTTTCGACCGCCGAGGCGACCGAGTTCTTCGGCCGCCCGCGCGGTTTTTCCGCCGGGCGTTTCGACTTCACGCCACGCTCGGTGACCTGGGCACAGGATGCGTTCCTGAAGCGGTTTTCGGCGATCGAGACGTCAAGACGCCACGTTGCGACATCCACGCTAGAGCGTTTCACGTTTTGACGGAAGCGTATCCTGCCTTGGCGAAGTAGTTGCTGCATTCGGCTGCCTCGATGGTTTCGACGAGGTGGCCGATGTGTCGCCAAGTGTC
>NZ_VFVR01000031.1 GCF_006442205.1 Mesorhizobium sp. B2-3-12
CCCCTACTCCCCTACTCCCCTCCCTCCGAGCAGCCTCCCGCAGATCGGCAATAACCGCGCGCCGGTCCTGCCGCCGCCAGGCGAGATGGATGGAAACCGTGCGCCCGAACCACGGCATGTCGCGGAACACGATCGAGGGCGGCGCGGCCGTGCGCAGGCTCGCCTGCACGGTAGCCAGACCAAGGCCGGCGCTGACAAGCCCGAGCGAGGTCAGCGGATCCGCCGTCTCACAGGCGATGTCGGGCACGAAGCCAGCCTCGGCGCAAGCGGCGAGGAACTGGCCACGATTGGTATCATCTGGCTGGCGCACCACGGTGATCCAGACGCGGCCATCGAGATGGCGCGGCTGGATGTCGGGCACACCGGCCAGCGGATCATCCTCGGGAATGGCCAGCACCAGCGGCTCGTGGCGCAGCGGCGTGCTGGCGATATCGGGATCATCGGCCGCCGCGGGCGCATAGACCAAACCGAGATCGAGCGAGCGCTGCCGAAGCGCCTCCATCTGCGCGGCCGAGCGCAGGCTTCTCAACTGCAGATGAAAATCCGGTCGGTCGCGGCGGAACTGGCGCAGCATGCCGGCGACAAGCCCGGCATGGACCGCACCCTCGACATAGCCGATGGCAAGGCGCCCGACAGAACCGCTGGCCAGGTTGCGGCCAAGCTCCTCCAACCGGCGCGCATTCGACAGCAAGGCGCGGGCCTCGGTCAGGAAGGCGCGGCCCTCGGCATTGAGATGAACGCGCTGCTTTGCCCGCTCGAACAGGGCGACGCCAAGCTGTTGCTCCAACTGAATGATCTGACGGCTGAGCGGCGATTGCGAGATATGCAGCAGTTCGGCGGCACGACCGACGCTGCCGGTTTCGGCGACGGTGACGAAATATCTGATCTGGCGCAGGTCGAACATTTTTTGCTCCTCGACACCAAGTCCTTCCAGGTCTCAACTTTAGCCTAATCAGTCTTTGACTGTCTGACCACCCGGCGCGATATCTCCTGTCATCAACCGCCGACAACAGGAGACCGAAAATGCAGTTCCTTGCCCTTCTCACCCGCAATACGGAAAAGTTCACCGATGCCGATTTCGCACCCGTTCTGCCTGGCGAGGCCGAGCAGCGCCGCACCCTTTATGCCGAAGGCGCGGTGCGCCAGATCTGGAATCGCGGTGACATTCCCGGCAGCGGCCTGATGTTCGAAGCCGGCAGCGATGCCGATGTGCGCGGCCATCTCGCCACTCTGCCGCTGGTCAAGGCCGGCATGATGGACATTGCGGCGATCGTGCCGCTCAACCCCTATCCAGGGTTTGGCCCGAAGCGCTGAGGCTGACGGAACCCGAGGCGCCATGGTGACAAGCGCCTTGCATGTCATCAAGCCATTCGGCAGGCTGGTGCCGCCGCTCGCGGAGGCTAGACCAGCCTTTCGCGCTGGCGAGCGACAAATCGCCAGCGATGAAGGTGCAAATTGCATTCGACTGACTATCTCGGCCGCCTGTTCGGCCTCGAAGGCAAGCATGCCTTCATCACCGGCGCCAGCCGCGGCTTGGGCCTTGCCTTCGCGGAGGCGCTTGCGAGCGCCGGCGCGCGCGTCACGATCGGCGGCCGCAAGGCCGACGAACTCAAAGCCGCCGGCGAGCGCCTGCGCGCCGAAGGCCACACCGTGGCTGAAGCGATGATCGACGTCACCGACACCCAGTCGGTCGACAAGGCGATCGCGGCGGCCGAAATCGACACCGGACCGATCGACATCCTGGTCAACAATGCCGGCATCCAGCGACGCGCGCCGCTGGAGAGTTTCAGCGATGCCGACTGGGGCGCGCTGATGGCCACCAATCTGGACGGCGTGTTCAAGGTGAGCCGGGCCGTCGTCAAGGGCATGATCGCGCGCCGCAGGGGTTCGATCATCAATGTCTCCTCGGTGCAGAGCGTGCTAGCGCGTCCCTCGATCGCGCCTTACGCGGCTAGCAAGGGCGCCATCACCATGCTGACCAAGTCGATGGCCGGCGAATGGGGTCAGCACGGCGTGCGCGTCAACGCCATCGCGCCGGGTTATTTCAAGACCGAGCTCAACGACGCACTGGTCGCCGACGAGACATTCTCCGCCTGGCTGACCGGCCGCACGCCGATGCGGCGCTGGGGCGAGGTGCGGGAACTCGCGGGCGCCGCCGTATTCCTGGCATCCGACGCCGCCAGCTTCGTGAGCGGACAGACCCTGCTGGTGGATGGCGGGATTACCAGCGTCCTGTAGAGACCCGTGCCCGCGATGCACATCGTCACGAAACAGTCACACTAAATCGGGGATGCCATGCTAGGAATCGCAGCTGGCCGCCCCCGCGACCCCGACCGCATCAGAGACCGGCGAAGCCGCCATGAACATCGCCCTCCCCGCCGAAGGCACCGACCTGTCGCCTTACCTGCCCGATGAGCACGGGTTGTTCTTCATCTACCACTTCACCACCGAAGGGTTGCGCACCAGGGATTCCGGTGCGGCGCACTGGACGTGGCGCAGCTACCAGCTTTCCGACATGCGCGCGCGCCACGAGATCGGAGCCGACCAGGCCTTGCCGGCGCCGGTGCGCGAAGCCTTCCTGACCGCCAGCCATGGCTGCCATATCGACCTCGAGGATGACTGGCTCTATGGCGATCTGCCGGACCTGCGCCATGACTATTCGGCGGAAGCCGGCGGGCTTGGCCATTTCCGCTTCGCCCTCAACGATACGATGCTGGTCGGCGCCCGCAAGCAGCCGCTGCAATCGGTCGACAACATCCGCAAGGCGATCGAGAACGGATCGCGCAAATTCCGTTCGCCGGCCGAACTGATCGAGGCTGTCGTCGGTCAGTCGTTCGATGGAATGGCGGCGGAACTGGCGACCCTCAGCGACAGTCTCGACGGTATCGAGGACCGTATCGTGTGCGACGCATGGCACAATGAGCGGCAGGCGCTGGTCGATGCGCGCCGGCACCTGGTGGTCATCCACCGGCAGATGGCGACCCTGACCAATCTGTTTCGCCATCTCGACCATTCGCATCGCAACGACCTGCCGGATTCGATCAACGACATGGCGGCGCGGCTCTCGCACCGTGCCCAGACGCTGCACTATGACGGCGAGCAGTTGCAGGCGCGCACGCGGCTGCTGCAGGACGAGCTGATGGCCAAGCTGACGACGCAGTCGAACCGGCTGCTCTATGTGCTGTCGGTGATGACGGCGGTGCTGTTGCCGATGACCATCATCTCGGGCCTGTTCGGCATGAATGTCGGCGGCCTGCCGCTGGTCAACACGCCCATGGGCTTCTGGGTGGTGACGGCGGTATCGCTGCTGATCGCGGGCGTGACTTATCTTTTCGTCAGGCGGCTCGGACAGATGTAGCCCGGCGCGCCGCCGCCAGCATGGACCAGGAATAGACCGCGAGAGCCGCCCAGATCAGGCCAAAGGCGATGGCTTGCGTGGTGCCGAACGGCTCGTCGAAGATCAGCACGGCAATCAGGAACACCATGGTCGGCGCTATGTACTGCATGATGCCGATGGTCGAGAGGCGCAGCAGCTTGGCACCGAAGGCGAACAGCAGCAGCGGCACGGACGTCACCGGCCCGCAGCCAATGAGCAGCGCGGTGTCGGTGCCATTGCTGGAGACGAAATGGTCCTGCCCGGTGGCGATCAGGAAAATGATGTAGCCCAGCGCCGGGACCGACAGCAAAAGCACTTCGAGCAGGAAACCCTGGCTGGGGCCGATCGGCAGCGTCTTGCGGAAGAAGGCGTAGGCGGCGAAGGAAAAGGCCAGCGCCAGCGACACCCAGGGCAGCTTGCCGCCCTCGATCGTCAGCACGGCGACGGCAATCGCGGCAAGCACCACCGCCGCGATCTGCAGCCGGTCGAGCCGCTCGCCAAGCAGCAGCGCGCCGACCACGACGTTGACGAGCGGATTGATGTAATAGCCGAGTGCTGTCTCGACGGTGCGGTCGACGGCGATCGCCCAGACATAGATGCCCCAGTTGACCGAGATCAGCGCCGCCGTCAGCGCGGCCATGGCGATGGTGCGGGGCGAGCGGATCGCCGCCTTGAAGTCCGCCGTGCGACCGGCCCAGATCAGGACCGCCGCGGCGATCGGCACCGACCAGACGATGCGGTGTGCAATCACCTCGGCAAGTGGCAAATGCGCCACCGCCTTCATGTAGAAAGGCAGCAAACCCCACAAGAGATAGGCACCCAGCGCCAGCAGGAAGCCGCGGCGGGCTCTTCCATCTGCATCCTGGGCAATTGCTTCAGCGGCCATGGCCAACGCTATGGCCCAGTAACCTTAGCAAGACCATCGCAAAGTTCTGATGGATCAATGGACTTTCGCTGATGGTTCAAACTTACTCCGCCGCCACCAGCCCCGCCATCTCGCGGTTCTTCATCAGCTTGTAGACGATCGAATCCATCAGCGCCTGGAAGGACGCGTCGATGATGTTTTCGGACACGCCGACCGTCCACCAGCGGGCGCCGGTGCCGTCATGCGATTCGATGAGCACGCGGGTGATGGCCTCGGTGCCGCCATTGAGGATACGCACCTTGAAGTCGGCGAGCTCGAGATCGGCGATCTCGTTCTGGTACCTGCCGAGATCCTTGCGCAGCGCGATGTCGAGCGCGTTGACCGGGCCATGGCCCTCGGCCACCGACATCTTCTCCTCGCCCTCGACCAGCACCTTGACCACCGCTTCCGACACCGTCTTCAACTGGCCATTGGCATCGAAGCGGCGCTCGATCATGCAGCGAAACGAGGTGACGTGAAAGAACTCGGGCAGGCCGTGCAGCATCTTGCGAGCCAGGAGTTCGAAGGAGGCGTCGGCGCCCTCATAGGCATAGCCCGACGCCTCACGCTCCTTGACCACCGATATCAGGGCATCGAGCCGGTGATCGTCCTTCGGCACATCGATGCCGCGCCGCTTCAACTCGGCGAGGAAATTGGCCTTGCCGCCCTGGTCGGAGACCATGACGCGGCGACGGTTGCCGACCGATTCCGGCTGCACGTGCTCATAGGTCGCCGGCTCCTTGGCCAGCGCCGAGGCATGAATGCCGGCCTTGGTGGCAAAGGCGGACGAACCGACATAGGGCGCCTGCGCTTCCGGGGCGCGGTTCAACAATTCGTCGAAGGCGCGAGACAAGCGCGAAATGCCGGTGAGCGCCTCGTCTGAAATGCCGGTCTCGAAACGGTCGGCGAAAGCCGGCTTCAGCGCCAGTGTCGGCACGATCGAGATCAGATTGGCGTTGCCGCAACGTTCGCCGATGCCGTTCAGCGTGCCCTGGATCTGGCGCACGCCGGCCTCGACGGCGGCAAGGGAATTGGCCACCGCCTGGCCGGTGTCGTCATGGGCGTGGATGCCGAGATGCGCGCCCGGAATGCCCGCGGCAATGACTTTTTCAACGATTGCCCGCACTTCCGAGGGCTGCGTGCCGCCATTGGTGTCGCAAAGCACCACCCAGCGCGCGCCGGCTTCATAGGCCGTCCTCGCGCAGGCCAGCGCGTAGTCCGGATTGGCCTTGAAGCCGTCGAAGAAATGCTCGCAATCGACCATCGCTTCCTTGCCCGAAGCGACTGATGCCTCGACCGAAGCCTTAATGGCGTCGAGGTTCTCCTCGTTTGTACAGCCGAGCGCGACGCGGACATGGTAGTCCCAGCTCTTGGCGACGAAGCAGATGGCGTCCGATTTCGACTGTACGAGTGCCGCTAGACCTGGGTCGTTGGAGGCCGACACCCCAACCCGCTTGGTCATGCCGAAGGCGACGAATTTGGCGCGGGCCGTGCGCTTCTGCTGAAAGAAGGCGGTGTCGGTCGGGTTGGCGCCGGGATAGCCGCCCTCGACATAGTCGAAGCCGAACTCGTCGAGCAGTTTGGCAATCGCGATCTTGTCCTCGACCGAAAAGTCGATGCCCGGCGTCTGCTGGCCGTCGCGCAATGTGGTGTCGAAGAGGTAAAGGCGTTGTTTTGTCATGGCCATAGCTCGAAAAATCGTCGCAGAGCGCAAGCAGGAAAGGCTATTTTCCCGCAAACTTGTCCGTCGCCCGGATCAGTTGATCGAGGATGCCAGGCTCGGAATAGGCATGGCCGGCGCCTTCGACCAGATGAAAATCCGCCTTCGGCCATGCCTTGTGCAGCGCCCAGGCGTAGCGCGCCGGGCACGGCATGTCGTAGCGGCCGTGGACGATGGTGCCGGGGATATCCCCGAGCTTATGCGCGTCGCGCAGCAGCTGCCCCTCCTCCAGCCAACCGGCGTGGACGAAATAATGGTTCTCGATGCGGGCGAAGGCAACGGCGTAGTCGTCCTGCCCGAACGGGCCGCTGGTTTCAGGCTCCGGCAGCAGCGTGATCGTCTCGCCTTCCCACAGGCTCCAGGCTCGGGCGGCCTGTATTTGCGCCTTGCGGTCGCTGCCCACCAGCCGCTTGCGGTAGGCGCCCATCATGTCGCCGCGCTCGGCCTGCGGGATCGGCGCCAGGAAACGCTCCCACTTGTCGGGGAACATTTCGGAGACGCCGAACTGATAATACCATTCGAGTTCCGCGCGGGTCAGCGTGTAGATGCCACGCACCACCAGTTCGCTGACGCGATCGGGGTGTGTCTCGGCATAAGCGAGCGCTAGCGTCGAGCCCCAGGAGCCACCGAACACCAGCCATTTGTCGAAGCCGGCCATTTCGCGCAGGCGCTCGATGTCGGCGACCAGATGCCAGGTCGTGTTGGCCTCCAGCGAGGCGTTGGGCGTCGACTTGCCGCAACCGCGCTGGTCGAACAGGATGACGTCGTAGAGCTTCGGGTCGAACAGCCGACGGTGTTTGGGCGAGATGGTGCCGCCCGGTCCGCCATGCAGGAAGACCGCCGGCTTGGCGCCCTTGGTGCCCGACCGCTCCCAATAGACCTGATGACCGTCGCCGACATCGAGCATGCCGGAGTCAAACGGTTCGATTTCCGGATAGAGGGTGCGCAAGCTCATAGTTTCAGGCCCTGTTGCGGCCAGTTGGCCGTTTCGTGATCGGGATGCTGGAAGGAGATGATCTGCTCCTGCCT
>NZ_VFVR01000032.1 GCF_006442205.1 Mesorhizobium sp. B2-3-12
GCCCACTGGGGAGCGTCGGCCGCCCCCGCATCCCGCGAGACTGGTCGGCTGCTAGCTCGGCAACGGTGCTGGTGGCGACGCTCGGAAACCGTGGCTGAGATTGACGCCGACCGTGTTCGGTTTCGATCCGATCGCGGTTATTGAAGGGGCCAGGCGCCTCTTGGTTCTCGGTGTCCTTCCGATTGCGGCGGCGCGCGCCTTGTGCGAAACAGCCGCCGCCCATGGGAGGATCCTTCTTGCGCATCCCGTCCCGCTTTATCACGACCGTCACGGCGGTGCTGGTGGTCGCACAGATAGCGGTGGCCGACCCGCTGACGCTCATCATCGTCAAGGCTGTGGCCGTTCCCGATCCTGCTTCGGGCCAGGACATGCTCAGCCTCGAACTCACTCCCGACAGCGGCAAGGCCTTTGCCATGTTCACCGGGGCAAATGTCGGCAAGATCGTCGAACTCAGCATCGACGGCGCCGTGGTGACCTCGCCGCGCATCGTGGAACCGATACTGGGCGGTGAAATCATGGTCAGTGGGGTGTTCAAACCGGGCGAAGTCGAGCGCATCGCGGAGCGGATTTCAGCCGGCGGTTCCAGGGTCGAAGTGGACGTCAAACCCGAATAGCCAGGCCATCCCAAGGCAAATCCACGCTTCCTCGCTGGCCAAAGCGCCGTCGGCTTGGCACAGTCGGGCAAACAGGAGTCTTCGATGGCCAGAAAGCCGCCCGCGAGCGCAACGAAACCCAAACCCTGGACCGAAATGGCGACCGATCTGGTCGACGTCGCCATGGGCCGGAAACCCGCCGATCTCGTCATCCGCAACGGGCGTTGGGTGAACGTCCATTCGGGCGAGATCATCGCCGGCACCGACATCTCCATATCAGGCGGCCGCTTCGCCTATTGCGGGCCGAATGCCGGCCACACGATCGGACAGGGCACCAAGGTGGTCGACGCGGGCGGGCGCTACCTCGTGCCCGGTCTTTGCGACGCGCACATGCATGTCGAGAGCGGCATGGTGACGGTGACCGAATTCTGCCGCGCCGTCATCCCGCACGGCACCACCTCGATGTTCATCGACCCGCACGAGATCGCCAATGTGCTGGGTTTGCCGGGTGTTCGCCTGATGCATGACGAGGCGGTGGCCATGCCCATCAACGTGCATGTGCAGATGCCGTCCTGCGTGCCTTCGGCGCCTGGGCTTGAACATGCCGGCGCCGAACTGACGGTCGCCGATGTCGCGGAGGCGATGAGCTGGGAAAACATCATCGGGCTCGGCGAAGTGATGAATTTCCCAGGCGTCGCCGCCAACGATCCGGTGATGTCGGGCGAGATCGCCGCCACTGTGAAGGCAGGCAAGACGGTGGGCGGCCACTATGCCTCGCGCGATCTCGGCCTGCCGTTCCACGGCTATGTCGCCGGCGGACCCGAGGACGACCATGAAGGCACACGCGCCGAGGATGCGATTGCCCGCGTGCGCCAGGGCATGAAGGCCATGCTGCGGCTGGGCTCCGCCTGGTACGACGTTGCCTCGCAGATCAAGGCGGTGACCGAAGGCGGCATCGATCCGCGCAACTTCATCCTGTGCACCGACGACAGCCATTCCGGCACCCTTGTCCATGAAGGCCACATGGACCGGGTGGTGCGCCACGCCATCAGCCAGGGGCTGAAGCCGGTGACGGCGATCCAGATGGCGACGATCAATACCGCCCAGCATTTCAGGCTGGAACGCGAGATCGGTTCGATCGCACCGGGGCGCCTGGGCGACCTGCTGATCGTCTCCGATCTCGCCGCAATGAGCATAGACGAGGTCTATGCGCGCGGCGTCAGGCTGGCCAAGGGGGGCAAGCTCGACATCGACATTCCGGCCTATGACTATCCGGAGACGGCGAAGAACACCGTCAAGCTGGGCAAGAAACTCAAGGCGGCGGATTTCGACATCGTGGCCCCCAAGGGCGCCAACGAGGTGCGGGTGCGGGTGATCGGCGTCATCGAGAACCAGGCGCCGACGCGGGCGCTGGAGGCGGATCTTCCAGTCGAGGATGGGCTGGTTGCCATGGACCGCCGCAACGATGTCTGCCAGATCGCGCTGGTCGAGCGCCACAGGGGCACCGGCGGCGTCACCAACGCCTTCGTCTCCGGCTTCGGCTATATGGGTGATTGCGCCATGGCCTCGAGCGTGGCGCATGACGCGCACCACATCATCTGCGTCGGCACCAACAAGCAGGACATGGCGCTGGCGGTCAACCGGCTGGGTGAAGTCGGCGGCGGCGTCGTGCTGTTCTCCAAGGGCAAGGAACTGGCGCTGGTCGAAATGCCGATCGCCGGGCTGATGTCGGACGAACGCGCCGAGATCGTCGCCGCCAAGGCCGAAAAGCTGACCGAGGCGATGCGCAAGATGGGTTGTTCCCTGAACAACGCCTACATGCAGCACTCGCTGCTGGCGTTGGTGGTCATTCCGGAGCTGAGGATTTCAGACGTCGGCCTGATCGACGTGACGACGTTCCAGAAGGTCGATCTGTTCGTATAGACTTTGTCGGAATATGCGAGCCGGTTACAGCTCAGTATGGATTTGCATACGGAATCAGAAGAAGTAATTTTCAAAAAAAGACGCAATAATCCCAGCTATAATAGTTCCGAAAAGAGCAATATAGGCGTACATATCGCTTCTGTTCTCTATTTTTCGCCACCGGTGCGTATTCTTATCCATAAGGTTGAAATAAACCAGAATGCCGAGACCGATTCCACCAAATACCAAAATTGAGTACGACATAGGCTGAACCTCTCACCCACCGGTGACGATAGTCAGCACCTTGAATGGCGTGGTGATGACGACCTCGGCGACCGAACCAACGGCCTTGCCGAGGCCCTGGCCTATATTGTTGAGCTGTGCCGGATCGGGTTCGTCCGAGGCGAGGCCAGCTGGTGTGCGCAGGCGGTCGCCGAGCAATTGCACCAGGAACGGGTTGTCGGCGAATTTTGCGTGGTTGAGGCCGCCGTCGCCGCCTTTCGTCTTGGTCAGATCGACCACCGACACGCCATAGGAGGCGAGATCGGCGGCGTTGCCATAGTCGCCGACGCGCGGTTTGTCGCCGGAGATGAACGAGGACAATTTGAGCGCCCGGTCATCGCCCGAAAGCAGCACGGCGAACGGCTTGTCGGGTTTGCCATAACGGATCATCTGCTTCTTGAACACGTCGACGTCGATATCAGGCGAGGCAAGGATGACATAGCCCAGCTTGCCGCCGAGATCGCGGTCGCCGGTGATGGCGAGCTGGCGCAGCGCCTCCATGGTCAGCCAGGTCCCCATCGAATGGGCGATGATGTCGATGCTCTTGACCCGCGTCTTGGCGAGCATCCGAAGCGTCGCCTCGAGATCGTCGCGGGCGGCTGTGGAACTGTCCTTGTCGTAGATATAGCCGGTCGTCTTGGCGCTCGATGCCCAGGAGAACAGCACGGGCGTGACCAGCTCGAAGTGACCTTGCGAATGCTGCAGCAGTCCGGCGCGCGGCGCATCGACATTGTCGCCCATT
>NZ_VFVR01000033.1 GCF_006442205.1 Mesorhizobium sp. B2-3-12
TTTGGCTCTGGTGGACCGCCGATTCTAACCGGTCATCAGCACCCCGCAAGCAGCCAAAGCCCACACCGCAGGACACAAAACTCAATCCTGTCCCCAAAGACCAAGCATTCCAACATCTCAAAAACAGTCCGCATGGCTCCGGCCAGCGGGCTGTTTTGCGTAGGTGGATCCGCTCAGCTCATGCTCGCTCACCGAGCGCAGGCCCGCGAGTATCGTCGGCCCCGAGCACCAAAAGCCCACCCAGCCCGGACGAGAATGCCAAGCTTCTCACGCCAACCAAATCAAAACGTCGCATGGATCCACCCCGCGGGCGTTTTGCGTAGGCGCCTGACCCGTGGCGCCGGCGCCAAAATCTGGAACCCGAACCGAATCATTCATCCCAATCGGCGCCTGGCGCGATAATCGCGTTGATGAAATTCATCGATCGCAGCCGATGAGGGCGCCAAAGAGCGCGCGACGCGTCTTGCGAACCGTTCGAAACCAAACGCGAGATAAATTTAGCCGGTTGGGTTTTAATTCAGCCGGCTTCTCCCGAATCGCGTGCGCGCAGGTCTTGGGTCGCCTCACACGGCCAATCCCGGACCGGGCATGCAGTGTCTCCATGCGCTTTATCGCTACCGAATGGGCGAGGGCTGATTCTCTCGGCGAATCGCAAGGCCGAAACCGCCTGCCGGATCAGCCGAGGTTGCCAATGATTGCCATCTATTGCTACACCTGTCGCGCGGCGCCATATTTCCCCAGGAGGTTGCCATGCCCAATTACGCTCTGAACGACCATTATGAGAGCTTCATCCGGAAACAGCTCGAATCAGGCCGCTACAACAATGCCAGCGAGGTCGTCCGCGCCGGCCTGCGCATGCTCGAGGATTTCGAGGCGGAGCGGGAAAAGTGGCTGCGCGAGGAAATTCCGGGCCGTCTGACCGAGCTCCGGCAGGATCCGACGAAGGGCATTCCAGCCGAAACGGTCTTTTCCACGCTTGAGGCGCGCCATCGCGCGAAGCAGGCGAAAGCCAAGTAGGCAATGGAGTATCGGATTGTCTTTCATCCCGCCGCCCAGGCAGAACTCGAACAGCTCTACGACGACATAGCCGAACGGGCGTCGCCGGCGATCGCCTGGAATTTTGTCGTGGGCATCAAGGAGCATTGTCTCGGCCTATCGACTTTTCCACAGCGCGGTACGGAGCGGCTCGAGATCATGCCTGGCTGCGGATTGTTGGCTACCGGCGGGCGGTCAGCATCGCCTTTGCGGTCGAGGACGAGCAGGTGCTGATCCTGGGCATCTTCTATGCCGGCCGAAACATCACACCGGAATTGCTGGAGGATCGGCGCTGAAAGCCGCTCGGGCGAGGTCCGTGGGCATGTCGGCGGGCAGCCGTCTTTCAAAGCGAAGCCGTGCTCACCATGGGGGCCGAAGCGAGCATCCCTGGCGTGACTAACCGCGGGAAGCGGCGTGGAAACTCAGCCTAGCCAACTCATGAATCTAGGCGCCGTGGATATCTCCACGAGAAATCGAAAAAACATCGCAGATCGGTGTTGACAGTTTTGGTAGGTGGCGACTATATACGCCTCACGAACGAGGGCGGTGCGC
>NZ_VFVR01000034.1 GCF_006442205.1 Mesorhizobium sp. B2-3-12
AGCCCGCCCAGGTCGGTGCCGAAGACGATCGAGGTGATCGCGTCCGAGCCCGGCGTGAAGGTGATCGAGTTAGAGGCAGAGTCCGGACCGAGCGGCGTCGAGCCGTCACTCAGGTTCTGGTCGTCGAGCGCCAGGGTGATTGGAGCGCCCGCGGTCGGACCCGCGCCATCCGTGACCGTGAAGGCGATGTTGGCCGTCGAAGTATCGTGGTCGCCGTCCGTCACCGTGTAGGTCGCGTTGACCGCCACGGGACCGCCGCTGTTGTCGACCGAGGCATCGGCCGTGAACGAATAGGATCCGTCCGCCTTCACCTGGATGGTGCCCGCGCCGATGTCGATCGACTGCGAATAGCCGGTGCCGGGATCGAAGGTCAGCGGCGTGCCGTTGACATGCGTCACTGTCGCGCCGTCGGCGCCTGCGACGAAGTCCAGTGTCCCCGTCACCGCCGGGGCACCTTCCACAACCGCTTGCGAGGCTTCGTCATGGGCCGTCGGCACGTCGTCGGACACTGTCAGGTTGACCGTGCCGGTCGCCTGGGTGCCGTCGGTATCGGTGGCGACCACGCCGACATGGCCCAGATCGACCAGGTCGTCGAGATTGATGCCGGGATGTGCGTCGTAATTGTTGTTCAGCGTCGCCGTCACCGTCGCCACATTGCTGGCGACCGATAGATCCAGCGTCACCACGGTCACGGCGCCGTCCTTGCCGACGACCTGGGTGTCCGACACCCGGGTCCAGGTCAGGTTTGCCGTGTTTAGCCCGCCCAGGTCGGTGCCGAAGACGATCGAGGTGATCGCGTCCGAGCCCGGCGTGAAGGTGATCGAGTTAGAGGCAGAGTCCGGACCGAGCGGCGTCGAGCCGTCACTCAGGTTCTGGTCGTCGAGCGCCAGGGTGATTGGAGCGCCCGCGGTCGGACCCGCGCCATCCGTGACCGTGAAGGCGATGTTGGCCGTCGAAGTATCGTGGTCGCCGTCCGTCACCGTGTAGGTCGCGTTGACCGCCACGGGACCGCCGCTGTTGTCGACCGAGGCATCGGCCGTGAACGAATAGGATCCGTCCGCCTTCACCTGGATGGTGCCCGCGCCGATGTCGATCGACTGCGAATAGCCGGTGCCGGGATCGAAGGTCAGCGGCGTGCCGTTGACATGCGTCACTGTCGCGCCGTCGGCGCCTGCGACGAAGTCCAGTGTCCCCGTCACCGCCGGGGCACCTTCCACAACCGCTTGCGAGGCTTCGTCATGGGCCGTCGGCACGTCGTCG
>NZ_VFVR01000035.1 GCF_006442205.1 Mesorhizobium sp. B2-3-12
AACCACGATCGGGGCATCATTGGTGCCGTTGATGGTGACGGTCAGGTTGGCGCTCGATGAGCCGCCATGGTTGTCGGAGTTGGTGTAGCTGAAGACGTCGGTGACGCTGGCGCCTTCGGCCAACTGCTGCACCGAGGCCAGGGCGTTGTTGAGCGTGTAGGTGTAGGTGCCATCGCTGTTGAGATGCAGCGTGCCATAAGTGCCGGCGAGGTTGGCACCGACATTGACGGCCGAACCATTGACGGCGGTGACGCTGCGGGTATCGCCAGTGTCGACATCGCTGTCGTTGCTCAGCACATTGCCGCTGACCGGATTGGGCGCTGTGTCCTCTTTTACCGAATTGGTGTCGGCAACCACGATCGGGGCATCATTGGTGCCGTTGATGGTGACGGTCAGGTTGGCGCTCGATGAGCCGCCATGGTTGTCGGAGTTGGTGTAGGTGAAGACGTCGGTGGCCGTGGCACCTGCTGCCAGAGCCTGCACCGAGGCCAGGGCGTTGTTGAGCGTATAGGTGTAGGTACCATCGCTGTTGAGATGCAGCGTGCCATAAGTGCCGGCGAGGTTGGCACCGACATTGACGGCCGAACCATTGACGGCGGTGACGCTGCGGGTATCGCCAGTGTCGACATCGCTGTCGTTGCTCAGCACATTGCCGCTGACCGGATTGGGCGCTGTGTCCTCTTTTACCGAATTGGTGTCGGCAACCACGATCGGGGCATCATTGGTGCCGTTGATGGTGACGGTCAGGTTGGCGCTCGAAGAGCCGCCATGGTTGTCGGAGTTGGTGTAGGTGAAGACGTCGGTGGCCGTGGCACCTGCTGCCAGAGCCTGCACCGAGGCCAGGGCGTTGTTGAGCGTATAGGTGTAGGTACCATCGCTGTTGAGATGCAGCGTGCCATAAGTGCCGGCGAGGTTGGCACCGACATTGACGGCCGAACCATTGACGGCGGTGACGCTGCGGGTATCGCCAGTGTCGACATCGCTGTCGTTGCTCAGCACATTGCCGCTGACCGGATTGGGCGCGGTGTCCTCTTTCACCGAAGCAGTGTCGGCAACCGCGATCGGATTGTCATTGGTGCCGTTGATGGTGACGGTGACGTCCTGCGTGGTGGTGGCGCCGAAGTCGTCGGTGACCGTCACGGTGA
>NZ_VFVR01000004.1 GCF_006442205.1 Mesorhizobium sp. B2-3-12
CGATAGGATCAGGTCGTGATTTGACATTTGCGGCGCGGGACTGGGATCTAGGATGGCCGGGTGCGGATAGAATTCGCGCCCGGCTGTTCCCGTCTACTTCTGTGCTTCGGCCGCGTCGGCCATCGCATTGGCGCCGTCCTCGGGTGACATGTCGGGAGTCGCCACGAACTCCGTGATGGCGTCCATGATCGCGCCGCGCATCTTCTGCGGGATGGTCATATTGTGCGCCATCGAGCGGACCAGCGTGCCGTCCTTGATCGAGGCCTGCAGATCCTTCTGCGAGAGCTGCTGGCACGGATTGAAGCCGTTCGACAGATCGATATCAAGGCGCGCGGGGATCGAGCCCTTGGCCTGGTTGAAGACCGTCTGGAAGTCCGGCGACAGGATCAGGCTGGCAAGCAGCTTCTGGCCGTCGATGTAATCCTGGTCCTTTTGCTTGAAGAACACGACCGAGTCCGAGTTGAGGATGAAGCCGGGTTTGCCCCAATCGGTCGGTGCCTGGGCGCAGACATAGTCCGTGCCTTCCTTGAAGCCGGCGGCGGTCAGCAGGCCGATTGTCCAGTCGCCCATGATGTGGAAGGCCGCGTCACCCTTGCCCACGAGCGCCGACATCGAATCCCAGTCGCGGCCAACCATGCCCGGATCCATGTACTTGGTTGTCATCAGGCGCATCTGCTGGAAGGCCTTGACCATCCCCGGGCTGCGCATGGATTCGACATCGCCCTCGACGAAGGCCTTGCGATAGAGATCGATGTCCTGGCCGTAGAGCACGACCTCGAACACCGTCGAATCCGTCCAGTCGGCGGTCGAATGCGAGATGCAGATCTTGCCGGAGGCGATAATCTTGTCGCAGGCTGCATTGAATTCGGCCCAGGTCTTGGGCATTTCCTTCACACCGGCGGCCTGCATGACCTTCGGCGAGGCCCAGAGCCAGTTGATGCGGTGGATGTTCATGGGGGCGGCGACCCATTTGCCTGTCGGCTTCATCACCGGAAGCAATTCCGGCGCGACCACTTTCTCCCATCCTTCCGAAGCCGCCAGTTCGTCGAGATCAGCGGTCATGCCGGTCTTGTTCCACTCGGCGATTTCCGGACCTTTCAACTGCACGGCGGGCGGGGCATTGCCGGCGATCACGTCGGCGCGCAGCTTGGCCAGCGTATTGGCTGTGTGACCGGCGATCGAGGTCTGTTCCCACTTGCCGCCCTTGGCGGTGAACATCTCGCCGAGCTTGGCGATCGCCTGGGCGTCCGATCCAGTCGCCCATTGGTGCAGTAGGTTCGTCTTGGGCTCGGCGAAGGCTGCCCCGGCGGCAAAGGTGCATGCAAGAGCGGCCGCGAGGGCGGTCATGACGCAATTCATAGTTTCACTCCCATATGGTGTTGCACGGTTCGTATCGACCGCTTATGGCCGCGGTTTGAGGCCGCCGCCGGCGAGATGCGTTAATCTCGAGTTCTTTCCAAGATGACATATTGGAGCTATCAGTCAACGATGTTTATGTTGGTCCATGACAAAACCCTCGCTTAGAGCCTGGCTGATCGACAGGCCGTCCGCATCGCCGGAGAGCATGATCGTGCGCTGCCTGAGCGAGCGCGGCGCCCTCTCGGCGTCGCAGATCGCACGCGTCACCGGCCTGGCGCGCTCGACGGTCTCAACCGCGCTCAATGGCTTGAGAAAATCGGGCATGGTGATCGACACCCCGACCAGTCGCGAGGGGATCAGGGCTATCGGGAGGCCAGCCGCGGCCGTGACGCTCAATCCGACGGCGGGTACCTGCGTCGGAATTCACCTGGGACTTCACGAGATGCGGCTGATCGTTGCCGATGTCTCGCATTCCGTCATCGTCGAACAAACTATCCCCATGGCACTGGACTACCAACCGCAACAGGCGGCCCAGATGGCCAAATCGGCAATTGCGCAATCTTACGAGGAAAATGGTCTGCCGGTGGCGGGGCTCCTGGGGGTTGGGATTTCCGTCTCTGGTCCTGTCAGCCGCGATGGAATGGTCCTGCGCGCGAGCATCGTTCCAACATGGGCCGGCGTCAACATACCAGATGTGTTCGGACCCATCTTGGAGCAGCCCATCTTCGCCGACAACGAGAGCAATTGCTCGGCCATTGCGGAACTGATGTGGGGTGCGGCAGTCGGCCATGACGATTTCGTGCTGTTCAAGATCGATCTGGGGGTCGGTGGCGCCATTGTCCAGAATGGCCGGCTGGTCACGGGCATTGCCGGCGGCGCCGGCGAATTCGGGCACATCAGCATCGATCCTGGCGGCGATCTTTGTCGGTGCGGCAATCGCGGATGCCTGGAACTCTATGCGAGTTTTGCCCGGCCGCTGGAACAGATTTCGCGTGTTGTGCGGCGGCAGGTCACGATGGACGATGTCATCATGATGGCCAGGGAGGGCGACGTCAGGGCGTTGCGGATGATCGAGGACACCGCCGAGATCGCCGGCCGGGGTCTCGGCTTGATCGGCTCGGTGCTCAATCCGCCGCTCATCATCATCGGGGGCCAGATGGCGTTGGCGGGCGACATTCTGTTGACGCCGCTGATCGCGTCCTATGAACGCCACACGCTCATCAAGTCCCGCGATATCGCTCCGGCGCTTCGCACGCGCATAATCGTTGGCAAGCACACCGAGAACGATGCATTGCTGGGCGCGGTCGGCCTCGTCCTGAGACACCAGACGAAGGAACTCTCGCTCGGCTGATCGGCTTGGGTCACGTCGCGACATGCCTGGGGCCGTCGATCGCCCGCCGACGTCCACGCGGAGATTATGGGCAGCCTGAATGCGGCCATTCATACCAAATGCGCCGGCCGGGCTCTGGACGTGCGCCGGCATGACCGGGGTCGGGGATCGCCGCCAGCCAGACTTCCAACGCCTGCGAGCCACGGACCAGGATTTCGGGTATGGGCCACGCGCTCGTCAAGGTCCCGACTTCACGGCGTTCAATCGAGAGGAGATATGGCCCCGCACCTTTGCTCACGAACGGACAGCCAAAGTCCGTCGTGTCCAAGCACCAACGCTCTCACGCTTGCGGAAACCACGCTCACTGTAGGGCGGATGGCTGACCGTCAGAGCCTCACGAACCGATAGACGAGGCGATCGGTCTCGCCCTTGATCGAGGGATCGAACACCTTGATCGAGTGCGGATCGTCCTTGTTCGCGAGCATGGTGCTTTCCGCGTCCAATACGAAGCCGGCCGCCTCCACCTCCTCGCGAACGGATGCAGGCTCAATCCGATGCAACGACTGGGCGTCGCTCGTGCCGGCCCCTAGGGCGGCGGCGTGATCCACGATGACGTAGGACCCGCCGGGCTTGAGCCGCTGATGGACGGCTCGATTGAAGTCGGCCGCCGTAGCACCCCTGGCCTGGATCAGTGCGGTGTGGAGATCGTGGTAGAACAGGTGCAGCCACAGGACATCCGCTGGCTGCGTGACATCCGGCATCGCCACAAGGTCCGCCGAGACGGCTTCGACGTTCTCTCGGCCCGGCTCCTTCGCCAGCGTCCGCATGCGGCCAACCGGATCGTTCTTGAAATGAGCGACTTCGGCCGGCACGAAGCTGTAGACTCGTCCTTGGGGGCCCACGATGTCCGAGAAGAGACGGGTCCAGTCGCCGTCGCCTGGATAGACGTCAATGACGGTGGAGCCCGCATCGATGCGTGCGAACCGGATCAACTCGGATAGCTTGGATGGGTCGTACATCGGGATCTCCTTTCGGTCTGGACGTTCTTTTCGCTACCCATGGAGATTCTCCATTTCCCACGGATCGGATCGCGCGCGATCCGATCCGTGCGTCCTTCCTCAGTCAAACTTGATCAGATCCTTGAAGATCAGATGGCCCCAGCTGTTTCCGCGGGCCTGGACCAGCAGCCCACCTTCCGACAGCCCGCCAAGTTTGATCGGCGAGAAGCCGAGATTTTCCGCGAGCGCACCAATCTCCGCCGCGGCAGCGTCATCGTCGCTCGCCAGGAACACCACTCTCCTGCCACCATGCACGGCCGGGGCTTGGTCGAGGGTGGCAGCGATCAAATGGTTGAAGCCTTTGACCAGCCTTGCACCAGAGAATGCCTGCGCGATGAACTTGGAAGAAGGCTGTCCTCCCAGTTGCTCAGGGGGCACGCCATAGGCATTGGTTACATCGACGATGGTCTTCCCCTGCCAGGTGGGCAGCGCCTTCGCGACGTCCGGATGCGACTCGAAACGAACTGCCAAAAAGATGATGTCCGCCTTGACGGCTTCCGCCAGTGTTTTGGGAATGATCGTGGGTCCGATCGCGGCGGCCGCGGATGCAAAGCTTTCGGGGTCGCGCGTGGTTGCCACGGATACTTCGATGCCGTTGCGGGCAAACGCCTTGGCCAGGGCCTTGCCGATATTGCCGAAGCCGATGATTGCGTAGCTCATGATGTTTCTCCGATCGTGTGTGATGCCAGGGGTCAGACTTGCGCCAGCCCTCCGTCGACGGCGAGATCCACGCCGGTGATGTAAGAACTTTCATTGGAGGCGAGGAACGTGACAGCAGCCGCGATTTCCTCTGGCTGGCCCCTGCGGCCCATGGGGACCTGCGAGGCGAATTGGGCGGCCGCCTGCTCAGCTTGCTCAGGCGTAAGGCCCGTCGTTGTCGCCAGGGCGGGGGTCTCGATCGGTCCCGGGCTCATCGTATTCACCCTGATCTTGCGGTCCTTCAGCTCCAGTGTCCAAGCGCGCGCGAAGTTGCGCACAGCCGCCTTGGTCGCGGCGTAAACGCTGAACCCGGGCAGCCCCATCACGTTCGAAACCGAAGAGGTCAGGATAATCGAACCGCCGTCCCGGAAGAGGGGAAGGGCTTTCTGCACCGTAAAGAATAGCCCCTTCACGTTCACATCGAAGGTCTGGTCGAAATGCGCCTCCGTCGCCGCAGCGAGCGGAGCGATTGTCCCCGCGCCCGCGTTCGCGAAGAGAACGTCGATGTGACCATGTTTCTCTTTCACGACGGCGTAGAGCCGGTCCAGATCGTCCAGGCGCGCCACGTCGCCGACGACCGCCGTAACGTTTTCTTTGATGGCGGCGGCGGCCTCCTTCAGCTCTTTCTCGCGTCGGCCGGTGATCACGACGTGCGCGCCTTCTTCCACGAAGCGCTTGGCCGTGGCCAACCCGATCCCGCTGCTGCCGCCGGTGATGACTGCGATCTTACCTGCAAGTCTTTCCATGATGTTTATCCTTCGTTGTGCGTGTGCCAGGCTTGGGACCAAGAGGGGGTCAGAGCTGCGCCAGGCCGCCGTCGACGGCGACTTCGCTGGCGGTCATGAAGCTGCTGTCCGACGATGCGAGAAAGGCGGCCACGGCCCCAATCTCCGCCGGATCCGCCATGCGCTGGAGCGGAGTCATCGAGGCGAAGGCCTTCTGGCCCTCCTCGCCCAGCGCTTCCTTCGCGAGTTCGGTCGCCGTCGCCCCGGGCGACAGCACGTTTACACGGATGCCGGTTCCCTTCAGGTCCTCTGCCCAGGTCCGCGCGAGATTGCGCACCGCCGCCTTGCTCGCGCTGTATGCGGTGAATGCGGGCGCGCCCGTCGTGCCGGCGCTCGATCCGGTCAGGATGATCGAACCGCCCTTGCCCATCAGCGGCAGCGCCTTCTGGACCGTGAAGATCGTACCCTTCACATTGGTGTCGAAAGTTTCGTCAATGTGCTCGGGGGTGATCTTGCCGAGCGCAAGCGGGCTTCCCGTCCCGGCATTGGCGAAGACGATGTCGAGGGTTCCGCGCTCGGCCTTCACCGCCGTGTAGAGCCTGTCGAGGTCGGCCAGATCGGACACAGAGCCGTTCACCGCGCGGGAATTGGACCCGAGGTCGGCCACAGCGGCGTCAAGCGCTTCCTGCCGACGACCGAAGATGAAGACGAAGGCGCCCTCCGCGATGAAGCGCTTTGCAGCGGCGAGGCCGATGCCGGTAGCGCCGCCGGTGATCACGGCGGTCTTTCCATTCAGTCTGTTCATGTCATGCATCCTTCGTGGACTTGCTCAGAAACCGGAGAAATGCTTGCCCTCAAGCTTTCCCATGCCTTCTCTTGTCGTGGGTCGGGACCGCATCTGGCCCGAGACCCTCGAAATGGGTCCGGCGGCATCAGTTGTTGAGTGCGCAAGCACGCACATCGGTGGTGCAAAATCGATCCGGGTGACCGACTGACGCCAGCCGCGGCGATCGGTTTCTGCCGTTCGAAATTGGGCCGCGCTCGTCGACAAGGCTATGATGACGGCCGTACTGCTGTACGATGGGCTGGATAAGGGCTTTGAAAGGCGCACCGCGCGGTGCCGGATTGCACCATGATCGACTGGGATGACGTTCGCTACTTTCTTGCCGCCGCACGCGGAGGCTCGGTGCGGGCTGCCGCCAAGCGGCTCGGTGTGAACCACGCGACCGTGCTGCGACGCATCGCTCATCTCGAGGAACGCCTCGGGGCGCAGATGTTCGAAAAGCTGCCTTCGGGCTACCGCCTGACGGCTGCGGGCGAGGAGGTCCTCGATCTCGCGCACCAGATGGAAGCGTCGTCGCACTTGCTGGAGACGCGCGTCTTCGGTCGCGACCAGAGCGCGCGCGGGCTTTTGCGGGTGACGCTTCCACCGTTCCTCGCCACACACTTGCTCATGCCGGATCTTGCCGACTTCGCGCGTTTGCATCCGGACATCGAGATGGAAATCTTGACGTCCGGCGAGGTGGCGAATCTGACCAACCGAGAGGCCGACGTCGCGATCCGCATTGTCGCCGACCGCAAAACCCTGCCGCTCAATCTTCACGCCCTAAAGGGACCGCAGTTGTTCAGCGGCGTCTACATGTCTCGCGATCGACTAGTCGCATTGCGTGCGGGCACGCCTGATCCCATCCGTTGGATCGTCATAGACAGTCATGGAATTCCGGACTGGGCGCGTGACGGAGAAGTTCACACCACGGGAGCTCCGTTCAGGACGCCGGACGCCGAGACGCAGATCATCGCGGCACAGCAAGGGATCGGGATGACGAAACTGCCGTGCTTCGTCGGAGATACCGACCCCCTGCTGGTGAGAGTGCCGGGCACCAATCTGCCCATGCATGGGACACTCTGGCTTCTCACGCAAGGGGAGACGCGCAAGACGAAGCGCGTGCGGCTCTTCACCGAGTTCGTATCCCGCAGGCTCGCCGCGCACGCTCCGCTTCTCGCCGGGCTGTCCATGTCGCGCGACTGACGCCTGGAGCAATTCCAGGAAAAGTGTGTACGGTTTTCCCGGGAGAAGCGCGTAGCGCTTCCCCTTGGGAATTGCGTGAAAACAAAGAGTTAGAGCGGGTCGGCGATTCCATCAGACGCTGAACCGCTCTAGCGGGTCACAGGCGACGCCGGTTGCGGAACCGAGCAAGCAAATGCGGGGATTTGCGTCGAGTGAGCCCTTGCTGAACGAGGGAGAGAGCTCGTCCGTCAATCAAAATTTCGGGTTGGCTTTCCGCCAAGCCTCATACTCGTCATTGGCACTTGGGTGCAGCGGATAATAGCGTTGCAACGACCCGCCTTCCATGAGCTTCGCGCGCGAGAATTCCTCCCAATCGTGATGCTTCCGGGATTCCTCGATCACCTTCGCGGCCATTGCGACGGGAAGCACCACCACCCCGTCGTCGTCGGCGACGATGATGTCGCCGGGGATCACCGTGACACCGCCGCAGGCAATGGGAACGTTGACGGCGTTGGGATAGATGCTGGTTTGCACATGGTAGTTGGGCGTCCAGCCGCGCAGCCAGAGGGCCAGATCGAGCTTTTCGACATTGGGCCGGTCGCGCATGCACCCGTCGATGACGATCCCCGCGCCGCCTCTGCCCTTGAAGTAGGTCGACATCATGTCGCCGAAGACGCCCGAACTCATGTCGCCGCGCGCGTCGACCACGACCACATCGCCCTCCTGCGCATGGTAGAGCACGTGCCGGTGCAACTGTGTCTCCGGATCGGCATATTCTCCCTCGTTGAAAAGGTCGGGCCGCTGCGGCAGGAACTGCAGCGTCAGCGCCGGCCCCACGATCGACTTGCCGTGGTTCTGCGCCACCGGGCCGACCATGTGCGGATTGCGGAAGCCCATATGGCCAAGCGTGCCGGCAACCGTCGCGGCGCCGATCTCGCTTAGCGCGTCGATCAGGTCCTTGGGCGGCCGCGTGATGTCGGAAGTATGGGTCATTGTGGACTCCGATTGAAAGGAAACTACCAGTTCGTGACAGAACCATCGCGGCGCTTGAGGTGGGGCGCTTCCCAGAAACGGAAGCTCTGCGCCTGGACCGCCTCTTCGTTGACCTCGACGCCGAGCCCCGGCAGATCGGTAACGGGATAATCGGGGCCGTCGAGCCGTGGTTGCACCGGAAAGAATTCGGAATTGTCGAAGCCCAGCTTTGTTTCGGGCGCCCTGGTCTCCAGCCACGCGAAATTGGGTACCGCGGCGGCCAGATGCACGGTCGCGGCCGTGCACACCGGACCGAGCGGATTGTGCGGCATCAGGTCCACATAGTGCGCTTCGCTCCAGCCGGCGACTTTCATCGCTTCGGTGAAGCCGCCGACATTGCAGATGTCGAGCCGGTTGAACTGGTGGATGCCGCGCTCGATATAGGGCAGGAACTGCCACTTGCTGGCAAACTCCTCGCCGATGGCAAAGGGGATGTCGATCATCTTGCGCAGGGCCTCGTAGGCTTCCGGCGTCTCGTCGCGTATCGGCTCCTCGAGGAAGTCGAGCACGCCGCGGTCGAGCTTGTTGCAGAAGCTCGCCGCCTCCGCCACCGACAGCCGATGATGATAGTCGATGCCGAGCACGACGTCGTCGCCGAGCGCCCGGCGCGCCTTGTTCAGCATCGTCGCCGTAGGGCCGATCGACTCGCGGGGCTCGAAGATGTCCTTGCTGTCTTGCCCAACGGGAAAGAAGCGGATCGCCTGCCAGCCCTGCGCGCGCAATTCGCGGGCCCGTTCGACGGCCACGTCGCCCTCGGCCTCGTCTCCCGTCGAGGCGAAGGTGGGGATTCGGTCACGCTGCTTGCCACCGAGCAGCTCGTAGACCGGCACCCCCAGCGCCTTGCCCTTGATGTCGTGAAGGGCGATGTCGATGGCCGATATCGCCGCCTGGAGAACGCGTCCGCCCTCGAAATACTGGCTGCGATAAACCTCCTGCCAGATCCGCCCGGTCTGCATCGGGTCGCGGCCGATGAGAAACTCGCGATAGTGCTCGACCGCGCCAGCCACGGCCTTCTCGCGACCGCTCAAGCCGCTCTCGCCCCAACCAGAGATGCCCTGGTCGGTCTCGATCTTGACCAGCATCTGGTTGCGCGTTCCCACCCACACCGGATAGGGCTTGATCGCGGTGATCTTAAGCTTCGTAGTCATCCACGCCCACGTCCCACAAGCGTCCGCCCTGTCTCAGTCGGCCTCGAGGGCCATTTCGGTTTCACCGTCGAACAGATGCATCCGCTCCTGGTCGAACTCGAGCCAGATCCGCTCGTCGGGCGCCACGGCAATGTTCGGCGGCACGCTGACATTGACGATGGCACCGGACAGGAACGCCTGCACGAAGGTGACGTCTCCGGTTGGCTCCACCGTGTAGACCTTGGCCGGGATGCTGCCTGGCACCGCGCTCTTGTGCAGCTTGATCGTCGAGTGGCGTGCGCCGAGCACGACCTTTTTGGTCGCTGCCTTCGTGACCTTCTGGACGTTGCGCGGCGAGAGCCCGAGGCTCCAGCCCTCCGCGCTGGTCAACGCGGTGCCGCCGTTTGCCGTCGATGTTTCCAGCGGAATGAGGCTCATTGCCGGGCTGCCGATGAAACTGGCGACGAACATGTTCACCGGATGGGCAAAGACCTGAGCAGGCGAGTCGTATTGCTGCAGGAAGCCACCGTTCATCACCGCCATCTTGTCGGCCATCGTCACGGCTTCGAGCTGGTCGTGCGTCACATAGATGATCGTCGCCTTGAGGTCCTGGTGGAAGCGCTTGATCTCCGACCGCATCTGTACGCGCAGTTTGGCGTCGAGGTTGGAGAGCGGCTCGTCCATGAGGAACACGGCTGGGTCGCGCACGAGGGCGCGGCCCAGGGCCACACGCTGCTGCTGGCCACCCGAAAGTTCGCGAGGCTTGCGCTCGAGCAGGTGCGTCATGTCGAGCACCCGCGCCGCCTCCTTGACCTTCTTGTCGATCTCGTCCCTCGGCAGTTTGCGCATCTGCAGCGGGAACGCCAGGTTCATGTAAACCGACTTTTGCGGATAGAGCGCATAGTTCTGGAACACCATTGCGATGTCGCGGTCCTTGGGATCGAGGTCGTTGACCACCCGGTCGCCGATGACGATGTCGCCCGAGGTGATCGAGGTCAGCCCCGCGACAAGATTGAGCGTGGTTGTCTTGCCGCAGCCCGACGGGCCGACGAGCGCAACGAACTCGCCGTCGTTGACCGTCAGCGAAACGTCGTTGACGGCCTTGAAGCTGCCGTAGGTCTTGACGAGATCTTTGAGGACCACGTGGGCCATTGGCAACTCCCTAATGCTTGACCGCGCCTTCTGTCAGGGCGCGTACGAAGTATCGTTGCAGGACGAGGAAAAGCACCACGACGGGCACGCTCATCATGAAGCTCGCCGCCATCAGGCCTGGAAAGTCCGTCGTATTTTCCGAGAAGAAGCGCTGGATGCCGACCGGCAGCGTCAGCTGCTCGTTCTTTGAGAGGAAGGTGTAGGCGTAGATGTACTCGTTCCACGCGCCGATGAAGGAATAGATCGCGGTGGCGATGATCCCCGGCGTCGAAAGCGGCATCACGATCATGATGAATGCCTGGAACCGTGTTGCCCCGTCGATGCGCGCCGCCTGCTCGAGCTGCACCGGGATGTTGTCGTAAAACCCCTTGAGCAGCCAGATCGCCAGCGGCAGGCCGAAGGTGAGATAGGTCAGGATCAGCGAGCCATGCGTGTTCACCAGCCCGATCGCGCGCATCAGGATGAAGAGCGGTACGAGAAAGATCACCGCCGGGAACATGTTGCGCAGCAGCACGGCGAAGAACAGGAAGTTGCGTCCCGGGAACGTGAAGCGCGAAAATGCGTAGGCCGCGGGGACAGCCACGATCACGGAAAGGATCGTCGTGACGGTCGACACGAAAAGGCTGTTCCAGAAGAAGCGCAGGAAGTCCTGGCCGACGCTGTTCTGCGGATCCAGCAGCTTCTGGTAGCTGGCAAGCGTAGGCTCGTCCGGCCACCATTGCGGCGGGAATTGCGTCGCCGCGAAGCCGGACTTGATCGAGGTGATCAGCATCCAGATCATTGGCACGGCGGTGTAGAGCAGCATGAACAAGAGGAAGATCCGCCCCGCCCACCGCCATCCGTCGATGCGCATACGGCGACGGGTCTGGCCCCGAGCGGTGGCCTCGGCGATCGTGCTCATGCGCTCCCCTCTTTCCGCTCGTTGCCGCTCAGTGCACGGACGTAGAAGTAGCCCAGCGCCATCAGGATGAGGAACAGGAGCACCGAATAGGCCGACGCCACGCCCCAGCGCTGCCGGCCGAAGGCAAGCTCGTAAATGTGGGTTATCCAGATATGCGATGCGTTCGACGGCCCGCCCGCGGTCATGATCCAGGGGATGATGAAGGAATTGAAGTTGGCCACCGCAAGCAACAGGATCGTGACCACCGAGACGTTGCGCAAGTGCGGGAAGGTGACGTGCCAGAAGCGCTGCCATGCGTTGGCCCCGTCGACCTTGGCGGCGCGCAACAACTGCTCGGGGACTGTCTGGAGGCCGGCCATCATCATGATCATGGCAAACGGGAATTCGCGCCAGATGTTGACGACGATCAGGGAGGGCAGCACCGTGCTGACGTTGTCGATGAAATTGGGCGGCCGGTCGGTCAATCCGAGGCCGACCAGCACCGCGCCGATGATGCCGAAATCCGAATGGTAGATCCACTTCCAGATATAGGAGGCGGCGACCGCGCTGATCACCCAGGGAATGATCAGGATGGCGCGCAGGACGCCTCGGCCGACAAAGTCCCGGTGCAGCGCCAGCGCCGTGGCAAACCCCAGGACAAAGGAGATGAAGGTGGACCCGAATGTCCAGATCAAAGTGTTCCAGGTGACTTTCCAGAACACCTCGCTGGTCAGGATGGTGGTGTAATTGTCGAAGCCGATGAAGGTCTTGTCGCGGAGCTGCAGGCCGGGCGGCGTCTTATAGAACGACAGCTCGATCGTGTAGTAGATCGGATAGGCGATGACGACGAGCATCACGGCGATCGCCGGGAGCACGTATGCGTAGTCGGCGCGATGCGCCCAGATATTCCGCAACGCACCGGATCTGACGGGTTGTAATTTTCGGCGAGCCTCGGTCTTGCCGGTCACGATCGTCACTGTGGCGTGCCCTTGTTCTTCGGAACGAACCGGCCGCGCTCTCGGCGCGGCCGGCCAGATCGGAGGTCAGGTCCGGACTAGAGTCCGCCCATCAGGTCTTTCACCTTCTTGGCCGCGTCGTCCGCTGCCTGATCGACCGTCATCGCTCCGGTCAGGGCATTCTGCAGCATGTCCGGGACGATGATGTTCATGATCTCGGGGGACTCCGGCAGCGCCGGGAACGGGATGCCGTACGGAAGCATGGAGGTCGTGACGTCGAGGAACTTGATATGCTCCAGACGTTCCTTCATCCATTTGGTCTTGAAGCCGTTGAGGTTGCCCGGGTTCGAGCCGGCATAGGCCATCTTCAGCGACCATTCCGGACTCGCCCACATGCAGATCATCGCCTTCGCGGCCGGCTCGTCCACTTTTCCGCCCTCGACATATTCTGGCTTCAGGATGTGAATGTTCGAGCCGCCGAACACGACGGCGCGCTTGCCGTCGGGGCCAGTCGGGATCAGGCCGTAGCGCATGTTGTCGATGACGGTCTGCGCCTTTTCCTTGTCGGTGCCGGTCGCCTTCGCCTGCAGGTCGAGCATGACGTTGTAGTCGGACGGGTGCGAGACCATCATGCCCAACTGGCCGGCGACGAACAGAGGCTGGTTGTCGGCCTGCTGGTTGGTAAGTGCCGAGACCGGGACCGACTTGTCGCGGACATACATATCGTAGGAGGCTTGCAGCGCCGCCTTGCTCTGCGGGCTGTCGAGCTCCACCTCCTTGTAAGTCGGATTCGCCGTGGCTTCGTCGAAGACGCCGCCGCCATAGGCCCACAGCTGCGGCATGAAGCGATAGGGCGTGTTGCCGGCATTCTTGCGAGCCACGAGACCGTAACCGGCAATGCCGAGCTTGTCGTGGATCTGCTTGGAATATTTGACGACGTCGTCCCAGGTTGCCGGAGCCTTGTCCGGATCGAGACCCGCACGCTTGAAGATGTCGGCATTCCAGATGAACGCCATCGTCTCGTTGTTCGTCGGTACGCCGTAGGTAACTCCATCCCAGGTCACGGCCTTCATGGCGCCGGGCCAGAAATCCTCGGTCGAATAGCCAACATCCTCCGGCTTGAGCGGCTGCAGATAGCCCTTCGAGGCAAATTCGGTACCGCCCAGGATTTGCAGACGCACCGCCATCGGCGCGGCATTGCCCAGGAGTGCCGTGCGGAATTTGTCGAGAAGGTCGTTATAGGTGAGGGCCTGTTCCTCGAGCTGGATGTTTGGATAGGTCTTGCGGAAAGTCTCGAAGAAATCCTTGTAGTATTGGCGCAGGAGGTCGGGATCGCCCTCGAACACGCCCTGATACCAGAAGGTCAGTCGCCCCTTGTAATCCAGCGGGGTGACCTTGGCGCAATCGCCGGCCGTATCGAAATCCTGAGTTCCGGCGATGGAGCGCACATATTCGGGCGACCACTTGCTCAGGTCGACCGGTGGCGCACCCAGCGCGGATGTGGACATAAGCGATGTCGTCAAAATACCGACCACAGTGCCGCGCAGGACCGCACTGCCGAGCATGATCCTCGTCATAGGTATCCTCCCTGGTTCTCCGCCCCGCGATCGCGAGGGCGGTTCTTTCAGCATAGTGTATCCTCCCGATCATTTAGTACGTTTTCAGAACATGGATTGCCTGTCAACGCACCAGATCGTACATTGTTTATGGAAACCATGCGTGATATCGGGCAGACTGTGTGTCAATTTGGGGAGCCCGGCCTTGGCCGAAACAGACGATTTCAAGGCAAAACCACCTGCGGGGATCGACGCTATCGGAGCCTCGAGCGAGGGCGCCTCCCTTTACGAACTGATAAGGGAAGACATCATCGAGGGACGGCTCGCCGCCAATGAACGGCTTGTCGTCACCGATCTCGCCCGCCGCCACGGCACTTCGACCAACCCCGTGCGCGAGGCCCTCCAGCTGTTGCGGGGCGAGGGGTTCGTCATCTTCTCGCCCAACCGCGGCGCGCGCGTGAGACCCATCGATCAGGATTTCGTCCGCGATATCTACGAGATCGGCGTTCTGATCGAGCCGGCTCTGACGCGATGGTTCGTGGGTATGGCTACCGGCGAGGACATCGCCGAACTGGAACGTATCCAAGGCCTGATTGAAGAGAACAATTTCGCCGACACGCTCAGGCACAGCGAGTTGGATACCGCTTTTCACACCGTGATGTACCAGCGGCATTATAACCGCCATGCCGCCGAGCTCTGGTGGAAGCATCGCGAAGTGCTGCGGGCGGTGAGCCGGCGTTTCAATTTCACGCTGGCGCGGCGTGCCGCGATCATTCGCGAGCACCGCGAACTCATCGCGCTTATCAAAGCGGGGGAGGCGGACAAGGCGGCCGAACTCATTGCCCGCCATGTCGAGGGTTCCGGCCGGCATGTTCTCGAACAGATGCGTGCGCGCAACGCCGCTCGGGCCGGATAAGACGGGCCCAGTCAGAATGGCCCGCCCATTCCAGACAAAGGAGTTGAGATGAAAATCACGAGCGTTCGGCCGTGGCTGATCAAATCCGGTGCTTCGTACTGGGGGGAATTCCTGTTCGTCGAGGTGACGACCGACGAAGGCGTGAGCGGCTGGGGGGAGATCACCACGACCACCAAGCTCGCCAACCGCGCCCTCTGCACGATCCTTCGGCAGATCGGAGCTGCGGTGACAGGCGAGGATCCGGCGCGCATCGAGTATCTCTGGCACAAGATCTTCCGCGGCTTCACCTATATGGGCAGTCGTGGCGCCGCGGTCGAATGCGTGAGCGCGATCGACATAGCCCTCTGGGACATCAGGGGCAAAGTCCTCGGCAAGCCGATCCACGAGCTGTTGGGCGGGCCGGTCCGCGATGAAATCGCGCTCTATACCCACCCCAACCAGGCCAAATTCACCAGCAAGGAGGCTGTGGTGCGCGAAATCCTGGACATCGTCGAGTCCGGACACACCGCGCTCAAGTTCGATCCTTTTCCCCACCAGGGTCGCTACGCCGACGGCGTGTCGCGTGAACAGCGGGACGGCTATCTCGAGGGCGGCATGGCCCGCAAGGACGAGCGCGAGGCGGCCGAACTCACGGCTCTGATCCGCGAAACGGCGGGCCCGGATGTCGACATCCTCATCGACGCGCATGGCCGTTTCGACGTGCCCACAGCCATTCGGCTCTGTCGCAGCCTCGAGGAAGCCGGCCAGATCGACTGGTTCGAGGAGCCCTGCCCGCCAGAGAGCCTCAACGCCCTCAAGCAGGTGCGCGAGAAGGTCAGTGCCGCTATCTCGTGGGGCGAGCGCGGCCACACGAAGTGGGATTTCGTGCCGGTCCTCGAGAACAAGCTCGCCGACTACATCATGCCCGACGTCACCTGGACCGGCGGGATCACCGAACTCAAGAAGATTTCCGCTCTGTGCGAAGCTTACTACATCCCGGTCTCACCCCATGATGCCGCGGGGCCGATAAACGTGGTTGCGGGAGCACAGGTGATGATGACCGTTCCCAACTTCTACAAGCTCGAAACGTCGGAGTGGAATTTGGGCAAGTACGATCATCTTATCGACAGGCCGCTCGACGTTTCGAACGGCAGCCTGAAGCTGTCGTCGAGGCCGGGTCTCGGCATCGAGATGAACCGCGATTACCTGCAAGCCCATGAGATCGAACTGGGCTAGCAGCATCATCGGCAGTATGCGGGCGACAGGTCCGCCGACCAGAACGAGGATCAATCATGCCAAAGACGGATGGAGCCGACGAGGCCCTCAACCGGGTCAGCACCAACTCGAAGCCGTCCGAGCTTCGCATCACCGACATGCGGGTGGCCGAAATCGTCGGCGCGCCGTTCACCTCGGCGCTGCTCAAGATCTACACCAACCAGGGCATCGTCGGGCTTGGCGAGGTGCGCGATGGCGCAAGCGCCACCTACGCGCTGATGCTGAAGAGCCGGCTGCTTGGCGAGAACCCTTGCGACATCGACCGCCTGTTTCGCCGGATCAAGCAGTTCGGTGGGCACGGCCGGCAAGGCGGCGGCGTTTCGGCGGTCGAGATCGCCCTCTGGGATCTCGCCGGCAAGGCCTATGGCGTCCCCATCTACCAGATGCTTGGAGGACGGTTCCGCGACAAGGTGCGGGTCTATTGCGATACCGACGCCGAGAAACCGAGCGGCACCGAAACCGGCAAGCGCCTCAAGCAGCGCATGGACCGGGGTTTCACCTTCCTCAAGATGGACCTGGGCTTGATGCAGATCGCCCATGTCCCGGGCGCCGTGGCCGCGCCGGCCGGCGCGCTCGAAGGGTTTCATGCCAATCCGCGCGGCCGTGGCGGCACGCTCGAGGAACGCAAGGCCCGCAATCTCGCCTACGATGCGCAGAACGTGCAGCACCCGTTCACGGGCCTGCATTTCACCGAAAAGGGGATCGATCTGCTCGAACAGTACATCCACGAGGTTCGCGAGGTGATCGGATACGAGATCCCGCTCGCCATCGACCATGTCGGCCACATTTCGCTGCAGGATGGCATACGTCTGTCGCGCCGTATCGAGAAATACGTTCCGGCCTGGCTGGAGGACGTGATCCCCTGGCAATACACCGAGCAGTACCGGCAATTGCAGCAGGCTACCACGGTGCCGATCTGCACCGGCGAGGACATCTACCTCAAGGAAGGCTTCGAGCCGCTGCTCAAGAGCGGCGGCCTCTCGGTCATCCACCCGGACCTGCTCACCAGCGGGGGCATTCTCGAGACCAAGAAGATCGGCGATATGGCGCAGGATCACGGTGTCGCCATGGCGATCCATATGGCCGAAAGTCCGATCGCCGCGATGGCCGCCGCGCACGTCGCCACCGCGACCGAGAACTTCCTGGCGCTCGAATACCACTCCGCCGATGTCGACTGGTGGGACGATATCGTCACCGGCCTTCCCAAGCCGCTCGTCAAGGACGGCTTCATCACCGTGCCCGACAAGCCGGGGCTGGGCATAGACGATGTGGTCGACGAGGTGATCAGCCAGCATCTGCAGCCTGGTGTCACCGGGATATGGCAATCCACCGAGCATTGGGGCAATGAATACAGCTGGGACCGGACCTGGAGTTAGCCCAGACCTCTGCCCTCATTCCCCAGGCTAACAGGGCCAACGACCGACCATTCGTGTCGACCTCTCCGAAGGGAGAGGCGAAGAAAGAAACGGACGAAACCATGATCTACGAACTGCGTATCTACGACTGCCTGCCGGGCAGGCTGCCGGCTTTGCTCAAGCGCTTTTCCGAGCAAACGCTGGCCATCTGGGAGAGGCATGGCATCCGCCAAGCCGGGTTTTTCACCACGGCGATCGGCGAAAACAGCAATCGCCTCACCTATTTCCTGGCCTGGGAATCGCTGGCCGAGCGTGAAGCGAAATGGACGGCTTTCGTCACCGATCCGACATGGCACAGGGCCCGGGACGAGTCCGAGCGCGACGGGCAGATCGTCGCCAATATCAGCAGCCAGCTGCTCACGCCGACAGCTTTCTCGTCCGTGAAATAGGACTGCGCCATGAAGATCACCGACCTTCGCTGTGCCGTCATCGGCAAGCATCCCATCGTTCGCGTCGTAACCGACGAGGGCCTCTACGGCCTGGGAGAAGTCGAGTTCACCAAGACCTATCTCAAGCCTTGGGTGCTGCATTTCCGCGAGGCGCTGATCGGCGAGGATCCGACCGACGTCGAGCGGGTGGTGCTGAAGATCCGCCAGCGCGGCTCGTTCAAGCCGTATGGCGCGGCGGTCAGTGCAATCGAGCATGCGCTTTGGGACATTGCCGGCAAGGCCGCGGGCGTGCCGGTATACAAACTCCTCGGCGGCAAGGTGCGCGACAAGGTGCGCGTCTATAACGGCTCGATCCGCCAGAAACGCACGGGTGACCGGCCGGAGGACTACGCCGCCGACGTCAAATGGATGATGGAGCAGCCGCAGAACTTCTTCATGGTCAAGCAGGGGATTTCGTTCCATTCCAACATGAAGGACACCGTCGAGGACTTCCATTACGGCGTGACGCAGAAGAAGGCCGGCTATCACGGCGCCATGGATCAGGGCATGATCAGCGAGCGCGGTTTCAACCACATGCTCGACTGCGTGATCGCGATGAAGGAAGTGCTGGGCGACAAGGTCAGCCTGGCCCTCGACTGCGGCCCGGGCTGGATGCTGCCCGACGCGATCAAGTTCGCCCGCGCGGTCGAGAAGTACAATTTGATGTGGCTCGAGGACATGCTGACCGGCGACTATGTGCCGTGGGTCAATCCGCAGGCCTACCGGGAACTGACCACCTCGACCTCGACGCCGATTCATACCGGCGAGCAGATCTACCTCCGGCACAATTTCAAGGAACTGATCGAGACGCAGGCGGTGCGCGTCATCGGCCCCGATCCTGCCGACATCGGCGGTATCGCCGAGCTCAAATGGGTCGCCGAGCACGCCTATATGCATTCGATCCTGATGGCGCCGCACGGCACCGCGAACGGCCTGCTGGGCCTCGGCGCGCTGATCAATGTCTGCGCGACCTTGCCCGCCAACTACGTGGCGTTCGAATATCCCAGTGCTTCCGACCCCTGGTGGGAGGAACTGGTGATCGGTTTGCCGCCACGGATCGTCACGGACAGCATGGTGGACCTGCTGGAAGCGCCAGGGCTGGGCCTCGATATCGATGCCGAAGCGGCCAGGAAGTATCTCGCGGCGGAGGACGCGGGCTTCTTCGACTGAACCCACTCTTCGAGCGATAGCCGTGCTTGACCTTCGGGCATCGTCATCGCGGTGTCGCGTGGCGCCGCTCTCGACTCGATCCCGGGAGACACTTCGAACCATCGCTGAACATTCTGCTACGTTCGCCGGGGAATGGCCTCCGCGAAGAAATCGGTCACTTGGCGGACGCGGGCCGGAACGAAACGGCGTTTCGGCCAGACGAGACTTATATCCCTGACATCGCCCATAAATCCATCGAGGATGGTAACGACGTCGCGGTGGCTGAGTTCGTCAGCAAGAGAAACCTTGGCGAACAGGCCAATTCCAACGCCGGCCAGAACAGCAGCCCGGATGGTTTCGACACTGTTAGACCAGAGGTTCCCCCGAACCGGCACGCTGAATCGACCTTCTTGCCCCACGAACGGCCAATTCGCCGCCTCCGTCAGGCCGCCATACAAAAGGCAATTGTGCTCAACGAGCTCCGCCGGGGTCTTTGGGGTTCCATGGCGCTCGAAATAGCGGCGGGATCCGACGCAGACGAGGGGAGTGATCGCCACGCGCCTGACAACCGCGTCGGGTTCGGTGACAGGTCCAAGTCGTATCGCCAGGTCGATCCGGTCTTCCACCATATCTCGCACGATATCCGAGAGAACGAGATCCACCTGAAGGCCAGGGTTGAGCGACAACAGGTCGGGGATGAGCGGCAAAACATGAAGACGGCCAAAAGTGCCAGATACGGCGATCCTGATTAGACCCGAAACACCCAACGCGCTGCTGGTCAGTTCGCTATCGGCGTCCTGCATCTCGTCAACAAGCGGCTTTGTCCGATCATAGTATCTCCGCCCTTGATCCGTAAGGGTCACCCGGCGTGTGCTCCTGTTGAACAGCCTCACGCCCAGGCGCTTTTCCAACGCAGCGATGGCTTTACTGACGGCGGATTGTGAGTCCCCGGTTATGCGGGCCGCGGCGGAAAAACCGCCTGCTTCAACCACGGCTATGAAGGCGCTCAGTTCGTTGAACCGGTCCATCCCATTCCTCCTGGGAATTAATGTTATGGCAATTTAGGCCATTATCTCCGGTTCGAACATCACCCAAATACAGGTTTCTCCGCAACCAAAGGAAGGGTGTCATGAATATCGAACTTACTGGCCGCGCGGCGGTCGTTACTGGGTCCACGGCAGGTATCGGCCGAGCCATTGCGGAAGGGTTGGCGCGCGCCGGTGCCGCGGTCGTGATCAACGGCCGCCGCGAGGACAGGGTCGCCGCAACGCTTGGTGAGTTGCGCAAGCTTTTCCCAAAGGGTGAGTTCACCGGCGTTACCGCCGATCTTGCGACCCCGGAAGGCGCGGCGGAGTTGTTCGCGCGGGCGCCGGATGCGGACATTCTCGTCAACAATGTGGGCACGGGGCGCCCGAAGCCGTTCTTCGAAATTGGCGACGGCGAGTGGATCGATCTTTTCGAGCTGAACGTCATGAGCGGCATTCGCGCCGCCCGTCACTATGTGCCGAACATGACGAAGCGCGGCTGGGGGCGTGTCGTCTTCATCAGCAGCGAGTCCGCGCTCGCAATACCCAAGGACATGATCGACTATGCCATGACCAAAACGGCTCAGCTCGCCATTGCGAGGGGCTTGGCCGAGGAGGTCGGCGGAACGGGCGTCACCGTCAATTCGGTTCTCCCTGGTCCGACGAATTCGGAAATCATGAGTGGTTGGATGAAGGCGGCCGCGAAAGAGCAAGGCATTACACAACAGGAAGCCGAGCAGCAGTTCTTGAAGACGTTGCGCCCGACATCGCTCCTCAATCGCTTTGCGACGACTGAGGAAGTCGCGAACTTGGTCGTCTATGTCTGCTCGGAGCAGGCATCCGGGACAACCGGCACTTCCTTGCGTGTCGACGGTGGTGTCGTTCGGACAATCGCATAGGGCGCCACGCCTTCAAAGGCCGGCGGCGGCGGCCTTCCGGGCCTTATCGCAACCGGCGCGAGGGCCACACGACCGACGGCGACGGACCACTGACTTCGACCGCGTCTTGGCGGTAGACCCGGTCGCGTCGAAGTGAAAGCGAACGGCGCATCCAAAAATGCGCCGGTCGGCAAGTGTGTCAGCTATGCCGGATCTCGGTCCCCAGAACCTTCAGGCACTCGCGTATGAAGGCGGCCAGGGCTGTCCAGCCCTTGGCCGACACCATCGTTCCGTCGACATAGGCCTCCGTCGGCGAGAGGTCGACATAAGTGCCTCCGGCCAGCGTCACTTCGGGTTCGCAAGCAGCGAGCGCGCCGACCTTCTTGCCGCGCACGACGCCGTCCACGGCAATCAGGATCTGAACCCCATGGCAGATCGTGAAAATCGGCTTCTGGGTATCGTGGAAGTGGCGCACCATGGCTTGCACCCGCTTGTCGGTGCGGATGTATTCCGGGCCGCGGCCGCCGGCGCAATAGACGGCGTGGTATTGATCGAGCTGCTTTTCCGCCTCCGCGAACGTCTTGTTGATCACCTGAAAATGGCCGAGCTTTTCGGTGTAGGTCTGGTCGCCCTCGAAGTCGTGCAGCGAGGTCTTGATGAGGTCTCCGGCCTTCTTGTCCGGGCAGACCACGTGGACGGTGTGGCCGACGGCTTCCATAGCCTGCTGGTAGACGAAGATCTCGTACTCCTCGGTGAACTCGCCGGTGAGCATCAATATTTTCTTGCCTGACATAGTCGGTTCCTCCGTCGTGTGAAAAGGGCGGGGCGAACCCATGCTGCGCCCCGCATTGGCTTTGTCCGTCCTCGGAATTGAGAGTTGGGGACGTGGTATTCCTCGGTGCTGTGTTTGGTGGTCAGCGGCGCGGACATCGGTTTCGCCTCAATCGAAGGCCGGCAGCAGGCGATCGCGCGAGTGCTCGATGTGGGCGCGCATTGCTTTCGCGGCGGCATCGGGATCGGCCGCGCCGAACGCGGCGAGGATTGCCTCGTGCTCGTCCAGCGCCTCCTCGGTCACGCGGGAGTGGTACATCAGGCGGAATATGTGGAAGTGGGTGTGTTGATAACCCAGCGTCTCGCGAATGAGTTCGTTTTCGGCGTATTCCATGATCTTGTCGTGGAAAATCGCGTCCTGGCGGGCGAAGTTTGAATAGCGCAGGCGCTCGTCCTTGCCTTCGCGGCGCGACATCACGCCTGCCGCCTCGAGCAGTGTGCCGAGTTTGGCCTCGTCCATCGCCGCGGCGGCCTTCGCCGCGCCGTGCGGTTCGAGCAGGAGACGCATTTCGTACAATTCGTCGAAACGGCGCCGGGTGATCTGCGGTGCGGCGCGGTATCCAATCAGATGCGTCTTCAGAACCAGGCCTTCGCCTTCGAGACGCCCAAGCGCCTCGCGGATCGGCGTATGGGAAACGTCGAATTCCTTGACCAGGTTGTCGACGGTGATGCGTGAACCGGGCGCGATCTTCAGCGACATCAGCTGCGCGAAGATGGCCTCGTAAACGTCCTCGGAAAGGCTGCTCGCGCGCTGGATGCGACCCGCTCCCGTGGGCGTCTCACCATTATTGCTCAAACTGACAGGTTGCATCTTTCGCCTCTCGACAGGGGACTGCTAACACGAGGGTTTGACCGATGCAATACTATATCCTATACGATTTTATCGGCGCCGCTCAGTTCGGACCTTCGGTGCGGATTTGCAATGCGAGTTTTCGACACCCCCAAGGATGCAGCCTGCCATGAGCCTTCTCACAGCCCTCCGGCTCCCCCGCGAAATTCTGTTCGGAAAGGGGCAGCGTCATGCACTGCCGGCCGTGGCCGGTCGCCTTGGCCGACGCGCCCTGGTCTGCACCGACGAGCGTTTCGCCGGCACGCCCGTGTTCGCTGAAATCATGGAATCCCTCCAGGCCGCGTCCATCGACGTGATGGTTCACGACGGTGTCCTCCCGGACGTGCCGCGCGACTCGGTGGCGGCCGGCGTCGAGGAAGCGAGAGGCTTCGAGCCCGACATGGTGATCGGCATCGGTGGCGGCAGCTGTCTCGATTTCGCCAAATGCGCCGCCTTGCTGATCAGCCACGGTGGCGAGCTGAAGGATTATTACGGCGAGTTCAAAGTCCCCGGACCGACGCTGCCGCTGATTGCCGTGCCGACCACGGCCGGTACAGGATCGGAGGTGACGCCCGTCGCGGTGATATCCGATCCGGACCGGACGCTCAAAGTCGGCATATCAAGCCCCCATCTCATTGCCGCAATTGCCATCTGCGACCCCGAACTGACGATGAGCTGTCCGCCGGGCCTGACCGCGATTGCCGGTGCCGACGCGCTCACCCATGCGATCGAGGCCTTCACGGCCATGCGCCGGGACGGAGACTTCAGCCTGCCGCAGCGCCACGTTTTCATCGGCAAGACGCCGTTGACCGATCATTTCGCGCTGCTGGCCGTCAAACTTCTCGGCCGTAGTCTGGAGAAGGCGTGCACCGACGGCGGCGACGCCGAGGCGCGTGCCGACGTGATGATGGGAGCGCTGGCCGCGGGTTGCGCGTTCGGCACCGCCGGCACGGCGGCGGCGCATGCGGTGCAATACCCGGCCGGCGCGCTGACACACACGCCGCACGGGCTGGGGGTGGCGACAATGATGCCTTATGTCATGAGCTATAACAGCCGTGTGGCCGCGGCGGAAATCGCCGAGATAGGGATCGCCCTTGGCCTTGAGCCGAACGGCCGCGGTGCCGACGAAATGGCGCGCGCGACCATCGAGGAGATCAGGCGCTTGTTTGCGGCGATCGGGATAACCCCGACGTTGGCCGGGCTGGGACTTCCGGCCGACAGGCTCGACTGGACCGCCGAGCAGGCGCTCGGCATCGATCGCCTGATCAAGAACAACCCGCGCCCATTCGACCTCGCCGCCATGCGCCGCCTTGTGCAGGCGGCCTATGACGGCGATCTCACCGCTTGCGCCATGTGAACGTCAGGAACAAGACGATGAACCTTCCCTACAATGCCTTCCATCTCGATCAGGATCCCTACGATGTGCGGGGTTTCTCGCACCGGCTCTACATTGGCGGACAATGGCTGCCGTCTTCCGACGGCGGGCTCATCGAGGTTACCGATCCATCCTCCGGTGCGGTGATCGCGGCGGTTCCGGATGCGACCCTGGAGGACGCCGCCGCCGCCGTCGAGGCCGCCGCCAAGGCCGCCAAGGCCTGGCGTGAGACCGCGCCACGCAAGCGCTCGGAGGTACTCAGGCGCTGTTTCGAACTGATGGTCGAGCGGTCGGAGACGCTTGCCATGCTGATTTCGCTGGAGAACGGCAAGGCCCTGCGCGACGCGCGCGGCGAGGTCGCTTACGCAGCCGAATTCTTTCGCTGGAACGCCGAGGAAGCCGTTCGCATCACTGGCGAGTTTGGCACCGCTCCATCCGGTACCAACCGGATCGTGGTCGACTACCAGCCGATCGGCATCTGCGTCCTCATCACGCCTTGGAATTTCCCAGCCGCGATGGCGACACGCAAGATCGCGCCGGCCCTCGCGGCAGGCTGCACGGTCATTCTGAAGCCGGCAAGCGAGACCCCGCTGACCGCCTACGCACTCGCCGCGCTCTACAGCGAAGCCGGCGTGCCGGACGGTGTCGTCAATGTGCTGACAACGTCGGCACCTGGGCTCCTGACGTCGGCCATGCTGGCCGATCCGCGCGTCAGGAAGCTCTCCTTTACCGGTTCGACCGGCGTCGGCCGCACCTTGCTCGCCGAAGCCGCCAAACATGTGATTTCCTGTTCCATGGAGCTTGGCGGCAATGCACCCTTCATTGTCTTCGACGATGCCGATCTCGATGCGGCCCTCGACGGCGCCATGATCGCCAAGATGCGCAATGCCGGCGAAGCCTGTACGGCCGCCAACCGCATCTACGTTCAGTCGGGCATCCACGATGCGTTCGCCGACGGCCTGTCCCGGCGCATGGCCGCGCTCAAGATCGGCGCCGGCACCAAGGCGGACACCGAATGTGGGCCTATGATCACCAAGAAGGCGGTCGACAAGATCGACCGGCTGGTCAGGGACGCGGTCAACCGGGGGGCCAAGGTACTGTGCGGGGGCTCGGTGCTTGAAGAAGATGGCTTTTTCTATCCTCCGACGGTCCTGTCCGAAGTCTCGCCGGACGCCGATATGGCGCATGAGGAAATCTTCGGCCCGGTGGCGCCCATCACCCGCTTCGAAAGCGAGGCGCAGGCCATCCTCCATGCCAACAATACCGAATACGGCCTCGCCGCCTATCTCTACACGCGTGATGTGGCGCGCGGCATGCGGGTGGCCTCGGAGATCGAGGCCGGCATGATCGGCCTCAACCGCGGATTGATGTCGGATCCCGCCGCGCCCTTTGGCGGAGTCAAGCAGAGTGGCCTCGGGCGGGAAGGGGGCCAGCACCACGGCATTGCCGAATTCATGGAGGCCAAATACATCGCTGTAACCTTCTGAGTGGACTCCATGTCGAAAGATCCTTTTCGCACCCGCGACCACGTTGCCGATTTCGATGACATCGTGGCCGATATCGTTGCCCGCAGCACTACGACGCGGACTTCGTTGCCCATGCTGGCGGATGTCGCCTATGGGCCGCACGAGGCCGAACGCCTCGACCTGTTCTTTCCGGAAGGGCCGCGTCACGACCTCGCGGTGCACGTCTTCATCCATGGCGGCTATTGGCGCATGTTCACCAGAAGCGATTATTCCTACGTTGCCGAAACGGTAACGGGCGCCGGGGCAATCGCGGTCGTGATCGACTATGCGCTGATGCCTGACGTCAGGATGGCGGCGATCGTCGACCAGATCCGGCGCGCGAGGCAATGGGTGCGGGATAATATCGCCAGCCATGGCGGCGATCCCGGTCGGCTAAGCGTCAGCGGCCATTCCGCCGGGGCGCATCTGGCGACTTTTTTGTTCAACGAGGGTTCGGCATATCCGCCCTCGGCGGCACTTCTGCTCGGCGGGCTGTATGATCTGAAGCCCCTTCAGCATTCCTTCCTCGAGCCTTTGATAGGTCTCACCGACACGGAAGTTGAGGCATTTTCGCCGATGAGCAAGGTCCACTCGTCGCAAACAAAGGTAGCGGTATTGGTCGGCGAACGGGAAACGGAACCGTTTCACCTGCAGGCCAGATTGTTTGCCGATCGCCTGACGGAGCAGGGTCTGACAGCCTCGAGGGGCATCGTCGGGGGGCGCAATCATATGGATAGCGTCCGAGATTTGGGGCAGCGCGGGACAATCGCGGGCGACTGGCTTCGCCAGCTCATCCTGGCCGGATGAACTCGACCCGAGTCGGCCTACCTGCTCCTGCCTGCCTGAAAGTTCCCGCGGTTTGCGCATGAGCAGGCCCATGCCGAGCACCAGCCTCTTCCTTGGCTTGTTGACGACCTCATCCTTGAGCACCTGCTGCCCAGCGCATGAAATATATTTCACTATTTGAATTATATTGACACTACGCGCCGGGGCTGTAATGTCCCGATCGTCGGCTTTCGGAGGAAGGCCGGCTTCATCAAATCCATACGGCAGCGCTCGCAGGCGCCTGCGACGGTCATTGAGGATGGCTTCGGCCAAGGGAGGAAACTTGCGCAAATTTCTGAGCACGCTCGCAATCGCGGCGGCTGCATCGACCTGCTTTGGGCCGATGCTGGCACGCGCCGAAACCGCCAACCCGTTCAAATGCGAGCCGGGTGAAAAATACGTCATGAACGTCATGGTTTCGGGTGTCGAATATTGGTTCCCGGTCTATGAAATGTTCAAGCAGGCCGGCCAGCAGTTCGGCTGCGAGACCGCCTATACCGGCACGCCCGAATATGACGTCAACAAGCAGATCGCCAGCTTCGACCAGGCGCTGGCACAGAAGCCCGCCGGCATATTGGTGCATCCGATGAACTCCGATCCGTTCATCGAACCGATCAACCGCGCCATCGAACAGGGCACCGCCGTGGTGACCTTCGCCGCCGACTCGCCGAATTCCAAGCGGGTCTCCTACATCACCTCCGACAACAATGCCGAGGGCACCTATGCCGCCGACGCCGTTGCCAAGGCGATGGACGGCAAGGGCGAATATGCCGTGCTGGAGAACCCTGGCCAGGACAATCACGACAAGCGCGTCAACGCCTTTGTCGCCCGTATGGAAGCCAAATGGCCCGAGATGAAGCTCGTCGGCCGCGCCGCTTCGAACCAGGATCCGACCAAGGCCTATCAGGCCGTTCTGAGCCTGGCCCAGGCGCATCCTGACCTTGGTGCCGTGTTCATGCCGGAAGCAAATTCGGCCATCGGCGCCGCCCAGGCCGCCAAGGAAGGGGGTGGCAAGATCCGCGTCATGCTCGCCGACGTCAACGCCAAGATCCTCGACATGATCAAGGCCGGCGAGATCTTCGGATCGGTCAATCCAAACCAGGGCATGCAGGGCTATATGGGCTTCATGCTGTTGTGGATGGCCAAGCATCCCGGCCTGATCGACCCGATGAACGACGCCAAAAGCTCGGGCTTCAACCCCATGAGCGTGCCCTTCGTCGACAATGGCTTCTCCATTGTCTCCAAGGACAATGCGGATGACTTCTACTGGGACAAATACCTGAAGCGTCGCGGTACCAAGGGCATCGAGGAATAGTCTCGATTTCCCTCTCCGATCCTCGCGGGTCGGGCCAAACCGGGAAGGAGGCTTCTGCCTCCTTCCTCCCCGCAAGCGTCCATTGCAGGAGCATGGCGTGACCCACGCGCCCATTCTTGAAATCCGTGGCCTGTCCAAGGCGTTTGGCCCTGTCAAGGCGCTGAGCGACGTACAGTTCACGCTGCGACGCGGCGAAATCCACGCGCTGTGCGGCGAGAATGGTGCTGGCAAGTCGACGTTGATGAATATGATCGCCGGTGTGCTGCAGCCCGATGAGGGCGACATACTGATCGATGGCGAGCGTGTTTCGATCCACTCGCCCGCCGCCGCCCAGCGCCTCGGTATCGCGCTCGTTCATCAGGAGATCGCGCTCTGTCAGGACGCGACGGTCGCCGAAAATATCTACATGGCGGCGATCAACGTCCGGCGCGCGCCGCTGATGAATTTCCAGAAGCTCCACGCCGATGCCCAGAAGGTCATGGACCTGCTTGCGCCCATTCCGGTGCGCACCAGGGTCGCGGATCTTTCCATTTCCAACCAGCAGCTCGTCGAGATCGCCAAGGCGCTGACGCTCGACTGCAAGGTGCTGATGCTCGACGAGCCCACGGCGGCACTGACCGAGAGCGAAGCGCGCCGCCTGTTTTCGATCGTGCGCGGCCTCAAGGAGCGCGGCATCTCGGTGGTCTATATCAGCCACCGCATGGCGGAAATCTTCTCGCTATGCGACCGCATCACCGTCTTCCGCGATGGCCGCTACGTGGCCACCGACCCGATCGCCGCCGTTTCGCCCGATGACGTGGTGCGCAAGATGGTCGGCCGCGAAATCACCCAGCTCTATCCCGACAAGCTGGCACCGCAAGAGCCAGGGCGGGTGATCCTGTCCGTAAAGGGGCTATCCGACGGCCGCCGCTTCACGGATGTCGATCTCGAGCTGCGCGCTGGTGAAATTCTGGGCATGGGCGGCCTGATCGGCGCCGGCCGCAGCGAGATCGCGCAAACGATCTGCGGCCTGCGGCCAATGACGTCAGGAACCGTCGCGCTCGATGGAAAGCAGCTGCGTCCGCGCGGCTATGGCGATGCGGTCAAGGTGGGGCTGGTCTATCTCTCGGAGGATCGCAAAGGCTCCGGCGTGTTCCTCGATCTGCCGATCGCGGCGAACATCTCGGCGCTCGACCTCGCCAGGCTGACCGGCTCGCTCGGCCTGCTCGACCGCAAGGCCGAGGATCGCCAGGCGCGGGAGTTGACCGGCAGGCTCGGCGTACGGATGGCCGGCATCGAGGCCGCCGTCTCGACACTGAGCGGCGGCAACCAGCAAAAGGTCGCCATCGCCAAGCAGCTGTCCGTCAGTCCCAAGGTCATCATCATGGACGAGCCGACACGCGGCATCGATGTCGGCGCCAAGGTCGAAATCCACCGGCTGCTGCGCCAACTTGCCGGCAGCGGTGTCGGCGTCGTCGTCATCTCGTCGGAACTGCCGGAGCTGATCGGCCTGTGCGACCGCGTCATGGTTGTGCGCGAAGGCAGGATCGCCGGCGAACTCGCCGCCGACGAACTCGGCGAGGAAGCCATCATCATGCTCGCCTCGGGCGTCCAGGACAGTTCAGATCAAAGGCAGGCCCAGAATGTCGCCTAGGGAATCGGGGGAAGCGCTCGTGCATGCCGAGATCAAGGCCGCCGGTGATGTGCGGCGCATCAATTTCGCCCGCCTCGCATCGATGCGCGAGGCCGGGCTGATCGTCATCATCCTGGCGCTGTGCATTGCCATGAGCTTTGCCTCGCCGCACTTCCTGACATGGGGCAATTTCCGCGCCATGCTGATGAGCTTTTCCATCGAAGGCATCGTCGTCGTCGGCATGACCATCCTGCTCATCGTTGGCGGTATCGACCTGTCGGTTGGCTCGGTCGTGTGCTTCTCGATGGTGGTCTCCGGCGCGCTGTTCCTCGCTGGACTCGATCCCTGGACGGCAAGCCTGATCGGCATTGGCGTCAGCGCGCTGATCGGCGCGGCGATGGGCTTCTTCGTCACGGTGATAGGCCTCAATCATTTCATCACGTCGCTCGCGGCCATGGTCATCGTGCGCGGCATGTGCCTGATCGTTACCAAGGGCACGCCGCTGTCGCTGTTCACGCTGCCGTCTTCGTTCAAGGCGATCGGCCAAGGCAGCTTCAACGGCTTGCCCTATGTCATCATCATCTTTGTCGTCGTGGTGGCGATCTTCGACTTCCTGCTGCGCCGCGCCACCGCCTTCCGCAAGGTCTTCTACACCGGCTCCAACGAGAAGGCCGCGCAGTTCTCCGGCATCCGGACCAACCAGGTGAAGTTCTGGGTCACGGTGCTGTGCTCGACGCTGGCCGGGCTGGCCGGCGTCATCTACATGGCGCGCTTCGGCGCGGCGACGCCGACCTTCGGCGCTGGCATGGAACTCAACATCATCGCCGCGGCCGTCATCGGCGGCGCCTCGCTCAACGGCGGCTCCGGCACCATCTTCGGGGCGATCCTCGGCATGGCGCTGCTCTCGGTGGTGACCAGCTCGCTCATCCTGCTCGATGTATCGGTCTATTGGCAGGACATGATCAAGGGATGCATCCTGCTCGCAGCCGTATCGATCGATCACTTCCTGCACCGCAAGAAGTCCTGAACTTCAAAGGCACCGAACAAGGCCATGGCCCCTCCCAACACCCGCGATGACATCGCCGCTGTCCGCCAGATGCACCAGGCGCTTGTCCTGCATTATGTCGAAGGCAAGACCCAGGCCGAGATCGCCGTCGAACTCGGAATCTCGCACGCCACCGTCAACCGGCTCATCAAGCGCGGCCACCAGCTCGGTCTTGTCGAAATCAAGATCAAGTCACCGATCGACCATCTGGTCGAGCTGGAGGCGCGGCTGGTGGCGCTGGGCGGCATCGAGCGGGCGGTGGTGGTGCCGTCCGTCTCCGAAAATCCGCACACGGCCCTGCAGCGGGTCGGCGAGGCGGCGGCTGGGCTGCTGCTCGACACCATCAAGGATGGCGACACCATTTCGATCACGGGTGGCAAAGGTGTCAGCGCGCTGGTCGCGGGTCTCAAGCCGGGACGCCGATACGATGTCGAGATCATCCCCGCCACGGGACTGGTGCAGGGCAAGCACTATACCGACGTCAATCACGTCGCCTCGCTGATGGCCGACAAGCTTGGCGGTCGTGCCTTCCAGATCCATGCGCCGCTGTTTGCCGATACCGCGCAGCAGCGCGAGATGTTGATGGGGATCAGCTCCGTCGCCGCCGTCTTTCGCAAGGCGCGCGAGGCCGATGTGGCGGTGGTGGGTGTCGGCTCCATCCTGACCGACGATTCGAGCTATTACGATCTGCATCCGTCCTCGAATGCCGACCGCCGGGCGATCGAGAAATCCGGGGCGACGGGCGAGCTGCTCGCCCATCTCATCGATCGCCGGGGCAAGCTCTGCAACTACTCGCTCAACCGTTCGCTGGTCTCGCTGACCCTCGACGAGTTCGCCAGCATCCCGCGCTCGATCGGCATCGCGAGCGGACCCAGCAAGGTCGCACCGATCCTCGCCGCCATGCGCGGCAACCATCTAGACACCATCGTCACGGACGAGGCCTCCGGGCTCCAGATCCTCGAGTTGGCGAAACAGGAGGCAGCATGAATTCTCGACAGATCCAGCGACAGATCGGCACGTCAGGCATATCGGCGTCGGCCGTAGGCCTGGGCACATGGGCGATTGGCGGATGGATGTGGGGCGGCACCGACGAGCAGGAATCGGTGCGCGCTATCGAAGCCTCGATCGACGCCGGCCTCAGCCTGATCGACACCGCACCGGCCTACGGCCTTGGCCGCAGCGAGGCGATCGTCGGGGCCGCCATCAAGGGCAAGCGCGATAAGGTCGTGATCGCGACGAAGTGCGGACTGAACTGGCATTCCGGCAAGGGCGGCCATTTCTTCGACCAGGATGGCAAGCCGGTGCATCGCTACCTCGGCGCCGATGGCATCGCCTATGAAGTCGAGCAGAGTCTGCGGCGTCTCGGCACGGATCATATCGACCTCTACATCACCCATTGGCAGGACCCGACGACACCGATCGCCGAAACGATGACGGTGCTGGAGAGACTGAAGGCGGCCGGCAAGATCCGCGCCATAGGTGCCAGCAATGTCAGTGCCGACGACCTCGGTCACTACATCGCCGCCGGCCAGCTCGATGCGATCCAGGAACGCTACTCGATGATCGACCGCGAAATCGAGAGCAGCCTGCTGCCGATCACGCGCCGCCATGACATCGCCACCCTCAGCTACTCGTCGCTGGCGCTGGGCCTGCTCACCGGCACGGTCGACGCGGCGCGCGCATTCGGCGGAGATGACCAGCGCAAGGACAATCCGCGCTTCTCAACGGCCAACCGGCAGAAGGTGGCAAGGCTGAAAGCGGCCATCGCCCCGATAGCCGCCCAACACCAGGCTTCGATGGCTCAGATCGTCATCGCCTGGACGCTCGCCCAACCGGGCATCACCTTCGCCCTGTGCGGCGCGCGCAATCCTGCGCAAGCGCTCGACAATGCGCTGGCCGCGGAGATCACGCTTGCGGCAAGCGAGCTCCAGGCAATCGACGCCGCGGTCGCCGCGCATCTCACCGCGATGGATGCCTGAGCAAAAAAAGGCAGCAGCCCCGATGAACCGTAGCCAAATAACAGCCGGTCTGCGCGACCGGCCAGACATTGCCGTGCTCGTCATCGGTGGCGGCATCAACGGCATCAGTGTCTTTCGCGAACTGGCTTTGCAAGGTGTCGATGTCGTGCTGGCGGAAAAGGGCGACTCTTGCGGCGGCGCCAGCGCCGCGCTTTCGCGCATGGTGCATGGCGGCCTGCGCTATCTCGAGAACGGTGAGTTCAAGCTGGTGCGTGAATCGCTTCTGGAACGCGATCGGCTGCTGAGGAACGCGCCGCACTATGTCGCCCCCTTGCCGACGATGGTGCCGATCTTCGATATCTTCTCCGGTCTCGCCAATGGCGCGGTGCGGTTCCTCGGCTTGACGCGGCGGCCGAGCCGGCGCGGCGCGCTCGTCATCAAGACTGGACTTGCCATGTATGACCTGTTCACCTCCGGGCGGCGTTTGATGCAGACGCACAGCTTCAGGGGACGCACCGAGACGTTGAAGACCTGGCCGGCGATCAACCCGGCGATCCGCAATTCGGCGACCTATTACGACGCCTGGGTCAGCCGACCCGAACGCCTCGGCCTGGAGATGCTGCTGGAGGCCACGGTAAGCGGCGCGCGCGCTCTGAACTATGCGAAAGTGTCGTCGAGCGGCGAGGGGCTCGCCATCACCGACACGCTGACGGGCGAGCGATTGCCGGTGCGGCCGCGGCTGATCGTCAACGCCACGGGCGGCTGGATCGACCTCACCAACCAGGCGATCGGGGCGTCGGCTCCCAGGATGATGGGCGGTACCAAGGGCTCGCACCTCATCGTCGACAATGCCGAACTCCATGCCGCGCTTGGCGGACATATGGTCTACTACGAAAACGAGGACGGGCGCATCTGCATCCTGTTTCCCTATCTCGGCAAGGTGCTGATCGGCTCGACCGATATCAGGGTCGACGACCCGGACCAAGTTCGCTGCGAGGAAGACGAGCAGCGCTACATCCTGCAGTCGCTTGCCTTTGTCTTCCCCTCCATCAAGATCGGCGAAAACCAGATCGTGTTCCGCTTCGCCGGCGTGCGCCCCTTGCCCGCCAGCGACGACAGCTTCACCGGCCGCATACCGCGCGATCATTTTTGCGAGTTCGTCGAGGCGATCGGGCATCTGCCGGCCACGCTCTGCATGATCGGTGGCAAGTGGACGACGTTTCGTTCGTTCGGAGCATTGGCGGCTGACAGTGTGCTGGAGCGACTGAGGCTCGAACGCAGTGTGGGTACGGAGGATATGGCCATTGGCGGCGGCCGCGACTTCCCGGTCGATCCGGAGCGCTGGTGCGCGTCGTTCGCGCTTGAATACGGCCTGTCGGTCGAGCGCGCACGAATGCTTCTGCAGCGCTACGGCACGTCGGCCCGGAAGGTCGTTGCGCATCCGGCGGGCGAACAGATGCTGCCGCGGTCCGATTACTCGGCGGGCGAAATCCGGCAGATCATCGAGCATGAGCAGGTCGAATGCCTTGCCGACTTGTTCCTGCGCCGCACCACCATCGCCATTTCGGGCGGCCTGAGCTTCGACCTTATCAACGCCGTTCTCGACATGCTGGCGGCCCACAAAGGCTGGAACGCCAGCGAGGCCGCCGCCGAATGCTCGACCTTCCTCGCCTTGCTGGCCGACCGGCACGGCATCGACCTCCAGACGCATCAAAGGAGCGCCCTATGCGCGTGAACAAGAAAGTCCGCATGAACCGGCTGTTCGGTGGTGGCCGCTGCCTCGACGTTGCCATCGATCATGGTGTCTGCAACGAACCGGGCTTCCTTGCCGGGCTCGAGGACGTGGCCGCCGTCGTCGATCATCTGGTCAAGGCCGGGCCTGATGCCATCCAGATGAACTATGGCCAGGCCGACCTGCTGCAGGACGTCCCGGGCAAGGACAAGCCGGCGCTGGTCATGCGCATCGACATGGGTAATCCCTACAACAAAACGCGCCACCGGGCGATGTGGGCGGTGCTGCAGAACGAGGCCGAGCCGTTGCTTGGCGCCATCGAGATGGATGCGGCCTGCGTGGTCGTCAATTTGTTCATGTTGCCCGACGAGCCGGACCTGTTCAGGCAATGCGTGCAGAACATCGCCCGGGTGCGCGCCGATTGCGAGAAGTACGGCCTGCCGTTGATGATCGAACCGTTGGCCATGCTGCCGGTCGCCGAGCATGGCGGCTACATGGTCGACGGCGACGCCGAAAAGATCGTTACCCTGACCCGGCTGGCCCGCGAGATGGGCGCCGATATCATCAAGGCCGACCCGACCACCGATCCCAACGATTTCCACCGTGTGGTCGAGGCCGCACGCTGCCCGGTATTGGTGCGCGGCGGCGGCAAGGAGGATTTGCGCGCCGTGTTCGACAAATCGGCGGCACTGATGGCGCAGGGCGCCCTTGGCATGGTCTATGGCCGCAACATCTACCAGCATGCCAATCCGAGCGCGGTCGTGCGCGGGCTGATGGCGATCATTCACGACGACGCCGATGGCGCCGCCGCCTGGGACCTGTACAAACAGGCATAGGCCGGCAGGAGGAGCCAATGGGGAAATACATTCTCGGCCTCGATGCCGGCAACACCGTCATCAAGGCCATTCTCTTCGATCTCTCGGGGCGCGAACTGGCGCAGTCCGCACGCGACGGCCGCTCATCCATGCCGAAGCCCGGCCATGTCGAGCGCGATCTCGACGAGCTGTGGCGCAACGCGGTTGCGGTCATCGGCCATTGCATCGCCGAGGCCGGCGTCGACGCCGGCGAGGTCGCCGCCGTCGGTTGTGCCGGTCACGGCAATGGGCTCTACGCGCTCGATCGCGAGGGCGCGCCGCTGATCGGCATCCAGTCGCTCGACACGCGCGCCGTCGGCATCGTTGCCGAATGGGCGGAGCGGCATGTCGGCGACCGCACCTATGTCCACTGCCTGCAACGGCCGTGGGCAGCACAGACGCCGACCCTGCTTGCCTGGCTCAAGCGCTTTTCACCGGCGCTGTTCGCAAGGATCGGCACGGTCTTCCTGTGCAAGGATTTCGTCGTCAACCGCCTGACCGGCGTGCGCGGCAGCGACACATCCGACATGTCGGGCTGCGGCCTGCTGCGGATGCTGGACCGCCGCTATGAGCCGGATCTGCTTGCCGCCTACGGGCTTGACGATTGCATGGAGCGGCTGCCCCCGGTGCTGGAATCCGCCGATATCGCCGGCCATGTCACGGAGGAGGTGGCGGCTCTGACGGGCCTGCACGCCGGTCGTGGCCGGGTTGTTCGACGTCGTCGCCAGCGCCGTCGGTTCCGGCGTGACCAGGACAGGTGCCGCCTCGGTCATCGCCGGCACCTGGAGCATCAACCAGGTCATCACCGACAAGCCGATCCGCGACCCTTCGATCTTCATGCTGTCGACCTTCGATCGTGAGCGTTATCTGGCGATCGAATCCAGCGCGACCTCGGCCGCCAATCTCGAATGGATCGTGCGCGAATTCCTCGAGCATGGCGGCGAGGCCGGCAAGTCGCCGTTCGAATCGTGCAGCGAACTCGTCGCGTCCGTCGACCCCGACGGCGATATCCCGATCTATCATCCCTTTCTTTACGGCTCGCAGCAGAATGGCCACGCACGCGCCGGTTTCTATGGCATTGCCGGCTGGCACGGCCGCGCGCATTTGCTGCGCGCGCTGTTCGAGGGGGTTGCCTTCGAACACAAGCGCCATGTCGAGACGCTGCACAAGGCGGGTGCCGATTTCGACGAGGTGGTGCTGTCCGGCGGCGGCTCGCGCAGCTGGATCTGGGCGCAGATCTTCGCCGATGTGCTCGGCGTGCCCGTTACCGTGGCGCGCAGCCGCGAGACCGGAGCGCTGGGGGCGGCGATCGCGGCGGGCACCGGCGTCGGCATCTTCGCGGATTACAGCGCCGGCGCCGCCGCCATGACGGCGGCGGCCCGCCACTTCGTCCCCAACGCGGCGGTTGCCGAGGCGTACGCACGGCGGTATCAGCTCTACAGCGAGATCAACAGCGCGATGGTGCCGCTATGGGAGCGCTTCGCCGGACTGCAGGCCCGCCCGTGACCGAAACTTTGCCCTCTTCGTTCGGCAGTTACGACTACGTCATCGTTGGCGCTGGCTCGGCCGGCTGCGTGCTCGCCAACCGGCTTTCGGCCGACCCGCGCAACCGGGTCCTGCTCATCGAGGCCGGTGGCAGCGACCGCTATCACTGGGTCGATATCCCGATCGGTTACCTCTTTTGCATGGGCAATCCACGCACCGACTGGATGATGAAGACCGAGCCGGAGGCCGGCCTCAACGGACGCAGCCTCAATTATCCGCGCGGCAAGGTGCTCGGCGGCTGTTCGTCGATCAACGGCATGATTTACATGCGCGGCCAGGCCGCCGACTATGACGGATGGCGCCAGGCCGGCAATGCCGGTTGGGGCTGGGACGATGTCCTGCCCTACTTCCTCAAGTCGGAGGACTACCATGGCGGCAAGGGCGCCATGCATGGCAGCGGCGGCGAATGGCGGGTCGAACGGCAACGCCTGTCATGGCCGATCCTCGACGCGTTCCGCGACGCCGCCGAGGAACTCGGCATTCCCCGCATCGACGATTTCAACACCGGCACCAATGAAGGCTCGGGCTATTTCGAGGTCAACCAGCGGCGGGGCGTGCGCTGGAATACATCGAAGGCGTTTTTGCGCGGCATCGCGGCGCGCAAGAACCTGCGCATCGTGACCGGAGCCGACACGGAACGGCTCGAATTCGAGGGCCGGCGCGTCACCGGACTGATCTTCCGCCAAGGCGACAGTCTGCACAGGGTCGGCGCCGGACAAACGATCCTTGCAGCGGGTGCCATCAACTCACCCAAGATCCTCGAACTCTCCGGCGTCGGCCGTCCCGACCTGCTTTCGGGCATTGGCATCGATGTTCATCATGCCTTGCCTGGTGTTGGCGAAAACCTGCAGGACCATCTGCAGATCCGCACGGTCTTCAAGGTCTCGAATGCCGCCACGCTCAACCAGCGCTACCACAATCTGGCCAGCCGCGCGTCGATGGGGCTGGAATATGCGTTGAAGCGCAGCGGGCCGTTGTCGATGGCGCCGAGCCAGCTCGGCATCTTCGCCAGGAGCGATCCGCGCCTCGCGACACCCGATCTCGAATATCACGTGCAGCCGCTGAGCACCGACCGGCTGGGCGAACCGCTGCATCGCTTTCCCGCGGTCACCGTCTCAGTCTGCAATCTGCGTCCGGAAAGCCGGGGCAGCGTGCATATGGGATCGCCCGATCCGCGCTTGGCGACGAAGATCCGGCCGAACTATCTCTCCACGGACGGAGATCGCGGCGTCGCCATCGCGTCGCTGCGCCATGTCCGCGGTTTGATGAAGGCAAAGGCGGTGGCCCGCTTCGCGCCCGAGGAGATGCTGCCCGGCACGCAATATGACAGCGACGAAGACCTCATCCGCAAGGCCGGCGATATCGGTACGACGATCTTCCACCCCGTCGGCACTTGCAAGATGGGTTTCGACACGATGGCGGTGGTCGACGATCGGCTGCGTGTTCACGGGCTTGCCGGACTGCGCGTGGTCGATGCCTCGATCATGCCGACGATCGTCTCGGGCAACACCAACTCTCCGGTCGTGATGATCGCCGAGAAGGCCGCGGAGATGATCCTGCTGGATTCGCGCCAGTAATGTTCTGGCGACGTTGGGTGCGCCGCGCCCGGCTTGCCGGTCGATGGGCGGCTGTCGTCGATCGGTAGGCAAAAGCCTCGTTAAGCCTCTCGCAACTCCTGCGGCGTAATCTGTCCGCCAGATTGCGAGGCACCATGAAACGCAAATCCCTATTGCTTTTCGCCTTCCCGGCTTTTGTCCTGCTGATCCTGGCGATGGAGCGAGTGGCCACGCTCCTGCTCGGAGCCTATCCCGCAAGTCCCGATATGTGGAAGATCTGGCTTACCTTGCACCAGTCGTCGGGAATGGTCTGGCAGCAGGTTGATCTCTATCTGGGCGGGTCGATGGGCCTGGATTTCGCCTTGCTGGGCGCTGCCCTTTCCCTCTGCTGGATGGCAAGTCAGGCCAGAAGGTCGGCGGCTTTCTTTCTGGCCAACCATGGCGCCCTGATCCTCGCGGCGTCGATGATTTTCATCGGCGGCCGCTCGCAGACCGCCAGCACCATTGCCGCGTTCACGGCGCCGAGCGGCTTTCAGTTCTCGCTGATGATGGACTTCACCTGGCTGAACTGCCTGCTGGCGGTCATCGGGGTCACCGCCTGCGCCTATTGCCACCTTGCCTATGTCCGTGAACTCGGCATGCGCGTTGAAGCGCGGCGCGTCCGGATCATGGCACTGCAGCGGGATCTCTAGCGCAGCTACGCCGCCACGCCGAAGTCCGACCTAGTTTATCCCGACCTAGTTTATCTTGTGATAGGTGACCTTGCCTTCCGGGGATACGGTCCGCTGGTAGTTGGAGCTTGGCGCGGGAGGCGCTGCCGACGCCTGTCTCCTTCGCGTCACGCGCGGCATGTCCTCGACGGCAGGTTCCGCCTCGGTGGCGCTGGCAACCGCCGCCGTGTCTTCGGCGGGCGAGGGGAACTCCACCACGCGCGGCTCGTCGCCACCGTGATTTCCCGACATGTCCGGTGCCTGCCGGGCCAGGTTGGCGTTGACCTCGCCGAAGCTTGCCCGCAGCCGGTCGTCCAGCGCCTCGAACCGGCTTTGAAATCCGTTGTTGACGGTGTCCAGCCGCGCGCTCATGCGCTGCTCGAACTGGCCGAGGTCTTCCAGCCGCGCCTCGATTGCGCGCAGGTCGTTGATGCCACGGTAGAGAAAGACGGCCGCGGTGGCGTTCAGAAGGGCAAACAGCGTCAGGCCGACGCAGACGGCAACGGCAAGTCTGGACCGGCTCTTCTCCCTGTCGAGCAATGGCGCCTCGATGGCCACCACCAGTTCGTCCGGATCGCTGATCGTTGTCATTGGACCACCACCTTGGTGCCGACAGGCACGCGCCTGAAAAGATCGATGACATCGGTATTGGTCAGGCGAAAACAGCCCGACGTCCCGTCGAAACCCACGCCCGAAGGGTCGTTGGTGCCATGGATGCGATAGAGCGTGTCGCGACCATCCCGAAGCAGATAGAGCGCCCTTGCGCCGAGCGGATTGTATGGCCCCGAAGGAACCATGTCAGGCAATTCCGGCTGGCGCGCGCGCATCTCCCTGGGCGGGCGCCACGCCGGCCATTCGGTCTTTGCCCCCACCTGGACAGTACCCGTCCAGCCGAAGCCGTCGCGTCCGACGCTGATCCGGTAGCGCAGGGCCTCGCCCTTGCCGGTCACCAGATAGAGCGCCTTTTCCTGCTTGCGGATGATGATGGTTCCGATCTTCTCGGCGGTGGGAAACGCCACCGTCTTGCGCAGGCTGGGACCCATGGCCGGCAGAGGCGGGCGGCTGTCCGCCCACGCGGTCTGTCCGGCCGCCGGCGCCAGCGCCAGGCCGAGGAGGCAGGCGGCCGTCAGCCGAAAGCGATGGCGGCTAGCGGGCCGCATCGTCGAGCCGCTCGCGGAACATCTTCTTCAAATCCTTGTTGAAGCGCGCCCGCCCATCCACTTCGGACGGCAGCATGGCGCGGTTCAGGGCGTCGGCCAGCAGGGCGTTGTCGAGCGCGACCGACTTGATGTTCGGCGCCTTGAAGATCTTCTCCAGCTCGCCGCGCGAGAAGTGGTTGCCGAACCATTTGCGCTTGTGCTTGTTGGCCACCAGCGTGATCGAGACGGCATTGCCGCGCAGCTCGCGGATTTTCTTGTAGAGCCGTTTGCCTTGCCGCAGCGAGGCGACGTTGAGCTCGAAGACGATGAAAATCTCGTCGCTCGTCGACAGCACGGAATTGTGCCAGGGCGTCTCGATGTTCGGCAGGTCGATGACGATGTCGTCGAAACGGTAGGCGACGAGGTCGAGCAGCCGGAAGACGAAATCCGCGCCCTGCGGCTCGAACGGCAGTTGCGGCCGCTCGAAGGCGTAGAGCGTCAGGCCGGATGGCCGCGACAGCTTGATGACGTCCATCAGTTCGACATCGAGCCGATCCGGCTGGCCGATGATGCCCGCAAGGTCGAACTGGTTGAACAGGTTGAGATAGGCGCCGCAATTGGCGCTCTGGAAGTCGAGGTCGACCAGGCAGGTCGAGGCACCGCGCTCGGTCGATTTCGAGGCCAGGAATTCGGCCGCCGATAGCGCCAGCGTCGTGGCGCCGGCGCCGCCGCTGGCGCCGATGAAGGTGACGATACGGCTCTTGGTGCCCTGGTTGCCGCTGTCGTGGAAGGTGACGGCGTTGAGCAGTTCCTTGCCGTCGAGCGGCTTGTGCAGCCAGTCGGAGGCGTTCATGCGCACCAGCACGCGCGTCCGCCCCGACGTCAGTTCGTCGGAAACCGCAATCAGCGGCACGCTGGCCCACAGCGCGCGCGCCTCGACGATGCCTGGATTGCCGAGCAATTCGCCATTGCCGAGATCGAGGATGACGATGCCCGGGCGCGTGTCGGCCGGCGGCCCCTTGAGGAAGTCGCCCGTCTCGGCAACCCGCACATCATAGATCGCCAACGCGTCGAGCCGCGTCGCCACCTCGCGCTTGAAACTAGGATCGGACGAAAACAGCGCGACCTGCTTTCGCTTGGTGGGCAGGACTTTGGTGTTGATGGCGTTCATGATGGCGCGCTCGTTTTCAGGTCTTCGCCCGTGACCGTGCTCAGCATGGAGGGCATGTTGATATTGCCGAACCCGAGCAGTCCGCCCAGGAAGAAGAACTGGAAAGTCCGGTTTTGCAGATTGACCGTGATAGTCGGCACAGGACCGCTGAGCCTGGTCTGGAATCCAAGTCCTGTCGCCGCATAGGTAATGACGACATTGGTTCGCAGGAGGTCCGGAAAGAAATGGCACATACCAGGCCGCTGAGTTCCTGTGGGCGGCGGGCAGGCATCGTCGTTGGTGACGGCCGTATCGCCTCTGAAGATGCGACTGAAGGCATTGGCGTCGAAGTTGGCGGAGCTGCCATTGCAGTCCCCGATGCTGCCGGTATATTTGCAGACGAACGGGGCGTAAGCGTCGGCCGCAACCGGCGCGCCCGGGACCGAGATTGGCGCCGCGGCGGCAAGCACCGTTGCCGGCACCACGGGATCTGAAATCGAGGCCAGCCTTGCGCCGACCTGGACGGCCTTGGTTGCACCATTCCATTGATATAGGGCGTAACCGAAATCGACGAAGCCGAGCGTCAGCGCAAAAAGTAAAGGCGCCACGATGGCCATCTCGACCATGGCCGTGCCGTGTTCTGATTTTGCGAAGCGTCTCATCATCAGAATCGGATCAGCCGCTCCTGATGGGAGCCGCTCAGGGTGATCGGTCCGATGTTGAGAAACGCCAACATGCCCACACCGCTATAGGGATAGGTTCCTGTCGCACTGACGATGCACACTTGGGGAGTCACCGACCGATATTGGGTAACGCCGGCAACGACAGCGTCGTGGCAAGAGCCGCTGGCACCGATGGTCACCGTCACATTCGCTGTCTGCCAACCCCCGACGCGCGGGCTGGTCGTCACCACGCCGTTAACTACAGTCGGTGCGGGCGTGCCGTAGACCGCGATGTTCTTCGCAACATTGGTACAGTCGATCGCCGAAAAACCCGAACTCGCATAATCGGTGTACAACTGGCTGTTACAGCGAGCTCCGAATCGGGCAGCGTCGGTAAGGCCCGCTTCCATCAGCAGTTTGTCGTGTATCAGATTGCCAAACTCGAATACCCCGGCCGACAGCAACAGCATCAACGGGGCGACGATCGTCATTTCGACAAGCACCGCGCCACGCTGGTCTCGACGGAATTTCGTTAGATGACGTCCCACGTTTCGAGACATCGCCGTCACCTGTAGAGCTGCGCTTCGTCGCGCAGGAAATTGTCAAGTGTGCCACTCCCACCTTTGCCGGTGATGTCGACGAGTTCGACATAGATGTTCTTGCCGGTGTCTTTAATGGGCTCGGTGATGAAGAAGCTGGCGAATCTGCGAGCAGGAACGGTGGCGCGGCCCTTGAAGCTTGTGCCGCTAGCCTGGAGGGCTTTGCAGTCGAGGATCGCGCCATAGAGCAGGCGCCGATCAACCGTCGTGATTGGAGAGCCTGCCGCCCCGGGAGGCGTGCCTTTTTCACCACTGACGGCGGCGTCACCGACAATGTTGTCGGAGGTGTTGCCGTCGCCATTGGGGTCATTCTCGTACCGGTAGGTTTCGTATCGAGTTGGAAGGTCGTCGCCAGTGCCGGCGAGGGCGGTCGGCAAATTGCCAGCGCCATTGCCCGAATTTCGTAACGGATGGTTCGCTTTCCAATATCGGGAAGGATTCCAGTCGCCTGCTCCCATCCGGCCGCCCATCATGGTGCAACTGCCGGTGATCTGGCAGGAGTCACGCTCTAGGCCGACGCCCTTGGTGGGGTCGGTCTCGTAGTTGACCTTGTTGCTCGCGACATATTGGTCCCAGTTTGTCGCACCCTTGCGCACGTTGAAGGCTGGCCCGTCTGAATACTTCGACGAGTTGATGCCGAAACGCGAGTTGATGCCATCTTGCACTGGACCAGCGTTCTGGCCCGGCTCGGTCTGGACGCCATCGCGCGAATAGCAATTTTGCGGCTTGGAATCGGCGAGCATCCTTTCCAACTCGTTCGCGCCGGTGCCAAATGGCGAGGATAGGAAGGCGAAGTTCCCTGGCGCGTAGGAACCGTCGCCGCGTAGCACGATTTGCCGGCGACGATACTTTCTTGTCTGTGCGGCCTGCTCCAGCGTCACGCCGCCAGTGAGGCTGGTGTCTTCATATGGGTTGCACATAAAGACCGGCGTGTAGTCGCAAACGCTCGATCCGAAGCCCGCGACAGCGCTGGCGCCGATGTTCCAATTCCCGCTGCTTCCAGGATTGAGGAAAGACACAGGAAAAATCGCTGCGAAGCCGACCGGCTTAACATCGATCTGAACGAATCTCGCCGTCGAGGCATAGGTTACCTCGTCGGTGATGACATAATTGGCTGGGATTGGCGCGTTGTCGGCGGGCAGGGCGTTGAGATACCGTCTCGTAACGCCAGCGGCAGCAAGCGTCTGTGGTCCTGGCGTCGCAGAATCGGAAAAGCTGTACTGGTTCGAGACGAGCGTCTGAATGGCGCGGTCGGCTCGGACGATGCTGTCGGAACTGCCGTCGAGCTCCGCCGCGCCAGCCAAGGAAAATGCATCCGCCCCCTTCTGCAGGTCGAAATGCATGTTGTTGACCCGGCTCGTGTCGATAACGAGCAGCGAGAAACCTATGATTGCTGGCAGCGTGATGCTGACCAGGATGAGCGCTATCCCCCTCTGATCTTTCCAGAACGCGCGAATGGTCCCCAACATGACCTTACTCTCTGCTTTCTTGCGCCAAGGCCCTCGCATGCCAGGCGCCCTCCGCATCCTTCCGTTCAGTTCACGGCGTCGTCACGCCCGCCCCGCCGACATTGACCGTGATAGCCGGCGGTGGCGGTGGCGGCGGTGGGAATTTGTAATTGTGTGCGATAGCGGCAGCGCGCGCGCCGTCGCCTTCTATGTGTGTGTTTTTCGAAGCCGGATTGAGCGGATCGACCGTCTGCAGCATCGAATTGAACTTCTGCGTGTCGCCGGCCGCCAAAGTCACCGAGTCATAATGGTTCAGATAGTCCGCGGCGCAGCCCGTCAGCAGGCCGGTGCACAGAGTGAGGAACAAGGCGCTATTTCTTGACATAGAGCATCTTGTCCTTCGATTTGAAGTCCAGCATGTGGCCATAGGGCCCGGTGACGCCGTCGCCTTGCTCGTACTTGCGGATCATGTCCTTGTTCACCTCGAGCTGGCCAAGCACAAAAAATTCGGGATCGTTGGCGGGCCGTGTCTTGTCGAAAGGCGTCGCCAACTGCTCGCCGGGCTTCACCGGCCGCACGATGTGCGGCGTGACGATCACGACCAATTCGGTCTCTTCCTTCTGGCTGCTCGAATTGCGAAACAGCGTGCCGATCACAGGTACCTGGCCCAGCCACGGCACCTGGTTCTGAAGCTTGGTGGTCTTGCTGGACAGAAGTCCACCGACCGCGAAGCTCTGGCCGTCGCGCAGTTCCACGACGGTTTCCAATTTGCGGTTGGTGAAGATCGGATCGCCTGCGGTTGTGAAGCCGGTCAGGTCGCTGACCTCAGGCGCCAGCTGGATGTGGATCTTGTCGTCGGCAAGCACGACCGGCGTGAACAGAAGATTGACGCCGAATTGCTTGTACTCGATCTGGATCTCGCCATCCTTGTTGACGCTGCGGATCGGGACCTGTCCCCCCGCGTTGAAGCTGGCCGGCTCGCCGGAAAGCGTGGTCAGGTTTGGCTCGGCCAGCGTGCGCACCACGCCCTTGGCCTCCAGCGCCTCGATGATCAGGTCGACTTTGATGTTGCTGTCGATAACGCGGGTGATCAGCGCTGCAAACGGATTGCTGTTCGACAACAGGCCGCTGATAATATTGCCTGGTCCGGCAACCACATTGTCTTCGTCAACGGCGGCAATGCCTGTCCCGGTTCTGGTCGTGCCGCTGCCGTTTTTGCTCCGGATGGACACGCCGAGATCGCGACCGGCATTGCGCTTTGCCTCCAGCACGCGGACTTCGAGATTGACCTGCTGGCTGTCATCCACCGTAACGGCATTGATGATGGCGTCGGGCCCATACTGCTGCGCTACTTCCATGATGGCCGCCAGCGTCGCGCCGTCCTTGACATGACCGCCAAGCCGCACCCGTCCATTGACCGAGCCGATCTCGATACGCGACCTTGGCGAAACCTGGCGGATTGCCGCCGCCATGTCGCTCACGTCGACGCCGACCTCGATCTGCAGGGCGCCGAGCGAGCGCTTGTCGGTGGAAAACAGGTTGACCGTGGTGGTGCCGGCACCCTTGCCGATGACATAGAGGGTACGGTCGGTCATCGGCTGCGCATCGGCGATCTTTTCGTCGCCGACGACGATGTCGCCGAGATTGGCGCTCACTTGGATCGTCACCGATTGCGACATCGGCAGGAAAATCCGATGCACGCTGGGGGTCGACACGTCGATGAAACGGTCGGCCGCATCGGCCTTGAGGCTCGATAGCATTACCGTTGCCATACAAGACAACGCGGCCGCCGCTATCCTCCAAAAACCCTGCATCCCCGTCTCCCCATCGCTGCCGGCGGCAGCCCCCTTTTTATTAGCCGTAGCTTATCATGGTTGTCGCGGCACGTCATATGTCTCGAGCTTCACGCCTCGAAAAACCCCGACCGTCGCCCGCGCCGGCGGCTCAGGCTGCACATATTTGACAACTTCCTTGACTGCTTGCTGCGGTGCGGCCGTCACCACGACCGGAGCGGGCTTGACCTTCCCCAGCTCGTCAAGACGGCTTCCGACCCTTTCAACAGCCTGCGTTAGCCCTGCAATCTTGTCGTCCGCACGCTTGCGTTCTTCGGCCGCCGCCGCTTCCTCGGCTGCTTTCTTGTCCAGTTCGGCCTGCCTTTTGGCAACGTCGTCGGGCGTTTCGCCGGTCAGATCGGAAAGCGTTACCCGTTCGGTCGTCTCGCCCTTACTGGCCGCGGCCTGGCGCAGCGCCAGCGACAACTGCCCGGCGCCAGCCGCCAAGGTCAGCTTCTGCGCATCCTTGGTACTAGCCTCCAGGGTCACCGACTTCACGACTGTCGGGCTATCCTTGCTCACATCGGCCACCTGGTCGATCGCGAGCACCTTCATGCTCTGCAGCAGTACGTCGACGAAACTCCGGTCCGCGCCGTCATCGCCGCGCACGCTGCGGGTCAGCAGCACGTCCACACGATCGCCAGGGAAGACGAAACCCGCAACGCCGAGAACGTCGTTCACCCTGATGGAAACGGCCTTCATGCCTTCGCCGAGCACTGCCGAAAGCGTGGCGCGCTGGCCAGGTCCAGTAATCTTGCTGGCCAGGACAGGTTCGTTGGCACTAATGGTTTGAAGAGCCTGCCTCGTGCCTTCGCCTGCCAAGGCTTCCTTCGTTGTCTTGAAGGCGCCGGTTGGAACCGCGCCTGCCGGCCAAGCCACTTCGCGCAATTTATCCGCGGTGAGCGTGTCGCCGAACTTCAGCGGCATTGCCGCCACGACGACCGTACTACCTTGAACGAGGCCCGTTTGCGCCATGGCACTACGCTGGCCGGCCAGCCAGATATTGACCAGCACAACTGCCAGAACGCCGAACACGCCGGCGAGGACGATCATGATAAGCGTATTGGCGCGCATGCCCAAAGCCCCAAGCCCCAGCGCGGGATTCGCCCGCTGCGATTGGATTCAGGCCCGGCTCGAACGAGCCGGGCCTGAATGTACTCAGGCGATCAGGTGCCGACGCCCGTAGATGCGACGCAGGTGCCAGTCCCCTTGTCGAGTGCGGTGCAGAGATCCGAGAAACGAGCGTTTACCCAGGCACCAATGGCGATGACTGTCAGGATCGATGCAACGGCGATAATGCCGATAAGGATGGAATATTCGACCATGGCAGCGCCGTTTTCATCGTCGCGGAACTGCCGGGTCATCGTCATGAGCTTGTTCATGTCAATTTCTCCCTTTGGAGGTTACAACCCGACGAGACAGAGCACGGGATGAAATCCATACCCAAGCATCCCCCGTCATCTCGATCCTAGGTCCCGAGAAAACACGGAGTCAAACCGGATTAACGGTTCCTTAACTTTCCAATACATGAACTTGCGAGCAGAACGCAGCCCCGAAAGCCAGCAAGAGCTTGATTCGTCTGATTTTTCAAGCGGCCTTAACCATTCGTTCACAATTATGTCCACAATCTAATGAAGCTATCTCTACTTTAGCAATCTAGCATATCCCTTTATATCTAAGGGGTTACGGCCGGTCCTAGGGTGGATTCCCATGCCTGCTGTCGCCGGGCGCAGAGGACGCTTCAAAGTCTAGATCCCGCTTCTGCGTCCGAGGCTGATAAGCGGCGAATAAAAACGATATTCTTTTCCGCTGGCTCTTAACTATGTTGAAAGTATTGACCAGGGGCGGATCGTTCGGGCGCTTGTGCCCCGGGTGGTTAACGTTTAGTTTCCACTAATATAAGGGTTAGGGGAGCATACGGGATTATGCTGGGGCGGTTCATCAAGGGGCAAGGCGCGCAGCCGGGCGTGGCAAACGCGGAGACGCTGACAGTTCTGCCTGTCGCTCCCGCCCTTTCTCCAGCAGCCGATATCGAATCCCACGGCGACGCTTTCCTGACGCTCAAGGTCGAAATCCATCGCCATCTGATCGACCGGTTCAACCTGACCGCGCTCGAAAGTGCTTCCAAGGATGAGATCTTGGATGAGATCCGTCCCATTGTGCGCGAGTTCGTTCGCGGCCGAAACGTACCGCTGAATGCACGCGAACTCGATCAGCTGACCAGCGACACGGCGGACGAAATGCTCGGACTGGGGCCGATCGAGCCTTTGCTCAAGGATGAATCCATCACGGATATCCTGATCAACACCCACAAGCGCGTTTTCATCGAGCGGCGTGGCATCGTCGAAGAAACGCCAATCCGGTTTCGGGATGAGGCGCATCTGCTGCGCGTCATCAACAAGATCGTTTCGGCTATCGGCAGGCGCGTCGATGAATCATCGCCGATGGTCGATGCTCGGCTGGAGGACGGCTCTCGCGTCAACATCGCGGTGCGGCCGATTTCGGTGGATGGCCCACTGGTGTCGATCCGCAAGTTCTCGAAGAACCCCTATTCGCTCGAGCGTTTGATGGCATTCAATTCGATCCGGCCGCCGATGATCGAACTGCTGCGGATCGCCGTCCAAGCGCGCAAATCGATCCTGGTTTCGGGCGGCACCGGCAGCGGCAAGACGACGTTGCTCAATGCCTTGTCGAGCTACATACCCTCGAAGGAGCGGCTGATCACCATCGAGGATGCGGCCGAACTGCAATTGCAGCAGCCGCATGTCGGCAGGCTGGAGACGCGCCCGCCCAATGTCGAGGGCAGGGGCGAGGTACGTCAGCGCGAATTGTTGAAGAATGCGCTGCGCATGCGGCCCGACCGGATCATCGTCGGCGAGGTGCGCGGCGAGGAAGCTTTCGACATGCTGCAGGCCATGAACACTGGCCACGAGGGGTCGATGACCACAATCCATGCCAACACGCCGCGCGACGCGATCTCGCGGCTGGAACAGATGGTCGGCATGGCCGGAATGCCGATGACGCATGAGTCAATCCGGGCGCAGATTGCCTCCGCCATCGATATTATCGTGCAGACACAGCGTCTTTCGGACGGCGGCCGGCGTGTCACCTCCATATCGGAGCTGACTGGCATGGAGGGCAATGTCGTCCAGCTTCAGGAGATCTATCATTTCGTCCGCCGTGAGGTCACAGCCGAGGGCAAGGTCATCGGAGACTTTCGCGCAACGGGTGTCCGTCCGCGCTTCGCTCCGGAGGCCGCGACGCTTGGCCATCATTTTGCCAAGGACGCCTTCAACCCGCAGGTTGCCCTCTGATGCTGACTGGTCAAGCTCTGCTGTATTTCATCTATATGCTGGCGGCAGCCTCGGTCATTCTCACCGGCGAAGCCCTTTATCTTTCATTTGCCGGCCGCCGCTCCCGGTCTCTGGCAGTTAATCGTCGATTGAAGCGGCTCGCCGGCGAGGTTCCGGCCGAACAAACGTTGCAGGGGTTGCTGCGAGAACGCGGCCTCACGGACTCCGGCGACTTTCTTTTTGGACTGGTCTGGTTGAACAGGCTCTATACCCAATCCGGTATCACCGGAAATCCATTGACTTTCGCTGCGACATTTCTGCTTGCAGGGCTGGCGATGGCGTTGCTGCTGTTACTCTTCAATTCTTCCGCTTTGGCGTCACTTCTTATCTTTCTGATCTTGGGGCTTGTCCTGCCACTTGTCGTCCTCCGGCGCGCCCGCAACAAACGAATCCGGAAGTTTGCCAAGCAACTGCCGGATGCGCTCGACATGATCGTTCGTTCGCTGCGCGCCGGACATCCAGCTTCCGTGGCAGTTGGTCTCGTCGCCCGAGAAATGCCCGATCCGCTCGGCACCGAGTTCGGCATCGTCTCCGATGAAATCACCTTTGGCCTCAGCATCGAGCAGGCGGTGCGAAAGCTTTCGCAGCGTGTCGGATTCGAGGGTCTTCAGCTGCTGTCGGTATCGCTGTCGATCCAGGCCAAGACGGGCGGCAATTTGACCGAAATTCTGACCAATCTTTCCTCGGTCCTGCGTGAACGGCAGAAATTGCGAATGAAAATCAAGGCGCTTTCGGCCGAAGGTCGCGTCTCCGCGTGGATCATCTCCTTGTTTCCTGTTGTGATGTTCTTCACGCTTCAAATCCTGGCCCCGGCCTACTACGGCGGTGTCTGGGGCAACCCGCTCGTTTTCCCGATACTTCTGCTCTTTGGTTTGTGGGCGCTGCTTGGCGACTTCATCATGTACCGGATGGTTACTTTCGATTTCTGACTGGGAGCGACGAACAAATTGTTTTCGAACATTCAGGACCTGGGCTTCTTGGTGTCCATTGCCGTCTTTGTGGCGGCGATGTCCCTTTTCCTGTTCGGCGCGCTTGTCTTTTTACCGGCCCTTCAAACACGAAAGCTCGTCGCGCAGAGCCTCAAAAGCGAAGGAATGACCGATCGCCGCTCGATGCTCGGACAAGACCAGCTTGCCAAGCTTGCCGCGCAACGGCCGGTCGAGGCGTACTTCAAGTCGGTCGAGAAGGAGCGGGAAGAGCCGAACGCCTTGGAAGCGAAACTGTTTCGCGCCGGCTTTTATAAATCGAGCGCACCGCTGATTTATACGTTGTCCCGCCTTGTCGCGGTCTGCGTCGGTTTTCTGGCGATGTATGCACTCCTGTCGCGGGTTCTGCCGCCGCAACTGCCCGGTTTCATCACTCTTGCCGGTTCTGCCCTGTTCGGCCTTGCCACCATGGTGATTCCCTCAATTCTGCTCGACCGTTTCGAGAACAGCCAGAAACAGATCTATCGTCGAGCCTTCCCCGACTTCATGGACATGATGATCACCTGCGCCGATGCCGGCATGAGCCTGGAGGGGGCAGTCGAACGCGTCAGCCAGGAAATGGCCGCCACCCACAAATGGCTGGGCATCCAACTGTCGATCATGAATTTGCAGCTGCGTGCTGGCAAGCCGTTGCGGGAAGCGCTGCGCGAACTTTCAGATCGCATCGGGCTTGACGAGGCGCGGGCACTGGCGGTCTTGTTCCGTCAATCGGAAGAACTCGGCACCAGCCTCACCGATGCCTTGCGTGTTTATAGCGCCGAGATGCGTGGGCAAAGGATTCTGAGTGCCGAGGAACGGGCCAACTCTCTTCCCGTCAAAATGATGATCCCGCTGGGCCTGTGCATCTTCCCGGTCGTCATGATGGTGATCATGTTGCCGGTGATCATCCGGATGAAGGGCATTTTCTTCTAAATGGGTATATGCTTTGATTCTAAAATAGAGTCGCAGGACTCTTGGGGGATAAAAATGACAGGGCCAATGCGCCTCGCAACCGTCGTCGCGGCCAGTCTGCTGATGGCGGCGCTTGCCGGCTGTCAGACAAACGGCGTGGACGCCACTGGCGGTGTCGTGCGCACCAACGAGCCCTCGAAAGGCGACGTGACGTCCTTCGGCGATGCATTCGACGGGTTGAAGACTGTCGGCGACGTCGAATACTACGCTTCGGACCAAGCCGTCGCGGAGGCCAAGAACCAGTTCCGCGCCGAAAACTACGGCAATTCCGGCGCCTTGTTCTTCAAGGCGACGCAGCTTGCGCCCAACGACGGCGGCGCATGGATGGGCTTGGCGGCTTCCTGCGACCGCATCCACCGCTTCGACCTCGCCGACCGTGCCTATGGCCGCGCATTCAAGCTGATGGGGCCGTCGCCCGAATACTACAACAATGTCGGCTATTCCGATCTGCTGCGCGGCAAGCTGCAGGACGCGCGCGGCAATTTCCTCAAGGCCTATGAGCTGGCGCCCAACGATCCGACCGTGGCCAACAATCTGAAACTGCTCTCGTCAAGCGTGCAGAACATCGAGCGCTGAACGTGCTGCTGACCGAAGCGATAGTGCTGAAGCTACTGGCCGCGGCCCTGCTCGCGCGGATCGCCTGGCTCGACTTCACCACCCAGAAAATATCCAACCGCGACGTGCTGCTGCTGCTCTGCCTCGGGCTCGGATCGCTCCTGCTTCTGTCGCTCCAATCCGCATCGTGGTGGGATATGGGCTTGAGCGCGGTGGCCGGCCTGTTGCTGTTTCTGGCGCTCTTCCCATTCTGGTTGCTGCGCAAGATCGGTGCCGGCGATGTCAAGTTGCTGGCGGTCGTGCCGCTTCTGATCGGCGGTAGCGGGTTGACGGTATTTTCGCTGCTGCTGCTGGTTTTTGCCCTCGCCACGGCCCTGGTCGTGAAGAACCCGCTGCTGCTGCCTCAAAGTGCCTTCCGCGTCTACGTCCAGCATCTCGACCAGAGAGGCGTGGTGCCTTTCGGCGTGCCGATCTCGGCGGCCGCGATCTGCACGATAGCGCTGCAGATCTACTGGAGTTTTGTCTTGGCCAACAGCTCCGGAATCCTTGGCCAGCTCAATTAGCTCCTCGTTGCTGCGATGCCGCTCGGCGTTACGGTCCGACGATCTTGTAAGCACACGTCCAAATCGTAAAAACGATAGCGATTTTGCGCCACGACAGGGTGGTTGCGGATAAGCCACAACGGCCCGTCTCCACCGGATTCCGAAAGCGAGCGGAAACATGGCTCGGGCCCGCACGAAATATTACGTGACGGAACGTCTGGGCCGCCAGTTTATTTGGCCATGGAGCCGGGTCGCCTCGGGCAAATCCCCGAGTAGATGGGATGCGGCGCCTGCTGCCACCCTTCCGGCCGATCGCCAACAGAGAGAGACAGATTTATGCCCGATCCGAGAGACCCCGATCCCAATCGCGACGTGCCCATGCCGGCTCCCAATTGGAAGCCCAAGCCGATCGGCGAACCAGAGCCGGAAGAATTGCCCGATGAGGCGCCGTTACCCAATCCTGACGAAAACGAAGAGCCCCCGATGCATGCGGTCGGCTGACCGGCACTGAACATTGATAGATCAGTCCTCGTCGAAGCGGCCGCCTTCCCTTGATGGATCGCGTGAAAGGACCGCCTCCTCGACATCGTCGGGCAATGCCTCGTCGCTTTCCTGGTAGGCGTTGTCGTCATCTTCCTCGGGCAATTCGCCGTCAGCCTCGTCTTCCACCTCGACGTCGTCGGGAAGGATTTTCGCACCTGCCAGTGCGTCCCAGTCCTGCTGCTCGATCACGGGACCTTCCGTTGCAGCCGGGTCGTCACTCTGAACCGCGGGTTGTTCTGTTTTGCGGGGGGCCATCGTCGTTCTCCGAATCGTCGTTCCCCGAGTCCGGGGAGTTTGCCCCGGATCGCCTGAGGCGGCCGGGGCAACAGCTCGCCAGCTAGGCGGCCTGTTCCAGGGCACGCTCGTTGACGCCGCCCTCGCCAAGGCTGGAAAGCGCCTCGTCGGTCGCCGTCTCCTCCTCCAGGGTTTGATTGAGGAGTTTGACCACGTCGCTCTTGCCGAGCTGTTCGGCCCAGGCGATCAGCGTCCCGTAACGCGCGATCTCGTAATGCTCGACGGCCTGCGCTGCGCCAACCAGTCCGGCGTCCAGCGCCGGGGCGCCCTTGTATTCCTCGAGGATTTCCGAACCTTCCTCGAGAATGCCGTCGATGGCGGGACAGGTCTTGCCCCGGGCCGGCTTGTCGAGAAGCTCGAAGACCTGTTCGAGCCGATCGACCTGGCCCTCGGTCTCCGCCAGATGTTTCTGGAACGCCGCGACAAGATCCTCGGATTCGGCGCCCTTCGCCATTTTCGGCAGCGCCTTCAGGATTTTCTTCTCGGCGTAATAGATGTCCTTCAGCCCGTCGAGGAACAGGGCTTCAAGATCTTTCGTTGCCGCTTTCTTCGCAGTCGCCATGATTGTCTTCTCCAATTGTCGTGAAGCTCACCAGCGCGGTGTAGCTGGGGCACAACTTGCTATCGTGGCGGTTGTTCCAACCGCCTCGCAAACAGGCTGCCGCCAGCTCGCCGAGCGCGCCCGCGGGGCGAACTTCCTCACCGGATCTGCCGCATGGTGCACTGGCGCGGCGCCTTGTCCGGCCGCCAGCGCAGCAGCTTGGTGCCATGGCGGAACCTGTTGCCGGTGACGTGATCGAAGCGGACCTCGACCACAAGCTCCGGCCGCAGGGGCTCCCATTCGCCGCTGCGTTCGGTGCTCCAGCGGCTCGGTCCCCCCGGTGCCTTGCCGGTGAAACCGGGTCCGCCTCGTAACTTCTCCAGCGTTCGGGTGACGCCGGCCCGGTCATCCCTGCCGATGGTCGAGGTAAAGCCGACATGGTCGAGTTTGCCGCCCTCATCGTAGAGGCCGAGCAGCAGCGAGCCGACCTCCTTACTGCCGGTCAGATAGCGAAATCCGCCGACCACGCAGTCGGCCGTTCGCAGCCGTTTGACCTTGACCATCGCGCGTTCCCCCGGCCGGTAGGGGTCGGCCAGCAATTTGGCGACCACGCCGTCGGTGGGACCGTGGCCGGCGCCCTCCAGCCAGCGCCTGGCCGCAGCTGGATCGGTCGCGCTGGGCGAGAGCCGCAAGCCAGGCTCGGCGCAATCCCGAACGAACCCCTCGACCGCCCGGCGGCGGCGCGACAACGGCTCGCCAAGCAGGCTCGTGCCGCCCGGCGCGGCCAGCATGTCGAACAGGATCAGCCGGGCCGGCGTTTGCGCGCTCAGCTTGCGTATGCGGCTTTCGGCCGGGTGAAGCCGCATCTGCAGCGCGTCGAAGGAAAGCTGGCCTTCGAGTTCGATGACGATTTCGCCGTCCACAACGAAGTTGCGGGCCTCGACCTGCCGCAGCATGGCGACGAGTTCGGGGAAGTAACGGCCGAGGGGTTTGCCGGATTTGGCGCGCAAATCAACGTCCCTGTCGCCTTTGAAGGCGAGGCAGCGAAAGCCGTCCCATTTGGGTTCGTATTGCCAAAGGCCTTCCCCTTCCGGCAACGCATCGGCGGCCTTTGCCTCCATGGGAGGCGTGTCCAGGGGAAGGGCAAAGCTGTCCGTCATTGGCTGTACCATGGCCTCCGGGCGTTGCGCCCGCACGATGCGCGGCGGCGGCTTCAGGCGCCGAGATCGATCAAAGCCACCCCGAATTCGGCTCGTTTGCGGCGGCGCAGGTGAGCCGGCGCTTCCACCACCGTGATTTCCAATGTCGGCAGAACGGTGCCCTCGAGGAGATGACCGCCTCTCGTCGTGCCATCGCTCAAGCCAAGCACGGTGTGGACATGAAGACTTGGCTTGCCGTCATCGCCCGTGGCAACGTCGCCGATCGCGCTCAGGACCTCGCATTGTTGCTCGACCGGGATTTTTCGATAGTTCTTTGCCTCCAGGTCGAACCAGCCCACAGCGGCGCTTTGGAACGCGCCGATCGCGGTCAGGGAAGCGCTGCCGATCTTCTGGTCCACCGCGAAGCTGGTCAGCGCCGAAAATGCCTCTTCGCCCGGGTCGAGCACCACCACGAATGTCCGTTGGCCGTTCGCCTCGTTGACGAGTCGCGATTTCATGGCGGCGTCCGATCCTGGAGGTCGTTCAATGGGCGTGGTGTTCGGCGTTCCTTTTGCGCGTCGCCGCCGCCTTCTTTGCCCATTCTGATCGGCTGGCGGCCGATCGGGAAGCCGACGCCTTGCCGCCGGTCTTGCCACCCTTGTGCGCCGCTGGATGACCGGTGTGCTTGCCGCGCCCGGAGCCGCCTTCTTTCTTGCCGCCACCATCGTCCTTGTTGACCGTCGCCCATGCGCGTCGCTCGGCTTCCTTGTCGGAGACGCCGCGCTTCTCATAGCCTTCGGCGATATGGTCGGCCTTGCGTTCCTGCTTGTCGGTGTACTTGGATTTCTCGCCTCGGGGCATGATCGTCTCTCCTTCTCGATGGAGGTTGAACGTCAGGTTAGCGCCAGGGTTCCAACGCGGGCGGCAAACCGGCCGTTCCTGACATCGCCCAGGACCGTGGCCGGCTGTTACGCCTCGGGCGCCGTCGCGGGTGCCGTGTAGCGCCGGCGGACAGCATCCAGAACCCGCTTGCGGCTCTCCTCGGCCGAGAGCTTGCTGTCCTTTTCCGCCTCGGCGGTTTCGCGGGCGAGGTCCTTGTCCCTGATCTGCTGCCGGAACCATTTCGAATAGTCGCCCGCGCGCAGATGAAACTCCCAGGTCTTGTCGTCTATGCCTTCGGCCATCTGGGCAAAGATCATCAAGTTGTGGGCCCTCAGGTTCATCGCGTCGTCGGGACCACGGAAATAGAAGCTGCCGGTCTCGTCGATCTGGCCCTCGGCATATTTGCGGCTATGGCGCTTGAGCGACTGGCGAGGTTCGATCACCTTGACCGTCTTGATTTTCTTGCCCGGTCCCGGGCGCCAGAACAGAACCCGGTCGCCCTTCGGGGTGGGAATGTCCTTGGGGGCCTCGATGCCGGTCTCGCGGCAGAAGGCCTTCACCACGTCCTTCGCCTTCGGGCCAAGGGCGATGACCGCCGTAACCAGACGCAGGGCGTCGGTCGAAATTGCTTCGGGATGGACGGTGATCAGGATCGTGCCCGGCAGTTCCAGGGAGAGCACCGAGCGCGTGTCGTCGCGCCGCTTCGGAAGAAGATGGTGCGCCTCGTCGATGACCAGCCAATGCGGCCTTGCGGTGCGGCGGCGGAAGCTGCCGAGGCCAGGCAGCAGGTCGGCAAAGAAATCGGGCCGTTCGTTGACACGCAGCGCCAGCCCGTTGACGACGACATTGCTGTCGGCCTTGGCGATCAGATCCAGCACCTGCGCCTTTGTCGGCGCGCTCGATCCGTCCCCCAGCCGAACGGCACCCTCGAGGCCATCATAGTCGCCCTCGGGGTCGAAGACGCAAAACTGGAACCGGCTCTCGACGAAGCGTTCCGTCAGTGCCGTGGCCAGCGTGGATTTGCCGATGCCCGAACTGCCGGCGATGAGCACGGTTTCGGTTGGCGACAGATAGATGTCATCGCCACCCGACGATCCCAGGACAATGCCGTCATGACGCTTCGGCACAATCCCGTGGTCGCGCTTGATGAGCTTGTCGATCAGTTCCTCGACGCCTTTGCCGCGTGCGCCGCGCGTGACCAGGTTTGCGGTGCTCTTGACCGCGGGAATGGCATTGTCGACCGCAACGCTGCAGCCGCAGGCCTGCAGGAAGGCATGATCGTTCTCGGCGTCGCCCACACCCACCACATTGTGCGGCGACAGGCGAAGTTCCTCGAGCGCGGCCGCCAGCCCGGTGGCTTTGTTGACGCCGCTCGGCAGGATCATCACCGCGCCTTTGTTGAAGATGATTTCGAGTTCGAGCCCCATCTTCTTGATGACGTCGAGCACGGTCGCCTGATGTGGCTCCCAGGTGGCGACGATCGACCGTCCCACCGAAAGCGGCTTCACCCCCTGCTTTTTCAGTCCGGCGACGAATTTGGGCTCCGGCGACGGCGAGATCACCCGCTCCTCTTCGCTCGCCGGCGTGTAGATCAGGGCGCCGTTCTCGGCGACGACCTTGTCGAACAGGCCGATCTCGGGAAACACGCGCTTGAGGTCGGGCAATTCGCGTCCGGTCACCAGAAGCAGTTTGCGGCCGCTTTTCTTGAACCGCTCCAGCGCGGCGAGCGTCTTCCCTGAAACAGTCCCGTCATGCGCGAGCGTTCCGTCATAATCCGTCGCCAGGGCAATGAAATACATTGCGCCGACCTCAATAGCCGCCGACGATCGGCAGGATTTCGCCGGTGATGTAACTCGAGCAATGCGCAGAGGCGAGGAACACATAGGCGGGAGCCAGTTCCTCCGGTTGTGCCGGCCGTTTCATCGGCGTGTCGGCGCCGAATTTCGAGACGTCGTCGGCTTCCTTGTCGGACGGATTGAGCGGCGTCCACACCGGACCGGGCGCGACCGCGTTCACCCGGATGCCCTTGGCGATGAGATTGCCCGAAAGCGCACGGGTGAAGGCATGGATGCCGCCCTTGGTCATCGAATAGTCGACCAACTGCTTCGAGCCGTCTATGCCCGTAACCGAACCGGTGTTGACGATCGCCGAACCCGGCTTCATGTGCGGCACGGCTTCCTGCGCCATATGGAAATAGCCGTAGAGATTGGTCTTCAGCGTCGTGTCGAAATGTTCTTCGGTCAGGTCGCCGAAGTCGCTGGAATGGATCTGGAAGGCGGCGTTGTTGACCAGCACGTCGATGCGGCCGAATGTCTTGACCGTGGCCGCCACGGCATCGTGGCAATCCTGCCGTTCGCTGACGTCGGCCTTTATCAGAATGCAGCGCCGGCCTTCTTTTTCGACGGCGGATTTCGTCTCTTCGGCGTCCCTGTCCTCGGCCAGGTAGACGATCGCGATGTCGGCGCCTTCGCGGGCGAACAAAACCGCCACCGCGCGGCCGATGCCTGAATCGCCGCCTGTGATGAGGGCCACCTTATCCTCGAGTTTGCGCGATCCGAGATAATAGGGCGCATCATAGAGCGGGGCTGGCTCGATCGCCCATTCGTGCCCGGGTTTGGCGTGATGCTGCTTGGGAAAGGGTGGCTCGGGATAGGCCCGCGCGCCAGCCTGCATGGCGTGCTCGACCTTGCCATTGCGCTTGGCTTTGTCCTTGGCATCGATGCCGCGCTGGATATGGCGCTGCTTGGCGGCTTCACCGCCCGTTTGTGACTTCGTCTGCATGGTCTTGACCTCGGCTAAAGAGAGTTCACGCGCGGCAGACGACGGGTCTGCGCGACGCATAGGCAGTCAGGGGTATCGCCGCACGCCCTTGTCAGTCCTTGACGTAGGCGCCGGGTTGGCGGCCCGACCTTGGAGCCTTCGCGTCCTTCGAATGCTCGGAGATCGCCGGGCCCGCGCCGGATGTCTTCTCCGTTGCGGGGCTGGGTGTCGCCTTGCGAGGCGGGTTCTGTCCTTCTGACTGATGTGTCTCTTCATTTGTCTGGTCCGCCGGTCGCGTAAGCCCCATTCCGCCTGCCGGCGGCTTGTTGCCGGCTGCGTCAGACGAGAAATCATCGTTCGGATCCGGGCCGGTCCTGGCGGGATACTTCCGCGCGCCGGTTTCATATTCGGTTCTGTCGCGTGCCATGGCTTCCTCCGTTTGTGGCTGAACGGAAAACAGCCGCCGGGCGATCAGGTTCCGAACAAACGGTTATCGTCACCCCTTTTCGCCAACGGTCGCCGTCGCGTGCAACGGCTGCAACCACCTGATGGCCTGGCACGTTGAGCCCGAACCCCGGATCGGCCCCTCGCATGCTCGAAGCGCTTTATCTGAACCTTGGTCAGCACGACGCCCTCTCGGATGGAGAGAAGGCGCAGCTCGCCGAAGCCATGTCGATTGAAAGGAACTTTGCCACCGGCGAAGACATCGTCGTGGAAGGCTCCCGGCCGACCTACAGCACGCTGATCGTCGATGGCCTCGCCGCGCGCTACAAGGTGCTGGAGGATGGTGGCCGGCAATTCACCTCCTTGCAGGTACCTGGCGATTTCGTCGATCTGCATGCCTTCCTCCTGAAGACCATGGACCATGGCATCATCGCGCTATCGCCATGCCATGTGATCGCGGCCGACCACAGCAAATTGCGCGCCATCACCGAGCAGGCGCCGCACCTGACCCGGCTCCTGTGGCTGGACACGCTGGTCGACGGCGCCATCCACCGGGAATGGATCGTGGCCATGGGCCGCCGTTCCAAGACCGCGCATCTGGCGCACCTGCTGTGCGAGCTCTTCGTCAGGCTTCAGGTGGTCAAGCACACAAGAGGCATGACCTTTCGGCTGCCGCTGTCGCAGGCGGAACTCGCCGACGTCCTCGGCCTTTCGGTGGTTCATATGAACCGGGTCATCGGTGCGCTGCGCAACCTTGGCGCCATCGGCTGGACGAGCCACATGGTCACGATCCTCGACTGGGAGCGGCTGATGACTATAGCCGAGTTCGATCCGACCTATCTCAGCATGCGACGCGAGCCCAGATGATCACGAGGCTGGTTCGGCCTCTGCGGCTGTCTCGGCAGGGCGAGTGTTCCGCGTCAGCGTCCAAAAACAGAATGCCATTCCTTACACATCGCATGGGAGCGATATAAATATCGGCTGTTGGCGATATAGGAAGTCCATGGATCACGATGCCATCCTGAAGGCACTGGCCCATCCGGTTCGGCGCGAAATCCTGAACTGGCTGAGAGAGCCGGAAAAGCATTTCACCAGCCAGGAACATCCTCTGGAGATGGGGGTTTGCGCGGGTCAGTTCGAGCGTTGCGGTCTCTCGCAATCGACCGTGTCGGCCCATCTCGCCACGCTTTCATCGGCGGATCTGGTGACCACGCGCCGCCTCGGTCAATGGGTTTTCTACAAGCGCAACGATGAAACGATCGCCGCTTTCCGCGCTTCGCTCTCCGATATCTGAACTTGCACTTGCTTGAGAATGAAAGGCATCCGATGACCACACTTTTCGACCCGATTGCGGCCGGCGACCTCGCCCTTGCCAACCGCATCGTCATGGCGCCGCTGACGCGCAACCGCTCGCCGAACGCGGTTCCGGGTGATCTGTCCGTCACCTATTACCGCCAGCGGGCGACGGCGGGCCTGATCGTGACGGAAGCGACGGCGATCTCGCATCAGGGCCAAGGCTATGCGAACGTTCCGGGTCTTTACGCGCCCGAACAGCTCGCCGGGTGGAAGAAGGTCACCGACGCCGTGCACGCCGAAGGCGGCAAGATCGTCGTTCAGCTCTGGCATGTGGGCCGCATTTCGCACACATCGCTGCAGCCGGGTGGCGGCAAGCCTGTCGCGCCGTCGGCGATACGCGCGAAGTCCAAGACCTTCCTGGTCGCGGAGGACGGCAGCGGCAGCTTTGCCGAGACGTCGGAGCCGCGGGCACTGGAGGAAAGCGAGATCCAGGGCATCGTGCAGGACTTCCGGCGCGCCGCGAAGGCGGCAATCGAGGTCGCCGGTTTCGACGGCGTCGAAATCCACGCGGCCAATGGCTATCTTCTTGACCAGTTCCTGCGTTCGGGCAGCAACCATCGCACCGACGCTTATGGCGGTTCGATCGAGAACCGTGCCCGCTTCCTGTTCGAGGTGGTGGAGGCGGTCGTCGCTGAAGTCGGCGCCGGCCGGACTGGCATTCGGCTCTCGCCGGTGACGCCGGCAAACGACTCCTCCGATCCAGAACCCCAGCCCTTGTTCGAACACGTGGCCAAGGAACTTGGCCGCCATGGATTGGCCTATGTCCACGTCGTTGAAGGCGCCACGGGCGGGGCGCGCGATTTCCAGCAGGGCGAGCGGCCGTTCGACTACGCCTCCTTCAAGGCGGCCTATCGCGATGCGGGCGGCGCCGGCGCCTGGCTGGTCAACAATGGCTATGACAGGGAACTCGCGGCAGCTGCCGTGAAGGAGGGGCGTGCCGATCTGGTTGCCTTCGGCAAATTGTTCATTGCCAATCCCGATCTCGTCGGCAGATTGCGGCAGGGCACCGCGTTGAACGCGCCTGACAGCAATACATTCTACGGAGGCAGTTCGAAGGGATATACGGACTATCCGACAGCGGCATAGCGGCTTGCCGACTGAGCCGAAGTTCCGGCGGATAGCGGTCGATCCCGCCGTGCCGGACCTTCGGCCGATCGACCCTTCGGGCAAGGCGATCTCTGTGGATCGGCAAGCCGTTGGCGCAATAATTTGAGCAATACCGGCCGGATGCGTAGCCCATGACACACAAGAAGCAGTTGCGGCTCGGCGCCTTCATGCGCCCGGTCAGTTTACACACAGGCGCCTGGCGTTATCCCGGCGCCTATCCCGATGCCAATTTCAACTTCGCCCATCTGAAGCGCTTCGCCCAGACGCTGGAGGCGGCGAAGTTCGACGCCTTCTTCATGGCCGATCATCTGGCCGTGCTCAACATGCCGATCGAAGCGCTGCGGCGCAGCCATACGGTGACGTCGTTCGAACCCTTTACCCTGCTATCGGCCCTGGCCGCCGTCACCGATCATATCGGGCTGGTCGCCACGGCATCGACGACCTTCGACGCGCCCTATCATGTCGCGCGCCGCTTCGCTTCGCTCGATCATATCAGTGGCGGCCGCGCCGGCTGGAATATCGTCACCACGTCCAATCCCGACGCGGCGCTGAACTTCGGTCTCGACGATCATGTCGAGCATGACGAGCGCTACCGGCGGGCTCGGGAGTTCTATGATGTCGTGACCGGCCTGTGGGACAGCTTTGCCGACGACGCATTCATCCGCGATGCCGAAAGCGGGCTCTATTTCGATCCGGCCAGGCTGCATGTGCTGGATCACAAGGGCGAGCATCTTTCAGTACGGGGCCCGCTCAACATCGCGCGGCCGGTGCAGGGCTGGCCGGTCATTGTCCAGGCCGGCGCGTCGGAAGCCGGACGGCAACTGGCGGCCGAGACGGCGGAGGTCATTTTCGCCGCCCATGCCGACCTCGCCGCCGGACAGCGCTTCTTTGCCGACGTCAAGGGCCGGGCGCAGAAACTCGGCCGCTCGCGCGACGACATCAAGATCCTGCCCGGAGCCTTCGTCATCGTCGGCGACAGCGCCGAGGAAGCACAGGCCAAGCGGGCCAGGCTCGACAGTCTCGTCTATTACGAAAGCGGCATCGCCTCGCTGTCGATCGCGCTCGGGCATGATGCGTCGGGCTTCGACCCGGACGCGCCCCTGCCGGAAATCCCCGAAACCAACGCCAGCAGGAGCGGCCGTGAGCGCGTCATCGAACTGGCGCGCCAGGAGAAGCTCACCGTCAGGCAGCTGGCGCAAAGGCTGGGCGGTTATTCCGGCCTAGCCTTCGTCGGCACGCCACAGGCCATCGCCGACGAAATGGAGGAATGGCTCGTCGCCGAGGGCTCCGACGGGTTCAACATCATGTTTCCCTACCTGCCTGCCGGGCTTGACGATTTTGTCGGGAAGGTCGTGCCCGAACTGCAGCGACGGGGCATATTCAGGCAGCAATATGAGGGATCGACGCTGCGCGAGAATCTCGGCCTGAAACGGCCTCCCAACCGGTTCTTCGGGTAGGACGTCATTCGAGGGGAGCTAGGGCAATGACGACGCTGACGAACACCCGCATCGTGCTTGCGGCGCGGCCGCAAGGCCGGCCGAAACCGAGCGATTTCCGCGTCGAGTCCGTCGCCATCGGCGAGCCGGGGGAGGGCGAACTGCTCTTGCAGATTCTCTATCTGTCGCTTGATCCCTACATGCGCGGCCGCATGAACGCCGCCAGCTCCTACGCCAAGCCGGTCGAGATCGACGGCGTGATGGAGGGCGGCACGGTGGCGCGTGTCGTCAAATCCCGCCATGCCGGCTTCGCGGAAGGCGATATCGTGCTGTCCCACTCGGGGTGGCAGAGCTTTGCCGTGTCCGACGGCGTCGGGCTGCGCAAGCTCGATCCTGCGGCGGCGCCCGTCACCACCGCGCTCGGAGTGCTTGGCATGCCGGGCTTCACAGCTTATGCCGGCCTGCTCACCATAGGACGGCCAAAGGCCGGCGAGACCGTCGTCGTGGCTGCCGCCAGCGGCGCGGTCGGATCAGCTGTCGGGCAGATTGCGCGCATCAAGGGGGCTCGTGCGGTCGGCATTGCCGGCGGCGCCGAAAAATGCGCTTTCGTGCGCCAGGAACTCGGCTTCGACGCGGTCGTCGATCACCGCGCCGATAATTTTGCCGAGCAGCTGAAGGCTGCCTGTCCCGAAGGCATCGACGTTTACTTCGAGAATGTCGGAGGTGCTGTATGGGACGCGGTGTTTCCGCTGCTCAACGAGTTTGCGCGCGTGCCGGTCTGCGGGTTGATCGCGCAGTACAACATCCCTGTGGATACCGGCGCCGACCGGCTGCCGGTGCTGATGCAGCAGGTGCTGCATCGCAGCCTGACGATAAGGGGCTTCATCCAGCGCGAGTTTGTCGATCAGCGCCCAGCCTTCTATCGCGAGATGGCCGAATGGATAGCGTCCGGACGTGTGCGGTACCGGGAGGATATCGTGGACGGCATAGCGAATGCGCCGCAGGCTTTTCTGGGGCTTCTCGAAGGAAAGAATTTCGGCAAGCTCATCGTGCGGGTGGCCGGATAGTCATCTCCCGGGATCGGGCCATTCAGGAGGTGGCTGCCGGAACCGCAAATCGCCTTCTTTAAGGGCGGCCCCCCTGGAAGAAAAATCTTCTCCGAATTCGTCCAATGGCGACCATCAATTCCTTTCGTTCAGCAGCAATGTCTATAAAAACTATGGACATTCTGGTAACCGGTTCGAACACGGAACAAGGCATCCATCATGACCAATTCGGCCATTGTCGGCTTCTCCGGCAATTTCACGCGGCCCTCAAAGACCCGCGGCTTCGTGGACCATATCGTGACCGAGATCGCCGGGCGATACGGCCTCTCCGCCAGCACCCATGACGTCGTCGATCTCGGTCCCAGCCTTGGCAATGCCAAAGGGACGCGCGACCTGGACGAACAGGCTCGCGCCGTTCTCGAGCGGATCCTGGCCGCCGATGTGCTGGTGGTCGGCTCGCCCACCTACAAGGGCAGCTATACTGGTCTGTTCAAGCATTTCTTCGATCTCGTCGACCCGGCGGCCCTCAAGGGCAAGCCGGTGCTGTTGGCGGCGACCGGCGGCGGTGACCGCCACGCGCTGATCGTCGAGCATCAGCTGCGGCCTCTGTTCGGCTTCTTCGAAGCCTTTACGCTGCCGACGGCCGTCTACGCCTCGGAGAAGGATTTCGTCGACGGCGTGCTGGCATCCGAGGCGATCCGGGCCCGCGTCGGCCTCGCGGTGGACGATGTCGGCGTGGCGCTCTTCGGACGGCAGCGCGCCAGGATCGCCGCCGAATAGTGCGCTCCGGAAATATCCACCTCGCACTTGAGGCGCCGGCGATCGATCGCACCGGCCCCGGGACGCGATCTCCAATCCGCCAAGGTTGCCGTGGTCACGGCCGATGCCGTAGACAAGCGGCGGTGAATCACGTTGGCGGAGAAGAAACATGTCGGATCGGATGATAGTCATCTCCGCTGCCAGATCGCATGGTGGTGTGCAGGGCGTCTATTCCCATGCTTCGGATGCCTGCGCCTGCGACATGACTTTTGCCGTGTTCGTGCCGCCGCAGGCCCGTGAAAAGCCTTGCCCCGTCGTCTGGTATCTCTCCGGCCTCACCTGCACCCACGCCAATGTCATGGACAAGGGCGAGTACAGAAGGATGGCCGCGGAGCTTGGCCTGATCGTCGTTTGTCCCGATACCAGCCCGCGTGGCGCCGACGTCCCCGACGAGAAGGACAATTGGCGGTTCGGCTGCGGCGCCGGTTTCTATCTCGATGCGACGCAAGAACCCTTCGCCAGGAATTATCGCATGTATTCCTATGTTACCGAGGAATTGCCGGCGCTGATCGCGGCGGAATTTCCGGCCGACATGACGCGTCAGGCGATCTTCGGCCACTCGATGGGCGGGCATGGCGCGTTGACGATAGCACTGAGGAAACCCGAACGCTTCAAGAGCTGCTCGGCCTTCGCGCCGATCGTGCAGCCGAGCACCGCCGGCTGGTCGAAGCCGGCCTTCGAGAAATATCTCGGCGCGGACAAGGAATCATGGCGACGCTACGATGCCACCTTGCTCATCGAGGATGGTCACCGCTTCCCGGAATTCTTCGTCGATCAAGGAACATCGGATGGATTCCTCGATGACGGGCTGAGGCCGTGGCTGCTGGAGGCGGCCTGCGCCAAGGCCGGCGTTGCGCTGACGCTTCGCATGCAGGACGGCTACGATCACTCCTATTTCTTCATTTCGACATTCATGGACGACCATCTGAAATGGCACGCCCAAAGATTGTTGGATGCTGAGGTCTAATCCCGCAGCAGGTCGAACATCAGCTTGAAGAAGCGGTCCGCGTCGACTTCGTGGGCGATGCGCGCATTGTCCTTTTCACCGCGCTCGCCCCAGAAATCGGCAACCGTCGCGCCGAAAGCATAGGTGCCCGACAGATCGACGCCGATATGGGCCGGACGCGTGCGCACCAGCGTCGGGTCGATGGCGAGCGCCAGCGCCAGCGGGTCGTGCATGGCGCCGCCGACACCCATCGAGTTGCGGTGCAGCTTCTCGTAAAACAGCAGCCAGTCGTTGACGAGCTTGCCGAGCGGCGTGTCGATCGTGGCGAGTTCGGCATATTGCGGCGCCTCGATCAGCACCTGCATGGTGACGTCGAGGCCGACCATCAGGATCGGCACGCCGCTGTCCAGCACGATCTTCAGCGCCTCCGGGTCGCAGAAGGCATTGAATTCCGTCGGCGTGATGATCTCGCTCTTGCGATAGAACACTCCGCCCATCCAGATCAGTTCCTTGATCTTGGGCAGCACATCGCGATGCTTGAGGATCATCAGGCCGATATTGGTCAGCGGTCCGGTGGCGACGACCAGGATCGGTTCCGGCGTGGCACGGAGCTTGTCGGCCAGGAAGTCGACAGCGTGCTGGTCGACCGGCTTGATCGTGGCCTGCGGCAGATAGGGCGAGCCCTCGAGGCCGCTCGGGCCATCGGCGGTGCCGAGCACCAGCGGCCGCGCCAGCGGACGGTGACACCCTTGAGCGACAGGCACGTCGCCGGCGCCGATATATTCGAGGATGCGCAAGGCGTTGGCGGTCGTCTTCTCGACCTCGGCATTGCCGCATGTCGTGGTGACGCCAAGCAATTCGATGGCCGGAGAGCGGTGCGCCATGACCAGCGCAATGGCGTCGTCGTGGCCGGGGTCGCAGTCGAACAGGATGGGAGTTGCAATGGTCATTTTGTCGGTCCTCACGCCGCTTGTTCGTAGCGCGCGATGGTTTGCTTGAAGATGTCCAGGAAGCGGCGGCCGTCGAGATCGGTGCAGATGCGGGTGGTCTTCGGACCGCCGCCGGGCAGCAACTGCCGGCCGCGATGGGCAACCGTCTGTCCGCGAGCGAGGCGCCCGTCCAGCACGACGTCGACGAAGAGCGGTTCGGTCATCGTGGCAAGGGCAGGGTCGAAAGCCAGCGCCACGGTGATGACGTCATCCATCGGGAAGCCGACGAGATCGAAGAATTCGCGCCAGATGTCGATGTAGATCGGAAAGCTGTCGGCGATCATCTCCAGCACGGAATTCTTCCGCGCCACGGCTTGCATGTCGGCGATGTCGTCGCGCGTCAGCATCGAGGCGGCGACGCGGTTGTCCTCGCAGATGTCGAGCGGCACCAGGATCTTGTCGACGTCGGCGTTGAGCACGATGCGCGAGGCTTCCGGATCGGCCCAGATGTTGTACTCCGACAGCGGCGTGATGTTGCCCGGCGTCTGGAAGTTGCCGCCAAGCACCAGGAGCCGCTTCAGCGCGCCCGTCAGGCGCGGCTCCTGCAGCAGCGCCATCGCCGCATTGGTCAGCGGCCCCGTCGTCACCAACGTGATCTCGCCGGGGTTTGCCATCACCGTCTCGATGATGAAATCAACCGCGTGCCCCGGTGTCGCCTGGCGTGACGGGGTCGGCGCCGGCGGATTGAATTTCTTCAGCCGGTCGCCGAAGCGGGCAACGAGCCGCTTCTCGAAATGGACCGGCGCTTCCATGTCGGCCTTCGAATTGCCGACGATCGGCCGCCAGGCGCCGGCATGAACCGGAATGTCGTCGCGCCCGGCCAGCGTCAGCGTGTTGAGCACGACATTGGTGACCTGCTCGATCGGGCCTGCGGCACCTGTAACCGTGGTCACGCCTTCGAGCCGGACATTGGGATTCGCCGCGGCAAACAGCACGGCCAGAATGTCGTCGCCGGCAGAATCCACGTCGAGGATTATGCTTTCCATGAGAGTTCCTTCATTGCGGATTTTTGTCGACCGGGGCGCTGTTCCTGTCCACCGACAAGAGTTTCTGCATCGACGCCAGCGTCTCCTTGATGATTTTTGGCCGCGCCCGGTAGGACAGCGCGAACAGTGCCGTCAGCGCCACCACATAGGGCACGGTCAGCACCAGGTAGGACGGAAACCCGAAGGTCTGCAGGCGCAGCGAGAAGGCATCGGCGAAGCCGAACAGCAGGCAGCCGGCCAGCACCTTCAGCGGGTCGCCATTGGAGAAGATCAGGATCGCCACCGCCATGAAGCCGCGACCCGAGGACATGTTCTCGGTGAACATGGTGATGTAGCCGAGCGACAGATGCGCGCCCGCCAGTCCCGCCAGCAAACCGCACAGCAGCGAGGCGATGTAGCGGACGCGGGTGATCGAGATGCCGAGCGCTTCGGCGGCTTCGGGCTTTTCGCCGACGACGCGGATGTAGAGCCCGAGCCGGGTGCGGTTGTAGAACAGCACCAGCAGCGGCACGGCGATGAAGGCGACATAGACGATTGGCGTGAACCCCGAGATCAGTGGTGCCCATGAGCCGAGCAGTGCCTGCGCGCCGGGTATCTGCACCTTGGGCAGGCCAACGATGCCGTGACCGACGATCGATCCGCGCGTGCCGAAAATCGCTTTCATCAGCGAGATCGTCATGCCGCCGGCAAGGATGTTGAGCGCCAGCCCGACGACCACTTCATTGGCCCGGAACGTCACCACCAAAACGGCAAAGGCGAGCGCGAAGGCAAGGGCCGCGGCAACGCCACAGGCAACCCCCGCGAAGGCCGAACCCGTCCAGATCGAGCCGATGACGGCGAAGAAGGCGCCGACCAGCATCTGGCCCTCGAGGCCGATGTTGAAGATGCCGGCCTTGGTGGTGAACGATCCGCCGAGCGCCACCAGGAGAATGGGCGCGGTGGTGCGCAGCGTCGCCGCGATGAGCGCGACGTTGATGAGCTTGTCTAGAATTTCCATCGCCGCTCCCCCGCCTGGCTGTCGCCGCGGCGCCTGATCAGAACCTGCGCCGAAACGCTGAGGATGATCAGCGCCTGGATCACGGTGATGATTTCACGCGACGCGCTGGTATCGACCTCGAGCAGCAGCGACCCGCTGCGCAGCGCGCCAAAGAACAGCGCCGTCACGATGGTGGCAACCGGCGAGCCGTTGGCGAGCAGGGCCGCGATCAGCCCGTCGAAGCCGAAGCCGGGCGCGAAGCCCTCCATGAACCGGTGATGCACGCCGAGCGTCTCGACACCGCCGGCCAGCCCGCCGACGGCGCCCGAAAGCAGCAGCACGATGAAGCCCTGCCGTTTCACGTTGACGCCGCCATATTCGGCGAATTTCGGCGCCGACCCAACCATGGTGACGCCGTAACCCCAACTGGTGTAGCGGAAGACCAGCGCGACGCCGACCGCCAGCAGCAGACCGATCGCCAGCCCCCAGTTCAGCCGCGAGAATGAAAAGATCTCCGGTAGATAGGCTGTGGCCAGGATCGGTGGCGTCTCCGACCAACCGCCGGGCCGCTTGAACAGGAAGATGGTGAAGTAGGAAGTGAGCAGCACGGCGATGTAGTTCGACAGGATCGTCGAGACCACTTCGTTGGTGTTGTAGCGGGCACGGAAATAGGCGGGGATGGCAACCCAGGCAGCGCCCGCGACGATCGCGAGCGCCAGTGCTGCCAGCGTGTGGATGCCCGCGGGCAGGGAAAAGCTGAAGCCGACCCAGGCGGCGGCAAATCCGCCAAGGAAAAGCTGGCCTTCGATGCCGACATTGAACATGCCGCCACGCAGGCCGATGCAGGCGGCGACGCCGCAGATCAGGATCGGTGTCGTCTGCAGCAAGGTGCCGGCAATCTTTTCCTGGTCGCCGAAAGCGCCGCGCAGCAGCGTCATCAGGACACGGACCGGGCTTTCGCCGACCATGAGGATGATGATCGCCCCCAGCAGCAACGCAACGCCTACGGCGATGACCTGACCGGAAACGGCGCGCAAACGGTCACTCATTGTGCGGGCTCCAGCTCAGGCGATACGCCCGCCATCATCATGCCGATCCGGTCCTCGTCGGCATCGTCGCCGGCGACTTCGCCCATGATCCGCCCGTTGAACATCACCAGGATGCGGTCGGCAAGTGCGGCCAGTTCGTCAAGCTGCACGGAAATCAGCAGGATCGCACGGCCGGCCGCGCGCTGGCGCATGATCTCGTCATGGATGGCCTCCTGGGCGCCGATATCGACGCCGCGCGTCGGCTGGTCGATCAGCAGGAAGTCGGCGCCGTTGGTGAACTCGCGCGCCAGCACGACCTTCTGGATATTGCCGCCCGACAGCCGCTTGACGGCATCGCCGGACCCTTGGGCACGGATGTCGAAGCTCTTGATCAGCGCTCCGGCGTTGCCGGCGATCGCCTTCCAGTCGAGCACGCCGCCGCGGCTCCACGGACCGCGATGCTGGCGGCCCATCAGCGTGTTTGCCGCGATCGATGCGTTGCGATCGACTCCGCGCACCATCCGGTCGCCCGGCACATGGGCAAGACCCGTCTCGCGTATCGCGGCCGGCGAAAGCGTGGTGAGATCCTGGCCTTTGAGCCATGCCTCGCCGTGGCTTGCCGGCCGCAGGCCCGAAAGCACCTCCGCCAGCTCCGTCTGCCCATTGCCGGCCACGCCCGCGATCCCCACCACTTCGCCGGCACGAACCGTGAAACTGGCGCCGCGAACAGCCGGCAGCCGGCGGTCGTCGCGCGCCCAAAGATCCTTGACCTCGAGGACGGCGTCGCCGTGTAACTGGGCGCGCGGCCGGCGGTCGAAACTGACCTCGCGGCCGACCATCATGCGCACCAGTTCGTCCTTGCTGAGCTCTGACGTCGGACGGGTCGCCACCTTTCTGCCGTTGCGCAGCACCGTCACCGTGTCGGACACCTCCATCACCTCTTCCAGATGGTGCGAGATGAAGATCACCGTCATGCCCTCGGCCACGAAGCTGCGCAGCGTCTGGAACAGTTCGCGGCTTTCCTGTGGCGTCAGCACGGCGGTCGGCTCGTCGAGGATGATGGTACGGGCGCCGCGAACCAGAACCTTGAGGATTTCGATGCGCTGCTCGATTCCGACCGAGAGCAGTCCGACGCGCTCTGTGGGGTCGACATGCAGCCCGAAACGCTTCGAGAGCTCATGCGTGCGCGCGATCTGCGCCGCATGATCGATCAGCCCGTGACGGCGGATTTCCATGCCGAGAAAGACATTGTCGGCGACCGAAAGCGAAGGCACCAGCTTGAAATGCTGATGCACCATGCCAAGCCCGGCCTTGATGGCGGCGGCAGGGTCGGCGACCACGGTCGGCTCGCCATTCAACCGGATCGAGCCTTCGTCCGGCTGGAGCAGGCCGAAAAGGATGTTCATCAGCGTCGTCTTGCCGGCACCGTTCTCGCCGATGATGGCGTGAATTTCGCCCCGGCGCACGGCCAGGTCGATGCCGTCATTGGCGATGAAGGCGCCAAAACGCTTGGTGATGGCAGCCAGCTCGACGGCCATCGCGGCAGTGTTTTGGGGGGGCGGTGACCCCGGCGCGTTCGACACGATGCTCTCCCAGATTGGGGGCTCTGATAAACTGGACGCTGATCCGTCGCGGCAAGCCGCGGCGGATCAGCGTAGCGCTTTCTTGGGAGGGATGCGCTGTTGCTGCCTACTTCGCCTTGGCGATCGCGATCTTGCCGTCGACGATGCCCTTCTTGATCTCGTCCAGCTTGGCGGTCACGTCGGCTGGGATCTTGGCGGCGATATCGTCGCAGACCTTGAACTCGACACCGCCCGAAGCGAGGTCGAACGTGCGGGTGCCGGCAGTCACCTTGTGGCCTCCGACCTCGTCCTTGATCAGCGTGTAGACGGCGATGTCGCCGCGCTTCAACATGCTGCCGAGCACGTTCCCGGGAGCCGTGCCGCACATGTCGATGTCGACGCCGATCGAATATTTGTCGGCGGCGGCACTTGCCTGCATCACGCCTTCACCCGTTGGGCCGGCGACGTTGTAGACGATGTCGGAGCCCTGGCCGTAAAGCGCTTGGGCAAGCTCGCTGCCCTTGGCCGGGTCGTCGAAGGTTCCGGCGAACACGGAGTTTACCTTCACATCTGGCGCCGCATGCTTGGCGCCCTGTTCGTAGCCGCCAAGGAAGTTGCGGATCACCGGGATGTCGCGGCCGCCGACGAAACCGATTGCCTTGCCATCGCCGATCTTGGGAAATTCGCTGCCCTTGGCCTCGATCATGCCGGCCAGCGCGCCGGCGATGAAGGAGCCCTGCTCCTCGGCGAAGTTGGCGTAGATCATGTTGGGATTGTCGAGCACGCCGTCGATGAACACGAAGCGCTGGTCGGGATATTCCTTGCTGACCTTCTGCAGCGAATCCACCAGCTCCCAGCCCATCACGAAGATGAGGTCGTACTGCTTGCCCTTGGCAAGGTTTTCGAACTGCTCCTGATAGTCCAGTGCGCGATTGCCGGTGTCGACCAGCTTGAGGTCGATGCCGAAATCGGTCTTGGCCTTGTTGAGACCGTTGACGATCGAAACGCCAAAGCCCTGCGCGAAGTATCCCGAGATGGCGGCCACGGAAACCTTGGCCTGTGCGGCGGCCGATCCCAACGAAATGGCCAGCATCGTGCCGGCCAGAAATAAACTCTTGAGCGCCCTTGTCATATCATTCCCCTTCAGCTTTTTTCAGCTTTTGAAGCCACGCCTTGACCATCCCCACATATTACCGGAATACCGGCGAGTTCGTTGATGGTCATATGAGTTTATGAGCGGTCATACAGGCTGTCAATCGCCCTCCGGTGCAGTTTTCTTGCGGCTTTCCCTGCATCGTCGGTGTCGGCGCTTGACAAACACCGGTGATGCATAATTGTTGATACTCTAACGAGTTTTCATGAGTGACGGGACGAAGGATACGCGCGATGCCGGCTGTTGTGGTCAGGAAATTTCTGGTTCAGGTCGAAGAAATCTTCCATGAGGGCGGCCCGCTTTCGGCGCGCCCGCCCAAGCGCGGCGCGATCGTGGCCGTCATCGCCAACCCCTTCGCCGGGCGCTACGTGGAGGAGATCACCGGATTCATGGAGGATCTGAAGCCGCTCGGCCTCGAAATGGCGCGGCGCCTGATCGATGCCATGGGCGAGGGGACCGCGGCCATCGAAGGCTATGGCAAAGGTGCCGTCGTCGGCGCCGCCGGCGAACTCGAACACGGTGCGCTCTGGCACAATCCGGGCGGCTACGCGATGCGCGAACTTCTCGGCAACGCTAGGGCTATCGTGCCCTCGACCAAGAAGGTCGGTGGCCCCGGAACCCGCATCGACATTCCGATCACGCACATAAACGCCTCCTATGTGCGCAGCCATTTCGACGCCATCGAGATCGGCGTCGGCGACGCGCCGCGCAGCGACGAGATGGCGGTCATCCTGGCGATGACCACCGGTGCGCGTGTCCACGCACGCGTCGGCGGCCTGGCGGCGGCCGACATCAAGGGCGAGGATGGATTGCGATGAGCCCGGAAATCCGTCGCATCATCACCATCGTCGAGGAAACCCTGATCGAAGGCGGCCGCCCCGTCGATCCGCCAACGCGGCGCGCCGCGGCGATAGCGGTGATCCGCAACCCTTATGCCGGCACTTTTGTCGAGGATCTGTCGGCGCTGAGTGTCGTTGGCGAGGCGTTGGGCGACATCTTGCCCAGACGTGCCGTCGCCGCTCTCGGCATTGCCGGCGGTGAGGTGGAGAGCTTCGGCAAGGCCGCCGCCGTCGGCGCCGACGGCGAACTTGAACATGCCGCCGCCATCCTCCATCCACAGCTCGGCGCCCCGTTCCGTGATGTGCTCGGCAAGGGTGCCGCGCTCATTCCCTCCTCCAAGAAGCGCGGCGGGCTCGGCGTGCCGCTCGACATTCCGCTCGGCCACAAGGACGCGGCGAGGGTGCGCAGCCATTTCGACGGCATGGAGGTTCGCGTTCCCGATGCACCGCGCGCCGACGAGATCGTCGTCGCCATCGCCGTCACCGATTCAGGCAGGCCGCATCCGCGCGTCGGTGGGCTGACCACGGACAAGATCGTCGGCAAGGACGGCGTGAGCTAATCCAGCGCAATTGCGGAGAACCTTCGCGGAGGTTCTCCATCTGGATGCCCAAACGTCGTCAGGCAGCTCTGACTTCCGGCACCCGCATCGCCGGCGGGGTGTTGCGGCTGCGACCGGTCCGCACCTCGCCGTCGATGACCACCATGCCGATGCCCGGCAAATTGCCGAGCGCCACGCTGTCGAGCAGCCCGTCGCCGGCGCCGCCGATCGCCTGATCGATGAAGATCAGATCGGCTGCGCGGCCGACCTCGATGATGCCGCGGTCAGCCAGCCCGCGCACGCGCGCCGTGTTGCCGCTGGCAAGACAGAACGCCACTTCCGGCGCGATACCGCCCAGCGAAGCCAGCATGGTCAGCGTCCTCAGGATGCCGAGCGGCTGCACGCCCGATCCGGCTGGGCTGTCGGTGCCTAGGATGACGCGCGAAAGTTCGCCGCGCTGTCTTGCCAGCTCGAGCACGAACAGCCCGGTGCGCAGATTCCCATTGTGGACGATTTCCAGCGCGCGCGAGCCGTTCTCGCAGATCTGCCGTATCTCGGCTTCCGGCAGTGCCGTGGGTCCGCCATTGACGTGAGCCACGATGTCGGCGTCGACCTCCAGCACGACATCGGCGCCGATGCGGCCGGAACCGGGCAGGGATGGGCCGCCCGTATGGGTCATTGAGGTCATGCCGTATTTGCGCGCCCAGCCGATCATCTGGCGGCCGGTCGGACCGTCCTTGACGCCGCCAAGCCCGACCTCGCCGACAAGCGTCACGCCGGCCTCGGCGAGGGTACGGAAATCCTCCTCGACCAGGCCCGGTTCCAGAATGGGGGCGCCAGCCAGGATCTTCATGCCGTTGGGGCGGAAGTTGGAGAAGGTGCGCTGCGCCGCGATCGCCAGCGCCTTCAGCCCGACAAGATCACGTGGGCGGCCCGGTGTGTGGACCTCTCCCGCTGAAATCATGGACGTGACGCCGCCATGCACGGTCGAATCCATCCAGCCGATCTGGTTCTGCCTGGGCGTCCAGTCGCCAGCGACCGGATGGACATGGTTGTCTATAAGCCCCGGCGCCACCGCGCAGCCCATCGCGTCAATGATCGTCGCCGCACTGCCGCTGTCGACCTCGCTGGCCTTGCCAATGGCGGAAATGCGTCCGTCGGCAACGACAATGGTGTCGGCATCGATGATTGGTTTTGAAAGGTCACCGCTCAGCATCAGGCCGATGTTGCGGACGACGAGCGTGTTGGCAGACGACTTGGGGTCGGACGACATCGGGTCTCACTTCTGCTGCTATGGAAAAGTCCGGACACGGCCTATTTGCCGCTGTCGCCATTCGATGGATTGTCGTCATTGATGCGCGTGAGCAGTCGGAGCAACGTCGCCTGCTCGGCGGGTGAAAGCGGCGACAGGAAGCGCCGTCCGACTTCAACGCTGCGTTCCAGCCGCTCGAGCGTGTATTCGGTTCCTTTCTCGGTCAGGGCGATCATCGACAGGCGCTGGTCTGTGTCGGAAGCGCTGCGCGTGATCAGCCCGTGCTTGAGCAGCTTGCGCATCACAATGCTGATGGTCGACGGGTCCATCGCCGTCAGCCGGCCGAGATGGTTCTGCGAGACCTCGCCATGTTTGAGGATGGTGGCGAGCGCCGCGAACTGGGTCGGTGAAAGGTCTTCGCCGGCCATCACCTGCTGGAAACGCAGCGTCGCGCGCTGATGCGCCTTGCGGATGACGTGCGCCGGGTGGAGGTCCAACGCGTATCCGGTGTCCGCGTATCGCTGCAGCACTTGCTCGCGGCTCAACGGCGCCGCCTTGTCGCGCTGCCGCTTCGGTGTCGCGTCTCTCTCGGATTTCTTTTCGGTCGTCAAACCGGACTCCTGTTGGCTGTCTTGGATGCTGCCGATACCGGGGCTCAAGCCGCGACTTCAGCCGGTTGCAGCGACGTCCCGTCGCGAAGCGCCGCTACGACGTCGGCCGAATCGCTGACCACGCCGAAATGCGTCGCTATGTCGTAGAGCGAACTTTCCTGCTCGCGCGGTCCTGTCGCCGCGCAGCAATCGCTCGGCACCACCACTTCATAACCCTGGAAAAACGCGTCGTGGACGGTCGAGCGCACGCAGATGTTGGTGACCACGCCGAAGATGACCAGCTGGTCGACCTGCATGTCCTTGAGCGTCAGGTCGAGATCAGTCTGAAAGAAAGCCGAGTAGCGCCGCTTGATGACGTGGATCTCGTCATCGCGGGCGCCGAGGTCCTCGATGATTTCCGGTCCCCAGCTTCCTTCCACGCAATGCGGCGTGCGCTTCACCCACTCGCGCTCGCGGCGCATGCCCGGCCGGTGCGCGTCGTGAACCCAGATCACCGGGACGCCGGCGGCGCGCGCGGCTTCGATGACGGCCAGTTGCGGTGCGACCAGCGTCTCATAGCCCGGCAGGACCATGGCCCCGCCGGGCTTGCAGAACTCATTGACCATGTCGATGACGATGATCGCCGCACGATGCCGATCGAGGCGCACCGTGTCGTCGTGCCTGTGTGAGGAAAAAACGTCCACGGACATGGCGATCTCCTTTGGTCGATCGTTGATGCTCATACAAAAAACCTTGGCGGGTGCCAAGTCAATCCCGTTCGACGCAAAGCTGTGGTCGCCAGCCTTGCGCGCGCCGCTCGCACCAGCGTATGCGCTATTTGTCCGGCGCGACATGCCCTTGACAAGGGATGGCAATCATGTGCTCGATTTGTATGACCATCAACGATATCAAATCGCCTGTCTTGTCGGGTCGAGGGCCATGATATGAAGACAATCGTCACTGGGGCCAGCGGTCTGCTTGGCCGCCACGTGGCCGAGGCCCTGGCCGCGGCCGGCCACGATGTGCTGGGCATCGATGCGGTGGCGCCGGCCGGCGGCGCATGGCGGCACGCCACCGCCGATCTGACGGATTTGGGATCGGCCCTGCAGCTGGTGCGCGATTGCGATGCCGTGGTGCATGTGGCGGCCATCCCGAGGCCCACCGGGCGAGCCGGCGGCGAGGTGTTCAAGACCAACATCACGACCGCTTACAATGTCGTCGAGGCCGCCGCCCTGGCCGGCGCCAGGCGCTTCGTCTATGCCTCGTCCTTCAGCGTCTTCGGCTATCCCTTCTTCGAGAAGGCGGTCATTCCACCCTATCTGCCGGTCGATATGAACCACCCGGTAGGCGCGCAGGACCCCTACGGCCTGTCGAAATGGCTGGGAGAGGAGATCGTCGACGCGGCGGTGCGCCGCGGCGCTTTTTCGGCGGTCAGCATCCGCATGCCATGGATCCAGACGACGCAGTCCTTCTTCGCCGGCGTCGGTCCGCGCCGCGCCACCGCCGACAGCGCCCGCGACCTGTGGAGCTATCTCGACGCGCGCGATGCGGGCCAAGGCTTCCTGCGGGCACTCGAATGGCAAGGTGAAGGCCATCTGCGCGTGCTGCTCAGCGCCGCCGACACCTTCATGGAGGAGGAAACCGGGCCGCTCGTGCGCCGGGTCTATCCAGCTGTCCCCCTGTCGCGGCCGATCGCCGGTTTCGGTTCGGTGCTCGATACGGCCCATGCGCGCGAAACGATCGGCTTCGAGCCGGAGCATTCATGGCGGTCCTATCCAAAGCCGGAGATCCAGGGATGAAACGGTTCGACCAGAAGAAAGTCCTCGTCACCGGCGGCGCCGGCGCCATCGGCAGTGCGGCGGTCCGGCGTTTCCTCGACGAGGGCGCGCGGGTCGCCATCGTTGACCGCAACGGCGCGGCGGCACGGCAACTGGCAAGCTCGCTTGGCGAAAAAATCATCGCCATCGAAGCCGACGTCACCGACGAGAACAGTGTGCGCGGCGCTGTCGAAACGACCGTCGAGGCGTTGAGCGGGCTGGATGTGGTGTTCAACAATGCCGGTATTTCCGGTGTCGTCGCTCCCGTGCACGAGCTGCCGGTGGAGGATTGGGACACCATCATCCGCATCAATTTGCGCGGTATCTTCCTTGTCCTGCAGGCCTCGCTCCAGGCCATGATCAAGGCTGGAACCAGCGGCTCGATCGTCAATATGGGGTCGTCCATGGCCGGATGGGACGTCCTGTCAGGCGGCGCCGGCTATGTCGCCTCCAAACATGGCGTGGTCGGGCTGACGCGGGTCGCCGCACTCGATGCCGCGCCCTACGGCATCCGCGTCAACGCTATCTGTCCTGGTGTCATCGAGACGACGCTCGGCGTGCCGGCTTCCGGCGACGGCGATTTCAAGAGCGGCGTCCAGCATTTCGCCGACCGGATTCCCTTACGCCGGATCGGCCAGCCGGAGGATGTCGCGGCCGCGGTCGCCTTCCTCGCCTCCGACGAGGCAAGGCACGTCACCGGCGTCGACTGGCTGATCGACGGCGGCCAGACCTTGCAGAGCTGGGCCAATGCCCCGGCGGGCGACGTGTTTCCGAGGTACCGCTAGAGCAATTCCAGGAAAAGTGTATAACGGTTTTCCGTCCGGAATTGCGTAAAAACAAAGGGTTAGAGCGGTTCAGCAATTCCACCAAACGCTGAACCGCTCTAAAGCCGCTTTGGCGGCATCGCCCGGATGATCTGGACGGCAAGGTCGAGATCGGCGAGACCGCCTGAAAGCGGCGTGCGTGGCTTTGCTCCGGCCAGGATGCAATCGGCGAAGTGTTGCCATTCCCGGCGAAACGAGGTGTCGGGGGGCCCTGGTATGACGCGCTCGGACGCCGTTTCGCCTGTTGCCTCACGCAGGCGCACCGTCGCCGAGGCATTGCGGTAATAGGGATTCTGGAATTCGATCCGCACTTCGTCACGCTCGCCATGCACATGGATCCACTCGTCCCACCACTCATACTGGGCGAGCGCCATGTCGAAGAGGCAAGGGACGCCGCCATAGTCGAGCACGGCCAGCAACTGGTTCGGACCGGTCTGCTGGGCATGGACCACGCGATCGGGCGTGCCGAAGGCGCCGCGCATGACCGCAAGGTCGTGGCTGCCGAGGCCAAGCAGCAGCAGATAGAGGTCGCGATAGCCGGCATGATCGGCACCGAGTGCGGCCTCGACGCGCCGCGCGACCGCATCGCGCCCCGCCGCAAGCACGTCGGTTGGAACGTCGGTGCCCCGGATCTGCGTGTAGAGCTTGCCATAGCGGTCGAAACGGCCGGCGAAATCATGGACATGGATCGACTTCGGCCGCCCGATGGCGGCAATGTGCTCGAGGCCGACCTCATAGCTCGGATCGTAAAATTTCATGTAGCCGACAAGGGCAACGAGGCCGCTGCGCTCCGCCTGCTCGACCAGCGGGCGTGCCTCTTCGGGCGTAAACGCGAGTGGCTTCTCGACGATCACGTGCTTGCCGGCACGGATCGCGTCGGCGACCATCTCGCCATGGTCGTAGGTGCAGATCACCACCGCATCGACATTGGGATCGGCGAGCAGGGCGCGATGGTCGGTGTAGCGCGCGGCGATGCCATAGTGGTCGGCGACTTTGGCGACCGTCCCCGGCGAGATGTCGCACAAAGCGGCGATGCGAAACGCCGGCAATTCCATGAGATACGGCAAATGCATCAGCTGGGCGATCTCGCCGCAACCGATGACGCCAACGCCGATAACGCGATCCTGCATATCAACCCTTCACGGCGCCGGCCGTCAGGCCGGCGATGAACTGCCGTTGCATCGCGAGGAAGACGACGATCACCGGCAGGGTCGTGATCGTCAACGCGGCGAAATAGAGCGTCCAGAGCGAATCGTACTGCTGGAAGAAGGAGACCAGGCCGAGCGGGATGGTTTGCACGGAGGGGTCACGCAGCAGCAGGAAGGCGAGGAAGAAATCGTTCCAGATCTCGATGAAACCGAAGATCACGATCAGCGCGACGCCCGGCCGGACCAGCGGCAGCATGATGTGGATGAGGATTTCGAGCCGGCTCGCGCCGTCGACGCGCGCGGCGTCCTCGAGGTCGGCGGGCAGGGTGACGAAGAAGCTGCGCAGGATGAACACTGACAATGGCAGCGACGTCGCCGCGTAGACGAAGGCAACGCCGAGCCGGTTGTTGATCAGGCCAAGGTCGCGCGCCACCATGAACAGCGGGATGGCCATCACCTGCGGTGGCACCAGCATGGCCGCCACCGCCACCGCGAGCACCAGGCCGCGCCCGGGAAACCGCAGCCGCGCCAACGCATAGGCGCAGGGCGTTGCCACGACGACCAGGATGATCAGGGCCGAGCCGGTGACCAGCACGCTGCTGACGATGCGCGATCCCATGCCGGCGATGCGCCAGGCATCGACGTAGTTCTGAAGCACCAGGCTCGACGGCGGACCCCAGATGTTGCTCAGCATCTCCTCCTTGGTCTTGAGCGAGCCGAACAGCACCCAAAGCAAGGGATAGAGCGTCTCGATGAGCACCAGGATGAGCGCCGCGTAGAGGCCGGCGACTTCAAGCACGCCGCTCGCGCCGAGGCGCCGGGGACGGCGGGCCGCGTCACTATCGAGTGTGAGCGAAGGCTTGGCCGCGCTGCTCATCAGATATCCAGCCTCTGTCGCCGCATCATGGCGAGCAGGCCGACGCTGGCCAGCCCGACGATCAGGAACAGCACGTATCCGATCGCCGCCGCGTAGCTCATGGCCCCGTCCTGAAAAGCCTTGCTCATCATGTAGGTGAGCACCACCTCGGTGGCGTGGTTCGGGCCGCCCTTGGTCAGCACATAGACGATGTCGAAATTGCGCACGAAGGCGCCGGAAAGACCGAGAATGGTGTTGATGAAGACGATCGGCATCATCATCGGGATGGTGACATGCCGGAAGCGCTGCAGTGGACCGGCACCGTCCATCTTGGCCGATTCATAGAGTTCCGAAGGGATCGTCTGCAGGCCGGCCAGATAGATGACGGCATGGAAGCCGAGCCATTTCCAGACGTCGACGACGATGATCGAATAGAGCGCGATGTCGGCATCGCCGAGCCATGACTGTTTCAGTCCGCCGAGACCGAATAGATCGAGAGCGCCGTTGAGCAGGCCGAAGACCGGATTGTAGATCCAGGACCAGAGCAGCCCGACGGCGACGAAGGACATCGTCACCGGGACGAAGGCGGCGGCACGAAAAAAAGCGCGGCCGACCAGCGCCCGGTCGAGAAGCAGCGCCAGCCCGAGGCCGAGCATGTTCTTCAGGATGACGACGGCGACGACGAAGATCAGATTGTTGCGCAGCGCACCGAGGAAGATGCGGTCATGCGCGAGGCGTGTGTAGTTGGAAAAACCTGCCCAGGTCGGGTCGGAAAACCCGTCCCAATTGTGCAGGCTGAGCCAGAAACCGTTGACGAAGGGCCAGAGGTAGAAGAGGCAAAACAGGATCGCGGCGGGCAGGATCATCAAGAAGGCAACCGCACCGTCCCCGGCAAGAAAGCGCCAGGGATCGGATCTAGGAGCGGTAGGCTCTTGCGATCGCGTGGTCATGCGGCCTTGGCGCCTTGCGGCGTCAGCACCAGCCCGAGCGTGTCCCTGATATAGGCGATGCTTTCCAGCGTGCTTTGCTCCGCCGTCTTCTTCGACGCATCCAGTTCGATGATGGCGAGGCCGTCGTAGTTCGCCTCCAGCAGGACGTCGACGATGCCGGCAAGATCGACGACGCCGGCGCCGAGTTCGCAAAAGGCTCCGTAGCGGTCATAGCCTTTCAGAGCCGGATCGACCCTGGTGTCCTTGAAATGCATGTAGCGTACCGCCGACATATAGGTCCTTACCGCGTCGACCGGATCGGAATTGGTGTGGGCAAGGTGGGCCGGATCGATGCACAGCCCGGCGAGATCGGTGTCCAGTTCATCCATCATGCGGTCGAGCTGGTCGCGGCGCTCGATGAAGGTGTCGAGATGCGGGTGATAGACCGTCTCGATGCCGAGATCCTTGGTCCGCCTGCCGATGTCTTCGAGCGCCCGGCAAAAGGCGCGGTAGTCGTCGGGAGTGTGGGTGCCCGAAATCGCTTCCGAGGGACCGCCGCCGAGAACCAGCACCGGTGACCCAAAACCCTTCAGCATCCTGGTCAGCGCCACCAGCACGTCGCGCTCATAGGGCCATGCGACCGGATTGGTGAAGATCGCATTGACGTAGAAGGATGAGAGCTTGATGCCATGCTCGCTCTGGCCTTCCGAGAGCAGCGCGTAGCGCCGCAATATGTCGGTGTCGGTGGTGACCCCCATCGGTGCCTGATTGCCGAGCTGCATGTATTTGCGGGCGTACTGGTCTGAAAGGCTGGTGAAGGCGAGGATCTCGAACCAGCCAAACCCCTGTTCGGCCAGGAATTTGATGGCCGGCCCGAGCGGCAGGCCGGTGAGGTCCCAGCTGTTCAGATGATAGCCGATCGAGAAGCGCTGCCGGTCGGCGCGGGTCTGCGTCATGTGTTGTCTCCGATTGATGAGGCTGCCCGAAACGGGCGGCCTCTGTTTGTTTGTGCCTCGCTGATGGCTTGGCAGGGGCGCGCGCGCCTGGATGCCCTATTTGGGCGGCCAGTTGCCCTGGGCCTTGAGGTCGTCGAAGGTGGCCTGGATCGAGGCGGCGGCTTCCTCCGGCGTCGTCGTGCCGCCGACGATGCCGGCGATGGCCGAAGCCGTGGCGGTCGCGACTTCCGAGGGCCAGATCCAGTCGAGGAACTTGATCGTGCTCGGGAAGGCTTGCTTGCGCAGTTCGACGGCATAGGCGTCGTCGACTTGCGGCACGCCCTTGATCGAGGCGGCGATCGGCTGTTCCGGCGCAAGATAGAGCGTCGCCACTTCCGGCCTTGTCAGATATTCGATGAACTTGACCGCCGCATCGAGCTTCTCGGGGGGTATAGACGAGGCGACGCACATGCCGTTGTCGGCGCCGCCGCCATGGCCCGGCGCGCCCGGCGTTCCGTCCATTTTCGGAAAAGCAAAGACACCCCATTTGAACGTCTTCACGCTGGCCTGGAGCGAGGGGATTTCCCACGTGCCGCCATAATACATGGCGCTCTTGCCGGCGGCGAAGGCGGCCCGCATGCCGTCCTGGTCGACCGAAAGCGAATCCTTGGACAGGATGCCGTCGTCCACCCACTGCTTGATCAGCTTGAACCCTTCGACATCGGGTGCGTCGGTGAATTTCGCCGTGCCTTCGAGGTTCTTCTGGGTCTTGCCGACGGCGTCGCCCGAGGCCTGCGACAAGGTCTCGAAATACCACATCGGCCACATCACGGTGTTCGAACCCTGATGCAAGAGCGGGATCACGCCTTCGGCCTTCAACTTCGGCACGGCTGCCTTGAGGTCGTCATAGGTCGGCGGAACCGGGACGCCGAGCTTCTGGAACAGATCGACATTGTAGAAGATCGTCGATGTCGACAGCGTCGAGATCGGCACGCCGTAGACCTGTCCGCTGATGGTGAAGGCGCCAAGTGCCGCGGCGTCGATCCGGTCCTGGAACGGCTTGATCTTGTCGGTGATCGGCATGATCAGCTTGCGCCTGACATAGGCGCCGTTGGTGTAGAAGGCCGGGCAGGCGATCAGGTCCATTTCCTGGTTCGCCAGCTTGGCGGTCATCAGGCGCTGGATCGAATCGGTCTGCGGTCCCTGCGCGTCCCATTCGACCGCGGTCACGTCGGGATTGGCTTTGAGAAAACCGTCGATGACCTGCTGCTGGATTTTCTTCTGTTCGTCCGGCGGTTGGCGCGGTGCGAGTTCGTCAAGGGCAGAGCCGCCGAAAACCTTGAGCGTGATCCCGTCGGCATGGGCAGGTTCGGTGATCAGGCCGAGGCTTAGCAGCGCGGCGGCAAGGATGAAGCTGGCGGGTCTTTGTTTGGAACGATGGGTCACTCTCTGCTGAATGGGCATCTGGCTCTCCTTTTCGCCAATGCCGAGGGGCAACCTCGGGACCAAGATCGTTGATGGTCATATGATCTTGGTCGCCTGTTATGATTTTTGTCAATCGGCAAGTGTGCCTATAATTTGATCGGCCCGTGGCGGGCGCCTGGAGGGGCCAAAAAGGGCTCAGCCTTGCGTTCGCGTACTGGAACGACGTCGCAACAAACCGATCGCGGCCTAGCCAGGCTGCGATCCCCTGGGCCGTCGGGCCGGGCCGGCTTGTCTCGTTAGAGGCCGAACCGGTCCTTCACCCGGCCCGAAAGGATCGCCGCCTTGACGCCAAGCGGCCAGAAGCGATGGAACCGGATGGGCTTCAGTCCCGATATCGGCATGGGGAAGGGAGCGGTCGCGTCGCCGCGAAGGCGATTTGCCAGCGCCTTGCCCATCGCCGAGGCCATGGCGACGCCACGGCCGTTGTAGCCAAGGCAGATCAGCACGCCGTCTTCCGGCTCGTGAACGTGCGGGAGATGATCTCCAGTGATCGCGACCCGGCCGTTCCAGCCATGTGTCCACGCAGTTCCCGCGAGCGCCGGCCAGAGCCGCGGCGCATAGTCGGTGAGGTAGCGGATGGCGGAAGCATCCCCGATGGGTCTCATCGGTCCCCGGCCGCCCATGAGAAGCCGGTTCCGCGCGTCGATCCGGTAATAGACGGTGATGTTGCCCGCCTCGTAGACGACGGGCCTGTGCGGGAGAATTGCCGCCGCCACCGCCGGCGGCAGCGGTTCGGTCGCCGCGATGGCGCTGAACACCGGCACCAAAGATTGCTCCAGGCCCGGCCACAGGGCTCCGGTATAGCCATTGGTCGCGACAAGAACCTTGTCGGCGCTGACGGACCCGCTTGCCGTCTTGAGGACCCATCGCCCGGCCTCGCGGCCAAGCGAGAGGACTTCGCTATCGCCGAATATCCGCGCGCCGTCGTTCTGGGCCGCCGCAGCAAGGCCCAGCGTGTATTTCAGGGGATGGAGATCGCCGCCGCGGGCGTCGAACATGCCGGATATGTATCTGTCGGTTCCGGTTCGCGCCGCCATGGCCTCGGCGTCCAGCATTTCGACGGGCATCCCCCGTCGCACGCATTGCGCCGCTGTGGTCCGCACCGCGACTTCCGGCTTCGGCCGGACGGCCGCGCGTATGGTGCCGTTCTGCCGGGCCTCGCACTCGATCGACAGGCGCTTGATGAGGTCGAAGGTGAAATCTGGCGCACCGTAGGAGAAGTCGATCATCCGCGACCCGAGGTCGGAGCCGAACATCGCCTCGATCGTGTCGGGATCGTATTTGAGCCCGGGATTGACCTGGCCGCCATTCCTGCCCGATGCCCCCCAGCCCGGCTGGTGGGCTTCGAGCACACAGACGTCGTCGCCGGCTTCCGCCAGATGCAAGGCGGTCGACAGGCCCGTGAAGCCGCCGCCGACAATGGCGACCCTTGCGCGCTGCGCACCGGCCAGGGAAGGATAGTTGCCGGTGCCGCCGGCCGTTTCGCGGTAGAGGCTCCTGGGCGGGCTGCTTTCCAGCATATGACGGGCTCTTACGATAGGGCGGCGGGCTTGACGGGCAAGCTGGTTTTCAATTGCCCGATATCGTGCACGCGCGGCAGACCCAGACTTTGGTGTCGGGTGCGCCAGGCAATTCCGCCGGGGCTCGGGAGATCACAACAATTGCGACAGCGCGGTCATGAAGTGGTCGTTCTCCGACGGCGAGCCGATGCTGACGCGCACATAGGTGTCGAAGCCTTCCTGCTTCCAGGGTTTGACGATGACGCCGTCCCGCAGCAGGCCTTCGACGAAGGCGGTGGCATCTTGCCGGCAGTCGAAGAACAGGAAGTTGCCCCGGGACGGAGCGACTTCGAGGCCTTTGCCGGTCAGGAAACTCTCGACGCGTGCCCGCTCCGTCCTGGCCAGCGCGACGACCTTGGCCAGGTGCTCGTCATCCGCGAGCGCCGCCAGCGCGGCGGCCTGCGCGACGCCATTGGCGTTGAACGGCGTGCGCACCCTGTCGAGCAGCGCGCGCAATTGCGGGTCGCCGACAACGCCGAAGCCGATCCGCAGCCCTGCCAGGCCGAACGCCTTGGAAAATGTCCGCAGCACGATCCAGGGTTGATCGCGTTTGCTCAGATGGGGCAGGGACGAGACATAGTCGTCGCCCTCGGCATATTCGGCATAGGCCTCATCCATGACGATCAGCGTCTCGTCGCTGACAGCATCCAGGAGCTTCGACATTTCGCCGCCGGAGAGCCAGCTGCCGACCGGGTTCATCGGGTTCGAGAACAGGAGCATGCGGGGCCGTTCGCGCACGGCCTCAATGAGCGCGTCGACATCGATGCTGAGATCGTCGTTGACGCCGACACGTTTGACGCTCGCGCCCATCAGCGTGGCATAGTCCTCGTGCAGCGGGAACGATGGATAGAGGGTGACGACGGCATCTTCCGGCCGCAGGACGGCACGGCTGATGACGGAGAGAAGATCCTCCGAACCGTTGCCGAGAATGACCTGGTCTTCGCCGACCGCATGTCTGGCGGCGATGGCCTGCCGCAGTTCGCGCCCGGTCGGATCCGGATAGAGCCGGAACATTTCGGAGCCGCCCTGCATCATCCTGGCCAGGGTCGGGCTCGGGCCGATGGGGTTTTCATTCGAGCCCAGCTTGGCGATCCTGGCCGGGGCGTATCGCAGCATCACCTCGCCGATGGTCAGCCCGGAATTGTAAGGTGACAGACGCTTGACTTCGGTTCTGACCATGTCTGAAGCTTTGGACAAGTTTGGTCTCCTCCATCGCGGGCCGATGCTGTTGTCCGCAAGCCTCGAACAAATCGCCGCCGCGGGATCTCGTCCGGGCGAGCCAAGCATGCGATCGAGCCCGGGGGCGGACGACGTAACCACTATCGCACTCAATGTCGTTTGTATATGCTTGTATATGTAAGTTGACCTGATAGTCTCTGCGCAACGCGACCGGAGCGGCCAAGGAGGATCATATGCGCAACGCTGCTCTTTTCGACCTCTCCGGCAGGAAGGCGCTCGTGACCGGCGCAAGTCGTGGCATTGGGCGCAGCCTCGCCGAGGCGCTCAGCGCGGCCGGCGCCGACGTCGCGGTCACCGCGCGCAGCCTGGACTCGCTCGACGAGACGGCGGCGGCCATCCGCGCCGCCGGCGGGGTCGCGCATGCCATTGCCCTTGATGTGACCGATGTCGAGCGCTGCCGCGCGGCCGTTGGCGAGGCAGCCCGCCTGCTTGGCGGCCTCGACATCCTCATCAACAATGCCGGGGTGGAGGAGGTCCGCCCCTCGCTCGATGTCGACGAGGCGCTGTGGGACCGGATCGTCGACACCAATCTCAAAGGGGCGTTCTTCTGCGCCCAGGCGGCGGCGCGGCAGATGCGGGATGCCGGCCGGCCTGGCGCCATCATCAACCTCTGCTCGCTGACGTCGGAAGTCGGCATCCCGACGGCGGTGCCGTACGGCTCGTCCAAGTCGGGTCTGCTCGGCATGACCCGGGCGCTGGCGGCGGAGTGGGCTCAGCTTGGCATCAGGGTCAACGCCATCGCCCCGGGCTACTTCAGGACGGCGATGACGGAGGCGTTCTACGACAACGAGGCGTGGCGGCAATCCATGCTGGCCAAGATCCCGCAGCATCGTTTCGGCGACCTCCGCGACCTGCACGGCGTCGCCGTGTTCCTTGCCTCGGATGCCGCCGCCTACATAACCGGCCAGTCCATTCCGGTGGATGGCGGTTTCCTCGCCTCGATCTGAGGGGGATCGCCGATGTTTCGAATTGAATGTCTTCCGCGATGTGACCGGTCGGCACAATGCGCTCTGAACTGAAGGAACAATCCATGTCCGACATCAGCTTCCACGATCTCTCGTCCCTCGATGCCACCCAGCGGGCCGGGTTGCTGAAACGCGCCGAGGGCGATCTGTCGGTCTTTGTCGAAAAAGTCCGCCCGATCATCCAGGCGGTCAGGGACGAGGGTGACGCCGCCCTGATCCGCTTTGCCAGGGAACTCGACAAGGCCAATGTGGCCGAAGGCGAACTGAAAGTGTCGGAAGCGGAATTCGACGCGGCATTCGACAAGGTCGAGAAGGAAGTCGTGGAGAGCATCGGCTTCGGCATCGACAACATCAGGCGCTTCCATGAGGAGCAGAAGCCGGAAACCATGTGGCTCAAGGAGGTCCGGCCGGGCGCCTATGCCGGTGACAGGTATACGCCGATCGCCTCCGTCGCGCTTTACGTGCCGCGCGGCAAGGGCGCCTTTCCCTCGGTGACGATGATGACGTCGGTCCCGGCCGTCATTGCCGGCGTGCCGCGGATAGCGATCGTGACGCCGCCGACAGCGGACGGTTCCGTGGATGCGGCCACGCTGGTCGCTGCTCGTCTCGCCGGGGTTGACACCGTCTACAAATGCGGCGGCGCGCAGGCCGTCGCCGCCGTCGCCTACGGCACCGAGACGGTGAAGCCGGCGCTCAAGATCGTTGGCCCCGGCAGCCCCTGGGTGGTGGCGGCCAAGAGCGTGTTGTCCTCGATCATCAACACCGGTCTGCCGGCCGGACCGTCGGAAGCCATCATCTTTGCCGACGACAGCGTCGATGGCGGCCTTGCCGCGCTCGATCTGCTGATCGAGGCCGAGCACGGACCGGATTCCTCGGCCTATCTGGTGACGCACAGCCGCAAGGTTGCCGAGGCAGCACTTGCAGCACTTCCCGAACACTGGTCGCGCATGACCGAACAGCGCGTCGAATTCTCGCGCGCGGTGCTGACGGGAAAGCGCGGCGGCATCGTCCTGACCGCTTCGCTGGAAGAGTCCTACCGCTTCATCAATGACTATGCGCCCGAACATCTCGAAATCCTCTCGACGGAGCCATTCGCGCATCTCGGCCACATCACCGAGGCGGCCGAGATCCTGATGGGCCCGCATACGCCGGTGACCCTTGCCAACTTCGTGCTTGGGCCCAATGCCGTGCTGCCGACCAGCCGCTGGGCGCGCACCTATGGGCCGCTTTCGGTGACGGATTTCGTCAAGCGCTCGTCGATCGGCTATGTCACCTCGGCCGCCTATCCTGAACTGGCGCTGCATGCCCGCAGGCTCGCCCGTTACGAGGGTTTCAGCTCGCACGAAAACGCGGTCTCGGAAATCCGCGACCGCTATCTCGCCGGCTGAGGGGAGGCGATGGCGATGAAGGCGGCAAGGCTTTATGGACCCGGCGATCTGCGGGTGGAGGACGTCGCCTCACCTGGCATTCCGGATGCCGGCTGGGTGAAGCTCAGCGTCGATGCCGCCGGCATCTGCGGTTCGGACCTGCACAATTTCCGCACCGGCCAATGGATAAGCCGGTCGCCCTCGACGGCCGGCCACGAACTGACCGGCACGGTGATCGCTGTCGGCGAGGGCGTCGGTACAATCGCCGTCGGCGACAGAGTGGTCGCCGATTCCCGTTTCTGGTGCGGAGACTGCGCGCAATGCCATGCCGGCAGGCGGCATCTCTGCGTCGCGCTGGGCTTCGTTGGCGAAATCTGCGATGGCGGTTTTGCCGAACAGGTGGTGTTGCCCGCACGTTTGCTGCACGTGATCGACGCCGGCCTTGACGAACGGGTCGCCGCCATGGCCGAGCCACTCGCGGTCGCGCTGCACGCGGTGCGGCGTCTGCCGAAGACGGCGAGCGCGGTGCTTGTCGTCGGCTGCGGGCCGATCGGTGGTCTTGCCGCGCTGCTGCTTTCCCGAACTTTCGCCGGCACCGTGCTTGTCGCCGACCGCAACCAGGCACGTTGTGCCCGCGTGGCGCGGGTGACGGGCGCCACGATCGTCGATCTCGACCGTGATGCCATTGCCGCCGCAACAGCCAACACTTCGCTGCTGGCGGCCGTCGAAGCGACCGGCAGTATAGCTGCCTTCAATAAGTTGCTCGGCGTGCTCGATTCCGGCGCCACGGTGGCCATGGTCGGCATCTTCCACGGGCGTCTCGACATTGATCCCAATCTCCTGGTCGAACGCGAAATCGCGTTGCTGGGATGCCATGCCTTTGCCGACGAATTGCCCGAGGCCGTACGGATGCTGGGGGAACTCAGTGAGCCGCTGCTGGCGCTGGTCGACCGCGAAATCGGCCTCGACGAGATTCCAGCCGCCTATGAGCGGCTGCTTGCGGGCAAGAGCGATGGCTTGAAAACAATCATCCGCATGCGGCAACCTGCCGAACATCGTTGATTTCCGATAGTTTGCCGGAAAGGACTTTTGAAATGATCGATTTGCCCGACACGGCGAGCCCTCTTTACGAGAAGGTGAAGGACTACATCCTGACCAACATCGGAACAGGCCGGTGGGGCAAGGATCGCAAGCTGCCGTCGGAGAACGAGCTGGTGGTTTCGCTGGGCGTTTCGCGGATGACGGTTCACCGGGCTCTGCGAGAGCTGACCGCCGCCGGATTCTTGATCCGGCTGCAGGGGGTCGGAACGTTCATCGCGCCACCCCGGCCGCAATCGACGCTGATCGAGATCAACAACATCGCCGCCGAGATCGTCGAGCGCGGCAACAGGCATCGTTCCGAAGTCCTCGTCCTCGAAACCATCATGCCGACCAAGGAACTCGCTCTATCGTTCGAGTTTGCGAAACGGGTTTCGATCTATCACTCCGTCGTCGTCAATTTCGAGAACGACCTGCCGGTGCAACTGGAGGAGCGCTTCGTCAATCCGGGCCTGATACCCGACTATGACAAGCAGGACTTCGCCAAGACGGCAACCTATGACTATCTCATGCAGAAGACCCCGGTAACCGAGGTCGAGCATATCATCTCCGCCATCCCGGCCGACAAGGAGACCGCGCGGCATCTGGCAATCGATGTCGGCAGTTGCTGCCTTCTCCTGCATCGCCGGACATGGACGGGGGCGGTCGTGGCCACGATCAGCAAATTGACCTATGCCGGCAGCCGCTATTCGCTTGGCAGCCGCTACTCGCCTTCCAGGGCAGGCTGACGTCGATAGCGAATGCATCCCGAGAAGGTTTGGCCGTTAATGTATGTACATGTACTGATAAGAATCGCGTCACGCTTGACCGGCGGATCGCCTGGAAGGAACGACCGATGACGGCGACACCGAGCCGCACGGCGCGGATCAGGGCTCTCGCGCAGCATGATGTCGCCGAAGCGCAACGTGCGCTGTCGGCGTTGCTGGGCGACCTGTTCGGGATGAACCCCGGCAATGTCCGCATCAATGTCGACAAATACAGCCTCAATTCGTTGAACGGCTTCTTCGACAGCGAAGGTCAAGCATACTTCTTCAAGTTCCATCAGGAGGAACGGGAAGAGGCGATGACCGGCGAATATTATCGCGCCGAAATCCTGTCGCGCGCCGGCCTGCCGGTCGACCAGCCCGTGCACATGTCCGCCCAGCCCGGCGAGCAGATCCTTGTCTATCGCCGGCGTACGGATCCGAGATTTTCGGATGTGCTGTTCGCGCTGGATACCAGGGACGATGCCGGCGGACGGCGCGAGGCGGTTCTTGCCGAGCGCGACCTGTCCGCCAGGCTGCTCGATGTCTATCTGGAAACGCTGCATCCGGTGACCGTCGCGCAGGTGTCGGCGGAGCCGATCCATCGGCTGTTCCACGAGCGGCTGATCGACGCCGATACGCGTTTGTCGCCAGGGGGCCGCCTGGCCGATTTCTACGTCGGCAAGCCGTTTGTCTTTCCCGGCGTGGAACTTGGTTGGGACCAGTTCTCCCGGCTGAAGTTCGTCATCAACGGCCGGCGCTACATCAGCAGCATCGGCGAACTTTTCGACGCCGCCGCGGAGCGCCTGCGGCCGGACAGGCTTGCCGATGCCGGCGGTGTGGTCGCGCATGGCGACGCCCACAATGCCAATGTCTGGTACGTGGAGAAAGCAGGCGGGGCGGAACTGTCCTTCTTCGATCCCGCCTTTGCCGGCTCGCACATCCCCACGCTGTTGGCCGAGGTGAAGGCGACGTTCCACAACATCTTCGCCCACCCGTTCTGGCTCTACGATCCGGCCATGGCGACGCAGGCTTTTAAAGCGCTGGCGCGGCTGGATGGCGACTTTCTGCATGTCGACACGGACTGGGATTTGAGCCCGGTCCGCCACGACCTTCTGGAAGTGAAGGCGGTCGACCTGTGGCGGCCCTTGCTGCTGGAACTCAAGCGTCGCGGCATGCTGCCGGCGGATTGGCGAACCGTGCTGCGCTTGGGGCTGTTCCTGTCGCCGACCCTGGTCATGAACCTGCGGGCCGGCGCGCGAAGCCACACGCCGGTCTCGTCTCTCATTGGCTTTTCAGTCGCGGTTATGGTCGGCAGCGAGCCCGATGGCGGAACCGACCGGGTGACCGGTTTTTTTGACCGGATCGATCCCGAAAAAGCATAAGGGGTCGGGTGGAGGACTCGCGCTGATCAACGTAAAATTCTAGCCGCTCCAACTTGTATATGCATGTATGTATTTTAGCCTTGACATCCTCTGCCGCTGACGCTGAAATGTGTCAGCACTTCAACCATGAAGTGGCGGGCAAGACGCCGAGGCACAATGCCGCAAGAGCTGAACCCCGCAGTCTCACCAGACCGGACGCCCTGGGTAGAAAAGCGGTCTGATCATCAAGGGGAACGAAAGATGACGCTTAACCTAGCAGGACAATTTCGCGCGTTGGCCATGGCGGTTGCCGTCGGGCTCGCCGCCGCCCCCGCGGCCTATGCTGCCGATGCGGCCATTCCCACGACGCCCGAGGCGGGATCGTTCAAGATCGGCATCGAGCCCTGGCTCGGATATGGCCAGTGGCACGTCGCCGACGCCAAGGGCTTGTTCAAGACCAATGGCCTGTCGGACGTCCAGATCGTCAATTTCGCCGAGGACAAGGATATCAACGCCGCACTCGCCAGCGGCCAGCTCGACGCCGCCAATATCGCCACCCACACGGCGATGGGCATGGTCGCGGCCGGTCTGCCGGTGAAGATCGTGCTGCTGCTCGATGTCTCCATGACGGCCGATGCCATCGTCGCCGGCAAGGAGGTCACCTCCATCGCCGATCTCAAGGGCAAGCAGGTCGCTTTCGAGGAAGGCACGACGAGCGACATCCTGCTCAAATACGCGCTCGCCAGGAACGGCATGTCGGTCGCCGATATCCAGCCGGTACCTATGCCAGCGGCCGATGCCGGCGGCGCCCTGATCGCCGGCCGCGTACCGGTCGCGGTCACCTACGAGCCCTATCTCACCGTTGCCATGGCGCAGAACAAGGACGTCAAGCTGCTGTTCACCGCCGGCGAGGATCCCGGCCTGATCAGCGACGTGCTGGTGGTGCGCGACGAGGTGATCAAGTCGCGGCCCGGCCAGGTGCTGGCCATGATCAAGAGCTGGGACGCCGCGCTCAAGGACTATAACGCCGACACGCCTGGTGGTCGCGCCATCATCGCCAAGGCGGTCGGTTCCGACGTCAAGGACCTCAACACCGCTTTCGACGGCGTGCGCTACTACTCGCTCGCCGAAAACAAGACGGCGCTCACCGGCGAGTTTACCACCAAGACATTCGCCGATGTCGAAGCGGCCGCCAAGAACGCCAAGCTGCTCCAGGCCGATGTGACACCCGAGCAGATGATCGATCCGTCCTTCGTCAAGGCGGCGCAGTGACGAGATCCGGATCGCGGTGGTAACGCGGATGACCGGGGCGCCTCCCGCGAAAACCGGCTTGGCCCGCACGGCACCGGCGCCGGCCTCAAGACCGGCAAGACGCCGATCCTCCGGGATCGGCGTGCCCATCGCGAGGGCGCGCTTCCTGACCATAGCGGTGGCCGTCTTTGTCGGCCTTGGCCTTGCCTGGTGGGCGGCGACCGGGCTCGGATGGGTGAAACCCATCTTCCTGCCGTCACCCGGCAGCGTCGCGACCCAGATTGCCAAGCTCGCCGCCGACGGCACCTTGTGGCTCGATCTCAGGGCCTCGATGTACCGTATTTCCATCGGCTTCCTCCTCGCCTCGGCACTGTCCATACCGATCGGCGTGCTGATCGGCAGTTTCCGCTCCTGGGAGGCGGCCATCGAGCCGCTGGTGGATTTCATCCGCTACATGCCGGTCGTCGCCTTTGTGCCGCTCTCCATCCTGTGGGCAGGCACAGGCGACACCCAGAAATTCCTGATCATCTTCATCGGCACGTTCTTCCAGCAGGTGCTGATGATCATGGACAATGTGAAACGGGTGCCCGCCGATTTCATCGGTCTTGGGCGAACGCTCGGCCTGCCGGACCGCAAGATCCTGACGCGCATCGTCGTGCCCAGCGCCTTGCCGGGCATATGGGACACGCTGCGCATCAGTCTCGGCTGGGCATGGACCTGGCTGGTGCTGGCCGAACTCGTCGCCGCGACGTCCGGTCTGGGCTATCGCATCACCGTGTCGCAGCGCTATTTCCAGACCAACACCATCATCGGCTACATTCTGCTGCTCGGCGTGCTCGGCCTCATCACCGACCAGGTCATGAAGGCATTGGAGAAGGTGCTGTTCCGGCAGGACGGCCACTCGCAATGAGGAACCGCCGATGACTGTTCCCAAATTGCGGATCGCCGGTCTCGACAAGAGCTTCGGCACCGGCGAGCGGCGTACGCAAGTGCTGCGCGACATCAATCTCGACCTTGCTGACAATGAGTTCGTCTCGCTCGTCGGCACGTCGGGCTGCGGCAAGAGCACGCTGCTGTCGATCGTCGCCGGACTGCAGGATTTCGACGCCGGCGATCTCAGCATCGACGGCGCGCCGATCCTGCAGCCGGGCCTCGACCGCGGCGTCGTCTTCCAGTCCTACACGCTGCTTCCCTGGCTGACGGCGCGGCAGAACATCGAGTTTGCCCTCAAGGCCGCCGGTTATGATCGCACGAGCTGTCGCGAGATCGCCCTCGAGCATCTCGATCTCGTCAAGCTGTCGCAAAGTGCCGATCGCTTCCCGTCGGAACTTTCGGGTGGCATGAAGCAGCGCGTCGCCATCGCGCGCGCGCTCTCCTATCGCCCCAAAATGCTGCTGATGGACGAGCCCTTCGGCGCGCTCGATGCCTTGACCCGGCATCAGATGCAGGAACTCCTGACCCAGATCTGGGAAGAGCACCGGCTCACGGTGCTGTTTGTCACACATGACGTCGAGGAGGCCGTCTATCTGTCGGACCGCATCGTCGTCATGGGCATCGGCCCGGGACGCATCATGAAGACGTTCAACGTCGACATCGAGCGTCCGCGCCGGGAAGAGGTGATGGAAACGCCAGCCTTCATGGATTTGCAGCGCGAGGTGCACAAGGCGATCCGCGAGGCATCAAGACGACCTGAAATGGCGTAATCCCTGGCATCTTGAAGACGACCCAGGGACGGCGTCCGCTGAAACCGGCAATGTCTTCGCGCGGCGTCGTGGCACTGTCGACTATCTTCCCGATGCCCGTCAATTCACGGCGGTCAAGATTTGTTGACTTCCAGCGAAGCGGAAATGACTACCGCTCGTCTGTTTGTCGGACCATAAGACGGCCTGCGATCAGGCCGGCTGGCCCATACGAGGCAATCTTGCCTTTGATCCGGGATGCGCCACTTTGGCCAGGGCATACAAGCCACCTGCATGACGGAATTGGCCAGAGTATTGGACCAGCCTCAGTTTGCCACCGAGCGCGACCCGAGGCTGAGGCTGATCATCCCGATCATCGTTGCCATCGCCTTTCTGATGGAGCAGCTCGATTCCACCATCATCACCACCGCGATCCCGGCCATCGCGCGCAGCCTGGACACGACGCCGGTCAGGCTGAACCTGGCGATCACCACCTATATACTGACGCTCGCCGTGTTCATTCCCGTCAGCGGCTGGTTCGCCGACAGGTTCGGCGCGCGCAGGGTGTTCGCACTGGCGCTTTTCACCTTCACCCTCGGCTCGGCGCTGTGCGGCATGGCCGACAGTTTCGGCATGCTGCTGGCCATGCGTGCCTTGCAGGGGCTGGGCGGTGCCATGATGACGCCGGTCGGGCGGCTGATCCTGCTGCGCAGCTTTCCGCGCAGCGGCCTGATCGCCGCCATGACCTACATGACCTTGCCGGCCATCATGGGGCCAGTCATCGGGCCGTTGCTCGGCGGCCTGCTGACCACCTACGCGTCGTGGCGCTGGATATTCTACGTCAACGTGCCGTTCGGTTGCGTTGGAATCCTGGCGGCGCTGCGCTTTGTCGACGATTTCCACGAGGAAGCGGTGCAGCGCTTCGACTTTGCCGGGTTCCTGATGGTGGGTTGCGGCGTGGCGCTGCTGCAATTCGGGCTGGAAAACATCGGCCGGCCGATCATTCCGGCTTCCGCGACGGTGCTGGTGCTGGCCGCTTCCGTCCTGCTGCTGCTCGCCTTCGGGCGCTATGCGCGCCGCGTCGTGGCGCCAGCCGTCGACCTGACGCTGTTCCGGTTTCGCTCGTTCTGGGTCGGCACGCTGGCGGGCGGCCTGTGCCGTGTGGGTCAACGGCGTTCCGTTCCTTTTGCCGCTGATGCTGCAGGTCGGCTTCGGCATGAGCCCGGTCACGTCAGGCTCGCTGACATTCGTCGGCAGTTTCGGCGCGCTGCTCATGCGGCCGCTGCTGTCGCCACTGCTGCGCCGCTTCGGCTTCAGTGTCGTGCTGATCGGCAGCGCCATAATCGGCTCGGCCACCGTCGCGGGCTTTGCGCTGATGGGGCCCGATACGCCGCATTGGCTGATCGGCTCTTACGTCTTCCTGTTCGGCATCGTCCGGTCGGCGCAGTTCATGACCTCCAACACTTTGTCCTACGCCGATCTGCCGGCGCACAAGCTCAGCCGCGCCACCAGCCTCGGCGGCGTGTTGCAGCAGCTCAGCGTGTCGCTTGGCGTCTCGATCGCCGCCATGCTGCTGGGGCTGATTGCCGGCGAAAGCCACGTGCTCACGCCGGAACGGTTTCACCAGGTATTCCTGCTGACCGCGATCATCCCGCTGATCTCCATTCCCGGCTTTCTATACCTGCGCGCCGAGGACGGCGTTCAGGTCAGCGGCCACGTCAGAGGATCTCGCAACTAGGCCCTGTCGGGAAGGGCTTGGAGGCATTCCCGGTCGAACCCAGCCGATACCGCTCACGTCGCTTTTCCGGCCGCCGCGTCCATTCCCATCTCTTCCTCGGAAATGTCGTCGAAGGACGCGTAGTTCATGTTGTAGAGCCGGGCGTAGAGGCCCTTCTTCCGCATCAGCTGTTCGTGGTTGCCGCTTTCGACGATCTCGCCATTCTGCAGAACGATGATGCGGTCGGCGCCGCGAATGGTGGCGAGGCGATGCGCGATGACCAGCCCGGTGCGCCCCTCCAGCAGTTTGATCAGCGCCTTCTGGATCAGCATCTCGGTGTAGGAATCGATGCTGGCCGTGGCCTCGTCGAGCACCAGTATCTTGGCGTCGGCCACCAGCGCTCGCGCAAAACTGATCAGCTGGCGCTGGCCGAGCGAGAGATTGCCGCCGCGCTGCTCGAGTTCGGTGTCGTAGCCGTCGAGCAGGTCTTCGATGAAGTCGTGAGCGCCGACGGCAACTGCTGCGCGCACCACTTCTTCGCGGCTGGCGCCGGTCTTGTGATAGCGGATGTTCTCCAGCACCGTGCCGGAGAACAGGAACGGCTCCTGCAGCACCATGGCCACCTGGTCGCCGAGCGAATCCTGCGTCAGGTCGCGCACGTCATGGCCGCCGACCAGGACCTCGCCCGACCAGACATCGTAGAAGCGGTGCACCAGCGCCATCGAGCTCGACTTGCCCGACCCGGTTGGCCCGACAAGCGCTACCGTCTCGCCCGGATTGACGTGGAAGGAGATGTTCTTCAGCACCGGCTGGTTCGGCCGATAGCCGAAGGTGACGTTCCTGAACTCGACCGAACCGTCCATGTCGCGCGACAGCGCGATGGCGCCGTCCTTGTCGCTGACGTCCACCGGCACGTCGAGCACTTCGGAAATGCGTTGGCCCGACGCCATGGCGCGCTGCATGACGGAGTACTGCATGGTGAGCGAGCGGATCGGGTCGAAGAAGCGCTGGATATAGAACAGGAACGCCACCATGACGCCGACGTCGAGACTGTGCGACAGCACCATCGAACCGCCGACGACGATGACCGTCGCCATGGCGATGCCGGTCAGCGTATCGACGATCGGCACCATCACCTGCGCGTATTTCGCCGACCGCAGATGTGCGTTGAGATTGGCCAGCACCTTCTCGTCGTAAAGGTCGAAATTGACATGCTGTCGCTCCAGGCTCTGCACGGTGCGCACGCCGTGGATGCCTTCGGCCAGCGCGCCGTTGGCGATCGAGTTGGTTTCGTGCGCCACCATGAAGGCGACCTTGGCGCGCGGCAGCCAGAACAGGCGCACGATGAACAGCATCGGCATGGTCGACAGTGTCAGCAGCCCGAGCCGGAAGTCGAGCCAGAGCAGGACGGTGACGATGCCGAACAACAGCACGATGTCGCCGACGGACATGACCGACGTTTCGAGAAATTCCTGCATCGAATTGACGTCGCCCTGGAGGCGCGACATCAGCCGGCCGACCTCGGTCTTGTCCATGAAGCTCAGCGAGACCCGCTGCAAATGGCTGAACATGGCGCGGCGCAGGTCGGACAGCACGTTTTCCGCCACCTTGCCGACGACGCTCTCCTGCACATGGCTGGCCGCGTAATTGATGAGGATGATCACCGTGAAAGCGATGATCGCGGTGATCATCACCGAGCGGTCGAGCTTGCCGGGCGCCATGCCGTGATCGATTGCGTAACGGATGACCAGCGGGATCGCGAGCTGCGTCAGCGTGAACACCAGCACGGCGGCGACCGAGATGAAAATCCGGCCCTGGTATGGTCTGACGAAGCTCCAGATGCGCCTGACGATGCGCGGATCGTAGACCTTGCCGAAAACCTCTTCCTCGTCGCGGTGCGAGCCGACGACAGCCTTGGTCGGGCGGCCGCTTTTGTCTTCCCTCTCGTGGTCGTCCTGGGGCGACATCAGGCGGCTCCCTCGAGCCGATTGTCGTCCGGCCGCAGTTGCAGATCGTAGAGCGCGCGGTAGCGTCCGCCGAGCGCCAGCAAGTCCTCATGCGTGCCGCGTTCGACGATCCGTCCGCCCTCGACGAATAGAATCTGGTCGGCATGCATCAGCGAACTCAGCCGGTGCGAAATGATGAGCGTCACGCGATCTCGGGCGAAGCGCTTCATCGCCGTTCTTATCCGCTGCTCGGTGCCGGCGTCGACGGCCGCGGTGGAATCGTCGAAGACCAGCACCGATGGCTTGAGCATCAGGCTGCGCGCGATGGTCAGGCGCTGCCGCTGGCCGCCGGACAGCGAGGCGCCGCGTTCGCCGACGACGGTGGTGTAGCCGGCCGGAAGCCCGATAATGTAGTTGTGCAGCTGGGCATACTCGGCTGCCTGGCCGATGCGGGTTTCGCGCGCCCAGGGGTTGCCATAGGCGATGTTGTTCTCGATCGAGGTGGTGAACAGGAACGCGTCCTGCTGCACGACGCCGACCGCCTTGCGCAGCGATTGCAGCGTGACCCCGCGTATATCCTGGCCGTCGATGGTGATCGCGCCCGAGGTGACGTCGTAGAAGCGCGGGATCAGATGCGCGATGGTCGACTTGCCGCTGCCTGGCGGGCCGACGATGCCGACGGTTTCGCCGGGCCGGGCCTCGAAGGAAACGCCGGAAAGCGTCGGACGCTCGCCTGCGCCCTCATAGCGGAAACCGACATTGTCGAAGCGCAGCACACCGTCGGTGATGACGAGCTCCCTGGCGTCGGGCGCGTCCTTGATGTCGAGTTCGGCATCGAGCAGTTCGAACAGCCGCGTGCCGCAGGTCGAGGCGCGAGCGAAGGAATTGACCATCAGGCCGAGCTGGCGCACCGGCATCTGCAATATGGTCATGAAGGTGAGGAACTGGGCCAGCGTGCCGACGCTGATCTGCCCCGCGATCACCTTCTGGCCGCCGAACCACAGAACCAGGCCCATGGAGGCCAGGAAGGAGAAGTTCATGGCGCCGGTGTTGGAGACGCGGATGTCGACGCGCTCGTTGGCGAGTTCCAGCGCAGCCTGCTTGGCGCGGTCGAATTTGGCCAACTCATGCCGCTGCGCCGCGAAGGCGCGTACCACACGGATGCCGCCGAGATTCTCGTCCATCACCCGGCTCAGCACCGACAGCCGCTCCTGCAAGGTGAGCCAGGTGCTGCGCAGCCGGAGCTGCGTCACAGAAGAGCGCCAGGCGACGAACGGCACGAAGCTGAGGCTGAGCAACCCGAGCACGAGATCGATGCTGATCAAGAGATAGGCGCCGACACCGATCAGCACGCCAAGCAGGACCACGCGCAGGATGCCTGTCGAAAAGAACATGCGCACGCCGTCGAGATCGAGCAGCCCGAGCGTGATCAGGTCGCCGGTATGGACCTTGTCGTGGTAGGAAAAGCTCAGCCGCTGGATCTTCTCGTAGAAGGCGAGCCGCAGCTCATAGCCGGTCTGGTGGCCGACGGCCTCGCCATAATAGTTCTGCGCCATGGTGAAGAGGCCGCGCAGGATGCTGACGACCAGCAGTGCCAGCGCCGTGTTCCACAGCGCCTGCTCGGCCGCGGTGCCGGCACCGGCGGCCATCACGCCTTGCGCCTGGTCGATGGCGCGTCCCAACAGGCGCGGAATGAAAAGCTGCAGCGTCGCGGCGATGAAGGTCGAGATGAGAGTGACGGCTACCTGCCAGGGATGGCGCAGCGTCATGCGTACGATGCGCAGCAAGGTGCTGAGGCCCTTGCCCCAGGAGGCCTCCGCCACATGGGCAAATGATTTGCCGCGCTTGGCCGCGCTGGTTGCATCCGTAAGCAAGGAAAATACCCAGACCGTTGCGGACATTAGCCCGAACGAATGTAGCAGACTCAATCAGATAGCGCGATTTTACGCGCGTCCGACTTGCCCGTTCAAGGGGCCAATGGCGGCATCGCACTGTACCTGAAAGGCGATGCCCGCCAATTTGCCGTCACCATCGCCACGAAATGTGGTCCGGCGCGGCGGCCTTACATCTCGGTGACGAATTTCGTCCTGAGATAGGCGTCGAGGCCTTCGATGCCGCTCTCCGAGCCATAGCCGGATTCGTTGACGCCGCCGAAGGGCGTTTCCGGTGTCGACACCATCATATGGTTGACGCCGACCATGCCGGCTTCCAGTGCCGCCTCGGTCTTCTGGGCAAGGCTGAGATTGCGGGTGAAGACAAAGGAAGCCAGACCGTAAGGCAGCGAATTCGCCCGCTCGATCATGTCGTCGAAGCTGGAGAAGGTGGTCGTCGGCGCGATCGGACCGAACGGCTCCTCCGACATGATGCGCGCCGTGTCCGGAACGTCCCGCAGCAGCGTCGGAGCAAAGAAATAGCCCTTGTTGCCGATCCGCTTGCCGCCGCTGACGACGGTTGCCCCCCGCGCCGTCGCGTCGCCGACCAGGGCGTCCATGGCATCGAGCCGCCGCGGCGCGATCATCGGTCCCATCTGGACGCCTGAATCGAGGCCGTTGCCGATCTTGAGCTTTTCGGCGCGCGAGGCAAATCCATCGATGAAGCGGTCATAGACGGCTTCATGCACGTAGAAGCGGGTTGGCGAGGTGCAGACCTGGCCGGCATTGCGGAATTTGAAGGCGACGACCGTGTCGAGCGTCTTGTCGAGATCGGCGTCCTCATAAACGATGACCGGGGCGTGACCGCCAAGCTCCATGGTGCAGCGCTTCAGTGTATCCGCGGCCTGCTTCTGCAGCAGCTTGCCAACCGCCGTCGAACCGGTCAACGAGACCTTTTTGGGGATCGGCGAGGCGATCAGGTAGGACGAAACCTTCGCCGGTTCGCCGAAAACGATGTTGAGGACACCTGCCGGAAGGCCCGCGTCCTGGAAGCAGCGGGCGATGGCCACGGCCGTTCCCGGCGTTTCCTCCGCCGGCTTCAGGATAATCGAGCAGCCGGCGCCAAGCGCGCCCGCGATCTTGCGGATGACATTGCTGGCCGGAAAGTTCCATGCGGCGAAGGCGACGACCGGCCCGACCGGTTCCTTGAACACCATCTGCCGCACGCCGGGCAGCCTGGCAGGGACGATGCGGCCATAGGCGCGTTTGCCTTCCTCGGCATACCAGCGGGTCGCATCCGCCGCGAACTGCACCTCCCCGGTGGCCTCGGCCAACGCCTTGCCGTTTTCCATCGTCAGCGTGCGGGCGATAGTGTCCTTGCGCTGCTCGATCAGGTCGGCGGCCTTGTCCATGATCGCCCAGCGCTGCATGGCGGTCATCGTCTTCCATAGCCTGAAGCCTTTGAGCGAGGCCGCGAGAGCGCGGTCGAGATCGGCCTCCGTGGCATGCGGCACGGTTGCCAACGCCTCTTCGGTGGCGGGGTTGACCAATGTTTCGGACTTGCCGTCCGACCCCTGGCACCACACGCCGTCAATCAGCAACTCGATCGTCTCTGGATACATGTCCTGGCCCTTTCCGGTCCGGCGGTGCGCGGAAAGCCGCCGGCAGATTGCACGTCACAAGAAAGTTTCCGCTATGGCTTGACCTGTACATTGTATACAGTATGGTGTCGACATGATTTTGGCGCGCATCCAGAAATTGTCGGTCGCGATTCCCGAGAACCTCGCCGAGATGCTCGAGGAGGAGATCATCTTCGGTCGCCTCAAATCCCTGGAGCGTTTGACCGAGGAGACGGTCGCCGCGCGCTACGGCGTCAGCCGGTCGCCGGTGCGCGAGGCGCTGAGGCTGCTTGAGCGCGACGGTCTGGTGATGCGTGAGGCCAGGCGCGGCATCTGGGTCTCGCCGATGACGCAACGCGATTTCGACGAGGTCTACACTTGCCGCATCGAGCTCGAGGGGCTGGTCGCCAAACAGGCCGCCGAATCCGCCGACATTGAAAAGAAGGCCGAGTTCAAGAACCTTCTGTCGGAGCTGAAGCAGGCTCAGGCCAGGAACGATGCGCGGCAGTTCTTCATCGTCGACGTGCGCGGCTCTCTGCTGACCTACACGCTGGCAGGCAACAAGACCCTGACACGCTTGCTCGGCGGTCTGGAAAAGCAGGCCCTGCGCTATCGCTATCACGCCTACGAGCAGGATCCCAAGATCATCCAGCTATCCCTGGACGACACGGCCCGCATCTATGACGCGATCACCGCGGGCGATGGCGAAAGCGCCAAGGCGATGACCGAAAATCTCATCCGGGAAATCTGGCAGAGCATGCGGGCCGGCATTCGCGACGCCTTCGGAGAGGGCTAGGTCGTGTCCAGCTTCTCGTCAGCGTTCAGCGTCATCGATTCCCACACCGCCGGCCACCCCACCCGAGTGATCCTGAGCGGCGTGCCGAAACTGTCCGGTTCGAGTGTGCGCGAGAAGCGGGACGATTTCCGCCAGCGCTTCGACCATCTCCGCCCGGCGCTTCTGCATGAGCCGCGCGGCCATGCGGCGATGGTCGGCCTGGTGCCGGTCGCCTCGGATTTGGCCGACTACGGCGCGTTCTTCATCTCGTCCTATGTCTATCTCGACATGTGCGGTCACGGCACCATCGGCCTTGCCAGGACGCTGGCCTTCACCGGGCAGATTTCTGCCGAAACAGGTGACAGCTTCACATTGGAAACGCCGGCGGGCGTTGTTTCGGTTCATCTGGTCTGGAACCAGGACGGCTCGCTGGACCGCGTACGGATCGCCAATGTGCCGAGCTATGTCGGGCTGGAGCATCTCGGCGTTGCCGTCGAAGGTGTCGGCAAGGTCGATGCCGCGATCGTCTATGCCGGCATGTGGTACGCACTGGTGGACGCGGCCCCGCTCGGCTTCAGGCTGGTCCCGGACAATGCGTCGGCCTTGATGCTGGCTGGCTCCAGGATCAAGGACGCGATCAAGGCGGCAACCAGGGACATGCCGCTGCTGGCGGGCGCGGCCGCGCCGAGCGTGCTGTTCTACGATGCCGACAGCGAAACCTCGGCGACGCATTTTCTCGTCCTGGAATCCAACAAGTTCGACCGCTCGCCTTGCGGCACGGGCACGTCGGCGCGCCTGACCCATCTGCTTGGGAAGGGGCTGATCAGCCCCGACCAGACTTATCACGCCAAAAATATCTTCGGCATTCCGTTCGAGGCGCGCCTGCAACGGCGCGTCGAGGAGCAAGGCCGCGAGGCGATGATCATCGAGATCGAGGGCGCCGCCTTCATCACCTCGACCCAGACCATTTACTTCGAGAAGAGCGACCCTCTCTCGCAGGGATTTCTAAGCCGGTAATCACCAATAAACTCAGAAAAGGGGAATGAGATGAAACTGACAGTAATGCGTACGTTCATGGCCGCTTTGACCATTGGCCTCGGCCTGCTCACGGCACCGGTCGCCGCTTCGGCCGACGACAATCCATCCGCCGTCATCGACCAGATCCGCGCCAGCGGCGTGCTCAAGGTTCCGGTGATGACCGGTGAAGAGCCGGGCTACATCAAGGATCCGGCCACCGGCCAGTGGAGCGGTTTCTACTACGAATTCCTGGGCGAGATCGCGACCCAGCTCGGCGTCAAGCTCGAACCGGTCGAGACGACCTGGGGCAATCTGGCCGCCGATTTCCAGTCCAACAAGATCGACATCGCCATCGGCGTCAATCCGAACCCGAAGCGCGGCCTCGTCGTCGATTATCTCTGGGAGCCGCTGTTCACCGACGCCTGGGCCGTGCTGACGCCTCCCGGCAAGCCGGTCAAGACCTGGGCCGAACTCAATTCGCCGGACAAGACCGTCGTCGTGCAGAAGGGCAGCACCATGCAGGTCGTCGCCGAAGCGTTGCTGCCGAAGGCCAAGGTCACGCCGGTGGAAGATCGCGGCCTGGCGCTGATGGAACTCCAGGCTGGCCGCGCCGATGGTGTCGTGCTGTCCATTTTCGATGCGCTGCAGATCACCAACCAGAAGATCGGCAATGTCTCGCTTCCCGAGCCGATCCTCCGCAACCCGGCAACGCTTGCCGTCGCACGCAAGCCCGGCAATGCCGGTTACATCAACTTCCTGACCAACTGGATCCTGCAGGAACGTTCGCTCGGCCTCGCCCAGGGCAAGCTTGCCCGTTCGTGGGAAGCCCGGGGCATCGACCTGTCGATCCTTCCGGCAGGTTTTTCCTTCTGATCGCAACGGCCTGACCGCCGCCTGGTGCGGCGGTCAGGCCGCCACTGGACGTGCATCGCACCAGTGAGGACAACATGCTGTTCGACTACACCGTCATAACCAACAATATCGGGCTGCTCTGGCAGGGCCTCCTGATGACGCTCTACTTCACCGTGATCACCATCGGTGCGGGCATGCTGATCGGCTTGTTTATCGGGCTTATCCAGCTGAGCACGTTCAAGCCACTGGTCGTCCTCGGCCAGATCTATGTCGAGTTTTTCCGCAACATTCCGCTGCTCGTCACGCTGTTGTGGGTCTACTATGCATTCCCGATCTTCGCCGGCATCAATGTCACGAAATTCTGGGCCGGCTTCATCGGGCTGAGCTGCTATGTCGGCTCCTTCTACGCCGAGATCCTGCGCGCCGGCGTTCAGTCGGTCGATCCCGGGCAGACCGATGCGGCGACGGCGATCGGCATGTCCTACGGCCAGCGCATGCGGCGCATCATCCTGCCGCAGGCTTTCCGCAAGATGATCCCGCCGCTGGCTGGCCAGTCGATCATCCAGATGAAGAACACGACGCTGTTGTCGATGATCACGGTCCCGGACCTGCTCTATCAGGCGAGCTACATCTCGAGCTTCACCTATCGGCCGATGGAAGTTTACACCGCCGTCGGCGTCATCTTCCTGATCATCCTGGTGCCGCTGACGCTGCTGTCGCGGAAACTCGAAAAGAGCGGGGCCAGCGTTAAATGAGCATCTCCCAATCGAATATCCCCGAAAAAAGCGGCAAACCGGTCCTGCGGCTGCAGAGCATCTGCCTGAAGTTCGGCGACAAGCGGGTGCTCAACGGCATCGACCTGTCGGTCGTCGAAGGCGAGGTGGTCGTGCTGATCGGCGCCAGCGGATCGGGCAAGACATCGCTCCTGCGCTGCATCAACTTGCTCAACATGCCGAGCAGCGGCGGCATCGTCATCGATGATGAGACGCTGTTCATGAGGCAGGCCGATGGCAAGAGCGTCGCGCAGATACCGGCCCAGGAGGTCAACCGTATCCGCTCCAAGACCGGCATGGTTTTCCAGCAGTTCAACCTCTTCCCGCACATGACGGCGCTGGAGAACGTCATGGAAGGCCCGGTCATCGTCAAGAAGGAGCCGAAGGAGCAGGCACGCCAGAAGGCGATGCAACTGCTCGATCTGATGGGCCTGGCGCAGCACGTGGACAAATATCCGCGCCAGCTTTCCGGTGGCCAGCAGCAGCGTGTGGCCATTGCCAGGGCCATGGCCATGCAGCCGAAGGTGATGCTGTTCGACGAGCCGACCTCGGCGCTTGACCCAGAACTCGTCGGCGAGGTCATGAAGGCGATGGTGGAACTGGCCAAAAGCGGCATGACCATGGTGATCGTCACCCACGAGCTCGGCTTCGCCTTCGAGGTCGCCGACCGGGTGGTGTTCCTCGATCAGGGTTTGGTCGCGGAACAGGGCCCGCCCGCCAAGGTATTGCTGCATCCCGAACATCCGCGTCTGAAGACATTCGTCGGCCGCTTCCATGAATCGGCCGACCTGCTTCGCCCCTTCCTCGAGGCGCGTGAGGCCGAGAAGGCCTGATCGCTGCCGCAACCATCAAGCGACATCGCCGATGCGATGTTCGTTCCAGCCCATGCGATCGCCTCGGCCGCAGAAGGAAAGCATTCAATGACACTGAGTTTCGACCCGGCCGCAGTCGCCATCCCCAGAGGCCATCACATAGGCGGCCAATATGTCGAGCTGCCCGGCGCGGAGATCGAGGTTCTGCGCCCCTCCGATCTTCAGCATATGGGCATGATCACCGACGGCGGCGAAGCCACGGTGCAACTGGCTGTTGATGCCGCGAAGATGGCTCTGGCGCAAAGCCGCTGGGCGAGGATCGCGCCGCGCGACCGCGCCGCCGTGCTGGTGCGTTTCGCCGCATTGATCGAAGAGAACGCCATTTATCTCGGACAATTGGAAGCGATGGGGTCGAGCCGCCTGATCTCGATGACGATTGTCCGCGACGCGGTCCGCACCGCCGGCGTCGTGCGCTACTACGCCGAATTCTGCGACAAGGTTGAAGGCACGGTCACGTCGACCGAGGCGAATGCGTTGAGCATCGTGAAACACGAGCCCTACGGCATTGTCGGCGCGATCGTTCCCTGGAATTTTCCGATGATCACGGCCGCCTGGAAATTCGCCCCGGCGCTGGCCGCGGGCAATGCGGTGGTGATGAAGACGTCGGAACTGACCCCGCACAGCCTTCTGGCGCTGGCCGAGCTCGCCGTCAAGGCCGGCCTTCCCAAGGGCCTGTTCAACGTCATCAATGGCTACGGCCACACGACGGGCGCGGCAATCGTGCGCCATCCCGATATATTGAAGATCTCGTTCACCGGGTCGACGCAGACCGGCGCCGCCATCATGACGCTTGCCGCCCAGTCCGGCATCAAGCCGGTCACGCTCGAACTCGGCGGAAAGAGCCCGCAACTGGTGCTGGCCGATGCCGGCGACATCGACGCGGTCGCCGGCCGTGTCGCCGCTGCCTTCATGGACAATGCCGGCCAGGTCTGCACGGCGGGTTCGCGGCTGATCGTCGAGGACAAGATCGCCGACCAGCTTGTCGAACGCGTCATCGCCCGGACGAAGGCGATCAAGGCCGGCCCGACCTGGGACGAGGCGACCACCTTCGCGCCGATCATCAGCCGCAAGCAGCTCGATCGCATCGACACGATGGTGCGCGAGAGCGTCAGCCAAGGCGCCTCCGTCGTCACCGGCGGCACGGTTCTGGAAGGCCGCAACGAAGGCAGCTTCTACGCGCCGACGATCCTGGAAAACGTCTCCGACGACAATATCGGCTTCAAGGACGAGTTCTTCGGCCCGGTGCTGACGGTGCGCAGTTTTTCCGACCTGGAGGAAGGGCTCGCGCAGGCCGCGCATCCGGTCTACGGGCTTGCCGCCAGCGTCCACACCACGGACCTGAAGAAGGCGCTCAAGGCGGCGAATTCGATCGAGGCCGGCATGGTCTGGATCAACCAGCATGGGCGCGGTCCGGAATTCACCTATCCGGCCGGCGGTTACAAGGGCTCCGGCTTCGGTAAGGATATGGGCCGTGCCGGCATCGAGGCGTTCCTGCGCCAGAAGGCCATCTGGGCCAATTACGCCTGAGAGCAAGCACATGCAATTCGATTACATCATTGTCGGCGGCGGCTCGGCTGGAGCCGTGCTTGCCAGCCGTCTTTCGGAAAACGGCACCAAAGAGGTGGCGCTCTTCGAAGCCGGACCCGACACCCCGCCGGACGATGTTCCAGACGTGATCGCCGACAGCTATCCCGGCCTTTCCTATTTCGATCCGAAATACCACTGGACGGAACTGCGCGTCTTCAACCGCTCGCCCAAGCAGAACGCGCAAGTGGTCAAGACGGCCAAGCTCGAACAGGCCAGGGTGATGGGCGGCGGCTCCAGCATCAACGGCCAGTTCGCCGTGCGCGGCCTGCCGCATGACTATGACGAATGGCAAGGGCTCGGCCTGCCCGGATGGGGGTGGGACGGCATGCTGCCCTACCTCAAGAAGCTCGAGCGCGATCTCGACTTCGACGGCGAGCTTCACAACAAGACCGGGCGCATTCCGATCCGCCGCGTCTTTCCCCAGGATTGGGCAGGCTTCACCCGCTCCGTCCTCAAGGTAACAGAAAGCGAATATCCCTACCGGCCCGATTACAATGCCAGCTTCGAAGATGGCTCGTTCCCGCTGCCGCTGTCGAACGAGAACGACCGCCGCGTGTCGACGGCGATCGGCTATCTCGACAGCGCGGTGCGCGCGCGCAAGAACCTGCACATCTTCGCCAATGCCTTCGTCGAAGGGCTGGTGACCGAGGGAACGCGCATCACCGGCGCCAGGGTCACGATATCAGGCCAGACCAGGATCTACAACGCCGGTGAGACCATCGTTTCGGCCGGCGCCCTGCACTCGCCGGCCATCCTGCTGCGCGCCGGCATCGGGCCGGCCGCGCAATTGAAGCGGCTGGGCATCGAGGTGATCGCCGATCGTCCCGGTGTCGGCGAAAACCTCACCGACCACCCGCATCTGGCCGTCGGCGCGCATTTCAGGAAATCCGCGCGCCTCAAGCCCGGCCAGCGGCGCCATATCTTCCTGGGCGTCAGATACTCCTCCAACCACGCCGACTGCCACCCTGGCGACATGCTCCTGATGCCGGTCAACCGCGCCGGCTGGCATCCTCTTGGCAAGGCAATGGGGGCACTCAATGTCTGCGTCAACAAATCCTATTCGCGCGGCACGGTGACGTTGAAGTCGTCGGTCCAGACCGACGAGCCGATCGTCGATCTGAACCTTGCTTCCGATGGTCGCGACCTGATGCGCCTTGTCGATGGTTTCAAGCGCATCTGCAGGATCATGCAATCGCCCGACGTCCAGCAGCACGTCAACACCTGGTTCTTGGCCGGCTACAGCGACGAGGCGCGTGCGCTCAGCGTCCGCAAGCCGTCGAACTGGATCAAGACCGCGACCGCGGCCTACCTCTTCGATTATGCGCCCTTCTTTCGCGAGACCTTGCTCAAGCGCAAGTTCGGCACCACCGACCGCATCCAGGCGATGCTCGGCAATGAAGAGTTGATCACCGATTGGGTGAAGCAATCCGTCTGGTCGGGCTGGCATGTCTCGGGCACCTGCAAGATGGGCGCCGACGGCGATCCGCTGGCGGTGCTCGACGCCGAATGCCGCGTGCGCGGCGTGCAGGGCCTGAGCGTCGTCGATGCCTCGATCATGCCGACGATCGTCGCCGCCAACACCAACATCACCACCATCGCCATCGCTGAAAAGGCGGCGGACCTGATCCTGAATTCCCGACAGTAGCAAAGGACCTGAATTCCATGCGCAAGAACAAGGTGAAAGACATCTGGGCCGCTGGCGGCGAAGTGGTGACCGGCTGGCTCGGCATCCCCTCGTCGATTTCGGCCGAGCTGATGGCCCAACAGGGCTGGGACGCGCTGACCGTCGATCTCCAGCATGGCGCCACCGATTATGTCGACATGGTGCCGATGCTGCAGGCGATCTCGATCACCGACACCACGCCGATGGTGCGCGTGCCCTGGAACGACCCGGCGATCATCGGCAAGGTGCTCGATGCCGGTGCCTATGGCGTGATCTGCCCGATGGTCAACACGGCGGAAGAAGCGGACGCGTTCGTCAAGGCCTGCCGCTATTTCCCCAAGGGCGGCCGCAGCGTCGGCCCGCTGCGCGCCTCGCTCTACGCCGGCGCGGACTATTTCCAGCACGCCAACGACACCGTCATCACCATGGCGATGATCGAGAGCGAGCAGGCGGTGAAGAACCTCGAAGACATACTGAAGACGCCCAACCTCGACGCCATTTTCGTCGGCCCCTCGGATCTCGCGGTGACGATGGGCGAGGCGCCCGGCTTCGATCCGCGCTATCCCGCGGTCTACGAGGCGATCGAATACATCGCCGCCAAATGCAAGGAGGCCGGCGTCATTCCGGGCATCCATTGCGGCTCGGTCGCCTATGGCGTGGACATGCGTAAGCTGGGCTACCGCTTCATGGCCTATCTCTCCGACTTCCGCATGCTGCAGCAGATGGTCTCGCGCTCGCTGCCGGCCTTCCGCGCCGGCACACCGAGCGCGATCGCGCCCTGATCTCCCGGATCGATCGCCATGACACCGACAGGCACGCCGCGCGGCAAGGTCACGGTCATCGGCGCCGGCATCATCGGCGTCTGCACCGCGAACTATCTGATCGAGCAGGGTTTTGCCGTCGAGGTGGTCGATCCGGCCTTGCCGGGCTCGGAGGAGCAATGCTCCTTCGGCAATGCCGGCGGCATCTGCCCGGGATCCTGCATCCCGAATTCGATGCCCGGCGTGCTTCACAATGTGCCGAAATGGCTGATGGACCCGGAAGGGCCGTTGATCGTGCGGCTGGCCTATCTGCCGCACGCGCTGCCTTGGCTGCTGCGCTTCCTGGCCGCCAGCCGCAAGCCGCGCGTGGAGCAAATCTCGGCGGCGATGCGTGCGCTGCACCGCTACACATTCGAGTGCTACGAGCCGCTGATCAAGGCCGCCGGCTGCGAGGAGCTGTTGCAGAAACGCGGCCAGCTCTTCGTCCATGAAACGGCCGATGGACCGGCAAAAGGTGCATACGGCCTCGGCCTGCGGCGCGAGCATGGCGTCAAGGTCGATATCCTCGACGCCGACGAAATCCGGCAGCTCGAACCGGCCCTGGCGCCGATCTTCAAGAGCGCCGTCTATCTGCCCGAGCAGGGACAGTGCCCCAACCCCGGTCGGCTTGTCGCGAAACTCGCCGAGCATGCGGCGCGTCAAGGTGCGCGTTTCGTCAGGGCAAAGGTGATCGGCTTCGACATGGCCGCCAATGGCCCATCGGCGCTGCGGCTCGAAGATGGAGGGCGCATGCCCGTCGAAACCGTGGTGCTGTGCGCCGGCGCCTGGTCGGGGGAGCTTGCCCGCAAGCTGGGCGACCGCATTCCGCTGGAGAGCGAGCGCGGCTACCACATCATGGCCAGGGGCGCCGATACGGGCCTGCGCATCCAGACCATCTCGGCCGACCGCAAATTCGTCGCCTCGCCGATGGAGGACGGCTTGCGGATCGCCGGCAACGTCGAGTTCGCCGGCCTGAAGGCGCCGGCGAACATGAACCGTGCGGATGTGCTCCTCAAGCAGGCGCGGCCGATGTTCAGGAGGCTGGAGGTCGGCGAGGTCACCCGTTGGATGGGTCATCGCCCCGGCACGCCCGACAGCATACCGGTCATCGACCGCGCGACGCGGGCCAGGAACGTCATCTACGCCTTCGGCCATGGCCATCAGGGCCTGATCGGCGGCGCGGTCACCGGCAAGATCGTGTCGCAACTCGCCGCTGGTCTGCCGCCGGTGATCGATCTCACGCCGTTCCGGGCGGATAGGTTCTGAGTGCTCAGAGCCTGCTTCACCAGCAGGCCTTTCCGTCCTGCATGAAGGGAACGACGTGACCGCGACCACAGACACACACGCCGTCGAGTCGATCGATCCGCAACGCGCCTACGCCGTTTTGATCTGCGATCTGATCGGCCTGCGTTTCGACGCCGACGGAAAGCCCGACCCTTCGGAGGTGAGTGCCCATATCGAAGCCAAGGGCGGCCGCTTTCATGCGACCGGACTTGCCGACAAGGATGCTCTCGAACGCGGGCGCGTTCATTTCTTCTACCAGCCGGATCTCAGCACCCGCGAGGAGCTGATCGTAGCCGCCGGCGACGGCCGCTATGATGCCGTCATTGCCGCCGCGACCTTCCTCCCCGCCGAAACCGTCTTTCCGCTGGCCGGCGTGCGGATCGGCGCCGGCACCGGCAATATGGGCTCGCGCTCGTGGGGTGGCGGCAGTGGCGAGGGCGGCACCGCCGTGCTGATGAACACGCCCGGCATCAACAGCCGCGCCACCGCCCAGATGGTGATGAAGGCGATCCTGAAAGTGCTGCCGGATCTGCCGGTCGACACGCTGCACAGCCGTGTCGCGCGAGGCGCCTTCGACACCGGCAGGGAACTGCGCGATTTTCCCACCGAAAAGCTCGAAGGCAAGACGATCGCCGTCATCGGTTACGGCAATATCGGCCGCGAGGTGGCCAAGCTCGCCCGCGCCTTCGGCATGCGGGTGGTGATCCATGCGCGGCCTCGGCATCGCGACTGGATAGAGGCCGAGGGCTTTGCCTTTGCGCCGAACCTTGCCGACGCGGCCGAAGGCGCCGATGTGCTCAGCGTCCATGTCGGCCTGGGCAAGCAGGATGCGCAGACCGGGCGCTACGCCAATGCCGGGCTCATCGGCGCGGACGTCCTGTCACGCATGAACAAGGGCGCCGTGCTGGTCAACTACGATCGCGGCGAGCTTGTCGACATCGAGGCTCTTGATGAAGCTCTGAATACAGGCCGGCTACGCCACGCCGCCATCGATGCCGATCTGTTCAGGGATGCCTCGACCGGCAGCCTGTCCGGCCCGATGCTGCCCTATCTCGGCCTCGTCGAGAAGCATGGCGCCAGGCTTGAGCTGCTGCCGCATGCCGCCGCCGACACCGATCATCCCTCGCGTGTCGCTGGCGCCAAACAGGCCGTTGACCAGATCTTCGACGTCATCCGCCGAAACGCGGTGACGAATGCGAAAGGCACCGTGCCGCCGGGCTATATTTCCCTTGGCGCGACCACGCCCCCCGGCATCGGGCCGGTGACGGCGGGCCATTTTTTGAAACTGACGGCCAGCGACTGCGCTGAATTGGCGGATGTCTGCGATCGGCAAAGCCGGTTGTGGAAAGCGCTCTCGGATACCCCGCCTGCCGAACGGGGCAAGATTGTCGCCGGACAGGGCGACGAGCTTGTCCGGCTGATCGACCGCTTCTGCCTTCTGGCCGAGACCCTCCATCTCAGGGGGCCGTTTCAGCAATAGGCCGTCGCTGGAGTTTCTCAGTCCCGGGGACCGGCCACCATGCGGGCGACCCGCGTCATGTCGGTGCTCATCTCGCGGTCGTCGTCGAGCGGGCTGACGAGCGCGCGCACGGCGGCGAAGGTGCGTTGCGGTCCTTCGCCCATGCTGTCGACGACTCCGCGCAGCTCCACGCCCGTCGCCGCGAAGATCAACTCCATCGCAACGAGGTAGCGCAGCCGCTCGACGATCTCGGCCGTCTTTGCCACCACGCGCGGCGCCATCGACGACTGGTCCTCGATGCCGTCCGAGACAGCCAGCGGGCTGAGCGACATCGGATTGGCCAGATGCCGGATTTCGGCTTCGAGCGCTGCGAGCGGTTTCTGCAGTTCCGCGTAGCCCTGGCGGCTGCCGCCTTTGGCGGACAGGAAGCGCGGCAGCTCGGCAATCGTCGGCGACATCAGCTTCATGCAGCGGTTGGCTGTGCCGACCGCGCAATGCGCGAGCGCCTGGCCGAGATGCTCCCAGGCCAGCGTCATCGCCGTGAGGTCGAAATTGCCGTTCGAGACGACGCGTTCGTCTCCAGGCAGGATTACGGGGTTGTCGCCCGAATGGATGAGTTCGATTTCGGTCGCCAGCTTCGCCTGTTCGAATGCATGCAGCAGGCCGCCCCAGACTTGCGGCACACAGCGATAGCTGAGCGGATCCTGGAGCCGCCGTGCCGCCTTGTCCTTCCACAGGCCGCTTCTTGCCAGTTCCTTGCGTAGCCGCGCACCGATCTCGCGCTGGCCGAAGGCCGGCCGGGCGGCGAGGGCATCGTCATCGATCGCGGTGAGGGAAGAACGAAACGCCTCGTAGTTGAGCGCCACCGCAGCTAGCGCCCAGTCGATGAGATTGGCGACGTCTTCGAGACACAGGCACGCGGTGCCGGTTGACAGGCTGTTGGCGACGATGATGGCGTGGCCGTCCTTCTCGCGCAGGTCGAGCGGTTCGAGCCCGGCCAGCGCGAGCGCCTCGGCGGAAGGCATGATCCTGCCCTGGAACTCGGTCTCGCCGTCGCCGCGCAGCGCCCGCGCCATGTGGCCGAGATGGGCGAGGTCCGCCGCCCCGATCGATCCCCAGGTGGGGATCACCGGATGGACGCCGGCGTTGAGCGCCGCCACGAGGCCCAAGACCACGCGTTCGGACGTGCCGGTGCCGCCGGCGGCCATGCCTGAAATGCGCGCGGTCATCAGCGCCCGCACCGCCTCGGTCGGAAGGGCGGGGCCGATCCCCATGCTGTGGCTGAGTGGAACGCTGTGCTGGAAGGCGATCAGATCGGTCTGCGCGAGCGGCGTGTCGACACAGGCGCCGAGGCCCGTCGTGACGCCGTACATCGGCTTGCCGAGCCCGGTCAGATGCTCGATGAGCGCGCGGCTCGCCCGGATGCGGCGCATCGCCTCTTCGCCCAGCACCAGCCGCGCGTTGCGCCGTGCGATCTCGGCAACGTCGGCCGCGCTGAGCGGCTTGGCGTCGAGCAGTATCATTCGAACTGTCATGTCCCGCCTATATCCCGTGACCGGATGCCCGGGCCGATGGCGCGGCGGGCGTCACCGTTTGTGGCGGCTTGCTGGCTGGAGAGCAAGCCATTCCGATTATGACAATGGCAGGCGAGGGGAAATTCTGAACTTAGGCGGATCGCTGCGCGACGGCGTCGGGAACCACCACCAGCTTGCCGACGAAATCCTTGGCGATGAAATCGGCCTGCGCCTGGTGGAAATCGGAGAGCTTGTAGACGCCGCCGACCAGCGGTCGGATCTTGCCTTCCTCGATATAGCGAACGATGCGGCGGAAATCGGCGCGCGTGCCCTGGCTCGAACCATGCAGTTGCAGCTGCTTGAGATACATGGTCCTGAGATCGAGCTGGACGACCGGGCCTGCAATCGCGCCGGCCGTGGTGTAGCGGCCCTCTGGTCGCAGGATGCGCAGCAGGTCGTTGAAGATCGCGCCGCCGACGAGATCGGCGACAACATCGATCGGTTGCCCGCCTGTCGCCTCCGCCACGGCTTGCGGCAGGTCGGCGACGCCACGGGTGATGACGGCCTCGGCGCCGATGTCGAGTACGGCCTGTTCCTTGCCCTTGCCGGCGATCGCATAGGGAATGGCGCCACGCGCCCGCGCTAGTTGCACGATGCCGGAACCGACGCCGCCGGAGGCGCCGGTGACCAGCACGCGCTCGCCAGCCTTCAGGCCAGCGCGTTCCAGCATCTGTTCGCCGGTAAGGTAGGCGCAGCAGAAGGTCGCGAGTTCGACCTCGCTCAAGGTGGTGTCGACGACATGCGCGTTGTCTGCTGGCACCACCTGATACTCGGCATAACCGCCATCGCGGCCGTGGCCCATATAGTCGATGTCGGCCAGCGAATCGTCGTCGCGGTTGTAGATGGAGAAATCGACCATCACCCGTTCGCCGATACGGTCGGGCGATACGCCTTCGCCGACGGCGGCAATGGTGCCGACAGTATCGGTGCCCTGGATGCGCGGGAAAACAAGCGTATTGCCCTGCCTTCGCCAGGTCGACACCGCGCCGGCATCTTCCTCGGTGCCATAGGCGCCCTGGCGCACCCAGACATCGGTGTTGTTCATCCCGCAAGCGCTGACCCTTATGAGCACTTCACCTGAAGCGGGGACAGGCACTTTGACATCGGTGCGGTAGACGAGTTTTTCAGGTCCGCCATGCCCGGTGAGCAGCACGGCGGCCATGGTGGCGGGGAGGGTTTTGGTCATGGCATTCATGGGTCGGTCTCAGAGATTGGCAAATACGCTGTTCACGGCATCGGCGGCCTTGGCCACCACGATGTCGGCTTCCTCGCGGGTCAGGCAGAGCGGCGGCGCGAAGCCGAGTATATCGCCCTGCGGCATGGCGCGGCCGATGACGCCGCTGGCGGCAAGTGCCGTGGCGACCTGCGGTCCGATCTTGAGCGAGGGATCGAAGAAGACACGGTCGTCGCGGTCTTTCACGAACTCCACCGCTGCCAGCATGCCGTCGCCGCGCACCTCGCCGACGTTCCTGTGACCGCCGACGGCCTTGGCCAGTTCGGCACGGAAATAAGCGCCGGTCTCGCCGGCATTCCGCACAAGGTCCATCTCATCGATCAGTTCGAGATTGGCCACGCCTGCTGCGACGCAGATCGGATGCGCCGAATAGGTCCAGCCATGGCCAAGCGAGCCGAGCTTGTCTGAACCCTGCACCAGCACCTGCCACATCTTGTCGGCGACGATGACGCCCGACAGCGGCGCATAGGCCGAAGTCAGGCCCTTGGCGATGGTGATCAGGTCAGGCTTGATGCCGTAATGGTCTGAGCCGAACATGGTGCCGAGCCGGCCGAAGCCCGTCACCACTTCGTCGGCGACCAGCAGCACGTCGTACTTCTTCAGCACCGCCTGGATCTTCTCCCAGTAGCCGGCGGGCGGTGGCACGATGCCGCCAGTGCCGAGGATCGGCTCGCCGATGAAGGCGGCGACGGTTTCAGGCCCTTCGGCGAGGATCATCTCCTCCAGCTTGTCGGCGCAATGCTGCGAGAACTGCTCCTCGCTCATCGAACGGTCGGCGCGGCGGAAATAATAGGGCGCCTCGGTGTGCAGGATCGGCGCGCGCGGCAGGTCGAAGGCATTGTGGAAGAGGTCCAGCCCGGTCAGCGATCCCGTCATCACGCCCGAGCCGTGATAGCCACGCCAGCGCGAGATGATCTTTTTCTTCTCCGGCCGGCCGAGCACGTTGTTGTAGTACCAGATCAGCTTGATGTTGGTTTCGTTGGCATCCGAACCGGAGAGGCCGAAATAGACCCTCGACATGCCCTTCGGCGCGCGGTCGATGATCATCTTGGCAAGCGTGATCGAGGCCTCGGTGCCATGCCCGACATAGGCGTGGTAGTAGGCAAGGTTCCTGGCTTGCGCGGCGATGGCGTCAGCGATCTTCTGGCGGCCATAGCCGACATTGACGCAATAGAGGCCGGCGAAGGCATCGATGCTCTTCTTGCCATTGTTGTCCCAGACGGTCACGCCTTCGCCACCAGCCATGATGCGCGTCGGCGATTCACCCCGCGCATGCGTGCCCATATGGGTGGAGGGATGGAAGAAGTGATCGCGATCCCAGGCGGAAAGTTCGTTGGACTGGTCGAGCATCTTTTTGACTCCTGAGGAAAATGCGGCCCGCGCAGCTTACGCTACGTCGAGGCAGAGGTATTTGAGGTCGGTGAAAGCTTCGAGCCCGTGGCGTGAGCCTTCGCGGCCGATGCCGGACTGCTTGACGCCGCCGAACGGGATCGGCGCGCCGGTGATCTTGACGCGGTTGATGGCGACCATGCCGTAGTCGAGCGCGCGGCCCATGCGCTGCTGGCGCGCGCCGTTCTCGGTCACGACATAGGCGACCAGCCCGTACTCGGTTGCATTGGCGCGGGCGATGATTTCGTCCTCGCTATCGAAGGGCGTGACGGCGGCAACCGGACCAAAAGTTTCCTCGCGCATGATCAGCGCCTCGTCAGGGACGTCTACCATCAGTGTCGGCTGGTAGAACAGCGGCCCGGCCTGATGGCGTTTGCCGCCGGCAAGGCAGCGCGCGCCAAGGGCTACGGCGTCGGCAACCTGCTCCTCGACCTTCTTGACGGCGCGCTCATGCATCAGCGGCCCGATGTCGATGTCATCAGCCAAGCCATTGCCGGCCCGCAGCGTCTCGATGCGTCTGGAAAATGCGGCGCAGAAGCGGTCGTAGAGCGGACGCTGGACATAGATGCGGTTGGCGGCGAGGCAATCCTGGCCCGATGTGGCGAATTTGGCGTCGACGGCAATGGTCACCGCCTTGTCGATATCGGCATCGGCAAAGACGATCAGCGGCGCGTGGCCGCCGAGCTCCATTACCAGCCGCTTCATCGTCGGCGCGCTCTGGGCGGCGATCAGCCGGCCGATCTCGGTCGAACCGGTGAAACTCATGGCGCGCACGCGGGGGTCATCGCACATGCGGCCGACGATCGTCGCAGCCTTGCCGGTAATGATGTTGAAGACGCCGGCGGGCAGGCCGGCGCGCTCGCCGAGTTCGGCCAGCGCCAGCGCCGACAGCGGCGTCTCCGAGGAGGGATGCGCCACGATGGTGCAGCCGGCGGCCAGTGCTGCGGCGGCCTTGCGGGTCAGCATGGCCGACGGAAAATTCCATGGCGTAACGACGCCGACAACCCCGAGCGGCTCGCGCCGCACTATAATTTCCGCGTTCGGCAGATGGCTGGTGACACTCTCGGCGTTGAGACGCTTTGCCTCTTCGGCATACCATTCGACGAAGGAGGCGGCATAATCGATCTCGCCCAGCGACTCCTTCAACGGCTTGCCCTGCTCGAGCGTCATCAGCAGAGCCAGGTCATCCCTGGCGGCGACCATCAGCTCGAACCATTTTCGCAGGATTTTCGAACGTTCCTGCGGCAGGATCGCTCGCCAGGCCGGGAAGGCGCGAGCGGCGGCATCGATCGCTCTCGTCGTCTGCCCTGAGTCGAGCGCGGCGACGAAGGCGACCGTTGCGCCGGTAGCCGGATCGGTGACCTCGAAACTCTCTGCCGTCTCGCTCGCCGTCCAATGGCCATCGACATAGGCAAGTTCGCGCAGCAGCCGGCGGTCGGCGAGCCGGTCGAGCGCTTCATGGCGATGCGAGCGGGCGAAATGCGCGGACATGGTCGAAGCCTCCCGGTTAGGTTTGATCCGGGAAGACTACCCATCACCGGCAGACAGAGAGGCTGTTTGGACGCCCGACCGTAGAGAGAATCTCTCTATTGCGCCGAGAGGGCAGTCGATCTCTCCGGTCTACGTCAACGGCGGCAACAGGTCCGCTATGGGCAGGGCGATATCATCCTTCACCGTCTTGATGACGATATAGGTGAAGTAGCGGTCGATGCCGATCTCACGCTCGAGCAGGGAATCCACCAGGCGCTGGTAGGCGTCGATGTCGCGCGCCATCACCTTCAGCACATAGTCGACGCCGCCGCCCACCGACCAGCAGGCGACGATCTCCGGGATGTCGCGGATCACGCGCTCGAAGCGGTCGAAATCGGCCTGGCGGTGACTGGCCAGCGTCACCTCCATCAGCACTGTGGCGACAGGCGCCACGACGCGCATGGCGATGCGGGCGTGATAGCCCGAGACGATCCCGGCTTGTTCCAGCTTGCGCAGCCGCATCCAGCACGGTGTCGGCGAAAGCCCGACCTGCTCGGCCAGCGCCAGCTTCGTGATGCGCCCGTCACGCTGGATGGCGTCGAGGATTTTGAGGTCGATCGCGTCGAGTTTCGCAGCAGTCATCAGCGCCCACTTTTTCGTCCATCGTACCATGAGGGCGCATTATTTCGATTGTCAATTGCACTGATTTCGATCTCTAATAAGTCATGACATTGTGGCAACCCGATCCCGCGCTGATCCGTCGGCCAGCCTATCAATCATTGGCCGACCAGTTCGCGCGCGCCATCCATGACGGGCGCCTGGCCAATGGCGCGCGGCTGCCGACGCATCGCCGGCTGGCGGACGATCTCAAGCTCTCGGTGCAGACGGTCAGCCGCGCCTATGAGGAACTGATCCGGCGCGGCCTGATTTCGGGCGAGATCGGCCGCGGCAGCTTCGTCCAGACACAGCGTCGCGAACCCGAGCCGCCCTATCTGCCCGAACGCCTTGGTGAGGTCATCGATCTTTCCATCCTGAAGCCGGTCTGCGAGCCGATGCATCTGGAGCGGATGAAGCAGGCGCTCGGATGGCTGGCCGAAAACCTGCCGTCGAGTTCGGCGCTGTCGTTCCGGCCAAACATGGTGTTTCCGCGCCACCGCGCCGTGGCGGTCGAATGGCTGAAACTTTGTGGGCTGGATGCCTCCGCGCAGAACATCAGCCTGACCAACGGCGCTACCGCCGGCATGACGGTAGCACTGATGAGCGTCGCGCCGCCCGGCTCGACCGTTGCTACCGAGGCCATTGGTCACCACACGCTGGTGCCGCTCGCCCGCTATCTCGGCTTCAACCTGCAGGGCCTGCCGATCGACGGCAACGGCCTCATTCCGGAAGCGCTGGACGAGGCCTGCAAGCTGTCCGACATTCGGGCTGTCTTCGTGCAGCCGTCGGTGATCAATCCCACCGCAACGCTGATGGATGCACGGCGGCGCGAAGAGATCGCGGCGGTGGCGCGCAAGCATGACATCGCCATTATCGAAAACGATGTGCTGGGCCCGCTGGTCGAGGACCGGCCGCCTCCGGTCGCGGCCTTCGCTCCGGAGCGGACGCTCTACGTCACCTCCTTCACCAAGATCACCGTGCCCGGTCTACGCATCGGCTATCTCGCCGCGCCCGACCGTTACGTCGCCGCCGTCGCCAACCGGCACCTGGTCTCGAACTGGATGGCGACACCGATGGTGGCAGAGATCGCCACCAAATGGGTGACCGACGGCACCGCGATGGAACTGGTGCGCTGGCAGCGCACGGCGCTGCGGCGGCGGCAGGACATTGCCGCCGAGGTGCTTGCCGGCGTCGACTACCGTGCCCGTCGCGATGGATTGCATATCTGGCTGCAACTGCCTGCCGACCGTTCCGAGGAGAGCTTTGTCGCCCAGGCCAGGTTGCAAGGCGTGGCCATCGCACCAGGCACCTCGTTCCGCATTTCGGATGCGCCCTGGCATCCGGCGGTGCGCATCTCGCTGGGGTCGACCACCGAGGGGGAACTGCGCGCCGGTCTCGGCGTTGTCACCAAGCTGTTGCTTGGCGATCCGGAGCATCTGCTGCTGGCGATTTAGGCTCGCAATGCTCCGAAATTGTGCGGAATCACAAATATTGTCATGATATTATTTTATCAATTGACATGATTTGGCGCGTTCCCCATCGTTAAGGGCACAGGCTTCTCCTGCACGGGGAAATTCATTTGTCCGCAACCACGCCCATCATCAAGATCGACGGCATCTCGAAGAGCTTTGGCAGCTTCAAGGTGCTGGACGGCCTGTCGATGCAGGTCATGCCGCGCGAAAAGTTGGCGCTGATCGGCCCTTCCGGTTCCGGCAAGACGACCATCCTGCGCATCCTGATGACGCTGGAGCGTATCGACGGAGGCCATATCCAGATCGAGGGCGAGCAGCTCTACCACATGGAACGCAACGGCCAGCTGCTGCCGGCCGACGAGCGGCATCTCGCGCGGATGCGCCAGAAGATCGGCATGGTCTTCCAACTGTTCAACCTGTTTCCGCACAAGAGCGTCATCGACAATGTGACGCTGGCGCCGATGCTGACCAAGGGCACGCCGCGCGCCGCCGAGCAGAAGCGGGCGATGGAACTGCTCGACATGGTCGGCATGGCCGACAAGGCCAAGGCGATGCCGGCGCAACTGTCCGGCGGCCAGAAGCAGCGCGTGGCGATCGCCCGTGCGCTCGCTTTGCAGCCGAAGATAATGCTGTTCGACGAGGTGACATCGGCGCTCGATCCGGAACTGGTCGAGGAGGTGCTCAACGTCTTGTGGCGGCTCTGCGCCGAGACCGACATGACCATGCTGCTGGTCACGCACGAGATGGGGTTCGCCCACGACTTCGCCGACCGGGTGCTGTTCTTCGATCGCGGCCGAATAGTCGAGGAAGGCAAGCCCGACGAGATTTTCCGCAATCCCAAGCAGGAACGCACGCAAGGCTTCCTGAAGAAGATCATCGCGGCCGGACACCGTGTCTGACCGCATGCCAAGGCGGCGAATGCCGTCCTGAAATCACGCAAACCAAGACAAGAACAAGGAGTTGGGAACAATGAAGAAACTTGGCATTCTGGCCGGCGTCGCCGGTCTTGCACTGACGGCGGTTCTGGCCGCCTCGATCCCGGGTTCGGCTGATGACAGCAAGCTCGAGCAGCTCAAGTCGCAGGGCTTCGCCCGCCTCGCCATCGCCAACGAGCCGCCCTATACGGCAGTCGCCGCCGACGGCAAGGTTTCGGGTGCGGCGCCTGACGTGGCGCGCGAGATATTCAAGCGCCTGGGCGTCGCCGATGTCGCCGCCTCGATCTCGGAATATGGCGCCATGATCCCCGGCCTGCAGGCCGGCCGCTTCGACGTCGTCACCGCCGGCCTGTTCATGAAGCCGGAGCGCTGCGCGGCGGTTGCCTATTCCGAGCCGGTTCTGTGCGACGCCGAAGCGATGCTGGTGAAGAAAGGCAATCCGAAAGGCTTCAAGAGCTACGAGGATGTCGCCAAGGACACGTCCGCCACGATCGGCGCGCCCGGCGGCGGCACCGAGGAGAAGCTGGCGCTCAACGCCGGCGTGCCGCGTGAACGTGTCATCGTCGTGCCGGATGGCCAGAGCGGCCTCAAGATGGTGCAGGACGGCCGCATCGACGCCTACTCGTTGCCCGTGCTCTCGATCAACGACCTGATGAAGAAAGCCGCCGATCCGAACCTCGAAGTCATCGCGCCGGTGCAGGGCGCTCCGGTCTATTGCGACGGCGCTGCCTTCAAGAAGGGCGACGAGGCCCTGCGCGACGCCTTCGACGTCGAACTGGCCAAGATGAAGAAGTCGGGTGAGTTCGCCAAGATCATCGAGCCCTACGGCTTCTCGGCCGCCGCCGCGATGTCGACCACGCGCGACAAACTCTGCGCCGCGAAGTGACTTTTACCTTCTCCCCGTTTCACGGGGAGAAGGTGTCACGAAGTGACGGATGAGGGGCGGCGCCAAGTTTGGAGAAGCTAGCGCTGCCCCTCATCTGCCTGCCGGCATCTTCTCCCCGTGAACGGGGAGAAGGAAGCCAATCGCCAACGTTGGAACCCAGATGACCCAGTGGTCCGGCTATTTCGGCCTGATAATGCAGGGAGCGCTTGTCACCATCGAGCTGACGCTGATGGGGTCGGTGCTTGCCCTGGTCATGGCCTTTCTCGCTGGCATGGGGCGGCTGTCGCGCTTCTTCGTGCTGCGCGCGCTTGCCACCGCCTATATCGAATTCTTCCGCGGCACCTCGATCTTCGTGCAACTGTTCTTCGCTTACTTCGTCTTGCCCCTGGTGGGTTTCGAGCTCACCCCGTTGCAGGCCGGCGTGTTGGCGCTCGGCCTCAATGTCGGCGCCTATGCCGCCGAAGTGGTGCGCGGCGCCGTGCAATCGATCGGTCGCGAGCAGCACGAGGCCTGCATCGCCCTCAATCTCGGCCGCTGGCAAGGCATGCGCCATGTCATCCTGCCGCAAGCGTTTCTGGTGATGCTGCCGACCTTCGGCAACAATGCCATCGAGTTGCTCAAGGCGACATCGGTCGTCTCGCTGATTTCGCTCGCCGACCTGACCTTCCAGGCGCAGGTGGTGCGCGCCCAGACCGGCAATACCATGGTGCCGTTCACCACCATTCTCGTCATCTATTTCATCCTGGCGCTGCTCATCTCATGGGGTGTGCGCTCGCTGGAACGCCGCATGGCACGCGGCCTCGACGGAGTGCGCGTCTGATGGCCAGAGCATTCCTGATGAATCGGGCCCGCTGATGGATTGGGATTGGAATTTCGTCTGGGAGATCATGCCGACCCTGATCCAGGGGGTGAAGATCACCATCCTGGCGACGCTGCTCGGCTCGGTGCTGGCGGCGATTGTCGGGTTGGGCATCGCGCTGGCGCGCCGCTCGCCCAACAAGGCCTTGTCGCGCGGCGTTGGTTGGGTGGCCGAATTCATCCGTGGCACACCGCTCCTGGTGCAGCTCTATTTCATCTTCTACGTGCTGCCCGACATCGGCATCCTCTTGCCCCCGCTGGTCGCCGGCGCCATCGGGCTCGGGCTGCACTACGGCACCTACACGGCGGAGGTCTACCGCGCCGGCATCGACAATGTGCCGCGTGGCCAGTGGGAGGCCGCCAAGGCGTGCAATCTCAGCGCCCGGCAGACCTGGTCCCACATCATCATCCCGCAGGCCATCCCGCCGATGATCCCGGCCTTGGCCAACTACTTCATCGCCATGTTCAAGGAGACGCCGCTGCTCTCGGCGATCACCGTTCTGGAGCTGATGAACCAGGCCAAGAGCGTCGCCAACACCTATTATCGATACCTTGAGCCGATCACACTGGTCGGCGCCTTCTTCCTTGCCATCAGCCTGATTTCGGTCGTGCTGCTGCGCTGGCTGGAACGCCGCTACGGCAAGATCGAAAGATAGAAGATGAAGCCCTTGCCGCAGATCAAGCTCGTGCCCAACCGGCCAGCGCTCGATGAGCGTCCGCTGGAGCGGCGCGTCGGCCTCATCATCCTGGCCACCGACCATACGACGGAGCCGGATTTTCGCCGCATGGTGGCCAGCGAACGGATCGGCGTCTATGTCGCGCGCACTCCCTATGCCAATCCGACGACGCCTGAGAATTTGCGCAAGATGCAGCCGGCGCTGACGGCGGGCGCGGCCTTGATCCTGCCTGACGAGAAGCTCGACGCCGTCTGCTATTCCTGCACGTCGGCCTCGGTGGTGATTGGTGATGCCGAGATCGAGACGGCGATCCAGGCCGCCAAGCCTGGCGTGCCTGTCGTCACACCAACAATGGCCGGTGTGCGCGGGCTGAACGCCTTCGGCGTGCGTCGGATCAGCATCCTCACGCCCTATACGGTCGAAACCTCCAGGCCGATGGCGACCTATTTCGCCGAGCGAGGTTTCGAGATAGTCAGCTTTACCTGCCTCGGCTTTGAGGACGACCGCGAGATGGCGCGCATTGCCCCGGCAGCGCTTGTCGACCTCGCTCGTCAGGCGATGCATCCGCAGGCCGATGCGCTGTTCGTGTCTTGTACGGCGCTGCGCGGTGCACTCGCGGTCACAGGCATGGAAAAGGCGATCGGCCGTCCGGTGGTGACCAGCAACCAGGCGACCGCTTGGAACTGTCTGCGGCTGTGCGGTGACGAGACTGCCCATCCCGAATTCGGCAGTCTGATGACGCTGCCCTTGCCGGCCGGCTGACGACCATGGCGACAGTGACCCTTGGCGATATCCGTGCCGCGCGCGAGCGAATTGCCGGCAAGGTCGAGCGCACATCGACCGTGCTTTCGGTGAGTCTTTCCGAACGACTGGGCGTGCCGGTTCATCTCAAGCTCGAGCATCGCCAGACCACCGGCAGCTTCAAATTGCGCGGTGCATCCAACGCCGTTGCATCGCTTGACGCCGCGGAGAAGGCGCGCGGCGTCGTCGCGGCATCGACCGGCAATCATGGCCGTGCGCTTGCGCATGCGGCGAAGCTCGAGAGCATGCGCGCGGTGATCTGCATGTCGCGTCTGGTGCCTCAGAACAAGCTCGACGAAATCCGCCGCCTCGGCGCGGAAATCCGAATTGTCGGCAACAGCCAGGACGACGCGCAGCAGGAGGTCGATCGGCTGGTGGCGGAGGAGGGACTGGTCATGCTGCCACCCTTCGACCATCCCGCGATCATCGCCGGGCAAGGCACGCTCGGCTTGGAGATGATCGAGCAGGTCCCGGATGCCGCTCTGGTGCTGGTGCAACTCTCCGGAGGTGGGTTGGCCTCGGGTGTAGCGGCCGCAATCAAAGGCGTTAGCCCCGGCACAAAAATCATCGGCGTGTCGATGGCGCGCGGCGCGGCGATGAAGGCCAGCCTCGATGCCGGCCGTCCCGTTCTGGTCGAGGAATTGCCGACGCTGGCGGATTCGCTCGGCGGCGGCATCGGCCTCGACAACCGGCTGACCTTCGCCATGTGCCGCGACCTGCTCGACGATGTCGTCCTGCTCAGTGAGGACGAGATCGTCGCCGGCATTCGCCATGCCTATGAACAGGAACGCGAGATCGTCGAAGGCGCCGGCGCCGTTGGCATCGCGGCGCTGCTCGCCGGCAAGGTCAAGGCGAGCGCGCCGGTGGTGGTTCTGCTGTCCGGCCGCAACATCGACATGGGCCTGCACAGGAAAATCGTCTGCGGGGAAATGCCATCGATTTCGGAGCGCGCCGCATGAGCCGGATGACCATCCTCACCGAAGCTGAACTGCGCGAGATCGTGACATTGGATCTCGATGCCGTCGCCTGTGTCGAAAATGCCTTCCGCGCGCTTGCCACGCTGCCGGTGGCGATGCCGCCGATCCTGCGGCTCGACATCCCCGAGCATCGCGGCGAGGTCGACGTGAAAACAGCCTATGTGCCCGGCATCGACGGCTTCGCCATCAAGATCAGCCCCGGCTTCTTCGACAATCCCAAGCTCGGCCTGCCCAGCGTCAATGGCATGATGGTACTTTTGTCAGCGAAGACCGGTCTGGTCGAAGCGTTGCTGCTCGACAATGGCTATCTGACAGACGTTCGCACCGCTGCCGCCGGAGCCGTCGCGGCCAAACATCTGTCGCGGCCGGACGCGTCCGTCGCCGCGATCTTCGGCGCCGGCGTCCAGGCGTCACTGCAACTCGAAGCGCTGAAGCTGGTGCGGCCGATCACGCAGGCCCGCATCTGGGCGCGCGATGCCGCCAAGGCGGAAGTGGCCGCAGCCGCCTTGCGCGAAAGGCTCGGCATCGACGTACGCGCTGTATCAGACGCGGCCAACGCGATTGCCGGCGCCGACATCATCGTCACCACCACGCCTTCGACCGAGCCGCTGATCAAGGCTGGGTTTGTCTCGGCCGGCCAGCATATCACGGCCATGGGGTCCGACGCCGAGCACAAGAACGAGATCGCGCCGGCGATCCTGCGCATGGCCGATCTCTATGTCGCCGACAGCGCGAAGCAGACGCGGCGGCTGGGCGAACTGCGCCATGCCATCGCTGCCGGTGTGATGGCGGCCGATGGCGAGGTGGTTGAACTCGGCCAGATCATCGCCGGCCAAAAACACGGCCGGTGCTCGGCCAGCGATATCACCATTGCCGATCTCACCGGCACCGGCGTGCAGGACACCGCGATCGCCACGCTCGCCCGCGATCGCGCGCTGGCGGCCAATGCCGGAACCATTTTCGAAAGCTGATGCTAGCCGCGGGAGCATGATCCGGAAAAGTGGCAACCGGTTTTCCGATCGGATCATGCTCCGACAAAAGAATACCTGGAGACAGATTCAACAAAGTTGAAGCGGGTTCCAGGCCCAACAAACGAGGACCAACAAAATGCAGCCGAACCTGAAATTCTCGCGAAGCGAATACGCGGATCGCCTCGCCAAGACGCGCAAGGCGATGGAAGCCAAAGGCGTCGATCTCCTTGTTGTCAGCGATCCCTCCAACATGGCCTGGCTGACCGGATATGACGGCTGGTCCTTCTATGTGCACCAGGCAGTGATCGTGCCGCCGTCGGGCGAGCCGGTATGGTACGGCCGTGGCCAGGACGCCAACGGCGCCAAGCGCACCGCTTACCTCGCACAGGACAACATCGTCGGCTATGCCGACCACTATGTGCAGTCGACAGAACGCCACCCGATGGATTTCCTGTCCAGCGTGCTGAGCGATCGCGGCTGGGGCAAGCTTGCCGTCGGCGTCGAGATGGACAATTACTGGTTCTCCGCCGCCGCCTTCGCCTCTTTGCAGAAGCATCTGCCCAACGCCCGTTTCGTCGATGCCACCGCGCTCGTCAACTGGCAGCGCGCGGTGAAAAGCCCGACCGAAATCGACTATATGCGCAAGGCAGCCCGTATCGTCGAGGCGATGCATCAGCGCATCGTCGACAAGATCGAAGTCGGCATGCGCAAGAACGATCTCGTCGCCGAAATCTACGATGCCGGCACACGCGGCGTCGACGGCATCGGCGGCGACTATCCCGCGATCGTGCCACTGCTGCCATCCGGCGCGGATGCCTCGGCGCCGCACCTGACTTGGGACGACAAGCCGATGAAGCGGGGCGAGGGCACCTTCTTCGAGATCGCCGGCTGCTACAACAGGTATCATTGCCCGCTGTCGCGCACCGTCTTCCTCGGTAAGCCGACGCAGGAATTCCTCGATGCCGAGAAGGCGACGCTGGAAGGCATGGAAGCAGGCCTCGCCGCCGCCAGGCCGGGCAATGCCTGCGAGGATATCGCCAATGCCTTCTTCGCCGTGCTGAAGAAATACGGCATCGTCAAGGACAACCGCACCGGTTACTCGATCGGCCTGTCCTATCCGCCGGACTGGGGCGAACGCACGATGAGCCTGCGTCCCGGCGACCGCACCGAACTCAGGCCAGGCATGACCTTCCATTTCATGACCGGCCTCTGGCTGGAGACGATGGGACTGGAGATCACCGAATCCATCCTGATCACCGAAACCGGCGTCGAGTGCCTGGCCAATGTGCCGCGCAAGCTGGTGGTGAAGGATTGAGCCCGATGTCCAGTCTCCGCCCGTCGTCGATCGCGCCGACCGTCGACTTCGACCGCGACGGCGTTCAGCATGGTTTCCTGCGCTTGCCCTATAGCCGCGACGACTCGGCCTGGGGCTCGGTGATGATCCCGATCTGCGTCATCCGCAACGGCAAGGGGCCGGCGGCGCTGCTGACCGGCGGCAACCATGGTGACGAGTATGAGGGGCCGCTCGCGCTCTACGAACTCGCCCGAACGCTCGATCCCAGCCGGATCAGCGGCACGGTGATCATCGTGCCGGCGATGAACTATCCGGCTTTCCGGGCAGGCACGCGCACCTCACCGATCGACAAGGGCAACATGAACCGCAGCTTTCCCGGCCGGCCGGACGGCACGGTGACGCAGAAGATCGCCGATTATTTCCAACGCGAGTTGCTTCCCCGCGCCGACATCGTCTTCGACTTCCATTCCGGCGGCAAAACGCTGGATTTCTTGCCGTTCTGCGCCGCGCACACGCTGCCCGACAAGGCGCAGGAACAAAAAGCCTTCGCGGCGGTCGAGGCCTTTTCGGCGCCGTTCTCGATGCGCATGACCGAGATCGATGCGGTCGGCATGTATGACACGGCGGCCGAGGAGATGGGCAAGGTCTTCGTCACCACCGAACTCGGGGGCGGCGGCACATCGCGTGCCGAGACGGTGCGGATCGCCCGGCGTGGCATTCTCAACGTGCTGCGCCATGCGGGCATTGTCGATGGTGCGGTCGAGAAGACTAGAACTCAATGGCTCGACATGCCTTCGGGCGATTGTTTCGCCTTCGCCGAGGACGACGGCATGATCGAAACCATGGTCGATCTCGGCGAGTCCGTCGAAGAGGGCGCGGTGCTGGCTCGTATCCATTCGACCGGCCGCACTGGTGTCGCCCCCCAGGAGATCCGCGCGAACATGTCGGGCATGCTGGCGGCGCGCCATTTCCCCGGACTGGTCAAGGCCGGCGACTGTGCCGCGGTGGTCGCCGTGAAGGTCGATTGACCAATTCCGCCCCGACCACACCGGGGCGGACCGCTCCATCGACAATTTCTGGTTTCACTCTTCTGGCCCCGAAACCAAAGCGCTCCCGTACACGGGATACTTATATCCCCTGACGTTTTCCAATAGGCTGGATTTCGCGTGACAGGGGAGCTTCGATTGCGCGGATTCACGGAAGGCCTGATCGAAAAGCCGCGGACGGTGGCGGAGCAGGTCGCCAATGTCCTGCGCGAGGCCATAGCCAGCGGATCGCTGAAGGCAGGCACAACGCTGCGTCAGGATGAACTGGCCGAGCAGTTCGGCTTCAGCCGCATGCCGATCCGGGACGCGCTTCGCCAATTGGAAGCCGAGGGCATCGTTTCCATCCATCCCACGAAGGGCGCGCATGTCGCCGGGATGGATGGAGCCGAGATCGCCGAAATATACGCGGTGCGCGAATTGCTCGAATGCGAGGCGCTCCGGCTGTCCGTTCCGGTCCTGCCCGGCGCCAAGCTTGAAGAAGCCGAGCAGGCTCTCGACCAGATCGATGCCGAGCGCAATGTCGGTCGCTGGGGCGCCCTGAACAGGGTCTTTCACCTGTCGCTCTACGATGCCTGCGGCAACCGCCGTTTGCTTGACCTGATCGATGCGCATCACAACGCCGCCGACCGCTATGTCCGCATCCTGCTGTCGAACCTCGACTATCGCACCCGCTCGCAGAGCGAGCATCGCGATCTGCTGGCCGCTTGCCGGCGGCGTGACGAGAAGAAGGCCGTGAGCGTTCTGAGGCAGCATCTTCGCGAAGGCAGCGACACACTCGTCAATGCGATAGAGGGTGGCGGACTGTCGCGAAAATCCTAAGCCGAAAGCGTGGTTCGAATGCCTTTGACAGTCTGCGAATAGGGTCACGGAGATCAACGACACTGCCTTCGGCGCTGGTGGACTAAGCCGCCCTTCATCCGGTCGCTTGCACTGAGGCGGGCAGCTCGCACTCCTTGCATCGCAGCCTTGGTCGATTAACATGGTTTCATGGCGGTTAGGGCGCGGACGATCTCGATGGCAAGGCGGGAAGCGCGATAGATGTGGGTCAAGCGGCTTTCCTCTGACGAGAAACTAATCATCACCGCTGCCTGCGAGCGTTTCATCGCGGATGTTCTGAAGCCTCGATTCATCCCCAGCCAACCGAATCGGCTCGATCATCCGGTGGCCATCTTCGGCAAATGGCGAGGAGGCAAATACGGTTTATCGGCGCGCTACCATTTCGATGACGGTGAAGACTTCAACGTTCCCTTCGCTCGGCTCGATCACGTGGAGGAGGACGTCCGTGCCGAAACCCGGTTCGACCTCATGTGGCATAGGCACACCGGGGCATGGTGGCGGTTGCACGCCGCCGTTACGGTCGAAGAGGCCCTGCGCCTGATTGCTGATGACACAAGGCTTCAGCCGCCGTTATGAACCACGAGAACAGTCGTCCCCGCTTCGATGTCGATGCCTTGCGCGACCTTGTCGGCGACAAAGTCTTCTCGCGCGGAGAGGCCTACTGGCGTGATGGGGTGGTGGAGTTGCTGGCCGTCGGGCCGAAACGGGTACTGGCGCAGGTTGCCGGCCCGCAGGACTACCGTGTCGAACTGACGGGGCGGGGCGAATCGGCCGACGGGACGTGTTCTTGCCCCGCCTTCGGCGATTGGGGCTATTGCAAACATTGGGTGGCGACGGCGCTCGCGGCAAATGCGGCAGGCAGCGATGCCGAAGCGAAAAGCCTCGACGCCTTCGCGGAAATTCGCCGATATCTGAACGGCAAGGACGTTTCGGCGCTCGTCGAGACGATCATGGATTGCGTCGAGCGCGACCCTATTTTGTTTCGCAGGCTGGCGGCTGCCTCAATTGTCACGCATGAGGACGGCGCGACCCTTGAGGCGCGTCTTGGCAAGATGATCGACGGCGCGACCGCGACGAACGGTTTCGTCGACTACAGCGAGGCCGCCTGTTGGGCGCGAGGTGTCGACGAGGTGCTCGATGTGATCGCCGAACTCTCGACCAAGCAAGCTGGCATCGCGCTCGGGCTTGCGATGCGGACTATCGACAGGATCGAGAGCGCCATCGATGATATTGATGATTCCGATGGTCATTGCGGCGCTCTTCTCGACAGGGCATGCGAACTGCACCGAACCGCCGCCCAGACGGCACGACCTGCCCCCTTGTCTCTGGCGCGAGACCTCTTCGCCCGTGAGATGAAGGACAATTACGACATCTTCGGTGGTGCGGCCGGGCGTTATGGAGATATCCTTGGCGATGAAGGTTTGGCGGAATATCATCGTCTCGCCACCGAAGCTTGGGAGAAGCTTCCCGCGAGTTCCGGTAAGAACCGGACTGGCATGGGCCGGCCCGAAAACCATTTCAGGCTGCGGGAACTCCTCGATTTCTTTGCCGAGCGCGATGGCGACGTGGAGGCGCGTATCGCGCTTCGCGCCAAGCATCTGGACTCACAGGGAAGCTATCTGAAAATCGCACAATTCTGCCTCTCGCAAGATCGGGCAAAAGAGGCTTTGCGTTGGGTCGAGGACGGGTTGTGGATGTTCGAAGACGACCTGCCTGACGAGCGGCTCATTGCGCTGGCGGTCGACCTGCTCTCCAAGGCCGGCCGAGATGGCGACGCAGAGGCGCATTTGTGGCGTGCCTTCGAGAAGGCGCCGAGCCTCGAACTTTATCAGCGTCTGTGTAAGGCGGCCGGCGCGGCGGCACGCGACAAAGCTGTCAAGCGCCTTCAATCCCGGCTGACAGGCGCGAAGTCTTCCGCCTGGCATTTTCCGGCTGATCTGCTCATCACCATCCTGATGGAGGAGAAGCAGTTTGAAAGGGCTTGGCTCAATGTGCGCGACCATGGCGCGTCGGAAGGACTGAAGCAGAAACTTGCGCGGGCCAGCGAGGCTACGCATCCGAGAGAGGCACTGATGGTTTACGCCGCAAGCGTCGATCAAATGGCCCAACTGGGCGGTGATGGCGCATATGCCGAGGCGGCAGCACTGATCGGTCGCATGGCCGGGCTGCACGGTGCATCGGCGCATGCCGCCTATCTGGCGGATGTAAAGGTCCGCTTCGGTCGCAAGCGCAATTTCATGAAGCTGTTGGCCTGACATGCGCCGCGCGGCCATCGAGCAACAGGACCGCTATATGGTGGAACGCCAGCGGCAGTTTCGTGCCGCGGCGGATATCGTCACCGATGCCTGGATGCGCTTCCAGGAGGTGGTTGCGGTGGCGGTAATCGGCTCTGTCGCCAAGCCGCTCTGGAAAGAAGTGCCGCGTTTCTCCGAATTCCGGCGTTCGCGGATCGAGGTCTGGCACGAATGTGGCGATCTTGACCTGGCACTCTGGCTCGATTCCCAGCAGCGGCTTGGCGAACTGCGTCGCGCCGGCGCTCTTGCCTTGCGCGAAGCGTTCGAGAAAGGCATGGGGATCAGCGTCGCCGATCATCAGCTGGACGTTTTTCTGATCGAACCCGGCAGCGATATCTATCTCGGCCGGCTATGCAAATTCAGCCAATGCCCCAAGCAGAAGATCGACTGCATGGTACCAGGTTGCGGCGAGGTTGCTTTCAACAAGCGCATCGCTGAATTCCCGCCGCATGCCGATCTGCTCGCCCCAGCCGAAGGTGCGATGCTCTACAGGCGCGGCGTCGGCCGGGTGCGCTCCGCGCTCGATCTGCCGCAGACCCGTTGAACGTCCTTCACGGTCCGTCGGCCCGCACCTCGAGGCTGGAAAATCGCGTGAAGCCTGGCGACAATTTGCTTCTGCTCACATTCGCTGCCACATATTGCAACATCAATGCTTGACACGAGGATCGCCATGTCTCCCGTCAGCCGCCTGCCGGCACGCGCCCTTGCTCCTCGACGCCATGATGAGATTCTCAGGCGGCTAGGCGTCCAGGGCTCTGTCAGCGTCGCCGAACTGGCCGGGTTCTTCGATGTCTCGCGCGAAACCATCCGCCGTGACCTGAAGCTGCTTTCGGACCAGGGCAGGCTCGGCATCGTCCATGGCGGCGCCGCCCGCTTCGAGCCCAGCGAACCGGCGATGAGCCTGCGCAGTCGGGAAAACGCTGATGGCAAGGCAGCGATCGGCAAGGCGGCCGCTGGTCTGGTCAGGAATGGCATGGTGATCTTTCTCGATTCCGGTACCACCACCTTGGCCGTCGCGCATGCCCTCACGGATCTGCGCGATCTGACGATCTGCACGGCCAGCCTGAAGATAGCGCTGCACCTATGCCACGTTCCCGGCATGCGCGTGCACATGCTGGGCGGCGAAGTCGACCCGGGCGAGGAGGCGGCTTCCGGCATCGACACGCTCGATGCGATGGCCCGCTTTCGCGTCGACATCGCCTTTCTCGGGGGCGGCGCGTTGTCCCCTGACGGTGAGGTCACCGACTTCACCCGCGCCGGAGCCGAGCAGCGCGGCCGCATGATCGCGCTCGCCGGCAAGGCCTATTTCGTGCTCGACGCCAGCAAGTTCGGCAAGCTGACGCCGCTCAGGATTCCGAATTTCGAACATGCCGCCGGGGTGATCGTCGACGCCAATCCCGAACCAGCGCTTGCCGCTACGCTTTCGCAAAAGGGTCCTGAACTCGTTGTTGCGGATTGATGTGATATTTTGTGACCTTATGAGTTGATATTTGGTTTTTCCGTGATAATGTCTCGGCCATCCCTCAAATGGCGGAACGGTCATGGCACATGCATTTCCCACCCAGGCTCGAATCGTCATTGTCGGCGGCGGCATCATTGGCTGTTCGGTCGCCTATCACCTGACCAAGCTGGGCTGGAGCGATGTGGTGCTGCTCGAGCAGGGACAGCTGAGTGGCGGTACCACCTGGCACGCGGCTGGTCTTGTCGGCCAGTTGCGCAGCCATTCCAACATGACCAGCCTGATCCGCTATTCCACGCAGCTCTACAGCGAACTCGAGGCCGAGACCGGTTTTGCCACAGGCTGGAAGAATTGCGGATCCGTGTCTGTTGCGCGCACCGCCGACCGCATGACGGTGTTGAAACGTACGGCCGCGTCGGCGCGCGCCCAAGGGGTGGAGATCGACGTCATTTCACCGAGGGAAGCCGGGGATCTCTGGCCTGTCATGGCAACCGACGATCTGGTCGGCGCCGTCTGGCTGCCCGGAGACGGCAAGGCCAATCCGACGGATCTGACGCAATCGCTGGCCAAGGGCGCGCGCAATCGCGGCACCAACATTTTCGAGCGGGTCAAGGTCACCGGCATCACGGTGAAAAACGGCGTCGCTTGCGGTGTCGAGACCGACCATGGCAACATTGCAGCCGAGATCGTCGTCAACTGCGCCGGCCAGTGGGCGCGCAAAGTCGGGCTGATGTGCGGCGTCTCGGTGCCGCTGCATTCGGCCGAGCACATGTACATCGTCACTGGCCGGATCGAGGGCGTCCATCCGGACCTGCCCGTGATGCGTGACCCCGACGGCTTCATCTACTTCAAGGAAGAGGTCGGCGGCCTGGTGATGGGCGGCTTCGAGCCGCATGCCAAGCCGTGGGGTATGAACGGCATTCCAGAGAATTTCGAGTTCGCTCTGCTGCCGGATGATTGGGACCAGTTCGAGATACTGATGGAAAACGCGTTGGTGCGCGTGCCGCAATTGGCGCAGGCCGAGGTCAAGAAATTCTACAATGGTCCTGAAAGCTTCACGCCCGACAACAATTTCCTCCTCGGCGAGGCGCCGGAGCTGAAGAATTTCTATGTCGGCGCCGGCTTCAACTCGATGGGCATCGCCAGCGCCGGTGGCGCGGGCCGGGCACTGGCCGAATGGATCGTCAACGGCGCGCCGACCATGGATCTTTGGCCGGTCGACATCAGGCGCTTCGCCGCCTTCAACAACAATCCGCGCTGGCTGCATGACCGGGTCAAGGAGACGCTTGGCCTGCATTACGCGATGCCGTGGCCGAACCGTGAATTGGACACAGCACGGCCATTCCGCCGTTCGCCGCTTTACGACCGGCTCGCCGCCAAGGGCGCATGCTTCGGCTCCAAGATGGGCTGGGAGCGCGCCAACTGGTTCGCTGCAGCGGGAGAGAAGGCCGAGAATGACTACGCCTTCGGCCGCCAGAACTGGCACGAGGCTGTGCGGCGCGAGATGAAGGCGACGCGCGAAGCGGTCGCGGTCTTCGACCAGACCTCCTTCGCCAAACTGCTTGTCCAGGGGCGCGATGCCTGTGCGGTGCTGAACCGGATCTGCGCCGGCGACATCGATGTGCCGGTCGGCACGTCGGTCTACACCGGCGTGCTCAATGCGCGCTGCGGCTACGAAAGCGATCTCACCGTGATGCGGCTTGGCGCGGAAAAATTCCTCATCGTCACCGGCTCAGCCCAGGCAGTCCACGACGCCGACTGGATCGTCAAGAACATCCCGGCGGACGCGCATGCCATTCTGACCGACGTCACCTCGGCTTACGCGGTGCTGGCGTTGATGGGGCCGCGTTCGCGCGACCTCCTGGGCAAGCTGTCATCGGCGGATCTTTCCAACACCGGCTTCCCCTTCGCCACGATCCGCGAAATCGATATCGGCTATGCCACGGCCTACGCCAACCGCATGACCTATGTCGGTGAGCTCGGCTGGGAACTGATCGTGCCGACCGAATTCGCGGTCGGCGTCTACGAAGCGCTGCATGAAGCCGGCCGTGAATTCGGACTGACCGATGCCGGTTACTACGCGCTCGACGCCTTGCGCATCGAAAAGGGTTTTCGCGCCTGGGGCCGCGAGCTGACGCCCGATATCAACCCCTGGCAGGCTGGGCTCGGCTTCGCCGTCGCGATGGACAAGCCAGGCGGCTTCATCGGTCGCGATGCACTCATCGCCGCGAAGTCGGCGACAGCGCCGGCCAAGCGCATCGTGCTGTTCACGCTAGACGATGCCGAACCGATGCTGTGGGGTGGCGAGCTGATCCTGCGCGACGGCAGGCCGGTCGGCGAAGTGCGCTCGGCAGCCTATGGCCATACGCTCGGTCGCTCCGTGGCGCTTGGGCTGATCGAACAGGAAACGGGCGTAGACGTCTCGTTCTTGAGCGATGGTCATTTCGAGATCGATCTAGCCGGAATACGCCATCCAGCCACAGTGCACCTGCGCAGCCCTTACGATCCGAAATCGGAACGGGTGAAGGCGGATGCAACGGAGATGCAGGCGGAGGCCTAGAAAAATTCTAATCCGCCGACATCGAGCGCGCCATGTCGAGAAAGGCGCGCACCAGTTTGCCGCCGCTGCGCTCGCGCAGGCAGATCAGCGCCTCGTCCATCAAGGTCTCGGGCGCGTCGATGGTGATCGGGACGAGCCGCGAATCCTGGCCGAATTCGGCCGCCGAGACAAAGCCGATGCCGGCGCCCGAGGCGACGATCTCGCGCACGGCCTCGCGGCCCTCGGCCTCGATCACTGGCCGCAGTTCGACCTTCGACGCGGCGGCCAGGTCTTCGAGCTTCTGGCGCGTCTTCGAGCCGCGCTCGCGCATGACGAGTGATTCCTGCGCGAGCTGCTTCAAGGTCAGCGACTTCTTCCCCGCGAGCGGATGATCGATGGAGGTGAAGGCGATGATCGGCGTCGAATTCAGTTTCAGCACCTCGAAGTCGCGCCCGGCGGGCACTTCGCCCAGCACGCCTATATCGGCATCATAGCTGTAAAGGCTGCTGATCACCGTCTCGGTGTTGCCGGCGCGCACCGAGACCTGCACGCCGGGATAGCGGGCCCGGAAGCTGCCGAGGATGTGCAGCAGGTGGTGCGCGGCATCGGCGACGATGCGCAGCGTACCGGAACGCAAAGCGCGCGACTCGGTCAGAAGCTCGAGCGCCTGCTGCTCGGTGTCGAACATGCGGTGGGTTATTTCGAGCAGTTTCTGGCCCGAATGGGTCAGCGTGACCTGCTTCTTGTTCCGGTTGAACAGCAGGACATCATACTCTTCCTCCAGCTTGCGCACCTGGTCCGATATCGCCGGCTGCGTCAGGAACAGAGCTTCGGCCGCCCGCGAAAAGCCGCCGGAGATCGCCACCTGGTGAAAGGCCCGCAACTGGACGTAGCGCATATCTGTGCCTTTCAGGTGCCCGAAACCGCACCTTATCATAAGCCTTGCTATCCAAAAGCCGGGAATAAACGATTCCCCTGATGTCTGGGGATGAAGGCGCTGATGTTCACAGTCGTGTCATGACCAGCAGGCAGCCTGTCCAATGCGTTTTTGACCATCGTTCTAATCGATACATCGATACAAAATAACGATTTTACAAATATATCGTCCGGACCAACAATGACGCCACATCAAAGAAGCAGCGACCTGTCGGAGGACACCATGCGCGCCGAGACGATATTTGCCGCTGAGCCGTTGGCCAGGCCGGCACTGGGCGAGCCCTATCTTTTGACCCCCGGGCCACTCACCACGGCCTATTCGGTCAAGCAGGCGATGCTGCGCGACTGGGGATCGTGGGACGGTGACTTCCGCGCCATGACATCAGACATGCGCCGCCGCCTGCTGGCGCTGACCGGCGACGTGAAAGGCGAGTTCGACTGCGTGCCGATGCAAGGCTCGGGCTCCTTCTGCGTCGAGGCGATGCTGGGCTCGTTCGTGCCCAGGGACGGCAAGGTTCTGGTGCTAGCCAACGGCGCCTACGGCCTGCGCGCCGCGCAGACCATGCAGTATCTCGGCCGTGCCTATACGTTGATCGACAAGGGCGATTACCTGCCGCCGCGCGGCGACGAAGTGGCGGCCGCGCTCGAGGCTGACCCCGCGATCACGCATGTCATCGCCATTCATTGCGAGACCAGCTCCGGCATTTTGAACCCTGTCGCCGAGATCGCCGAAGCCGTCCATGCCAAGGGCCGCAAGCTGCTGGTCGATTCCATGAGTGCCTTCGGCGCCGTCGCGCTGGACGTCAACGAGATCCGCTACGAGGCGATGGTTTCCTCGGCCAACAAATGCATCGAGGGCGTGCCCGGCTTCGGCTTCATCATCGCCCGCAAGAGCGAACTGGAAGCCGCCAAGGGGCGCAGCCATTCCCTGTCGCTCGACGTCCATGCGCAGTGGGCGCATATGAACAAGACCGGGCAGTGGCGCTACACGCCGCCGACCCATGTCGTCGCAGCCTTCCTCGAAGCGCTTCGCCAGCACGAGGCCGAAGGCGGCGTCGCCGGCCGCGGCGCCCGCTATGTCAGGAACCGCGACGTCATGGTGGCGGGCATGCGCGAACTCGGCTTCGAGACGCTGCTCCGGGACCGTTGGCTGTCGCCGATCATCGTCACCTTCTTCAACCCGGCCCACGCCAACTTCGCCTTCGATCGCTTCTACGAGCTGATGAAGGACAAGGGTTTCATCATCTATCCCGGCAAGTTGACCGTCGTGGATTCCTTCCGCGTCGGCTGCATCGGCCAGATGGACGAGCATGTCATGCGCCGCGTCGTCGAGGCGGCGGCGCAGTCGCTTGATGAAATGGGCGTCGACACCGCCGCTCCACCCGCCGCGGCAATCGCCGAGCGCGCCAAACTCGCCGCCTGAAGCGGCCGATTTCGAGGATACCAGATGAACCAGATGTCTCCCATCAATGTCGCGGTCAATGGCCGCACTTATGCCTGGCCGCGCGTGCCCGCCATCGCCATCTGTCTCGATGGTTGCGAGCCGGCCTATCTCGACGAAGCGATCAAGGCCGGACTGATGCCGGCCCTGGTCAGGATCAAGCAGAAGGGCACGGTGCGCTTTGCGCACTCGGTCATTCCGAGCTTCACCAACCCCAACAACCTGTCGATCGCCACCGGTCGTCCGCCATCGGTGCACGGCATTTGCGGCAACTATCTCTACGAGCGCGAGACCGGCAAGGAAGTGATGATGAACGACCCGCGCTTCCTGCGCGCGCCGACCGTCTTCCAGGCCTTCTACGATGCCGGCGCCAAGGTCGCGGTGGTCACCGCCAAGGACAAGCTGCGTGCGCTGCTCGGCAAGGGCCTCGCCTTCGACGAAGGCCGCGCGCTGTGCTTCTCGGCTGAAAAGTCGGACACCACGACAGTGGCCGAGCACGGCATCGACAATGCCTCGAAGCATTTCGGCCTGCCTGTGCCGGAAGTCTATTCGGCCGAACTGTCGGAATTCGTCTTCGCCGCCGGCGTCCAGCTGCTGAAGGAATTCCGCCCCGACATCATGTACCTGACGACCACCGACTACGTGCAGCACAAATATGCGCCGGGCGTGCCGCAGGCCAATGCCTTCTACGAAATGTTCGACAAGTACCTGACCGAGCTCGATGCGCTGGGCGCGGCCATCGTCGTTACCGCCGACCACGGCATGAAGCCCAAGCACAAGGCCGATGGTTCGCCCGCCGTGGTCTACGTTCAGGACCTCCTAGACGAATGGCTGGGCAAGGACGCCGCCCGCGTCATCCTGCCGATCACCGACCCCTATGTCGTGCATCATGGCGCTCTCGGCTCCTTCGCCACCGCCTATCTGCCTGATGGCGCCGACCAAGCCGACATCATGGCGCGGCTTGCCGAGGTCGACGGCATCATGCTGGTCCTCGACAGCCCCGATGCCTGCGAGCGCTTTGAACTGCCGGCTGACCGCATCGGCGACATCGTGCTGATCTCGACCGAGAACAAGACGATCGGCACATCAGAGCATCGTCATGATCTCGCTGCCCTCAATGAGCCGCTGCGCTCGCATGGCGGGCTGACCGAGCAGGAGGTGCCGTTCATCATCAACCGCGTGCTGCCGGATCTGCCCAATGAGCCGACCTTGCGCAATTTCGATGCGTTCTACTACGCGACGATGGCGGCGGCGCTGGCGTAGCGGAGTTGGACCGCCGGCAAGATGTGTAGCCATCGATGATAGTGCTGGTCGACCCCCACTCCGGCCCTTCGGGCCACCTCTCCCCCGATCGACGGGGGAGAGGAAAGGTGCCGCTTCGCCGGCCTTGGCTCCCTTCCTCTCCCTCCGGAGGGGGGAGAGGTGGCGCCGCGAAGCGGCGACGGAGTGGGGGAAGCCATTGGAGGACGCGATGCCATTCCCTACGAAAATCGACCTGGCTCTCTGAGCATCTAGGAATCGACATGACCAAACTCGATACTTCCATCACAGTCCGCCACGAGCCGATGCGGATCGCCGGGCGCAAGGTTGACGCCGACGATGTCGTCCCCGTCCACTACCCCTATACTAATGCTGTGGTCGGCACCGTCCCCGCCGGCGGGGCCGAACACGCCCGTCAGGCCTTCGAAATCGCCGCCGGCTACAGGTCGAAGCTGACGCGCTACGAGCGCCAGCAGATATTGTTTCGCACGGCGGAAGCGCTGGCGTCGCGCCGCGAGGAAATCTCCGATCTCATCACGCTCGAGCTCGGCATCTCCAAGGCGGACTCGCTCTACGAAGTCGGCCGCGCCTATGATGTGTTCACGCTGTCGGCGCAGATGTGCATCCAGGACGATGGCCAGATATTCTCCTGCGATCTCACCCCGCATGGCAAGGCGCGCAAGATCTTCACCATGCGCGAGCCGCTGAAGGCGATCTCGGCGATCACGCCGTTCAACCACCCGCTCAACATGGTCTCGCATAAGGTGGCGCCGGCGATCGCCACCAACAATTGCGTGGTCGTCAAGCCGACCGAACTGACGCCGATGACGGCGCTTTTGCTGGCCGACATCCTCTACGAAGCCGGCCTGCCGCCGGAAATGCTGTCGGTGGTGACCGGCTGGCCGGCCGACATCGGCAACGAGATGATCACCAACGGGAACATCGATCTCATCACCTTCACCGGTGGCGTACCGGTCGGCAAAATGATCGCCCGCACCGCCGGCTACAAACGCCAGGTGCTGGAACTCGGCGGCAACGATCCGCTGATCATCCTCAACGATTTGTCGGACGAGGATTTGGCAAAGGCGGCGGACCTGGCAGTGGCCGGAGCGACCAAAAACTCCGGCCAGCGCTGCACCGCTGTGAAGCGCATCCTCGTCCAGGAAAGCGTCGCCGACCGTTTCGTGCCGCTGGTGCTGGAGCGGGCGAAGAAGATCCGCTTCGGCGACCCGATGGACCGGTCGACCGACCTTGGCACCGTCGTGCATGAAAAGGCAGCCGCACTCTTCGAAACCCGCGTCCACATGGCCGCCGAGCAGGGCGCAGAGATCCTCTACAATCCGGGCCGCCAGGGCGCGCTGCTGCCGCCGATCGTCGTCGACCGCGTGCCGCACACATCCGAACTGGTGATGGAAGAGACCTTCGGGCCGATCATCCCGATCGTGCGTGCGCCCGACGATGACGAGGCGCTGATCGCGCTCTCCAACTCGACCGCCTTCGGCCTGTCGTCTGGCGTCTGCACCAACTCGTTTCCGCGCATGCAGAAATACATCGCCGGCCTTGAGGTCGGCACGGTCAACATCTGGGAAGTGCCGGGCTACCGTATCGAGATGTCGCCCTTCGGCGGCATCAAGGATTCGGGCAATGGTTACAAGGAAGGCGTCATCGAGGCGATGAAGAGCTACACCAATGTGAAGACATTTTCGTTGCCGTGGTCCTGACCGGGCGCGACTGACGGACAGAAACAGAGGGGGCGGCCAACACTCCCTCATTCGCGTTTTGGAGAGGGCGATGGCCGCGATATCCGAGCTTGTGCATACAGAGGGCGATTCCAACACCACGGCGGCGCGCGGCCGCTGGGATGCCGGCCAGGATGATCCCCGCATTCGCGGCCTGCTTGACCGCGATGCTGCCGCGTTCATGCACCAGAGCCTGTCCAGCCCTTGTCTTTCGACGATCGCCAAGGCTGAAGGCATCTGGATCGAGGACACCGCCGGCCGCCGCTTCATGGATTTCCATGGCAACAGCGTCCACCATCTCGGCTACGGCCACCCTAGACTGGTGGCGGCGATCAAGAAGCAGCTCGACGATCTCTGCTTCGCGCCGCGCCGCTTCACCTGCGAACCGGCTGTCGAACTGGCGGAGAGACTGGTGGCACTCGCACCAGGCAGTCTCGGCAAGGTGCTGTTCACCACCGGCGGCTCCGACGCCATCGAGGTCGCGCTGAAGATCGCGCGCGCCGCCACCGGCCGCTTTAAGACTGTATCGTTCTGGGATGCCTTTCACGGCGCCGGTTTTGGCGCCGCTAGCGTCGGCGGCGAGGCGACGTTCCGCTCGCACATATCAGGCCCGATGATGACCGGCACCGAGCATGTCGCGCCCTGGGACGGCTATCGCTGCCCTTATGGCCACGATTCCCTTGAGGCATCGGGCCTCGCCTGCGCCAACATGATCGCCTATGTGCTCGGCCGCGAGCAGGATGTAGCGGCTGTTATCGCCGAGCCGATGCGCGCGACGCCCAATCCGCCGCCGCCCGGTTTCTGGAAGCGGGTGCGCGAAGCTTGCAACCGGCACGGCACGCTGATGATCTTCGACGAGATTCCGACCGGCCTCGGCAAGACCGGTAAATTCTTCGCCCATGAGCATGACGGCGTGACACCAGACATCGTGGTCCTCGGCAAGTCGCTCGGCGGCGGCATCTTGCCGATCGCCGCCGTCATCGCACGCAGCGATCTCGACGTCACCGGCGGCTTCGCCATCGGCCACTACACCCACGAGAAGAACCCGGTGACGACGCGTGCCGCGCTGACCACCATCGACATCATCCTGGAGGAGGGGCTCGTCGAGCGCTCGGCCGAGCTTGGCCGCCATATGCTGTGGCGGATGCAGGATCTGATGGCGCGCTCCGTCCATGTTGGCGATGTCAGGGGCAGGGGGCTGATGGTGGGCGTCGAGTTGGTCGAGGACCGCGCTTCGCGCGCGCCGGCGCGCGATCTTGCAGAACGCGTCTTCTACGCTTGCCTGGAACAGGGCCTGAGCTTCAAGATCAGCCAAGGCAATGTGCTGACGCTGTCACCGCCATTGGTCATCTCGAAGGCCGAACTCGATCGCGCCCTCGATATTGTCGAGACGGCGGTTCTGGCGGCCTGACCATGAAGGCCATCCGCACCGACCGGGAACTCGAATGCCCCGGCATTGACGCCGGCCTGCGAGCGAGAGGCGTCGACCTGGTGACGCTGCCGGATGGCATTCCCGAAGCCGATCTCATCAAGGCGGTGGCCGACGCCGATCTTCTGCTCATGTGCTATACGCCGATCACCGCGCGAGTGATCGATGCGGCGCCGAAGCTGAAGGGCATCGTCAAATACGGCGTCGGCATCGACGCCATCGATATCCCCGCCGCGATCCGACGTGGCATTCCTGTCGTCAACGTGCCCGAATATGCCGAGGAAACCGTTGCCGAAGGCGCCTTCGCGCTGATGATCGCGCTGGCCAAGCGGCTGCCGGCGATCACACGGGCAATGGCGCGCGATGGCTGGATCTGGCCCGAGCAGGGCTGGCTGGGGCGTGATATTTCCGGCGCCACGCTCGGGCTCGTCGGCTGCGGCAAGATCGGCCGCAGCATGGCGCGGATGGCCGGCCAGGGATTTCGCGCCCGCGTGCTTGGCTTTGATCCCGGTGTCGATGCCTCGACGATGCACGCCGCCGGCATCGAGAAGGCGGACGATCTCCATGCCATGCTGGGCGCCTGCGATTTCGTCTCCATCCATTGCGTGCTGAACGACCAGACACGCGGCCTGATCGGCAAGCACGAACTCGCCTGCCTCAAACCCTCGGCAATCATCGTCAATGTCTCGCGCGGCGCGCTGATCGATGAGGCGGCCCTCGTCGAGGCGATCGTTGCCGGGCGCATCGGCGGGGCCGGCCTCGATGTTTATTCGGTGGAGCCGCTGTCGAAGTCAGGCCATCCGATGAGCGCGCTGTTCGGTCGCGACAATGTGATCCTGTTTCCGCATCTTACTTTCTTCACCCACGAGGCCATGCGCCGGCTGGAAGACGACACGCTCGCGCGGTGCTTCGAGATTCTCGACGGGCGGCCGGTGACCATTCGCTCACATGATCCGCGATTGCGGGCGCAGACGGCAGGCATTGCGTCCGGCTGATAACCGATATTTTTCAAGCTCATAGCCGGTCTCCGCCCGGGCCACGTTCCTATCCACGACGTGGATGCGACAGTTCCATGACAAATATCAGAGGAAGTTTGGCTCTCATAAAATAAATAGATTTTACTTATCGATCCCCGATCCCCAGAGTTGTCACAACGAAGACATCCAACCGGCTCAACGTCCATAAGAGACCCAAGGCCGGTTGGTCCTAGTGCATCGCAGAATGTGCCTTCAATCAAAGGGGAACTCGTCATGAAATCACGAAACGCAACCATGGTCGCGGCCTTCACCGCATTGCTCGCATCGGCGGCTCTCGTCGGCCCGGCGCTCGCCGATGGCGTCGTCACCGTCTACTCCGCCGACGGCCTGCATGACGGCAATGGCAGCTGGTACGAGACCGAATTCGCCGCCTTCACCAAGGCCACCGGCATCACCGTCCAATACATCGAGGCAGGCTCGGGTGGCGTCGTCGAGCGCGTCGCCAAGGAGAAGTCGAACCCGCAGGCCGACGTGCTGGTGACCTTGCCGCCCTTCATCCAGCGCGCCGCCGCGGATGGCCTGCTGCAGGACTACAAGCCCGAAGCCGCGTCCCAGATCGACGGCGGCACCGACAAGTACCGGCCGCTGGTCAACAACTACATGAACTTCATCTACAACAGCGCCGTGCTGTCGGAAGCGCCGAAGAGCTACAACGACCTGCTCGATCCGAAGTTCAAGGGCAAGATCCAGTATTCGACCCCCGGCCAGGCCGGCGACGGCACTGCCGTCATGCTGCAGATCATCCATGCCTTCGGCGGCGAGGACGCCGGCTTCGAATTCATGAAGAAGCTGCAGGACAATAATGTCGGCCCGTCCGCCTCGACCGGCAAGCTGACCGCGCTGGTCAACAAGGGCGAACTGCACGTCGCCAATGGCGACCTGCAGATGAACATGTCGCAGATGGCCGACAATCCCAACATCAAGGTGTTCTGGCCTGCCGGTCCCGACGGCGTGCGCTCCACCTTCGCGCTGCCCTACGAAATCGGACTGGTCACCGGTGCGCCGAATGGCGACAACGGCAAGAAGCTGATCGACTTCCTGCTGTCCAAGGAAGCCCAGTCGACCGTAAGCTCGATTGCCATCGGCATGCCCGCCCGCAAGGACGTGGCGCCGTCCGATGCCAACTTCGCCAAGCTGCAGGAGGCGATGAAGGGCCTGACCATCTGGTCGCCGAACTGGGACGAGGCGCTGAAGAAGCTCCCCGACTACGTCAAGAAGTGGAACGAAGCGACCGGAAGCTGACACCCGAGGGCAGAAATCCGGAGGACCAAGCCATGTCGGCCGTCGCTTTCACAGGTCCCAGTGTCATGGATATCGACGCCGCGAAAATTCGCGGCGCCGGCTCCAACGTCCACTTCGACAAGGTCAGCGTCGCCTATGGCGCCCATGTCGTCCTGCATCCGCTGACCCTCGACATCGCGCCGGGCGAAATCCTGGCGATGATCGGCCCGTCCGGTTCAGGCAAGACCACGGCACTACGCGCCGTGGCCGGCTTCGTGCGGCCGGCAAGCGGCCGCATCCGCATCGGCGCGACCGACGTCACCGACCTGCCGCCCTATGAGCGCGGCCTCGGCATGGTGGTGCAGAACTACGCGCTGTTCCCGCATATGCGCGTCGAGGACAACGTCGCCTTTGGCCTGCGGGCACAAGGCGCCAACAAGGCGTTGATCAGCGAACGGGTGAAGGATGCGCTCGCCACCGTCGGCATGGCGACATTTGCCCGGCGTTATCCGCGCGAACTTTCGGGCGGCCAGCAGCAGCGCGTCGCAATTGCCCGCGCCCTGGCCGTGCGGCCGCGCGTGCTCCTGCTCGACGAGCCGCTGTCGGCGCTCGACGCGCAGATCCGCCGCAACATGGTGGAGGAGATCGCCCGGCTGCACCGCAGCCTGCCCGGCCTGACCATCCTCTATGTCACCCATGACCAGACCGAGGCGCTGACGCTTGCCGACAAGATCGCCATCATGCGTGACGGCAGGGTCTGTTCGCATGGGCCGACGACCGAACTCTATCGCCGCCCGCCAAACCGCTTCACAGCCGAGTTCCTCGGCCGCGCCAACCTGCTGCCGGTGACGGTTGCCGAAGCTGCCGGCCCGAAGGGCTTTGCCACGGCAAGGCATGGTGATGCCGTGCTCACCGGGGCCGGCCGCGACGAGAAGGCCGGCGACAAGAGCCTGCTCTGCATCAGGCCGCAGCATCTGAGCCTGACGGCAGACAGCGAGCACACCAATCGCATTGTCGGCACGCTGAGCGAAGTGCACTGGCAGGGCGAACTTACCCATCTGGTTCTCGATGTCGACGGCACGCCGGTGCGTGTCTCGGCGACGAAACTGCCTGTCGCCTTGCCCGAACCCGGCGCAAAGGTGCCGCTGTTCTTTGCGCCGGCCGATACGTCGCTTCTTCCGGAAGACGCCAGTGTCTGAAGCGCTCGCCATTGCTGCGCCGACGGCGAGGAAGCGAGAGCCGGGCCGACTATGGATCGTGCCACCGGCGGCGCTGCTGGCGCTGCTGTTCTTTTACCCGCTGGCGCTGATTATACGTCAGGCCTTCCTCGACGACAGCGGTGTCGCCAATGTCGCGGAGATCATCCGCGTCCTGCATTCGCGCTTCTTCGTCAACGCGCTGATCAATACGGTGACGATCTCGGTCACCGCGACCGCCGGTTGCCTGATCGTCGGCCTCGTGCTGGCGCTGATCCTGGCCTTCGTGCCGTTCCCCGGTAGCGGCTTCATCGCCCGGCTGATCGACACCTTCATCGCCCTGCCGACCTTCCTGGTGACCTTGGCCTTCACTTTTCTCTACGGCTCCGCCGGCATGCTCAACTCCGGGCTGATGGAGGCCTTCTCGCTGCCGCTGCCGCCCGTCGATTTCCTCTATTCGACCTGGGGCGTCGTGCTGGCGGAAGTCACGGTGTACACGCCCTTCATCCTGCGGCCGCTGCTCGCCGCCTTCTCATTGGTCGATCGCGGTCAGATAGAAGCGGCAAGCGTGCTTGGCGCCAGGCCGTTCCGCATCGTGCGCCAGATCATCCTGCCGGCGGCAATTCCCGCGCTCATCGCCGGAGGCAGCCTCTGCCTGCTGCTCACTGTCAACGAATTCGGCATCGTGCTGTTCATCGGCGCCAAGGGCGTGATCACGCTGCCGTTGCTGATCTATGGCAAGGCAATCCAGGAATCGGCCTACCAGGTCGCCTGCATCATCGCCGTGGTCAACATCGCGCTGTCGCTCGGCCTGTTCGGCCTCTACCGTTTCGCCGCCGGCCGGTTGGGAGTCTAGCCATGCTGGTCTGGTCGCGCTCCGGCCGCTTGGTGATCTGGGTGATCTTCGCGCTGATCTTCGGCGTGCTGTTCCTGGCGCCGCTGGCTGTCATCCTCTTGTCCAGCCTCGCCGACCAATGGAACGGCGTGCTGCCAAATGGCTTGACCACGGAGCACTACGCCGATGTCGCCAAGGGCGCGGCCTGGAACGCGGTCAAGGCGAGCCTCGTCACCGGCTTCGCGGCAAGCGCATTGGCGCTGGTCAGCGGCACCTGGGCGGCCTTGTCGCTTCGTCTTCAAGGGCCTGCTTTGAAGCGGCTGCTCGGCCTTTTGTTCTTCATCCCGAGCGCGGTGCCTTCGGTGTCCGTCGGCCTCGGCCTGTTGGTGGCCTTCAGCCACCCGCCGCTGCTGCTCAACGGCACGATCGCCATCGTCATGATCGCGCATTTCGTGCTGATCTCGGCTTTCACCTTCGGCAATGTCTCGGCCGGGCTGGCGCGGCTGTCGCCCGATTTCGAGCAGGTCGCGTCGAGCCTCGGCGCGCGGCCGGCCTACCGGCTCCGGCATGTCACGCTGCCCTTGCTCGCGCCCTATCTGGTCGCCGCCTTCGGGCTGAGTTTCGCGCTCTCCATGGGTGAGCTTGGCGCCACCGTCATGGTTTATCCGCCGGGCTGGGTGACGCTGCCGGTGTCGATCTTCTCGCTCACCGATCGCGGCGACATCTTTGCCGGTGCCGCACTCACCATGATCCTGGTGGCGGCAACGCTGGTCCTGCTGCTTGGGCTCGAGCGCATCACCAAGCGCGCCACCGGTTCGTAGGCATTGAAGCTCAGCTCTGCGCCGGCTTGCGTTCGACGATGTAGATGTGGTCGGTAGCCAGCACCACTTCGCCGCGCTGGTTGATCACCTCGCAACGCTCGATCACGCGTCCTGAAGCCGGCCGCTTCGGATCGTCTTCCTTGGCCGCGATGGTGGTGCGCGTGCGGATCGTGTCGCCGATGAACACCGGCTTGATGAAGCGCAGCCGGTCATAGCCATAGGAGAAGGCAACGGGATTGATGACCGTCGCCGTCAGCCCGATGCCGACCGAGAACACCAGCGTGCCATGCGCGATGCGCTGGCCGAACGGCGTCGTCTTCATGAACTCTGCGTCCATATGATGCGGGAAGAAATCGCCGGTATGTCCGGCATGGACGACGAAGTCGGTCTCGGTGATGGTGCGGCCGCTGGTGAGGCGTGACGAGCCGATCTCGTAGTCTTCGAAATAATGGATCTGTTCCATCAGGGCCTTTCCGCGATCGGCGTCGCTGGCGCCGCGCTCGAACGATAGGCCGCTTCCACCAGCGCCATTGTGCTCCAGGCGTCCTCGACCGAGCTGATCAACACATCGTCTTCGCCTGATGCAAAGCGCTGGACATTGGCCATGCGGCCGACAAAGGCGTCGGGAAACCATTCGCCGGCCAAAGGCACTGCGATCCAATCGCTCCCGCCTTTCGGGTAGATTTCCAGAATGTCCGGCTCGCCTCGGGGATAGTCGAGGTTGAGACCGAGCTTGAGATAGGCCGCACCCTCTGTGCCGCTGATGCGGAACTCGCAGGCCTGGTGCCGGCGCCCGAACTTGTGGTCGTGGTTGATCGACAGCGCGCAGCGCACCGTGTCGCCATAGTCGAGAATGGCGCTGGTGCGCGTCTGCGCCACTTTGTGATTGGGATGGCCAAGCGTCTTGGCGTGAACACCCTTGGGGTCGCCGAGCAACTGCCGGATCAGGTCGAGATAGTGGATCGAATGCATGGCGATCTCGACGCGCGGCGCCTTGAGCAGGAATTCCCACAATTGCCACGGCGTCGCCAGCGCCAGCCAGGCGTCGAAGTCGACGACCTCGCCGAGCCAAGCCTTGGCGACGGCGTCCTTCAGCGCCAGCATCATCGGCGCGAAACGGAGCTGGAAATTCACGGCCGCCTTGAGCTTCTTGGCGCGGCAGATTTCGAGGATTTCGGTTGCTTCGCCGAGATAGTTGCCCATTGGCTTCTGGATCAGGGCGACCGCATCGTCGGGCAGAGCCTTCAGGATATCGGCGTGCCGCCCCGGTGGCGTTGCCAGATCGAAGATCGCGTCCTCAACTCCAGCGGCTTCTTCCATCGAGCGGAACGCCGTCACGTCCCATTTATCGGCCAGGGCCTGCGCCTTGGCCTGGTCCGGATCGTAGAGACCGGCGATCGGAAACCCCGCTTTTCGGTAGGCCGGGAAATGCGCGTCGCCGACAATCGACCCTGCACCGAAAGTGACGATCGGTCGGGGTTGTGAGGGTTTGGCCCAGGCCTGGACGAGTGAGGCAGGGTCGAAACCGCCTTCAGTCATGGTGGAAGACCTCGTCCATCGAAGCCCACCATTCACCCTCTTTGCGGGTCGCCAGCGGCTCCTGGCAAGGTATGCAGACGGCCCACCATTCCTGCGTCCTCGGATCGGCCGCCATCTTGGCCATGTCGGCCACGTAGTCGGCGCCGTGGTATTCGAAGGTGCTGAACAGCAGGTTCTCCGGCCGCTTCAGGTAAATGGAATAGTTCTTGATGTTGCAGGCCGAAATCATAGTCAGCACGTCGGGCCAGACGGCGGCATGCAGGCGAACATATTCCTCGACCTTCTCCGGCTTCAGCCCGAGTACAAATCCCATCCGCTGCATATCAGCTCCTTATGTCGTGATCGCCGTGGTGAATTCGGCGATGCTCATGGCCTTGACCGCGTCCCAGTCCCAATCGATGCCGATACCGGGCTCGTCGGGCGCCAGCGCATGCCCATCCTCGATGCGCATGCGCTTGCCGGTCAACTGGTCGAGTTGAGGAATGTACTCGACATATCTGCCGTTCTGAACAGCGCAGGTCAGGCTGACATGCAATTCCATCAGGAAATGCGGGCAGACCGGAATGTCGAAGGCCTCCGCCGCATGGGCGATCTTGAGCCAGGGCGTGATGCCCCCGATGCGGCCGACATCGACCTGTACGATCGAGCAGGCGCCTTTCTGCATGTATTCGCGGAAGTGGCGCATGGAATAGAGCGATTCGCCGATGGCGATCGGCGTCGGCGTTGAGTTGGACAGCCTGATGTGTCCGTCTATGTCGTCGGCGGGCAGCGGCTCCTCGATCCAGGCGAGATCGAGTTCGCGCAACCTCGCAGCGCGCCGGATCGCCTCGTCGACGGAAAAACCCTGGTTGGCGTCGGTCATGATCTCGTAGCCGTCGCCGACCGCCTTGCGCACTGCCGCGAGCCGCGCGAGATCCTCCGATCCATGCGGCCTGCCGATCTTTACCTTCGAGCCGCGAAACCCCTTGGCCTTGGCGGCCAATGCATCATCGACCAGTGCCTGGGTCTCGATGTGCAGCCAGCCGCCTTCGGTCGTGTAGAGCGGGCAGCGGTCCTTGGCGCCGCCGGCGAGCTTCCACAGCGGCAGGTTCTGCTTCTTCGCCCTGAGATCCCACAGTGCCGTGTCGATCGCCGCGATGGCGATGGCCGTGATGGCGCCGATCGTGGTCGCATGGGTGGCGAATTCGAGATCGTGCCAGATCGCCTCGATCATGTCAGGGTCGCGGCCGACGAGACGTGGCGCGAGATGGTCGGAGAGCAGCCGCATCACCGACGAGCCGCCGGTGCCGATCGTGTAGCTGTAACCCGTGCCGACCGCGCCATCGGAATCCGTGATGGTGACGATCGGCGTTTCCTGGCTGACGAAACTCTGGATGGCGTCGGTGCGCTTGACCTTGGGTACGAGGTCGACCATCCGCAGTTCTATCTTTTCGATCCTGGCCATTTCAGCTCCGCAAGGTCTTGCCGGTGTCGACGGCAAACAGATGTGCCTGCGACAGGTCCAGGCTCATCGTCATCCGCTCGCCGGACTTCAGCGGGCGCGGGTTCAGCATGCGCGAGACCCAGTCGCTGCCATTGAACTCGACGAACACCAGCGTCTCGTTGCCGAGCGGTTCGGTGACGGTGATCGGCAGTTCGATCTGGTGCACGTCCGCGGCACCGCCGGAGCTGATGCCATGGCCGGTCGGATAGATGTCATCGGGCCGCAGCCCGAACACGACCTTGTCGCCGACAGCGACATTGGGCTTGAACTGACCGGGCAGGGGCAGCTTGGCGCCGCTGGCGAAAACCAGTTGGCCGTCGTCGACCGTCGCCTCGTGCAAATTCATCGGCGGTGAGCCGATGAAGCCGGCAACGAAGCGCGTCGCCGGCCGGCGGAACACTTCATCTGGGGTGCCAACCTGTTCGATATGGCCGTCGCGCATGATGACGATGCGGTCGGCAAGCGTCATCGCCTCGACCTGGTCGTGGGTGACGTAGATCACCGTCGACTGCACCTTGGCATGCAGCTTCTTGATCTCGGTGCGCATCTGCGTGCGCAATTTGGCATCGAGATTGGAAAGCGGCTCGTCGAACAGGAACACATCCGGGTCGCGAACGATGGCGCGGCCCATGGCGACGCGCTGGCGTTGCCCACCGGACAGTTGCGAGGGGCGGCGGTCGAGCAGCGTGTCGAGGCCGAGGATGGCCGACGCCTCCGCGACGCGTCGGTCCATATCGTCCTTGGCGGCGCCCGCGATCTTGAGCGAAAAGCCGAGATTCTCGCGCACCGTCATGTGCGGATAGAGCGCGTAGGATTGGAACACCATGGAGATGTTGCGTGAACGCGGCGGCAGATCGTTCACGACGCGCCCGCCGATCTCGATCGAGCCGGCGCTGATTTCTTCCAGCCCGGCGATCATGCGCAGCGTCGTCGACTTGCCGCAGCCGGAGGGCCCGACCAGCGCGATGAATTCGCGGTCGGTGATGTCGAGGTCGATGCCATGCACGATCTCGATGTTGCCGTAGCGCTTGGTCAGTTTTTTGAGGGAAACCGTTGCCATGGATCAGCCTTTCACCGCGCCGGAGGTCAGGCCGCCGACAAGGTGTTTCTGGACGATGAACGTAAGCGTGAGTGCCGGGATGATCATCACCACGGCGAGCGCGCACATGCCGCGCCAATCGATGGTGAATTCGGCCGTATAGTCGAGCAGGCCGACCGGCAGCGTCTTGGCGCTGACCGAGCGGGTCAGTTGCGAGGCCAGCGCGAACTCATTCCAGCAGGTCAGGAAGGCAAAGATCGCGGCAGACGCGATGCCCGGACCGGCGAGCGGAAACTCGACCTGCCAGAAGGCCTGCCAGCGCGTGCAGCCGTCGATCTGGGCGGCTTCGGCGAGATCCTTGGGCACCTGGCGGAAGAAGCCGTCGATCAGCCAGATCGTGAACGGCACGTTGAGTGCGACATAGGCCAGGATCAGGCCGAAATGCGTATCGATGATGCCGAGCCGCACATAGAGGAAGAACAGCGGCAGCGACAGCGCAATGCCCGGCACCGTGCGGGTCAGCATCAGGCCGAGGAACACGCTCGACTTGCCGCGGAAGCGGTAGCGCGCGAAGGCATAGCCCCCGGCCATGCCGATGGCGACCGCGATCACCGTCGAGGTCACCGAGATGATCAGCGAATTGCGAAAATATTCGATGACCGGGATGCCGCCCTTGCCGATGCCTGAGAACATCGCGACATAGGCGTCGAAGGAGATTTCCTGCGGGATCCACACCGGCGGTTTGGCCATGATCTCGACTGTCGGCCTGAGCGACGACAGCACGATCCACAGGCCAGGCAGGCAGATGGTCAGCATCGCCAGGAACAGGCCGATGCGATAGACGATGCCGAGCAGCCGGCGCTTCAGGCGGGCGGAAGAATTCTCGTTCATCTTCACCACCCCGCCCTTCACCACTCGGCGCCGATTTGCGTGCGCGCCGCGGCGAGCTTGTTGAAGAAATAGACGGTGAAGGCGATCGACAGCAGGATCGAGAAATAGGCCATGGCGTTGGCCATGCCCATGCGCCCGTCGCTATAGGCGGTGCGCGCCACCAGCGTCCACAACAGCTCCGTGCGGCCAGCCGGTCCGCCATCGGTCATGATCTTGACGATGTCATAGGCGCGCGCGACGTCGAGCGAGCGGATGGTCATGGCGATGTAGGCGAATGGCATCACGAACGGCCACGTCACATAGCGGAATGTCTGCCACGGCGTGCAGCCATCGACGCGCGCCGCCTCGATCGGCTCCTTCGGCATGGCGAGCAGGCCGGCGAGAATGAGAATGGCGAAGATCGCCGTCGACGACCAGATCTCGGCGACCGAAATGGCGATGAAGGCGAGATGGCCTTCGATCAGCCATGGTATGGCATCCCTGGTGATGCCGAGCGACTGCAGGGCGTTGTTCACCAGGCCGATATTGTCGTTGAACATGAATTTGAACTGGAAGCCGACCAGGATCGGCGAGAACATCATCGGGAACATCATCAGCGTGCGCAGGATGCGTTGCCCGCGCGTCGCCTTCTCGACCAGCATCGCCAGGCCGAGGCCAAGCAGCATTTCGAGATTGAGCGCGATCGTCAGCAGCAGAACCGTGCGCCCGAACGCCCACCAGAAATCGGTGTTGGCCAGTATCGAAAGATAGTTGCGAAAACCCACGAAGACGAAGAACGTCTCGGGTTTGGTCAGCCGGAACGGCGTGAAGCTGGAATAGAGCGACAGAAGCAGCGGCACCACGACGACCGCCGCCAGCACGACGATGGCCGGAAGCAGCAGCAGGAACGGCGCGGATGGCTTGAGGCCCTTCATCGGGCTCCTCTGGTGTCTGGCATTCAAATCTTGGGCCGAGGCCCGATATGGTGAAACGAACAGTGCCGCCAAAAGGCGATCGCCTCCCCCATTTGTGAATGGGAGAGGCGGCTTTGGGAGCAATGCCTAGAGTTTACCGGCGTCCTGAAGGATCTGCGTCGCCTTGGCGGCGGCTTCGTCCAATGCCTGCTTGGAGGTCTTGTCGCCTAGGATCGCCGCCTGCAACTCGGGATAGACGGCGTTTGAGATCTCGATCCATTCAGGCGTCTGCGGCACTGCGAAGGCGTGCTTGGCTTCTTCCTGGAAGGCAGACAGAACCTCCTTCTTGTAAGGATCACTCGCCGCCTGCTGCAGGTCCCAGTCCCAGACCGCGGTGCGGGTCGGTAGCGGACCCGCGGCGGCCTCGAGCTTCTGGCTGTCCTCATTGGTCAGCCACCACACCAGCGACGCCGCGGCCTCCTTGTTCGGGCAGTTCTCGGTCACCGAGAAGCCATGGAAGCCCGACCAGCCGGTGCGCTTGCCGGAAGAGCCCTTCGGTGCGACCTTGACGCCGACATTGCCGGCGACCTTCGACGACTTCGGGTCGTTGAAGAAGCCGGCCCAGCCCGGCCAATCGAGGTTGATGGCGACGGTGCCGGAGGCGAAGCCTTGGCCCAGATCGTCCCAGAGGTAGTTGGTGGTCCCGGCCGGCACCGCCTTGGCCTTGTAGAGGTTGACGAACCAGTCGAGCGCCCGGATGCCGGCCTCGGAGTTGAAGACCGGCTTGCCGTCCTTGTCGAGATATTCGCCGCCCTCGGCGACCACCATCTCATAGAAGCGGCCATTGATCGCCTCTTCCTTGCCGGCGAACTGCGTGCCGTAGAAATTGGGCGGGTTGGCGAAGAACTCGGCCTGGTCGGTGACTTCTTTCCAGGTGTCCGGCGGCACCAGGTCATAGCCGTATTTGGCCTTGAACTTGGCTTTGTTGTCGGCGTTCTCGTAAAGGCTCTTCTGGTAATAGAGCGCAGAGACGTCGAACTGCGCACGCGGCAGCATCTCCAGCTTGCCGTCGATGGTCGCCGCCGTGATCGTCGACGGCACGAAGGCGTCGATCTCCGATTTCGGCAGGAGCTTGCTGAGGTCGGTGTAGAGCCCGGTATATTGTGGCGCAAAGGAGGAATGGTTCCAGCCGACGCACCAGTTGGTGCTGCCCGAGGCGATGTCGGACTTGAGCTCCTTGTCGATATCGAAGCCGTTCTTCTTGGTCAGGATGTTGACCTTGGCGCCTGTCGCCTTCTCCCATTCGGGGATGCGCTCGTAGAGCTTTTCATATTGCTGGCCGCCGATCAGTTTCACGTCGACGGTCACGCCTTCGAATTTGCCGGGCAAGTCGCCGGCAAGGGCGGTGCCTGCGCCTGACGCAAGCACCAATGCGCCGGCGCACACGCCGGAAAGCAGTCTGTTCATTGGTATCCTCCCTGGGTGCGCCTTGGCGGCGCCGGCAACTCGTCACGTGACAAGAAGTGCTACATTCATATACAAACAAAACATTCATCCATACGTCAAGGCGAAATTTGTTTCCGCCGGCCGCGTTCCTGCGTATATGAAAAATCGAATTCACTAAGGGATGAGCCATGGACGACAGCGAAGACGAGCGGTACCGCGCGCCGGCGCTTGACAAGGGCCTAGACATCCTCGAACTGCTGGCCGGCGTCGACGGCGGCCTGACCCAGGCCGAGATCGCCAAGAAGCTCGACCGCAGTCCCAATGAATTCTATCGCATGCTCGACCGGCTGGTGCGACGCGGCTATGTCACGCGGCTTGATGGCGACCGCTATTCGCTGACGCTCAAGCTGTTTGGCCTGGCGCAGCTGCACGCGCCGGTGCGCAGGCTGGTTTCCTACGCGACACCGCTGATGCGCGAACTGGCCGAAACCTCGCAGCAGGCTAACCAACTCGTTGTTTTTGATCGCGGTTCCGCTGTCGTCATCGGCCAGCAGGAGGCCCCGAATTACTGGGGCATCTCGATCCGTGTCGGCTCCCACATCAGCCTTTTCGACACCGGTTCGGGCCATGTCCTACTCGCATTCCGTTCACCGGAAGAGCGGCGGATGATGATTTCGGAGCACGTCCGCAGCACCGACAAGACGGCGCAGCCGGCCGAGTTCTTTACCCGGCTCGATCAGATCCGCGACCGCGGCTACGAGATGATGGCTTCCATGCAGACGGCAGGCGTCTTCAACCTGTCGGCACCGGTGCGCGGGTCCGACGGCAATGCCATTGCCGCGCTGTCGATCCCCTACATCACAGTGGTCAATGCGCCGTCCGCGCCCGACATCACGCGAACCATCGAACTGTTGCTGGCAACCTGCGAAAAGCTGTCGCATCTGGCCGGGTCGGCTGTGGGCTCATCGGCCTAAATTCTTATTTGAATGAAGAATTCCTCCGTGAGATGATCCGGAGAGCCTAGGGGAGGAGCCCGCCATGATCATCGACACCCATCTGCATCTCATCGATCGCTCGGCCTTGCGCTATCCCTGGCTGGCCGGTGTGCCGGCGCTGAACCGCGACTTCTCCTACGAGGAATACGCCGCGGAGGCGCAGCGGGCAGGTGTTGGGTACGTGCTGCACATGGAGGTCGATGTCGATCCGACCGATATCGAGGCGGAGACCGCCCGTGTCGAGGGCCTGTCACGACAGGCGGGCAGCATGCTGGTCGGAGCGATCGCATCTTGCCGGCCCGAGGAGGCGGATTTCCCGGCCTATCTCGAACGCCAGCGGGCAAATCCCTTCGTCAAGGGCTTCCGCCGCGTCCTCCACGTCGTCCCCGACGATCTTTCGGAAGGCGCACTGTTTCGGGACAACATCAAGCGGCTTGCCGGCACCGGTCTGACCTTCGACCTCGTCGTGCTGCCGCATCAGATCCCCAAGGCGATCGCGCTGGCCGACCTGGCGCCCGACGTCCAGTTCGTGCTTGATCATTGCGGCGTCCCCGACATCAAGGGCAATAGCGAACACCCCTGGCGCGAGCATATGAGCGAGATCGCGCGGCGCCCGAACGTGATGGCCAAGATTTCAGGCGTTGTCGCCTATGCCGATGCCTCCAGCTGGATCGTCGAGACGCTACGGCCTTACGTCGAACACACCATCAATGCATTCGGCTGGGACCGTGTCGTCTGGGGCAGCGACTGGCCGGTCTGCACGCTTGGCGGCGGCCTGTCGACCTGGGTGGCGGCGACCCATGCGCTGCTTTCCGGCTGCAGCGTTGCCGAGCGCGACAGGCTGTTGTCGGGAAATGCCCGCAAGTTGTGGCGGTTGCCGTAGCAGCCCTCAGATGGTCGTCGAGACGTGCCGCTCGCGACCGTACAGCGAGACCAGCAGCACGATGATGAAGCCCAGCGCTGCCTGCACCGCCGAGGGCTGGAAGCCGAGGCCGATCAGCAGCGTGTTGATTTCGGTCAGCACCAGCACGCCGGCGATCGTGCCGAGATAGCTGCCGCGGCCTCCGACCAGTGCCGCGCCGCCGACGACAACGGCTGCGATGGTCTGGAACAGATAGGGCTGGCCGACATCGCCATAGGCCGAGCCGGTGAAACCGAGCAGCAGTACGCCCGCCACGGCGGCGAAGAAGGCGCTCGCCGCATAGGTGACCACCCACATGCGCACCGGGTCGATCAGCGCCAGCGGCGCGGCGCCAGGATTACTGCCCAGCGCGTATAGCCGGCGACCGTAAGCCGTTCGTTCCAGCACCAGGACGACGAGCGCCGCCAGCACGATGAAGCTCGGCACCAGCCACGGCACCGGCAGCGGTCCGGCCGATCCGCCGATCGAGACGAAGCTCGAAACCGCTTGCGGCGCGGAGCCCGAGGGGAAGCCGGCGGTCCACAGCAGCACGAGACCCTGCACGACCATGCCGATGCCGAGCGTGACGATCAGCGGCTGGATATCGAGGCTGCGCGAGATCAGCCCGTTCAGCCCGCCGATAAGCAATGCCAGCACGCCGACGAGGCCGCAGACAAGGACAAAATTCCAGCCATCGCCATAGAGCTGTGCGGCCACGACGTTGGCGAAGCCGATGACGAAGGGAATCGACAAATCGATACCGCCCATGATGACGACGAGCGTCTGGCCGATCGAGGCGACGGCAAGCAGCGAAGCAAGCACCAGCATGGCGCGCACGGCAAATGGCGAGGAGTAACCGGGAATGAGGATCGTGCCCGCGAGATGCAGGAGCGCTGCCACACAGAAGGCGCCGACGGCGCGGGCGTTGGTTGTCGCGAACAGATTTCGGCCCGCCATGTCAGCGCCCTCTCATGGCAAGACGCTCCTGCGCTGCTGTCAGCATCACCGCCAGCACGAGGATGGCGCCGTAGGCGATCTGCAGCACGAAGGTCGAGACGTTAAATGTCGTCAGCACGCTCTGCAAAAGGAAGATGTCGATGGCGCCGATCGCGGCACCAGCGACGCCGCCACGCCCGCCTGCCAGGCTGACGCCACCGAGAGCGACCGCGGCGATGGCGATCAGTGTGTAGGTCGGCCCGATATTGGGGTCGGCCGAGCCGATCAGCGCCGTCAGCATCAGCCCGGCACAGCCGCCGAGAACACCTGACATGACATAGGCGATGAAGCGCACGCGCGTGACGTCGACGCCGGCGGTGTAGGCGGCACGGTCGTCGCTGCCGACCGCCATCAGCTGGTCGTAGTAAGGCGTGCGCCGCACCAGCCCCCAAGCAATGAACATCAACAGCAGCGGCAGCATCGACCAAGGACCCGCCAGCGCCTTCAGCCAGGCCGGCGCCGGGCCGATCGGTGCGGGCAGGATCGTCAGCGTCACGCCGGTCAGGATCAGATAGGTGCCGAGCGTGGCGACGATAGGCTGGATACGCACGACGGTCGCTAGAAAACCGTTGGCCACGCCGACCAGCGCGCCGATGAGCAGAGCCGCCGGGACAAGCAGCAGCGGCGACGAGATGCCGGCCTTGAGGAACAGCACCTCGATCACGGCGGCGTTGACGAAGCCCATCAACGGCCCGACCGAGATATCGATGCCGCCCCGTCCGGCAAGGATCGCCGGCGTCGAGGCGATGGCCGCGCCGATCAAAGGTGCCGCCAGTCCGATCAGCGCGCCCCACGACCCCGGCTGGAAGCGTGCCGGATTGAGGATGAGATTGACCGCCAGCAGGATGACCAGCAGCACGACGGCGAAACCGACGCTCCGCGAAAGAGACAGAAGGCGTGTACTCATGCCGCACGTCCGAACATGGCCGATATCACGCCATCGGTGTTCATGGCTTCGCCGGCAATTTCCGCTGCAACCTCGTTTTCCCTGAACACCAGCACGCGATGGCAGAGGAGCAAGATCTCTTCGATCTCGCTGGACAGGATGACAAGCCCCATGCCGTCGGCGGCCAGCCCGCGAAAGACATCGTAGAGAACATGGCGGGTCGCCACGTCGACGCCGCGCGTCGGGTCGTTGAGAAGCAGGATCGCGGGTTCCAGCGCCAGCGCCCGCGCCAGCAGCACCTTCTGCTGGTTGCCGCCCGACAGGGTGGTTATCGGCGCATCGGGCCGGGGCGCCACGATCGACAGCTTTTCGCGGTAGAGTTCGTAGCGCGCCTTGCGCGCCGCTGGACTGATCAAACCAAGGCGGGTATCGCGCGACAGGGTCGATACGGCGAAATTGTCGAGCACCGACTGTGTGGGAAATATGCCGTTCGCGCGTCGGTCACGCGGCAGATAGGCGACGCCGCTGGCGACGGCCTTGCGGAACCCGATGATCTTGTGCGCCCCGCCGGGCAGGTCGAGCGTGATCGAGCCGCCAAGCGGCGGTACCAGGCCGGCGAGCATTTTCAGGAATAGTTCCTGGCCATGTCCGTCGAGGCCGGCAAGGCCGACGATCTCGCCCGGCGCGATGGCCTGCGTGATCGGGCTGGCGCCGGGCGCGATGACGAGGTTGCGAACGGTGAGGGTGCCGCGATCAGCCATGCGCCAGCTCCGCCGCCGTGCGTGGCGCCATGGCTTTCAACAATTCGGCCGGCGTCGAGGTCCCACGCTCTTCGGTGCGCACCACGTTGCCGCCGCGCAGGATCGAGATGCGATCCGACAGCGACATCACTTCATCCATTCTGTGGGTGATGAACAGGATGAGGCAACCTTCGGCGGCGAGCGAGCGCATCAGCAGAAACACCGACTCGCGGTCGGCGAAATCGAGCGCGGCGGTGACCTCGTCGAGGATTAGAATTTTTGGGCTACGCACGACCGCACGCGCGAGGACGACGAGTTGCTGCGCGGCGAGCGGCAGCAGGCCGGCGGGCGTGTCGAGCGGAACGTCGGTGACGGCGAAGCGTTTGAGCGCGGCGGCAGCCCTGTCGCGGCGTTCGTTGCGCGGCACCGTGCGCCGCACCAGTCCATCGAGACCAAGCAGAATGTTGTCGGTCACGCTGCGGTCCGGCGCGATCAGCACTTCCTGGAAGACGGTCGCGAAGCCCTGCGCCTTGAAGGCCGAGGGGTTGCCCCCCGAGAACGGCTTGCCTTGCAAAAGAATCGCGCCGCTGTCCGGCTGCACGATGCCGGACAACAGCTTGACCATCGTGCTCTTGCCTGAGCCGTTCTCGCCCAGGATGGTGTGAATGGTGCCCGCCCGGAACGCAATCGAGGCATCCGCGAGCGCGACCGTCTCACCATAGCGTTTGGATATGTTTCTGATTTCAAGCATGCCGTGTTTCGAAGCTGGCTGGCCGGCTTCCCGAAGGGAGCCGGCTAGCTGGTCTGTCGCGGACGTCACTTCGAGCGGGCGCTATTTTGCACAGGCATCCGGCACCTTCGAATAGTCCCAGCCCTTGGTCGGTGCCGGGTTGGAGAAATAGGCGTCGAGCCATTCCTCCGGCATCGGATCCTTCGGCGGGATCGGGAAGATCGAGACGGCATCCGTCGTCATGCAGTCCTTGTACCAGGCGCCGAGATCGGCGTTGTGTACCGGCGGGATCGGTATGAGCAGCGTGTTCAGCTTCGGCTTCTGGCCGTCGAGCATGCGCTCGCCGACGCGAAACAACGTCTGCGCGGTCCAGTGCGGCAACACCGCATGGCCCTCGAAACGGTATTTCTCCGGGTTGGCCTTCCAGTAGCCCAACGCATCACCGGTGATCGAGCCGGTGATCAGCGGCGCTGGCCGGCCGGCCTCGGCAAAGGCCTCCGCGACGACGCGGCTTTCGCTGCCGGTTGTCCACACAGCATCGATCGGCGCCGGGTTGGTCGCGATCGCCTGCAGCACCACGGTCTTGGTGACGTTCGCCGTCCAGTTGCCGTTGACGTTGCGCGAGACCTTGAGTTTGGGGTTCTCGGCAAGCGCCTTGTCGGCGCCCTGGCGCTCCTGCACGACGATCGGGTGGCCGGCAATGCCTTCGACCAAAAGGATGCTGGCCCCATCCGGCTCAGCCTTGCCGATCGCCGTCATCATGTCATAGCCCCAGCGCGCATAGTTGGAATCGACATTGATCGCGTTCGGGCTGGTCACCGACCCGGCCGCCGTTATGAACGGAATGCCTGCCTTGGCGGCGGCGTCGATCGCATCGTCAAGTGCCGCCGCCGAGCCCGGGATCGAGGTGATGATCGAGCACTTCTTGTCGATGAAGGCGCGGATCTGATTGATCTGCTGGCTGGCGTCGTTGTTGGAGTCCGATACTTCGAAGCTGGACACGGTGCCGTCGGCGATCAGCCCGTCGACAAGCCGCTTCAGTTCCTTGGTGACGGTCACCCGCCACGGATTGCCCTGGTAGGATTCCGAGTGGCACCATTTCCACGGCTTGGGCGGCGGGGTGAAATTGTCCCAGGCCGAAGGCAGCACCTTCTGTGGCGCGCCGTCATATTGCGCCTTGAGTTCATCAGGCAGCCCACCGATGACGCCTTGTACATCCTGGGCAAGAGCATTTGTCGCAAGCGAGGCCAGCGCGGTTGCGGCCAACAGGCCGCGGATCATGTTCTTCATTTTGTCTCCTCCGTTCGGTTTGGTTCAGGCTCCTCCACCGGCAGCGCCGGACACCTGCGCCGGAGAGTTGTCCCGGAACAGGCTGATGAGATCGGCGACCACCTGGCCAGCCGAATGGCCCGATGTCATGCCGGAATTGATGCGATCGGACGCCGCTTGCTGGAACGCCATGTAGCCGTCATGGCGCGGCCGCACCCATGCGCCCTCCAGCGTCGCGCGCGTGTCCCGATAGAAGTTGCCGGCCGCTTCGTTGATGGTCCGGTCTTCCCAGGCAGCCGCATGGCCGGGTTGACCGCCGGCTGCGGCATAGGGCCCACGCTGGACATCGCCGCTGGCGACCCAGTAGGCAAAATCGATCGCGGCCGCCTTGGCTTTCGAGAAGGCCGACACCGCTATTCCGGTGCCGCCGAGCGCCGAACCGATAGGGCCGCCGGCACCGACAACCGGCATGTCCGCGAAGGCCAGGCGATGGGTGCGAAAACCGGCAACGGCGTAGGGAACATAGCCGTAGATCAGCGGTGCGCAGACGAACCGGGAGTGGGCCTCCGCCATCCGTTCAAAAACGGCGATCGGGTCCATCTCGAGACAGGCTGGATCGACCAGCGCCGCGATCTCACGCATCCTTTCGAAGACTTCTGTGCCTGTCTCGACATCGATGAGATCGTGGGACGGGTCGGTCCCGCAAGGGCGTCCCAGATTGCCGGCCAGCGTGTAGAAGGTCATCAGCGAGTGAGGCGGCCGCAACGGGAGCAGCACGCGGCCCTGCCGTGCGAGATCGAGCACCTCGCGCCAAGTCGCCGCCGGCGCTTCCAGCGCGTCCGGCCGCCAGGCCTGCACCTGCGCCGCCGCGTCGATCGGAAACGCCCATTGCCGGCCCTGCCAGCTGTAGCTCGGATAGGACTGGCCGACGCTGCCCGAGGCGAGCGCCGTGCGCTCCGCCTCGCGGCCGGCGACGTCGAGCGGTTCAAGGCAGCGCTCCGCCGTGATCTGGCCGACATGCGGATGATCTATGACGATCAAATCATAGGCGCGCGCCAGTTCCTCGACCGGGAAGGATTCGAAATCCTGCAGCGAGCGCTTGTCCCACGCGACGGCAACGCCGGTTTTCCGCTCCCACAGGGATGAACACGCGACCATCGGATCGTAGCCGCGTGGGTGGCTCCAGGTCATGCCCTTGAGTTTACGCACGCTCACAGGCCGAACTCCGCGCGGATTTTGGCACTGTGCTCGCCGATACGCGGTGCCGCCCGATCGACCTTGGCCCTGATGCCGTCGACCCTGAGCGGCGAACTGGTGGTGAGGATCGACACGTCGTCCTCGCGCGTCACCGTCTGCAGCATGTCGAGCGACTGGAAGCCCTCGCTTGCGAGCATCTCGGGCCAGGTCAGCACCTTGGCGCACCAGATGTCGGCCGGCTCCAGGATGGCGAGCCACTCGTCGATGCTCCTGGTCGCAATCCTCTGCGCGATGATCGCCTTGATGTCGTCGCGCGCGGTGAACCAGGATGTCGGTCTGTCGCGATAGGGGGCCAGTTCGCTGAGCGACAACAGATCGGCGAGCTTGGGGATCGGCGTCATTGCGATGGCGAGGTAGCCGTCCTTGGCCGGATAGACGCCGTAAGGCGCCGACAGATAGGCATGCGCGCTGCGGAAGCTGGAGCGCCTGGGCAGGCGGCGGCCATCATTGAGATGCGTGGTCAGCACCTCGAACTGGAAATCGACCAGCGCCTCCAGAAGGCTGGTCTCGATGTGGCTGCCCTGGCCGGTAATGCCGCGCCGCACCAATGCGGCCAGTATACCTTGGGCGCAGGCAGCGCCCGCCAGCATGTCGCCAATGGCGAGGCCGAACGGCACCGGCCCCTGGTCCTCGTCGCCGTTCAGCCACATCACGCCCGAACGCGACTGGGCCAGCAGATCCTGGCCCGGCCGCTTGACCCACGGACCTTCCTCGCCATAGCCACTGATCGAGGCATAGACCAGGCGCGGATTGATCTGGCGGACGGCTTCGTAATCGAGGCCGAGGCGCTCGATGACACCCGGCCGGAAATTCTGGATCAGCACGTCGGCCTTGGCCAGCAGGCCGCGCAGTGCCGTGAGGTCCGCCTCATTCTTCAAATCGATGGCAAGACTTTCCTTGGCCCGGTTGATGGCGTGGAAGATGGTGGAATCGCCGCCGATCTCGGTGTCGCTGAGATAGAGCCGGCGCGACAGGTCGCCGCCATCGGGCCGCTCGATCTTGATCACGCGGGCGCCGAGGTCGAGCAGTCTGAGCGAGCAATAGGGCCCGGACAGGAACTGGCTCATGTCGACGACGACGAGACCAGCGAGCGGCAAATCGGCTGCTGCCGGCATTGCTATTTCTCCGTCTTGCCGACGAAATCGGCAGGGTTGCGGTACTTCACCGTCTGCAGATGCTCGCAATAGAGAACGAGTTCGCCTTCGCCCTTGAATACCTCGTAGCTGGCGCGGATCAGCCCCATCTCCTTGTAGCGGGGCTGCTTGTCGAGATTGGAACGGATCGAATAGATCGTATCGCCAATGAAGACGGGCTTTATGAAGCGCAGCTTGTCGTAGCCATAGGAAAAGGCGTTGACGCAGTTGGTGGCGACCAGCCCCAGCCCCGCCGAGAAGACGAACGCGCCGGCAATCAGCCGCTTGCCGAAAATGCCCTCGCTCTCCGCGAACATCTGGTCCTGCACATAGGGATGGATGTCGAGCACCAGCGTGTTGAAAAGGTGGCTGTCGCCCTCGGCCATCGTGCGCCGCAGCGAGCGAATTTTCTGGCCAACCGGCCAGTCTTCGTAAAACCAGTTCTCGGCGTTCCATACCGGCAACGCGGCATGATCGGCAGGCATATTGCTGGGGTGCGTCGAGGCAACGCCGACGGTCGGCGCGAAATCGTTCATGGCTCAATCCATCGGTCTCGTGAGAGAGGCCGGGCAAGCATTCGAGCACGCATCAAGGCGCCTGATTGCACGACGTCTCCTCCCGTCAATCTTCTTTTATAAATACTATTTTCACATATGGGGTTGCGTTGCAAGCGAGGACAGGCGAAATTTTGGCTGTTCCGACAGCACTTCGAGGCTGGCGGGCAGGGGAGGAAAAACATGCGCAATGCCAGTCTGGTCTTCGTCGGCAGCCTGAACCGGGAGGCGCCTTATTTTCAGGGCGCGCGCGGCGTCGGCCTCGGGGTCTACAGCTTCGACGAGGAAACGCTGGAAACACGGAAACTGGCTGAGACCAACGACGTCGACAATCCGACATTCCTGTCGGTGACGCCGGACGGCTCGCGCATCTACGCCAATTCGGAAGTGTTTGCCTGGCGCGAGGGAACTGTGTCGGCCTACAGCTTCGATCGTCGCTCGGGCAGGCTCGCCTATCTGAACAAGCAGCCGTCGCTCGGCAGCATCACGGCGCACAACACCATCACGCGTGATGGTACGAAATTGCTGGTCGCGAATTATGGTATGGGCGAGGGTGGGCCGGACCGCGCCGTGGCGGTCTATGGTTTCGACGGGGATGGCGCCTTGTCGGCCCCGTTGGCCGGCGTGTCGCACAAGGGCACCGGCCCCAACGCGGCGCGCCAGGAGCGTTCGCACGCCCACAGCGTCACCGAAACCATCGCCGGCGGAGTGGCCATCGTTGCCGATCTCGGCATCGACCGGTTGGTCTCCTATCGGATCGAGCAGGATGGCAATCTGACCAGACTTGCCGAATCCGCTCTGCCGCCCGGTGCAGGCCCACGCCATCTCGCGCTGCATCCGAACGGCCGCTTCGTTTTCGTCATGAACGAGCTGGATTCGACCATCATTTCGATGACGCTCGACGAAACCATCGGCAAACTGTCGATCCTCGACGCCAAGCCGGCAGTGCCAGCCGAAGCGCGCAACGACAACCATTGCGCCGACATCCAGATCTCGCCGGATGGCCGTTTCGTCTACGGTTCAAACCGCGGCCACGACAGCGTCGTGATCATGGCCGTCGATCAGGAGACCGGCGGCTTGAGCCTTGTCGACTATGTTCCTTGTGGGGGTGCCACGCCGCGCAACCTGGCGCTGACGCCATCGGGAGGCCATCTATTTTCCGCCAACCAGAACGCCGACCGTATCTCGATCTTCGCCCGCGACCCCGGCAGCGGCATGCTGACCGACACCGGGCGCGTCATCGAGATCGGCACGCCGATGTGCGTCAGGATCGTGGCTTGACCGCCCGCGGGCGGACTCGCCGGGCTCAGGCCTGTTGGATGGCCGAGAGTTTCCAGCTCGAGCCATTCTGACGCGTGAACGTCCACAACTCGGTCGTCTCCGTGGGATGATCCTCGTCGCCGTCGACGACCTTGCCGCTGGCCCGTTCGCGCGTCACATCGCGCGACTCGTAGCGCAATGCGGCGGTCGCATAGTCGCGGTCGTCCTCGCGCCAGCTTTCCGCGATGTCGGCCTGCAGCAGGTGGATGTCCGATACCTCGTTCCTGAGACCTTTCTGGGCGTTGTCGGCCAGTTCCTCGGACAGATAGGACACCATCTCTGGCGTCACCGACCGGCGCAATGCGGCATGGTCCTCGCGGCCGAATGCTTCCTGGACCTCGGTCAGCAGCTGCTGGAACGCGTCCAGGTCGGTCTGGGCCAGCGTGATCTCCTCGAATCCGGTGGCAGCGGAGCCTCCGCCCGCCTCCCCGCCAAAGCCCGGAATCGTGAAGGAGCCAGCGCTGCCCGCGTCCTGCCGTTCCGTTGCGCGGTTCTCGAACCGTGAAGCCTGGGCATTGCCCATGCCGGCGAGCGCGGGGGCGGGACCTCGGGCGGATTGCGACCGGAAGAAGCGGATGGCCAGCATGATTGCGCCACCGATCAGCAGGGCCTGAAGCAGGAATCCAAACATGCCGGCGAGGCCGCCGAAACCTTGGCCCAGGAGCAGGCCGATCAGGCCGCCGATCAGCAGGCCGCGCATCATCGTTCCGCCGAAGCCGCTCATCAAGCCGGGCCTCTGCGGGCCGGCCTGCGGCTGCCGAGCCGCATTGTTCACACCGGTGTTGGGCGTCATCGAACGCTCGACCGGCGCGGCCGGAGCCGGCGCCGTCCTGGTCGGCGGCGCCGACTGGAAGGTGCGCGTGCCACGGCTGCCGAAACTGCCGCCCCGACGCGCCTCGGCATGATCGATCGCGACCATGGAGAAAGCGAGGAACAGGCCGGCAAGGAGGGTGACGAATCGGCTTGTACGGGAAATCATCGGGGGGACCTTTGTCGATGTGGTTTCGGAAATTCAGCAAGACGCCGGCCATCTGGCGGGCGTCATATGGTCAATCGAACAGCTCTTCGAAGAATGACTTTTTTCGCTTGGGATAGCGTTGGCCATGCGAGCGGGAATAGTCGTCGTCACGGTCGCGGCCATGGTGTGGCTGGGAGAACGCTGCCGGCTGTGGCTGCGGCGCGGGCGACGCCTCCCTGCCAGACCGTTCGACGATCTTGTCGAGTTCGCCTCGATCGAGCCAGACGCCGCGGCACTGCGGACAATAGTCGATCTCGATACCCTGGCGTTCGCTCATCACGAGCGCGACGCGGCAGGAGGGGCAAACCATACCAAGGAGGGAAGATGTCATGCGGGGCTCCTGACCAGAAAGAAGAGCCCTTGACCGAAAAGAATGGAAACGGGCCCGTTGAAGCGGTCCGACATCACGGTCGCCAGAAGCGACAGTCAGAGGGGCCCGGCCCGCACGGGAAAGTTAGGAATGCGAGGCGGCACCTTCAAGGGCGATTCTTGTCCGCAAGCGTGATTTGTTGCTCAGACCGTCACCACGATCTTGCCGAACTGGTCGTTCGATTCGAGATAGCGATGCGCCTCGACGATCTGATCGAAGGCAAAGGTCCGGCCGATGATCGGCTTGAGTGTGCCGGTCTCCAGCCCTTCAAGGACGAACGTCTTGGCGGCCTCCAGCTTTGCGTGGTCTCCAGTGATTTCGTGGACGAGGTAGCCGCGCAGCGTCAATGTCTTGCCTAGCACGGCAGGCAAGGGGAACGGCGTCGGTTCGCGGCTGAGGCCGCCATATTCGATCAGGATGCCACCCTTCGACATCGCCGCCGTCAGTGGCTCGAAGATCGGACCGCCGATCGGGTCGAAGACCACGCGCACGCCTTGCGGCCCGGCGATTTCTTTCAATCGTGCAGCGAGATCTTCTTCGGCCAGGACCACGACTTCAGCCGCTCCTGCGTCGAGTAGGGCCTGCTTCTTCGCCGATGTCCGCGTCACCGCGATAGCTGTCGCACCAATGCCGTTGGCGATCTGGATCGCCGCAAGCCCGACGCTGCTCGACGCCGCCGTGATGATGATGAAATCCTCTGCGCGCAGCCCGGCGATCTCGATCAACGCACCATAGGCGGTGAGGTACGGCATCCAGATCGCCGCCGCCGATTGCCAGTCGAGGGACGGCGGATGCTTGACGACGAGCCCGGCGGGGAAGGTGACAAGCTCGCCGTAAGCCGGCCAGCGAACCATCGATCGAGGCGGGATGATACTGACGGCATCGCCAGCCGCCAACTCCGTGACGCCTTCGCCAATTGTTTCGATAACACCCGCCGCTTCCAGCCCGAGGCCGGAGGGGAGGGTGGGTGTCTCGATATAGCTGCCCGCCCGCAGCAGCGCCTCGGCGCGGTTGAGCCCGAGTGCCTTGACGCGGATTTGCACCTCGCCCGGGCCCGGAAGCGGAAGGTCGATATCCTCAATGCGCAGAACCTCGGGGCCACCATGCTGGTGAAAGCGGACGACACGTGTCATTCGGTTGACTCCAAATCATATGAACCGAATGATCTATGTCGCGTGCGTCGAAGGCGATAAATGGTGATACGGATAGAACAGTAGAAACCAGGAGTTCCGAATATGGATAGGCTCGAGAGCATGGCCGTGTTCGTCAGGGCGGTGGATCTCGGTTCGTTCGCGGCCGCGGCGGCCGCGCTGGACCTGTCCGGGCCGATGGTTGGAAAGCATGTCCGGTTTCTCGAGGAGCGGCTGGGCGTGCGTCTCATCAACCGCACCACGCGCCGCCAGAGCCTGACCGATTTCGGTCGTGCTTATTATGAACGCTGCCGCTTGGTGCTGGCCGAGGCCGAGGCCGCCGATGCGCTCGCCGCCGACCAGCTCTCAGAGCCGCGCGGAAAATTGCGCGTCACCATGCCGGCGCATTTCGGCCGCCACTGCGTTACCCCCGTACTGTTGCAACTGGCGCGGCGGTATCCGACGCTGGAGCTCGACCTCTCGCTCAGCGACCGCTTTGTCGATCTCGCCGAGGATGGCTACGATCTGGCGATCCGGACCGGGGATCTCGACGACAAGGCCGGCGTGATCGCGCGCCGCGTTGCGCGTCAGGACATGGTCGTCTGTGCCGCGCCTTCCTATCTGCAAATCCATGGCGAACCTTGGCGGATCGGAGACCTCGCCGATCATCAGGCGATTGTTTACCGCCGGCTTGGCATGATCGTTCAGCCCTGGCTGTTTCCGCGCGAGGGACAAACCGCCCTCGAGTTCATGCCAACCGGCCGGCTGCGGCTCGACGATCTCGACGCCATCGCCGATGCCGCGGTCGACGGCATGGGGCTGGCGTGGCTGCCTCATTGGCTGGTGCGCGAACGCATCCGGGCCGGCACGCTGGTCGAGCTGTTGCCGGAGCAGCCGCGTTATCCCTACGACTGCCATGCGCTCTGGTTGCGGACACCGCGTCTGCCGCTCAAGGTCCGGCTTGCCGTCGACGCGCTTGCTGCGGGCTTGCCGAAAATGATGGCGTGACCGGTGATCGAGAAATTTGCGCTCTTTGAGGTGTCGCGCTCCAATGCCATATGAAGGTGGCTGACGGAATGCGCATCGCAGGAGAGACGGTTCATGACCAAGGGTTCGGATCTGTTCGTGGCGGCTCTGGAGAACGAAGGGGTCGATCGGATCTTCGGCATTCCGGGCGAAGAAAATCTCGACATCGTCGAATCCATCCGCCGCTCCTCGATCCAACTGATCCTGACCCGCCACGAGCAGGCGGCCGCCTTCATGGCCGCCACCTATGGCAGGCTTACCGGCAAGCCGGGCGTGTGCATCACCACGCTTGGCCCGGGCGCGCTCAATCTGACGACGGGTGCTGCCTATGCGCTGCTCGGCGCCATGCCGATGATCATGCTCACTGGCCAGAAGGGCATCCTTTCGTCGCGCCAGGCGCGCTTCCAGATCGTCGACATCGTCGCGGCGATGAAGCCGCTGACCAAGCTGTCGCGCCAGATCGTCTCGCCCAGGATGATCCCCTCGCTGGTGCGCGAAGCCTTCCGCGTCGCCCAGGAGGAGCGCCCCGGCCCCGTGCATCTGGAACTGCCGGAAGACATCGCGGCGGCGCAGTGCGATCCGGTCGCGCTGGTGCCGACGCACCCGGTCGACCTGCCCATAGCCGGCGCGGACGCGCTCGACCGCGCCGCTCGCATGATCATCGAGGCCAAGCGTCCGCTGCTGATGTTCGGCGCCGCCGCGTCGCGCCCGCGCGTCACCTCCGACATCGCCCAGTTCGTGCTGCGCACGCAGATTCCCTATTTCACCACGCAGATGGGCAAGGGCACCGTCCCTGGCGGCACCGAACTCTACATGGGAACGGCCGCATTGTCGGAACGCGACTATGTCCACGAGGCCATCGAGCAGGCCGACCTGATCATCACCATCGGTCACGATACGGTGGAGAAGCCGCCCTTCATCATGGGCGCCAACGGGCCGAAGGTCATCCATGTCGGCTATCACTCAGCCGATGTCGAGCAGGTCTACTTCCCGCAAGCCGAGATCGTCGGCGACCTTGGTCCGTCGCTGGCGCTGCTGGCCGATCGCGTCGAAGGCAGGATCCCCAACGCGCAGGCCTTGCTGCCGCTGCGCGAAGGCATTTTGAGCCGCATCGCCGCGCGCGCCACCGAAGACCGCTTCACGCCGCAGCGCATCGTGCACGACGTGCGCGCCGTGATGCCGGCCGACGGCATCCTCGCGCTGGACAACGGCATGTACAAGATCTGGTTCGCGCGCAACTACCGCACCCGGATGGCCAACACGCTGCTGCTCGACAACGCGCTGGCCACCATGGGCGCCGGCCTGCCGTCGGCGATGATGGCGGCGCTGCTCTATCCCCAGCGCCGTGTCATGGCCATCGCAGGCGACGGCGGCTTCATGATGAACAGCCAGGAATTGGAGACCGCCGTCAGGCTCAAGCTCAACCTCGTCGTCCTGCTGCTGGAAGACCATGCCTATGGCATGATCCGCTGGAAGCAGGCTGTCGACGAATTCCCGGATTTCGGCATGACCTTTGGCAATCCCGACTTCGTCAAATACGCCGAAGCCTATGGCGCCAAGGGGACCAGGGTTGGCGAAGTTGCCGACCTGCTGCCGGCGCTGGAACAGGCCTTCGCCGGCGGCGGCGTGCATCTCGTCGTCGTGCCCATGGACTATTCCGAAAACACCAGGGTGCTTGTCGACGAATTGCGCGAGCGCTTGCCCGCGCCAAAGGCACCCTGACGGCAGCGGCAAAGCCGCCGTCAGGATCGGTTGATGCCTACAGCTTGCAGTAAGGCGTTACCGGCGCGATCGTTCCGAAATCCTTGACGATCTCGTAGCCGATGCCGTCCGCCGCCGCCTTGCCGACATAGGAATGGCAGAGCGTGTGGTTGTTGCTGGCATCGACCCGGATCTTGCCTTGTGGCGCATCGAACTCGATCGTAGGCAGCGCCTTGAGTACATCGTCATCCTTCAGCGAGCCGGCCTTCTCGGCCGCCAGCGCGTAGAGATGCAGGCCGTTATAGCCGGCCTCGCCGATGCCATTGACCATCTTCTCCTGGCCGAATTTCTCGCGGAAGTTCGCGATGAACTTCTTGTTGACCGGGTTGTCGAGCGCCATCCAGTAGGGCTGCGGCGCGTAGGTGCCGGCGGCGACGCCAGGCGGCAGCGCGTCCTTGTTGAAGACCTCGTCGAGCGGTGCGATCAGAGGCTGTTTGATGTCGAAGCTGCGATACTGCTTGAGCTGCGTGACGGCGTCGTTGCCGACCACCATCGACCACACGACATCAGGCTTCAACGACTTGATCTTCTGGAAGGCCGGGCCGAAATCCGTGGTGCCGAATGGATAATAGTCGGCGCCGACGATCTTGCCGCCGGCCATTTCATAGGCCGCTGTGATCGCCTCGGTCATCTTCTGCGGCCAGGCATAGTCGGACGCCATGATGTAGATGGTCTTGCCGAGGTTTTCGGCCACCCACGGCATCATCGGGTCTACCTGCTGCATCGGGATCGGGCCGGTGGCGACGAAGTAGCGATTGCATTCGCCGCCCTCGAAATTGGTCGGGTAGAAGAACAGCTTCTTGGCCTTCGAGGTGACGGAAAGCGTGGCGCTGCGCTCGGGCGAAATGATCGTTCCCATGATCACGTCGACCTTGTCCTCGTTGAGGAGCTTGCGGGCCTTGTCGATGGACCCCTTGGTCGTGGTCTGGTTGTCCTCGATGAAGAGCTCGACCTGGCGCCCGCCAATGCCATTGGCGGCGTTGAGCTCGGCGGCGGCGAGCTTGTAGCAATTGAGCAGCGTCTCGCCCAGGATCGCCTGCAGCCCTGTGATCGGGATCGATAGCCCGACCTTGACCGTATCTGCAGCGCGCAGGATTCCAGGCGCGCCGACCATTGCGAAGGCGGCCGCGGCGCCGCCGGATTTCAGAACAGTTCTTCTGTTTATCATTGTTGTGTTCCCTTCCAGTCCAGGCGCGCCCCATGCACGCCTTACAAGTCAACAAGCTCCCAGGCGCTTCAGGCGCCCCTATAGGGCCAACAGGTCCTTCAGTAGGCTCTCGTCGGCGAATGCTTCCGGCGTGCCCTCATGCACGATCCTGCCCTTCTCCATCACCAGGCAGCGATCCGCCGCCTTGAGAACGAGATCGAGATTCTGCTCGACCAGAACGATGGCGATGCTACGCTCACGTGCGATGCGCGGCACCAGCTCGGCAATCGATTGCACGACGTTCGGCTGGATGCCTTCCGAAGGCTCGTCGAGCAGCAGCACCGACGGCAGGCCGCACAGCGCGCGGCCTATCGCCAGCATCTGCTGCTGGCCCCCCGAGAGCGTACCGGCGATCTGCGCCTCGCGCTCGCGAAGGATGGGAAAATAGCCAAAAATATCGGCTGGAATGTCGCCGTCGCCACGATCCTTGGCGGCGCGCGTGCCGACCTCCAGGTTCTGTCGCACGGTCAGCTGATTGAAGATGCCGCGGCCCTGCGGCACATGGGCGATGCCCACGCGTGCGCGGCGGAAGGCCGGCGCGTTGGTGAGATCCTGGTCGCCGAGAACCACCGCGCCGCCGCTCGCCTTCAGGCCGCCAGCGATGACGCGCAGCAGCGTTGTCTTGCCGGCACCGTTGCGGCCGAGCAGGCCGACCACTTCGCCCGGCGAGACGCTGAGGTCGATGCCGTTCAGCACTGGGAGCGGGCCGTAGCCGGCCGAAACGGCAAGTGTCCGCAGCATGCTCAGCGCCTCCCTAGGTAGACGTCGCGGACCATCTCGTCGGCCTCGATGTCGCGGAAGGGACCGCTGCGAAGCAGGCGGCCCTGGTGCAGCACCAGCGTCTCGCAATTCAGCGCCCGCACGAAGCGTATGTCATGCTCGACCGCGACAATCGAGAACTCGCCCTTCAACCGCAGCAGCATTTCGGCCGTCGCCAGCGTCTCCTGCGGCGTCATGCCGGCGGTTGGCTCGTCGAGCAAAAGTAGCCGTGGCTCGATGGCCAGCGCCATACCGATCTCCAGCCATTGCTTCTGGCCGTGCGCCAGTTCGCCGGCTAATGTGGCGGCACGATTGGTCAGCGCGACCAGTCCCATCAATTCACCGATTGTACGGGCCGGGGAGGGGGCACCCCATCGTGCGACCTTGAGGTTGTCCTCAACCGAGAGGCTCGGGAAGACGGACGGGATCTGGAACTTGCGGGCAATGCCGAGCCGGGCGATGCGATGCAGCGGCAGGCCGGCAATGTCTCGGCCGAGGAAATGGACGCTGCCGCTGGTCGGGCGCAGCGTGCCGGTCAGAACGTTGAGGAACGTGCTCTTGCCGGCGCCGTTCGGCCCGATGATGCAGCAGAGCTCCTTGTCGCGGACCGTCAGGTTCAATCCTTCGAGGGCCTGCAGCCCTCCGAAGCGGATGCCGACATTTTCGGCCTGGAGCAGGACGTCGCTCATCAGGCCTGCCTCCTGCCTTTGAACAGGCTCCTCAGCCGCGCATGGATCGATAGGATGCCGTCCGGCAGCACAAAGACGATGATGACGAAGACGCAGCCCAGCAGCAGCGGCCACAGGCTCGGATTGAAGCTGCTGATCGTCTGCTGCGCGCGCTGGATGAAGATTGCGCCCAGCACTGGGCCAAGCAGCGTGCCGCGCCCGCCGACCGCCACCCAGACAATGACCTCCGTCGACAGAAGCAGTCCGGACAGATCGGGGGCAACCAGCCCGGCCATGCAGACATAGAGCGCGCCGGCAAGCCCGGCGATGGCTGCCGAAAGGATGAAGGTGACGAGCAGCCGTAACGGCGCATTATGGCCGAGTGCCGCCGCCCGGACCTCATTGTCCTGAATGGCGGTCAGCACCGTGCCCCAGCGGCCACGGCTGATCGACCACAGCGCCAGCACGACCACGGCGACGATAGCCGAGACGAAGATATAGCTCGGCAGGTCCTGGCTGAGGTCGACATTCCGGCCACCAACATCGAATTCGATCGGCGGGATGCCGATCAGGCCGCTGTCGCCACCGGTGACCGAACTCCACGAGACCGCGGCCTGCTGGCAGATGACGCCCATGGCGAGCGTGACAATGGTGAAGTAGCTGCCGCGTATGCCGCCGAAGAACAGGAAGTAACCGATGATGGCGGCGACGAAGGCAGCACCCGCAATGGCGCCCACGATGCCGAGCAAGCCGCCGAAAGGATTGGCGTCGTTGAGGGTGACCAACGCCATGACGTAGCCGCCTATACCGAAGAACGCGGCGTGGCCGAAGCACAATATGCCGGTGCGGCCCCAGAAGAAGTCGAGGCTCGCCGCGAACAGGCCGAAGATCAGCGCGTCGCGGATCACCGTCAGTTGGTAGCCGTCGGCGAGGAAGGGATATAGGATCGCGAGCGCCACGCAGACGACGAAGATCAGCAGCCAGTTGCGGTCGCGGGCAATCATCGCGAAGCCCCGTTGAACAGGCCGTTAGGCCGCAGCCGCACGGCGACGATGGCCGCCAGCAGCACGATCGCCTGCGCCAGCGATGGCGAGATCTGGTAGTTGAGGATGCTTGTCAGCCCGCCGACGAAGACGCTGCCGGCGACGAGGCCGGCAATCGAGCCGACCCCGCCGACGATCACGACGAAGAAGGCGTTGGCGAGATAGTTCACCCCCATCTGCGGCAGCACGATCGCCAGCGGCGCGACCAGCCCACCCGCAAGGCCCGCGATGGCCGCGCCGAAGGTGAAGGCGATGGCGTAGGTGCGGCGCGTGTTGATACCGACGCCCTCCGCCATTTCGCGGTTCTGGATGACGGTGCGGATGTCGAGCCCGAAGGATGTCCGGCTGATCAACAGGATCAGGCCGAGCAAGGTCGCCATGGCGATGCCGATCAGGATCAGCCGGTAGGCGGGATAGACGGTGAAGAACAGGTCGAACGTGCCCTCGATCGGTGGCGTCACCGGCTTGGCACCGAGGCCGAAGGTCAGTTCCAGCCCTTGCTGCAGGATGAGGCTGACGCCCCAGGTGGCGAGCACGGTCGAGACCGGCCGCGAATAGAGATGGCGGATGATGGCGAATTCCAGGATACAGCCGACCACCGCGCCGGCGATGGGGGCGGCAAGCAGCCCCAGCCAGAACGAGCCGCCGATGCTCTGGACGAAATAGACCGCGAAGGCGCCGACGGTAACGAATTCGCCATGCGCCAGATTGGTGACGTTCATCAGGCCGAAGCTGATCGCCAGCCCGAGCCCGACCAGCATCAGGATGCTGATCAGCGTCAGCGCGTTGAGCAGCGTGGTGACGGCAAAGTCCATCGCGTCAGGCCGCGCTGGCGAGGCGTTGGCGCAGGCCCGCGAGCAAGCCTTCGGCGGCGTCGATTGCCTTGGCTTGGTGTGGCTGCAGCTCCTGTCCGGCCCATTCGTCGATATGGTCCGACAGGGGATCGACCACTTCGGTGCGATGGTTGGCCAGCGTCTCTATGACGGCGTGGCCACAGAACGGCACATAACCTTCGGAATAGCCGCCTTCATGCGTCATCATCAGGCGCCCATTCGAGACTTCGGCGGCCAGCGCCACCATGCGCGCGGTCAGGCGGCGGAAGCATTCGCTGTTGAGCATCATGCGGCCGAGCGGGTCGAAGCCCGACGCGTCGAAGCCGGAAGCGACGATGACGAGGTCGGGCTTGTAGGCGCGCAGTGCCGGGGCGACGACGCGGTCGAAGCTCGCTTCATAGGCGCCGATGCCGCTGCCCGCCGGCAGCGGGATGTTGATGTTGTAGCCTTCGCCTGCGCCCTTGCCATTGTCGGTCAGCGCGCCGCGTCCGGTCGGATAGAGATTGTCCTGGTGCAGCGAAATCGTCAGCACCGACGGGTCGGCATAAAACACCGTCTCGGTGCCGTTGCCGTGATGCACGTCCCAGTCGACCACCGCGGCGCGGCCGAGCAGGCCTTCATGCTGCAGCCGGCGCACGGCCACGCCGATGTTGGAGAACAGGCAGTTGCCCATCGCCTGGTCGGGTTCGGCGTGGTGCCCCGGCGGGCGCGCCAGCGCATAGGAATTGTCGACGCGGCCCGTCAGCACCGCGCGCATCGCCGCATAGGTGGTTCCGGCGGACAACAGCGCGATGTCGAAACTGTTGAGGCCGATCGGTGCCTGAGGCCCGGCGAAACCGGACCCGCCTTCGCTCAGCGTCCTGATATCGTCGACATGGCGCTGCGTATGGACGCGCAACAGGTCCTCGACCGTCACCGGTTCGGCAATGATCGGCACCAGATGGCGCGCCAGGCCGCTGACCTGGATGAGGTTGTTGAGCCGGCGCTTCGACCCGGGAGATTCCAGATGGCGACCGGGCTCCACGAAGCGGCCGGGAGGCATCATGTCGGCGCTGGAGCCGGTATCATGCCACATCAGCTGTTCGTGAAAAACGTACCCTGTCGCCATCCGCAGCGTCCTCTACCAACCAGACGACGCTAGCAGGCTAACAATCACATGACCCGACCCGAAAGAGGGGTTTTGGCGGATGTCTATGCCCCTCCTTTCGGAGGGGCGAGCAGGTTCAAGGCAGCCGGTGCGGCGCGCACGGCCTGGACGCGGTTCGAGACCGAGAGCTTGCCGAAAATGTTCTTCAGATGCCATTTCACCGTCGTCTCGCTGACTGACAAAGCGAGCGCTATATCGCGGTTGGACATGCCCTCCGACAGGCAGCGCAGCATTTCGGATTCGCGCTGTGTGAGTTCCTCTTTTTCGGCTGCCGGCATGGCCGGCTTGCGCGTCGCGACAGGCATCGTCTGCGCGGCATCGATGATACGCGTCGCATAGGCCGACAATGCCGGATCTGTCTTTGCCTGTGCCGCGCGCAGCCGCATCAAGGCCTCCACGACGGGCCTGCCCTCGTCGACGAAGGAGCGGATGAAGCCGGAGGGCTGGGCAAGCCGCAACGCTTCGAGCAGATGACGATCGGCCTCACGCGGGTCATGGCTGGCACTCTTGGCGCGCAGGATCAGCGCCAGTATGTGGCGGCGCATGCGCCCACCGCTTTTCGTTCGCTCCAGCAGCGCGTCGAAAATCGCCGCCGCAGCGGCATAGGATTTCTCCGCCGTCAGCAGCCGGCCCTCGGCGAAGAACTCGAATTCGTTGGCGACGGTTGGGGTGGTCTCGCCCTGGTCGCGGCGGTGTTCGTCGAGCAGCGCGCGCGCTTCCGGTATGCGGTTCTGGTCGATCAGCAGCCGGATGCGATCATGCACCAGCACCGAAGCGAGGCGGCGGTAGACGGAGCCGCGCACACGCTGGTAGACGCGCTCCAGCATGTCCAGTGCCGCGTCGCTCCGACCGGTCAGCTGCAACACGCGGGCATAGGTCGGCACGCTGGCCAGGGGATAGACGATGACCGCGGCGCCCTCGATCAGCGGCCCGAGATTCTCGACCAGCGCCAGCGCTTCGCCGGACGCGTTGGTCTCGTAGGCGAGTTCGGCAAGCAGCGTTCCGGCGAGCGCCTCGGCATAGGAGTTGGCGCCGATGCGCGTCCTGGCCTCGATGATCGCGTTGCGCAGCAGCCGTTCGGCGGCGGGCAGGCGGCCGGCCGAGCGTTCGATGACGGCCATGTAGCAATTGGCGATGGTGACGCCGAGCAGGCTGCCGCTGCGCTCATGCGCCTTGCGCGCCGCGTCCACCGCCGCGCGCGCCCCTTCGAGGTCGCCCAGCGCATAGAGGTTGTAGCCGATGACGTTGGCGGTCGCCCCTTCCATGAACCAGGCATCGGGCGCGATGATGCGCAACGCGGCCAGCGCGGTGTCGCGTGCGTCCTCGAACTGTTCCAGCGTGCTGTGCACCGCCGCGGCAAGAACCTCGAGTTCGGCCTCGATCGTGGTGCCGGTCAGCGTGCCCGGGTCATTGCCATCAGCCGGCCCGGCCTCCACCAGCTTGCGCGCGTTGGCGAGCGTCTGCTGGGCAATTTCGGGCTGGCTCGAGTGCACCGCAAGCCAGAGCACGACAAGCTGCAGCCGGATGCGCTGGTCGATCAGTTTCCTCGGCAGCAGCGCCAGCAACTGGCGCACATAGAGAAGCTGGCACTGGGCGATGAGTTCGAGCGCGTTGTTCTCGACGAACACCGCGGCGCGGGCCTGGTCGCCGGCGGCCAGCGCATGGCCGATGGCTTCGGTAAGCATCTTGCGTTCGCCGAACCATTCCGAAGCCGCCAGGTGCAGCGGCGCGATCATCTCCGGTTCGCGCCGTTCCATCTCGCGGCTGAGAAAGTCATGGAACAAATGATGATAGCGGAACCAGCGCCGCTCCTCGTCGAGCGGCACCAGGAACAGGTTGCGGGTCTCGATCTCGGTGATATCGGCCTCGGCGTCCGCCGTTCGCATCACCGCCCGGCAGGCCTCGGCGCTGAAGCGCTCGAAGATCGAGGAATGGAGCAGGAATTTCGCCAGCGCCGGCGGCAGTCCCAAAAACACTTCCCCCATCAGGAAGTCGGCGACATTGCGGTTGGCGCCGGTGAAATTGCCGATGACGGTTTCGGGCGCATGGGCGGCACTGAGCGACAGTGAGGCGAGCTGCAGGCCGGCGGCCCAGCCTTCGGTGCGCGAGCACAAGGTTTCCACCGTGCCGCTGCTGACGGAGAGGCCGAGCTTGTCGTTGAAGAAGGCTTCGGCCTCGGACGAGGCGAAACGCAGATCGTCCGGGCCGATTTCGAAGACATCGCCGAGGACCCGGAGCTTGCCGAGCTGCAGGTCGGGCAGGTTGCGCGAACCGATGACCAAGGCGACGTTGGCGGGCGCCTGCCGCGTCAGGCGTTCCATGAACCGCTTTACCGCCGGTTCTTCGATGGCATGATAGTCGTCGAAGAACAGGGTGATGTCGGCGTGGCGTGCCGCAAACCCCGCTATAAGGGCCGCGAGCACCACGTCGAGCTGCGGGATGGGACTCGACTGGAAGGCGAGGTCGAGCTCGGCCGGGTTCTGCACGAGATGGCGCAGCGCCCCGACCAGATGCGACAGGAAGGCGCCTTCGTCATTGTCCGTCGCTTCGCAGGACAGCCATGCCGTCAGCCGGCCATGGCGCGCGACCTCGGTTGCCCATTGCGCCATCGTCGTCGACTTGCCGAAGCCGGCGGGCGCGGCGAACAGCACGATGCGCGTGTCGACATGTCGCTCCAGCCTCGACAGGATAGCCTCGCGCCGCACCCACCGGCGGTGGTGGGGCGATGCCTGGCTGTCGGGTTGCGAAGACGGTCTCATCTGGCGCCGGACACCCATTCGGTTTCGATCAGCGGGATTTGCGGTGCGCAATCGCGCGGCAGGGTTCCCTTGACGCGCGGATCGTCGGTGATCTCGAAGCCGGCCGCGAAGGGTTCAAACCCGCACGCCCTGTAGAAGCCGATGACGCTGTGGTGATCGAAGCTGCTGGTGTGCAGCCAGATGCGGTCGGGTTTTAGGCGCCAGGCCTGATCGAGCGCGCCCGCCATCAGCCGCTTGCCAAGGCCTCGACCGGTCGAGGACGGGAAGAGGCCGAAATAGGTGATCTCGATCTCGTTGCCGTCGCCGGCAACGAATTCGACCATGCCGACATGGCCGCCGCTGTCATCGTGGCCGTAGTAGAGATGCTGGCGCGGGTCGGCGAAATGCGCCGCGATGTCCGCGTCCGACATTTCCGCGGCGCGGTCCCAGAGCCAGGGAGCGCCGATCTCGAGAAAGACCGAACGGTAGAAGGCGGGCTCGGGCTCGATGACGCGGGTCATCGCCAGCGGATGCGCGAGACCCTGCACCGGCGCGCGCGCCTCCATCCACGTCACCGCGTTGACGATCTTGCCGGCCGGAATGCGCCGGTAACCCGACGACAGGTCGGTGATTTCATCCGGCAATGTACCTTCGGTGACTTGCATTCGTCCTCGATCTCCGCCGCGTGGCCTCGCTGGCACATCAGGAAGCTGATGCCAACTCCGCGACGACCTGCCAAGAGGCTGCAGGGGTGGGCCATGATTTTGGCCCGCCTGTCTTCTTGCCTTTTCGAGAATGGCATATGAGATATGATACACCATTTACGGAGAAGCGGAATATCATGCCGGAGCGAATTGCGGACGAGGCCATTTTGCGGGCGGTCGACGACGGTTTCGACCGCCAGCTCGCCTTTTTGGCCGATCTCGTGCGCTTTCCCTCCCAACGTGGCGAGGAACATGCCGCGCAATCCTTCATGACGGCGGCCTATGAAGCCGATGGCTATGCGGTCGATATGTGGCGTGTCGATGTCGACGCGATCCGTGACTTGCCCGGATTTTCACCCGTGGCGGTTTCCTATGATGACGCCTTCAATGTCGTCGCCACCCATACGCCGAAGAACGCTACCGGCCGATCGCTGATCCTCAACGGGCATATCGATGTCGTGCCGACGGGACCGCTCGACCGCTGGGTGCGCGATCCCTACGATCCCGTGATTGAGGATGGCTGGATGCATGGTCGGGGCGCCGGCGACATGAAGGCCGGACTGTCGGCCTGCCTCTATGCGCTGGCCGCCTTGCGGAGCCTCGGTTATCAGCCGGCCGCGAAAGTGTTCCTGCAGTCCGTGGTCGAGGAGGAGTGCACCGGCAATGGCGCGCTCGCTTGCCTGCAGCGTGGCTACCGCGCCGCCGCCGCCTTCATTCCCGAACCGCTGGAGCCAAGGCTGATGCGTGCACAGGTCGGGCCGATCTGGTTCCGGGTCGAGGTCGATGGCGATCCGCAGCATGCGTCGGGCGCCTTCTCGGCCGGCGCCAATGCCATCGAAAAGGCCTTCCTCATCATCCAGGCGCTGAAGCAACTCGAAATCGTCTGGAACGCGCGCAAGGTCGATAACAGGCATTTCTGCGATCACCCGCACCCGATCCGCTTCAACCTCGGCAAGATCGAGGGCGGCGAGTGGACGTCCAGCGTTCCGGCGCGTTGCGTGTTCGAGATGCGTGTCGCGACCTATCCCGGCCAGAAGCTCGAGGACGCCCGCGCCGAGCTCGAAGCCTGCATCGCGGACGCGGCGCGCGCCGATCCGTTCCTCGCCAATCGTCCGCCGAGGATGACCTATAACGGCTTCATGGCCGAGGGCTACGTGCTTGAAGGGGCCGACGAGATGGAAGCTGTGCTGCGTCGCAGCCACACCGCCGTGTGGGGCGAGCCGCTGACGGAGCACGTCACCTCGGCCACGACAGATGCGCGTTTCTTCGGCCTCTATGCCGACACGCCGGCCATCGTCTATGGCCCGATCTGCCGCATGCCGCATGGCTATGACGAGGCCGTCGATCTCGACTCCGTGCGCAAGGTCACGCAGACCATCGCGCTCTTCATCGCCGACTGGTGCGGCCTCGAACCCATCGATGCCGAGGTCAGGCCATGAACGAGGCGGTATCGGATGCCTTCGGCGAGACGCTCGCGGAGGACGCGCCTGACGTTTCGATCGTCGAGGCGCTTGCCCTGTTGCGTCGGCACTATGGGGTCACAGGCAGCGCGCGCCCGCTGCCGGGCGAGCGCGATCACAATTTCCATATCGAGACCGAAGGCGAGGGCGCGTTCGTCCTGAAGGTCTCTCATCCGGCGGAAGAGGCCGGCTTCACCGATTTCCAGAACAAGGCGCTCGACCATATCCTGACGGTCGATCCTTCCTTGCCTGTTCCCTCGGTGCGCAAGAGCCTCGAAGGCGAAGCGCAGTTCATGGTCAGCGTCGGCGGCTCGCCGCCGCGCATCGTGCGGCTGGTCACCTATCTGCCGGGCCAACTGCTTTCGCGCTCGCCCACATCGGCGGCGCAGGATCGCAATCTCGGCATCTTCCTCGCCCGGCTTGGCCGGGCGCTGCGCGGATTCTTCCACCCGGCCGCGGGCAGCGACCTTTTGTGGGACATCCGCAAGGTCGCCAAGACGCGGCCAATGCTGGCGCATATCACCGACGCCGCCCATCGCGTCATGGTCGAGCGTGTCATCGACGCCTTCGAGGAACATGCGGCGCCGGTGATCCCCGGCCTGCGCGCACAGATCGTCCACAACGACATGAACTCCTACAATGTGGTGGTGGATGCCGCGCGGCCGGAAGTGGTCAGCGGCATCCTCGATTTCGGCGACATGATCCATTCGCCGCTGATCTGCGACCTCGCCATCGGTGCCGTCTACCGCTGGCCCGCCGAAGGTCATCCGCTGGCGCCTGCGGCTCGCTTCGTCGCCGGCTATCAGTCCGTGCAGCCGCTCGAAATCGAAGAGCTTGGTATCCTCTTCCATCTCATTCGCGCACGGCTCGCGCTCATCGCCAACATCGCCAGCTGGCAGGCCGAGCGGTTTCCGGCCAAACGCGACTATGTGCTGCGCCTCATCACCGAGGTCTGGACCTCGCTCGAACGGCTGGACGGTCTATCGCCCGCTGACGCCCGCCGCTATTTTCTCGACCATTCCAAGCCGGAGTAGATGCCCGTGTCCCAGTCCTCGCCCTATCCTGCAAACGCCGGCTCGGCGGCATCCGAGCAAGCCCTGCTCGATCGCCGTGCAAGATTGCTCGGGCCGACCTACCGCGCCTTCTACCGCAACCCGATCCATCTGGTGCGCGGCAGCGGCGTCTGGCTCTACGATGCGCAGGGCCGAAAATACCTCGACGCCTATAACAATGTCGCCTCCGTCGGGCACTGCCATCCGCGCGTCGTCGAGGCATTGTCGGGACAGGCCGCCACGCTCAACACGCACACGCGCTATCTCAGCGAGATCATCCTCGACTACGCCGAGAAGCTGCTTGGCACGCTGCCGCCCCATCTCGGCCATGCCATGTTCACCTGCACCGGCAGCGAGGCCAACGACCTTGCCATCCGCATTGCCCAGCACTCCAGCGGCAACACCGGCGTGATCATCACCGACTTCGCCTATCACGGCGCCACCATCGCCACCGCGCAGCTATCGCCGGCGGCGGTCGGGGCGAAAGGCGTGCCCGCGCAACACCGGACCGTGGCGGCGCCGGACACGTTGCGTGCCGGCGGCCGCGCCGCGCATGATTTCGCCAGAAATGTCGCCGCCGCCATCGAGGATATGCGCGCGCAAGGCATCCGTCCGGCGGCGCTGCTGCTCGATTCCGCCTTTTCCAGTGACGGCATCTTCTTCCCCGATGCCACCGTCATGCGCGAGGCGACCGATCACGTCAGGAAAGCGGGCGGCATCATCGTTGCCGACGAGGTCCAGTCCGGTTTCGGCCGGCTCGGACAGGGCATGTGGGGCTTCGCCAATTACGACCTCGAACCCGACATCGTCACCATGGGCAAGCCGATCGGCGACGGACATCCGATGGGCGCGGTCATCGTGCGGCCACGGCTTGTTGCCTCCTTCGGCTCGAACACCGGCTACTTCAACACCTTCGGCGGCAATCCGGTCGCGGCCGCTGTCGGCATCGCGGTGCTGAACGTCATCGAGGGCGAAGGGCTGATCGAGAACGCGCGCACGGTCGGCGCCTATACCGGAGAACTGCTGGACGCCTTGAAAGGCCGCCACGGCATGGTCGCCGACGTCAGGCACAACGGCCTCTATTTCGGCGTCGAACTGACGGCGGAGGATGAGGCCGCCGCCGCTGCCAAGACCTCGTCCGTCGTCGAAGCCATGCGCGAGGACGGCGTGCTGATCTCGTCCTGCGGTCCGCGCGGCAATGTGCTGAAGATCAGGCCGCCGCTGCCCTTTGCCAGGGACAATGCCGAGCAGTTGGCCGAGACGCTCGATCGCGCACTGTCGAAATGGTGAGCTGAGCGGGCGCATGCTGAAGCTCGAACATCAAACCCTCAACGACCGCGCCTATGGCGCGCTCAAGCAGGAATTGATCTCGGGCGGTTTCAGCCCGGGCCAGACACTGGTCATCCGCAAGCTCGCCGAGACCTTTGGCATTTCGACCACCCCGATCCGCGAGGCGCTGCAAAGGCTGGTCGCCGAGCGGTTGCTCGAAATGCAGAACAACCGCTCGATCATCGTGCCCTTGCTGTCCGAGCCCGCTTTCGAGGAGCTGACGCGCATCCGCATCGCCGTCGAGGGATTGGCGGGCGAGATGGCCGCCACGCGCATGGGTGAGAGCGCGCTGATTGACATACAGGCCGCGCTCGCCGGGATGCAGCGCGCCATCGAGGCCGGCGACGCCAAGGCCTATCTCGCGCTCAACGAGGCTTTCCACTTCGCCATCTACAGGCATGCCGGCGCGCCGATCCTCTTGAATATGATCCACGATCTCTGGGGGCGCGTCGGACCCTATCTCAAGCTGCTGATGCAGGCCGACCGTTACATTCCGCAGTCGAACGACGCGCATCTCAGGATTGTTGCCGCGTTGGAGCGGCGCGATGGCCTCGCCGTCCAGGCGTCCCTGGCGGAGGACATCGCCGTGGCCGCCGCAATTCTCTCCGAAAATCTTCGCGCGGCGCACTGACCGCACGGCAGGCTCGGTCGCCTATGCCGTTTCGTCCATCCGGTCGCGCAGCATGCTCCAGCCGAGCAGGATGTTGGGCGCGTGGCGCAGCAGGGCATGGAACGGGATCGGCGCCGGCGGCGCGAACGGCAGCGGCAAATCACGCGTGTCGGTTCCAGCGGCCCAGTCGGCCAGCACCTTGCCCATCGCCGTGGTCATGGCGATGCCGCGTCCATTGCAGGCGCGGCCGGCGATCAGGCCGGGGCCAAGATCCAGGAGGTGCGGCAGGAAATCCGGCTCGACCGCTGCCATTCCTGACCAGCCATAGGCAAGCGGCGGCAAATCAGGCAGGTCGAGGTGCCGGCCAAGCCGTCGCCAGATCGTTTCCGGCACGCGCGTGTCGGCGCCGGCGCCAAGGATATGCATGCCGCCGCTGATCAGCCGGTTGTCGGCATCGAAGCGGAAGGTGAAGAGATTGCGCCTGGTGTCGCCGACGCCTAGCCCCCCGGGAAGCAGACGCGTGCGGATTTCGAGCGGTAGCGGCGCCGTGGCGATCTGGAAAACCTTCAGTGGAATATAGGTTCGCCGCAGCAACGGCTCGAGCGACCCGCCATAGGCGTTGGTGGCGATCAGCACCCTGGCAGCGCGCACCGATCCCGATGGCGTTTTCAGCGCCCAGCCGTCGGCCACGCGATCGACCGACGTGACGCGTGTCCGTTCAAAGATGCGCGCGCCGGCTTTCTCCGCCGCATCGGCGAGCCCCCGCGCATAGGCGACGGGATTGAGCACGCCGCCTGAACGATCCATCCAGCCGCCGAGATAGCCGCGCGCGCCCGTCAGCGTTTCGACATCCGGCCGATCCAGGGTAACGGCAGGCCGGCCGCGCCGCGCCCATTGTGCGGCCCGTGACTTGACCTTCTCCAGGGCTGCGCGCGAGTGCGCCGGCTGGACCCATCCGTTTTGGACCGCGTCGCAGTCGATGCCGTGCCGCCGGATCAGGCCGAAGACGAGGTCGGCACTGCCGGCGGCAAAATCGATGAGGCGTTCGCCGCGTTCGGGGCCGAGATGCGCGAGGATGCTATCGGGATCCATCTTGGCGAAGTTCGGTACGACGAAACCGGCATTCCGGCCGGTCGCGCCCCAGGCGATGATTTCGGCTTCGAGAACGGCGACGGAAAGTCCTTTTCCGGCGGCGTGCAGTGCGGTTGAAAGCCCGGAAAAACCGCCGCCGACAATGGCGAGGTCGACATTGAGGTCGCCATTCAGCGCGGGCCGCTCGCGACGATCGCGGCTGACGGCGTGCCAGAGCGAAGCGCCATGCGCCTCCTGCCTGACCACGGCATTCATCCGTTGGAACCGCTTTTGGCCGTGTCGATCCGCTTACGCTTGCCAAGGCGCGTCCGCAGGGGCCTGTCGCCGAACAATCCGTTCGGCCTGATCAGCAGGATGACGCAGAGCATGACACCGATGGCGACGATCTGCAGTGAGGCGGCGCGCGCCTGCTGCTCCGGCGGGAAGAACACGCTGGTCAGCGTGCCCGATCCCGCCCATATCGCCCAGACCAGTATGCTGCCTATGACGGCGCCGCGATTGCTGCCGGAGCCGCCGACGATCAGCATGACCCAGACCTGGAAGGTGAGGATTGGCAAATAATTGTCGGGCGCGATGAAGCCGGTGAAATGCGCCTGCATTGCGCCGGCCAGCGCCATGATGGCGCCGCCGACGGCGAAGGCCTGGACGCGGTAGAAACGCGCGCTCTTGCCGAGCGAGATCGCCGCCCGCTCGTCCTCCCGCAGCGCCCTCAGCACGCGTCCCCAGGGGCTGCGCGACAGATGCTCCAGGGCGAGATAGGCCATCAGCGTCACCGCGCAGACGACCGCAAGGTTGGACAGGTTGAACAGCAGCGGCGTTTCGGCCAGGCCGCCGAACGGGCGTGGGATGAAACCGATGCCGAATGGTCCGCCGGTCAGTTTCTGCGCGTTGAGTGCGACCAGTTGCACGACGACGGCCACGCCAAAGGTGGTGATCGCGAGATAGTCGGATCTGAGACGCAGCGTGGCCATGCCGGTAAGTGCCGCGGCAATGCCGCCAACCACCATGGCGCCAATCCAGCCGACAAGGATCGGCAGGCCGAAGCCGCCGAGGCGCGTGGGATCGTCCGGCGTCGTCAGAAGCGCCGAGGTGTAGGCGCCGATGGCGACGAAACCGGCGAGGCCGACATTGAACAGGCCGGTCAGCCCCCACTGCAGATTGAGCCCCAGCGTGACCAGCGAGAAGATCAGCGCCGTGGTCAGGAAGAAGGCGCCGTAGCCGACGAGATCGATCATCTTTCCCGAACTCCGAAAAGGCCGATCGGCCGCACGAACAGCACTGCCATCAGGATGATGAAGGAGACGGCGGCGCGCCACTCCGCACCGATCAATTGCACCGCGCCGGCTTCGGCGAGCCCGATGATCAAGCCGCCGAGCACCGCGCCCGGGATGCTGCCGATGCCGCCGAGGATAGCTGCGGCGAACATCGGCAACAGCATGTCGAAGCCCATGAACGGGCGGATCTGTACTAGGACGCCGATCATGACGCCGGCGACGCAGGCAAGCGCGCCACCGATGATCCAGGTGACGCGCACCACGCTGGCGACGTCGATGCCGACGATGCGGGCCAGTGCCGCGTTCTGGCTCAGCGCCTGCATCGAGCGGCCGGTCTGCGTGCGTGTCATCAATAGATGCACGCCGAGCACGAGTGTGGCGGTCAGCAGCAGCAGGGCGATCTGGTCAGGCGTGATGCGGATGCCGAAGCCGACCGGCATGGCGATCTGGATCGCCCGGCTGAAATAGGTCGGCCGGGAGGTGAAGGTGAACTCCAATAGGCTGCGCAGTGCCATCGAGGCGCCGAAACTCGCCATCACCACGATGATCGCCTGCCCCTGCGAGCGCAGCCGCGAAAACAGCACCTTGTCGAGCAGCAGCGCCAGCAGTGCGGTGAACGCCATGCCGACGACCAGGGCAACAAGCAGCGGCCAGCCGAAGGACAGCGGCCCGATCGGCGCCACCTTGCCGAACATCGCGCCGATGGCGCTGACCACGGCCAGCGTCGCATAGGTGCCCCAGGCCATGAAGTCGCCATGGGCGAAGTTGGAGAAACGCAGGATCGAATAGGTGAGCGTCACGCCGATGGCGCCGAGGCCGATCATCGAACCCGTCAGCAATCCGTCGACGACAAATTGCAGGCTCATGCCGCGCCTCCCTTGTGAAGCTGAGGGCGTTGGCCGAGATAGAGTTCGGCGACGACCGGGTCGTTCCACAATTCGGAGGCGATGCCTTCGTGCCGGTCCTTGCCTTCGACCAGCACATAGGCGCGGTCGCCGATGGCAAGTGCCGCCTTGGCGTTCTGCTCGACAAGCAGGATTGTGACGCCGGACTTGCGGATGCCGGCCAGCATCTCGAACACCATCGACACGAATTTCGGCGACAGGCCGGCGGACGGCTCGTCCAGCACCAGCACCTTGGGGTGGACGATCAGCGCCCGCGCGACGGCGAGCATTTGCCGCTGGCCGCCCGAAAGATTGCCGGCGGCCGTGCGCCGCTGGCGGACGAGGTCGGGGAAGGCGGCATACATTTCCTCGATGCGGCCGGGAATTTCGCGCCGCTCGAGGATGCCGCAGGCAACCCTGAGATTGTCCTCGACCGACATCAGCGGAAAGATGTTCTCGGTCTGCGGCACGAAGGCGAGGCCAAGCCGCACCATGGTGTGGGCCGGTGCGGCGGTGATATCCCTGCCGTCCAGGAACACCGTGCCGCCGGTGATCGGCACGAGGCCGGCGATCGCCTTGATGAAGCTCGATTTGCCGGCCCCGTTGGGACCGAGGACGACGACGATCTCGCCTTTTCTGACCGTGATCGAGGCGCCGCGCACGATCGGCACGCCGGGCTCGTAGCCGGCTTCCAGGTCGCGGACGTCGAGGACAGTCTCGCTCATGCCGCGCCTCCAAGATAAGCCTCGATGACGCGTGGATCGCGCGCGACCTCTTCCGCCCTGCCTTCGCTGAGCAATTGGCCGCTCGCCATGACCAGGACGCGGTGACAGAGCCGCGTCACCATGTCGATATTGTGCTCGATCAGCAGGAAGGTGATGCCGCGCGCATTGATGTCGCGGATGCGGTCGATGATGACTTCGAGCAGCGTCGCGTTGACGCCCGCCGCCGGTTCGTCGAGCAGGATGATCGCCGGATCGGCCATCATCACCCGGGCAAGTTCGAGCAGCTTGCGCTGGCCTCCGGACAGCACGCGCGCCGGCTCATGCGCGAGGTGGGTGAGGGTGACCAGGTCCAGCAGGTCGAGCGCCTTTGTCCGGGCGGCTCTTTCCTGCGCCGCCACCCGCCACGGCGTGACGAAGTTGGCGAGCAGCCTTTCGCCCGCCTGGCCCTGTGCCGCCAGCATGATGTTTTCGATCAGTGTCAGATTGGGCAGCGGGCGCGGAATCTGGAAGGTGCGGCCGAGCCCTCGGCCGATGCGCAGATGGGCGGCTTCGCCGGAGACGCGCACGCCGTTGACCAGGATATCGCCGCTGGTGGGCAGGATGCTGCCGGCAAGCAGGTCGAACATCGTCGTCTTGCCGGCGCCGTTAGGTCCGATCAGGCCAAGGATTTCGCCTGCCTTGACGTCGAACGAGACATCGTTGACCGCAACAAGGCCGCCGAACCGCCTGACGACATTCCTTGCCGTCAGGACCGGCGCATGGGTCTCCCGCCCTTGCGGTCTGCTTGCCTCGCTCATCAAACCCTCTGGCCGAAGACGATCGTCGCCGTCTTCTGATTTTTGATTTGTGATCACACTTGCTTTGATCACGCTATTCGGCTTTAATTTCATCCGCAAGCCGAAATCCGGCCAAGAACGGAATCCCATGCAAAAGGCTGCCATCGAAAGGAACAACGAGGCGATCGCGGCCCAGCTTGCGCCGGTCGGCCGCGAAACGGTGCAGGATCGGGTTTATTCCGAACTGCGACGCGCCTTGATCGGCGGCCTGTTCGAGCCAAGCCAGGTGCTGACCATTCGTGGCCTGGCCGATGCGCTGGTTACCTCGACCATGCCGGTGCGCGAGGCGCTCGGCCGGCTGATCACGGAAAAGGCACTGGAGGCGCTGCCCAACCGCTCGGTGCGCGTGCCGCCGATCACGCTGGAGCGTCTCGACGATCTCCTGCGGGCCCGAGTCCTGATCGAGGGCGAGGCGATCGCGCTTGCCGCGGCGCGCATGGGGCCGCGCCAGATCGCCGCCATCGAAACCATTCTTGGCGAATGGGACGAGATGCGGGCGCTGAAGCACAAGAAGGATGTCGACCGCGAAGTGACGCTCAACCAGAGCTTTCACTTCGAGATCTACCGCTCCTGTGGCTCGGCCGTGCTGATCCCGATGATCGAGAGCCTGTGGCTGCAATCGGGGCCATGCATCCGCGTCGCCATCTACGCCTTCTCGGAAGCCGGCGAGGTCGACACCGCCCAGTATCACCGCCGCATCGTCGAGGCATTGGCCACGCAGGACGCGCGAGCGGCACGCGAAGCGCTGGTCGCCGACATCAGCCGGCCCTTCACCTTCCTGCGCAGCAAACTGCAATCCGCCGCCGCGAAAGGCCAGCCATGACCGCCATCAGGATCAGCGAGCCGCGCTCGAAGCTTTCCGTCACGGCGCTGCTGCTGCCCGGGAAGGCGCCGGAAAACGCCGCCTTTCTCACGGCCTATCTGGCCGCGCCACGCGTCGTTCCGGGCATCCACGCCATGTGGACGGGACCGGAAATTTCCTGCCCGGTTCCCGCCGCCGATATAGAGGGGCAAGCCTATGCCAGGCCATTGCCGGCGGAGAACGCGACGCTGACGCCGCAGCCGGGCGATATCGTACTGTCCTATGTGCCGCCGCGCATGTGGGGCGGCAATCCCAATGCAATCTTCGACATCGGCCTGTTCTATGGCCAGGGCGCTCGGCTTCTGTTCCCGATCGGCTGGCTGGCCGGCAGCGTGGTGGCGCAGGTCAAGCCCGAGGAGCGCGATCAATTCGCGGCCGCCTGCGGCATCATCCGCCGCAACGGCGCGTGCGACATCACCTTCAGTCTGGCGGAGGCTTGAATGGCTGAACGCGACGACAGTTTCGAACTCTTCGACCTCCGCGTCGAGGCGGTCATCCCGCATGGCAAACCGATCTATTGCGGCGCCAACTCAGGCGATTATTTCGAACTCAAGGGCGAGATGCTGTCGATGCCGGCGGGGCAGGGCTTTTCGATCTATTCGCTCGCCGCGGTGCTTCCTCTGCTCGCGGCAAAGCAGCGCCCGAGCGACGCCAATGACTGGATGACCTCGGATGCCGAGATCGCCTGTCCCGATCCCAATTGCGGCAGCCGGCTGCGGATCGTCAGGCTGGCCAAGCGACGGTTCAGCCATGCCGAAACCACGGCCGTGCCACTGCCGAAGGAGAATGACCTGACATGACCGCCAGGACCTTCGAACTCGGGCCCGGCTACACGATCTCGCGCGTCATTCGTGGCGGCTGGCAACTGGCCGGCGGGCATGGCGCCATCGATCGCGGTCAAGCGGTGACCGACCTGATCGCCACCTTCGATGCCGGCATCTGGACCTACGATTGCGCCGATATCTACACCGGCGTCGAGGAACTGATCGGCGCCGCGCGCTTGCGGCTGGCCAATGAGCGTGGCCTCGATGCGGCGGCCAAAATGAAGGTGCACACCAAGCTGGTGCCTGATCTGGAACGGCTGGCCAATATCAGCCGCGATTATATCAGGGGCATTGTCGACCAGTCGCTGCGGCGGCTAAAGACCGAGCGGCTCGATCTCGTGCAGTTCCACTGGTGGGACTATGCGATGGCCGGCTATGTCGATGCGATGGGCTGGCTCGACGAGCTTCGGCGCGAGGGCAAGGTGCGCAATCTCGGCACCACCAATTTCGACGCGCCGCGCCTCGCCGAAATCCTCGCCGCCGGCATCCCGCTGGTCAGCCAGCAACTGCAATATTCGGTGCTCGACCAGCGCCCCGCGAACAGCCTTGCCGAACTGGCCGCGAAGAACGGCGTCAGCTTCCTCTGCTACGGCTCTGTCGCCGGCGGCTTCCTCAGCGACAAATGGCTCGGCGTGGCCGAACCCGCCACGCCGCTCGAAAACCGTTCGCTGGTCAAGTACAAGCTGATCATCGATGATTTCGGCGGCTGGGACCTGTTCCAGCAACTGCTCCAGGCACTCAAGGCCGTCGGCGGCCGCCACGGCGTCGATATCGCCACGATAGCCAGCGCCTGGGTGCTGGAGCAGCCGCAAGTGGCCGCCGTCATCGTCGGCGCCCGCAACCAGGCGCATGCGCTGGCCAATGTCAAAATCATGGATGTCGTACTCGACGCCGATGACCGCGCGCGGATTGCCGCCGTCATCGCCCAGGGCAACGGCCTCGAGGGTGACGTCTACACACTGGAGCGTGACCGCGAGGGCCGCCACGGCTCGATCATGCACTACAATCTGAACGCGGGCCGGGTGTGAAACCATGGACGACAGGCTGTTTTCGCAGGCCAGCGCCGAGATCATCGACCTGCATCGTTTTTTCGTCGACTGGTTCGTTGCCGCACGCGCCGACAAAGTGGATTTCGGCCGTTTCGAAGCCGTCATGGGCGAAGGCCTGACCATGATCGCGCCAGGCGGCCAGGTCCTCGACCGCGATGCCGTGATCGACCATGTTCGCTCCAGCCGCGCCACCTGCGACGACGGCTTCGCCATCTCGATCGAGGACATCAAGCCCGGATGGCAGGACGGCGATACGATCGTCGTCCTCTATGTCGAGGCGCAGTCGCGTGACGGCAAGCACAGCCGCCGCCAGTCTAGCGCCGTTTTCACCACCAGTTCATCGGCGCCCAATGGCGTCCAATGGCGGCATCTGCATGAAACCTGGCTGCAGGTGCCGGAACACTGAGACTTTCCAGACGTCAAATCAGTTCGTGTAACTCAAGGGGAACAACAATGAGAAAGACGATACTCCAACTCACCACCGCACTTGCTCTTGTCACGATTGCCGGTGCTGCCCAGGCCGCCGACTGCAAGATCACCGTCGGCCTCGTCATGGAATTGACCGGTCCGGCTGGCGAATACGGCCAGGCCGGCGCCAAGTCGGTCGAAATGGCCTTCCGCGACATCAACGATGCCGGCGGGGTGCGCGGTTGCGATCTCGTCACCGACACGCGCGACAGCCAAAGCCAGGGCAACATCGCGGTCGATGCCGCCACCCAGCTGGTTCAGGTCAAGAAAGTGCCTGTGATCATCGGCGGCATCATTTCCTCGGTGTCGATCCCGATCCTGACCTCGGTCACCGCGCCGGCCAAGATCGTCCAGGTCTCGCCGGCGTCGTCCTCGCCGACGCTGACGACACTCGGCCGCGACGGCAAGACCAACGGCATCTTCTTCCGCACCATCACCTCGGACGCGCTGCAGGGCGTCGCCGCCGCCAAATATGCCGTCGACAAGGGTTTCAAGAAGCTGGCGATCATCCACGTCAACAACGACTTCGGCGTCAACATGGTGGCCGAATTCTCGCGTGCCTACAAAGCGCTCGGCGGCACCATCGTCTCCGACACGCCCTACAATGAGAAGCAATCGAGCTATGCCTCCGAGGTCACCGCCGCGATGGGAGGCGAGCCGGACGGGCTTTACCTGGTCAGCACGCCCGTTGACGGCGCCACCATCGCCCGCACCTGGATTTCGCAGGGCGGCGTGCAGAAATTCCTGCTCAATGACGGCATGAACAGCCCCGATTTCATCGAGTCGGTCGGCGCCGACTATCTGAAGGACGCCTATGGCACGTCGTCCGGCACCAGCCCGACCGCCTCGACCGAGTATTTCACCAAGAACTACAAGGCATTCTCCGGCATCGAACCGTCGAACCCGGCGGCCGACCGTTCCTACGATGCCGGCGCCATCGTCGGCCTGGCCATCGCCATTGCCGGCTCGGAGGATCCGGCCAAGATCAAGGATGCCATGTACAAGGCGGTCGACCCTGCCGGCACGCCGATCTATGCCGGCAAGGAGGAGTTCGCCAAGGCGCTCGGCCTGATCAAGGATGGCAAGCCGATCCGTTACGAAGGCGTCATCGGCCCTGTCGCTTTCGACAAATTCGGTGACATCACCGGCCCGTTCCGGCTGTGGAAGATCGCCGACGGCAAGGTGACGACCGATGGCGAAATGACCACCGACGACGTCAACGCGCTGCAGGCCAAGCTTCAGTAAGCCGACACCGTGCTTCCGGCATCGATCTCGCCTCGTCGCGATTGGTGCCGGCATCGCCTGGGCCTAGTCGATATCGCTTGCACGGCATGCGATCACGAATAGGATCGGCCGGCTGCAATTCTGGGATGGCGAGCGTGTCGGACGGAAATACTCATCGTGCCATCCGATCGGTGGGTCCCGACGACGCGCCTCGCCACACAGGCGCCTGAGCGCGATGTCGCCTGAAACGGAACGACTTCTGTCTGCTCTCGGCGACCGGCTGGGCGCCGGCGGCATCCTCGCCGGCTCCGACGTCGACCAGCGCTATCGCGACGATCCCGACGGCAAGCTTGGCGCACTTCCCGAAGCCGTGCTGCGGCCGCGCGACACAATTGGTGTCGCGGCTGTCCTTGCCGGTTGCAACGCTGTCGGCCAGCCGGTCGTCGTCCAGGGCGGACGCACCGGCCTGGCCGGCGGTGCCCGCGTCCAGCCGGGCGAGATCGTGCTGTCGCTGGAGCGCATGACCGGCCTTGCCCCGCCAGACATCCAAGCCGCCAGCATCATTGCCGAAGCCGGTGCCACGCTGCAGGCGGTGCAGGAGGCCGCCGACGGCGCCGGGCTGATGTTCGGCGTCGATATCGGCGCGCGGGGTTCGGCCACGGTCGGCGGCAACATCGCCACCAATGCCGGCGGCATCCGCGTGCTGCGCTATGGCATGTACCGGGCGCAGGTGCTGGGGTTGGAGGCGGTGCTTGCCGATGGGAGCGTGCTGACGTCGCTGAAGGGCCTGCCCAAGGACAATTCCGGCTATGATCTAAGCCAGCTCTTCATCGGCGCGGAAGGGACGCTTGGCATCGTTACGCGCGCCGCGCTCCGGCTTCATCCGAAGCCAGCCTCCGAGGTGAACGCCTTCTGCGCGCTGCCCTCGCTCGATGCGGCGATCGCCCTGCTTGGTCTGCTGCGGCAGAAACTCGGTCCGCTTCTGTCCGCCTATGAGGTCAACTTCGCGCCGCTCTATGACCTCATGGTCGCCAGCATGGCCATGCCGGCGCCGCTGCCGGCTGGCGCGCCCGTCTATGTGCTGGCGGAGATCCAGGGCAGCGAGCCGGACCGCGACAGCGAGCGCTTCGCCGAAGTCCTGATGCAGGCGGTCGAGAACAGCGTCGTCGACGATGTGGTCGTCTCGCAATCGCCGCGCGAATTCCGCGCGCTCTGGGACGTGCGCGAGGACGCCAATCGTATCCTGTTTGCGATCAAGGGCCTGATCGGTGTCGACATCAGCATCCCGCTGGCGCGCATGGGAGCCTTCCTGCAGGAAGCGGATGCCGCTATCCACGCCGTCGATCCCGGCGCCGACATCTATGTCTTCGGCCATCTCGGCGACGGCAACCTGCACTATCAGGTCCTGACCAAGGATCCGGCGGCGGCCTATGGCATCATCTATCGGGGCGTGGCAGCGGCCGGCGGCGGCGTGTCGGCCGAGCACGGCATCGGGCTCGACAAGAAGCAGTGGCTGCATCTGGTGCGCAGCGAAGCCGAAATCGCCGCGATGCGGCGGCTGAAGACGGCGCTCGATCCGAAGAACATTCTTAACCCGGGACGGGTCTTCGACCTCGGCCCATCGGCTTGAACCTCAATTCCGTTCCGTCGCCATCTGTCTGGGAATGAGAAAGCGGGCGGCGAGCACGCACAGCAGCACGGTGAACATCAGGATCAGCGCCACCAGCGCATTGATGTCTGGCGAGAAGCCAAGCCGCATCATCGCCCACAGCCTGACCGGCAGCGTGCTTTGCGTGCCGGTGACCAGGATGGTGATCATGGTCTCGTCGAAGGACAGCGCGAAGGCCAGGATGGCGCCGCCGACCATGGCGCTCGACAGGTTCGGCAGGATGATGCGCCAGAAGGTCTGCCAGCCGTTGGCGCCGAGATCGTAGGACGCTTCGACCAGCGTGCGGCTCATCGACTGCAGCCGCATCAGCACGGTGCGATAGACGATCGCCAGCACGAACACCGTATGGCCGATGACGACCGTCAGCAACGAGCGTTCGAGGCCGATTTCGCGAAAGAAGATCAGCAGCGCCAGCCCGCTGATGATGGGCGGCATCAGGAACGGCAGGAAGATGATGAACTGCAGGATCGAACGGCCTGAGTGGCGGCCGTGATAGTAGAGTGCCAGCAGCGTTCCGCTGACCACCGACAGGATGACGGTGCAGACGCCGACCACCAGCGTGGTGCGCAGGGCGGCCAGAATGTCGTGGTTCCCCGCCAGCGCCACATAGGTCGAAAGGGTAGGCGACGACCAGTCGACATTGCCATGTGAAATGATGAAGAACGACGACACGATCGGCACGAACAGCGGGCTGTAGAGCAGCACCGCGACCAGCGTCGTGATCGCGGCAAGGAAGATCGTGGACGGCCGGGGCAGGGTGCTCATACCGAGGTCCCCCGGCTGCGTCCGAACCGTTCGCCGATGAGAATGGCGGCGATCACTACGATCGCAAGCGCCACCGAGAGTGCGGCGCCGAAAGGCCAGTTATAGGCGGTGCCGAACTGGCTGTAGAGGATGCGCCCGAAGGTGAAGCCGCTGATCCCGCCGACCATCTGTGGCGTCAGGAAATCGCCGATCGCCAGCACGAAGACGAAACTCGCCGCCGAGGCGACGCCGGGCAGGCTGAGCGGCAAGGTGATGCGCAGGAATGTCTGCAGGCCGCTGGCGCCCAGATCGTCGGAGGCGCGCAGCAAGGTCTGCGGGATCCGCTCCAGCGAGAGGAAGATCGGCAGGATGGCGAAGGGGATCAAAAGCAGGCTCAGCGTCAAAAGGATGGCGTTCATGTTGAACACGAACAGCGTCGAAGGCTGATCCAGGATGCCGAGCGCCACCAGCGCCTTGTTGAGGAAGCCATTGAGGCCGAGGATGCTGCGGATCGCGTAGATCTTGATGACGTAGCTCATCAGCAGCGGCACCAGCAGCAGCATCAGCAAGGCATAGCGCCACCGCCCTTTCAGCGTCGTCAGGAAATAGGCGGCGGGATAGGCGAGAAGGATGCATATGACGGCCACCGACACGCACAGCACGATCGTGTTCCAGAACACCGGCAGAAAGATCGGATCGGTGAAGAACCTGACATAGTTGCCGAGCGTCGGCGCATGGACGATCGTGCCCTGGTCGACGCTGAAGAAGCTGTAGACCAGGAAGATCGCCAGCGGCACGAGGACGAAGACCACCGGCATGGCGAAGGCCAGCACCGTGATCAGCTGCGACAATCGCCGTTCCGCGGCATGTGTCGACCCGGCTCCGCTCATGCCAGCACCAGATGGCCTTCATGCGGCGCGAACGAAAGCGAGACCGTCTCGCCCGATTTCAAAATACTGCCGTCGATCCGGCTCGGCATGCGCAACCGCAAGCGTTGCGCGGCATTGTCCGCTCCCGCCATGATCGTGGCAACCGTCGACGAACCGGCGAAGGCCAGATCGGCGATCGTGCCGGAAAAGCGATTGTCGCCATCATTGGCATCCGCAAGGCGCAAGGCTTCGGGACGGAACGCCGCGAAGGCGCTGGCGCCATCCGGTGCGGTTTTCAGATGCGGCTGATCGCTGATCGAGCAGACCAGTCGCCCCAGCGCGGTCTCGATCGGACGCTGCTCGCCTTGCACGGGACCGAGTTTTCCCGCCACCAGATTGTTCTCGCCGAAGAAGCGCGCCACGAATTCGCAATTTGGCTTGTAGTAGAGCTCATGCGGCGTGCCGAGCTGGCGGATATGGCCGGCCTGCATGACGCAGATCCGGTCGGCCATGCCGATCGCTTCTTCCTGGTCGTGGGTGACGAACAGGAAGGTGGTCTTGATCTCGCGCTGGATGGATTTCAGGAATTCCTGCATCTGCCGCCGCAGTTCGAGATCGAGCGCCGCCAGCGGCTCGTCGAGCAGGATCAGGCGCGGCTGGCAGATCAGCGCCCGGGCGAGCGCGACGCGCTGCCGCTGGCCCCCGGAAAGCTGCGCCGGGAAGCGCTCGGCGAAGCGCCCGAGCTGGACCAGCTCAAGGGCTTCCGCGACACGGCGCGCGATCTCCTTGCGCTTGATATGGCGCACCGAAAGCCCGTAGCCGACATTGCCGGAGACGGTCATGTGGGGGAACAGCGCATAGTCCTGGAACACGGTGTTGAACGGCCGCTTGTTGATCGGCATGCGGCTGATGTCCTGGCCGTCCAGCCGAATCTCACCCGCGGTCAGCGGTTCCAGCCCGCCGATCAACCGCAGCACCGTGGTCTTGCCGGAGCCTGATGGTCCAAGCACGGTGAGGAACTCGCCGTCCCGGATCGACAGGTCGATGTCGTGCAGCACGGGAACCGTGCCGTAGGATTTCGAGACGGACCGCAGCGTCAAGAGGTCGGTGTTCTGGCTCATGGAATAGTCTCGCATACGCCGCGGCGGTCCGGAACGTCCGGACCGCCGGGTCCTTCGAAATCAGGTGCGGAAAGGATCAGGGTGTCGCCTTGACCTCGTTCCACAGATCCGAGCGCTTGAGCGGATCCTCGACATTGTTGAGCCAGACCAGCTTGTCGTTGCCGCCGGCGCTGCTCGACTCGACCACGGTGTTGCCGAAGCCGGTGCGCTCGGAAAGCTCGCCGCCGATCTTCTTGCTCAGCATGAAGTCGATCCACTTCTCGGCCGCCGCATTGTCGCGGACGCCCTTGGAGATCACCCAGTTGTCGAGCCAGGCAAGCGCGCCTTCGCTCGGGTTGACGTAGGCGACATGGGCGCCGATCTTCTGCAACGCCTTGACCTGCTGCTGGCCGTAATTGGCCCAGATCAGCGCGACGTCATTGTTCTGGTAGATCTGCTGCGCCTCGTCGGCGGTGGTGTAGAAGCTCAGCACATTGCGCTTGAGTTCGACCAGCTTGGCCTTGACCGCCGCCATCTGCTCCGCATCGAGGTTGAACGGATCCTTGTAGCCGAGCGTCAGCGCGGTGAACGAGAAATTGTGCTCGCCATTGTCGTAGGCCAGGATCTTGCCCTTGTAGGCCGGATCCCACAGCACCGACATCGAGGTCGGCGCCGGCTTGACCTTGTCGGTGTCGTAGATCAGCCCGATGGAATCGAAGCAGAATGGAATGCCGTAGACCTTGCCGTCCTTGGTGTCGCCGCTGACCTGCGACAGATCGCGAAAGCGCGGCAGCACCTCCTTCTGGTTCGGCAATTTCGTGATGTCGATCGGCGATACCAGATCGGCCTTGATGTAGCGCTGCAGCTGGGCGGTGTTGACGGCGAAGACATCGAAGTCCTGACCTTCGCTGCCCTTGATCTTGGCCCAGATCTCGTCATCGCTGCCGATGAAGACGACATCGACGCCAATGCCAGTGGCGGCGGTGAAGTCCTTCACCCAGTCCGGGTCGGCGTAACCGTCCCAGGCCAGCACGCGAAGGTTCGCGGCGAGCGCCGCCGATGTCATCAGGCCAATGCCAAGCCCGATGGTCGCCAGTCTCAGAAATGCTTTCTTCAGTCCCATTTCTAATCTCCCATTGTCGTTCTGGTGGACCGCAATTTCCGGGGCTCTTGCCGTCACAGCGGGGTGACGGTGACCAGCCCCTCGTCCGGGACCGAAACCATCCGGTTGCGCAGTGGCTTGCCGAATGCCGGTGCCTGGATTTCATACTCGTCGCCGGAGGCCGTCTTGATGCCGGAGGCGTAGCTCATCACCGCCGCGCCGAAGAAATAGGCGTGCAGGTCGCCCGCCCTGCGGTGCATCGGGTAGCGGAAATGGAAATGTTCGAGATTGGCGATCGAGTGCGACATGTGCGCTTCGCCCGACAGGAATTCCTGTTCCCAGACGACCGCGCCGTCGCGCAGGATGCGGGAATGGCCCCGCACTTCTTCGGGCAGGTCGCCTACCAAAAGCTCCGGGCCGATCGAGCAGGAGCGCAGCTTGGAGTGGGCGAGGTAAAGGTAGTTCTCGCCCTCGGTCACATGGTCGGAATATTCGTTGCCGAGCGCATAGCCGATGCGGTAGGGGCGGCCATCCGGCCCATTGAGGTAGAGCCCGACGATCTCGGCCTCTTCCGCGCCAGCTTTCGCGAATGCGGGCATCGGCAGGTCGGCGCCAGGCGGAACCACGCAGGTGCCAACGCCCTTGAAGAACCATTCGGGCTGGATGCCGATCTTGCCGGCGCCAGGCTTGCCGCCTTCCAGGCCCATCTTGAAGATCTTCAGCGAATCCGATTCCTCGGCCTCCTCGCCATGTGTCAGCAAGTGCATCTGGTTGCGCGCGGCGGCGCTTCCGGTGTGGGTCAGGCCGGTGCCTGTGACCAGGAAGCGCGCCGGCTCCGGATGGTCGACGGGGGCGAGCACGCGGCCATCGCGCAGCAGTTCGTCATAGTCGACCGTCGCGGTGCCGGTCCGCTTCTCGGCCAGCGCCGCGATGGACGTGCCCTGGGCGATCGCTGCTTCGGCGAGCTCCAGCACGCTGCTGGTCTTGTCGAGCGTGTGTAGCCGATTGCCGTCATCGGAAACGCGGCCGACCCGCCTGCCGCCATCGAGCGGTGTGTACTGAACGAGACGCATGAAAAACCTTCTCCTTGAGACCGTACGGATCACACCCAGCCGGCATCGACGATGAACTGCTGGCTCGTGCACATCAGGCTGTCGTCGGCGGCGAGGAACAGCGCCATGCGCGCGATATCGGAAGGCTGCAGCCGGTCGGGCAGGCATTGCCTCTCCGCGATCTGGCGTTCGCCGGCCGGGTTCAGCCACAGCCGCATTTGGCGCTCGGTCATGACCCAGCCAGGCACCATGCAGTTGACGCGGATTCGCTCGGGGCCTAGTTCGCGTGCCAGCGCCCGCGTCATGCCGTAGACAGCGGCCTTCGCGGTGACATAGGCCGGGCAATCGGGATCGCCGACCATCCAGGTGATGGAGCCGAAATTGATGATCGAGCCGCCGCCCAGCGAACTCATTTGCGGGCGCACCGCCTGGGCGGCGAAGAACTGGTGGCGCAGATTGACCGCCATGCGGTCGTCCCAATAGGCTACCGTAACGTCCTTGGTCTGGTGGCGGTCGTCATTGCCGGCATTGTTGCACAGCACCTGGATCGGGCCGTTGTGCTGCATCGCCTGCACGGTTGCCGCCTGCAGCTGCTCGACATTGCGCAGGTCGCAGGCAATGAACAGCGGCGCGGGGTGTCCCTCGGCCGCGATCGCATTGATCAGGCGCCGCGAAGGCTCCTCGGCCAGATCGACGAAGGCAACGCGGCTGCCTTGCGCGCAGAAATGGCGCACCAGGCTTTCCCCGATGCCGCTGCCGCCACCGGTAATGAACACGCTGCGGCCCTTGAGGCTGGGGTAGGTCGCGTAGCTACCGATCTGATCCGTCATCGCGCGCCTCTAATGGGAATGCCGGGGGATACCGGCATCGCGCCGGCCGACGAGAAAGTCGAAGTCGCAGCCCTTGTCGGCCTGCAGCACGCGCTCGACATAGAGGCTCTGGTAGCCGCCCTGCGGCGGCGCCGGCGGCTTCCAGTCACGGCGGCGGATCGCCAGTTCCTCATCCGACACCAAAAGCTCCAGCCGGCGGCCGGCGACGTCGAGCTCGATGATATCGCCGTCACGCACCAGGGCCAGCGTACCGCCAGCCGCGGCCTCGGGCGCCACATGCAGCACCACGGTGCCATAGGCCGTGCCGCTCATGCGCGCGTCCGAAATGCGCACCATGTCGGAGACGCCTTCCCTGAGCAGCTTGGCCGGCAGCGGCATGTTGCCGACCTCGGCCATCCCGGGATAACCGCGCGGCCCGCAGTTTTTCAGCACCATCACCGAGGAGGCATCGATATCCAGTTCCGGATCGTCGATGCGGGCATGGTAGTGCTCGATATTCTCGAAGACGACGGCCTTGCCGCGATGCTGCATCAACTCCGGCGTCGCGGCCGACGGCTTGATGACGGCGCCATTGGGCGCCAGATTGCCGCGCAGGATCGAAATGCCGCCCTCCTTGGTCAGCGGCTCGCTCAGCGGCCGGATGACCTCACGGTTGTAGTTGGGCGCGCCGTCGATCAGTTCACCGATGGTCTTGGCGCTGACGGTCATGACGTCGCGATGAAGAAGCCCCACTTCATCAAGCGACGCCATGACCGCAGCTAGCCCCCCGGCATAGTAGAAATCTTCCATCAGGAACCGGCCCGACGGCATTAGGTCGACAATGGTCGGGACGTCGCGGCCAAGGCGGTCCCAGTCGTCGAGACCGAGATCGACACCGACCCGGTTGGCGATGGCGATCAGATGCAGCACCGCATTGGTCGAGCCGCCGATCGCGCCATTGACGCGGATGGCATTCTCGAAAGCCTGCCGGGTGAGGATCTGTGCGATCGTCACGTCCCGATGAACCAGGTCGACGATCTGCCGTCCGGCCATCTGGGCGAGCACGCCACGGCGCGAATCCACCGCCGGGATCGCGGCATTGTCCGGCATGCCGATGCCGAGCGCTTCCACCATGCTGGCCATCGTTGAAGCGGTGCCCATCGTCATGCAGCTGCCCGCCGACCGGCTCTGGCCCTGCTCGGCGGCGAGGAAGTCGGCGACCGGCATGCGGCCGGCCTTGACCTCCTCGGCGAATTTCCAGACATGCGTGCCCGAGCCGATATCCTGTCCGCGGAACTTGCCATTGAGCATCGGCCCGCCGGAGACGGCGATGGTCGGCAGGTTGCACGAGGCGGCCCCCATCAAGAGCGCCGGCGTGGTCTTGTCGCAGCCGACAAGCAGGATGACGCCGTCGATCGGATTGCCACGGATGGATTCCTCGACATCCATGCTGGCCAGGTTGCGGAACAGCATGGCGGTCGGGCGCATGTTGCTTTCGCCCAGCGACATCACCGGAAACTCCAGCGGCAGGCCGCCGGCCTCGTAGACGCCCCGTTTGACGTGGTCCGCCAGCGCCCGCAGATGCGCATTGCATGGTGTCAGTTCCGACCAGGTGTTGCAGATACCGATCACCGGGCGACCGTCGAAAGCATCCGCGGGAATGCCCTGGTTCTTCATCCAGCTGCGGTGCATGAAGGCGTTCTTGCCTTCACCGCCGAACCAGGCTTCGGACCGCAATTTGCGTTTGGTCTCGGTCACGATTGCTGGCCCCGGTCGTTGCGGCGTTTGTTGCGGTTCTCGACGCTGCGGCGCACGTCTTCTTCCGCATTGTCGATGAGCACCAGCAGCGCCTTTTGCGCGCCGGCGTCGTCGCCGGCGGCAATCTTCTCGGCGACTTCCCGGTGCAGCGGCAAGGAATGGCGCTGCCCTTCCGGATTGTCGTTGGAGAGGCGAAAGCTCATCACCAATGCGGTCTCCACCAGCGCCGCCAGCGAGCCGATCAACTCGTTGCCGGTCATGCGCAGAATAGTCTGGTGGAACACAAGGTCAGGCTTGGCGAAGCGGTCGCCATCATCGACAACCGCCTCCATCTCGGCCAACGCCGCATGGATATCGGCGATCTGCGCCGGCGTCGCGCGCTGGGCGGCAAGTGCTGCCGACATCGGCTCGATGGCGCGGCGCAATTCGAACAGCGCCCGCACGTCCTCGGCGCTGACACCGCCGGCATAGCGCCAGGACAGGACGTCGGGGTCGAGGAAATTCCAGTCGGAACGTGGACGCACCCGCGTGCCGGTCTTCGGTCGCGATTCAACCAGCCCCTTGCCCGCCAGCACCTTGATCGCCTCGCGCAGCACCGTGCGGCTGACCCCCAGCATCTCGCTGGAATCGTCGGCATTTGGCAGCGCCTCGCCGGGCTGGAAATCGCCCTGCACGATGCGCAAGCCGATCTGCTCGACGACGGTGGCGTGCAGCGCGGTGGAGCCGCTGGAGACCGCCACCGCGACCCTTGAGGTGCGTGCCGTGCTGAACGTTTTGGTATTCTTCATACTATTCATATGATATGTCTTATAGTCGTGGCGCTTGGAGTCAAGGGATTGGGGAGAGCCAATGACAAAGAATTCCGCTGTGGCCGTCGCGCAGGACACGGAACTGGTCTCGATCAGTGACGGCATCGCCACGGTCGACATTGCTCCAGCCGCTGGCGGAGCGCTGACGTCGTATCGCTGGTGGCCAAATGGCACTGCCGTGGATTGGCTGCGGCCCGCCGACCCGGCGGCGATCAGCCGTCGCGATGCCGGCGCCATGGCCTGCTTTCCGCTCGTGCCCTACTCCAACCGTATCAGAGGTGGCCGCTTCGAATTCGCGGGGCGTTCCATCCAATTGCCGAGCCAGCCTGACGATCCACATCATGAGCACGGCCATGGCTGGCGTCACCCATGGAGCGTCGTGAGCCACCAAGCCAGCGCGATCGTCCTGCGCTACCGCCATGCCGCCGATTCCTGGCCATGGAGCTACGAAGCCGAGCAAGCGATCTCGCTGGCCGACGGCAGGCTTTGCATGACCATTGCGGTGCGCAACCTGTCGGACGCGCCGATGCCCGTCGGCTTCGGCCTCCATCCCTATTTCCCGTCGACACCGTGGACGCATGTCCAGGCCCGGGTGTCAGGCATGTGGGAAACCGATGCGGAGGTCCTGCCTGTCCGGCATGTCCCGCCGCCTGCCGGGGCCGATCCATCGATCGGCTTTGACGTGTCGGAAGTGGACTTCGACACGATCTTCACCGGATGGGCGCGCCGCGCCCGGATTTCTTGGCCGGAGCAGGGGCGGGAGTTGAACATCGAGGCGGAGGCGCCGCTCGATTGTCTCGTCCTCTACACGCCGCCGGGCGAGCCGTTCTTTTGCGCCGAGCCGGTCAGCAACATCACCGATGCTTTCAACCGGATGGATGACGAGCAGATCGAAACCGGCTGCATCGTGCTGGCGCCCGGTCAGATAACATCCGCCAGCGTTCGCTTCACGCCGTCACTGGGTGTTTGAGCCTCGGCAGCCCGAAGCTGGGTCAGAACGGATAGTGCTGGCCCGGATCTTCGATCGTCACCCAGCGCAGGTCAGTGAATTCCGCGATCGAGGCTTTGCCGCCGAAGCGGCCATAGCCGGAGCCCTTGACGCCGCCGAACGGCATCTGCGCCTCATCGCCGACCGTCGGTCCGTTGATGTGGCAGATGCCGGCCTCGATACGGGCGGCGACCGCCATCGCACGTTTGATGTCGCGGCTGAACACGGCTGACGACAGGCCATATTCGGTATCGTTGGCCACCCGCACGGCCTCATCCTCGCCCTTCACCCGGATCACCGGCTTGACCGGCCCGAAGGATTCTTCCGAATAGACGCGCATCGCCGGTGTCACGTGGTCGAGCAGCGTTGCCTCGACCACGGTGCCCGTACGCTTGCCGCCGGCGACAAGCTTGGCCCCTTTGGCCACCGCATCGGCAACGAGTTCCTCCATCTTGTCAGCCGCCTGGCTGCTGATCAGCGAGCCCAGCACGACATGACCGCGCGGGTCGCCCGCCGGCAGCTGCGAGGCGCGGGCGGCGAGCTTGGCGACGAACTCGTCGGCGATCCCTTCGTCGACGATCAGCCGCTCGGTCGACATGCAGATCTGGCCCTGATGCATGAAAGCGCCGAAGGTCGCGGCGTTAACAGCAGCATCGATGTCGGCATCGTCCAGCACCAAAAGCGGCGCCTTGCCGCCGAGTTCGAGCAGCGCCGGCTTGAGGTGCCGGCCGGCGAGCTCGGCGATGATCCGGCCGACCTTGGTCGAGCCGGTGAAGTTGACGCGCTTGACCGCGGGATGCGCGACCAGCGCCTCGACGATACCGGCGGCGTCCCTGGGATCGTTGGTGACGACATTGATGACGCCCTTGGGCAGGCCCGCCTCGACCAGCACCTGGCCGATCAGCCGGTGCGTCCCGGGGCACATTTCGGAGGCTTTCAGCACCACCGTGTTGCCGCAGGCGATCGGCATGGCGATGGCGCGGGTACCGAGAATGACCGGCGCATTCCATGGCGCGATGCCGAGACAGACGCCTGCCGGCTGGCGGATCGCCATGGCCAGCGTCCCCGGCTTGTCGGAGGGGATGATCTCACCAGAAATATGCGTCGTCATGGCGGCCGCCTCGCGCAGCATGTTGGCCGCCAGCATGACGTTGAAGCCGGCCCAGGGGCCGGTCGCACCTGTCTCTTCCATCATCAGCCTGGTGAATTCGCCGACTTTCGACGCCATGACGTCGGCCGCTTTGGAGAGCAGTGCGCGGCGCTCGCCAGGCCCGGTCTTCGACCAGGCGGGAAAGGCAGCGGCGGCCGCGTCGACGGCGCTGTTGGCATCGGCCACGCTCGCCGCCGCCGCACGCGTCGCCAATTTGCCGGTGAACGGGTCCATGCGCTCGTAGGAAGCCTTGCCTGTTGCCGCCTTTTCGTCGCCGTCGATCAGAAGTCCGATATCCATTGTTCTTTCCCTCGCTCTCGATGGAGCTTCTCAGATTGGATGTTGGAAGCCGAGCACTTCGGCATTGATCGATGCTTCGAGGCCACCGTCAACCGGCACATTGGCGCCGTTGACCCAGCGCGCGCCATCCGAGCACAGGAACAGCACCACGGGCGCGATATCGCCCGATGTGCCGGCACGCCCGACCCGGGCGATGTCGCTGTCGACGCGGGCATCGCCGAGCACGCCGCGGAACTGTTTCAGGATAGGCGTCTCGACCGGACCGGGGCTCACCGCATTGACGCGGATGCCTCGGCGCCTGAACAGCTCCTGATGCGCGGCGCGCATGGTCCACAAGAGCAGCAACTCCTTGGAGACGGGATAGCCTTCCTCGTTCCTGACCGCGTGGTCGGCGACCACTTTGGCGATATCGGGAAAACCCCCGATGCCGACCATCGAGGCGGCGCGGTTGAGGTTGGCGCGCCAGCCATAACCGGCGATCGAGGCGACGTTGACGATGGCGCCGCCTTCGCGAAGTCTCGGCGCAAGCCCTTCCGAGAGCGCCCGCAGCCCGAAGAAGTTGACGGCCAGCGTCGAGGCCGCACCGGTGTTGCCGGAGAGGCCGGCGACATTGCAGAGTGCATCGATGCGCTGCGGCAGGCGCGCGATGAGCTCATCGACGCCCGCCTTCGACGAGATGTCGGCCTTGACGAAACTGTCGACCGGTGCGGCCGGCTCGCGTACATCGACGCCGATCACGTCGGCGCCGAGCTGGCCGGCGAGTTCCGCCGTCCGCGCGCCGATGCCGGAGGCAACGCCGGTAATGAGAATCGTCTTGCCGAAAAGCATGGTCATGCTTTCTCCTGATGCTGTGTGGTCTGCGGCGATGGCGCGGTGCCGTCGTCGGCCGGCGCTGCCGGGTTTCCGGGTAGCCTGACCCGGTAGCCTACGGGCAGCAGGCGCAGGCCGAAGCGCTCCTCGATCGTGCCCCACAGGCCGCGCGGCAGGAACAGCGAGAACAGCACGGCGATAGCGCCGAGGCCGACCAGGTACCAGACGCCCGCGCCGCCAAACCACGTCTCGATGAGGAAGAACACCACGGCACCCAGAATGGCGCCCTCGAAAGTGCCGATGCCGCCGACCAGCACCATGAAGATCATGTAGGCTGTCCACTGCACGTTGAAGTAGGTTTTCGGCTGGAAGGTGATCGACGTCGCCAGCCACAGCGCGCCGGCAATGCCGATGCCGAAGGCGGCCAGCACGAACAGCAGCCGCTTGGTGCCGGTGACGCGCACGCCGACCGAAGCGGCGGCGTCCTCATTGTCTCGGATGGCGCGGATCGCGGCCCCCGTGCTGCCGCGCAGCAGGCCGAACAGGATGGCAAGCAGGGCGGTCATCGACACCAGCGCCAACCAGTATATCGTGGTTCGTCTCGTGCCGGCATCGTAGACGTTGAGCGAGATCAGCGAGGTGCCGGTCTCGCCCTGCACCAGCCGGTCGAGATTGACCAGCAGATGGGTCAGCGCCGCGATTACCCACATGCCGATGGCGAACTCGCCATTCCTCAACCGCAGCATGAACAGCGACAGCGGCCAGGAGACGGCGCCGACGATAAGTCCCGATGCAAACAGCGCCAGGAGAGGGTTGAGGCCTGCGTCAGCCAGCCGGATGGCGAAATAGGCGCCGAGCCCGAAGAACACCTGCTGGCCGACCGAGACCAGCCCGCCGAAGCCGGCCAGCGCGTTCCACATCGCCGCCAGGATTACATAGATGAACAGCGCCGTCATCCGGTCGACCGCGCCGGCCGACAGGAATTGCGGCGCGGCCGCCAGCAGCGCGATGATGAGTGCGACCGCGATCGCCGCGATCCGCGACGTCGCCGTGCCGCGCTCGATGACTGGCGAGGTCGAGACAGCGCTCATGACCCGCTCCGGGAAGGCAGACGCAACAGTCCGCGCAGGCCAAGGCCGGATGCCGAAAGCCGCACGAACAGCACGACGAGGAACATGGCATGGCCGCCGATCAGAAATCCCTGCGGATGCACCTGCGCGCCGAGTGTCTGGGCCAGCGCTAGCACGATGCCGCCGATCAGCGTTCCCCACAGCGACCCGGCGCCGCCGATAACCGCCGCCTCGAAGGCAAACAGCAATTGCGGCGCGCCGGCATAGGGATCGAAGGTGGCGCGCATGCCGAGGAAGGCGCCAGCCAGGCCGACGGTGACCATGGCGATGGCCGCGGCGATGGCGTTGGCACGCCGTGCATCGACGCCGACCAGGCCGGCGGTGTCCGGGTCTTCCGACGTGGCGCGGATCGAGCGGCCGAGCCGCGTGCGGGTCAGGAACAGCTGCAGCCCGCCAAGCAGGATCACGGCGGTGGCGAACATGATCACCGCGAGCTTGCCGACATAGATGCCGCCAGGCCATTCCCAGGAATCATAGGACAGGCTGCCGATGAAGGGCGCCAGCGAACGGGTGTCGGCTCCGAACTGCTCGAACAGCATGTTGTCGATGACGATGGCGAGGCCGAACGTGGTCAGGATCGGCAGCAGCGCGCCGCCGCGCGCGCTACGTTCGAGCAGGAAGCGCTGCAACGCCCAGCCGATCACGGCCATCACGGGCAAGACGATGAGCAGGCCGAAAAACGGCGGGATGTGGAGCCGCGAGGCGAGCCACCACAGCGCATAGGCTGCGAACACGGCAAGGCTGCCATGGGCGAGATTGATGATGCGCATCACCGAAAACATGAAAGACAGGCCGCAGGCGATCAGCGCGTAGTAGCCGCCGAGCAGGATGCCCTGGATGATCTGGTTGGTCATGCCGGCTCGGCTTTCTGCCTGTGCAGGCCGAAATAGGCTTTCGTCACCTCGTCGCGCGAAACGCTCTTGCTGTCCGCGGCGAGCGCGATGCGCCCCTCCAGCATGCAGATGACCTTGTCGGAGACCGACAGCGCCCGGTTGAGATCCTGCTCGACCAGGATAATCGTGGTGCCTGAAGCGATCAGCCCCTGAAGTGCCGCATAGACGCGGTCGACGATCAGCGGCGACAGGCCAAGCGAAACCTCGTCGAGCAGCAGGACATCCGGATTGCTCATCAGCGCCCGGCCGATCGCCGTCGCCTGCTGCTCGCCGCCCGACAGGTAACCCGTCCTGGCGTGGCGGCGCGGTTTCAGATTGGGAAACATCTCGAGCACCTTGTCGACGCTCCACTCGCCTGGCCGCCCAGCGGTCCTGCCGAGCAGAAGGTTCTCCTCGACCGTCATCCGCACGAACAGTTTTCGCCCCTCCGGCACCAGCGCTATGCCCATGCCGACGCGGCTGTGCGATGGCACGCTGGTGAGATCGGCACCATCCAGCAGCACGCGGCCGGCCGCCGGCTGATGCGCGCCGGCGATGGCCCTGAGCAGCGTCGTCTTGCCGGCGCCGTTGGCGCCGACCAGCGCCAGCGTCTCGCCGCGCTCGACGCTGAAGCTCACGCCGCGCACCGCCTGCAGCAGGCCGTGCCGGACAACCAGGTTCTCCACCGACAACAGGCTCATTTCGGGCCTCCGCCGAGATAGGCGTGGATCACCTGTGGGTCGGCCATCACCGTTTGCGGGTCGCCATCGGCGATGATCTTGCCCGCATCCATGCAGATCAGTCGCTCCGCCACCTGCAGCAGGATGTGAACGATATGCTCGATCCAGACGATGCCGATCTTGCGCCGGCGCAATTCCTTGATCGTGTCGACCAGTTCGCCGGCTTCGCCATCGGTCAGGCCGCCGCCGATCTCGTCCAGCAACAGCAGCGTCGGCCGGGCCGCCAATGCGCGCGCCAGTTCCAGCCTCTTGCGATCGAGCAGCCCTAGCGTCTCGGCGCGCCGGTTGGCGACCCCAAGCATGCCGCACAGCTTCAGCGAGCCGAGCGCCTCCTCATAGGCCTCGTCGCGGGCGAGGCCGGCGCCATGCGAGGCGGCGACAAAGACATTCTCGAAGGTGGTCATGCCGCTGAACGGTTTTGGCACCTGGTGCGTGCGCACCAGGCCGAGCCGGCAGCGCTGCGTCGCCGGCAGGGACGTCACGTCGCCGCCCTTGAAGCTGACCGTCCCCGAGCTTGGCGGAAAGGCGCCTGAAAGCACGCTGAGCAGCGTCGTCTTGCCGGCACCGTTCGGCCCGACAATGCCGACCGCCTCGTCGGCCGACATGGTGAAGTCGACGGCATCCAGCACCACCAGCGCGCCGAAGCGCTTGTGGATGCCGGCGGCGGCGAGAACGGCCTGTTGTTGCGGATGGGTCACCAGACGGTCCTCGTCAGCGGTCCATCAGCCGTTGTAAGGCAGAAGCTTGGCCTCGACCGGCACCTTCGGGTCAGTGGCGTTCTCGGTCACGACATAGTCGAGCGGGAACTTACTGCCTTCCTTGGCGGCAATCCATTGCGTGCCGATGATCGGTCCGGGCGAGACATTGGCCACCGGGCCGCTGGTGAAGTCGACCTTGCCGATCATCGTCTCGGTCTTGAGCGTGCTCAGCGCCTTGGCGACCGCCGCCTTGTCCTTGGCGTCGGTGCTCGCCTTCAAAGCCTCGAAGCCGGCGTCGAGCAGCGACATCGATGCGCCGAGTTGCTGCGTCCATTGCTTGCCGCTCGCCGCCTCATAGCCATCGGCAAGCTCGGTTCCCGAAACGCCGGTCAGCGGCGACTTGTACGGGAAGGCCTTGTGCCAATAGGCGGCGCTGGAAACCTTCGCGCCGAGATCGCCCAGCGCCTCGATATCCGAGGGAAACAGCCCGGTCTTGGCGACCTGGCAGATCTTGATCTGCTTGATCAGCCCTTGCTGTGCCGCCTGACGCCAGAAGGCGGCGAAGTCAGGCGGGATCGGGAAGGAGTTGAAGATCTCGACGCCTTCCTGCTTGAACAGCGCGATCTGCGAGGAATAATCGGTGGTCCCGGTCTCGTAGGCGCCCGGGTCGACGATGGTGAAACCCTGCTTGGCCAAAAGCGGTGCCAGATTGGCGCGGATGGCGTTGCCGTCGGCGTCGTTGGGATACATGACGCCGACCTTCTTGTTGGTCTCGATCAGGTTCCACTGCGAGATGTAGGTCTTGAAGAACTCACCGACGCCGAAGCCGAAATGGTAGGTCCATTTGAACGGCGAGGGCGCGCCCGGCTTGGCGCCACGGCCGAAATACCAGGCTTCCCACGGCATGACCGTCGACAGGCACGGCACACCGGCGGCTTCGCAGGCATCGGCCACCGGATTGATCACCTCGGGCGTCGAGACGGCCAGCATCAGGTCGATGGCCTGGTTGTTGATCAGGTCCTTGGCCAACTGGCCGGCACGGGAGGGATCCGATTGCGTATCCTGGTCGAGGATTTCCACGCTGTATTTCTTGCCACCGATCTCAAGACCGCCGGCGAGCGCCTTGCGGGCGAGATCCAGCACATAGCCGTCGGTCTGGCCGAAGCCGGCCAGCGGCCCGGTGCGCGGGCTGACGAAGCCGATCTTCAGCGTGTCGCCTGCCTGGGCGAAGGCCTTCTTGCCGCCAAGTGCCAATGCCGCGCCGCCGGCGATCGAGGTGGCGATGAACTGGCGCCGCGACACGTCACGAACAATGGATCTGCTGCCGATAAATTGGGTCATGTGTTCCTCCCTTATGGCTCCTCCATAGGTACAGTGCACCAGCGTTTTGGTTCGGTAAAATGATATTTTGCCGCGTTTCACTAACCTCTGGGTTAAGAGATTTTCGACGGCCCGGAGGGCCTGTCGGCCGTCCAGGGTCTCAATTGCCCGGCCTTGCCGCCTCGCGAATGGTTTGCAGCAGGATGGAGAAAGCGGGCGAGGGGGCTGTGTCGGTGCGCATCGTCAGCCCGACCGGCCCCTTGGTTTCCTCGGTGTCGACCGGCAAGGCCACGAAAGCGCCGCTGGCGATCTCGTTGGCGACCACGCCGGCCGAAATGATCCACACCGCATTGCTCTGCCGCATGAACGCGCGGCCGAACGAATCCGAGACCGTCTCGATCTCGGTGGCCGGCGCGGTCATGCCGTTGGTTATGAACAGGCGATCGACAAACGGGCGGATGACGGATTCGCGTGTCGGCATCAGCACCGGGAAGTCGTCGAGGCTGGCGAAGATGTCGGCCTCCGGCTCCAGCAACGGATGTCCGGCCCGCACCACGAACAACACCTGTTCGGAATAGAGATGCTCAAAGAAGAAGCCGGTCATGTTCTCGGGCGCCGCCAGCCGCCCGACGACGAGGTCGAGCGCGCCGGTGCGCAACTGTTCGAGCAGAACGGCGTTCTCGCCGGTGACGATCTTGAGCGCGGCTCCGGTATTTTCCCTCAGGAACAGGCTCATGGCCCGCGGCATGACCTTCGCCGACACGGTCGGCAGCGCGCCGATGCGGATCGGATGGCGATTGACGGCGCCGTCCTGGCGCACGGAATCGACGCCACGCTTCAGAGCCGTGATCGCCGAGCCGGCATGGCCGAGGAAAATCTCGCCAAGCCTGGTGACGCGGATGCCGCGCCCGTCCCGCTCGACGACGGCGACACCGAGCGCTTCTTCCAGTTCACGCAGCGTCTTGGTCACCGCCGGCGCGCTGACATGCAGAAAATCGGCGGCGCGGGCCACGCTGCCCTGCCGCGCGACTTCCAGGAAGGCCTGCAGGTGACGGAACCGGATGCGGCTCTCGGACATGAGTTTGATAACCCCTGAGTTAATGAAACGGCGCAAAATATCATTTTACCGAACCAAATGCCTTGTGCAATGTGGGGATGGAGGATTGAAACCGTGCCATTCGTCACCCTTGGCGGCATCACGCTGCATCACCGATATGTCGCGGCGAACGGTAGCACGCCACCGCTGGTATTCATCAATTCGCTCGGCACCGACTTCCGCATATGGGACGAAATTGTCACCGCACTTGAGGGGCAAATGCCCTTGCTGGTCTACGACAAGCGCGGCCACGGGCTGTCCGACATCGGCGACATCAGGTCGATCGACGATCATGTCGACGATCTCTCGGCGCTCATCGATCATTTCGGGTTGGAGAAGGTCGTGCTGTGCGGCCTGTCGGTCGGCGGCATGATCGCGCAAGGGCTTTACGCCAGGCGGCCCGAAATCGTCGAGGCCATGATCCTGTGCGACACCGCCCACAAGATCGGCACGGCGGACAGCTGGAATACACGCATCGCGACGGTCGAAAGCAAGGGCATCCAGGCGATTGCCGATGGCGTGCTCAAAGTGTGGTTCACCCCCGCCTTCCATTCGGCGCGGGTGGCCGAGCTTGACGGCTACTGGAACATGATGACCCGGCAATCGACCGCCGGCTACATCGGGACTTGCGCGGCGGTTCGCGACGCGGATTTCACCGACGCGGCTCGCCGCATCGTGGTGCCGACGCTGTGCGTCGCCGGTGACCAGGATGGCTCGACGCCTCCCGATCTTGTCCGCTCGCTGGCCGCTTTGATCCCCGGCGCGCGCTTCGAATTGATCCGCGACGCGGGACATATCCCGTGCGTCGAACAGCCCGAAGCGCTCACCACCTTGATCCGCGACTTCGTCGCCTCGCTTTCCTGCGGAGAAACCCATGGATGAAGTCCCCGGCAACGCAGCCAGGTACCGCACGGGCCTTGCCGTGCGGCGGTCAGTGCTCGGCGATCGCCATGTCGACCGGGCCGAGGTCGCCGCCACCGATTTCGACCAACCCTTCCAGGACCTGATCACCGAGGCGGCCTGGGGAACGGTATGGGCCAGGCCAGGCTTCAGCAAGCGCGAGCGCTCTATCGTCACGCTGGCGTTGCTGGCGGCACTCGGCCATGATGAGGAGGTCGCCATGCATGTGCGCGCCACCGCCAACACCGGTGCGACGCGCGAGGATATCTGCGAGGCGTTCCTGCATGTCGCCATCTATGCCGGCGTGCCGGCCGCCAACCGCGCCTTCAAGATTGCCAAGGAGGTGTTTGCGGAAATGGACGCAGACAAGGCTGCCCATGTCTGAGCCCGGTTCCAACCGGACGCCGGAAACCGGCGCCTTCTTCCAGCGCGACCGCCAATGGCATCCGCCGGCCTTGACGCCGGGCTACAAGAGTTCGGTGCTGCGGTCGCCGCAAAAGGCATTGCTGTCATTCGACAACACGCTGTCGGAACTGACCGGCCCGGTGTTTGGCCATGCCATGATCGGTGAACGCGACAACGACCTGATCCACAATTTCGCCATGCCAGGCGAGAGCGCCATTGGCGAGCGCATCATCGTCCATGGACGGGTGCTCGACGAGCGCGGAATTGGCGTCCCCGGTGCGCTGCTCGAATTCTGGCAGGCCAATGCCGGCGGCCGCTATCGCCACAAAAAGGACGGTTATCTGGCGCCGCTCGATCCGAATTTCGGCGGCTGTGGCCGCACCATCACGGGCGAGGATGGTTCCTATGCCTTTCGCACCGTCCGGCCCGGTCCCTATCCCTGGCCGAATGGCCCGAACGATTGGCGGCCGGCGCACATCCATTTCTCGGTTTTCGGCCACGGCTTCGCGCAGCGGCTGATCACGCAAATGTATTTCGAGGGCGATCCGCTGATCTGGCGCTGTCCGATCGTCGGCGGCATTCGCGACAAGGCGGCCGTCGAAGCACTGATTGCCGCGCTCGACATGCAGTCGACAATCCCGATGGATGCGCTTGCCTACAAATTCGACATCGTCCTGCGCGGGCGCCGCTCGACGCTGTTCGAGAACAGGCCGGAGGGCAATTGATGGCGCAGTCGCCCGACCGGCCGAAGGAGAGCCCTTCGCAGACCGCCGGACCTTATGTCCATATCGGGCTGACGCCCAATTTCTGCGGCATCGACGGCGTCTACGCGAGCGATCTTGGCGCGACCATGGTCAACGACAGGACCAAGGGCGAACGCATCGGCCTGCGCATTCGCGTGCTCGACGGCACCGGCGCGCCGTTGAAAGACGCGTTGATCGAGATCTGGCAGGCGGATGCCGACGGGCTCTACAATTCGCCTTCGGAGATGCGCGGCGCCGCCGATCCAAATTTCCACGGCTGGGGCCGTTCCCCGACTGACATGGAAACCGGGCTCTGCTCGTTCGAGACCATCAAGCCCGGCCGTGTGCCGTTCCGCGACGGCCGCCTGATGGCGCCGCACATCACGCTCTGGATCGTCGCGCGCGGCATCAACCTCGGTCTGCATACACGGCTCTATTTTTCCGACGAGGAAGAGGCCAATGCGCAGGATCCGATCCTGGCGCGCATCGAGCACCGCGTTCGCGTGTCGACGCTGATCGCCGAGCGCCAGGGCGACGCCTATGTCTTCGACATCCATCTCCAGGGGGAGAAGGAAACCGTCTTCTTCGACAGTTGATGGACACAACGAGCAGGACATGACCGTATCGCCCTTTGACCATCCGCTGCTTTCGGGCCTGCTCGGCGACGAGGAGGCGGCGCGGCATTTTTCGATGGAAGCCGACATTGCCGCCATGCTCGCCTTCGAGCGTGCGTTGGCCGAAGCCGAGGCCGACTGCGGCATCATTCCTCAAGAGGCCGCGGCGGCGATCGTCAAGGCGATTGCCTCGTTCCGGCCGGATACCGGCAAGCTGCGCGCCGGCGTCACCAGGGATGGCGTCGTCGTGCCGGAGCTGGTGCGCCAGATCAAACTGGCCGTCGGCGAACCACATGGCGGTTCGGTTCATTTCGGCGCGACCAGCCAGGACGTCATTGACACCAGCCTTGTGCTGCGGCTGAAATCCGTCGTCGAGCATCTCAGCCTGCTGCTGACCGAGACCATCATACGTTTGGTGTCTCTGGAGGACCGCTTCGGGGGCAGGGCACTGACCGGCATGACGCGCATGCAGGCGGCAATCCCGATCAAGGTGGCGGATCGCGTCAATGCCTGGCGCGCACCGCTGCAGCGGCATCAGGAAAGACTGTCACAGCAATCGGCACGCCTGCTCGTCGTGCAATTCGGCGGTGCCGCCGGCACGCTGGAAAAACTTGGCGACCAGGGGCCCGCGATACGCGCTGCGCTTGCGGCGAAGCTGGGTCTCGCCGACGCGTCGCAATGGCACAGCCAGCGTGACGCGCTCGCCGATTTCGCCAATTGGCTATCGCTGGTGACAGGCAGCCTCGGCAAGTTCGGCCAGGACATCGCGCTGCTGGCGCAAGGCGGCGCCGACATCGCCCTATCCGGCGGCGGTGGCTCGTCGGCCATGCCGCACAAGCAGAACCCGGTGAAGGCAGAGGCGCTGGTGGCGCTTGCCCGTTTCAACGCCACGCAGCTTTCCGGCATGCATCAGGCGCTGGTGCATGAGCAGGAACGCTCGGGTGCTGCATGGACGCTGGAATGGCTGTTGCTGCCGCAGATGGTCGTCGCGACGGCCGCATCCTTGCGGCTCGCCGCCGAACTGGCCGCGCGGATCGAAAGTCTCGGCCACTGATGCGCACCCAGGTTCTGATCGTCGGCTCGGGGCCGTCCGGCCTGCTGCTTGGCCAGTTGCTCGCCACAATAGGCATCGAGACCGTCATCCTCGAGCGGTCGAGCCGCGAGCACGTGCTTGGCCGCGTGCGCGCCGGCGTGCTCGAACAGGGCACGGTCGACCTGCTTGGCGAAGCGGGCGCCGCGGACCGCCTGCATGCCGAAGGCCTTCCGCATTCCGGCATCTCGCTCGCTTTCGACGGCCGCCTGCACCGCATCGACCTTTCCGCGCTGACCGGCGGCAAGCATGTCACCGTCTATGGTCAGACCGAGGTGACGCATGATCTGATGGACAAGCGCGAGGCGGCCGGGCTCGTCACCGTCTACGAGGCCGCCGATGTAGCGCTGCACGATTTCGACGGCGCCGCGCCTTTCGTCACCTACGAGAAGGACGGCATCACTCACCGTATCGACTGCGACTTCATCGCCGGCTGTGACGGCTATCATGGCGTCAGCCGCAAATCGGCGCCGGCGCGGGCGCTGAAAACCTTCGAACGGCAGTATCCGTTCGGCTGGCTCGGCGTGCTGGCCGAAGTGCCGCCGGCCGATCATGAACTGGTCTACGCCAATCATGAGCGGGGCTTCGCGCTGTGCTCGATGCGCTCGACGCACCGCAGCCGCTACTACGTGCAGTGCCCGCAGGACGACCGGGTCGAGGCATGGTCCGACGACCGCTTCTGGGACGAGTTGCGCCGCCGCTTGCCGGAGCGGACGGCAGCAAGCGTCACCACCGGGCCGTCCTTCGAGAAGTCGATCGCGCCGCTGCGCTCCTTCGTTGCCGAGCCGATGCGCTTCGGCCGGCTGTTCCTGGTCGGCGACGCCGCCCACATCGTGCCGCCGACGGGCGCCAAAGGTCTCAACCTCGCCGCCAGCGACGTCCGCTATCTCTTTGCCGGTTTGCGGGACTTCTACCGCGAAAAATCCATGGCCGGCATCGACGCCTATTCGGGCAAGGCGCTGGCGCGGGTCTGGAAGGCGGTGCGCTTTTCCTGGTGGATGACGACCATGCTGCATCGCTTTCCCGACACCGGCGATTTCGGCCAGCGCATCCAGGAGGCCGAGCTCGATTACCTCGTGCACTCGCGCGCGGCATCGACCGCGTTGGCGGAGAACTATGTCGGCCTGCCCTATTGAAGGCAGCTATTCCGCGCCTTCCCGGTGCGGTCACCGTCCCAAAAGATTGCGCTCGACGGTTTTGAGATGCGCCAGCATGGCCTGGCTGGCGCTCTCCGGGTCGCGGCGCAGCAGGGCGTCCAGAACCGTCTGGTGTTCGCTGCAGTAGATGCCGCGGCGCTCCTCGGAAAAGGAACGTTTCTTCATTTCGAACCACGGTGCCTGATTGCGCAGGATGCGCATCAGATTGTGGATCTCCTTGAGGAATTCGTTGCGCGAGCAGGCGAAGATGCGGTGGTGGAACTCGGCGTCCCAGTGTTCGAAGGTCGGCATGTCCTGCGCTTCGCAGGCAATTCTGTGCGCCTCGCGCACCGCATTGAGCTCCATGGCGCTGGCGTTGGTGGCGGCGAACGATGCCGCCGCCGGCTCGAGCAACTGCCTGATTTCCATCATGTCGGCCGGGCTGGTGCCCTCCATGCGGCCGACGACCGCCGCCATCGAAGCCGGATTGGTGGCGGTCAGGAAGGTGCCGCGCCCGACATGGCGCACCACCGTTCCTTCGTCCTCGAGGAAGGAAACGGCGCGCCGCATCGTGTTGCGCGCGACGCCGAATTCGCTGGCCAGATCGCGCTCCGGCGGGATGCGGCCATTCTCGATCCACTCGCCGGAAGATATCCGCTTCTTCAGCGCGGTGGCGATGTCACTGGCGACAAGCTTGGGCATTTCTGGTCGCTTTTATCTGATCCAATGTTGAACCATCGATAGCAGCTTCCGGCGCTGCCGTCCATGACCGCCCCTCACTCCATTGTGAGGCGGCATATGCCTCCAGCTCTTGATTTTTTTTGATGGCGCCAGTTCAGATTCTGCTTGCGGCCTAAACCAATCGACGATAGCGTGTAACAAAAGAGCAAGAAATTGGCTCAATATTGGTTCAGGGAGGAACTGGATGCGGGTCGCGACTTTCTCGATCGCTGGCGAACGCCGCGTGGGCCTTGTCGATCTCGACGCCCAGACCATCGCGCCTTTCGATTTTTCGGTCGACCAGGCCAGGTCGGGCATCCTGGCGCTGATCGAGCGCAATGGCGCCGGTGTTCCGCGCACCTTGTCGCCGATCCCTCTGGCGCAGGTCGAGATCGAGGCGCCGATCCCGCAGCCGCGCCGCAACATTTTCTGTGTCGGCAAGAATTATCACGAGCACGCGCACGAATTCGCCCGCTCGGGCTTCGATTCCAGCGCCGGCGCCGGCGCGGTCCCCAAGCACCCGATCATCTTTTCCAAAGTGCCGGAATCGGTGGTCGCAAACCATGCCAGCGTGCTGATCGATCCTTCGGTCTCGACAGCCATCGACTATGAGGCGGAACTGGCCGTCATCATCGGCAAGGGCGGGCGCGGCATTTCGAGGGAAAACGCGCTCGACCATGTCTGGGGCTACACCATTGTCAACGACGTCACCGCGCGCGATCTGCAGGGCAAATACAGCCAGTGGCTGATCGGCAAGTCGCAGGACACGTTCTGCCCGATGGGGCCCTGGGCGGTGACAAGGGACGAGCTCGACCTGGCGACCGCCGGCATCAGGTGTTTCGTCAACGAGGATCTGCGCCAGGACTCCCGCATATCGCTGTTGATCTTCGATATCCCGACCATCATCGCCACGCTGTCGCAAGGCATTACGCTGAAGCCCGGCGACATCATCGCCACCGGCACGCCGGTCGGCGTCGGCATCGGCTTCGATCCGCCGAAATACCTCAAGGCCGGCGACGTCGTGCGCATCGAGATCGATGGCATCGGCACGCTGGAAAACCGCTTCGCGGAGCACGCACGATGACCACGGTGACGGTTGGCCAGGTTGTTGCCGAAACAGTGGGCGACGGCGCCGCCGTGGTGATGATCCACGGCCTTGGCGGCACCTCGAACATGTTCCAGCCGCAGATGGCGGCATTGTCGGCCTATCGCGTCATCCGGCTCGATTTGCCGGGCTCCGGCCGTTCGCTACGCCCGATCGAGCCGCTCCCCATCGAAGGCATGAGCGAGGCGGTGATCCGTGCCTTGGTCGGCATGGGCGTTTCCACGGCGCATTTCGTCGGCCATTCGATGGGCACCATCGTTTGCCAGCAGATCGCGGCGGCGCAGCCTTCGCTGGTCAGGTCGTTGGCGTTGTTCGGCGCCCTTGCGGAGCCGACCGAGGCGACGCGGCAAGGGCTGGGCAAGCGGGCGCAACTGGCGCGCTCTGGCGGCATATCGGACATAGCCGACCAGATTGTCGCCAACGCCATCTCGGCACACACGCGGGAGACATCTCCGGCCGCCGTCGCCTTCGTGCGGGAATCGATCACCCGCCAGGATCCGGAATCCTATGCCCGCACCTGCGAGGCGCTGGCCAAGGCGACCGCCGTCGATCTCAGGCGTATCTCTGCGCCGACGCTGCTGGTCACCGGCGATGCCGACACCGTCAATCCGCCCGGCGTCGCCCAGGCGCTTGCCGATAAAATCAAGGGCGCCGTGCTCTCGTCGCTGGATCGGTGCGGACATTGGGCAACGGTGGAAAGCCCACGCGAAAGCAACCAAAAGCTCGCCGATTTTTTGAGACGGGTTGATAGGTGAGGAATTCAGATCGGGCGTAAACTCATGCGCTCGGCAAGTTGGGAGGCTTGTGATGGCAGACGACAGCTGGAACGGAAACGGTTCGACCGGCACGCTGTTCACCAATGTGCGCGTGCTCGACGCGACAGGTGAATATCCCTACACCGGCGAGGTGCTGGTGCAGGGCAACCGCATCAAGCAGATCACCAAGGGTTCGTCGCGCTTCGGCTCATCCTCGTCGTCCTCCTACAGCGGCGGCGCAACCGTAATCGACGGCATGGGCGCGACGCTGATGCCGGGCATGATCGACGCCCATCTGCACCTGTCGTGGAACAACGCGCCCGGCATCGACCCCATCCAGATGATGGAGGTCGAGGAGCACATGCTGGTTACCATGGAGATGGCCAAGCTGGTGCTCGACGCCGGCTTCACCGCTGGGCGCGGTGCGGCCGCCGCCAAGCCGCGCCTCGATGTTGTGGCCAAGAAATTCATCAACCAGGGCCGCTTCCCCGGGCCGCGCTATCTCGCGGCCGGGCCTGAGATCACCACGGTCGGCGGCCTCGGCGATTCCGCCCCGTCGCACATTCCGCATGAGGGGCTGAACCTCGGCCTCGTCGTTTCCGGCCCGGAGGAAATCCGCCGCACGGTCCGCCAGCTGATCAAATACGGTGTCGACTCCATCAAGCTCAATCTGTCGGGCGAAAGCATCACCGGTATGGGCGCCGAGGAAACGCCGATGTCGGAGGAGGAGGTCGCCATGGCCGCCTCGGAAGCCCGCTGCCGCAACAAGGTGCTTTCGGCGCATGCGCGTTCGTCCGGCTCGGTCAAGCAATGCGTGCGCCACGGCATCCAGAACATCTACCACGCCTCCTTCGCCGACGAGGAAGCGCTCGACATGCTGGAAGCAGTCAAGGACAAGCATTTTGTTGCGCCGGGCATCGCCTGGCTGATCAACACTGCCCGCCATGCCGAGCAATGGGGCATCAAGCCCGGCTCGCCACTGTCGCTCGAATATGAGCGCGAACTCGAAATGTGCGTCGACACGATGAAGAAGATGCACCGGCGCGGCATCCGCGTGTGCATCGGCGGCGACTACGGCTTTGCCTGGACGCCGCAAGGCACCAACGCCAAGGACATCCAGACCTTCGTCGAAATGCTCGGCTTCTCGCCTATGGAAGCGATCCAGGCCGGCACCAAATATGGCGGCCAGATCATGAACATGGGCGACGAACTCGGCCTGATCAAGGAAGGCTATCTCGCCGATATCCTGCTCATCGACGGCGACCCGATCTCCGATGTCCGCATCCTGCAGGATAAGAATCGCATCCTCGCCATCATGAAGGACGGCAAGTTCCACAAGGCGCCGCGCATGAACGAACAGCGCCGGCGGCTGACTGCATGAGCCTGCTCGACCGGCCATCTCAGACGCTCTCAAGCGGCGGCATCACGGGCCGGCAGGCCTGGGGCCTTGTCGGTCTGCTGGCCGCAGCGATCGTCGCATGGCTGGTCTTCGCCGTCTGGCCCGATTGGCTGAACGCCATCCTGATTTCCAAGAAGGCTTTCGTCAGCGCCATCCTCAACGGCATTACGCTGGCCGGCCTCTACTTCCTCGTCGCCTCGGGCTTCACGCTGATCTTCGGCCTGATGCGCAACGTCAATCTGGCGCATGGCTCGCTCTATCTGCTCGGCGCCTATATCGGCTACGAAGTCACCAACCGGACCGGCTACTGGCTGCTCGGCGTCGCCGCCGGCTTCGCGGTGCTGGCCGTCGTCGGCGTCGTCATGCAGGTCTTCGTCTTCCGTCGCCTGGAAGGCGACGACCTGCGCCAGACCCTGGTCTCGATCGGCATCTCGATCGTCGCCGCCGACCTGATGCTGGCGGTGTGGGCTGGCGGCACCTACCAGATCACCACGCCGGAGTGGCTCGACGGCGCCCTGACCTTGCCCGTCATCACCGCGGTGCGCTCCAATGGTGCTTCGGTCTTCCTTACCTATCCGCTCTACCGCGTCGTCGTGCTGGCGGCGGCGATCGTCATCGGCGTCGTCCTCTGGCTGATGCTGCACAAGACTCGCGTCGGCATGATGATCCGCGCCGGCGTCGACGACCGCGCCATGCTGCAGGCCTCCGGCGTCAACGTGCACGCGGTGTTCGCCATCGTCTTTGCCGTCGGCGCGGGCCTCGCCGGCTTTGCCGGCGTCGTCGGCGGTTCGGCGCTGTCGGTCGCGCCGGGCGAGGACGTGCGCTATCTCCTGGCGTCGCTGGTCGTGGTCATCGTCGGCGGCATGGGCTCGATCACGGGCGCGGCCATCGGCGCGCTGCTCATCGGCCTCGCCGAGCAGATCGGCCTCGTCTATTTCCCCACCTACGGCATCGTCCTCACCTTCGTCATCATGGTGGTGACGCTCGCGGTCAGGCCGCAAGGCATCATGGGGAAGGCAAGATGAGCCTCGCCATCGCCACGGACGGCACGACGCAGCGGAACTGGCTGGAGAAGCTCGGCGCCGGTCACGTCATCCTTGGCGTCGCGCTGGTGCTGTACCCGCTCGTGGCGTCGGACTTCTTCCTGACCCAGATCGGCGGCTATTCGCTGATCTTCGGCATGCTGGGCCTCTCGCTTATGCTGCTCGCCGGCTATGGCGGCATGGTCAGCCTGGCGCAGATCACCGTCGCCGGCATATCGGCCTACGCAATCGCCATACTCGGCAACAACAATTCCAACATTTTAGGTTTCGGCTGGCCGTGGTGGCTGGCGGTGCCGTTCGCCGTTCTCGCGGCCGCTGTGGCTTCGGCGCTGATCGGTTGGATCTCGGTGCGCACCGAGGGCATCTACACGATCATGATCACGCTGGCGATCGCCACCGCGACCTACTATTTCGCCCAGCAGAACTACGCCATCTTCAACGGCCATTCCGGCTATGCCGGCATCCGCGCGCCGGCCTTCTGGGGCATAGGCTGGCGCGACGCCAAGCCCTTCTACTATCTCTGCCTCGGCCTTGCGGTGCTGTCCTACGCGGCGGTGCTCTACGGTTCGCGGTCGACCTTCGGCATGACGTTGCAGGCGATCCGCGACAACCCCCGCCGCATGCGCGCGCTGGGCTACCATGTCACCGCGCACAAGGTGTTCGCCTGGCTGCTTTCCGGCGTCATCGCCGGTCTGGCCGGTGTGCTTCTGGTCTGGTTCAACGGCCGCGTCTCGCCCGGCACCATCGGTGTCGATGCGGCGATCGACGTGCTGATCATCGCCGTCATCGGCGGCCTGCGCCACCCGATCGGGCCGTTCCTCGGCGCGCTCGTCGTCGTGCTGATGCAGACCTTCGCCATCGACATCGTCGGCGCCGAGCGCTTCAACACGCTGATTGGCATGGTGTTCCTGATAATCGTCTTCGTCTCACCGGACGGAATTCTTGGGTTGTGGGGGAGGATCAAGCCACATCTTGCCCAGGAGTCCTTGCGTCCCGGACCGTAAAAAAACCGGGACGAAACCACTGCAAAACCAAATCAACGGGAGGAAAAAACATGAGGATGCATAGACGTACCTTAATGGCGCTGGCGGTGTTCACCGGGCTGACCGCGCCGTCGATGGCGCTGGCCGCCGACGACACCATCAAGATCGGCCTGCTCGCCACTTTCGAGGGACCGTTCACCGTGCTCGGCGAAGATGGCGAGCGTGGCGCCATGACCGCGGTTGCCGAGATGAACGGCACCGTCGCCGGCAAGAAGATCGAGATCGTCAAGGGCTCGTCCGACGCCTCGCCCGACAGCGCCGTGCGCGCGGCGCGCAAGCTGGTCGAGCAGGACGGCGTCAAGGTGCTGGTCGGCCCGCTTTCGGGCGACGAAGGCATCGCCGTCAAGGACTACGCCAAGACGCAGCCAAACGTGACCTTCATCAACGGCACCTCGGCCGCGCAGGACACGACTTTGCGCGACCCCGCCGAAAACTTCTTCCGCTTCTCCACCGACGGCGCCCAGTGGATGGCCGGCCTCGGCACCTACGCCTTCAAGGACAAGGGCTACAAGAAGGTCGCCACCGTCGCCGAGGATTACTCCTTCCCCTACACGCAGGTGTTCGGCTTCATGGCCGAGTTCTGCAAGGCCGGCGGCCATGTGCCGTCGAAGTCATGGGTGCCGATCGGCAACAAGGATTTTTCGTCGGTTATAGCCGCCATTCCCGAGGATGTCGACGCGATCTATGTCGCGCTAGGCGGCGCCGACGCCGTCAATTTCCTGACCCAGTACCAGCAGGGTGGCGGCACCGCGCCGCTGATCGGCGGCTCGATCACCGTCGACCAGACGGTGCTGACCTCGAAGGGCAAGTTGAAAGACGTGCTCAAGGGCACGCCGTCGGCCGGACCAACCGCTGACACCAATGACGCGCCGGCCTGGAAGGCATTCGTCGAGGCCTACAAGAAGCAGCCCGGCGCCTTTCCGTCGCCCTCGCTCTTCGCCCATGGCTACTATGTCGACATGAAGGCGACATTGCTCGGTCTCGACCAGGTCGGCGGCGATGTCTCCGACGGCGGCAAGAAGTTGCGCGACGCGCTGTCGAAGCTCTCCTTCGACACGCCGACCGGCAAGGTGTCGCTCGACAAGAACCGCAACGCCATCGCCGACATCTTCCTGACCGAAGTCACCGAGGGTTCGGACGGCAATCTCCTCAACAAGCTGGTCAAGGTCGTGCCGCAGGTCAACCAGACGCTCGGCATTCCCGAAGACGAGTTCATGAAGCTCGGCGCGGTCAACCGCGACAATCCGAGCTGCCCGTAACAGCCGATATCGAATGCAGCCGCCAGTGACCGAAAGCCTCGCAGCAAACCGTCTTCAGAGCACCGGCGCCTATGCGCTGGAGCTCGATGGCGTGGCGCGGCGCTTCGGGGCGCTGGTGGCGCTCTCGGGCATCACCATGAGGATCGCGGCCGGCGAACGGCGCGCGGTCCTCGGCTCCAACGGCGCCGGCAAGACGACGCTGTTCAACGCCGTGACCGGCGACTTCATGCCGACGTCAGGGCGGATCCGCTTTTTCGGCGAGGACATCACCGACCTGCCGCCGCATGAGCGCATCCGGCGCGGCCTGCGCCGCACCTATCAGATATCGCAATTGTTCAAGGGCCTGTCGGTCCTCGATTCCATCTTCCTCGCCTGTCGCGGCGTTTCGCGGCGCCGCTTCTCGCTGCTCCGACCGGCGGCATCGGACGTCAACATGGCGCAGGCGGAATCGATCCTGAACGCCGTGCATCTGGACACCTATCGCGACACGCTGGTGGCGACGCTGAGCCATGGCCAGCAGCGCCAGCTGGAGATTGCGCTGGCTCTCGCCGGCGCGCCGCGCTTCATCCTGTTCGACGAGCCGGCGGCGGGCCTGTCGCCGACCGAGCGCCGCGACCTTGTCGCCATCCTCAACGCGCTGCCGAAACACATCGGCTACATCATCATCGAGCACGATCTCGATGTGGCGCTGCGCGTCTCGGAATATGTCTCGATGATGCACAATGGCCGCCTGTTCAAGGAAGGCACGCCACGGGAGATCGAGGCCGATCCCGAGGTGCAGGAGATCTATCTCGGGGGCAAGCATGGCTGAGCGTCCCGGGAAAATCGCCAAGGCAATCCTGCGCATAGAAGATCTGCAGGTTTTCTACGGCGAAAGCCATGCGCTGCAGGGCGTTTCGCTGACGCTGGAAAGCGGTGTGCTGTCGGTGGTCGGCCGCAACGGCATGGGCAAGTCGACTCTCTGCAACACCATCGTCGGCCTGAAGCGGGCGAAGTCGGGGTCGATCCGCGTCGACGGACGCGAAATCACCGCGCTCGAGCCACACGAGATTCACCGTCTCGGCGTCGGCTATGTGCCGCAGGGGCGCCGCGTCTGGCCTAGCCTGACCGTCGACGAGCATCTGCGGCTCGCGGCCGGTAGCCGCCGCGACGCCTCCTGGACGGTCGAGCGCGTCTACCAGACCTTTCCGCGCCTGGCCGAGCGCCGCACAAACGGCGGCTCGCAGCTGTCGGGCGGCGAGCAGCAGATGCTGGCGATTTCGCGCGCGCTGCTGAGCGATCCCAAACTGCTGGTCATGGACGAGCCGACCGAGGGGCTGGCGCCGGTCATCGTCGATCAAGTCGAAAGAATGCTGGTCGATCTCGCCGCCGAAGGCGAGATGGCGGTGCTGGTCATCGAGCAGAACATCGGCGTGGCGACCTCGGTGTCGAACCAGGTCGCCATCATGGTCAACGGCCGCATCAACCGGCTGATGGAGGCCAAGGCGCTTGCCGCCGATCGCGAGCTGCAGCAGCGGCTGCTCGGCGTCGGCCGCCACGCTGAGGAGGCGCCCGTCACGCCGGCGGAAGCCGCGCAGGCCAGGGAACAACTGGCGGAAGTCTATCGCGTCGACCGCACCGGCGCCGCATCGGGCGAGTCGATGCCTCAAAACGGCATCTACCGCCCGGTCACCGAACTGCCCAACCGCTGGAACGTCCCGGTCACCGAATTGCGCCAGGCGGCGGTCGACAAGACCGCCCCGCAGGACGATGCGAAAAAAATCTTCGCCATTCCCTTTGCCGAGCGTATCGGCAGGACCGTGCTGGTCGTCGGCACCTTCGACACCAAGGGCAAGGAACTGCGCTTCATGGCCGACCGGCTGAAGGCGCTCGGCCTGCCGGTCCGCACGGTCGACCTGTCGACCTCGGGAAAACCGACCAGCGCCGACGTGCCGGCCATGCAGGTCGCCGGCATGCATGTGCGCGGATCATCCGCCGTCTTCACCAATGATCGCGGCGGCTCGGTGAGCGCCATGGCGGAAGCCTTCGCGCGCTGGATCGAGCGCGAGCCGCGCATCGGAGGCGTGATTTCCGCCGGCGGCTCCGGCGGTACCACGCTGGCGACGGCGGGTATGCGCGTGCTGCCTGTCGGCATCCCCAAGCTGATGGTGTCGACGGTGGCGGCCGGCGATGTCGCCAAATATGTCGGCGGCGCCGACATCATGATGTTCCATTCGGTCGCCGACGTGCAGGGGCTGAATTCGATCACCGAACAGGTGCTGTCCAACGCCGCGCACGCCATGGCCGGCATGGTCGCGCAATTGCCCAATGCCGAAGCCTGGGAAGCCAAGCGCAAGCTGGCGCGGCCGGCCGTCGGCATCACCATGTTCGGCGTCACCACGCCTGCCGTGCAGGCGGTGACCAGACGCCTCGAAGCCGACTATGACGGCCTTGTCTTCCATGCCACCGGCATTGGCGGGCGCGCCATGGAAAACCTCGGCGATTCCCGGCTGCTGTCGGCCTTCCTCGATCTCACCACGACTGAAGTCGCCGACATGATCGTCGGTGGCGTCTTCCCGGCGACGCAGGATCGGTTCGGTGCGGCGATCCGCACCGGGCTGCCCTATGTCGGCTCGGCCGGCGCGCTCGACATGGTCAATTTCGGTCCGCGCGACAGCGTGCCGGAGAAGTTTCGCGGCCGCAAATTCGTCATCCACAATCCCAATGTGACGCTGATGCGCACGACCGTGGACGAATGCCGCGCGATCGGCGAATGGATCGGCGCGCGGCTCAACGCCATGAACGGCCCGGTGCGCTTCCTGCTGCCGGAAGGCGGCGTCTCGATGCTCGATGCTCCGGGCCAGCCCTTTCATGATCCCGACGCCGACAACGCTCTGTTCGAGGCGATCGAGAAGACGGTGCGCCAGACGCCGCAACGTAATGTCGAGCGGGTGCGGGCCAACATCAATGACCCCGCCTTTGTCGATGCGGTGATTTCCGCGTTCCACGCCATTACGCCGAAGCTGCGGAGGCGGGCATGAAGAATTGGACTTCGCCACCATACGGGTGGATGTTTGAGTTTGCTGCCGGTCGCCTCGCGCCGACCGCATTGTCTTGGGGAGGATAGATCATGGACGCGCAGACCTTTGGCGCTTTCCTGTTGTGGTTGATCATTGCCGCGGTCGTCGTGGTGATCGCCGTCTACATCTTGCGCTGGCTCTATCGCCGCTCGACCAAGGAGACGGCGTTCGTGCGCACCGGCTTCATGGGCGAGAAGGTGGTGGTGAATGGCGGCGCCTTCGTCATCCCGGTGCTGCATGAGATCACCCCGGTCAACATGAATGTGCTGCGCATCGAGGTGCGCCGCGAGGACGGGCTGGCGCTTATTACTCGGAACCGCATGCGCGTCGACCTGATCGCCGAGTTCTTCGTTCGCGTCGGCGCGCATCGCGAACTGGTCGCCGCCGCCGCGCAGACGCTCGGCCGCCGCACGCTGCAGCCGGACAGTTTGCGCGAATTGCTGGAAGGCAAATTCGCCGGCGCCCTGCGCACCGTCGCCGCCCAGATGACGCTGGAAGAAATGCACGAACTGCGCGGCGACTATGCCGCCAAGGTGCGCCGGCTGGCGGAGGAATCGCTGGCCGCCAACGGTCTCGAACTCGAAAGCGTCGCCATCGTCGACCTCGACCAGACCAGCCTTGAATATTTCGACCCGTCCAATGCCTTCGACGCCGAAGGCCTGACGCAATTGACGGAATCGATCGAGACCCGGCGCCGGATGCGCAACGAGATCGAGCAACGCACGCTGGTCGACATCCGCAACCAGAACCTCGACACCCAGCGCAAGGTGCTGGAGATCGACCGCGACACCGAATATGCGCGCCTCGAACAGGAGCGCGAGGTCGAGATTCGCCGCGCCGCGCAGCGCTCGGAACTCGCCATCGAGCGCGCGTTGCGCGACCAGGAATCCGAACAGGCGCAGCTTTCCTCGCGCGAGGCGGTCGAGAAATCGCGCCTCAATCAGGAGCGCAACATCACGCAGGAGCGGATCAACAGCGAGGAAGAGACGCAGCGCCGTGAGATCGCGCGCCGCCGCTCGCTCGACGAGACCGAGATGAAGATGCGCGAACTGACCGAGCGCGAACAGATCGCGCTCGAACTGTCGCTGGAGAAAGCCCGCATCGAACGCGAAGGCACGCAGCGCGAACTCGAGGTCGAACGCAAGAAACTGCTCGAGGTCGCCGAGCTGGAACGCCAGATCGCACTGGCCGAAAAGGCGCTGGAAGTGACCCGGGCCGAAGCGGAAAAGCGCCGCGCAGAGATCGTCGAGAACCAGGCGACGGAGACGGCCCGCATCGCCCATGAGCGCGCCGTCGACGAGGTTAGGGTTGAACGCGAGCGCCATCTGGAGGCGCTGCAGATCGCCAAGCGCCAGGCCTTCGAGGAAGCCGAGATTTCGGCCAGCGAAGAGGTCGAGCGCGCCCGCATCACCACCGAACGCGGCATCGAGGAAGCCCGTCTGATCAAGGAACGCGACATCCGCCAGCTTGGCGTCGACCGCGACCAGAAGATCGAAATCGCCGAGATCCAGAAGGCGATCGACATCGCCAAGAAGACGCAGGAGCGGTCTTCGGCCATCGCGGCTTCCGAAGCCGTGCGCGCCAAGGCGGTCCAGGCGGAGGAACAGGCCTTCACCGCCCGCGAACGCGAAATCGCCGAGCGCCGCAAGCTGACCGACCTGATCGGCGCGCAGCGCGAGGCCGAGCGCGAAGCTTTGCGCATCACATCCGCTGCCGATGCCGAGATGAAGGCGGCCAGGAGTCTGGCGGAAGCGCAGAAGATCGCGGCACTGGCATCGGCGGAAGCGGAGAAGATCCACGCCCTTGCCGCGGCACAGCGTTACGAAGTCGACGCCGCCGGCAACCGCCAGCTCAACGAGGCCGAGAACCTGTTGTCGAGCGAGGCACGCGCCGGCCGTCTGCGCGGCAAGCTGCTCGACCATATGGAAGGCATCATCCGCGAAAGCGTCAAACCGATGGAGAAGATCGACGGCATCAAGATCCTGCATGTCGACGGCATCAATGGCGGGCAGGGCGGCAACCGCAACGTCACCGATGAGGTCATCGACTCCGCGCTGCGCTACCGGGTGCAGGCGCCGATGATCGACAATCTGATGAAGGAGATCGGCATCGAAGGCGGCTCGCTCGGCCGCATGACCGACGTGCTGCGCGACGCCAAGGACATTTCCAGCCTGACCCGCGACAAGAAGGGCAAGGGCAAACCCGCCAAGGACGACGATGACGACCGCGACCATTGAGGTGAACGTCGGCGCTGCCCCTCACCTGCCTGCCGGCATCCTCTCCCCGTATAGAGACGGGGAGAGGGACGCGGTCATCGACGATTTCGCAAATCACCAACGTTGCGAGATTGGCGCCGAGGCTGCGGCCAGCCCATTTCTCCCCGTCACTATACGGGGAGAAATGTCCGGCAGGACAATGAGGGGCGGCGCTGGCGTCAACAGCCGAGGTGCACCCAAGTGCGGCCTCTATCGTTGCATCCTTGGCCAGCAAGCATGACCAAGGTCTATGTCTCCTCGGTCATTCCAGCACCGGCGGCCGAAGTGTGGAAGCTTGTCCGCAACTTCAACGCATTGCCAAGCTGGGCGCCCTTCGTCGTCGAAAGCCGCATCGAACAGAATGCGCAGGCCGACCAGATCGGCTGCATCAGGAGTTTCACGCTCAGGGATGGCGGGCGCATCCGTGAAAGGCTGCTGGCGCTGTCCGATTACGACCTCTCCTGCAGCTATGCGATCCTGGAAAGCCCGATGGCGGTGGAGAACTACGTCGCCACGCTTTCGCTGACGCCGATCACCGACGGCAATCTGACGCTCGCCGAATGGCAGGCGGAGTTCGACTGCGCGCCGGACCGTGAGGCGACCTTGATGCAGCAGATCGGCAATGGCGTGTTCCAGACCGCCTTGACCGCGCTGAAACACCGGTTCGGGCGCTGACGCCGGCCGATGGTCAGGGTCTGCCAGAGCACCATCATCGATGCGCCGATCGACGAGGTCTGGGCGATCCTGCGCGATTTCAACGGCCATGAGCGCTGGCACCCGGCGATTGCCTTCAGCGAGATCGAGGGCGGCGAACCAGTCGATGCGGTGGGCTCGGTGCGCCACTTCAGGCTGAACGACGGCGGCGAGCTGCGCGAGCAATTGCTGGCGCTGTCCGACAAGGACCGGCGGCTGAGCTATTGCTTGCTTGAAGCGCCGCTGCCGCTGATGGGCTATGTCGCCTCGCTGCGACTGAAGCCGGTGACCGATGGCGACGCCACTTTCTGGGAATGGCGTTCCGAATTCCACCCGCCGCCACATCGCCGCGACGAACTGGTCAGGCTGGTCACCGAAGGCATCTATCAGGCGGGCTTCGCGGCGGTGCACGCTCTTCTGCGGCGGCGCAACGCCGGCGCGCCGGTTGAGGCGAGACCGTTGCCGGCCAGCGTCGCGCCGGCTTCATCCGCGAGCGCGCCGCGCGTTGCCGCAAAGGCTGCCTCAATCCGTGCCGAAACGACCCGCGCGATCGTCGTCGAGCGTTACGGAGGACCGGAGGAGTTGCAGCCCAGGGCCATCGCCCTGCCGCCGCCGGCGCCGGACGAGGTGCGGATCCGTCACACGGTGATCGGCGTCAATTTCATCGACGTCTACTGCCGCACCGGTTTCTTCGATCTGCTGCAGCCACCCGGCGTGCCGGGCATGGAAGCGGCCGGCATCATCGAAGCGGTTGGTCCAACGGTATCGGGTTTCTCGATCGGCGACCGCGTCGCCTATGCCTGTCCGCCCGTCGGCGCCTACAGCGAACGGCGCAACATGGCGCCCGAACTGCTGGTTCGGCTCTCCGACGATGTCTCGGACGAGACCGCCGCCGCCGGCCTGCTCAAGGGCGTCACCGCGAGTTTTCTGCTGCACGATGTCCATGCCGTGAAGCGCGGCGACATCGTCCTCATCCACGCCGCCGCCGGTGGCATCGGCCAGTTGCTGGTGCAGTGGGCGCGCCATCTCGGCGCGACGGTCATCGCCACCGTGTCGAGCGACGGCAAGGCGCGCATCGTCGAGCGGCTCGGCGCGCATCATGTGATCGTCTATTCCCGCGAAAATTTCGCCGAGGCGGTCATGCGGTTGACCGGTGGCAGGGGTGCCGACATCGCCTATGACGCGGTCGGCAACGACACGTTCGCCGGCTCTCTGGCGGCGCTTGCAGTGCGCGGCCATCTCGTCAGTTTCGGCCAGGCTTCCGGGCCGGTCGGCAATTGGGACATCGGCCGCTTCGCCTCGAAATCGATCACCGTTTCGCGCCCCAACTATGCCCACTACACCGACACGCCGGAAAAGCTCGCGCCGCATGTCACCAGTTTTTTCCAGGCGCTGCGCCAGGGCGCGGTCAGGGTCGAGGCGCCGACCCGCTACGCCCTTGCCAACGCCGCCGACGCGCACCGCGATCTGGAATTGCGCCGCACCACAGGTGCCCTGGTTCTGGTGCCACGGGCGTAACTGTCGGGATCAGCCGGTTGCGCTGCCATAGATGTCGAGAACATCCGTTAGGGCTGCAATCAGGAGTTCCCTGGCTTTTGGCGCGACGGATCCGCTCGCCACCGCGCCATCCAGACGGCCGAGATACTGGCTGATCAGAGGTGAGGGGATATCGCGCTCGCCCAACGCCAGCATCAGTGCGTCCACGGCCTGCCCCGCCGCCGGCGCCGGCCAGTAGTAGCGGATGCGGTCGCTGTAGGAGAAATGGCGTTCGATCCGCTGCTCGGCCTCGGAGCCGTGATAGTAGTTCTTCCAGTTGCCCGGTGCGGCCAGCATGGCGCGCTCCATCGCCGCCGGCAGGTTCTCACGCCCCGGGTCGGGAACCAGAATGTCGGCGATGTGGCTCAGCCCGTAAAGCGCCTCGCGCAGCGCGAAGGTCAGCCACGGCCCGACCTTGAGGATGGCAAAACCGTCGTCGACCAGAGCGCTCAGCGCTCCGACCGGCTGGTAGTCGGTCGAGTGCGCCTCGAAGACGAATTGCGGCAGGTCTCGCAGTGTGCCGGCCAGCGCCCGGGCGCGTTCCGGGCGATAGGCGATCACCTCGGCATTGCCGAACTCGACGCCCGGCTGCACCACGACGCCGATCGCCCGCGAGAAGGCGGCATCGAGGCCACGCTGGTGAAAGGCATCGCGGTGGATGCGCACCGTCTCGCCTGCCGCTTCCGGTGTCGTCACCGCCAGATGGTCCATCGCCTCCTGTGCGCCGCCCGGCACCGGCACTTCGGTGCCGATGACATAGACAGGCCTGGCGCCGCCTGTTCGTTCAACCGCGGCCTCCGCCACTCCGGCTAGGTCGGCGGCGCGCGCGGCAATCGTGGCGTCGGGAGGCGCGGCACCTTCGCCGGCGCAGCCCATGCTGGCATCCAGATGGATCTTGGTGAATCCGGCTTCGGCATAGGCATCCACCATGCGCGATGCCCTTTCCATGGCCTCTGGCGCCGGCAGGTGCTTCCACGGATTGGGGCCAAGATGGTCGCCGCCGAGCACCAGCCTGTCCAGGGGAAAGCCGGCCTTGCCGGCGATCGTCTCGACGAAGCGGCGGAAATCGCCCGGCGTCATGCCGGTATAGCCGCCCTCGTGGTTGACCTGGTTGCAGGTGGCCTCGATCAGCACGTCGACACCGCGCGCCTTGCCGTGGCGCAGTGCTGCTTCGATGACCAGCGGGTGGGCCGAGCAGATCGAGGCGATGCCGGCGCGTTCGCCGGCCGCACGACGCTTTGCTATGGCGGCCAGCCTGTCGGTCGCCTGGCTCATGCCGGTGCTCCGGTCGTGGCGGTCGCAATGAACGCCTCGACGGTGGCGAGCGAGGCGATGCCTTCCATCGGGCCTTTCTTCGTCACCGCCAGCGCGCCGCAGCCATTGGCTATCTCGAGCGCTCTCCAAGGCGCTTCTCCACGCAGCCAGAAGGAGACGAAGGCCGCCGCGAAACAGTCTCCGGCGCCGGTCGGATCGATTTCCTCGACGACGAAGCCGGGTGAAGCGGTGCGCCCTGACCGGTCGTAGTGAACGGCGCCCTGCGCGCCCTTCTTGACGACCACGCCGGAGATGCCGCGGTCCAGCATTTCGCGCGCCGCGCTCTCCTCGTCGGTTGCCTCGGCGAAGGTGAAGAGTTCCGGCCCGCTCGGCAGGAACACATCGGTTTTCGACAGCACGAAATGCAGCGCGTCGCGCATGCCCGGCAGATCGAGCATCTCCTTGCGGATATTGGGGTCGAAGGAGACCGTGCCGCCGCGTGCCTTGACCGCCTCGATCCCGTTGCGGGCAACCTCGATCACCTCGGGCGAGAACAGCGATGTGCCCATGACGTGGAAATGGTCGGCACCGGCCAGCAGAGCGCGCGCTTCCGCGCCGATCTCGATCAGTCCGGCAGCACTCTGCTTGATGTTGTAGACGAAGTGCCGGCTGCCATCGGCCTCATAGGTGACGAAGGCGGTTCCGGTCGCGGCACCCTGGTGGACCTTGATGGCCGAGATGTCGGCGCCATCGGCGCGCAGGCGCTCGATGTTCAAATGGCCGAAATCGTCGTCGCCCACCGCCGCGATCAGCCCCGCCGGCTGGCCGAGCCGCGCCGCCTGGTCGATGAAGATGGCGGGGGCGCCTGATGGAAACGGGCCGACCAGCGGGCCAGGAGCGCGAAAACTCTGGCCGATCCGCTCGGCCATGATCTCGACCAGGATCTCGCCGGCGCAAACCAGTTTCTTCATGTCCTCACCATCTGCCGGACTCTGGTTGCCGTACGCTCCCCATGTCCGTGCGAGTTCAAAACCTAAGTTGAGATTTTCAGAGCGTCAATAAATAATTTGACGTGCGCAATTCTTTTGCGTTGTAATGGAAACATGGAAATTTGACTGAACAAGTTCGGTCAAGCAATGCTGCCTCATAGCGACGGCCGCAAGACTGATTCTGGCCAGAGTTCGGCTGGCGTTGAGGGTAAAGGGGCCCGAAAGATCGATGGCGGAGAAGACCCACCGGACGATGGATGATTTCGCCAGGGCGTCCGGCGTATCGCGGCCGACCCTGTCGAAATATTTCGACGATCCGGCCAGCGTGAAGCCGGCGACGCGGGCACGCATCGAGGCCGCGCTTCGTTCCTCGGACTATCAGCCGAATGTTTTTGCCCGCAACCTCAACCGCAAGCGCACCCGTAATGTCGGCATCGTCGTGCCGACGATCGCCGATCCGTTCTACGCCGAGATGGTCAGCCGCATCGAACTGCGCTGCCGCGACGAAGGGTTTTGGCCCATCGTCATTTCCTCGCACGGTTCGCCGAAACTGGAGGCGGAATCGGTCAGGACACTGATGTCGCTGAAGGTCGCCGGCGCCATTGTCGCCCCCTTGGGTCGAGTTTCCGAGCCCGGTGTTTTCGAGCGAATGAGCGAGGACATCCCGATCGTCTATTTCGATACTTATATCGAAGGCGACACGCCGTTCGTCGGCAATGACAACCACCAGAGCACCTCGACCATCGTCGACTATCTCTGCCGGTCCGGCGAACCGCCGGTCTATGTCGACATTCCGCACGTCAACCACAATTCGGGCGAACGCCTGCAGAGCTATATCGACACGATGCAGGCCGCGGGTCTGGAGCCTGTCGTCATCAAGTCGGCGGGCGACTATAACTGGGATTTCGAGCGCATCGGCCATGAATGGATGGACAGGACGCTCGAGAAGGGCGGCCTGCCGGCCCGCACGCTGCTGTGCGCCAATGACCGTCTCGCCTTCGGCGTGATGTCGGCCGCCTTTTCGCGCGGGCTGAAGATCGGCCGCCGGCCCGATTGCGATTTCCGTGTCGCCGCTCACGACGATCATCCGTTGAGCCGCTACACCTGTCCCGCGCTGACCACCATGGCGCAGGATTTCGCCGCCATGGCCGGCCGCAGTGTCGAGATCCTGCTGGCACTGCTGGACGAGGCCGATCCGCCCGGCCAGGATTTGGCGCGCAACGTCAAGCTCGGCGCGACCCTGGTGATGCGTCAGTCGGCCTGAGCACGCGTCCGCAGCTGAAGCCAGGCCGCCGCCTCGCTCACCGCTTGCCGCGCGGCCAGGATGTGGCGGCCCATCGAGACGAAGCCATGGATCTGACCCGGCCAGTGCCGCAACACCAGTGGCACTGCGTCGGCGCGCAGGCGCTCGGCATAGGCCGTGCCTTCATCGGCAAGGATGTCGTGCCCGGCTGTCACGACAAAAGCCGGCGCCGCGCCGGCAAGGCTGGAGGCCAGCAGCGGCGAAACGCGCCAGTCCGCGATGTCGTCGGGCGTCCGCACATAGTGGTCGCGGAACCAGGCCATGGTGGCGGCGGTGAGGCCGAAGCCGTCGCCGAAACGTCGGTAGCTGTCCGCCGTCTGGCGGGCATCGGTGTTGGGATAGATCAGGATCTGGGCGGCAAGCGGCGGCGCCAGCCCGTCGCGGGCAAGCAGCGCCAAAACGGCGGCAAGGTTGCCGCCGGCACTGTCGCCGGCAACGGCGATGCGGGCAGGGTCGATGCCGAGGTCTCCGGCATTCCCGGCCATGAAGCGCAGCGCCGCCGCGCAATCCTCGAGCCCGGCGGGAAACTTGTGCTCCGGCGCCAGCCGGTAGTCGGGACAGACGATGACGGCATTGCCGAGATTGGCCAGCCAGCGGCAGATCTCGTCATGCGAGGAGAGATTGCCGATGACCCAGCCGCCGCCATGCAGATAGAGCACGGCGCGCGCGCCAGAGCGTGGCGCGCCGATGCCGCGATGGATGCGGATCGTCACCAGGCCGTTCGGCCCGTCGATCTGCTGTTGCGAAGTCGCCGCCACCGGCTCGTGCTCGCCTTGCTGCGTCGGGAAAGAAGCGTTGTAGGCGGCCCGCGCCGCCGCCACGCTGCCATTCTCGAACGGCTCGCCGCAGGCGGCCCGGGCGATTTCGAGGATGCGTAGCGCGTCCGGATCGAGTGTCATCGTCATCTCCGCCACGGGGATCAGGCGAGCAAGGCGCGCGCCTCGTCTTCGCTGAGCAGGGCCGGCTGGACGACGTCACCGGCAATGGCGACCGAGCTTTTCGTCTCGCCCGACCGCAGAATCGCTTCCATGATCTCCAGCACATGCAGCGCCAGATTGCCGGACGCGCGCGGCGCTGCTCCCGTCTCTAGGGAGCGCACGAGATCGGCGACCCCGAGCATGCGGTAATTGGCGCGGTCGGGCGCGGCGTAAGGCCAGTTGCGGGCGCCGTAGAGTTCGCCTTCGCTGGCGAAATCCTTCCAGTCCGCGCCGCGTTCGGACAGCGAGACGGTGCCGCCGAACGTGTCCGGGTCGGGCAGGCGCAGCGAACCTTCCGTGCCGTGCAGTTCGATCGGATGGTTGGAATGCCTGAAGACATCCCACGAGGCGCCGAAGGTGACGGTGGCGCCAGAGCGGAATTCGAGCAGCGACAGCACATTGGTCGGGGTGCCGACCTTGAACGTCGTGTTCTTGAACGGCCCTTCGGCCGATATCAACCGCTCCTCCTGGCCCTTCGTCGCCATCGCCATGACGCGCGCGACCGGACCGAGCAGGTTGACCAGCATGGTCAGGTAGTAGGGACCCATGTCGAACACCGGACCACCGCCAGGCTGGTAGTAGAATTGCGGGTTGGGATGCCAGTGTTCCATGCCGCGTCCCATCATGAAGGCGGTGCCGCTGACCGGGCGGCCGATCGCGCCCTCATCCATCAGGCGGCGCGCTCTGCGTCCGGCTGCACCAAGGAAGGTGTCGGGAGCCGAGCCGAGCAGCACGCCGCGCTTCGCCGCCTCCGCCACCAGGCGGCGCCCGTCGCTGGCCGACGTCGCCAGGGGCTTTTCGGTGAAGACATGCTTTCCCGCCGACAGGGCTGAAATCGAAATATCGAAATGCGCCGCCGGAATGGTCAGGTTGAGGACGAGGTCGATCTCGGGGTCGGCCAGCAGCGCATCGACGCCAAGGGCACGGATGCCATATTCCTTGGCTCGCAGCGCCGCGATTTCGGCCGAGATGTCGGCGCAGGCACGAAGCTCGACCCCGCCAAACAGCGCGGCGTTGCGCAGATAGGTCATCGAGATGTTGCCGCACCCGACGACGCCAATGCCGAGTTTGGCCTCTGATTTCGCCTGCATTTCCTGTTGTACCTCCCAATACGCTCACGGGCCTGCCCGATCCGTCGCGACGATGCCGGATCGTTTTCGAAATCGCTATACAACATTTTAAATATTGACGCGCGTAAAATTTTTATAGAGCATGCGGAAATGCTGGCGCGACTTTGGGAGGCTGCCAGCCCTAGGAGGAGGAAATGACAGGCATGAAAAACCGGCCGGGCGCCGACGCGAATCTCGTGGGTCAAGCGCGCAGTGGACCTCTGCCGTGCGGCCAGGGGTCGCGAAGGGTTCAGGCGTAGATCACCTTGGCCACGGTCCCGTCGAGCTGGCTGCGTATCGGGCCTGCCAGGCCATCATCGGTGATCACCACATCGACGCTCGACAGCGAAAATGCCTTGGAGGTGCCGCTGACGCCCCATTTGCTCGAATCCGCAAGGAGGACAACGCGCCGGGCCATGCGTACGAGGTTTCGCTTCGTTCGCGCCATGTCTTCGTTGACGTCGACCACATCCAGTGACGAGTCGATCGCATGCGCTCCGACAAAGACTTGATGCGCCACCAAGCCGCCGAGAGCGGTATCGGCGTCGGTGATCAGCGTGCTCACCGTGTCTGGATAGACCCGGCCGCCGATCATGTGAACGTCGAGCCCGGGCCGATGCATCAGATGCTGCACGATATTCATCGCCGTGGCCGCGACCACGACATTGCTGAGCGGGGGTAACTGCATGGCAAGCTGCATCAATGTCGAGCCGCCGTCGAAGATGACGGATTGGTTGTCCTCGAACAGTTCTACCGCTGCCCGGGCGATGCGTTTCTTTGCATCGAGGTTGGTTTGCATCCGCCGGGCGAACGCGGCCGTGGTCGAATCCGTGGTCCGTGTCACCGCGCCTCCGCGGGTCTTGGTCAGCAGTCCCTTTCGGTCCAGTATCTCGAGGTCGGAGCGCACGGTGACTTCCGACACGCCAAAATCGTCGGACAGGTCCTTGATGCGAACCTGTCCGCTGCGTTGCACCTCACCCAGGATCGATTGGCGTCTCTGCTCCGACAACATTGCCCTGTCCTTGCCTCCATGTGCCAGGCGATCGCCATGGCCTCGATTCACCCTATTAAAAATACGAGAATTCGAAAGCTTTCGAAAGATTGCTTTTGTTCTTTCTTTCGAAAAAACTGGGTCTGGGATTTTAAAGTCAATCGATTGGAGATTTTTGGACTCATGAGCCTCGGAACCCAGGTGCGCCTTGCGCGCCTCTTCTCACATCCATCGGGCAACCTTTTCGGCGGCGCGGTCGACCACTTCGTCGGCTATGGCGACGTGCGCAAAGGCGGTCTTGCCGACCTGCCGGGCGCGCTAGCCCGCGTCATGGTGGGCAAACCCGACTATGTCAGCATCCAGCCTGGCACCGCGCGCCATCTGTGGCCGCAATACGCGGGCAAGGCTTCCCTGGTGATCCAGGCCGGCTGCTTCACCCCGGACGACCGCATCAGTGAACTGATTGCAACGCCCGAGGATGCGGTGCGCGCTGGCGCAGATGCATTGGCCGTGGCCATTCCGGTACGCGGCGCGACCGAGGGCAAGTACATACGCTGGCTGACCGATTCGGTGAACGCGGCGGCCCGCTACGGCATGCCCGTTGTCGCGCATGTCTACCCTCGCGATTTCACCGACGGGACAAAGATCGTCTTCACTCCCGACGAGATCGCCTATGCGGCGCGCATCGGCTACGAGTCCGGCGTCGACGTGATCAAGATCGGTTACACCGGCGATTTCGAGTCGTTTCGAGAGACCGTTCGGACCTGCCCGGTGCCGGTCGTGATCGCGGGTGGTCCGAAGACCGACACGCTGCTCGGCGCCCTTCAGCAGACCGCGGACGCCATCCGTGCCGGCGCGCGCGGCGCCGTGGTGGGCCGCAATCTCTGGGGGCATGGCGATCCGCAGAAGGCGGCCATTGCCTTCCGGGGCGTCATCCATGACGGGCTTTCGGCGCAAGATGCCCTGGCAAGGGCGGGTGCCTGACCGATGCCCACCGTCCCTTCAATCCTCGGCTTCGGAGCTATTGCGATCGACGACATCGTCTATGTCGATCAGCCGTTGTCGGCGGGCAAGGGGAAGGTTCTGCAAAGTGCCCGGGCTTTCGGAGGAAATGTCGCGACGGCCCTTGTCGCCGTCGCGCGGCTCGGCGGAAGCGCCGGCTTCGTCGGATGGCTGGGTAGTGCCGCCGACGACGCCGTGCTGTGCGATCTCGTTGCGAGCGGCGTTGAAACCGCGTTCGCGCCGCGCCATTCCAACGCACGCCCGGTGCGCTCGCGGATCACCGTCGGCTCGGATGGGGAGCGGTTCATCGCGTATGACGACGAAGCGATGCTGGGCACCGCGCCGGACTTTCCGGACGAGATCCTCAGCCGCGCGACCGTCCTGATCGTCGATAGTTACGCGATCGGGTCGCTGGATGTCGTGGCTCGGGCTCGCGATCTCGGCCTTGCCATCCTCGGCGATATCGAATGGAGCAGTGGCCCAGCTACCGAAAGGCTGATCGGGCTCTGCGACCATCTCATTCTTCCGCTCGGCTTTGCGCGCATCGCCACGGGCCGCCGATCGCCCGCCGAGATACTGGATGCATTGTGGTTGCCGTCGCGGTCCGCCGTGGTTCTGACGGATGGCGGTAGGGGCGTCTACTATCGTGGACGCGGCGAGGCCGGGCTCTGGCACCTGCCTCCGCACCAGGTTGAAGTCGTCGACTCGACCGGCGCAGGCGACTGCTTTCATGGCGCCTACGCCCTTGCACTGACGCGCGGCGCCGACACCGCGGGCCGGGTCGCATTCGCGGCCGCGGCGGCGGCCCATTCGATAACGGGACGAGGCGGGCGCGAGGCGCTTCCGACCGACGACCAGGTCACGGAACTGCTGGCATCGACGAACGCGCCGTCGCCGGTCGAACTGAAGCATGCGCGGCTCGATGCCGCGACAGAGCCCGAACTATCCGAGGAAATATCTCGCAGGTGATCATAAGCCGAGGAAACTATAAAAATCAGTGGCTTAGACTTGTGGAGGGAGGAAAATGGCAGAGGTCGTTCTTGAGAATATCTGCAAGACATACGGGAACAATTTTCACGCGATCGACCAGTTGAATCTGTCGGTCGAGGACGGCGAGTTTTTGATTCTCGTCGGGCCGTCCGGCTGCGGCAAATCCACCGCGTTGCGGATGATCGCGGGATTGGAGGACGTCACCAGCGGCAGCCTCCGTATCGGCGGTATCGACGTCGTCGACATGCCGCCCAAGGACCGCGACATCGCGATGGTCTTCCAGAGCTACGCGCTATACCCGCATATGACGGTGTTCGAAAACATCGCCTTTTCGATGCGGCTGGCCGGCAAGCCGAAGGCCGAGCGCAAGAAGCGCGTCGACGAGATCGCCAAAACCCTTCAGCTGACGTCGCTGCTGGACAGTAAGCCCGCGAACCTTTCGGGCGGACAGCGTCAACGGGTTGCCATGGGCCGCGCCATGGTGCGTGAGCCGGCCGCCTTTCTCATGGACGAACCGCTTTCCAATCTGGACGCGAAACTGCGCGTGCAGATGCGCGCCGAAATCACCAGTCTGCAAAAGCAGCTCGGCGTAACGACCATATACGTGACCCACGACCAGACCGAAGCGATGACGATGGGAGACAGGGTCGCCGTGTTGAAAGGCGGCGTTCTGCAGCAGGTCGATACGCCCAAGAGGCTCTATGAATCCCCGGTGAACGCCTTCGTTGCCGGCTTCATCGGGTCTCCTTCGATGAACCTTTTCGAGGCGACCCTGACGGGCGACGAACTGATGTCCAGCACCTTCGCCATCCGGCTGCAGGATGCGGCCTTCGTGCGCAGGCCGGGCTTGAGGTCGTATGCGGGGCGCAAGGTCGTGTTCGGGATCCGACCCGAGGATCTCTATGACAGCAACCTCGAATCCGGCCGCAAATACCAGACGATACCGGCAAAGGTGACCTCGATCGAGGAACTCGGATCCGAACACATCGTCCATCTCACCATCGACGCGGTCCGGGTGGACTCCGGCGACCCGGACGCGGTGCAGGATTTCGGCCTGGCGTCGAACGCGGTGGCGAGATTCGAACCGGCCAGCACGGTCCGCTCCGGCACGGAAATCCGCTTGGCCCTGGATGACGCCAAGCTCCATTTCTTCGATCCCGAGACGCATCTGGCGATCTGAAGACCCGAGGCAAGGCCCGCAGGCGAGGGGGAGGCGCCCGCGTAAGAAGACTTTTGAATAACCAGACGATCGTCCGCATTGTGCGGTCGATCCCCAAAGAAGGAGGAGAAAATGACGTTTCGTATTAAACCCGCGATGCTGAAAATAGCCGCGGCCGCATGGCTGCTTGGCGCAACCGGCGCCATGGCGGACACGACGCTGGAATTCACCCAATGGTGGGAGCCCGAATTGCCGGCTGGCTCGCTCAGGGCAATCATGGATGAGTTCGAGGCCGCGAACCCCGGCATCAAGGTGACGCTGGTCAGCGGCCCCTATGCGACGACGCGCGACCAGATCTCGGTCGGCGCCGCGACCGGAACGCTCAGCGACGTCGTCGGCCTCGACGGCGCCTGGGTCAACAATCTGAATGCGCAGAACGCACTCGCCGACATGAACCCGATGATGGATGCGAGCAAGTTCGACAAGAGCCAGGTCGCCGACATCATCAAGGTCGACGGCAAGGCGGTGATGTTTCCGGTCGCCTCGTTCGTCTATCCGGTTTTCGTCAATCTGGACCTCGCCGCCCAGGCAGGCGTGACCAAGCTGCCCTCGACCCGCGCGGAATTTCTCGACGCCGCCAAGAAGATGACGCACGCCGACAAGAACCAGTATGGCTGGGTGCTGCCGCTGTCGCTGCAGACGCCGTCCGGCGTCCAGAACGACATGATGTCGTGGGTCTGGGCTTCGGGTCAGTCGATGATGGCGGACGGCAAGCCCGCCCTCGAGGGCAAGCCGGTGGTGGATATGCTCTCCTTCGTCAAATCGCTCAATGACGCCGGCACCATCTCGCCCGGCATCGCCACCAAGACCGAACAGGAAAAGGTCGAGGAATTCGTCAACGACCGCGTCGGGATGATGATCGACTCGCTCGCGCATGTGAACCTCATCCGCAAGCGCAATCCCAAGCTGAACTTCGACCTCATCCCTGTCCCGGTCGTGGAGGGCTATACGGGCAAGCGCGGCCTTCCCTATGCCTCCTGGGGCATCGGCATCTCCGCGGCCTCGAAACATCAGGAAGAGGCCTGGAAACTCGTCCAGTATCTGATGAGCGAAAAGGTGAATGGCAAGCTCGTGTCGCTTGCCAATGCCTTCCCGGGCAACGTTAACGCCAAGCCCGATTTCGTGACCTCGGACAAGGCTTTCGGCAAGGCTTTCGAAATCTTCAAGACCGGCTATCTCGCCAATGAGTTCACGGGCCTGCCGGTGGCTGAAGACCTGATGACCCAGTTCGACGTGCAAGCCCAGAAGATGCTCGCTGGCGAGCAGTCTCCGGAACAGGCCGCAGCCGCCGCTCAGAAGGGTTGGATGGCGAAATTCTGATCGGGCTGTTCCCGTCTGTTACCTTCAACCGGGTGGCCTGCTTCGGGCAGGCCGCCCGGCAACAACGGATCGGCAATTGAGATGGATCCGTTTACGAAGCTCACCTTCTCTTGAAGGCGTATCCCAAGGCTGGCACATGACTCGACAGAAGCGCACCCACCACAGACTGAAACGAGCGGTCGCGCCCTATCTCTATCTGTCGCCTTCGCTGGTAATAATCGGCCTGCTGATGCTGCTGCCGATGGTGACGGTGATTGGCTACTCGTTCCAGAACAGCGCGGTGCTGCGTCGCGACCCGTCCTTTGCCGGACTGAAACACTACCAGGCGATCTTCGACGATCCCGTGTTCTGGGCTTCGCTGTGGCACACGCTCTACTTCACATGCATGAGCGTCGTTTTCCACATGACCATCGGCATGATCTTCGCGCTCATGCTGAACAGCGACCGCATCAATCCAACGCTGCGCAATATCCTGCGCGTGCTCTACATACTGCCCTGGCTGTTCACCGCGGTCATCATCGCGGTGATCTGGCGCCTCCTGCTCGAGCCGAACGGTGTCGTGAACAGCATTCTCCTGCAATTGGGCATCATCGGTTCCAAGGTCGAGTGGTTTTCCTCGCCGCGGACCGCGCTACACGCCGTGACCTTCGCCAATATTTGGGCGGGTTATCCGCTCTTCATGGTCAGCCTACTCGCAGGCTTGCAGGGCATTCCCAAGGATTTCTACGAGGCCGCCGATATCGACGGGGCGAAGGCCTACCAGAAGCTGATCTTCATCACCATTCCGCAGCTGATGCCGATCATCATCAGCATTTCGCTGCTCGACTTCATCTGGACCATGCAGGTCTTCCCGTTGATCTGGATCACGACGGGCGGCGGTCCGATCTACGCGACCGAGGTGCTGAGCACCTACACCTACAAGCTGGCGTTTTCGAGCTACAACCTGTCACAGGCGTCGGCGAGCGCCGTGGTCATCCTGCTGATCTCTCTCGGCCTGACGCTGTTCTACATCCGCTATCAAAAGGCTCGCTAGTCACCATGAGGAAAAGGCACACGCCGAAAGACAGGCTGATCACCGTCGCGCTGCATGTCGCGCTTGCCGCGGGGCTGTTTTTCGCGGCCTTCCCGATCTACTGGATGCTGAGCAGCTCGTTCAAGTCGAACACCGAAATCTTTGCGCTGCCACCAACCATCCTGCCGAAGGCCTTCACCCTGGAAGCGTATGCCGCCATCCTTGGCGACCCGGTAAAGCTGCGCTTCTTCTTCAACAGCTACTTCGTGGCGGGAGCGGTGACCGTGCTGACGGTGCTGATCGCCCTGCTGGCGGCCTATGGGTTCAGTCGCTTCGACTTCCGCGGCAAAGGCAGCCTGAATACACTCATCATCAGCACGCAGACGATCCCGCCGATCACACTTTTGATCCCCTTCTTCGGGCTTGTCGTCTCGTACGGCATCTTCGACACCTATGTCGCGCTGATCCTGACCTACCTGGTGTTTACGCTGCCCTATGCGATCCTTTTGATGACGGGATATCTAAACACCTTGCCCCGCGATCTCGATGAAGCAGTGGCTGTCGACGGCGGTAGCAGTTGGACCGCACTCTGGCGGGTGATCGTCCCGATTTCACTGCCGGGCATCGTGGCGACGTCGGTCTACACCTTCCTGCTATGCTGGAACGAATTTCTCTTTGCGCTGACGCTGACCAAGTCCACGTCCATGCGCACCGTCCCGATCGGCATCCAGCTGTTGATGGGGCAGCACGCCTTCGAATGGAACCAGATGATGGCGATGAGCGTGCTCGGCTCGCTGCCGCTCTTGATCATCTACCTCGTTGCCCAGAGATACTTCCTCGCCGGCATGACCGCGGGCTCGGTCAAATAGATGTCCACTCCAGGGTGACGCAGAGCGGCATCAAGGAATAAGCGGTATCAAGGGAATGAAAGGATGAACGTGAAAGACCTCAAAGTCGGCTGCCAGACCTTCACCTGGGAAATGCTGGGAGACCGGTTCACCGGCGGCCCCGACGATCTGTTGAAGGCGATCGCGGATGGCGGGTATGCCGGCATCGAGATCACCGACACCATGATCGGCCGCTACGCGGATAAACCCACCGAGTTCGCTGCCGCGCTGAAGTCGTCAGGGCTGACACTGGTTTCCTTCGCTTTCGGCTCCGCGAGCGGTTTCACGCTGAAGGAGAAGATCGGAGCCGACCTCGAAACCGCCAGGCGCTGGATCGATTTCGTGGCAAACTTTCCCGGCGCGCTGGTGTCGATGGGCTCGGCCACCGTCGTCTCCGAAGGACCGCGTGACGGCAAATTCGCCATCGCCGCGGAGGTCTACAACAAGGCCGGCGAGCTCGGCCGCAAGGCAGGCGTGCAAGTGGCGGTGCATCCGAGTTCGCACCACAACACGCTGCTCTTCGACCGTGCCGATTACGACGCGATCTTTGCTTTGCTCGATCCCGAGCTGGTCGGCTGGGTTCCCGACACCGGCCATATCCTGCGCGGCCACAAGGACATGGCCGACACGCTCACCACCTACCGCGACCGCATCCGCTACATCCATCTGAAGGACGTCGATGCCAAGGGCACGTGGGCCATGCTTGGCCAAGGCGTCTGTGATACCGCGCAGGTGATCGAGATCGCCGGTACCGCGCCGAACTTCAACGGCTGGCTGGTGCTGGAAGAAGAATCCGACACGGCCGCCGCCGATCCGGCGGGCGCGGTCAAGGTTAACCGTCGGACGATGCGTGGCTACGGGGCTTGAGACGATGATCAGGAAACAGGACAGACGGCTCAGGATCGGCGTGCTTGGCTGCGGGCCGATCGCGCAGTTCGCGCATCTGGAATCCTGCGTCAAGGCCGGCAATGCCGACCTCTACGCCATCTGCGACGCGGCCCCCGACCTGCTCGCGCGCATGGGCGCCACCTACGAACCACGGAAGATGTATGCCGACTATGATGCCATGCTCGCCGATCCCGAGCTGGAAGCGGTGATCGTCGCCACCTCGGATGCCTATCACGTGCCGATGTCGATCAAGGCGCTCGATGCCGGCAAGCATGTTCTCTGCGAAAAGCCGATCGGCACCTCGATCGAGGAAGGCGAAGCGCTGGCGGCAGCGGTCAGGCGCTCCGGCAAGGTGCTGCAGGTCGGGCACATGAAGCGCTTCGATCCGGCGCTGGAAGCGGCGCGCGACTTCGTCCGCGACGAGATGGGCGAGGTGCTGGCACTGAAGGCCTGGTATTGCGATTCCACCCACCGCTACACCAACACCGACGCCGTGCAGCCGCTGCCCGTCACCAGCAAGCTGGCGAGGAGGCCGGGCGGCAACCCCAAGGCCGATCTCAGGCAATATTTCATGCTGGCGCACGGCTCGCATCTGGTCGACACGGCGCGCTTCCTCTGCGGCGATATCGTCGCCGTGCGTGCCCGTCTCAACGAGCGCTTCGGCGCCTATTGCTGGTTCGTCGAGACCGAATTCGCCAGCGGCGCGCTTGGCCATCTCGACCTGACCGTCGCCGTGCGCATGGACTGGCACGAGGGTTTTCAGCTCTACGGCGAGAACGGTTCCGTCATCGCCAAGACCTTCAATCCCTGGTACTTCCGCGCCAGCGAGGTCGACATCTTCCATGAGAAGGACGCGACCTCGCGAAAGCCGCTCGGCGCCGACGGCCATTTCTTCCGCCGCCAGCTCGAGGGCCTTGCCGACACCGTGCTCACCGGCGCGCCGATGCGCGGCGCCAATGTCGAGGACGGCATCGCCTCGATCCGCGCCATGGTGGCGATTGCGCGCTCCGTGGAGACCGGCGAGCGGGTCGAACTCGCCTCGGTTTCGGGTGCGGTCTGATGCGCCTCGGCATTTTCGCCAAGACTTTTTCGGGCACCGACCCGGCCGTTGTGTTGGCTGCCGTGAAGCAGGCCGGATATGAGACAACACAGTTCAATCTCGCCTGCGCCGGCCTGCCCTCGATGCCGGATGCCGTGCCGGCGGATGCCGTCGCCGCGATCGGGACGGCCACGCGATCGTCAGGCGTTTCGCTCGCCGCGCTATCGGGCACCTACAACATGGCGCATCCCGACAAGTCCGTGCGCGACGACGGCCTCCGCCGTCTCGCCGTCGTCATCGAGACGGCGGCTACCCTGGATATTCCCTTGGTGACGCTCTGCACCGGTTCGCGCAATGCCGCCGACCAGTGGGCCTATCACCCTGACAACGCCACACCGGCCGCCTGGTCCGACATGGCCGCCGAGATGGCGAAGGCGCTGGCGCTGGCCGAGAATGCCGGCGTAGATCTCGGCATCGAGCCCGAGCAGGCCAACATCGTCACCTCGGCTGGCGATGCCATCCGCCTGATCGCCGACATGGGTTCGAGGCACCTGAAGATCGTGCTCGATCCGGCGAACCTGTTCGAACAGGCGACGCCGGACGAGGCGCGCGCCATGGTCGCCGCCGCGATCGAAGAGGCCGCCGGCCACATCGCCATGGCGCATGCCAAGGACCGCTTTGCCGACGGCCGCTTTGCGACCGCCGGGCAAGGCGTCGTCGACTTCCCGGATTTCGTCGCGCGGCTGAAGCGGACGGGTTTCGTCGGCGCGCTCGTTACGCATGGGTTGTCCGCCGACGAAGCACCCGCCGTCGCCACTTTTCTGCGCGGGCTCGTCTGATGGGCGCCGCGCCGACCACCATGCTTCGCGACGATGCAGCGCTTCGTGTCTTCGACACCGGGCAGGGCAGGCTTCCCGTCGTTTTCCAGCATGGGCTCGGCGGCGATGCCGCCCAGGTGGCGCTGAACTTTCCCGACAGTCCGTCGCGCCGCCGGCTGACCGTAGAATGCCGCGCGCAGGGCGGGTCCGGCACCGGTAGCGGCCGTCCGTTCTCGATCGCGATGTTCGCCGACGACGTGCTGGCCGCCGCCGATGCAGCCGGAATGGAGCGCTTCGTGGCCGGCGGTATCTCGATGGGCGCCGCCATTGCGTTGCACCTGGCGGCCCGCCACCCGGATCGCGTCACCGGTCTTGTACTGGTGCGCCCGGCCTGGACCTTCGAAGCGGCGCCGCAAAACATGCAGCCTTACGTCGAGGTGGGGGAACTCATCAACCGGCTGCCGCTGGACGAAGCGCGCGCGGCCTTCACGTCCTACGCGACGGCAACCCGCTTCGGCCGCGAAGCACCGGACAATCTCGCCTCCCTGCTCGGCTTCTTCGCGCGCGAAAACGCTGATGTCTTTGCCGAGGCGATGCAAGCGATCGCCAATGACGGGCCTGGCGTGACACGGGCCGAGGCCGCCGGCCTCGCAATCCCCACGCTCATCATTGGCAGCGGCATCGATCTCGTTCATCCCTTGGCGACCGCCCGCGAATTGGCTGAGGCCATCCCGGGCGCGGCGTTCGTGGAGGTGACGCCGAAGGCCACCGACAAGAACAGCCACTTCGCCGAAATCCGCGCCGCCATCGGCGGCTTCCTCGATAGAAATTTCAACAACCAGGACCAATCATGATCTCGAAAACTTTGTCAGGCCCGGCCGCCATCGCCGCATTGCCGCGCGATCGTCTGATCGCCGAATTCTCATCGTGGTCGGCCAATCTCGCCAATTTCGAGAGCGATTTGCAGCGCATCGAACCCTATGTCGATCTGCATCATATCGATGTCGCGGACGGCCATTTCGCGCCATCTTTTTTGTTTTTCCCCGATCTAGTCGCCCGCATTGCCAAGCTGACGGCCAGCCCGATCCATGTCCATCTGATGGTCGACGGTTCAATCGTCGAGGAACAGACGCGCCAGTTCATAGAGGCCGGCGCCGACATGATCAGCGTCCATGCCGAGAATGGCGAGGCGGGCCTGCGTGCCGTGCGGCTGGCACGTGAACTCGGCGCCGAAGCCGGGGTCGTGCTGAGGCTGGAGACGCCGGTCGAAACGGTGGCGCCTTTCGTCTCCGAAGTCGCCTTCGTCACGCTTCTGGGCACCGCGATCGGCGTCAAGGGCCAGGGCCTGTCCGAAAAAGCCTGCGACAGGCTGGGCGAGGCCCGCGCCATCCTGCGAAAGGCCGGCCGCGAGGCGGCTGTGGTGCTCGCCGCCGATGGCGGCATCCGCCACGAAACCGTGCCGCTGCTGCGCGCCGCCGGAGCCGAGACGGTGGTGCTCGGTTCGCTCGCTTTCGGCGACAAGGATCTCGCCGGCCGCATCGCCTGGCTGCATGGTTTGAAGGTCGCGGCATGAGAATCGAAGCCGCCCTCGCGATCGATCTTGGCGGCACCGAGCTTCGTGCCGCCCTGGTCGACCGTGACGGCAAGATCCTGGCCTTCGCGGCGGTGCCGACACAGGCGCAGGCCGGTCCCAACGTGGTGATCGGCCAGATCGAGGCGCTGGCCGCGACCGTCCATGCCGAGGCGCCGGGCCTCGCCATCGTCGGCGTCGGCGTCGGCGCGCCGGGACCGCTCGATCCGCTTGCCGGCATCGCGGTCGGGCCGCCGACGCTCGCCGGCTGGCAGGACGTGCCACTGGCCGACATACTCGAGCGGCGGCTTGGCCTGCCGGTACGGCTAGAGAACGACGCCAATGCGGCAGCGCTCGGCGAATGGCGCTTCGGTGCCGGTCACGGCGCGCGCTCACTGGTCTTCGTCACGGTCTCGACCGGCATTGGCGGCGGTGTCGTCGCCGACGGCCGCATCCTGCACGGCCGCCGTGGCCTTGCCGCCGAGATCGGCCATATGACCATCACCAACGAGGGCGAGCGCTGCGTGTGCGGCGTCGTCGGCTGCTTCGAGGCCATCGCCTCGGGAACCGCGCTTGGCCGCCGTGCCAATGCCGCGACATCGCCCCTGGACGGCTCGACGTTGCGCCGCCTCTCGGCCAACGCCGAGGTGACCGGACGCCACGTCGTCGAGGCGGCACGGCTGCAGGACGATCTCGCTGTGGCGCTGCTCGAAGAGGAGGCACGCTGGCTGGGTGTGGGTTTCACCAACCTCCTGCATCTCTATTCGCCCGACGTTCTGGTCGTCGGCGGCGGCATCGCCAATGGCCTCGACCTGATGGCGCCCGTCATCGAGGCGACCATCCGCCTGCGCGCCATGCGTGCCTATCGCGACGTTCCGGTCGTCCAGGCGCAGCTCGGCCGCCATGCCGGCCTTGTCGGCGCCGCAAGCCTCGTCCTGTTCGACGATGGCAGCCTGGCGGCTCGCATGCCTGTCGGCCCCAGCACATTTCCCGACACCAGGAGGGACTTCAATGGCTGAGCTCAAACCGCACAGCGATGCAGGCCGATCCGTTCCGCCGCCATCGCGCGCCGCCTGACATCGTCAGCGCATGAAAAATGGCCGGAGACAGCAATGTCCCCGGCCATTTTCCTGTTCTCGTGCGGTTGCGGGGCTCACTCGGCGGGAACGATGTCCGCCGGCATGCTGTCGTCGGCCGTACCCGCCAGGGCCCTGGCGAGCTTTGCCTCGTCGAGTTCGCCTTCCCAACGTGCCACCACCAGCGTGGCCACCGCATTGCCGACGAAGTTGGTCAGCGCCCGGCATTCCGACATGAAGCGGTCGACGCCAAGGATCAGCGCCATGCCGGCGACGGGCACCGAGGGAACCACCGAAAGCGTGGCGGCGAGCGTGATGAAGCCTGCCCCGGTGATGCCGGCGGCACCCTTCGAGGACAGCATCGCGACCAGCAGCAGCAGGATCTGGTCGCCGAAGGAGAGGTGGATATTCGTCGCCTGGGCGATGAACAGCGCGGCAAGCGTCATGTAGATGTTGGTGCCGTCGAGGTTGAAGGAATAGCCGGTCGGGATGACCAGCCCGACCACCGAGCGCTTGGCGCCGGCCTTTTCCATCTTCTCCATCAGCGAGGGCAGGGCGGCTTCCGATGACGAGGTGCCCAGCACCAGCAGCAGCTCTTCCTTGATGTAGCGCAGCAGCGACAGGATGGAGAAGCCGTTGTAGCGGCAGACCGCACCCAGCACGACGAACACGAACAGCAGCGATGTCGCGTAGAAAGTGCCGACCAGCATGGCGAGATTGACGACCGAGCCGATGCCGTATTTGCCGATGGTGAAGGCCATGGCGCCGAACGCGCCGATCGGAGCTGCCTTCATCAGCACGCTGACCAGCTTGAACATCGGCGCCATTAGCGCCTGCAGGAAGTTGAGCACCGGCGTGCCCTTGTCGCCGACCAGCGCCAGCGCGATGCCGAACAGCACCGAGAAGAACAGCACCTGCAGAATGTCGCCATCGGCGAAGGCGCCGACGATGGTGCCGGGGATGATGTTCATCAGGAAGCCGGTGACCGACTGGTCATGCGCCTTGGCGGCATAGCTGTTGACGGTCGAGGCATCGAGCGTCGCCGGGTCGATGTTGAAGCCGGCGCCCGGCTGCACGACATTGGCCACGATCAGGCCGATGATAAGAGCCAGCGTCGAGAAGGTGAGGAAATAGAGCATCGCCTTGCCGGCGACGCGGCCGACCTTCTGCAGGTCGCTCATGCCGGCGATGCCGGTTGCGACGGTCAGGAAGATGACCGGAGCGATGATCATCTTGACCAGCTTGATGAAGGCGTCGCCGAGCGGCTTCATGCTCTCGCCGATAGACGGATAATAGTGGCCGAGCAGGATGCCGACGGTGATCGCCACCAGCACCTGCACGTAGAGCTGGGCATAGAGGGGCTTGCGCTGCGCGGCGGGCGCGGCGGATTGGTCTGCGATATGCATCGAACTCTCCCTGGCCGGATGGAACGGACATGGCCGTTCTGCGTGACTTCTCCCATCGCGGCGCTCCGGTTGCCCGCCGCTGCAAATACGGTTGCAAGCGCTATGCCAGATGGCGCGAAGGGCGGGTTCCCGGGGTTCAGCCGTTCCTGCCCTGTTTTCGACGGGGATCTGTGCGGATTTCCGCACAGGCCTTGTTTGCTCTGGCGGAATTTCGCATTAGACTGGGGACCAAAGCCGTGCAGGGAAGGAGAGGCCGACGCCCCGACAGCGCATCGATAGCGAAGCCCCGGGCTTTGCCGGCCGCGACCTGCTGCGCGAAGCGGGAACGCGCCTGCGCGATGGCCGCTGGCTGCCTCTTGCGCTCGCGCTGGCGCTGCTGGCCGGCGCGGTTGCCGTCGCCGGGCGCATCGCCGAGGGGCAGGCGGCGGGCGACCTGCGCGACGGGGCCTTGGCCGCCTTGCCGCTGGCGGCGGGGACGTTGACCGGCGAGATCGAAAAGCAGCGCCTAGTCCCACTGGTGCTGGCGCGCGACGATGCGGTGCGCGATGCGCTGCGCCGCGCCGGAAAGGTCCAGGAAACAGCTCTTGACGCCAAGCTCAAGGCCATAGCCAGCGATGCGTCGGCCTCCGCCATCTATGTCATCGATACGGCTGGCATCGCGATATCGGCCAGCAATGCCGGACAGCCGGACAGTTTTGTCGGCATCGACTATAATTTTCGCCACTATTTCACCGGTGCGATGGCGAAGGGCGCCGCCAGCCAGTACGGCCTCGGCACGATCAGCGGCAAGCCGGGACTCTACCTTGCCAGCCGTGTCGACGATGGTGGAGAACCGCTTGGCGTCGCGGTGCTGAAGGTCGAACTCGGCGGTGTCGAAGCCAATTGGCGCGCAAGCGGCTTTCGCGTTTTCGTCACCGACGAGCGCGGCGTCGTCCTGGCCACCAGCCAGCCCGACTGGCGGTTCCATGCGCTGGCGCCGCTCTCCGCCGCGCACGCCGCCGCCGCGCGTGCCCAGCTTCAACTGAACGCCGCCGCCTTCGAACCGCTGCCGATACGGCGTGGCGCCGGTGACGGCCTAGCGACAATCGAGGAGGCCGGAAAATCGCGTCGCTTCGTCGAGGTGGTGCAGGATTTGCCTGGTGCCGTCCCCGGTTGGCGCCTGTGGCTGCTGACGCCCGCCGATGCCGCCTTGGCCGCCGCCGCCAACACGGCGCGCCTGACCACGCTGCTCGGACTGCTGTTGATGGGCCTGCTCGCTTATGTGCTCACCCGGCGCCGCCGCGCGCGCCGGCTGCGGCAGGAGGCGCTGGCGCGCATGAACACCGAGCTGGAAAGCCGGGTCAGCACAAGGACCGCCGAACTGACCCGTTCCAACAGCGCGCTCGCCGGCGAGATCGCCGAGCGCGAAAACGCCGAGGCCAAGGTCCGCCGGCTGCGCGACGATCTCGCCCAGGCCAACCGGCTCTCGATCCTCGGGCAGATCGCCGCCGGCGTGGCGCATGAGATCAACCAGCCGGTCGCCGCGATCCGCACTTATGCCGAGAATGCCGGCCGTTTTCTCGAGGCCGGCAGGACCGAACCGGCGAACGGCAATCTGACCTCGATCGTGTCGATGACTGAACGCATCGGCGCGATCACCAGCACGCTGCGCACCTTTGCGCGACGACCTGGCGTCGCTGCCTCGCCGTTGCCGGTAGGCGAGGCGATCGACGGCGCGCTGTCGCTTCTATCCGGCCGCATCCGCGATTCCGGCGTCACCATCGTCAAGCCGCGCGGCACCGCGTCGCCGCTGGTGATGGCAAGTCGCATCCGGCTGGAGCAGATCCTGGTCAATCTTCTACAGAACGCGCTGGACGCCATGAAGGACCGGCCCGATCCCCGCATCGAGATCGACCTCGCCGAACGCGGCGACCGCGTTCTGATCTCGGTGAGCGACAATGGTCCCGGCCTTGGGCCGGAAGCCGCCGGCAACCTGTTCATGCCGTTCCAGACCACCAAGGAGAAGGGGCTTGGCCTCGGCCTCGTGATCTCGCAGGAGATCGCCCAGGAGTTGGGCGGCACGCTGCGGCTCGACCCCGGATATGCCGGCGGCGCATCCTTCACCATCGACTTGAGGCGGATCGAATGACGGAAGCGACAGGGCTGGTGGTGCTCGTCGATGACGATGCCGACCTGCTGCATGCCACGACGCAACTGCTCGAACTTGCCGGCTTCACGGTGATTGCGCTGAAGGCCGCCGAAGCGGCGCTGGGCGTTGTCGACGAGAGTTTCGAGGGCGTGGTGGTCAGCGACATCAGAATGCCCGGCATGAACGGGCTGCAGCTGTTCGACCGGGTCAAGGCTGTTGATCCCGACTTGCCGGTGATCCTGGTTACCGGCCATGGCGATGTCGATCTTGCGGTCGCCGCGCTCAAGGATGGCGTCTACGATTTCATCCCCAAACCCTATGCGGGCGAGCGTCTGGTCGAGGCGCTGAAACGGGCGTCGGAGAAGCGGCGGCTGGTGATGGAGAACCGGCGGCTGCGCGAGGCCGCGGCACTTGCCGCCGACGGCATGCCGCTGATCGGCGAGGCGCCCTCCATCCGCCGCCTGCGCGAGACCTTGCGCCAGATCGCCGACATGGATGTCGACGTGCTGGTCGAAGGCGAGACCGGAACCGGCAAGGAAGTGGTGGCCGACCTCCTGCACAGATGGGGCCGGCGCCGTGCAAAGCCTTTCGTGGCGCTGAATTGCGGCGCCCTGCCGGAAACCGTGATCGAGAGCGAGTTGTTCGGCCATGAGGCGGGCGCCTTCACCGGCGCGCAGCGGCGGCGTATCGGCAGCGTCGAGCATTCCAGTGGCGGCACACTCTTCCTCGACGAGATCGAATCCATGCCCCCGGCCCTGCAGGTCAAGCTCTTGCGGGTGCTGGAAACGCGCAGCCTCACGCCGCTGGGCTCGAACGAGACGAGGCGGCTCGACCTCAGGGTCGTCGCGGCAACCAAGATCGATCTCGGCCGGCCCGACCAGCGCGGCGATTTCCGCGAGGATCTCTATTTCCGCCTCAACGTGGTGACGCTGCGCATTCCGCCATTGCGCGAGCGGCGCGGCGATATCCCGATGCTGTTCGGCCATTTCCTCGGCAAGGCGGCGGAACGCTTCGGCCGGCCCGTCGCCAGGGCGAATGCCGCTGTCAGCGATTATCTCCAGTCGCATGACTGGCCGGGGAATGTGCGCGAACTCGCGCATTTCGCCGATCGCGTCGCACTCGGCCTCGGGCCCGATGACGAGGCCGGCGCGCGGTCCGCGCGGCCGGAGCCTGATGTCGCGCTGCCCGAAAGGGTAGGGCAGTATGAGGCGCGGCTCATCCGCGACGCGCTGCGCGATCACGGCGGCGATGTGCGCGGCGCCATCGAAGCACTCGGCGTGCCGCGCAAGACGTTTTATGACAAGCTCAAGCGCTACGGCATTGCCGCATCGGATTTTCGTCCCTCCTGACGCTTGCAACCACGCAATCCGGAAAAGCCATGAACACCACGCTCGAGACGACCGCCAATCCCCTGCCGGAAGACCTCGCCTTTCTCGGAGAGCGGCTGACCGCGTTCAACGACAGCGATGTCGGCGCTTCCGAAAGAAAGGCGCTGGCGGTGTTCGTGCGCGACGAGGCCGGCGCGGTGGTCGCAGGTATCTCGGGCTATACGGCCTGGGGCTGGCTCTATGTGCAATGGCTGTGGGTCGATGAAAGGCTGCGCGGCCAGCATATGGCAGGCCGCATGCTCGACGCCGCCGAACAGGAAGCCATCGCGCGCGGCTGCGGCAATGCCTGGATCGACACCTTTAGTCCGCTTGCCGCCAAGGTCTATCAGCGGCAGGGCTATCAGCCTTTTGGTGCCTTGGCCGATTTCCCCGTCGGTCGCAGCCGCGTCTTCCTGCGGAAGCAGCTTTCGCCCTCCTAACCGGCGAGCCTTCCGCCGCGCATGGGCTGCGGCGCGCCGGTGGTGCTTGGAAAACTGATCGGCAGACCGCGCAGGACGCGGACCGCGAGAAAAGCAAAACACTCCGCCTCCACGGCGTCGCCGCTCCAGCCCAGGCTTTCGGCCAGCACCACCTCGACGCCGGCGCGGCTGGCGAGCATGGCCATCATCGTCGGGTTGTGGCGGCCGCCGCCGCTGACCACCAGCTTTTTCGGCCGGCTGGGCAGGAGGTCGAGCGCCTTGCCAACGGCGCCGGCTGTGAAGGCGGTGAGCAGGGCCGCGCCATCCTCGGCGCTCAGGCCGTCGGCCATGGCCGCGCCGAAGTCGAACCGGTCGAGCGATTTCGGATAGGCCTTGCTCAGATAGGGATGCTGCAACAGCTTGGCGAGCCGGGTTTCGTCCACCTTGCCCGCGCCGCCAAGCGCGCCGTCGCGGTCCATTTCGCCGAGGCCTTTCGACTTGATGAAATCATTGAGCGGCGCGTTGGCGGGGCCGGTGTCGAAGGCGATGACATTGTCGGCGCCGTCCCACCAGGTGATGTTGGCGACGCCGCCGAGATTGAGCACGGCCACCTCGCCACTGGCGCCGGCGCTGCGCATCAACGCGGTGTGATAGACCGCCGCTAACGGTGCGCCCTGTCCGCCGGCGCGCATGTCGGCCGAGCGGAAATCATAGGCGACCTTGGTGCCCAATATCTCGTGCATCAGTTCGCCGTCGCCGAGCTGCCGGGTCTGGCCGAGCCGACCGACCTGCGGCGCGCGGTGCAGCACGGTCTGGCCGTGAAAGCCGACCACACCGATATCGGCTATGGTCATGCCGTGGCCCTCGACCAATTCCTTGACCGCTGCCGACTGCGCACGCGTCAGCGCTTCCTCGGCGGTGCGGAAGATCGTCGGTTCGGGGCCGACAAAATTCCAGGCCCGCGCGGCCGTCAGCGTCTCTTCGAGCAAGGAGCGGATCGACGCGGGATAGGGCATCAGCCGGTAGGTGCCGAAATCCTCGATCCGCTCGCCGTCGGTCTTGATCAGCGCGACATCGATGTTGCCGTCAAGCACCGTGCCGGTCATCAGGCCGACGGCCCAGATTGGTTCCATTATCGAGCTCCATTCACGATGTCGCCGACCGTCTGCCGCAGCGAAACGATTCCGCTGTCGAAATGACGTGTCGGATGAATGCGGTTGGTGAGCAAGGTCCAGGCCTTGCCCCTGTCGAAGTCGATCCACAGGCCGGTGCCGGTAAAGCCGGTATGGCCGATGGTTCCCGCGCTGCACAAGGACCCGCCCGACCAGCCTTCGTAGGGGCGTTCCCAGCCATGGGTGCGGGTGGCCGACAAGGGCGTGCGCATCAGCGCGATCGACTGTTCGGACGCGCCTGTGCCATCCAGCAGCCCTTGCGCGAAATCGAGCACCGAAGCGGCCGTGCCGAACAGGCCGGCATGGCCGGCGCCTTGCAGCGCCGAGCAATTGTCGTCATGCACTTCGCCGGACAGCACGCGATGGCGCCAGGTGCAGTCCTCGGTCGCGGCGGCGGCATCCGGTTCCGTCGCCCAGGCAAAGCCCTGGCCGGGTTCCAGGTCGCGGATGCTCTTGCCCGACAGCCGCTCCAGCGCGAAGCCGAGCAGGATGAAGTTGATGTCGGAATAGACGGGATCGCGCGCCCGCCATTCGCGCTGCAGGATAAAGGCGCGCAGCAATTGGGGGTCGCGTCCATAGGTGTAGATCGGCTCGACCGCCGGGAAGGGCGTCTGGTGGCCGAGGCACTGGCGGAAGGTCACCTTCCGCTCCCAGGCGTTCGCGTCATACTGGCGAAGGTCGGGAAGCAGTGTGATCAGTGGCGCGTCGAGATCGATGGTGCCGTCCTGCGCCAGTGCCAGGATGCGTGGCGTGGTGAAGATCACCTTGGTCAGCGACGCCAGGTCGAACCAGGTGTTTTCCCGCATCGGCCTGATCTTGGGCACGAGCTGTGCCGAGCCGATTGCGCGGACGATGCGGTGGCCATTCCTGTCGACGATGCCGAGCACGCCCCCGGGGATACGCTTGGCCGCCACTGCGGTTGCGAGGGGCTGGAACGCGCGATCGAAGAGTTGGGTGAGGTCGCTCAATGCCGGCCTCCTTCGGAGAGGTAGCGCCCTACGGCGCCCCCCTCTGTCCTGCCGGACATCTCCCCCTCTAGGGGGGAGATTGGATGTTGCATCGGCCTTCGCCAATCTCGAACGTCTGAAGGCTGGCACCGCGCACGAACTGCCAATCTCCCCCCTAGAGGGGGAGATGCCCGGCAGGGCAGAGGGGGGCGCTGTCCCGCCGACCTTGCACGTCCCAGGGCCATCACGCCTCCATCCTCGCCAGATGATCCACCCCAAACCGCTCCCATCTCGCCGGCCCGGGCTCAAACCCCTGCGGCCTGACCAGCGAAGGCACCTGGCGCGTGTCGATCTCGAAATGCTCGTGCCGCCGGTCGATTGCCGGAACGGCGGCAATGAGTTTCCTGGTATAGGAATGCCTCGGCTGCGACAGCACGGATTGCGCGTCGCCGATCTCGACGATCTGGCCGGCATAGATGACCGCGATGCGGTGGGCGATCCGTTCGACCACCGCCATGTCGTGCGAGATGAACAGATAGGCCAGCCCAAACTCGCACTGCAGGTCGACCAGCAGCTCCAGCACCTTGGCCTGCACCGAGACATCGAGCGCCGAGACCGCTTCATCGAGAACCAAGACGGACGGGTTGAGCATCAGCGCACGCGCAATGCACAGCCTTTGCCGCTGGCCGCCGGAGAATTCGTGCGGGTAGCGTTCGAGGCTGTTCTTCGGCAGGCCGACGCGTTCGAGCAGGCTCGCCATCCTGGCCCGTATCTGGGCATCCACCCGCCCGACGGTGGCGATCACCGGTTCGGCCAGGATGCTCTCGACGCTGAGCCTCGGATTGAGCGATGCGTAGGGGTTCTGGAACACCATCTGCACCGGCTTGGCGCCGCGCTGCGCCGACGCCATTCGGCTGGCGACGGAGAAGCTGCCGCGCGTCGACCGTACCAGCCCCAGCACCGCCTTGGCGGTGGTGGATTTGCCCGAGCCGCTTTCACCGACGATGGCCAGCGTCTCGCCCTGCATCAGGTCGAAATCGATGCCATCGACGGCATGAACTGCCCCCGTTGCACGGCTGAAGAAACTGCTCTTGAGGGGAAACCGCACCACGAGCCCTTCGACCTTCAAGGCCGGTTGCGCGTTCTCGGTCTTGTCGCGCTGTCCGTCCGCGCGTGCCGCACGGCCGCCAGCGAAATGCGGCACGTCCCGAAGCAGGTGCTGCGTGTAGGGATGGCTGGGATGGTCGAGGATCTGGTTCAGTTCGCCCTGTTCCACGGCCTGCCCGTTCTGCATCACCATCACCTTGTCTGCGATGCCGGCGACCAGGCCGATATCGTGGGTGATGAAGATCATCGACATGCCGCTTTCGCGCTTCAGCTCGGCCAGCAGCGCCATGATCTGCGCCTGCACGGTGACGTCGAGCGCCGTCGTCGGCTCGTCGGCGATCAGCAGGCGCGGATTGCAGGCGAGCGCAATGGCGATCATCACCCGCTGCAGCATGCCGCCGGACAGCTGGTTGGGCGTGTATTTCAGCCGTCGCGCGGCGTCGGGAATGCGCACGCGGTCGAGCGCTTCCCTGGCCGCCACTGTCGCCTGCCGGCCGGTCAGCCCGCGATGTAGCCGGAACGATTCCTCGATCTGGGTGCCGATGGTCAGCACCGGGTTGAGCGATGTCATCGGTTCCTGGAAGATCATGCCGATTTCGGCACCGCGAATGCCGGTCAGTTGTGGCTCCGTGGCGGTTGCCAACCCGAATACGGTCCCATCGGCCCGCTTGAGCTTCATCGAGCCACCCGTGATGCGGCCGCCGCCGAAATCGACGAGCCGGTTGATCGACAGCGCGGTGACGGATTTGCCCGAGCCGCTTTCGCCGACAATGGCCAGCGTCTCGCCGTCGGCGACATCGAAACTGACGCCGCGCACCACTTCGTTGGCCCGGGGATCGCGGCCGAAGCCGACGCGCAGGTCCGAAACCGAGAGGAGCGTGGTCATGCGAACGCTCTCCGCATCCTTGGGTCGAGAATGTCGCGCAAGGCGTCGCCCAGAAGGTTGAAGCCCAGAATGCTGATCATGATCGCCAGGCCGGGGAAAATCATCAGCCAGGGCGCGGTTTCCATCAGATTGCGGCTGTCGCTCAGCATCAGGCCGAGCGAGGCGGCGGGCGGCTGCGTGCCGAGGCCAAGGAAACTCAAGCCGGCCTCGGTCAGCAGCGCCCAGGCCAGCGCCAGCGTCACCTGCACGGTCAAGGGCGCCACAAGGTTGAGCAGCAGATGGCGCGTGACGATATAGCTCGAACTGCTGCCGAAGGTGCGCGCGGCATCGACGAATTCTCGCGTCTTTAGCGACAAGGCAGGACCGCGCACCACCCGCGTGAAGATCGGCGTGTAGACGATGCCGATGGCCACCACGCTGGTCCATGTGCCGGGTCCGGCGACCGTGACGATGAGCAGCGCCAGGAGGATCGCCGGAAAAGCCAGCAGCACATCCATGATCCGCATCACCACGCCGTCCCAGCGGCGCCCGAGCCATGCGGCGGCAAGCCCCAGAACCGTGCCGGCAAGGGCGGCGAAGGCCACCGAGAAGAAGGCGACGGTAAAGGACTGGCCGATGCCCGCCATCAGCCGGCTGGCCACATCGCGGCCGAACAAATCGGTGCCCATCCAGTAGGCGGCGCCCGGCGCATGCAGCCGGTCGATGCGGTACTGCGTGATCGGATTGTGCGGCGTCAGGCCGAGCAGGCCGAGGAGGGCGAGCAGCAGATAGACGAACACGATGACGCCGCCGATGCGGCCGCTGCCATGCCCGAAGATGGCGCGCAGGATGCGCATCACTGTTCCCCCAGCCGGATGCGCGGGTCGAGCGCGACATAGGCGAGGTCGACCAGGAGATTGACGATCATGAAGTTGAAGGCGATGAACAGCACGCTTCCCTGCACCAGCGCGTAGTCGCGTTGCAGGATGGCGTCGAGCACCATCCGTCCGAGGCCGGGCAGGGCATAGATCTGTTCGACGATGACGGCGCCGCCCAGGAGATAGCCGAATTCTATTCCGCTCAGCGTCACCACCGGGATCAGCGCATTGGGAAGCGCATGCCGCCAGACGACGCTGCGCGCCGAGGCGCCCTTGCTGCGGGCCGTGCGCACATAGTCGTCGCTCAACACGTCAAGCATGGCCGAGCGCGCGATGCGGGTGACGGAGGCGGCGAAGGCGAAGCCGAGCGTGATGGCGGGCAGGATCAGCTGGCTGAGATTGCGCAAGGGATCCTGCCAGAGCGGCGCGAATTCGCCCATCGCCGGCAGCACGCCGAAGCCGGCCGACAGCGTGTAGATGATCAGCAGGCCAAGCACGAAGCTCGGCGTCGACTGGCCGATCATGGCGACGATGCGCACAACGAGATCCGACGGCTTCTCGTTGTGGGTTGCGGCATGGATGCCCGCCGGCATGCCGACGGCGAGGGCGATGATCATCGACAGCAGAGCCAGCTCCAGCGTCAGCGGGAAGCGCTCGAGGATGACGTCGAGGACCGGCCTGCCATAGGTGACGGAAATGCCGAAATTGCCGTGCAGGATGCCGCCGATCCAGCGCCAGTACTGGACGAACCAGGGCTGGTCGATGCCGAAATAGGCGGCGAGCGCATCCCGCTGTGCCGGCGTCAGCAGGCCGGCCTCGGTGCCCAGCATCGCCGTGATCGAATCGCCGGGCACCATCCGGATCGCCACGAAGACCAGGATGGACACGCCAAGCAGGACGAGAGGAAACGTCGCCAGCCGCCGCAGGAGATAGTTCACGCCAGGAAGACCTCTCGTCCCGTTGCCGAAGCCGCCACTACTGGATGGTCACCTTGCTCAGGCTGAACAGCGTGCCGGTCGGCGTCGGCACGAAGCCGGCGATGTTCTTCTGCTGCGCCGTATAGCTGTAGGATGTGTAGAGCCAGATCCACGGCGAAACCTCGGCGAGGTGCTTCTCGAACGCAGCGAAGATCGCCTTGCGCTTTTCCGGATCGGTCTCGGCGCGGCCCTGCTGCATCTGGCTGTCGAGCGTGTCGTCGATGTAGTTCGCCACCTTCTGCAGATTGCCTGCCTTGGTCCAGTAACGGTTGTACATGGTGTAGGGGTCGGCACGGCCACCATTGAGCGCGATCGCCATGTCGAAATCGCCCTTCAGCCAGGCGTCGACATAGACGTTGAGCTCCATCATCTTGATGTCGAGCTTGACGCCGATCTCGGCGAGCTGCGACTGGATGACCTGGGCTTCCGCCGCCGCCGTCGGCGGCTCGCCGGTGGCGCCGATCACGGTCGCCGAAAAGCCGTCGGCAAAACCGGCCTCGGCCATCAGCTTCTTGGCCTTCTCGACATCGCGCTTGTAGCAGAACAACTGGGTCGGATCGGTCGCCAGCGCCGGGATGGTCAGCGGCCCGGTGACCTTGCCTTCGCCGAGCGAAGCGGTGTCCAGCACCTCCTGCCGGTCGATGGCGCAAGAGATCGCCTGGCGCACCTTGATCTCGGTCATCGGCTTGCGCGATGGATTGAGCTGCAGCACGTGATAGGCCAGCACCGGCACGCGGTTGAGCTGCAGGCTGGCCTCCTTCGGCACCAGCGTGGCGACGAGCGGGTCGTTGAGGAGCGCGAAATCGATCTGCTTGGTGCGCATGGCGGCCAGGATCGCCGCCTCGTCCGGCAGCACGCTGATCTCGATGCCGTCGACGCCGGTGGCACCGCCGGCCCAGTCCTTGTTGGCGCTCAGGACTTCCTTGGCGTTGGGGTCCCATTTGTCGAGCTTGAAGGGACCGGAACCGACCGCCTTGGTGCCGATCGAACCCGCCTTGATCTCGGCCGCCGGCACGATGGCCGCGTTGACGTCGCTCATCGCCGTCAGGATCGGCGCGTCGGGCTGCGAGAGGTGGAACACGACGGTCGCCGCATCCGGCGTGTCGATGCTCGCGATGGACAGGAAGTTGGCGCGGGCCGCTGCTCCCGTCTTCTCGTCGAGGATGCGCTCGAACGACGCCTTGACGTCGGCGGAGGTTACGGCCGTGCCGTCCTGGAATTTCGCCTTGGGATCGAGCTTGAAGGTCAGCTCCTTGCCCTCCTTTGAGAACTCCCAGGAGGTGGCGATGGCGGGGATGATCCGCAGGCTGGCATCGACCCGCACCAGCGGCTCGTAGATCAGCTCCAGAAGCCGCAGCGACGAGAACGCCGTCTGTTTGTGCGGATCAAGCCCGGTGGCGTCCTGCGACCAGGCCATGTGCAGCGTCGCCGCCTGCGCAGAAACCGTTGCGATGCCGAGCATCGCGGCAAGGGCAATGCCCGAAAGCAGCCTTCTTGTAAGATGAACCATTCTCGTCTCCCATTATTGAACTCGATGCCTTGCAGTTTTCGCGGGCTGCTTCCAAGGCACACATGCTTTGGAGTATCGGCCCAGTCTAAGCGGCTTGACGCCGTCTTGTCCCATGCGGCTTCTTGCCGTCATGTCTAAAGCGGCTTTCAGCCGTCTGGTCCCATGCGGCTTCAGGTCGCTTCGTCGCCGATCGCCTTTCGCAGGAACCCTCCGGCCCTGGTCAAAGCGGCCCGCGCCGCGTCCACGTCGAGGCCGGTGATGGTCACCAGGATCGCCAGCTTGACGTCATTGCCGGTCCGGTCGAGCGACTCTCGTGCCTGTTGCGGAGTACAGCCGGTGGTCTGCATGATGATCCTGATCGCCCGGGCCACCAGCTTCCTGTTCGACGGGTTCAGGTCGACCATCAGATTCTGGTAGCTCTTGCCGATGCGGATCATCGAGGCGGTGGTCAGCATATTGAGCACCAGTTTCTGCGCGGTTCCCGATTTCAGCCGGGTCGAGCCGGTGAGCACTTCGGGGCCGACGACCGGCGAGATGGCGATGTCGGCGATGCCGGCAATGGTCGATGCCGGGTTGCAGGAGAGGGCGACCGTTGTGGCGCCGACCTGTTTTGCGTAATTCAAGCCGCCGATGACATAAGGCGTGCGTCCGCTGACCGCGATGCCGACCACCACGTCATCAGCTGTGAGCCCGATCTCCTGCAGTGCCCTGGCGCCCATCTTCGGGTCATCCTCGGCGCCTTCCAGCGAGCGTACCAGCGCGTCGGACCCTCCGGCGATCAGGCCGACGACCATGCCTTCGGGCACGCCGAAGGTCGGCGGGCATTCCGAGGCGTCGAGCACGCCAAGCCGGCCGCTGGTGCCGGCGCCGATGTAGATCAGGCGCGCACCTTTCTGGAAGGCGAGCACGATGCGATCCACCGCGGCGGCGATCTCCGGCAGCACCTTTTCGACGGCCGCCGGGACAAGCCTGTCCTCGTCATTGATCCTGCGCAGCACGTCGATGGTCGGCAGCAGGTCGATGTCGACCGTGCTTGGGTTCCGGCCCTCGGAAACCAGCCGGTCCAGCTCAGACATCAACCCTTGTTCGGTCATTCCGGTGCTTTCAACCCGCAGCCACTCCTCGTTAACTTTTTAGAATTCGATATTCGAGCGGTCAACAGAAAACTGGAATAAAATATTCCTCACCTATCGAACCTGGTCCTGGGCGAGCGACCGCCTGGCAAGAATGATCGCGCCGGACACGGCGTCGCCGTCGGCGGGCTTGAGGCGGCGGCGCACATCGGGCGAAAGCCAGGGTTCGAGCGGGCTGGCGAGGCCGCCGAGCAAGGTCACGCGCGGCGCGCCTTTTTCGAACAGCACCCGCACCAGCGTATCGATCTGTTCGGCGGCGCTTTGCACGATGCGGCGTCCGACAGGGTCGCCCTGGTCGGCATGACGCATCACCATGGGTGCAAGCGCGGCATAGTCCGTCGCGCTGGCGCGGTCCATCCAGGCGACGGCCTCCATCGGGTCGCCGGCGAAGCGCTGCATGACCTCCGCCAGCAACGCGGTCCGTTCGTGCCGGCCGTCATGGGCGCGCAGCGCCAGCTGTACGGCTTTCAGTCCGAGGTCGGCACCGCTGCCCTCGTCGGAGATCGGAAATCCATAGCCGCCGGCGCGCAGGTCGCGGCCTTCGACGAAGCCAAGGCCGATCGAGCCTGTCCCGGCAATAACGATGGCGCCATCCCGACCCGAATGCGCGCCAAGGCAGGCGCCGACGCCGTCGCTGACGAAATCGATGCTGGCAAAGGGATGCGCGATTGCCCGCAGCGCTTCCAGTGCGCCCTTGCGGCCGATACCGGCAAGGCCGATGCCGGCATGGATCCGCGCGGTCTCCGCCGGCGCGAAACCAGCCTCCTCGATCGCCGCGCCGAACGCTTTCGCAATCGAGGCCCAGGCGGCCTCGATGCCGAGCCGCGTTGTCGCCGGGCCGGACAGGCCCTGTCCAAGCACCATGCCTTGCGCGTCCTCGAGGCGGGCGCGGCAACCGGTGCCGCCGCCATCGGCGCCAAGGAAATAATGCGCCCCGGTATTCATGCGCTCAGCCGCTCGATGTCGGCGCCGCACAGGCGCAGCTTGCGGTCCAGTTGCTCATAGCCGCGGTCGAGATGGTAGACCCGGTTGATCGTCGTCTCGCCTTCGCTGACCAGCGCCGCCAGCACCAGCGACACCGAAGCGCGCAGGTCTGTGGCCATCACCTGCGCTCCGTGCAGCGTCTCGCCGCCGCGCACCAGCGCCATCGTGCCTTGCAGCTTGATGTTGGCGCCGAGCCGCATCAGTTCGGGCACATGCATGAAGCGGTTCTCGAAGATGGTCTCGCGCAGCAGCGAGGCGCCCTCGGCACAGCACATCAGCGCCATGAACTGCGCCTGCAGGTCGGTCGGAAAACCGGGATAGGGTTCGGTCGTCAGGTCGGCGGCCTTGAGCGGGCGGTCGCGCGACACGATCAGCCCGCGATCACCCGGCCAGACGGTCACGCCCGTCGCTTCCAGCAATTGCACCACCGAGGCCATGTGTTCGAGCCGGGCATGGGTGAGTTCGAGCTGGCCGCCGGTGATGGCGGCGGCGATGGCATAGGTGCCGGCCTCGATGCGGTCGGGGATGATGTCGTGCCTGGCGGCGCGCCAGCTGGTGTCGCCCGCGATCAGGATGCGGTGCGTGCCGGCGCCTTCGATGCGCGCGCCCATGGCATTGAGGCAAGCGGCGAGATCGGCCACTTCCGGTTCGCGCGCGGCGTTGAGGATCTCGGTTTCGCCCTTGGCCGTGGTCGCCGCCATCATGGCTGTTTCCGTCGCCCCGACCGAGGGCGAGGGCAGCACCATGCGGGTACCGGTCAATCCGTTGGGCGCCGAGGCGACGATCAGGCCGTTCTCGATGGCGATCCTGGCGCCGAGTGCTGCGAGTGCGGCGACATGCATGTCGACCGGCCGTGCGCCGATCGCGCAGCCGCCCGGCAGCGAAACCCTGGCATGGCCGAAGCGGGCGAGCAGCGGCGCCAGCACCAGCACCGTCGCCCGCATCTTGCGCACCGTGTCATAAGACGTTTCCTTCGAAACGGCGGCGCTGGTATCGATCGTCGCGGCATGGGCGGACCGCCTCACGTCGGCGCCGTGAAGCCGCACCACGCCGAGCATGTTCTCGACGTCGGTCACGTCAGGCAAATTGGTCAGTTCGAGCGGGTAGGGGCTGAGCAGCGCGGCGGCGATCTGCGGCAAGGCGGCATTCTTGGCGCCGGAGATTGTCACCGCGCCTTCCAGCCTGCGTCCGCCGACGATGCGCAATCTGTCCATGATATGGCTCCGTCCCGACTCCCAGGGGCCGGCTTACGGTCAAGAATTAATTCTGCGTTCTTGGCTGTCAATCAAATTTGGAATATTTTATTCCTCAGTCGTGGAATGCCGAACGCTCGAGAGGACCCATGTCCGTTCTGAAGAAGATCGCCGCGAAGCTAGACGGCATGGCGGCCGGCGACCGCGAGATCGGCCGCTATATCGTCGATCATCCCGACCAGATGCTGCGCCTGTCGACGGCGGCACTCGCCGCCGAGATCGGCCGCAGCCAGTCGAGCGTCGTCAAGTTCAGCCAGAAGCTCGGCTATGCCAGCTACCAGGAGCTCAAGCTCGCCGTCAGCGAGGCGAGGTCGCGGGACTGGCAGATGCCGGCCGGCGTCATTCATGGCTCGATCGAGGTCGGCGACGGCTTTCCCGTCATCCTGAAGAAGCTGATCGGCTCCAAGCTGCTGTCGATGCAGCAGACCGTCGCCGCCAATACCGACCGCATCCTCACGCGGACCCTGGAACTGCTCGATGGCGCGCGGCGCATCCATCTGGTCGGTGTCGGCGCCTCCTCGCTGGTGGCGCGCGATTTCTCCTACAAGCTGATGAAGCTCGGCCGAAACGTGCTGCATGACAGCGACAGCCACATCCAGATGGCCAATGCCTCGACGCTCGGGCCCGACGACGTGCTGTTTGCGCTGTCCTATTCCGGCGCCAGCATCGAAACCCTGCGCATTGCCGAGCTTGCGGCCAAGCGCGGCACGATGGTGATCGCCGTCACCGGCCTGCACGACAATCCGCTGAGCCGGGTCGCCGACATCCGCCTCTACACCATCGCCGACGAGGAGCGTGCGCGCTCCTCATCCATCACCGCGCGCGACGCGCAGCTGACGCTGACCGACCTGTTGTTCATCCTCTTGGTGCAGCGGCAGCCGGACGCCAACGACTATGTCCATAACAGCGAGGCAGCTGTCTCGGTGCTGAAGGCCGAGCGGCCGTCGTAAAGGCCTCAGACGCTTTCGAGATAGGTCTCGATCTCGAAGTCGCTGACGTTGAGGGCAAACGTGTTCAGTTCCTGGCGTTTGCAGGCGACGAACGAGTCGCGCAGGATTGCCGGGAAGATTTCCGCCACATGCGTCCCGCCTTCAAAGGCCGCGATCGCCGACGCCCAGTCCGGCGGCAGCTTGGCCGGGACAGCGCCTTGCCCGTCATTGCCGGCCGGATCGCCCGGCGACATCTGCTTCTCGATGCCGATCAGGGCGGCGCCCAGTATGGCGGCAAGCACCAGATAGGGGTTGGCGTCGGCGCCCGAAACACGATGTTCGATGCGGCGCGCGGCGGTCGGGCCGCCGGGAATGCGGATCGCGACCATGCGGTTCTCATAGCCCCAGGCGACCGCGGTCGGCGCATAGGATCGCGGGCGCAGCCTGCGGTAGGAATTGAAGTGCGGCGCGAACACCAGCGTGCTTTCGGCCATCGCCGCCAGCAGCCCGCCCACCGCGTGGCGCATGGTGTCGGAGCCCTGGTCGGTGCCGTCGTCGAACACGTTGCGCCCATCGGCGTCGACCAGGCTGAAATGGACGTGAAAACCATTGCCGGCGCGGTCGCCATAAGGCTTGGCCATGAAGCAGGCGGCAAAGCCGTGCTTGCGGGCAATCCCCTTCACCGTGCGCTTGAACAGGACGGCGTCGTCGGCCGCCCGCAAGGCGTCAGCGACATGGTTCAGGTTGATCTCGAACTGGCCGACGCCGTTCTCGGCGATCGCCGTGTCGACGGGAATGCCTTGCGCGCGGCAGGCTTCGTAGATGTCGTGGATGAAGGCTTCGAAATCGTCGATCTCGTCGATCGACAGCGCCGCGTCGGAATCGAGACGCCGTCCGGTGACAGGCGAGACCGGCCCGACCGGTCGCTGCGATTGCGGATCGACCAGGTAGAATTCGAGTTCGGTCGCCGCGACCGGAGTGAGACCGAGCGCCTTGTAGCGATCGAGGATGCGGGCCAGTGCCCGCCGGGGATCACCGAGATAGGGTGCACCGCTCTCGTCGGCGAGCCACAGCGGCACGAGCGCCGTCGGATGCGCCGTCCATTCAACCGGCAGAATGCCGCGTCCCGTCCATTGGCAAAGGCCATCGGCATCGCCGGTCGAGAAGACCAGGCTGTTGCCTTCGATGTCCTCGCCCCAGACATCGAGCCCGATCAGCGAATAGGGCATGCGGAGCTTGCCCTCCAGCGCCTTGCGCGCCTGCTCGACCGGGATGCGCTTTCCCCGCATGATGCCGTTGAGATCGCACACCGCGGCGCGCAGGCTCTGGATGTCGTTTCGGCTCTCGAGCCAGCTCAGAACGTCCGCAATTGCATCGCTCAATTTCCGTTACCTCTGGTTCCCTGCGGTGCCGCGCCCGAGGCGGCCACCCTATTTCACGACAAGACAGATGATCAGTTCATGAAGGCACATCCGACATCAGTCGGAAGAATTTCCTTCATTTTTTCAAATCATTAGCCGGGATGTCGGGAGGCATTTCAGGAACCAATTGCGCGATTTGCGATCGCAACATAGAGGCAAGGCAAGGGAAAGCCAAGTGGCATCTGGGTAATGTCTCAGTTTGAATCTCGGCTGTAGCTGGAAGGCTGTGTCTTGGGAGATTTGACGCACACTGGTTCGCCTTTGCCGGGCCACGCACAGTCCCACCCCGGTCCGAAGCCAAAATTTCTTCGCGTCTGTATCTCGCGCGTTTGGATCGGGAAAATCAACAACGCAACAACTAGGACCGCCAACAGCACGAACACCAATAGGATCCCAGTAGCGTCTCCTGGTCGCAGCGGAGGCCGATAGACTTCGCGTCCGAGTATCTTCATGTCGATCCCTGTCGACCAAAATTTGCCATCATATATTTGGGATCTGCCGAAATAAGCTTCAACAAAGAAGATCGCATTTGAACCGCCGCAAAGCGCCGTGGGGTGTTCTCTGGTCGCAGCCTTCTTTTTGTGTGGCAAACTGAGACGCTACCGGCGTCTGCCCAGGAGACACCGGTCTAGCCCCTCGCTTTCGGAAACCTGGCCTGCCGCAGGATGTGCGCGGCGCCCTCGTCGATGTCGCGAACGATGGCCGCGCGCGCCCGGGCGCCGTCCTGTGCCTCGATCGCCGCGACGACTTCCTCGTGATAGTCGATGTCCAGGATCGAGGAGAGGTCGTCCTCGAACCCCGTGGCGAGGTTTCTCAGGAAAGGGCCGACCTGCATCCACACCGTCTCGATCAGAAAAATCATCTGCTCGTTGCCGCAATGGCGATAGATCGAGAATTTGAAGTCGTGGTTCTTCCTGAGATAGTCGCCGATGTCGCCCTTGCGCGCGGCCAGGGTCAGGTCGGTGCAGTGGCGCCGGATCGCCCGCAGATTGTTGCCATTGATCAGCTTCGTCGCAATCTCGGTCGCCGGGCCTTCGAGGATCGTGCGCACGGCGGTCAATTGCGAGAACCGCTCGGCCGAGATCACCGGCACCTCGACGCTGCCGTTCGGCATCGGGCTCAGCGCCCGCAAGGCCTGCAACCGCATGAAGGCGCTGCGCACCGGCATGTCGCTGGTGCCCAATTCCTTGGCCAGTTTGCGCGAGGTCAGCTTCTGGCCGGGCAGGAATTGGCCTGACATCAAAGCCCGCACAAGCTCCAGATAGACCTTCTCGTGCAGGGGCACGGTGTCGACGGCGGTCAAACCGAAATGTGTTCTGTCGGCCATTGGCGGGGGCGTTGCTTCTGCATTCTGAAATTGACCTGACGACACGCGCCGCGGACAAACCTTGAGCCGGGCACGGCGGGGACACCCAAGCCGCCGATTGATCATGCATGATAGACGCTTCGGTCGTTGCGCGGCAAGCCAAGTGCTGGAACCGGCGCGGCGGCGGGCTGCCTTCCTTTCCAGGCTATCGATCCGAGGCCTACCGGCTCCTTGCCGCCGCCAGATGCGTCAGCAAATTCCTGGTGATCCGGCCGACGTCGTTCATGGCATCGCCGGCCGGCAAGGCGCCGCACCAGGCGACCGAACTGGCGCAGAAGATCAGGCCGCCCGAAGACAGATGGCGCAGCGTCATCTCCGCGCAGCGGCGGCCGTCGCGCTCCCTGTCGCCTCCCTCGTACCAGCGCGTCGCGTCATGGACGAAGCTGTCCGGGAAGCCGGTCGCCCGCGCAATGACCATGGTGTCGGGGGATGTGCCCAGATGCGGGTCGGTGGCATCGACCTCGTAGCCGGCAGCGCCGCCAAGCACGATGCCCTCGTCGCCGAAGGTCTCGTTGGCGACGCCGTCGAACAACCACGCGGCCGAGGGTTGATGGCTTTCCGGTGTGCGTGTGAAGGGCCGTGCACTGTCGAACCCCATCAGCGAGATGGCGACGCCCGTCAGCGAGAACTCGCCGCGCCCGCTGGCGCGCAGATAGCCGCCCGGCTGGTTGGTGATCGACAGCGACTGCTCGGCGACCGGTCCATCCCAGGTGCGGCCCGCTTCGAGCGGCGAGCGGCGCAGTTCCATCAGATCGTCCTGGAATGCGACCTTGCCGGCAAAGCCATTGCCGCCGAGATAGGCGATGCTGCCGCCCGCCGCCGCGAACTGGCGCAGCGCGTGCTCCATCTCGACCGACACATATTCGGGATGGCTGCCGGTGATGACCGCCTGATAGCCCTGCAAGCCGGCAAGGCCCCGCTCATGCAGGTCGCGGTCGGTGATGAGATCGAAGGCAATGCCGTTGCTATGGCAGAAACGCAGAAAGTACAGGTCGACCGGCAGATTGTGCGGGCAGCCGCACAGCGGATAATTGTAGTCGTCGCGCAGCGTCGCCTTCGGCTTCCTGGTGGAACAGATCGACACGCCGCTGAGATCACTATGGTAGTCGTAGAGCGACTTCAGATTGTTATCGATCGCGAAGCGATGGCCGCGATCCTCGCACATCCATTCGTAGAGATGCGCCGGCAGGAATTCATCCGCATAGGCGAGATAGGTGGCTGTCGGCACCAGGAACAACAGCGGCGCCCGGCGCACCGACGAAGTGATGAAGAAGACGATACGCTCCGATCCTTCATCGTGACCGACCTCGAAGGCATAGACCCCGGCCGGCGCCTCGGCGGGAACCTGTAATCGGTAGGAGGCGGGCCACTGCAACGCGCCCATGTCGTCGTCGTGGCAATGCACCGCGTCGTAATGCGACGGCACCAGGCGGGGATCGAAACTCGACCCATCCCAGCGGCGCGAGGTCATGCAGAAGGCGGGCTGGTTGACCGTTTCCAGGAGGAGGACGCGATCGGTGCCCATGGAGGCGATAGGGCCGCTCGGCAGCAAGGTCGGAAACGTCCAGGCGATACGACCGGCCGCGGTTCGCAAGGAGATCGCCGAGAATTTCGCATTGAGCGACCTGACATCGTTTGCCGTGCTGGTGCCGAAAACCATAGCGCCGGGCAGGGGCCGCCACGGCAGGTCGAAGCGATGGTTCAGGTGAAATGGCGACAGGAGATCGTCCGAGTCGATCCGCACCATGGTCGCGCCATCAATCGACGAAATCTCGACCCTGAGCCAGGTGTTTGCCGGCAAGGCCACGCCGGTTTCGAGCGTCTCGCCGTCGTGGCCTGACGTCAGCCCCCCGTCCTGCAGGCCGAGGCGCAGGTTTCCGCTCTCGAACAGCACGCGGGCGCCATCGTTGCGGGTCAAATACACTTCGAAGGCGACACCTTCGATCTCGGTGGCCTTGGCCAGTTCCGCCGCCGCGATCCTCAGGAAGGATCCATGATCGAAATCGCGATGGGACACGGCATTTCCCGTCGGCTCGACGCGCCAGCCCATCGGCTCGGCCGCTTGCGTGTCGAGCCGCACGACGCGCAAGTCGCTTGGCTGCCGCGACGACGACACGTGAAGGGCGACCGGTGTTCCGGCCGCTGTATGCCAGGGAACGGTGTAGCCCGAGACGGCCATGGCGGCGTGGTCGACGGGGCGCTTCATCGCCGCGAAACTCCGCGTCGCGATACCGGCGGCCGCATTCCCCTCGATGGCGAACTGGACAATTCTTTCATACCCTTGGGTTCTGGAGGTCGCCCCCTCGGCCTTGATGCCGACGAAGTGCGTGGAGATCTCACTCAGGCCATCAAGGCCATCGGCGAATCCACGACGACAGTATAACGATTGCCTGAAACCGGACAGTCGTTCTCGCAGGTCGGCCTCTTCATCACAAATCTTGACCCGAGCGCACTTGCACGTGCGGCCGCTCTCTGGCTTTTTGGGGTACCCATCCGAACGGACTGATTCGCGTCATGCCGCTCGATTGCAATGTCCCGCGGGCAGTTTGCTTGTGGGTCGTGAAGCGCACGCAATTGGCGAAGGAGAAGCAGGCATGGCCGAGTTCAAGAAGCCGGAAATCTCCGAGATGAGACCCAAGATCACAGTGATCGGCGTCGGCGGCGGTGGCGGCAACGCGATCAACAACATGATCGTGGAACAGCTTCAGGGAACCGAGTTCATTGCCGCCAACACCGATGCCCAGGCGCTGACGATGTCGAAGGCGACGCGGCTGATCCAGCTTGGCGCGCATGTCACGGAAGGCCTTGGCGCCGGCTCGCTGCCCGAGATCGGCCGTGCCGCGGCCGAGGAATCGCTCGACGAGATCATGGATCATCTGGCCGGCACCCATATGTGTTTCGTCACCGCCGGCATGGGCGGCGGCACCGGCACGGGTGCGGCTCCGATCATCGCCCAGGCGGCGCGCAAGGCCGGCATCCTGACGGTCGGCGTCGTCACCAAGCCGTTCACCTTCGAGGGCAGGCGCCGCATGCAGATGGCCGAAGAGGGCATCGAGCGGCTGCGCGAGGCCGCCGACACGGTGATCGTGATCCCCAACCAGAATCTGTTCCGCATCGCCGATGCCAAGACCACCTTCGCCGATGCTTTCGTCATCGCTGACCGGGTGCTTTATGCCGGCGTCAGCTGCATCACCGATCTCATCGTCAAGGAAGGCCTGATCAATCTCGACTTCGCCGACGTCAAATCGGTGATGCGCGGCATGGGCCGCGCTATGATGGGAACCGGCGAGGCGTCCGGCGACGGCCGGGCGATGAAGGCGGCGGAAGCCGCGATCGCCAACCCGCTGCTCGATGAAATGTCCATGAAGGGCGCCAAGGGCGTCCTGGTGTCGATATCGGGCGGCAGGGACATGACCCTGTTCGAGGTCGACGAGGCGGCCACGCGCATCCGCGAGGAAGTCTACGAGGACGCCGACATCATCGTCGGCGCCATCTTCGACAAGAGCATGGAAGGCCGCTTCAGGGTCTCGGTGGTGGCGACCGGTCTGGACCGTGCGCTCGGCGAGGGGGAGGTCCATGCCGATATGGCACGGGACCATCCAGGCCACGCGCCGACGCGGATCCTCCAATAGGATTTATTGGCGGGCCTCGCCAATAGCGCCGTATTGCGTGCGCAGGGGGCTGATCGGGACAATCGGCACGCAGCGTCTGTATTGATCTCCAGTCCGCCGCTGCTACAAGAATCCGTCACAGACTGCCATCTATACTGGCAACTGGCATTCGTTCTGGCGACCAGAGGCGCGGCTTGGAATTTGACTTGAAAACGATCGAGGCGCTTGCCCCTGACCAGGCATCGCTGAGCGCCGCTTCCAAGCTGACCAAACGATCGAACTGGCCACGCCTCGAAAAGAACGAAGCGCTGGCCCTCATGTGGGGCGAGTGTCAGGGATCCGGCTCCAATCCCTACCGCGTGGTCGTCGACACCGGCGATCATGGCTATAAATGCACGTGCCCGTCGCGAAAATTTCCCTGCAAGCATAGCCTCGCCTTGATGTGGATCGCCGCCACGGTGCCGACCAGTTTCACCCCGGCCGATTCGACGCCGGAGTGGGTGAATGACTGGCTCGGCCGGCGCAGGAAAACCACGCCACCGCCCACGCAGCCGGCCTCGGGTGCCGGCGGCAAGAGCATCGGTGAGGCCGCGCGGAGCGACGAGAGCACCGAGGTGGAAGACGCGGCGGCCGTGGAACGCCGCGAATCGGCACAGCGCAAGCGGGCCGAGGAGACGCGATCCTCTGTGTCGGCGGCGCTGGACGAGATGGACCAGTGGATATCGGATCAGTTGCGGCTTGGCCTTGCCGGATTTGTCGAGAACAGCAGCGACCGTTGCCGCCGGATTGCCGCGCGTCTGGTCGACATGAAGGCGACGGCCCTTGCCGGGCGTATTGATGAAATTCCATCGCGCCTGATGTCGCTGCGCAAAGAGGAACGGCCCGATGCGGCGATCCGCGAACTTGGCAAGCTGGTGGTGCTGGCCAAGGCCTGGCGTGCCGCACCCGACGATCCCGAACTGAAGCGGTTGGTGTCGACTTCCGAGACGCGCGACCAGGTTCTGGCGAGCCCCCACGCGGTCCAGGTCGAAAGTACTTGGGAGGTTCTTGGCGAGAAGATCGAGACCCGCCGCGATGGCCTCGTCAGCCATTCGACCTGGCTGCTCGATCTCAGGAGCGCCGCTCCGCGCTTTGCGCTTCTGCTCGATTATTTCCCGGCTTCGGCCGGCCGCCGGTCCAACGCCTTCACGCCAGGCGACCGCTTCGACGCGCGGCTGATCTTCTATCCGTCGCGGCAGCCGCTGCGTGCCCTGGTGATGGACCGCAGGGGTGACGTCTCTTCGGGCGAATGGCCCGCTGTCGCGTCGAGCGAACCGGATCCGCTCACCACGCATCTTGCCTGTCAGGACGCGGCGCCGTGGCTCACCGATTGTCCTGTCATGCTGCCGCAAGGCGCGATCCTGCTCGACGACCGGGGCGCGCCCTGGTGGCAGGCGGCCGGCGACCCGAACGGCATCGCCTTGCCGATCAACGAGGCTGTCAGTCCAACCCTGCTCGGTATCGATCTCGCGGCCACGGCCGCGCTTTGGAATGGCAGCCGGCTTGACCTCCTGGCGGCTCAGAGCAATTTCGGGAGGCTCGATTTGTCGTGAACGAGCTTGAGCAGATCGGCCTGGCGACGATGCGTGACTGCTGGATCACCGGCGGAGCGAGCTTCGACCTGGCCCCGGCCGCGTGGCGGGAAATCGGCGGCGGTTCGGACGCCGACGAGAAGGAGCGCCGGCTGCTGGCGATCGCCGCGCAGGCGCTTGAGATCGCCTTGCGGCCCGCCGCGCCATCGACGCTGAAACGCCGCCCCCCGTTGCCGAAACTCGCTTTCCCGATGTTGCCCGACCGGCTGCGGCCGCTTGCCAGAGCCGCACTCAAACAGGCGGCCGACACAAGGGGCAAGGCACGGGTGGTGACGCTGGTCGCCAGCCGTGGCCTGGTGCTGCATCCGATGGACTGGATGCCTTCTGCCTCCGATCAAGACAGTCCTGATGTCTATGCCCCCTGGGTCGACTGGCAGGCGGGCGTCGAAGGGCAAAGCCATATCAGCCAGGACAGGCTGGCGGCGCAAAACTGGGATGATTTCTACCCTGCGGCGCGGCGTACAGCGCTTGCCGAGATGCGGCGCCGCGAACCGGCTTCGGCCCGGCGGCTGATCGAGGCCAAGGGATCGGACGAGCCGGCGGAGATCAGGCTTGCCCTTATCCAACTCATGCATTTCGGGCTGGGGCCGGATGATGTGCCGTTCCTGAAGGGGCTCGCCGCCGACCGTTCGGGCAAGGTGCGCGAACTGGCCGGCCGGCTGTTGGCAAGGTTGGGTCAGCACGGCCTTCCAGGTGAGGCCGGAGGCGAGGATCCGGTCACCGAACTCGCGGCCTTCATCAGCGCGGGCAAATCCGGGTTCATCCGCCGGCGCACGACCTACACGCCGGTGAAACCGAAATCCCCGGCGCAGGACCGACGCCGTGCCGAATTGTTCGGCACCTGCAATCTCGTCGATCTCGCCGTACGCTTTGGCGTTGGCGAAACCGAATTCATCGCCGGTTGGCAGTTCGGCGCCGACAGCAATGCCGATATCTCTTTCGCGCGCATGGTGGCCGCCTCGGGCAGCGATGCCGCGGTGAAGCACATGGCCGACACGCTCGTCGCCGAAGGCGGTAGGCCCGCGCTTTTCGTCCTCCACCTTATGCCGCGCCTGGACATCAGAAGAAAACAGGCCCTCATCCGCCTGATCCTGAAAGACGTGACATATCTCGCCTCGCTCAACCTGCTCGAAGCCGCCGAGGCGGGCTGGGTGGAGTGGGGTGACGTCGGGCAAGTCCTGCAGGCGCTGCGTTCGGCCGTTGGCGGAAGCGATGACGGCGCTAAGCGGACCGCCCACAACCTCCTCGAAATGCTTGGCTTTCTTGCCACGTCAGCCACGGCAACGCGGCTGATCGACGAGATGGTAGCAGCCGGCATGCCGCCGGCCGCCCCTTCGCTCGGCTTGCTGCGCCTCAACGCGGCGCTGGGCGAATATCAGTCCGAATCTCGAAAATGATTAAATCCGGAGAACAGCAAATGAACGCAGTCATCCGTCTTCCGGTCGAGCAGGCCTATGCCGGCGAGTTGCAGGCGCTGGCGCGCAACGACGATCGGCAAAAGCCCGCCGGCTGGAGCCTGTCGCCAAAGGCGGTGCTGACCTATCTCCTCGGCGGAAAGGCCGACGACGGCACGCCGGTTACGCCGAAATATGTCGGCCGTCGCCGGTTGATGGAAACCGCGGTCGCGACGCTCGCAACCGATCGCGCCCTGCTGCTGCTTGGTGTTCCGGGTACCGCCAAATCCTGGGTGTCGGAGCATCTCGCCGCCGCCATCATGGGCGACTCGACGCTGATCGTGCAGTGCACCGCCGGCACCGACGAAAACCAGATCCGCTATGGCTGGAACTACGCACAGCTTCTGGCCAAGGGCCCGAGCGAGGAGGCGTTGGTGCCGACACCGCTCTATCGCGCCATGCAAGGCGGCAAGCTCTGCCGCCTCGAGGAACTGACGCGCATGGGTTCGGACGTGCAGGATACGCTGATCACCGTGTTGTCCGAAAAGATGATGCCGATCCCCGAACTCAACACCTCGATCTACGCGCAGCGCGGCTTCAACATCATCGCCACCGCCAACAACCGCGACAAGGGCGTCAACGAATTGTCCTCGGCGTTGAAGCGCCGCTTCAACGTCGTCGTGCTGCCCTTGCCCGAAGACATGGCGGAAGAAGTGGCGATCGTCTCCAAGCGCGTCGGCGAGATGGCCGGCGGCCTCGACCTGCCGGTACCGAAGAATGTCGGCGACGAGATTGCTCGCGTGCTGACCATTTTCCGCGAGCTTCGCTCGGGCGCGACATCGGACGGCAAGGTGACGTTGAAGACGCCGTCCGGGTCGCTGTCCACGGCCGAGGCGATCGCCACCATGGTCGGTGGGCTCAGCCAGGCGGCATGGTTCGACGGCGGCAAGCTGGGCGCCGAAGGCCTGGCTGCCAGCCTCGTCGGCGCGATCGTGAAAGATCCGGTGCAGGACAAGCTGGTGCTCGAGGAATATCTGGAGACGGTGCTGAAGAAGCGGCCCGATTATGCCGGTTACTATGCGGCCTTGAACGCGGCGATCTGACGCCATGTCGCAGGGCGAGGTTTCCTATTTCGGCATACGCCATCACGGGCCCGGCTCCGCCGACAGCCTGGTGCAGGCGTTGCAGGATTTGAAACCGGTCGCCGTGCTGATCGAAGGTCCCGCGGATGCTTCCGCGCTGCTGCCATTGCTCGCCCGCCCTGAAATGCAGCCGCCGGTGGCGCTGCTGTGCTATCCCGAAGACGATCCGGCTTCGACCAGCTTCTGGCCGTTCGCCGAGTTCTCGCCGGAATACCAGGCCGCCCTGTGGGCCATCGGCAACAGCGCTGCATTACGGTTCATCGACCTGCCGTCATCGGCCCGGGTGGCACCGGTTGAAGATGCGCAGGACGCTGCCGCTGACGAAGCGGAAGCCAAGGTCGAGATTGAAACGGCGCCGCATCTGCGTGACCCGATCGGCGCACTGGCACAAGCCGCCGGCTACGAGGATGGCGAAAGCTGGTGGGCCGACATCATCGAACAGAACCCGGAGCCAGGGCCGATCTTCGCGGCCATAGCCGATGCGATGACGACACTGCGCGAAGGCGAAGGCCCGCTTGCCGAATTCGAGGCCAGACGCGAAGCGCATATGCGGCTTGAGATCGCCGCCGCGCGCAAGGAATTCGACGGGCCGATCGCTGTCGTCTGCGGCGCCTTCCATGTGCCGGCCCTGCGGGCGACACGTCCGCAAAAAGAGGATCAGGCCCTCCTGAGAGGGCTAGCCCGGCGCAAGAGCACGATGACCTGGGCGCCTTGGACCGGGCCGCGCCTTGCGCTTGGCTTCGGCTACGGCGCCGGGGTCGTCGCCCCCGGCTGGTGCAAGCATCTTTGGCGCACCCGTGGCCGGCATGACGCGGCGACCTTGTGGCTCGCCATGATCGCCGCCGTGCTGAGGGCGAAGGGGCATATGGTCTCGACCGCCTCGCTGATCGAAGCCGAAAGGCTGGCCCGCGCGCTGGCTGTGATCCGCGAACGGCCAAAGCCCGGCTTCGAGGAATTGCGCGACGCCGCGATCGCCGCCTTGTTCAACGGCGAAGCCATCCTGTGGGCGCTGGTCGAGGCCGAACTGCTGTTGGGGGCGGATGTCGGCGAAATTCCGCCCGATACCCCGTTGGCGCCGCTGATCGAGGACCTGCAGCGCAACCAGAAGGCGGCGCGGCTGAAACCCGAGGCGCTGGAGCGCGAATTGTCGGTCGATTTGCGCAGCGAAAGCGGGCTGTTTCGCTCGACCTTGCTGCACCGGCTGAACGTGCTTGGCGTGCATTGGGGCAAGCTGACCGACGCAGGCCGCAGCCGTGGCACCTTCCGCGAGCGCTGGACGCTGTCATGGGAGCCTGAATATGCCGTTCGCCTGGTCGAGAACCTGGTCCATGGCCCAACCATCGAGAAGGCCGCCAACGGCCGGCTGATCCAGATGATTTCCGCCGCGTCATCCCTCGATGCGTTGGCGGGCCTGGTTCAAGGCGCCATCACGGCAAACCTGTCGGAAGCCTCGACCATCGGTCTCGCGACGCTGGAGGAACGCGCCGCGCACAGCAGCGAATGCCTGGAAATCCTGGCATCGGTGCCGCCGCTCGCCGACATCATCCGCTATGGCGAAGCCCGCAAGACCGAAACCGCCCGCCTATCCGGTCTTCTGGCGCGGCTGATTGTCGAAGGCGGGATCGCACTCCCCTATGCCGCCCGTGATCTCGATGCGCAGGCTTCCTCCGCGCTGGTCGGCGCCATGCGCAAGGCCGACGACGCGATCAGGCTGGTCGAACCGGAACAGGACGTTCTGGATGCCTGGCGCAACGGACTGGCGGCCGTGCTCGATGGGTCGCGCTCGACGGCGCTGGTAGCGGGATGTGCCGCGCATCTGCTCTACGAGGCCGGCCATCTATCGGCTGAAGCAGCGGCAGGCCTGATCGCGCGGCGCCTGTCGCCGGGCACGGCGGTCACCGAGGCCGCGGGGTTCTTCGAGGGCTTCTTCAGCACCGCCGGCCAGCGGCTCATCTATGATGAAGGGTTGCGCGGAGCAGTGGACGCCTGGCTCAAATCGCTCGACGAGGAGGCATTTGTCGCGCATTTGCCGCTGTTGCGCCGGGTCTTTTCGCATCTCGACTCTATGGAGCGGCGGCGGCTGATCGAAGCGGTGCTCGGCCGCGCCAGGCGCCTGCCGGCCGGGCTGACACCAACGCCTGATGGCGGCGAGGCGTGGCGCCGGCATCTCGATCGGCTCGCGCCATTGCTCAGCGGCGAGAATGGCCATGGATGACGGGATCGACATGAGCGTATCCGGCCAGGCGGGCGACGAGCGCGAGCGCCGCTGGCGCCTGGCGATCGGCGCCGATGATCCGTCATCGGCAGCGCTTTCCGAGACCGACAAGCGGCTGTCCGCGGCACTGGATGCGCTCTATGGCGACGGCGCCGGCGACGCGGCTGCCGATCCGCGCAAACGGCGCGGCGGTCTGGGGCGCTCGGCGCCGAAGGTCGCGCAATGGATGGGCGATATCAGGTCGTTCTTTCCCGCGCAGGTGGTCCAGATCGTCCAGAAGGATGCCTTTGAACGGCTGAACCTGAAGCAGATGCTGATGGAGCCGGAATTCCTCAAGGCGATCGAGGCGGACGTCAATCTGGTCGCCGATCTGATCTCGCTGCGCTCGGTCATGCCGGCCAAGACCAAGGACGTCGCCCGCACGATCATCGCCGACATCGTCGCCAAGCTGATGCAACGGCTGGAGCAGAAGACCGCCGAGGCGATACGCGGTGCGCTCGACCGCTCGCGCCGCACCAACCGCCCGCGCCAGCGCGACATAGATTGGCCGCGCACCATTTCGGCCAACCTTCGCCACTATCAGCCCGAGCACAAGACCATCGTGCCGGAAAGATTGGTCGGCTTCATGCGCCAGCAGCGTCGGCTGGTCGATCTGGACGAGGTCGTGCTGTGCGTCGACCAGTCCGGGTCGATGGCCAGTTCGGTGATCTATGCCTCGATATTCGCCGCCGTCATGGCCTCGCTGCCGGTGGTGAAAACCAAGCTGGTCTGCTTCGACACGGCGATCGTCGACCTGACCGAGGAACTCAGCGACCCTGTCGAAGTGCTGTTCGGCGTGCAGCTTGGCGGCGGCACCGACATCAACCAGGCGGTCGCCTATTGCGCCGAGCGTATCGAACGGCCGACCAAGTCGCACATGGTGCTGATCACAGACCTCTATGAAGGCGGCAACGGCCAGGAATTGCTGCAGCGGCTAGCCGCACTCGTTCGCTCGGGCGTCAATGTCGTGGTGCTCCTGGCGCTGACCGACCAGGGCAGGCCGGGCTATGACCCCAAAATGGCCGGGTCGGTTGCGGCACTCGGCATTCCCGTCTTTGCCTGCACGCCGGATCTGTTTCCCGACATGATGGCGGCGGCACTGCGTCGCGAGGATATCGGCGCCTGGGCGGCCGGGGCCGACATCAAGCTGGTACGCGCCGAGGCCGACGGTTCCATGGCTGGCGCGTAAGGCGCGATTCTTCATCCCGCCTGGAACGCGCCTGGCGTCGCCAGAGCGGGAACCCAGAAGCAATTTTGAAAGGCCCGGTGCTGACAGGGCACGGCGGAAGGGCCGCTTCGCATCATCATAAGCTGACATCGCCAAAAGGCCGGCCGACGCCGGCTTTGGCCGTCATGTCGTGAATTGCGCGCAGCGATCGCTTGACTCCCATCGCGCCATGTGAAAAATTTTGCAGCAACTGATAAAAATATCAAAGGGTGGAAATGGTAGGGTTCGGCAACGGCCTTTTGCGCGACGATGATGCCAGCATGGCGGCGCGTGCCGCCTGGCTTCATTACGCCGGCGGGCTGACCCAGTCCGAGGTTGCCAAGCGGCTCGGGCTGACCAGCCTCAAGGCCCATCGCCTGATCACCAAGGCCAACCAGGAAGGGCTGGTGAAGGTCTATATCGACGGCGAAGTGTCGGAATGCGTCGAGCTCGAGGACGAACTCTCCCGCCGTTACGGCCTCGACTATTGCGAAGTGGTCCCCGATTTCGATTCCGAGGACCTGCCGCTCAAGGCGCTCGGCATTGCCGGCGCGCAGTTCCTCAAGCGCGAGATCGAGCGCGGCGAAGAGGCGCTGATCGGCGTCGGCCATGGCCGCACGCTGGCTGCCTGCGTCGAATATCTGCCGCGCACCACCACCGACCGGATCCGCTTCGTTTCGCTGCTCGGCGGCCTGACGCGGAAATTCTCGGCCAACCCGCATGACGTCATCCATCGTCTCGCCGAGCGCACCGGCGCCGAAGCCTATGTGATGCCGGTGCCGATGTTCGCCAACACGGCGGAGGACCGCATCGTGCTGCTCGGCCAGAAGGGCATCAGCGAGGTCTTCGATCTCGCGCGTTCCGCCGACCTGTTGTTCGCCGGCATCGGTACCGCCGAACGCGAGGCGTCGCTTGTCGCCACCGGCATGATCGAGAAGGGCGAGATGGAGGAGATCCGCCGCAATGGCGGTGTCGGCGAACTGCTCGGCCATTTCTTCGACGAGGCCGGCAAGGCGGTGGCGACGACCGTCTCCAACCGGGCGCTGGCGCTGGCGCGCGAGGATATCGCCAGCCGCCGGATCGTCGCCGTCGCCGGCGGCAAGATCAAGGTTCGCGCCATCAAGTCGGTGCTGGAGGGGCGCTATCTCAAGGGCCTGATAACGGACGAGCGCACGGCGCGATCGCTCGTGGAAGAGACGCCGGTCGGGTAGCCGGCAACAGTTCAGTTGAAACTACCCTGTGGAGGAGAAGACGAAATGCATGAGAAAGAGAAAGACCTCATAGACGCCTTCCTGCGCGGACAAGTCGACCGTCGCGGATTGATCAAGGGCCTGGGTGCGATGGGCCTTGCCGCCGGCACCGCCGGCACGCTGCTCAACCTGGGCCAGACCCGCGCGCTTGCCGCCGACTTCGATTGGCAGGCGCATAAGGGCAAGACCATCAAGCTCCTGCTCAACAAGCATCCCTATGCCGATGCGATGATCGCCGACCTCGAGAACTTCAAGAAGCTGACCGGCATGAACGTCGTCTACGACGTCTTCCCCGAAGACGTCTATTTCGACAAGGTCACGGCGGCACTGTCGGCAAGCTCGCCCGAATACGACGCCTTCATGACCGGCGCCTATATGACCTGGACCTATGGCCCAGCCGGCTGGATCACCGACCTCAACGAATGGATCAAGGATCCGGCCAAGACCAATCCGAACTATGCCTGGGACGATATCCTGCCGGGCGTGAAATCGTCCTGCGCCTGGAACGGTAAGCCGGGTGGCGCGCTGGGTTCCGAGGATGCCAAGCAGTGGTGCATTCCGTGGGCGTTCGAACAGAACAACATCACCTACAACAAGGGCATGTTCGACAAGGCCGGCGTCGGCGTCCCCGGCAATCTGGACGAGATGATCACCACCGCCGCCAAGCTGCAGAAGGATATCGGCAGCGGCGTCTACGGCATCGGCGTGCGCGGCTCGCGTTCCTGGGCGACGATCCATCCGGGCTTCCTCTCGGCCTACTCGAACTTCAACGAGAAGGATCTGACTGTCTCGGCCGACGGCAAGCTCGCCGCGGCGATGAACACCGCCGGCTCCAAGGCCTTCCACGCCAAATGGGTGCAGATGATCCAGGAGAGCGGCCCCAAGGACTGGTCGACCTACACCTGGTACCAGGTCGGCACCGATCTCGGCGCCGGCGCCTCGGCGATGATCTTCGACGCCGACTGCCTCGGCTACTTCATGAATGGCGGCGACAACAAGATGGCTGGCAAGCTCGCCTATGCCGCCTTCACCGCCAATCCGGAAGCCAAGGCCTCGACGCCCAACATCTGGATCTGGTCGCTGGCGATGTCCAACTTCTCCAAGGACAAGGACGCGACCTGGTACTTCCTGCAATGGGCTTCGGGCCCTGAGCACGGCCTGTTCGGCGCCACCAAGATGGATTTCGTCGATCCGGTCCGCCAGTCGGTGTGGAAGGACGAGATGTTCCGCGAGAAGCTCAACAAGAGCTACCCCGGCTATGTCGAGATGTTCGACGCTTCGGCCGCCGGCGCCTCGATCAAGTTCACCGCGCAGCCGCTGTTCTTCGACCTCACCACCGAATGGGCGGCGACGCTGCAGAAGATGGTGGCCAAGGAAGTGCCGGTCGACGAGGGCCTCGACAAGCTCGCCGAGAGCATCAACGGCCAGCTCAAGGAAGCCGGTCTCGGCTAAGTCGCAATAAGGGCCGGCCTGCCTGGCGGGTCGGCCCTCGTCAACTTTTCATGTTTGCGATGCGGTGCCGAAAGGTGACCGCCATTTCGCCCGACCGGCCGCCTTGCTCCCTTGGGCGGCCGGCAGGGCGAAGCGACAGCAACAACGGAGCAGCTCGATGACCGCAGTGGTATCGCAAAGGCTCAAGCCATCCGGCTTCAGGATCAGCAAGCGGGTGCTGCCCTACGTGCTCAGCCTGCCGGCTCTGCTGGTCTGCATCGGCATCCTGATCCCGTTCCTGACCTCGGTGGTCTATTCGTTCCAACGCTACCGGCTGAGCCAGCCTTGGGCGCGGCAGTTCAACTGGGGCGACAACTACATCTCCTTCTTTACCGATCCAAAATTCTGGAACACGCTGAAGGTCTCGCTGCTCTATGCCGGCACCACGGTCGTGCTGGAACTGCTTTTGGGCCTTGCCATCGCGCTGCTGCTGCAGAAGCGCTCGACGCTGAACAACTTCATCTCGATCATGCTGTTGATGCCGCTGATGACGGCACCGGCGCTCGCCGCGCTGATGTGGAAGCTGATGACCAATCCAGGCTTCGGCGTGCTGAGCTATCTCGCCAGCCTGATCGGGCTGCAGGATTTCCGCTGGGCTTCGTCGCCGTCGACGGCGCTGTTCACCGTGGTGCTGGTCGACATCTGGGTCTACACGCCCTTCATCATGATCCTGCTGCTCGCCGGCCTGCGCAGCCTGCCGACGCAGCCCTTCGAAGCGGCGGCCCTCGACGGCGTGCCGAGAAGCTTCGTCTTCTTCCGCATCACGCTGCCGATGCTGACGCCCTACATCCTGACGGCGACCTTGTTTCGCCTGCTCGATTCCATCCAGCAGTTCGACATCATCTATGCGATGACCCAAGGCGGGCCCGGCGACACGCTGACCGTCTTCCAGGTCGAGGCCTATCTCAACTTCTTCCAGTCGACCAATGTCGGCCGCTCGGCGGCGCTGATGATCATCCTGTGGGCGATCACCTATTTCCTCTCCAACATCTTCATCAAGAACTGGCTCAGGCTGCGCGAACGCGCCCGTGGCCAGGCATAGGAGGCGGCCATGGAACACACCTCCCTGCTCGAACGCATCCTGCGCGGCATCGCACTGACCCTGGTCGTGATCTTCTTCATGTTCCCGATCCTCTGGATCTTCATGATGTCGTTCCAGACCAACGAGACCATCCTGCGCATCCCGCCGCAGCTCATCTTCGAACCGACGCTCGCCAACTACACGGCACTGATCACCGGCAAGCTGATGACCGCCGCCGGCACGCTCGACATCGCCTTCATGCGCAACCTCTGGAATTCGGTGTTCCTGTCGGTGACCTCGGTCGCGGTATCGCTGCTGCTCGGCGTACCGGCGGCCTACGCCTTCGCCCGCCACAAATTCCGTGGCTCGGAGGACATCGCCTTCACGCTGCTGTCGTTCAAGTTCGCGCCGGCGCTCTTGGTGCTGTTGCCGCTGACCCTCTATTTCCAGAAGCTGGGCTTGGCCAACACCTATATCGGTCTGATATGGGTCTACCAGTTGATCTGCCTGCCGCTGATCCTGTGGATCGTGCGCGGCTATTTCGAGGATATTCCGGCCGACATCGAATATGCCTACCGCATCGGCGGCCATTCCTGGTTCGCCACCTTCCGCAAGATCGCGCTGCCGCTCGCCGGCCCCGGCATTGCGGCGGCCGGCCTGCTCGCCTTCATCTTCGCCTGGAACAATTTCGTCTTCGCGCTGGTGCTGGCCTCGGCCGACAAGCAGCCGGTGACGGTCGGCGCGCTCGCCTTCATCACCTCGTCAGGAATCCAGTACGGCCAGATCTCGGCGGCCATCGTGCTCTCGATCACGCCGACATTGGCACTCGCCCTCTACGCACAGCGCTATCTGGTCGAAGGCCTGTCGCTCGGCGCGGTGAAAGGATAGACATGGCCAGCCTCGAACTCAGAAATGTCGTCAAGCGCTACAAGAGCCAGACCGTCCTCGACAATCTGTCGTTGACCGTGGCTGATGGCGAAACGCTCGTGCTGTTCGGTCCGTCCGGCGCCGGCAAGACGGTGCTGCTGCGCCTCGTCGCCGGCGTCATCGATCCAGATGAAGGCAAGATCCTGATCGGCGGCGAGGACATGACTGATGTCGACGCCGAGTTCCGCGGCGTCGGCATGGCGTTCCAGAATTTCGCGCTGTTTCCGCATATGAGCGCCTTCGACAACATCGCCACGCCGCTGGCGGCCAAGCGTTCGTCACAGAGCGCGATCAAGTCCGGCGTCGAAAGCGTCGCCAAGCTGTTGAAGATCGCGCATGTGCTCTCCCACAAGCCGCGCGCGCTCTCCAACGGCCAGAAGCAGCGCACCGCGCTTGCCCGCGCGCTGGTCGGATCGCCGCCATTGCTGCTGCTCGACGATCCCTTGCGCAATGTCGACGCCAAATTGCGTTTCGAGATGCGGCTCGAATTGCCAAGGCTGCTCGCCGATCGCGGCGCCACCGTCGTCTACGTCACCCAGGACTACAAGGAGGCCATGGCGCTCGGCGACCGCATCGCTGTCATGTCGCAAGGCGTCATCCGGCAGCTCGGCACGCCCGAGCAGATCTACCGCGAGCCGGCCAACATCGAGATCGCGCGGCTGTTCGGCGACCCGACCATCAACCTGCTCGACGTCAAGCCCGCGCGGGATGCCAGGGGTATCTATGTCGGCCTGTCCAATGTCCAGATCCATCTCCCGGATGCTCCCGAGACCGCCATCGGTCGCGACTGCATCATCGGGCTGCGGCCCGAGGCCCTGCATTTCGTTGGCGACAACGAGCCCGGCGCCATTCCGGTGACGGTCGAGGCCGAGACGCCGCTCAACGAAAAGATCGTCACGCTTGTGCGTACCGTGCGCGGCCGTGAAATCCTGGTCTCACGCCCGGCCGGCGCGCCGGGCCGCGACGAAGGCAAGGCCCATATCGCCGTCGACGGCAAGAGCGCCTTGCTGTTCGATCACGCCAGCGGCGAGCGCATCGGCGCCAAGAACATCGTCAAATTGCGCAACGGAGAAGCGGCATGAGCGCCAGCGCACTCACCATTTCGGGCGTCGACAAATTCTATGGCCCGATCGACAGGGGCGTTCACGCCGTCAAGAACCTGACCATGGAGATCGGCAAGGGCGAGATCGTGGCGCTGCTCGGCTCGTCCGGCTGCGGCAAGACCTCGACCTTGCGCATGATCGCCGGCTTCGAGGAGGTCTCGCGCGGCGCCATCGCCGTCGCCGGTCGCAAGGTGCACACCTTGCCGCCGGTCAAGCGCAATGTGGCGATGGCCTTCGAGGGCTACTCGCTCTATCCGCCGCTGACCGTGCGCGAGAACATGGCCTTCGCGCTCAAGGCCGCCCGACTGCCCAGGAGCGAGGTCGATGCCAAGGTCGCCAGCATCGCCAAGCTGCTCGAGATCGAGGACATATTGGAGCGCTATCCCAGCTCCATCTCGGGCGGCCAGCAGCAGCGCGCCAGCCTTGGCCGGGCGCTGATCCGCGAGGCCGACCTGCATCTGCTCGACGAGCCGATGGGACAGCTCGAACCGCAGCTGCGCGCCGTGCTGCGCGGCCGCATCAAGCACTTCATCAAGGAGCGCGGCCTGACCGCGATCCTGGTCACCCACGACCAGACCGAGGCCAATGCGCTCGCCGACCGCATCGCGGTGATGGAGGGCGGCGTGCTGCAGCAGTTCGACACTCCGGACCGGATCAAGGAGCGCCCGGCCAATCTGTTCACCGGCACCTTCGTCGGCGAGCCGCCGATGAACGTCTTCGAGGCCTATGTCGGGACAGCCGCCGGCCGCATCAACCTGCGGCTGCCCGACGGCCTGTCGCTCGACTACGACAAGGATGCCTTCAGCGCCCCGGTTCGCGACCAGTTGCTCAGCCGCGAACGGGTCGTCATCGGCATCAGGCCCTACGCGGTCCGGCGCTCGAAGGAGGGTGTTCCGGCCAGGGTCTCGGCCAATCAATGGCTCGGCGACCAGACCCATATCGCCGCCGACTTCGCCGGTGGCTCGCTGGTTCTGGTCGAGCATGACCGCACGCGGCTCGACCTCGGCGCGCCGATCAATGTCAGCATCGATCCGAAAAACCTGCACGTCTTTGACCAGGCCAGCGGCAAGGCCATCTCGCACGGCATGGAGCTCGCGTGATGCGTGATCTTCTGATCGGCATCGACGCCGGCACCTCCGTCATCAAGTCCATCGCCTTCGACACGAAGGGCCGGCAGATTGCCGCAGCGGCGACGCCGAACCACTATGAGACGCTGCCGGGTGGCGGCGCCGAACAGGATCTGGCGCGCACATGGGCCGATGCCGCCACGACGCTGCGCCAGCTTGCCGACAAGGTGCCCGACCTCGCCAGCCGCACCGTCGCCATCGCGGTGACCGGGCAGGGCGACGGCACCTGGCTGATCGACGCCAAGGGCGAGCCGGTGGCCAAGGGCTGGCTGTGGCTCGACGCGCGCGCCGCCGGCGTCGTCGAGGAGATCCGCGCGCGGCCCGATGACCGGCTGCGTTTCGAAAAGACCGGCAGCGGGCTCGCCGCCTGCCAGCAAGGCTCACAGTTCGTATTCATGAAACGCACCATGCCCGAAATGCTCGGCAAGGCGGCAACCGCCTTTCACTGCAAGGACTGGCTTTATTTCAAGCTGACTGGCGAGCGCGCCACCGACCCGTCCGAAGGGACCTTCACCTTCGGTGATTTCCACACCCGCGACTATAGCGAGGATGTGCTAGACGTGCTTGGCGTCACCGATCTCAGGCACCTGCTGCCGCCGATCGTCGACGGCACCAGGCACAGCACCGGACTGTCGCCGGCGGCCGCCGCCGTCACCGGCATGCTGGCCGGCACACCCGTCGTGCTCGGTTATGTCGACGTCGTCTGCACCGCGCTCGGCGCCGGCCTCCTCGACCGCGAGCGCAAGCCCGGCTGTTCGATCATCGGTTCCACCGGCATGCATATGCGTCTGGCCGAGACGCCCGACGACGTGCAACTCAACGAGGCGGCGACCGGCTATACGATGGCGATGCCGGCGCCAGGCGTGTTCGCGCAGATGCAGTCCAACATGGCGGCGACGCTCAACATCGACTGGGTGCTTGGACTTGCCTCGGGCATTCTCGCCTCGCAAGGCATAAGCCGCAGCAATGGCGAGATGATCGCGCTGGTCGATGCCTGGATCGCGGCCTCGCGGCCGGCCTCGCTGCTCTATCAGCCCTACGTCTCGGAAGCCGGCGAGCGCGGGCCGTTCGTCGATGCCAATGCGAGGGCCGGTTTCGTCGGCATTTCCTCGCGCCACGGCTATGCCGATCTCGTCCGCGCCGTATTCGAAGGCTTGGCCTTCGCCGCGCGCGACTGCTACGCCGCCATGGGGCCGCTGCCGCGCGAAATCCGCCTGACCGGCGGCGCCGCCAGAAGCCCGGCGCTGCGCAAGATCCTTGGCGCGGCCATTGGCGCCGACACGCGCACCAGCGCGCGTGAGGAGGCCGGTGCGGCGGGTGCGGCGATGATCGCCGCCGTCTGCGTCGGCCAATACGCCTCCATGGACGAATGCGTCGGCGAATGGGTGACGCCGCTGCTCGGCGAGGCCGAGCCGAGCGACCCGGACCTCGCCGCGATCTACGAGAGGATGACACCGTCCTACATGCTGGCGCACCAGGCCTTACGGCCGGTCTGGCGTGCCATGGCCACATCGCAGGAAAATTGAGAAGACGAGTATGCGTAAGAGAATAGCGATCATTGGCGACAACTTCATGCTGCCGGAGGTGTTTCGCGCCAAAATCGAGAAGGTCGCCAGTGGCGACCTCGATATCAGGACATTGCGGACGGCCTGGCCCGACGAGCCGATGGAGTTCGGCAATGCGGCGCTCGGCCTCGACAAGGTCAAGGAATATTTCGGCCATCCCGACGAGGTCGTCGATTTCATCGGCGACGCCGAAATCCTCGTCACCCAACTCGCGCCCCTGTCGGAAGGCATGATGCGGCGCCTGCCTGATATCAAGCTCGTCGCGGTGTCGCGCGGTGGGCCGATCAACATCGACATGGAAGCGGCCAAAGCGCACGGCATCACCGTGGTCAATGTGCCGGGCCGCAACGCCACCGCCGTGGCCGAATTCACCATCGGCGCCATCCTGGCCGAAACGCGGCTGATCCGGGTCGGGCATGAAGCCCTGCGCAAGGGGGAATGGCGCGGCGATCTCTACCGCGCCGACCGCACCGGCCGCGAGCTCAACGAGATGACCGTCGGCGTCGTCGGCTACGGCAATATCGGCACGAAAGTTGTGCGGCTGCTGCGTGCCTTCGGCTGCCACGTCCTGGTCAGCGATCCCTATGTGCAGTTGAGCGCCGATGACCGCAACGCCGGCGTCGAACTGGTCGCGCTGGACGATCTCCTGTCGCGGTCCGACGTGGTGACGCTGCATTCACGGGTGACGCAGGAGACACGCGGCCTGATCGGCAAGGACACGATCGCGCGGATGAAGCCGGGAGCGATCTTCGTCAATACGGCGCGCGGGCCGCTGGTCGACTACGACGCACTCTACGAGGCGCTGGTTTCAGGGCAGATCGCCAGCGCCATGCTGGAAACCTTCGCGGTCGAACCGGTGCCCTCGGACTGGCCCTTGCTGCAGCTGCCCAACGTGACGCTGACCCCGCATATCGCCGGCGCCTCGGTCCGCACCGTGACCTATGCCGCCGAGCAGGCCGCCGAGGAGGTGCGCCGCTACCTGGCCGGCCTGCCTCCGGTCAATCCGTGCTGAGAGCCGCGGCCATGGAGCGCAAACCCGGCAGAGGAACGAGATGAACGGCGACCCTGACATCGTCGACCTCTTCGTCATTGGCGGCGGCGTCAATGGCGCCGGCATCGCGCGCGATGCCGCCGGACGCGGCCTGTCCGTGATCCTGTGCGAAAAGGACGATCTTGCCGAAGGCACCAGTTCGCGCTCGGGCAAGCTCGTTCATGGCGGCCTGCGCTATCTCGAATATTACGAATTCCGCCTGGTGCGCGAGGCGCTGATCGAGCGCGAGGTGCTGCTGGAATCGGCACCCCACATCATCTGGCCGATGCGCTTCGTGCTTCCGCACAGCCCGGATGACCGGCCGGCATGGCTGGTACGGCTCGGCCTGTTCCTCTACGACCATCTCGGTGGTCGCAAGCGGCTGCCCGCCACCCGCACGCTCGACCTGCGCACCGCGCCCGAGGGGGCGCCGATCAAGGACAGTTTCAAGCGCGGCTTCGAATATTCCGACTGCTGGGTCGACGATGCCCGCCTCGTCGTCATCAACGCGCTCGACGCCGCCGAACGGGGAGCCAAGGTCTTCACCCGCACCGCCTGCATCGCCGCTCGCCGCGAGGGCGGCGTCTGGCTTGTCGAGATGCGGGACGTCAGGACCGGTATCAGGACCGTCGTTCGGGCGCGCGCGCTGATCAATGCCGCCGGTCCCTGGGTCAACGACATCGTCAACCGCGTTGCCGGCCAGAATTCCAGGCGCAATGTACGCCTGGTCAAGGGCAGCCATATCGTCGTGCCCAAATTCTGGGAGGGCCGGCAGGCCTATCTTGTCCAGAACAGCGACAAGCGCGTCATCTTCATCAATCCCTACCAGAACGATCTCGCTTTGATCGGGACCACCGACATTCCTTACGAAGGTCGGCCCGAGGATGTGACGGCGGATGAGAGCGAGATCGACTACCTCATCAGAGTGGTCAACCGCTATTTCAAGCGCGGTCTCGTGCGCGACGACGTAGTCCATTCCTTCTCCGGCGTCAGGCCGCTCTATGACGACAATGCAGACAATCCAAGCGCGGTGACCCGCGACTATATTTTCGAGCTCGACGCGCCGGAGGCGCAGGCGCCGCTGCTCTCCGTCTTCGGCGGCAAGATCACCACCTTCCGCAAACTGGCCGAGCATGCGTTGGACAGGATCGCACCGTTCTTTCCTCGCATGGGGAAGCCCTGGACAGCGAAGGCGCATCTGCCCGGCGGCGACATCGCCAATGCCGACTTCGAACAATTTCTTGGCGGCCTCGCCAACGAGTATCCATGGATGCCTGCGTCGCTGCTCAAGCATTACGGCCGGCTCTACGGCACCAGGACGCGGTCCGTGGTTGGCGGCGCCCGCTCGCTCGGCGCGCTGGGGCGGTGCTTCGGCAAGGACTTCTTCGAGCGCGAGGCGACCTATCTCTTCGAACAGGAATGGGCGCAAGACGCGGCCGACATTCTCGAACGGCGCACCAAGCATGGCCTGCATCTGTCCGCCGAGGAGAAGTCGGCTTTCGGGCATTGGTGCGCGAGCCGGCAGGCGAGGGCAGGCTGATGGCGCTCATCGCTCCTGTCCGGCGACGGCGCTGAAGGGATCGCGACCTTGGCCTTCACGCTCTCCCTCAACACCAATCCGCTGGTCAACCGCTTCGCCGAGCCGGACGATCTGATCGACACCATCGCCTACGAGATCGGCATTCGCGACGTGCAGCTCACGCATGAATTCGTCAATCCGGGCTGGCCGGCGGCGACGATCGTCAAATTCGTCCGCCTGTTCCGCAACGCCTTGAACCGCACCGGCGTGCGCGTCACATCAGGCATGACCGGCCCCTATGGCCGGCTCAACCATTTCGGCCATCCCGATGCCGATGTGCGCCGCTACTATGTCGACTGGTTCAAGACCTTCGCCGATATCTCGGCGGAGCTTGGCGCTGGCGGCATGGGCACGCAGTTCGCCATCTTCACGCATAGCGACTATGACGACCCCGCCCGCCGCGCCAGGCTGTTCGACATCGCACTGGACTGCTGGCGCGAGGTCGCCGAACACGCACGGGCGGCAGGCCTGACCTATTTGTTCTGGGAGCCGATGTCGGTCGGCCGCGAATTCGGCCACACCATCGAAAGCTGCCGGCTGCTGCAGGATACGATCGACGCGGCCGGCATGGCCATTCCGCTTGAGATGATGGTCGACATCGACCATGGCGACGTCTCGTCCTCCAACCCGGCAGACGTCGATCCCTATGCCTGGGCCGAGGCCTTCCCCCTGAAGTCGCCGATCATCCACATCAAGCAGTCGTCGATGAACAAGGGTGGCCATTGGCCGTTCACCGCAGCCCACAACAAGGACGGCCGCATCACGCCTGAGAAGCTCCTGGAGACCGTGCGGCGCGGCGGCGGCACCGACAACGAAATCTGCCTCGAACTGTCGTTTCGCGAGCGCGAGCCGGTCGATCACCAGGTGGTCGCCATGATCCGCGAGTCGGTCGATTACTGGGCACCCTTCATCGACGCCGGCAGGCCCGCTCTGCTGCCGAGAGCTGGATAGAAATCGGGCAGGAGCCGATACAGTCCCAACCCGTTTGAAGAGGCCACGGCTCGAAATATTCCGACGATCCAACCGCCCGCCCGCCGGCGGAAGGGAATGCACCCATCAGCGAATGTATATTAGGCAGGTCGAATGTTTTGTCGGCCTGCGAAGCTTAACTATGAGCAAAGGCAAACTATAAAAGATACTTTTGTTTAACTTCGCCATGCATACTGCGAACTGGCCAGATTTGCTTGTCCGGCTTTCCCGCCTGAATTGAGAATTCGCATGTCGGTTACACGTCGCACATTGCTTACGGCCGGAGGCGTCGGATTGCTGGTCGCGCAGGCGCGGGCGGCCAATACTCCGGGACAGCAAATGGAGAACGCCTCCGTTGTGAGCAACAATGCGCTGCGCATCGCAATGCCGGCCTTTGCCGCCAATCCATTTTTCCCGGCCGATGGATCGGGGGACACCGGTATAGACATGGAACTGGCCCGCGGCATAGCTGGCGAGCTTGGCGCCGAGCCGGTGTTCGACCGATCCGCCGTAACATTCGACGGCATGGTGGAACAGCTGACATCGGGCCAGGCGGACATCGCGATCGGCAAGCTCAGCCGCACCCTTCGCCGTGGTCGATCAATCCTCTATTCCCGACCTTACGCCGTGCTGCATCAAGGGCTGCTGGCGAACCGTCTCAGCCTGGCGCGCATCACGCAAGGCAAGCCGCCCGAGCAGATCATCCGCGATTTCTCGGGCGATCTCGGGGTGATCGAGGGCTCTTCATTCGCTACCTATGCCGCCAAAACCTTTCCGCATGCGCAACTCCATCGTTTTGCAGGCTGGGACATGGTTGTCGATGCGATCCGAAACGGGACGATTGACATGGCCTATCGCGACGATTTCGAGATCAAGAAGCTGATGGTCGACGATCCGTCGATGACGGTCGCCGCGCGCTCGATCACGCTGACGGACAAGGTGGACACGATCGCAATCGGCGTGCGGCCGGACAATCCGCATCTCGCTGCCTTTGTCGACCTTTATCTCGATCTCGCGCGCGGGCAGCAGGTTCTCAACACCGATGAGATCATCGCCCGCTATCGATTGGGGAGCAAAGCCTGACGATGGCTATCTCGGAGGTAGCCGGACACCTGTCTTTCGATTGGCGCCTGGCGGCAAGGCGCGTATTGCGCTCGCCCGTGACGACGATCGCGATGATCGCGGCCGGGATCCTGTGCGGTCTCTACCATCCGGAGTTTTCTCATGCGATCAGCCCGATCGCGCAGCTCTATCTGAATTTCCTCAAGATGGTCGTCCTGCCCTATCTGGTCTCGTCGGTCATCTTCTCGATCGCCGCCATGGTCCAGGACCCGAAATCGGTCCGCTACCTGGGCAAGGTCGGCATCGCCGTGCTGGTCGTGTCGTTCCTGGCCGTGCTGGTGAGCGGCACCTATTCGCTGATCCTCCAGCCGGGCCAGATCGAGAACCCTCAGTCGCGCATCGAGCTTGGCGAGTTCATCAATTCCCAGGGCAGCGTATCCACCGATCTCGCATTCCCGTTCCAGCCGCCGCCATCCAACGCGGACCCAAATAGCGGACATTCGATCTTCCTGGATCTGGTGCCGAACAACGTCTTCAACGCGCTGGCCTCGGGCCAGACCATCCAGGTCCTGCTGTTTTGCCTGCTCTTCGGGCTCGCGATGGGCAAGATCCCCCAGCCCTCGTCGATGAGCCTGACGCAGGCGCTCAACGCGGTCTACCGCGCCTGCACCGTGCTGACCAACTGGTTCATCTGGGGATTGCCCTTTGCAACTTTCATGCTGATCGCTGACCAGACCGCGTCGACCGGCACCAAGCCGCTGACGCTGATGGGCGGCTACCTGCTGGTGATGGGGCTTTCCTGCCTGACATTCCTCGCCGGCGCATTCGCCATTATCGCCATCCGGTCGCGCCGAAGCTTCTGGTCCACGATCAAGACCTGTCAGCCCCTTCTGATGGTGGCCATAACCACGCGCTCCTCGGTTGCCTCGCTTCCATGGGTCATCAACCTGTTGAGCGAGCGGTTGAGGTTCAACCTGGTGGTCGTCGAACTGCTCGTGCCGCTGCAGGCGGCATTGCTGCGGACGGGTCCGGCGCTGGTCTACACCTCGGGCGCCCTGTTCATCGCGCAGCTCTACGGCCATCCGCTGGCAATCCCGGATCTGCTGCTCGTCGGCATTGTCTCGGCGCTTCTGGCGCTCACCACCGGCGGCATGGGAAGCCTGCTCATCCTGTCCCAGATGTCTATCGTCTGCGGCTACCTGAAGCTTCCCTTCGAGGCGGCATTTGCCCTGTTCGTCGCCGTCGATGCGGTCGTGGACACGTTCATGACGCTGGCCAGCGTCTGCACCGTGGCGGCGAGCACGGCAATGATCGCACCGGGCCATAGGGAGGCAACGCAGCCTGCCGAAGCAGTTCCCGGAGAGCTTGAAGTCCGATGACCGACCAAGGGATCAGCCTTCAACTCGGCATCATCGGCGGCCTCGGGCCGCTGGCATCGGCCGACTTCTACTTGAAGCTGACCCGGATGACGCAGGCAGTCCGCGACAACGAACATGTGCCCGCCGTCATCCTCAGCGTGCCACAGCTGCCCGACAGGACCGAGGCTATCCTTGCGGGCCATGACGGGCCGCTGGCGTCGTTGAAAGCCGCGGTCTCGACACTCAACACGCTCGGCGTCGCCTGTATCGCAATTCCGTGCAACACGGCCCACCACTGGTATGGCCAGTTGACGGCGATCTCGCGAGCCGAGATCATCCACATCGGCGATGCGGTCGTGGCGGAAACCCGTCGCGGCCTGGACCGGGGCCAGGTCGCGATTCTCGCGACCCGGGGCACACTGGTCTCCGGCTTTTATCAGGACAGGATGTCGGCGGCGGGATTTGAACTCTGCTTTCCCGCGAGCACGGAATTTCAGGAGCGCGTCGACAGCGCGATCGGCCTCGTCAAGGCGGGTTCGATCGCGCAGGCCGCAGCCGAGACTGGATACGCGCTCGAGATCGCGCGATCGGCCGGCGCCGACACAGCCCTCCTCGGCTGCACCGAACTGTCGGTGGTGGCCGCCAGCCTTGACGATACAAACGGATTGGTCGTCATCGACAGCAATGCGGCCTTGGCGCGAGCCTGTCTGGCACGATTGGGTTTCGCCGCGCAGGAAGCGCGCGGCTTGCCAACCGTGTCGGAGCTGCGGGGACATGACCGATTTCCCTGGCAGTCGGCCCGGCGGGCCTAAAGCGGTCCAGCGTTTGACAGAATCGCTGAACCGCCCGGGGGCCGCGGTCGTTCAGCCGAATTTCGGATCGAGGCTGCCCGATTTGTAGCGCTTGGCCATTTCCGAGACCGGCAGCGGCTTGATCTTCGGCGCGTTGCCGGCGGTGCCGAACTGCTCGAAGCGCTCCTTGCAGAGCTTCCTCATCGCCGCCATGGCCGGCGTCAGGTATTTGCGCGGGTCGAACTCGCTCGGGTTCTCGGTCAGCACCTTGCGGATTGCACCGGTCAGCGCCATGCGGTTGTCGGTGTCGATGTTGATCTTGCGCACGCCATGCTTGATGCCGCGCTGGATCTCTTCCACCGGCACACCCCAGGTCGGCTTCATCTGGCCGCCATATTTGTTGATGATCTCCTGCAGATCCTCCGGCACCGAGGACGAGCCGTGCATGACGAGGTGCATGTTCGGCAGGCGACGATGGATTTCCTCGATGACGTTCATCGCCAGCACCGCGCCGTCGGGCTTGCGCGAGAATTTATAGGCGCCGTGGCTGGTGCCCATGGCCACCGCCAGCGCATCGACATGCGTGTCCTTGACGAACTGCACCGCCTGCTCGGGATCGGTCAAGAGCTGGTCGTGGCTGATCGCGCCTTCGACGCCGTGGCCGTCTTCCTGCTCGCCGCCGCCGCTCTCCAATGAACCCAGCACGCCGATTTCGCCTTCCACCGAGACGCCGCCCCAATGCGCCATGTCGACGACGCGCTTAGTGATGCCGGAATTATAGGCATAGTCGGCCGGCGACTTGCCGTCCTCCTTGAGCGAACCGTCCATCATCACCGAGGTGAAGCCGTACTGGATCGCGGTGACGCAGGTGGCTTCGTTGTTGCCGTGGTCGAGATGCATGCAGACCGGGATGTCGGGGTGGATTTCCACCAGCGCGTCGATCAGCTTGGCCAGCACCACGTCATTGGCGTAGGCGCGCGCGCCGCGGCTGGCCTGCAGGATGACCGGCGACTTGGTCTCCTCAGCGGCTTCCATGATGGCGAGGCCTTGTTCCATGTTGTTCATGTTGAAGGCCGGCACGCCATAGCCATGTTCGGCGGCGTGATCGAGCAATTGTCTCAGTGTGATGCGAGCCAACGATTAGTCTCCCGTATCTGGTTTCAAAACCCGTGGTTGCGGGCTGTCCGCGCATCGTCCAGCCCACCGATGCTTCTGGCCGGAATTCCGCGCAACCGCAACCGTGACAGACCGTCCCGGCCGCAATTCTTGTTACAGCGTCGCGATAAAAGCCGGCGAAATATCCCAAGGAAATATCTCATTATCACAAAAATAATGATACTCGTGCGGCGATATCTGTTATATCTGGCTCGATCAAGGCGCCAGGGTTCTGCTTTGGCGGGTCGGCGGCATGAAGAGCGACAACAGACGACAAGGCATCATCGATTTCCTGGTGGACGCCGGCGCGGCAAGCGTCGACGATCTTGCCTCCCGCTTTGGCGTCTCCAGGATGACCGTGCATCGCGACCTCGACGAACTCGAGGAAAGCGGCTTCCTGCGCAAGGTGCGCGGCGGCGCCTCGATCCAGCCGAGCAGCCTGTTCGAAAGCGATTTCCGTTACCGGCAGAAGCAGGCGATCGGGGAAAAGCAGCGCCTTGCGGCGTCGGCCGTGATCATGATCGAACCCGGCCAGACCGTCATCATCGACGACGGCTCGACGGCGGGCGGCATTGCGCGCCATTTGGCGGATCTCAGGCCGCTGACGGTGATTACCAACAACCTCGCCGTCATCCAGGATCTGGCCGGTGCCGGAGGCATCAACCTGATCGCGCTGGGCGGCCAGTACTCGAAGAAATTCCACGGCTTCTTCGGCCTGCTCGCGGAGGCCTCGCTGCGATCGCTGCGTGCCGACGTCGCCTTCCTGTCCTCATCCGCCATTCATGGCGCCTCCGCCTTCCATCAGGACCAGGAAGTGGTGCAGGCCAAGCGGCTGATGATGGCGGCGGCGACGCGCAAATATCTGCTGGTCGATCACGGCAAGTTTGGTCGCAGCGCATTGCATTTCCTGACCGATCTCAACGCGTTCGACGCCGTCTTCACCGGGCGCGAGCCGGAGCCCGGAATGCGCGCGACGCTCGATGCGGCCGGGGTTTTGCTGACCGTGGTCGCCGACAAGGATTGAGGATCAAGGAGAGTACGCGTGGTTTACTGGGTCGGTACAAGCTGGAAGATGAACAAGACGCTCGCCGAGGCGCTTGATTTTGCAGGCGCGCTGGCCGGCTTCGTGCCGGGTTTCGACGATCGCATCCAGCCTTTCGTCATCCCGCCCTTCACGGCCGTGCGGGAGGTCAAGCGGGCGTTTTCGGCGACACGCATCAAGGTCGGTGCGCAGAACATGCATTGGGCCGATGCCGGCGCCTGGACCGGCGAGATCTCGCCGGTGATGCTGAACGATTGCGGGCTCGACCTGGTCGAACTCGGCCACAGCGAGCGGCGCGAGCATTTCGGCGAGATCGACCGAACGGTCGGGCTGAAGACCGCGGCGGCGGTCAGGCATCGATTGATACCACTGATCTGCGTCGGCGAAACGCTGGCCGAGCGCGAAGGCGGCAAGGCCGATGCGGTGCTGCGCGCCCAAGTCGAGGGGGCGCTGCAATTCCTCGAAGGCGAGGCGAAAGGCGCAAAGATCCTGTTCGCCTACGAACCGGTCTGGGCGATCGGCGACAAGGGCATTCCGGCGAGCTCCGACTATGCCGACAGGCAGCAGGCGTTGATCAAGCAGGTCGCCGGCGGTCTGCTGCCGTCCGTGCCGCCGGTGCTCTATGGCGGCAGCGTCAATCCCGGCAATGCCGCCGAGCTGATCGGCCAGCCCAACATTGACGGCCTGTTCATCGGCCGCTCCGCCTGGCAGGCCGAAGGCTATATCGACATCCTGCGCCGCGCTTCCGCGGCGATCTGAATCAATCGAACTGGAAAGGACAGAAAATGAAAATAGCCATCGGAGCAGACAGCGCCGGCAAGCCGCTGCTCGACGTCATCGCCGCGCATCTGGCGACCAAGCCCGGCCTCACCGTCAGCGACCTCAGCCAGGCGGGCTTCTATGCCGACCTGTCGCAAAAACTCGCCCAGACCATCGTCGACGGCGAGAACGAGCGCGGCATCCTGTTCTGCGGTACCGGCATCGGCGTCTCGATCTCGGCCAACAAGGTGCCGGGCATCCGTGCCGCGCTCACCCATGACACTTACTCGGCCGAGCGCGCCGCGAAATCCAACAACGCCCAGATCATCACCATGGGCGCGCGCGTCATCGGGCCGGAACTGGCCAAGGCCATTGTCGACGCCTGGCTGGCCTCGGAGTTCGACGAGAAGGGGCCGTCGGCCGGCAACGTCCAGGCGATCAACAAGCTCGACGCGGCAAAGAGCTAAGCGAGACTTTTCTGCATCGCGCCGATGACGGTGACGGCTGAGGCCGCGCCCGGGTCCATGTGCCCGAGCGACCGTTCGCCGAGCCGCGACGAGCGGCCCTTGGCGGCGATCATGTCCTTGGTGGCTTCGGCGCCGCGCTCGGCGGCGGCGAGGGCAGCCTGCAGGCTTTCGGCAAGACTTTTTCCCGCTGCGTTGCTGGCGCCAGCCGCTTCGGCCGCGGGTTGCCAAGCATCGACCATGGTCTTTTCACCGGTCTCGGCCTTGCCGCGATCCCTGATGCCTTGCGCCATCGCTTGGAACAGGGCGACGACATCGCTATCCGCCAGCTCGGCCTTGCCCTTGACGGCGGCGGCGGCGCGCATGAAGGCCGTGGCATAGAGCGGGCCCGACGACGCGCCGACGGCGTTGAGGAACGATTTCGCGGCTGTGTTGAGCAAGCCCGTGGGTTCGGTCGCCGCCAGGTCGAGCGATGCCAGTGCATCGCGCACGGCGTTGAAGCCGAGCGCCATGGCAATGCCGTGGTCGGCGTCGCCGATCACGCCGTCGAGCTGGCAAAGCCGATCCCTGTCGGCCTCGATTGCCACCGCGATCGCGTCGAACATTCTCTTCAGGTCGGAGGCGCCGATGGTCATGGAGCGCTCCTCAGCCGGCACGGAACATGGCGCAATCGCAGGGATGGTCGAGCATCGCCTGCAATTCTTCGTCGAGATGGAAAAGCGTCACCGAGGCGCCGGCCATTTCCAGCGACGTGCAGTAATTGCCGACCCATGTGGCGTGAATGGAAACGCCGATCGCATCGAGCCGCTGCTTGACCCGGCGGTTCATGATGTAGAGCTCCATCAGCGGCGTCGATCCCAGCGAATTGACCAGCACCGCGACCTTGTCGCCACGCTTCGGCGCCATCTCGGCGAGGATCTTGTCCAGCATTTCGTCGGTGATCTCGTCGGCGGTTCCGAGCTTGCCGCGCGCGATGCCGGGTTCCCCATGGATGCCCATGCCGATCTCCATCTCGTCGCCTCCGATCTCGAAATTCGGCCGCCGCGTCTGCGGCAGCGAGCAGGGCGACAGCGCTACGCCTATGGTGAAGGTATGGTCGTTGGCCTTGCGGGCGACGCGCTCGACCTCGTCGAGGGGGAGCATGAGGTCGCAGGCCGCACCGGCCGCCTTGAAGATGAAGAAATTGCCGGCGACACCACGGCGCTTCTGTCGCTGGTCAAGCGGCGCCGAGGCGACGTCGTCGGTGGTCAGCACGGTGCGCACCTCGATGTCGTCCATGCCGGCCATCTCGGCCGCCATGTCGAAATTCATCACGTCGCCCGCATAGTTGCCGTACATGAACAACACACCGGCGCCGCCGCTGACCGCCTTGGCGCATTCGAGAATGGGATCAGGCGGCGGCGAGGCAAAGACGTTGCCGACGGCCGCCGCGTCCGCCAGCCCCTTGCCGACAAAGCCGAGAAAGGTCGGCTCATGGCCGGAGCCGCCGCCGATCACCAGCCCGACCTTGCCAGGCCGTGGCCCATCGCGGGCGATGATCGAGCGCGGGCTGCCGTCTACGCTCCTGAGATGGCGAGGATGCGCGGCGAGGATCCCTTCGAGCATCTCGTCGACGGCGCGGTTGCCGTCATTGATGATCTTCTTGGTCTGCACCGGCATCCTCCCGAACTCGCGTATTTCGCGAGATACTACAGGCTGTTACCGGGATTTCCACCCGGCTTCGTTGCTTCAGGCCGCGATCTTTTCTCGCGCGGCGAGAATCTCCACGCACGCCTTGGCCGCCTCCTTGCCCTTGACCGTGAAGTGCTCGAAGAAGAAGCGATGGTGCTCGGCGCTGTCGTGGAAATTGTGCGGCGTCAGCACCGCCGACAGCACCGGCACGCCGGTCGACAGCTGCACGTTCATCATGCCGTCGATGACGGCGCCGGCGACGAAGTCATGCCGGTAAATGCCGCCATTGACGACGAACGCCGTGCCGAGGATCGCGGCATAGCGGCCGGTCCCGGCTAGCGTCTTGGCATGCAGCGGAATTTCGTAGGCGCCGGGCACGTCGAAGACGTCGACGGCAAAGCGTCCTTTGCCGATCTCGGCCAGTTCCGCCTCGAACGCCTTCACGCACTGGTCGACGATGTCGGCGTGCCAACGCGCCCTGATGACGGCGATGCGGATCGTCTCGTAGTCTTTGTGGGAATGCTGATTCATCGGTCCATCCTTCCGTTTCGAACCAGAATCAGGACGCACGATACGAAATCCGGCCCGCCGGGGCGGTCCGTTTTCCGTTTCGTTCTCTTTCATCCGGACTCTGACCGTCGGCTCCGGAATCACACCGGATCTGCTGACCTTTCCAATTGTCTTGGAAAGCGCTCGCGGGCTTGGGCCGAAACCCTTACCGCCGGTGGGGACTTTCACCCCGCCCTGAGAACATTAACGGCTCTGTATGGGAGGACAGGGGGCCGCTGTCAACGCGGCAGGGGCCATTGGCCAATCACGTTTTGCCGACTGGAGCAACGCGGCAAGCGGATCGTTCTAGCGGGTGCGCCAGGCTGCAGCCAAAGCGGCAACCAGCATCAGCAAGGCCGCGACTGCCGCGCATATGGCAAAGCCGAAGCCGGAATAGAGCGGCCCGAAGCCGGTGGTGCCGACGAAGACCGCCAGATAGGTCACCGCGCTGTTCAGCCCCATGATCGTGCCGCGCCGCGAGGGGTCGAGCGCCGACAGGCGCATCACCAGCACATTCAGCCCGAAATGGTTGGCAAGCCCCCAGGCCGCGACCATCGCGAGGGTGAGGCCATAGCTGCCGCTGGTCGCCGCGATCGCCACATAGACGATAGCGACGAGCAGATAGGCGAAAGGCATGACGCGCCGGGCGCCCAGGCGATCGATGATGCCGTCGAAGAGCGCCGCCGTGCCGAACCCCGCGCCATAGGCAAGGGCGGCCAGGCCGTTGGCGCTGACCGGCTGCCCAAGCCCGCTGTGGAGATGGTCGCCGAGATAGCCATAGACACCGTAGAAGGCGGTCATGAACGCGCCGCAGGCGATGAGAAGCGGCACGATGCCGGGGATGTTCAGCGCCGCGAGCGGGGCAGGCGCCGGTCCAGCCTTCCTGACATCCGGCAGCGACGATGCGGTGAGGCCGCCGAGCGCCAGCGCGGCCAGCAGCGCCACCGCGGCGAAGACGGCGCGCCAGTGAACGAGATCGGCAAGCACCGCCGACAGGGAAACGCCGGCCACCATGCTGAGCGTCCAGCCGGTCAGCACCACGCCGATCGTGCCGCTTTCGCGGCCGGGCGGAGCGATGGCCGCGGCACTGGCGTAGATTGCCGGCATGGCGATGCCGGCGGCGATCCCGGCGACAAGCTGTGCCGCAACCAGCGCGGTCACCGTCGGCGCCGCGGCGCTGGCGACCAATGCCAATGCCAGCAGCAGCAGGGCTGCCTGCAACATCCGGCGGGCGCCTACCCGGTCGATATGGCGTGCCAGGAACAGGGCGCTCGCCGACGTGCCGAGGCCGAAGGCAGCTGCCGCCATCATCACCATGGGAACGCTGGTCGAAAACGATACGGCCACGGCCGGCGCGATCGGACCCAGCACCAGCGAATTCGAGCCGATCACGGCGATGCATCCGGTCAGGAGATAGGCCAGCGCCGGGATGGACGGCCTTGTGTTCGCGCTCAAGGTTGCGGCTTGATCGTTGTTCGACATATCAGCATAATGGCCGTATTAAATTCCGTGACAATCGGGAATACCGATATGGATGAAGAAACAGATGGCATTCCGCGGAACAAGCCAGCAGCCCGGGATGTCGACGCGATCGACCGAAAAATATTAGGCGTTATGGTCGATGACGCGACGGTCAGCTATGCCGAACTCGGCGATCGCGTCGGCCTGTCGCCGCCGGCAGCGCATGAGCGGGTCAAGCGGCTTCGGCGCAGCGGCGCCATCCGCAGCACATCAGCCATCATCGATCCAAACGCGGTGCGGAAGCCGCTGCTCACCTTCGTCCATATCGACACCAGCGGCTGGGGCAAGACCCCGGAACTGATGGCGATCTCGCAATACCCGGAAGTCGAGGAAATCCACACCGTCGCCGGCGACACATGCGTCTTGCTCAAGGTACGTACCGAGGACACCAAGGCGCTTGAAGGACTGCTGTTGCGTCTCTACGAGACCCCCGGCGTCACCTCGACGCGCAGCTACGTGGTTCTGGCGACCTATCTCGAACGGCCGGTGCAGCCCGGCATCACGACGCAGTGGCCATCGCCAAGGCATATGGCCAAGCCGCTGTACTAGCTCCCCAGCCGGATCGTCTCGAAATAGGCGTCTGTGCCGACCTGGCCGCCCTTCAGCGCGATCTCCAGGCCGTCGATCGCGCCGCCGCCATGAGCGACGCAGAGCGGCGATCCCGGCGATTGCGGCAGCGGCATGCGCACGGTCAGCGCGTCGATGGCCAGTTGTCCGAGCGCGTGGCTCGACGTGTCGCCACCGGCGATCACCGCGCGCTTGAGTTTCTGCTCGGCGATCAACCGGCGCAGGATCGTCCCCAGCGCCCGCCCGAGCGTGTTCCGGGCGCCCTCGATCCGGTCGATCTCGACGCCGCGATCGGCCTGTGGACCGAGCGCGGTGTAGAGGATGACGCTGCGGCCATTGGCCAGGCTCGCCAGTCCGGCGGCGACCGCCTGCTCGATCGCTTCGCCCGCACTTTCCGAGACCAGTCGCATCGCATCCATCTCGACACCATCGAAGCCATGGGCAAGGGCGTGGCGGATCTGCTTTTCCGTGGTCGGCGAGACGCTGCCCGACACGACGGCGAGCCGATCGACCGCGCCGGGCGGTGCGAATGCGGCATGCCCCGATACGATGCCCTTGGTGGCCCACTCGGCAAGCAAGGCATATTCGGCGCCGGAGGATCCGACGACGAAGCCATGGCCCTTGCCGTGGATGCGCCAAAGCTGTTCGCCGACCCGTTTCTGCGTCTCACGGCTGTCGACGTCGAACAGGACGACGTCCTTGTCCTGCAGCAATCGGTCGACCGTTTGCGCGAGATCGTCCGCCTGCAATGTCGCGAGGTCGATGAGGCCCGAGCTGAGGCTGGTCTGGCGCGAAAGGTGGACGAGCAGGTCGGCCTCGTCCATCGGCGTCACCGGATGCCTGCTCATCACCGGATGCCGGTCGATGCGGAAATAGGCGCCGCGGAAGGCCGCGAAGAGATTGCCGAAGGCGGTGTAGCGCTTGAGCTGCGGCGCGCCGACCACCATCGGCACGCTCGCGCCGCCGAAAATGCGCCTGCCGATCTCGGTGGCGCGGCCGATATTGCCGACCGCCGGGCTGGAATCGAAGGTCGAACAGATCTTGTAATGGCAGAGCGCCGCGCCGAGGCCCTTCAGCCATTCGAAGGCCGGCGTCAGGTTTTCCTCCATCCATTGCGGCGTTTCGCTGCGGCTGGTGCCCGCCAGGCCAATTGCGCGGCAATGGGAAAACCGCGCCAGCAGGGACGGGTCTGGCTGGCGCATGAACAGCACGGTCGGCAAGCCGCCGAGTTCGAGCGCCTCCATCACGTCGGTCGAGCCGGTGAGGTCGTCGCCATAGTAACTGAGGAGCAGGTTCCGCGCGGCCATGCTCATGCCGCCTTGCCGTCGCCGAATTTCCCGATCGATCTCGCCAGTTCGGGGTGATCGCGGGCATAGTCCGCCAGCGCGATGCCCTCGACCGCCGCCTGCCAGGCTTGCAGAACGGCTCGCACGCCGGCGCCGGGGCCATCCGGATGGCTGACGATGCCGCCGCCGCAGAGATAGAGGAGATCGAGCGTGCGGCCGGTGCGCTCATAGGTTTCGGGCGCCTGACCGCCCCATTGGCCGGAGCAGGCCACCGGCAGCGCGCAATCCTCAGGCGAAAACAGCGGCGTCGTCACCGCCTCGAAGGAGCGGATGAAGGAATCGTCCGGCTCCCAGTATTTCGAGCCGATGCCGTTGATCTGGAACTGGTCGACGCCGAGCAGCCGCCAGAATTGCTGCCAAACGCTGAAATCCATGCCGAGTCCGGGATGGCGTGTCAGGATGTCCCAGCCATTGCGATGGGCATGCAGCACCAGCCCGGAGCGCTTTCTCAGATAGGCCATGCCGCCGAAGCCGATGGAGTTGATGTTGACGACGGCGCAATTGCCGCCGGCTTCGAGCACCAGATCGTGGTTGCGCATCATCTCGTCGGGATCGGCATGCGAGATGCCGAAAGCATACATCACCTTCTTGCCGGTCTTCTGCTCGTGGTCGAGGATGAGGGGCATGATCGCCTTCACCCGCTCGGCAAGCGGCGAATAGGCCGGGCTCATCAGCTTCTCGTCGTCCTTGATGAAATCGACGCCGGCCTCGATCAGTTCGCCCACCATTTCGGCCGTCTCGTGCGGCCTGAGACCCAGCGCCGGCTTGACGATGGTGCCGATGATCGGGCGGCCTTCGACCCCGGTCAGCCTGCGGCTGCCGGCGGCACCGAATTGCGGGCCCGGATGGGCGCCCCTGAATTGTTCCGGCAGCTTCATGTCGATGACGCGGATGCCGGACAGGCCCCGGATCGAATAGGTGCCGCCGATGGCGATGGTCATCAGCGCCGAAAGATCGGTGCCGATGGCATCGAACGGGAAGCCGATGTCGACGTCGGCGCGCCGAAACGGCCCGTTGCCGGACCCGGGCAGCGATGGTTGCCCGGCATCGGGCAGGTGTCGGATCGCCAGCACGCGCGCCGCCACGCGCGCCTTCAGCTCCTCGGTCTCGCCCGGCAGCGCGACGAAGGTGCCGGTCGACTGGTCGCTGGCGATCTTGGCCGCCAGCGCCTCGATGCTGCCAGGGGTTTCGATGCGATAGGTAAGCGTGATCATGGTTGGCCGGCCGCTCGAAAAGGGTTCGAAAAAAGTTTCATCGCGCAGGAAATCTGGTATAATGAGTACATAAGTATTGCAAGAAATATCCTCGCCTCGACAAGAGCGGACGGGCTGCGGCAATTCCAGGAAAACTGTACAACGGTTTCCGTTCGGAATTGCGTGAGACCAAAGAGTTGGAGCGACCCCGCTCCAGGCGCGGGCATTCCGGTAATCCCGCCGGGAATGCTAAACAGGACCCGGGCCAGGGAGTGATTCGTCACGATGAACCGTTCGGAGCCGATCGTCCGGCGCAAACTTTCCGACGAAGTCTTTGCAAGACTGAAGCGGCTGATCACCAGCGGCGAATTGCAGCCGGGCGACGACATGCCGTCCGAGCGCGAACTGATGGAGCGCTTCGAGGTCGGCCGGCCGGCGATCCGCGAGGCCATGCAGGCGCTGAGCAATATGGGGCTGGTCGCCATCTCGCATGGCGAGCGCGCCAAGGTGCTGCAACTGACCGCCAAGTCGATCATCAGGCAGGTCGACGGCGCTGCCAAGATCATCCTGTCCTCGTCCAGAGACACGCTGGAACACCTGAAGACCGCGCGCATCTTCTTCGAGCGCGGCATGGTCAGGGAAGCGGCGGAAAAGGCTACATCGGAGGATGTGCAACTGCTGAAGGCGACCGTGGCCGAGCAGCGCGCCGCGCGCGGCGATTCCGAAGGCTTCATCTCCTCCGACATGAAGTTTCACACCCAGATCGCGACCATTTCAGGCAATCCGATCTATGTCGCCGTCAGCGAAGCCACGCTGGGCTGGCTGAAGGAATACCACACCGAAATGCTGATCTGGACCGGCAAGGAAAAATACACGCTGACCGAGCATGAGGAGATCATCGACCGCATCGAGCAGCGGGACGCCGACGGCGCCGAGAAGGCGATGATCAAGCACCTCGAACGCTCGCGCGCGCTCTATGTGATGAATTCCGAGAAGTAGGCTGTCTGCCTAACCGATCCGGGCAATCGCATAGGGCGACATGACGATGTCGCGCTGGCCAAGCGCGGAAACATCGACCGGGACATCGTTCGCCGTCAGGTTCGCCAGCCAGACGATGGTCTCGCCCGAGACAGAGCGGCCGGCCAGCGCCAGCACCCGCGTCTCGTCGCTCGTCGTGGCGCAAACATGCGTCAGCCCGGCCAACGCACAAAGCCCTTCGATAGCCCGGAAGATCGGCCGCGGCGTTCCCTCTGCGACGGGTTCGCCCGGTCCCGCGACCACGCCGAAAGGTCCGGCGAAGCTGGACAGCGTCAGCATCTCCAGCCCCGCCGGCGCGACGCGCGCGGCGTAGCCGATGGTCCATGCGGCGGCGAATTGCGCGGCATGGCGGGGATCGCGGTTGGCCATGGCGATGCGCTGTCCCCGCGGATTGTCCTTGGTCGCGCCGCCATAGGGGTTCTGGCGCATGGCGATCGTCGATGGCCCGATCCGGTAGGGCTTTGTGCCGAAGATCGCCCGGCTGGACCGGGTTATGAAGGGCAGCGCCTCCAGCGACTGCATGACGCTGAGATCGTCGGCGGCATGCACGATCGGGTTGGTGCAGTGGGTGATGAAATCGAGCTGGCTAGCCGGAACGCGCTTGCGGTTGAGCTCGGTGAAATAGCTGAACATGCCGCCGCCAAGGCGGAGGCCGGGAAAGGCGCGCCGCGCCGCCGCGTAGACGTCCTCGAGCGGCGGACATGCCGGCCAGGCGCTGCCCGGCGGTGTCGACTGACGGTCGACCGCGGGCGACACCGCGATGGCGTCGAGCCGCAACCCTGCGTGACGCACCATGTCGGCGACGTCGGAAAGTTCGGCGTCGAGGTCGCCGGTGCAGGCGGCCACGCATTCCAGCGTCGTCGAAACGGGATAGGCGGCGGCGAGCCGGGCATGGGCACGCAGCGCGTCGAGGCCATGGCCGCGCGTCGGATCGAAATGGAAAAGCAACTGCCGGGAACCGAGCCTCGCCAGCAACGGCAGGTCGGCAAGGGTTGCCTGGACATCCTCGGGATAGATCACCACGCCGATGTCAGGCAGCTTCGAGCCGGCTTCGCCGAGTTCGACGCGGACCGGTTCGGCCGCCGCTGCCGAGGCAGCCACATTGGCGTCGCCGGCAATGCGCAAGCTGATCGTCTGGCGCACTGGCTCTCCGGCCGGCAGCATATAGGGCCATGGCAGCGCCAGCGGCCGCACATAGGTCTTGTAGGAGGCGTCTGACCAGTTGCGCTGGTCCTCCATCTCGAATGTGTCGCCTTCCATCCGGCATTGCGCGGTAACGCCGGGCCGCACCCTATGCGTGATGGCGCGCAAATCCTTGAAGGGCTGCCACGGGTCGATCAGATCGGGCAGTTCCGTCTCGACCACGCTGCCGTCGGTGTGCTCGACCGTTACCGGGCTGCCGGCGAGGCCGGCGATCGGGTGCAGGATGCAGAAGCCGCAGCGGTTGGTCTCGAAGTCGCTCTCAGGAAGCGCGGTCACATCGAAGATCAGCCGCCCGTCGGCAAAGCCTTCGATCGTCGCGTGGAAGCCAAGCCGGCTGCCGGCGGGGCCTAGGCAGCTTGCCGCGTAGCCGACGGCGAAACGGTCGTCCCTCTGGTCGATGGTCAGCTCCGTCAGCTCAGGCTCATACGTGCCCCAGTCACGGTCGCGCACGATATAGGCGATGGCGCGCAGCACTTCGGTTCCGCCATGGCGGATGGTGCGCAGATTGCCGTTGACCAGCTCCGCGCTCAATGCGCCCGCCTGCAGCAGGATCGGCGCCGCTTCCGCCGTCCGTGTGCCGTAAAGATCGAAAGCGTCTGATGTCATCTGAGCAAGGCGTCGATTTGCACCGGTTCGCGGCTAGCGGCGCCGGCATAGGCGGCTTCGACGAGCGCAAAGGTTTTCAGATTGTCGGCGCCCGAGGTCGCCGGTTCCTTGCCTGATGCAAGGCGGTCTATCCAGTGCTTCTGGATCGCCAGCACACTTTCCTGGATGTTGTGCCATGGCCGCGAGGCCCAGGGCAGCAGCGGCGGCGAGACATCGCTCACCTTGGTCCCGCTCTTGCCGGTGACGGTCAACCGGTACCCTTGCGCCAGCCGGATCGTGCCGTCGCCGCCGTCGAGTTCGATCAGCGTTTCCGGAAATGGCTCGACGGCAAGCTTCGTCGCATAGCTGCAATCGACGACGGAAGTGGCGCCGCCGCCATGGTCCATCAGCATCGTGGCGACATCCTCGCCGGCGATGGCCGGGTTGATGCGCGCCGTGCGGGCGGTGAGGCTCGACACGTCGCCGAGCAGGAAGCGGGCTATGTCGAGGATGTGGATGCCAAGATCCTCGATGATGAAACGCTTGCCCGTCGCCAGATAGGGCTGGCCGGAAAACACGTCATAGCCGGAGCGGAACGAGATGCGGCCGAAGAAGGGCGTGCCGATCTCGCCGCTGTCGAGCACCGCGCGCACCGCCTGGATCGGCGACTGCCAGCGAAAGTTTTCGTGGATCATCAGCGGCACGCCGGCATCGGCGCAAGCCTTCACCATCGCCTTGGCATCGCTGAGCGTCGGCGCGAAGGGTTTCTGGCAGATGACAGGGACGCGGTGGCCGGCTGCTATTTCGACCAGCGCACGATGGCTGCCCACCGTGGTGGCGATGTCGACGAAGTCGAGTTTCTCCGCCGCGAACATCGCCGCCGCATCGGCGTAGCGCCGCGCCACGCCGAATTGGTCGCCGACGATCCTGAGCCGTTCCGGATCGCGGTCGCAGATGGCGACGATCATGGCGCCTTCGATGTCGCGCCAGGCATGCATCTGGTTGACGGCGAAGAAGCCGCAGCCGATCAGCGCTCCACGCAACGCAGCCATTCTCAACCCGCCTTTGCCATCTGCATCAGGGTAACACGCTGCTGCAGCCGGCGCTGCGCCTGGTCGACGACGACGGCGACGATGATGACCAGGCCTTTGATCACCATCTGCCAGAAGGAACTGACGCCCATCATCACCAGGCCGTCCGACAGGATACCGATGACGAAGGCGCCGACGATGGTGCCGCCGATCGTGCCGCGCCCGCCAGACATCGAGGTGCCGCCGAGCACCGCCGCGGCGATGGCGTTCAATTCGAAGCTTTCGCCGGTCGCCGGATGCGAGGCCATCAGCTCCGACGAGATGATCAGGCCGACGATCGCCGCGCAGAAGCCGGAGAACATGTAGACGAACATCTTGACCATGTTGACGCGCACGCCCGAGATGCGCGCCGCGCGCTCATTGCCGCCGACGGCGAAGATGTGGCGGCCAAGCGGCGTGTAGCGGGCGAGATAGGCAGCCCCCAGCGCCACCACGATCAGGATCCAGATCGACACCGGCAGGCCGAGCAGCCGGCCGGCGCCGAGGAAGCCGAAGCCGGTGGTGCCGAGTTCCGGCTTGCCGACCAGGTTGGGGAAGGTGCGGCCGTCGGAGGACAGCAGCGCGAAACCGCGCGCCACATAGAGTACGCCGAGCGTGGCGATGAAGGGCGCGACGTTGAGCCTGGTGATCAGCAGGCCGTTGACCGCGCCGATCGCTATGCCGACCAGAAGCGTGATCAGGGCAATCTCGACCACGTTGAAATAGACGGTGTACCCCATCTGCAGGTCGATGCCGTTGAGCACGAGATAGCCGGCCACCATGCCGCACAGGCCGACGATCGAGCCGACCGAAAGGTCGATGCCGCCGGTGATGATGACGAAGGTCATGCCCATGGCGAGGAAGGCGTTGAGCGCGACGTGCTTGGCCATAAGGATCAGATTGGCGGCCGACAGGAAGTTGGGCGCCGCGATCGAGAAGAACACCAGCACGGCAATCAGCGCGATGAAAGTCCGGAGCTTCATCAACGTCAGCAGCGCGGAGCCGCCGGAGGCGGAGGGAGCGGCCGCCTTGGCCGGAATGTCAGTCATCAGCGTTGCTCTCCATGTACGGGGGCAAGATGTACGGGGGCAAGATGTCCCGGTCCGTGACCCAGCGCCGACGCCGCGACGATCGCCGCTTCCGTCGCTTCGGCGCGGTCGAACATGCCGGTCAGCCTGCCGTTGCTCATCACCGCGATGCGGTCGGACAGCGCCATCACCTCGTCGAGATCGGAGGTGGCGAACAGGATGCCGAGCCCGTCGCGCGACAGCTTGCGCATGGTGCGGAAGACGTCGGCCTTGGCGCCGACATCGATGCCCCGGCTGGGCTCATCCATCAACAGCACTTTCGGTCCGGTGAGCAGCGCCTTGCCGATCACCACCTTCTGCTGGTTGCCGCCCGACAGCGACGAGACTTCCTGCGCCGGATCGGCGACCTTGATCGCCAGTTCCCGCACCATCCGCACGACGGCCTGCCGCTCGGCGGCGCCTCGGATATGGAACAGGCGCACGAAGCGCGACAGGCTCGCCAGCGTCAGATTGCTGGCGACCGAGAGGATCGATACCAACCCTTCGCGCTGGCGGTCCTCGGGGATCAATGCCAGCCCGCGCCGGATGCGTCGCGTCGTGTCGCGCTCCTTCACCAGCTTTCCGGCGATGAAGATCCTGCCGCTGGCATGGCCGTGACGGCCCATGATGCAGTCGAACAGCTCGCTGCGCCCGGCGCCCATCAGCCCGTATATGCCGAGGATTTCGCCGGCGCGCAGCGACAGCGAGACATGATCGACCGCCAGTCCGCCGGTGACGCGCGGCAGGCAGATCTCCTCGGCGCGGAAGATTTCCTCGCCGGGCTGATGCCCGTCGGCCTTGGCGAAATCCTTGGCGTCCGAGCCAATCATCTGCCGCACGATCCACTGCGTGTCGACGTTCTTCATCTCTTCCTGGCCGGTGATGCGGCCGTCGCGCAGCACGGTGATGTAATCGCCGATGCGGATCAGCTCTTCCAGCCGGTGCGAGATGTAGACAATGGCGACGCCGCGCGCCTTGAGGTCGGCGATCACCTTGAACAGGATCTCGACTTCCGCCGCGCTCAGCGCCGAGGTCGGCTCGTCCATGATCAGGATCTTGGCATCGAGCGAAACCGCCTTGGCGATCTCGACCAGTTGCTGCTGGCCGATCCGCAGATCCTCGACCAACATGTCGGGCCGGATACCGGCTTCGAGCCGGTCGAGAAATTCGCCCGCCCGCCTTTCCTGCGCCTTGCGGTCGATCTTGCCCAGCCGGTTGGTGATCTCGCGCGTGGCGAAGATGTTCTCGGCGACGGTCATGTTGCCGAACAGGTTCAACTCCTGGAACACCATGCCGATGCCCCGCGCCACCGCGTCTCCAGACGAGGAGAAGGAAACCGCCTCGCCTTCGAGCAGGATGCGGCCGGCGGTCGGCTGCTCGACGCCGGCGATGATCTTCATCAGCGTCGACTTGCCGGCACCGTTTTCGCCGACAAGCACGTTGACGGCACCCTTGCGAACCTCGAAGTTTGCCTGCTTGACCGCGACCGTGCCGGCATAGACCTTCGAGACATCCTCCAGCTTGAGGATGACATCGTGAGCGGGGCTCATGGCTTGGGCCCGATCTCGGCCTCCGCCGGCGTCACCAGCGGCAGGTCTTGGCCGCCTTCGATCGTGTAGGCGCCGAGCACCTTGGCGGTGCGGCCCTCGAGTGCCTCGCGCGGCAGTTTGGAGAGCACGGTCTTGCCGGCATAGGCGTTGAAGGCCTTGCCGAACTGGGCGAAGTCGATCTGGTTGGTGAAGTCGTTGAACTGGACGAAATCGAGGCTGTCGCGCAGCGCCGTGCCGCGCATCGCCGGCCCGATCTGGATGCGCGCATCGGCCTTGCCGTCGCCGTCGACGTCGATATCCATCGTGCCCGCGCGAGACTGCGTGTTGGCGGCGACGATCTTGCCCTCGACACGGACCGCGAAGGTCCATGGCGAGTTCGCCTGCTTCCTGGGATTGCCGTATTTGGCGCCGGCCGCCGCCGGATCGGTTTTCGCCAGCGCCTGGACCTCTGCGAACGGCCCGGCCTTCTGGTTGAGATAGGGTATGACCTTCGAGGCCCAGATGTCCTCGACCATCTTGTCCGGATTGAAGGCAGGCGCGCTGTTTTCGCTCTGCGCCACGGGCGTCGGCAGGATCTTGCAGCCGCCAAGGCCAAGGCCCGCGAGCGCGGCAAGCGTCAGCCAGCTAAAAGGGGTCTGCCAGGTCAATGTCTTCGGCATGGCGGTCAAAAGCACCCGGAACGTGAAGTCGCGCAATTCCAGGAAAAAATGTGGAACGGTTTTTCCGTCCGGAACCGCGTCAAAACAAAGAGTCAGGCGAGGGGCGAACCCGGAGGTCCACCCCTCGCAATCATATCGCGCCGGCTCAGTTCTTCAGCGCGAAGGTTTCGAGCTTGGCGGCATTGTCGCCGTTGATGAGCACGCAGTCCATCAGCTGCTTTTCCTTCTCTGGCGACTTCTTGTTCTTGATGAAGTCGTTGGCCTGCTCGACCGCCATCTGCGCCTGGGCGTAGGCCGGCTGCAGCACCGTCGCCTTGATGCCGCCGGAGGTGATGGAATCGCGCACGTCGTTCGAACCGTCGAAGCCGACGACGATGACGTCCTTGCGGTTCGCTGCCGCGAGCGCCGCATAAGCGCCCATCGCCATCGTGTCGTTGCCGGAGATGACGCCCTTGATGTCGGGATTGGCCTGCAGGATCGATTCCATCTTGGAATAGGCCTCGGTCTGGCTCCAGTTGGCCGACTGCTGCGCGACCATCTTCAGGTCCGGATAGTCGTCGATGACGTCGTGATAGCCCTTGGAGCGGATGCCGGCATTGGTGTCGGATTCCTTGCCGACCAGCTCGACGAAATTGCCCTTCTCGCCCATCAGCTTGACGAACTCCTGCGCGCCGAGCTGGGCGCCCTGGTAGTTGTTGGAGACGATCTGCGCCACCGCAACGCCGGTGGCGTTGATCTCGCGGTCGATCAGGAAGGACGGAATGCCGGCGTCCTTGGCCTTCTGCACGGCGGCGACGGTCGCGTCGGCGCCGGCATTGTCGAGGATGATCGCCTTGGCGCCGCGGCCGATCGCGGTGTCGATCAGTTCGGACTGCTTGTTGGCGTCGTCGTCATGCACCAGCACCAGCGCCTCGTAGCCGAGTTCCTTGGCCTTGGCCTCGGCGCCGACGGCTTCCGCCTTGAAGAACGGATTGTCGTGCGAGGGAGTGATGATGGCGATCAGGTCCGCCGCGTAGGCGGGCATCGCCGTGCCGAGTGCCAGCACGCCGGCGAAGGCGGCAAGCGTCATTCTGCGTGTCAGTTTCATGAAGTCCTCCCGTTGAAAAAATGCCTTGATCGATCAAGGCCGCTGTCTGCGTCTGAATTCGTCAGGCCGCGGAGAATGCGGACCACTTCGGCTCAAGCCGTCGATCGGCTTTTTCAGAGCCGATCAGCACTCCCGTTCCCCGCCATCCTCCACTCGTCCGGGCTTCGAACTCCTAGCGAAGCGTGCCCGATCCAAGCCAGCAACAACTTAGCCAACTGGTATAATGAGTCAACCACAAATTCAGGTGATATGTACCTGATGAGCTGGCTCAGGTGATCCGCTGAATGCTGGCCGCGATCTCTTCGGGCTCGAAGACGCGCTTCCAGTCGTCGCGCATCAGCACCGGCTTGCCGAATTCGATCGCCTTGTTGCAGGCGTCGGAGAACACGCCCTTGGTTTCGCCGAAGATGACGGCGCCGAGCACGTTCATGTGGCCGAGCAGAAAGTCGAGTGCCGCCTGCTGGTCGACACCGCGCGCCACCACCTCGTCGACCGCTTCCTTCATGACGACCAGCAGCGAGGCGCACACCGTTTCCGAAAGGCCGGGCTCGAGCAGCGCCATCTGTTCGACGGAAACGCGGTGCGAGCGCATCACCGGCGCCCAGATGATCTTGGCGATGGCCTCGCCCTTGGCGTAGTCGGCTTCCGGTCCCTGCATCAGCGCGCTGACCATGTGCTGCTTTGCCTTGACGCCGCCGAAATAGTCCTTCTTGGCCGCCATGTCGGTCTCGTCGTTGAAGATCGGCGGATGGCAGGGATGGGTGACGAAGTAGGTCAGGTCGGGACGGTCGGGCAGATGGCCGGCGAACGGTGCTGCCGCGTCGAGCACGATGACCATCGTGCCCGGCGCGAGCTTGCTCTCGATGCTGGTCGCGACCTTGCCGATATGGGTGTCCGGGACCGCCAGGATCACCACCTCGGCGCCTTTCAGCGCCTCGTCGGCGCTGACCGTGTCGAAGCCCAATCCGGTCTTCAGCCGCTCACGCCCGGCCTCGCTGACCTCGACATGGCGGATCGTGTAGGGCGAGCCGCGGAAATTGGTTGAAAGGCGGTAGCCCATTTTTCCGCCGGCACCGAACAGCGCGATCGTCGTCATCTAGCCCTTGCTCCCTGGTCCTGGACGATGGCATCGCCGATCGTCACCTTGTCTACTGGTATGATCACTCTACCATAAATTGGCAAGAGAAATCATCATCCATGGTGTCATTCCGGCCGGATCGCCACGGCATTTTGTTCGGGTTTCAGCGTGCCGTCGTCGCCTGCGCGATCGACGGCGGCTCGTCGCGACAGCACCTGCCGGCCTGCCAGCGCCAGGACGAAGATCACGACGATGCCTTGCACGATGTCCTGCGCGCCTGGCGGCAGGCCGACGATCTGCATGGTGGTGACGATCAGGATCAAAAGGATGCTTGCGAACAGTGTGCCCACGGCACTTGCCGAGCCGCCGAAGATCAGCGTGCCGCCCAGCACCACCGCGGCGATGGACTGCAGGAGATAGGGCTGGCCCATTTCGAGAAAGGCGCCGCCGATATAGGCGCCGAGCAGCAGCCCGTTGAGCGAAGCCAGCACCGACGAGATGATGAAGGCCGAGGCGATGACGCGGTTGTTGCGGATCGCCGCCAGCCGCGCGGCGGCTCGGTTCTGGCCGACCGCCGACAGCAATTGTCCGAACACAGTATAGCGCAGCACGAAGGCGGTCGCGGCCACGCCGACGATGGCGATGACGGCCATGACCGGCACGCCGGAGACACGGCCCGTCGCCAGCGTCTTCAACAGCGGGCTGACGGCAAAGCCGGATATGGCGCGGTTCGACAGCAGCGTTGCCGTCGCCAGCACATAGCCGGTCGCCAGCGTGGCGATGATGGCCGGTATGTTGAGCCCGACCACGAGCAGCGAGTTCAGCGCGCCGACGGCGAGGCCGAGCAGGATCGCCGCGCCGACGCCGATGGCGAGGTTGGCGTCCTGGCCCTTGATGGTGAGCAGCGCCACGAAGGCGCTGAGCGTAATGACCGAGGCCACCGAAAGGTCGATATTGCCACGCCCGGTGGTGACGACGAACATCTGGCCGATGCCGACGACGGTCAGGAACGAGGCCGACAGCATGATGCCCGACAGGCTGTTGAGGCTGAAGCGGTTGGTCACCACCGACAGCACCAGCCAAAGGACCAGCACGCCAATGGCCGACCAGACCCAGCGGTTCTTCTGCGCCCAGAGGCTGAAGGTGGCGAGGCCGTTCATTGTTCGCTCCTGCGGTCGGCGGTCAGGCTGCGCAGCGTCAGCAGGGCGATGAGCACCAGCCCTTGCGTCGCGGCGTTGAAGTCGCTGCTCACGTTCAGCGTGCCGAGCAGGGCGCCAATCAACGACAAGGTAACCGCGCCGGCGATGGCGCCGACCGGAGAGATGACGCCGCCGAGCAGCGAGCAGCCGCCCATCACCACGGCGGCGACGCTGAGCAGCGTGAACGAACTGCCGGAATTGATGTCGCTTGCCGTGTTGATCGCCGTCAGCGACAGGCCGGCGGCGGCCGCGAACAATCCGGCGACGAGGTAGCGCACCAGCGCATAGCGGGTCGGCGACCAGCCGGAGCGGACCATGGCGGTCGGATTGTTGCCGAAGCCGCGCAGCACCACGCCGAGCGGCAGCCGGTCGATCACCAACACCACCAGCGCGACCGCGGCGATGAGGATGATGGAGGTGGGCAGGAAGCCAAGCGACCAGTTGAACATGGCCGACAGCCATTCGGGGCTGGCGCCGCCGGGTGTCGGCTGCAAGGCGTAGCCCAGTCCCATCCAGATGAAGGAGGCGCCGAGCGTGACGACGATGGCCGGGATCTTGCGCGCCTGGATCAAGCCGCCAAGCCCGGCATAGGCGGCGACCGCCGCCGCCAGCGTCAGCGCGCCGAGCCATGGCTGATCGTAGAGCAGCGTGGCGGAGAGCACGCTGACCAGGCCGGCAAAGGCGCCGACACCGAGGTCGATCTCGCTGCCGCCGACGATGAACATCTGCGCCGCCGTCACCAGCACCAGCGACAGCGCCGGCATCAGGAGCAGGTCGATCCCGAAGATCGAGGCGACCGCCGGATTGGCCGAGATCATCACCGCCAGCACGGCGGCTAGACCGATGAAGGGAGCCGCGTTGACCAGCCCGCGGGCAAGTCCGGCACCGGTGGCACTTTTCCCGGAGCCGGCGCGCGTGTCTGCCTGCTGGGCGAAGGAGGCGCCAACGACGGCCGATTCCGTGATCGCCTCGCCGCTCAATTCCTTGACGATGCGTCCGCCCGAAAACACCAGCACGCGGTCGCAGGCCAAAAGCTCGGCGTCTTCGGTCGTGTGCCAGATCAGGGTGCGCCCGCCGCGCGCGATGTCGTTGCAGAGCCTGTAGAAATCCTGCTTGGTGGCGATGTCGACGCCGCGTGTCGGATCGTCGAGCAGCAGGATCGGCGTGTCGGCAACGAGCGCGCGGGCAACCAGCGCCTTCTGCTGGTTGCCGCCGCTGAGTTCGAGGATGTTGGAGCCGAAACGCTTGTCGTCGAGCCGCAGCCGGCCGGCCGCATCGGCCGCCGCCTCGCGGTTGGCGCGCTCCGAAACCAGGCCCAGTGCCGGACGGCGGGCAAGGCTGCCGATGCTGATGTTTCCAAGCACGCTCCACAGCGGGAACACGCCTTCCTTCTGGCGGTCGCCAGCGATGAAACCGGCGTCACCGCTCCTGGTCACCGCGGCACCCCTGGCGGTATCCGGCTCGAAGATGGTGTGCAGCAACTCCTTCTGGCCGCTGCCTTCGAGCCCTGCCAGCCCGATGATCTCGCCGCGGCCGATCGCAATGTCGTGGCCGAGCCCCGCTGTCAGGAATCCCGACAATCTGACCAGCGCCTCGCCCCTGCTGACGGCGGCGGCACTGTGCTGGTGGATCGAATTGGCGTCGCCGCCCATGAGTTGCACAAGTTGGCCGATCGAGGTGGTGGCGACATCGCCGCGCCAGGCGGTGCGGCCGTTGCGCAGCACCATCACCTGCGTGGCGATATCGATGATTTCCTGCAGCTTGTGGCTGATGAAGATGAAGGCGAGGCCGGATCTGGCCCGTTCGCGGATGAAGGCCCGCAACTGCCTGGAGCGGTCGAGGTCGAGCGAGGAGGTCGGCTCGTCGAGTACGATCAGCTTGACACCGGGCGTCGCGGCGGCGCGCGAGATCTCGACCATCTGCCGCTCGGCGATGGAGAGGTGGCCGACCTCGGCATTTACGTCGATGCCGTTGGCGGGAAAGACGGCGTCAAGCGCCGCGCGGGCGCGAGCCCGGTAGAGTGCGCGCCAGCCGGGCCGGTTGGCCGCCTCGCCCGGTGTCTCCAGGAAGAAGTTCTCGGCGACCGAAAGGTTGGCGCACAGCGACAGTTCCTGGTGCACCATGCGGATGCCGCGCCGTTGCGCCTCTGCCGTGTCGTAGTCAACGAAGCTCACATCCTGGCCGGCGAACGAGATCGAGCCCAGGGTCGGCGACGTTGCCCCGCACAGGATGCGCATCAGCGTCGACTTGCCGGCCCCGTTGCCGCCGACCAGGCCGATGATTTCGCCGGCCGAGACGGCGAGGTCGATCGCCGCATTCGCCAAGGTCGGCCCGAAACTCTTGGTGATCTTCGACAGCGAGACGACGTCCGACCGCGCGGCCGGCATCGTGGCGGCGGCATCTTCCGGGTCGGCTGCGGCAAGATGGGACATTCGTCCTCCGTTTCTGTACGGGCAAGGACCGGGCGCGGCCGTTTGGCGGCGCCCGGTCCTTGGGCATTCGCGACCTTACTTGGTGAGCAGGTTCTGCTTGACCCAGTCGAGCGAATAGCTGGGGCTGATGATCTGGCCGCCCGGCAGTTTCGCATACTCCTTGAGATTGCTGGCATCGACGGTCGCCACCGGCATGATCATCAGCTTCGGCGCCTTGCCGCCCTTGAGCAAGGAAAGGCCGAGCCAGAACGCCGCGCCGCCAATGCCCGGCGTGGTGTTCATCGAGACCGTCTGGTAGCCGTTTTTGGCATTCTCGTCGGCCCACCATTTGACGAAGTCGGTGCCGCCGCCGCCTTCGATGATCGGCATCTTGCCGGCATAGTCGCCGCCATACTGGACGAAGGCCTGGGCAATGCCGACATCGTCGCTGCCGCCCTGGCCGAGCACGGCGTCGACATGCGGCAGCGAGGGCAGCACGTTGGCGATCGCCGCCTGCGCGACCGAGGCTGTCGCTTGGCCGTAGACGGTGGCGACAACCTTGATGTCGGGATATTTCGCCAGCACCGACTGCTGCGCGTTGAACATGTCGTTGTCGGGCGCCGAGCCCTTCACACCGCGCACCTGGATGACGTTGCCCTTGCCGCCGATCATCTTGAAGACGGCCTCGGCCTGGGCCGCCTTGTAGCCCTTGAAGTCGAAGTTGAGCTGGTAGTTGCAGGGCGCCGAAGCAACCGAATCGAAGGACACGACTATAATGCCGGCCTTGCAGGCCTTTTCGATGATGCCGTTGACCGCGGTTTCCGAGGCGGCGTCGACGGCGAGCACGTCGACCTTCTTGAGGATCAGTTCGGCGATCTGGCTGTTCTGCTGCGCCACCGAGCCGTCACCGTTCATGACGATGTAGTCGGCGATCTGACCGGCCGCCTTGGCTTCCTTGGCCGAGGCCTCGAAAGCCTCCACCATCTGATGGCGCCAGGTGTTGCCGTAATAGGCGTTGGCGAGCGCGATCACCGGTTTGTCCGACGATGCCATCGCCGGCAAAACCGAAACACTGGCCAGCGCGGCGCCGGCAAGCGCCGTCACAATAGAAAACTTCATGTTGTCTCCTCCCAAAAAAACACCAGCCGACCCTGATCGGCCCGTCTGTCATTTCGTTATGGTGCCTCTTCCGAAGGACACCATACCATCTACATGTTATACCAGCATACCAAATAGGCAAGCCGGTCCGGAACCCATTTGATTGCGTCGACGGTAGCCAGGCGCGGCCCGCCGGTTCGTCTGTCTCATCCCTGGCCAGTCGGCCTACCCGTTTCGGCAATGACGTTGGGTCGCCGAAGGCTGGACGTTAGGTCATCATATATGTAATGTCAATGAATGGCGGGATTTTGCCTGTCGGTGCGACTCGGGATCGGGTATGCCTGGGAATGATCAGGAGAGATGCGGATGGAACCGGTCCAGAAGAAGAAGTTGTATGTCGAGGTGCTTGACCGGCTGATGGCGGCGATCTCGACGTCCGAATTTCCGCCCGGTTCCCAATTGCCGTCGGAAAAGGAACTGATGACGATGATCGGCGTCGGGCGCCCGTCGATCCGGGAAGCGATGCTGACGCTGCAGCAGATGGGGCTTATCCGGATTTCGCACGGCGAGCGTGCGCGCGTCATCAATCCGACGCCGGAGGTGATCGTCGATCAGGTCTCCGCGGCGATGGTGATGATGCTGGCAACGAATTCTCGCGGGCTGGAAGAACTAAAGGAAGTCAGGCTCTTGCTGGAAACCGGCCTGGTTCGGATAGCGACGCGGCGCGCCACGGCTAAGAGCCTGGAACGTCTTGCCGAGACCTTGCGCCACTTGCGCGACGCAAAGGGCGATCAGGCGCGATTTGTAACCGCCGACATGGAATTCCACGCCGTCATCGCGGAGATGAGCGGCAATTCGATGATCGCGGCCGTGGCCAAGGGCATGCTCGAATGGCTGTCCCGCTTCAAGCGCGATCTCGTGGCTGTGAAAGGCGCCGAGCGTCTGACCGTCGAGGAGCATGAACGGATCTACAAGGCGATCGCCAACGGCGATGCGGAAGGCGCGAGCGCCGCCATGGCCGACCACATCGGCCGCGCCAATGAACTCTATTCGAAACTGGCTGGTGGCGGCGGGGGCTGACAGCGTACAAAATTTTTTAACGAGGAAAACTCGTGTGATGACATGATATCTTTTTGGTGCTATCGCTCCCGCCATGAAGATCATTCCAGCCGGAACCTCTGCATTGACCGGTCGCCTCAGCGCCACTTATCTGATCGAAACCCGCTACCCGTTGGAGGCTGCCGCAACTGCGATGGCCGGCGAGCAATCGAGCGGGACGTTCCGCGCCATACCGGGGGAGACGCCAGAACTGCTGCGCAGGTTTGGGGCGCGTGTCGAATTCATCGAGGATATTGGCGAGGTCGAAGGTGAGGCGCTGCCGTTTTCGCGTGCGCCCAAAAATGCGACCTCCACCAGACCACGCCGGGCCAAAGTGGGTCTTTCCTGGAACATCGAGAATACGGGTACCGTGCTGGCTTCGGTCTGGTCGACGGTCCTCGGCAATCTGTTCGAGCTGCATCATTTTTCGGCCATGCGCCTGCTCGACGTCACCTTTCCCGACGCCTTCGCGGATGCCTATCCGGGCCCGGCCTTCGCCGTCGAAGGGACGCGTCGGCTGACTGGTGTCGAGGGGCGCCCGCTGATCGGCACGATCGTCAAGCCGAGCGTCGGCCTTTCGCCGGAAGAGACGGCACGGCTTGCCGATACGATGATCTCAGCCGGCCTCGACTTCATCAAGGACGACGAACTGATGGGAGACCCCCCGCATTCGCCGTTCGAGCAGCGGTTCGAGGCGGTCATGGCTGTCATCGACCGGCACGCCGACAGGACCGGGCGCAAGGTCATGTACGCGGCCAACATTTCCGGCGATATCGACCCCATGCGCCGTCAGCTGGATCTGATTGAGCGCCGTGGCGGCACCTGCGCCATGCTGGTCTTGAATTCCGTCGGCCTCTCGGGTGTCGTCGAGATGCGCCGCCATTCCACTGTCGCGCTGCACGGCCATCGGGCCGGCTGGGGCCTCTTCAGCCGGTCGCCGGATCTCGGCATGAGCTATCTCGCCTACCAGAAGTTCTGGCGCCTGGCCGGCATCGACCACATGCACGTCAACGGGCTGTCCAACAAATTCTGCGAGCCCGACGATTCGGTGATGGCCTCGGCCCATGCCTGCCTGACGCCGATGTTCGGCCGTGCCGACCGTCCCGATACGGTCATGCCGGTTTTTTCGTCCGGACAGACCGCGGTGCAGGCGGGCGAGACCTACGCAAGGCTCGGCTCGAACGACTTCATCTATTGCTGCGGCGGCGGGATCATGGCGCATCCCGGCGGGCCAGCCGCCGGCGTTCGAAGCCTGCGTGATGCTTTCGAAGCCGCGGCCGCCGGCATTCCCGCGCGCGACTATGCCGCCACGCATCCAGAACTCGAAGCCGCGCTGCTGACGTTCGGCTGAACCGGCGCCAACGGCGCGCCATCAACAGGGAGAAAAAAATGACGATATCCGTAGCCGTGCTGGGAGCAGGCGGAAAGATGGGCTTCCGCGTCACTGGCAAGCTGATCGGGGCGGGCTATGACGTGCGTGCCGTCGAGGTCGGCGAGCCGGGCCGCAAGCGTTTGGCTGAGGCCGGCATCGCCGCCGTCGCCATGGAGGAGGGCATTCCCGGCGCCAGGGTCGTGGTGATGGCCCTCCCGGACAACATCATCGGCCAGGTGACGCGCCAGATCTCGCCGATGCTGGCCAAGGGCACCATGATCCTCGTTCTGGATGCCGCCGCACCCTATGCCGGAGACCTGCCGAAGGACCGGCCTGATCTCACTTATTTCGTCGGCCACCCCTGCCATCCGCCCTTGTTCGGCGACGAGACGGAGTGGGCGGCGCGGCGCGACTATCATGGCGGCATCGCCAGGCAGTCGATCGTCTGCGCCCTGATGCAGGGCCCGGAGGAGCACTACGCGCTTGGCGAGGAGGTGTGCAAGGCGATGTGGTCGCCGATCATCGACAGCCATCGCGTGACGGTCGAGCAACTTGCGATCCTGGAACCAGGCCTCTCCGAAATGATCGCCATGCCTTTCGTCGACACCATGGTCGAGGCGGTCGAGGAGTGCGAGCGCGAATACGGCATTCCCAGGCAAGCCGCGCTCGATTTCCTGATCGGCCATCTGAATGTCGAGATCGCCATGTGGTTCGGCTTCTCGCCGAAAGTGCCGTCGGATGCTGCGCTGCGCCTGATGCGGTTCGCCAAGGGCGTCGTGGTTCGTGACGATTGGCGCGAGGCGCTCTCGCCGGCCAAGGTCAAGGAAGCCTCCGAATTGATCGTCTACGGCAAGGGAGCCTGAGCCCTGCCTTCGCGGATTATATCGGTATCGACCGCGCTCTTCGACGGCTATTCCATGGACTTGGCCGTCGAGGAGATTGCGGCGGCGGGTGCTGCCCATGTCGAGCCGGCCTTTATCAGCGGCTATGTCGATTTCGATGAGGGCATGTTTGCCGAAGCGAATGGCCTCAAGCTGCGCCGGACGGCGCAAAATGCCGGGCTTGGCATCAATGCCGTGTCGGCCCATCTCGACCTGTCGGGCCCCGATGCAATCGAGGCCTTGTCCCGACGCATCGGCTTTGCCGCCGGTCTTGGCGCATCCTTCCTGATTACCAACGCCGGCCCGGCGGTGAACCGGGCTGCTATCCGCGCGACGATCGAGGCCGTTCTGCCGAGGCTGGAACAGGCCGATATCGTTCTGGCGCTCGAAAACCCTGGACATGGCAGCGGCGATCTGCTCGGCAGCGCGCGATCGGGGGCCGGCTTCGTCGGGGAAATCGGATCGCGGCACGTCCGCCTGAACCACGACGCCGGCAACATTTTCACCTACAGCGGCGAGACGATGCAGCCGGCAGAAGACATCGCCGATGCCATCGACATGTTCGGCCATGCTCATCTGAAAGATGCCGTCAGCAGCGGGGCGGGATGGGAGTTCTGCGCCATCGGCGACGGCTCTGTCGACTATGCATCCTACTGGGCGATGCTGCCCGCCACGCTGCCGGTCAGCGTCGAACTGCCCTTGCGACTGAAGCGCCCGGGCCGCCGCGACCCCCAGCGCGGAAGTGCACCCGTCGATATCGCCATTATTCGGAACGCGCTCAAGCGTTCGCTGAACTTCGTCAACTCGCTGGAGGCCGCGGCGAATGGCGTGGTTTGAGCCGAATTCGACCGGGCTGGATAAGCTTATCCTCGCTCGGGGAACATAGCTTTCAGCCCCTCGCGCGATGCCTTGGCGACGCCGCGCTCGGTGATCAGCCCGGTAACCAGCCGCGCCGGCGTCACGTCGAAAGCCGGGTTCGCCGCTGGCGTTGCTTCGGGCGAGACGCGCACCTGCGCGATTTTGCCGTCTGATGTCTTGCCCCAGACCAGCGAGACCTCGTCGCCGGAGCGTTCCTCGATCGGAATTTCGGCAAGCCCGTCGCCCACCGTCCAGTCGATGGTGGGCGAGGGCAGCGCAACGTAGAACGGCACGTCATTGTCGGCGGCTGCGAGCGCCTTGAGATAGGTGCCGATCTTGTTGCAGACATCGCCATCGGCCGTCGTGCGGTCGGTGCCGACGATGACCATGTCTATCGCGCCACGCTGCATCAGATGGCCGCCGGCATTGTCGACGATCAGCGTGTGCGGCACGCCGTGGCCGGCCATTTCCCAGGCGGTGAGCTGGGCACCCTGGTTGCGCGGGCGTGTCTCATCGACATAGACATGAACCGGAATGCCGGCTTCGACGGCGAGATAGATCGGCGACGTGGCCGTGCCGTAGTCGACCGTCGCCAGCCAGCCGGCATTGCAGTGGGTCAGGATATTGACCGTCTCGCCCGGCTGTTTGCGCGCCGCGATCTGCTTGATGATTTCAAGGCCGTTCTCGCCAATGGCGCGGTTCAGCCCGACGTCCTCGTCGGCGATTTCACTGGCGCGCTTATAGGCGGCCGCGGTGCGTTGCTCCATTGGCAGCGGCTTGAGGAAACGCCGCATCTCGTCCAGCGCCCAGCGCAGGTTGATCGCCGTCGGCCGCGTCTCGTGCAGCGTTTCCCAGACGTCGTCGAGAGCTGTATCGGAAGGATCGACGGCCATCTGCATGGCGACGCCATAGGCCGCGGTGACACCGATCAGCGGTGCGCCGCGCACCCACATGTCGCGGATCGCGGTGGCGATGGCGGCGACCGTGCCGAGCTTCTCGATGCGGAACTCATGCGGCAGCCAGCGCTGGTCGATGATCTCGACCGAGCGCCCGTCGTCGCTCAGCCAGATGGTCCGGTAGTGGCGGTCACCGACGTTCAAATGCTGCTCTCCTGTTCGATCAGCGCGGCCAGGTTGTTGACCTCGTCGATGCTGTGAATCTGGCGCCGGTTGACGGCGATGTGACGGCCGAATTTCAGTGCCTTCGCCTCGCAAGTGGCGCGCACATCTTCATTGGCAATGGCTTCGAAGTCGGCATTGTGGGCGAGGCCGAGGATGCGCCTATGCACTTCGATGCCGGCAAATCCGAGCAGATCCTCCCAGATCTGGTGCAGCACATTGTCGAGCGCCTGCTCGGACCCCAGCCTGTCGCCCTGATCCTCGAACAGGCTCTTCTGATAGAGCATGCCGTCCCGCTCGGTGCGCCACATCAGCGAGAACTCGGCGCGAAACACGGCCCAGGTTTCGGTCGTGACGCCGAGCAGATAGGCGCGCATGGCATCGCGCTTGCCGTTCTGCTCATGACCGCGCTGCGAGAAGAAGGACATCCAGAAATTGGCGAGCAACATGCCGACGTCGAACGCCATCGGGCCGTAGAAGGCGAACTCCGGATCGATCATCCGGGTCTCGGTATCGGTGACCATGATCGAGCCCGAATGCAGGTCGCCATGCAGCAGCGTCTCCGCGTTCGCGGCGAAGATATGCTTCAGCCGCTGCGCCTCCACCTTGAGGTCGCGGTCGGCGCGCAGTTCGGCGACGAGGCCGTCGAGTTGCGGCGATGTGTGCCGGTTCAGCTTGGCATCGAAATAGGGATCGGAAAAAACCAGGTTCTCGGTGATGTCGCAGAGTTCGACGTTGTCGGCGAACAACGCCAGGTCGTTTTTGCGCTCCCGAGCCACCATTGACAGGTCCGAGCCGCGGAACAGCGTGCGGGCCATGAACAGGCCGATATCCCTGGCGATGTTGGGCAGCTGCCGGCCCTCGATCAGCGCCCGCCGCAGGATGATGTGCGGCGGCGCCAGATACTCCATGATGATCAGCGCCTGGCCTTCGTCGAAATGATAGATCGCCGGTACCGAGCCGGGCGCTCTGCGCTCCTGCCGGGTCAAAGCGTGGTATTCGAAGAAAGAGCGCTTCAGCGGCAGGGGCCAGCTGTCGCCGACGAGGCGGACATAGGGCAGGGCCTGCTTGACTATGGCGCCGCCACTGGCGCCTTCGACGATGAACACCAGGTTCAGATTGCCGTCCCCGACTTCGCGGACTTTCCAGGCGCTCGCGTCCTTGCCGATCTTCGCGCACAACGCCTCGTTCGTGCCGAGACGCGTTGCGAGCGTCTCCACCGACAATGCTTCGAACGGCAATTTTCCAGTCATCCTCGTCCCTCCCGCCTGTGTGCTCCGATCATAGGGGAGCCTTGGCGGCGGGGCCAAGCTAGGAAGCTGTCTGGCAATTGTCAATCGTGTTGACAATTGCCGATATTGACCATAGCGTCGGCGTCAGGGAGGAACGCATGGTCGGCAATGCCGTGTTCCGCGTAGAGGGACTGAGGAAATCCTTTGGCCGCAACGAGGTGCTTGGCGGCATCGCGCTGGACCTCCATGCCGGTGAAGTGACCGTGCTGATGGGCGCCAACGGCGCCGGCAAATCCACCTTGGTCAAGATCGTCAGCGGCGTCTACGAGCGTGGCGGCGGCACCATGACCCTGGCGGGTGCGGAGTTCGCGCCGAACACGCCGGCGGAAGCGATCCGCGCAGGCGTCGTCACCGTGCACCAGAACATCAATGACGGTGTTGTCGCCGACCTTGATGTCGCCACCAATCTCACTCTGGACAGGCTGAGCGGCCGTGGCGCGCCAACCCTGTTCAATCCTGCCCGCGTGCGCCGCGAGGCCAAGGCGGTCGCCGACCGCATGGGACTGGCCATCGATCTCAAGGCGCGCGTCAGCGATCTGTCGCTGGCCGACCGCCAGATGGTGGCGATTGCGCGTGCGCTCGCCCATCAGCCAAAGGTGCTGATCCTCGACGAGCCGACCTCCTCGCTCTCCAGTGCCGAGGCTGACCGGCTGTTCGCGCTGGTCGACCGCCTTCGCGAGCAGGGTGTGGCGATCCTCTACATCTCGCACCGCATGTCGGACATCAGGCGGCTCGCCGACCGCATCGTCTCTATGCGCGATGGTGTCGTCTCGGGCGCCTTCGACACCAAGCCGCTCGACTATGAAGGCGCGGTCAACGCCATGCTTGGCCGCAAGATCCATCTCGACCAGATCGTCGCCAGGAGTTCGGCCAGGGCGGTCCTGAACGTCGAAGGGCTGCGCATCGCCCACGGCGCCAAGCCGATTTCGCTGACGCTCGGTGATGGTGAAGTCGTCGCCATCACCGGTCTAGTCGGTGTCGGCAAGACCGCTCTTGCCGAAACGCTGTTCGGTGTGCGCCGACCGCTCGATGGCGCCATGACGATGAACGGCAAGCCCTACGCGCCGCGCTCGGCGGGCGACGCGATCGCCGCCGGCGTGTTCCTCGTCGCCAAGGATCGCGCCACCAGCGGCATCATCGGTGGCTTCAACATCGAGCGCAATGTCAGCCTGCCGTTCCTGAAGCGTATGTCGAATTTCAGCGTGCTCAAACGCCGTCTCGAGCGCGCCACCGCGCGCCGGCAGATCGAGCAACTCGGCATCGTCTGCCGTTCCGAGAAGGACGAGATGTCGGCGCTATCAGGCGGCAACCAGCAGAAGGTGATGGTCGCCCGCTGGATGGCCCAGAATGCCGCGCTGTTCATCCTAGACGAGCCGTTCCAGGGCGTCGACATTTCGGCAAGGCGCGACATCGCAGCCAAGCTGAGGGCAAGCGCCAATGGCCGCGCCACGCTTTTGTTCCTCACCGAACTCGACGAGGCGCTGGAGACGGCCGACCGCATCCTGGTGATGTCGGAGCACACGATCGTCGGCGAGCACCGCAATGCCGATGTCGACCTCGACCGCCTGTTGGCCGAGGTCGCCGGCGGACCGCTGCACAACGCTGCCTGAGCGTGGCGGTGAACGGAATTGGAATGGAGAGACAATGGCTTCGAGTTGGGTAAAAACGGCAGCGGCGCTGGGGTGCGCTGAATGACGCTGCGCGACTATGCCATCCGCTATGGGTTCATCGTGCTGCTGTTCGGATTGGTCGCCTATTTCGCGATCGCCGCCGACGGGTTCGTCTCGCCGCAAAGTGCTGTCTTCATCTTCCAGTCGGTCGCCATCACCGGCGTGCTGGCGCTCGGCGTCACCGCCACGCTGGTGGTCGGCGGCTTCGACCTGTCGATCGGCTCGGTCGCGACCTCGGCCATGATGGCGGCGGCCTATGTCATGGTGGTGCTGGAGCAGAACGCTCTCGTCGCGGTCATCGCCTGTCTCTTGATCGGCGCTCTTGTCGGCCTGATCAATGGCTGGCTGATCGTCTACATGCGCGTGCCCGATCTTCTGGCGACGCTCGGCATGATGTTCCTGCTGGTCGGCCTGCAGCGTATCCCGACAGAAGGCCGCTCGATCGCCACCGGCATGACCATGCCCGATGGTTCGGTCGCCAACGGCAAGTTCTCCGACGCCTTCCTGGCGCTTGGTCGCCACCGCTTCGACTTCTTCATCCCGAACCTCATTCCGGTGTCGGTGGTCGTGCTTCTGGTGCTGGCGCTGCTGATCTGGTTCTTCCTCGAATACACGCGCTTCGGGCGCATGATGTATGCCGTCGGCTCCAATGAGCGCGCCGCCGAACTCGCCGGCGCGCCTGTCAAGGCATACAAGATCTGGGCGTACGTTATTTCAGGCGTTTTTGCCTCGATCGGCGGCATTTTGCTCGCTGCCCGGCTTGGACGCGGCGACATCGCCTCGGGTAATAATCTGCTGCTCGATGCGGTCGCCGCGGCGCTGATCGGCTACGCGGTGCTTGGCGCCGCCAAGCCGAACGCCTTCGGTACCGCCGTCGGCGCGCTGTTCGTCGGCATCTTGCTGCAGGGCCTGACGATGATGAACGCGCCCTACTACACGCAGGATTTCGTCAAGGGCGTGGTTCTGGTCGTCGCCCTTGTCTTCACCTTTGCCCTTTCGGGCAGGGGCAGGGGCTAGCATTCGGCCGGATTGATTTTGGGCTCAACAAAAGTGGAGGAAAACAAGGTGAACATCACACGACGACTTCTGGGGAAAGTGGCGCTCGGGCTGGCCGGCGCAACCATGCTGATGCAGGTCCCGGCGTTGGCCGCCGACAAGCCGGCGCCGTTCGACAAGCCCGGCGTCAAGATCGCGCTGGTGCGTTATCTCTCGACCGGCGACTTCTTCCAGGCCTATCTGTCGGGCGTCGAGGCGCAGTCAAAGGCGCTCGGCATCGACCTGCGCGTGCTCGATAGCCGCCAGGACGCCGCCCTCCAGTCCGACATGGTCGACCAGGCCATCGCGCTTGGCGTGCAGGGCATCATCATTCAGCACGGCCTGACGGAATCGATGAAGGATGCCGCCCAGCGCGCCGTCGACGCCGGCATCAAGGTGGTGGCTTTCGACGTCAACGTCGAAAACCCGAAAATTCCGCAGATCGAACAGTCGGACAAGGATCTGGCGCGGCTCGCCCTCGAGCAGGCGGTGAAGGACAATGGCGAAAGCTGGAACGCCGGCTATGTCTATGTCGCCGGCATCGCGCCGCTCGACCGCCGCAACGAGACCTGGGTCGACGTGAAGAAGAAATATCCCGGCATCAAGGAAGCCGCGATGTTCGGCACGCTGGACAATCCGATCGCCAATTCGGTCGCCAACCAAGCGCGCTCTGTGCTGTCGGCGCACCCCGACATCAACGTGATGTTCGCGCCCTATGACGAATTCGCCAAGGGCGTGAAGATCGCGGTCGACGAAGCCGGCCTGAACAAGAAGATCAAGATCTATTCGGCCGACATTTCGACGTCCGACATATCAGCGATGCGCGAGCCCGACAGCGCCTGGGCGGCGACCGCCGCAACCAACCCGGCCGTCGTCGGCCAGGTCTCGGTGCGCGCTCTGGCGCAACTGCTCGCCGGTGAAGATCCCGGCCACAACGTCATCGTGCCGCCGACGCTGATCACGCAGAAAGAGCTGATCGACAAGGACATCAAGAACATGGAAGACCTGTCGGCCAAACTGCCGCAGTTCGCCCATGCCGATGTCGCCATGCCGGCCTGGATGCCGAACCCGAACGCGAAGTAAGCGCGGCTCCAATAGGAAAGCAAAAGGGCGGCCACGAGCCGCCCTTTTTGCTTGACGCGCAGCCTTTCCGGTTACAGCCAGTGTTCCGGATCGCGCATCCCGTGGACAATCGCCACGGCCAGGATGCCATCTGTCTGCGGTTCATAGATGACGATATAGCGGCCCTCGATGAGCACGCGGGCGGTCACGCTCAACTCGGGCCGGGCGGTTCCCATCCTGGGATGCTCTGCCGCCAGTTCTAGTTTGTCGAAGATGCGTATCAGCAGCTTGTCCGCTGCCTTTTCATTGTCGATTGCAATTGTGTTCCAGATGTCCCGCAAATCCTGCGAAGCGCGCGGAGTGAGCCGGTATCTAGCCACGGGCGCGGCGTTCTGCCTTCAGGCTGCGCAAGAATTCAGCCGGTTCGACATCCACCGGCTTGCCGCTGGCCATGCCGTCGGCATAGGCACGTTTCAACTGATCGAGTTCAAGGACACGCAGCTCTTCGCGCTGCTCCCACAGGCGCAAGGCTTCGCGAACAACCTCGCTGTTGGAGGCGTATCCGCCAGCGTCAACGGCCCTCTGCAGGCGGGCGGCCTGCTGAGGCGTGAGCGATATGGTCAAGGTGCGCATCGGTTCGGTTTTCATCCCAGCCTTATATCACGCCCCACAAAAGCTAACAATCTTTGTTAGGGCCTCACTACCCCCTGCCACGTGCAGGAGGTAGTGAGCGGCAACGTTTTGCCTAACGCAGCGCCGCGGCGATGTTGCCGCCGTCGACCGTCGTCACGTCGGCGGTCGTCCGATCGGCCAGCGCGTGATGCAGGAAGGCCTGAGCCACGTCCTGCGCCGTCACTTCCTGGCCGAGCAGATTGCCGGACATGTATTCCTTCTCAGATACGCCGCGCGCGCCGGAACGGCTCGCGATCATGGCGTCGGTCAAGAGGCCGGAGCGAATGCGGTCGGCGTTGACGGCGTTGGAGCGGATGCCATGGGCGCCGTAGTCGAGCGCGTATTGCCTCGACAGGAACAGCGTCGCCGCTTTCGGTATGCCATAGGCACCGAATTTCGGGCCTGGATTGATCGCCTGCTTGGAGGTGTTGAACAGGAGCGCGCCGCCCGTTCCCTGTTCCAGCATGATGCGCACCGCGTTCTGCGCCGCCGACTGGTGGGCGAAGAAATTGAGCTCGAAGCTCTTGCGCAGCAGCGCATCGTCAAGTTCGCCGATGCGGCCTTCCCAGGCCGCGCCCGCATTGGACACCAATATGTCGACGCCGCCGAACACGACGACCGCGCTGTCGAAGGCAGCACGAACCTGGGCTGGGTCGGTGATGTCGGCGCCGACACCGATTGAATTGTTGCCGGCTTTCTTGGCGGCATCGGCGGCCTTTTCGGCGTCGAGATCGACGACCACCGCATGCGCGCCATTGTCGGCGAACAGTTTCGCGGTCGCCGCACCAATCGCGCCGGCGCCGCCGGTGATCAGCACGACCTGGCCGGTCAGCGGCTTCGGCTTGTTGGAGGCGAGCTTGGCCTGTTCCAGCGACCAGTATTCGAGCGGGAACAGGTCGGCCTTGGAGAGCGGATGGAAACGGCCGACAGCCTCGGCGCCGCGCACCGCCTCGATCCACATCTCGCCGACATCGGATGCGATCCTGGCATCCTTCAGCGTGCGGCCATGGCCGAACATGCCGAGCCCCGGAACCAGCGTCAGCCGCGGCATCGGATCGAGCATGATGCGCTTGACGTCGTCGCGCGCGTCATTGGTCTCGAAATAGGCGCGGTAATCGCTGGCGAAGGCGTCGACATGGCTCTTGATGACGGCCTTGTAGTCGCCGGCCTTGTCGGCATCGGGCGCCGGCACGGCCATCGGTCCGGTCTTGATGCGGATCGACAGGTCCGGCGTCGACACGCCACGCCCGGCATAGTCGGCGATGTCAGCCGAATTGATGAAATCGACGATCGCGTCCGAGGTCCGGAAATCGCTGATCATGCGGTCGAAGCGGCCTTCGCCGCGTGGTGCCGCGACAGCGCCGCGCAGCATGGGCGCGATGGAAGCCGGCGTCGCCAGCCTTGCCGGCAATGCTGCCTTGGCCGGCCGCGGCTTGGCGTGCTTGGCCACATAGTCTTCCGCCACGTTCACGTAGTGGATCATCCGGTCATAGGCCTGCTTGGCATCGTCGCCGAAGGTGAAGATGCCGTGCTTGTCGAGGATCAGGCCTTCTACCGTTGGGTCGGTGTCGAACACATCGGCCGCCGCCTTGGCGAGATCGAAGCCCGGCATGATGTAGGGCACATAGCCCATCTTCGTCCCGAACACCTTTGCCACCAGCGGCTTGCTGTCTTCCTGGTCGACAATGGCCAGGATAGCGGTCGAGTGGGTGTGGTCGACGAATTTGTGCGGCAGGAAGGCATGCAGCAGCGTCTCGACCGAAGGGTTGGGCGAGGCGGGGTCGATCAGGTTTGCCCGCTGCAGGGCAACCATGTCCTCGTCGGAAAGCCTGTCCAGCTTGCGCGCCTTGAGCAGGGCGCCCATCTTGACCGCCGGCAGGCCCTGCGGCTCGATGATGGCCATGTCCCAGCCGCTGCCCTTGACGCACAGCACGTCCCACTCGTCGCCGACAAGGTCGGTCGCCTTGATCTTGCAGGAGGTGTTGCCGCCGCCATGCAGGACCAGTTGCGGCACGCCACCGAGAAGCCGTGTCGTGTAGACGCGCAAGGCGAGGTCGCGGCCGATACCTTTCTTCGCATAGTCGGCAACGAGTTTTTCGGCCGCGTCGTCGTTCCACAGATTCTTCATGTTCGCTTCGTCCAGTTGCTGTGTTTAGGTGGTGAAACAGGAATGCCGCGACGCCTTGATGACAATGCGTCGGCAAAGGGTTTTTCAGGATGCCTTTTCTGCTGACGCTCCGGCATGATCGAGCAGCCGCTGCGCCATATGCGCGCCGACCACCAGATGCGTGCAGAGGCCGCCGGTGATCGCCGCGAGCAGCGGCTCGAACTTGCTGTCTTCCTGCACGACCATCAGCCGCTTCCCGATGACGCGCAGTGAAGCAAGCCCCGCCGAGATGACCCGCCGGTTGTAGCTGCAGTCGAGCAACTCGCCACTGGCATCGATGATCTGCCCGGCGATCACGCCGGCGGCACCCTCCTTGCGCAATGCCGCCATCTCGGCCGCCGTCAGCGCACCGCACTTCACCAGATGGCTGTCGGCATCGACGGCGCCGATGGAGTAGAGCGCAAGGTCGCAGTCGCTGATCCCGGCAAGCTGGTCGCGGATGACCGGCTCGGCGCGCAGGCCTTGCGCCAGTTCCTCGGTCGACAGCACCAGGGGCGCGTAGAAGTTGAGGCCCTTGGCATTGAGCCGTCGCGCGATTTCCATCGTGCATTGATCGGGCCGGTAGGAATACGGCGCGCCGAGATTGCCGCAGAGCTGAACCACGGTGACGTCCTGCAGGTCGGCATAGGACATGATGTCGGCGATGGTGTAAACGGTGCGGCCCCAGGCGACGCCGATGCGGTCGCCTTTCCCAACGAGTTCCAGGAAAACGCTTGCCGCCAGCACCGCGATATCGGTCGACTGGTCGGCGAGATAGGCGTTTTCAGGCGCGATCCAGACGGCGTCGAGCTTCAGGGCGTCTTCCAGCCTGCGCGCCATGACGTCGTCGGTGAAGAGCTGCGTCGAGGTGGAGATGTTGACGATGCCTGTCTCGCGCGCCTTGCGCAGATACATGGCGACCGAGGCGCGCGAAATATTGAGCTGATTGGCCACTTCGTCCTGGCGAAGCCCATGGGCATAGTAAAGCCAGGCCGCCTTGTGAATGAGCTGTTCTGCCGGTCGGATCGCCATGCCGCCTCCTCGGCTGACAATAGTCACGGCTCTCGACAAAAGTCAAATTCGCATGAGCAGGAAGCGATCTCCCGCCGGCGCGGCTAAATCGAGATCACCATTCCAGCAAGTCGGCACAGCATAGCATTTTCAGCCATTCAGGGGGGGATAGCGTGACGACGAACCTAGGGTTAGAAAGCTCGAAAAGACTTTGGGGAGGACGGGATGGCCAATCCCTACGAACAGGATCTCGACAGGAACGCCGCCAACCACCAGCCGCTGACGCCGCTCACCTATCTGGAGCGCGCGGCGAAAACCTATCCCGACCATATCGCCATCATCCATGGCAGTCAGCGCATCAGCTACCGCGATTTCTGGCGCCGCTCGCTGAAGCTGGCTTCGGCGCTTGGAAAACACGGCATCGGCAAGGGCGATACGGTAACGGTCATGCTGTCCAACACGCCGCCGATGTTGGAGGCGCATTTTGGCGTGCCGATGACCAAGGCGGTGCTGCATTCGCTCAACACGCGCCTCGATGCCGCTGTCATCGCCTTCCAACTCGACCACGCCGAGACCAAGGTGCTGATCGTCGACCGCGAGTTTTCCGATGTCGTGCGAGAAGCACTCGGTCTGGCCAAGGTCAAGCCGCTGGTCATCGACTACGACGATCCCGAATACGCCGCCGACACGCCTTATCGCAAAGGCGAGCGGATCGGCAAGGTGGACTATGAGGCGTTTGTCGCCGGGGGCGACGAGGATTTCGCATGGTCGATGCCGGACGATGAGTGGGACGCCATCTCGCTCAACTACACTTCGGGCACGACGGGCAATCCCAAGGGCGTCGTCTATCACCATCGTGGTGCTGCGCTGATGGCCTACACCAACACCATCCATGCCGGCATGGCCAAGCATGCGGTCTATCTCTGGACCTTGCCGATGTTCCACTGCAATGGCTGGTGTTTTCCCTGGACGCTCGCCGTCCAGGCCGGCACGCATGTCTGCCTGCGCTGGGTGCGGCCGAAGCCGATCTATGATGCCATCGCCGACCATGGCGTCACCCATCTCTGCGGGGCGCCGGTCGTCATGTCGGTGCTGATCAATGCCAGGGAAGAAGACAAGCGCGCGTTTGCGCAGACGGTCACCTTCAACACGGCGGCCGCGCCGCCGCCAGAGGCGGTGCTGTCGGGCATGGCCGATGCTGGCTTCGCCGTCACCCATCTCTACGGGTTGACCGAGACCTATGGTCCCGCTGTCGTCAACGAATGGCATGTTGGCTGGGACGCGCTCGACAAGGGGGCGAGGGCGGGCAAGAAGGCGAGGCAGGGCGTGCGCTATGCCGCGCTCGAAGGCCTGACGGTGATGGACCCGGAGACGATGACGGAGACGTCAGCCGACGGCGAGACCATCGGCGAGGTCATGTTTCGCGGCAACATCGTCATGAAGGGCTATCTGAAGAACCGCAAGGCGACGGACGAGGCTTTCGCCGGCGGCTGGTTCCACTCCGGCGATCTCGGCGTCATGCACCCGGACGGCTACATCCAGCTCAAGGACCGCTCCAAGGACATCATCATCTCCGGCGGCGAGAACATTTCCTCGATCGAGGTCGAGGACGCCCTCTACAAGCACCCGTCGGTCGCCTCCTGCGGCGTCGTGGCGCGCGCGGATGAAAAGTGGGGCGAGGTGCCTGTCGCCTACGTGGAGCTGAAGCCGGGCAAAGCTGCCACCGAGGCCGAGATCCTCGAGCACTGCCGCGCGCTGCTTGCCCGCTTCAAGGTGCCGAAGGCGGTGGTGTTTGCCGAGATACCGAAGACGTCGACGGGCAAGATCCAGAAGTTTAGGCTCCGGGAAATGGCGAAGGTGGCGTAGCTGCACCGTCATTCTGCCGACCTCCTTGCCATGGCCTCGACAATTTGCCGCGGACCTCCGTGACTTCGTCACCCCTAGGGTCTGCGCCGCGTCGCTGCGCTCCTTGCTCCGCCCTAGGATGACGACGGTACGGGCGTCATTGGCCAATCGCCAACGTCGCTCATTGCGCTCCTTGTCACTGTCACCATCTGTCACCAATTATACGTGTACGTCGATTTGGCGTTGACTCCTCATGGCGTTCGATTTACGACTGACGAAAATTGAAATTCGTCACTCATCAAACGAAAGCGCCATGTCCGAAGCCGCCAACATTGTCGCCGATGCCGCCCGACAGGAGAATGTGACGCGCATCCTCGATTGCGCCGAGCGCCTGTTCCGGCACTATGGCTACGGCAAGACCAATGTCGCCGACATTGCCCGCGAACTCGGGATGTCGCCGGCCAACATCTATCGTTTCTTTGCCTCCAAGGTCGAAATCCACCAGGCCGTCTGCGGCCGCATGCTCGGCGCCGGCTACAAGATGGCCTACGAGATCATGCACCTGCCGGTCAGTGCCGAGGAACGGCTGCGGCGCTACGTGCATGCGCAGTACAAGATGACGATGGAGGTCATGCTCGACGACCAGAAGGTCCACGAGATGGTCATCGTCGCGCTCGAACGCGACTGGGGCGTCATCGACAAGCATGTCGACAGCATTCACGATCTCTTCGCCGAGACGATCCGCGATGGCATCGAGGCCGGCGAGTTCAGGAAACAGGACCCGGTGATCGCGTCGCGCTGTTTCGGCGCCGCCACCGTCATCCTGTGCCATCCGCAGATGGTGGCGCAGTGCCTCGCCAAGACCAACCGGGCGATGCCCGACGAGCTCATCGATTACGCCATCAGAGCCTTGAAATAGCCGCCGCCAACCGGTGTCGACAGTCCGCCTCCAGTCGGGAATACCAAGATGTTTTTGTCCAGTTCCATCCTTCGCAAGCTGCCGGTTGCCGGCCTGATCGTCGCATCGCTTGGGCTTGCCGGCTGCTCCCAGGAAAAAGCGGAGGTGAAGGACATCATCCGGCCGGTCAAGGTCGTCGAGATCGCAAAGGCGCATGACACCCGCACGCTGTCCTATTCCGGATCGGTGCGCGCCCGCACCGAGAGCGCGCTGGGTTTCCGCGTCAACGGCAAGATCACCGAGCGTCTCGTCGATATTGGCCAGCGCGTGGCGCCCGGCGATGTGCTCGCCCGCGTCGATCCCTCCGACTACGAACTGTCGGTCAAGAGCGCGCAGGCAGCACTCGATGCCGCCGAACGGCAGGTCGAGACGGTCGAACTCGCCCGCAAGCGCGCCGAACAGCTTTTCGCCAAGAATTTCGCGCCGAAATCGCAGCTCGAACAGGCGACGCTGACCTATGACCAGGCCGTCGCCACGCGCGACTCCGCCCGCTCGACGCTCGCCCAGGCCAGGAACCAGGTCGGCTATACCGACCTCAAGGCCGACAGGGACGGCATCGTCACGGCGGTCAATGCCGATGTCGGCCAGGTGGTCGGCTCGGGTACGCCGGTGGTCACCGTCGCGGTCGATGGCGAAAAGGAAGTGCTGATCGCGGTTCCGGAAATGGAGATCGCGGAGTTCAAGCCGGGCAAGGACGTCAAGGCGGGCTTCTGGTCCGACGCGGCGCTGGCGCTCGACGGCAAGGTCCGCGAGGTCGCCGGCAGCGCCGATGCGCAGTCGCGCACCTTTGCCGTCCGCGTCAGCCTGCCCAACGACCCGCGCGTGCTGCTCGGCATGACCGCCAATATCGAGGCGTCGGCGGCCAACGAAAAGCAACTCGTCTCCATCCCGCTCAGTGCGCTCGCCGAGCAAGGCAGCCAGTCGATCGTCTGGACCGTCGATCGTGGCGCCGACACGGTTCATGCCCGTCCGGTCAAGGTCGCCGAGTTCGCCGCCGACGGCGTGCGTGTCGCCGAGGGGCTAAAACCCGGCGATGTCGTGGTCGCCGCCGGCACGCAGTTCATGACCGAGAATCTGAAGGTGAAGCTCGCCGGAGGCACGACGCAGCAGTCCGCCTCGGCCGAGGGCGACGACGCCAGCCAGCTGCGCTGACGACAGACAGGTCGGCCGCGCGTTCCCGCGGCCGCAGGTTTCCGGGCGGCGTGCCCGAAGGTCGAGACGTCAAGGCCGATGTTCCCCCGCATCGATCCTCGCGTCCCACCGCGATGAGTGTCTCCGCGCTCGGAAAGCTCGCCGCCCGGAAGCCAGTATCGAATGCAGATGATTTCGTTCCGCGCGCCGCGCTTCCTCGAAGCACCAGGCGCCGGCAACCAAGCAACGTGGACCAGCACCGATGACGACCTCCACTGAAGAAAAGCGGCCCTTCAATCTGTCGCGCTGGGCGATCGGCCATCCCTCGATCGCGCGCTTCCTGTTCGGGCTGATCATCATCGCCGGTGGGCTCGGCCTGATGCGAATGGGCCAGAAGGAAGACCCCGATTTCACCTTCCGCGTCATGGTCGTGCAAGCGATCTGGCCCGGCTCCTCGATCCAGGAGATGGAGGACCAGGTCGTCAACAAGATCGAGCGCAAGCTGCAGGAGACGCCGCATCTCGATTTCGTGCGTTCCTTCACCCGCGCCGGCAGCGCCATCATCACCGTGCAGATCAAGGGCGACACCAACGCCGCCGAGGTGACGGACGCCTTCTATCAGGTGCGCAAGAAGGTCGGAGACATCTCAGGCGACCTGCCGCAGGGCCTGCTCGGTCCCTATTTCAACGACGAGTTCGGCGACACCTTCATCACGCTGCATTCGATCAGCGGTGACGGCTTCTCCTATCCGGAGCTGAAGAAGTTCGCCATCCAGGCGCGCGACATGCTTCTGACGACACCTGGCGTCGAAAAGGCCGTCATCATCGGCGACCAGCCGGAAAAACTCTATATCGACGTCTCGTCCAAGGCGCTGGCCGAACGCGGCCTGACGCTGACCGACCTGCAGAACGCGATGAAGGGCCAGAACAATGTCGACCCGGCCGGCTCCGTCGACACCGGCGTCAATTCGGTGCGCATCTCCGTCGAAGGCGACGTCGCCAAGGCCGCCGACATCAGGGAATTGCGCCTGCGCGCCGGCGGACAGGTCACCCGTCTCGGCGACATCGCCACCGTGACCTCCGGGCTCGAAGATCCCTTCCAGCGCAAATATCGCTTCAATGGTCACGACAGCGTGCAGCTTGGCGTCGTCATGGCCAAGGGTTTCAAGGTCACCGACGTCGGCAAGGATGTCGAGGCGACCTACAAGCGCTTCGAGGAGGCGCTGCCTTATGGCGTCTCGGTCGACCAGATTTCCGACCAGCCCGAAGTCGTCAAGGATGCTGTCAGCGAGTTCATGCATGCGCTCGGCGAAGCGCTGCTGATCGTGCTTGTCGTCTCGTTCCTGTCGATCGGCTGGCGTTCGGGCCTGGTCATCGCCATTGCCATACCGCTGGTTCTGGCCGCCACCTTCGCCATCATGTACGAGCTCGGCATCGATCTGCAGCGCATTTCGCTGGGTGCCTTGATCATCGCGCTCGGCCTGCTCGTCGACGACGCCATGATCGTCGTCGAGATGATGGAGCGAAAGCTGGAGGAGGGGCTGGTCAAGATCGAGGCGGCGAGCTTCGCCTATTCCTCGACCGCATTCCCGATGCTGACCGGCACGCTGATCACCACCGCCGGCTTCATCCCGGTCGGCTTCGCCGCTTCGACCGCAGGCGAATATGTGCGTACCCTGTTCTATGTCGTCGGCATCGCGCTGATCGTATCGTGGTTCGTGGCGGTCTATTTCACGCCGTGGCTGGGCAACATGATCCTCAAACAGCGCAAGCACGCGGGCAGCCATCACGACGCCTTCGACACGCGCTTCTATCGCCGGCTTCGCTCGACCGTCGGCTGGGCGGTGCGCCACCGCATCATCGTGCTGGTGATGACGCTGGTGACCTTCGGCACCAGCCTGTGGGCCTTCCAGTTCATTCCGCAGAACTTCTTCCCGCAATCGTCGCGGCCGGAAATCCTGGTCGATCTGTGGCTGCCGGAGGGCACCTCGATCAAGGAGGTCGAGGCGCAGGCCAAGACCCTGGAAGCCAAGATGATGGACGACAAGGACAAGCGGTTCATCGCCACCTATATCGGCGAGGGCGCGCCGCGCTTCTTCCTGCCGCTAGACCAGCAACTGCGCAACCCGAACTTCGCCCAGATGCTTGTCATGGCCAATGACGAACCGGCGCGCGAGCGGCTGATCGTCAAGCTGCGCGCCATCCTGGCGCAGGATTTCCCGTCGATCCGCGCCAAGGTCGACCGCCTGTTCCTCGGACCGCCAACCGGCTGGCCGGTACAGATGCGCATCATGGGCCCGGACCGCCAGGAGGTGCGCCGCATCGCCGACCAGGTGAAGGCGAAGTTCCGCGAGGATCCGCTGCTGGGTGCCGTGCATGACGACTGGCTGGAGCCGGTGCCGGCAATGAAGCTGGTCATCGACCAGGACCGTGCCCGTGCGCTCGGCGTCACCTCGCAGCGCATCCGCCAGATGCTGCAGGCCGCGATGTCCGGCGCGCCGCTCGACGACTTCCGCGACGGCGAGGAGACAGTGTCCATCGTCGCCCGTGAGCCGGATGCCAGCCGCAGCCTGCTGTCCTCGGTCGACTCGGTCTATATCCCGACCGATTTCGGTGGCTTCGTGCCGCTGTCGCAGGTCGCCAAGGTGGTGCCTGTGCTGGAGCAAGGCATCGAGTGGCGCCGCGACCGCCTGCCGACCATCTCGGTGCGCGCCACCTTGCCCGACGGCGTGCAGTCCAACGACGTCGTCACCAAGATGTACAAGGACATGCAGGGCCTGCGCGATGGCCTCGCCCCGGGCTACAAGATCGAGATCCAAGGCGGTGCCGAGGACTCGGCTGAAAGCCAGGCCTCCATCGCCGCCAAGGCACCGATCATGCTGGCCATCATCGTCGTGCTGCTGATGATCCAGCTGCAGAACTTCGGCAAGGCGATGCTTGTGCTGGCGACTGGCCCGCTCGGCATCATCGGTGCTGCTGCTGCCCTGTTGATCAGCGGCGCGCCGTTCGGCTTCGTCGCCATCCTCGGCGTCATCGCGCTGCTTGGCATCATCATGCGCAACTCGATCATCCTGGTCGATCAGATCGACCAGGACATTGCCAGGGGCATGGAACGCTCGGAGGCCATCATCGGCTCGGCCGTGCGCCGCTTCAGGCCGATCGTGCTGACGGCGATGACGGCGGTGCTGGCGCTGATCCCGATCTCGCGCGCCGTCTTCTGGGGTCCGCTCGCCTACGCCATGATGGGCGGCATCCTGGTCGCCACCGTGCTCACCATCCTGGTGCTGCCGGCGGGCTACGCCCTGTTCTTCGGCCGCGAGCCGAAGAAGGCGCAAACCGGTGAGCAGGCCCCGGAGCCAGGAGAGATCGAAGGCATCGAGCGGCCGCAACTGGCGTTGGCGGCGGAATGAGAAAAAACCGGCCGGTCGATTTGCGACCGGGCGGTTTTCCTTGATGCAGTGGCTTGGACCGCCCGGCAGTCAGGCCATCAGATGACGAACACCCAATTGGCGATGAGCATGACCGCCACACCGGCGATCAGCGTCAGATACGGCAGTATGCCCGCCTTCTTGACCGAAAGGTCGGCGCCCGCCATGCCGAGGTCGGCCAGCATGTGGTCGGGGAACTTGCCCTTGTCCTGGATGTAGTGACGGAAGCAGAACACCGGGATGATCAGTGCCGCTGTGATCAGGCCGGCCCACAGCGCCATCGGGTTCCACACCTTGGCGCCCGCGCCCATGAAGATGGCGTTGACATAGGCGAAGATCGCTCCGATGCCGAGCAGCCAGGACGGCGCCCGCCACGGCCTGGCGATATGGCCGTTGTCGATGCGGTGGATCCAGCCGGCATTGAGGTTGAGGAAGTTGAAGATGATGTAGCCGCAGTTCGACACGGCAAGGATGAAGAAGAAGCTCGTCGCGTCGGCGGAAGCGATCGCCAGCACGATCAGGTTGAAGCAGAGGTCGGTCCACATGGCACGCGTTGGGGCGCCATGCTCGTTGACGTGGCTGAGATAGCGCGGCAGCCAGCCATCGACCGAACCCTGATAGAGCGTGCGCGAGGAGCCGGCCATCGCCGTCATGATGCACAGCACCAGGGCCAGGATCATCAGCATCACCAGCAGGCTATGGATGATCTTGCCGCCGCCGACCATGCCGGCCAGCGCATCGGCCACGCCTGACCCGTCGACGATAGGCGTTGCCAGCATGCCGTTCAGGCCCAGCACGCCCTGGAAGGTGAAGGGCACCAGGATGAACAGAAGCATGCACAGCAGGCCGGAATAGAAGATGGCCTTGAACGTGTCGGTACCGGGGTTCTTGAACTCCGACGTGTAGCAGACGGCGGTCTCGAAACCGTAGGTCGACCATGCGGCGATAAACATGCCGCCGAGCACCAGCGTCCAGCCGGCGATGTTCCAGGAGCCGGGGTCCGGCGCGTAGGCGGCCGCCAGCGGCACCAGCGGCGAGAAGTTCGCCCAGTCGATCTGGCCGGTGACGATCGGCACGACGCCGACGATCAGCATCGGGATGATGACCAAAAGGCCGATATATTTCTGCACATTGGCGGTGCCCAGGATGCCGCGATGCTGGATCGAGAAGATGATCAGCATCAGCACCGCGCCGATGAAGAAGGTGGCGTTGAGCGTGAACGACACCGGACCCAGCGTGTGGCTCCACAGCGTCCAGTTGCGGATCGCCGGTGTCGCGGCGGCGGTAACCGCCGTGATGGCATCGGCGGGAACCGTTCCGGCATGGGCGGCGATGTAGGCCACCACCTCGGGCGAGGTGTCGGTGAAGATCGGCAACGGCGCCAGCGCGTTGAGGATATAGGCCGCGGCGATCGAGCAGCCGAGCGACAGCACCGGCGACCAGGCGAACCAGTTGCACCACACCGAGAGCGGCGCGATGAACTTGGAATAGCGCAGCCACGCCGTGGCGCCGTAAATCGAGGCGCCGCCGGACTTGTTCGGAAACAGGCCGGCGATCTCGGCATAGGTGAAGGACTGCAGGAAGCCCATGATCATGGACACCGTCCAGATCAGGAAGGCCAGCTTTCCCGTCGTGCCGGCGATGCCGCCGATCGAGAACAGGACCAGTGCCGGAACGCCGCTCGCCACCCAGAAGGCGCCGCGCCAGTCGATATGCCTGAGCAGCTTGCTTTCGGCAGGCTGGTCCAGGACCGTGCTTATCGTGCTCATGTCGATGAGTTCCCCTTTTTCGATGTTCCCCGCCAGCGATGCCTCGGCTACGCGAAGCTTGCTCCCCGGCAAATGATCGTTCCGGCTGCGGTGTTTCCACTCAGTCGTATTTTTTTCTTAAGAGTGAAGATTGATCCGGCGCGCTTTCACGTCAAGCGATTTGTGAAACCGTGCACATCACGCTTGCGCGCACGGATGACAAAGCGCCCGGCGGGGCGGCCGGCCGGCGCTTTGCGAACCAAAAGGGCAGGTCAGGAACGTGGTTTGGTCTTTTGCGGATCGTAGTGGGCAAATGCGACGACCCGCGCCGGCAGCCGCTTGGCATGGCCGTCGAGCTTGCCGATTTCGACCTCGGTGCCGATGGCGGCGTGGGTGACGTCCAACCGCGCCAGCGCGATGTTCTTGTTCAGCACCGGCGAGCGCATGCCCGACGTGACGACGCCGATCTGGGCGCGGCCGACATGGACGCAGTCGCCATGGCCGACGGCGACATTGCTGTCGATGTCGAGACCGACCAGCTTCGTCTGCGGATGGTCCTTGCGCCGGATCAGCGCCTCGCGGCCGACGAAGTCGTCGGTCTTGCTCTTCAGCGGCACGGTGAAGCCGATGCCGGCCTCGAACGGGTCGGTCTGGTCGGAGAATTCATAACCGGCGAAGATCAGTCCGGCCTCGATGCGCACCATGTCGAGCGCCTGCAGACCCATCGGCTTCAGTCCATGCGGCTGGCCGGCTTCCCATACGGCGTCGAACACCTTTTCGGCGTCGCGCGGATGGCACCAGACCTCATAGCCGAGTTCGCCGGTATAGCCGGTGCGCGAGACGACGATGGGAATGCCGTTGCCGCCATCGATGCGCGCCACGGCGAAGCGGAACCATTCGAGTTCCTCGATCGAGGGCTGCAGCGGCGAGGTCCAGATCACCTGTTTCAGGATGTCGCGGCTCTTTGGCCCCTGCACGGCGACATTGTGCATCTGGTCGGTGGACGAGCGCACCAGCACGTTGAGGCCGAGCTTTGTCGCCGTCTCGCGCAGCCATTCGCCGGACAGATCGTCGCCGCCGACCCAGCGGAAATTGTCCTTGCCGAGCCTGAGCAGCGTGCCGTCGTCGATCATGCCGCCATGCTCGTAGCACATGGCGGAGTAGACGACCTGGCCGACGCCGAGTTTCCTGACGTCGCGCGTCAGCGTGTATTGCAGCAGCGCTTCGGCATCCGGGCCGGTGACCTCGAATTTGCGCAGCGGCGACAAATCCATGATCACCGCGTCCTGCCGGCAGGCCCAGTATTCGGCGATAGGTCCTTCCTTGGCGAAGGAATTGGCCAGCCAATAGCCCCTGTACTCGACGAAGTCGCGTGTGTGCTTGGCAAAGCTCTGGTGAAAGGCTGTCTCGCGGGTCATTTTCGGTTCCGAATCGGGCGTCATGCGTCTGGCGATCGCTCGCGAGAATTTGTGCTGGCCGGAATAGGTCCGCACGTGGATGTCGGTCAGGTCCCAGCCATTGGCCGGCGTCGTGTCGTCGGGGCAGGCGGAGGAAACGCAGACGATGTCGGTCAGCGCGCGCAGCAGAACATAGTCGCCGGCGCGCGACCATGGCTCGTCCGACACCATCACGCCATGGGCGTCGATCGCCGTGTTGAAGAAGAAGTTGATCGCCATCCAGCCGGCGCGGGCGTTCACCCCCTTATCGGAGAGCGCGCGGTTGAAATTCTCCGAGCAGTTGGTGTGGCCGGGATAGCCGATGTCGTCGTAATATTTCGCCGCACAGGCGAGCGCGAAGGCGTCGTGTCGGCCGCACGTGTCCTGCACCACCTCAACCAGCGGCTCCATGTCCTGGTCGTAGTATTTGGAATGCAGGCCGGGCATCGGATAGCTCGCGCCCATCAGCGTGCGTGTCGTCGTCACATCAAGCGGATGGTCGAGGCCCTTGTCGAGCTTGCGCGCCGAGAAACACTGGAAGTCGGTGCACTGGCGCCCGTCGACATCGATGATCTGCAGATAGTCGCCGGCCTTGACGAAATAGGATTCCGCCGTCGCCGAATGGACGCGCAGGTCGAGCACCGGATCGGCAAGTGGATCGGCAAGCCGGGATCTTGATTTCAGGCGGATCGTGTTGCGCCGCACGATGATGCTCAGCGGCGTCGCCGTGTCGTGGCCGTCGACCAGCATCGGCCCGCCGGGCGCGGCAATCAGCATCGCGCCATCGCGCTGGACGGAAAACGCTTGCTCGGTACCGGCAGGCGTCGAGCCGCCGAATACGCGCACCGCCTTGGGCTGATCAAGCTGAACCTGCCGGCGCTCGAGCCCGCGCCGCAGCGATGCGATGCTGTCATCGCCCTCGGCGAGCAGCGCCTTGATGCCGGCGGCATTGCTGTTGGGTTCCTCGCCGAGAATGCCTGGATCGGTGACGCCTGACTTGTCCCAGGCCAGCAACTCGCAGGCCTGGCCGCCTTCGACGTTGCGCACCGTAATCGTATCGCCGGCCTCGACTTCGATCAGCACCGCGCCATTGCCCTGGATCGTGTACCGTTCCATCCCCGGCGGCAGCGTGATCTGGCCGGGCCTCAAGATGAGGCTTGGCCTGGGCGGTCCGGCTGCGACTGTGGGATAGGGCGACTGGCTCATCTCAGCCTTGCGGTTCGAGAAACAATTTTGCCTGTGTGTGAAATTATTTTAGCGACAAGAATAGCAGTGTCGGTGAGTTTGGCAAGCGGAGGCGCCGTTACTGGTGCTATCGTTTTGGTGCATCCTTGCCGGTCGCCTGGTCTTCGAACGTCAGCGCTGCCCCTCATCTGGCTGCCGCCATCTTCTCCCCATAAACGGGGCGAAGGGCGCTGTCGCCGTCGATTTCGCCAATCGCCAACGTCACAGATCGGAGCGCCGCCGTTGCGGACAGCCCCTTCTCCCGTCACTATACGGGGAGAAGATGCCGGCAGGCAGATGAGGGGCAGCGCCGAGTTCTGCTGATTGGCAGCTAAAGCTCCATGGAATGCGCGATGTCGACGCCATACTCAGCGGCCGAGTCCAGAACGGCGTGCCACAGGCTCTCGGCGAAAGTCGCGAAGACCAGCAGATTGAACACCACCTGTCCGTCGCGATCCGCACCTCGCCATAGCATAACGCTGGTATGATCCATCGAGGTCGCTGCGGCGGCACCCACGCCAAACACATCGGAATGCAGATCGATAGACGACAGCTTGGCCAACATCGCGCGCGCCTTCGCGCCGGAGATGCTGATCAGCACGCGCGCATGCGACTGGTCCGACAGCGAGGCGCAGGATGCGAAAACGGGAGCGAGCGACTCCATCGTGTGCTTGCGGCCTTTCGACAGCACCATGAACTGATCCGGTCCCGACCAGATCAGCGTGGCGTCCGCCCTGCCGACCGCCTTTGGCGTCTCCGGCGCCGCGACGCCGAACCGCACCTGTGCGGCCGTCGCCATCTCGGCCGCCTTGCCGCGCCGCGCCATCACCTGGACGAGATCGAAATCGCGGATCTCGCTCAGCGACACGCCGGCGTCACCCTGCGCGCCGTGGCGGCCGGCAACGAGCGCGCGATCAAGCGGGCCGCGGGTCTCCCAGGAAAACTCAGCCACGCTGGCGCCCTCCATCCGGATCGTAGAAGACGGGATTGCAAATCTCGACATCATAGTCCTCGCCGCGCAACGGATCGTGCGCGTGCACGATTTCGCCGATGCGCTCGCGGCCGCGCTCGATGAGCGCCAGCCCGATCCACTGGTCCAGCGTCGGCGAGAAGCAGACCGAGGTGACATAGCCCTGGTCATTGTCCGGGCCGGGAATCTCGCCTTTCGGAATGATGTGGGCGCCGGAACGCAAGCGCCGGGCCTTGTCGGTCGGCTTGATGCCGACCACCACCTGCCGGTCCGGGGCCACCAGCGCCTCGCGGCCGGCCATGACGCGGCCGATGAAGTCCTTTTTGGTCGACGTCATCTTGCCGAGGCCGAGATCGGCCGCGGTTGTCGTGCCGCTGAGTTCCGGCCCGGCGACATGGCCCTTTTCGATGCGCATGACGCCGAGCGCCTCGGTGCCGTAAGGCGTCACGCCGAACGGCTGGCCCGCAATCATCAGATTGCGCGCCATCGCCTCGCCGTAGCGCGCCGGCACCGAAATCTCGAACGCCATTTCACCGGAGAAGGAGATGCGGAACAGCCGCGCCTTGACGCCGCCGCGCAACGCGACTTCGCGCGCGCCCATGAAGGGGAAACCTTCGTTGGAGAGATCTTCCGAAGGATCGACGATCTCTTTCAACAGGTCGCGGGTCTTGGGTCCGGCAATGGAGAACTGCGCCCACTGGTCGGAGACCGAGGTCAGTTGCACGTCGAGTTCCGGAAACAGCACCTGCCGGCAGAATTCGAGGTGCTGCATCACCAGCCCGGCCTTGGCCGTCGTGGTGGTCAGGAAATAGTGTTCCTCGGCCAGCCGCGACGTGGTGCCGTCATCATAGACGATGCCGTCCTCGCGCAGCATCAGCCCATAGCGCGCCTTGCCGACGGCAAGATTGGAGAAGGTGTTGATGTAGACGCGGTCGAGGAAGGCGCCGGCGTCCGCGCCATGCACGTCGATCTTGCCGAGTGTCGAGACATCGCAGAAGCCGACGCCGCCGCGCACAGCCTTGACCTCGCGGGTCACCGATTCCAGCCAGTCCTTCTCGCCCGCGCGGGGGTACCACTGTGCCCGTTTCCATAAACCGGTGTCGACAAAGATAGCGCCCTGTTCGGCTGCCCAGTGATGCAACGGCGTCAGCCGCGTCGCATGAAAATTCTCGTCGCGATGGTGGCCGGCAAAGGCACCGATGGCGACGGGCACGTAAGGCGGGCGATAGATGGTCGTGCCGGTCTCGGGAATGGATTTGCCCGTGACCGCCGCCATGATGGCGAGGCCGGCGACGTTGGAGGTCTTGCCCTGGTCGGTCGCCATGCCGAGCGTGGTGTAGCGCTTCAGGTGCTCGACCGATTCAAACCCCTCACGCTGCGCCAGCTCGATATCGGACGCGGTGACATCGTGCTGCTGGTCGACAAAGGCCTTGCCCTTGCCGGCGACATGCCAGAGCGGCGTCAGCGAGAAGGCCTCGTCGTCGGCGACAGGCGCCGATCCCGCGTTGCCGGCGCGTCCTGCATCACGTGCAGCCGCCGCACCGGCCTCGAAGCCTTCGCGCAGGCAAGCGCCTAGGCCAAAGGCGCCGTTGGCCGCGCCTGCGGCAACCATACCCGGGGGCGCGCCATCCGGCACGAAGGCGGCGATGTCGTCGCGCCATTTCGGCCGGCCGCGATGGTAGGAGGTGAGCCCGACCGTCGGGTTCCAGCCACCGGACACGGCCAGTCCGTCGGCCTCGACCTCGGCACGTGCGCCGCCGGTCAGCGAAACGGAAAGCTTGCGCACGCCGGTCTTGCCGCCGTCGACGCCGCTGACGGAGCCGTGCAGCACCGGGAAACCGCCCTTGCTGGCAAGCGAGCGATGCGCCGGCGAGATCTCCGCACGGGCGTCGATCACCGCCGCGACCTGCAATCCGGCGCCGAGTGCTACCTCGACCGTGTGCCAGCCATCCTCATTGTTGGTGAACAGCGCGATGCGCTTGGCCGGCGCTGCGGCGTAGCGGTTGATGTAGCTCCGCATCGCGGACGCCATCATCACGCCGGGCGTGTCGTTGCCGGCAAAGACGATTGGCCGTTCGAGCGCACCTGCCGCGACGACGCAGCGCTTGGCCACGATACGCCACAGACGCTGCCGCACCTGATGCTCGGGCGGCTGCGGCAGATGATCGTTGACGCGCTCGATCGCGCCATATGTGCCGCCGTCATAGACGCCGAACAGCGTTGTGCGCGTCATGATGCGCACGTCGGGCAGGGACCCAAGTTCAGCCAGCGTTCGCGCCAGCCATTCGGCCGCCGGCAGCCCGTCGATCGTGCCACCATCGGCAAGCAGGCGGCCGCCGGGCACGAAATCCTCTTCGCACAGGATGACCCGCGCGCCGCTGCGGCCGGCAGCCAAAGCCGCAGCCAGGCCGGCCGGCCCCGAACCGGCGATCACTACGTCGCAATGCGCCCAGGCCTTGTCATAGTGGTCGGGGTCGGGAACCACGGCGGCACGGCCGAGGCCGGCGGCGCGGCGGATCGCCGGTTCGTAGATCGCTTCCCAGAACTTCGCCGGCCACATGAAGGTCTTGTAGTAGAAGCCGGCGACGAAGATCGGCGCGAACAGCTGGTTGACCGACATGACGTCGAAGTTGAGCGACGGCCAGCGGTTCTGGCTGGCCGCTTCGAGGCCATCATAGAGCTCGGCGGTGGTGGCCTTGGTGTTGGCCTCGCGCCGCGCGCCGGTGCGCAGCTCGACCAGCGCGTTGGGCTCTTCCGAGCCCGCCGTCAGGATGCCGCGCGGGCGATGGTATTTGAACGAACGGCCGACCAGCTTGACGCCGTTGGCGACCAATGCCGAGGCAAGCGTGTCGCCCTTGAAACCGGAGAAGCTCTTGCCGTCGAAGCTGAAATTCAGTGGCGCCGCACGGTCGACGAGACCGCCCGATGCAAGGCGATGGGACTGGCTCACGATGTAAGGCCTTCCATCAATTCGACGTCTTTTGAGAAGCCAGCGCTGCCCCTCATCGCCCTGCCGGGCACTTCTCCCCGTATAGTGACGGGGAGAAGGAGGCTGGCCGCGGCTGCGGCGCCCTTCTTGCAACGCTGATGATTGGCGAAACCGTTGATTAGGGCGCCCCTCTCCCCGTCTCTATACGGGGAGAGGATGCCGGCAGGCAGGTGAGGGGCGGCGCTGACCTGGACAGAATAAGTCATTTCGCAACCTGCCTCGCCCCGGCACCCGGCGCCGGTTCAACCGCCGAAATCTCGTGTGTCAGCGTGTTGCGGGTGACCTTCAGCCAGGCCCGGCAGCCGCCGCCATGATACCAACTCTCGTCCATCACGCCGGCGATATTGTCGCGCAGATAGACGTAATCGTAGACCTCGTCTTCCGACGCTCCAGGTGCCGGCCGCGCGGGCTTGGCGTCGCCGAGATAGGTGAATTCGCCAAGTTCGCGTTCGCCGCAGAAGGGACAGGTAATGCGCATGGTTCCAGCCGTCTTCAGTGCAGGTTAGGTTGGGCGCCCTGGCCCTTTTCGTCGATCATGGCGCCGGCCCGGAACCGGTCGAGGCGGAATCGGGCGGCCTCCTTGTGCGATTCGTCGCGCGCGATCAGGTGGGCGAAGACGAGGCCCGAACCCGGCGTCGCCTTGAAGCCGCCATAGCACCAGCCGGCATTGAGGTAGAGCCCGTCGACCGGCGTCTTGTCGATGATCGGCGAGCCGTCCATCGACATGTCCATGATGCCGCCCCACTGGCGCAACAGCCGCACGCGGCCGATCATCGGGATGATCGCCATGCCGCCCTCGCAGACATCTTCCATCACAGGCAGATTGCCGCGCTGGGCGTAGGAATTGTAGCCGTCGATGTCGCCGCCGAAGACGAGGCCGCCCTTGTCCGACTGGCTGACATAGAAATGTCCAGCGCCGAACGTCATGACGCCTGGAATAAGCGGCTTGATCGCCTCGGAGACGAAGGCCTGCAGCACATGGCTCTCGATCGGCAGGCGCAGGCCCGCCATATCAGCGACGCGCGACGACGACCCCGCGACCGCCATGCCGACCTTGCCGGCACCGATCCTGCCGCGCGAGGTCTCGACGCCGGTCACCTTGCCATTGGCGTCCCTGACAAAGCCGGTCACTTCACAATTCTGGATGATGTCGACACCAAGTTCGCTGGCGGCGTGGGCGTAGCCCCAGGCCACCGCGTCGTGGCGCGCCGTGCCGCCGCGCCGCTGCAAGAGCCCGCCTTGCACGGGGAAGCGCGCATGGTCGAAGTTCAGGAACGGCAGCATCTTCTTCAGCGCTGCCTGGTCGAGCAGTTCGGCATCGATGCCGTTGATGCGCATCGTGTTGCCGCGCCGCGCATAAGCATCGCGCTGCGCGTCGGAATGGTAGAGATTGAGAACGCCGCGCTGGCTCACCATCGCGTTGTAGTTCAGATCCTGCTCCATCCGCTCCCACAGCTTCATCGACAATTCGTAGAAGCCGGTATTGCCGGGCAGGCCGTAATTGGAGCGGATGATGGTGGTGTTGCGGCCGGCATTGCCGGAGCCGATCCAGCCCTTTTCCACCACGGCGACATTCCTGATGCCGTATTCGCTGGCCAGGAACCAGGCGGTGGCCAGCCCATGGCCGCCACCACCGATGATCACCACGTCGTAGCGGTCTTTCGGTGTGGCGTCGCGCCATGTGCGCTGCCAGTTCTTGTGGCCTGAAAGGGCGGCGCGTGCGAGCGAGAAGATCGAGTATTTCATCAGTTCATTCCGAGGTCGCTCGCACCGCTAAAGACGATCAAATGTCCAGCGTGTGGTCGCGCTCCCATTGCGTGAAGTGCGAAGCATAGGAATTCCATTCCTGGTGCTTCAGCTTTAGGTAGGCCGACGAGAATTCCTCACCCAGCGCCGCCTTGAGCGATTTGTCCTTGTCGAACTCGCGTAGCGCGTCGAGCAGGTTGAGCGGCAGTTTCGGCGCACCCTTCACCGTATGCCCGTGCTGGTACATGTCGATGTCGTAGCGCTTGCCCGGATCGGCCTGCGAGCGGATGCCGTCGAGGCCGGCGGCGATGATCACGGCCTGCAGCAGATACGGGTTGACCGCACCGTCGGGCAGGCGCAGTTCGAAACGGCCGGGGCCGGGCACGCGCACCATGTGGGTGCGGTTGTTGCCCGTCCAGGTCACCGTGTTCGGCGCCCAGGTCGCGCCAGAGATGGTGCGCGGCGCGTTGATGCGCTTGTAGGAATTGACCGTCGGGTTGGTGATCGCGGCCAGCGCCGAGGCATGTTTCATGATGCCGCCGAGGAAGTTCCTGCCCTTGGCCGACAGGCCAAGCTCCATCGACTTGTCGGCGAAGACGTTGGTCTTGCCGGACTTGTCCCACACCGAAATATGGGCGTGGCAGCCATTGCCGGTCAGGCCCTGGAAGGGTTTTGGCATGAAGGTGGCGCGCAGGCCGTGCTTCTCGGCGACCGACTTGACCATGAATTTGAAGAAGGAATGCTTGTCGGCGGTCGCCAGCGCGTCGTCGAAGTTCCAGTTCATCTCGAACTGGCCGTTGGCGTCCTCATGGTCGTTCTGATACGGCCCCCAGCCCAGCGCCAGCATATGGTCGCAGATCTCGGCGATCACGTCGTAGCGGCGCATCACCGCCTGCTGGTCGTAGCAGGGTTTTGACGCTGTATCGTACTCGTCGGAGATCGCCTTGCCGTCGGGCGAGATCAGGAAGAACTCGGCCTCGACGCCGGTCTTGACGTGCATGCCTTCGCTGGCGGCCTCGGCGATCAGCCTGTTCAGCGTGTTGCGGGGTGCCTGGTCGACCCCCTTGTCGTCCATGATGCAATTGGCGGCGACCCAGGCAACCTCGGGCTTCCATGGCAGCTGGATCACCGAATCCGGATCCGGAACCGCCAGCATGTCGGGATGCGCCGGCGTCAGATCGAGCCAGGTGGCGAAGCCGGCAAAGCCGGCGCCATCTTTCTGCATGTCCGATATCGCCTGCGCGGGCACCAGCTTGGCGCGCTGGCCACCGAACAGGTCGGTGTAGGAAATCATGAAATACTTTACGCCGTTCTTCTTGGCGAAAGCGGCGAGATCGTTCCCCATTATAGTTCCTCGCTTATATCTGCTGAAGGCTTAGAGGGTGTTTTTTCCCGGTATCCAGTTGGTGCCGGCCAGCGGCACGCCGGCCATGGCGGCTGCCTCGATCGTGAGCGCGACGAGATCCTCGGGTTCGAGATTGTGCAGGCTGTTCTTGCCGCACGCGCGGGCAATGGTTTGAGCTTCGAGCGTCATCACCTTGAGGTAGTTGGCGAGCCGCCGTCCAGCCGCGATCGGGTCGACCCGCTTCATCAACTCGGGATCCTGGGTGGTGATGCCGGCCGGGTCTTTGCCCTCGTGCCAATCGTCATAGGCGCCAGAGGTGGTGCCAAGCTCGTTATACTCCGCCTCCCAGCGGGGGTCGTTATCGCCGAGCGCCACCAGGGCCGCCGTGCCGATCGAGACCGCGTCGACGCCGAGCGCCAGCGCCTTGGCGACATCGGCGCCGTTGCGGATGCCGCCGGAGACGATGAGCTGCACCTTGCGATGCATGCCGAGATCCTGCAGCGCCTGCACGGCCGGCCGGATGCAGGCGAGCGTCGGCTGGCCGACATTTTCGATGAACACTTCCTGCGTCGCCGCCGTGCCGCCCTGCATGCCGTCAACGACGACGACGTCGGCGCCGGCCTTAACCGCGAGGGCTGTATCGTAATAGGGGCGGGCGCCGCCGACCTTGACGTAGATCGGCTTTTCCCAGTCGGTGATTTCGCGCAGCTCGAGGATCTTGATCTCGAGATCGTCCGGGCCGGTCCAGTCGGGGTGGCGCGAGGCCGAACGCTGGTCGATGCCTTTCGGCAGCGTCCGCATCTCGGCGACGCGGTCGGAGATCTTCTGGCCGAGCAGCATGCCGCCGCCGCCCGGCTTGGCGCCCTGGCCGACGACGACTTCGATGGCATCGGCGCGGCGCAGGTCGCGCAGGTTCATGCCGTAGCGCGATGGCAGGTATTGATAGACCAGTTGCTTGGAATGGCCGCGCTCTTCCTCGGTCATGCCGCCATCGCCGGTCGTGGTCGAGGTGCCCGACAGCGTCGCGCCGCGCCCAAGCGCTTCCTTGGCCGGGCCAGACAGCGAGCCGAAGCTCATGCCGGCGATGGTGATCGGGATCTTCAGCTCGATCGGCTTCTTGGCGTGGCGCGAGCCCAGTACCACCGAGGTGTCGCAACGCTCGCGATAGCCTTCCAGCGGATAGCGCGAGATCGAGGCGCCGAGGAACAGGAGATCGTCGAAATGCGGCAGCTTGCGCTTGGCGCCGGCGCCACGGATATCATAGATGCCGGTCGCCGCGGCGCGGCGGATTTCGGAAAGCGTGTAGTCGTCGAAGGTCGCGGATTTGCGCGGTGTCGTCGGCGGGTTGCGGTACGTCATCTTGCCTCAATACGCGTCGGCGTTGTCGATATTGAAATTGTAGAGCGTGCGCGCCGAGCCGTAGCGCTTGAACTCCGACGGCTTGACGCCGGTCACGCCGGCGCGGTCGAGCAGGCCCTGCAGCAATTCCAGGTGCTCGGGCCGCATCTCCTTGACGATGCAGTCGGCGCCCAGGCTGTCGACCTTGCCGCGTACGAAGAGCCGCGCCTCGTAGATGGAATCACCGAGCGCATCACCGGCATCGCCCAGCACCACGAGGTTGCCGGACTGCGCCATGAAGGCCGACATGTGGCCGATATTGCCGTGCACGACGATGTCGATGCCCTTCATCGAGATGCCGCAGCGCGAAGACGCATTGCCCTCGATGACCAGCAGGCCGCCCTTGCCGGTGGCGCCGGCATACTGGCTGGCGTCGCCTTTCACCGTTATCGAGCCCGCCATCATGTTTTCGCCGACGCCGGGTCCGGCCGAGCCGTGCACGGTGATCGCGCTGCCTGAATTCATGCCGCCGCAATAGTAGCCGACGCTGCCGCGCACATCGATGCTGACAGGCTGGTCGACGCCGACAGCGACGGAGTGGTTGCCTTTCGGGTTGAGCACTTCCCACGCTGTCTCGTTGGAACCGGGGGTGAGCTGGTGCAGCGCCTGGTTGAGTTCGCGCAACGACTGGACGTCGAGGTCGAAGACGCGCGCATGGCTTTCGCGCGTTGCCTTGGAGGTTGCCGGCATGAACTCAATGCTCCCAGAAATAAACGGTTGCGGGCTCCGGTTCCCAGACCCGCGCATTGTCGATGCCGGGTAGTTTGGTCAGCGCGCGATATTCCGAGCCGAAGGCGACATACTGGTCGGTTTCGGCCATCACGGCGGGCTTGCAGGCGATCGGGTCGCGCACCACGCCGAAGCCGTTCTTGGTGCCGACGACGAAGGTGAAGAAGCCGTCGAGGTCCGACAGCGTGCCTTCGAGCGCTTCGCCGAGGTTCTTGCCATGCGCCATCTGCGAGGACAGATAGGCGGCCGCCACCTCGGTATCGTTCTCGGTCTCGAACTTCATGCCTTCGCGCACCAGTTCGCGCCGCACATTGTTGTGGTTGGACAGCGAACCATTGTGCACCAGGCACTGGTCGCCGCCGGTCGAAAACGGATGCGCGCCCATCGTCGTCACCGCCGATTCCGTCGCCATGCGGGTATGGCCGATGCCATGCGTGCCGGTCATCTTGCGCACCTCGAAGCGGTCGACGACGGCTTCGGGAAGGCCGACTTCCTTGTAGATTTCCACCGCTTCACCGGCGCCCATGATGCGCACGTCGGGACGAAGCGACTGAAGGGCCTCACGCGCCGCGTCGACCTTGTCGGGCGTGGTCCTGACCACCGCATGTGTCGATTTCACCGCAATGCTCACCGGCGCTCCGAGAGCCTTGGCGAGTTCGGCGTCCAGCCCGCGAAAATCGCGGTCAGGCTTCGGCGACTGGATGGTGATCTTGGCTTCGTTGCCTGATGTCGCGCCATAGATGGCGATGCCGGCGCTGTCCGGCCCGCGATCGCTGAGCGATACGAGCATCTCCGACAGCATCGCGCCGAGCTTCGGCTCCAGCGTCTTGTCCTTCAGGAAAAGTCCAACGATTCCGCACATGTCAGCCTCCCGACGTTTGTGACCATGAGATGATGTACCGAATGAAATCCTTGAATTCAATGGTATGAAAAAAATTTTCCTCTGGTTACGTATGTGGCTCGATGCCGCTCTGCATGTCGTCGCTCCCCGGTCGGGCATTATGAGCCCATTTGGCGGTACGGATACGGGCGAGCTTGTAGGCGTCGAGGATCGACAGCGCATAGATGAGGAAGCCGCCGGCGTGCCGGCCGACGAAGCTGGCATCCGGCGGCGAGATCTTGGCGGTTACCCAGGCCAGGATGACCATGAAGAAAAGGAACTGCAATCCGCGCACGGGCACGCCAAGAATGACATGACCGCTGCCCGGCAGCGCGATTGCCGCGCCCAGGACGAGATAAGGGCTCACTGGCGCCGGCGAAGTGTTTGAAGTGCTCATGCGGCCTGCCGTTCGCTTCGGTTGATGGCGTCGCGCAGCTCGGACAGCGATACGAGCAGCCGCTCGATCAGCATCGCATCGATCCGTGTGTCGCCGAACGCGGCTTGCCGGAAGACACCGTAGCGTGCCCGTTCGGCCTCGGCCAGCAGCCAGACCATGCGTACGCCCTTGGGTGTGATCAGCAACTCCTTGGCGCGGCCATCCGAAAATAGTTCGAGATGACCGGTGATGATGCCCTGCGGAAAACGCGTGCCCCTGTGGTCGGTCCGCAGCACCGCCTCGGCGGGAAAGCCCGGCGCCTTCGGCAGCGTGTGCGCAAGATGGTCGAAATTGGAGAATGTGGTCGGCGAGCCCGGCCGCATCATCATGTCGAAAGTGGCAGGCACGGCAACCTTTTCGGTGATCGAGACGGAAAGCCAGCGCGTCGGCAGCTTTCGCGTCGCCAGCGTGTCGACGATGGTGCGCACTTGCACCCGACGGCTGTTCCAGGAGCCTTCCCAGGTCAAAACACCCGCGGTGCCATTGGAGACATTGGCAGCGTCCACAATGACGGCGCGGATGCTGGCCGTATCGAAAGCCAGCGCGGCCAGCGCTTTGTTGTGATTGGCACGCGCCATGAAGGCGAGGTGGAAGACGAGAGCCAGGGCAATCGCCCCGACAAGCAATATGGATGTCACGTCACGCACCTCACGATGGCTCGCCCTGCTTCGGGTGAGCTTCCTTTGCTCCGATCAATAGCCCTGCGGTTTCGGCCACGGCATGGTGAACTGGTCGCCACGCCGCACGAATTTGTAGCGGTAGAAGTGGAACCACACGGAAATCAGGAAATAGAAGATGGTCATCGCGATCAGCTGCGAGCCGAAGCCGAGGAAGATGGCGAAGAAGGTCACCACGCACAAGCAGAACAGCACGATCGCCGGCAGCGGATGGAAGGGGTGCGTATAGCCGCGGCGGATCGAGCCCAGCGGCCACTTCTTCCTGAACATCATGATGTTGATGCTCATGAAAGTGTACTGCAGCACGCCCGACAGGATCGAGAAGGTGATCGCCTGGTTGAGGTCGGCGATGAAGGCGAAGGCGAGCGCGATCGGCAGCAGGAACAGGATCGAGCGGTAGGGCGTGCGGTATTTCGGATGCACCGCCGAGAACCAGCTTGGCAGATAGCGGTCGCGGCCGAGCGAGAACCAGGCGCGCGCGGCGTCATTGATGCAGCCATTGGCCGAGGCGAGTGCGGCCAGCAAGGTGGCGACGAACAGAAGATTTTCCAGCAGCGGGCTGCCGGTCAGCTTGCCGGCGTCCCACAGCGGATAATAGGTGATGCCGAGATATTCCCAGGGCATCAGCGAGGCGCAGACATACCAGGTCATGGCGGCTGCGATCAGCAGCGTGATCATGCCGGCCATGGTCCCGTAGGGCAGGGAGCGGGCCGGCGAACGCACTTCCTCGGCCGCCTGCGTCGTGCCTTCGATGCCGAGATAGTACCAGATGCCAAACTGGAAGGCGGCGATGACGCCGATCCAGCCATAGGGCAGCGCATTTCCCGGCGTCACGAGTTCGTTGAGCTTCAGCACCGCCCCTTGCGTCCACGGGCTGACCGAAAAGAAGAGGATGACGATCGAGACGTAGGCGATTGCCGTGATGACGAAGTTGACGTTGAGCGTCATCAACACGCCGCGATAGTTGAGCCACGCCAGCACCACGATGGTGGCGGCGATGAAGGAATTGTGGGTGAGCCCTTCGACGCCAGCCTTGGCGACGATAGTGTCGCCGAGCAGGATGGCGTCGGACACTTCAAGCATGGTGTAGGCAAACACCAGGAAGAGCGCGACATTGAACGCCATCAGCGGCCCGACAATGTGCTTGGCCTGTGCGTATTGGCCGCCGGCGGCGGCGACGGTCGAGGTGACCTCGGAATCGATCATGGCGACCGAGGTGTAGAGCAGCCCGACGATCCAACAGACGATCAGCGCCGCCAGCGCGCCGCCCTTGTCGGCCGAGAAATTCCAGCCGGTGAACTCGCCGACCAGGACGATGCCGACACCAAGCGCCCAGACATGGGCCGGGCCAAGCACCCGAAGCAGCGATACCCGGTCGCCGTGAATTGTGGTGGTGGTGTTTTCAAGCGCGACCGTCATCGATCAATCCCCACTCAGATCCGGTGTTTTTCGGAAGCGGCTTCAAGCTCGCCTTCACGCGACGAGGTCAGAACGTCCTCGGAGTAGTTTGTATCGACCTTGAACCAATCGTAGAGCATCCACAGCGCGAGCACGATCGAAATGCCCCAGCATGCGTAAGACAGTGCCACCCACATGATCGTGTCCCCAAATTCTTCGTCGAACCTTATTTGTCGTCGAACTTTTCTTTGATGACGTCTCGATATTCGCGGTCGGATGCCCGGAACAGGAAGACGAAATAGCCGATCAGCACGGCCGCCATGATGATCAGTGTCGGCCAGTCGATGATGTAGTGGAACCGGTTCTGGATGATGTCATGCGCGGTCTCCGGCGTGTAGCCGAGCTTCTCCCAGATCGAGGCCATTGTCGGGTTCTGGCCAAGGGCTTCCCAGGTCTTGGCATCGAGCGCGTCGATGGACTTCGCCGCCCCGGCCAATCCCATTTTCAGCGGCAGCCACAGCGCCACGAAGATGGCGACCACGACAACGGCAATATCGAAAACCTGCCCGGCCTTGCTTTGCTCCGGCGGCGTATAACGCGGCATGTCTGTGCTCCTCAGGCCTTGCGATTGCGGGATGCGTCGGCGTTCTTGATGTCGAGCCCGTAGATGAAGTCCTTGTCTTCCTTGTAGTGCTTGACCATCGCCAGGATGGCCGCGGTGTTGAAGATCAGCACCAAGGCCGCGGCGATCGCCACGACGGCCTTGATGCCGCTATGCGGGATATAGGGCCACGTCATGAAGAGGACGAAGAGGATCGTCGCCCACAGGCAGATGATCAGGAGCGCGGAGCCGCGCACGTCGGAACGGTACAGCGCCTCGATGCGCTGCTGCAGGTCTGACATCGGTTTTCCCCTTCTTTGCCGACGCCCGGTTCCGAATTGACCGCCCGCCGCTCTCTTTCAAGAGAGTAAAATTTTTTTCATAAGCTCCGCCCGAATCCCGAACTTGTCAAGACGAATTTACTCGGGGTTAACCGCTCGCTTCGAGTGAACAATTTTGCCTGACAATGAAATTATTTGCTTCAAGGGGATTGCAGGCTTCCCGCGTTTGCGGTCAATATTCCGTCCAAAGCTCCGCCCTCGGGCAAAGGAGCAGGGAACAGCAGCATTTTCGAACGGAGGACGAGCGGATGACGGCATCCTGGAGATTTTCAACCCTGGCGGATCGCCATCGCGCCCTGGGGTCGAAACTCGAAGACTGGAGCGGTATGGGCACCGCCTGGACCTACGACAAGGATGCCGATGAAGAATATGTCGCCATCCGCACCAAGGCCGGGCTGATGGATGTTTCCGGCCTGAAGAAGGTGCACATCACAGGACCGCACGCCTCGCATCTCATCGACCTCGCCACAACACGCGACGTCGAAAAAATCTATCCCGGCAAATCGGCCTATGCCTGCATGCTGAACGAAGCGGGAAAATTCACCGACGACTGCATCCTCTACCGCACGGGGCCGAATGCGTGGATGGTGGTGCACGGCTCGGGCACCGGCCATGAGGAACTGCAGCGGGCGGCGATGGGCCGCGACGTGTCGCTGCGCTTCGACGACAATCTGCACGATTTGTCGCTGCAGGGGCCAACGGCCGTCGACTATCTGGCCAAGCACGTGCCCGGCATTCGCGACCTCAACTATTTCCACCATATGCAGACGCAGCTGTTCGGCTTTCCCGTCATGATCTCGCGCACCGGCTATACCGGCGAGCGCGGCTACGAGATTTTCTGCCGTGGCCAGGATGCCGGCGCGATCTGGGACAGAATCCTCGACGAGGGCAAGAGCGCCGGCATCATCCCCTGCCGCTTCACCACGCTCGACATGCTGCGCGTCGAAAGCTACCTGCTGTTCTATCCATACGACAATTCCCAAAAGTATCCGTTCGAGAATGAAGGCCCTGGCGACACGCTGTGGGAGCTTGGCCTCGACTTCACCGTCAGCCCCGGCAAGACCGGCTTTCGCGGCGCCGAGGAGCACTATCGCCTGAAAGGCAAGGAGCGCTTCAAAATCTATGGCGTGCTGCTCGACGGCAAGGAACCGGCCGATGAAGGCGCGCCGGTCTATCGCGACGGCAAAAAGGTCGGCGTGGTGACCTGCGCCATGTATTCGCCGCTGATCAAGAAATCGATGGGCATCGCCCGCCTCGATGTCGACTGCGCGGTCAAGGACACCAAGCTCGAAATCCGCAACGAGAGCGGGTCGATCAAAGCGACGGCGCAGCCCTTGCCGTTCGACGATCCCAAGAAGACCAAGCGCACGGCGAAAGGCTGAGGCATAATCGACAGCGAAGGGTTTCAAGGCACGAAGCAGCGAATGGCAGCCAAGACCATCATCAGCCGGCCCATTTACGGAACTCTCTCTCCGCAGCCCGGCAAGCATCATCTGTTTATCGCCGACGCCGAAGGCGCGCTGGCGATTGCCGACATGGCCGCCAAGGCCCCTTCCGGGTTCTTTGAAGGGGCCGAAATCGTCTTCATTCCCGGTCCTGACGGCAAATATGTAGCCGCCCTCGAAGCGCTGAAGCCGGCGCAATTTCACACCGCGCCATCCTTCGCCAGCCTGCTACCGCGTTTGAAGCAGACGCTGACCAACGCCCATATGGGCTTGCGCCTCTATCTCGCAGGCACCGAGGGACTGATCGGGCAGGCCATGCAGGTTGCGCTCGAAGCCGGCATCGACCACACCTCCATGCAGACCGAACATCGCGGCTCGCTGGCCAGGCGCATGCAGTGTGTCCACTGCAAGGGCATCACCGAAAACGTGACGACGCAGCCGGCAACCTGTTCGCATTGTGGCCTGCTGCTGTTGGTGCGCGATCACTATTCGAGGCGCCTCGCCGCCTTCCAGGGTGTCTGCATCAATGCCGAGGATCGCTCCGAGATTCCTCCCATGGAGGAGGCCTTCCCATGAGCACCGGCACCACCAAGCTCGATGTCGTCGTCAGCGATGTCGTCCCGGTCAACGAGCTGGTCACCCGCTTTCATTTCCGCAGGCGCGACGGCGAGCTTTTGCCAACATTTTCCGGCGGCGCTCATGTCGTGGTCGAGATGCGCGACGGCGAGCGCACCAGGCTCAATCCATATTCGCTGATGGGCTCGCCGCTTGACACGCGCGAATACACCATTTCGGTGCGCCGCGACGATGTCGGCCGCGGCGGCTCGCTGTTCATGCACAATTCGGTCAAGCCGGGCCTGGAGATGGTGATCAGCTATCCGGTCAATCTTTTCTCGCTCGATCTCAGGGCGAAGAAACATTTGATGCTGGCTGGCGGCATCGGCATCACGCCGTTCATGGCGCAGACCGCGCAACTGGCGGGCGAAGGCGGCAATTTCGAACTGCACTACACCTGCCGCACCGCCTCGCTTGGTACCTATGCCGACGTACTCAGAGAACGCTACGGCCGTCGGGTCCGGCTCTATCACGATGACCTCGAGGAGCGCATCGAGCTCGACCGGCTTCTGTCGTCGCAGCCGCTGGGCACGCATCTCTATGTCTGCGGGCCGGCCGGCATGATCAACTGGGTGCGCGACCGCGCCGCCGCACTCGGCTGGCCGCCGGAGACCGTCCACTACGAGCATTTCGCGGCGCCGCAGCCCGGCCTGCCGTTCGACGTGACGCTGGCCGTCAGCGGCAAGACCATCCAAGTCGGCGAGCAGCAGAGCCTGTTGGAAGCCATCGAGGCCGCCGGCGTCGATCCGCCCTATCTCTGCCGGGGCGGCGTCTGCGGCCAGTGCGAGACCAACGTCATCTCGTGCGACGGCAAGTTCATCCACAACGACCATTGGCTGAGCGAGGAAGAGCACCGTTCCGGCAGGAAGATCATGCCGTGCGTGTCGCGCTTCGAGGGCAACTCGTTGGTCCTGGAAAGATAGGAGGCGAGCTTGGGCATCACCTTTCGCAAGGAAACCTTCCGCGACGACTTCACCTTCAGGAACAGCCCGGAGCACATCAGGCGGTTCCCGTTCCCGTTCCACGAAGACAGCTACATGTACGCGGTCAACATCGAGCCGCATGTCGTCGGTCCGAAGGGCTCGGTGCTGGAGAACCTGATCGACGTCGACGAGCACTATGTCGCCGAGATGCAGGACCGCGCTTTGGTGCTGGCCGAGGATCCGCTGCGTTGCCAGTCATTGCCGCACATGACCTTGGCCGGCTGGGACCTGCTGGAACTCTTGATGGAGCAGCAAGCGCTGGGATACCCCGAGCATTTCACGCTGGAGCGAAACGGCGACCGCTGGCGCTGGATCAACCGCCCGCTCGGCATCGACGATACCTTCACCTTCGGCGACACCTCGACTTTGCCTTATGGGCCGATGGAATACATCACCCGCCAGAGCCAGGGCGATTTCTGCATCCTCGACCAGCGCGACGGCAATCTATGGATGGATGCCGGCATGGTCACCACCCAGGCCGACTGGTCGCTCGATTTCGACATCGGCATGAATTTCTTCGAGTGGCATGCGCCGGTGCCGCTCGCGCATGAGAAGGGGATTTTCGTCAGGGCGCTAAAATTTCTCATCAACATCCAGCAAGGCAAGCCGGCACGGCGGCTGAACTGGACGATGACCATCAATCCGCGCCTCGATACCAGCCCCGAAAACTACCACAAATGGGGTCCGGACCGCACGACCGTGACGCCCGAGAATGTCGGCGACAAGGTGCATCTGCGCGTCGAGCTGCAGAGCTTCTGGCGGCTGCCGCGCTCCAACGGGATCGTCTTCCCGATCCGCTGCTACCTGATCAAGATGGACGAGCTGGTGACACAGCCGAAATGGGCACGGCGCCTGCATCGCGTCATACGCGACCTGCCGGAGGAACTGGCAACTTACAAGGGCCTGACGCGCTTCCGACCGACGCTGGTCGAGTGGCTGTCGAAGCTGGATGATGGCAGTCCGACGAGCTCCGGGTTTGGGCCGGACTAAGGCAGGCCTCCTCATCCGGCCGCTACGCGGCCACCTTCTCCCCGAGGGGAGAAGAGATCGCCAAAGCTGGAGCCAGCTCCTCTCCCCTCGGGGAGAGGTCGGATTGCCCCGAATTGCTCTTTGCAATTCGGTCTTGGCAATCCGGGTGAGGGAGCAGCAGCGGCCCGCCTACCCAGCGCTATTCTGCGGATAGCAGATAATCGAGAGATACCGCATCGGCAGTTTTGTCAGCTCTTCCGGCCCATGCGGCGCGTCGGCGTCGAAGAACAGGCTGTCGCCGGGCTTCATCGGATAGAGGTTGCTGCCGTGCCGGTAAACCACCTCGCCCTCGAGCATGTAGAGGAACTCCATGCCCTCGTGCTGGAAGGTCGGGAACACGTCCGAATCCTCAGTCAGCGTGATCAGATAGGGCTCGACCACGACGCCGCTGGTGTTTGACCCGATATGGCCGAGCAGATTGTACTGATGGCCGGCGCGCGTGCCGCGGCGTTCGACATCCAGCCCTTGGCCGGCCTTGACGAAGACGGCGCTGCGCTCCTCCTCGAAGCGGCGGAAGAAGGCGGTTACCGGAACGCCGAGCGCCCGCGACAGTGCCTGCAAGGTGGTCAGCGACGGCGAGGTGATGCCGTTCTCGATCTTCGACAGCATGCCCAGCGAAATGTCGGTGGCGACAGCCAGATCGGCGACGGTGATGCCGAGCTTCTTTCGGAACGCCCGAACCTCGCGGCCGATCGCGACCTCCAGCACTTTTTCGCGGGTATCGCGAATGGCGTGCGGGTTCTGCGTCAGCGGTGCCCGGATTGTCTTTCCATCGGCCGAAACCTTTGGCTGCGGCTTTGCTTTCGCGGATGCGGGAGCAGTCTTGGAACCGGAATCTGTCTTCGCCATGTCTGTCCGAGCCCTCGAATATTTATTTCACCCTAGGTGAACTTATTCGCTGCCGATACAGGAGCGCAATGGCGACGGCAAGCCATCTTCTGTCGGGCGCGCCGGTCGTTGGAGCGTGGCCTTCGTCGGTTTTTCGCCAGGAATCCGTTGTACGCAAACACGTTCCCGCAGTTGGCTGTTGACAGCACGCAAGGGCCAATTATTGTCCTGTCAGTGAAATTTGTTTCGCTGGGGAAATCAAAAAAAGTGGAGGCCCGGAAATGAAAACTCGCGTTGCCGTCATCGGAGCCGGACCGTCCGGCTTGGCACAGCTCAGGGCCTTCAAATCGGCGGCCGACAAGGGCGCCGACATTCCCGAGATCGTCTGTTTCGAGAAACAGTCGGACTGGGGCGGCCTGTGGAACTACACCTGGCGCACCGGCCTCGACGAGCATGGCGATCCCGTGCACGGCTCGATGTACCGCTACCTCTGGTCGAACGGACCGAAGGAGTGCCTGGAATTCGCCGACTACACGTTCGAGGAGCATTTCGGCCGGCCGATAGGTTCCTATCCGCCGCGCGCCGTGCTGTGGGACTACATCAAGGGCCGCGTCGAGAAATCGGGCCTACGCGAATGGGTGCGGTTCAACAGCCCGGTGCGCATGGTCACCTTCTCGGACGAGACGAAGAAGTTCACCGTCACCGCTCATGACCGCGGCAACGACGTCACTTATTCCGAAGAGTTCGACAATGTCGTCGTCGCCTCCGGGCATTTCTCGGTGCCCAACGTGCCCTATTTCGAAGGCTTCTCGACCTTCAACGGCCGTATCCTGCACAGCCACGATTTCCGCGACGCCATGGAGTTCAAGGGCAAGGACATCCTGATCATCGGCCGTTCCTATTCGGCCGAGGACATCGGCTCGCAATGCTACAAATACGGCGCCAAATCCATCACCTCCAGCTACCGCTCGAAGCCGATGGGCTTCAAATGGCCGGAGAACTGGAAAGAGGTGCCGCTGCTGCAGAAAGTCGTCGGCAAGACGGCGCATTTCAAGGACGGCACCACCAAGGACGTCGACGTTATCATCCTGTGCACCGGCTATCTCCATTCCTTCCCGTTCCTGACCGACGATCTGAAGCTCAAGACCGCCAACCGGATGTGGCCGCTGGACCTCTATGAAGGCGTCGTCTGGGAGAAGAACCCAAAACTGTCCTACATCGGCATGCAGGACCAGTTCTACACGTTCAACATGTTCGACGCGCAGGCCTGGTTCGCGCGCGATGTCATCATGGGCCGCATCAAATTGCCCTCCGCCGAGGCGATGGCGGCGCACGGCGCCAAATGGCGGGCGAGGGAAGAGACGCTGGAAGACGCCGAGCAGATGATCTGGTTCCAGGGCGACTACACCAAGGAATTGATGGACCAGACCGACTATCCCGGCTTCGACGTCGAGGCGGTCAACCAGACCTTCATGGAGTGGGAGCACCACAAGGCGGAAGACATAATGAGCTTCCGCGACCATTCCTACCGTTCGCTGATGACGGGCACCATGGCGCCGCTGCACCACACGCCGTGGCTGCAGGCGCTGGACGATTCGATGGAGAGTTACCTCGAAGTGAAAAGCGTCGCGGCAGAATAGCCGCGGCGCATCTTCAGGATTACCCCAATCTTGCCCTGGCCTTGGCTGTCCATGCGCTGAACAGCCGGTCGGCGACGATGCCGATGAAGGCGATGGCCAGGCCGGCGACGATGCCGCGGCCGGAATCGGCCTTCGACAGCGCGATGAACACTTCCTGACCGAGATCGCGCGTGCCGACCATGGCGCAGATGATGACCATCGCCAGCGCCATCAGGATGGTTTGGTTCACACCCAGCATGATCTCTGGAAGCGCCAGCGGCAGCTGCACCCGAAAGAAGGTCTGGCGCGGCGTGCAGCCGGACACCTTCGCCGCCTCGATCAGCGCCGGCGACACCTGCCGGATGCCATGGTTGGTGTAGCGGATGGCCGGCACCACGGCGAAGGCGACCGTGGCGATCATGGCTGTGACGTCGCCAACCCGGAACAGCATGACCACGGGAATGATGAAGCAGAAGGACGGCAGCACCTGCAGCGTGTCGATGACGGGCGTGATTATCTTCTCGAAACGATCGCTGCGCGCTGCCGCGAGTCCGATCGGGATGCCGATCAGGCAAGCGATGAAGGCCGAGATGCCGCAGAGATAGACCGTCGCCATGGTCTTTTCCCAGAGTCCGGTGACGGCGCAGAAGGCGGTGAGTGCCGCGACAAGTGCGGCCAGCCGCAAGCCTGAGAGCTGGTAGCCGGCAAGGCTGAGCAGGAACACCGCGCCCAGCCACGGAAAGCCCTCGCAAAAGGCGCGTACCGGGTTGAGCACGTTGAGGATCAGCGCGACGCGAAAGGCTTCGATGATGTCGAAGAAGTTGATCGTCACCCAGTTCACCGCCGCCTTCCACAGCGGCGCGGTGGTGAAGGTGACCGCCTTCGGCACCGCCGCGAAGGCCGGCACGAACAGGCCAAGCAGCGTGGTGACGGCAAGGATCGCAATGGCCAGCGTCAGATTGGGATAGCGCCGCCACAAGCCCCTGTTTGCCTGCTGATGGAGATGGCCCTTGGCCTGCTTGTGCGCCATGGCCTGGCTCAGCCGGTCGAGCGCGATGGCCAGTGCGACGATGGCGAGGCCGGCTTCCATGGCTTCGCCGACCTTCAGCGCACGCAGCGCCAGAAGCACGTCATAGCCGAGCCCGCCTGCGCCGATCATCGAGGCGATGATGACCATGTTGAGCGCCAGCATGATCACCTGGTTGACGCCGACCATCAGTGTCGGCCGCGCCGACGGCAACAGGACGCGCCACAGTTTCTGCCGCGCGGTGCAGCCTGCCATGTCGCTGAATTCGCCGATCTCCAACGGCACGCGGTTGAGGCCGAGCATGGTCGCCCGCACCATCGGCGGCGTGGCGAAGATGGCGGTGGCGATCATCGCCGAGACCGGGCTGTTGCCGAACAGGAGCAGCATCGGGATGAGATAGGCGAAGGTCGGGATCGTCTGCATCAAGTCGAGGGCAGGGGAGACGATGAGCCGCTCCGCCCATGGCTTGCGCCATGCCCAGATGCCGGCGAACAGCCCGGTGAGAATACAGAACGGCACCGCGATCGAGATCAGCGCCAGCGTCAGCATGGCGCTGGTCCATTGGCCGAACAGCGCGATGTAGAGGAAACAGCCGCCGACCAGCAGGCTCAGCTTTCGGCCGCCCACGGCATGCCCGGCGAGGAACGCGACGGCGCAGACGCCGACCCAGGACAGGCGCGGCAAGACATAGGCGTCCACGCCATGGCCGAACTTGAAATTCTTGGCCAAGAAATTGAGCGCGAAATCGAGCGGCACGCCGAGCACCGTGGTGATCGAACGCGTCAGCCACGACAGGTTCGACTTGATCCAGCCCATCAGCGCGCTGACCCAGTCGGCGACGGGCACGACAGCCTCGGCCGGATAGTTGACAGCCCAGGGCAGCCTGTCCTGCAGCATGAACACCACCAGCACGGCGGCCAGTGCCAGGACCCAGATCAGCAGCCAACGCTGAACCGGCGGCCTTGCCTGGCTGGCGCTTGCCGTCACCGTCATGCGCCGGCTCTTGGCTTGTCGATGCCGGCCAGCAGCCCGATCACAGCTTGTGGCGTCACCTCGCCGATCGGCTTACCGCTGCCGTTGACCACGGCGAATGGTTTGCCGGCGGCAACGATGCTGGCGGAAAAACTTGATATCTTGGCCTCGGGCGCCACCGTGCCGCCATGCTCGGCGCCGTCGCAGGTGCGCATCAGGCTGCGCGCCGAAATCACCTTGGCGCGGTCGACGTCGCGGGTGAATTCGGCGACATAGTCGGTCGCCGGATTGACCACCAGCTCCTCCGGCGTGCCGATCTGGATGACCTCGCCGTCCTTCATGATGGCGATGCGGTCGGCGAGCCTGATCGCCTCGTCGAAATCATGAGTGATGAAAACGATGGTCTTGTGCAGCATGGTCTGCAGCCGCATCAACTCATCCTGCATCTCGCGGCGGATCAATGGATCGAGAGCCGAGAACGGCTCGTCGAGAAACCAGATTTCCGGCTTGGTGGCGAGGCTGCGGGCGATGCCGACACGCTGCTGCTGGCCGCCCGACAATTCGCGCGGATAGAAATGCTCGCGCCCGCGCAGGCCGACGAGTTCGATGACTTCCCGGGCGCGCGCCTCGCGTGTCGAACGGTCCTGTCCCTGGATGCTGAGCGGGAAGGCGATGTTGTCGAGCACGTTGAGATGCGGCAGCAAGGCAAAATTCTGGAACACCATGCCCATGCGGTGGCGCCTGAGCTCGATCAGCGCGGCATCGGAAATCTTCAGCAGATCCTTGCCTTCGAACTCGACCTTGCCATGCGTCGGCTCGACCAGCCGTGACATGCAACGCACCAGCGTCGACTTGCCGGAGCCGGAGAGACCCATGATGATGAAGATTTCGCCCTGGCGGATTTCGAGGTCGACGGCGCGCACGGCCCCGACCAGACCGGCCGCGGTCACATCCGCCATGCTGGCCTTGCCATCGCGCTCGCGGATGAAATTGGCGGCGTTCGCTCCGAACAGCTTCCACACATTGCGGCAGGCAAGTTTGACAGGGCGGGCGTCCGTGCCCGGTTGCGCCGCCCGCTGTTCAATCGCTTCCGTCATTCAGTCGTCCTTCTGGAACATCAAGAGTTGAGACCCGGCTGGCCAACAGCCAGGTCTCGCGTTTTCCAGTCGGAGCGATCACTGCGCCCAGGCTTTCCAGTCTGCCTCATGGGCGGCGATCCAGGCGGCGGCGACGTCTTCCGGCGTCTTGCCGTCGAGGTCGATCTCGCCGCTCATCTTGTTGAGTTCGTCGGTGTCGACCGTGTAGGCCTTGGCTACCTTGTAGGCGACAGGCCATTTGTCCTTCATGCCGTTCCAGGAGTATTTCCAGATCTCGCCATGCGGCTTGCCGCAGTCATATTTAGCGTCGGGATTCACGCCCCATTTCGGGTCGTTGTAGCACTCGGGCGTGTATTCGGGGAACTGCACCCATTCGCCCTTGTATTTTGCAGGCGCCCAATGCGGCGAGTAGATCCACAGCATGATCGGCGCCTTGCGCTGATAGGCGGAATCCAGTTCGGCGAACATCGCCGCGTCGGTGCCGGCATGGATGACGGTGAAGGGCAGTTTCAGGGCTGCTACACGCTCGTCGTCAAAACCTTCCCAGGTCACCGGCCCGCCGAGATAACGCCCCTTCGGCGCCGTCTCGGCGGTCGAGAAGGCCTCAGCGCATTTCGGATCCTTGAGGGCTTCCCAATTGGGCAGGCCGGGGCACTTTTCCTTCATATATTCGGGAAACCACCATTCTTCCTTGGCTTTCGGACCGAGCTTGCCGAGCCGCTCGGTCTGGCCAGTGGCGTCGGAGGCCTTCATCGCTTCGCCGGCGGTGGTGTCCCAGAACTCCAGGCCGACATCGATGTCGCCATTGGTGAGGCCGGTGGTCAGGCTGGAGAGGTAATCGGCGGTCGGGTATTCGACGGTGTAGCCGAGCTTTTCCAGGATGCCGCCGAGGATCTTGGCGTTGAGGTTGACGCTGGTCCAGTCGAACAGCGCGATCTTGATCGGGTCGTTGGATTCAGGCGCCGCTGCCTGCGCTGTCGGCGTCATGGCACTTGCCGCGGCAAGCGCCAATGCTCCCATTGAGAATTTCGAAATCACACTGCGAATTGGCATTGCTTGGTTCTCCTTCAAGCTGTGACGGTTACTGGTCGTTCCCTTCTTGCGTCTTTTCTTGATTGTGTTGGAAAGGCTGGCTGTTGCGCAAGGCTGTTGTCGCCCGGGCGCCGCCAGGCACGGCACGGGCGTGTTGATGCTCGATTTCGGTGATGACGGATGCTGCCTGGGCGGCCAGTCTCATGGCCGATGGATCGCCGCGATAGCGATCATCCGCGGATCGATTGCCAGTCCTGCGGCGCCCTGCAAGGTGCGAGCCATCAAGGTCCCATGATCCCGAGCATTCCGGCGGAAGTGCTTCCGGCCAGCGGCTTGGCAAGCCCCATCTCGCCAAGGCCGTTTCATGGGATGAAATTATATATACCAACGTTCATGCCGCGCAACGACTAACGCTACGTTCGCGCCGTAATTTGAGACTGCGGGCCAAGTGGGCCGGCACCGGCGGGACATGGCTCGCATCCCTGTTACCAGCAGACGTAGCCGCCATCGACGATCAGGTCGAGGCCGGTGACGAAGCTCGAGGCACGGCTGGCCAGGAACACGGTCGGTCCGACCATCTCCTCTGGCACCGCCATGCGTCCCATCGGCGTGTCGCGCTTGAAGATCTTTATCTGTTCGGCCACCTCCGGCCGCTTGTTCATCGGCGTCAGCGTGTAGCCGGGGCTGACGACGTTGACGCGCAGCCCACGACCGGCCCACTCCATGGCGAGGCTCTTCGACATATGAATGACGGCCGCCTTCGAGGAATTGTAGTGCGCCTGCGTCAGCCCGCGATTGACGATGGTGCCCGACATCGAGGCGATGTTGATGATCGAGCCCTTGCCGCGCGCCAGCATCTTGCGCGCCTCGGCCTGGCAGGACAGGAACACGCCGGCGACATTGACCTCGTGCACCTTCCGCCACGTCTCCAGCGACAGTGTCTCCGCTGGTTCCGAGCCGGCGATCCCGGCATTGTTGACGGCAACCGTCAAAGCACCGAGTTCGGCTTCCACGCGATCGATGGCGGCAGCCAGATCGTCCTCCGACGTCACCGTGCCTGTCAGCACCACCGCCTTGCGTCCAAGTGCCGTGATCCGGTGGGCGGTTTCGTCCAGCCCGCCCTTCGACGCATGGCCGAAACAGGCGACATCGGCGCCGGCCTCGGCCAGCCCGATCGCGATTGCCTGGCCAATGCCGCTGCCGGCTCCGGTGACCAGCGCGACATCGCCGTCGAGTTTGAAAAGATCCATCGATAGCCCCTCCCTGGGTCCGCTTGGTCCGGGGAAGGTATGCGCTACCCAATGCCTCGATCAAGCCACCACGCGCCTGACCGGTATCGTCCGTTCAGAAGTATCCGTCGGAGGCGGCCGTGGCTTCCTTCGGGATTTCGACGCCGTCGACCAGGATCTTGTCGACCAGTTCATGGTGGAAGCAGACCAGGCCCTTGATGCGCTCCGCTTCGTGCACGGGTTCGGGATAATACCAGACCATGTTCTCGTGGCGCTTCTTCGCCGTCGTCACGTGATAGTAGTTGGAGATGCCTTTATAGGGGCAGCGCGAAATGTAGCGGCTTGGCGAAAACATATCGAGCCGCGTGTCGGAAACCGGCAGGTAGTGGCGCACAGGATGGCCGGTCTCGAACAGGAACACGCCACGCCGTGAGTCGGCGACCTGCTCGCCGTCGAGGATGACCTGCACTCGCCGCGAGGAGGGCAGGCAGTCGACGCGGCGGAACGGATCGCGGGCGTGGACGAAGATCTCCTCGTCCTCCTCGAACCAGTGGCCCATCTTGCTCCACACGAACGACATGTAGCCCGAGATCGGCGGGCAACCCTTGACCGGATCGAGATAGCGCCATGCACCATCCTCGACCAGGGTGATCCCCGTATTCAGCGAGTAGTGCGTGGCGACGCCCTTGTATGGGTCTTCCGTCGTCGTCTTCGAGGGCAGCAGGAATTCCTCGCGCACGTCCTCGATCGGGAAGTAATACACCGGCAGATGGTCGGATTCGTACAGCACCAGCGCCCTGGTGGTGTCGGCGACGGTCATCGATCCCACCTGCACCCGCAGCCGCTTCAGCGACGGCATGGTGAAGGCGACATAGCCAGGCTCGAACTCGTACTGCACGATCTGGTCGAGCACGGGGAAATGCGGTCCGCGACCGCGCAGGTGAGGCTTGCGAATGGTAGTCTCCCGTTTCTTGTCTTTCATGGCCGGATTTCGGCGCATGGCTAGGGGGATATGAGGCCGGGCCGAGGGCGGGCGAGGGCTTCCGGGCGGCGGGCGTTGCCGGCATCGAGCCGCTGGAACGATGGCCCCCCATCGTTCGTCGCGGCCCTGCTACCGGACCGCCTCACCGCCCGAAACAGGGAACCGTCCGATGTGGCCTCTGCCCGTTCGAGCATGATCTCAGCAGCCTCTATCCCAGCGACACACGATCGAGCAGCAGCCCGGCGGCGATCGGCGGCAGGCCGCTGACATTCTTGCGCACCGGCACCAGAAGATCGGGGAAGTAGCTGAAGATCACCGGTGTCTCGTCGAGCAGCAGATTCTGGATGTCGGAGGCCGCCGCGCGCTGAGCGCCGATGTCGAGCGCCTTGAGATAGCTCGTCACCATGCCATCATAGGCAGGACTTTTGAAGTGCGCCGCGTTCCACGGGCCGTCGCTGACCAGCGGGCTCTTCAAAAAGACATTCGGCACGGAGCGATGCGCGTAGTCGGTGATCCCCAACGGGCTGTCCAGCCAATCCGACTGGCCGAACACCGCTTTGCCGTAATATTTGTCCTGGTCCTCGATGTTGAGCGAGACGCGGGCGCCGATCTCCTTGGCGAAATTCTGGAACAGTTGCGCATAGGCTGGAATGTCGGAATAGCGCAGCGTCGTCAGCGTGATATCGAAACCATTGGCCAGACCTGCGGCCTCCATCAGCTGCTTGGCCTTGGCGATGTCCTGCGCGCGCTGCGGCACCGATTTGTCGGTGGCCGGGAAAGCCGGCGCGAACGGGCTGTCATTGCCGGTCGCCGCCATGCCGCGGCACAGTCCGTCGACCAGCTTGGAGCGGTCGATGCTGAGCGCCAGCGCCTGGCGCACGCGCTTGTCGGTGAACGGCGCCATGTCGCAGCGCATGTGAAGCTGGCGGTGCGCGGTCGAGGCGACCCGCAGCACCGTGATGTCGGGGCTGTTCAGCACCACCTGGCTGACATCGAGCGGCACGGCGTCGAGAATGTCGACCTCTCCGGCCTGCAGCGCCAGGATGCGCGGCTGCACATCGCCGTAAAATTTGAATTCGAGCCTGTCGGGCAGCGCCTTCTCACCCCAATAGTCCTCATTACGCACGAAGGTCGCGCCGACTTTCGGCGTATAGCTCTCCATCCGGAACGGCCCGGTGCCTTCGAAGGTCTTTTCGTAGTCGCCCTTGTAGCTCGCAGGCAGGATGACGGCGTTGTAATTGTCGATCGACACCGAATAGGGAAAGCTGCCGTTCGGCGCGTCGAGATGGAAGGCGACGGTATGATCGTCGACTTTCCGGGTGCCACCCTTCGACAGCAGGCCCTTGAACACCGACAGCGCGTTGGATGCGCCGTTCGGATCGGCCAGCCGGTCGAAGGTGGCGACTACGTCGTCGGCCTTGAAGTCCTCGCCATTGTGGAATTTCACGCCCTTGCGCAGCTTGAAGGTCCACACGCTGCCGTCTTCGTTGGGCGACCAGCTTTCCGCCAGCACCGGTTTCAGGGTCAGGTCCGGCTGGGTGATGCAGAGAAACTCGGCGGTCTGGAAAACCAACTGGTAGCTGCCGCTGTCATAGAAGGTGACGGGGTCGATGGCGCCGCCCGGCGTCGCCACACCGGCGCGCACCGTGCCGCCCGGCTTGCCTTCGGCGCGGGCCTCTTGCGTGGAGAACCCCGCCGCTCCCAGAATGCCACCAAGGAACGGCAGCGAAAGGCCAAGCACGCTGCCATGGCGCAGGAAATCGCGCCGGTCGAGCCTGCCAGCCAGCAATTCGTCGACAGCGGAATTTTCGATTGCGGTCAGGCTTTTGCGGGCAGCGTCAATCGTCATGAAATGCCTTGGCATGGCTGCATTCCTCGCTTGCCCTTGGGAGATCGGCCATTTAGGTCATTGTTGACCGCGACCGGAAAGCGATATTTTTTGATAGGGCCCATCGGAATTTTCGATGGAGGAGTGATGCATGGATACCGAAAACCTGCGCAGCTTCCTCGAAGTCGCCGAACATGGCAGCTTCACTGTCGCCGCCAACCGGCTCAATCTCGCGCAGTCCACCGTCAGCGCCCGAATAAGGGGGCTGGAGGAGCAGTTGGGGCGAAGGCTTTTCGTCAGGGATCACGATGGCGTCTCGCTGACGCCGGCCGGCCGGCAGTTCCTGCCGCACGCTTCCTCCATCACCCGCACCTGGGAACAATCGAGGCAGGACATCGCCGTTCCCGATGGCTATGAAACGCTTCTGCGCTTCACCGCCCCTGCCTATCTCTGGGAGCGCATGACCTCGCCATGGGTCGAGTGGATGCGCGTCAGAAGGCCGAACGTGGCGTTGCGGCTGGAAGGAAGTTTTCCAGACCAGGCAATCGACCAACTGGCGGAAGGCCTGCTCGACATTTGCATCCTCTATCTGCCGCGGCCGCATCCCGGCATCGTCTATGAGACGCTCGCCGTCGACCAGGTAGTGCTCGTCCAGCATACCGCGCAGACCAGGCCTTGGACCGAGAACTACATCCTGATGGACTGGGGGCTCGAATTCCGCATCGAGCATGACCGGGCCTTCGCCGGCATGGTCAAACCGGCCATCTCGGCCGGACTGGTCTTCATCGGCCTGCAGCATGTCCTGTCGCAGCACGCCGCCGCCTATCTGCCGCTCAGCGCCGTCAGCGGCCATATCGAGCGCGGTGAAATGAGACGCATCGACAACACGCCGGTATTCCGGAGGCCGATCTATCTTGCCTATCCCTCGAACCCCGTCTCTTCGGATGTGCTCGATGTTGCGTTGACCGGGCTGCGCACACTGGCCAGGGACTGGACGGGAGGTCAGGGGTTTTCGGAAGGCGACCGTTCCCTGGGCACCGCTGGCCAGGTGTAACCGGCCAGGCAAATGCGGTCACCCATGCGATGTCTCGCTATGCCGGTTCGGCCACGGCTGCCTTCTGCAGCCGCGCCAGTTCGGCATAGGGAATGTGGCAGCGGATCGAATGTCCAGGCTGCGCCTCGGCCAGCGGTGGCTCCTGCTGTTCGCAGATCGGTCCGATCTTGCGCGGGCAGCGTGTGTGGAAGACGCAGCCCGAGGGCGGGTTGACGGCGCTGGGGATTTCCCCATCGAGCCGGATGCGCGCCGTCTCGGTCTGGTCGAGCTTGGGCACGGCCGAAAGCAGCGCCTCGGTGTAAGGGTGATGCGGCCCGGAAAACACTGCTTCCGACGGCCCGATCTCCATGATGCGGCCGAGATAGAGCACGGCGATCTTGTCGGAGAGGTAACGCACCACGCCGAGGTCGTGCGAGATGAAGATGTAGCTGACGTCTTCCTTCGACTGCAGGTCGGCAAGCAAATTAAGGATCGCCGCCTGGACGGAGACGTCGAGCGCCGAGGTCGGTTCGTCGCAGACGACGATGCGCGGATCGCCGGCGAAGGCGCGCGCAATGGCGACGCGTTGCTTCAGCCCGCCCGACAGTTGGCGCGGCTTGACCGCGAGATGCCGGTCGGTGAGCCGCACGGAGCGGACGAGGTCGTCGAGGCGCGCTTCCCGCGCCTTGCCGGAGAGGCCGGCCAGCCGTTTCAAGGCGCGGCCGAGAATGTGGCGGATCGAGTGCGAACGGTTAAGCGCGGAGTCCGGGTTCTGGAAGACGATCTGCATCGCCTTGACCTGGTCGTCGCCACGGTTCTCCAGCTTCGGCGCCAGCGCCTTGCCCTCGAGTTCGATGGTGCCGCCGGCGTCCGGTGGCACCAGGCCGAGCAGCAGTCTGGCGAAAGTGGTCTTCCCCGAGCCGGATTCACCGACCAGGCCCAACGTCTCGCCGGGCCTGAGATCAAGCGATACGTCCTTGACGGCCCGCAACGGATAGCCATGGCTGGCATAGGTCTTGTTCAGCCCGGCGACGCGCAGCACCGGCGCCGTTGCTGGCTTTGGTGCGGTCGCCACGTCCGCGGGCGTGGCGCGAGGCAGGGCCTGCGCCTGGTCGTGATAGTGGCAGCGCGACAGCCGCCTCCCGCGCTCGTCGGTGAGATCGTAGAGCGGCGGCAATTCGGTGCGGCAGCGGTCGGTGGCCAATGCGCAGCGGTCGGCGAAGGCGCAGCCCTTGATGACGGTGCCGATGCCGGGCAGGAAGCCGGGGATGGTGTCGAGGCGGCCCTGGTCCTTGCGCTGGCCGCCGCGCGGCAGGCAGCGCAGCAGCGCCACCGTGTAAGGGTGGCGCGGATCGTTGAAGACGACGTCGGTCGGTCCTTCCTCGACCAGCATGCCGGCATAGAGCACGCCGACCCGGTCGCACATGTTGGAGACGACGGCGAGGTTGTGGCTGATGAACAGGATCGAAGCGGAGAGTTCCTGCCGCAGCTGCGCGATGAGGTCGAGCACCTCGGCCTCGACGGTCGCGTCCAGCCCGGTGGTCGGCTCGTCGAGGATCAGCATCGAGGGGTCATTGGCCAGCGCCATGGCGATCGCCACACGCTGCTGCATGCCACCGGAGAGCTGGTGCGGGTAGCGCTGCATGACGCTTGGCGGATCGGAGATGCGCACCCGGTTCAGCATGGCGATGGAGCGGTCGGTGGCCGCTTGGCCGGAAACGCCGGCAAGCTCGAAAATCTCGGTCAGTTGGCGGCCGATGCGGATCGACGGATTCAGCGCCTTGCCCGGATCCTGATAGACCATGGAGACGCTTTCGGCGCGGGCACGCCGCAGCGCCTCGGCATCGAGCTTCATGACATCCTGGCCGTCGAGCGCGATGGCGCCGCCTGATATCGAGCCGTTGCGCGGGAGATAGCGCACCACGGCGAGCGCGGCTGTCGACTTGCCGCAGCCGGATTCGCCGACCAGCCCATAGGCCTCGCCCTGGCCGATGGTGAGGCTGAGGTTGCGCAGCACCGCCCGGTTTCGGCCGCCGACGCGGTAGGCGACAGACAGGTCGCTGAGTTCCAATGCGTTCCTTGCCTTGGCGGGTTCAGTCATTGAACGCTCCATGCACGCCGTCGGCGGCCAGATTGACGCCGATCACCAGCGAGGCGATGGCGAGTGCGTCAAACAGCACCGTCCACCAGAAGCCGCCGCCGATCATGCCGTAATTCGAGGAGATGGAGAGCCCCCAGTCCGGAGACGGCGGCTGGATGCCGAAGCCCATGAAGGACAGCGTGGCGACGGCGAAGATGGCGTAGCCGAGCCGCACCGTGGTCTCGACCAGGATCGGCGGGATGACGTTGGGCAGGATCTCGACGAACATCGTATGAAGCGCGTTCTCATGCCTGAGTTGTGCGGCCGCGACATAGTCGAGTTCGCGCTCGGCCAGCACCGCCGAGCGCACCGTGCGCGCGATGATCGGCGCGAAGCTGAGGCCGATGACGACGATGACGGTGGTCTTGGAGGTGCCGAGCGCGACGATGGCGAGCAGCGCCACGATGACCACGGGGATGGCCATGAAGGCTTCCAGGATGCGGCTGACGACATCGTCGACCAGCCCGCGAAAGTAGCCCGTGAGCAAGCCGAGCGCAGTGCCCGCGACCGTCGCCAGCAAGGTCGCCAGCGGCGCGACGGTGAGGATATCGCGCGAGCCGACGATGACGCGCGAGAAGACGTCGCGCCCGATCTGGTCGGTGCCGAACCAGTGTTCGCGCGAAGGCGGCGCCAGCGCGTTGATGATGTCGTCGGCGAGCGGGTCGTAGGGGACAAAATGTTCGCCAAACAGCGCGCAGACGACCCAGAACAGAACGATGGCTATGCCGACGAGGAACGTTCGCGAGCGCAGCAGCGAGAACAGGACCTCGGCCAGCGGGCCGCGGCGCCGCGTGTCGTCCTGTGCGGGGGAGGGGGTCTGAACGGCGCTCATTGGTCTGACCCCAGCCGGATGCGCGGATTGAGCACGGAATAGAGGAAGTCGGCGACCAATGTCGCCACGGCATAGACGATGCCGATGGTGAGGATGCCTGATTCCAGCATCGGAAAATCCTTGCCGCGCGCGGCGGTGAAGATCAGCGAGCCGATGCCCTGGTAGCGGAACAGCGTCTCGATGACGACGAGGCCGCCGATGAGGTAACCGGTCTGGGTGGCGATGACGGTGATGGTCGGCAGCAGCGCATTGCGCAGCACATGGCGCCAGATCACCGTGCGCCACGGCAGTCCTTTCAGCACCGCGGTCCGCGTATAGTCGGAATCGAGCGCCTCGATCATGCCCGAACGCGCCATGCGCGCGATATAGCCGAACAGCACCAGGAACAGCGGCAGGGCCGGCAGGATGAGGTAATAGAGCTGGGTGAGGAAGCCGGCGTCCTTCGGCCATGCCGCCGAGATCGGCAGCCAGCGCAGCCACACACCGAAGATCAGGATCAGGATGATGCCGGTGACGAATTCCGGCAGTACCGTCACCGACAGGCCGCCGAGGCTGATGATGCGGTCGAGCGGGCGGTTGAGGTTGAGCGCGGCAATCACACCGCCCAGGATGCCGATCGGCACCACCAGCACGAAGGCGACGGCCGCCAGCTTCATCGAATTGCCGAGCGCATCGATGACGAACGGCGCCACCGGCGAGCGGAAGATATAGGAGGTGCCCATGTCGCCCTGGACGAAATTGGAAATCCAGCTCCAGTACTGGGTGAGAAGCGGGCGATCGACGCCGAGCGTATGATTGAGCGCGTCGACCGCGCGCTGGTCGGCGAACGGGCCCAGGATCGCGCGCCCGACATTGCCGGGCAGGACCTGGCCACCCAGGAACACCATCACGCTGAGCAGGAACAGCGTCACCAGCGACAGCGAGACACGCCGGGCAAAGAAGGAGAGAATGGCTAGGCCTCCTTATGGTGGGGCTGGGGCCCGGACATGCCGGACACGTCGGCTAAACACACTGTGGCAGGTGGATCGAATGCTGTCACCGTTGGAACGGCTCCATCAAATCGCGACACCTCGACCAGCGTCGAATTGCAGGTCGGCGATTGCGCAAGGCGCGATGTGCCGCGGTCGGCTGTCAGGACATTCGGATTGCCATGCTTTTCCAGGCTGTGCGGCTGTCCAGGCTCCGACGGATCGAACCAGGCACCCGTGGGCAATTGGACGACGCCCGGGATCAAGCCGTCCGTCAGCACGGCACCCGCAAGGCAGGAGCCGCGCTCGTTGAAGACGCGAACGACGGCTCCGTCCACAATGTCACGCGCCGCGGCATCCGCCGGATTGATCCACAGCGGTGCGCGGCCCGACACCTTGCCGGCGCGGCTGACCGAACCATGATCGTGCTGGCTGTGCAGCTTGTCGGCCGGCTGCGGGGACAAGAGATGCAGTGGAAACCGGCCGGCAAGATCGCTTCCCAGCCATTCCCGTGGTTCTCGCCACACGGCATGGCCAGGGCAGTCGTCATAGCCGAAGGTTTCGATCGTGTCGGAGAAGAGTTCTATGCGGCCTGACGGCGTCGCCAGCCGGTGCCGCTCCGGGTCGGCGCGGAAGGCGCCAAGCAAGGTCTGCGACGTGACCTGGCGGACAAGATCGGCGTGGCCGTCCTGCCAGAAACGGTCGAAGGACGGCATCTCGACCCCGGCCGTGGCGGCATTTCCCCGGGCCTGCTCGTAAAGCAGCCGGATCCATTCGCCGGCATTGCGCCCTTCGGTGAAGGTTTCGCTGGTGCCGAGCCGCACTGACAGAGCGGCGAAGATGGCAAAATCGTCGCGCGCTTCCCCCACCGGATCGATTGCCTGCTTCATGGCGACGACCAGGTTTTCCCGGTTCGAAAAGGCGAGGTCGTTTCGCTCCAGCGGCGTGGTGACCGGCAGCACGATGTCGGCATGGCGCGCGGTCGCCGTCCAGAAGGGTTCATGGACGATGACCGTTTCGGGACGTTGCCATGCCTCGACCAGGCGGTTCAGGTCCTGATGGTGATGGAAAGGATTGCCGCCCGCCCAATAGACCAGCCTGGTGTCGGGATAGGTCATCGCGGCGCCGTTGAATTCGAAAGCGCCGCCCGGGTCGAGCAGCATGTCGGCCACGCGGGCGACCGGAATGAAGTCCGGCACCTGGTTCTTGCCTTGCGGCAAGGACGGCCAACGGAACCCCATCTCCGGCCTGCCGGCGCCGTTTGTCGACGAATAGCCGAAACCAAATCCGCCGCCGGGCAATCCGATCTGTCCGAGCAGGGCGGCAAGCGTGATTGCCGCCCAGTAGGGCTGCTCGCCATGGTCGGCGCGCTGCAGCGACCAGCTGACCATCAGCATCGTGCGTTTGGCGGCCATCTCCCTGGCCAAGGCGAGCATTGTCGCCTCGGCGACGCCGCTCAGCGCGGCAGCCCAGGCGGGGTTCTTCGGCTGGCCGTCGGTTTCACCCATGACATAGGCCCGCACCGCCTCGAAGCCCGTGCAGTAGCGCGCCAGGAACGCCTCGTCATGGCGGCCTTCGCTGATGAGGACGTGGCACAGGGCCAGCATCAGGGCGGTGTCGCTGTTCGGCCGCAGCCGCAGCCATTCGGTCTCGACGCCGCGCGGCGCGTCGTCGCGCACCGGTGAAACATTGATCAGCCGGGCGCCGTTGCCGACGGCGTTGCGCATGGCCGCTGCCGCCTCGTGACGGGCCGCGCCGCCACCCTGGATCTGCGCGTTGCGCCAGGGCAGGCCGCCAAAGGCGACGATCAGCTCGCTATGTCGTTCGATCCCGTCCCAAGTGGAATGGTTGCCCGTCAGGCCGTCCGTCCCGCCAACCACATGTGGCAGGATGACCTCGGCCGCGCCGTAGGAATAGCTGAGCACCGAGCTCGTATAGCCGCCGATCGTGTTGAGGAAGCGATGGACCTGGCTTTGCGCGTGATGGAATCGTCCCGCGCTCGCCCATCCATAGGAACCGGCATAGATCGCGGCATTTCCGTGCTCGACGCGGACACGCTCCAGTTCCGCCGCCACGATATCAAGCGCGGTTTCCCAGGGAATTTCCACAAAAACCTCGCCGCCGCGCCTGCCCGTCGGTTTGGACCTGTCGCCCTCCAGCCAGCCGCGCCTGATGGCCGGGCGGGACACGCGCAGGTCGCCTTGTACCGTGTCGAGCATGGACTTGCCGATCGGCGAAGGATCGGGGTCGCCGCTCCACGGCTCGATGCCGACAAGCTTGCCGTTCTCGGCGCGGACTTCGTAGGTCCCCCAATGCATGGTGGTGAGCAGCGTCTCGGACTCCATGGGACGGGTCAACGATAGCTCGTCCCGCACTGCGAGGCTCGGCGTCTGGCGGGTGCGACGCACCTTGCCTTGACCGGCCGCGAAACCGCCAGCCCCGGCGGGGCTGGCGGTCGCGGGATGGGCTAGTTTCGGTCCACTTAGGCCTTCGATGCCTTTTCGAGGAACAGCTGCGACATCGCTGTCGGCTGCACCCCGGTCACGCCCTTGGCCGTCGCCGTCAGGTAGTCGTAGAAATAGCCGAAGATGACGGGCGTTTCCTCGAGCAGAAGCTTCTGGATCTTGCCGGCGTCGGCCTTCTGCGCCTCGAGGTCGAGTGCCGCGATATAGCTGGTCGCCAGCGCGTCGTAGTCCTTGTTCTTGAAGTGCGCTGCGTTCCAGGTGCCTTCGCTCTTCAGCGGCGCGGCAAGGTAGACGTTCGGCACGCCGCGGTGGCCGTAGTCGGTGATGCCCATCACCGAATCCAGCCAGTTCGATTTACCGAACACCGCATCGCCGTAATAGGCGCCCTGGTCGAGAATGTTCAGCTCGAGCTCGACGCCGATCTCCTTGACCCAGTTCTGGATGAGCTGGGCGTATTCGGGGATCTCGAGGTAGCGCTCGGTGGTCAGCGTCACCTTGAAGCCCTGGCCGACGCCGGCTGCTTCCATGAGCTGCTTGGCCTGGGCGATGTCCTGCTTGCGCTGCGGTATGGTTGTGTCGGTCGAGGGATAGACCGCGGCGAACGGGCTGTCATTGCCGAGCGCCGAGCGTCCCTTCATCAGGCCGGCGGCCAGCTTGTCGCGGTCGAGGCAGAGCGCGATGGCGCGGCGCACGCGCGCGTCCTTCAACGGGCCGTCGTCGCAGCGCATATGCAGTTGCTGGTGGGCGGACGACTTCAGGCTGATGATGTCGACATTGGGGTCGTTGAGCAGCGCCACACCCGACAGAACCGGCATCTGGTTGATGATGTCGATCTGCCCGCCCTGCAGCGCCAGGATCTGCGGCTGCATGTCGGCGAAGAAGGTGAATTCGGTGCGATCCGGCAACGCTTTCTCGCCCCAATAGTCCTCGTTGCGGACGAAGGACGCACCGACCTTGGCGGTATATTTCTCGATCTTGAACGGCCCGGTGCCGTCGAAGCTCTTTTCGTAGTCGCCCTTGTAGGTCGCCGGGATGATGACGGCGTTGTAGTTGTCGGACGACAGCATGTAGGGGAAGTTGCCGTTCGGCGCATCGAGGTGGAACTCGACCGTATAGTCGTCGACCTTCTTGGAGGCGCCCTTCTGCAGGATGCCGGTGAACACCGAAAGCGCGTTGGACGAATTCGCCGGATCAGCGAGGCGGTCGATGCTGGCGACGACGTCGTCGGCCTTCATCTCGCCCCCCGAGTGGAATTTCACGCCCTTGCGCAGCTTGAAGGTCCACACCGTGCCATTGTCGTTCGGCTTCCAGCTTTCGGCCAGCGCCGGCTTGAGCACGAGGTCGGGCCCGTCGACGCAGAGGAATTCGGCGACCTGCTGCATGACAAGCAGGCCGCCGGCGTCGGCGATGGTCACGGGATCGATCGTCGCGGCCGGCACGCTGCTGCCGACGCGGATGGTGGCGCCAGGCGCCCCGGCGCGGGCGAGCGACGGCATGGCGCCAAGGCCTGCAGCCGTGGTGATGCCGCCCAGAAGCGGCAGCGACAGGCCGAGCAGGCTGCCGTGGCGGATGAAGTCGCGGCGGCTGACGCGCCCGTCGACGAGGCCGTCGATCAGATGGTTTTCGAGCGGCGAGCGGCCACGCCGCAGCAGATCGAGAATGCGGTAATTCTTCATGGGTCTAAGCCCTTTCCCCAGTTGTTGTGGTTGGCGAGTGCAGTTAAATCGACGAGTTCCGTGGAGTTCTCCTGTCCCCGGGCCTCATCGGTATCGGTCGATGGACTGTAGCATGCGGCTCCGACCGGTCCATCCGCTCGTTGGGATGGAAAAGTCAGATTTTCTTGATGAATTGTCTGTCGGACAGGCGACCCGTAGTCGCCTTTTTCCCGATAAATCCTGCTTGCTTTTCGACATCCCTCCTAATTCAGCGGCAGTCTGCGGTAAGTCCCGGGTTTTTCCGGATCGTGATATTTGTTGCAGGGGCCGTTTTCGACGAAATCGCGATGACAGGCGGCAAGACGCTCCTGCGACAGCGTCACGCCGAGGCCGTGGCCTTCGGGGACCGGCACGGTGTTGTTCCTGGGCGCGAACGGGCCTTCCTCAATGATGTCCATCGGCTGCATGCGAAACAGCGACTGGTTGGGCTCCCGGATCCAGCCCAGCGCGGCGCACAGATGCAAGTAGCAAGCGCTGCCGACGCCGGTGTCGCCGCTGTAGCACCAATAGTCGATGCCGGCATGCTCGCAGGCGCCGACGAAGCGCAGCATGCGATTGATGCCGCCATGCGTCGTCGGGTTGCCGACAAAGGCGTCAGGCACTTTCAGCTCCGTGGCGCGGGCGATATCGATGTTGTGGGTCGAGAACGGGATCGAGGTGTGGCGCCGCAGCTCCCGCATCTCCTCGATGGTCGCCACCGGGTCTTCCCAGTTGCGCACGCCGAGCTCTTCCAGCGGCCGCGCCAACTGCCTGGCGGCCGCCAGCGAATAGGCCTGGTTGGAATCGATGCGGATCATCGCATCGTCGCCGAGCCTTTTGCGGATGAGCTCGACCATCTTCATCGACACCTTCGGGTCCTGTGTCGAGAACTTGCCTTCGAAGAAGGTCGTGCCGTGACGCTCATGGAGTTCGACACAGTAGTCGGCGACCGCTTCCGGCGTCTTCTCACCCGTCACCTTGGCCCCGTCGCCGCGCAGCGAGAAATAGTCGGTGAACGGGATGTCCTTGCGCACGGCGCCGCCGAGCAATTGGTAGAGCGGCTGCTTCCATGCCTTGCCGCGCAGGTCCCACAGCGCCATTTCGATGGCGCCGAAGGCCATGATGCGGGTGCGGTCGTTGATCGATTGCACGCCGCTCCAGAAGGGCAGGCAGACTTCCTCGGCGCCGGCTATGTCGAAGGCATCGCGGCCAGCGAGCCTCGGTGCCAGAATGTCGTTGATGAGGGCGGCGGCTCCCGCCGTCGGCGCCTCGCCGATCCCGGTGAGCCCCTCCTCGGTCTCGACTTCGACAATGGTCGGTGAAAAACCGTCGAGTTCGCCGAACACCCAGACGTATGGCGCTTCCAGCCGGTAGTTAATCGGTGTTGCCTTGATGCGTTTGATCTTCATGTTCGGCCGATCTCGAAGAAGGGTTCGCCGAGCAGGCTCGGATCGACATCGATGCCAAGGCCGGGGCCGTCGGGGATGCCCATGTGGCTGCCGGTCACCGGTGGTGCATTCCTGGCCGTGCGCACCGTCACCCATTCGTGGAAGGCGATGGCGTGCAGCCGGCGCTCCGCCGGCGTCGACAGCGACAGATGCGCCATCGCGGCCGTATCGATCTCCGCCCCGCCGGTATCCTCGACCGTGATCATGAAGCCGAGATCGATGGCGACGTCGCGGATCAGCCGTGTCTGCGTCACGCCGCCCAGCCGCGAGATCTTCAACGTCAAACCATCGGCGGCACCGCGGCGGTGGATTTCCAGCATCTCGCCGAGCGAGGTGACGGATTCATCCAACACCATTGGCTTGTCGAGCATGCGGCGCACCGACATGTTCTCGTCGAGCGTCGTACAGGGCTGCTCGAACGTGTAGTCGATGCCGCGCGTTGCATCGGCGAACTGCCGCGCCTGATACGGCGTCCAGCCGGCATTGGCGTCGCAGAAGATCACCGTGCCTTTCGGCACAGCCGAGGCCACCGTCGTTACGCGCTCGATATCGTCATGCACATTGCCGCCGACCTTGACCTGCAGGCGGCGGCAGCCTTCGGCAATGATCCGCTTGGCCAAAACCGCCATCTGATCGAGTGTGCCGTGGGTGACGACCCGGTAGGTCTCCGCCATGTCGCTTTCCTTGCCGCCGAGCAGCGTCACCAGCGGCACGCCGGCCGCGCGCGCGGCCAGATCCCAGCAGGCCATGTCGAGCGCCGATTTGACATAGGGATGGCCCTTGAACACGGTGTCCATCAGCCGGCCGATGCTGGCCAGCCCGCACGGGTTCTGGCCGATGAGGTGCGGCGCGATCTCCGGCACGCCGGCCCGCGCGCCGGCCGGGAAGGCGGCCGAATAGAAATTGCCGAGCGGCGCCATTTCACCCCAGCCGGTGACGCCGCTGTCGGAGGTGATGGAGACGATCACTGCGTCGAAGCAGTCGGCCACGCGTCCCTTGGACATGCGGTAGGGGCCGTCCACGAAGGGCTGCACGACATGATAGGCTTTGATGGTTTCGATCTGCACGTCGGTATCCATTGTCCGCGATGAGGGAGGGATCAGGCGCCTTTCGACGGGCGCCGTTCGAGGCCGCGCGCATAGGCAAGAAGCTCTTCGAAATCGAGGTCGATATGCTCGCGGGCATGGCGCTGGGCGGCACGCATGTCGTGGCCCTTGAGCAGCGCCACATAGGTCTCGTGGACATCTTCGGCCGGCACGGCTTCCTTGCGCGCCTGCTGGTGCAGGGCGAAGTACATCTGCAAGCGGCTGGTCAGCCTTTGCCAGGTCTCCAGGAGCACCGAATTGTCGGCCCATTCATGGATCAGACCATGCAGTTGCAGCGCGGTTTCGATCTGCCTTGTGGTGTCGCGCTCGCGCGTCGCCTGCTTCACCGCCTCGTGGCGCCGGTCGAGCTCGTCCAGGAAACGCTGGTCGCGCAGCTTCCACATCCGTTCGATGGCGAATTCGTCCAGCACCTTGTTGAGCGAATAGGCATCGTCGATGTCCTTGGCCGTGACATTGATGACGAAGGTGCCGGCATAGGGGATGCTGGTCAGGATGCCCTCCTGCACCAACTCGCGCATCGCCTCGCGCAGCGGCGCGCGGCTGACCCGCATCTGTTCGGAAATCCGGAGCTCGTTGAGTTTCTGTCCGGGCTCCAATTGTCCGGTCAGGATCGCGCGCCGCAACAGCGCGACGATCTCGGCGCGGCGCGTCGTATCGGCAATCGGGCTGAATTCCGTCTTCACCATCCGACCCACTCCAGCGAGACCAGAAGACAAGACAATCAGATTGTCGACAATCTAACAAGAGCTTTTTTGGATTTTCATCGTCACCGGGCCGCCCCGTCGAATGCCGTCGGGCTGGTCAAGCCGCGCGGCCGTAGAACCCGACACGCTCTTCGGCGCTGAACATCACGCCTGGCCTCTCATAGTAGGAAAACACCGCGATCATCCGTTCGCGTTCGCCTTCGACCGTGGTAACGCGGTGCGCGGTGTTCTTGCCGCGAAACACGTTCAGCGTGCCGGGCCTCATGCGCAGGATCCTGGCTTCGGGGTCACGCCCTTCGAGCAGCCTGGCGACGCCATCGTAGTTTGGATCCTCATCCGATCTGAGATCGGTGCGGTATTCCAAGTCGCCGCCGCGCTCCGCCTGTTGCAGGAGCAGCGTGGTGGTGAATTCCGAGCGGTCGAAGTGCCAGTTCAGCGCTTCGCCGGCGCGGTAGGCCATCACATTCGTGCGTGCCAGCGGATCCTGCATGACATGCAGCTTCGCCTTGCCCGTCGTCGCCGCGAGGAAACGCACCAGCGGTTGGTACTCGTAGATCGCCATCACCGTGCTGCCGGGAATCTGGTCGGCACAGACGGTGTGGCTGATGGTTTCCACCTTGCGCAGCGCGGGGTGGTCTGGCGCCAATTCGGGAATGTTGGGCTTGAAGTAGATGTTGTGCATGCGCTTGTGGACATGCGACCGCGTGTCCATGACCGGCTTGATTTCCCGCACCGCCTGTTCGGCGACGCCGGGTCGCAAAAAGCCTTCGAGATTGAACATGCCATCGGCTGCGAGCGCCGCGATGGACTGCTCGACGAGGCGATCCCATTCGGGGCTGCCTTCGCGGTCGAGCGGATAGCGGTCGAGGTCGAGAATGTCTTTCATGGCGTGTGCTCCAGTCGGGGCCCAAAGGCTGGGCACAGAAGACGGCAAAAAATTCTTTCTCTCAACGGATAAAATTATTAGGATTGGCCAAGAAAAACTTCTGAAGGCCTGATATGGACCGGCTGCCGCCATTGAATGCGATCAAGGCCTTCGAGGTCGCCGCCCGCGCCGGCAGCTTCACCTTGGCCGCGAGCGAGCTTGGCGTCTCCTCGGCGGCGGTCAGCCAGCAGATACGCAATCTCGAAAACTGGTTCGGCAAGCAGCTGTTCGTGCGCACGGGCAATCGCATCGCGCTGACCGACGCCGGCCACGCCATCTATCCACAGACGGCGCGGGCGCTTGGCGACATTGCCGCCATCGGCCAGCGCATGCTTGAAGGCGGCCTGAGGACGCGGCTTGTCGTCAGCGTGCCGTTCTCGCTGGCCGAGCTATGGCTGGCGCCGAGGCTGGCTCTCCTCCTGGATGCCTTCCCGCACATGGCGATCGACGTGCGCGCCGAGGATGACCCGATCGACCTGATGCGCCAGAACGTCGACCTGCGCATCAGCTATGGCGACTATCACTATCCCGGCCTGCGGATGGTCCGCCTCGTCCATGACGATGTGCTGCCGGTCTGCGCGCCGGAATTCTGGCATCGGCACGGCAAAGGCGATGCGGCTCTCACCGATTTGCATGAGAGCCTGTTCATCCACACCAACTGGGGACCGAACTATGCCTCGCACCCGAGCTGGGCCGATTGGTTCGCGGCATCCGGATCCAACCGGTCGCCCGACCCGTCGCAGGGGCGCCGCGTCGGCCTGTCAAGCCTGGCGATAGCCTCGGCTCGGTTGGGCCTCGGCATTGCCCTTGGACAGCGGGTGATGGCCCAAGCCGATCTGGATGCGGGCCGGCTGATTGCGCTCTCTTCCGTCTCGGTGCGCCTGGGGCACCCCTATTGCGCCTTCATGCCGCCGGCAAAGGCCGACCGTGCCGACGTCGCGGCTCTGGTTGGCCTGCTCGTGAAAGCGGCGCCCGCGACCTGAGAAAAGGTCGGGGGCGCCGCGCGGAAACCGGGCCTGCGGGGGAGTCAGGTGGCCGGCTTCTGTGGGAGAGGCGAGATCGGCATTCCGGGGCCGATCTTCTGCAGATTGCCAGTGATCACCTGGTCGCCTTCAGCGACGCCGCTGAGGATGGCGATCATGTCGCCATTGGTCGGCCCCAGCGAAACCAGCCGCTGGTCGACCGTATTGCCCTTGCCGACGACATAGACATATTTGCCGAGCTGGCTCGAGCCCAGTGCGACCTGCGGCACCATCAGCGCATCGGGCTGTTGTTTGACGTGCAGCCGCACGCGGACATACTGGCCGGGCAAGAGTGTGAACTTGGCGTTGCCGATGGTGGCGCGTACGGTGATCGTCCCGGTCGAGTGATCGACCGTGTTGTCCATGAAGGTAAGTTCGCCCTTTTGGTGGGCTTCGGTCTCACCCGGAAGCAGGACCTCGACCTCGATCGGACCGGCAGCGCGCGCCTCTTCGATCTGGGCCAGATCCGTCTCGCTCGGATTGAAGGTGACGTAGATCGGGTCGAGCTGCACCAGTGTGTTGAGCACGGTGCCGGCAACGCTGACCAGCGTTCCAACCGAAGCCTGGTTGCGGCCCAGGCGTCCGGGGAACGGCGCGTGGATTTCAGCGTAGCTCAGATTGAGTTCGGCAGTGCGCACGGCAGCCTGGTTGAGCGCCAGCGACGCCTGCGCCTCGCGCAAGGTCGAGGTGCGCTGGTCGAAGCTGTCCTTGTCCAGGTAACCGCTCTTGGCGAGCTCGGTACCGCGGCCGAGATTGGAACGCGCATAATCGAGCGTCGCCGTATCGCGCTGAACCTGTGCCTTCGCCTGGTCGAGCGCCGCCTGGAAGTCATCGGGCGAGATCTTGTAGAGCATGTCGCCCTGCCGCACATCGGCGCCATCTTGCGCCGTCTGTTCCTGCAGGTAGCCGGGGACGCGCGCCTGCAGCGTGATGCGGCGGATCGGCTCGGTCCGCGCGGCGTAATCGAGGTAGATCGGGATCGTCTTCTTGACGACGCTCGCCACCGGCACCGGCATCACGAACGCGGCTGGAGCCGGCGTCGCCGCTCCGGCCGTGCCGGCGCTGAGTCTGAGGTTGCCCATGTCGAGCAGGTGGACGCTGGCCACCGAGATCGCACCCAGCGCGACAGCCGTTCCCAACGCGATTTTCCATTTACGCATAGTAATTCTCCAATCTTATTCAGCCGCTTGCGCCAGGGGAGGGAAGGCGGTTTCGGCAGTTGGTTCAGTGTGTTGAGAAGCGGGCTCGTCGCCGCCGCGCCGTTCGCGCAGCTGTTCGATGACCGCGTAGAAGACCGGCACGAACACCAGCGACAGTATGGTCGCCGCCACCATGCCGCCAAACACGGTGGTGCCGATCGACTGACGGCTTGCCGCACCCGCGCCGGTGGCGATCATCAGCGGCACCACGCCGAGGATGAAAGCAAACGCGGTCATCAGGATCGGCCGCAGCCTCAGCCGCGCGGCTTCCATCGACGCCTCGACGATGCTGAGGCCTTCTTCGCGCCGCCGTCTTGCGAACTCGACGATCAGGATGGCGTTCTTGGCCGCCAGGCCGATCAGCATGACGAAGCCGATCTGCGAATAGACGTCGATCTGCATGCCGCGTACCCAAAGCGCGGCGAACGCGCCGAACAGGGCGAGCGGCACCGCCAGGAGCACCATGAACGGCATCGCCCAGCTCTCATACTGCGCCGCCAGGATCAGGAAGACGAAGACGATGGCGAGGCCGAAGACAACCGACGCGATCGAGCCCGCCTTGAGCTCCTGGAAGGTGATGCCGGTCCATTCGAAGCCGAAATCCCTGGGCAGTGCGGTGGCGGCGGCCCGTTCCATCGCGGCGACCGCCTGTCCGGACGAATAACCGGGCGCGGCGCCGCCATTGATGGTGGCCGAGGCGTTGTTGTTGTAGTGCGGCACGGTTTCCGGGCCGACGAACGGAACCAGCTTGCCCAGCGTGCTGAGCGGCACCATTCCTCCGGAAGCATTGCGCACATAGAGCCGTGAGATATCGGCGGCACCCGCACGTGAATCCTTGTCGGCCTGGATGGTCACCCGGAAGGTGCGGCCGAACAGGTTGAAGTCGTTCACGTAGAGCGAGCCGAGATAGATCTGCAGCGTGTTGAAGACGTCGGGCAGGTTGAGGCCGAGCAGCTTCGCCTTGGCACGGTCGAGATCGTAGTTGAACTGCGGCGTCGAGGTCGAGAACGGCGAGAACAGCTGCTGCGGATTGATTTCCGGTTGCTTGCGCGCCTCGGCGATCACCGCTTGCGTGGCGTCGTTGAGGGCCGTGCTGCCGCGGCCGGTAAGGTCCTCGACAACGAATTCGAAGCCGCCCGTGGTGCCGATGCCGGGGATGGAAGGCGGATCGAAGGAGAGCGCGAAGGCTTCCGGAATCTGCATCAGCTTGCCGCGCACGTCGGCGACGAGCTTCGATGCGCTCTGGTCGGGGCCACGCTCCTCCCATGGCTTGAGGATGGCGAACTCGACCGCCGAGTTCGACTGCGCCGCACTGGTCAGGAAGTTCAGGCCACTGATCGAGCCGACGATGTCGACACCGGGCGTCGCCTGCAGGATATCGCGCGCCTTCTGGGCCACCGCATCGGTGCGCTCCAGCGAGGCGCCGTCCGGCAACTGGATGACGACGAAGAAATAACCCTGGTCCTCGACCGGAAGGAAGGTCGAGGGCAGCTTTTGCCAGACGAAGTAGGTGGCGACCAGGCCGGCCGCGAACAGGCCGAGCATGATCCAGCGCAGCCGGATGAGAAAGCGCACGCCATGGGCGTAGGCATGTGACAGCCTGTCGAAGCCCGTATTGAACCAGCGGAACAGAACAAACTGCGTCTCGCCGCGATGGCGCAGGAAGGCGGCACTCAGCGCCGGGCTGAGCGTCAGCGAATTGAAGGCCGAGATGCCGACGGAGATCGCCACCGTCAACGCGAACTGGTTGTAGAGCTTTCCGGAAACACCGGGAATGAAGGCAACCGGCACGAACACGGCCATCAGCACCGCTGTCGTGGCGATGATCGGACCGGTGACTTCGGCCATGGCGGCTTTTGTCGCCGCCAATGGTTTCAGTCCGGCCTCGAGCTGTCGTTCGACATTCTCGACCACGACGATGGCGTCGTCGACGACAAGGCCGATCGCCAGCACCATGCCGAGCAGCGAGAGCATGTTGAGGGAGAAACCCATCATCTCCATGACGACCAGCGTCGCCACCAGCGACACCGGGATGGCGATGGTCGGGATGATGGTCGTGCGCCAGCTCTGCAGGAAGATGAACACCACCGCCACGACGAGCACCAGGGCTTCGCCGAGCGTGATCAGCACGTCATGCATCGAGGCCGAGACGAAGCGCGTCGTATCGTAGTGCATCGCATAGTCGACGCCCTTGGGAAAACGCGCCGACAGTTCCTGCATCTTGTCCTTGACGCGCTGCTGCAGATCGAGCGCGTTGGAGCCGGGCATCTGATAGACGGCGAGCACCACGGTCGGGTCCTTGCCGAAGAAGGCCGACGACGAATATTGCAGCGCGCCGAGCTCGATACGGGCGACGTCGCGCAGCCGCACCAGCGAACCCGTATCGGTGTTGGCACGCACGACGATATCGCCGAATTCCTTGGGGTCGCTCAACCGCCCGACGGCATTGACCTGCATTTCGAAGGCGGTGCCGGCAGGCGCCGGCGACTGGCCGATCTTGCCGGCCGCCACCTGGACGTTCTGCTCGGCGATGGCATTTTGCACATCGACGGCTGTGATGCCGAGATTGGCGAGCTTGTCGGGATCGAGCCAGACGCGCATCGAATAGCGCCGTTCGCCGAAGATCTGCACGTCGCCGACGCCCGGCAGTCGCTTCAGCGGATCCACCACCTGCAGATAGGCAAGGTTGGAGAGCGCCACAGGATCGACGGAATGGTCGGGCGAGGTCAGGTTGACGATGAGAACGAAGTTCGGGTTCTGCTTCTTGATCGTCACGCCGCCCTGGTTGACGATCGCCGGCAGCGAGGAGGCGGCCTGCGAGACGCGGTTCTGGACGTCGACGGCGGCGGTGCTCAAGGAATAGCCGACATCGAAGGTGATGGTGATGGTCGACGAGCCGTCATTGGAGCTTGTCGACGACATGTAGGTCATGCCCTGCACGCCGTTGATCTGCTGCTCCAGCGGCGTTGTCACCGTATCGGCCACCACTTGCGCGCTGGCGCCTGGATAGTGGGCGCTGACCACGACTTGGGGCGGCGTGATGTCGGGAAACTGCGAGACGGGCAGCAGGAAATAACAAATCGTCCCGGCGAGCACCATGATGATGGCGATCGCCGAGGCGAAGATCGGACGATGGATGAAGAAGTTTACCACGACACGCACGCCTCTCCGGCCGCTCTTGCCCGCCCGAAGGCGCTGGCGACCCTGGACAACTGGCCCTGCCCGTCACGGGAGACTTCCCGTGAACGCAGCAACGGCACTTCGCGACGCTGCCCATCGGCGAGCGAGCGCAACATTTTCTCGAAGGCGCGGGGGTCGACCCCATCTGCTTTCATGACCAGCCGGATCATCGGATCCCGGACGGCCTCATCTATGGTAAGATCGCGGCGCTGTGGCATTGGCCGGCTCCTTGTCTGTCGATTCGCAGCCCATGCTCGCGAACCGTTTTTCATCTCGTCACCGGCCGAAGCCGCATGATTGGCAATCTTTTCGTCCATCTCGATCTGGTAGGACCAGTTCACGACCTTGTTATTGACGACGGACGCTTTAGGTGTTACCAGTAAGTAACATGCTGGAAGTTACAGACCGGTAACACCCTAGTCAAGAGGTGGCCGAGGGTTTTTTGGAAACGAAAGGAGATCATGATGGCAGACGGCGTCGTGGAGCGCTCTCGTCCCCGGGATCGGATCCTGGAGACGGCACGCGACATGTTCCACAAGCACGGCATCAAGGGCGTCGGCGTCGACGCCATCACCGAGGCCGCCGGCACGAACAAGATGACGCTCTATCGTCACTTTGAGTCCAAGGACGAACTGATCGTCGAATGCCTGCGTGCCAACGCGTTGAAAGCTGGCTCGATGTGGGAGGCGTTCGAGGCCGAGCATCCGGGCGACAAACTCGCTCAACTTCACGCCTGGGTTCGCAAGGCCGCCGCCATGCTCAACACCGACGGCCGCGGCTGCGACATGGCCAACGCCGCCGCTGAGCTGACCGAGCCCGATCATCCGGCAAGGCGCGTGATCAAGGAACTCAAGGAAGCCCAGCGCGAACGCCTGGTCGGCCTCTGCCGGGATGCCGGCATCGGCCAGGCCGAGCTTCTCGCCGATACGCTGTCGCTGCTGTTCGAGGGCGCGCGGGTCAGCGTGCAGACCGTCGGTGCCGAGGGTCCGAGCACGCAGTTCGTGCGTATGGCGGAAGGGCTGATCGTTTCCTTCAGGGGAACCGCGGCAGGCTGATATTTGCCCGACTGCCGACGGCCGCGCGATCCCGTGGTCGAGGACTGGCGGAGCTGTGTGCGGCGGCGCTCGTGATTACGCTCAGACGAAAAAAGCCCGCTGCCGGGAGGAGGTGGCAGCGGGCTCGATTTCGAATGTGGCGCGGGAGGAGGTGCACCCCATTCAGCGTCGGCATCGCATCTGGGAGGAGTAGATGGCCGACAACCAAAACCTACGAGTTGCCCAATGATTCGGCAACACTGAATTGTGCATAGCTGCTGTGCAGATTTGCCATGCCAATTATCATACAAATATGGGAACGCGGTTTGCCCAGGCCGCCCGGTCTCACTGGACCGGCACGTTTTCCCTGAAAATCAGTCGCGGCTCGATGAATTTGCGCGTGAGGTAGGGCGCCGACGATGCGATCGAGCCGAGCAGCTGGATGACCGACTGTTCCGCGATCAGCCTGGCGTTCTGGTCGATGACGACGTCGGCGAGGTCGTCGACGAGATAGCCGCGCGTTTCCCTGGTCAGGTCGTGGCAGATGAACACCGGCTTGCGGTTGGGCCTGGCTTCGCGGATCGCCTTGGCAATGCCGGAGCGCCCGGCGCCGACGCAATAGATGCCGAGCAGTTCCGGTTCGTTGCGCAACGCCTTCATGGTCTCCGCATAGCTGGCGTCAGGCTCGTCATTGATCTCGACGGCACTGCTGACGGTGAGGTTGGGAAATTCCTCGCCAAGCACCGAGCGGAATCCCATCTCGCGCTCTTCATGGCCGCGATAGGAGCGCGAGCCGACCACCATCGCCAGCCGCCCCTCGCGGCCGCCGAGGAAGCGTCCCATCAAAAGGGCCGCCGTCCGTCCCGCCACGCGGTTGTCGATGCCGACATAGGCGGAGCGGCGCTGTCGGAATATCGGACACCAGCGTCACCAGGCGGATGCCGGCCTCGACCACGTCGCGCAGGATGTTGCGTGTCCTGGGATGGTCGACGGCGATGACACCGACGCCATTGGCCCGCAGCGACAGTTTTTCGACCGCCGTCTGCAGGGCATTGGGCGAGATGCCGGCTAGATTGTGGATCCGGCAGGACGCCACAAGCGGCAGGCGTGAGGCGTACTCCTCGATGTGCTTCGCCAGATCCTGCATGAAGGCGTTGGAGCCGATCGGCAGGAAGAATTCGAGGTTTGCGGGCTTCGAGGGCAGCGTTACCTGGTCGGCGACCGGCAGATAGCCGAGCTGCTTGGCGGCCTCCATGACACGTTGCCGGTTGGCCGCGCTCGCTCCGGGCCGATTGTTGAGCACCCTGTCGACCGTCGCGGTCGACAGCCCGCAATTCCTGGCGATGTCGGAGACGGTGGCCTTCATGCCGCGACCCTATGCGTCGATGCTCCCTCAGTGCCCCGGCTTGCCGTCGGCGAGGGCGTCGCGAATGTCCTTGTCCGACATGCCGGTGATGATGCGCTCGACTTCCGTCACGGTCGTCGTCTTCGGATCGATGTCGTCGGCGACCACCTTACCCCTGCGCATGACGACGATGCGGTCGACCACCTGGAAGACATGGTGGATGTTGTGCGCGATGAAGATGCAGGAATGGCCGGAATCACGCGCGTTGCGCACGAAGCTCAGCACCCCTTGCGTTTCGGCGACGCCGAGATTGTTGGTCGGCTCGTCGAGGATAATCAGGTCGCTGTCGAAATGCATGGCGCGCGCGATCGCCACCGCCTGGCGCTCGCCGCCGGAGAGCGAGCCGATCGGCGTCGTCGGCGGGATGTTCTTGGAGATGCCGACCTGCTTGAGCAGGTCGCGGGCGACCGTGTTCATCGCCTCCTGGTCCATGCGGTTGAGGAAGCGCGGCGGCTTGATCGGTTCACGCCCGAGAAACAGGTTGCGCGCGATCGACAATTGCGTGACCAGGGCGGAGTCCTGGTAGATGGTCTCGATGCCATGTGCGATGGCGTCGCTGGTGCTACGCAAGGTGACCTTCTTGCCGCGAATGAAGATGTCGCCGCTGGTCAGCGGCACGGCGCCGGAGAGGACCTTGATCAACGTCGATTTGCCGGCGCCATTGTCGCCCAGCAGGCCGACGATCTCCCGCTCGTTGACATGGAAATTGGCATCCACCAGCGCCTGTACGCGGCCATAGGACTTGCGGATGTTGTGCATGCGGATCAATGGCTCGGCCATGGTTCAAGTCCCCGCCTGGTGCCGGCGTTCCAGCCATGAATGCAACGCCATCATGCCAAGGATGATGGCGCCGATGAAGATGTTGTAGGCAAGCCCGGGCACGCCGATCAGCACGATGCCGTTGCGCATCACGCGCAGGATCAGGATGCCGAGCACGGTGCCGATGATGGTGCCGCGCCCGCCGGTCAGCGCCGTGCCGCCGATCACCACCATGGCGATCACCTCGAGCTCGTAACCGGTGCCGCTGTTGGGGTTGGCGGCGGATGTGCGCAGCGAGGAGATGACGCCGGCAAGCGAGGCCATGACCGACGACAGCACGAACAGGCCGACCTTGACGCGGTTGACGTTGACACCGCGGGCGCGCGCCGCGTTGGGATTGCCGCCGGCCGCCTGGATCCAGTTGCCGGTCCGGCTTTGCGTCAGGACATAGCCGAGCGCGATCGCCGCGGCGATGAACCAGAACAGCGACATGTAGATGCGGAAGGGCCCGATGAAGAAGTCGCCGACCAGCGCCTCCGCCAGCCAGCTGCCCTCGGCGCTCCAGGTGCGCTGCGGAAATCCGTCGGTGATGAAAAGCGCACTGCCGCGCACCACCAACAGCATGCCGAGCGTCACCAGGAAGGAAGGGATCTTGAGCTGCGTGACGAACCAGCCATTGACCAGGCCGATCAAGGCCGCAACCAGCAGCGCGACGACGAAGCCCATTTCCAGCGAGGTGACGCCGGCATTGAACAGCGTCCACATCAGCACCGGCGAGAAGCCGAACAGGGACCCAACCGAAAGGTCGAATTCGCCCGACGTCATCAGCAGCGTCATCGCCAGTGCGATCAGGCCGAGTTCGACGGTGAAGGCCAGCGTGTTGGAGATGTTCTGCGGCGACAGGAAGTCGTGGTTGAAACCCCAGAAAACGGCGATCTCGGCGATGAGCAGCACGAACGGTCCGAATTCCGGTCGCGCGATCAGGCGTTGGATGAGCGAATGATTTTCCACTGGGAACCCGCGACATGGTTGGAGCGGGCCGCACTCTCCACCGCATCGGGCGGACATGTCGCGGCGCAGGGAGATGTTTGGCGCCACGCCGAAATGCGCGGCGCCAGGGATCGCGGATTACTTGCCGGACAGGATCTTGTCGTAGACCGCCGCGGTGTCCTTCTCGTAGAGCGCGCCGGTGATGACGTTGAAGCCCGGAGGAATGCCGCTGGCCGCCATGTTGGCGAGCGACAGCGCGACATAGCTGGTCGCCTGTGGATCCTGCCACTGGCCGGCGTTGACATAGCCGTTCAGCACTTCCTGGGTGGTGTCGAGCGAGTTGCCCCAGCCGACGACCGGGATTTCGCCCGGCTTGACGCCGACCTGGTCGAAGACGCGCTTGATCGAACCGGTGACGAGGTCGCCGAGGCCGATGATGGCGTTGACCTTGCCCTTGTGGGCGGTGAGGTAGTCGACCATGCGGTTGATCACCTCGGCCTGGTCGAGCGTCGCCTCGGTCACCTCATAGGTGATGCCGAGCGGTCCAAAGACGCTCTTGATGCCTTCCTCTTCCTGCACGCCGTAGGTGGCGCCGGGGATTTCGACCGGCATCCAGACGAAATCGCCCTTCTTCACCAGGCCCTTGTCGACCAGATACTGCGCCCAGTGCTTGCCGAAGGTGACGTTGTCGCCGCCGACATAGGCGTTGAAATTGGCCTTGGGATCGGGCGTGTTGAAGTTGATGATCGGGATGTTGGCCGCGCGCGCTTCCTTGACGATCTCGACAAGGCTGCCCGGATCGGGGCTGGTGGTGACGATGCCGTCGGCCTTGGCGGAGAGGGCGGCGCGAACCGCTTCCTGCTGCGAGGCGACGTCGCCATTGTGGAACGAGGTGTTGACGGTGTTGCCGGTGTCCTTGGCCCATTGCTTGGCGCCGGCAAGGAAGTAGGTCCAGACCGGGTCGGCCGGCCCGCCATGTGAGATCCAGTAGAACGTCTTGGCCTGCGCGGCTGCCGGAATGACGGTCAGCGCGATAAGCAGGCCATAGAGCACAAGTCTCAGTCTTGTCAGCATTTGATTTCCTCCCGGTTGAAGATGATCCGTCCCTTGTTCCGGCTTCGGCCGGACCCGCGTCTTTTGCCAGCGCCGCTCGGAGCCTCAAGAGCATCCCCTTTTTCGATGAATGGCAAGCCTCCATCTGCAGATGTAGTTGGCGCCTGACGCGACGCCATCAACGACCCCATCAGATCGCATCAGTTGGGATGATTTTTCCCGGGCGGTCGGATGATTGTCGCCGAGGCTCAGCCCGGCGGACTGTCCCTATCATGTTTGGGCGGTCACCTGGGGCGAAAGCCCCCGAAGAACCGCTTAGAGCAGGTGCGATCCCTATGCATTCGGCAGTTAGCTGGGCAGCATGGGGCAGTTGGCGCCACGGCGGAGGCTGATATGCGCCACGTCGCCCGCGCTGAACTGAACGCCCTCGGCCTGGCGCGGCGCGTCGATGACGACGGGCATGCCTTGCCCCAATTCGGCATGCAGGCGCAACGTGCGGCCATGGAAGACGATGCTGTTGACCCGCGCCGGCGCCGTGCCGGGCGCGGCCTCGGCGGCCGCCAGCAGATCCTCGGGGCGCACGCCTATGGTGCGGACCTCGCCCTCCTGGGGCTGATCGGCGGTATCGGGAACAGCTTCCAGCGGCAGGGCGCCGGCGGTGAACCTCAGGCGCTCGCCATCGCGGCCGACAAAGCGCGACTGCAGCAGGTTCATGGTGCCGATGAAACTTGCCACGAACTTCGTCGCGGGCCGGTCGTAAAGCGTCGCCGGCGGCGCGATCTGCTCGATGCCGCCCTTGTTCATGACAACGATGCGGTCGGAGATCGACAGCGCCTCGGTCTGGTCGTGGGTGACCATGACGAAGGTGGTGCCAAGCCGCGACTGCAGCCGCTTCAGTTCGACCTGCATCTGTTCGCGCAGATGTGCGTCGAGCGCCGACAGCGGCTCGTCGAGCAAGAGCACGCGCGGCTCGCAGACGATGGCACGCGCAAGCGCGACGCGCTGGCGCTGGCCGCCCGACAATTCGGAGACGCGGGCGCGCAGCTTGTCGGCAAGGCCGACCATGTCGAGAGCCTCGGCGACGCGCCTTGCCTGTTCGCCGCCGGTCAGCTTGCGCAGCGACAGGCCGAAGCCGACATTTTCGGCAACGTTCATATGGGGAAACAGGGCATAGTCCTGGAACACGGTGTTGACCGGCCGGTCGAAGGGCCGGAGCGCGGTGATGTCGCGGCCGTCGAGCAGCACCTCGCCGCTCGACGGGCTTTCGAAGCCGGCGATGACGCGCAGGCTGGTGGTCTTGCCGCAACCGGACGGTCCCAGAAGGGTCAGGAATTCGCCGCCGACGATGTCGAGATCGACGGCATCGAGCCCGACGATGCCGCCCGGAAATACTTTCGACACCGCCCGCAGCCGCACGAGGGGATCAAGCGCCATCGCGAACCTCGGAGGGTTTGGTCGTGTTGACCCAGAGGATCTGGCACTGCTCCGCGCCGGGATTGCGGAAGGCGTGCAAAAGCGTGCTCTTGAAGGCAAAACTGTCGCCGCTCTTCAGCCCGTATTTCGTCGAATCCACCACCAGTTCGACCTCGCCCGAAAGCACGAAGCCGAACTCGTGGCCGGCATGCGCATAGGCTTCCGCCGTACCGCCGCCAGCCTCGACCGTCACCAGCATGCCTGTCAGCGTGGCGCCGGGCGGCGACAGCAGCGCCTTGGCGATGCCTTCCGACTTGACCGGGATCGACCTCCGCTTGTCGGCGCGCACGCAATAGAGATCGTTGACAGCGTCATTGCCGTCGGCGATCAGCGCCGACGGCTCGATGTCGAGGGCAGCCGCCAGCGGCCAGATCACCTTGACGCGCAGCGAGGACATGCCGCGCTCGATCTGACTAAGGGCGCCGATCGATATGCCGGCTTTTGCCGAGAGATCCGCCAGCGACAGACGGCGCTCCAGCCTGAGCGCCCGCACGCGCCGGCCGACGCGAATGTCGGCATCGTCCTTGGGTTCTTCGGCGGCTTCGTCCAGCATGTCCATGTGCACGTCCTCGTTGCGATATTTGCGGCTCGGGCCTGACTAAGGTCAGCTGCAAAATCGGGCCGAACCTTACCGCGACGTCAGCGCAGCCCCTCACCTGCCTGCCGGCATCCTCTCCCCGTATAGTGACGGGGCGAGGGGCACTGAGTCCCTCGTTTCGCCAATCGCCAACGCCGCAAGAAGCGAGCCGACATTGCGGCCAGCCCCTTCTCCCCGTCACTATACGGGGAGAAGTGCCCGGCAGGGCGATGAGGGGCGGCGCTGACTTCCGCAATTAACCCGACTCTGTCTCAGCTTACCCGCCAGCCTTCACCTTCTCGAACATCTTCGCCATATCGTCATTCTGTTTCATCGGGCCGGTGAAGATGGTGCTCTTCAGCATCACTTCCGGGTCGGAGGGCAGTTGCAGCTTCTCAAGCTCCTCCTTCGGCACGCCGGCGAAAGCGGTCGAGAGCGAGCTGCCATAGCCATAGGACTGGATCAGGAATTTGCCGGAGTCGGCATCCAGCCGGCTGTTCATGAAGTCATAGGCGAGATCGACATTCTTGGCGTCCTTCAGCATGACGAAGCCGCAGGCCCAGGTCAGCATGCCCTCCTTCGGCTTCATGAACTCGACCGGCACGCCCTGCTTCTTCAGCGACGTGGCCGATGCGTTCCAGGTCATGGCGGCGACCAGCTGGCCGCTGGCCAGCGCCTGCTCGACCGAGGTCATGTCGGTGGTGTAGCTCGACAGCAGCGGGCGCTGGTCGCGCAGTTTCGCCGCCACCTTGTCCATCTGCTCGGCCGTCATGTCGAACGGGTTTACGCCGGCCAGAAGCGCGGCGACGATCGGCGTGTCGTGCACCGCGTCGATGGTCGCCATGCGGCCGGCATATTTCTTGTCCCACAGAAGGTTCCAACTGGCTTCCGGGTTCTTCACCAGATCGGTGCGGTAGAGGATCGAGGTGTTGCCCCAGTCCCACGGCACCATCCAGACCTTGCCGTCGCCGGCCTGCAGATCTGGCAGGCTCTTGAACACCGGGAAGATCGAATCCCAGTTCTTGATGCGCTTGGTGTCGATCGGCTGCAGCAAGCCTTCCTTGTTCCAGCGCGCCACCTTGTCATAGCAGGGATGGGCGATATCAGGCCGGAAGCCAGCCTTGACCTTGGTAAAGGCGTCGTCGTCGTCACCGAAGATCGAAGCCTCGACGCCATCGGGGTGCGCGGCAAGGAAGCTTTTGTTGAAATCGGGCAGTTCGTAGCCCGACCAGGTGAAGTATTGCAGCTTCTCGGCGGCGAGCGCCACGGTCGATGACAGTGCGAGCGCTAGGGCCGCGAGGCCGGCCCTGGCCTTGTGTCCGGTTAGCGATTTCAGGTGGAATGCCATTTTCGTTCTCCTCTCTGTTTGTTTTGGTTCAGGTTGGATTGCGTCGCGTGGCGCCAAGCCCGCGATGGCGCAGGATCTCGGCGGTGCCGGCGATGATGAAGGAAACTGCCAGGATCGCCGTCCCCAAGGCCATGACGGTCGGCAGCGAGCGGGGGAAGCGCAGCTGGCTCCATATGTAGAGCGGCAGTGTCGGCTCGGTGCCAGCGAGGAAGAAGACGACGATGAACTCGTCGAACGAAATCAGGAAGGCGAGCATGAAGGCCGACAGCACGGCAGGCAGGCTGAGCGGCAGCATGACGCGCCGGAACGTCGTCCAGTCGGAAGCGCCAAGGTCGAGCGCCGCCTCGCGAACGGTCTTCGGGATGGCGGCGAAACGGCTGCGCATGACGACCACGGTGGTCGGCAACGCGACCAGTATATGGCCGAGCACGATGGCGACACGCGATGGCCCGAGGCCGACGAGGTTGACCAGGATCAGCAGCGATATGCCGACGATGACGCCGGGAATGAGGATCGGCAATCGCGCGATGGCGCTGATCGTGGCGGCCAGCGGCGAGCGGCCATAGAGATCCATGTAGGACACGGTGATGCCGCACAGCGTGGCGCCCGAGGCCGCGATGGCGCCGATGACGAGACTGTTGACGAGCGCACCCGACAGTGCCGGATTGCCATGGAGCGTGGCATACCATTGCAGCGTGAAGCCCTGCAGGGGAAACGCGGCCTGGATGGAATCGTTGAAGGAAAACAGCGGGATCAGCAGCACCGGCAGATAGAGGAAGACCAGATAGGCAAGCACATAGAGGCCGAGCCAGCGACCATCCCGTTTCATGCTGGCGCGCCCTGCGTTCATGTGCGGCTGCCAAACCGGCGGTCGGCGCCGCGCGCGACCAGCACCACGAGCAGGATCACCAGCATGACGCAGACCGAAAGCGCGGCGCCGAACGGCCAGTCATTGGCCTTGCCGAACTGCGACTGGATCAGCGAGCCGATCATGGTGCTGGCCGGGCCGCCGACCATGGCCGGTGTGACATAGTCGCCGACCGTCGGCACGAAGACGACGAGGGCAGCGGCCAGCACCCCTGGCATCGAATTCGGCAATACGACGCGACGGAACGCGGTAAAGGGTTTTGCGCCGAGATCGGAAGCGGCCTCGAGCAGGGATTTCGGGATCGTGTCCAGCGCCACGTAGATCGGCAGGATGGCGAACGGCGCATAGGCATGGGCGAGCGTGACGACGACTGCGGCCGGCGTGTTGAGGAAGGCCAGCGTCGGCTCGGACCAGATGCCGCTTTCGATCAGCGCCGAATTCAAGACACCGTTATAGGCGAGCACGATCTTCCAGGCGAAGACGCGCAGGAGATAGCTGGTCCAGAACGGCAGCGTCACCAGGAACAGCAGCAAACCGCGCTGGCGGCCGGCGTGGAAGGCCAGGTAGTCGGCGACGGGATAGGCAGTGACGACGGTTGCCACCGTCACCAGGCCAGCAATGATCAGCGAGCGCAATGTCACCGTCCAGTAGAGCGGATCGGTGGCCACGGTGAGGAAGTTTTCGCCGGTCAGCCCGACGCCGAGCAGCGAGCCGTCATTGCCGCGGAAAGCGAGAAACAGCACGAGGCCAAGCGCGAACAGGATCAGGAGGAAGGTGACCAGCGCGCCGGGCAGTAACATGGCAGCCCGGAAACCCGATGAAGACCGGGCCTCTGGCGTTCGGGCTGCAATGATGGCCGACATGACCTGCCTGAAAATTTGAAATCCAGTTAGATTTTTCATATTCGTGAAACTGTCAAGCCAATTTATGTTTGATGGCGAGGCGGCGACCGACGCGCGGCACCAAGCTCTAGACCGCTATCGATGGGATAGACCTTTGACCGAAATCCGGTGAAAGTGCCGCGCCGATCCGGCAAGCCGCATTTTTTCGATGATCAGAGGACCGCTGCCATGACCAATCCGACGCTTCTGCCCACCGAGGGCCTGTTTGTCGGCCGCGCCAGGAGCGGCGATGCCTCGCATCCCATGGTGGTCACGGTGCGCGACGGCACTGTCTTCGACATCACGTCGAGCGCTGCGCCGACGGTGCGTGACGTCTGCGAATTGGCCGATCCGGCCGGCCATGTGCGCTCGGCCAAGGGTACGTCGATAGGTTCGCTCGACGACATCGCGGCCAACAGTTTCGAAGCCACGCGCGACCGCGCAAAACCCTCTCTCCTTTCCCCGGTCGACCTGCAGGCGATCAAGGCATCGGGCGTCACCTTCGTCGTCAGCCTGCTCGAACGGGTGATCGAGGAACAGGCGCGCGGCTCGGCGGAAAAAGCCGACGCCATCCGCGCCGACATTGCCGGCCTGATCGGCCATGACCTGTCCAAGCTCAAGCCCGGTTCGCCCGAGGCGATGGAGATCAAGGCCAAGCTGATTTCACGCGGCGCCTGGTCGCAATATCTGGAAGTGGGCATCGGCCCGGATGCCGAGATCTTCACCAAGTGCCAGCCGATGGCCTCGGTCGGCTTCGGCGCCGATGTCGGGCTGCATCCGGTGTCGACCTGGAACAATCCGGAGCCGGAGATCGCCATGATCGCCGCCTCGAGCGGCAGGATCGTCGGCGCCACCATCGGCAACGACGTCAATCTGCGCGATGTCGAAGGGCGTTCGGCGCTGCTGCTCGGCAAGGCCAAGGACAACAATGCCTCGGCCTCGCTTGGCCCTTTCATCCGGCTGTTCGACGACACGTTCTCTATCACCGACGTGAAGCAGGCCGTCGTGCGCCTCAAGGTCGAGGGCGAGGACGGGTTTTCACTGGAGGGGGCGAGCTCGATGGCCGAGATCAGCCGCTCGCCGGAGGAACTGGTTGCCGCCGCCATGGGGCCGCATCACCAGTATCCGGACGGGCTGGCGCTCTATCTCGGCACGATGTTCGTGCCGTCGAAGGATCGCGGCGAAAAGGGCAAGGGGTTTACGCACAAGGTCGGCGACATCGTCACCATCTCGTCGGAGAAATTCGGCGCGCTGGTCAACCGCGTGCGGCTGTCGCCTGACTGCCCCCACTGGACTTACGGCGCCAGCCATCTGATGCGCGACCTCGCCAAAGCCGGCCTATTTTCTGCTTGATTTGTTCCCCTTATGTTCTATACTTCTCGACCGGATGCAACTTGCCCGATCGAGAGTAGTGATGAGTAGGCAACCTGCGTTGGGAACCGCCAAGAACGGCCAGATGTTTTACCGATGGGATGAGTCCGAGCGACATTTTGACGACCGGATATTCTTCGCCATACTGGCCGAGAGCGCTATCGCCGGCCCCCTGGCGTGCAAGGCTGTCGCCCTCGAGCGGGAACTGGGGTTGCAAGGCTGGCTTGTTCCGGAAGACCACATCCATATCTCGCTCGTCGGTCTCGGTGACCACGACGGGTTTCCTCAAAAGTTAGTCGAAATCGCCGGCCACATAGGCTCCATGGTGGTCGCAAAACCTTTCGAGGTTTCGTTCGATCGCCTGTCGGCTTTTGGCGGCGGTTCGCTTGTTCTGCGCGGTGGCAGTGGCAGCAATCCGGCATTGCAGGGGTTCTGGCGCAACCTTACCGCTCTGATTTCCGACAGCCCGTTAAAAGGCTTTCTCACAAAGTCCATTGAACCGCACGTCACGCTGCTTCGTGATGAAGCTGGTGTCCCAAAGATTCGCGAACGATCAATTGACCCAGTCAGGTGGTGGGTGCGGGATTTTGTGTTGATTCACAGTCTCATCGGCAAGGGAATTTATGAGGAGCGTGGACGCTGGCGATTGACCGGGCGGGACGATTCCCTGGCCGGTATGTGAGACACCGTCGTCACACGGCCACGCTATATCTATCGTCCTGACACGCCTTGTCAGCTGTCATCCGGGCAAAGCTGGCGGACCGGCAAGCGCTTCCCTACCTCGAATGCGTCTGAACAGGAGGAACACATGCCAATCGCGGAAATTGCCAAGGATTTCACCGAGCTGCTCCAGCATGGCGATCACGCCGGTGCTGGCGAGAAGTACAACGCCGACGATATCGTCAGCTACGAAGCCATGGAAGGACCAATGGCCGTGGCCCATGGCAAAGAGGCTCTCAAGCAAAAGGGCCAATGGTGGCAAGAAAACCACGAAGTCCACGGTGGCTCGGTCGAGGGCCCTTATGTCAACGGCGACCAGTTCGCCGTGCGCTTCAAGTTCGACGTCACGCCCAAGGCCACCGGCGAGCGGGTCACCATGGATGAAGTCGGCGTGTACACGGTCAAGAACGGCAAGATCACGGAAGAGCGTTTTTATTATTGAGCCGCGAATCTCACCGGCCGGGAGCCTGCTCTTTGGGCTCCATGTCGGCAAACCAAGCATGATGGCCGGGGCCATACCAGGCCATCATGCGGCGGCTCAAATCGTCTTTACATATTGGGCAAGCTGGTCGGCCACGGTCCCCCAGCCATCGAAGAAACCCATCTCTTCATGGCTGTTGCGGGTCGCCTCGTCGCGATGGATGGCGGTGGCGGTGTAGCGTGTGCCCTTGCCGTCCGGGTGCAGCGAAATGACCGCGGTGATGAAAGGCTCGCCCGAGGGCCGATAGCCGGGCAATAGCGCATCGGTCCACACCAGCCGCTCGTTCGGCACGATCTCCAGATAGCAGCAATGGCGGTCGTTGACCTCCTTGCCGTCGGGCGACTGCATGCGTGTCCGGAACAGCCCGCCCGGCCTCAGATCGATCTCGCAGTCGGTGATCAACCAGGGCTTCGGCGTAAACCATTGCTTGACATGCTCCGGTGTCGTCCAGGCTTTCCACAGCAATTCGCGCGGCGCATCGATGACGCGCTCCAGCATCAGGTCCAGTCTGAGATCGGCTTGAACGGATAGCTCATTTTTCCTGCTCCTTGAGGGTCATCACATAGGCGTCGAACTGGTCGAGGCGGCGCTCCCACAGCGCGCGCTGTTCGGCCAGCCAGCTTTCGGCAAGTTTCAACGGTTCAGGTGCAAGCTCGTAAGTTCTGACCCGGCCGGTCTTTTGCGACCGAACCAGCCCGCAGCCTTCGAGTATTTTGAGGTGGTCGATGAAGGAGGGCAGGGCCATCTCGAAAGGCTGCGCCAGTTCGCTGACCGAGGCGGGGCTCCTGTTCAGTCGCTCGACCACGCGCCGCCGGGTCGGGTCGGCAAGCGCGCGAAAAATGCCGTCGATCGGCGGGAGGCTTGGATTTGCGCTCTGGAGGCTCGTCATCGATCGGTCCTGGGTCATCGCCAAAAGTGATGAGCGATACTTAGGTAAATTCCTTAGTATTGGCAAGCGCAAATTTCGCGAGCTGCTGGCAAAGCGGCAAGGGCGGTTCTAGGTTGCGAAACGGATTCGACTGTCAGCCAAGGGAAGCACGTCTTGACGATCACCATGTACGGCATCACCAATTGCGACACGATCAAGAAGGCGCGCGTCTGGCTGGAGAGCCGTGACGTGCCCTATCGTTTCCATGACTATCGGGCCGAAGGGATCGAGGCGGGCAAGCTGAATGGCTGGGTCGGCGAGGTCGGCTGGGAAAAGCTGCTCAACAAAGGCAGCACGACGTTTCGCGAACTGCCGGAGGCGGACAAGCAAGGCCTCGACGAGAACAAGGCCAAGGCCCTGATGCTGGCCAAGCCGACGATGATCAAGCGTCCGGTGCTGGAGGTTGGGGACAGCGTCCTCGTCGGGTTCAAGCCGGATGTTTATGAGGGGGCGGTGGGAAAGTAGGGCACCCCCCCCCTACTTCGTCATCCTATGGCGAAGCAAGGAGCGAAGCGACGCGGCGCAGACCATAGGATCCATGCCGTGACTTACGAACGTTGCAACGGTGCGGGTTATTGCTCCGTTGCACCCTCCACGGAGGTCGCGGCACGGATCCTCGGGTCAGCCCGAGGATGACGAACGCGTAGTGGTCGATCGCTAATTGAGAATGCTTTCGCCTGCGGCTTTTGAAGCAGTTCACCGTTCTTCAGCCTTTTCCGCGCAGATACCCCGCCAGCGCCACGGCATTGTTATGCGCCTCGTCGTGCGCGCCGTAGAGCAGCGTTACCTTGCCGTCACCGTGCAGAGCGCGCAGTCGCGCCACCGCCGCTTCATTCCCATCCAGCTCGGCCCGATACCGCTCCTGAAACTCCGCCCAGCGTTCCGGCTCGTGCCCGAACCATTTGCGCAGTTCGTCGCTCGGCGCGATCTCCTTCAGCCAGAGCGCCAGCGCGGCGTCCACCTTGCTGACGCCGCGCGGCCATATCCGATCCACCAGCACCCGCTGTCCATCGGCCTTGTCAGGAACTTCGTAGACGCGCTTGACCGCGATATCGAAGGCCACCTCCGCCGTCTAGTGCCCCTGGGCCCACTCGCCCTTGCGCATCACCGGCACGCGGCTGCCATCCTTGTTGACGCCGTCAATGTCGATCTTGTCCGACCCGATCATCCAGTCGATGTGGATGAAGCTCTTGTTGCCGCCGCGCTGGGCGATCTCGTCCTGGCTGAGCGAAGCGCCGTCGACGAAGCATTTCGAATAGCACTGGCCGAGCGCGATGTGGCAGGCGGCGTTCTCGTCGAACAGCGTGTTGAAGAACAACAGGCCGCTGGCCGAGATCGGCGAGGAATGCGGCACCAGCGCCACTTCGCCGAGGCGGCGCGCGCCTTCGTCGGTGTCGAGCACTTTCTTCAGCACGTCCTCGCCCTTCGAGGCCTTGGCCTCGACGATCCGCCCGCCCTCGAAGCGCACCGAGATGTCGTCGATCAGCGTGCCCTGGTAGGACAGCGGCTTGGTCGAGGAGACATGGCCCTCGACGCGCCGCGCATGCGGCGTGGTGAAGACTTCCTCGGTCGGGATGTTGGGATTGCAGGTGATGCCGTTCTTGGCGGTCGAGGCGCCGCCCATCCATTCATGGCCATCCGCCAGCCCGACAGTCAGGTCGGTTCCCGGCCCGGTGAAATGCAGCGCATGGAAATTGTGGCCATTCAGCCATTCGGTGCGGCCGCGCAGAGCCGCATTGTGCGCCGTCCAGTTGCCGATCGGGTCCTCCACATCCACACGCGAGGCGGCGAAAATGGCGTCGGCGAGTTTCGCCACCGCAACGTCGTCGGCATCGCCGGGGAAAACCTGCCTGGCCCAGGCCAGATCCGGATAGGCGACGATGTTCCAGTTGATGTCGAAGCCGGTGATCTTTTCCAGCGCCGGCTGGTAGGCCATCGAATTGGCCTTGTTGGCGCGCGCCACCTTCGCCGGGTCCTGCGCCGACAACAGCGAGGGATCCTCGCCGCGCACCGCGAGCCGCGCCGCATTGTTGGAGAAGGCTTTCGCCATGCCTTCGTAGAGCCAGCCGGCGGCACGGTCGAAACCGGCGTCGACGCCGAAGCGGTAGCGCGCCAGCGTCATCTCGTCATCGTTGAAGATCGGCGTCACCAGCCCGGCGCCGGCCTTGTAGGCATGCTCGACGATCCGCCTGGTCAGCGGCAGGGCCGCGATCGACGAGGTCAGCACCAGATCCTGTCCAGGCTGCAATTGCAGCCCGACCTTGATGGCGACTTCCGCCAGCCTGTCGAGCTTCACCGGGTCGATCGTTGCGGAAACGCCGCGCGAATGTGTGGTCATGATCCTGCCTGTCGTCGTGGGATGTCTGATTGAACATAGACCGGTGCCGCGGTGCTTTCCACCGTGATCGCGCCGCCGGGATCGGCGGCCGCCGATCCGAACTGCGCCATCGTCGCCGCGATCTCTTCGCGGATCCAGTTCTTGAAGTCCCGCACCTTGCGGCTTTCGGCCTTGGTGGCGGACGTCACCAGCCAGTAGCCGAGCCCGCTCTGGGCGCGGATGCCGAACGGCGCCACCAGCCGCCCGTCGGCCAGCGCGTCGGCTGCCAGCAATTGCCAGCCCAGCATCACGCCATGGCCGGCGATCGCCGATTCCAGGCACAGCATCGGGTCGGTGAAGCGTGCGCCTTTCAGGAAGGCGACGGGTTGAACGCCGGCGGCCGCGAACCAGCTCTCCCAGTTCATCATCGCCCGCTCGTCGGTGATGGCGCAGGTCTGCGCAAGGTCCCCGATCGACTTCAGTTTTCGTGCGATGCCAGGCGCGCAGACCGGGAAGACTTCCTGCGCCAAAAGCAGCTCCGCCTTCCCGCCCGGCCATTTGCCGTCGCCAAGCCGGATGGCGATGTCGATGTCGGAATGATCGAGATTGGCCAGCCGCACCGAGGCGTCGATGCGCAACAGCACGTTGGGATGGCGGTCGAAATGCCGCGAAAGTCTGGGCAACAACCATTTCGAGGCAAAGGCCGGGGCCGCCGAAACCACCAATGTGCATTGCGTCGCCTCGTCGGCCAATGCCACGGCCTGCGCAAGCTCGCGAAAGCCAGCGCCAAGGCGGGCCGCGAACACGGCGCCGAATTCGGTCAGGATGAGACCGCTCGTCGTACGCTCGAACAGGGCCTGGCCGAGCTGCTTTTCGGTGCGGCTGATCTGCTGGCTGACGGCGCTGACGGAAACGTTGAGTTCGCTGGCGGCGGTCGCGAGCGAGCCGAGGCGGGCGACGGTTTCCACGGCGCGCAGGCCGTTGAGATGAACGCGGTTGAGCATGGCCATTTGAGATTTTCTAAACCCATCCGACCGAAATCTCAATTGAAAGACACGCCGAAACGGCGGACTTATCGACGGGAGCCAGACCCGCGGAGCCGGAAATGCTGAGGATGCTGTCGTCGCTGAAGGTCCTGTTCGCCGCCGCTTCGTCACATGAAACGCGCTGCGACATCGATACGCTGAGTTGGCTGACCGATCCGCTCGCGCATCCCGCGCTTGACGCGATGTCGGAGCGGGAGCTCGGCGATGTACCGTTCCGGCTGACGGCGCGCCGGACAATGCATGAGACCGTTTCGCTGAACGCCGGTTTCGGCGGGCGCTGCTGAACCGCGGTCCCGGTACTGGCCCAACATAAGGCGGATTGTTTCATCTGCCAGCACATTTATCGTGCACTGCAATGACATCGGCCCCATCGACAGCGCTTCGCTACGCCTTCGCCGGCATGATCGCCATGGCCGTCGCCATGGGCATCGGCCGCTTCGTCTACACGCCGATCCTGCCCGGCATGATGGAGGAACTGCATCTGTCGCCGGCCGATGCCGGCTGGATCGCCTCAGCCAACTATCTCGGCTACCTCGTCGGCGCGTTGGTCGCGGCGGGCAACTGGGCGCATGGACGCGAGCGTTCGCTGATGCTGGCCGCCCTCGGCGCCAACGCCGTGTTGGCCGTGCTGATGGGGCTGACCGACGCCATGGCCGCCTTTCTCGCCATCCGTTTTCTCGCCGGCCTGGCGAGTGCCTTCGTCATGGTGTTCATGGCCAGCATCGTTTTCAGCCACATCGCAGCGGCCGGGCGCGGCGACCTGCAGGCCTGGCATTTCGGCGGCGTCGGCCTCGGCATCGCGATATCGGCGGCGATGATGGCGGCGCTGGTCACCGAGCATGCCGGCTGGGAGCAGGGCTGGCTGTGGTCGGGTGCGATTTCGGCTTGCGGCTTCGTCGCCGTCGCACTGCTGGCAAATGAGGGTCCGCTCACCGGTGGCGCAGTCCTCCGTGAACCGGCGCTGCCGAAAGACCGGTCGCTGATCAAGGTGATCGTCGCCTATGGCCTTTTCGGTTTCGGCTATGTGGTGACGGCGACCTTCCTCGTCGCCATCGTCCGGCAGGGCGGCGGCAGCCGTGTCTTCGAGGCGGTGGTGTGGATGGTTGCCGGCCTTGCCGGTTTCCCTTCAGTCTGGTTGTGGCAGAAGATGGCGGAGCGGATCGGGCTCTATGCCACCTATGCCTTGGGATGTTTCGTCGAAGTTGTCGGCGTGACCGCGAGCGTGGCCGCCGGCGGGCGCACGGGACCACTGCTTGGCGGCATACTCCTCGGCGGCACCTTCATTGCCATCACGGCGCTTGGCCTGCAGGCAGCCCGACAGCAGGCGCCAGCGTCACCCCGGCGCGTCTTTGCCCTGATGACCGCCTCTTTCGGTCTTGGCCAGATCATCGGCCCGATCGCGGCCGGGTTGCTGGCCCAGGCATCGGGCGATTTCTTCCTCGCCTCCATCGTCGCCGCGGCCGTGCTGGTCGTCTCCGGCGCCGTCACATGGTCGGCCGCGCCAAAATCGCCATGATTTGTGGTCTTGCTCTGCACCCGGCGTCGGGCAGGGCATTTTCTTTCCTCCTAATGTGTGACCTTATGCCCGCCGAACCCACCTGATTTGCCCATAGATCGAGGAATTCGCCACAGTGTTCGTATCCTTCTTCCCGCAGCCGAAGCTCTTCTTCTCTTCGGTCGCCATCTGGAGCCTTGCGGCGGTCCTGTTTTGGTTCTTTGGTGGCGAGCAAATCGGAGCCTTCGTAGGCCTCCCACCCGATGCTTCTGATGTGGCAAAGATCGTTGGCGTGTCAGTCTTCTGGTCTAAGCCGTTTCTTTGGTTCTACATATATTTCGGCGCTGTTGTCTTAATTTTCTATGGTTTTTGGGCTTGGTATCGGCCCCATCCTTGGCAAAATTGGTCAATTCTTGGATCATCCTTGATCCTGTTTGTTATCTATTACCAGGTTCAGGTAAGTGTCGCTTTCAACGATTGGTATGGACCGTTTTACGATTTGATCCAGAAAGCGCTTGGCACGCCATTTTCTACCACCCCATGGGATTTTTACTCTCAGCTTCTCACGATTACCTGGATAGCGCTCTTAGCTGTGACCGTGGGGGTCCTCAATAGGTTCTTCGTTAGCCATTGGATCTTCCGCTGGCGTACAGCGATGAACAATTATTACATGGCCAACTGGGACAGGTTGCGTCATATCGAGGGTGCGTCGCAGCGCGTCCAGGATGATACGATGCGGTTTTCCAATATGATGGAGGGCCTCGGAGTCAGCTTGGTAAGCTCGATCATGACGCTGATCGCATTCCTGCCGCTTCTGATGCACTTTTCTGCAGTTGTCACGGAGCTTCCCATCGTGGGTGAGGTGCCGCACTCACTTGTGGTTGTTGCCATCCTCTGGTCGATCTTCGGGACCACTTTCCTTTGGCTGGTTGGAATCAAGTTGCCGGGGCTTGAGTTTCGGAATCAGAGGGTGGAAGCTGCCTACCGTAAAGAACTTGTTTATGGCGAAGATGACGAAAATCGAGCCCAGCCGCAAACTGTCAGAGAGTTGTTCGATAACGTTCGAAAAAATTATTTCAGGTTATACTTTCACTACGTCTATTTTAACGTCGCAAGAATTTTCTATCTGCAGATAGACAACATATTTCCTTACATAGTTCTTGTGCCTACAATGGTAGCAGGAAAAATAAAACTAGGAGCGCTTAATCAGATTCTTAATTCGTTCGATCAAGTGCGCTCTTCGTTCCAGTATCTAGTCAATTCCTGGAGTGACATTGTCGTGTTGACGTCTATCTACAAACGTCTGCGCGCTTTTGAGGCGACTTTGGACGGCGAACCACTTCCGGGTATCGATCGCCGCTTCATCGAACGCCAAGCTCGTCAGCCTGATCCTGCTTGACACGAACGGAAAGCACCGTGCGCGGCTCAGCCGCCCACGACTTTCTGGCCGCCATCCCGTCGCGAAACATAGTCGCGAAAACTGATGCATTCGACATCTGCCTTGACGCAGACCTCGCCGGCAAAGCGTTCCAGCGCGTTCCAGTAGGCGCCGTCATTCATCAGCGTGAAGTGGAAGCCGAGTTCCAGCGGAACGCGCTTACCCTGATATTGCGCGTCGAAGGCGGCGCGGAACGCCTGGTAGGTCCGGTCGGCGAACTCGCCGGCCTTGCTCGGCCGCTCGAAGCCGCCGGAATGGCGGACATAGAGATTGTAATCCATGGCGATCACCGGCCGCGATTTCGGCCCTTCCGGAATCTGCGGCAGGGAGAATCTGGTGATGCCGCCGACGGTCTGCGGCAGGGCAGGACCCTTTGAGACGCCGCTGGCGTCGAACTGATAGCCGGCCGCCGGCAGCGCCTCGTAAAGCGCCTTGCTTGCCGACAGATACGGCGCCCGGAAACCGACCACCGCATGCCGCGCGAAATCGCGCCAGCCCTCGGGTTCGGGCGCAATGCCGTTGATGGCGTAGGCGTTTTCGAGAATGTGCTCGAAGGAGCCGAACTCTTTCAGCCAGTCGGCCTTGCTCCAGCCCTTGCCGTCGAAATGACCGCAGGCATGGCTGGCGATGTCGTGGCCTTCGGATGCGGCAAGCCCGATCTGCTCGAGCCGGTCCGCCACCTCCTGTCTGGATGCGGCAAAGCCGATGTTGGATTTGCCCGCTGCCTTGCCAGGTGCGGTGTATTGGCCGCGTGTCTCGGGCGAAAGCAGGAAGACACAGGACAGAAAATAGGTGAAATGCGCCCCGGTGCGCTGGGCCAGCGCTCGGCTGCGCTTCCACTGCGGGATGTCGCGCGCGCTGTCGAAGGAGATGATGACGACCTGTTTCGGCCTTGTCGGTGCTGGTGGCGCGGGCGGATCGGCCAGGGCCGCGCCGGCGGTGGCGAGCGAGGCAAGCGAGAACGCGACAACGCGGGACAAACAAGGCATCGGCAAATTTACAGGCTCCGGGTGGTGAGCAAGCCGGCTATCGCGCAAATGTGGCGCGGGTGCGGTTGGGGTTTTCGTGGGTTTGTCCAGGGGGACAAGCATCCGTTTGCCCCAGGAACAAACTTCCGTTTGCCCCAGGAATAGCCGATTTTCCGGTTGAACCCCTTCCATGACGACAAAATTTCGCTAAAACGCGGGCTCATGAACCGCCCCGGCCCGGGCAGGAATGGTTTTGATTGATGTCCGACGACAGTTTTATCCGCGAAGTCAATGACGAGATCCGCCGCGAGCAGGCGCAGAAGCTGTGGGACCGTTTCGGTCCGGCCTTGATTGTCATCGCAGCCCTGGTGGTGCTCGGCACCGCCGCCTTCGTCGGCTATCGCTATTGGGACGAGACGCGCGCCAACCGCTCCGGCGATGCCTTCTCCCAGGCGCTGAAGCTTGCCAATGACGGCAAGAACGATGAAGCGCTGGCCGCGCTCGATCAGCTGGAAAAGGATGGCTACGGCGCCTATCCGCTGCTCGCCCGCATGCGCGCCGCGACGGTGAAGGCCAACAAGGGCGACGTCGATGCCGCCGTCAAGGATTTCGACGATGTCGCCGCCGACACCGCCATTCCGCAGGGCCTGCGCGACATGGCGCGGCTGAGGGCGGGGCTCCTGCTCGTCGATCACGGCTCCTTCGCCGACGTGTCGAGCCGCGTCGAGGCGCTGACCTCGGACACCAACACGCTGCGCCACACCGCGCGCGAGGCGCTCGGCCTTGCCGCCTGGAAGGAAGGCAAGACCCAGGACGCGCTGAAGCTGTTCGACCAGATCGCTTCCGATGACGGCGCGCCGCGCAACACGCGCGAGCGGGCGACCTTGATGTCCGAACTGATCCGCGGGTCGGGCAGTGCGTCATGACCCCTTACCCAAAGCGCGCAGCGGTTTGGGACCACGACATGCACGGAAGATGTAGGGTGGGATGACCTTCAAAGTCGCCATCATCGGCAGACCTAACGTCGGCAAATCGACCCTTTTCAATCGGCTGGTGGGAAGGAAGCTGGCGCTTGTCGACGACACGCCGGGCGTCACCCGCGATCGTCGCGTCCATGCCGCCAAGCTTTACGATCTGCATTTCGATGTCATCGATACCGCCGGCTTCGAGGATGCCGGCGCTTCGACCCTTCCGGGCCGCATGCGCGCGCAGACCGAAATCGCCATCCGCGAGGCGGACCTGATCTTCTTCACCATCGACGCCAAATCCGGCCTGCTGCCGGACGACAGGACCTTTGCCGAAATCGTCCGCAAATCCGGCAAGCCGGTCGTTCTCGTCGCCAACAAGGCCGAGGCGAAGGGCGCGCAGGGCGGCATGCTGGAAGCCTGGGAACTTGGCCTTGGCGAGCCGATCCCGGTTTCGGCCGAGCACGGCCAGGGCATGCCCGATTTGCGCGACGCGGTGATCGCGGCACTTGGCGAGGAGCGCGCCTTCGGTGAAGACGAAGACGGCGAAGGCGAAGAGACCGCGGGCGAGGTGCTGATCGGCGAGGACATCGCCGATCCGGACGCCGAGCCCACCTATGACGACACCAAGCCGATGCGCATCGCCGTCGTCGGCCGGCCGAACGCCGGCAAGTCGACGCTGATCAATGCGCTGATCGGCGAGGAGCGGCTGCTGACCGGACCGGAAGCCGGCATCACCCGCGATTCCATCTCCGTCGACTGGGACTGGCGCGGCCGCCGCATAAAACTGTTCGATACGGCCGGCATGCGCCGCAAGGCCAGGATCCACGAAAAGCTGGAAGTAATGTCGGTGCAGGATGGCTTGCGCGCCATCCGCTTCGCCGAGATCGTCATTATCGTGCTCGACGCCACCATTCCCTTCGAGAAGCAGGATCTGCAGATTGCCGATCTGATCATCCGCGAGGGCCGGGCGCCGGTGATCGCCTTCAACAAATGGGACCTGATCGACAATCCGCAGGAACTGCTTGCGGAATTGCGCGAGAAGACCGAGCGGCTGCTGCCGCAGGTGCGCGGCATCCAGGCCGTGCCTGTCTCAGCGGAGACCGGACGCGGGCTCGACAAGCTAATGGATGCCGTGCTGAAGACGCACAAGGTGTGGAACAGCCGCGTCTCGACCGGCAAGCTCAACCGCTGGCTCGAGGCCATCCTGACACATCACCCACCGCCCGCTGTCGCCGGGCGCCGGCTGAAGGTCAAATACGTCACCCAGGCCAAGACCCGGCCGCCGGGTTTCGTGGTTCAGTGTTCGCGGCCGGATGCGATGCCGCAATCCTATGTCCGCTATCTCTCCAACAGCCTGCGCGAGGCCTTCGACATGCCGGGCGTGCCGATCCGCATTGCGCTGAGGACTTCCGATAATCCGTTCGCGGGCCGCGCCAAGAAGCGCTGACCTGTTGCTTGTCGCAACGCCGGCCTGACGAAATCGAAGGGCGTCGGCTAAGAGACTAAGCGACTTTCAGTAGGTTCTCTTTTGTCTCGGCGCCCTCCGGCAACGCCTCGAACGCCGATTGCAACAGGATGTCGGCCAGCCGCGCCGCGACCGGGTCGAGCTCGGCATCCTTCTGGTGCAGGTGCAGGGCCATCCTTGGCAGTGGCGGCAGCCCGAGTACTCCGGGCGCCAGCGCCCTGACAGTGGCAGGCAGGCCGATATCGGTGCGGATCGTCAGTCCAAGGCCAGCGGCAACCGCCGCCCATATGCCGCCAAGACTGGGGCTGGAGAATGCCATGCGCCATGGCCGCCCGGCGCGATCCAGAGTCTCGGTCGCCACGGTGCGCAAAAGGCACGGCGCCTCGAACACCACCAGCGGCAGCGCCTCGCCGTTATGGGGGCCTGCCTCCATTGGTTTGGCCGGGCCGATCCAGCGCGCCTGCACGTCGGCGACATGCCGGCTGTATGGCAGCGTCGTGCCGTCATGCCAGGCGAGCGCGATATCGAGGTTGCCGGAGAGGACACGCTCGGCCAGTTCGTGGCTGCGTCCGATCCGTGCTTCGATCTTGACCTTGGGATGGGCTCGGGCGAAGCGCCCGAGCACTTCGGGCAACACGGCCTCGCCGAAATCCTCCTGCAGGCCGAGCCGCACCCAGCCTTCCAGTTCGACGTCATGGATGGCCGCCGCCGCCTCGTCATTCAGGTCGAGCAGCCGGCGCGCATATCCGAGCATGGTCTCGCCGGCCTCCGTCAGCGCCAGGCCGCGCCCCGCCTTGCGGAAGATCGGCGTATCGGCCTGCTCCTCCAGTTTCTTCAGCTGTGCGCTGACTGCGGAGGTTGAACGGCCAAGCCGCTCGGCGGCCTTGGCGAAACTTCCCAGTTCCATGCCGGTGACGAAAGTCCTGAGAACGTCGAGATCGAATGTAACGCGTCGCATGATCGTCCTTATTTTCAGGATTATTGATCAAAAACTTCCTGATTTTATGGATGAAGCTATGGCGTTACACCGATCCCGTCAAGGCCGATCGACCACACAGTCACGGGAATGAAATCATGTCCGCCACCGTCACGCGAAACGATTGCCAGCCGTTCGGGCCAAGCATAGCCACCGACGCGACCGGCCGGACCTTCAGCCCTGGCCATCGCTGGAAGGTCCTGGGCATCGGCGTCGCCGCGAATGCCGGTTTTTCGGCCACGTTCTCGGGCATACCGGCCACGGCGGTCGTGCTTCGCCAGGGTTATCATTTAAGCAATGCCGAACTCGGCCTCGCGCTCGGCCTGCTTGGGCTGGGGGTCGCGCTCAGCGAATTGCCGTGGGGTTTGCTCACCGACCGCTGGGGCGATCGCCGCGTGCTTCTGATCGGGCTCGGTGCGACGGCGGCCTGGCTTCTGGCAATGGCGATGCTGGTCGTGCCGACACCATCGGGCATTCCCGATATCACAGTGCTGGCGGCAAGCCTGCTTGTCACGGGACTGCTCGGCGGCAGTGTCAACGGCTCGAGCGGCCGCGCCATCATGGCCTGGTTCCGCGAGAACGAGCGCGGTTTTGCCATGAGCATCAGGCAGACGGCGGTGCCGCTTGGCGGCGGCCTCGGTGCGCTCGTCCTGCCGTCGCTTGCCCTGGCTTTCGGGTTCGCCGCGGTGTTCGGGCTGCTGGCGGCGGCATCCGCCATCTCCGCCCTGTTTGCCTGGCGTTGGCTGCACGAACCGCCAACGGCGGGTGAGGGGCACGTCGCATCATCTGGTGTGACCGGACCGGCGCCGTTGCGCAACATCGAGATCTGGCGCATTTCGACTGCCATCGGCTTGCTTTGCTTTCCGCAGGTCGCGGTCCTCACTTTCGCGTCGGTGTTCCTGCACGACTTCGCCGGGCTTGGCACGGCGGCGATCAGCGCCAGCCTCGCCGCTGTACAGGTCGGCGCCGTGGTCATGCGCGTATGGAGCGGCCGCTTCACCGACCGCCATGGCAATCGCCGTCGGTTTCTGCGCTTGTGCAGTGCGCTCAGCGCGCTGGCCTTCGTGGTGCTCTGGATGCTGGTCCTGGCCGTTCCGGCGCTGCCTGCCAGTCAATCCTTGCTGATCGCGATCCTGCCCCTGGTGCTTGTCGTTGCTGGCATCTCTGTCTCCGCCTGGCACGGCGTTGCCTATACCGAGCTTGCCACGCTGGCCGGTGTTGGCCATGTCGGAACGGCACTCAGCCTTGCCAACACCTTCGTGTTCGTCGGCTTCTTCCTCGTGCCGGTGGCCATTCCAGGGCTGCTGCACCTCTCGTCATGGCCTGGCGTTTGGCTGTCGGCAGCCGCCTGCGCCCTTGTCGCGTGGCCCATCTTCCTGCGGCCGGCCTGAGCGTTCCCGCCGCAAAACCGCCCGACTTCGAAGCCACGACCTCCAGCCGGGAAAACCCGACCGATCCCGTTAACGTCCCATCAAGGTTAATGCATCATTTTGCTCTCCAGTGGGGTCAGTAGCGTTCCTGGAGAGAGTTCCGTGCATCGACGTGTGTTGAAGCGGCTGGTCGCCGCCGCCGGTGAGAAACGCAGCCTTGTGTCTCCGCTCATCATTGGCCTCGGCATCTGGATCGGCTTTCCGACCGTCGCCGCCTACCAAGACATGACCAGCCTCGTCTCCGGCCTCGAATCGCCGACCGCGCGCTGGAACTCCTATGTCGAGAAATCCATAGCCGGTTCGGTCCACGCGGCCGAGATGCCGTTTGTCGATTCCGACGTCACCGGTTCGATCTCGGGGTCCGGCGTGCGTCTTCCCGGCATCGGCTCCGTCTCGTTCCGCGGCAAGGGCGGCAAGGTCAGCGGGTCGCCCGACGAGGATCGCATCATGCGCGCCGACAAGAAGGGCCGCATCGTCCAGGTCTCTCCGGTGGCGCCGCCGAAGAACTTCAATGCCGGTTCGATCTTCCAGCGGACCTCCTCGCTGATGCGGCCGAGCATGGACGGCGACCTGAAAATGGCCTTCGCCAAGCCGCAGATCAAAGGCAAGGAAATCCAGATCGCCGCGGCATTCCACGCGCGTGAGGACAAGAAGCCGGATCCCGGCGTGCCGGCCATGCTTGCCGCCCTCGTCAACAACGACCATCCCGATGTGCTGGCGACCGCCTATGCGCAATCCGAGCCGGACTATGCCAAGGCCTCACCCTTCGAAGTCCTGCTCCAGGACGAAGAGCCCAACAACGGCCGCTTCATTCCGCCGATGGCCAAGGGCGACCATTCGTGGATACAAAACCCGCTGCCGGCAACCGTCTTCTCCCAGCCGGAGCAGAAATGCCTGGCCAACGGCATCTATTTCGAGGCGCGTGGCGAAACCGTGCGCGGCCAGGCCGCCGTCGCCCAGGTGATCCTCAACCGTGTCCGCAATCCCGCCTATCCCAATTCGATCTGCGGCGTCGTCTACCAGAACGACAGCTGGTTCAACCGCTGCCAGTTCTCGTTCGCCTGTGACGGCAGGAAAAAGCGCATCGACAATCCTGTCGCCTACAAGACCGCGCAGGACATCGGTATGGCCGTCACCGCCGGCAAGATCTTCATTCCGGAGGTCGGCTCGTCGACCCATTACTATGCCCAATATGTCCATCCCGGCTGGGCGCGCACGATGCAGAAGATGACCAAGATCGGCTTGCATATCTTCTACCGGACCTACGGCGGCGGCTGGAGCTGAGCGGCCCGTCTGCCGCCGCTGTTTTCGACCGGTCGCACGGTCGATCGGAGAGCCATTGCCGGGGGGATTCGCGCGACGTATTCCCCTGATCGCGGCGGGCACGATGTCGCACCTTTCTAATACATTGATTTCGTTGCCTAAAATACACAAGGCGGAACTTCCGCCCGTGGCTTGACGGGCGCAAACCCTCTAACTATGTTGCCGGCGACTTTAGAAGCGGACGGACGGTGACGGTCTGCCCGGGCAGGGGGGTTGCGATGGCCGAGAAAAACAGGCCAGACGGAACCGGAGAAACCGGCCGCGGCAAGCAGCATGACGCCGAAATCCGCGACGACGATCTTGAGCGACGTCGGCGTGAACTTGGAGCATCGCTTGCGACAAGGCTGCCGAACCGGCTCGAGGGGAAAGACGACGCGAAACCAGTGACCGGATACGGTCAGGCACTCAAACTGTCCAGCGAGTTCATCGCCGGGGTGGTGGTCGGTGCCGCCATCGGCTGGATCATCGACCGTCTGGCGGGAACATCGCCATGGGGTCTGATCGTGTTCCTGCTGCTTGGTTTTGGCGCCGGCGTGCTCAATGTCATGCGTTCGGCAGGCGTTGTGGCGGAATTCGGACAAGGCGCGAAACCGCGCCGTGACCGGGACGACAGCAAATGACCGCCCTTCTGGCGGCCTGTGAAAATAGCCGCCTTCCATGCGGCAATGACAATTTGGCCGTACGCGGCATAGACGGGGTTTGAACGTGGCAGCTGACAAGGTCGATCCGATCCACCAGTTCCATATCAACAAGCTGATACCGATCGAGATCGGCGGCTATGACCTGTCTTTCACCAATTCCGCGCTGTTCATGGTCGCCACCGTGGTTGTCGCAGCAGCGTTCCTGTTCCTGACGACCTCGAGCCGCAGCCTGGTCCCCGGCCGGCTGCAGTCGGTCTCTGAAATGGCCTATGAATTCGTCGGCAACATGCTGCGCGACGCCGCCGGCACGCAGGGCATGAAATTCTTCCCCTTCGTCTTCTCGCTGTTCATGTTCGTGCTGGTCGCCAATCTGCTCGGCCTGTTCCCCTATTTCTTCACCGTCACCAGCCACATCATCGTCACCTTCGGCCTTGCCGCCCTGGTGATCGGAACCGTGGTGGTCTACGGCTTCATGAAGCATGGTTTCGGCTTCCTGAAGCTGTTCGTGCCGCATGGCGTGCCGGTGTTCCTGCTGCCGCTGGTGGTGCTGATCGAAGTCATTTCCTTCGTGTCGCGCCCGGTCAGCCTCTCGGTTCGTCTGTTCGCCAACATGCTTGCTGGCCACATCACGCTCAAGGTGTTCTCCGGCTTCGTCGTCAGCCTCTCGGCGCTGGGCGCGGTCGGCGTGGCGGGTTCTATCCTGCCGCTGGCCATGGCGGTGGCGCTGACGGCGCTTGAATTGCTGGTCGCCTTCCTGCAGGCCTATGTCTTTGCCGTGCTGACCTGCATGTATCTCAACGACGCCCTGCATCCCGGGCATTGAGGCAAGAGTTTCGGCCCCAAGAGTTTCGGCCAATTGGCGCCGGATGGAATAACAACGGAATTTCAGATCCAAAGGAGTTGAACAAATGGACGCAGAAGCAGCAAAGTACATCGGCGCCGGCATTGCTTGCCTGGGCATGGGTGGCGCGGGCATTGGCCTGGGCAACATCTTCGGCAGCTACCTCTCGGGCGCGCTGCGCAACCCGTCGGCTGCTGACGGCCAGTTCGGCCGCCTGATCTTCGGCTTCGCCGTGACCGAAGCTCTGGGCATCTTCTCGCTTCTCATCGCGCTTCTGGCCCTGTTCGGCTGAGCATTGAGAAGATTGGACAGGCCGGCCGCGCGAGCGGCGGGCCTGATATCTGGGGATAGTCCATGTTCGTGACATCTGCCTTCGCGCAAGAGTCCGCGCCATCAGCCGACACCAGCCACGCTGCGACCGGAGGCGACACGCATTCCGGCACCGGCGTGCCTGCGGAAGCGCACGGCACGTTTCCGCCATTCAATCCGGAGACGTTCCCGTCGCAGCTTCTGTGGCTGGCGATCACGTTCGGGCTGTTCTACCTCTTCCTGAAGCGGGTGGTGATGCCGCGCGTGGGCGGCATCATCGATGTCCGCAACGATCGCATCAGCCAGGATCTCGACCAGGCAGCCAAGTTGAAGGGCGAGGCCGACGCCGCCGTTGCCGCTTACGAGCAGGAACTGGCGGAAGCCAAGAAAAACGCCAATGCGATCGGCCAGCAGGCCAACGACGCGGCCAAGGCGGAAGCCGAGACCGTGCGCAAGAAGATCGAGGCCTCGCTCGACGAGAAGCTGGGCGAGGCCGAGGCACGCATTGCTTCCATCAAGGCCAACGCCATGAAGGAAGTCGGCAGCATCGCCGAGGACACCGCTTCGGCGATCGTCGAGGCACTGGTCGGCGGCAAGGCCAGCAAGGCCGAGATCGCGGCCGCGGTCAAATCCGTGGCCGGGTGAGGAGCGCATCATGGACGCTACATCTCTCGCAACGCTCTGGGCCACGGTTGCCCTGATCATCTTCCTGGCCATCGCCGTCTACATCAAGGTGCCCGGCATGATCGCCAAGGCGCTCGACGCCCGCGCCGCCAGGATCAGCAATGAGCTCGACGAGGCCCGCAAGCTGCGCGATGAAGCCCAGCAACTGCTTGGCCAGTACAAGAAGAAGCGCAAGGAAGCCGAGCAGGAGGCCGCCGACATTGTCGCGGCAGCCAAGCGCGAGGCCGAGATGCTGGCCGCCGAGGCGCACAAGAAGACCGAGGACTATGTCGCCAGGCGCACCGCGCTTGCCGAACAGAAGATCGGCCAGGCCGAGCGCGAAGCGATCGGCGAAGTGCGCGCCAGCGCCGTCGACATCGCTGTCGAGGCTGCCCGCGCGCTGCTCGCCGCCAAGGTTGACGTCAAGGCCGGAGCCGACCTGTTCAAGTCCGCGCTGCAGGATGTGAAGGCCAAGCTAAACTGAGCTGAGAGTATCAAGCAATTCAAAAGCCGCCCGGGAAACCTGGCGGCTTTTTTGTTTTGTGCCTTATGAATTCGTCGTCCTAGGGCGAAGTAAGGAGCGAAGCGACGCGCGCAGACCTTAGGATCCATGCCGGGACTTACGAGCGTCGCAACGGTGGCCGTCGCCCTAATCCAGCCCGGTAAAACTCTCTTCTTCCGCCACCTCGACGCCACCCAGCCTGAACGGCGCGAACGAGACGCGGTGCAGCCGTGCCACCGGGCCATGCGCCTCGATCGCCGTGCGGTGCCGGGCCGTGGCGTAGCCCATATGGACTTCGAAACCATAGCGGTCGTGGTGGCTGCCGCAGCCGCACATCATGCGGTCGCGCATCACCTTGGCGACGATCGAGGCGGCGGCGATCGACTGCGAGCGCTGGTCGCCCTTGATCAGCGCCCGGCCGTCGCACGGCAATCCCGGCGGCACGTCGCGACCGTCGGCAAGCGCGAGCTTCGGTCGAACCGACAGTCCGACCAAAGCCCGGCGCATCGCTTCCAGGCTGGCCTTCAGGATGTTGCTGCCGTCTATGCCCTCGGCGCTGATCGAGGCCATGGAAACAGCCTGCGCCGAGCCGAGAATGCGCAGGAACAGCGCTTCGCGCTGCAAATGGCTAAGCCGCTTGGAATCGTCGAGCCCTTCGGGAATGTTGGCCGGATCGAGCACCACTGCCGCCGCCACCACCGGCCCGGCCAACGGGCCCCGGCCGGCTTCGTCCATCCCCGCGACCGGCCACAGGCCATCGGCCATCGCCTTCGTCTCGAAGGAGAAATCGGGTTTCTCGACGATTTCGAAGAGAAGCGGAGAATCGGAACGCGCGCGAGCCATGTTGCGGCGAGGTTCGCATCGGCTCCGATTCTCCGCAAGTCCCTCCGGGTCGGATGGGGCGCCGGACCGGGAGGGCACCGTCTGCAGGCCGGGGCAGGCCGGACGGGATTTTTTCGCCACGGCGGCAATCAAACGGCCGCGGCGGTCTGATCGTTCAAAGCAGCATCAACTGCTCCTGATCCTTGCCGGCCGCGACGAACTGATCGGTCCGCAGCGTGCGCCGTTCGGCATTGAGGCCGAGCCGCTTGGCGGTGATCTCGAAGCGCCGGCCGATCTGCCAGGCATAGGGTCCGGCGCCCTTCATGCGCTTGCCCCACTCCGAATCGTAGTCCTTGCCGTCGCGCATCGAACGGATCAGCGACATGACGTGGCGATAGCGATCGGGATAGTGGCGCAGCAGCCAGTCCTTGAAAATCGGGCTGACCTCCAGCGGCAGGCGCAGCACGACATAGCCAGCCTCGCGCGCTCCGGCATGGTATGCCGAGTCGAGGATGCGTTCCATCTCCTGGTCTGTCAGGCCCGGAATGATCGGCGCCACCATCACCGAAGCCGGGATGCCGGCATCCGAAAGCTGCCTGATCGCCTCCAGCCGCTTGGTCGGCGTCGATGCGCGAGGCTCCATCGTCCTCGCCAGCATGCGGTCGAGCGTCGTCACCGACAGCGCCACCTTGGCCAACCCGCGCTCGGCCATGCGCGACAGAATGTCGATGTCGCGCACCACCAGGGCCGATTTGGTGACGATGCCGACCGGATGGCCGCGTGCTTCCAGCACTTCGAGGATCTCGCGCATGATCCGGTACTGCTTCTCGATCGGCTGGTAGGGATCGGTGTTGGTGCCGATGGCGATGGTGCGCGGCTGGTAACCGTCCTTCGACAATTCCTTATCGAGCAGGCGGGCCGCGTCCGGCTTGGCGAACAGCTTGGATTCGAAATCCAGGCCCGGCGACAGGCCCATGAACGAATGCGTCGGCCGCGCGAAGCAATAGACGCAACCGTGCTCGCAGCCGCGATAGGGGTTGATCGACCGGTCGAAGGAGATGTCGGGCGATTCGTTGCGGGTGATGATGGTGCGCGGCTTCTCGACCTGCACCTCGGTTTTGAACGGGGGCAGTTCCTCCAGCGAACTCCAGCCATCGTCGAAGACATGCCGGCTGACAGGTTCGAATCGGCCGGACGGATTGATGCCCGCCGACCGGCCGCGGTTGCGGTCCGGACGGACCCGCATGCCGCTCTGCTCGATCATCGCATTGGCCATTTCGGCTCGTCCTGCTCCGAAGGCTGCAATGTCGGCGCGCATGATCGGTTCCATCTTCGCCCGCTCCCAGGGACTGTCCGTGTTCTGTCGAATCGCTCTGCTCATGAAATTATTCCTATTTTACCGATGAGAACAAAGCAAGAACTTTCTATGGTGCGCCGCAAAAACTGGCGCCGGCCAACCCTTTCCGCTATTCGGCTAATCATGCTCAGTGTTCTCATCGAAACGCACAATGACGAGGAGGGCCTCGCCCGCACGCTGGCGACGCTGATCGGCGGCGCGGTCGAGGGCGTGGTGCGCGAGGTCGTGGTCTGCGACACCGGCTCCACCGACCAGACGCATCGCGTCGCCGATCATGCCGGCTGCCACTATGTCGGGAGTGGCGGCATTGCCGCCGGCATTCGCCAGGCCAAGGGTGACTGGCTGCTGTTTCTGGAGCCGGGCGCGAGGCTGGTGGAGGGCTGGATCGAAGCGGTCGCCGCCCATACGTCCAGGCAGACCATAGCGGCCCGCTTCTCTCGGGCGCGGGGCAGTCGTCCGCCCTTCCTGGCCCGCGTCTTTTCGGCAAACCGCGCGCTCGCCGACGGACTGGTGATCAGCAAGCGGCAGGCGGCGTCCCTGTCCAAGAATGCCGCCACCGCCGAGGCCTTGGCGCGCGGGCTGGCGACCAGGCGGCTCGACGCCGAGATCTGGGCGGCGCCGCCGAGGCAAAGGTGATTTTTTGCGACCGCTCTTTGGCAGGCGCGGACTTCGATTTGCGATGGATCCAGTTCGGTCGAAAATCGCAGGCATATATTCCGCAATGGCACCCGCCGGTGTGCATGGTCCCAGTTTGCACGGCCATATCTGCCTTCTCGTGAACGGTAGGGATTGCCCACGAAAGTACTGTCTCCGGCATCCGGTTTGGAATGGCCGTTCGAAAGCGCCGGCGCTGTTCTGCCTGGCGAACACAGCGTGAAGCCGGCACTTTGCCTAGGCTTTTTAAGGGGCAGGTTTCCGCCGCCGCAGATGCTCGTCCAGGCGCGGCATGATCTCGACGAAGTTGCAGGGCATGTGCCGGTAGTCGAGTTGTGCCTTCAAGATGCCGTCCCAGGCGTCCTTGCAGGCGCCGGGCGAGCCCGGCAGCACAAAGACGAAGGTGGCGTTGACGACGCCGCCGGTCGCGCGGCTCTGGATCGTCGAGGTGCCTATCTTGTCGTAGGAGATGCGGTGGAACACTTCCGAGAAGCCATCCATGCGCTTTTCGAAGATCGGCTCCAGCGCCTCGGGCGTCACATCGCGGCCGGTGAAACCGGTGCCGCCGGTGGTGATCACGACGTCGACGGCCTTGTCCCGCGACCACGCCAGCACGGTGTCGCGGATCTTTTCGCGATCGTCGGTGACGATGTCGCGGGCAGCCAGGATGTGACCCGCCTCGGTGATGCGATCGGCCAGCGTCTGGCCGGATTTGTCGTCGGCGAGGATGCGTGTATCGGAAACCGTCAGCACCGCGATGCGCACCGGAACGAAGGCACGGTTCTCGTCAATCCTGGCCATCTCACTCGGCCTCCGAGGCCATGCTGCGCGTTGCGGCGACGAACCAGTCGGGCTGGCGGGCGCGGATTTCGGCGGCCGCGCGCTTGGCGACATTGCCGGTCTCGAACAGTCCGAAGCATGTCGCGCCCGATCCCGACATCCGCGAAAATCCCGATCCAGCCTTATCGAGCCAGGAAAGCGCCCTGCCTATGGCTGGCTGCATCGCAACAGCTGCCGGTTCGAGGTCGTTTCGGGTCACCTCCAGCCAGTTGCGCAGGCTATGAAAATCGATGCGGCGCGGCAGCGGCGGCAGGGGCTCATTGTCGCGATGGGAAAGGGCCGCGAAGATTTCCGCTGTCGAGACCGGCGTTCCCGGATTGACCAGCACCAGTCCCAGCGCCGAAAAATCCGGCACCACCGAGAGTTCCTCACCAATGCCGCGCGCCACCAGCGGCTTTGCCGCCAGGCACATCGGCACGTCGGCGCCGAGCGACAGACCGATCCGCGCCAGCTCGGCGCTATCGATGTCCAGTCCCCAGCTCTCCCCCAGCCCGCGCAGCACGGCCGCCGCGTCGCTCGACCCTCCGCCCATGCCGGACGCGACCGGAAGGTTCTTTTCGAGCCTGATGCTCACCGGCGGCGTGCTGCGAATGCCGGCGGCCTGCCGCAACGCGTCGCGGGCCTTCAGCACGAGATTGCCGCCATCGAGCGGAACGTCAGGCGCGTAGCGGCCGGACACGCTGAACTCGTCGCTGTCGGCCGGCGCGATCTCAACCCTGTCGCCAAAGCGCGTGAACACAGCCAGGCTTTCGATGAGGTGGTAGCCATCGGGGCGCCTGCCGGTGACGTGCAGGGCAAGGTTTATCTTGGCGGGTGCTGCCCACGTCCGGACAACCGGTCCGGAGTCCACGGTCTCGATTGCGAGTGAAATGAGCGTCAGTCCTTGGCCAGCCGGTATTCGCCGGTCTTCGGATCCTTGACCAGCGTTCCCATCGTGCCGTTGGCCGCCTGTTTTTCGGTCCGCCGCACCTTGGCCGTCACGCGCTCGGCCTCGCGCAGGAAGGTGCGGTAGCCGAAATACGCGGCGACGCCGACGACGGCGAAGAAAATGAGCTGCGGCATGTCAAAACTCCTACCACGCAGGGCCGGTAAGGGCGGCCGGTCGGGTCTTTCGGGCAACCATGCTAGACGCTTTCATGGCTTTTTCAAAGCCCGAAGCGCGTCCACAATGCGCGCTCTTCCGCCGCATCGATGATTCCGCTGGCCGCGGCCGCGGCGATGTCGGGCGCCGAAAAGCCCTTGTTCGAGCCGAACAGGCCGAAGCGGCCGAACAAACCGCGCGGCGCCGAGACCAGCCTGAGCTGGGTCTTCGGCCCGAAGCGGGTCTTCAACACCGTGCGCATGTCGCCGAGCGCATCGACAAGGCCAAGTTCCAACCCTCGCTTGCCGGTCCAGAACAGGCCGGTGAACAGGTCCGGGTCGTCCGCCAGCTTCGTGCCGCGCCGCTCTTTAACCAGGTCGATGAAGGTCTCGTGCACTTCGAGCTGCAGCGCCTTCAGCCGCTCGACGTCTTCCTTTTTCTCGGGCTTGAACGGGTCGAGCACCGCCTTGTTCTGGCCGGCGGTATGGACACGGCGCTCGACGCCAATCTTCTTCATCAATTCGGGGAAGCCGAACGAGGCCGATACGACGCCGATCGAACCGACGATGGAGGAGGGGTCGGCGAAGATCTCGTCGCCGGCGACCGCGATCATGTAGCCGCCGGAAGCCGCGACGTCCTCGACGAAGACAAGCACCTTCTTGTTTTTCTCGACGGCGAGATCGCGGATGCGCTTGAAAATCAGCCGCGACTGCACAGGGGAGCCGCCAGGGGAATTGATCGAGATCGCGACCGCCGGCGCGTCGAAGGAGAACGCCTTTTCGATCAGTCCGGCGGTGGAGGCAATCGACAGGCTCGGCCGGAACTGGCCGCCGCCGGCCATGATGGTGCCGTGCAGCCGGATGACCGGAATGGTGACGACGGTGGAGCGCCAGGATTTCGGCAGCAGGCGGTTGAAAAGACGTTTCACGGTGGCGTGGTCTCCGGCAATGGTTGCAGGCATGTAGGGATTTCCCGGCCAACGGCAATGCGCGGGCCGCGAACGGCTCAGTCTCCGAACAGCGAGGCGAGCCCATTGGTGATCATTTCGCTGCGCTCGTCGGGGCCGTTGCCCGATTGCGCGTGAAGCATCAGGGGCGGACGAATGGCGAGCTTTCCCCGTGCGCCAAGGGCTGCCCGCACGACAATGCGGATTGCCGCCGCGTCCGGGCGCGGGTGCACGGCGAGCATCTCGGCTTCGCCGAAGCGGCCCGAAATGGCGTCGAGAATGGCGCCGAGCTGTTCGGGCCGCGCGATGACCGCAAGTCCGCCGCGCGGTTTGACAACCGCCGCCGCGCTGCGGATCCAGTTCTCGAACAGGCCGTCCTCCATGACATGGGCTTCTTTTCGCAGGCGCTCCGGGGTCGTGCGGTCGCGCGCGGCGTTGAAGGGCGGGTTCATGATGACGAAGTCGAAATCATTGTCGGCAAGGCCGGCGGCGGCCCGCGCCCGGCCCGACATGGTGACATCGGCGACAAGCACGGCCGCGCGATCGCTGAGATGCGCATTGCCGGGATGGGCAAGCGTGGCCGACGCGAAGGCGGCCATTTCGGGGGCGCGCTCGACCAGCACGGCCTGGGCACCCGGACAGCGCGACAGCACCGCCAGACCGGCGGCCCCGGCGCCGGCCCCAAAATCGGCGAGCCGCCCGCTAAACGAGGATGGCACCGATGCGGCCAGCATCATGGCGTCCATGCCGGCGCGATGGCCGCCATGCTTGGGCTGCACGAGCCAGAACCGGCCGCGATGGAAGGCATCGACCGTATGGGCCGGCGTATCCGTGGCGAGGGTGGCCGGCGCGGCGGACATTACTTCTGGCGGATCTCGTTGGCGATGCCGGCATCGGTCAGGATGCGCCGCGCGGCGTCGGCCTGATCGGCATCGACCATGACGCGCCGCGGCAGGATGCCCAGCGAGCCGTCGAGCACGCTCATATTCTGGTCGGCGACGAAGCAGCCGATGCCGGCATCGCGCATCAGCGATTCGACAAAGGAGATGATGACGGCGTCATTGGTGCGGATAAGCTCTATCATGGCGGGAAACTCGCAGGTTGCGGCGTGCATGTAAACGTGCGGCCGCATTCCGGCATTTCCCGAGGTTGACACGCTGTCACCGCCGCCGCGCCAATTCGCCACTTGCCGTGCCCGTGTCCGCCGCCCTAGAGTCCATGCCGGGACTAAGGGTGCCGTCGCACGCGTTATACCAAGACGGGAGTGATTGTCGTGGGTGTCGTTCTCAACATCGAAAACGGGAAGCGGGAACCCGCCTCCATCAAGGATCTGATCGATCTGACCGCGGCCGATATGGGGCGCGTCAACGAATTGATCCTGTCCAAGGCCGGCTCCGACGTCGAGATGATTCCCGAGGTTGCCAACCACCTGATCTCGTCCGGCGGCAAGCGGCTGAGACCAATGCTGACGCTCGCCGCGGCGCAGATGTTCGGCTATGCCGGCGAGGGCCACGTCAAGCTCGCCACTTCGGTCGAATTCATGCATACGGCCACCCTTCTGCACGACGACGTCGTCGACGAAAGCGGGATGCGGCGCGGCAAGAAGACCGCCCGCATGATCTGGGGCAACCAGGCGAGCGTCCTGGTCGGCGACTTCCTGCTCGGCCAGGCCTTCCGCATGATGGTCGATGTCGGCTCGCTTGAAGCGCTCGACATCCTGTCGAGCGCGGCCTCGATCATCGCCGAGGGCGAGGTCATGCAGCTCGCCGCCGCCAAGAACCTCGAAACCACCGAGGACGAGCATTTCGCCGTCATCAAGGCCAAGACCGCCGCGCTGTTTTCAGCCGCCGCCGAGGTTGGCCCGGTGATCGCCCAGGCGACCCGCAACGATCGCGCCGCGCTGCGCTCCTACGGCATGAATCTCGGTCTTGCCTTCCAGCTCATCGACGATGCGCTGGACTATGGCGGCACCAGCAAGGATCTCGGCAAGAATGTCGGCGACGATTTTCGCGAGGGCAAGGTGACCTTGCCGGTCATCCTCGCCTACCGGCGCGGCAGCAAGGCCGAACGCACCTTCTGGAAGCGCGCCATCGAGGACAATGTCACCGACGATGCTGGGCTGGAAAAGGCGATCGGCCTGATGACCCGCCACGGCGCCATTGCCGATACGATCGGGCGCGCCCGCCATTTCGGCGAGATCGCCCGCGACGCGCTGGCGCCGCTGGAAGAGACGCCGCAGAAATCGGCGCTGATCGACGTCATCGACTTCTGCATCAGCCGGGTGAACTGAGCGCGGTCATACAGGATTGGTCTCCGGCCAGCGCTGGGGAGAATGGCGACGATTCTTGCCCTGCCGTCTCGACAAGCGGCCTTGCCGCAAATTATCTATAAATCATGGCAAAGGGCATGGACGACACCATCGCGGTGCGCATCGGCAAGGCGCTGGCGGACCGCATCATCTCCGGCGCGATCGAGCCTGGGGCGCGGCTGCGGCAGGACCATATCGCCGAGGAATTCAACACCAGCCATGTCCCCGTGCGCGAGGCATTTCGTCGCCTCGAGGCGCAGGGGCTCGCCGTCAGCGAACCGCGTCGCGGCGTGCGCGTCGCGGCCTTCGATCTCGGCGAGGTCAAGGAGGTCGCCGAAATGCGGGCGGCCCTCGAAGTGCTGGCGCTGCGCCACGCCGCGCCGCACCTGACTTCGGCCATTCTCGACCAGGCCGAGGAGGCGACGAAGGCCGGCGACAAATCCCGCGACGTCAGGTCGTGGGAAGAAGCCAATCGCGCCTTTCACCGGCTGATCCTGACGCCTTGCGGCATGCCGCGTCTGCTTGCCACCATCGATGACCTGCATGCCGCAAGCGCCCGCTTTCTGTTCGCGGCATGGCGTTCGGAGTGGGAGACGCGCACCGATCAGGACCATCGGGCGATCCTCACCGCCTTGCGACAGGGAAACACCGAATCGGCCGCGGCAATATTGGGACGGCATGTTCAATGGATTGGCCGCAAGCCGGTCAGGACAGCCTCCGGTGCCACGCGGGAAGCCTTCGCGATCGTGGGTTGAGCGGCCTTTTCCCGCGCACGGGCTTGCTATCGGTCCAAAAATGTGGATTCGATAATAGATCGAACGCAGAAATTATCTATAACTTTGGATCGATTGAAGGGAAGCTATGACCAACCTCGCATTCTCGTCCGCCAGACCGTCCTTCAGCCCGCTACGCCTCCAGCAGCGATCGATTGGCTGGCAGGCCGGCGCCGTCGTGCTCGGCACGCTGTTCCTGGCGCTATCATCCTACATCGAGGTGCCGATGGTGCCGGTTCCGGTGACCATGCAGACCTTCGCCGTGACGCTGATCGGTGCGCTCTATGGCTGGCGGCTTGGCGCGGTGACGATCGCCGCCTGGCTGGTCGAAGGCGCTGTCGGCTTTCCGGTTCTGGCCGGCGGGGCGGCGGGCGTATCGTATTTCGTCGGCCCGACCGGCGGCTATCTCTTCGCTTTCCCGATTGTCGGCGCGCTTGTCGGCTGGCTGGCCGAACGCGGCTGGAATGGCAACCGGGTCGTGCTCGCCTTCATCGCCATGCTGCTTGGCAATCTCGCTTGCCTGGTGCTCGGAACGGCATGGCTAGCCGCCATGATTGGCGCCGAACAGGCCATCACCTTCGGCTTCGTGCCGTTCATCGTCGGCGGATTGCTCAAGTCGGCGCTGGGCGCGGCGACACTGACGGCGCTGCCGCGCGGCAAGATGAACTTGCCGAAGCCGTGACGGTCAGGCTGCGCGCCCATCATCTCCTTTGCCTGCTCACCTATGTGGGCAAGGGATACAGCCCCGCTTTCATCGCCAATTATGACGCGATCGCGGAGCGCCTGAGCCGGGGCGAGGACATTCTCCTCGTGTCCGGACCGGACGACATCTGCGCTCCGTTGCTTGGCGAGCCGGATCCGCACTGCCTGCGCGACAGCGCGGCCGGGCGGGACCGGCAGGCCAGGGATGACGTGCAAGCGCTGCTGGCTCGGCCGATCCGGGACGGCATCCGCCTCGATCTCGACGCCGTGATCCTGATGCGGTTGCGGCAGGCGTTTTCGACCGGCCATGTGCGCGAGGCGTGCGCGGGCTGCGAATGGAGCCGGCTGTGCGGCGCGGTGGCAAGCGGCGGCTATCGCGATACGCGACTGCAACGGCCTGTTGACGGGCAAAGCCGTCCCATTTTAGCGATGGTTTGTTAATCGGGTGACCCGATTGTGAATTTCGGGCGGATTGAAGCGCGACCCCAAAAAGGCCATGCTTTGCCCGGAATGATCGAGTCTGGGTCGATCCGCTGACGCGGAGATGGCGCCTGGCTGAAAGGGATACGATGCAGCAAGGACGTGCGCGCTGGCTGACAAGGCTGGCAATTGTGACGGGCATGGCGATTTCGGCTTTGCCGGCCTATGCCAAGCAATCCACCGAACCGGTCAAGATCTCGTCGTTCTCGGGCGCCTATCTGGCTGCCAGGATCGCCGAGGGCGACAACGACCTCGACAGCGCCATCGCCTATTATAAGCAAGCCCTGGCGTTCAACCCCGGTGACACGGCGCTGCAGCAAAGCCTGATGCTGTCGCTGATCGCTCAAGGCCGCTTCGATGAATCGCTGGTCTACGCCGACAAGCTCAAGGAGGTGCCGGACGTCGAGCGCTTCTCGCGCCTGGCGCTCGCTGTCGACTCCTTCCACAAGAAGGATTTCACCAAGGCGCAGTACTGGCTCAAGCTGTCGCTGGAATCCGATCTCGACCGCTTGATCTCCGGTGTCATGTCCGGCTGGGCCGAACAAGGTGCCGGCCAGGCCAGCGAAGCGATGGCTTCGATCGACAAGCTGCAGGGGCCGGACTGGTTCGGCCTGTTCAAGTCCTTCCACCGCGCCCTGATCGCCGATGCCTCCAACATGCCCGACAAGGCCGAGGCGATCTACGCCGCGACGATGCAGGATACCGCCGCCGGCGGCGCGGCGCCTGAAACCTGGATGCGCAACGCGCAGGCCTATGCCTCGTTCCTGGCCCGCAAGGGCGACAAGGCCAAGGCGATGTCCGTGCTCGACCAGGCCGAGGCGTTCTCGCCGGGCAAGCTGGAAATCGTCGCCTTGCGCGACAGGATCAGCAAGGGCGACAAGATCGCGCCCTTCGTGTCCGGTCCGTCCGACGGTGCTTCCGAGATTTTGCTCGATCTCGCCACCGCGCTCAACCGTGGTGGCGGCGAGCCATTCGTGCGCCTCTATTTGCAATATGCCTTGGCCCTGAAGCCGGACAGCGACGCGGCCCTCGTGCAACTCGCCGCCGTCGCCGAACAGCTGAAGGACGGCGAGGGCGCCATCGCGCTCTATCGGCGCATCCCCGACTCTTCGCCGCTGAAGGAGATTTCGGACCTGCAGCTCGGCCTCAACCTGGCCGATCTCGACCGCCATGACGAGGCGATCACGCATCTGAAAGCCTTCGTCGACGCCCATCCCAATGACATGCGCGCCTATCTGGCGCTCGGCGGCGTCTACTCCTCGAAGGATGATTTCCGCTCCGCCGCCAATCTCTACGACAAGGCCGTCGAGGTGCTGAAGACGCCGACCGCCGCCAACTGGAACATCTTCTACCAGCGCGGCATCGCCTATGAGCGGCTGAAGGAATGGCCGAAGGCCGAGCCGAATTTCCGCAAGGCGCTGGAGTTGCAGCCAGACCAGCCGCAGGTGCTGAACTATCTCGGCTATTCCTGGGTCGACATGAACACCAACCTCAAGGAAGGCCTTGAGATGATCCAGAAGGCCGTCGACCTCAGGCCGAGCGATGGCTACATCGTCGATTCCCTGGGCTGGGCCTATTTCCGCCTCGGCCGCTTCGATGACGCCGTGCGCGAGATGGAACGCGCGGTCTCGCTGAAGCCGGAAGATCCGGTTCTGAACGACCATCTCGGCGACGCCTATTGGCGCGTCGGCCGCAAGCTGGAAGCCACCTTCCAGTGGAACCAGGCCCGCGACCTGAAGCCCGACCCCGATGTGCTCGCCACCTTGCAGCAGAAGCTGATGAAGGGCCTGCCGCCGATCGAGTCCAACACCGCGCAGGAAACCCCGAAGGTCAAGCCAGAGCCGGTTCCCGCCCCGAAGGGGTGAAATCGCTTTTGAAATGCGAACGGGGCTCTTTGGAGCCCCGTTTTCGTTGGAAAGGCGCATGGCGTCATCAGAAGACGCGGCGACGCGCCGGAGCGTCCTCAGAACATCTTTCGGTAGACGACGAAGCCAGAGCGTTCGCCGACCTTGTCGTAGAGCTTCATCGCGGTTTGGTTGGTTTCGTGCGTCAGCCAGTACACCCGGCCGGAGCCGGCCGCCCGGGCGCGCTCATAGACGCCTTCGATCAGCGCCTGGCCGATGCCCTTGCCGCGCGAGGCCTCGTTGGTGAAAAGGTCCTGCAGATAGCAGTTCGGCGCGATCGCCGTCGTGCTGCGGTGGAACAGGTAGTGGACGAGGCCAAGCAACTGGCTCCCGCTTTCGGCGACCAGCGCGTGCACCGGCTCGTAGGAGTCGAAGAAGCGCGACCATGTCATCGCGGTGATTTCACTCGCCAGCGCCGTCTCGCCCGAGCGGCCATAGAACGCGTTGTAGCCATCCCACAGCGGCAGCCACTGCTCGAAATCCTGGCGCGTGATGGGGCGGATGGTGATCGGGTTGGACATGGCTCGACCTGCTGTGCCTGACGTGGATGCTTGTTCGAATTGGATCGCGGACCCTCGCGGCGGGCAATGGGCCAGTCCCTGGCAAAGTTTTCAACATCGCCCGGTATGCTCAAGGCTGCGCGCATCGGACGCGCCTTGCTTGACGCTTCGCCGCACTGTCTCTAGGACGTGGCCGCAAGCTAGCCTGTGTCGCCGAGGCCATCGTGACGATTGAAATCCCAGCCCATATGCACCCCAGCCGCTCGTTCCAGGGGCTGATCCTGACCCTGCACAATTATTGGGCCGCCTATGGCTGCGTCATCCTGCAGCCCTATGACATGGAGGTTGGCGCCGGCACGTTTCATCCGGCAACGACGCTGCGGGCGCTCGGACCGAAGCGCTGGAACGCAGCCTACGTCCAGCCTTCGCGCCGTCCCAAGGACGGCCGCTATGGCGAGAACCCCAACCGGCTGCAGCATTATTACCAGTACCAGGTGATCCTGAAGCCCAATCCGCCGAACCTGCAGGAGCTTTATCTCGGCTCGCTGGCGGCGATCGGCGTCGACCCCCTGCTGCACGACATACGCTTCGTCGAGGACGACTGGGAAAGCCCGACCCTGGGCGCCTGGGGCCTTGGCTGGGAATGCTGGTGCGACGGCATGGAGGTCTCGCAGTTCACCTATTTCCAGCAGGTCTGCGGCATCGAATGCGCGCCGGTGGCGGGCGAACTCACTTACGGCCTGGAGCGCCTGGCCATGTATGTGCAGGGCGTCGACAACGTCTACGACCTCAACTTCAACGGCCGCGAAGGCGCCGACAAGGTCACCTATGGCGACGTGTTCCTGCAGGCCGAGCAGGAATATTCACGCCACAATTTCGAATACGCCAACACCGCCATGCTGCTGCGCCACTTCGAGGATGCCGAATCCGAGTGCAAGGCGCTGCTCGAGGCCGGCGCGCCGGCATCGAACGACAATCTGCCGATGCACAAGATGGTCTTTCCGGCCTACGACCAGTGCATCAAGGCGAGCCATGTCTTCAACCTGCTCGACGCGCGCGGCGTGATCTCGGTCACCGAACGCCAGAGCTACATCCTGCGCGTGCGCAATCTGGCGAAAGCCTGCGGCGAGGCGTTCCTGAAGACGCAGGCGGGTGGATTGGCGGCTTGAGCCTCAAGCGCCGTTGATCATTTCGAGGCAAGCGCTGATCGGCGGCAGGATCTGGCCGCTCGGACCAGACATCGTCCGCAGCGCTTGCCGCACGCCCGGCATCGAGAAGGCGCCATGGGCCTGCGCGGTGAAGCAGGCGCTGAGCGCGAGGATCTGAAGAAGTCTGGATGCGGTTTTCATCGTCGTTCAGCCAATAGTTCCCTGCCTGAGCGTGGGTCGCTTCAGCGCTGCGTTGGGTTCATGGAAATCTTTGATCCGAGGACGGGCGGGTTCGGCGCGTCCCGACAAGCCGACTGAAATTTATGGAAAGGGTGACAGCGGCCAGCCGAGTTGCTATGCCCCGCGCGGACCACTCTCCCGCATGAGCTGACCCTATGCCTGACCTGCTGCTAGAACTTCGCTCCGAGGAAATCCCCGCCCAGCCGCGCGACCGCAGCGCCGGAGGCGCGAGGACGCGCAAACAGAGAAATGGCATGCGGTCGGAGACACTCTGATGCCCGATTTGTTGCTCGAACTTCGCTCCGAGGAAATCCCCGCGCGCATGCAGCGCAAGGCGGCGGGCGATTTGAAGAAAATGCTGACCGACGGTCTGGTCGAGGCGGGACTGACTTATGAGGCGGCGCGTGACTATTGGACGCCACGGCGCCTGACGCTCGATATCCGCGGGCTTACCGCACGCTCGAAGGACATTCACGAGGACATCAAGGGGCCGTCGACATCGGCGCCCGAACAGGCCGTCCAGGGCTTCCTGCGCAAGGCCGGCCTGTCATCGATCGCCGAAGCGCATGTCCATTCCGATCCGAAGAAGGGCGACTTCTACGTTGCGCATATGTCGAAGCCGGGCAGGGCGGCGGAGGAGATCATCGCCGGACTGGTGCCCGCTATCATCCGCGATTTCCCCTGGCCCAAATCCATGCGCTGGGGGCCGGCCTCGGCCAAGCCGGGCTCGCTGCGCTGGGTGCGGCCGCTGCAATCGATCCTATGCACCTTCGGCCCCGAGACCGAGGAGCCGGTCGTGGTCGATTTCGAGATCGACGGCATCCGTTCGGGCAACGTCACCTACGGCCACCGGTTTCCCGCACCCGGCGAAATCACCGTGCGCCGCTTCGATGATTATGTAAGCAAGCTCGAGGCGGGGAAGGTCGTGCTCGACGCCGACCGGCGCAAGGAGATCATCCTCGCGGACGCCCGCAACCTCGCCTTCGCCAACGGGCTCGACCTGGTCGAGGATGAGGGCTTGCTTGAGGAAGTGTCGGGGCTGGTCGAATGGCCTGTCGTGCTGATGGGCGAGTTCGAAGAGGCATTCCTGGCCATTCCCGCCGAGGTGATCCGGCTGACCATCCGCGCCAACCAGAAATGCTTCGTGACGCGGCCGCAAGGGGAAGGCGAGGCGCTCTCCAACCGCTTCATCCTCACCGCCAACATCGAGGCCAGGGACGGCGGCAAGGAGATCGCCCACGGCAACGGCAAGGTGGTGCGCGCCCGCCTCTCCGACGCGCTCTATTTCTGGACGACCGACCAGGGCGATCTACCTGACGTCGCCCAGCTCGACGCATCGGCGAAGAAATTCGGGCTCGACCTGAAGAAGCCGCTCGACCAGCGCATGGCCCGGCTCGACCATCTCAATGTGACTTTCCATGCCAAGCTCGGCACACAGGGCGAGCGGGTGGAGCGGATCGCGCGGCTGGCGGAAGAGCTGGCGCCGATCGTCGGCGCGGATCCAGCGCTGGCGCGCCGTGCCGCTATCCTGGCCAAGGCCGATCTCACCACTGAAGTGGTCGGCGAGTTTCCGGAACTGCAGGGTGCGATGGGCCGCAAATACGCGCTGCTTCAGGGCGAACATCCGTCAGTCGCCGCCGCCATCGAGGAACACTACAAGCCGCAAGGCCCGTCCGATTATGTGCCGAGCGATCCGGTGTCGGTCGCCGTGGCGCTCGCGGACAAGCTGGATACGCTGGTCGGCTTCTGGGCGATCGATGAAAAGCCGACTGGGTCCAAGGATCCCTACGCGTTGCGTCGGGCGGCGCTTGGCGTGGTGAGGCTTGCATTGGAAACCGCATTAAGGACTTCGGTTAAGGACCAAATCATAGCTTCGATCACCAGTTATATGGAGCAAGCAAGCGTGGTCGGCAGACTCCATACATTTGACGGAACGAAAATCATCACTCAGCGCGTCAAGCAGGAAAATATTGGGTCGGAGACTGAATATTCGATCGTGAACCTAGTTCGCGGTGCTTTCATGTGGGCCGGAAAATCCGATCCCCAAGTGTGGAGCGAGTTGGGAAAATTCACTGTCGCAGATTTGCTAGACGACCTCCTCTCCTTCTTCCATGATCGCCTGAAAGTCTACCTCCGCGATCAAGGTGCGCGGTACGACCTTATCGACGCGGTGCTGGCGGCAGGTTCGCGCCCAATCTCCCCCCTTGTGGGGGAGATGTCGGCGAAGCCGACAGAGGGGGGCGCTGTCCCGCCGACCTCTCAGCGCGAGGCGCCCCCCTCTGCCCTGCCGGGCATCTCACCCACAAGGGGGGAGATCGGCCAATCGCCGAACGACGACCTCCTGCAGATCGTGCGCCGCGTCGAAGCGCTTGGCTCCTTCCTCGATACCGAGGACGGCAGGAACCTGCTTGCCGGTACCAAGCGCGCGGCCAACATCCTGGCCGCCGAGGAGAAGAAGAAAACGGCGGTCGCCCAGAGCGTTGAGCCGGCGTTGTTCCGGCAAGATGCCGAGAAATCGCTGTTTGCGGCGGTGAATCAAGCCGAGAAGCAAGCCGGCGAAGCGATTCAAAATCAAGACTTTTCCGCTGCCATGCTGGCGCTTAGCGTGTTGCGTGAACCTGTTGATTCATTTTTTGAGCATGTTCTCGTGAATGATGAGGATCAGGCCGTGCGCGCCAACCGCCTTGCGCTGCTTGCCCGCATCCGCGCCGCCACCGATCAGGTCGCCGATTTCTCCAAGATCGCGGGCTAGATCGGCCGCTGCAACGGTGCTGGAGACCGGTTCCGGTGCCTTGAAAAAATATCGCCCAGCCGGCCGTTCGAGCCGGCTTACAGTCATATGACGATGATCTCTCCGTGGCAAAAGGGACATGTTCCCCAACCCAACGGAGGCTTCCATGAATTCCGATCACGAAATCGAAGTGACTGAAGAAAACCCGGCCGCCGCCGAGACGCTTGAATCCGCTTCCGAAACCGCCCTCGATCATGCCGCCGCCACGGCCGAAGCCGCCGACCTGTCAGACGATGACGAGGATGGCGAAGACGAGGATGGCGATGACGAAGACGGCGAAGAGTCCGAAGAAGAAGACGCCGATGACGCCGTGAAGGCCGAAGGCGATGACGCCGAGGAAGAATCCGAAGACGGCGAGTCCGACGAAGAAGACGACGACAAGGAAGAAGCTGCCTGATTTTTCAGGCGACGGTTTTTCTCAAATGAAGGGGCGGCGCTTTCGTGCCGCCCTTTTCGTTGGCCTTGTGTCAGTTTTCCAAACGCCGACTTTTCAATTTTCCAGAATGCTGACGCGCACGCTGTTTTCGTAGACGTCGACCTGGATCAGCGGCTCGCCATTGACGATGGCGCGCTTGGTCGAGGAACTCATCGCGCCGGGGCGTTCCAGCATGCGCTGCAGATCGGCGCGCTGGTCGTTGGTCCTGAACCAGGCATCACCCTCGTCGTCGCTGTCGCGGCGATGGAATTTGTGCCAGTTGGCGCGGTCCTGCCGCACCATCTGCGCGGCGCCGTCCAGCGCATAGCCGTCGCTCGCCTGGTGATCGCGATCCGAAATGCGCGCCACATAGGACCCCAGCATGTCGTCCGCATGGGCCGCGCCGCCAAGCAATGACGCCAGCAGCAGCCCTGCCACGGTAACGGTCTTCGAGTTTTTCATGAGCACCCCCTTGCCTTGAACAATACAAATTCCATCTGCCGGGGCCGCCTGGTGAAATTCAGGCGGCAGCGTCGGCCGGCGAGATATGCCAGGATTCGCCGGACAATGGTTCGCAGGGCGCCAGACCGCCGTCAAGCCATCGAGCCCTCTGGTCGGCCAGTCCAGTAGCTCGCTATTTGACCTTGCCGGCTGCCGAAGCAGGCTGTTGGGCCGCCGGTCGCGGCGCGGCCGCCGCCGGTGCTTTGCCTTGCGCTGCCGGCGCGGGGGCTGCCGAGGCGGTCGCCGTGGCGGGGGCGGTTGTGGCGGTGGGCGCCTTGGCTTGCGCCGGCGTCGAGAAGGCGCCGCCGACGATGCCGCCACGAATGATCATCGGGTTCTGCGGGGAAGGGTGGCCTGCCTCGGCCTTGTCCGGGATTGCCGCCACCTTTTCGTAGGTGACATCGGGCTCGCCGAGCGCAACGACAGACACCACGTCGCTCGTGTCGTTTGCTTTCAGCGTAACAATGGAGGGCGTCGAGACCGGCGCGCCGGGAAAGACCAGCGACGAGGCCTGAGCCCCGCCAGCCATTGACGCCAGAGTGATAGCAAGCGTTCCCCAGACACGCATAGACACTGACATAGCTCCCCAATTGCCGAGAAGCCGCACGATAGTGCTCGGCGATTGACGCCGGCTTTCATGGAAACGTAGCATTTTAGGAATTGATGATTTGCCAATGCCCGCTTGCTCCGGCGGCGCCGTCGTACTACGCAGCCGGCATCCGCGAGGTGACGAGAGTGGCTGAAATACTTGCCGTCGGCAAAGCGATGGAACCGGCGTTGGCGCTGCTTGAGGGCGGCGATGTCGTCGCCATCCCGACCGAAACCGTCTATGGACTGGCCGGCGACGCCACCAACGGCATCGGCGTGGCGCGCATCTTCGAGGCCAAGGGACGGCCGCGGTTCAATCCGCTGATCGCCCATGTCGCCGACATGGCGATGGCCGAGCGCATCGCGCTGTTCGATCCGCTGTCGGAGAAACTCGCGCTTGCCTTCTGGCCGGGTCCGCTGACGCTGGTCCTGCCGCAGCGCCCCGGCAACGGCATTCATCCGCTGGTCACAGCCGGGCTGGACACCATTGCCTTGCGCATGCCTAGGGGGTTTGGCGGCGACCTCATAGCCAGGCTTGGCCGACCGCTTGCCGCGCCCAGCGCCAATTCCTCCGGCAGGATCAGCGCCACGACGGCGCAAGCCGTTGCGGTGGACCTCGGCGCCCGCATCACGCTGGTGGTTGATGGCGGCGCCACGCCGGTCGGGCTGGAATCGACCATCGTCAAGGTCGAAGGCGAAAGATTGCGGCTGCTTCGGCCAGGCGGCGTTGCCGCGGAAGAGATCGAAGCTGTCATCGGCATGGAGCTGCTGCGCGGCGGTGGCACCGGCATCGAGGCGCCGGGCATGCTCGCCTCGCACTACGCGCCGGGTGCCGCTGTTCGGCTCAATGCCCAGTCGGTCGGCGAGGGTGAAGCGCTGCTCGCTTTCGGGAGCCAAAGAGCTGATGGCTGGCGCGGCGCAACCGCTTTTCTCAACCTGTCGGTGTCGGGCGACCTGCGTGAAGCGGCGAGCAATCTGTTCGCCTACATGCAGGATCTCGACCGTAGCGGCGCGCGCACCATCGCGGTTGAGACCATTCCCTTTGACGGACTCGGCGAGGCGATCAACGACCGGCTTTCGCGTGCCGCCGCTCCTCGTGACAACGCACAGCCCACAAAGTAGTTTTCCCGCATGACCGAAACTGTGAAGACACTCGATCCCGCTCTCATCGATCGTTTCGCGGCGATCGTCGGCGAGAAATATGCTCTGCGCGATCAGCAGGACATCGCGCCTTATCTCATCGAGCGACGCGGACTCTGGCATGGCGTGACGTCCCTGGTGCTGCGACCGGGCAGCGTCGAGGAGGTCAGCCGGATCATGCGGCTGGCGACAGAGACCGGAACCCCGGTCGTGCCGCAAAGCGGCAACACCGGGCTGGTCTGCGCGCAGGTGCCGGACAAATCCGGCCATGAAATCGTCCTGTCGCTGTCGCGGCTGAACCGCATCCGCGAGATCGATGTCCTGTCCAACACGGTCACGGTCGAGGCCGGCGTCATCCTGCAGACGCTGCAGGAAGCGGCCGATGCCGCCGACCGGTTGTTTCCGCTGTCGCTCGCCGCGCAAGGGTCCTGCCAGATCGGCGGCAACCTTTCGTCCAATGCCGGTGGCACCGGCGTGCTTGCCTATGGCAATGCACGTGAACTCTGTCTTGGCGTCGAAGTGGTGCTGCCGACGGGCGAGGTGTTCGACGATTTGCGCAAGCTGAAGAAGGACAACACCGGCTACGACCTGAAGAACCTGTTCGTCGGCGCCGAAGGCACGCTGGGCATCATCACCGCCGCCGTGCTCAAACTGTTTCCCAAGCCCAAGGGACGCGAGGTCGCCTTCGTCGGCCTGTCGTCGCCCGCCGCCGCCCTTTCCCTGTTCAGCCTGGCCATGGATCGCGCCGGGGCGGCACTCACCGCCTTCGAACTGATCGGCAAGCGGCCATACGACTTCACTCTGGCGCACGCCCCGGGGGTGACCCGACCGTTGATGGAGGATTGGCCCTGGTATGTGCTGATGCAGATATCCTCAGGCCGCTCGTCGGAGGATTCGCGGGCGCTGATCGAGGACGTGCTCTCGGCGGGCCTCGAGCAGGAATTCGTCGGCGATGCCGTCATCGCCGCCAGCCTGGGGCAGGGCGATGCCTTCTGGAACTTCCGCGAGCTGCTGCCCGAGGCGCAGAAGCCGGAAGGCGCTTCGATCAAGCACGACATATCAGTGCCGATCGCATCGATCCCGCGCTTCATCGAGGAGGCCGCCGGCGCGGTGGCCTCGGTCAGTGCCGGCGCCCGTGTGGTCTGCTTCGGCCATATGGGCGACGGCAATCTTCATTATAACATCTCGCGGCCCGTGGACGGCGACGACGAGGCGTTTCTGGCGCTCTATCATGCCATGAACAAGGCCGTGCATGACGTGGTGCGCAGCCTGCACGGTTCGATCTCGGCCGAGCACGGCATCGGCCAGTTGAAGCGCGACGAACTGATCGCCACCGCGCCGCCGATGGCCATCGATCTGATGCGCCGGGTAAAGGCCGCCTTCGATCCGGCCGGCATCATGAATCCGGGTAAGGTTATCTGATCCTTTCAACATCTTGTGGTCGGTGGCATTCCGATAACCATCCCTGAGATCAGCAAAATTTAACCGACTTTCTTAAGCGCGGCGGTAAGGAGCCGGCGCTACTGTTTCCCCATAACGAGGCCGGGAAAACTGGCCCGGAGAGAACCGGACACCGGCTCTCAGGAGACAGACAGGAAGGCGCTCTATGAACGTGAACACTGGACTTAAGCCAGTCTGGGCGGGACGCAACATGCGCCTCGACCCATTCCGCCTGCCGCAGGTGGTGAGCTACGCGACGCGCGACGATTATGGCGACGTGACCTTCACCATCGACCAGCGTGGCGCCGTGATCCGCCGCATGCTCGAGATGAGTGGCCTGCCGGCGATCATCGTCCTGCCAGCCAATGCATTTCGCGGCGTCGCCGCCCGTGCGATGGAGGATCCGGAAGGCAATGTCACGGTGACCCTGGAACTCCTGCACAACGATCCGATGCTGTCGGTGCCGCTGCTGGTGGCCGACGATCTCGAGGACGTTGCCGCCGACTGGCGCGCCTGGGCGGATGCCTACCGTCTGCCGATGCTGCTGATCGAATCCGACGGCGTAGCCCGCACGCTCGAGGAATCGCTCGGCGCCGCCATCAAGACACTACCGCCGCAGGACCGCCGCAAGGGCCGCGTGTCCAACACGCGCCGCCCGCGTTTCCTTGCCCGTCGCAGAACCGGGAACCTCGGTTTGAGGCTCGTCATTGACGGCCAGGAAATCATTTCACGGGAGTAGCCTTCTTCTCCCCGTAAACGGGATTACACCAGCGGCTTCAGCGCCACCCACAATGCACCGCCGATCAGGCCGAGGAAGATCAGCCAGCCGACCTGGTTGTTCGACCGGAACAGCCGCAGGCACTGGTCCGGATCGCTAATGTCTAGAACCGCGATCTGCCGGGCCAGATGGGCACCGGCGGCGATCAATCCCGCCAGCGCCACCACCGGGGCCTGCGCCGATGCGAAGGCGATGGCAAAGCAGATCAGCATGCCGCCATAGAGCCCTGCCAGCCACGCCTTGGTGTTGTCGCCGAACAGCCGTGCCGTCGAGCGCACGCCGACAATGGCATCGTCTTCCTTGTCCTGATGCGCGTAGATCGTGTCATAGCCGATCACCCACAGGATCGAACCGATATAAAGCATGACGGCGGGGCCATCGAGATCGCCGAACTCGACCGCCCATCCCATCAGCGCGCCCCAGGAAAAGGCGAGCCCCAGAAACAGTTGCGGCCAGTTGGTGATCCGCTTCATGAATGGATAGACGGCGACGATCACCAGCGAGCAGACGCCGAGCAGAATGGCGAAGCTGTTGAACTGCAGGAGAACCGCCAGGCCGACCAAGGCCTGCAGCAGGAGAAACAGCCAGGCTCGCCGGCGCGTGGCCTGGCCGGACGGCAGCGGGCGCGAGCGGGTGCGCTCGACCTGGTTGTCGATGTCCTCGTCGACAATGTCGTTATAGGTGCAGCCGGCGCCGCGCATGGCGACGGCACCGACCAGGAACAGCACGAGGTACAGGGGCGCCGGCAGCAGCGAGAGCAGCGGGTCGCCGGGGCGGGGATAGGCGCTCGCGGCAAGTGCCGCCGACCACCAGCACGGCCACAGAAGCAGCTGCCAGCCTATCGGCCGGTCCCATCGCGCAAGCTGCGCGTAGGGCCAGATCGCGCGCGGCAGCACGCGATAGACCCAATGGCCGTTCGGCGCATCGGCGACACGGCCCTGGGCCGTTTTCGACTGGATTTGTTCCATCGGCATGGAGTGGCAGCAGCGGTTGAAACCGTCAAGCGGCAAGCAGGCGCGCGGCGCTCCTCAATCCGTCATGAGGTGAAGATATCGCGCTGGGAAAACCAGTCCTTCGCCACCTCGATGAAAGCCAACGCCGCCTTCGACACGCGCTGCTGTGTATCGTGGGTGAGGATGATGCGCTGCATGGGCAGCGGATCCGACAGTGGCCTGCAAACGAGGGGCAGACCGTCATAGCTGCGGTCGCCATGCGGGCGGGTATAGCTGACCGCAACGCCGAAGCCGTTCGCCACCATGCTGCGCTGGAGTTCGAACGAGCTCGTGCGCCTGTGGGCAACGGGCGATAGGCCGCGCCCGCGGAACAGGTCGAGCATATGCTGCCAGCTATGCGGCTGGTCGGTGGTGATCAGCGGATAGGCGGCCAGATCGGCCAGGCTGACCTCGGGGCGGTCCGCCAGCGCATGGCCCGCCGACAACAGCGCGTGCGGCCGCAATTCGTGCAGCAGGATGCGGGCGAAGTGCGACGGCAGGCCAAGATCGTAGCTGAGCCCGAGATCGACGGCGGAGTCCGACAGGCGTCGCCCGAGCGTCTCGAATGTCTCGTCCCGAACGACGACATCGACCTCTGGATGGCGTTCGGAAAAGGCGCGGATGAGGCTCGGCGCGAAATAGGGCGCCAGATCCTCGAAACATCCAAGCACCAGTTCGCCGCCGACCGTCGAACTGACCTTGCCCAGACCCAGGAGTTCGTCCGTCTCGGCAAGGACCTGCTTCGCCTTCGCCACCACGACCCGGCCGAAGGAGGTCAGCGACACGCCGCTTCCCCGCTGGCGCACGAAAAGCTTCTGGCCGAAATCCTTTTCGATCGCGTCGATGGCCACCGAAATCGACGGCTGCGAAATGTTGAGCGCCCGGGCCGCGCCGGTAACGCTGCCATGGCGGGCAACGGCGATGAGGTAGCGTAGCTGGGTGAGGCTGAGGCTCATAGCTGAAGCCTATGTGTCAGATGAGAAGTTATTATTTTACTGAATGAGTTGCCGCTGCGATAGTCGCGTCGATCCTGAAAGGAGGACAACATGGCTTCACAGACCGTTGCTCGCGCCATCGACACCGAAATCATCGATGCCCAGACAATCGCCGACTACCAGCGTGACGGCGCAGTCTGCGTACGCGGCGCCTTCAAGGGCTGGGTCGACACGATTGCCGCCGGCATCGAGCGCAACATCCAGAACCGCAGCGCCACGGCGTCCGACATCGCCAATGGCAAAGGCAGCTTTTTCGACGACTACTGCAACTGGGAGCGCATTCCCGAATTCGTCCAGGTGGTGCGCGAATCGCCTGCGGCGCGACTGGCGGCCGCGGTGATGCGGTCGCGCACCGCGCAGTTCTTCCACGACCACGTCCTGGTCAAGGAACCCGGTACGCAGAAGCCGACGCCGTGGCACCAGGACATTCCCTATTATTTTGTCGACGGCCAGCAGACGGTGAGCTTCTGGATCCCGATCGACCCGGTGAAGGAGGCGACGCTGAGGCTGATCGCCGGTTCGCACAAATGGGACAAGATGGTCCTGCCGGTGCGCTGGCTGAACGAAGACAATTTCTATGCAGGCGAAGGCGACTACCGGCCGGTACCGGACCCTGACAACGATCCCTCGATGAAGGTTCTCGAATGGGAGATGGAGCCGGGCGACGCCATCTTGTTCGACTTCCGCACCGCGCATGGCGCACGCGGCAACATGACCGCGGCACGTCGCCGGGCGCTGTCGCTGCGCTGGGTCGGCGACGATGCCCATTATGTGGAGCGGCCCGGCCGCACCTCACCGCCCTATCATGGTCATGGCATGCAGCCGGGACAGAAGCTGCGCGAGGACTGGTTTCCGGTCATCTTTCAGAACTGAGCGAGAAGCCAGAATAGAGACGCCGATAGCGGCGCCTCTATTCTGCAGGGGTAACGTTCCCGTGCGCAATTTCGATCAATCCACCCTGATGCCTTGACCCGTCGCCCGGAGAGCAATAGCGGGTGTTCTCCTAAGTCGGCATCAAGAGGTGGCCATGAACGTTCTTCTTCTCGGCTCGGGCGGCCGCGAACATGCGCTGGCCTGGAAGATCGCCGCGTCGCCGCTGCTGACCAAGCTCTACGCGGCTCCAGGCAATCCGGGCATCGGCGCAGAGGCCGAACTGGCAAAGCTTGATATTGCCGACCATGCCGCAGTCGCCGCCTTCTGCCGCGAGAAAAAAATCGATCTTGTCGTGGTCGGTCCGGAAGGGCCGCTCGTCGCCGGCATCGCCGATGATCTGCGCGCCGAAAACCTCCGCGTCTTCGGGCCTTCGAAGGCCGCCGCGCGGCTGGAAGGCTCGAAGGGTTTTACCAAGGATCTCTGCGCCCGGTACAGCATCCCGACCGCCGCCTATGGCCGTTTCGGTGACCTGGCCTCCGCCAGGGCCTATGTCGAAAAGACAGGCACGCCGATCGTCATCAAGGCCGACGGGTTGGCGGCCGGCAAGGGCGTCACCGTCGCCATGACGATGGATGAGGCGCAGGCGGCACTCGCTTCCTGCTTCGACGGCTCCTTCGGCGCCGCCGGCGCCGAGGTGGTGATCGAGGAATTCATGACCGGCGAGGAAGCGAGCTTCTTCTGCCTTTGCGACGGCACCACGGCACTGCCCTTCGGCACCGCACAGGACCACAAGCGCGTCGGCGACGGCGATGTCGGACCCAACACCGGCGGCATGGGCGCCTATTCGCCGGCCCCGGTGATGACGCCTGACATGATCGAGCGCACGATGCGCGAGATCATCGAGCCGACCATGCGCGGCATGGCCGAGCTTGGCGCGCCCTTCGCCGGCATTCTGTTCGCCGGGCTGATGATCACGGACAAGGGACCCAAGCTGATCGAATACAACACCCGCTTCGGCGACCCGGAATGCCAGGTGCTGATGATGCGCCTCAGGGATGACCTTCTGGTCCTGCTCAATGCCGCCGTCGACGGCCAGCTCGCGCATACCTCCGTGCGCTGGCGCGACGAGGCGGCGCTCACCGTGGTGATGGCGGCGAGGGGCTACCCCGGCACGCCGGAAAAAGGCTCCGTCATTCGCGGCGTCGAGAACGCCGCGGGCGAAGGCGTCCAGATTTTCCATGCCGGCACCGCCATCAATGGCGGTGCGTTGGTGGCCAATGGCGGTCGCGTCCTCAACGTCACGGCGACCGGCGCCACCGTCGGCGAGGCGCAGGCGCGGGCCTATGCCGCGCTCGACCGCATCGACTGGCCGGACGGCTTCTGCCGCCGCGATATCGGCTGGCAGGCCGTGGCGCGCGAACAGGCTGGCTGAAGCGCCGACCGATGGGCGGCGGCTACCGCTGGCCGCGATCAAGTTCGGTCGAAGCGGTGCTGAGCGGATCGGCCGCCGCGAAGGCGGCGTCGAGTTGTGAGGGCGAGCGCTGGCCGGCCCGCTTCCAGGCAACATACTGGACAATGCCTAAGCCCGGCCGTCGCGGCACCGTCTTCACGACCGGCATGCGAAATCCATCGCGGAATTTCGACCAGCGCGAACCGAGCACCGCGACCATTTCCTCGACGGTCGGCGGCGTCGCCACATCGGCATAAATGAGGGTGGCTCTGCCGGCGAGGCCTGCCTCCCGCGAGAGCGGCACCGGCACGCTGGCCAGATAATCGGACGGCACGTCGATCAGCCCGCCGAACGGCCATTGCTGGCGCAGCGTGGCGGCATCGGTTGGCGCGACGTTGACGTCGATGTTGTCGGGTGTACCGGCGGCCCGGTAGGGACAGCGGAAGCGGCCGCAATTGGCCTGCGCCGAGAACTGCCAGAGCGCGTAGCCCTGCCAGTTGCCCATCGGAAAATGCACGTCGATGTCAGGCTTGTACCGCGCGTACCAAAGCGGCAGCCGCGACAGGAGCCGGTATCTGTAGCGGTTGTCGGCGATATATTGCGCCGTCTTCCCGTTGGTGTAGAGCACCGGGAAGCGGCCCACGCGCCGATGCACCTGGCGCACGAACTCCTCGGCGTCATCGAGCGACATCCATTGCGTGGGATCGATACCCTCGATGTCGAGGGCCATGAGGTCGTCCGGCGCCGGGTCGGCGAAATCGAGGAAATTATTGGCCTGCTCGACTGGATTGCCGGGGCGGGCGAGGTGATAGGCGCCCCATTTCATGCCGAGCGCCTTGGCCACGACCCGGCGTGTCTGGAACAGCTCGCGCGTCACCGCGTGGCGTTTCCAAAGCGCCTTGCACAGCTTCACGTCGGTATCGCCGCCGAAACAGAAATAGGGCGGCGGCATGCCGTCGGACGCCTTGTTGATGAAGGCGGCGATGCGCTTGTCGGTGGCAAGCTGGGCCCAGTCGATGGAATTATATTCGTAGGCGTCGATGACCAGGGCGCGGTCGGCATTCTTCCACGGCTCGGAGAAATCCGAGGCCTTTGCCGCCATCGACAGTGCCATGACTGCCGCGAAAGCGAGAAGCGCCGTGCGGGCAAGAAAGCGCGCCGTCCTTTTCAAAACAGGGAATTCCCGTTGATCAAAGGCGAATGCTGAACCGCTATGGTTAAGGAAATGCTTATCGAGACGACGCGGTGTCAGCCGAACAGCTTCAACGCCGTCGCTACCGACAGGAACATCGACAACGGGCGACCTTGAAACGGCGTGAAACCATGCTTGAGATAAAAAGCGGCGGCTTTGTCGTCCTTGGCGTCGACGATCAGCGCGAAAGAGGCGGGAGCGGCTTGGGCGCAGCGCCGGAGCGCATCCACGATCAATGTCGATCCAACACGTTGTCCCTGATATCGGGTGTCGACAGCCAACCTTCCAATCAATATGGCGGGCAGGACTGGATAGCGCGGTAGGCGTTTCGTCAGCTCTTCTGGCAGAGAAGCGATGGGCAGACTTGCCGCTGCAAGAGTGTAATATCCGGCAATGAGACCGACATCACGGTCTGCGGCGACGAAGCAATTGCTGACTCGGCGTTTGACGTCCTGGCTCGCCTGCTCGCGAAGATAGTGGTCCAGTGCCAGTACACCGCAGCTGAATCCATTCCGAGTATACGAGCCACCCAGTGGCTCGATGATCAAGTCCAGACTCACCGGGATTCGACGACAAGTCGCTTGTAGGCATCGGCGGCTTTGCGCAGTGCTTCATTGGGTTCGGGTGGATTGAGAATGGCCTCGACCAGAGCGCGCTGATCCTCGATGGACAGGCGAATGATAGCCGTCTCCTCAATGGTGCGTTGTGCGGCTTCCTGCGCGGCGGCAACCACGAAGTCACTGACGCTGCGGCCCTGAATTTCGGCAGCACGCTTCACCACGCTAAGCATATCTGGCGAAATACGAGCCTCGATACGGGCAGTGCGGGTCTGTTGCTTTGGCATCGCGATCACCTCTGACGCAATATGTACGGGTTTTAACCGTACATATCAAGCGCTGCGGTCACCGTCGGCTGACCGGAGGAAATTCAAACGGATCTGGCGCCGGCTCCTGCCGCAACGTGCCTTCTGCGGCGCGTTTGCGGTGGTGGGCAAGCGAGCATCGTGGTGAGCACAATATGCCGCGATCCGACCAGTAGGCGGCGCCGTTCGCCAGGTCGCCGTGATAGTAGGAAAATCCGGTTGCCCGGTAGGGCAAACCGCATTCGATGCAGCGATAGGCGTCAGGTCTGGCAAGCATGGCAATGGTCCGGTCGGCTCTGTATATGATCTGCCCAGATCATATACGAGGATGTAATTCCTGATTGAAGAAATTTTGAGAGTTGCAACTTCGAAATTGGCCAGAATCTCCGCGATTTCGTCATCCTATGGTCTGCGCCGCGCCGCTTCGCCCGTGGATGACGACCCCATGGCGATTGCAAAATCCACGTGACAAAGTTTGACGTTTACGTAAAAAGAAGGCCACTGAATTATCCGAACGCGGTGGTTTGCGTCGGCGCTTCCGCATAGGATTTGTCGCCAGGGAGGAGCAGATATGTATCGCGCACCGGTCGAGGATATCGCGTTCACGCTGAAGCACGTCGCCGGCATGAAATCAGCGCTCGATGCCGGTGCCTTCGGCGATCTCGGCGAGGATTTGGTCGATGCCGTCATTGGCGAAGCCGGCCGTTTCGCCACCGAGGAGGTGGCGCCCCTTTACAAGATCGGCGACGAACAAGGCGCCGTGCTCAGGGATGCCGCCGTCACCATGCCGACGGGCTGGAAAGAACTCTATCGCCGCTGGATCGATGGCGGCTGGAACGCGCTTTCCGGGCCGGAAGAATATGGCGGCCAGGCGTTGCCGACCATGCTTGGCGTCGCCGCGCTCGAAATGTGGAATTCAGCGGCAATGGCGTTCGGCATCGGCCCGACGCTGACCATGGGCGCGGTCGAAGCGCTCGACAAGCACGCCTCGGAGGAACTCAAGGCGAAATATCTCGCAAAGCTCGTCTCCGGCGAATGGATGGGCACGATGAACCTGACCGAGCCGCAGGCGGGCTCCGACCTCGCCGCGCTGCGCGCCCGGGCCGAGCCCGCGGGCGACGGTACCTACCGGATCTTCGGCCAGAAGATATTCATCACCTATGGCGAGCACGACTTCACCGACAACATCATCCATCTGGTGCTGGCCCGGCTGGCCGATGCGCCGGCCGGCACGCGCGGCCTCTCGCTGTTCCTGGTGCCGAAATTCCTGGTCGGCGACGACGGCTCGATCGGCGCGCGCAACGACGTCTTCTGCTCCGGCCTCGAGCACAAGCTCGGCATCCATGCCTCACCGACCTGCACCATGATCTATGGCGACGGCTTTCAGGGCGCCAAGCCAGGCGCCATCGGCTGGCTGATCGGTGAGGAGAACAAGGGCCTCGCCTGCATGTTCACCATGATGAACAATGCCCGTCTGGCCGTCGGCATGCAGGGCGTCGCGGTCGCGGAAGCCGCGACCCAGAAAGCGGTCGCCTATGCCAATGAACGGCGACAGGGCAAGGCGAGCGACTATGTTGGCGCCGGCATGGCGCCGATCGTCCATCACCCGGACGTGCAGCGCAATCTCCTGACGATGAAGGCGCTGACACAGATCGCCCGCGCCATCAGCTATTCCTGCGCCCATGCCATCGATCTCGCGCGCGTGTCGTCGGGCGACGAGGCGGCGCATTGGCGCGACCGTGCCAATCTCCTGACGCCGCTCGCCAAGGCGTTTTCGACCGATATCGGCGTCGAGGTCGCCTCGCTCGGCGTGCAGGTGCATGGCGGCATGGGTTTCATCGAGGAAACGGGCGCGGCCGCGCTTTATCGCGACGCCCGCATCGCGCCGGTCTATGAGGGCACCAACGGCATCCAGGCGATCGATCTGGTGACCCGGAAACTGCCGCTCGGCGGCGGCGAGCACGTGCATGGCTATATCGACGAACTGGCCGGTATCGCCAATGCGGTGCGCACCTCCAACCTGCAAGGCTTCGGCCGAACCGCCGATCTTCTGGATGCAGCCCTTGGCGATCTGACGCAAGCGACCCGCTTCCTGCAAAAACTGGCGGCCGATGGTCAGACGGACAGGGCGCTGGCCGGCGCCACGCCGTATCTCAGGCTGATCTCGCTCGCCGCCGGCGGCGCCTATCTGGCGCGGGCCGCTCTTGCCGATCAGGGCCGCATCGCGCTTTGCCGCTTCTTCGCCGAAAACCTGCTTGGCGAAGTCAGTGCCTTGAAAGAGCGCGTCATCGAGGGTGGCGACAGCCTTGCCGCTGCCGGCAAGGCGTTGATGTCCGCCTGACATTCACCGAGGAAACAATCGTGACAGACCACATTCTCGTCGAGCGCCAGGGCGCCATCCAGATCATCCGCATGAACCGCCCGGACAAGAAGAACGCGCTGACGCGCGCCATGTACGCGAAGATGTCGGCTGCCCTTGCCGAAGGTGACGCCGACCCGGCGGTCCGCGTCCATGTCTTTCTCGGCGTGCCAGGTGCCTTCTCGTCCGGCAACGACCTGGCAGATTTCATGGTCGTCGCCACCGGCGGCGACGGCGGCACCGAGGTCTGGGATTTCCTCATGGCGCTGGCCCGGGTCGAAAAACCCATCGTCTCCGGTGTCGATGGCATCGCGGTTGGCATCGGCACCACGCTCAACCTGCATTGCGACCTGACCTTCGCCACGCCACGCACCGTGTTCCGCACGCCTTTCGTCGATCTTGGCCTCGTGCCCGAGGCAGGATCGAGCCTGCTCGCCCCACGCATCCTCGGCCAGCAAGGCGCGTTCGCGCTGCTCGGTCTCGGCGAGGGTTTTTCGGCCGAGCGCGCTAAGGCCGCCGGCCTGATCTACGAGGTGGTGGAGGAAGGGGCGCTGGAGGCTTCGGTGCTTGCCGCGGCTGGCCAGATCGCCGCCAAGCCGCCGCAAGCGCTCAGGATCGCGCGCGACCTGATGCGTGGCTCACGTGACGACCTCGTCGCCCGCATTGAGGTGGAAAGCGAGCATTTTCGCGAGCGGCTGAAGTCCGACGAGGCGCGCGCCGCGCTCACCGCATTCATGACCAGGAAAAAGAGCTGAGCCCCTTTCAGGGGTAAAGCCGCGCCTTGTCCCAACCACCCTTGGTGTCACGGGAAAAAACCACCCGGTCATGCAGCCGGAACGGTCTGTCGTGCCAGAATTCGATCGTCTTCGGCACGATACGGAAGCCGGACCAGTGCTTTGGCCTTGGGATTTCGCCGATGGCATAACGGGCCGTGTATTCGGCGACCGCCTTTTCCAGCGCGAAGCGGCTTTCCAGCGGCCGCGACTGTTTCGAAGCCCAGGCGCCGATGCGGCTGCCACGCGGGCGCGTCACGTAATAGGTGTCGGCTTCGGCGTCGCTGACGATCTCCACCGGGCCGCGCACGCGCACCTGCCTGCGCAGCGACTTCCAGTGGAAACACATCGCCGCCTTCATGCTGCCAAGAATTTCCTGGCCCTTGGCGCTCTCGAAATTCGTGTAAAACACAAAGCCGCTTTCATCGAATCCCTTGAGCAGCACCATCCGCACGTCCGGCATGCCCTCGGCATCGACGGTCGCCAGCGCCACGCCGTTGGCGTCGTTGATTTCGCTCTTGGTGGCGTCGTCCAGCCATGCGGCAAAAAGGCGAAACGGCTCGGCGGCCTCGGTAAAGTCACCGCTTGTTAACTCTGCATCACTCATAGTTTTTCTCAAATTGTCACGAAATCAGGGAGGTTGCCGATTGTCGCGTATCGCGCAAGCTTTGGACAGCAGGCAATGGGGCGTTATCGCTTCAGCCAGCGCGAAAGCGGCGATCGTGGCGGCGGCCTTGCCGCTCGCGGCTTGCGGAGCGGGGGGCTTCAGCCTGGAAAAAGCCGAAGTCGACCGCTCGATCCTGACTTCGAGCACATTGGCAACGCCAGCGCCGGCCGATTCGGATCGCGACTCCGACCAGACGACGATCGGCAATGCGGTGTCGTCCGCCGACATCGAGCAACTCGGTGGCCAGGCGGTGCCCTGGGCGAACACCGGCACTGGATCTCGCGGCTCCATTACCGAACTGGCGGAGTTGAACGACAGGGGTCAGACCTGTCGCCGCTTCAAGGCTTCCCGCGAAAGCTTTGACGGTGTTGCCATGTTCGAGGGTGAACTGTGCCTTGCCGGCGCTGGCGGCTGGCGCATGCAGGGCTTCAAGGCGCTCTGAGCCTGCTCCGAAAGCCGATTGGGTCGGCTTGGCGGATTTTTTCCAAGCCAATCCTCAACCGCCGTCTTCACGGCTCAGGCTCTGATTTTCCACCTTCGATCTGAAGCTCCGCCACTGGAATTTCTTCCTATGCGAGCGCATATAGGAGGCAAGTATGGACTCAACTCATTTCCAGGGCAGGACGCATGCGCGACCCCTATGAGGTGCTGGGCGTTGCAAAGAACGCATCGGCCAAGGACATAAAATCGGCGTACCGCAAACTCGCTAAGAAACATCATCCGGACCAGAATCCGAATGATCCCAAGGCGAAGGACCGCTTTGCCGCGGCCAATCAGGCCTATGAAATCATCGGCGACGAGAAGAGCCGCGCCGCATTCGATCGCGGCGAGATCGATGCCGACGGCAAGCCGCGCTTCCAGGGCTTTGAGGGTGCGGCCGGTGGCGGCGACCCCTTTGCCGGATTTCGCCGCCAGCAGCAGGGGGCCGGAGGCTCACGCTTCGAGTTCCGCTCGGGCCGGCCAGGCGGCGATCCGTTCGACGGCAACAGCGACATCTTCAGCCAGATATTCGGCGATGCTTTCTCCGGCGCGCGCGGTCCAGGCCAGGGTGACCGTCGACAGCCGGCGACGGCGGCCGACCTCAATGTGACGCTCGACATCACCATCGAGGAAGCGGCCAATGCCGAGAAAGTGACGGCGATGTTCCCCGACGGCCGCAAGGTGGCCGTCAAGCTGCCGGCCTATGTCGAGGACGGCCAGACCATCCGGTTGAAGGGCCAGGGTGAGCAGGGACCGGGCCAGCCTGGCGACGCGTTGGTCAAAATCCACATCCGCCGGCATCCGCGCTACCGCATCGAGGGTCGCGACCTGCACGCCGATCTGCCGGTTTCGCTGGCCGATGCGGTGCTGGGCGCCAAGGTGCCGGTCGAGACGCCGACCGGCAGGCTCGCTGTCAACGTGCCCGCCTGGTCGAGTTCCGACAAGGTCCTGCGGCTCAAGGGCAGGGGCTTGCCCGAGAAAGCCGGCGGCCATGGCGATCTTTACGCCCATGTGCGCATCATGCTGCCGGAAGGCGGCGACAGCGCGCTGGAAACGCTGTTGCGTGGCCAAAAAGGCTGATCGAGAGCTTTGTCCCCCGAACTGTCCGGTTTGAACGCTTGAAGGGGCTGTGTGCCTGTGCGATAGGCACTTCACAAAGCAGAAACCTTGCGGAGAGCGCTGACATGGCGGGTGGACAGGGCCTAATGGCCGGCAAGCGCGGCCTTATTCTTGGCGTCGCCAACAACAGATCGATCGCCTATGGCATCGCCAAGGCCTGCGTCGATCACGGTGCCGAAATCGCGTTGACCTATCAGGGCGAAGCCTTCAAGAAGCGCGTCGAGCCGCTGGCGGCTGAACTGGGCGCTTTCGTCGCCGGCCATTGCGATGTCACCGATCCGGCGAGCCTGGACGAGGTCTTCGCCAATGTCGCCAATCATTGGGGCAAACTCGACTTCCTCGTGCACGCCATCGCCTTCTCCGACAAGGATGAGTTGACCGGCCGTTATGTCGAGACGACGCGTGACAATTTCCTGCGCACCATGGACATTTCGGTCTATTCCTTCACCACCATCGCCAAGCGCGCCGAAGCCTTGATGACCGAGGGCGGTTCGCTGCTGACGCTGACCTATTACGGCGCGGAAAAGGTGATGCCCCACTACAACGTCATGGGCGTCGCCAAGGCGGCACTCGAGGCCAGCGTGCGTTACCTCGCGGTTGATCTCGGCGCCAAGAAAATCCGCGTCAACGCGATTTCCGCCGGCCCGATCAAGACGCTTGCCGCCTCCGGCATCGGCGACTTCCGCTACATCCTGAAGTGGAACGAATACAATTCGCCGCTGAAGCAGACCGTCACGCAGGAAGAAGTCGGCGATTCCGGTGTCTATTTCCTGTCCGACCTGTCGCGTGGCGTCACCGGCGAGGTGCACCATGTCGATTCCGGTTATCACGTCGTCGGCATGAAGGCGGTCGACGCGCCCGATATTTCGACGGTCAAGGATTAGTTCTCTCCGCCCGTCCCGGCCCTGGCCCGATCTCCGGAGAGCTGATGTACCCGCTGGTTTATATCGTGCGCCACGGCCAGACCGCGTGGAACGCCGAGTTCCGGCTTCAGGGCCAGGCCGACACCGATCTCAATGCTCTCGGCCGCGAACAAGCGACCGGAAACGGGCGTCGGCTGGCCGAACTCATCGGCGATCCCAACGAGTTCGACTTCGTCGCCAGTCCGATGAGACGGACGCGCGAAACCATGGAGCGCATTCGCGCCGCGATGCGGCTCGATCCGCTCGCCTATCGAACCGATGCCAGGCTCATCGAAGTCAATTTCGGTGATTGGCAGAGTTTTACCTTCGCCGAACTCGAGACGCAATCACCCGGGGCGAGCCGGTCGCGCTCCCTGGACAAATGGAATTTTCAGCCGCCCGGCGACGGGGCGGAGAGCTATCAGATGCTGCTCGAACGGGTGAAGCCCTGCTTCGATGAAATGAAGCGCAGGACGATCTGTGTCACGCATGGCGGCGTCATGCGCACCCTGTTTCGTTTCGTACTTGATATGGCCGAGGACGATGCGGCGAACCTGGAGATACCGCAGGATCGCGTGCTCAAACTTGAAGGCAAGAGCCTGGAGTGGCTTTAGGCCGCCTGATGGTGGCCAATTCCTAATGCATGTCGCCTGGAAGTGACGTCGGTTTTGGGGAAGACGACATGCAAGAACTAAAGCGCGTCGCGACGTGCTTTAGTTCGTGTCGCTGTCACCCGGCAACTGCATGTCGGTCACGACGTTTTCGCCATTGGTGACGTCATAAGCGATGACGATATCCATGCCTGGCTTCAGCGAATCGAGATCGGTTTCGGCATTGAGCTTGTAGGATTTGCCGTCGTCCAGCGTCAGGGTCAGTGCATCCTTGTCGACCTTCTTGATTAGGCCTTCGGTCTGGCCGGCAAAGGCGGCGGTGGAAAGCAGCAGCGTGGCGGCAACAGCGCCAATCAGGATACGCATGATCGTCCTCTTTGGTCATTGCGCCGGCCTGGGTGGCGGCGGGTCCTCAACGGCGAATGGAAGAAAGCAGAAACCAGCCGAATGTGTCAAAACTTAAACGGCGGGGATGACAGTTTGACCACTGTGGAAAACGCCAATAGAAGGCTGGCTTCAGCCGGCTGCGATGCCGGGCAGGGCGCTTTTCCATGTCTCACAACACGTTCGGCCATCTTTTCCGCGTCACCACCTGGGGCGAGAGCCACGGCGCAGCGCTCGGTTGCGTGGTCGATGGTTGTCCGCCGGGCATCCGCTTTACGCGCGACGAAATCCAGGCCGAACTCGACAAGCGCCGTCCGGGCCAGTCGCGCTTCGTCACCCAGCGCCGCGAACCGGACGAGGTGAAGGTCCTCTCGGGCTTCGTCCTCGACGAGGACGGCGCCACGATGATCACCACCGGCACGCCGGTGTCGATGCTGATCGAAAATGTCGATCAGCGCTCGAAAGACTATGGCGAGATCGCCCGCCAGTTCCGGCCGGGCCATGCCGACTACACCTACGACGTCAAATACGGCATACGCGACTATCGCGGCGGCGGCCGCTCCTCGGCGCGCGAGACGGCGGCCAGGGTCGCCGCCGGCGCGCTCGCTCGCAAGGTGGTGCCGGGCATGGTGGTGCGCGGTGCGTTGGTGTCGATGGGCGAAAAGTCGATCGATCGCGCCAACTGGAACTGGAATTTCATCGGCGATGCCGAGAACCCGTTCTTCACCCCGGATCCGGCTTCCGTGCCCGTCTTCACGCAGTATCTCGACGGCATCCGCAAGGCCGGCTCCTCGGTCGGCGCGGTGATCGAGGTCGTCGCTGACGGCGTTCCGCCGGGCCTCGGCGCGCCGATCTACGCCAAGCTCGACCAGGACATCGCGTCCGGCCTGATGTCGATCAACGCCGTCAAGGGCGTCGAGATCGGCAATGGTTTCGAGGCCGCCCGCATCACCGGTGAACAGAATGCCGACGAGATGCGCATGGGCAATGACGGCAATCCGGTCTTCCTGTCCAACAATGCCGGCGGCATCCTAGGCGGCATATCGACCGGCCAGGCGATCGTCGCGCGCTTTGCCGTCAAGCCGACCTCGTCGATCCTGACGCCGCGCAAATCGATCGACAAGGACGGCAACGACGTGGAGGTGATGACCAAGGGTCGCCACGACCCCTGCGTCGGCATCCGAGCCGTGCCGATCGGCGAGGCGATGGTCGCCTGCGCCATCGCCGACCATTATCTGCGGCATCGAGGACAGACAGGGAAGGGGAGTAGGGGAGTAGAGGAGCAGGGGAAATAAATTTCACCCTTAGCCCGACCAGGCAAATTCTTTCCTTTTCCCTATTCCCTTGCTGCCCTATTCCCCTACTCCCTTGCGAGCGAAGCGAGCGCACTATGCCTTACGACCAGAAGAAGATCGTCGAAGCCATCCGCGCCTTCGAGCGCGGCGAGATCGTCGTCGTCATGGATGATGACGGACGCGAGAACGAGGGCGACCTGATCGTCGCCGCCGTCCACTGCACGCCGGAGAAGATGGCCTTCATCATCCGCAACACGTCGGGCATCGTCTGCACGCCGATGCCGCGCGAGGAAGCCAAGCGGCTCAACCTGCAGCCGATGGTCGCCGACAATGATTCGGCCCACACCACCGCCTTCACCGTCAGCGTCGACTTCAAGCATGGCACGACGACAGGCATTTCGGCCGACGACCGCACGCTGACCGTGCGCAACCTTGCCAATGGCAATGTCGGCGCCTCCGATTTCGTCCGCCCCGGCCACATCTTCCCGCTCATCGCGCGCGAGGGCGGCGTCCTGATGCGCTCGGGCCATACCGAGGCGGCTGTCGATTTGTGCAAGCTCGCCGGCCTGCCGCCGATCGGTGTCATTTCCGAACTGGTCAATGACGACGGCACGGTCAAGCGCGGCCCGCAGGTGCAGGCTTTCGCCGAAGAACATGGCCTCAAGCAGGTTTCGGTGGCCGATCTCATCGCCTATCGGCAGCGCAAGGAAACGCTGGTCGAGCGCGTCGCCTGCTCCGACATCGACACGCTCGGCGGCAAGGCGCAGGTCTTCACCTACACGCTGCCCTGGGACACGACGCACCATGTCGCCGTCGTCTTCGGCGATATCCGCGACGGCGAGGACGTGCCGGTGCGGCTGCACTCCGAGGACGTGGTGACCGACGTGTTCGGCACAAGCCACCGGCTCGACGCCATCATGAAGGCGATGGGCGAGCGCAAGCGCGGCGTCATCGTCTATCTCAGAGAGGGCTCGGTCGGCGTCGCGCATCAGGAGCGCAAGCGCCCCGCGTCGGGCGACCGCGAGGATCACGAAGAGGCGCGCCGGCGCGAGAGCGAATGGCGCGAGATCGGCCTTGGTGCCCAAATCCTGAAGGATCTCGGCATTTCTTCCATCAACCTGATCGCTTCGCGCGAGCGCCATTACATCGGCCTCGAGGGCTTTGGCATCCACATCGCCAAGACCGAGATTCTGTAGCGGGCCAACACCTTCGCGACATCGTCATCCACGGGTCTGCGCTCCGCTGCGCGTCGCTTCGCCCGTGGATGACGATGTCGCCTAGGCCTAACGTATATGCGCTGATCATCGGACGGCTAGCCGTCACTCCGCCGGGATAGCCGCCTCGCATCCTTCCAACTCGCATTCGTGGGTGGCGAGGCTGCGCTGGCCGAGCAGCACCGTGACCAGCGCGATAACGCCCGAAGCCACCGAGACCCAGAACCCGTTCTGGGCGCCGAACGCATCCACCACCGCGCCGGCGGCGAAGGAACCGAGCGCCATGCCGATGCCGATGCCGGTCATCACCCAGGTGATGCCTTCAGTCAGCATCGCTTCCGGCACGTGCCGTTCGATCAAGCCGAAGGCGGTGATGAAGGTCGGCGAGATTGCCACGCCGCTGATGAACACGGTCAGCGCCAGCAGCGGCACCGTACCGGCGGTGAGCGGCAGCAGCGTGCCAAGCGCGACCAGGGCGACCGCGATTGCCAATTGGCGTTGCAGCGGCGCTTGCAGGTTGAGGGCACCGACGATGATGCCGAGCACGAACGACCCCAGCGCATAGACGCCGATGACGAGGCTGGCGGCGCCCGGCTGGCCGAATTCCTTGGTGATGGCCACGGTGCTCACCTCCGTCGTGGCGAAGGTCGCGCCGATGAAGACGAGCGAAAGGGTGATGATCTGCACCGGCCGCAGCCTTATTGCCGAACCGCTCGTGGCGCGATCCACCGGCCGCACCTGCGGTTCGGTCGAGCGCTGCAGGATGAAAGCCGTTGAACCGATGGCGAGGAGCACGGTGCTGACCAGAACGCCGGCTTCAGGAAAGAGGCCTGCACTGAGGCCCACCGACAGCGACGCGCCGGCGATATAGACCAGTTCGTCCGCCGCCGATTCGAAGGCGAAAGCGGTGTTCATCTGCGGCCGTCCCCGGAAAATCTCGGTCCAGCGCGCGCGCACCATTGCCGGCATGCTGGGCATGGCCGCGGCCGCCAGTGCCGAGGCGAACAGCGTCCAGACCGGCCAATCCTGATTGGCCGCCGCGATGAGAACCGCGAAGGCGATCAGGGTGATGATGGTGGTAGGGACCACGATGCGTGTCTGGCCCATACGGTCCACCAACCTTGATATTTGCGGCGCCACGAAAGCGTTGCCCAGCGCGAAAGTCGCCGAGACAGCACCCGCCAGCCAGTATTCGCCACGCGTCTGCGACAGCATCGCGACGATGCCGATCGGCGCCATGGCGATCGGCAGGCGCGCCAGGAAGCCGGCGGCCGCAAAGCCTTTGGCTCCGCGGGCCCGGAAGATTTCGGAGTAAGGGTTATGCATGATCCGGTTCCTCGACAAAAGGCGATCTGATAATTACATACGATACGTATGAGTGTTAAATAGACCATACGTCGCGTATGTCAATTGGCATACGGAGCGTATGTGGATAGGACCAGAGCATGCACCGACCACGCAAGGAGATGATCGCCGAGACACGAGCCAAGCTGATCGCCGCGGCGCGTCAGGCTTTCGGCACTATCGGCTATTCCGAAGCGTCGATGGACGATTTCACCGCATCGGCCGGGCTGACTCGCGGCGCCCTCTATCATCACTTCGGCGACAAGAAGGGCCTGCTGGAGGCGGTTATCGCCGAAATCGACGCGGAAATGGCCGCCCGGGTGAATGAGGTTGCGTCACGGGCGCCGACCCGCTGGCAGCATTTCGTCGACGAATGCACGACCTACATCGAAATGGCGCTGGAGCCGGAAATCCAGCGCATCATGTTCCGCGATGGCCCGGCCGTGCTGGGCGACCCGGCGCAATGGTCGAACGCCAATGCCTGCGTCGGTTCAATGACCGATCATCTGATCGCGCTGCAGGGGGAAGGGGTGGTCGTCCCCGGTGTCGACCCCGAGTCGGCCGCGCGGCTGATCAACGGGGCGAGCAGTCAGGCCGCGCAGCGCATCGCCAATGCGAAGAATCCCGAGGCGACGTCGAGGATGGTTGTGGCCGCGTTCAAGCAATTGCTCGAAGGCCTGCTGAAAAAGCCGCAAGCGCGGTCAAGCTGAACCGCCATGGCGGGACGCCACCGCCCGCAATTGACAACAGCCGGTTTGAGCGCATCCTCCCCCAGCCATCTCTAAGGGGGAGAATCGGGCATGTGGGATTTCGATATCGGCAGGTCGGTGTCCATCATGGTGCGGACCTGGCCCTTCATTGTCTTTCGCATGATCGTCTATTTCGGCATCACGCTGGCCTACATCATGGCCACCGGCACCGGTGCCTCGGTCGGTTATGGCGTCGGCCATATCTCCACCGATCCGGACGGCCCGTTGTCCTTTGCCCTGTGGGGCGGCGTGGTAGGCTTTGGCGTCGTCTCGATCGCCGTCTACTGGCTGCGCGAATACATCCTCTATGTCGTCAAGGCCGGCCACATCGCCGTCATGGTGCATCTGATCGACGGTCATGACGTTCCCGACGGCCAGAACCAGATCGCCTACGCGAAACAGGTCGTGACCGAGCGTTTCGCCGAGGCGAACATCCTTTTCGTCGTCGACCAGCTGGTCAAGGGCGCCATCCGCGCCATCACCGGCCTGCTCGGCGGCGTCGCCGCCTTCCTGCCCATTCCTGGCCTCAGCGGCCTTGTCGCCTTCCTCAACACGGTGATCCGCCTGTCGCTGACCTATGTCGACGAGATCATCCTCGGCTACAACATTCGCATCAACTCGTCCTCGCCCTTCGAAACCGCGCGCCAAGGCGTCGTGCTCTACGCCCAGAACGGCAAGATCATGGTCAAGAACGCCGTCTGGCTGGCGGTCATCATGTGGGGCGTGTCGTTTGTGATCTTCCTGCTGATGCTGGCGCCGGCCGCCGCCATTCTTTACGTCATGCCCGGTCAACTCGCCGGTTGGGCCTTCGTGCTGGCGATCGTCTTTGCATGGGCCTTCAAGGCGGCCTTTATGGAGCCCTTCGCCATCGCTTGCCTGATGCAGGTCTATTTCAAGACCATCGAAGGCCAGGTGCCCGATGCCGCCTGGGATGCCAGGCTGGCCGAAGCCTCGTCGAAGTTCAGGGAACTCAAGGACAAGGCGCTCTCCACCTTCGGCGGCTCGCGCTGGGGCACGGCCGGCGCGACGCGCTGATCGGTGGGACTCGCGGGCGCAATATCGGGGATGTTGAGGCGCGCCACCGCCGATTTGAGCGGTGCCTCTCCCTGGCCGCAAAACGTCTCGCTCATGATCAGGTCGGGCAGCGGCAGCCGTCGTCCCCAGCCATGCGTTTCAAGATCCGGTTTCGGTGCGAACTCCGAGACACGGCCGACGCAGAGATAGGCGATCGGCGTTACATGGTCGGGAATGGCCAGCAGCCGTTTCAACGCCTCGGCCTCGATGATGCTGACCCAGCCGACGCCAACACCCTCGGCACGTGCCGCCAGCCAGAAATTCTGCACCGCGCAGACCGTGCTGAAGAGGTCCATCTCCGGATTGTGCCAGCGTCCAAGCGGCGAGCCTTTCGAGCGTTCGCGGTCGCAGGTGATGCAGATGTTGAGCGCGCCTTCGCAAATGCCTTCGAGCTTGAGCTTGCGGTACAGCGCCCGCCTTTCTTTTTCGATAGCCGGCAGCTCCTGTTCTCGCGCGGCCAGGAACAGGTCGCGCACCTCAGCCCGCCGCTGCCCGTCGCGGATGACGATGAAGTTCCAGGGCTGCATGAATCCGACCGACGGCGCGTGATGGGCGGCAAGCAGCAGCCGCGCCAGGACGTCGTCATCGATCGCCTCCGATGTAAAATGGCTGCGGACGTCGCGCCGCGTGAACATGGCGCGATAAACCGCGTCGCGCGCTTTCTGATCGAATCCGTCGCCGACAGGAGCGGTCATGGCTTCCGGCATCGCGTGCCCCCTTGCGATTGCAATCCCTGATATCCGCCTGACCATGCGGATATCGATGCCTGCCAGGCCGGTCTTCTGGCTCGGGATCAACCCGCCTCCGGTGCCTTCCCGTCATCGACAGTGGCATTTACCGGCGCGGTCCCCCTTACAGCGTTGGGCACGCCACGGAATTCAACCGTGTTCCCGATTCTCCCGCCACAAATCGACCGGCGGGCACCAGGCAGGTCCCCACCTTACGCCGAAGTGCCGGCGACGCCAATGCCCGTAGCGACACTACGAGACGCGGACGTGATTTTCCCCAGCGATCAAAGCGCGGCGCATGGTCATTGAGGCGCCGGGGCACTAGATAGGGGACATGGCCACCCGTCTCTATACACACCCGATCTTTCTCGAACACATCACCCCGCCCGGTCACCCCGAGCGGCCGGATCGCCTGCGCGCCATCGAGCGCGTGCTCGACGACGAAGCTTTTGCCGCGCTCGACCGCGTCGAGGCATCTAAAGGCGACGAGGCGACGATCCTCTACGCGCATCCCGCCGATTTCGTCGCGCGTGTCCGCGCCGCCATCCCCGACGAGGGCATAGCCCGCATCGATGCCGACACCACCGCCAGCCCGAAAAGCTGGCAGGCGGTCATCACCGCGATCGGTGCCGCCAACGCCGCCGTCGACGACGTCTTCGCGGGCCGTGCCGACAATGTCTTCGTCGCGGCCCGACCGCCCGGCCATCACGCCGAAAAGACCACGGCGATGGGCTTCTGCTTCTTCAACACAGCGGCGATCGCTGCCCGGTATGCGCAGAAGAAGCATGGCGCCGAACGTGTCGCCGTCGTCGACTGGGACGTGCATCACGGCAACGGCACGCAGGACATTTTCTGGGACGATCCCTCGGTGCTCTATTGCTCGACGCACCAGATGCCGCTCTACCCCGGCACCGGCGCGAAGACCGAGACCGGCGCCGGAAACATCGTCAACGCGCCACTGGCGCCGCAAACCGGCAGCGAGGTGTTTCGCGACGCCTTCCTGTCGCGCGTGCTGCCGTCGATCGACAATTTCGCGCCCGACCTGATCATCATTTCGGCCGGCTTCGACGCGCATCATCGCGATCCCCTGGCCGAGATCAATCTGACCGAGGACGATTTCGACTGGGCGACCGGCCAGCTCATGCAGCGCGCCGCTCGCCACAGCGGCAACCGGCTCGTCAGCCTGCTCGAGGGCGGCTACGATCTGCAGGGATTGGCATTTTCGGTCGCCGCCCATGTCGGGCGACTGATGAAAGGATGAATGATGAGCGGTGAGATCAACGAAGACGTCAAGGCGATGAGCTTCGAACAGGCGCTCGACGCGCTGGAGAAGATCGTCGATGACCTGGAGCGTGGCGACGTGCCGCTCGACCAGTCGATCCGCATCTACGAGCGCGGTGAGGCGCTGAAGGCGCATTGCGACCGGCTGCTGAAGGCAGCCGAGGACAAGGTCGAGAAGATCAGGCTGTCGCGCGACGGCAAGCCGGTCGGAACCGAGCCGCTCGACGCTGACTGAGGCCGGTCGCCAACGACGGGCTTGCCTCACCGGCTTTTGGACACGATCATGATTGAGGATAAGGCTCATCCCGATTGAAAAGGCTCCAGAGGAGGTTTGGAAACGATGTGCAGAAACATCAAGACCTTGTTCAATTTTGATCCGCCGGCAACCAATGACGAAGTCCGCGACGCGGCGCTCCAGTTTGTCCGCAAGCTGAGCGGGACGACGCGGCCGTCCGCCAAGAACCAGCATGCGTTCGATCACGCGGTCGAGGCTATCGCGGCGGCGGCACGCGAGCTGCTTGATACGCTCGAGACCCACCAGCATCCGCGCAACCGGGAAGAGGTGGCGGCCAAATTGCGGGCGAAGGCGGCTATCCGGTTTGCCTGACGCGGCCAAGGCCGCTGACAAGGAGAGTTCATGAGCTTCTTTCCCGGTAAAGATCCTGAAGCCGGTGATGCCTTTGCCAGCGACCAGATCGAGCTGATGGTCATCCCCAACGCCAAGGATATTGGCGGCTTCGAGGTGCGCCGCGCCTTGCCGACCGCCAAGAGAAGGCTGGTCGGGCCATTCATCTTTTTCGACCGAATGGGCCCGGCCATCCTGCGGGCGGGCCAGGCGCTCGATGTCCGTCCGCATCCGCATATCGGCCTCTCGACCGTGACCTATCTGTTCGACGGCAGGATCAGGCACCGCGATTCGCTCGGCACCGAAATGGTCATCGAGCCCGGTGACGTGAACCTGATGACGGCGGGCCGCGGCATCGTCCATTCCGAGCGAACGCCGCAGGAACTGCGCGGCGCGCCAATGTCCATCTCCGGCCTGCAGACCTGGCTGGCGCTGCCCGACGGCAAGGAAGAGGTCGCACCGGTGTTCGAGAACACCGCGGCGCTTCGACTTCCCGAAATCGACGCCGAAGGCGTCAGCGGCCGCATCGTCATCGGCGATTTCCAGGGGTTGCGGTCTCCGGTGCGGGCGGATTCCGAAACGCTCTACGCTGATTTGCGGCTGGCACCCGGCGCGAGTATCAAAATCCCGGCCGATGCGGAAGAGCGCGCCGTCTACACGCTGGAGGGCGAGGTCTCGATTTCGGGCGACGGCTTTCCGTCGGAACGGCTGCTGGTGTTCCGCCCCGGCGACGAGATCGTCATATCATCGCTGACCGGGGCGCATTTCATGCTGTTCGGCGGCGCCTCGCTCGGTTCGAAGCGCTACATCTGGTGGAATTTCGTTTCCTCGTCCAAGGAGCGCATCGAACAGGCCAAGCAGGAATGGAAGACCGGCCGCTTCGACATCGTTCCTGGCGACGAGCAAGAGTTCATTCCGCTGCCGGAAGGCTGAGCGGGTCGGTGAGAGGCTGACGGTCCGCGTCACCCGACACGCATTTACTTTCGCCGGACGGCGGCCTATCCCGCCGATGAACAGAAAGTCTGGGTGCCCGTGAACGCAACGCCGCATACGCCGCTTCTCGACAAGGTCCACGTGCCGGCCGACCTGCGCACACTGGCCGAGGGCGAATTGCCGCAACTGGCATCCGAGCTTCGCGCCGAACTGGTCGACGCGGTGTCCCGCACCGGCGGCCATCTGGGTGCCGGTCTCGGCGTGGTCGAACTTACGGTGGCGCTGCATTATGTCTTCAACACGCCCGACGACCGGCTGATCTGGGATGTCGGCCACCAGGCCTATCCGCACAAGATCCTGACCGGCCGGCGGGACCGGATCCGCACCTTGCGTCAGGAAGGCGGCCTTTCCGGCTTCACTCGCCGCGCCGAAAGTGAGTACGACCCCTTCGGCGCTGCCCACTCCTCGACATCGATATCGGCGGGGTTGGGCATGGCCGCCGCCCGAGACCTCTCCGGCGGCCGCAACAATGTCATCGCCGTCATCGGCGATGGCGCCATGTCGGCCGGCATGGCCTATGAAGCGATGAACAATGCCGGCGCGCTTGATGCCAGGCTCATCGTCATTCTCAACGACAATGACATGTCGATCGCCCCGCCGACCGGCGCCATGAGCGCCTATCTGGCGCGGCTCGCCTCCGGCAAGGCCTATGTCGGCCTGCGCGATTTCGGCAAGAAGCTGACCTCTTATCTCGGCAAGCGCGCCGACCGCGCCATCACCCGGGCGGTCGAGCATGCGCGCGGCTACGTCACCGGCGGCACTTTGTTCGAGGAGCTCGGCTTCTACCATATCGGCCCGATCGACGGGCACAATCTGGAGCACCTGGTCCCGGTGCTGAAGAACGTTCGCGACAACGGCAAAGGCCCCGTCCTGATCCATGTCGTCACCCAGAAGGGCAAGGGCTATGCGCCGGCGGAAGCCGCCGCCGACAAATACCACGGTGTCAACAAGTTCGACGTCATCACCGGCGCGCAGGCCAAGGCGCCGGCCAATGCTCCCGGCTACACCAAGGTGTTCGCCGAAAGCCTGATCCAGGAGGGCCGCGAGGACGACCGCATTGTGGCCGTCACCGCCGCCATGCCGACCGGTACCGGCCTCGACCTGTTCGGCGAGGTGTTTCCGACCAGAACCTTCGATGTCGGCATTGCCGAACAGCATGCTGTGACCTTCGCCGCAGGTCTGGCGACGGAAGGCTATAAGCCCTTCGCGGCGATCTATTCGACCTTCCTGCAGCGCGCCTACGACCAGGTCGTCCATGACGTCGCGATCCAGAAACTGCCGGTGCGTTTCCCCATCGACCGCGCCGGCTTCGTCGGCGCCGACGGTGCCACCCATTGCGGCGCCTTCGACACCACCTTCCTGGCTAGCCTGCCGGGCTTCGTCGTCATGGCTGCGGCCGACGAGGCGGAACTGCGCCACATGGTGCGCACCGCCGCCAGCTATGACGACGGGCCGATCGCCTTCCGCTATCCGCGCGGCAATGGCGTCGGCGTCGACATGCCGGAGCGTGGCGTCATGCTCGAGATCGGCAAGGGCCGCATCGTCAGGGAGGGCACCAAGGTGGCGCTTCTGTCCTTCGGCACGCGCCTGCAGGATTGTCTTGTCGCGGCGGAAGAACTCGGCGCGGCCGGTCTTTCCACCACCGTCGCCGATGCCCGCTTTGCCAAGCCGCTCGATGAGGACCTGATCCGCCGGCTGGCCCGCTCGCACGAGGTGCTGGTGACAGTCGAGGAGGGCGCCATAGGCGGCTTCGCCAGCCATGTGCTGCAGTTCCTCGCCCATCAAGGACTGCTGGAAAGTGGTCTCAAAGTGCGGCCGCTGGTCCTGCCCGACGTCTTCACCGACCATGCCAAGCCGGAAAAGATGTATGCCGATGCCGGGCTCGACGCCGCCGGCATCGTGCGCACCGTTTTCACTGCGCTCGGCCACACGGCCCGCGCGCAGCGCGCTTGAATCAAAATCGTGCCCAGCGCGCCTGAATCAAAATCTGAACGGCTTGAATCAGTTTGCCGGCTTGATTTCGTAACGCATTGTTAACGCTGCCGTTTGGCGTTTCGCTTACCCTGTCCCTTGGCCGTTTTTCAACGGCGCCCTGCTAGATCACGGCCAGGCAGGGAGACAAAATCAATGAAGATGCTTTTGTGCGGCGGGGCACTTTTGGCCGTGATGGTCGTGCCTGCCGCCGCCGAAACGCCCTACGACCGCAATCTTGAAAAGGCCGCGATGGGCATCGTCGCCGGCAAGATGGGCGATATTCGCGGCGGCTTTTCCTACAGGCAGGTGCCGCAGCTCGTGGTCGTGCCGGACACCGCACCTCGGCCCGCTGTTACGACCGAGCGTCCGCGCGAACAGGCTTCGGGCAACAGGGACGATGGTTTGTCCCCAGCTGTCGAACGCCAGAATTCACGCACGATCTTCTAGAACCACATATCGCGTACGCAGCGACCATCGCGTGGCAGATCGTCGTAGGAGTCGAGGCCATCGAAATGGTCGATCGGCAGATCGGCGACGGCTTCGGGCGGCGCCAGCCGGACGTTGACGGCCATGCGTCTTCGACCCGAGGCGCTGGCGCGCAGTCCGCGCCAGCCGAGCACGCAGGCGCATGTGGGGCAGAACAGGATTTCCAGCGACGGATCGTCCTTTCCAGCGCGCGTGTAGCTGGCCGTGGGCCCCGAAACGCGAATGCGTTCGTCGACATAATCATAGGCCCAGAGCGTGCCATAGCGGCGGCAAAGCGTGCAGTTGCAGGCAGTCACCGGACCCGGATCGCCTTCCAGGGTCCAGTGGGCCGCGCCGCAGTGACAGGTTCCCGTCAGCATTCGTTCTCCTCGGGTTCGACGATGGAGGCTCTCCTCGACGACCATTTTGCCGGATCTGACGCGATGCGCGCAAGCCGCGCCAAGCTCGCTGCTCCAGCCGTTCACGTCCGACGTCACCTTGTTCCGTGTAATGTCCTTGCCTTCATCGCGGGCTTTCGTCAGAGAAGGCCGATGAATTCACCTCTGCCAGCCAGCACACGCCAGCGGCTCGACGACCTGCTCGTCCAGCGTGGGCTGTTTGCCAGCCGTTCGCGCGCCCGCGACGCGGTCGAGCGCGGCACGGTGACGGTCGACGGCGCGATTGCCCGCAAACCCGGCCAGAACGTTTCGCCGCAATCCCTTGTTGTCATCGACGATCCGGCGCAAACCTATGTCTCGCGCGCGGCGCTTAAACTGATCGGCGGACTAGATCATTTCGGCCTTGATCCGGCTGGCAGCGAGGCGCTCGACATCGGCGCCTCGACCGGCGGGTTCACGCAGGTGTTGCTCGAACGCGGCGCGTCCCACGTCACGGCCATCGATGTCGGCCACGGCCAGATGCATCCCGATGTCGGCGCTGATCCGCGCGTAACGGTGATCGAAGGGCTGAATGCCCGCGATCTGACAATCGCCGATCTTGGTGGCCGAAGCCCGGATTTCATCGTTTCCGATGTCAGCTTCATCTCGCTGAAACTGGCGCTGCCGCCGGCACTTGCTCTCGCGAAGCCCGGTGCCGGGGCGATCTTTCTGGTCAAACCGCAATTCGAGGCCGGTCGCGAGGCGATCGGCAAGGGCGGCCTGTTGAAAGATCCCTTCGATGCCGCCCGTGTCGCCGGCCTGCTGCGGGATTGGCTGGATGCCGTTGCCGGCTGGCGCTCGCTCGGCCTGCATCTGTCGCCCATCGAAGGTGGCGACGGCAATCGCGAATTCCTGCTCGGTGGGGTCAAGGATCGATGAGCACGCGCTTGACCATCAGGAAACTCGGCGCTCAAGGCGACGGCATCGCCGAAACCGAAGGCGGCGATCTGTTCATTCCCTTCACGCTGCCCGGCGAGACCGTCACCGCCGCACGCGAACGGGATCGCGCCACGCTGATGGCGGTGCTGGAGGCTTCGCCGCTGCGCATCGAACCCGCTTGCCGCCATTTCACTGAATGCGGCGGCTGCGCCCTCCAGCATCTGGAAGCCGAGGCCTATCGCCAGTGGAAGCGCGAGAAGGTGGTGCATGCGTTGAAGGGCAAGGGCATCGATTGCGACATCGGCGCGTTGGTTGCCTGTGCGCCGCACTCGCGGCGCCGTGTCGTGCTTGCCGCCCGGCGCGCCGATGCGGGCATGCTGCTCGGCTTCAATCGCCATCTGTCGCCGGAAATCATCTCGATATCCGAATGTCCGATCTCGCTGCCCGAGATCGTCGCCGCGCTCGGCCCGTTGAAAGCGCTGGCAGAATTGATATGCGCCACCACCAAATCGTTCCGGATGGCGGTCACCGTGACGGGCTCCGGCCTCGACATCGCGGTGCATGACTCCGGCAAGCTCGGCGAACACCAGCGCCGCATCGCCTCCAACTTTGTCCTTGCGCAGGGCTTTGCCAGACTGTCCATCGACGACGAGATCGTCATCGAGCCAAGAAAACCCGTGGTCATGTTCGGCAGCGTCGCGGTCGCCGTGCCGCCGGGCGCCTTCCTTCAGGCGACCGAGGCGGCCGAACAGACCATGGCCGAGGTCGTCGGCGGACATCTATCGCGGGCCAAGAAGGTCGCCGATCTCTTTGCCGGTTGCGGCAGCTTTGCCTTGCGGCTGGCCGCGAAATCGGAAGTCCATGCGGTCGAGGGCGATGCGGCCGCACTGTCGGCGCTCGACCGTGGGTCGCGCTTCGCCACCGGGCTCAAGCGGGTGACGGGCGAGCGCCGCGACCTGTTTCGCCGGCCGCTGACCTTCAAGGAGTTGAACGCCTTCGACGGACTGATCTTCGATCCGCCGCGCGCCGGCGCCGAGGATCAGTCGAAGCAGATCGCCCGCTCGGATGTCCCGTTCGTTGCCGCGGTGTCCTGCAACCCGGTGACGCTGGCTCGCGACCTGCGCATCCTTATCGATGGCGGCTACACGCTGAAGAGCGTGACGCCGATCGATCAGTTCCTGTGGTCGCCGCATGTCGAGGCCGTCGCCCTGCTGGAAAAGCCCAGGCGGAGGCGCTGACATCCGATCACATTCGGTTGAGACCGGGCAATCCGGCCCATCCCGTCCGAAAGGCGCCGGAATGATGCCGCAAAGCCGCCTTGTTGCGCCAGCCTAGTCGGGCGGCAACGCCGCCTAGCCATCGGGGACGTTGACCATAGCGGCCAATGATGCCGGCCTGATTGCGCAGACGTTGCAGGCAGCAGCAGCGCGAGCCAGGCAAGAAGCCGCCCTGCGGACATCCCAATGAGCCGGCCTGCAAGAGGTAACACGGGTCGAACCCCGACCGTGCCGCGCGACACACGCTCACATCACAACTGCGTGGTCGGCCGTGGTCTCGATTGCGCGGCCCGTTGGCCTGCTGTTACCAGTCGATGCCGGGCGGGGCGCTCAAGGGAGTGACCATGATGAGGATTGCAAGCGTTCTGACCTCCATCGCCGTAGCCGGGTTCATCGCGACGGGAGCAGCCGCGGCGGCGACCACGGCCGCCACCACGACCACAACGGCGCCGGCCGCCACCACGGCCGCCCCCGTGAAGAAGGCGAAGACGACTGCCATGACGCCTGAGAAAACCGCGATTTCGAAGCAATGTTCAGCACTTGCGGATGCCCAGAAACTGCACGGCAAGGCACGTGAGAAATTCCGCGCCGATTGCAAGAAGAACGGCGGCAAAGCCACCTGACCAGCCGCCTTCGCGGCCGAGGTCATTGCCAGCCTGCCCTGCTGGGGCAGGCTGGTGGCATTTCGGAAAAATATAAACCAGTTTTCGTCTGAAGCCGTGTCCACCCTGGACAGATCAAGCGCGGATGAGACGGTTGCGGAACCCGCTCTCGACTGTCGGAACTCGCCGCGGTTCTGACAGGCTCAGTCCACGAGCTTTGCAACAGTCTTGGAGGTTCTCGGCGTGCCGCCTCGCTGGTTGACCGACAGCCAGATATTCGGATTCTGCTGCGACTGACGTTTCAGGAAATAGTAGCCGGTCGCGTTCCATGGCCTGATTTCGTCGACCAAATTGTCGAGGACGAGATCGCCTTTGTCGGTTTTCACCGTCAGGACGGTGTGGCCTTCATTGTTGAGGTCGCGCACGACCGTCATCAGCAGCGCCTGCCGGGGAAAGCCAGCCTCCTGAAGGAGCTTGCGTTTGTAGAGTGCGTAGATCTTGCAGTCGCCTTTCCCGTCGACCGGGTAGTCCCAATGGTCCGCCATCGTGCCCCAGTGGTCGAAATTGCTGACGGGTTTGATGGAACTGTTCGCCTTCTGATTTATCCGCTTCAGGATGCGGAGGTTCCGCGCCGTCAGCTTGACGTTCGCGGCCGGCAGAGCGGGCACCTTGCACTCTTTGGGTCGGCGATGACAGAAATCGACCCAACCGTAGGGGACGCTGGTGCTTCCGCCGACGGCGGCGGCGGAAGATTGCGTCGATCGCGCCTTGAACCATGTCGACTGTGCTGCCGCCGGACCGGCTTGCAGCGCCGTCGCGCCAATCAACGAAACGAAGCCAAGCACGAAAGACGAAGTCAGGACGGGCCGCATTGCCAAAACCACCACCGCAACGAGGAGCTGGTGCTGCGTCCGTGCGCAAAAGGCAGCCCAGGCAGTCAGAGACTTAACAATTTCATAATCTGGATTGTGTCCACTTCAAGGTCCCGGCCGAAATACGGGCTGGAAACGCCAGCATCTCCCCTCGCAACGCAGCACGCGTCGCGCGCTGTTCCATCCGGAAACATCACGTGGCGGCACCGAGCCTCAAACCCGGGTGCCGCCGATCGTCATCTGGTTCATCCTCAGATGCGGCTGGCCGACGCCCACGGGCACGCCCTGGCCGGCCTTGCCGCACATGCCGATACCGTTGTCGAGCTTCATGTCGTTGCCGACCATCGAGACGCGGTGCATCGCGTCCGGTCCGTTGCCGATCAGCATCGCGCCCTTGATCGGCTGCGTCACCTTGCCGTTCTCGATCATGTAGGCCTCGGTGCAGCCGAACACGAACTTGCCCGACGTGATGTCGACCTGGCCGCCGCCGAAGGAGACGGCGTAGATGCCGTTCTTGACCGAAGCGATGATTTCGTCCGGCTCCATGTCGCCCGAGGTCATGTAGGTGTTGGTCATGCGCGGCATCGGCTGATGCGCATAGCCTTCGCGCCGGCCGTTGCCGGTGGCTTTCATGCCCATCAGCCGGGCATTCTGCCGGTCCTGCATGTAGCCCACCAGCTTGCCGTCCTCGATCAGCACATTGCGGGCCGAAGGCGTGCCTTCATCGTCGACGGTGAGTGAGCCGCGCCGCTCGGGGATGGTACCGTCGTCGACGACGGTCACGCCCTTGGCGGCTACCTGCTGCCCCATCAGGCCGGCGAAGGCCGATGTCTTCTTGCGGTTGAAATCGCCTTCAAGGCCGTGGCCGACCGCTTCATGCAGCATCACACCCGGCCAGCCGCTGGACAGCACGATGTCGAAAGTGCCGGCCGGAGCCGGGATCGCCTGCAGATTGACCAGCGCTTGCCGGAGTGCCTCCTTGGCGGCGTGCTTCCAGCTATCCTCGATCAGGAAGTCGCCGAACGCTTTGCGCCCACCCATGCCATAGGAGCCGCTCTCCTGGCGGTCGCCGTCACCGACGATGACCGAGACGTTGACGCGGACCATCGGCCTGATATCGCGCACCACCTGGCCATCGGCACGCACGATCTCGACATGCTGCCAGGACGCGGCGATCGAGGCGGTCACCTGGCGCACGCGTGGATCCTCGGCGCGCAGCCAGGCATCGATTTCCTGCAGCAGCTTGGCCTTGGCCTCGAAGGAGGGCGAGGGGATCGGGTTCTCGTCGCCGTAGAGATGGCGGTTGGTGCGGGCGGGCGCGGCGGCTAGCGTACCGGAATAGCCGCCCTTGACGGTCGAGACGGCGTCGGCCGCGCGCAGCAGCGAGGCCTCGGACAGGTCGCTCGAATGTGCGTAGCCGCTGGCTTCGCCGGCGACGGCGCGCAGCCCAAAGCCCTGGTCGGTGTTGAAATTGGCGGTCTTGAGCCGGCCATTGTCGAACATCAGCGCTTCGCTCTCGCTGTATTCGAGGAAAAGCTCGCCGTCGTCGGCACCCTTGATGGTGTCGGCGACGATCTGCTTGATGCGGTCGTCTGAAATGTCGAATTGGCCGATCAGGCTGTTCATGGCGCGTCCGTCCGTGGGATGATTGCTTTCCCCCGATGTAGGCGTGAAGCCGCGCCCGCACAATCGGCAATGGAGATCAGCGCCGACGAATGACACCCGTCCGCTGAGCACAAGGCATGCGCCTGGAATCGGCAAAAGCCGGGGCAAGGCCCGATTCAGCGCGAAGCCGCGATCAGGGCAGGGCGGCGAAGCCTTCGGCGAAACCCTTGAGGTCGACGGGAATGCCGATACCCTCTTCCGGGGTCTGGAAGACGATGAAGGTCGCCGACGTGCCGGTCTTCAGCGTGTCGAGCAGCGGCTTTTCGAGAATGACCTCGGCATAGCAGCCGTCCTGGAAGCAGCGCACGAAATAGGCGCGGCCGATATCCTTGCCGTCGACATTGAGGCCAAGCCCGTTCGGCAGGAGCACGCCGAGCGGCGCCAGCACGCGCAGGATCTCGGCCTTGTTGTCGGCGGTGCGCAGCACGACGACCGAAAGCCCCATCTCCGGCCGATCCTCGGCGACGACGTTCTGCATCATCACGCATTGTTCCGAGGTGGCGCCGGCCGGCGTGTCGCAGATGATCGACCACGCGCCATGCGTCGACTTGACCGTGCCGCTCGGCTGGGCGGCATTGGCCTGGCCGGTGACGGACAGGCCGGCACAGGAGACGGCGGCGAGAACGGCGATCTTCGCCAAGGTTCTCGAAAGCCCGGTTCTCGACAGCCAAGAGTTCATAACCGCTCCATTGCGAATCACGGCACTTTAAGCCGCGCCAAAGCCAAGTAAAGGACGAGACGACGGCTTGGCTGTCCCGAAAAAGCCAATAGCGCGCTTTTCCCTGCCAATTTCGCCTGAATTACGACGCCAGGCACGCCTGACGGCCAAAGGCAGGACGATGTGTCGGACATAGACGATTCGCTGCCGATGCGGCCGCCTTCAAACACCCGTCACGGCTTGCGCGCAAAAATGCCGCACAGTTTCCTCCGCTCCTTTCTTGCGGAGGGAAAAAGAGTATGGTTTGAACCACCTTGAGACTGTCGGGATTCCCGTCCCGGCATTGTTCGTTATTCTCGTTGGCACCGCCGCGAGGAACTGGGAGACGAAGAGGGCGATGAGAAATTTCCTAGCTGGCGCCAGGTTTCTAGCAAGTGCCAAGTTTCTGAGTGCTTGTGCCGCTGCCACTGTGCTTTTCGCTGGCACATCCGCCCATGCCGATCAGCCCGTGGAGTGGGAGACCACCTTCCAGGCGCCGGCGACCGACATGATGCGGCAGATCGAGTGGTTCGGAAACTATACGATGTGGTTCATCGTCCCGATCACCATCCTGGTGCTGCTTCTGCTCGCCTACTGCATCGTGAAATTCCGCGCCAGTGCAAACCCGGTTCCCTCCAAGACCAGCCACAACACGCTGATCGAGGTGATCTGGACCGTCGGCCCGGTCGTGATCCTGCTCTGCCTGGCCATTCCCTCGTTCCAGCTCTTGACCGCCCAGTACACGCCGCCGGAAGAAGCCAAGCTCACCGTCAAGGCGACAGGCAACCAGTGGAACTGGGACTACGAGTACCAGACCGACAGCACGCTCTCCTTCAATTCGGCCATCCTCCAGGAAGGCGATCGCGCCAAAGCAGGCAAGGAGGACCGCAAGGTCTATCCGCGCCTCCTCGCGGTCGACAATGAGCTGGTGGTGCCGGTCAACACCATGACCCGCTTGCTGGTCACCGCGACCGACGTGATCCACTCCTTCGGCGTGCCGTCCTTCGGCATCAAAGTCGACGCCATTCCAGGGCGTACCAACGAGACCTGGTTCAAGGCGGAAAAGGAAGGCATCTTCTACGGCCAGTGCTCGCAGCTCTGCGGCAAGGACCACGCCTTCATGCCGATCGCCATCCGCGTCGTCTCCGACGCGCAGTTCAAGACCTGGCTGGCGGCGGCCAAGACCGATCTGCCCGGCGCCAACAAGACGCTCATGGCCGAGGTCGATGGCCAGAACAAGGTAGCGGCCGCCGGCAACTGATGCCGCGGGTTAGCAAGATTTAGGGAACGGAGCGGAACATGGCAGACGCTGCAGCTCACGACGGGCACGACGACCACAAGCCTTACCACGGCTGGGTGCGCTGGGTTTATTCGACCAACCACAAGGATATCGGTACGCTCTACCTGATCTTCGCGATCATGGCCGGCATCATCGGCGGCGCGCTGTCGGTCGCCATCCGCATGGAGCTGCAGGAGCCTGGCATCCAGATTTTCAGCGGTCTGGCGCAGATGGTCTACGGCATGAACGGTGATGCCGCGATCGACGGCGGCAAGAGCATGTACAATGCCTTCGCCACCGCGCACGCGCTGATCATGATCTTCTTCATGGTCATGCCGGCACTGATCGGCGGTTTTGCCAACTGGATGGTGCCGATCATGATCGGCGCGCCCGACATGGCGTTCCCGCGCATGAACAACATCTCGTTCTGGCTGCTGCCGCCAGCCTTCATCCTGCTGCTCACCTCGATGTTCATGCCGAGCGCGCCGGGCGCCTATGGTGTCGGCGGCGGCTGGACGCTCTATCCGCCGCTTTCGACCTCGGGTCAGCCTGGACCGGCGATGGATCTGGCGATCCTGTCGATCCACATCGCCGGTGCCTCTTCGATCCTCGGCGCCATCAACTTCATCACCACCATCTTCAACATGCGCGCCCCGGGCATGACGCTGCACAAGATGCCGCTGTTTGCCTGGTCAGTGCTGGTAACTGCCTTCCTGCTGCTGTTGTCGCTTCCGGTTCTTGCCGGCGCCATCACCATGCTTCTGACGGACCGCAATTTCGGCACGGCCTTCTTTGCGCCGGACAACGGTGGCGACCCGCTGCTGTTCCAGCACCTGTTCTGGTTCTTCGGTCACCCCGAAGTGTACATCCTGATCCTGCCGGGCTTCGGCATCATCAGCCACGTCATCTCCACATTCTCGAGGAAGCCGGTGTTCGGCTATCTCGGCATGGCCTACGCCATGGTGGCGATCGGCGCCGTCGGCTTCATCGTCTGGGCGCACCACATGTACACGACCGGCCTGTCGCTCGACACGCAGCGCTACTTCGTCTTCGCCACCATGGTCATCGCGGTGCCGACGGGTGTGAAGATCTTCTCCTGGATCGCGACGATGTGGGGCGGATCGATTTCTTTCAAGACGCCGATGTTGTGGGCGCTGGGCTTCATCTTCCTGTTCACCATCGGCGGTGTCACCGGCGTCCAGCTCGCCAATGCCGGCCTCGACCGCTCGCTGCATGACACCTATTTCGTCATCGCCCACTTCCACTACGTGCTGTCGCTGGGCGCGGTGTTCGCCATCTTCGCCGGCTGGTACTATTGGTTCCCGAAGATGACCGGCTACATGTACTCGCCTGTCATTGCCAACACCCACTTCTGGGTGACTTTCGTTGGCGTGAACCTGATCTTCTTCCCGCAGCATTTTCTCGGCCTCGCCGGCATGCCGCGCCGCACCATCGACTATCCGGATGCGTTCGCGGGCTGGAACTATGTGTCGTCCATCGGGTCCTACATCTCGGCCGTCGGCGTGCTGATCTTCCTCTATGGCGTCTTCGAAGCCTTCCAGAAGAAGCGGATCGCCGGTGCCAACCCATGGGGCGAGGGGGCAACGACGCTTGAATGGCAGCTGCCTTCGCCGCCGCCCTTCCACCAGTGGGAGCAACTGCCGAAGATCAAGTAAGGCGGCTCCCCTCGAATGCGAAACCGCCGGTCCGCCGGCGGTTTTGGCCAACGGAATAATGGACTGAGTACGCATGGCCCTAGTCGACGAAAACAGCATTGACGAAGCGGGCTTCCGCATGTCGGAAGCCACTGCGGGTGATTTCTTCGCCCTGCTGAAGCCGCGCGTCATGTCGTTGGTGGTGTTCACCGCCTTCGTCGGCCTGGTGGCCGCACCCGTGACCATCAACCCGCTGCTGGCGGTGATCGCGATCCTGGCAATCGCCATTGGCGCTGGTGCCTCTGGTGCGCTCAACATGTGGTACGATGCCGACATCGACGCGGTGATGACCAGAACCTCCAATCGTCCGGTGCCGGCCGGTCGCGTTCGTCCAGGCGAGGCGCTGGCTTTCGGCCTGGTGCTGTCGGTGCTCTCGGTGATGACGCTCGGCGTGCTGGTCAATTGGCTCTCGGCGACGCTGCTGGCCTTCACTATCTTCTTCTATGCTGTCGTCTATACGATGTGGCTGAAACGCTGGACGCCGCAGAACATCGTCATTGGCGGTGCGGCCGGCGCCTTTCCGCCTGTCATCGGCTGGGCCGCCGTGACCGGCTCGGTCAGCCTCGAAAGCATCATTCTGTTTCTCATCATCTTCCTGTGGACGCCGCCGCATTTCTGGGCGCTGGCGTTGTTCAAGTCCGAGGATTACGGGCGCGCCGGCATTCCCATGATGCCGAACGTCGCCGGCGAGGCTTCGACCCGCCGCCAGATATTCGCCTATGCGCTGGTACTGGCCCCGGTCGGCGTGCTGCCGTGGCTGCTCGGCTATACCACGCCGGTCTATGGCGTGGCCGCTCTGCTGCTCGGCGTTGGTTTCGTCTGGTATGCCTGGAAAGTGCTTGGCATGGCCGACGATGACCGCGCCATGAAGCCGGCCAAGGCGTTGTTCGCCTATTCGCTGCTCTATCTCTTCGCCATCTTCGCCGTCTATCTCGCCGACAGCGTCATCGGGCGTGTACTCGCGGCTGGTGGAGCATGAGCATGGCCGAAGACAAGCTCGAAACGGTCACTCTGACCGATCGGCAGAAGAAGGCTCGGCGCAACCGTTCCGTCGCCATCGGCGTGGCGCTGGCGGTGCTGGTCATTATTTTCTACATCGCGACGATCGTGAAGTTCGCCCACAATTTGTCGGGCAAGATGTGATGAGCGTCGAAACGCCCAAGAAGCCTGGGGGCAAGAACAGCAACCGCGTCGTCGCGGCCGTTTGCCTTGCCTTCTTCATCGGCATGATCGGCATGGCCTATGCCGCAGTGCCGCTCTACAGGATGTTCTGCCAGGCGACGGGCTATGGCGGCACGACGCAGCGCGTCGAGAAGCAATATGCCGGCCGCGTGCTCGACCGTGAGATTACCGTCCGCTTTGACGCCAATATCGCCGGCGTGCCGTGGGAGTTCCAGCCGGTCCAGCGCTCGATGACGATGAAGATCGGGCAGACGGTGCAGGCGCATTACCAGGCAACCAACAAGTTCGATCGCCCTGTCACCGGCCGCGCCACCTTTAACGTGCAGCCGGAACTGGCCGGACCCTACTTCAACAAGGTCGAGTGTTTCTGCTTCACCGATACTTCGCTGAAGCCCGGCGAGACGCTTGACATGCCGGTCCTGTTCTATGTGGATCCCGATATCGTGAACGTGCCGGAACTGAAGGACATCAAGACGATCACGCTGTCCTATACGATGTTCCCGGTCGAGAAGAACAAGCCGGTCGCCTCCTCGGAGCCGGCCAAGGCCAACAGCAAGACAGTTTCAGATACCGAAAATCTCGGGGGTTGATATGGCAGACGCGCACGCAAAACATCACGACTATCATCTCGTCGACCCGAGCCCGTGGCCTTTCCTGGGGTCGATCGGGGCGCTCGTCATGGCCTTTGGCGGCGTCTGCCTCATGGAGTATCTGAAGGGCGGCTCCTTCCCGATCTTCGGCTTCAACATCGCCAATCCGTGGCTGTTCTTCATCGGCCTGGTAATCGTGCTCTACACCATGTTCGCCTGGTGGTCGGACACGATCAAGGAAGCGCATGAGGGCCATCACACGCGCGTCGTGTCGCTGCATCTGCGCTATGGCATGATCATGTTCATCGCCTCTGAGGTGATGTTCTTCGTTGCCTGGTTCTGGGCCTATTTCGATGCCAGCCTTTTTGCCGGTGAGGTGCAGAACTACGCGCGCCACACGTTTACTGGTGGTGTCTGGCCGCCGAAGGGCATGGAGGTTCTCGATCCCTTCCATCTGCCGCTTTACAACACCATCATCCTGCTGCTCTCGGGCACCACCGTCACCTGGGCCCACCACTCGCTCATCCATGGCGATCGCAAGGGACTGATCAACGGCCTGGTGCTGACCGTCGGCCTCGGCATGCTGTTCACCATGGTGCAGGCCTACGAGTACATGCACGCTCCGTTCGGCTTCAAGGATTCCATCTACGGCGCCACCTTCTTCATGGCGACCGGCTTCCACGGCTTCCACGTCATCATCGGCACCATCTTCCTGCTGGTTTGCCTGATCCGCGCGATGAAGGGCGAGTTCACCCCCAAGCAGCACTTCGGCTTCGAGGCAGCCGCCTGGTACTGGCATTTCGTCGACGTGGTCTGGCTGTTCCTGTTCGCCTCGATCTACGTCTGGGGATCGGTCGGCGCGGTGATCGAGGGCCACTGATCCCGCCCGCGGATTTTTGATTTGGAGAAGGCGGCCGCGGCGACGTGGCCGCCTTCTTCTTTTCGGCGCAATGATCATCGATCGATAGAAGATGCGGCTGACAATTTTCTGGGCGATTTGCGCATTTCTGATCGCGACCTTCCAGGCCTTTGCCGCTGAGAAGGTCGATCTGGTGCGTGTCCACAAGGCGGAGCGGCGGCTCGAGCTGATCGGCGGCAAGGTCCTGCGCAGCTACGGCATTGCACTCGGTGGAGATCCCGTCGGCCACAAGCGGCAGGAGGGCGATCGGCGCACACCCGAGGGGCGCTACGTCCTCGACTGGCGCAACCCCAACAGCATCGCGCACAGGTCGATCCACATTTCCTACCCCGATGTCGACGATCAGGCGGCCGCGAAGGCACGCAATGTCGACCCCGGCGGCATGATCATGATCCATGGCCAGCCGAACGGTTTCGGCTGGTGGGGCTGGCTGCTTCAATTGGTCGACTGGACCGATGGCTGCATTGCGGTTACGGACTTCGACATGGACGAAATCTGGGCAATGGTGGCCGACGGGACGCCAATCGAGATCGAGCAATAGGCATGAGTGACGGCATTATCCATGAGTGAAGATAAGGCGATCTGGCCTCCGATCGAGCCGATTTCAGCCGGCCTGCATGGCCGCTGCCCGCGCTGCGGCGAGGGGCGGCTGTTTTCCGGCTTCCTCACCGTCGGCAAGCGTTGCGTCAATTGCGGTCTCGATTACTCCTTTGCCGATGCCGGCGACGGGCCGGCCGTGTTCGTCATCCTGATCATCGGCTTCATCATCGTCGGCCTGGCGCTCTGGGTCGAAGTGACGCTAAGCCCGCCGCTGTGGCTGCATCTGCTGATCTGGATCCCGCTGGCCTTGGTGCTGTGCCTTACGGCGCTGCGGTTGATCAAGGGCGTGCTGCTCACCTTGCAATACGCCAACAAGGCCGCCGAGGGGCGACTGGATCGCGGCGAATGAACGAAGCTTCCCTCAACGATCGCGGCCGTTCGCGGCCAAGGTCGGCATTGCTGCTCGGCCTTGGCCTGCTTCTGCTCGGGATCCTGCTGGCACTTGGCACCTGGCAGGTCCAGCGCCTGCACTGGAAGGAAGGTCTGCTGCGGACCATCGACCAGCGCACGCACTCGGCGCCACTGCCGCTTGCCGAGGTCGAGAAGCAATTCGCCTCGACCGGCGACGTCGACTACACCCCGGTCACGGTCTCAGGCACTTTCCTGCATTCCGGCGAGCGGCATTTCTACGCGACCTGGGAAGGGGACGCCGGCTTCAACGTCTACACGCCGCTGGCCCTCGACGATGGCCGTTTCGTCCTGATCAATCGCGGCTTCGTACCCTATGACCTCAAGGATGCGGCCAAGCGCGCCAAGGGACAGGTGACGGGCAAGGTGACCATCACCGGGCTTGCCCGCAATCCGCTGCCGGCAAAGCCGTCCATGATGCTGCCCGACAATGACGTGGCCAAGAACATCTTCTACTGGAAGGACCGCGACGTCATGGCCGCGAGCGCCGGCCTGCCGGCCGGGTTCACGCTGGTGCCGATCTTCATCGATGCCGACAAGACGCCGAATCCCGGCGGCCTGCCGGTCGGGGGCGTCACCATCGTCGACCTGCCGAACAGCCATCTGCAATATGCTGTCACCTGGTATGGCCTGGCCGCGGCGCTCGCCGCCGTCCTCATCCTGCGGCTTCGCCGGCCCGCGAAAGAGGAATGAACGCGACCGACGCCTCCTTTCCAACCGACACCCCATTTCTGCCGACGCTCTTGACAGGGCAGGGGTGGGCACCTCATTTCGGCGCTGACGAACCGGCAGGATTTAATGCTTCACACAATCGCCAAGCCTCCCCTGACGATCCGGCTCTGCCAGCCGCGCGGTTTTTGCGCGGGCGTTGACCGTGCCATCCAGATCGTCGTGCTGGCATTGAAGAAATATGGCGCGCCGGTCTATGTCCGCCACGAGATCGTACACAACCGCTATGTCGTCGAGGGCCTTCAAAGCCTTGGCGCCGTGTTTATCGAGGAACTTTCCGAGATTCCCGCCGAACACCGCCAGTCGCCGGTCGTCTTCTCGGCGCATGGCGTGCCGAAGTCCGTGCCGGCGGACGCGCAGGCGCGCAACCTGTTCTATCTCGACGCAACCTGCCCGCTGGTCTCCAAGGTCCACAAACAGGCGATGCGCCACCAGCGGCTCGGCCGCCATGTGCTGTTGATCGGCCATGCCGGCCACCCCGAGGTGATCGGCACCATGGGGCAGTTGCCGGAAGGCGCGGTCACGCTGGTCGAGACCGAGGCCGATGCCGCCCGGCTCGAGCCCGCCGATCCCAAGGCACTCGGTTTCGTCACCCAGACGACGCTCTCGGTCGAGGATACCGCCGGCATCATCCGCGCATTGCAGGAACGTTTTCCGGACCTGCAGGCGCCGGCGGCGGAATCGATCTGCTACGCCACCACAAACCGCCAGGAAGCGGTCAAGGACACCGCTCCGGGCGCCGACCTCTATCTGATCGTCGGCGCGCCCAATTCCTCGAATTCGCGCCGTCTTGTCGAAGTTGCGGAACGCGCCGGCGCCGCCATGTCGCTTCTCGTGCAGCGCGCCGCCGAAATTCCGTGGAATGACATCGGCAGCATTTCGACGCTCGGCCTGTCGGCGGGGGCATCGGCGCCGGAGATCATCGTCGATGAGATCATCGACGCGTTCCGTCAGCGTTTCGATGTGACCATCGACCTGGCCATCACGGCCACCGAAACAGAGGATTTTCCGGTCATGCGGGTATTGCGCGATGTCGAACTGACGCCGGCCGACATGGCCTTCGTCAACGGGGCCGCGTAAGGCACATGGCCGTCTATACCGACGTTGCGGAGGGCGAACTCGGCGCTTTCCTGAAACACTATCCGGTCGGCGACCTCCTGTCCTACAAGGGCATCGCCGAAGGCACCGAGAATTCGAACTTCCTGTTGCACACCTCGAGCGGTTCCTACATCCTGACGCTCTACGAAAAGCGCGTCGAGAAGGCGGATCTGCCGTTCTTCCTCGGGCTGATGGGCCATCTCGCCAACAAGGGCGTGTCATGTCCATTGCCGGTGACCGCGCATGACGGCAGTGTCATCGGCACGCTGGCCGGCCGGCCGGCGGTCATCATCACTTTCCTCGAAGGGCTTTCGCTACGGCGGCCGACGGCAACGCATTGCGCCGAGGTCGGCAAGGCGTTGGCCGCGCTCCATCTGGCCGGCGCCGATTTCCCGATGAACCGGCCCAACGCGCTTGCCATCGACGGCTGGCGCAAGCTTTGGGACTCGGCTCGCGCCCGCGCCGACGAAGTCGAACCGGGACTGGCGGCCGAGGTCGATGCCGACTTCGCCGATTTCGAGCGGAACTGGCCCAAGGGCCTCCCCGAAGGCATAATCCATGCCGATCTTTTCCCCGACAATGTCTTTTTCCTCGGCGAGAAGCTCTCGGGTCTGATCGATTTTTATTTTGCCTGTGACGACCTCTATGCCTACGACGTCGCCACCTGCCTCAACGCCTGGTGTTTCGAGAAGGATTTCTCCTTCAACCTCACCAAGGGCAAGGCGCTGCTTGCAGGTTATCAGAGCGTGCGCCCGCTGAGCGTGGAGGAGAAGGCGGCGCTGCCAATGTTGGCGCGCGGCTCGGCGCTGCGCTTCATGCTGACCCGGCTCTACGACTGGCTGACCGTTCCTGACGGCGGGCTGGTGATGAAACGCGACCCGACCGAATACATCAGAAGGATGCGGTTCCATCGGGCGATCAGATCGGCTTCGGAATATGGATTGGCCTGATATGGGGTATCATGAGCAAACAGGTTGAAATCTTCACCGATGGCGCCTGTTCAGGCAATCCCGGCCCCGGCGGCTGGGGCGCCATTCTGCGCTTCAACGGCGCCACCAAGGAACTCTCCGGCGGCGAAGCCGAGACGACCAACAACCGCATGGAACTGCTGGCCGCCATCTCGGCGCTGAATGCGTTGAAGGAGCCTTGCACGGTCGAGCTTCATACCGACAGCAAATACGTCATGGACGGCATTTCCAAATGGATCCATGGCTGGAAGAAGAATGGCTGGAAGACCGCCGACAAGAAGCCGGTCAAGAACGGCGAGTTGTGGCAGGCGCTGGACGAGGCCAACCGCCGCCACAAGGTCACCTGGAACTGGGTCAAGGGCCATGCCGGCCATGCCGAGAACGAGCGTGCCGACGAACTGGCCCGGGAAGGCATGGCGCCGTTCAAGAAGGGTTCTTTCAAGCCGACGGTCTCACTGTCCAAGCCGGATGTCCAGGCAAAGCAGCCGCTGGCCCCGAAGGCGCGCCGATCGACCCAGAGCTATTGAGCCTCGGATCGTCGCGGCCACAACCGAACGGAGCGCCTCCGTCATGACGATTGCCTACTACATCACCCATCCCCAAGTTCAGATCGACGCCACCATTCCGGTACCGGATTGGGGCCTGTCCGACATTGGTCGCGCAAGGGCGAACGCAATGCTGGTTCAGCCGTGGATCGCGTCGATCGGGCGTGTGGTGTCGTCGGGCGAACGCAAGGCGGTTGAAACCGCCGAAGTGCTGGCGCGGCATCTCGGCCTTGCCGTGCAGGTGAGGGAGCGGATGCATGAGAACGACCGGTCATCGACGGGTTTCCTGCCGCCGCCGGATTTCGAGGCGGTCGCCGACCGGTTTTTCGCCAATCCGCATGAAAGCGTTCGCGGCTGGGAGCGGGCCATCGACGCGCAGCGGCGCATCCTCAGCGAGGTCGAGGCCGTGCTTGGTGAGGGCGGTGCTGGAGACATCGCCTTTGTCGGACATGGCGGCGTGGGAACGCTGCTCCTTCTTGCCCTGGGCGACCGCGAGATCAGCCGCGCGGCGGATCAGCCGGCCGGCGGCGGCAACTATTTCGCCTACGATATCCCCGCGCGCCGCATTCTCCATGGATGGCGGCCGATGGACCGGCTGCCCTGACTGTCTGACGGGCGTACGCATCGGGTCGGGCCTGGTTCTTCTGGTGACGTTGCGGTTGCTCAAGGGTGGGAGTAATATTTCCTACCACGGAGCATGCGATAAGGACGCAGCATGGCAAACGTTGAAAAAATGAGCGTGGCTGTGACCCCGCAACAGGCAGCCCTCATGCGAGAGGCTGTGGAAGCGGGCGAGTATGCCACCGCAAGCGAGATTGTGCGTGAAGCGGTGCGGGATTGGCTGGCCAAGCGCGAACTGCGGCATGACGATATCCGCCGGCTGAGACAGGCATGGGATGAAGGCAAGGCAAGTGGGAGGCCGGAGCCTGTGGATTTCGACGCGTTGCGAAAAGAAGCTCGGCGAAAGCTGACGGAAGCCTCGCGGAATGGCCGTTAGGCTGGTCTGGTCGCCCGCAGCCAGGGCTGACCTCATCGACATCTACGTGGCGATAGGCAGCGAAAACATACGGGCGGCCGATCGTTATTATGATCAGTTGGAAGCGCGGGCCCTGCAACTGGCGGACCAGCCGCGCATGGGTGTCAGGCGATCGGATATCAGGCCTTCCGCACGAATGCTGGTGGAGGCCCCGTTTGTACTGCTCTACGAAACGGTTCCAGACACGGACGATGGCCCAGTCGAGTGGGTTGAAATCGTCCGCGTGGTGGATGGGCGGCGGGATCTGAACCGTTTGTTCTAATTGCCTAACGGATCAGCAGCGCCGTTCCCCAAAGCCCAAGCGCGAACACCGTGTGCGAGACCAGGTTGAGCGCACGGATTTGCATCGGGTTCGGCCGCTTTGAAGCCGCCCAGCCGGCGCCCATGCCCGGCGCCAGCAGGAACCAGCCGGCGCCGACGGTGACGATGCCGAGGATGAAGGCCGGCAGGAAGGTCGGCGTGGCCAGCCAGCCAGCGCCCGCCAGCACCACCAGGATGATGCCGTAGACGATGCCGACGAAGTAATGGAAAGCCCAGCCCAGCGCTTTCTCATGGGCGTAGGGCGTGGCATCGCCAATATCGTCGTGAAACACCTTGTCGCGGAGGTGCCAGACCCAGCGCCCGACCGGCCCCCAGTTCGGCCGTGGCTGGCCGAACGCTTTGTGCAGGAAGAAGGCCCAGATATCCATCAGGACGGTGGCGCCGATGCCGATCGCGACAGCGCGCCAGAAGATGTCAAACATCGTTGGAATTCCCCCGAGAGCCGGCAGTTCTGAAGCGCGGCGCTTGTCAGGCGAGGCCAGCCATCGCGGCCCCGCCTTAGCGGCCCTGGAAGCTCAGAGCTGGCCCAGAATATGAGCCGCGCCGGACTCGTCTACGCCGGGTTTGGTTTCGACATTGAGCGCGGTGACCTTGCCATCGTCGATGATCATCGAAAACCGCTTCGAGCGCAGGCCCATGCCGCCACCGGAATAGTCGGCGTCGAGACCGACCGCCTTGGCGAAGTCCCCGTTACCGTCGGCCAGGAACAGGATCTTGCCTTCTCCGCCGGTAAAGCGCGCCCAGGCGCCCATGACGTGAACGTCGTTGACCGAAACGACGGCGATCGTATCGACGCCGCGCGCCAGTATCGCGTCATGGTTCTCTAGATAGCCAGGCAGATGGTTGTTGCTGCAGGTCGGCGTGAAGGCGCCGGGAACGCCGAACAGTACCACTTTCTTGCCCGGGAAAATCTCGGCCGACGTGATCGGCTTGGCGCCGTCGTCGGTCATGGTCTTGAAGGTCGCCTCGGGCAGCTTGTCGCCAACGGAGATGGTCATGAGTTCCTCGCTTGGGGATGGGGAAGGACGCGTGCTTGCGTAGCGAACTCGGCGGCTTCCTGCAACCATGGCAGCGCCGCCATCACGGAAAGGGCAGCAACCCTTCGACCGCGCCCGCCGAACTCGTCAGCGTATAGTGGAGCCCGCCATCCGTCGGCGTCGTCGAGGGGCGATCGAGGATCGGCACGGTGAAGATCAACTTGCCGTTCTTTTCCGCGCGCGAAGGGGTGCCGAACATATAGTCGCGCTCGCCGGCGACGAAGAAATCCGCTGCCTGCGGATCGCCGGGAAAACTCGCTTCGACCACCAGCGTTTCGTGATCGCCCGGCAGCACCTTGATGCCAAACTCAGGCTTTGCAGCAGCCGGCAATGCGGTGAAGCTCGCCTTCACCAATGCCGCGTCGTCGGCATTGTCGGGATCGGAGGCGGGGTCGACGCTCAGCCGTGTCTGCACGGGGATGCAGATGGTTTCGCAAATACCGAGAAAGATGTCGGCATCGATGACCGCCGGCTGGTTCGGCGTCGCCAGCGTGAACGTCACCGGCAGCGAAACGGGGTAGTTGTAGCCGGCCCATTTGCCGTAGCCATCGTCGTGGCGCTGCGGCGCGGGAAACGACAGCGTCGCATCGGCGATATTGGTGCTGGCCGAAACGTCGAGCTGCGGCGGCACGCCTGCGTCACCCGGGTCGCGCCAGTAGGTCTTCCAGCCGGGTTTGAGCGCTATATCGAGAACGCCCTGGATGCGGCCCGCATCGTCGGGCTTGCCTGACGTCACCAGCCGCACCTTGCCGCCTTCGCTGCTGTACCAGGCGGAGGAGGAGGCGGTGGCGGGGAGCGCCGTCGCCAATCCAATGGCGGCACAGAGCAACAGGATTTTCAAGCTTTGCATGGGCGTGATTTGATCGTCCGTTCGTGGCCGCGCAATGATTTCATGGCCGTGCCGATATCATATTTGCGTGACCTTCGCGGCCAAGCCAAGGGCCGGCCTCGCAATATGGGCTTTGGTCGAATCCGGCGCGGCGCATCTTTTCGGCGCCCGGGAAACGCGTTACCCTCCCTGTCATGGATTTGTTGCGCCATAAGAAGACAGCCGCCGTTCCCGGCTTTCTCGACGATCAGTTCCTGATTGCCATGCCAGGCATGAAGGACGACCGTTTCACGCGCTCGGTGATCTACATCTGCGCCCACAGCGATGAAGGAGCGATGGGCCTGATCATCAACCAAACGCAGCAGATGCTGTTTCCCGACCTTCTGGTGCAGCTCGGCATCATGAACGAGCAGGAAGCGATCCGCCTGCCGGCGCAGGCGCGCGATTTCGTCGTGCGCAATGGCGGGCCTGTCGACCGCAGCCGGGGCTTTGTCCTGCATTCGGGCGACTATCGTGTGGAATCCTCGCTCACCGTTTCCGACGACATCTGCCTGACCGCGACGGTGGACATATTGCGGGCGATATCGTCAGGGCGCGGGCCGCGTCGCGCGCTGATGGCGCTTGGTTATTCCGGCTGGGGAGCCGGCCAGCTGGAAACCGAGATCGCCGAGAATGGCTGGCTGACCTGCCCGGCGACGCCGGAATTGCTGTTCGACGCCGATATCGAGCGCAAATATGACCGGATTCTCGCCTCGATCGGCATCGATCTCGCGCATTTGAGCCTGGCGGCCGGCCACGCCTGAGGCCGCCTCCGCCAACCCTCGAGATTAGCCGAATCCTCCCACCTTCGTCATCCCTGGGCGAAGCAGGAGCGAAGCTCCGTCGCGAAGACCCTGGGGTGACGAAGGGACAGCGGCGACGCGGCTGCGCTCCATCACGCCTGCGTCAGCGGATATTGCTCTTTCAGCGTCTTCAGCACCTGGTCGCCCGGCATTGGCGCGCCGAACATGAAGCTCTGCACATATTCGCAGCCCATCTGGCGCAGCTCCAGCGCATCGCGCTCGTCGGAAATGCCCTCTGCGACCACCGAAAGGCCGAGCTCATGCGCCATGTTGACCATCGATTTGAGCAGCACGGCGCGCTTGGGCGTGCTGTCGTCGACGAAGCTCTTGTCGATCTTGATGGTGTCGAACGGGAACCGCGTCAGATAGGCGAGCGACGAATAGCCGGTGCCGAAATCGTCCAGCGACAGGCCAATGCCGAGCTGTTTCAGCTTGGTCAGCACATGGGCGGTCTGCTCGGGATTGTCCATGACCAGGGACTCGGTGAGTTCGAGCCGGAAGCAGCGTGGTTTCAAATTGGCGCGCGCTATCACGGAACGCACATCGCTGACGAGGTCGCGACGGATAAGCTGGCGGCTGGACAGGTTGACCGAGACCGATAGCGGCGCATCGCCGATCTGCTTTTGCCATCCCGCGAGATCCTCGGCCGCCTGCTGCATGGCGAACAGCCCAAGCTGCACGATCAGCCCGCAGCTCTCGGCGACCGGGATGAAATCGGCGGGCGGGATCATGCCGCGGCGCGGATGGTCCCAGCGCAGCAACGCTTCGAAGCCGGCGACGCTGCCGTCCTCGAGCCGCACGATCGGCTGATAGGCCAGCGTGAATTCGCGCCGCTCGATGGCGCGCCGCAAGTCGGATTCGAACTGCAAGCGGTCGGTGCCGACGGTGCGGAACGCAGGGCGGAATGGCTCGATCCGGTCGCCGCCGAAGCGCTTGGCCTGATGCATGGCGAGCTCGGCATCCTTGACCATGTCCTCGGCCGAGGTCTGCGCCGAGGTCCAGGTGATCAGGCCGATCGAGGCGGTCAGCACGATCTCGCGCTTGGCGAAGGTGATCGGGTTGTTGATCGCGTGCTTGATGGCATCGGCGACGCCCGCGATGCGGGCGGGATCCTGCTCGGACAGCAGCATCAGCGCGAACTGGTCGCCGGCGAAGCGCGACAGCGAATCCTTCGGCTTGAGCAGGCGGTGCAGGCGCCGCGCTATGGTGAGCAGGATGGTGTCGCCGGCCGAGATGCCGAGCCCGTCATTCACCTGCTTGAAGCGGTCGATGTCGATGACGAAGACGGTCGGCCGCACCTTCTCTTCGGTGCGGGCGATCGAGATGATCGCCTCAAGCCGGTTCATGAACAATTCGCGATTGGGCAGGCCGGTCAGATTGTCGTGCACGGCGTCGTGCAGCAGTCGCTCTTCTGATTTCTTCTGTTCGGTGACGTCGACCATGGTGCCGACGCAGCGGATCACCTCGCCATCCGATCCGATCACCGGACGCGCGCGCAGGGCAAACCAGTGATAGTGCCCATCGGCGCCGCGCAGCCTGAAGTTCTGCGCCACCCGGCCGCGGCGGTGTTCGAGCACCACGTCGAGCGTCGTGCGGAACGTGTCGCGGTCATCGGCATGCAGCACCGGCAGCCAGTTGCGGGCGGCACCGCCCAGGCTGTTGGGGGCAAGGCCGAGCTGGATGCTGACATCGGGCTTGGTAACGACGCGGTCGCGCAGAACGTCCCAGTCCCACACCGTATCGCCCGATCCCGCGACGGCCAGCGCCTGCCGCTCGAGGTCGGAGAACAGCCCCTGATGCAGCGCGCCACCGGCAAAGGCGTGCTGCATGACAGTGAAGCCGATCAACAGGATGATCAGGATCAAACCGCCGCCAAGTGCCGGCTGGGCGATGTCGTTGTCGAGCATGCCGGTGATTGCCATCCACGATCCGCATAGCCACAACAGCACCATGACCCAACTGGGCACAAGCATGATGGCGCGGTCATAGCCGCGAATGCCGAGGAAGATGATCAGGCCGAGCCCGGTCAGCGCGGTGGCGGCGAACGAGATGCGGGCGATGCCCGCGGCCACCGCCGGATCGACGATGGCGACACCGGCGATCAAGAGCAGTCCCAGGATCCAGACCAGGGCGCCATAGCTGAAATGGCCGTGCCACCGGTTGAGGTTGAGATAGGCGAACAGGAAGACCACGAAGGTCGCCGCCAGCGCCACCTCCGTTCCGGCCCGCCACATCTGTTCGTTGCCGGGCGAAATCTCGATGACCTTGTTGAGGAAGCCGAAATCGACGCAGATATAGGCAAGCACCGCCCAGGCGAGCGCTGCCGTCGCCGGGAACATCGATGTTCCCTTGACCACGAAGAGGATGGTCAGGAACAGCGCCAGAAGGCCGGCGATGCCGATGACGATGCCGCGAAACAGCGTGTAGGAATTGACCGAATCCTTGTAGGATTCCGGATCCCAGAGGTAGACCTGAGGCAGCTTCGGCGAGGCAAGCTCGGCGATGAAGGTGATCACCGTGCCGGGATTCAGCGTCACCCGGAACACGTCGGCGTCGGGGCTGGTCTGGCGGTCGAGCGCGAAGCCCTCGCTGGGCGTGATGGCGGCGATGCGCGTCGAGCCCAGATCCGGCCAGAAGATGCCGGAATTCACCAGCCGGAAATGCGGCGCGACGATCAGCCTGTCGAGCTGCTGGTCGGTGGTGTTGGCGAGCGCGAACACTGCCCAGTCGCCGGTCGAGCGGGCATCGTTGGCCTCGACCTCGATGCGCCGCACGATGCCGTCCGGCCCGGGCGCGGTCGACACCTGGAAGTTCTCACCCTGGTTGCGGTAAATCTCGACGGCGCGCGAAAGATCGAGCGCGACATCGTCGCGGGCAATCTTGATGGGTTCGACGGCAAAGGCCGACGAAGCCGCGCACAGCGTCAGCATCGTCGCCAGCAGAAAGGCGAACAGCGGCCCGTTTCGCAGGAAATTCGTCAAAAATCAGTCCTTCGTTCCAGCGCCCGGGGGATCGTCGGCGATCCGGGCGTAGAGGTAATGGTCCTGCCAGATGCCGTTGATCCTGAGATAGGATCGCAGAAGTCCTTCGCGCCGGAATCCGGCTTTTTCAAGCACGCGGATCGACCTGATGTTGTCGGGAATACAGGCGGCTTCGATCCGGTGCAACCTCAGCGTATCGAAGGCGAAGCGGGCCACCACCTTGACCGCGTCGGTCATCAGGCCGCGGCCGCCGAAGCGCTCGCCGATCCAGTACCCGACATGACCGCTTTGCGAGACGCCGTGGCGTATGTTGCCGAGCGTGATGCCGCCCGCGAGCTTGCCGCTCGATTTCTCGAAGATGAAGAAGGCGATCGCCGTTCCCTGTGCGTAGTCCTCGCGATAGCGGCTGATGCGCAGGCGCCATGCCGTGCGGTCGAGTTCGTCCGGGGTCCAGCGCGGCTCCCAAGGCTCCAGGAACGCCCGGCTTTCGCCGCGCACCGCCGACCACTCGCGATAGTCGTTGGTGAACGGCACGCGCAGCGTGACGAGGTTGCCCTTCAGTGCCGGCAGGTCACGGCGAAAGAAAGGGAGCGCGAACACGGCGCTTGGGACTTAGACGGCGAGTCTGCGGGCCGTGGTCTGCGTGCCCGGAAGCGAATCGAGGATCGCCTCGTATGGTGCCAGCGTACCCACGGGCCCGACAGCGGTAAGCGTCGGCTTGGTCGAGAACATCCGCGACGACAGGTCGGTCAGCCGCTCCACCGTCAGCGCCGACAGGCGCTCCATCAGCTCTTCCTTTGCGATCGGCCTGCCGAATAGGAGCAGTTGCCGCGCGATCTGCGAGGCGCGGCTGGCCGGGCTCTCGGCGGACATGATCAGCCCGGCGCGATACTGGGCGCGCGCACGGTCGAGTTCTTCCTGCAGGATGCTCTCGCCGGCCTTCTGCAACTCGTCGATGATGACAGGCACCAGTTTGGCGATATCGCTCTGCCCCGTCGCGGCATGAACGCCGAATATGCCGGTGTCGGAAAAGCCCCAGTGGAAAGCATAGACCGAGTAGCAGAGGCCGCGTTTCTCGCGGACCTCCTGGAACAGACGCGACGACATGCCGCCGCCGAGGATCATCGACAGCACCTGCGAGGCGTAGAAGTCGCGCACATGGTAGGCGCGGCCCTCGAAGCCGAGCACGATCTGCGCGTCCATCAGGTCGCGGTCCTCGCGGAAATCGCCGCCGACATATTGCGCGTATTGCGGAATGGTGCTGTCGGCCTTGCTGCGGAAGCCGCCGAGCCGTTTTTCGACCTCGCGCACGAACTTGTCGTGCTTGATGTCGCCGGCGGCCACGATCACCATCCGCTCGGCGCCGTATTGGCGCTCGATGAAATCGTGCAATTGCTTCGACGTGAAGGATTTGACGGTTTCCGGCGTGCCCAGGATCGAGCGGCCGATGGTCTGGTGGCGAAAGGCCGTCTCGGTGAACCGGTCGAACACGATGTCATCGGGCGTGTCATGCGCGGCGCCGATCTCCTGCAGGATGACGTGCTGCTCGCGCTCGAGTTCCTGCGGGTCGAATTCGGACTCCTGGAGGATGTCGGACAGGATGTCGACGGCCAGCGGCACGTCGTCGGACAGCACCCTGGCGTAGTAGGATGTGGTCTCGACGCTGGTGGCGGCGTTGATCTCGCCGCCGACGTCCTCGATTTCCGAGGCGATCTCGAAGGCGCTTCGCCGCTTCGTCCCCTTGAACGCCATGTGCTCGAGCAGATGGGCCATGCCATGCTCGTCTTCGCGTTCGTTGCGGGCACCCGACTTGACCCAGGCACCCAAGGCAACCGATTCGATACTTGGAAGGGTTTCGGTGGCGACTGTCAGGCCGTTCGACAGACGGCTTACCTCAACACCCATATGGCTCTTACTCCCTAACGCGCCGCCCGCGCGCGGCGACTGACGTAATCTTCCACCATTTTCAGGTCGGATGGAAGTACCGTGTATTTTTCCTCAAATGTCATCAATCCACCTAGCCATGCGGGCAGGGCGGGCGAGACGCCGCTGGCGGCCTCGACGGCGGCCGGGAATTTCGCCGGATGCGCGGTGCCCAGCACCACCATCGGCAAGGCGCCCGAAGCCTTGCCCGCCGCCACATGCACAGCTGCCGCCGTATGCGGATCGAGCAGGTAATTGCTGGTCGCGAGCGTCGAGCGGATGGTGGCGGCGACCTCATCCATCGTGGCGCGGCCGGCATCGAATTCGGACCGCATTCCGGCGATTTCCTGGGCTTCGATGGTAAAAGCGCCCGATTGCTTCAGGCTGGCCATGTAGCGCCGCACGGTCGCCGCGTCGCGGTTTGATGCCTCGAACAGCAAACGTTCGAAGTTCGAGGATACCTGGATGTCCATCGACGGCGAGGTGGTCGCAAAGACCCCTTTGGTCCGGTATTCGCCGGTCGCGAAAGTACGGGCGAGAATGTCGTTGTCGTTGGTGGCGATGACCAGCCGCTCGATTGGCAGCCCCATCTTCTTGGCGGCGTAGCCGGCGAAGATATCGCCGAAATTGCCGGTCGGCACGGTAAAGGAGACCGGCCTGTCCGGTGCACCGAGCGACAATGCCGAGGAGAAATAATAGACGATCTGGGCCATGATGCGCGCCCAGTTGATCGAATTGACCCCCGACAGCGACACCCGGTCGCGAAAGCCGTGATCGTTGAACATATCCTTCAGCAGGCCCTGACAGTCGTCGAAATTGCCGTCGATCGCCAGCGCATGGACGTTGTCGGCTGTCGAGGTCGTCATTTGCCGCTGCTGCACCGGTGAGACGCGACCATGCGGAAAGAGGATGAAGATGTCGGTGCGGCTGCGCCCGGCGAAGGCGTCGATGGCCGCGCCACCGGTATCGCCCGACGTGGCGCCGACGATGGTCGCATGCTGGCCGCGTTCGGCAAGCACATGGTCCATCAGCCGGGCGAGCAACTGCATCGCCACGTCCTTGAACGCCAGCGTCGGCCCATGGAAGAGTTCGAGGACAAAAGTGTTGGCGCCGGTCTGCACCAAGGGGCAGACAGCCTCATGTCGAAAGGTGGCATAGGCTTCGCGAACCAGGCGCTCGAAGACCGGCGCGGCGATTTCGCCGCCGAGGAACGGCGTCAGCACGCGGATGGCGAGGTCGGGATAGGCAAGGCCGCGCATGGCGCGGATGTCGGCTGCCGAGAAGTGCGGCCATTCGCGCGGCACATAGAGCCCGCCATCGCGCGCCAGACCGGCCAGGACGGCGTCGGAAAATCCAAGCGCGGGCGCTTCGCCGCGGGTACTCACATATTGCATGTCACTGATCCGTTCGCCGCTGGTTTTCCGTTCACCACAAGGTGGTTAATTTCTGTGCCGGCTCTAGTCGCATTTTTGCCGCGCGGTTGATATACGTCACCAGCTTTGCGAGAGGGAAGTACGGTTTCATGGCGTTTCGTATATCAAGTGGTCGCTTTTTGGCGGGTCTTGCGCTCACGGGCTTTATGCTTGCCGTCGCCGGCTGCCAATCAGGCGACAACGGCATCCTGAACCTCGGTTTCGGCAAGAAGGACCCGGCGGCGCCACCGCCGCCGCAGGATCCCAAGGTGCTGGCCAGCCAGCTGAACGCGTATTGCCCAAGGGTGACGGTGCGCGATGGCACGGCGTTCTTCAACACCTATGTCAACGAGGTCCAGAAGCCCAAGCCGAAGCTCAAGAAGACCGGCGACGCCGCCGCGGATGCCGCGGCCCAGGCGGCGGCTGACGCCGCTGCTGCTACGCCGCCCGACGATTCGGCGAGAATCATCTACCAGGCGTCGATCAGCGACGTGACCCGCGATTGCAGCCGTAGCGACGGACAGCTGACGATGACGATCGCGGTTGCCGGCAAGATCGTGCCAGGACCGAAGTTCACGCCCGGCACCATCACCATGCCGATCCGCACGGCGGTCATGCACGGCACCGACGTGCTTTATTCGCAGATCCACCAGTATCAGGTCCAGGTGACCGATCCCTCGGTCGCCACCCAGTTTGTCTTCACCGATTCCAATATCGTCGTGCCGGCGCCGACGGCGCAGGACTATCAGGCCTATGCCGGTTATGACGAAACCGCGCCGAAGGCGACGACCGACAAGCCGAGGAAGAAGACCCACAGGAAGAAGGCCGCCGCGACGAACTAGGCGGCTGTCGGTCTGGCGTGCGTCGAGGAGGACGCACGCATCTCAGGCATCCGCGGACCACTCCGACAGCGCCGCGATAACGCTTTTCAGCTCCGCCCACCGCCGGATCACCGTTTCGGCGCCGGCCTCCGTCAGGGCATCGGCATGGCCGGGATAGCTGTGGCTGGCGCCCGTGAAACCGATCACGCGCATGCCGGCGGCCCTGGCGCCGGTGACGCCGTGCACGGAATCCTCGATGACGAAGGTGTTCGCCGGGTTGGCGCCGAGTTTTTCGGCGGCATGCAGGAAGACGTCCGGCGCCGGTTTGGTCTTCCCGGTCGGCGTCTCCATCGCCGAGAAGATGCGTCCGGCGAAGAACGGCAGCAGATGCACCTTCTCCAGCATGAACTCGATCCGATCCGAACGAGAATTGGAGCAGATGCAGCGCTGCGTCGTGACCGAGGCGACCGCTTCGCGCACACCCTCGATGGCGCGAACGTCGCTGCGCAATTTGCGGTCGACCAGTTCCTCGGCGCGATCGATCAGCGACACCTGGAACGGGATCTTCGATTTTTCCTCGATCCGCATCAGTATGTCCTTGAAAGTCAGGCCGGCATAGGTCTCCGCAATCTCCTCCGCCGAGATTTCATATCCGGCCAAGGTTATCAGCTCAGCCTCGACCCGCGCGGCGATGATTTCGGAATCGACGAGCACGCCGTCGCAATCGAAGATGACAAGATCTGGCTGGGGCATGGTGGTCCGGACGATGGAGGATGGAAGAATGGCCGCTCGGGGCTCGAGCGGCGCGGCATACACCAATGGGCACGGCTTCGCAAACTCCTGCACGGGATCGATAAAGCTTCACCGAATATTTACGCTGATCGGTAACCATAACGGGGAGTAAACAGTAACGCGTGCCTCGGGTGTAAAAATGTCAGCCGTGCGTCTTCTCGACGAGCTCTCCCATGCTCCCCAGCAATCCGAATGGCTGGACACGATCCTGAAAGGCGATTGCGTCGCGGCGCTCGACCGCCTGCCGGAAAAGTCGATCGACGTCATCTTTGCCGATCCCCCCTACAATCTGCAGCTCGATGGCGATCTGCACCGTCCCGACCAGTCCAAGGTCGACGCGGTCGACGACGACTGGGACCAGTTCGAGAGTTTTGAGGCCTATGACGCCTTCACCCGCGCCTGGCTGCTGGCGGCGCGCCGGGTGCTGAAGCCCAACGGCACGATCTGGGTCATAGGCTCCTATCACAACATCTTCCGCGTCGGCGCCAAGATGCAGGATCTCGGCTTCTGGATCCTCAATGACGTCGTCTGGCGCAAGACCAACCCGATGCCGAACTTCCGCGGCCGCCGCTTCCAGAATGCGCATGAGACCATGATCTGGGCCTCGCGCGATCAGAAGGGCAAGGGCTATACGTTCAACTATGAAGCGCTGAAGGCGTCGAATGACGATATCCAGATGCGCTCCGATTGGCTGTTCCCGATCTGCACCGGCGGCGAGCGCCTGAAGAACGACAATGGCGACAAGCTGCACCCGACGCAGAAGCCCGAGGCACTGCTTGCCCGTATCATGATGGCGTCGACCAAGCCGGGCGACGTCGTGCTCGACCCGTTCTTCGGCTCCGGTACGACGGGCGCCGTGGCCAAGCGCCTGGGCCGCCACTTCGTCGGCATCGAGCGCGAGCAGGCCTATATCGACGCCGCCAATGACCGCATCGACGCCGTGCGGCCGCTCGACGAAGCGGATCTCACCGTGCTCACCGGCAAACGCGCCGAGCCGCGCGTCGCCTTCGTCAGCCTGATCGACACCGGACTGATGACGCCCGGCGCCACGCTCTATGACGCCAAGAAGCGCTGGGCCGCCAAGGTTCGCGCCGATGGCACGGTGGCGATCGGCGACAGCGCCGGCTCGATCCACAAGATCGGCGCCGAGGTGCAGGGGCTGGATGCCTGCAATGGCTGGACCTTCTGGCATTATGAGCGCAGCGGCGGCTTGACCCCGATCGATGAACTGCGCCGCATCGCCCGTCTAGGCATGGAACGGGCAGGGGGCTGACCCCTGCCGTTTCCTCCTATTTCGTTGATTCAAAATCTCAACGGATCGCCGGAACCGATTCGGATCAAGCCTTTATTCCAAACCGCTCAAGATCTGCTTTAAGCGTGGCGGCATCGGTGAACAGCACCGCTTGCCAGCCAGCGGCCTTGGCGCCGTCGACGTTCTTCTGGCTGTCGTCGATGAACAGTGTCGCGGATGGTTCGAGGCCGAACGCCGCCACGTGATGGTCGTAGATGTCGCGGTCGGGCTTGATCTTGCCGATATCGCCCGACACTGTCACGCCGCGCGGACGGCTGAGAAAATCGAAGCGCTGCCGGGCTTCGGCCAGCGTGTCGGAAGCGAAGTTGGTCAGCATGGTCACGTCGTGTCCGCTTTCGATCAGGCCCAGCATGATGGCGACGCTGTCGTCATAGGCGTGCGGCACCATGTCGTTCCAGTAGCGGCGGAAGTTGCGGATGTTTTCCGCGTGCCCGGGATGGTCAGCAATCAGCAGCGCCTCGGCCTCTTGCCACGTCCGGCCACGGTCCTGCTCGAGGTTCCAGTCATGCGTGCAGACATTGTCGAAAAACCACTGTCTCTCCCCGGCATCGGGAATGAGGCGACTGAACGGGATATTGGGATCGTAGTGGATCAGCACCTTGCCGATGTCGAAAACGATGTGGCGAATTTCAGTCATGGAGCCTCTTTGTACCTGATGGCGACGGTTTTTTCGTCGCGCCGGGTATTGCAGCCTCGATTGCCTTTTTCATGACAGTCGGCAGCGCCTCGCCCGAAATCTCACGGGCGGGCGACCAGAAATGCCCTGCCAGCGCATCACCTTTGATGTGGGCGCGAAAGACTTCGAGTTCGAGCGCGAAATGGGTGAAGACATGCGTGATTTTGCCGGCGTGCCGCCAATCGCCGGGGAAGGGTGCTGCCGCCTGCGTGGTGGCTCCGTCCGCCCGTGCCGTCCAGGCCGTGGTCGGCACTTCCGTCATGCCGCCAAGCAGCCCCTTTTCCGGCCGCTTGCGCAAAAGAATGGCGCCGTCCTCACGCACGGCCACGAAAGCCGCGCCTCGCCGCAGCGGTTTGTCGGCCTTCGGCAGCCGTACCGGGAAATTCTCGGGGTCGCCTGCAATGACGGCGCTGCAGTCCTCGCGCAGCGGGCATAGCATGCAGCGCGGCCGGCGTGGCGTGCAGATCGTGGCCCCCAGATCCATCATCGCCTGGGCGAAGTCTCCTGGCCTCGTTGCGGGCACCATGCGCTCGACATGGGCCCGTATCTCGGCCTTGGCTTCGCCGAGCGGCGTCGTGATCGAAAACAGGCGTGAGATGACGCGCTCGACATTGCCGTCGACAACGGCTGCGGGGCGGTGGAAGGCGATCGCCGTTATTGCCGCCGACGTATAGGCGCCAATCCCCGGCAATTCTCTAAGGCCGGCCTCTGTGTCGGGAAACCGGCCGCCGCGCGCCGCCACCAGATCGGCGCAGGCCTTGAGGTTGCGGGCACGGGAATAGTAGCCGAGCCCCGCCCAGGCTTTCATCACATCCTCGGTCGGCGCCGCGGCCAGCGCCGTGACATCGGGCCATTGCTCGACAAAGGCACGGAAATAGGATTTCACCGCTTCGACGGTGGTCTGCTGCAGCATCACCTCGGACAGCCAGATACGGTAAGGGTCGGGCCGCACACCGCGTGCATGGTCGCGAGGGCTCACGCGCCACGGCAATTCGCGATGATGCACGTCGTACCAGGCGAGCAGGCGTGACGCAGTGTCGTCTGGGATGGCCTTGCGGGTCTGGTCTGCTGGTGCCATTGATCTTGCGTTGGCCTGGCCGGTATCTGCTGGGTCGTGGCTGGAGAACGCACATGGCAGGGAAAAGGCGCTTCGGCAATCCCGTTCCGGTGAGCGATCTCGCCACCGAGATCCTCGATCCGGTGCTGCGCAAGCGGGCAGGCATCTCGATCGGCCTCGTCCAGTCCTGGGAAGAGATTGCCGGACCACGCCTCGCCACCCACTCGCGGCCCGAAAAGATCCAGTGGCCGCGCCGCCTGCACGAGGACGATCCGTTCGAGCCGGCCGTGCTGGTCATCGCCTGCGAAGGCATGGCCGCGCTTCATCTGCAGCACGAGACCGGCGAGATCATCAACCGGGTGAATGCCTTCCTGGGTTTCACCGCGATAGGCCGCATCAGGATCGTGCAGAAGCCGGTAAGCTCGGGAAAAGCCCGGCCCAGACCCGCCCTCAGGGCACTGAGCGCGGCGGAAAAGGCGAAATTGGCCAATACTGTCGGGCTGATCGAGGATGACGGGCTACGCGCCTCGCTGGAACGGCTGGGTGCGACCATTCTGGGCGGGAGGAAAGTTTAGTTCGCACTGGAAATAGTCATAGCTTTGTCGTTAATCTCGCGCATTCGTGATCGCCCTTGTCAGGTTTCACGATTGGATTGGGGACAGGGATGCCTTAATTCGCGCCAACTCTCGCTTTTTCGTGCCTTTGCATTGCAAAATCCAACCCTTATCAGGTGATTCGTATGAGCCGTCCCCCGTTTGGCCAAAGCTTCTCTCGCAGAAACGTCCTGACTTCGCTTGCAGCCATCCCGGCGGTGGCCCTGCTTGCCGCCTGCAGCGATTCCGGGGAACAGGCGAAGGCCGCGGATGTCAAGCCCGCGGACCCGGCAACGCCCGCAAAGCCGGCCACGCCCGCCGCGGTCCAGGTGCCGGAAGCGCAAGGCACCGTGGATATGGCTGAATTGCTGAAGCCGGGTGCGCTGCCCGACAAGCAGCTCGGCAAGGATGACGCCAAGGTCACCATCGTTGAATATGCTTCGATGACCTGCCCGCACTGCGCGCATTTCGCCGAGACCACCTTCCCGGATTTGAAGACCAAGTACATCGATACCGGCAAGGCCCGTTACATCCTGCGCGAATTCCCGTTCGATCCGAGCGCCGAAGCCGGTTTCATGCTGGCGCGCTGCGCCAAGGATAACTATTTCCCGATGGTCGACGTGCTGTTCCGGCAGCAGGCGAACTGGGTCGGCGTGTCCAACACCAAGGATGCGCTGCTGCAAATCTCGAAGCTCGCCGGTTTTACACAGGAGTCCTTCGAGGCCTGCTTGACGGACCAGAAACTTCTGGACGATGTGAGATCGGTCCAGAAGCGTGGCGCCAATGAATTCAAGGTCGACTCGACACCGACCTTCTTCATCAACGGTAAGACCTACAAAGGGGCGATGTCGATTGAGGAAATGTCGGCCATCATCGACCCTCTGCTCTGACATCGGCTCAGCGCTGAAGCGGCAGCGCTCCGGCGCTGCTTGCCTTTCTATCTGTTCGCGCGCCATGCGCCCTATCGCAAAACTTCGGTACACTTTTGCGGAACCGGTGTATGAGGCGCGGGAATGAAGTTTTCGCGCCTTCGCCTCCTCGGCTTCAAGTCCTTCGTCGAACCAGGCGAGTTCGTCATCGAACGTGGCCTGACCGGCATTGTCGGACCCAATGGTTGCGGCAAGTCGAACCTTGTCGAGGCGCTGCGCTGGGTGATGGGCGAAAGCTCCTACAAGAACATGCGCGCGTCCGGCATGGACGACGTGATTTTTTCCGGCTCGGGCACGCGTCCCGCCCGCAACACCGCCGAAGTCACACTTTTCCTCGACAACAGCGACCGCTCGGCTCCATCCGCCTTCAACGATGCCGACGAACTTCAGGTATCGCGCCGCATCGAGCGCGAGGCGGGCTCGCTCTACCGCATCAACGGCAAGGAAGCGCGCGCCAAGGACGTGCAGCTCCTGTTCGCCGACCAGTCGACCGGCGCGCGTTCCCCCTCCATGGTTGGTCAGGGGCGGATCGGCGAACTGATCCAGGCCAAGCCCCAGGCGCGCCGCGCTTTGCTCGAAGAGGCGGCCGGCATTTCCGGCCTGCACACCCGCCGCCACGAAGCGGAACTGAGGCTGAAGGCCGCCGAACAGAATCTCGAACGCCTGGATGATGTCGTCGGCGAACTGGAAAGCCAGATCGAAAGCCTGAAGCGCCAGGCGCGCCAGGCGTCCCGCTTCAAGAACCTGTCGGCCGACATCCGCAAGGCCGAAGCGACGCTTCTCCATCTGCGCTGGACGCTGGCCAAGACACAGGAAGGTGAGGCGCGTTCGGCGCTGGCTGTCGCCACCGCTTTGGTCGGCGACCGCGCCGCCACGCAGATGAACGCGGCCAAGGAGCAGGGCATCTCCGCCCATCGCCTGCCTGACCTGCGCGACGCGGAAGCCGCGGCTGCCGCGGCCTTCCAGCGGCTGTCGATCGCCAGGTCGCAGATCGAGGAAGAAGCCGGTCGCATCCGCACCCGTCAGGCCGAACTCGACCGCCGATTGCAGCAGCTCGACGGCGACATCGCCCGCGAAGAGCGGATGGTGCGCGACAATGCCGACGTTCTCGAGCGCCTGCGCGCGGAAGAGGCTGCGCTGAACTCGGAGAACGCCGGCGCCGCCGAGCGCGAGGCCACCACGCGCGCGGCATTCGAACAGGCCGCCGCGACGCTTGCGCAAAGCGAAGCCAAGCTCGCCGCGCTGACGGCCGAGCGCGCCGAGGCCGCCGCCTCGCGCCATCAGATCGAACGGACCTTGCGCGAAACCGCCGAGCGCCGCGATCGCTTCGCCCGCCAGCTCGCCGAGGTCGACCGGGAATTGTCTGATATCCTTGCCAAGGTGGCAGGCCTGCCGGATCCGGCCGAGAAGCAGGCTCTGGTCGAACAGGCGATGGCACTGCTGGAGGAATCCGAGGCAGCGGTCTCGCAGGCCGAAGAGTCGGTCATCGACGCTCGTGGCGCCGAAAATGCCGCCCGCCCGCCGCTTCAGGAGGCCAGGGCGGAGCTGGCGCGGGTTGAGACCGAAGCGCGCACGCTGGCCAAGATCCTGAACGCGGCCAGCGGCGACCTCTTCCCTTCCGTGCTGGAGCAGATCAGCGTCGAGCGCGGCTTCGAGACCGCTCTGGGGGCGGCCCTGGGCGAGGATCTCGACGTGCCGCTCGACCGCAGCGCGCCGGCGCATTGGGGCGAAAGTCAGATCCAGCCCGGCGACGCGGCCCTGCCGGAAGGCATCAAGAGCCTCGCCAGCGTGGTGCGCGCGCCGGCCCAGCTTGCGCGCCGCCTGGCGCAGATCGGTATCGTCGAGGCCGCCGACGGCCGCCGGTTGCAGGGGCTTCTGGCTCCCGGCCAGCGCCTGGTCAGTCGCGAGGGCGCGCTGTGGCGTTGGGACGGCCTGACCGCCAGCGCCGATGCACCGACTGCCGCGGCCCAAAGGCTGGCACAGAAGAACCGTCTTGCCGAACTCGATGCCGAAGCGATTCAGGCGACGCTCGTCCTGCGCCAGGCCGAGGAGGTGCTGGCACAGGCCGAGCAAGCACTTCGGCAGGCGAGCGAGGCCGAGCGCAACACGCGTCAGGCCGGACGCGATGCCCGGCACCGGCTGGACGCCGCCCGCAATGCACTTGCCGAGGCCGAGAAGGCCGGCGGCGAACTGTCGAGCCGGCGTGCCGCACTCGATGAGGCCCGCGCGCGCATCGTCGACAGCCACGAGGAGACGTCGGCGGCTTTTGTCGAGGCCGAGATGTTGCTGCAGGACGCGCCGGATCTCGGCGACCTGCAATTGCAGCTCGAACAGTCCTCGGCCAACGTTTCCCGCGATCGCGCCGCCTTGGCCGATGCGCGCGCCGTCCATGAAGGGCTGCGGCGCGAAGCCGAGTCCCGCATGCGCCGGCTGGACGCCATTGGCACGGAACGCAGCAACTGGCTGGTGCGCGCCGAAAACGCCTCGACGCAGATCGCCTCCCTCGGCGAACGCAAGGCCGAGGCCGAGGCCGAGCGCGAACGGCTGGCCGATGCGCCCGACGAGATCGATGCCAAGCGCCGTGCGCTGCTGTCGCAGCTCACCGAGGCCGAGACCTTGCGCAAGGCGGCGGCCGACCGTCTGCAGGAAGCGGAGAACAGGCAGGCCGAGCTGGACAAGGCGGCGACCGGTGCCATCCAGTCGCTGGCCGAGGCGCGCGAAACCCGCGCCCGCGCCGAGGAACGGCTGACGGCGGCCGACGAACGCCGGCTGGAGGTCGAGGCGCGCATCCAGGAAACACTGAACACGCCGCCGCATCTGGTCATCCGCCACACCGGGCTGGAGGCCGACGATCCGATGCCCGAGATGGCCGAGATCGAACGCCAGTTGGATCGGTTGAAGATCGAGCGCGAACGGCTCGGCGCGGTCAATCTGCGCGCCGAGGAAGAGCAGAGGGAGCTTTCCGAGCGACTGGAGACGATCGTGTCCGAGCGCGAGGATATCATCGAGGCGATCCGCAAGCTCAGGCAAGCGATCCAGAGCCTCAACCGCGAAGGGCGCGAGCGGCTATTGGCAGCCTTCGATGTCGTCAACGGTCATTTCCAGCGGCTGTTCTCGCATCTGTTCGGTGGCGGCACTGCGGAATTGCAGCTGATCGAATCCGACGATCCATTGGAGGCGGGACTTGAAATCCTGGCCCGTCCGCCCGGCAAGAAGCCGCAGACCATGACGCTGCTCTCCGGTGGCGAGCAGGCGCTGACGGCGATGTCGCTGATCTTTGCCGTGTTCCTGACCAACCCGGCGCCGATCTGCGTGCTCGACGAAGTCGACGCGCCGCTCGACGATCACAATGTCGAACGCTTCTGCAATCTCATGGACGAAATGGCCAAGACCACCGAGACGCGTTTCGTCATCATCACGCACAACCCCATCACCATGGCGCGCATGGACCGGCTGTTCGGCGTGACCATGGCCGAGCAGGGCGTCAGCCAGCTTGTTTCGGTCGATCTGCAGGCCGCCGAAGCCATGCGCGAGGCAAGCTGAGGCGTTAAGGCCCAGAGCAATTCCAGGAAAAGTGCGTAGCGGTTTTCCCGGGAGAAGCGCGTAGCGCTCCGCCTTGGGAATTGCGTAAAAACAAGGCCGGGAGAAGCGCGTAGCGCTTCGCCTTGGGAACTGCGTAAAAACAAGGAATGAGCGGGCCAGCGATTCTACCAAACGCTGAACCGCTCTAAGACTATTCAGCCAGTCTGGCCGTGTCTGTGCGAATGCTGCTTGGCAGAGGCCCAGATGAAATAAATCCAGCCCAGTTTGAGCACAGGCACCCTGCGATCCCGCTCGCGATCTCGCAGTTCGCGGTAGGACTTCAGCTTCAGCGTGCCGCGGGGCAATCTGATTCGCAGTACCATGACTGCGACAGTATACGCAGGTTCGCCGATCTCACAAAGGGTCAGGGAAAGTCGTTTCGCTCCCCGCCCGGACGTTTGGACGGACGGTCGGAAATCGTCGCCGGCCACCAGACGACAAAATACTTGCCGACCTGCCAGACCGGCACCTCGCGCTTCTGCTCGCGGCGGCGCAATTCATGATGTTGCTTCACTTTCAACGTGCCGCCTGGAAGCCTGATTTTAAGGGCCATCGTGTTTCTTGTGCTGCCAATTGGTTGATCTGGGCATCTCAATGTATCCGCCGCCGAATCCAGTTCGCGCAGGTCGCTGCCAGCAGACCGAACGCCATGCCGATGCAGTCGGCGACCCAGTCGAACACGTCGAGGTCACGGCCTATCAGCGACGTGCCCTGGAGGATTTCGATCGCGGCACCGACCAGCGCGAGGAAGATGATCAGCCTCGCCTTGCGATCGGGCCAGCCCAGACCTCCCAGAAACGCCAGGACCGCGAAGGCGCTGGCATGGTTGGCCTTGTCGTAGGGGAAGCCGATGTCGATGCCGAATTCATCGAGGCGGGGTATCGGTAGCAGCGCCAGCACCAGAACGGCAATCAGCGTGACGACAAAAGCAATCCGTTCGACGGCTGAGTAAAATTTCATTCTGCTCCAACAGTCTGCTTCGACACCCGCCATCGAAGCCGGTTCCGAGATCTTCGCGGCCTGGCGATGCCCGTCCGCGCGGCAGGCTGGCACTGTCTCGCACGATTGCATCAGCCGGCTTTGGAAAGCAACGAGCCCCGTCTCGTGGTCACAAGGAGATCCCAGGCCGTCTTGCCGGCGCAGGACACGCCTTTTACTATTGCCGATATGAGAGCGCGGATTTTCCCGGATTTGGGAAGGTTGTTGCCCGGCAAAGCGGGTTCCACTTCTTTCACGCAAGGCTTCGGGAGGCGCCGGAGACCGTCAGGTTGAAGCGCGTTGGATACGCGACAGTTCGAAACCGCCTTTGCCCGATAAGCTTTCTTCCGCCGGCCGGAACATGTCCTCGAAGTCGAGTTCCTGCTCGAAAACCACGCCGCCGACAGTCACGGCCAGGATCTCCTCGGCGCCCCGAGGGGCGAAATAGACCTGCGCGACACTGGCGCGGATACGCTCGCCAACCGTCCTGGCGTCGGCCTCGTCCGTTCCGGGAAGGAAGACACCGAACATGGACGCGCCTATGCGGCCGACGACATCTTGCGAGCGCACGCAAGACCGGATGCTCGAGGCTATCAGGCGCAAGGCTTCGTCGCCCCAGTTCAGGCCGTGGCGTAGATTGATGACGTTGAGATGTTCAGGATGAATGACCAGGAAGGCGCCCGATCGCTCGCCCGGCGGGGAAGCTCTGATCGCCCGTCTCTCGATCAGCGACGTGAAGACGTTGCCGTTCAGGCAACCCGTCAGCGTATCGAAGGTGGCAGCCCTGTTGAGTTCCCGCCGATAGCGACGGATCTCGGCCAGTTTCAGGCCTATGAACACAAAAAGCGGCAGGCAGATCACCACGGGCAAAAGCGTCGCGGTGATCATGCCGCGCCCGAAAGGCGTCAGCGTCTCGCTGAACAACAGCAGATAGTTCAGCACCAGGGAGAGGCCGAGGCTGCCTGTGGTTCCAAGGAAGGCCAACCAGGCAATGGTTTTCCATTCGTGATGGGCCGGGACACCGGCTGCTGCGTTGCTCATGGTCGATCTCCGTTCGATCACCAAGCATAAGGCCGGCAAGTTAGGATTTCGGTTTCGAAGAACAATACAATTTGAGGCGTCGGCATGGATCGCCCAGCTGGCTGGAGAGAAGGCCGGCCTCTGCCGCGAATCCGGTTCTGCCGCCTATGGGGGGCCGAACATTCCCATCTGCGCCGTCCTGGCTGTTTCCTCCGCCTTGCCATAGATGCCGCTCGGCAAGGCCTGCGCCCAACCATTCGATACGAGCCAGGCGCCGACGTCCTGCTTGCCCAGCCTGCATGTCGCCGCGACAGGGAAGCGGTCGACCTCTGGAGGCACGAAACAGTTCAGCGCCCGCCCGCGCATCCAGTTGTTGAAAGCCGCGCGCGCCCGCTGCCCGCATGGCCACGAAACGTCGTGAAACAGGCAGACCCTGTCGGGCTCGACGCCTTGGGTTCCGCTGATGAACAGTTTCCGCCCCATGGAATCGAAGCCGGCCGACGTCGTGGCCACCGGACGGTACAGCAGCGTTTCGCGCCAATCCCTGGGCATCGATGACTTGGGGCGTGACGCCAGGCCAAGGTCGCCAAGCGGCGAACGAGGGTCCACCCGCTCCATGTCGGTTCCCTCGATCCGGGGTGGTGCGATGAGATCCTCGGCAATCTTGCGGGTCGAATTGACGATCGATCGACCCCGAGCTTGCGCGATGTCATCGTTGACATCCGGGGCCGGCTCGATGGCGGCGGCCCGTTCGACGGGGAACAGGGTCGCCGCCTTGCCCAGCAGCAGAACACCGACGAGAAGCTCGAGGCTTGCGACCGCGATCATCATGCGAAGGCGCCCCGCTTGTCCCATCGGGCCGCCCGCGCCCAACCCGCTAGAAGCTGGGCGTTGATTTGGCAACCAGTTTGAGCGCACCTTTTTCAATCCGGTAAAACGGCATCGAGCGTTCGCTGGAACCATCGGCGCGGAACCTGAACAAGCCGGTCGATCCGCGAAATCCATTCGGGTTCTCGAAAACCTGCCTGTTGAAACCGTTCGGTCCGGCAGCGCTCGCAATACCCGCGGTCAGGGCAACCATGTCATAGGCATAAGCGACATTGACGTCGGCCTGATAGTTGAAGGTGGCCTTGAAGCGATCCGAAATGGGACCTGTTTCATGTTGGTCGAGCGTCGCTATATAGGCGCCTTCGAAAAGCGGACTGGTCGGATGGTCCAGCCAGCGATTCGTGCCGACCACGGAGGTCGATTTTCCCGGAATGCCTTTTGCCTTCAGGGCGATCAGGATTGGCGACGGATTGCTGTCGCCGCTCGCGACGATCACGGCATCGGGAGCGTCCACCAGCGAGCCCATGTCGGCCACCGCCTTTGCCGCGCTGTCGGCGCTAGTATAGGGGATGGTTATTGCGAGGGCGGCGCCGTACACGCTGAGGCTGTTGGCAACCCGCTTTTCGAAAATGTCGGCACTCGCGCCGGCCGGCACCAGCAGGACGAACTTCTTGCCGCCCTTGGCCGCGATCGCGCCGGCGCCCGCCGCCGCGCTGTCGGCTTCGGTAAGGCACACCGCATAGACACCGGGTCCGCCGGCAAAATTATCGGCAAGGGCCAGGACCACCGGGCGGTTCGAGCCGGACAGTTTCGCGACATGCTGGGCCGCCGGCAGTTCGGTCGGGCCGATGACCGCTTTCGCTCCCGAGGTTATCGCCTTTACGGCCAGTTGCTGGGAATAGGTGGCGTCACCCCTTGTGTCCTCGACGGTGAGCGTCAGCAGCGGGTTGCCGAGATCCGTCATCGCGAGCTTGGCGGCGTCGAGCATCTTTCGGCCGTTCTCGCCCACCGATCCGGGGGCGGACAGCGGCAGCAGCATGGCAATCCGCGCAGGTCCCGTGCCGAGGGTCTGCGTGGCCTGACCGGGACCGGGGGCTGCGACACCCGGCTGCTGAGCCCCGGCGGCGACGGCGGCCGGGTCTAGCGCGTCGGAGACCGAGCCACCCGATTGACAGCCGAACAACGCCACGGCCAGTGCACAGGCGACCGCCCATGTCCGCGGACCGTGGTGGACCTTCCGGTCACATACCATTCTTGCCCCCAACCCCTGTCCGCGGTCTATACCCGTAACACGTCCTGCCCGGCTTCATTGTCGACACACTTCGCGGCGATTGTGCGTCTCATTTGGCCGTCTTGCTCAGTCGCGAAACAGCTGCGCGCGGAGCGTTTTGATCCGGCTGGCCTGCTCCGCGCTTCGATAGTCGGCGCATTTCATATAGCGTGGGCCGGGCACGAAAAACCTACGTACGCAGACACGTTTTGCCCCGGCCGGGTTGCTCTCCGGCTCCTGCGAAAGGGCGGAAAACCCGAACGTCGCGAGGGGTAACGGCCCGACCACCTCCAGGCCGTCCCTTGCCAGTATGGCCCTCGCGCGCTCGCAGTAGCGAACGGAAAGAGCGGAGAACCGGGTCTCGTTGCGCCAGTATCGGTTCAAGGCCGTGGATCGATGCCTCGCAGGTCGCGAACGCCATGTAGGCCTCGCGCGACCACGTGGATGCAGCGCTGCAGGGCATCTGCCGCACCGCGATGGCTGATGGTGCCTGTTCTACCGAAGACGGCTCGAATTCCCTGCCGGCGCGGCCGGCACCAGCCAACCGATCAGCGCGACCGCCCCAGCGATCACGGCGAGCGGTGCGCGATCGCCAATCATCGGACCCGCCGGGCGCCCTCGCTCTTGCGGTCAGTTCATGTACTCGACCATGCGGTCGTGAAAACACTCGCACTTGTTGAGATAGTCTTCGTCGCGATAATTGGTCTTGAGATAGCCATAGGCCTTGCCGCAGGCGACCTTGGCTTCCGAAGCCCAGACGAAGACCGGCCGGGACGAGTTGATCCATTCCGGGCTACTGGCGACGGCGCTCGACTCATCCATCAGTTTCACGACCTGTGTCGTGAGGTCGACCGTGTTTTCGGTCAGCACGAGATTGGATGTTCCAACGGTGCGGCAATAATCGGCCGTCGAGCCGCCGATGATGTCGGCGGCATAACCGGACGATCCAGCCAAGAAAAGCGTTGCAGTGGAAACCAGCAGTCTTGAACTAATTCTCATGTAAGCCCTCTCCAAATTGCCATTTCATGTTCCGCTAATGTATAGCACGGGGGCACGAGCGCACAGAAGTTTTAAATCGTGACTGTGTGCTGTGCATGCGTGGTGTCGTCGTACAGGATCGTGATGGTTCCGGCGGCAGGTGAGTTCGTCAATTGCGCCACGTCCACGAAGTTGGCCGCGTTGCCCGAGCCGCTGGTGTCCACGCTGAGGATATGAGTTGTGCTATTGTACTGTACATAGTTGTTGATGTTGGGGTTCAGTGCGGTGTCAAACAACGCGGTCAGATCGATTTGGTCTCCCTCGCCTTTGTTGTAGTCGGCGATGATGTCCTTGATGTTTAGTTCGAGCTGATCGAGCTTGAACGTATCGGCGCCGGTGCCGCCGGTAAGCGTATCTGCCCCCGCGCCACCGATAAGGAGGTCGTTGCCCGCCCCGCCCGTGAGGGTGTCGCTGCCGGGGCCGCCGATGAGCGTATCGTTGCCGCCGGCGCCGTTGAGGATGTCGGCTCCGGCTCCCCCATAAAACACATTCGCGGAACCGTCGCCCGTCAGCGTGTCGTTGTAGTCAGACCCGATGATGTTGGGCGCGAGCGCCGTCGACGCGTAGAGATGAGAAGCGCCTGAGGCGTCGGCCGAATGGTTCTGGAATCCGGTTCCACTCAATGTCAGGCCAATCAAACTTGCAGCGATATCGCCGTCACCATCCACGATCTCGATCGGAAGGTGGAAGTTGACTGGATCGGTAGTCTGAACGGCCGCGCCGAATCCGGTAATGTCGAAGTCGTCGCCACTCTTGTTCAACAGCTCCAGGCTGTTGTACCCGTCGGCAGTGAATGTCGCGATGGAAACGTTTGTGTCGAGCACGCCCGTTATTTGGGCGGCATAGTGCCCGCTGCCCAAGTCGACGAATTGCACCGTATAACTTCTGTCCGTCAGCCCTCCCGGATTGCCTATTGTATAGACATGTGCCGCGGCGTCCACTTGCGTGACAAGCTGCGTTTGCCCGTCATATGTGATCGTGACTGACGTAATGGAATCGAGGTGGCCATCGCCGACCACCGTGTTGCCGTCGGTGCCGGTAGTAGCGTTGTCGTCTTTGGCCGTAATCTGAAGGAGAGTGTTGCTGCCGCCATCGCCAAACGTGAAGCTGGCACCATTAACCAGATAGTGTTTGTCAAAGACGTGGGTGGCGGGGGGAGATCCAGTCAAGTCCTGGACAAAGTCGGCCCTTATGCCTTCGCCTGCGCCGATATTCTGTCCGGCACTACCGCCGCCGACACCAAAGGAATTCGCGTTTCCGTTGATCGACGTGCCGGTACCGAACGGCGTGAAAAGCACGTCCCTCGAATCGTCGTTTACCGGCGCGCTATCTTGGCCGGTGGGCACGAAGCCGGCCCAAGGCTTGTTGCTGCCGTAGAAGTCATAGCTTCCGTTGGTGAAGTTCACTTGCGTCAGGCTGTCGATCGTTCCGTCCATGTCCACCGAATACGTTGAGGCCAGGGGGTCGAGCGTGACGGTGAACACCGTCGAGCCATTGGCAGTTCCTACCAAGGTATGGCCGTCCGGCGACACGTCATAGAGGATATGCACGCCGCCCGAGGTCAGGCCGCTGTCCGCAGTGTCGAGAGACGCCGCGAATCTCACCGTGCCGGGACCGTCCGCTCCGTAATTGTTCGACAGCGTATGGTCTGCGTCCAAGGCAAATGTGACCGGACTCCCGGCTCCGTTTGATAGAATAGCATAGTCCGGGGCAACCGCCGACGGACCATCATCGAGGAAGGTCAGGTTCTTGCCGATGTCGACCGAGGCCGTCTGGCTGTCGCCGTCCTTGTCGGTGATCGTCGCCGTCACCTTGATCAGATTGTCGGCGCTCAGGCTGGTCGGCTCGTTGGGGTCCGTCGTCGGATGGACGACCGCCCGGATCTGGTCCAGCGTCGCCCCGCCGGTCGCCGTGTTGACGGTCAGCGTGAACACCAGGTCGCCACCGACGGCCGTGCGGCCTTCGACGACGTTGCCGACGAGAGCGATGTTGACCGCCTGGCCGGTCGCCGTGTCGACCAGACCCGACGCACCCGCCACCACGCTCAGGCCATAGACCAGCGTGCCGGCGCCATCGGCGCCGAACGCCGAGGTGAAGTTGGCGGCGAAGTTCGCCGTCGCATTGGCCGTCAGATCCGTCTCGTCGACCGTCAGCACCGGCTGCACCGCCGTCGAGACCGAGATCGAGGGGCCGTCATCGAGGAAGGTCAGGTTCTGGCCGATGTTGGCCGTCGCCGTCGCCGTGTCGCCGTCCTTGTCGGTCAC
>NZ_VFVR01000005.1 GCF_006442205.1 Mesorhizobium sp. B2-3-12
CTCCCCTACTCCCCTACTCCCCTATGAGTATCATGACTTATCAATCACCCATCTCTCCCGGCCGCTCCTGGTATGAGGACACTGCCGGCCAACGGCCTGAATATCCGGCGCTCGATGGCGATCGAACTTGCGACGTCGTTATCATCGGCGGCGGCTTTACCGGTCTGTCTGCAGCGGTTCATTTGGCCAAGGCTGGAGCGGCCGTGGTGCTGATCGAGGCGCATCGCTTCGGCGATGGTGCTTCCGGGCGCAATGGCGGCCAGCTTGGTACCGGCCAGCGCGCCTGGGCCGAGGACATGGAGGCCGAATATGGCCTTTCCCGCGCCAAGGCGCTGTTCGATCTTGCCGAGGAGGCGAAGGCACATCTGCTTGAATTCGCCGCCATCAACCAGATCGACATCGACTACGCACCGGGTCAGCTCTCGGTCGCGCACAAGCCGCGCTATGTCGACGACTACAAGGCGCATGCCGAGATCATGGCCAGCCGCTTCTCCTACCCGCATATTTCTTTCATGGACAAGGCGGAGACGGCCGAGCGGCTGGGCTCGAGCGCCTATTTCGGCGGCACCCGCGACATTGGCACCGGCCACATCCATCCGATGAAACTGGTGATCGGCACGGCGCGGGTGGCGGCACAGGCGGGCGCGCACTTGTTCGAAGGGACGCCATCGACCGGCATCGTCTCGGCTGGCGGCAAGGTCAGGGTTTCCACCCCACGAGGGACGATCTCGGCGCAAAAATGCCTGATCGCGGTCAACGCCTATGGCGGCACGCTCGAGCCGGTGAGTGCCGCGCACATCATGCCGATCGGATCCTTCATCGGCGCGACAGTGCCGCTGGGATCGGATTCGAACGTGTTGCCGAGGGGCGAATCGGTCGACGATTCCCGCTTCGTCGTGCGCTATTTCCGCAAATCCAGGGATGGCCGGCTGCTGTTCGGCGGACGCGAGGTCTATGGCGTCAACGATCCCAAGGATATCCACATCCATATTCGCCGCCAGATCGCGGAGCTCTATCCGGCGCTGAGCGACGTCGAGATCACCCATGGCTGGGGCGGTTATGTCGGCATCACGGTGCCGAGGAAGCCGTTCGTGCGTGAAGTGATGCCCAATGTGATCTCTGCCGGGGGCTATTCCGGTCACGGCGTCATGCTGTCGAACTTCTTCGGCAAGCTCTATGCCGAAACCGTCACCGGCAACCGCGACCGGCTGAAACTGATCGAGGACCTGAAAATTCCGCCCTTTCCTGGCGGCCGCCGGTTCCGGGCGCCGTTGCTTTTCCTGGCGCTCAACTGGTTTGCGCTCAGGGACAGGATCTGATGCGTGTCTCCCAAAAGTGAGAGACGACATGCATCAAGACAAAGACCCTAAAACGCGTTGCATTGGTCCGTTTATACGCGACATGCTTCAGGCTGGCCCGGATTGCCGGTATCCCATGCGATCACGATCTCATGTAATATTGTAATATCCATGTAACATTTGTTGCCCGGGCGACGCATTGCGGAATTGCCGCCAAAGGCGCAGAATCCCCTGTCATGGCGTACTGATGCCACAATCGCGGGCGAAGGGTCCGCATCTGGGCGAATTGTTCGGGGATTGTTGCGGGCCTGCCCGCGTTTTGGGACCGATGCCGATCGAACGCATGATTTGCGACATTTGATCGAAAGAACACCGGCCCGCTTATGGAGGTGGCAAGAGTGATAGAGCCCTTCAGTTTCGGTGCTCCGGAACGTCGGCGCTTTGCCATGCAGTTCGGCTATGACATGCGCCCGTCATTTTGGCAGGGCGTGCGTTCGAACTCGCATCTGGTCATTGCCGCGGTCGGCACCGCCGCCCTACTTGGCGTTGCCGCGGTGGCGCTGTGGCTGGCATTGCCGGCCAGCGAGAGGCAGGCAGCCGCCAGCCCGGAGCAAAGCATTCCGACGATTCCGGTGAAGACGACGAAAGTTTCCACCTCTGGCACCACGGTGGCGGTTGCCGCCGTGACACCGCGGGTAGAGCGCACGTCCAACCAGGTTTCACCGACCATGGCTGCCGCCCAGGCCGCCATTCCGGCACTCGCGGCCAATGATCCCCGCTGGACCGGCTCACAGGCGAAAGCCGCATCGGCTTCGGCCGACCAGGGGACGCCCCAGGCGGAGCAGGCCCAGGGCAAGCCGGCGACCGCGGCCGCATTCGCACAACCGTCGTCAAGCAGCGATGCCGAGTCCGAACTTGCCAAGGTTGCGGCCCCCCAGGCGGCGACGAATGGCGGCAAACCCGATGGCGCGCAGACCGCAGCTATCCCGGCTGTACAGCCGCAAGCGCCGGATGAGCAGCCGGCGGCCAGCCAGGATGACGATGGCCAGGCCAAGGCAAAACCACGCAAAGTGGCGGCGGCCGGAAGCGGGCGTATCCTGCGGGCAGTGACCATGCGGAGCGGGCCGAAGAAGAATGCGGCCGCCATCGGCACTGTGCCGGCCAGAACCTCGGTGCAGGTGATGAGCTGCAAGCAGTGGTGCCAGATCGTCTACAACGGCAAGACCGGCTGGATCTACAAGAGCTACATCAAGACCGGCGCGTAGCGGGCCTCCGCGTCTGGATGCGTCGAGGCGGGCTTATGACGACCGGCCGCCGAACATCCGCCGCAGCCGTTGCCATCTTCTGTCGCGCCTGCGTTGCCTGACGTGGTCGCGATGTTGCTCAAAGGGCACTTCGTACAGACCGCAAGTATCGCAGCCCTCCCGCTTGCCGCAGACAGGAACCCAGCATTTGACATCATGCTTCCAGGCGAGCGCGATGCGCTCCAGGTGAAGGTTTGAAGAGCTTTTGATGAGGATCAATTCGCCCGGCACCGCCGTTCGCTTGATATGGTCCGAGACGTCCTCCGGCGTGCGAAGCTCGACAAACCGGCCGCCATCGCGATCAGCCTGGCTCGCCCGCGAGCGATGTGCATTGTCGCCGGTATAGATGACCTGATCCGCGATTTCCCGCGCGGTTCGATAGGCCTGGTCGTATTTCCTGGTCGAGCCGACATAGTCCGAAATCTGGCCAAGGACGATGCGCTTTCGAACGGCGGTGGCCTTGGTCATCATTTCCAGGGCGAGGTTGATGGAGTGCCAGGGCGCCTTGGCGGCATCGACGATGAATTGTGGACCGCCGTCGGTGACAATCACGGCACAGCGATTTGCCAATGGCTGGAAAGTCGCCACCTGGGCGGCAACCTTATCCGGGGGAACGCCGAGCTCCAGCGCCGTCGCGACGGCGGCGGCGGTCGGGAGCCAGAAATGTTCGGCGGGAAATGGCGTTTCGAGTTGGAGCCGGCCTCCGCGCCAATCGATCGACAGCGCCAGCCGATCGGGATAAGCGGCATGAATGTCGGTCACACGATAGTCGGCTCCTGCGGCAATGCCGAAGGTAACGACACGGCACCTCGCACCGGCTGCCATGTCGGCCACATAGGGGTCGTCGGCATTGAGGACCGCGAGGCCATCCGGCCGCAGCGCCTCGACCAAGGCACGTTTTTCGACAGCGACGTTTTCCAGGGTCCTGAAACTGGCTACATGCTCAAGGCGAACCATGGTGACGACCGCCACATGTGGCTGCAGCATCTGCGCCATCGGCCGGATCGTATCGAGGCCAAAAGCCCCGGCTTCGAAAACAACATAGTCGACCTCGCCGGCTTGCCGCATGCGTTTGTAGAGCGTGCCGACCAACGACTGCATGGTGTTGGCGAGGAAACGCGCATAGGTCGGCCGATGGGCGGCCAATATGTGCCCGAGCAGCGCCGTCACCGTCGATTTTCCCGAACTGCCGGTGACGCCGATGAAGGTCGCCTTGCTATTTGCCCGGGCGCGGCTGGCTCTATAAACCCTGGTGCGATGCCGCAGTTCTTCGCGTAGCTTACCCAATCCCGCGCCCATCAGGCCATCACCCCCTTGACCCTTTGAACACTAGGCCATGGGAACCCTAAGTCAAACCCGGTCAGAAACGCTGTCGATGCGGCCGATGCGCTTCAAACGCAGCGTCCGCCATCGACCTCCAGCGCTACCCCGGTGATGAAGGCGGCCTCGTCCGAGGCCAGCCAGAGTGCGGCATTGGCGATGTCGAGAGGCGTCGACAGCCGCCCGAGCGGGATCGAGGCACGGAATGCCTCGCGAAGCTGAGGCGTGTCGGCGCCCATGAATTTCTCCAGCATGCCGGTTTCTCCGGCGACCGGGCACAGGCAGTTGACGCGTATGTTCTTCGGCGCGAGTTCCACCGCCATCGATTTGGTGGCGGTAATGGCCCAGCCCTTCGAGGCATTGTACCAGGTGAGGCCGGGCCGAGGCCGCAGGCCCGCGGTGGACGCCGTGGTCAGGATGACGCCGCCGCCCTGCCGTTCCATGATCGGAACGACGGCAAGGGCAGCGTGATAGATCGCCTTCATGTTGACCGACGTGATCAGATCGAAGGTTTCCTCGTCGACTTTGAGCATGTCGCCATTGCGATGGGTGAAGCCGGCATTGTTGACCATGATGTCGATGCGGCCGAAGGCGCTTTTGGCCGCATAGATCATCTCGTCGAACTCGGAGCGCAGCGAAACATCGGTCTGTGTCCAGATCGCCGCATCGCCGATTTCGCCGGCGACGCGTTCCGCCCCCTTGGCGTTGAGATCGGCGACAACAACCTTGGCCCCTTCTTGCGCGAAGCGCTTGGCAATGCCTTCGCCAAAGCCCGATGCCGCACCGGTGATGACGGCAACCTTGTTCTCAAGACGCATACGTTTCCCGCTCCTTGGGTTCATCGCGCGGCTCGCACGAGAGGGCTGAAGGCCCAGCCGGTGCCGCGACAGATGCAGCGCCGATTTCTCCCTTAGCTTTCGTCACATTCACGTTCTATGCTGCAGGTGCGAAAGCTTCCGGAGTCCTCGTTCACCGACAAGCCTCCGGCTGGCGCCAGTGTCAAGCGCACATGTGGGACCCAATCCATATCCAGCGATTGGTCCTTGATGTGACACCATGGCACTGGAAAATTTAAATCGATTAGAATATATCAGCCGCGTACTCGCGACCGGCGTCAAAGCGGACAGACCATGACCAGCCAGATCATCCCCGTCGACCCTTTCGACTTCATCATCTTCGGTGGCACCGGCGACCTGTCGGAACGCAAGCTCCTGCCGTCGCTCTACTACCGCCAGCGTGACCATCAATTCTCCGAGCCGACGCGCATCATCGGCACGTCGCGATCCAAGATGAGCGACGAGGAATTCCAGGCCTTCGCCAAGCAGGCGATCTCGGAGCATGTCAAACCGGCCGACATCGACGCCAAGGAGTTGAAGACCTTCCTCGCCCGGCTTTCCTACGTCTCGGCCGATGCGACGAGCGGCGCGGGTTTCGACAAGCTGAAGAAGGCGATCGGCGAAAGCGACAGCATCCGCGCCTTCTACCTGGCCGTGGCGCCGGCGCTGTTCGGCGACATCTCGCACAAGCTCAAAGAGCACAATCTGATCACGCCGAATTCGCGCATCGTGCTGGAGAAGCCGATCGGCCGCGACCTGGCCTCGGCGCAGGCGCTCAACGACCTTGTCGGCGACGACTTCCACGAAAGCCAGATCTTCCGCATCGACCATTATCTCGGCAAGGAGACGGTGCAGAACCTGATGGCGCTGCGCTTTGCCAATGCACTGTACGAGCCGCTGTGGAACTCCGCCCATATCGACCACGTGCAGATCACCGTCGCCGAAACGGTGGGCCTGGAAGATCGCGTCACCTATTACGACAAGGCCGGCGCGCTGCGCGACATGGTGCAGAACCACATGCTGCAGCTGCTTTGCCTCGTCGCCATGGAAGCGCCGTCGTCGATGGACGCCGACGCCGTGCGCGACGAGAAGCTGAAAGTGCTGCGGGCGCTGAAGCGCATCAACGGCAACGAGGCGCCGAAGCACACGGTGCGTGGCCAGTACCGCGCCGGGGCGTCGGCCGGCGGACCGGTGAAGGGCTATGTCGAGGAACTGGGCAAGGACAGCAACACCGAGACCTTCGTCGCCATCAAGGCCGAGATCGGCACCTGGCGCTGGGCTGGCGTTCCGTTCTACCTCAGGACCGGCAAGCGGCTGGCGACCCGGGTTTCGGAAATCGTCATCGAGTTCAAGCCGATTCCGCATTCGATCTTCGGCGACAGCGGCGCGGGGCCGATCTTCGCCAACCAGTTGGTCATCCGGCTGCAACCTGATGAAGGCGTCAAGCAGTTCATCATGATCAAGGATCCAGGCCCGGGCGGCATGCGGCTGCGCCAGATCTCGCTCGACATGAGCTTCGCGCAGTCTTTCGACGGCCGCGCGCCCGACGCCTATGAACGGCTGATCATGGATGTCATCCGGGGCAACCAGACGCTGTTCATGCGCCGCGACGAGGTCGAGGCGGCGTGGAAATGGATCGATCCGATCCAGAATGCCTGGGAAGGCGCCAAGCAGGAAGCACAGGGTTATACGGCAGGCACATGGGGTCCGTCGGCCTCGATAGCGCTGATCGAACGTGACGGGCGGACATGGCACGAGAGCAATTGAACAGCGCCAGCTATAACTGGAATGCCTTCCCCGACCGGCCGCAACTGGCCTCGGCGCTGGCTACAAAGGTGGCCGACCGCCTAACGAGGGCGATCGACCGGCGCGGCACGGCGTTGCTGGCTGTCTCCGGCGGCACGACGCCGGCGAAATTTTTCGCCGCGCTGTCGACGGCACCGATTGCCTGGGACAAGGTCATCGTGACGCTGGTCGACGAACGTTTCGTGCCGGCCGCCTCGCCGCGATCCAATGCCGGGCTGGTTGCCGCAAACCTATTGCAGAACGCCGCGAAGGCCGCCCGTTTCGTTCCGCTCTACCACGAGGCCACCGGCATCGAGGATGCCGCGGCATCCGACGATGCGACACTGCGATCCCTGCCCTGGCCGCTCGATGTCGTGATCCTCGGCATGGGGCCTGACGGCCACACCGCCTCGTTCTTTCCCGATGCCGACGATCTGCCGAAGCTGCTGGACCCGGCCTCCGACAGGATCATCCTGCCCGTCCATGCGGCTAGCGCCGGAGAGCCTCGCCTGACCCTGACGCTCGCCCGCATCATCGATGCGGGTTTCCTCGCCTTGCACATAGAGGGTGAAGACAAGCGCACCGCCTTCGACAACGCCGTCGCGCCCGGACCGCGCAAGCCTATCCGCGCCGTGCTCGACGCATCGCCCAGGCCCGTGGAGGTTTTCTGGGCGCCCTGATTTCGAGTTTACAAGTGGTCCCGGCAATTGCGGGAGGATGTTTCCGGGACCTCGCCTGAAAGGACCTGATGCCATGACCGCAAGACGCGATATCGAAGCCATCACCGAGCGGATCCGCCAGCGCTCCAAGGCGGGCCGCGAGCGCTACCTCGGCCGTATCGCCGAAGCGTCGAACCAGACCGCCAACCGGTCGGTGCTGTCCTGCGGCAACCTTGCTCACGGCTTTGCGGTCTGCAGCCCCTCGGAAAAGCTGGCGCTCGGCGCCGACAAGGTGCCCAATCTCGGCATCATCACCTCCTACAACGACATGCTGTCGGCGCATCAGCCCTTCGAGACCTATCCGGCCCTGATCAAGGAGGCCGCGCGCGAGGCGGGCGGCCTCGCCCAGGTCGCCGGCGGCGTGCCGGCGATGTGCGATGGCGTGACGCAAGGCCAGCCCGGCATGGAGCTGTCGCTGTTCTCTCGCGACGTCATCGCCATGGCGGCCGCGATCGGCCTGTCGCACAACATGTTCGACGCCGCCGTCTATCTCGGCGTCTGCGACAAGATCGTGCCGGGGCTGGTGATCGCGGCACTGACCTTCGGCCATTTGCCGGCGATTTTCATTCCGGCCGGGCCGATGACGACAGGCCTGCCGAACGATGAGAAGGCCAAGGTCCGCCAGCTCTATGCCGAGGGCAAGGCAGGACGGGCCGAACTCCTGGAAGCCGAGTCCAAGTCGTATCATGGGCCCGGCACCTGCACCTTCTATGGGACGGCCAATTCCAACCAGATGCTGATGGAGATCATGGGCCTGCACACGCCGGGCGCGTCCTTCGTCAATCCAGGCACGCCATTGCGCGACGCCTTGACCCGCGAAGCGACGAAGCGGGCGCTGGCGATCACCGCGCTCGGCAATGCATATACGCCGGTCGGGCGGATGATCGACGAACGTTCCTTCGTCAACGGCGTCGTCGGCCTGCATGCCACCGGCGGCTCGACCAACCACACCATCCACCTGATCGCCATGGCGGCGGCGGCCGGTATCACGCTGACCTGGCAGGATATTTCCGATCTCTCGGAAGCCGTGCCGCTGCTGGCGCGCGTCTATCCGAACGGGCTTGCCGACGTGAACCATTTCCACGCCGCGGGCGGGCTCGGCTTCTTGATCCGCGAACTGCTCGACGAAGGCGTCCTGCATGAGGACGTGCAGACGGTCTGGGGCGAAGGCTTGCGGCCCTATGCGGTCGAGGCAAAGCTCGGCGCCGACGGCAGCGTGGTGCGCGAGGCCTCGCCGCGCACCAGCGGCGACGAAAAGGTGCTGGCGCCGTTCAACAAGGCATTCCAGCCGACTGGCGGCCTCAAGGTGCTGTCAGGCAATCTTGGCCACGCGGTCATCAAGACTTCCGCCGTCAAGCCGGAGCGACGCATCATCGAGGCGCCGGCCAAGGTATTCGACAGCCAGCAGGGCCTGAACGACGCGTTCAAGGCGGGCACGCTGACCGGCGACTTCATCGCCGTCATCCGCTTCCAGGGACCGAAGGCCAACGGCATGCCGGAATTGCACAAGCTGACCACCGTGCTCGGCATTCTGCAGGACCGCGGCCAGCGCGTGGCGCTGGTCACGGACGGGCGCATGTCGGGCGCCTCCGGCAAGGTGCCGGCGGCGATCCATGTGACGCCGGAAGCGGTCGAGGAAGGACCGATCGCGCGGATTCATGACGGCGACGTCATCCGCCTCGATGCCGATGCCGGCACGCTGGAGGTGCTGGTGCCAGGAACCGAGTTCGCGCTGCGCCGTACCGCGGATGCCGACCTCATCGGCAATGAGTTCGGCTTCGGCCGCGAGCTTTTCGCGGGCTTGCGGCAGCTGGTGGGCCGAGCCGACCACGGCGCCAGCGCCTTCGGCACCGCCTGACGCATTCTGTCCGGCATGAAAAAGGGCGGTTCGGGGCCGCCCTTTTCGGCGTCTCAGCTCAATATTACTCGACCTTCAGCTCGTTCCGCTCGCCGGCCTTTATCGTGAAGGGCGTTTCCTTGTCGGCCTTGTCGGTGGTGAAGTTGGTCACCAGCACATAGTCGCCCGCCGCCAGCGTGGTCTGCATCTTGTCCCCATAGCCGTAGGTCACCTGCATGCGCTCGCCCTGGATGTTCTTCTTCGCCTCATAGATCTTGAAGCCTTCCGCGCCTGGCGCGTCGACGGCCAGGACGCCCGCGTTCAGCGTCACGTTGACATCGGTCATCTGTCCGACCGTCACGCTGAAAGGCTGCTCGGTGGACACGGCCTGCACGTCGACGCCCATCACGTAGTCACCTGGCGGCAGGTCGAACTGGCTGTCGGCGCCGTAGGCGTAGGTGACCTGGTCACGGCTGCCGTCGAGCTTCTTGGCCGCCTTGTACACCTTCCAGGAAACGTCCGTTTCCGCCTTTTCCCCGCCCTGGGCGTAGAAGGCGTTGGCCTTGGCCTTGCCAACGCCGACGATGATGTCCTTGTCGACGATCTGGCCGGCGACAAGCTGCATCGTCTCGCTCGCCTCGCCGGCCCCAAGCTTCACGGTGATCTTGGTCTCGCCGACCGGCACGACGAATTTGACTTCGCCGTAGTTGGCGTCGGACGTGCCGCCGGGATAGGCGATGCTGATCTGCGCGTTGCGGTCGACCTCGGCGCCGGGCGCCGGGCGCGCATGAATGGATATCTCCGCCGCGTTGAGGTTGAGCGACAGCTCCGTTGCCTTGTCGGCCGTCAGCGAAACCTTCTGCTCGACCTTCGCGCCGCCGCTGCTGGCGACGACGATGTAGTTGCCAGCGGGAACGTGGAACTTGATGCCACTATAGCCGTAGTTGACATTGTCTCCACCGACACCCTTGGCGTCGTCCTTGAAGACTTCATAGTAGACGTCGGATTTCGGCGCCTCGCCGCCCTCCTTCAAGAACGCTTGCGGGATGAGATTGTAGTCGACCTCGGCTGCTTTCGGCGCAGGCGCGGGCGCCGGTTCTGGGGCTGGCGCAGGGGCTGGCGCCGGCGCCGCGACGGTCTCGACCAGCGCTGCCTGCAGCGCCTTCTCGTCGGAGGCCTGGATGTACTTGCCGCCGGTGTTTTCGGCGAGGCACGAGATCTGCTTGCCTTCATCGGCGGTCAGGCCGAAGCCGACGACGTCGGCGGTGATGTCGACGCCGGATGCCTTCAGTTCCTTGCCCAGCGCACAGGGGTCGCCACCACAGGTCTCGAGCCCATCCGTGATGAGGACGACGGTCGCCTTGTCCTCGGTGTATTTCAGCGCTTCGGCCGCCTGCTTGACGGCCGCCGTCAACGGCGTCTTGCCAAGGAATTTCAGGCTGTCGGCGGCCGCCGAGATGGCACTTGCCGAGCCAGCCTGGGGCGGTACGATGAGCTGGATGTCGTCACAGCTGCCCTTTTCGCGATGGCCGTAGGCCATGAAGCCGATCTCGTCGTCGCCGGGAACCGACTGGAGCACGGTCCTCAGCGATTCACGGGCGATTTCCAGCTTGGGCTTGCCGTCGATCTGCGCCCACATCGATCCCGACGCGTCGAGGATGATGATGACCTTGTTGGCGGCAAAGCCGAATGTCGTCATCGACAAAAGGAGGATCGCCGCAGCGACGCTCCGTGCAAGTCCCGCCATCGAAATCTCCTGAGTTAGCCCCCTCGTCGGCACGTGAAAGCTATTTTACGTGGCGTCGGGACACAAGCCCGCAGGCATGGCGCCGGCATGCCCGAGCCAGCAAATCACTCAGTATGTGGTGCGGCGTTCTTCCGAGGGCGGGCGGCCAAACTGCAGCCGATAGCTCTGAGCAAAATAGGAATGCGAGGTGAAGCCGGTCGCGATCGCCACGTCGAGGATCGGCATGTTGGTCTGGCGCAGCAATTCGCGCGCCCGCTCCAGCCGCAGGCGCATATAGTAGCGGCCGGGGGTGACGTTGAGATGGCGCAGGAACAGCCGCTCCACCTGGCGCACCGAAAGGCCCGCCGACTTTGCGAGCTGCACCGCCGACAGCGGCTCGTCGAGATGGTCGGCCATCAGTTCGACGATGCGCCTGAGCTTCTCCGACTTGCCGGTCAGGTCGCGCTCCGGACCGACGCGCTGGCGGTCTCCGGCGGAGCGGATGCGCTCGTGCTGGAACTGGTTGGCGACGCCGTTGGCGAGGTTGGAACCGAAATCGCCGCGCACGATCTCCAGCATCAGGTCGATCGACGTGGTGCCGCCGGCGCAGGTGTAGCGCTTGCGGTCGATCTCGAAGACATTGCCGGTGCAGTTGATGTCGGGAAAGCGCTCGACGAAACCGGCGCGGTTTTCCCAATGGATGGTGCAGCGATAGCCTTCGAGCTGGCCGGCCTCGGCCAAGAGGTAGGATCCGACCGACAGGGCGCCAAGCGCGTTGCCGCGCCGGCCCCAGCTGCGCAAGGCCGCCAGAACCTTGCTCTTGCCCGGAAATTCCGTCGTCAGGCCGACCGAGACGAAGAGGATGTCGACCGGCGGCAGGTCGGCGACGGCATAGTCGATCTTGAGCGGCAAGCCGTTGGAAGCCATCACCGGGTCGCCATCGGCCGACACCGTCGTCCAGCCATAGAAATCGCGGCCAAGCAGGCGGTTCGCCGACCGGAACGTGTCGATCGCCGCGGCCAGCGAGAACATGGAAAACTTGTCGACCAGCAGGAAGGCGAACTGCCGTCCGCCTTGAACGGGATCACTCGTGACCGGCCGTTCCGGGGAAATGGTGGGGTTCGGCAAAGCTGCGGCTTTCAGGGTCAACCCGGGCTCAGAAGGAGGGCCGCTTCAATCCGGCCGCAAGGTAGGCTGAAGCTAACGTATTGGCCATCAGCATGGCAATGGTCATCGGCCCGACACCGCCAGGCACCGGCGTGATGGCACCCGCCACCTTTGCCGCCTCGGCATAGGCGACGTCGCCGACCAGGCGCGACTTGCCCTCGCCCTTCTCGGGTGCGGGAATGCGGTTGATGCCGACGTCGATGACGGTGGCGCCGGGCTTCACCCAATCGCCCTTGACCATCTCGGGTCTGCCGACGGCGGCGACGAGGATGTCGGCGGTGCGGGCAAGCGCCGGCAGGTCCCTGGTGCGGCTGTGGGCGACGGTGACGGTGCAATTGGCGGCAAGCAGCAGATTGGCCATCGGTTTGCCGACGATGTTGGAGCGGCCGACGACGACGGCGTTGAGGCCGGACAGGTCCTTGCCGCGCACGCGCTCGATCAGGAGCATCGAGCCGGCGGGCGTGCAGGGAACGAAGGCCGTGTCGAGTTCACCGGTGCCGAGCTTGCCGACATTGATGAAATGAAAGCCGTCGACATCTTTCTGCGGCGCGATAGCCTGGATGATCTTGCCGGCATCGACATGGGCGGGCAGCGGAAGCTGGACCAGGATACCGTTGATTTCAGGGTCGGCGTTGAGCGCGGCGATGAGCTCGAGCAATGCCGCTTCGGACGTCTCGGCCGGCAGCGTGTGCTGAAGCGAATGAAAGCCGCACTCCTTGGCGGTGCGGGATTTGGAAGCGACATAGACCTGGCTCGCCGGATCCTCGCCGACGATGACCACGGCCAGGCCGGGCTTGGCATTGCCCTTGGCGACCAGCTCGGCGGTCAAGGTCTTGACCGTTCGCACCACGTCTTCGGCAACGCTCTTTCCGTCAATCACTTCGGCCATGAACCAACCCTCAACATCGTTTCGCCCAACGCCGCTTCCGACAACACAATGCGGCGGTGGCACTCTGCAGCGCGGCATTGTCACGAAAATTCACGCTCGCAATCCCGCCAAAGCGCCGTCCCATGCCGTTTACGCGAAACCAGCACGGTTTTGTTCGGCCTCCGCGGCGTATGTGGTGGCTCAGAAGTAGCGGCGACGGGTGCGGCTCTCGGTGAGTTCGCGGACCGCTTCGCGGAATTCGCGCAGGCTGGCGCGGATCTCGTCGACCGATGATTGCTCGCCACCCTCCTCGGCCTGGTCCGGCCTCGTATGCGGAGCGGTAGTATGGGCCGATGGCTGCGTCGGAGCGGGCTGTGGCGGGTACGGCATCGGCGCCGCGTAAGGGCCCGCCATGTAGGGGTGGCCCGCCTGCGACCATGGCTGCGCCGGGGGATAGCCCAGCGGCTGCGCATAGGGAGAGGACAAGGGCGGAGCTGGATACAGCCCCTGTTGCGGCAACAGGGGCGACGGCGAGGCCATCTGCCGCCCGTAGCCGGCATCGGGGCCTGGCTGGGAAGATGACCGCGAATAGTCCGGGCCGGCCGCCTGCGCCTGCCGAGGCGCGAAACCGGACTCCGGATAGGCTGGGAATATCGGCGCGTTGGCCAACCGTCCGTTGTCGGCAAAGGCGGCGAACTCGCTGGACAGGTCGTCGTCGGCTTCGGTCGACGGCTTGCGGGACACGGCCTTGCGCAGTCTCGCCATGAGCGCGCCGACCCTGCCGGAACTTTCGGCGGGCGCTGCCTCGGCCCGGGCGACCGGCGGCGGGGCGGGGGGCGGCGGCGGCACCGGCGCTGCCGGCATTGCTGGCGCGGGCGGAGGCTCCGGCCGGAATGACTGCTCCACGAGAGGCGCCCTGCTTTCACTTTCGTTGCGCGCATCCGCCTTGCGCTCATCCAGCTTGCGCTCGCGGCGTGAGCGCGAGCTTGCCGTTTCGCGCAGGCTGTCATAGGTCCCGCGCAAGGCGCCGAGACCGATACCGGCGCCAAAGCCAAGCAGCAGGCCGGCCAGTGCCACCAAGGCCCGCGAGGGTCCATTTGGCTCAAGTGGGGCTTGAGCGGAGGTGATCACGTTGATGTTGGTCGTGTTGATGCCGGTCTGTTCACCGGTCTCCTTGGCGCGCAAAAGATATTGTTCGTAGACGGAACGCTTGGCGGTGGCCTCACGCTCCAGTTCGCGCAGGGCGACCAGGTCGCTGTTGACGTCGCCGCTTTGAACCTTGGCCTGAGCCAGTCGGGAAGCGAGGTCTTGCTCGAGTTGGACCGCGCGCTTCAGGTCGACCTGCAGTGAAGAGGCAATGCGGCGCAATTCCCCCGCGATGCGCTCACGCGCGCCGGCAATCTGGGCATCGAGAGCCTGGAGTTCGGGATGGCGCGGCCCCAGCCTGACCGCGGCACGATCGGCCTCCTGCTTCAGCGTCGCATATTGCGAGCGCAGATCGCTCATGGTGTTGGAGTTGATCTCCTCCGGCAAGGTGCCGGTCAGAACGGAATTGACGTCCACCGAACGCGCCGACGCCGCCCGGGCATTGAGTTCCAGCGTGCGGGCGCGGGCAACGGAGAGCTGCTCGTTGAGCTTCAGCATCTGATCGTCGCTGATCAGATGGCCCTGCGCGTCGACGAGACCATGCGTGGCCCTGAAATCCTCGACCTTGCGCTCGGCCGCCTCGACGCCCTTGCGCAGATCATCGAGCTTGGAGGTCAATTCGTTCGTCGCCCGTCCAGCCATGTCGGACTGGTATTTGGCGGCCTCCTGCTGGAAAACGGTCCTCGTCGTATTGGCGATGAGGGCCGACTTCTCGCCATTCTGGGTGACGGCGCTGACGGAGATGACAAAGGTCTTGCCGGTGCGTTCGACCGACAGGCTCTTGGCCAGATTGCCGACGGCCAGCGCCTGGCGGCGAACCTCGTCGACGCCGCCCGGCCCATCGTTGCGTGACACGATCGAGCGGATAAGCGACATGACGCCGAGACCGCCCGAACCCTGGCCATTGAACTCCGGATCGTTGACAAGATTGAGGTTCTTGACCACCTGGTCGAGAACGGTGCCCGACGTCAGCATCTTGATCCGGGTTTCGACGACCGCCAACGCGGCATCGGGCTGCCCCACCGGCTGGGTGAGATCACGGTCGGAGAGCTTCAGGTCGCCGGGCTCGATGATCAGTTCGGTCGTGGCTTCGTATTTCTTCGGCATGGACAGGGCGATGGCAATGCCGAGCCCGGCGCCCAGTATCGTGGTCGCAACGATCAGCAGCTTCGACCTGGCAACGCCGCGAACGACCAGCATCGGATCGATCAGCGGCTTCCATTGCTGGTCGTCCCCGCCATCGCCGGAGGATGCGCCCGCTTGGGTCGCGGGGCCGGAGCCTGATGCATCACGAGGCCGTTCGCCGCTGGAACGATCCGCATCGTCCACTCTTGCGCGCGACGCGACTGGCGGCAAATCGGCGACCGCGTCCTCGTGTCGCGGGCGCCAGCCGCCGCCGGCTTCGTGCGCGACATGCTCTTCGCCAGGACGGTTATGTTCTGGGGCAGCGGCCGCAGGATTTGCCCGCGTCTCGCGCCGGGAACGGGCCAGCCGGTGGCGCGTGGCGGCATCCTCGCGCCATGAGGGGTCCCCTATCGACACCAGCGAGGCTTCATCCTCGCCGCGCACGGCCTGGCCAAGCGCCAGCAAGGAGCGCTCGCGCTTCCAGTCCTCACGGTTTTCCCTGTCGACCATGTCGTTGAGCTTTACCCTGGGCCGCTTGGCAGCGGCGGTCGGCCATTCGTTAAGCCACGCTAAACAGGCATAGGAAACAAAAGGTTAATTTCCGGCGGGCTATAGCTGGAATTCACGCTATGATTGCAATAATTTTAAACGCAATCGAAAGCTTCAGAACGGCGCGTTAAACTTTCCAGCCTATGCATCTCCTTGACGTATGACTGAGGCCAGCGACATACCGCAAAGGCGGACCTTCGCGCGGATCGGCACCTTCCTGGCCGAACGACGGGGGCTGGTGCGCGACTATTTTTCAGCCATCAGCGGCGCCGGTGGGCGACTGGTGTTTTCACTCGCCTATTTCATCGCGCTCGCCAACACGCTCTCGATCGCTGAATTCGGCATGTTCGCCACCGCCTCGGCGGCCGGCGTCATGCTGTCGCGGATCCTGGCCTTCGGTTTCATTTCGGCGCTCTATCGCACCGCCACCATCCGGCCCAATCTGATCGGCACCTTCACCGCGGGTTTCATGCTGCTCGGCGTCGCCTCGCTGCCGCTCTTGGCCGCCGCCTCCTTCGGCGTCTACCTGCTCTTCTTCGCCGGCACCGTGCCGCTGTCGGTATTCACGGCGATCGTCTTTGCCGAGGCGTTGCTGTGGCGGCCGGTGGAGGTGGCGCTGATCGTCAACAACGGACTGGGCAAATTCGGCCGTGCCGCCGTGCTGGCGATCCTGGCAACCGCGCTGCGGGCGCTCGGCGCGGTGCTGTTCATGTTCTCGGCACAGCACAGCATCTGGGCGTGGTCCTGGTTCTATATCAGCGCCAACGCCGCCTCCCTGCTACTCGCCTTCGGCTGGTTCTATCCGCGCCAGAGGCTGCGGCTGCGCATCGAGCTCTATATGCGGCGGCTCGCCGATTCGATCTATGTCGCCGGCGCCGAGGTGTTGTTCTACCTGCAATCGGAATTCGACAAGCTGCTGGTGCTGGCGATCGGCGGCCCGCATCTGGCCGGCATCTATGCCATCATCATGCGGCTGGTTGACCTGACCGCAATTCCGATCCGTACCTTCTCCATGATGCTGGTGCAGCGCATGATGCGCGCGCCGGATCTGTTGTCGCGGCTGACGGTCAAGAGCGGCATCGAAGGGGGCGTGTTCGCGGTCTCGACGGCGGCGCTCGCGGCGCTTGGCATCGTGCTGCATTTCTTCCCCAACGCGCTTGGCAAGAATGTCTCGGAAGCCGCGCCCCTGGTGGCGCTGGCGATCTGCGTTCCGGGATTGCGCAATCTGGTCGAATACCAGGCCGAGCTTCTGTTCGCGCGCGGCCAGACGCTGGTGCGGGCGCTCAATCTCGGCCTGCTCGCCGCGCTTAAGGCGCTGCTGCTGACCTATGTGCTGACCACCATTACCGATACATCCGATCTGGTGCTGTCGCTTAACATCGTCTTCCTGCTGCTCTATCTCGCGTCGATGCTGCTGACCTATTCGGCGCTGCGCAGACCGGCGAAGGCAATCTAGAACAAGTCAGCGATCAAGCCCGATCAGGCGGCGGATGCGGCCGATATCGGTACCGATGAAGGACTGCATGCCGATCGCCACCTGCTCCGGCGCCATGCCGGCGACGAAGCGGCGGAACTCGTCGTCCGACAGCGCCTCGCCCGTCCAGTGGACGCGGCAGAATTCCTCCGAACCGTGGAAGTGGCCGGCTCCGTCCAGCAGATCATCGACATAGCGGCCGTAGATCATGCATTCGGAGAATTTGCGCGCCGAGCCTATGACCTCGACCCAGTCCCGGCCATGGATCTCTTCAATCCGGCCGCACATGGCAAGCACCGTGTCCCGACGCCAGGCGATCAGCGTCGAGATATAATCATGGGCCGATGTCCGGGACGGGTCGATGCCGAGTGCCGCACCGGCATTGCGCGACCACAGGCGGTGCTCGTCGTGGCCCTCATCGGCAAGCACGCCATCGCGGCGGAACAGGCGCGCCTTCCCGTCGTGCCAGAAGGCACCGCAATCGAACGCCTTCAGGAAAGCGACGTCGGAATCGCAGAAGATCAGGACGTCTTCCCCGGCATGCGCCGCAATGGCGATACGGCGCAACTGCTGCACATGCCAGCCGCGCAGCGGCTGGGTCTTCAGGCTGAGCCAGACGCGCCGGCGAAACAGGCTGAGCGGATCGTCGAAGGCGCGCAGCCAGCGCGGCAAGAGGTCCCGTTCATCGACGACCGAGCGGCGGCTGGTCTCCAACTGACGGAAAAGCGCGAGGTCGCGATGTTCGACCAGAATGTAGTGGCGCACGGCACCGGAGACGTGCCGGTCGAGCGTTTCGCACAGCAGGCGGCAGCGCTCGAAATCCGGGGCGTAGCTTGCCGTCACCACCGCTGCCGTCGGCGTTTTCGCCAACACGCCCGGGCCGGTCAGCGGGTCTGGGACGAAGCGCTTGTTCAACGAAACTCTCCGGGAACATCCGTGACGGTCTCGGCACCCCGCGACCATTTCTGCCTGACGACGCGCCACAGGAACACGGGATTGCCGACCACGTAGCGACGCCAGAGCCGGCCGGGCTCGACCGCCAGCCTGAACAGCCATTCCAGCCTCAGCCGGCGCATCCATAGCGGGGCGCGCGGCACCGAGCCGCTCAGGAAATCGAGCAACGCGCCGACCGCGACCGGCAGCGTGCAGTGGCGTTCGTCGATATGGCGCTCGATCCACAGCTCCTGGCGCGGCACGCCCATCGCGACCAGCAGCATGTCCGGCCGCAGTTTTGCGATCCGGTCGATGATCTCCGGCTCCTGTTCGGCGGAGAAATAGCCATCGTGAATGACCACGAAATCGTGCTGCACGGCAAGTGCCGCCAGCTTCACCGACGCCGCCTCGGCGTTGACACGCGTCGCACCGAGCAGCCCCACGGTCAGCCGCCTCTTGGAGGCCTGCAGGAAGGCCGGCACGAAATCGGTGCCGTTGAGATTGTCGGGAAACGGCGCCCCGTAGAGAAGCTTCGCGGCGAGATCGACGCCGATGCCGTCCGGCAGGATGAGGAAATCGTCGAGCGCCTCGGCGAAGACCGGGTCGGTATAGGCGATGTTGGCATTGTGGGCGTTGAGGAAGCTCACCTTGGTGAAGCGCTTCTCGGCTAGCAGGCGATTGAGCAGGGCGATCGCATCGTTCCAGCGGATGGCGAGCACCGGGATGCCGAGGATCATTTTCAGACTGTCGAGCCCGAACGCGGCGCGGGCGGCGTGCATGTTCATGCGAACACCTCCTGCCGGACAGCGCCGAGTTTTTCGAGGCCGACACGCACCGCGGCATCGAGCGCCTTGACCTGCTGGCGATGGAAGGCGCCGCCATCGACATCGTGGATATCGGCCGCGGCTGCCTCCAGTGACCGGGCGAAGCTGGCCGGGTCATCGGTGACCACGCAATTGGCGGGGCGATGGTCGATGCCGCGTAGCGAGCGGCTGGTTGCGACCGAGGGCAGACCAAGCTCGAATGTCTCGATGGTCTTCAGCTGCACGCCGCTGCCCGCGGTGCTGATCAGCGGGATGACGGCCGCGCCACGGACGAAAGCCCTGGCGTCCGGGACACGGCCGACGAACTCGACCCCCGGATGCGCCGAGGCGACGCCGTAAGGCATGTGGCCCGCGATGCGGATACGGAAATCAGGCTTGAGATGCGGCACCACCTTGCCCAGGAACCAATCGAGGCCGATGCGGTTCGGCTGCCAGGTCCAGGTGCCGATCAAGGCCGCGTCGCAGTCGATCGGACGTCGGCCTTTGGGGATTGGCGCCGTGGCGCCGGTGACCAGCGGCAGCACAGCCGAACGGTCATCCGAGGCGACACCGAGTGCCACGCGATCCTCCTCGGCCAACGTGAAGACGAAGCGCGCACGCCTGCAGAGGCGCTCTTCCACCAGCTTGAGCAGCCTTGCCTCGCGCCGGAACAGCAGGCGCTGGAAAATGCCGTCGGCGGCAACGGCATTCTCGCGGGCCGAGAGATGCTCGACATTGTGGGCGACGAAGATCGAGGGCCGGTCCCCCAAGAGCTTTTCGAAAGCGCCGGCGAACTGCACGGAATTCAGCACATAGCCGTCGAACGGACCGGCTCGTTCGATGGCGGACTGAACATCGTGCTCGGACACCGCAAGCAACTTGACCGACGCGAAGGTGAGGCCCGAAAATACTGCCTTGCCGAGCCAGGCGAGCTTTTGCAGCGGGGAAGCACTTTCGGTGCGCACGTCGATCGCACCTAGCACCACCGTATTTTCGGGATCCATCGCGACTTTTCCGGGCCAGGTGAAGCCGATGACCGTCACGCGCGCGCCGGCGCGCCGCAAGGCGGCGATGACCGCGGCGTTGGCGATCTCGTAGCCCGAGGCAAGAGCACCGTCGGGCACGATCGATGTGGCGAACAGCAGATGCATCTCACTATCCTGTGGTGTAGCCGGTAGCAAAGCGCGGTGAACCCTTGATTAAACGAGCACGACCAGCGCGCCAAAGCCCATGCCTGGCGGGCTTCTCCGTGCAAGGTGATTAACGAAACCTTATCAACCGTGGTGCTACCAGAACGCGACTCACGACGCGGCTGGACACGGATGATCCCTTTGCCATTGGACGGTTCGGTATCGATCGCGGGACGGTCTCCCCGGCTCGACGTCGAGGCCGTCGAAGCGATCGTCACCTTGCCGACCTTCAAGCGGCCGCAACAGGTGCTGGAGACGCTGGCATCGCTGCGCGCGCAACAAACCGGCAGGCGCTTTGCCGTCATCGTCATGGAAAACGAAGCCGAGGCGCGGGAGGGCGCCAAGGCGGCGCTGCCGCTGTTCGAACGCGGCGAGATGCCAGGCATGGTCATCATCGCGCACGAGCGCGGCAATTGCAGCGCCTATAATGCCGGCTGGCAGACGGCGATCCTGCATTTCCCGAACTTCCGGCATCTGCTGGTCATCGACGATGACGAGCTCGCCGATCCGCAATGGCTGGAGCGGATGTGCGGCACTGCCGAAACGCTCGGCGCCGATATCGTTGGCGGCCCGCAAGTGCCCGTCTTTGCCGATCCCGCCCATGTGAAATGGGCCGGCCATCCTGTCTTCGCGCCGCCCTACCGGGAGACCGGGCGGGTGCCCGCGCTCTATTCGTCCGGCAATCTTCTGGTCGGGCGCGGCGTGTTGACCGCCATGGGGACGCCGTTCCTCGATCTCAGATTCAATTTCATGGGCGGCGGCGACGCCGACTTTCTCAGCCGGTCGGCGCAAAAAGGCTTCGTGCTGGGCTGGTGCGCCGAAGCCAAGGTGCGGGAGACGGTTCCGGCCCGGCGCGTCGAGAGCGACTGGATCCGCGCCCGCAGCCTGCGCAACGGTGTCATCTCGACACTGGTGGAAAAGAAGAAGCGCGCCGGCACGCCCTTCGGCAGTGCCAAGGTGTTCGCCAAGAGCCTGGCGCTGCTTGCCGTCTCGCCGCTTCGCGGCATCATGCGGCTGGCGCGGACCGGATCGCCGGCGATCGCGCTCTATCCCATCCATGTGGCGCTTGGCCGCGTGCTGGCCGAATTCGGATATGCCAATGAGCAATACCGCCAGCCTGAGAAAAACTGATCGCGCCCCGCTCAGCGCCGCGTTCACGCGCGACGGCGTGGCGACCGCGATCGCCGCGCTGCTGTTCACCGTCATCATGGTGTCGTTCCGCCCGTTCCAGCCGGCCGGCGCCGAACTCACCGGCGACGGCGGCGACATCGTCAACCAGCTCGGCTTCGGCTCGCTCGGCGCTGTTTCGATCTTCGCGCTGACGGCTTTCGCCGATCCGCGCGTCGTGCGCTCGCTGCTCAGCCCGTCCTGGATACTGATGCTCGGCTTCTTCTTCCTGTCGGTGGTGCTGGCGACCGATCCGCCCTCGGCAATGCGCGCTGCGTCCTTCACCATGATCGGCATCCTGACGATGGCAACGATCCTGGCGCTGCCCCGCGACGCCGAGTCCTTCTCCAGGGTCATCATCTTCACCGCCGTCGTGGTGATGGGCCTGTCCTATTTCGGCCTCCTCGCCTTTCCGCACGAGGCGATGCACACGGCCGACTCGCAGGAGCCCGAACATGCCGGCCTGTGGCGCGGCGTGTTCACCCACAAGAACATCGCCGGACCGATCATGGCCTGCTTCAGTTTCGCCGGCCTCTATCTCTATCGGCGCGGTCAGCGCTGGTGGGGCGCTGGTATCTTCTGCGCGGCGATGATCTTCATGCTGCACACTGGCTCCAAGACCACCGCCGGGCTGGTGCCGTTCTCGATCCTGATCGTGATGTTCCCGAGCCTGATGGGCATGCGGCTCGGCACGCCGATCCTGTTTGCGCTGGCGGTCATCGCCACGGCGGTCGGCACGCTGGGCATCGTCTTCCTGCCGCCGGTCAAACATCTGGCGGCGATCTATTTTCCCGACATGACCTACACCGGCCGCACCACGCTGTGGGAGTTCGCCGGCTCGATGCTGGCGAAGAAACCGTGGACCGGCTACGGTTATGAGAGCTTCTGGGGCACGCCGCTGCTGTTCAACCAGGACCAGCCCTTTGACCGCCCGTGGGACATCAGGACCATCGTGCACGGCCATGACGGTTATCTCGACATCGCCGTGCTGATGGGCATCCCTGCCCTTTGCGTCGCTGTCTACACTTTCCTCATCGCGCCGCTGCGCGACTACATGCGCATTCCGCTGCGCAAGGAAAACATCTTTCTCGGCGATTTCTTCATGATGGTGGTGCTGTTCACCGCCCTCAACGCCTTTCTCGAAAGCTTCTTCTTCCATCGCGGCGATCCGGTCTGGCTGTTCTTCGTCTTCGGCGTGCTGGGCCTCAGGCAAGTGTCGCTGCGGCCGATCGCGGTGCGCGCGCCCGTGCAGCGATCCTGAGAGGGCTTCCCCGCCGATCCGCGAGCGTCTATGTCATGGCCTTTGCTTGGAGGGCTCTCGATGACGATCAGGCTTGTTCTCGCCGGCTGCGGCAATATGGGTTACGCCATGCTCTCGGGCTGGCTGAAATCCGGCAAGCTTGCACCCTCGGCGGTCTTCGTGGTCGAGCCCAATGAAGACCTGCGCCAGCGCGCGGCGGCTTTGGGCTGCGGCACGGCGGCGGAAGCCGGAGCCATTCCGGCGGACGCGGTGCCTGACCTCGTCGTCATCGCCGTGAAGCCGCAGGTGATCCGTGACGTCACCGCCGCCTACAAGCGCTTCGGCGACGGCCGCACCACATTCGTCAGCATTGCCGCCGGCACACCCTCCGCCACCTTCGAGGCGATCCTCGGCAACCGCGCGCCGATCGTGCGCTGCATGCCCAACACACCCGCCGCCATCGGCAAGGGCATGATGGTGGTCTATTCCAACCCCCTGGTTTCCGACGACGCCAAGCGCTTCGTCGCGGATCTTTTGTCGGCGAGCGGCGAAGTGACCACCATCGACGACGAAGGCCTTATGGACGCGGTGACGGCCGTCTCAGGATCGGGGCCGGCCTACATCTTCCATTTCATCGAGGCGCTGACCGTGGCCGCCGAAAAAGCCGGCCTGCCGGCGGCGACCGCCAGGCTGCTTGCCATGCAGACCGTCTACGGCGCCGCGTCGCTTGCGGCGGAAAGCCGTGAGGATCCGGGCGTGCTACGCCAGCAGGTGACCAGCCCCAACGGCACGACGGCGGCCGCGCTTGGCGTGTTGATGGGCGAGGACCGGCTGACCAACCTCCTCACGCAAGCGGTGGAAGCGGCGCGGCTAAGGTCGATCGAACTGGGAAAGTAGGGTGGCGACGGCTCGGAGGTGTCAGGGCCATCCCCACATTTCACTGATCTCGTCCTTGTCCATGGTTCGGCCTCCCGCCCCTGCCTTGGCTCTAAGATCGTCAGCTATGATGGCGAGCCTTTTGGCGAGTGGGAGTTGCTCTCGCCGCAGTTCGGATTCAAGCGCTTCGATGACCGCCTTGGCCATCGACGTATTGCGCAAGTCTGCAAGCCGTCTCGCCAACTCGCGTGCGCGCGGATTTCTGATGTGAAGCTTCATCTGGGTCCTCTACGCGATGATTTTGACAGATGGAAGCGAACGGCGCAGCGGAGCAAAATTCTGCACCCGCCGCAACGCTTCTAAATCACGGAATGGATCCCGGGGTCTGCGCCGCGTCGCTACGCTCCTTGCTTCGCCCCAGGATGACGAAGTAGCGGTTAGCTCTTTCCAGGCAACGGGAGGCTTAGCTCCCGTACAGAAGCTCATCCTGCAGCTTGCGCAAGGCGAACAGCCTGGTCGTCTGGTCGGGCGCGGCATTGTCGGCCGTCAGCAAATCGCCTTTCCTGACCGGCTTCAACACCTTGCCGCCCTCGAGCAGGCCGACCGGGACGGCGCGCTGGGCGCGGGCTTCGCCGACGGTCATGGTCCAGGAGCGATAACACGTCTCGCCGATCGCATCGAAGGTCTCGCCGGCCACGAGATCGCGCTTGGCGACCGCGCAGACCTCGGCGACCGGCCTCGGCAGCGGCACCATGTCGGGCTTGCCGAACAGCACGATGCGGGCTGCGGTGAGCGGCACTTCCAGCGACGTCAAATGGTAGGGCCGGAACAGGCTGTAATAAGGGCCGTGGCCGATATGCAGGTCGTCCATGCGCTCGATAATGCGTGGATGCGTCGCCTCGACGATGACGAAGACGCCGGGCGCGACACCCTTGCCGATGGTGTAGTCGACGACACCCTTCTTCAGCAGGAGGCCGCCGTCTTGGCGCGGGATCAACACCTTGACGAGGTCGTCGCGGTCGGCCTTCGGACCATGCATGCCGGGCACGTCGGGCACCAGTCCGGTGGCGTTGGCGATGGCGCACATCTCGACCATGGTCTTGGAGCCGTCGACGAACTCGACCAGCATGCGCGGGTTCATGTTGCGGCGGATCGCTTCCTCGCGATAGTCGTCGGGCACGGCATCGTGGTTGAGCGGGTTGTTCTTGCCCTTGCCGGCCGAGACGATGGTCAGGCCGAGGGCGGACGCGAACTCGATCAGTTCCATGCAACTCGACGGCTCGTCGCCGGCGCCGACCGAATAGACGACGCCGAGCCGGTCGGCCTGCTGTTTGAGGTAGCAGCCGATGGTGACGTCGGCCTCGACATTCATCATGACCAGATGCTTGCCATGCTCCATCGCCATGAGGTCGAAATCGGCGGCGACGCCGGGTTTTCCCGTGGCGTCGATGACGACGTCGATCAGTGGATTGGTGACCAGCATCTCATTCGAGGTGATGGCTATTTTTCCCGCCTCTATCGCCGCGGTGACTGTCGACGCGGCGTCGGCCTCGACCGCCATCCCTTCGTCACCATAGGCGATACGGATGGCGTCGCGCGCGGTGTGCGGGCGGCGCGTCGAGACTGCGCAGACCGCGATGCCCGGCATCAGCATGCCTTGCGTGACAAGGTCGGTGCCCATCTCGCCGGAGCCGATGACGCCGATGCGCACGGGGCGGCCCTCGGCCGCGCGTCTGGCGAGATCGCGGGCAAGTCCGGTCAAGGCCACATTGGTCATGCAGGGGATGTCCACAGCTTCTTGATTTGGGGCCGAATTAGCAGGGACGGGTCCGCTGTGCCAATGAAACCGCTCGCGGCCGGCGATTTCCAACGGAAACGCCGGGAAAAGCTGCATTCGCCGCGAATTATTGGCCCAAAGGGTTGCCAATTGACATTGCCGTGAACAGCCCCAATAAAACATTCGTTTGCTAACAAAGGCAAATGTTCATTCCGACAGCCTGTTCGGACGAGCATTCCGCCTCTCGTTAGGTAGGGGAGGCCTTTGCGCCAAGGCGGCAAAGGCGTTGACGAGATCAACGGAGCATCTTCGGGCAGAGCCCGCGGCTCCAGGGGAGGAAGAATGGATACTCTACTTGCTGGCCTCAAGGGGGCCATCGACACGCTCGGCGCGACAGTCCTGCTGCCGATCGTCATTTTCATCATTGCCGTGGTTTTGGGCGCCAAGGTCAGCAAGGCCTTTCGCGCCGCCGTGACCATCGGCGTCGCCTTCATCGGTATCAACCTCGTGCTTGGCCTGATGTTCACGTCGATCGGCGACGTGGCCAAGGCCATTGTCACCAACACCGGCATCCATCGCGACATCATCGATGTCGGCTGGCCTTCGGCGGCGGCGATCGCCTTCGGCTCGTCGGTCGGGCTTTGGGTCATCCCGGTCGGCATCCTGGTCAACATCGTGCTGCTTTTGACGCGCATGACACGTACGCTCAATGTCGACGTCTGGAATTTCTGGCACTTCGCCTTCGTCGGTTCGCTTGTCGTTGCCGCCACCAACAATCTGGCTTACGGCATTGCGATCGCGGCGCTCGTCGCAGCGCTTTCGCTGCTTTTCGCCGACTGGTCGGCGCGCGCGGTTCAGCAGTTCTACGGCGTGCCCGGCATTTCGGTGCCGCACCTCGCCTCGGCGCAGATCCTGCCGATCGCCATCATCCTGAACTGGATCATGGACCGCATTCCCGGCATCAACCGCATCAACATCAACACCGAAACCATCGAGCGCCGCTTCGGCGTGTTCGGTGAACCGGTCGTGCTTGGCCTGATCATCGGCCTCGTGCTCGGCGCCATCGCCTTCTACAATGCCGGCGATCTCGGCACGGTGCTGGCCAAGGTGCTGGGCACCGGTATGACGCTGGCCGCGGTCATGCTGCTGTTGCCGCGTATGGTCAAGATCCTGATGGAAGGCCTGCTTCCGGTTTCCGACGCGGCGCAGGAATTCGTGCGCAAGCGCACCGGCGACCGCGAGCTTCTCGTCGGCCTCGATTCGGCGATCCTGATCGGCCATCCCGCGGCGATCTCGTCGTCGCTGATCCTGGTGCCGATCGCGATCATCCTGTCGGTGATCCTGCCGGGCAACCGCGTCATCCTGTTCGCCGACCTGGCGGTTATCCCCTTCATCGTCGCCATGACCGCGCCGCTGGTCAAAGGCAATGTGTTCCGCATGGTGGTGATCGGCACGGTGACCTTGGCGATCGGTTTCTATGTCGCCAACGCGCTGGCGCCGCTGTTCACAAGTGCCGCCGTCGCATCGGGCTTCAAGCTGCCGGCGGATGCGCTGCAGATCACCTCGGTGGTCGACGGCTTCCTGTGGGTTCCCTACGTGATCATCGAGGCGATCCAAGGGCTTGGGCTTGCTGGCATCATCCTCATCGCGGTGGTCATAGCCGCCCTGTTCGTGCTCTATCGCCGCAATACGCTTGGCTGGGAGCGGGCGGCGGGCGCCGAGGACGAGCCTGCCGAAGGCACGGCCTGACCCTTCATCGCGCCTCAATTTGACACGATCGTGCGCCCTTCGCGGGCGCACGATTTCCAACGGAGCAAGATATGTCCGACGGCCTCATGCAGCTTCTGGATCCCGAAGCGATCGTGCTCGGGTCGGATGCCTCGACCAATGAGGAGATCATCCGTATCCTCGCGGGCAGGCTCGAGGCTCTCGGCTATGTCAAAAGCTCCTATGCCGACGCGGTCGTGCGCCGCGAAATGACCATCCCGACGGGACTGCCCCTGGAGCGCGCCGATAATGTCGCGGTGCCGCACACCGATCCCGAGCATGTGCTGAAGCCCGGCATCGCGATGGGCACGCTGATTAAGCCGGTGACCTTCGCCAACATGGAAGATCCCGACGAGAAGCTGCCGGTCGGCTTCGTCTTCCTGCTTGCCATCAATGACAAGGACAAGCAGATTGAAGCGCTGCAGTCCGTCATGGCCACCATCCAGAATCCCGATGCATTGGACGGCTTGAGGTCGGCCAGGAACCTCGACGACGTGCGTGCCGTGCTCGGCTGATAACCCAAGGAGGAGCAGCAAATGTCCAAACAGAAAACAATTCTCTTTGCCTGCGGCACCGGCATCGCCACCTCGACGGCGGTCAACGTCGCCGTCACCGAGGCGATGAAGAAGCGCGGCCTTACCTTCAACGCGCAACAGGCCAAGGCGACCGAAGTGCCGGGGCTGGCCGACAGTGTCGACTTCATCGTCTCCACGACCCCGATCTCGGCTTCAGTGACCAAGCCGGTCATCAAGGGCCTCGCCTTCCTCACCGGCATCGGCAAGGACAAGGTGCTCGACGAGATCGAGGCGCAGCTGCGCAAGTAGGTCGCGGACGACGCGGCCTTGCCGAGGGTGGTTCAGGCCACCCTGACGTAGCTCGTCATGCCCGATTTCTGGTGCTCGATGATGTGGCAATGCAGCAGCCAGTCACCGGGATTGTCGGCGACGAAGCCCAGGCTCACCTTCTCGTTAGGCTGGATGAGGTAGGTGTCCGAAATCCACGGCTGCACCGGACGCGTCGATGACGACAGCACCTTGAAGCTCATGCCGTGCAGATGCATCGGGTGCGATTGCGGCGTCAGGTTCTCCATGTCGATGATGTAACTCCTGCCGAGCTTCAATTCGGCCAAAGGCGTGGTCGGGTCCGGCGTATCGCCTGGCCACGGCACTTTGTTGATGGCCCAGAAACTGTAGCCGAGCGAACCGCAGATGCCGTCGCTGGGGATGTTTTCCGCTGTAGCGCTTAGCGCCAGTGAAATATGCTGGGCAGTGCTGAGATCGACCTCCGCCACCGGATTGACCTCCAGCGGTGCTAGGTCGCGACTATCCCGCTTCAGCGAATTGCCTGTGGCGCGCAGCGTCGCGAGAACCTTGGGCTTGGTGCCCCTGACGTCGCGCAGGCTGACGATCGCGCCCTCCTCGTCCGGCATACGGATGGCGAGTTCCATGCGTTGCCCGGGCCCAAGCAGCAAGGCGTCGGGCGCAAAGCGCTGCGGCACCGGATTGCCGTCCAGCGCCATCACCATTGCTTCGGCCCCGTCGACGCGAAAGGCATAGATGCGGGTGACATCGGTGATCGCGACGCGCAGACGCGTCAGCCCGCCGGCCGGCGCGTCATATCGCGGCTGGTCTAGCCAGTTGGCGGTGCGCACCGTGCCGTAAGTGCCGGTTCTCGCCGCATCGCGCGGCCGGAACTGGTCGATGAACTGGGCGTCGTCGCCAAGGCGCCAGTCGCGCAGGTTGAGGACCACTTCGGCATCGAATTTCGGATCTTTCGGGTTTTCGACCACGATCACGCCGGTCAGGCCGTGGCCCATCTGCTCAAGCGTATTGCAGTGCGGATGGTACCAGAAGGTGCCGGCGTCCGGCGGGGTGAAGGCGTAGTCGAAATGGTCGCCGGTATAGACATAGGGCTGCACCAGGAACGGCACGCCATCCATCTTGTTCGGCACGCGGATGCCGTGCCAGTGGATGGTCGTCGGATCGTCTATGGCGTTGACCAGGCGCGCGGCGAAGGGTTCGCCTTTCTTCATCCTGATCACCGGCGGCATCCCGGCATTGCCATAGGTCAGCACATTGTTGGTCTGGCCACCGTCCATCAGCTTGGCCGCGATTTTCGCCGTTCGCAGCTCTATCGGCTCAGGCGTCGCGGCGAAGCCGCCCAGCCGGCCCATGGCGGCGAGCCCGACGCCGCTCGCACCGGCAACCGCGGCAGTCTTGAGCAGTCCGCGGCGTGTAAATACGGTCATGTCGCACTCCAACGGAAAAGCTGACTGTCCTGCGCAGCTTTGCCGTAATAGCCGGACTGGCATGCGTTTGCCAACGCTGCCGGTCGCGACGGCCCCCTCGCCGTCAGTGCAACGCGGCCAGCAGTGCCCGTGCCGGGACGCATTCTGGACGATGGCAGCTGATCGGTGGCCTTGTGGCGGGTCTATGCCTGATCCACGCTCGCCAGGAAGCGGGCGAAGATCGGATTAAAGCGGTCGGGTGAATCCCAGAACGGCGCGTGGCCCGATTTGTCGAGCAGATGCGCCTTGCCTTCCCACAAATTGGAAAACTTGACCGCCGCGAGGAAATCGGTGTTGACGAACGGTTCGTCGACGCCGTTGAGCACGCCGATCGGCGGCGTCTTGCCGGCGACGATCTCGCGCTGGTTGCGGCCGGTGCCGGCGGCGAACTTCTCGAACATCAGGCGCCGCGCCCGCCCGTCGGTGCGCGCCACCGTGTCGATCAGGAACGGCTCGAACGGTTCGCCGCAGGTGCTGCGCGCATAGGCCTCGACATCGTCGGCGCTGAAGGTTTCCTGCCCGGCAAGGTGCATATGAGGACTCTGCTTGAAACCGTTGCCGACCTCCTCTGGCGATACCGGCGGGGTGCCCGTGATCATCAGGCCAAGCAGGCCGGGATAACGGTCGATCATCTCCAGCCCGATATGGCCGCCGAGCGACCAGCCGAAGACGATGGCCTTGCCGACCCCGAGCAATCCCAACACTTCGGTCATCGCATCGGCGTAGCCTTCCATGCTGTAGGAGCGATCGGGATCGATGGCGTCGCCGGATGCGCCGTGGCCGGGCAGATCGGGAGCGATCATGTGGTAGCGGTCGCCCAGCGGGCTCTCGAGCTGGTTGCGGAAGACCGCGCTTGACGACGAATTGCCGTGGATCAGCAGCACGGCGGTGCCTTTGCCGTCGGTCTCGCGAACGGCGATCTTGCCGTGGCTGGTTTCAAGGGTCTTCTGCGAGGTCGTCATGGTCGGCTCCGTCTGGACTTGCCTTGTTTTAGTGCAGATGCGCAGCAAAGCGCCATGGCTTCTATACCTTTGCGGGAACCGTCTTCCCGGTCAGGTTGCGTTGAAAAATCCTTTTCAAATAAGAACAATTATGCGTAGATTGTCAATTATCCAACTCCCGATGAACGGGAGGAAAACAGGGAACGGCACGATGAAATCCAAATCCGCAGGCAACAGAATCCGCCATATGCTGATGAGCACGGCCCTGATTGCGGCATTCGCCACCGCAAGCGCGCCCGCTTTCGCCGATGTCGTCAAGATCGGCCTGCTGGCGCCGATCACCGGCCCCGCCGCGGCCGACGGCCAGGAGTTCCAGCGTGGCGTGCAGATGGCGATCGACGAGGCGAATGCGGCCGGCGGCGTTGCCGGCAACACGTTCGAACTGGTGGTCGGCGACGTCAAGGATCAGTCGGCCGGCAACGTCACCAGCGCGGTCGAGCGCCTGCTTGGCGATCCTGGTGTGCAGTTCATGCTCACCGGCTACGCCAGCCTGACCAATTTCGAGATCGACAACATGGCCGAGGCCGAGATGCCCTACATGCTGGCGGCCACCTCGCAGCAGACCAGGGACATCATCGCCCCGAACCCAGACAAATACATGTGCTGCTGGTCGCTGACGCCGTCGTTCGACGCCTACAACACCGACGTCACCCTTTTCGTCGAGAAGCTCGCTGCCGACGGCAAGATCACCTTGCCGACCAAGAAGGTCGCCATCATCTCCTCCGACAACGCCTATTCGAAAACCATCTCGGAAGGCATGAAGAAGACCTTCAAGGAGAAGGGCTGGACCATCACCGTCGACGAGATCGTGCCGTTCGGCGAGGTGACCGACTGGCGCTCGATCCTCGCCAAGGTGCGCGAGAACGTTCCCGACGTCGTCATCAACACCGACTATCTGCCGGGCAATTCGGCATCGTTCCTGAACCAGTTCCTCGAGCAGCCGACCAAGAGCCTGGTCTTCCTGCAATATGCGCCGAGCGTTCCGGAATTCGTCGAACTGACCGGCAAGAAGTCGAACGGCGTCATCTACAATCTTCTCGGCGGCGCGCTGACCACACCTAAGAACCCGCGTGCCGACGAGGTAGCGGCCAAGTTCAAGGCGAAATACGGCGTCGAGAGCGGCACCTACGGCGTCGGCCTCTACGAAATGACCAATGTCTATTTCGACGCGGTCAAGAAAGTCGGCGGCGCATCCGACCATGCGGCGATCATGAAGGCGCTGTCGGAGACCGACAAGCAGGTTGCGGAAGGCCGGCTGAAATTCGATCCCGCCACGCATCTCGCCACGCAGGGCGACGACTATATCCCGATCACCTTCTTCCAGATCTGGGATGGCCAGCGCACGTTGATCTCGCCGGAGAAATACGCCACCGGCGCCTTCAAGCCGCAGCCGTGGATGCAATAGGCTAATGGCATTGCTTGAACTGGACGACGTGTCGAAGGCCTTCGGTTCGCTGAAGGCCGTCGATGGCGTGTCGTTCAAGGTCGAGGCCGGCGAAATCTTCGGTATCGCCGGCCCGAACGGCAGCGGCAAGAGCACGCTGTTCAACATCATCACCGGCATCCCGTTCGGGCCGGACAGGGGCAACATCCGCTTTAACGGGACCGCCATCAACGGCAAGCCGGGGCATGCCATCGCGCGCCTTGGCCTTGCCCGCACCTTTCAGCGCGAGACCAGTTTCGACGGGCTGACCGTGTTCGAGAACGCGCTGATCGGCGCGAGCTATGGCAAGCAGGAGAAGACGGCCGCGGCGGCCCGCGATGCCGCGGCCGAGGCGTTGGAATTCGTCGGTCTGGGATCAGCGTCGTTCGGGCGGCTGGCCGGCGAGCTTTCCGTCTTCGAACGCAAATGCCTGATGCTTGCCACCGCGATCGCCATGCAGCCCCGCATGCTTTTGCTCGACGAGCCGGCGTCGAGCCTGACCAAGCCCGAGATCGAGACGTCGATCGGTCTGATCCGCCGCACCGCAGAGCGCGGCATCACCATTCTCCTGATCGAACATGTGCTGACCTTCCTGATGAGCCTGTCGCGGCATCTGCTGGTGCTCAACAATGGCCGCGTGCTCGCCGCCGGCGAGCCGGAGAGCGTGATCGCCGACCCGCGCGTCATCGAGGCCTATCTCGGAACCCGGAGAGCGGTGGCGTGAACCCTATTCTCACCGTCGAAGGCATCACCGCCGGCTATGGCCGCGTCACCGTGCTGCACGACATTTCGCTGGAGGCCGGGCGCTTCGGCAATGTCGGCCTGTTCGGGCCGAACGGTCATGGCAAGACGACCTTGTTGCGTGCCATCTCCGGGCTGCTGCAGGCCAAAAGCGGCCGCATCCAATTCGACGGACAGGACATATCGGGCCTCAGCGCCCGCGCCATCGTCGGTACCGGCCTGATCCATGTGCCGCAGGGCAACCGGCTATTTCCCGATCTCTCCATCGCCGACTGCATGGCGCTGGGCGCCTATTCGCCGCGCGCCCGCCCGCATGAGGCGGAGAACCGCGAGAAGGTGGTCAAGCTGTTCCCGAAACTCGCCGAACGCTGGCGCCAGCGCGTGCGCACGCTGTCGGGCGGCGAGCGCCAGATGGTGTCGATCGGTACCGCACTGATGAGCCATCCGCGCCTGCTGATCCTCGACGAGCCGACGCTTGGGCTGGCGCCCAAGATCAAGGACGAGCTCTGCGCCTCCGTTATGGACATTTCGCGCGGCGGCGTGCCGCTCATCGTCGTCGAGCAGGACATCGAATTCCTGCTGGAGCTGACGCAGCAACTCTACCTCGTCAATCACGGCGCGGTGGCAACCGAGATCAAGCCGGGCGAAAGCCTCGACCACGGCGAGATCATGTCGATGTATTTTGGCCACTAGGATTCCAAGATGAGCGCATTGGCGGAAATCCTGTTCGGCGGCCTGTTCCAGGGCTCGCTCTACGCCATGATGGCGGTCGGGCTCGCTTTGGTCTGGACGACGATCGGCGTGTTCAACTTCAGCCATGGCGTGTTCATGATGCTGGGGGCCTACATCGCCTGGCAGCTGGTTGAACTCGGCCTGCCGGCGGCGGTGGCCTTTCCCATCGCCGTCGTCGTCATGGCCGGCGTCGGCTGGATCCTGCAGGCGAGCGTCGTGCGGCCGCTGATCGGCCGGCCCAACATCGTGCTGGTCGTCGTCATCACCACGCTTGCCGCCGGATCGCTGATCGAGAACGGCGCGCTCACCATCTGGGGGCCGCGCTCCAAGCAGATCCCGGCGCTCATCGACGGCAACACCACGATCGGCGGTGTCGGCGTTTCGTTGCACCAGATCGCCATCATCGTCATCACGCCGCTGATCCTGGCGGCGCTGTGGATGTTCCTCAACCGCACGCGGCTCGGACTGGCATTGCGCGCCGTGGCGCAGAACGAGGATGCGAGCCATCTGGTTGGTCTCAACGTCACCGCGCTCTATGGCCTGGCCTTCGCCATCGCCGCCTCGCTGGCGGGGCTCGCCGGCATCTTCATGGGCGGCTATCGCTTCATGTCGCCGGTCATGGGCTCGGACCCGCTGCTCAAGGCGCTGATCGTTGTCGTCTTCGGCGGCATATCGAGCATATCGGGCCCGATCTTCGCCGCCTATCTGATCGGCTTCTTCGAGGCCGCCTGCAGCTATTATTTCGGTCTCTACTGGACGCCGGCGCTGCTATTCGGCGTGCTGATCCTGACCCTGATGGTGCGCCCCGAGGGCATTTTCGCCAGCCGCTCGCGAGGCCTCGCATGACCGACACGACCTCTCCAATCACCCAGATACGGATGGCGGCGGCAAACCCGGTCGCGCCCGGCCGCACGCCGTGGAAGCACGAGGCCGTCGGTTTCGTGCTCGGCTTCACCATGCTGGCGCTGCTGCCGCTGCTCTTCGGCGACACCTATGCCCGCCACATCCTGATCATGGCCTTCATCTATGCCATCGTGGCGTCCAACTGGGATCTCAGCCTCGGCTATGGCGGCGTCTTCAACTTCGGCCATCTGGCGCTGTTCGGCATCGGCGTCTACGCCTACAGCCTGCTCACCAAACTGGCCGGACTCGACCCCTGGATCGCGCTCCTCGCCAGCGGTGTCATCGCCACCCTGGCGGCGATCGTGGTGACCATCCCGATCCTGCGGCTGAAGGGCATCTATATCATCCTGGTCACCTTCGGCTTCGCGCAGCTCATCATGCAGGTCATCCTCAGCCAGTCCGACATTACCGGCGGCACGCAAGGGCTGGTGCGCATTCCCGGCCTCTACTGGTTCGACCACAACATGGTCCGCGACGCCAAATTAGCCTATTTCTACATCGCGCTGGCGCTGCTGGTGGCGAGCACGCTGTTCCTGCGCGTGTTCGTGCGTTCGCGCACCGGCGCCAGCATCGTGGCGCTGCGCGACAATGAGGAATACGCCATCAGCCGCGGCGTCTCGATCGTGCGCCAGCGCATGCTGACGCTCGCGGCAAGCGCCTTCTTCACCGGCATCGCCGGCGCCTTCTACGCCGCCTACCAGCGCAATGCCTCGATCGACGTGTTCGGCATGAGTCTGGCGACCATCATCCTGTCGATGGTGCTGCTGGGTGGCACCAGCACGATCTACGGCGCCATCATCGCCTCGTTCGTGCTGACGATCTTCGCCGAGTGGATGGCCGATTTCGGCGCATGGCGTCCGATCATCACGGCGGTGCTGATCATCGGCGTGATGCTGGCCTATCCGAGCGGACTGGCCGGCATGATCAAGTCGGCATGGAATGTTGTCGCCGGGCGGATCAAACGCCCGGCCTGACCGCCTGGAAAGATTACGTCTCTCAGCGCACGCCGCACCAGTCGATCACCGAAGCGGCGATCACCTTGGCGGTCTCGACCACCGATTCCACCTCGACATATTCGTTGGCGCCATGGAAACCATCGCCCGATGGGCCGAAGATGACGCCGTCGACGCCAGCGCCGGCATAGTGCGCGGCATCGCAGACGGCGACGAAGCCGCTTGTCTTCGGCGCCTTGCCGATGGCGGCCTTTCGCTGCATCAGCGACGTCACCAGAGGATGATCGACCGGGGTGTTCATGGGCGGGAAATGCAGCCCGCCGAGCTCCCACTGGATGACAGGCGGGTTGTCGCGCAGCCAGGCGTCGGCCTGCGCGAAATGATGGACAAACGTCTCGAAGTCGCGGCGGTATTCGGCCGAGGTTTCATCGGGCAGGAATTTCATGTCGAGGTCGAGCACCGCGACATCGGGAATGATGGCCGGATTGGTCATCACCGTCGGCAGGCCGTGCTCGCCGAGGCCCGTTCCGCCATGCATGACCCCGATGTTGATCGTGTTCATGCCGACTGGCAGCAGCGGGTGGGATTTCGCCCGCGTCCGGTCCAGCTCGTATTGGCGAACGGCGGCGATGAAGCGGGCTGCGATCTCGATCGCGTTGACGCCCGGCTTCAGCCGGTCCTTGTCGTGTCTCTGCGGATAGATTTCATTGTAACGCAGCGCCGAATGCGCATTGCGACCACGGATCGTCACCCGCGCCCATTCGAGCCCGCCCTCGACCGGCAGGACATCGCCCCAGGTCGGCTCGGCGACCAGCACCGCCTTGGCAAGCTTGCCTTTCCTGACCGCGTCCATGGCGCCGAAACCGCCGGCCTCCTCGTCGACGACGGAGTGGATCGCCAGCCGCCCCTGCAGCGTGATGCCGGCCTTGCGGATCGCGTGCGCGGCAGCGACACAAGCCGCGACGCCGCCCTTCATGTCGACCGCGCCACGGCCATAGAGACGGCCATCGGTGACCTCGCCACCGAAGGGGTCGACCGACCAATCCTTCATCTCGCCGACCGGCACCACGTCGATATGGCCGCACAGGATCAGGCTGCGCTCCTCGTTTCCGGCCCATTCGCCGACCAGATTGGGCCGACCGGGCAAGGCGTCCCACTGCTCGGTGCGGAAGCCATCCTGCTTGAGGACCGGTTCGAGCAGCGCCTGGACGTCCGCCTCGCGGTTGATCGCCGGATTGGCTTCGAATTTGGGATTGACCGACGGGATGCGGACCATGTCGCGGACCAGGCCGATCAGCCAGTCGCGGTCGGCCTCGATTTCAGCCTGCACGGCATCGATGATCGTCTGGGTGTCAGCCATGGCTATTCCTTTCTCGCATCGCCGCCCTGGGCGTTTCGACGCTATTTCCTCGGGGTTCTTGGTTTGGCGGTTTCGGTATCGGACGGCGACAGAGCGGCATCGAGGGTAACGGCATTGGCGCTGCGGATCTTCTCGATATCCTCGATGCGCTTGCGCACCCCGGCGCCATGGCCTTCCAGCGCGTGGGCGAAAACGGTCTCCATCTGGGCCACGGCGGTCGCCAGCGTGTCGAAGGGCGAGTTGGCGTCGATCGCCGCGACCATGGTCAGGTCGGCGATGTCAGCGATCGGCGACAGCCACACATCGGTGAAAAGCAGGACGGAAACGCCGCGTTCATGCGCCTGCTGCGCAAAGCTCACCACATCCGACTGGTAGCGCCGGTAGTCGAAGACGACGAGAAGGTCGCGCTTGCCAAGGTCGATCAACAGGTCGAAATCGGCGGGGCTGAGCGAACCGATGTCGCGCACGCCGGAGCGGAACTGCAGGAGGTAGCCAGCAAGCATGGAGGCGATATGCCGGCTGAAACGACCGCCCAGCAGCACGACCTGGCCCTTTGTCTCGAGCAACAGGTTGACGGCTCGCGTATAGGCCTGCAGCGGCACCGCCGTGCGCGTGCGCTCCAGACTGTCGGAAACCGAATGGAAGTAGGCGAGCGCGGTGCCTTCGCTGGAGCCGCCGGGACGCTTGGCCTCCATCATCAAAAGCGGCGAGTGCAGCCGGGATTCCACCTCCGTGAGCAACCGCGCCTGGAAATCCGCGAAACCGACATAGCCGAGCTTGGTCATCAGCCGTGTCACGCTCGGGTCACTGACGCCCGCGCGCCGCGCCAGCCGGGTCGCCGTTCCCAGGCCGGACATCGGATAATCGGCGAGCAGGACCTGCACGATTTTTTCTTCCGCCGATGTGAACGCCAAGGTGGTGTTGGCCAGTTCTTCGCGGATCGACATGGTCATCGCCTCTCGCTGACGGGAAGACGATTATCTTACAATTTCATGTCCGATTGTCAAATTTGGAAAATATCTTACAGAACAGGACAGGCGACCTATTTGAAGCTGGCGATGGGCAGGAACTTGACCGCGGAGCCGGCAAAGCGGCGGTGATCGGAGGTCTGTCCCCGGGGCCGGAACCCCTCGAGATAAACCTGCTCCGGCGTGGTGCGGATGAAATTGGCGGCCGATCCGGCTCCGCCGGCAATGCTATGAGCAGCCGCAACCGGCCGGCCGGTCGACGCCGGGGGCGCTATGACGGCGGTGGCCTTGGGATCGACACGTGGCTGGACACGGTCGGCCTTGGGGCTGGTCCTGACACGATCTTCTGACTTCGATGCAGGGACTGCAATGCGCTGAGCGGCCGGCCGATCGAGGCCGCCATCGGGATGATGCATGGCCAGCAAGGCACCGATTGCATCGGTGGATTTGGCGGCCTCCGCCTGACGCGCCAAGCCTGTCTGGCCCTCCGGCCGCCATGTCGGCAAGGGAATGTTGAGCGCCACCATGTCCGGCGCGGCGATCGCGGGAGCACCCGCCTTGGCCGATAGAATCTCGGCGTCGGGCGCCGCCTGTTCGGCCCGCGCCGTGGCTGCGCCCGCCGCCTGGAGCGGTTCCGGCTGCGGGGTCGGGGTGCTGGCCACGAGCCCGGCGCGCGGTGCGAAGGCGGGCAACGGCACCGCACGAGGCGCCAGCGCCATGACGATCGCTTCGGGCGTCTTCGCGGGCGTTTCTTCAGCCGGGCGGTCGGAAGCCATCTGGATATCCGCCCGCTGGGCAACCTCCGGCGCCACAATGGCGATGCCCTGTCCGGCCGTCCTGTGTTCAACTGATTTTGGTTCAACGGATTTGGGTTCAACCGGCTTGGCCGGCTTGCGTGGCGCCGGCGCCGCTTCAGCGGCGTCATCGGCTTCATCCGCGCCGCGCCCGCCCAACAGCGTCGCCAGCAGGCCACGCGCCGGCCTGCGCTGGCCGGCGTCCGCGCTTGCCAGCTCGATGTTGGGCGTGCCGCCGGCCTTGCGCGATTTGTAGGCGGCAAACGCCTGCTCGTAGCCAGGCAGCGGCTTGCCGTCGCTCGGCACATGCAGCGTGTTGCCGTTCGGGAAGACCCTGGCGAGTTCCTGGCGGCTGATGCCCGGCCAATGCCGCACATTGCCGACGTCCATGTGGATGAAAGGCGAACCGGAGGTCGGATAATAGCCGACGCCGCCGCCCTGCATCTTGAGGCCGATGTCACGCAATTTCTTCAGCGGCACGTCCGGCAGGAAGAAGTCCATGGCGCGGCCGACCATATGCTGGCTTTCCCGGGCCACCCCTTTGGAGCGGCCGCGCAGCATGGCGTTGGTCGCCGGCGAACGATAGGCGCTGACCACATGGATATAGCTGTTCGAGCCGCTGGCGCGGTAGGCCTGCCAGACCAGGTCGAGCAGGCGCGGATCCATCCTGGTCGGCTCGTTGCGGCGCCAGTCGCGCAGCATGAAATTGATCTTCTTCAATCCCGCCTGATCGTAACGTCCATCGCGTTTGAAAACGATCTCCGCCTTCTCGCCCGTGTGGAGATGCTGAATTCGCAGGGCCCGCGTTTCGCCGAACGCATCGGTGACGCACATGCAAAGGAATGCAACCAGGAGGGCCGGCAAGCGTGCCCAACTATGGGAAGCGCCGGGCGCGTTTTGTTGGCTTTCAATCACGTTCATGCCTTGCACATTGTTTTTGTTTCAGGCGATTTGACGTCTTCGCCTGATGCGGAGCCTTCTTTCTTGGCGGTCTCGACCCGAGAAGGCATGGGTTCGACCCGGGGCAGACGGGAATCCGTCCCAAACCCGTCATGTCGATGAACAGCATCTTGGTTAACGAATTGTGTCGGTGCCCGGCATGGGCCGTCCCACGGTGAATTCAATCAATCGCCTCAGCGGAACAGATATTTCGAGACTTCCGGGTTGCCGCGCCGCCACATCACATTGTCCAGGAAATAGTGATGAACGTTGATGAATATCCAGGCGATGAAGAGGAAAAGCGACGAGCCGAGCACCGCCTTGTCGTAAGGCACCAGGTCGATCAGCGCCATCGGCACCAGCCAGAAGCCGAGCGCGCCAAGAATGCCGCCCACGACGATGAACGCCAGCACGCGCAGCCTGTACAGAGGTCCAAGAATGGACAGGACCTTCCATGCCGGCCTCTCGACGGCGTCCGGACGGTCGCGCTCGACATTGGTCTGGTAGCGCCAGACCACGGCCAGGTACTGCAATGAATGGAGCGCCGGCACCACCAGCAGCCAGAGAGGGTTCAGCGTCACGAACAGGATCCAGGCATAGAGCGACACGACATAGGCGACGACGCCATTATAAGGCAGCGCCCCACCATGCTTGCGCCAGCGATTGATGAACATCACGGCGGTAGCCGCCGAGGAAGCAGCCGCGATCGACATGGCGATGGTGATGAGCCATGGCGGGACCGCGAACGTGTAATAATCCAGACCCCAGAATTGCCTTTCGGTGATCACCACGTTTGTCTGGAGCCATGCGAACAGCCACACGGCGTAGCCGTTGAACAGCAACACCTTCTTGTCCTGCTCGCTGAAGAATTTGCGCTTCAGCACGGCGTCCACCATCAGCATGCCGTAGCCTTGCTTGACGTAGTGCCAGCCCACGAAAAAGCCCATCGCGTTGGTCGCGTAGCCGAGCAGCCGGGCGTTCCCCGTCAGCGAGCCATAGGCAAAGAAGGCAATCATGGCCAACGGGACGACGATGCCGGCAATGACATAACGGATCTGGAGATTCCGGCCGTAGCCGTCGCCGCGTATCTTGCGCGCGAAATCGCGGTAGAAGATCTGGTATGAATGACCAAAGTGCGGCTGGTTTATGAGGTGGGACAGCAAGAACATCGCCAGCGTCAGGGTAGCTTCGTACCTGAGAGGCACAAAATACAGGACCGGCAGGATCAGAAGCGCGCTTCCGCCAAGCATGAAAAAGTCGATGAACGGTCCAAAGAGATATTTTTGCGGCGTGGCCGCGGCTGACGCTGGGGCATCCGCCGAAAGGTGAAGTGCCATATTACCTTCCCCTGTGCTCGATCATTTAGCCATCGACCCGGGCGCCAGACAAGCCGTCGGCGAGCGAAAACGATCAGCCGGCCATTGCCACGAGACCGGCGACCGCATTGAGGCGCATGGCGAGATGCCAATTGCGGACCTGCTCCGATCCGCCGAACAGGACACATCCGACGCGTGCCGGGGGAACCAGAATGGGCCGATTCGTCAAAGCCAGGGAGATCTGGTGCTGCGAGAGAGGATTGAACTCTCGACCTCTCCCTTACCAAGGGAGTGCTCTACCACTGAGCTACCGCAGCCGCCAATGGCGGGGCTTCTGCCATATCGAACCGGCAAGCGCAAGGCCAAGAACAGCGCTTGTGTGAAAGCCTTTGCCGGATAGCTTTTGTTGACATGGCGGCGCCACAATGTTGGCTATCCCTGAATGGCGGGGTGGCTGGTCGCCAGCCGGGGCGGAGACGATGAGCGACAAGACGAATTCACCGAAAAACAGCGAAACGATCCGCAAGAACCGGCTCGCGGAGCAATTGCGCGCCAATCTGCAGAAGCGCAAGGCGCAGTCGCGCTCGCGCCGTAGTGGCGACGCCGACAAGCGGCCCGACGGGCTCGGCGCGGCAAAGGAAATACAAAAAGATTAACTCAAATCGGCCACTCTTGGCCTGGGGTCGGCGAAATCCTATTTCTTGAACCAAACTGCCCGATGGTCTAGACGGGCCGATACTCAAACGATTGAACCGGCCTTTTTCTGGCCGAGAGGGACATTCTCCAATGGATCGCATCAGAATCGTCGGCGGCAACAAGCTTGCCGGAAGCATTCCGATCTCCGGCGCGAAAAATGCCGCCTTGCCGCTGATGATCGCCTCGCTTCTGACCGACGACACGCTGACACTCGAAAACGTGCCGCATCTGGCGGATGTCGAGCAACTGATCCGCATCCTCGGCAATCACGGCGTCGACTATTCGGTCAACGGCCGCCGCGAGAAGCAGAATGAGGGCTATTCGCGCACCATCAATTTCTCCGCTCGCAACATCGTCGACACGACAGCCCCTTACGAACTGGTGTCCAAGATGCGTGCCTCGTTCTGGGTGATCGGGCCGCTGCTGGCCCGCATGGGCGAGGCCAAGGTGTCGCTGCCCGGCGGCTGCGCCATCGGCACGCGGCCGGTCGACCTGTTCCTCGAAGGCCTGCAGGCGCTGGGCGCCGATCTCGACGTCGACACCGGCTATGTCATCGCCAAGACGAAGAACGGCCGCCTTGTCGGCAACCGCTACGTATTCCCCAAGGTCTCGGTCGGCGCCACCCATGTGCTGATGATGGCGGCATCGCTCGCCAAGGGCGAGACGGTGCTCGAAAACGCCGCCTGCGAACCCGAGATCGTCAACCTCGCCGAATGCCTCAACGCCATGGGCGCCAGGATTTCGGGCGCCGGCACGCCGACCATTACCATCGACGGCGTCGAAGCGCTGTCGGGGGCGCGCGTGCGCGTCATCCCCGACCGCATCGAGACCGGCACCTATGCCATGGCCGTGGCGATGACCGGCGGCGACGTCGTGCTCGAAGGCGCACGGCCGGAGCTGCTGCAGACGGCGCTCGACGTGATTTCGCAGACGGGCGCGGAGATCACGCAGACCAATTCCGGCATCCGCGTGAAGCGCAACGGCGCCGGGATTTCGCCAGTCGACGTGACGACGGCGCCCTTCCCAGCCTTCCCGACCGACCTGCAGGCACAGTTCATGGGCCTGATGACCATGGCCAAGGGCAAATCCCGCATCACCGAGACGATCTTCGAAAACCGCTTCATGCACGTCCAGGAACTGGCCCGGCTCGGCGCCCACATCACGCTTTCGGGCCAGACCGCGATCGTCGACGGCGTGGCCAAACTGAAGGGCGCGCCGGTCATGGCGACCGATCTTCGCGCCTCCGTCTCGCTGGTCATCGCCGGTCTCGCTGCAGAAGGCGAGACCACGGTCAACCGTGTCTACCATCTCGACCGCGGCTTCGAGCGGCTGGAGGAAAAGCTCTCCAATTGCGGTGCGGTGATCGAGCGCATTTCAGCCTAGCGATCTCCAGTCGCTTGGCGAAAATCATCGGCGAAGGCGTCCTTCTCCCCGTCGCCATACAGGGAGAAGTGACCGACAGGGCGATGAGGGGCAGCGCAAAACCTGAGGCAATTGCCTCCAGCGGGGTCCCTGTCGCGGTTGCACCGATCGGAAAGACCGCCTAACAGAAAGGCTGAATTGCCAACCTTTAGGTGTGAAATCCGCATGGCCCTCAAGCTTATCGCGCTCGACGACCAGGATCTGAGCATTGTTTCGGCTCACGTCCAGGACGCTGTGCTCAAAGTCAGTGACCTCGAATTCCTGCCCAAGGCCAAGCGTTTCGTGCTGACCATGAACCGTTTCGTGTGGGAGGCCAGATCCGGCCTGTTTCGCCAACACAATGAGCGACGGCAGGCCGTGCTGCATTTCGACCGCGTGCTGGGCGCCAAGACAAATGGCATCGCCCGCGACAAGCCGGCCGAAATCCTCTCTCTGCTGGCGATCAGCTTCATCGAGATCAGCAAGCCGGCCGGCATCGTCGAACTGATTTTTTCCGGCGGCGGCACCATCATGCTCGATGTCGAATGCATCGAGGCCCGCCTTGCCGATATCGGCGGTGCGTGGGAAGCCACGTCGCGCCCCGTGCATAAGGCTTGAGCATACGATGGCCATCACGCTTGCCCAGTCCGACGCCGATTTCGAGCAGCGTTTTGCTGCCTTTCTGACGACCAAGCGGGAGGTGTCGGAGGACGTCGATACCGCGGTCCGGCGGATCATCGCGCGCGTGCGCGCCGAGGGCGACGCGGCACTGATCGACTACACGATGACATTCGACCGTGCCGACCTAGGCAGTCTCGGCATCGCCGTCTCGAAGGACGATGTCGCCCAGGCCTACAAGACCGCCGATCCCAGCACCATCGAAGCACTCGAATTCGCGCGCGATCGCATCCGCGCCTATCACGAGCGGCAGCGACCCAAGGACGACCGTTTCACGGATGCGGCCGGCGTTGAACTCGGCTGGCGCTGGACCGCGATCGAAGCGGTCGGGCTCTATGTGCCAGGCGGCACGGCGAGCTATCCGAGTTCCGTGCTGATGAACGCCATCCCGGCGGGAGTGGCGGGCGTCGAGCGTATCGTCATGGTGGTGCCGGCTCCTGGTGGCGTCATCAACCCGCTGGTGCTGGTGGCCGCCGATATTGCCGGCGTGTCGGAAATCTACCGCGTCGGCGGCGCGCAGGCGATCGCGGCGCTTGCCCACGGAACCGAGACGATCAGGCCCGTCGCCAAGATCGTCGGTCCGGGCAATGCCTATGTCGCCGCGGCCAAGCGGCAGGTGTTCGGCACGGTCGGCATCGACATGATCGCCGGCCCTTCCGAAGTGCTCGTGGTGGCGGACGGCGACAACGATCCGGACTGGATCGCCGCCGACCTGCTCGCCCAGGCCGAACATGACGTGTCGGCGCAGTCGATCCTGATCACCGACGATCCGGCCTTCGGCAAGGCGGTCGAACAGGCGGTCGAACGTCAGTTGCAGACCTTGCCGCGCGGCGAGACGGCGGCGCAGAGCTGGCGCGACTTCGGCGCCGTCATCCTTGTTTCGACCATCGAGGCGTCGCTGCCGCTGGTCGACCGTATCGCGGCCGAGCATGTCGAACTGGCCATTGACGATGCCGAGGGCTTCCTGGCCAGGATGCGCAATGCCGGCGCCGTCTTTCTCGGCCGCCATACGCCGGAAGCCATCGGCGACTATGTCGGCGGCTCCAACCACGTGCTTCCGACGGCACGCTCGGCGCGTTTCTCGTCGGGCCTTTCGGTCCTCGATTTCGTCAAGCGCACCTCTATCCTGAAGCTCGGACCGGAGCAGTTGCGCGCTCTGGCGCCACCGGCCGTCGCCCTTGCCCAGGCGGAAGGACTTGACGCGCATGGCCGCTCCGTCACCATCCGGTTGAACATGTAGGCCGAGATGACGGGCTCCGATCAAACCCGCGCAAAACTGATCGATGTCGAACTCGATGAATCGATCGGCCGTTCGACGCCCGATGTCGAGCATGAGCGGGCGGTGGCGATCTTCGACCTGATCGAGGAAAACAGGTTTCAGCCCGTCAACGACAGCGGCACGGGTCCCTATCGGTTGAAGCTGTCGCTGGCCGAGTCCCGTCTGGTCTTTGCCGTGGCGCGCGAGGACGGCGCCGCGGTCGTCACCCACATCCTGTCGCTGACGCCGCTCAGGCGCATCGTCAAGGATTACTACATGATCTGCGAGAGCTATTACGACGCCATCCGCTCCTCGACGCCGAGCCATATCGAGGCGATCGACATGGGCCGCCGCGGCCTGCACAATGAGGGCTCGCAGGCGCTGATGGACCGGCTCTCCGGCAAGATCGACATCGACTTCGACACGGCGCGGCGGCTGTTCACGCTGGTCTGCGTGCTGCACTGGCGGGGCTGATCCTGGCTGCCGGCGCCCTGCCCCGTTCGATTCTGTTCCTGTGCGGCATGAATGCCGTGCGCTCGCCAATGGCCGAGCAGTTGGCGCGCCGGATGCTGCCCGCCTCGATTTTCGTCGCCTCGGCCGGCGTGCGCGCCGGCGAGCGCGACCCGTTCGTCGATGCCGTGCTTGCCGAGGAGGGTCTCACGCTGGGCGAGCGCCATCCCAGGACATTGGACGATCTCGAGGACGATTATTTCGACCTGATCGTGACGCTGGCGCCGGAAGCGCACCATGCCGCGCTCGAACTCACCCGCTCGCTTGCCGTCGAGGTGGAATACTGGCCGACGCCCGACCCGACCGATGCCGGCGGCACGCGCGAACACATCATGGCCAGCTATCGCGACGTGCGCGAGCGGCTGAAGTTGCGCATAAGCCGACGTTTTTTGCCTCCCGAAGCAAAAAACGCGACGGATTAAGCGTGTTCACAAGCGCACGATTATCATATAGGTTCCGCCGAAATTCCGGCCAGAGTCGGAAGTTGAGCATGATGTCGTCTGAAAACCGCTTCACACTTTTCGGCATCATGCTCTAGACGCCGGAACTGCCATCCAAGCAAAGGTATCGAATGCCGAAGGAAGAAGTCCTCGAGTTTCCGGGTATCGTCACGGAATTGTTGCCCAACGCGATGTTCAGGGTCAAGCTCGAAAACGAACACGAGATCATCGCCCATACGGCCGGCCGCATGCGCAAGAACCGCATCCGCGTGCTGACCGGCGACAAGGTTCTGGTCGAGATGACGCCATACGACCTGACCAAGGGCCGCATCACCTACCGCTTCAAGTAAGATCAAGGCCCGGCCGAACGCGATGAGCATTTTGCAGAAGCTGGTGCTTGCCTCGGGTTCGCCCCGCCGCATCGAACTCTTGCAGCAGGCCGGTATCGAGCCGGACCGCATCCTGCCAGCCGATATCGACGAAACGCCGCTGCGTGGCGAGCATCCGCGCTCGCTGGCCAAGCGGCTGTCGAAGGAAAAGGCCGAAAAGGCGTTCGCGTCGCTCAAGACCGAGACGGACTATGCGCCGGGCTTCGTGCTGGCTGCCGACACGGTGGTCGCCGTCGGGCGGCGCATCCTGCCCAAGGCCGAGACGCTGGACGACGCCGCCAACTGCCTCGGGTTGTTGTCGGGCCGTTCGCACCGGGTCTATTCCGGCATCTGCCTGATCACGCCGGGCGGCAAGTTGCGCCAGCGGCTGGTCGAGACGCGGGTGCGTTTCAAGCGGCTGCCGCGCGAGGAGATCGACGCCTATGTCGCGTCGGGCGAGTGGCGCGGAAAGGCCGGCGGCTATGCCGTCCAGGGCCTGGCCGGCGCCTTCGTCGTCAAGCTCGTCGGCTCCTACACCAACATTGTCGGCCTGCCGCTCTATGAAACGGTGGCGCTGCTGTCGGGCGAAGGTTTCAAGACCCATCAAAACTGGTCGTCCGCGCGACCATGAGCCTCGACGACAAGGTCACGCCCCTGCGGCCCAAGCGCCCTTGCCCGGAATGCGGCAAGCCGTCGGCGCGCGAAACCTATCCGTTCTGCTCGACGCGGTGCAAGGACATCGACCTCAACCGCTGGCTGAAGGGCGCCTATGTCATCTCGGCCCGTGACGACGAGGAAGAACCGGACGTCGACGAGCCTAAATGAGACGAGCGCCGCCAGTCAGGCGGCTTCGTTCTTGCGTTTCACACGCGCCCAGGCCGGCAGCCAGTCGCCGTGAGCGGCCAGGAGATCGTCGACCAGTGACCAGATCTGATCGAGATCAAGCTCGGCCGCCGTGTGCGGGTCCATCATCGCGGCGTGATAGATGTGTTCGCGGTTTTCGCTCATCAGCGCCCGCACCGTCAGTTCCTGCACATTGATGTTGGTGCGGATCAGCGCCGTCAGTTGCGGCGGCAGGTCGCCTATATAGGTCGGCTGGATGCCGGACGCGTCGACCAGACATGGCACTTCGGCGGCGCAATCGCGCGGCAGCGAGGTGATGCAACCATTGTTGCGGACATTGCCGTAGATGACCGACGGCTCGCCGGTCCAGACCGAATTCATGATCGAGGAAGCATATTCCTTGGACTCCTCGACCTCGATACGCTGGGCCGAGCGGTAGGCCTGCGCCTGGTCCTTCCAGCGCTCGATCTGCTCAATGCAGCGCTTGGGATATTCATCGAGCGGAATGCCGTATTTCTCGATCAGATCGGGGCGGCCGTCCTTGATGAAATAGGGCGTGTATTCGGCGAAATGTTCCGAGCTTTCGGTGACGAAATAGCCCAGCCGCGTCAGCATCTCGTAGCGCACCTTGTTGGGGCAGCGCGGATTCCAGCCGGCCTTGGGTGCCCGGCCCTCGCGATAGGCGCGCACGAGGTCCGGATAGAGGTCGCGGTAGGATCCGTCCGGCTGGCGATGCTCGAATTTCAGGTAGAAGGCCATGTGGTTGATGCCGGCCGAGCGGTAGCGGATCTGGTCGTAGGGAAGGTCGAGGTCGTGCGCGAGCTCCATCGCCGTGCCTTGCACCGAATGGCACAGTCCGACCTGCCTGATCTCGGGATATTTCTCCGATATGGCCCAGGTGTTGATCGCCATCGGGTTGACGTATTGCAGCATGATCGCCCGCGGGCAGACGGCGAGCATGTCCTCGCAGATCTTCCAAAGATGCGGCACGGTCCTCAGGCCCCGCATGATGCCGCCGACGCCGAGCGTGTCGGCGATGGTCTGGCGCAGGCCGTATTTCTTGGGCACATCGAAATCCGTCACGGTGCAGGGCTCGTAACCGCCGATCTGGAAGGCGACGACGACGAAATCGGCGCCGGCGAGTGCCTTGCGCTGGTCGGTATGGGTCTCGGCCTTCGCCTTGACGCCGAGTGTGGCGATCAGCTTGTTGACGACGACGGCACTTTCTTCCAGCCGCTGCGGATTGATGTCCATCAGCGCGATCGTGGCGCCCGAAAGCGCCGGACGCTGCAGCACGTCGCCGACAATGTTCTTCATGAACACGGTCGAGCCGGCGCCGATGAAAGTGATCCTTGGATGTCTTGCCACGTTAACCTCCGGCTAATGTTCAGGCCACGTCGAACGCGGCCCTGACGAGCCGTTCGGTGTAGGCGGTCTTGGGATGGGTGAGGACCTCGTCGACGGGTCCCTGCTCGACGATCTTGCCGTGCTGCATGACGATGACGCGGTGGCACAGCGCGCGCACCACCTTCAAGTCATGCGAAATGAAGAGATAGCTCAGGCCGCGCTCGTCCTGCAGCTTGCGCAAGAGATCGATGATCTGCGCCTGGACGGAGAGGTCCAGCGCCGAGGTCGGCTCGTCGAGCAGGATGAATTCGGGTTCGAGCGCGATGGCTCGCGCAATCGCGATGCGCTGGCGCTGGCCACCGGAGAATTCATGCGGGAAGCGCGACAGGATATCGCCCGGCATGCCGGCGCTGACCAGCGCCTCGCGCACCCGCTCGACCCGCTCGCGCCGCGTCGCGCCGATACTGTTGACGATCAGCCCTTCCTCGATGATCTGGCCGATCGTCATGCGCGGGTTGAGGGAGGAGAACGGGTCCTGGAAGACGATCTGCATGCGCGAGCGCAGCGGCCGCATCCGTGCCCGCGACAGGCCATGGATCGGCTGGCCATCGAAGCGGATCTCGCCGCGTTTGGCGTCGGTCAACCGCAGCAACGCCTGGCCGAAGGTGGTCTTGCCGGAACCGGATTCGCCGACCAGCCCCAGCGTCTCGTGGCGGCAAAGCTTGAGATCGAGATCATCGACCGCAACCAGTTCACGCCAGTCCGGCTTCAGGAACGTGCCATGGCGCAGCATGAAGCAGACGCGCACGCCGTTCGCTTCGAGGATGGTGCCTGAGCTCTCGGGCAGCGGTTGCGGTCGGCCGCGCGGCTCGGACGCGAGCAGCCGCTGGGTGTAGGGATGCCGCGGATCGGCGAACAGCCGTTCGGTGACGTTGTGCTCGCACATTTCACCATGCTGCATCACATAGACATAGTCGGAAAACTTGCGCACCACGGTGAGATCGTGGGTGATCAGGATCACCGCCATCCGCAGTTCCTTCTGCAGATTGCGGATCAGGTTGAGGATCTGCGCCTGCACCGTGACGTCGAGCGCGGTGGTCGGCTCGTCGGCGATCAGCACGTCGGGATTGTTGGCGAGCGCCATGGCGATCATCACGCGTTGCCGCTGCCCGCCCGAGAGCTGATGCGGATATTGCTTGAGCCGCGCCTCGGGTTCGGGAATTTGCACGTGCCGCAGCAGCTCGAGCGCCCGCGCCCAGGCTTGCTTGCGGCTCACCTTGCGATGCACCCTGATCGCCTCGACGATCTGGCTGCCCACCGTATAGATCGGGTTGAGCGAGCTCATCGGCTCCTGGAAGATCATCGAGATGCGGTTGCCGCGCAGCTTGCGCCGGGCGCTCTCGGGGAATTTCAGGATGTCCTGTCCGTCGTAACAGATGTTCGATTTCGGCGACACGGTGGCGCGGCGCGACAGCAGGCCCATGACGGTACGCGCCGTCACCGACTTGCCGGAACCGGATTCGCCGACGATTGCGATCGTCTCGCCGCGGTAGAGCTGGAACGAGATGTCCTTGACCGCCTCGACGGTGCCGTGTTCCACCTTGAAGGCGACCTCGATGTTGCGGGCATCGATGACGGGCTCTCCCTTGCGCCCATCATGGTCGAGGCGGAAGGCTGGTGCGAAAGGCTCGGCGAGTAAGACGGTCATCGCGGTCCCCTCAATACGGATCGACGGCGTCGCGCAGGCCGTCGCCCAGCGCGTTGAAGGCAAAGACCGTGACGAGCACGAAACAGACCGGCGACAGGATCCAGGGATAAGTGCCGATGACCGAATAGGTCGCCGTGTCCTGCAGCATCAGGCCCCAGGAAATCAACGGCGGCTTGACGGCGAAGCCGAGGAACCCGAGGAAGGATTCGAGCAGCACCACCGTCGGGATCGCCAGCGTCACGGCGACGATCACATGGCTCATCACATTGGGGAGAATGTGCTGCAGGATGATGCGCCGGTCGGTGGCGCCGACCGCCATGGCGGCGCGCACATATTCGATGCGCGCCAGCGCCAGTGTCTTGCCGCGCACCTCGCGCGACATCTGCGCCCAGCCGAGCGCCGACATGACGATGATGACGAAGGCGAGGAACACATTGGTCGGCGCGGTGACCGGGATCAGTGTCGTCAGCGCCAGATAGAGCGGCAGTTGCGGAAAGGCGAGCACCAGTTCCACGAAGCGCTGCATCCAGACATCGAACCTGCCGCCGGAATAGCCTGAGACCATGCCGACGGTGGTGCCGATGACGGTGATGATGAAGACGACGGTCAGCGCGATCATCAGCGAGACACGCGAGCCGTGGATGGCGCGCGACAGCACGTCGCGGCCGAATTTGTCGGTGCCGAGGAAGTGCACGGGCTGGCCGTCGGTCGAGGCGAAGAAGTGCCGGTTCGCCGGGATCAGCCCGAAGAGCCTGTAGGGCGCGCCCTCGACGAAGAAGCCGAGCAGCCTCGGATGATCGTAGTCGGGGCCGACGATGGGCTGGAAGGTGACCGGATCGAGGTCGGCCGAATCGGCCAGCGCATAGACCCTCGGCCGCGCGACGAAATTGCCATCCTTGTCGTGGAAGGACGGCAGCTGCGGCGGCGCAAAGCCGACATCGGTCGCCTTCGGGTCCATCGGCGCCAGGAATTCGGCGAACACGGCCATGACAAGGAGCAGCACGACCAGCCAAAGACCGGCCATGCCGGTCCACGAGCGCTTCAGCCGGCGCCAGACAAGCGCCATGTAGCTCTCATTGCCGCGCGCGGGCGCCACTGTGGCTCGCTCGGCCGGCAAGGGTGGTGGTGAAGGGTCGCGCGCCAGCATCTAGCCCTCCCCGAACTGGCGCACGCGCGGATCGAGCAGGACCAGCAGCATGTCGGCGATGATGTTGCCGACGATCAGCGTCGCCGACAGCACCATCATGAAGGTGGCGGTGACATAGACGTCGCCGACCGCCATCGAGCCGACGATGGCAGGGCCGACGGTCGGCAGCGCGAAGATGATGGCCGTCTCGATCTCGCCGGTCAGCATGTAGGGCAGCACCACGCCCTGGTACATGACGAGCGGATGCAGCGCGTTGGGCACGGCGTGGCGCATGACGACGGCGCTCCCGGTCAGGCCCTTGGCCCTGGCCGTCTCGACATATTGCGCGTTGAGCGTATCGAGCAGATTGCCGCGCATGACGCGCATATTGTAGGCGAGGCCGCCGAAGGTGGCGATCGCCACCACCGGCCAGACATGCTTGACCAGGTCCACGAACTTGGCCCACGACCAAGGCGCGCCGCCATATTGCGGCGAGAAGAACGAGCCGATCTCCGACACGTTGAACCGGAAGACCAGGAGATAGACGATGATCAGCGCCATCAGGAAGCGCGGCACCGTCATGCCGAGGAAGGAGATGGCCGACAGCGTCGTATCGATCCAGGTGTATTGCCGGGTCGCCGCCCAGATGCCGAAGGTGATGCCCAGCACCGAGGCGAGCAGATGGCAGACCAGCGCCAGCAGCAGCGTGCGCGGCAGGCGCTCGCCGACCACGTCGGCCACCGGCTTGTTGTAATAGAGGCTGTAGCCGAAATCGCCGCGGGTGACGATGCCGCCGATCCAGTTGAGATACTGGACGGGCAGCGGCTTATCGAGGCCGTGTTCGACGCGATAGGCCTGGGCCTGCGCGTCGGCCTCGGCGAAGGAAGCGCCGCCCTGGTTGATCAGCTGCGAGCGGATGTAATCGGCATAGTCGCCGGGCGGCGCCTGGATGATGGCAAAGGTGACGAGGCTCAAAATGGCGAGAACCGGAATTGCCGACGCTATGCGCATGAGCAGGAATCGCAGCATGGACGGTCCGCTTCCTCATCTCGCCGGGCGTTCCCTTGGGTGCGCTCGGTGGGTTGGTTTGCCCCGGCCGCGCCAGCGGCGCGGCCGGGTCTCTCAGTCAGGGGAGGTAAACTTGCATTGGGTCCTTGAACTTACATCGGACCCTTGTCTCCAGGCTTGCCGGGAAGCTCTTGCGGGAACAATTCATATTTCGCCTGCTTGTCCGCCGCGACGAAGACCCTTTCCCGGATGATCGAATCCTCGGCCCAGTTGAACATGAAGATCGGCGTGCCCTGCGGGATGTTGGAGAAGCGCTTGTTGACGATCAAGGCGCCGGGATATTCCGTCAGGCCGACATTGTAGACGTGCTCCGTCGAGATCTTCTGGAACTGCTTCATCAAGGCAGCGCGCTGATCATTATCGTCGGAGGTGACGAACTTGTTGACGATATCGACGAGGTCCTTCTCGAAAGGCATCAGGTCGACCTGGCCGCTTTCCGGCGCCCGATGGTTCCAACTGGTCTTCGGGCCGACCGGTGCAAGCTGCTCGGTGTTCTGCACGACGGAGGTCAGTTCGGTCTCGTTGCGCCGGATCAGCCAGTCGAAGCGGCCGGCATACTGGGTAGAGTCTCGCTGGGTGCCGTTGACCCCGTTGATGACGACCCGCAGCCCGAGTTTTTCCATCTGGGCGACAACCCCTTCGGCGAGGCTCTTGTCGGTGGTGTAGTCGTTGTTGACCAGCATCACGATCTCGACATTCTTGCCGCCGGCGGTGCCGGCCGGGAAGTTCACGAAACCGTCGCCGTCGGTGTCCTTGAGGCCAGCCTTGGCGAGTTCAGCCTTGGCGCCCTCGAGGTCGAAGGGATAGTAAACGGTCGAGTTGCGGTCGTAGAAGCTGGTGCCGGAGGAGAAGCCGCCGGGATAGATGGCCGTGAACGGTCCCTTGACCAGCGCATCGCCCAGCGCCTTGCGATCGAGCGCCATGGTGACGCCTTTGCGGAAATCCTCGTTGCGGTTCAACTCGCGGATCGCCTGGCCGCGCTCTTCCGGATTGCCCCAGCCATTGGCCGAGAAATTCATGCGCAGATTGTAGCCGATGAGGCGCGGGCCGAAGGCAAGGCGCGCCGGAGCGTTCGCCTCCGCGGCGCGCTTCAGCGAGGCGACGAAGTTTTCCGGCTGCTCGAGATTGGAGAAGTCGCCCGAGCCAGCCACCGCCTGGACATCGCGGTCGGCCCAGGTCGACAGCTTGTATTGGACTTCGTTGAGGTAGGGCAGCTGATTGCCCTTCTCGTCGACCTTCCAATAATAGGGATTGCGGCGCATGACGATGATGTCGTCCGGCCGGTATTCGACCGGCACCCAGGCGCCCATGACCGGCATGTTCATATATTCCGGCGGGAAGGCGTTCTTGAACTGCTCGTAGGTGTTCTTCGAATATTTCGGATGCCGCGGCTTCAAGATGTGCGCGGGACCGGGGCAGAAGGTGCCGTAGGCCATCGCGTAGAGGTACTGTTTCGGGAAGGCGTCCTTGAAGGTCCACTCGACGGTGTAGTCGTCGATCTTCTTCAGCGTCGTGCCGACGCCGAAGGTTTCCGGCGTTGCGCCGTTGAGCGGCGAGACGTTGGGATCGACGACCTCATCGTCCCAGTAGAACATGACGTCGTCGGCATTGAAGGCCACGCCGTCCGACCATTTGGCGCCTTCGATCAGGTGCATGGTCAGCTTGTGGCCGTCCGCCGACCAGTCCCAGCTCTTGGCAAGGTTCGGCAACGGCTCGGTGTCCTTGGCCTCGACCTGGAACAGCGGCGCGGTACGCGTCAGGCATTCGGAAAGGGCGATATCGATGCCGCCCCACCCCTGCGTCTGGCCCGCACCGTAGTTCCAGCCTTCCGGCCGGCCACCGATGACATGGCGCATCGTATCGCCATAGACGCCGACGCCGTCCGGCATGTTGGCGGTCTTGAAGACCAGCGGCTCCTTCGGCAGCCGGTCCTTCACCGGCGGTAGCTTGCCGGGCTTGACGTATTTTTCCGTCACCCAATCCGGCTCGTGATACTCGGGCAGCGCCTTGAACTCCACGATGGAGTCGCGCGCCACGTATTTGATCTTACCTTCGGCCGGAAACGTCGCCGGCACCGGCGGGACGGTCGGCTCTGAAGCGAGAGCGTTGAGCGCCGGAACGGAGACGCTCAGCGCCAGTCCAGCGGCAATGCCAATGCTGCGTAGGTTCATCATGGTGTCCTCCCTCGTGTTCAGACGTCTGCTGCTGTTCGTCTTGCCCATGCCTCGGCGCAATTCCGGAGGGCTTTACATTTCTCTGGAATTGCACGGGACGGCTGACCGCGGTGGACCCGCCTCCCTGGATCCGCCGCCGCCCCGGTTTCAGACGGCCTGTTTCAGCGCGGCCTTTTCGGCGCGCAATTCCTCGATCGAGCGCACGCTTCGCCGCGCCGCACCCGCCCATTCGCGCGTCTTGACCGCGGATTTCGACAGCCGCTCCTTGGCCGCCGGAACCGCATGGGCGTATTGCGGCAGCCATTGCGCCTGGGCCACGACCATTTCGTCGACCATCTGCCAGACCTCCTCGGGCGTCGACACGGCGCCGACCAGGGGGTCGTGCAGCACGGCAAGCTTCAGAAGATCGATGTCGCCTGTTATGGCGGCATGGACCGACATGCGCTGGACGTTGATCGAGGCCATGCAGGTGGCGGCACAGGCTTCCGGCAGGGTGATGCCGGCGGCCATGTTGATGCCGAAGCGGTCGACGAAGCCGGGCGATTCGATGATGGCGTCGCGCGGCAGATTGGTGATCACGCCATCGTTCTTCACATTGAAGTGGCCACGATAGACGCGGTTGGTCTCCAGCGCCTCCAATATGTGGCTGGCATGCTCGTTGGAGCGTTTTTGCGGATCGATCGGCGTCGAAGCCGCTTCGAGGAATTGCGGATATTCCGTCTCGAACCAGTTGCGGGTTTCGGTGGAATAGCGGAGGTAGCCGCCGGTCTCGCCATGGATCCAGTCGGACATGTCGATCCAGCGCGTGATCTCGTCGGGCCGCTTGCGGTACCAGGGCAGATATTCGGAGAGATGGCCGTTGCTTTCGGTCGAATAGACGCCGAAACGCTTGAGCACATCGATGCGCAACTTTTCCTGCCGGGAATAGACCGGATGCGCCTCGAAGGCGGCAATCAGCTCATCCTTGTCGATCTTGCGGCCGTTGAGCCGCAAATCGATGAACCAGGTCTGGTGGTTGATGCCGGAACAGACATAGTCGAGTTCCCGCGGCGATTTCGCGCCCAGCACAGCGGCGATCTGCTCGGCGCCGTGCTGGACGCCATGGCAGAGGCCGACCGTGTCGACCTTGCCGTATTCGATCGCCGCCCAGGTGTTCATTGCCATCGGGTTGGCATAGTTGAGGAATTTGGCGTTGGTATCGGCGACCTCGCGAATATCCTTGCAGAAGTCGAGGATCACCGGAATGTTGCGCTGGCCATAGAGGATGCCGCCGGCGCAGATCGTGTCGCCGACGCACTGATCGATGCCGTATTTCAGGGGAATGCGGATGTCATCGGCATAGGCTTCGAGGCCGCCGACCCGCACGCAGCTGATGATATAGCGCGCGCCTTCGAGCGCCTTGCGGCGGTCGGTCGTCGCGGTCACCCTGGTCGGCAATCCGTTCGCCTCGACGATCCTGTCGAGGATCGCCTTGATCATTCCCAGATTGTGCTCGCTGACGTCGGTCAGCGCGAATTCAATGTCCTTGAATTCGGGCACGCAGAGAATGTCGGTGAACAGCTTCTTGGTGAAACCGACGCTGCCGGCGCCGATAATAGCGATTTTGAAACTCATCACCTTCACCTCGATCCAATCGAATGCTAGGCAAGGAGCAGCAAGGGAGGAAAACGGCCACACGCCTTGGCGTGCAAGCCATTCAAGCCGGAATCCGGCTTTCCTTCCTCCCGCCCGCTCCTCGATCGCGGGTTATTCGCGTTCTTCGAGGCGGGATTATGCGCTTATTCGCGGGCGCGGCCAGAGAAGGATTATGCTTTCAGGGGTAATTTTGTGCTGCGTGATTTGATCGCCAACGGACAGTCGATGCGGACGATCTCGCTGCCGCGCGGTCGCCAGCGCCTGCATGCCATGCCGACGAGCACGGGCTATGAACTGCGCGAGGACGTGACCTATGACTGGGACGGGCGAAAGCGCGGCCAGACACCGTTCACCGTGCTCCAGCACACGATCAGCGGCACCGGCCGGCTGCGCTACGAGAATCGCGATTACCGCCTGCAGAAGAACGACACGCTGCTGGTGCTGGTGCCGCACAACCACCGCTACTGGCTGGCCAGGGACGAGCGCTGGGAATATTTCTGGATTTCGATGAACGGCGAGGAGGCGTTGCGCGTCCACAAGTCGATCCTCGACGTGTCGGGACCGGTCTTTCGGCTGCAGCCGGCGACGATCGATCATCTCGCCGATTGCAGCCTTCGCCTCATCAAGGGAGCCGTTTCGCCGGGAGCCGCGTCGGCGATCGCCTATGAGGCGGCGATGGCGCTCTATGACGATGTGTTCGGCTCGCACGCCTTTGCCGAAAAACAGAGCGCCATGCAGCCGGTCATCGATCACATCAACGCCAATCTCGACAAAGCCCTGCCGGTGGCGGACCTCGTCCAGATCAGCGGGCTGAGCCGGGCTCATTTCTCGCGCTGCTTCGCCGAGAGCGAAGGCTTGCCGCCCGCCGAGTTCGTGCTGCAGCAAAGGCTGCAACGGGCGGCGAAGCTTTTGACGAAAGCGGACTTCCTGCCGGTGAAGGAAGTGGCCATCCTGTGCGGCTTCGAGGATGCGAATTATTTTTCCAAGGTCTTCCGCCGGCTCTATGGCACGACGCCCAGCCAGTTCCGCACCACCGGCATGTATGCCAGCTTGCGAACGCCGGCCAGGCGCGGCGCCAAGGTGTCGGACGACGAGACCTGACGCCGCTTCGAGCCTTGTTCCATCAGGCCGCGTGCAGACTGCCGCCGTCCAGCCAATCGAGTTCGGTTGGCGAAAGCGCGATGTCGAGCGCCCGCAGGCTGTCATCCAGTTCGCCCAGTGTCCGCGGCCCGATCAACGGCACCGATGGGAAGGGCTGGTTGAGCACATAGGCCAGCGCGATATGGATCGGGCTCTTGCGCAGCCTGGCGGCGAGTTCGATCGCCCGGTCACGGCGACCGAAATTGCGCTCGGAGTACCAGACCCGCACCAGTTCCTCACTGTCCAGCCTGTCGCGGCCGGCGCGGTCGGTGAAGAAGCCGCGCCCCTGGCTAGACCAGGCGAAATTCGGCATCTGCCTCGATGTCAGCCAGGCTTTCCAGTCGTCGGTGGAGGAGGTGATGCAGCCGGCCCAGATCGGCTCCAGCATTTCGGCCAGCGAGAAATTGTTGGAAAGCGCGCCGGGCTTCTGCTTGCCGGTGCGCTCGGCATAGGCAATCGCCTCGTCCATGCGCTGCATCGTCCAGTTCGAGCCGCCGAACGGTCCGCGGATGCGGCCGGCCTTCACCTCACGATCCATGGCGTCGACGAACTCTCCGACCGGCACGTCCGGATTGTCGCGATGCATGAAATAGATATCGACATGGTCGGTCTGCAGGCGGTCGAGCGACTGGGCTAGCTGCTTGGCGATAACGTCGGGATAGCAGAGCGGCGAATGCGCGCCCTTGGCGATAACAACCGACTGCTCGCGCACGCCACGGCTCCTCAGCCACTGGCCGAGGAGCATCTCGGTGTAGCCGCCGCCATAGACATAGCCGGTGTCGAACAGGTTGCCGCCGGCCTCGAAAAAGGCGTCGAGCAGGATCGACCCGGAGGAAAAGGTGCGGAAATCCTCGAAGCCCAGCGCCACCACCGATGCCGGCTTCGCCAGGCCGGGAATGGCGCGCTTGCCGATCGCGGTGCCTCCAGAGCGCAACGGCCGGCCTGAGATGGTGCTGGTGCGCTCGGAAGCCTTCTCGATCTCGTACTCCAGCCCCACGGCGGCGCGCCATCTGTCGAGCACGCGCAAGGTGCCGAGGCTGTCGGCCCAGCCCATGCCCGGCCAGGCGAATTCCTGGCGCCCGGCGCGGATCGCATCGCCGGCGGCATCGACCTCGAAGGAATAGACATGGCGCTTTTCGTTGACGCTGATGGTCTTTTGTGTGCCGTCGGCGCCGATCACATCGATCCGGCCGAGGCCGACATTGCGGTCGCCGCCGGCGAACCAGAAGTCCGGCACCGCGATACGCCCCTTTGTGCCGAAGATACGCAGGACATTGTCCTGGTTGAGCGAGATGCTGCAGGAGACCTCGGCGACGATGCCACCCGGAAAATGCAAGACAGCGGACGCCCATTCGTCGACGCCGGATTGGCCAAGATGAGCAAGGCCGGCCACCTTGTCCGGTTCGGCGAACGGCTCGCCGACGGCGGCACCCGCGATCAGCCGCACCATCGAGACGGGATAGCCGCCGACATCGAGGATGCCGCCGCCGGCGAGGTCATTGGCGTAGAGCCGGTGCTCCGGCATGAAATCGGGCATGGCGAAGCCGAAGCTCGACTTGATCATCCTGACCTCGCCGATGACGCCGGACTTGATCAGGTCCACCAGCTTCAACGTCTGCGGGTGCAGCCGGTACATGAAGGCTTCGCCAAGAAAGGTGCCGGCCTTGCGCGCGGCATGCATCATGGCGTCGGCCTCGAAGGCGGTCAGCGCCAGCGGCTTTTCGCACAGCACATGCTTCCCGGCTTCCGCCGCCCTGATCGCCCATTGCGCGTGGCCGGGATGAGGGATGGAAATGTAGACCGCGTCGATCTCCGGATCGGCAAGCAGCGCGTCGTAGCCGTCGATGATACGGGCGCCGGGAAATTTTTCCGAAAGGCCCGGCTTGCCTGGATTGCGCGCGCCGATGGCGACCAATTTGCCGGTGCGCGAACCGGCGACGCCGCCGGCAAAGGCCTTGGCGATGTCCCCTGGCCCGAGGATGCCCCAGCGAATGGGCGTTGATACAGTCATGTCATTCTCCTTGCGGGCTTGGAAAGGGGCGGCCGGTCAGCGCAGCCGCAGCCCCTTTTCGTCGAACAAATAGGATTTGCGGATGGAAACGGTGACCTCCGATGTCTGCGGGACTCTTGCCGCGTCGCGCTGGATCACCACGTCCTCGCCATGGGCCGTCCTGGCATAGAGGAAGCTCGTGCCGCCCAAATGCTCGACGACGTCGATGGCGACGGTAAGATCAGCATCGCCTTCACCGGCGCCGCCGAAATGCTCGGGCCGCACGCCGACGATGACTGTGCTGCCGGTTTCGGGTGCAGGCCCTGCCAATGGTTGCACGATGCGGGTTTTCTCCTCGCCCGCCAGCTCGACCAGAACCCCTTTTGCATCGCGCCCGGCAATGTGGGCCTTGATGAAGTTCATCCTCGGCGAACCGACAAAGCCGGCCACGAAAATATTGTCGGGATTGTCATAGAGATCGAGCGGCCGGCCAATCTGCTCGACATGCCCGGCGCGCAGCACGACGATCCGGTCGGCGAGCGTCATCGCCTCGGTCTGGTCGTGCGTGACATAGATCATGGTGGTGCCGAGTTCCTTGTGCAGCCGCGAGATCTCGACCCGCATCTGCACGCGCAGTTCGGCGTCGAGATTGGAGAGCGGCTCGTCGAACAGGAACACTTGCGGCTCGCGCACGATGGCGCGGCCGATGGCGACACGCTGGCGCTGGCCGCCGGAGAGTTTTTTCGGCCGCCGCTCCATCAATTCGCTGATGCGCAGGATCTCGGCCGCCCGCTTCACCCGCCGGTCGGTATCGGCCTTGGGATTGCCGGTCATGCGCAGTCCGAAGGAGAGATTCTGTTCGACGCTCATATGCGGATAGAGCGCGTAGGACTGGAAGACCATGGCGATGCCGCGATCGGCCGGCTCGACATCGTTGACCACCTTGCCGCCGATGGCGATCTCGCCGCCGCTGATGTCCTCGAGCCCGGCGATCATCCGCAGTAGCGTGGACTTGCCGCAGCCTGACGGGCCGACGAAGACGACGAATTCCCCGTCCCTGATGTCGATGTTGGCGCCGTGGACAACCTCGAAGGCGCCGAAACGCTTGGCGACATTGGTGAGCGTGACGTTTGCCATGCTGCCTCTTACTTGACCGCGCCGGCGGCGATGCCGGCGATGAAATGACGCTGCAGGAGCACGAAAACGATGAGCATCGGCACGGTCAGCATCACCGCGCCCGCCATGATGCCGCCCCACGACACCTTGGTGAGGCCGATCAGCGTGCCGAGCGCCACGGGTGCTGTCATCGAACCCGGCTGGCTGTTGATCAAAAGCGGCCACAGATAGTTGTTCCAGGAGGCGAGGAACAGGATGATGCAGAGCGCGGCCAGCATCGGCCGCGCCAAAGGCAGGGCGATGAAGACGTAGATGCGCCACTCCTTGACGCCCTCGACGCGGGCGGCGTCGAACAGGTCGTCGGGCATCATCGAAAAACTCTGGCGCATGAACAGCACGCCAAGCGAATTGAACAGCGGCGGCACGATCAGCGCCACCCAGGTGTTGGCGAGCTTGAAGTCGCGCGCCACCATGATGAATTGCGGGATCAGCACCACCGCATAGGGCAGCGTGATGGTGCCGAGGATGATGGCGACGACCACGCCTTTGCCGACGAACTGGTAGCGCGCCAGCGCCCAGCCCGCCATCGAGGTCAGCATCACCGACAGGAAGGTGTAGGTCACCGCCACGCAGACCGAGATGACGATGGCGCCGACGAAGTCGGTGTCGCGCTGCAGATTGTTGAAATTGTCGATGAAATTGCCGTGCGGCAACAGCTCGATGCCGGGGCTGAAGATGCCGTTGTCGGGCATGGTGGAGAACACCACCATCATCCACAGCGGAAACAGCCAGATCAGCGCCAGCGGCGTCAGAAAAAGATGCAACGCGATGCTTCGTTTCAGTCTTGCCGATGCGAGCGAGCTCATTTCGGTTCCCTCGTCAGCCACAGTTGCACCAGCGTGATGGCGATCGCCAGCCCCGCCATGGTGTAGGCGACGGCCGAGGCATAGCCGAAGTTGAGCGAGCGGAAACCCTGGCGGTAAAGCAGCAGGCCGAGCGTCTCGGTGCCGCCGCCCGGCCCGCCGCGTTCGGTGATCAGGAACGGCTCGGTGAACAATTGCATGGTGCCGATGATCGACAGCACGGCGCAGAAGACGATGACCGGCTTCAGCAGCGGCAGCGTGATGTAGAAGAACTGCTTGAGCTTGCTCACCCGGTCGAGCGTCGCCGCCTCATAGACATCCTCTGGGATGGATTGCATGCCGGCAAGCAGGATGATGGCGTTGTAGCCGGCCCAGCGCCAGGTCACCGCGATCATGATCAGCGCCATGGCCGGCGTGACATTCGAGAACCAGTCGATCTTGGGCAGGCCAATGCTGTTCAGGAGCTTGTTGACGATGCCGAAATCGAGGCTGAACATCAGCCGGAACACCGCGGAATAGGCGACCTCGCCGACCACCACCGGGGCGAAGAAGGCAAAGCGATAGAGGCCGCGCGCCTTGAGCAGCGGCGAATTCAGCAGCACCGCCATCAGCATGGCCAGCGCGATCATGGCCGGAACCTGGATGACCAGGATGAGCAGCGTGTTCTTCAGCGCGTTGAAGAAGGCGGGATCGCCGATCAGCCGGCCCCAGTTGAAGCCTGGCGCGAAGCGCCAGGGCACGGTGCGCGTCGCCTGGAAGGAGATCATGAACGAGGAGATGATCGGCCATACCCAGAAGATGGCGAAGATCAGGAGATAGGGCGTGAGAAAGCGATAGGCCGTGGCATTGCGGTTGCGCATCTTTTCTCCTCCTTTCGCTTTTCCTTCTCCCCTTATGGGAGAAGGTGGATCGGCACGTAGCGCCGAGACGGATGAGGGGTGTGTGACGGATCTACGTCATTGCCAAGCTGGAACACCCCTCATCCGACCGCTTCGCGGCCACCTTCTCCCACAAGGGGAGAAGGCAAGACGGCGCTTTACTTGACCGGCAGTCCAGTCGCCGAGGCGATCTGGCTGGCGGCATCGTCGAGTGCAGCCTTGGCGTCGGGATAGCCGCCGGCGAGATATTTGGTCTGCACGGCGCGGACGATAATCTCGGCATCGCTCTGGAACTGCGTGCCCCGGCTCGGAACCACCTTGGGCAAGGTGCCGAGAATATCCTTCCACACCGCCTGGCCACCCCAGTAGGGCAAGCCCTGGCTGACATAGGGGTCGTTCAGCGCCGAGACCAGCGAGGGGACGAGGCCGAACTCCTTCAGCATGGTGATCTGGCCTTCATTGGTGCCGAGCGTGTATTTCAAATACTCGTAGGCAGCTTCCTTGTTCTTCGACGCCGAGGTGATGGCGAGCGAGGAGCCGCCGAGATTGGCGGCGCGCGGGCCGTCCGCGGTCAGGCTCGGCATCAGATAGACGCCCCATTTGCCGTTCTCGCCCGCCGATTCGGTGCGAATGGTGCCTTCATACCAGCCGCCATAGACCTGGGTGGCGACGGTTCCGGCGGTGTTGTTGGTGATCTTGGTGCCCCAGTCGGCTGACGAGACGATGCCGGCGTCCTTCATCTCCTTGAGCTTGGTCATGGCGTCGACGCATTTGGGCTGGTTGACCGTGATCGACTGGCCGTCCTCCGCGAAATAGGCGCAGCCCTGTTCGTTGGCGATCATGCGGAAGAATTCACTGTCGCCGTTGAAATCGGCGTTGGTCATCGAGACACCCGGATTGGCGGCCTGGATCTTCTTGCCGGCGGCGATGAAATCGTCCCAGGTCTTGATCGATGCCGGATCGACGCCGGCCTTCTCATAGAAGTCGCGGCGATAGAAGGCGGCGACCGGGCCGGAATCCCACGGCATGGCATAGGCCTTGTCGCCGACCTCGAGTTCGGTGCGTTTGAAATCGGGGAATTTCTTCTGGTCCTCGGCGCTGTAGCCCAGCGTGTGCAGGTCGACAAAGCAGTCTGGGAACTGGCTCCAGTAATTCTCGGCCTCGCCGTTCTCGATGGTGACGATGTCGGGCAGGCCGACGCCACCGGCGGCACAGCCGGCGATCGACTTGTCGTAAGTCGGCTGATTGCCGAGATCCTGGACCGTGACCTTGATGTCGGGATGGAGCTTGTTGAAGCCGGCAACCGTCGCCTTCAGCGACGAAGCGGCGACATTCCAGCTCCAGATGGTGATTTCGCCGGACTGCGCAAAGGCCGGGGCTGAGCCCAGGGCAAGCGCGAGCGCGGCGCATGTCAGTGTGATGCGCATTGAAATCCTCCCATTTCATTTGCTCTCTCTGCGAGCCCGGCTAGACTAGGCGGCGCGGAAGGCTTGTCGCCGACAAAGGGAATACGGAATTGGCGGAAAGTAAGATGCCGGAACGGCCGTTTTACCAGCCAGGCGCCAGCAGCGTGGAAGGGCTGCCGCTGCTCTTGCAGATGTTTCACACCGCGCCGCTGGTGATGCTCAAGCCACATTGGCATGCCCAGGTCGAGGTGAATTTCATCGTACGCGGCAGTGTGCACTACCGCATGAACGAGCATGAGATTTCGCTTTCGGCCGGGGAGATGTGCTTTTTCTGGGGCGGCCTGCCGCATCAGATGGACGATCTCAGCGACGACGCCATCTATGCCGGCGCGCACCTGCCGCTGGTGCATTTCTTCCGGTTGCATCTGCCAGCCGACATACGCCACCGGCTGATGACCGGGGCAACGCTGGTGACCAGCGCCACCGACCAATCCGACAACGACAATTTTGCGCGCTGGAACCGCTATGCCCGCTCGGGCGATGCGGCACGGACCGAGCACGCCGTCAACGAGCTGCTGCTGCGGCTGGAGCGGGTGCGGTTCGAACCTTACAGGCTGGTGCCGGAAAACCCGGCCGGACAGGAAGCGGGCAACCCGTTCGACCAGCAATCGTCGCGCAATGTCGGGCGCATGTGCGATTTCATCGCCGAGAATTTCCTCTACGACATCGATTGCGTGAACATAGCGGCGGCCGCCGACATCCACCCCAAATACGCCATGAGCCTGTTCAAGAAATCGACCGGCATGACGCTCAACGAATATGTCAACCTGTTGCGGCTGAGCTATGCGCAGGCGCTGCTGATGCACCAGGACGCCAATGTGCTGCGCGTCGCCATGGACTCTGGCTTCGGCTCGCTCAGCGCCTTCAACAAATCCTTCCGCAAGCTCGCCGGCATGACCCCTTCCGATTTCCGCAAGGGGCTGGCAAGCGCCAGATAGGCCGGACCGCGGCGCGGAAAGCAGCGGATCGCACGGCATTTCTTTTCCTGCCGGAAATCCACATCTAGGCGCTGGACAGGCCGGATTCCCATGCTATAACCCACGCGCTTTCAAGGGGCGCCCACGGCGCTGCCATGAAATCCGGAGCACGAGTTTTCGTTAGCCGGAACAGGCCCAGATAGCTCAGTTGGTAGAGCAGCGGACTGAAAATCCGCGTGTCGGTGGTTCGAATCCGCCTCTGGGCACCATCACTTTCCTTGCCGTCTGATTTGCACGGTTTTTTGCCCCGTTTTGTCCAGCCGATTTACACCACCCCGTTTTTCTGGACACTTTTGTTCTCGGTTTCCTCCGCACCTTCCCTATCGGCAAGCAGTCCGACCGCGCTCTTGGCAATGACCTTTTGGCGCGCTGCCTTGGTGTAGCGCGTCACCTCTTTTGAGGTCTGATGCCCCGTCATCGACATGATCTGATGCTCGGTGGCGCCGCGATCGGCCATGCGGCCTGATGCTGCCTTCCGTAGGCCATGGGCGCTGCATTGCGGCAAGTTGGCTTCGTCGCACCGCTTCCGAAACCAGTTGCCGAAGCCGTTGCCAGTGAAGCCACGGCCGAACTCGGTCACCAGAAACGTCAGATCCCCGCAGGGACTGTTGTCGATGGTGAACTGCAGCCTGGGGTGGATCGGGATTTCCAACGTGATCGGTTTTTTGTTTCGACCCTTGTACTGGGTGAAGTGGAGAACGCCCTTGCGCACGTGCTGCTTGCCGAACAGCACCACATCGCTTCGGCGCTGAAGGGTGTAGAGCAGCAGGTCGAGGGCAAGGCGGGCCTTGGTGCCGACCGGATGCCGTTTCTCGAACTGCTCGACCTCTTCGATGGTCCAGGAGTGGAAGCCTTCCGACCCTGTTTTGAAATAGGCGATATCTCGGGCCGGGTTGACGGTGACAAGGTCGATCTCGGGAAGGCATGCCCATTTGAAGACCTGGCGCAGCGCCTTGACGCGGCCGTTGGCTGCTTCCTTCAGGTCGGCCTTGCGGTCGCGCAGCACGCGCACCGACTTCGCCGTAAAGGCTGGCAGGGGCATATCCTCGAAGAGCTTCGTTCCGCGCGGCTTGGTCGGCTCAGCCCAGCAGGATTCGAGAATGAGCCGGCGAACCTGGCGCGTCTTCGGGTCGAGGTGCTTGAACTCGGCCGACGCATAGTATTGCTCGCACAGCCAACGCAGAGTTCCCTTGCCGGCAAGCTTTGGACCTGTAGCGCCAATTTTGATCTCGCCTTTCAGGGCCTGATAATAGACTGTGTTGAATTCGTCGGTGCCGGGGACGCCGGGTAGCGGGATCTTCTTTGCTTTGCCGCGGCGGAAATAGAACCGGAGGATGCCATCCGTCCGATCCTCAACGATGTAGGCTGAAGCTTGCAGCCTGTTCAAGCCGCGCGCCGTCATAGTGGTGTGTTGCGCCGGGAACCCGCCAAATCAGGCGGGTTTTTTGTTGACTTCGTGGGGATCGAGCTGCGTGAGGGTCGCGGCTTCGAGGGCTACTGCGAACCTGGCATTTTGGCATATCCATTGGGATCTTTGTGGACGCCCGGCGACGGCGAGGTTTCCGCTGGCGCATTCCCACCCTGGTTTTGCTCAGGAGCGCGCTTGAACGGCGCTGTCCGCCATGAGCCCCCTGACAGGGGCGTAAGCACAAAAATTGCCAGCAGGCATAGTAAAATGGCCCCGGCCAAGACCACTCCCCACTTGAGGACCCGGCCTGTTCCCTTCTGTTCCTCTCGGCGCGATAGATTGTCTGTCATCGGGTTCACTTTCTGAATCAAGGCAATTCAGGCCCAAACTTGATGACAGCAACGATGTTCCATCTGAGCCCCCACAAGGAGACTTCTATGTCAACTCGCTATGCAACCATCATCACGGACGACGACGGCCAAGAGGTCGTTTCAAACGTAGGCACGCCGACGTGCTTCCCTGCCAGATCTTTGGCAATGCGGATTGCGCGCTCCTCGCTCTGCTGATCGGCCGGGCCGAATGCAGGGAATAGCTCGCCATCATTGCCACGATCGAAAGCGACGACGACGATGAGCTTCGGTCTCTTCTGGCTCGGAACCTGGTCAGACATGCGCCATGATAGCTGCTGGACACTTTTGCGAAAAGATCAATGATTGCGTGGGAAGCGAAACTGTCCAGCCGCGCCGCAAGGCATTGAATCTGCCTATTTTCTGTGCCTCGCCTCTGGGCACCATCTTCCCTCCCGCCACTCCCTTTCGCCGAATCCCCTACGCTTGCGCGTGTGATCTTTTCCGAGAGTATTCCGGAAATCCCGGGCCTCAGACGACGAAGAACTCCTCCACCCGCCCCTTGGCCATTCGAAGCACCGGCAGGATGTCGCGCTCCATCGCCTCGACAGAAAAGCGCGCCGACTGGGTCGAGACATTGATCGCGGCGACGATGTGGCCGGCGCGGTCGTTGATCGGTAAGGCGATCGACCGCAGCCCAAGCTCCAGTTCCTCGTCGACGATGGCGAACCCGACTGTCTTGGCCCTGGCAATGGCCTTCGCGAGCAACGGCCTCTCAACAATCGTCTTCGGCGTCCGCCGTTCGATCGTCGCCTTGCCAAGAAATGCTTCCAATTCCCCTGATGTCAGTCCTGCCAGCAGCATTCTTCCCATCGAGGTGCAATAGGCGGGCAGCCTGGTGCCGACATCAAGCGAGATGCTGACGATACGGCGGCCGGGAATGCGGGCGACATAGACGACATCCTCGCCCGACAGGATCGCCGCCGAACAAGCCTCGTTCAACTGCGCCGCCACGGCACGCATTATGGGCGTCGCGAAGGTCCACAGCGAGGCGCCTCCCAGCCAGGTGCGGGCGACAGTCAGCAGGCGCGGCGACAAGGAAAATACACGACCGGACTGGGTCGCGTAGCCGGTGGCGACCAAGGTCAGCAGGAAGCGCCGCGCGCCGGCGCGGGTCAGGCCGGCTTCCTCGGCCATCTCCGTCAGGGTCATGCCGGTGGGATGCCGGGCCAGAATCTCCATCACGCCAAGCCCACGCTCGAGCGATCCGACATGGTCACGCGAAACGGTCTCGTCGTCCAATGCCGCCTCCGGAAATCCAATGCCACCGGATTGACTCGGCGGCAGAGCTCGACGTAAAAGTATCGCATATAAAACACATGTTCGCAATACGAACTTTTTTGCAGATGCGGAGCCATTGGAATGGTCAAGTTCCTGCCCCTGAAAGAGGCTGTCGCGGAGAATTTGCATGACGGCGACACGGTGGCCTTCGAAGGTTTCACCCATCTGATCCCCACAGCCGCCGCGCATGAGGCGATCCGCCAGGGGTTTCGCGACCTGACCCTGATCCGCATGACGCCCGACCTGATCTACGATCAGATGATCGGCATGGGCATGGCGAAGAAGATTGTTTTCTCCTATGTCGGCAATCCCGGCGTCGGCTTGCTGCGGCGCGCCCGCGACGCCATCGAAAACGGTTTTCCCCGCTCGATCGAGGTCGAGGAGCACAGCCATGCCGGTATGGCCAACGCCTATGAGGCGGGCGCCGCCGGTCTGCCTTGCGCCGTGTTTCGCGGCTATCGCGGCGCCGGGCTGGTTGAGGTCAATCCGAACATCAAGTCAGTCACCTGCCCATTCACCGGCGAGGTGCTCGCGGCCGTGCCTTCGATCCGGCCTGACGTCACCTTCATCCATGCGCAGAAGGCTGACAGAAAAGGCAATGTGCTGGTCGAAGGCATCATCGGCATCCAGAAGGAAGCGGTGCTCGCCGCCAAACGCGCGGTGGTGACGGTCGAGGAAGTGGTCGACAGTTTCGACGATCTGCACCCGAATCTGACCGTGCTGCCGCGCTGGACCATCGCGGCGATCTCGGTCGTGCCGGGCGGTTCGCATCCATCCTACGCGCATGGCTACTATGTCAGGGACAATGCCGCCTATCTCGAATGGGACGAGATCGCCGGCGACCGCGAGAAATTCCAGGCCTGGATGCAGGCAAATGTGATCGAGAAGAGCGCCAATGATTTCGCCGCCCGGATCGAGCATCTGAGGAGAGCGGCATGAGCGACAATGATAGCCCCTTGGGCTTCACCCCCAATGAGATGATGACCATCGCCGCCAGCCGCGCGTTGAAAAACGACGATGTCTGCTTCGTCGGCATCGGCGCGCCATCGGCCGCCTGCAACGTGGCCCGGCTGACGCACGCGCCCGACATCACCTTGATCTACGAAAGCGGCACGATCGGTACCGCGCCCGATGTGCTGCCGCTGTCGATCGGCGATGGCGAATTGTGCGAGACGGCGGTCACCACCGTCGCGGTGCCGGAGATGTTCCGCTACTGGCTACAGGGCGGCCGCATTTCCATTGGCTTTTTGGGTGCCGCCCAGCTCGACAAGTTCGGCAACATCAACACCACCGTGATCGGCGGCTATTTCCATCCCAGGACCAGGCTGCCCGGCGGCGGCGGCGCACCGGAGATCGCGACCTCGTCGAAGGAGATCTACATCACCATGGCGCAGTCGAAGCGTGGCATGGTCGAGAAGATCGATTTCTTCACCTCCTTCGGCCATGGCGAGGGCGGCGATCATCGCAAGCGGCTGGGCATCGATACATCAGGCCCGACGCTTCTCATCACCGATCTCGCCATCTGGAAGCCGGATCCGCTGACCAAGGAATTCATTGTCGTCTCGCTGCATCCCGGCGTCACCCGTCAACAGGTGCAGGAGAGCTGTGGCTGGACGGTCAGGTTCGCCGAGGCGCTTGACGAAACGCCGGCGCCAAGCGAACTCGAACTGAAGACATTGCGCGACCTGCAGGCCCGCACCAAGGCGGCGCATGAAGGGACCGGAAAAGGGAAAGCAGCCTGACATGGCCGAGGCCTATATCTGCGACTACATCCGCACGCCGATCGGCCGCTTCGGCGGTTCGCTATCCCAGGTACGATCGGACGATCTTGGTGCGATACCGCTAAGGGCATTGGTCGAGCGCAATGCCGGCATCGATTGGCAGGCGGTCGACGACGTCGTCTATGGTTGCGCCAACCAGGCCGGCGAGGACAACCGCAACGTGGCGCGCATGGCGCTGCTGCTCGCCGGGCTGCCGAAGGAGATACCGGGTTCGACCGTCAACCGGCTGTGCGGCTCGGGCATGGACGCGCTGACCATCGCCGCGCGCGCGATCAAGGCCGGCGAAGCGGAGCTGATGATCGCGGGCGGCGTCGAATCGATGAGCCGGGCGCCCTTCGTCATGCCCAAGGCCGACGCTGCTTTTTCCCGCAATGCGGAGATCTATGACACCACCATCGGCTGGCGCTTCGTCAACCCGCTGATGAAGAAGCAGTACGGCGTCGATTCCATGCCCGAGACCGGCGAGAACGTGGCGGAAGACTTCGCAGTTTCCCGCGCGGACCAGGATGCTTTCGCCGCACGCAGCCAGGACAAGGCGGTCGCGGCACAGGCCAATGGCCGGCTGGCGAAGGAGATCACCCCGGTGACGATCCCGCAGCGCAAGGGCGACGCAGTCGTCGTCTCGAAGGACGAGCATCCCCGCGCCGGTACCACGGTCGAGACGCTCGGCAAATTGCCGACGCCGTTCCGGCAAGGCGGCACGGTGACGGCCGGCAATGCTTCCGGGGTCAATGACGGCGCGGCGGCGCTGATCGTTGCCTCGGAGGCGGCCGTGAAGACATACGGGCTGACGCCGATCGCGCGCATCCTTGGCGGTGCGGCCGCCGGTGTCGCGCCGCGCATCATGGGCATCGGTCCGGCGCCGGCAACGCAAAAGCTATGCGCGCGGCTTGGCCTGACGCCGCAACAATTCGACGTCATCGAGCTCAATGAAGCCTTCGCTTCGCAAGGCATCGCCGTGCTGCGCCAGCTTGGCATCGCCGAGGATGCCGAGCACGTCAACCCGAATGGCGGCGCCATCGCGCTCGGCCATCCCCTGGGCATGTCCGGCGCCCGCATCTCCGGCACGGCGGCACTGGAGCTGCGCGAACGCGGCGGACGCTATGCGCTGGCCACCATGTGCATCGGCGTCGGCCAAGGCATCGCCATCGCGCTGGAGCGGGTCTGACCGCTTCAGTGGGTGGTACGACTTTGCTCTCATCCGCCTTCTTGCGGATTCAATTTGCTTGGTGATCCCACAACCCTAGGGCAAACTCCCTGCCGGGGCTGCAGGAGGTGAAATGAGAGCACGCGCAGCGACGCTGGGGGATCTCGAGGATGTCTTCCATGGCCTGTCCAAACGGATGTCGGACGAGTACGCGGCGGCCGGCAAGGACAGCAAGATCGCCTACGACAATCTGATGATGAATCTGAAGGAAGGCCGGGCGCACGCACTGGTCGAGGGCGACAAGGCCGTGGCGATCATTGCCTGGCATGAGAACAGCGACGCGGCCGATACGCTGTTTGCCGCGCAGGAGGATTTCTTCCGCGGCTCGACCGTGCGCTTCTGCAAGCGGCACATCAGGCATATCCAGGCGCTTGCCGGGAACCTGCCCATCCACTCGCGCAGCTGGCTGCAGGGGCCCGACGTCGCCCGATGGTTCGGCATTATCGGCTATGACGAGCGCGGCCAGGAAAACGGCGCCAAGCTGTTCGAACTGCTGCCGGCGCGCTGAACAGAAATTTACCGCACCGCGAACGCCGCCTGCACCGCGCGATTGACGGTCACCGGCAGGATCGACATGTGGTTCTCGCCGGCGTGCAGCTCGAAACTCGCCCGCAGGCCCGGCAGCGCGTCGAGGCGTTCCGCCATCGCCCGCGCGAATTCGTCGGTGCGGATCAGTTTCTTCTGCTGCAGGCGCTTTTCCTCGTCTTCCGCGCCGATCTGGAACGGCGCCAGCTTTTCAGTCTCGTATTCGCCGGCCGACAGGATCACGTCAGCCTCCAATCCTTCTGGTATGGCGATTTCGAATGGCTTCAGGAAGCGGTCGATGGCGCGGTCTTCCCAGTAGATGGCCGGGCTGGCGGCGATGAAGGTACGGAACGAAAGCGGGCGCGTGAACAGGGCGTAGAGCGCGAACAGGCCACCGAAGGAGTGACCGTAAAGTGCCTGGCGGCTGGTATCGATTCTGACCCGGCTGGCGACCCAAGGCTTCAGCTCATCCTCGATGAAGGCCAGGAACTCCCCTGCCCCGCCGGTCCTGACTTCCGGTGTGCCTTCGTAGAAGGGCGGGTAGGTCTGGCCCGGTGGGGGTCCCAGGTCCCAGGAGCGGCGCAGCGGGTCGTAGGCGCCCTCGACGGGATAGCCGATGGCGACGATGACGCCCCAGCCGACGTTGGTGCCGGCGGGATAGAAGGCCTGCGCGCGCATGGCGTCGACCGCCGTTGCGATGACGGCATTGCCGTCGGTCATGTAGAGCACCGGCCAGCCGGTCTCGGGCGCCGGGCCGGAGGGCACATGGATGAAGACCCGCCAGGGGGCGCCACCATAGGCCGGAACGAAATCGTGAGCAGTGGTGTCGGCGATCAAAGCGGGCGTCGACTTGGACATGAATATCTCCACAGGGACAAACGTCAGCGGCGGCGCAGCAGCCACATCAGGACGGGGCCGCCGATCAGCGTCGCGACGAGGCCGGCCGGGATCTGGCGCGGGAAGATGGCGGTGCGGCCGATCCAGTCGGCACAGACCATGATCAGGGCGCCGGCGAGCACCGCGCCGATGGCTTGCGGCAGCGCGCGTGACAGGCCGAGGCGTCGGGCCAGGTGCGGCGCCATCAGGCCGATGAAGGTCAGCGGCCCGACGACAAGCGTCGAGGCGGCGGTGAGTGCGGCGACCATCAGGAGCACCAGCAGCCGTGTTGCCTTGAGGTTGACGCCGAGACTTTGAAGCGCGGCGGATCCGAGTGGCAGCATGTCCAGCCAGCGCATGAAGAGTGGGGTCGCCAGGAACAGGCAAAAGGCCGTCGTCGAGGTCAAAAGCGCCGAGCCCGCGTCGATGCCATAGGTCGAACCCGTGAGCCAGTTGAGCAGCAGCATGGCGCGCGGATCGCCGGTGGCGGTCAGCACCAGGATCAGCGCGTCGAACAGGGCCGTCAGAGCGACGCCGGCAAGCAGCAGCCGCTCCGGCGCATAGGCGGCGCGACGGCCGATCGCCAGCGTCACCAGAAGGGCGGCGAAGGCGCCGATCGTGGCGGCCACGGTCTGCACCGGCCGGCTGGCGTCGGCCAGCCCGAACAGCGCCACCATCATGCCAAGTGCCGCGCCGGCGCTGATCCCGAGCACTTCGGGACTTGCCATTGGATTGCCGGTCAGCCGCTGCATCATCAAACCGGCCAGCGCCAGCATCGCGCCGGCGGCAAGCGCCGCGGACACTCTGGGCAGCCGCCAGGACAACAAGGGTTGCAGCTGATCGCTGGACGCGAATGTCCAGCCATCTGGCCCCGGTGCATAGAGCAGCGCCAGCACGAGCATCAGAAGCAGGACGCCAGCGATCGCCGCCAGCACCAGGCCCGGCCTTGTCGTTCTGGGCAACCGCTCGACGGTGAGGGCCGGCGCTTCCGTCCCAAGCGCGAGTCGGGGCAGAAGCCACAGCAGCAGCGGCGCGCCGAGAAGCGCGGTCATCGCGCCGGTCGGCAGCAGGTCGCCCTGCGGCCCGGTCGCCACCTGCACCCCCTGATCGGCGGCCCACAGCAGTGCCGCGCCGATCAGCGGCGCCATCACCAGTTGCTGGCCAAGCCGGCGGGCGCCGCCGATGCGCGCGAGCGTGGCGGCTGCGAGACCGACGAAGCCGATGACGCCGACGGCGGCAACGACGAAGGCGATCAGGGCGACCGCCGCCGCCAGGCCGGCGAAGCGATAGACACCGAGCGGAACGCCGAGGCTGCGCGCGCCTTCGTCGTCGAGGCCAAGCAAGGTCAGCGGGCGCACCATCAGGCCGATCGCCAGCGCGGCACCGCCAAGGCGCGGCAGAAGCCACAGCGTCGCCGACCAGTCCTGCTGGCCGAGCGAACCAGCGCCCCAGAGGAACAGGCTGGCCAGCCATTCATGCCGAAGCACCACCAGCGCGGCACCGATGGCGCCGGCATAAAGGCTGACGACCAGCCCGGCGAGCACGACCGAAAGCGGCGACAGGCCCTTGTGCCAGGAGAGCGCCAGGACCGCGGCAAGGGCCGTGAAAGCGCCGGCAAGCGCCACCCATTCGCGGCCGTGGGCCAACAGGGAGGGCGCCAGGAGCGTCGCCAGCGCCAGCGCCAGATAGGCACCGGCCGAAACGCCGACGGTCTCCGGCGAGGCGAGCGGGTTGCGCAGAACCTGCTGCAGCACCGCGCCGGCCAAACCAAGCGCCGCGCCACAGAGAAGGCTGACGGCAAGCCTTGGCAGGAAGGCGTAGTGAACGAGCACCTGCCTGATATCTTCAACATCGGGATTTGCGAGCGCATCCGGCCAACGCGCCGCCGGCAATTGCACGCTCATGTTGGAGAGGGTCGCGGCGCTGGCCGCGCAGACAAGTACGACGCAGAGCAGCATCGCGCCCAGAGGATACTTGTCTGGCATGCGGGACGGCGAGGATTGGCCGCGCATGAGGCTGGCATCGTCGGGCAAGATTGCTTGCTGCTCAGCCACGGGCGGTCTCCGCCATCAGCGCCCGGGCCAGCAGCCGGGCAAAGCGGCGCGCCGAGGGCAGCGTGCCGAACATCAGCACCGCGGGCAGGCGCATGATCGAGCGGTTGCGCACGAACGGCATGGCGTTCCAGACCGGGCTCTCGGTCAGTGTACCTGTTGCCCCTTCAGGCAAGGGTTCGAGATAGGCAAGGCGTGCGTCGTAGGACGTCGCCAGGCCGTCGATGCCGACGGTCGCAAATCCCCAGTAATTGGTCTCGCCGGTCCAGGCATTGCGGATGCCGATGCGGTCAAACACCGCCTGGAACAGGCTTTTTTCGCCATAGACGCGAACATTGCGCGGATCGAGGAAGCTGAGGACATAGACCGGCCGTGCCGAAAGCGGTTCCAGCTGCTGCTTGATGGTTGAGAAATGGGCCGCCGTCGCCGCGATGAGCGCCTCGCCTTCACTTTCCTTGCCGACAAGCCTGGCCAGTTGCCGGGTCGCCTCGACGGCGCGCTGATAGGGCTGACCGTCCGGCGTATAGATGCCGATCGTCGTCACAGGCGCGACGCGTTCAAGCAGCGGCCTGATGCCGTCGAGAAAAGGGATGGAGAGGATGATGTCGGGACGAAGCTGCTGCAGGAATTCGAGATTGGGCTCCAGGATCGTGCCGATATCGGCGACCTCGGGCGGCAGCGACGGCTCGACGACCCACTTTTCCCAGACCGCGCGGTCGGCGACGGCGATCGGCGTGACGCCGAGCATGAGCAAAGTCTCCGCCAGCCCGTCATCGAGGCAGACGATGCGCAGCGGCTTCGCCTTGGCTGGCGGCGTCACCATGCCGGCCAAAGGCAAGGTGAACAGCGCGAGCGCGCGGCGGCGTGTGATCAGGCCGTGCGGGCGATTTGCCTCTCCTGGCCGGGGTCGATGGTCTGTGTTCAACTTGTCTTGCCTGTTTGCCGGGACCTGGTCTTCGGCGACCGATCCCGGTTGACTATAAAACAGGATATTTCCAGTCAAGTTTTAAGACGAGATGGGAGGCGACAAATGCGAGGGACGCAGGTGACGCGAACCGGCAACAGCTCCGGAAATCCGTCAGCAAACCATCGCCAAAAACGGGCCGAAGCCGGTGCCGGGCGCATCCGCCACAGCGCGATCGGGTTGCACTCGGCAGGCGTTGATGGTTTGTTGCCGGTCAGCGGAGATCAAGTGATGCGAGAATCCATGGGTCAAGACGAATACGGGTCGGCGAACCCCTTCGATCCGGACGACCTGCCGAATCTGAACGCAATCGGTCCAGCCATGGGCGGCGGCAACGACTTCGAGAAATACGCGGTCGCCGTGATCATCGTGTTCGGCGCCCTGATCATCGGCGGGCTGATGGCCGCGTCGATGACGTTCGGCCATCGCAACGGCTTCCTCTTCGCCCTCGGCGGCGCCACGTCAGCCTGGATTTCCGGCAATGCGCTTCTGCTCGACCGGCCGCGCATCTACGCGCTGTTCGTCGGCATTGCCGCCTTGATGCTGATTGCATCGACCATCACACTGGTGACCTGACGGCACTTGCCGGTCCCGAAAGGCGGAGTCCGGCTTCGCCGCTCAGGGAACGGGCTTACCGCCTGTCAGTATCCGAGCGCCTCGCCCGATGCCGCGCGGCTGTCGATGGCACCATTGTAACGCGCGCCGCCGCCCTTCTCGATTTCGGCCAGGCTCTTGCCGCCGACGAGAATGCCCGCCGCCTGGCCCCAGCTCTGGTCGGCCAGATCGAGGTGGTAGCCCATGCCGGCCAGCAGCCTTTCGGTGTCCGGCGACAGGCCGAACGGCTCGATATAGACGGTGTCGGGCAGCCATTGGTGATGAATGCGCGGCGCGTCGATCGCCTCTTGGATGTTCATGCCGTGGTCGATGACGTTGACGATCGCTTCCAGCGTGATGTTGATGATGCGCGAGCCGCCCGGGCTGCCGATGACCATGAACGGCCTGCCGTCCTTGGCCACGACGGTCGGGCTCATCGAGGACAGCGGCGTCTTCTTCGGCTGGATGGCGTTGGCTTCGCCCTGAACGAGGCCATAGAGGTTGGGCACGCCGGGCTTCTGGGTGAAATCGTCCATTTCGTTGTTGAGCAGGATGCCGGTGCCATCGGCAACGACGCCGGCGCCGAACGAGCCGTTCAGCGTGTAGGTGACCGCGACCGCGTTGCCCTCCTTGTCGATGATCGAATAATGCGTGGTCTCCTTCGACTCGCCAAATCCCTTCGGCATCAGGTCCTGCGACACGCCGGCCCGGAATGGATCGATCTTGTCGCGGATGTCCTTGGCGTAGCCCTTGTCGAGCAGTTTCGAGACCGGATTGTCGACGAAATCGGGATCGCCGAGCGCCGAATTGCGGTCGACATAGGCGTGGCGCATCGCCTCGACCATGACATGGACGGTCTCGGCCGATCCGGCGCCGAGATAGGAAAGCGGATAGCCTTCCAGCACGTTGAGGATTTCGCAGATGATGACGCCGCCGGAGCTCGGCGGCGGCGATGAGATGATCTCGTAGCCGCGATAGGAGCAGGTGACGGGCTTCAGTTCGCGCACCGCGTATTGCTCGAAATCGCCCTTGGCCAGGATACCGCCCTTGGCGCCGCTCGCCTTGACGATGGCGTCGGCGATAGCGCCCTTGTAGAAGGCATCGGGCCCTCTCTCGGAAATGGCCGACAGCGAGGCGGCAAGGTCGGGCTGAACCAGCTTCTCGCCAATGCCGTATGGCTTGCCGTCGGGTTTGAGGAAGATGGCCGCCGCCGCCGGATCCTTCGCCAGCCTGTCGGCGCCGCCGGCGAATGACGCCGCATCGCCCTGGTTGAGGACGAAGCCATCCCTGGCATAGGCGATCGCCGGCGCCATCAAATCCTGCCTGGACAAGGTGCCGTATTTCTCGCGCGCCATTTCGAAACCGGCGACCGAACCCGGCACGCCGACCGCCAGATAGCCGTCGAGGCTGGCACCCTTCACCGGGTTGCCGCCCTTGTCGAGATACATGGTCTTGGTCGCCGCAAGCGGCGCCCGTTCGCGGAAATCGAGGAAGGTCGATTTGCCGTCCTTGAAGCGGATGGTCATGAAGCCGCCGCCGCCAATATTGCCGGCATTGGGATAGACGACGGCCAAGGCGTAGCCGACGGCGACAGCCGCATCGACGGCATTACCGCCCTTCTTCAACACCTCGACGCCGACTTCCGAAGCCAGATGCTGGGCCGTGACAACCATGCCGTTCTCGCCCTTGGCCGGGGCCGGCGAGGCGGCGAAGACGCCGGCGGATGGTGTGAAGGCAAAGGTGATCGAAAGGCTGACGGCAATGAGCGTCCGGCGGGTGAGGTGCATGGCGGGACTCCTAAGCGGGGACGGCCTAGGAAAGACCTTCGGAAGGCGTTAGTCCAATAACAATTGAATAAGCGCGTGAGAGACCCCCTCACCCGGATTGCCAAGTCGAATTGCAAGAGCAATTCGGGCAATCCGACCTCTCCCCAAGGGGAGAGGAGCTTGCGCCGGCGCTGACCTCTTCTCCCTCGGGGAGAAGGTGGCCGCGAAGCGGCCGGATGAGGGGGAGTGGCTCGACCTCAGACGATTCCGCCGCCACCGCCAGCGACTGCAGGCCGTTCGGCCGCGACCTTGGCACGGTAGCCTGCCGCCCGGTAGGCGGCGACCGGATCGATGGCGCCGCCGGTCTTTAGCCGCGCCATGGCCAGGATCGGTTCGACATCGGTGCGGTAGGCTACTTTAAGCGTCTGCGTCGCCATCAGCGCGTCATTGCCCTCCTGAAACCCTTCGAGCGCCTTGCGATCGACCAGCAGCGCCTGCGCATAGGCGCGCTGCACCTCGACCGCCGACAGCATCAGGCTCTCGATCGGATCGGTGACGTTGTGGCTCTGGTCGAGCATGTGGGCGGGGTCGAACCCCTCGGCACCGGACAGTTCGGCGTCGACCAGTTCGTTGAAGACCAGGAACAGCCGGTAGGGATCGATCGAACCGGCGTCGAGATCGTCGTCGCCATATTTCGAATCGTTGAAATGGAAGCCGCCGAGTTTCTTGAACTGGATCAGCCGCGAAACGATCATCTCGATGTTGACGTTGGGTGCGTGGTGGCCGAGGTCGACCAGGCAGAAGGCCTTGTCACCCAATTCCTTCGATATGATGTAGTTGGTGCCCCAGTCCTGCACCACCGTGGAATAGAAGGCCGGCTCGTACATCTTGTGTTCGGTGAACAGCTTCCAGTCGGCCGGCAGGCCGGCATAGACCTCCCGCATGGCGTCGAGATAACGCTCGAACGCCTTGGCGAAATTGACCTGGCCGGGGAAATTCGAACCGTCGCCGATCCACACCGTCAGGGCCTTGGAGCCAATCGTCTTGCCGATCTCGATGCATTCGAGATTGTGCTCGACCGCTTGCCGGCGAGCGCCGGCATCGGCATGCGACAGCGACCCGAACTTGTAGGAATGCTCCTGGTCCTTCGCGTCGGAAAAGGTGTTGGAGTTCATGGCGTCGAAACCGAGGCCGAAGCGGGAGGCCGCCTGCTTCAGGCGGTTCGGATCGGCCTTGTCCCATGGGATGTGCAGGGAGACGGTCGGGGTCGCCTGCGTCAACTGCTTGATGACGGCGCAATCCTCGATCTTGTCGAAGACATCGCGCGGCTCGCCGGCGCCGGGAAAGCGGGCAAAGCGCGTTCCACCGGTGCCGACACCCCAGGAGGGGATCGCCACCGCGAATTTCTCGACCTTGTCGCGGATGGCGTCGACGGCGATGCCTCGGCGGTCGAGGCGTTCGCCGAGCGAGGCATAGTCACGCTCGAGGTCGGCCTCGCGCGCTGCGTTACTGCTGGCGACGATGTCGGCGGAGATGATCAATTCGGACACTGCTGTTCCTCCCGGTATTCGCACGGCTGGCGCCGCCCCTCATCCGCCCTTCGGGCACCTTCTCCCCGTAGAACGGGGAGAAGGAAAGCTTAGCGCGTAAAGCTCTGCGCGTTGCCGGCGTCGACGTTGATGATGTTGCCGGTCGATTTGGCCGACATGTCGGAGGCGAGGAAATAGATCGCCTCGGCGATGTCTTCCGGGAAGACGGAGCGCTTCAGCATCGAACGCGAGCGGTAATGTTCTTCCAGATCGTCGGTCGACATCTTGTAGGCGGCGGCGCGCTGTTCCTTCCACTCGCCGGTCCAGATTTTCGAGCCGCGCAGCACCGCGTCCGGGTTGACGACATTGACCCTGATCTGGGCTTCCGCCCCTTCCAGCGCCAGACAGCGCGCGAGGTGGATCTCGGCGGCCTTGGCGGTGCAATAGGCTGATGCGTTGGGCGATGCGGCAAGGCCGTTCTTGGAAGCGACGAAGACGATGTTGCCGCCGATCTTCTGTACCCTGAACAGCCGGAACGCTTCGCGCGAGACCAGGAAATAGCCGGTCGACAGGATGTCCATGTTCTTGTTCCACAGCGCCAGCGTCGTCTCCTCGATCGGCGCCGAGGAGGCGAGCCCCGCATTGGAGACAAGGATGTCGATGCCGCCGAACTCGACCGCGGTCTCGGCGAAGCCGGCGACGACCTGATCCTCCGAGGTGACGTTGATGAGAACCGGCCGGACGAAATCCTTGCCATAGGCCTTTGCCAGTTCCTCATTGGCGCTGGCGAGCGCCGCCTCGTCGATATCGGCCAGCACGACGCAGGCGCCTTCGCGCAACAGCCGGTTGGCCGTGGCGCGACCGATGCCGCCGGCGCCGCCGGTGACCACCGCGATCTGGCCAGCGAGCGACTTCGGCTTTGGCATGCGCTGCAGCTTCAGGTCCTCGAGCAGCCAGTATTCGATGTCGAACGCTTCCTGCGCGGGCAAGCCTACATAGGACGACACGGTCGAGGCACCGCGCATGACGTTGATGGCGTTGACGTAGAATTCGCCCGAGATGCGCGCCGTCGCCTTGTCGCCGGCGAAGGTGAACATGCCGACGCCGGGCATCAGGTAGACCACGGCATTGGGATCGCGGATGGCGGGCGAATCCGGATGCTTGCAGCTATCGTAATAGGCCTGGTAGCCGACGCGATATTCGGCAATGTCGTCGGCGAGGCGCGCGATGACGGCGTCGACATCGGGCTTCGCCGGATCGAACTCGATCACCAGCGGCCGGATCTTGGTGCGCAGGAAATGGTCCGGGCACGAAGTGCCGAGTGCCGCCAGCGGGCGCAAATTCCTTGAGTTGACGAATTCGAGCACGGCGGCCGAATCGTCGAAATGACCGAGCTTGTGGCTCTTTTCCGAGATCAGCCCGCGGATTTTCGGCATCAGCTTGGCGGCAATCGCGCGACGCGCGGTAGCGTCGAGCGCCTTCACCACCTCGCCACCGAAGATCGCCACGCCTTCGGAGCGGCGCTCGAACCACTCGATCGCCCGGTTGATCACCGCGATTGTCGTTTCGTAGCATTGCTTCGGGGTATCGCCCCAGGTGAACAGGCCATGGCTTTCGAGGATGACGCCTTTGGCGGCAGGGTGTTCGACGCAGAATTTCTCCAGCCACAGGCCAAGTTCGAAGCCCGGCCGTTTCCACGGCAGCCAGCCGATGGCATCGCCGAAGATTTCCTTGGTCAGCGCCCTGGAATCCTTCGCGGCGGCGATGGCGATGATGGCATCGGGATGCATGTGGTCGACGAAAGGCTTCGGCACGTAAGCGTGCAGCGGCGTGTCGATCGAGGCCGCGCGTGGATTGAGGTTGAAGGTGCAGTGGGGCAGATACCCCACCATCTCGTCTTCGTGCTCGACGCCGCGATAGAGGCCCTTCAGCGCCTGCAGCTTGTCCATGTAGAGCGTGGCGAAGCCGTCAAGCTTGATCGAGGCGCTGTCGCCCCCCGAGCCCTTCACCCATAGTACTTCCACGTCCTGGCCGGTGAGCGGATCCTTCTGCCGGATCTTCGATGACGTATTGCCGCCGCCATAATTGGTGACGCGCTTGTCGGAACCGAGCGTGTTCGAGCGATAGACCAGCAGCTCGGGACCACTCATCCCCTGCACTTTCGCATCATCCCAAAGATTGGCGAGGCGCGAGCCGGAGCGCTTGTCGAGCATAGATATCCTCCCTGGGGACGCGAAAAGGCGCGGTCCATTTGGCCGGGAATGTCTACGCAAGCAGGCGGCTTGTCAATCACAAACGATCAACATCGATCATATTGCACTGCACAATGAAATTATATGATCGGAAATGATTGACACTGCTCGTTTTGGGTGCCTAGATGGCCAGGCAGGGAGGAACCATGCACGAAAAAGAGCGCCACAGGATCATTCTGTCCGCCGTCCAGGAAAAACCTGTGGTGACGGTGCAGGAGATGGTCGACCTGACGGAGTCCTCCGAGGCGACGATCCGGCGCGACATCGCGGCTCTCCACGTGCAGAAACGCCTGCGCCGGGTGCGCGGCGGCGCCGAGGCGATCTCGCCGCCGCAGTTCATCGGGCTGGCCGGTCGGCCCTTCTCCGTCAACGAAACGCTCAATGCCTCGCAGAAGCGCGCCATCGCTCGAGAAGCGGTCGAACTGTGCACGGACGGCGAGCCGATCATCATCAATGGCGGCACCACCACCTTCCAGATGGTGCATTTCCTGACCGGGCGCCGCATGCCGATCTTCACCAATTCGTTCCCGATCGCCGAGCACCTGCTCAAACACTCCAAGAACACGGTGATGCTGTCGGGCGGCACGATCTACCGCGAGCAGAACATCATCCTGTCGCCGTTCGACAATGACGTGACGCGCAATTTCTACGCACGCCGCATGTTCATGGGTGCTCAAGGGCTGGGGCCGCTCGGCCTGATGGAAGGCGATCCGCTGCTGATCCAGGCGGAGCAGAAGCTGATCGACCAGGCCGACGAACTGGTGGTGCTGGTCGATTCCTCGAAATTCCGCAAACGCTCCAGCCTGATCCTGTGTGGTCTTTCGCGCATCGCCACCGTCATCACCGATGACGGCATCGAGGATCGCGAAGCCAAGATGCTGGAGACCGCGGGGGTGACGCTGATCGTCGCCCGCAAGTCGACAAAGGAAGAATCTTCACTGCAGGCCTGAGACCAACTCACGTCCGCGGCGGCGATGGAAATGCAACGCTCAAGGGAGGATATCAGATGAGCTTCTTGAAGAAATTGATGGTGACCGCGGCCTTCTCGGCCGCCATGTTCGTGAATGCCGCCTACGCGGAAAACGTCAAGATCGCGCTGGTGGTGAAGTCGCTCGGCAACGGCTTCTTCGATGCCGCCAACAAGGGCGCCGAAGAGGCCGCCAAGGAACTCGGCGACGTCGATATCATCTACACCGGCCCGACCAAGGCGACCGCCGAGGCACAGATCGAAGTGGTCAATTCGCTGATCGCGCAGAAGGTCAACGCCATCGCGATTTCCGCCAATGACGCCGACGCGCTGGTGCCGGTGCTGAAGAAGGCCATGGAGCGCGGCATCACCGTCATCTCCTGGGATTCGGGCGTCGCCAAGGAAGGCCGCCAGCTTCACCTCAACCCGTCCGACACCGGCCTGATCGGCGAGACCATCATCAAGCTCGCCGCCGACTATCTGCCGGAAGGCGGCGACGTCGCCATCCTGTCGGCCTCCTCGACCGCGACCAACCAGAATTCGTGGATCGAAGCGGCCAAGAAAGTGCTGCCGGAGAAGTTCCCCAAGATCAAGCTCGTCGCCACCGTCTATGGCGATGACGATTCGGCCAAGAGCACCGACGAAGCCAAGGGCCTGTTGAAGTCCTATCCGAACCTCAAGGCGATCATCGCGCCGACCACCGTCGGCGTCGTCGCCGCCGCCCAGGTCGTCACCGACGAGAACCTGATCGGCAAGGTCAACGTCACCGGCCTGGCGCTGCCGTCCGAGTTCAAGAAGTTCATCGACAACGGCGCCTCGCAGGCCGTGGCTCTCTGGAACCCGATCGACCTCGGCTATTCCGCCGTCTACCTCGCCCATGACCTGGCGGTGAAGAAGGAAGAAGCCAAGCCCGGTGCGACGCTGTCGATCGGCCGTGTCGGCAAGGTGACGCTCGACGACACCAACTCGGCCGCGATGGCTCCGCCCTTCCAGTTCGACAAGAGCAACATCGAAAAGTTCTCCAAGATCTATTGATCTCCGAGTTCTCAAGCTGACGCGGCGGGACTCACGTCCCGCCGCGTCTTCAAACGGACCTAGAGCGGTTCAGCGTTTGATGGAATCGCCGACCCGCTCTAACTCTTTGTTTTCACGCAATTCCGGACGGAAAACCGTTACACGCTTTTCCTGGAATTGCTCTAGTTTCAGGGCTTGATACGGATATGGACACGACGGCCCGACACAGCGAGACGCAGGAGCGGCCTCCGGCCTCGGCTCCACGCCTGACGCTGTCCGGCATCTCGAAAAGCTTTCCCGGTGTCCGCGCCCTGCACAATGTCAGCCTGTCGCTCTATCCGGGCCAGGTGACCGCGCTGATCGGCGAGAACGGCGCCGGCAAATCGACGCTGGTCAAGATCATGACCGGCATCTACCAGCCCGACGCAGGCACGATCAGCATCGACGGCCAGGCCGTCACCTTGCCAAGCGCGCACGCCGCCTTCGGAATTGGCGTCACCGCCATCCATCAGGAGACCGTGCTGTTCGACGATCTCAGCGTCGCCGAAAACATTTTTCTCGGCCATGCGCCGCGCAGCCGCTTCGGCACCATCGACTGGCGCACAATGCGCAACAATGCGCGCGAAGTTCTCGACACCATGCATGCCGGCCATATCGACGCCGATGCACGGCTCAGGGATCTCGGCATCGCCAACAAGCATCTCGTCGCCGTCGCGCGCGCCATGTCGATCGACTCTCGGATCGTCATCATGGACGAGCCGACGGCCGCCCTTTCGATGAAGGAGATCGAGGAGCTGTTCCTGCTCATCGATTTCCTCAAGGAGCAGGGCAAGGCGATCCTGTTCATCAGCCACAAGTTCGACGAGATCTACCGCATCGCCGACCGCTACACCGTGTTTCGCGACGGCGAGATGGTCGGCGAAGGGCTGATCAGGGATGCCGGCCAGAGCCAGATCGTGCGCATGATGGTCGGCCGTTCGGTCGACCATATCTTCCCGCAGCGCAAGGCCGAGATCGGCGCGCCGGTGCTTTCCGTTTCCGGCCTGTCACATCCGACCGAGTTCAGGGATATCGGCTTCGATCTGCACAAGGGCGAAATCCTCGGCTTCTATGGCCTCGTCGGCGCCGGGCGCAGCGAGGTCATGCAGGCGATTTCAGGCATCACCCGCATATCAGGCGGCACGATCACGCTGGAAGGCAAGGCGATCGCGCCGAAATCGGCGGCGGATTCGATCGAGGCCGGCATCGTCTACGTGCCGGAGGAACGCGGCAAGCAAGGCGTGGTGATCGGCCTGCCGATCTTCCAGAATGTTTCGCTGCCATCGCTCGCCCGCACCTCCAAGTCGGGCATGCTGCGGCTGGCGGAGGAGTTTTCGCTGGCCCGCTCCTACACCGAGCGGTTGGATTTGCGCGCCTCTTCGCTCAGCCAGGATGTCGGTACGCTTTCGGGCGGCAACCAGCAGAAGGTGGTCATCGCCAAATGGCTGGCGACGACACCCAAGGTGATCATCCTGGACGAGCCGACCAAGGGCATCGACATCGGCTCCAAGGCCGCCGTGCACGGCTTCATGGCCGAGCTGGTGGCGCAGGGCCTGTCGGTGATCATGGTGTCATCCGAACTGCCGGAAATTCTTGGCATGTCCGACCGCGTCGTCGTCATGCGCGAAGGCCTGATCGCGGCGGTCTACGACAATAAGGGACTGGACGCCGAGACGTTGGTCCGGACGGCAGCGGGGATCGCGGCATGAAGGCTTTGCTCAAATACCGCGAAATCTGGCTGCTGGCCGCCATCGCCGTGCTGATCGGGCTGATCTCGACGCGCTTTCCGGCCTTCGCCGACCCAGGCAATCTGCGGCAGGTGTTCAACGACACCTCGATCCTGATGATCCTGGCGCTCGGCCAGATGGTGGTCATCCTGACCCGCTCCATCGACCTGTCGATGGCCTCGAACCTGTGCTTCACCGGCATGGTGGTGGCGATGCTGAACGCCGCCCATCCGGCGATCCCGATCCCGCTGCTGATCGTGATCGCACTTGCCGTAGGGCTGGTGCTCGGCGCCATCAACGGTCTTCTGGTGTGGCGGCTCAACATCCCATCGATCGTGGTGACGCTGGGCACGCTCACCATCTATCGCGGCGCCACTTTCGTCATTTCGGGCGGCGCCTGGGTCAATGCCGACAAGATGAGCCCGGACTTCATCGGCTTCCAGCGCGCCGCTTTGCTCGGCATTCCCGTGCTGTCCTGGATCGCCATGCTGGTCATCGCGCTGTTCTTCGTCCTGATGACGCGTACCGCGCTCGGCCGCTCGATCTATGCGATCGGCGTCAATCCGACGGCATCGGTCTATACCGGCATCGATGTCGGCCGCACGAAATTCATCGTCTTCTGCATCTCCGGCATGATCGGCGGCCTCGCCGGCTATCTCTGGATCTCGCGCTACGTAATCGCCTCGGTCGAGGTCGCCAACGGCTATGAGCTCAACATCATCGCCGCCTGCGTCATCGGTGGCATCTCGATCGCCGGCGGCATCGGTTCGGTCGGCGGCGCGGTGCTCGGCGCATTGTTCCTCGGCATCATCTCCAACGCGCTGCCTGTCATCAACATCTCGCCCTTCTGGCAGATGGCGATCTCGGGCAGCGCCATCATCCTGGCCGTCGTGCTCAACGCGCGCGGCGAACGCCAGCAGGGCCGCATCATCCTGAGGAAAGTGGAGGCGGCATGACCGACGTTCCCGTCCCGCGCCACATTCCCGACCGGCTCGACAAGCCGCTCTCCTCGGCGATCTTTTCCTGGGAAGCGCTGCTGGTCGTGGTGGCCATCGCCATCTTCGCCATCAACAGTTTCGCCTCGCCCTATTTCCTCGACCCTTATTCGCTTTCGGACCTGACCTTCAATTTCACCGAGAAGGGCCTGATCGCCTTTGCCATGGCGTTGCTGATCATTTCGGGCGAGATCGACCTGTCGGTGGCCGCAATCATCGCACTCGCCTCGACCATGATGGGCATGGCGGTGCAGGCCGGCGCTGGCACGCCGGTGCTTGTCTTGATCGGCATCGGCGTCGGCCTCGGCTGCGGCGCCTTCAACGGGCTCCTCGTGACGCGCCTCGGCCTGCCGTCCATCGTCGTCACCATCGGCACGATGAGCCTGTTTCGTGGCATCGCCTTCATCATCCTCGGCGATCAGGCCTACAAGGGCTATCCAGAAAGCTTCGCCTTCTTCGGCCAGGGTTATGTCTGGTGGGTGGTGTCGTTCGAACTGGTGCTCTTTCTCATCGCGGCCGTCGTCTACTGGTTTGTGCTGCACCGCACGAGTTTCGGCCGCCGTGTCTTCGCCATCGGCAACAATCCGATCGCGGCGCAGTTTTCCGGCGTGCGCGTCGGCCGCACAAAATTCATCCTGTTTTGCCTGACCGGGCTGATGTCGGGCATCGCCTCGGTGCTGATCACCTCGCGGCTCGGCTCGACGCGGCCGTCGATCGCGCAGGGCTACGAGCTCGAGGTGATCACCATGGTGGTGCTTGGCGGCGTCTCGATCCTTGGCGGCGCCGGCAGCATTGTCGGCGTGGTGCTTGCCGCCCTGATCATGGGGCTGGTGACATTTGGTCTGGGCCTGCTCAACGTGCCCGGCATCGTCATGTCGATCTTCATCGGCCTGCTCCTGATCATCGTCATCGCCCTGCCGATCGTCTGGCGGCGGCTGCGCGGGAGACGCCTGGCCTGATGTCCGAGAAATACGCATTCAAGATGACGCTCAAACCCGACATGAAGGCCGAGTACAAAAAGCGTCATGACGAAATCTGGCCGTCGCTGGTCGCGCTGCTGAAACAGGCCGGCGTTTCCGACTATTCGATCCATCTCGACGAAGACACCAACATCCTGTTCGGCGTGCTGTGGCGGCGCGACGATCACGGCATGGCCGATCTGCCCAGCCATCCGGTGATGCAGCGCTGGTGGGCCCACATGGCCGATGTCATGGAGACGAAGGCGGACAACGAGCCAGTGGCTGTGCCGTTGGAAACCGTGTTCCATATGGAATGAGCACGCTCCGCCACATCGCCGTTATCGATATCGGCAAGACCAACGCCAAGGTGGCGCTGGTCGATCTCGCCACATTGAGCGAGGTGGCGCTGCGCCGCATGCCGAACGCGCCGGTGCGGCAGGCGCCCTACCCGCATCACGATGTCGAAGCGCTGTGGGCGTTCATCCTCGACAGTCTCGCCGACCTCAACCGCGACCAGCGCATCGACGCGATTTCCATTACCACCCATGGCGCGACCGGCGTGCTGGTCGACGCCACGGGCGAGCTGGTGCTGCCTGTGCTCGACTATGAATTCGACGGACCCGACGGGCTCGCGGCGGACTATGACGCGATCCGCCCGCCTTTCGCCGAGACCGGCACCCCGCGCCTGCCGCTCGGCCTCAATCTCGGCGCGCAATTCTTCTGGCAGCAGCAAAGCTTCCCGACGCAGTTCGCGAAGGTCGCCGCGATGCTGATGTACCCACAATACTGGGCGCTGCGCCTGACCGGCGTCGCCGCCAATGAGGTGACGTCGCTCGGCTGCCACACCGATCTGTGGAACCCTTGGACAGCAGATCTTTCGGCGCTGGTCGACCGGCTGGGCTGGCGCGGCCTGATGGCGCCCGTGCGACCTGCCAGGGACCGTCTTGGCTCGGTCCTGCCCGTGCTTGCGCAGCGCACCGGGCTCGATCCTCTAACGCCCGTCTTTTGCGGCCTGCACGATTCCAACGCCTCCCTGCTGCCGCATCTCCTGGCCGACAAACCGCCTTTCTCGGTCGTCTCGACCGGCACCTGGGTGGTGTCGATGGCGGTCGGCGGCAGGACGGTGGCGCTCGACCCTGCAAGGGATACGCTGGTCAACGTCAATGCGCTCGGCGACCCCGTGCCCTCGGCGCGTTTCATGGGCGGCCGGGAATTCTCGCTGCTGACCGAAGGCGCGGCGCAGGACTGGACCGACAACGACGTTGTCGCCGTGCTGGCGCGCAGGACCTTGCTTTTGCCTTCGACCCAGCAAGGCTCGGGGCCGTTTCCGCATCATGCGGCCGCATGGCGCAAGGGCGAGGCCATCCCTCCCGGCCAGCGCTTTGCCGCCATCTCCTTCTACCTGGCGCTGATGACAGCGACGTGCCTCGACCTCATCGGCGGCGATGGCCCGACCACCGTCGAGGGACCTTTTGCGCGCAACCAATTGTTCACACGGATGCTCGCCGCGAGCACTGGCCGTGCGGTCATCGCATCGCAAGCCGCGACCGGCACCAGCATCGGGGCCGCTCTGCTGGCATCGGATCAGGGAGCCGCGCATGGCAAGGGCCAGACACAAGAGCCCCCGGTCGATCCGGCCTGGGCGGAGTATGCGCGCGCGTGGCGGACGGCGGTCGAGGCAGTTGGGTAATCAGAGGATCCGCTTGCCGAAGGCCGACATGACGAAGTTGATGGTGTCGCTGCCGATCCTGGGTTCAAGATCGGTGGCCAGGCCGGAGACATCCATCGACAGCAGCCCGCCGGACAGCGCGATCGCCTCCATTGCCTGATGCGTTTCGCGCACGGTGAGGCCGCCGGAACCAGCCGCCCAGCCGGCGAATTCGGTCGCCGTGGGCGAATAGCTGACATGAAAACCTTGTGTGCCGGAGGTGGCGATGCGGATCGCCTCGTGCATCAGGTCGCGCATGCCCATGGCGTCGATATCGGTCATGGTGAAGGCCGAGACGCGCGAATCCTTCAGCACCCGCGCTTCCGCCGGATCGGCATGGCGCAGCCCGACGATGACGACGTTTTCCGGCGACAGCCGCGGCTGCAGCGCGCCCGCCTTGTGGTCGAGCCCAAGCGTACGCGCCAGCACGGACGCCTCCGGCAGATCGATGCCTTCCTCTTCTTCCGGCATGAGGGCGGCGATGGAATCGACCCAGATCAGGCCGAAGGAGTGTGTCGCGCGCGCGGTCGTCGTCAGCGCCTTGTGAGCGATGCGCCGGTCAGCGCCAGCGGTCAGCCGGATCAGGCCCGAGGGCGGCCGGTCGATATCGGCCAGTTCGACGACATCGAAATTCATCGCTTCCAGCCGAGCACCGGTGCCTTCCCTGGCCAGGATGCCGGCGGCCCCAGGCTCGGCCGTGATCTGCACCATCTTGCGGCCGGAAAAGTCGGCGACATCGTGCATCGGGGCCTTTTCGACATATTCCGAGGTCATCGCCAGCAGCATGGCGCCATAGCTCATGCGGAAGGCGACGCGGTCGCCGACGGCCGGCGGCGGATCGGCGTCCTGCACATCGAGCAGCAGATGGTCGCTGGAGGCGCCGAGCACCCGTATCCCCTTTGCGATCGGCGTCAGCCCTTCGACCAGCACGTCCTCGCGGCCGATATTGGCGATGGCGCGCAGCCTGTCGCCTTCGTCTGGAAAGACCGGCTGGTTGCCGAACGCATCGTAGCCCGACATGCCGATCGGCCGTGACGGCTTTAGCTTGACCTCGATGACGTCACTGGTCAGCCGACAGGCATCGGGTTCGAGTTCGGCCCATGGCACATCGCGAAAAGTCTCGACGCCGCCCTGCAGGATCGCCTCGCCGACCCTGAGATTATTGATGCCGGCCGGCAATTTGCCTTCGAGCAACAGCGGCAGCGACGACGAGGCGCCGCCGGAGATGAAGTCCAGGCTTTTTCCTGACAGACGCTCGGTCTTGTAGGCATGGGCGACGAGCTGGCCGAGATTTTCCTGGGTCGGCATGATGGCGCCGAAGCAGCCGAGATTGGTGCCGATGCCGGCGATGCGCACGCCCTTCATGTCCAGAATCTGCTCGACCGTGGGGATGAGGTCGTTCGGCCAGATGCCTTCTCTGAGATCGCCGAGATCGATCATCAGCATGATGTCGTGGACACGGCCCATGCGCTCGGCGATGCGCGAGATCTCGCGGATGATGGTCAGTTCCGACTGCAGGCTGACGTCGACGGTGCGCACCACCTCCTCGACGCGCGCCATCGGCGGACTGCGCAACAGCATGATCGGCGCCGATATGCCGCTGGCGCGCAGCCGGCGGATATTTTCGAAGCGGGATTCGGCAATGCCGGCCACCCCACCGCGCAGCATGGCGCGCGCCACTTGCGGCATGCCGCATGTGCCCTTGGTAACGCCGAACACCTTGATGCCAGAAAGCGCGCAGCGGTCGACGATGGTGCGGGCGTTGCGCTCGATGCGGCCAAGGTCGATGGCGACTTGCGGTCCCGACATTTTATCCCCCGTAGACCAGTCCCTGGGGATCGATCTCCGGCTTGCGCCCGGCAACTAGGTCGGCGAGGAATTTGCCCGAGCCGCAGGCCATGGTCCAGCCGACATGGCCGTGGCCGGTGTCGAGATAGAGGTTGCGGTATTTCGCCTGGCCGATGACCGGCACCGAGTTCGGCATCATCGGCCGCAAACCCGCCCACAGCTCGGCTTTCTTCTCGTCGAAAGCGCCAGGAAACAGATCCTTGCCGGTCCTGAACATGGTGGCGAAGTCGCTGGGCTTGTGGGTGCGGTCGAAGCCGGTGAATTCGGCGGTCGAAGCCAACCGCAATCGATTGCCAAGGCGCGAATAGGCCATCAGCTGGTCCTCGTCGGCGCCGCCCATGGTCGGGCCCTTGCTCTCGTCCTCCAGCGGAATCGTCGCCGTGTAACCTTTCACCGGATAGACCGGCAGGTCGATGCCATAGCGGCGGCCGAGCAGACCGCTCTCCGGCCCCATCGAGATCACCACTGCATCGCCGGTGACCGGCCCGGCCGAGGTCATCACGGCACGCACCCGGTCGCCTTCGATGTCGAGGCCTTCGACCGTGGTGCCGTAGCGAAACCTCACGCCGAGCTTTTCGGCGGCATAGGCGGCCAGATTTTCCACGAACTGCCGGGAATCGCCGGTCTGGTCGATCGGCGAATAGACGCCGCCGGCGATCTTTTCCTTGACACCGGCAAGACCCGGTTCAAGCTCGACCAGCCGATCGCGGCCGACGATCTCGATCGGCAGGCCATGCTCGGCCAGATAGCGATAATTGTCGGTGCCGGTATCGAGGCTGTGCTGCGAGCGGAAGAAATACAGGATTCCCTTCTTGCGCTCGTCGTAATGGATGCCAGTCTCGGCGGAGATGGCGTTGATGCAGTCGCGCGAATAGAGCGCCAGCCGCAGCTTGACCTGGCTGTTGGCGCGCAGGCGGGCCACCGTGCACTGGCGCAGGAAGCGCAGGCTCCAGGCGAGGAAATAGGGATCGAAGCGCAGCCTGACCTTGATGCCGAGATCATGATTGTAGAGCCCGCGCAGGAACGTCTTAAGTGCCGCGGGCGAGGCCCAGGCGGTGGCATCCCCGGGAGACACCAGGCCGGCATTCGACTGGCTGGTGCCCCGCGCCGGCGCCGGATGGCGCTCGATCACGGTGACCTCGTGACCGTCCGCGGCCAGATAATAGGCGGCTGCCGTGCCGACGACGCCGGCTCCAAGCACCGTTATCTTCATGCGATCCCCCAAAGCTCCTCGCGGCACGGCGCCTCGGCACCGTATCGCGAATGCTTCCATAGCGCGTCGCCGCGCGGCTTGCGAGCCCTTGGGGAAAGCGCGGGCTTAGCCCCGCGCGGAGTTTTTGCTGGTCAGGATACGTTCCCAGGCGAGCGCGTCGTTGACGATCTGGTCGAGATCGTCGCGCTGCGGGGTCCAGCCGAGTTCAGAGCGGGCAAGATCCGAATTGGCCACCACGGCGGCGGCGTCGCCGGCACGCCGGTCGCCCATCCTGACCTCGAAATCATGGCCGAAGGCGCGGCGCACGCTGTCGATGACCTCGAGCACGGAATAACCATGGCTGTAGCCGCAATTGGCGACGAGGCTCTGTCCCCCATCGCGCAGCCGCTGCAGGGCCAGGCGATGCGCGGCGGCCAGATCGCTGACATGGATGTAGTCGCGCATGCAGGTGCCGTCCGGCGTTGGATAGTCGGTGCCGAAGACCTGCATGAACGGGCGCTTGCCGAGCGCGGTTTCGCAGGCGACCTTGATCAGATGGGTGGCGCCCGGGGTGGACTGGCCGGTGCGGCCCTTCGGATCGGCGCCGGCGACGTTGAAATAGCGCAGCGCCGTGTAGCGGATGTCGTGCGCAAGGCTTGCGTCGCGCAGCATCCACTCGCTCATCAGCTTGGACAGCCCATAGGGCGATTCCGGCGCCAGGCGGGCATCCTCGCGCACCGGCTCCAGTCCGGCGCCGCCATAGACGGCGGCTGTCGAGGAAAAGATGAAATTCGGCACGCCCTCGCGCACCGCGGTTTCAATCAGCGTGCGGGTCTTCGAGGTGTTGTTCTCGTAGTAGGCGAGCGGGTCGGCGACCGATTCCGGCACCACGATGGAACCGGCGAAATGGATGATGGCGTCGACCTTGTTTTCCCGGATGATCGAGCCGACCAATTCCCCGTCGGCGACATCGCCGACGACCAGCTTCGCCTCAGGTGCCACCGCCCATTCGAAGCCGGTGGAAAGGCGGTCGAGAACGACGACGTTCTCGCCCGCATCCAGCAACTCCCAGACCATATGGCTGCCGATATAGCCGGCGCCGCCTGTTACCAAAACCGTCATCCCAAGTCCTCGCTTACCCAAGATTTATCGGAAACTGTCTCAACAACCGCCTTACTGGAAAGTCTGCCGTCTGCCCATTAAAACGAGAGGTAACCAGCGTTCACTTGATGTGGCATCGTGCGGAAACAAAAGTGAACCAAAGACCGTGCCATGAATTGGGAATAGGCCACGATCCGCTGTCGTTAGGAACAGGTCCGGGGCGTGGCATTTTGACCAAATCGGCCCGGTGGACGACCAAAAGGCCAATGATTATGATCCCGCGCAAAATTGGGAAGTCGATATGAACTATCAGCGGTTTTTCGAGGAAGCGATCGATCAGCTCCATGCCGAGCGTCGCTACCGCGTCTTCGCCGACCTCGAGCGCATCGCGGGCAGGTTCCCGCGTGCTATCTGGCGTTCCAACGGCCGCGCCGAGGAAATCACCGTCTGGTGCTCCAACGACTATCTCGGCATGGGCCAGCACGCCGACGTCATCGCCGCGTTCCAGAACGCGGCCGGCAAGATGGGTTCGGGCGCCGGTGGCACCCGCAACATTTCCGGCACGTCCAACCCGCTGGTCGAACTCGAGCATGAGCTGGCCGACCTGCACGGCAAGGAAGCCGCCTTGGTCTTCACCTCCGGCTTCGTCTCCAACGAGGCCTCGATCTCGACCATCGCACGGCTTTTGCCCAATTGCCTGATCATCTCGGACGAGCTGAACCATGCCTCGATGATCGAAGGCGTGCGGCGCTCGGGCGCCGAGAAGAAGATCTTCCGCCACAACGATGTCGCGCATCTGGAAAGCCTGCTGCAGGCGGCGGGCCGCGAACGCGCCAAGCTGATCGTCTTCGAAAGCGTCTATTCGATGGACGGCGACATCGCGCCGATCAAGGAGATCGTCGAGCTCGCCGAGCGCTACAATGCCTTGACCTATATCGACGAGGTCCATGCAGTGGGCATGTACGGGCCGCGCGGCGGTGGCATCACCGAGCGCGAAGGCCTCGCCGACCGCATCGACATCATCGAAGGCACGCTTGCCAAGGCCTTCGGCACGCTGGGCGGCTACATCACCGGCACGAGCGCCGTCATCGACGCGGTTCGCTCCTACGCGCCAGGCTTCATCTTCACCACCGCGCTGCCGCCGGCGATCGCCGCCGCGGCCACCACCTCGATCCGTCACCTGAAGCGCTCACAGGCCGAGCGCGACGCCCAGCAGCAGCAGGCAACGCGAACCAAGCAGATCCTGTCGGCGGCCGGCCTGCCGGTGATGGCGTCGCCAACCCATATCGTACCGCTGCTGGTTGGCGATCCGGAACTCTGCAAGATGGCCAGCGACCGCCTGCTCGGCGTGCACGGCATCTACATCCAGCCGATCAACTACCCGACCGTGCCGCGCGGCACGGAGCGGCTGCGCATCACGCCGACGCCATTCCATTCCGATGCGCTGATCGCCGAACTGCAGGACGCGCTCGTCGAGACCTGGGACGCACTCGGCATCCCCTACGGTTCGGCGGGACGGCCTTCGGTGGCCAAAAGCGACCGGATCATTCCGCTGCTGGTGCCCAAGTCGGGCGGTTGACGGCGCTGTTCGTAGGCGACTGGCTGGTTAGGGCGCCGCCTTCCGCCCGTTTCTTCAGCCCACCTCAACTGTAGCATGGCAAAAACACACAGGATCCTAGGGTCTCCGCCGCGACATCAGCCGAAGAATGCGACGGTCGGCCGCTACCGCCGCACGCTATCGTCTTGCGAGACCATCAATCCCAAACCGACCTCAAACAGTCTTCACCCACTTCGCCAGCCGGTTTGCCGCTTCCTCGAGCTGGTCGAGGCGGCGGTGGAAGCATAGGCGCAGGAACGCTTCGCCGCCGGGGCCGAAGGCGGTGCCGGGTGCCAGGCCGACATTGGCCTTGTCGACGATGTCGAAGGCGGCGCTGCGTGAATCGGTGATGCCGTCGACCGTGAAGAACAGGTAGAAGGCGCCTTGTGGCACGGTGAAGCGCGCCTTGCCGGTTTCGCCGAGAATGCGGCAGACCAGGTCGCGGGCTTTCCGTGCCCGCTCCACCTGTTCGGCGACGAAGGCATCGCCCTCGTCGAGCGCCGCGACCGCGCCGCGCTGCATGAACTGGGCGACGCCCGAGTTGGAATACTGGATCAAGTTCTCGAACACCTGCTGCAGGCTCGGATGCGTCTTGATCCAGCCGACCCGCCAGCCGGTCATCGCCCAGTTCTTGGAGAAACTGTTGACGAACAGGATGCGGTCTTCGGCCTCGGCAATATCGAGGAAGGACGGCGCGCGGCCATGGCCGTAGTGAAACAGCGAATAGATCTCGTCGGCGATGATCCACAGGCCCTTGGCCCGGGCGAGATCGAGGATCGCACGCAAGGTCTCATGGTCGGCGGTCCAGCCGGTCGGATTGGACGGTGTGTTGATGAACAGCGCCTTGGTGCGCGGCGTGACCGCTGCGGCGATCTTCTCGACGTCGCAGGACCAGCCATTTCCGGAATGGTCGAGCGTGACCGGCACCGGCACGGCGCCCGCGATGGCGGCGGCGGCGTCGAAATTCGGCCAGGCGGGCGACAGGTAGATCACTTCGTCGCCGGCGCCCGCAAGCGCGTCGAGGGCTAGCTGGATGGCATGCATGCCGGAGCCGGTGACGATGAATTGTTCCTCGGGGAAGGTCTTGCCGAAATGCCTGGCGTAGTAGCGCGCCAGCGCCTGCCTGAGATCGGGAATGCCCCTCTGCCAGGTGTAGAACGTCTCGCCGCCGGCCAGCGCCTTCGACGCGGCATCGGTGATGAAGGACGGTGTCGGCAGGTCGCCCTCGCCGGCCCAGAGCGGGATCAGGCCCTCGCGCAGTCGGCCATAGTTGACGACGGCGACGATACCGCTTTCAGGCGCGGCCAGGGCCTCGGGGCGCAGGGTCTGGATCAAGGTCATTGGGAAGGTCCGTTGTCTCGGGCGGTCTCAAGCGCTGCTTACCAGATACGAAAACAGAAAACCCCGGCCGTGAACGACCGGGGTTTTGGTCCAGAAGAACCGTATCCGCCTATCGCCTGGCCAGCAGATCGCGGATTTCGGTGAGCAGCGCAACGTCAGCGGGGGGCGGCGCGGCGGGAGCAACAGGCTTCTCGCGCTCAAGTCGGCGGCGAAGATTATTCACCGCCTTGACCATCAGAAAGATGACAAAGGCAATGATTAGGAAGTTCAACGCCACGGTGATAAAGCTGCCATAAGCAAAGACAGCGCCTTGCTTGCGCGCATCTTCAAGATTGGTGGCAGTTACATTGTGTGACAGCCCAATGAAGTAGTTATTGAAGTCGACTCCTCCGAGTGCACCAATGAAGGGCATGATGACGTCGTCGACCAGAGAAGTGACGATCTTGCCGAAGGCAGCGCCGATGATGACGCCGACGGCCAAGTCCATCACATTGCCCTTGGAAATGAATTCCTGGAATTCTTTCAGCATTTCGACCCTCCTTATCATGGCGGGCCGCGCTGCCGCTTCCCACCTCTCCGGCACCGGCCCGCGGACACCATAACAAAAACCTCAAGTTGCAACATGGGCAAAAAGGAGAAAACAACCGGCTTCGCCTTACCTTGCGTTACCCCTTTGAAATCAGATGCTTCATGCGCCCAAAGCCGTGATGGACTCATGTGCCAAGCTGTGATTGCGTCTAACCCGGCTAGATGAAAATCGGCACAGGGAGGATCTTGCCGGCGTGCAGGGCTTGTTCATCGTCTTCATCGCGATCGCCTATGTGACGCTGCTGTTCGCCATCGCCAGCCTGGGCGACCGCCGCTCGGCCTTATCAGGCCCCAGCAGGGCGCGACCCTTTATCTATGCGCTCAGCCTTGCCATTTACTGCACGTCCTGGACCTTCTTCGGCTCGGTCGGCCTTTCCTCCGAACGCGGCCTGGAATTCCTCGGCATCTATACCGGCCCGGTGCTGGTGTTCGTGTTCGGCTTTCCGCTGCTCAACCGTATCGTGCGGCTGGCCAAGACCGAGAAGATCACTTCGGTCGCCGACTTCCTCGGCGCGCGTTACGGCAAGAGCTTTACCGTGGCCGCGATCGCCACGCTGATCGCCACCATCGGCGCCGTGCCCTATATCGCCCTGCAATTGAAGGCGATCTCCGGCTCGGTCAGCCTGATGGTCGAGCATTATACTGGCTCGCCACCCTCTTTCGATCCCTTCGTCAGCGACATTTCGCTGGTCGTCGCCATGCTGCTGGCCCTGTTCGCGGTCCTGTTCGGCACCCGTCATGCCGACGCCACCGAACATCAGGACGGGCTGGTGCTGGCGGTGGCGGTCGAGACGGTGGTCAAGCTTGCCGCCTTTCTGGCGATCGGCCTGATGGTCACCTTCCTGATCTTCGGCGGCCCCGGCGACATGTTCGACCGGCTGGCCGAGAATGGCCAGGTGCGGCAGGCAATGGGCTATTCGACGTCGCTTGCCACCTGGCTGGTGCTGACCTGCCTGAGCGGCTTCGCCATAATCCTTCTGCCGCGGCAGTTCTACGTCACCATTGTCGAGAACCGCAGCGAGGCGGAGCTGCGCACCGCGACATGGGTGTTTCCGCTCTACCTCGTGGCGATCAACCTGTTCGTGCTGCCGATCGCCTTTGCCGGCCTGACGCTGGTCGGCACAAGGACGAGCAGCGACCTCTACGTGCTGTCGCTGCCGCTGTTCAGCGGCCATGATTTTCTGGCCATGGCCGCCTTCATCGGCGGCCTGTCGGCGGCAACCGCCATGGTCATCGTGGAGAGCGTGGCGCTGTCGATCATGATCTCCAACGACCTGATCATCCCGTTGTTTGTGCGCCGGCTGTTGCGCACGACCACTTCCGAAAACGAGGACTGGTCGACGCTCATCCTCAATGTGCGGCGCGGAGCGATCTTCATCCTGCTCTTCATCGCCTTTCTCTACTACCGCGAGAGCACCAACAGCGCCCGGCTATCCTCGATCGGCCTGATGTCCTTCGCCGCGATCGCGCAATTCGCGCCGGCCCTGATCGGCGGATTGATCTGGCGCGGCGCCAACGGCCGGGGCGCGGCACTCGGCATGGTCGCCGGCATCCTGGTCTGGGGCTACACGCTGCTGGTGCCGTCGCTCGTCCCCCCCGATACCGGCATCATCGTGCATGGACTGTTCGGTTTCGAGGCATTGCGGCCGCAGGCACTGTTCGGCACCGTGGCCGAACCGCTGAATCACGGCGTGCTCTGGAGCCTGTCGATCAACACGCTGTTCTTCGTCTTCGGCTCGCTGTCGCGGGCGTCGGTGCCGCTTGAGCGCATCCAGGCGTCGATCTTCGTGCCGCGCGAAGCCGGCCCGATGCCGAGCCTGCGCCGCTTCCGCACCGCCATCACCGTCAACGACCTCAAGGACACGATCTCACGCTATCTCGGCGTCGAACGCACCGAGCGGTCCTTCCAATCCTTCGAGAAAAGCAACGGCACCTCGCTGCACGGCAACGAGCAGGCCAGCATGGACGTCATCCGCTTTTCCGAACAGCTTTTGGCCAGCGCCGTCGGCTCGTCCTCGGCGCGGCTGATCCTGTCGCTGCTGTTTCGCCGCCACGACCGCGAATCCAGGGACGCCTTCCGCCTGCTCGACGACGCGACGGAGGCGCTGCAGCACAATCGCGACCTGCTGCAGATCGCGCTCGACCAGATGGAACAGGGCATCACCGTCTTCGACCGCGATTTCCGCCTGATCTGCTGGAACCGTCAATACCGGGCGCTGTTCGACCTGCCAGACGAGATGGGCCAGGTCGGCGTCTCGCTCGACCGTATCCTGCGTCATCTGGCCGAGCGCGGCGACATTCCCTCCGACCAGCGCGTGGCGATGCTCAACCGGCTGACCAGCTTCGTCAGCCCGTGGCAGACGGAACTGAAGACCAGCGGCCGCATCCTGGAACTTCGCTCCAACCCGATGCCGGACGGCGGCATCGTCGCCACTTATGCCGACATATCGGGACGCGTCGAGCAGGACCTGGCGCTGAAAAGTGCCAATGAATCGCTGGAGCAGCGCGTGAAGACCCGCACCATCGAGCTGACGAGGGTCAACGAGGAATTGATCCGGGTCAACGAGGAATTGATCCGGGTCAACGAGGAACTGGCACAGGCGCAGATGCTGGCCGAGGAGGCCAATCTCGGCAAGACACGCTTCCTCGCCGCCGCCGGCCACGACATCCTGCAGCCCTTGAATGCCGCCCGGCTCTATTGCTCCTCGCTGATCGAGAAAGCCGGCCGGGGACCGGCCGGCAAGGCGGCGGTCAACATCGAATCCTCGCTGGAATCGGTCGAGACCATCCTGGGCGCGGTGCTCGACATTTCGCGCCTCGATGCCGGCGCCATGAAACCGGATGACACGGCCTTCAACCTCGACGGACTGCTCAGCCAGATCGGCAATGATTTTCGGCCGATGGCCGCGGCAAAGAAGCTCGAACTGACCATTATTCCGTCCTCACTGACGGTGATGACGGACCGCAATCTTTTGCGCCGCCTGATCCAGAACCTGGTCTCCAACGCCATCAAATATACCCGCCAAGGCCGCATCCTGGTCGGCGTGCGGCGCCGTGGCGAATTGGCGGAGATCCAGGTCATCGATACCGGCATCGGCATTGCCGGCGACAAGCTGAACACCGTCTTCCACGAGTTCACCCGGCTGGACGAAGGTGCACGCGAAGCCGAAGGTCTTGGTCTCGGCCTCTCCATCGTCGACCGCATCGCCAGGGTGTTGCGGCTCGAGATCCGCATCTTCTCCAATCCTGGCAAAGGCACGCGCTTTTCTGTCATCCTGCCGGTAGCGGCCGCGCAGGAGCCGCTACGCGAGGTCGAGGCCAGGGCGCCGGCCCGCGCGGCGGCTTCGCTGTCGGGACTGCGTGTGCTGTGCATCGACAACGACACCCGTATCCTCGAAGGCATGCGGCTGCTGCTCGAAGGCTGGGGCTGCAATGTCGCCACGGTCACCGGCTCGCAGGATCTGGACAGGGCCGCGATCGAGCGTCCGGACATCGTGCTTGCCGACTACCATCTCGACCGCGAAACCGGTCTCGATATCATTGTCGGGCTGCGAGCGACCCATGGGGACGACCTGCCGGCCGTGCTGGTCACCGCCGACCGCTCCAACGAGGTGCGGGCGGCGGCGGGCAGGCTCGAGATTCCGGTGATCAACAAGCCGTTGAAACCCGCCGCCCTGCGCTCGATGATGGCCAGGGTCAGGCCGCTGGCTTCGGCCGCCGAATAGCCCGCCAAGAGCCAAGGGCAACCGAAGCAGGGAATTTGGACAGCTCCGTGGAGATTGGGTCGTCCCGGACATCCGGTCAGCCCGCCGGCTGCAGCGGGTCGCTGCCAATCTTGGACAAGAGGATCACCGCCTGGGTGCGGCTGTCGACGCCGAGCTTCTGCAAGATGGCCGAGACATGCGCCTTGATCGTCGCCTCGGAGACGCCAAGCTCATAGGCGATCTGCTTGTTGAGCAGCCCCTCGGCCAGCATCCCGAGCACGCGCGTCTGCTGCGGCGTCAGCGCCTGCAGCCGTTTGATCAGGTCCGATATTTCGGGATCGCGTTCGACGCCGAGATCGACGCCGACGGGTGCCGCGATATCGCCGGCAAGCACCGACTGCACCGCGCCGCGGATCTCCTCCATGCTGGCCGACTTGGAGATGAAACCGGAAGCGCCGAGATCGAGCGCGCGCCGGATGGTCGCCGGATCGTCATGCGCCGACACCACGACCAGCGGCACCGCCGGATGGATGCCGCGCAGCGAGATCAGGCCGGAGAGGCCGCTGGCGCCGGGCATCGACAGGTCCAGCAGCACCAGATCGACGTCTTCATTGGCCACGACCAGCGCCTTGGCGCTTTCGAAATCGCCGGCCTCGTGGATAGCCGTGACGTTGCCGATGCCGGCAAGCGCCTCGCGCAGGGCGCCGCGAAACAGCGGATGATCGTCGGCGATGACGAAAGAATAGCCTGACGGCAAATGTCCCTCCCCGAATCCCCGATTTACTGCTTTTTGCGGGATCAGTCGGACGATTATGAGGGGCGGCGCGCTGTTTTCAAGCGGCAAAGCCAACGCGCCGCGTTTTCCCTCGTCTATGGCGCTCAGGTCTTCTGCGAGTTGAGCTGGGCGCCGTTGCCACTGTCCTTGTCCATGTCCTTGACGATGCCCATGAAGCTCCTGAGGAAGCGCTCCATGTAGCTCATCGTCGTGTTGAAATCCTCTTCGCTCGGCAGTTTCGATTCGAGGCGGGCGGAGAGCGAATTCTCCAGCTTGGTGACGCGCTCGTCCATAGCCTTCATCGAGCTCTGCAAGCGATCGACCTCATCCTGGTAAGCGGCGCGTTCGTCGGCGGCCATCTTGCAGACGAGCTGGCCCGAACGCTCCTCGCAGATCGACATCGCGCCGGTCTGGGTGTCCATGCGGATATAGCCGGTGGCCGACTTTTCCAGCCGGTAGCGGTCGGTTTCTTCCGAATAAGCTGAAGCCGCGACCAGCGAAACGAGCGCGGCGGGGATCAGGATGTGCTGCAGACGCATGTCGTCCTCCATGGCCAAAGCCTGAAATATCGCATGTTTGCGCCGGAAATGGGGAAGACCCTTGGCCTGGCCTTCCCCGCACGACTGGTTCGGACTCGTCTGACGCAATTCCGGACGGAAAACCGCCTCACACTTTTCCCGGAATTGCTCTATAGCGCAACCATGTCACAGATTATCTACAAGATAACCCCGCAAGCGCCTTGGCGCGAGGCCGAAGCCAATGGCCGCTTCACCGGGGCGCCGATCGACATCGCCGACGGCTTCATCCATTTCTCGACGGCGGCGCAGGCCAGGGAAACGGCGGCCAAGCATTTCCGCGGCCAGGCCGACCTTCTGCTGGTCGCCATCGACGGCGCCAGCCTGGGTGAAGCGCTGAAATATGAGGTCTCGCGCGGCGGTGCGCTGTTTCCGCATCTCTACGGCGTGCTCGACCTGAAAGCGGTGCTATGGGTCAAGCCGCTGCCGCTTGGTGCTGACGGCACCCACCAGTTCCCCGCCCTGGAGGGGCAATGAGCGTGTTCGACCGGATCGGCCAGAAGCTGCTGTTCACCTTCGATCCGGAAACCGCGCATGGCCTGTCGATCGCGGCACTGCGCTGCGGCCTGCCGGTCGGCGCGCGGACGGTACGCGATACAAGGCTGAAGATCAGCCTTTGCGGTCTCGATTTCCCCAATCCGCTTGGCATGGCGGCCGGCTACGACAAGAACGCCGAGGTGCCCGACGCGCTGCTTGGGCTGGGCTTCGGCTTCGCCGAGATCGGCACCGTCACGCCATTGCCGCAATCCGGCAACCCGAAGCCGCGCATCTTCCGGCTGACCTCGGATGAAGCTGTCATCAACCGGCTGGGCTTCAACAATGAAGGCCACGCCGCGGCCGAAAAACGCCTTGCCGCGCGCAAGGGGCGCGGCGGCATCGTCGGCGTCAACATCGGCGCAAACAAGGACAGCACCGATCGAATCGGCGACTATGAGCGCGGCGTCACCCGCTTCGCGCCCCACGCCAGCTATCTCACCGTCAACATTTCCTCGCCCAACACGCCGGGCCTGCGCACCATGCAGGCGCGCGAACAGCTCGGCGAACTTTTGTCGCGCGTCATGGCCGCACGCGCCGCGGCGTCCGCGCGGCCGCCGGTCTTCCTCAAGATCGCGCCGGATCTGGTCGAGGCCGAGCTGGAGGATATCGCCGCCGAGGTCACCGAAAAGCGGATCGACGGCATCATCGTTTCCAACACCACGATTTCCCGGCCGGCGCTGCGCGGCGACGCCGCGGGGGAGACGGGGGGGCTCTCGGGAAAGCCGCTGTTCGAGCGCTCGACCATGGTGCTTGCCAAGATGCGCAAGCTGCTCGGGCCCGACATGGCCATCATCGGTGTCGGCGGCGTCAACTCGTCGGAGACGGCGCTTGACAAGATCCGCGCTGGCGCCGATCTCGTCCAGCTCTACACCGGCATGATCTATGCCGGACCGGCGCTGCCGGGCCGGATCGTGGCCGGGATGGCGCGCTTTGCTCAGACGGAGAAACTCAGCTCGATGCGCGAGTTGCGCGACAGCCATCTTGACCAGTGGGCGTCGAAGCCGCTCAGCTGAACGCGGTCCGCATCCGCAGCCGCAGAATTGTCAGCAGGCTCAATCCCCGCACCAGCAGGAAAACGTGCAGCGCGGCCCACAGGCCGTGATTGCCGAAGGCGGGCGCCAGCGTCATCAGCGCGGCGGCGAAGACGAGGAATGACAAGAGCATCATGTTGCGCATGTCGCGTGACCATGTCGCGCCGATGAAAACCCCGTCCATCTGGAAAGCGAGCACACCGCTCAGCGCGGTGAAAGCCGCCCACGGCAGATACACATCGGCCACGGCGCGGACCTCCTGCGATGTCGTCACGACAGCGACCAGGTTGGCACCCGCCAGCGACAGCACCAATGTCGCGCCGGCGGCCAAGCCGAAGCCCCAGAACAGGGTCAGACGGACCGCTTGCCGGAAGGGTTGTGCCGCCCGCGCGCCGATGGCGCGGCCGGCCAGCTGTTCGGCGGCGGTGGCGAAACCATCAAGGAAGTAACCGGCGACGAGAAAGAAATTCATCAGCACCGCATTGGCGGCAAGCGTCACCGTGCCGAACGCAGCCCCCTGGCGGGTGAACAGCGCGAAGGCGGCGAGCAGCGAGAACGAACGGATCATGATATCGCGGTTGAGCGACAGCATGCGCAGGAAGGCTGACATGTCGAGCAGGCGGTGGCGGGGCAAGGGCGGGCTGGATCGGAACCGGCGCACCACGATCGCCAGACCAAGCAGCATGGCCAGGAATTCGCCGGTGACGGTTGCCCAGGCGACGCCGGAAACGCCCCAGCCAAGTTCAAGGCCGAGCAGGAAGCAGAGCGCGATGTTGATGCCGTTGAGCACCAGTTGCAGGACAAGCCCGAGCCCGCCCTCGCCGCGCCCCAGCACGTAACCGAGGATGGCGTAGTTGATCAGCGAGAACGGGGCGGCGAGGAGCCTGATCCTGACATAAACGCCCATCGCGTCGCTGACGCGTGGTCCAGCGTCCATGAACCACTGGCCGCCAAGGGCGATGAGCGGCGAAAGCGCTGCCAGCACGACGCCGGCAACGACCGCGATCAGCACGGCGCGCCAGAACACCGCCTGTTCCTCGAGGGCGTCGCCGCGTCCGAATGCCTGGGCGACGAGGCCAGTTGTGCCCGAGCGCAGGAAATTGAAGGTGGTGAAGACGACGTCGAAAGCCAGCGCGCCGGCCGCCAGGCCGCCGAGCAAGGCGGCATCCCCGAACTGGCCGACCACCGCCGTATCGACCAGGCCGAGCAGCGGCGTCGTCAGATAGGCGAGCGTCATCGGCACGGCAATGGCAAGCACCGAGCGGTTGGTGACGGAAAAGGCCCTGGCGTCGGTTGGGCTGGCACCCTGGTCCAAAGGATTGCTGCCTTGCTGATTGCGACTTGATCGGGGAACCGATGTGCCCCATTTTCCGGCCACCGCGCAATCGCCGTTACGCGACGGCCAACCGAAATCCCGCTCTGGCGCGAAACCGTCCGACCAGTTCATGCCCCTGCAGATCGTCCACCACCCCGACTACGACGCCGGCTTCGCCACCAACCATCGCTTTCCGATGAGCAAATATCCGTTGCTGATGGAGGCCTTGCGGGCCCGCGGCCTGACCGGACCCGAGACGCTCAACACAGCCGGGCCCGCGCCGGCGTCCTGGTTGAGGCTTGCCCACGCCGCGGACTATGTCGACCAGGTCATCAACTGCGCCGTGCCTGAAAAAATCGAGCGTGAGATCGGCTTTCCGGTCGGCCCGCGCGTCTCGCTGCGCGCACAGCTTGCCACCGGCGGCACGGTGGCGGCGGCGCGGCTTGCCTTGCGCCACGGCATCGCCTGCAACACCGCCGGCGGCAGCCATCATGCGCGGCGCGCGCAAGGCGCCGGCTTCTGCACCTTCAACGATGTTGCCGTCGCCGCGCTGGTGCTGCTTGAAGAGGGCGCGGCACAAAATATCCTGGTCGTCGACCTCGACGTGCATCAGGGCGACGGCACGGCCGACGTTCTGCGAGATGAACCCCGCGCGTACACCTTTTCCATGCATGGCGAACGCAACTACCCCGTACGCAAGATAGCCTCGGACCTCGACGTGGCGCTGCCCGACGGCACCGGCGATGCCGCCTATGTCGAAAGGCTCCATACCATCCTGCCGGAACTCTCCGCCCGTACGCCCTGGGACATCGTCTTCTACAATGCCGGCGTCGACGTCCATGCCGAGGACCGGCTGGGCAGGCTGGCGCTTTCCAACGATGGACTTCGCGCCCGCGACGAGATGGTCATCGGCCATTTTCGGGCGCTCGGCGTTCCCGTCTGCGGTGTCATCGGCGGCGGCTATTCCACCGATGTGCCGGCGCTTGCGGCGCGCCACGCCATCCTGTTCGAGGTCGCCTCGGGCTACGCCTGAAGGTCATTTCCGGTAGTTGGCGACCCTGAGCAGGATGAAGGCCGGCACGACGATCGCCGCGCCGAGCAGGATATAGCCGAGGAAGCGGTCGATGGCGTGGAAGCCGAGATTCCAGAGGTCCATGAAGAACTTCTGGATGCCGTAGAACACGTCCATCGGCGACCAGCCGAAGGCATTCATGACCAGGCCGACGAGAAAGGATATCACCAGCAGCTTCAGGACAACCCTGAGCGGCGAGTCGCCGAGAAAGCGCGTCAGTGCGGACAAGGTCGTCTCCCGATTGAGATGCCCGGACTCGTGGGCACGGCCCAGAGATACGTGCTTGGCGGCCATCCATCAAGCCGGCGCGGCGCATGGCTGGAACCGACAAGCCGCGGCCCAGAGGGGGCCCTCTATCGTTCGAGCAACTGGCCGAGCGGCTTCAAGCCCTTCGCAATTCTTAAAAACGGGTAAACAAATTCATTTTAATTTATTGAAAATAAAGCACAAAATCGCCATTTTCCAGTTCTGCGCAATGTGCGTGCAATTTTCACTTGCGAGATGTCAGGCGTCTTTCAGGTGACGGACCGCGCGGCGCTCTGCCCCTACCACAGCCGGTGAAAGCCGGTCCCCAAAGCCGCGCAACCATCCCTGAAAGACACCAATCGGAGCCGACCGCCCCAACGGTCCGGCTCCTCGGCAGTTAACCAGCGCATCGGTGCCGGATGCGCGTTTGTGTTGGAGTAATGCAGTGTCCTCTCGAGCAAAGATCGTCCTGACGGCGAGTGTCCTTGCCGTCTGTCTCCTCGGACCGGCGATGGCCGCCGACCTGTCGCCCACCTACAACGATCCCCCGGCCTTCCAATGGAGTGGCGCCTATGTCGGCGTCCATGGCGGGACGGCGTTCACGGGAATGCCGAACCCGTTCGCGGGCCGAAACGGCCTCAGCGGCGGCGTCCAGGCCGGCTATGTCAAGCAGGTGGGTCCGGCGGTTCTCGGCGCCGAGATCGAAGGTTCCTATCTGGGCGGCGCCGAGCACGATGTCCGGGGCGGCAAGATCAAGGAAAAATGGCGTGGCGCGGCCAAGGCGAAGGCCGGCGTCAGTTTCGACCAGACCCTGCTGTTTGGGACCGGCGGCGTGGCCATGACCAGGTTCGACAAGGGCGACGGCGTGATAAGCAGCGACGGCTGGAAGGTCGGTTACCTTGTCGGCGCCGGCATCGAGCAGGGCTTCGCCGGCGGCCTCTCGGCCAAGGTCGAGTACGACTATGTCCGCACCCCCGGCGTGGAAACGACATCGACCCTTGGCAGATCCAGGGAGACAATCGGCAGCCATGAGTTGAAAGCCGGCATCAACTACCGGTTCTAGCAGTGGCAAATGGCGGATTCGATCGCGCGATGCCAGCAACGGCATTGCGCGATCTTCTCGGTCTTGGTTCCTGGACACCGATCTCCCTTCGAGGCCGCGAACATTCCATGCTTGTCGCAATGTCGATGTAATCTTCGCAATCTAGGTCCGGCGTTTTCACCATGGAATCAGCAATGTCCACGCATCGCGCCGGCCGACTGACGTCCAAGATAGTATTCATCGCGACCGCGTTCGCCCTGGCGGGCTGCGCCTCCGACATCATGAAGAACTATGTCGGACAGCCGGTCGAATCGGTCGTCCTGGACTACGGTCCACCAACGGCGGTCGTCGATCTCGGCCAGGGGGAGCGTGCCTATCAATGGCGCCAGGTCTCGACGTCAACGGTTGCCGGGACATCGAGCGGCGAGGTTCGCCACACAAAACACGGAACCGTCTATGAAGAGACCGAGACGCCCGGCTATATCGAGCGTCAGGAATGCTTCTACACATTTTACGCCCGCGCTTCCGGCGGCCGCTGGTTCATCACCAATTTCCGCCGGCCAAAGCTGGAATGCGAATGAACCGCCGCGGCGGCGGCAAATCCCGCGGCTACGGGTGAAGGAGAACGCCAATGCGCGTCCTGCTGGTCGAGGACGAACCGGAAATGGCCTCCGTGTTGAAGGCCGCCCTGGAACGTCTGGATATCATCGTCGACCATGCCGCGACCTTGACCGACGCGGAGGCGGTCGCTCGCCTGGGCCATCACGACGCCGTGGTGCTGGACCGCCGGCTGCCGGATGGGGACGGTCTCAGCCTGATCCCGCGCCTGCGCGCATTGCACCTGGATGTGCCTGTCATCGCGCTGACGGCGATGAGCGGGTTGGATGACCGGGTCGCCGGGCTCGATGCCGGCGCCGACGATTACATGGTCAAGCCTTTCGCTACGGTGGAACTCGTCGCGCGGCTGCATGCGCTCCATCGCCGCTCGTTCACTCCGCGCGCCAACCAGACGATGGTCGGCCGCCTCACCTATGATTTCCGCCATCGCGAGGCGCTGGTCGAGGATCAGGCCCTTGATTTGCCGCGACGTGAGAGGCTGGTGCTTGAAACCCTTATCCGCCGGCCGGGCCGGACCATCATGCGCGGCGCTCTGGAGGAGGCCGTCTACGCCCTGGACGACGAGATCGGCTCAAATGCGCTCGACGCACATGTCTCGCGGCTGCGCCGCAAACTCGATGATGTCGCGGCCGGCATCGAGATACGGGCGATCCGCAACCTTGGCTATCTCCTGCGGGCAGTCTCGTGAAGAAGATCCGCACGCGATCGCTGCAATGGATCCTGGTCCGCCGGCTGATCCTGCTGCAGGCAGCAACGCTGCTCTTCTTCATCGTGCTTTGCGCGGCGGCCCTTTGGATTGCCAATCCGAGGCTGCTTATCGACAATGAGGCTGCCGTCGCGGCCGTCAAGGATGCCGTCGACCGCGATAAGGGCGGCAGCTTGATCGTGCGTGAAACGGAAGAACTCGCGGCGTTTCGCCGGGGCTTCCCGAATGTCTGGTACATCGTTCGCGACGATCGCGGGCAGAGCGTCCGTTCCGGCACGATACCAGCTGTCTACACCAAGGATTTCGGTGGGCTGCTCGGTGAAGCAGACCACGCCACGATCGGATTCTCCGATGAGGATATGCGCCCGGAAGCCTATATCGAAAACGCTTCGACCAGGGCCGGGGCGGTCCGGATCATCGCCGCGACGCAGTCCTCGCGTCAGGAGACCGACGGGCTCGAGATCAACATTTCGGCCACGGTCGAGGTCGCCCGGTATCCGGATGGCAGCAGGAACTGGGAGCGCGCGCTGCCGGCGCTGGCGCTCGTCATCGCCATACTGCTGTTGCCCATCGTCCTGGTCATGGGCGCCACCACGCTGGTGACGACGCCGGCCGTGGTGCGCCGTTCCTTTGCCGGCCTTGTCGAAACCGTCCGCCAGGCTGCCCGCATCGATATCGGTACCCGCGCGATGCAGTTGCCCGTCAAGCATGTGCCGCAGGAGATCGCGCCGCTGGTGCATGCCTTCAACGAAGCCTTGGCCCGCCTGGCGCAGGGCTATGACCGGCACAACCGTTTCCTCACCGATGCCGCGCACGAATTGCGCACGCCGATCGCCATCCTGCGCACGCGCGCCGAATTGCTGCGGCAGGAGCCGCAGAGCGCGCGGCTGCTGCATGATATCGAGCGCCTGTCGCATCTTGCACAGCAATTGCTGGACCATCAATTGCTCGACCGGCCATCGGACCAGCGCGAGATCGTCGATCTCGAGGGTCTCGTCAGCCGGGTGGCGGCCGACTTCGCGCCGCTCGCCGTCGAGGCCGGCTACGACCTTGCCTTCGAGCCCTCGCCTGACAAGACACGCGTCGAAGTCAACGTGCCGCAGATCGAGCGGGCGCTCGCCAACCTCGTGCGCAACGCGATTGAGCATGGCGGCGGCGTCGGCACGATCACGATCGCGATCGACAAGGCCGGTGGCATCGAAGTGCGCGACGAAGGCCCGGGCATTCCCGTGGAAGAGCAGGAGAATGTCTTCGAACCCTTTTATCGCCTCAGGCCGCAGTCGCGTGGGGCGGGGCTGGGGCTTAATCTTGCCCGGCAGATCGCCCTGTTGCACCAGGGAACGATCCGGATCCTGGCCGGCTCATGGCGCGGCGCCCGCATCCGCATGGAACTGCCGGTTTGTTTGTGACTCGGGCCATTGACGGCACCAAAAGCATCGCGGCAGGGCCGGCAACCGCCGCGCCGATCCCTGGCTTATCTGTTTTCTAACCAATTGCCGCTATTGCCATCTCCAAAGCGGGAGCCAGGCTTTGGTGGGAACGGAAAAAATCGGCGCGCACCGCGCACCCATGTTGTCGGTCGTCGTGCCTTGCTACAATGAGCGCGACGGCGTGGCGGAGCTTCATCGACGCGTCAGCGCCGCATGTCTCGAGCAAAGCCTCTCCTACGAGGTCGTGCTCGTCATCGACGGAGCGACCGACGGCACCCGCGAGGCCATTTTCGAGCTGGCCGAAAAGGACGACCATGTGGTCGCCATCGACCTTGCCCGCAACTACGGCCACCAGATCGCCTTGAGCGCGGGACTGGAGTTCTGCCGCGGTCAGCGCATCCTCATTCTCGATGCCGATCTCCAGGATCCGCCTGAACTGCTCGGCGCGATGCTGGCGAAGATGGATGAAGGCTTCGACGTCGTTTACGGCCAAAGGGTGAAACGGGACGGCGAAAGCTGGTTCAAGCTGGCCTCCGCCTCGATGTTCTACCGTTTGCTCGGCCGGATGGTCGATGTCGAGATCGCGCCAAACACCGGAGATTTCCGGCTGATGAGCCGCCGTGCTCTGGACCACCTGAACACGATGCCCGAACGCTACAGGTTCATTCGCGGCATGGTGAGCTGGATCGGGCTGAGGCAGGTGGCCTTCCCCTATGAACGGCACCGGCGCTATGCCGGAGCCACCCACTACCCGCTGAAGAAGATGGTTCTTCTGGCGGTCGACGCGATGACCAGCTTTTCGATCGTGCCGCTGCGGTTTGCCTCGTTGCTGGGAATGATGTTCGGCCTGCTCGGCCTGGTGGTGCTGGGTTATGCGCTGTTCGAATGGTCCATGGGCAACGTGATGCCCGGCTGGACGAGCCTTGCCGCGATCATCCTCATCCTGGGCAGCGTCCAGCTTCTGGTGCTCGGCATCTTCGGCGAGTATCTCGGCCGCATGTACATGGAGACGAAGCGGCGGCCGCTTTACTTCGTCAACGAGATCGTTTCACGAAGCCAGGCGGCGACCGAAGACCAGGATTTGCCTGTCCACCGCCTCCAGGAGATGGCAAAGAGGGCCGCCCGTGCTTGAAGCCGAGTTCGACCAGTTCGCGCGAGAATACCAGGAACAGCATGCCGCGAGCATAAGACTGAGCGGCGAGACGCCGGAATTCTTCGCGAAATACAAGATCGACGATGTCGCGGCGACGCTGGCGCAAGCCGGTGTGACGCCCCGGCGCATACTCGACTTCGGCGCCGGGGTCGGCAATTCGCTCGGCCATATGCGCCGCGCGTTTCCCGACAGCGAGATCGTCTTGCTCGATCCTTCGCGGGAATCGCTCGACATCGCCCGCAAGCGTTTTCCCGGCCAGGGCGTCTTCGCGCATTTCGATGGCAGGACGATTCCGTTCGCTGACGGCAGCTTCGATCTGGCATTCGCGGCCTGCGTCTTCCACCACATTCCCGAAACCCTCCAGGTCGGGCTGCTCGCCGAGATCGGCAGGGTGATGGCCGATGGGGGCAGCTTTTTTCTCTTCGAGCACAATCCGTGGAATCCTCTGACCACCCACGCGGTCAGAAATTGCGCCTTCGACGAGAATGCGGTGCTGATCACCTCGCGCGAGATGCGCGGGCGATTGGCCGCGGCGGGTCTTTCCCACACGCGGATCGTCTACCGGATTTTCTTCCCCAGACTGCTTGCGAGGCTGAGGCCGCTGGAACGGTTTCTCACCAAGATACCCGTCGGAGCCCAATATTTTGCGCATGTGGTCAAGCCTGCCGTTTGACTGTTCGAGGCTGCTTCGTTTCGGTGCGGTCGGCCTGTTGAACACGGCGCTGGGATATACGGTTATCCTGGCCGGGCTTGCTCTTGGGCTTGGCGACATCCTTGCCAATGCGACCGGCTATGCGGCGGGTCTGGTCGTGGGCTTCTTTCTCAACCGCAACTGGACCTTCGGCGGGAGGGATGGCTCGCGGCGCGGAACGGCACTGCGCTATGGAAGCGTCTTCCTGATCGCCTACGGCCTCAACCTGGCAATCGTGATCGCGGCCCGTTCGGCCGGCTTGATCGAGAGCCCTCTGGTTCACCTTGCGGGGATCTGCGTCTACTCGATTGTCTTCTACCTCGGCTCGGCGCACTTCGTGTTCGTGGACCATGGCGATCACGACAATGCCGGCCGCAAAATTCCAATGACGGAGCGGCCGGGGCGGTCGCCGTCCGGGCCGGTGTCTTGAACCAAACGCCGGCGCAAACAGTCAGGGGCAACGCAATATGACGAACGCTCAGCCGGAGGCGGTGCAGGGGGAACGGATCAGGCTGATGTTCTGCCTCCTCGCAGCCTGTTTCACGGCTATGGCACTCGTCCCCTTTGCCGGCGCGACCCTACAGGACCCCGACAGCTGGTGGCAGGTGAAGGTGGGGCTGGACTTCCTGGCGAACCGGACATTTCCGACCGTCGACCCCTATTCCTATACTTTCGCCGGCCAGCCCTGGATCGCCAAGGAATGGCTGGGCCAGGTCCTTCTCGGACTAGCCTATCGCGCTGCCGGCTGGAATGGCGTCGTCACGCTGATCATCGCCACGATCGGGCTGATGGTCCTGATGATGACATGGTTCCTCACCGCGCGGCTCAAGCCGACACTGGCGGTGGCGCTGGCCTTCGCCGCCGCCTTTCTGATCGCCCCGATCTATACCGCGCGTCCACATGTCTTCACCTTGCCCATCATCGTCGCCTGGACCGCGGTGCTGTTTCGCGCTTCGGCCGAGGAGCAGGCGCCGCCCTGGTGGCTGCTTGCGCTGGTCGTCTTGTGGGCGAACCTGCACGCGACCTTCACGCTGAGCTTCGTGATCGCCGGCTTTGCCGGCCTGAACCTTCTGGCACGCATCGGCCTGTCGAAGCCCGCGCTCCTGGCAAGATGGGTCGCGTTCGGCCTGCTTTGCCTGGTGGCCAGCCTCATCCATCCTTACGGCGTGAAAGCAATCCTGGCCACATTCACCGTCGCCAGCGGCAATGAGGCGGTATCCCTGATCCAGGAATGGCGCCCTTTCAACGCGAGCGAGCAATCTTCCCAGGAAATCGCAATGCTGGCGGCGCTTTTCGCACTGCTGGTGTCGCGGATACGAATCGACTGGGCCAAGGCGCTGTTCATCGCCTTCACCTTGCATGTCTATCTCACCCATCTGCGATTTATGTATTTGCCCTTTCTGTTGATACCCCTGGTGATGGCGGTCGAAATCGCACGGCAATATCCGCCGCTCTCGGCCACGACCTGGCTGGCGGAAAAGCGAGACAGCTTGGAAATGTTCTTTGCCAGGCGGTTCCACGCGCTTTGCGCCGCGGTCATTGTCCTGGTGCTCGGTGTGGCCGCGATCGCCGGCAGTGCCTACCAGGTCGAGCCAAGTCCGAAGACATCAGCCAGCGGTGCGCTTGCATTCGCCAGGGATCACAACCTCGCCGGCAACGTGCTGAATTCCTACAATTTCGGCGGCACGCTGATTTTCCACGGCATCAAGACCTATATCGATGGCAGGACCGACCAGTTGTTCCTGGGCGGGTTCATGAAAGCGGATGACGCGACGGGGCAAAGCGACGGGAAACCGCTGCTGGAGGCGCAGTTGAAGAAATACGCCATTAGCTGGGCGCTGCTTGCCGCCGACGACACACGCATCCCCTTCTTCGCGGAGTTGGGCTGGAAGCGAGCCTATTCCGACGACCATGCCGTAATCTACCTGCCTCCCGGCGCCTGATTTATCGCCTCCCTTCGCAAACCGGCACCACCGGCGCTCACGGGCCTGGCATTCGCCTTGACATGCATGTTGCGGTGCAGCAAAACTATGCTGCAGGGCACATTCCGTGAGGCCTACAAGCCATGATTTTTCGCACGACGCGGGATCACCGCATGACGAGCCTGTCAGGTCCCGCCGAGCGACCGTCGCGGGTCACGGCGTTGGGACCGGCCGAATGAACTACAGGCGTGACATCGATGGCCTGCGGGCCGTCGCGGTGCTGCCCGTCGTGCTCTTCCATTTCGGCGTGTCCGCCATTCCCGGTGGCTTCACCGGCGTCGACATCTTTTTCGTCATATCGGGCTATCTGATCAGCGGCAGCCTGCTCGACGATCTCGATCGCGGCCAGTTCTCGATCGGACGCTTCTACTGGCGCCGTGCAAGGCGGATCTTGCCGGCTCTGAGCTTCGTCATCCTGCTTTCAAGCATTGCGGCCTGGTTCATCCTGCTGCCGTCGGACCTGCACGAATACAGCCTCAGCGTGATCGCTGCCTCGACCTTCTGGTCGAACATCTATTTCTGGAAGACGACGAACTATTTTTCGATCGACGCCGAGCTGCGGCCGCTGCTGCACACATGGTCGCTGTCGGTCGAGGAGCAGTATTACATCTTCGCGCCGATCCTCGTGTACCTGATCTACCGCTATGCCTCGAAGCGCTGGCTGACGATACTCCTGCCGATCGCCATCGGCAGTTTTGCGCTGGCGGTGACGGCGACCACGCTGGCGCCGACCGCCGGCTTCTACTCCTGCCGACACGCATCTGGGAACTGGCGCTGGGCGCCATGCTGATGCTGAAAAAGCCGCCGGCGCTTGCCAGCCGGCCGGCGACGGAACTGATCGGCCTGGCAGGCTTTGCCCTGCTCGCCTTCGGCTTCCTGACGATTTCGGAGAGCGACCCGTTTCCCGGCTACAATGCCCTGTTTCCCTGCATCGGAACGGCGCTGCTCATCTACGCGGGCCAAAATCACGCGGACCGGCCGGTGCCGGTCGCCACGCGCGTGCTCCAATTCGCTCCGATGGTCTGGGTCGGCCTCATCTCCTATTCGCTCTACCTCGTTCACTGGCCGATCAATTCCTTCGTCCACTACCTCTCCCTTAAAGCCATCTCCGTGCCGACGATCGTCGCGATGACGGTGGCCAGCTTCGCCCTGGCGACCTTTTCGTGGAAATATGTCGAACAGCCTTTCCGGCAGAAGCGGGCCTTCACCGCACCGCTGCCGATCTTCGCCTTTTCGGCGACGGCGATCGCGCTGCTGTGCATCGGCGGCCTGGCCGGCATGCTCGGCAATGGGTTTCCACAGCGGTTTCCCGATTTTTCGACACAAAGGATCGTGGTGGGCGACTGGCGCAACGGTGTCTGCTTCAACGAGGGCGGGAACCGGATCGAGAACTGGAATCTCGCCGCCTGCACGCGCACGCACGGCTTTGCCACCAATGTGCTGCTGTGGGGCGATTCCTTCGCCGCCCACTATGTGTCGGGCCTGGAGGCCAACGCCGATAAAATCCAGGCCAACGTCATCCAATATACCTATGCCGGCTGCCCGCCCAACCTGACCTATTTTTCCTACGCCCGGCCGGCCTGCACCCGCTTCAACGAACGGGCGCTGTCGATCATCCGCGAGGCCAACATCCAGGCGGTGATCCTGAGCGGCCGATGGACCGACTACCAGGCCAGGGGCTTCGACGGGCTGCAGACGACGATCGACCGACTGCGCGACATGGGTGTCAAGGTCTATGTCATCGGCCAGTCTCCGGAGTTCATCGCCGATGTCCAGAAGATCGCCTTCTTTGCAAAACACGAGGGCGCCGTGAGCACATCCTGGCCGATGGCCATGGATCCCGACATCAACAAGGAGGTACAGCCCTACGCCAAGGGCGCGACCTTCATCGATCCGCTCGCCTATCTGTGCGACGCCACTGGCTGTTCCTACGCGGATGCCGCCAGCAAGCAGTTCCTCTATTTCGACTACGGCCATTTCTCTTCCGCCGGCGCGACGCTGGCCATCTCGAAATACTGGCCGAGCTTCGCCGCCGGCGGCGAAGTCGCGAAGGCCAGGGAGCCAGCGCCGACCGTCACCGGCGAACTGGCGAAGCCCGCATTGTGAGACCGGTTTGCGATTGCCCGACGCCATGGCGTCATGATAACGAGGCTGCAGCGCGGGTATGATGTAATGGTAGCCTGTCAGCTTCCCAAGCTGAACGCGCGGGTTCGATTCCCGCTACCCGCTCCAGCCTGACATCGCAGTATCTAGGTTGTCGGCTTGTTAGGCCCGCCCGATTCGCACCTGCGCCTTCGCCCGGCCACAGGAAATCGCCTGCGAAGGCGGTCCTGTCGCTGCAGCACGACCCGACCCATGTCACGGCGCCGAACGCATTCATTGTTCCTGGAATCGGGAGCAGGCGCCGGCCATGCTGTAGGCCGGCGCCTACTCAGTCAGAAGCCGATTACAGCCAGGCGCGGAGCCAGACGCGCTCGCGCCAGCAGCGGCTACGGCGGCGGCCATGGCGCCAGTAGCTGCGGCAAACTCGTCTCCAACCGCGACGACGCCCGTGGCGACGGCGCCAGCGGCCATTGTAGCCATCGTGCCCATGGTGGCCACGATGCCCGCTGCGATGCGAGACCTGCTCCAGCTCGACCGCCTCATCCCCTTCGAAGACCGCCGAATCCGGCTTGTCCAGCTCATCGAGAATTCCGTTGCCCTGGGGAACACCTGCAACCGCGCGGCCGGTTCCGGCTACACCAGCAAACGCCACTGCCCCCGCAACGCCAAGCAATCCAGTAAGAAACAACCGACGTTCCATAAAGACCTCCCGAGTTGTTGACCATCGACACCTCGTTCCCTCGCCCAAAAAAGGCTCCAGCGCGCATGCCGATTGGTTTGAACGCGCGACTGCAATTCTCGTTCCATCATCCCACTTCGCGCAGGATGAAATCATGCAGCATCTTGGCCGCCGGCGACAGTACGCGATTCCTGACCGTAATCAGGCTGTAGGGCCTGACCTCGATGTCGAATTCGGTCTGGACGACATCGATGGCGCCGGCAAGCCCGTCCGGGTTCTGGATGAACTTCGCCACCTGCACCGAGACCGGCGCGATGGCATCGGATTGCGCGACCATGACCAGGGTCAGCAGCAGCGAGCTGGTGTTCAAGATGCGGTCCGGCAGCGCGATGTTGCGGTTCAGGAAGTTGCTCTCCATCGCCTGGCGCAAGGGCGAACCGCCCGACTGGAAGACCCAGTCATAGGCAGCGGTGTCTTCCAGCCGCACCACATTGCCCCTGGCGAGCGGGTGGCCTCGGCGCACGATCAGGCAGGCCTTCTCGACGCCGATCACACGCGATTCGAACAGCCGCGGATTGAGGTCGTCGGGAATGCGGGCGATGATGAAGTCGTGGCGCGAGGCGATCAGCTCGCGGGCGAGCACGTTAGACGTCTCGACCTGCATGGTGATCTCGATGCGCGGGTAGATGCGGCGGATCTCGCGGATCGCCGGCACCGCCAATTCGATTGCCGGCGCGGTTACCGCGCCGAGGAAGACCGCGCCGCCCTTGCCGGCCTTGAGCTCGGCAATCTCGCGGTCGGCCTCGCGCATCTCGAGCAGGATCGAGCGAGCTCGCCTGGCGAGTGCCTGGCCATAGGGCGTGAGGGTGACGCCGCGCGGCAGCCGTTCGCACAGTTTGACGTCGAGCACCGCCTCCATCTCGGCGATCATGCGCGAGGCGGCCGGCTGGGAGATGTTCATGACCTGGGCCGCGGCGCTCACCCTTCCGTGATCGTCGAGGGCGGCGATCATGCGCATGTGGCGCAAGCTCAGGCCGCTCCGCAGCAGCGTCTCCCCGTCTCTGGGGAGCTTCTCGTAACTCACTGGAATTGCATCGGGATCGCGCAATGCCGCCATGATCTTCCAATCTTTCCGCCGGTTCCTTCCGCATGCTAAATCATACCGGTTTCGGTATAGCAATCACCAGAGATCGCATTTGACAGTTATGTCAAAGCGACCCACCCTTCGCGCGTTCCGAAGCGCAGGGGTCGGCGACGGCCAAAATCGTATCGATTGAAACTGCGTCGCGGAGCCGATTGGGAGGATACCGGAGATCGATAAAGCCGACAGCGGCGCGTTTGCGCTCCTGCTTGGCCGCGCGGCCCGCGAAGCCCCGAGGTGTCGCGTCCATCAACCAGGGAGAGTAATGTGAAGATTATCAAGACGCTGGCCGCCGTGGCGGCCCTTGGCATCGCTGCCATGAGCTATCAGGCGCACGCGGCCGACAAGGGTCTTGTCGGCGTGCTGATGCCGACCAAGACCTCGCAGCGCTGGATCAATGACGGCGACGCCGTCAAGTCCCAGCTCGAGGCTCTCGGCTACACGGTCGACCTGCAATATGCGCAGGATGACATCCCCAACCAGCTCAGCCAGCTGGAAAACGAAATCACCAAGGGCCCGAAGGCGCTGATCATCGCCTCGATCGACGGCACCACCCTGTCGGATGCGCTGCAGAAGGCCAACGACGCGGGCGTCGTCGTCATCGCCTATGACCGCCTGATCAAGAAGACCAAGAACGTCGACTATTACACCACCTTCGACAATTTCGGCGTCGGCGTGATCCAGGCTAATTCCCTGGTCAAGGGCCTCAAGGAGCGTTTCCCGAACACCAAGCCGTGGAACGTCGAACTGTTCGGCGGTTCGCCCGACGACAACAACGCCTTCTTCTTCTACAATGGCGCGATCTCGGTCCTGCAGCCGCTGATCGACGACGGCTCGATCAAGATCAAGTCCGGCCAGACCGGCATGGACAAGGTCGGCACGCTGCGCTGGCTCGCCGCCACCGCCCAGGCGCGCATGGACAACCTGCTGTCGGCCAACTACTCGGACGGCAGCCGCGTCGATGGCGTTCTGTCGCCCTATGACGGCCTGTCGCGCGGCATCACCGCCTCGCTGCGCGCCGTCGGCTACGGCACCGACGCACAGCCCTGGCCGATCGTGACCGGCCAGGACGCCGAGACCGCCTCGGTCAAGCTGATCATCTCGGGCGAGCAGTACTCGACCGTGTTCAAGGACACCCGCGAACTGGCCAAGGCCACAGTGCAGCTGGTCGACAAGGTGCTCTCGGGCGGCAAGCCGGACGGCCTCGATGAAAAGACCTACAACAACGACGTCAAGGTGGTTCCCTCGATCCTGCTGACGCCGCATGAGGTCGACAAGTCGAACTACCAGGCGCTGGTCGTCGACTCCGGCTACATCAAGGCCGAAGACCTGAAGTAATCCCGGTTACAAGGACAGGGGTCCTGCGCGACGCAGGGCCCCTTTTCGTTCACAAGCGACCCCGGTATTGTTTCTGCCGGCCTAGAGCAATTCCAGGAAAAGCGCGCGGCGGTTTTCCTGGAAAAGCGCCTGGCGCTTTCCCTAGGGAATTGCGTAAAAACAAGAAAGTCTAGGAGGAGCTTGCCTAATGACTTCGACGATTTTGGAGATGCGCGACATCACCAAGACGTTCCCCGGCGTGAAGGCGTTGTCGAACGTCAATCTCAGCGTCGAGGAAGGCGAAATCCATGCCGTGGTCGGCGAGAACGGCGCTGGAAAATCGACATTGATGAAGGTGCTGTCGGGTGTCTATCCCTCCGGCACCTATGACGGCCAGATCATCTTTCAGGGCCAGGAATGCCATTTCAAAGGCATCCATGACAGCGAACACAAGGGCATCGTCATCATCCACCAGGAGCTTGCGCTGGTGCCGATGCTGTCGATCGCCGAAAACATTTTCCTCGGCAACGAGCGCGCGAGACACGGCGTCATCGACTGGGACGCCAACGAGGCGCGCACGGCCGAGCTGTTGAAGAAAGTCGGGCTCAGGGAAGACCCCAAGACGCTGATCACCCATATCGGCGTCGGCAAGCAGCAGCTGGTCGAAATCGCCAAGGCGCTGAGCAAGGAAGTGAAGCTCTTGATCCTCGACGAGCCGACGGCGTCGCTCAGCGAAAAGGACAGCCAGGCGCTGCTCGATCTCCTGCTCGAGTTCAAGCGGCAGGGCATGACCTCGATCCTGATTTCCCACAAGCTCAACGAAGTGAACCGCGTCGCCGACAAGGTGACGGTGATCCGCGACGGGCGCACGATCGAAACATTGCCGAGGAAGGAGATCAGCGAGGACCGGATCATCACCTCGATGGTCGGCCGCTCACTCGACGACCGCTATCCACCGCGCGAGCCAAACATCGGCGACGTCATTTTCGAAGTCAAGGACTGGTCGGTCTACCACCCGATCCATGCCGAACGGCAGGTGATCAAGAGCATCGACCTCAAGGTGCGCAAGGGCGAAGTGGTCGGCATCGCCGGGCTGATGGGCGCCGGCCGCACCGAATTCGCCATGAGCCTGTTCGGTCGCTCCTATGGCCGGCGCATCAGCGGCGAGGTGTTGCTCAACGGCAAGCCCGTGGACCTTTCGACAGTGGGCAAGGCGGTGCAGAACGGCGTCGCCTATGTCACCGAGGACCGCAAGACCTATGGGCTGAACCTCATCGACCATATCAAGCACAATGTGACGCTGGCCAACCTCGGCGGCGTTTCCAGCGGCGGCGTCATCGACGACATGCGCGAGATGAGCGTCGCCAACGACTATCGCAAGAAGACCAATATCCGTGCGTCGAGCGTCTATCAGCTGACCGGAAACCTCTCGGGAGGCAACCAGCAGAAGGTGGTGCTGTCGAAATGGCTGTTCGCCGACCCGGAAGTTCTGATCCTCGACGAGCCGACGCGCGGCATTGACGTCGGCGCCAAGTACGAAATCTATACAATCATCGCCCGCCTCGCCGCCGAGGGCAAGGCGATCATCGTCATCTCGTCGGAAATGCCGGAACTGCTCGGCATCACCGACCGGATCTATGTCATGAACGAAGGACGCATCGTCGGCGAGATGGCGGCAAGCGACGCCAGCCAGGAAAAAATCATGCGCGCCATTGTCCGCGGAGAAGGAAAAGCATCATGAGCACAGACAGCGCTCCCGCGCCGCAAAGCGGCACCGCCGAGGACGTCAAGCAGGGGTCTCGCGTCGCCGTCTCCGCGCTGACGACGAACCTGCGCGAATACGGCCTGATCATCGCGCTGATCGTCATCATGCTATTCTTCCAGTACACGACGTCGGGAACGCTGTTCAAACCGGTCAACCTCAGCAATCTGGTGCAGCAGAACTCGTTCATCATCGTGATGGCGCTCGGCATGCTGCTGGTCATCGTCGCCGGCTATATCGATCTCAGCGTGGGATCGGTCGCCGGTTTCATCGGCGCGCTTGCCGCGATGATGATGGTGATCTGGCCGCTCGGCATATTCAGCAATCCGCTCGTGGTGTCGATCGTCTGCCTCATCGTCGGAGGGCTGATCGGCGCCGCGCAAGGGTACTGGATCGCCTATCACCGCATTCCGAGTTTCATCGTGACGCTGGCCGGCATGCTGATCTTCCGCGGCATCTGCCAGGCCCTGCTTGGCGGCGGCTCCTCGGTCGGCCCGCTCCCCGACAGCTTCAAGGCGCTGAGTTCCGGCTTCATCCCGGACGTGATCGGCCCGCTGACGCTGATCCCGCCGACGGTTAACGCGGCCGGCAAGACCATTTTGGGCAGCGGCCTGACGCTGCACATGACGACGGTCGTGCTCGGCCTGATCGCCGTGCTGGCCTATGCCTATTTCGGCTTCAGGACGCGGCGCAAGCGCGAGCTTCATGGTTATGAGGCAGAGCCTTTCACTCTGTTCGTCATCAAGACCCTGGTGGGCAGCGCGCTGGCGCTCTTCCTGGTCTTCCAGTTCGCGACCTATCGGGGCCTGCCTATCGTGCTCCTGGTGATGGGCGTGCTGATCTCGCTGTTCGTCTTCGTCACCAAGCGCATGACCATCGGCCGGCGCATCTATGCGATGGGCGGCAATGCCAAGGCCGCGCAGCTGTCGGGCATCAACACCGAAAGGCTGACGCTCTGGGTGTTCGTCAATATGGGCGTGCTGTCGGCGCTCGGCGGCCTGATCATCGCGGCGCGTCTCGGCCAGGCCGTGCCGGCGGCGGGCCTCGGCAGCGAGCTCGACGTGATCGCGGCCGTCTTCATCGGCGGCGCCTCGGCGATGGGCGGCGTCGGCCAGGTGATCGGCGCGGTGGTCGGCGGCTTTATCATGGGCGTGATGAACAACGGCATGTCGATCATGGGCGTCAATGTCGACTGGCAGCAGGTGGTCAAGGGCCTGGTGCTGCTCGGCGCCGTCATCTTCGACGTCTACAACAAGAACAAGGCTTAAGGGCTGGGGGCACAGACTAGGAGGCATACGGGTTCTAGACCGCGAAGCTGCCGGCAGACCGTCGGCACCAAGAAGTCCGTCGAGGACCAGGCTCGCGAACGCAATCCGGACGAAGCATTTCAACCGTGGCGCGTTCCCGCGCCGCGCCGGTGCGGATTTTGCCGATTGGCAGCCGGATACAGATAAATGAGAGAGGACTGATCATGCTGATCTCGCAGATTCTCGACGACGCCGAGACGATCCGTGTCGTTGCCCGCAGCGGCGGCAAAACCCGGATCATCAACGGGGCGCGAAGCGTCTATTCGCTGGCGATGGAGGCCGCCCGTACGGGTGTGGGCCTCGCCGCCCTGATCGAACGCAAGGGGCTCGGCGAGACGATCGATCTCGACGCCGCCTATAAAAGGGGGCGCCTGCTGTCTCCGATCAATCACCCCGACCCGGCGCATCTGCACCTGACCGGCACGGGGCTGACGCATCTCGGCTCGGCGGCAACGCGCGATTCCATGCACAAGAAGCTCAGCACCGACGGCGAGGAGCAGCTCACCGATTCCATGAAGATGTTCCGCATGGGACTGGAAGGCGGCAAACCCGCGAAAGGTCAGGTCGGCGTGCAGCCGGAATGGTTCTACAAGGGCAACGGCACCATGGCGGTCGCGCCGGGCGCGGCGCTCATGTCGCCGGCCTTTGCCAAGGATGCCGGCGAGGAACCCGAAGTCGCCGGGATCTATGTCATCGGCGACGATGGCGCGCCGTTCCGCGTCGGCTTCACCCTGTCGAACGAATTCTCCGACCATGTGACCGAGCGCGTGAACTATCTCTTCCTCGCCCACTCCAAGCTGCGCAATGCCTCATTCGGGCCGGAGATCCTGATCGGAGATCTGCCTTCGGACATCAGAGGCACGTCGCGCATCGTGCGCGACGGCAAGACATTGTGGGAAAAGCCCTTCCTGTCGGGTGAAACGAACATGTCGCACACCATCGCCAATCTCGAACACCACCACTTCAAATATTCAGCCTTCCGCCAGCCGGGCGACGTGCATGTGCACATGTTCGGCACCGCCACGCTTTCCTTCGCCGACGGCATCAATACGGAGGCCGGCGACGTGTTCGAGATCGAGGCAGGGGATTTCGGACTGCCGCTGCGCAACCCGCTGGAAATCGAAAAGCCGGTGAAGGTGGCGGTGAAGGCGCTTTGAAAGCCATGAGCGCGGGATCTCCCTCTCGTGGGGAGATCGGCGGCTTCGACCTTACCGCACCGGGCGGAAATGCTTTGAGAGCTTGAGGCCTTGCGCCTGGTAGTTCGAGCCCAGATCGGTCCCGTAAAGCGCCCGCGGCCGCTTCAGCATGTGCTCGTAGACCAGCCGGCCGACGATCTGGCCATGGTCGAGGATGAACGGCACTTCGTGGCTGCGCACCTCGAGCACCGCCCGGCTGCCGGTGCCGCCGGACGCCGAATGGCCGAACCCCGGATCGAAGAAGCCGGCATAGTGGACACGGAACTCGCCGACCAGCGGGTCGAAGGGCGTCATCTCGGCGGCGTAGAGCGGCGGCACATGCACCGCCTCCTGGCTGACCAGGATGTAGAACTCGTCGGGATCGAGCACCAGCTCGCCGGCACCGCTCTTGTGGATCGGCTCCCAGAAGTCGACGACATCCTGCGCGGCACGCTTGTCGACATCGACGAGGCCGGTGTGGTGCTTGCCGCGATAGCCGACCAGCCCATCCTTGTCGCCGTTGAGGTCGATCGAAAGCGCGATGCCGCCGCCGGAAATGTTGGGCGGCTCGGTGGCGACCAGCATTTCGGCGCGGTGCAACTCGTGCAACTCGGCTTCCGAAAGCAATGCGTTACCCGTTCGAAAGCGGATCTGCGACAGGCGCGACCCGGTGCGCGCAATGATCGGGAAGGTGCGCGGGCTGACTTCGAGATAGAGCGGACCGTGATAGCCGGCGGCGATCTTGTCGAACTCGTGGCCACGGTCGGTCATCACGCGAGTGAAGATGTCGAGCCGCCCGGTCGAGCTCTTCGGATTGGCCGAGGCCGAAATGTCAGCCGGCAGCGCCAGACTTTCGAGCAGCGGCACAATATAGACGCAGCCGGTTTCGAGAACCGCGCCTTCGGTCAGATTGATCTCGTGGAGTTGCAGCCGATCGAGCTTTTCCGAAACCTTGTGGTTGGGACCGGGCAGGAACGAGGCGCGCACCCGCCAGGCCTTTTCGCCCAATCTGAGATCAAGGCTGGCGGGCTGGATCTGGTCGGGATCGAGGGCGCGCGGCGACTTCAGCGCGCCGGACTGGAACAGCGCCGAAATGTCCTGATCGGGAAGAATGCCTGTCTGCCGCAAAGTCTGGCTCCGCCCCAAGACTGGTCCCTTTGTTGCAGGTTCTTGCCGCAAAACCGCTGGGCACTTTCGCGGAACCTGCCTTGGTACAAACCTCTTAATGAAGCCGGCAATTGACGCAAGCGTGGCGCGGGTCTAAAGGGTCGTTATCCCGTGGTGATTTGGCCGGTCGGCTTGCAGCCACGTTAAACAAGTCGCTAAAGGACCGTCGGGCCGCAAGGCCGTATGGACCGGTTGCGACTTTTCGCGGCCGGTTTTTTTGTGTTTGGACAGGACGATGACGAGCAAGACGCGCAACTGGAAGCCTCAAACCGCACTGGTGCATGGCGGAACCCTGCGTTCCCAATTCGGCGAAACCGCCGAGGCGATGTATCTGACCCAGGGCTATGTCTACAAGACCGCCCAGGCGGCGGAAGCCCGGTTCAAGGGCGAAGAGCCAGGCTTCATCTATTCGCGCTACGCGAACCCGACCGTCGACATGTTTGAAAAGCGCATGTGCGCGCTGGAAGGCGCCGAGGACGCGCGCGCCACGGCATCGGGCATGGCGGCGGTGACGGCGGCCCTTCTGTGCAGCGTCAAGGCCGGCGACCATATCGTGGCGGCGCGCGCGCTGTTCGGCTCCTGCCGCTGGGTGGTCGAGACGCTGGCGCCGCGCTACGGCATCGAGGCCACGTTGGTCGACGGCACCGATATCGCCAATTGGGAAAAGGCGGTCAGGCCGAACACCAAGCTGTTTTTCCTGGAAAGCCCCACCAACCCGACGCTGGAAGTGGTCGACATCGCGGCAGTCGCTTCGCTTGCCAATTCGATCGGCGCGCGGCTTGTCGTCGACAATGTCTTCGCCACGCCGCTGCAGCAGAAGCCGTTGCAGCTTGGCGCGCACATCGTCGTCTACTCGGCCACCAAGCACATTGACGGCCAGGGCCGTTGTCTCGGCGGCGTCATCCTGTCGGACAAGAAGTGGATCGACGAGAACCTGCACGACTATTTCCGCCACACCGGCCCGAGCCTGTCGCCCTTCAATGCCTGGACCTTGCTGAAGGGCCTGGAGACGTTGCCGCTGCGCGTGCGCCAGCAGACGGAAAGCGCCGGCAGGATCGCCGATTTCCTGGCCGAGCAGCCGCAGATCGCGCGTGTGATCTATCCCGGCCGCGCCGACCACCCGCAGGCCGACATCGTCAAGAAACAGATGTCGGGCGGCTCGACGCTGATCTGCCTCGACGTCAAGGGCGGCAAGCCGGCGGCCTTCGCCCTGCAGAACGCCCTCGACATCGTGCTGATCTCGAACAATCTCGGCGACGCCAAGAGCCTGATCACCCACCCGGCGACGACCACGCACAAGAACCTGAGCGACGAGGCCCGCGCCGAACTCGGCATCGGGCCAGGTACGCTCAGGCTGTCTGTCGGCCTGGAGGACGCCGACGACCTGCTGGAGGATATCGCGCAGGCGCTGAAGACGGCCAAGTAGCTGCTCAGCAGCAGGCAGCGGGGCGGAGAGTTACAAACCCACCGCCTTGCGCAGCGCTTCATTCATGCGTGTCTGCCAGCCATCGCCATCGGCCTTGAAACGGTCGAGAACATCGGCGTCGAGCCGCAACTGTATGGCACGCTTGGGCCGCGCCAGCGGCGGCCTGCCGGCCTTGCGGCGCGAGACGACATCGGTCGGCTGCGCATCCGGATCAGCCTCGGCCGCAACGCTGATCGCAGCGTTTTCCTCGTTGGTCATCGCGGCAAGCGCCTTGCGTGCGAGCGACAAAGCCTTTGCACGTGACCGTTTTGGCGGAGCAGCCTCACGGCGCACAACTGTCTTAGAGGTTTTCGACATAGTCCATAATTTCTTGCCTTGTGGCCCTGCGTAACGAAATAACGCGGACGGCATCGCCTCGCTCGACATAAACCATCACATAAACGCCAGCCTCGATCAGACCGATGGCAACAAGACGGTCCTCACCAAAGTCCTCACTGTCATCAAGCCTGACAAGGGCATTGGCAAAATCAAAGGACGAGGCGATCGCAAAGTCCACGCCATGTTTGGCCCGGTTTGTCCTTGCCTTGGTTTCATCCCACTCGAACAGCATTCGCCGACGGTGCGTCCCGTAAATTGCGTATACACAAAAATAGCGTGCGAGTCAATAATTCTGTATATACGATAATTACAGCTGAAAACAGACGGAACTTCCGCGCCTTCAGGCGCGCGACGGCGTCTCCTCCAGTTCGGCTGTCTTGGTGCGGATGGTCATCGCGTTGCCGCGCCAGTCGACGGCGCCGCCAAGCCAGCCGCGCGTCCACATCGCCGGCAGGATCAGGTCGCGAACCATCATGGCCGCGACCATGCGCGACGACACGTACCAGCCTTTGGACAAGGCCAGGGCGTATTCCGGAAGGTAGAAGGCCGCCAACACGGCGATCGCCGTCAGTGGCAGACTGACGCCCGCGCTCGCCGCCGCAACCAGAGCAAGCACCAGCGGCACCGCCGCTCCAGTCAGGATTTCGGGCGCGAAGAACAGCGGGAAGGTGACGCGGCGCAGGCGCGCCCAGCGGGCCTGGCGCGACCAGATCTCGCCAAGCGTGCGCCGACCAAGCGGCTGCTCGAAGGGTGCCGCCACGAGATTGACGCGCAGGCCGAGGCCGTTCACCAGCTTGGTCGCGGCGGCGTCCTCGGCGATCTCGGCGGCCAGCGCGCGAATGCCGCCATTGGCATCCAGCATCGGCTTGTTCCACAGCATGCTCTTGCCCTGGGCGAAGCCGAGGCCGAGCGCCTCGCCGGCATACTGCCAGCGGGCCTGCAGCGTGTTGAGGAAGGCGCATTCGACCTCGGCCCAGAAACCTTCGGGGCGCGAACCGATCGGCGTCGAGCAGACAAGGCCGGTATCGGGCCGCCACGCCGCCATCATGTGCTCGACATAGTCCCTCGGCATCAAGACGTTGGAATCGGCAAGAATGACCCAGTCGTGGCGCGCCGCTTCCCAGCCCTTGACGCAATTGTTGAGCTTCGGATTGGCACTGACACGGTCGTCGCCGATCAACAGCCGGGCCGGCACCTTGGGAAACCGGGCAATCGCCCTGTTTATCAGTTTGACCACCGGATCGTCGGCATGGGCGACGCAGAAGATCAGTTCGTAGCGTGGCCAGTCCAGCGCGAAGGCGCGTTCCAGCGTCTCATTCGTGAACGGCTCGACGCCACGCGACGGGACGATGACCGAGACCGGCGGCGACTTGCCGGCCGGCGGGGCGATCATGGAGCGCCGTTTCAGCCGTGAAGCGGCGAGCGCAATGCTGGCGGCGTTGGAAAGGATGAGCGCGGTCGAAAGCGAGGCGGCTATGAAGGTGAGTTCCATCGAGATCTGGTCACTCCGGAAAGGCGGCCCGCACCGTGGCCGTTTTTCAACAGTTCGACAGAGCGCCGAGTCGCCCGGTTCGTGCACACCACCATTGTCGTGTGTCACTTAAATGACATTCTTTGCCGGCACCTGCGTTCAAGGTCAGGCGCGACAAGACGCGCATGTTGACCCGCTCGCCGCGAGCGTCGAAAGTCATCGGATTGTTTTGGAGCCGCTCATGTACCGCGCCGTGACGCGCAACATCGAAGTGCAGGTCAGGCCGTTCTATCTCGAGGACCGTTCGGACCCCTCGGAAAACCGCTATGTCTGGGGCTATCAGATAACGATCGACAACCAGTCCGACGAGTTCGTGCAGTTGTTGTCGCGCTATTGGCACATCACCGACGGCACCGGCCGGGTCGAGGAAGTGCGCGGCCCGGGCGTCGTCGGCGACCAGCCGGAACTCAATCCCGGCGACAGCTATCAATATACGTCCGGCTGCCCGCTCTCGACGCCGTCCGGGATCATGGTCGGGCGATACACGATGCGCAACAAGCGCGGCGAGACCTTCGACATCGCCATCCCCGCGTTTTCGCTCGATCTGCCAGGGACTAGGCGGACGGTGAATTAGGCTTCTTTCTCCCCGTTCACGGGGAGAAATGCCCGGCAGGGCAATGAGGGGCGGCGCCGGCCTTTGAGATTTTCGTCAAGGCAGACGGCAGCGTCGCCCACGGCGGGCGCTACCATCACCAACGCTGGCGCTGCCCCTCATCCGCCCTTCGGGCACCTTCTCCCCGTAAACGGGGAGAAGGAAAGGCTTCACTGCGCGGCAAATTCCGCCGGATCGAAGTCGTACTGCGTCGAGCAGAACTCGCAGGCGACATGGATGCCGCCATCCTGGGTGCTTTCCCTGATTTCCTCGGCGGAGAAGCCCTCGAGAATGCCACGGATCTTGTCCCTGGAGCATGAGCACTGGTCCGCCACCGGCACACCGCCGAAGACGCGCACGCCGTGCTCGTGGAACAAGCGGTAGAGCAGCCGTTCGGCGCCCACGGTCGGGTCGATCAGCTCAGTCGGTTCGATGGTGCCGAGCAGCGCCAGCAACTCTTGCCAGGAATTGTCGGCCGGATCGTGCGTCACGTCGCGCGGATCGCCGTCGCCACCCGAAATATCGGGCACGCGCATGCGCTCCGGCGACTGCGGCAGGAACTGCGCCAGGATGCCGCCCGCCCGCCACTGTTCACGCGCGCCACCAGGGGCGGGCGTCAGCAGCTTTGCAACCGACAGCCTGATATCGGTCGGGATCTGTTCCGACTGGCGGAAATAGGTGCGCGCGGCATCTTCCAGCGTCTCGCCGTCGAGCTGTACGATCCCTTGATAGCGCTGTGTATGAGCGCCCTGGTCGATTGTCAGCGCCAGCACGCCGCTGCCAAGCAGCGTCTGCTGGGACGTTTCGCCGGCCGCCACCAGCGCCTCGAGCCGGTCGGCGTCGAAACGGGCATAGGCGCGCAGCGCCGAGGGCGTGGAAAAGTCCGCCACCAGCATGTCGACAGGCCCGTCGGTGCGGGTCTGCAGGATGAACTTGCCTTCGAATTTGAGCGAGGTGCCGAGCAGCACCGTCAGCACACAGGCTTCCGCCAGCAGGCGGGCAACCGGCTCGGGATAGTCGTGGCGGCCAAGGATGGCGTCGAGCATCGGCCCGAGCTGGACCGTGCGGCCACGCACGTCGAGCGGGCCGACCTCGAAGGGAACGACGTGATCGTCGCCGGCATAGCCGAACTCGCCGAGTTTGGGGTGATGTTCAGTCACTTGATGGGTTTCCAACATGACAAAGCTCCAGGGCGCGGCCATGCGGCCCTGGTGGGCACATGCGTCCAAACGCGCTTGATTTGCGTGATGCGGCGCAGATAGGCATCGCGCCGCCGCAGATCAAGCGCCCAGACACTTCAAGCGCCCCAGCTCTTCAAGCAGCGAGGCCCTTTAAGCACCGAGGCACCAGGCAAGCACCGCCTTCTGGGCGTGGAGCCGGTTCTCGGCCTCATCGAAGACCACCGAATGCGGACCGTCGATGACCTCGTCGGTCACCTCCTCGCCGCGATGGGCCGGCAGGCAGTGCATGAACAGCGCGTCGGGCTTCGCCTTGGCCATCAGCGCCGCGTTGACCTGATAGGGCGAGAAGACATTGTGGCCGCGGGCGCGGTGTTCCTGGCCCATCGACACCCAGCAGTCGGTGACGACGCAGTCGGCCTGGTCGACGGCTTCCTCGGGCGAGCGGGTGAAATGCAGCTTGCCGCCATGCGCCCTGGACCAGTCGACATGCTTCTGCGCCGGTTCGCTGCCTTCGGGCACGGCGACGTTGAGATTGAAGCGGAAGCGCGCCGACGCCTCGAGCAGCGAGTGCAGCACGTTGTTGCCATCGCCGGTCCAGGCGATGGTCTTGCCGGCAACCGGACCGCGATGCTCCTCGAAGGTCATGATGTCGGCCATCAGCTGGCAAGGGTGGGTATCGTCGGTCAGGCCGTTGATCACCGGCACGGTGGCGTTCTCGGTCAGCTCCAGCAGCCGCTCATGCGAGGTGGTGCGGATCATGATCGCATCCACATAGCGCGACAGCACCTTGGCGGTGTCGGCGATAGTCTCGGAGCGGCCGAGCTGCATCTCGGTGCCGGTCAACATAATGGTCTCGCCGCCAAGCTGGCGCATGCCGACGTCGAAGGAGACGCGCGTGCGCGTCGACGGTTTGTCGAAGATCATGGCCAGCACCTTGCCTTCGAGCGGCTTGGTCCGCTCGCCGGCCTTGAGACGCGCCTTTCGCGTCACCGCGTCATCCAGCATGAAGCGCAAATCGCCTTCGGAAACGGTGGAAAGATCGGTGAAATGGCGAACTGACATCAGGAATGGTTCCGGATTACTTCGCGGCGGCGGAGGCGATGGCCTCCGACAGGCCCTTGGCGCCGGCGCGGATGCGGTTGAGCGCTTCGTGAATCTCGGCATCGGTGACGGTGAGCGGCGGCAGCAGGCGAATGACGTTGTCGCCGGCCGGAACCGCCAGCAAATGCTGGTCGCGCAGCGCCAGGTTCACCTTGCCATTGGGCATCGCGCATTTGAGGCCGAGCATCAGCCCGCTGCCCCTGATGTCCTCGATGACTTCGGGGAATTCGTCGGCAACCGCGGCCAGGCCCTGCTTCATGAGCAGCGCCTTGCGCTGGACGTCCTCGAGGAAACCGTCTTCCAGCACCACGTCGAGCACGGCGTTGCCCACGGCCATGGCCAGCGGATTGCCGCCGAACGTGGTGCCGTGCACGCCGGCGGTCATGCCGACGGCCGCCTCGTCGGTGGCAAGGCAGGCGCCCATCGGGAAGCCGCCGCCAATGCCCTTGGCGATTGCCATGATGTCGGGCGTCACACCAGACCATTCATGCGCGAACAGCTTGCCGGTACGGCCAATGCCGCACTGGACCTCATCGTAGATCAGGAGCAGCCCGTGCTGCTCGCAGAGCTGCCGCAGGCGCTTCAACGACTGTGTCGGCACCGGGCGGATGCCGCCCTCGCCCTGCACCGGCTCGATCAGGATCGCGGCGGTCTCGGGTGTGATCGCCTTTTCAGCGGCGTCGATGTCGTCGAAGCCGACCTGGTCGAAGCCTTCGACCTTGGGTCCGAAGCCTTCGAGATATTTGTACTGGCCGCCTGCGGCGATGGTCGCCAGCGTGCGGCCATGGAAGGCGCCTTCGAAGGTGATGATGCGGAAGCGCTCGGGATGTCCCTTGACGAAGTGGTAGCGCCGCGCCGTCTTGATCGCGCATTCCAGTGCCTCGGCGCCGGAATTGGTGAAGAACACCTTGTCGGCGAAGGTGGCATCAGCCAGCCGCTCGCCAAGCCGACTCTGCCCCGGGATCTCATAGAGATTGGAGACGTGCCAGAGTTTCGCCGCCTGTTCGGTGAGGGCCGCGACCAGATGCGGATGGCTGTGACCCAGCGAATTGACAGCGATGCCGCCGGCAAAATCGAGATATCGCTCGCCCTTGTCGGTAACCAGCCAGGTGCCTTCCCCTCGGTCGAAGACCAGGGGTGCGCGAGCAAAGGTCTCGTAAAGCGCCGAACCGCTCATTATATGCGTCTCCGGTACCGGAAAATCAAAAAAGCCGCCAAAGCGGCGGCCTTCTGCGGCTTATCGTGTTTTTCGGTCATGAAGTCAACGAAAACGTCGCGTAGTGGCGCGCGGCAAGCCCCCCGACGCAACGCCGGCTCATGAGCGACCGGGCAAGTTGGGGAAAACCGAAAAAACCGATTCGTGTTGCACTTGGGACTCTTGTCACCGAGTCAGCGCATAGAGTAGTTGTAGTCGAGAAATAACTAGATTTCGTGCGGCGGACCTAATCACCAGATATATGTGGTGTCTGCCCCAGCAGTGGTGCTGGGTCGGGAATGGATTCTGATTGCCGCACGCTGATGAGGAGCGCGGTCATGAACTGGACTGACGAGCGGGTAGAACTCTTGAGAAAATTGTGGTCGGAGGGTCTGAGCGCAAGCCAGATTGCCGCACAGCTTGGCGGGGTCAGCCGCAACGCGGTCATCGGCAAGGTGCACCGGCTGAAGCTGTCGGGCCGCGGTCGTGCGACGGCGACGCCGGCACGCCAGAAGAAGGCGTCGCAGGGCTCGACCGTCCAGAAGTCGGTGGCACGCGCCGCGACCACGGCACGTCATGTCACGACTTCGATCGGCGCGACGGCCCTTCAAACGCAGTTCGACGCCGAACCCGTGGCAAGGCACTACATCCGCCCGGTCGAGAACGTCGTGGTACCGATCTCACGGCATCTGCAGCTCGTCGAACTGACCGAGCGCACCTGCAAGTGGCCAAACGGCGATCCGCTTTCGGAAGACTTCAATTTCTGCGGCAACGAGGCCGCCGAGACAGGTCCCTACTGCAAATACCATGCCCGCGTGGCGTTCCAGCCCGCGGCGGAACGGCGGCGGAACAGATAAGCGGAGTGAGTAGTGAGTAGGATCACCCCTACCAACCACTACTGACTACTGACTACCCACTTCTTCACAGCCATCCATTCTTGCGAAAACGCCAGTACAGGAACGAACAGATCAGCGCGATCATGGTCAGCACCATCGGGTAGCCATATTCCATCTTCAATTCGGGCATGTCGGTGAAGTTCATGCCGTAGATGCCGGCGAATGCGGTCGGCACCGCCAGGATGGCCGCCCACGAGGCGAGTTTCTTGGAGATCGCCGTTTCCTGGCTCTGGCCGACAAGGAGACTGGCCTCGAAGGCGAAGGCCAGCACCTCGCGCAGACTGTCGATTTTCTCCTGGACGGTGCGGATGTGATCCGTCACGTCGCGGAACAGCGGATGCATGGCCGAATGGATCTGCGGCAGCTCGGCGCTGGTCAGCCGGCGGCAGACTTCCACCAGGGGCAATGCCGCGTTGCGCAGGCGCAGGAGGTCGCGGCGCAGCATGTAGAGGCGTTCAATATCGGGGCCGGTCATCGGCTTCAGCAGGACCTTATCCTCGATCGCCTCGACCTCGTCCTCGATCTGCTCGAGCACGGGCATGTAGTTGTCGACGATGAAGTCGAGAATGGCATAGAGGACGAAGTCCTCGCCCTTGGCCAGCGAGTGCGGACAGCTTTCCCAGTGCTGGCGCACGGCGGCATAGGACGTCGAAGGGCCGTGCCTGACGCTGACGATATAGCCTGAGCCGACAAACAGATGCGTCTCGCCGAAGGTGACGCGCCCGTCGATCAACTGCGCGGTGCGGGCGACGATGAACAGCGCATCTCCATATTGCTCGATCTTTGGCCGCTGGTGCGGGTGCTCGGCGTCCTCGATGGCCAGCTCATGCAGATGAAACTGCGCCTTGACGCGCAGCAGAAGGTCGCGGTCGGGTTCAAGCAGCCCGATCCAGACGACGTGCCCCGATTTCTTGGCCCATTCGCCCGCTTCCTCGATCGGAATATCGGCGATGCGGTGCCCGGCGGTATAAACGCCGCAGGCGATGATGCCCGATGCCGGCGGCACGGGCTTGAACTCCCGGACATATTCCATCGCAGCCTCCCGGAAGCGCTGCCTTCCCCCAGAGGGGAACCAACAGGGCTTCTCTCAGGATAGTTTAGCGCATTATGATCAAGCGTTCGAGAGGACCCGCGTTCACTTCACCGGCAGCGCCGCCGGAAGACCGATCTTGTCGGTCTTGTCGCTCTTCGGCCGCTCGGCCGGCATCTGGTCGCCGGTGACGATGTAATAGATGGTCTCGGCGATGTTGGTGGCGTGATCCCCGATACGCTCGATGTTCTTGGCGCAGAAAAGCAGATGCGTGCAGGGGGTGATGTTGCGCGGATCTTCCATCATGTAGGTCAGCAATTCGCGAAACAGCGACGTGTACATGGCATCGATCTGGTCGTCTCGGTCGCGCACGAAGCCGATCTTGTCGACCGAACGCGACGCATAGACGTCGAGAACTTCCTTCAGCTGGGTCAGCGCCAGGTTGGCCAGGGCCTCCAGGCCACGGAAAAGACTGGTCGGCTGACGGCCGTCGATGACGGCGACGACCCGCTTGGCGACGTTCTTGCCGAGGTCGCCGACCCGCTCGAGGTCGGCCGAAATGCGGATGGCGCCGACGATCTCGCGCAGGTCCGTCGCCATCGGCTGGCGCTTGGCGATGATGATGATCGCCTTGTCGTCGATCTCGCGCTGCCCTTCGTCCAGAACGACGTCATCGCGAATGACCTTCTGGGCCAGCCCTGGATCGGCATTGACCAAGGCGGCGACCGCCTGCTCGACCATGCGCTCGGCATGCCCTCCCATCGCTGCGATGCGCTTGGAGAGATATTTCAGTTCCTCGTCAAAGGCGCTCATGATGTGCACGGACTGCATGGACGAAATGCCTTCCCACGGGGGTGTCTGATTTTGAGTCGTTTCCTCGAATCCCCGCTGATACGCTAGCCGGATGACAGAAAAAAGAAACGGTGCCGTGGATAACTAGGGCACTATCAGTGCGCCGGCAAATGGACCGAGAAGGCGGCGCCCTTGCCGACCTCGGACCTGATCGTCAGCCTGGCGTTGTGGCGCGTCAGGATGTGCTTGACGATCGACAGGCCAAGCCCCGTGCCTTTCTGGGTCCGGCTGGTCTCGACATCGATACGATAAAAGCGCTCGGTGATGCGCGGGATATGTTCCTCGGGGATGCCGGGGCCAAAATCCCTGATCGTGACGTCGATGCCTGGCTCGGAGACGTCATCGCCGCGCGCGATCGACACCACGACGCGACCGCCCGACTGGCCATATTTGCAGGCATTCTCCAGGAGGTTCTCGAAGACCTGGAACAGCTCGTCGCGATCGCCCGGCACATCGAGCGGCCCGTTGGCGAAATCGCGCTCGATGGCGACATTGTTTTCCCGGGCGAGCGGTCCGAGCGAGTCGATGACGCTGTCGACGGTCTGGCGCAGGTCGACTTCGGTTCCGGGCTTCAGATAGGGCTTCATCTCCAGCCGCGACAGCGACAGCAGGTCGTCGATCAGGCGCGCCATGCGGCCGGTCTGGTTCTGCATGATCTGGAGGAACTGCTCGCGCGCCGCCGGATCGTTGCGGGCCGGTCCGCGCAGCGTTTCGATGAAGCCCGCGATCGAAGCCAGCGGGGTGCGCAATTCGTGGCTGGCATTGGCGATGAAGTCGGCGCGCATGCGGTCTATGCGCCGCGTCTCGCTCTGGTCCTTGAAGACCAGCACATAGAGGTCGGTGCCATGCCCGACCGAGGACGCGCTGACCCGGTAGGCCCGTTCGACGGGCAGTTTCTCGGTGTAGTCGACGACATCCGAGGCGACGCTGCCCGACAGCACGCTGTCCAGCAGCGTCTGCATTTCCGGCGCCCGGAATTTCAGCGGCAGCGATATGCCGGGCGCGATGCCGCCAAAGGCGGCAAAGGCGGCGGCGTTGGCGTGGACGATGGTGGCGGCCTGGTCGAAGATGATGAGCGGGTCGGCGACGGCGGCCGCCAGATATTCGCCCGACAGACGCTGCAGGCCCATCGCCTCGATTGCGCTGGCGCTCTCGCCGGAATGGCGTGCGCCGGCCACCGGTAATATTGCCGCCGCCAGCAGCAGGAGCAGCGCCGGTATGAGCACATAGGCGGAAATAGCCGCGAAGCCATAGGCGATCAGAACCGCCAAGACACCGGCTGCAAGCAGCCAGCGGCTGCTCCACAGCCGGGCGGCCATGGCTTGCCCCGTACCTTTCTGCTCCGCGCCCAGGTCAGTCATTCGCGCGCCCACGCCTAACTTCCACCGGTCATACGGCGGCGGAAACTTCCGCTGGACCGCTCCGGAGGCTCCCAATAGCATGAGTCCGGATGCTGGAAAGGGTTCGTCTGCATGAAAAAAGCCAAGGAAAACTCCGTCACGCCGACTTCAGGTCCGCTGAAAATCAGGATCGGCGGCAAGGAACGGGAGTTCGATATCGAGAATCCAGAGCTTCCGGACTGGGTCGAGGAGAACAAGCTGACCGCGGGCGGCTACCCCTACGACAAGAAGATGAAGGGCGAGGAGTATGACGAGACGCTTGAGAAACTGCAGATCGAGCTGGTCAAGGCACAGGCATGGCTGCAGGCGACCGGCAAGCGGGTGATGGCGCTGTTCGAGGGCCGTGACGCCGCCGGCAAGGGCGGCACGATCTTCGTGCTGCGCCAGTATCTCAACCCGCGCACCGCGCGTAACGTCGCGCTGACGAAGCCCACGCCGACGGAGCTGGGACAATGGTACTACCAGCGCTATGTCGACCATTTCCCGACAGCGGGCGAATTCGTCACCTTCGACCGCTCCTGGTACAACCGCGCCGGCGTCGAGCCCGTGATGGGATTCTGCACCCCCGAACAGCACGAGAAGTTTCTCGACGAGACGCCGCATTTCGAACGAATGGTCGTCAACGACGGCATCCATTTCTTCAAGTTCTGGCTGAACATCGGCCAGGAGACGCAGCTCGAGCGCTTTCACGATCGCCGCTACAGCCCCCTGAAGAGCTGGAAGTTCTCGCCGATCGACATTGCCGGCATCACCAAGTGGGACGATTACACCAAGGCGCGCGACACCATGTTCGAGCGCACCCACAAGGAGTTCGCGCCATGGATCGTCGTGCGCGCCAACGACAAGCGCCGCGCGCGGCTGGCGGTGATGCGGCGCATCCTCCTGTCGCTGCCCTATGAGGGGCGCGATCTCGATATCGTCGGCAAGGAAGACAAGAAGATCATCGGCGAAGGTCCGTCATTCCTGGGCAAGCAGGACTGAGGTTGTTGGCGCCGCGCGGCCAGAAGGCAGCGCGGCGCTGTTGATGGACTTCCTCTTCGTCGGCTCAGGCAGCCAGGCGTGCAATCCGCTGCAGCCGCCGCAGCGTGGTGTCGTCCTGCAGCGCCTGCTGGAACAGCGATATCTCCTGGTCGATGCGGTCGCATAGCGCGGCGGTGTTGCCCTTGAGCAGGCCGCGCGTCTGCAGCAATGCCGCAACCGGCTTCTTGGCGAGTTGCCTGGCTCGGCCGAGCGTCGCCTCCTCGACGCCGTCGTGCACGATCTCGGCGACGAGGCCGAGCGCCCTGGCATCCTCGGCGTGAAGCGTGTCGCCGAGGCAGAAGAAGCGGAAGGCACCGGCATAGCCGAGCTTCTGCGGCGCCAGGATGCTGGTCGCCGCGTCCGGCACCAGGCCGAAATCGACGAACGGCACCCTGAACGTGCTTTTGCCCGAGGCGATCACCATGTCGCAATGGAACAGGATGGTGCACCCGACCCCGACGGCATCGCCGTCCACGCAGGCCAGGATCGGCTTGGGAAACGTCGCCAGCGTGCGGAACATGTCGGTGACGGCGGCGATCAGCTTCTGATGCTTGGTGGCGTCCAGGAATTCGGAAAAGTCGCCGCCGAGACAGAAGCAGCCCGCCAGGCCACGCAGCACGACGATGCGCACCTCGTCATTGTCGGCGGCTTCGTGGAACGTCCTGGCAAGGTTCTCATAGGCCCTCCTGTCGAGCACCGGCCGGCCGTCGCTCGATGAGACGGTGACGATCAGCGCGTGGTTGCGCAGTTCAGGCCGCGGATGCATGGCGGTCTCCGGTCTCATGAGGCTCTCCTTTGACCGAACATGTCGGGATATCCCCTGGCCAGGACGGGTGCATGGTGATTGCGCCGTGATCGCACCACGTCCAGCGTGTGCTCGTTGAAGGTGAGCAGCGTCGCCACGACCTGCTGGTTGCCATAGGTGCGCTGATAGCCGAGCGGCGTCGCCAGGAAGTGCAGTTGCAATGCGCGCAGCACCCACATCGGCTCGAACTCGATGATCACCTTGTCGACGCCGCGCTTCAGACCCCACTCGACGAAACCGGCTATCAATTCCGTGCCGACGGTCGAGAGGCCGCGCCGGCCATCGCGAAAACCCGGAGCCACCGCATAGCGGGTCAACTCCCAGATGTTGGGACCCGCCGGCGGCGTTCCTTCGGAAAGGTCGGTCAGCACCTCGGTCAAGAGATGCGGCCGTGTGGTCGGCAACATCCTCTGGTAGCCCGCGACTTCATTGCCCCTGATGACGATCTGATGCACCGCCTCGTCATGGTCGAACTGGTCGACCTCGAATCCGTCGGGGCGGCGCAGGTCCTCCCATCCCATTTCCTCGACGAATATCTGATAGCGCAGCCGATGGACGGCCTCCCAGAGGTCGGGACGTTCCATCAATTCTTTGGTCGTAAGACAAAAAAGCATTCCGTAGTCTCCTGTGTTTCAGGGGAAGATACGGCCGTGCTTCGCTGCGAAAATTGCGTGATCACGTAGGCAAGAAATTCTAGGCCGGCACGGCCGACCTAGCTAATGTATCCGCGCCTGATCGCCTCGGCGACTGCCTGCACCCGGTTGACGGCACCGAGTTTGCTTTTGGCGTTAAGAAGATGTTTCTCCGACGTGTGTTCGGAGATGCCTAGGATTTGCGAAATCTCCCATTCGGATTTGCCGACGGCGGCCCATTGCAGGCACTCGCGTTCGCGCGGCGTCAATTCGATATGGTCGATGATCTTGCCGGCCATGGTGTGGAGCTGCATGGCGCGGCCGACCGCGTAGGTCGAGACCAGCGAGACCAGGCCGAACTCGGCGGCCGACAGTTCCACGGCCTCGCCCCCCAGGGACACCATGACGATCTCGCCGTCGAGCGTGATCAGCGGGAAGGCGAGCCCGTCACGCAGTTTGAAGGCGCCGGCGTCGCCCATCACCTCGCCACTGCTCTTGTCGATGCGAATGCCCTGGGCGGCTTCCCGCCACTGGAACGGCGCCTGCAGCTGTTTCATGTGACTGACGACGGGATCGTGATCGACATAGTTGCGCGTCACATAGCGCTCGAGCCATTCGACCGGCCAGTCGCAAAGCAGCACATGCTGCTTTTGCTGCCCCGTCGGCGTGCCCGGCTTCGGGACGGTTCCGGCCATCAGCGCGGTCAGGCCGAATTCCGATGTTACGCCCAACAGTTTCTCGCAGACCGCGGCCGCCGTCGCGGCATGCTGCAGCTGGTCGATGTATTCCAGCGTTCGATCGAACTGACTCATCGCAACATCAACCCCATGTTGCCTCATGCATTAAAGTCCATGGTCCGCGCCTTGCCGGCACTTTGCCACCGACCACGGATTGCAAAGCGCCCGCTTCCGGTTGTGGTTCTCGACCCTGGTACCCCCACCAGGGCAGCCACCGCTGTTTGCAACCCACCAAACCATATCCTGAAATCGACGCGTTGAAATCAAAAAGCATTGTGCCTGTATCATTTTCGTACCAGAACCGGCACGAGCACGGTGCGGCGGAGTTCTATCGTGGCGTTCCAATGGAGGTCTCAGGTCCTGACAGCTGTGCTCGTCGTGGCACTGTCATGGGTTGCGGGCGCGCGCGCGGCGGAACCGCAGGTGCCGGTGCTATGGGACGCGAAGGAGCGGCTGCCCAAGCCGGACCTTTCGGCACTGCCGCGGCTGCGGTTCCTGACGACGACGGATTTTCCGCCCTTCAATTTCCTCGACGGCGCGGGAAAGCTGTCCGGTTTCCACATCGATCTGGCGCGCGCCATCTGCGTGGAACTCGGCATCGTCGACAAGTGCCAGATCCAGGCCCTGCCCTGGGCGGAGCTCGAAGGCGCGCTCGACAAGGGCGAAGGCGAAGCTGTCATCGCCGGCATCGCCGCAACGCCGCAATCGCGCCAGACATACGCCTTCTCGCGCTCCTACCTGCAGTTTCCGGCGCGCTTCATCATGCCCAAGAGCAAGGCGCTGGTGGAACCGATCTTCGACAAATTGCACGGCAAGCGCGTCGGCGTGATAGCGGGCTCGGCGCATGAACGCATGCTGCGCGACTATTTCAGCACGGTCCAGGTCGTCCCCTTCGACGGACCGGAAGCGCTCTACGGCGATCTCAAGGCCGGCAAGATCGACGCGGCCTTTGGCGATGGCATGCGCTTCGCCTTCTGGCTCGGCGGCTCCGATGCGGCCGGCTGCTGCCGGTTTGCCGGCGGCCCCTATTTGGCGCCCGAATATCTGGGCACCGGCATGGCCATCGCCACGCGAGGGGACAATCCGGCCCTGGCCGCGGCCCTCGACTACGCCTTGCAGGAGATTTCGATGAAGGGCACCTTCGCCGAATTCTATCTTCGCTACTTTCCGGTCAGCTTTTTCTGATCCGAGCGTAACGCCCGCCTTCAGGTGAGCGTGCGCAGCCGCGCCTTGGCCGCACGGCCGATGGCCGCCACGGTCAGCGTGTCGAGATCGAGCTGCCGGCGGATCAGCTGCAGCACCCGCACCTCTTCCATCCGCATCTCCAGATCGACGGCGGCGACCTCGAAGGCGGCCGCATAGGCGGTGTCGTGCAACCGCTCCGGCAGCGCTTCGGCGACCTGGGCCAGGACACCTTCCAGCCCATCCTTCTCATGCAGCATCTTCTGGCAGGCCTGGGCCACGGCAACCAGCCGGTCCTGCTTGAAATCCTCGAACACCGGCCATGAGCGGACGACGTCGCCGATCCTGGCCAGTTCGATATCGGTCATGTCGCGGTCGGAGGCGGAGGCGATGACCATCAGGTAGATGAGGGCGTCATGCGGGGTCGGCGACGGCATTCTTTACTCCTTCAACAGGGCTCGAAGGTAGGAAGGGGAGCCAAGGGCCGCAAGGAAAAAGCGCCCCACGCGTTGACGCTCCGGCCATGCGCGCCTAGAGACCGGTTGAAAATCGACACTTGCAGCCCGAGCGGCGAATAATTTTGGAAAACAGGACCATGGCGGGATCAAACATCATCGATCTCAATCCCGAACTGCTGGCGGCGGCGACCGAGAGCAAGGCGTGGCCGTTCGAGGAAGCCAAAAAGATCATCGAGCGCTACAAGGGCGCCGACTTTCCCGAAACGATCCTGTTCGAGACCGGCTATGGACCGTCGGGCCTGCCGCATATCGGCACGTTCGGCGAGGTGGCGCGCACCTCGATGGTGCGCCATGCGTTCCGCGTGCTGACGCAGGACAAGGTCGCGACCAAGCTGCTGTGCTTTTCCGACGACATGGACGGCATGCGCAAGATACCCGACAGCGTGCCGGATCGCGCAGCGCTCGAGCCGTATCTGCACAAGCCGCTGTCATCGGTGCCCAACCCCTTCGGCGGCGATTATGCGAGCTTCGCCGACCATAACAATGCGATGCTGTGCCGCTTCCTCGACACGTTCGGCTTCGACTACGAATTCGCCAGCGCGACGCAATATTATAAGTCGGGCCGCTTCGACGCGATGCTGTTGCGCGCCGCCGAACGCTACGACCAGATCATGGCGGTGATGCTGCCGACGCTCGGGCCGGAGAGGCAGGCGACCTACAGCCCCTTCCTGCCGATTTCGCCGAAGAGCGGGCGCGTGCTTTACGTTCCCATGAAGCATGTCGACGCCAAGGCCGGCACCATCACCTTCGACGATGAAGGCACCGAAACCACGCTGCCGGTCACCGGCGGCAAAGTGAAGCTGCAATGGAAGCCGGATTTCGGCATGCGCTGGGCGGCACTCGGCGTCGACTTCGAAATGTTCGGCAAGGACCACCAGACCAATGCCGTGGTCTATGACCGCATCTGCAACATTCTGGGCGGGCGGGCGCCGGAGCATTTCGTCTACGAGTTGTTCCTCGACGAGAATGGCCAGAAGATCTCGAAGTCGAAGGGCAATGGTCTGACCATCGACGAATGGCTGACCTATGCGCCGACGGAGAGCCTCGGGCTCTACATGTACCAGCGGCCAAGGCAGGCCAAGAAGCTCTATTTCGACGTCATCCCGCGGGCGGTCGACGAATATTACACGTTCCTCGCGGCCTACCCCCGCCAGGATTGGAAGGAGCGGCTGGGCAACCCGGTCTGGCATATGCATGACGGCAATCCGCCCGCCATCGACATGCCGGTGCCGTTCTCGCTGCTGCTCAACCTGGTCAGCGCCTCCAATGCGCAGAACAAGGATGTGCTGTGGGGCTTCATCTCGCGCCATGTGCAAGGCGTGACGCCGGCCACCCATCCCGAACTCGACCGGCTGACGGGCTATGCGATCCGCTATTTCGACGATTTCGTGAAGCCGACGAAAACCTTCCGCCCGGCCGACGAAGTCGAACGCGAAGCGCTGGTGGCTCTCGAAAAGGCACTCGGCGAATTGCCGGCGGGCGCCAGCGGCGAGGCGATCCAGAACGCCTCACTCAACGTGGCGCGCAAGATCGAACGCTACCAGGATCATTCCAAGCAGAGCCCGGAAGGCGGCCCGGGCGTTTCAGGCGCCTTCTTCCAGATGATCTATCAAGTGCTGATCGGCCAGGAACGCGGCCCACGCTTCGGGTCCTTCGCCGCGCTCTACGGTGTCGGCGAGACCCGCTCTCTCATTCAGAAGGCGTTGGCTGGTCAGCTGGCTTGAGGGCGCCGCCCTCCTCTTTCAGGATCGAGCCCTCCTCCAGGATCGAGCCCGGCGCCTGAGGCGCCGGGGCGGTGGCGGCCGGCGCCGCCGAGATGCCGGCGAGGTTCGGCGCCGATCCGAAAATGCCTTTCCTGGCAGTTCGTGCCTTGTCGCCGGCCTCGACATAGGGCCCGCCCTTGGCGGCACGCGCCCAGCCGTTTTCGACCAGCCATTGACCGACATCCTGCTTGCCGATCCGGCACTCCGCCGCTATCCGGTCGCGGCCGCCTTCGGGCGGCACCGTGCAGACCACCGCGCGGCCGCGCAGGAAGGCGCGGAATGCCGTGCGTGCACGGACCCCGCACGGCCAGGATTTGCCGTCGGTGGTGCAAGTCTCGTCCTGGCTGACGACATCGATGCCGGAAACCGCGACCGAATAGCCTTTCGCCTCGATCAGCCCGGCGGCGGATGCAACCGGCTGGAACAGCTTCGTGCCGTTCCAATCGTCTGGCATCTTCGGCTTGGGCGGCACGGCGAGCGCCAGCTTGCTCAACGGCGCGCGCGGCTCGACCCGCTCGAGCTCCTCGGTGGGCAATTCCGGCGGCGCGACGACATCCGGATCGATCGCCCGCGAATGCGCCGCCGGCTTTGGCGGCTGCGAAGCAGGTATGGCGGAGGTGGCGGGTTCCTCGGGCGCCGTCCCGGTGTCAGCCTGCGGGATCGTATCGGCGCCGGGGTCGATCTGATCCACCACGACAGTGCTTTCGCTGCCTTTCAGCGTGCGTCCGCCGGCAACGACCAGCGCCGCCATCGCCGGGACCATCAGAACCGCCAGGACAAGATGAGGAAGTCGCACCCGTTGCACCTATTGGCTTGCCCAGACGATCCGCGCCACCCACTCGACCTCGCGCATGGGGATGTCGCGGTCCGGATGCTCCGGATTGAGCGAGACCAGCGCGATCGACTTGACGGTCTGGCGTTCAAGCACCTTGGCCATCACCTCGCCCGACGTGGTCTTGACGACTACGCGATCGCCCTTGCGCGTGACGGCGCCCGGTTCGACGATGAGGACGTCGCCGTTGCGGTAGAGCGGCAGCATGGAATCGCCCTGCACCTGCAGCGCATAGGAGCTTTCGGTCGATTGCGCGGGCAATTCGACGAGATCCCAGCCCTGTCCCGCCGGAAAGCCGGCATCGTCGAAGAAGCCGCCCGCGCCTGCCTGGGCAAAGCCCAGCAACGGCACGGCGCGCCTGTGCGACGTCGCGACGACGACTTCGCCCCGCCCCTCGATCAGCCCGGTGAATTCATCCAGCGAGGCACCCGTCGCCTCCATGATCTTGGCCAGCGATTCGGTCGAAGGCCAGCGCGGCCGCCCGTCGGAAGACAGGCGTTTCGATTTGTTGAAGGCGGTCGAATCGAGCCCCGCGCGCCTTGCCAAACCCGAAGCCGAAAGCGAATAGCGCTCGGCAAGAGCATCGATGGCAGCCCAGACGCGGTCGTGCGAGAGCATGACGTGCTCTCCTCCGAAACAGGAAAAAATGCCTCTTCCTTCTAGTCTTCGAACGCCGGCTTGTCCACTGGCCGCGCTACCGCGGCGCACATTCTTGTCCACCGCGGAAGGCCGATTGTCGGGATCAATCGCCCGCCTTTGCCAGACCGCGCAAACCCTGGTGCGAGGTCATGAAAATCCGTTCCGCCTCTGTCGGCGGTCGCGGTCACCGCGCGACCTAGGGCTGCGACCACCTCGTCAATGTCGAGGAAGCGGGCGCGCCTTGCGGCCGTAGACGCCGGCGGTCGTCAGGATCAGGGCGGCCGCCTCGCCATTGTCGAGGACGAAGCGGTGCTTGCCGATGACCTGGGTACCCGCCCAGGTCTCTATCGACGACACCACTTCGAAGCGGCGCCACAGCCGGATCTCGCGGGCGTAGACGGCCTGCAGCCCGCCCATCATCGGCGCCCAGCCATTCTTCCTCGCCAGCGTGATTAGGCCGGCGCGGACGAACAGGTCGATGCGCCTACAGCGCCCAGACATACATTACGCTATGTCAGGCTGCCTGCTTCACATCGCGCTTGGCATAGGGATCGAAGCGTTCGTAGAAGGTCTCGCCTTTCTCGGCCATGTCGAGGAGCAGCTTGGGCGCCTTGAACTCGGCGCCATACTTCTTCTGCAGGCCCTTGGCGATCTTGACGAAGCGCCTGGCACCGATGCCGTCGATGTAGGAGAGCGCGCCCCCCGTGTAGGGCGCGAAGCCGAAGGCCAGGATCGAGCCGACATCGGCCTCGCGCGGATCGGTGACGATGCCCTCTTCCATCACCCGCGCCGCCTCCAGCGCGATGGTGACCAGCAGGCGTTGCTGCAGTTCCTCATAGTCGACCTTTTCGGGCTCGATCTGCGGATAAAGGTCCTTCAACCCCGGCCACAGCTTCTTCTTGGCCGGCTTGGCCGGGTAATCGTAAAAGCCCTTGCCGTTCTTGCGGCCGAAGCGGCCATGGTCGTCGACCATTGTGTTGATCAGCGCCATCTGCCTGGGGTCGACGGCCTTGTCGCCGAGATCCCCGATGGTCTGCTTCATGATCTTCTGGGCAAGGTCGATGGCCGTCTCGTCGGTCAGCGCCAGCGGGCCGACCGGCATGCCGGCGGCCTTGGCGGCATTCTCGATCATCGGCGCGGGCACGCCCTCGATCAGCATCTTGTAGGCTTCCGACATGTAGCGCAGCACGCAGCGGTTGACGTAGAAACCGCGCGTGTCGTTGACGACGATCGGCGTCTTCTTGATGGCGCGGACGAAATCGATCGCGGTGGCCAGCGCCTTGTCGCCGGTCTTCTTGCCCAGGATGATCTCGACCAGCATCATCTTGTCGACCGGCGAGAAGAAGTGGATGCCGATGAAATTCTTCGGCCGCGCCGAATTCTTGGCAAGGCCCGTGATCGGGATGGTCGAGGTGTTGGAGGCAAAGATCGCCGACGACTTCAGCACCGCTTCAGCCTGTTCGGTGGCGGCCTTCTTGACGCCTGAATCCTCGAACACGGCCTCGACGACGAGATCGCAGCCGGCGAGGTCGGCATAGTCCGCGGTCGGCGTGATCAGCGAGAGCAGCTTGTCTTTCTCCTCGGGCTTGGCTCGGCCCTTCTTGACCTGATCGGAGACCAGGCTGTCGGAATGCGCCTTGCCCTTCTGCGCCGACTCCAGGTCGCGGTCGAGCAGCACCACCGGAATGCCGGCCTTGGCGGTGACATAGGCGATGCCGGCGCCCATGAAGCCGGCGCCGAGGATGCCGATCTTCTTGAACTTGGTGTCCGGCACGCCGGCCGGGCGGCGCGCGCCCTTGTTCAGCTCCTGCAGCGACACGAACAGCGAGCGGATCATCGCCGCCGCTTCCTTCGACTGCATGATCTCGGTGAAATAGCGCTGCTCGATCCTGAGCGCGGTGTCGAAGGGCACCAGCAGGCCCTCATAGACGCATTTCAGGATCGCGGCGGCGGCCGGATAATTGCCATGGGTCTCGCGGCGCAGGATGGCGATGGCCGGCGGCCACAGATTGGCGCCGGCCGCCGAATAGACCGGGCCGCCGGGCAGCTTGAAACCCTTTTCGTCCCATGGCTGAACGGCTTTCAGACCGTTCTTGATCATGGCCTTTGCCGTCTCGACCAGCTTGGCTGGTTCAGCGATCTCGTGGATGAGGCCCATGGCCTTCGCCTTCTGTGGCGACAGGTTCTGGCCCGAGGTCAGCATCTGCAGCGCCTGCTGCTGGTCGGTCAGCCGTGGCACGCGCTGCGTGCCGCCAGCGCCGGGGAAGATGCCGACCTTGACTTCCGGCAAGGCCATCTTGACCTTGTCTGAATCGGCCGCGACGCGCCCATGGCAGGCGAGCGACAATTCGAAGGCGCCGCCCATGCAGGTGCCGTTGATCGCCGAAACCCACGGCTTGCCGGATGTTTCGAGCTTGCGCCACAGGCCGCCCATGCGGCCGGCATTGTCGAACAGCAGCTTTGCCGCCTTCTCCGGATCCCTGGCCTTTTCCGTGGCAAACACCGTCAGCATCTTCTGCAGCATGGTGAGGTCGGCACCACCGGAGAAGCTGTCCTTGCCCGAGGTGATGACCGCGCCCTTGATGCCGGCGTCGGCCACGACCTGGTCGATGATCTTGTCGAGTTCGTTCATCACCTCTTCGGTGAACACATTCATCGAGCGGTCGGGCATGTTCCAGGTGACCAGCGCGATGCCGTCGGCGTCGGTGTCGAGGGTGAAGTTGGTGTAGCTCATGATTCTTCTCCCCGTCAGACGCGTTCGATGATCGTTGCTGTGCCCATGCCGGCGCCGATGCACAGCGTCACCAGCGCGGTGTTGAGATCGCGGCGCTCGAGTTCATCCAGCACGGTGCCGAAGATCATCGCGCCGGTGGCCCCGAGCGGATGGCCCATGGCGATGGCGCCGCCATTGACGTTGATCTTGTCGTGCGGGATCTCGAAGGCCTGCATGTAGCGCAGCACCACCGAGGCGAAGGCCTCGTTGAGCTCGAACAGGTCGATATCCGACAGCTTCATCTTGGCGCGCTTCAACAGCTTCTCGGTGACGTCGACCGGACCGGTCAGCATCAGCACCGGTTCGGAGCCGATGTTGGCGAAGGTGCGGATGCGGGCGCGCGGCTTCAGGCCCATCGCCTTGCCGGCCTTCTTGGAGCCGAGCAGCACGGCAGCCGCGCCATCGACGATGCCGGACGAATTGCCGGCGTGGTGGACGTGGTTCACCTCCTCGACTTCCGGATGCTTCTGCACCGCGACCGCGTCGAAGCCGCCCATTTCGCCCGGCATGACGAAGGACGGGTTGAGCGAGGCCAGCGACTGCATGTCGGTCGACGGCCGCATGTGCTCGTCATGGTCGAGAATGGTCAGGCCGTTCTGATCCTTGATCGGAATGACCGAATTCTTGAAGCGGCCGTCGGCCCAGGATTTCGCGGCGCGCTTCTGGCTCTCGACCGCGTAGGCGTCGACATCGTCGCGCGAGAAGCCGTATTTGGTGGCGATCAGGTCGGCCGAAATGCCTTGCGGCACGAACCAGCCGGGCAGGCCCACCGAAGGGTCCATGAACCAGGCACCGCCCGAGGCGCCCATGCCGACGCGCGACATCGATTCCACGCCGCCGGCAATGACGATTTCATCGGCGCCCTGCGCGATCTTGGCGGCGCCGAAATTGATGGCGTCCAACCCGGAAGCGCAAAAGCGCGAGATCTGCATGCCCGGCGCCTTTGTGTCGTAGCCGGCCTCGAAGGCGGCGGCGCGCGGAATGACCGAGCCCGCCTCGCCGACCGGGTCGACGCAGCCGAAGATGATGTCGTCGACCGCGCCGGTGTCGAGCCCATTGCGGTCGCGCAGCGCTTCCAGCGTCCTGGCGGCGAGCCGCACTGCCGGCACTTCGTGCAACGATCCGTCCTTCTTGCCCTTGCCGCGCGGCGTGCGCACGGCGTCATAGACATAAGCATCAGTCATTTTCATGCTCCTTGGGTTCGCTGAAGAGAGCTGCTCAGAGCGAGCGTCCGATCAGCAATTTCATGATCTCGTTGGTGCCGCCGTAGATGCGCTGGACGCGAGCGTCGCGGAACATGCGGGCGATCGGATATTCATTCATGTAGCCATAGCCGCCATGCAATTGAAGGCATTCGTCGACGACTTTGCCCTGCAGGTCGGACAGCCAGTATTTGGCCATCGAGGCCGTGACGGGATCGAGGCCGCCATTGATGTGGCGGGTGACGCAGTCATTGTAGAAGACGCGGCCGATGGTGGCCTCGGTCTTCAACTCGGCCAGCTTGAACTGGGTGTTCTGGAAGTCGATGATCGCCTTGCCGAAGGCCTTGCGCTCCTTGACGTAATCGATGGTCAGCGCCAGCGCCCGCTCGACCATGGCGATGGCGCCTGTGCCGATCTGCAGCCGCTCCTGCGGCAATTGCTGCATGAGCTGGACGAAACCCTGTCCTTCTTCATGGCCGAGCAGATTGGCGGTCGGCACGCGCACGTCGTTGAAGAACAGTTCCGACGTGTCGTTGGCCTTCAGCCCGATCTTGTCGAGGTTGCGGCCGCGCTCAAAACCTTCGACCTCATCGGTCTCGACGATCATCAGCGAGGTGCCCTTGGCGCCCTTTTCCGGATCGGTCTTGGTGACGACGATGATGAAGTTCGCCAGCTGGCCGTTGGTGATGAAGGTCTTGGAGCCGTTGATCTTGTACTGGTTGCCATCCTTTTCGGCACGGGTCTTGACGCCTTGCAGATCGGAGCCGGCGCCAGGCTCGGTCATGGCGATCGCGCCGATCAGCTCGCCGGTGGCGAGCCTGGGCAGCCATTTCTTCTTCTGCTCCTCCGAGCCGTAATGGAGGATGTAGGGGGCGACGATCGAATTGTGCAAGCCGATGCCGAAGCCGTCGACGCCGACATGGCCGATCGCCTCGATGATGGCGCTCTCATGCGCGAAGGTGCCGCCCGAGCCGCCATACTCCTCCGGCATGGAAGCGCAGAGCAGGCCGGCCGCACCCGCCTTCAGCCAGCTCTCGCGGTCGACCATCTCGTTCTTCTCGAACTCGTCATAGCGCGGCGCGATTTCCTCCGCCATGAAGCGGGTCGCCATGTCGTAGAGCATGCCGACCTCGTCGGCCGCCCAGGCGGGCTTCGGCAAGGAGAGCACTTCAGCTGGATTTGTCGCCACGATTTCCTCCGCGTATCGACAGGCAGAAAGGCTAGCGGGACCGAGCTTAGAACGCTTCCGCCGGCAGGGCCATCAGCGTATCGGCGCCGCTCGAAATACGGGCCAGGTGCGCCGAGGTTTCCGGCATGATCCGTTCCATGAAGAAGCGCGCCGTCACGACCTTGTTGTCGTAAAAGGACTGGGAGCCGTTGGCGCCGGTCTTGCCCTGCGCCGCCTTGGCCATCTGCGCCCACATGTAACCCAGCGCCACGAGGCCGAAGAGGTGCATGTAGTCGGTCGAGGCGGCACCGGCATTGTCGGGCTTGGCCATGCCGTTCTGAAGCAGCCACATGGTCGCCGCCTGCAGATCGTTGAGACCCTTTTTCAGACCCTTGGTGAAGGGCGCCATCTTCTCGTCGGCGCGGTTTTCCTCGCAGAACTCGCCGACTTCCTTGAAGAAGACCTGGATGGCGCGGCCGCCATGCAAGCCGAGCTTGCGGCCGACGAGGTCGAGCGCCTGGATGCCGTTGGCGCCTTCATAGATCATGGCGATGCGGGCATCGCGCACGAACTGACTCATGCCGTGCTCTTCGATATAGCCGTGGCCGCCGAACACCTGCTGCGCCATGACGGCGTGATCAAAACCCTTGTCGGTCAGCACGCCCTTGACCACCGGCGTCATCAAGCCGGTGTAATCGTCGGCCGCCTGGCGGTCCTTGTCGTCGGCGGAGCGGTGCGCGATGTCGGACTTGATCGCCGTCCACAGCGCCAGCGCACGGCCGGCCTCGTTGAAGGCCTTCATGGTCATCAGCGAGCGGCGGATGTCGGGATGAACGATAATCGGATCGGCCTTCTTGTCCGGCGCCTTCGGGCCTGACAGCGAGCGGCCCTGCAAACGGTCCTTGGCGTAGGCGACGGCATTCTGGTAGGCGATCTCCGACAGCGAAAGGCCCTGCAGGCCGACACCGAGGCGGGCCTCGTTCATCATCGTGAACATCGCCTTGAGGCCGCCATTGGCCTCGCCCAGCAGCGTGCCCTCGGCCTCGTCATAGTTCATGACGCAGGTCGAATTGCCGTGGATGCCCATCTTCTCCTCGATCGAACCGCAGGAGACGGTGTTCCTTGTCCCCGGATTGCCCGACGCGTCGAGCTTGAGCTTGGGCACGATGAACAGCGAGATGCCCTTGACGCCTTCCGGCGCGCCCTCGATGCGGGCCAGCACCAGATGGACGATGTTGTCGGACATGTCGTGCTCACCGGCCGAGATGAAGATCTTCTGGCCGGAAATCTTGTAGGTGCCATCGCCGTTCGGCACCGCCTTGGTGCGCAGCAGGCCGAGGTCGGTGCCGCAATGCGGCTCGGTCAGATTCATTGTGCCGGTCCAACTGCCCTCGACCATCCTGGGCAGCCATGTCGCCTTCTGCTCGTCGGTGCCGTGGGTGATGATGGCGGCGATCGCGCCCTGGGTCAGGCCGGGATACATCATCAGCGACATGTTGGCCGAGACCATGTATTCGGCCACCGCCGTGTGCACGGCATAGGGCAGGCCCTGGCCGCCGAACTCGACGGGGGCCGCCAGACCCATCCAGCCGCCTTCGCGATACTGGTCGAACGCTTCCTTGAAGCCCTTGGGCGTGGTCACCGAGCCATCGTCGTGGCGCACGCAGCCTTCCATGTCGCCGACACGGTTGAGCGGATGCATGACGTTCTCGGCGAGCTTGGCGCCTTCGGCGAGAATTGCCTCCAGCACGTCAGGCGTGGCATCGGCGAATCCAGGAAGGTTCGAATAGCGCTGATAGCCCAGCACCTCGTTGAGCACGAACAGCGTGTCCTGGACCGGGGCCCTGTAGATCGGCATGCTTTCCTCCACCATGCGGATGAGGCCCCGAAATCAAGCCGTGCGCGGCAAGCGGGCCAATGTCGAAGTCGCAATAACAAATATTGACGTTTGCGTAAACGTCAATATTTCGATGCGACAAGATTTCCGCCGCCACGAGCGCGGTGAGCCTAACGTTGCGGCTTTGCTCTAGCCAGCGCGAACAGCAGGCCACGACAGCGAAAAGCCGCGCGGCATGGCCACGCGGCTTTGATGGTGAAGAGCCCGACAGTGTCGGAGTATGGCTTAGCTGGCGACGCTCGCCTGCGGCGCCGAACGCTCGGTCAACATCTGGCGCACGGCCGACATCGAGCCGCTGAGCTCATTGATGGCGTCGTCGATCAGAGCGCGCTGCTTCTGCAGCCGGGCGAGCTGCTTCTCCGACTTGTCCAGCGCCAGCCGCAGCTGCTTGGTGTTGGATCCGGTCGGATCGTAGAGGTCCATCATCTGCTTGACGTCGCGCAGCGAGAACCCGACCTTGCGGCCGAGCAGGATCAGCTTCAGCCTGGCCTTGTCGCGGCGCGTGTAGAGACGGGTCGAACCGTCGCGCTGCGGATTGAGCAGGCCCTTGTCTTCGTAGAAACGCAGCGTGCGCAGCGTCACGCCGTACTTTTTGGCCATTTCGCCGATGCGTGAGAGATCCTCGCCGATTTCGACGGATGCATTATTGGTATTGGCCGCGGTCTCGCCGGCCGAGATAAGCTTCATGGTCACTGGCTTTCCCCGTCTGGTGGCGTCGCGGTCCCGGACCATGCGTCGCCTGACTGGAAGCGGGGGCGTGCTTCCGGCCGTGGTTTCGACAAACAAATCGCAAAACAGCACACTCGATGCGCCTTTTACGTTTACGTCAATTCTATACCGATAGCCGCCTCATGACGCAAGGGCGTTCTGAGAACGGTGCTTTATGCCGCACTGGAGGCGGGGACAGCCAACTTCCTTGCAACTTCTTAAGCTTGGTTAACGCGTTGTTTACCACGTTGGGCGAAATGTGCGCGTGTCGGCTACCCGTGGTTATCCTGTATCGAATTTTCACGGTTTTTCGGAGCGCGGGTGAAACCCCGGGAAGCTTGTCTTCCACCGTGGCATGGAAGCGCGGTCGCCTCGTTCCGGCAGGGACTTGGGGAGCCGGTCGCAAGCCGGCCAATCTGAAAGACGGACGCACCGATGAACAGCAAGCGGTCCTACCTCGATACACTCAACGCCGGCAGGCAGCGCAAGCCGCAGACCACGCTCGAGCAGCTGAACCGCTCGCTGGAGACGCTGGAACAGCGCCTGGGGCAGACGCGCGAGGACACGACGGCACGCCCGGCTCCTCGCCAATATGGCGCCGAACCGCGTTACCCCGCAGCCGACCCGCGTTATCCCGCAACCGAACCGCGTTATCCCGCCGCGCAGCCGAACGCCCAGCAGCGCTGGTATGAGGATCCGCAGCCGGCACCGCGTGCGCCGAACCCGGCGCCCTCCCCTGCCTTCGATCAGAATTATCAGGCGATCGCGCGTGACATCGACCGCGTGCGCGGCCAGGAAGACAGCGTCGCCATGGTCGGCAAGATCGCCGGCGAACTGCGCGGCATGCGCGAGGAACTGCGCCATCAGGTGACATCGGGACTGCAGCGCGAATTCGATGCGCTGCGCAAGGACATCGACCGCGCCTTCCAGTCGAACGCCAAGTCCGGCGCCACGGGCAAGGGCAGCGCGGAACTCGGCGTGGAATTCGAACGGCTCTCCGGCGCCATCAAATCGCTGTCGGAGAAGAGCGACGACAGGAGCGTCAACCTGCTGCGGCTGGAACTCGAGCAGGTCAAGGCCGCGCTCGACACGCTGGCGCGCGAGGAGAGCGTGCAGAAGGTCGATCGCCGCTGGGATGATTTCGATCGCCGCTGGACGGCTTTCGAGGACCGCGTCGACGCCGACCAGCGCAAGCGGTCCGACGATCCCGCGCTTGCCGCCCTGACCGACCGGCTGGAGCAGATCAGCAACGCCGTCAACAATCTGCCGGAATCGCTGTCGCTGCGTTCGCTTGAGGAAAAGGTTCGCACGCTGGCCGGCGCGGTCGACCATTTCGCCAGCCAGCAGGACAATCGCGGCGGTGATACGCTGGCCATGATCGACGAGCGGCTGGACGAGATTTCCCGCGCCATCGTCGCCTCGACCGTCGCCGCACAGGCAAACTCAATCGACCACGAAGCCTTCGAGCGCATCGAGAAGCGGATCGACTCGCTCGCCCAGCAGATCGAGGAAGTGGCGCAGGACCGTCCCGGCAATGTCGTGATCGACCGGCTGAACACGCTGTCGAGCCGAGTCGATGACCTCGCCGGCCGCGCCAACCTGCCCGAACAGGCGATGGAACGGCTTGCCAAGCAGATCGCGCTGATCGCCGACAAGATCGATCAGGCGCCGGCCATGCCCGACGCCGACTACATCTTCCACGGGCTGGAGCAGCGCTTCGACGTGCTGTCCGGCATGATGGAGCGCCGCCAGGGCGATGCCATCGAACAGGGCAACATGCTGTTTCGCGATCTCGAGCGCAGGCTGGACGAGGTTGCCGACCGGCTGGACCAGCGCAGCATGCCGCAGATCGACAGCGCCGGCATCATGGACGCCATCGATGCCCGCTTCACCGCACTGGCCAAGCGCATGGAAACGCGCGCTCCCGATCCGGCCGGCGAGGCGGCCATCCGCGGGCTGGAAAGCCGGCTCGAGGACATTTCAAGCCGTCTGGACGCTTCGGCGGCCCAGGTCGCCGGCATCGATCCGGCGCTGATCCGCAGCCTGGAGGCGCAGGTCGCCGGCCTGTCGGCGCATCTTTCCAAACCCAGCACGCCGCTGCCGGACTTCGAGGACATCAGCCCGCGCCTCAACGAAATCGAAAAAGCCCTGGCCGGCACCCGCGATTCCATCCTCGGCGCGGCACGCGAGGCGGCCGAGAACGCGGTGCGCTCGCTGGCCGGAACGAGCACCAATACGGCCGCGGTGTCTGGCCTCGCCCAGGACCTGAAGACGCTGGAGACATTGACGCGGCGTTCCGACGAACGCAATTCACGTACCTTCGAGGCCATTCACGATACACTGCTCAAGATCGTCGACAGGCTGGGTTCGCTGGAAACCAGCGAACCGTCCGAAGCGGTAAGCGAACTGCTGGATGCGGTTCCGGCCGAACCGAGCGGCTGGCGTGGCGTGCGGCGGCCCAAGATGGCCGTGAACGCACCCTCCATGACCATGGACGAGCCGCTGCCGCTGACCGGCGACATGGCCGATCTGGACGCGCGTGCTGCGGCCATATTGCGCGCCGAGCCTGCCTCATCAGGCGAACCGGCACTGCACGTGGAGACGGGCTTTTCCGCCCGGCCGGGCGCGCGTTCGCCCGCGGAAGCCGCCGCCGCCGCCGCGATGGCCGCACTCGGTTCCGACACGAGCGCCGAGAAAGACCAGCCGGCGGGCCGCAAATCGATGTTCGGCGGGCTGGCACGTGCCTTCAAGGGCAAGAAGACGGTGGATGTTCCGCCGCTTGCCGGCTCGGCGCCGAGCACCGATATCCCCAGTGTCGATCTCGATGAGCCGCTCGACCCCAAAATCGCCAACCGCCCGCTGGAGCCCGGCTCCGGCGCGCCCGACCTCAATGCCATCATGAAGCGCGTGCGCGACGAGCGGGGACAACCGGCAAAGTCCGGTGACGGCGACGCGGCGAAATCGGATTTCATCGCCGCCGCGCGGCGCGCGGCGCAGGCGGCCGCGGCCGAGGCCGACGCCCTGAAGCGCCAGTCGACGATGAAGGGCCCGGTCAAGGCGCTCAGGATAGGCGATCTGCTCAAGGCGCGGCGCAAGCCGATTCTGATGGCGGCGGCGGCGATCATGCTGGCGCTTGCCGGCCTGCAGCTCGGCAAGGCGTTTCTCTCGGATCCCGCCCAGGTGGCAAGCAACGACGCGCTGCCGATCGTCGCCTCGCAGCCGGTGCAGACGGCATCTCTGGACACCGCCAGCCAGCCGAAGACCGAAATCCAGCCGACCGCCACGGACAGCGCGCCGGCCCGCGGCGTCAGGCAGGCCGAACAATCCGCGCCGGCGGCCAAGGACGACATGGCGGCGCAGCCCGTCATGGCCATGCCGTCGGATAAGGACGCGATGCCCGGCACGGCGCCCACGGGAGAGCCCGCTCCGGCACCGATCGCGTCGGCCATGGCTTCCGGCCCGAGCACGACCGCTCCCGATGCGATGGCTCCGGCCGCACCGGCGCCGATTGCTCCGATGACCGCTGCTCCTACCTTAACGGATCCGACCCCAGCCACCATCGCCGGCGTCACGCAGGCGACGGATGCCGATGCCCAACCGGCCCCTGCCGCGCCAGTGGCGACCGAGGCCACGGCCAATGACACGACCGGCACCGTTGCGCCCATCGACAAGCCGGCGGCGACCGCGGCGGCCAAGTTCGACATCCCGGCCGATGCCGGCCCGGCCGCCCTGCGCGATGCCGCTGCCGCTGGTGACGCCAAGGCACTGTTCGAAGTGGGCTCGCGCTATGCGGAGTCGCGCGGCGTCAAGGAAGACATGGCGACGGCTGCCAAATGGTACGAGAAATCGGCGGAACTCGGCTTCGCTCCGGCCGAATACCGCATCGGCAATTTCTATGAGAAGGGCATCGGCGTCGCACGCGACGTCAAGAAGTCGAAGACCTGGTACCAGCTCGCCGCCGCGCAGGGCAACGCCAGCGCCATGCACAATTTGGCGGTGCTGTTCGCCATGGCTGCTGACGGCGTGACCGACAATGAATCGGCCGCGCACTGGTTTCAGGAGGCCGCCGACCTCGGCGTCAAGGACAGCCAGTTCAATCTTGGCATCCTCGCCGCCAAGGGCGTCGGCATGAAGCAGAACCTGGAAGAGTCCTATAAGTGGTTCGCGCTCGTCGCCAAGACCGGCGACAAGGATGCCGCGGCCAAGCGCGACGAGATCGCCAATGCGCTGCGGCCCGAGCAGCTCGAGCGGGCGCGCGCCGCGACAGAATTGTGGAAGGCCAAGCCGCTCAACGCGGCAGCCAATTCGGTGGACATTCCCGAATCCTGGCAGGAAGGCACGCCGCAGACGACCGCCGGCATCGACATGAAGAAGGCGGTCAAGAACATCCAGCTCATCCTCAACAAGAACGGCTATGACGCCGGCGGCGCCGACGGCGTGATGGGCGAGAAGACCAAGAACGCGATCATCGCTTTCCAGACCGACAGCAAGCTGCCGGCGACCGGCGCGGTCGACGAAAAACTGGTCAAGGCATTGCTGGCGCGCAAATAACGGCAGAAGCGTCGTTTCCACGACGCCCTCGCCATACATTTGCCTGTTAACTGATTGAGTTGTTTTTTGTTTCGGCGCGGTGGCTGGGTTTGACCCCGCTGCCGCGTCGGCGCAAGGAAAAATTGGCTTTTCGATGCGATACTGTCCGCAACGGCTTTATTCGCCGACAGGCAAACTGATCGAGACTGACGGGTGGGCATCTATCTCCCGATCGCGGAAATTTCCGTCAACGTCTTCGTGCTGCTGGCCATGGGCGCCGCGGTGGGTTTCCTGTCGGGCATGTTCGGGGTGGGCGGCGGCTTTCTCATCACCCCGCTCTTGATCTTCTACAACATCCCGCCAGCCATCGCGGTCGCCACCGGCGCCAACCAGGTCATCGCCTCGTCCGTGTCCGGCGTGCTGTCGCACATGAAGCGAGGCACGCTCGACTTCAAGCTCGGCAGCGTCCTTCTGGCCGGCGGCGTCGTCGGCTCCACGGGCGGCATCTACGTGTTCGGCTTGCTGCGCAGGCTCGGCCAGCTCGACCTGTTCATCTCGCTACTCTACGTCGTGCTGCTCGGCACCGTCGGCGGGCTGATGCTGGTCGAAAGCATCAACGCGCTGCGCGCCACGCGCCGCGGCGCGGCGCCGGTGCTGAAGAAATCGGGCCAGCACAATTGGGTCCACCGCCTCCCGCTGAAGATGCGCTTCCGGGCGTCGAAACTTTTCGTCAGCGTCATCCCGGTGCTCGGCCTTGGCGCCGGCATCGGCTTCCTGTCGTCGATCATGGGTGTCGGCGGCGGATTCATCATGGTGCCGGCGCTGATCTATCTCTTGAAAGTGCCGACCAATGTCGTCATCGGCACCTCGCTGTTCCAGATCATCTTCACCAGCGCCTACACGACGCTGGTTCACGCCACCACCAACCAGACCGTCGATGTGATGCTGGCCTTCCTTTTGATGGCCGGCGGCGTGGCCGGGGCACAATATGGCGCCAAGGCCGGCCAACGGCTGCGCGGCGAACAATTGAGGGCCTTGCTGGCGCTGCTGGTGCTGGCGGTGGCGATCCGGCTCGCCATCGATCTGTTCGTCACGCCGCCCAACCTTTATTCGTTGTCCGCCGTGGGCCTCAATTGATGAAAAGCCTGAAAGCGCTCGCGGCCGTCGCCCTCCTGTCCCTGACCGCCGCCGCGCCGGCGAAGGCGCAGACGCCGCTGACGGAAGGCATCCAGATCGGCCTTTCCACCGATGCGGTGTCGATCACCGCCGGGTTTTCCGGCGCCGATCTGACCATTTTCGGATCCCTGGAAAATCCCGACCCACTGGTGGCACGCCAGGGCCGCTACGACGTCATCGTCGTGCTCGAAGGGCCGCCAAAACCGGTGGTGGTGCGCCGCAAGGACCGGGTGCTGGGTGTCTGGGTCAATCTGGACTCGGAAACCTTCGAGAACGTGCCGGTGTCCTATTCGGTGGCGACCACACGGCCCCTGCAGGACATCACCGAACCCAACAGCTACAAGCAATTGTCGCTCGGCGCCTCCAACCTCTACATGCAGCCAGCCGATGCTAGCGACAGCCCGGCGACGATCGAGGAATTCACGGCGGCACTGCGCGAGCGCAAGGCCGCCGCCGGGCTCTACAGCGAGAATGTCGGCGGCGTGCAATTCCTGTCGCAGAACCTGTTTCGCGCCACGGTCAGGCTGGCGCCGAATGTGCCGGTCGGCACCCACAAGGCCCGCGCCTTCCTGTTCAAGAGCGGCCTGTTCATCAAGGAGAGTTCGGCGCAGCTCGAAATCCGCAAATCGGGCTTCGAACAATCGATCTTCCGCGTCGCCCACGACTATTCGTTCCTCTACGGTGTCTTCGCCATATCGCTGGCGATGATAACCGGCTGGCTCGGCCGGCTGGTGTTCCGCAAAGATTGATGCTCCGGGAAAAGAGGGGTTCCCCTTTTTCCCGCCATGCGATAAACCGCCGCCTCCCAGCCCAAGGGCAAACACGCACACCATTCGCCAGAGCGGTCCGGCCATCCGAATGACAGCGCGATGCGTCGCCGCTGTCTTGCCGCCACGAAAACAAGGACAGGAGGCTGCAATGCACCAGGCATTCGGCGGCATCGACTTCGGCACGTCCAATTCCACGGTGGGCGTGATCCGGAACGGCAAGGCGCGGCTGGTCCCACTGGAGGGCGAACAGCCCACTTTGCCAAGTGCCGTGTTCTTCAACTTCGAGGACGGCCATACTTATTTCGGCCGTCGCGCGATCGGCGACTATACCGACAGCATCGAGGGCCGGTTGATGCGCTCGCTTAAGAGCGTGCTCGGCAGCTCGCTCGCCCACGAGAAGACGCGTATCAAGGCGCGCCAGATCGGCTTCATCGACATTATCGGCCTGTTCATCGGCCATCTCAAGGCGCGGCTGGAAGAGGACGCCGGCGGCCCCGTGGAAAACGTCGTGCTCGGCCGCCCGGTGCAGTTCGTCGATGACGACGCGCAAGCCGACGCGCAGGCGCAAGGCGAGCTCGAGAAGGCCGCCCGCGCCCAGGGTTTCAAGCACATCGCTTTCCAGTTCGAGCCGATCGCGGCGGCGCTGGACTACGAACAGAAGGTGACGCGCGAGGAACTGGCGCTGATCATCGACATGGGCGGCGGCACGTCCGATTTCTCGATCGTGCGGGTCTCGCCGGAGCGTTCGCGATCGACAGACCGCAAGGACGACATACTGGCCAGCCGCGGCATCCATATCGGCGGCACCGATTTCGACCGGCTGCTGAGCATCGCCCATGTCATGCCGCAGCTCGGCTACCTCTCGCCGACCAAGGACGGCAAGCGCAATCTGCCGGCCAGCTACTTCATCGATCTCGCCACATGGCAGCGCATCAACCTGGTCTACACCGCCAAGGCGATGACGCATCTGCGCCAGATCCGGTACGAGGCCGCGCGCGCCGATCTGGTCGACCGCTTCATCCATATCGTCGAGCACCGCTACGGGCACGCGCTGGCGGCGTTGGTCGAAAAAGCCAAGATCGAGCTGACCGACAGGTTATCGGCGGAGGTAGCGGTGAAGCTGCCTGACGCGGCGTTCGCCGCCGGGATCACGCGGGACTGGCTCGAGACCACGATCGCCCGGGATATCGAGCGGGTCACCGAAACGGTGGCGCAAACCATCCGCGACGCGCAGGTGAAGCCGTCCGACATCACCGCGGTGTTCCTGACCGGCGGCTCGACGGCGATCCCGCTGGCAAGGCGGGAAATCTTGTCGTTGGTGCCGCGGGCTTCCGTCATCGAAGGCGACATGTTCGGCTCGGTCGGGCTTGGACTGGCCTTGGATGCGCAGCGGAAGTTCGGCTGACTCTACCCTGGCGCAGGCCCGTCCGTCTCCGCGGCCAGATGCGCCTTGAGCGCCATCTGGGCCAGGCTTGCCTGACGGTCGCGATGGGTGATCATGGCGAAGTCGCGCTTCGGCAATTCGATCGGCACGGCCCTCAGGCTCCCCTCGGCGACCGCGCGCCCGACGACCAGCTCTGAAATGATGGTCGCCCCGGCGCCCGCCTCGACGGCCTGGCGAACCGCCTCGTTGCTGGGCAGCACCAGGAATATCTGCAGGTCGGCAAGTGAAATCCCCTCGCGGCGCGCCAGATCCTCCAGCACCTCGCGCGTGCCCGAACCACCCTCGCGGATGATCCAGCGCAGGCCGGTGATATCGGGGCGGCCCGGCGCGATTTCGGCGATCTTGGGATGAGAAGAGGCGACGACCAGCATCAACCGGTCGGTATCGACCTTGGCGCGTCGCAATATGTCGGACTCGGTGCGCCCTTCGACGAGGCCGAGATCGGCGGTTCCATCGAGCACGCTGGCCTCGACCTGCCTCGTGTTGCCGATTGTGACGCTGAGCCGGACGGCGGGATAGGCCTCGTGGAAGGAGGCCAGCCGGCGCGGCAGCCAGTAGCTGGCGATGGTCAGGCTGGCGGCGATGGAGAGGCTGCCGGCGACCGTCTGCGAAACATGTTCCAGCACGTTGCGGGCGGCGGCGGCCCGCTCCAGCACGGCCTTGGCCTCGGGCAGGAACCGGTGGCCGGTCTGGGCCAGTTCGATATTGCGGCCCACCCGGTTGAACAGATGCACACCATGCTGCTCTTCCAGCGCGCGAATGGCCGCCGATGCCGCCGACTGGGAAATGCCCAGAAGCTCGGCCGCCTTGGTCATGTGGCCGCGCTCGGCGACGGCGACGAAAATGCGCAACTGGTCCAGGGTCATGCCTGCATTAAGAACCAATTCCGATCGAATTTACAAGAACAACTGATTAGACGGTTCGATGGCTTTATTCTACTTTTTCGGCCGAAGTTAGAAAAAATTGGCCTGCAGGTCGCAGAGAACAAAATGATCGGGCGGTTCAGATCCCTGCTTGCGCATTGGACCCGCGGCATAAGGCGGCGGTTGGCCGGAGATCGATATCACCCGGAAGAGCATTACATGCGCGGCCCCGGGCCGAAGACACGCGCCAAATCCGCCGGCCGTGCGAGCATCCCGGGATCATGATGCAGGGACCGCCGCGCGGCGCCAATTCAGCCCCCTCGCAACGCCCGCTTGCCGACACGCGCGCGCCCGATGAAGGCGACGGCGTCGACACCTCGCCCGCAGTATCGGACAGCATCGCCAAGACGACCTGCTACATGTGTGCCTGCCGCTGCGGCATCGACGTGCACATCAAGGACGGCAAGGTCCGCTACATCAACGGCAACAAGGACCACCCGGTCAATCGCGGCGTGATCTGCGGCAAGGGCAGCTCCGGCATCATGCAGCACTACAGCCCGGCCAGGCTGAAGAAGCCATTGCTGCGCACCGGTCCGCGCGGCTCGGGCGAATTCCGCGAGATCGAGTGGGAGGAAGCCTTCGCGATCGCCACCGGACGGCTGTCGCATATCCGCCGGACCGACCCCAAGAAGCTCACCTTCTTTACCGGCCGCGACCAGTCACAATCCTTGACAGGCTGGTGGGCAAGCCAGTTCGGCACGCCGAACTTCGCCGCCCATGGCGGCTTCTGTTCCGTCAACATGGCGGCCGGGGGCCTTTACACGATCGGCGGCTCGTTCTGGGAGTTTGGCGAGCCCGATTGGGACAACACGAAATACTTCATGCTGTTCGGCGTCGCCGAGGATCATGATTCCAACCCGATCAAGATCGGGCTGGGCAAGCTCAAGGCGCGCGGCGCCAAGGTGGTTTCGATCAATCCGTGCCGGACCGGCTACAATGCGATCGCCGACGACTGGATCGGCATCCGGCCCGGTACGGATGGCCTGTTCGTGTTCGCGCTCATCCACGAACTCTTGAAGGCCGGCCGCGTCGATCTCGATTATCTGCTTCGCTACACCAACGCGCATGTCCTGGTTGTCCAGGAGCCAGGCGCGGCCGATGATGGGCTTTTTCTGCGCGACGGCGACGGCAATCCGCTGGCATGGGACCGCGTGGCGAAGACCACCGTCAACGCAGCCGATCCGGATGCGAAGCCCGCACTGACCGGCAGCTTCACGGTCGGCGGACGCAGCTGCGTTCCTGTCTTCCAGCTCATTGCGGACCGCTATCTCGACGAGAGCCATGCACCCGACGCGGTCGCCGAGCGTTGCGGCATTGCCGCCGATACGATCCGCCGGATCGCCGCCGAACTTGCCCATGTCGCCTTCGAACAGACGATCGAACTGCCGGTGGCATGGACCGACTGGGCTGGGCGTCGGCACGGGACGATCAAGGGCCGACCGGTTTCGATGCATGCCATGCGCGGCATCTCCGCCCATTCCAACGGCTTTCATACCTGCCGCGCCATCCACCTGCTGCAGGTGCTCCTCGGAACCGTGGACGTGCCTGGCGGCTTCCGCTTCAAGCCGCCCTACCCCAGATCCGCCCCGCCGGGCCCGAAACCCTGCGGCAAGGACGTGAGGCCAATGACGCCGCTCGACGGCATGCCGCTCGGCTTTGTCTGCGGACCCGACGATCTGCTGGTCGACGACGCGGGCACGCCGCTGCGCATCGACAAGGCCTATTCCTGGGATTCGCCGCTTGCGGCGCATGGCCTGATGCACACCGTCATCCGCAACGCCTGGGCCGGCGACCCGTACCCTATCGACACGCTGATGATGTACATGTCGAACATGGCCTGGAATTCCTCGATGAATACGATCGAGACCATGGCCATGCTTACCGACCATGATGAAGCGGGCAATTACAGGATCCCCTTCATCATCTATTCCGACGCCTATTATTCCGAGACCGTGCCGTTCGCGGACCTCGTCCTGCCCGACACCACCTATCTCGAGCGTCATGACTGCATCAGCCTGCTCGACCGGCCGATCAGCCATGCCGACGGGCCGGGCGACGCCATCCGCCATCCGGTGGTCGAGCCCGACCGCGACGTCAGGCCGTTCCAGTCGGTGCTGATCGAACTCGGCGCGCGGCTTGGCTTGCCCGGCTTCGTCGAGGACGACGGCTCGGCGAAGTATCGCGACTATGCCGACTACATCGTCAATCATGAACGCACGCCCGGCATCGGCCCGCTCGCCGGCTGGCGCGGCAAGGATGAAACCTCGATCGGCAAGGGCGACGTCAACCCCAACCAGCTGCAACGCTACATCGACAATGGCGGTTTCTGGCACCACGACTTCACCGACGACCAGCGCTACTACAAGATGGCCAACCGTTCCTATCTCGACTTCGCCGTTCAACTGGGCTTCATCCCCAAGGCCGAGCCGATCGTCTTCCAGCTCTATTCCGAACCCATGCAGCGCTTTCGCCTTGCCGCGCGCGGCCATGGCAAGGTGCAGGCTCCGGAGACCGAGCGGGGCCGCATCGAGACCTACATGGATCCGCTGCCGTTCTGGTACATGCCCTTCGAGGAAGCGTCCGTCGACCTGGAAAGGTACCCGCTGCACGCGCTGACGCAGCGGCCGATGCACATGTACCATTCCTGGGGTTCGCAAAATGCGTGGTTGCGGCAGATCACCAGCCAGAACCGGCTGTTCGTGCATCACCGGACCGCGGCCGGACTTGGCCTTGTCGATGACGACTGGGTGTGGATCGAGAGCATCAACGGCAAGGTGAAGGGGCAGATCAAGCTGGTCGACGGGGTGAACGAAAGCACGGTCTGGACCTGGAACGCGATCGGCAAAAGGCGCGGCAGCTGGGGGCTGAAGGACGATGCCGCCGAGAGCAATCGCGGCTTCCTGCTCAACCACATCATCGGCGACCAGACTACCGCCGATGCCGGCGGCAAACGTTATTCGAATTCCGATCCGGTCACGGGACAGGCGGCGTGGTTCGATCTGCGCGTGCGCGTCGTCAAATGCGCGGCGGAAGAGGCCGGCTTCACCGAACCGCAATTCGAGCGTTTCCAGCAGCCGCCGCATTTCGAACCGTCACCCGACAAGCTGACTTTCGGCGCCGAATTTCGCCGGGCAAGAGAGGCCGCGGAATGACCTGCTTGCCCTCTCATACGGACAAAAAGCTCGGCCTCGTCATCGACCTCGACACCTGCGTCGGCTGCCAGGCCTGCGTCACCGCCTGCAAGGAATGGAACACCGGCGGCCACATGGCGCCGCTGACCGACATCGACCCTTATGGCGGCCATGTCGACGGGGTCTGGTTCAACCGCGTGCACAGTTACGAGCACATCACCGAGATGGGTGGACGCACGGTGAATTTTCCGCGCTCCTGCCTGCATTGCGAGACGCCGGCCTGCGTCACCGTCTGCCCGACGGGCGCCTCCTACAAACGCGCCTCCGACGGTATCGTGCTGATCGACGAGGACAAGTGCATCGGCTGCAAATTGTGCAGCTGGGCCTGCCCTTACGGCGCGCGCGAGTTCGACACGGATGTCGGCGTGATGAAGAAATGCACGCTCTGCGTCGACCGCATCTATAATGATAATCTGGCCGAGGAAGACCGCGTGCCGGCTTGCGTCGCCGCTTGTCCGACCAGTGCCAGGCATTTCGGCGATCTCGGCGATCCCGCATCGGCTGTGTCGCAATTGGTGGCGGAGCGCGGCGGTATCGATTTGATGCCGGAGATGGGCTACAAGCCGACAAACAAATACCTGCCGCCGCGCGCCCACACGCAACGCGCCCCATCCGTGCCCGCCAAAGCGCTGGAGTCGGTACGGGCCGAGGGCGGCTTCCTCGGTTGGGTCGACCGCATGCTTTCAAGCTGACCATCCATGCATCCAGCTTTTTCGGTCGTCTTCTTCACCACCGCCACGGGTGCCGGCTATGGGTTGCTCGCGCTGCTCGGCGTGCTCGGCCCGCTCGGTTTCGTCGCGCCCGATCTCTGGCTGGGCTTTGTCGGCATGGGGCTGGCGCTCGGCCTGATCGCGGCCGGCCTGCTGTCCTCGACCGGGCATCTCGGCAGGCCTGAACGTGCCTGGCGGGCGTTCTCGCAATGGCGCAGTTCATGGCTGTCGCGCGAAGGCCTCGCCTCGGTCGCCACCTTCATTCCCGCGGGTCTCTTCGGCATGGGCTGGATCTTGCTTGGCCGCCTCGATGGCTGGGTGGCGGCCGCGGGCGTTCTGGCCACCGTCGGTGCCATCGTCACTGTCTGCATGACCGGCATGATCTATGCCTCGCTGAAGCCCATCGCCCAATGGCACAGCCCTTACACCTTGCCCGGCTATCTCATCTTCTCGGCGATGAGCGGCTGCGTGCTTGTGAATGCCCTGCTGCAAGGGTTTGCGCTCGGCTCGACTGTCCTGCTCGCAGCTTCGGGACTGCTCACCTTGCTCGGCTGGGGCTGGAAGCTGACGACATGGCGCCACAATGACCAGCTTGAAATCGCGACCAATGCAAACACGGCGACGGGGCTCGCCGGCGGCACGGTGCGATCGCTGGAATGGCCGCATACCGAGGAAAACTACCTGCTCAAGGAAATGGGTTTTCGCATCGCGCGCAAGCACGGCGCGAAGCTGCGCCGGATCACGCAGGCGCTGGCGTTCGGCTTGCCGATCCTGTTGCTGATTGCTGCCTGTGCCTTGCCGTGGCCGTTTGCGGCGGTGTTGTCGGCGTTCGCCGCGATCGCCCAGTTCGCCGGCATGCTGGTCGAGCGCTGGCTGTTCTTCGCCGAGGCGAAGCACACGGTCATGCTGTATTACGGGCGGTAGAACTCAGCCCGGGCGCAGCATCGAACCGGAGATGGCAAAGGTGCGCTGGTTGCCCAGCATGTAGGCCATCAGCGTTTCCAGCCGGAACAAGCCGGCATAGGCGCGATCGAGCACGTTGAGCGAGCCGGTATAGGCACCGAAGGCCGGCATGATCATGCGGCCGCCATCGCCGGCAAAGCAGCGCCTGCGCACCGAACGGCCTTGCTGCACGATGCGGGCGCAAGGATGCAGGTGGCCTGATATTTCGCCCTCGACGCGCACCTTCGATGGCTCGTGCCGGAACAGCAGCGAGCCTATGGCCAGTTCCCGCACGGTCTCGCCGGGCAGGTCCGCCGGCGCTTCAGGATCGTGATTGCCGGCGACCCAGAACCAGTCACGGCCCGCCATCAGCGCTTCCAGCCGTTCGCGGAAGCTCGAATGCATGCGCCCGGCGCCGCCGCCATCATGGAAGGAGTCGCCCAGGCTGATGACGACCGATGGCTGGTAGTCCGCGATGACAGCCTGCAGCCTGAGCAGGGTCGCGCCGGTATCGTAGGGTGGGATCAGCGTGCCACGCCTTGCCAGCGACGAACCCTTCTCCAGATGCAGATCGGAAACCGCCAGCAGCCTGAACTCGGGAAAATAGAGCACGCCGCGCGGATCGCAGACCGCGCGCTCGCCCGCGATGCCGACAAGGTCGGCCTCGGCGATCAGCGATGCGCGCGCCAGCGAAAAATTCATTCGTCGACCATCCCAGGCCCCATGGCCTCTTCGACCAGCGTCGCCGCATCCATCAGCAGCGTTTCATCGGCCTCGCCGTTCACCGGCATCTTGCCGATCTCGAGCATGATCGGCACGGCCAGCGGCGATATCTGTTCGAGCGCCTTATGCATGATTCGACCCTGGATGCGCGAGAGCATGTCGGCAAGTCTGCTGACATCGAGCAGGCCGGTCGCCGCGTCGGCACGCGTCGCCTGAAGCAGGATGTGGTCCGGCTCATGGCTGCGCAGCACATCGTAGATCAGGTCGGTCGACACCGTGAGCTGGCGGCCACTCTTCTCCTGGCCGGGGTGGCGTTTTTCGATCAGGCCCGAGATCAGCGCGCAATTGCGGAAGGTGCGCTTGAGAAGCCAGCTATCGGCCAGCCAGGCTTCGAGATCGTCGCCCAGCATGTCCTGGTCGAACAGCGCGCCGAGTGAAGGTTTCCTGGCTTTGAACATGGCGCCCATGTCACCCAGCGACCATATGGCGAGCGCATAGTCGGTGGCGACGAAGCCAAGCGGCCTGGCGCCCGCCCTGTCGAGGCGACGGGTGAGCAGCATGCCGAGCGTCTGGTGCGCCAGCCTGCCCTCGAAGGGATAGGCGACCAGATAATGGCGGTTGCCGCGCGGAAAGGTCTCGATCAGCAAATCGTCGCGCTTCGGCAGCATCGATTTGTCGGCCTGATACCGCAGCCAGTCCGCCACTTGCTCCGGCAGCTTCTTCCAACGCCGCGGATCGTCCAGCATGATGCGGACCTGCTCGGCCAGATAGGTCGAGAGCGGAAACTTGCCGCCGCCATAATAGGGCACCTTGGCGTCGCTGCCGGGCGCGTTCGAGACGAAGCATTCATTCTCGCGGATGCCTTCGAAGCGCAGCACCTTGCCGGCGAACATGAAGGTGTCGCCATGCGTCAAGGTTTCGAGGAACGCCTCCTCGATCTTGCCGAGCACGCGGCCGCCATGCGACGCCGCGCCTTTGCTGCCGGCCTTGACGTAGCGCACGTTGAGCGCCGGCACCTCGATGATGGTGCCGACATTCAACCTGTATTGCTGGGCGACGCGCGGATTGGATACCCGCCACAGTCCGTCCTTGTTCAGGCGGATGCGGGCATAGCGCTCGTAATTCTTCAGTGCATAGCCGCCGGTGGCGACGAAATCGACGACACGGTCGAAGGTCGGCCGATCAAGGCCGGCATAGGGCGCCGCCGTTCGCACTTCTTCATACAAGTCATCGGCGCGGAACGGTGCGCCGCAGGCGCAGCCGAGCACATGCTGCGCCAGCACGTCGAGCCCCCCATTGACCAGCGGCGGCGTATCCTGCGCGCCAAGGTAATTGGCGTCGAGGGCTGCCCGGCATTCCAGCACCTCGAAACGATTGGCGGGGATCAGGATCGCCTTCGACGGCTCGTCCATGCGGTGATTGGCACGGCCGATGCGCTGCGCCAGCCGGCTGGCGCCCTTGGGCGCGCCGACATGCACGACCAGGTCGACATCGCCCCAGTCGATGCCGAGATCGAGCGTCGAGGTGGCGACGATGGCCCGCAGCGCGTTGTCGCCCATCGCCTTCTCGACACGCCGGCGCTGGGCGACGTCGAGCGAGCCATGATGGAGCGCGATCGGCAAGGTGTCCTCGTTGACCCGCCACAATTCCTGGAACAGCAGCTCCGCCTGGCTGCGTGTGTTGACGAACAGCAAGGTCGTCTTGTGGCGCTTGATCTCACGGTAGATTTCCGGCGTGGCGTAGCGCGCCGAGTGCCCCGCCCATGGTACGCGCTCCTCGGAATCGAGGATCGAGATTTCGGGCTTCGCGCCACCCGTCACGGTGATCAATTCCGCCATATCACCGGGCGGGTTCTGGCTGACCAGCCAGCGCCGCAATTCGTCCGGCTCGGCCACCGTCGCCGACAGCCCGATCATCTGCAGGTCAGGGACGAAGCTGCGCAGCCGCGCCAGCCCTAGCGCCAGCAGATGGCCGCGCTTCGACGTCACCAGCGAATGCAGTTCGTCGAGCACGACATAGCACAAATCCTCGAAGAAGCGCCTCGCATCGCCCGCCGCGATCAGCAGCGCCAGTTGCTCCGGTGTGGTGAGCAGGATGTCGGGTGGTGCAAGCTTCTGGCGCTGGCGCTTGTGTGAGGGCGTGTCGCCGGTGCGCGTCTCGATGGTGACCGGCAGACCGATCTCCTCGACCGGCTTGCCGAGATTGCGCTCGATATCGACGGCCAGCGCCTTCAGCGGCGAGATGTACAGCGTGTGGATGCCGCGCCGCGCCTGGCCTGGTTTTCGCCTCGGCCTGACGGCCAGTTCGGTCAGCGACGGCAGGAAGCCGGCCAGCGTCTTGCCGGCGCCGGTCGGCGCGATCAACAGGACCGATTGCCCGGCTTGCGCCTTCGCCAACAGTTCGATCTGATGCGCGCGCGGCGACCAGCCCTTCTCGCCGAACCATTTTACGAATGGCTCGGGCAAGGCGACGGCGGCATTCTGGTCGGCGAGGCGCGGCAGCTCGGTCACCCGCCAGAGGTAGCGCGGCGACGCGCAATCGCCAAGCAGAATCGGAACAAAAGGGGATCGAAAAGCCTTACGGCCGCCGGAACCCTGTCGGGCCGCCATAGAGATAACCGATGCGGGCGACCGCTTCCTTCAGGCCTTCGCGCGAGACCAGCATGGTGTGGCCGTTGGCATGGATCATGGTTTCGGCGTCGGTCATGATGGCGACGTGACCTTTCCAGAACACGAGATCACCACGTTGCAACCCCGAAAAATCAGGGCCTGGCTCAAGCTGTTCGCCGATCGAAGCGGCCTGCATGTCGGAATCGCGCAGCACCTGCCGGCCGGCCATGCGCATGGCCAGTTGCACCAGGCCGGAGCAATCGATACCGAAGCCGGAAACGCCACCCCACAGATAGGGCGTGCCGAGAAACGTCTCGGCGACGGAGACATAGTCGCCGGCCATTTCGCCGACAGGGCGCAGATGGCCAGCGATGATGGCCTCGCCGGAAGGCAGGACGGCATAGTGCGTGCCGCGCGTTTCGGCGGCACTCGTCACCGTTACGGTCGATCCCATCGACAGTTGCCCGGCGATCGGAAAGCGCAGGTCGGGACCGGGATAGAGGAACGTGCGCGGCACCGAGATGATATGGGTCGGCGCATGGTCGCGCGTGCCCAACATGGCTTCGGCGACGTAGCCGACATAGCCGTCGCGCTCGGCCTGGATCCAGGCCCAGCCTTCTCTATCCTCGAAAACCAGGACGTCGTCGCCGAGCAAGGCTTGCGTGTTGACGCCAGAATCCGTCTTCGGCGCCTTGCGGATATCGGCCATCGGGACCGAAATGCGCGCCGGCCGACCGGCGACGAAGCGGTCGGCGGCGACCTCTCCTTTCAACCTGGCATCGGCGAGATCGGAGCGGAAAGCATGAAGGCGTGCGTCGTGAGCGGTCAAAATCGGCAACCCTGTTGAATGGGCACTACAGTCAGATCGGCAGTTCGTGGGCCTTGGCTATGATACCATCGCCGAAGCGCTCGACAAAGAGCGCGCCTTCGACGGTGCGCTTGATCAGGACATTGCGCTTGTCGAGTTCGTCGCGATGGCGCGACACCAGTTTGAGCGCGCCCATCGTGTCGAGCGCGCGCGTGATGACCGGCTTGGTGACGTTGAGGCGAGCGGCAAGCCCGCGCACCGTATGCGGTGGCGGATCAAGATAGATTGTGAACAGGATCGCCGTCTGGCGCATGGTCAGGTCGGGCGCGTCCTCGCGCACCTGCGACAGCATCACTTGCTGCCACAGTCGCAAGGCCTGGCTCGGGCGCATCGCAATCGACATCGCGCCAGCATGATGGCAAATTGTTTCGGTTCCGTTTCAGTTTCCGCGATTTGCCGGCTCTGCTCGCGGCCGTCAGCCGAAGCGTTTCGAGATGATCTGCTCCAAGGCGCGAATGCCTTGCGCCTCACCGCCGGCAGGACCGTAAGCACGGTCGGCGGGGTTCCAGGCGAAGATGTCGAAGTGCGCCCAGCTCGCGGTCTTCTCTACGAAGCGCTTGAGGAACAGCGCCGCGGTGATCGAACCGGCGAAACCGTCCGTGGTGACGTTGTTGATATCGGCGATCTTCGACGACAGTTTCGCGTCGTAGGGCCGCCATAGCGGCATGCGCCAGAGCGGATCCTCCACCGCCAGCGATGCCGCGGCCAGTTCCGAGGCAAGCGCATCGTCATCGGTGTAGAAGGGCGGCAGGTCGGGGCCGAGCGCGACGCGGGCGGCTCCGGTCAGCGTCGCCATGTCGATCAGAAGCCGCGGTTCCTCTTCGTCGGCAAGCGCCAACGCATCACCCAGAACCAGCCGGCCTTCAGCGTCCGTGTTGCCGATCTCGACCGAGATACCCTTGCGGCTCGCCAGCACGTCGCCGGGGCGGAAGGCGTTGCCCGCGATCGAATTCTCGACCGCGGGGATCAGCACGCGCAGCCTTACATTCAACCCGGCAGCCATGATCATGGATGCAAGCCCCAGCACATTGGCCGCGCCGCCCATGTCCTTCTTCATCAACAGCATGCCCGATGACGGCTTGATATCGAGGCCGCCCGTGTCGAAGCAGACACCCTTGCCGACCAGCGTCACCTTCGGCGCGCCCTGCTGCCCCCATGTCAGGTCGATCAGACGCGGCGCATCGGACGAGGCGCGGCCGACGGCGTGGATCATCGGGAAATTCTGTTCGAGGAGATCGTCGCCCTTGATCACCGATACCTCGGCCTCGTGCGCCTCGGCCAGGGTCCGCACGGCTCGTTCCAGATCGTCCGGCCCCATGTCGCTGGTCGGCGTGTTGACCAGGTCGCGCGTCAGGAAGACGCCATCGGCGACGCGGCGAACGCGCCGCGCATCGACGCCGGCCGGCAATTCGAAGCGCAGCGCCTTGCCCGGCTTCTTGCCATAGCGGGTAAAGACATAGCCGCCGAGCGCCAACGCGATCGCCGCCAGTTCCGGCTCGGCGGGCGCCGAGGCGAAGTGCCAGTCGCCTTCAGGCAGGGTCTTCGACAACACACCGAGAGCAAGCGCGCCCTCTCCGTCGCCAATGCCAAACAGTGCGCCGGCAAGCGCGCCGTGTTCGCCGGGCACGGCCAGCATCCTGCCTGATTCACCGGAAAATCCGTTGGCCCTGGCCCACGCAATGGTGGATGGCGCAAGGCCCGCAGCCTCCAAGCCGTCACGGCCGACGAAATAGACCGGCAACGCACCATCCGATTTCTTCTCGACGAGTTCGACAGGCATTCGATGTCTCCATGCCGAGCCCAAGCCCGAGTCGGCGTTTCTTAACTGTCCGTTAGGGTTAACAGAATATTTCTGCGGGAGGGAAGATGGCCACGCAAATGGCCACGCGCATGAATGGAGGCCGGTGCCAATGCCGATCAACCGCACGATGACTGTCAGGCGAACACGGCTCATAACCACGGCTTTGGCGTTGGCGCTCGCGGCAGGCGTCGCGGGCTGCGCGACCGACAAACTCACCACCGGCTCGATTGGCCGCACCAGCGGCAAGCCGCTGGAGACGATGTCGGCGGGAGAATTGCACAACGCCACCGCCGCTCTCGGCCAGTCCTACGCCAGAAACCCCACCGACAAGCGAATCGCGACCAACTTCGCGGCGGCGCTGCAGATGGACGGAGATGCCGACCAGTCGCTCGCCGTGATGCGCAAGCTGGCGATCGCCTATCCCAAGGACCGCGACGTACTGGCCTCTTATGGCAAGGCGCTGGCCGCCAACGGCCAGTTCGAGCCGGCGCTCGATGCGGTGCGCCGCGCACAGACGCCGGAATATCCCGACTGGAGGCTGGTGTCGGCGGAGGCGGCTATTCTCGATCAGATCGGCCAGAAGGACGAGGCGCGCCAGCTCTACCGCAAGGCCCTCGAACTCAAGCCCAACGAGCCTTCCATCCTTTCCAATCTGGGCATGTCCTATGTGCTGGAAGGGGATCTGCGCACCGCCGAGACCTATATGCGCTCGGCCGCCCAGCAGCCGAATGCCGACAGCCGGGTGCGCCAGAACCTGGCGCTCGTCGTCGGGTTGCAGGGCCGTTTCGACGAAGCCGAGAAGATCGCCTCGCAGGAACTCTCGCCCGAACAGGCACAGGCCAACATCGCCTATCTCAGGCAGATGCTGGCCCAGCAGAACGCCTGGAGCCAGCTCAAGGATCAGGACAAGGCCAAACCGGCGAAAACAGCCACCAACTGATCGCCGCAGCGTACCGCGAATCGTAAAAAGCCGCGCTCGGTTGCAGCGCGGCTTTTCGTTTCCACGAATGGGTTTCCGTGTCGGTCTACTGGCTGGTCGACGCGCCCGAGCTGGAATGATCGCCAAAGATGCCGCGCTGGCTGACCTGGATGCCCGCCGGCCCCAGAATGATGGCGAACAGCACCGGCAGGAAAAACAGGATCATCGGCACGGTGAGCTTGGGCGGCAGGGCGGCGGCCTTTTTCTCGGCGGCGTTCATGCGCATGTCGCGGCTTTCCGCGGCAAGCACGCGCAACGCGTGCGCCACCGGCGTACCGTAGCGCTCGGCCTGGACGAGGGCCTGCGACACCGACTTGACCGATTCCAGCCCCGTGCGGCTGGCCAGGTTCTCGTAAGCCTGCTTGCGTTCCTGCAGATAGGAGAGCTCGGCATTGGTGAGGATGAATTCTTCCGCCAGGGCCACCGATTGCGCGCCGATCTCGTCGGCGACCTTGCGCAGCGCCGCTTCCACCGACATGCCGGATTCCACGCAGATCAGCAGCAGGTCGAGCGCATCCGGCCATGCCATCTGGATCGACTGCTTGCGCTTGGTCGCGCGGTTGTTGACGTAGAGGACCGGCGCGTAGAAGCCGCCATAGGCAACCAGGACGCAGACGAACAGCCGGATGACCAACGGCTTGTCGGGCAATCCCCCGAGCACGAAAATATAAACCAGACCGAGCGCGAAGCCGACAAAAGGAAGCACCAGACGGAAGAACAGAAACCGCGTCAGCGGATTCTGCCCGCGAAAGCCGGCAACCTTGAGCTTTTGCAAGGTGGCCTCGTCGGCCAATGCACGCCGCAGGTCGAGCCGGTCGACAATATTGCGCATGCCGACCGACTGCTGCTCGCGCAGACCCTTGCGGCGGCGATCGGCCTCGGTCACAAGCCGGGCGCGCTGCTTGGCGCGAAGCTCGTCACGCTCCAGCGCGACCGATTTCATTCGCGACTTGAGCTGGTTTCCGCCAAGCGCCGGCAGCAGCGTAAAGACGGTCGCGAACACGGCGATAGCAACCAGCAGCGCAATCAGGAAGCTGGGGTCCGTCAGTGATTTTATGACTTGTTCGGTCATGCCGCGCCCTAGACTTCAAAGTTCATCATCTTGCGCATCACGAAGATGCCGATCAGCATCCAGACGGCGGAGAAACCGAGTATCAAATGGCCGACGCTGGTCACGAACAGCGGCATCAAATAGTTGGGACTGGAGAGATAGACGAGAAAGGCGACGATGAAAGGCAAGGCGCCGATGATGGCGGCCGATGCTTTGGCCTCCATCGACAGTGCCGCGACCTTGGCTTTCATCTTCTTGCGGTCGCGCAAAACGCGCGAAAGGTTGCCCAGCGCCTCGGAGAGATTGCCGCCGGCCTGCGACTGGATCTGGATGACGATGCCGAAGAAACTCGCCTCGGTGCATGGCATGGTTTCGGGCATGCGCAAGGTCGCGTCGGGGATCGACAGGCCCATCTGCTGCGAATCGACGATCCGGCGAAACTCGGTCTTCACCGGCTCAGGGGATTCATTGGCGATCAGGCGCACGGCGTCGTTCAGCGGCAGGCCGGACTTGACCGCCCGCACGATGATGTCGAGGGCGTTGGGAAATTCGTTGAGGAATGCCTTGACGCGGCGGGTACGACGAAAAGAGACGAACCAGCGCGGCAGACCGAGCGCTCCGGCGAGCAGCACACCGGGCAAGACGATCATCGGCGCGCCGGCCATGAAGGCTGCGACTGTCAGCGCGAGGCCGCATATGGCCGAATAAATATAGAAACGCTCGATCGGGACCTTCATTCCAGCCTGGCGAAGCTGGGCTTTCAGCGGCGGCTTCTTGACAGCGCTATCCTTGGTCTTCTGCTTCTCGTCGAGGTCCTTCAGGGAATCCTGCACCGATTTACGGCGCTTGGCGGCATCCGCAGCCCGGTCGCGGGTGGCCTTGACGATGGAACGGTCCGTCTCGGCGGCCTTGATCGTCTCCAGCCGCTTGCCGGCCTGTTTCTCGTTGCTGATCTGGTTGAACAGGAATGCATAGGCGACCGCGCCGGCGCTGAAGCCGGCGAGCACGACAAACGCCAATACGGTGCCGTCAATTCCAAACATCGACCAGAACCTTCACGCCCGCGAGTACATCAGTCAGCACGTTTCTCCATGGCCTCGAGCGCTATGGCGAGGCGCTGCTCCTCGCCATAGTAGCGTGCCCGCTCCCAGAAATGCGGCCGGCCGATGCCGGTCGAGACGTGTTCTCCCAGCAGCCGGCCGTTGGCGTCCTCGCCCTTGATGTTGTAGAGGACGATATCCTGGGTGATGATGACGTCGCCCTCCATCCCGAGCACTTCGGTGATATGGGTGATGCGGCGCGATCCATCGCGCAGACGTGCCGCCTGGATGATCACGTCGATGGAGCCGACGACGATTTCACGCACGGTTCGCTGCGGCAGCGAATAGCCGCCCATGGCGATCATGGATTCGATACGGTTCAGGCATTCGCGCGGGCTGTTGGAGTGGATCGTTCCCATCGAGCCGTCATGGCCGGTGTTCATCGCCTGCAAAAGGTCGAAGACCTCGGGTCCGCGCACTTCGCCGACGATGATGCGCTCGGGCCGCATGCGCAGGCAGTTCTTGACCAGGTCGCGCATCGTCACCTCGCCCTCGCCCTCGAGGTTGGGCGGACGCGTTTCCAGGCGCACGACATGCGGCTGCTGCAGTTGCAGTTCGGCCGAGTCCTCACAGGTGATGATGCGCTCATCACGGTCGATGTAGTTGGTCAGGCAGTTGAGCAATGTCGTCTTGCCCGAGCCGGTGCCGCCCGAAATGACGATATTGCAGCGGACACGGCCGATGATCTTGAGAACTTCGGCTCCCTGTGGGGAGATGGCGCCAAATTTGACCAGCTGATCGAGCGTCAGCTTGTCCTTCTTGAACTTGCGGATGGTAAGCGCGGTGCCGTCGATGGCCAGCGGCGGCGCGATGACGTTGACGCGCGACCCGTCGGGAAGACGGGCGTCGCAGATCGGGCTGGATTCGTCGACCCGGCGGCCGACCTGGCTGACGATGCGCTGGCAGATGTTGAGCAGTTGCTGGTTGTCGCGGAAGCGGATGCCGGTCTGCTCGACCTTGCCGTTGACTTCGATGTAGACGTTCTTGGACCCGTTGACCATGATGTCGGCGATGTCGTCGCGCGCGAGCAAGGGCTCGAGTGGTCCATAGCCAAGCACGTCATTGCAGATGTCCTCGAGCAGTTCTTCCTGTTCGGCGATCGACATCGCGAAGTTCTTGATCGCGATGATGTCGTTGACGATGTCGCGGATTTCCTCGCGCGCGCTTTCGGGATCGAGCTTGGCGAGCTGCGACAGGTCGATCGTATCGATGAGAGCCGAGAAAACCTGGCTCTTGGTGTCGTAATAGGTTTCGCTCTTCTCGCGGCCTCTCCGCGGTTCCGGCGCCATGGGTGGCGCCTCGACCGCGCGCCTGGCCGGCGGCGGGACAGGTGCGCTTGGCTGCGGCGTTGTCGCCGGCCGGGCAAGAACCGCTGTGTCCGCCGACACCGCGACGGCCGGCGCGGCCGGTGTCGGCGCAGGTGCCGGCTGGCGAAATTCCGGCTTGAACCGGTTGCCGTCGTCGTTGCCTCTTTTACCGAACATGACCGACTACCGACCCCATTACGTCATTTCTTGTTGCGCGAGAGCTTGCCGAGCAGACTGCCCAGGCCGGCCTTTTTCTTCGCCCTGATTTCGCTGCGGCCGGTCAGCACGTGAGCAATCTCGTTGATCGTGGCCACAACCGCGTTCTTGGCATCCATCTCGCCAAGCATGCGCCCGTTGTTGGCGGCATTGCCGAACAGCACGGGATCAAAGCCGATGACCGACATCGGTGTCAGGCCAAGCGGTTCGGCGAAATCGGATGGCGAGATTTCCGGCCGTTTGGGCACGCCGGCCTGGTTGATGATCAATTTGGGCGGCGGGTCGTTCGGGCGAAGCCGCTTGAACATGTCGATCAGATTCTTGGTGTTGCGCAGATTGGCCAGTTCCGGCGTCGCCGTGATGACGATCTCGTCGGCCTTGACCAGCGTGTTCTTGGCCCATCCCGTCCAGATATGCGGGACATCGAGCACGAGCAGCGGCACGCTGCGCTGCGCGGTGTCGACAAGCTGCGCGAAGGCATCGGGATCGAAGTCGTAGACGCGTTCCAGCGTCGAGGGTGCCGCGAGCAGCGACAGGTGCTCGGCGCATTGGGTCAGCAGCCGGTCAAGATAGACCTCGTCGATGCGCTCGGGCGAAAACACCGCCTCGGCGATGCCCTGGGCCGGATCCTGGTCGAAATTGATGTTGGCGGTCCCGAAGGCGAGATCGAGGTCGGCGACGACGACCTCGGATTTGAACAGGGAGGACATTGCCCAGGCGACATTGTGGGCGATGGTGGAAGACCCGACGCCGCCCTTGGCGCCGACGAAGGCGATCGAGCGGCCGAGCGGTTCGGCTTCCGGGTCGACGAAGATCGACGAGACGACGCTGACGACGTCCGCCATCGACACCGGCGCGATGACATATTCGGAGATGCCGGAGCGGATAAGTTCGCGATAGAGGCCAACATCGTTGTAGTGACCGATCACCACCACTTTCGAGGATGGATCGCAATATTCCGAAAGCTGGGCGAGCTGCTCCAGCAATTGCTTGGGCTCGCTGCGCGATTCCAGCAGGATCAGGTTCGGTGTCGGAGCCGACTGGTAGAACTCGATCGCCGTGGGGACGCCGCCCATATGGACCTTGAGATGGGCCTTGGTCATGCGACGGTCCTCGCCGGCGCGCTGGACCGGATTGGCAACACCCTCGGTCTCGCAGAATGCCTGGATCGAAATGCGCGGAACCGGCCGCAACGCCTGCATCGCGGCGACGTCCTGCGGCGAGGTATCACCGCCTTCCACGGTGGCGTCATAGGCAAGGTTGCTCATGGTCATGCTCTTTCCGTGGCCTGTTCCTGACGTCGCTTCTTTCCGGGGGCGGCGGCTTAGTAAGTCACATCCGAGCTGCCGAGGAATTCATCCGAAATGCCTCTGTCCTGGTAGACACCGATGGCGTTGCTGCGATTTGCCGCATCGATAGTGGTGGACTTGCGCGGTCCGAGAAGATCGGCCGGATTGGCCATCTGGGCGGCAAGATTGTTCTGATAGGAGCAGCCGAAATCGGCGTAGTGTTTGTTCTCAGACGTCTCCACCAGGTCAGCGGGCCAGCGTCCACATTTGTCGGTCTGCGCCCTCACCGCGATATAGGACACGCGAACCGGGGCTGATGCCTCGCTCGACCCAGCCTGATAGGAAGTCACGACGATCCGGGAACGTTTGATGCCCGAGGCGGCCGCGAGCCGAGCGAAATCGCGGCCGGCCGCCGTCGCTGCGACCTCGTTGGCCGATCCGCTTGGAATCTGGATCGTCAATGTCGCAGCGGCGCTCTTGTCATAGCCGTCGAGGAAACCCAAAAGCGTGTCGCGCTGCGAGCCGGTCATGCCGCGGTCGCCGGCGCCGACGGGAAGATCGATCTTCTGGTTCTTCTCCGCGATGACGATCGGATGATTGGTGCGATAGTCATCCGGGATGGCGCCGACGGTAACGCTGTCGCGCTGGGCACAACCGGCCAGCAGAGCCGACAGCGCCACCGCCATGATCGGAAAGGCCCGCAGGCTTGTCCTGGAACGGCCGGAGCGCATCGCCATGGTCCTTGCCTTCAATGCTGACTGAGACATGTCCGCTTTCCCGTTCACTTGTAGATGAAGCCGACAACGCCGTGATAGCGGCCGTTGGGCCTGTCGGTCTGCATGGTGCCGTAGACGCGATTGACACGCCCAAGGAACATGCCAGCGCCGTCGCTCGGAGGGTTGAAATTGTCGTCCGGCTTGGCCAGATCATTGCGCGCCACCGGCTTCACCAGATAGGGTGTGATGATGATGACGAGTTCGGTCTCGTTGCGCACGAAATCCCTGCTGCGGAAGAGCGCGCCGAGTACTGGGATCTTTGTCAAGCCAGGCAAGCCGTTGACGGCTTGCCTGACATCGTCGCGAACCAGGCCGGCGATCATCATGGAGCCGCCCGAGGGCAGTTCAACCGTGGTGTCGGCAAGGCGTTTGCGTAGTGACAAAGCATTCATACCAATGCTCTGATTGTCCGTGGAGGCGGACACGGAGCCCTCGGTTGTCGGTTCGGAAACCGAAGTTCTGACTTTCAGGCTTATGCGGCCGGGCGACAGAACCACCGGCTGGAATTCCAGGCCAATGCCGTACTCGATCTTGTCAATACTATAGTTCTTCAGACCGGTCTGGTTGTCAGTGGACACATTGGCCGAGACCCCGCTCACCATATTGTATTCACCGCCGACCTTGAAGGTTGCCTTCTCACCGGACACGGCGGTCAAGGTCGGCTCGGCCAAGGTCTTCATGACCCCGGACTGCTCCATTGCGTTGATATACGCTTGCAGCCCCGACGAGCTGAGACTCAAGCCCGCGTTCGAGAGCGGCTTGCCGAGGCCCATGAAAGGGTCACTGAGCGCGCCGTAGCTGATGCCGTTGCTGCCGCCGCTGCCGATCATGTTGACGCCGAGCTGTTTCATGACGGAGCGACTGACTTCAGCCACCGTCACCTTCAGCGTGACCTGGTCGTCCCCGATGATCTGCAGCAGATTGACGATCTGGCTGACGCGGCGCTCCTGGTCCGGGTTGTTGATGTCGACACCGCTCTGGGCCGAGCCGCCGGCAGCCGTCTGCGAATATTGTCCCGTCGTCGCTTCACCGCCGGACACAAACATATTTGCCAGCTGTTCGGCACGCTTGGCATCCAAGGGGGTATCGACAGTGCCGGTCAGAACCACGTTGTCATTCAGCAGTTCAACCTTGACGGCCGATGTCGGAAGGAAGCGCCTGATATAATCCTCAAGGCCGGCAACGTCGCGCTCGATGGCCAGGTCCAGGCTGGCGATCTGTTCGCCGTTCGGCCCGAAGACGAAGATGTTGGTCTCGCCGACCGATTTGCCAAAGAGATAGATACGCCTTGCGGTGCGGGTCACGGCGTCGGCGACGGAGGGATTGGCGACAAGAATGTCGTAGGCATCACTCGGCAGGTCTATGACCACAGACTTGTTGAGGCCAAGCTTGACGCGCTGGGTGGCTGTCGTTGCCGACACCTGCGTGCTCTTCGCTTCGACGCCCTGCACATTCGCTCCGACAAGCAGCAGGCCGAATGCCATGGCGACGATTGCCGGCAGTTTAGCGCTTAGCCTCATTTCCTCGCTCCTACTTCGGAGACTTCGCCCGACTTGATCAGCCTCACCGTTCCCCGGCGGCCATTGCCGGAAACGAGATAGTCGGCCTCGCCCACATTCTTTTCCTGGGTGTCCGTGATCGCCCGCAGCGCCAGCGTCAGGCGATCCGCCATCTGCTGGGCAACGGTGATGATCTCCGCCTGCTTGGGCGTCAGCTCCAGCGTGGCGGTCTGGCCCACCCTGGTCTTCTTGCCTTCCTCGTCTTCCTGGATGGTCTGGTCGATTGCCAGGACGCGGATATTCTTCAGGATGGTCTCGGTGCTGAAGCCGCCGCCGCCGCTGCTGGCATCGGCCCTGCGGGTCATGATGACGTCGACGAAATCGTTTGGAAGGATGAAGCCGCCGGCCGAGGTGTCCGCCGATATTGTCGTTGCGACCGCCCGCATGCCCGAAGGCAGGATGGACGACATGAAGCTTTGTCCCTCTCCGATCAGCTTGGAGCGCCGGACAGGCTCGCCCGCGTACATCGCCACGCGGGCGACCGACCCCTTCAGTTTCTCCAAAGCGTCGGGAGCGGTGGCCTTGGTGATGAAATTCGCGTTGATGCCGTCAGCCGGCCAGGATTGCCAGGCGATGTTGTTCTCGAGTGCGGTGCCCATCGCGACATCGCCCGAGAGCACGAGCACGTCCTGCAAGGCCACGGCGGGGGCTTGGGGTCCGGAATCGACGACGATCTGTGGCGGCGGGGCGGCGACCATGTTCTTCGCCACATAGCCAGCACCACCCGCCGCGGCCACCGCCACGCTCAGAATAATCAATCGGGATGCTGGCATCTGTCCGAACCCTCGCCCTTGGCAAACCACGTAGCCAAGCCGGACTTTGCAGCGGCAATCGTCAAAACAAGGTTAATGTAATGCTTACGATCGTGATTAATTTAAGGTTTACATAAATTAGAACGATCGATCGACGATGGCGTCAAAACGTCTGTCCGGCTCCTTTCGAGGCCGGGCACGTCGATGGATAGCGGATAGTAGTCGTGTCAGCTTGCCAGCCTTGCCAGCGCCCACACCATCAGAGGGGAATCGGGGTAGGTCAGCAGCCCACCCAGACCGAGCGCGATCCCATAGGGAACACCGGCTGACTCTTCCGCGAAATAGCGCAGGAATGGATTGCGTCCGGTGAAAAGCGCCAGCGGCGATTTCCGGTAAAGCAGGATCGCGATTGTCAGGAGGCCGCCGATGAGCGTCGAGATGACAAGATATTGGACGAGATGCACGTTAAGGCCCATCCATACGGCGGTCGCGGCCAGCAGCTTGGCGTCGCCACCGCCCATGCCACCCAGGGCAAACAGCCCGAACGTCACGGCCAGGACGATGGCGCCGGCGGCAAAATGTCCGCCATAGGCCGCCCACTCCATGCCCGTCAGCGGCGCCACCAGCGCGAAGACGACGACAAGCAACACCGACACGCGATTGGCGATCGTCATCGACAGCATGTCGGAGATCGCCGCAAACAGCATGCAGAAAGGGAAGACGACGAAGATCAGGGCTTCAAGCATCGGCGATAGTTTCCGAATTCCTCGGCATCCAACCTAGGCTGGCGCGATTAACGATTGATGAGGGGGTCGCGAAAAGCCAACAGTTTTTTGCGGCGCCACGACATGCCGGCATAGACGGCGCCAACATAAACAGGGGCCGCTACATGGCGGCCCCTGTTCAAACGCGATTGAAGCGATCAGCAATAGGCAGATCAGCTGCCAGAGCTATTCAAGCTGTTGGCGATAACAACGAACCTGTTGTTGATGGCATTGCCGAGCAAGCCGGCGCCGGTGATGATGGCGAGCGCGATGAGAGCGGCGATCAGACCATATTCGATAGCGGTCGCGCCGGATTCGTCCTTCACGAAGCGTGCAAAAAGATTAGACATTCGAGAGCTCCTACTCCACGTGTTACAGCACTTCCGTCAACTTCTGCGATGGTTGATCGGATGCTGCCAACCTAGGGAGAAGCTCTTTCGATCGGCTTAATAAACAGCCTTACCGATTCCTTTCCCGGCTCGAACCGAGTGCGTGGTTAACTCCACACTAAGCGCTGGCTAACATGCTTTATCACAAGTCAATGCCGCAAACGGCAAGGGCTTGGGTACGCTTGCCACACCTGCTCGGATCCGCTCATGCGGGCAGCCTTGCCGGCCGCTATACCGGGCGCCGGCGAGCCGACTTAACCGTTGGTTCACCAATCTCGTTCATGTTCCGTTGAACAGTCCGCTTGCGTGGAGCGCCTTGATGGCCGTGCCGAGATCCTCAATCCTGATAGCCGCGCTTCTTGGCGCCGCCAGCTTGATCACGCCCGCCAGGGCTGGCGCCGACATCGAGGTCACGATGAATCAAGCCAAGATCGTGAAACTGTCGCGCGCCGCCGACACGATCGTCGTGGGCAACCCGGCAATCGCCGACGCTTCCGTCCAAGATGCCTCGACGATCGTGCTCACCGGCAAGGGTTTTGGTGTCACCAATCTCGTCGTTCTCGACCAGGAGGGTAGCCCGATCGTCGACGCACAGGTTACCGTGGTCCGCCAGGCAGCCTCGTCGGTTCGCATTTACCGGCGCGCGGATGTCCAGACCATGTCGTGCACGCCCTATTGCGAAAGCTCCTATAAGAGCGACGCGGAGAAATCGTCCGAAGCCGAGATGAGCGTCAGCAAATAGGCGGCACCGGAGCGCGCCATCGCCCCCGGTTACCGCCGGGTTAAGACACCCGCGCCGACTTTAACGATCATTCAAACCGGACCTCAATTGGTTTGCGGTAGTGCATCTGTCAGCACCGTCCAGGATGGCAGGAACATCGCATGAGCATGGAATTCGGCTCGACAGATCAGTGCAAGGTGGAGCGCGCCAGGTCTTTCAGACGCTTCGTGCGCGACCGGCGCGGCGCCACGGCGCTGGAGTTCGCGCTGCTCGCGATGCCGTTCGCGCTTCTCGTATTCGCCATCCTCGAGAGCTGCATCTCGTTTGCCAGCCAGGAGGTGATGGCCAACATCACCGACGATGTCGCGCGGCGGCTGCGCACCGGGCAGTTGACGGCAACCGACGTCGCCGGAGACAATTTGAAGAACATGATCTGCAACAAGCTGGAAATCATCGTCTCCCAGGATTGTCCCAATCAGTTGAGCGTCGATCTTCGCCAATACACGACATTCGCCGACGCCGCCCTGGCCGGCTTCAGGATTCAGGGGGGTAACATCCAGCTGACGAAGAGCGGCTCCGATGTTCCCTTTGCCGTCACGTGGGGTGCGGCGGAGTCGAGGAACATGCTGAGGGTTTTCTACAAATGGCCCATCATGACCAACCTGATGGCGCAGTCGATGGGAGGCAACAAGACCCTGCATTTCGCTTCGGTGACCTGGCAGAACGAGCCGTTCGACAATTGAAATCATCACGGAAGCAACAACAAGAAAAAAGGCAATGAGCATGATGCGTGCGGGGGCACATCTGGGAACTGCAGGGCTCTGGGGCAGATCAGTCCGGTTCTGGTCCAATCGCCGTGGTGTCGCGGCGGTCGAGTTCGCGCTCATAGCGCCGATCCTGCTGATCATGTATTTCATGACCATGGAGGCCTCACAGGCCATCGAGACGAGCAAGAAGGTCAGCCGCATCGGCAGCATGGTCGCCGATCTCGTCACGCAACAGCCGACCATCGCCAAGGCGGACCTCGATGCCATCATGAAGATCGGCACGTTGACCCTTCAACCCTATAGCCGCTCGGTGCCGGACATCACCATCACGGCCATACAGATCACCACCGATGCCACGCCAAAGGTGAACGTGGTGTGGTCGCGCAAGGTGGTCAACGGCACCTACAGCGTCGGAGCCACCGCCGGCACCGCAACCACGGTTCCGACAGCGCTCAAGGTTGCCGGGACATTCCTCGTCCGCGTCGACAGCACCCTGGCCTACAAGCCGATCGTCAGCTGGACGACCGACAGTCAACAGAAGCTCGGGTTTGTCGAGACGCTCGCCAAAGGCATGACAATGAGCGAAACCTATTACCTGCGTCCCCGCAGAAGCGTCACGATCCCTTGCAGCGACTGCTGAAGGACTTATTGCCGCCCACCCTCGACCGACACCATCCGCACGACGGCCTCCGCCGCCGCGTAGTCCTTGGGAACCACGGGCATGAAGCCGCCGCCATGCTTCGATTCCAGAAGGTCGTAGATATCCGGCATCGTCGATTTGAGGTTGGTGAGGAACACGGTCAGCCGGCGCTTGGCTTCCGGATCGAGATCGCTGCGCACCGCGTGGGGACCGTATCTCAGCAGACCCGACATCCACACGACCTGAAGCGCCGACGCCGAAAGGCCTGATGCCTCGAGCCTTGCCTGGGTGCCCCCGGGCAGCCGCGGCTGGCCGTCGGCCGCTGCCTTCACCCAGCCGAACATGGCGTCGGCCCCACCGTTGATGAGCATGGTTTCGGCCGCCGATGCCGATGGGGCATGGACCAGAAACGGTGCATCCTCCGCGATTCCGACGTGTTCGGCGGCCAACCCGGCCAAGGGCAGAAGCGAACCGCCGACGCTGTCCGGCGGCGCCATGGCGATCCGGCGGGTCTCGATGTCAGCCAGGCGGGGCAGTTTGCCGTCCCTGGTCAGCAATACGGAGCGAATACCGGCCGCGCCGTCGGCATCGACCGGAGCCACGAGCGGCTCGATGCATCCGCAGCGTTGCAATGCCGTGGCGTAGGCGGTCGCCGAATAGATGGCGTATTCGATCCGCGCATTGGCCTGTCCCTCGATGAGTGCCGCGTAGTCGCGGGCTACGACGAATTCGACCTTCATGCCGAGCGCATTGGTAAAGGCCTGGGTCAATACGGCCAGCCCCGGAACGGTGTTGCCCGCGCCGGGCTCGGCGACGATGCCGATGCGAAATGTGCCGATGTCATCGCGCCAGTCCGCCCAGGCCGGTCCACACCAGAACGCGCCGGTCAAAGCCATGACGGCAGTCCACGCCTTGAGCGAAGCTTTCATGACAGGATCGCCTTGCCCTTTGTTTCGCCCCTGGCCATGCCCAACTCGTCGCGACCCTTGATCCTTGTGCCTGTACCGCCGTTTGGTTTCCGAATTGCCAAGGCCGCCGTGGAACCCTATGTCTGGGCGTCCACACTGGCAACAAATGACCCGATGGCGCGTGCTTTTCTCTTTGTCCTGGATTCCTTCGGCATAGGCGGCGCGGCCGACGCCGAACGCTATGGCGACGCCGGCGCCAACACGCTGGCGCACATCGCCGAAGCTTGCGCGGAAGGGCGCGCGGATCGCGAAGGGCTTCGTCAAGGACCACTGTTCGTCCCCCACATGGCATCGCTGGGACTTGGCAAGGCGGCCGAGACGGCGACAGGACTGGGTTTTACGCATTTCGGGACGGACCTGCTCGCCAATGCATTCCATGGCGCGGCGCAGGAGATTTCGAGCGGCAAGGACACGCCTTCCGGCCACTGGGAGATCGCAGGCCTGCCGGTACGCTTCGACTGGGGTTACTTCCCGGACACAGTTCCCGCCTTCCCGGCCGACCTGACCGAGGCGATCATCCGCGAGGGCAAGGTGCCGGGCATCCTCGGCAATTGCCATGCGCCGGGTACCGAGATCATCGAGCGGTTCGGCGAGGAACACATCCGCACCGGCAAGCCGATTTGCTACACGTCGGTCGATTCCGTCCTGCAAATCGCGGCGCATGAGGCCCATTTCGGCCTGGAGCGGCTCTATGAATTCTGCCAGGTGGTGCGCCGGCTGGTCGACCCATTGAGGATCGGACGGGTGATCGCGCGTCCGTTCGTCGGCGAGACATCGGCCACCTTCGAGCGGACCTACAACCGCCGCGACTATGCCGTGCCGCCACCCGAGCCGACATTGCTCGACCGGCTGACGGGGCGCGGCAGCCGCGTCATCGCCGTCGGCAAGATCGGCGACATCTTCGCCCATCGCGGAATTTCGCAAGTGCGCAAGGCCCCAGGCAACATGGCCATGTTCGACCAGGCACTCGTTGCGATGGACGAGGCCGAGGACGGTGATCTCGTCTTTGCCAATTTCGTCGATTTCGACACCGAATTCGGCCATCGCCGCGACGTCGCCGGCTATGCCGCCGCGCTCGAGGCCTTCGACCGGAGGCTGCCCGAGGCGTTCGCGAAGCTGAAGCAGGGCGATCTTCTCATCCTGACCGCCGATCACGGCAATGATCCGACCTGGCGCGGCACCGATCATACGCGCGAACGCATTCCGGTGATCGGCACCGGGCCCGGCCTCAAAGGCGGCGACATAGGGCTGAGGGCGACATTCGCCGATATCGGCGAGACCGTTGCCGAGCACCTCTCGCTGGCGCGCGGCCGCAACGGCACGTCCTTCCATGCGACGATCGGCGGCCATGCCTGAACTGCCCGAAGTGGAAACCGTCCGGCGCGGCCTGCAACCGGTCCTGGAAGGTGCCCATCTGGCCAAGGTCGAGATGAGACGGCCGGATCTGCGCTTCCCCTTCCCCGAACGGTTTTCGGAGCAACTGACGGGCAGGACGATCACGGCGCTTGGCCGCCGGGCCAAATATCTGACCATGCATACGCAGGATGGTCCGGTGCTGATCTGCCATCTCGGCATGTCGGGCTCGTTTCGCATCGACACCGGCGACGACAGCGAAACACCGGGCGTGTTCCACCATGAGCGCTCGAAGAGCGCGGCGCACGATCATGTCGTGTTCCACGTCGTTTCCGCGACGGGCGCGCGGTCCCGCGTCATCTTCAACGACCCGCGCCGCTTCGGTTTCATGCTGTTTGCGCAAGAGCCGCCGGAAACGCATCCGATGCTCGCCGGCCTGGGCGTCGAGCCCACCGGCAATGTGCTGGACGGCACTCTGCTTGCCTCGCTGCTGAAAGGCCGCAGATCGCCGCTCAAGGCAGCACTTCTCGACCAGAGGCTGATCGCCGGCCTGGGCAATATATATGTCTCGGAGGCGCTCTGGCGTGCCAGCCTGTCACCGCTGCGCGAGGCAGGCACCATCGCCAGGCCAGGCAAGAAGGCCAGGGAGCAAAGCGAACGTCTCGCCTCGGCGATCCGCTCGGTCATTGCGGATGCCATAGCTGCCGGCGGGTCTTCGCTGCGCGACTATGTGCACACCGACGGATCGCTGGGTTATTTCCAGCATTCCTTCGCCGTCTACGACCGCGAGGGTGAGCCTTGCCCAAAGCCCGGCTGCGGCGGCCATGTCGAGCGCATCGTGCAGAGCGGACGCTCGACCTTCTATTGCCGGACGTGTCAGAGCTGAGCTAGACCGGGGTCGAGCAAGGAGAAGCAGCCAATGGCCTATGAGACGATCATCACCGAGAGGCGCGGCAAGGTCGGCCTCGTCACGCTGAACCGGCCAAAGGCGCTCAACGCCCTCAATTCGCGGGTGATGGCCGAGGTGGTGGCGGCGGCGAAGGATTTCAGCGACGACGCCGGCATCGGCGCGATGGTCATCACCGGCTCCGATAAGGCTTTCGCCGCCGGCGCCGATATCAAGGAGATGCAGGCAATCTCCTATGTGGACGCCTATGTGCAGGACTTCTTCGTCGGTTGGGAAGAACTGACGCGGACCCGAAAGCCTGTCATCGCGGCGGTAGCCGGTTATGCGCTCGGCGGCGGCTGCGAACTCGCCATGATGTGCGATTTCATCATTGCCGCCGACACGGCCAAATTCGGCCAGCCCGAGATCACGCTCGGCGTCATTCCCGGCATGGGCGGGTCGCAACGCCTGACCCGGTTCGTCGGCAAATCGAAGGCGATGGACATGTGCCTGACCGGACGGATGATGGATGCCGCCGAAGCCGAACGTTCGGGCCTGGTATCGCGTGTCGTGCCTGCCGGCGAACTGATCGAGGAGGCCGTCAAGGCGGCGACCAGGATCGCCGACTTCTCGCTGCCCTCGGTGATGATGACCAAGGAAGCGGTCAACCGGGCCTATGAGACGACGCTGTCCGAGGGATTGCGCTTCGAACGGCGCCTGTTCCACTCGCTTTTCGCGCTCGAGGACCAGAAAGAAGGGATGGCGGCCTTCGCCGAAAAACGGAAGCCGAATTTCATCAACCGGTAGCGCATTGCGGGCCGGCGCCCGAAACCCGTGGCGTCGGCCAAAAAGAACGCCAGGCGGCGTTGACGCGCCGGAAAAGCTGAACTATAAGCCGCACCAACCGAGGCGGCCCCGTGGCTGCCCGTTTGTTTTTTGCGCCCTGCGGCACGCCGCGTGCGCCGACCAGATCAGAAGAGAGGCATCATGGCCAACACATCCTCGGCCAAAAAGGCAACGCGCAAGATCGCCCGCCGCGCGGCGATCAACAAGAACCGCCGCTCGCGCGTGCGCACCTATGTCCGCCAGGTCGAGGAGGCACTCGCCTCGGGCGACAAGGCCGCCGCGCAGGCAGCCTTCAAGGCCGCCGAGCCGGAATTGATGCGCGCCGCGACCAAAGGCGTGATCCACAAGAACACGGCATCCCGCAAGGTGTCGCGCCTCGCCCAGCGCCTCAAGGTGCTGTCGGCCTGACATCGCCGTTCTAGACTTGTCTTCTTTGAAGCCCGGCCGATCGCGCCGGGTTTTTTCGTTTGCCGGCAAGTACTTAAAAAGAATAGCCGCAAGCAGCTGCAAATGCAGATTCCAGACTTCGAAATGCTTTGCCGGCACATGCATGCCCGCGGATGGTCGGCACGCTTGAAAAGCGTCGCCTAAAAGAATCCCGCCCCGCATAAATAACCCATATTTTTCATATGCTTAGCGATAGTCATCCACAACTTGTCCACAACGCGCCAAGGGGACGGGAGGACAACTGGCTGTCAAGAGAATTATTTCAGAAAATTTCGCGCCGGTCCGGCTTTTTCATATTCGTCGGAAAAGGGTTTGAATCACAATGGCTTTGTCAAAATATGCCGCTGCGGCATGGCGCTCCAACCCGCCCGAGGTAACCAGATTCCTTAAAAATTGGTTAGACGTGGCCTTGCCCTATCCACAGCGATTTCGGTAATGTCGATCTATCGAAAGGGACGGGCCTCTGGCCCTTAACCCAGCCTTACGCGGCCAGCTTAAATTGGCGGGATTTGCGACGTGGATCAAGTCCGCGAACGGGTATGGTTTGCTCTTTTTCGATACGGTAGGGGACTGGCGTAACTAGACATGGCAGGTAGGACGGCGCGCCGGCGCTCTTTCGCCGGACGGTGTTGTATTGCCCTGACATACCCAACGCGGACTGGCTTTCATGGGCCGGCACCGGTTTCCCTTGGATAGTGGGCGGTGTTCATTGCCGGCGGCGGCAACGGGCATCGTGGCGAAGACACGGTCGCTGGAAAAGGATGCAGGAGGCGCATCCCCAGCGAAGAACAGGTACAGAAAGGCAAGGAACTCGATCATGCAGAGCGGCATCGAAAGGGAGCTTACGGGCGACCTCCCATTTCCTGGAACTTTGATCGGAGCAAACGAGATGGCGGTCTCCAGCGACGCGGAACAGAAATTCGACCGGGTCAAGGCCCAGTTGAAGGCGCGCCTGGGTACCGAAGTCTATTCCAGCTGGTTCGGACGCATGAAGGTCGCGGAAGCGTCCAAGGGCATTGTCCGCATCTCCGTGCCCACCGCGTTCCTGCGCTCGTGGATCAACGGCCACTATCACGATCTGATTTCCGAGCTGTGGAAGCACGAGGATCCCGAGCTTCTCAAGATCGAGATCGTCGTGCGCACGGCAACCCGCCAAGGGCGCAGCCAGGCCGAACCGGAATTGGCGCCAGCGCGCAAGATGACGCGGCAGACGCAGACGGCGCTGGCCGCCGGCACGGTCAGCCCAGGCAGGGTGGAGCGGTCACCCTTGCCGCGTCCGGGCGTGCCGGTCGAGAGCGAGTTCCGCCACAATGTGCTGGGATCGCCGCTTGATCCGCGCTACACGTTCGGCTCCTTCATCGAAGGCCCCTCGAACCGCGTGGCCTTCGCCGCCGCCAAGGCCGTGGCGGAATCGCAGTCGAGCGCGGTGCGCTTCAATCCGCTTTTCCTGCATGCCACCGTCGGGCTCGGCAAGACGCACCTCTTGCAGGCCATCGCGGCGGAATCGCTGAAGCAGAATCCGAAGTCACGCGTCGTCTATCTCACCGCCGAGTATTTCATGTGGCGCTTCGCCACCGCGATCCGCGACAACAACGCATTGACGCTCAAGGAGCAGCTGCGCGACATCGACCTCCTGATCATCGACGACATGCAGTTCCTGCAGGGCAAGTCGATCCAGCATGAATTCTGCCATCTGATCAACATGCTGCTCGACAGCGCCAAGCAGGTCGTCGTCGCCGCGGACCGGCCGCCATCGGAACTGGAATCGCTCGAACCGCGGGTCCGTTCGCGCCTCAATGGCGGCGTCGCGCTCGAAATGTCGGCGCCCGATTTCGCCATGCGGCTCGGCATGCTCAAACTGCGGCTGGCCACGGCCAGGATCGACGATGCATCGCTCGACATTTCCGAAGAGATCCTCAACCACGTCGCCCGCACCGTGACCGGCAGCGGACGTGAACTGGAAGGCGCCTTCAACCAGCTCCTGTTCCGCCAGTCGTTCGAGCCGCAGATCACCATCGACCGCATCGACGAGATCCTCGGCCATATCTATCGCACGGGCGAGCCTAAGCGGGTCCGCATCGAGGACATCCAGCGCATCGTCGCGCGCCACTACAACGTCTCGAAGACGGAATTGCTGTCCAATCGGCGCACGCGCACCATCGTCAAGCCGCGGCAGGTCGCCATGTACCTGTCGAAGGTGATGACGCCGCGCTCCCTGCCCGAAATCGGGCGCCGTTTCGGCGGCCGCGACCACACGACGGTGCTGCACGCCGTGCGCAAGATCGAGGACCTTTCCGGCAATGACAACACGCTGGCGCAGGAACTGGAATTGCTGAGAAGGCTGATCAACGACCAAGCCTGACCGGCCAGAAACCGCCCGCTTGGGGGGTTGGCCAGCTTTATCCCCAGAAAGCCCGCGTAACCGGCCCGAACCGGTGGCGCGGGCTTGCGTTCACTGGTTTTTTCCTGTCAGTTTGCGTAGATTCTGAAGCCTGTTCAGAGCTTTCGCGGGGCGCCGGCAGCCGGAGACCCGTTCATTCATTCAAGCGAGCCTGTTTCGTCATGCGTGTTATCCTGGAACGGTCAAATCTCCTGAAGTCGCTCAACCATGTCCACCGCGTGGTCGAACGGCGCAACACCATACCGATCCTGTCCAACGTGCTGCTCAGCGCCGAAGGCGCCAGCCTCGAAATGAAGGCCACCGACCTCGACCTGGAGGTGACGGAAGCGACGCCGGCCAAGGTCGAGCGCGGCGGAGCGACGACGGTTCCAGCGCACCTGCTCTACGACATCGTGCGCAAGCTCTCCGACGGCGCCGAAGTGATGCTGAAGACGGACGAGGACGGCAACGCCATGACGGTGACGTCGGGTCGTTCGAGCTTCCGCTTGCAGTGCCTGCCGCAATCCGACTTCCCCGAGCTTTCGGCCGGATCCTTCTCGCACATCTTCCGCCTCGATTCGGTGGCGCTGAAGGGGCTGATCGAGAAGACGCAATTCGCCATCTCCACCGAGGAGACGCGCTACTATCTCAACGGCATCTACCTGCACACGCATGAAGTCGGCGGCAAGCTGAAGCTGCGTTCGGTGGCGACCGACGGCCACCGCCTGGCACGCGCCGAGATCGACGCGCCGGCTGGCTCCGAGGGCATGCCGGGCATCATCATTCCGCGCAAGACGGTGAGCGAACTGCAGAAGCTGGTCGACGATCCCGATATCGCCGTGACCACCGAACTGTCCGACACCAAGATCCGCTTCACCATCGGCAGCGTCGTCCTGACCTCGAAGCTGATCGACGGCACTTTCCCCGACTATCAGCGGGTCATTCCGACCGGCAACGACAAGAAGCTGATCCTCGACCGCCAGACCTTCGCCGCCGCGGTCGACCGTGTCTCGACCATCTCCTCCGAAAGGGGCCGCGCGGTGAAGCTCTCTATCAGCGAGGGCCAGGTGACGCTCGCGGTCAACAATCCGGATTCCGGCAGCGCCACGGAGGAACTGGCGGCGGATTATTCGGCGGATCCGATCGAGATCGGCTTCAACGCCAAATATCTGCTCGATGTCGCCGCGCAACTGACCGGCACGGAAGCCAAATTCATGCTGGCCGATGCCGGCTCGCCGACGCTGATCCACGACATGGCCGACGAAACCGCACTTTACGTGCTGATGCCGATGCGGGTATAGCCGGCGGCGTTGGCTCCAATAGGGCCGGCAGCGAACGTCGCGGTTGCGGTGACTTCCACAGGCGGATAGCGGTTGCCGGCACAAACCCATATAAGTAAGCTTACGCTTACCAATTTTCGCAACTACGCGACCCTGGCGATTGATGTCGCGCCGGGCGCCGTGGTGTTTTCCGGCGACAATGGTGCCGGCAAGACCAATCTGCTCGAAGCGATCTCATTTCTGACGCCGGGGCGCGGCTTGCGCCGCGCGCCTTACGTGGATGTTGCCCGTGAGGGTGGCGATGGCGGTTTTGCCCTGCATGCCCGGCTCGACGGGGCTGACGGCGAGGTCGAGATCGGCACCGGCATTTCCGGCGGCGACACGGCGGAGGGCGGCAGGCGGGTGCGGATAAACGGCGCCGCCGCGCGGGCCGAGGACATGCTGGAGTGGCTGCGGGTCGTGTGGCTGACGCCGGCGATGGATTCGTTGTTCACCGGACCGGCCGCGGACCGCCGGCGCTTTCTCGACCGGCTGGTGCTGGCGATCGATCCCGGACATGGCCAGCGGGCGCTCGACTATGAGAAGGCAATGCGCGGCCGTAACCGTTTGCTGACGGAAGGCTCCCGTGATGCCGGTTGGTTCGAGGCGATCGAGACACAGATGGCCGAGACCGGCGTGGCGATCGCCGCGGCACGCGCCGAGATGGTGCGGCTGCTCACCGCCATGATCGACAGGCTGCCCGACAGCGGGCCGTTTCCGCAGGCTGATATCGGTCTTTCAGGCGATCTCGAGGCAGAGATCGCCGCCGCGCCGGCGGTCGACGTCGAGGAGCGGTTCCGGCGGGCGCTTGCCGATGGGCGTGACCGTGACCGCGCCGCCGGACGCACCCTGGAAGGTCCGCATCGCTCCGATCTCTTGGTCCGGCATCGGCCCAAGGGGATGCCGGCGGAACTCTGCTCGACCGGCGAACAAAAGGCATTGCTGGTCGGCATCGTGCTGTCGCATGCCCGGCTGACCGGCGAAATGTCCGGCCTGACGCCGATCCTGCTACTCGACGAGATCGCGGCGCATCTCGATGCCGGCCGGCGCGCGGCATTGTTCTCGATCCTCGAAGAGTTGAACTGCCAGGCCTTCATGACGGGGACCGATGCGGCGCTGTTTTCCAGCCTGGAGGGCCGCGCCCAGTTCCTGACGGTCGACCACGGCACGGTTGGGCCAACCGAAGTGGCCTGACAAGGTTTTTCCGTCGCTATATGGTCCTGACATGACCGCTGCCGCCCTGACCGCCGACGAGATCGAACGCTATGCCCGCCATATCGTGCTGCCGGAAGTCGGCGGCGCGGGTCAGCAGAAGCTGAAGCAGGCCCGGGTCCTGGTGATCGGCGCCGGCGGGCTGGGGGCGCCGGTGCTTGAATATCTCGCCGCCGCCGGCGTCGGTACGCTCGGCGTCATCGACGACGACACGGTTTCGCTGTCCAACCTGCAGCGCCAGGTCATCCATGGCACCGATACGATCGGCATGCTGAAAACCCAGAGCGCCAAGGCGGCGATCGCCCGCATCAATCCCAACATATCAGTCGAAACGCACACATCCCGGCTGACCGCGGAGAACGCCCCAGCCCTCGTCGCCAAGTACGATATCGTCGTCGACGGGTCCGACAATTTCGAGACGCGTTATGTGGTGGCCGACGCATGCGCCACCCAAGGAAAGCCGCTGGTCCATGCGGCCGTCGGACGTTTCGATGGCTCGGTGACCGTGCTGAAACCTTTCGAAAACGGCGGCGACGGCAAGCCAAACCCGAGCTATCGGGATCTGTTTCCCGAAGCCCCGCCGCCGGGCCTGGTGCCGTCCTGCGCCGAGGCCGGCGTGCTCGGCGCGCTGACCGGGGTCGTCGGCACGCTGCAGGCGATGGAGGCGATCAAGCTGATCACCGGCATAGGCGAGCCGCTGGTCGGCCGGCTGCTGCTTTACGACGCGCTAGCCGCCCGTTTCGAGACGATCCGCTACAAGAGACGCTGATCTTGGAACAATCCGAAGTTTCGATCACGCGGATCCCCGCCGATTTCGACCGCTGGGGTGAGGTGCTTGCCCTGATCCTGCAGGCCTTCGCCTTCATGGACGGCATCATCGACCCGCCATCCTCGGCTCAGCTGCTCACAGTCGATGCGCTGCGCGCCAAGGCCCTGCGGGAGACCGGCCTCACTCGACGGCGACAGGATCGTCGGCTGCCTTTTTGCTCGCGAAAAGGCTGACGGTTTTTATGTCGGCAAGCTCGCCGTCGCCCCGGACCGCCAGGGGCAAGGGATTGGCCGGCGGCTGATGCAAGCGGCCGAAGATCTGGCCCGCGGCCGCGGCAAGGCCGCCATCGAGCTCGAGACAAGGATCGAACTCACCGCCAATCATGCCGCCTTTGCCCGGCTCGGCTTTCATGAGACAGAACGGACGGCGCATGAGGGCTATGACAGGCCGACGTCCATCACCATGCGCAAAACGATCTCGTAAGCTTCGCGTGACATTGAATGGCGAGCCTGCGCCTGGACGGTTCTCAGGTTCTGAGCGGCAGCACGCGGTCCGGCGGGCGATGGCCATCGACGAAGGCGCGGATGTTGATGATGACCTTCTCGCCCATGTCGATGCGGCCCTCAAGCGTGGCCGAACCCATATGCGGCAGGAGCACGACCTTGTTCCTGGCGGCGAGCTTCAAGAGCTTGGCGTTCAGGGCCGGCTCATGCTCGTAAACGTCGAGGCCGGCACCGGCGATCTTGCCGTCCTGGATCAGCTTGACCAGCGCTTCCTCGTCGATGATGTCGCCGCGGGCGGTGTTGACGATATAGGCGGTGGGCTGCAGCAGCGCCAGCCGCCGCGCCGACAGAAGATGGAAGGTGGCGGGTGTCGACGGACAATTGACCGAGATGATGTCCATGCGGGCCAGCATCTGGTCGAGACTCTCCCAATAGGTCGCCTCCAGCCCATCCTCGACGGCCGGCAGCACGCGGTGCCGGTTGTGGTAGTGGATCGACAGGCCAAAGGCCTTGGCCCGCCTGGCAACGGCCGTGCCGATACGGCCCATGCCGACAATGCCGAGCCGTTTGCCCCAGATGCGCCGGCCAAGCATCCAGGTCGGCGACCAGCCGGCCCATTTCTTGTCGCCCGTCAGCACGTTGGCGCCTTCTGCCAGCCGGCGCGGCACAGCCAGCATCAGCGCCATGGTCATGTCGGCGGTATCTTCGGTGAGCACGTTGGGCGTGTTGGTGACGGTGATGCCTCTCTTGGCCGCCGCCGCCACGTCGATCTTGTCGACGCCGTTGCCGAAATTGGCAATCAGCTTGAGGTTGTCGCCGGCCTGGGCGATCAATGCGGCATCGATCTGGTCGGTCACGGTGGGCACCAGCACGTCGGCTTCCTTGACCGCGGCGACCAGTTCGGGCTGCGTCATCGGCCGGTCCTCGACATTCAGCCTTGCGTCGAACAGTTCGCGCATGCGGGTCTCGACCGGGTCGGGCAGCTTTCGCGTGATGACCACGAGAGGCTTCTTTTTGCCTGCCATTGTTTCCCTCGTTGAGACCTCTTTAACCAAGACCGGCGAAACTGGAAGCCGGTCGCGGTAGCCGATTTATCCATGTAACAAGCGGTGCCGCCGAAGACAAAGAAAAAGGGGTGCCGCAGCCATCGGGCCGGCGCCGAAAGGAACGAAAGTGTCTGGTTTCGCGTCGCTTCGCCTGGCCATCAGCGCAGCATTTCTCGGCGCTCTCCTCTATTCTCCGCTTGCCGGCGCGCAGAGCGCGGCGGCCCCTGCCCAGAGCGCGATCACGCTCGGACCGAGCGGCCTGCCGCTGCCGCGATTCGTCAGCCTGAAATCCGGCCGCGTCAACTCGCGCGTCGGCCCCGGCGCCAACTATTCCGTCGATTGGATGTATATGAAGGCCGGCCTGCCGATGGAAGTCATCCAGGAGTTCGATACGTGGCGGCGCGTGCGCGATGCCGACGGTTCGGAAGGATGGATCAACCAGTCGCTGCTTTCGGGCCGGCGCACCGCGATCATCGCGCCCTGGCAGCGCGGCAAGGGGGGCCAGATCAATCTTCTGAAGAGCGCCGACAAGGATGCCAGGGTGGTGGCGATCGTCGAACCCGGCGTGATGGGAACGATCAAGTCCTGCGACGGCCAATGGTGTGAAATGACGCTCGACGGCCACACTGGCTGGCTCGCCCAGTCTGTCGTCTGGGGCGCTTATCCCGGCGAGCGGGTCAAGGACTGAGCGTCTCGCGATTGTGGCCGATCCGGCCAAGATGAGTGTCCTGAAAACCTGTTGACAGTTTTAAGCCGTAGCCCAGTGCACGGTCGATCGCGATATGGGCGATCCAGATCAGCGCGACGGCGCTGCAGGCCGCATTGCCGGCGAGATGCCCGGCAAGCAACAGCAGCAGCGGTGCGACCAGAATGTGCAAGGCGTTGTAGGCAAAGGCGCCGATGCGAGGTCCACCGAGATAACCCAGCATCGACAGGTCCGGCGCCAGGATGAGCACCGCGAAGAGCCACCAGGAAACGCCCGTCGCGCCATAGAAAACGATTGCGGCAACCGCCAGGATGGCCCATTCGAACCGGACTATCAGGCTGAGGGATTTCATCGCAAGCCGATTACCCTGGCTTGGCCGGTGACCACGGTCTCGCCAATCGTGCCGGCCCCGCCGGTCATTCCGGACGCTTGGGACGCAGCCTCACCACGATATCGACATTGGCGATTTCCATGCCTTCGGGCGGATCCGGCAGGTTGGTGACCGTGACCGGGCCGTTGGCGATGTCGAAGATCCGGTTTTCGCCTTCGATGTAGAAATGGTGGTGGTCGGAGGTGTTGGTGTCGAAATAGGTCTTGGACCCCTCGACGGCCAGGATGCGCAGCAGCCCGGCCTGGGTAAACTGGTGAAGCGCGTTGTATACGGTGGCCAGCGACACCGGAACGCCGGCGGCCAGCGCCTCCTCGTGCAGTTCCTCGGCCGACAAATGGCGGTCGCCCTTGGCGAAAAGCAGGTCGGCCAGCGCAATGCGCTGACGCGTCGGCCTCAGGCCGGCTTCACGTACCCGCTTGTCCACAGCGACATTTTCCTTCCGGCAGCCCCGGTCCATCTGGTCTTCCAAGCTCACAGTCCCGCTTCAAGACACGCCCAGAGTGGCAAAAAATGAATGTCTGCCGAAACCGGACCCCTGTTGACATATATTCTGTCGCCCGAATGCGATCAATAGCGCGCATTGACCCGGGCAGACTGGCGGGTTAAGCGCAAACGCCGGTTTCCGGCCTGAAACAGATTGTGTTAGGACACCAACGACAAGGGCGCGCTACCGCCCGGACGATATGGGGAGAAATTGATGGCGGGTTCGAAATCCAGCTACGACTACGAAGAATTGCTGGCCTGCGCCCGCGGCGAGCTGTTCGGAGAGGGCAATGCCCAGTTGCCCTACCCGCCGATGCTGATGTTCGACCGTATCACAGAGGTCAGCGAGACCGGCGGCGCCTTCGACAAGGGTTTCATTCGCGCGGAATTCGATATCAAGCCCGACCTGTGGTTCTTTGCCTGCCATTTCATCGGCAATCCGATCATGCCCGGGTGCCTCGGCCTGGACGCCCTGTGGCAATTGACCGGCTTCTATCTCGGCTGGCTTGGCGAACCCGGCAAGGGGATGGCGCTGTCGACCGGAGAGGTCAAGTTCAAGGGCATGGTCACGCCATCGGTCAAGAAGGTCGAGTATGGCGTGGATTTCAAGCGTGTGATGCGCGGCCGGCTGGTGCTCGGCATCGCCGATGGCTGGATGAAGGCGGATGGCGAGCCCATATACGCGGCGACGGACCTGAAGGTCGGTCTGTCAAAGCAGTCGGCGGTCGCTTGACCGCAGCCCTGGCCCGCCCACTGGCCAGCATCCCTGGAAGGAGTTGCGAATGAGACGTGTCGTAGTCACAGGCCTCGGCATCGTGTCGTCGATCGGCAACAATGCCAACGAGGTGCAGACCTCGCTGCATGACGCCAGATCCGGCATCAGCTTTTCCGATTCCTTCGCCGAGCATGGCTTCCGCTGCCAGGTCTGGGGCGCGCCGACGCTCGATCCTACCGCCATGATCGACCGCCGCGCGATGCGGTTCCTGAGCCAGGGCGCGGCGTGGAACCACGTCGCCATGGACCAGGCGATCGCGGATGCGGGCCTCGGCGAGAGCGATATCACCAACGAGCGCACCGGCATCGTCATGGGTTCGGGCGGCCCCTCCACCCGCACCATCGTCGAGGCGGCCGAAACCACGCTCAAGAACGGCAGCCCCAAGCGCATCGGTCCCTTCGCGGTGCCGAAAGCGATGTCGTCGACGGCCTCGGCAACCTTGGCGACCTGGTTCAAGATCCATGGCGTCAACTATTCGATTTCGTCGGCCTGCTCGACCTCGGCGCATTGCATCGGCAATGGCTACGAGCTGATCCAGTGGGGCAAGCAGGACATGGTATTTGCCGGCGGCCACGAGGATCTCGACTGGACGATGTCGGACCTGTTCGACGCCATGGGCGCCATGTCGTCGAAATTCAACGACAAGGCGTCGACGGCTTCGCGCGCCTATGACGCCAATCGCGACGGCTTCGTCATTGCCGGCGGCGCCGGCGTGCTTGTGCTGGAAGAGCTGGAGCATGCCAAGGCGCGCGGCGCCAAGATCTATGCCGAGATCGTCGGCTATGGCGCGACCTCCGACGGCTACGACATGGTGGCGCCCTCGGGCGAAGGCGCGGTCCGCTGCATGCGCCAGGCGCTGGCAACGGTTTCCACGCCGGTCGACTACATCAATACCCACGGCACCTCGACGCCGGTCGGAGATTCCAAGGAGATGGGCGCGATCCGTGAAGTGTTCGGCGAGAAGATGCCGTTCATCACGTCGACGAAGTCGCTGACCGGCCATTCGCTTGGCGCGGCGGGCGTGCAGGAATCCATCTATTCGATCCTGATGATGCAAGGCGGCTTCATCGGCGAAAGCGCCCATATCGAGACGCTCGACCCTGAATTCGAGGGCATGCCGATCGTGCGCAAGCGCATCGACGACGCCAGGATCGACACGGTTCTGTCGAATTCCTTCGGTTTCGGCGGCACCAACGCAACGCTCGTTTTCCAGCGCTATTCCGCATAAGGCCAAGTTTTATATAAGGATCGCCGGCCATGGACGGATTGATGAAGGGCAAGCGTGGGCTTGTCATGGGTGTCGCCAATGATCATTCGATCGCCTGGGGCATCGCGCGGAAATTGTCCGAACATGGGGCGGAGCTAGCCTTCACCTATCAGGGCGAGGCTTTCGGCCGCCGGGTGAAGCCGCTCGCCGACAAGCTCGGCGCCGCGCTGGTCGTCCCCTGTGACGTCGAGGACAGCGCTTCGGTCGCCGCCACGTTCGAGACGCTTGGCAAGGAATGGGGCGGACTGGACTTCGTCGTCCATGCCATCGGCTTTTCCGACAAGAACGAGTTGAAGGGCCTCTACGCCGACACCAGCCGGGACAATTTCATCCGCACCATGGTGATCTCCTGCTATTCCTTCACCGAGGTGGCGCGCAATGCCGCGCCGCTGATGACTGGCGGCGGCTCGATGATCACGCTGACTTATGCCGGCTCGGTCCGCGTCATGCCGAACTACAATGTCATGGGCGTCGCCAAGGCCGGTCTCGAGGCCAGCGTGCGCTACCTCGCCAACGACTACGGCCCGCGCGGCATCCGCGTCAACGGCATCTCGGCGGGGCCGGTACGCACACTCGCTGGCGCCGGCATTTCGGACGCCCGCCACATGTTCTCCTACCAGCAGCGCAACTCACCGCTGCGCCGCACGGTGACGATCGACGAGGTCGGCGGCTCCGCGCTCTATCTCCTGTCCGACCTCTCTTCCGGTGTCACCGGCGAAATCCACTATGTCGATTCCGGCTATCATATCGTCTCGATGCCGACGCTCGACGAGTTGAAGCAGACGGATGGCGGGCGCGACTGAAGAGCGGTCCCGTCAAGTGATCCTTTCCCAGTAAAGAAAATAATCCTCTCCAGTAAAATTGGATTCATTCGCGGAAACTCATTTTAAGAAGATTTCCGCTATAGAGTTGCCAATCTGGGGACCTTTTCATGCCTGCCGTCAGCAACCCGAAGCGAACGCCGGTGTTCCGACTGCTCACGATAGCAAGTTCGGGCATTGGCAGTTTCGTCCTCGGCATCTGGGGCCTGAAGCACGGCCTCGGCGACGGGTTTGCCGGCGTATCGACTGATATGATGGTCGCGATCATGGCCGCGCTTTGCGCCCTGGCGGCATCGGTGGCGGCAATGTCCTTCTTCGCCGGCATCGATGAATCGGCGGATTTCGTCTTCAACGAAACCCATTTCGACAAACTGACCGGACTGCTGGCGCGCCCGGCCATGGTCGGCAAGATCGCCGAGGCGGCATGCGCGACAAGCCGGACCGGGGAACCGGTGTTCCTGATCGACATCGACATCGACCGGTTCAAGCAGATCAACGACGCGATCGGCTATACCCAGGGCGATGAACTGATCCGCGCCTTCACCAAGCGGCTGCACGGCTGCGTGCCCGCGCGCGCCCTGATCGGCCGCATCGGGGCCGGCGAGTTCGCGGTACTGCTCCCGGACCATCTGGTTCAGGGAACCCTGGAAAGCATGGTCGAGAGGCTCATCGAAGAGATGATGGAGCCGTATGAACTCAGCAGCCACCAGCAATCGGTGAGCCTGTCGGTCGGCATCGTGGCGATGCCCAAGGACGGTGTCGATCCGGTCCTCATCCTGCGGCGCTCCAACCTGGCGCTGCAGAATGCGCGTGCCAGCGGGGTTGGCAACTGGTCGGTGTTCGACAGCGAGATGGGACGGGTGGCCGACCATCGCCAATGGGTCGAATCCGAGCTGCACGCCGCCTTCGAGCGCGGTGATTTCGATCTGCACTATCAGCCGCAGCTCGACCTTCCGACCGGCCGCATCGTCGGCTACGAGGCGTTGATCCGCTGGAGGCATCCCGAACGCGGCATGATCCCGCCGATGGAGTTCATCCAGATCGCCGAGGAAACCGGCATGATCAACCCGATCGGCGAATGGGTGCTGCGCAAGGCCTGCAGCGATGCCCGCCATCTGCCGGACGACTGTTTCGTCGCCGTCAACATCTCGCCGGTCCAGTTCATGACCAAGGACTTCGTCGGCCTTGTGCGCGACACGATGCGGACCACCGGCATCAAGCCGTCACGGTTGGAGCTCGAAGTCACCGAGACGGCGATGATGCAGGATCGCGACCGCGCGGCCGCCATCCTGAAAGAGCTTGCCGAGATGGGCATCTCGGTCGCCGTCGACGATTTCGGCACCGGCTATTCCAACCTCAGCTATCTGATCGACTTCTCGTTCGGCAAGCTGAAGATCGACCGTTCCTTCGTCAGTCGCATCGATACCGACGCCAGCTCCGGCGCGGTCGTGTCGACCATTGTCGGGCTTTCGCGGGCGCTCGGCGTCAGCATCATCGCCGAAGGCGTCGAGACCGAAAGCCAGGCGACGCTGCTGCGGGCCGCCGGCTGCGAGGTGGTGCAGGGCTATCTGTTCGGCCGACCGGCGCCGCTCAAGATCAGCGTTGGCGCCGAGCATGCCGCCGATGACACCAGGCGTGTCGCCAATCTGCATTGATCACCCGAGCACCGGGACTACCGGCGCGCGACAAACACCTTGAACATGCCGTCGCGGGCAAGCTCCGCATGACTGGCAAAAGCCGTCGACAGCACCGGCTCGTAAGGAAGTTGCCGGTTGGCAACCATGAACAGCCTGCCACCGGGCTTCAACGCCTTGGCCGCCGCGCGGATCATGCCGGCGCCGATCTCCGGCTCGGCCGCACGGCTGCGATGGAAGGGCGGGTTCATGGCGATGACGTCGTAACGGCGCTCGACAGGCTCGGCGAGCAAATCCGTCCAGAAGAAGCCTTGCGCAACGGTGTCGCCGAGATTGCCCCTGGCCGCCTCCAGCGCGTCGAAATCGGCCTCATAGAGATCGAGGCCCGTCAGGCCCGGCGAACGGGCGGCCATCTGCGCCGCCACATAGCCCCAACCGGCGCAGAAATCGGCTGCGCTGCCACGCAGATCACCGGGCAGGTTGTCGACCAGCAGTTTCGAACCCGCATCGACGCGATCGAAGGAGAACATGCCGGGCGCGGTGTGGAAACGGTCCCCGACCAGCAAGGCGGGATTGGCGGCGCGAAGCGCGGCGGCGACCTGCATATCAGCCGGGCGGCGCAGCCAGAAGGCAGTGCCGTGATATTTCGGCAGGTGGTCATCAAGCTGTGCAAGATCGCCGACACGCTTGCGCAGGCTGGCGATGCCATCCTCCTTGCCACCGGCAATGACGGTCAATCCGCCCTCTGCCACGCGCTCCATAGCCTCGGCGATGCGCAGTTCGTTCTGGCCGCGATGGCGGCCGGCGAGCACCAACGCGGCGTCAAAACCGTCACCAGCCGATTGCGGCGTGACCATGAAGCCCGCCGCCTGCAACGCACGGAAATACGGTCGGAAGCCCTGGACGAGATTGAGCGTAGCCTCGAAAGCCGGCGGCAAGCGCAGGCCGGGTTCGGCGCCGAGAAAGAGAACGCGCTCGCCCCTCCTCGGCAAGGAAAGAGCCTCGGCCTCGAACGGGTGAAAAAGCGTCTTCAGCGCTTCAGCGGACATAGCCGTGCTCCATAAACAAAAACGGGCGCGACCTAAGCCGCGCCCGCCTCATTATTCCGTCGGATCGCTCAGGCGGCGTTTTCTTCGCCTTCGGCCTTCCTGTCGCGGGCGAGTTCCTTGCCGGTGGCCTGGTCGACGACCTTCATCGACAGGCGGACCTTGCCGCGCTCGTCGAAGCCCATCAGCTTGACCCAGACCTTGTCGCCTTCCTTGACGACGTCCGAGGTCTTGGCGACCCGGTCGTTGGCAAGCTGCGAGATGTGGACGAGACCGTCACGCGGACCGAAGAAATTGACGAAAGCGCCGAAGTCGGCGGTCTTGACGACCGTGCCTTCGTAGATCTCGCCGACTTCCGGCTCGGCGACGATGGTGTGGATCCACTTCTTGGCCGCCTCGATCTCCTTGGCGTTCGATGAAGCGATCTTGACCGTGCCGTCGTCCTCGATGTTGATCTTGGCGCCGGTCTTCTCGACGATCTCGCGGATGACCTTGCCGCCCGAACCAATCACATCGCGGATCTTGTCGGTCGGGATGTGCATGACTTCGATGCGCGGTGCGAACTCACCAAGTTCGGGGCGTGCGCCGGTTAGGGCATGGGACATTTCGCCGAGGATATGCAGGCGACCGTCCTTGGCCTGGCCAAGGGCGATCTTCATGATCTCCTCGGTGATGCCATCGATCTTGATGTCCATCTGCAGCGATGTGATGCCGCCTTCGGTGCCGGCGACCTTGAAGTCCATGTCGCCGAGGTGATCCTCGTCGCCAAGGATGTCGGAGAGCACGGCGAAGCGCTCGCCTTCCTTGATCAGGCCCATGGCGATGCCGGCAACCGGCTTGGCCAGCGGCACGCCGGCATCCATCAGCGCCAGCGAGGTACCGCAGACGGTGGCCATCGAAGACGAGCCGTTGGACTCGGTGATCTCCGAGACGACGCGCAGCGTGTAGGGGAACTGGTCAGCGGAGGGCAGCATCGGACGGATGGCGCGCCAGGCGAGCTTACCATGGCCGATTTCGCGGCGGCCCGGCGAACCCATGCGGCCGGTCTCACCGACGGAGTAGGGAGGGAAGTTGTAGTGAAGGAGGAACTTCTCCTTGTACATGCCGGTCAGGGAATCGACATACTGCTCGTCCTCGCCGGTGCCGAGCGTGGCAACGACCAGCGCCTGGGTCTCGCCGCGGGTGAACAGCGCCGAACCGTGGGTGCGCGGCAGGACGCCGACTTCGGAGACGATCTTGCGAACCGTCTTCAGGTCGCGGCCATCGATGCGCGCGCCGGTGTCGAGGATGTTCCAGCGCACGACCTTGGCCTGGAGCTCCTTGAACACGGAGCCGATCTGCTCGGAGGTGTACCTGGCGTCTTCGCCCTCGGCCGGGGCAAACGCGGCCTTGACCTTCGCCTTGACGGCGTCGACGGCGGCGTAGCGCTTCTGCTTGTCGACGTTCTTGTAGGCATTGCTCAGTTCGTCGCCGACGATCTTCAGCATCTCGGCTTCAAGCGCGGAATGGTCCGGCGCGGTGAAGTCGCGCGGCTCCTTGGCTGCAACTTCGGCCAGCTTGATGATGGCGTCGATGACCGGCTGGAAACCCTTGTGGCCGAACATGACGGCGCCGAGCATCAGCTCTTCGCCAAGTTCCTTGGCTTCCGACTCGACCATCAGCACGGCGTCGGCGGTGCCCGCGACAACGAGGTCGAGCTTGGATTCCTGCATCTCGTCGACATGCGGGTTCAGCACGTATTCGCCGTTGATGTAGCCGACGCGCGCGCCGCCGACCGGGCCCATGAAGGGAACGCCGGAGAGCGTCAGGGCCGCCGAGGTGGCGACGATCGACAGGATGTCCGGATCATTTTCAAGGTCGTGCTGGACGACGGTGACGACGATCTGCGTATCGTTCTTGTAACCGGCGGCGAAGAGCGGGCGGATCGGGCGGTCGATGAGGCGCGAAACCAGCGTTTCCTTTTCGCTCGGACGGCCTTCGCGCTTGAAATAGCCGCCCGGGATCTTGCCGGCGGCATAGGTCTTCTCCTGGTAATTGACGGTCAGCGGAAAGAAGTCGAGGCCGGGCTTCGGCTCCTTCATCGAAACGACGGTGGCGAGGACCTTGGTCTCGCCATAGGTCGCGAGCACGGCGCCGTCAGCCTGACGCGCGATCTTGCCGGTTTCCAGGATGAGCGGACGGCCGCCCCATTCGATTTCCACTTTGTGGTGATTGAACATGTCTTGTCCTTAATAAGCGGCAAGGGCCGCGCCGTTTCACGGTGCGCGGATGCCCTTTGCCTGGCTTCCTTTCTCGGGCAGCCACGGGCAAGACAACGGGAAGCTCGGGTGATTTGGGCGCGACAAGCGCGTGCGAGCGTCCTGCAATCCTGCCCCATGACCGTCCATGGGCGGTTTCGAGTGGCCCTTTGCGCGCTCGAAACCGGGTCTAGCCAGCCTATCCGACTGGCAGAATGCGCGACCGGCGGACTTTCCGAAGAAAGCCCGCCGGTCAATTCGTCAACGGCGCAGACCGAGCTTCTCGATCAGAGTCTGATAGCGCGAGTCGTCCTTGCGCTTGAGATAATCAAGCAGGCTGCGGCGCTGGGACACGAGAGCGAGCAGACCACGGCGGGAATGGTTATCCTTCTTGTGGTCCTTGAAATGGTCGGTCAGGTTCTTGATGCGCTCGGAAAGGATGGCCACCTGGACTTCCGGAGACCCGGTATCGCCCTTGGCGGTTGCGAATTCGGTCATCAATTCCTGTTTGCGCTCGGCAGTAATCGACATCGTGTTTTTCCTTATCTGTTTGAGGAAACGGGTCGCCCACAGCCGGGATGTCGTCCAGCAGGGGCCGTGCATGCAAAGCATCAAGGCGCTATGCTGCGGCGCATATAGTGCAATTCCGCGAAAAACACCAGCCCAATTCACAAGCCGGCTTTTGACGCTCAAATGGCGAGTTTATCCCGGTCAAAGCCATTTCTTCCATTTGAAGAATGCGATCAGTCCGACAGCGATCGCAGCCATGAACAGCAGCGACAAGGGGTAGCCGTAGTAGGCCTTCAGCTCCGGCATGTTCCACGGCGAGCTCGCGGGGTCGAAGTTCATACCCCAGATGCCGACCAGGAAGGTGAGCGGCATGAAGATGACCGAGACGATGGTGAGATAGGAGATGACGTCGTTGGTGCGGGCCTGGCTCAGCGACAGATGCATTTCGATCAGGCCGGTCAGCATGTCGCGCTGGGTCTCGACAAGCTCGATCAGCCTGAGCGAATGGTCGAGCGTGTCGTTGAGAAAGACCTTGGTCTCGGCCGTGACATAGGCCACGTCGTTGCGGATCAGCGTTGCAAGTGCATCGCGCATCGGCCACAGCACGCCTTTAAGGACATTGGCGTCGCGCCGCAGTTCGTGCAGCTGCCGCATCTGGTGCTTGTGTGTGGAATGCAGCATCTGGTCCTCGATGCTGTCGACCAGGTCGCCGGCAGCCTCGATCGGCGGAAAATAGCTGTCGACGATGGCGTCGATCAGCGCATAGGCGAGATAGTCGGCGCCGCGTGTGCGCAAGCGGTTGGGCGCCGAACTCTCGATGCGCTTGCGCACGGGATCGAACGGATCGCCCTCGCGCTCCTGGAAGGTGACGACGAAGTTCTCGCCGAGGAAGAGAGCGATCTGCTCGTAGCGATGCGAGGTGACGTCGTCGATCATGCGCATGACGACAAAGGCATGATCCTCGAAGAAGTCGACCTTCGGCCGCTGGCCGGTGTTGACCACGTCCTCGAGCGCCAGCGGATGCAGGCTGAAGATGCGGCCGATTTCCTCGATCAGTTGGATGTTGGCGAGGCCGGTGCAGTCGAGCCAGATGACGGGCCATTTCCGGCAATTGGCCTCGACATCGTCGATGCTGGCATTCTCGATCGTCTTGAATTTCTGCGACGAGATCAACGTCAGCCGCAATTCGGAGCGCCGCGCCGCCGGATCGGCGATCAGCGTGCCGGGCGAGGCGCCGACAGGCGGCCGCCTGGTCTTCACCGGCGCGCTTTTTTTCACCGTTTCGGCCTTTGCCATGCCACCACTCGTCGAAACCTGGTTGTTGCCGTAAACATGTATAGTCGAATGCCTATGATTGACCTGGCATGGACGATGGATCTCGGGCACCGTGACGTACGGCATGAACGATGATTTCTTCGCCGGCCACTTCGTAGAAAATCAGATAGGGGTAAGGGATGGTTGCGAGACGGCGGATGGCCGGATCGTCCGTTCGTTTGCCAAGGAACGGTTGACCCTCGATCCGCTCCAACAAAAGCTTGATGCGTTGCCGGACACGATGGGCGCCTCGCGGGGAGTGAATATTGATGTAGTCAACGAGGTTTTTCAGATCGGCGAGGGCCGGACTGGTGAAGCGAACCTTCACAGATCGTACTTGGCCCACATAGCACGCACTTCATCATCAGTCGCAAATTCGCCGCGTGCGGCAGCCGATCGCGATATCGCAATAGCCGCACGTTCATCAGGCGTCAGAAGCACCGGCTCCGCCTCCTCGGCAGCAAGCATGAGCATGGCGCGAGCTATCTCATCTTGCATGGCCGGGGAAAGGTCCCGGGCCACGGCTACGGCTTTTTCCAGGAGGTCTGTCATAATCGGATTATGCACATAATGTACACGCAAGAAAAGCAGAACGAGCTTTCGTGAACCGCCCTTCACTATCCGCAGTTATGCAAACTCTGTTCCTGTGCCGCGATGGTGGCCGGACCGATTACCCGGCAAAGACCCGCTTGGGCTTGAACATGCCTTGCTCAATGGCGCCGATGGCGACCAGCTTGCCGCGTGACGTCGCGCAGGCCTCTTCGGCCTCCACCGGTGCGTCGCGACCACGAATGATGACCGGATTGCCGAGGCGGATCTTGGTCGCGGCATCGTCGCTGATGGCGATCTGCGGCAGGCAGTCGAGAGCAGCCGAGGTGTCGACAAGAAGCGCGTCGATGGCGTCGAAGTCTATCGGCTTGGCCACCGCGTCAGCCGGCTCGGCTTCGTCGGCCGCTTCCGCATCATCCTCATCGACCGTGGCGCCAAAGCGGGCGGCCTCGAGTTCGGCGATGGTGACGAAGTCCTCCGGCGTGAACGGCTCCACCTCGACCCGGCGCAGTTCGCTGATATGGCCGAAGCAGCCAAGGTCGCGGCCCATGTCGCGGGCCAGCGAACGCACATAGGTGCCCTTGCCGCATTCGACCTCGAAAATCGTCCGGTCCGGTCCGTGCTCGACAATATCGAGCCGGCCGATCTCGATCTCGCGCGCGGGTATGTCGACCGTCTCGCCTTCGCGGGCGAGATCGTAGGCGCGCTCGCCCGCAATCTTGATGGCCGAGAATTGCGGCGGCGTCTGCATGATGACGCCGGTGTATTTCGCCAGCAGCGCCTGGACATCGGCTTCCGATGGGCGCTGATCGGCCTCTTTCGTCACCGGGCCTTCGAGGTCATCGGTCGAACGCTCCTGTCCCCAGGCAACGGTGAAACGGTAGATCTTGGCGCCGTCCTGCACGTAAGGCACGGTCTTGGTGGCTTCGCCGAGCGCGATCGGCAGCATGCCGGAGGCAAGCGGGTCGAGCGTACCGGCATGGCCGGCCTTTTCGGCCTGGAACAGCCATTTGATCTTGGAGACGGCTTCGGTCGAACCCATGCCGACCGGCTTGTCGAGCACCACCCAACCGGAGATCGGCCGACCCTTCTTCTTGCCGCGACGCGCCATTATTCTTCTTCCTTGTTGTCGCTATCCAGGTCGCGCGCCACTTCGGGCGACTTCAGCAGGTCGTTGATCCTGGCGAAATTGTCGAAGGAGGTATCCAGCCGGAAGCGGAATTCCGGCATGTACTTCATCTGCCTGAGCGCGCCGGAGACGCGACCGCGCACGAACTTGGCATGCTTGTTCAGTGCCTCGATCACCGCGTCGGCATCCTTGGCGCCGAGCGGAGAAACAAAGGCGGTGGCGATCTTGAGATCGGGCGACATGCGCACTTCCGAGACCGAAACGACCGAATTTTCAATCAGCGGGTCGATGATCTCGCCGCGCTGCAAGGTTTCAGAGAGCGCGTGGCGCACCTGTTCGCCGACGCGCAGCATGCGCTGGGATGGGCTTGAAGTCGTGGAACGGGGCATTTTTCTCAATCCTGAAAGCGTGGGGCGCGGGATGGAACCGTGCCGCATGTCTCAAACGGTCATTCTCAATAGCGCCGAGGCGGCGGTCTTTCGACCACCGCCCGATATCGACAAGTCACTCGAACTCAGAGTGTGCGGGTCACCATCTCGACGCGGAAGCACTCGATGACGTCGCCGACGCGCATGTCTTCGTAGTTCTGGAAGGCCATACCGCATTCCTGGCCGCCCGGGACTTCCGAAACCTCGTCCTTGAAGCGCTTCAGGGTCTTCAGCGTGCCTTCGTGGATGACGACGTTGTCGCGGATCAGGCGCACGCCCGCGCCACGCTCGACCTTGCCTTCGGTGACACGGCAGCCGGCGATCTTGCCGACCTTGGTGATGTCGAAGATCTCGAGGATCTCGGCATTGCCGATGAAGGTCTCGCGGCGTTCCGGCGAGAGCAGGCCCGACAGAGCCGCTTTCACGTCATCCACGAGGTTGTAGATGATCGAGTAGTAGCGGATCTCGATGCCGGCGGCCGCGGCCGCGGCACGCGCCTGCACATTGGCGCGCACGTTGAAGCCGATGATCGCCGCACCCGACGTTTCCGCCAGCGAGACGTCGCTTTCGGTGATGGCGCCGGCGCCGGAATGAACGATGCGCGCACGCACTTCGTCGGTGCCGAGCTTGTCGAGCGCGGCGTTGATCGCCTCGATCGAACCCTGCACGTCGCCCTTGATGACCAGCGGGAATTCCTTCAGCCCGCTCGTCTGCAACTGCGACATCATCTGTTCGAGCGAGCCGCGCTGGCCGGCATGCCTGGCCACCGCCTTCTCACGCGCCAGACGCTGGCGATATTCGGTGATCTCGCGGGCGCGGGCCTCGTTGTTGACCACGGCGAAGCGGTCGCCGGCCTGCGGTGTTCCCTGCAAGCCGAGCACCTCGACCGGCATTGCCGGCGGCGCTTCCTTGATCTGCTCGCCGCGATCGTTGACCAGCGCGCGCACACGGCCCCATTCGTTGCCGGCGACGAGGATGTCGCCCGGCATCAAGGTGCCGGTCTGCACCAGCACGGTGGCGACGGGACCACGGCCCTTGTCGAGCTGCGCTTCGATGACAACGCCCTCGGCGGTGCGGTCGGGGTTGGCCTTGAGGTCGAGGATTTCAGCCTGCAGCAGGATCGCTTCGAGCAATTTGTCGAGATTGGTGCCCTTGGTCGCCGACACTTCGACGTCCAGCACTTCACCGCCCATCGATTCGACGAAGACCTCGTGGCGCAAGAGTTCCGAGCGCACTTTCTGCGGATCGGCGTCATGCTTGTCGATCTTGTTGATCGCCACGATGATCGGAACGCCAGCCGCCTTGGCATGGCTGATGGATTCGATCGTCTGCGGCATGACGCTGTCGTCGGCCGCGACCACCAGGATGGCGATGTCGGTCGCCTGGGCGCCACGGGCGCGCATGGCCGTGAAGGCGGCGTGACCGGGCGTGTCGATGAAGGTGATCTTCTGACCATTCTTCTCGACCTGATAGGCGCCGATATGCTGGGTGATGCCACCGGCCTCGCCGGAAACGACATTGGCGTTGCGGATGGCATCGAGCAGCGACGTCTTGCCGTGGTCGACGTGGCCCATGATGGTGACGACCGGCGGACGCGACACGAGGTCTTCCGGACGGTCGGCGATGTTGAACAGGCCTTCCTCGATGTCGGATTCGGCGACGCGGCGGACCGTGTGGCCGAATTCGGTAGCGACCAGTTCGGCCGTGTCGGCATCGATGACGTCGCCCGGCTTCAGGATCTGGCCCTGCTTCATGAAGTACTTGACCAGGTCGACAGCACGCTCGGACATGCGCTGCGCCAGTTCCTGGATGGTGATGGTCTCAGGCAGGATCACTTCGCGCATGACCTTCTCGCGCGGCTCGTTATGCATCGCGCGCTTGAATTTTTCCTGGCGGCGACGCATCGACGACAGCGAACGGGCCCGCGCATCCTCGTCGGACAATGCGGAATTCAGTGTCAGCTTGCCACGGCGGCGGTCTTCCTCGCTCTTGGTGGGCTTGGCCGGGCGCGCCACTTCGGGCGTGACCAGGCGGCGCACCGGCGCACCGGCGGTCGCCCGCTTCGGCTTGACCTCTTCCTCCTCGTCGGCGGTCGCCAACTCAGCGGCTTGCGGGGCGCGGCGGCGTGCCTCTTCCTCGGCGCGACGACGCGATTCCGCCTCGGTCTGCAGCCGTGCCTCTTCCTCGGCCTGGCGGCGCGCGGAGTCCTCGCGTTCGCGCTTGCGGCGCTCTTCGTCCTCGGCGCGGCGCTTGGCGTCTTCGGCGGCGCGCTGACGGTCTTCGACCTCGCGGACCTTCGAGCCTTCGAGCGCCCTGCGGCGCGCTTCCATTTCGCTGCGCGACAATTCGTTCAGCACCATGCCGCTGCGCTCGACCGGAGGCGGCGGCGGGGGCGGCGCCTTGGGCGCTTCCTGCACGACAGGTGCCGCCACGACCGCCGGCTTCGGCGTGAAGACGGGCGCGGGCGGAGCGGCAACCGGCTCCGGCTTGTCGCCGGGCAGGGAGAACTTGCGCTTCTTGGTCTCGACCACGACCGACTTGGTACGGCCGTGCGAGAAGTTCTGGCGCACAGTGCCCTGTTCCATGCCGGGGCGCTTCAGCGTCAAGGTCTTCTTCGGTGTAACACTCAACGTCTTGTCGTCGCCCGATTTCGTATCGCTCATTCCATATCCTCTGCGGCATCATCTTCGTCAGCAACGGCCGCAAGCATTGCAAGATCGTCCGGGGTACCGCCCCGATATCGGTCGAGCGCAACCATGCGCTTCTGGACCGCCTTACCCGCGTCTCCCGCGAGGACGGCAGCATGTATCACATTTGTACCCCCCAATGCCAAGCTCAACTCGGCCTCGGAGAAAAGTTTGTAGGCAAGTATGGAAGGGCCGCCGAGATGGACGGTCGCCCGCCGCGCCTGGCTGATCTTGCGCACGCCGTCGTCGGACGCCTCGGTCGCGTGGAGCACGAAAAGCGCCAGTCCACCGCGCACCGCGCTCTCGACCTTGGTAGCGCCAAGGGAAATCGCCCCTGCCTTGCGGGCAAGACCCAGCATACCCAGAGCGGACCTGGAAAGCAGCCCGTCGACCATGCCGCCAAGATCGGGCGGCACAACCACCTGTGCCTTGAAGGCGCGGGCAAAAAGGTTCTTGGCCGCCGCCTTCTCAATATGTAGGCGGTCAGCACTCACCCAGCAACCGCGGCCGGGCAGATTTCTCTTGAGATCGGGAACGACGGCCGAATCCGGACCGACGACGAACCGGATCAATTCATCCGGTTCGGCCTGTTTGCGGGTGACGATGCAGGTGCGATCGTTCATCTCGTCCAAGGGCGGGTTGTGTGCGATGCGGGTTCACCTCACGCACCAACGGCTTCGTCAGCCGGTTCTTCTTCGGCCGCAAGCTCGTCCTCGGTGATCCAGCCGGCCTTGAGGCGAGCGGCCAGAACCATCTGCTCGGCATCGGCGCGCGAAACGCCGTGGTTGGCCAGCACACCCGGATAGACCTTGGTCTCGCCGTCCTTGCGTTCCTTCCAGCCGGTGAGGTCGTCGGCGGCATAGCCGGCGAAATCCTCGATCGTCTTCACGCCATCCTCGCCGAGCGTCACCATCATGGCGGTGGTGACGCCGGGGATTTCGCGCAGTTCGTCCGAAACGCCGAGCGCCTTGCGCTTCTCGTCATGCTCGGCTTCGATCTTCTCCAGATATTCACGGGCGCGGGTCTGGATTTCTGAGGCGGTATCCTCATCGAAGCCGTCGATCGAGGCGATTTCGCCGGCATCGACATAGGCGACTTCCTCGACGCTGGTGAAGCCTTCGGAGGCCAGCACCTGGCCGACCATCTCGTCGACATCGAGCGCTTCCATGAACAGCGCCGAGCGCTCGACGAATTCCTTCTGACGGCGCTCGGATTCCTCGGCCTCGGTCAGGATGTCGATGTCCCAGCCGGTGAGCTGCGAGGCAAGGCGCACGTTCTGGCCGCGGCGGCCGATGGCCAGCGACAGCTGATCATCGGGAACCACCACTTCGATGCGCTCGGCGTCCTCGTCGAGCACGACCTTGGCGACTTCCGCCGGCTGCAGCGCATTGACGATGAAGGAGGCGGCCGAAGGCGACCACGGAATGATGTCGATCTTTTCGCCCTGCAATTCGCCGACGACGGCCTGGACGCGGCTGCCGCGCATACCGACGCAGGCGCCGACCGGATCGATCGAGCTGTCACGCGAGATGACGGCGATCTTGGCGCGCGAGCCCGGGTCGCGGGCGACCGACTTGATCTCGATGATGCCGTCATAGATCTCCGGCACTTCCATGGTGAAGAGCTTGGCCATGAACTGCGGATGGGTACGCGACAGGAAGATCTGCGGGCCGCGCTGTTCACGGCGTACATCGTATACATAGGCGCGGACGCGATCGCCATATTTGTAGTTTTCGCGCGGAATCAGCTCGTCGCGGCGGATGATCGCCTCACCACGACCGAGATCCACGATGACGTTGCCATATTCGACGCGCTTGACGGTGCCATTGACGATCTCGCCGATGCGGTCCTTGTATTCGTCGTACTGGCGGTCACGCTCGGCCTCGCGCACCTTCTGCACGATGACCTGCTTGGCCGACTGGGCGGCGATGCGGCCGAAATCCATCGGCGGCAGCTGTTCGGCGATGAAATCGCCGAGCTGGGCGTCGGGATTGCGCTCGCGTGCCGAGGAAATGGCGATCTGGGTGGCGTAATCGTCGACCTTTTCGACCACTTCCATCAGCCGCTGCAGCTTCATCTCACCGGTGTTCGGGTTGATGTCGGCGCGGATGTTGGTCTCCTGGCCATAACGCGAACGCGCCGCCTTCTGGATCGCATCGGCCATGGCGGCGATGACGATCGACTTGTCGATCGACTTTTCACGCGCGACCGCGTCGGCAATCTGCAGCAGTTCAAGTCTGTTGGCGCTTACAACCATGGTTCTTTCTCCCGAGCCTGTTCGCCGGACTTTCGGGTCCGGCAGCTCAATCAAATTTCCTGTTCGTGTTCTTCCGCGGCGTCCGGTTCGGCACCCTCGGACACATCGTCGTCCGGTTCACCGCGGCGTCTCTTGGCTTCCTTGCGCTCCCTGTTGTCCTTGGACAACGCTTCGCGAATGAGGTCGTCGGTCAGGATCAGCCTGACATCGGCAATGGCATCGTAGGGCACGCGCACCGTCGGCTCCTCGCCATAGGCCGCCTTGTCGCGCTCGATCAGCACGTCGTTGTCACCGGCCTCGGCGATCTTGCCCTTGAACCGCTTGCGATCCGCGACGATGACCGACGTTTCCATCTTCACCAGATGACCGGTCCAGGTCACGAAATCCGACTTGCGGACCAGCGGCCGGTCGATACCGGGCGAAGAAACCTCGAGATGATAGGCCTTCTCGATCGGATCATCGACGTCGAGCGCCGGCGACACCGCGCGGCTGACCTCTTCGCAGTCCTCGACGGTCATGGTGCCGTCCTCACGCTCGGCCATGATCTGCAGCGTCAGCCCGTTCTGGCCGGACAGATGCACACGCACGAGGCGAAAACCGATTCCGCGCAGCACCGGCTGGACGATCAGCGCAATGCGCGCATCGATGCCGCTTTCGCGGATGATGCGGTCGTCACCTTCGCTTGCCGTTGCAGTCATCGATTGCCTGTCGTTCGCTTCGCAATGTTCTTTGGTTTGCGCATCGGAGCCATCCGAAAACCGCTTCGCACTTTTCGGTCCGATGCACCCGGCAGGTAATAAAAAAGAGCGGGACCGGGTGGACCCACTCTTCGTCATACCGACCAAGAATTTGAGGCTGATATAGACGAACACGGCCGGTGTTTCAAGCCCGCAGTGCCGGCCGGGCAAAGCCTGGCGGCGCCAGGGTTGTTCCAGGCGCATGGCCGCCATGCGGCAATCCCCCTGTAAGAGCCCGCGGTGCGCTCTTACTTCTTAGCCATCAAATGAATTGAATTGGCGCGCGCTGGCGCGCGAAAGGATGAAACCATGACCAACCGCAGGATATTTTCCGCCTTGGGCGATCTCTTCACCACTTTTGGCAGCGCCGTCGCCGCATCGCGCGCCGTGGAAGCCGGGCGCAAGCCGCGCGCGGACGACCTGCGCAAGCTCGGCATGGATCCCGCCGTGTTCAACAGGATCGGCCGTTTCTGAACCTGCCGTGACGGCTTACGTCCTGACGAAAGTAAGATAGGCCGGCGGCCGGCCTTCGCGAATGGCCTTCGCCTCGTAACGCGTGCCTGGCCAGCCCTCATAGGGACGATGCCAGTCAGCCGCCTCCGCCGCCTGCCATGCAAAAGCGCCATGCGACCGGCAATGCAGCAAGGTCCAGTTCACATAAGTGTCGATATCGGACGCGAAGCGGAATTTCGAGCCCGGCCTCAGGACCCGCGCGAAACGGTCGAGATTGACCGGGCTGACGAAACGCCGCTTCCAGTGCTTCTTCTTCGGCCAGGGGTCTGGATAGAGAAGATCGATGCCGTCGAGCGACGCTGGCGCCAGCCAGTCGAGCAACTGGGTGGCGTCGTCGTCGTAGACCCTGAGATTGGCCAGCGGCGTTGTTCGCACGGCCATCATCATCTTGGCCATGCCGTTAACGAAGGGCTCGACGCCGATGAAGCCTATCGTCGGCGCCTCGGTCGCGCGATGCAGAAGATGTTCGCCGCCGCCAAAGCCGATCTCGAGCCGAACCGCCGAAACCTCGGCTTCAAACAAGATGCGCAGGTCTTGCGGCGCCTCGGCCGTCAGATCGAGCCGATATTTGCCAAGCCCGCTTTCCAGCGCCGCCGCCTGCTGCGGGCGAACGGGCTTGCCGCGCCGACGACCGAAGAAGGCTTCGGTCGCACGGCTTGGCCTGTCCTCGTCGCTCATCGGCGGCGCAAGTCCTGCCGCCGCCCTCAGGCCGCGACAGCATCCTTGAGCGCCTTGGCCAGATCGGTCTTTTCCCAGGAGAAAGATCCGTCGCGGCCGGCCTTGCGGCCGAAGTGGCCGTAGGACGACGTCTTGGCGTAGATCGGCTTGTTGAGATCGAGGTGACGGCGAATGCCTGACGGCGACAGGTCCATCACGGTGCGCAACGCGTCCTCGAGCTTTGCCTCGTCGACCTTGCCGGTGCCGTGCAGGTCGACATAGACCGACAGCGGCTGTGCGACGCCGATAGCGTAGGACAGCTGGATGGTGCAGCGATCGGCAAGCTTCGCCGCCACGACATTCTTGGCCAGATAGCGCGCCGCGTAGGCGGCCGAGCGGTCGACCTTGGTGGTGTCCTTGCCGGAGAAGGCGCCGCCGCCATGCGGTGCGGCACCGCCATATGTGTCGACGATGATCTTGCGGCCGGTCAGGCCTGCGTCGCCGTCCGGACCGCCGATGACGAACTTGCCGGTCGGGTTGATGTACCACATGCAGTCGTCAGCGATCTTGAGGTCGCCCAATGCCTCGCGGATATAGGGTTCCACGACCTTGCGGACCTTCTTGGAATCCCAGCTCGAATCGAGATGCTGGGTCGACAGCACGATCTGCGTCGCTTCGGCGGCCTTGCCGTCGATGTAGCGGACGGTGACCTGGCTCTTGGCATCCGGCCCGAGCTTGCCGGCCTCGCCATTGTTTTCGTGACGGGCGGCGGCCAGCAGTTCGAGGATTTTGTGGCTGTAGTAGATCGGCGCCGGCATCAGGTCCGGTGTCTCGCGGCAGGCATAGCCGAACATGATGCCCTGGTCGCCGGCACCTTCCTCGCCCTGGCGGTCGGCGGCGTTGTCGACGCCCTGGCCGATGTCGGGCGACTGGCCATGCAGCAGCACCTCGATCTTGGCCGTCTTCCAGTGGAAGCCAGCCTGCTCGTAGCCGATCTCGCGGATCGCCTTGCGGGCAACGGATTTGAACTTGGCCGGGTTGACGATCGGGTGACCGGCGGCATCCTTGAGGATGTTGCCAGCCTTGTCCTTCTTCAGGAGCGTCTCGGGAACGCGCACTTCACCGGCGATGACGACGCGGTTGGTGGTCGCCAGCGTCTCGCAGGCGACACGGACTTTCCACGGGTCCATGCCGGTCTTCTTGGCTTCACGATAGACCAGATCGACGATTTCGTCGGAGATCCGGTCACAGACTTTGTCGGGATGGCCCTCGGCAACGGATTCCGAGGTGAAGAAGTAGTTCTGCCGCGTCACGGGTGTCCCCTCTTGAAAAACGATCGGCAGGCTGCCGATTTGGCGCGCCACGTGTTAGCGGGGCAAAGCGCTGCTCGTCAAGCGTTGCCGCGGGTCTGGCCTGAATGTCGGAGGCGATATTTTGTGCCACCGGCGGCGCACGCCGCCGGTGCGAAGCGCATCGCGGATCAGTCGAGATCGTCCTCGGCCAGCGATTTCACCAGGTCGATGATCCTGCGACGCACCTTGACGTCGGCGATCTTGACAAAAGCCCGATTGAGCTGAAGCCCTTCGGGGCTGCCGCAGAATTCGACGGCGAAAGCCATGGAACTGTCTTCGGCAAAGCCGCGGCCGGCAACCGGCTCCTGGCCCGGCGCATCCTCGAAAAAGAAGGCGACGGGCACGCCGAGTATGGAGGCTATCGCCTGCAGGCGGCTGGCGCCGACGCGATTGGTGCCCTTTTCATATTTCTGGATCTGCTGAAAGGTGATGCCGAGATTCTCGCCCAGCTTTTCTTGGCTCATTCCGAGCATATTGCGGCGAAGCCGGACCCGGCTTCCAACGTGGATATCGATGGGATTCGGTTTCTTCTTGTTTTCTTCTGTCATTTTTTCCTCGCCGAATTTTTTCGGCTTTGTGATTTTTTCCCGCCCAAACAAAGCCGGAGGCGACTGCCCCAACAGAACGATCCACCAGCTTCGAGAAATTTTCAGGCGGTACAGTATGAGTTTCTAATGTGCCGACTGTCAATTCACCCGTAGCCTTTGCCTTACGTTCAACAAGACCCCTACCAGCGCAAACAGCAACATGATCAGCATTCCGTTAATGCGCCGCTGGCGGGACGAAACGACCGTCTGTTCGGAAACAGGCACCTTCACATCGATGGCTCCGCGCGCGTCGATCGCCAGCGCATCGACGACGCGGCCATGTGGGTCGACAACGGCCGAGATGCCGTTGTTAGCGGCACGCAACAAAGGCAATCCGTTCTCCACCGCGCGAATCTGGGCCTGCCTGAAATGCTGATACGGTCCCGGCGTGTCGCCGAACCACGCATCATTGGTAACGTTCACAATAAGCTGCGATGACGTAGCGTCAACTGCCACAAGATCGGGAAAGATCACCTCATAACAGATAAATGGCAGGGCACGGATGCCGCTTGGCAGCGTGATGGCGTGACGCTCGTTGCCGGCCGTGAAGTTCATCGGCCCGGCGACGAGCTGTTCGATGCCGAAACGGCCGAGCAGATCGGCAAAAGGCAGATATTCGCCGAACGGCACCAGATGGACCTTGTCCACGGCATCGGCGATTTCGCCCTTGTCGTTGATCGCCACCACGGAATTGTAATAGCGGCTGTCGGCACTGGCCGCCGAGCCGCCCTCCTCGCGCACGACGCCGGCGATCAGCATCTGGCCGTCGCCCAGCATGTCGCCCAGCGCCGTCAGGGCGTCGGGGCGCTCGGTAAAGAGGAACGGCACCGAGGTTTCCGGCCAGAGAATCAGTTGCGGCTTCCCGTGACCCGGATCCGGCGCCTTGGCGGACAGGCCCAGCAAGGTGGCGAAGATGCGGTCGCGCACCGAGGCATCCCACTTTTCCGACAGGTCGACGGCCGGTTGGACGATGCGGACATCGAGTGTGCGGCTCGCGGGCGCGGCCGGGGCGGTGAGCCTGACATAGCCAAAGCCGGCATGGGCGGCCGCGAGCACGACAAACAGTGCGGCGCCGAGCCGAAGATGCCGGCGCGCCGCCAGCAGCGCCGGCAGGGCGAAAACGAAAACCGCGAGCGCGTTCATGCCGATCATGCCGGTCACCGAGACGCTCTGCATCAAAAGCGGTACCGGCATCGCCGCGTAGCCGATGGCATTCCAGGGAAAACCGGTGAACAGGAAGCCGCGCAGCCACTCCGCCAGCGCAAAAGCGAAGGCAAGGGCCGCGATACGGCCGATATCGCTGCTCCACAGCAGCCTGGCGAACATGGTTGCGAAGCCATAGAAAAAAGCGAGCGCGAAGGGAATGCCGACCACCGCGAAGGGAAGCGCCCAGGCAAAGTCGTCGGCCTCGACCAGCAGCGCCGAGCCGATCCACCAGAGCCCGGCGAGAAAATAGCCGAAGCCGAACCACCAGCCGACGGCAAAAGCCGGCCGCAGGCGGCGCAACAGGCTGCCGGAGGCTTCGCCGGTCGCACCGTCGAGCAGCCAGACCAGCAGCGGAAACGAAATGAAACAGGCGGCGAAGAAATCGTAGGGCGCCTGGCCCAGCACCGCCAGCGCCCCGGCGAGAAACGCCACCAGCGCACGCGGCCAACCCCAAAGCAGAATTATCCGGCCGGCAAGGCGCTCCATGCGTATTTCCGAGTCGCGCGAATCAGGAGCCAAGATTTAGCAGGCCGCGCCGCGTGCTCCAAACGCGCGATGAACGCGGCTTTCCGCCGCCCTACCGATGCCAGCCCTCTATGCGCAGGCCAGCCATTTTTTCGGCTTCTTCGCGGGACACCGAACGCGAGGTCTGGGAAAAAGTCCAGACATGGCCTTCGGGATCGCGCGCCCGATACTGGCGCTCGCCATAGAACTGGTCCGTCGGCTCCTGGATTATGGCGGCGCCCGCCGCCCGCGCCTGCTCGCAATGGGCGTCCAGGCCGTCTTTCAGCCTGATATAGACCGACTGCGTGTTCTTGCCGCCGACCGATGCCGGGCTTGCGACATAATCGGCCCATTCGGAATCGACGATGATGTAGCCGTCCCCGAACCGCATCTCGGCATGGACCATTTTCCCATCGGTATCGGTGACCACCATGCTGCGCTCGAAGCCGAAGGCTGCCTCGAGCCAGTCCAGCGCCGCACGCGGGTTCCGGTAGAACACGCCAGAGCCGAGGACCGGATGCTTGAACGGATCCTCGACCGTCATGGCGCCGCGGCTTTTCAGGCCTGTTCGGTGCGCGCCGTGGCGCGCCGGCGGCGCTCGCCCTTCTGGCTCTGCACGATGCGCACGCGCTTGACGCGGCGCGGGTCGGCGTCCAGCACATGGAATTCGAAGCCGGGAATGGCCTGAACCACCTCGCCGCGCGCCGGCACGCGGCCGAGCGTGTTGAAGATCATGCCGCCAATGGTGTCGACATATTCGCCATGCTCGCCGGCGGCGAAATCCTCGCCGATCATCTTGGCGACCTCGTCGATCTCGGCCTTGCCGTCGACGATGAACACGCCGTCGCCGGTCTGGGTGATCATGGGCTCGTCTTCGTCGTGCTCGTCCTCGATGTCGCCGACCACCATCTCGACAATGTCCTCGAGCGAGACGAGGCCGTCCGTGCCGCCATACTCATCGATGACCAGGGCCATTTGCGTGCGCGTCGTCTGCATGCGGGCCATCAGGTCGGAGGCAAGCATCGACGGCGGCACGAACAGGACCTGGCGGATCAGGTTGAGCTCGCCGATGGTACGCGCGAGATCGACCTGGGCAAGATCCAGCTGCGTGGCGATGGGTGTCTTGCGGGTCGTGCGGCCCTTCCTGACGCGCGCCAGCTTGGTGATGTGGGCTAGCACGTCGCGGATATGGACCATGCCGCGCGGGTCGTCGAGCGTCTCGGAATAGACCGGCATGCGGGAATGCCCGGATTGCTCGAACATGCCAAGCAGATCGCCGAGCGTCGTGGTGATCTCGGTCGCTTCGATATCCGCACGCGGCACCATGACGTCCTCGACGCGCACCTCGCGCAGCCGCAGGATGTTGTTGAGCATGGCACGCTCGCCGGGCGAAAAGGATTCGACGTCGCTCGTCGTCTCGGCGAGCGCGCCGGCGATCTCCTCGCGCAGGCTGGTGCCGTTGCGTTGCCGGAACAGGCCCAGCACACGGTTGAACAGGGAGGGACCGGCAGGCGACGGCTCGATGGCGGCGCTGCCGGCGTTGGCACCACCAGAGGTAATAGTACTCGGACTTGATCCCTCTTCCGACGTGTCGGAAGCCTTGATCGCACTGCCGGCATCGGGGCGGGCGGCAGTCTCTGGTTTGTCGTTCATCGTCGTCCGGTCAATTGGTCTTTTTTAGTTACGCGTAGGGATCGGGAATGGCAAGCCTTGCAAGCGCGGCGCGCTCGATGGCTTCCATTTCCTCGGCCTCGACGTCGGTCTCGTGATCATGGCCCATGAGATGCAGCAGGCCATGGATCACGAGATGGGAGATATGGTTCGCGATCGGCTTGTCTTCCAGTACCGCCTCGCGCGCCACGGTTTCGGCGGCGAGCACGACGTCGCCCAGCATCGGCGGCAGTGGGCCGCCTTTTGCAGGCGGAAAAGCCGGGAAAGACAGAACGTTGGTGGGTTTGTCCTTGCCTCGCCAGGCGGCATTCAGCGTGCGAATATGGGCGTCGTCGGAAAAAACGATGCTGAGTTCGGAAAGACCCGTCACGCCGATCTCGGCAAAGGCGGCATCAACCGCGCGATCGACCAACAGCGTCAGGATTGCCTCGTCGGGCCAGTCGCCCGCTTCGACCGATATATCGATCTCGACGGGAACCGGATGGCTCCCGCCGCCGGATGTGTTGTTCTCAGGCATCAAGCCGCATCGTCAAGATCAATTCTCGGCACCGAGGCCACGCGCCAGCTTGGCGTCCCGGTCATAGGCCCTGACGATTTCGGCCACCAGCGGATGGCGAACGACGTCGACATCGTTGAAGCGCACGGTGACCGCGCCCGCTACCCCGTCGAGGACACGCAAGGCTTCGACCAGGCCCGATTTGGTGCTTGGCGGAAGATCGATCTGGGTGGGATCGCCGGTGACGATCATGCGCGAGTTCTCGCCGAGACGGGTGAGAAACATTTTCATCTGCATCGGCGTGGTGTTCTGCGCCTCGTCGAGGATCACCGCGGCATGCGCCAGGGTGCGGCCGCGCATGAAGGCGAGCGGCGCGATCTCGATCACCTCGGCGGCAATGGCGCGCTCGACCTTGTCGGCCGGCATCATGTCATAGAGTGCGTCATAAAGCGGGCGCAAATAGGGATCGACCTTCTCCTTCATGTCGCCCGGCAGGAAGCCCAGCCGTTCGCCAGCCTCGACGGCCGGCCGCGACAGGATGATGCGCTCGACCATGCCGCGCTCGAGCAGCATCGCCGCATGCGCCACCGCCAGATAGGTCTTGCCGGTGCCGGCCGGACCGATGCCGAACACCAGTTCAGACCGCTCCAGCGCCCGCATATAGGCGTCCTGGTTCAGCGAACGGGCATAGATGGTCTTCTTGCGGGTGGCGATCTGGGCGGCGGAGACCTTGCCCTTGCGCTCCAGCGTCGGCAGCGTGAGCTGATCATCGGCGGCGATCGCCATGCGCACGGCGCCGTCGACATCGGACTGGCCGATATCGACGCCCTTCTGCAGGATGCCGTAGAGATTGTCCAAGGCACGGCGCGCCTGTTCGGCCGCGGAAGCCGATCCTTTGATGGTCAGCTGGTTGCCGCGCGAGCGGATATCGACGCCCAGCTTCTGCTCGAGCCGGGCGAGGTTTTCATCGAACTGGCCGTAAAGGGCGCTGGCAAGCTTGTTGTTGTCGAAAGTCAGAACGATGTGCGCCATGTCAGAAGCCCCGGATGCCGGTACCGGGGGCAGATTCTTCAGCTCCGCTGCGCTCAACCGTCTCTCCTCATCTGCCGAGACCATCAGGCCAATTCGGCGAACAGGCTATTGTAGCCCGTCTTCGTGATTCGCACCTTGATAATGTCACCGATTTCACCGGCGTTTTCATCAACAATAACGGGCTGCAGCCAAGGCGAGCGGCCGACCTTCTGGCCGGCCTGACGGCCGGGCTTCTCGATCAGCGTGTCGATGGTGCTACCGACCAGGCTCGAGCCGAAATCCTGCTGTTGTTTCAACAGCAGGGCCTGGAGGCGCTGCAAGCGCTCATCCTTGACCGCTTCCGGCACGTGATCGGGCATGTCGGCGCCCGGCGTGCCGGGACGCGGCGAATATTTGAACGAGAAGGCCGACGCGTAGTTCACCTGGCGCACCAGATCCATGGTCGCCTCGAAATCGGCCTCCGTCTCGCCGGGGAAACCGACGATGAAGTCGCCCGACAGCGCGATATCGGGGCGGGCGGCGCGGATGCGGTCGAGCAGCGCCAGATAGTCCTTGGCCGTATGCCTGCGGTTCATGGCCTTCAGGATACGATCCGACCCGGATTGGACCGGAAGATGCAGATAGGGCATCAGGGCCGTCAGGTCGCGATGCGCCGCGATCAGCTCGTCGTCCATGTCGCGCGGATGGCTGGTCGTGTAACGCAGCCGCGCCAGGCCGGGGATTTCGGCGAGCCTGGACAGCAGCCGGCCAAGGCCCCATTCCTCGCCATTATCGCCCTGGCCATGCCAGGCGTTGACGTTCTGGCCAAGCAGCGTCACCTCGCGCACCCCGGCCTCGACAAGGCGTTCGGCCTCGGCGACGATCTGCGCCACCGGCCGCGACACTTCCGAGCCCCTCGTATAGGGCACGACGCAGAAGGTGCAGAACTTGTCGCAGCCTTCCTGGACGGTGAGGAAGGCGGTGACGCCGCGCTTGATCACCTCGGCGCGCTTGGGTTGCGGCAGATGTTCGAACTTGTCCTCGATGGCGTATTCGGTCTCGACGATCTTTTCGCCGCCGCGAACCCTGGCCAGCACGTCGGGCAGACGGTGATAGGTCTGCGGACCGATGACCAGATCGACGGCCGGCGAACGCCGGATGATCTCAGCGCCCTCGGCCTGCGCCACGCAGCCGGCGACGCCGATCAGCATCTGGCGGCCTGCCTCTGCGCGTTCGGCCTTCATGTCACGGATGCGGCCAAGTTCGGAATAGACCTTTTCGGCCGCTTTTTCCCTGATATGGCAGGTGTTGAGCAGCACCAGATCGGCCTCGCCGATGGCATCGGTCGCGGCATAGCCGTCGGCGGCCAGCGCGTCGGCCATGCGCTGTGAATCATAGACGTTCATCTGGCAGCCATAGGTCTTGATGAAGACCTTCTTCGCCGCCGTGGCGCGCACCGCCGGCTGTCCGGCCACCGTGCCGATGTCGTCGCTTTCAATCGTGTTCAAGTCCATCCGGCGGCTTCTAACGCCTTTCCGTGACAAAAAACAGACGATTCTCGGCATGTGTCGGCCGGCGCATGGCCGGGAGCTAGCGGCTCGGGAGCGGATCGGCGAGGGCGGCCTGCATCATCTCGCGCACCCGGGCTTCCATCAGCCTGGAGGTTTCCTTGCGGTTGGAGCCCTTGGCAAACGCGATCGGTTCGCCGAAATGCACCTCGACGTCGAGCGCACCCTCGGCCATCAGCACCTTGAGATGCGGCATCAGGTCCTCGTCGCCGATCCAGGCCGCGATCGGGCGGTGGCGGCGGCCAAGCGGCACGCCGTGCAGGCGCGTATAGGCGATCGCAACGGGCTGGATGAACACTTCCTGCGCGGCACCTTCCGAGATGGCCATCGAGGCGGCGCCGAACAGCGTGCTCTTGAAGGGCAGGACGACATTGCCGTCACCGGTCGACCCCTCGGCGAACAGCACCATGGCGTCGCCCTTGGCCATGCGATTGGCGATCTCGCTCGCCTGGTCGCCCGAGGAGCGCTTGCGTTCGCGCTCGATGAAGACGGTGCGCTGCAATTTCGACAGCATGCCGATCAGCGGCCAGCCTTCCATGTCGGCCCGGGCGATGAATTTCACATCGGCAAAAGAGCCCAGCACCATGATGTCGGTCCAGGAGATGTGGTTCGAGGCCACCAGCAAGGGGCGTTTGTCGGAGAGTGCGCCCCTGACGTGGATACGCATGCCGAGCGCCCGGATGATCAGCCGATGCCAGATCGTGAGGATGACGGTTTCCGGCCACCAGCCGGTTTTCATCGACAGGATCTGCAGCGGCACGAGAACCAGCGAGCCGGCGACGACGAGGCCCAGCGCCAGGAAAATCCTGATTTTTCCGATCATATGTCCTGGCCCTACCCGATCCCTCGCTAGCGAAGATCGCGGCGCATGACAAGCGCGCCGGTCGGCCCGCGATCGGGCGACTTGTAGTAATCCGGGCGCTTGCCGACTTCCCGAAAACCAAGCCGACGATAGAGGGCGATCGCCGCGGCATTGGTCTCGTCGACCTCGAGGAACAAGGCTTCGGCGCGCTGCGAATGCAGTTCGCGCAACACCGCGTCCATCAACTGCCAGCCCAGTCCCTGGCGGCGATGCGACCGCGCCACCGCGACGGTCAGGATTTCACCCTCGCCCGCGGCCAGGCGGGCGAGGACGAAGCCAACAGGCGGCTTGGCGCCCTGCCCCGTTTCACGCGCGGCATAACCGAACACCGTGTCCTGTTCGAGCAAGGCGGCGAACTCACCGTCGGTCCACGGGCGGACAAAATCCTCGCGGTGCAGCACCGAGACCGCAGGGCTATCGGTGATCCTGAGCGGCTCGAGCGCGTAGTCCCGGCGGCGCGATTGGAGAAAAGGTATGCGCATTAATTTTTTTGCCTCGAAAGTATAAATCCAGCCTGTGGCTTGGCGTCCGCGCCGCGCAAATAGAGCGGTTTCGGCCTTTCGCCCTGCCCCTTTGCGGCAGCAAGCCGGGCGTAGGTGAGAATGTCGGCGGTGGCCGTCCGAGGTCCAATGTCGAAAGGTCGGCCGGCCGATTGAGCAATCAGCGCCGCCGCCGTACCAGCGAGCACCGCGGAATGTTCCGACGCCATGGCCGCCGCGTTGGCAAGCGCGGCCACGGCCGGTCCGTAAGTCAAAACTGACATTTCATCATAAAGCGCGGCATGGATTTCCTCGCGCCCGGCGTCGAGCGCCGCCAGCACGGCGCGTGCCGGAAACGCGGCGGCCGCCTCGGCGGCCAGCGCTTCGAGCGTCGTTACCCCGATTGCCGGGACCTTGAGCGCCAATGCCAGGCCGCGCGCGGTCGAGACACCGACGCGCAGGCCAGTGAAGGAGCCGGGGCCGACGGAGACGGCGATGGCGCCAAGATCGGGATAAGCCAACCCACCTGCCTTCATCGCATCGGCGATCACGGCCATCAGGTGCTCGGCATGGCCTTTGCCGAGATCAAGCACCGAGCGGCCAAGCTCCCGCCCGGACACCGCGTCGTAGACGCAGGCGGCGCAGAGGCTGGCGGCACAGTCGATGGCGAGAACTTTCATGAAACGACCGGTTCTAAAAACCATTCCTGTGCCCGCCACGGCGCGCAACCGCAAGGGTATAGTGCACAATTTGTTAAGCGGCTTCGGTTTGGCCGGCAGGAACGCTTATGCTGCCTCATCTATGCGCAGCATGTGGTTGTCCCAGACATAGTCCGGTTCCGACCGCGTGGCGCCACCGCCTTCGATGATCTCGCCCGAGCCCGTTGTGGCCATGAACCCGGCCCTGTCGGGAGCCACGCCGCAGACGTCGACCAGCGTATTGGAGGACACGACCCGGCCGCTCCCCGCATCGATGACGACCAGCGAATTGCCCTCCGGCGAGGATACGGCAACGGTGCCGGCAACGGGGTTGGCGGCGACCGAGCCGATATAGTTGCGGAAGCCTGACAGCACGTCCCGGGGCATGTCGAGCAAGGCCAGATCCTTGCCACGCGCGGCACGGCCGACCAGCGGCGGACGATCGGTGCCCGGCCCCCGGTACTGGCAACCGAACCAGACGGTGCCGGATCGGTCCGTGTCCATGTGGCGGATCGACAGCTGGTGCAGTGCGGCCGGCAGTTCATGCTTTTCGATGAGATCCCCGGTGATCCGGTCGACCAGCGCATAGGAAGGTTTCATGGTGGCGATGTTGAGCTCGGCGCGGCCATAGTCAGGATGGGTCTCGATGCCGCCATTGGCGACCGCGATCGTCCTGCCGTCGCCCAGGAGCAGAAGTTCGTGCGGCCCCATGCCATAAGTCGGGAATTCGCCAATGCGTTTGAATTTCGCCCTGGTGTCATAGACGCCGACGACGCCGGCGGCGTTGTCGAAATCGTTCTCGGTGGCGTAGAGCAACGCGCCGTCGGGCGAGAACACGCCATGGCCGAAGAAATGCCGGCCGGCGATGCTGGCTATGGTCAGCGGGGCGTCGCGCCCGGTGTGATCGAAAACGACGGCGAAGGTGCCGGGCTGGCGGGCGAAAACCACCGAACGCTTCGATATGGGATCGAAGGTGACGTCATGGCCGCGATCGGGCAGGTCGATCGCATGCAGGAGCTTGCCGGCCTCGGAGAGGACGGCGGCGCCAAAACTGCCGTCGCGCTTGACGAAGGCGGTGGCGAAGACTGCATCCGCCGCAAGCGTGTTCGCCCAGGCTGAGGGCGTCACCGCGGCGGCAAAGCCAATGCCGGCGGCCCTGAGGAAATCGCGGCGATCGATGAGCAATCTCTTCATGCTCAGTCCCCATCCAGCGACGAGAAGCCGGCGGTCAGGCCGAATTCGGCGGTCAGCCTGGTGCCGATCAGGGTCGACAGGCTCGAGGTGATCAGGGCGAAATGCTCGAATTTTTCGCGCAGCGCCGGATCGGCGAGCGCCTTGTCGACCGGACCCTGGACGGCCTTGGCGGTGGCGACGCCGTTGAGCAGCTGGATATGGATCGATTCCGCCATCCAACGCGCGTCCTCGGGCAACGCGTCGCCAAGCTTCGACACCTGGAACAGCGCATCGATGCCGGCCAGATTTCCAGCCAGCGCATTGGCGGTGTTTTGCGAACGCCAGTAGATCGCCTGTTTTGGCTTGTCGGCGTCGGGTCTGACGCCCAGGAAGCCCTTGAGGCGAACATCCCTGACCATTTCCAGCTCGTTGATGAAGACGCCGACGAGTTCGGTCACTGCCTCGTTGCCATCGCGATAGAGCGCATTTTGCGGCCCCGGATTGGCCCAGAGCGCCGCGAAGCCGTCTGGTTTGTCCCAGGCCGCGCTGACGTCGGCGGCGATGGTTTCGATGTTGCCGGCAACGGCCGCGCCATAGGCGCAGCGATAGGGTTCGTCCTTGCCCGTCAAGGTATCGGCACCGTCGCCGTAAAGCACGAATTCCAGCGCGCCGAGCCCCTGCATGGCGACGCTCTTGCCGGCGAGCTGCACCGGATCGGTGGCCGCTGGATCCTTGTCCGACAGCGCCGCCTGTACCTGTTTCAGACCGATGCTCTTGCGGTCCGGCCAGAACAGCATGCGCTCCAGCCGGTTGTTCTCCTTGATCGGCCCGAAACCGATGATCTCGGCCGACGACCAGGCATAGACGGTGGCCGAGAACTCTGCCCGCGCCGCATCAAGCTCCCCTTGCGAGGGTGCCTCGCAGAGCTTGTGCATTGCCTTGGCGAGGGCTTCCGCATGCTGGTGCAGATCTGCATAGGCCGGGCGGACAAAGCCGTCGATCGCGCGCTGGATGACGTCAGAGGCTTTGACCGCGGCCGATGCGGGCAAGGCGCCCAGCACCACAAGCGGAAGAACGAGAACCAGCGCGAAACGCTTCGGCATCAAAGTGACTCCAGGAATTTGACCAATGCATCGCGCTCGGTGGCGCTGGCGGCGGCAAAGCGGTCGCGCGCCTTTCGCGCCTCGCCACCATGCCACAGGATAGCCTCGACCAAAGAGCGCGCACGGCCATCGTGCAGATAGAAGGAATTGCCGTTGACCGTTTCGGTAAGGCCTATGCCCCATAGCGGCGGGGTGCGCCATTCATTGCCGGTCGCCTCGCCCACGGCTTGGCCATCGGCAAGGTCGGGCCCCATGTCGTGCAGCAGGAAATCGGAATACGGCCAGATCAGCTGGAACGCCTGCGCCTTGTCTGGCGCGTCGCGGCGGGTAACGAATTTCGGCGTGTGGCAGGCAACGCAGCCGATTTCGTAAAACACCTTCTTGCCGGCGAGCACATCGGGCGAAGCGAGGTCGCGCCGCGCCGGCACTGCCAGGTTTCGCGAATAGAAGGTGACGAGGTCCATCACCGGCGCCGGTGCCTCGACGGGACCGAGGCGCGCCTGCACGCCGTTAGGCATGGCGAGGCATTTTATCTGCGCGGCGGTGCAGTCACCCCAGTGTTTCGGCTCTTCCGGCGTCGAGATGCCGATATCGCCGGCAAAGGCATCCGCCGCCTGCTGGCGGATCGATGCCGTCTGCGCCTTCCAGCCGAAACGGCCAATCGTCAGCTCGCCGCCCGGGCCATCGCGCACGATGTTCGGCTTGCCGGACACACCATCGCCATCCCTGTCATCCGGGTCGGCATGAGCCAGAATGTCCGCCGGCGCGATCTGCTCGATCAGGCCAAGGCCGATCATCGGCGGCGTCAGGCGCGGCGACAGCGTGGTACGCGGATCGAGCGGCCCGTAGGCAAGGTCGGTGACGGAATAGCTGGGTTTGCGCAGGAAAACCACCGCGCCATCCGTCAGCTCCACCTTACGTTCCTGATATTGGACGCGCATCCTGCCTTCACCCTCGAGGCCAGGGACGGCCAGCTCCTGCAGCTGCGTGCCGTAGACCGGGTCAGGGAGATTGAGCAGCCTGTGGTCTGCGAGCGCCGCTCTCTCTTCCGCGTTGCTGGCATCGCGCGCCAGCCGCAGGAACATCGAGGTGGTACCGACGTCGCCCTGCGGCGGCCGCCCACGGCCATCCTTGAGATGGCAGTTCTGGCAGGCACGTTCGTTGAACAGGGGCCCGAGCCCGTCCGACGCCTGCGTCGAGGATGGCGACGACACCCAGTTCTTGCGAAACAGCGCGTTGCCGAGCTTGAAGGTGCCTTCTTCCTCGAAGGTGATGTTGGCCGAGGATTGCGAGAAGGAATCACGGCTGACCTCCTTCCGCGAGGTGCCGGCGCCACCTTGCATCAACTCGAAGGGTTCGGGCTTGGAGAAATCCGTTGTCGGCCTGGTGACGGCGGTGACGCGCGACTGATCCTTGGCATTGAGATCGGTGCGGCTGGCCGCGAGGCCGGCGGGTTGAAGATCGCCGGCGATCGCGGAGGATGTCAGCGCCAACAGCAAAATAACGCCGCGCCGACCAGCCAATCTGGCTGGCGTTTTCCGGGGGGGCAGCGGGCCCTGGGCCCGCCGCAAGCGGCGCAGGACGTCTAAAGGGCGCCGCATTCCCGCATGTCCTTACTCCGCCTCGTCCGCCGATGCGGCGTTGAGGAGGCCGTATTTCTCCTCGCCTATCGAGGCAAGCAGGTCGAGTTGCGTCTCGAGGAAGTCGATATGGCTTTCCTCGTCGGTGAGCAGTTCCTCGAACAGTTTCATCGTCACGTAGTCGCCCGCTTCCTCGCAGATTTCGCGCGACCGCTTGTAGGCGGTGCGTGCGTCATATTCGCCGGCGAGATCGGATTCGAGCACTTCCTTGACGTTCTGGCCGATGCGCAGCGGCGCCACGGACTGCAGGTTGGGATGGCCTTCAAGGAAGATGATGCGAGCGACGAGCTTGTCGGCGTGGTGCATCTCCTCGATCGATTCGGCGCGTTCCTTCTTGGCCAGCTTGGCGTATCCCCAGTCCTCGAGCAGACGGAAATGCACCCAATATTGATTGACGGCTCCAAGCTCCAGGAACAGAGCCTCGTTAAGCCGCTCGATGATCTGCGGTTCGCCTTTCATGGGTTCTGCTCCCGTATTGGACGCGCAGGCCTCTGACGCGATCCAGGTGTGAAACGATGTCCACGCCGCTCGCCTGCGAGCGGGCGTGGTAGTTCTCGGTGACCCGAATGATCGTTTCCACCACATTTGGGAAGCAGCCGCAACAGCGACCTCGCTTGTGCATGGCGTGATAGACCTTTGCCGGCACGATGAGCTGCCAGGGATCCTGATCCAGCAAGCCGATGATCGTCTGCTCGATCTCCTTCTCGGTGATGATGTTGCAATGGCAGATCAGCATTTCGTCGCTCTGGCTGACGGCGCTCCTATGCGCCGTTTGGCTGGGTGGTAGGGCTTACTTGAACACCTTGTCGGGTGCGTCGAGGCTGTCGGACCCCTCGAAGGCGATGTTGTTCAGCTTCAAGGCGCCGACGGCACGTTCGATCGACTTGGTCTGGTCGATCAATGCGTCGATCGCCGCCTGCACCGTGGCGTTGCCTGCGGTATTGCCTTCGGCGATCTGCTGGTCGTAGGCCTCGCCGGCCAGCGCCCGCGCCTTGATCGCGTCCATCTTGGCGACCGAGATGTCGAGCTTGCCGGTCAGTTCCTGGTCGATCGCCGGATCGGCAGCCTTGACCATGTCGTGCACCGAGGGACCCGAAACGACGGTGCCGTCCAGCCTGGTGTAGCTGGCGAGATAGGCGGCGCGGATACCGACGGCATCATAGAGATGAGAATTGTAGGTGTTGTCGGAGAAGCAGTCATGCTCCTCTTCGGGATCATGCAGCAAGAGGCCGAGCTTCATCCGCTCGCCGGCCAGTTCGCCGTAGGAGAGCGAGCCCATGCCGGTGAAGATCACCGAAATGGCCGTGTTCGGCTCGCCATCGACCAGGTTCTTGCGCGCGGCGCCGTCTTCCTTCCAGTTGCCGACCATCTCCTGCAGGTCGGAAACCAGAAGGGTGCTGGCGGATTTCAGATATTCGGCCCGGCGGTCGCAATTGCCGCCGGTGCAGTTCTTGAGGTCGTAATCGGTGTAGGGGCGCTCGCCGGCGCCCGGGCCGGTGCCATGCAGGTCCTGGCCCCAGAGCAGAAATTCGATGGCGTGATAGCCGGTGGCGACATTGGCCTCGACGCCGCCGGCCTCCTGCAGCGTGCCGGAGAGGAATTCCGGCGACAGCTTCGAGGCGTCGACCTTCTTGCCGTTGATCTCGATCTCCTTGTTGGCGATCACATTGGCCGTGTAGAGCGAATTCGCGTCCGATTCGGTGCCGTAGCTCTTGGCGACATAGTCGATCAGGCCTTCGTCCAGCGGCCAGGAATTCACCTTGCCTTCCCAGTCATCGACGATCTTGTTGCCGAAGCGATAGACCTCGGTCTGCTGGTAGGGCACGCGCGCCGCCTTCCAGGCGTCGCGGGCGGCATTGAGCGTTTCCGCCGACGGGCTGGCAAGCAGTGCGTCGACCGCCTTGTCGAGCGCCTGCGCCGTGGTCAGCGAATCCTCGTATTTGGCAAGCCCGATGTCGGCATAGGTCATGATCACGGCCTTCGTATCGGTCTCCGCCTTGGCCGGCAGCACGAAAACCGCCGCCGTCAACATTGCCGTGGCACCGATCGCAGCCAGCCTGCCGCCATATCGTGCTGTCATCATCACTCTCCAGGTCAAAGGGAATTCGGTAAAAGGCGCGCGCGCCAAACGGTGCCGGGACACAGGCACGCCATGCGGCACTAGGGATGCCGCGCCATTGCGCGGCTCAGGGAAGAAAGACATTAAATGCCTCCAATCGAACGGGTTCAAGGCCCAAACATCAAAGGGATGCGCTGACGCGCGAGCCTCCATAAAGCGACGGCGGCGCCGGAAGTCAACTGGCCAACCACAAAAAAATCAATTGAAACAACAGTTTAGAATTATTCTAAACTAGGATTATCAACTTTAAATCACATCGCCCGCACCTATCGCTGAGGAGGACGAGATTGACAGGAGCCGTTCCGGATGCGACCCGGACAAGGGCTCTCGCGGCGGCGGTGGACAATCGCCAGGTGGCGTCACGTCCTAGATTTGAAACAGGAATTCGGGTTGCGATGAAGAACGGCGTTGTCATTGTCGGTGCGGGTCATGCGGGCGTGCAAGCGGCGGCAAGCCTGCGCGAGGACGGCTATGAAGGGCCGGTGATCCTCGTCGGCGACGAGAGCGAACTGCCCTACCACAAGCCGCCGCTATCGAAGACCTTCATCAAGGACGCCGAGGCAAAGCCGCAACCCTTGCGCGGCGAGGCTTTTTATACCGGCAACACCATCGACTACCGGCCGGGCATCAGGATCGATCGTATCGATACGGCAGGCCGAAAGCTCGAAATTGAAGGCGGTGGCGAGCTTGCGTTCGACCACCTGATCCTGGCGACCGGCTCGCAGCCACGTATCCTGCCGCTGCCAGGCTCCGATCTTGCCGGCGTGCTATCGCTGCGCTCGCTGGCCGACGCGCGGCTGATCCGGGCGTTGAGCGCGCACAGCGAAGATGTCGTCATCCTCGGCGGCGGCTTCATCGGGCTGGAAATCGCCGCGACGCTGCGGGCGGCAGGCCGCACCGTAACGGTTGTCGAGGCCGTCGACCGGCTGCTTGGCCGCGCCGTGGCGCCTGTCGTGGCGAGCCATGTCCGGCAGCGGCTGGAAGCGACCGGCGTGCGCATCCTGACCGGCACCACCGTTGCAAGCCTCCAAGGTGAAAACGGCCACGTCAGCGCCGTCGTCATCTCGTCAGGCGAAATTCTGCCGGCGCGCATGGTCATTGTCGGCATCGGCGCCGTGCCGAACGTCGAACTGGCGCAGGAAGCTGGGCTCATGATCGCCAATGGCATTCGCGTCGATCAGCAGATGCGCAGTTCGGTGCCGCAAATCCTGGCCATCGGCGACGTCGCCTCCTATCGGCACTGGTTCACCGGCGGTGATGTCAGGCTGGAATCGGTGCAGAACGCCACGGACCAGGCGCGACTCGCCGCCCGGACAATTACCGGTCACACCGACGCCTATTCGGCGGTGCCGTGGTTCTGGTCCGACATTGGCGACATGAAGCTGCAGATGGTCGGCCTGACATCAGGAGGCGACAGCCATGTCGTGCTCGGCGACCTGCCCGACAACAAATTCTCGATCTATCACTATGCCGGTGACCGGCTGCTCGGCATCGAATCCGTCAACCGCCCCGGCGACCACATGCTTGGCCGCAAGATGCTCGGCGCCGGCTTCTCGCCAACGCCGCGGATGGTGGCCGGGGGCCCGGAAGAGCTAAAAGCAGCATTGGCTGCGTTTCAGCAGGACGATCCTGCCCGCGCCGCGAGCTAAAAGAAGCCGGGAACCTTGGCAAAACGCCTTGGCGATCTTATCATAAATTGATAATATTTGATAAGATGAAAGGTTGCTCTCATGCCTGCGAGCTATAGCATCGGCCCCCGCTACGAAACATTCGTGCGCGAACTGGTCGAAAGCGGCCGCTATGCCAGCGCCAGCGAAGTCGTGCGCGATAGCCTGCGCTTATTGGAGGAACGCGAGGAGCAGCGCCAAGCGAAACTTGCCGCGCTGCGTGAGGACATCCGCATAGGCGTCGAAAGCGGACCAAGCATTCCGGCCGACAGCGTCTTTGATCGCTTGGAGAAAAAATACAGCGGTGGAACCCGCAAATAATGGCTCTCAGTTTTGCCCCTGCCGCAGTGCAAGACATTGAGGAGATCGGCGATTACATCCATGCTGAAAATCCGGCCGCCGCTTACCGTCTAATATCCGCGCTTCGGGAACGATGTGGCCGCATAGCGAATGCGCCACGTGGGGGCGCACCTCGTTCCGCGCTTTGGCCTGGTCTGCGCTCCGTCGCGTTCCAGAAATATGTGATCTTCTACATCGCTCAAGGCAACGACGTGCGTGTCGAGCGCATCTTGCACGGTGCCCGCGATATCGCGGGCATTTTCGACGAAGGCAAGATGCCCAAAGACATGTGACGCGGAACGCCCGTCCTCGTGGCTCAGGCCGCGCACACCTCTCGGATCGAGCTTTCCAGTATGTCGAGCGCTTCGTTCATCACTTCGTCCTGAATGGTGATCGGGGCCAGGAAACGGATGACGTTGCCGTGGACGCCGCAGGTCAGCAGGATCAGGCCCTTGTCGAGCGCCTTCAGCCGGATGGCGTTGGCGATCTCGGCCGAGGGCAGCCCCTTCTTGACGTCGTTGAACTCGACCGCGTTCATGAAGCCGAGGCCCCTGATGTCGACGATCTCGGGCACGTCGTCGCGGATCGACTGCAGGCGCTGCTTCAGCCGCGCGCCCAGTGTGTTGGCGCGATCACAGAGCTTCTCGTCCTCGATGACGTCGAGCACGGCGTGCGCCGCGGCCACGCCGATCGGGCTGCCGCCATAGGTGCCGCCGAGGCCACCAGGGCCAGGCGCATCCATGATCTCGGCGCGGCCGGTGACCGCCGACAACGGGAAGCCGCCGGCCAGGCTCTTGGCCATGGTGGTGATGTCGGCAGCCACCTCGTGGTGGTCCATGGCGAACATCTTGCCGGTGCGGGCAAAGCCGGTCTGCACCTCATCGGCGATCAGCAGCATGCCATGCTGGTCGCAGAGCTTGCGTAGCGCGGTCAGGAATTCGCGCGGCGCCTCGTAGAAACCGCCCTCGCCCTGCACCGGCTCGACGATGATGGCGGCGACGCGGGCCGGATCGACATCGGCCTTGAACAGCCGGTCGAGCGCGGCCAGTGAATCGGCCACCGACACGCCATGCAGCGGCACCGGGAACGGCGCGTGGTAGACGTCGCCCGGCATGGCGCCGAAGCCGACCTTGTAGGGCACGACCTTGCCGGTCAGCGCCATGCCCATGAAGGTGCGGCCATGGAAGCCGCCGGCAAAGGCGATGACAGCCGGACGGCCGGTGGCGTTGCGGGCGATCTTGATGGCGTTCTCGACGGCTTCAGCGCCGGTGGTGACGAAGATGGTCTTCTTCTCGAACTTGCCGGGCAGCATGGCGTTCAGCCGTTCGGCCAACCTGACATAGCTTTCATAGGGCACGACCTGGTGGCAGGTATGGGTGAAACGGTCGAGCTGCGCCTTGACTGCCTCGATCACCCGGGGATGGCGGTGGCCGGTGTTGACGACGGCGATGCCGGAGGAGAAATCGATGTAGCGGCGGCCCTCGACGTCCCAGATCTCCGAATTCTCGGCCCGATCGGCATATATCTGCGTGGTCATGCCGACGCCGCGCGAGATCGACTGGTTCTTGCGTTCGGAAATGGCGGAGTTCTTCATCATGTCCCTCACCGGGCCATCCCTCATCGAGATGGGGCCCGTTCTGTTTGATGCCGTTGAGTTCCCTTCTGGCCTTATTTCAGATTTTCCTCAAGCCGGCACCATCACCGGGTCGATTGGGCCTGACTTAACCAGCCTGGCGATACGCGTACGAGACCGGTTTCCTTTTTTTCGGGATCGACTATCCTTCTGATATCCGCGAGGGATCGCGCTCAGCGACCTTCACGCGGCCGAGGGGAACCATGAGCAGGAACGCGACATCGTCCGTCTCGCCGCCATCCGTCGAAACCGTCGGTCTTTTGTCTTTTCCAGCCGTTTCCGTCGTCGCCTGTACAGTCCTGATGCTGCTGTCCGGTTGCCAGAAACAACAACAGGCGGAAGAGAAAAAGCTGCCGATCATGGTGCGCACCGAGACGGCGACGATGTCGGATTATGCGCCGAGAACCTCGCTGACCGGAGTGATCGCGGCGCGTACGCTGAACAATCTGTCGTTCCGGGTCGGTGGCCGCGTCGCGGAGCGGCTTGTCGATGTCGGCCAGCATATCGATCAAGGGACGGTACTTGCCCGCATCGATCCGCAGGAGCAGGAGTCCGATTTGCGCTCCGCACAGGCCGATCTCGATGCCGCGCAGGCGCAATTGACCCAGGCCGCGGCCACTTTCGAGCGACAAAAGACGCTGCTTGCCCAGGGCTTCACCACCAGGCGCGATTATGACACCGCCGACCAGGCGCTGAAGGTCGCGCAAGGCAGCGTCGATGCCGCGCGGAGCGCGCTCGCCAATGCCCAGCAGAACCTGTCCTTCACCGAGCTCAAGGCCGGCGCCGCGGGGGTCATCACCGCCCGCCAGGTCGAAGCCGGCCAGGTGGTGCAGGCGGCGCAGACCGTCTTCACCGTCGCCGAGGACGGCGACCGCGACGCGGTGTTCAATGTGCAGGAGACGCTGGTTGCCAAAACGCCGGCTTCTCCCGCGGTGACGATCACGCTGTTGTCCGACCCGCAGGTCAAGGCAACGGGCAAGGTGCGCGAGATCTCGCCGGCGGTCGACCCGGCTTCGGGCTCGATCAGGGTGAAGGTCGCCATTCCCGACACGCCCGCTGGCATGCCTCTGGGAGCGGCCGTCATCGGCTCGGTCAGCGCCAAGCCGGCGAAGGCGATCCTGTTGCCATGGCAGGCACTGACCTCCAGCGCCGGCAAACCCGCGGTGTGGATCGTCGACCCATCGACCAAGGCGGTGACGATGGCCCCGGTCGAGGTGCTGGCGTTCGATTCGGGCACGGTGGCGATCGCCAAGGGATTGGACGAGGGCCAGAGCGTCGTTACATCGGGCGGACAGTTGCTCAGCCCCGGACAGACCATCGAGATATCGGGGGCGGCGCAATGAAGCGATTGCCAGCCATCCTGCTTGGCCTTGCCGCGCTTGGCCTGCTCGCAGCCTGTTCGAAACCGGACGAGAAGCCGCCGGAGATCATCCGGCCGGTGCTGTCGGTGGTGATCGAGCCGCGCACCACGCAGACTTTCGGCTTTGCCGGCTCGGTCGAGCCGCAGGTCAGTGCCGATCTTGCCTTCCGCCTGCTCGGCCGCGTCGTCTCGCGCGACGTCAAGGTCGGCGACATCGTCAGCAAGGGCACGACCATCGCGGCACTCGATCCGACCGCTCTGGAGCTGGCCGTCCAGGCGGCCAAGGCGGAACTCTCCAATGCGCAGGCGCAATTCGCCAATGCCGCCGGAAGCGAGGAGCGTCAGCGCCAGTTGCTGGCCTCGGCCAATACGTCGCAGTCGGTCTTCGACGCCGCGCAGCAGGCACGCAAAGCCGCCGAAGCCAGTGTCGAGCGGGCCAAGGCCTCGCTGGCCAAATCGCAGGAACAGCTCGGCTATGCCAGACTATTCTCCGATTTCGACGGCGTCGTTACCGCCGTCGGCGCCGAGGTCGGCCAGACGGTCTCGCCCGGGCAGACGGTCGTGACCGTGGCGCGCTCGGACTTGCGCGAGGCGGTGGTCGACATTCCCGACCAGTTGACCGGCGATCTCTCGGCCGGCACGCCGTTCCAGGTCATCCTGCAGTCGCTGCCGACGATCCAGACCGAGGCCAAGCTGCGCGAGATCGCGCCCCAGTCCGAGGGTTCGACCCGCACGCGGCGCGTCAAGCTGACGCTCACCGACCCGCCGCAGGCGTTCAGGCTCGGCTCGACGGTGACGGCGACCCGGATGACCAAGGTGACGCCGACGATCGAACTGCCGATGTCGGCGCTGCTCGAAAAGGACGGCGCCGACAAGGTGTGGATCGTCGACCCGCGGACATCGAGCGTGAGCGCGAAAGAGATCAAGGTCGCGTCGAAAAACGGCGGCACCTTCACCGTGGCTGAAGGGCTCGAGGCCGGCACGCGCGTCGTCACCGCCGGCGTCCACAGCCTCGTCGAAGGCCAGAAGGTCAAAGTGCCCGAAGGAGGGGCCTCATGAAGGGCTTCAACCTCTCGGACTGGGCGCTCAACCACCGTTCGCTGGTCTGGTATTTCATGCTGGTCTTCGTGGTGGCTGGCATCTTCTCCTATCTCAATCTCGGCCGCGAGGAAGACCCCAACTTCACCATCAAGACGATGATCATCCAGGCCAACTGGCCGGGCGCCTCGGTCAAGGAGACGGTGCAGCAGGTCACCGACCGCATCGAGAAGAAGCTCGAGGAACTCGACAGCCTCGACTACACCAAGTCGGTTACAACCGCCGGCCAGACGGTCATTTTCGTCAACCTGAAGGACACCACCAAGGCGCGCGATGTCGTGCCGAACTGGCTTCAGGTGCGCAACATGGTCAACGACATCAAGGCGCAGTTTCCGCAAGGCGTGCAGGGACCGTTCTTCAACGACCGCTTCGGCGATGTCTACGGCAACATCTATGCCTTCACATCGGATGGGCTGACGCCACGCCAATTGCGCGACTATGTCGAGGATGTCAGAACCAAGATCCTGACCGTGCCCAATGCCGGCAAGGTCGATCTGGTCGGCGCGCAGGACGAGGCGATCTATCTCGAATTCTCGACCCGCCAGATCGCGGCGCTTGGCCTGAACCAGCAGGCGATCGTGGCCAGCCTGCAGGCGCAAAACGCGATCACGCCGTCCGGCGTCATCCAGTCGGGGCCGGAGCGCATCAGCGTGCGCGTCGGCGGCCAGTTCACCTCCGAGGAGAGCCTGCGGGCCATCAATCTGCGCGTCAACGATCGGTTCTTCCGCTTGAGCGACGTGGCGACGATCACGCGCGGTTATGCCGACCCGCCGACGGCGCTGTTCCGCTTCAACGGCCAAGACGCGATCGGGCTTGCCATCGGCATGAAGCCCAACGCCAATCTGCTCAAATTCGGCGAAGCGCTGCATGAGGAGATGAACAAGGTGCTGGCCGATCTGCCGGTCGGCGTCGGCGTGCATCTGGTCGCCGACCAGCCTGTCATCGTCGAGGAGGCCGTCTCAGGCTTTACGCGCGCGCTGTTCGAGGCGGTTACGATCGTGCTTGCCGTCTCCTTCATCAGCCTCGGCATGCGCGCCGGCTTCGTCGTCGCCCTGTCGATCCCGCTGGTGCTGGCCATCACCTTCACGGTCATGGAATATCTCGGCATATCGCTGCAGCGCATCTCGCTCGGCGCGCTGATCATCGCGCTCGGGCTGTTGGTCGATGACGCGATGATCGCCGTCGAGATGATGGTGGCGCGTCTGGAGGTTGGCGACAGCCTGCGCAAGGCGGCGACCTATGTCTACACCTCGACCGCCTTTCCGATGCTGACCGGAACGCTGGTGACGGTCGCGGGCTTCATCCCGATCGGGCTAAACTCGAGCGCTGCCGGCGAATACACATTCACCCTGTTCGTCGTCATCGCGGTGTCGCTGCTGGTGTCATGGATCGTGGCGGTGCTGTTCGCGCCGCTGCTTGGCGTGACCATCCTGCCGGCGACGATGAAGACCAAGCATCACGACCAGCCGGGCCGCTTCACGTCGCTGTTTCGGCGCGTGCTTGTCGGCTCGGTGCGCCATCACTGGCTGACGATCATCGTGACCGTGCTCCTGTTCGCTGGCTCGATCGCCGGCTTCGGCCTGGTGCAGCAGCAATTCTTCCCGCCTTCCGACCGGCCGGAGCTGATCATCGACTGGAACCTGCCGCAGAACTCGTCGATCACCGAGACGCGCGACCAGATGGAGCGCTTCGAACAACGCGCGCTGGTCGGCAATCCCGACATCGACCACTTTTCCTCCTATATCGGCCAGGGCGCGGTGCGCTTCGTGCTGGCCTATGACGTGCAGCCGGCCAATCCCTATTTCGGCCAGACGGTGATCGTCACCAAGAGCATCGAGGCGCGCAACCGGGTGAAACCGGCGCTGGAGAAGCTGCTGCGCGCGGAGTTCGTCGGCACCGACGCCTTCGTCAAGCCGCTCGAGCTTGGGCCACCGGTCGGGCGTCCGGTGCAATACCGCGTCAGCGGCCCCGATATCCAGACCGTGCGGGAACTGGCGCAGCAATTCGCTGGCCTCATCTCGTCCAATCCCAAGCTTGCCGCCCCCACCTTCGACTGGAACGAACCGCAGCGCGTGCTGAGGGTCGACGTGCTGCAGGACAAGGCGCGGCAGCTCGGCATCACCTCCTCCGACATCGCCAGCGCGCTGAACAGCACGGTCGGCGGCGCGACCATCACACAGGTGCGCGACGCGACATACCTGATCAATGTGGTGGCCCGCTCGCGCGAGGCCGAACGCGGCTCGATCGAGACATTGCAGAACATGCAGCTGCCGACCAGCACCGGCGAGGCGATCCCGCTCGCGGCGGTCGCCAACTTCCGCTACGATCTGGAACAGCCGACGGTGTGGCGGCGCGACCGCATCCCGACCATCACCGTGCGCGCCGGCCTGGTTGGCGACGTGCTGCCGGCGACCGTCGTCAACGAGCTGAAACCATCGGTCGACACCTTCGTCGCCAAGCTGCCGCCCGGCTATTCGGTCGAGACCGCCGGCTCGGTCGAGGAAAGCGCCAAGAGCCAGGGGCCGATCGCCGCCGTGGTGCCGCTGATGCTGTTCGTCATGGCCACCATCCTGATGGTGCAGTTGCAGAGTTTCCAGCGCCTGTTCCTCGTGGTGGCGGTGGCGCCGCTCGGGCTGATCGGCGTGGTGGCGGCGCTGGTGCCAAGCGGCGCGCCGCTCGGCTTCGTCGCCATTCTCGGCGTGCTGGCGCTGATCGGCATATTGATCCGCAACTCGGTCATCCTGATCGTGCAGATCGAGGATCTTGCCGCCGAAGGCAGGGATCGCTGGGCTGCCGTCATCGAAGCGACCGAACATCGCATGCGGCCGATCGCGCTGACGGCGGCCGCCGCGAGTCTCGCGCTGATCCCTATCGCGCGCGAAGTGTTCTGGGGGCCGATGGCCTACGCCATGATGGGCGGCATCATCGCCGGCACGGCGATCACGCTGCTGTTCCTGCCGGCGCTATATGTGACTTGGTTCCGCATCAAGGAGCCGAAGGACCAAGCCGAGCCACCCGTCCTGGAGACCGGCGAACCGGTGCAAGTTCAGACCTGAGGCGTGCCGGATCATTCATTGTCGTTGGAGGATGCCGGGCGCGACTTGGCGCGCTGCCATGGCGATGATTTCGAGGTGCGCCAGGCGTGCCAGCCTTCCGGCAAATCCGCCAAGGCCAGAAGACTTTCATCCCGCCGCAAAACGCTTTGCAAGCTGACGATCATTGCGTCGCCTTCGTCAACAGGCCCAGTTTCGCTGGTGTGGAATTGCCAAGCGCCATCATCATCGTCATGCGAGACATATGCGATCCAGTCGCCGCGGGTAACTATGCCCCTATCTAGAAACACCGCGACGTTGGGAGGGTCCGGAAACGTCCATTTCTCCACGGGAGCTCCTCAATAAACGGCTGGTTTCGCGTACAGGAAAATTCAAGCGGTTCTGACAAACCCATCGCTGGCCCGCAGCAGGTTGCGCGTATAATCCTTTGTCACACGGCGCTCGACCAGATCGTTGGCCACCAGATTTTCAACTGCCTCGCCGCCTTGCATCACCATCAGCCGCTCGCACATATGGGTGATGATGGCGAGGTCGTGGCTGACCATCAGGAAGGTCAGCTTGCGCCGTCGGCGAATCTCTTCCAGCAGGTTGAGCACTTCCGCCTGCACCGAGGCATCGAGCGCCGAGGTCGGCTCGTCGAGCAGCAGGATCGAGGGTTCGAGGATCAGCGCGCGCGCGATCGCCACGCGCTGGCGCTGACCGCCCGACAATTGGTGCGCGTAACGGAAGCGAAAACCGTTGCCGAGGCCGACCTCGTCGAGCGCGCGTTCGATCCGCCTCTCGCCATCGGCAAAACCGTGAATAGCAAGCGGCTCCTGCAGCAGGCGGTCGACGGTCTGGCGCGGATGCAGCGAGCCGTAAGGATCCTGGAAGACCATCTGCACTTCGCGGTAAAAGGCCTTGTCGCGGCGCGCGCCGAGCGTCTTGCCGTTGACGGCGATGCTGCCGGAGGCGACCGGCGCGAGGCCGGCGATGGCCCGCAGCAATGTCGATTTGCCGGAACCGGATTCACCGACCAGGCCAAAGGATTCGCCCGGCTGCACATCGAGGCTGACGCCCTTCAGCGCGCGAAAACGGTCGAAGATGACCTCCAGCCTGTCGACGGTGATCGCTGATGTCATGCCGCCCACTCCGGCTTGCGGTCGAGCACCGGCAGCGGGTGACGGTCGGCGCCGATCTTGGGCATGCAGTTGAGCAGGCCGCGCGTGTAGGGATGCTGGGCCTGACCCAATTCCGAGGCCTTGAGCTGCTCGACCACCTTGCCGGCATACATGACGATGACGCGGTCGCAGAAGGAGGAAACCAGGCGCAGGTCGTGCGAGATGAAGATCAGTCCCATGCCGCGCTCACTGACCAGCCGGTCGAGGATGCCGAGCACGTCGAGCTGTACGGTGACGTCGAGCGCCGAGGTCGGCTCGTCGGCGATCATCATTTCCGGCCCGGCGATCAGCATCATGGCGATCATGGCGCGCTGGCCCATGCCGCCGGACACTTCGTGCGGATGCAGGTCGAAGACGCGTTCGGGATCGCGGATCTGCACCGCCTCCAGCATGGCCAGCGCGCGTTCTCGCGCCTCGGCCTTGCCGACCTTTTCGTGCGTGCGCAGCGTCTCGACGATCTGACGGCCGATGCTCATCACCGGGTCGAGCGAGTATTTCGGATCCTGCAGGATCATGGCGATGCGGTTGCCCCGCAACGCCCGACGTTGACGCGGCGAAATGCCGAGCAGGTCGATGCCGTCGAAGGCCAATTTTTGTGCCGATATCCTGGCCTGCGGCGGCGTCAGGCCCATGATGGCGCGGCCGGTCTGCGACTTGCCCGAGCCGGACTCGCCGACGATCCCCAGCCGCTCGCGGCCGAGCGAAAAGGAGACGCCGCGCACCGCCTCGATCATGCCGGTGCGGGTCGGGAAGGTGACGCGCAGATCGTCCACCTCAAGCAGTGTCCCCGCCTGGCCGCTCATTGGTCGCCGCTCCGGGGATCGAGCGCGTCGCGCAGGCCGTCGCCGAGCAGGTTGAAGCCGAGGCTGACGATGAGGATGGCAAAGCCAGGCGCACCGGCCACCCACCACTGGTCGAGGATGAAGCGGCGGCCCGACGCGATCATGGTGCCCCATTCGGGCAGCGGCGGCTGCGCGCCGAGGCCGAGGAACCCGAGACCGGCGGCGGTGAGGATGATGCCGGCCATGTCGAGCGTCACGCGGATGATCAGCGAGGAGATGCAGAGCGGCATGATGTGGCGCAGCACGATGCGGAAGGGCGAGGCGCCCATCAGCTGTACGGCCTTGATGTAGTCGGAGTTGCGCACCGTGAGCGTCTCGGCGCGAGCGATGCGCGCATAGGGTGGCCAGGAGGTGATGGCGATGGCGAGCACCGCGTTCTCGATGCCGGGGCCAAGGGCGGCGACGAAGGCCAGCGCCAGCACCAGCTTTGGGAAGGCAAGGAAGATGTCCGTGATGCGCATCAGGATGGCATCGGTCCAGCCGCCGGCATAACCGGCGACAGTGCCGACCAGCAGGCCGATGGGGGCGGCGATGACAGCGACCAGGATAACCACATAAAGCGTCCAGCGCGAGCCGTAGAGGATGCGCGAATAGATGTCCCGGCCGAGATCGTCGGTGCCGAACCAGTGCTGCGCGCTCGGCGCCAGCAGCCGCGCATTCTTCAGGTCGCCAAAGGTCGGCGAATACGGCGCCAGCACATGGGCAAGGGCGGCGACGAGCAGCAGCGCGATGATGATCAGCAGGCCGACAAAGGCCAGACGATTGGCGGAAAAACGCCGCCACGCGACATAAGCGCGACCGAGCCTCGCCTGCATGCGCGAGGCCGGCCGCTCGCTGAGGAGCCAGTCACGACGGCTCTGGACGGCGTCGGCGCTCATCCTGTCTTCGTCCTCGGATCGAGCACACGGTAGAGCAGGTCGGACAGAAGGTTGATGGCGATGAACACCGAGCCGATGACGATGGTGCCGCCGAGAACCGCGTTCATGTCGGCATTCTGCAGCGAGTTGGTGATGTAGAGGCCGATGCCCGGCCACGAAAACACGGTCTCGGTCAGCACCGAGCCTTCGAGCAAGCCGGCATAGGAGAGCGCGATCACCGTCACCATCGGCACGGCGGCATTGCGCAGCGCGTGGCCCCAGATGATGCGGGTTTCCGACAGGCCTTTGGCGCGCGCGGCGACGATGTATTCCTGCGCCAATTCGTTGAGCATGAACGAGCGCGTCATGCGGCTGATATAGGCGAGCGAGAAATAGCCGAGTAGCGAGGCCGGCAGGATGATGTGCCGGAAGGCGTCGTAAAAGACGTCCCACTGCCCCTGCATCGCGGAGTCCAGCAGATAAAAACCGGTGATCGGCGTGAAGGTGTATTCGTAGACGACGTCGAGCCGTGCCGGGAAAGCCACCCATTGCAGTTTGGCGTAGAACAGCACCAGGGCCAGCAGACCCAGCCAGAAGATCGGCACGGAATAGCCGATCAGGCCGATGATGCGCACGATCTGGTCAATCAGGCTGCCGCGCCGGACGGCGGCCAGAACGCCGAGCGGTACGCCAAACAGCGCGCCGATCAGCGTCCCCAATGTCGCCAGTTCCGTGGTTGCCGGAAGGGCGCGCCTGATATCGGTCATGACCGGATTGGTGGTCAGCACCGAAGTGCCGAAATCGCCGCTCAGCGCATGTTTCACATAGATATAGAACTGCTCGATCAACGGCAGGTCGAGACCCATCTCGCGGCGCGTGCGCTCGACGACATTGGCCGGCGCCCGGTCGCCCAGCACCGCCAGCACCGGGTCGATCGGGATGACGCGCCCAATGAAAAAGGTGACGGCGAGAAGACCGAGATAGGTCGTCACGGCGATGACCAGGAAGCGGCCAATCGCCGACGCAATGGCGACGGCGCGGGCGCTGCCGCGCCCGCCCTCGTTTTCAACAGCGCTCATGCGGCGCGTCCGCGGACGCTACTCTTTCGAGACCGGCCCGACGAAGTTGGTGTCGAAGCTCGGACCAAGCGCGAAGCCCTTGAGGTTCTTGCGCAGGCCGGCAACTTCCAACTGCTGGTGGATGACGACGAAGGGGCTGGTGTCGAGAATCTTCTTCTCGAGATCCTTGTACATATCCGCGCGCTTGCCCGAATCCTTCTCCAGCAGCGCCGCTTCCGTCTGCTTGGTCAGGTCCGGAATGTCCCAGGCATTGCGCCATGCCAAGGTCTTGGTCTTGCCCGCATCCGAATTGTCCGGGTTGGAGGCAAAGGTCTGGGCATTGGAGTTCGGATCGAAATAATCCTGGCCCCACTGGCCGATATAGATGTCGTGGTTGCGGGCGCGGTATTTGGTCAGCGTCTGCTTGCCGTCACCGGGTATGATTTCCAGCTTGATGCCGGCCTGGCCGAGCGTCTGCTGGATCGATTCCGCCATGCCGGTGGTCGGCTGGCCGGTGCGCACGTCCATGGTGACGCTGAAGCCGTCGGGCAGGCCGGCCTTGGCCAGCAATTCCTTGGCCTTGGCGACGTCGAGTTTGAACGGGTTTTCGTCCAGTTCACCCAGCACGCCCTTGGGCAGGAAGGTCTGGTGGATTTCGCCGATGCCCTTGAGGATGGTCGTGCTCAAGGCATCGTAGTCGACCAGGTATTTGAAGGCCTGACGGACCTCGGGTTTGGCGAGGTTCGGGTTCTTCTGGTTGAGGCTGATATAGTAGACGGTGCCTTTCGGCGCGCTGGTGGTGGTGAGGTCGGCGTTCTTGGCGATGGCGTCGAGGTCGTTCGGTTCGAGGTTGCGGGCAACGTCGATGTCGCCGGCTTCGAGTGCCAGGCGCTGCGCCGAGCTTTCCTTCATGTTGCGGTAGATGACGCGGGCGAGCTTGGCCTTCTCGCCGTAATAATTGTCGTTGCGCTCCATGACGACGGCTTCGTTGGCCCGCCATTCGCGCAGCTTGTAGGCGCCCGAGCCGGCATAGCCCGTTTTCAGCCAGGCGTTGCCGAAGTCGTTGTCCCATTTGTAGTCGGCGCTCGGCGTGACCGCCGCGACATGTTCCTTGACCAGCTTGGCGTCGACCACCGAGGCGACAGTCGCCGACAGGCAGTTCAGCACGAAGCTCGGCGCATAGGCCTTGTCGACGATGAACTGGAAGGTGGTGTCGTCAACCGCCTTGGCCTTCTCGGTGACGTTGTCGCCGCTGATGCCGAACTGGCTGATGATGAAGGCCGGGCTCTTGTCCAGCTTGACCGCGCGCTCGAAGGACCAGGCGACGTCCGCCGCCGTGATCGGATTGCCGGAAGCGAATTTCAGGCCCGGCTTGAGCTTGAACGTATAGGTCAGGCCGTCGTCCGAGACAGTCCAGCTGTCGGCGAGATCGCCCTTGACCTTGGAGGTGTCGCTGAGGTCGAGGCGGACAAGAAGGTCGTAGGTATTGCCGGTGACCTCGGCGGTCGACAGCTCGAACGCCTCGCCCGGATCCATCGAGATGATGTCGTCGATGGCAAAACCTTCGACCAGCGTGTCGGCGGGGGTGACCGCGCCAGCCGGGGCGCCGGCCAGAAGCAGCGCCGACATGGCGGCGCCAGCAAGCAAGATGCGGGATCGTAGAGCGAGCTTTTCCATCATCATGATGATTGTTCCCTGTTTTGTTGTTTGTTGACCTGAGTTCCCGGCTCAGGATTGCGGTGTTCTTTTCGGAGCCTATGGCAGCCCTCGACCTCTTACCGTCGTGGTTTTTGTCCAATTGGTCAACAGCATATCCGGTGGCCTGTTGGTGGGCAACGAGCATTTAGGCGACGGTGCATTGGACCAGAATGGCGGGCGGCGTGTCGACGCATATGCCAGCCAATCGAGGGCATCGATCGGGAAAAATCTGCTAGAGCGGTTCAGCGTTTGATGGAATCGCCGACCCGCTCTAACTCTTTGTTCCCACGCAATTCCCAAGGGGAAGCGCTACGCGCTTCTCCCGGGAAAACCGTTACACACTTCTCCTGGAATTGCTCTAAATTTCGGAGTTATTTCAGCGCCGCAACGAGGCCGGCGTCGGGGAAGCAGGTTGCGGCCTGACCATTCTTTTCCTGCCATTTGCCGATCGAGCGGCGGGTCTTGAAGCCGGGCAGGCCGTCGGCGCTGCCGACATCGTAGCCCTTGGCCTCCAGGGCCCGCTGCAGGGCGGCGATGTCGGAGCGGTGGAGATCCCCGACAGGCCCCCAACCGCCGGAAAAAGTCTGATCGCCATGGGCGATGCGGTCGGCACCATGGCCGATAAACAGCGCATAGAGGTCGCTGGTGTTGTATTCCTTCAGCACGTAGAAATTGGGGGTGGCGATGAAAGCCGGCCCACTGCGCCCGGCAGGCATCAGCAGGAACCCTTCCGCCTTCAGCTCGCTGGCCGGAAACGGCTTGCCGCCGACGCGTTCGATGCCCATGGCGGCCCATTGCGAAATCTTTTTGCCCTGGTCCGGACCCTCCAGCGAACAGGTCACACTCTCGGGCACAGTTACCTCGAAACCCCAGCCGCGTCCCCTGACCCAACCATAGTGGACGAGGTAGTTGGCGATCGAGGCGAGCACGTCAGGCGTCGAGGTCCAGATGTCGGCGCGGCCGTCGCCGTCGAAATCGACGGCATTCTTGAGGAAGGAGGTCGGCATGAATTGCGGCTGGCCGAGCGCACCGGCCCAGGACGACTTCATCGCACCGACCGGGGCCAGCCCGCGCTGCACGATTTCCAGCGCCGCCAGGAGTTCGGTGCGGAAGAAATCCTTTTTCGTCGACATGAACGCCTTGGTGCCCAGCACTTCGAAGGCATCGTAGGGCATCTTCGCCGCGCCGAAGCCGGTCTCGCGGCCCCAGATCGCCAGCAGGATCTCGCCCGGCACGCCATAGCGCTTTTCGATCGCGGCAAGCGTGCGGGCATTGGCGGCTTCGCGGGTGCGTCCGCCCGATGTCACCGCGCGAACCGTCTTCTCGGCAAAATAGGCACCGGGAGAACCGAACTCGGCCTGGTGCTGCTTCCGCGGTGTCTTCGGCTTCTCGCCGGGCATGACAAGGTCGGGGAGTTTGAGGTTCGGCTTCACGCCGTTGAACGCGGCGTCGAAGGTCGCCTTGGAGATGCCCTTCGCCTTGGCTTCGGGCCAAATGTCGGTTTGCAGCCAGGCGCGGAATTGGTCGTCGATCTTGGCGGCGGAGGCGGGCAAGGCGATCGGGGCAAAGAGCGCGGCAAGGAAGAATGCAAGGCTGAACTTGTGAAAGCCGCGCGTGGCCTGCCCCACCCGCTTCGAAGGATGCGTGACAAAAATCATTCGCATCTCCTGCCCACCAATCGTGTCAAAACGCCGTCCGCGAGCGCAGTGCCGCGGCCAGCGTGCCTTCGTCCAGATAGTCGAGTTCGCCGCCAACCGGCACGCCATGCGCCAGCCGCGTTATCTTGACCTCGAATCCGGAGAGCTGATCCGTCAGGTAATGCGCGGTGGTCTGGCCCTCGACCGTTGCGTTGACGGCAAGGATGACCTCCTTCACCTCACCGCCGGCGATGCGGTCGATCAGCGAGCGAATGTTGAGCTGGTCGGGGCCAATGCCATCGAGCGGCGACAGCGTGCCGCCAAGCACGTGGTAGCGCACATTCATTGCCGCCGCACGCTCCAGCGCCCAGAGATCCGAGACGTCCTCGACGATGATCAGGGTGGCGGGATCGCGACGTGGGTCGGTGCAGATCATGCACGGGTCTGAGGTGTCGACATTGCCGCAGGTGGAACAGATGCGCACCTTGTCGGCGGCCTCGCCCATGGCGGCGGCCAGCGGCGACAGCAACTGTTCCTTCTTTTTGATCAGATGCAGTGCGGCGCGGCGCGCCGAACGGGGGCCAAGTCCCGGCACCTTGGCCAGGAGCTGGATCAGGCGTTCGATCTCGGGACCGGCGATTCGCTTGGACATCGCTCTGATCTAGGATTTTTCAGAGCGCTTTGAAACATCCCGCATCGGTGCGGATAAGCCATACTGACACGGCCGCTATCGATGTGCGGATCAATTGGTTTCGAGCGGACGACCCTGGCTGACGATCATCGCGCCGATGGCGTCGGTGTTCTCGGGCGTCGACTGGAAGCCCATCGCCGCTTCCTGCGGCGCGCCCTCAACCGAGGAGATGACCCTTTTGTTCGAGGTTCCGCTGTTCAGGGTTCCGCCGAAACGGGCGGCATCCGGTTCTTCCATCGGCTCCTGCATGGCAACTTCCACCGGCTTCGCCGAAACCCGCGCCGACTTTGCCGTCGGCGCCGCGGCTGCCGTCACATAGGTCTGCTCGGCCGGAGCGGTGCGGGCGGCCTTGCCGGGAGGTACCGGCTCCGCCGCGGCGGTCATGTAGACCTGCTGAGCTGGAGCGGTGCGAGCGGAAGTCTTGGCCACGGATACGGGCTCGGCGGAAGCGACACGCGTCGCGGATACTCCCGGCAACGCAGCCGGCTGCTCGGCCGAGGCAACCATCGGCTCATCGGGAAGCGGCTGCCAGTTGCGGCCGCGCTTTTCGTAGAAGGCGTTGCCGCCGGCAACCATGGTGTAGTGCATGTTCTTGTAGGGGAAGCGGAGGCCCGCGGTGTGGAAATACATCGTGTTCTTCAGCTTGGCCTTGCGCTCGCCCTTGAGCACCGCGTCGGCGGCCTCCTCGACATCGGGCATCGCGCGCGAATTCATCGATCTGGTCATGACGCCTGGCGCGAACTGCCCGGGCTCACCCACGACTTCGCAGATGGTGCTGCCATGATTGCCGGAGCGCAGCCGGTTCATCACCACCGTGCCGACGGCGATCATGCCGTCGCGGCTCGACCGGTTGGATTCGAAGAACATCGCCCGTTCCAGACATTCCCTGTCCTTCGGCGTGTGGCTATAGGCGCGCGAACTCAGGAAACTCGGCGTGATGGCGTCGGTCAGGCTGGCGACGGACATGCCATGCGAGGTGGTCTGGCTGCAAGCGGCCAAGAAAAGGGGAGACGTGACGACGCCGAGCAACAGCGGCGTCTTCCATCGCATGGCAATCAACAGGTAACCCTCTCACTTCAATGCCCGCCCCCAGGCTGCGGCAAGAATGAGACACTTTCGGGCAAAATGATGGCCAAAACGTTATTAACCACGTACTGTTGCCAAATTGCCACAAAATTGAGGCTTTCCAGATAGTTCGGCCGGCCGTTTCACACAGTTGATGACCGCTCTCTCTTTGTTTCGCCGCAATTCCCCTACGGAAATCCGCACGACGCCTTTTTTGGAACAGGCCTACCGCCCAGCCGCGATTGGTGCCGGCTGACCAGGGTCGAGCTCTTCAACCTTTTCCGAAAACAGGCCACGTCTAAGGAACAATGCGCGCGCCTCCCTTGCCATCGGCGCGATCTTGCCTGGCCAGTCGCTGTCGATGAACTCGGCCTTGGTGAAGTCAGGATTGGTTTCGGAGGCCGCCTCCAGGAATTCGGCGATTTCCAGCACGATCGCACGCTCGTCCTTCGAAAGCGCCGACGTGCCGGCCTCGATCGACGGGCGGTGCACGAAATCCTCGAACAGGTTGAAGTAGCCCTTGATGCCGACGAGATCGACCCCCGCATCGCAATCGGCGAGGATTTCCAGGATCTCGTAGATCCTGTTGCGGATGCGCTGCTCGATCAGTCTTTCCGAGGGCTCGTCGGCCATGGGCGCGCACCGAACGCTAGAACGGCAGTTTCATTCCCGGCGGTATGGGCAGGCCCGATGTCAGCGCCTTGGTCTTTTCCTGCATGATCTGCTCGACCTTGGCCTTGGCGTCATTGTGGGCGGCAAGGATCAAATCCTCGAGGATCTCGACATCGTCTTCCTTGAACAGGGACGGGTCGATCTTCAGCGACTTCATGTCGAATTTTCCGCTCAGCGTGACATTGACCAGGCCGCCGCCGGCTTGGCCTGAGGCTTCGACCGTGGCGATCTCATCCTGCATGGCCTGGAACTTGGCCTGCATTTCCTTCGCCTTGCCCATCAGGCCGAGAAGATCTTTCATGGTCCGATCCTTTGCGGATTAGTGCTGGATATCAGGGTTCGTCGTCATCGGATGGCGGCTCGACCGGCATTTCGGCCTCGGTCGTGTCGGCATCCGGTGTCTCGGGTATGCGCACATCGATGATCTTTGCGCCGGGAAAGCGCGCCAGGATGGCGGCGACCGTCGGGTCGCTCCTGGCATCGAGAAAGGCGTTTTCACGCTTCGTCGATTCCATTTCGGCCAGCGTCTGGCCGCCCTCTTCCTTAGACAGCGACACCAGCCAGCTGCGGCCGGTCCAGGCGCGCAGTTTGGTGGTCAGGTCGTTGAGCAGCATCTTGGGCGCGTCATCGGTCAGGCCGACATCGATGCGGCCGGGCTCGATGCGCACCAGGCGGATACAGCTCTTGATCAGGACCTTGAAGGCGATGTCGCGCTTGGCGTCGGCAAGGGCAACGATGTCGGCCAGCGATTTCAACGGTACGGCTTGCGTCTCCGGCGCCGGCTGCGGGGGCGCGACGAAGGCGGCAGGCGCGGGCGTGGCCTCGACCAGCCGCATGGTCTGCGCGCCGCCCGAGCCGCCAGGCATGCGCGCCTGCGCCATGGCGCTGGCGCCATTGCCGCCAGCACCGCCATTGCCGGGGCTCACGGGGCCGGGATTCACGGGCGCACCATTCGGGCGCGGCGTGGCGCCGGTTGCCGCGGCCCCACTCTCCAGCGATCTTAGCGCCTCGTCCAATGTCGGCAGGTCGGCGGCGTGGGCCAGCCGGATCAGCACCATTTCGGCGGCACTGACCGGCCGGTTGGAGGACTGTACCTCGGGAATGCCCTTGAGCAGCATCTGCCAGGTCCGCGACAGCACGCGAACCGACAGCGCGCTGGCGAAATCGGCGCCACGCTGGCGCTCGTCCTGCGACAGCGAGGCATCGTCCATGGCGGTCGGCACGAAACGCAGCCGGGTGACGAGATGGTTGAACTCGGCCAGATCGGTGAGCACGGCGGCCGGATCGGCGCCGGTGTCGTATTGGGCGCGGAATTCGGCGAGCGCCGCCGCCACATCGCCCTTCATCACATATTCGAACAGATCGACGATGCGGGCACGGTCGGCAAGGCCGAGCATCGCCCGCACGGCCTCGGCGCCGACGGAGCCGGCGCCGTGGGCGATCGCCTGGTCAAGGATGGAGAGCGAGTCGCGGGCGGAGCCTTCAGCCGCGCGCGCGATCATCGCCAGCGCGTCGTCGTCGACCGAAATGCCTTCCTTGCCGGCGATCGAGGTGAGATGCGCGACCAGCGCGCCGGCGTCGATGCGCCTCAGGTCGAAACGCTGGCAGCGCGACAGGACGGTGATCGGAACCTTGCGGATTTCGGTGGTGGCGAAGATGAATTTGACGTGCGGCGGCGGCTCTTCCAGCGTCTTCAGCAGGCCGTTGAAGGCCTGCGTCGACAGCATGTGCACTTCGTCGATGATGTAAACCTTGTAGCGGGCAGAGACCGGCGCATAGCGAACGCGCTCGATAATGTCCCTGATGTCGTCGATGCCGGTGTGCGAGGCGGCGTCCATCTCGATGACGTCGACATGGCGGCCTTCCATGATCGCCTGGCAATGCTCGCCGAGCACGGCGAGATCGACCGATGGCTGATCGGTATCGGCGGTCTTGTAGTTCAGGGCCCGCGCCAGGATGCGCGCGGTTGTGGTCTTGCCGACACCGCGCACGCCGGTGAGCATCCAGGCTTGGGCAATACGGCCGGTGGCGAAGGCGTTGGTGAGGGTGCGCACCATCGGCTCCTGGCCGACCAACTCGGAGAAATTCGACGGACGGTATTTGCGCGCCAGCACCCGATAGGCGCCGGCCTTGCCATGCTCCAGGCTTTTCGGTCCCGAATTTCCGGCTTCGCTCATTCGCCCGTTAAGCTCCAAAAGGCCGCGCCAAAGGCGCCGATTCCTGCGCATAGTCTCGCCCGCGCTGCAATGCGTCGTCAATGTCGCGAGGAGGGCCGATGAGGTGGGAGGCTGGAACAATGACCCGTTCCGGGCTCGTTAGGGCTGCTTCCTTCCGGACCTGACCCGGTTGGCGAGTGGATCGTCCACCACCAACCTCCCGCTGTCCATATCGGCAATTGCGGGACGAAATGCAAGTGCGCAGGCAAATCGGCAGCGAAACCCAAGAGATTCGCTTGCAGCCCCGGTGCAGCCGCTCTAGCGTCCATGGTCTGAGGAAACCAAGAAAAGCAGGGGAAACGCCGATGCTGCCGGGCCTGAAGGCCGGATTCACGCTGGATGCCCGGCTGGAGGCTGACAGCGAGCAGTTGATGTGGCTGGGGCTCTGCGAATTGCGGGTGATGAACGACCGCCGCTGGCCATGGCTGCTCCTGGTGCCGCAGCGGCCGGGCGCGGAGGAAATTCACGACATGACGCCGCTCGACCAGGCGATGCTCACCTTCGAGACCAATATGGTGGCGCAGGCGCTGAAGAAGGTGAGCGGCTGCACCAAGATCAACACCGGCGCGCTCGGCAACATCGTGCGCCAGCTGCATATCCATATCATCGCGCGGTCCGAGGGCGATCCCGGCTGGCCCGGCCCGGTATGGGGGCATGGCCTGCGCGAGCCCTATCAGCGTTCCGACCTGCGCCGGTTTGCCGAAACGATCAGGGCAGCGCTATAAGCCTCCCCTGTGTTCATTCAAAAACACGTCCATCCCAAGCATGTCCATCCCAAAGCACCAGAGTCCATATGAGCTTCCGCCTGTTTGACGCGCCCCTGCGCGAGCCGAGCCAGTTCGTCGGCTTTGCCGGCAACACGATCGACCGGCAATCCGAGAACCGCACCGACGATTCGGTCGACAAGACGCTGTCAGATCCGACGACGCGACTGCTTTTGATGAATGGCGGGCGGCTCTATCTGAAACTCTCGGATGGCGGTTTCGACCCCTGGTACCGCGTCGCCGAGAGCCAGCCTTTCGAGCCTTCCTTCGACCAGGGCGTGCTGCTCGGCTTTTCCGAACAGGGGCCGGTGCTGGCGGTGCTGGCCGGCATCGACGCCGAACGGTTGCCCGAAACCGTCAAGGCGATCGACTACCGCTCGGTCTACATGCAAGGGCTGATCGACGAGGCCGCCGCCGGCGCGATGGCGCAGGGCGCGGCCCTGCTCGCCTGGCACGCCAGCCACCGCTTCTGCAGCAAATGCGGCAGCGAGTCACAGATGCGGGCCGGCGGCTACAAACGCCATTGCCCGAATTGCGGCACCGAGCACTTTCCACGCACCGACCCGGTGGCGATCATGCTGACGGCGACGCGGGAGAAATGCCTGCTGGGGCGTGGCCGGCACTTCGCTCCCGGCATGTATTCAGCACTTGCCGGCTTCATCGAACCGGGCGAGACGATCGAGGCGGCGGTGCGCCGCGAAACGCTTGAAGAGGCCGGCATCCGGCTCGGCCGGGTCGTCTACCATGCGAGCCAGCCCTGGCCCTTCCCCTATTCGCTGATGATCGGATGCTTCGGCGAACCGCTCAACGAGGACATCCAGGCCGATCTCACCGAATTGGAGGATTGCCGCTGGTTCTTGCGCGACGAGGTGCGCCTGATGCTGGACCGGACGCACCCCGACACCCTGGTCACGCCGCCGAAAGGCGCCATCGCGCACCATCTCATCCGCGCCTGGATCGACAGCGAATAGCGAACACCGAAAGACATCGCAGGAGAGGCAAATGATCCGTCACACCGTCGTCTTCACGCTGAAGCATCCGCCGCACTCGCTGGAGGAAAAGCGGTTCCTCGTCGACGCCAGGAAGATTCTCACCGCGATCCGGGGCGTCACGCATTTCGAGCAATTGCGGCAGATCAGCCCAAAGAACGACTATCAGTTCGGCTTCTCGATGGAGTTCGCCGACCAGGCCGCCTACACCAGGTACAACGACCATCCCGACCATGTCGCCTTCGTGCGCGACCGCTGGGTGCCGGAGGTCGAGAAATTTCTCGAGATCGATTACGTGCCGCTGGGCTGGTAGCTCAGTCCGCAACCTTCCACTGCTCGCGCGACTCGCTGGCCGGATAGACGCCGAGAATCCGTACCTCGCGCGAGAAGAACCGCAGTTCGTCCAGCGCCAGCTTGACCAGCGGATCGTCGGGATGGCCCTCGATATCGGCGTAAAACAGCGTCGCCGTGAAGGCGCCGAGCTGGTAGCTTTCCAGCTTGGTCATGTTGATGCCGTTGGTGGCGAAGCCGCCCATCGCCTTGTAGAGCGCGGCCGGCACGTTGCGGACGCGAAAGATGAAAGTCGTCATCATCTTGACGTCGGGCGACGGCCGCTCGGCCCATTGCTTGCTCTTGGTCAGGACGACGAAGCGGGTGACGTTGCTGTCGGTGTCCTCGACATTCTCCTCGATGATATCGAGCCCATAGAGCGCTGCTGCCAGCGCCGGCGACAATGCCGCCATGGTGCGGTCCTTCACCTCGGAGACCATTTTGGCGGCGCCCGCCGTGTCCCCCGCGACTACTCCCTTCCAGCCGTTCTTGCGGATGTATTTGCGGCACTGGCCAAGCGCGTGGATGTGGGTGTGCACGGTCTTGATCTCGTCGCGCTTGACGCCCGGCAGCACCATCAGCTGGAAATGGATCGGCAGGAAATATTCGCCGACGATGTGCAGTTTCGATTCCGGCAGAAGGTGGTGGATGTCCGCGACGCGCCCGGCGATGGTGTTCTCGATCGGGATCATGGCAAGATCGGCCTTGCCGGTCTCGACGGCATTGAACGCGTCTTCGAAGGTCGGGCACGGCAACGGCTCCATCGAGGGATAGACGTTGCGGCTGGCTGTGTCGGAATTGGCGCCGGGCTCGCCCTGGAAGGATATTCTGTTGGTCTTTTCAGGCATGCTGATATCTCAGTTTGAAAGGATTTGCCTGGCCCGGTCCAGGTCTTCAGGCGTGTCGACGCCGAGCGGCAGCGACTGGACGATCTCGGCGTCCATGCGCATGCCGGCTTCCAGCGCCCGCAACTGCTCCAGCCGTTCGCGGCGCTCCAGCGGCGACGGCTTCAGCGCGACAAAACGCTCGAGTGCCGCGCGTCGATAGGCGTAAAGGCCGACATGGTGATAAAGCGGCCCCTCGCCCCAGGGTGCCGTGGCGCGGGTGAAGTAAAGCGCCCGCAACCGTGTGCCGGAGAGCGGCGACCCGACGATCTTTACGACGTTGGGATTGGTCTTTTCCGCCTCGCGCACGATCTCGACGCCGAGCGTGGCGATATCCACCGAGATGTCCTCGAACGGCCTGAGCGAGGCGGCGATGATGGCTGGATCGATGGTCGGCAGGTCGCCCTGCACATTGACGATCATTTCGACCTCGCCCCGGGGGTCGAGTGTCAACAGCGCCTCGTGGATGCGGTCGGAACCGGATTCATGGTCGATACGCGTCATGACGGCCTCGAAACCATGCGCGCGCACCGCGTCGCCCACGCTTTGCGTGTCGGTCGCCACCACCACCCGGCCCAGCCCGGCTTCGGTGGCGCGGCGCGCGACATGGACGATCATCGGCGCGCCGGCGAGATCGGCCAGCGGCTTGCCCGGCAGGCGGGTCGAGGCCATGCGGGCCGGTATCAGGATCAAGGTGGACATCGGTCTGGCAAGGAGTTCGAAAAGAGGACAAGGAAAAGTGGCAAAAGGTCTCACTGGAAGCGCCCTTATAGGTGTTGCAACGCTGGAGCAAAAGACCTAGTTTCCGCCCGATTTGACCGGCTCTGGAGGGCAGGTCTCGATACCGACGGACGGAGTGGACGGATCAGTCCGCCGGAAAAGGGAGCAAGGGGCGTATGGATTCCAACGAAGTCAACAAGCTGCTCGCCGGATTGCTCGGAACCGTTTTCGTCGTCTTCTCGGTCGGACTGGTGTCGGATGCGCTGTTTGCCTCGCCCGCGCCGGAAAAGCCCGGCTTCGCCATTGAGGCCGCGGAACCCGCCGAAGGCGGCGCCGCCGCGCCGGCGGCCGAGGCCAAGCCGATCGCCGATCTCCTCCAGAGCGCCAATGCCGAGGCCGGTGCTGCCGTGTTCAAGAAGTGCCAGGCCTGCCATTCCGGCGAAAAGGGCGGCCCCAACAAGGTCGGCCCGGATCTGTGGGACCTCGTCGACCGCCCCGTCGCCGAACATGAAGGCTTCGCCTATTCGGCCGGCATGAAGGAATTCTCAAAGGGCGGCACCGAGAAGTGGACCTACGACAACATCAACCACTTCATCACCTCGCCGAAGAAATTCGTGAAGGGAACGGCCATGGGCTTTGCCGGCCTGCCCAAGGACGAGGACCGCGCCAACGTCATCGCCTATCTGCGCACGCTTTCGGACAATCCCAAGCCGCTGCCGGCACCGGGTGCCGCCGCGGATGCTTCCGCGCCCGCGAAGCCGGCCGACGGCGCGGCTCCCGCGAAACCGGCCGACGGCGCGGCACCTGCCAAGCCCGCGGCGCCAGCCGCTCCGGCAGCGCCAGCTCCCGCACCGGCGCCTGCCCAATAACCAGACTGTTATCTCGACGATCTTGAAAAAGCCGGGTTCAGCCCGGCTTTTTTGTTGGGAAAATGCCTGATGCGGCGACAAAGCCGGCGCATTGCGGTTTTCATGAGCGCCAAATCATCTAGGATCGCCCTTCAGGATGTTCTGGCGCGCATCGCGAAGAGGATAGTGCATGACGGTTGGCCGAGCGCTTCTTAAATCGTTGCTGGCGGCGGCCCTGCTGGCGGCGGGATTGCAGGCGAGCCAAGCCGACGAATGGCGAACCACCTCATCGCTGATCGGCGAATCCAAATACGGCGACAATTTCCAACATTACGACTACGTCAATCCGAATGCGCCCAAAGGTGGCACCTTCAATTCGGTGCTGCTCGGCACCTATGACAGCTTCAATCCCTATGTCGTCCAGGGATCACCAGCGGCGGGCCTGGTCGGCTTCGGCGGCGGCCTGCTCTACGACACGCTGATGGAGCAAGCGACCGATGAGGGCAGCGTCAGCCATCCTCTGATCGCCGACGCCTACAAATACCCGGCCGATTATTCCTCGGCGACTTACCGGCTCGACCCGCGCGCCAAATGGCATGACGGCCAGCCGATCACCGTGGACGACGTGATCTGGTCGTTCCAGGTGCTGAAGGCGAACAGCCCGCAATACAGCCGCTATTTCGAGAACGTCACCGATGCGGTGGCGATCTCCGACCGCGAGGTCGAATTCCATTTCAACCAGAAGGGCAACCGGGAACTGCCGAAGATCCTTGGCGATCTTGCCGTGCTGCCGAAACATTGGTGGGAAGGCACGGACGCCAACGGCAAGAAGCGCGACGTCACCAGGCCGACGCTGGAAATTCCGCTCGGCTCGGCCGCCTACAAGATTGCCAGCTTCAAACCGGGATCGGAAATCGTATGGCAGCGCGTGCCCGATTATTGGGCGGCCAAGCTGCCGGTGAAGATCGGTCGCGAGAATTTCGACACGCGCCGATACACCTACATTCTCGACGACAATGCCGCTTGGCTTGCCTTCACCAAGGGCGGGCTGGAAGACGTCAACCGCGAATACAGCTCTCGCAAATGGGCGACAGCCTATAATTTCCCGGCCGTCCAGGCCGGCGACGTCATCAAGAAGGACTTCCAGACCAAATCGCCACAGCCGATGCAGGGCTTTGTGCTCAACCAGAGGCGGCCGCTGTTCCAGGACCGGCTGGTCCGCCAGGCACTGACCATCCCGTTCGATTTCGAAAGCATGAATCGCACCCTGTTCTTCGGCTTCAACACCCGCACATCGAGCTATTTCCAGGGTACCGAACTGGCGTCCAGCGGATTGCCGCAAGGCAAGGAACTGGAAATCCTAGAAAAATACCGCGACAAGCTGCCGCCGGAACTGTTCACACAGGAATTCAAGCTACCCGTCTACGACTCGCCGCAAGCGGAGCGAAAATATCTGAAGCAGGCCGTCGACCTGTTCGCCAAGGCCGGATGGGTCATCAAAGGCGGCAAGATGGTCAACGCCAAGACAGGCGCGCCGTTCAAGTTCGAGATCCTCGGCTGGAACGAGACCGACCAGGTGATCGCCAGTCCCTATGTTGCCAACCTGCGCAAGATCGGCGTCGACGCCACCCTGCGCATCATCGATCAGACGCAGTACATCAACCGCGTCAACAATTTCGATTTCGATGTCGTGACGGGTCTGTTCGGCCAGTCGGAGTCGCCTGGCAATGAGCAGCGCGATTTCTGGAGTTCGAAGGCCGCCGACGTGCCCGGTTCGCGCAACCTGATGGGCATCAAGGATCCAATCGTCGACGCACTGGTCGATCGCATCATTTTCGCCACCGATCGCGATGATCTGGTCGCGGCCACACACGCACTCGACCGCATCCTGCTGTGGAACTTCTACGTCGTGCCGCAATATTACCGCTCGGCCGTCTGGTTGGCCTATTGGAACAAGTTCAAGTTCCCCGACAAGCAGCCTGCCTATGTCGGCGCCGACATCGATTCCTGGTGGATCGATCTCGACAAGGAAAAGGCCCTGGCGGCCAAGTACAAGGGCGGTAATTGATGGGGCGGCAATCGATGACGGCCCTGCCCCGCCGCGACTTTCTCGCTCTTGGCGCAGCTGCCGCTGCCGCCGCCTTGCTGCCAGGCAGGGCTTTCGCCGCCAACCCGACCGGCACCAAACTGCACGGTCTCTCGGCCTTTGGCGACCTCAAATACAGGCCGGACTTCATGCATTTCGACTACGTCGACGTCAATGCACCGACCGGAGGCATCTTCAACTTCGCTCCGCCGAATTGGGATTACAACCAGAGCACGGAGACCTTCAACACGCTGAATGCCTTCACCTTGAAGGGCGATGCGCCACCTCGCATGGAGATGTGTTTCGACGCGTTGATGGTGGCGGCGCTGGATGAGCCGGACGCCGTCTACGGCCAGCTTGCCGAAAGCGTGACCATTTCGGACGACCGCAACAGTTTCGAGTTTGCACTTCGGCCCGAAGCCCGCTTCCATGATAGCACACCGCTGACGGCCGAGGATGCGGCCTTCACCTTCAAGCTGTTCAGGGACCAGGGCCATCCGAAACTCTCGGTGGCACTGAAGTTCCTTGTCGACGCGGTCGTCGTCGACGTGCACACCTTGCGGCTCATTTTCTCCGGCAAACAATCCGACCGCACCGTGCTGAATGTCGTCCAGTTCCCGATCCTGTCGAAGGCCTTCTACACAGCCAATCCCTTCGACAGTTCGCAATTGAACCCGCCTCTCGGGTCCGGCGCGTACAGGGTTGGGCGCTTCTCGGCCGGGACATCGATCGAGTACGACCGCGTCGCCGACTATTGGGGCCGCGACCTCCCGGTCAATCGCGGCCAGAACAATTTCGATATTATTCGCATCGAGTTCTACCAAAACCGTACGGCCGCCTTCGAGGCTTTCAAGAAAGGCGAGATCACCTACCGCGAGGAATTTACCTCACGAGTCTGGGCGACAGCCTATGACTTTCCGGCCTTGGCCGCCGGCAAGGTGATCAAGCACGAATTCCCCGCCGAGAAGCGGCCGTCCATGCAGGCCACGGCCGTCAACCAGCGGCGCGAGCAGTTTCGCGATCCCAGGGTGCGGCAGGCGATTGCGCTGTGCTTCGATTTCGAATGGACGCGACGCAACTTCTTCTACGGTTCCTACGAGCGCTCGCAATCCTGCTTCGAGAAATCGGATTTTCGCGCAGACGGGCTGCCTTCGCCGCAAGAACTGGCTTTGTTGGAGCCGCTGCGCGCTCAGCTCCCGGCTGAAGTCTTCGGCACGGCTGTCACTCTGCCCGCGTCCGATGGCTCCGGCCGCGACCGCAAGCTGCTTGGCCAGGCGGCAAAGCTTCTGGCCGCAGCAGGCTGGAAACGGTCGGGTGACTTCGTTGTCAATGACAAGGGCGGCAGGCTTTCGGCCGAGTTCATGGTCGACGACGATACCTTCGTTCAGGTCTATTCGCCATGGGTCGCCAACATGAAGGCTATCGGTCTCGACGCCACGATCCGGCTGGTCGATTCGGCGCAATACCAGGCAAGACAGGCGACGTTCGATTTCGATCTGCTGTCGGCCGCTTTCTCGTTCAGCGCGACGCCGACGCGCGACGACCTGGAAGTCTTCTTCCATTCGAGCACCGCCGGCGTCTCCGGTTCCCGTAACTTGCCGGGTATCTCCGATCCCGCCATCGACGCGCTGATCAACGCCGTGGGCGCGGCAAAGGACCGTGAAAACCTGACTGTCGCCATGCGGGCACTCGACCGGGTCTTGCGCGCGCGGTGCGATTGGATTCCAAGTTGGTTCCTGGCGAATCACCGAAGCGCCTATTGGGACATGTTCGGCTTTCCTGAGCAAAAGCCCGATTTCGGCTTTCCGGTCGAGGCGCTATGGTGGTTCGATAAGGGCAAGGCGGCAAAAATTGGCAAAGGCTGAATTTCTTGCGGGCGTTGGCGCTGCCCCTCACCTGCCTGCCGGCATCCTCTCCCCGTATAGGGACGGGGAGAGGGGTGCTCTAATCAGTGATTTCGCCAACTACAAGCGTCGGGATAAGAGCGCCGAGACTATGGCCAGCCCCTTTCTCCCCGTCCCTATACGGGGAGAAATGTCCGGCAGGACAATGAGGGGCGGCGGCGGCGGCGACAATTGGCCTGAAGCGACTGCCTTGGGGGTGCCACCAGACACGGTGGCTCTCCCTAAGGAGGATACCATCTGATGGGCGCCTATATACTGCGCCGTATCCTTTTGATGATCCCGACCCTGTTCGGCATCATGGCGATATCCTTCGCCGTCATCCAGTTCGCGCCCGGCGGTCCGGTCGAGCAGGTCATCGCCAAGCTGACCAACCAGGGCGGCAGCGACCGCCTCGGGGGTGGCGGCGGCGATGCGGGTGGTTCCAATTTCGATGCCGCCGGCGACGTCGGTTCTAAATATCGCGGCGCCCAGGGGCTCGATCCGGAATTCATCAAGAAGCTGGAGAAGCAGTTCGGTTTCGACAAGCCGCCGCTCGAGCGCTTCGGCATGATGCTGTGGAACTATGCCCGCTTCGATTTCGGCAACAGCTATTTCCGCGATATCTCGGTGCTCGACCTGATCCTTGAGAAAATGCCCGTTTCGATTTCGATCGGGCTCTGGATCACGCTGTTGTCCTATCTGATCTCGATCCCGCTCGGCATCCGCAAGGCGGTGAAGGACGGGACCCCCTTCGACATCTGGACCAGCGGCGTCGTCATCGTCGGCTATGCCGTTCCGGGCTTCCTCTTCGGCATCATGCTGATGGTGCTGTTCGCCGGTGGCTCTTTCTGGGATTGGTTCCCGTTGCGCGGCATCGTCTCGGACAATTGGGACCAGCTGTCGTGGCCGGCCAAGATCGCCGATTATTTCTGGCATATGACGTTGCCGCTGACGGCGTTGGTGCTGTCGGCCTTCGCCACGACCACGCTTTTGACCAAGAACTCCTTCCTGGAGGAAATCCGCAAGCAGTATGTGGTGACGGCGCGCGCCAAGGGCCTGTCGGAACGGCAGGTGCTCTACGGCCATGTCTTCCGCAATGCCATGCTGATCGTCATCGCCGGCTTCCCGGGCGCCTTCATCTCGGCCTTCTTCACCGGATCGCTGCTGATCGAGAACATCTTTTCGCTCGATGGCCTCGGCCTGCTCGGCTTCCGATCGGTGGTCGAGCGCGATTACCCGGTGGTGTTCGCCAACCTCTACATCTTCTCGCTCCTCGGCCTGTTCGTCGGACTGTTGTCCGACCTCATCTACACCTGGGTCGATCCGCGCATCGATTTCGAGCGGAGAGACATCTGATGTCGGAGGCAAGCGTTACCGCCGGGGCGGTGCCGGTGCGGATCCCGCGGCCGTTCCTGTCGCCGCTCAACAAGCGCCGCCTGCAGAACTTCGAGGCCAACCGGCGCGGCTACTGGTCGCTGTGGATTTTCCTCGTCCTGTTCGTGCTGTCGCTGTTTGCCGAATTCATCGCCAACGACAAGCCGATCATCGCTTCCTACAAGGGCGAAATCCTTTTCCCGGTGCTGGTCGCCTACCCCGAGGAAAAATTCGGCGGTTTCTATGCCGTCACCGATTACCGGGACCCGGTGATCCAGGACGAGATCAACGCCCATGGCTGGATGATCTGGCCGCCGATCCGCTACTCCTACCAGACCGTCAACAATGCCATTCCCGAAGCGGCACCGGCCAAGCCGTCGTGGGAATATGACGCCAAGACGCGCTGCAACCAGTATCCGCAGGGAGCCGATGACCCGGCCTGCAATGTCGGCAATTGGAACTGGCTCGGCACCGACGACCAGGCGCGCGACGTGCTGGCGCGCGTCATCTACGGTTTCCGCATTTCGGTGCTGTTCGGCCTGATCCTGACCATCGGCTCGGCGCTGATCGGCGTCGCCGCTGGTGCCTTGCAGGGCTATTTCGGCGGTTGGACCGATCTGCTGTTCCAGCGTTTCATCGAGATCTGGTCGGCCATTCCCGTGCTCTACCTGCTGCTCATCGTCGCCGCCATCCTGCCGCCTGGCTTCTTCATCCTGCTTGGCCTGATGCTGTTGTTTTCCTGGGTGGCGCTGGTCGGCGTGGTGCGGGCCGAGTTCCTGCGCGCCCGCAACTTCGAATATGTCAACGCGGCCCGCGCGCTCGGCGTGCCCAACCGCACCATCATGTTCCGGCACCTGTTGCCCAATGCCATGGTGGCGACATTGACCTTCCTGCCCTTCCTGCTCTCGGGCTCGATCTCGACCCTGACCTCGCTCGATTATCTCGGCTTCGGCCTGCCGCCGGGTTCGGCCTCGCTCGGCGAATTGCTCAAGCAGGCGCAGCGCAACCTCAACGCGCCATGGCTCGGCATATCGGGCTTCGTCGTCATCTCGCTGATGCTGTCGCTGCTGGTCTTCGTCGGCGAGGCGACGCGCGACGCCTTCGATCCGCGCAAGACGTTCAAATGAGCGAAGTCCCCTTGCTCAGCGTGCAGGACCTCAGCGTCGCCTTCAACCAGGGCGCCGGCCAGTCCGTTGCCGTCGACCATATCTCGTTCGACATCGCCAAGGGCGAGACGGTGGCGCTGGTCGGTGAATCCGGTTCCGGCAAATCGGTCTCGGCGCTATCGGTGCTGAAGCTGCTGCCCTACCCCAGCGCCAGCCATCCGTCGGGCAAGATCCTGTTCCAGGGCGCCGACCTGCTCGCCATGAGCGAGAAGCAATTGCGCCAGGTGCGCGGCAACAAGATCACCATGATCTTCCAGGAGCCGATGACCTCGCTCAATCCGTTGCACACGATCGAGCATCAGATCGTCGAAATTCTGAAGCTGCATCAGGGTATGGGCGACCGTCCGGCCAAGGCGCGCACGCTGGCTCTGCTCAACGAAGTCGGCATTCGCGATCCGCAAAAGCGGCTCGACGCCTATCCGCATCAGCTTTCGGGCGGCCAGCGCCAGCGTGTCATGATCGCCATGGCGCTCGCCAACGAGCCGGAGCTGCTGATCGCCGACGAGCCGACGACGGCGCTCGACGTCACCGTCCAGGCGCAGATCCTCGAACTGCTCGCGGGCCTGAAAAGCCGCAAGGGCATGTCGATGCTGTTCATCACCCATGACCTCGGCATCGTGCGCAAGATCGCCGACCGGGTCTGCGTCATGACCAAGGGCAAGATCGTCGAGACCGGGCCGACCAAGGACATTTTCGCCAACCCGCAGCACCCCTATACGCGCCATCTTCTCGCCGCCGAGCCGAAAGGCAAGCCGCCGGCCGCCAATGCCGATGCCAGGCCGGTCATGACCGGCAACGACATCAAGGTCTGGTTCCCGATCAAGCAGGGCTTCTTCCGGCGCACGGTCGATCATGTGAAAGCGGTCGACGGCATCGATGTCACGGTGCGCGCCGGCCAGACGCTCGGCGTGGTCGGCGAATCCGGCTCCGGCAAGACGACGCTCGGCCTGGCGTTGGCGCGCATGATCTCGTCGACCGGGACCATCCAGTTCAATGGTCGCGACATCAACCAGCTGTCCTTCAACGCCATGCGGCCGCTCAGACGCGAATTGCAGATCGTCTTCCAGGATCCGTTCGGTTCGCTCAGCCCGCGCATGTCGATCGCCGAGATCATCGAGGAAGGCCTCAGGATTCACGAGCCAAGGCTGTCGCCGGACGAGCGCGACGACAAGGTCGTCGCCGTGCTGAAGGAAGTCGGCCTCGACCCGGCGACCCGCAACCGCTATCCGCACGAGTTTTCCGGCGGCCAGCGCCAGCGTGTCGCCATCGCACGCGCCATGGTGCTCAACCCACGCTTCGTCATGCTGGACGAGCCGACATCGGCGCTCGACATGAGTGTGCAGGCGCAGGTCGTCGATCTCCTGCGCAATTTGCAGGCCAAGCACGACCTCGCCTATCTCTTCATCAGCCATGACCTCAAGGTCATCCGGGCGCTGGCCAACGACGTCATCGTCATGCGCAACGGCCAGATCGTCGAAACCGGCCCTTCCCAGCAGATTTTTGAAAATCCGCAAACCGACTATACTCGGGCGCTGATCTCGGCCGCCTTCAAGATCGAGACGGCGCCGACAGGCGTGGTCAGCGAGTGATCGCACTAGGAAGGACTGAACGAACCGCGATGGAAAAAGGCCGTATCCTGCTTGCCGTCACCGGCTTTCATCCGCAACGCTGGCGCGACCTCTTGTCGGCCGAGCGCGAGGTGGTGCTGGAGCCGGACGGCGCCAAGGATCCCTCGATCACCTACGCGGTGGTGTGGAAGCACAAGCCCAATTTGATGTCGTCGCTGCCCAATCTGCGCGCCATCTTCTCGATCGGCGCCGGCGTCGACCATATCTTCGCCGACCCCGGCCTGCCCGACGTGCCGATCGTCAAGGTCGTCGCCGACAACCTCACCCAGTACATGACGGAGTATGTCGTCTGGCGGGTGCTCGACCATCATCGCCAGGGCCTGCTTTACCGGTCGCAGCAGTTGAAGAAGACCTGGCACGAGCCGCTGCAGCGGCCAGCCGGCGACATTTCCGTCGGCATCATGGGTCTCGGCAGTCTCGGCCGGGCCGCGGCCTCGGTGCTTCTGTCGCTCGGCTTCGCCGTCAATGGCTGGTCGCGCGGCGAGCGGCCGATGAAGGGCGTGGCGACCTATTCCGGCGAAGCTGGCCTGATCCCGTTTCTCAATGCCACCGACATTATGGTCGTGCTTCTGCCGCTGACACCCGACACGCAAGGCATCATCAACTACAGCGTGCTGAAGGAGTTGCGCAAGCGCAACGGCCTTGGCGGCTCGGTGCTGATCAATGCCGGGCGTGGGCGCCTGCAGAAGGACGCCGACATTTTGCGCGCATTGGACGACGGGACGCTGAAGGAGGCGAGCCTCGACGTGTTCGAGGTCGAGCCGCTGCCGAAGACCAGCCCGCTGTGGGGGCATGCGAAAGTATTCGTGACGCCGCATGCCGCGGCGACCTCCGATCCCGTGCACCTGGCGCCGACCATGCTGCGCCAGATGGATGCTTTCGAGCGCGGCGAAAAGCTCGATAATCTGGTGGACCGCAAGGCGGGATACTAGAGCGGTTCAGAGTTTGATAGAATCTCTGACCCGCTCTAACTTTTTGTTTTTACGTAATTCCCAAGGGGAAGCGCTACGCGCTTCTCCGGGAAAACCGCTACGCACTTTTCCTGGAATTGCTCAAGCCGGGCATCACGCTCATCTGGCCAACTCCCATTCCCGGAAGCATTCCTTGATTGCCCGGACCGACGACAGTTGCAGCTTCGGCAGATCGATCCGCTCGAACATTGTCCGGTATCTCTCGCGGTTTTTCGGCGTCGCCACGGCGATGTGGTGGATCATGTCCCATTTGACGCTGTCGCGCCCGCCTTCCAAGCCACCACGCCTTTCCCTCTCGAACAGGGTTCGCCTGAAATAGCGCAGCAGACTTGCGGAGGTTGAGATGTCGAGCAGGATCAGTCCCGTCGCGCGCTGGAAGCGCTGCGGCATGCAAACCGAATAATTTCCGTCCATCACCCACCGCTCGCCGGCGATCGCAGCGTCATGCAAGGCGATGAACTCGTCCCTCGGACGCTGCACCCAATCCGTGTTGGGCAGGTGAAAGAGCAGATCGAGATGGATGGGCGTCAGGCCACGCTTGCGCGCGATCGCGTCGGCGAGCGTCGACTTGCCGCTGTTGGACGGCCCCAGGATACAGATGCGGTCGCCGAGGTTCGAGAGGTTCACCGGATGGAGCCTTGCAAGATGAACGATGGGAACCGGGGTTTCGGACGAGATGCATCAGCCAGGCAGGGCAAACTTCTTCTGCTTGTCCGGCTTGCCGCAGTCGCGGCGGTCGATGGACCGGTTCATGGCGTCGATATCGCCCGACGCCTTGTCGCTGTCGCGCTGGGCCTTGGAGCGCATGTCGGGCGTGAACGGACCGAAGCCCATGGCGGGATTGGAGAAGGTCGGCTTGGCGGTCGTCGGAAGATTGTATTGCTGCGCCAATCCGTTGCGCTGCGCCAGCAACTGGTCGCATCGCACGCTGTCATACTGCAGCGAGGACTCGATGTTGGCATCCTGACGCTCGGACGCAGAATTGCCGACGCAGCCGGTGGTTGCCAGGCAAGACGCCAAGATCATCATGTTCCAGCGCATCGAACTGCTCCTCCTGGTATCCCGCCCTGATGCGACCAGATCGCAAATATCAGTCGCGCACGCAAATCGGACTTTTTCGCAGCAGGGCAAAGAAGCGCCCTCGCAACTCACACGACATGAGCTTTCCGCGCCACGACGGCCAGGCCTTTGACAGGCTCGCGGCGATCCCAGCGGATGGTCGTCGGTTCCAGCGCGACGATCGAGAGACCGTTGGCCTCGAGGGTCCGTATGACATAGCCATCCGAATGGGCATAGCGCCGCGACGGCTGCAGCGCGAAGTCGCCGCCCTCCGCCAGGCTCTCGACGGAAAAGGCAAACAGGCCGCCCTCGGCGAGCAGGCCGGCAACCGTTGCCGCCAAACCTTCGAGCCCGCCAACATAGATCAGCACGTCGGCCGAGGTGACCAGATCGGGGTTTTCGCCCGAATAGGCAAAATCCTGCAAATCCGCTTTTGTCAGCACGTCGTAGATGCCTTTTGCCCGCGCCTTCCTCAGCATCCTTGCCGAGATATCGAACCCCTCCAGCCGGTCGACGATCGGCCTCAGCCTCTCGCCCATCAATCCAGTGCCGCAACCCAGGTCGAGCGCCAGGCGGAAGCGGCCCGGCCTTGCCTTGCGGATAGCGGCGTCGAGCACCTCGGGCAGCCTATAGTCGAGCTTGCCGACCAGCATCTCCTCGAATGTCTCGGCATAGTGGTCGAACAGCGTTTCGACAAAGGCGCTGGGCGGCGCCGTGGAGACCGGACCTTTGCCGATCAGCTGCAGTTTGAGGGCCGCGCCCTGGCGATCGGCCGGATCGAGTTTCAGCGACGTCGTCCAGGCCTGCGCCGCCAGGTCGAGCCTGCCCGATGCCTCCTGCATCTCGCCGAGCCGAAACCAGCCCATTGCCCATTGCGGCGCCAGTTCCAGCGCGCCGAGCAGCAACTCGGCCGCGGCGGTGTGATCGCCGGAGGCAAAGAGCATTTCGGCATAGTCCGCACGGCGATCGGCGTTCGGGTCGCCCGACGAGGTCTGAAGCGGTTTCATGATGATGGTTCCACCGGCAGGGTAGCCGGCCGCAATCTCTGTAGAGCAAAGCATGCCGAAGCTGAACCGAATTGAGCAGGCTTGCCCGGGAGTCAGCAGTCTAGGGCAGCAGGCTTCCCGCGACGGAATTATATCCTATCTTGAGGGCATGCGCGCCAGCGACCTGCTTCATCCCCGGCCCGAGGGCCTCTACTGCCCGCCGGGCGATTTCTTCATCGACCCTGTGCGGCCGGTGAACCGGGCGCTGATCACGCACGGCCATTCCGACCATGCGCGTTCCGGCCACGGCTCGGTGCTTGCGACACGGCAGACGCTCGACATCATGGCACTGCGCTATGGCGAGGATTTTGCCGGGACGACGCAGGCAGCCATGCTCGGCGAGACGATTTCGCTCGACGGCGTCAGCGTCAGCTTCCACCCGGCCGGCCATGTGCTGGGGTCGGCGCAGATCGCGGTCGAACACCAGGGCAGGCGCGTCGTCGCCTCCGGCGACTACAAACGGCAGAAGGATGCGACCTGCGCGCCGTTCGAGCCGATCCGCTGCGACGTCTTCATCACCGAGGCAACCTTCGGCCTGCCGGTGTTTCGCCATCCGCCCGACACGGAAGAGATCGCCCGTCTGCTGAAATCGGCGGGGCAATTTCCCGAGCGCTCGCATCTGGTCGGCGCCTATGCGCTCGGCAAGGCGCAGCGGGTGATGCGGCTGTTGCGCGACGCCGGCTACGACAAGCCGCTCTACATCCATGGCGCGCTGGCCAAGCTCAGCGAATATTACCAGAGCCAGGGCATCGATCTTGGCGAACTCGAGCCGGCGACGGTGGAGAGCGGCGGCAAGCAGGATTTCGCCGGCGCCATAGTGGTCGGTCCGCCATCGGCTTTCGCCGACCGCTGGGCACGGCGCTTTCCCGATCCGATCTCGTGCTTCGCGTCGGGCTGGATGCGCATCCGCCAGCGCGCCAAGCAAGGCGGCGTCGAGCTGCCGCTGATCATCTCGGACCATGCCGACTGGGACGAACTCACCGCCACCATCAAGGAGACCGGCGCCGGGGAGATCTGGGTCACGCACGGCCGCGAGGAAGCCCTGGTGCGCTGGTGCGAGCTGGAAGGGATAGCGGCCAGGCCGCTGCATCTGGTGGGCTATGAGGACGAGGGCGATTGAGCATGGCGATGGGTCCGTCAATCACCGGAGTCGCGCTCTACGGCGCCCCCCTCTGTCCTGCCGGACATCTCCCCCACGAGGGGGGAGATTGGCAATTTCAGTGCCGGCGCATCTCTTTCGACCTTGGAGAGTGGCGAAAGCCGACGCGACATCCAATCTCCCCCCTCGTGGGGGAGATGCCCGGCAGGGCAGAGGGGGGCGCCGCGCGCCGGCTTTCGCTGCTGGCGTGGTGCATCCAGCCATGAACCGCTTCGCCGAGCTTCTCGACTGCCTGGTGCTGACGCCGTCGCGCAACGGCAAGCTGACGCTGCTGGTCGACTATTTTCGCACTGTGGAAGACCCGGACCGCGGCCTGGCGCTGGCCGCGATCACCGGCGATCTCAAAATCGCCGCCGTCAAGCCGGCCATGCTGCGCACCCTGGTCACCGAGCGCATGGACCCGGTGCTGTTCGGCTATTCCTACGACTATGTCGGCGACCTCGCCGAGACGGTGTCGCTGGTCTGGCCGCAAACGCCGGGCAGGATCGCCAACCGCGAGCCGACGCTCGGCGAGGTGGTGGCCAAGCTGCAGGCGGCAAGCCGCTCCGACGGGCCGAAGGTGCTGACGGGGCTGCTCGACAGCGCCGGCATCTCGGCGCGCTTTGCCATCATCAAGCTGGTCACCGGCGGCCTGCGCATCGGCGTCTCGGCGCGGCTCGCCAAACAGGCGCTGGCGGATTTCGGCAAGGTCGACGTCGCCGAGATCGAAGAACTCTGGCATGGGCTGTCGCCACCCTACACGGCCCTGTTCGCCTGGCTGGAAGGCAAGGCCGAAAAACCGCGCAACACGGCGCTCGCGCTGTTTCGCCCGGTCATGCTGTCGAACCCGGTCGGCGACGGCGATCTCGAAAAGCTCGATCCCGCCGACTATGCGGCGGAATGGAAATGGGACGGGATCCGCGTCCAGGCGGTGGCCGAAGGCGGCATTCGCAGGCTCTATTCGCGCACCGGCGACGATGTCTCCGGCGCCTTTCCGGATCTCGCCGACGCCATGCACTTTTCCGCCGCACTCGACGGCGAATTGCTTGTCGGCGATCCGCGCGAGGCGACAGGGACCTTCTCGGACCTGCAGCAGCGGCTGAACCGCAAGACGGTGACGCCGAAGATGCAGCAGCAATACCCCGCCTTCATGCGCTGTTACGACCTGCTGCAGATCGGCGAAGAAGATCTGCGCGGACTGTCCTTCCGCGAGCGGCGCGGCCGCCTCGAAGCCTTCATCGGAACGCTTGACCCCAGCCGCTTCGATCTCTCCCCCTTCGTCGACTTCGCCAACTGGCAGGCGCTCGAGGATTTGCGCCGCGCGCCGCCGCATCCGATCATCGAAGGGGTGATGCTGAAGCGCTGGGATTCGCCCTATGTCGCCGGCCGGCCGAAGGGTCCGTGGTTCAAATGGAAGCGCGATCCGCACACGGTGGACGCCGTGCTGATGTACGCCCAGCGCGGCCATGGCAAGCGTTCGAGCTTCTATTCCGACTATACGTTCGGCGTCTGGTCCGGGCCCGAGGGCGCGGAGGAGCTGGTGCCGGTCGGCAAGGCCTATTTCGGCTTCACCGACGAGGAACTGAAGCAGATCGACAAATATGTCAGGGACAACACCGTCGAGCGCTTCGGACCGGTGCGCTCGGTGCGCGCCGATCGCGACAATGGCCTGGTGCTGGAAGTCGCCTTCGAGGGGCTGAACCGCTCGACCCGGCACAAATCGGGCGTGGCCATGCGTTTCCCCAGGATTTCACGGCTGCGCTGGGACAAGCCGGCCAACGAGGCCGACCGCATCGAGACGCTGCAGGCGCTGCTCGACCGTTAGAGCAAGCGTGTAACGGTTTTCCTGGAATTGCTCACGGCTCGATCGAAACGCGGATCTCGTAGACGTTGACCGCCTTGCCCTGCTTGTCGAAGTCGGAATTGATGGCGATGGTGCCGGCAGAGCCCGGACGCTTGTCGGGAAACTTCACGTCAAACAGATATTCGTTTCTCTGCTGGCCGACCGCGTAGCGCTTGCGGCCGCAGTCGCCGAGTTCACCAAAATTGCAGTCGACGGAGATCTGCGTGTCCTTGCCGTCCTCGGCGCGCGCGATGATGTCGAACACGGCGTGCTTGCCGGCGAGCTTTTCCAGCACGCCCTGGCCAACGTCAAAGGCGATCGCCGAGCCGGAGGCGCCGGACTGGATGCGCAGGAACGATCCGGCGTCGTCCTTCATCACTTCGGCCTTGGCGTCCGACGGGGCGGCGACATGGGTCGGGTCGGCCGGCGAGAACACGTTGATCCAGTCGCGCGACTGGTCCGCGGCGCCGGGCTTGGCGGGCGCGTTGGCGCCGTCTGCCGGGGTGAAATCGTCGTCCTCGACGGTCGGCGGCGCTTCCGGCGGCGCGGTATTAAGCTCGGCCGCCGACTTGAACACACCGGTCTGCACGGCAAAAAACAGGCCGATGCCAACCGCCGCGAGCAGCGTGACCGTGAGGAAAATGGCGGTCAGCGGCAGGCGCCGGCCGCGAATGCGGCGCTCATCGCGGTCTGGCGCCACTTCCGTCGCGGCTCCCGGCGCGGCGGCAGCCGACATGTCGATGGCTGGTGCGCCCGGAAGCGTGGCGTCCGGCATGATATCGGGAACGACCGGCAGCACGCGCGAACGCGGCGCGCCGGAGGCGGCCTGCACGGGACCGTCGACGGTGACGGCGGGCGATGGCACCGACGGGGCCTTGGGGCCGGCCTCGACCGCGGGTGCCGCGCCAGCCGCGGTCTCGGCCGCCGGGGCGTCAATCGCGTCAATCCGGGGGGCGACGCCAGGCACGGCCGGCAGGAACTCGGATTCGATTTCGGTGATTTTTTCCTGAATAGCCTTGCGGCGCTTGATGGCGACTTCCACGGTCACGCCGGGATTGGCCTGGAGCGCGCGGTCGAGCGCGGCGAAGGCCGACCGATAGACCCTCTCGCGGAACGCCCGGTCCTCGGCATTGCCCTTTTCCAAGGCGTTCCGGATCGCTTTTTCGATCGCGTCCAAGCGAGATCCCTCTGCAAATTGCCCCAAGCTTTCATGATGGTTAGCCGCAGGCGACCAATCAATCAACGGGCGGGCAGCGCATTCTGCCTCCACGGGCCGTCCAAAGTCCATCTTCGCGATGTTCCGGCAAAGAAAATCGGGCTTTGCGAGCGATTATCGTGCGTAAGGACCGAGGAGGCCTGCCTCAGATCCTGACGGACGCCCTTGCAGAATTGCCAAGTCGCATCTTGAATTCGCCGCCGGTTGAGTCTATCACCCAGCCCATCTTGGAGGCCTCGGCCTCCCGGGCCGCTTTAGCTCAGTTGGTAGAGCACATCATTCGTAATGATGGGGTCAGGTGTTCGAGTCACCTAAGCGGCACCAGTTTTCCCACAAGTCAGGTCATCGTGCGGCTTGCAACGTGCCGCGCAAATCACGTGACAGTCCGGGATTTTTCGAACCTCAACAACAAATGATGGAAATGGCGTTTTAATTTTTTCGGAACAGATAGTTGGGGTCGCACATTTCCTGCCGTGGTTTCACGGACAGGAGGTTTCGAATTGCAAAGGCGTGTCGACAAGGAAAAACTGGCAAGAGCGGACCGTGAGGCGAGGCTGGTGCTGGATGCCGAGCGCCACGCCAGAATTGCCAAGACAACCCGCCTGAGGGAGCAGAGACTGCAGCAGGAGGCATTGGCACAAGACAAGCCCGAGCCGGCGCGACGGCGAGAGCCGGCCGGCAGACCGGCGCGGCGCGTGATCGAGGTGGATTGATCGCTGGAGCAGCTCCGGACGCCTCGTTTGCGACGCCCTCGGATCGCCACATAAGACAATGGACCGGAAGGCCCATCCGCCATTGTCGGGACCCCGGTTTTGGTATGAAATACCGGCCTCAGCATGGGAGGTCCGAAAATGCCCAACACTTTCAAGACCGGAGACGTCGTCAAGCTGAAGTCGGGAGGCCCGAGGATGACGGTCAGCGACGGCGCCGCTTCCGGCATGTATCTGTGCCACTGGTTCAACAAAGAGGGCGATGTGTGGACCCCGCAGCACGCGGGCTTCAAATCGGATCAGCTGGTGGAAGCCGACCAATCGACGTAAGGCTCGCCTTCGCGACGGGTTTGCCGGCCGGCGTGAATTTCAGCCCCGCCGGATAAGATGCCGTGCCGCCCTCTCCCAGGGCACGAGACACGGCATCCGGGCAATCGGCGTGATCGGCAGGGCCGACCGACGGATTTCTCAGGTCGCGACGTTTAACGGTTGAAGCGTGACCTCGGCATTGGGTCCGGGACGCGCCAACCGGAGACGTGAAGCATGATACGCCGTTCGATCCTTGCCGCTGCCTTGGGCCTGCTGACCACGGCGGCCCTCGCCCAGACGGCGACACAGCCACCGGCCGCGACGCCACCTGCCTCTACGTCGCCCGCCGCCCCTACTGCCCCATCGCCGACTGGCAAGTCCGACATCAGCCTGGCCAAGTTCCAGAAGCGGCGCGAGAAGGCGATCATGGCCGCCGACACGGACGGCGACGGCAAGATCAGCCTCGTGGAGTGGGAGGCCTTCCAGGCCAAGCGCAACATCAAGGGCGATCCCGCCAAATCCTTCGCGCGCATCGATTCCAATCATGACGGCTTCATCGACCGGGCCGAGCTCGACGCGTTCTTCGCCAAGCGCTTCGCCAAGCTGGACAAGAACGGCGACGGCATTCTGACGGCCGACGAGATGCCGGGCCACAAATCCGCTCCCAAGCCGGAGCAATGACCGAGAGGCTATGACGTGTGATGGACATCGGGAGTGCGCCAGCCGATGAGCGCCGACCCGGACGAGGAGTTGGTTCGCCGGGTCGGTGCCGGCGAGCCGGAGGCGGTGCGGACGCTCGTCGCGCGCAAGCTGCCGCGCATCCTGGCGTTGGCCGCGCGCATGCTGGGCGACGCGGCGGAGGCCGAGGATGTCGCCCAAGAAACCTTTGTGCGCATCTGGCGTCATGCATCCGGCTGGCGGCGCGGCAATGCACGCTTCGACAGCTGGATCCACCGCGTCACGCTCAATCTGTGCTACGACCGGCTACGTCGGCGCCGCGAATGGGTGACCGACGAGGTTCCCGACATTGTCGATCCCGCCCCGCTTCCCGATGCCCGCGAAGAGCCGCACCGGGTCGAGCAGGCCTTGCAGGCAATCGCGCCGCGCCAGCGCGAGGCGATCATCCTGGTCTACTATCAGGAGATGTCCAACATAGAGGCGGCCGCGACCCTGGAGATCAGTGTCGATGCCCTGGAAAGCCTGCTTTCGCGCGGCCGGCGGGCCTTGCAGATGATCCTGGCCAGGGAGGGTGTCCATGAGTGAGAAAGGGCGGCAATGATTGCGAAGCGTTCACCGTATTTCGCGAGCGCCCGGCGAGGTCCCGGGAATCCGTCCGGATACGTGCCAACCGGCAAAGGACAAAGTGATGTCTGATGGGTCCAGGAACGAGCCGGCAATGGATGCCGAGCGCTTCGCGGCTCTGGCGGCGGCCTATGGCGGCGATTTGCGGCGGTGGCCGCAGGCCGACCGCGCGGCCGGGGCGATGTTCGCCGCGAGCGAGACAGGCGCGGCCTTATTGGGACACGCCGGGAAACTCGACGCCTTGCTCGACAGCTACGAGGTCACGGCGCCCGGCGCGGCGCTGCACGGCGGCATCCTACGGATCGCCGACCGGCATCTCGTCCAGCGCCGGCGCCGGCGGGTCTGGTGGCTGAGTCTGGGGCTGGCCGGCATTGGCCTGGCCGGCGCGGTGGCCGGATTGGCCATGGTGAGCATCGTTACCCCAGAGGTTCCGTCCGACCATTATGTGCTCGATGCCAATGCGACGGCGTTCGGCGACGCCGGGCCCGATGGCGAGACGATCGAGGAGGACTTATGAGTACAGGCCGCAACCTCACCATCGCGTCGGTGGTGCTGAATGTCTTCCTGGCCGGCGCGCTTGCCGGCGGCGCCGTCTGGATAAGAAGCGGCAAGCCGGCCCAGGGCTATTCGCTGGAAGCGGCCGGCGGCCGTCTTCCCGACAAGCAGCGCATGCTGTTCCGCAAGGCGCTGCGCGAGGTGCGCCGCGAGTCGCGCGACATTATTCTCGACGGCCAGAAGGCCAGGCGCGAGGCGGCGGATCTGTTGCGGCAACCCGTCCTCGACGCGGCGGCGCTGGCGGCGGCCCTGGAGCGGGCCCGCAATGCCGACATCACCCTGCGCACGCGGCTTGAGCAGCGCATCGTCGAGTACGCGGCGTCGGGTTCCGCAGGGGATCGCGCCGTGCTGGCGGACGGGCTGGCCAGGCGCGCCGGGCCTGTGCCGGCGGCAGAGCCAAAAAAATCGCCGTGACGAGCGACGGAAAACGCCGGCGGGGCCGTTTAACCAGGAGAAGGGCAGCCTGCCGGACCAATCGGCACGGACAGGTTTTCATTCTCGGAGAACATTCGGAGTATCGTCATGAACCGTCTGACACAGCATGCGGCAGCAGCCGTCCTCGCCTTGACCGGAACCGCGGCAACCGTCGCGACCTCCACCGCCATGCCGATGATGGCGCAACCGGCCGCCCCGGCGCTGATCGAGCATGTGGCCTGGGGTTGCGGACCCGGCTGGCACCCCAACCCGTGGGGACGCTGCGTTCCCAACCGTGTCGTGGTGTATCCGCGCTACCACTACTGGCATGGCCCGGCATTCTATGTCGGGCATCCGCACCGTCACTGGCACCGCTGGCACCACTGGTAAGCGTGCGGAACAGCCGGGCGGGCACCCCGCCTGCCCGGTTCCCGTCGCCGGTTTGAGCGTTCAGGAAACAGCCCAATCGGGCGTCGCGCATCGAGCGTGTGATCCAACCATGGAGAGCCGACATGGCCATCCCGGCTAAAGGCTCCGTGCCGCCAGATCCCGTCCTCGTCATTTTCAACCGTTTCGGGCTTGGAGCCCGCCCGGGCGACCGCGACAGAATGGCCGGCGATCCGCGCGGCTATCTCAAGGCGGAACTTCGGCAGCCCGACATCGCCATGATCGCCTATGACGATCCGGCCTATGCCGATCTCCTGGGCAGCACGCCGGCGATCCAGGCCAGCATGGCGGCCGGTTTCCAGCGCAAGCTCGACAGAGGCCTGGCGAAGGCGGCCGCGCAGCCAGCGAAGGCGAAGGCCCCGGCAGCGACGGGTGCCGCCTCGCCCATATCGACTGCTCCGGCCATGCCGAGCGCGGCCGTGAAGGCGAGCGCGCCGGCCGGCTCGCCGCAGGCGGTACCCGCCAAGCCAACCCCGGCGACACCACCTGTTGAAGCCACCCTGTACCGGGCCGAAGCCCAGGCCCGTTTCGACAAGGCCTTGCGGGCGGAGGTCGGCTTCGTCGAGCGTCTCGTCTATTTCTGGTCGAACCATTTCTGCGTCTCCGTGGCCAAGGACAACATCGTGCGCGCCAGCGCCGGCGCCTTCGAACGCGAAGCCATCCGGCCCTTCGTGCTCGGGCGCTTCGCCGACATGCTGATGGCGGTGGAGCGGCATCCGGCCATGCTGTTCTATCTCGACAACCAGCAGTCGGTCGGCCCCGACTCCCGCGCCGGGAAGAACCGGCAGCGCGGCCTCAACGAGAACCTCGCCCGCGAAATCCTGGAACTGCATACGCTCGGCGTCGGCAGCGGCTACACCCAGGCCGACGTCACCAGCTTCGCGCGTATCATGACCGGTTGGACGATGGCCGGGCGGGAAGGACGGCTGGGCGAACCGGGCAGTTCCGTCTTCAACGCCAACGCCCATGAACCGGGCGACGCGGTGCTGCTCGGCAAGACCTATCCGGCCGGCGGCGTGGGCCAGGCGGAGGCCGCGCTCAACGACATCGCCATTCATCCGGCGACCGCGCAACACATCGCCACGCAACTCGCCCGCCATTTTATTTCGGACGATCCGCCGGCGGCGGCGGTCGCGCGTCTCGCCAAGGTGTTCCTCAAGAACAGCGGCAATCTGAGGGCGCTGGCGGCGGCGCTCATCGGCATGCCGGAGGCATGGTCGACGCCCCTGGCCAAGATGCGCTCGCCCTTCGATTATGTCGCCGCCATCAGGCGGGCGGGCGGCCCGGGACCGAACGATCCCGGCCAGTCGCTCAACTGGCTGAACGCGCTGGGCGAGCCGCTCTGGCAGCCGCCGGGACCGAACGGCTTTTCCGACCAGGGGGACAATTGGGCGTCGGCGGAAGGCATGAAAATCCGCCTCGACATCGCCTGGCAGGCTGCCCAGCAAGTGAAGGATATCGGCAACCCCAACGACATGCTCGACGCGGTCATCGGGCCTTCCGCCTCGCCGGAAACGCGTCAGGCGGTCAGCCGCGCCGAGTCCAAGCAGCAAGGCCTGGCGCTGCTGCTGATGGCGCCCGAATTCCAGCGACGATAGTTCGAGCGACAGATCCGGCGCCGACAACTCCCGTGGAGACCACCTCATGAGCCTGCTATGTGAAACCCCTCACCCTTCCCGCCGCGCCGTGCTGATGACCGGCGGCGCGCTGTTTGCCTGGGCCTATCTGCCGCGCTTCGCCCGGGCCACCGACAATCGCGACCCGCGCCTGATCGTCATCGTGCTGCGCGGCGCGCTCGACGGCCTGTCGGCGGTCGGCCCGGTCGGCGATCCAGACTATGCCGGCCTGCATGGCGACATTGCGCTCTCGCTCTCCGGCCCGCACGCAGCGCTGCCGCTCGATGGTTTCTTTGCCGTCAATCCGGCGATGCCGGCGTTCGCCCGGCTGTTCAAGGCCAACCAGGCGGCGGTCGTGCACGCTGCCGCGACGGGCTATCGCGAGCGCTCGCATTTCGACGGGCAGGATGTTCTGGAAAGCGGCTTTGCCGGCCCCGGCCATGTCGCCACCGGCTGGCTCAACCGGGCGCTCGAAAGCCTGCCGGCGGGCGACCGCGTGGCAACGCTCGGCGGCCTGGCCGTCGGCCCGTCGACGCCACTGGTGATCCGTGGCGCGGCCCCTGTGCTCGGCTGGGCGCCGCAATCGCTGCCGGCGCCGTCCGGCGACCTCCCGGCGCGCGTTCTCGATCTTTACCAGCATCGCGACCCGGTGCTGGCGGTGGCGCTGCAAAAGGGCCTCGACGCCGACAGGATGGCGCTCGACGACCAGATGGGCGCCAAGGCAATGAAACCGAGGAGCGGCCTCGACAGCGCCGCCGGCATGCGGCAGGCCGCGCAGGGCGCGGCCAGGCTGATCGCCGCCGATGACGGGCCGCGCGTCGCGGCGCTGGCCTTCGACGGCTGGGACACACATGTCAACGAAGGCGGCGCGACCGGCCGGCTCGCCACCTTGCTCGGCGGCCTCGACGGCGCGTTCGAGGAATTCGAAAAAGGTCTCGGCGAGCGCTGGAAGGATACGGCGATCATCGCCATCACGGAATTCGGCCGAACGGCGCGGATCAATGGCACGGTCGGCACCGATCACGGCACCGGCACGGTCGTGCTGCTCGCCGGCGGTGCGATCAAGGGCGGCCGCGTCATCGCCGACTGGCCGGGATTGAAGCCAGCGCAACTCTACCAGCAGCGCGACCTGGCGCCGACCAGCGATGTCAGGGCGGTTCTGAAAGGCCTGCTCGCCGAGCAGTTCGGACTTTCGGCCGCGGTGCTCGGCGACAAGGTGTTTCCGGATTCAGGAGCGGTGAAGCCGATGATGAACCTGGTTGTCTGAACCAAGCAGGACGCCGCGATGAATCGCGGCGTCGTCTCGCCGCTGTCGGAGATCAGGCGGCCTCGACCTTGGCGGTTTCAAGGGCTTCGCCGCGTACCAGCCTGGTCACGCCGACGAAGTCGATCTTGCCCGAGCCGAGCACCGGCACATGCGCCACGACGCGCACTTCGGCAGGCACCATCAGGTCCATCGCCCCGTTTGCCTTGGCAAAGGCCAGAAACTCGGCGCGCGTCGCTTTTTCGGCTTCGGTGATGAGCACCAGTTTTTCGCCCTTGCGCGGATCCGGCACGGTCGCGACCGCCGACAGCGAGCCTTTCCACAATTCGCCCGCCAACGCTTCCACGGCAGCCAGCGAAATCATCTCGCCGCCGATCTTGGCAAAGCGTTTGGCGCGGCCGCGAATGCTGACGAAGCCGGCATCGTCGATGCTAACGATGTCGCCGGTGTCGTGCCAACCGTCCTGCAGCGGTTCGAGCACACCAGGCTTTTCGGCCCTGAGATAGCCGGCCATGACGTTGGGGCCGCGCACGAACAGCCGCCCGCCACCCTCGACGCCGATCACCGGTTCCAGGCGGTATTCCATGCCGGGCATGATTTTTCCGACCGTGCCCGACTTGTTGTACATCGGCGTGTTGATGGAGATGACCGGCGCCGTCTCGGTAACGCCGTAGCCTTCGAGAATGCGCAGGCCGAACTTCTCCATATAGGTTTCGCGGGTCGAGGCCTTGACCGGCTCGGCGCCGGAAAAGCAGTAGCGCACCGAGCGGAAATCATAGGGATGCGCGGTGCGCGCGTAGCCGCTGAGGAAGGTGTCGGTGCCGAAGATGATGGTCGCGTTCGAGGCATAAACCAGTTCCGGCACGATGCGGTAATGCAGTGGCGACGGGTAGAAATAGACGGGAACGCCTGAAACCAGCGGCAGCACCGTGCCCGCCGTCAAGCCGAACGAATGGAAGATCGGCAGCACGTTGAACACCTTGTCGCCCGAATGGAAATCGATGCGCGAGGCGGCCTGTGCCGCATTGGCCAGGATGTTGCGGTGGGTGAGCACGACCCCCTTGGGCGTGCCTTCGGAGCCCGAGGTGAACAGGATCACGGCCGGGTCGGTGGCCTTGCGGGCAACCCTGGGCGTGGCCTTGCGCAACAGGCCAAGCAGCTTGTCCTTGAGGCCGATGGTTGCGCGCAGATCGTCCAGCCAGACGATGTTGACCGACCGGCCAACCTCCTCGACGATTGCGCCGAGCTTGGCCTGCTCGACAAAGGCTCGCGAGGTCAAAATGGTGGTTACCCGCGCCGCCTTGCAGGCGGACAGGATGTTGGCGGCACCGGCGGTGAAATTGATCATCGCCGGGACCTTGCCGGCGGACATGACGCCGAGCAGAGCTGCACAGGCGCCATTGGCGTTGGGTAGCATGATGCCGAGCGTGTCCTGTCCGGCATAGAGCGTTTCGAATTTCTCGCCGAGCACCGCGGCACCCGTGAGCAGCTTGCCGTAGCTCAGCGAACCGGAGACCGGATCCTGCACGGCGAGTTGCTTCATGCCACGCTCGGTCGCCGTCTCGATGACCCTTTCGAGCACGGTCTTGTCGATGTGCTGGGTCTGGAAGACGAGATCGGACATCACCTGGTAGAGCGCGGCACCAGCGGCGGCCCTGCGCTTGCGCCCCTTCAGCTCCTCGGCGACCTTGAGCCTGACCGGTGGCAGTATGGTCACCTTGACCTTCGGGAACAGGCGGCGGCGCACGTGCTGCGCCGTCAGCCGCGAGAACGGGCTTTTTTCCAACCCCTCGATGCGGATCGGCACCACCATCGAGCCGGTCTTGTCGGCCACCATGGCGGCGCCGTCATAGACCTTCATCAGCCCGCCGGTGACGGTGATGCGGCCCTCGGGAAAGATGACCAGTGGATCGCCGTTCTGCACGATCTTGATCAGCGTGCGCGTCGACATCGGCTTGGCCGGATTGAGCGGCAGGGCGCGGGTCAGTTTCAGGAACGGCTTCATCCACCACGCCTGGGCGATCGTGTAGTCGATGGCGAAGACCGGCTCTTCATCGGTCAGCGTCAGCGCCAGCGGACCGTCGAGAAAGCTGACATGGTTGAGCGCCAGGATGGGCGCCGGACCAGCCGCCTTGAGGTTGTCCAGGCCTTCCACTTCCAGCCGATGGAAGGCGCGGAAGAGGATGGAGACGAAGTCGCGGAAGGCGTTGGTCGGCAGATATTTCAGCATCAGCCAGGCGGCCACGGCATTGAAGGCGGCAAGCCCGAACAGCACGGTGGCGATGGAGACGCCCGCCGCCTGGATGGCGGCGACAAGGATGCCGCCCAATGTCATGAAGCCGGCATTGACGATGCTGACCGCGGCGACGACGCGCGCGCGGCGCGCCTCGGGCGACCAGGCCTGCACGGCGGCGAAGGTCGGCACCACCAGAAAGGCGCTGGAAATGGCCATGCCGGCAAGGTCGATCGCAACACGGATCGTGTTTGGCCCGGCGAAGAAGAGGCCAAGGGTTTCGGCCTTGGGCGAGGGCTGCATGCTCCAGATCGTCCATGCAAGGTGCAGGCCGAATAGCGCCAGCAGGGCCGTGCCGACCGGCGCGGGAAGGAGCACTATGCGGCCCTGCGACATCCAGGCGGCGATCGCCGAGCCGATGGCGATGGAAACGGCGAACACCGCGAGATAGGCGGTGACCGCGATCTCGTTGCCGCCAAGCTGATCCTTGATGAGCGTGGGCAGGATCGAAAGAACGATGGCGCCGATCAGCCAGAACCACGAGGTCATCAATCCGGCGCGCCAGATGCGCGTGTCGGTGCGCAATTCACTGACCTGGCGCCATGTCGAGCGGAAGATATTCCAGTCGATGACAAGGTTCGGCGCGGCCGAACCGGTCGAGGGGATATAGCGGCTGACGAACCAGCAGCCGACCGCCAGGATCATCATCATCGGGCCGAAGACGGCGACACCAATGCCGTCAGCGGAGACGACACCGCCCACGATCGTGCCGCCAAGGATGGCGGCGAAGGTCGCCGATTCGATCCAGGCGTTGGCGCGGGGCAATTCCTTGCGCTCGAGATGATCGGGCAGGATGCCGTATTTGATCGGCCCGAACAGTGCCGAGATGACGCCGAACATCAACAGCGCGGTCATCAGCACGGGAATGGAGGACAGCGCGATGCCGACGACCGCGACGGCAGCGGCGCCGATCTCGGCGAATTTCAGCCGGCGGGCGATGAGCGCCTTGTCGAAGCGGTCGGCGATTTCACCGCCGAGCGCCGACAGCAACAGGAAAGGAGCCATGAACACGGCACCGGCCAAGGTGACCAGCGAGGCCGCCTGACCGGCGGCGAGCGTGAAAAGGATCAGGAACACCAGCGTGTTCTTGAGGAAATTGTCGTTGAAAGCAGACAGGAACTGCGTCCAGAAAAGGGGTGCAAAACGTCGCGACAGCATCAGATGCGTGGTCATGGCGATTTCCATTGGCGAAACCCAACCGGCAATATGCCTTTGGCCTCGCGGTTGCGCGCACTGTTTCAATCCCGTTGATAACAGTGAGCTGGTTAAACTTCCTTGCTGCGTCTTGTCGTCTTCAGTGATGGCGGCGGCGGAGCCTCCAGTCGTCCCATGACAGGCTGACCACAGCATGAACGGTGTTCATTTCTGCAGCATATCATTTAATGAACAATGTTCAAGTTGAAAATGAACGATGTTCATAACTTTTCAGGAGATCCTCCGAACCGGGAATACGCCCTTGCCACCCCTTTGCGGCCGTTTGGAAAGACGCGCCGACCAAGCAGCACTATTGAGGCCGACTGATGACGCCTTCCGTCGTTCGACAAGGTTGCGGAGGCAAGCCCAAGGGCGGCCCAGTATCGCGGAATTAACGTTAAATTCACTATGTGTTTGTTCTGGCGGTGCAATTAATCGAAGAGTTTCCCAAAATTATGCTGAGTCCTATCCATGAGAAAACCTTTAGCTCAGCTTCAGAAGCTTTTGCGGCTGCTATGCCATCCGTTGATGCTGGTTGTAGTCAGCCTTGCCGGCATTCTCGCTGCCGGCAGGGTCGAGCATGAATGGCTGTCGGTGCCGTTCTCGCTGGCGCTGGTGGCGGTCGTCGCGGGCATCCTGTTCCTGGCCACGTCGCGACTCGCCTTTTCCGCCTATCTCGCCTGGATGACCGTCGGCGTCCTGACGCTGATTTCAGCGATCAAGTTCCGCATGAAGGGCTTTTCGCTGCACTTCTACGACACCGTCTTCGTCTCCAGGGATCCGGAAGTGTATCGCTTCATCGTCGGCTCCTATCTCCATCTCATCCTGCCGGTTGTCATGGCACTGGCGCTTGGCATCGCCGCTGCGATCCTGATCTTTCGCGCCGACCGGAAGCTTGGCTGGCCCGTATCGGTGCGCGCCGTGGTTCTGGCTGTGCTGGTCACCCTGGTGCCCCTGACCTTTCCAGCCGAGGCGTCGAAGGACCGTTATTTCTACTATATGCAAGGCCGGCACATGTCGGCCTTCTTTGTCTCGCTAATGGATCTGCGCAATCTGGTCGTCGAGCCGGCTTTCGAGCAGCGACTGCAGGCCGTCGTGCCGCAGCCGCCCTTCGCCGATACGGTGGACTGCGGTGACCGGGCCACGCTTCCCGACATCTTCTTCGTGCTCAGCGAAAGCCAGTCCGATCCCGCCAACTTCCCCCAGATCGCCAGGGGTGCGGGATTTCTACAGCGCTTCGCCCCCAAAGCAGGCGAAGCGCACCCGATGCAGGTCGAAACCTTCGGCGGCGGCACCTGGATCACCAATTTGTCACTGATGACCGGCCTTTCTGCCACCGATTTCGGCTGGCGAAGTCCTTATCTGACAATCACGCTGCAGGACAAGGTCGCCGGCGCGTTGCCGGAGATTCTGGCGCGATGCGGCTACCGTACCGCTGTGATGACGCCGATGGATTTTACCTTCGTCAATGAAGGGCCCTTCCTGAAATCGATCGGCTTCGAGACCATCCTGGACATCAAGGATATCGCCGCGCCGTTCTACCATCTGCGCGACGACTTCTACTATCACGCGGCCGAGGCATTCATCGCAAAGCACCGGCAGGAAGACGCACGGCCATTGTTCCTCGAAATCGAGACCATGTTCCCGCACTCCCCCTATGAGGGGCGGATGGAACCGGAGTTGAAGGTGGAAGGTGAACCCTTCTCCGACGATTTCCAGGCCGGCGAATATCTGCGCCGCATGGCGATCGCACGCGGAGATTTACAAGCATTCCTGGAACGCCGGGAAGCGGAAGCCGGCAAACGCGGCGCCGTGGTGCTCGAATTCGGCGATCATCAGTCGTCGGCGACAAAGCCGCTCGTCGATGCCATTGCCGGCGAGGACGCGCTGGCAAGACCGGATTCACTTGCCTATCGCACCTTCTACACGCTCTCGACCATCAATTACCCGCTTCGCCATCCAATACCTGACACGGCGCCGCTCGATGTCGCTTTCCTCAGCGCGAGCCTGCTCGATGCGGCGGGCCTACCGATCTCGCCTATGATGGCTGATCTCGTGCGGCTGCGCGATCATTGCAGCGGCCGGTTCCATGGCTGCCCGGACCGGGCCGCGGTGGATGCGCATCTGCGCAAGCGCCTCGATTCGGGATTGCTGAACCTGTTCCCGCAGGCGGCGCCGCTTCATGTCCATGCGGAACGGCTCCAATTGTCTAAAACCAGGACGGGACCTCAGGTGACGGGAGATGATCCCAGCGTCGCCACGGTCTTCAGCGCGCCGTCGAGCATGTCGCCCTTCTCGTCCTTCAGCGCCGCCTCGCGCAGGCGCCGGATCCAGTCGGCGGCGTCGGGCCTGCCCTTGAGCAGATCCAGCGCCGACAGCACACGGTCGAATTTCGACTGGGCGCGCGCATGCGTGTCGCTGTAGCCCTTGATCAGCCGGCGGCAGTTGAGGATCTCGACGGCAAGCGCATAGTCCTGCGGCACGTGGCTGAGCGCCAAGGAATACCAGCGTTCCATATGCGCCATTTCGACCTCGTGGCGCAGCAGGCGGCGGCGCCAGCGGCGCAGGCCGCCGATGAACCACAGAGCGGCAAAGCCGACAAAACTGTCGGTGCGGATGCGGCGGCCACGGTTGATGCGGCGGTCGAGGAAGCCGGCGAGCTTGGGCCGGTTCTCGATATAGCTGCCGAGCCCCGCCGGCAGCGTGCCGCAGAACTCCTCGATGCGCGGATGGAAGTACTCGGTCACCTGCAGGACCGAGCCGTCCTTGACGCCAACCTCCTTGCGCACCCGCCTGTCGCGGGTCGAGCGCGTCTTGAGATCGGCGACGCGGATCATGTCGTCGTAGCACATGGCGTTGGCCAGATGCTTGGCGGCGGCGATGGACAGGGCGTGGCCGTGGCCGGCGCTGTCCATGGCCACGGCCTTGTCCAGCCGGTCGAGATAATCGCGCCCATAGGCGATGTCCTGATAATCGACGACCTTTCTCAGGCCGCGAAGCGCCATGTCGCGCACCGCGATCGGCATCAGATCGATGCGGGCGGCGAGAGCCTGCCATCCCTGCAGCAGATTTTGCGGGCCGCTCACACGCCCGGCACTCAATGCGGATTCGACAATCGCCGGCTCGGCCGGCTTTGGCGAAGGTGCTGCCGCCGCGCCGCGTGCGCGGTCGAAGGCTGCGCCGAAGGCGGCAAGGCTGGCCTTCACGCCACGGCCGCCGGCACTGACCGCCTGTTCGTAGCTTTCGCGTGTGAACGGCAGCGCGTCCGATCCAGCCAGCGCGCCAAGCAGGCTGGCCGAGATCATCGAGCCATTGTCGGCGGCGATCTTTTCCATGTCGAAGGCAATGAAGCGCTTGGAGGCGGCCTCGGCCGTCGCATGCACCTTCGATGACGACGCCCTGCCGTCGCCCGGTTCGATCTTTTCCGACACTGCGGCGATGCGGTGCGAGGAGGTGATCAGCGTGGTGCGATCGGGCGTGACAAAGCCACGGATGATGGCGCGGCCGGCCTCCATCAGTTCCGCCGCGATCAGGATATCAACGTCGCCCTGCGAGGGTGACAGTGCGAAGATCGGCAGGCGGCCGGTGTCGCGGGCCATCTCGATATAATAAATGGTGGCGCCGGTGCGCTGGGCGACGCCGGCGACGGAGGTCGACTGCGCGACATAGCCGTTGCGTTCGGCGACATCGGTGATCCAGTCGGCCAACACGCCGCCGCCCTGGCCGCCGACGGCCAGCACGGCGAGCTTGATCACCGACTCATTGTCAGCGGCACCGGATTTCGGGCGCAGGGGCGAGTTCTGGTCAAGCATCGGCGAACGTCAGACGGCGGCTCTCGCGGCGGCGCTGCATCAGGCTGATTACAGTGCGGCGCGCGCTTTGCAGGAAACGATCCCAACGGCCGGGATTGTGCACGACATCGGCGCGGTAGAAGGAGGGGCAAAGCACCGCGGCGTCCGCCACCTCGCCGCAATTGCCGCAGCCGACGCAGTTCTGGTCGATCGACGCCACCGGATCGTCGCGCAGCGGATCGTCGAGCGACTTGACCGACAGCGATGGACAGCCGGACAGCCGCATGCAGGCATGGTCGCCGGTGCAGATGTCCTCGTCGACGCCGAACTTCGGCTTGACCACCCGCTCGCCGCCCTTGATCGCCTTGTCGACCAGCGGCTTTTCGCGGCGCTGGCGATTGAGCATGCACTCCGACGAAGCCACGATGACCTTCGGCCCCTTCTCTTCGGTGGTCAGTGCCTCGCGCAACGTGTCCTGCATCTTGCCGACGTCGTAGGTGCGGTCGACATGGCGCAGCCATTTGACGCCCATGCCCTTCACCGCTTCGGTGATGGGGTGCTTGGTCGACTTGGTCTTGTTGCCCGCGCGCGATGACAGGATGTCCTGCCCACCCGTGGCGGCCGAGTAGAAATTATCGACGATGACGATGACGCCGTCATTCTTGTTGAACACCGCGTTGCCGATCGAGGAGGTCAGGCCGTTGTGCCAGAAGCCGCCGTCGCCGACGAAGGAGATCGAGCGGCGCTTGGCGTCGGGCGAATTGAACGCCGAGGCCGAGGCCGGCCCGAGCCCGTAGCCCATCGTCGTGGCGCCAAGTTCGAAAGGCGGCATGATCGAGAACAAATGGCAGCCGATGTCGGAGGCGATGTGGTGCTTGCCGAGCTCCTGTTCGACCAGCTTCGTCGCGGCGAAAATCGGCCGCTCCGGACAGCCGATGCAGAAACCGGGCGGTCGTCCTGGAACGACATTGATCAGATCGGCCGTGTCGACGCCGTTGCCGACCTTGTTCGGTGCGCGCACTTCACCGGGCAAGAGATGCGGTGCCTCGGCGCGCAGGAAGGCGCCGATGCCGTCGAGCATGACCTGGCCGGTATATTCGCCGGCCATCGGCAGATGCTCCTTGCCGACCAGACGGGTGCCACGCCCGGCCTTGTGCAGCATGGCGGCAAAGGCCTGCTCGATATAGTTGGGCTGCCCCTCCTCGACGACCAGCACGGACTGCTTGCCCTCGCAGAAGGCGAGGAATTCGTCATGGATCAGCGGATAAACGGCGTTGAGCACGTAGAGCGGCACATCGGTCTCGCCATAGGTGTCGGCAAGGCCAAGACGCTGCAGCGCGCGGATGACGGAATTGTACATGCCGCCCTGCATGACGATGCCGACCGAACCGTGGTCCGAGCCGAAGAACTCATTGATCTTGTTCTTGGCGATGAAATCCACCGCCGCCGGCCAGCGTTTTTGCACCTTCTCCTTCTCGTGCAGGAAGGAGGCGGGCGGCAGCACGATGCGGCCGGTGTCGCGACGTGGAGCGTCCAGTGCATCGGCGACCGTCATCGGTGGGCGCTTGTTGTCTTTGGCGATGAAATGGCCATGCACATGGCAGCAACGGATGCGCACCTGCAGCATGACAGGCGTGTTGGAAATCTCGGACAGCTCAAAGCCGTCCTCCACCGCCTTGACGATCGACGGCAGGTTCGGACGCGGGTCGAGCAGCCAGACCTGGCTTTTCATGGCGAAGGCATGACTGCGCTCCTGCATGATCGAGGAGCCCTCGCCATAGTCCTCGCCGACGATGATCAGCGCGCCGCCGGTGACGCCACCAGAAGCAAGATTGGCCAGTGCGTCGGAGGCGACATTGGTGCCGACGGTCGATTTGAAGGTCGCGGCACCGCGGATCGGATAGTGCACCGAGGCAGCCAGCATGGCGGTGGCCGTGGCTTCCGAGGCGCTCGCCTCGAAATGCACGCCGAGCTCACCCAGAATGTCCTGCGCGTCGGCCAGCACGTCCATCAGATGGCTGATCGGCGCGCCCTGGTAGCCGCCGACATAGCCGACGCCGCATTGCAGCAGCGCCTTGGTGATGGCGAGGATGCCCTCGCCGGCGAATTCCTCGCCGGCGCCGAGCCTCAGTTTTTCGACTTCCTTGGCAAAAGACCGTTCGGCCATTTTTGGCCTCCTTCCGTTGCCGCCCGGCCCGTATTCGCCCGGCATTGGCGGCGCGTACATCTAGATGTCGTGCTTGCGAATGTTCTTGAGCATCTTCAAAAGTGTGGCGATCAGTGCCGCATATTCCGCATCGTCGATATCGTCGAACATCGCCTCGAATGCGTCATGCATGGCCGGCCAGGCGCGGGTGAACTCTGCGCGGCCCTCGTCGGTCAGGAACACATGGCGGATGCGGCTGTCGCTCACGCCCTGCTCGCGCCGCACGAAGCCTTGCCCCTCCAGCGTGTCGAGCGTGCGGCTCAGGGTCGACTGTTCGATCACGGTGTAGACCGAGAGGTCGTTGACGGTGACGCCGTCGGTGACCGACAGCACGGCCAGCGTGCGGACCTGCGAAATGGTCAAGCCCTGCTTGCGGAAATCGTCGCGCAAGGTGGCGTTGTAGCGGCCCATGATGCGGTTCATCAGATAGGGCGCGAATTGCTGCAGGCCGATCTGACCGAGGGTCGAAATGCGCTTGCGTTTTTCGGCGACCTTCTGTTCCATTAGAGCTTCCCCGCCAAGAGAAAGCCGGAGCCGCCGCCGAGACCGGCACCGGGATGGGTCGAGGCGCCGATATGATAGAGGCCCTTGATGCCTGTCTGGTGGTTGCGGCTGGTCTTGAACGGCCGCCACAGGAAGGCCTGGTCGATGGTCGAGGAGCCGCCATAGGGATCGCCGCCGACCAGGTTGATGTTCATCGCCTCGAGATCGGCCGGCGAATAGGCGCGGCGCGCGATCACGCTGTCCTTGAAGCCGTCGATATGGCTGGCGAGGATCGCTTCGGCGCGATCTGCATAGGCCTCGCGCAACGTGTCGGTCCATTGCCCATCAGCCGGTGCCTGCAGCTTGCCGGCGGCGTCGCCCTTGATCTGGCGAGGCGCCTCGGGCAGTTGCAGCCACAGGATCGCCTTGCCTTCCGGGCAGCGCGACGGGTCGAGCGCATGCGGCTGGCCGACACAGATGGTCGGCACTTCCGGCAGCATGCCGCGCGCCGCCTCGTTGCAGGCTTTCGAGACGCCATCGAGCCCCGGCGTCAGATGCAGCAGCGCCACCTTGTCCAGGCCTTCGCCGCGCCAGGACGGCGGCTTGTCGAGAGCGTAATGGATCTGGAAATTGCCCTTGCCGTAGCGGTATTTCCGCGTCGCCTCGACATCGTCCTTCGGCGCGTCCTTGCCGAGCAGGCGACCGTAGAGCTGCGTCGGCGTGACCGAGCAGATGACGCTCTTGTTCGCCGTGATGGTCTCGCCAGAGACCAGCCGCACGCCAGAGGCGCGGCCGCCCGTCTGGACGATCGAGGCGACGTCGGCGCTGGTCTGGATGTCGCCGCCGCGTTCCCGGATCAGGGCCTCGAAGGCGGCAAGCAGGTTCCTCGCGCCGCCCTTGACGATCGGCGCGCCGGCCGCCTCCAGCGCGAAGGCGATCACCTTGGCGATCTGGCCGGAAAAGGCGTCTTCCGGGCCAAGTCCGGCATGCAGCACCCAGGGCGCCCAGAGCGCGCGGACCGTCTCCGATCGGTAGCTGCTTTCGAGCCAACCCCGCGCCGGCACCAGCGCGTCGCCGAGAAAGGCGGCGAGCCCGCGCGGACCACGCCGCCAGGCATCGCCGGCCAACAGCTTGGCCGTCGGATAGGACCACAGACTGCCGCCGAGCAGGCCGAACAGCAGGCCGGCATTGCGTTCGATGCCGCCGACATCTTCCGCGTGGCGGTCACCGTCGCCCGCCGCGATCGCGTTGAGCGCGGCGACGTTGACGGCGCGATCGGTGGTGAGCACCGCGTGGCTGCCGTCCGGGCGAAGCATGCCGGTCGGGGTACCGGTGTGGCAGAATTCCAGCCCGTGGCGCGCGAGGTCGGCGCCCAGTGCCGCAAAGGCCGGCGAGGTGATGAACAGCACGAAGGTCGTCGCCATCACGTCATGGAGGAAGCCCGGCGCGGTGATCTCCTCGGTGCGCATGCAGCCGCCGATGCGGTCGTTGCGTTCGAGGACGAGCACCCTGGCGCTTTTGCCACCAAGCATCGCGGCGCAGACCAACGCGTTGATGCCGCTGCCGACGATGATGTGGTCGGGCGCGGTCATTGGCGGGTGCTCGCCGTCTCTGGGAGATGGCGTTCGATTGCGTGGGCTGGCGCTCTACGGCGCCCCCCTCTGTCCTGCCGGACATCTCCCCCTCTTGGGGGGAGATCGGCTGTCATCGCGACTTTCGCCACTTGTATACGACGCAGGATTGAGCGGAGTGACGAAGCTGCCAATCTCCCCCCTTGAGGGGGAGATGTCCGGCAGGACAGAGGGGGGTGAGCGCCAGCGCTGCAAGGCTGCCGCTCCCCACCCATCAATCTGACATCGACCGCGACCATGATCTTCTCCCGAAGACCGCTCCCTTATTTCCCCGCCACAAGTGCCAGCGCGCGGATCGGGCTGCCGGTGCCGTGTTCGATCTTGAGCGGCGCCGCAATCAGGATGGCGCCTTTCGGCGGCAGTTGGTCGAGGTTGCAGAGGCTGGCCAGGCCATAACGGTTAGCCTTGTGCATCAGCGTGTGCGCCGGGAATGGCGGCTCCATGCCATCGGCCTTGCCGGCATCGGTGCCGATCGTCTCCGAGCCCCAGCCCTTGATGTCCTTGCTGATCAGGAACTGGATGGCTTCGGCCGTCGGGCCGGGCGTGTGCGGGCCGGTTTCGTTGGCGTTGAGGAACTCGGCTTCCGAGCCGTTGCGCTTGTACCAGTCGGTGCGCATCACCACCCACTCGCGGGGGTTGATCTCGCCATGCTTGGCTTCCCATGCCTTGATGTGGTCGACGGTGAGCAGGAAATCGTGATCGGCGGCAGCCTCCTTGGAGCAGTCGATGACATTGACCGGGCCGACAAAATTCTGCGCCGGAATGGTGTCGGTAGCGCCGTCCGGATAATCCTTGCCGCTGATCCAATGTTGCGGCGCATCGAAATGCGTGCCCGAATGCTCGCCGAGCTTCAGCCAGTTCCAGGCCCACCATGGACCGTTCTTGTCGTAGCGGGAGATGTTGTGGATTTCGACCTTCGGCGTGTCTACGGCGAGTTCCGGCGGCAGCTTGATCAGCGGCGTATCGGGCCCGAGCGGCGCCGACAGGTCGACCACCCTGATGGCGCCCGAAAGCAATTGGCCGGCGACTTCGCCAAGGAGTTTTTGCGTGTCCATGGTCTCTGTTCCCTCTTGTCTGACATGATCAAGGCTCGTCTCGGCCCTTAATATACCTACTAGACGAAAACATATGCATCTGCAATTATCTTTAAGCATAAAGGAAATGGGAACGGGGCGTGAGCGAGTTCGACGCCATCTTTGTCGGGGCGGGCCACAACAGTCTGGCATGCGCCGCGCATTTGGCGCTCAAAGGCTGGAAAACCGGCGTTTTCGAGCGCAACGCAACAATTGGCGGCGCGGTGCAAACCCGCGAATTCACCCTTCCCGGCTTCCGTCACGACTTCGGCGCGATGAATCTGAGCCTGTTTGCCGGCTCCGCCTTTCACCGGAAATATGCAAATGAATTGAAAGCGCAGGGACTGGAGTTCGCACCGGTCGCCGATTGTTTCGCCAGCGCCTTTCCGGATGGGCGCTGGTTCGGCGTCAGCAACGATCTGGAGAAGACCGCCAGCCGCATGGCCGCCTTTTCAACGGCCGACGCCGCGACATGGCGCAGGCTGGTTGCCGCCTTTCCCGTGGAGGCCGAGCACCTGTTCCGACTGCTGGGATCGCCGATGAGCGCCCGCGCGCTTGCAAGCACAGCCTGGAACTTGTGGCGCAAGAAGGGCATCGCCGGCGCACTCGATACCGGGCGCCTGCTGTTGTCGTCGCCGCGCGCATGGCTTGAGGAGAACTTCGAGTCGCCGCATGTTCGGGCAACGCTCGCCACCTGGGGCATGCATCTCGACTTTGCGCCCGACATCGCCGGCGGCGCGGTGTTCCCCTATCTGGAATCGATGGCCAATCAGAGCTTTGGCATGGTGCTGGGCAAGGGTGGCGCCAACACGATCATCAAGGCGCTGGCCGGCATGGTGACATCGGCCGGCGGCAAGATCGTCACCGGCGCCGACGTCGCCGAGATCACGGTCTCCAGCGGCAAGGCGACGGGCGTGCGGCTCGCATCCGGCGAAACGCATAGCGCCACCAGGGCGGTCATCGCCGGCGTCGCGCCCAAGGCGCTGACCGGCAAGCTGCTGCCAAACGGTTCCGGTGACGCCGGCTTCGACACGGCGATGGGGAAATTCCGGTATGCACCGGGCACGATGATGATCCATCTGGCGCTCGACGGTTTGCCTGACTGGCGCGCCGGGGCAGAGCTGCGTCAGTTCGCCTATGTCCATCTGGCGCCATCGCTCGACCAGATGTCGCGCACCTATCAGCAGGCGATGGCAGGCCTGCTGCCGGACGAGCCGGTTCTGGTCGTCGGCCAGCCGACCGCGGTCGATCCGTCGCGGGCGCCCGAGGGCAAGCATGTACTGTGGGTGCAGGTGCGCATGCTGCCCGCCGAAATCCTGGGCGACGCCGCGGGCAAGATCGCCCCGGCACATTGGGATCAGGTCAAGGAGGCCTATGCCGAGCGCGTGCTCGACATCATCGAAACCTACGCGCCCGGCCTGCGTGCGAAAATCCCCGGTCGCGCGGTGTTTTCGCCGATCGACCTGGAGCACGAGAACCCGAACCTGGTCGGTGGCGACCAGATCTGCGGCAGCCATCATCTGGCGCAGAATTTCCTGTTCCGCCCGGCGCGCGGCCATGCCGGCTGGAACACGCCGGTCCTCAACCTGCATCTGACGGGCGCCGCGACATGGCCCGGCGCCGGCACGGGTGCGGCCTCCGGCTTCATGCTCGCGCAACAGCTTGGCGGGAGGTAGGCCCGACGACTTCACAGAGGCGACGAGAGGCAAGCGCTGCTGCCCACGAAGCCTGAATCAATGACCTGACATTGCTGCGCAAAGACAACAAACAACAAGGGGAACGACCATGACAATCAACAGACGCGAATTGCTGGGATACAGTGCCGCGGCACTTGGCGTGGCGGCCGTCGGCCTGCCAAAGATCGCCAACGCCGCAGCCGGCGAGCTGACCATCGCCTACAACGTCAACCTGCCGTCCTGGGATCCGACCACCGGACCGTCGGCCGTCAACCCGACCATCCAGGGCCTCTACCAATCGGTGTTCGACCAATTCATACCGCAGAAGCCGGACCTGTCCTTCGCGCCGGGCCTGCTCACCGAATGGGGCTGGAACGACGACCACACCAAGGTGATGATGACGGTGCGCGAAGGCGTGAAATGGCATGACGGCTCGCCCTTCACACCGGAAGACGTCGTCTGGTCGCTGCAGCGCGCGGGCGACGAAAAGACCGGCAACCCGATCCAGTTCGTCTGGAAGAACGTCAACAATTTCAAGATCGACGGCAACAAGATCACTGGCGACGTGGTGCAGTTCGACCCGGTCTATTTCAAGTGGATGTCGTTCCTGACTGGCTACATCCTGCCCAAGGCCTATTACGAGAAGGTCGGCGCGGAGGGCTTCGAAAAGGCGCCGATCGGCACCGGTCCCTACATGGTGGAAAAATTCGAGCGCAACGCCTTCCTGCGGCTGAAGGCCAACCCGGACTATTGGGGCGGCAAGCCGGCCTTCGACAATGTGACGATCAAGTTCGTCACCGACGCCGCAAGCCGCGTCGCCGAGATCGAATCCGGCTCCTCGCAGGTGACGCTCGAAATTCCCTATGAGGAATACGATCGACTGATCGCCAAGGACGGACTTGCCGGCTCGATCAAGAACGTGTCCGACATCGGCATGATCTTCTTCAACAACAAGGACGCCATGCTGGACAAGAATGTCCGCCAGGCGGCCGTGATGTCCGTCGACAAGGAGCTACTGGTCAAGCGGCTGCTGCGCGGCTACGGCCAGCCGATCGATACGCTGGAAACGCCGGAATATGCCGCCTACGACCCGTCGATCAAGGTCGAGCACAATCCGGAAAAGGCCAAGGAATTGCTCAAGGCCTCCGGTTATTCGCCTGAAAAACCGGCCAAGATCACCATCCAGACGACCAAGGGCTTCAAGCCCAAGGACTATGAGATGGTGCAGGCGATCGTCGGCATGTGGCGCAAGGTCGGCATCGAGGCAACCATCGAAGTCTATGAGATCGCCAAGCACTATGAGCTGCGCGCCGCGCACAAGCTGGCGCCGGCGGCCTTCTACAACTGGGGCAACGCCATCGGCGATCCGACGACGTCGACCGGTTTCGCCATGTTCGGCCCGTCGCCGCACTCGTCGTGGAAGACCGACGACCTCGATGCCAAGATCGGTCCGCTGTGGGGCGAAAAGGACGAGGCCAAGCGCATCGCCGGCTGGAAGGCGGTCGACAAATACATCGCCGAGCAGGCTTATGTGCTGCCGGTGGTGCAGTTCGCGCAGCCGATCGTGCATGCCAAGGGCGTCAAAGTCGTGCAGCATATTTCCGGTGCGCTGCTGCCGGCCTTGATGACGCCGGCCTGATATAGGCCTGGAATTGGCGCGCGCCGTCGCCAATGACGGCGCGCATTTCCATCGGCATACGAGCCCACGGGCTCCTGCAAAGATTTAGATGCTCCTGCAACGATTCCTGATTCGTCTGCTGACGATGCTGATCACGCTGTTCGGCGTGGCCGTCGTCGTCTTTGTCGTGATCCGCATCGCGCCCGGCGATCCGATCGCCATGATGCTGCCGCCGGGCGCGACGGATGCCGATATCGGCCGGCTGCGCGCGCTCTACGGGCTCGACAAGACCATCGTCGAGCAGTTCTTCATATGGCTGTCCGGCGTCGTCAGGGGCGATTTCGGCACCTCGATTTCGCTGCGGCAAGACGTGCTTGGCCTGGTCTTCAACCGGCTGCCGGCAACGCTGGAGCTCGCCATCGTAGCGCTCCTCATGGCGGTGGCGATCGGCGGCACGACGGCGATCCTTGGCGCCCGCGAGCGCGGTACGGCGGTCGAAGCCGGCATCGATATCGCCAGCGGCGCCGCCCTTTCCATCCCCGACTTCCTCTGGGGCCTGGTGCTGATCCTGCTGTTCGGCGTGCTTGTGCCGATCTTCGACATTTCGGGCCGGGTGTCGCCGCAACTCGACCTGCCCTTCGTCACCCAGTTCTACTTCTTCGAGAGCTTGCTGCGGCTGCGCTTCGACCTGACCTGGGACCTCCTGAAACACATGCTCATGCCGGCCGTCGCATTGGCGCTGCCGCTGGCGGCGATCATCGCGCAGCTTCTCAAACAGTCGCTGAAGGAAGTGCTCGACCTCGACTATGTCGTGCTGGCGCGGGTCAAGGGGTTTTCGGAAACGCAGGTCATCCTGCGCGAGGCGCTGAAGAACGCCGCGCTGCCGACACTGACCCTGATCGGCGTGCAGTTCACTTTCCTCATCGGCGGCACCGTCATCGTCGAGCGGCTGTTCTCCTATGAGGGGCTCGGCAACATGGCGATCGACGCCGTCATCAACCGCGACCTGCCGTTGATCCAGGGCATCGTGCTGGTCTTCGCGCTGCTGTTCGTGCTGATCAACCTCGTCGTCGACATGATGTATGCGCTGCTCAATCCGAGGCTGCGCCATGGATGAGGCACGCATCATCAGGCGCCGATTGAGCCCGAGACTGTGGCTGGCCGGCGGCTGGCTGCTGCTGGCACTGCTGGCCGCGATCTTCGCGCCGCTGGTCGCGCCGCAGGATCCGCTGGCGCAGGATCTGATGCTGGAGCGCCTGCCGCCGTTCTGGCTCGATGGCGCCGAGCCGGGCTATTGGCTTGGCACCGACAGTCTCGGTCGCGATCTCTTGTCCCGGCTGATCTTCGGCGGCCGCATCGCCTTCATCGTCGCCTTTGCAGCGGCCATCGCGGCGTGCGTCGTCGGTTCGACGCTGGGACTGATCGCGGGCTATTTCGGCGGCTGGGCCGATCGCATCATCTCGCGCATCGTCGACATCTGGATGGCGTTTCCGCCGGTGCTGTTCGCCATCCTCCTGGTCGCCGTGCTCGGAACGGGCCTGAGCTCGGTCATCCTCGCCATCGCGATCATCGACTGGACGCGCTTCTGCCGCGTGATCCGCGCCGAGGCGATGGGGCAGTCACGCATGGACTATGTCGAGAATGCGCGCATCGCCGGCTACGGCCGCATCGGCATCATGCTGCGCGAAGTGCTGCCCAACGTGGTGCCGTCGATCGTGGCGCTGCTGTCGCTGGAAATGGGCATCGCCGTCATCGTCGAGGCGATCCTATCCTTCGTCAATCTGTCGATCTCGACCGACGATCCGACCTGGGGCGGCATCATCGCCGAGGGCCGGCTGTCGATCCATCAGGCCTGGTGGGTGCTGGTGTTCCCGCTGATCACGCTGATCCTGACCGTGCTGTCGTTCAGCCAGTTCGGCGAGGCGCTGAAGACGCGTTTCGATCCGGTGCTGCGATGAGCGCCTGTCTCGACATCGCCAATCTGAGCGCCGTGCTGGCCAACGGCCAGCGCGTGCTGCGCTCTGTCTCGCTCACTGTGCAACCCGGCGAAGTGCACGCGCTGGTCGGCGAGAGCGGCGCCGGCAAGACGATGATCGGCAAGGCGGTGCTTGGCGTTTTGCCGTCGAGCGTACGGATCGTCGAAGGCGATATGAGGCTCGAGGGCGAAGACCTCGGCAAACTCCCGCCAAAAGCGCGGCGCACGCTGATCGGCGCGCGCACCGCGCTGATCCCGCAGGACCCGCTGACAGCGCTCAACCCGTCGCGCCGCATCGGCCCGCAGATGACCGACCGGCTGGTGCGCATCCTGGGCTGGAGTGGCGACAAGGCGGACAAGCGCGTCCGGCAATTGCTGGACGAAGTGCAGATCCGCGATCCCGACCGCGTGCTGAAGAGCTATCCGCACGAACTGTCCGGCGGCATGCGCCAGCGCGTGCTGATTGCCGCAGCCTTCGCCGCCGAGCCACGGCTGATCGTTGCCGACGAGCCAACCACGGCGCTCGACGTCACCGTGCAGAAGCAGATCCTTCGGCTGATCGCCGCGTTGCAGCGCGAGCACGGCACCGCGATCCTGTTCGTCACCCATGATCTCGGCGTCGTCGCCAAGATCAGCCAGAAAGTGTCGGTGCTCTATGCCGGCAAGGTGGTGGAAGAGGCCGAGACCGCTGACCTCTTTGCCGCACCTCGGCATCCCTACACGCGCTCGCTGATGGCCGCGACGCCGCGCTACACCGCCCCCTTCGCGTCGCTGAAACCCGTGGACGAGACGGTGCTGGCCGGACTTGCGGCCGAGATCGCGGCGGCCGACCAGGCATGGAGGCGCCCGCATGGCTGAGCCGCTGTTTTCCGTGCGCGGGCTGAAGGTCGCGCTGCCCGACATGACGCGCAAGCCGCTGATCGGGCGCGCGCCGCTGGCCGAAATCCTGAAAGGCCTGGACTTCGACCTGCCCAAGGGCTCGGTGACCGGAATCGTTGGCGAATCCGGGTCGGGCAAATCGACGCTTGGCCGTGCGCTGGTGCGGCTGCTGGAGCCGAGCGCCGGCGAGATTCGTTTCGAAGGCCGTGACATCACCCACCTGCCGGAGGCCGGGTTGCGGCCTCTGCGCCGCGACCTGCAGATGATTTTTCAGGATCCGATGTCGTCGCTCAACCCGCGCCGCACCATCGCCAGCATCATCGCCGCGCCGCTGAAGCAGAATGGACTTGGCGACAATCTGAAAGCGCGCGTCGCCGAGGCACTGCAACGCGTCGGCCTGCCGCAGAGCTTCGCCAGCCGCTACCGCCACCAACTGTCGGGCGGCCAGCGCCAGCGCGTCGGCATTGCACGCGCCCTGGCGCTGTCGCCGAAATTCGTGCTGGCCGACGAGATCGTCTCCGGGCTCGACGTCTCGACGCAGGCGCAGATCCTCACCTTGCTGGAGAAGCTCGCGGCGGAGATGGGCCTGACGATCGCCTTCATCAGCCACGATCTGTCGGTCATCCGGCGGCTTTGCCAACAGGTGATCGTCATGCGCGAGGGCAGCATCGTCGAAGCGAGCGACACCGATGCGCTGTTCGACAATCCCAGGGAGACTTACACGCGAGACCTGCTTGCCGCCATTCCGCTTCCCGAGATCGACGCGGACTGGCTGCGGCCGCCCGAGAAGGCGCCGGCCTAAGACTGTTCATCCCGCACGCCGAAGAGCGGGCCTCGGACGTGCATGGGGGCGAAATCAGCCCGCGAACGGAGGGTAACATGAACTACGCAACCCGCGGCACGATGATTGCCGCGATCCTGTTGGGCTCGATGGGAGCGGCCTCGGCGGATTCGATCCCTGGCATGCGCGGCCACGACCATACCGGCATCACGGTCCCCGACATGAAGCAGGCGGTCGATTTCTTCACCGAAGTGGTCGGCTGCAAGAAGGCGATGTCGTTCGGCCCGTTCGCCGACGACAAGGGCACTTTCATGCAGGACCTGCTCGGCGTCGATCCGAAGGCTGTCATAGAGCAGGTCACCATGGTGCGCTGCGGCTATGGATCGAACATCGAGCTGTTCAAATACACCGCGCCCGACCAGAAGGATCTGACACCGAAGAACAGCGACATTGGCGGCTTCCATATCGCCCTTTACGTCGATGACGTCGCCGCCGCCAAAGCCTATCTCGATGGCAAGGGCGTCAAGACGAGATTGGGGCCGCTGCCGGTCAAGGAAGGGCCCGCCGCCGGCCAGACCATCCTTTATTTCCAGGCGCCGTGGGGATTGCAGCTGGAAGCGATCAGCTATCCCTCTGGCATGGCCTATGAGAAGGGTGCCGAAACGGTGCTGTGGAGCCCGAAGAACCCGGAGAAATGATCTCCCGTGGCGCGCTTGCAGGGATGTCACGCAAGCGCGCCACGCAATCCCCGCCTAATCATTTCGACATAAAACTTTAAGCTTGAAATATCATACCTCCGGCGCGATACTGAGGCATAGCAAGCGAAGAGGAGATCGCACGGATGAGGGTTGCGGTTCTCGGCGGCGGACCAGCCGGCCTCTACTTTGCCATTTCGATGAAACTGAGGGACGCCGCGCACGACGTGACGGTGTTCGAGCGCAATCGCGCCGACGACACGTTCGGCTGGGGCGTGGTGCTGTCGGCCGAGACGCTCGATAATCTCGCTGAGAATGATCCGGTCAGCGCCGTCTGGATCAAGAAGCATTTCGCCTATTGGGACGACATCGCCGTCATCCATGACGGCGTGCGGACGGTCTCATCGGGCCACGGTTTCTGCGGCATTGGCCGCAAGCGGCTGCTGGTCCTCTTGCAGCGGCGCGCGCGCGAACTTGGCGTCAAACTGATGTTCGAAACCGACATCGCCGACCCAAAACCCTATATGGAGACGCATGACCTCGTCGTCGCCGCCGATGGGCTGAACTCCAGGGCGCGCAACAGCTTCGTCGACATCTTCAAGCCCGACATCGACACGCGCAAATGCAAGTTCGTCTGGCTCGGCACCAACCAGAAATTCGACGATGCCTTCACCTTCATATTCGAGAAGACCGAGCATGGCTGGGTGTGGGCGCACGCCTACCAGTTCGACAGCGAGACCGCGACCTTCATCGTCGAATGCAGCGAACAGACCTGGACCGCCTTCGGCTTCGGCGCGATGTCGCAGCAGGAGTCCATCGCGGTGTGCGAGCGCATCTTCGCCAAACATCTTGGCGGCCATGCGCTGATGACCAATGCCAACCACATCAGGGGCTCGGCCTGGATCAATTTCCCGCGCGTGCTGTGCGAGCGCTGGTCCTACAAGAATCTGGCGCTGATGGGCGACGCGGCGGCCTCGGCGCATTTCTCGATCGGTTCCGGCACCAAGCTCGCCTTGGAAAGCGCGGTGGCGCTGGCCGAATATGTCGAAACCGAACCGGACCTCGAGGCCGCGTTCCGCAAATATGAGGATGCGCGCCGCACCGAGGTGCTGAAGCTGCAATCGGCGGCACGCAATTCGCTGGAATGGTTCGAGGAGGTCGAGCGCTATCTCGGCCTGGATCCGGTGCAGTTCAACTATTCGCTCTTGACCCGTTCGCAACGCATCAGCCACGAGAATTTGCGGCTGCGCGATGCCGAATGGCTTGAAAGCGCGGAAGAGTGGTTTCAGCGCCAGGCCGGTGCCGGCGGCAACAGGCTGCGCCGGGCGCCGATGTTCGCGCCCTTCAAGCTGCGCGACCTCAGGCTCAACAACCGCGTCGTCGTCTCGCCGATGGCGCAGTACAAGGCCGTCGACGGGTGCCCGACCGACTGGCATTTCACCCACTATGCCGAGCGCGCCAAGGGCGGCGCGGGCCTCGTCTATATCGAGATGACCTGCGTCAGCCCGGAAGGGCGGATCACGCCGGGCTGCCCCGGCTTCTACGCGCCCGAGCATGAGGTGGCGTGGAAGCGGCTGGTCGATTTCGTCCATACCGAAACCGAGGCCAGGATCTGCGCCCAGATCGGCCATTCCGGCGCCAAGGGTTCGACCCGTGTCGGCTGGGAAGGCACCGACGTGCCGCTCGCCTCGGGCAACTGGCCTGTCATGGCGGCATCGGCCGTCGCGTGGTCGCCGCAGAATCAGGTGCCGAAGGCGATGGACCGCGCCGACATGGATTTGGTGCGCGACCAGTTCGTGGCCTCCGCCGAAATGGCTCATCGCTGCGGCTTCGACATGCTGGAGATCCATGCCGCGCACGGCTATCTCCTGTCGTCCTTCATCACGCCGGTAACCAACCGGCGCACGGACGCCTATGGCGGTTCGCTGGAAAATCGCATGCGCTATCCCCTCGAAATCTTCCATGCGGTGCGCGCCGCCTGGCCGGCGGGAAAACCGATCTCGGTGCGCATTTCGGCCAATGACTGGGTCGGCATCGAAGGCGTCACGCCCGCCGATGCCGTCGAGATCGCAAAGCTGCTGCATGAGGCCGGCGTCGATATCTGCGACGTCTCGGCCGGCCAAACGTCGGTTGCCGCCAAGCCGGTCTACGGCCGCATGTTCCAGACGCCGTTTTCCGACCGCATCCGCAACGAGGTCGGCATGGCGACGATGGCTGTCGGCAACATCTACGAGCCCGACCATGTCAATTCGATCCTGATGGCCGGCCGCGCCGATCTGGTCGCGCTGGCGCGGCCGCATCTCGCCGATCCCTACTGGACGCTGCATGCGGCGGTGACACTCGGCGACCGAGGCGTCAAATGGCCGGATCCCTATTTGCCCGGACGCGACCAAATCTACCGGCTAGCCGAGCGCGATGCGGCGGCGGGGCTGAAAGTATGACGGTGGCAGCGACGATCCCCGGCAAGCACGCGCTGGTCACCGGCGGTGGATCCGGCGTCGGCCGGGCCATCGCGCTGACACTGGCCGAGGCTGGTGTCGATGTGACCATATGTGGGCGTCGCGAAGCTGAACTCGCCAAGGTGGCGGGCGAGAACGCTCGCATCCATGGCATTGCCGCCGACGTCACCAATGAGGCGGCGATGGCCGGGCTCTACATCCAGGCGGAGGCCGCGCGCGGACCGTTCGACATCGTCGTCGCCAATGCCGGCATGGCCGGCAGCACGCCTGCGCACAAGACTACGCTTGCCGACTGGCAGCGGACGCTCGACGTCAATTTGACCGGAGCCTTCCTGACGGTGAAGCCGGCGCTGGCCGGCATGGCCGCGCGGAAATCGGGGCGGATCGTCTTCATCGCCTCGACCGCCGGTCTGAAAGGCTACGCCTATGTCGCGCCCTACGTGGCGGCCAAGCATGGCGTCATCGGGTTGATGCGGGCGCTGGCCGCCGAGACGGCGAAATCCGGGGTCACCGTCAATGCGGTGTGTCCGGGCTTCGTCGAGACCGACATGTTGGAGGAATCCATCCAGCGCATCGTCGAAAAGACCGGACGCTCCGCAGAACAGGCAAGAGCGAGCCTTGCCTCGACCAACCCGCAGGGCCGTTTCATCCAGCCGCTGGAAATTGCCGAAGCCGTGCTTTGGCTGTGCGGCGACGCGGCGCAATCGATCACCGGACAGGCGATTTCGATCTCGGGAGGTGAAACATGGTAGCCGGCCCCCTGCCCATGCCATCGGGGCCCGGCAAGGACCGGCTGCGCCTGTGGATCAGGCTGCTGCGCGCCTCACGCACGATCGAGGCCGAACTGCGCGAGCGCCTGAAGAAGGAATTCGACACGACGCTGCCGCGCTTCGACGTGATGGCGGCACTTTACCGGGCGCCGGAGGGCATGCTGATGAGCGACCTGTCGCGCTTCCTGCTGGTCTCCAACGGCAATGTCACCGGCATCGTCGACCGGCTGGTTTCGGAAGGACTGGTGGCGCGCGCACGCCGCAACGGCGACCGCCGCACCTCGATGGTTAGGTTGACCGAGGAGGGCACGAAGTCCTTTGCCACCATCGCCGCCGCGCATGAGGGCTGGATCGGTGAATTGCTGGGCAAGGTCAGCGAGGAGGATGCCCGCCGGCTGACCGGCATGCTGACCTCGTTCCGCAGCAATTGGGAGGGACGCGAATGACTGCAATGGCCGGCCTCAAGCCGAAGCATTTCCTGTGGGAGGTCGAGGGTAGGATTGCCAAGGTCCGGCTTGACCGGCCGGAGCGCAAGAACCCGCTGACCTTCGACAGCTATGCCGAGCTGCGCGACACATTCCGCGACCTCGTCTATGCCGACGACGTCGACGCCGTGGTGTTCCTGTCCAATGGCGGCAATTTCTGCTCGGGCGGCGACGTCCACGACATCATCGGCCCGCTGGTCAAGATGGACATGAAGCAGCTCCTGGCCTTCACCCGCATGACCGGCGATTTCGTCAAGGCGATGCTGAATTGCGGCAAGCCGATCATCGCCGCGGTCGATGGGGTGGCGGTCGGCGCTGGCGCCATCATCGCCATGAGTTCCGACATCCGCATCGCCACGCCGGAGGCCAAGACCGCCTTCCTGTTCACCCGCGTCGGTCTTGCCGGCTGCGACATGGGCGCCTGCGCGATCCTGCCGCGCATCATCGGCCAGGGCCGCGCCGCCGAACTGCTCTACACCGGCCGAACCATGACGGCGACGGAAGGCGAGCGCTGGGGCTTCTACAACAGGCTGGTCGACGCCGCGGCGCTCGAGGCCGACGCGCTCGACATGGCGGCCCGCATCGTCTCCGGCCCGACCTTCGCACACGGCATCACCAAGACGCAGATCAACCAGGAATGGTCGATGGGCCTCGACCAGGCTATCGAGGCGGAAGCGCAGGCGCAGGCGATCTGCATGCAGACGCGGGATTTCGAACGGGCGTATCGGGCATTCGTGGCCAAGGAAAAGCCGGTGTTCGAGGGGAATTGAGATGAGCGCTTCTTTGGAGACGCTGGCGGGACAGCGCCCCCCTCTGTCCTGCCGGACATCTCCCCCTCTAGGGGGGAGATCGGCTGTCATCGCCGCTTTCGCCAATCGCCAGCACCGCAGGACGGGGTCCGGCGCGCAAGCTGCCAATCTCCCCCCTAGAGGGGGAGATGTCCGGCAGGACAGAGGGGGGCGCCGTAGAGTGCAGACCTCGCAGAATTGCGGAGGTATCCATGCCTGACCGCTCTTTCCTCAACTGGCCGTTCTTCGAAGACCGCCATCGCGAGCTCGCAGAACACCTCGACACCTGGTGCGCGAAAAACCTGCCCGTCGATCATCACGACGTCGATGCCGCGTGCCGCGAGCTGGTGGCCATGCTTGGCCGGGACGGCTGGCTGAAGCCGACGGCGCTCGACACCGGCAATCCGCGACCACTCGATGTGCGCACGCTCTGCATCACCCGCGAGACGCTGGCGCGCCATGATGGGCTCGCCGACTTCGCTTTTGCCATGCAGGGGCTCGGCACCGGCGCGCTCAGCCTGTTCGGCACGCCGGACCAGCAGCAATGGCTGGCAAAGACCCGCGCCGGCAAGGCGATCTCCGCCTTTGCCCTGTCGGAGCCGCGCTCCGGGTCTGACGTTGCCAATACCGAGATGACGGCGACCCGCGATGGCGACAGCTATGTTTTGTCCGGCGAAAAAACCTGGATTTCGAATGGTGGCATCGCCGATTTCTATGTCGTCTTTGCCCGCACCGGCGAAGCGCCGGGCGCCAAGGGCCTCTCGGCCTTCATCGTGCCGGGCGATGCCAAGGGCCTCGGCATTGCCGAGCGACTGGAAGTGATCGCGCCGCACCCGCTGGCCAGGCTATCCTTCGACCAGGTCCGGCTGCCGGCCTCGGCACTGATCGGCAGGCCGGGCGATGGGTTCCGCATCGCCATGTCGGTGCTCGACGTGTTCCGCTCGACCGTCGGCGCAGCGGCTCTCGGCTTTGCCCGCCGGGCGCTCGATGAAAGCATCAACAGAGTCGCCGAGCGCAAACTGTTCGGCGCGCCGATGGCCGAATTGCAGATGGTGCAGGGCCACATCGCCGACATGGCGCTCGACGTCGATGCGGCGGCGCTGCTGGTCTACCGCGCCGCCTGGACCAAGGACATGGGCGCCGCGCGGGTGACGCGCGAGGCGGCGATGGCCAAGCTGTTCGCCACCGACAAGGCGCAGGAGGTGATCGACAACGCGGTGCAACTGCATGGCGGCGACGGCGTCCGCAAGGGCCACATCATCGAGAGCCTGTATCGCGAGATCCGCGCGCTGCGCATTTATGAGGGCGCTTCGGACGTGCAGAAGGTGGTGATCGCGCGGCAAGTGATGGGCGCGGCCTGAACAGGTCGCGACCACGGAATTTTTCGACACGGATATTGCGGACCCGATATTGGACAGGCGGAGAGACGACATGCACGAGATCCTGCAGCCGGAAGGCTGGGCAAAACCGGTCGGCTACGCCAATGGCGTGGCGGCGCGCGGCAGGCTCGTCTTCGTCGGCGGACAGGTCGGCTGGAACGGGCAATGCCAGTTCGAGACTGACGACTTCGCCGGCCAGGTGCGCCAGACGCTCCAGAACATCGTCGCGGTGCTGGCCGAGGCCGGCGCGGAACCACGGCACATCACCTCGATGACCTGGTATTTTACCGACAAGACCGAATATCTCGGCAACCTCAAGGGGATCGGCGAAGCTTATCGCGACGTGATCGGCAGGCATTTTCCAGCAATGGCCGCCATGCAGGTGATGGCGCTGGTCGAGGATCGCGCCAAGGTGGAGATCCAGGCGACTGCCGTTATTCCGGAATAAAGAATTCGCTTTCCCCGGAATATCTTATTCGCGAAGCCCGGCCTGCCTCAGCAGCGGCAGCACGTGATCGCAGAAATAGGGTAGCTCCTGCGTGTAGTTGACGAAGGACAGGGCGATGCCCTGATAGCCGTGCTTTGATATGGCGGCCATGTCGGCGGCAATCGTTTGCGGCGTCCCAATCAGCGGATAGGTGCCGGCGCCGCCGGCGAAACGCTGGCGGTAGGCGTCATAGGCATGCGGGTCGTGCGACTGCGAGAATTCCTTTTTTCCCGCCATATGCGCATCGACCGCCTCGTGATCGGCAAGATCGACGGCATATCTTTTATAATATGCCTGCGCCTCTTCCATGGTCGGGCGGCAGACGACATGCGCCACGGTGTAGACGCCGACCTCCCGGCCAACCTTGTCGGCCCGCTCGCTGATGTCGGCGACATGCTTGCCGGCATCGCTCATCTCGGAAAAAGTCGTGAACAGATAATCGCATCTGGCGGCGGCGAAATCGCGGCCCGGGCCGCCGAAAGCGGCGTTCATGGTCACCGGGCGCGGAAGCTGCAGGCTGGCCGGCCGGCTGACCGCCTCCTTGAGGTGATAATAGGTGCCGTCATAGTCAAGCGGCTCCGCCGACGCGTAGAGCTTCTCGAGGATCTCGATCCATTCGGCTGCTTGGTCGTAACCCTTCTCGACCAGCGGCGTGCCGAACATGCCGAATTCCTTCGGGTTCCAGCCGCAGACGATGTTCAACCCGGCACGGCCCTGGCTGATGTGGTCGACGGTCGCCAGCGCCTTGGCGGCATAGAGCGGATGCACAAGCGGCACGTGCACGGTCATGAACAGACCGATGCGGTCGGTGGCCACGCTGAGCGCCGCCGCCCAGGTGAAGGTCTCGAAAGACATTTCCCTGACCTTGTTGCGGCCGCCAAAGCCACGCCAGCGTGCGATCGGCAACATGAACTCCAGCCCGGCCCGGTCGGCGATCTGGGCGGCCGTCAGATTGTCCTGCCAGCTTGCCGTCCAGCGTTCAGGCACATCCGATATGGCAAGGCCGCCATCGGCGTTGGTCGAGAAGACGCCAAGCTTGAGTTTGTTGGTGCCTTGCAACGGATGTGCTTTGTTCATGTCGCGACCTCCCGGCGAAGATCGCACGCTACGGCTCCGCGAAAATATTTCAAGCATGAAACAGCTTCGCCTCGCACTGGTTTGCCGATATGAATTTGGCGGGATGAGAAAGGGATTGGCATGAGCGAGTTTCGCCAGAAGTGTATCGGCAAGGCCAAGCTCGTCGGCTCCTTCGCCGCCATCCCGCATCCCGTCGCGGTCGAGGTGATGGCGCTGTCCGGTCTCGACTTCCTCTGCATCGACTGGGAGCATGCCCAGATCTCGCGCGACATGATCGAGGCCATGGTGCGGGCGGCCGATGTCCACCGCGTGCCGGCGATGGTGCGCGTTCCCGGCCATGCGCCCGAAGCCATCCACGCGGCGCTGGACAGCGGCGCGCAGGGCGTGCTGGTGCCACGCGTCTCGACCGCGGCCCAAGCTGAGATGGCGGTGACGGCTTCGCGCTATCCGCCGCTGGGCGAGCGCGGCGTCGGACCCGGCCGCGCGGCCGGCTATGGCTATCGCATTCCGCAATATCTGGCCGGCGCCAATGACAGGATCGTCGTCGCTGTCCAGGTCGAGACCGCCGAGGGGTTGGCCAACATCGAGGCGATCGCCGATGTCGACGGCGTCGACGTGATCTTCGTCGGGCCCGGCGATCTCTCCGTATCGATCAATGCGATCGGACCGAAGGGCGCAGACAAGCTCACGGATGCGATCAGCAGGATCATTGGCGTGACGATCGCGCACGGCAAGACCTCCGGCATATTCTGCGCCAGCCCGCAGACCGTCGGCCAGTGGGCAGCCTTCGGCGCCAGCTTTTTCGTCCTGGCCAGCGACACGATGTTTCTCGGCGCGGGCGCCGCGGCCAATTATGGCGCCGCCCACGCCGAACTGGAGCAGGAAGGCCCCCGCTAGCGCCCGGTCGAGCGGGCAGCCGAGAAACTTTTTTAAGCTTAAAACTTTTACCTTGAAAAGCGCGGCGCTTTGGATAGCATTCAAAGTCGATGCCGACTGTCGGGCTGGAGGGTTTCCCGGCAGTTCGTCGCGGTGCTCCGGGTGGGAGGGGTTTCAGTCCTTTGTCGTTTGTGCTGCCCCAGTCATCGTCCAGCGCGCTATGCTTTCGATGGCGTACGCGCCCAGATCCGCGACCTGCATATCGATACCATCGCCAATTTCAGCGTGAATGCGCATGCGACCAGGACCAGATCGCGGCCGCGCCCGTGCGCATGGTCGCCACCATGAATTGACGCCCCGCTGGGAGGCGGGACGGCAACAAACCGTGCGGGGCAGCCCGCCCGATCAACAACCAGAGGGAACACCCCAGAGGGACCACCAATGAAGCTCAACCGTCGCAATCTCATCCTTTTCGCCGCGGCGATCGGCATCGCCGCCGGACCGGCAACCGCCTTTGCCGCCGATGTGCTCAATGTCGGCGCCTACCCGACCAACCCACCCTTCGAATACAAGAACGAGAGCGGCACGTTCGAGGGTTTTGAGATCGACATCGTCAACGAAGCGGCAAAGCGCATCGGCATGACCACCGACATCGCCGATCTCGGCTTCCAGGCGCTGTTCGCCGCGACCACCTCGAAGCGCATCGACGTCGCCATCTCCTCGATCACCATCACGCCGGAGCGGTTGAAGTCGCAATCCTTCACCCAGCCCTATTATGATTCCGACATGGGCATCGCCACCAAGTCCGACAGCGCGATCAATGCCGAAGCCGACCTCAAGGGCAAGATCGTCGGCGTGCTCTCGGGCTCGACCGGCGAGACCTGGGTCAAGGCGCATCAGGAAGCCGACGGCTTCAGCGACGTGAAGGGCTATGACACGCAGCAGAACCTTTTGCTCGACCTTAGCGCCGGCCGTATCGATGCCGCTGTCAGCGACATTCCCGGCATGGAATATTCCTTTACGAAGATGAAGGACCTGAAGGTCAAGCAGCGCATCAAGACCGGCGAGCAGTACGGCCTGATGCTGACCAAGGATCATCCGCTGCTCGGCAAACTCAACGACGCGCTGACGGCGATGAAGAAGGACGGCACGTTGGCGGCGATCCATAAAAAGTGGTTCGGCAGTGACGCCCCAGCAGATTCCTCGACCGTCAAGGAAATGCCGCTGCCCAAGGCCTGAGCGGCGGCCAACGGACGGAAGGCGTGCGGGCCCCAAGGGGTCGGCACGTCCCGTTTTTCACGCATAACCTTCCCGGGACCGGCATCCGTTCGGCAAAGCCGATCTTGGTATTCCGGGTCGGGCTCTGGCGTCAGATGACGCAACACCGTTCGGGAATGCCCTGATGTCGCTGATCGACACTTTCTTTAACGCCGACGTCATCGCGTCGAGCCTGCCGGCGCTGCTGCGCGGCTTCCTGAACACGCTGCTGCTCGGCCTGCTCAGCATCGGCATCGGCATTCCCATCGGCCTGGTGATCAGCCTGTTGCGGCTCTATGCGCCGAAGCCGCTGCGCTGGCTGGCGGTCGGCTACACCGACATTTTTCGCGCGCTGCCGGTGCTGGTGGTGCTGATCCTGATCTATTACGCGCTGCCTTTTCTCGGCATACGCCTGTCGTCCTGGGCGTCCGCCGTGACGGCATTCGCCATCATCATGTCGGCCTATTCCGCCGAAGTGTTCCGCTCCGGCATAGAGAGCATTCCGCGCGGCCAGTTCGAGGCCTCGCAGGCGCTCGGCCTGCCGTTCCTTTTGACCTTGCGCAAGGTGGTGCTGCCGCAGGCGGTGCGCGTGGTCATCCCGCCGATGACCAGCAACTGCGTCTCGATGTTCAAGGACACGTCGCTGGCCTCCACCGTGGCGCTGCCGGAACTCTTGAAGGAAGCGACCAACGCCCAGTCGCTCTACGCCAATCCCTCGCCGCTGATCGGCGCCGCACTGGTCTATCTCATTTTCCTTTGGCCGATGGTCCGCCTCGTCAGCCTGCTTGAAGCCCGCTTCAAGACCGAGAAGACACGCTGACCTCGCAAACCAATCCGAACCGCCAAGTCCTTTGTAGGAGCCTGCCCCATGAACAAGCATCAAACCGACACAGCGAACGCCTCAGCGTTCCCCGTCGACACCATTCGCGCCATGTTTCCCGCTCTGCAGCGGGCCGGCGATTTCATCTTCATGGACAACGCCGCCGGGGCGCAGATCCCGCAGAGCGTGCTCGACGCGGTGACCAACCATCTGGTTTCGCACAATGTGCAGCGCGGCGGCCGCTATGGCCGCAGCGTCACCGTCGACCAGTCGGTCGCCGACGCCCGGACCAGCGTCGCCTTGCTGATCAACGCATACAACCCGTCCGAAATCTGCTTCGGCATGAACGCCACCTCCTTCATCCGCCTGGTCAGCCTCGGAATCGGCCAGATGCTCTCTGAACGCGATGAGATCGTCGTCACCGACATGGACCATGACGCCAACATCGCCACCTGGCTGGCGCTGGAATCGGCCGGCGCCAAGTTCAAGTGGTGGCGCATGCGCGAGGATGGCAATCTGCATGTCGACGATCTCAGGCCGCTGGTTTCGGACCGCACCCGGCTGGTCGCCTGCACGGTGACGGCGCATTCGATCGGCTCGATCGTCGATGTCGCGTCCGTCGCTGACATCGCGCATGCAGCAGGCGCCGAAGTCTTTCTCGACTGCGTGCATTACGGACCGCACGGGCTGATCGACGTGCAGGCTTGGGATTGCGACTATCTCGTCTGCTCCGGCTACAAGAACTTCTCGCCGCATATGGGCTTCCTCTGGGGCCGCTTCGAGACGCTGAAGCGGCTGCCGACCTTCCGGGAGGATTTCATTCCGGACGAGCCGCCCTACAAGGTCGAGGCCGGCACTTTCATCTACGAGAACGTATCGGGCATGGATGCCGCCGTGCAGTATCTGGAACTGATCGGCCGCAATCTGGCACCGTCCAACAACCGTTCACGGCGCGAGAACATCGTCGCCGGCATGGGCGCCATCCGCGAATATGAGTTGCTGCTGGCGCGCGAGATGATGGGCGTGCTGAAGGGCTGCGGCGCGACCATCTACGGCGTCGCCGACGAGGCTCGTATCCATGAGCGCGTACCGACCTTCTGCTTCAACATCGGCAAGCTGTCGCCGCAGCGGATCGTCGAGGAAATGGCCGAGCTGCAGATCGGCATCCGCGACGGCCATATGTACGCGCCCCGCCTGATGAAACGCCTCAACCTGAGCATGGACAGCGGCGCCATCCGCGCCTCGCTGGTGCATTACAACACGGTCGAGGAGATCCACAAATTCGGCGAGGCGCTGCGCGCTATCATCGCCAAGCTGTCGTAACCGGATGGGCCGTGCCTGACCTTCGGGTCAGGCCGCCTTTTTCTTCGCCAGCCTTGCCTTGATCGAGGCCACGTCGGCGCGAGGTGTGGCGGCGAACAGCGTCCTGGTGTAGCTGTGCTTGGGGTCCGAAAAGACCTCGTCGCGGGAGCCGTATTCGACGGCCTCGCCGAAATACATCACCATCACATCGTCGGCAATGTAGCGCACGACCGACAGATCGTGGCTGATGAAGACATAGGTCAGCTGGAACTCGTCCTGCAGGTCGGCGAGCAGGTTGAGCACCTGCGCCTGCACCGACAGGTCGAGTGCGGACACCGGCTCGTCGAGCACCAGCAGGCTCGGGTTCAGCATCAGCGCGCGGGCAATGGCGATGCGTTGGCGCTGGCCGCCCGAGAACATGTGCGGATAGCGATTGTAGTGCTCATGGCCAAGGCCGACCTTCTTCAGCATCTTCATGGCGAGGTCGCGCCGCTCGGCCGCCGGCTTGTCGGTGTTGATGAGCAGCGGCTCGCCCAGCACGTCGCCGATCTTCTGGCGCGGATTGAGCGAGCCGTAGGGGTTCTGGAAGACGATCTGCACCTTGCGGCGCATCTCCCTGGTCAATCCGCCTTTGGCGATATCGACCTTGTTGCCGTCGATGAAGAGCTCGCCCGACGTCGCGGGATCGATCAAGGTGATGATGCGGGCGAGCGTGGACTTACCGCAACCGCTTTCGCCGACGATGGCCAGCGTCTTGCCCTTGTCCACGGTGAAGGAGACGCCCTTGACCGCATGCACCGTGCGCGGCCCGGTGAACAGTCCGCCGCCGATGTGGTAGTCGCGAACGATGTTCTTGCCTTCGAGGACCGTGGTGCTCATGCCGAGGCTCCCGCCACAGAGGGCGCCGGCTCGAACAGCATGTCGGAAACGGTCGGCAGCCGGTCGCCGACGGCGTTTTCCGGCAAGGCCGAGAGCAGCGCGCGCGTGTAATTGCTCTTGGGCTGCTCAAACAGCGACAGCACGTCGGCCTCTTCCATCTTGCGGCCCTTGTACTGGACGATGACGCGGTCGGCGGTCTCGGCCACGACGCCCATATTGTGGGTGATCATGATCAGGCCCATGCCGTATTTGGCCTGCAGCGAGACGAGCAGATCGAGGATCTGCTTCTGGATGGTGACGTCGAGCGCCGTCGTCGGCTCGTCGGCGATCAAGAGCTTCGGATTGCAGGCAATGGCGATGGCGATCATGACGCGCTGGCACTGGCCGCCCGACATCTGATGCGGAAACGAGCTCAGCCGATCCTCGGGATCGGCGATGCCGACCAGCTTCATCAGTTCGATGGCGCGCGCGCGGCGCTGGGCACGGTCCATGCCCATGTGGAAGCGCAGCACCTCCTCGATCTGAAAGCCGACGGTGAAGCACGGGTTGAGGCTGGCGATCGGCTCCTGGAAGATCATGGAGATATCCTTGCCGACGATCTTGCGGCGCTCGGACGGGCTGAGCTTCAACAGGTCGACGCCGTCGAAGGCCATGCGGTCGGCCTTGACGGTGGCGGTGTTGGGCAACAGCCCCATCACCGCCAGCATCGACACCGACTTGCCGGAACCGGATTCGCCGACGATCGCCAGCACCTCGCGCGGCTCGATCGAAAGGTCGATGCCTTGCACGGCCATGAACGGGCCGGCGGCGGTGTCGAAGGAAACGGTAAGGTTCTTGATCTCGAGCAGCGGCATGCTCACGACCTCTTCAGTTTGGGGTCGAGGGCGTCGCGCAGGCCGTCGCCGATCAGGTTGATGGCAAAGACGGTGATCAGGATGGCGAGGCCTGGGAAGGTCACCACCCACCAGGCGCGCAGGATGAACTCGCGCGCTTCGGCAAGCATGGTCCCCCATTCGGGCGTCGGCGGCTGCGCGCCCATGCCGAGGAAGCCAAGGGCGGCGGCCTCGAGGATGGCGTTGGAGAAGGACAAAGTCGCCTGCACGATCAGCGGGGCGATGCAGTTGGGCAGGATGGTGACCAGCATCAGCCTGAGATGACTGGCGCCGGCGACCTTGGCCGAGACGACATATTCACGGGTCTTCTCCGCCATCACGGCGGCGCGGGTGAGCCGGGCAAAATGCGGCTGCAGCACGAAGGCGATGGCGATCATGGCGTTGACGAGGCCGGGGCCGAGCACCGCGACCAGCACCAGCGCCAAGAGCAGCGACGGGAAGGCCAGGATGATGTCCATGATGCGCATGATCAGCGTGTCGACCCAGCCGCGGCAGTAGCCGGCGAGCAGGCCGAGGATGACGCCCGAGATCAGCGCCGTGGTGACGACGACGAAGCCGATGGCGAGCGAGAAGCGCGAGCCGTAAATCAGGCGCGACAGCATATCGCGGCCTACGGCGTCGGTGCCGAGCAGGAATTGCGCGTTACCGCCTTCCTGCCAGGCCGGCGGCGTCAGGAAGAAGTCACGGAACTGATCGTCGGGCGAATGCGGGGCGAGCAGCGGCGCGAAGATGGCGACCAGGATCAGCAGGGCGAAGACGAAGAGCCCGATCACCGCGCCCTTGTTGATCGAGAAATAATGCCAGAACTCGGCGAACATCTGCAGCCGCGCGTCCTGCGGCTTGACGACGGTGGCGGCTTCGATGGTGGCTGGGCCTTCATTGGTCATGTCAATTCGCCCGGATGCGCGGGTTGATGACGGCGTAGAGCACGTCGACGATCAGGTTCACCGACATGACGATCAGCGCGATCAAAAGCAACCCGCCCTGCACAGTGAAATAGTCGCGCTTGGAAATGGCGTCGATCATCCATTTGCCGATGCCGGGCCACGAGAAGATGCTCTCGGTCAGGATGGCGCCGGTGAGCAACGTGCCGACCTGAAGGCCGATGGTGGTGACGACCGGGATCAGCGCGTTGCGGAAGGCATGCAGGCCGATGACGCGGCGTGGAGCCAGGCCCTTGGCGCGTGCGGTGCGCACATAATCCTCGCCCAGCACTTCGAGCATGGCCGAGCGCGTCTGCCTGGCGATGACCGCCAGCGGAATGGTGCCGAGCACGATGGTGGGCAGAATGAGGTGCGACACCGCCGAGCGGAAGGCGCCCTTCTGGCCCGAGATGAGGGAATCGATGGTCATGAAGCCGGTCACCGGCTTGAAGAAATAGAGAAGGTCGATGCGGCCGGAAACCGGCGTCCAGTGCAGCGTGCCGGAGAAGACGATGATCAGCAGCAGCCCCCACCAGAAGATGGGCATGGAATAGCCGGCGAGCGCGGTGCCCATGGTCAGCTGGTCGAACCAGGAGCCACGGCGGATGGCGGCGAAGATGCCGAAGGCGACACCGAAGATGACGGCGAAGATCATGGCGAAGATGGCGAGTTCGACCGTTGCCGGGAACCGCACCAGGAAATCCTTGAGCACCGGCGTCTTGGTGGAAAACGAAGTGCCGAAATCGCCACCGAGGATGTTGGTCAGATAGGTAAGATACTGTTGCCAGATCGGCAGGTCGAAACCGAACTGATGCATCAGTGCCGTGTGGCGTTCGGGCGACAGGCCACGTTCGCCCGCAAGCACCAGCACCGGATCACCGGGCAGGATGCGCACGAAGCCGAAGGCGAGGATGGTTATCCCGATAAAGGTCGGGATGATGAGGGCGAGCTTGCCGAGGATATAACGCAGCATGGCGGGCGAGGTGGGGCGGCACCTTGTGGCGCCGCCCCGTTTCGCGAACCTTATTCGGCGATATCGACGCCGTCAAAGCGGTGAATCCCGAGCGGATCCATCGCAAAGCCGGAGACTGTCTTCTGCATCGGCATGAACACCTTGGAATGGGCGAGCGTCGCCCACGGTGCCTGCTCCTTGAAGATGACCTGTGCCTGTTCGTAGAGCTTGGTGCGCTCGGCCTGGTCGGAAACCGTCTTGGCCTTGTTGATGAGCGCATCGAAGTCCTTGTTGCACCATTCCGCGCGGTTGTTCGAACCGACGGACGCGCAGCTAAGGAGCACGCCGAGGAAGTTGTCCGGATCGCCATTGTCGCCGGTCCAGCCGACGATGACGGCGCCGTCGTGATCGACCGCTGAAGCGCGCTTGAGATATTCACCCCAATCATAGCTGACGATGTTGACGGTGACGCCGACCTTGGCGAAGTCGGCCTGGATCAGCTCGGCGGTGCGGCGCGCGTTCGGCATGTACGGGCGCGAGACGGGCATGGCCCAGACGTTCATCTTGAGGTCCTTGACGCCGGCCTCTTCGAGCAGCTTCTTGGCCGCGTCCGGATCGTACGGATCGTCCTTGACCTCTTTGTTGTAGGACCACATGGTCGGCGGGATCGGATTGATCGCCACCTGGCCGGCGCCCTGGAACACGGCGTCGATGATGGCCTTCTTGTTAATGGCCATGTTGAGCGCCTTGCGCACGCGCACGTCGTCGAACGGCTTCTGCTGGGTGTTGTACATCAGCGCGCCGACGTTGAGGCCTTCCTGCTCCGCGACCGTCAGGTTCGCATCAGCCTGCAGGCCGGCGATGTCGGCCGGTGCCGGATAGGACATGATGTTGCATTCGCCGGCCTTGAGCTTCTGCGCGCGCACCGCCGGATCGGTGGTGATGGCGAAGACCAGATCGTCGATCTTCTGCTTGCCGCCCCAATAGTCCGGGTTGGCCTTGTAGCGGATGGCGGCGTCGGTCTGGTAGTCGACGAAGATGAACGGGCCGGTGCCGACCGGCTTCTGGTTGAACAGTTCAGGCGTCTTGTCGGCCTGCAGCTTGTCGGCATATTCCTTGGAAACGATCGAGGCGAAATCCATGCCCAGCGTCGGGATGAAGGTGATCGCCGGCTCCTTCAGCGTGAACTTCACGGTCAGGTCGTCGACCTTCTCGACCTTGGTGATGTTGTCGCCGAACTGGTCATTGTAATACTGGTAGGCGATGCCCGGTATGTACTGGAACCAGGGCCCGTTCTTGTCGACCTGGCGCTCGAAGGAGAACACCACGTCGTCGGCGTTCAGATCGCGCGTCGGGGTGAAGTAGTCGGTGGGCGCGAACTTGACGCCCTTGCGAAGCTTGAAAACATATTCCTTGCCGTCGTCGGAAATGGTCCAGCTATCCGCCAGGCCGGGCGAGACGGACGTCTTGCCGTGATCGAATTCGACAAGGCGGTTGAAGACGGTACGCGAGGACGCGTCGAATGTCTGGCCCGCGGTGTATGGCGCCGGGTCGAAACCTTCAGGCGACGCTTCCGCGCAATAGACCAGAGTTTTCGCGTTTGCCACGCCTCCCAGGACGCTTGCAGCCAGCAACGCGGCTGCAAAAGTCAATTTCTTCTTCATTGAGCACTCCCTGATGTTCTTCCAAGCCCCTCTATCAGGCTCGCGAAGCGCGCATATAAGCACCGTTTTTCCGGGTTTGGAACACCCCGTTTGCTTACCCCGCGGGAAGCAGGAAAAAAATCCGCGATTTTGCTAAATGGCAGAAAAAATTAGCAGTTTTTTCTATTCACAATATTATTAACGACCGCATTTTTTTATTGATCTTGCATCCGCCGGCAAGGGGGCCGCCCCTCCTCTTCCCCAGGCCATCGATGCGCAAAGATGCCGGTTCCAGCTGTCGCTGGCGGGAAAGATTTTCGGCGGCAAATCTTTCGGCCTCCTGCCGCTAGGGCAACACTTGCACCGCCGCCGATAGAGGCAATACATAGATGGATGCTGGCGGCAGCGGAGGACGTCTCTGTCAATTCGGAGATGAGCGCGGCGCAGGCCGACAAGAGACGGCGAACAAGAATTGCTAGGGAGGAACGGGTGGCAAAAGCATCGAAGGCGCCGGTGAAAGCGTCGGCAAGGGCAGTCACGAAATCGGCCGACGGCCAGGGCAAAGCCGCCACCAAAGCCGCGCCCGCCAGGACTGAAGCAAAAGCCGCCAAGAAGGCGCCGGCGGCGAAAGCGACGGCGAAAGCCAAGCCCATCGCCAAGCCGGCGGCGAAGGCCGCGCCGGCAAGGACGTCTGCGGCAAAGACTTCCCCAGCAAAAGCCGGGGCGCCGAAGGCTGCATCGACAGCGAAGGCACCGGCCGCCGATCGGCGGCTGCCGAAGGCACTCACCGAACTCGCCGCCGGCCTGCCGCAAAAGCCATGGCTCAACAGCTATCCCAAGAACATGCCGGCCGAGATAGGCGCCCTTCCCTACAGTTCCATCGGCGACTTCCTCGTTGGCGCCTGCAAGCAGTTCGCCGGCCAGCCGGCCTTCACTTGCATGGGCAAGTCCATCACCTACGCTGAACTCGAACAGCTTTCGGCTGACTTCGGCGCCTACCTGCAGTCCAGCGGATTGCAGAAAGGCGCGCGCGTCGCCCTGATGATGCCGAATGTGCTGCAGTACCCGGTGGCGATGATGGCGGTGGCGCGCGCCGGCTACGTCGTGGTCAACATCAATCCGCTCTACACGCCGCGCGAACTGGAGCACCAGCTCAAGGATTCGGGCGCGCAGGCCATCGTCATCCTGGAAAACTTCGCCAACACCTTGCAGGCCGTGGTCGCCAGGACCTCGGTCAAGCATGTCGTCATCGCGGCGATGGGCGACATGCTCGGTGGCCTCAAAGGCACGATCGTCAATCTGGTCGTGCGGCGCGTCAAGAAAATGGTCCCGGCCTGGTCATTGCCCGGCCATGTCAAGTTCAACGCCGCCCTGAAGGCCGGCCGCGGCATGACTTTCAAGCCGGCCACGGTGACAGCCAACGATGTTGCCTTCCTGCAATATACCGGCGGCACCACGGGCATCTCGAAAGGCGCGACGCTGTTGCACAGCAATGTGCTGGCCAATGTCGCGCAGAATTCGCTGTGGCTGCAGGATGCCTACACCGTCAAGCCGAAGCCGGCGCATCTCAACCTGATCTGCGCCCTGCCGCTCTACCATATCTTCGCGCTGACGGTGAACGCGCTGATGGGCATGCAGATGGGCGGCCAGAACATACTGATCCCCAATCCGCGCGACATTCCCGGCTTCGTCAAGGAAATGGGCAAATATCCGATCCATATCTTCCCGGGCCTCAACACGCTGTTCAACGCGCTGCTCAACAATGAGGATTTTCGCAAGCTCGACTTCAAGCCGCTGCTCCTGACGCTGGGCGGCGGCATGGCGGTGCAAAAGGGCGTCGCCGAGCGCTGGAAGGCGCTGACCGGCTGCCCTGTCAGCGAAGGCTATGGCCTCTCGGAAACCTCGCCGGTGGCGACGGCCAACAAGTTCAGCTCCGGCGAGTTCACCAGCACGATCGGCCTGCCGCTGCCCTCGACCGAGATCGTCATCAGGGACGACGACGGCAACAACGTGCCACTCGGCGAGGTCGGCGAGATCTGCATCAGGGGACCGCAGGTGATGACCGGCTACTGGAACCGGCCTGACGAGACCGCCAAGGTGATGACCAAGGACGGCTTCTTCAAGTCGGGCGACATGGGCTTCATGGACGATCGCGGCTACACCAAGATCGTCGACCGCAAGAAGGACATGATCCTCGTCTCCGGCTTCAACGTCTATCCGACCGAACTCGAGGAGGTCGTGGCGGCGCATCCCGGCGTGCTCGAAGTGGCGGCGATCGGCGTGCCGGACGAGCATTCGGGCGAAGTGCCGAAACTGTTCATCGTCAAGAAGGACCCGGCCCTGACCGCCGAGGCCATCACCGCTTTTTGCCGGGAGAACCTGACCGGCTACAAGCGGCCGAAATACATCGAGTTCAGGACCGAATTGCCCAAGACGCCGGTCGGCAAGATCCTGCGCCGGGCGTTGCGCGAATAGTGTATCTCGGCAACGACGATGTGCCGGACCGGCGCATGCGTCCAGACCCTGTGGGATTCATCAAGGCCAACATGCGCCTCGTCCCGGTGCCGGCGCTTCCCGAAATCCAGCTCTACACCGCGCACCCGGGGAGCGGGTTGAGGCGCCTCGTCGACCCTGAAGACCATGCTGACGCGGTCGACGACACCCCAGAACCGCAGCCGCCCTACTGGGCCTATGCGTGGGCCGGCGGCACCGTGCTGGCACGCTACATCCTCGACCATCCGAAGAAGGTGGCGGGCCGGCGCGTGCTGGACCTCGGGGCGGGTTCAGGCATTGTCGGCATCGCCGCCGCTAAGGCCGGCGCCGCAGAAGTGATCGCCGCCGAGATCGACCGCAATGGCGTTGCCGCGATCCGCCTCAATGCCGCAGCCAACGGCGTCGAGATCACCGTCGTAGAAAAGGATATCACCACAGGCCCGCCACCGCCCGTCGACCTCGTGCTCGCGGGCGACGTGTTCTACTCCAGCGAAGTCGCCCTGCGGGTTATCCCGTTCCTCGATCGCTGCTTGGCATCAGGCCTCGAAGTGCTGGTCGGCGACCCCCGGCGCAGCGACCTGCCGCTGTCGCGACTGCGGTTGCTCGCCGAATATCAGGTGCCAGATTTCGGTGAGGCGAAGGGGGCTGCGGGCAAGCCGAGTGGGGTGTTTTCTTTTGAAGCGGAACGGCGGTAGCTCCGTCTGAAACATGTTGGTAGCTGTCGTCCGGTCCGTTCACGGATATTTGTGCGTCACATTGGTTGTAAGTATCGCCTTGAACGGGGCCCTTTGTTAACTTCCGGGCACGATCCATTCGGCCTGCTAATCCCTGACCGGTAGCTACTAGATGGGGATGGCCAGTGCACCGTTACCGCGACTTCAGAAATCTTAATCTCACGTAGATCGTCACAATGATCGAACGGACTGGTTATAAAGCAACAATACTGACTGTGGCCTGCGCCGGAATATCGATTTTGATTTCCTCGTCACGCTCGATCGCAGGTGAGCTTGTTGTCACTCAGCAATTGACATGCGGAACGCTCGGGGATGCAGAGCGACAGGAATGGGAAAATGACGCTGCCTTAGGCAAGACAGCGGCGCTAAACAATCTCGGCTTTCTATACGTATTGGGTTGCGGCGTGAAGCCCGACGCCCAGCGCGCAAAGGGGTATTTTGAGCAGGCTGCCGACAAGGGCGACGCGCAAGCAGACCACAATCTGGGATATCTCTATGATAAGGGCGGTATCGGCGTGGCTCAAAACAGCGCGCTCGCCTTTGCCTGGTATACCGAGGCGGCAGCCAAGGGATTTGCTCAATCGGAATTGAGCCTGGCCACAATGTATCAAATCGGCCAAGGAGCACCAAAGGACCCGGTCCGGGCCGCCGAACTCCTCCGCCAGGCGGCGGGCCAAGGGCTTGCTCCTGCTCAATTTCAGCTCGGCGCAGCCTATGAAAGCGGCGAAGGCGTTGGGCGAGATTATGCGCAAGCAATGATGTGGTATCAGAAAGCGGCAGCCCAGAACGATCCCACGGCGCTGGCGGCAATTGCCTATTTGTATGAATATGCCCGGGGTGTCCCACAGGACTTCGCCGCAGCCATGCGCTGGTATCGGGCTGCTGCCGCGGTAGGCAGCCCTATCGGGGAGAACAATCTAGGCGGACTTTATGACAGCGGTAAAGGCGTCGCACCCGACCCCGCACAGGCGGCCATTTGGTACGCAAAGGCCGCGGCGCAGGGATTATCCGCGGCCAGTGCCAACCTTGGTGCCCTCTACGCAGCAGGCAAAGGAGTGCCGCAAGATTATCGACGCGCTGCGGAATTGTTTTCGAGCGCGGCTCAAAGCGGGGATGCTAAGGGGGAGTATAATATCGGTGTGGCGTATTTAACCGGCAAAGGCGTTGGGCAAGATTATGCCCTTGCGCGTCACTGGCTCGAAAAATCGTCAGATCAAAACAATTCCAGGGCGCAATATGACCTGGCTATGATATATATCAATGGCGTGGGCGTTGAAAAGAATACTGAAAAATCAATAACATTGCTCGAAGAAAGCGCTAAAAATGGCGACGCAGACGCCCAAAGCGCGCTTGGTACCATATTTGAGTTTGGTATTGGCGTAAAAATAGATCGATCAACGGCCATTATGTACTACAAGCAAGCCGCGACATCCGGAAATATAAAAGCAAAAGAGGCTCTAAAGCGCCTTTTATGATGAATTGGTATTTATATTCGGCAGTATCTGCACGAAGAATATAACCTCCTCGTAGACGTTGTTTCTCAGGGATAGACACGAGAGGACGCGGTCGGCCGGACCGACCGACGGAACCGCTTTGTCCGCTTCCTAGTTCAGGAGTCCCGAAAGCAGACATCTGCATCCGGCCCTATCTCCGCCATTGACGTCAAACCACCTTCCCACCCTCTCCGAAATCAAGCCGTCTCCTTGACCCTCGCAGCCAAAAAATCCGGCAGATCAGCAACCGAATCCAGCACCACATCCGCGATTTCGGCCAGCGATTCACGGGTGCCCGTACCCGACAGCACCCCCACCGCCAGGCCGCAGCCGCCGGCGCGGGCCATTTCGAGATCGTGCCTGTTGTCGCCGACCATCGCGATCTCGCTTGGCTTCAGGCCGGTGAGGTCGCAAAAGGCCTGGATGGTGTCGGGCGCGGGCTTGGGGTTCGCCACCGCGTCGTAGCCGTAGGCGGCGTCGAACAGTTGCGCGACGCCGAGCGTGGCCAAGGTCTTCTCCGCGCCGCTGGTCGAATCGTTGGTGGCGACGCCAAGCCGGTAGGATCGCTTGTGCAGCAGGGCCAGCGTGTCGACGATATCGGGCAGCGCCACCGCCATCGCCGAGCCCTGCACCGAGGTGATCTCGTTGAAGCGGGCGACGGCCAGCATCTGGTCCTCGTTGGAGAGGCGCGGGAACCACAGTTCGACGACGTCGAGATTGGTGCCGGAGGCAAAGATGGAGTCGGGCTTGAAGCGCCTGTTGGCGAAATCGAAGCCGGCGGCCGCCAGCAACCTGTCGGCCTTCCAGCGATCGCCATCTGCCGCGTCCATGGCCATGAAGTCGGCGACGCCGAGCCAGGTCGCGTTGAAGTCGACAAGCGTTCCGTCCTTGTCGAACAATATTCCCTTGATGTCTGCCAAGCGCTTACTCCGAACCACGCAATTGGTGGATGTATCCCACCAGGCCAGCGGTCGATGCATCCCGCTTGGCGGCACTTTCCTTGCCTTCCACGACAGGCAGCAGGCCGGTAGCCAGTTCCTTGCCGAGTTCGACGCCCCATTGGTCGAAGGAATTGATGTTGAACAGCGTGCCCTCGACGAAGACGCGGTGCTCGTAAAGCGCGATCAGCCGGCCGAAGGTGCGCGGGTCGAGCTTGCGGTAGAGGATCGTTATCGACGGGCGATTGCCGGAGAAGACACGATGCGGCGCGATGCGGTCGACATCGGCCGGCTTCATGCCCTTGGCCAGCATCTGCGCGCGCGCCTCCTCCAGCGTGCGGCCCTTCATCAAGGCTTCCGACTGCGCCAGGCAGTTGGCGAGCAGCAGGTCATGCTGGTGCTTGAGATCAGGCTCGTGGCCGACAGCGGCGACAAGGAACTCGACCGGGATCAGATCGGTGCCCTGGTGCAGCAGCTGGAAGAAGGCGTGCTGGCCGTTGGTGCCCGGCTCGCCCCAGACCAGCGGCCCGGTCGGCGTCGTCACCGGCGTGCCGTCGAGGGTGACGCCCTTGCCGTTCGATTCCATGTCGAGCTGCTGCAGATAGGCCGGCAGCCTGGACAGGCGCTGGTCGTAAGGGATGACGGCGCGGGCCGGATAGCCGCGGACCACCCGGTGCCACCAGCCAACCAGGCCCAGAAGCGCCGGCAGGTTCTTGCCCAGCGGCGCGGTGCGGAAATGTTCGTCCATCTCATGCGCGCCGTCGAGGAAAGCGCGGAAATCGCGCGGGCCGATGGCGATCATGACCGGCAGGCCGATCGCGCCCCACAGCGAATAGCGGCCGCCGACCCAGTCCCAGAAGCCGAAGACGCGGTCCTGCTCGATGCCGAATTTCGCCACCAGGTCGAGCGCGGTCGAGACGGCGGCGAAATGCTTGCCCACGGCTTCCACACCGAGCGCCTTCTGTACCCAGTCGCGCGCCGTCTGGGCATTGGTCATCGTCTCGACCGTGGTGAAGGTCTTGGACGCGATGATGAACAGCGTGGTCTCGGCCGACAGCCCCTTCAGCGTGTCGTGGATATGGGCGCCGTCGATGTTGGAGACGTAGTGCGCGCGCGGACCGTCATGATAGGGAGCGAGCGCGAGCGTCGCCATGGCCGGACCAAGGTCCGAACCGCCAATGCCGATGTTGACGATGTCGGTGATCTTCTTGCCGGTGGCGCCAGTCGCCTTGCCCGAGCGGATGGCATCGGCGAAGGCGCCCATGGCATCGAGCACGGCAATGACATCCGCCTTGACGTCCTGGCCGTCGACCGTGACACCCTTGCCGCTGAGGTTGCGCAGCGCCGTGTGCAGAACGGCACGGTCCTCGGTGATGTTGATCTTCTTGCCGGCGAACAGGGCGGCGCGGCGGCCTTCGAGATCGGCGGCGGCGGCGAGCTTCTCCAGGAGATCCATGGTCACCGCGTCGACGGCGCATTTCGACCAGTCGAGCAGCATGTCGTCGTCGGTGACGGAAAATGTCTTGAACCGCTGCGGATCGGCGGCGAAGGCCTGGCGCATGTCGCCAGGGGCCGCGGCGCGATGATCGCGCAGGGCGGCAAGCTGTTTCTGGAAGGCTGACTGATCCACTGGCGGGGACTCCTGGCGTTTTGGACGCACCATATCAGACCGGATGTTTCCGGCGCGTGTCGTCGCGCCACAACTATTGAGCCGAATTCCATCCGGTCAATACGCGGCGATGACGCAGCGCATCACGATGCGATGACACAATGTGTCGGACAGCGAGGTGGCCGCGCCTTGGTTCGAGCTTGAAGGATCACTTTTCGAGCTGAAGGATCACTGGCATAAATCCCAAAGATCAGAAAAATTGATTGGCGCAACCCCTTGTGCCACGGTTACGTTCGGCTGGTCCAGCCAAGCAAAAAAAGCTGGCCATCGAGGAACATCTTCCATGCCACAGAGAAACGACACGGCGATATGGTCCGGCCTGTTCCGGATTTCGGCCGAATCCGGCCAGACCCTGCAGGCGCAGATCCGCCAAGCCATCGTGGCCGCCATTCTCGACCGCCAGATCGCCGCTTCGATGCCGCTCCCCTCCTGCCGGATCCTGGCCGAAAAACTCGGCGTGGCGCGCGGAACGGTGGTGCTGGCCTTCCAGCAACTCGTCGACCAGGGATTCCTGGTGGCGCGCGAGCGGCGCGGTCATTTCGTCAATCCCGACGTGCTGGCGACACCCGCCAAGCCGCACCAGAAGGCGCCCGACCAGGCCAACGAGATCGACTGGAAGGCGCGCCGGCAGATCGCCGCGAGCGACATGCCGCCGCCGGCGAAGCATGACAACTGGATCAAGTCGTCTTACCCCTTCGTCTACGGCCAGTTCGACCCGGCGCTGTTCCCGACCGCCGAATGGCGCGAGTGCAACCGCATGGCGCTGGCCGTGCTGGAGATCCGCAACTGGGCCTCCGACATGGTCGACCGCGACGATCCGCTGCTGATCGAGCAGATCCAGGCTCGGCTGCTGCCCCGGCGCGGTATTTTCGCCAATCCCGACGAAATCATCGTCACGCTGGGCGCCCAGAACGCGCTCTATATGCTCGCCTCGCTCTTGATGACCAAGGGCTCGAAAGTGGCGATGGAGGATCCGGGCTACCCAGACGCACGCTCGATCTTCCGGCTCGCTGGCGCCGACATCCAGCCGGTGCCGGTCGACCAGTCCGGCATCGTAACGTCCTCAATTCCCAGTGATTCCGGCTTCGTATTCGTCACGCCCAGCCATCATTGCCCAACCATGGTGCCGCTGTCTGCGGAGCGGCGGCAGGATCTTCTGGCGCGCGCCAACCGGCACAACCAGATCATCATCGAGGACGGCTATGACAGCCAGCTTCTCGACGAGGCGCCGCAGCAGGCGCTGAAGAGCCTCGATCGCTCCGGCCGCGTCGTCTATGTCGGCTCGATGTCGAAGACGCTGGCTCCCGGCCTGCGGCTTGGCTACATCGTGGCTTCCGCTGGACTAATCGCCGAGCTCCGGGCGCTTCGCCGCTTCATGCTGCGCCATCCGCCGGCCAACAACCAGCGCGCGGTCGCGCTCTTCCTGTCACTTGGCCATCACGAAGCGCTGGTGCGGCGGCTGTCGAGCGCCTTCGACGAGCGGCGCAAGCGTCTGGTCCATGCGATTTCGGCTTTCCTGCCCGAATGGCGTTCGACCGATTCGGCCGGCGGCACGTCGCTTTGGCTGGAAGGACCACGCGGTACCGATTCCCGCGGTTTGGCCGAGGCGGCGGCCTCGCGCAGCGTCATCATCGAGCCTGGCGACCGCTTCTTCGACCGCACCGAAAAGCCTTCGCGTTTCATGCGGTTGGGCATTTCCTCGATCGCGCTGCAGCATATCGAACCGGGTATCCGCGAACTCGCCACGGCCGCCGGCCGCCGGCCCGCGGCCGCTTGATCCATTCTCCGATTTTCTGATGGGAGCCGCCCTTAAGCGGCTCCCATTCCGCCTTCCCTGGCATACTCGACTAGAACCGCTGGCTCATAGGCTGTGCCAATGCCGGCGGCATAGTCGTGGCACAAAGGGGAAGAAGCAGGCCGATGGTGGACCAACCGCCGCGCTCTGCCTCTCGAAAAGGTGGAGTGTTTTCCATGTCAGTGGTTCTTGAAAAGCAGGACGCGGCGGACCAACGTTCACGCCGCTCCGGCGGACGCGAAGCGCGCCGCGCGATGCGGGCGGCACCGCTCGCCGACGACATCAAGCCGGTGCGCGCCGGTCTCGAGGGCGGCAGCTACGGACCGCTCAAGGGCAATGATCAGGAGCGCATCCATGAGGCGGTGCTGACGCTGCTGGAGACCGTTGGCTTCGCCAACGCCATCCCCTCCTGCATCGAGGCGCTGACCAAGGCCGGCGCCACCTATGGCGACGACGGCCGCATCCGTTTCCCGCGCGCGCTGGTGCTCGACACGATCAGACGAGCGGCACGGAATTTCACCTTGCATGGCCAGGATCCCAGGCACGACATGGTGATCCAGGGCAAGCGCGTGCATTACGGCACGGCCGGCGCCGCCGTGCATCTGGTCGATGTCGAGAAGCGCGAATACCGTGAGTCGCTGCTGCAGGACATCTACGACGCGGCCCGCATCGTCGAAGGGCTCGACAACATTCATTTTTTCCAGCGGCCGATGGTGCCGCGCGACATTCCCGATCCGCTCGAAATGGACTTCAACACGCTCTATGCCTGCGTTATGGGCACGTCCAAGCATGTCGGCACCTCGTTCACGGTGCGCGAGAACGTGCAGCCGGCGCTGGAAATGCTCTATGCGATTGCCGGCGGCGAGGAGAATTTCCGCGCCAGGCCATTCGTGTCGAACTCGAACTGCTTCGTCGTGCCGCCGATGAAATTCGCCGAGGACGCCTGCGGCGTGCTCGAAGCCTGCGTCGAGGGGGGCATTCCGATCCTGCTCTTGTCGGCCGGACAGGCCGGCGCCACGGCGCCCGCGGCGATCGCCGGCGCGGTGGTGCAAGCGGTGGCCGAAGTGCTGGCTGGTCTCGTCTATGTCAACGCCATCAAGCCGGGGCATCCGGCGATCTTCGGCACCTGGCCGTTCGTGTCCGACCTGCGCACAGGGGCCATGTCCGGTGGCTCGGCCGAGCAAGCCGTACTTACAGCGGCCTGCGCGCAGATGGCGCAATATTACGACCTGCCGGGCGGTTCAGCCGCAGGCATGACGGATTCGAAACTGCCCGACATCCAGTCCGGCTATGAAAAGGGCATCACCGACGTGATGGCCGGCCTTGCCGGGCTCAACCTCGTCTACGAATCGGCCGGAATGCACGCCTCGCTGCTCGGCTTCTGCCTGGAAAGCCTGATCATCGACAACGACATGTTGGGACACTGCCTGCGCTGCGTGCGCGGCATAGAGGTGACCGATGAAGCCCTGTCGATCGACACCATCGCCGAGGTCTGCCTGAACGGCCCGGGGCACTATCTCGGCAACGAGCAGACGCTGCGGCTGATGCAAACGGAATATTTCTACCCGGCCGTGGGCGACCGTTTTTCGCCGAAGGAATGGAACGAGAAGGGCCGGCCCGACATATTGCAGCGCGCGATCATCGAAAAGAAACGCATCCTCGCCGAGCGCTTTCCGCGCCATGTGCCAAAGCTGCTCGACGACAAATTGCGCGCCCGCTTTGGCGAGATGATCAAGCTGCCGCGCGCCAACATGGGCGGCTGAGCGTCAGCTTCTAGAGCCCTCTTTTTACGAAATTCCGAACGGAAAACCGCTTCACACTTTTCCTGGAGTTGCTCTATTCCGCAGCCAGCCCGTAGCGCTCGACGACCTCGGTGTTGATCAGCTTGGCGTGCAGCGCCATCAGCACGATCTGGGCATCGAGGCCGTCCCCGGTTTCGAGAGCCGCCTCGATCCGGCGCTCGGCGTCGAGCCGCTGTTGGGGACCTTGCGCACGCTCGAAGGTTTCGGGTCCGGCGATGCAGTAGCCGAACAGGGTCGCCACCCGAGGATAGGCCTGCGGCGGCGGTTCATCCGGCCAGTGGTCCTTCATCAGATTGACGATGGTGAGTTTTACGCCCTCCGGGACCAGGGCCGGGTGCAGGTCGGCGCCTCGCAAGGCGGCATCGAGCTGCCGCAGATCACCCGAGCGGCCGAACATGCCGAGAAAGCCAAGGGAAGAGCGTCGTCCCGCCATTGATGGTCCAATCCGTTTACAACCAATTAGGTGATTGGCCGGCGGAATACAAAGGCGGTGACCGGCGTCTATCCACCCACCGCCAGCAGCAGGACACCGGCCACGGCGGACCCGGCAAGTGTCGGCAGCATGCCGATCCTCAGCTTGAGGATGGCGATCATGGCGGCACAGGACAGCAGCGCGGCGCGCCAGTCGATCGACGACGGCACCGGCACATTCATGCCGAAGCCCAGTCTGCGCACGTCGTGAAAGATGACGTGCAAGGCAAACCATAGAGCGAGGTTCAGGATGACGCCGACGACGGCGGCGGTGATAGCGCCGAGCGCGGCCGACAGCGCCTTGTTGCCGCGCAGCGCCTCGATGTAGGGCGCGCCGAGGAATATCCAGAAGAAGCAGGGCGTGAACGTCACCCACAGGGTCAGCAGCGCTCCAAGCGATCCGCCGAGCAACGAATCCAGCGAGCCGGCGTGGCGAAACGCGGCGAGGAAGCCGACAAACTGCAACACCAGGATGAGCGGCCCCGGCGTGGTTTCGGCAAGCCCGAGGCCATCGACCATCTCGCCGGGCGCCAGCCAGCCGAAGGACTCGACGGCGGCCTGTGCGACATAGGCAAGAACCGCGTAGGCGCCACCGAAGGTGACGACCGCCATCAGGCTGAAGAAGCCGCCGATCTGCGTCCATACGCTGCTCGTCCCGGTGAGTGCGGAGATAAGCAGGACCGGCCCGAGCCAGATCGGCAGCCAGATCGCGATGGTGCGCGGCGCGTGCCATCGTGTTGGCCTGGTGTGAGCCAGTTCGCCGCGCTCGAACATCAGGTCGACTGCTCCTGTGATGTCGGGAGCATCGTTCTTGCCGTGCGCCGCGCCGGAAAACAGGGCCGGCGCGACACGGCTTCCCACCCATCCCACCAGACCCGCAACCAGGACGATGAGCGGGAATGGGACACTGAGCACATAGATGCCGAGAAAGGCGCAAAGCGCGATCGCCACCATGGCCCGGTTCTTCAAGGCGCGGCGGCCGATGCGGATCACCGCCTCGACCACCACCGCGAGCACGGCGGCCTTCACCCCGAAGAACAGCGACTCGACCAGCGGCACATCGCCGTAGAGCGCATAGAGGATGCTCAAGGTGAGCATGACGAGCGCACCGGGCACCACGAACAGGATACCGGCGACAAGGCCGCCGATCGTCCTGTACAGCAGCCAGCCGATATAGATGGCGAGTTGCTGGGCCTCGGGACCGGGCAGCAGCATGCAGTAGTTCAAGGCATGCAGGAAACGCTGCTCGCCGATCCAGCGCCGCTCCTCGACCAGTTCCTTGTGCATGAGCGCGATCTGGCCAGCCGGCCCGCCGAAGCTCAGCAAGCCGATCTTCGCCCAGAGTTTCGTGGCCTCGCCGAAGCTCACCGCCGGTGCGTCGACGATGTCGGCATTTTTCCCCGAAATGAGGCTGCTCATGATGGCTTAGCCCCGCTCGGCCAGTTGTGCGTCTCCTCGGTGGCGTCGCGGCACCAGCGGAAGAACGCGTCATAGAGAAGCATGCCGGCGTCCAGCTGCTCCAGATCGTCGCGGAACATGCGTGACAGGCCAAGCGAGGCGGCAAGGAATCCGGCGGCTTGGGGAACGAGATCGAGCCTGGCGGTGTCGGCCGCGCGCACGATCGTGGCAAGGCGATCGAGTGCCTGGGATTCCAGCCCGAACTCCTCGATCATCGTGTCGAAGGTGCAGCGTTCGCCGCGATGGCTCCAGAACACATTGTCGATGTCGAAGGGCACGGCCTGGAAGCGGTCGGCGACAGCCAGCACTTCGGCCGCCTCGACAAAGAGGAAGACCGCATGCGGATCGACGAAGCGCCGGATCAGCCAGGGGCAAGCGATGCGATCGACCTTGGGGCGAGCCCGCGTCACCCAGACGGTGCGGCCCTTTTCATCGCGCGACGGGATCTTGGCGGCATGGACCAGGAGGCCCTTGGCATCGCGCCAGGCCTCGAAACCGCCTTCGAGGGATTCGGCGGCAACGCCCTGGTGCCGCAGCCAGGCGGCCACGCCTTGCGAGAGCTTTTGCCCCTTCTGGCAGACCACGGCCACCTGGCCGCCGGCAAAGTCGTTTGCCCAGGCCGAGACGGTCTTGAAGTCGCGCCGGTGCGAGGCCGGCAGCAGGCGCGGATCGGCGTCGAAATCCTCATCGATGCGGACATCGACGATCACAGGCGCGCCCGGCAGACCGACCAGACGGGATAGTTGCTGTACGGTAATCTCGGTTGTTGACGGCATAGCGTCCACCTCCTGAAAAGAGAAGCCTGGACGCGAACATTGGGCTGACGCCTCACGGGGTCGTCGCGATGCACCCCTTGCCATGATGGTGGATTGGTCGGGCAGTCTTGTCAAGGACGGAGCATTCGCGGCTGCGCCGCCAGAATGGCGGCCTGATCGATCAGGCCGCCGCTCCTCGTCCATCCATCATCCGTGACCAGCCAGGAACAATCGATGACTATTCCGGGGAATAATCAGTGATTGTCGCGAGGCACGCCCATGGTGTGGGCGACATCCTGGTATTTCACCGCCGGCTTCAGCACCATGCCGGCCGAGAACTGGTCGACCATGCCGCGCTGGATTTCCTGCCATGGCGTCTGGTGCTTGGGATAATGGTAGCCGCCATCTTTCTGCAACTCGGCACGCCGCCGCGTGATCTCGTCATCGCTGACGAGGATGTTCGCGGTGCCTTTCCTCAGGTCGATGCGGACGCGGTCGCCGGACTTGAGCAACGCCAGTCCGCCGCCGACCGCGGCTTCCGGCGAGGCATTCAGGATCGACGGCGAGCCCGACGTGCCGGACTGGCGGCCGTCGCCGATGCAGGCCAGCGCATGGATGCCCTTCTTGATGAGGTAGGCCGGCGGTTGCATGTTGACGACCTCGGCGCCGCCGGGATAGCCGACCGGGCCGGCGCCCCGCATGAACAGGATGGTGTGCTCGTCGATGCCTTGCGCCGGGTCGTCGATGCGGGCGTGGTAATCCTCCGGCCCATCAAAGACCATGGCGTTGCCCTCAAAGGCCTCCGGATCGTTCGGGTTCGAGAGATAGCGCTCGCGGAATTCTGGCGAGATGCCGCTCATCTTCATGATCGCCGAATCGAACAGATTGCCCTTGAAGTTGATGAAGCCGGCATTGGCCTTCAGCGGCTCGGCCACGGTGCGGATGACGTCGGTGTTCTCGTTGGCGACCCCCTTGCAGTTGTCGCCGATCGACTTCCCGTTGACGGTCAGGGCATCGGGATGCGGCAGCATTCCGGCCTTCATCAGCTCGGCCACCACGGCAGGCACACCACCGGCATGGTGATAGTCTTCGCCAAGATATTCACCCGACGGCTGCAGGTTGACGATGAGCGGCACCTTGAGGCCGACCTTCTGCCAGTCGTCATTGTCGAGCGGCACGCCGAGATGGCGGGCGATGGCGTTGAGATGGATCGGCGCGTTGGTGGAGCCGCCGATCGCGGAATTGACGACGATGGCGTTTTCGAAGGCCGCTCGGGTCATGATGTCGGACGGCTTGAGATCCTCATGCACCATGTCGACGATGCGCTTTCCGGTCTCGTAGGCGATCTGGCCGCGCTCGCGGTACGGCGCCGGAATGGCGGCGGAACCCGGCAACTGCATGCCGAGCGCCTCGGCCAGCGAATTCATCGTGGTGGCGGTGCCCATCGTGTTGCAGTAGCCCGTGGACGGCGCCGAGGAGGCAACGATGTCCATGAACTCGTCATAGTCGATCTCGCCGGCCGACAGGCGCTGGCGCGACTCCCAGACGATGGTGCCCGAGCCGGTACGCTTGCCCTTGTGCCAGCCATTGAGCATCGGGCCGACCGACAGCGCGATGGCCGGGATGTTGACAGTGGCCGCCGCCATCAGCAAGGCAGGCGTGGTCTTGTCGCAGCCGATGGTCAGCACGACGCCGTCCAGCGGATAGCCATAGAGCACTTCGACAAGGCTGAGATAGGCGAGGTTGCGGTCGAGCGCGGCGGTCGGGCGCTTGCCGGTCTCCTGGATCGGGTGGCAGGGGAACTCGAAGGGAATGCCGCCCATCGAGACGATGCCTTCGCGCACGCGCTTGGCGAGCTCGATGTGGTGCCGGTTGCAAGGCGAAAGATCGGAGCCCGTCTGGGCGATGCCGATCAGCGGCTTGCCCGACATCAGCTCGGCGCGCGTCAGCCCGTAATTCAAATAGCGCTCGAGATAAAGTGCCGTCATCCCCGGATTGTCGGGATTGTCGAACCACTCCTGCGAGCGGAATTTTTTCTTTTTCGTGGGGGCGCCGGCCATCATGGTCTCCGTATTTGTATGACAAATCGATATGACAACGCGCGGATGCAGGCAAGGGGCACGCGTGATCTGAATCCGGACTTTGGTGCGATAGACAGCTCTCGAGCCGCGCGCTACGACCAATCCGACATCGGCGATCGGGGAGGTTTTGATGGCTTTGGTGATCGAAGGCGAGGAACGTATCGCCGCACCCGTGCAGAAAGTGTGGGAAGCGCTGAATGACCCGGCCGTCCTGAAGGACACCATTCCGGGCTGCCAGAGCCTGGAAATGAAATCGCCGACCGAGATGGCGGCGACGGTGGTGCTGAAGATCGGGCCGATCAAGGCGACCTTCAACGGCGAAGTGACGTTGAAGAACCTCAAGCCGCCGCATGCCTACACCATCCAGGGCGAAGGCAAGGGCGGCATTGCCGGCTTCGCCAAGGGCGGGGCCGACGTCACGCTGACCGCCGACGGGCCGGACGCGACGGTCCTCAAATATGCGGCCAAGGCGGAAGTCGGCGGCAAGATCGCGCAACTCGGCAGCCGGCTGATCGAATCGACCTCGAAGAAACTGGCCGGACAGTTCTTTTCGGCATTCGGCGAAAAGGTCGGCGGCTGAGCCCTCCCCTTGAGGGTCACTCAAACACGATGTTCGGCACCGCCGCTTCCGCCGCGCCGCGTTCCTCATTGACCCTGTCCCACACCTTGGAAGCGATATCGCGATAGATTTTCGCCTCGGCGCCGTCGGGCTTGGAGACGACGACCGGCGTGCCGGCGTCCGAGCTTTCGCGAATGCCCATTTCGAGCGGTACCTCGCCGAGGAAGGTGACGCCCAGCCGTTCGGCCTCCCGGCGCGCGCCGCCATGGCCGAAAATATCGTAGCGCTTGCCGGTATCGGGGGCGAGGAAATAGCTCATGTTCTCGACGATGCCGAGCAGCGGTACGTCGACTTTCTTGAACATGTTGAGGCCCTTGCGGGCATCGATCAGCGCCAGGTCCTGTGGCGTCGAGACGATGACGGCGCCGGCCAGCGGCACCTGCTGGGCCATGGTGAGCTGGGCGTCGCCGGTGCCGGGCGGCATGTCGACGACGAGCACGTCGAGCCGCCCCCATTCGACCTCGCGCAGCATCTGCGTCAGCGCCGACATCACCATCGGCCCGCGCCAGATCATCGGCGTCTCCTCGTCGACGAGGAAGCCCATCGACATCACCTTGAGGCCGTAATTCTCCATCGGCTTCAGGATCTTGCCGTCGACCGTCTGCGGCCGGCCGTGGATGTTGAGGAGCCTGGGCATCGATGGGCCGTAGATGTCGGCATCGAGCACGCCGACCCGCAAGCCATTGGCGGCAAGGCCGAGGGCGATGTTGACGGCGGTGGTCGACTTGCCGACGCCGCCCTTGCCGGAGGCAACCGCGATGATCGCCTCGATGCCGGGCACGCCGCGCTTGGCTGAACCGTTCGAGGCGGGAGCCTGTGGCGCGGGGCGCTGCGGCGGCGCCGGAGGTACGTGCCTCGGTGCCGCACGTGCGGGAACCGGCGCCTCCATGCCGCCGCCCTTCTTTTCGGCCGTCAGCGCCACCACGGCGCCGGCGACACCGGGAATGGCCTTGACGACGCGTTCGGCGGCGGCGCGCAGCGGTTCCATTTCCTGGGCACGCGCGGCGGGAACCGTGATCGAGAAGAACACTTTGGAATCGGCGATGAAAATCTCCGAGACCATGCCGAGATCGACGATGTTGCCGGTGAAGTCAGGTCCATTGACCGTCTTCAGACGCTCGGTGACGATTTCCTTGGTGACGGACATGGTTGCTGTTCCCTGGCTTTCGGCTGCAGCTCACATAGTGCAGAACGCGGGCGGCTCCAAGCGCCAGGCAAGGTGGCGGTCGTCAAGCGGCCTGGGTGACCTATTTCCATGACCAGAAGGAATGACAACCAGGGAAGGAGACGATCATGCTTGCAAACAGCAATGCCACAGCAAACCTCGCCGTGAAGGACCTGGCGAAGGCCAAGGCTTTCTATGAGGGAACACTCGGCCTGGAACAGGTGCACGACGAGGGCGGCGAACTGATCGTGTATAAAAGCGGCGACACCACCATCAATGTCTATCGTTCCCAATTCGCCGGGACCAACAAGGCGACTGCGGTGACCTGGATGGTCGGCGACAAAATCGCCGATGTCGTCAATGCCCTCAGGTCGAAGGGTGTCGCCTTCGAGCATTACGAGATGCCCGGCTTGACGATGGAGGGGGACCTCCATGTCGGCGGCGGCATGAAAGTCGCATGGTTCAAGGACCCCGACGGCAATATCCTCAATCTCGTGGACCGGTAAATCTCGGCCATCGGGCAGCGCGGCGCGAGATCCGGATGATCGAGTACAACATCATCTGGCGCGGCGCCGGCGCGCCGGATAGCTTCCGCCAATGATCGACAAACTGGAATTCTTCATCGCGCTGGCCAGGGAAGAGCATTTCGGCCGGGCGGCGGAAGTGTGCGGCGTCACCCAGCCGACGCTGTCGGCCGGCATCAAGCAGCTCGAAGGCCAGCTTGGCGTCATGCTGGTCAATCGCGGGTCACGATTCCAGGGGCTGACGCCGGAGGGCAAGCAGGTGCTGGTCTGGGCACGCCGCATTGTCGGCGACTCCAGGACCATGCGCGAGGAGATGCGCGCCGCCCGCCACGGCCTTTCAGGCCGAATCCGCATTGCCGCCATTCCTACCGCGCTCGCCATGGTGGCGCGGCTGACGACGCCATTCCGCGACAAGCACCCGGGCGTCACCTTCTCGATCCTGTCGCGCACCTCGATCGAAGTGCTGTCGCTGCTCGGCAATTTCGACGTCGATGCCGGCATCACCTATCTCGACAACGAGCCGCTCGGACGGGTGACCAGCGTGCCGCTCTATGACGAGCGCTATCAATTGATCACTGCCATCGGAAACCCCTATTCCGACCGCGACAAAGTGACATGGGCGGAGATCAGCCAGTTGCCGCTCTGCCTGTTGACGCCGGACATGCAGAACCGCCGCATCATCGACCAGCATCTGGCGGAAGCCGGCGTGCAGGTGCGGCCGACGCTCGAATCCAATTCGATGATCGTGCTGTTCTCGCACATCCGGACCGGCAAATGGTCGTCGATCATGCCGCTCAACCTTGCGGAAACATTCGGTTTTTCCGAACCGATCCGAGCCATCCCGATCGTCGAACCGGACGCCAGCCACACGGTCGGTCTGGTGGCCGCGCCACGGGAACCGCACACGCCCCTGGTGCAGGCGCTGTTGGACGAGGCGATGGCGCTGGCAGACGATTTCCGCGCGCACCGCTAGGTTAGATAATGGCGGCTGGGCGCGATCGATAGAAGATTTCTATCAAGCGACGGATCAGCTCTATTGATTTCACCGGTTTCCTCTGTTTTTGTAACGACTTAGCGCTAGAACGCTATCGACCAGGGAGGGCGCTGCATGACGATGCAGCCTGCAAGTACCGAGATCGCATCGCGCACGGCGGCGATTGTTCAAGACCTGAAGGACCTCGAAGGTCCGCTGCTCCCGATCCTCCATGGCATCCAGGAGGAGTTCGGCCATGTGCCGCAGGCGGCAGTTCCCGTCATCGCCGATGGGCTGAACCTCTCCAGGGCCGAAGTGCACGGCGTCGTCACCTTCTATCACGATTTCCGTGCCCGCCCGGCTGGCCGGCACGTGCTGAAGCTCTGCCAGGCGGAAGCCTGCCAGTCGATGGGTTCGGACGCCGTCGCCGCCAGGATCAAGCAGTTGCTCGGCATCGATTTCCACGAGACCACGCGCGACGGATCGGTGACGCTCGAGCCGGTCTATTGCCTCGGGCTGTGCGCCTGTTCGCCGTCGGCGATGCTGGACGGCGAGGTGATCGGGCGGCTCGATGACGAAAAGATCGACGAGATCGTCGCCGAGGTGCGCGCATGACCCCCCGCATCTACATTCCCGGCGATTCCGGAGCGCTGGCGCTGGGCGCGGAAAAGGTCGCCAAAGCGATCGCAAACGAGCTTGCCGAGCGCGGCATCGAAGCCAAGATCGTGCGCAACGGCTCGCGCGGCGCCTATTTCCTCGAACCGATGGTCGAAGTGGCGACAGCCAATGGCCGTGTCGCCTACGGGCCGGTGAAGCCGTCGGACGTGAAAAGCCTGTTCGACAGCGGCTTCCTCAAGGGCGGGCATCACAAGCGCTGGCTCGGCGCCCCCGACAAGATCCCGTTCCTCGCCAAGCAGACACGCCTGACCTTCGCGCGCTGCGGCATCAACGACCCGCTGTCGCTCGATGCCTACAAATCGCTCGGCGGATTGAATGGCCTGCGGAACGCGGTGGCCATGGCGCCCGCCGACATCGTCAAACAGGTGACGGAGTCCGGTCTGCGCGGCCGTGGCGGCGCCGGCTTCCCGACCGGCATCAAATGGAAGACGGTGCTCGATACGACATCGGAACGCAAATACATCGTCTGCAACGCCGATGAGGGCGACAGCGCCACCTTCGCCGACCGCATGATCATGGAGGGCGACCCCTTCGTGCTCATCGAAGGCATGACCATCGCCGGCATCGCCACCGGCGCGACCAAGGGCTTCGTCTATATCCGCTCGGAATATCCGCATGCGGTGGCGGTCATGAACAAGGCCGTCGAGATCGCCCGCAAGGCGGGCGTGCTCGGCGTCAACGTGCTGGGTTCGCCCAATGCCTTCGACATGGAAATCCGCGTCGGCGCCGGCGCCTATGTCTGCGGCGAGGAAACCTCGCTGTTGAACAGCTTGGAGGGCAAGCGTGGCGTGGTGCGCGCCAAGCCGCCGCTGCCCGCGATCCAGGGCCTGTTCGGCAAGCCGACGGTGATCAACAACGTCATCTCGCTCGCTTCCGTGCCCATCATCATGGACAAGGGTGCCGCCTTCTACAAGGATTTCGGCATGGGCCGCTCGCGCGGCACGATCCCGATCCAGATCGCCGGCAACGTCAAGCAAGGCGGCCTGTTCGAAACCGCTTTCGGCCTGACGCTGGGCGAGATCGTCGACGAGATCGGCGCCGGTACGGCGACAGGCCGTCCGGTCAAGGCGGTGCAGGTCGGCGGGCCGCTCGGCGCCTACTTTCCGCGCGCGCTGTTCGACACGCCGTTCGACTATGAAGAATTCGCCAAGCGCGATGGACTGATCGGCCACGCCGGCATCACGGTTTTCGACGATACCGCCGACATGCTGAAACAGGCACGCTTCGCCATGGAATTCTGCGCCATCGAAAGCTGCGGCAAGTGCACGCCCTGCCGCATCGGCTCGACGCGCGGGGTGGAGACCATCGACAGGCTCGCCGCCGGCATCGAGCCGGAAAAGAACCTCGCTCTGGTCACCGACCTCTGCAACACGATGAAGTTCGGTTCGCTCTGCGCCCTGGGCGGCTTCACGCCCTACCCGGTGATGAGTTCGATCACGCATTTCCCCGAGGATTTCAAGCCCGCGCCAGCGCGCGTGGCTGCCGAATAGGAGCTGGCAGATGAACATCAAGGCCGACTTCCCGACGCTCATCGAAGAACTCGATTACGGAACGCCGCAATCGAAGGCCGAGAAGCAGGTCACGCTGACCGTCGATGGCCGCAGCATCAGCGTGCCGGAAGGCACGTCGATCATGCGCGCGGCGATGGAAGGCGGGGTCGAAATCCCGAAACTCTGCGCCACCGACATGCTGGACTCCTTCGGTTCCTGCCGCGTCTGCCTCGTCGAGATCGAAGGACGCGGCGGCACGCCGGCTTCCTGCACGACGCCGGTCGGCGAAGGCATGGTGGTGCGCACGCAGTCGGACAGGCTCGACGCCATCCGCCGCGGCGTCATGGAGCTATATGTCTCCGACCATCCTACCGGCTGGAACGAGAAGGCCGGAACCGGCGCCAGCGAGTTCGATGTGGTGGCGAAGTCCGTCGGCCTGACCGAAAACCGCTACGGCGTCGAGGGCCGTAACCACGTCAAGGAAGAAAATGGCGTCGCGCCGGGCCATGGCTCGCTGGCGGTCGACTACATCGCCCGCGACGAATCCAACCCTTATTTCACCTATGATCCGGCGCAATGCATCGTCTGTTCGCGCTGCGTGCGCGCCTGCGAAGAGGTGCAAGGCACTTTCGCGCTGACCATCGAGGGTCGCGGCTTCGAATCGCGCATGGTCGCCGGCATGCACGAGGACTTCATCGCTTCCGAATGCGTGTCCTGCGGCGCCTGCGTGCAGGCCTGCCCGACCGATGCGCTGCGCGAGAAGACCGTGCTCGAAAAGGGCCTGCCGGAGCATTCGGCCGTCACCACCTGCGCCTATTGCGGCGTCGGCTGCTCGTTCAAGGCCGAAGTGAAGGGCGACGAGGTCATCCGCATGATGCCCTACAAGGAGGGCATGGCCAACCACGGCCATTCCTGCGTGAAGGGCCGCTTCGCCTATGGCTACGCCACCCACAAGGACCGCATCCTGTCGCCGATGATCCGCGAAAAGGTCAGCGATCCCTGGCGCGAAGTGAGCTGGGAAGAGGCGATCGCCCATACGGCCAAGGAATTCCGCCGCATCCAGTACCAGTACGGCCGCACCGCCATCGGCGGCATCACGTCCTCGCGCTGCACGAATGAGGAGACCTATCTCGTCCAGAAGCTGGTGCGCCAGGGCTTCCGCAACAACAATGTCGACACCTGCGCCCGCGTCTGCCATTCGCCGACCGGTTACGGCCTCGGCCAGACCTACGGCACCTCGGCCGGCACGCAGGATTTCGACTCGGTCGAATTCACCGACGTCGCCGTCATCATCGGCGCCAATCCGGCGTCAGCGCACCCGGTGTTCGCCTCGCGGCTGAAGAAGCGGCTGCGCCAGGGCGCCAAGCTGATCGTGCTCGATCCGCGTCGCACCGAGATGGTCAAGTCGGCGCATGTCGAGGCCGACTACCACCTGCCGCTGAAGCCAGGCACCAATGTCGCCGTGCTGACGTCGCTGGCCCATGTCATCGTCACCGAGGGCCTGTTCGACGAAGCCTTCATCCGCGAGCGCTGCGACTGGGCCGAGTTCCAGGACTGGGCGTCCTTCGTCGCCCTGCCTGAAAACAGCCCCGAAACCGTCGGCAAGCTGTCCGGCGTCGATCCCGAACTGATCCGTGGTGCCGCGCGCATGTACGCCAAGGGCGGCAATGGCGCGATCTACTACGGCCTCGGCGTGACCGAGCACAGCCAGGGCTCGACCACGGTGATGGCCATTGCCAACCTCGCAATGGCTACCGGCAATATCGGCCGGCCGGGCGTCGGCGTGAACCCGTTGCGCGGCCAGAACAATGTGCAAGGCTCGTGCGACATGGGCTCGTTCCCGCATGAACTGCCGGGCTATCGGCACATTTCGGGCGACGCGGTGCGCGACATCTATGAGAGCCTGTGGGGCGTGAAGCTGGACGACGAACCCGGCCTGCGCATCCCCAACATGCTGGATGCCGCCGTCGACGGCTCGTTCAAGGGCATCTACATCCAGGGCGAGGACATCCTGCAGTCCGATCCCGACACCAAGCATGTCGCCGCCGGCCTTGCCGCGATGGAATGCGTGGTTGTGCACGACCTCTTCCTCAACGAGACGGCCAACTACGCGCATGTCTTCCTGCCCGGCTCGACCTTCCTCGAGAAGGACGGCACCTTCACCAATGCCGAGCGCCGCATCAACATGGTGCGCAAGGTGCTGGCGCCGAAGGCGCGCTATGCCGACTGGGAGGCGACGCAGGAACTCGCCCGCGCCATCGGCCTCGACTGGAACTATACGCATCCGTCCGAGATCATGGACGAGATCGCCAAGACGACGCCAAGCTTCGCCAATGTCTCCTTCGACCTGCTCGACCGCGTCGGTTCCGTGCAATGGCCCTGCAACGACAAGGCCCCGCTCGGCACGCCGATCATGCATGTCGACGGCTTCGTGCGCGGCAAGGGCAAGTTCATCCGTACCGAATATGTGGCGACGGACGAAAGAACCGGACCGCGCTTCCCGCTGCTCCTGACCACCGGCCGTATCCTCAGCCAGTACAATGTCGGCGCGCAGACACGGCGTACCGAAAACGTCATGTGGCACTCCGAGGATCGGCTCGAAATCCACCCGCACGACGCGGAGAATCGCGGCCTGCGCGACGGCGACTGGGTGCGGCTGACCAGCCGTTCGGGCGAGACGACGCTGCGCGCGCTGATCACCGACCGGGTGTCGCCGGGCGTGGTCTACACCACCTTCCACCATCCCGACACGCAGGCCAACGTCATCACCACCGACTTCTCCGACTGGGCAACCAACTGCCCGGAGTACAAGGTGACGGCGGTGCAGGTCGGCGCCTCCAACGGCCCGTCGGAATGGCAGCGCGACTATGACGAACAGGCCAAGCAGAGCCGCCGCATCGCTCCGCTGCAGGCGGCGGAGTAGTCTTGGCCGCGCGCCGTAAAGCGACGACGCAAATATCGCGGCTGGCGCATCGCGCCAGCGGCACGGCCGCGGCCAACCGCATGGTGCCCGAGGAGACGCCGGTGGCGTTCTCCTTTGCCGGCACCACGCATGCGGTGATGATGGCGAGCCCGGCCGATTTCGAGGATTTCGCGCTCGGCTTTTCGCTGACCGAGGGCATCATCGCCGAGCCTGACGAGATCGAAGCCATCGAAGTGGAAGATCATGGTGCCGGCATCGACATCCAGATCATGCTGAAGGACCAGGCCAATACGCGCTTCGAGGCGCGGCGGCGACGGCTTGCCGGACCGGTCGGCTGCGGGCTCTGCGGCATCGAATCCATCGAGGAAGCGATGCGCTCGGTCGATGCGGTCAGTGCGTCAAAGCTTACGCTTGACGCCGACGACATCACCCGTTCGGTCAAGCTGTTGTCGAAGGTGCAGCCGCTGCATACCGAGACGGGGGCCGTGCACGCCGCCGGTTTCTACGTGCCCGGCAAGGGTGTCGTCATGGCGCGCGAGGATGTCGGCCGCCACAACGCGCTCGACAAGCTGGCGGGCGCGCTGGCCAAGGCCAATATCGATGGCGCTTCGGGCGCCGTCGTGGTGACCAGCCGTGTTTCGGTGGAGATGGTGCAGAAGACGGCGGCGATCGGTTCCGCCTTCATCATCGCCGTCTCCGCTCCCACCGCGCTTGCCATCCGCACCGCTCAAGAGGCCGGCATGACGCTGGTGGCGCTGGTGCGCGGCGATGATTTCGACATTTTCACCCACCCTGACCGGGTGGCATCCGGAGTTGCCCAGCATGTCGCATGACGAAGAGCACATCATGAGCACCAAGGAAAAGCTGGTGCGCATGGCCAACCAGATCGCGGCCTTCTTCCACTCCAGGCCACGCGAGGAAGGCGTTGCCGGCGTCGCCGAGCACATCAACAAGTTCTGGGAGCCAAGGATGCGGCGCCAGTTCTTCGAGATGCTGGACAGCGGCGGCGAGGGCTTCGACGAACTGGTCGTGGTCGCTTCGGCAAGGATCAAGCGTCCGATCACGCCGGCAGAGGCCGATCGCAAGCTCGGCCTCGAGGCTTCGCCCGGTGACGTCGCCGCGTCGCAGGGATAGGCCAGCAGCCGCGCCGGCTTATATTTCAGTTTGCTAAAGTTTAAGCTGCCGTAACCAAGGCAGCTCTGCTATGGTTGGCGACCAGAAGTCGTCAGTCCGGGCGGGCACCCTCGTGAGGCCGATCGAGACCCGATACGCCCTTAGCGGCGAGGTGCGGATCGCCTATCAGGTGGTCGGCCAGGGCTCGTTCGACCTCGTCTTCGTGCCCGGCTTCATTTCCAATCTCGACCTGCATTGGGAAGACGAGGGCTATACCAGGCTCTTGCGGCGGCTCTGCGCCTTCTCGCGGCTGATCCTGTTCGACAAGCGCGGCACCGGTCTTTCCGACCGCGTCGATGTCCGTCACCTGCCCAGCCTGGAGACCCGCATGGACGATGTGCGCGCGGTGATGGATGCGGCCGGCAGCGGCCGCGCGGCGATTCTCGGCGCCTCGGAAGGGGCGCCGCTGGCGATGCTGTTCGCCGCCACCTATCCGGAGAGGACGCGGGCCCTGGCGCTCTATGGCGGCTACGCGCATTTCCACAAATGGGTGATGCCGCCGGAGCGTCTGGAAGCCTTCATCACAACCGCCGAGACGGCCTGGGGCACCGGTGCCACCTTGCCCAGTTTCGCGCCGGGCAGGGTCGATGACGCGCATTTTGCCCAGTGGTGGGGACGGTTCGAGCGGCTGTCGGCCAGCCCGACCGCCGCGGCTGTCCTTGCCCGGATGAATGCCGGGATCGATGTGCGCGGCATATTGCCGGCGATCAGCGCGCCGACGCTGCTTGTCCACCGCCGCAACGATGTGCGCGTCGACCCCGAGGCCAGCCGCTTTCTTGCCAGGAAGATCCATGGCGCCCGGCTGGTCGAAATCCCCGGGCGCGATCATCCGATCTGGACCGGGGACGTCGACAGGGTTGCCGACCTGATCGAAGAGTTTCTGACTGGCCAGCCAGCGGTTGCCGATCCGGAGCGCGTGCTTGCCGCGCTGTTGGTGACGCACACTTCCGACACCGCCAAGCTCGGCGACCGCATGTGGAGCGAGCGCAGCCAGCGCTTCCAGGAGACATGGCGGCTGCTGGTGGGCCGCCATGGCGGCCGCATTGCCGGCACGCATGGCGAGCTGATGATCTCGCGCTTCGAGGGGCCGGCGCGCGCGATCCGCTGCGCGGCGGCGTTGCGCGACGCGGCGCAGCAGATCGGCATAGCGAGCGCGCAGGGCGTGCATGTCGGCGAGATCGAATTGCGCGGCGCCCCGGTCGGTCTGACGGCGCGGGTAACGATGCAGCTCGCAACCCATGCCGGGCGCGGCGACATCCTTGCTTCGCGGCTGGTCGCCGACCTTGCGGCGGGCTCCGGCCTGCATTTCGTCGATGCCGGCCGCATCAGCCTCGACGAACTGGGGGAACCGCTGCCGGTGGTCCAGGCAACGTCGGAACAGCATTTGGAGCCTGCCTGCCGCCCCAAATCCAAGCCGTCGGAGCCGGCGTCCTTGACGGCGCGGGAAAGCGAGGTGGTGAGCCTGATCGCGGACGGCAAGAGCAATGCGGCGATCGCGGCGGAGCTCAGGCTCAGCGAGCATACGGTCAAGCGCCACGTCGCCAACATACTGCTCAAGCTCGATTTGCCGTCGCGGGCGGCGGCGGCGGCCTTTTCGGCCAGACATGCTGGCCCGGACGGGCCATGAGAGCCATGGCGCTTTCGAGCGAAGCGGCCCCAGCGCCAGAAGCGCTACCAATTCTTCCCATGCAGGCCAGGCGATATCGCCGTGACGGCACTGCGAATGGAGGATGAGATGGAGAAGTCGAACCGGATCCTGAAGTCACTGCTGGTAGCCGCAGGCATCGGCGCACTGTTCGCCATCGTTCCGGCCAAGGCAGAGGATGCCTCGGCCACCGCCGCCTACAAGGACATCGAGGCGACGCTCGGCTCGGTGCCGGACATGTTCAAGGCATTGCCTGACGTGGCCATCGCCGGCGCCTGGGCGGAAATCAAAGGGGTGCAGCTCAACCCCAAGACCGCACTCGACGGCAAGACCAAGGAGTTGATGGGGCTTGCGGTCGCCGCGCAGATCCCCTGCCAGTACTGCATCTATTTCCACACCGAGGCGGCCAGGCTCAACGGCGCATCGGACGAGGAAATCAAGGAGACCATCGCGATGGCCGGAATCGTGCGCCACTGGTCGACGATCCTCAATGGCAGCCAGGTCGATTTCGCCACTTTCAAGAAGCAGACCGACGACGTGTTCGCGGCCGTCAAGGCCAAGTCGCAGTGAATGCACGGTGACCAATCGCTGTCCGACGCTGGTGTCGGGCAGCGCATGATCAGTCGAACGCCCGGCATCGAACGGGCCAATGGAGGATGAAATGCTGACCAAGACACAAAATGTGGACGGCCCGGCGATCAAGAAGGCGATCGAGGGCCGTGACGGCAAGATGCTGTCAAGCTTCTATGCCGACGATGCGCTGGTGCGGGTGATCGACCGCAACAATCCGCCGAGCAAGCCGCGCGAAATACGCGGCCGCGCGGCCATCGGCACCTTCTGGGACGATATCTGCAGCCGGGCGATGACCCACAAGGTCGACACCACCATCGCCGACGGCGACAACCTCGCCTTCACGCAAGCCTGCGCCTACCCGGACGGCACCAAGGTGTTCTGCGCCGCGATGCTGGAACTGAAGAACGGGCGGATCGCACGGCAGACCGTCGTGCAGGCCTGGGACGAATAGATCGACAACGGCAGCAGGCAAAAGAGGGAGGAAATCATTATGTTCAGCGCCAGATGGCAGATCGACGCCAAGTTCGGGCACAAGCAGACCGTGCTCGAACTGATGCGAAAATGGGAACGCGAGATCGGCTCGCAGGTCGGTATCGCCGATCTCAACTTCCAGATCATGACCGGATCGATCGGTGCGCGGGAAGCGACGATCGAGACCCACCACCAGGTCGAGAGCCTGGCCCAGTTGGAAGAGTTCTTCGCCAAGATCGGCAAGATCGACGCGCATGCCAAATGGGGCAAGGAGATCGAACCCTATGTCGTATCGGGCACCAGCCTGTGGCAGATTTTCAGGGTTGTGGAGTAGTGGCTTTGGTTCTTCTCCCCGTATACGGGGAGAAGATGCCGCCAGGCAGATGAGGGGCGGCGCTGACCTCTGCTATCTGTTTGTTTTGACGTGATTTCGGACGGGTAACCCACCCTGAACGTCCGAGGTTTGCGCCGCCCCTCGTCCGCCCTTCGGGCACCTTCTCCCCGTAAACGGGGAGAAGGGATTTTCTACCCATGCGCCACCATCACATGGCGCACGGCGGTATAATCCTCCAGCGCGTAGAGCGACATGTCCTTGCCATAGCCGGATTGCTTCAATCCGCCATGCGGCATCTCGTTGGTCAGCATGAAGTGCGTGTTGATCCAGGTGCAGCCATATTGCAGGCGGGCAGCGGTGGCCATGGCGCGCGAAACATCCTTGGTCCACACCGATGACGCCAGGCCGTAGTCGCTGTCATTGGCCCAGTTGACCGCCTCGTCGACTTCCGTGAAGCGGGTGACCGAGACGACCGGGCCGAAGACTTCGCGGCGTACGATCTCGTCCTCCTGCAGCGCGCCGGCGACGACCGTCGGCTGGTAGTAGAAGCCGGTGCCCTCGCCCGGCTTGCCGCCGGTGGTGATCTCGATGTGCTTCAGTTCCGAAGCGCGCTCGACGAAGCTCGACACACGGTCGCGCTGACGGCGCGAGATCAGCGGCCCGATCTCGTTTTCGGTATCGTCCGGCTGGTTGTATTTGATCATCGAGACGGCGGAGGAAAGGTCGGCGACGAGTTTGTCGTAGATCTTCTTGCCGGCATAGATGCGGCAGGCGGCGGTGCAGTCCTGGCCGGCATTGTAATAGCCGAAGGCGCGCAGGCCGTTGACGACGGCGCCGAGGTCAGCGTCGTCGAAGACGATAACCGGCGCCTTGCCGCCGAGCTCAAGATGCGTGCGCTTGACCGATTTGGCGGCGGCCTGCAGCACCTTCTTGCCGGTGGCGACGTCGCCGGTGATCGAGATCATGTTGACCTTGGGATGGTTGATCAGCGTGTTGCCGACGCTGTCGCCGCGGCCAAGCACGACATTGACCACGCCTTCCGGCAGGATTTCGGCCAGGATCCGGGCCAGCTTCAGCGCCGTCAGCGGCGTCTGCTCCGACGGCTTGAAGACGACGGTGTTGCCACCGGCGATCGCCGGCGCCAGCTTCCAGGCCATCATCATCAGCGGATAGTTCCAGGGCGCGATCGAGGCGACGATGCCGATCGGATCGCGCCGCACCATCGAGGTGTGGCCGGGCAGGTATTCGCCGGCGACGACGCCGGGCATGGAGCGTACCGCGCCGGCGAAGAAACGATAGCAGTCGACGATGGCCGGGATTTCGTCGTTGAGCACGGCATTAATCGGCTTGCCGCAGTTCAGCGCCTCGAGCGTCGCGAATTCGCGGGCCTCAGCCTCGATGCGGTCGGCGATCTTCAGCAGATAGCCCGAGCGTTGCGCCGGCGTGGTGCGCGACCACGAGACGAAGGCTTTTTCGGCGGCAACGACAGCCGCCTCGATTTGCGCCTGGCTGGCCTCGGGCAGGTTGAGAATGGTCGCCCCGGTTTTCGGATTGAGGATCGGCTCCTCGGTCTCCGTGCCCTTCTCGAATTTCGAGCCGATCAGCATCTGGGTGTCCATTGGGTCCTCCTTGAACAGAGTGAATAGTGAGTAGTTGGTAGTAAGTGATGATCAGGCTTCGTCCGTGGGTTTCCCTATTCGCCAATCCCTACTCACTACTCACTGTTCTCATTTGCCCGAACCGGCGATCTGGTCGCCGTCGCGGGTCAGGTAATAGGCAAACAGGATCGGTAGCAGCGTCACCAGCACGACGACCATGGCCACGACATTGGTGACCGGGCGCTGGCGCGGGCGGATCAGTTCCTCCAGCATCCAGATCGGCACGGTCTGCTGCTGGCCAGCGGTGAAGGTGGTGACGATGACCTCGTCGAAGGACAGCGCGAAGGCAAGCATGCCGCCGGCAAGAAGCGCCGTGGCAATATTGGGCAGTACGACATGCCGAAAAGTCTGGAAACCGTCGGCGCCGAGATCCATCGAGGCCTCGATCATCGAGCCCGAGGTGCGGCGAAAACGGGCGACCGCATTGTTGTAGACGACGACCACGCAGAAGGTGGCGTGGCCGAGCACGATCGTCCAGAACGAGAACGGAATGTCGGCCAGCGAAAAGGCCGAACGCAGCGCGATGCCGGTGATGATACCGGGCAGCGCGATCGGCAGGATGACCAGCAGCGAGATCGCCTCGCGGCCGAAGAATTTGGTCCGCGACACGGCGGCGGCGCAGAGCGTTCCCAGCACCAGCGCGATCGCCGTCGAGATGGCGGCGACGCGCACCGACAGCGACAGCGCTTCCCAGACGTCGGGCCGGTTCCAGGTGACGGCGAACCATTGCGTGGTCAACCCGGGCGGCGGCCAGACGAAGCTCTTCTCCTCGGTGGTGAAGGCGTAGACGAAGATCAGCAGGATCGGCAGATGCAGGAACAGCAACCCGCAAGCGGCTGCGATCTTCAGGCCGAGCGGAGCCGGTTGTGAGCCATCAGAGCGCATCGAAGGCTCCCATGCGCTTGGCGCCCCAGAGGTAGAAGCTCATGATGACGATCGGCACCACGGTGAAGGCGGCGGCGAGCGGGATGTTGCCGGCGGTGCCTTGCTGCGAGTAGACGGCCTGGCCGATGAACAGGCGCGAGGTACCGATGATCTGCGGGATGATGTAGTCGCCCAGCGTCAGCGAGAAGGTGAAGATCGAGCCGGCGACAATGCCGGGCAGCGCCAGCGGAAACAGCACGTTGCGGAAAGTCTGGCCGGGCGAGGCGCCGAGATCGGACGAGGCCTCGACCAGATTTCCGGGCACGCGCTCCAGCGCCGCCTGCACCGGCAGAATCATGAAGGGCAGCCAGACATAGACGAAGACGATGAAGGTGCCGGTAAAGGACACCGACAGCGAGTTGCCGCCGACGACCGGCAGCGACAGCCAAGCGTCGAGCAGCCACAACAAATGCAGCTTGGCGAGCAGCCAGGTCAAAATACCTTCCTTGGCCAGGATCAGCTTCCAGGCATAGATCTTGACCAGGTAGCTCGACCATAGCGGCAGCATGACGCCGAGATAGAACAGCGCCTTCCAGCGCCCCCGCGCATAACGCGCCGCGTAGTAGGCGATGGGGAAGGCGACGACGGCCGAAGCCAGCGTGACCAGTGCCGCCATCGTCACCGTGCGCAGGATGATGTCGAGATTGGCGGCCTGCAACAGGTCGCCATAGGTCTTCAGCGTGAACTGTCGGTTGATGAGGCCGGAGAACTCGTCGATGGAGAAAAAGCTCTGCGCCAAGAGCGCGAAGAGCGAGCCGATATAGACGATGCCGAGCCACAGGACCGGCGGCAGCAGCATGAGGAGCAGAAGCAGTTGCGGCCGGCGCCAGAACAGGTCGGACAGCGCACCGCGCATGCCGCCGCTGCCGGGCAGGATGGCGGGGGTGGAGTTGAGCGCGGCTGATGTCATGGGGCGACCGTGGCGATTGGATCAATTGCGGCAAAGCAGAGATCCTTCACACCCCCCTCTGTCCTGCCGGACATCTCCCCCGCAAGGGGGGAGATTGGCTGTTTGTCTGTCCCGCCAGCTATACAACTTTGGAGATTGGCGATGCCCGCAGGGGCAACCAATCTCCCCCCTTGCGGGGGAGATGTCCGGCAGGACAGAGGGGGGTGCTTCGCGCAAACCTCCATCAAACCGCCTCATCCATCAGATGCAGGCTCTCCCGATTAAACGTCAGCACCACCGCTTCGCCTTCCGCCGGCAGCTTTGTGCCGGCCGGCACGATGGCGTGCAGCCGCAGGCCGTCGGCGTCGAGCGCCAGCCGCGTCGTCGCCCCGAGATAGTTCGTCCCGACCAGGCGGGCTGCGACGCCCTCGCCGCTTGCGGCGCGACCGACGCGAATGGATTCAGGCCGCAGGCTGCCCCAGCGCCGCTGGCCGGAATAACGTTGGACGAAGTCCGGCGGCAGCACGTTGGAGGAGCCGACGAAATCGGCGACGAAGCGCGTGCTTGGGCGCTGATAGATATCCTCCGGCGTGCCGATCTGCATGATCCTGCCGTCATTGAAGACGGCGACACGGTCGGCCATCGACAGCGCCTCGCCCTGGTCATGGGTGACGAAGACAAAGGTTATGCCGAGCGCCTTCTGCAGCGACTTCAGTTCTTCCTGCATGTTTTCGCGCAGCTTGAGGTCGAGCGCGCCGAGCGGTTCGTCGAGCAACAGCACCTTGGGCTGGTTGACCAGCGCACGGGCGAGCGCAACACGCTGGCGCTGGCCGCCGGAAAGCTGGCCCGGCCGGCGCGCGCCATAGCCGGGCAGCCGCACCAGCGACAGCGCTTCTTCCGCCGCCTTGTGCCGCTCGGCCTTGCCGACGCGCTTGACCATCAGCCCGTAGGCGACATTGTCGAGCACGTTGAGGTGCGGGAACAGCGCATAGTCCTGGAACACTGTGTTGACGTTGCGGCGATAGGGCGGCACGCCCTCGGCGCGTTCGCCGAAGATCGAGATCGACCCTGATGTCGGCTGCTCGAAGCCGGCGATCAGCCGCAAGCACGTCGTCTTGCCCGAACCCGAAGGACCAAGCATGGCGAAGAATTCGCCCGGCGCAATGTCGAGATCGACCGCGTCGACGGCGCGGACGCTGCCGAAATGGCGCGATACTTTTTGAAAGGAAACGGCTGATGTCATTGGGTGTCCTGATCTGTCAGGCTCGTCAAATCTCGGGCGTCAGCGCTGCCCCTTCTCCGCCTGCCATCCTTCGCTGCGATGCAGCTACGGAGGGTGAACCGGCACCTTCTCCCCGTATAGTGACGGGGAGAAGGGAAGCGCTCCAACGCTGGCGACCCCCTCTCCCCGTTCTTCACGGGGAGAGGGTTAGGGTGAGGGGCAGCGTCAACTTATCAAGTAATGCGTGGCGAAAATCATCGTCCGCCGATGACGCCGATATAATCCGACACCCAGCGATAGTAGGGAACGCACTGGTTATTCTGGGTGGCGCATTTCGAGACCGGCGTCTTCCAGAACTTGATCTTGTCGAAATTGTCGTAGCCGTTGGTCTTGCAGCCTTCCTCGCCGAGCAACTCGTTGCCCTTGCAGGCGGCGGGCACGACCGGCAGCGAGCCGAACCAGGCCGAGACATCGCCCTGCACTTTGGGCGAGAGTGAATGCTCCAGCCACATATAGGCGCAGTTCGGGTGCGCCGCGTCGGCCTCCATCATGGTTGTATCGGCCCAGCCGGTGACGCCTTCTTCCGGCACGGTCGAGGCGACCGGCTTCTTGGCGGCGACCAGCGTGTTGACCTGATAGGGCCACGAACCGGACGCGACCACGCCTTCGTTCTGGAAATCGTCAACCTGGATGGCGGCGTCATGCCAGTAGCGGCCAACCAGCGTGCGCTGGACACGCAGCAATTCGAGCGCGGCCTTGTACTGGTCCTCGTTCAGTTCGTAGGGATCCTTGATGCCGAGTTCCGGCTTGTGGAACATCAGGTAGTTGGCGGCGTCGGCGATGTGGATCGGTCCGTCATAGGCCTGGACCCGGCCCTTGTTGGACTTGCCGTCCGGCAGCTTCATTTCCTCGAAGACGACGTTCCAGCTCTTCGGCGCTTCCTTGAACACCTCGGTGTTGTACATCAGGATGTTCGGACCCCACTGATAGGGAACGCCATAGTGCACCTTGTCGACGGTGAACCAAGGCGCGTCCTTCAGCCGATCGTCCACCGCCTTCCAGCTCGGGATGAGATCGGTGTTGATCGGCTGCACGCGCTTGCCGGCGACAAGGCGCAGCGAGGCATCGCCCGAAGCCGTGACAAGGTCGAAGCCGCCCTCGTTCATCAGCGAGACCATCTCGTCCGACGTGTTGGCGGTCTTGACGTTGACCTTGCAGCCGCTCTCCTTCTCGAAGGCGGTGACCCAGTCATAGCCCTTGTCGGTCTCGCCGCGCTCGATATAGCCCGGCCAGGCAACGATGTTGACCTCGCCTTCGCCCTTGCCGAGTTCCTTGACCTGGGCAACGGCCTGACCGGAGAAGGTCAGCGCGACCGTCAGCGCAGTGCATGACCTCAGGAATGAATTCATCATCGATCTCCCATTTTGGCGCGGGATCCTGAAACCGCTCCGGTTTCGCCAGATCACGCGCGGACTGAAAAACTTGTCAGCTCGTCCGTTGGACTTGACGCTACTCTGATGGCAGCTTCGGTCCCTGTACCGGAAGGTGCTTTGAAAATTCCGGTTTCGCAAATTCATTTATCAGAAGGCCGATATCGGTTTTTCCGATATCTCTACCACAAACGCTGGCGAACCGTTCGCTGCGACTGGGCGAGGCCGATGAAGTCGCGCGCAGCCGGCGGCAGGCCGGAGCCTCGCCGCCAGACCATGCCGACCTGCACCACCGGCAAGGAGCCCGAAATGTCGCGCGATTCGATGCGGTCGCCTTCCAGCGACCAGGGCCGGTAGACGAGATCCGGCAGCAGCGCCACGCCGGCGCCGGTGGCGACGAGGCTGCGCACGGCTTCCACCGAACGGGTGCGGAAGGCGACGTGCGGCCTGGCGCCGATCGCCGTCAGCAGCTTGCCGGTGTTCTCCTCGATCTCGTCGACGGTCAGCATGATCAGCGGTTCGGAGGCGATATCGCCGATGCCGATGATGTCGGCGCCAGCCAAGGGGTGGCCGAGCGGCAGCCACAGCCGATAGGCCGAGACTTCGAGGATTTCCGATTGCAGGGCAGTGCGGTCGCGCAGATTGGAGGTGACCATGACGGCAATGTCGAGCTTGCCGCCGATCAGTAAGTGTTCGAGGTAGTCGCCATTGTCCTCTATGGCCGAGACCTCGACGCCGGGATAGGCGCGGCGGTAGCGGGAAAGCAGATCCGACAGCACATAGCCGGCGACAAGCGAGGTGACGCCGAGCTGCAGCCGGCCGCCCACCACCGCCTGTTCACCCGAAAAAGAGCGGCGGGCGTCGGACACGTCGGCGAGAATCTTTGTCGCGTGACGCAGGAACTGGTGGCCCTTGTGGGTGATGTTCAGGCCGCGCGAATGGCGCTCGAACAGTTCGACGCCAAGATCGCTTTCAAGCTCCTTGATCGCTTCGGTGACCGACGATTGCGAGATGGAGAGGTTTTGCGCGGCGCGCGACACCGTGCCTTGCTCGGCGACCGCGACGAAGAATTGCAACTGGCGGATGGTGAAGGCCATGGCCGGACTAAACACCGGCGGCCGAGCGAAGGAAAGCCGATGGCCAAAGCTTATCCCATGGCTGGATGCCTAGCCGCGGCTCAGCCCAGCATCGGCCGGATGCGCCGCCAGCATGCCGGGCCATAGCGCAAGGCAAGCATGAATGCCATTTCCAGCGCCAGCACGATGACGATGATGCGGAAGCCTACTGTGAGCGGGCTCTGGCTGCTGCCATGCAGCGCATAGCCTGTAAGCAGAAAACCGGCATTCCAGAGCGTGGCTCCAATCAGCGTCGCGACCACAAAGGGCAAAGCTGGCAGGCAGAGCGCGCCGGCCGCGATAGGCAAGTAATTGCGCACCGTCGGGATGAACTGCGCCACCAGGGAAACCCTGACATGATGTCGGCGATAGGCCTGGCCGAGCCTGTGGTAGGTCGCTGGACGCAGGAAGACATATCGGCCGAACCGCTCGACCAGCCTGTCGGCGCGATCAATTCCGATGCGGCGGCCGACAGTGTACCAGACAAGGCAGCCGCTGGCGGAGGCCAGCGTGGTCACGCCCAGCAGAATTGCCAGCGACGCGCCATCCGGCGCAGCCGTCATGCCAAGGAACAACAAGAACACATGCGACGGCGGGACCGGCAGAATCTTCTCGGTGAAGGCGATGCAGAAGACGCCAAGCAGGCCGAGGCCAAGAATGGCCGACAGCGGACCGCTCATGCGACGCGCCAATCGTAGGTACTGACGGTCTTGATCATCGAGACGCGATAGACCGTCGCCGGCGGAAAATTGCGAAAGGTATGGCCGACCCGCGTGACCTCCAGGTCGAGCCTGTCGAGCAACGACTGGTCGAACGGGCAGCGCCGGCCGAGCGTGAACTGATAGAGCACCCCGCCCGGGCGAAGGTTCGCGAAGACGCCTTCAAGAATGGCAAGTGTCTTGCGCGGCGAGATCAGCCGGAAGGGCAAACCGCTGACCGCCGCGCCAGCCAGCAGGCCGGGGAACAGCGACGACAGATGGCGCAGGCCGACCGCATCCATCTCGAATATCCGCGCCAACGGAAATCGCCGCTCCAGCAACGCGGCGAAATCCGGATCGGATTCAATCAGCGTCAAATCCTCCTCCCTCACGCCGCGCGACAACAGCGCGCGGGTGAAGGGGCCGGTTCCCGGGCCAAGCTCCAGCACAGGGCCTGTCTCCGGACCGATGTCGCGCGTCATCAACGCCGCCAGGCTGGAACTGGACGGCGTGACGGAGCCGATCCTGAAGGGCGCCACCGTCCACGCCATGAGAAAAGACAGAGCATCGTTTGCAGACATTGTAACCTCAATCCCGGACAACATCACGCCAGCCCGTTTGGCGTGGCCATTTGATTTCACGTGGGCGCCGGGCCTGACCCTGTTGCATAATCGGGCCCGACGCCTGATGCCGGCACAGGGGGTGTGCCGACCGGCGCTGTTTGCTGCGACTGGATTGCATAGACATTGCGCAATGTGGCGACGTGAAAGAAAGGTTCGCTGTTCAGGCCATCGGGTTTGCCATGCTTGCGCAATGTTGGCGGTGTAGCGCCGCCGGATAGATGGCCGCCAAAGGGAACGAGGATGCGTATATTACTGGTCGAGGACGAACCCGAAATGGTCTCTGCCTTGCGTGCCGCGCTGAAGCGGCACGACATGGTGGTCGATCATGCCGGCTCGCTCATCGAAGCCGAAGGCTTCGTTGCCGTCGACAGCTATGACGCCATCCTGCTCGACCGTCAGTTGCCGGATGGCGACGGGCTGTCGCTGGTGCCGAGATTGCGTTCGGCCAGGAACACCACGCCCGTTCTGGTGCTGACGGCGAAAGGCGACACAGCGGAGAAGGTCGACGGGCTGGACATGGGCGCGGACGACTATCTGGCAAAACCATTCGCCTTCGAGGAGTTGCTTGCCCGCCTGCGCGCGCTGCTCAGGCGCCCGGCACCGATGCAATCGCAGTTCATCCGCGCCGGCCATCTGGTGCTCGATGTCGGGCATCGCGAAGCATCGATCCGTGCCGAACCGCTCAGCCTGCCACGCCGCGAACTCCTGGTGCTGGAGGCGCTGATGCGGCGCACCGGCCGCATGGTGCAGCGCGAGGCGCTGATGGAGGCGGTGTTCGGCCTCGACGACGAGATCCAGTCCAACGCACTCGACACCCATGTCTCGCGCCTGCGCCGCAAACTCGCCGATGCCGATGCCGGGGTGGAGATCAACGGCATTCGCGGCGTCGGCTATCTCCTGCGCGAAACGACATGAGAGCCAGGCAATGAGCCTCAAGCGCCCGCGTTCGCTGAAATGGAGCCTGGTGCTGCGCATCGCCTTGCTGCAATGCGCGATGCTGACCCTCATCATCGTCGGCATTCTCGGCGCCATGCTGGCCACCGGCCTTATCCCGCACGACTACGAGGACGGCACAATGGACGTGCTGGCGGATGCGGTGACGCGCGATGCCGGCGGCAAGCTTGTCATCAGCGAGACGCCGGATATGGCAAAGCTGCGCTCGAACGTTCCGGACCTCTGGTTCATCATCCGCGACAAGCAAGGGCAGCGACTGCAGGAAGGCGCGGTACCGGCCATTTTCCAGCCCTTCGTCGGACTGCTGGACACTATCAGCGACGCCCGTATCGACCACGCAATCGGACAGGCCGCGCCGCCGGAGGGAAAGATCCGCTGGACCGATACGGCGGCCGGCAATGTCCAGGTCTTTACCGGCACCAAGGGCGGGCTTTCGCTGCCGCGTCTGCTCGGCCAGGCGCCGCAATTCTTCCTGCAAGGCATATTGCCGCTCGCCGGGCTGATGGCGCTGGCCACGCTGTTCGCGACGCCATGGGTGGTGCGCGGCGCGCTGTCGGGCCTTGGCCATGCGGCGGCCGAGGCCGAGCGCATCGACATCGACCAGCGCGGCGTGCAGTTGCCGCTGAAGGATGTGCCAAAGGAAGTGGCGCCGCTGGTCAAGGCGGTGAACGCAGCCCTTGCGCGGCTCGACAAGGGCTATGAACGTCACAAGCGTTTCCTGACCGACGCCGCCCATGAACTCAGGACGCCGGTCGCCATCCTCAACACGCGGCTTGCCTCGCTGCCGGCGACGCCGGAGCGGGCACGGCTGCTGCAGGATGCGGCACGGCTCTCGACGCTGACCGACCAGTTGCTCGACCTGCAGCGTCTCGACCGGCAGACAACGGCCTTCGAAAAGGTCGACCTCGTGGCGATCGCGCGCGGCGTCATCGTCGACCTCGCACCGATGGCATTCTCGGCCGGCTACCAGATGTCGTTCGAGCCGGAACTGGACACGGTTCTCGCCACCGGCGACCGCACCGCGATCGAACGCGCGGTGACCAACATCGTCCAGAACGCCATCGAGCATGGCGGCCGCGCCGGCAAGATCACCGTCAGCGTCACGGCGCTCGCCACCATAGAGGTCCGAGACGAAGGCGACGGCGTGCCGCCGGGCGAGCGGGAGCGCATTTTCGAGCCCTTGTACCGGCTGCGTCCGCAGGATCACGGCGCCGGCCTCGGCCTCAACCTCGTGCAGGAAATCATGCATCTCCATGGCGGCCGCATCGATATCCTCGACGGCAAGCCGAGCGGCGCCTGCTTCAGGATGAGTTTTCGCGCCTTGCCGGCATAGCACCGGCATTGCAAATCGACCACGCGGTATTTGACATCGCGATTTATCGTAACTAGTTAAGTTACATGAAACGCAACAGTCGACTGTCCTCTACCTTGCACATTCTCGTCCACATGGCCGAGAAGCCAGCGCAGGCGCTGACCTCCGAGCAGCTTGCCACCTTCATCCACACCAATCCGGTGGTGGTGCGCCGGACCATCGCGGGCCTGCGCGATGCCGGCATCGTCACCTCCTCACGCGGCCATGGCGGCGGCTGGCTGCTCGGGCGCGCGCCCGAAGACATCTCTCTGGCCGAAATCAGCGCCGCCCTTGGCGAGACGCTGTTGCCGTTCAGCACCGAGCCGGAAAGCCCCGGCTGCCTCGTCGAGCAAGCTGTGATCGCCGTGCTCGACGATTTTCGCATCGCGGCCGAAAGATTGCTGCAGGAGAAACTCAGCCACATCACCCTGGCCGACCTCACAGCCGATTTCCGCCGCCGTTATGACCTCATTGGAGTTTCCAGCCATGCAGTATGATCTTGCCGTCCTTGGCGGCAGCTTTGCCGGCCTGTCCGCCGCAATCCAGGCGGCGCGGGCGCGGCGCAAGGTGCTGGTGATCGATGCCGGCCAGCCGCGCAACCGCTTCGCCGCGTATTCGCACGGCTTTCTCGGTCAGGACGGCCGTACACCCCGAGCGATCCTCGACGATGCAAGGCGGCAATTCCTTGCCTATCCGACAGCCAGGCTTGTCACCGCGCGCGCCGACAGGGCGGTTGCCAACAGCGGCAGCGATTTCGAAATCGCAACCGATGGCGGCGAGACATTCGGCGCGGCACGTCTGGTGCTGGCCACCGGCGTGCGCGACATCCTGCCGGAGGTTCCCGGGCTTGCCGGGCAATGGGGCAGGACCGTGCTGCACTGCCCCTATTGCCATGGCTACGAGGTTTCCGGCGGGCCGCTTGGCGTGCTCGCCACCGGCCCGATGTCCGTGCATCAGGCGCAGCTGATTTCCGACTGGGGCGACGTCACGTTGTTCGGCAACGGCCTGCTCGAGCCCGACGCCGAGGAGCTCGCCGCCCTTGATGGCAAGAATATCCGCTTTGAGCCCGCGACCGTCCAAGCGCTCGAGGAAGACGGTTCCGGCGGATTGGTTGTCCACCTCGATGGCGGCCGGAATGCCGGCGTCAAGGCGATCTTCACCGCGCCGCGCAACACGATGGCGAGCCCGCTGGCGGAACAGCTCGGTTGCGACTTCAAGGACGGCCTGCTCGGCCCGGTGATCTCGGTCGATGACAGGCAGCAGACGACGGTTCCCGGGGTCTACGCCGCCGGCGATGCGGCACGGGCGATGCACAACATCGCCTTCGCGGTGTCGGGCGGCACCTTCGCGGGCGTGTGCGCTCATCAATCCCTGGTGTTCGGCTAAAATTGTGTTCTGCTAAATCCCGGAACCCCCGCCGGCGATGCTGAGCCGTGCGCCGGCCTGCGCCAATGCGGCGGCTATATCGTGCGGCGGCGCGCGGTCGGTGGCGAGTTCGGAAAAGCCACCGAAGCCGCAGACCTGAACCAGTCCCTGGCGGCCGAACTTCGTGTGATCGGTGATGACGAGGGAACGCTGGCCGCGCGACAGCACCATGCGGGCGAATTCCGCCTCTTCCAGATCGTAGTCCATGACGCCCGTCACCGCATCGACGGCGCCGGTGGAAATGACGGCGTGGCTGACCGAGAAGCGGCTGACGAACTCGATGGCCGATGTCCCGAACGCAGCGCCTGAATCGCTGCGCAACTCGCCGCCGGCCATATAGACCTTGTTGCCGTTGATGGTGGCCAGCGTGCGGGCGATGTCGGACGAATTGGTCACGACCGTCAGGCGCCGGTGGCCGAGCAGTTCGCGGGCCAGGAACGAGGTCGTCGTCCCGGTGTCGAGCATGATCGATTCGCCGTCGCGGATGGTGGCCGCGACCGTGCGGGCAATGCTGCGCTTGGCGTCGGCATGCTCGCGCATGCGCCGTTCGAACGGCGCTTCGCCGATCATCGACGGCAAGCCGATGGCGCCATGCATCTTCAGGATCGAGCCGTCGCTGGTGAGCGGCTTGACGTCACGGCGCACGGTTTCGAGCGACACGCCCAACCGGTCGGCCAGGCTGGCGATGGTGACGGTTCCCTCTTCCTGCAGCAGCCGCAGGATCTCGCCATGCCGTTTCGAGTGGATCATCTGTACGCGTCCCGGAAATTGCCCGATTCTAGGGCATTTCTAGCGCTTTTAAAGGAATTGCCCATGCTTTCGGGCAAAATACCCAAAAAAAGTCACATCTTTTTATTGACAGAAGGGCAACCCTGACGTGAAATCCAAACCTCAACAGGGGTTCGGAGCTGCAGCGGGAGGATAATTGGCAGGGCCGCAACTCACTGACCAGGCAGGCTGCAACGTGCCTGGCGCGAAAGATTTTCAGATCCGCGGGGGCGGATGCCGGGTTCAAAAACCTGGCCAAGGGGCTCGTCGGTGCGGTGCGGGATACCAATCCTGGCGTCCCGCACCGACGAGATTGTTTGCACTTCCCTCCGCCGTCGTTGCGCTGCCCGTGGCGCCTTGTCGAAGCCCAGCAAACCAGACCAGCAAACCAGGGATGATTTCGTGATTGCCGAAGACCGCATCCACGCCCTGCCCTGCTGGACGGGGGCCATCGAGATCGCGCCGCTGCCCGGCGGCTTGAGCAACGCCAATTATGTTGTGACCGACGCGGCCGGCAAACATGTCGTGCGCTTCGGCCAGGATTATCCGTTCCACCATGTCTTCCGCGAACGCGAGGTGATGACCGCGCGCGCGGCGCACGCGGCCGGCTTCGCGCCGGCGGTCCACTATGCCGAACCGGGAATCCTGGTGACGGCGTTTCTCGGCGCCAAGACCTATCTGGCCGAGGACGTGCGCGCCAATCTCGGCCGCGTCGCCGCGCTGATGCGCGGCTTTCACCGGGAGATGCCCAACCATATTTCCGGCGCCGGCTTCATGTTCTGGGTGTTCCACGTCATTCGCGACTATGCGCGCACGCTCGACGAGGGCGGCAGCCGCAAGCGCGGTGACCTGCAGCACTTCCTGGCACTGGCCGATGAACTGGAACGGGCGCAGAAATTGCTGCCGATCGTCTTTGGACACAATGATCTGTTGCCGGCCAATATTCTCGACGACGGCAGCAGGTTGTGGCTGATCGATTTCGAATATGCCGGCTTCAACACAGCGATGTTCGACCTTGCCGGCGTCGCTTCGAACGCCGGCATGAGCGACGAGGAATCCTTCGCCTTCCTGACTGCCTATTTCATGAAGGAACCGGACGAGGCGATCCGCCGCTCGCACGCCGCCATGCAATGCGCCTCGCTGCTGCGCGAGGCGATGTGGAGCATGGTATCGGAGCTCTATCTCGACGCGCCCGGCATCGACTACGTCGCCTACACCGAGGAAAACCTGGTGCGGCTCGACGCGGCGCTGGACAATTACCGGACAAAATACGGGATCCTGAAATCATGACCTTGCCTAGCCAGGCCGCGGTCGTCGTCATCGGCGGCGGCATCATCGGCTGTTCGACGGCCTATCATCTGGCGCGCGACCACAAGGCCGACGTGGTGCTGCTCGAACAGGGCAAGCTGACTTCGGGCTCGACCTGGCACGCTGCCGGCCTTGTCGGGCAATTGCGCTCTTCGGCCTCGATCACGCGGGTGCTGAAATATTCCGTCGACCTCTACAAGGGGCTGGAGGCCGAGACCGGGCTCGCCACCGGCTGGAAGATGACCGGGTGTCTCAGGCTCGCCACCAATGCCGACCGCTGGACCGAGTACAAGAGGCTGGCGACGACGGCGAAGAGCTTCGGCATGGACATGCATCTGCTGTCTCCGGCGGAGGTCAAGGCGATGTGGCCGCTGATGGAAACCGGCGATCTGGTCGGTGCCTCCTGGCTGCCGACCGACGGCCAGGCGAGCCCGTCCGACATCACCCAGTCGCTGGCCAAGGGCGCGCGCATGCATGGCGCCAGGCTCTATGAGGACGTGCGCGTCACCGGCTTCGAAATGAAGGGCGACCGCATCACGGCGGTGAAGACCAATCAAGGCGACATTGCCTGCGAAAAGGTGGTGAATTGCGCCGGCCAATGGGCACGGCAGCTCGGCGCCATGGCCGGCATCAACGTGCCGCTGCAGCCGGTCAAGCACCAGTACATCATCACCGAAAAGATCGATGGGCTGGCGACCGACGCGCCGACGTTGCGCGACCCCGACCGGCGCACCTATTTCAAGGAGGAGGTCGGCGGCCTGGTGATGGGCGGCTACGAGCCGAACCCGCAGGCCTGGACAACAGGGGACGTGCCCAATGACTGGGAGTTCCGGCTGTTCGACGACGATTACGATCATTTCGAGCAGCACATGGCACAGGCGATCGCGCGGGTGCCGGCGCTGGAAACCGTTGGCGTCAAGCAGATGATCAACGGGCCGGAAAGCTTCACGCCGGATGGCAATTTCATCCTCGGCGTGGCGCCCGAATGCGCCAACATGTTTGTCGGCGCCGGCTTCAACGCCTTCGGCATCGCCTCCGGCGGCGGGGCCGGCTGGGTGCTTGCGCAATGGGTGGTCGATGGCGAGGCGCCGCTCGACCTGTGGGTGGTCGACATCAGGCGCTTTTCCAACCTGCACCGCGACCGGCAATGGGTGTGCGAGCGCACGCTGGAGGCCTATGGCAAGCATTATACGATCGGCTTCCCGCATGAGGAATACACCAGCGGCCGGCCGCGCATCGTCTCGCCGCTCTATGACAGGCTGAAAAACCATCGCGCCGTCTTTGGATCCAAGCTCGGCTGGGAACGGCCGAACTGGTTCGCGCCGGAGGGCGTCGAGCCGCGCGACATCTATTCGATGGGCCGGCAGAACTGGTTTGCCGCCGTCGGCGACGAGCACCGGCATGTACGCGAGCATGTCGGCATCTTCGACCAGTCGTCGTTCGCCAAATACGAATTGACCGGGCCTGACGCGGCCAAGGCGCTCGACTGGATCTGCGCCAACGATGTCAGCAAGCCGGTCGGCCGGCTGACCTACACGCAACTCCTCAACACGCGCGGCGGCATCGAGGCCGACCTGACGGTGTCGCGGCTTGCCGAGGAGAAGTTCTACATCGTCACCGGCACCGGTTTCCGCACTCACGACGCCTCGTGGATCAGCGACCATATTGGCGAGGGCCTCGATGCCAGGCTGACCGACGTCACCGAGGATTTCGGCACGCTGTCGCTGATGGGACCGCGTGCCCGCGACGTGCTTTCTGATGTGACCGGGAGCGATGTGTCGAATGCCAGCTTCCCGTTCGGCCATGTCAGGGAGATCGTCATCGCCGGTCACACGGTGCGGGCGCTGCGCGTCACCTATGTCGGCGAACTGGGCTGGGAGCTGCATGTGCCGATCGCGGCCACCGGGGAAGTCTTCGACGCGCTGATGGCGGCCGGCAAGAGGCATGACATCCGGCCGGTCGGCTACCGCGCGCTCGAATCGCTGCGGCTGGAAAAGGGCTATCGCGCCTGGGGCTCCGACATCACCCCCAACGACACACCGCTGGAGGCTGGGCTCGGCTGGGCGGTCAAGCTCAGGAAGAACACCGACTTCGTCGGACGGCGCGCGCTCGAGAAAGTTGGCGGGGCGGCTTTGAAGAAGCGCTTTGCCGGTTTCACGGTCGACGATCCGGAGATCGTGCTCGTCGGCCGCGAAACCATCCTGCGCAATGGCGCGCCGGTCGGCTATCTGGCCAGCGGCGGCTACGGCTACACGGTGCGCAAGAATATTGGCTACGGCTATGTGCGCGACGCCGAGGGGGTGAGCGATGATTTCCTCGCCTCGGGCAATTATGAACTGGTGGTCGCGATGCAGCGGACGCCGGCTAAACTCCACCTCGAGCCGATGTATGACCCGGATGGCGAGAAAGTCAGGGCTTAAGGCATTCTAGGCAGGAAGGCGCGACGTATTGACCGGTTGAGCCCCCATCTGCGATTACAGGGAAGTCATTTCAAGGTCCGTAGCGGGTAACTGCCATGACAAAATCTCTCAAACTGCCCTCGATGACGCTACGCACAGAGACTATTCGACCGGCTAAGGCGTTGTGCTTGTTTATCTATGCAGTCCTTGACCTAAGCGTCTCCACAGCAATCGCCAAAGATGACCCCAGCAAATTGAGCGTCTGGACGGTTGCACGAGGCAAGGACGAGTCTGGGGCCTCCAGAATAACCGCGATGTTAAACCCTTGGGTTGACGATCCCAGCACTGTCACGCACCCAGTCTCCGCCATGCTTTTGGCTAGTTGCACCGAAGGAAGCTTGTCGGTCGCCCTCATATCCGACATTGGCGTCGATGGGCAGCACCACGACATTTTCATCCGACGAAACGACGAGCCCGAAAAGAAAGAGCGGTGGGTGGTCAGCAAGCTGCTTCCCGGTATTTGGGATACCAAAGAAGCTGGAATCTTCCTGGATTCACTTTCCGAAGTGGGAGACCTTTCAATCCGATATGAAGATACCGATAAGAAATGGGTGCGGGTATCGAAATACAAGATGACCAACTTTGATAAAGCAAAGGAGGCAATCCGATCAATGTGCCCTTGGTGATCGCCGCGGGTTACTCCTTACCGAACTGCATTGAGAATCAGCACACGCGCAGGGCGAGACCACGGCTGGGCACGGTGTCGGCCTCGCCAGGCATAGAGACGTAGGGGCGCGTTTCCTCGACGCGGACGACCAGACCTTGCGCTTCGAGTTCGGCGATGCGCGCGGCAAAGCCCTGATCCCACAGCGTGTTCTTGACCGTCAGCACGATCACCCCGCCCGGCCGGCAGATGCGGATCAGTTCGTCCAGCCCGTCGGCGCCGACATGGCCCGAGGTGAAGACGCCGGCCGAGACGATGCCGGCATAGGCGTCGCTGGCAAAAGGCAGGGCGCCGCCGAGCGCCAGGCAATGCAGCGCCGAATAGACGCCCTTGCGCGCGGCCTGATCCAGCATGCCTTGCGAGATATCCAGCGCCTCGACCTCGGGATAGCCTGTTATATCGAGCCATTCGCCGATCAGCCCCGTACCCGCTCCAGCGTCGAGTAGCGGGCTTGAGCCGCGCGGCAGATGGCGGGCGAGCAGTGCAAGGCAGATCGTCGGGTGGCGGTAACCGGCGGCCGACATGTCGGCGTCGTAGGTCTGCGACCAGCGGTCGTAGAGTGCCGCCACTTCTTCCGGGCGCTTGGCCGCGTAGACCTCGCCGAGTGCGCCATGATGCTTGCTGTCCGCCACGTGCCCGCCAACTCCTTCGTCTTGCCGGGATGATAGCCAAACGGCGAAAATTGTGGAACCGTTGCAGCGAAGAAATAACGGCGTGGGGACGCAGGCATGGAGACAGACGAGCCGCGGGCAAAACTTGCCGCTATTCCGGTGCTGGCCGGCTACACCGGGCCACTGGACCGGCTCGGCGGCCTGACCAACCTCGTCTTCAGGGCCGGCGATTACTGCCTGCGCATTCCAGGCAAAGGCACCGAGGAATACATCAACCGCGTCAACGAGGCGATTGCCGCGCGCGAGGCGGCAAGAGCCGACGTCAGCCCCGAGGTGCTGCATGCCGACGCTGCCACCGGGGTGATGGTGACGCGCTATATCGCCGGTGCCGAGACGATGTCGCCAGAGAAATTCAGGGACCGGCAGGGCAGTCCGGCGCGGGCGGCCAAGGCCTTCCGCAAGCTGCACGCGTCCGGCGCGGTGTTTCCCTTCCGCTTCGAGCTGTTTTCGATGATCGACGACTATCTCAAGGTGCTATCGACCAGGGATGTCGCCCTGCCCGCCGGCTATCACGACGTGGTGCGCGAGGCAGAAAGCGTGCGCTCGGCCTTGGCCGTCCGCCCCTTGCCTCTCGTCGCCTGCCATTGCGATCCGCTGTGCGAGAATTTCCTCGATACGGGCGAGCGGATGTGGATTGTCGACTGGGAGTATTCCGGGATGAACGACCCGCTCTGGGACCTCGGCGATCTCAGCGTGGAAGGCAAGTTCGACGCCGCCCAGGACGAGGAGTTGATGCGCGCCTATTTCGGCGGGGAGGCGAGGCCGGCGGAACGGGGACGCGTCGTCATCTACAAGGCGATGTGCGACCTGTTGTGGACGCTGTGGGGGCTGATCCAGCTCGCCAACAACAATCCGGTGGACGATTTCCGCGCCTATGCCGACGGGCGGTTCGCGCGCTGCAAGGCGCTGATGGAGACACCAGAGTTTTCCAGGCACCTTGCTGCGGTGAGAGAAGGCTAAGCCCCGGGACTCTAGCCGGCGATATCCAGGCGGCGGTCGACGCGATCAAACACCATCAGCGCGATGCCACGTGAAGCAACCAGGCTGCCATCCGCCGGCCTTTAATTCACACCCTTCAGTACGTTCTCCGGGGGCACCGTGGTGTCTACCACCTTCTGGCGGTGGAAAATGAACAGGCCGGCGAGAACGATGATGCCCGAGCCGATCAGGATGCGCGGGCTGGGGACGTCGCCGAAGAACACCAGCCCGAACACCACGGCCCACAGGAGCAGCGTGTAGTGCAGCGGCGCCAGCGTCGAGGCCGGTGCCAGTTTCAGCGCCCGCGTGATCATCAGATGAGCGCCGCAGGAAACGATGCCGAGCAGCAGCATGGCGCCGAGATCGAGCGCCGACGGCGTCTTCCAGGCGCCGATGGTCAGCACACCGCCAACCGCCAGCGTGCCGATCGTCTGCCACGTCACCAGATTGGTGTCGCTGGTGCCGCGCAGGCGCCGGTTGAGGATGATGGCGAAGGCGAAGGCGAGGCTGCCGACAAGGGCGAAACTCGACGACAGCGAGAACGCGGCAGAGGACGGCTTCAGCATGATCACCACGCCGCAGAAGCCGAGCAGGATCGCCACCCAGCGGCGCCAGCCGACCTTTTCCCCAAGCAGGAAATGCGATAGCGCCGCTACATAGATCGGCCCTGCCATGTAGAAGCTCATCACATCGGCAAGCGGCAGATAGACGACGGCGGCGTAGAACAAGGCGGTGTCCAGCGTCGTCGCCACCACGCGCAGGATCTGCAGCCCGGGCCGCTCCATCTGGAACAGTCTGCCAGCGCCCTGATTGGCGATCATCGGGCCGAGCACGATAAAGGCGCCGATGGAGCGGATCAGCACCACCTGGCCGACGGAAAAGCTGGCGACCAGCCATTTGCCCATGGCGTCGTTCAGCGCAAACAGGAAGTCGCCGGCCAGCATCAGCAGGATGCCGGCCAGAAGAACATTCCTGATTGGGGAATTGTGCGCCACGGGTTGCGTCATGCCGACCCCGATTCCTCCCTCGCCTGAGCCGCGTCGTAGACGGAAGCGGTGACTTTGACGAGGAGAATTAGGAAATCGGTAAGACCAGCGTCGGGAATCGGTTGTATCTAGGTCGATATATTTCTGCGGTTCACATGACCCGGCCTGCCGGGAATGGAAAGCCTGGTATCCTGCCTCGTCCGTTCCGCCACCACCTTGCCCCTGGCAATGACGCAGATGCGTTCGGCGCGCAGGCGCAAGGCCTCGATCGGATTGCCCGCGTCGAGAACGACAAGGCTGGCGCGTTTGCCGACTGCCAGACCCAGGTGATCGAGCCCCATGATCGCGGCGTTGACGTTGGTGACCATGTCGAAGCAGCGCGCCATGTCGGCCGGGCTCGACATCTGGGCGACATGCAGGCCCATGAAGGCGACGTCGAGCATGTCGGCGGTGCCGAGCGAATACCAGGGATCGAGCACACAATCCTGGCCCCAGCCGACGCGGATGCCGAGCGCCAGCATCTCCTTGACTCGGGTCAGACCGCGGCGCTTCGGGAAGGCGTCATGGCGGCCCTGTAGCATGATGTTGATCAAGGGATTGGGGATCGCGGAAACACCGGCTTCAGCGATCAGCGGCAGAAGCTTCGAGACATAGTAATTGTCCATCGAATGCATGGAGGTGAGGTGCGAACCGGCCACCCTGCCCTGCAGGCCGAGGCGCTGCGTTTCATAAGCCAGTTGCTCGATGTGGCGCGACAGGGGATCGTCGGTCTCGTCGCAATGCAGGTCGACCATCAGTCCGCGTTTTGCCGCGATCTCACACAGTTCGGTCACCGAGCGCGTGCCGTCGGCCATGGTGCGCTCGAAATGCGGAATGCCGCCGACGATATCGACACCCATGTCCAGCGCGCGGATGGTGTTCTGTCGCGCCGCCGGCGAGCGATAGAGGCCGTCCTGCGGGAAGGCCACGAGTTGAAGATCGATATAGGGTGCGACGATCTTCTTGACCTCGAGCAGCGCCGCGACCGCCAGCAGCCTGTCGTCACAGACATCGACATGGGTGCGGATGGCGAGCAGCCCCATCGACACCGCCCAGTCGCAATAGGCGAGCGCCCGGTCGCGCACCGCCTCGTGCGTCAAGAGCGGCTTCAATTCGCCCCACAGGGCAATGCCTTCGAGCAGCGTGCCCGACGCGTTGATGCGCGGTATGCCGTAGGACAGCGTGGCGTCCATATGGAAATGCGGATCGACGAAGGGCGGCGACACGAGGTTGCCGCGGGCGTCGACCTCGCTCCGCGCGGAACCGTCGAGCTTCGGCTCGATCGCCGCGATCGTCTCGCCGCTGATGCCGATGTCGGCGATACCGCCATCCGGCAGCGTACCGCTACGCACGATAAGGTCGAAATCCATCTGTCATCATCCCGCTTGAAGAATCACTGTTCCATCGTGTCTCAAAAGACAGCTTGCCGCAGCGGTTTCTTTCCACGGCGGGGAAAGGTTCCCTCCGGTGGCAACTCCCTCTATAAGCCGCCTTCGTCATCCCGGCATCAAGGATCAGCCGTTGTTTCGTTTCTTCCGCTCGACGGAGAACCAGCGCCTCGTCGCAAGGCTGCTCAGGGAATCCTTTCACCAGCACAAGTTTGGCTACGGCGCCGCCATTCTGTCGATGCTGGTGGTGGCCGGCATGACGGCCGCCAGCGCCTGGATCCTGCGCGAAATCACCAATGAATTCGTGATCGACAAAAGGCTCGACCGCGTCAACATGATCGCCGTGGCGGTCGCCGGGATCTTCATCGTCAAGGGCATCGCCAACTTCGTCCAGGCCTATTTCATGAGCCGGGTCGGCAATGCCATCATCGCCGAACGGCAGCGCAAGATCTATGACCGCATCCTGGCGCAAGGCATCGAGTTCTACCATTCTACCTCGTCGTCCGACCTGATCACCCGCATGACCAACAATGCCCAGGCGGCACGCAACGTGCTGGACCTCGTCGTCACCTCCTATGTGCGCGATCTGGTGACCCTGGCTGCCCTGATCGGGATCATGGTCTGGCAGCAGCCGGCGCTGTCGCTGATCTGCTTCGTCGTCGGACCCATAGCCATCTACGGCGTCAACCGCATCCTGAAGCGCGTGCGCAAATTCGCGGCCATGGAGTTCCGCTCGGTCGGGCAGATCGTGCAGGTGATGCAGGAAACCGCGATCGGCGTGCGCGTGGTCAAATCCTTCAACCTCGAAGGCCTGATGCGCAAACGCATGTACAGGGCGGTGGCGGACGTCGAGGATCGGGCCAACAACATCGCCGCGCTGGAGGCGGTGACCAGCCCGGTGATGGAGACGCTGGCCGGGCTGGCGATCGCCGGCGCCGTCATGGTCAGCGGCTTGCTGGTCCTGCAGGGCGGCCAGATGCCTGGCAACATCATGGCCTTCATCGCCGCGCTGCTGCTTGCCTATGAGCCGGCCAAGCGCCTCGCGCGCGTCCGTATCTCCCTGGAGAGCGGCATTGTCGGCGTGCGCATGATGTTCCAGCTCGCAGACGAGCCGCTGACATTGGCGGAGAAGCCCGATGCGCGGCCGCTATTGGGCGGGCCGGGCGAGATAAGGTTCGATGCCGTCAGCTTCGCCTATCAGAACGGCCCGCCGGTGCTGGACGGCTTCGACCTGACCCTGGCGCCCGGCAAGATGACGGCGCTGGTCGGGCCTTCGGGCGGCGGCAAGTCGACGATCCTCAACCTGATCATGCGCATGTATGACCCCAGGAGCGGCAAGGTGCTGCTCGACGGCCAGGACATCTCCCATGCGACGCTGGCGTCGCTCAGGGAAAAGATCGCCTATGTCAGCCAGGACACGTTCCTGTTTGCCGGCACCATCATGCACAACATCCGGCTTGGGCGCGAGGGCGCGACCGACGACGAGGTGATCGCCACCGCCAGGGCCGCCAACGCGCATGACTTCATCATGGCACAGGCTAAGGGCTACGAGACTGATGTCGGCGAGAATGGCGGCCTTTTGTCGGGCGGCCAGCGCCAGCGCATCTCGATCGCGCGCGCCATGCTGCGCAATGCCGAAATCCTGCTGCTGGACGAAGCGACCAGCGCCCTCGACGCGGAGTCGGAGGCGCTGTTCCGCGACGCGCTACAACAGCTGACGGAAGGGCGCACCACCATCGTCATCGCGCACCGGCTGTCGACCGTCCACCAGGCGGACACGATCGTGGTGCTGGAAGCCGGCAAGGTGGTGGAAAGCGGCCCGCACAAGGCCCTGCTCAGGCAGGGCGGGCTTTACCAGAAGCTTTATGAATATCAGTTGATGCCGTGAGCGGTGTTTTCCGGATGTCGGAGCCAAGCCCCCTCATCCGGCCCTTCGGGCCACCTTCTCCCCGAGGAGAGAAGAGATTATCAACGCCGGCACCAGCCTCTCTTCTCCCCACCGGGGAGAAGGTGGCCGCGAAGCGACCGGATGAGGGGGCTTGGCGCGAACCTCACTCCGGCACGTGCCTCACCGCGCCCTTATCGGCGCTGGTGGCGAAGGCGGCGTAGGCGCGCAATGCGGTGGTCACCTTGCGCTTGCGCTTTTCCTGCGGCTTCCAGGCCAAAGCGCCCTTGGCTTCCATGGCCGCGCGGCGCGCGTCGAGTTCGGCGTCGCTGACGGCCAGGCGGATGGTGCGGTTCGGGATATCGATCTCGATCGTGTCGCCCTCCTGCACCAGCCCGATCGTGCCGCCTTCCGCCGCTTCCGGCGACGCATGGCCGATCGACAGGCCTGATGTGCCGCCGGAGAAGCGGCCGTCGGTGACCAGCGCGCAGGCCTTGCCGAGGCCCTTCGACTTCAGATAGCTGGTCGGATAGAGCATTTCCTGCATGCCGGGGCCGCCGCGGGGGCCTTCGTAGCGGATGACGACGACGTCGCCGGCCTTGATCTCATTGGCCAGGATCGCCTTGACCGAGGCGTCCTGGCTCTCGAAGACACGGGCAGGGCCGGTGAATTTCAGGATCGACTCGTCGACCCCGGCCGTCTTCACGATGCAGCCGTCGAGCGCCAGATTGCCCTTCAGCACGGCGAGACCGCCGTCTTTCGAGAACGGCGTCTTCGCCGAGCGGATGACGCCCTTTTCGCGATCCACGTCGAGCTCGTCCCAGCGGCGGTCCTGGCTGAAGGCGACCTGCGTTGGCACGCCGCCGGGAGCGGCGAGGAAGAAGTCGCGCACATTCTGGCTGGTCGTGCGCGAAATATCCCAATGGTCGAGCGCTTCACCGAGGCTGGCAGTATGCACCGTCGGCAAATCGCGGTTGAGCAGGCCAGCATTGTCGAGCTGGCCGAGAATGGCCATGATGCCGCCGGCGCGGTGGACATCCTCCATGTGCACGTCGGACTTGGCTGGCGCCACCTTGCACAGCACTGGCACCCGCCGCGACAGCCGGTCGATGTCCTCCATGGTGAAGTCGACCTCGCCTTCATGCGCGGCGGCCAGGATGTGCAGCACCGTATTGGTCGAGCCGCCCATGGCGATGTCGAGCGTCATGGCGTTCTCGAAGGCGCCCTTGGAGGCGATGCTGCGCGGCAACGCGCTTTCGTCATCCTGTTCGTAATAGCGCTGGGCGAGATCGACGACGAGATGGCCGGCCTCGACGAACAGCCGCTTGCGGTCGGCATGGGTTGCCAATGTCGAGCCGTTGCCCGGCAGCGACAGGCCGAGCGCCTCGGTCAAACAATTCATCGAATTGGCGGTGAACATGCCGGAGCACGAACCGCAGGTCGGGCAGGCCGAGCGCTCGATGACCTTGACGTCCTCATCGGAGATCTTGTCGTCGGCGGCCGCGACCATGGCGTCGACAAGGTCGAGCGCCTGCGTCTTGCCGGCCAGCACCACCTTGCCGGCCTCCATCGGCCCGCCGGAGACGAAGACTGTCGGGATGTTGAGACGCAGCGACGCCATCAGCATGCCGGGGGTGATCTTGTCGCAGTTGGAGATGCAGACCATGGCGTCGGCGCAATGCGCATTGACCATGTATTCGACGGAATCGGCGATCAGTTCGCGCGACGGCAGCGAATAGAGCATGCCGTCATGGCCCATGGCGATGCCGTCATCGACAGCGATGGTGTTGAATTCCTTGGCGACGCCGCCGGCCTTCTCGATCTCGCGCGCGACGAGCTGGCCGAGATCCTTCAGATGGACATGGCCGGGCACGAACTGGGTGAAGGAGTTGACCACGGCGATGATCGGCTTGCCGAAATCACTGTCTTTCATGCCTGTGGCACGCCAAAGGCCGCGGGCGCCGGCCATGTTGCGGCCATGGGTGGTGGTGCGGGAGCGATAGGCAGGCATATTTTTTCCTTGGTGGCTGGCCGCAGCCGAAGAGTGGCGCGGCTGCACTGAACTTTGATCGCAGGGTTTATAGACCGGCAAGTATGGTCTGGCCACATTTTTGCAATGCGCCAGATTCTCCCGGAAAATCAGGGTTTGCGAAAAAAAGATCGCGGCCCCTGTCGGATCGCCGGCCGGACGCCCGTCCTTGGATCAACGGCAAGGAATGGGACCATTTCTCAATCAGCCGTCCACTGTAGCAGCAAAAGGCACCGAGGAGCACGACATGCAAAAGATCACCACCTGCCTGTGGTTCGACGACCAGGCCGAAGAAGCGATGAATTTCTACGTCTCCATCTTCAAGAATTCGAAGGTGCTGAGCGTGATGCGCTGGCCTGAGGGTCACGCCAATGCGGGCAAAGCGCTGGTGACCACGTTCGAACTCGACGGTGTGCAGTTTCAAGCGCTCAACGGCGGACCGCAATTCAAGTTCAACGAGGCGATGTCACAGTCGATCGACTGCAAGACGCAGGAAGAGGTCGACTATTTCTGGGACAAGCTCATCGAAGGTGGCGGCGAACCGTCGCAATGCAGCTGGCTGAAAGACAAGTTCGGCGTCTCCTGGCAGGTGGTGCCGGAGCAGCTGCCGCGACTGCTTCAGGATCCGGACAGGGCCAAGGCCGGTCGCGTGATGTCGGCGATGATGCAGATGAGCAAGATCGACATCGCCAAGATCGAGGAAGCGGCGAAGGGCTGAGCGAAGTTTTCAACCTTCGCGCTGCCCGTCATCCGCCCTCCGGGCACTTCTCCCCGCAGAACGGGGAGAAGAAGAGGTCACGCCGCTTTGTCTCTCACCTGATAGTCCTTGATCGTGGCGAAGCGGATCGCTTTCCAGCGTTCGGCTTCGTAATTCAGCGAGAAGGCATGCTGGGCGAGGAATACTGGGTCGTTGTCGAGATCCCTGGCGATGTCGCCGCGATGCGCTTCGATGAAGCGGTGCACTTCGGTCTTGTCGTCGGCCGAAATCCAGCGGCAGACGGAAAAGCGCGACATCTCGAATTCGACGGGCAGCGTGTATTCGAAATTCAGCCGCTCTTTCAAAACATCGAGTTGCAGGGCGCCGACGACACCGACGATGGCCGGTGAGCCATCTTCGGGCGAAAATAGTTGCACGACGCCTTCCTCGGCCATCTGGTGCAGCGCTTCCTTCAGCTTCTTGGCCTTCATGGCGTCGCCGAGGCGGACGCGGCGCAGGATTTCCGGGGCGAAATTCGGCACGCCGCGGAACAGGATCTCCTCGCCCTCGGTCAGCGTGTCGCCGATGCGCAGCGTGCCGTGGTTGGGGATGCCGACGACATCACCGGCGAAGGCTTCGTCGGCGGTGACGCGGGTGCGGGCGAAGAAGAACTGCGGCGCCGACAGGCTCATCGGCTTGCCAGTGCGCACCAGCTTGGCCTTCATGCCGCGCTCGAGCTTGCCCGAGCAGACGCGCACGAAAGCGATGCGGTCGCGGTGGTTGGGGTCCATGTTGGCCTGGATCTTGAAAACGAAGGAGGTCATCTTCTCCTCCGTGGCCTCGATCGTGCGGGTGTCGGCCTCCTGCGCGCGCGGCGGCGGGCCAAAGGCGCCAAGCGCCTCGATCAGGTCGCGCACGCCGTAATTGCGCAGCGCCGAGCCGAAATAGACCGGCGTCAGATGGCCTTCGCGGAAGGCTTCGATGTCGAGCGGCCGGCAGGCCTCGCGTGCGAGCTCCAGTTCCTCGATGAAGGCCTCGCGCTCATTGTCCGGCAACAGGCCGGCAACGCGGTTGGAATCGGGCCCGTTGACCGGCGTGCGTTCCTTTTCGTCGTCGCCCCTGCGCACCGCGTTCAGCGCCAGGTGATAGGTACCGGAGAAGGTCTTGCCACGGCCGATCGGCCAGGTGATGGGAGCGGTGTCGAGCGCCAGCTTCTGCTCGATCTCGTCCAGAATCTCGAACGGGTCGCGGCTCTCGCGATCCATCTTGTTGACGAAGGTGATGATCGGGATGTCGCGCAGCCGGCAGACCTCGAACAGCTTCAGCGTGCGCGGCTCGATGCCCTTGGCGGCGTCGATGACCATGACGGCCGAGTCGACCGCCGACAGCGTGCGATAGGTGTCGTCGGCGAAATCCTCGTGGCCGGGCGTATCGAGCAGGTTGAAGACATTGTCCTCGTACTCGAACGTCATCACCGAGGTGACGACCGAAATGCCGCGCTCGCGCTCGATCTTCATCCAGTCGGACCGCGTCTGGATGCGGTCCTTCTTGGCCTTGACCTCGCCGGCAAGCTGGATGGCGCCGCCGAACAGAAGCAGCTTTTCGGTCAGCGTCGTCTTGCCGGCGTCCGGGTGGGCAATGATCGCGAAGGTGCGGCGGCGCGATACCGCCTGTTCGATGTCTTCAGCCAATTTTTCGGAATCCTGTCTGTGGCGCGGGCTTCTAGCAGCGCTTTCCCTGCCTGTCGAACAGATTTGCCCGGATTGGCCCGCGGGCTCTTGAGATAGGATCGACGCGATGGCATCAGAAGATCTGTTTTTTATGGAGACCCGCATGAGCAGCGCCAAGCAAGTGATCGTCATCGGCGCCGGCATTATCGGCGCCTCCATTGCCTGGCATCTGACCAGAGCCGGGGCGCGGGTGACGGTGATTGCCGACAGCAAGGTCGGTGGTGTCGCCACGCCTAACTCGTTTGCCTGGATCAATGCCAGCTGGGGTAACCCGGAGCCGTATTTCCGGCTGCGCACCCGCGCCATGGCTGAGTGGGCGCGCCTGGCGCGGGATCTGCCCAGCCTGCCGCTCAATTGGTGCGGCGGCCTGTGCTGGGATCTGCCGGCGGCCGATATGGAAACCTATGCAGCGGAGCATTCTGCCTGGGGTTATGGCATCGAGCGCGTCGACCGTGCCGGCGCGGCGCGCATCGAGCCTAATCTCGCCGCGCTGCCGGATGTCGCCTTGTATGTGGCCGAGGAGGGTGTCGCCGAGCCGGTCGCGGCCACGAAAGCACTGTTGGCGGATGCCGAGCGGCATGGCGCGCGGGTCATCGCCAGCACGGTGACGGCACTCGCCCAAACCGACGGCAGAATAACCGGCGTGGACACATCGCACGGGCTGATCGCCGCCGACGAGGTGGTGATCGCGGCAGGCGTCGGCTCGCCCGATATTGCGGCGACCGCCGGCATCAACCTGCCGATCGAGACGCCGCCCGGCCTGATCGTCCATTCGCGGCCATACAAGAAGCTGCTCAACGGGCTGGTGCTGGCCGAGCGGCTGCACATGCGCCAGACGGCGCAGGGCCGCATCATCGCCGGCTCGGATTTCGGCGGCGCCGATCCGGGGATGAACGCCGAAGCCACGGCCCGCGACCTGTTCGCGGCCACAAAAGCCATGTTGCGCGACTGCGAGGGGCTGGAACTCGATTTCCACACGGTCGGCTACCGGCCGACGCCGATCGACGGCTTTCCGATCATCGGCCGCGCCGAAGGCATGGACGGCGTCTATGTCGCGGTGATGCATTCCGGCATCACCCTGGCGCCGGCCGTCGGCCTGTTCGCCACGCGGGAAATCCTTGGTGGTGAGCGCGATGCACTGCTGGCCCCTTACGGGCTGAGTCGGTTTGCGCAATAGCGGGGGCTGCTTTGGAGGGGTGGCACTCTACGGCGCCCCCATCCGTCCCGACGTAGCCGCAATTTTCCGACCGAAGGGCTAGCCGGCCAATGCGAGCTTCTCAGCCGTCGGCGCAAATGGCCGGATGGCGATCCCTTCCCTGGTCATCGTGACGAAGCTCGAAGGCGGGATCGCCTGCCAGTCGCCGCCCTCGCGGTCGAAGGGCTCGGAGACGATGCAGCGGCCAGCCCCCTTGCGGAATAGGGAGGTGTAGAGCGTCGGCGCCTGCGCGTCGCTGGCATAGCGCACGGCATGAAGGGACTGCCCGTCCGAGAAAGCGGCGGTCAGTTTCAGCGCCGGCTCGATACCTGCACGACGCGAGGCTGCCAGCACGCGGCTGGTGGCACGCGAGACGGCGCCTTGCGGGTCGGACGAAAGGCCCGCGTCGATCATCAGGAGAAAAAAGAGTTCGGAATCAGTGGTGCCCTCGCGCTGGTCGAAGACGGCGTCGGACAGCGAATTTTCGAGCGTGCGGCGGATCTTCTCGAAACCGCCGATCTGGCCGTTGTGCATGAACGACCAGCGGCCGGAAATGAACGGATGGCAGTTCATGCGGCTGGTGGCGCCACCGGTCGAAGCCCTGACATGGGCAAGGAACAGGCCGGATTTGATCTGCCGGCACAGGCTCTTCAGATTAGGGTCGGACCAGGCCGGCAGGATGTCGCGGTAGAGGCCGGGTTCGGGTCTCTCGCCGTACCAGGCAAGGCCGAAACCGTCGCCATTGGTCGGCGACTTGGCTTCCTGGGCGCAGTGGCTCTGGGCGATCAGCGAGTGACAGGGCGCCGTGAGAATGTCTTCGAGAAAGACCGCTTCACCGAGATAGGCTGCCCACCGGCACATCGCTTCCGTCGTCCCCTAGGCGCGATCCGGAAGAGCCGCGGGCTCCTTGGTCGCGTGTGTGCCTCTGTTGTGCGTCCGCTCGTAAAGCTCGCGGATGATTCGGCTGGCGGTAGTCTCGAAGAGAAATGGCAAGAAAGCGTGAACGAGTGCCGCCCCCGCCGCCATCGATAGGCGCGACGAGAACCAGGCGGCGAAGGCCATATGGCCGAAATAGGTCTCGCCGACCTTGGCCGGATGCGAGGTGAAAATGCTTGCGAGCGGCATGCTGGTCCCCTTCAGCGCTGGAGCTTCCTGATATGAGTATCCTGACATGGTCTGTTGGTTCACTTGTCTCAATCTGTCCTTGTATTCTGCTAAATTTTGGGACAAATATCCCACAAGATGGCCGAAATCGATGAAATCGACCGAAGATTGCTGGCCGAGCTGCAACGCGATGGCACATTGTCCGTCGACCAGCTGTCGGAACGGGTCTCGTTGTCCCGCAATGCCTGCTGGCGCCGGATCAAGCGGCTCGAGGAAGATGGCGTCATCACGGGACGGGTGGCGCTGGTCGATGCCGAAAAGCTCGGGCTTGGCCTTTCGGTGTTCATCCTGATCCGTACCTCCAACCACGATCCGAACTGGCTGCAGAAATTCCGCGCTGCTGTTGCCGCCTTGCCCGAGATCACCGGCGTCTACCGCATGTCAGGCGATCTCGATTATGTCTTGCGCGCGCGCGTCGCCGACGTGAAGGCCTATGACCGCCTCTATCAGCGCCTCATCGCCAAGGTGGCGCTGTCCGATGTTTCCGCCTCCTTCGTCATGGAGGAGATCAAGGAGACGACGGTCGTTCCGATGGAAGTGCGTTGAGCCGTCCTCGGGCCATAGTGATGCCCGAAAGAAAGCCGTTGATAGCCTTGCGGGCGAATTGACCGAATCGCCAATCGCGCCGATAGGATCGATTTTATGCGCGCAGCCCTCCAAACTCCCTCCGTCATCGGTCCGACCGTCGGCTTCGTCAGGTTGCCGCACGGTGAGGATCTTCCGCTTCCCGCTTATGAGAGCGCCGGCGCCGCCGGTATGGATTTGCGCGCGGCGGTGCCCGACGACCGGCCGCTTTTGATCCTGCCGGGCAAACGCGCCCTGGTGCCGACGGGGCTGATCCTGGAAATGCCCGAAGGCATGGAAGGCCAGGTGCGGCCACGCTCGGGTCTTGCCTTCAAACATGGCCTTACCGTCCTCAATTCACCCGGTACGGTCGACAGCGACTATCGCGGCGAGGTGAAAGTGCTGCTGATCAATCTCGGTGACGAGGATTTTGCCGTGACGCGCGGCATGCGCATTGCCCAGATCGTTTTCGCCGCCGTGACGCAGGTGGCGGTGGAAGAGCGGTCGCTGGCCGGCGGCACGGCGCGCGGCGCTGGCGGGTTCGGATCGACCGGCACCGCCTGATGCAAATTCCAAAGCTGGTCATCTTCGACTGCGACGGCATTCTCGTCGACACTGAGAATCTGGCCAACCGGCGCCTCGCCGAATGGCTGACCGACGCCGGGTATCCAACGACCTTCGAATATTGCCGCAAGAATTTCTCCGGCCGCAGCATGGTTTCGGTGCAGAAGGAGATCGAAGAGAAGACCGAGGTCAGGCTCGGCGCCGATTTCGTCGATCGCTGGAATGCCGGCCTGCCGGATCTCTTCGCCCACGGCGTCGAGGCGATCCCTTATGTCCTGGAGTTCATCGAGGTAGTCCGTGCGGCCGGCATCGCTTATTGCGTGGCCACTTCGGCCAGGATCTCGAAGATGCACATCACGCTTGGCCAGACCGGGCTGTTGCCGCTGTTCGAGCATGCGATGTTTTCCGCCACCATGGTGTCGCGCGGCAAGCCGTTCCCCGACCTGTTCCTGCATGCGGCCAGGACCATGGGCTTCGCGCCCGCCAACTGCATCGTCGTCGAGGACAGCGTCGCGGGCACGCAGGCCGGCATCGCCGCCGGTATGCGGGTGTTTTCCTATCATGGCGACCCCTATTCAGACCGTGACGGCCTGATCCAGGCCGGCGGCATCCTGTTCGATGACATGCGCGAGCTCGCCGGGCTGGTGCCGATCCACTGACCCGCCGCACTGGACGCAGCAAGGCGCTGTGCTTCCTTCGTGCGCCAGATTCCGACGCTTTCGAGAATTGTCAGCAGAGAACGAGAAACGCTTCTGAACCAACCGCATTCGTTTGCCCGGCTGGAAACGGCGCGCTAGCATCCGCCCGACACTCGTCATGGGGAGCATTCATGGACAAGGGCAAGATCTTTCGCGACCTGCATGCCTCGACCTTCGTCATGCCCAATCCCTGGGATCCGGGCACGACGAAGCTGCTTGGCTCGTTCGGCTTCAAGGCACTGGCCACGACCAGCGCCGGCTTTGCCTTTTCGCGCGGCCTGCCGGATGGTGCGGTCACCTTCGACCAGATGATCCATCATTGCCGGGACGTGACGGCAGCGACCGAACTGCCGGTTTCGGCCGATCTCGAGAGGGGCAAGGGCGACAGCGCAGAGCAGGCCGCCGAGACCATTTTCGCGGCGGAAGCCGCCGGGCTTGCCGGCTGCTCGATAGAGGATCACACCGGCGATCCGGAGAAGCCCATCTATGAGTTTTCGCACGCGGTCGAGCGTGTCGCGGCAGCGGCCGAAGCCGCGCGGGCGCTGAAGCGGGATTTCGTCTTCACGGCGCGGGCCGAGAATTTCCTGTGGGGGAAGTCCGATCTCGACGACACCATCAAGCGGCTGCAGGCTTTCGAAAAGGCCGGCGCCGACGTGCTCTACGCGCCTGGGATCGGCGACGTCGAGATGGTGCGCACGCTCTGCTCGGCGGTGACCAAGCCGGTCAATATCATGGCGAGGCCCGGCTTCACCATCGCCGACCTCTCCATGGCCGGCGTGAAGCGCATTTCGCTGGGGCCGTGGCTGACGAATTTCGCCTACGGCATGCTGGAGACGGCGGCGCGCGAGATCCAGCAGGACGGCACGTTCGGCTTCACTCGTGCGGCCATGCCGTTCGGCAAGCTGCAGGCGCTCTATGGCAAATCCCAGGGCTAGGATGGGTCCGGCCGGATGATCCTTACCGTCGTCGACATGCATACGGGTGGCGAGCCGCTGCGGATCGTTACTGGCGGTTATCCCGCTATCCCCAAGGGTACCATCCTGGAGAAGCGCGCCTATGTGCGGGACAATCTCGATCATTTTCGCAAGCTGCTGATCTTCGAGCCGCGCGGCCATTACGACATGTATGGCGCGCTGCTGGTCGAGCCCGATTTGCCGGGCGCCGACCTCGCCGTGCTGTTCATGCACAATGAGGGCTACTCCACCATGTGCGGCCACGCCATCGTCGCGCTCGGCCGCTATGCCGTCGACGAAGGGCTGGTGGCCAAGCAAGAGCCGTTCACCACCGTCAACATCGAGGCGCCGTGCGGCCTGGTCGTCGCCTCTGTCGCGGTCAGCGACGGCAGAGCGGGTGCGGTATCGTTCGAAAGCGTGCCGGCCTTCCTGTTCGCCCGCGACCAACAGATCGAACTGTCCGGCTACGGCAGGATCGGGTTCGATATCGCCTATGGCGGCGCGTTCTACGCGCTGGCCGACTGCCATCAGTTCGGGCTGGAATTCGGCCGCGACCGGGTGCGCGACTTCGTCGATGCGGCGACCGCGCTGACGGACAAGCTCAAGGCCGAATTCCCGCTGTCGCATCCCGACCATGACGATCTCGCTTTCCTCTACGGCACCATCCTGACCGACGGCAGCGACGCGTTCTCCGGCGAGATTACGAAGAACGTCTGCGTCTTCGCCGAGGCGGAGGTCGACCGTTCGCCGACCGGTTCCGGTGTCACTGCCCGGCTGGCGACCATGCATGCCAAGGGCGAGATCGCCATTGGGCAGACGCGCATTTTCGAGAGCATCGCGGGCTCGCGCTTTTCCGGGGCGGTGGTGCGGACGGCGAAGGCTGGCCCGCATGAAGCGATCGTCGCCCGCGTCGGCGGCCGCGCCTATTATTGCGGACGAGCCGAATTCATTGTCGAGCCGGACGACGACCTGGGACGCGGATTTCTCCTGCGCTGAAGAGATTTAGCGCCGCGGGGCGCGTGCGACTTCCCGCGCCGAGACCGCCTTGTGCAGATGCACCATCATCGCGGCGGCGAAGAGCGGCGTCAAAAGGTTGAGCAGCGGCACGGCGAGGAAGGCCGCGATGACCAGCCCGGCGAGAAACACCGTGCCGGCATGGTGCCTGCGCAAGGCCCTGGCTTCTTCCTCGGGGCGAAAGCGCATGGCGGCGAATTCGAAGAATTCGCGCCCGAGCAAATAGCCGTTGACGATGAAGAAGGCGGCGATGTTGATGCCTGGGACCAGTAGAAGCATCAGCGCCACGATGTTGCCTGATATGACGACGCCGAAGAATTTTATCGCCAGCACCAGCGAGCGCAATGCCGGCATGGGGCGTCCGGCCGGGTCGCCGGGATAGTCGGTGCGCTCGACCACTTCAGCGACATCGTCGAGGAACAGGCCGGCGATGACGGCGGTGACCGGGGCTACGAGCAGCGCCAGGCCGAAGGCCAGCGCAATGGCCGCGATGATGCCGCCCAGCCAGCCGGCCCAGGACGGTATGCCGGGCAGCAATGTCTGCAGCCATGGCAGGGCCAGCCATTCGACAAGGCTGGTCAGGCCGAGCCACAGGGCGACCAGTGCCAGCAGGGTCAGGCCGAGCGTCTTGAGGAACACGGCCCGGAACGGAGGCGAGAGCAGCTCCAGGGCCGCGGTGCGGGCAGCGTCGAAAATCACGGTGCTTCAACCCCCAGGTAGCGAATGCCGCCGGAAGGCGGGCAGCTTCCGAGATAGGCAGTGCAGGCCGCCTGCACAAGCGCGGGCGCTTCCGGCCTTCACCCGATCGCGCAGGAAAACCGCTTTTGCACTCTCCCGAAACCTGCCTATCGGGCAAAGGCCGGCTTGCGGACCGGTATGGTCATGGCCGCGACGCCGGCGACGACAAAGCCCATGCCGAGCCATGCCGTCGGCCCCAGGCTTTCGCCGAGGAAGACGGCGCCGATCCCGACGCCGATCGGCACCCGCAGATAGGCTTGCGACGTGGTGCCGACCGAGCCTAGCGTGTGGATCAGGCGGAAATAAATGACGAAGGCCAGCGCGGTCGAAAACACCGACAGGCCGAGCAGGGCCAGGATCGACGCCATGGAAGGCGCCAGCGTCCACGGCTGGTCGACCGCGAGGCTCAGCGGCACCAGCATGATGGCGCCGCACAGCATCGAACCCGCGGCAGGCAGCATCGGGTCGAGGCCCTTGAAGCCACGGCCGAAGATCGCGGCACATGCATAGCAGATCGTTGCGACAACGATCGCGATCTGCGCCCAGAGTTGGTGACCGAGACCACCCAGCGCCTGCGTGCCGATGATCAGGCAGATGCCGGCGATGCCGGCGCCGACGCCAACCAGTTTGCGCGCCGTCACCGGCTCGTGGCGGGTGATCAGCGCGGTGAGCAGGAAGGTGAAGATCGGCGAGGTGGCATTGAGGATGGTGGCAAGGCCAGCGTCGACCGAGCGTTCGGCCGCCGCGACCAGCGTGAACGGTATCACGCTGTTGAGGCAGGCCTGGAAGGCAAAGCGACGCCACGTGGCCGCATCGCGCGGCATGGCAAGCCCGCGCCAGCGGATGATGGCGAGCAGGATGGCGCCGGCCATCAGGGTACGGGCGGCGATGAAGGTGATGGGCGGGATGGTCTCGACGCCGATCTTGATGAAAGTATAGGAGGCGCCCCAAAGCACGGCCAGCACGCCGAGCAATGCCAGGTCGGTGGTCGTGTCGTTTCTGGCAGGCATGGGCTCGCGCCTTCGGACCGTGATCGAACAGACGCAGATGTAGGCGACATGGCGGCGAAATGTTTCGGCCACGGTCGAATTGTCGTAGCGCCTGGCTGGCGCGGCAAGGACAGAAAATCGGTTGCCAGTTTTCAGGCTCATGCTGTAGACCCGCGCGGGCATGGCAAGAAGCCGGCTCTCTCTTTATTCGCAATTCCTATGGGAAAACCGCTAGCACTTTTCCTGGAATTGCTCGGGGTTTTTGGTGGAGACATTGATGCCGGATTATGATGTGCTTTGCATCGGCAATGCGATTGTCGACATCATCGCCCAGTGCGAGGAGGAATTCCTCGAGACCAACGGCATCATCAAGGGCGCGATGAACCTCATCGACACGCAGCGCGCCGAACTGCTCTACAGCCGCATGGGCCCGGCAATCGAGGCCTCCGGCGGCAGTGCCGGCAACACGGCGGCCGGTGTCGCCTCCTTCGGCGGACGCGCCGCCTTCTTCGGCAAGGTCTCCAACGATGCGCTGGGCGAAATCTACGCGCACGATATCCATGCGCAAGGCGTCGCCTTCGACACCAGGCCGCTCGAGGGCGAGCCGCCGACGGCGCGCTCGATGATCTTCGTCACCCCCGATGGCGAACGCTCGATGAACACCTATCTCGGCGCCTGTGTCGAACTCGGGCCGGAGGATGTCGAGGCCGACAAGGCGTCGGGCGCCAAGGTCACCTATTTCGAAGGCTATCTGTGGGACCCGCCGCGCGCCAAGGAAGCCATCCGGCAGACGGCCAGGTTGGCGCACGCGGCCGGCCGAGAAGTGTCGATGACGCTGTCGGATTCCTTCTGCGTCGACCGCTACCGCGACGAGTTCCTCGAGCTGATGCGCACGGGCACGGTCGACATCGTCTTTGCCAACAGCCACGAGATCAAGTCGCTCTACCAGACGTCGTCGTTCGACGAGGCGCTCGCGAAAATCCGCAAGGATTGCAAGATCGCGGCGGTGACCCGCTCCGAAAAGGGCTCGGTCATCGTGCGCGGCGACGAAACCGTGGTCATAAAGGCGACCGCCATCAAGGAACTGGTCGACACGACGGGCGCCGGCGACCTCTACGCAGCCGGCTTCCTGCATGGCTATACGCAGGGACGCGACCTCCAGACCTGCGGCGATCTTGGCTCGCTGGCGGCCGGATTGGTGATCCAGCAGATCGGTCCAAGGCCACGGCAGAATCTGCGCAAGGAGGCCGAGCAGGCTGGGTTGTTGTAGGGTAAGGCTGCCGATCTCCCCTTGTTGTGGGAGAAGGCAAGCGCGGACCGCTTCTCACCGTCGCGCAGTTGTCACATAGCGCTCCTACACGAAAATGAGAGCGTGCCGTGACTGACATTTCGGCTCGCTTATCGGGGTGTGTAGCAATGCAGGACAGCAACCTGTCGGGTCGCTGCATCTGTCGTCGCCGCGCTTTCCACTTTCAGCCGTAGCCGTTCAACAACCGGCCGCGGCTGGGGGAGGAGAGCGCGCGGCCCAAAAGACAGATGCATGACCAGATTTCAGACCAAGACGACCGGCATCACGCAGGACGATTTCGCCGACATGGTGGCGGAAAAGGTCGAGCGCGCGCTTGCCCACTATGACGAGGCCATCAACGGTCCCACCAAGGTCTCGGTCGGCAAGATTGCCGGCGGCATAGCGTCCGCCGTCACCTTGCTGTCGCCAAAGCACCAGCGCGCCATCGACGCCATTCATGCCGACCTTCCCGGCCTTGCCTCCAAGTTCGTGCGTGCGCTCGCGGCGGAAGCCGCGCGGCGCAGCGAAGCCGGCGCTACCGGCACGACGACGCTGTCGGCGGAGGCCGAACCACTGCCCGTGCTCCCCCAGTCCGACGACCTCGAATCGATGCTGATCGAGGACTGGGCCGGCCGCGTCGCCGGCTCGACCTATCTGGAAGAAAACCTGCGCATCGCCCGTTCGACCCTGCACCGCTGGCAAAGGCGCGGCGACGTCATCGCGCTGCGCAAGGGCGGCCGCAAGCACGTCTTCCCGCTGGCGCAGTTCGTCGACGGCAGGCCGGTGGCGGGGATAAGCGACGTGCTGGAGCTCATCGGCAATCCGAGGCTCGCATGGCTGTGGCTGACGCGTCCCGCCGCGCAGCTCGACGGTCGCACTCCGATCGACCTGCTGCGGCAGGACCGGGCGGAGGAAGTGGTCGAGGCCGCGCGGGGGTTTGCGCCGGGCTGAAGCCGGCGCGCGGTCAGCCCTTTCGTTCGGCGAGCAGGCCGAGATAGTGCTGCAGCACCGCCGCTCCGGCAATCGACGTGACGTCGGCGTGGTCATAGGCCGGCGCCACCTCGACGACGTCGGCACCGACAATGTCGAGCGAACCGAGCCGGCGCAGGATCATCAGCGCCTCGCGGGAAGACAGGCCGCCCGCGACCGGAGTGCCCGTGCCGGGAGCATGGGCCGGATCGAGGCAGTCGATGTCGAAGGTCAGATAGGTCCTGGCGTCGCCAACGCGAGCCTTGATCCGCTCGACGACGCCAGCAACGCCAAGCTCGGCGACATCTTCCCCGTAAAGGATCTCCAGACCGCAGGTTTCGGGCGCGTGCGTGCGAATGCCGACCTGGATGGAGCGGTCCGGCCTGACGATGCCTTCGCGAACAGCCCTGGCGACAAACGAACCATGGTCGATGCGCCTGTCCTCGTCGAACCAGGTGTCCTGATGGGCATCGAACTGGACCAGCGCCATGGGACCGTATTTTTTCGCGTGCGCCCGAAGCAGCGGCCACGTCACATAATGGTCGCCGCCGATGGAAAGCAGCGTGACGCCGGCATCGACGACCTCGCTCGCTTGCGCCTCGATCTGCCGCGGCGTGTCGTCATGCCTGCCGAAGTCGAGCCCGCAATCGCCATAGTCGATGACCGCCAGCCTTTCGAACGGATCGGTCCGGAAGGGATATTGCGGATCGCCCTCGAGGATGGCCGAGGCACGCCGCACGCCTTGCGGCCCGAAACGGGCGCCCGGGCGGTTGGAGACGGCGGCGTCAAACGGGATGCCCCAGATGGCGACGTCGACGCCTGAGAGATCGCGGCTCAGCCGGCGGCGCATGAAGGAGAGCACACCGCTGTAGACCGGCTCGTGCGAGCCGCCATGGATATGCTTGCCGAAGACGGCGTCGTCGGTTTCGCGGGCGCGTGGAAGAGGCTGCAGCATTTTGTCGAGGTCCATTTTCAGGGAATGAGGAGGTTTGGCCGGTACGGCTCAGTTCGTGCCGGTGACGAAACTCGTCCAGAGGCGGGTGACCAGACGCAGCGATTTCGGGTCGCGCGGCTGGGCGGCGAACAGCCGCTTCAGAATATCTTTCGAGAAATAGATGTTCGGATTGTCGCGGACGGTTTCATCGACCAGGGGCGTCGCCGCCTGCACGGCATTGGGATAGAGCGTGGCGTTGGTGAAACGGGCGCCGGCTTGCGGCGACATCAGGAAATTCATCAGGGCATGCGCATTTTCGGGATGCGGCGCATCGACCGGGATCGTCATCACGTCGAAGAATATCTCGGTGCCTTCCCTGGGCACGGAATAACGCACTTCGACACCGTTCCTGGTCTCCGCCGCCCTGGCATTGGCGCCGATTGCGTCGCCGCTCCAGCCGAGCGCCAGGCAGAGGTCGCCGGCTGCCAGTTCGCTCATGATCGAGCCCGACTTGAAATGCCTGATGTAGGGCTTGATGGCGGCCAGCAATGCACCCGCCTTGCGTAGCTCGGCCTCGTCGGTGGAGAACGGATCGAAACCGAGATAGTTCAGCGCGACCGACATCACGCCTTCCGGCGAATCGACCATGGCGATGCCGCAGTCCTGGAACCTGGCCGCGATCTCCGGCTTGAAGATCATGTCGAGGCTGTCGACCGGCGCATCCTTCATACGTTCAGCGATCTTGGCCGGGTTATACATGACCCCCGTGGTGCCATAGGCATAGGGCATCGCGTAGACATTGCCTGGATCCTGCCGGGCGAGGAACGCCATGATGTCAGGATTGAGGCCCCCGGCATTCGGAATTTTGGCCTTGTCGAGTTTCTGGATGGCGCCGGCCCTGGCATATTGCCCGACCAACGACGCGCCCGGCATGATGATGTCGTAGCCCGAGCCTCCAGTCAGCGCCTTGGTCGTCAGCATGTCGACGGAATCGAAGGTGTCGTAGACCACCTTGATGCCGGTCTGTTTTTCGAATTCCGCGATCGTGTCGGCCGGTACGTAGTCGTACCAGAAGAAGATGTTGACGGTCTTGTCCTCGGCGGCGGCCACGCCGCAAAGCGAGGAGGCGGAGAGGCAAAGCATCGAAGCGGCAAGCAGGGCAAGGGGGCGCATGGGCGGCTTTCCAGCAGAGGGCGACGGCCACAAGCTGACGGACGCGGCATTTCCGGACAAACGGCTTTTCGGCCCGAGTCAGTTGACAAAAATTCACCTGATGCTGTCTCATCCAGCCATGAAGCTCCCCTCACTAAATGCCATCAGGGCTTTCGAAGCGGCGGCCCGGCTGCGCAGCTTCAAGGAAGCGGCGGACGAACTCCGGCTCACCCCTTCGGCGGTGAGCCGCCACATCCGCTTGCTGGAACAGGCGCTGGGCATAGACCTGTTCGAACGTGGCTTCCGGCAAGTGGCGCTGACGCCGAAGGCGACACATTACGCCCGTCGGCTGTCGGCGGCTTTTCGTGAGATCGAGAATGCGACCGAGGAAACCGGCGAGCAGGCGACAAGCCGCAAGGCCAGGCGCGCCTCGCTGTCGATCAACGCCACCTTCATGAATCTCTGGCTCGCCGATCGTTTGCCGCGCTTTCGCGACCGACATCCCGACTGCGAACTCGACATCTCGATCCACGACGACGAGAACCGCGGCGGCAATCCGAGCGCTGACCTGCGGGTGCTGTTTGCCGTCGATACCGGCGACCCTTCGGTCATTGCGCTTGTCTCGCTGGTCATCTTTCCGGTCTGCTCGCCTGCCTTCCTCGATAAAAAGAATGCGCCGAGAAAACCCGCCGATCTCGCAAGCTGCCGGCTGCTGCACGAAAACACCACGGTGTGGTGGGAGGAATGGTTCGAGAAGGAGGGGCTCGCCGGACTGGACGCGAAGCCCGGCCCGATCTTCCACGACCCGACACTCGCCGTGCGTGAGGCCGTCAATGGCGGCGGCGTGGCCCTGGCCGACAACATCATGGTCGAGGACCTGTTGGCCAGCGGCCAGCTGGTCGCGCCCTTCACGATCCGCCACGCAATTCCACAGAGCTACTGCCTGCGGCAGAAGCCGGGCAACCGCAATTTAGCCAGCGTCAGGCTGTTCCGGGATTGGCTTTTGTCGGAAATCGCCAGCCACAAGCAGGTGATGGGGCTGGAGTGAGGCGTCCGCCATGGGGAACCCTCAGGCCCCCGCCGTATAAGCGGCGATCGCCGCCATATTCACGATATCGCTGTCCTTGGCGTTCAGCGAGACGATCTGGACCGGCTTGTTCAACCCGACCAGCAGCGGGCCGATGACGGTGGAACCGCCGAGTTCCTGCAGCATCTTGGTCGAAATCGAGGCGGAGTGGAAAGCCGGCATGATCAGCACGTTGGCCGGGCCGGTCAGCCTTATGAACGGATATTGCGCCATGGCGCGGGCGTTGAGCGCGACGTCGGCGGCCATCTCGCCGTCATATTCGAAATCGACGCGGCGCTTGTCGAGGATGCGCACGGCTTCCTGGACGCGCTCGGAACGCTCGCCCTGCGGATGGCCGAAGGTGGAGTAGGCGAGCATGGCGAGCCTCGGCTCATAGCCCATGCGGCGGGCGAAACCGGCCGCTTCCTCGGCGATGTCGGCGATCTGCTCGGCGTTGGGCATGTCGTGCACGGCCGTGTCGGCGACGAGCACCGTCTTGCCGCGCGCGAGCACGATCGAGACGCCGATGACGCGGTGGCCGGGCTTGGCGTCGATGACGCGCCTGATATCGTCGAGCGCGGTTGAGTAGTTGCGGGTGACGCCGGTGACGATGCCGTCGGCGTCGCCCAGCGCCACCATGCAGGCGGCAAAGTGGTTGCGGTCGTTGTTGATCAGCCGCTGGCAGTCGCGGAACAGGAAGCCTTTGCGCTGCATGCGTTCGTAGAGATAGTCGGTGTAGATCGAATTGCGGCGCGACAGGCGCGCATTGATGATCTCGATGCCTTGCTTGTTCAAGTCGATACCGGCGTGCCTGGCGTTCTCCTTGATGACGTCGTCGCGGCCGAGCAGAATCGCGGTGCCGAGCCGCTGGTTCACATAAGAGACGGCGGCGCGCATCACCTGCTCCTCCTCGCCCTCGGCGAAGACGATGCGCTTGGGCTGGCGGCGCACGCGGTCGTAGATGCGCTGAAGCGTCGAGGCGATCGGGTCGCGGCGGGCGGAAAGCTCCTGCGCGTAGCGGTCGAAGTCGAGGATCGGCTTGCGGGCGACGCCCGAATCCATGGCCGCCTTGGCCACGGCAATCGGGATGGCCGAGATCAGGCGTGGGTCGAACGGCACCGGAATGATGTAGTTGGGACCGAATTTCGGGCGGTTGCCCTGATAGGCGGCGGCGACGTCGTCGGGCACATCCTGACGCGCCAGTTCGGCGAGCGCGCGGGCGGCGGCGATCTTCATGTCGTCATTGATGGTGGTGGCCCTGACATCCAGCGCGCCGCGGAAGATGTAGGGGAAGCCGAGCACGTTGTTGACCTGATTGGCATAGTCCGAACGCCCGGTGGCCATGATGGCGTCGGTGCGGATCTCAGCCACTTCCTCCGGGGTGATCTCTGGATCCGGATTGGCCATGGCGAAGATGATCGGGTTCTTGGCCATCGACTGCACCATGGCGGTGGTCAGCGCGCCCTTGGCGGAGAGGCCGAGGAAGACATCGGCGCCGTCGAGCGCTTCGGCCAGGGAACGCGCCTCGGTCTTGACCGCATGCGCCGACTTCCACTGGTTCATGCCCTCGGTGCGGCCCTGGAAGACCACGCCCTTGGTGTCGCACAAGGTGATGTTTTCGGGCGAAAAACCCATCGCCTTCATCAGCTCGATGCAGGCGATGCCGGCCGCACCCGCGCCATTGCAGACCAGCTTCGTGGTCTTCATGTCGCGGCCGGTGATCTCCAGCGCGTTGATCAGGCCGGCGGCCGAGATGATGGCGGTTCCGTGCTGGTCGTCGTGGAAGACCGGTATGTCCATCAGTTCGCGCAGGCGCTGCTCGATGATGAAGCATTCCGGCGCCTTGATGTCCTCCAGATTGATGCCGCCGAAGGAGGGACCGAGGAAGCGCACGCAGTTGATGAACTCGTCGGCATCCTCGGTGTCGACCTCGAGGTCGATGGAATCGACATCGGCGAAGCGCTTGAACAGCACCGCCTTGCCTTCCATCACCGGCTTCGAGGCCAGCGCGCCGAGATTGCCCAGCCCCAGGATCGCGGTGCCATTCGAGATGACGGCGACCATGTTGCCGCGGGTCGTATAGTCGAAGGCCCTGGATGGGTCCTCGGCGATGGCGCGCACCGGCACGGCCACTCCAGGCGAATAGGCAAGGCTGAGATCGCGCTGCGTCGTCATCGGCTTGGTGGCGACGATCTCCAGCTTGCCGGGCCGGCCCATGGCGTGGAATTCCAGCGCCTCCTGCGCGCTGACGGACGGACCGTTGTTCTCGGTTTTCCTGGCCATGATGTATTGATTTCCTCGCCGGTGTGGCGCCCTTGAGGCGGGTGCCGTGTTTTTGACGTTCCGGATTAAGGCTACACGCCGCCGCTGTAAACCGACAAGCGATCTTCACGCAGGCGGGCGAAATATCCAGGGATCAGTCCGATGTCGGCTGGCGGACCGAGGCGGCAATTTCCCGCACCGTTCCCCACCGCATCAGGCCTTCGGTACCAGAGAACGGCCATGTCTCGATGGGCGGCGCGCTGCTGCCCTTGCGCCGCAGAAGCTCCGACAGGAAGACCATCAGTTCCTGGCGCTGGGCGTCAACCTTCGCCAGCGTCCGGCGGCGGATTTCCGCGCGCGGTATGGCCCGGTCGCGCAATGTCTCGACGGCATGTCGAATGGCCGCAGGCTCCGGTTCGGCGATGATGCAATAATCGGGATCGAAATACACGTCGCGGCCGCCAAGGCTCGGCGTGCTGACGATCGGCAAGCCGGCCATCAGATATTCCATCGAGGAATACATCGCCCCTTCGACGGCCGACAGGCAGAGTCCGACGGCGGCCTGGTTGTAGACGCGGTTGACTTCGGCCGACGTCAATCTTCCGGCGAGACCGTCCACGAGCGGATTGGCGATACGGTGGAGGGGCGATTGTGCCTGGAGACGCCTGGTGAAGGCGCGGGCGCCGGCAGGCGTCAATTCGCCGATCGAATAGGTGATGTGGACCAGGCGCTCGATTTCGAAAGCAAGGTAATGGCGCTTCATCGGCGAGATGCGGCCATTGTAGACGGCATCGAATTCGACCGGCACATCCGGCAGCGGACGAAAGACATCTTCCGATATCATCAGATTGTGATTGGAAAATATGGCGTTGCCGCCGACCGCGGCAATCAGACGGCGCTCCTCCTCGGTATTGCACAGGAATATCGTCTCATGCCGTGGGAAACGCTCGGCGTACCAGGCGAGATCCCGGCCCATCTGGGCGACGATCGCCGGCCTCTCCATGGTCCACATCGGCATCAGCAGGAAGGTGGCGCGACGCGCCGCCAGGCGCCGGCCTATGGCCGCCAGCGCATGGAGGGGACGAGGCCCACCAACCGGCATATAGAGCACCAACGGATCGCGACTGAATATGTGGGCCGACATCTCGATGCCGCCGTCGAGATCGGACAGGGGGCCGCTGGCCGGAAGGATAAAGGGAAAGCGCTTTCGCGCCGAAACCCTCAGCTTGTTGGCGGTCCGATGAGCGCGCCGCGTCGCCAAAAGCAAGAGACGCTCGATCGTCGATCCGACAGGACCGACCATCTCGTCGAAAGTCTCCTGCCTGTCCTTATCCACCGCAATCCCGCCCATCCGTCCCGAGACGACCATAAGGCCTGGCATCCGCTTGCCGCAAGCGCGCCCGGCGTGATCGTGCAAATCCCTCGCAACCTCCCGTCGTCCCCCGTTTTTCGAACCGCCGGCATTAAACCGTCCGGCCACATCTGCTAGCGTGCCGGCATGAACATGCACACGCCCGCCGAGACCGACGCCCCCGAGGTGATGACACCGCCGCAGCCCGGCGCTGCCGCCGTCACCCCGATGATGGAGCAGTTCATCGAGATCAAGGCGGCGAACCCGGATTCGCTGCTGTTCTACCGCATGGGCGATTTCTACGAGCTGTTTTTCGACGATGCCGAGAAGGCGAGCCGGGCGCTGGGCATCGTGCTGACCAAACGCGGCAAGCATCAGGGCCACGACATTCCGATGTGCGGCGTGCCGGTGCACGCGGCCGACGACTATCTGCAGAAGCTGATCGGCCAGGGATTCCGCGTCGCCGTCTGCGAACAGATCGAGGATCCGGCCGAGGCCAAGAAGCGCGGTTCCAAATCGGTGGTGCGCCGCGACGTGGTGCGGCTGGTGACGCCCGGCACGATCACCGAGGACAAATTGCTGGCGCCGTCGGAATCGAGCTTCCTGATGGCGCTGGGGCGGGTGAAGGGGGGCAGTGAGAACAGCTTCGCGATTGCCTGGATCGACATCTCGACCGGCGCCTTCCGCGTCGCCGAAACCACCGCCGACCGGCTGCTGGCCGACATCTTCCGCGTCGATCCGCGCGAACTGATCGTCGCCGAGCCCGTGTTCCACGATCCCGAACTGAAACCGGTGTTCGACGTGCTCGGCCGCGTCGCCAACCCGCAGCCGCCGTCGCTGTTCGATTCGGCCTCGGCCACGGGGCGTATCGCACGCTTCTTCGATGTCGCGACACCGGACAGTTTCGGCACGTTTTCGCGTGCCGAACTGTCGGCGATATCGGGCGCCATCGCCTATGTCGAGAAGACGCAAAAGGCCGAGCGGCCGCCGCTGTCGCGGCCCGAGCGCGAGGAGCAGGGCTCGACCCTGTTCATCGATCCGGCGACACGCGGCAATCTGGAGCTGCTGCGGACATTGTCCGGCAGCAGGGAAGGTTCCCTGTTCAAGGCCATAGACCGCACGGTGACGGGTGGCGGCGCAAGGCTGCTCGCCGACCGCCTGATGGCGCCGCTGACCGATCCGGCGGCGATTGTCGCGCGGCTGGATTCGGTGTCGTTCTTCCGCTCAGAAGTACGGCTTTGCCAGTCAGTGCGGATGAGCCTGAAGAGCGTCGCCGACATGCCGCGCGCCCTGTCCCGGCTGGCGCTCAACCGCGGCGGTCCGCGCGACCTCGGCGCGCTGCGCGCCGGCTTCGAGGCGGCCGGTGCCATCGCCGAGATCTTTGCCGCCACCACCCTGCCCCAGGAATTGGCTGATGCGATGGCCGCAATTCAGGCGCTGCCCAAGGCACTTGCCCAGCATCTCACCCAGGCGCTCGGCGAGGAACTGCCGCTGCTCAAGCGCGACGGCGGCTTCATTCGCGGCGGCTACCATGCCGAACTCGACGAGATGCGGGCACTGCGCGACGAGTCGCGAAAGGTGATCGCCGGGCTGGAGCGCTCGCTGATCGAGGAGACCGGCATTCGCTCGCTGAAGATCCGGCACAACAATGTGCTGGGATACTACATCGAGGTGACCGCCAACCATCATGCCATCATGACCGGCAGCGATGGCGCCAAGGCGCGTTTCATTCACCGCCAGACCATGGCCAACGCCATGCGCTTCACCACGACGGAACTCGCCGAACTCGAAACCAAGATCGCCAATGCCGCCGACCGGGCATTGGGCATCGAGCTTGCCGCCTTCGACGCGCTGACGGCGGAAGCGGTCGGCGCGGCAGAGGCGATCCGCGCCGGCGCCGACGCGCTCGCCGTGTTCGACGTGTCGGCCGCACTTGCGCTTTTGTCGGAAAGCGAGGCCTGGTGCCGGCCAGTGGTGGATTCCAGCCTTGCCTTCGAGATATCAGGGGGCCGGCATCCGGTGGTCGAACAGGCGCTGCGCCGTTCGGGCGAAGGCCCGTTCGTCGCCAATGATTGCGACCTGTCGCCGGAAGGCAGTGCCAAGAACGGCGCGATCTGGCTGCTGACCGGGCCGAACATGGGTGGTAAGTCGACGTTCCTGCGGCAGAACGCGCTGATCGCCATCCTGGCCCAGACCGGCTCCTTCGTGCCGGCGCGGAGCGCCCATATCGGCGTCGTCGACCGGCTGTTCTCACGCGTCGGCGCCTCGGACGATCTGGCGCGCGGCCGTTCGACCTTCATGGTCGAGATGGTCGAGACGGCGGCGATCTTGAACCAGGCCGGCGAACGGGCGTTGGTGATCCTCGACGAGATCGGTCGCGGCACCGCTACGTTCGACGGCCTGTCAATCGCCTGGGCGGCGGTCGAGTATCTGCACGAGAAGAACCGCTGCCGGGCGATCTTCGCCACCCATTTCCACGAAATGACGTCACTCGCCGGCAAATTGGCGCGGCTTCATAACGTCACCATGCGGGTCAAGGAATGGGAAGGCGACGTCGTCTTCCTGCACGAGGTCGGCAAGGGGGCGGCCGACCGCTCCTACGGCGTCCAGGTGGCGCGGCTGGCCGGCCTGCCGGAAGCGGTGGTCGACCGGGCCAAGGCGGTGCTGCACCAGTTGGAGGAAGGCGAGGTTTCCGGCAAGACCAACCGGCTGGTCGACGACCTGCCGCTGTTTTCGGTGGCGGTGAAGCGGGAGGCGCCGAAGCCGGTGAAGAGCGATGCGGTGGGCGCCGCGCTCGGCGACCTCAATCCCGACGAGATGACGCCGAAGGAAGCGCTCGAAGCGCTCTACCGGCTGAAGGGTTTGGCGACCAAGCCATAGGCTTTGAAGCTTCCACTCGCTGTTGACTCATTGTACCGTTCGGTACAATGTCTGTCGATTGTGACCGACAGGGAGATTCGGATGAGCCGTCCGCCATTGCCGCCGTTCACCGCCGAGACAGCCGCGCAAAAGGCGCGGCTGGCCGAGGACGCCTGGAATAGCCGCGATCCGGAAAGGGTGTCACTCGCCTATACCGAGGACAGCGTTTGGCGCAATCGCGCCGAATTCGTCACCGGCAGAAGCGAGATCGTCGGCTTTCTCCAGCGCAAATGGGCACGCGAGCTCGACTACCGCCTGATCAAGGAGGTTTGGACCTGGAACGAAAATCGCATCGCCGTGCGCTTCGCCTATGAATGGCACGACGACAGCGGTCATTGGTTCCGCTCCTACGGCAATGAGAACTGGGAGTTCGACGGGGCCGGACTGATGCGCCGTCGCGTCGCAAGCATCAACGACGTGCCGATCATCGAGAGCGAACGCAAATATCACTGGCCGCTCGGCCGTCGGCCCGACGATCATCCTGGCCTGACGGAACTCGGCCTGTAGAGCATGATCCCGAAAAGTGTGTCGCGGTTTTCGGCAAAGATCATGCTCAAGCGGAAAGAGTAACATGCGCAGGATCGCGCCCGATCGCGCCGACCTGCTCGCCAGCATCGGCGAGATTTTCCGCGAGCATGGCTATGAGGGGGCCAGCCTGACGCTGATCGGTGCGGCGACGGGGCTTGGCAAGGGCAGCCTCTATCACTTCTTTCCCGGCGGCAAGGAAGAGATGGCGGCGGCGGTCATTGCCCATATAGATGGCTGGTTCGAGGAAAATGTCTTCGTGCCGCTGCGCGACAATCAAGACCCCCGCGCGGGCATCGACCGCATGTTCGAAGCAACCGACGCCTATTTCCGTTCGGGGCGCCGGGTGTGTCTCATCGGCGCTTTCGCCCTGGATGAATCCCGCGACCTTTTCGCCAAGGCGATCAAAAGCTATTTCGGCCGCTGGGTGGCGCATCTTGCCGAAGCCTTGACCCGCGGCGGCCGCGGCCCTGCCCAGGCGCAAGACCTCGCCGAGGAAACGGTCGGCGCCATCCAGGGGGCGCTGATGCTGGCGCGTGCCTTCGACGATACGGCGGTTTTTTCCCGCGCGCTGCGGCGCGCGCGGGCTGCGCTCGTCTAGACTAGATCATCTCAAGCCCGCGCTTGCGGGTCGGTGGTGGAAAAGCGCGATCGAGTTCGGCGACGTCTTCAGCCGTCAGTCTGATGTCGAGCGCGGCGACGTTCTGGCGGACATGCTCCTGGCTGCTGGCTTTCGGAATGGCGATGACGCCAGGCTGCGCCATCACCCAGGCAAGCGCGATCTGTGCGGCCGTGGCATTGTGACGGACGGCAATGGCTTCCAGCCTCGCATTGCGCGCCAGCGCTCCCTGCTCGACCGGCGAATAGGCCATCAGCGGAATGCCATGCTCCCGGCTCCATGGCGCAAGGTCGAATTCGGGGCCGCGCCGCGACAGATTGTAGAGCACTTGATTGGTCTGGACGTTGCCGCCAGCGACGAGGCCGGCCAGCTCCTCCATCTCGTCGGTGTCGAAATTGCTGACGCCCCAGTGGCGGATCTTGCCGGCTTTCTTCAACCCCTCGAAGGCCTCGACCGTCTCGGCCAACGGCACGCTGCCCGGCCAGTGCAGCAGATAAAGATCGATGCGATCGGTGCGCAGGCGCTTCATGCTTTTCTCGCAAGCCGCCGGCACGCCGGTTCGCGAGGCATTGGACGGCAGCACCTTGGAGACGAGGAAGAGTTCGTCGCGGCGCCCGGCAATGGCTTCGGCCACCACCTCCTCGGCACCGCCGCTGGCATACATTTCGGCGGTGTCGATCAGCGTCATGCCAAGGTCCAGCCCAAGCTTCAAGGCATTGACCTCCCCGGCTCGACGGCGGGCGTCCTCGCCCATTTTCCAGGTGCCCTGTCCGAGCACCTGGACGGCTTCTCCCGATGGCAGCTTGGTGGTTCTTATCGTTGTGGGCATGGGGGCTCCTGGGGTAGGCAGTCGAGGCGCATGGCATCACAAGCGCACGGAGAAATCCAGAATGGAGCCCGGATTCTCCCGTTGCGGCCGTAGATGCCTACTTCACCGGATGGGCGGCAAGCCAATCCTGCATCTGCTTGATTTCGGCTTCCTGCGCGGCGATGACGCCTTCGGCCAGTTTGCGGATCTCGGAATCCTTGCCATTGGCAAGCTCCACCTTGGCCATGTCGATGGCGCCCTGATGGTGCGGGATCATGCCACGGACGAAATCGACATCGGCATTGCCGGTATATTGCGAGGCCATCATGTCGGTATGCATTTTGTCCATCGCCGCCTTGTAGCCCGCTGTCGAAGGGCTTTCCGCTCCCATGGCCATGGCGCCCATGTCGTGCTTCATCTCCTCGCTCTGCGCCGGCACGCTTTCGAGGAAGACGGCAAGCAGCATTCCGGCCGCCATCAGCAGCAGCACGAGTTTTTTAGCCAAGGTCATTCAGATCTCCTGTGGGTTGGATTTCGTATCTGGGGGTTAAACTCAGAGTTTCAACGTTCTCAGCCGCAATGCGTTGGCGATGACCGAGACCGAGGACAGGCTCATCGCCGCCGCCGCCAGCATCGGCGACAGAAGCGTGCCGGTGAGCGGATAGAGCACGCCGGCCGCGACCGGCACGCCAAGCACGTTGTAGAGGAAGGCGAAGAACAGGTTCTGCCGGATGTTGCCGATGGTCGCCCGGGCCAGGGTGCGGGCGCGGACGATGCCGTTCAGGTCGCCCTTGACCAAGGTGATGCCGGCGCTTTCGACCGCGACGTCGGCGCCGGTTCCCATGGCGATGCCGACATCGGCGGCGGCGAGCGCGGGCGCATCGTTGACGCCGTCGCCGGCCATGGCGACGCCGGCACCCTTGCCGCGCAGTTCCTCGACGAGCGCTGCCTTCTGTTCCGGCAAGAGACCTGCCCTAACTTCGTCAATACCGAGGCTTCCAGCGATCGCCCTGGCCGTGCGCTCATTGTCGCCGGTCGCCATGATGATCCTCAACCCACTGTCATGCAGCGCCTTGATCGCCTCGGCCGTGGTCGCCTTGACGGGGTCGGCGACGGCGACGATGCCGGCCAGTCTGCCGTCGACAGCAACGAACATCGCCGTCTTGCCATTGCCCTGCAAGGTTTCCACGCTGGGCAGGACCGCGGAAATGTCGACGCTGAGGTCGTGCATCATCGCGGCATTGCCGAGCGCGACCTTGTTGCCCGACACCGTGCCGGAAACGCCCTTGCCGGTAACCGCCTCGAAGCTGCCGGCCTCCGCAATCTTCACGCCGCGCTGGCCCGCGCCTTCGACGATGGCCTCTGCCAGCGGGTGTTCGGACCCCTTCTCCAGGCTCGCCGCCAGCCCCAGCAATTCGTCCTCGGAAAAGCCCGTCGTGGCAACGACATCGGTCAATTTCGGCCGGCCCTCGGTCAGCGTGCCGGTCTTGTCGACGATCAGCGTGTCGACGGAGGCGAAGCGTTCGAGCGCGGCGGCCTCCTTGATCAGCACGCCGGCATGCGCGCCGCGCCCGGTGGCGGTCATGATCGACATCGGCGTGGCGAGTCCCAGCGCACAGGGACAGGCGATGATCAGCACCGAAACCGCCGAGACGATGGCGAAGATCAGGCTGGGCTCGGGGCCGAAGACCGCCCAGGCGATGAACGCGGCGATCGCGACCAGGACGACGGCGGGGACAAAATAGAACGAGACGCGGTCGGCCAGGCCCTGGATTGGCGCGCGCGAGCGCTGTGCCTTGGCGACGAGTTCGACGATGCGCGACAGCGTGGTGTCGGCGCCGATCCGCTCGGCGCGCATGATCAGCGAGCCGTTCTTGTTGAGCGTGCCGCCGGTCAAGGCATCGCCCTCGGCCTTCTCGACCGGCAGGGGTTCGCCGGTGATCATCGATTCGTCGATGGAGGAGCGGCCTTCGAGCACCATGCCGTCGACCGGGACAGCGTCGCCGGGACGGATGCGCAGGCGATCGCCGGTCTTGACCTCGTCCAGCGCTACATCCTTCTCGGAGCCGTCCTCGGCGATCCGCCGCGCGGTCTTCGGCGCGAGGTCAAGCAAGGCGCGTATCGCCGATCCGGTCTTTTCGCGGGCGCGCAGTTCCAGCACCTGGCCGAGGAAGACCAGCGCGACGATGACGGCGGCGGCCTCGAAATAGACCGGCACCGCGCCGCCATGGCCGCGGAACTGATGCGGAAACATGTCCGGGAAGAGCGTGGCGACGACGCTGTAGAGATAGGCGGCGCCGACGCCAAGCGAGATCAGCGTCCACATGTTGGGGCTGCGGTTGAGGATCGAGTCCCAGCCGCGATGGAAGAATGGGAAGGCGGCCCAGAGCACCACGGGGCTCGCCAGCACCAGTTCGATCCAGACCTTCGCGCGATCCTCGACCAGGCCTTCGAGCGACAGGCCGACCATAGGCGCCATGGCGACGATCAGCAGCGGGACCGACAGCACCGCGCTCACCCAGAGCCGCCTGGTGAAATCGACCAGTTCGGGATTTGGCCCTTCATCGCCTGTCGGCACGCCCATCGGCTCGAGGGCCATACCGCAGATCGGGCAGGAGCCGGGCTTGTCGCGGATGATCTGCGGATGCATCGGGCAGGTATATTGCGTGCCCTTGGGCATCGGCGCCGGAGCCGGCCTGTCGCCGAGATAGGTGTGCGGCGCAGCCTCGAACTTCGCCTTGCAACCGGCGGAACAGAAATAGAAGCCTTGGCCTTCATGACGGGCGAAATGTTTCGCCGTCGAACGGTCGACGCTCATGCCGCAGACAGGGTCGGCGGCCGTCAGGTAGGTTTCCGGCTCGGCCTGGAACTTCGAACGGCAGCGCTCGCTGCAGAAATGATAGAGGCGGCCGCCATGCCCGGATGTCGGCTTGGCGGCGGCTGGATCCACGGTCATGCCGCAGACCGGATCGCGCAAAACCGCATTCGCGGCGGCGCCTTTCGGCGTGCAACAGCCGCCATGCGAGCCATGCGTGTGATGATCGTGATCTGGATGCGTCATTCTGAAAAATGCCTTGATGTCACTGCTTCGAACCCGAGGTAGTGCTTCCAGTAACTGGAAGGTCAAGGGCAGTTTTGATTTTCCGCATTTCGGGCTCGTGAAATCAGTTGAATGCCCCCTGCACAAAGGCACCGGCCGTGCTAAAATCGCGCTTTCTAATGTTGCTCACCGCGTCACGTTCATCCCGCCAGATCCCGATCGACAATGAAGCGCCTGGTCATAAATCTCGATCGATCCCCGGACCGGCTTGCCCATATGACGGCGGAGTTTGCGCGCATCGGCCTCGGATTCGAGCGGATTGCCGCAATCGATGCGAGGGATCATCCAGACCTAGTGCCGCAGCGTCCAAATTCACTGCATGCGGTGCGGCGCCTCGCCGGCAGCGAGATCGCTTGCCTGCATAGCCATCGCGCCTGCTGGAGGATCATCGCGCAAGACGACGCCCCCTTTGGCGCCATCTTTGAGGACGACATGGTGTTTTCCGCAAGGGCCGGCGCACTGCTCGCCGATACGGACTGGATTCCGGCCGACACCGATATCGTCAAGCTCGAGACATTCTTCCACACGACCGTGATCCAGCGAGAGAGAATACCCGTGGGCCACGGTTTTTCGGTGTTCAGGCTCCGAAACAACCATATCGGAACCGGGGGCTATCTGCTCTCCAGGCAAGCGGCACGCGCCCTTCTCGAGGCGACCTGCGATGTCGACGTGGCGGTGGACAATCTCATCTTCGACCCTGCACTCGCGACGTCGGCGGGCAAAACGATCTACCAGCTTGTCCCGGCCCTCTGTGCGCAGGAGCAGTTCGTGGGCAACAGCTTGCCGAGCCTGCTCGACCAGGGACGGGAGGCCGAGTGGGTGGCAAGCGGGCTCGCCAATGGGCACAGGATACCTGCTATCGCACGGATCCGCAGGGAGGCCCGGCGGGCAACGCGGCAGATCGCGGATTTCTGCAGGCTGCGGCGGCGGATTGTCGTTCCGCTCGCTCCAGTCGAGGCAAACGACTAGGGCATTTGCCGGATTGACGGTAGGCCCATACCCACCGCCGTGAAAACACGCTATAGACGCCGCCCAAAAGGCAAGGCCAACGGTATCCATGGCGAGAATCTCCCTGAAGCTCGACGAACTGATCGACGGCGACGCTTTGCGTCGTGAGATGACCGCGCTGACCGCGGCCAGCGCCGGCGACGGTTCCAGCCAGGCCATCCGTGCCGCCGTTCTTCAGCTTCTCAAGGGGCGTCTCGCCGAGGGCCGCAAGACAGCCGAGGCCATGCTGATGCAGGATGGCGGCGGCAACGCCTGCGCCGAGCGGCTGTCGCACCTGATGGACGAGCTGATCCGCGCGCTCTACGATTTTGCCGCGACGCATGTCTACCGGGTGAAGAACCGGTCCTCGTCCGAACGCATGGCGGTCGTTGCCGTCGGCGGCTATGGCCGCGGCACGCTAGCGCCGGGATCCGACATCGACCTTCTGTTCCTGCTGCCCTACAAGCAGACGCCGTGGGGCGAACAGACGGTCGAATACATGCTCTACATGCTGTGGGACCTGGGGCTGAAGGTCGGCCATGCCACCCGCAACATCGAAGAGTGCCTCAGGCTGTCGCGCACCGACATCACCATCCGCACCTCGATCCTGGAAGCGCGGTTCCTGTGGGGCGAACGCAAGCTCTATGACGAGCTGATGCTGCGCTTCGACCATGAGGTGGTGCGCACCACCGGCCCGGAATATGTGCAGGCCAAGCTCGCCGAACGCGACGAGCGCCATGCCAAGGCCGGCGAGAGCCGCTATCTGGTCGAGCCAAATGTCAAGGACGGCAAGGGCGGCCTGCGCGACCTGCAGACGCTGTTCTGGATCGGCAAATATTTTTATCGCGTGCGCACCGGCGAGGAACTGGTCGAGAAGGGCGTCTTCACGCAGGCCGAGTACCGCGAATTCCAGAAGGCCGAGGATTTCCTGTGGGCGGTGCGCTGCCACATGCATTTCCTCACGGGGAAGGCCGAGGAACGGCTGCATTTCGACATCCAGCGCGAGATCGCCGAACGGCTCGGTTATACGACACATCCCGGCCTGTCGGCGGTCGAACGCTTCATGAAGCATTATTTCCTCGTCGCCAAGGATGTCGGCGACCTGACCCGCATCTTCTGCGCCGCGCTGGAGGAGGAGCAGGCCAAGCATGTGCCTGGCTTCAACCGCATCTTCCTCACCTTCCAGCGCCGCAAGCGCAAGCTCGCCGGGACGTCGGACTTCATCGTCGACAACCACCGCATCAACATCGCCGACGACCAGGTGTTCGAGCGCGACCCCGTCAATCTTCTCAGGCTGTTCTGGTTCGCCGACAAGCACGGGCTGGAATTCCATCCCGATGCGCTGAAACTGCTCACCCGTTCGCTCGGCCTGGTCAACAAGTCGCTCAGGCGCGACGAGGAGGCCAACCGGCTGTTCCTCGACATATTGACCTCGGACCGCAATGCAGAGCTCAATTTGCGGCGCATGAACGAGGCGGGGCTGCTCGGCCGGCTGATCCCGGACTTCGGCAAGATCGTCGCGATGATGCAGTTCTCGATGTACCACCACTATACGGTGGACGAGCACCTGATCCGCTGCATAGGCGTGCTGGCCGAAATCGAACGCGGCGACGGCGAGAAGGTGCATCCGCTGTCGCATTCGCTGATGCCGGGCCTGAAGAAGAGCCGCGAGGCGCTCTATGTCGCGGTGCTGCTGCACGACATCGCCAAGGGCAGGCCGGAAGACCATTCCGAGGCCGGCGCCAGGATCGCACGACGGATCTGCCCGCATATGGGGCTTTCGCCGGCCGATACGGAAACCGTCGCCTGGCTGGTCGAGAACCACCTCGTGATGTCGATGACGGCGCAGACCCGCGACCTCAACGACCGCAAGACGATCGAGGATTTCGCCTCGATCGTGCAGTCGGTCGAGCGGCTGAAGATGCTGTTGATCCTGACTGTCTGCGACATCAGGGGCGTCGGGCCGGGTGTCTGGAACGGCTGGAAGGGCCAGTTGCTGCGTACGCTCTACTACGAGACCGAACTGCTGCTGACCGGCGGCTTTTCGGAAGTCTCGCGCGCCCAACGCACGGCGGCGGCGCGCGAACGCCTGGCCGAGGCGCTCGCCGACTGGCCCGACAAGGCGCGCAAGCGCTATGTCGGCCTGCATTATGAGAACTACCTCCTGACCGTGGACCTGCCGGACCAGCTTCGCCACGCCGAATTCATCCGTGAGGCGGACGCGGCGGGCAACAAGCTCGCCACCATGGTCAAGACCCACCAGTTCGAGGCGGTGACCGAAATAACCGTGCTGGCGCAGGACCACCCCCGTCTTCTCTCGGTCATTGCCGGGGCATGCGCCGGCGCCGGCGGCAACATCGTCGACGCGCAGATCTTCACCACGTCGGACGGCCGCGCGCTGGACACGATCCTGATATCGAGGGAATTCGACCGCGACGAGGACGAGCGCCGGCGCGCCGAGCGCGTCGGCAGGCTGATCGAGGACGTGCTGTCGGGCAAGAGCTGGCTGCCGGAGATGATCGAGAAACGCACCAAGCCAAGGCGCGGCGCCAAAGTGTTCAAGATCCCGCCGCGCGCCGAAATCCGCAACGCGCTGTCGAACCGGGTTTCGGTCATCGAGGTCGAGGGGCTCGATCGCCCAGGCCTGCTGTCGGAGATAACCGGGACGCTGTCCGATCTCTCGCTCGACATCGCATCGGCGCATATCACCACCTTCGGCGAGAAGGTCATCGACACGTTCTATGTCACCGACCTCACCGGCCAGAAGATCGACAGCCCGGCCCGCATCGCCACAATCCGCAACCGGCTGATGGCGGCGCTCGAAGGCGCGGCGGCCGAACGCGGCGGCAGGGCCAAGGCAGCCGCCGAGTGACGGCCAACATCCCTTTGTCCCTATCCCACAGGCAGTTTGCGAACGCATGAGTCTCGTCAAGAAATTCGCCACCGTCGCGTCCGGCACATTGATGAGCCGTGCGCTCGGTTTCGGCCGCGAGATGCTGATGGCGGCCGCGCTGGGCACCGGGCCGGTCGCGGACGCCTTCAACGCCGCCTTCCAGTTCCCCAACACCTTTCGCCGGCTGTTCGCCGAGGGCGCCTTCAACGCCGCCTTCGTGCCGCTGTTCGCCAAGGAGATCGAGACGCATGGCACCGACGGCGCCAAGCGTTTTTCCGAAGAAGTGTTCGGCGTGCTGTTCTCGGCGCTGCTGGTGCTGACCATCGCCATGGAACTGGCGATGCCGCTGATCGTGCGTTACCTGGTGGCGCCAGGCTTTGCCGACACGCCGGGCAAGTTCGAGACGACCGTCACACTCGCGACGATCATGTTCCCCTATCTGATCTGCATGTCGCTCGCCGCCATGATGGCGGGCATGCTGAACTCGCTGCGCCGCTATTTCGCGGCGGCGATCGCGCCGGCTTTCCTCAACATCATCCTGATCAGCGTGCTTGGCTACGCCTGGTACCATGGGCTGGATGCGCATGCCGTCGGCTTCGCCCTGTCCTGGGGCGTGCTTGCGGCCGGCGTCGTGCAACTCGCCATCGTCTGGGTGGCGGTGCGCAATGCCGGCATCGCGATCGGCTTCCGCCGGCCCAAGATGACGCCGAACGTGAAGCGGCTGCTCATCCTGGCGCTGCCGGCGGCGATCACCGGCGGCATCACCCAGATCAACCAGCTGATCGGAACGGCCATCGCCTCGGCGCAGGACAGTGCCGTCTCCTCGCTCGCCTATGCCGACCGCGTCTACCAATTGCCGCTCGGCGTCGTCGGCGTCGCGGTGGCGATCGTGCTGTTGCCCGAGCTGTCGCGGGCGCTGAAGTCAGGCAATCTGATCGAAGCGGCCAATCTGCAGAACCGCTCGGTCGAGTTCACGCTGTTCATGACCTTGCCGGCGGCGGTGGCGCTGTGGGTGATGTCGGAGCCGATCGTGCGGCTGGTCTATGAGCGTGGCGCCTTCGCCGCCAACCATTCGACCCCTGTCGTGGCGGCGATCCTGGCGATCTTCGGTCTCGGCCTGCCGGCCTTCGTGCTGATCAAGGCCTTCACCCCGGGCTATTTCGCCCGCGAGGACACGCGCACGCCGATGATCTTCGCGGCAATCTCCGTGGCGGTGAACGTCGCCACCGCGCTGACGCTGTTCCCGAGGATGGGCGCGCCTGGCATCGCGGTGGCGTCCGCCGTCGCCGGCTGGGTCAACGCGCTGATGCTGCTTGCCGTGTTGATCCGGCGCGGCCATTGGGGCCGCGACGTGCCGCTCCTGAAGCGTATTCCGCGCCTGGTGCTGTCGGCGGTGGTGATGGGTGTCGCCCTCTATTTCGCCGAGCATTACTTCGCCGCCAGGCTTGGACCGGGCTCGCCACTGGTGATCAAGGCAACGACCGTGCTGGCGCTGGTGGCCGGCGGGGCGACACTCTATTTCGTCACGGCGTTCGCCACCGGCGGCGCCGATTTCGGCATGATCCGGCGCAACGTCGCGCGCAAGGAGACGCCGCCTGTCACGGAGCCGTCTCCAGATCCGTGAGCCTAACGGTGGTGATGCCGCCGACAAGCATCAGCCTTCGCCGGACAATTCGTCGTAGACTTGCCGCGGAAGTGGCGCTTGTGCCTGTTTGCTAAGTTCGATCCCGAATTCGGCCCGAAGCCGCGCCGCTGTCTCCAGCGGCGTCTCGCGGTCGCGTCTGCGCTTGGGCGCTTCCTCCTCCTCAACGGTCACGGGCATCCTATCTCTCATCAGGATCGTACGAAATACACGTCCCAGAATATCATACACATCGACGTCGGCGCTGCCCCTCATTGCCCTGCCGGGCATTTCTCCCCGTGAACGGGGAGAAAGAAGCTGAGTGCGACGATGACGCCTCCCTTACAATGCTGCGATTGGCGAAACCGACCATGACGGCGTCTTTCTCCCCGTCCACCTGGCAGTCCTAGACAGACGCAACAAACACGACGCCGGACAACATCGAACAAACAATTCAGCCCGGAGCAATGGCTCTGCCGCCTCTCATGCACCTCTTGATCCTCGCCCCACTCTCGTCCATAAGCGCGCCGTCGAAAGACTTTCGCCGCGCGCGGTTTCCAGCCGCGTGATTGGCTCCGAAAAGTCTGCAACTTTTCGGAATCATGCTTATACGGCCCTCCACAAGCCATGAGGAACCCATGACCGCCTTCAAGCCACTCGTCTTCTCCGGTGTCCAGCCGACCGGCAATCTGCATCTCGGCAACTATCTCGGCGCCATCAAGAAATTCGTTGCCCTGCAGGATACGTCCGACTGCATCTACTGCGTCGTCGACCTGCATTCGCTGACAGCCCAGCTCGTCCATGACGACCTCGCCGACCAGACGCGCTCGATCACCGCGGCGTTCCTGGCCTCCGGCATCGACCCGAAGAAGCACATCGTCTTCAACCAGTCGCGGGTGATGCAGCATGCCGAACTCGCCTGGATCTTCAATTGCGTCGCGCGCATCGGCTGGATGAACAAGATGACGCAGTTCAAGGACAAGGCCGGCAAGGACCGTGAGAATGCCTCGCTGGGCCTGCTCGCCTATCCCTCGCTCATGGCCGCCGACATCCTGCTCTACCGCGCGACGCACGTGCCGGTGGGCGAGGACCAGAAGCAGCATCTGGAGCTGACCCGCGACATCGCCCAGAAATTCAACAACGATTTCTCCAACCGCATCGCCAGCCTTGGCGTCGGCGTCGAGATGCAGGTCGGCGAGGAGACGGTGAACGGTTTCTTCCCGATCACCGAGCCGGTCATTGGCGGGCCGGCGGCACGCATCATGAGCCTGCGCGACGGGTCGAAGAAAATGTCGAAGTCGGACCCATCGGACCTGTCGCGCATCAACCTGACCGACGATGCCGACACCATCTCGAAGAAGATCCGCAAGGCCAAGACCGACCCGGAGGCATTGCCGAGCGAGGTCGACGGGCTGGAAAGCCGTCCCGAGGCGGAGAACCTGGTCGGCATCTATGCAGGCCTCGCCGAAATGTCGAAGGCCGATGTGCTGCAGCAGTTCGGCGGCCAGCAATTCTCCGTGTTCAAGCCGGCGCTCGCCGATCTCGCGGTGGAGAGGCTGGCGCCGATCGCCAGCGAGATGCGCCGGATCCAGGGCGATCGCGCCTATGTCGACGCCGTGCTCCGGGACGGTGGCGAACGTGCCGGCGTGCTTGCCGAAACAACGATGAAGACTGTGCGCGACATTATCGGCCTGCTGCAGGGCTGAGCCCATCGGTGCATCGGACCATATAGGGCAAGGACGTACTGGCCCAAGACCGGCGGCTTGCCGCCGGTCCGCCGCGGTGGCAGATTGCGGCCGAAAAGATACCGAGTAGATAGACATGGTCTCCAAACGTCTCAGCCGCGAAGCCGGTCATCGCAGGAAATTCCTGACGATCATCGATGACACGCCGGAATGCGAACGCGCCGTCGCCTACGCCTCGAAGCGGGCGCAGAGCACCAGCGGCACGCTGGTGCTGCTCTATGTCATCGTACCGGACGATTTCCAGCACTGGCTGGGCGTCGAGAAGATCATGCGCGAGGAGGCAAACGCCACGGCGCGCGCGGCGCTGGACGGCTACGCCAACAAGGTGCGCCAGAAGCTCGGCATCGAACCGGAGATGGTCGTGCGCGAGGGCAAGCCGACCGAAGAGATCCACAGGCTGATCGAGGAAGACCAGGATATCGCCATTCTGGTGCTGGCGGCCGGCGCCGGCAAGGAAGGGCCGGGGCCGCTGGTTGGCGCCGTGGCCGGCAAGGGTGCCGCCTTCCCCATTCCGGTCACCGTTGTGCCGCAGAATCTGTCGGATGAGGAAATCGACAGCCTCGCCTGAGGCCCGCCCGGGATTCAGTTCCCCAGCCAGCAAAAACATTCCGCCAGCCAGCCATCTGGGCGATGCGTTTCGCTTGAATGTCCCGCCGATAGAGCCTATTTAGAACTATTCCAAACTAGTTGCCCAAAACGGGCATGGAGACGGCCATGTTCATCCAGACCGAGTCGACGCCCAATCCGGCGACGTTGAAGTTCCTGCCTGGCAAGGAAGTGTTGCTCGAAGGCACCGCCGATTTCCGTGATGCCGACAGCGCGGCGACGGCCTCGCCGCTGGCTGGGCGGCTGTTCGAAATCCCCGGCGTCACCGGCGTCTTCTTCGGCTATGATTTCATCACCGTGTCCAAGGACGGTCCGGACTGGCAGCACCTGAAGCCGGCGATCCTCGGCGCCATCATGGAGCACTTCATGTCCGGCGCGCCTGTCATGGCCAAGGCCGGCCCGGCCGCCGAGACCAGCCAGACGGGCGAGTTCTACGACAAGGCCGACGAGGAACTCGTCATCACCATCAAGGAACTGCTCGACACGCGCGTGCGCCCGGCGGTGGCCCAGGACGGCGGCGACATCACCTTCCGCGGCTTCGAGAACGGCACCGTGTTCCTGCACATGAAGGGCGCCTGCGCCGGTTGCCCGTCGTCGACGGCGACGCTGAAGCACGGCATCCAGAACCTGCTTCGCCATTTCGTGCCGGAAGTGCAGCAGGTCGAGCAGGTCAGCTGATCGTTCCGCGCCGCTGGCCGCCTGCCGGTCTGCGCAAGCGCTGAAACATCCTATCCGCGAACAACAAAAAACCGGGCCGAATTGCCCGGTTTTCTGTTTGGGACGTCCGTTGTTGCCTAGACGGTCCGCGTACGAAACTTGGTTCGGCCATGCCCCTCACGGGGCACGGGCCTTTACATCACGATTACCTTGGCGCCGACCGAGGCGCGGTCATAGAGATCGATAATGTCCTGGTTCATCAGGCGGATGCAGCCCGACGACATCGCCTTGCCGATCGAGTTCCATTCCGGGCTGCCATGCAGCCGGTAGCCCATGTCGCCGCCCTTGTTGAACAGGTACATGGCGCGCGCGCCGAGCGGGTTCTTCAGGCCCGGCTCCATGCCATTGGCGAACTTCGTCAGCTCCGGCTGGCGCCTGATCATTTCGCGCGGCGGCGTCCAGGTCGGCCATTCTCGCTTCAGCGCGATATGGGCGGTGCCGTGCCACTCGAAGCCCTCGCGGCCAACGCCGATACCGTAGCGGATGGCCCGGCCGTCGCCCTCGACGAAGTAGAGGAACTTGTTCTGCGTATCGACGATGATGGTGCCCGGCTTTTCCTTGGTGTCGTAGTTCACTTCCTGCCGGTGATACTGCCTCGGCACCTTCTCGATCGGGATGCGCGGCAGTTGGTAACCGGCATCTGTCACCGCGCCATAGTCGTTGGAGAAGATCTGTCCGCCGATGGTGCTGCAACCGGCAATAGCGGTGGACAGCGCCAAGGCGGCAATTATTGCAAGCGACTTCATGCGCATGTGGTGATCCGGTGCCCCGCCCAAAACGTCAGCGGCACGAGTCGGCCGCTTTCTCGCCATCATTCATGCTGGCATTTGCTTTGCTTGCCAAGCGCACGATGCCTATATGCCAGGACTTACGTGCTGGTAAGCGTATCACTATGACATTTCGGCAACAGCCCTCACCGGATTGTGAAGGAAAATCAAAGAGGCTCGGACCGCAGGTTCGCAAGATCGAGGAATTCGCCATGAATGTCGGAGACGCCGCCACGCGTTCGGGCCTGCCGGCCAAGACCATCCGCTACTATGAGGAGATCGGCCTGATCGCGCCCGCGCGCGCCGCCAACGGCTACCGCGATTATTCCGGCGACGACATCCACCGGCTGGCCTTCCTGCGCCGCGCGCGCAATCTCGGCTTTTCCATAGACGATTGCCGCCAGTTGATGGCGCTCTACAGGGATCGCAGCCGCGCCAGCCACGACGTGCGCGCGATCGCCGCCGCCCATGTCAGCGCCATCGAGGAGAAGGTGCGCGAGCTGCAGTCGATGCGCTCGACGCTGCAGAAGCTGGTCCACGCCTGCCACGGCGACGAGCGGCCGGATTGCCCGATCCTGGATGACATGGCGGGTGCGGTGGATGCTGAAGCCTTGCATCCGTAGGCTTATGAATGGAGGGAGACTTCATGGTCTCGATGACTGTGGAACTGCGCAATGTAGAAGGCACTGAAGCCGCGATGGGCTGGGCCGGTGGGCATACGATCGTCGTCGACCGACCCGAGGGCAAGGCTGGCGGCCTGGGCCTTGGCTTCAATGGCGGCCAGTTGCTCGCGTTGGCGATCGGCGGCTGCTTTTGTAACGACCTTCGCTATGTCGCCGAGGCATTGGGAACGAAGCTTGGCAAGATCTCCGTCAGCGTGGTGGTCACCCTTGAAGGCACACCGCTGCTGGCAACATCGGCTGCAATGACGGTGTCATGTGAAACGCTCGATGGTTTCGATCCGCGGGAAGTCATCGATCGCGCCGGCCAGATTTCAGCGGTCACCAACTCGTTGCGCCAAGGTGTGCCGGTCACGATTCAGACGGTGGGTGGGATGGCCGATCGGGAGCCGAAAATCTGTCCCGAGTGTCGGCATGTGTTCCAAGGAAATGGCTGGGACGGCATCGATGCCCATTGGAAATCAAAGCACGAGGGTCTCATGCCCTACGCTAAAGCCTGGCCGCTGATAAAGACGGGTAAATACTCGAAGGCGTGAAGCCCATTCCACCGCCCAGTAGCGCTGGGCGGGCAATCACCTTACAAAAACGGGTTCAAACCGTGAACAAAATCTGGCATGGTACCTGACATGCCGATAATTTCCCCGATTCTCCTCAATCCGCTCATCGACGGCCGCCAGTCCGAACGCGCCTTGCTGGTGCGGCGCGGCGTGCAGCGGTTGCTGATGCAGATGGGCGCGCATGTGCTGCCGGAGCTGTCGCTGGCCACCGGCCGCCGCGCCGACCTCGTGGCACTCACTCGCCAGGGCGACATCTGGATCATCGAGATCAAATCCTCGATCGAGGATTTTCGCGTCGACCGCAAATGGCCTGATTACCGGCTGCATTCCGACCGGTTTTTCTTTGCCACTCATCCCGCCGTGCCGGCCGACATCTTTCCCGAGGAATGCGGCTTCATCCTCTCCGACGGCTATGGCGCCGAGATTCTGCGCGACGCGCCCGAACACCGCATGGCGGCGGCAACGCGCAAGGCGCTGATGCTGCGCATCGCAAGGGCGGGTGCTTCGCGGCTGCTGGCGGCGGAGCTTGCGGGCGTGGCGGTGCCGGCGCAGGAGGGGGAGAGCGAGTAGGTTTCGGCATGATCAAAAACTGATCGTTTTCCAACGCTTGCGCCGCCCCTCATTGCCCTGCCGGGCATTTCTCCCCGTAAACGGGGAGAAAGAAGCTGGCCGCGACGTCGTCGCTTTTCCGCAGCGTTGGCGATTGGCGAAATCCGCGATGAAAGCGCCCTTCGCCCCGTTTACGGGGAGAAGATGCCGGCAGGCAGATGAGGGGCGGCGCGGCGTTGCCGGTAGATGCTCCAGCCCCGAAACCGCTATTACTCCGTCTCTTCCGCGCCACCAGTCGCCGGCGCCATGAGCAGCACGGCGGCACCAAGCAGCGCCGCGACCAGCGAACCGGCCAGAATGCCGACCTTGACGGCGTCCTGCAGCGCCACGTCGCCGGCGAAGGCGAGCAGGCCGATGAACAGGCTCATGGTGAAGCCGATGCCGCACAGCAGCGAAATGCCGATCATGTGCGACCAGCCGGCATGGGCCGGCAGGTCGGCAAGTCCGAAGCGGATGGCAAGGGCGGAGGAGCCAAACACGCCGACCAGCTTGCCGACGACGAGGCCGGCCGCGACACCCAGCGTCAACGGCTCGATCAAGGCGCCAAAACTCAGGCCGGCGAGCGAAACACCGGCATTGGCAAAGCCGAAGATCGGGATGACGATGAACGCCACGAGCTTGTGCAGACCGTGCTCCAGCCGGTGCAGCGGCGAATGGTCGAGGTCGTGGCCGATCCCGGCGGAGCGTTCGAGCGGGATGGTGAGCGCCAATGCGACGCCAGCCAGCGTGGCGTGAACGCCCGACTTCAGCACCAGCACCCACAGGATGGCACCGAGCACGAGGTAGGGCACGAGGCTCATCACCCGCATGCGGTTGAGCACGACGAGCACGGCAATGACGGCGAAGGCGGCGCCGAGATAGGCCAGCGACAAGCCGCTGGTGTAAAAGATGGCGATGATGATGACGGCGCCCAGGTCGTCGATAATGGCAAGCGCGGTCAGGAAGACTTTCAGAGAGGCCGGCACGCGGCTGCCGAGCAGCGACAGCACGCCGAGCGCGAAGGCGATGTCGGTGGCGGTCGGGATCGCCCAGCCGGACAGTGCGGCCGGATTGTTGCTGTTGATGGCGACATAGACCAGCGCCGGCACCACCATGCCGCCGGCGGCGGCGATGCCGGGCAGCACCCGCCTGGGCCAGGTCGAAAGCTGGCCGTCGAGCATTTCGCGCTTGATCTCCAGCCCGACGAGCAGGAAGAACACCGCCATCAGCCCGTCATTGACCCAGTGCGAGACGCTGAGCGGACCGAGATAGGCGTGGAGAACGGCGAAATAGGTCCCGGCAAGCGGCGAATTGGCGACGATCAGCGCAAGGGCCGCCGCCGCCATCAGGATGATACCGCCGGCGGCCTCACTGTCGAGGAATTCGCGGAAGACGGAAACCAGCCGCTGCTTCTGATCGTGCATATCGCCTCCGTCATGCCGCCTGCTCGGCGGATTCATCATCCAAGCGCCGGCGCTGCCCCTCACCTGCCTGCCGGCATCCTCTCCCCGTATAGTGACGGGGAGAGGGGCGCTGTTATCGCCGATTTCGCCAACCGCCAACGTCGCAAGATGGCGCCGCGTTGCGGCAGGGCAATGAGGGGCGGCACTGACCTATCTAGTAGGCGGTCTCCGCCGCGCGTTGTAAACTGGTATAGGTCTGATGCCCCGCGTGGTTGGCGCACCTCAGCGCGGCGCGCGCTTGGCCAGTATCCGCTGCAGCGTGCGGCGATGCATGTTAAGCCGGCGCGCTGTCTCGGAGACGTTGCGCTCGCACATTTCATAGACGCGCTGGATGTGTTCCCAGCGCACGCGGTCGGCCGACATCGGGTTTTCCGGCGGGGCCGCGCGCTCGCCCGAGGTGCGGGTGAGCGCGGCGAAGATGTCGTCGGCATCGGCCGGCTTCGACAGATAGTCGACGGCGCCGAGCTTCACCGCGGTCACCGCGGTGGCGATGTTGCCGTAGCCGGTCAGGATGATGGTGCGGGAATCCTGGCGCTTCTCACGGATGGCGGCAACGACGTCGAGGCCGTTGCCGTCGCCGAGCCGCATGTCGACCACCGCGTAGGCGGGCGGATTGGCGCGCGCCTTGCCCACCGCCTCCTCGACGCTCTCCGCCGTGTCGACCAGGAAACCCCTGGTTTCCATGGCACGGGCCAGACGGGTCAGGAACGGCTTGTCGTCGTCGACGATCAGAAGCGAGGTGTCCTCGCCCTCAACCATTGCGCCACTATTTTCGTCGCCTGTCATCGTCTTGAAAAATTCCTGCTGCCTTATTTTTACGCAGATATAGTTTTGCGGGGCCATTGTCCAATTTACGCAGTGTCAAACATGGTTGCCGAAGCCGATTCCGGGTTCAGGAAGACGCTTCGCGGCCACGATATCTGCACCACGGCCCCTTCCCCCAGACCACTCGAATTGCGGAAATCGAGTGTGGCGCCCGAGCGTTCGAGCAGCGTCTTGGCGATGAACAGGCCGAGCCCCAGGCCGCCGCCGGCCTCGGTTCCCTGGCGCGTCGACATATAGGGCTCGCCGATGCGGTCGATGATCTCGGCGGGGAAACCAGGCCCGTCATCGATGATGGAGAAGGTGACGGTGGCCTCGTCCCAGCTCCAGCGCAGGGTGACGCTCTTGCGGGCGAAATCGACGGCATTCTCGACCAGATTGCCGAGACCGTAGATGACGCCGGGGTTGCGGCGTCCGACCGGCTCGGGTCCGGTCCGGTCGCCGGGGCGAAGCTTGATCGAAATGCCGAAGTCGCGATGCGGTGCGGTAACTTCCTCGACCAGCGAGGTCAGCGGCAGGCGGGACAGATGCGCCTCGCCCTCGGACGACAGGCTGGTCAGGCGCTTGAGGATTTCGCGACAGCGTTCGCTTTGCGAGCGCAGCAGCGTGACGTCCTCGCCATATTTCGGATCCTTGCCGAGCGCTTTTTCCATCTCCTTGGCGACAAGCGTGATGGTGGCGAGCGGCGTGCCGAGCTCGTGCGCGGCGGCGGCGGCCAGCCCGTCGAGCGCCGAAAGGTGCTGCTCGCGCTGCAGCACCAGTTCGGTGGCGGCGAGCGCATTGGCCAGAAGCCGCGCTTCGGCGGCCACCCGGAAGGCATACATGGCAGTGAAGGCGATGGACGACAGCACCGCCATCCACATGCCGGCGACGTAAATGAAGGGCATCACCAGCGGCGCGCCTTCATGCCAGGGCAATGGCAGGTGGACGAAAACCAGCAAGGTCGCCGCCGCCATGACCAGCCCGCCGAGGATGGCGGTGAGGCGAAGGGGAAGCGACGTCGCCGAAATGACGACGGGCACGGTCATCAGCAGCGAGAACGGATTGGTCAGGCCGCCGGTCATGTAGAGCAGGCCGGCAAGCTGCAGGCTGTCGAAGATCAGGATGCCGAAGGCGGCGAACGGCGTGAGCCGGTGCGCGGCCGGAAACCGGAAGGCGAGGAACAGGTTCATCCAGGCCGAGCAGGCGATCAGCGCGAAGCACAGGCTGACCGGCAGCGGGAACTTCAGGCCATAGGCGACGACGAGCACCGTGACGCTCTGGCCGACAATGGCCAGCCAGCGCAACCGGATCAGCGTGTTGAGGCGCAGCCGCTGGCTCAGCTGGAAATCTGGCGTGTTCAGGATGTTGATCATGGCCATGGATTACAGCCGCGGGATGGGCAGCGCTAGGTCCCACGCGGCTTGGCGCGGGCGGTAGCAGCGGCTAGCAGGGGATTTTCCGGCCAGACATGCTTGGGATAGCGGCCGCGCATGTCGGCGCGCACATCGGCCCAGGAGCCGCGCCAGAAGCCGGGCAGGTCGCGCGTGGTCTGGATCGGCCGATGCGCCGGCGACAACAGTTCGAGCGTCAGCGGCACGCTACCGTTGGCGATGGAGGGATGGAGGTCGAGGCCGAACAGTTCCTGGACGCGGACCGCCAGAACCGGCCATTCACCGTCATAACGGATCGGCACGTGACTGCCCGACGGGACGTCGAAATGGGTCGGCGCCAGCGTCTCGACCTTGCGCTGCAGGTCATGCGGCACAAGCGAGGTCAGCCCGGCCGAAATGGAGCCGGGATCGATGGCCGCGAAGGCAGCAGCACCGGCCAGGAATGGCAGCAGCCAGTCGTTCAGATGTTCGATGAGTGCAGCATCCGACATGTCGGGCCAGGGCGCGCCCAAGCCTTTGTGCAGCCAGGACAGCCGCTGGCGCAGCGTCTGGGCCTCCTTGCTCCAGGTCAAAAGGGAAAGCCCGTGCTCGCGCAGCGCCTCGAGGATGGCACGGTCAGCATCAGCGCCGGCCGGTGCCGGCAGCATCCGTTCGGCGAGTGTGATGGCGCCAAGGCGCACGGCTTCACGCACCCGCACGGCGCGGCGCTCGCAGTCGAAACTCGTCTGCCGGCGCGTTTCGATCTTGCCGCCAAGGGCCGACCGGATGTCGTCCTCGCTGATTGCCGCCGCCGCCGTGATGCGGGCATTCTGCGCCTTGCCCTGCAGGTCGGCGACGACCAGAAAGGGTTCGCCCGCCAGCGGATCGGCGGCATCGAGCATGGCGCCGGAGCCATTGGCCAGCACGAAACGGCCACGCTCGCCGCGCGCCTTGGCGACGCGGTCCGGCCAGGCATGAACAAGCAAAGGACCGGCCGAAGATGCTTCGCCGCCCTTCGCCCCACCGACCTGCCGCGCCAATCGGTCGGCGAGTTGCCGCGCGGCGGTGGCACGCGGCGATTTTTCCTGGCGAAACCGCATCAGCCGCCGTTCGAGATCGGCGCCGTCGCCGCCAAGGCCACGCTCGGTGAGCAATACCGCAAGCATGGCTGCCTCGCCAGCATGGCCGCTGCTGGCCGCCTCGGCCACCATGTGCGCCAGCCGTACCGGCAGAGCGAGCTTGCGCATCGAAGCACCCGCTTCGGTCAGGCGCCCGGCCTCGTCGACGGCATCGAGCGACCGCAACAGCCCCCTTGCCTCGTTGAGCGCCGGGGCCGGCGGAGGATCGAGGAAAGCGAGCGTCGCGGGATCGGCGACGCCGAAGGCGGCGCAGTCGAGCAGCAGGCCGGACAGGTCCGCCTCGAGGATTTCCGGCGGCGTGAAGGCGGGAAGTGCCGCCGTCTGCTCGGCCCGCCACAGCCGGATGGCGACGCCGGCCTGCGTGCGCCCGGCGCGGCCGGCGCGCTGGTCGGCGGAAGCCTTGCTGACGCGAACTGTCTCCAGCCGTGTCAGGCCGCTGGCCGGCTCATAGCGCGGCAGCCGCGACAGGCCGGAATCGATGGCGACGCGCACACCGTCGATGGTGATCGAGGTCTCGGCAATGGAGGTCGCCAGCACCACCTTGCGGCGACCCACCGGTGCAGGCTTGATCGCCGCGTCCTGCGCCTTGCCGTCGAGCTGGCCGTAGAGCGGGACGATATCGGTGTCCGCGCCGACCTTGCCGGCCAGCCGCTCGGCGGTACGCTCGATCTCGCGCTGGCCGGGCAGGAAGGCGAGCACGCTGCCGTTCTCGTCGGAAAGGGCGGAGCGGATCGCCTTGGCCATGGCATCCTCGATCGGCACCCCGGCCGGCCGCTCGTCGTAGCGGACATCGACCGGAAAGGCGCGGCCCTGGCTTTCGATCACCTGCGCGCCCGACAGGAGTTTCGCGACCCGCGCGCCGTCGAGCGTTGCCGACATCACCAGCAGCCGCAAATCCGGCCGCAGCGCGCCTTGCACGTCGAGGGCGAGAGCGAGACCGAAATCGCCGTCGAGCGAGCGCTCGTGGAATTCGTCGAAAATGACCGCCGAAACGCCGGGCAGTTCAGGGTCGTCGAGAATCATGCGCGCCAGCACGCCCTCGGTGACGACCAGGATTTTCGTCCGTGCCGAGGTGCGGTTTTCCATGCGCATGGCATAGCCGACGGTGGCACCGGGCTCTTCGCCGAGCAGTTCGGCCATGCGGCGCGCGGCGGCGCGGGCGGCCAGCCGGCGCGGTTCGAGCAACACGATCTTGCCCGTGCCCAGCCAAGGCGCATCGAGCAGCGCCAACGGCACCAGCGTCGTCTTGCCGGCACCGGGCGGCGCCACCAGCACGGCGCTGTTGCCGGAGCCGAGCGCTTCGCTCAGTGCGGGCAGCACGGCTGATACGGGGAGCTCCGGCAAGGGTTTTGTCGTCATCGCGCCCGCATATCAGCGGTCACGGCCACCCTGCAACCGGCACCGGCTTAAAGCCGGGCTCGCGAAAACGGATTCCAGCGCACCGTGCCCAGCCGCACTTCCTCGCGCACCATGGTCAGCAGGCCGGATCCGCCGACGACCGCGAGGCCGACAAGCGACAGCCAGTCCGGGTATTCCTGGAAAAACAAGGCGCCGAGGATGACCGCCCAGACGATCTGCGAATAATGCGTCGGCGCGATCCGGTTGGCGGGGGCGTATTTGGCGGCCAACAATTGCAGCAATTGTCCGCAGGCGGTGAAGGCGCCCGCCATCACCAGCCATACCAGCTGTTTTCCATCCGGGACGGTGAAGGAGGTTGCGGCGGCACCGATGCCGTTGAACAGCAGCCCATAACCGATCAGCACGCCGAGGATGGTCGTGCGTTTTTCCTGCTGCGCCAGCGAACGCATCAGGATGACGTTGGCGGCGGCGAGGAAAGCGATGATGAAAGCGGCAAGGTGGCCGAGGTGCAACTCGCGAAAGCCCGGCCTGACAACCAGCATGACGCCGGCAAAGCCGGCGACCACCGCCAGCCAGCGCCAGGGACCGACCTTCTCCTTGAGGATCACGGTGGACAGAATGGTGACGCAGAGCGGCGCCAGAAAGATGAGCGCATAAGTCTCGGCCAGCGGAATGGTGGTGAAAGCATAGACGCTGAGCACGCCCGACGCGATGCCGGCCCAGGCCCGCGCCTGCACCGCCCAGGGCCGTTTGGTGCGCCAGAAATCGCGCCAGCGCTCGCTGGCCGGCCGGCTGAAGAACAGGAAGCAGCCGGCGAACAATGTCGAGAAGAAGCCGATCTCGAACACCGTGAATTGGCCGCCCAGGCTCTTGATAACGGCATCGCTGCACGAATAGCTTGCATAGGCGATCAGGGCGAGCAGGATTCCGTTCGGCACGTTTTTCCATTTCCGGGGAGAGAAGCTTGAAAATACTGGCGCTCGGTGCGCATCCGGACGACATCGAGATCTTCATGTTCGGTACGATGGCCGCCTATGCCGCGCAAGGCGCAGAACTCACTTTTGCCGTGGCCACCGATGGTGCCAGGGGCGGCAAGAGCGATGCCGCCATCCTGGCTCGTGTCCGCCGCGCGGAAGCGACGGCCGCGGCCGCGCTGCTCGGGGCAGCACCCCGCTTTCTCGACTTTCCCGATGGCGGGCTGGTGGCGGATGCCGCACTGATCGATGCGCTGAAAACGCTGATCCGCGATATCGAGCCCGATCTCGTGATCACCCACGCACCCAACGACTACCACGCCGACCACCGCGCGCTGTCGGACGGCGTGCGCATCGCGGCGTCGTTCGGCGTCCCCGTGCTGCATGCCGACACGATGGGCGGCACCGGATTCTCGCCGACGCACTATGTCGATATTTCCGCCCATGCCGAGATCAAGGCCAGGGCGATCCGCATGCACCAATCTCAGGACCCGGATCGGTTCGTCGATATCGCGCTGACGCAGACCCTTTTTCGCGCGGGCCAATGCAATGGCGCAGCGGGGGCGCAGGCCGAAGCCTTTCGCTTCGAACCGATGTTTCCCTTCGGCGACATCCGCGCGCTGCTGCCGCCAGCGCCGCCGATCAGGACGGTGATGGTGAGCACCAGGCGGGTCGACTGACCAATCAGAGCCACGTCCACACTCCGCGATCATCCGACCGGCGCCCGACGCTTTTCCCAATTTTTTCAGACACCGGCGCAAACATGCTGCGGCGCAGCAACGAATTCGCTTGCCTTGTTTAGTAGAAATTGCATCACTAAACAAATTACTAAACATCTGCGGCGCGACGATGCTGCCATGTTTGGGCCTCTGAGGAGAGAGGTTGAGGGTTCTTGAGACCGTCATCCGGACGTGTTTCACAAATGGGAGGAAGGCATGAAATCGAGTTTTAAACTGGCCCTGGGACTGACCTCGGCCATCGCAGCGTCGACAGCCGTCTCGAACGCCGCGCACGCTGAAGACCTGACGCTGTGCTGGGCCGCCTGGGACCCGGCCAACGCGCTCGTCGAACTGTCCAAGGACTTCACCAAGGAAACCGGCATCGGCATGAAATTCGAGTTCGTGCCGTGGACCAATTATGCCGACCGCTTCCTCAATGAGCTCAACTCGCACGGCAAGCTCTGCGACCTGATCATCGGCGACAGCCAGTGGATCGGCGGTGCGGCCGAGAACGGCCACTACGTCAAGCTGAACGACTTCTTCGACAAGGAGAAGATCAGCATGGACGACTTCGTGCCGGCGACCGTGGTCGGCTATTCGGAATGGCCTAAGAACACGCCAAACTACTGGGCGCTGCCGGCGATGGGCGATGTCGTCGGCTGGACCTACCGCAAGGACTGGTTCTCCAAGCCCGAACTGCAGAAGGAGTTCAAGGAAAAGTATGGCTGGGATCTCGGCCCGCCTGCCACCTTCGACCAGTTGAAGCAGATCGCCGAATTCTTCCAGAAGCGGCAGATCGACGGCAAGACGGTCTACGGCGCCTCGATCTACACC
>NZ_VFVR01000006.1 GCF_006442205.1 Mesorhizobium sp. B2-3-12
GCCATGGCGGATCGATCCGCAGCGCAGATATCTACCGATGCCAGCAGTGCGGATAAATTCCGCGATCGCGCCAGTATCATCCCGCCTCCTCCTCTGGGTTGAGCGCTCGGGCGCCTCAGAACACGACTTGACGGGCTGTGTCTGGCGTCTGAAAAGGGCTGGCCTCGCGGACGTGGCGGAATTGGTAGACGCAAGGGACTTAAAATCCCTCGATCTCTGATCGTACGGGTTCGATTCCCGTCGTCCGCACCATTTTGCCAATTTCGTATTTGCCTCACGCCCTGCCAGAAATAGCCTGGGTATCCACTCACTATCTCTGAGATGGAATCGCACATGATCGGGTCTGGCATTGATTTTTCGCCCTAGGCATCCTTGGGTTTGGCGCGAGGTCATTGAGCAAGCTTCCCAATCTCATCGACGCCTCACCGGCCACGAACAGGCCACGTTCCACCCAGGAAGCCCGGTCTGGATTACGGCAACGTCTTGTATAAACAAGAGGCCAAGGCAGCGGATGGGTTGTGCTCTGGCTCTTCCAGTCGCTCTGTTTGCCTGTCTACCGTTCAGCGAGCCGCATTGCGCGTAGTATGCTAGCGAGCGCCGCCGCAGTTTCTAAAAACGCTTGTGTTCAGCGACATGCTGGTCAACGCTGGCTGAGTCCAATCCACAGACTGGCAGGGTGGGAAGCGTGTCGGAAGTTAAAACAAAGACGTCGGAGACAAAGAAGAAGTCCTGTTTCGTAGTATGCCCAATCGGCGCCGAAGGCAGTACGACGAGGCGGCATGCGGACTGGCTGCTACACGAAATTATCGAGCATGTCCTGGTGACAAATTTTCCCGACCAGTTTGTGGTTGTCCGCGCCGACAAGATCGACCAACCGGGTATGATCGATGCTCAGATCATAGGGCACCTCTTGGACGACGATCTGGTAATCGCTGATATGACTGAGCTAAACCCGAACGCCTTCTATGAAATGGGTATACGGCACATGAAAGAATTGCCGATCATCCATATGTTCAAGAAGGGTGAAATCATCCCCTTCGACGTAAAATTGTACAGAGCAATACCCTTCGATTATGGTGATCCAACTGACCTTAAAGCTGCGCGTGCGGACTTAACGCGAGCATTGGTTGCGGTGCTCGATCCGGATTACAAACCGGACAATCCTGTCATCCGCGCTCGTGGCGTGGTGAAATTGGCTGAAAGCGCCACGCCCGAGTCGACAATAATTCAGCAGCAGTTAAATGAAGTATCTCGACGACTTGCTTCAGTCGAAGACAGGCAATTGTTGTCTATATCAGAGAGTAGTCATGTTATAGACGAATTCGAAATGCAAAAATTCTTGCAAAGGTTCCCACCTACTGCAACCACCATAGTTGTTAGATTTTCTCCATCAACTCAAGATGATCAGCTTAATAACATGATTTCCTCTTTGGAAGGCGCCCTGAAGACAGTGATAACTAAGTTTGCAGGGTACCGATTTGGAAAGGCATTTCTTATTAAACTCCAATCCGAACCATCGGCTCCAGAACTCCTAGTGATTACTAATTTGTTAAGATCTATCGCAGGCGTTTCTGCTGTCAATGTGCAGCAGTGGGAAAGATCATAGGCAGCCTTTTCTCTGCTGAATCATTTCCCAGCCAACTAGTGGTTACAGTAGCGTCGGGCGGGACATCACTACGGTCCAAACATCCTAATTGCTGCCATAATCAATGCCATAGCCCCCTCGGCTGTCAAACTGCCGGTCGCGCCAATCAAGGCCTCTCGGGCATCCGAAAGGAAGCCTTTCATTTTGCCACTGTCAGGCGAAGACTTTCCCGCCTCGTGCTCAGCGGCGTCCATGGCACGTGCGAGTCGCGGTCCGTCTGCGCCATCGCGCACCAACAGCGGGGCGGCCTCTCTTACCTTCCGGACGATGTCTATAATCTGCTACGAGGTCGAGGCAGAGACCGAAATATCTCCCGACGTATTGCCGCTGCCCATAGGTCACGGCAGCCTCCTTGGCGCGGGTCTTCTCCGCGTCGTTAAATGATATCCCCTCGCCAGCAATGCCGGCTCGCTCAAGGTCGATGGCCCAATCAAGTATTTGATTGCGTACCGCGTCAATCACGCCTTGCAGTTGACTGATTGACAGATGGTTTGACATCCGACCGAGTTCTACATTCATTCCTTCATTTAGCGCTCGTACGGTGTCCGCGTCGTACGGCATTTCGATAAACCCGCCCTTGTCTGTACGCTCTATTACGTCTTCCAGCGCCGGCAGTGACTGGTAAGCATCCGACCGAGCAAGGGCCTCATTCTGCTTGGCTGTATTCATGATGATCGGAATCCAACCTCGATAAGGATTGAAGGCCTGAGGCCGCCCGGTCAATCGGCGGTATTTTGGGAGTACATGATCGGTCGGGTATCCATTTAGTTCATGCTCGACCCAATCCTCGATTTTACCTAGGTTGAGCTTCGCAGCCGCCAGCTTCACCTTCCGTAAAAGAGTAGCGACGGGCACGTCCCGATCTACTGCTTCCCGTTGTATCTCCTCAACTAGGCCGGCCATTCAGATTCTTCCTCCACGCAGCCCTAATATTAATCACAAAAATACGTCGCCGGCATGGTCAATTTAGAGGGCCTAAAGTCCCTCGGTCTCTGATCTGAAGGGTTCCATCCCCGTCACACGCACAAGTCGGGTCAGATGTCTAAGATCGTCGAGATCCGGTGCCACTCAAACCTTCATCGGATACAGCTTCAAATGCTGAACCAAGATAATCGTCTTGGCATCGATAATCCGGCCATCGGCAATCCCCGCGAGCGCTTCGTCGAGCGGCATTTCCAGGACCTCGATGTCCTCGCCCTCTTCCGGCGCGCCGCCGCCGGCCGAGATGCGGTCGGCGGGTGAGTAGCGGGCGATGAAGAACCAGAGCCGCTCGGTGACGCTGCCGGGGCTCATGTAAGGCGAAAACAGCCGCTCGATCTTGTTCAGCCGGTAGCCCAGCTCTTCCTCGGCTTCCTTGAGGATGGCGGTCTCCGGGTCGTTTTCGTCGAGCAGTCCGGCGCAGGCCTCGATCAGCGGTTCGCGGTGGCCGGTGGCATAGGCGGGATAGCGGAACTGGCGCACCAGGAGCACGGTCGCTCGCTGAGGGTCATAGGGTAGGATGACCGCGCCGTCGCCGCGATCATAGGTCTGGCGGATCTGCGTTTCCCATTGTCCGTCGCGCCGGCGGTAGTCGAGCACCGTCTTCTTCAGGATCGCCCAGTCGTCGGAGAGGACCTCTTCCGAGCGTATACGAATGCGGTCTTCCATGGCTACCTCGATGCTTGCTGTCGGGCGCAGGCGTAGCCGCCAACCGGCCTCTCTGCAACCGGGGCAGCGATTGGTCCAGCACGCGTTTCACCCTCTCGTGTGTGGTACGGAAGAGCACCGTTGCCTAAATAGCGGGTTTCCCTCCGGAGTTGGTTTCATGACGACATCGCTATTCCAGCCCATCACGCTCGATGGGCTCACCTTTCCCAACCGCATCGCCGTGGCGCCGATGTGCCAGTATTCCGCCGATGACGGCTCGGCCAGCGACTGGCATCTCTATCACTGGATGAACCTCGCCATGTCCGGCGCCGGCATGGTCACGGTCGAGATGACCGATGTCGAGCGGCGCGGGCGTATCAGCCATGGCTGCCTCGGCCTCTATTCCGAAGACAATGAGGCGGCCGCGCGCCGCGCGCTGGACGCTGCCCGGCGCGTGGCGGCACCCGGCACGAAGTTCGGGACGCAGCTGGCGCATGCCGGCCGCAAGGCCTCGAACCGCAAGCCATGGGAAGGCGGCGGCCCGCTGCAGCCGAATGAAGACCCCTGGCAGACCGTCTCGGCCTCGGCGATCGCCTACGATACGGGCTGGAACGTGCCGCACGCGCTGGAGGACGAAGAAATCCTGCAGCTCATCGAACGCTTCGCCGAGGCCGCAAGGCGAGCCGAACGTGCCGGCTTCGACTTCATCGAGCTGCACGCAGCGCACGGCTATCTGATCTTCCAGTTCCTGTCGCCTCTGTCCAACCAGCGCACGGACCGCTGGGGCGGCTCGCTGGAAAACCGGATGCGCCTTGTCGTCGAGATCGCCAGGGCGGTGAAGAAAGCGGTGCCGAAGCTGATGCTCGGCGCCAGGCTGTCGGTGACGGACTGGGTCGATGGCGGCTTCGACGTCGCCGACGCGGTCGAGGTGGCGAAAGCGCTGAAGGCCGAAGGCGTCGCCTATCTCTGCTGTTCGAGCGGCGGCAATTCGCCGTTGCAGAAATTGCCCACCGGACCCGGTTATCAGGTGCATCTGGCGGAAGCCGTGCGCAAGGGCGCCGGAATTCCGACCCGTGCGGTCGGCCTGATCGACGACCCGAAACAGGCCGAGGCCGTTATCGCCGAAGGCCGCGCCGACATGGTGGCACTGGCACGCGCCTTCCTCGCCGATCCGCGCTGGGGATGGCGTGCGGCCGCCACATTCAGCGAAAAAATCCATCCCGCGCCGCAGCTCGCCCGCTCGGTGACGACGATGCAACATTGGATGAAGGCCGCGGGCTGACCTGCCCCAATCCGCTGCGGCTGGACAGCTTGCGATGGCTCCGCTTTAATCGGTCCGTCACTTGTTCCGGTGGGTAAGGCCGCCTTCGGCGGCCGGATTTGGGAGGGGACATCATGTCGTTCAGGGCATTTTTGCCGGCCGCAGTCGTTATGGTTGTGGCGGGGTCATGGCTTGGCGCGTCCACGCCAAGTGTTGCGCAATACTGCGAGGGTACGGTGCACGGCCTGTCAGGCCGCTACAATGTGGCGACGGGCAGCGGTTTTCTGGCCGTGCGCACAGGGCCCAACTCGTCGTCCCGGATCATCGGACAGCTGTTCAACGGCGACCATGTCGAGATCTTCGACCGGCGCGGCAACTGGTACCAGGTCGAAATCGGCGGCGGGACCGGCTGGGCGAATGCGCGCTGGCTGCGCAATGACTGCGGCTACTGAGGCCGTCGATGCATGCCGCCCAAACCATGCTCGCGGCTTGACCCGATGGCGGGTCCGGTTGGCCGACCCTATGCCCACGCGGCGCGGCGATAAACACGACGCGACCTTTGGGCGCAGGCCGAGGGCCATTTTTGCAACCAAATTGGCTGCTTTGCGTTGCGGCCATGATGGACAACAAGCCTTTTGAAACGCCCGTCGTGGTCGAACTTGGCCATGTCGGCAAATATCGCCATATCCGCTCGACCCAGGAGGCGGCGGAGTGCCTGATGACGGTGTGGCCGCTCAATCGCGGTCCTCGTCATCGTGATGCCCTCGACACTTGCCTCAAAGTGCTGGAAGGTTATCGTTCCACAGCGGAAGCGCGCAGGGCACTGATCGAGGCCGCCAGGGAATCGGAAGTGCTGGTGCCCGACGACCGGCTGGCAGACGACCGTCTGCCCGACGACCGACTGCATTGAGCAGACGGACCTTTAACCGGAGGTTTTGAATGGCGAAGCTGACTTACAAGATCGTCGAGCATGACGGTGGATGGGCCTACAAGGTCGGCGCGACCTTCTCGGAGACATTTCCCACCCATCAGGATGCGTTGCGCGCCGCCGAAATCGCTTCGGCGGAACAACAGGTGGCCGGCGCCACCGACGGCATCCAGTATGAGGACGCCGACGGAAAATGGCACGAGGAACTGGCTGACGGCCGTGATCGGCCCCAGACTGAAATTTCCGATTGATAGTCATGTGCCAGCCGGACGCCAGGAGAGACGGCGTCCGGGGCAGGCCCGCGGCTCGCTATTTGCCGCAGTACTGATCGTTGACGTTGCCTTGGGCATTCGCGTCGGGGCCTGCCGTGTTCGAGGCACAAGGCCCGGCCGGGCCGGGATTGCCAAGGGTGTTCAATCCGGACCCGTCCGCGTTGATGCTGCCGGTGGTGCTCTGGTCGACGGCGGAAGAATCCCCGTTGCCGAACAGCCACCAATTGTGATGGTTGGAATAGGTTGCGTCGGACGATTGGGCCATCGCCGATGTAGCGAGACCGATCGTCAGGACGGATGCAGCGAAAAGTTTCCTGTACATTGAATTACTCCGTATCTTGGCCGCCTTGGGATGCGACACGGGGTAAACCCGGCAATCAGCCGGATGGTTCATTGAAATTGTCGTGAACCCTTGGTGATGCCGTATCTGAAAAAGCTCGCCCCGCGATGCGCTTGATGAAGGCAACGACCCTGTCCGGCTCGACGAATTGCGGCATGTGGCCGAGACCATCGACGGGCTCGAAATCGAGGCCCTCGAGCTTTTCCCGCATCGGCTCGCCATGGACAGCCATGCCGATGACGCGATCGGCGCCGCCGAACAGGATGCCGGCCGGCATGGCGATCTCGCCATAGCGGCGCTCGATGTCGCCGAGATCCTTCTCGACCGCCACGACATCGCTCGACGTCGCATGGTAGTGAGCGGGCCTCAGGCCGAGCCATCCGCCTCCTCCGGTCATGTAGTCCGCCGCGACGGCTTGCGGCGCGAAGATGAAGTCCATCGTCGGGCGGGCATATCTAAGGCTCGCCGGTATCGCCACCGTATAGGCCATGATCCATCGCAACAGGCGCGAGGGAATGTAGAGCAGGTCAAATCCTTGCCGCGTCCTTGTCTCAAGATGCGTCAGGGGCGCCAGCAAGGCGATGCCTGAAATCGCCTCTGGATGGTCGACGGCCAGGGTCAGTGTGATGGCACCGCCGAGAGAATGACCCACCACAAGCGGCCTTTCCAGCCCCAGTGTTTCCATGAAGCGTTTGATGATCTCGGCCTGCTCGGGCAAGCGGCCCGTCGCTCCGCTTGCCCGCGTCGAATAGCCGGAGCCCGGACGGTCGAGCGCGATCAGCCGGTAGCCGGGACCGAAACGGCCAAACACGGTGTGCCGGAAATGATGCAATTGGGCGCCAAGCCCATGCAGGAAGACGATCGGCCGCCCCTGCCCGACATCGACATAGTGGATGCGGTTGCCGTCGATCTCGATGAATTTTCCGACCGGCGGCACCAATCTCTCCGCTTTCGCCGCGATCCACAGCGTCGCCACCAGCAGACAAGCGAGCAAGAGGACTGCCGCCAGAATGGCGGCGCCGAGCAGCCAGAGCAGAATCGATATCAGCATTCGTCACCCGGATCCGAGCCGCAGCTTACCCGGCCGCGATACCGCCGCAAGGACCGACAGGACGGGCCGACCTCGCGAGGCAGCCGTTGCCGCCCTGCGGGACCAAGGACAATCTGGAGGAGACCAGTCCCTGCAATCCAGCTGATAACCGTGTCTGTCGGACCTTCGCCATCTTGGCGGCATTGCCGACGCCCGTGCGCCGCGCTATGCAGACGGCCCGTCCGCCGGAGCCCTTCCCATGCCTGAAATCGTCACTGCCGCCATGCTTGTCATCGGCGATGAGATTTTGTCCGGCCGTACCAAGGACAAGAATATCGGCCACCTCGCCGATATCATGACGGCGATCGGCATCGACCTGAAGGAGGTGCGCATCGTGCCCGACGAGGAAGACGAGATCGTGGCCGCGGTGAATGCGGTGCGCGCACGCTACACCTATGTGTTCACCACCGGCGGCATCGGCCCCACGCATGACGACATCACGGCCGATTCGATCGCCAAGGCGTTCGGCGTGCCTTGCGAATACGACGCCAAGGCCTATGCCCTGCTGGAGGCGAGCTATGCCGCGCGCGGCATCGAATACACGGAAGCGCGCAAGCGCATGGCGCGCATGCCGCGCGGCGCGGACCATATCGACAACCCGGTGTCGGTGGCGCCGGGTTTTCGCATCGGCAACGTCCATGTCATGGCCGGCGTGCCCTCGATCTTCCAGGCCATGCTCGACAATGTCGTGCCGACGCTGAAAGCCGGCACAAAAATGCTGTCGGCCACGGTGCACTGCCCGTTCGGCGAGGGCCTTGTCGGCGGGCCGTTGGGCGAGATCCAGAAAGCCCATCCCGATACGATCATCGGCTCCTATCCCAAATATGGCGACGGCAAGTTCTGGACCGAATTGGTGGTTCGCGCCCGCAGCAAGGATGCGCTCGAAGCCGCGCGCGCCGACGTCGAGGCCATGGTGGCCGGCTTCGCCAGCCAGGCGCGCTGACCCGGTCGGGCCGGAACCAAGAACGACGCTGCAACGTTTTCCTGCCGCGAGGCCCATCACTCGCGAGATTGAGGGCACTCGCAAGATTGAGGGATCATCATGCGTTTCAAGACCATCGTCGCCATTCTGCAGAACGAGCAGGACGCCGAGCGCGTGCTCGACTGCGCCATCCCGCTTGCCGGCCGCTTCCAGAGCCATTTGATCGGCATCCATGCCGAGGCGCTGCCGGTGCCCTACACGTCGGCGACCGGCTTTCCCGATACGGAATTCCTGCAGGTCTCGGCCGACATGAACCGGGAACGGGCCGACAAGCTCCAGGCCGTGTTTCTCAGGCGCATCGAGGATTCCGGCCTTTCCTTCGACTGGCGCAGCCTGGAGAGCTTCTCCGGCGACAGCGCGCTGACCGGCATTTCGACCGTGCGCGCCGCCGATCTCATCATCGCCGCGCAGCGCGAGACCGGCGGCGATCCGAGCGCCGACGTCGATACGCTGGTCTATGATGCCGGCCGGCCGGTACTGGTGGTGCCAAGCGCGGGTCCGCTCGTCACCACATTCAAACGTGTGCTGCTTGCCTGGAACGGCAGCAAGGAGGCCGCGCGCGCCGCGTTCGACGCCCTGCCCTTCATCATCGAGGCGGAGAAAACCGACATACTGGTCATCGACCCACCCGATACGCTCGACGAAAGCCCAGAGGCCGCCGGCGCCGAGATCGCGTCGGCGCTGTCGCGCCACGGCGCCACCGTCAGTGTTTCGGTGCAGAAATCGGACGGCACCTCGGTCGACGACATGATCCAGAACAGGGTCGCCGAGAGCGGTGCCGATCTCCTCGTTCTTGGTGCCTACAGCCATTCCTGGCTGCGCCAGCTCCTGTTCGGCGGCGTGACGCGCACGGTGCTGCGCACATCACAGGTAGCGGCCTTCCTGTCGCGATAAGTCCACAGCGATCGCTGCCGCCCACCCTTGCCAAACCCAAGGCTTTCCAGTTAATTCCGCGCGCATTCCCCTTTTTTGTGCACGCGGTCGTCGTGTGCCCGTGGAGTGCGCGAGAAATGTCCCTACCCGAAAAAGCCTTCCCGGTCTCCTGGGACCAGTTTCATCGTGACGCCCGCGCGCTTGCCTGGCGGCTTGCCGGCGCCAACAAGGGTCAGTGGAAGGCGATCGTCTGCATCACGCGCGGCGGGCTGGTGCCGGCGGCGATCATTTCGCGAGAACTGGGCATCCGCATCATCGAGACGGTTTGCGTCGCCTCCTATCACGACTACACCAGCCAGGGACAATTGCAGGTGCTGAAGGAGATCACGCCGAGCTTGCTGGCCGACGATGGCGCCGGCGTGCTGATCATCGACGACCTGACCGACACCGGCAAGACCGCCGGCATCGTGCGGGCCATGATGCCCAAGGCCCATTTCGCGACTGTCTACGCCAAGCCCAAGGGCAGGCCGCTGGTCGATACTTTCGTCACCGAGGTCAGCCAGGACACTTGGATCTATTTCCCGTGGGACATGGGTTTCACCTACCAGAAACCGATCGCCGACGACCACGCCGGCTGATTCGCTGCAAGGCGTTTTTTCCAACTAAGCCCGCTACGGACGACAATATTTGCTTGTGCGGCGCGCGCCACGGGCAAGTTATCCTGTGAAATCGACCTTTGTTGACGGGATTCGGCCAGCCTGACCAAAGTTTTTACTTTTATTGGTCACAATTAGCCGTAAGATTCGTGAGGCGGCAAACGATTCTGGAGGCTGGGGCTAGCTTCTCCGATGTTGACACGGGCAACGACGCACAACCATCTGGCTGAAAGGGTCCGGCGACTCTTCGGCACCGCACCATGCCGTCTGCAGGTTGCCGCCTTGCCCTGGCGCGATGCCGGGAACGGTGTCGAGGTCATGCTGATCACCAGCCGTGATACGGGCCGCTGGGTGCTGCCAAAGGGCTGGCCGGAAGCCCGGGAGCCGCTGTGCGAGGCGGCCGCGCGCGAGGCCGCCGAGGAAGCCGGCTTGCGCGGAAACATCTCCCATCTCGAAGCCGGCCGCTATTTCTATGCCAAGGTGCTGGCCTCAGGCGAGGAAGTGCCTTGCGAGGTGCTGGTCTTTCCGCTTCATGTCGACAAGGTCGCCGACCGCTGGAAGGAAAAACACTCCCGCACCCGCAAATGGGTCAATTCGAGCGAAGCCGTGCGCATGGTCAACGAGCCCGACCTTTGCCAGATCATCGCCTATTTCTGCGCCGACCCGCGCAGGTTTTCCTGATCGGCACATATCGCGGCGGACGCACAATCCTGCGCCGCAATGGTTTGCTAATTTTTCTTGGTTAGGATCGATCAGTCCTGGCGTTTGATCGATGGCGAATCCCGCAGACCCACTGCAGCAAGATCCCGGCGAGCCACAGCGCGAGCATCGACCGCGCGTGCTCAAGGGCGGAACGATCATCACCGGCATCCAGAACTCCGAGGTGGCTTGCACGGTGCGCAACCAGCATGCGGGCGGCGCCGAACTGAAAGTACCGCTTGAGTCCCGGGTTCCCGATCGCTTCCTTCTCTATGTTCCGCTCGATGGCGTTGCCTATCGCTGCGAGGCCCGCTGGCGCCGCAACGACAGGATCGGCGTCCAGTTCACCGGCACCGAGCCCAAGCCGAAATTGCACTACGGCTGACCGCCGGGCGGCCATGCCTCGCGGCAGCGCATGTTCGCCACCGGAAAATGGCCGCCACGGCGGTCAATTCTATCCCCGTTATCCACATGTGTGACACACAAGATGTTGGGGTCACAAAAGCTACGCAAACGAATCCTTGACGGCTCGAAACGAGTCGCCTTTTATAGGCCATGCGCTCCTGTTGAGAGCGCGACCGGAAAGTTCTGAGCCCGGTCTTTTTCCCGGACTATGTGTGTTTTGCCCGCATTTCCGCCTGTTTACGAGGCCGGCGGAGGCGTTGGGATCGTGGGTGATGGGGCGACGAAAGGGAGAATTGTCGGACTGGAATAAATTGTCTGTTAATACTATATTTAGTGTTTGCAGCTAAGTTCGACGCTAGATAGTGTGAATTTCCCTCAGGTGAGGGAATCGAAAAATTCAGTTTTGAGGGACCCGTAGGGTCGGTTGGCAGCCTCGGCAAACGCCCGGCAAGGCGTTTTGTCGTGTGCATGGCCGCGCCTGCGAAATGGAGATGCCGGCATTGTTCGCAATGCCGGCAAACGGCGGACCGCGCGTTTCGTCTTTGGGGGGCAGAAATCCCCTGATGAAAGCGCTATATATAGACAAAAGGGACCGGACCAATGCGCATCGAGCGTCGTTTCACCAAGCCAGGGCAATCAGCTTATGCGGAGATCGAATTCCGCAAGGCGCTTTCCGAGATCAAGAATCCGGATGGCTCGGTGGTGTTCCGCTTGGACAACATCGATGTGCCGGCGCAGTTCTCCCAGGTCGCCGCCGACATCCTGGCCCAGAAATATTTCCGCAAGGCCGGTGTCCCCGCGCGCCTGAAGAAGGTCGAGGAGAACGACGTCCCCTCCTTCCTGTGGCGCTCCGTCGCCGACGAGGCAGAGCTCGCCAAGCTGCCCGAGGCCGAGCGATACGGCTCGGAGATCGACGCCCGCCAGGTGTTCGACCGGCTGGCCGGCACCTGGACCTATTGGGGCTGGAAGGGCGGCTACTTCAAGGCGTCGGAGGAAGACGCGCGCGCTTTCCGTGACGAGCTTGCCTATATGCTGGCCACGCAGCGCGTCGCGCCGAATTCGCCGCAATGGTTCAACACCGGCCTGCACTGGGCCTATGGCATTGACGGTCCGAGCCAGGGCCACTTCTATGTCGATCCCTTCACCGGCAAGCTGACCAAGTCGAAATCCTCCTACGAGCATCCGCAGCCGCATGCCTGCTTCATCCAGGGCGTGCAGGACGACCTCGTCAACGAGGGCGGCATCATGGATCTGTGGGTGCGTGAAGCGCGCCTGTTCAAATATGGCTCGGGCACCGGTTCGAACTTCTCGCTGCTGCGCGGCGAAGGCGAAAAGCTGTCGGGCGGCGGCCGCTCTTCCGGCCTGATGAGCTTCCTCAAGATCGGCGACCGCGCCGCTGGCGCCATCAAGTCGGGCGGCACGACGCGCCGTGCGGCGAAAATGGTCATCGTCGACGCCGACCATCCCGACATCGAGGAATTCATCGACTGGAAGGTCAATGAAGAGCAGAAGGTCGCCTCGCTGGTGACCGGCTCCAAGATCGTCAAGAAGCATCTCGAAGCGATCATGAAGGCCTGCGTCAACTGCGAAGGCCATGACGACGACTGCTTCGACCCGGCGATCAACACGGCGCTGAAGCGCGAGATCAAGGCGGCCAAGAAGTCGGCGGTGCCGGAAAACTACATCTACCGCGTCATCCAGTTCGCCAAGCAGGGCTACACTTCGATGTCGTTCAAGACCTACGACACCGACTGGGATTCGGATGCCTATCTCACGGTTTCCGGCCAGAACTCCAACAATTCGGTGTCGCTGAAGGACAATTTCCTGCGCGCCGTCGAGACCGACGCCGACTGGCACCTGACCGCCCGCAAGGACGGCAAGGTCCTGAAGACGCTGAAGGCACGCGACCTCTGGGAAAAGATCGGCTACGCGGCCTGGGCTTCAGCGGATCCCGGCCTGCACTTCAACACGACGATGAACGACTGGCACACCTGCGCTTCGGCCGGTGCGATCCGGGCCTCCAATCCGTGCTCGGAATACATGTTCCTCGACGACACGGCCTGCAATCTCGCCTCGATCAATCTGCTCCCCTACCGCAATGCCGACGGCACGATCGATATCGCCGCCTACGAGCACACCGTTCGGCTGTGGACCATGGTTCTCGAAATCTCGGTGATGATGGCGCAGTTCCCGTCGAAGGAGATCGCCAAGCTCTCCTACGACTACCGCACGCTCGGCCTCGGCTATGCCAATATTGGCGGCCTGCTGATGACCTCGGGCATTCCCTACGACTCCGACGAGGGCCGCGCGATCTGCGCCGCGCTGACTGCCATCATGACCGGCGTCGCCTATTCGACCTCGGCGGAAATGGCATCCGAACTCGGCGCCTTCCCCGACTATGACCGCAATGCGCAGAACATGCTGCGCGTCATGCGCAACCATCGCCGCGCCGCCTATGGCGACAAGGACGGTTACGAGAAGCTGGCCGTCAATCCGGTGCCGCTCGTCGCCTCCGACCTCAAGCAGCAGGATCTGGCCACCCACGCCAAGGCCGCCTGGGACCGCGCCATCGAACTCGGCGAGGAGCATGGCTACCGCAACGCGCAGGCAACCGTGATCGCGCCGACCGGCACGATCGGCCTGGTCATGGATTGCGACACCACTGGTATCGAGCCCGATTTCGCCCTGGTGAAGTTCAAGAAGCTCGCCGGCGGCGGCTACTTCAAGATCATCAACCGCGCCGTGCCGGAAGCGCTGCGCACGCTCGGCTATTCCGAGAGCCAGATCGCCGAGATCGAGGCCTATGCCGTCGGCCACGGCAATCTCAACCAGGCGCCGGCCGTCAACCCCGGCTCGCTCAAGGCCAAGGGTTTTACCGACGACAAGATCGCCGCACTCAACGCGGCGCTGAAGTCGGCCTTCGACATCAAGTTCGTCTTCAACCAGTGGACGCTCGGCGCCGACTGGGTGAAGGAGACTTTTGGCTTCACCGACGAGCAGCTCAACGACTTCTCGTTCGAAATGCTGCCGGCGCTGGGCTTCTCCCGGAAGGACATCGAGGCCGCCAACATCCATGTCTGCGGTGCGATGACGCTTGAAGGCGCGCCTTTCCTCAAGCCCGAACATCTGGCGGTGTTCGACTGCGCCAGCCCGTGCGGCAAGATCGGCAAGCGCTCGCTTTCGATCAACAGCCACATCCAGATGATGGCGGCGGCCCAGCCCTTCATCTCCGGCGCCATCTCCAAGACCATCAACATGCCCAACGACGCGACGGTGGAGGACGCCAAGAGCGCCTACATGTTGTCGTGGAAGCTGGCGCTGAAGGCCAACGCGCTCTACCGCGACGGCTCGAAGCTGTCGCAGCCGCTCAATGCCTCGCTGCTCGCCGATGGCGAGGAGGACGAAGACGACGCGGTCGAGCAGCTGATCCAGGCTCCGGCGGCGGCGCGCGCGGCGCAGATCACCGAGCGCATCGTCGAGCGCATCATCGAACGCGTCTCGCGCGAGCAGGAAAAGCTGCCCGGCCGCCGCAAGGGCTATACGCAGAAGGCCAAGATCGGCGGCAACACCATCTTCCTGCGCACCGGCGAGTATGATGATGGCCGTCTCGGCGAGATCTTCATCGACATGAACAAGGAGGGTGCCACGCTGCGTGGCCTTCTCAACAACTTCGCCATCGCGATCTCGCTCGGCCTGCAATATGGCGTCCCGCTCGATGAATATGTGCACGCCTTTACCTTCACCAAGTTCGAGCCGGCCGGCATGGTCATCGGCAACGATGCCATCAAGAGCGCGACGTCGATCCTCGACTACGTCTTCCGTGAGCTCGCCATCTCCTATCTCGGCCGCAACGACCTCGCCCATGTCGACCAATCGGACTTCTCGAACACCGCGCTTGGCCGCGGCATCAGCGAAGGCAAGACCGACGCCGTCTCCAAGGGCCTGACCCGCGGCTCGCCGGTGAAGCTGGTATCGAGGGCAATCGGCAACGAGCCGAAGGGCTTTGCCGCCTCCGGCACCCCTGCCCGCTCGGCGCCGACGGCCTTCTCCGGCTCCAACGTGCTGGCGTTGAAGCCGGCCAGCGACGAAGCGATCGCCTACAAGCGCGACTATGAAGAGCGGGCCAAGGAACTGGCCGAGGACATCGCGTTCGAGGAAGCGGCCTCCGATGCCGCGACCGACAACACCGCGGCGCTGTTCACCGACACGGCGGCCCAGGAAGCGGCCGAGGCGAAGAAACTCGCCGCCGACCGCCGCGCCAAATCATTGCTCCAGGGCTACACCGGCAATTCCTGCTCCGAGTGCCAGAATTTCACCATGGTGCGGAACGGGACTTGCGAGAAGTGCGACACCTGCGGCGCCACGAGCGGGTGCAGCTGAGCTAATTCAAGCTCGCGTCGTCGACGACAGATCAAATCGGCTCGGTCGCAAGATCGGGCCGATTTGATTTCGCATAATCGCCTGCTGCAGTCGCGTGACAGGAGGCATTCCGTTCCTCACTCATCGATCTCCATCACGCGGACAAATCCCTCCAACTCCAGCGCGCGATCCCGAATGGCGTTGGTCGCATCGGCAGCCTGCATGGGTACGTACATCGTGCCTTGCCTCGTTTCGTAGAGCGCGTCTCGCGCCGTTGCCTCGGCGTCGCGGAAGGTTAGCCATGCGCGTTGCGACAGGCGGAGTTTTTGCGCGGCCTGGCGCGGCAGTTGGCGCAGGAGTGTCGCATAGGCGGCATTCATCCGGCGATCATAGTCGCTTGATGCCGTCGCCTCGCAGTCGGTCTGGCCTGAGGTGGAGGCATTGGCCGCGTCGTTCAGGCAGCGGTCGAGCGCTTCAGCCGTTGGGTCTTTCAGGGCCGTGTCCGCCAGCGCTGCCCTCGGCATGGCGGACACCAGGCATATCAGCGCCGTGGCAAGACACTTTCGCCTGCAATGCCAGATCCGCATGTCGCCTCCAAAGGACTAAAAAAGAACGGCCCGAACCGCCTGCAAAATCCTCTCGTGGCGTCATGAAGGCAAGTCCCTTGGCGCGCCGATCAAAAGCGGACGGGCCGTCTCTGGCCACCGCGTCCTCGACATCGGCTCCAGGCATCGTCATCCTGCTGTCCCAGGACTGGTCAGGCGCCACACAACAATGATCGATCACATCACCATCGAGATCAGCGACCTCGAAAAGAGCAAGCTCTTCTACGAGAAGGCTTTCGCGCCTCTGGGCTATCGCCTGTCCCTTGGCAAGGAGGGCGTGTTCTGGGCCTTCGACGTCGGCGGTGGCTGCCTCTTCGAAATCCAGCACACGGGCGAAAGGCCGCCGCTCACCCACCCTGCATGTCGCTTTCCGCGTCGGCAGCCAGGCAGAGGTGGAGGCCTTCCATCGTGCGGCGCTCGAGGCGGGCGCCGTGGACAATGGCGCGCCCGGCCCACGTCCAGGTTACGGCGAGACCTATTATACCTGCTTCGTGCTCGATCCCGACGGCTACAACATCGAGGCAATGCTCAACGCGGCTTGAGGCAGAAGCCGACACCGGCATCGTGAACCAGCTCGCCTATGTCAGAGCCGATCCGACCCAGCAAGACACGCTGACGCTTCCCACCGATGCGGCGATCGCCGAGATGATGGGCTGCGGCTGCACGAGGAAAGAATGGCAGCGGCAATCAATTCCAACAGCAAGCAGGACGGACGCCAACGCGAAAGCATCGCTCTAATCCGCGTCGGCCATCAACGCCCGGCCGCCGCCACCGGCCCAGGCTCGCCATTGCCGCTCGTCGCCATGGAAGACGTTGAGATCGATGCGGCCGGTCACGCCATGCGACAGGCCGGAGCCGGAATACTGCCAGAACAGCCACTTGCGGCCCGGATATACTTTCGACGGGTGCCGGGCCACGGCGCGCAGCCAGAACGGGTAATCCGGGAAGGCGCCCTGCAAATTGTCGCGGTAGAAATCGGGCGCCGTGTAGATGATGGGCCGCTGGCCGTAATGGCGCTCCAGCTTGTCCATGAACACCTGCATCTTCTCCAGCACCTTTTCACGCGACGGGCGCCGCTTGCAGGAGGAATCACCGTTCCACTCGACGTCGATCACCGGCGGCAGCGCGCCGTCGACCTTCGGCACGTTGCGGATGAACCAGTCGGCCTGCTCGCTGGCGACACGGCACCAGTAGAAGAAATGGTAAGCGCCGCGCTTCAAGCCAGCCGCGTCGGCATTGCGCCAATTTTTCATGAACAGCGGATCGAGATGGTCACCGCCGTCGGTCGCCTTGATATAGGCGAAGTTGGCGCCCTGGGCGCGCAGCTTCTCCCAGTCGACGTTGCCTTGCCAGCGCGACACGTCGACACCGTGTACGGCAAGGTGACGGGGCGACGAGCGGCCGAAATTGATCGGTTTGGCATCGCGGAAGCCGTAGCGCGTGACCGGGCCAGCCAGCATGGGCGGTGCCGCCCGCGACAACAGCCTGGGCGGCGACACCAAAGCGGCCTCCTGAACCGGCGGTTCGACGGCGTCGGGCAATTCGGGCGCAGGAAACGCCACCGTCTCTTCCTCGGCCAAGCCGAAGGGCCGGACGGTGTCGTCCTCGGGAGCAATCTCGACCGGCTTGCGCGTATTGCTTGCCTTGGCCATGGCAACGGACGCGATCGGCGCGCTTGGCCGCACCACCGAGCTGGTCGTTTCGTTGGAGGGTTTCTGCAGGTCGATCGCGTCCATGCCCGATGTCGACGAACAGCCGGCGAGGCATAGCGATGCGATCACGAAACTGATGACGCCTGGTAACCGCATCTGGACCTGTACTCGAAACACAACAGACCGAAGGCGACAGCCGACGGACAACCAGACCAGTTATGAACGAGAAATTACCAATAAAGTTTGAATCAAGTTTTTTACCATAGCTGTTGCCCCTTTCCGACAGCCGCCGTCGTAGGTCGGGCCAAGCCTTGACAGCGCCATGATGTGGCTGTTGAGACGGGTTTGCGGCGCTTCGCGCCGGTGTTCCCGAAACTCCTAGAAAGGCGCCCGATGACCGCGTTGCAGCGACTTCTCCTGGTCCTCCTGCTCGTCGCTGCGGGCGGTGAAGCTTTTTCGATGCGGGCAGCGCATGCGAGCGGCTTGGTCGTCGTTCCGCCCGGAAACCGTTCCGCGACACAGCCGGCCATTCCGGAAGCATCGGCCACGCGAACGCGCGCCTTCAAGACCACCTATGGCGAGAAATACGGAAAGATCGTCGCGCTGCTGAAGCGCGAGAAAAAGCTCGTGGCGCACATCAAGCAGGTGGCGGCGGCCTACGACATCGATCCCATCCACATCGTCGGCGCGCTGGTCGGCGAGCATACTTACAACGTCACCGCCGTCGGCTCGGTACAGACCTATTATGTCAAGGCGCTGTCCTATTCCGGCCTCGACTTCGCCTTCCGCTACAAGGGCGTGCCGGTGCAGACCTTTGTCCAGCGTCCGGAATTCGCGGCTTGCGGCCAGGCTGGGGACAGTGCCACCCTGTGGGGTTGCCGCGACAGGGTCTGGGTCGAGCATTTCCGCGGCAAGACGGTCGACGGCGTCACTTATGACGCGATGACCTTCCAGCAGGCGTTCTTCCAGCCTTTCTTCGCCGGCCAGACATTCGGCCTCGGCCAGATCAGCCCACTGACCGCGCTCGAGGTCACCGACCTCGTCAACAGAGTGAGCGGCTACGACAGACTGACGCCGGATCATCCGCAAGCGATCTACCGCGATGTCATGGATCCGGACCGAAGCATCGTCTACATCGCGGCGATCGTGCGCGACGCCATCGACGCCTACAAGGAACAAGGCTTCGACATCTCGGGCAATCCCGGTATCACGGCGACGCTCTACAATGTCGGCCAGCCGCGTCAGCGCGCCGCCGCCCTTGCCAGCGCCAAGGGCCGCAGGCTGCCGGTCGAGAATTATTACGGCTGGCTCGTCAACGACAAGCTCGACGATCTCAAGAGCCTGCTCGACAGCGGCAGCTGAGGGACACTTTCAAAAAGGGGCTTGCGTGCAGTCGTTCATCGACCAGAGCGTTTGTTTCATCGAGAACCATCAGGCCTGGGCTGGCCTTGTGGTCGGATTGCTCGCCTTCGGCGAGTCGCTGGTGCTGGTCGGCATCCTGTTGCCTGGCACCACGGTGCTGATCATCGTCGGCGGCCTGGTGGGCGCCGGCATCATCCAGCCCCTGCCCGTTCTTCTCGCCGCGATGGTCGGCGCGGCACTGGGCGACACCATCTCCTATTTTCTCGGCAGATGGCTCGGGCGCGGCGTCGTGCACAAATGGCCGCTCAACCGCTACCGGCGCGAGGTGGCGCGAGCGCGCCTGTTCTTCCATCGCTATGGTTTCGCCGCGGTTTTCGTCGGCCGCTTCTTCGGTCCCGTGCGCGCCACCATCCCGCTGGTCGCCGGCATGATGGGCATGCACCGGCGGCGCTTCCAGATCGCCAACAACCTGTCGGCGATCATCTGGGCGCCGGTGGTGCTGTCGCCTGGATGGCTGGTGGCGAAAGGGGCCGACAGCCTGCCCGAACTCGACGCGACCAGCCTGTTCGGCCTGGCGGTGATCGCGGCGATAGTGGCTGGGATGGCCGTCGCCGTGATTGTGGTCAGACTGCGCGGTACCAGGCGGAACCGCCTGGTCTAGCCGCGCTTCCTGAAGACGCCGATCATCGGCCCCAAGTTCCAGTAATCGTCGTTGCGGCCGATGGCCGGAGCGAGCAGGCTCGATATCGTGCCGTCGAGAAAGAGTGCGTTGTCGCAGCCGAGCGCATCGCGAAACAGGCGAGCGAAGGCGTGGAATGTCACCGTGCCGTTCGAGATGGCAAAGACCGCGACGCCATCCTTGCGCACCCCGACGCCGTCGCGGCTCTTGCGCGAGGTGCCGTCGGCCTGGAATTTCGGATGAAGCTGGCCGTCGATCACCAGCATCGGCCCCGATTGCGTTGCATAGTCGGTGGCTGGCCGCTGCCTGACGAAGTCCCTGGTCGCCCGGACCGCGGCCTTGCCGCCGCCGATATAGAAAATGCCGTTAGGCTGCAGCGAAAAATTGCCGCTGCCCGAACCCGTCTTGACACCAGCCATTTCCTGGCCGCGTTCGACATAGAGGCCGACCGGCCTGAGGTCGGGGTGGTACATGCCAGCATTGATGGCAAAAAGCATGGTACGGCCGGCCGCGCGTTGGGCGTTGTCGAGATTGTGCAGCGATTGAAACGGCTTCCCGCCTTGGTCTTTCCAGAACAGTTCGATCGAATACAGTTTCGGATCGACCTCGCAGACGAGAAAGCTGGCGGCTTCGAAGGCGACATCACGGCAAGGCGGGACCGAAGCGAACCACTGGCCGAATGCCAACGTCGTGGCGACCGCGTGCGGCAATGCGGCCTTGAGCAAAGTCAGCAACAAGGGCGCCGAATGCAGGAGTGTCAAGAAATCCATGCGCGTTCCGGATCGTCGGTTCCAACGAATTGTCGTGGATAGCACCGCTTGCCGGCACCATGAAGGATTTGCTCGGGGGAAGCGCGGATTACCAGTCCGGACGTCCGGCCAGGGCTATTTGACGGCGCTGACCAGCTTCTCCTCGCCGGCAAGAATGGAAACCCAGTGCCCGGTGTTGTCGCTGGCCTGTCTTTTCAGGTAGCGATACGGCGTCTGGTTCCAGAGACGAACCTTGTCGACCAGATTGTCGAGGATGAAGTCGCCCTTGTCGGTGCGCACCGTCAGCACGGCATGGCCTTCGCCGTCCGGCTTGCGAACCACCGTCATCAGGAGATTGGCGATGGCAATACCCAGGCCATTCAGCTCACGCCGCTTTTCCAGCGCGTAATCCTCACAGTCGCCGAAGCCATTGTCCGGATAGGCCCACCATTCCTCCTTGCCGTAATTGTCCATGTCGCTCATCGGCTTGACGCGCGTGTTGACCGAGAGATTCACGGCGGAGATCTCGTGCAGCAGTTTGCTGGTCAGACGTTCAGGCAAGCTGTCGGGCGAACGGATCGAACATTCGGCAAGGTGGATCTTGCAAAAATCATAGTGGCCGATCGGCTGGGACGTCGAGCCGCCGACAACCATGGAAACGGGTGCCGCGTAGGCGGAATTGACCGCCGAACAGACAGCAATCAGGGCAATCGCCAGCCCCAGCCCCTTCGCCTTCCGGCGCAAACCCAACGAGGATGCCATGCGGCTCCGCCATCTGTTTTTGTTAACAGAACGTTAAGGGCGGACATTGGCGGAAGTCAATGAAGGCGTACGATCACATCTTCGGGCACGAGGTGATGCCCTTCCGCGGTGGCAGCCGCGCAACACCCGCCAGCGGGCGATCAGCTTAGGCAAGCCATCCCATTGCCACGCCGAGCAGCAGGACGACCCCGAGCACGCCACGATAGATGACGAAAGGCCAGGCGGAGAAACGTTCGAGCACGCGCATCAGGCCCCAGATGGCGAAGAAGGCCGATATGGAGGCCACGAGCAGTCCCACGCCCAGAACCGACCATCCATGGGCATCGAGATGCACCTTGTGCAGTTCCCACAATTCCTTGAGGCCGGCGAGCGCAATGGCCGGCAGCCCGAGCAGGAACGAGAAGCGTGCAGCCTCGGCCCGCTTGAAGCCGAGCCCCAGGGCCGCCGTCAAGGTCGAGCCCGAGCGTGAGACGCCAGGGATCAGTGCGCCGACCTGGGCAACACCGACAAGAAGCGCATCGGCGAGCGACGCTTCGCCTATCGTGCGCTTGTGGCGGGCGAAAATCTCGGCCAGCGCCAGCAGAACCGCCATGGCGATGCAGGCCCAGCCAATCACGCTCAGGCTGCGCAGCGGCGAATTGCAGGCGTTGAGGACGCCCGACAACGCCACGCCGGCAATGACGATCGGAATTGTCGCCAGCACGATCCAGTAAGCCAGACGGAAATGCCGGTCGGCAAAATCGCGTCGCGCGAGGGCGTCGAGCGATCCAAACAGGAGATCCCTGACATCGCCCCAGAAGTAGCTGACCACCGCGGCGAGGGCCGCCAACTGCATGGCGGCGGAGAAGGCGGAGCCCGGATCCTGCCAGCCGAGCACGGCCGGCACGATGCGCATGTGGGCGGTCGAGGAGATCGGCAGCAGCTCGGTGATGCCTTGCACGAGGCCGAGGAATGCGACCTTGGCAAATCCAAGGCCGACAAAGCCCGTGTCGACGCCTTGCGTGCAGATATCAGCCATGTCGGGTTCCATGCGGGAGAGATCGGACTTGCGAAGGCATGATCGGCGCGATCAGTGCCGGGCAAGCCATACCGCCATGCAGCCGAGAATCAATTTACGGATTTGTAAGCTGGTCGCCCGAAGGACATCGTTCCGCCCCAAGCGGCGACAAATCCCAGTGCCTATGCGCGTGACACTCGCTCGCACCCAAACCGGCCAAAGGCCGGCTGGTGGTTTTCATGGAAAAACCGCAAGGCTATTTCAGGGGCACAGCCACAGTTTTTGGCAGGTTCTGGCAATGACATGCGCCGGCGGGACAACCGGCTCCTCGAGGGAAGGCCGGCGCGCGCGCTCGAGCAGCATGCGCACTTGTTCCGGGCGCACACGGTCGCGCTCCATCACAAGCAGGACCATCGGATCGCTCAAAAGCTCGTCCAGGGTGCTGATGCTGTCGTTCATCCGTCGTCTCCTCGAATGCCGGGCCCGCGACGCTTAGATAGGGAGACAAAGATGGCCCGCCAATGACGCTTTGCCGGCTATCGCGTGTCTCTTTGGATTAATTTTTGGTCATTCTGCGGCACGTCCTCTCCATTGACGGGAAGGAGGAGAGCTAGGCTGGCGGAGCGCCTTCATATTGCGGCAGGCCGTCGTCAAGCAGTACCCAGGGCTGTTTCGAGGCGGTCCACATATGCATCTGTGGCCTGAAGAACGACGGGTCGTCCAGCGAACCGGTGGTCACGCCGATGATGCCGGCGGAATCGCGCCGCGAAAACATCGTCGTCCCGCAACTTGGGCAAAACCCCCGCTTGAGATCGGGCGAGGTGTTGACCGTGGCAAGCGGTCCCTCGATCGTCACATCGTCGATGCGGAACAGAACGCGCGCATTGAAGGCCGCGCCGATCGCCTTCTGGCAGAGCCGGCAGTGACAAATGCGCTCGTTGATGGGATCGGCGTCGGTGCGGTAGCGCACCGCCTTGCACAGGCACCCGCCGTCGTATTTTGCCATCGCCTGATCCGTTGGTGGAGTGAATTGGCGGCAAGGGTAGCGGCGAGGCCGATTGGGTCAATTGAAAAGCTTTGATACAAGGTCATCGATTATCGTGATGTGGGCAGGACCGTCATGACATCGGACATCGAAACGATCGGCATTGCGGACCTGTTCGGGCCGCCCTCGCCCGCCCGCGACCGCGCCGACGCCAGGATCATGGCCGCCGCGTCCGGCATCGGCTTCATGGCGGTCCGGGATTTTCCCGGCGATGACTGGCTGACGCCGGACAAGCGCGCGCGATTGCTGCGCATCTTCGCGCTTCCCGATGCCGGCAAGCAGGAATTGCTGCGCTGGAATTTCGATCGCACGAAGAAGAATTTCTACCGCGGCTGGTTTCCGCTGCAGCCGCAAGCCGTTTCCTACAAGGAAGGCATCGACATGGGGCCGGACATTGCCGATGCGGCGCGAGTCTCGGCTTCCGACGATCCCTTGTGCGAGCCGACACCATTGCCCGCCGAAAATGCCCTGCCCGGCTGGCGCAACGCCGCGGCCGACTACTATCGCGCGATGGAGACGGTCGGCACCATGCTGATGCGGTCGATCGCACGCGGGCTTGGCCTGCCTGAAACAATCTTCGATGCCTATTTCGCTGGTGGCATCTCGACGCTGCGCCTGATCCGCTATCCCTTGCGCGACGCCAATGCCGGGGTCGACACAAGCGGGCCGGAGTTTTCGGTGATCCACAAGGGCGAGACGCGCACCATCATCGGCCGCGAACATGCCGATTCAGGCTTCGTCACCTTGCTGGCGCAAGACGGCGTCGAGGGCTTGCAGGCAAAGACCCTTGCCGGCCAATGGATCGACGTGCCGCCAGCCAATGGCACGCTGGCGGTCAATTTCGGTCAGCTGCTTGAGCGCTGGACCTGCGGCCGTGTACGGGCGACGCGGCACCGGGTGATTGCGCCGAAAACGGTGCGATTCTCGATACCGTTCTTCTACGAGCCGCGCGTCGACGCGGAGATCTCGCCCCTGCCACTGGGCGGCGCCGAACCCTTCGAGCCGTTTCTCTATGGCGACTATCTCTGGGAGTCGGCGACGAACTTCGTCGAGATGAGCGGCATCAAGCATCTGAGGCAGCCGCGCCGCACCCTCGCCTCGTAAGGAAGAGCTTCCTGGACAAGACGCCGGCCATCTCGCCGGAGACGGCCGGCGGAGATGGTAGGGGTCATTCGGCTTCGCCGACCACCTCGTCCCAGCTTTTCACCCTGGTCTGGCCGTCGAGGAACGGCAGGGCGGCGGCCGTCAGTTCCGGAGCGAAGAAGACGTCGTAGTGGGTGCGGTTGGGCAGGATGGCCAGGCGGTTCTGTGACAGGTTCTCGCGCATCCAGCCGGCATCTTTCAGCCCGCCGCCGAGCATCTGGTAGAACTTGATCTCGTGCTCGGGCTTGTACATGTCGCTGTCGCCATAGGCGAGCATGACCGGCATCTTCAGCTTGGGAACATCGGCGGAGAAATCGTAATCCTGGCGCATGAAATTGCCGAGCGCGTCGAGCAGTTTCGGGAACTCGTCGGGATGGGGCGCGACCGCGACGTAGGATTTGTACATCGGCGTGTCTTTCATGAACGGAGCGGCGGCGGCACTCACCTGAGCCTGCTGCGGGCGCATCTCGTCATAGAAGCCGTCGGCGGCATAGCCGGTTGAGACCAGGACCAGCCGGCGCACCGCCTCGGGATGCTGGACCGCCATGCGGAAAGCAACGCCGCCGCCCAGCGAATAGCCCATGACGTCGACCTTGTCATGGCCGAGCGCCTTGACGATACCAGCCATGTCGTCGCCGATCGCCTCCAGGCTGAACGGCCGCTCACCCAGCGCGGTGCGGCCATGCCCCTGCAGGTCGACGCCGATGACGGTGCGGTTTTCGGCAAGCTTGGGCAGGATCGGCGCGAACATATCGATGGAGCCGAGGCCGCCATGCAGCAGAAGCAACGGCTCACCCTTGCCATAGACGGCGTAATAGTAATTCACGCCGTTGATCGGCAGCAGGCCGGACTTTTGCGGCTTCGGCAGCGTTTTAGGTTCGGTCGTCATGGCTTGGTTTGTCTCCTCTGCATTAATGGTGCCCGGGCAAGCGAGAAACGCCGCGACCGAGGCAAGAATGGCGAAAAACAGGGTTTTGGACATGTCGATCTCCTCCTGGCCAGCCGATGTCAGAGCGTCTTGGCGAGGTCTTCGAGCTGGTCGGTGCACTGCCCCCAACCCGCGTCAAAACCCATCGCCTCGTGCTGTTCCCGATCGGCGACGCTCCAGTGCCGGACACGCGCGACGTAACGGGTCCTGCCCTCGCCCTCGCCCTCGAAGGTCAGTACGACTGTCATGAAGGGTTTTTCCGATGGCACCCACGCCTTTGTATAGGCATCGGTAAGGACAATCTTCTCGCCGGGAATGACTTCCAGGAAAACGCCGGGGTTGGGGTATTCGTTGCCGTCCGGGTCGGCCATGACGACAAGGGTCGATCCGCCGGTACGCACATCCATCTGGGCACGCGGCGTCGTCCACGGCTTTGGCGAAAACCATTGCGTGATCAGGTTCTGGTCGGTCCAGCAGCGATAGACGCTCTCGCGCGGCGCATTGATGATGCGTGCGAGAACCAGTTCGCGGTCGTCGGCGGGGGCGATGTCGAGCTTGGTGGCCACGGCGGTCTCCTTGGTTTGATCTGGCTTCCGCCCCAAGGACGAGCCGACGCAACGCAAACCGACACCGCCCGCGAAAAATTCTGGAAACGGAAGCTGGGAGGAAACCGCGAACGGGGCCTGCGTCAGTGGCGCTTGGCTTGCACCAGATAGGCGTCGATCTCGGTCTCGCCGAGCCACTTTGCGGCTTCGAGCCGATGCAGGCCCTCGACGAGGATATGGCGCTTGCCATCGTGACGGACCTGGATCGGCGTCTTCAAGCCGTTCTCCAATATGTCCTCGGCCAGATGCCGGACGGTCTCGGGGTGCAGTGTCTTCTTGCGCGCGGTGGGCACGTAGATGTCGTCGACCTTGACCTTTTGCACCCTGAGCATGCCAATCCTCGTGGCGGAACCGCCGCCGTCCTCTGAGATAGTCGGTTTGTGCAGCAGGGCCAAGGGCTCGGCTAACGAATGCTGGCATGATCGTTTCCATTTGACGCCTGGCGGGCGGATCGTCGAAATGGCGCCTCCGATGGGCCAGGGCTTCATGATCAATCTTCCGAGCGAATTTCCCGATTTCGGACTGACGGCGGAGCAGCGCCGCCACGCGGTGCGCGGGCATTATTACGAGTGGCCAGGCATGGATGGGGAGCGCGGCGAGATCTGGTGCTACAGCGACCGGTTTTCGTATCGCGCCGGCGAGACGGTGACGCTGCATGTCAGTTCGACCGCTCCGTCCTTCGGCATGACGATCGTCCGCGACGGCGGCACCTCGACGAAAGTGTTCGAGAAATCTGATATCGCATCGCGCTGGCAGGACAGTCCGGACCAGTGCTCGGCCGAAGGCTGCGGCTGGGGAGCCTCCTTTGAATTCCGTGTAGAAAATGACTGGCCGTCCGGCGCCTATCGCGTGACTCTGATCGCCGACGGGCGCGACGGGAAGCCGATCCAAAGTCACCACATCTTTATCGTCTCTCCCCAACCGGGCAAAAAGCCTGGCCGTGTGCTTCAGGTGGCGGCGACGGGCACCTGGCTTGCCTACAACACCTGGGGCGGCTCCAACCATTATCAGGGCATTACCGGGCCTGATCGCGACCAGTACTCGCCCATCGTGTCGACGCAGCGCCCCTGGTGCCGTGGCTTCGTCGTGCTGCCCGGCGATGCGCCGCGCGTGCCGTTGGAGGTCGCGGTGCCGCCGAAGACGGTGCCGCGCTATCCGCACATGGAATGGGCGCTCGCCACCGGCCATTCGAAGAAATACGCCTCGTCGGGCTGGGCGAGTTACGACAGCCACTTCTTCCGCTTTGCCGAACGCGCCGGCTACGAAGTCGACCTCGCCAGCCAGCACGACCTGCATTTCTCGCCCGAGATTCTCGACGGCTACGACTGCGCGGTCTTCGTCGGCCATGACGAATACTGGACCTGGGAAATGCGCGACGCCGTCGACGACTATGTCGAGCGCGGCGGCCACGCGGCGCGCTTCGCCGGCAATTTCATGTGGCAGACGCGGTTGGAGGACGAGGGGCGCCGGCAGGTCTGCTACAAATATCGTGCCCGCGCCGAAGACCAGGTCTATCAGGCGGGCGACGTGAGGCGCGCCACCAATTCCTGGGAAGCGCCGGAGATCGGCCGGCCGGGGTCGGCCACCTTCGGGCTCAACGCCACACGCGGCGTCTATGCAGGCTGGGGCGGCTGCGCGCCGCGCGGCGTGCGCGGCTTTCCGGTCTATCGGCCCGAGCACTGGGCTTTTGCCGGAACCGGCATCTATTATGGCGACCTGCTCGGCGCCGACAGCCATGTCTACGGTTACGAGGTCGATGGGCTCGATTTCGAAATCCGTGGCGGCCTGCCCTACCCTACGTCTGGCAGCGGCGCGCCCGACGGGCTGCAAGTTCTCGCCGTCGGCATGGCCTCCCAGGTCGAGGAAAGCGCCGACATCCCGATCGAGGACCAGTTCCTCACCGACGAGGATGGCCGCTTCACCGCCGAGACGCTGTTCGGCGACGCAAGCGACGCCAATCTCGAAAAGGTCAAGCGCGGCAATGGCATGATCGTCAATTTCCCGCGCGGCAAGGGTGAGGTGTTCCACGCCGGAAGCTGCGAATGGGTCGCCGGCCTGCTAAGACAAGACCCGATGGTCGAACGGGTTACCCAGAATGTCCTCGATCGCTATCTCGGAAAGTCCTGACATGTCGAAAGTCCAGACCGCCCCTCATGATGCCGAAGCCCGGCGCCAATCGCATCTCTTCTACCTCTCAAGCCTGCGCCGGCCGCTGATCGATCGCGCCGAAGGCATCTATATGTGGACACAGGACGGCCGCCGTTTCATCGACGGGTCGAGCGGCCCGATGGTCGCCAATATCGGCCATTCCAACCGCAATGTGCTCGACGCGATGAAGCGGCAGATGGACCGCGCCACCTTCGCCTACCGGCTGCATTTCGAGAACGAACCGGCGGAAGAACTGGCGCGAGAACTTGCCGGCAAGCTGCCGGAAGGCATGGACCGCATCTTCTTCGTCTCCGGCGGCTCGGAGGCGACGGAATCCTGCATCAAGCTGGCCCGGCAATGGGCCGTCGCCACCGGCCAGGCCAGCCGTTGGAAGGTCATCACCCGCTTTCCCTCCTATCATGGCGGCACGCTGGGTTCGCTTTCGATCACCGGCGACGATGCGCTGGCCGAGAGTTTCACGCCGATGATGCGGGTGATGCCGACCGTGCCGGCACCGACCGCCTGGCGCGACCGCGACAATCTCTCGATGGAGCAGCGCGGCGTCCGTTATGCCGACATGCTGGAGGAAAAGATCCTCGCCGAAGGTCCCGAAAGCGTCGTCGCCTTCATCATGGAGCCGATCGGCGGCGCGGCAACCGCCGCGCTGGTGGCGCCCGACAGCTATTACGCGCGCATCCGCGAGATCTGCGACCGCTACGGCATCCTTTTGATCCATGACGAAGTGATGAGCGGCGCCGGCCGCACCGGAAAATTCCTCGGTGGCGACCACTGGAACTGCAAGCCGGACATCGTCGCGCTGTCGAAAGGGCTGGGATCGGGCTACGCGCCGCTTGGCGCGCTGGCAGCACCGATGCGGCTGGTCGAGCCGCTGCTTGCTTCCGGCGGCTTCCAGCATGGCCACACCTATGCCGGCAATCCGCTTGCCTGCGCCGCCGGCCTGGCGGTGCTCGGCGAAATGGACCGGCTCGACCTGATCGCCAATGCGGCCGCCATGGGCGACGTGCTGATGGACGGGCTGAAGGCACTTGCGAAACGGTTTCCGTTCATCGCCGACGTGCGCGGCAAGGGTTTGCTCACCGGCGCCGAGATGGTTGCCGATCCGGATACGCTAAAGCCCATTGACCAGCCCAAGAAAGCGACGCAACGCCTGCTCGACCTCGCCTATGAGCGCGGGCTCATCATCTATGGCCGCAGGGTCAAGGGCGGCGTCGACGGCGACAATTTCATGGTGGCGCCGCCGATGATCGTCACCAGCGAGCAGGTCGGCGAGATCATCTCCATCATCGGCGACTCGCTCGAAGTCCTGGCCGGCGAATTAGACCTGCCGATCGAAGGCCGGGGGTAAAAAATGGCGCCGCGAAAAGTCATCATCACCTGCGCCGTCACTGGTTCGGTGCACACGCCATCCATGTCGTCCTATCTGCCGGTGACGCCGGACCAGATCGCGGCCGACGCGATCGCGGCGGCCGAAGCCGGCGCCTCGATCCTGCATCTTCATGCACGCGACCCCAGGGATGGCCGCCCGACCGCCGATCCCGAAGTGTTCATGCAATTCCTGCCGCGCATCAAGCAGGCAACCGACGCGGTGATCAACATCACCACCGGCGGCTCCTCTTTGATGACGCTCGACCAGCGGCTGGCGGCACCACTCAGGGCGGAGCCGGAAATGTGCTCGCTCAACATGGGCTCGATGAATTTCGCGCTCTTCCCAATGCTCGACAAGCCTAGGGAATGGCAACACGAATGGGAACCGAAGCTGCTCGAAGCCACGCGCGACACCATCTTCAAGAACACCTTCGCCGACATGGAAGGCGTGATCGAGCGGCTGGGCAAGGGCTGCGGCACGCGCTTCGAATTCGAATGCTACGATGTCGGCCACCTCTATTCGCTGGCGCATTTCCGCGACCGGGGGCTGGTGTCAGGCCCCCTGTTCATCCAGTTCGTGCTGGGTATCCTGGGCGGCATCGGCGCCGACCCGGACAATCTCATCCACATGAAGCGCATCGCCGACAAATTGTTCGGCGACAGCTATCAGTTCTCGGTGCTCGCCGCCGGGCGCAACCAGATGCCGCTGATCTCGATCGCCGCCGCGATGGGCGGCAATGTCCGTGTCGGGCTGGAGGACAGCCTCTACGATGGCCGCCAATTGGCGAAATCCAACGCCGATCAGGTACGCCGCATCCGTGGCATTCTCGATGGGCTGTCGCTGGAGGTTGCCACACCGGCGGAAGCGCGCGACATGCTGGCGCTCAAGGGCGGCGACCGGGTGGCTTTCTGAGGCAAGACCGTGACCAATCCAGCCTCCAATGATGTCCTCCTCCGCCCCGGCACCATCGATGACGTCGAAATCATCCACGCCGCGATCCTGAAGCTGGGCAGCCATATCGGCGCGCCCGAGGAGATCATATCGACAGCGGACGATCTCCGCCGCTACGGCTTTGGCGAAAAGCCCGCCTTCTCGACCCTGGTCGCCGAAGTCGGTGGCGAATTCGCCGGACTTTGCCTGCATTTCCCGATCTTCTCGACCTGGATAGGGCGGCCCGGCGTCTATGTGCAGGATCTGTATGTCGAAGACCGGTTTCGCGGCCGTAAAATCGGCGAACGCCTGCTGCGGCGCGTGGCCGCGGAGTGCCGCAGGGATGGCGGCGTGTATCTGAGGCTGTCCGTCGACACCGACAATGAGGGCGCCAAGGCTTTTTACGAGAGGTTGGGCATTGCCTGGTCGAGCTACGAGCAGACGCAGAAAATCATTGGCGAGGCCTTTTTCGCCTTCGCCGATGCACCGGAAAATAGGGAGCCGCAATGAAAGCCTTTTATGCGCAGGAGCAGAAGCGCCACGACCCCAAGGCATTTCTGTCCAGCGGCGCCGCGCAACCCAATCCTGAAAAACCGGAACGCGTCGAGAGATTGTTAGCCGGCGCAATATCTGCCGGTTGCATCGTCGAAAAGCCCCGGAATCATGGACTTGGCCCAGTTGCCGCCGTGCACACGCCCGAATATCTCGACTTCCTCGAACATATTTTCGAGCGCTGGCAGCGCATCGATGGCGCTTCCGCCGAGGTCATCCCCAACATCCACCCGATCGCGCGCGGCGGTTCCTATCCGGCCTCGGCTGTCGGTCAGGCCGGCTACCACATGGCCGATACGGCGTGCCCGATCTCCGGCGAAACATGGCAAAGCGCGCTGTGGAGCGCCTGGAGCGCCGTCGAGGCAGCGGAGACGGTGATGGCGGGCGCTCCCGCCGCCTATGCGCTGTGCCGCCCGCCCGGCCATCACGCCTTCGCCGACGTGGCCGGCGGCTTCTGCTTCATCAACAATTCGGCCGTCGCGACGCAAGTGCTGCGTAAACAGGCGGCGCGCGTGGCGATCCTCGATATCGACCTGCATCACGGCAACGGCACGCAAGGCATTTTCTACGCCCGCCCCGATGTGCTGACCGTCTCGCTGCATGCCGATCCGGTGCGCTTCTATCCATTCTTCTGGGGCCATGCCGACGAGCGCGGCGAAGGCCCCGGCCTTGGCTACAATTTCAACCTGCCACTGCCGCGCAAATCCGCCGACGCGGCGTTTCTGGAAGCGCTTGGCGTGGCGTTCCAGCGCATCCACGCCTTCTCGCCTGACGCGCTGGTCGTGGCGCTCGGCCTCGATGCCTTCGAAGGCGATCCGTTCGGCGGGCTTTCGGTGACGACGCCGGGCTTTTCGCGCATCGGCGAAGCGATCGCCGGGCTCAGCCTGCCGACGGTCATCGTCCAGGAAGGCGGCTATCTCTGCGACGAACTCGGCGACAATCTCACCGCCTTCCTCACCGGTTTTGGCGGCAAGGCACGGTGAGCGTTCAAGCCCGCGTCAGGATCGTTGCTGCCTGAGCATGGCGATCACCCGGTGCACGCTTTCCAGCGTCTCGTCGATCTCGGCCGCCGTGTTGTAATGCGCGATACCGATGCGCACGACGCCTTGCTCGGCCGGAATGCCGAGCTGGTGGACGATCTCCCAGGCATAGTTGTGGCCCGACCACAGGAAGATGTTTTCGGCGTTCATCTGCCGCACGATCGTCTCCGGCACGATGCCGTCCACGGTGAAGGAGACCGTCGGCACACGATCGCCGAGCCGTTTCGGATCGGTGATGCCATGGATCGTCAGGCCTGAAATGTCGAAGAGGCCATCGATCAGCCTTTGCGCCAGCGGGTTTTCGTAGGCGATGGAGACTTCGAACGCCTTGGCGATCCTGCGCCGTCTCGGCCCGCCCTCGCCGGCCGAGGCACCGATGTCGGCAAAATAGTCGACCGCCGCCGTGAGCCCGGCCATCAACTCGATCTGCGGCGTGCCGAGTTCGAACCGCTCAGGCAGGCCGTTCGAGGAACAGCGGCATTTATAGGCTTTCAGAACCTCAATGACATCGCCGCGCCCCCACAAAATGCCCATATGCGGACCGAAGAATTTGTAGGCCGAGCAGATCAGGAAATCGCAGCCGAGCTCCTGCACGTCGATCAGGCCATGCGGCGCGAATTGCACGGCATCGACATAGACCAGCGCGCCGGCCTTTTTTGCCAGGTGAGTCAATGACTTGACCCGATTGATCGAACCGGTGAGATTGCTGGCGTAGTTCAGCGCCACCAGCCGTGTCTTGCTGGACAACAGACCCGCCAGGGTCACCTCCTCGACCTGCCAGCTCTTTTCGTCGAATGGCAGCCAGCGCACGACGAGGCCGAGATCCTCGGCCAGTTGCAGCCAGGGCGACACATTGCCCTCATGGTCCATGCGGGTGAGGATGATCTCGTCGCCCGGCTTCAGCGTGCGGCCGAGCGTGCGCGACATGTGATAGGTCAGCGTCGTCATGTTGGCGCCGATGATGATTTCCCGAGGGCTCGCCGCGCCGAGGAAATCGGCCATCGCCTGGTGCGCCTCGTCGACGACGGCTTGCGCTGCGATCGTCGTTTCAAAATAGCCGCCCAGATTGGCGTTGGTCGTCAGAAGGCAGCGCGACACGGCATCGGCCACGGCCTGCGGCACCTGCGTGCCGGCGGGGTTGTCGAGATAGATACGCCGGCGTCCTTTGTCGGTCAGCGAGAGAGCGGGGAATTTTCCACGCACGGCCTCGATCGAAAAATCCACCATTGTCTCCACCCCTTTGCTGCTGTTCGACAATTCCGCTTCCCGGCCCGGTCACGGGCAGGGATTGCCGACCCTCTGGTGAATGGCATCCACTGCCTTTTGCATCTCTTCGGTCCAGACGACATCCACCGAGGACAGCGCCATTTCCAGCTGCGACACGGTTGTCGCGCCGACGATGTTGGAGGTCACGAAGGGCCGGCTCGAGACATAGGCATTGGCAAACAGCGCCGGCTCCAGGCCGAAAGAGCGCGCCAGCTCATTGTATTCGCGCAGCACTTCGGCGGCATTGGGCGTCTCATAACGCTGACCGCGGTTGAACAACTGCGAGCGCGAGCCCTGCGGGCGGGCGCCGTGATCGTATTTGCCGGTCAGATAACCCTGCGCCAGCGGAGAATAGGCAAGCAGAGACACCCCCTCGCGCTCGCAGACCTCCGCAAGGTTCACCTCGAAGGTGCGGTTGACGAGATTGTAGGCGTTCTGGATCGACGCAACGCGGGGACCGATGCCCTTGTCCGCTTCGGCGAGGTAGCGCATCGTGCCCCAGGAACTCTCGTTGGAGAGACCGAAATGGCGGATCTTTCCCGCCTTCACCAATTCATCGAATACCGCAAGCGTCTCGGCGATCGGCGTCTCGGCCGCCGGAGCGCCGACAGAATCGGCACGACGCGCTACCGCCCCGACGCGCGTCGGGTTGGCGCCCCAGGGGATGTCCCGCTCCGGCCAATGAATTTGATAAAGGTCGAGATAGTCGGTGCCGAGCTTGGCCAGCGACTTGTCGATGGCATCAAGGATATCGGCCCGCACCAATTGCGAGGGCCGGTCACCGCGAAACCAGCGGTTGGCGGTGCGGCCGACGACCTTGGAGGCAAGGATGACCTTGTCGCGATTGCCATTGGCCTTCATCCAGCTGCCGATAATCTTTTCGGTTCGCCCCTGCGACTCCTGCTTGGGCGGGATCGGATAGAGTTCGGCGGTGTCGATGAAATTGACGCCACGCGAGAAGGCCAGGTCCATCTGGGCATGGCCCTCGGCCTCGGTGTTCTGCTGACCCCAGGTCATCGAACCAAGGCAAATCTGGGTAACAAGGAGATCGGTCCGACCGAGACGGCGTTTGTGCATGGAATTCTGCTCCGGAGGAAAGCATGCGCGGCTGCGCGGGGAGGAAATGGCATCTTATAGGAAAAGCGGGGACGCTCTCCAAGCCTCGCCTGGCCGACTTTTGCGTGAGCCGACGCGATTAGCGGCGTGCGGCGGCCACGGCGCGGCGCTTGGCCTCGTCGATCAGCATGTTGGCAACCTGCATGCGGATCATCGCGCGCTGGCGCAGATGCGGGGCAACGCGGTCTGGATGGTTGGTGAAAGCAAAGCTGCGCCGCATGCGACCGAAATCGGCAACGCTCTTGGAGGGATCCAGCCCCAGTTCGACCGCGATCGATTCAGGATCGATCGGCGGCAACTTTTCTTCCGGCTTCGGCTCTTCGCCGGCCAGGGCCAGCTTTGCATGGTCGAGCAAGGCGGCGAACTCGGCCGCCAGATCGGCGCCTGCTTCGCGATAATCGGCGGCGGACACCTTGATGCGGCCCGAATGGAGTTCGTCGGCGACCGAGAGATAATCGAACGGAATGGATGGGCGCGCGCCGGTCTCTTCGCCCTCAATGCCGTCGCCCTTGTCGGAGGCGACGAAAAGGTCGTCGAGCAGCGAGGCGAAATCCCGCTTGGCGCCGGTAACGATATCAGCCTCCCCGTGCTCGGACTGTCCAAGGCCTGAACATAGAACCGGCTCGTTAAAAATAAATGCCACCGGTCTTGAGAATTTGCCCGTTGCAGAGTGTCGCTGGCCGAGCCGCGGGTAAAAGCCGGACTGCATTTTCATGCAGTCCGGAAATTCGCCAGGAGTGGCGAGGAAAAACTGGCCATGAGCCAGCATCGAAGCCTACGATTGGCGCGGCGCAAGAGTTTCACGGGGCCGCAAAAAAATTTTATGAAAATCATACGAGCATGGCAGGCATGCAAATGCTGCACTGCACAATTGTCACGACTCGCCTATATTGTCGGACGTGGAGGATCAACCAGGAGCCTGAATCATGGGTTTCTTCACGGAAATGTTCGCCCGGCCCCGCCCGCAGGAACATCAGAAATACCGCGCCGCCCTTGCGCTGCTTCATTCGATGAGCAATGCCGAGCGCGCCGACATCGGCATCAAGCCCGCCGATTTCCCGCGTATCGCCCGCGAAATGTCCATCCGCTAGGATGCATTACACGAGATGCCCCGGATCGATCCGGGACATCTCGAACTCATGCCTCAACGCGATCCCAGGAAGGTCGCCTTGCCCAGCGGCACGCCATTGTGGCGAAGGATGTCGTAGGCGGTGGTGAGGTGGAAATAGAAGTTGGGCATGGCCACATGCAGCAGGTACTGCATGCCGCCCAATGTGGTTTCCCGGCCTCCCAGCTTCAACTCGATCATCCTGTCGTCCGACCCCTCCATATCGGCGGCCGAAAAAGTCGCCAGAAGGGCGACGGTCTTGGCGATCCTCGCTTCGAGGTCGGCAAAGCTTGCCTCATTGTCCTCGTATTTCGGCACTTCGCGGCCGGCCAGCCGTGAAGGCGCGCCCTTGGCATGGTCGGTCGCGATCTGCACTTGCCGGGTCAAGGCGAACATGTCGGGCGCAAGCCGCGCCGTCAAAAACACCTGCGGGTCGATCTTGCGGTCAAGGGCATTCTGTTCTGCTGCCGCAAGCACACTGGAAAGTGCTTTCAACCTGGCTGAAAAAACGGGCACGGATGCCTCATACATCGATATCGTCACGTCAAATCTCCTGTCCGGCCGAACGCCGGCGCACAGGAGGTGCGCCTTCAAACACGATTCTTCAAGCGTCACCGACGCCGCGTCACCACGTCGCCGCAATCGCCGTGGTAGAATCTTCGTTATCGAGCGGAGATTCCCGATGAGACGCGCCCTTCTCGCAGCGACTGCCCTTCTCTCCCTTGCCAGCCAAGCGGCATTGGCCGCCGATACGCCCGAAGCGCCCTATGTCGATGATCGCTCCAGCGCCGAGGCGGTCGTGCGATCGCTCTACAGCGCCATCAACCGGCACGAATTCGCCCGCGCCTGGGGCTACTACGGAGATACAAAGCCGGCAAAGGATTTCGATGCGTTCGTCAAAGGCTATGACGGAACCGATAGGGTGGAGGTCAAGACCGGCGCTGTCTCGGACGATGGCGCGGCGGGCAGCATCTATTACAACGTCCCGGTCGCCATCCAGGCAACCGACAAGCAAGGCGAGGCGAAGGTTTTCGCCGGCTGCTACACGCTGCGCCAGGTGAATGCGCAGAACCAGGCAGCGCCGCCTTTCGATCCGATCCACATCGAAAAAGGCGCGCTGAAACCTTCCACCGCGGATTTCGACGAGGCGTTGCCGCCAAGCTGCGGCGACGGTCCGCCGCCGCCGAAGAAGGATACCGCGCTGGAGCAGGCCAAGAAGGTTTTTCTGGCGACCTATGGCGACCAGTGCGACAAGGACCGTCTGGCCAATGAGCCGGAGGTCTTTTCGATCAAATACAAGGATAAAAATGCCCAGCCAGGCGATCCGGACAGGGAAACCCGCCTGTTCCATTTCGCCTGCTCGGCCGCCGCCTACAATGAAAGCTCGGTCTACTATATGACCGATGAGGTGGACGGTGTCAGGCAATTGCAGTTCGCCGAGCCGGAGACAGACATACGATACGAGAACAACGACAGCAACGGCAAGCTGTTGAGCGTGACGGTGATCGGCTTCCAGACCACGGGTTGGGCCACCAATTCAGACTATGACCCCAACGCCCACACCATCACCACGTTCAACAAATGGCGCGGTATCGGCGATGCCTCGGACTCCGGGACATATCTCTTCCGCAACGGCGATTTTTCGCTGGTCCAGTACGATGTCGACGCGTCTTATGACGGCGAGGAAAATCCGCAGACGATTGTCGACTACAACACCGCGCCATAGAGCGTTCACATGTCGGCTTTACGGCGCTTTCGACAGCATCCAGTTGAGCGTGCCGCGCCAGTCGACCATGCGGATCGGCGTGCCGTGTGTGCCGGTTTCGAAGCGGACGAAGCGGGTCGGATAGGTCTTTGATTTGGCAAGGATGGAGCGGAAGAACGCTTCCTGGTTGGCCACGGGAAAGACCACGTCATGACTGCCCTGGCCGAAGAACACCGGCACGCGACGCTTGAAGGCGGGACTGGCAAGAAAGCTCTCGTCCCATAGCGATCCAAGCAGCAGCAACCCGTCGATGCGCCGACCCGTGTCGTTGAGTGCGGCAAGCTTCCAGCACAGCGCCCCACCCATCGAGCCGCAGGCGACGAAGATTTTCGCGCCCGGGGACTGTTGCCCATAGTGATCGATCAGTGCCGCGACCTGTGCGGCACCCTTGTCGCCGAAATCTGGAAAATCCGGAGAGATATAGAGCCCGCCATTGCCGGCCACCAGGTTCTTGAGCCGGTTGAAATTGCCACCGAAGGTGAAGTCGTCGACGCCTTGCTTGCGGCTGCCGCCCTGGCCGTGCAGATAGAGCACGATGACGGCGGCGCCTAGCGTCTTGCCGACCGCGACATGCCTGACATCGCCGGCATCCGTCTTCAGCATCAGATCCTGCTGCACCTTGCGCACGCCGGTGTCGGTGTACTGGGCGCGCACGCGCTTTTCCGGCACCTCGTCACGCTGGTTGATGTCGCGCATCTCCCGGTAGTCGAGGACGGTGTAGGCGCCGTTGCTGTCGGATGAGAGCGTCGCCGGATAGGCGAAAAGATCATCCTTGAAGGGTTTTAGTTCGAGCGAATTGGCATGGACGGCAACGCTAAGAGCAAACGTCGCGACCAGAAAGGCATGAGAAGCGGAAAGAGCACGAAAAGCCATTCCCGAGGCATGCGGAATTCAGGCCGGCTTTGTCAATCCTGCAGCACGCCGCCGGCGCCTTGGAGGGCCTCACGAGTGTCGACATCGAGGGAGGCGCCCTCGCCGATCTCGACATCGATGACATCGAGCCCCTCGGCCTCGACCAGATGGCGCGCGCCGGTATCGCCTTCGAGATGGGCGACGGCCGAAAACAACGAACGCGGCAGGAGCACCGGATTGCCGCGCCTGCCTTCATGCGAGGCGCGAACGACGCAATTGCCGCCGGCCGCGCGGAACGCATCGATCAGCCGGTCGAGGTCGCCGGGCGCCACGCCCGGCATGTCGCCAAGGACGATCATTGCACCGGCGACGTCTTGCGGCAGACAGGCAATACCGGCCTTGAGCGACGTGGACAGGCCGTCGGCAAAGTCGGGATTGTCGGCGAAGGTGATTTCGAGGCCTGACAATGCCGCGCGCACCCGCTCGCGCTGATGTCCGGTGACGACCACCGTGCCCGAGGCCTTCGAGGCGAGAGCGCGTTCGGCGGTGCGGCGCACCAGCGGCTGGCCGTCGAACAGCGCCATCAGCTTATTCGGCCCACCCATGCGGCTCGACCGACCCGCGGCCAGAAGCACGATGGCGACCTTGAGCCGGCTTTTGACCGGCAGCGGCTCGCGCGGCTGCGGCCGTGTCGGAATTTCCATCAGCAAGCCGCCGACACCCATGCCGGCGATGTCGCCCGCCGTGACGTCGAGGCCGGCAATCAACCGGTCGAGCACCCAGTCGAAGCCGTTCTCCTTGGGGCTGCGGGCGCAGCCAGGCGCGCCGATGACGCGCTTGCCGCCGAGCGTGCCCAGCACCAGCAGATTGCCGGGATCGACCGGCATGCCGGCGCGGACAACGATCCCTCCGGCCCGCTCGATCGCCGCCGGAACGACATCGGCGAAATCGCTCATGGCGGAAGCGCCGAAGATCACCACCATGTCGTTGTCGTGCGCGAGTGCGATGGCCGCCTCGGCGACAGGGGCGATCTCATGCGGCGTGCGGCGCTCCGCCGTCAGCCTGCCGCCCGAGCGCGCCAGCCGGGCTTCGGTGACGCGTAGCGTCTTGTCGAGCACGGTTGGTTTGGTGCCCGGCAGCACCGTCTGGATGACGCCGACACGCAGCGGCCGATAGGGGTTGACGGCAAAGACCTCGCCGCCGGCGCAGATCTTCATCACGGCGTCGACCAGCGACGAGGCGACCGCGAAAGGGATGATCTTCACCGTCGCCACCATCTGATCCTTTTCGACCGGCGCATGCTGGGCCAGAGTCGCAACGGTGATAGCGGGATCGACGGCATTGATGGCGTCGATGACAGCGGCATTGACCGTGAAGATGCCGGCCGCCTTGGCGTGGAGATTGACCCGACCGGTAGCGGCGGGCCTCGCTTCGATGCCGCCAAAAATCATGCTCTGCGCAATTCTTTGCGCCGCGGCGTCCTCGCCGAGATCGTTTGGGGCCAGCACGGCGGCGACAACCTGGGTGATACCCGCCTTCTTGAGCATGGAAACGTCTTCGGCGCTCAACCTGTGCGCCTTACGGAACCGCTTTTCGCCGGCGATGGTGGCATGGGCAAGCACCGCCCCCTCGGCCGCCTCTATCGGGATCGGACCGAATTTCACGCCGCCGCGCCCTTCGCATCCAGACCGCGCGAGCGGAAGGCAAGGATGGTCTGCGCGAGAATAGCGACGGCGATCTCGGCCGGGCTTGCCGCCCCGATATCGAGCCCGATCGGCGCATGGATACGCGCGATCCGGTCGGCGCTCGCGCCCAGCGCCAGCAGGCGCTCGACGCGCTTGGCATGCGTCTTGCGGCTGCCAAGCGCCCCGACATAGAAGCAATTGGCGTCGAGTGCCGCCTTCAGCGCGAAATCATCGATCTTCGGATCGTGGGTGACGGCGGCGAGCGCGGTGTAAGCGTCGAGCGGCTGGCGGTTCAATACGTCTTCCGGCCATTCGGCATGCAAGGCGACATCGGGGAAACGGTCCGATGTGGCAAAGGCGGTGCGCGGATCGATGATCTCCAGGGGATAGCCTGATATCCGGGCCATCGGCGCCAGAGCCTGGCTGATGTGGACGGCGCCGATCACCACCAGGCGTGGCCGCGGCAGATGCGCGTTGAGAAAGAAAGTCCGCCCTTCCGCCTCGACGGAACCGGAATTGCCGGAGCGAAACGCCTTGGCGATCGCCGCTCCAAGATCGCCGGCGACCTGATCACCCTCGCGCACGATGCGATCGCGACCATCACCGAGATCGGTGACGAGGATCGCCGCGCGGCGGGCGCGTCGTTCGGCGTTGAGGGTTTTCAGCGCATAGGGATCCATTGGGAAATCAGCCTAATCTTTCCACATACACCTTGATGCGGCCGCCACAGGACAGGCCGACCTGCCAGGCGGTCTCGTCGGCTACACCGAACTCCAGCATCCTCGCCTCGCCGGAGCCGATGACGTCGACCGCCTCGGTCACGACAGCGCCCTCGACGCAGCCACCTGAAACCGAACCGTGGAAATTGCCATCGGCATCGATCACGAGATGGCTGCCAACCGGGCGCGGCGCCGAACCCCAGGTCTCGACCACGGTCGCGATAGCGACATCCTTGCCCTCCTTCATCCAGGCTTCCGCGATGATCAGAGGATCGCGGGCCTCATCGAGATAAAGACTGTCGCTCATTGTTGCTTCTCTCAGGGTTTGTTTATCCAAGGCGCCGGGAAAACATATGGCTATGCGGCGCGCCTCGCGCCAGCATCATCCACCGGCGCGGATCGACCGAAAGCGCCGATTTCTTGTCCAGCGAGGCGCAGAGATCGGCGAGCGCGTCGAGATTGTGCACCGAACGGAATTCGTCGACATGCGGCAGCATCGCCTTGACGCCCCGGGCGCGCGCCTGAAAACCGTCGAAACGCAGCAATGGGTTCAGCCAGATCAGCCGTCGGCAGGATTTGTGCAGCCGCTCCATCTCCTCCGACAAGCCCACAACATCGTCGCGCTCAAGCCCGTCGGTGATCAGAAGCGCCACCGCGCCCTGCCCCAGCACGCGCCGCGACCAGACAAGGTTGAACTCGGCCAACGCATCGCCGATGCGCGTGCCGCCCGACCAATCCTTGACCGCCGCCGAGCAATCGGCAAGCGCTGCATCGGGATCACGGTGGCGCATCTGCCGGGTCAGGTTGGTCAGCCGCGTGCCGAAGACAAAGGTATGCACGCGCCGGCGCTTTTCCGTCAGCGCATGCAGGAAATGCAGGAAGATGCGCGTGTACTGGCTCATCGAACCGGAAATGTCGGCCAGCACCACCAATGGCGGGTGGACTTCGCGGACCGAGCGGAATTTCGGCAGGATTAATTCGCCGCCGGTACGTGCCGCTGCGCGCATCATGGCGCGCGGATCGATGCGGCGGCCATGCGCATCGGCCTTGAAGCGCCGGGTCCGCACCATGTCCACAGGCAGCCGCAACGCCGCGATCGCCTTCCTGGCATCGGCCATTTCGGCTGCGTTCATCTGCGCGAAATCCTTGCCCCGCAACAGTTCGTTGCCGGAGAAAGTGAAGCGGGCGTCGACCTCGATCTCCGGGATTTCCTGTGTCGGCCGGTTTTTCTGATGACCTTCGAACATCGCCTGGCTGACGCGGTTCTCAGCCGCGCGCGGCTTCTGTTTTTCCCTGGTGTCGGGCGCCACCGGCGAGAACATCGCCAGCAGTTTCTCGATCAGTTCGCGCGATTTCCAGAACAGCCTGAAAGCTTCGTCGAAGACGGCATGATCCTCCTGCCGCGAAACCAGCACGGCGTGCAGGGTCCAGTAGAAATCGTCGCGCGAGCCGATGCCGGCGACGAGCACCGCCTCGATCGCATCCTTGACCGACGCCGGCCCGACCCGCATACCGGCCTTGCGCAAGGTGCGGGCGAAATAGACGATTTTGTCGGCGATCCGGCCATCCGCCGTCGCCTCTCTGGGGTCGGGACGCGGCGCCGGCATCCCGCTACTCCGCCGCCGCGAGCTCGGCCTTGACCTCATCGAGGATGCGCCGGCCCTCGCCCGTGCCGATGCGAGCAATGTCGTCCTGGTATTTCAGCAATACGCCGATCGTGTCGGACACGGTCTCCGGATCGAGCGCCACCTTGTCGAGCTCGGTCAGCGCGCCGGCCCAGTCGATGGTCTCGGCGACGCCCGGTACCTTGAACAGCTCGATCTGGCGCAGCTTCTGGATGAAGGAGACCACCTCGGCCGAAAGCCGCTGGTTGGCCCGAGGCACCTTGCGGCGCACGATCTCCAGCTCGCGTTGCGCATTGGGATAGTCGACCCAGTGATAGAGGCAGCGCCGCTTCAGCGCGTCGTGGATCTCGCGCGTGCGGTTGGTGGTGATGATGACGATCGGCGGCTCTTCCGCCTTGATGGTGCCGAGTTCAGGCACCGTCACCTGGAAGTCGGAGAGGATTTCGAGCAGGAAGGCCTCGAAGGCTTCGTCGGTGCGGTCGAGCTCGTCGATCAGGAAAACCGGGGCCGCACCCGCCTTGCCGGTCAGCGCATCGAGCACCGGCCGGCGGATCAAGTACTTTTCGGAGAACACATTGCGCTCCATGGCGGACCGGTCGACCTTGCCGGCGGCCTCCTCCATGCGGATTTCGATCATCTGCGCGGCGTAATTCCACTCATAGACGGCCGAAGAGACATCGAGCCCTTCATAGCACTGCAGGCGGATCAGCCGGCGGCCAAGCGCATGCGCCAACACCTTGGCGATCTCGGTCTTGCCGACGCCGGCCTCACCCTCGAGGAAAAGCGGCCGTTGCATGCGCAGCGAGAGGAAAAGCACCGTTGCCAGAGACCGGTCCGCGACATAGTCCGCGCCGGTCAGGAGATCGAGGGTCTCGTCGATCGTCCGCGGCACGGCGCGCGGTTTCAAGTCGCTCATTCCTTCTCCGTGGGTGCGGCTGCCCCACTTTCCAGGACGTGGTAGCCGCGCGCGTGATAGATCAGCGGCCGCAAATTATCGCCCATGCGCAAGCCTGTCACCTTGCCAAAAAGCACACGATGGGTGGCCAGGTCCTTGGTGTCGATCAGTTCGCAGTCGAACACGGCGAGCGCGCCCTTCAGCGTCGGCGCGCCGGTGGAAATCACGTCCCATTCGCCGAGCGCGAAGCGCTCTTCGACCGGCAGGCCGGTCATGCCGGAGAATCCAATCGACAGCGGCTCCTGGTGCGAAGCCAGCGTGTTCAGCGCAAATCTGCCGTTCTTCACGAACAGCTCATTCTTGGCATTTTCACGATTGAGGCAGACCAGAATGGTCGGCGGCGTGTCCGATACCGAACAGGCCGCGATTACCGTCGTGCCACGTTTGCCGGCGGGGCCATCGGTGGTAACCACATGGACGTGACCGGCAAAATGGGCCATCGCGTCGCGATAGGCCTGCGGTCCGATATCGTTCTTCTTCAGCACTGGAAGTTTTCCATGGCCATTGTTCGCCTGACATATATGGCCAGACATGACAGGCCACAAGCGAAGTGCTTGGCCCATATCCGGAATTCGCGTGTTGCACCAAGGCCGGGCAGCCTTTAGGTCTTGGCGGGAATTGGCGCTCGCGCGATTGCAGCGGGCTTGGAGGGACGGTTCGGCAGGATGCGATCGGGGGCAACGATATCCGCGGCAGTGGCCTGGCTGTTGCTGAGTGGCGCCGCCGGCGCCCAGACGCTCACGATCGGCGTCGCCGCGCCCCTGTCGGGACCATCGGCCATCCTTGGCAAGCAGATCGAAGCCGGCGCCGGGCTGGCAGCGGAAGCAACCGGCGTCGAACTCAAGACTGTGGATGACGCCTGCACAGGCGACGGCGGCGCCGCGGCGGCCAGGGGGTTCGCCGCAGCCAAGGTCGATGTCGTGATCGGCTTCCTCTGCACGGAAGCGATCGAAGCCGCCATGCCTGTCCTGAAGGACGCCAACATCCCGGTCATCACCGTCGGCGTGCGAACCGAAAGCCTGACCGACCGCCGCGCCAAGACCGGCTGGCCGGTCTTTCGCCTGGGGCCGCGCGGCGATGACGAGCGTAACGCCGTCGCCTCCTCTCTCACCAGGCTGTGGCAGAATGAGCTGTTCGCCATCATCGACGACGGCACAATCTATGGCCGAGAAATGGCGGAGACATTTCGCGCCGCAGCGGAGCAGGCAGCACTCAAACCTGTTTTCGTCGACACGTTCCGGCCGCAGCTCGACAACCAGATCGGCCTCGTCGGCCGGCTGAAAAAGGCCGGTGCCACGCATGTCTTTGCCGGCGGCGACGGCGACGACATCGCCATCATGGGGCGCGATGCCGCCCAGCTCCAGGCCGGCATCGTCCTTGCCGGCGGCGAAAACCTGCGCACGCCGCCCGGCGATGTGCCTTATGCAACGGGCACGCTGATGATCGCGCCGCCGGAATGGGCCGATGTCGCGGACCCAAAAGTGCTGGAAAGCTTCTCCGCGCAAAAGATCGTGCCGGACGGCTATACTTTGCCGGCCTATGCGGCGGTCGAGATCGCCAAGGCGGCGGCGGTGGACGCTGCAGGCTCCGGCAAACCGCTGACCGACGCGCTCACCGGGCATGATTTCAGGACGGCGATCGGGCCGGTCCGCTTCGACGCCAAGGGCGACCTCAGCCAGAGCCCCTACCGCGTTTTCCGCTTCAACGGCACAAGCTTCGTGCCCCTGGAAAGCAATTGATGTTCCGAACCGGCCCGCGCAATCTGATATCGGACGTTGCCGGCTTGCGCGTCGGCAATGCTTCCGATGCCAGGCTGAAGTCCGGCGTGACGACCGTGCTTTGCGACGAGCCGGCGGTGGCGGGTGTACAGATCCTGGGCGGCGCACCCGGGACCCGCGAGACGGATCTGCTGGAACCGCACAATTCGGTCGAGGCGGTCCATGCCTTGGTGCTGTCGGGCGGTTCGGCTTTCGGCCTCGATGCCGCATCCGGCGTGCAAGCCGCGCTGCGCGAGCGCGGCATCGGCTTGGAGGTGGGCGGCTTTCGCGTACCGATCGTGCCGGCGGCGATCCTGTTCGACCTGCGCAATGGCGGCGACAAGGGCTGGGGCCGCTATCCGCCCTATCGCGATCTCGGCTACGAATCGGTCGAGGCCGCCGCCGTCGATTTCCAGCTCGGCACTGCCGGCGCCGGTACCGGTGCACTAACTTCGGGCCTGAAGGGAGGCCTGGGGTCCGCCTCGACGCTGCTGGACAGTGGCGTCACCATCGGCGCACTGGCCGCCGTCAACCCCACCGGTTCGGTGACCGTCGGCCGCAGTCGCCATTTCTGGGCAGCGCCCTTCGAAATCGGCGATGAATTCGGCGGGCTCGGCTATCCCTCGCCCATGCCGGACGACGCGAAGTGCATCTTGCTGAAATACCGCGACAAGCAAATCGGACAACAGGTGGAAACCGGCGGCAACACGACCATCGCTATCATTGCCACGGATGCGGTCCTCACCAAGGCCGCGGCAAAACGACTGGCGATTTCGGCGCATGACGGCTTCGTTCGCGCCATCTGGCCGACGCACACGCCGGCCGACGGCGACCTTGTGTTCGCGCTGGCGACCGGAAAGAGCGGAATTGAACTCACGGCCGACGCTGCGGTCGATCTCTACGCCGCCGCCGGGGCCACAATGGCGCGCGCCATCAGCCGTGGCGTGTTCGCCGCGACGCCAGCCGATAATGATCTGTTCCCGGTCTGGTCGTCGCGCCGCTAGCCGGAGCCCTTCTCAGACAGGATCGGATTTTTCTTCCTCGAACGTCACCGCGACGTCCGAATTCGCGGACAACCACACCTTCTTGCCATCGACCTCGGCAACCAGGGCCAGGGAAATATAGTGGTGGTGGCCCTTGTGAGAGCCCTCGCCGCTGTCGGCCTTGGTCAGCTTGATGCGCTGGCCATCGACCTTGTCGACGGTGCCGATATGCACGCCGTCGGCGCCAACGACTTCCATATGCTCACGAATCTTGCTGGTGTCGGTCATGTCAGATTCTCCATTGGGGTGGTTTTCCACTGGGAGTGCCGACAATAACAAATGACGAGCCGATTGGATGCATCGGCTTTGGCCCGCACGACGTTTTGATTTCATCGTGCTAGGGATTGAACCGATCAGGGCTGCCGGAGTGAAACCCGATGCGAATGCTTTTCCTGTTTGCCGTTTCACTGGCCGTGCAGTTCGCGGCGTCGGTCGGCGCGCAGGCAGGCGATGTCGCCGAGCTCGAAATCCTTGGCTTCACCAAGGACGGCGGGGTGTTTGCCTTCGAGGAATACGGCGTTCAGGACGGGTCGGGCTTTCCCTACGCCAACCGCTATTACGTCGACACGGGCAATGACAGCTTTCTCAAGGGCACGCCGATCAGGGTCCGGCTCGACGATGAGAACGCAACGCTGGACGCCGCCCGCCTCCAGGCCCGCCAGAAGGGCGAGGCTGTTGTCAGCCAGGCCGAGCTCAGCGCCAACCGGGGCATCACCGCCGGTTTCAACCCGGTGACCGAGCTTTCGGCCGATCCGCATCGCATCGCGGTCAACCCTCGCCCGATCTTCCCCCCGGTTGATCAGCCGCTCGAGTTCCGGCTCGACGAGATCGGCATGAACAACACGCAAGGCTGCGACAGCCAGGGCGAGATCAACGGCTTCCGGCTGCTGCGTATCGAGGCGCAGGATGGCGGCACCACCAAATTGCTGCATGAGGACAAAGCGATCCCCAAGAGCCGGGGCTGCCCGACCGGCTACCGCATCGGCGCGGTACAGACCTTCTCGAGGGACAGCCTCAGCGCCTACGCGGTTCTGATCGCGGTGCGCCAATATGGCTTCGAGGGGCCGGACTTTCGCTGGATCGCCGTGACCGGCCGGCTGTGACAGAGCTTGTCCAACCCGTAAGGCGCAATCGCGCCCTGGGCCGCCTTCGCGACGCGATGCCGACACCGCGCACGGCACTTCTCGGCGCCATGCTGTGGGCTGCCACGATGGCCTCCAGCGCACTCGTCAACCTGCTGCTGGACAATTGGGTGACGCCGGGCAAGATCCGCACCGTGTCGCTGCTGTTCGCGGCCGGCGGCACCCTGGCCTTTCCGGCTGGCCTGTTCGCGGCGCGGCTGGTCTCGCTCGGAAGAGGCGCCGAGGTCGCCTTCGCCGCGGCGTTGGTGTGCCTTGCTGGCGCAACGATCGGCCTGACCGCCGGGCTGTATGCCCTGCAATACCGGTCCTATTATGCCGAATGGCATGCGCCCACATTCACCCTCACCTGGGCTTTTCAGCTCGCCTTCACGATGGCGGTGGCGTCCTACCAGTTCGTGGTACTGGGCATCCGGCTCTATTTTCCGCTTGGTTTTGTCGCCTTGTTCGCTGCCGGCCTCTGGTTTGCGCGGCATCAGCGTTGAGCATTCGGTCCGCCTCTGTTAGGACGCGGACAAATCCCTCCGACACATCAGGACTGACCGATGATCCCTCGTTATTCCCGGCCGGAAATGGTCGCCATCTGGTCGCCCGAAACCCGGTTTCGGATCTGGTTCGAAATCGAGGCCCACGCCTGTGACGCGCTGGCCGAACTGGGGGTCATCCCCAAGGAAGCGGCCAAAACCATCTGGGAAAAGGGAAGCGCGGCGGAATTCGACGTCGAGAAGATCGATGCGATCGAGCGTGTCACCAAGCATGACGTCATCGCCTTCCTGACCCATCTTGCCGAATTCGTCGGGCCGGATGCGCGCTTCATCCACCAGGGCATGACGTCGTCTGACGTGCTCGACACCTGCTTTGCGGTGCAACTTACCCGCGCCAGCGACATCCTGCTCGCCGACATCGATACCTTGCTTGCCGCGCTCAAGCGCCGCGCCTTCGAACACAAGGATACCGTCACCATCGGCCGCAGCCACGGCATCCATGCAGAGCCGACCACCTTCGGCATCAAGCTGGCGCAGGCCTATGCCGAATTCTCGCGCTGCCGCGAGCGGCTGGTGCACGCACGCGAAGACATTGCCACATGTGCGATTTCAGGGGCGGTCGGCACCTTCGCCAACATCGAACCCTATGTCGAGGAGCATGTGGCGGCGAAGCTTGGTCTGAAGCCTGAACCCGTATCGACGCAGGTCATTCCGCGCGACCGCCACGCCATGTTCTTCGCCACGCTCGGCGTCATCGCCTCGTCGATCGAGCGGCTGGCGATCGAGGTCCGGCATCTGCAGCGCACCGAAGTGCTGGAAGCTGAAGAGTTTTTCTCGCCAGGCCAAAAGGGCTCGTCGGCGATGCCGCACAAGCGCAACCCGGTGTTGACCGAGAACCTCACCGGCCTTGCCCGCATGGTGCGCTCCATGGCGCTGCCGGCGATGGAGAATGTGGCGCTCTGGCACGAGCGCGACATCTCGCACTCCTCGGTCGAGCGCATGATCGGGCCGGACGCCACCGTGACGCTCGATTTCGCGCTGTCACGCCTGACCAGCGTCGTCGACAAGCTGGTCGTCTATCCCGAGAACATGCTGAACAACATGAACAAGTTCCGCGGCCTGGTGCATTCGCAGCGCGTGATGCTGGCCCTGACGCAGGCCGGCCTGTCGCGCGAGGACTCCTACCGGCTGGTGCAGCGCAACGCCATGAAAGTATGGGAACAAGGCGCTGATTTTCTTGAGGAACTTCTGGCCGACAAGGAAGTGACCGCAGCGCTACCCGAAGCCGAGATCCGCGAGAAATTCGACCTTGGCTATCACACCAAGCACGTCGACACGATCTTCAAGCGGGTGTTCGGAGAAATTTAGCCCTCTTCTCCCCGTCACTATACGGGGAGAGGTGCCGGCAGGCGGATGAGGGGCGGCACCAACGTCGGCGGCTAAAGTTACCCATGGCATTGTGTCAGACACGATAACCTTGCACCCTCGGCGCCGCCCCTCGTTGCCCTGCCGGGCATTTCTCCCGGTATAGTGACGGGGAGAAAGAAGCTGTGGTGACGTACAATCACGCCTTGCCAGGCACGGTCCTGATCACCGTGCCCCAGGGGTCCTCGCGGATGATTTCGCTGGCCACATTGTCCGAACGCATCTCGACCCAGGCGAGACCGGACCGGCTCGGATCGCGACGGCCGGCGCCGGCGCTCTGCCAGGCATTTGCGCCGATGTGGTGGTGGTAATGGCCTGACGACAGGAACACCGCCTGGCCGCCATATTTGGCCACGGTATCGAAGCCGAATTCCTGGTTCCACCAGGCCTCCGCCTCTTCCGGCCTGCCGACGCGCAGGTGGACATGGCCGACAATGCTGTTTTCCGGCGCACCCTGCCACCCCGCATCGCCGGCCGGCACTTCGGCGACGACGGAGGGAATGTTCATCCGCTCGGTCGCCATGGCGATCTTGTCGCCGTTCCATTTCCAGTCCTGCGGGCGGCGGTCGGCATAGATCTCGATGCCGTTACCCTCGGGATCGGTCAGGTACAGCGCTTCGCTGACCAGATGGTCGGAAGCCCCCTCGATGGCGATCTTGTCTGAAATGGCATGGTTGATCCAGCGGCCGAGATCGGCACGGCTGGGCAGCAGGAAGGCCGTGTGGAAGAGGCCGGCGCCGCGCGGATCGTCCGGCTTGGCCGAAGTATCCGGTTCGAGAACCAGCAGCGGACGGTTGGCGGCGCCGAGCGTGATCGCGCCATCGGCGCGGCTCAGTTCCTGCAGGCCGACAACCCGGCGGTAATAGGCCGCGAGGCTCTCGGCATCACGCGCCTTCAGCCCGACCCTGGCAACGCTCACCGGCGTGGTGGCGGCAAATGGCAGTTCGCTCATCATTGTCTCCGTTGCGGCGACGTTTCGCGAAGCTCCCAAAGCCAGGAGTCCCGTGGCGCCGATTATCGTACGTCGTGTCAGCGCCAAAATACCGGTCCTCCACGGCTGTTTCTTTCCCGACAGAGATCGTCGATCTTCATCGTTCACACAAGACGGCGAAAAGCGAACATGGTGTTCACCGTTACGAACGGAGCTCGTCCATCAACGGTTGCATGAGGCAATCGCGCTCGCTATCTCAGCGCCATGAAAGTCAAAGACGCAGATATCCTGATCGTTCCCGGCTACACCAATTCCGGGCCTGAGCATTGGCAGACGCGCTGGCAATCGAAACTGTCGACGGCGCGGCGCGTCGAGCAGGCCGAATGGTCGAAGCCCGTGCGCGAGGACTGGACGGCGAGCGTCGCCAAGGCGGTCAACGAGGCCGAGAAGCCAGTGGTCATCGTTGCTCACTCACTGGGAGTGGCCGCGGCCGTACAGGCCATTCCGCGGTTCCGGAAGCCGGTCGCCGGCGCCTTCTTCGTGGCGCCGCCCGACGTCGCCAATCCCAAGATCAAGCCGAAGCATCTGATGACCTTCGGCCCCTATCCGCGCGAGCCGCTGCCGTTTCCATCGATCGTGATCGCCAGCCGCAACGACCCGTTCTGCCCTTTCGACGTCGCCGAAGACATTGCCGGAGCCTGGGGTTCGCTGTTCATCGATGCTGGCGAGACCGGCCATCTCAGCGAGGATTCAGGCTTCGGGCCGTGGCCCGAGGGGTCCATGACCTTCGCCAAGTTCCTGACCGACCTGAAGGCTTAGGGAGGTGGTCGCGCCGCGTCAGCGTCGATGGAATCCTTGATGCCCTTGAGCAAGGTCTTTGCCCCCAGTGAAATCAGCGCATGCTCGGAGCCCGTGGCGAGCAGGCGGTAGCCCATCGACACGACACGGCCTGATATAGCCGGTTCGACGACATAGATGGCCGCATGCTTGCCGGCTTTACGGGTGCGCTCGGCAACCGAGGCCACTGTCTCCATCATGCTTTCGAGCGTCGAATTGACTGTCGCGCCGTTCGACCAGGCGATCGAGAAATCGGATGGCCCGAGGAAGATGCCGTCGATGCCAGGCGTGTCGAGGATGCCGTCGAGCGCATCGAGCGCGGCGCGTGTCTCGACCATCGCAAAAGCCATGGTGCGTTGATTGGTGTCGCGCAGCCATTCGGCATGGTCGCCCTTGCCATGCCGGGGGAAGGCATAGGTCGGGCCCCACGAGCGCTCGCCGAGCGGCGGATATTTCATGGCGGCGGCGAACAGCTTTGCATCGGCCACCGAGTTGACCATCGGCGCGATGACCGCTTCGGCGCCGAAATCGAGAGCCCGGCTGGCCATGTCGAAACGGCCGACGGGAATGCGCACCAGCGCCGGCTTGTTTGCGGCGAGCACGGGCACGAGACCGCGCAGCACGCTGTCCTCATGATGGCCGCCGTGCTGCATATCGAGCGTGACCGCGTCGAAGCCCTGTTTGGCGAGGATCTCGACGGTCAGCGCGTCCGGCACGCCCGACCAGGCGGTGACCAGCGTTTCGTCCGCGGCAAGACGGGACTTCAGGGACATCTAATCTCTTTCCTTGTTGACGTCGGCAGTTTCAGCCGGAAACCGCCGCAAAGGCAAAGAAAAACCGCCCGGCTTGGCCGGGCGGTCGATTGGTCCAGGAGGAGGCCGGATCAGGTGTTCTTGATCTGCTCGATCGCCTGCGCCATCAGCTCGTCCATGGTGCGGCGAATCTGGTGATCGGACTGTTCGACGCCGGCGGCATCGAAATCCTTGCGGATCTTGCGGAACACGTCATGGTCGCCGGCTTCCTCGATGTCGGAAACAACGACTTCCTTGGCGTAGGCGTCGGCATCGGCGCCGGACTTTCCGAGCTTTTCGGCTGCCCACAGGCCAAGCGCCTTGTTGCGCCGCGCCGAGGCCTTGAACCGAAGCTCCTCGTCGAATGCGAATTTGCGCTCGAAGCCCTCTTCGCGGTCTTTCATGCTGCTCATGGCGTCCCTCCGGGTCAAATCCGATTCGTTGGCAGGTGAATATGTGTGTTGCCGAAGCACAAACCAAAAGGTCGCGGGCCGGTCAATATGCTTCGTCATATGCTGCGCTGCGGCATTTCAGTCCCGAAAGCGGTTGATTGGAAGGATTTGCCGATTGAGCAAACGATGTGATTGGGATAGACCCGGCATTGAACGTCACCGTCGCCGCACTAATTCAGGCGGACGGACAGGAAGTGGTCGCTTACCGCCTGCCCGCAAATCCAGAGAAAAATTCAAATGAAAAATCGCCGCCGCATTTATGAAGGCAAGGCCAAGATCCTCTATGAGGGCCCCGAACCGGGCACGCTGATCCAGTTCTTCAAGGACGACGCAACCGCGTTCAACAAGAAGAAACACGAGGTCATCGACGGCAAGGGCGTGCTCAACAACCGCATTTCCGAGTACATATTCAATCATTTGAACCGCATGGGCATTCCGACCCACTTCATCCGCCGGCTCAACATGCGCGAGCAGCTGATCAAGGAAGTCGAGATCATTCCGCTGGAAGTGGTGGTGCGCAATGTCGCCGCCGGTTCGCTGTCCAAGCGCCTTGGCATCGAGGAAGGCACCGTCCTGCCGCGCTCGATCATCGAATTCTACTACAAGGCCGACGCGCTCGACGATCCGATGGTGTCGGAAGAGCACATCACGGCGTTCGGCTGGGCAAGCCCGCAGGAGATCGACGACGTCATGGCGCTAGCCATCCGCGTCAACGATTTCCTCTCCGGCCTGTTCATGGGCGTGGGCATCCAGCTCGTCGACTTCAAGATCGAGTGCGGCCGCCTGTTCGAGGGCGACATGATGCGCATCGTCGTGGCCGACGAGATTTCGCCGGACTCCTGCCGCCTGTGGGACGTGGCGACGCAGGACAAGCTCGACAAGGACCGTTTCCGCCGTGACATGGGCGGCCTCGTCGAGGCGTACCAGGAAGTCGCCCGCCGCCTCGGCATCATGAACGAGAACGAGCCGCCGCGCCCCACCGGCCCGGTGCTTGTCGCCTCGACCGACGGCCTCAAAGGCAAGCCGCACTGATAGCGGCTTGCGCCCCAATATCCGGAACAGGAGCATGTCCAGCGTGATCAAGGCCCGCATTACCGTCACCCTCAAGAATGGCGTGCTCGACCCGCAAGGCAAGGCAATCGAACACGCGCTGTCGGGACTGGGCTTCGATGGCGTCGGGCAGGTGCGGCAGGGCAAGGTGTTCGACGTCGAACTGGCTGAAAGCGACAAGGCCAAGGCCGAGGCCGATCTCAAGGCCATGTGCGACAAGCTGCTGGCAAACACGGTGATCGAGAATTATAGTGTGACGCTTACCTGAGGTTGTGTCAGAGGGGCTGGTGGCCGAGATAGATGGAAGCTTGATATTTGAAGTCCTCAGATCCATTCAATCTGGGTTGGACAGGATGGATTTGACGCTCGGAGAGGTAAAATCCGAGCTTGGCTCCATCCACGGTCATCTGATAGCCACCGAGAGTGACGTGAAGAACATCTATGGCGTGCTCGCTCGCCAGGATGATCGGCTGGAACATATCGAACGCCGTCTCGACCTGCGCGAGCTTGCCGAAGCACAAAGGCCTTACGAACCAAAATGAAAACAGCCGTCGTCCTTCTCCCCGGCCTTAATCGCGACCGCGACATGATCGCGGCGCTGACCAAGATTTCCGGACAGGCGCCGGCAACCGTCTGGCAGACTGATACCGAGATCCCCGATGTTGACCTGATCGCCATTCCAGGCGGCTTTTCCTTTGGCGACTATCTGCGCTGCGGCGCGATCGCCGCGCGCATGCCGGTGATGCGGGCGGTCGCCGAAAAGGCGGCCAAGGGCGTGATGGTGATCGGCGTCTGCAACGGCTTCCAGATCCTGGTCGAGGCGGGACTGCTGCCGGGCGCCCTGATGCGCAACACCTCGCTGAAATTCGTCTGCCGGCAGGTCAAGCTCGAGATCGCCAACGCCAACACCATGTTCACCCGCCGCTACCAGCCTGGCCAGATCATCCGCTCGCCGGTGGCGCATCATGACGGTAATTATTTCGCCGACCCCGACACGCTTGCCCGCCTCGAAGGCGAAGGCCAGGTGGTGTTCCGCTATGCCGAAGGCACCAACCCGAACGGCTCGATCAACGACATTGCCGGCATCATCAACGAACAGGGCAATGTGCTCGGCCTGATGCCGCATCCCGAGAACCTGATCGAAGCAGCCCATGGCGGCAGCGACGGCAGGGCGTTGTTCGAAGGTGCCCTGGGCATTGCCGCTTGAAGTTTGCAACCGCAACCTTAAGAATTGCGGCAATTCAAAATCATAACGTGAGGGAGACACGGTCATGAAACTCTATTCGCGGCCGCTGTCGCCCTACTCGTCGATCGTGCGGGCACTGGCCTATGTCAAGGACGTGCCGCTCAAGATCATCGCGCCGCCGCCGGGTTTTCCGATCCCCGAGGAGTTTCGCGCCATCTCGCCGCTGAACCGGATTCCGGTTCTGATCACCGGCTCGGGCGAGACGATCGTCGAATCGGTGGTCATCGCCGAATATCTCGAGGAGCGGTTTCCCGAACCCGCGCTGCTGCCGCCCGACTCCAAGGACCGCGCGCTGGTGCGCATGTTTGCCCGCATCGTCGATCTCGATGTGCTGACACCGACGATGAAGCTTTTCGAGCTGCATTTCGTGCCGAAGCGCAACACTGCCGAGATCGACGCCCAATTCACCCGTCTCCACCATGGGCTGGCGGCCATCGAGGCACGCATGGCGCAAGGCCCCTTCGCACTCGGCAGCGACATCAGCTTCGCCGATGCCTGGCTGACGCCGACGCGGTTCATCTTCAACAATTTCCGCGCCATGACGGGTCGCCACGACCTCATCGAGGCCTATCCCAAATTCGATGCCTATCAGCAGATCGCCTCGCAGCATCCTGCCTTGTCGCGGGTATGGGGCGAGATGAACGACGGCCTGAAGATCTTTCTGTCCGAACTCGAAATGGGTGCCGCTTGATCAAGAACAGGACGATCGCCCTGATCGCCATGTCGGGCCTGGCCTTGGCATCGTGCCAGTCGAGCCCCAAGAGCACGCCCGTGCCGTCGGGCAAAAGTGCGGCGCTGCTGGCCATGGAACAGGTGGCGATCGCAGCCCACAAATGCTGGATCGCCAGCAAGGATCCGGCCTTCAAGCAATATCAGATGGCCAATGAGCTGAATTCGTTCAGCGGCACGCCGCGTTTCCTCTTGGTGCCGGCCAAGCATTATGGCGGCAAGCCGTTGCTGGTCGTGCAGGCGCAGGGCAATTCAAGCCGCGTCGACGTCTTCGGACCGCTGATGAACGACCCGCTCGGCGCGCGCATCAGCTCTGATATCGCGCGCTGGCAGGCGGGTAATCCGGCCTGCGCGGCCACGGCCTGAGCCAGCCATGGGCCGGCTCCTGCGGATCGCGGGATTGGTTGGCGGCCTGATCGCGCTTGTCCTGCAGTTCTCGATCACCATTCCGGCGTCGATGGAAGCGGGCCGCGGCCTGCTCGGCTCGATCGTCTTCTACTTCAGCTTCTTCACCATCCTGACCAACATCGCGGCCGTGCTGGTCTACACTTCGCTGCTGTCATCCAGCTTCTATGCCTGGTTGCCGGCCTTTGCCGGACCACGGATGCGCGCGGGAGTCGCGGTTTCGATCACTCTGGTCTTCATCGTCTATGCCACCGTGCTGGCGCGGCTCTGGCAGCCGCAGGGCCTGTTCCTGCTCTGCGACGTCCTGCTGCACTACGTGACGCCGGTGCTGTTCGTGCTGTGGTGGCTGATATCGGGGGCGGACGGCAAAACGCGATGGAGCGACATCTCCTGGTGGGTTGTCTATCCCATCGCCTATCTCGCCTATGCGCTGGCACGGGCGCCGCTGGCGGGCGAGGTGCCCTACCCCTTCCTCGATATCGCCAAGAACGGCGTCGGCAGCGTCACTGTCTCGGCGCTCGCCATCACCGCGCTGTTCCTGGTGATCTGCGTCGTCGCCGTTTTCGTCGATCACGGTATCGGCCGCCTCAGGAGCAAAAGCGTCCGATAGACCGGTGCTATTCCCAGAGCGGCTTGATGCCCTCGCGGTGGGCGTCGCAGCGCGAAATGCCGATGTCCTTGAGCTGATCGTCGGTCATCTCCAGCAATGCCAGCCGGCCGCGCCGGCGCTCGAGCAGATGGTCGATCCATTTCGCCAGCGACCTGACCACTTGCACAAGCCGGCCGGCGAAGCCGCGCTGTCCGGACGGGCGAGCCGGCTGGCCGAGCAATTCGGTCGCCGAGTGACGGAATGTTCCGATTGTATCCATTGTCTTTCTGCCAAATATCAATTGCACCCTTTTTAGTGCGATTGTGGTATGTATTGACTCCCGGAACGGTGCAATATAGAAATTGTCACCATGACAAATTGGATTCCCGATCTCACCGGTTCAGGACCGCTGTATCAGCGCCTCGCGGATGCCATCGAGGCGGATATCGACCGGGGGGTGATCGGCGCCGGGGCAAAGCTGCCGCCGCAGCGCGACCTCGCCTACGACATCGGCGCCACCGTCGGCACGGTCGGGCGCGCCTATCAATTGCTGCGCGAGCGTGGTCTGGTCAGCGGCGAAGTGGGACGCGGGACCTATGTGCTCGGCGAAAACAAAGGCGTTACAAAGCCGGAAGCTCCCGACGTCAGCGTGGAAGGCACGTGTTATGTCGATGTTCCCAAGGACAAGCTGCGTTTCGACAGCACGGCCGCCCCCGATATCGGCCAGGGCGCCATTGTCGCCGATGTGCTGTCGCGCGCCGCACAAGATCATCCGCATGAGATTTCGAGCTACACGCGCGACTTTCCTGATCGCTGGTACGAAGCCGGCGCCCGATGGCTGTCACGCAACGCCTTCCGGCCGACGGCAGAGACAATCGTCCCCACTCTCGGCACCCACGCCGCAGTGATGGCCGCGATCGCGGCCATGACGACGCCCGGCGACTATGTCGCCTTCGAGCACCTCACCTACTCGCAGATTTCCCGCAGCGCCGGTCTGATCGGCCGGCGCACCGCGCTGGTGGCGTCGGATGATGAAGGCCTTGATCCGGCGGATTTCGAGCGTGTCTGCGCGCAAAAGCACCCCAAGATGATCTTCCTGATACCGACGGCGCAGAATCCGACCTTGGTGACCTTGTCGCCGGCGCGCCGCGAGGCGATCGCGCGTATTGCCCGTGAATACAACGTCATCCTGATCGAGGATGACCTCTACGGCCATCTGACCGACGACCCGACACCGCTGCTTGCCGAATTCGCGCCCGAACGCACCATCATTGCCGGCGGCCTGTCGAAATCGGTCGCCGCCGGTCTGCGTGGCGGCTGGCTCTCCTGCCCGCCCGCCTATCGCCACCGCATCCGGGTCGCCCACAAGATGATGACGGGCGGCATGCCCTTCCTGTTGGCGGAGGTGAATTCTCGGCTGGTGCTTTCCGGCCAGGCCAGCGAAATCCGCAGGCGCAGCATCGCCGAGATCAGCGCCCGCATGTCCATTGTGCGCGAAAGTCTGGCGGGCTTCTCCTTCAAATCGCACGACAAAGTGCCGTTCGTCTGGCTCACCCTGCCCGATCCCTGGCTGTCCGGGACGTTCAAGAATGCCTGCCTTGAGCACGGCGTGCTGATCGACGATGAGGATGAGTTCAAGGCGGGGCGTTCGGAGCGGGTTTTCCACGGCGTGCGCTTCGGCGTCTCGCAACCGAGGCGGCGCGAGGATATCGCTGGTGGCGTCGCGGTGATCAGGCGGTTGCTGGACGAGGGCCGCGCGGGCTACGACAGTTTTTCCTGAACCCTTCGCGGCCCCCGCCCCGCTTGCCTTCGAGACGCCGCCCTACGGGACGTGTCGGAGCCGGACTCGGGATCACCCTTCGGCCTTGAAGTTCTTGGCTTCCTTCCGCGCCTTGTCCTTGCCGTGCTTCTCAGCCAATTCCTTGGCCTGCCGGGGCGAAACGTCGGTGGTTTCCGCGATATGGAGAGCCTCCTTGTCCGAGAGGCGATTGTCGTTCTTGCCTTGCTTGGTAGCCATCGTGCTGTCTCCTGAGTGATAGGACCCTAACGGCTGGGACATCATGGCGTTCCCCATTTGGCTGTGCGGGGTCGCAATAGCTGGCCGGCGCCTTTCGTTGCCCGCGGAAGCGGCTGGCGTCGTCCATCGCGATCATCACCCTGTTGCTTTCTGCCTTTTTCCTCGGCCGACGGGTGTATCGGCCGCAAAGCTTGCGATAAGAGGGGACTCAAAATCCCTGTTCCATGGACATAAATCACCGCCCATGACCATTTCCAATTCCGTGCCGATCACATCGGAACTCATCGCCGCGCATGGGCTGAAGCCCGATGAATATCAGCGCATACTGGACCTGGTCGGTCGCGAACCGAGCTTCACCGAACTCGGCATCTTCTCGGCGATGTGGAACGAGCATTGCTCGTACAAGTCCTCGAAGAAGTGGCTGCGCACGCTGCCGACCACTGGTCCGCAGGTCATCCAGGGACCGGGCGAGAATGCCGGCGTTGTCGATATCGGTGACGGCGACTGCGTCGTCTTCAAGATGGAAAGCCACAACCACCCCTCCTTCATCGAACCCTACCAGGGAGCCGCGACCGGCGTCGGCGGCATCTTGCGCGACGTCTTCACCATGGGCGCGCGGCCGATCGCGGCGATGAACGCGTTGCGCTTCGGCGCGCCGGACCACCCCAAGACAAGGCACCTCGTCTCAGGCGTCGTTTCCGGCGTCGGCGGCTACGGCAATGCGTTCGGCGTGCCGACGGTCGGCGGCGAGGTCAATTTCGACGCCCGCTATAATGGCAACATCCTGGTCAACGCCTTCGCCGCCGGCCTTGCCAAGACCGATGCGATCTTCCTGTCGGAAGCCAAAGGCGTCGGCCTGCCGGTCGTCTATCTCGGCGCCAAGACCGGCCGCGACGGCGTCGGCGGCGCCACCATGGCCTCGGCCGAATTCGACGACAAGATCGACGAGAAGCGCCCGACCGTGCAGGTCGGCGATCCCTTCACCGAAAAATGCCTGCTGGAAGCCTGCCTCGAATTGATGGCCTCGGGCGCCGTCATCGCCATCCAGGATATGGGCGCGGCCGGCCTCACCTGTTCGGCGGTGGAGATGGGCGCCAAGGGCGATCTCGGCATCGAGCTCGACCTCGACAAGGTGCCGGTGCGCGAAGAGCGCATGAGCGCCTATGAGATGATGCTGTCGGAAAGCCAGGAGCGCATGCTGATGGTGCTGCGCCCCGAAAAGGAGAAGGAAGCCGAGGCGATCTTCCACAAATGGGGTCTCGACTTCGCCATTGTCGGCAAGACCACCGACGATCTGCGCTTCCGGGTACTGCACCAGGGCGACCAGGTCGCCGATCTGCCGATCAAGGATCTCGGCGACAAGGCGCCCGAATATGATCGCCCCTGGATCGAACCCAAGAAGCCGGCATCGCTTGCCGCCAACGACATCCCGCGAGCCGACCTCGCCGATGCGCTGTTGAAGCTGCTTGGCGGACCGGACCTGTCTTCGCGCCGCTGGGTGTGGGAACAGTACGACACGCTGATCCAGGGCAATTCGCTGCAGCTCCCGGGCGGGGATGCCGGCGTGGTGCGGGTCGAGGGCCATCCGACCAAAGCGTTGGCCTTCTCCTCCGACGTGACGCCGCGCTATTGCGAGGCCGACCCCTATGAGGGCGGCAAGCAGGCGGTGGCCGAATGCTGGCGCAACCTGACCGCGACCGGTGCGCTGCCGCTGGCAGCCACCGACAATCTCAATTTCGGCAATCCCGAACGGCCCGAGATCATGGGCCAGCTGGTCGGCGCGGTGAAAGGCATCGGCGATGCCTGCCGGGCGCTCGGCTTCCCGATCGTGTCGGGCAATGTCTCCCTCTACAACGAGACCAACGGCCAGGGCATCCTGCCGACACCGACCATTGGCGGCGTCGGCCTAATATCGGACTGGTCGAAGATGGCGCGGATCGGTTTCGCGGCCGAAGGCCAGATGATCCTGCTGATCGGCGCTCCGGCTTCCTGGGGCACGCATCTCGGCCAATCCGTCTATCTCAGGGATATCCACGGCCGCAGCGATGGCCCGCCGCCACCGGTCGACCTCGATCACGAGAAGCGCGTCGGCGACCATGTGCGCTCGCTGATCGCGTCCGGCATCGTCACGGCGGCGCATGATGTCTCCGACGGCGGCATCGCGGTGGCTCTGGCCGAAATGGCGATGGCGTCAGGCATCGGCGCGACCGTTCCCGGGCTTGTCGGCACCGATCCGATCCCGGTCTGGTTCGGCGAGGACCAGGGCCGCTATCTCCTGACGCTGTCGATCGATCCGCATGGCGCCGAATGGGACGCCATCCGCAAGCAGCAGGGCGAACTTGGCATCTTCGCGCCGTGGATCGGCTCGACCGGCGGCGACGCGCTGAAGCTCGGCGATGCCGGGGCTATCCCGGTCAGCTACCTGACCGCCGCCCATGAAGGCTGGTTCCCCCGCTTCATGGACCAGTCCAGTTGACCAGGGCATGATCCCGAAAAGTGGAACCGGTTTTCGGAAAGATCATGCCCAACAACAAGGCACTGACCGCTCGGGCCCTGCTTGCAGTCGTTTTCTGGCCGTCGCTGTTCTTCTTCTGGTGCCTCGGGCCGTTCGTCTTCTTCCTGCTGTCGACGACCTCCAGCGAGGTTTGTCCGCTGTTGGAAAGGCGTGAGCAGTTCCTGACTTCGGCAAATGGCACGCTGCCGATGCTTGTCCTGCAGAACCTGATCTATGCGATTCCTATCGGCTGCCTGGTGCTCTGGAGCTGGCTCCTGCCAGATCCGACGCGGGCAAGGCACATCGTTACCTGCATCAAGCTTTTCGTCGTCTCGGCGGTCTTGGGAGCTTTGTGGGAGTACGGGTCTTCGCTGGTCTGCGATGGCTACGGCCAACCCTTCTTCTCGCCTGCGTGGCGGATGACCAGTTATCTGCCGATCGCTGACATAGTGGTCAACCTTCCCCTCTATGTGCTGGTCTTCAGCCTCGGCCGCACCTTTTCGACGCGTGAGGACGAGCCGGCGCAGGAGCCCGGCGAAACCATCTCCTGAACACCAACCGACCGGACACTGGACGGAACCGCTTCAATAAGGATTGGAAAGGCTCTAGGCTCGCCCGACTCTCATCGCACGGGCCGCCACGCCGCCGCCCTCCCGAAAACAGGAATTTCTGCAATGGCAATGGACGCCCGCGACATCGAAAAACTGATCAAGGACGGCATCCCCGACGCGAGAGTGACCATCCGCGACCTTGCCGGCGATGGCGACCACTACGCGGCCGAAGTCGTGGCCGAGAGCTTTCGGGGGAAAAGCCGCGTCCAGCAGCACCAGATGGTCTATGATGCGCTGAAGGGCAATATGGGCGGCGTGCTGCACGCGCTGGCGCTGCAGACCAGCGTTCCCGACTGAGGCATTTCCAGCCGACACGCTTGGCCCAAAACAGCCCATTCTTTGCGCCATTCGAGTGATGGCATGGCTAAAGTCTTGTTTCGGGCACCCTATGGGTTTATTTGAAAGACATGCTTCGAGCCTGGCTCCCACGGGCGTGAAAGGATATTCCATGAGCGGTATCAACGACTACATCGACAATGAAGTGAAGGGCAACGACGTCGTCCTCTTCATGAAGGGCACGCCCGGCTTTCCGCAATGCGGGTTTTCCGGCCAGGTCGTCCAGATTCTCGACTATATCGGCGCCGACTACAAAGGCGTGAATGTCCTGGACTCCGCCGAATTGCGCCAGGGCATCAAGGACTATTCCAACTGGCCGACGATCCCGCAGCTCTACGTCAAGGGCGAATTCGTCGGCGGCTGTGACATCATCCGCGAGATGTTCCAGGCCGGCGAGTTGCAGACGTTCCTGGTCGAAAAGGGCGTGAGCGTCAAAGGCGCCGCCTGATTTCAAGTTAAGGCATGTCGTCGACATGCCTGGGCACCGAGGCTCACCCACCTCGGCGATATTTATGTCCCGGATCCCGGGATCAGCACGAGCCAATGCGCCGGCCCGCCGGCGCGTTTTCGTTTGAGAGATCGGACTTGCCGTGGACCAGCAGAAATCAGCGCCGCAAGGGGCAAGCACCTTGCCCTGGGCAAGCCAGTTGCCCATTCCGCGCTGGGAGTTCATCGCGCTCTGCGCGGCGCTGATGGCGCTCAATTCGCTGGCCATCGACATCATGCTGCCGGCGCTGCAACAGATCGGCGCCACGCTTGGCGTCGAGAATGAAAACCACCGGCAATATGTGGTCACCGCCTACATACTGGGTTTCGGTGGCGGCCAACTGTTCTTCGGGCCGATCTCGGACCGCTACGGACGGCGCGCGCCACTCGTGGCCGGCCTGATCATCTACGTGGCGGCGGCCGCCGCGGCCGCGATCGCGCCGAGCTTCGAGACACTTCTGATATGCCGCGCCGTGCAAGGCATCGGCGCGGCCGCCACGCGCGTGATCGCGGTCTCGATCGTGCGCGATACATTCGACGGCCGGCGCATGGCCGAAGTCATGTCGCTGATCTTCATGGTGTTCATGGCCATTCCGGTCGTGGCACCAGGCATCGGCCAGTTCATCATGCTGTTCGCGACCTGGCACTGGATCTTCGTCACCATGGCCGTCGGCGCCCTGGTCGTGTCGGCATGGTCGCTGCTGCGCCTGCCAGAGACGTTGCATCCCGAATATCGGCGGCCGCTGACGGTGTCCTCCATTGTCGGCGGCTTCCGCATCGTGCTCACCAACCGCATCGCGCTCTGCTATGCCTTCGCCAGCACTTTCATCTTCGGCGCCATGTTCGGGTTCATCGCCTCGGCCCAGCAGATCTACGTCAACATCTTCAATGTCGGCGAGATGTTTCCCGTCATCTTCGCCGGTGTCGCCGGCGTGCTCGCTTTCTCCAACTATCTGAACTCGCGCCTTGTCGGCCGCATCGGCATGCGCCGCTTGTCGCAGGGCGCGCTGCTGCTGTTTCTGGTGATCAGCCTGGCCTGGCTGGTGATTTCCCTGGAAATGAAGATGCCGCTCTGGCTGTTCATCACCTTCTTTGCCAGCGCCATGCTGCCGTTCGGCTGCCTTGGCGCCAATTTCAACGCCTTGGCCATGGAGCCGCTTGGCCAACTGGCCGGAACGGCGTCATCCATCCTGGGTTTCATGCAGACGTTTCTCGGCGGCATTCTCGGCACGCTGATCGGCCAGGCCTTCAACGGCACGGTGACGCCGCTGGCCGCCGGCTTCTGCAGTGTCTCGGTCGCGGCACTGCTGATGATCCTGATTGCCGAGCGCGGCAAGATGTTCCAGCCGCAGAACGCTCCTGTTTCAGGGCACGTCACCGACCTGCACTGATCTGCTGCCGGCCGGGGCCTACCGGTACAACCTATTCCGCCCAGAGCTCGCGGCGCAGGTCCTGCCAGCTGTCCTGGTCGGGCGCGACAAGCAGGCCGCCATCGACATGCGACGGCAGATAGGCGCTGCCGTCGATGCGCGCGGCATGACCGCCGGCTTCCTGATGGATCAGCACGCCTGGCAGATGGTCCCAGGGCATCAGCTTGTTGTAGACGACAAAATGCGCATGTCCGCTCGCCAGCAAGCGATATTCGTGGGCGGCGCAGCGATAGGCGAATTGCGACAGCGCCTTGGTCTGGTTGCGCGCCAGGCGTGAGCGCTCCGGTTCCTCGAGATATTGCCAGGAGACCGCGCCGGTCATTTGCGAGATCGGCACGGGTGCAGCCACATGGACTTTCTCCAGGCTGCCATGAGCATGCCTGATATGGCTGCCGGCGCCCTTGGCGGCGATCAGCGAATCCTTGCCCACCGGATCATGGATGATGCCCGCGACCGTCTCGCCCCTGACCACGACCGCCAGCATGACGCCGAACAGCGGCACGCCGGATGCGAAATTGAAGGTGCCGTCCACTGGGTCCACGGTGAATGCCAGTTCGGCATCGCCCAAGCCATCGAGCAGCGCCGGATTGTCGGAGCAAGCCTCCTCGCCCACCACCATGGCCGAGGGATAGCGCTCGCGCAGCCTGGCGGTGATCAGCCGCTCGGCGTTGACATCGGCCTCCGTCACGAGGTCGGCGGCGGAGGTCTTCCGCCTGACGTCGCCGTCGCTCAATCGGCGAAAGCGCGGCATGATTTCAGCCTGGGCTGCCTCGGCCAGAATCCCGGCCAGCCAGTCAATCGCGGTATCGTCAAATGTCATTGGAAATGCCTTGCCTGATCGCGAGGGTTTCATTGAGGGCGGCGAAATCGAACAGCTTTCGGTCGAGCAAATGCGACGGCCTGGTGTTGGACAGGGCGCGAAGCATCGTGTCCTTGCGGCCGGGCATGCGCTTTTCCAGGTCATCGAGCATCGCCTTCATGGCGTTGCGCTGCAGGCCTTCCTGGCTGCCGCAGAGATCGCAGGGGATGATCGGGAACCGCATCGCGGCGGCGAACTTCTCCAGATCGACCTCGGCGCAGTAGCTCAGCGGCCGCAATACCATGACGTCGCCTTCGTCGTTGAGCAGTTTTGGCGGCATGGCGGCGAGACGGCCGCCATGGAACAGGTTCATGAAGAAGGTTTCGAGTATGTCCTCGCGGTGGTGGCCTAGCACCAGGGCCGAACAGCCCTCCTCGCGCGCAATCCGGTAGAGGTGGCCACGCCGCAGTCGAGAGCAGAGCGAGCAATAGGTGCTGCCTTGCGGCAACTTGTCGGTGACCACCGAATAGGTGTCCTGGTACTCGATGCGGTGCGCGATGCCGTTGGCTTCGAGATAGTCGGGCAGGATATTTTTTGGAAAATTCGGCTGGCCCTGGTCGAGATTGCAGGCCAGCAAGTCGACAGGCAGCAGCCCGCGCCATTTCATGTCCAGCAGCAGGGCGAGCAGGCCGTAGGAGTCCTTGCCACCCGACAGCGCCACCAGCCAGCGCTCGCCGGGCTTCACCATCGCGAAGTCCTCGATCGCCTGGCGTGTCAACCGCAGCAGCCGCTTGCGCAGTTTGTTGAACTCGACCGAGGACGGCACATCGGCGAACAGCGGGTGGGAACCGCCCTCGGCGGCCGGTTCAAGCGTTTCGATGTCTGGCAGCATGTTCATGGCGCGGCGGCCCCGGAATGTGACGTCCGCCCGGATTAGCGCATTGGCCGGAAAATCGAAACGGCAAAGCGGATGCCGGAAAACAAAAAGGCCGCTCGAGGGCGGCCTTTCCGATATCGCAGAAAAAGCGTTCGCTTAGCGCGAATAGAATTCGACGACCAGGTTCGGCTCCATCTGCACGGCGAACGGGACGTCCGCCAGGCCGGGGATGCGCGAGAAGGTCGCGACCATCTTGTTGTGATCGGCTTCGATATAATCCGGCACGTCGCGCTCGGCGAGGCCGACCGATTCCAGGACGATGACCAGCTGCTTCGACTTTTCGCGCACTTCGACGACATCGCCCGGCTTGCAGCGGTACGAGCCGATGTTGACGCGCTTGCCGTTGACGTTGACGTGGCCGTGGTTGACGAACTGACGGGCGGCGAAGATGGTCGGCACGAACTTCGCGCGGTAGACGACCGCGTCCAGACGCGACTCGAGCAGGCCGATCAGGTTCTCCGAGGTGTCGCCCTTGCGGCGGTCGGCCTCTTCATAGACCTTGCGGAACTGCTTTTCCGAAACGTCGCCGTAGTGACCCTTCAGCTTCTGCTTGGCGCGCAGCTGCAAGCCAAAGTCGGAAAGCTTGCCCTTGCGGCGCTGGCCGTGCTGGCCGGGGCCGTATTCACGCTTGTTGACTGGGGACTTCGGGCGGCCCCAGATGTTTTCGCCGAGACGGCGGTCGATCTTGTATTTCGCGGATTCGCGCTTGCTCATCGCATTCCCTTTTCAAAAACAACACACCCGGCACCTCATGGTCCGGGTGAAGGAAACGCGCCCTCCTCTGGCCTCCGTTTTCGAGACCTGACAGGGTTTTCCCACGCAACGCGGCGGAAAACCCACGGGACACGTCAGTTCAAACAAGATCGGAAAGACCAGGCCGACCAATCTTGCGTATACAAAAGAAACACCGGACATCGCTGCCCGGCGTTGGCGGGGTGGTTAAACCCAGATTTAACCGCTGTCAAGCTTGCGAGTGGCGCCGCGCAACGCAACCGTATAGCGTCCGGGGCGTTATGCGATGCCGGATGTGGCGGGAGGTTAGCGCCAGCGGCACCAGGAAGGGACTGGACCTTAGAGGAGCCAAACTACATGAAGAAGTTTTTCCTTACCCTGGCAGGCGCCGCGGTGCTTGCAGGATCGATGGCGGTGGCCCCGGAGCCGGCCATGGCGCGCCATTGGCACGGCCACAAGCAAGTCTGCCGCATCATCGTGAAGAAGCGAGTGGTGTGGCGGCATGGCCATCGCAGGGTGATTGTCGAGAGAGTACGGCGCTGCCGCTGGTAAGGCTGTTCGAAGCCACAATCCCCGGGCCAGCGAATGTCGCTGGCCCATTTTCATTCCAGGGTTTGTAAGCGATAGCCCTGGTTCGATGCGTTCGACGCTAGGATTTTTTCTCCGGCAATCCCTTCCGCTTGGTCTCGGCGAATTCCTCGAGCTGCTTTTCATTCATCGATTCATACATGCCCTTGGACGCGCCTTTGAGTTCGCTTTTCTTGGTCTCGCCGCGTTTGGCGGAGAGTGCGGCGCCGGCGGCTTTCTGCTGGGCTTTCGAGGTGGCTGGCATGACGGGTTCTCCTTCGCTGTCAGGAGAAACGCAGCGCCTGCGCGGCAGTTCCAGCGCCAACGGCCTTCCCGTGTCCGGGGCCCCAGTGTAGGACGGTTGAATGAAATCCCTGACCGATCCCTCACAGGCTCTCTCGACCGGCCTGGCGAAAATCCGCACCGAATTCCACGTGCCGGATGGGTTTCCGGCCGAGGTGATGGCCGCGGCGGAGGCGGCAGCCAAACGCGTACCCAACCAGCACGCCGATCGAACCGATATGCCCTTCGTCACGCTCGATCCGGCTGCCTCCACCGATCTCGATCAGGCGTTCTCGATCGAGACGAGCGGCAGTGATCTTCTGCTGCACTATGCCATTGCCGACGTCGCCTGGTTCGTCGAGGACGGCGACCCGATAGACCGCGAAGCCTGGACAAGGGGCGAGACGTTCTACTTGCCGGACGGCAAGGCCGGGCTCTACCCGCCGGTGATTTCCGAGGGTGCGGCCAGCCTGTTGCCTGACGGACCGCGTCCAGCTGTCATCTTCACGGTCCGGGTTGCGCAGGATGGTGCGGTGAAGCTGGACGGCGCCGAGCGGGCAATCATTCAAAGCCGCGCGAAGCTCGCCTATGACAGCGTGAAAGCCTCGGACGTTCCGGCCGGCTTCGCCGAAATGGCGCGGCGCATGGCCGCAAACGAAGAACGCCGAGGCGCTTCCCGCGTCGACCCGCCGGAGCAGGAGGTGGAACGGCTTGCCGATGGCACATACCGGCTTTCATTCAGGCCGCTGCTGCAATCCGAGCAGGACAACGCCGCACTCTCGCTGGCCGCCAACATGGCGATTGCCGATGCCATGTTGGCGCACAAAACCGGGTTGTTTCGGGTGATGTCGGGGCCGGATGGTTTCAAGGTTCAAAGACTGCGTAACGCGGCACAGGCTCTCGGACTGTCCTGGCCGACTTCCACCAGCTTGCAAGACTACCAGCGAACCCTTGATCCGACCGATTCGCGACAAGCGACGCTGATGTTGGAAATCCGCCATGCAAGCCCCGGCGCGTCCTATCAACCCTATCAGGACGGCATAGTCCCCTGGCATGAGGCGATGGCGGCGACCTATGCCCATTCAACCGCGCCACTCAGGCGACTGGCCGATCGCTACGTCGTGCGCTGCGCGCTGGCTATCGCCAACGGCCACCCCATGCCCCAGCCTGTCACCGACGCCTTCGCCAGGTTGCCGAAGGCGATGGGACGTGCCGATAGCCGGGCTTCGCAGATCAACCATGCCGCCATCGACCTTGCCGAAGCGGTGATGCTCAGAGGCCGCGAGGGTGAGACGTTCAAGGCAGTCGTCACCGACATCGTCGACCATGGCGTGCGCGTTCAGCTTGCCGACATGCCTGTCGTTGCCACCGTAAAGGCCTCGGGGCTCCGACAGGGCGATGCTCTGACGCTAAAGCTGGCCCTGGCCGATCCGGGCCGACGCAGCATCGTCTTCGAGCCTGCTTGAGTGGCGGGCGGTTTTGCCACCGTCCAAGTGTACGGTCAGCCCGAACCCCTGCATCAGCCGGCTGACGGCGAAATCCGCCTTGCCCGAAGTGAAAACGGCGATATCGGGTTCGCCTTGCGGCAACGCCCCATCGATGGGTGGCAGCAGCGAAAGGGCTCGCCGTGCGATCGCCTCGGCCGGATCGATCCAGTCGACCGGCCAGGGCGCGGTCTTGCGCATGCGATTGACCAGGAAGGGATAATGCGTGCAGGCCAGCACGACGATGTCGGTGCGCATGCCGTCGCGCTCGATGAAGCATGGCGCGATTTCGGCGCGCACGGCCTCCTCGTCCACGAAGCCCTCGCGCATATAGGCTTCGGAAAGGCCCGCCAGCCTGTCGCTGCCGACCAGGCGGACATGGCATTTCCGCGCCCATTTGCTGATCAGGTCGCGCGTATACTGGCGCTTCACCGTGCCCGGCGTCGCCAGCACCGAGACCAGGCCGGAGCGGGTGCGCTCGGCCGCCGGCTTGACCGCCGGTACGGTGCCGACGAAGGGATGGCCGGGAAATCTGTCGCGCAACGCGTCGATCACCAGCGTCGAGGCGGTGTTGCAGGCGATGACTGAAATGACCGGGTTGAACCTGTCGAGCAGCCTGGCGAACAGTTCGAGTATGTGGGTTCGCAGCGCCGGCTCTTCCCAGGCGCCAAAGGGAAAAGCGGCATCGTCGGCGACATAGATGAAGCGACGGTCGGGCATCAGGACGCGCGCCTCGCGCAACACGGTGAGCCCACCGACGCCGGAATCGAACATCAGGATCGGCTGCTCAGTCATTGTCGGTTCCCTTGCCGCCCAGCGGCGGCGGTTCCGTGTCGTCGCCGTTTGCGTCCGGTATCTGGCCAGCCGCATCCGCCTTGCGGGCGCGCGCGGCGGCCGCGGGCAAACGCCGCGGATCATCTCCCGGTGACCCATCACCGCGCGGCATCGCCGGCGAAAACCGGTCGAGCGAGGAAATGATGCCGCGCAACACCTTCAGCTCCGGTTCGGCAAAGCCGGCACGCGTCAGCACGGCGCGCAGATTGTCGACCATCTTCGGCTTCTTCGGCGCTGGACGGAAATAGCCGCGCGCTTCCAATGCGCCTTCCAGATAGGCGAACAGGCCGTGCAATTCTTCCTTGCTGGCCGGCTTCATCTCCGGGCCGGTAAAGTTCGTCCTGGTCTCGTCCTCCAGGCCCGACTTCATCCACTCATAGGACATCAGCAAGGCCGCCTGGGCGATGTTGAGCGACGAGAAATCCGGATCGACCGGAAAAGTGACGATCTCGTCGGCAAGGCCAACCTCGTCATTGTAGAGACCGAAGCGCTCACGGCCGAACAGGATGCCGGTGCGTTGTCCCATTCCATGACGGGCGCGCAGCATCCTGCCCGCTTCCACCGGGCCGCGCACCGATTTGAAGCCGTCGCGCTGCCTGGCGGTGGTGGCGAAGACGAAGTTCAGGTCGGCGAGCGCCGAGGCCAGATCGTCGAACACCTTGACGGCGTCGATGACATGGTCGGCACGGCTGGCGGCGGCGCGCGCCTTCTCGCTCGGCCAGCCGTCACGCGGATTGACCAGGCGCAGTTCGGCCAGGCCGAAATTGGCCATGGCGCGGGCGACCATTCCGATATTCTCGCCAAGCTGCGGCTCGACGAGGATGATCGCCGGGCCGGCGGCTGAGAGGATGGTGGTGTCTTCGGTGGCTGGCATGATTGTCAATGAACTGCTGTTTGCGGCATTTCAGCGTCCCCTGCCATATTCGGCCGCGAAAATGAAGCATTCGCAAATGACGCGGCCATGGCCTCACATTCGTAACCGATCGCCGTTTGCGTGGCCAAAAGCGCTTTGATATACGGGCGGCATCCCCCGGCCGAACGCCACACGGGCAAGGCCGTCCCAATCCCAGCAACGAGGCATTCTTTCCATGGCGAAGATCAAGGTGGCGAACCCGGTCGTCGAACTCGACGGCGACGAGATGACCCGCATCATCTGGCAGTTCATCAAGGACAAGCTGATCCACCCTTATCTCGACCTCAAGCTCGAATATTACGACCTCGGCATCGAGCATCGTGACGCCACCAACGACCAGGTGACGATCGATTCGGCCAACGCCATCAAGAAATACGGCGTCGGCGTGAAATGCGCGACGATCACCCCCGACGAGCAGCGCGTCGAGGAATTCAAGCTGAAGAAGATGTGGAAGTCGCCCAACGGCACCATCCGCAACATTTTGGGCGGCACCATCTTCCGCGAGCCGATCATCATGAAGAACGTGCCGCGCCTGGTGCCCGGCTGGACCAAGCCGATCATCGTCGGCCGTCACGCCTTCGGCGACCAGTACCGCGCCACCGATTTCCGCTTCCCCGGCAAGGGCAAGCTGACGATCAAGTTCGTCGGCGAGGATGGCCAGGTGATCGAACACGACGTGTTCGACGCGCCCGGCTCAGGCGTCGCCATGGCCATGTACAATCTCGACGAGTCGATCCGCGAGTTCGCCCGCGCGTCGCTGAACTACGGCCTGCTGCGCAACTATCCCGTCTACCTGTCGACCAAGAACACCATCCTCAAGGCCTATGACGGCCGCTTCAAGGATATCTTCCAGGAGGTCTACGAGGCTGAATTCGAGGCCGAGTTCAAGTCGAAGAAGCTGTGGTACGAACACCGCCTGATCGACGACATGGTGGCGTCGAGCCTGAAATGGTCGGGTGGCTATGTCTGGGCCTGCAAGAACTATGACGGCGACGTCCAGTCCGACACGGTGGCGCAAGGCTTTGGCTCGCTCGGCCTGATGACCTCGGTGCTGATGACGCCGGACGGCAAGACGGTGGAAGCCGAAGCCGCGCACGGCACGGTCACCCGTCACTATCGCCAGCACCAGAAGGGCGAGGAAACCTCGACCAATTCGATCGCCTCGATCTTCGCCTGGACGCGCGGCCTCGCGCACCGCGCCAAACTCGACGACAATGCCGAACTGAAGCGCTTCGCCGAGACGCTGGAAAAAGTCTGCATCCAGACCGTCGAGAGCGGCTTCATGACCAAGGATCTTTCGCTGTTGATCGGCCCGGACCAGCCCTGGCTGTCGACCACCGGCTTCCTCGACAAGATCGACGAGAATCTGCAGAAAGCGATGGCGTAAGCTTTAGTTTGTTGAATGACGAAGGCTCCGAAAGGAGCCTTCGCTTTTTTGTGGGACGACGCAAACGCCAGCCCGGAGCGGATCGATGGCCAAGCCAATTCTTTATGGCGCGGATTACAGCGTCTACGTTCGCATCGCGCGGATGGCTCTGGAGGAAAAGGGCATCGACTACGAGCTGGTGCCGCTCGACATCTTCGCCGCCGACGGCATCCCGGCCTGGTATCTCGAACACCATCCGTTCGGCCGCATCCCGGCTTTCGAGCACGAGACGTTCCGCCTCTTCGAGACAAATGCAATCGCGCGCTATGTCGATGAAGCTTTCCACGGGCCGGCGCTGCAGCCGGCCGATGTGCGGGGGCCTGCGCGGATGGCCCAGATGACAGGCATGCTGGACGCCTATGGTTATCGCGCGATGGTCTGGGACGTCGCTGTCGAGCGGCTCGAGAAGGAAATGCCCGACGAGGCGCTGATCGCGGACGGGCTGCGCCAAGCCGAAACGGTGCTGAAGGTGCTGACCTCGCTGAAGGCGAATGGACCTTGGCTCCTCGGCGACCAACTGACGCTGGCCGACCTGCACGCCGCGCCGATCCTTGCCTATTTCGTCAAGGTTGCCGAGGGGCGGAACCTGATTGAGCGGTTCGCGGATATCCAGGATTGGTATTCGCGCATCGCGGCCCGCCCGAGCTTCACGCGCACCGAGAAGGCTGGCTAATTCGAGCGAACTTGCTCTGGGTCAGCGCCGCCCCTCATTGCCCTGCCGGGCATTTCTCCCCGTAAACGGGGAGAAAGAATCTAATCCGCACCGGCTGCGCAACGCTGGTGATTGGAGAAGGGCCGCGATTACAGCGCCCTTCTCCCCGTTCAACGGGGAGAAGATGGCGGCAGCCAGATGAGGGGCAGCGCTTACCTCTGACAGCAATGCACCTAACCGTCTGCTTCTGGCACCTTACGCCGCTTCCAGCGCCGCCCTCACCGCCGCGATAGCGTCATTGGCCTTCGAGGCATCCGGACCACCGGCCTGGGCCATGTCGGGGCGGCCGCCGCCGCCCTGCCCGCCCAAGGCGGCGGAGGCCACGCGAACAAGGTCGACGGCGCTGAAACGGCCGACGAGGTCGTCGGTGACGGCGACCACGACGCTGGCCTTGTTGTCCTCACCGGCGCCGACGAACACGACGACGCCGGAACCCAACGAAGTCTTGCCTGCGTCGGCCAGCGGCTTCAAATCCTTCGGCGAGACACCGGAAACCGACTTGCCGAGGAAGCCGACGCCCGCGACCACTTCGTTTTCGGCGGGCGCACCAGCTCCCGCGCCGCCCCCCAGCGCCAGCTTCTTGCGTGCTTCGGTCAGATCCTTTTCGAGCTTCTTGCGCTCCTCGAGCAGCGCTTCGACACGCGCCGGCACATCCGCCGGCGAGATCTTCAGCGTGGCGGCGGTCGCTTTCAGGCGCCTGTCCTGCTCGTCGAGATGCTTGCGCGCCGCTTCGCCGGTCAGTGCTTCGATGCGGCGTACGCCTGCCGCCACGGCGCCATCCGAAACGATGCGCACCAGACCGATATCGCCGGTTGACCGGACATGCGTGCCGCCGCAAAGCTCGACCGAATAGGGCCGGTTGGCCTTGGCGCCATGCAGGCCGGTACCCATCGAGACGACGCGCACCTCATCGCCATATTTCTCGCCGAACAGCGCCACGGCGCCCTCGGCGATGGCGTCGTCGACCGACATCAGGCGCGTAGTCACCGGGCTGTTTTGCACGACGATCTCGTTCGCCATGCGCTCGACCTCCTCGAGTTCCTCCGGCGAGATCGGCTTGTTGTGCGAGATGTCGAAGCGCAGCCGCTCGGGCGCGACCAGCGAGCCTTTTTGCGCGACATGGGTGCCCAGCACCTCGCGTAGCGCCTCATGGATCAGATGCGTCGCGGAGTGGTTGGCGCGCAGCCTGGAACGCCTGGCGTGGTCGACCTTGAGTTCGACCGCGACGCCCGTCTTGACCGTACCGCTGGCCACCTTGCCCAGATGCACGAACAGGCCGTCGGCCTTCTTCTGTGTGTCGGAAATCTCGATCGAGAACCCCTCGCCCGATATCACGCCGGTGTCGCCCATCTGGCCGCCGGATTCGCCATAGAACGGCGTCTGGTTGACGACCACGGCAACCGCGTCGCCCTTGCCGGCGCTGTCGACGGTCTTGCCGTCCTTGACCAGGGCCTGGATGAGGCCTTCGGCGGCTTCAGTCTCGTAGCCGAGGAATTCGGTGGCGCCGGTCTTTTCACGCACCGAGAACCACACCGTCTCGGTGGCCGCCTCGCCGGACCCCGCCCAGTGCTTGCGCGCCTCGGCCCTCTGCTGCTCCATCGCATTGGTGAAGCCGGCAAGATCGACCGAGATGTTGCGTTCGCGCAGTGCGTCCTGCGTCAGATCGAGCGGAAAACCGTAGGTGTCGTAGAGCTTGAACGCCGTTTCGCCATCAAGCATGTCGCCGGCACCAAGCGTTTCCGTCGCCTCCGAGAGCAGGCCGAGGCCGCGCACCAGCGTCTTGCGGAACCGTGTCTCCTCGAGCTTCAGCGTCTCGGTGATCAGCTGTTCGCCGCGCACCAGTTCCGGATAGGCCTGTCCCATCTCGCGCACCAGCGCCGGCACCAGCTTCCACATCAGCGGCGAGTTCGCACCGAGCAGCTGCGCGTGGCGCATGGCGCGGCGCATGATGCGGCGCAGCACGTAGCCGCGGCCTTCGCTCGACGGCAGCACGCCGTCGGCGACCAGGAAGGAGGACGAGCGCAGGTGATCGGCGATGACGCGATAAGACGCCACCGTCTCGGCATCGGGCGCGCGGCCCAGCGCGGAGGACGCCGCATCGATCAGGTGACGGAACAGGTCGGTCTCGAAGACGCTTTCCACCCCCTGCAGGATGGACGCCATGCGCTCCAGGCCCATGCCGGTGTCGATCGACGGGCGCGGCAGGTCGACGCGCTCCTCCTTCGTCACCTGCTCATACTGCATGAACACCAGGTTCCAGAATTCGAGGAAGCGGTCGCCATCCTCCTCCGGACTGCCCGGAGGGCCGCCCCAGATATGCTCGCCACGATCGATGAAGATTTCCGAGCACGGGCCGCAGGGTCCGGTGTCACCCATCGCCCAGAAATTGTCCGAGGTCGCGATGCGGATGATGCGGTCGTCGGAGAAACCGGCGATTTTCTTCCAGAAGCCGGCCGCCTCATCGTCAGTGTGATAGACGGTGACCAGCAGCTTGTCCTTCTTCAGCCCGAATTCCTTGGTGATCAGGTTCCAGGCAAGCTCGATGGCGCGCTCCTTGAAATAATCGCCGAACGAGAAATTGCCGAGCATCTCGAAGAAGGTCAGGTGGCGCGCGGTGTAGCCGACATTGTCGAGATCATTGTGCTTGCCGCCGGCGCGAACGCTTTTCTGGGCGGTGGTGGCACGCGAATAGGACCGCTTCTCCAAACCGGTGAAGACGTTCTTGAACTGCACCATGCCGGCATTGGTGAACATCAAGGTCGGATCATTGCGCGGCACGAGCGGGCTCGAGGCCACGACCTCATGGCCCTCCTTGCGGAAATAGTCGAGGAATGTCGACCGGATCTCGTTCACGCCACTCATGACTCTGCCTTTTCGCGAAAACCGCCGGCACGGCCGGCGGAAACTGGCTCTGCCTTTCAGAAGGCAGACATGGCCTTTTAGCGGGCACGCCCCACCCTGTCCAGAAACACGGAATTGGGCCAAATAAGCTCGCCAGCCGGCACCGCTCTGCCCCAAAAACGAAAACCGCCGGCGCGAAGGCCGGCGGTTTTGAACGCGGTACTAAAGAACTCTGTTACTTAAGCGTCGGATAATAGGCCGGATTTATGGCCAAACTCCGGCCGTTGCCTACATCGCGCCGGCTTCGTCCTCAAAACCGTCGTCGCCATTGCCCTCGGAGCCGCCATTCTCGAGGAATTTTTCGGCGATCAATCCGGCATTCTGCCTGAGCGCCAGCTCGATCTCACGCGCGGTGTCGGGATTGTCGCGCAGGAACAGTTTTGCATTCTCGCGGCCTTGGCCGAGACGCTGCGAATTGTAGGAGAACCAGGCGCCCGACTTCTCAACCACGCCGGCCTTGACGCCGAGATCGACCAGTTCGCCGGTCTTGGAGACGCCCTCGCCATACATGATGTCGAATTCGACCACCTTGAAGGGCGGCGCCAACTTGTTCTTGACCACCTTGACGCGGGTCTGGTTGCCGACCACCTCGTCGCGGTCCTTGACCGAGCCGATGCGGCGGATATCGAGGCGCACCGAGGCATAGAATTTCAGCGCGTTGCCGCCGGTCGTGGTTTCGGGCGAACCGAACATGACGCCGATCTTCATGCGGATCTGGTTGATGAAGATGACCATGGTGTTGGAGCGCGAGATCGATGCGGTCAGCTTGCGCAGCGCCTGGCTCATCAAACGGGCTTGAAGACCGGGCAGCGAATCGCCCATCTCGCCCTCGATTTCGGCGCGTGGCGTCAGCGCCGCCACCGAATCGACCACCAGAACATCGATGGCGCCGGAGCGCACCAGCGTGTCGCAGATCTCCAGCGCCTGCTCGCCGGTGTCGGGCTGCGAGATCAGGAGGTTCTCGAGATCGACGCCGAGCTTGCGGGCGTAGACCGGATCGAGCGCATGTTCGGCATCGACGAAGGCGCAGATGCCGCCCTTCTTCTGGGCTTCCGCGACCGTATGCAGTGCCAGTGTTGTCTTGCCCGAGCTTTCCGGTCCGTAGATCTCGATGATGCGGCCGCGCGGCAGGCCACCGACGCCGAGCGCGATGTCGAGGCCGAGCGAACCGGTCGGCACCGTTTCGATTTCGACGACCTGCTCGTTGGCGCCGAGCCGCATGATCGAGCCCTTGCCGAAAGCCCGCTCGATTTGCGACAGCGCCGCATCCAGAGCCTTTGATTTGTCCACTGCCTTATCCTCTACCAGCCGCAAAGAATTCTGAGCCATGATACATCACCCCTTGGTCGTCAATGAAGGCCGGACAATCCGTAATCCCTGGCATTTTGTACCTTTTTTGTTCTCATTTGGCAAGAGGCAACAACCAATTGAAAAACAAGTAATATCCTGATTTGTTCTTTTTTTGTCTCGAAACGCCAGGCAGGAACAAGCTCGGCATTGGGCCAGCCGGCCCCCGCGACCCGTTCAGCCGAATCGCGGTCTTGCGTGCGAAGCTCTGTCGCGCACTCTAGCGCTTGTGCGGCCGCAACAACAAAGGTCATATCGCCGCCATGGTGAAATCCCCAGAGATACTGGCCGTGGGCGGCGCCCATATCGACCGGCGTGGCCAGGTGTCCGGCCCCTATGTCCCGGCAGCCTCCAATCCCGGCACGATGCGCGAGGATGTGGGCGGCGGCGTCTTCAACGCGCTGCGCGGCATGGTGCGGCGCGGCGTATCGGCGTCGCTGATGTCGATGCGCGGCGGCGATGCGGGAGCGGATACGGTTTCCCGCGCTATCGCCGAGGCTGGTATTGCCGACCTGTCGGCCGTGTTCCTCGACCGCACGACGCCGAGCTATACGGCGCTGATCGATCGCGAAGGCGAGCTGATCGTCGGCTTTGCCGACATGGCGCTTTACGAGCTGGCATTTCCCAAGCAGATGCGACGCTCCAAGGTCCGGGAAGCGATCGCCGCCGCCGATGCCATTTTGTGCGACGCCAATCTGCCGACCTCGGCGCTGGAGCGGTTGGTTGCGCTTGCCGCCGGCAAGCCGGTTTTCGCCATCGCGATTTCGCCGGCCAAGGTGACGCGGCTGATACCGGTGCTTGGCGAACTGGCTCTGCTCTTCATGAACCGGCGGGAGGCCGTTGTCCTGGCAGGCGTCGATGCAGGTGCCGCCGAGCGGGAAATGATCGACGGGCTGCGGTGCAGCGGCCTTGCCAGCGGCGTGGTCACGGCGGGCAGCGCGCCCGTGCTGGGATTCGATGACACAGGCGCTTTTTCGATCCTGCCGCCTGCTCCGAGAAGAGTCGCCGATGTTACCGGCGCCGGCGACGCACTGGCGGGCGCGACGGTGGCGGCGCTGTTGCACGGCCTGCCGCTGCGCCAGGCCCTGCGCGAAGGCGTCGCGGCGGCGACGCTGGCCATCGAAAGCGCCAATGCGGTGCCCGAATTCTCCGCGGCGAGCTTCGCGGAAGCGCTGGCCCTTGTGCCGGATGCCAGGGAAGTGGCATGAGACCGGCGAATTCATAGTGCCGCCGTGACGTTTGCGCTTTCCCGATGGATGCGCCGCCCTTCGGATTGGAGATCAGAGATGACGCCAGAGACCGCCCGCCCTTTCATCGATATCCACGCACCCGTGGCACAGGCGCTGGCCGCCGGGCGCCCGGTGGTGGCGCTCGAAAGCACCATCATCACCCATGGCATGCCCTACCCCGACAATGGCGCCATGGCGGCCAATGTCGAAAAGATCATCGCTGACGGCGGCGCGGTGCCGGCAACCATCGCCGTGGTCAACGGCCGCATCAAGATCGGGCTCTCCGACGGCGAGCGCGAATCGCTGGCGATGACGGGTGACGCCATGAAGCTGTCGCGCGCCGATCTTGGCTTCGCCGTGGCGCAAGGGCGCACCGGTGGCACGACGGTCGCGGCGACCATGATCGCGGCTGACATGGTCGGGATAAAGGTGTTCGCCACCGGTGGCATTGGCGGCGTGCACAAGGGTGCCGAAAAGAGTTTCGATATCTCGGCCGACCTCGATGAACTGGCGCGCACGCCGGTCATCGTCGTCTCGGCCGGCGCCAAGGCCATCCTCGACATCGAAAAGACGCTGGAAGTGCTGGAAACACGCGGCGTGCCCGTCGTCGGCCACGGCTGCGAGACGATGCCGGCCTTCTGGTCGCGGCAGTCGCCGTTCCGCGCCCCGCTGACCTTGTACAAGCCGGAAGACATCGCGCATTTCTACCAGACCCGCCTGGCCCTGGGACTTAGCGGCGGCTTGCTGGTCGCCAATCCGGTGCCGGAAAACCATGAAATCCCCGCTGAAGAAATGGCCGGCTACATCGAAGCCGCCCAGAAGGCCGCGGAAGCCCTCAACGTCACCGGCAAGGCGGTGACGCCGTTCCTGCTGGGAAAAATCCTGGAACTCACGGGCGGGCGCAGCCTGAAAACCAACATCGCGCTGGTCGAGAACAATGCAAGGCTGGCGGCAGACATCGCCAAGGCTTTGTAGGCGCCGCTACTTCCCCGCCCTTCGCCCCGCCTCATAAGCCCGCCGCGCCCACACCGTCATCTCGTCAGGGTCGTCAAAGGCGCTGTCGGGAATGCTCCAATAGGGCATGGCGACCAGCTTGCCGTGGCGCGTGCCGGTGTAGGTCCACTGCCGGCAGCCGGCGGCTTCGAAATCCGGCACGCTTTGCTCGTCCGCCTTCAGCAGCAATTCGCCGCGCAGGACGATGGCGACGATGACGCCGTCGAAATAGATGCCCTTGCCGCCGAAGAGTTTGCGGATCGAGACCGGGCCGAGGCCCTCGAACAGTTCTGCGATGCGTTCATTGTCCATGCCGCGATCATGTCACCGCTCCGCGGACTTGTCATCGCCGCAACCAAAGCGTTGCTGACAGGTTGAGAGAAAAACATCGGAGTTTTGCGCCATGCCTGTCCTGCTCAAGGGCTCCTGCCGCTGCAACGCCGTGCGCTTCGAGGTGGAAAGCCACACACCGGTGCCGTTCATGCTGTGCTACTGCTCGATCTGCCGCAAGCAGCAAGGCGGCGGCGGCTTCGCGATCAATCTCGGCGCTGACTATGAGACGCTGAACATCAGGGGCAAGAGAAGCCTCGGCGTCTACCGCGCCGAGATCGAGGACGACGAGCATCCCCATTGCGAGGTCTCGACCGGCGAGCGCAATTTCTGCAAGAGATGCGGATCGGCACTCTGGCTCTACGACCCGACCTGGCCGGACCTGGTGCATCCCTTCGCCTCGGCGATCGACAGCGAGCTGCCGAAACCGCCCGAAAAGGTGCATCTGATGCTGAAATACAAGGCGAACTGGGTTGAGCCCGAGATCGGCAAGGGCGACAAGACGTTCGACGTCTATCCCGAGGAATCGATCGCCGACTGGCATAAACGGACTGGCATGTGGGTGGATTAGGGTTCTTCTCCCCGTCACTATACGGGAGAAGATGCCGGCAGGCAGATGAGGGGCGGCGCGAACTCTTGAGAGGCTGGCGCTGCCCCTCATCCGTCACTTCGTGACACCTTCTCCCCGTATAGTGACGGGGAGAAGGAAAGCTAGGCCGACGCCCGAGCCTCCGCCAGCGCCTTCAGATCAGCCGGCTTCAGTTCGACGGATTCGCCACAGCCACAGGCTGAACTCTGGTTCGGGTTGTGGAAGGTGAAGCCCGTGCGCAGCGTCGTCTGCTCGAAATCCATTTCGGTGCCGAACAGGAAAAGGGCTGCTTCGGGCGCGACATAGACATGGGCGCCGTCGCGCTCGATGTGGTCGTCCTTGTTGTTGGGCTCGGTCACCAGGTCGACCGTATATTCCATGCCGGCGCAGCCGCCCTTCTTGATACCGAGGCGGATGCCATGCGCGTTGTCGCGCGTGGCGACGATCTCGCGCACCCGGTCGGCGGCCTTTTCGGTCATCGTGATGACGGCAAAGCGTCCCATGTTCTTCCATCTCCATTCCATGCGGGTTCAAGGCCCGCCGAATGATTCCTCACCTAAAATGGTGAAGTTTTACCCCTGGCGCAAGTGTGCCAGGCTTGGCGCTAGTACCAACCCACCGCGACCTGTGCCTCTTCCGACATGCGGTCGGGCGTCCAGGGCGGGTCGAAGGTCATGTTGACCTCGACGCCGGACACGCCCTCGACAGCGCCCACCGCGTTCTCGACCCAGCCGGGCATTTCGCCGGCCACCGGGCAGCCGGGCGCGGTCAGCGTCATGTCGATCTTGACCGAGCGGTCGTCCTCGATGTCGATCTTGTAGACAAGGCCGAGTTCATAGATGTCGGCCGGAATTTCCGGGTCGTAGACGGTCTTCAGCGCCGAGACGATGTCGTCGGTCAGCCGCGCCAGCTCGTCGGCGGGGATCGTCGAGGCGGAAACCACGCTGTTGGCGGCCGGTACGGTCTCTGCGGTGGTGCTCACATCATCCATGGTCGTTACCCGAAGAATTTGCGCGCTTTTTCAAGCGCCTCGGCCAAAGCGTCGACTTCGGCCCTGGTATTATACATGCCGAACGATGCCCTGCATGTGGAGGTTACGCCAAGGCGTTTCAACAGCGGCTGGGCGCAATGGGTGCCGGCACGGACCGCGACACCCTGCCTGTCTATCACCATCGACACGTCATGGGCATGAATTCCCTGCAGTTCGAAGGAGATGATGGCGCCCTTGCCGGGCGCATCGCCGAAGATGCGCAGCGAGTTGATGGCGCGCAGGCGTTCGTGAGCATAGATCTTGAGATCTTCCTCATGCGCCGCGATACGCTCGCGACCGACGGAGTCCATGTAGTCGAGCGCGGCACCCAGCCCGATCGCCTGGACGATCGGCGGCGTGCCGGCCTCGAAACGGTGCGGCGGGTCGTTGTAGGTGACGATGTCTTCCGTCACCTCCTCGATCATCTCGCCGCCGCCCATGAAGGGCCGCATGCCGGCGAGACTATCCTTCTTGCCGTAGAGCACGCCGATGCCCGAGGGACCATAGACCTTGTGGCCGGTGAAGACGAAGAAATCGCAATCGAGATCCTGCACGTCGATGGGCATATGCACCGCGCTCTGGCTGCCGTCGACGAGTACGGGAATGCCCCGCGTGTGCGCGATCCGGACAATCTCCTTGATCGGCGTCACAGTGCCCAGCGCGTTCGACATCTGCGTGATGGCGACCAGCTTGGTGCGGTCGGTCAGGCGCTTCTCGAATTCCTCGATGTGGAACACGCCGAGATCGTCGACCGGAACCCAGACCAGTTTTGCACCCTGCCGTTCGCGGATGAAATGCCACGGCACGATGTTGGAGTGGTGCTCCATGATCGACAGCACGATCTCGTCGCCCTCGCCGATATTGGGCATGCCATAACCGTAAGCAACGGTGTTGATCGCCGAGGTCGTGTTCGAGGTGAAGACGATGTTGTCGGTGCTTGGCGCGTTGAGGAAACGGCGCACCGTCTCACGCGCCTTTTCATAGGCGTCGGTGGCGGCATTGGAGAGGAAATGCAGGCCGCGATGGACGTTGGCGTATTCCTGGGAATAGGCATGCTGGATGGTGTCGAGCACCACCCGCGGCTTCTGTGCCGAGGCGCCGTTGTCGAGGTAGACCAGCGGCTTGCCATAGACTTCGCGCGACAAGATCGGGAAATCGCGGCGGATCGCTTCGACATCGTAGGGGGTGGTTTCGATCTTCTGGTCCATCACAAGCTCTCTCGAGGCATCGCCTCACTCCGTCACGCACCCCTCATCCGTCTTGGTGCTGCGCACCGATCCACCTTCTCCCGCAAGGGGAGAAGGAGAGGCGCTACCCGTGCGTCACAAACCACTCGTCGAGCCGCGCTTCCAGCGCCTCGATGATCGCCTCATCGTCCAATTCCTCGATGACTTCCGCCACGAACGCCTTCACGAGCAACCCGCGCGCACTCTTTTCGTCGACGCCGCGCGCCATCAGGTAGAACAGATGGTCGTGGTCGATCTCGGTGACCGTGGCGCCGTGGCCGCAGACGACGTCGTCGGCGAAGATTTCGAGTTCCGGCTTGGTCGAGAACTCGCCATCGTCCGACAAAAGCAGCGTGTTGCAGGCCATCTTGGCGTTGGTCTTCTGCGCGTATTGATGGACGTTGATGCGACCCTGGAACACGCCGCGCGCCTTGCCCGTGACCACATTGCGGATGACCTCGGTCGAAGTCGTGTGCGGCACGGCGTGGTCGAGCACCATGGTGACGTCGGTATGGGTGTCGCCGGCGAGCAGATTGATGCCGCGCAGCTTGAAGTCGGCGCCCTCGCCCGTCGTCCTGACCATGATCTCCTGGCGCACGAGCTTGCCGCCGGCGTTCATGACGAACAGCGTCAGCTTCGCGTTCTTGCCGATATGGGCCTTGAACTGCGCCAGATGCGTTGCCGTCTCGGGCTGTTCCTGAACGATCAGCCAGGTCACCTCGGCGCCTTCGCCGAGCACGAGCTGGCTGACCGAGCTGGTCAGCGCCGCTCCCTCGCCGGCCTGACGTTCGACGATGACCGCCTTGGCGCCGGAGCCGACGCGCACCGGCAGGCGCACATGGGTCTGGCCGCCGGCCTGCAGGTTCTGCAGCTCGACCGGCTTTTCCAGCTCCGTCCCATCGGCGATGTCGATGAAGTAGCCATCGGCGACAAAGGCCGTGTTCAGGGCGCCAATGGCGTCGTCGCTGCCATAGGGGTCGAGCCCCGGCGCGATGCTGCCGTCGGTCAGCTTTTCCGACAGGCGCTGGACGCTGACGCCTTCGACAGTTGGCGCCTTGGCGTTCGATACGCCGTTCAACAAGGACAAAACCGTCGAGCCGTCGACGATTGGCGCGATGGCTTTCGCTGCGGCGGCCGGATCGAAGTCCGGCACCGCATTCAAGAGACGGCGCAGGTCGGTGTAGTGCCAGGACTCGATGCGCCGCGTCGGCAGGCCGTGCTTGATCGCCTCGATGGCGTCGTCACGCTTCAGCATCACCGCGCCATCGCCCGGCAGCAGCGACAGCCGGTCGCCGAACGCGTCGATCAACGCTGTTTCGGCTGGTGTCCTCTGGGGCTGAGTGTGCATATTCATCAGTTTGACCTTGCCTTCTGGCATCTCACGCGGCTTCGCCGATCACGCCGGCATAGCCATTGGCTTCCAGATCCAGCGCCAGCGACTTGTCGCCCGACTTGATGACCTGGCCCTTGTAGAGCACGTGCACGCTGTCGGGCACGATGTGCTCGAGGAGGCGCTGGTAATGGGTGATGACGAGGAATGCCCGGTCCGGCGCGCGCAGTGCGTTGACGCCGTCCGAGACGATCTTCAGCGCATCGATGTCGAGGCCGGAATCGGTCTCGTCGAGCACGCAGAGTTTCGGCTCCAGGAGCTTCATCTGCAGGATCTCGGCGCGCTTCTTCTCGCCGCCGGAGAAGCCGACATTGAGCGGCCGCTTCAGCATCGCCATGTCCATGCTGAGCGAGGCGGCTGCTTCCTTCACGCGCTTCAAAAATTCCGGGATTTTCAGCGGCTCCTCGCCGCGCGCCTTGCGCTGCTCGTTCATCGCCACTTTCAGGAATTCCATCGTCGCAACGCCCGGTATCTCCATCGGATACTGGAAGGCGAGGAAGATGCCTGACGTGGCGCGCTCGGCTGGATCCATTTCGAGGATCGACTGGCCGTTGTAGAGGATGTCGCCTTCAGTGACCTCATAGTCCTCGCGGCCAGCGAGGATGTAGGACAGCGTCGACTTGCCCGACCCGTTCGGGCCCATGATGGCGGCGACCTCGCCGGCTTTCACCGTCAGGTTCAGGCCGCGGATGATTTCGGTGCCGTCATCGACGATGCGGGCATGCAGGTTCTTGATCTCAAGCATTCTTTTGTTTCCTGAAATATCTGTCCGGTCAGCCGACCGAGCCCTCGAGCGAAATCCCGATCAGCTTCTGCGCCTCGACCGCAAACTCCATCGGCAGTTGCTGGATGACGTCCTTGACGAAGCCGTTGACGATAAGCGCAATGGCTTCCTCTTCGGGAATGCCACGCTGCATGACGTAGAATTTCTGGTCCTCGGATATTTTCGAGGTTGTCGCCTCGTGCTCGAACTGCGCCGTCGAATTCTTGGCTTCCATGTAGGGCACGGTATGCGCGCCGCACTGGTCGCCGATCAGCAGGGAGTCGCAATTGGTGAAGTTGCGCGCGTTGGTCGCCTTGCGGTGCGCCGAGACCTGGCCGCGATAGGTGTTCTGCGAGAAGCCGGCGGCGATGCCCTTGGAGATGATGCGGCTCGACGTGTTCTTGCCGAGATGGATCATCTTGGTGCCGCTGTCGACCTGCTGGTAGCCGTTCGACACGGCGATCGAATAGAATTCGCCTTGGGAATCGTCGCCGCGCAGGATGCAGCTCGGATATTTCCAGGTGATCGCCGAACCGGTCTCGACCTGCGTCCACGAAATCTTCGAACGGTCGCCACGGCAGTCGCCGCGCTTGGTGACGAAGTTGTAGATGCCGCCCTTGCCCTCGGCGTCGCCGGGGTACCAGTTCTGGACAGTTGAATATTTGATCTCGGCATCGTCGAGCGCCACCAGTTCGACCACCGCGGCATGGAGCTGGTTCTCGTCGCGCTGCGGCGCCGTGCAACCTTCGAGATAGGAGACGTACGCCCCTTCCTCGGCGATGATCAGCGTGCGCTCGAACTGGCCGGTGTTCTTCTCGTTCATGCGGAAATAGGTCGACAGCTCCATCGGGCAGCGCACGCCCTTGGGCACGAAGACGAAGGAACCATCGGTGAACACGGCCGAATTCAGCGTGGCGTAGAAATTGTCCGAGGCCGGCACGACCGAACCAAGATATTTCCGCACCAGTTCCGGATGCTCGCGGATCGCTTCCGAGATCGAGCAGAAGATCACGCCGGCCTGCGCCAGTTCCTTCTTGAAGGTCGTGACGACAGAGACGGAATCGAACACCGCGTCGACGGCGACGCGGCCTGATTTGTAGACGTTGTCGCTGGCTTCCTCGAACTCCGAGGCGTCGGTCTTCTGCACGCCGGCGAGGATCTCCTGCTCCTTCAACGGAATGCCGAGCTTCTCGTAGACCTTCAAGATCTCGGGATCGACGTCGCTGAGCGAAGTCGGTCCGGGCGTGCTCTTGGGCGCCGCGTAATAGTAAATGTCCTGGAAATCGATATTGGGATAGTTGACGCGCGCCCAGGTCGGTTCTTCCAGCGTCAGCCAGCGACGATAGGCTTCCAGGCGCCATTCCAGCATCCAGGACGGTTCGTCCTTCTTGGCCGAAATGAAACGGATGATGTCTTCGCTCAGGCCTTTGGGAGCCTTGTCGACGGCGATCTCGGTCTGGAATCCGTATTTGTATTGGTCGACGTCGATCTTTCGGACCCGATCGATCGTGTCCTGCACAGCAGGCATATGCGTTCTCCATCCACGCCGGGGTCAAGGCCCGACAGTTTTCAAACTATGGCACCGCCAAATGAAACGCCGAAGACGCTCGCGGCAGCGTAAGTTCCATATAGTGCGCCTCGACCGGAAATTCACCCGGCCAGCATGAAACGCACGGCTCTACCAGGCCGAGAGGCCCAAAATCGTCCAACCGCTAGGCGGCTCTCTCCTTGTCCGCCCGGCGAGCGGCTAGCCCAGCAAGCGCGGCGCGGAACAGTTCGATGTCCTCGACACCCGTCGCCGCACCGATCGAGACGCGCAAGGCGCCAAGACTGTCGCCATGGCCCATGGCCTTCAGCACATGGCTCGGACCGACCTTGCCCGACGAACAGGCCGAGCCAGCCGACAGCGCCACGCCGGCAAGATCGAAGGCGATCTGGGCTGTTTCGGCCTTGATGCCGGGAATAGCGAAGAATGTCGTGTTGGCAAGCCTCGGCGCGCCGGTTCCGAAGATTTCTATGTCCGGCGCCAGCGTTTTGAGAATGGTTTCGACCTCGTCGCGACGCCGACGCACGGGATCGATGGTCTGCAACCCGGCGAGAGCCTGCCTGGCCGCGGCGCCAAATCCGGCAATGCCGGGCAGGTTTTCGGTGCCGCCGCGATGGCCCTTTTCCTGGCCACCGCCATTGATCAGCGGCTTCGGCATCATCAGATCCGAGGCGGCGACGATGGCGCCGACACCCTTGGGGCCGCCGAGCTTGTGCGACGACAGAATCAAATAGTCGGCGTAACCCGCTGACATGTCGATGGAAAGTCGGCCTGCCGCCTGCACCGCGTCAACAACGAGGACGCCGCCCGCCGCCTTGACGGTTTCGGTAATGCGGCCGATGGGCTGGATCACGCCGGTTTCGTTGTTGGCGGCATGGATCGCCACAAGCGGCAAGCCGTCAGCCTTGTCGTGACCGGCAAGCGCCGCCGTCAAGGCATCGAGCCTAACAATGCCATCAGCGTCGACACCGATCCGCGTCACCTGGCTCGCCGGGAAGCGTCCGCCATTCAGCAGGCACGGATGGTCGGCCTCGCACACGTAGAGCCGGCTCATGCGAATGGCGCCGCGCCCCATCCGCCAGTCCGGCGTCAGCAGCGTCGCGGCGGCTTCCGTTGCGCCCGAGGTGAAGACGACATGTTCCGGCTTGCCGTTGATCAGTGCGGCCACATCGCGCCTGGCGGTTTCGACCAGGCGGCGGGCGACGCGTCCCTCGGCATGGACCGACGACGGGTTGGCTGCCACATCGAGCGCCGCGACCATGGCCTCGCGCGCCGCTGGAAGCAGCGGCGCACTGGCGTTATAGTCGAGATAGGCGCGTGTCGCGGCCATTTTCGTCCAGTTCATCCCGTCAGTAGCCATTCCGCCGACGTATGGCGTTATTTCCTTGAAATTCCAAGGCAAGCCGTCCTATTTACGCGGCTTGCGGCGAGGGCGACCGGGCGATTGCGTTTCGGCCACCCAGTTTTGAATAATTCTAAACTAGCTTCTATGAAGGCGCTCGCCCTGCGTCAAGGTCTGTGGAAGCGGGCGCCGTAGGAAGAGCGTTCCGGGCGCCGCGCGCTCGTTTTACCCAAGTGGAGTATTTCATGCCTGAGGTCATTTTCACCGGTCCGGCCGGTCGCCTGGAGGGACGCTACCAGCCCTCGAAGGAAAAGAGCGCGCCGATTGCCATCGTGTTGCATCCGCACCCGCAGTTCGGCGGCACGATGAACAACAAGATCGTCTACGACCTCTTCTACATGTTCCAGAAGCGTGATTTCACCACGCTGCGCTTCAATTTCCGCGGCATCGGCCGCAGCCAGGGCGAATTCGACCACGGCACGGGCGAATTGTCCGACGCGGCGGCCGCGCTCGACTGGGTGCAGTCGCTGCATCCGGATTCGAAGAGCTGCTGGGTCGCCGGCTATTCCTTCGGTTCGTGGATCGGCATGCAGCTCCTGATGCGCCGGCCCGAGATCGAAGGCTTCATCTCGATCGCGCCGCAGCCCAACACCTATGATTTCTCATTCCTGGCGCCCTGCCCGTCCTCGGGCCTGATCATCCATGGCGATGCCGACAAGGTGGCGCCGCCGAAGGATGTGCAAGGCCTGGTCGACAAGCTGCACACGCAAAAGGGCATCACCATCACGCAGAAGACCTTGCCCGGCGCCAACCATTTCTTCGCCAACGACGCGGATCTGCTGATCGAGGAATGCGCCGACTATCTCGATCGCCGGCTGGCCGGTGAATTGTCCGATCCGCGGCCGAAGCGGCTGCGCTAAACCGCCAAGCAAAGCGTACGGGCGGGCGGGCGACGTCCCTCCGCTCGACATTTGGCGATGATCCGGCCCTGATCTACTTTTCGGGGGCAATCAAGCGGAACGATGGCTTGCGGACCGGCAATCCCGACGGTGCCGGCCGGAAGATGAAGCCCAGCCGGGCAAAGACCAATCCGCAGGCCAGCGCGAAGGCGCAGCCGAGGCCGAAGCCGGCAACGGTATCGCTGGGATAGTGCGCGCCGACGAAGATCCTGGTCGAGGCGATGCAGGCCGTGAGCACCAGGGCAATGTACCAGCGGCGCGGAAACAGGAGCAGAAGCACGCCGAACACGGCGCCCATCGTCGTGGCATGGCCGGAGGGAAAGCCCGCAAAGCGCGCATCGAGGGCAAAGGGGTGCAGTGCAAGGACGCCGAAATCCTGGAAATAGAGCGGGCGGGCCCTGCCAATGGCATATTTCAGGACATTGACGGCAAGACCAGAGAGGCCGACGGCGCTCAGCACCAGGAAAGCCAGACAGGTCCAGCTGTAGACCAGTATCAGCGCGCGCCGCGAGAGGCTTCGCCAATCCGTCAGATTGGCCGCGACAAGCAGAAGCGCGGACGGAATGAGATACCAGCCGCCCAGTCCGAACTGCGTGAAGAACTCGGCGAGCCTGCCCACGGCAGGCGACCATCGGTCATGCGCCATGCCCGCCGGCGTATCCAGCCGAACAAAGGCCGCGGCCGTCAGAAAGACCCAGACCAGGCCCCACGCCCACCATGAGATGTTGGGATAGCGAGCGGGACGAACAGCGAGGCGCCGTCTCGCGATCTGCATCGTGTCGCGAAAATTACCGAGGGATCGGCGTCCTGTTCCGAGCAGCGAACTGGACACCGGAGGGCGCGATTTCACGAGCATTGGAAACTGGACTCTGTCATCGACCCAGCCGTCATTTGGCCACACGATAAAGGCCGAGCGACAGTTTGTCTCCCGACGAATAGTTGAGGCCATCGATTTCGGCGAGACGATTCACCGATTTTCCTTGCACCGACAGCATGCCATTCAGCTTCTGCTCATCCCCGATCGGCGCCAGCCCCAGTGCACAGGCAGGATCGGCGAGCAGGTGCTCCGCCACGCCTCCGATATCGGTCAGCACCGTTTTCGTGCCGACCAGAAACACCAGGCTCGGCTCCTGATACCGCGCCGAGGCCAGCACCGTTGTGTCGCATGCCTGGTTGGCAAGCACGGCTTGCTTGATCGCCGGGCTCAACCACATGGGCTTCAGCGACGGTGCGATGATACCGAACAGCAAGGCATAGGTGATGCCCGCGCAGGCCGCGGTGGCTCCGATGCGAGGCAGCGGCACCTGCAACTGACGCGAGAAGGCCAGATAGCCGGCGCCCAGCGCCGACGCCGCCGCCGGGATACTCCACCACGAGAAGCTGTGGGTAAGGTAGATCGGTGCCCCGATGCAGACCGCCGCCAGGCCGAGGCTGACCACCACCAGACCGAAAGCGGTCGACCACCACAACCATTGCTGCCAGCGCTTGAGTGGCGCATTGGCGTCCTGCGGCTGCAGGGTCAACAGCCAGCCGATCAGCAGCGCCATGCCGGGATAGGCCGGCAAGACGTAATGCGGCAGCTTGGTCGGGATAAGTTCGAACACGAGCCAGAAGGGAATGTACCATGCCAGGCAAAAGCGCAGCCTGAAATCGTCGCGCACCCGATTGAGGGCCTGCAGGCCGGCGCCGACCGCGATCAGGCCGAACGGCCACATGAACAGCGAATAGGTCAGCATGTAGAAACCCGGCGGCAGGCCGTGCGATTCCTCGCCCGACGCGACCTTGTTCAGCATATCCTTGCCGACGGCTTCTTGGAAAAAGGCGCCGCCGCTCTTCCAGCCGATAAAAGCGACCCAGGGCAACACGATGAGCAAGACGAGCGCGATGCCGCGCACCAGCTTCAACTTCAAAAGCCAGCGCCAGTCGCGTTCGAAAGCAAACAGGGCGGCCGCCGTCAGCAGCGACAGCAGCGGGGCCACGGGTCCCTTGATGAGGATCCCGACGCCTTGCGCCAACCAGAATATCCACGGCAGATGGCCCGCCACCGGCTCGTTGCGACGCGCCGCCAGATAGATTTGCGCCAGCGCGCCCTGCGCGGCCACGCAGCAAGCCAGAAGCATGGCGTCGGTCTTGGCGTCGCGGCCCTCGAAGGCGGTGGCGAAGATCGCCGCCATCATCAGGCCGGCGGCAAGGCCGGCATTGGCACCGAAAAGTTTCGTCCCCGTCCAGGCGATGCCCAGAACAGCGAGCGCTATTCCGAGCATCGAGACAAGGCGATACACCCAGATCGGCGCGGCGGCGCCCTCGCCGCTCAAGGCGACAGCGGCCGATTGCAGCCAGTAGATGCCGATCGGCTTCTTGTAGCGCGAGACATCCTGGAAGCGAATGTCGATATAATCGCCAGTTTCGACCATCTGCTTGGTCGCCTGGACAAAACGGGACTCGTCGCGGTCGATCGGCGGAAGGCTCGCCAAGCCGCTGAAACTCATCAGCAAGCTGAACAGAAAGAGGAAGACGTAGTTTCTGTTCATCGCGGGAGCTTTCCGGATCTGATCTGCGGGACGGCCCCGTCGCGGCGTGCGGGCGCTGCCCTTGCGCGGCGCCTCATTACGCCAGCGGCATGAATGAGGCAAGAACTGGCCCGACGCTCGCGAGAGGCGCGCGATCCGACGCAAAACCGGAATCCACTTTTGCTGATCGCGAACTCCTGGTTGGCGCGCGATCCGGCGCAAAACCGGAATCCACTTTTGCTGATCGCGAACTCCTGGGTGGCGCGCGATCCGGCGCAAAACCGGAATCCACTTTTGCTGATCGCGCTTGGGTGCTAAACGCGCGCGTTCACATATGTCCGGGCCGGACCGGGCGTACGCTTTCGGGAAACAAAAAATGCCTGCCTTCAAATCCGACTTCCTGCGCACGATGAGCGAGCGCGGCTTCATCCACCAGACCTCGGATGATGTCGGCCTCGATCAAATCTTCGCCAAGGAGACGGTGACGGCCTATATCGGCTTCGACGCAACCGCCAGGAGCCTGCATGCCGGATCGCTGATCCAGATCATGATGCTGCACTGGCTGCAGCAGACTGGCCACCGGCCGATCGCGCTGATGGGCGGCGGCACGTCGATGATCGGCGATCCCTCGTTCAAGGACGAGGCCCGCAAGCTGCTGACGCCCGCGGATATCGACGACAATCTCGCCGGCATCCGCCGCAACTTCATGCCCTACCTGAAATTCGGCAGCGGTCCGAACGACGCCGTCATGGTCAACAATGCCGACTGGCTGATGGAGATCAACTACGTCAATTTCCTGCGCGATGTCGGCCGGCACTTTTCCGTCAACCGCATGCTTGCGTTCGATTCCGTCAAGCTGCGGCTCGATCGCGAGCAATCGCTGTCGTTCCTCGAATTCAACTACATGATCCTGCAGGCCTATGATTTCGTCGAACTCTACAAGCGCCACGGCTGCCGCCTGCAGATGGGCGGCTCCGACCAGTGGGGCAACATCATCAACGGCATCGATCTCGGCCGCCGCATGGAGGATGCGCAACTTTATGCGCTGACCACGCCGTTGCTCACCACCTCGTCCGGCGCCAAGATGGGCAAGTCGGCCTCGGGCGCGGTCTGGCTCGATGCGCAGATGCTGAGCCCTTACGAGTTCTGGCAATACTGGCGCAACACCGAGGATGCCGATGTTGCCCGCTTCCTGAAACTCTACACCACGCTGCCGCTGGACGAGGTGGCGCGGCTCGAGCGGCTGGGCGGCTCCGAGATCAACGAGGCCAAGAAGATCCTCGCCACCGAGATCACGGCCCATCTGCATGGCCGCGCGGCCGCCGAACAGGCCAGCGAGACGGCGCGCAAGACCTTCGAGGAGGGCGCGCTCGCCGACACGCTGCCGACCGTCGAGATCGAAGCGGCGAAGCTGGAAGCCGGCGTCGGCATCCTGTCGCTGCTGGTCACGGCTGAGCTGGCGTCGTCCAATGGCGAGGCACGGCGGCACATCCAGGGCGGCGCCGTACGCCTCAACGACCAGCCGGTAAGCGACGACCGTCGGCTGGTCACGGTTCAGGATTTGAGTCCGGAAAACGTCGTAAAGCTTTCATTGGGCAGGAAAAAGCACATCCTGGTGCGGCCGGCCTGAGGACCCTCACCGGTACTCGAAGATCGACCTGAATATCCCCGGCGCGATCACCGACAGCGGATTGACGTCCAGCACCGGCTTGTTGGCATTGCCCCTGAGCCGGTAGGTGACGCCGATCAGGCCTCGGTCGCGGCCGTTGCCGAGAAGCGCGCCGACGATGGGCAATTCGCCAAAGATGCGGTTGAGGCCGTAGACCGGCATGAAGGTGCCGGTCATGTCCATATTGTTGTTCTGGTCGTAGAGGATGCCCTGGAAGGTCGTGCCGATGCGCGGGCCACGCAGCACGCCGTTGGTCAGCTTCAGGTAGCCGCTGCCCTTGTCGATTTCGGCGTAGCCGCGCTCGAACTTGACCCGCGACGTGTCGAGCTTGCCCTTCACCGCCTGGTTGAGGCTGCGGCTGTCGCCGGCCGGCGTGGTCGAGACGATGGAGGCGAGCTTGGGCTCGTTGACGATGAAGAAGTTGGTGGTGTCGACCTTGCCCTTCATCGGTCCGTCGCCGGCTCCCGACAGGGCCAGGGTGATCGCGCCGCCTTCCATGTGCTCGTAGATGTTGAGGAACCGCAGGATGGCGCCGGCGTCCGCCGACCGCACGTTGAGCGAACGCCTGCCGTCGCCGGTGGTGTTGCTGATGGCGATGGCGGCGCCGGAACTCGCTGTCGCGCTGACCTTGAGCCCGTTCACGCGCGAACCGGCGGCACTGTAGTCGAGCTTCAGGTTGGACAGCTGCTCATCGTGGAAGCCGGTCAGCTGATCGACGTCGGCGCTGACCGAAATATTGTCCGTTCCAGTCGTCTTCGTCGCGGTGTCCACATCGGACGTGAACTGCTTGATCAGCGAACGAGCATCAAGCGCATTGCCATTGATGCCGACCGCATAGCCCTTGCCCGATCGCTTCACCGACACGGAAACATCATCGCCCCGGTTCAGGGTGACCCTGCTGAACTTGGCCGAAGACAGCGCGCCGTTGACCAGCACGATGCCGCCATCGATGGAGAATGTCTTGCCACCGAGGTCGAAGTCGGACAGCGTCGTGGTGTCGCCGGACTTGGTCATGACGAAGTTGGCGCTGGCGGGAACCCCCGCCCCCTTGCTCCAGCCAGCCCAGGGGATGTCCAGCCTGGCATTGGTCAGGTCGACCGAAACGTTCTGGTTGCCGTTGCCGCTCTTGTCGATCGCGACCTTCACCGTTCCGCCAAGCAGCGGCGTCAGGCCAGGCATGGCGGCGGCGCGGATCTTGTCATCGAGCACCAGGGCCACCTTGCGGCTGCGCGCCGGCCCGTCATCCCTGAGCGGCTCGACGAGATCGAGTTCGGCCGGAATGCCGTTGAGCGATGCCTTGGCTGAAATGACCGCCTTTTCCGGGTCGACCGTTATCGAACCATCGGCACCGGTCACGGCCTGTCCCTCGAACGGCTTGGCCAGGGATAGGCCGGTATAGTCGAGCGACACCAGCCAATCGAGCTTCGCGGTGTCGACACCCGACTGCAGCGGAATGTCCGCCCTGACATGGCCGGTGACGCTGCCGGACAGGTCCTCCGGCAGGATGCCGACATGGCGCATGGCGTTGATCGGTTCGTAGGAGGCAAGTTCGGCGACAGCCGGTGCCTCTCCCTCGACATCGATGTCGAGCGCGCCGATGACCGGCGGACGGTTCGCGGCCTTGACCGTCAGCGTGCCGTTGCTGGCCGCCACCGTGCGGCCACTGGGCATGAAGACGGTGCCCGACGACAACGAAACGTCGACGTCGTTGCCGTGGAACGCGACGACGCCCACCGCATCGCGGATCGGCGGAATGCGGCCGGCCGTGTCGAAACGCGCCCCGTCTATCTGGAAGCGGCCGAAGACCTCCTCGGCCGAAAGCGGTACGCCATTGCCGAGGCGATCCGGCACCACCTGGAACTGGAGACTGGCGTCGACCACGCGGCCGCCGAACAGATTGTTCAGCACCCAGAGCCGCGCATTGCGCGCCGAAAACCACGGCCACAGCTGTTTGACGTGCGAGACAGGCATGTCATGGACGTTGAGCGCCACATTGATCCCGGGGGCCTTGCCGTCGACGAATTCCACGGTTGCGGTGCCAAGCACCTCGCTGGAAGCGGAGGAGCGAACCGCGATCTGCTCGGCCACCAGTTTATGGCTCTTGGTCTGATAGACGCCGGCGACGCGCGAGAGGAAGGTCAGCGCGGGTTCCGGCGATTCCGACGGTGCCAGGGTCGAGCCGTCGCTGGTCAGGTCATAGCGGTAGGCAGGCTCCTCGCCGGCGGCGCCGGTCGAGGGCTTGGGCCCGACGGAGCCGGCAAAATCGAAAGTCGAGCGGCCGGTCTTGAGCAGCAATCTGTCCACCTGGATCTTGTTGGAGCCGTAGACAAGCGTCGCATTGACATCGGCATTCGCCGGCAGCAGGCCGCGCGTGCCAAGATCCAGCACCGATCCGGTCGACGAAAGGGCGGCCGCCAAGCGTGACGCCGTGGCACCCGAGCCTTCCGCTCCTGTCAGCTTCAACGCGACGGTCCCAAGTTTGCCGGCGCCGGCAGCGGTAGCGCCGGCATCCGCCAGATTGATGCTGGCATCCAGGGCAGTCACCCGATGCGCGGCGATATCGCGGGTGGCCGAGGCTGCAACGGTAACCGTCCTGCCGTCGACATCGGCATCGGCGGTAAACGCCATGCCGCCCGGTCCCGACTGAGCGACGGTGGCGTCGGTGATCTTGACCAGTTTGATCGATCCGGCGTCGGGCAGCACGAACTCGACATTGCTGAGATCGATCCGGCGCATCGAATCCTCGCGCACGGCGTCGAGCACGTGATGGATGTTGCCGAACACCGCGTCCAACAGTTTTTCCGGATCGACAAGGCCGTCATCGTTGCGCAGCGCCGCGGTCCAGTCGCCGCCGGACGGCATCGCCGCCAAGACGATGCGGGCATCGGATATCCTGGCGCTGGTCAGCCGCACCTCACCCCACAGAAGCGGCACCAGGCGCACGCCGAAGCGCACACGCCCCGCATCGGCCATTGGTTTGCCGTCCGATGTCTTCAGGCTGACATCGCTGACCTGCAGGGCAACGAAGCTCGAACTGTCGAGCGTGATGCGGGCGGGCCCGACGGCCACTTTGACGTCGACGCCCGCAAGCCTCTCGATAGCGCTCTCGGCCTCGACGCGTAGCCTGTCCGAGCCTATGCCGGAAAGGCCGATGAGATAGACCGCCATCGCGGCCAGCAGCATGAAAGCGACCAGGCCGGCAAACACGCGCGAAAGCATTCGAAAGCCGCGGCCGATGGCAGCCTGACCGAGCGGCGGGACGCGGCACGCGGACGGCAAGGTCCCCAGGTCGGTGATCTCGTCCCGCCTGAACCTGATCTTCTCGTGCTGCGGTTGCTCCTGATCCACGCAATCTTCCGTTGTCCGAATTCGCTCGTGGACGAATCCCCGCTCGACACTATATCGCTGTGGCTTCGCCCGTAACCTCAAACAAGGGCATCGATATGGCCGACCTAGACGTGGGCGATCTTGCGCCGCAATTCGACCTGCCCCGGGACGGCGGTGGATCGCTCAGCCTGGCCGCATCCGCCGGCAAGCCGGTGGTGCTCTATTTCTATCCGCAGGACGACACGACAAGCTGCACGCAAGAGGCGATCAGCTTCTCACGGCTGAAGCCGGAATTCGAGAAGGCCGGCGCCGTCGTCATCGGCCTGTCGCCCGACAGCGCCAAGAAGCACGACAAGTTCAAGTCGAAATACGATCTCACCATCGATCTCGCCGCCGACGAGGAGCGCAAGGTGATCGAAGCCTATCATCTCTGGGTCGAGAAATCGATGTATGGCCGCAAATACATGGGCGTCGAGCGCGCGACGTTCCTGATCGGCGGTGACGGACGGATCGCCAGGATTTGGCGCAAGGTCCGGGTCAAGGGACATGCCGAGGCCGTGCTGGAAGCTGTTCGCGCGCTGTGAGCGGCAGAGCCCACGAGGGCAAACGCGATCGTGGCGTTATTCGTCGGGCGGCGCGTCGGCTTTCGGCTGCCGCCGCGTCCTCCAGGACTTCGAAACATGGCTCACCTGATCGGCCAGCGCGGCGAGATGACCGCGCAAGCCGCGCGCACCCATCATCGACGACAGCGCGACTGATTGCGTGGCGAAGCGGCGCTTGAAATCCTCGCCGCCGCAGAGAAAATCGATCGTGGCAAGGCCACGGTCGAGCGACCACTGGATATAATCCATCATCAGCACCATACCCGGCGAGCCGCGCTCGTATTCGGGATCATAGGTGGTGACGAAGGCCATCATCGTGCCGTGCTGCTCGAAATTGATCGAGACGGCGATGGTCGTGCCGTCAAGCTCCAGCACGAAGACGCGCAACAGCCTGAGGTCGGCCAGCACGGAAATAAGCGCGGCGAGAACCGGCGAGCCCTCATCGAACAGATCCGAGGCGCGACCATGCCGAACGAGCCAGAGCCGCTTCAGCGTCGCGACCCGCTCGAGCACCGGCTCGCGCGGATCATCCGCATCCAGGAGGCGGAAACGCAACGCGCCGCTCTCTTCCATGAACTTGCGGCCGCGACGATAGTTCTGCCTGCCCTTTTTCGACAGCGTCTCGAACCATTCCGCCCCACTCTGCCAGGGACCCGTGACGCGATAGCTGATTTCACCACGGTGATTGGGCCGAAGCGCTTTGCCTTGGGCCGGGCGCAGCAGGGCATGGACACCGGCATCCGGCAGCAGGCGGTTGAGGTAGATCAGGTCGAAGCCGCCTTGATCAAAAACATACTGCCAAAGGCGGGAGATGGCCTGTGGGTCGCTGTCGGGTGCAACCAGCGCGTCGCCATAGTCGCTATGGTCCTTCGCCGCCCATTCGAGCATGCGGATGCCGGAGCGCCTGAAGGTGGCGAGCGCTATCACGCCGTCGAGCCGGTCGCCGTTCCAGGCGAGCCCGATCCTGAGCGCGCGCCGCTCCTGATGCGGGGTCGTGCGCCACCAGGCCGCGATCCAGTCCGGGTGCTGGAAGACAAGCCCGCCAGCCCGCTGCCAGAGTTCGCTCCAGGCCGGTGCGATCTCGGCCAGGCGCTCGGCCGACGTCACGACCTCGAAGCTGCGTGTTCGCGGTACGGCAAGCACAAAGGGGGCATTCATGGCCGTGTCCCTTCCGACGATTGCGAGGTCCGTGGTTTTGCCGGGCGCGGTCGCCGGGCCCTGAAACGCTTGGCAATATGCCCCCACATCCGCTTCAGCGGCATGACATAGAGGCCTGCGAGCGACTGGTAGTCGCGCACATCGCGGTCGACCAGTCCGAACTTGAAGTCCTCGTCGGGCCTCGGCACGCACAATGTTCCAAAGAGCCGATCCCAGAAGGAAAAGAGCAGCCCGAAATTCTTGTCGTAGTGACGCGGATCGGTGCTGTGATGCAGTTGGTGCCAATGAGGACACAGGATCAAATTGTTGAGCGGGCCGAACGAGATCTTGAAATGCGTGTGCCTGACGAAATCCATCATCAGAATGTTGCGCATGACATAGACGTTGACGCCAAAGACGGTAAGCTCGACAAGGTTCAGCGAAACCAGCGACCAGATGCCGAAACAGAACCCCACGATGAGGCCGTCCCAGGCTCTATTCATCAACTCGTCCAGCGGATGGACGCGGTCCTTGGTGATCCCGACCATCACCTCGGCCGAGTGATGCACCTTGTGCAGTTCCCAAAGCAGCGGATAGCGATGCTGGGCGACGTGATAGAGATAGTAGGAAATGTCGTATGCGAGCAGCATGGTGATGGTAAAGATGAGCACCGTCACGGGCCCCGCCGGCCCCTCGATCAGCGGCGGCTGGAACTGGAATAGCGTCGAAAACAGCCAGTTGGTCCCGTAGCCGACCGCGGTGACGAAGACAATTCCCGCCGGCAGCATCAGGAAGGGCATCAGGGCCTTCTTCGTCACCCAGAACAAAAGGTCGGCCTTCGCCGAGGGATGGGTGATGACTTCATGGGGAATGGCGAACTCGAAAAATTCCTTCCAGCTCTTCTCCTCGACCGTGCGCCAATAGGCCACGAGCGCGCTGACAAGAGCGGTCAGCAGCAAGAGCCCGGTCGCCAGCAGACTGGTGCCCGAAATCTTATCGAGGATCTTGCCAACCAGGTCGTCCAGCATTCCTACAGCCATGTTGAATCCCAATACCATCATGCCTTTACTCGAAAAACGTCAATTAAATGCGATGGAAGACAGTTAAGGAACTTCAACCTTGCTGTGTGAGCGACAGGCCGTTCCTGGCGCGACATTGGCGCCTGTGCCAACGATTTCGCGACCTGGCGGCCATCCTGGTGATTTCATGCAACCCCTTGCCCGCGCCGCGTGCATTCGGCGCCGCGCCGGCGGCACGACAAGTCTTTGTTAACCCTAATAATGTGTAATCAGGCTGTCGTGGTGTCGTAAACGAAAGCTTGGTCCCGTGAACGCAACCGGTCAGTCCGCAGTCTTTGGCAGGCGCAAGGAACCGCACACCGTCATCATCGCGCGGGGCAACGAGATCAGGCATTTCACGATCCGGCCCTGGCTCGCGGCATTCATCGGCTCGGCACTCGCCGCCATTGCCATCGGCTACCTCCTGGCCACATCCTATCTCGTGCTGCGCGACGATCTGATCGGCGCCACCACCGCGCGCCAGGCGCGCATGCAGCAGGCTTACGAGGACCGCATTTCGGCGCTTCGCGCCCAGGTCGACCGCATCACCAGCAGGCAGTTGCTCGACCAGCAATTGATGGAAACCAAGGTCAGCGAACTGCTCGCGCGACAGACACAGCTCAGCCAGCGCCACGGCCGCCTCGGCCCGCTGCTAGAACGCGCCGAAAACGACGTCGGAACGGTGCCTGCCGAAGATCCGGCCGCCGCCAAGCCGGACAAGCGCGCCGAGGTGACAGGCAGCATCAACGTGCCAGCGCAGAACTACGCCGTTGCCAGCCTGAGCGCCGACCTTGGCACGGCCGACACCCGGCCCTTCTCCTTGTGGTCGACCCGTACCGATCCACTGCCCAGCGATTCCGCCGCCGATCGTGCCGACAGGCTGTTCGTCTCGATCAACCAGTCGCTGAAATCCATCGAGAATGACCAGCTCAGCCGCATCAGCACGCTCGCGGACAATGCCTATAAGAGCGCCGATGCCATTCAGCAGGCGCTGCAGGCGGCCGGACTGCCGGTCGACGGCGATTTCGGCAAGAACGAAAGCGATGTCGGCGGACCGCTGATCCCGCTCGACTCCTCGATGATCTTCGACAGCAAGGTCAAGGAGTTGGACGAGGCGCTGGATACGCTCGATCAGCTGAAGAAGGAAGCGCGCCGGCTGCCGCTTGCCAATCCCGCCCCCGGCCACTCCGTCACCAGCCCGTTCGGCGTGCGCACCGATCCCATTCTGGGCACGGCCGCGCTGCATTCGGGAATGGATTTCAGGGCACCGATCGGCATGGCGGCGCGGGTGACAGCGCCCGGCGTCGTCACCAAGGCCGGCTGGAACGGCGGCTATGGCCGCATGGTCGAGATCGACCATGGCAATGGTTTTGCCACGCGCTACGGACATCTCAGCGAGATCGACGTCACGGTGGGCGAAAAAGTCGACGCCGGCGCCATCATCGGCAAGACCGGCAGCAGCGGACGCTCGACCGGCCCGCATCTGCACTATGAAGTACGGCACAATGGCGAGGCGATCGATCCGCTGCGCTTCCTGACCGTCGGCAGGAAAGTCGCGCAGTATCTCTAGCAAGGGCAACCGCTGGCTTGCTGAATCCGGAGCCGTCGCTCCCGGTCAGGCACACCTCTCCTCGTCATGCGGTATCCCGCACCGCCGTAAAGCGCCATATCCGCGGCTCCCCGTGTTCCGAATCATTTTTGAATTCCATTTGACTGAATAAACCTTTGATGCGAACCTTGCGTCAACCGGGGGCGCAAGGCATGGCATTGCGGGGGACCAATCAGGAATTCGGGCGGCCGTACAACCGGCGCATCGTGCTGGAGTCCATCCGCCGTCACGGCCCGATTGCACGTGGCGACATCGCCAGGCATGTCGGGCTCACCGTCCAGACCGTGTCGACCATCGTGCGCGAACTGGAGGAACAGGGCTACATCCTGTCCGTGCGCGAAGAGCCGAAGGGGCGCGGCCTGCCACCGGCGACGCTGCGCATCAACCCGGAAGGCGGCTATGCCGTCGGCATCCACCTGACACCGCTTGGAGTAGACGCCGCGCTGATCAATCTCAGCGGCGACGTCGTCGAGAGTTCACATCGCGAAGCGCCCAACGCGACGCCCGACCATGCGTTCGAACAGATTGGCGCCATGGTCCGCGACCTGACGGGCAAGCGGCCAGGCGGCCGCGTCATCGGCGTCGGCATGGCGCTTCCCGGCCCGTTCGACGTCGATTCCATGAGCTTTGTCGGCCCGACCACGATGACCGGCTGGAAGCATGTGCCGCTGCGTGAGCGACTGACGGCCGCGACGGGATTGCCGGCGTTTTTCGAGAGCGACATGGCCGCCGCCGCGATGGGCGAACGACTCTATGGCATCGGCGCCCGCCATTCCGACTATTACTATCTCTATTTCGGCGTCGGGCTCGGCGGCGCCATGATGCATGACGGCAGCGTCCTGCGCGGCGCCTGGGGCAATGCCGGCGAGATCGGCCACATTCCCATGGTCCCTGGCGGCGAGCTTTGCCCCTGCGGCAATCGCGGCTGCCTCGAGCGCTATTTGTCGCTCGAAGCACGGGGCCGCCGGGCCGGTAGCGACGCCGATTGGGTGGCGCGGGTCGGCCCGATCTTCCGCAACGCGATCGCCATCATCGAAAACCTATTCGACCCGGAGACGGTCGTGCTCGGCGGCCTGGCGGCATCGGAATTGCTCGAACGCCTGGCGGACGCGGCCGAACCGCTGCACAATTCGGTTTCGGCCCGCGCCGACCGCAAGACGCCGCGCGTCATCGTCGCCAGCGGCGGCCAGCACGCCGTGCTGCGGGGTGCCGCCGCACTCGCCGTCTCAGGGGTGTTGTCGCCGCGCTTCGGCCAGATGTTCACCGCCGAGCGCGAGCGCGGCCGCGATCCCCTGGCGGCCAGGGAGATTGCCGCATGAATGAACCGCTGCTGGTGCTCGACAACGTCACCAAGAACTATGGCGCGATCGAAGCGCTGAAGGGCATCAGCTTTTCCATCGGCAAGGGCGAAGTGGTGGCGCTGCTCGGCGACAATGGCGCCGGCAAGTCGACGCTGGTCAAGATCATTGCCGGCGGATTGGAACCGACCTCCGGCCGCATGCTGTTCGAAGGCAAGGAGTTTCTGGCGCGGTCGCCGGCGGAGGCCAAGGCGGCGGGGATCGAAACCGTCTACCAGGACCTGTCGCTCTGCACCAATGTCGACGTGGTCGCCAATTTCTTCATGGGCCGCGAGATCACCAGGAAGGTGCTTGGCATTCCGGTGCTCGACGAACGCGCGATGGAGGCCGTCGTCGGCAAGGCGCTGGCCAGCGCCGGCACCCGCATTCCGTCATTGCGCACCAATGTCGAGCATCTCTCGGGCGGCCAGCGGCAGGCCATCGAGCTCAACCGCTTCGTGCACTGGGGCGGCAAGCTGGTGCTGCTCGACGAACCGTTCGCCGCACTTGGCGTCGAACAGACGCGGCGCGGCCTCGACATGATCCGCCAGGTGGCGAGCCAGGGCATCGGCGTCGTCATCATCACCCATATCATGCAGCAGGCTTTTCAGGTCGCCGACCGGATCGTGGTTATCCGGCAAGGTGTCGTGGCGGGCGACGTCGCCCGCAACAAGACAAGTCCCGATGCGGTGATCAACATGATTACCGGGGAGACGCTTGCCGGTGCCGGACCGGCGAGCTGAGGGACAAAGAGGGGTCCGGCTTAACAGGGAGCCAACCACATGAAGCGAATACTTCTTGCTGTCTTCGGTATCCTGGCACTGGCCTTTGCCACGCTCACGCCGGCATTCGCGCAGTCCAAGGGTGTCGTCTATTACATGGTGCCGACACTGCTCGACGAGTTCCAGACCGGCTCGGTGAGCGCGCTGGAGCTGTTCCTGAAACAGACCGGCTACGAGATGAAGACGCTGAACGCCGACAACAAGACCGACGCGCAGCAATCGCAGATGAACGACGTCATCGCGCTGAAGCCGGCGGCGATCATCCTGGCGGCGGTCGATTTCAATGCGCTGAAGCCGTCGATCGAGGCGGCCCGCGCGGCCGGCATCCCGGTGGTCGAGTTCGACCGCCAGATCACGTCGACGCCGTCCGACTTCACATCGGTCGCGGGTACCGTCGAAATCGGCTACGTCGCCGCCGACCAGGCCGAAAAGCTTCTCAAAGCCAAGAATGGCGCGGTGAAGGGCAAGGTGCTGCAGGTGCTTGGTGACCCCGGCGATCCCTATACGCTCGACATTCAGAAAGGCTTCGAGGAGAAGATGAAGGCGTTCCCGGACGTCAAGATCATCTCGCTTCCGGCCATGCAGTGGGAAGCCAGCAATGCCGGCACCATCGTCGCCGACCAGATACTTGCCAACCCTGACATCGACCTGATCTTCAGCCATGCCGCGCACCTGTCGGTCGCCGCCGTCGCCTCGCTCGAGGCCGCCGGCAAGAAGCCGGGCGACGTCATGCTGATGAGCTCGAACGGCGCGCCGGTCGGCCTCGACCTGATCCGCAAGGGCTGGCTCAACGTCGAGGTCGAGCAGCCGCTTTACGCACAGGCGGCGGCCGTCGCCATGTTCATGGACAAGGTCGTCAAGAAGGAAGAGATCAAGCCCGGCGAATATGACGTGCTCGGTCTGAAATCGACCGTGACCAAAGAAGCCTGGGGTCCCAACATCAAGATCCCGGGTGCCGCGATCACCAAGGAAAACGTCGACAATCCGGCCTTCTGGGGCAACCAGAAGCCACCGACCGATACGGTCAAATCAGTCGAATAGGCATGTCGCCTGAAACGCTCCGGGCCAGCTCGGTCCGGAGCCGCTTCCCCGCAATTCCAATCCGCGCATCATCCCCGCGAGAATCGTTCTCCGGATCATGCGCCAGCCGGATCTGCTCATGAACCCCCGCACCCGCCATGCCCTGGAGTTCGTTCTCGACAACCTCGTCTGGTTCATGCTGCTGTTCGTGCTGGTGGTCTTCTCCATCTTCATCCCGAACTATTTCCAGCTCGGCATCTTCGCCAACATCATCGAGGCCTCCAGCGTGCTCGGCGTGATGTCGATCGGCCTGGCGCTGGTCATCATCGCCGGTCACATGGATTTGTCCGTCGAATCCGTCGCGGCGCTCAGCGCCATGGCGGTCGGCATCCTGTTTTGCTCCTCGGGTATCGGCATGGGCGTCCAGCTGCATCCGGAGTGGCTTATGGTTCCGGTGTCGCTGCTGCTGGCGCTTGCCGTCGGCGGCCTCATCGGCGCCTTCAACGGCTATCTCGTGGTGAAGGTCAAGATGAGCGCCTTCATCATCACGCTGGCGTCCTACATCTGGGTGCGCGGCCTGGTGCTGGTCGTTTCGGGCGGCCGCTCCGCGCAGGACCTGGCGCCCGCTATCCGCTGGTTCGGCATCCAGCGGCTGATCGGCCTGCCGCTCACCGCCTGGATCGCCATCGCCTGCTTCGTCATTTTCTCGCTGATCATGGCCAGGACGCCGTTCGGCAGGCATCTCGTGATGATCGGTGGTAACGAGACAGCGACCTTCCGCGCCGGCATCCGGGTGAACCGCAATCTGATCATCGCCTTCGTGCTTGCCGGCGCCATCGCCGGCCTCGCCGGCTGGCTGCTGGCGATCCGCACCTCGGGCGCTACCGCCAATCTCGGCGTCGGTCTTTTGTTCAACGCCTTCGCGGCCGTGGTCATCGGCGGCGTCAGCCTGAAGGGTGGCGTCGGCACCTTGCCCGGCGTCTACGCCGGCGTGCTCCTGCTCTCGGCCATCAACACGGCGATCAACCTGATGGGCCTGCCCGCCAATTTCACCCAGGTCATCCATGGCCTGCTGGTGCTGGCGGCCGTGCTGCTCGACGCATTCAAGCAAACCATTCGCCAAAGATTGGCGTAAGGCGGGGATTGGCATGACAGGACGACTGGAAGGCAAGGTGGCGTTGGTCATCGGCGCCGCGCGCGGCATCGGCAAGGGCATCGCGCTGCGCTTCGCCGAGGAAGGCGCAAGGCTGGTGCTGGCCGACTCGGAGAGCGAGGCCGGGCAAGCAAGCGCGGATGAACTGGGCGTCCCCTTCATCCGCACCGACATCTCGCAAATGCGCGACGCCGAGGCCGCGGTGGCGCTTGCGCTGAAACACCATGGCAGGCTCGACATCATCGTCCAGAATGCCGGCATCTACCCCTGGCAACTGATCGAAAACACCAGCGCGGACGATTGGGACCGCGTCATGGCCGTCAACCTGCGCGGCACCTTCAATGCCAGCCGCGCGGCCCTGGTGCCGATGAAAGCGCAGCGCTCTGGCCGCATGCTCTATACTTCATCGATCACTGGCCCGCATGTCACCAGCCCTGGGCACGGCCATTATTCGGCGACGAAAGCGGGCATCAACGGCTTCATCCGCGCTGCGGCGCTGGAATTCTGCGGCTATGGCATCACCGTCAACGGCGTCGAACCCGGCAATATCCTCACCGAAGCCATCCGCGAGCATCGCGGTGACGCCTATATTAAGAACATGGAGGACTCGATCCCGCTCGGCCGGCTCGGCAGCCCGCGCGATGTCGCCAACGCCTTCCTGTTCCTGGCCTCGGACGACGCCAGCTACATCACCGGCACGACCATTGTCGTCGATGGCGGACAGTTGCTGCCGGAGGGCAAGGATTTCAAGATGGTGCCGCCGTGATGAACACAAGCAAGCCAGATACGGAAATATCCGGGCTATCTGCTGAAAACTTGTGATATTCGACGTCTACATTTCTCTGGAGCCAAGGGCTTGAAACCCTTGAGAGAAATGGCGCGAGTGACGGGGCTCGAACCCGCGACCTCCGGCGTGACAGGCCGGCACTCTAACCAACTGAGCTACACCCGCGCATTTGACGAGCGCGTGTCCGCGTTCGTCGTTGGGGCGGTGGATAAGGGGTTCGGTACCGGGTGTCAAGCGCGGGAAGACAGCATAAACGCAAAGTCGAGAAGGTTTTTTGACAGCCGGCGATTTGGTCGCAGATGCGGCCGTCGAACAGGCCGCCGGCTGATCATTTGGCCTTGCGAAGCCGGGCCCGACCGCTTAAAGGTCCGGCCCGGAGAGGGCGATTAGCTCAGTTGGTAGAGCGCTTCGTTTACACCGAAGATGTCGGCGGTTCGAGCCCGTCATCGCCCACCATTCAAGCCTCTTCAACCCCTCGCCAGCAGCGTCTCGACTTCTTCCAAGGTCGGCATCGACGGCGCCGTCCCCGGCCGCGTCACCGAAATGCCGGCCACGGCACAGGCAAAGCGCACCGCCTGCAGCGGCTCGACGCCTCGCGAAAGTGCCGCTGCGAACCCGCCATTGAATGCATCGCCTGCCCCCGTGGTCTCGACCACGGGCCCGGCGCTGATCGCTGGGACATGCTCGGAGCGATGCTTCGTGTGCAGGAGCGCGCCCTTGTCGCCGAGCGTGACGATGACCGTACCTACACCCTTTTCGAGCAGTTTGCCGGCAGCGGTGCGCGCTTCGTCGACCGAGGAGACCCTTAGCCCGGTCAATTCCTCAGTCTCCGTCTCGTTGGGCGTGAGATAGTCGCAGAGCGTGTAGATGCGGTCGGGAAGCTTTGCCGCCGGCGCCGGGTTGAGGATGGTCGTCACCCCTGCCCCGCGCGCGATCTCCAGCGCCCGCAGCGCGGCCTCGATCGGCTGCTCGAGCTGCGTCACGAAGACGCCCGCACCACGGATCAGCCCGGCACTGGCCTCGATATCCCCAGGCGAGATCAGCATGGCCGCGCCGGGGCTGACGATGATGGCGTTGTTGCCGCTTCCCTCCTCGACGAAGATGTAGGCAGCACCGGTATAGCTGTCCGGCGTATCGATGGCGGCGCTCTTCACGCCGGCATCCGTCCAGGTCCGCTTGGCCATATCGGCGAAAGCATCGACGCCGAGCCGGGTGAGAAACGTGACGTCGGCTCCCAGCCTGCCGGCGGCCACCGCCTGGTTCGACCCCTTGCCGCCTGGCCCCAGCTTGAAGGAATTGCCGAGGATGGTTTCGCCCATGCGCGGCTGGCGCTGTGCCCTGTAGGCGGTGTCGGCGACAAACACACCCAATATCACGACAGGCTTCATGACGATCGGCTTGCCCGAGCCCATGTCTCTACTCCGCGTCCGGCGGCACGACGCCCTTGCGGAAGGCGAAGCAGCCATAGAAGCGGCGTTCGCCGGTCTGGATGACGCAATAGGCCTGCTTGGCGCGCTCGTAGAAGGCGTAACGCTCGACCGGGACCATCGGCCAGGACTTGCCCTCGGCGGTGTCGATCTCCTTCTGCACTTCCTTTTGCACGGCCGGGATCTCGTCCGGCTTGCCGACGATCTCCATGCGGGCGGCCGAATCGTCGACGAACGTGTCCAGCGGGTAAAGCGACAGCACCGCCTTCACCACTTGCGCCGCCGAGGCGTCGACGCGCAGCACCCGGCCGAGCGCGGTCCGGCGCGCCACCGAATCGGAAGGGAAGTTGGTGTCGGCGATGATCAGGTCGTCGCCATGTCCCATCGCCCGCAATGCCTGGAGCACGTCGGCATTGAGCAACGGATCGATCCCTTTGAGCATGATGGTCCTCGTGAAGTGCGTTGGAGATCAGAGACGTTGAGATCAGAGACGCTGGCCGGTCTCGGCGTCGAATAGATGGATATGGTCGAGCCTTGGCCGAAGCGTCAGCGTGTCGCCAGGCTTGAAGTCATGGCGCTCGCGAAACAGCGCCACCATCTCGCCGTCGCCAAACCGCAGGAAGACCAGGGTTTCCGAGCCGGTCGGCTCGACCACCGAAATCTTCGCCGGCACGCCATCGGGATGGATTTCGAGATGTTCGGGGCGCACGCCATAGACCACCGCGCGGCCCTCCTCGACGGCGTTGCCAGGAGCAGCCGGGAACAGCGCTCCGGCAATGTCGACGCCGCCCTTGCGCGCGGTGCCCTTGAGCAGGTTCATCGACGGCGAGCCGATGAAGCCGGCAACGAAAAGGTTCGCCGGCCGGTCGAAAAGCTCCAGCGGCGCGCCGACCTGCTCGATGCGCCCGTCGCGCATGACGACGATCTTGTCGGCCATGGTCATGGCCTCGATCTGGTCGTGGGTGACATAGATGGTGGTGGTCTTCAGCCGCTGGTGCAGTTCCTTGATCTCGGTGCGCATCTGCACGCGCAGCTTGGCGTCGAGGTTCGAAAGCGGCTCGTCGAACAGGAACACCTGCGGATTGCGCACGATGGCGCGCCCCATGGCGACGCGCTGACGCTGGCCGCCGGAAAGCTGGCGCGGATAGCGCTTCAGATAGGGGCTGAGGTCGAGGATGTCGGCGGCGCGCTTGACCCGCTCGGCGACCACGGCCGGATCCGTCTTGCGCAGCTTGAGGGCAAAAGCCATGTTCTGCTCGACCGTCTTGTGCGGATAGAGCGCATAGTTCTGGAACACCATGGCGATGTCGCGTTTCGCCGGCGGCAAATGATTGACGACGCGGTCGCCGATGGCGATCGTACCGCCGGAGACGGTCTCCAGCCCCGCCACCATCCGGAGCAGCGTGGACTTGCCGCAACCGGACGGGCCGACAAGCACGACGAACTGGCCATCGGCAATGTCGACGCTGACTTCGTGCAGAACCTTGACGGTTCCAAACGCCTTGGCCACATTGCTGATCGCGACTTGAGCCATCGTTCCCCCATCGGCTCCACTGGCCGTAGGCGCAGAAGCTAACCAACGCGACCGGTCAGGGCAAGTCGGTCTCTTATAGATAAAAACCCGTCCTCGTTGACACGGCGTTTGGTTGTGAGAATAGTGACGAGCGCCAATCCGAACGCCGGTACTCTACCCGAAAAAACGGAACGCGAAGCGACGCAGGTTGGGGTCCTGGTTTCGCTTCCGGACAAGGCCAGCGCCCGGCACGATTGGCACTTCGGTTCACGACTAATTTTCTGGGAGGAATAGTCCATGCGAGTAGGTCTTTACGACAAACTGGTCCGTGCCGGCGCGACAAGGCGCGACATATTGAAGGGCGCGGCCTCGATGGCCGCGATCGCGGCCGCTTCCGGTGCCGGACTTGGCGCCCTGACGCGCCCGGCTTCCGCCGCGAGCGAACTGCGCTCGAAAATCCTGCAGATCCCCGGCGTTGGCAAAGGCCAGCCGACCGACGCCGACTTCCAGAAGGTCGGCGAGCTTTGCCTCGAGGCGACAAAGGCCAACGTCAAGGAAGGTGAATTCGCCGGCGTCGAACTCACCTTCATGGGCCTCAACAACCAAAACCTGCACAATGTGCTGTTCCGTGGCTTCCTGAAGCCGTGGGAGACCTATACCGGCGCCAAGATCAGCTGGATCGACCTGGCGCAGGCCGACTACAACGCCCGCCTGCAGCAGTCGATCGCCACCGGCACCGTCGACTTCGACATCATCGAGATGGGCGCGCCGTTCGAGGGCGACGTCTGCGGCAAGGGCCTGACGTCGGAGATGCCCGACTGGGTCAAGAAACAGATCGACTTCGACGATCTCGTCAACTACCTCAAGCCGCCCGTCGGCACCTGGGACGGCAAACAGTACCGCGTCACCATCGACGGCGACACGCACAATTTCAACTACCGCACCGACGTGTTCGCCGATGCCGACCTCGCCAAGCAGTGGAAGGACGGCGGCGGTGAGGGTGAGTGGGGCGTGCCGAAGACCTGGCAGCAGGTGCAGGCCGTGACCAAGTTCCTGAAGGGCAAGAAGTTCAAGGGCCAGGACGTCTACGGCTATCTCGACGCGCCCAAGCCGTGGGGCGGTTTCGGCTTCTACTTCCTGGGCAGCCGCGCCACCGCCTATGCCAAGCATCCCGACGACAAGGCCTGGCTGTTCGACGCCGACACGATGAAGCCGCGCGTCAACAATCCGGCCTGGGTACGCGCCATCCAGGACGTCATCGACGCGCTGCCGTCGGAACCCGCCGACCAGATCAATGCCGACCCGAACACCACCGCCTTCCAGCAATTCCTGGCCGGCACCGGCTCGATGATCCCCTGGTGGGGCGACGTCGGCTCGAACGTCAAAACCAATGATTCCTCGGTCATCGGCGACGTCACCGGCTTCTCGATCCTGCCGGGCTCCGACGACGTCTACAATTCCAAGACCGGCAAGTGGGACAAGCTCGCCAGCGGCCCGAACTATTCGCCGAACTGCGCCTATCTCGGCTGGGGCGTCTATGTCATGGCCCGCGTCGATAGCGACGAGAAGAAAAAGAAGGCGGCATGGTCGGCCGCCGCCCATCTCGGCGGCAAGGACCTGTCGATCTGGACGGCGATGTATCCGTCGGGCTTCCAGCCTTACCGCAATTCCCATTTCGACATTCCCGAGTGGGTGGCGGCCGGCTACGACGAGGCGTTCATCACCTCGTACCTGAAGTCGGAAGGCGACAGCTACAACCATCCCAACGCGGCGATCGAGCCGCGCATCCCCGGCATCTTCCAGTACTACAGCGCCGCCGAGGATATCCTGGCCAACACCTTCGCCGGCAAGATGAAGGCGCAGGAAGGCGCCGACGCCATCGCGGCCGCCTGGGAGAAGCTGACCGACCAGATCGGCCGCGACAAGCAGATCAAGCTCTACAAGGCCTCGCTGGGCTTGGCCTGATCCATCGACCATGGTCCGGCGGCTTGCCCGCCGGACCATATCCGACCGGTTCCGGTGATCCCGGACCTTTGCAAAACGGGCGAGATTTGTGGCTGACCAGACTTCGACCGCGACCCGGTGGCCGGCAGACGCCGCCCCCTATGATCTGATCCCGCCAGGCCGCCGGCGTTTGGGCTGGGCGCTGATGGCGCTTGCCACGCTCGGCCTGTTGGCAACGATCGCGCTGCAGATCCTCTACAAGACCGAGGTCGACACGATCGGCTTCGAGACGTGGCGGCCCGTGGTCTATGCCTATGTGCTGTGGGGCGTGGCGATCGGCATCGGCCAGGTCCTGACCCGCGGCGAGGACGGCCAGCGCGCGCTGTTCCTGCTGCCCGCCCTCTTGTTCACCATCGCCATGGTGATCTTCCCGACGCTGTTCGGCTTCTACATCGCGCTCACCGACTGGAACCTCTCCTCCTTCAGCGGGCGCAGGTTCAACGGGCTCGACAATTTCTGGCAGATGCTCGCCGACCCCTACTACCGCAACGCGCTGTTCAACATGGTGCTCTACGTGCTGGCGGTGCTGGTCGAATATGTCATCGCCTTTGGCCTGGCGCTGCTGCTCAACGCGCAGATCCGCGCCCGCAAATTCTTCAGGGTGGTGTTCCTGATGCCGCTGATGCTGTCGCCGGTCGCGGTGTCGTGGATGATCGGCAAATCGCTGATGGAATACCGCTTTGGGCCGGCGGCGACGCTGGCGCGGCATATCGGCTGGGAAGACCCGGCCTTCTTCTCGAACCCGATCACCGCCCGTATCTCGATCATGCTGCTGGACGCATGGACCTTCATTCCGTTCATGATGATCATGCTGCTGGCCGGGCTGCAGGCGATGTCGCGCGAGGTGCTGGAGGCGGCGCGTGTCGATGGCGCGACGGCCTGGCAGACCTTCTGGCAGGTCACGTTCCCGCTGATGCTGCCGGTGTCGGTGACGGCGGTGATCCTGCGCATCATCTTCAAGCTGAAGCTTGCCGACATCATCATCACGGTCACCTCGGGCGGTCCGGGCGGCGCCACCGATTCGGTGTCGAGCTTCATCTACCGCGAATACCGCGACCGTTCGAATGTCGGCTACGGCACCATGCTGGCGATGGCCTATCTCGTCATCATCGTGGTGTTCGTGACCTGGCTGTTGAAGTTCGCCAGCCGTTTCGTGCGCAATGTGAATTAGGTTGAGATGAGCGTCCAGACCACCGACTACGTCGCATCCGAGATCCGCTCGCCGGCGAGCTTCGTCGCCAGCCGCGTCTTCATCTATGGCGCGCTTGCCTTCTGGGCCTTCATCTGCCTGTTTCCGATCTACTGGACCATCACCACGTCGTTCAAGACGGCGGTGGACGTCACCCAGGGCCACTTGATCCCGTTCGTCGACTTCCAGCCGGATTGGAAAGGCTGGCGATCGCTTGGCTTGTCGCCGGACTCGATCTTCCAGACCTCGACGGTGCGCGACGAGTTCCTCAAGCGCTTCATGAACTCGGTCATCACCTCGGTTGGGGCGTCGAGCCTAGCGATCGTCATCGGCAGCCTCGCCGCCTATGGCCTGACCCGCTATCGCTACCATTTCGCCTGGTTCAAGAACGAGGACATCTCGTTCTTCTTCCTGTCGCAGCTGATTCTGCCGCCGGTAGTGCTGGCCCTGCCCTTCCTGGTGCTCTACCGCGAAGTCGGCCTGCTCGATACGCGCGTCGGGCTGATCCTGCTCTACACGCTGATGGTGCTGCCGATCGTCATCTGGATCATGCGCGACCAGTTCAATTCCATCCCCGTCGAACTCGAGGAAGCAGCCCTTGTCGACGGCCTGTCGATCTGGGGCGCCTTTTTCCGCATCGTCATGCCGATCGCCCTGCCAGGCATGGTCGCGGCCTTCATCCTGGCGATGGTGCTGTGCTGGAACGAGTATTTCTTCGCCGCCCTTTTGACCTCGACCGACGCCAAGACAATTCCCGTCATGGTGGCCAGCCAGACCGGCTCGCAAGGCATCAACTGGTGGTCGATGGCAGCGCTTGCCACGGCCGCGATTGCGCCGCTGGCCGTCATCGGGATTGCACTGGAGCGCTATCTCATCATGGGCATGACTGCGGGTGCGGTGAAGTAGCCATGGCGGGCTCAGATTGGTTCGCACGCGACATCCGTGTCGGTTGTGTCGGCCGCGACCGCTACGGCAAGGGCGCCATGCAGATAGCGTAGCACGGGACGCGCCGTCATTGCCGGCTTTGTGCTGGCAATGCTTTGCGGCGGCCTGCTCATGGCCCTGGTGGGTTTTCCGCCAACCACCTTGCACTCGGAATAGCCCTCTAGGTCATCTGGGAATAACCGGCGCCGTTACCTTCATCTGGGCCGTGGCCATCCGCAAAGCCAGTTCGACGACATGCTGCCCTGCGTCTATTCGGAGGTGGCTTTGGTGTCACGCATCGGAGTGATCCGGGAATCCAAAGGTAAAGAGCGAGTATCGTCGACTTTGAAGCCATGATTGGGGATACTCAAACCCGTGCCATTCAGTATCGAGCTGTCACGCCTTACTTAGGGATCCTCCACATGGACAAAGCGACAACCATCATTGGAATAGATTGCAGCCCACGCGCGTCCAGTAATTCAGGGCGCATGCTCGGCGAGGTTCTTCGCTCACTCGAGAGAGATTGGCGGGTGAAGGTCGTGGAACAGGTGCGTCTGGCCGATGAGCGTATCGACTGCCTCGGGTGCGAGCAGTGTTATCGAACGCTCGGATACCACGGCGACGGGATCGATCGTGTTCTGTCACTCATGAAAGAGTCGGACGTGATCCTGATGGCCACTCCCACCTGCTTCGGAATGCCGCCGGCCCTGGGCGTCGTCTTGCTCGACAGATTGGATCCCCTGTGGCGCGACGGACAACAGCTCAAAGGAAAACTCGGAGCGGTCATCGTCAACGGCGCCACCGATCCCGCGGACGATCCGAGTGTGCACCAATGCGCGGACAACATGATCAAGTTTTTCGAACAGCACGAGATGCCCTGCGTCCAGCCGGTCCATCTGGGGGGAACGCTCGCGTATCCCGAGCAACGGTTTCCAGACCCGCTCCCTGCCGAGACGACAGGCGTTCTCGAGCAATTGGCTGACGAGATCCGGCAGTGGGTCGGGAGCAGGTGATCCCGGGCACATCTCTTCCCACTTAAGGCCGTGGCTGAGAACAGCGGTTACCCAAAAGCGATCCTGACAAATCCATCGCCGACTACCGGGCGGAGCGGCTTAAAAGCCGGGGTTAGACCTTAGGATTTCCCGCAGGTGATCCATGATCATGGCGACACCCTTATTGCCCAAACTCGCCGATGCATCCTTGGCACCGGCCGTATACCAGCCAGTGTTGTCAGCGAAATGCGTTGGATCGACTGCTTCCGGGCATAGCGCCAGCATCAGCGATGTCTCGCCAATGCCGGCGTGGTCGAACGGGTACCTGCCGTTCATCGTCGCCGGCATCAGCGGATGCACCTGCACCCAGTTGAAGAAATTTTCGCCTGCCGCATGTCCGGCATAGTAGTCGGCCATGGTCTGGGAACCCCACCAGCCCTCGCCGCGCTGCTCCTCGAGGAAACGGAAGATCGCCTGACGGCCGGCGGTCTTGAAGGCGAGATCGGTCGGCATGCCGGCGGCGAAATTCTCGGTCTGGTGATGGATGATGGCGTGGATGTTGCGAAAGCCGATGCGCAGCAGGCCGTAGAACAGCGCCTCGCCGAACGGCGCCAGCTGATTGCCGCCGACCTGAACGGAGCCGCTGCCTTCGGGTGGCGCCACCGCATAGCTCGCCGCGCCATAGTAGAAGGGCGGCAGGATGACGATGTCGCTCTCCTTCTCGAACAGTTCCAGCGTCTTGATGACGGCCAGCGTGTCCATGCCGACGGCCATGTGCTCGCCATGGTATTCCAGCACGCCGAGCGGCAGGACGACCGGCCAATGCTCGGCGATCGCCTTGCGGATCTGGTGCGGCAGCATCAGTTCATAGCGCATCATCTATTCCATGTTGGTGTGGCGGGCGCGCATGGCTTCCGGCGACGCCGCGGTTATGTCCCTGAGTTTCAGCACCATGATCTCGAACAGCAGGAACAACGCTCCCTCGAACACCGAGCCCATCGGCAGCACCGACGTTTTTCGCGGCCCCTGGTCGTCGGCCATGGTCTGCGCCGGGACCAGCAACGTCAGATCAGCCAGGCTTGCGGCGCTGCCGCCTGGCTGGGCGGTCAGGAGCAGGACGGTTGCGCCCGCCTCACGCGCGATGCGCATCAAGGTGAGCACGGTCGAGGTTTCGCCGGGTCCGGAGCTGACAAGGAAGACATCGCCCTGCCCCACGGGCGGGGTGGTCATGTCGCCGACGACCGAAACCGGCAGGCCCAGATGATAGAGCCGCATGGCGAAGCCCTTCACCTGCAAGGCCTCGCGGCCGCAGCCATAGGCGACGATCTGCCTGGCTCCCACCAGCATCCCGCAGGCGGCGTCGATCCGGTCGCCGTCGACACGCGCCAACACCGCGCCAAGCTCGTCGAGAGCGGTCGTGAACATCCGTGAACTGGAGTCGCTCACCGCAGCCTCGCCCGCGAGCCGGCAATCGAAGATGATTGGCAATTCCCGATCACGCTTTCCCCCGGAACAGCTTGATTTCGTTCATGCTAGCAACCGCGAAAAAGCGTGTCCAACGCTCGGCGGTGCTTTTGCCAAGCCACGGGCATGATAGTGTCATGTCAGACAAATCAGCAAGGCAGACGGGCACGACATGAAGACACGGCACTTCGACCGCATCGGCAATGGCGGCATCACTTTCACGGAGCTGGGTTTCGGCACGGCGCCGCTCGGCAATCTTTACCGCGCCGTCTCCGACGAGGACGCCAATGCGACGCTGGAGACCGCCTGGGCGACCGGCTGCCGCTACTACGACACGGCACCACTCTATGGGCTCGGCCTGTCGGAAACGCGCCTCAACCCGTTCCTGCGCGGCAAGAAGCGCGACGATTACGTGCTGTCGAGCAAGGTCGGCCGCATCATGCGCGCCTGCCCCCCGGAAGAGCGCACCGGCATCGGCAAGTTCTTCGACACGCCGTCGCGCAAGGAAGTCTACGACTACAGCTATGACGGCGTCATGCGCTCATTCGAGGCCTCGCTCGAGCGGCTCGGCGTCGATCGCATCGACATCCTGTTCGTGCACGATGTCGACATCTTCACCCATGGCAGCAAGGAGGCGTCCGACCAGCGCATCGAGGAGTTCATGCGCTCGGGCTATTATGGCCTGCTCGCCTTGCGCGACCAGGGCGTCATCAAGGCGTTCGGCGGCGGCATCAATGAATGGCAGGTCGCCCAGACGCTGGCCGAGCGAGGCGATTTCGACCTGTTCCTGCTTGCGGGGCGCTACACGCTGCTGGAACAGGAGGCGCTGACATCCTTCCTGCCGCTCTGCCAGAGGCGCGGCATCGGCATCGTTCTGGGCGGGCCCTACAATTCCGGCATCCTGGCGACGGGACCGAAGCCTGGCGCCTACTACAATTATTCCGAAGCGCCCAAGGATATTCTCGACCGGGTCGCAGGCATCGAGAGCGTCTGCAACCGCCATGGGGTCAGGCTGATCGAGGCGGCGTTGCAATTCCCGCTGCTGCATCCCTCGGTTGTTTCAGTGATCCCCGGCGGCCAGCGGCCTGAAGAAGTCGAAAGCAACCGGTCGCTGCTCGACGCGAAACTGCCGGCGGCACTTTGGGCCGATCTCAAAAAGGAAGGCCTAATGCGCGCCGAGGCGCCGACGGCATGACCGGCGACCGGGGGATCGTCTGGACAAAAGAAAAGCCGGGCGTGCCCGGCTTTCCTGGTCTTTTGAAAATGAAAAAACGCGCTTAGTTGACGGCGTCCTTGAGGCCCTTGCCGGCCGAGAATTTCGGCACGGTGCGTGCCGGGATCTTCACTTCAGCGCCGGTCTGGGGGTTGCGGCCGGTCGAGGCCGCACGCTTTGACACGGTGAAATTGCCAAAGCCGACAAGCCGGACATCGCCGCCCTTCTTCAGTTCGCCGGAGATGACAGAAAACACTGCATCGACCGCCGACTGCGCGTCACCCTTCGAAATGCTCGCGGCGTCGGCGACAGCGGACACCAGTTCGTTCTTGTTCATAAAAATTCCCTTCCATGAGAACACCGGAACTCACGACTCATCCGGCAGGAAACGGACTTTAGAAAGAAGCGTTCCCGCAACCAAGTCGAAAAGGCAGGAAAAAAGCGGAAAAAGCCCGGAATTCCGGGGTTTTTCACATGAAAAAGCCGGGCGCGAGGCCCGGCTTTCTGTTTGTGCGCTGCAACTTTAGTAAAAACTAATGTGCAAGCGACTTTCCGGCGTCATCCGAGCTGTCGGTCGCGGCCGGCGGATTGACCGGTTCGACCCATTCGATCGGCTCCGGCATCCGCACCAGCGCGTGGCGCAACACCTCACCGACCCGCGAGACCGGAATGATCTCCATGCCGTTCTTCACATTGTCCGGAATCTCCGCCAGGTCCTTGGCGTTGTCTTCCGGGATCAGCACTTTCTTGATGCCGCCGCGCAGTGCGGCGAGCAGCTTCTCCTTGAGGCCGCCGATCGGCAAGATGCGGCCGCGAAGCGTTATCTCGCCAGTCATCGCCACATCGGCCCGGACCGGAATGCCCGTCAGCACCGACACGATGGCCGTGGCCATGGCCGCACCAGCGGACGGACCGTCCTTCGGCGTGGCGCCTTCCGGCAAGTGGACGTGGATGTCGCGCTTGTCGAAGAGCGGTGGCTCGATGCCGAAATCGATGGCACGCGAGCGGACATAGGAGGCCGCCGCCGAGATCGATTCCTTCATGACGTCGCGCAGATTGCCGGTCACCGTCATGCGGCCCTTGCCGGGCATCATGACGCCTTCGACCGTCAGCAGCTCGCCGCCGACTTCCGTCCAGGCAAGACCGGTAACGACACCGACCTGATCGTCAGCCTCGACCTGGCCGAAGCGGTAGCGCTGGACACCAAGGTAATCGGCGAGGTTCGCCGCCGTGATGCTCACCGTCTTCTTCTTCGTCTTCAGGATCTCGGTCACCGCCTTGCGGCCGAGCTTCATCAGCTCGCGCTCCAGACTCCGGACGCCCGCTTCACGGGTGTAGGTCTGGATGATGGCGCGGATCGCATCCTCGCCGACGGAAAACTCCTTCGGCTGCAGCGCGTGATCGCGGATCACCTTCGGCATCAGGTGCCGCTTGGCGATTTCGATCTTCTCGTCCTCGGTGTAGCCGGCGATACGGATGATCTCCATGCGGTCCATCAGGGGCGCAGGGATGTTCAGCGTGTTCGCCGTCGTCACGAACATCACGCTCGACAGGTCGTATTCGACCTCGAGGTAATGGTCCATGAACGTCGAGTTCTGTTCGGGGTCGAGCACCTCGAGCAGCGCCGACGACGGATCGCCACGGAAGTCCTGGCCCATCTTGTCGATCTCGTCGAGCAGGAAGAGCGGGTTGGACTTCTTGGCCTTCTTCATCGACTGGATGACCTTGCCGGGCATCGAGCCGATATAGGTGCGCCGGTGACCACGGATCTCGGCCTCGTCACGCACGCCGCCAAGCGCCATGCGGATGAATTCGCGGCCGGTTGCCTTGGCGATCGACTTGCCGAGCGAGGTCTTGCCGACGCCGGGAGGGCCGACGAGGCACAGGATCGGCCCCTTCAGCTTCTTCTGGCGGCTTTGCACGGCAAGGTACTCGACGATGCGGTCCTTGACCTTGTCGAGGCCGAAATGATCGGTGTCGAGGACGTTCTGCGCGTAGGCGAGATCCTGCTTGACCTTGGAGTTCCTGCCCCACGGGATCGACAGCAGCCAATCGAGATAATTGCGCACGACGGTCGATTCCGCCGACATGGGCGACATCGTCCGGAGCTTCTTCAACTCGGCTTCCGCCTTTTCGCGGGCTTCCTTGGAGAGCTTTGTCTTCTTGATGCGCGCCTCGATCTCGGCGGCCTCGTCGCGGCCGTCCTCGCCCTCGCCGAGTTCCTTCTGGATCGCCTTCATCTGCTCGTTGAGGTAGTATTCGCGCTGCGTCTTCTCCATCTGGCGCTTGACGCGCGAGCGGATGCGCTTCTCCACCTGCAGGACGGAGATTTCGGCCTCCATGAAGCCCATCGCCTTTTCCAGCCGCTCCTTGACGGAAAGCGTGGCCAGCATCTCCTGCTTCTCGGGGATTTTGATGGCAAGGTGCGAGGCGACCGTGTCGGCGAGCTTGGAATAGTCGTCGATCTGGCTGGCGGCACCCACCACTTCGGGCGAGATCTTCTTGTTCAGCTTGACGTAGTTCTCGAAGTCGGTGACGACCGAGCGGGCCAGAGCCTCGACCTCGACCTCTTCCTCTTCCGGCTCGACCAGCGCCGTGGCCTTGGCCTCGTGGAAGTCGGGACGGTCGGTGAAGGAGACGATTTTCGCACGCGAGGCGCCCTCGACCAGAACCTTGACGGTGCCGTCGGGCAGCTTCAGCAATTGCAGCACATTGGCGAGCGTGCCGATGTCGAAGATCGCATCGGGCTCGGGATCGTCATCGGCGGCATTCATCTGAGTGGCAAGCAGGATCTGCTTTTCCTGACCCATCACCTCTTCCAGCGCCTTGATCGACTTTTCACGCCCGACGAAGAGCGGAACGATCATATGCGGGAACACCACGATGTCGCGCAGTGGGAGGACCGCGAAGACGCCGTCGCTGGGAGCCTTGGATATTTTGGCCATTGTCCAACCTTTCATGTCGCGGCCACCATCAGGCCAACCGCGATTCTCATATTAACGACCGGGGATCGTTCCGCCTACCACCGTTTGTGACGGGAGTTTTACAGCACGAAATCGGGCACCTCGGCCTTCTCGTGTTAGGTGGATGCAGGCGGGCCAAAGATCAAGAGTTAACATGGTCCGCAATCCACTCCATCACGAGCTATGCCGGTTCCTCACAGCAAAACGGCGCCGCGAGGGCGCCGTTCCACAAAAATATAGGGCCAAGTGTCATCTCAGGCGCTGACATTGCCCTTCTTTTCCTTCTGTTCGGAATAGATGTAGAGCGGCCGGGCGCTGCCGGTCACTACTTCTTCCGAAATCACCACCTCGCGCACGCCTTCAAGCGCGGGCAGTTCGAACATCGTGTCGAGCAGGATCGCTTCCATGATCGAACGCAGGCCGCGCGCGCCAGTCTTGCGCTCGATGGCGCGCTTGGCGATCGCCGACAGCGCGTTCTCGTGGAAGGTCAGGTCGACATTCTCCATCTCGAACAGGCGCTGATATTGCTTGACCAGCGCGTTCTTCGGCTCGGTCAGGATCTGGATCAGTGCCGGCTCGTCGAGATCCTCGAGCGTCGCCAGGACCGGCAGACGACCGACGAACTCGGGAATCAGGCCGAATTTCAACAGATCCTCGGGCTCGACCAGGCGGAAAACGTCACCCGTGCGGCGATCCTCCGGCGACGCGACGATGGCGCCAAAACCGATCGAGGTCTTCCTGCCGCGATCCGAGATGATCTTGTCCAGTCCGGCGAAAGCGCCGCCGCAGATGAACAGGATGTTGGCGGTATCGACCTGCAGGAACTCCTGCTGCGGGTGCTTGCGGCCGCCCTGCGGCGGCACGGAGGCAACGGTGCCTTCCATGATCTTCAACAGCGCCTGCTGCACGCCCTCGCCCGACACGTCGCGGGTGATGGACGGATTGTCGGACTTGCGCGAAATCTTGTCGATCTCGTCGATGTAGACGATGCCGCGCTGGGCGCGCTCGACATTGTAGTCGGCCGACTGCAGGAGCTTCAGGATAATGTTCTCGACGTCCTCGCCGACATAACCGGCTTCGGTCAGGGTCGTGGCATCGGCCATGGTGAAGGGCACGTCGATGATGCGGGCCAGAGTCTGCGCCAGCAGCGTCTTGCCGCAGCCGGTCGGGCCGATCAGCAGGATGTTGGACTTGGCCAACTCGACATCGTTGTTCTTGCCGGCATGCGCCAGGCGCTTGTAGTGGTTGTGGACGGCCACCGACAGCACGCGCTTGGCGTAGGGCTGGCCTATGACATAGTCGTCGAGAACCTTGAGGATCTCCTGCGGTGTCGGCACGCCCTCGCGCGACTTCACCATCGAGGTCTTGTTCTCCTCGCGGATGATGTCCATGCAGAGTTCGACGCACTCGTCGCAGATGAAGACCGTCGGACCGGCGATCAGCTTGCGCACCTCGTGCTGGCTCTTGCCGCAAAACGAGCAATAAAGCGTGTTCTTGGAGTCACCGCTGTTGTTGCCGACCTTGCTCATTTTCATGTCCTTTCATGGCCGCCCGCCGATGGTCTGGCTGAAAGGGCGCATACTCTATTTATCGCGGGAATCCGCCGCCGCCAGTATCCCGGCTCCCGCAACGTATTCCGTACGAAACACAAATCAGAAAACGTGGCAATGATTCGCAGCTTCCCCACGCAAAGCTAAGCCGTCGAAAATCAACATAGCCTTAACGTAGGCAATCCTGACCCCCGAGGGAACAGCCAATTGTGGCCGAAATGCCGCAAGAGGCGCCAAAAGCGTGTGATGGTGCCATCCAACTGCCAACAAGCCCTTATGCCACGGCCCCTTCGACCGGCTCGCGCGACGAAATGACCTTGTCGATCAGGCCGAAATCCTTGGCCTCGTCGGCGGTCATGAAATGGTCGCGGTCGAGCGTCTTCTCAATCTCCTCGTAGGTCTTGCCCGTGTGCTTGACGTAGACCTCGTTGAGACGGCGCTTCAGCTTGACGATATCCATGGCGTGGCGCTCGATGTCGGACGCCTGGCCCTGGAAGCCGCCGGACGGCTGGTGAACCATGATGCGGGCGTTCGGCGTGGCGAAGCGCATATCCTTGTGGCCGGCGGTCAGAAGCAGCGAGCCCATCGAGGCCGCCTGACCGATGCACAGCGTCGACACGGCCGGCTTGATGAACTGCATGGTGTCGTAGATGGCCATGCCCGAGGTGACGACGCCACCCGGCGAATTGATGTAGAGGTTGATTTCCTTCTTCGGATTCTCGGCTTCGAGGAACAGAAGCTGCGCGCAGACCAGCGTCGCCATGCCGTCCTCGACCGGACCGGTGATGAAAATGATGCGCTCCTTGAGGAGGCGCGAGAAAATGTCGTAGGCCCGCTCGCCGCGATTGGTCTGTTCGACCACCATCGGAACGAGGTTCATGTAGGTTTCGACGGGGTTCTTCATCAGATATCTCTTGTCTCGCGGTGGGAGTCCGGCGCCGGACAGGCTGGCAGCTCGGGCAGAATCGGTTCTGGATCGTCAAGATGTAAATAGGATGCCGGCTCATCCTTGTGCAAGGCCGACCCGTCCTAGCCATCTGGGTAAGTCGAATCAAGCTTTACGGCCAGGGATTCGCGTCGGCCGATGCCTTCGCCTCCCGAAGCGGCATGTCCGGGGACCATTGCGTAGCAATTTCTTAACCGCGTCACTTAACGAAATACGCGGAAACCGCTTTCCCCCGGGGCAGCTTCTCCTACAATCCAACGTTGAACCGTCATCGCACCGTTCAACACGGGGAGTGCCATGTCAGGGAAAACCGCACGCTTCACCATTGCCGGGCTGGCCGTGCTCGGCTCGATTTCGCAGACGGCGGCCGGTGGCCGCGCCGTCGAATGCTACGAGCCCGTCCGCACACCCGATGTCTACGACACGGTCTACGAGGACGTCATGGTCAGCCCACCCGGCCAGCAGGTCGTCGACTATGACCCGCCGATCTACGGTACGCGCGAGCGCGTGGTGATGACCGTGCCGGCACAGGTTCGATATGAAGTGGTGCCGGCAATCACGCGAACCGTCTATCACACCGTCAGGGTCGACGGCGGCGGCTATTCCTGGGAATGGCGCGTCATCCATGGCCGCCGGGTTCTGTGCAAGGTCTGGCACAAGGCACGCTACGAACGCGTCGCCGAGACGGTGGTGATCCAACCGGAACGCACGCGGCGCGTCGTCATTCCGGCGCAATATGACAGCATCGCCGAGGAGGTGCTGGTGCGGCCCGAGCAAAGGCGGATCATCGATGTTCCCGCCTCCTACCAGACCGTCCAACGGCGCGTGCTGGTGCGCGAAGGCTCATCCAGCTGGCGGCGCGTGCATATTCCAAGGCACTGCCTGGATTAGGCTTACGCCATTTCGGCCCGCAGCCAGGCTTTGAGGCCGGTCACGTCGCCGTCACCGACAGTTTTCGCAACGCGACGCCCGACCGCCGCGCCGAACTTGTAGCCATGGCCAGAACAGGCCGAGACGACCAGGCACTTGCCAGTCTCATGCGCCAGGAATTTCTCGTCATCGGTAAAAGTGTAGGCGCAGGTGACCACTTCGGTGACCTTGTACTCCTCGATGCGGGCGATCGGAGGCGAAAACAGGTTGCGGATCGCCTCGCCCTCGCCGGGCACCGGCTCGCGGTTCCAGTCGGCATCGCTGGTCGGCACCTTGTGGAGGCCCGAGCCGAACTTCATGCCGGCGCCACGGCTGATCGGGATCATGTAGCCGTCGGTCTTGCCGCCGACATCCAGAATGATGGGCGCGGCCTCCCAGGCCGCCTTGAGGTCGGCCGGCGGTTCGACATAAGCGAGTGCCGTACGGTAGGTCTTCAGGTCGCCGCCCAATTCCGGAAAAAGCTTCAGCACCCAGGCGCCGGCGGCGACGACGATGCGGTCGGCCTGCATCGTCTCCCCACTTTCCAGCACGATATGGCCGGCCTCGGCGTCGATTTCCGTCACCTTGCTGTGCTCGTAGACATTGGCGCCGTTGGCGCGCAGCCAGTTGGCCAGGCCCGCCGCTATTCTGCGGCAATGCAGTGCGCCACCTTCCGGCGAAAAATAGGCGTAGCGGAACGAGACGGGCTCAAGGAACGGCCAGCGTTCGACGGCCGCGTCCGGTTCCAGCAATTCGAAAGGGAAATTTCCCTCTTCCAGACCCTCGCGGTATTCCTCGGCTTCGTCGCCGGGTTCGCGCGAAACGCAGACGAATCCCCTGGGATCGAGATGGTTCTCACCGAGATCGGCCCACATCTCATCCCAGGCCTGATAGGCTTCGGTGATCAGCCGCCCATAGCCGGTTCCCGCACGGTAGGCGCGGCGGATGATGCGGTGATGGTCGCCCGAGGCCGCCAGCGGATTGGGGATCGGCCCCTGCTCGACGATCGACACGGCGTGGCCTGCCTTGACCAGCGACCACGCCGTGGAGAGACCGGCGATCCCCGCGCCAACAACGATCACATTCATCCGTTCAGACCTTTTGCAGCCGCATCGGCTGGCTCAACCAATCAGGCAGCCGGGCGCCAACATACGGTCTGGAATGAGGCTGGCAAGCCGCGCTATGGGTCTGGCATGACCAAATCGGCGCTCTCCTACCTGGCCTTTGATCCAGCCACTCTCCGCCTCAAGCTCGATCCGCGTGAACCGGCTTTCTTCCTGAACCCTTACGAGGCCTACGGCGCCCTGCATGAGGCGTCGAATGCGTTTTTCTGGGAAGAGTTCGGCTTCTGGTGCTTTGGCGGCTTCGACGATGTCAACCGGCTGCTGCGCGACCGCCGCTTCGGCCGCCAGAACCCGGCCGGTGTTCCCGACAGCCGCGGCGTCGGGCAGGACCGAAGCCATCTCAAGGCATTCGACGGCATCGAGGCCAATTCGATGCTGGAACTGGAGCCGCCTGTGCACACGCGCCTGAGAACGCTGGTCAACCGCGCCTTCGTGTCGCGTCAGGTTGAACGGTTGCGGCCGCGCGTCGAAGCGCTCGCCAACGAACTGATCGACCGTTTCGAACCAGGCAAGGCCGTTGACCTGCTGCCGGCCTTCGCCTCCCCCTTGCCGATCACCATCATCGCCGAAATGCTCGGCGTGCCGGTGGAAATGGGGCCGCAACTGCTCGACTGGTCGCATCGCATGGTTGCCATGTACGTCCATGGCCGTACACGCGAAACCGAGGAGAGGGCCAACCGCGCGGCGGGGGAATTTTCCGACTTTCTGCGCGGCTACGTCGGGGAGCGCCGCAAGAACCCGGGCGACGACCTGCTGTCGCTGCTGATCTCGGCCCAGGAAAACGGCCAGAAACTGTCCGAGGACGAACTGGTCTCCTCGGCCATCCTGCTGCTCAATGCCGGCCATGAAGCGACCGTGCACCAGACCGGCAATGCGGTGCGCTCGATCCTGACGCAAGGCGGCGACCCGCGCCGCTTCTTCACCTCGGCGGAGGCGACAGCGGCGACGGTCGAGGAATGCCTGCGCTTCGACGCGCCGCTGCACATGTTCATGCGCTACGCCTATCAGGAGACCGAAATCGCGCCCGGCATCGTCGTCCAGCCCGGCCAGACGATCGGACTTCTGCTTGGCATGGCCAATCATGACCCGCGCGTCTTTGCCGAGCCGCAGGCCTTCAGGCCGGAGCGGGCCGACCAGAAGAATTTGTCGTTCGGCGCCGGCATCCATTTCTGCATTGGCGCGCCGCTCGCGCGGCTTGAACTGCAGGTTTCGCTGAAGACCTTGTTCGAGCGGCACCCGAAGCTGCATCTTGCCGAACAGCCGCGCTTCCGCGACACTTACCACTTCCATGGGCTGGAAACGCTCGCCGTCGATTTCTGAACGATAGCGGGCCTGGGCAGCGTGGCGAAATGATCAGAGCTTGATCACATACTCCTTGCGAGTCGTTTCAAGCACTTCCCAGATTCCCTTGAAGCCCGGCCTCAGCACGAAACTGTCGCCGGCCCGCACGGTGCGGGCTTCGCCGCCATCTTCGGCAATCACCGAGACGCCCGAGAGAATGTGGCAGAACTCCCATTCGTCATAGACGATGCGCCATTTGCCGGGGGTCGCTTCCCAGATGCCGGCATAAAGGCCGCCGTCGCGCTCCTCGACGTTCCAGCTGCGGAATTTCGGATCGCCCGAGATCAGGCGATCCGGCGCGGGCGCGCCATGTTCGGCGTCGACACTATCGACGCCGACGGCAAGGAATTTGGGCTCAGCCATGGCAATCAGACCTTGGCGAGTGCCTGTTCGAGATCGGCGACGATGTCGGTGACATCCTCGATGCCAATGGACAGCCGAACCGTGTCCGGGCCGGCGCCGGCCTTGACCTTCTGCTCGTCGGACAACTGCCGGTGCGTGGTCGAGGCCGGATGGATGACCAGCGACTTGGTGTCGCCGACATTGGCCAGATGCGAGAAGAGTTCGAGCGCCTCGACGAATTTGACACCGGCCTCGTAGCCGCCCTTGAGGCCGAAGGTGAACACGGCGCCGGCGCCCAGCGGCGAGTATTTCTTCTGCAAGGCATTGTTCTTGTCGCCGGGCAGACCGGGATAATTCACCCAGGCGACCTTGGGGTGATTGGACAGCCAGCCGGCGACCGTGATCGCATTGTCGCAATGGCGCTGCATGCGCAACGGCAAAGTCTCGACGCCGGTCAGGATGAGGAAGGCGTTGAACGGCGAGATCGCCGGGCCGAGATCGCGCAGGCCGAGCACGCGCGCGGCAATGGCGAAGGCGAAATTGCCGAAGGTTTCGTGCAGGACAAGGCCGCCATATTCGGGGCGCGGTTCCGACAGCATCGGGTATTTGCCCGACTTCGACCAGTCGAAGGTGCCGCCGTCGACAATGACGCCGCCGATCGAATTGCCGTGGCCGCCGATGAACTTGGTCAGCGAATGGACGACGATGTCGGCGCCATGCTCGATCGGCCGGATCAAGTAAGGCGAGGCCAGGGTATTGTCGACGATCAGCGGCAGGCCGTGCGTGCGCGCGATGTCGCCGATCTTCTCGATATCGACGAAGGTGCCGCCCGGATTGGCCAGGCTCTCGATGAAGATCGCCTTGGTCCTGTCGTCGATCTGGCTCTCGAAGGTCGAGATGTCATTGGTGTCGGCCCAGCGCACCTCCCACCCATAATTCTTGAAGGCATGGCCGAACTGGTTGATCGACCCGCCATAGAGCCTGGTGGCGGCAACGAAATTGTCGCCGGGCTGCATCAGATTGTGGAAGACGATGACCTGCGCGGCATGGCCGGAGGCAACCGCCAACGCAGCCGTGCCGCCCTCGAGTGCGGCGACGCGCTCTTCGAGCACGGCCTGGGTCGGGTTCATGATGCGGGTGTAGATGTTGCCGAACGCCTTCAGCCCGAACAGCGAGGCGGCATGATCTGCGTCATCGAAGACGAAGGAGGTCGTCTGGTAGATCGGCGTGGCGCGCGCGCCGGTGGCCGGATCGGGCTTGGCGCCGGCATGGACGGCGAGTGTGTTGAAACCGGGCGTATGGGTCACTGAAACCTCCCTCGATAACCTTCAAAATTCGCTGGGCATTCTTGGCGAAGCGCGGCCTCGAATGCAAAGAAGAAAATACCTTTCGGCGCCGATCCTTCGATCGCACCGCAGGATAATGCGGCATTGTGCGGAATAATTTTGCGCCTCTGCGTGATGCCTATTTCTGACGCACGCCAAAACTCTGAAAACCCTGGCGCATCAGCGGCTTCTTCGACGACAGCACGCCGGAGTTGACGCCGGTCCAGCCGATCTCGCCGGAGAGCTTGCCATATTCGATCTTGGGGCAGCGATTCATCACCACCTTGATGCCGGCCGCCTCGGCGCGCGCGGCCGCCTCGTCATGACGCACGCCAAGCTGCATCCAGATGACTTTCGGCAAGGGATCGAGTTGCAAGACCTCGTCGACAATGCCGGGAACCGCCGCGGCATTGCGGAAAATGTCGACCATGTCGATGGGTTCGGGAATGTCTGCCAGACGAGCATAGGTCATCCGGCCGAGTATTTCCTTGCCGGCCTGGCCGGGATTGATCGGGAACACCGAAAACCCCTTGGCCAGCAGGTATTTCAGCACGAAATAGCTCGGCCTGACATCATTGGCCGACGCCCCGACCATGGCGATGGTCTTCACCGAATTGAGGATGCCGCCGATATAGGCATTGTCGTAGCTATCGTGATTCATGGCTCGTCCTCATACAACGCCTCAGCGAGAAAACCATCCGGGTCATTGCTGAAATCACGCAGCATGCGGAAGTGGTCCGTGTCACGAAAGTCGGAGGGCTCGAGCCCGAAGCGGCTGATGCGGAACAGCCGCGCGCCCGGACAGGCCATCAGTAACGGCGAATGGGTGGCCATGATCACTTGCGCCGTGCCCGACTGGTTCATGCGCCGCAGCATCTTGAGCAGTTCGATCTGACGCGAAGGCGACAGCGCGCTCTCTGGCTCATCGAGAATATAGATGCCTTGCCGGCGGCAGCGCTCCTCGAAAAAGCGGATGAAGCCTTCACCATGCGACCAGGACAGGAAATCCGGCGGCGCACCGCCAGAATCCAGCGCGGCCTGGTCGAGATAGCGGGCCACCGAGTAGAAGGATTCGGCGCGGAAGAACCAGCCCGCGGTGACTTTTGGCAGCCAGTGGGCTCGGAATGTATCGGCCAGGGCCGCACCACTCTTGTCGATGGCGCCGGAATGGTCGACCGGGCGATAGCCTTTGCCGCCACCGGCCTCATCGTAGCCGGCAAGTGCGCCGATCGCCTCGAGCAGCGTGGATTTGCCGGTGCCGTTTTCGCCCACGATGATGGTGATCGGCGCCGTGAATTCTAGCTCGAATGCGTGGCCGCGGAACAGCGGCAGGTTCCAGGGATATTTTTCCCAGTCCGCCACGCGCCCGGGGTCGAGCAGGATGCGCTTGAGATACGGTGCCTTGAGCCGTGTCAGTTGCTTGCGATAGGCCATCACGCGATCTTTATGCTTCGGGCAGCGAAATCGTGCCGTCCTCGGCGATCGGAAAGGCCGGATTGTGCGCCACTTCCCAGATATGTCCGTCGGTATCGGCGAAATAGCCGTACCAGCCGCCCCAGAAAGCGCGGCCCGCCGGCTTGACGATCCTGCCGCCGGCCTTTGCGGCCATGGCAAGCACCTCGTCGACCTCGGCGTCGGAACGGGTGTTGTAGGCGAGATAGACGGCGGAAGGCGCCTTGGCGAAAGCGAGCCCCGCATCCTCCTCGGCGCTTTCGCGCGGAAACAGACCGAGGATAGCGCCGCCCATCTGGAAGAAGGCGACACCGTCGGTGATGCCGGCATGGCGGGTAAGGCCCATCGCCTCGTAGAAACCTACGGCGCGATCCAGATCGTCAGTGGCGATGGTGATGATGGAAATGCGCGGTTCCACGCTCGCTGTCCTATTCGTCGGTCCATTCCGGCTTGCGCTTGCCGATGAAGGCACCGATGCCTTCTTCCGCGTCCCGCGCCAGCATGTTCTCGACCATGACGCGGCCGGTATAGGCATAGGCGTCCGCCAGGCCCATCTCGGCCTGAGCATAGAAGGCTTCCTTACCGGTCTTGACCACCAAGGACGATTTGGAAGCAATGGTTTGCGCGTATTTGGTGACGATCTGATTCAGGTATTCGCGTGGCACGACGCGGTTGATCAGGCCGAACTCCTTGGCGGTGGCGGCATCGATCGTCTCGCCGGTCAGAAGCATCTCCATCGCCTGTTTGCGCGAGACGTTGCGCGACAGCGCCACCATCGGTGTCGAGCAGAACAGGCCGATGTTGACGCCCGGCGTGCAGAAGGTCGCTTCATGCGAGGCGATGGCCAGGTCGCAGCTGGCTACCAGTTGCAGGCCGGCGGCTGTCGCCAGGCCATCGACCTCGGCGATGACAGGCAACGGATGGCGCACGATCGCCTGCATCAGCGCGGCGCAGGCGGCAAACGTCTCTTCGAAGAAGGCCTTGCCGCGATCGGCATCGGCGCGGCGTGCCGTCATTTCCTTCAAATCATGGCCGGCGCAGAACACCTTGCCGGCCGCCGACAGCACGATGACGCGGACGGCCCTGTCGGCCTTGGCGCGGTCGAGTTCCGCCGTCAGCGCCACCATCACGGCGAGCGACAGCGCGTTGGCGGGGGGATTGGTAAGCGTCAGGCGCAGCACGCCCTTGTCCAGCCTTGTCGTGACCGGGCCCTCGTCGGCGGCGGCAGGCTTAATGGCAAGGATTTCGGCCATGGCTAAAGGTCTCCGCGATTCCGGTCGGGCTGGCACAGTATCTAATGACGGATCGGGTTTCGTCCAACACCATCGCTTGCGCCAGGACGATGTACATGTTGCCAGAAACGCCCGGCCGCGCCCATACAGGCATGACACAGAACGAGAGACCGACATGCCCGCCCAGACCAACCTCGAGCCGGTGCTGACCGCAGCGCAGATCAACGTGTTGATGGAAAGCGTCTTTCCTCAACTCAATGAGAATTCCGCCGCCTACGAAGCGATCGAGGTCTTTCCCGGTGGCTGCATTGTCCGGCTCAACGCCGGGGAACGACATCTGCGCCCCGGCGGCACGGTGTCCGGCCCTGCCTTGTTCACGCTGGCCGATATTGGCGGTTTTGTCTGCGCGCTCAGCCATGCCGGGCCGGATGCGCTCTCGGTCACCACCAATCTCAACATCAACTTCGTGCGCAAGGCCGAGGCCGGGCCGATCGACGGCCACTGCCGCATCCTGAAGCTCGGAAAGAGCCTGATGGTATTCGATATCGACATCGTCGCCGGCCCGGATGGACACACGATTGCGCATGCCACGGGCACCTATTCGATCCCGCCGAAGCGGTCGTAATGGTTAAATCTGCTACATGATGTGTATATATATGCGCATAGGTGAGTTTTGCTTGAGCGTGACAGCCGTAAGATATTGAAGCGCCTCAAGGAGGATGGGTTTGAGGTGATTTCGATACGGGCTCACACCACAAACTCCGGAAGGGCGAGATCGTGCTGATTGTCCCACATCCCGAAAAGGACCTGCCAACCGGCACTGCCCGTGCAATTGCCAAGCAGGCTGGCTGGATCAGATAACCCGACTTGCACTGGAAACCCACGATGAAAAGCTATTTCGCTTTGGTCGAAAAGGAATGCGACAGCGCCTTCGGCATTCGCTTTCCGGACATTCCCGGCTGTTTTTCAGCCGCGGACGCTGCCGAAGATATCGTGCCCAAAGCGGTTGAGGCTTTGCAATTGTGGGCCGAGGATATGCCAGTCCCGGAACCATCACACCACGAAGAGATTGTCGCCCTCCCCGATATACGTGATGCTCTAGCCGAGGGCGGCTACCTGATTTCCGTTCCCCTTATCGACAATGACAGTGCGGTCGTTAGAGCCAACGTGACGTTCGAGCGCGGCGTTTTACGGGCCATTGACGCCGCCGCGCGCCAACGCGGGGTCACCCGATCGGCATTCCTTTCCAGTGCGGCTCGCAAGGAGATCGAGGCAAAACACTGAATTTGCCCGCGACGCGGCAACTAGGCACGTGTGGTAAAATAATACCTTTTACCTAGTCCGTTGTTTTTGCTATTATTTCTTCGCCGTAGAGCTTTTTTGATCTGCTTGACGTGCAGTTCCCCCTCGCCTATAAGCCCTCACGAAGCAGCGGCGCGCAAAGGCCGCCGTTTTGTTATTGGCGGCGGGGCACGTGCCTTGTCACCAATCCAAGCAACAAGAAACGCCTTCCTTACCATTTGTGGATTGGGGAAGGTCCAAACCGAGAGCAGAAAACATGACAACCTTTTCGCAGAAGCCTGCGGATGTGGTGAAGAAGTGGATCCTGATCGACGCCGAAGGTCTCGTCGTCGGTCGTCTGGCCACTGTCATCGCCAACCATCTTCGCGGCAAGCACAAGCCGACCTTCACCCCGCATGTCGACGACGGCGACAACGTCATCGTCATCAATGCCGACAAGGTGGTGTTCACCGGCAAGAAGTTCACCGACAAGGTCTATTACTGGCACACCGGCCACCCCGGCGGCATCAAGGAGCGCACCGCGCGCCAGCTGCTCGAGGGCCGTTTCCCCGAGCGTGTCGTCGAAAAGGCCGTTGAGCGCATGGTCCCGCGTGGCCCGCTTGGCCGTCGCCAGATGAAGAACCTGCGCGTCTATGCAGGCGCAGAGCATCCGCATGTCGCCCAGCAGCCCGAGACTCTCGACGTGGCCAAGCTGAATTCCAAGAACAAGAAGGTCGCATAAGATGGCTGAGCTTTCCTCGCTCGCAGAACTGGGCGCCGCTACCGGCAACACCAACACGCAGGCCGCGGCCCCCGTCCACGTCCAGAAGCTCGACAAGTCGGGCCGCGCCTATGCCACCGGCAAGCGCAAGAACGCCATTGCGCGCGTCTGGGTGAAGCCGGGTTCCGGCAAGATCGTCGTCAACGACAAGGAATTCGCGACCTATTTCGCGCGTCCGGTCCTGCAGATGATCCTCAACCAGCCGATCATCGCCTCCAACCGTTCGGGCCAGTACGACATCGTCGCCACCGTCGTCGGCGGCGGCCTCTCCGGCCAGGCCGGCGCGGTGCGTCACGGCATCTCCAAGGCGCTGACCTACTACGAGCCGGCGCTGCGCGCCGTGCTCAAGAAGGGTGGCTTCCTGACGCGCGACAGCCGCGTCGTCGAGCGCAAGAAGTACGGCAAGGCCAAGGCCCGTCGCTCCTTCCAGTTCTCGAAGCGCTAAGCGTTTCGATCTGTCCATATCGGAAAGGCCGCCTCCGGGCGGCCTTTTTTGCTTTACAGCCTGTCGCGGCGAACCGGATGCGCCCGACCTACCGCAAGCTTCTGACAATATGCATGTCGTTGTCCCGGAACCGAGGTCACTTCCGGGTGACAGCATCAGATGCAGGAGATCAATTGATGCTGGCGGTGTTCGCGGGTTCGATACGCTCACCCGATCCCGCGTAAGGCACGCGATAGCCATTCGCGGCCAGCCAGTCGATGGCCGCCTTCGGCTCGTCGGTCTGGATGATGGTGGCGCCGCGATCGGCCCAAAAGCCCCAGGCTTCGCGCGGCAGGCTTGCCTGGACCGCCAGTTCGTCGCCACGGCCGCCGGCAAGGAAGCCGCCCGGCTTGTTGACGATGGCATAGGTGTCGGCCCAGATATGCCAGTCGCCCCTCACCGCCTCGGCGCGCATGCGGGTGCTGAACAGCGGCCCGCCGGTCTGGGTCAGCGTCTCGGCGCCAGCCCGCCAGTTGATCAGTTCGATGGCGCGCGGCGCGAAAGCATGGTCGACCCTCTCGGCGAAACCGGCATCATGCACCGCGTCATCGGCGAGGATGGGCATGAACTGAACACCGCCGCCGATGGCAGCCATGGCGGCCTTCACCGTGGTGATCCTGTTCTGGTTCCACAGGTTTTCCTTGACGATGACCTGATCGGCCATGCCGAGATCCCGTGCCACCGCGATCATGCCCGGGAGATCGCCCACTTCGAGCTTGTTGTCGAGATTGATGAGAATCCTGTCCCTGGTCGCCATCAGCATTTCGCGCAACGTCGAGACGGTCTCGTTGGTGACGGCATGGGTGCCCTCGATCACCAGCCGGCATCTCTTCAATTCGGCGAGAGTGTAGTTGATGACTTCGCCCTTGCAGGTCGTCGTCCGATCAAGCCAGCTGTCATGCATGACGATCAGCTCGCCGTCCTTCGAGCGCCTGATGTCGACCTCGACGATTTCAGCGCCGATCGCGATCGAACCTTCGACGGCGGCAAGTGAATTTTCCGCATAGAGCGTCTTGCCGGCCTGCATGCTGCCGGCCCTATGCGCGGCGACCATGACATGGTCGCGCCACTGGTTGGCATGTTCGAAGCGGTCGAGTATCTGCCTGGCGCGGGTTTCGGCAGCCAGGGCCTGGCCGGAGGCGGCCGCCAGCGTGGTGGAAAGCAGAAAGCTCAGCCAGATCGTCCGCATCGAGAATCGCTCCTTGCCGGATCGAGCCGGGGATAGGCGACCTCAGTGACATCCAGGTGAACGAAGCCGGCTATTGGTTGGCCGGCCCTGCCGAGTCAGATGCGCTTCGACAGCCGGCGGAACCAGGCCATTGCGGGCATTTCGACCAGGCGCCAGGTGACCCACGACACGGCGATGGTGGCGGCGAGCATGACGACGATCGCCACAGTTCCCGTCCAGCCGGCACCAAAGCCTGTCGCGGGCTCGCCACGCAGCACGATGTCGCCAATCAAGCCGGGGCCGAGCTTGCGCTCGACGAGCCCGGCGACATTGATCAGGCGCGCCTGGACAAAGATGTGGACCATGTAGATCGAATAGGACAGCGCGCCGAGGGTCAGCATGAAGGGCGTCCTGAGCAACGCGCTGATCCAGCCGCCTTCATGGGCGAAGAGAAACAGCGCCAGCGCGAACACCAGGGGCGCGGCAATGCCGGCGTTGTTGTCGCCCGCCAGCGAGACGAAGAGAACGATGACGGCCACCATGACGATTTCGGCAAGCGTCCAGTTCATCCGTGGGCCGCTTCTGGTCAGGATCTGTCGCGCCCCTGCAATGGAATCATGCTGAAACCAGGCGAGCAGGGCGCCGAGCGAGAAGCCGTAGAGGCAGCGGATGAAGCCGAAATCGTAGGATACGTCCATATGATGCGTGGAGAAGGCGAGCAGGAACAGCGGAGCCGTGACGGCGGCGGCGACGAACCATATCCAGGCGCGCGCGCCGGCGACGAGGACCACGCCGGCAAACAGGAGATAGGCAAAGAACTCGGCCGAGATGCTCCAGCTTGGCGCGTTCCACGTCAAACGATCCTCGAAGCCGATGCCTTGCAGCAAGAAGAGATTCGCAGCCAGGCTCTTGATGTCGAAGCCGCCGGTGAAGGGGGCAGCCCCCGTTCCATGCAGTTGCGGCAGCACCAGCCGCAACACTTCGAAGCCGGCAAAGGCGGCAAGCATGACCAGATGCAGCGGATAGATGCGGCCGAAACGGACCAGCGCGAAGCGGGCGACCTCTCCCGGCCGGCTCAGCCGATTGGCATAGCTGGAGGCGATGACGAAGCCGGAAAGGACGAAGAAGAAGTCGACGAAAAGATAGGACGAACCGATAAAGCTGCTCTGCGAGATCGCCGAGGCGGTCGGGAAATGAAACAGCGCCACCAGCAGCGCGCAGATGCCGCGCCACGAATCGAGCACCTGGAAGCGATCGCCGGCGATCGTGCCGGTGTGGGTCGACACCACGGCGTCCGACGGATTAAGAAACGCGGTCTGCGTCATGATGATACAAATCCTGTCTTGCCGTGGCACCCGGGCGGCGCGGTTTCGTCTCGCCAAGCTGTGACTGGCATCTTCCATGCCGGTTCTGTAGTTGTTGCACCCCGATGAAAACCGAGGACCAGTAATGGCGACCAAGAACATCGACCACGCCTTCACCGCCCGTTCCAAAACGGGCGCCGCGTACGAGCCGACCTATTCCGGCGCGCTGTCTTTCATGCGGCGCAAATACACCAAGGACGTGAAGGGCGCGGATGCGGTGGTGTGGGGCATTCCCTTCGACGCCGCCGTCACCAACCGGCCAGGCGCCCGCTTCGGGCCGCAGGCGATCCGCCGCGCCTCGGCGATCCTCGACAACGACCCGCAGTACCCGTTTTCGCGCGACCTGTTCGAGCACCTCGCCGTGGTCGACTACGGCGATTGCCTGCTCGATTCGGGCAATCATCAGAAGACGCCAGGCACGATCGAACGCGAGGCGGCCAAGATCCTGAAATCGGGCGCCTTCCTGCTGACGCTCGGCGGCGACCATTTCGTCACCTGGCCGCTGCTCAAGGCGCACGCCGCCATCCACGGGCCGCTCGCCCTGGTGCAGTTCGACGCCCACCAGGATACATGGCCCGATGACGGCAAGCGCATCGACCATGGGTCCTTCGTCGGCCGCGCGGTCGCTGAAGGCATCATCGATCCCGACCGTTCGATCCAGATCGGCATCCGCACCCATGCCCCCGACACGTTCGGCATCAAGATCTTGCACGGCCATGAAATCGAGGAGATGCGGGCTTCCGACATCGCCTACGCCATCGTCGACCGCACCGGCGGCAAGAAGACCTATCTGACCTTCGACATCGACTGCCTAGATCCGGCCTATGCGCCGGGAACCGGCACGCCGGTTGCCGGCGGGCCGTCCTCGGCGAAGATCCTGTCGACGCTGCGTCAGCTCAACCAGGTCGATATTGTCGGCGCCGACGTCGTGGAGGTTGCGCCGGCCTATGATCACGCCGATATAACGGCGATCGCCGGCTCGATGGTCGCCATGCAGTATCTCGGCCTCCTGGCGGAGCGCAAGGCGCGACAGGAAGAGTTGAACAACGGCAATCACAATGGTGCCGCGGTCAATCACGGCAACGGCATATAATTCTGAGATATCAGGGAATTTGATCAGGCAATGAAACCGAAAATCTTCATCGACGGCGAGCATGGCACCACCGGCCTCCAGATCCGGGCGCTGCTTGCCGAGCGCGGCGATCTGGAGATCATTTCCATTCCGGTCGAGCGCCGCAAGGAAACGGCCGCGCGCGCCGAATTCCTCAACGCCGCCGATATCGCGATCCTGTGCCTGCCCGACGACGCCGCCAAGGAAAGCGTCTCGCTGATCGCCAACGACACCACCAAGGTGATCGATGCGTCGACCGCGCATCGCGTCGCCGAAGGTTGGGAATATGGCTTCGCCGAGCTGGACAAGGAGCAGGCGAGGAAGATCGCCACGGCCAAGCGCGTCGCCAATCCCGGCTGCTGGCCGCAGGGGCCGATCGCGACGCTCAGGCCCCTGGTCACCGCGGGCCTCCTGCCGGCCAATTTTCCGATCGCGGTCAATGGCATTACGGGTTATTCGGGCGGCGGACGCCCGATGATCGAGGACTATGTCGCCAAGGGCGAGGACGCGTCGGAATTCCTGCCCTATGGCCTGACCCTGCAGCACAAGCACGTGCCGGAATTGAAGGCCTATGCGAAGCTTTCGCATGATCCGATCATGCAGCCGGCGGTGGGCAATTTCGCGCAAGGCATGATCACGGTGGTGCCATTGCAGCTCGGCGGCCTCGACCGCGTACCGACAGGCGCCGAACTTCACGCCGCCATTTCGGACCACTTCGCCGCGATCAAGGGCGGTGTGGTCGAGGTGGCGCCCTATGCGCATCTGGAGCGCGTGCCGGACATCGATCCAGAAGTTTACAACGGCACAAACCGCATGAAGGTCTATGTCTTTGCCAACGACAGCAGAGCCCAGGCCTTGCTGCTGGCGGTCTACGACAATCTCGGCAAGGGCGCCTCGGGCGCGGCCGTCCAGAACATGGACCTGATGCTCGGCCTGTGATGGACGCGCCGGCCCTTCCAGCGCGCTGGCGGGTCAGCGAACCCGAACTCATTGCCGAGACCTTTTCGAGCCGCATCTGGAAGGTGCGGCGCGAGGACGGCTCGCCGGCTATCGTCAAGGCGCTGAAGCCGTTCGACGACGTTGCCGACGAGTTGCGCGGCGAGCATTATCTCGCCTGGCGGCGCGGCGAAGGCGCGGTGCGCCTGCTTGGCCGCGACGGCCACAGCATGCTGCTCGAATATGCCGGCGAAACGCTGCTTACGCGGGTTCTCGATGAACAGGGCGACAATGCAGCGACCGCGATCGCGGCCGAGGTTATGGAGAAACTGCTTTCGCCATCTGATCACCCCTTCCCGCCCGAGCTTCAGCCGCTCAGGGAGCGGTACGCCAGCCTGTTCAAGAAAGCCGCGACCGATCGCGCTACCGTTGATGAAAGCCTCTATGTCGAGGCCGCGACGATCGCCGAGCGGCTGCTGTCAAACCCGCACGATATCAGGCCACTGCATGGCGACCTCCACCACGACAACATTCTGCATGGCCCGCGCGGCTGGCTGGTGATCGATCCCAAGGGCGTGCTTGGTGATCCCGGCTTCGATGCCGCTAACATGTTCTACAACCCGCTCGACCGGGATGCCCTTTGCCTCGATCCCCCACGGATCGCGGATATGGCCGAGATCTTTGCCCGGACGCTGGGGCAATCACCGGCGGTGATACTCGACCATGCCATCGCCTATGGCTGCCTGTCCGCGGCCTGGCACCATGAGGACGACAATGCGGTCGAGGAGAACCGCGAACTGTCGATCGCCAAGGCGATCCGGACGGTGCGGGCGCGCTTCTGACCGGGCGGAGAGCTGAAGTAACCGCTTGTTCACCATGATCGGCTACAGACCTTAGTCCTGGCTCCTACCCAAGGATTTGTCATGGTCAGCGCGATCTCGGGTTCCTCCTCCGCAACCCAGTATTCCTCGTCCAGCTCCTCGAGCAATGCAGCCGAGGAGGCCGCGCTCGAAAAGCAAATTCAGGATCTGGAAGACCAGGCCAAGGCAATCAAGGATCAGGTTCAGGCAGCCCAGGTGCAGCAGGATATCGCTACGGCCCAGGCAAGGCTCGATGCGCTCAAGGCTGCCGACAAGGTCGCCAAGGCAAATCAGGATCAAGCGGCCAAGGCGGATCAGACTCAGTCCGCATCTTCGGCGGCAGCGTTACGTCAGGCTGAATTCGACGGCGACAGGACGACGACGCAAGCGAACGAATTCTGGATGTGAACGGCGGACTCAGCGTCCGACGGTAACCTCGTTGGGCAAGGGATAGGCGCCCTTGGTGCCGCGCCAGTGCGCCGCTGCAAAGCCCAGCACGATCAACGCAAAACCCTGATGGGTCAGCGCCATATGCAGGGGCACCTGCATCAGCAGCGTACCGATGCCGATCGAGGCCTGCACCAGCACCAGAACGAACAATAGTGTGGCGCGGCGCGCATGCGTCGAGCCGGGCAACCGCCTGCGCGTCGCGATCATATGCCAGAGCGCGACGGCGAAGACCGTATACGCACCAAGCCGGTGGATGAACTGCACCGTCTTCGGGCTCTCGAAGAAATTGCGCCACGCCGGCTCGAGGATCAGCAGATCGCCGGGGATAATCTTGCCGTCCATCAGCGGCCAGGTGTTGTAGCTCATGCCGGCGTCGAGACCGGCGACCAGACCGCCAAGATAGATCTGGATCAGCGCCAGAAGCACGATGAAACCGGCGAGGCGTTGCGTCGAGCGATCGGCGGCGGGTTCGGAGTGAGGAGCGAGACCTCGCGCGACCACCATGGTCGCGGTGAAGATCAGCGCCGCCAGCGTCAGATGCGTCGCCAGCCTGTACTGGCTCACCGACACGCGATCGACCAGGCCGGAGGCCACCATCCACCAGCCGATGGCCCCCTGCAGCCCGCCGAGAAGCAGAATGCCGACCAGTTTCGGCCCCAGCCCGCGCTCGATGCGGCGCGTGGCCCAGAAGACCAGCAGCGGCAAGGCAAAGACCAGGCCGACGCTGCGTGCCAGCAGACGATGCGCCCATTCCCACCAGAAGATCGACTTGAACGCCTCGACGCTCATGCCCTTGTTGAGTTCGGTGTATTGCGGGATCTGCTGGTAGCGCTGGAATTCTTCCTGCCACTCGGCGTCGTTGAGCGGCGGGATGACACCATGGATCGGCTGCCATTCGGTGATCGACAGGCCGGACTCGGTCAAACGCGTGGCGCCGCCGACCAGCACCAGCGCGAACAGCACCAGGATCACGGCGTAGAGCCAGCCACGCACCAGTGCCCGGTTATGCAGGTCGCGGTCGCGGGCCTGGTAAGGCGCAGCAGCGGATATGGCGGACATGGGTTTATTTCCGGCGGTTTGAATGTCGCGGATTGGTGAACCATAGCACCCCTGCTGGCAAGACCGGGCAGCGCGGCACGCCGTCGCGCCCGATGTCGTGGGTTGCACGCGTCCGGCGTTCGGCCTAGAGCGGATGCGGCGGATCGCAATTCCGCTCTATCTCTTTGTTTCACGCATGATGTGGATCAGAAAAGTCCGCAACTTTTCGGCATCATGCTCCAAGGTAGCCATCAACGAGACGGTGCCATGCCCATTCGCCTGAAAAAGCTGATCGGAATGTTCCTGCTGGTGGCGCTGGTCATCATCTACGCGCTGGTCGCCTCGATCTTCGCGGTCGCCCGGCTTTCGGAATCGGGCGCGCTGGTGCAATTCCTGTTCTTCCTGCTTAGCGGTCTGCTCTGGGTGCTGCCGGCGATGGGCATCATCAAGTGGCTGATGCTGGAGCCACGGGCCAAGCGCTGAGCCCTGATCGAACCGGGCAATCCGTCAGATCGTGACAACCATCTTGCCGGCGTTGGCGAGCGGCGTCGTCACGCCCGACAGCATGGTGCGGATATGGTGCAGGCTCTGGTAGCGGCCATTGACCGAAATGCGCGGCAAGGCATGCAAGAAACCGGCATGTTCGGCGCGTAGGACGCCGTGGCGGGTGGTTACCGCGGAGGCATAGCCGGCGTCGCGCGCAAAGCCCACTTCACGGCAGCCGACGGCGCTGGCGTAACCGTAGGGATAGGCGAAATGGCGTGGCTCCGCGCCAAGCTCGGTCAGCAGCTTGTCCTTCACGGCGCCGATCTCGCGCCGCGCATCGGCCTCGGAAAGTCGCTTCAGATTGCTGTGGTTGATCGTATGGGCGCCTATCGTCACCAGCGGATGCGCGGCGACGGTGCCGATCTCATCCCAGTTCATCAGCGTGCGCAGGCGCGGGGCGTCCGCGTCGACGCCATTCGAAGCGGCCAGATCATGCAGCACGGTCCGCAGGTCCTCCTCGCGGATCTCGGTGGTGAAATAGGCATGCAGGCGGGCTATGGCCTGATGTTTCCTGGCGGGGGTCGCGCAATCGATCACCAGCGGGCCATTCGATGTCGCCAGGGTCAGGCGGTCGCGGGCACTGACGATGTCCTCCACCACATCCCACCAAAGGTGGGCGGAGCCATCGATCAGCCCGGGCGCGACATAGATGGTGAGCGGCGCGCGATGCTTTTCCAGCACCGGCAGGGCCTCGGTCATGTTGTCGCGATAGGCATCGTCGGCGGTAATGGTGGCGAACCGGCCGCCCTTGCCGCCCGCCTTGATGCGCTCGACGGCTTCGTCCATCGAAACGAAGGCATAGCCGTCCGCTTTCATGTCGGCGATCACGGCGTCGAGGAAACTGGGCGCGATGTTGAGGTGCCGGTTGACGCTGTCGGGCTTTTCGGGTGTCGCCGTCACGCGGTGCAGCATCAGGATGGCGCCGATGCCGCCGACGAATGGCCTGGCCAGCGGTGCGAGGCCGGTATAGCGGGCGACGTTGAGCGCCAGTTTCCGGATTGCCTCCCCACCGTCGATCATTCATTCACCTTTTGCGCCTAGGCTATCCAAGCACGGAATACGCCCGAGCGCCCCCCAAATCGGGATCAATACGCCTTAAGGATTGAGGTATGGTTGACGCAACCGCGTCATTTGATGGCAAGCGGCTCGCGGCGATCCAGGCCTCGTCACGCGCACTGCGCGGGGATGCCGCGGGGCTGTCGGTTTCCGTTACCGCCGCCGAAGGGCTGGCCGCGTATGCTGCGTTCTGTCGTTCGGCGCTCTGTGCGCCGGCGCAAAGTGCGGCATGGGTCTTGAATTGGGCCGCCGAGGTCAAGCCCGATCTGCTCATCGCCACGCTCGAGCTGGAGGGCAAGCCGGCCTTCGCACTGGCGCTGGAAGTGGTCAGGCGAGGCCCGCTACGGGTCGCCCAGTTCATGGGCGGCCGCCACGCCAATGGCAATTTCTGCGCCTCCGAACCGCAATGGCTGATCAACCCCGACATCACGGCCGTCCGCTCGATGCTAGCGGCGATCGCCAGGTCCCGGCCCGATATCGACCTCATCGCCCTGGAAAGATTGCTACCCGATCTCGACGGCATCGCCAATCCGCTGGCATCGCTCGATCATTTCGCCAGCCCGAACCTGTCACTGGCCGTCGACCTCAGCGGTGGGTTCGATGCGCTGCTGCTGCGTGCCAGCGGCAAGCGCAAACGCAAGAAGCATCGTTCGCAGACGCGCAAGTTCGAGGCCGTCGGCAGCCACCGGCGCATCGAGGCGAGCAGCGCCGACGAGGTGGAGAGGCTGCTCGATGCGTTTTTCGAGATGAAGGAACAGCGCTTCCGCAAGATGGGCATTGCCAACGTCTTCGGTGACGACCGGACACGCGCCTTCTTCCGGGGGCTGTTCACGCAAGCGCTTGACGAGGACAAACCTTGCTTCGTGCTGCATGGGCTGGAGGTCGCCGGCAAGCTGCGCGCCGTCACCGGGTCGAGCCGCTCAGGCAGGCGTTTGATCTGCGAGTTCGGCGCGATCGCCGAGGACGACCTTGCCAACACCAGCCCGGGCGATTTCCTGTTCTTCGACAACATCCAGGATGCGTGCCGGAGCGGTTTCGCGGTTTATGATTTCTCCGTCGGAGACGAGCCCTACAAGCGGCTATGGTGCGATATCGAAACCCGGCATTTCGAGGTTCTGGTGCCGCTGACGCTCAAGGGCCGGGCGCTGGGACTGGCGCTTCGCCAGGGCGCGCGGCTGAAGGCTTTCGTCAAGAACAGCCCGATGATCTGGAGGCTGACCAAGATGCTGCGCCGCAAGGCGGCCGGACAGGCACAGCCGACGGCCGGCGAAGACGACGCTTAGCTAAAATGCGTCAACGCGGCCTCGAAATAGCCGCTTCAGCGCAAGCCACTGGTCAGGATCTCTCATCCCTGCTGAAATCCCCGTCGACCAACACCGCCGCGACGTGATCACCATGAAGCTTATTATTCGTACGCCTGCGAAGGAGGCGACCTGAATATCGACGTTCCGGCCACCAAGGCCGAGTTCATCGCAGCGCTCGAAGCGGCAGGCTTCTCAGCGACCTTCACCACCACGCGCATGTACAAGGGCCCGCCGCCGCGACGCCGACAGGATATTCGGTGTGACGACCCTGGAACTGGATAGCCAGGCACTTCTTCGCAAGTGCTCTTTCAAGCCGCGGAGCGACGACCCGGCACCGGGTTGCCCGGCGGCTCGTGGCCGAGCGGGGTTACCAGCGTCAAATCGGGGTAGCCGCTCTCGATGAGCTTGACCGCGGCCTGCGTCACCTCGTCGTCGGCCTCCAGCATGGACAGGAACACCTCGGTGGCCTCATCGCCCAGACGACTGATGCCTTGGGCATCGGCCGGTCCGCATTCGACCACCACCAGGTCATAGGCTGTTGTCAGCGACTGCATGATGATCGGCAGCCGATCGGCGGCGCGCATGGCACGAACCGGATCGGCGGTGCCGACCGGGATGACATGGCAGTCGGAATAGAGGTCGGCATGGATCACGTCGCTGAACTGCGCCTGCGACGCCAAGAGATTGGTGATGCCGGGGAAAAGTCCGCTGTCCAGCATCGGCCGCGAGGCGGCCCCCGAGGCGGTGAGGTCGAGCAGCAGGACGCGCAGACCGGCGTCGGAAACCTCGCGCGCCACCAGGATCGCCGATGCCGCCGCCTCGTCGCCCTCGGGGGAAACGAATATGGCGCGCGCGGCGCCGCTGGCGATCAGCTTCTCGGCGGCCTTGTCGACGTCGATCTCGCCCAGCACGGAGGGCCGCCGAACCTCCAAGACGGGTTCGGGCTCAGCCATGGGTTCAGGCACTATTCGTTCAGGCTCGGCCACGGGTTCAGCCTTGACCTCGGGATCAGGCTTGGCCAGGGGTTCAGACTTGGCCAAGGGTTCGGGTTCGGCGACAGGTTCGACATCGGCCTCGGGCCACTTCCTCGGCCGTGTTTCCGTATCCGCGACCGTTTCGGGCCACGATGTCCCGGCGCTACGATTGGCGAACTCGTTGGCGACCGCCGGTTCCAGGCGGTTGGACGGCTCCTGATAAGCGGCCGGCGGCATCGCCACCTCGTCGATCGGTTCGAACCGTGCTCCCCTGGCCGGGCGCATGGCGCGGCCCGAGAAGAGTTCACGCAGCAGCGTGAACACCGCCGCCAGCAGCAGGGAAGCCGCGGCGGCGGCGCCGACGATCGGCCCGATCTTGGGGAAGTATGGCTCGGAAGGGACCGAAGCCGGCGAGGCGATGCGCGCGTCGACCGGAACATAGTTGCGATCCTGACGCGACGCCGCCTCGCGATAGTTGGTCAGGTAGAGTTCGAGCTGCTGGCGCTTGGCGGCGGCATCGCGCTGCAGCGCGTCGAGACCGACCTGCTGCTCGCCGGCCTGCGCCGAGGCGGCCTTGAGCGTGTTGACGTCGGCGACGAGCTGGCTTTCGCGCGCCTTGGCGGCATCGGCCTGCATCGCCAGGCCCTTCATGATCTTCTGAGCTTCGCTGCGGATCTGCGCGTCGAGGTCAGCCAGCTGCGATTTGGCGGCACGAATACGCGGATGATTGTCAAGCAGCGTCGTCGACAGGTCGGCGATGTTGGCGCGCAGTTCGACCTGCCGCTCGCGCAAACGCTGGATCAGATCGGAAGACAGCACTTCCGGTAGCGAATCCAGCGACCCGCCATTCTGCAGCGCCTTGCGCACGCTTTCGGCCGTGCCTTCGGCCGCGGCGCGGTTGGCGCGCACCCGCGACAACTCGGTCGACAGCTCGGCCAATTGCTGGGTGGCCAGGGTGGAATTGTTACCGCCCATCAGGAGGTCCGACTGGGCACGGTAAGCCGCGACCTTGGCCTCGGCGTCCCTGACCTGCTTGGACAGGTCGGCGATCTCGGGTGCCAGGAAGTCCGCGGCGGCGGTGTTCGATTCGCTCTTGGCCGCGCCTTGGCCTGCAATATAAGCGGCGGCAATGGCATCGGGGATGGCGGCGGCGAGCTTGGGATCCTCTGAAGAGAACTCAATGGCAATGATGCGGGTCTTTTCAACGCCGAAGACGTTGAGCTTCTCGCGCATCTTCTTAAGCACGCGTTCCTCGACCGGAACGTCCATCGGATCATTCTTCAACCCGACCAGCACCAACAGCCGGTTCAGTGCCGACATGTCGACCGTCTCGTCGAATTCGTGCAACCGCGACAGGTCGAGCTTCTGCGCCACCTGCTTGAGGATCTCGTTGGACGAAATTATCTGGACCTGGGTGGCTACGCCCTGCTCGTCGAGGATCGGCTTGTCGCTGTCCGGGTTGGTGCTGGCAGGCCGCGTGTAGACCGATTCCCGCGGGGCGATCTCCACCTGCGTCTCGGCCTTGTAGTGGCGGGCCGCGAACGACGCCGCAGCGAAGGCAAGCCCCGTCACCACGAGAACGAAGACCAGAATTCGCAGCCAGTTCCGGCCAAGGCTGGCGAAGAGCTGCCTGAGATCAACGTCGACGTCTGCGGCCGCGGATTGAACGGACATGCATCCCTACTCCGGAACTGGGTCAAGATGCACCGTAAACAACTATGGTAACTCAGCCGTTAAGATCACGGTAAGCTTTCATTAGGGTTTACTGGCGGGCAGCAGCAAAAAATCGATAAAATCGTAAAACTTTGCCTGCGCGAGCGCTATTGCCGGGCTCCTTTACCGGCCATTAACCCTAACAGGATGATAACGGATCCGATCCCAGATGCCTGCTGCGACGCCGCGGCGGCCAGTCGAAGGTACGTATCCGGTCATGAAAAGCACTGGTTCCCTGTTTCGCGCACTGCTTGCCGTTTCGATGCTCGCCGGCTGCTCCAGCTACCGGCCGACGCCGGCCGCCTTCCACGAGGTGCTCGACCAGCCCTATCGCCTCGGCGCCGGTGACCGTGTCCGCGTCACCGTGTTCGAGCAGGACGGCCTGACCAATACCTACAGCGTCGACCAGTCCGGCTATATCTCCTTCCCGCTCGTCGGCGCCCTACCGGCACGGGGCCACACCGCGCAGCAGATGGAAAAGGAGATCGCCGACAAATTGCGGCAGGGCTATCTGCGCGACCCCGACGTCTCGGTCGAGATCGATCGTTACCGGCCGATCTTCGTCATGGGCGAAGTGGGCGCCGCCGGCCAGTATTCCTATGTCCCCGGCCTAACCGTGCAGAAAGCCATCGCCATCGCCGGCGGCTTCTCGCCGCGCGCCAACCAGGAAAGCGTCGACATCACCCGCGACATCAACGGCAAGGTGATGACCGGCCGTGTGGTCACCTCGGACCCGCTGCTGCCCGGAGATACCGTCTACGTCCGCGAACGCCTGTTCTGACAGACACCTCGTGGCGGACAAGCTCAGGATCGTCCACTGCTTTCGCTCACCCGTGGGAGGAATTTTTCGGCACGTGCGCGACCTGACGGAAGCGCAGGTCGCCGCCGGCCACATGGTCGGGATCGTCTGCGACTCGACCACCGGCGGCGAATTCGAGGAGCGTCTGTTCGAGCAGATGAAGGGCATGCTGGCGCTTGGCATCCATCGCACGCCAATGCAGCGCCATGTCGGCCCGGGCGACCTCACCTCGACCCGGCGCACCTATGGAATCATCAAGGAATTGCGGCCGGACGTGCTGCACGGGCACGGCGCCAAGGGTGGCGCCTATGCCCGTCTGTTCGGCTCATTGTTGCGGGTATCAAGGTCTCGCGTAGCCCGCCTCTATTCGCCGCATGGTGGCTCTCTCCACTATGACGAGAGCACCGCCACCGGAAAGCTGTTCTTCGCGCTCGAGCACCTCATGGCGCGCTTCACCGACTACCTGCTGTTCGTCTCCGACTACGAGCGGCGGACTTATCGCAGGAAGGTGGGCGAGCCGCCGATCCCGAACACGCTGGCCTATAATGGACTTCGCGCCGCCGAATTCGAGCCGGTAACGGCCAGGGCCGACGCGGCCGATGTGCTCTATATCGGCATGATGCGGGACCTCAAGGGACCCGACATCTTCATCGATGCCCTGGCCGCCGCGGCGCCCCGGCTTGGCCGCGCGCCGAATGCGGTGATGGTCGGCGACGGCGACGACCTGCCACGCTACCACGCGCAGGTGAAGCGCCTCGGGCTTGAAGGCAATGTCCGCTTCCTGCCGCCGATGCCGGCCCGGGAGGCCTTCCTGCTGGCGGCGCTCGTCGTCGTTCCCTCGCGCGCCGAAGCCATGCCCTATATCGTGCTGGAGGCACTTGCCGCGGCAAGACCTGTCATCGCGACCTCCGTCGGCGGCATACCGGAGATTTTCGGGCCGGACTCCCCTGCCCTGATCCGGCCAGATCCGACCGAACTCGCCGAGAAAGTGAGCCGCGCGCTGGGCGACCTTGCCGCCTATCGCGAATTGATGCCCGAAGAATCCACTCTCAGGGCGCGCTTCGGCGCCGACGTCATGGCCGCTGAAATCGAGAAGGCCTACTTCGCCGCGCTCGAAAGGTAGGCCCAAGCCCGTCCAAAGCCGCACGTTGTTTCAAGGGTTTCTTAGCTCTCTTTTGCTAATCACCCAGGGGAAGCTGCGGACGGTTGCATGAACGAGATCGACCCCGCGCATCGCTTTTCATCAGAAGCGGTGCGTAAATTCGACAGCGCTGCCGATGGCGACAAGCCCGGCGGCATGAATGACGTTGCCCGACAGGTCGCATCGCAATACCGGCGCGATACGATGTCGCCGATCATGGTCAGCGGCGTACTGCGCATGGTCGAATTCGCGGTGCTGCTGGTCTCGGGACTCTGCGTCTATTTCTATTATGTCGGATTCTTCAATTACCTCGCCTGGCAATATCCGCTGACGATCGCCGCCGCGTCGTTCCTCGCCGTGGTGCTGCTCGACGTCACGGATTGCTACCAGGTTGTGTCCCTGATGCGGCCGATCGCCAATTTCGGGCGCATCCTGCTTGTCTGGGCCGGGACCTTCGCGCTGATGGCGTTGACCGCGTTCGCCATGAAGATGTCGCAAGACTATTCGCGCCTGCTGTTCGGCACCTGGTTCGTCGTTGCTTTCGTCTGTCTCTTCGGTCTCAGGCTGGTGATGTCGAAGCTGATCCGGCGCTGGGCACGCGATGGCAGCATGGAACGGCGCGCCGTCATCGTCGGCGGCGGCAAGGCGGCGGAAGTGCTCATCCGCTCGGTGGAAAAGCAGCCTTACAACGACATCCGTATCTGCGGCATCTTCGATGATCGCAACGACAAGCGTTCGCCAGCCCTTGTCGCCGGCTATCCCAAGCTCGGCACCATTTCGGAACTGATCGAATTCGCCCGCATCGCCCGCATCGACATGCTGATCGTGTCGTTGCCGCTGACCGCGGAATCGCGCGTGCTGCAATTGCTGAAGAAACTGTGGGTGCTGCCGGTCGACATCCGGCTGTCGGCGCATTCCAATGCACTGCAGTTCCGCCCGCGCGCCTATTCCTACATCGGCTCGGTGCCGATGCTCGATATCTTCGACAAGCCGATCAACGACTGGGATTCGGTCGCCAAACGCGCTTTCGACATCATCTTCAGCCTGTTCGGCATCGTCGTGTTCTCGCCGGTGATGCTGGCCACCGCCATCGCCATCAAGCTCGACAGCAAGGGCCCGGTGCTGTTCAAGCAGAAGCGGCACGGCTTCAACAACGAGATCATCGAAGTCTACAAATTCCGCTCCATGTACACCGACAGGTCGGATCCGACCGCCAAGCAAACCGTGACCAAGAACGATCCGCGCGTCACGCGTGTCGGCCGCATCATCCGCAAGACCTCCATCGACGAACTGCCGCAGTTCTTCAACTCGCTGCTCGGCTCGCTGTCGCTGATCGGGCCGCGTCCGCACGCCATAGCCGCGCAATCGCACAATCTGCTCTACAACGAAGTGGTCGATGGCTATTTCGCGCGCCACAAGGTCAAGCCCGGCGTCACCGGCTGGGCGCAGATCAATGGCTGGCGCGGCGAGATGGACACCAATGAAAAGATCCGCATGCGGACCGAGTACGATCTCTATTACATCGAGAACTGGTCGCTGCTGTTCGACCTGCGGATCCTGTTCCTGACACCGATCCGGCTGCTCAACACGGAAAATGCCTATTGAGCGCGATCAGCCATGATCTGCCACGCGCGACGGTCAACGCCAAGCTGATCACGCTGATCTCCTCGGGCGCGGCCGTGCTCGGCATTCTATTGTCGGGCTTCGTCATCAGCGAGCCGGCGCCTTATGAAATCTACATGGCCGGGCTGATCGCCATCTGGGCTCTCTTCGGCCTGAGGATATCGCGCCCGGCCATACCGCTCCTAGTGCTTCTGGTGACGATGAACATCGGCGGCATGATTTCCATGACGCAGATGGCGGATCTCGCCAACACGCCGCTCTATCTTGCCGTGTCGCTGTTTCTCGCCTTCAGCGCGGTGTTCTTCGCATCGGTCACCGCCACGCGGCCGAACCTCTACCGGCTGATCTTCAATGCCTATGTCGTCTCGGCGGTGGCGACGTCGCTGCTTGGCATAGCGGGCTATTTCCATGCCTTCCCCGGCGCCGAAATTTTCACCAAATACGACCGCGCCGCCGGCGCCTTCCAGGATCCGAACGTGTTCGGTCCGTTCCTGGTGCTGCCCGGCATCTATCTGCTCTATCTCATGCTGACCGGTTCGGTCGCGCGCATGCCGCTGCTGGCTGTGCCGCTGCTGATCATCAGCGCCGGCATCTTCTTCTCGTTCTCGCGCGGCGCCTGGGGCATGTTCGCGGTCTCGGCCGTCCTGCTTACTGGATTGCTGTTCCTGCAGAGCGCCAGCGGCATGTTCCGGCTGCGCGTGGTGATCATGACGATTGCCGCCCTGTCGCTGCTGGCCATAACCGTCATCGTCATACTGCAGTTGCCGGGCGTGGCGGAGATGTTCTCCAGCCGCGCCCATCTCGAACAGAGCTACGACACCGCCCGCCTTGGCCGCTTCGCGCGTTATGCGATCGGCTTCCAGATGGCCATGGAGCATCCGTTCGGCATCGGGCCGCTGGTCTTCGGCACGATCTACGGCGAGGACACCCACGACATCTGGCTGAAGATGCTGATGGATTATGGCTGGCTCGGCTTCGTCTCGTTCCTGACGCTGGTGGTGTGGACGATTTCAGCCGGGTTCCGTATCCTTCTGCGCGACCGGCCGTGGCAGCCCTACCTGTTGTGCGCCTACGTCGCCTTCATCGGCAATATCGGGCTCGGCACCTTCATCGACATCGACCACTGGCGCCACATGTATCTGCTGCTCGGCCTGATCTGGGGCGCCATCGCCCTGGAATACCGCCACCAGCGGCGGCTGCGTCCGGCATTGCCGGCCTCATTCAGACCCGCGATCGCGGCAAGATAATTATCGCGGAAATCGGTTGACCCGAGCGGGGTTATCACGATACATCGCGACCGGTCCGGAGTGTAGCGCAGCCCGGTAGCGCACTTGACTGGGGGTCAAGGGGTCGTCGGTTCGAATCCGGCCACTCCGACCATTTTAGCCTGAGACTTGGCCCCAAAGTCCATCTATCCGAATTATAGCGTCATCTGGTGTAGGGGTAACGCGGGCGACAACCGCCCTCCCATTGTGCCACCGTTCCTGCAAGTATGAGGTCAGCCGCAGTTGGGCCGAATCGCGTGTGCACGCATTGAGGATCAGCAAGGCCCTCGGTAGCCGGCATCGATCACTGTTGCGCCAACCGAGGTTACCAGTCTCAAATTTCTGCTTGTGCAGACATGTAGGATGCAGCTACGCCCCTCTAGGGTCAGGTTTCTAAGCCGGACCGGCAAAGTCGTCTGGGAGTTCATCAGCGACCTGATAACCTTGGTGTGTCACTTGGAAAAGTTGTCCTTTCCCATTTCTATCTTCAATAAGCCCATGGTCGGCTAATTCGCGGACGGCTGCGGTCATCTGCGCAACAGTCCTGCTGTCTGAGTCGTCCTTAGTGAAATCCTGACGACCGGCGCTGATCAAGGTGCCGCCTAGATATCTGCGCACCATAACGCTGCCGTTACCAACGGCTGCCGCTTTCAGAAGCCGCTGCCCATCGGCGCCTACAAAGCTAGTTGTTCGTGCGCTTTGGCTGAGAGGCCATGCATTATGCTGTGTTTCAGCAGGTGCTGTCCCCTTGGAATTTAACATGCCCGACACGTAGTTGTTTTCCCGCATCGCCGTGGGGAGATGGTCCCGAAGCTTCGAGCGAAGCTCTTCAGGTGCTTCATACGTCTGGTAGAGCCCTTTGTCCTGAGCCCACTTCCTGAACTCGTTCAGCTTTTTCCGCTGCTCGTCGTCGATCATATCTTGCGGGATTGGGGCATTGGAAAAGTAAAGCATCACCGGCTTTCCGACCTCCATATGCCGCTCAATCTCTTCGATGGTACCGCTGACCGCCTCACCCGTCGGCGTTCCAACCCGGCTCCAGAAAATGCCGACGAGGATATCAGCATGCGACAATAGGCGATCATTCACCATCTGCTGTGGACGCCCAGAGAGTTCAGGAGAACTATGCGTCTCCCATCCTACAGGCATCAGCACCACGCCTTCAGATCGGGAATAGACCGCGTTCCAACCGGCTATCGCCTCACGAACCGCCGCTCGCTCGGACAGCACGTCGCTAGGCGAAGCGATGAAAATTTCCAAAGCTATTGCATCGTATGGCATTCGCTCCCGTCCCCTTTAACGTCGAAGAAAGCATGCAATTGAGGCCCTCGCAATGAAAAGACCCGCCATGTTTTAGGGAGTGCTGGCCTGAGTAAATATGACTGGGGGTCAAGGGGTCGTCGGTTCGAATCCGACCACCCCTTCTGGCGCCCTTCCCCGAACCGACCGACACCGCTTGGCAAAGCCAGATAATGTCCAATGGACAATGGGCCTCGTTAGCTGATGTGACCACTCGTCATTAACCGCCGCAGCTATGCAGTATCGCGAGTGCGACGGAAACGACAATGGGTAAAAGCTTAAACACCTCTTCACGAGAGAGGTACCACCATGGCCGGTTCGGCTTTTTGGAAGGACGCACATAGATCTCCATTGAAAAATTCAAGAAGATCATTTCGGTGCGATTTCTTATGTGTTGCGATTCTTGGACTCCGTTGCAAGAGCACGTCTAACGGATTTTTAAAAAATCTGATTCGTGCGATTTAGAATCTTCGGTAATTTGTTGATTTTCTTGACGAACAACTGATTTTCGTCTGCTGCTATCCACAGTGTAACACAGATTGAATTTAGACCGCACCTGAGACTCAGCGAGCACCTAGTGTAAATCGTGGAAAACACTACGCAAAAAATTGCTTGAAGTTTCGTGACGGCATCAAAATGTGGCACAGGCCGGATACCGCACACGTACGACACCGACTGTTCCAATTGAATTCGGCACCTATCCTTGGCACACATCAACCCACACGGCGCCGGTAAGCTCAACCATCCTCTGCGGCGTAATCCGCACGGCCGCGTTGGTGGCGCCGGCAGCCGGCACCACCTCGTCGAATGCGCGCAGCGAGACGTCGCAGTAGACCGGTAGCGGTGCCGGCAGGCCGAAGGGGCAGACGCCGCCGACCGGGTGGCTCGTGGCGGAGACAACTTCTTGGGCGTCCAGCATGCGCGGCTTGCCACCGAACTGGTCCTTGAACTTGCGGTTGTCCAACCTGGCGATGCCGCTGGTCACGACCAGCATGGTGCGCTCGCCGACGCGCAGGCAGATCGTCTTGGCGATCTGCGCCGGCAACACCCCATGTGCCTCGGCCGCCAGCGCTACCGTCGCCGAACTCGCATCCGTGACGATGACGTCGATATCAGGCGCGTGAGCCGCGAAGAAGGCGCGAACGGAGTCCAGACTCATGTTGAAAAAACCACGGTTCGACCTCGATGTGGCAGGCGCGACCGATTTGGCCCTGGCTGCCGCACGTATAAACACGCGCGATCCGCGGATCGGCAAGCCCGGCCTGCCAGAGAACGCCATGGCATCAACAAGAAACCCGCCAACGGGCCTTGGCGGGTTTCCTGGGCGTGCCTGTCGCCGATTCTATGCCTGGGGTCGGCCGCCATGCGCGGCCAGGGTCGGCGCGGCGGAAGCGATGGGAGCGTCCTGGGGCAGACGAAGCGCGGACGCAATACGACGCAGCTTCGCCGGGTCGGCCGCCCGGCCGTTCTCGATGTCCTCGATCTCGTCGACCGAGAGGCCGCAGGTCAGGGAAAGCGCTTCGAGGCTGTATCCCCGCGTTTCCCGCATTGCCCTTAGCGTGCTGTAATCTGGCCCGATCTCATTGGCTAATGGTTCGGAGAGGGCGTGGCTTTTTGCATTGTTGGGCATTGGCAACTCCGTTGGCTGAAAGCGTTTGATCAAAAATGGGGTGTTGCCTGAGACGAGCAGGAAGATGCCCTCTCGCCGGCGATTTGCCAAGCGCCAAACTGGCCGTCACGGCATCGTGAACCCCCTGCCGATGCGGCCGCCCCGCCCTTTGCCGATCAAGTTGTTTTGAACGCCCCGGCACGTTTTGCCCGGCAGTTTCGCCCTGCCCGTTCGTTATCTCGACGTCGCTGGCGTGAAACCATCCCGTTCCAGCCAGCCTTTCCCAAAGGATACCCCAATGAACCTCAAGACATCCCTCCTCGTGCTCGGCACGATTTCCCTGCTTTCCGGCGTCGGCATGGCCGGCGCGCAGGCGGCCGACACATTGCGCGTACGCGGCACGGTGGTCAGTTTCGAGCCATCGCTGCTGACCGTGAAAACCCGTCAGGGCGATACTTCCACGGTCAGACTGAAAGACGGCTGGAAGGTTTCAGGCGTCGCGAACGCATCGGTGAAAGATATCAGGCAGGGCGATTTCCTCGGCATCGCTTCCGTCTCCAAGGCGGACGGCGGCAGCGGCGCGCTGGAAGTGGTGATCTTTCCGGCGGCCTTGAAAGGCGCTGGCGAGGGGGACCGTCCCTGGGACCTGGAGCCGAACAGCCGCATGACCAACGGCACCGTCGCCGACGTTACCGACATAAGCGGGCGAGCCGTGACGCTGACCTATGACAATGGGCAGACCAAGAAGATCTCGATACCCGACGGCACGCCTGTCGTGACCTTCGCGCCGGCCACGCCGGCCGATCTCAAGCCAAGCGCGACGGTGTTCGTGACCGCTCAGCGCGAGGCTGACGGCACGCTGAGCTCCAGCCGCGTCGTGGTGGGTAACAATGGTGTGATCCCGCCGATGTAGGCCAAACAGGCGGCAGGCGATACGGCTTCGGCCTGCGCCCTGGCAAAGGCGCAGGCCCCAGGTTCGCCGGAAACAGTTCAGAAACAAAATTCTACAATCGGGAAATACTGACGAAAAAATTCAGGAGCGTAATTCCATTCGCGGCGGTCGGGATATCGGCCCGATTTAGATCTGCCTGCGAAAAAAAGGAAACGATCCCATGAAGAAGTCACTCCTCTCGGCACTCGGGCTTGCAGCTGCAATCGCCTTCACGGTGCCGGTGGTCGGCGCGACGAGCGCGGACGCGGCCCCGATGGCAAAGCATCATCACCATCGTCACCACCATCATCATCGCCACCATCACTGGCACAAGCACCACCATCATCATCATCACCACATGAAGAAGATGGGCAACAAGGCCTGAGCATTTCAGACTGCCAACGAGAAGACCGGCCTGGGCTTCTTGTCCCGGCTGGTCTTCTCCGGCGGTGCGATGCCGGGCCCGGGTGACCCCAGGCTGATCGACTGCCGCCGGATAGCAGCGCTATCCAGCCATGACGATATCAAGCGAAAGCTTTAACGCGAGGCCAAATCGCGATACGGCAAGGGATATTTCCGACCGGCACGGCTGGCCGGATCAGGCTTCGATGACAAGGCCAGGTATCCCCGATGACGGCCAAGGCCGATCTTTCCTGGACGGACCGCATCGTCCTGTCGGTCGCGCGGATGTGGCTGACGCTGCGCCACCCGGTCCTTGTCATGCGCTTCGTCAAGAAACTGGGCTATCTGCCCAATCCGGCCGCGCCCGCGCGTTACAATGAGCTTTTGCTCTGGCGAAAAATCCTCGATCGCAATCCGCTGTTCGTGGTGCTGACCGACAAGCTCGCGGCCAAGGCCTATATAAGGAGTGCCTGCCCCGAGATCGCCATGCCGGAAACGCTGTGGTCCGGGCGCGACCCTGCCGATATTCCACCCGGCCTGCTGACCGGCAACGTCGTGGTCAAGACAAACCATGGCTGCGCGATGAACATCTTCGTTTCCAACGGTGAGCCGGATCGCGCCGCCATCGTACGCACGGCCAGCCGCTGGCTCGGGAAACGCTACGGCCGGCGCCATGGCGAGTGGGCCTATTGGCATGTCGTGCCGACCGTTTTCGTGGAGGAGCGGCTGGCGCTCAGCGGCGGGACGATCGCGACCGACATCAAGGTCCATGTCTGCGGCGGCGTGGTGTCCCATGTCTGGGCCGAGGATAAGCACGCCAGGCGTTCACTGCTCTTCGACCGCAATGCCACTCCGCTGCCCGGACGCGACCCCGATTATCCCGGTGAGGACCAGGCCTTGCCGGCCACCGCGGAGCTCATCGCCCATGTCCGCAAGGCGATCTCGATGGCGCCAGGCATAGCCGGCGACCTCGATTATATCCGCATCGATTTTCTGGTCAAAGACGACCGTCTCCATGCCGGCGAGATCACCGTCTATTCGGCCGCCGGTTATGGCACATGGACGAACCCGGCGATCGCAATGGAAATCGAACGGCTGTGGCGGCTCGATCAGTCGGCATTCTTGCGTCGGAAGCACAAAGGGGCCGTACGCCTCTATGCCGACGCGCTTCGTGCCAGGTGCCGGAGCGGCACGACAAATCGCTGATATGAATGAAAATGGCGGCAGGCCTGGAAAGGCGAGCCGCCATTTCTCTGCGTTTCTTGGGGCAGTCAGCGCCGGCTGAACAGCAGGCTGGCGACCAGGCCGAGCACCACAAGGCCGACCGCGGCGGCGGCCGTCGGATGGTCTCGTGCCGATTTCTCAATCACCCTGCCCTGCTTGCGGATCGCCGGCATCGCATCACGCAGACGCCCGGCAAGATCCGAATATGTATCGAGCGCGGCATCACGGCCGTCTTCATAATAAGCGCCACCCCGCTTTGACACTGCCTTGCGCAACGCCGCGAGTTCCCTCGAGAGAACCGCGACCTGCTTTTCGAGGTCGATGTCCGAAAGGGTCGAAAATGATGCCATCATGCGTTTCCTTGTCTTGCAGAAGGAAACGTAACGCCTCACCCGACCGCCGGTTCCGGTTTAGGGGCGAAGTTACCCCGGAGGTTTAGCGCACCTGGTCAAGCAGGCGCTTGCATTCCAGCAGGTCGAACAGCGCCTCCTGCAGCAGCGCGCGATTGTCACGGGAGAGTTTCGACGCGTCCGGCGCGACCGGGCCTTCCTCGTCGCTCTTGCCAAGGCCGAAAAAGCGGCGGCTGGGCTTGACCCTCGGCTGGCCAACCAGTTCGTCATCGCCGCCGCGCGGCTGCGCGGCCGGCGTCAGCGGCACCTGGTCGGCCTGTTTGCGTTGCGAAATCGCCTCGACGGCGGCCATGTCGCCATTGCCTATGGCGACCAGGAAATGATTGCCGTTTTCGCGCAGCAGCTTTTGTACGCCCTTGATGGTGTAGCCCTGGTCATAGAGCATGTGTCGAATGCCCTTGATCAGTTCGACATCCTGCGGCCGGTAGTAGCGGCGGCCGCCGCCACGTTTCATCGGCTTGATCTGGTTGAAGCGCGTTTCCCAGAAACGCAGCACGTGTTGTGGCAGGTCGAGATCTTCGGCGACCTCGCTGATGGTGCGGAAGGCGTCAGGGCTCTTGTCCATGGGCGAAATCCTCACGCTGGAGCGCGGCCCGGAACGGTCCTCGGACGAGATCACGCTCAACCAGGAGAAGAGCTTGTTCCGCTAGCGCGGAATGGATCATACGCCAGAACACCAATCCGGCCATGCTGCCGAATCGGACCTTATTTCAGCGGTTTGTGAAGCAATATTCAAGCCCGGCGTCATCGCGGGGCCGGTTTTCAACCGTACAATGGAGGCTATTTACCGCCCTTGGCCTTGCTGTTCTGGTGAGAACGCAGGATGCGGTTCTTCAACACGTTGGATGATTTGAAGGTCATCACCCGGCGCGGCAGGATCGGCACTTCCTCCCCGGTCTTGGGATTGCGCCCGATACGCTCGTTCTTGGAGCGGACATGAAATGTCGCGAAGGACGACAGCTTCACCGTTTCGCCACGCACGATGGCTTCACAGATTTCGTCCAGCACGGCCTCGACGAGTTCGGCGGATTCAGTGCGCGACAGACCGACCTTTCGGTAGACGGCCTCGGCAAGGTCGGCGCGCGTAAGTGTCTTTCCCCCCATGCGACCGTCCCATCAGCTCAAACATAAAATCGGCACAACAACGGCAGAGCCTAAGTAATTGATCCGGCAAGGTCAAGGACCGAAACCGGACCGTTCTGCACTTACCAACGAACCAGGACCGCGCCCCAGGTGAAGCCGCCGCCCATCGCCTCCAGGAGCACCAGGTCACCCTTCTTGATGCGGCGGTCGGCAACGGCCACCGACAGCGCCAGCGGCACGGAAGCAGCCGAGGTGTTACCGTGCAAATCGACGGTCACCACCACCTTTTGCTCCGCTATCCCGAGCTTTTTGGCCGAAGCGTCAATAATGCGTTTATTGGCCTGGTGCGGCACGAACCAGTCGAGGTCGTCGGCGGTGATGCCAGCGGCCGAGAAGGTTGCCTCGATAACGTCGGTGATCATGCCGACCGCGTGCTTGAAGACCTCGCGGCCCTCCATGCGAAGATGGCCGACCGTTCCCGTCGTTGAAGGCCCGCCGTCGACGAAAAGCTTCTCCTTGTGCGTGCCGTCGGATCGCAGGCTGGCCGCCAGGACACCCCGGTCGGCGATCGTGCCGTCCCCCTCGCCTGCTTCCAGAACGATTGCGCCGGCGCCGTCGCCAAACAGCACGCAGGTCGAGCGATCGCTCCAGTCGAGGATGCGTGAGAAGGTTTCCGAGCCGATCACCAGCACGCGCTTTGCCAGACCGCCGCGGATATAGAGATCGGCTGTCGTCACCGCATAGACGAAGCCCGAGCACACCGCCTGCATGTCGAAGGCAAAGCCGTGCTGCATGCCGAGCCGGTTCTGGATCTCGACCGCGGTCGCCGGGAATGTGTTGTTGGGCGTCGAGGTCGCCAGCACGATCAGATCGATATCGTCCGGGGTCAGTCCGGCATTGGCAAGGGCCGCGCGCGCCGCTGCCTCGCCGAGCGAGGCCGTCGTCTCGTCATCAGCCGCGATATGGCGCTGGCGGATGCCGGTGCGCTGGGCGATCCATTCATCCGACGTCTCGACCATGCCTTCAAAATCGGCATTCTTCATGATGCGGCGGGGCAGCGCGGCGCCCGTGCCGCGCACAACTGATCTGATCAAAATTCTTTCCTATTCCTTTGCGTCGGCAGCGACGTCGGATTTCCGGGATGTCAGGGCATGCGGGTTGCGCGCATGAAACAGATCGAGGTCGGCCTCGATGCGGTCAAGCAGATTGTTGCGCACCATGTCGTAGCCGAGTTCGATCGCGGCGGCGAAACCGTCCGAATCGGCGCCGCCATGGCTTTTGACGACAATGCCGTTCAGTCCCAGGAACACACCGCCATTGGAGCGGCCGACATCCATCTTCTCGCGCAGGCGATCGAAGGCGCCCTTGGCGAAGACATAGCCGATCTTGGCCATCAGCGTGCGACTCATGGCGGCGCGCAGATAACCACCTATCTGGCGCGCGGTGCCTTCCGCTGTCTTCAGCGCGATGTTGCCGGCGAAGCCTTCCGTCACCACGACGTCGACGGTCCCCTTGCCGATATCGTCGCCTTCGACAAAGCCATGGTAGTTCATCGATGCCATGTTGGCCTCGCGCAACATGCGTCCGGCTTCCTTGACCTCTTCCTGGCCCTTGATCTCTTCGACGCCGACATTGAGCAGACCGACCGTGGGCCGGGCGATGCCGAATACCGAACGCGCCATGCCGGTGCCGAGGATGGCAAAATCAATGAGCTGGTGCGCGTCGGCGCCGATGGTGGCGCCAACGTCCAGAACCACGCTTTCGCCGCGCAATGTCGGCCACAAGGCCGCGATCGCCGGGCGGTCGATGGTGGCCATGGTGCGCAGGCAGAATTTCGACATCGCCATCAGCGCGCCGGTGTTGCCGGCGGAGATGCATGCGTCCGCGGCGCCCGACTTGACCGCCTCGACCGCCTTCCACATGGACGACTTCCAGCGACCATGGCGCAACGCCTGGCTCGGCTTGTCGTCCATCCTGACCGCGATCTCGCAGTGAAAGAACTCGCTGACCTCGGCCAATTTGGGAAACTTGGCGAGTTCCGGGCGCACCAGTTCCTCACGCCCGTAGATGACGAAGCGGATGTCGGGACGGCGGGTCGCGACCGTCATGAGCGCCGGAATGACCACGGCTGGTCCGTGATCGCCGCCCATGGCATCGATGGAAATCCTGATCACGCGGTATTCATCTCACGGTTAGGCGGCAAGTCGCTTTGGTGATCGCGAAGGTTCGGCGAAAATAGCGGTTTTGGGCTGTCGCACAACCGACTTTTCCGTCGCGGGCGAGGTTTTCAGGATTTTCCCAGCAAGGATCGCAGTTTTTCCTGAAATTCATTCCCGGCCGATCCGGGGTCGTCACCGGTACCGAGCGACGCGCCGGCCTTGCGCGGATAGGGATCGATCGCCAATCCGAAGAATTGTTCGGCAAGCGCCCCGACATCGATGGTGTCGCCGGAAAATGTCTCGGGGCTATCTGGCCCATCCGCGTCGAGCAGGATCTCGCCGCCGCCGTCGAATCCCTGCCGTCCGAGCTTGGAGTCCTCCGGCAAGAGCAGCGCCTCGACCGGCTCGTCGATATGTGCCTGGACGGGGTCAAGCGTGACGATGCAGGCCTGGGTGATGTCGGCTTCGACACGGCCGGTAACCTTCACGCCGTTGCGCTTCCACGACGCGACCAGCAGTTCGGCGCGATAGGCCTCTACCGAGAGCAGCCCGTGCGCCTCGGCGATTGCCGCGCGCTGTGCGGCGTCGGCCTCGATCACGACCGGCAGCCCCTTATGCGGCAGACGCGCCACGTTGGCGAAAAAGGACACCGGGCCTTGCATATCCGCGTGTTTCATCGATCAGCCTCCGTTGGCCACTGGAAACGCCACAGTGCCGGCGACAATCGATTCGATCGGCTGGGCACTCAATTGCCGGCAAACATCGGCGACATAGAAGGCCAAGCGCGACGCTTCCGGCCAGGCGCCGGCGTCGGGTCGCACATTGCGGGCAAGAGCCGCGGTCAGACCGTCATGATCGCTTCTTTCCAGCGCATCATCATAGGCGGCGGTGCGGCCATAAAACATCTTCGCCAGTTTCTTCATGCGTTTTGGCACGCCGACGTCGCCAATACCCAGTTCCCGCAGCGAATGATCGACATCGAGGAAGAACTCGTCGATCAGCACCTGCGCAACTTCCTGCGCCGCGCCTTCCTCACCGCGCAGGCGGTGCTGGACCAGGAACATGTGCAGCGAAAGCATCTCGAAACGGCCGAGCGGCGTGTCCGGCACATTCCACTGGGAATAAAAAACAGTCTGCCGCGCCGCCGCCACGATTTGTGCGTAAAGCGCCTCGGTGATGGCGCGGTTGGCGTGGCGTTCGCGGCCAAAAAGGCGCTGGAACATGGGGATGGTCTCCGGGGACCGTTTGTTGAATTGGCCTTGTTGCATCGGCAAGCAAGCTGGTTTACCGGTTTTGCGGCCCAGCGCAAGTTGCGGCGATCGAATGGAGAATTGTTGTTGCGCGCGCTGAATTTCAAGTCGAGTTTCACTTCCAGACCTGCCGGCGCGATCTCGTTGCTGGCTGTCATAGCCGCGCTGTCGGGATGCCACACCAATAAGATGATCGGCGACCTCAGCCCGAGCGAGACCTTCACGCAAGGTTATGTCCTCGACCAGCAGGCGATCGATTCGGTGCCGGTTGGCTCCAGCCGCGAACAGGTGCTCCTGGCGCTCGGCACACCGTCGACCACCGCGACTTTCGACAATGAGGCGTTTTACTACATCTCACAGACGCGCAAGCGCTACGTCGCCTTCGACAAGCCGAGGCTGATCGACCAGAAGGTGCTGGCGGTCTATTTTGGCCCGGACAGCCGTGTCACCCAGATCGCCAATTACGGCTTGAAGGACGGCAAGATCTTCGACTTCATTTCGCGCACCACGCCGACGGGCGGCAAGGACCAGAACTTCCTCAGCCAGATCATCAACGGCGCCAGCAAGCTGGCGCCCGGCATCCCCGGCGGCGGCACCCCCTGATCTCTGGATACCTGCTTACCTAGAATCCTGCTTCCCCGACCTGGGGAACAGAAATGTCTCAGGCGACCGAAAACCCGTGGGAGCGATCTCACGGGTTTTTGTTTGATCAATGAGGAGCCGGCTTGTCAGCGAATAGGGCAAATCCATATCAACCGGCCAAGCTTGGGGCCTGGACGTGAGCCGTCACGACCGTGTGGTAGCGGACGGCTGGATGACCACGGGGATACCGACCAGTAGCCCGTGACATCAGACTGGCTTGCCATCAATCCCCCGTCGATCGACGGCGTCAGACTCAAGCGCGAGCCGGGGGTGCACGAAATGTTGGCCCGTTACCGCAAGCATGCGCAGAGCGATGGAGCCAAGCCGGACGGCGGCTGAAGCACGGGGCCTGATCCGAGCCAACAAGAACCCGCGAGGATCGCTCCTCGCGGGTTCTTGATTTTCAGGCCTTGGGTCTTGCCTCAGCCGTGCGCGAGCACGGCCAGCAGCAGCAACGCGACGATGTTGGTGATCTTGATCGCCGGGTTGACGGCCGGGCCGGCGGTGTCCTTGTAGGGATCGCCGACCGTATCGCCGGTCACCGATGCCTTGTGCGCCTCGGAGCCCTTCAGATGCTTGACACCGTCCTTGTCGACGAAACCGTCCTCGAACGATTTCTTGGCATTGTCCCAGGCGCCACCGCCCGAGGTCATCGAGATGGCGACGAACAGGCCATTGACGATGACGCCGAGCAGTGAGGCGCCAAGGGCCGCGAAGGCGGACGCCTTGGAGCCAGAGATCAGCAGCACGCCAAAATAGACGACCAGCGGCGCCAGCACCGGCAGCAGCGACGGGATGATCATCTCGCGGATCGCCGCCTTGGTCAGAAGATCGACGGCGCGCGCATAGTTCGGCTTCGAGGTGCCGGCCATGATGCCCGGATCCTCGCGGAACTGCTTGCGCACTTCCTCGACGATGGCGCCCGCCGCGCGGCCGACGGCCGTCATGGCGATGCCGCCGAACAGGTAGGGGATCAGGCCGCCGAAGATCAGGCCGGCGACGACGTAAGGGTTGGAGAGATCGAAGGAGATTTCGCCCATGCCCTGGAAGTAAGGGTATTTGTCGCCATTGGCGGCAAAGAACTTCAAGTCGTTGGAATAGGCCGCGAACAGCACCAGCGCGCCGAGGCCGGCCGAACCGATGGCATAGCCCTTGGTCACCGCCTTGGTGGTGTTGCCCACAGCGTCGAGCGCGTCGGTGGAGTGGCGCACTTCCTTGGGCAGGCCGGCCATTTCGGCAATGCCGCCGGCATTGTCGGTGACCGGACCGAAGGCATCGAGCGCCACGATCATGCCGGCGAGGCCGAGCATGGTGGTGACGGCGATCGCCGTGCCGTAGAGGCCGCCGAGCTGGTAGGTGGCGATGATGCCGCCGACGATGACGATGGCCGGCAGCGCCGTCGATTCCAACGAAACCGCGAGGCCCTGGATGACGTTCGTACCATGGCCGGTCACCGATGCCTGGGCGATCGAGTTGACCGGACGTTTGTTGGTGCCGGTGTAGTATTCGGTGATCACCACGATGAGGCCGGTCACCACCAGGCCGATCAGGCCGCAGATGAACAGGTTCTTGCCGGTGATGGTCATGCCGGCGACTGTGCCGACCTCGCCCCAGCCGAGCGTGGCGGAGGTGGCGACGCCGAGGCCTACGATGGACAGCAGGCCGGTCACGATCAGGCCCTTGTAGAGCGCGCCCATGATCGAGCCGTTGGAGCCGAGCTTGACGAAGAAGGTGCCGACGATCGAGGTCAGGATGCAGGCGCCGCAAATGGCAAGCGGATAGAGCATCGCGGCACCAAGGATAGCGGTGCCGCCGAAGAAGATGGCGCCCAGCACCATGGTGGCGACCACGGTCACGGCATAGGTTTCGAACAGGTCGGCGGCCATGCCGGCGCAATCGCCGACATTGTCGCCGACATTGTCGGCGATGGTGGCCGGGTTGCGCGGATCATCCTCGGGAATACCGGCTTCGACCTTGCCCACCAGATCGCCGCCGACATCGGCGCCCTTGGTGAAGATGCCGCCGCCGAGACGGGCGAAGATCGAGATCAGCGAGGCGCCGAAGCCAAGCGAGACCAGCGAGTCGATGACGATGCGGTCGTTGGGCTGCAGGCCGAGGAAATGGGTCAGGATAAGGTAGTAGATGGAAACGCCAAGCAAGGCCAGGCCAGCCACCAGCATGCCGGTGATGGCGCCCGACTTGAAGGCTATGTCGAGGCCGGCGGCAAGGCTGTTGGAGGCCGCTTGCGCGGTGCGCACATTGGCCCGCACCGAAACATGCATGCCGATGAAACCGGCAGCGCCCGACAGAACGGCGCCGATCAGGAAGCCGATGGCGGCGGTGATCGACAGCAGCCACCAGGCGAGCAGGAGCACGACCACGCCGACGATGGCGATGGTGGTGTACTGGCGCGCCAGATAGGCCTGCGCGCCTTCGCGAATGGCGGCGGAAATTTCCTGCATGCGTGCGTTGCCCTGATCGGCCGCAAGGACCGAACGTGTCGCCCATATGGCGTAAAGGACAGAAAGCAAGCCGCAGGCGATGACAGCGGAAATAATGGTCATTGCCGGATTTTCCTCGATTGTTGGCCCAAAAGAACCCCTCCCTGGGCCGTTGAGACAAAGACGGAATCCCGCGCATGGAATCCCCCTCTTCGCATCGGTGTATGCGAAACAGGGCTGCGAACGTCAAGATATTGTTCGGTTTTTGCCCGCCTTTCAGCCAAAAGGTCCGAACTGGTGAGTGTGCGCCGCGATCACCGGCGGTTTAGATCGATTGAAATCGATCCGAACCGTTGGGCACGGGTCAGTTCGCCTCTCTCCCCATCCGGCGCGCCGCGTAGCGCTCGATTGCCGAGAGGCCGTCATAGATCAGCACGGCAAGCGCCGCGACGATCAGGCCGCCCTGCAGGATGAAGGCCAGATTGTTTGACAGCAGCCCGGCGATGATCACCTCGCCCAGCGTCCTGGCGGCCACGGTCGAACCGATGGTGGCGGTGGCCAGACTGATCACCACCGACAGTCTGATGCCGCCAAGGATGATCGGCGCGCTGAGCGGCAGTTCGACCTTGGTGAGCCTTTGCCAGCCGGTCATGCCGGCGCCGCGCGCCGCCTCGACGACATTGGCCGGCAGCGTCGTCAGCCCCGTGAGCGCGTTCTCGAAGATCGGCAGCAGGCCATAGAGAAACAGTGCGATCAGCGTCGGCTTCTCGCCGAAGCCAACCGCCGGCACGGCGAGCGCCAGCACCGCCACCGGCGGAAAGGTCTGGCCGATATTGACCAGGCTGCGCGACAGCGGCAGGAATTCGGCGCCTGCAGGCCGGGTGACGAGGATGGCGAGCGCCACCGCGACGATGGTGGCGGCGACAGTCGCGATCAGCACGGTGCGCAGATGCAGCAGCGTCAGTGTCAGCAGGCTGCCCTGGTTGTAGATCGCGGGCGCGTTGTTTTCGGTCAGCGGCTTCAGCAATGGCTCGAACAAACCCGGACTGGTGATGAAGGCAACGAGCAACACCACCAGCGCAAGCCTGAGCAGCAAAGGCAGCCAGGCCTTCATGCCGGCCTCGCCGCCCGCTTGACCAGGCCATCCACGGTGACGCGGCCAATCGGCTTGCCGTCGGCGCCCTTCACCGGCAGCGCCGGCCTGCTGGACCAGAGAAGCTCCGCGAGCGCGTCACGCTGGCTGGCGTCGCCTGATATCGCCTCGCCCTCGGCCCCGCCCTGCTCCACCGCATCGCGCACCTGCCCCAGCGACAGCAGCCTGAATGGCCTTTCGCTGGCGCCGACCAACGTCTCGACGAAGGCGTTGGCCGGCTTCGCCAGGATCTCGGCGGGCCTTGCATATTGCACGAGCTTGCCGGCATCCATGACGGCGATCTTGTCGCCCATATGCACGGCCTCCTCCATGTCATGGGTGACGAGGATGATGGTGGTGCCGAAGCGCTTCTGGATCGCCAGCAGGTCTTCCTGCGCCTTGGTGCGGATGATCGGGTCGAGCGCGCCGAACGGCTCGTCCATCAAAAGCACGTTGGGCTCGGCGGCGAGCGCGCGGGCAACGCCGACGCGCTGCTGCTGGCCGCCGGACAGTTCGTGCGGATAGCGCGGCCCGAATTCCCGGGGGTCTAGCTGGTAGAGCGTCATCAGTTCATCGACGCGGGCGTTGATGCGCGCCTTGTCCCAGCCAAGCAGGACCGGCACGGTGGCGATGTTCTGCGCCACGGTGCGATGTGGAAACAGGCCGTGGCCCTGGATGGCATAGCCGATGCTGCGGCGCAGTTCGTAACCGGGCACCGACCTGTTGTCGGCGCCGTCGAGCTTGATAATGCCTGACGTCGGCTCGACCAGCCGGTTGATCATGCGCAACAGCGTCGTCTTGCCGGAACCCGAAGTGCCGACAATGACGGCGATGGTGCGCGGCTCGATGAGCATCGAGACGTTGTCGACGACCGTCGTCGCGTCATAGCGCTTGGTGATGCCTTCGATCTCGATCATGCCGTTTCTACCCTGCGCTTGGTGGCGGTCATTTCGATCACCGCGTCGAGGATGATGGCAGCGGCGAAGGCCAGCGCCACGGTTGGCACCGCGCCAAGCAGCACCAGGTCCATCGCCGTCTGGCCGACGCCCTGGAACACGAACACGCCAAAACCGCCGCCGCCGATCAGCGCGGCGATGGTGGCAAGGCCGATGTTCTGCACCAGGACGATGCGGATGCCGGTCAGGATCACCGGAAAAGCCAGCGGAAACTCGACACCGATCAGGCGCTGGCGGTCGGTCATGCCCATGCCGCGCGCCGCGTCATTGGCGGCACGCGGCACGCCGGCAAGGCCGACCACGGTGTTGGCCACCACCGGCAGCAGCGAATAGAGAAACAGCGCGACGAAGGCGGGTGCCGTGCCGATGCCCCTGATACCGAGCGCGGCGGCCCCAGGCACATGGATGGCGACCCAGCCAAGCGGCGCGATCAGCAGGCCGAACAGCGCGATCGAAGGGATGGTCTGGATGATGTTCAAGACGTTGAGGACGCCGGCCCGCAGGCTTTCGACGCGGTGGCACAGGATGCCGAGCGGCAGGCCGACGATCACCGCGGCAAGCAGCGAGCCGAGCGCCAGGGTCACATGCTTGGAGCCTTCGGTCCAGAAGCTGTCGGCACGGTTGGAATATTCCTTGAGAATGGAGAGGCTGTCCCAGCGCCCTGAAACCAGCAGCAAGCCGATGGCCAGCGCCGCGACGACAAGCACGCCGACGCGCGCCGAGGGCGACAGGTTGAGCCGGGTCAGCACGTCGGCGAGCAAAAGCGTGAAAGCGAAGATGAGAATCCAGAAGCCGGAGGCCGGCGAGACCCTGGCAAAGGTGTTGCCGGCCGGAGTGAGGAATGTGCCGGCGACGCCGATGAGCAGCGCCAGCGCGACAAGCGCCACGACGCTGGCTGCAAGGCGCAAAATCAGCGGCGTCCTGAACAGGGCGACAAGGGCGGCCAGAACGAGGATCGCCAAAAGCAGCGGACCAGTCGTCGCCGGCAGAGCTTCAAGAATCGAGCGCGCCTGGCCGGGAACGATGCGGTTGGCGCGGAAAGTGGCGAAGGGGGCCGCGAAAGCCGCATAGGCAGCAATCACGGCGATGACCACGCCGAGCTTGTCGAATCGAGGGCTCATAAGGCGCGTTTGCGCGAGGCGCCCCCCTCTGTCCTGCCGGACATCTCCCCCTCATGGGGAGAGATCGGATGTCGTGACGGCCTTCGCCAATCTTCGGCGCTGTAAAAAGAAACGAGGCGCACAAACTGCCAATCTCCCCCCTCGAGGGGGAGATGTCCGGCAGGACAGAGGGGGGCGCCTCGCACCGACGTCACTTATCGACGCGCAGCTACTTCAAAAACCCGTTCTTCTTCAAAAAGTCTTCGGCGACGCCCTTGACCGGCTCGCCGCCGACCTGGACGCGGCCGTTGAGCTCCTGCAGCGTGACGAGGTCGAGCTTGGCGAAGACCGGCTTCAGCAGCGTCTCGATCTCCGGGTGCTCCTTCAGCACGGATTCGCGGATGATCGGCGCCGGCTGATAGACCGGCTGCACGCCCTTGTCGTCGGTCAGCACGACGAGGCCTGACGAGGCGATGCCGCCATCGGTGCCGTAGACCATGGCGGCATTGGCGCCGCTGGTCTGGTTGGCGGCGGCCGCGATGGTCGCGGCGGTGTCGCCACCCGAGAGCGTGATCAGCTGGTCGGGCTTCAATGTGAAGCCATAGGTGGTCTGGAAGGCCGGCAGAGCCGCCGCCGAATTGACGAACTCGGCGGAAGCCGCGAGCACCACCTTGCCGCCGCCGGCGACATATTTGCCGAAGTCCGACAGCGTGACCAGCTTGTTCTCGTCCGTCACTTCCTTGCGCAGGGCGATCGCCCAGGTGTTGTTGGCCGGCGCAGGCGACAGCCAGACGATCTTGTTGGCGTCGTAGTCGAGCTTCTTGGCCGTCTCATAGGCCTTGGCCGCATCCTTCCATGCCGGATCGTCGGCCTTCTCGAAGAAGAAGGCGGCATTGCCGGTATATTCGGGATAGATGTCGATCTCGCCGGCGGTGATCGCCTTGCGCACCACCGGCGTGCCGCCGAGTTGGATGCGATCCGTGGTCTTGATGTTGTTGGCGTTGAGAACGAGCTGGATAATGTTGCCGAGCACACCACCCTCGGTGTCGATCTTCGAGGAGACGACCACCTGAGCGCTCGCGGACGCCGCCGTGATGGCGAGCGCCATTGCCGCGCTGGCCAGAACCTTGACTGAAAACATTGTGAAAACCCCTTGCTGTGAACCGGAATGCGGTGGCCGCATATGAGCATGGCTTCAACGGCCAGTCGGGGCACACGGTTTCATAAGAAGGGGGATCAGCGCAATATTTTTGTTCCGGACGCGCGGATTTCGGCCCGACAGCGACAGCAGGCTGGCGATCTGCCGACATTCGGCGGATAGTGCAGCCGGGGATGCGGGCGGCAAACACGGAGAGCGTGTCATGGCCATACACAAAGTCGGTTATCTCATCGGCAGCCTTGCCCGGGAATCCATCAACCGCAAGCTGGCGAAGGCGCTGGTTCAACTTGCCCCGCCGGAACTCGAAATGACGGAAATCCCGTTCAAGGATCTGCCGCTCTACAGTTACGACTATGATGCCAATTTCCCACCGGCCGCCCAGGCTTTCAAAAAGGCGATCGCCTCCGTCCAGGCCGTGCTGTTCGTCACCCCGGAGTATAACCGCTCGATCCCTGGCGGACTGAAGAATGCAATCGACTGGGCCAGTCGGCCCTATGGCAAGAATTCATTCGCGCGCAAACCGTCGGCCGTCATCGGAACATCGCCGGGCGCCATTGCCACCGCTGTCGCCCAGCAAAGCCTGCGCAGCGTTCTGAGTTTCTGCAACTCACCCCAGATGAATGCGCCCGAAGCCTATATCCAGTTCACGCCGGGGCTGATCACTGACAATGGCGAGGTGACGGTTGAGTCCACCGAGGATTTCCTGCGCAACTACATGGCTGAGTTCCACATGTTCATAGCGCGGGTGCTTCAGGTTCTGCCGCCGGACGCATAACTTTCGAACTGGCGTCAGGCCGGCCGCAAGCTCGTCATCTTCAGCGCGCCGAGTGCCACGAAGCAAAGCGCGGCGACCGGAAAGATCATCCAGTTGAGCATCGTCCAGCCCCAGGCGTTGTAGACCATCCCCGACAGCAGTGATGCGCAGGCGACGGAGCCGAACAGCACGAAGTCGTGGAAGCCCTGGACCTTGCCCTTTTCGGAAGGGTGGTAGCTGGCGGCCACCATGGCGGTGGCGCCGATGAAGGCGAAATTCCATCCAAGGCCGAGCAGGATCAGCGCCGTCCAGAATTGCCACAGCGCCAAGCCCGACAAGGCAACGATGGCACAGCCGATCAGCAGCAGGAGACCGATGGCGACAATGCGCTCAGCGCCGAAGCGATGGATCAGCGAGCCGGTGAAGAAGCTTGGCCCGAACATGGCCATGACGTGCCAGGAGATGCCCAGCGTTGCATCGTCCTCGGACAGGCCGCAGCCGACCATGGCAAGCGGCGCGCCGGTCATGACGAAACTCATCAGGGCATAGCTGCCGACGGCGCAGAACAGTGCGGCCACGAAGCGCGGCCTGGTGACGATTTCGGCCAAGGGCCTGGTATCGCCGCCGACACTGTCGACCTTGCCAATGGCCTTGGCCGGCAAACGCAGGAACGACAGGATGATGGCGCCCGCCGCGGCCAACACCAGGATCGACGCGAACGACCCGGCAAACATCACCGGAGCGAACAGCTCGCGGGTGAAAATGACGATCTGCGGCCCCAAGATGGCGGTGATGATGCCTCCGGCCAGCACGAAGGATATGGCGCGCGCCTTGAATTCAGGCGGTGCGTTGTCGGCGGCGGCAAAACGGAACTGCTGCACGAATGCGCCACCGACACCAAGCACGAGCAGTGCGAACGCGAACAGCCAGAAACTTGCATGGAAAAGCGCAAGGGTGGCGACCAAACCGCCGATCGCGGTGACCACGGTGCCGGTCATGAAGCCGCCGCGCTGACCCAGCTTGCGGATGATGGCCGCCGCCGGCAGGGCGCCCAGCGCCACGCCAAGGTTGTAGCCGGTGACCGGCGCGGTTGCCAACGACTTGTCCGCGGCCAGCAGATATTGCCCGGCCAGCGCGCCCATGGAGATGGCGATGGGCGCCGCCGAGCCGATAATCGCCTGCGAGGCGGCGAGGATCAGCGCGGTGCGCCGCGCCTCCCTGCCCGCCTCGACGGCGATGGCCGTCACGAAGCGTCCTTGCCCCGGCCCTCGCCACGCACCCGGCGTGACACACGGTCGAGCACGGCGTTGACCAGCTTCGGCTCGTCTTCCCCGTAGAAGGCCTTGGCGATATCGACATATTCGGTGACGATGACCGCGACGGGCACATCCTCGCGCTTCATCAACTCATAGACGCCGGCGCGCAGAATGGCACGCAGCGTGGAATCGAGGCGCGACAGCGGCCAGTCGTCGGTCAGCGCCTGTCGGATGATCGGATCAATGGTCTTCTGGTTCTCGACGACGCCCGCCAGGATGGCGCGAAACCACTGCGCGTCCGCCTCGCGATAGAGCGCACCGTCGACTTCCTTGCCGAGACGGAACGCCTCGTATTCGGCGGTGATCTCGAACACGCCGCTGCCGGCGACATCCATCTGGTAGAGCGCCTGCACGGCGGCCAGACGGGCGGCGCCGCGCTTGTTGGCGTGGCGTACCGCGGGCTGCCCTGGCGAAGCGGGTTCGCTCACGATTGCGCTCCCAGTTTCTCCTTCAGCGCGATCATGGTCAGCGCCGCACGCGCGGCAAAGCCGCCCTTGTCGCCTTCCGAGCGCTTGGCCCGCGTCCATGCCTGCGCGTCGTTCTCGGTGGTCAGGATGCCGTTGCCGATGCAGAGCGAGTCCTGCACGGAGAGGTCCATGAGCGCGCGGCTGGATTCATTGGCGACGATGTCGAAATGATAGGTGTCGCCGCGAACGACGGTGCCGAGCGCGACGAAACCGTCATACTCCGTCCCGCCTTCGGCCATGCCGTCGAGCGCGAAGGTGATCACCGCGGGAATTTCGAGCGACCCGGGAACGGTGACGACGTCGTAAGTCGCGCCCGCTTCCTCGAGCGCATTCGTCGCGCCGTCGAGCAGCGCGTCGGCAAGGTCGTCGTGAAAGCGTGCCTCGATGATAAGCAAATGCGCTTTCGCCTTCGGGCGAATGAAGGCTTTGCCGTGTTGGGATGTGCCAGCCATAGAAGTCTCCGGGGGTTGCCGGTGACTTAGGCCGAAGCCGGATTGATCGCAAGCGGAAGATTGCCGGAGGCGAGTCGGGCCTATTCCCTCTTTGGGCAAGGCGCCGAGACCGGGCAGTCCTTACCAAGGCTTTCAGCCCAGGCAAGAACGGCTTCGTGATCCACCACATGGCCGGCATCTACATCGGCCAATGCATCCCGCGTGAGCCGCTCTTCCTCGTCGGAATTCCTGCTTTCCATCACGGTCGCTTCCTCATTTGAACAGCTCAGCGATATCGGTCATCGGCCTGAAGAGCTTCATCGGCTGGTCCGGGAACGGCAGAAAGCTCTCGCGTTGATAGAAGCCCTGCGCATCTTCATCCTTGGCATCAACCAGAACGGCGAACGAAGCAATCTCGCTCCTGACGCAACGGGACAGAGCATCAGCCAGTAGGTAACGGCCGTAGCCCTGCCCCCGATACCGTCGATCAACGGCGAGACGCCCCAGCAACGTGGCCGGAATGAGTGGGTAGCGGGGAAGCTTGCGAACGGTTTGGGCCGGCCAATCGCCGATAGCCACGGCGGTTGCGGACAGCGTGTAATATCCGGCCACAGTTCCGTCCGGCAAAACAAGAACAAATGGTGCCGCGACGTTCTTGCGCGCATCTTGTCCGGCCTGCATTCTGAAATATCGATCAAGCGCCTCCGCGCCGCTCTCGAAAGACGCCCTGTCGTGCCGCGGACCAAGCACCTCGACCCGAAGAGCACCCTCGACCGAACCGATCACCTTCAGGTACCGGTGGCTTGACGATAGCGGCGTACTGTCTCTCGCAGACGATCATTCACGGGTTGAGGATTGATCAAAGCATCCACGAAGGCGCGACTATCGCGGACGGAAAGATCGAGGCGCTGATGCTCCTCGATGGCTCGGCGGGCTGCTTCCTGGACGCTGGTCAGCACAAAATCGGTCACCGTCCGGCCCTGCAGGGCAGCGGCATGTTCAATAAGGCTCTTCTGATCGGCGGTGATGCGTGCCTCCAGACGTTCGCCACGGATACGGCTGCGACTAGGGCGAGCATGTGCTGTCATTGTCTTTACTCCTGAAGACAATGTACGGCCATTAGCCGGCAACTTCAAGGGCTCACAGCCCCTCTTTCGCCGCCTCAGCCAACCGCGCCGCGTACCGCGCCATGGTGTCGATCTCCAGATTGACGCGGTCGCCGGCCTTGCGTTCGCCCCAGGTGGTTACGGTCAGCGAATGATGGATCAACAGCACGTCGAAGCGGGCACCCTCGACCCTGTTGACGGTGAGCGAGGTGCCGTCGAGCGCGACGGAGCCTTTCGGCGCGATAAATTTCGCCAGATCGCGCGGCGCTTCCAGCGTGAAGCGCACCGCGTCGCCTTCATCCCTGCGCTCGACGATCTCGGCGGTTCCGTCGACATGGCCCGAAACGATGTGGCCGCCGAGTTCGTCGCCGATCTTCAACGCCCGCTCCAGATTGATCCTGGTGCCCGATTTCCAGCCCGCCGCCGTCGTCAGCCTGAGCGCCTCCTCCCAAGCCTCGACCTCGAACCAGCGCGCGTTCGACCCGCTGTCAGGCAAGGCAGTGACCGTCAGGCAGACGCCACCGCAGGAGATCGAGGCGCCGATGGCGATGCTCTCGGGGTCATAAGCGGTGTCGATGCGCAGTCCCACCCCTTCCCGCAGTGGCTTGAGGGCGGCCACGGTGCCGATATCGGTGACAATCCCGGTAAACATCGATCGCTATCCCTGAAAATCCCTGATCCATTCGGCGTAGCCGTCTTCGCCGAACCGCATCTCGCGCAGCTTGCGAAACCCTGCCGGGATATGGTCGGCGTCGACGGGCGATGCAATGCCGTCGCCGCCGATCGCTTCCGGTCCCTGGAACAGCACGATGCGGTCGACCAGGCCGTCGGCCAGGAAGGCGCTCGCCACCTTGGCGCCGCCCTCGACCAGCACGCTTGCCATGCCGAGCGCCGCCAGATCCTCGAGCAGTTCCGGCAATGCCACGCCGCCCTCGTGCGTCTCCGTGCCGATGAAGCGCACGCCGGCGCGTTCAAGTGCCGCCCGGCGCTGCGGATCGGCCTCCAGGCAAGCCGCGACATAAAGCGGCACGCGATCGACGCCCGACACAAGCTTCGAACCCTCCGGCAGCCTGATCTGGCGGTCGAGCACGATGCGGGCGGGCGAACGGTTCTCCAGCCCGGGCAAACGCACCGTCAGCGCCGGATCATCTTCAAGAGCCGTGCCGATACCGACCAGAATGGCGTCGGCCTCGGCCCGCATCAGGTAGACTTCGCGGCGCGCCATGTCGCCTGTTATCGCGACCTGGCCGGCGCCTTCCCGGCCGATCTTGCCGTCGCTGGAAAGCGCAAGCTTCAGAATCACTTCCGGGCGTTTTTTCAGGGAGCGAATCAAATAGCCCGCCATCTGCTCGGCGGCTTCGGCGGCCATGACTTTTTCAACCACCTCGACACCGGCGTCGCGCAGGATGGCATAGCCCTGGCCGGAGACCCGCGGATCGGGATCGCTGGCCGCACCCACGACACGGGCGATGCCGGCATTGACCAGCGCATTGGCGCAAGGCGGCGTGCGGCCGTGATGCGCGCAGGGTTCCAGCGTGACGTAAGCGGTGGCGCCGCGCGCGCGTTGCCCGGCCTCGGCAAGCGCCTCGGTCTCGGCATGCGGACGGCCACCAATCGCGGTCACGCCTGTACCGACAATCATCGGTCCCGAGCCGTCGTCACGCACGATGACGGTGCCGACGGAAGGGTTGGTCGAGGTTCGGCCGGCATTCCTGCGCGAAAGCCTCAGGGCCGCAGCCATGAAACGGCGATCAAGGGCCGCTTGTTCGGCCTCGCTGCGTTGCGGTGCTGCCATGCTTAGCCGGCGTCCTCTTCACTCTTGTCTTCGTCGCCCTTCAACTCGCCGAGCAGCTCGTGGAAATCCTTGGCCTCACGGAAATTGCGATAGACCGAGGCGAACCGCACATAGGCGACATCGTCGAGCGATTTCAACGCATCCATGACCAGCCGGCCGACCTCCCCCGAGGCCACTTCCGTTTCGCCGGAGCTTTCCAGCTGACGCACGATGCCGGTCACGGCGCGGTCGATGCGCTCGGGATCGACATTGCGCTTGCGCACGGCGATCTCGACCGAGCGCAACAGCTTGTCGCGGTCGAACGGCACTTTTCGTCCCGATTTCTTGACCACGACGAGGTCGCGCAACTGCACCCGCTCGAAGGTGGTGAAACGGCCACCGCAATCGGGGCAGACACGCCGCCGGCGGATGGCCGCACCGTCCTCGGCGGGGCGCGAATCCTTCACCTGCGTATCTTCGGACTGGCAATAGGGACAGCGCATGGAAAGCCTTGGGTTCGCGAATCTGGTGAGGCGAAAAGGCTTAGTGCCTTTCCGGTGCGGTTTGAAGCAGTTCCGTATTGTCCGGGGCCTGCCGCGCCTCAGAGATAGCGAGGCGCGAGCAAGATTGCCAGCGCGGCAAGCAGTTGCTCCGGCCAGGCCGTTAAGGCGCAACGTCCTTGGTCGGGAAGCCGCAAGATGCGCCGAGGTTGCGATAGGCCTTCGTGAAACCGTCCATCGGTATGCTGGCGACGGCCTGCTTGCCGAAAGCCACATCGAGCGAGGTAACCTGGCGCATGGCGCGCAGCAGCGCGAGACTTGTCTTGGCCTGGTTGTCGATCGTCCAGCTCGGACGGCCGTTGACGGCGTCGTTGGAATAGACCGTCGTCGAAACCTTGACGCCGGGATCACCAAAGGTCGCGGCGATCTTTTTGCCGGTTACCAGGCTCTTGTTGTCGATGGTGATCAGGATCGCCGGATAAGCATCGGGCGGCAGCGCATCGCCGGTCGAAATCGACAATGTCAGCGTGCCCGAATTGCCGCCCGCATCGAAGAACGCCGTGGAAGCCGCGCAGGTCTTGTGCGCGTCCTGGCCGGTGTCGAGCGTATCGACCATGGTTGTCCATCGGCCGAAAGTGCTGGTGGCAGGCATGTCCGGAGCGGGCTCGGTCTGCGCCAAGGCGCACCCGCAAACGGCAAGCCAACCGATAGCGCCAAGTGAAGCAAGACAAAAACCGCGCATCATCAAGTCTCCAGTTCCATGCGTCGCCCGATCATGGGTGACGCACTGCCGTGGATAAAAGATGACGCTTCGCGCCTGGTCAACCGAGATGAGGATGGTCAACCGAGATAGGGATAGAGCGGGAAGCGGTCGGTCAATGCAACGACCTTGGCCTTGACCGCGGCCTCGACAGCAGCATTGCCTTCGTCGGAATTGGCGACCTTGAGACCATCCAGCACTTCGGCGATCAGCTTGCCGATCTCACGGAATTCGGCCTGGCCGAAGCCGCGCGTGGTGCCAGCGGGCGTGCCCAGCCGTACGCCCGACGTGACGAAGGGCTTTTCCGGGTCGAAGGGGATGCCGTTCTTGTTGCAGGTGATGTTGGCGCGGCCAAGGGCCGCTTCAGCGCGCTTGCCGGTGGCGTTCTTGGGTCTGAGGTCGACCAGCATCAGATGGTTGTCGGTGCCGCCCGAGACGATGTCGAGGCCCGTCTCCTTGAGGCTGGAGGCAAGCGCCTTGGCATTGGCGGCGACGCTTTCGGCATAGACCTTGAAGCTCGGCTTCAACGCTTCGCCGAAGGCCACTGCCTTGGCCGCGATGACATGCATCAGCGGGCCGCCCTGCAGACCGGGGAACACCGCCGAGTTCATCTTCTTGGCGATGTCCTCGTCATTGCACAGGATCATGCCGCCGCGCGGGCCGCGCAGCGACTTGTGCGTGGTGGTCGTCACCACATGGGCGTGCGGCAGCGGCGAGGGATGCACGCCGCCGGCGACGAGGCCGGCAATGTGGGCCATGTCGACCATCAGGTAAGCGCCGACCGCGTCGGCGATCTCGCGAAAACGCTTCCAGTCCCAGATGCGCGAATAGGCGGTGCCGCCGGCCAGGATCAGCTTCGGCTTGGTCTCGTGCGCGGCCTTTTCGATGGCGTCCATGTCGAGCAGGTGGTCTTCCTTGCGCACGCCGTAGGAGACGACCTTGAACCACTTGCCGCTCATGTTGACGGGCGAGCCGTGAGTGAGATGGCCGCCGGAATTAAGGTCGAGGCCCATGAAGGTGTCGCCGGGCTGCAGCAGCGCCAGGAACACCGCCTGGTTCATCTGGCTGCCCGAATTCGGCTGGACGTTGGCGAAATTGCAGCCGAACAACTTCTTGGCGCGCTCGATGGCCAGTTCCTCGGCCACGTCGACGAACTGGCAGCCGCCATAATAGCGCTTGCCCGGATAGCCCTCGGCATATTTGTTGGTCATGATCGAGCCCTGTGCCTCGAGCACGGCGCGCGAGACGATGTTTTCCGAGGCGATCAGTTCGATCTCGTGCCGCTGGCGACCGAGCTCGTTGCGGATGGCACCGAAAATCTCCGGATCGGCATCTTCCAGCGTTGTTTCGAAGAAGGATTCGAATTTGTTCGACGCCGCCGCTGCAGTTGCCATGGCCTGAAAATCCTCCGGTTTGGGATCACTATCCACACATATCGCTGTCCCAAAAAGCGCTGCTCACTTTTGGGGCGACATCCACTGGCGCGCCATTAACACAGTTGTTTTGGCCTCGCCACGTTTACGGCGCGAAATTTGCTGGCCGGTTTGCGCCAACGGATCGCGGCGGATCGCTATTTCCTGTCCCGGCGCTGCTTCAGCAAGGCCTCGGTCAAGGTGATTTCGGAAAACAGCGCACGCATCGTGTGATCGTTGATCTCCTGGCTGCGGAACATCGCGCGCAACGCGGAGCGCTCGGCTTCGATGCCCGCCGCCCTGAGTTCCAGCTCCAGCCTGCCGGCTTCGCGGGCCTCGGCGCGGGCCTCGTCGGCTTCGTCGGAGGCCGCGATGCGCCGCCGGTAGCCGGCGACGATGCTGTCGGCGACGGCCAGCCGGGCCTCGACCGCCTCGCCCTCGCCTGCCTCGTTGGCGATGCTTTCGATCCTGGCAATCGCCGCATTGGCGGCGCCGACGCGCGCCCGGCGCTCCTCCGCGGCGGCCGGATCCTCGCCCGGCTGAACGAGGCCTCGCGCTATCCTGGGCAAGGCAAAGCTGGCGATGACGAGCGAGCAGATGATGACGCCGGCGGCCAGGAAGATCACCACGTCGCGTGCCGGAAAGGGTGAGCCGTCCTGCAAAGCCAGCGGCAATGACAGGATGCCCGCCAATGTGATGGCGCCGCGCACGCCGGCCACGGAGCCGGCGAGCCGTACGCGAAATCCGAAAGGCTCGACCTCGCGCTTGCCCAGGCGCGCCGCGATCGCCTGGGCGATGTCGCCGATCCAGATCCAGAGGAAGCGCAGCCCGATCAGGCAGAGCGTCAGGATCAGCACCGTCGCCACCGGCTCGATCAGCCAATGCCGGCTGGACAGTTCCGGCGGGACCTTGCGGATGATGTCGGGGAGCTGGAGGCCGAGCAGAATGAACAGGGCGCCGTTGAAGACGAAAGTGAGTGTCGCCCACAATGACAGGGTCTGCATGCGCGCCGACACGCCGAGGTAGCGGTACATGCCGGAAGCCCCGGTCAGCAGGCCGGCGGTGACCGCCGCCAGGATGCCGGAGGCACCGACATGCTCGGCGCCGAGATAGGCAACGAAAGGCAGCAGGATCATGACCAGGACCTGCGCCTCGGCCGGCACGCCGCCGATGCGGTTGAGCAGCTGCAACGCCTTGGCGGCAATGAACAAGGCCACGACACCGGCCAGGATACCGGCGGCGACGGCGTAGAGGAAACCGAGCGAGGCTCCGGCGAGCGAGAAGCTGCCGGTCAACGCCGCCGCCACCGCGAAGCGGAACATGACCAGGCCCGACGCGTCGTTGAGCAGCGACTCGCCCTCCAAGATGTGCATCAGCCGGGACGGAACCACATTCCTGTCGACGATCGAGGACACCGCCACGGCGTCGGTCGGCGACAGCACGGCGGCCAGCGCGAAAGCGACGACCAGCGGAATGCTCGGCACCAGCCAGTGCAAGGCATAGCCGAAGCCGACAATGGTGAAGAAGACGAGCCCGATGGCGAGATCGAGGATCGGCCCCCGCAAACCGATGAGCTCACGTTTGGGCGCCGCGAAGGCGTCACCGAACAGAAGCGGCGGGATGAACACCAGCAGGAAAAGTTCCGGATCGATCTCGACATGCAGGCCCTTAGCGGGCCAGGCGAGGGCCGCGCCAATGGCGATCTGCAGCACCGGCAGCGGCACCCGAACCAGCCGGACGAGCGCGCCCGACAACGCCACGAAGACAAGCACGACGAGAATGAAGAGGGCGACGTCCATGGCGCGATTCCGGCTGTTTGACCGACCATGCGCAATCGCCGGAGCTACCAGCCGGGTCGGACGGCTGGAAATGGCGGCAGGCCCGCAACAAAAAAGCCGCCCTGAGAGCGGCTTTTTTTCAAAAATATCAGAACGTTAGAGCGAAGACGTGATCTGCAGCTCGCTGGCGCCGTCGAGCGCGTAGACGTCGTCGCGGAACTGGACCACGCCCGGTCCGGTCGACCAGGCCGACAGATAGAGGAAATGCACTGGCACCGGGTTGGTGACCTGGATCGGCGTGTTCTGGCCGGTCTTGATGGCGGCCTCGAAATGCTGGCGATCCCAGCCGGGCGTGTCGCGCAGGATCCAGGTGACGAGATCGCGCACGTTCTGGACGCGCACGCAGCCCGAGGAATCGAAGCGCATCATCTTGCCGAACAGGCTCTGCTGCGGCGTGTCGTGCATGTAGACGCCGTCCGGGCTCGGGAAATTGATCTTGACCGATGCCATGGCGTTTTCCGAACCGGGATCCTGACGGAAACGGTACTTGGCGGCATCGTCGGTCGACCAGTCGACGTTCATCGGATCGACTTCGCTGCCATCGGGCGCGAACAGGCGGATATGGCTGTTCTTCAGATAATCGGGATCCTTCCGCATCAGCGGAATGATGTCCTTGCGCACGATCGAGACCGGTGCGTTCCAGTACGGGTTGACGATGATCTCGTTGATCTTGGAATTGACGATCGGCGTCTGGCGGTCGATCTTGCCGACGATCGCGGTGTGGCGAAGCACGACACGGTCGTTCTCGACCGCTTCGACCTGCGCTGCCGGAATGTCGACCAGCACATAGCGGCTGCCCAGCGTGCCGGCCTTCTCCTTCAGCCGCTGCAGATTGGTCTGCAACTGGCCAAGCCTGATCTGCGCCGACACGTTCATCGCGGCGTAGGTGTATTTGCCCATCGAGCCGTCGGCCGGCAGGCCATGGCGCAACTGGAAACGCTTGACCGCCGAGTCGACATAGGAATCGAAGGCCGTCGAAATGCCGGCGCTCTGCGACAGGTCGCCCGCAACCATCAGGCGCTTGCGCAACGGCACCACGTCCGGGTCGTCGACGCCGAGCTGAAGCTTCTTGGTCGCGGGAACATCCGTCCAGCCGCCCTGCGAGACAATGTTCTGATACTGCGCTACTGCCTGTTCGGTGAAGGCAACCGTCTGCGGGCTGAAGATCGGCAGCGTCGAGGCCACTTTGCCGCCTTCGCTGGCACGGGCGTCGAACTGATCGTCCCAATTGCCGCGTGCGGAGGATTTCAGGATATCTCCGATCACATCCTGCGCATTCGCGCGTCCGGCCACCACGGCGGCGGCGAGCGCGGAAGCTCCGGAAAGGAAAAAGCGGCGGCTGGTTCTCATGGACGTTCCAGACATTCTTGTAGCGGTTCGATCACTTGCTGCGTCGATCATCGGGCGATCTCGCCCGCACTCTAAAATTGGCAATCTTAACAATTAGCCAACCATGGTCCGTGTCACATTGGCGAAAGAACGCACGAAAGCGAGACGGATTGCGGGCGGACGCATGGTCTTCACCACAGCATCACTACCACTCTCGGTTCCATTGGAATATGGCGGCAACGTGGCCTTGGCCCGTAATTTGCTTTGCCCGGAGACACGAAAAGAAAAGACCGATGCTTTTCGGCACCGGCCCTGACTGGAGGTCGTGTTTGGCCACGCTTCTGCGGCGCGGCTCTGATTTCGGCCGTGACTTACATCCGGTAGGCGATGGTATCGTTCCAGAAGCGGTCAAGGCGCTGCAAAGCGCGGTTCATCTGCTTGAACTCGTCGGTGTTGATGCCACCGACCTGTTCGATCGAGCCGACATGGCGCTCATAGAGACCGGCGACAACATCAGCCACCTCGTTGCCCTTCGGCGTCAGCGAGACGCGCACCGAACGGCGGTCGATGCGCGAGCGCTGGTGGTTGATGAAGCCGAGATCGACCAGCTTTTTCAGATTGTAGGAGACATTCGAGCCGAGATAGTAGCCACGCGAGCGCAACTCGCCGGCGGTCAGCTCGGAATTGCCGATGTTGAAGAGCAGCAGCGCCTGAATGGCGTTGATGTCGGAACGGCCGTTGCGGTCGAATTCGTCCTTGATGACGTCAAGCAGACGGCGGTGCAGGCGCTCGACCAGCTGCAGCGATTCCATGTACAGGGAACGGATAGCCTCGCGGCGATCGTCGGAAACGTTGGCGGTCTTTGCCGCCGGACGCGAATTGATCATTGTCTTTGCCTCTCGTTTGTCGCCCTGGTGATTTTTTGTTTTTCACCTTGATCGCGACACTATCGAATACTCATAAAATTCGACTTAAACGCTAGGGCTAACAAGAGCTTACCGGTAAGAGGTTTCGCAAGACGCTTAACGAACGGTCACCCGAGCAAGGATGATTAACCTAAAGATTTAGGCAATGATCGCGGGACCGGACAGCGGCGATCGCCGAGGGTCAACGTCCGCAAGGGCTTAGTGCCGTACCGGTCGTTTCTGCAGGTAGATGACGACGCGAAAGACGATGTAAAGCAGCGCCACGCAGGCATGCGAGACGATGATCAGCAGACGATGGCCGAAAAGCTCGGGAAAACCCGCATACATGACCGTCTCGGTGACCGCGCAGATGAACCAGATCACCGGTCCCCAGGATGCCAGCATCCACAACCCGGCCGCGGCGAAGGGAAAGAACACGGCGAGCATCACCGCCGCCACCTGCCAATGCACCGGCATGAGGTCGAAGCGCCACAGCGAGCCCGGATAGAAGCCGATCAGCTTGATCCAGTACAGGATGCCGAACAGCAGGCAGTAGCCCGCGATGACGCGCTGGAACCAGGCGAAGATCACCTCGACCGTCGAGGGTTGCAGAACGACACGTCTCGACGTCACCTCGCTCACAGCCCAAGCTCCCGATCGCCGAGCGGGGCGAAATAAGAATCAATATCCGCCTCGCTGATGGCATCGAGACTTGCCGGCCGCCATTGCGGCTTCGAGCCCTTGTCGATGATGGCGGCGCGGATGCCTTCGTAGAAATCGTGGCCGGCCAGCATGCGGTTGAGGATGCGGAACTCCATCCTCATGCAGTCGTCCATCGACAAGGTCAGCCCGGCGCCGATCTCGCGCCAGGCAACGTGAAGGCTGGTCGGCGAGCGGCTTCTCATCATGGCCAGCGTCTTCTCGGCAAAGGCGTCGCCGCCGGCGGCGCCTTCAAGACTGGCAATGACGGCGGCAAGCGTGCCTTGCGAAAAATGGCGGGCGATCGAATCGACGTCCTGCCGTTCCGTCTCGCGTTTGGCCGGGACGAAGAAATCGCGCAACTCGGCGTTCGGGTCATTGCTGCTTGCCAATTCGTCGAGCAGTCCTGCCTGGTCGGCGGCCTTGATCGTGTGCGTGGCAAGGCCGGACCACAGCGCATCGCCATAACGGATACGCGCTCCCGTCAGCCCGAGATACATGCCGAAGCTGCCGCCGAGATCCGGAAGCAGGTGGCTGGCGCCGACATCGGGAAAGAAGCCGATGCCGACTTCCGGCATAGCGAACTGCGCATTTTCGGTCATTATGCGGTGCGAGCCATGGAAGGAGATGCCGACGCCGCCGCCCATGACGATGCCGTCGATGAGCGCGACATAGGGTTTCCTGAAGCGGGCGATGCGGGCGTTGAGCCTGTATTCATCGGCGAAGAAATCGACCGGCGGCTTGCCGGCACGGCCGGCCTCGTAGACCTGCAGGATATCGCCGCCAGCGGAAAACGCCCTGCCCTCGGCCTTGACGACGACGACGTTGATGCTCGCATCCTGCTCCCAGGCATCGAGCGCCTTGCCGAGCGCCTTGACCATGTTGTGCGTGATGGCATTGAGCGCCTTCGGCCGCGTCAGCGTGACGACGCCGGCCCGGCCCAGCCGCTCGAAGCGGATCTCATCGCCGCCGCCAAAATCCATCGCCAGAGAATCCCTCCCCCGCGCCTGCGGGACTGAAGTGCTAAAGGCGGCGCAAGGGTGCGTCAATGGCAGCAGCCTGTCGGCCGCGGTCTTGGCGGCAAGCGGCAGCCGATGCTACGTTGGCGGCCATTACGACAGGCAAGAGCCGGATAGTGAGCCCATGCCGCAGTTTTTGCGCCTTGTCCTTGTTCTGTGTTGCCTGTCTGCGTTGTGGGCAACCAGTGTCCCCGCAGGGGCGACCGACCTTGGCGACCTTTACCAGTCGCAGACCATCGTCACCGGCCAGGGTGAAGAAAACCGCCAGCTCGGCTTCAGGATTTGCCTCGACAAGGTTCTCGTTCGTGTTTCGGGCGATCAGCGGCTGCTTGCCAGACGCGATATGGACGCGCTTCGCGACAAGGCCGGCAGCTTCGTCGACTCGTTCCGCTATCATGATCGGCTGGAGGGCATTCCGATCCATGACGAGCAAGGCACGCATGACCGGCCGCATGATCTCACCTGTTTCTACAAGCCTGATGTGATCGACAAGGTGCTGGCGTCGCTCGGCAGCAAGCCGTGGCTTGGCGAGCGGCCGACGCTCACCGTCTTTCTCACCGCCGAACAAGGAACCCGGCATTTCGTATTGAGCGCCGAGGAGAACCGTGGCGAAACGATGCGCGAATCCTTCGACAATGCCGCCGGTCCAACGCTGATGCGCCTCGTGTTTCCCGGGATCGCGCAGCTTGCCGGCTTGAACGAAGAAGCGCTGCGCGCCGCCGACATGGCAAAACTCGATCAGCTGGCCAGCCAGGCTGGCGGAGACCGAGCGATTGCCGGCAGCATCATATGGAGCGACAAAGAGCTTGGCTGGATCGCCGATTGGCGTTTGGCCGACCGTGGAACCACCTATCGCTGGCAGGTCCGCGGTGTCAGCTTCGACGAGGCATTCCGTGTGGCCATCGCAGGCGCGGCACGGATTCTTTCGGGTAATGGCCAACCCTGACCGAGATTTTGCGGTTGGGATCGGGCAGCTTCGAACGCTGGCACAATCGTGTCGCATTGGTCCGCGACGCGTCCGCGTGGTAAAAGCCACCGATCCGGAGTTTTGGCCATGAACAAATTCACCCCGACAAAGCCAGCCGGCGCGCGCAGCGTCGACGACGTTACCGGCAGCCGGCGGCTCAGGCGCATGCGCAAGGCCGACTGGTCGCGCCGGCTGGTGCAGGAGAACAGGCTTTCGGTCGACGACCTGATCTGGCCGATCTTCGTCGTCGAGGGCAAGGATGTGCGCGAGCCGATCGCCGCAATGCCCGGCGTCTTTCGCCTGTCGGTCGACCTGGCCGTCAAGGAGGCCGAACGCGCGGCCAAGCTCGGCATTCCGGCCCTTGCCACCTTTCCCAATGTGGAACTCGGCTTGCGCGACCAGACCGGCTCGCACATCCTCGACCCGCAAAACATCATCAACCGCGCCACCCGCGCCATCAAGGACGCGGTGCCCGAGATCGGCATCATCACCGATGCCGCGCTCGATCCGTTCACCAGCCATGGCCATGACGGCATCCTGCGTGACGGCATCATCGTCAATGACGAAACCGTGGAGCAGGTGGCGGCGGCGGCCGTCATCCAGGCCGCGGCCGGCGCCGACATCATCGCGCCGTCGGACATGATGGACGGCCGCATCGGCGCCATTCGCGACGCGCTCGACGCCAACGGTTTTCAGGACGTGGCGATCATGTCCTACGCGACGAAGTTCGCTTCGGCCTTCTACGGCCCCTACCGCGAGGCGGTCGGCACGGCCGGTCTGCTCAAGGGCGACAAGAAAACCTATTATATCGACCACGCCAATTCGGACGAGGCGGTGCGCGAGGCCGAGCAGGACATTGCCGAGGGCGCCGACATGCTGATGGTCAAGCCCGGCCTGCCCTATCTCGACATCATCCGCCGGCTTAAGGACGAATTCCAGATGCCGACCTTCGCCTACCAGGTGTCGGGCGAATATTCGATGATCAAGGCGGCCGGCGCCAATGGCTGGATCGATGGCGAGAAGGCGATGCTGGAATCGTTGCTCGCCTTCAAGCGCGCCGGCTGCGACGGCATCCTGACCTATTTCGCGCCCGAAGTGGCTGTGATGCTGAAAGGCTAGCCCCGACTTCCCGGGCACTGCCTTTCAGGAGATGTCACCACTCTTTCGAGCGGCCGCCGGCTCCTTCGAATTCCCGCTGACAAAAACCGGCTGTTGCGGCAGGATTGAAGCGCAGTCAAAGGCGGCCAGCAGCCAACGCCCGCCCAAAAGGGTTGGCCAATGCCTCCAGTGGGATAATTACCCGATCCGTTTCACCGTCGGGCGAAGCCTCCGCTGATGCAGGACGCGGACTTCGCCGTGACCTGAGGAACGGACATGCGATGCCCTGACCGGACGGCGAGGTTCGGACACCCTTTCGGCAAAAAACCGCTTGCAATTCAAAATCAGTTTACCTAGAAGAAACCACTTGCAAAATACAACTGGTTCTAGGAGGAGGTCTCATGTCCAAACTTCGCGTCAACGCTTTCAGCCTGTCTCTCGACGGCTATGGCGCCGGTCCCGATCAGGACCTGGAGAATCCGCTCGGCGTCGGTGGAAAAGCCCTGCACAAATGGGCTTTCGGCACCCGCACCTTCCGCAAGATGTTCGGCGAGGATGGCGGTGGCACAGGCGTCGACGAAGACTTCGCGGCGCGCAGCTTCGAGAATGTCGGCGCCTGGATACTGGGCCGCAACATGTTCGGGCCGATCCGGGGCGAATGGCCTGACGACAAGTGGAAGGGCTGGTGGGGCGACAACCCGCCCTACCATGTGCCGGTTTTCGTGCTGACGCACTACAAGCGGGAGCCGATCACCATGGAAGGCGGCACCACCTTTCATTTCGTCACCGACGGCATCCATTCGGCGCTCGAGCAGGCAAAGTCGGCGGCCGGCGACAAGGACGTGCGGGTGGGTGGCGGTGTCGACACCATCCGGCAATATCTTCAGGAGAGATTGATCGACGAGATGCACCTGGCGATTTCGCCGGTGCTGCTGGGCAAAGGTGAGAACCTTTTTGCCGGGCTCGACATGTTGAAGCTTGGCTACGCGTGCACCGAGCAAGTGGCGACGGCGCTGGCCACGCACGTGGTTATCAAGCGGGCTTAATTACAGCTCTTTCTCCCCGTCACTATACGGGGAGAAATGTCCGGCAGGACAATGAGGGGCGGCGCTACCGGTCGAAGATTGCCTTTCCCGACCACCCCACCGATAACAAAAATGGCCCAGAATACGTTTTCACGCAGGCCGAGTTCAAATGTAGAAGGTCAGCGCTGCCCCTCATCCGCCTGCCGGCACCTTCTCTCCGTATAGTGACGGGGAGAAGGGAACCTCTCAATATTTCTCCGGCACGTAGAGTTCGCGGGGCAGGACCTGGCGCTCATATTCCGGGTTGAAGACGCGCTCGGGCAGCGTGATCTCCTCATGCGGCACCTCTTCATACGGCATCTGCTTGAGCAGATGATCGATGCAGTTCAGCCGCGCCCGTTTCTTGTCGTTGCCTTCGACGATGTACCAGGGCGCCTCCGGGATGTTGGTGCGGGCGAAGGTCTCTTCCTTGGCCTTGGTGTACTGTTCCCAACGCACGCGCGACTGCAGGTCCATGGGCGACAGTTTCCATTGCTTCATCGGGTCGTGGATGCGCATCAGGAAGCGCATCTGCTGTTCCTCGTCGGTGATCGAGAACCAGTATTTGACCACGGTGACGCCGGAGCGCACCAGCATGCGCTCGAACTCCGGCACGTCGTGGAAGAACTCCTCGACCTGATCGGGGCTGGCAAAGCCCATCACCCGCTCGACGCCGGAGCGGTTATACCAGGAGCGATCGAACAGCACGATCTCGCCGCCCGCCGGCAGATGCGGAACGTAGCGCTGGAAATACCATTGCGACTTCTCACGTTCGGTCGGTGCCGGCAACGCGACGACGCGGCAGATACGCGGATTGAGCCGCTGGGTGATGCGCTTGATGACACCGCCCTTGCCGGCGGAATCGCGGCCCTCGAAAATCACCACCAGTTTCTTCTTGTGATAGGCGACCCAGGATTGCAGCTTGATCAATTCGGACTGCAAGGAGATCAGATCACGAAAATATTGCATGCGATCGATCGAAGGCGGATGCGAGTTCTTGTAGATCTTGGCGATCTCCAGCGACAGCGCCGGTTCCGACATTTCGAGTTCATAATCTTCGTCGAGCGTGTCGGCGAGTTCGGCTTCAAGCCAGTCCTTGGCAGGGGAATTCTGTCTTAGCTCGGTCATATCAACTGCTCCGCTTGCAAGCCTGTCGTTTCCCTGTGGCGTCCCCAAATTGCCCGCCGGCGGCTGGAATGGAACACCTGAGCCGACTTCAATATAGACCGGCGGTGACGGTTTTATTGCAGCCCACGCGCGATTGCCGCCGTTGCTGATTCCGCGATGTATGATCGATCCACCGTCGATGCCTGGCGACAAGCCGACTGAATTGTCCTACAAATGCACGGTCACATTGCGGGCCGCCCTTTCGCGGCGCCCCAACTCAACACAATCGCGAGGACTGACATGGAATACCGCACCCTTGGCCGTTCCGGCCTGAAGGTTTCGACACTAACGCTTGGTACCATGACCTTCGGCGGCACCGGGCCCTTCGCGGCGGTCGGCAACAGCGATCTGGCCGAAGCGAAGCGGATGATCGACATGTGCATCGACGCCGGCATCAACCTCATCGACACCGCGAATGTCTATTCGAACGGCCTGTCCGAGGAGATCATCGGCGAGGCGCTCGGCGGCAAGCGCAAGAACGATGTGCTGATCGCGTCCAAGGCGCGGATGCGCATCGGCAAGGGTCCGAACGACGAGGGCCTGTCGCGTTACCATATCATCCGTGAGTGCGAGAGAAGCCTCAAGCGGCTGAAGACCGATGTCATCGACATCTATTTCGTCCACCAGTGGGACGGCCTCACCCCACTCGAGGAAACCGTTGCCGCGCTCGACACTTTGGTCGGTCAGGGCAAGGTGCGCTACATCGGCTGCTCCAACTATTCCGGCTGGCAGGTGATGAAGGCGCTTTCGGTCAGCGACAGCCGCCACCAGCAACGCTTCGTCACCCAGCAGATCCACTATACGCTGGAAGCGCGCGAGGCCGAGTACGAACTGCTGCCGATCTCGGTTGACCAGGGGCTGGGCGTGCTGGTCTGGAGTCCACTCGCCGGCGGCCTGCTGTCCGGCAAATACCGCAGCGACAGTCCAACCGCCCGCCAGCTTGCCGGCTGGTCCGAGCCGCCGATCCGCGACGAGGACCGGCTGTGGCGAATCGTCGATGTGCTGGTCGAGATCGGCAAGGATCGTGGCGTATCGGCGGCGCAAGTGGCGCTTGCCTGGCTGCTCGGCCGGCCCGCCGTCTCCTCGCTGGTGATCGGCGCCCGCAACGACGTCCAGCTCAAGGACAATCTCGCGGCGGCCGCCCTGGAGCTCGGAACCGAGGAACGCCAGCGTCTCGACGCCGTCAGCCGGCCACCCCTGCTCTACCCCTACTGGCACCAGCAACTGACGGCAAAGGACCGCTTCGGCCTCGCCGACCTTGTTCTCGACCGCAGCGATATCTGACCAGCGTCAGGCCGAAAGCGAGAGCTAGTTCTCGATGAACCGCCAGACCTCGGGATCGGGTTCGATCTGGCCGCCGAGCACGAAATATTTGTAGAGGACGAGCAGGGAGATCGCCTGCTCGTCCCGTTCGTTGAAGAATTTGCGGCAATAAGCATTGGCCGTTGCGATGATGCGCTCGGCCGCCGCCGGGTGCGCTTCGAAATATCGCACTTTTTCGCCGAGATCGGCAAAGCCGGGGTCGAGCGCCACATAGTGGACACCAGCCTCGAGCTGGCTCTCGCCAAACCATGTCTCGTAGGTCGGCGGCGGCATCAGACAGAGCGAGTTGGAATTCATGATCCATTTGAGGTTGGTCGCCACGTCATTGCCCTCCAACGAGACGATGTAGCGATAGCGCAGGTGCTGGCTGATGCTGAGGAAGGGCTTGCTGTACTTGGCCGGCGCACTGCGCTTGTGCGAGCCGACGTCGCAGAACGGCAAGTCACGCGTGGCATCCAGGAACCGTGTCCTGATGGGATTGTTGAGGTCGCCGCGCCAGACCACCGCCGGGCGTTTGTCGGCGAAGGCGACAGCGTCGACCGGCATGTGGTAGTGGCGGAACTTGTTGAACTTCATGATGACGGCGTTGCGGTTGTCAGCGTGGATCGGCCGATCCTTGACGAGCGTCGGCAGCTTGGGCACGCCTTTGACGTCGCCGAACTTCAGGTCGACGAGCAATGACGGATCGAAGTAGCGGGCAAATTCCCTCAGGTCGTAATAGTACATGGTCGGTTCAAACGGTATCTTGTCGATGCGCACCGCATCCGGGCCCGGTGTAAAAGCGTCCCGCAGCTTGTTGTAGTCATTCAGGCGACGGCGCACGGCCTCATCCGAGAGCCTGGCCTGTTCGAGGCGACCCGCCAACCGCCGTCGGAAGATCGCCTGGGGTGCCATGTCGCGCACGACGTTGCGCGCATAGTAGAAAACCCTTGCCGTCGTTCGTTGTATGGTGGCCATCGTTCCCCTGCCCAAAACAAGCGCCGCTGAACGGACAACAGCGGGATGGTTCCCGCGGCATGGTTGCGCGCCATTGGGCCACGCATTCCGGCAGTGTCCGAACGGCGCGCCCCGCACCTAGCCCGTTATATAGCGCCACACCTCGGGATCAGGTTTGATCTGGCCCGAGAGCACGAAGTATTTATACAGCACCAGCAGGGAGATCGCCTGTTCGGTCCGCTCGTCGTCGAACGTCCGACAATAGGCGTTCGCGGCCGCGATGATGCGCTCCGCACTCCCTGGATTCCGCTCGAAATAGGCCACATGGTCCGCGATGTCCGAGAAATTCGCTTCGAGCGGCACATAGTGGACATTGGCTTCGAGCTGCCGTTCCGCGAACCAGGTCTCGTAAGTTGGGGGCGGCATCATGCAAAGCGACTTCGAATTCATGATCCATTTGAGATTGGTCGCCACGTCATTGCCCTCGAGCGAGACGATGTAACGGTAGCGCTGGTGCTGGCGGATGCTGAGAAAAGGCTTGGCGTATTCCGCCGGGGCGTTCGGCTTGTGCGAGCCTGCGTCACAGAACGGCAGGTCGCGCACGGCCTCGATGAATCTTGTCCTGATCGGATTGTTGAGATCGCCGCGCCAGACCACGGTCGGCAGCTTGTCGGCGAACGAGAGGGCATCAGCCGGCATCTGGAAGTGACGAAACTTGTCGAGCTTCATGATGACCGCGTTCTGGTCGCCCTCGCGGATTGGCCGGTCCTTGACGATCGTGGGCACCTTCGGCACGTTCGCGACGTCGCCGAACTCCAGGTCGATGATCAATCCGGGATCGAAGTAGCGGGCGAATTCCTTCAGGTCGTAATAGTACATGGTCGGCGTGAAAGGCAGCTTGCTGATGCGCTTGGCATTGGCGCTAGGCGCGAAGCCGTCTTGCAGCTTGTTGTAGTAATTCAGCCTGCGGCGCGCCGCCTCGCCGGAAAGCCTGGCGCTTTCGAGACGGCCAGCCAGCTTGGCGCGAAACAGAACTTGCGGGGCGATATCGCGCGCGACGTTTCTCGCATAGTAGAAAACTCTTGCTGCGGTCCGCGAAATGGTGGCCATCGGTCACTTGATCAAAAACAGAAAGCAGATCTCAATTCATTGCCGCCCCGCCTGTCCTACATCATTGTGGCGCCCATCTGGCAAGCCCCGCATCTCTTCGACGGCCGGCATTCACGCATTGTCGCTTCGGCTGTTGTGTTTGACGGCTAATGCTCCTAGGCAGGTCTCAGGGCCGCAAGGCAATGACAAAAGGAGCCGATATGGCGCGAGCACCAAACTACGATCAGGAACGCAAGGAGCGCGACCGCCAGAAAGCGGCCAAGAAGGCTGAAAAGCTGGCCGCCAAGGTTGCCGCGCGCGAACGTACGAAGCCCGAGGCTGAAACCGAGACCGAAACCGAGGAGTAACGGCATGCGGCCCGCGAATGCGGGCCGTACCGCGAATCCAAATTGGCCAGCCCCAAATTGCCCGGCTTATGTCAGGCTGGCGCCTTGTCGCTGATGAAAACATCCACCTCCCTCGCCGCGGCGATGAAAGCGCGTCGGGCATTCATCGCCGGCTTGTCGCCGGCAAGCGCGTCGTGGCAAGCCTGCAGCGCCGCGCGATGCTTGGCGCTGCGCTTGCCGGGCCAGTTGTTGAGGAGGTAGTCGGAAGCCTCCCTTGCCGTACGCAAGAGCTGAGTGCTTCCCGCCGTGACGGATTTGACGGTCACGGGTGTTTCAAACCGGTTGTTTTCCATCGCCGCTCTTACGCCATCGGCTTGCTTGAAGCGAGGCCCAAAGTGCGCCTCGCCTCAGACGCCGCCTGTTTTTCCAACCAGCGCCCCGCCACGCTAGGCGGCGACGACGGCAAATCCCCTGGCGCGAAGGCCACGTCGGTCGTTGGCGAGCGACGTCACCAATCGGTCGCGGCTGCCGACGATATGGGCCGACAGCAGCCGCGCGGCTTCATCACCCTCACCAAGGCGCGTGGCGGCAAGGATGGCGCGATGTTCCAGCCAGGCACGGCCAAGGGCCGTTTCGTCACGCACCTCCAGCCAGCGCGCGCGCGACAGGCGCGTCATGGCATCACGAACCGCCCGGAACAGGAATTCATTGCCGGAGAGGCGCGCCAACTCGATGTGGAAATCCATGCCGACACGATGCCATTCCTCCCGCGCGGTGTTTTCGTCGCAGGAATCGAGCATCGCCTCGATGACATCGATGGCACCCTTCTCGGCTTGCTTGCATGTCAGCCGCAGCGCCGCGACCTCGACCGCTTCGCGATAGACGGCGATCTGCTCGAGTTCGGCGAGGTTGATGGGCGACACCGTCCAGCCGCGCCCGTCCCTGCCGACTAGCCCCTCGGTCTCCAGCCGCAGCAGTGCCGCCCTGACCGGCGTGCGTGAGGCGCCGAACTGGCCTTCGATCCAGCGTTCGGTCAGTTTTTCGCCGGGACCGATCTCGAGGCCCAGGATCATCTCGCGAAGCTGCCGTTCGACATTCTGCATCTGCGACATCACGCATCCTTTTCGAAGCCGCATTGACAGCGGCCGGCTTGAAGTTCATGACGGATACCAGTTTGGTATCCCAAAATGGTATCGGCGACAAGCACCGATACCGGGCAGGCAGGACATGGCACAGGAAGACACAGGGCAAGGCGGCTACAACATCCATTGGCGTCGCAATCTCGCCGTCTGTTTCGCGGGTTCGTTCAGCACGCTCATCGCCATGACACTGCTCCTGCCCTTCCTGCCGCTCTATGTCGAACAGCTCGGCGCACAGGGCCATGCGGCCATCGTACAGTGGTCGGGTATCGCCTATGGCGCCACCTTCTTCGCCGCCGCGATGGTCGCGCCGCTGTGGGGACGCCTGGGCGACCGCTACGGACGCAAGGTGATGCTGGTGCGCGCCTCCTTCGGCATGGCGATCTGCATGTCGCTGACGGGCATGGTCGAGACCGTCTGGCAGTTGGTGCTGCTGCGGCTGCTGATCGGCTTTGCCGGCGGCTATTCCTCCGGCTCGACCATACTGGTGGCCATGCAGACGCCGAAGGAGCGCTCCGGCTGGGCGCTCGGGGTCCTGTCGGCGGGCATTACGGCGGGCTCGCTGGTCGGCCCCCTGCTCGGCGGCGCGCTGCCGCCGGTGATCGGCATTCGCGCCACCTTTCTGTTGTCTGGCGGGGTGATCTTCCTCGCCTTCCTGGCGACGACCTTCCTCATCAAGGAGAACCCGCGCCCGCAAGCAGCCAGGACGGCCTCAACGGCGAAGCCGAAGAGCGGCTGGTCGCAGATTCCCGACAAGCGCCCTGTCGTGGCCATGCTGGTGACGGGGATGCTCCTCGCCTTCGCCACAATGTCGATCGAGCCGATCATCACCGTCTATGTGCAGCAGCTGATCGAGGACCAGAGCCGGGTGACGCTCGTCGCCGGCGTGGTGATGTCGGCGGCCGCGCTGGGCACCATCCTGTCGGCGTCCTGGCTCGGCAAGCTCGCGGACCGGGTCGGGCACTGGAATGTTGTCGTGGGAGCCTTGGCCGCCTCGGCACTGCTGCTCATCCCCCAGGCTTTTGTGACCGATAGCTGGCAGCTTATCGGCCTGCGTTTCCTGATGGGCCTGGCCTTGGGCGGCCTGCTGCCTTGCATCACCAGCGTCATCAGGCACAACATCCCCGACGGCGTCGGCGGCAACGTGCTTGGCCTGGCGATCTCGGCGCAATATGTCGGGCAGGTCGCGGGGCCGTTGTCCGGCGGTTTTGTCGGCGGCCATTTCGGCATGCCGGCGGTGTTTCTCGGCACGTCGGTGCTGATGGCGGGCGGCGCGGTCTACAACTGGATTGTCCAGTCGCGGCGGACACGGCATATGGCGCTGGAAGCGGGCAAGCCTTGAGGCTTGACTGACCTACCAAGGAAGGAACATGCCTATCATGAACCTCGCTGATACAAACGGCAGCCGCCTCCTCGTGCTAGCCGGCGGTCTCGTCGGCGCGGCGGGCGTGGCGCTTTCTGCGGCGGCCGCGCATCGCGGCGGCGCTTTCACCGGCACGGCCGCGTCGTTCCTCCTGATGCATGCACCGGTGTTTCTCGCCATTGGCCTTGCCGGTGCAAACCGCTGGCTGCGCATCGCAAGCCTGATTCTGCTCGCCGGGCTGCTGCTCTTCGCGGGCGATCTCCTCGCCCGCGATTTCTGGGGATCACGACTGTTTCCGATGTCGGCGCCAATCGGCGGCACCCTGCTCATCGCAGGCTGGCTGGCGATAGCAATCTCCGCTATTGCGCATCCACGCGCCTAAACGCCCGGAAGGCTCAATCCTGGCGGCGTTCCGAACGGACCCAAAGGACGCGGCTGCGTGCGGCGGGTTTTGTCCGGCGCCGCGCCTCCGGCCGCTCGGTGGCCGGCGCGATGCCCCAATAGTTGCGATAGATGTCCTCGAACAGATGGTTGATGGGATGCATGACTCATGCTCCTTCTCTTGAATCGATTCAATAAAACGCGCGAAAAGAGCCGACTGATCAGCTCCGCTTGCGCTCCACCAGAAAGCGGAGGTCGCGAATCCATGGACCCGCCTCACCACGCCCTCTCGCTTTGTTGGCGAACGGCCCGATGTTCCAGACGTTGCGATAGATGTCATCGAACAGATAGTTGACGGGATGCATGGCGGCTCCTCCTTTTGATCAATCAGCAGCACAAATACGAATTGGATCGATTCAAATATAAAGCTAGTACCATCGCCGGTCAAGCAAAATTTGAATCGATCCAACGAAAGTGCTAGATGCGGCCCGGGAACGTGCTACATGCATGTCAGGAGGCACGCGCAAATGGCGTCACTCACCGCAGGCAATCGACGACCTGTCCGGCTGGCCGACATCGCCAAGGCCGCCGGTGTTTCGCACGGCACGGCCTCCAATGTCTTCAGCCGCCCCGAGATCGTGCGCGAGGAAGTCCGCGAACGGGTTCGCGCGGCCGCCGAGGCCATGGGTTATGGCGGGCCCGATCCAAAGGGCCGGCTGCTGCGGGCCGGCAAGGTCAACGCCATCGGCGTTGCCACCGCCGAGCCCCTCTCCTATTTCTTCGAGGATCCGTTCGCGCGCGTCATGATGGCGGGCATCTCGCGGGCCTGCGATGCGACGGGAGCCGGGATCTCCCTGGTCTCGGCCGCCAACAACGAGCAGCTTGCCTGGAACATCCAAAGCGCGCTGGTCGACGGCTTCATCGTCTTCTGCATCGAAGGCGGCTCGCGCCTGGTGGAGTTGGCACGGGAGCGCAGACTGCCCTTTGTCGCGCTCGACCTCGACTCCGAGGACGGCTCGGTCGCGGCGATCGGCGTCGACAACATCGCCGGCGCCGGCAGGGCGGCGCGCCATCTCACCGATCTCGGACATCGTCGATTCGCTGTTCTGGCCCTGCCTTTCGCAGACGGCAGAACAGGTCTCGTGTCAGCCGAGCAGATTCGGGTCGCGGCCTATGCGGGAACCCGCGACCGCCTCACCGGCTATCTCCAGGAGCTTTCCAGGGTGGGCGTGGAGGCATCCAAAGTGCCCGTCTATGAAACCGCCAACGACGTCGCCAGCACGAAGGCTGGGCTCGAAACCATCTTTGCCGCCGACGCGCCGCCGACCGCCATCCTGGCCATGTCGGACAGGATGGCCCTGGTGGCGCTCGAATGGCTGAACGCACGCGGGCTCAACGTGCCCAACGATGTTTCGGTGGTCGGGTTCGACGGTGTTCCCGAAGCAGCGGTGTCCGAGCCGCCTTTGACCACGATCGCCCAGCCGATCGCCGAGATGGGCCGCCTCGCAGTCAAGGCGATTCTGGAGAGCGACGGGCCGGTCAGCCGGCACCAACTGGCGGTCGAACTGATCGTGCGGGCCTCGTCGGCCCCTCCCCGCGGCTGAACCGCGCGGCCCCGAACCGCTATCGATTGGCTCTTGCCACCGCGGAGAGGCCGAAAGGCGCACGAACGGGTGCGGGATCCTTTTGCGTCGTGCGGGCCTTGCCCGAGCCGCCGATGGTCGACAGCCATTCGAGATAGAAGGCGAGCGCGAACTGCATGGCGATGCCGGCCGCTATCAGCAGGCTGTCATAGACGAACCCGCCCGGATTGATCAGCCTCATCACCTGCGCGACCATGGCGATCACCGTGCCGGCGATGAACACCGGCAGCGATCGTTTGCCCAGTATCGCCAGCGGATGGTCGGGGCTGGTGCGGAACAGGCCGGAGAGCGCCGGCAGGGCGACGACGAGATAGCTGACCGCCAGGATGTGCAACAGCCGCGGCAGCGACAGGAAAGTCTTGTCGAAGCCGCCGATCACCACCGGCAGGTTGAACCAGGTTATCTGGCCCCAGAGCGGGCTATGCACCCATACCAGCGCCGCCAGCACATAGGCCGCGGCCGCGCCGACCAGCCAGCGGTTGACCGGAATGACACCGCCGCGCCTGACATGCAGCATGGCGGCAAGACCGATGTTGAACAGGAACTGCCAGGACAGCGGGTTGAGGAACCAGAAGCCGGGCTCGGGATAATTGGGCGGCGCGATCTGCCAGATGCCGGCGACGAGCCACAACGCACCGGACGCGACAAGCGCCGCGACAGGCCTGTAGCTGACGAACAGGACGAAGGCCGGCGCCATCAAAAGCAGTGCCGCATAGATCGGCAGGATGTTGTTGTAGCCGAGCTGGTGGCCGAGCGTGACGATGCCGACCAGCACCTGCGGCGTGTTCTTCATCAGCGGTTCGATGTTGATGAGCGTCAGCAGTTCCGGCCGCCTGGCAAACACCGCCACGGCGCAGAACAGCGCCATCACCACCATCGTCGTGACGATATGGGCAACGTAGAGCACACCGGCCCGCCGCCACATCTTCAGGGTCGCCAGAAGCCGGCCACCCGGTCTGAACTTGGCGCCGTAGGCGAGCGCGACCGAGATGCCGGATATCAGCACGAAGGCCTCGGCCGCGTCCGAGAAGCCGAAATTCTTGTAGGTCAGCGTCTCGAAAGCCGTGCCCGGCACATGGTCGATGAAGATGGTGAGCAGCGCCAAGGCGCGCAGTACATCGATACGCGTGTCGCGTTCGGGGATACGCAAATTGCGATCCGGGATACGCAAATTGCGATCCGGCAAAACAGGGGTGGTCATCGACAAAAGGCCTCAAAGCTGGTTGTTCATGTCCAGCAATGCGACCCCCGACGCACCGCTTCGATTCCTCCCACGGGGAGTATATCGGCGCAGAAACGGGCTGGAATGCGCCTGGTTCAATCAACTTTCGCGGAGCAAGAAAATATTGCGTTTTGAAGCCGGCAAATTCAGCGAAACCTCATGTAATCAAAGGGATCCGAGATGATTGGCGACAATGCCGAAAACGGCGCGCTGACGCTGGATCTGGCCTTTCCCCATCGTGTCCTCGGCACCGGCGAAAAAAGCCGGGATTGCCTGTTCGTGCTGCATGGATCGGGCGTCGACGAGACAAGCATGATGGAGCTGGCAAGGCGCATGGCACGCGATGCATTGCTGGTCGCGGTGCGTGGTCGTGTACCCCAGGAGGAGGGTTTTCGCTGGTTCGAGCGAATCACGCCGACGCGTTTCGATCAAGACAGCATCCGTGCCGAAACCGCCGCCTTCGCGGCATTCGCAAGGGATGCCGCCGCGCGCCATGGGCTTGATCTCGATCGCGCGACATTCCTTGGCTATTCGAACGGCGCCAATCTGGTTTCGAGCCTGATGCTGCTCCATCCCGGCATTGTCCGCGGGGCGGTGCTGCTGAGGCCCATGCCGGTGCTCGACCAAGTGCCTTCGACGGACCTTGCGGGAACACGGACGCTCATCATTGCTGGAGCCGCCGACGAGACCTATGGGCCTTTCGCGCCGGCGCTGGTGACGCTGCTCAGCCGGCACGGAAGCGAGATCGACGCCCGCATCGTTCCATCGGGCCATGAAATCGGAGACCCGGACGCGGCGATCGTCGGGCAATGGCTGGGCGGATCCGGGGCCGGGAAAGGGCCCGTGGAACCCACGGCCTGAAAAATAGCGTTTATTTACCGCCTTGGCGGCCCCATCTTCCATTGTCCACAGCGGCGACATACCTCTGTTACATACTGGCTATCGAGATACTGTTCACTGAGGGGAGGTCCGCATGACCGACAAGAACAGCGTCACTCTGCTCGACGATACGTCGCAATTGCCTGCAATCGTGGCCAGTCCCGCCGAAATCGCCCGAATTGAAGACACGATCGACGTGCGCGACCGCGCCGCCATCTCGGTCTTCGGCGACCGGGCCCAGCAGGCGGTCAGCGACTATGCCGACAAGATATTGTCCCAGTTGCGCAACCGCGATCTCGGCGACACCGGCGATCTCCTGACCGACATCATCATGAAGGCCAAGAATCTCGATCCGGCCTCGCTGAAAGACCAGGGTTTTCTCAGCGGCCTGTTTTCCTCGTTCAAGGCACGGCTCGAGCGCTTCAAGGAGAAGTACGAGGACGTGGCGGGACAGATCGACCGCATCGGCCTCGAACTCGACCGTCACAAGGACACGCTGCGGCGCGACATAGCCGTGCTCGACGACCTGCATGAGCAGACCAAGGGTTCCATCCTCAAGCTCGACGCCTATGTGCAGGCCGGCAAGAAATTCGTCGACGACTACCGCGCCAACGAGTTGCCGAAGCTGAAGGCCGCGGCGGATTCGGCGAGCGGCGACACCGGAGGCACGCTGGAGGCACAAACCTATCAGGACGCCGTGCAGGCGCTGGACCGGCTGGAAAAACGCATCTTCTACCTGGTGCAGGCGCGTCAGCTCGGTATCCAGCAATTGCCGCAGATCCGCATCGTGCAGTCCGGCGACGAGACGCTGATCGAGAACCTGCAGGCGACCTCGGCACTGACCGTGCCGGCCTGGAAGCAGAAGATGGTCATCCTGCTTGGCCTGACCAACCAGAAGTCGGCGCTCGAACTGCAAAAGACGGTGACCGACGCCACCAACGAGATGATCCGCCAGACGTCGAAAATGATGAAGGATCAGGCCATCTCGGTCGAGGAACAGGCGCAGCGCGGCATCGTCGATGTCGAAACGCTGGCGCAGGCCAATCGCGACCTCATCGACACGGTGCAAGGCGTGCTCAAGGTCCAGCAGGAGGGCCGCCAGAAGCGGGCCAACGCCGAAAAGCAGATGGACCAGATGACGATCGACTTGAAGAAAGCGCTGACCAAGGCCTGATCGGAACCGCCATGCCGAAGACGCTGACGTCCGTTCTCCTGCTCGCCTTCGCGGTGCTGCTGGCGGCCTGCAATTCGAGCCATGTCAAATTCTCGATCGTCTCCGGTTCGGAAAACACGGTGCTGGAGCCGATCGTGCAGGAATTCTGCGCCAAGCAAGGGGCGACCTGCACCATTTCATATCAAGGCTCGCTCGATATCGGGCTTGGCCTGCAGAAACCTGGCGGCCTCGACCAGGACGCGGTTTGGCCGGCCTCCAGTGTCTGGGTCGATCTGTTCGATAGCGGCCGCAAGGTGCGCAACCTGACCTCGATCGCGCAGATGCCGGTTATTCTCGGCGTGCGCAAATCCAAGGCCGCCGAACTCGGCTGGGTCGGCAAGCCGGTGTTCATGAAGGACATCCTGGCCGCGGTGAAGGACGGCAAGCTCAAATTCCTGATGACATCGGCGACGCAGTCCAATTCCGGCGCAAGCGCCTACCTCGCCATGCTGTCGAGCGCGCTTGGCGGCAAGGAGGTGATCGAGCCGGGCGATCTCGACAATCCCGCCGTGCACGATACCGTCAGTGCCCTGCTGCAAGGTGTCGAACGCTCGTCCGGTTCGTCGGGCTGGCTCGCCGACCTCTATGTCGACAGCGCCGGCAAGGGCACCGTCTACGATGCGATGTGGAACTACGAGGCGACGCTGAAGGAGACCAACGACAAACTGAAGCAGATGGGCAAGGAGCCGCTCTATGCCATCTATCCGGCCGACGGCGTCGCTGTCGGCGACTCGCCGCTCGGTTTCATCGACCACGGGCGCGGCGCCGATGTCGAGAAATTCTTCACCGACCTGCTCGCCTACCTTCAGTCGGACGCGGTGCGCAAACGGATCGCCGACACCGGCCGGCGGCTGCCGCTCGGCGGCGCGGCCATCCAGGCCCCCGCCGAGCCGGATTGGAATTTCGATCCCGGCAAGCTGGTGACGTCGATCCGCATGCCGGAGCCGGCCGTGATCCGCAAGGCGCTCGACCTTTACCAGGAGGCCTTGCGCAAGCCTTCGCTGACGGCGCTGTGCTTCGACTTCTCGGGCTCGATGGAAGACCAGGGCGAGAAACAGTTGCAGGCGGCCGCGCAATTCCTGTTCACGCCGGAGAAGGCGAGCGAGGTTCTGGTGCAGTGGACGCCGTCCGACCGCATCTTCGTGTTGCCTTTCGACGCCGTGGTGCGCGACACGTTCGAGGCGAGCGGCGACGCGGCGGGCCAGAGCGAACTGCTGGCGGACGTTGCCCAGCAGCGCGCCGGCGGCGGCACCGACATGTACGCCTGCGCCGACCAGGCGCTGCGGAAGATCGTGGCCACCGCGGATCTTTCGAAATACCTGCCGGCCATTGTCATCATGACCGATGGCCGCACGGACGGAGGTGCGGACCTGTTTCTCACTCACTGGCGCAGCGCCCCTGTGCGCGTGCCGGTCTTCGGAGTCACCTTCGGCGACGCCGACAAGAGCCAGCTCGACAGCCTCGCCAAGGCAACGTCGGCGCGCGTCTTCGACGGCAGCGGCGATCTGGCCGGCGCCTTCCGCGCCGCGCGCGGCTACAATTAGAGCCTGCCGGGATGCGCGGCTTCGGCAATGACTGGAACTGGATCGTGGCAGGCGCCGTCTCGGCCGCACTTCTCCTGGGGCTGAGCTTCTACACCCATTTCCCGTTTCTGGTGTCGGCCGTCGTCGCAGCGCTCGTCTTTGCCGGGCTGGTGTTCGTGCTGGCGCCGCGCCAGCTTTTCGAGGGGCTCGACCTCACCACGCTCAGCGGCAGCAAGGTGGCCTTCGCCCGCGAACTGCTGGCGCAGGCGCAGCCAGCCGCGGACCGGCTGTCGGCAGCGGCCGGGTCGATCGGCGACAAGGACATGAAGGCCAAGGTGAAGAACCTGTCCGACATCGCCGCCGATGTGATTGCCAAGGTCGAGACGAAGCCGGAAACCGCGCCCTCGGTGCGGCGTTTCCTCACCTACTACGTGCCCCAGGCGGCGGAAGTGGCGGAAGGATACGCGACGCTGGCCAACCGGCGCGCACCGAGCCAGGCCAGGCTTGCCAATGTCGGCGCGGTGATCACCAAACTGCAGGATGCTTTCGTGCATTACGCCGACAGCCTGGCCGATAGCGAACTCGGTACGCTCGACGTCGACCTGCGACTCATTCAGGAGTCGCTGAAAGAGGATATCGGACGCTGATGGCCATTTCGCGCCGCGCTTTCGGACTGGGTCTGCTGGGTGCCGCCGCTGCCGGCACCGGCGGCTATCTGGCGCTGAAGGATCGTCCCGAGTTCCGCGGCTATCTCGGCAACAAGGCGCATCTGTTCGGTTTCATCGGTGGCGAGAAGCAGGCATTTCTGGCCGATCCCGATGTCGTTCATGCGCTTGGAGGCTACGGGCTGGAGCTTGACGCGCGTGTCGCCGGTTCGGTGGAGATGGTGCGCGAGCCGGCCCTGCTTGGTCAAAAGCCGCAATTCCTGTGGCCCTCCTCATCGATCATGGTCGACCTTGCACGCAAGAACGGCGTCTCGATCCGCAACGACCAGGTGGTGCTCAACTCGCCGATCGTCGTCTACACCTGGGGGCCGGTGGTCGAAGGGTTGAAGAAGAGCGGCCTGGTCACGGTCGCCGCCAAGGGCGGCTACAACCAGCTCGATCTCAAGGCTCTGCTCGACGCCATCCTGGCCGGCAAGAACTGGTCCGATCTCGGCATCGACGAGCTTTATGGCCGTGCCCGCATCGTCTCGACCGATCCCAATCGCTCCAACTCCGGCTTCATGTTCGCGGGGCTGGTGCTCAGCCTGATGAGCGGCGACGTGGCGACCCAGGAACTGCTTGCCCAGCATGGCGACCAGGCCAAGGCGATCTTCCGCGGCATGGGCCTGAAGTCGTCATCCTCGGGAAAGCTGTTCGACCAGTATATCGCCGGCGGTCTTGGCGCCGAGCCGATGGTGGTGGGCTACGAAAACCAGCTGGTCGAGTGGGCGCTCGCCGATCCCGCACGCTGGCAAAGGGTGCAGGCCGGCGCCGGCGCCAAGCCCGAAATCCTCTACCCCAGGCCGACTGTCTACTCCGCCCATCCGCTGATCGTCATCGATCCGGCGGTCGACAGGTTGCTGGAGGCGCTGACAAGCCCGAAGCTGCAGGAACTGGCCTGGTCGAAACACGGGTTCCGCGGGCCGCTCGGCACCGTGGCAGGTGATGCCGACGCCATCGCCGGCGTGCGGCCGGCGGAAATCGAGGCGGTGCTGCCGATGCCGTCGGCCGATGTCATGCTGGCGTTGCTCGCCCAGATGGAGGGGTAACCTTACCCCCGCCCCATCCGGTTCCAGGCATCCAGCCCGGCGATCTTGTAGGCTTCCGCCAGGGTCGGATAGTTGAAGGTGTTGTTGACGAAGAAGTCGACAGTGCCGCCGAGATTGATGACCGCCTGGCCGATGTGAATGAGTTCGGTGGCGCCCTCGCCGACGATGTGCGCGCCGAGTAGGCGCCGCGTCTCGATCGAGAACAACAGCTTCAGGAAACCGGTGTCGACGCCCATGATGTGGCCGCGCGATGTTTCGCGGAAACGCGCCACGCCGACCTCGTAGGCGCCGCCGCTTTGGCGCACCTGCTCCTCGGACTGGCCGACCGTCGAGATCTCCGGCACGGCATAGATGCCATAGGGGAATGTTTCCGGCGGCGGTGGCAAGGTCACGCCAAAGGCATGGCAGGCGGCCACCCTGCCCTGCTCCATCGAGGTGGAGGCGAGGCTCGGAAAGCCGATGACGTCGCCGGCGGCATAAATGTTGGGCACGCTGGTCTGAAAGGTCTGCGGATCTACCTTGATGCGGCCCCTGGAGTCGGCCTCGATGCCGACCACGTCTAAGCCGAGGCTGCCGACATTGCCGGTGCGGCCGGCGGCGTAGAGCACGACTTCGGAGCGGATGGTGCGGCCATCGGCCAGTTCCACCTCGGCGGCCTCCGGCTTGGAGCGGATTTCCTTGACCGCGCTGCCCAGCCTGATCGTCATGCCGCGATCCCGCATCTGGTGGATGAAATCGTCGACGATCTCGCGGTCGACGAAATCGAGGATCGAGTTGCGCGGCTCGACCAGCGTCACCGGTACGTCGAGCGCGGAAAAGATCGTGGCGTATTCGACGCCGATGACGCCGGCGCCGATCACCGTCAGCGTGCGCGGCAGGCGGTCGAGTTCAAGCATCTCGTCGCTGTCGAAGACACGGGTCTTGTCGAAGGGCACGTCGCGCGGCCGATGCGGCCGGGTGCCGACGGCGATCAGCGCATTGGCGAAGCCGACTTCGCTGTAGTCGCCATTGTCCGATGTCAGGCTGACCTTGTTGGGGCCGAGAAACTTCACCGCCGCGCGTGCACTCTTGACCGTGTTGCGCATGAACTGGTGCTGCAGCACCTCGACCTCGTGATCGAGCGTCTTGTGCAGGCGCTCGATCAGGTCGCCGACGGAAATGTCCTGCTTGACCCGGTAGCCGCGTCCATAGAAGCCGCGCTCGCGCCAGCCCGAAAGGTTGAGCACCGTTTCGCGCAGCGTTTTCGAGGGAATGGTGCCGGTGTGCACCGAGACGCCGCCAAGACGCCGGCCCCGGTCGACCACCAGCACCGATTTGCCGAGTTTGGCCGATTGCACCGCCGCGCGGCGGCCCGAAGGGCCGCTGCCTATGACCAGCATGTCGTAATCCATATGTCCCCGTCCCTGCCCCTCGGCGCCCATTTTGTTGCGCCGCAACAAGCTAACGCCATCCGCGCCGCGAATTCAACAGGCTCGGGCTGTCGGCCGTCTGGCCCCGCCGTGCGAGCCGGCGAAGGCCCGATCTTGATTCCGCCGCGAGCCTTCACCATTTCATCATCGAGCGGTCCGCACCCTATGTCGGACCCTGTTACGAGGAAATGACATGAACGCTCGCGTTCTCGACGGCGGAATCATCAACACCCGGCTCGACGATGTCAGGGCTTTCGAAGGCGTGCGCACGAGGCGCATCCTGGCCTTCCTGCTGGACTACCTCATCGTAGGCCTGTTGAGCATTCCGGTTGCCATCCTGGTGTTCTTCCTCGGGCTTTTGACGCTCGGCCTCGGCTGGATGCTGTTCGGCGTCCTGGTGCCGGCAGTCGCCATCCTCTACATCTGGAACACGCTGGGCAGCACCGACCAGGCCACTACTGGCATGAAGATGATGGGCATCCGCCTCGACCGTCTCGACGGCCGACCGATCGACGGCCTCACCGCTGTGGTCCATTCCGTGCTGTTCTGGGCGGGCAACGTCATCTTGTCGCCGCTGGTCCTGCTGGTCACCCTGTTTTCCGACCGCAAGCGCACACTGCACGATCTTTTGCTTGGCACGGTCGTCAGCCGTACTGACCGCTAAAACCGGCCCTCAAGAGAAGTCGCAGCCCCTTGAGCGCAAATGTGAAGGTGTTGAGTCGACCTCACCCTCACAATCCTGTTGAATTTTTCGCCGCCCGAGCCAAAGGTAGAGCGATTCGAAGGAGTGTTTCCAAGGCTCGATGACGCAGCATCCGACCCAGTCGCCGCAGTTCTTCCTGACCGCGCCGTCGCCGTGCCCCTACCTCGACGGCCAGTTCGAGCGCAAGGTGTTCACGCATCTGGTCGGCGAAAAGGCCTCGGAGATGAACGACCTGCTCACGCAAGGCGGCTTCCGGCGCTCGCAGAACATCGCCTACAGGCCCGCCTGCGAGACCTGCCGCGCCTGTGTATCGGTGCGCATCCTGGCCCAGGAGTTCACCGCCAGCCGCAACATGAAGCGCGTGCTGCAGCACAATTCCGACCTGGTCGGCGCCATGCACAATGCCGAGCCGTCGACCGAGCAATATTCGCTGTTTCGCGGCTATCTCGACGCCCGCCACCGCCGTGGCGGCATGTCCGACATGACGGTGCTCGACTACGCCATGATGGTCGAGGATACCCATGTCGACACCAAGGTGATCGAATACCGGCGGCGGGGGCCCGACACCTTCATCACCGGCAAGGGCCAGGGTGAACTTATCGCGGTGGCGCTCACCGACAAGATGGCCGACGGCCTGTCGATGGTCTATTCCTATTTCAATCCCGATTTCGAAAGCCGCTCGCTCGGCACGTTCATGATTCTCGACCATATCGCGCGCGCCAGGGCGATGGGGCTGCCCCATGTCTACCTCGGCTACTGGGTCAATGGTTCGCGCAAGATGAATTATAAGATGCGCTTCATGCCGCAGGAGCATCTCGGCCCAAAAGGCTGGGAGCGCTACACGAACGAAGCGGTCTGACGCCGAGTTTTCCCTCGATCCACGCTTAAACTGTTTCAAGACAGGGGATGCTGGTCTTTCAGCCGCTCGGCTGGAGAGAGTGCGCGCTTGCGCCGATCGGCCGCCGCCTGCAATTCAATTGCGAAAGTTCCTGCATGTCCTCTCACCACGATCACCAAAAGGGCCTTTTGATAACCGCCCTCGGCGGACTGATACTGACTGTCGACATACCGTTGATCCGCCTTGCGGATGGCGGCGCGTGGACGATCCTTTTGCTGCGCACCGGAACCACTTTCATCGCCGCGATGATCATCTGGTCGGTCTGGCGCACGCTGAGCCGCAATGCCCCGCCGCTCATCCCCGGCTGGGACGGGCTGATCGTGGCGATATGCTATGGGCTGACCTCGATCACCTTCGTCACCGCGGTCTTCCACACCTCGACCGCCGACCTGGTGTTCATCCTGGCCTTCAACACCGTGTTCGCGGCGCTGCTGTCGTGGATATTCCTGAAGGAGAGGCCGCAGTTGGTGACCATGGTGGCGATGCTGGTGATGATCCTCGGCGTGCTGGTCATCGTCGGCGGCTCGTTCGGCACGGGCAAGCTGTTCGGCGACTTCATGGCGCTGTGCTCGGCTTTCTTCATCGCGGTCGCCATCACCCTTTCGCGCGCCAGCGGCAAGGATATGGGCTTCACCTCGCTCATTGGCGTCCTTCTGCCGCTTGGGCTGGCCGCCTTCATGGTGACCGGCGAAGGCTTTCACGTGAACGCGCCATGGTGGATCGTTTTCAACGGCGCCGTCATCATGCCGATCTCGTTCTTCTGCCTCGCCGCCGGGCCGAAATACATTTCAGGACCGGAGGTGGCGATGTTCTACCTGCTCGAAACGGTGCTGGCGCCGATCTGGGTGTGGATGATCTTCGCCGAGACGCCGACCCGCAACAGCCTGGTCGGCGGCGGCATCCTGATCGTCACGCTGGTCGGCCATTCGCTCTGGCAGCTGCATGATGGACGCAAGCGCCGCAGCGACCTCGCGGTACACCATCCGGCGTAGAGGTCGGTATCAGGCGCTGGCCTTCTTCGCGGCACCAGGTTCCGGCAAGACATCGATCTGCGGACCTGCCTCGATTTCGGTCGCCGACGTGGCGGCCGTCTCGTCGGCCAGTTCCACCTCGCGCAGCCACTCGCGCCAGATCGCGACCAGCAGCGCCATCAGCACCGGGCCGATGAACAGGCCGAGAAAACCCATCGTCTTGACGCCGCCGATCAAGCCGAAAAAGGTCGGCAGGAAGGGCAGTTTTATCGGCCCGCCGACAAGCTTCGGCCGCAAGGTCTTGTCGACGATGAACAGCTCGACCGTGCCCCATATGAACAGCGCCAGCCCCGGTATTGGCGAGCCGCTGGCGGCGAGGTAGATCGAGACCAGCGTGAAGGACAATGGCGCGCCGCCGGGGATGAGCGCCATCACGCCGGTGAGCGCGCCCAGCGTTACCGGTGATGGCACCCCGGCCAGCCAGTAGGCGATGCCCAGCACCAGCCCCTCGCCGATGGCGATCACGGTCATGCCGGTCACCGTCGAGGAAATGGTCGCCGGCACGACGCGCGAGATCCGCTCCCAGCGGGTGGGCAGGATGCGTTCGCCGAGACGGTCGATCTGGCCGGCGAAATTCTCGCCGTCGCGATAGGCGAAAAACAGGGCGATCATCATGAACAGCAGGGTCAGAAAAAGGCTGAAGGCACTGCCGCCGGCGGCAAGCGCGCCGCGATAGATGCTGCCGATATTGGCGCCGCTGATCAGCTGGATCAGCTCGCCGATGCCGCCGGGATGACCGAGATTGGTCGTCCACTGCTCGTTCAGCCAATCGCCCACGACGGGCAGGGTCGCGATCCAGTGCGGTGTCGTGGCGCCGTGCCGGTTGGTCTCAATCGCCCAGCCGACCCATTCGCGCACCTCGTTGATGGCATAGGTGCCCGCAAGCGCGATCGGAATCACCAGGAAGGCGAGGATGAACAGGATGGCCAACGTGGCGGCGATGGTGCGGTTGCCGCCAACGCCTGCAAGCATCCTCTGGTAGAGCGGCCAGCTGGCGAAGGCAATGACGAGGGCGGCCAGCACCGGGAACAGGAAACCGTGGAAGAAATAGACGCCGGCGGCAACGATCAGCACCAGCAGCCAGCGCGCCGCAGACAGCGGCGGAATGACGGCCGACCGAAGCGGCGTCGACAGCCCGAACAGGCGCTGCTGCCGTTCCGGTTTCTTGATTCGTGATTCCTTCAAACGCCCTGTTCTCCCCGGCCCATCCGGTCAGTTATGCACTGATATAGTGCAGCAATCGTGACGATAGTCCAAATGGTGATGGCAACGCCTCTTCCTTCTTCCCTTGTGGGGCCCGAAGGGCGGGCGAGGCCCGTGGCTCGCCCAGGGCGGTGGATCGGCGCGCAGCGCCGAGACGGTTGAGGGGTGTTCCAGCGGAGTGAGACGTTGGCGTTCCCTGGAACACCCCTCATCCGACCTCGCTTCGCGAGGCCACCTTCTCCCACAAGGGGAGAAGGAAGAGGGCCAAGTTACCCAAACTTCCCAGTTCTCGGGAACCCTTTCGGCACCATGCGTCCCGCCGAGGCCCGCGCGCCGATCCATTCGGCCAATTCCTCGCGCGACCTCGTGAAGGTGCGGTCGGCCGAATCCTGCCAGGACAGGCCGGTCTCCAATGTGAACGGCTTGAGATCGAGCAGTCCGCCATCCTTGTATTTCTGCAGCCGCACGCCCTTGCCGCGACCCATCTCCGGAATCTCGGAGAGCGCGAACACCAGCATCTTGCGATTCTCGCCGACGATGGCCAGGTGATCCCCGATGAGCGGCACGCAGCGCTTGGCTTCGTCGGGTGCCTTGACGTTCATCACCTGCTTGCCCTTGCGGGTGTTGGCGACCACCTCTTCCTCCGGAACGATGAAGCCATTGGCGTCGAACGAGGCGAGCAGCAGCTTGCGTTTGGGATCGTGGACGAAGGCGGTGACGATGTCCTGGTCATTGTCCATGTCGACGATGATGCGGATCGGCTCGCCATGGCCGCGTCCGCCCGGCAGCCGGTCGGCGCCGATCGTGTAGAACTTGCCGCCGGTGGTGAAGACCAGCACCTTGTCGGTGGTCTGGGCATGGAAGGCGAGCTTGAGGCTGTCGCCCTCCTTGAAGGTCAGTGTCGAAAGATCGGCCAGATGCCCCTTCATTGCCCTGAGCCAGCCCTTTTCCGAAACAACGACGGTCACCGGCTCGCGCTCGATCATGGCGTGCGCGATATCGGTCAGGTCGTGCTCGGGCGCATCGGCAAACTGGGTGCGGCGCTTGCCGAGTTCGGTCTCAGGGCCGAACTTGTCGCGAACCTGGGTAACTTCCCACTTGATCGTCGCCCACTGCTTGGCATCGGACGCCAGCAGCGCCTCGATCTGCTTCTTCTCGGCGGTCAAGCCGTCGAATTCCTTGCGGATCTCGAACTCCTCCAGCTTGCGCAAAGCGCGCAGGCGCATGTTGAGGATGGCTTCGGCCTGGGTGTCGGTGAGCGACCAGCGGGCCATCATGACCTGCTTGGGCTCATCCTCCTCGCGGATGATCTTGATCACCTCGTCGATGTTGAGATAGGCGATCAGGTAGCCGGCGAGGATTTCCAGCCGCCTCTCGATCTCGCCGAGGCGATGTTTCGAGCGGCGGATGAGGACGTCGCGGCGGTGATCCAGCCATTCCTGCAGCACGCCTTTCAGCGAGAGCACGTTGGGCACCTTGCCGCGCGAGAGCACGTTCATGTTGAGCGGGAAACGACTTTCGAGTTCGGTGAGCTTGAACAGCGATTCCATCAGGATGCCCGGGTCGACGGAACGGCTCTTGGGCACCAGCACGACGCGAATGTCCTCGGCGCTTTCGTCCCTGATATCCTCGAGCAGCGGCAGCTTGCGGGCCATCAACAGCTCGGCGATCTTCTCGATCAGCCGCGCCTTCTGCACCCCATAGGGGATCTCGGTGACGACGATGCTCCAGGTGCCCCTGCCCTGGTCTTCCTGGCTCCATTTCGAGCGCACGCGAAAGCCGCCGCGACCGGTCTCGTAGGCTTCCAAGATGGAGGCGCGGCTGTCGACGATGATGCCGCCGGTCGGAAAATCCGGGCCTTGGACGAAATCCATCAGCTTGGCCACCGGCGCGTCGCGATGCTCGATCAGGTGAAGCGCGGCGTCGCAGAGTTCGGCCGCGTTGTGCGGCGGAATGGATGTCGCCATGCCGACCGCAATGCCGGACGAGCCGTTGGCCAGCAGATTGGGGAAGGCACCGGGGAGCACCACCGGCTCCTCGTCCTCTTCATTGTAGGTCGGCCGATAGTCGACGGCGTCCTCGGTGATGCCGGCAAGCAAGTCGGTCGCCACGTCGGTCATGCGCGCTTCGGTGTAGCGCATGGCGGCGGCGTTATCGCCGTCGATGTTGCCGAAATTGCCTTGGCCGTCGACCAGGGGATAGCGCATCGAAAAATCCTGCGCCAGCCGCACCAGCGCATCATAGATCGACTGGTCGCCATGCGGGTGGAACTTGCCCATCACCTCGCCGACGATACGGGCGCATTTGGCGAAACCCTGGTCGGGATTGAGGCGCAGCAGGCGCATGGCGTGCATGATGCGGCGATGGACCGGCTTCAGCCCGTCACGCACGTCCGGCAGCGCCCGGTGCATGATGGTCGACAGCGCATAGGCGAGATAGCGCTCTTCCAGCGCCTTCTTCAGATCGACCGGTTCGATATGATCGCCGCCGCCATCGTCAGGCGGCAAAAGCCTTTTTCCCATGGGCTGGACCTAGCCGAGCGGGTGATTCGCGGCAAGAGGCGCGTGCCTGGCGATCGTTTCGATCCCATGGTTCTGCAACATCCAAGCGGAAGAGGAAGCTTGCCGGCCAACATCAATCTGTTACATGCCGTCTCTATTGCCAAGCGCGACAGTGCGGGACGGGCCCGATCTTCATGGCGAATTTACCGGTATGGACAATGACATCGGTTCGGGTTTGCCTTTCGCCTGGATTTTTGACCAATGTGGCGGGATGCGCCTTCTTCCCGTCCAGTTCGTCACGGAATGGTGACAGCGCAAAGAATTGAAAAACAATTTTCAGGACACACTCAGGGACCTCGCGATGACAATCAAACGCTCCACTCTCCAGAAACTGGCTTTTTCGACTTTCTTGCTCACGCTGCCGCTGAACGCGGCCCTTGCCCAGGATGCAGCGGTCGCCGACCGGCTCAAGGCGGCGCTCTCCGCACAGGGCGTCGACATCTCCTGGACCGGCGTGACAGGCGACAACACCAGCATGGTGCTGCAGGGCGTGTCGGTGAAACCGGCCGCGGAAAAGGAAGCGCTAGCGATCGGCGACGTCAAGCTCGAGAACATCACCGAAGCCAATGGCGGCTATGATATCGGCACAGTGTCGACCTCGGCCTTCGAACACAGCAAGGACGGCGTCACCCTCGATCTCAGCCCCTTCGTCATCCATGACATGACGGTGCCGGCCGAGGGCTCCACCAGCCCGCTTGGCTCGCTGATGATGTACAAATCCGCCGAACTGTCGAACATGACGGTCAAGGTCGCCGACAAGACCGCCTTCTCCATGGACGGCCTTGCCATCCAGATCACGCCGCCGGCCGACGGCAAGGCGATGGACTTTACCGCCAATACGGAGAAGTTCACGGCCGATCTCTCGCTGGTCGACGATCCCAAGTCCAAGGAAGTCATCAACGCGCTCGGCTACCAGAACATCTCCGGCAATCTCGAAATGGCGGGCACCTGGCAGCCATCGGACGGTAAGATGGAACTGTCGAAATACGACATCTCCGTTGAGAATGCCGGCACGCTCGGCATGACCTTCGACCTCGGCGGCTACACGATCGACTTCATCAAGTCGCTGCAGGAAATGCAGAAGAAGATGGCCGCGCAGCCGGAAGGCGCCGACAATTCGGCGCAAGGCATGGCCATGCTCGGCCTGCTGCAGCAGCTGTCGTTCAACAGCGCGTCGATCCGCTTCGACGACGATTCGCTGACCGGCAAGGTGCTGGACTATGTCGGCAAGCAGCAGGGCATGTCGGCCAAGGACATCGCCAACCAGGCCAAGGCGATCGTGCCGTTCGGCATGGCGCAGCTCAACAATCCGGAACTGACGGCCCAGGTGACCGCGGCGGTCAGCAAGTATCTCGACGATCCGAAGAGCCTCGAAATCTCGGCCGAGCCGCCGGCATCGGTGCCCTTCGCGCTGATCATGGCCGGCGCCATGTCCAACCCGCTCGACCTGCCGAAGACGCTCGGCGTGACCGTCAAGGCGAACGAGGACTGATCGAAACGATCTCAGGACACGAAAAAAGCCCGGCAGCGATGCCGGGCTTTTTGATGGATCGCCGAATCGAAAGAACCGGTTCGAGCAAGTTCCTGAAGTGAAGCCCGAAGCTCCGCTCAGGCGTCCTTCTTGGTCGGCGCGACGCGCAGCGCCAGTTCGCGAAGCTGCTGCGGCGAGGCTTCCGACGGGGCGTTCATCAACAGATCGTAGGCCTGCTGGTTCATCGGGAACATGGTGATCTCACGCAGGTTCTTGGCGCCGACCAGCAGCATGACGACGCGGTCGACGCCGGCGGCCATGCCGCCATGCGGCGGCGCGCCATACTGGAAGGCGCGGTAGAGGCCGCCGAAGCGCTCCTCGACCGTGGCGCGGTCGAGCCCGACCGTCTCGAACGCCTTGACCATGGTTTCGGGCAAGTGGTTGCGGATACCGCCCGAGGCGATCTCGAAACCGTTGCAGACCATGTCGTACTGGAACGCCTTGATGCCGAGCAGATCCTCGCCGTTCAGCGCATCGATGCCACCTTGCGGCATCGAGAACGGGTTGTGGGCGAAGTCGATCTTCTTCTCCTCCTCGTTCCATTCGAAGAACGGGAAGTCGACGATCCAGCACAGTTCGAAGCGTTCGCGGTCGACAAGGTTCAGTTCCTCGCCGGCGCGCGTGCGCGCGGCGCCCGCGAAAGAAACGAATTTCTTCGGGTCACCGGCGACGAAGAAGGCAGCGTCACCGTCGGCAAGGCCGAGCTGCTGGCGGATCGCCTCGGTGCGCTCCTCGCCGATGTTCTTGGCGAGCGGGCCAGCGCCTTCGAGCTTGTCGCCTTCCTTGCGCCAGAAGATGTAGCCCAGCCCCGGCTGGCCCTCGCCCTGCGCCCACGAGTTCATGCGGTCGCAGAAAGCGCGGCTGCCGCCGGTCTTGGCGGGAATGCCCCACACCTCGGCCTTCGGGTCGTTGGCCAGGATGTTGGCAAACACCTTGAAGCCGGAGTCGCGAAAATGGTCGGAGACGGCCTGCATTTCGATCGGGTTGCGCAGGTCCGGCTTGTCGGAACCGTATTTGCGCATGGCGACATCATAAGGGATGCGCTGGAATGTCTGTGTCACCGGCTTGCCGTTGGCGAAGGTCTCGAAGACGCCGCGCATCACCGGTTCCATGGTCGACAGCACGTCGTCCTGCTCGACGAAGCTCATTTCGAGGTCGAGCTGGTAGAATTCGCCGGGCAGACGGTCGGCGCGCGGATCCTCGTCGCGGAAACAGGGCGCGATCTGGAAATAGCGGTCGAAGCCCGACACCATGATCAGCTGCTTGTATTGCTGCGGCGCCTGCGGCAGCGCGTAGAAAGTGCCGGGGTGGATGCGCGACGGCACCAGGAAGTCGCGCGCGCCTTCCGGCGACGAGGCGGTCAGGATCGGCGTCGAGAATTCGGTGAAGCCGACCTCGCCCATGCGCTTGCGCATCTCCGCGATGATTTTCGTACGCGCCACGATGTTCTTGTGCAGCGTCTCGCGGCGCAGGTCGAGGAAGCGGTACTTCAGCCTGATGTCCTCGGGATAGTCCGGCTCGCCGAACACCGGCAGCGGCAGTTCCTTGGCCGCCGACAGCACCTCGATCTCGCGGGCGAAAATCTCGATCTCGCCGGTCGGCAAATTGGCGTTGGTGGTCTCGGGCAAGCGCGCCTTGACCTCGCCGTCGACGCGGATCACCCATTCGCCGCGCACGGTCTCGGCGACCTTGAACGCGGGCGAATCCGGATCGGCGACGATCTGGGTCAGGCCATAGTGATCGCGCAAGTCTATGAACAGCAGGCCGCCATGGTCGCGCACGCGATGCACCCAGCCCGACAGGCGGACGGAGTTGCCGACGTCGCTCTTTCTCAACTGGGCACAGGTATGGCTGCGGTAACGATGCATTGTCATGGTCAAAAGTCCGGGGTGCTAGGTGGCAGGCCGAAGCATTAAGGCCCAGCCTGAAAATTTGCGCGAAAAGCGCATGGGAGGCCGGGTTTGTCAAGGCAAGGAGGCTGGCGGCAAGGTCGTGCCAAGGATTTGCCGCTGGCATTGACCAGAGCAATGGTTCAAAAAGGCATCACCGATACGTGATCGCCTCTTCATGTCCTCAATCCGCCCGCTGATCCCGCTCCTTCTCGCCGCAGGCATCCTGCTCGGCGGCAATGGGCTGCAGAGCACGCTGATCGCGCTACGCGGCGCGCAGGAAGGGTTTTCGGCATCGGATATCGGATTGATGGGCACTTTCTATTTCGCCGGCTTCCTGCTTGGCTGCCTGGCCATCACCCGCGTCATGAAGGCGGTCGGCCATATCAGGGCGTTTTCGGCACTGGCCGCGATCGCCTCGGTCGGCACCTTGCTGCTCGTGCTGGTGCTCGATCCAGTGATGTGGTGCGCGGTGCGCTTTGCCGGCGGCTTCTGTTTCGCCGGGCTGTTCACCATCGTCGAGAGTTGGCTGAATTCCGGCGTCAGCAACCATGACCGCGCCCGCGTGCTGGCGATCTACCGGATGGTCGATACGGGTTCCGTGACCGGCGCTCAGTTCCTGATTCCCGTTTTCGGCGCCGGCGGCTTCACCATCTTCGCCATCATGTCGATCATGATCACGCTGTCGCTGGTGCCGGTCTCGCTTGGCGACCGCTCCAATCCGACGCCGCCGGAGGAGGTCAAGCTCGACCTGGCGCGCGTCTGGCGGATTTCGCCGCTTGGCTGCTTCGGCTGCATCGCGGTCGGCGTCACCAACAGCGCCTTTCGCACCTTGTCGCCGGTCTATGCCGAGCAGATCGGCATGTCGGTCGCCGATGTCGTTACCTTCGTCAGCGTCGGCATATTCGGCGGCGCCATCATCCAATATCCGCTCGGCTACCTCTCCGACCGCTGGGACCGGCGCCGGGTGCTGTTGCTGACGACCTGCTGCGCAATGCTTTCGGCCCTGGCGCTGGTGTTCGTGGCCGGCAGCAATCCGCTGCTCAACTTCATCATCATCTTCCTCTTCGGCTGTTTCGCCATGCCGCTCTATTCGCTGTCGGCCGCGCATTCCAACGACCGCGCGGATGCCGGCGAGTTCGTGCTGATCAACGCCGCCCTGATGCTGTTCTATTCCTTCGGCGCCATTGGCGGTCCTTTCGCGGCCTCGACGGCGATGCAGTATTTCGGGCCGAGCGCGCTGTTTGTCTTCAGCGCCGTGGTCTACACGGTGTTCATCGCCGTGATCCTCTACCGCATGCAGGCCCGATCCGGCGTGCCGGCCGGCAGACGCAGCCGCTTCACCGCCCTGTTGCGCACTTCGACCGTTTTCGCGCGGCTGGCCAGGAGAAATAGTGATCCAGACAGTCCGGAAGGGCCATGACGCTGGCACCACAGCTTGACGAAAGCCTTTCCGGCTGAAATCTAGGAAGACCCTACTCCTGCCAAAAGCGATTTGATGCACGTCATCACCACCCAGAAAGAACTCGAGACCGTTCTCGCCGCTTTCGAAAAGTCGGAATTCGTCACCGTCGACACCGAATTCATCCGCGAGACGACCTTCTGGCCAATCCTGTGCCTGATCCAGATGGCGGCGCCCGGCGTGACGGCGCTGATCGATCCTTTGTCACCCGACATCGACCTCGCTCCCTTCTTCAGGCTGATGGCCAACGAGGCGGTGGTCAAAGTCTTCCATGCCGCCAGGCAGGACATCGAAATCATCGTCCATCTCGGCGATCTCGTTCCGCATCCGGTATTCGACACCCAGGTTGCGGCGATGGTCTGCGGCTTCGGCGACAGTGTTTCCTACGACCAGCTCGTGCAGCGCATCACCGGCGCGCGGCTCGACAAGTCGTCGCGCTTCACCGATTGGCGCCATCGGCCGCTATCCGACAAGCAGCTCGACTACGCGCTGGCCGACGTCACCCATCTGATCGAGGTCTATCAGCACCTCAACGCCGAGCTGGCGCGGGAAAACCGCGCCCACTGGCTGAATGAGGAGATGGATGTCCTGACCTCGCGCGAGACCTACGATCCGCACCCCGAGGACGCCTGGAAGCGGCTCAAGATGCGGCTTCGCAAACCGCAGGAGCTGGCGATCGTGCAGGCCGTGGCCGCATGGCGCGAACGTGAGGCGCGCGAGCGCGACGTGCCGCGCGGCCGCGTGCTCAAGGACGACGCGATCTACGAGATCGCGCAGCAAGGGCCGCGCGATGCGGCAGGCCTTGCCAAGCTGCGCACGACGCCCAAGGGCTGGGAACGCTCCTCGACGGCGACGGCGCTGCTCGGCGCGGTCAACACCGCGCTTGCCCTGCCAAAGGAGCAGATGCCGAAACTGCCGAAGAACTTCCAGCCCCCCGAGGGCTCGAGTGCCGCTTCGGAACTCTTGAAAGTGCTGCTCAGGATTGTCGCCGAAAGACAGGGCGTGGCCTCGAAGGTGCTCGCCTCCAGCGACGACATCGACCGTATCGCGGCCGAAGGCGAGGATGCCGATGTGCCGGCGCTGCAAGGCTGGCGCCGGGCCGTGTTCGGCGAACAGGCGCTGAAGCTTGTTCGCGGCGAGATCGGCATCAAGTTCGACAAGCGCAAGATCGCGGTGTTCGATCTGTAAGCGCCGGGCCTTTTCCCCCTTCCCTTTGGAGAAGGGATTTGGCGCAGTTCATACGATTGCGAGCAAGTGCAGGGCCAACCAGATCCAGCCCAGCGCCAGCACCACCGCGCCCAGCACGAAGGAGCGGTTGCGCAGCAGCAAGTTGTTGCTGGTCAGGTGAAACCAGGCGTGAAAATAGCGTGACGCGACAAAAATCCACATCAGGGCGAGGGTGATGTAGTTGACGCCGTTGGTCATGTGCAGTGTCAGGCACAGCACGTAGAAGAGCACCGGCAGTTCGAACTGGTTGATCAAATTGTTCGCGACGGTGACAGTAGAGGCCGGCTCGGTCGAACGAACCTTGTACTGGCCGACCTTGGCTTCACCCGACTTGACAGCGATGTAGCGGCGCCGGCCAATGACGACATAGACGATGTAGATCAGCAGCACGTGAGCCAGCACCGGCCAGAAGATCGTCGTCTGGTTCATTGAATGGCTCCTGCCCTTTACGGCATCAATCCTGACGTCTTTGGCCCGCCAGCCAGAAAGCGGCAATGACGATGAGCGGGACGGCAAGAAGCGCGAATTTGGTGACGATCAGCGCCGAGGCAAAAGACAGCGAGTCCGGGTTGGCATAGAGGAAATCGGACAGAAGGCGCGCCACGGCGATATTCTGGGCATAGTCGGCGAGTGTATACGGCAGCACCAGGACCAGCGCGAAGATCGACTGCACCTGCCCCGGCAGCACGCGGAAATTCTTCAGGCGTCGGGCTGTCGCCAGGATCAGGCTGACCAGCGTCAGCGACAACAGCGCCGGAAACAAAAGATCGAAGGTCAGGTAGTGCCAGACCAAGATGATCTCGCTGCCGCGTCGGCCAAGCGCCGTCAGCCAGGCCATGCCCTCATCGGGTGTGAATCCGAAATAACGCATGTCGAGCGAGGACAGGCCCCCGCTCAATTGACGGAAATAGAAGAACTCCATCCCCGTCATGGCGATGAAAACCGCCGCCGAGAGAAAGCAGAGCGCGCCGACATGGCGCGACAGGCGCAGCACCATGGCGGTCAAGTTGCGCCAAAGCCCGGAAGAATCAGGCTCCGCCGGGATAGTTGGGGCTTTCGCGGGTAATCGTGACGTCATGGGCGTGGCTTTCACGAAGTCCGGCGTTGGATATGCGCACAAAGGTGGCGCGTTCGCGGAAATCGGCAAGGTCGCGGCCACCGACATAACCCATAGCGGCTTTCAGCCCGCCTGCAAGCTGATGCAGCACACCAGACACAGGTCCTTTGTAGGGAACCTGTCCTTCAATGCCTTCCGGCACCAGTTTCAGCGTGTCGCGCACCTCGGCCTGGAAGTAGCGATCGGCGGAGCCCCGCGCCATGGCGCCGACCGAGCCCATGCCGCGATAGGCCTTGAAGGAGCGGCCCTGGTGCAGATAGACCTCGCCCGGACTCTCGTCGGTCCCGGCAAGCAACGAGCCGATCATGGCGGCACTGGCGCCGGCGGCGAGTGCCTTGGCCAGATCGCCGGAATATTTGATGCCGCCATCGGCGATCACCGAGGCGCCGGATTTGTGCGCCGTCTCGACCGCCGACATGATGGCCGAAAGCTGGGGAACGCCGACCCCGGCCACGATGCGGGTGGTGCAGATGGAGCCCGGACCGATGCCGACCTTGACTGCGTCGGCGCCGGCATCGATCAGCGCCCGCGTGCCTTCCGCGGTGGCGACATTGCCGGCCAGGATGCGCACGGAGTTGGAAAGCTTCTTCGCCCGCGTCACCGCGTCCAGCACGCGCTGCGAGTGGCCATGCGCGGTGTCGATCACCAAAAGGTCGACGCCGGCCTCGATGAGACGCTCGGCGCGTTCGAAGCCGTCATCGCCGACGCTGGTGGCGGCCGCGGCGCGCAGGCGTCCCTGCGCGTCCTTGGTGGCGTGCGGGTTGAGCTGCGACTTCTCGATGTCCTTGACGGTGATCAGCCCGACGCAATTGCCCTTTTTGTCGACGACGACCAGCTTCTCGATGCGGTGCTGGTGCAGCAGCCGCTTGGCCTCGTCTTGGTCGACATTCTCCTTGACCGTGATCAGGTTCTCACGGGTCATCAATTCATAGACCTTCTGCGCCGGATCGGAAGCGAAGCGCACGTCGCGATTGGTCAGGATGCCGACCAGCCGGCCGGTCTTGTGGCCGCCGGCGCCGCCATTCTCGACCACCGGAATGCCCGAGATCGAATAGGTGCGCATCAGCGACAGCGCGTCGGCGAGCGTGGCGTCGGGTCCGATGGTGACCGGATTGACCACCATGCCGGATTCGAATTTCTTCACCTGCCGTACCTGCTCGGCCTGTTCGGCCGGCGAGAAATTGCGATGGATGACGCCGATGCCGCCTGCCTGCGCCATGGCGATGGCAAGCCTTGCCTCGGTGACCGTATCCATCGCCGCCGACAGGATAGGCACGTTGAGGTCGATGTCGCCGGCGATGCAGGTGCGGATATCGGTCTGGCCGGGCATGACTTCGGAATGACGTGGCTGCAAAAGCACGTCGTCAAAAGTCAGCGCCAGTGCGCCGGTGGACGTTTCGATGATTTTTGCCATGGCCAGCCCTTTGAATGCGAAAAAGCGCTGGACCGGAATGGACAGCGCCGACTCGTTATTCCCTTTCAGGATTGGCGCTGGCTGGTAACACGTCGCGATGACGTTGGAAAGACGATGATTGCGCCTTCTATTCGGATGGCTTGCCGAGGAAAGCATCCAGCAAGGCATGGCGCGGCGAGGCGAAAGGACTGACGACGGTGACCCCACCCCATGTGAAGCCATCTTGCATGTCTTCCGACAGCAGCAGCCTGCAGCCGGCCTGCGAGGCAACGGAGAGAATGACCGCATCCCAAATACCCAGACGATGATCATTGGCCAGATCAGCGGCCATCATCATTATGTCTTGAGTGGTCGCGGCAACTGGAAACGCGTCACGCCAGCTCAGAAGGGCGTCACGGGCAGCCTTGGGCATTCGTCCAGCCTTGCGGACCAGAACATTGTACAATTCACCAAGGACCTGAGCGGGAACAACTGCAGACTCCTGCGGGAGGTTGCGCAGCAGATCGAGAGCGATATCGCGCTTCTCGGCACCGTTGATCCCTTCCGCGTAGGCAAGGATGTTGGTGTCAAGCGCAAACTTCACCGCTCGTCCTCATAGAGTTCGTCACGGGTCCACCGTTCGGTATTCACGACAGGTTGGCGTTCGAGTCGGGACAACAGCGCCGTGCGTGAGCGGGAAGCGACACCCTGCTGCTGATCCGCGGGCACGATCCGCGCGACGGGGCGGCCGTGACTGGTCACGACATAGCTCTGGCCCTCGCGCACGCCCCGCAGGATAAGAGAAAACCTGCGGTTGGCATCGGCTGCCGAGACGGCTTCTTCCATGATAAAGCCTCCGTGGTAGTTATATTCACTACAATAATGAGAGCCGTCACCTTTCGCAAGCCGTTCCGTAGCTGGCCCTTGCCTTGCGGCATCCGAGATAAGGTCGTCCAAGAGACTGCCAACCTCCTTGCGGTCGCACAAACGTGACAGCAAATTAAGCGACATCAGGCCAAAGGCGTGATAACCGCCCTTTCGTATCGGCTTGCCCCAGTCGGCAACGCAGTTTTGGCCAATTCGGACGCGTTCCTTGACCCGCACAATCCCGCTCATCCTGGCGGTCGCTCTTTTCATGGAGAACATGGATTCGACCGTCATCGCGACATCGCTGCCGGCGATCGCCATCGACATCCATACCAGCCCGATCGCGCTCAAGCTTGCGCTGACGGCCTATCTTGTGTCCCTGGCGATCTTCATTCCAATCAGCGGCTGGATGGCCGACCGCTTCGGCGCCAAGAACATCTTTCGTGCCGCGATCGCCGTGTTCATTGCCGGTTCGGTCGCCTGCGCGCTGTCGGGTTCGCTGCCGGCCTTCGTTGTTGCGCGTTTCCTGCAAGGCATTGGCGGCGCCATGATGACGCCGGTCGGGCGCCTGGTTCTGGTGCGCGCCACGCCCAAGAGCGATTTGGTCGCCGCCATGTCCTGGCTCACCATTCCAGCACTCGTCGGCCCGCTGGTCGGCCCGCCGATCGGCGGCTTCATCACCACCTATTTTACCTGGCACTGGATTTTCCTGATCAATGTTCCGATCGGCCTGATCGGCATCTGGCTGGCGACACGCTTCCTGCCGGAAACCGAAGCCACCGAGACGCCGCCGCTCGATTTCATCGGTTTCGTGCTGAGCGGGCTGGCGGCATCCGGTGTCGTGTTCGGCCTGTCGGTGGTCAGCCTGCCCTATCTGCCGCCGGCGACCGGCCTCATCACCGTGGCCGTCGGACTGGTGTCGGGCGCGCTCTACCTGATGCATGCGCGCCGCGCCAAAAATCCGCTGCTGGCGCTCGAGCTGTTCCGCAACCAGGTGTTCCGCTCCTCGGTGCTCGGCGGCAGCCTGTTCCGGATCGGCATCGGTGCCGTGCCATTTCTGTTGCCGCTGATGTTCCAGATCGGTTTCGGGCTGACACCGTTCCAGTCCGGCATGATCACCTTCGTCTCGGCGATCGGCGCCATAGGCATGAAATTCGTCACCGCGCTGATCTTCCGCGTTGCCGGCTTCCGGCGCGTGCTGATCGTCGGCTCGCTGGTCGCCGCCGCATCGATCGCCATGTACGGCCTCTTCACCCCCGAAACGCCTTACGCGCTGATGCTGGCCATATTGCTGGTCGGCGGCTTCATCCGCTCGATGTTCTTCACCGGCGTCAACGCGCTCTCCTATGCCGAGGTGTCGGCCGAGGACACCAGCAAGGCAACGCCGATCACGGCGGTGTTCCAACAGCTCTCGATCGCGCTCGGCGTGGCCCTTGCCGGCGGTGTTCTGGAAGTCTCGACCTCGATCCATGGCGGCCCGCTGACGCTGGGCGATTTCCACATCGCCTTCTTCATCGTGGCGGCGGTATCGGCGGCGGCATCGCTGTCGTTCATGCGGCTGGCGCCCGACGCCGGCAACGCCGTGTCGGGACATGGCCGGCTGACGACGCCGAAGACGCTGGAACCGGTGAGATCGCCGGGAGAGTGAGGCGGCCAATTCAGCCTTCGATGTCCCCCGGCCCTTCGCTATGGCTGCGGGCGCTCGAGTCCTTCGGAACGTCCACTGGACGTTCCGATCCGCCTGACGGCGGAGCGGTAGTTGGTGGGCCAGTCAGGCCTCAGCGTCCCCCGGCCCTTCGCTATGGCTGCGGGCGCTCGAGCCCTTCGGAACGTCCACTGGACGTTCCGATCCGCCTGACGGCGGAGCGGTCTCTCGCCCTTTGAAGTCTTTCGCCAAGAGATAAAGCTCGACCGATTCGTCGCGCGATGCCGGCGGCTTGACGTGGTGGACGGAGCGGAAATTCTTCTTGAGCATAGAGAGAAGTTCGTTCTCGGCGCCGCCCTGGAAGGTCTTGGCCAGGAAATGGCCGCCGGGCTTCAGGACCGACAGCGCGAAATCGGCCGCCACCTCGCACAGATGCATGGTGCGGATATGGTCGGTCCGCTTGTGGCCGGTGGTCGGTGCCGCCATGTCGGACAGGACGACGTCCGGGTCTCCGCCCAGCGCTTCGGCCAGCTTCTGTGGAGCCTGCGGATCGAGAAAATCCATCAGCAGCACCGGCGCACCGGGCACGGCGTCCATTTCCAGATAATCGATGCCGATGACATGCGGGTTCTCGGCCGTCGATTTCGTGCGCGCGGCCGCGACCTGACACCAGCCGCCGGGGGCGGCACCCAGATCGATGACCTTCATGCCGGGTTTCAAGAGATGGTGCTTGTCGTCGATCTCGATCAGCTTGTAGGCCGCACGCGAGCGATAACCATCGGCCTTGGAGCGCTGGACATAGGGATCGTTGATGTGGCGCTGCAGCCAGCGGCGCGACGATTCCTTCAGGCCGCTCTTCTTCTTGATCCGCGTCTTCAGCACGCGGATGCTGGCCGAACCTGGTTTTTCCGGTTTCTTGGTCATCGGCCAGTTTCCTGTTCGAGCATGATCTTTCGGCGGCTGCGCATTTGAGGACCGCCTTCCCCCACTCCGTCGCTGCTTCGCAGCGCCACCTCTCCCCCCTCCGGAGGGAGAGGAAGGGAGCCAGCCTGGCCAAGCTCGCGCCCTTCCTCTCCCCCGTCGATCGGGGGAGAGGTGGCGAGCGAAGCTCGACGGAGTGGGGGTCGACTGTTCACCAAAGCACCGCGGCGGCCTCTCGGGATCATGCCCTCCCACGCCCATCATTGCGCCAGACGCCGTCATCGGCCATCAGCTCGCTCAATATGCCTTCGCGCAGGCCCCGATCGGCGACGCGCAGCCGTTCCGACGGCCAGACGGCGCGGATCGCTTCGAGGATAGCACAGCCGGCGAGCACCAGATCGGCGCGGTCGGCGCCGATGCAAGGGTTGGCGCAACGTTGCTGGAAATCCCAGCCAACCAGCCTTTCGACCATGCGGTCGACGCTGTCGCGATCCATCCACAGGCCGTCGACCCGGCGGCGGTCGTAGCGTTCGAGATCGAGATGGACGCCGGCCAGTGTCGTCACCGTGCCAGAAGTGCCGAGCAGGTGGAAATTCGGGCTGGCCTTGAGGTGGCTCAGCCGGTCGCGGCCGTCGAAGGCGGCAAGCCTGCCTGCGACGTCGTCGACCATGGCGGTGAAGATCTCACGCGTCACGGTGCGGCCGCCAAAGCGTTCGGCCAAGGAGACGACGCCGACCGGCAGCGATGTCCACGACACGATGTGGTTGGCCAGCCGCGGCGAACGGCGACCGGTGAGATCGATCAGCGCGATCTCGGAAGAGCCGCCGCCGATGTCGAACAGCACGACGCCCTGCGTGTCGCGCTCGACCAGCGAGCCGCAGCCGGAAACCGCAAGACGGGCTTCGGTCTGGCGGTCGATGATCTCAAGCTTCAGGCCGGCCTCGCGTTCGACGCGTTCGAGAAACTCGACGCCATTCTCGGCCGAGCGGCAGGCTTCCGTGGCGATCAGCCTTGCCTTCCTGATCTTGCGGCCGCGCAATTTGTCGCCGCAGACCTTGAGCGCCTCGACGGCGCGGTCCATCGCCGGCTGGCCGAGCCGGCCGTTGGCGGTGAGCCCCTCGCCCAGCCTGACGATGCGCGAAAAGGCATCGATGACGCGGAACTGGCCATGGCGGGTGGGAACGGCGACCAGGAGCCGGCAATTGTTGGTACCGAGGTCGAGTGCCGCGAAAACGGGAAGCTCGTGCAGCGGCGGCCGGCGGTTGCCTTGCTCGGGGCGTGGCAACGGAACGGCGGGCGCGATCGTCTGAACCGCCACCGGTTTCAAGTCCAATGCGGCGACGGCGACCTTGCCTTGCACCGGCAACCGATTCTCGTCGGGGCGTGCCTCGTCGCGCGCGAAAACCTTGCGCCCACGCCTTCGCTTGCGCCGCTTCTTGGGCTTGCCTTTCTGGGTCGCGTCGCCCACCTGCCCATTCACGGAGCGAGGCTCCGTCGGGCGGCGTTGCTGCCAACCGGCTGTCCCCGGGCCTGATGACCCCGGGGAAGCGCTGGACGCGCCCACCTCCGGCGCGCCTGCGCCGGTGTCGCGGTCTTCCACTGTCGTTCCTTCCGGCGCCGCGCGAACCGGTGACGGACGCAGCAGGCGCTTTGGCATGTTTCAAGTTGCCGTCAGACTAACAGTGCCGCGCCCGATCACCAAGACCCGCATGCCGAATTTTGCCGGCTGGCGGCGCGGGCCTGCTTTTGCACTGGCGTAATGTACCGGCAAGGCCTGGCTGGTAGCGCAACATCGTCGCGGGACGCGGCAAATCGGGACAGCATCCGCCGCGACAAGTGTTCGCGGTTGAATAGCCGGCTTCAATGAGGCATTTCTGAAATTAATGAGGAATTCGGGGCGCGGTTGGCCTCTCGACAGAAAAGGACGCGGACAGGCAACGCATGGCAGTCGGGCAATGAACTGGAAACGCTTTTTCTGGCCGGTCGTCGGCATCGGCGCGGTGATCTTCTCGCTGCTGCTGCTCTGGCACGAATTGCGCGGCGTCTCGCTCGACGACGTCTGGGACGGGCTGGCGGCCATTCCGGCTCGCGACTGGATGCTGGCTGGCTTGAGTTCGGTCGTCGCCTACGCCGCGCTCGCCGGCTACGATCACATTGCGCTTCTTCATATCGGCAGACGAGTGTCGTGGCTGTTCGTGACGCTCTGCTCCTTCACCACCTATGCGCTGTCGCACAATATAGGCGGCTCGGTGTTTTCCGGCGCCGTCATCCGCTACCGCGCCTACGGCACCAGGGGCTTGACGGGCCAGGAAGTCGGCGTGCTGGTGGCGATCTGCTGGATAACCTTCGTGTTGTCGACGATTCTCGCCGCCGGCCTCGTGCTGGTGTTCGAGCCGCAGATTATCGACCGTTTTTCCGGCATCGCCCATCACGGACTGTCGAAGGCGGCGGGCATCGCCATGCTGATCCTCATCGCCGCCTATATATTCGGCAGCTGGCTGCATCTGCGCCCGCTGAAGATCGCCAGCTTCCAGCTTCACTATCCGGCGCTGCCGATTGTCGTCAGGCAGTTGCTGATCGGCCCGATCGAACTCCTGGCGGCAGCCGCGATCATCTTCTTCGCCCTGCCGGAGGTGCACAATCCCGGCTATTTCATCGTGCTCGGCGTCTTCCTCGTCTCCTTCTCGGTCGCCCAGATCTCGCACGCGCCGGGCGGCCTCGGTGTGTTCGAGGTGGTGTTTCTCGCCGGGCTTTCCGACATGGACCCTGTCGGCGTGCTGGCCGCGCTGCTGGTGTTCCGGCTGTTTTATCTCATCATCCCGCTGATTCTGGGCCTGGGCATCGTGCTGTTCTTCGAACGCTCGCAATTCAGCCGCAAGGAGAGCTGAGACGCGGATCGCACGCAGTGGAAAACGCCGGCTTTCGGAGCCAGCGACAAAAGCTGGCAATTGAAGCGCAGAGCAGGCTTGACTATTTTCCGCTGGCGGCTACAAGGCAGCGCTCACAGCGGCTAGCCCGCTCGGCCCGCGCGGTTTCACGTTTATCGTGAAAATCACGCCTGCTGGGGAATAGGTTAACGGTAGACCCACGGACTCTGACTCCGTTAGTCCTGGTTCGAATCCAGGTTCCCCAGCCAAAATTCGATAGCACTCATCACTCCGATCCTCGGTATATGTGATGGCGGCTCGCGCGTTCACGGCTAAGCTTCTTGAAGATTCCCGCACGAGCCCGCCCGATGGTCACTGACACCGAGTTCATCCGCGAAAGCATCAGCCAGGGCTGCGTGATGCTTGCCGATGACGAGTTCTCCATCGACAGGCTGGTGAAATATGTCGGCAACGGGAGGGTGCGGTGGCACGTCGAGTTTCGTGGGCATCGCATTGAGTTCACGACCGGCCAGCTCAAGAAGCAACCTACCTTCCGAAGGAAGGTGCTCGAACAGGCCGGTGTCCTGCCGCCGCAGCGTGCCGGGGCCAGCTACAGGCGATGGGCTATCGACCTGCGAAAGAATGCCGTCGAACTTCCCTGGCGGGATAGGCCGGTCGATGCCGGTTTCGCCGTAGACGGGCTTGTCAGCCATGGCGGCGACCGCTGGACTGTTGACTACCAAGGCAAGGCAATCAAGTTCACGACGACCAAACTCCGCCGGCAAACCAGTTTCCGCAAGAGGATGCTGCTCAAGGCCAAGGTGCTGCCGCCGCGGTTGGACGCGGCTGCCTATCGGAAGTGGATGGACTGGCTGATTCAAAACGCGGCGGAGGCTGCTCCGCAGCCCGGCGATGAAGTGATGACCGAGAAAAGCTGGCTTGACGACCTGCCGGACCTGGCTGGCTGGCGAAACGAACCGGCGCCCGGAGGGACAAAATAAGGGCGGCGGGCCAGAAAGGAATCTGGTCTGGATTGCAATCGACAACAGTTGGAACGAGAATTCATGGACCGCTTTGACCTTGGCACCTACCGACGCTCGATCTCCACCCGCTCCGCCGAGACCCAGCGCTGGTTCGATATCGGGCTCAACTGGTGCTACGGCTTCAACCACGAGGAAGGCATCAAGTGCTTTGAGAAGGCGCTGGAGACCGATCCGGATTGCCCGATGGTCCACTGGGGCATCTCCTACGCGGCCGGGCCTTTCTACAATCTCACCTGGAAGGAGCATGGCGAAGCCGAGGCCGAGAGTGCGACCAGGCGCTGCTTCGAGCACGTCCAGTTGGCGCGTGCCAGCGTGGCCGCCGCTGGCGACGTCGAAAGGCAACTGATCGAAGCGCTGGCTTGCCGCTTCCAGAAGCCGCACCGGGTGAGCCCGCAGGAATTCGAGCAATGGGATGATGCCTATGCCGCCGCGATGCGGCGGGTCTATCAGAACTTTCCCGACGATCATGACGTGATGGCGCTGTTCGTCGAGGCGATGATGATGCGGACCGTGCGGCGCCTGTGGGACCTCAAGACCGGTGAACCGGCGCCTAATTCCGATGTCGTCGAGGCGCTGGACGTCTGCGAGCGCTCGATCCGGCTCGCCGACGAGGCCGGCATCGCCCAGCATCCCGCGATCGTCCATTTGCACATCCATCTCCTGGAAATGTCCACCATGCCCGAACGCGGCATCCGCTCGGCCGACCTGCTCGGCGAGATGTGCCCCGATGCCGGGCACATGAACCACATGCCGGGGCATATCTATGTGCTGTGCGGAGATTATGAGAAGGCCAGGCTTGCCAGCGAGAAGGCGGTGCGCGCCAACGACCTTTATCTCGCCTATGCGGACGAGCCGACCTACTACCTGCTCGGCTGCTGCCACGATCTGCACCTGATGATGTTCACCTGCATGTTGTCAGGCCAATACCGCCCGGCACGGTGGGCCGCGAACGAGGTGCGCCGCCTGGTGACGCGCGATGTGGTCAGCATGCCCGACCGGCCAAAGCTCACCCAGACGGTCGAAGGCTATCACGCAATGAAATCGCATGTTGAGGTGCGCTTCGGCCGCTGGCGGGAGATCATCGACGAGCCGATGGCAGCGGGGCCGGATCTCTATGTGCTGACCGCTGCCATGCAGCACTACGCCAAGGGCGTCGCGCATGCGACGCTGAGACAGTTCGCCGAAGCCGAGCGGGAGCGAGAACGGTTCCACCTGCATCTCGAAGGCATCCCAGCCGAGCGCCGTTTTCTCAGCAACCCGGCCCGCGCCTCGCTTGCCGTCGGTGCGGCCTTGCTCGACGGTGAGCTTGCCTATCATCAGGGCCGGCACGAGGAGGCCTATGGTCATCTCAAGCGCGCGGTCGAGATGGACGACAATCTGTCCTACACCGAGCCGTGGGCCTGGATGCACCCGCCGCGCCATGCGCTGGCGGCGCTGCTTCTCGACCAGGGCCATGCGGCGGAAGCCGAGCAGGTCTATCGCGACGATCTGGGGCTGAGCGGCAGGGTGCAGCGCTGCGCCCAGCACCCGGACAATGTCTGGGCGCTGCACGGGCTGGTGGAATGTTTGAGCCGGCGCGGCGAGGCTGAGGAATTGCCGGCGATGCAGTCAAGGCTTGCCGCGGCGCTGGCCAGGGCCGATGTGCCGATCACTTCGTCCTGCCTGTGCCGGACGAGCGTGCAATCAGGGGCAAGCTGCTGTCATTGAGCGTGGCGCCTGAACTAGGCCAGCCACTTCTCGTAATCCGCCACCAGAAGGTGGAGGGGAGCGACGTCCTCTTCGATGTTGGAGAAACGGCCGATGGGCTCGCGGAAGACATTGTCGGTGAGGTCGTCGTTGACGGTCGAGACCTCGCCGATCAGCACGTCCTTGCCCTCGGCCCAGAAGGCATGCCAGACGCCAGGCATCAGCGTGACGCTCTGGCCCGGATCGAGCTTCAGGAGCCCGCCGGCCGGCAGCCTGTGGATGGTGCCGTCGACAGGCACCGAAACCTCGGCCCTGGGGTCGATGCCGCCATCACGATCATGCATGAACAGTTCCAGCACCAGCTTGCCGCCACCCCGGTTGATGATATCCTCGGCCTTGACGTTGTGGCGGTGCATCGGCGACAGCTGGTCCTTGCGCGAGATCATGATCTTCTCGGCGTAGAGCATGCCCATGCCCTTCTTCATGTCCTCGTACCGGCCATTGCGGGTGGTGAACAGGAACAGGCCAAGTTCGTGGAACTTCTCCTGGCCGTAATCGGTGATATCCCAGCCCATCCGCGAGGTGTGGATGGCCGAGGAGTCGACCTGGCGCGCCTTCATTTCTTCCGGCGACCAGTAGGCGAAGGGCGGCATGACGTAGCCGAACGAGCGGATGAAAGCGTCGGCTTCGCGGATGATTTCGTTGATGGCGGAGCGTTTCATGATCGTGACCCTTCGTGTAGATTTTTCCGACAATCGCATAGCCGAACGCCGCTGCGGTGTCGATCCATCTTGCCCGTTCGAGCCTTGCGCGTCCCGCGCATGGCCCACCGATCCAGCCTGCTGGCCGCATGACATCGCCGGCTTTCAGGCTCATAACGCCTGCGGACTCCACGGGATATAGCCGATGCCGACCATCCATGATCTCGATACGCCGTCGATCCTCATCGACGTCGCGCGCGCCGAAGCCAACATTGCGCGCGCGCAGGCCCATGCCGACAAGAACGGACTGAAGCTCAGGCCGCACATCAAGACGCACAAGCTGCCTTATTGGGCAAAGAAGCAAGTGGCGGCGGGTGCCGTCGGCATCACTTGCCAGAAGATCGGCGAGGCCGAGGTGATGGCCGATGCCGGGCTGACGGATATCTTTCTCCCCTACAACATCCTTGGGCGCGCCAAGCTCGAACGGCTGCAGGCGCTGCACGGCCGCGTCACGCTGTCGGTCACGGCCGACAGCGTGCAGACGCTGGAGGGGCTCGCCGCCACCTTCACCGATACCCGGCATCCGCTATCGGTCCTGGTCGAATGCGACACCGGCATGGGGCGCTGCGGCGTGCAGACGGCCGATGAGGCGGTTGCGCTGGCGAGAGTGATCGACCAGGCTGGCGGTCTCGCCTTTGGCGGGCTGATGACCTATCCGGCCGCCGGCCGCGCGGCTGAAGCCGAAGCCTGGCTTGCCGAAGCCAAACAGGCGCTGGCCACTTCAGGGCTCGCGTGTGAGCGCATCTCCAGCGGCGGCACGCCGGATATGTGGCGTTGCGCCGATGCCTCAGTCGTCACCGAATACCGGCCCGGCACCTATATCTATCTCGACCGCTACCAGGTCGCCAAAGGCGTCGGCACGACAGACGATTGCGCGCTGACGGTGCTCGCGACCGTGGTCAGCCATCCGACAGCAACGCGCGCCATTCTCGATAGCGGCAGCAAGGCCCTTTCCAGCGATACGCTGGGGCTAAAGGACTTTGGAGAGTTGATGGGCGTGCCGGGGGCGCTGGTGACGGGCCTGAGCGAGGAGCACGGCACGGTCACGCTTTCGGGCGACGGCAAGCTGCGCATCGGCGAGCGCGTTCGCGTGGTGCCCGACCATTGCTGCGTCGTCACCAATCTGTTCAACGACGTCAACCTGATCGACGGTGAAAAGGTGCTGGAAACACTGCCGGTGGCAGCGCGCGGACTGATGGGGTGAGCGGCCTTCCTTTTCCACCTTGCCACGTGGTTCCCCCAATCCGTCGCTGCTTCGCAGCGCCACCTTTCCCCCTCCGGAGGGAAAGGAAGGGAGCTTTCTTTTCTGGACGAGCGTTGACGGCAAAAAGCCTGGTGCCTTTCCTCTATCCCGTCGATCGGGAGAGAGGTGTCGAGCGAAGCTCGACGGAGTGGGGGTCGACCTGCGCGGCATAAGACAATGAATTCGCCAAGCTGCCATGCACGCCATGGCCGAAGACCAGCTGCTTGGAAATTCCGTAGCTTCCCTTGTGAGAGAAGCTTAAGTCCGCTCCGCCTGCCGTGCCGCCACACGCCGCATGGCGATGACGCGGCGGCGTCGGATCTCCGTGCGCATGGCCATCAGGTGCAGCGTGAAGAACAGCACCGTGAAGCCGACGGCCATCACCAGCAGCGGCCAGAGCAGGCTGGGATCGATGGTCGGGCCGCCGAGCCGGAACACCGAGGCCGGCTGGTGCAGCGTGTTCCACCAGTCGACCGAGAATTTGATGATCGGGATGTTGATGAAGCCGACCAGCGTTATGATGGCGGCGGCCCAGGCGGCGCGGCTGGCGTCATCCAGCGCGCGGGTCAGCGCGATGATGCCGAGATACATCAGGAACAGCACGAAGACCGAGGTCAGGCGGGCGTCCCAGACCCACCAGGTGCCCCACATCGGCTTGCCCCAGATCGAACCGGTGATCAGCGCCAGCGCGGTGAAGACCGCACCGATGGGGGCCGCCGATTTAAGCGCGACGTCGGCCAGCGGATGGCGCCAGACCAGCGTGCCAAGCGCGGAGACCGCCATCAGCGTGTAGCACATCATGGCGAGCCAGGCGAAAGGCACGTGGATGTACATGATGCGCACGGTGATGCCTTGCTGGAAATCCTCGGGCGCGGTGAAGCTCATATAGAAGCCAGCAGCGAGAACGAGCGTGGCGAGCGCCGCCAGCCACGGCACAAGCCTGTCCGCCAGCCCAACGAACCGGGTCGGATTGGCAAGATCGGTCCAGCCGCTCAGGCGTGAAGTCGTGTCACTCATGCGACTTTACATAGACCGCCGATGCGATTGGAGCAATCGAGCGGTGGTGTCGCGGCAGCTCTTACCTTCTCCCACAAAGGGGAGAAGGGAGAACTGTCATCGCTCAGGCCGCCTCGTGTACGGAGCGGCTGAGGCGGCGGACTTCCTCGTCGTTGAGCAGGCCGCCGGCGCGCAGCAGGCTGGCGAAACGGCCGTTGCGCAGCGACAGTTCGGCGAAGCCACCCATCTCGATCACCCTGCCCTTGTCCATGAACACGACCAGATCGGCGTCGCGGACGGTGGTCAGGCGGTGGGCGATGATGAAGGTGGTGCGGTCGCGGCGCAATTCGTCGATGGCTTCCTTGACGCGATCCTCGGTCTCGACGTCGAGCGCGCTGGTCGCCTCGTCGAGCACCAGGATCGGAGCATCCTTCAGCACGGCACGGGCAATGGCGATGCGCTGGCGCTCGCCGCCGGACAGCTGGCCGCCACGTTCGCCGACCACCGTGTCATAGCCATTGCTCTTGGACAGGATGAAATCCTGCGCCGCGGCCGCGGTGGCTGCGGCATGGATCTCGTCATTGGTCGCATCGGCGCGGCCGACACGGATATTGTCCTCGATCGAGCGGTTCAGCAATCCGGCATCCTGGAACACGGTGGCGATCGAATGGCGCAGCGACTTGCGGGTCACGATGCGGGTATCGATGCCGTCGATCAGGATGCGACCGCTGGACGGCGAGAAGACGCGCTGCAGCAAGTTGATGAGCGTGGTCTTGCCCGCACCCGTCGGTCCGACGATGGCGACGGTCTGGCCAGCCTGGACCTCGAAGGAGACATCGCTGACGCCCTGCCCCGAATTGGCGAACTCGAAGCTGACATCCTCGAAACGGACATGGCCGGTGACATTGGCAAGATCGCGCAATCCATCCGGCTCGGCGGTGTCGGCGGCCGAGTCCTCAAGCTTGTAGAAATCCTCGAGCTTTGCGCGAGCTTCCGAAATCTGGTTCGCGAAAGCCGACATCTGGTCGAGCCGCGAGATCAGGAGCGTGGCGAAGCCGGTGAAGGCGATGACGTCGCCGATGCGCAGCTGGCCGTGGGTGACCAGATAGGCGCCGATCAGAAGCACCACCATCATCGAGATCGTCGACGACAGGCGATTGAGCGCATTGGCGATAGCCCACCAGTCCAGCACCGGGTTCTGCGCGTCGAGCAGGTTCTTGACGTAGCCGCGCAGCGTCTCCGCCTCATGACCGAGACGGTTGTAGCTCTGCAGCACGGCGACGTTGCTCACCGAGTCCGTCACATGCGCGAACACCTTGTGATAGTGGCGCTCGACGGCGGCTTGGCCTTCCTTGGTGCGCTTCATCACCAGGCGGCCGATGCCGACATAGAGAACGCCGAGGACGAGCAGGACCATTGACATGCGCACATCCATGCTGAGCGCGGTCGGAACCAGCAGGACGAGTGCAACAGCCGTGGACAAATGCTGGCGCATGAATTCGAGCCAAAGGCTGAACAGCGTCTCGACGGCGCGCAACAGCGTATGGAGGGCGTTGGAGGTGCCGCGCTGGTGATGCCAGGCGAGCGGCATGGTGATGACGCGCTCGAAGGACTGGCACAGCACTTCGCTGCGCCGAGCGTGCGCGAACCGGTCGGCACCGCGCGCCACCAGCACGAAAGCGAGAACATTGAAGGCGCCGATGCCGGCCCAGACCGCAAGCGTGGAGAAGACCGAACCCTTGTTGGCAATCGCGTCGATGACCCGGCCAAACATGATCGGCTCGAGGATCGCGATGGCTGCGAGAGCGACGTTGGCCGCACAGATCAGCGCGACGCGCTTCTTGTCGGCAGCCAGATACCCCAGCGCTCTCCAATAGATCTGCAGAAGTGACACTTCAGCTACTCCGCCAACATTCTATTGTGCCCAATACCAATATTGTGCACTGCACCATTCCTGACACGTAACGGTTGATGCGTCGCAAAACAATGCCCGTCTATCGCTTCCGTTCCCATTTAGCGAACAAAACATGACGACGATACGAAATCTGGCGTGATCACCTAACGGATTGAGATAAAAGGTGAAATGCCAGCGTTGCGGCAAAATCATGGCAGCGGCCTAGCGTTGCCACATTTTTAATCACCGTAAGCCGGAGAGGTCGGTTCCAAGGCGCGCGGCCGACGCCGCCCCGGATCCCGCGCAAGTAACGGGACGCAGCTTCGCGCGTCCCGAAGGACGCACGAGCCGGTGACCCAACCTGTTGATTTTACGCCGGTATCTTGACCACGACCTCGGTCTGGCCACCGGCCTTTGGCTCGAAGGACGCCGATTTTGTCTTCGAACCATCGACTTCGAGCGAGATCGTCTTGGTCTTTTTGTCGCGAATGACCTGCACCTTGATCTCGGCGCCCAGCATCTTGAGCGACGCCCGATAGCCGTCCCAATGACTGGGCAGCTTCGGCCGGAACGTGATCTGCTTGCCGCGCCGTTCGATACCCAGGATGCCTTCGACCGCGGCCCGGTATAGCCAGCCCGCGGAGCCGGTGTACCAGGTCCAGCCGCCGCGTCCGCCCTTGTCGTCCCCGGCATAGATATCGGCCGCCACCACATAGGGCTCGACGCGGTAGTGCTCGGTCGAGGCCTCGTCGAACGCGTGATTGACCGGGTTCAGCATCGAGAAGCAGCGGTAGGCCTCGTCGGTCTGCCCCATCTCCGCCAGCGCGATGACGAACCACGTCGCCGCATGGGTGTACTGGCCGCCATTCTCGCGCACGCCAGGCGGATAGCTCTTGATGTAGCCGGGATCCTTGTCCGTCTTCGAGAAGGGCGGCGTGAAAAGCTTTACGATCTTGAGGTGATCGTCGACGAGCAACTTCGTCGCCTGCTGCATCGCCGTCGTCGACCGCGCCGGGTCGCCCTCGCCCGAAAGCACGCTCCAGGACTGGGCGATGGAGTCGATCTTGCACTCCTGCGATGAACGCGACCCCAAAGGCGTGCCGTCATCGAAACTGCCGCGCCGGTACCATTCTCCGTCCCACGCCGTGCTTTCGAGCGCCCGCTTCAGCGCTTCGGCATGCTTTGCCCAGGCTTGTGCGCGCTTGGTGTCGCCCTCGCTCCTGGCGACCGCGGCGAAGTCGCCAAGCGTCTTCAAGAGGAACCAGCCCAGCCACACGCTCTCGCCCTTGCCGTGCTCGCCGACACGGTTCATGCCGTCGTTCCAGTCGCCGCCGAGGATCAGCGGCAGTCCGGCTGGACTGCTGCGCTTGATGGCAAGGTCCAGCGCACGCGCGCAGTGATCGTAGAGCGACACTGTCTTCTTCGAGATTTCCGGGGTGAAGAAGGCGTCATGCTCGCCTTCGCCCAGTGCCTGGCCGTCGAGGAACGGCAGTTGCTCCTTCAGGATGGTGGCGTCGCCGGTGACCGTGAGATAGCGCGCCGTGGCGTGAGCGAGCCACACCACGTCGTCGGAGATCAGAGTGCGCACGCCGGCGCCGGTACGCGGCAGCCACCAATGCTGCACGTCGCCCTCCGGGAACTGCCGTCGCGCGGCGTTGAGGATCTGGTCGCGCGCCAGCGTCGGATCATGCGCCAGCAAGGCGAGTGTGTCCTGCAACTGGTCGCGGAACCCGAAGGCGCCGCTTGCCTGATAGAAAGCCGAGCGGGCGCGGATGCGACAGGCAAGGCTCTGATAGGGCAGCCAGTGATTGACCATGGCATCGAGGCCCTTGTCCGGCGTCTCGACCTGGATGGTGTCGAGGAAGGCACGCCATTCGCGCTCGTTGTCGGCCAGGCGCTGGTCGAAGTCCCCGCCCCGGTGCTTCTGCACCAGCGCGCTCGCCTGCGCCGAGGACTCGGCATCGCCGAGCAGCCAGATCAGCGTGACGTCGCCGCCAGCCGGAATCTCGATGTCACGAGCGATCGCCGCGCACGGATCGTCTCCGGCCTCGACGCGGCCAGACAGGGCCGAACCGCTCAGCACCGCCTGCGGCAACTCGCTGGACCCGTGCCGGCCGAGGAACTCGGCCCGGTCCGTCGTCACCGAGTGGATGCCGGTGTCGGCGGCGAGGAAGGCCACGCGCTCGCTGAAATCCAGCCCATAGGGGTTTTGCGCCATCAACGCGCCGGTGGCGCCATCACGGGACGGCACTATGGTTGCCGCCGTGCGCGACCTGTGCCCGCCAAGCACCCACTCGGCGTAGGCATAGACGCGCAACCGCGCCGGCACCGAGCCGGAATTCTGGATGCGCAGCCGCGTAATCTTCACCGGATCGACGGGATCGACGACATGAGTCAGGTCCATCGACAAAGGCCCCCGCTTCGAGCGGAAGGTCGAGAAGCCCTGGCCATGCCAGGCCTCGTAGGTCATCGAGGGATCGCGCACCACCGCGGCGATCGGGGAGAACGCCCTGCCGCTGGCCTGGTCGTAAATATAGATGCCCTCGCCCGGCCGGTTCGAAACCGGATCGTTCGACCACGGCGTTATCTGATAGTCACGGCTGTTGCGGCTCCAGGTGAAGGCAGCCCCCTCGGCCGAGGTGTGGAAGCCGAACGAGGCGTTGGAGACGACATTGATCCAGGGCTGCGGCGTGGTGCGCCGGCCAGTCAGGCGCACCACATAGTGCCGCCCGTCGCCGTCGAAGCCGCCGAAACCGTTCCACTGGCTGAGGCCGGAGCCGTCGGCGCTGACATCGGCCACCGCCGAGGCAAATGCATGCATCTGCGGTGCGGGCGCCGGAATTTCGCGCGGAGCCGGCAATCCAGCCGGCTGCAGGCCATCGCGCGCCTGCAGGGCAGCCGCCTCGGCCCGTTCGATCTGGTCGAAGATGGTGCCGTTGCGCGTATGCAGCACGACCCGGGCGACGGCGAGCAGCGTCTTGTAGGTCGTCTCCTCCATCAGGTCGCGGCGCACCGCGAAAATGTGCTGGCGGGGTCCGAGTTCCTTGCCGCGCAAGCGGCTGTTTTCGCACAACGTCTCGACCGCGCGCTGCAGATCCTGGACATAGGAGGAGGCCTGCTCATTGACGACGACGAAGTCGATCATCATGCCGCGGGTGCGCATATATTCCTGGAAGCGCAACGCCTGGGCAACGATTTCCAGATCGGCGACATCGCCGATCCTGACCAGGAAGATCGGGTAATCGCCCGAAATGCTGGTCGGCCACAGGCTCGATTGCTTGCCCAGGCCGGAAGCGATGGACTCGGCGGGCAGCCGCAGGAACGGGTCGGGATAGATCAGATAGCGCGCCAGTTTCTGCACATTGGCGGCATCGGTCAGGCTGAGGCCCAAATGACGGGTCTGCACCTGGCTGCGCGTCCAGGCGAGCATGGCCTGGCGGGCAAAGCTCTCCTGATGGTCGAGCCGGTTGATGGCCTCTTCCAACTCGGCGCGGTTGGCCCCGACGACGGTCCAGAAGGTCAGCGATATCTTCTTGTTGGCCGGCACCCGCACCTGACGGCGCAGCGAGGCGATGGGATCGAGGGTGAAGCCGGAATGGCCACGAAGCCGGGCGCCTGGATCGAAGGCCGCGGCATCGACGATGGTGCGGCCACGCCCAATGAAGGCGCGCCGGTCGGTCTCGGCCTCGGCATCGCGAGAGGGTCCCGACGGATCGGTGACGAAATGCACCAGCGTGACATCGGGTTCGCTGGTTTCGCGCTTGCGGCGCGTGGCGAAGATCGCACCGTTGTTGGGAGCGATCTCGGTTTCCACGAACATCTTCGAGAAAGCCGGATGCGCGTTGTCGGAAGCCTCCGAACCCAGCACCAGTTCGGCAAAGGACGTCACCTCGATGTGACGGTCGGATGTGCTTTCATTGTAGAGCGTGATCCGGCGGCCTTCGCCATTGCCTTCGGAAATGACGATGCATTCGACCTCGGAGCGCAGCGTGCCGACCGATTTCACGAAGCTCGCCTTGTCATCGGAAAACAGGGTTTGCGTCTTTTCCTCGGCCGCGTGCTTGGGCTCCGAAGTCGCCGACCACCAGTCGCCAGTGGCCGCATCGCGCAGGAAGATATAGGAGCCAAGCCGATCCTCGACCGGATCAGGCTGCCAGCGGGTGACGGAAAGATCGCCCCAGCGGCTGTAACCGGAACCGGTCGCGGTCACCATCACCGAATAGCGGCCGTTCGACATCACATTGGTCGAACGCAGCGCCCGCAAGGGATCGAGCACGATGCGGGTATCGGGGCTCTCGGTTTCGGTTTCGTCCTTGGAGCGCTCGTCAGCCTCGGTGCGGACGGTGGCGGTCGGAATGTCGCGCGGCGCCCTCTCCTGCAGCAGCAGTTCGGCCGATTCGATCACCGGATCGCTGTGGAAGCGATCACGCAGGCGACCTTCGAAGATGGCGTCGGCGACAGCGGCGATCGACATGCCCGAATGGTGGGCATAGTAATTCAGCACGACCGCATGGTTGGTGCCTTCCGGCACGCGCTGCGGCGTGAAGTCGACCGCATCATAATAGCCATGAGGGCCAAGTGCGCCGATCTCGCGCAGCCGGGCCAGGTTCTGCACCGCTTCGCGCGGGTTGAACTGGGCCGCCAGGATAGTCGCGTAAGGCGCGATCACCGTGTTCTGGCCGAGGCCACGCTTCAGCCCAAGCCCCGGCACGCCGAAATTAGTATACTGATAGGTCAGTTCCCGATCGCGAGCGTTGTAGGCCGCTTCCGAGATACCCCACGGCACGTTCTTCTGGCGGCCGTATTGGATCTGGCGCTTGATGATCAGCTTGCTGGTCTGGTTGAGGATGGAGCCTTGCGGCTCCTTCATCACCAGTGGCGGCATCAGATACTCGAACATCGAGCCGGACCAGGACATCAGCGCGCCCTGGAAACCGATCTCGACGATCGGGCGGCCAAGCCTGAACCAGTGTTCGGTCGGCAGGTCGCCCTTGGCGATGGCGAACAGGCTGGTCAGCCGCGCCTCGGAGGCCATAAGGTCGTAGCAGCTTTCGTCGAGCTGATGTTCCTCGACCCGGTAGCCGATCGACAAGAGCTTGCGCTCCGGGCGCATCAGGAAGGCGAATTCCATCTCGAAGGCGAAACGGCGGGTGCGCTCGCGCAAGGTGAGCAGCTTGGCACGCAGGGCCTCGACAGCGTTTTCGTCGCTGTGGGCGTCGTGGACGTGCGCCTCGCAGGTGGCCTCGAGCCTTGCCGCCCAGTCGACGATGACGTCGCTCTGCGGCGATGCGGCCTCGGTGTGAATGGCGGTGGCGAGCTTGCGGATTTCGCCAGCCAGGACCGCAAGGTTGATGGTGCGGATCGAGGCCATTTCCGGCTGCGCCTTGATCGTCTCGACGGCACGCCGCATGCCGTCGAGGCGATCGACGAGGCGTTGGCGCAGCGGCCGCAACTGACGGCGGTCGTCAGGCAGTTCATCGAGGCTTTCGCTCAGAATGGTGACGGTATCGAGAATACCCTCGAAATCGCCCTGCAGGTGGACGGAAGGCGCTTCCGCCCATTCCGCGCAGGCCGCCGCCACCGCCACCAGGTGACCGGCGAGATTGCCGCTGTCCACCGCCGAGATATAGAGCGGGTAGAGCGGCTTCAGCGTCGTGGTGTCGTACCAGTTGAAGAGATGGCCACGATGACGCGGCATGCTCTCGATGGTGGTCATGGTGGCGTCGATGCGCGTGATGGCATCGGACAGGCTGATCCAGCCGAAATCGCGCGCCGAGACGACCGAGAGCAGATAGACGCCGATATTGGTCGGCGAGGTACGCGGCGCCACCACGGGCGCCGGGCTTTCCTGGAAATTGTCCGGCGGCAGATTGTGATGCTCCGCCGTCACGAAGCTTTCGAAATAGTGCCAGGTGCGGCGCGCCACGGTGCGCAGCGTGTGGATGTCGGCCTGCGATATGCGCAGCCGGTCCTCGGTTTCGGCGGAGCGGCTGATCCAGCTCGCGATCGCCGGCGAGCCGATCCAGAACACGGCAAAGAAGAAGGCGACGAAGGCACCGGTGGAATCGGCCAGCACCGGAATGGCTAGGCCGACAAAGCCGATGATCACGGCGCCATACATCATGCCGTAATAGGAGCCGACATCATTGTCGCCGGCCTTGTGCGCCTGCGAGGCGGTGCGCCATTCCAGAAGGTTCTGCCGGCTGACGAACAGCCGGTAGAGCGTGCGCACGATGGCGTCGCCCATCATCCAGGCATTGTGCGCCATCAGCACGATCTTCAGCGCCACCATGGCGGTGCCGAAGGCGACGTCGCGCGCCAGCGCCGAGAAATGGCCGCGCGGTGTCTGGTCGCCGCTCTTGGGCAGGATGGCGTTGACGACGTCGAAGGTCGGCGCCATGAACAGGCTGAGGATCAGCAAGGCCTGCCACTGCGCGGCCTGCGTGAAGGGCAGCAGGGTCCAGCCGGCGATGGCCGCCAAGACCCAGAAGATCGGCGTCAGCGAGCGGCGCAGATTGTCGACCATCTTCCAGCGCGACAGGGCCGGGACGCCGGAGCGCGGGTTGAAGATGTAGCCCAAGAGCTGCCAGTCGCCGCGCGCCCAGCGATGGTGGCGCGAGGCATCGACCGAGTAGCGGGTCGGGTAATCCTCGACCAGTTCGACGTCGGTGACCAGCGCGGCGCGCGCCAGCGCGCCTTCGAGCAGATCGTGGCTGAGAATGGTGTTTTCCTCGATGCGGCCCTGCAAGGCGGCCTCGAAGGCATCGACGTGATAGAGGCCCTTGCCGGTGAAGGAGCCGTCGCTGAAGACGTCCTGATAGAGGTCCGAAACAGCGAAGACATAAGGATCAAGGCCGCGATTGGCCGAGAAGACGCGCTGGAAGAACGAGGCTTCGTCGCCGCTGGTGAGCGAAGCGGTGATGCGCGGCTGCAGAATGGTGTAACCGGCGGTGACGACGCGCCTGGTGGCGTCGAAATGCGGGCGGTTGAGCGGATGGCAAAGCTTGCCGACAAGGCTCGATACCGCATCGCGGGTGGTGCGGGTATCGGCATCGAGCGTCATCACATGGACGACCTTTTCCGGCAGCGGCACCTCGAGCGGCAGGAAGGTGGTATCGCTGTCGCCGCGCAGCAAGAGATCGAGCTCGTGCAGCTTGCCGCGCTTGCGCTCCCAGCCCATCCAGCACCCCTGCGCGGCATTGTACAGCCGGCGGCGGTGCAGGATGTAGAAGCGCGGTGCGCCTTCGGAGGGATAGCGCGCGTTGAGACGGGCGATTTCGGCACGGGCGAAATCCAGGATCTCGGTGTCCGCCGCATCGACCTCGATCTTGCTGTCGGGCCAATCCGACAGCAGGGCGAAATGGATCTCGTCCGCCAGATTGGCGAGGTAGTGCACTTCGATGTTGCGGATGTTCTCCTCCACATCGTCGCGCGAGCCGATCAGCGACGGCACGACCACCAGGGTGCGCGCCTCGGGCGGCACCCCATGCCTGTAGTCGTAGCCAATCAGGCGCGTTGGCTTGAGGAACAGCGAAACCACGGTGTTGAAGAAGGCGAGCGCGCCTTCGCTGGCCGGCACGGCAAACAGCGCCAGCATCAGCACGATCGACGGCACCGACAGGCCAAGATTGCCCAACGCATTGCCTGTCAGGACAAGCAGCAACACCGTCAGCGCGAAAACGGGGAGCACGATGCCGAGCCAGCCGGTCTTGGCGAAGGTCCGCTTCACCATCTGGCTGATCGTGGGCCGGTAACCGATCGCCTTTTCCAGCTCCAGCCGGCGCGGGCCGACGAGATAGAAACCGACATCGGTATGGTCGGATCCAGCCTGGGTATCAGCCTCTTCAGCTCCCTGCGGGACCGTTCCGCCGGCGGCGTGGCCGGCCAGCTCAATGGCTTTTTCGGCGACACGGTACTCCGACAGGTTCGAGCGGCGTGCCAGTTCCTCGATCGCGGTGCGATATTGATCGCGCGAGAAGAAGTCGAGCGCGGCGAAATCGGTGCGCTCGCGCAACACGGTATCGATACGGCTGACGCCTTCGAACCACACCGTCCAGTCGACGTCGTTGATGAGGCGCAGACCACGCACGATGTTGCCGGTGGTGACATTGCCGCTGGACAGCGTCTGGTGCTCGGAAATGATGATTTCCTCGGCGTCCGAGCCGGTCTTTTCGAGCTCGCCTTCCAGCCACTCCAGCGCCTTGCCGGCGTTCTGCGAGCCGTCGCGCAGGCGATAGAGAAGCTGAGTCGCGAAGGTGGTGTCCTGCGCGTGCGCGCTGAAATTGGCGAGGATCGCCTGCCGGTCCGGATTGTCGTCGGTCGCCAGCACCTTGTCGGCCACGTCGTTGGCGATCTGGCGCATCTGGCGGGTGCGGTTGACCCTGACCGCCAGGCGGCGGAGGTTCTCGATCAGCACGAAGCGCAGAAGGGATGGCAGCGCCCAGAGTTCGCCGATCTTCAGCGGTTCGACCGACTGAAAGCCCTGGACGATGGACTTGAACATGGTCGCCGAGACGGAACTGTCGGAATGGGCGACATAGGTCCAGGCCAGCGCCAATGCGCGCGGCACGGTGCCGCCATCGGGCAGTTTCAGCGTCGGCAATTGCCGGTAGAAGCGGCGCGGCAGGTCGCGTTTGACCTGGAAAATGGTTTCCTCGATCAGATAGTTGTTGTCGAGCAGCCATTGCGCGGCGGGCGTGATGGTTTCGCCCCTCGCCTGCGCGGCATTGGTCGACCGGTAGACTTCGAGGATCTTCTTGGCGCTGTCGCGGATCCGAGCCTGGAAGTCGAACGGGATCAGGCCGAACAGATCCGCCAGATCGCCCTTGGCCAGACTTTCGCCGAGCAGCCGGAGCCGTTCTTCCGGCAGGAATGTCGATCTTATCGGCTCTTCCGTGATGGCAGGAAAGCTCGCGCTTGTCTTCTCGATCTGGGCTGGATTTGTCTGAATATTCATTGAAAATTCCGTAAGCGGGCACTCAGCGGCGTCACCGCTACGGCAATGGCCCTAAAACCGGTTCAAATGCAATTGGTTGCATCAACCCCTATGCCGAAAGTTTGTTTCCGCACCACGACAGGGCGTCATCTTTCGACCAACCCAAAGACGAGCGCCCCTCGCTCCCGTCAAGACCGATCGACGGAGAGGATTCGGGCTTTTTCGTGATGCCGACGCCAGCTTACGCTATATTTCGCCGGCATCGCGATCATGTTTGGAAACAGGCGGTAACCGTTGGCAACAAACGCGTCAGGCGGCACCGATTATCCGGATCACGAAGAGGATCGCATCCGGCTCGGGCTGAACCCGCAAGACAGCGGCATCAGGTCCGAGCAGCAAGGTGTCGAGCGGCCCGAGACGAATGGGCGCGGTGCCGGGGAAAATGGCATGGCCTGCATGACAAAGGATGAAAGTGGAACCTGCGTCGGTCCGGATTTCCACAGGCGTTGAAATCGCCAGACGCTCGACCTGATGCAACATGCGGCCGCGACGCGTCATGACGTTGAGATCGGTGATCGGGCCGGCGATCAGCGCGGCGCTCGTCGGCTGGTCGGCCGGAAAGGAAAATGGCCGGGAGGCCGCCGTCATCCGCTCCGGTGGCCGGCCCGCGACGTCAAGCACGATCCCCTCGCCTTCCAGCACCGACAGCGTGCGGTCGATGCCGGAAAAGCTGGAGAATGGCCCGCTCGTCTCGACCCGGGCCATCGAGACGCGCCAGTCGAAATCGTCGAGCCCGGCGCCATCGGGCGAGACGGCGATCTCGGTCGTCGTGCCGCCGCCGTTCTTCCACGGCATGACGCGGTAATCGGCGGCACGAAGGATGCGCATGACGTCAGCCGTTACCCGAGAATGCCGGGCAGGTTGAGCTGGTGCTCCTTGGCGCATTCGATGGCGATGTCGTAGCCGGCGTCGGCGTGGCGCATCACGCCGGTCGCCGGATCGTTCCACAACACCCGTTCCAGGCGCCTTGCAGCATCCGGCGTGCCGTCGGCGACGATGACCATGCCGGCATGCTGCGAAAAACCCATGCCGACGCCACCGCCATGGTGCAGCGACACCCAGGTGGCGCCCGACGCGGTGTTGAGCAGCGCGTTTAGCAGCGGCCAGTCGGAGACCGCGTCAGTGCCGTCCCTCATCGCTTCCGTCTCGCGGTTCGGCGAAGCGACCGAGCCGGAATCGAGGTGATCGCGGCCGATGACGACCGGCGCCTTGAGCTCGCCCTTGGCCACCATCTCGTTGAAGGCGAGACCAAGCCTGTGCCGATCGCCGAGACCGACCCAGCAAATGCGCGCCGGCAGGCCCTGGAATGAGATGCGCTCGCGCGCCATGTCGAGCCAGTTGTGCAGATGGGTGTTGCCGGGGGTGAGTTCGCGCACCTTGGCGTCGGTCTTGTAGATATCCTCGGGATCGCCGGAGAGTGCGGCCCAACGGAACGGGCCGATGCCTCGGCAAAAGAGCGGACGGATATAGGCCGGCACGAAACCGGGGAAGGCAAAGGCATTTTCAAAGCCTTCGTCCTTGGCGACCTGACGGATGTTGTTGCCGTAGTCGAGGGTCGGCACGCCAGCGTTCCAGAACGCCACCATCGCCTCGACATGCTCGCGCATGGAAGCGCGCGCCGCCTTCTCCACCGCCTTGGGGTCGCTGACGCGCTTTTCGCGCCATTCGGCCATCGTCCAACCCTTCGGCAGATAGCCGTTGATAGGGTCGTGCGCAGAGGTCTGGTCGGTGACCATATCAGGGCGGATTCCGCGCCTGAACATTTCGGGCACGATCTCGGCGGCATTGCCGAGCAGGCCTACGGACTTCGCCTCGCCGGCCTTGGTCCAGCGCTCGATCATCTCCATGGCCTCGTCGAGCGTCTCGGCCTTCTCGTCGACATAGCGGGTGCGCAGGCGGAAATCGATCGAATCGGGATTGCATTCGATCGCCAGGCAGGAGGCGCCGGCCATGACGGCGGCCAGAGGCTGCGCGCCGCCCATGCCGCCGAGACCACCGGTCAGGATCCATCTTCCCTTCAGATTGCCGCCATAGTGCTGGCGGCCGGCCTCGACGAAGGTTTCGTAGGTGCCCTGCACGATGCCTTGCGTGCCGATATAGATCCAGGAGCCGGCCGTCATCTGGCCGTACATCATCAGGCCCTTCTTATCGAGCTCGTTGAATTTCTCCCAGGTCGCCCAGTGCGGTACCAGGTTGGAGTTGGCGATCAGCACGCGCGGCGCGTCCGGGTGGGTGCGGAACACACCGACCGGCTTGCCGGACTGCACTAGTAGCGTCTCGTCCTCGCCAAGCGTCTTCAGCGAGGCGACGATGCGGTCGAAATCGTTCCAGGTGCGCGCCGCCCTGCCGATGCCGCCATAGACGACCAGCTCGTTGGGGTTCTCGGCGACCTCGGGGTCGAGGTTGTTCATCAGCATGCGTAGCGGCGCTTCGGTCGTCCAATAGCGGGCGTTGAGCTTGTCGCCGCGGGGGCTGCGCACTTCGCGGATGTTGTGGCGAGGGTCGGTCATCATTGTCCCTTTCGGATGAGGCGGCGCGTCAGCGCCCGGCCCAGTCAATGGCGGTTTGGAGAATCTTTCTCAGCGTGGCGCGGATCGGCGCGGCGAACGTGGCGTCGTAGGGTACCGGCCAGTTGTCCGGCGTGCCCTTCCCTTCGGGTTCGCGCATATAGCCGCGATTGGAGAGTTCCATCTGCAGCGCATGCACGCCCTGAAGCGGCAGGCCGAAATGGCGCGTGATCCACCCGCCCTTGAAGCGTCCGTTGACGACAAAGGTTTCGCCGGTTTCAGCCATGATCAGGTTGACCGTCGCCTGCAGCGTCGGATCAGCGCTTTTGCCGTCGTTCGTGCCGAGATTGAATACCGGCAGCGTGCCTTCGAACAGGCGTGGCAGCACCGAGCGGATCGAATGGCAGTCGTAGAGGACAATCTTGCCGTGCAGGCTGCGCAGCCTGTCGATCTCGGCCTGCAAGGCAGCGTGGTAGGGTGTGAAGAACTTCTCGCGACGCTCGTCGATCTCGGACGGGCCCGGCTCTTCGCCCTGGCGGTAGATCGGATCGCCATCGAAGGTTTCGGTGGGGCACAGGCCGGTGGTCGCCTGGCCTGGATAGAGCGAGGCACCGGATGGATCGCGGTTGACGTCGATGACGGTGCGCGAGATCGCCGTGTGCACGACGGTCGCGCCAAGGTCAGTGGCGAAATCATAGAGATTGTCGATCCACCAGTCGCAATCGCGCCGACCCAGCCATGGCGACACCAGCCGGCTTTCGAGGCCGGCAAGGTCGATGCCGGTGTGCGGGATCGACACCAGCAGCGGTGCCGTGCCCTGAGTAATGGTGAGCCAGGATGATGTCATCAGGCAATCCCCGGCAGCGTCACCGCGCTTGCCGCCTTCACCGTTGCGCCGCTGCGCACCATGGCGATGGCCTTTTCCATGTCGGGGTGGAAATGGCGGTCATTGTCGAGATGCGGCACCTCGGCGCGGACCAGCTTGCGCACGGCTTCGAGCGCGGCGCTGGAGGCGAGCGGCTGATGGAAGTCGCAGCCTTGCGCGGCGGCCAGCAATTCGATGCCGATCACCGCCGTCGCATTCTCGACCATGCCGATCAGGCGGCGTGCGCCATGCGCAGCCATCGAGACGTGGTCTTCCTGGTTGGCCGAGGTCGGGATGGAATCGACCGATGCCGGATAGGCCTTCTGCTTGTTTTCCGAAACGAGGGCCGCCGCCGTTACCTGCGGGATCATGAAGCCGGAGTTGAGGCCGGGCTTGGGCGTCAGGAAGGCGGGCATGCCCGACAGCGCGGGGTCGACCAGCATGGCGATGCGGCGTTCCGACAGCGAACCGATCTCGCAGACGGCCAGCGCGATCATGTCGGCGGCGAAAGCCACCGGCTCGGCGTGGAAATTGCCCCCGGAGAGCGCGGTGTCGTCCTCGGCGAAGATCAGCGGGTTGTCGGTGACGCCATTGGCCTCGGTGCCGAGCGTATCGGCCGCCTTGCGCAACACATCGAGGGCCGCGCCCATGACTTGCGGCTGGCAACGCAGGCAATAGGGATCCTGCACACGCTCGTCGCCGACACGATGCGATTCACGAATAGCGCTGCCGGCCATCAGATTGCGCAGCGCGTCCGCCGTCTCGATCTGGCCACGGTGTTTTCTCAGCAGATGGATGCGCGGATCGAAAGGGGCGTCGGAGCCTTTCGCCGCATCGGTTGACAGCGCGCCGGCGACCAGCGCCGACTGGTAGAGCACTTCTGCCTCGAACAGCGCGGCCAGCGCATAGGCCGTCGAAAACTGCGTGCCGTTGAGCAGCGCCAGACCTTCCTTGGCGCCCAATGTCACCGGCTCCAGCCCGTGCGAGACGAACGCGACCTTGGCTGGAAAGCGGCCATGCGGGGTAAAGCATTCGCCGACGCCGATCATCACCGCCGTCATATGCGACAGCGGGGCAAGGTCTCCGGAGGCGCCGACCGAACCTTGCGCCGGCACCACCGGGATGACGTCGTTGGCGAGCATCGCTTCCAGCAATTCGATGGTTTGCGAGCGCACACCAGAGGCGCCCTGCGCCAGGCTCGCAAGCTTCAGCGCCATCATCAGCCGGGTAATGGCGACGGGCATCGGCTCGCCAACGCCGGCGGCATGCGACAGAACGATGTTGCGCTGCAGGGTCTCCAGATCTTCGGCCGGGATGCGCACGCTGGCCAGCTTGCCGAAGCCGGTGTTGATGCCATAGACCGGCTCGCCCTTGGCAACGATGCGCGCGACAGCCTCGGCGCTTGCCTTGATTTTTCGGCGGCAGCCATCATCCAGTTTCGGCACGGCGCCCCGATAAATGGCGCGCCAGTCGGCCAGCGTGGCGTTGCCAGGCTTCAGGGTCAGTTCGGTCATTGTCCTCTCCAGATGCGGGCATGCAGCGGGTTGAAGCCCATGCGGTAGACGAGTTCGGCGGGACGCTCGATCTCCCAGATCGCCAGGTCGGCGGATTTGCCTGATACCAGCGTCCCGATCTCGCCGTGCAGGCCCAGCGCACGCGCGGCCTCGCGGGTGACGCCGGCAAGACACTCGTCGACCGTCATGCCGAACAGCGTCGCCGCCATGTTCATGGTCAGAAGCAGCGAGGTCAGTGGCGATGTGCCGGGATTGTTGTCGGTGGCGACAGCCATTTTCACGCCATGCTGGCGAAACAGGCCGATCGGCGGCTTCTTGGTCTCGCGGATGAAGTAGTAGGCGCCAGGCAGAATCGTCGCGACGGTCCCCGCCCTGGCCATCGCCACGGCGCCTGCTTCATCGGTGTATTCGAGATGATCCGCCGACAACGCGCCATAGCGGGCGGCAAGTTCGGCGCCGTGCAGGTTGGATAGCTGGTCGGCGTGGAGTTTTACGGGCAAGCCGAGCGCCCTGGCCTTGTCGAACACGCGCGCCATCTGCTCGGGCGAAAATGCGATGCCTTCACAGAACCCGTCGACGGCATCGGCCAAGCCTTCGGCGGCGACGCCGGGAAGGATTGTGTTGGCGACGAGATCGACGAAGGCGTCCTTGTCGCCCTTGGCTTCGGGCGGCGGCGCATGGGCTGCCAGGCATGTGGTGCGGACCGTTACCGGGCGTTCATTTCCCAGCCGTCGCGCGGCGCGCAGCGACTTCTTTTCATTGTCGAGATCGAGGCCATAACCGGACTTGATCTCGACCGTGGTGACGCCTTCCGCCATCAGCGCGTCAAGGCGCGGCAACGTCTGGGCGACCAATTCGTCCTCGCTGGCGACGCGCAGCGCCTTGACCGAAGAGACAATGCCGCCGCCGGCCCTGGCGACCTCTTCATAGGTGGCGCCGGCCAACCGCATCTCGAACTCGTTGGCGCGGTTGCCTGCGTGGATCAGGTGGGTGTGGCAGTCGATCAGGCCGGGCGTGATCCAGCGGCCTTCGCAATCGACGGTCTCGCCCTGGGCAAACGCCGAGGGCATCTCGGATTCGGAACCGGCATAGACAATGCGGCCGTCGCGCACCGCGACCGCGCCGTGTTCGACGATGCCAAGTCCGGCGGAATTTTCGGCCATGGTCGCCAGATGCGCATTGCGCCAAAGGCGAAGCCCTCCCGCTTGGCTCTTGCTCTCTCCAGCCATCATCTTTTCCAATTGAAAGGATGACGATTATGTATATACATATTGAAACGCACTGCAAGTGCTATTGTTATCCCCAGGGCAGGATTCGGAGACGGACGTGACGGCGATCTTTGCGGAACAGGCGCTCCTGCCGGATGGTTGGCAAGGCAATGTGCGGATCGCCATCGACCAGGGGCGAATCTCGGCGATCGAGGCCGGGACCTCCCCGCGACCAGGCGACGAACGCCATGCCATCCTGCTGCCCGGCATGCCCAATCTGCACAGCCACGCTTTCCAGCGCGGCATGGCCGGGCTTGCCGAGTTGCGCGGCCCCTCCGCCGACAGTTTCTGGAGCTGGCGCGAAGTGATGTACCGTTTCGCGCTGTCGATGACGCCAGACCAGGTCGAGGCGGTGGCGGCGCAGCTCTATGTCGAAATGCTGGAGGCCGGCTTTTCGCGCGTCGGCGAATTTCACTATCTCCATCATGACCGCGACGGAAACCCTTACGCCAACCCTGCCGAAATGGCCGAGCGCATCGCCGCGGCGGCCGGCGAAACCGGTATCGGCCTGACGCTGCTGCCGGTGTTTTACGCCCACTCCTCCTTCGGTGGTGCCGCGCCAAACGACGGCCAGAGGCGATTCATCAACGATGTTGGCGGGTTCGCCCGGCTTGTTGAGAAGTCCCGCGAATCTGTTCGCTCTTTGAATCAAGCAATTGTCGGCGTCGCCCCGCACAGTTTACGGGCCGCGACGCCGGAGGAACTCAGGGCGGTTGCGGCGATCGCGCCGGACGGGCCGATCCATATCCACGTCGCCGAGCAGGTGAAGGAGGTCGAGGACTGCCTTGCCTGGTCCGGCGCGCGTCCGGTCGAGTTTCTGCTTGGCCATGCCGCTGTCGACCAGCGCTGGTGCCTGATCCATGCCACCCACATGACGGAAACCGAGACCATCGACATGGCCAAGAGCGGCGCCATCGCCGGCCTTTGCCCGATCACCGAGGCCAATCTCGGCGACGGCACCTTTGCCGCGCCGCTGTACAAGGAGCATGGCGGCCGCTTCGGTGTCGGCTCCGATTCCAACGTGCTGATCGGCCTCCCCGACGAATTGCGCCAGCTCGAATATTCGCAGCGCCTCGCCCACCGCGCCCGCAATGTGCTTGCGGTGGCCGGCGGCTCGACCGGCCGCGCGCTGTTCGACGCCGCACTTGACGGTGGCGGCGCCGCGCTCGGCGCCGGCGCCGCGCGGATAGCCGTCGGCGCTGCCGCTGATCTCGTCTCGCTCGACGCCGGCAATCCCTCGCTGGCGGGCAAGATGGGCGATGCGATCCTTGATGCCTGGATCTTCGCCAATGGCAGCAAGGTCGATTGTGTCTGGGTGCACGGGCAAAAGCAGGTCAGCGGCGGCAGGCATGCGAGACGCGAGGAGATTGCCGAGCGGTTTCGCGAGGTAATGACCGCGCTCTCCGAAAGCTGATCCTGGATGAGCATGGTCGAACCGACTGACATGGAGGACAGCGAGACCGTTTCGCTGCATCAGCGCATCCTTTCCGATATCCGCGAAAAGATCCTGTCCGGCACTTGGGCGCCTGGCCACCGTATTCCGTTCGAACATGAGCTGACGGCGGAATACAAATGCTCGCGCATGACCGTGAACAAGGCGCTGTCGCAGCTCGCCAAGGCCGGCTTGATCGAACGGCGGCGGCGTTCGGGCAGCTTTGTCCGCCGGCCGCAATCGCAAGCGGCGGTACTTGAACTTCACGACATCAGGATCGAGGTCGAGGCGCTCGGCCTGCCCTATCGCTATGAGCGGCTGGAACGCCTGCAACGGCGCAGCAATGCCGGCGACCGGGCGCTGCTCGGACTCTCCACGGCGGGCTCGGTCCTGCGGCTTGAAGGCTTGCATTTTGCCGGCGAACGGCCGTTCGCCTTCGAGCAGAGACTGATCAATCTGTCGGCCGTGGCCGAGGCTGGAGACGAGGCGTTCCTCGAAATCGCGGCAGGCCCGTGGCTAATAGGCCGTGTGCCCTGGAGCGAAGCCGAGCACCGCATCCGCGCCATGGCCGCCGACGAGACTATCGCCGATGCGCTCGACATCGATCCCGGCGCGCCCTGCCTAGTGGTCGAACGCCGCACCTGGAGCGCCGAGCACCCGGTCACCCATGTACGCTTCATCTATCCGGCGGAAAGCCACACGCTGGTGGCAAGGTTCACGCCGTCGCAGGGGTAGCTGATCTCCCCCGCTCTGCCCTGCCGGGGCATCTCCCCCACGAGGGGGGAGATCGACAGCCTCCACGTCGCGCTTTACAGCGCGGCCGTCACGATAATCTCGACCAGATATTCCGGGCCGGCGAGCTTGGCTTCGCCGGTGGCGCGGGCGGGCGTGTGGCCCTGCGGCACCCACTTGTCCCACTCGGAATTCATTTCGGCGAAGGTGCTCATGTCGGCCAGCCAGATGATCGCCTGGACGATCTTGGTCTTGTCGGTGCCGGCCTTGGCCAGCAATTCGTCGATGGCCGCCAGAACATCGCGGGTCTGCGAGGCGACGTTGCCGCCGGGTTCGCCGACCTGGCCGGCCAGATAGACGGTGTTGCCGTGGATGACGATCTGGCTCATACGCGGGCCGACATCGATGCGACGAATGCTCATTCGAGAGGTTCCTTCCGTTGTGATCGGGCCTCTTTAGAGTCGCCGTCCGCTTCGGGCAAGGCCGCCTGACCGAAACCGTTTGAGCCAATTGCGCCATTCAAGGCAGGCGCGCACACGGGGATTTGACCATGGCGTCGCAATTCCGCCGGATGGGCTTGTTGACTAATGTAATAACATCACATATCCAACACCCCTGCCTGCGGCCGCGTTTGGCGACGGAGCGATATGACCCAGACCTGCCTGACATTCCGTGACCTGACGCTTGGCTATAACAGCCACCCGGCGATCCATCATCTCGATGGCGCGATCCGCAAGGGTTCGTTGACGGCCGTGGTCGGTGCCAACGGCTCCGGCAAGTCGACGCTGATGAAGGGTATCGTCGGGGTGCTGAAGCCAATGGCCGGCGAAGTTGTCCGCGCGCCCGGTGTGCGGGCGGCCTATCTGCCGCAGCAATCGGAACTCGATCGCTCTTTTCCCGCCCGTGTCGTCGATCTGGTTTCACTGGGCCTGTGGCCGAAGCGCGGCATGCTTGGCCGCTACACCAAGGAAGATCGCGAATCCGTCAGCAAGGCTTTGATGGCCGTCGGCCTCGGCGGCTTCGAGAAGCGGCCGATCGACACGCTGTCGGGTGGTCAATTGCAGCGGACGCTGTTTGCCCGGGTGCTGTTGCAGGATGCCGATCTGATCCTGCTCGACGAGCCCTTCAATGCGGTCGACGCCAAGACAGTCGGTGACCTAATTGCCCTGATCAAGCGCTGGCACGGCGAGAAACGCACGATCATGGTGGTGGTGCATGATCTCGATCTGGTGCGCCAGAATTTTCCCGAAACACTGCTGCTTGCCCGCCAGCCGGTTGCCTGGGGCGAAACCCGGGAAACGCTGAAGCCGGAGAACCTGTTGCGGGCGCGCCGCTTTCACGAAGCCTGGGAAGAGAACGCGCCCTGGTGCGAGCCTGACGAGCACGCTCACGGCCATGATCACGATCATCATGGCCACGATCACGACCATCACCATGGCGCCGGACCGAGGGCTGCCTGATGGACGCGCTCTACGGTCTTTTCATCGCGCCCTTCGCCGATTTCGGCTTCATGCAGCGGGCGCTGATCGGCTCGCTGATGCTGTCGCTCGGCGCCTGCCCGATCGGCGTCTTCCTGATGCTGCGGCGCATGAGCCTGTCGGGTGACGCGATGGCGCATGCCATCCTGCCGGGGGCGGCCGCCGGCTTCCTGTTCTATGGCCTTGAAATCCTGCCGATGACCATTGGCGGCCTGATCGCCGGCGTCATCGTGGCGCTCGGCGCCGGCGCCGTTTCGCGCTTCACCATCCAGCGTGAGGACGCCTCGATGGCAGCTTTCTACCTGATTTCGCTCGCCATCGGCGTGCTGATGGTGTCGATCCGCGGCTCCAGCGTCGATCTCATGCATGTGCTGTTCGGCACGGTTCTGGCGCTCAACAACGAGGCCTTGACGCTGATCGGCGGCATCGTCGCGGTGACGCTGGTCTGTCTCGCCATCTTCTGGCGGGCGCTGGTCGCCGAATGCCTCGACCCGCTGTTCCTGCGTTCGGTCAGCCGCATGGGCAGCCCGGTGCATTTCATCTTCCTCGGCCTCGTCGTGCTTAACCTCGTCGGCGGCTTCCAGGCGCTCGGTACCTTGCTGTCCGTTGGATTGATGATGCTGCCGGCGGCTGCCGCTCGCTTCTGGACGGCGCGCGTCGAGCCTATGTGCGTGCTGGCCGTGCTGATCGGCTTTGCCTCCTGCATTGCCGGACTGCTCCTCTCCTATCATGCCTCGCTGCCGTCCGGCCCGGCCATCATCCTGTCGGCCGGCGTCGTCTATTTCGCCTCTATCCTGTTTGGCACGCGCGGCATTCTGCGCGCGCGCATCATCCATCACCGTCACAGAACGGCCTGATCCCCCGCCCCTAAAAGGAGACCCCGCTTATGCTGAAATCGATCCGTGCCGCTCTGGCGATGAGCGTTATAACATTAACCGCCTTTGGAGCATCGTCGGCATTCGCCGCGCCGCTGAAAGTGGTCGCCAGCTTCACCGTCATCGCGGACTTCGCCAAAAACGTCGGCGGCGACCGGGTCGCGATCACCACCATTGTCGGGCCGGACGGCGATGCCCATGTCTATGAGCCGAGCCCCGCCGACGCGGTGGCCATGGCCAAGGCCGATATCATGCTGGTCAACGGCCTGCATTTCGAAGGTTTCCTGCAGCGGCTGGTCGATGCCAGCGCCACCAAGGCCTCGATCATCACCTTGACCAAGGGCGTGACGCCGATCGACTTCAAACCTGAATTCGCCGACGCCGACGCAGCGGAGGGTGCCGGCACTGCCGGCGGCAAGACGGTGACCGATCCGCACGCCTTCCAGTCGATCGCCAATGCCAGGATTTATGTGAAGAACATCGCCGAAGCGTTCTGCGCGGCCGATAGCGAAGGCTGCGTCTCCTACCAAACCAATGCCGCCGCTTACACCAAGAAGCTCGATGCGCTGGAAGGCGAAGTGAAGGCAGCGATCCAGTCGATCCCCGAGGCAAAGCGCGTCGTCATCACCTCGCATGACGCCTTCGGCTATTTCGAGCACGAATACGGCCTGACTTTCCTCGCCCCGCAAGGCATCTCGACCGATTCCGAACCGTCGGCCGCCGATGTCGCCAAGCTGGTCGAGCAGGTCAAGCAGGACAAGGCCGCGGCTATCTTCGTCGAGAACATCACCAACCCGCGCCTGATCGAGCAGATCGCCAGCGAGACCGGCATCAAGGTCGGCGGCACGCTCTACTCGGATGCGCTGTCGCAGCCCGATGGCCCGGGCTCGACCTATATCGACATGATGCACAACAACATCCGTCAGATCAAAGGCGCCATTCTCGGCAGCTGAAATTGATCCGCACCCAGCCGGGTCGTATCGGCCCGGTTGGATTTTCTGGCCTGCGATGTCTATTTGGCAGAGAATTCCTTCGATGCGGATTGCCGCCCCCCTCCGGGAGTGGCAAGACTGCCATCAACGAGATCGCAAGGACGACACAATGGAATACCGCCAGATCAGCGAAGACTATTCGGTTTCAGGCCAGATCCAGCCCGAAGACGTCGCCGCCATCAAAGAAGCCGGCTTCAAGAGCGTGATCTGCAACCGGCCGGACGACGAACAGCCCGGCCAGCCTTCGGCGGAAACGCTCAAGACAGCAGTCGAAGCCGCCGGTCTCGCCTTCCGCTATATCCCGGTCATCAGCGGCCAGATCACGCAGGATAATGTCGACGACCAGGCCGAAGCACTCGACGAGCTCGAAGGGCCGGTGTTCGCCTATTGCCGCTCCGGCGCCCGCTGCACCAATCTGTATGGGCTGATCCAGCAGTCGAAGGCTTAAATCGGCAGCGCGCCGGTCTCTTTCAGTGTCTCCAGCACGATCGCCGTCTTCACATGCTGCACCGATTCGTGCGGCAGGAGCACGCCGTTGACGAACTCCGACAGTGATTTGAGATCGGGCGTCACGACTTTCAGGATATAATCCATCTCGCCGGTCAGCGCGTGGGCTTCCTGCACCTCGGGCAGCCGCGCCACTAATTCGCCGAAGCGCCGGGCATTGTCACGGTTGTGGGTGGCCAAGGTTACCGAGATGACGTTGACCAGCGAGAAGCCGAGACGATCACGGTCGAGCACCGCCCGGTAGCCTTTGATAAAACCATCCTCCTCCAGACGCTGGCGGCGGCGCGAGCATTGCGATGCCGACAGGTTCACCCGCTCTGACAGATCGTTGTTGGTGAGCCGCGCGTCACCTTGCAGGAGCGCCATTATCTTGCGGTCAAATTGATCAATGCGCGCCTCATCCACGGATTTTTCTCTCTTCATGCATGTTTCACGCATGACATCATCATTTCAAGCGCTTGAATGCAAGCACTATGCGCCGGCTCCGCGTTATCATGCGTCGAATGGTCATTTTCGGCCAAACGACATTTCGGAGGAATACCATGGGTCCCTTCCCGCACGACGCCCCGCCCGCCACGATCAGCAAGGACAACCCCGCCGGCACCGATGGTTTCGAGTTCGTCGAATTCGCGCATCCCGAACCGACGAAGCTGGCCGAGCTATTCACCCGCATGGGCTATGTGGCCGTGGCCAGGCATCGCAGCAAGAACATCACCGTCTGGCGCCAGGGCGACATCAACTATGTTGTCAACGCCGAGCCCGGTTCGCACGCGATGAAGTTCGCCGACAAGCACGGCCCTTGCGCCGCTTCGATGGCCTGGCGCGTGGTCGATGCCAAGCACGCTTTCGACCACGCCGTCTCGAAGGGAGCCATCCCCTATGAAGGCGACGACAAGGCGCTCAATGTGCCAGCGATTGTCGGTATCGGCGGCTCGCTGCTTTATTTCATCGACAGCTACGGCAAGAAGGGCTCGGCCTATGACGCAGAATTCGAGTGGCTTGGCGCGCGCGACCCCAGGCCGCAAGGCGTCGGCTTCTATTTCCTCGACCACCTGACTCACAATGTCTATCGCGGCCAGATGGACAAATGGTGGGATTTTTATCGCAATCTGTTCGGCTTCAAGCAGATCCATTTCTTCGACATCGACGGCAAGATCACCGGTCTGGTCAGCCGCGCCATCACCTCGCCCTGCGGCAAGATCCGCATTCCGCTCAACGAATCCAAGGACGAGACCAGCCAGATCGCCGAATACCTGAAGAAGTACAATGGCGAAGGCATCCAGCACATCGCGGTCGGTACCGATGAGATCTACGCGGCCACCGACAAGCTCGCCGACAACGGGCTGAAGTTCATGCCCGGCCCGCCGGAGACCTATTACGACATGTCGTATGACCGCGTGAACGGCCATGACGAGCCGATCGAGCGGATGAAGAAGCATGGTATCCTGATCGACGGCGAAGGCGTGGTCGATGGCGGCATGACCAAGATCCTGCTGCAGATCTTTTCGAAGACCGTGATCGGGCCGATCTTCTTCGAGTTCATCCAGCGCAAGGGCGACGAAGGCTTTGGCGAGGGCAATTTCCGCGCTCTGTTCGAATCGATCGAGCAGGACCAGATCAAGCGTGGCGTGATCAAGGTGGACGGCAAGGCGGCTTAGCTTACTTGCAGGACAACTTCTTATGACCTAAATTCTGGTCACAGGAGGTCGTCCATGAACATTCCAATGGCTAAGGCGAAGGCTCAGCTGTCGGAGTTGGTAAAGCGTGCCCAAGCTGGCGAAGAAATCAATCTGACGCGTCACGGCGAGGTTGTTGCAACCTTGAACGCTCCCGCTCGGCCAGGCGGAAGCAAAGGCCTGCTCGGAGCCTTAAAGGGCCAGATCCGGATAGCGGACGATTTTGACGAACTCGGTCCCGAATTTTCGACTTACGACGTGGCGCTGGTCTGACGACCCAACCCCAGCCGCTCGACCTCTTCCTTCCTCAGCTTCAAATCATAGTCGAGCAAAAACTCATCCAGTTGCGGCGGCGCGACTGACGTGCCCGACAGCATGGCGTGGACCTGGCCGCGATGGTGGATGTCGTGCAGGAAGACGTGCGCCAGGATATCGCCGATCTTTTCCGGGATCATGCCGTCCTCGCGCCGGTCGGTGATGACGCGGCGATCGAGATCGACCTCCGACAGGCCATCGCAGAAGGCGATCAGCCGTCGGTCGGCCACTAGCTGTGCGGCAAAGAGCGGCTCACTTTCCTCGAAAGGCACGAAATCATCATGGGCGGCGGCGCCGACACCGCCTTCTTCGAGAAAATCGAGATAGAGATAATCGACGGCAAGGACGTGGTTGAGCGTTGCCTTGATCGATGGGAAAAAGCTGGTGCGCTCGGCTTCGAACTCGCCGGGCTTGAGCGCAAGCACGGCACGGTAGAGCCGGTCGTTCGACCAGAGATTATTCCCAGCCATGCGGCGCAAATGATCCAGAAGATTCATCGCTGAAAATCTGTCCTAGCCTATCCCTCGTATTTCTCAACCGTCTGCTCGATGGCACCGAAGATCGAATGACCTGCCTTGTCCTTCATCTCGACGCGCACCGTGTCGCCGAAGCGCAGGAACGGCGTCTTTGGTTCACCTGACTCGATCGTCTCGATCATGCGCAGTTCGGCGATGCAGGAATAGCCGGCGCCGCCCGCCGCGACCGGCTTGCCCGGGCCGCCGTCGAGCTTGTTGGAGACCGTCCCCGAGCCGATGATGGTGCCTGAGACCAGCGGCCTTGTCCGGGCGGCGTGAGCGATCAGGGCCGGGAAATCGAAGGTCATGTCGACGCCGGCATTGGCGCGGCCGAACGGCTTGCCGTTGATGTCGGCGAGCAGCGGCAGGCTGACCTTGCCGCCGTCCCAGGCATCGCCCAGTTCGTCCGGCGTCACCGCCACGGGCGAAAAGGCCGAGGACGGTTTCGACTGAAAGAAGCCGAACCCCTTGGCCAGTTCCGGCCCGGTGAGTGCGCGCAACGTGACATCGTTGACCAGCATGACCAGCCGGATGGCGGCGCGCGCCTCATCGAGGCTGGCGCCCATCGGCACATCGTCAACGATGACCGCGACCTCGGCTTCCATATCGATGCCGAAGGCCTCGTCGACTGTCTGGATCGGATCGCGTGGTGCCACGAAGGAGTCCGAGCCGCCCTGGTAGATCAGCGGGTCGGTCCAGAAGCTTGCCGGCATCTCGACGCCGCGCGCTTTGCGCACCAGTTCGACATGGTTCACATAGGCGGATCCGTCAGCCCATTGATAGGCGCGCGGCAGCGGCGAATGCGCGTCGTGCTCGTGGAAGCGAGCTGCCGGCATCGCATTGTTCTCCAGCGATTCGGCGATTGTCGCCAGATGCGGCGAGATCCTGCGCCAGTCGTCGAGTGCCGCCTGCAGCGTGCGCGCCAGGAACGAGGCGTCGGTGTACTGGGTTAGGTCGCGCGAAACGACGACGAGTTTTCCGTCGCGCGTCCCGTCCTTCAGTGTGGCAAGCTTCATGCTGTTCCCTCTCCTTTTGCAGCTTTCCCGCTGCTTAACTCCACAACAAGGCCGTCGCGCGCGATCGTCAAGTCGCCGGCCCATGTTTTCCTGACGGCGGCAGTCCACTCTGTCTCGCCAATCTGGGAGTCGTCGGCCGGAATGAGGTGATTGAGCACCAGCCGCTTCACGCCGGCTGTGTTGGCGATGCGCCCAGCCTCCTCGGCAAAGCTGTGGCTTGCAAGCAGATGCTCCTTGAGCCGCGCGCCATTGCCGGTCCTGGCAACCAGCCGCTCGATGCCTTCTTCCAGCATGGCTTCATGGACGAGGACATCAGCGCCTTCGGCGAAATCGGCCAGCGGCGGAAAGAAGGCTGTATCGGCCGAGAACACCACGCTTTTTGCGCCATGCTCGAAGCGCAGGGCAAAGCAATCGGTGACCGGCGGATGGTCGACGCGCAGCGCCGCCACCTTCAGGCCGCGCTGCCCGACCACACGGCCTTCGCCGAATTCTTCGACAGAAACCAGATCGCGAATATCGGGCCGGCCCTCATCGATGATGCGGATCTCGATGTCGAATTCCATCGCCTGGCAAAAGCGCCGCCAGTAATGGCCGGTGCCGGGCGGACCGAACACGCTGACTGGCGTCGCCAGACCCGCAGTCCAGGCGGTGTGGATCAGCGGTCCGAGTTCCAGCACATGGTCGGAATGCAGGTGGGTGATGAAGATCAGATCGAGCGCCTTCAGGTTGACACCGGCATCGACCAGACCGCGCGTTACGCCAAGCCCGCAATCGACGACGATGGTTCGTCCGCCGATCTCGAGCAGCGACGAACTCGGCCACGGCCCGCCCGGCCGCAGCGCGGGGCCGCCTTTCGAGCCCAGCAGCACCAGCCGATCCGGCATTGGCTTGCCACTCAAGACCAGTCGCCCTCCGGCGTGCCGTTGAAGCGCTTCTTCAGGTCGGCCCAGCAGTCGATGTAATTGTCCTGCCGGGTTTCCAGTTCCGCGCCGTAGCGGGTCAGCATCTGCGGATAGCGGGTCTCGAACATGAAGGCCATGGTATTGTCGAGCTTGACCGGTTTCAGCTCCGCGCGCGAGGCTTTTTCGAAGCCAGGCGCATCCGGGCCGTGCGCCAGCATCAGATTGTGCAGGCTGATGCCACCGGGAACGAAACCTTCCTCCTTGGCATCGTACTGGCCGTGGATCAGTCCCATGAATTCGCTCATGATGTTGCGGTGGTACCAGGGCGGCCGGAACGTATCCTCGGCCACCAGCCAGCGCGGCGGGAAGATGACGAAGTCGATGTTGGCGGTGCCTTCCTCGCCGCTCGGCGCGGTGAGAACCGTGAAGATCGATGGATCGGGGTGGTCGAACAGCAGTGCGCCGACCGGAGAAAACGTCGCCAGATCATATTTGTAAGGGGCGTAGTTGCCGTGCCAGGCGACGACGTCGAGTGGCGAATGGCCGATCTCGGTGACGTGGAAATTGCCGCACCATTTGACGATCAGCCGGCACGGCGTTTCCTTCTCCTCGAACCAGGCGCAGGGCGTCTTGAAGTCGCGCGGATTGGCCAGGCAATTGGCACCGATGGGGCCGCGATCAGGCAAGGTCAGCTTGGCGCCGTAGTTCTCGCAGACATAGCCGCGCACTTCGGTGTCGACCAGTTCGACCTTGAAGACGAGGCCGCGCGGCAGCACGGCGATCTCGCCGGGACGAAGCTCGATGACCCCCATCTCGGTGACAAGGCGCAAGCTGCCCACCTGCGGCACAACAAGCAGTTCACCGTCGGCATTGAAAAAATGGTCGTCGACCATGGAGCGGTTGGCGACATAGACATGGGCAGCCATGCCGCTCTGCCCGAGCACGTCGCCGGCCGTGGTGATCGTGCGCATGCCGGCGATAAAATCGGTCGGCTCTTTCGGCATCGGCACCGGGTTCCAGCGGTATTGGCCCAGCGCCAGTTCGTGGTCGCCGACATTCGGCGCGGTTTTCCACAAGGGATAGTTCGCGGCCTTGAAGCGGCCAGTGTGTTTTACGCTCGGCCGGATGCGGTAGAGCCAGGATCGCTCGTTGGTGCCACGCGGCGCGGTGAAGGGCGAACCGGAAAGCTGCTCGGCATAGAGGCCGTAGGCCGGCCGCTGCGGCGAGTTGCGCCCCTGCGGCAAGGAACCCGGCAATGTCTCGGTCTCAAAATCATTGCCGAAGCCCGGCATATAGGAAAAGGCCATCGCGTCCTCCCGGATTGACCAGATTGGTTTCATTTGTAACCATCGAGAATGTAACTATCAATCTTCCGTTTTTCCCGGATGCGGACAATGGACATCCTCGAACTTGAAAGCTTCCTGCCCTACCGGCTCTACCGGCTGGCCGACGCGGTCAGCCGCGAATTCTCGAAAGTCTACAAGGACCATTACGGCCTGACACGGCCGGAATGGCGCACGCTTTCCGGGCTTGGACAGCGCGGCACGATGACCGCGACGGCGCTCGGCGAGCAATCGGCCATGCACAAGACCAAGGTGTCCCGGGCCGTGTCCGAGTTGGAACGGCGGCGCTGGCTGCTGCGGACGCCTGACGAGAACGACCGCCGCGTCGAGCATTTGACGCTGACCAAAGCGGGGCTTGCCGCCTATCGCGAGATGGTGCCGCTGGCAAAGGCGTTTGAGAGAGAGTTGCTGGCGAGGCTGGGCGCGGAAGAGCGGGTTGCGATTGTCAGCGGGGTGGCGGCTCTGGAGAGGGCATTGGAAGAAAAGAGCTGAAGGCCGGCGGGACAGCGTACAGACGTTTTAGCGGACGGCGCTATGCCGCCCTCACCAATCCATCACTACCTTGCCCGAACTGCCGCTGCGCATCGCGTCGAACCCGGCCTGATAATCGTCGATGCCAATCCGATGCGTGATCAGCCCGCTCACATCCAGCGGCCCCTGCACCAGGGCGATCATCTTGTACCAGGTCTCGAACATTTCGCGGCCATAGATGCCCTTCAGATGCAGCATCTTGAAGATGACCTTGTTCCAGTCGATCTCGAAGCCGGTCGGGGCTATGCCCAAAATGGCGATCTTGCCGCCATTGTTCATGGTGTCGATCATGTCGCGGAAGGCAGGCGCGGCGCCCGACATTTCGAGGCCGACGTCGAACCCCTCGGTCATGCCAAGCGCCGGCATGACATCGCTCAGCTTTTCCTGCGAGGCATCGACGACGTGCTGGACGCCGAGCTTTTTGGCCAGCGCCAGCCGCACCGGGTTGATGTCGGTGATGACCACCTTTCGCGCACCGACGCATTGCGCCACCAGGGCCCCCATGATGCCGATCGGCCCGGCGCCGGTGACCAGCACATCCTCGCCGACCAGATCGAACGACAATGCGGTGTGGACGGCATTGCCAAGGGGATCGAAGATCGCCGCGATCTCGTCCGGCACGTCGTCGGGGATCGGCACGACATTGTGCTGGGGAATGGCCAGGTATTCGCCGAAGGCACCGGGACGGTTGACGCCGACGCCGAGCGTGTTGCGGCACAGATGCCCTCGCCCGGCACGGCAGTTGCGGCAATGGCCGCAGACGATGTGGCCTTCGCCAGAGACGCGCTGGCCGACCTTGTATTCGGTGACCGCGGCGCCGAAATCGGCGACGGTGCCGACGAATTCATGGCCGGTCACCATCGGTACCGGCACCGTCTTCTGCGCCCACTGGTCCCAATTGTAGATATGCACGTCTGTGCCGCAGATCGCGGTCTTTTTGACCTTGATCAGCACATCGTTGGGGCCGATCTCCGGCACCGGCACCTCTTCCATCCAGATGCCTGGCTCGGCCTTGGCCTTCACCAGCGCCTTCATCATGTTCGACATTCTTTTGTCCCTTGAATCTCTTGATCCGGAGCAGCTTTTCGACGCTCAGGAAATCACGCCCAATTCCCTGCCGACCGCGCCGAAGGCCTCCACCGCGCGGTCAATGTCGACAGTGGAATGCGCCGCCGACATCTGCGTGCGGATGCGCGCCTGGCCCTTCGGCACCACCGGGAACGAGAATCCGATGACATAGATGCCGCGCTTCAGCATGCGCGCCGCCATCTCCTGCGCCAGCGTCGCATCGCCCAGCATCACCGGGATGATCGGATGATCCGCGCCTGCCAGCGTGAAGCCGAGCTTGCCCATCTCGGACCTGAACCGTGCCGCATTGGCATATAGGCGCTCGCGCAAGGCATCGCCATTGCGGATCAGGTCGAAGACCTTGATCGAGGCGCCGGCGATCGCCGGCATCAGCGTGTTGGAAAAGAGATAGGGCCGCGAGCGCTGGCGCAGCCAGTCGACCACCTGTTTCTTGCCGGACGTATAGCCTCCAGAGGCGCCGCCGAGCGCCTTGCCGAGCGTGCCGGTGATGATGTCCACCCTGCCCTCGACGCCGCAATGTTCCGCCGAGCCCCGGCCATTCTTGCCGACGAAGCCGACCGCATGGCTGTCATCGACCATGACCATGGCATCGTACTTTTCGGCGAGATCGCAGACGCCCTTCAAATTGGCGATGATGCCGTCCATGGAAAACACGCCGTCGGTGGCGATCAGCCGGAAGCGGCAATCCCTGGCTTCCTTCAACCGCGCTTCCAGATCGGCCATGTCGTTGTTGGCGTAGCGGAAGCGTTTGGCCTTCGACAGCCGGACACCATCGATGATCGAGGCGTGGTTGAGCGCGTCGGAAATGATCGCGTCCTCCTCGCCCAGCAGCGTTTCGAACAGGCCGCCATTGGCGTCGAAGCAGGAGCCGTAAAGGATGGTGTCGTCCATGCCGAGGAAGGATGAAATCGTCGCCTCGAGCTGCTTGTGCTCCTCCTGCGTGCCGCAGATGAAGCGCACCGAGGCCATGCCGTAGCCGTAGCGGTCGAGCGCCTGCGTGGCCGCCGCGCGTAGGTCCGCGCTGTCGGCGAGGCCGAGATAGTTGTTGGCGCAGAAATTCAGCACCTTCTCGCCGCCGACCTCGATTTCGGCCGACTGCGTCGAGGAAATCACCCGCTCGGACTTGTAAAGGCCGGCGGATTTCAGCCCTGCAAGCTCGCTGTCGATGTGGGAGAGAAATGCTGCGGTCATGATCAGGCCTCGTTTGACGTGGGCAGACTGTCGTCCCGCCCGCGCAAAAAATCCATCGCAAAAGCGACCGCAAGGGGTGGCCGGGCAGCATCAGCTGGGCGCAATGGACATTGCCCAAGTGATCGCCCGGCACGCATGGATTGACGAATGCTCAAATGCGGGCCGGCCACGAAAGAACCCGATAACCATTTCGCGATCTTTCCGCTCCTCCCCCTTGCCGGCCAGCCGTCGACTTCCGGTCCTGTTAACGTTTGCAGTTCAATGGTGCTCATACAGAAATCCGTTGGCTAGAGGGCCGCCCCCGAACATGTCTCAGCAGCCGGTGCAAACCGTTTCAGGCAAGCTCATACTGCTGATCAAGGCTGGCTACTGGCTGGCGCTGCTGATCATTGCCGCCATGGTGGCGGCCTCCTTCGTCCTGCTGCAGCAGACGATGGCCACGCAGCAGCACAACCACACCTTGCTCGACATCGTCGGCACGCAAAAGACGTTGTCGCAGCGCATCGTCTTCCTTGCCAGCGCGACGGGCGTCGCCTCGCGCGACAAGCAGCCGGCGCTGGTCAGCGCGCTGAAGCAGGCTACGGCGGAGTTCGAGACGAACTACGATCTGCTGCTCAAGCAGACAGGCGCGGATCCGGAATCGCCAGCCAAGCGCGATGCGAAGTCGATCGAGAGCGTGCTTTTCGCCAAACCCTTCCATCTCGACTATTTCTCGGTCGGCCTGATCGCCAATGGCGACCGTCTGATCTCGGCGCTGGAATCGCAGCTCAACCTTGGCGACAATGGCGGCTACAAGGGCGGCGCCGAACGCGTCAACCTCGATGCCTCGGTCGCCAATGCCACACTGTCCGGCTATGCCGCGCTCGGCCAGCGCATCAGCGCCGATGCCGACGAGCGCTCCGAAAAGCTGCTTACCCTCCACCGCACGCTGTTCTACGCCACCCTCGGCGTGATCCTGCTGGTGGCGCTGTTCATCTTCAGGCCGATGTCCAACGCGATCCTGCGCAAGACCCGTGAACTGGTCGAGGCGCGCAATTCGATGGCCTTCATCGCAGTTCATGACGGGCTGACCGGCCTGCACAACCGCACCTTCCTGACCGACCATTTCGAGACGCTGATCAAGGGCGCGCACCGGCGACGCGAGCGGCTGGCCGTCGTGCAGCTCGACCTCGACCGGTTCAAGCAGATCAACGATACGCTCGGCCACGCCGCCGGTGACTATGTGCTGGTGGTGACGGCGCAGCGCATGCGCGATTCCTGCCGGGCGTCGGATCTCTGCGCGCGGCTCGGTGGCGACGAATTCGTGATGATCCTCAACGGAGCCGGCAGCACCGAGGACATCAACATGCTGGCCCGGCGTATCCTGGCGCATATCAACGAGCCGATCGTGTTTCAGGGCACCACCATTCTTCCGGGCGCCAGCGGCGGTATCGCGGTCTATCCGATCGACGCCGACAATGCCCAGGACCTGCTGGTTCATGCCGATCTGGCGCTTTACTCGGCCAAGAAGATGGGCGGCGGCAACTTCTCGTTCTTCTCGGAGGAATTGCGCAGGGAACTCGACTACCGCAAGCAGCTCGAACACGACATCAAGGTCGCCATTTCCGAAAAGGCGTTCCAGGTCTATTTCCAGCCGCAGGTTTCGCTGACCAACGGCACCATCAGCGGCATCGAGGCGCTGGTGCGCTGGAACCATCCCGAACGCGGCATGATCTCGCCGGGTGAATTCATCCCGGTTGCCGAGAAATGCGGGTTCATGCCTGAGATCGGCCGCATCGTGATCAGCAAGGCGATCAACGAGGCCGCCGAATGGAACCGTGCCGGGATTGCTTTCGGACGGCTTGCCGTCAATGTCTCGGGCACCGAGTTGCGCGAGCACGATTTCGATGTGTTTCTGTTCGGGACGCTGGAGAAAGCGGGGCTGCCGCCGCAGAAACTGTCGCTCGAAATCGTCGAATCCGTCATTCTCGACGACGAGAAGACAGGGATCGCGGCGAAGCTGCGTCAGATCAGGGCCGCCGGCGTCCATCTGGAGCTTGACGACTTCGGCACCGGCTATGCTTCGCTGAGCCACGTCAACCCGAACGAGATCGACCGGCTCAAGATCGACCGCCGCTTCGTCCAGAACATCCATGAGAATGGCGACAACTCCAAGATCGTGCGCGCCATCACGGAGCTTGCCCGGGGGCTGGGCATTTCCATCGTCGCCGAGGGCGCCGAAACCGAGGCGGAGCTCGACTCGCTGATGGCGATCGGCTGCGACCAGGTGCAAGGCTATTCCATCGCCTTCCCGATGCCGCATGACAAGGCGCTCGAATGGCTGACGGCCCGTATGCCGAAGAAGGCCAGGCTGACAGTCCTGCAGGGCAGCCTCGCGTAAACCGGACCATCCTTGACAAGCAGCCGGGGAAATGGCGGCCTGTGCCGATCGCAGGGGGTGCGGCCCATGACATTCTTTTGGTTTGCCCTGGCGGCCATTTTGATGTCCGCGCTGCCAGCCTACGGGGCGGATCGCACCATCTATCTCACCTTCGACGACGGACCGCTGAACGGCACAAGCAATATCCTCGACGTGCTGGAGGCGGAGCAGGTACCCGCAACGCTGTTCATGGTCGGCATGCATGCGCAGGCCAGTGCTTCCAACGGAAACCTGGTGCGGCGCGCCAAGGCGATGCCGTTGGTGACGATCGGCAACCACAGCTACAGTCACGCCTACAATCACTACCGGCATTTCTATGGCGATACCGAAGGCGTGGTGGCCGACATGCTCAGGGCCAACACCGTACTGGGCCTGAAGCCGGAAGTGCATGCGCGCCTGCCGGGGCGCGATGTGTTCCGGCTGCCGTCGATGTCAAAGAACGACAATTCGCTTGGGCAGGCGCAGGCAGGGCGTGAGGATCCCGACTATGAGTTCGTCGCGGCTTCCGGCTTCTATCTCTACGGCTGGGATCACGAATGGGTGCACAAGGACAGCGGCGAGCCGGTGCAGAGCGTCGACCATCTGGTCAGCGAGATCGATCATCTGTTCGGCTATGGCCATTTCGCCAAACCCGGCAAGCTGATCCTTTTGATGCATGACGAGATGTTCCAGGACGGCTTCGACGGCAAGACGCAACTGACCAACCTGATCACCGCGCTGAAGCTGCGCCATTACGCCTTTGGAAAAATCCCAAGCTATGACGACTGAGCCATCAGGCCGGCACTCCTAGCTCTCCACATTCTCCCGCAATACGGCCAGCACCTGCGCAAACTCCGCCAGACGCTCGTCAGGCAGTCCTGTGCGCAGCCGCTTGTCGAAGACAAGTGCCGCTTGCCGCAATCTCTCGAACAGCGCTTCTCCAGCCTCCGTCAACTCGACCAGATGAACCCGGCGGTTGACGGGATCGCGCCGCCGCGTCAGCAGGCCCTGCGCCTCCATCGCATTGAGATGATGGGTCAGCGTCGCACCCTGGATGCCGATCATGCCGGCAAGTTCGCGTTGATTGGCAAGCTCGCTCGACTTAACCGAAAGCAGCGTGAGCCAGACCGGCAATGTGCCGCCTGCCTCGACCAAGGCGGCGTCGAAAGCCTGAGCGACAAGCTTTGCGGTGCGGCCGAGATTCATGCCGACCGGCGGGCGTTCAAAAGGCGTCATCGCCGGACACTAGACGGTGTTTTCGCAGGATGGAACAAGCTTCGCTTTGTACATTGACATCTAATGATTAGATATCTAACTATTGCATATGACGAGCGAGAGAAGGATAGCCGGCATGCAGTATGTCTACATCGTCGTGATCGGCCTTCACGTCGTGGCCGGAGTGTTCTGGGCCGGCACCACCGTCACGCTTGCCCGCGATCCCGAGATCAAGGCGGAACGCTTCATCCGGCCGCAATTGGGCGCGGCCGGCATGGTTTTCCTGACCGGAGCGCTGCTGTGGTATTTATTTCACGGCGCCTATTTCGGCTCGATGGAAATGGTGCTGGCGCTCGGCATCCTGACCGCATCCGCCGCCGCCGGCGTGCTCGGCGCCATGGTCAGGGCGCCCAGCCGGCGGCTTGCCGGCGCCAGTGCGGATATCGAAACCCAACTGCGCGCCAGAATGGCCATGGGCGAACGCATTGCCGCAAGGCTGCTGGCGATCACCGTGCTGTGCATGGCGGTCGCCAGGATGGTTTGAGCACCAACCCACAAGATCGCACGTTGTCAGGCGACAAGCCAAACGTGCGGGCGCGCGGCCAGGCCGGCATACAAGGGCTCTCGTAGGCAGGTCCGACCGCGCGCCACCATTTTCTTGATGGGTTCAGATTCGCAGGCCGAACCTTATCCCGTCATAGATGGCGGCATGAATGTTGCGCGAGGCGACAGCATCGCCGATCCGCAACAGCACAAAAGATCCTTGGGGATTGCGCGCCGGGAAAATGTCGCCCCCTTTGACCAGACGTTCGTAGTCGACCGCGCCACCGTTCTTCGACAAGGGTTTCAGCGAGAGATAAAGATCGTCGAGCGGCGCCGTGCCGTGCTCGACCACCACCTGGTCGACACGTCGTTCGCCGCGCCAGCCATCGGCAAAATCCGAAGCGAGTTCAGCGACCAGTTGATTGCCCTCGCGTCGCACCGAGCGCAGGCGCGTGTTGATGGTGACGGTCACGCCCTTCTCATGGAAGGCCCTGACATAGGGCACGTGGTTCATGCCGCCCATTTCGGGAGCGAAGAACCGCTCTGGCGAAACCAGTTCCAGTCTCGAGCCGCTGTTGGCGATCAACTCGGCCGCCCCCATGCCCTGATGGCCGCCATTGTCGTCATAGAGCAGGACATTCTCGGCCGGCTTGACGCTGCCGGCCATGATGTCCCAGCTCGACGTGACGAGGTTGTCGCCGGACACCAGCGGCGGGTTCCGCGGCAGGCCGCCGGTTGCGACGACCACCACGTCGGGCACCAGGGCCAGAACATCCTCCTGCTCCGCCCAGGTGTCGTATCGTATCTCGACACCGAGCCGATCGAGTTCGGCCAGGCGCCAGTCGATGATGCCGATCAATTCCTTGCGGCGCGGGTTCTGGGTCGCCAGACGGACCTGGCCACCGGCCTGGCTAGACGCCTCCAGCACCGTCACCTGATGGCCGCGCTCGGCCGCGACCCGCGCAGCCTCCAGTCCGCCGGCCCCGGCGCCAACGATGACGACCTTCCGCTTGGGCCCTTCGGCCTTGACGATGATATGCGGAATATCGGCCTCGCGGCCGGTCGCCGCGTTGTGGACGCACAGCGCCTCGCCGCCTTCATAGATGCGGTCGAGACAATAGGTGGCGCCGACGCAGGGGCGGATCTCGTGCTCGCGGCCCTCCATCACCTTCTTGATGATGTGCGGATCGGCGATGTGGGCACGCGTCATGCCGACCATGTCGAGCTTGCCGGTGGCGATCGCATGGCGCGCGGTGGCGACGTCGGAAATGCGCGCCGCGTGGAAGGTCGGGAATTTTGTTGCCGCCCTCACCTCGCCGGCGAAATCGAGATGCGGCGAAGAGCGCATCCCGGCCACCGGGATGACCTTGGTCAGTGCCGCGTCGCTTTCGATGGAACCACGGATGATGTTGAGGAAATCGACCTTGCCGGACGACGCGAGCCGCCTGGCGATCTCGACGCCTTCCTCCTTCGACAGGCCTTTGTCGAAATCCTCGTCGGCGACCATGCGGATGCCGACGACGAATTTCTCGCCAACCGCCGACCGCACCGCATCGAGCACCATGTTGGTGAAACGCAGCCGGTTGTCGAGCGAACCGCCATACTCGTCGTCGCGATGATTGGTGGCGGGCGACCAGAAGCCGTCCATCAGATGGCCGTAGGATTCGAACTCGATGCCATCCAGCCCGGCCGCCTGGCAGCGCTGCGCGGCCGAAGCATAGTCGGCGACGATGCGTTCGATGTCCCACTCCTCGATGGTCTTGGGGAAGGCACGGTGCGCCGGCTCGCGCACCGGCGAGGCTGAAAGCACCGGCAGCCAGTCAGCCTTGTTCCAGCCGGTGCGGCGGCCGAGATGGGTGATCTGGATCATCACCTTGCAGTCGTGTTCGTGGCAGGAATCCGCCAGTTCAGCCAGCCACGGCACGATGCGGTCGTCATAGACATGGAGATTGCCGAAAGCGGCCGGGCTGTCGCGCGATACGATGGCCGAGCCGGCGGTCATGGTCAGCGCCATACCGCCCCTGGCCTTTTCTGCATGGTAGAGCCGATAGCGTTCCTTCGGCATGCCGTCCTCCGAATAGGCCGGCTCGTGGCTGGTCGACATGACCCGGTTCTTCAGCGTCAGATGCTTGAGCTGGTAGGGTTGGAGAAGCGGGTCGTTGCTGGTCATCGTCTTCCTGCCGTTTTAATTTGTGCTAATGAGCGGCAAATCCAAGGAAACCGCTCATGATCGATACCAAAAACCTTACCCAGCTCGGCACACACGTCGAGACGCCACAGAGCCCCGAAGTCGCGATCCTGGAAACCGTGCCGTTTCAGCGCGGTGACGGACCGCCGGCGATCGTGCGTTTCACCGTCCCGGAATTCACCTCGCTCTGTCCGGTGACCGGACAGCCGGATTTCGCCCATATCGTCATCGACTACGCACCCGATGCGGCCTTGGTGGAATCGAAGTCGCTCAAACTGTTCATGACCTCGTTTCGCAACCATGGCGCTTTCCATGAAGACTGCACGGTGATGATCGGCCGTCGCATTGTCGCCGCGACCAAGCCGCTCTGGTTGCGTATCGGCGGCTATTGGTATCCGCGCGGCGGCATTCCGATCGATGTCTTCTGGCAGACCGGCGCGCCGCCCGAAGGCGCCTGGCTGCCGGACACCGGCGTGGCTCCCTATCGCGGGCGGGGATAACTCGACGATCATTCGCACTGGTACTGGCTGAGCGCCCATTCGCCGGTCACCGACAACAGGTCCGATATCTTCCACTCGCCGCCAACCTTCTTGAACTTCCATTCGAGGCGATGCGGGTTGCCGGCGACGACGAAGGCGACGATGACCTTGGCCTGGTCGCCATTGATCGCCTCAAGCGTCTTCAGGCTCTTGTCGATCTCGGCCTTGTCGTAGTCCGCATTGTCGAGCGCCATGTTGGGGTCCAGGCATTCGCCTTGCCCGGACTTGCGCAAGGCATCGCTCTTGTCGAGCACGGTTTTTGCCGGATCGACAAAATGGCTGCGTTGCGACGGATCGATCTCCAGGTTGACCTGATCGTAAAACGGCCGCACGACCGCCGTCGGCGATCCCGGCTGAATGGGGGCGGCTGGTTCGCTCGGCGGCCATGCGACAGGTGGCGTTGCCGGTTCGGCGGCGCCGCCGGGTGCCGTTGCCGGCGGCGGCCCGCTCTCGGCAGGTGCTGCCTCGGCCGGAGCATTCGCCGGCGGTGGACCCAACAGCCCCTGGGCGGCCGCGCCGTTCAAGCCCGCGGCCAGCAGGCAGATGGCCGACAAGAGCAGGAACGCGCGACCGGCCATCGCCTTACTCCGGATCCTGGCCGGCCACGCATTCGAGCTTGCTCAGTGTCCAGTCGCTGGTCTTCGAGGCGATGTCCGATATCTTCCACTTGCCCTCGACCTTCTTCAGCGACCAGTGCATTTCGCGCTGCGCATCGTCGCCTTCCGGAAACAGACTGAAATTCGCCACCACCTGCGCCGTGTCGCCATCCACCGTCTCGGACAGTTTCAAGGTCTTGGAAATGGTCTTCTGGTCGAAATCCTGCGCGTCGAGGCCAGGATCGAAGTCGATACAGGCGACCTGGTCCGGGTTCTTCTTGGTTGCCTGGTCGTTGAGGTCGAACAGTTTCGTCACCGGCTCGGTGAAGCGATCGCGGTATTGCGCGTCGGCCTCGAACTTGACCTGCGGAACGTAGAAAAACTTCACGGCATCGGACGCCGGGCCGGCCCAGGCCGCCGCGGGCAAAGCTATCGAAAGGGCGGCAAGGAGCACTGTCAGTCGCATGCAGAATCTCCGGCTTTTTCATGGCTTGAGGCAACCAGTACCACGCATCCTGCATATCGGCTTTTTTGCGGTTCATGAAGCCCGCGAGCGCGTCACGGCTAATGCGTGACGTCTCGACGGGACGCCCGGGAAAGGCCTCGCAATCAAAGACCAAGGGCTGCCTTGCGTCCGTCGTGGATGGCGAAAGCCGCCTGTCTGGAAGCGGTGCAATCACCGATCGAAGTGTGTGCGATGCCGCGCCTTTCGAGTTCGACGGACAGCATGTCGGCCGCCATATTCGTCGTGGCGAAGACCAGCGCATCGGCTTCGATCACCTGCTCGGTTCCGTCGAGCAGGGAAGCGACCCGGGCCGCCTTGCCATCCCATTCAACAACGGCGCTCTCGGTGACGAACCGCACGTTGAGCTTGGCAAGCGCCCGACGCAGCGGCGCGTCGACGGCCATTCGCTGCAACTCTTTGCCAACCAGGGCGTCCGGGGTCACAAGCGTCACATTGTGCCCGTCCTCGGCGAGTTTCCAGGCGGTGCCGCAGCCTTTCCAATTGCCGCCGTCGTCCAGCACAAGCACACGTTTGCCCGGCCGCGCTTCCCTTGCCATCACCGCTTCGGCGGAGAAAACCGGGCCGCCGCCTGGAATCGTTTCCCACTGCGGCAAGGCCCGTTGGAAAGCGCCGTCTGGCGGCATCGAGCCGGTCGCGACGATGACGTGATCGACGCCCTCGCGCTCGACATCGTCGGCTTCGACATACTGCCCGTAGCGGATGTCGACCTGAAGCTGGCCGAGCTGACGCTGGTACCAGTCGATCAGATCCAGGATCTGGGCGCGGCGCGGCTGCAAGCCGGCGAGACGGAACTGCCCGCCGAGCCGGTCGGAAGCCTCGGCCAGCGTGACGCGGTGTCCATGCTCGGCCGCGGCGCGCGCCGCTTCGAGGCCGGCTGGGCCGCCGCCGACGACCAGCACGCGTTTCGGCTGGGCGGCCGGAGCAAAGCGATCGCCGCCCCACTCCCATTCCCGCCCCGCGGAGGGATTGATGACGCAGCTGATCCAGTAGTCGCGGCTGCGCCGGCCCCAGCACATCTGGTTGCAGGACAGACAGCCGCGAATGTCCTGCGGCCGCCCGTCGGCAGCCTTTGCCGCCAAATGCGGATCGGCGATCTGGCCGCGCACGATGGAAACGAGATCGGCGCGGCCTTCGCTCAGCACGCTCTCGGCGTTCTCGGGGGTGCGGATATGGCTTTCGGCAGTGATCAACGCGTGACGCACGGTGGATTTGAGGACGGCCGCCAGGTCGGCACCGAGCTTCTCGGGATAAACAAAGGTCGGGATGATCTTGTAGAAATCGAAGTAGGAACCCGTTCCGCAGGTGACATAGTCCATCAAGGCATCGCGGTCGTGGAGGTCGACTATCTCGGCCAGTGCTTCGCGCTTGAGCGCCACTTCGACTTCCGGCTCGTCGTTGATCGCAAGACCGACGATGAAATCGTCGCCGCATTCCCGGCGAATCCGGGTCATCACCTCGCGGCTCATCCGGGTGCGGTTTTCAAGGCTGCCGCCCCATCGGTCGTCCCGGCGGTTCGACCAGGGCGTCCAGAACTGGTCCAGCATCGAATGGTAGGCCGCCCAGACCTCGACGCCGTCGAAGCCTGCCTCACGGCAGCGGCGCGCCGCCTGGACAAAGCCCTCGATCGTTTCTTCGATCTGGCGCTCGGACATCCGATGCGAACCGTCGGAGTCGTGGTAGCTCGGCAGGCCGGAAGGTGACCAACCGGCATGGAACGAATTGTCGGCGTCGGCGTGCTGGCCGACATGGTAGAGCTGCTGGATGGCGACGGCGCCGTTGCCGCGGATGGCCTCGGTCACCTTGCGAAAATGCGGGATGACGCTGTCGTCGGAAGGCCGAAAGTTGCCGCGCGTCAGTACCGCGGCCTGATGCACCGGCATCGGCTCGACCACGACCATGGCCGCGCCGCCTATCGCGCGTTCGGCGTAGTAGCCGACATGGCGTTCGGTCGGCAGGCCGTCCTCGGCCATATTGGCGGTATGGGCTCCAAACACGATCCTGTTGCGCAATGTTTTGCCGCGCAAGGTGGCCGGTTCGAACAGACGCTTGAAGACCCGGCCGGACATGCGAATTCTCTCCCTCATCGGCGGCATTGCGCCGGCGCACGGGCGCCGGCGCTGTGTGGCTGGACTTCGGGTGTCAGGCGTCCAGCCAGACGTTCTGGAGATCCATTTCGAAGGTCTGGTGAACGCCGTAGTTCTTCACCTTCTTGTTGGTGTGGCTGTAGAGCTTTTGCCAGAACGGCTGGATGATGACGCCGGAGTCCTGCAGGATCTGCTCGACATCCTTCATCACCTCCTTGCGCTTGGCGACGTCGATCAGCGACAGCGCCTGCTTGAGCTTGGCGTCGAAATCGGGATTGGAATAGGCCGATTCATTCCAGGCCTCGCCGGTGCGGTAGCCCAGCGCCAGCACCTGGACGCCGAGGGGGCGCATGTACCAGATGGTCATCGAATAGGGATATTTCGTCCAGTCGTTCCAGAAGGTCGAGCCCGGCAGCACCGTGCGCTTGACCTTGATGCCGGCGTCACGCAACTGGCCGGCGATCGCGTCGCCAGTGTTCTTCTGCCAGTCATCCTCGATGGTGATCAGCTCGTGCTCGAAGTCGGCCTGGCCGGCGTCCGCCATCAGCTTCTTGGCGCCGGCGGCATCGCGCTCCTTCTTGGGCAACGGATAATATTCAGGATGGATCGGGCTGACATGGTGGTTCTCACCGACGGTGCCGCGCCCATTGTAACCGAGCTGCAAGACGGCATTGTTGTCGACGGCCATTTGCAAGGCATTGCGAACGCGCTGGTCGTCATAAGGCTTGTGGGTGATGTTGGTGCGGGCAACCAGCGTGGTCGCGGTCGCGACCTCCGATTTCTGCAGCCCCATCTTGTCGAGAATGTCGATGAAGTCGGCGGGGCTCTCAAAGTTGAGGTCGATCTCACCGGAATCGAACGCGTTGACCGTGGCGTTGAAGTCGGTGCCGTAGTCGATGAATTCGACGCCGTCGAGCGGCGCTTCGCCACCCCACCATTTGCCGTTCTCGCGGCGCTTGACCACAGCCTTCTGGCCGACGTCATACGACACCAGCTCAAACGGTCCCGTGCCGATCGGCTTCTTGATCGGATCGGCGCCATCGGCGTCGAAATTGCGGTGCACGACGAGTGCCGGATAATCGGTGAAGTTTGGAATGAGCGAAATGTCTGGCTCCGAGAGCTTCAGCTTGACCGTGTTGTCGTCGACCTTGGTGATGGCGCCGTCCCTGGCCTTGCCGGTTTTGGCATCGATCAGCGCACCGACGCGCGCCGCCATGGAGTTGCCGGCGACGCCCTTCTCGCACCAGCGCGTCACATTGTGCACCACGTCATCTGCATTGAAAGCGTCGCCATTGTTCCAGGTGACGCCCTTGCGCACATGCAGCGTGTATTCGGTGGCGTCGTCGTTGATGTCCCAGCTTTCGAGCAGCACCGGCTCGAAGGTGAACTGCTTGGTGTAGCGCACCAGCGGCTCCAGCCAGCTGCGCGATATGTTGGCCAGCTCCACCCAGTCGTACGTGCGTGGATCCTTCTGCGCCTTGACCGCCATCGAGACGTGCAGCGTTCCACCTTTCTTCGGCTCCTCGGCAAGGGCCTGTCGTGGCGCGGCGAGACCGATCATGGCGTAGGCCAAAGCCGTCGATGCGCCAAAGGCGCTGGCCAGCGCCAGGAATTCGCGCCGGTCGATGCGGCCCGCACGCGCCTCCGTCGCCATCGCTTCGATAGCGGGCGGCACACGATCGCCGTTGCTTCTGAAAACCGTCATGTCATTCTCCCCTTGTTGTTCCCGTGAGGTCTTTGTCTGTTGTTTTTCAACTAACGCTGTCGGGCAATTTCTCCTCGCGGCGCGCGATCAAATCCTTGAGACCGTCGGCGATGCCCTCGTCGAGCTTCGGCTCCTCATAGTCGGCGAGCATGTTGCGCGCCTTCTCGCGGCCGCGCGTGTCATGGTCCTTCGCCCCTTCGGCGTTCCACTGTTCGTAGGAGTTGAAGTCCATGATGCTCGGCATGAAGAAAGCCTTCTCGAAATGCTCGAGCGTGTGCTGCGTGCCGAGGAAATGGCCCTGCGGCCCGACCTCGCGGATCGCCGCCATCGCTTCCTTGAAATCGTCGAAAGGCAGGCCCCCGGCATATTTGTACCAGCCGACAAGCTGTTCGCAGTCGGTGGCGAATTTCGAGTAACCGCAGGTGAGACCCGCCTCCAGCCATCCGGCTGAGTGCCAGATATAATTGGCGCCGGAGAGAATGGCGGCATGCATCAGCATGTTCGCCTCATAGCCGGCCTGGGCATCGTTGAGCTTCGAGCCGACATGGAAGCCGGAGGTACGCCACGGCAGTTTGTATTTCCGCGCCAGCGCGCCCATCAGATACATCATCTGCGCGGCCTCCGGCGTACCGCCCATCGGCGCGCCGGTCTTCATGTCGACCGTGACCATGAACTGGCCGTAGATTTGCGGGGAGCCCGGGCGGATGAGCTGGGTCAGGGCCACGCCCGCGAGCGCCTCGGCATTGACCTGCGCCACCGCGCCGACGGCGGAGGCCGAGGTCGATGCGCCGCAGAGCGCGAACGGCGCCAGGATCAGCGGCTGGTTGTGGCTCGCATAGACCCGCATCGCATCGATCATGGTGGCGTCCCAGACCAGCGGCGAATTGCAGTTTGTGATCGCCACCAGCACCGGGTTCTCTCTCACGAATTCCTCGCCGAAGACGATCGCAGCCATCGCCATCGTATCCTCGGCGCGCTCCTTCGACGTCACGATGCCCATGAACGGCTTGTCGGAATGTTTCAGCGCCGAATGGATGATGTGCAGATGCCGCTTCGGCACGGCGATTTCCATCGGCTCGCAGATGACCGAGCTCGAGGAATGCAGCGCCGGCGCCATGTAGGCGAGCTTGTGGAAATTGTTGAGGTCGGCAAGCGTGCCGTAGCGCCTGTTGTTATCGAGGTCACGGATATAGGGCGCGCCGTACATCGGCACGAAGATCGAGTTCTTGCCGCCGACGCGGACCGTGCGTTCGGGATTGCGCGCGTTGAGCGTGAATTCCGATGGAACTTTCGAGACGAGCTCCATCAGCAGTGCGCGGTCGATACGCACGCGCGTTTCCCTCACATCGGCGCCAGCCGCCTTCCAAAGCTCGATGGCGCCGTCGTCGCGGAATTCGCAGCCCACTTCTTCGAGGATCTTGACCGACTCCTCGTGGATCAGTTCCACCGCCTCATCGGGAACGATCTCATAGACCGGAATCTGGCGAACCAGCGTGGGAAACGAAGCGATCGGAGCGCCACGAAGCGCCTTGCGCCCGAGGCGGCCGCCACCCCGGCGATGGGTCGGTTCGGTCAGTTCGGCGGCGGGTGCGTTCATGAGACCTCCAAGCGTCCGTTCCAGCCAAGTTAGCGAGGCGAAATATGGCTGTGACGCTGGAAAATCCTGATCTCTTGTATAAGCTCTGCTTATGCGAAGCCTGCGCCACCTCCTGCCCTCCGCCGGCAGCCTGATCGTCTTCGAGGCGGCCGGCCGGCTGTCGAGTTTCACAGCGGCCGGGCGCGAGCTCGGGATGACGCAGGCGGCCGTCTCCTACGCGGTGCGCGGGCTTGAAGAACAGCTCGGCGCCAAGCTGTTTCAGCGCCGCCACCGGCAGGTCAGCCTGACGGAAGCCGGCGAGCGGTTCCACGCGGATGTCTCGCTCGGCCTGTCGCATATTCGCAAATCCGCCGAGGATTTGCGCCTGCAGGCGACCGGCGGCCATGTGACGCTTGCCGCCTCGACCGCTTTCGGCTCGTTCTGGATGATGCCGCGCCTGCAGCAGTTCCGCGACGAATTGCCGGGCATCGACCTGCGCATCCAGACCGCCGACCGTGATCTCGACATCATCGCCGAGGGCATCCCGCTTGCCGTGCGCGGCGGTGAGCCGCGGGAATGGCCGGATTATTTTTCGCTGCCCTTGGCCGACGAGGAGATCTTTCCGGTCGCCAGCGCCAGCTATCTCGCAAAAGTTGGCACGCCGGGCAGCGTCGAGGAACTGGCAAGGCACCGTCTCATTCACCTCGAGGAACCCTATCGCGAAGCCGCCAGCTGGGACGAATGGTTCCGATCGGCCGGAGGTCGGCTCGACGATACGGCGCGCGGCCTGCGCATCAATGACTATGGCCTGGTGATCCAGGGCGTCATGGAAGGACAAGGCATTGCGCTCGGCTGGCGCCATCTCGCGGAACGGCTGCTGGCGACGGGCCTGCTGGTGCCGGTGACCAGTCACGTGCTCAAAACCGGCAAGGCCTTCTATGTCGTGTGGCCGAAGAACCGGGAATTGAGCGAGAATGCCCGCAAGGTCAGGGATTGGCTGGTGGCGCAGGCGTAGAGTCGTTTCATTGTTTCGGCCGCAGTTCGCCCTCGCCCGCACGATACGAATCCGCCTATACTGTCGTCATGCCCATCCGCCAGCTTTCCGAAACGATGATCAACCAGATCGCCGCCGGCGAAGTCATCGAGCGTCCGGCGAGCGTGGTCAAGGAACTGGTCGAGAACGCGCTCGATGCCGGCGCAAGCAAGGTGGAGGTCGTCACATCGGGCGGCGGGCTGAACCTGATCCGCGTCACCGATGACGGTTCCGGCATTCCAGAACGGGAATTGGCGCTGGCCATCGCGCGCCATTGCACCTCCAAGCTCACCGAGGACATCAACGACATCCGCTCGCTCGGTTTTCGTGGCGAGGCACTGCCGTCGATCGGCTCGGTGTCGCGGCTGTCGATCCGCTCGCGCACGGCTTCCGGCGACAGCGCCGCCGAGATCGGCATCGAGGGCGGTCGCGTCCTGCCCGTCAAGCCGGCGGCCGCCAATCGCGGCACCACGGTGGAGGTGCGCGACCTGTTCTTCGCCACGCCGGCACGGCTGAAATTCATGAAGGGCGAACGCGCCGAAAGCTCGGCCATCAGCGACGTGGTCAAGCGCATCGCCATCGCCTTCCCCACGGTGCGTTTCACGCTGGCCGGATCCGACCGCACGACGCTGGAACTGCCGGCGACCGAGGGCAGCGCGGAGGGCAGCCTGCGCCGCGTCGCGCAGGTGATGGGCGCCGACTTTCCCGACAATTCCATTGCCATCGATGCCATGCGCGAAGGCGTGCATCTGACCGGCCATGTGTCGATCCCGTCCTTCACCCGCGCCAACGCACTGCAGCAATATGCCTATGTCAACGGCCGCCCGGTGCGCGACAAGCTGATCGCCGGGGCTATTCGCGGCGCCTTTGCCGATGTCCTGCCGCGCGACCGCCACGCGGTGACGGTGCTGTTCCTGATGCTCGACCCGGCGATCGTCGACGTCAACGTCCATCCGGCCAAGGCCGATGTCCGCTTCCGCGATCCGGGCCTCGTGCGCGGGCTGATCGTCGGCGCGATCCGGCAGGCATTGGCAGAGGCCGGCATCCGCTCCGCCACCACGGGAGCGGCCGGCATGATGGCTGCGTTCCGCCCAGGCGCGGCCTCCTATGGTCATGGCGGCCCGACAAATGGCCATCGCAGCTACGACGCGGCTTTCCGTGCGTCCGGCCCGACGGGCTTCGACCCTTCGCGCTCGTCGCAGCGGCCGCTCGACATGCAATTCGACGGTGCCGGCTTTGAACGCGGCAACGCAGGAACCGGCGGCTTCGGCGAAAGCGACCAGGCGGCGTTCGATGCCGGCCCGCTTGCCAGCGCCGATGCGCGTGCGGGGCAGAATGAGGCAACCGAGACGCTGCTTGGCGCGGTGCTGGGGGCCGCGCGCGCGCAGGTGCACGAGAACTACATCGTCGCCCAGACCCGGGATTCGCTCGTCATCGTCGACCAGCACGCGGCGCATGAGCGGCTGGTCTATGAAGCGCTGAAGAACGCCCTGCATTCGCGGCCGGTGCCCTCGCAAATGCTGCTTCTGCCCGAGATCATCGACCTGCCGGAAGAGGACGCCGAACGGCTCGCCATGCATTCCGAAACGCTCGCACGCTTCGGCCTCGGCATCGAGCGTTTCGGCCCGGGCGCGGTTGCCGTGCGCGAGACGCCGTCGATGCTGGGCGAGACCAATGTCGGTCAACTTGTGCGCGACCTCGCCGACGAGATCGCCGACAACGACACGGTCGAAACGCTGAAGGAGCGGCTGGACAAGATCGCGGGGACCATGGCCTGCCATGGTTCGGTCCGGTCAGGCCGGCTGCTCAAGGCCGAGGAGATGAACGCGCTGCTGCGCCAGATGGAAGCGACGCCGGGCTCCGGCACCTGCAACCACGGCCGCCCAACCTATATCGAGCTCAAGCTGGCGGACATCGAGCGGCTGTTCGGGCGGCGGTGAATACAAAGTCCAGTCACGCAATAAGCTCAATTAACCAACAGGCGATAGTCCTTGAACCTGTGAGAGAAAACGTAATCTCTGGAATAGCCAGCGCCACCGCCTCGAAAATTCACCGAGACAACGTCCTTGCCCCCCTCGACCCATTTCTGGACGTTCATGTAGATGGGCGTCATCAGCATGCCGGCACTGCATGCGTCGTCATCCTTGAAGGCGATTTCCTGAACGACCTTCCCGCCGCGCTTTTTGATGACCTGCAGCTTCGCCATGCAAAGGCCGAGGCTGGTGTTGGTGTAAACGCCGGCGAATCTCTCACGCGCGGTCTGAGCCCAGAACGGAATTTCGACGATTCCTTCGATCTTGCCCTCGCCCGTATCGTCGAGGCTCGCGACTTTTCGAAGGTTGACGGGATAGGTGTCCGCCTCCTTGCTCCAGCTTCCGGTCGCGCCGTCTTTGCCGACATCTAGGGAGAACGGGCACCCGGTGGTGTCGACCGGTGTCTTCGACCCCATCACCAGCACGCGTTCAAACTCCTTGTCGTCCGCGATCTCACAAAGCGTCACTCTGGCACCGTCGGCCTTGCCGTAGATCGCGATGGGGCTTTGCTTGGCATCGTAGAAGTAGCTTCCCTCGACGGTAATGCCACTGCCGAAGCTGTCGTACCTCTGCAGGGAGAGATGGACCGGATTTTTTCCGATGGAGCCTTCGTAGTTCTCCACCTGATACCAGCCCGCGACTGCTTTCCCGCTCAGCATCAGCAAGCAGAAAACCACGGCTACAAAGCCTCTTCCCATCGCGTTCCCCCATCAAGGCCGGCAAGATAGCCTGGCTGATGCCTGCATCACAGGCCCAAGGAACGCCACTTATCATTCTGAGTCGACAAACGACCCCAACTCTATGATTTATCGCTTCAAATTCACCACGATGACGCCGCCCAGCGCCAGCGCGCCGCCGAGGATTCCGAGCAGAGTCGGCACTTCGCCCAGCCAGAAGAAGCCGATCAGCGCCGACATCGGCGAGACCAGGTACAAGAAGTTCGATGCACGCGCCGCCGGGAGGCGCGACAGGGCAGTCGCCCATGCCGCATAAGCGATCAGGCTCGGCACGATGCCGAGATAGATGACGGCGCCGAGGCCGGCGGTGTCGGCGACAGCCGCTTGCTGCAGAGCGGCGGGCAGGAAAGGCGCCAGGCAGAGCGCGCCGAGCACCATGTTGGACGCCGCGATGGTCAGCGGATGGTGGCGGGCAAACAGCGGCTTCTGGACGATGGTGTTGACGGCGGAGCACAGCGCCGACCCCAGCACCAGCAGCGCGCCAGCGTTGAAATGCAGGCCATTGCCGTCGGCGACCGCAATGATGCCGATACCGGCGAAGGAAATGGCGGTGCCGATCCAGGCCAGACCGGAGAACCGCTCGCCAAGCACCGCCATCGCCATGATGGCGGTGAAGATCGGGCTGACATTGATGATGAAGCCGGCGGCTCCGGCCGAAACCGTCAGCTCACCGAAATTGAGCATGGCCGTGTAGAGCGCCACGAAGATGGCGCCGCCGAAGGCGAGGCGCCACAAATCGCCGATCCTGGGCAGCGCCGGGCGCTTGACGGCAAGGTAGATCGCCGCGGGCACGGCGGCGATGGCAAAGCGCAGGGCGCCAAGTTCCAGCGGCTGGAAGGCGGCGAGCCCGGCCCGGATCGCCGGGAAGGCCGAGGCCCAGCCGATCACCGTCAGCGCCACCGCGATGGCGGCCGTGGTATCCATCCGCTGTGTCGGATTCGACGTGGTGGTCATCGCGCTCATCTCGCTGCCCTCGGATTCTTCAGGTTCGAGAAGCAGAAAACGCCTTTCCCGATCAATTGACAAACGACCAAATCGAGGGTCACCTGTGAGTATGGATCACAGCTTAAACAGTCTGCTGCCGCTGGAAACGTTGCGCGCCTTCGACGCTGCGGCGCGCACGGGAAGCTTTTCGGCCGCCGCGGAAAAACTCAACCTCACCCATGGCGCCGTCAGCCGGCAGATCGCCAAGCTCGAGGACTGGCTTGGCCTGAAGGTTTTCGAGCGCGGCGCGCGCGGCGTGACGCTGACCAACGAAGGCAATCGCCTGCATCTCAGGACCACCGAAGCCTTCGCCCTGATCTCGGTCAATTCGGACCGGTGGGTGGAACCGCGCGGCACCGCCGTGGTGCGCCTGGCCTCAATTCCATCGGTGAGCGGCCTGTGGCTGATGCCACGCATGGCAGCGCTGGAGAATGATCCTACCCGCCTGCGCATCGTGCTCGACGTCGACAATCGCCAGGCCGATCTCGCCGACGAAGGCATCGATCTGTCCGTCCGCTGCGGCCGCGGCCGCATCCCGGGCCGCGTCTCGGTGCAGCTGTTCGAGGAACATCTCTTCCCCATCGCCTCGCCGGGCCTGGCACGAGAGATCGGCGGTGGCGACCCGGCAAGGCTGCTCAAATTCCCGCTGATCAACGATTCCGACGCTTCGGGGTGGCGCGCCTGGTTCGCCGCGCAGGACATGGACTACCGGCCGCGTCCGCAAGATCGCCGCTTCGAGGACTATAATCTGGTGCTCGATGCCGCCGCGCACGGCCTCGGCATCGCGCTGGCGCGACCGCCGCTCACCGAACACCAGATACAGTCGGGGCGCCTCGTCGCCGTCGACGCTCGCACGGCGCTCAATCCGGTTTCCTATTGGCTGGATCGTCCGGTCGGCCGGCCGCGCGCGGCCGCCGCCGATCTCGCCAGGCGCATTGCCGAACAGGCCGGGCTTGCGTCGGCCAGGCTGGACGCTTTCCTGCAGGATGATGATTAGTTTTGAAGGGGTCGGCAATCGCCGGCCCGCTTTCAGGACATATGCACTCCAGTGCGATTCCCCGAGGGAAATGCGTGGCGGTTCCCTGTCGGGAATTGCGTGAAACCCTGCTTAACGGAACAGCAAAAGCACGATCGTGGTGGTCACGGCCGAGACGATGGCGGTCACGATCGATATCGTCCACAGCGACGGCGGAGCTGGCTCGGATCGTGGGGCATGGCCCGCCGGGCGGCTGGAGGCGCCGCGCGGTCGCGGCGCGTTGGCATTGGCCGCGACCAGCACCGCCGCGGAAGCGACGGCCGGCGAGAATGTGGACAGGGCCGGCCCCGCTCCCAGCTTGGGCGTGCTGTCGGTGGCCGTCGTCGGCGGCGGGACGAAGCCGCGCGAAGCCTGATCCGCGTCCGTCCCTGCCCCACCCCTCGACGCTCGTCCCGGTGCATTGTGGGTGGCGGCGTCAGGTTCCATGACGGCCCGGTAAGCGTCCTCGATCTCCGAGGACGACAGGCGTTGCGCGGTTTGAGCGGCCGGGCGCGGCAGCGAGCCTTGCAGCGCCTGGGTGGCGAACTGCGCCGATTGCACCATCGCCGGCGCTGGCGGCTGGACGAGCGCCTTGACCAGTGCGGTGGTCGCCGGATCGGCCTTGGGCGAAGGCACCGGCTGGGGCGTGAGCGCTTCTCTCAGCAAAGGCGGCATGCTTGCATTGGCGATGTCCATGGCGCTTCCTGACAACCATTGTGCCATAGGGCAATATTACATGAGCATTGCGCCAAGCTTGACCTTGCCCACGATTTATGGCGATTGAATCCCGATGAACTCAAGTGCCATTGCATGATGAACCGTTTCGAAGGCCCCGGCGGCAAGGAAGCCCGCATCCGCTATCTCGATGGCGATTTCCAGGTCACCAGCCCCGGCGCGTTCGTACGCTGCGCCGTGACCGGCGAGAGCATTCCACTGGATGAGCTGAAATACTGGAGCGTCGCCAGGCAGGAGCCCTACGTGAGCGCCACGGCTTCGCTGCGCCGTGAAATCGAGGTGCATCCGGAGTTGCGCAAGCGGGGTTAGCCTCTCAACTTGCGCTGCCGCCAGGCGTCGAGCGTCTCCTCGATGATGCGTTCGGGCACGTGGTCGAGTTCGAACACAGTGTCGATTTCCAGCACGTCGAGACCGTCGAGGAAGTCTTTTGAGGCACCGTGACGTAGCCGGGCGGCGTCCTTGGCGGTGGTGATCAGCCCGAGCCCTTCGTCGCTCGCCGTCGCGGCCAGTTCGGCAAGCTCGTCCTCGGCGTAGAAGTGATGGTCCGGAAAGGGCTTGGATAGGACCACCTCGCCGCCGGCGCCACGCAGGGTGTCGAAGAATTTTTCGGGATGACCGATACCGGCAAAGGCCAGAAACCGCTTTCCGGCAAGCCCGGCCTTGCCGCTCGGTTCCGTGTGGGCCTCGAAGATCGGCCGGCCGGCACGCGCCGCCTGGCGGACCACGGCGTCGGCGGCCGTGCCCTCGCCCATCTTCAGCAGCCCGCTGGTGAAGACCAGCTGGTCGACGATTTTGGCCCTGAGCGGACCGCCCGGGATGACGCGGCCATTGCCGATGCCGTAGCGGGCATCGACCACGACCAGCGCGTAATCGATGTGGATGCGCGCGCTCTGGAAGCCGTCGTCCATGATCAGGAAATCGCAACCGTGTTTTTCCAGCAAGAGCCGGGCGCCGGCGGCACGATTGGGCGTCACCGCCACCGGAGCATGTTCGGCCAGCAGCAGCGGTTCGTCGCCGACATGCCTGGCGCTGTCGTGGTCGATGTCGACGACATGCGGCTCGGCGAAGGAACCGCCATGGCCGCGCGACAGGAAACCGGGCTTCAGCCGCATGCGCTTGGCCTGCTGGGCGAGTGCGATCGCAACCGGCGTCTTGCCGGTGCCGCCAACGGTGAAATTGCCGACGCACAGAACCGGCGCTTCGATCTTCTCGCGCCTGGCCCGGCGCATGCTGCGGCCGGCGGCAAGCGCATAGATAGCCGACAGCGGCGACAGCGCCAGGACCTTCCAGTCCGGCTCTTCCCACCAGAATGGCGGTGCTTCGGAGGCCATTTTAGCGCCCGTTGGCGCCCTTCAGGCGCGCCTTGACCACCAGCGGCTGGATATAGGGTTCGAGCGATTTGAGCGTGCGTGCGAGCGCGCCGCGCATCTCATCGACGGTGGCGATTCCCGCCGCCATCATCTCGTGGCGCGCCACTTCGTTGGTCAGGAGGAAATTGACGGCGCCAGCCAGCATGTCGCGGTCGCGCACCAGCTTGGCCCCGCCGCTGTCGAGCAGGCGCTGATAGGCCTCGCGAAAATTCTGCACGTTGCGCCCGGCAAGAACCGCGGTGTCGAGCATGGCCGGCTCGAGCGGGTTCTGCCCGCCCTCGGAGGTCAGCGAGCGGCCGACGAAAGCGATTTCGGTCAACCTGAGGTATAAGCCCATCTCGCCGATCGTGTCGCCGAGCAGGATATCGGTGTCAGGCCCGATGCGGTCGCCCTTGCTGCGCCGCGCGACCTTCAGGCCCATGCCGGAAATCTGCGCGGCAAGGGCTTCGGCCCGATCGGGATGGCGCGGAACGACGATCGTCAGCAGGCCGTGGTGGCGCTTGTGCAGCGTCGCGTGGACTTCCGCGGCGACCACTTCCTCGCCGTCATGGGTCGAGATCGCCGCCCAGGTCGGGCGATCTCCGATCTGCCGCTGCAAAGTGCCGAGAGCGCGGTCGTCGACCGGCGGCGGGTTGGTGTCGACCTTGAGATTGCCCGACACCGTGACCGGCCGGGCGCCGAGCGCGCGAAAACGCTCGCCGTCGACATCGGACTGGGCAACGACATGAGCAAGGTTTTCGAACAGCGCCTCGGCGATGTTGGCCCGCTTCTTCCACGATGTGAAGGAGCGGTCGGACAGCCTGCCATTGACCAGCACCTGCGGCACGTGGCGGGCACCGAGTTCGAGGATGGTCATCGGCCAGATCTCGGATTCGGCGATGATCGCCAGATCGGGTTTCCAGTGATCGAGGAAGCGGCTGACCGCGGGCTTCAGATCGAGCGGCACATATTGGTGGATGATGCGGTCGCCGAGCCGCTCGTCGACGACCTGGGCCGAGGTCACCGTTCCTGTCGTCAGCACGATGTTGACGCCGTAGTCGAGGATGCTTTCGACCAGCGGCACGACGGCCAAGGTCTCGCCGACGCTCGCGGCATGGATCCAGATGACCGGCCCCTCGGGGCGCGGCCGGCCAGCGACGCCGTAGCGCTCGCGCCGGCGATTGCGGTCTTCCTTGCCGCGCGAGGTGCGCCAGGCAACATAGGGGCCGACCAGCGGATAGGCGGCCGCGCCGGCAAAACGATATGCCGACAGCATGGTGCGGGCCCAGCGACCGCTCATTGCGGACCATCCACGAGACGATAGGCCTCGGCGGTCGCGGCGTTGAGGGCGGCCGTCACTTCCTGGCGCTTGCGCTCCATTTCGGCATCGTCGGCGTCCGCCGCCACGAAGATCGGCGCGCCGATGGTCACCGCGGAGCGGCCGAAGGGCAGGTTGATCGTGGTCTTGTCCCAGCTCTTCTCCAGCACCTTGCGGCGGCTGGTGGCAATGGCGACAGGCAGCAGCGGCCGGCCGGAGAGGCGCGCCAGGAGAACGATGCCAAGCCCTGCATCGCGCGGCGTACCGTGGGGGATGTCTGCGATCATGGCGACGTTCTTGCCTGCGGTGAGCGACTTTTTGAGGGCGATGAGCGCCTTGGCGCCGCCCTTATCGAGATGCCTGGCATTGTCGCGCCCACCCGAACCGCGCACCGCCTCGATGCCAAATTTCTCCAGCATCAGCGCGTTGAGCTCGGCATCGGCGCTGCGCGACACCATGGCGACCAGCGGCTTGCGCTTGGGATAATAGGCTGGCGTCAAAAGGTGCTGGCCATGCCACAGGGCGATGATGCCGGGCTCGAACTCGGCGTAGCTGCCTCCCGAGAAGCGCGCCGATCCGGCGACCAGGGGGCTGGTCAGGCGCACCAGCCGCACGAACTGCGCGAGCAGGCTGGCAATGGCGTTCTTGACGAATCGGGACTGCGCGAGCGGTTCGCGAACCCTGCGCCAGAATGCCTTGGTCTTGCGGCTGCCGCCCCTGCTCGTCGGCACGGCGTCGCTGGCTGGCTCTTTCGCCAGGTCATTCTCCATCGAAGTCAACCGGCGACCTTGCTATCGGGGTCCAGCAGACGGTGCAGATGAACGACGAAATAGCGCATATGGGCATTGTCCACGCTGGCTTGCGCCTTGGCTTTCCACGCCGTGTGCGCGGATTGATAGTCGGGATAGACGCCGACGATGTCGAGCGCGTCGAGATCGCGGAACTCCGTGCCGCCAAGCTTCTTCAGTTCGCCGCCGAACACCAGATGCAAAAGCTGTTTCTTTCCGTCTTCCGCGGCCATGTCCATCCTTCACATATTGTGAGTTTGTGACAGGTCTAGACCAAAGCCGCCGACTTTGGAACCTTTGAAAATGCTTTCAGGCATCCAGCCCGGCGATGACATCGACAAGCACCGCCAGCAGTTCTCCGCTGCCGGCTGCGAGCGCGCCATGGCGGGTCACCTCGCCGGCATAGAGCGGCGCATGGCCTTGCGGGTCGAGCAATTGGCCGCCGGCCTCACGCAGGATGAGATCGACGGCGGCAATGTCCCAGTCATGCGCGTTCGGCTTGACGAAGGTGCCGTCGAGCGTGCCGTTGGCGATCATCGCCAGACGATAGGCGAGCGAAGGGCTGTACGGCGCTCGCACCAGCCGCTGCTGCCAGCCGGCCGGCATCAGGTCGATCAACTGCTTCAGGCCGGAAATCTCAGGCCTGTCCCCGAGCTTGCGCACCGCGATGCGTTTGCCGTTGCGGAATGCGCCCTGGCCGGGCAACGCGGAATAGGTCTCGTCCATCGCCGGGCATTCGAGCACGCCGGCGAGCGTGCGGCCGTTCTCGACAACGGCCACACTGACGCACCAGGCGCGCTGGCCTTCGAGGAAGCCGCGCGTGCCGTCGATCGGATCGACGACAAAGGTACGGCGCGCCGAAAGCCGTGCCGGATCGTCGGCGGTCTCTTCCGACAGCCAGCCATAATCCGGCCGTGCCGCAAGCAGCGTCTGGCGCAGATACGCGTCGGCGGCATGATCGGCTTCGCTGACCGGCGAGGTGCCGCCCTTCATCCAGACCTGCGGATTGTTGCCGAAGTAGCGCATGGCGATAAGACCCGCCTCGCGGGCGGCGTCGCGCAGCAGCGGCAGGTCCAGAGCCGCGCCCGCGTTGGTCAGGTCATGCTCCGGCAAGGGTCATGCCTTCGATCAGGAGCGTCGGGGCGGCGGTGCCGAAATTGCGGTCGAGGTCATTGCCCGGCACCATGTTGAGGAACATCGTCTTTAGGTTCGAGGCGATGGTGACTTCGGCGACCGAATAGGCAAGCGCGCCATTTTCGATCCAGAAACCGGAGGCGCCGCGGCTGTACTCGCCGGTGACCATGTCGACGCCCTGGCCAAACACCTCGGTGACATAGAAGCCGGTCTTGAGCGAGCCGATCAGATCCTGCGGCGAGCGTTCGCCCGCCTCGATGGCAAGGTTTGTCGACGACGGCGAGACGGAGGAGCCGCCGCGCGCGCCGCGGCCGTTGGTGACGAGCCCGAGTTCCCGGGCCGCCGATGTCGACAGGAACCAGTGGTTGAGTACACCCTTTTCGACCATCAACAGCTTCTCGCCCTCGACGCCCTCGCCATCGAATGGGCGCGAGGCCTGGCCACGGCGCCGCAGCGGCTCGTCGGTGACGGTGATTGCGGCAGCTGCCACCTGCTTGCCCATCATGTCGCGCAGGAACGAGGTTTTTCGCGCGACCGACGCGCCGTTGATGGCCCCGGCGAGATGGCCGGCAATGCCGCGCGCCACGCGCGGATCGAACACAACGTCGACCGGTCCGGTCGCCGCCTTGCGCGCGCCAAGGCGGCGCACGGCCCGTTCGCCGGCCATGCGGCCGATATCCTGCGGCGCGTCGAGATCGGCGAAATGCTGGCGCGAGGAGAATTCATAGTCGCGCTCCATGCCGGTACCCTCGCCGGCGATCACGCTGGCCGAGCGCGAAAAGCGCGAGGCGACATAGTGGCCGAGAAAACCGTGCGAAGTGGCCAGGACCAGCCCACCCAGCCCGGCACTGGCACTGCTGCCGGCCGAATTGGTCACGCCCTTGACGGCGAGAGCCGCCGCTTCGGCCGCAAGGGCTGCTTCCTTCAACGCGTCGGCCGAAACCTCGGTCGCATCGAACAGGTCCAGATCGCGCGTCTGCCTGACGAGCAGCGCGGGATCTGCAAGACCCTGATAGGGATCCTCGGGAGACACCTTGGCCATGGCGACGGCGCGCTCGGCAAGCGCCTTCGGATCGGACGCGGCGGTGGCCGACACGCTGGCCACGCGCTGGCCGACGAAGACCCGCAGCGAAACGTCATCACCCTCCGAGGCTTCGGTATTTTCGACCTTGCCAAGCCGCACCGAAACGCCGGTCGAGCGGCCGCGCACCGCGACGGCGTCCGCGGCATCGGCGCCGGCACGTTTGGCGGCCTCGACGAGGGCCGCGACGCGGTCCGTCAATTTCGCGGCATCGAGCTTGTCGGTCATGCACTTGATCCTGTTTCTTCAGCCTGTTCGCAAGGCGGATGCTGTCGCACCATCTATTGTTCCAGTGCCGCTTGTGCAATGGCAGAAGGGCAATCAGGATGCCGCGACCCAATCGCCATCGAAGCGGCCGCGAAGAGCGGACGTCGCAGCTGTTGCCTATCTGGAGCCTTCGCCATGACGCCTTTCCATCTTGCCTTTCCGGTCCGTGATCTCGATGAAACCCGAACTTTCTATGGCGAGGTGCTGGGCTGCGCGATTGGCCGCTCCTCGGCGACCTGGGTGGATTTCGACCTTTATGGCCACCAGATGTCGGCGCATCTGCGGCCGCGGGCCGCGCAAGCCGCCAGCGACGGCAAGGTCGACGGCATTTTGGTGCCGATCCCGCATTTCGGCGCCGTGCTGTTGATGGACGACTGGCAGCGCCTGGCGGCGCGGCTGGAAGCGCGCGACGACATCGACTGGCTGGAGCGGCCGATGGTCCGTTTCAAGGGCGAGCCCGGCGAACAGGCCACGCTCTTCATTCGCGACCCCTCGGGCAACGCCCTGGAATTCAAGGGTTTTCGTTCACTGGAGCAGGTTTTCGCGCATTGAGGCGATAGAGGCCGCAGCGACCTGTCCTCATGATGTCGCGACCGGCGTCCAGATCACATCCTCGATCTTGTGTGCTCCGGTCGCCAGCATCGCCAGCCGGTCGAACCCAAGCGCGATGCCGCTGGCTTGCGGCATGACGGCAAGGGCGGCCAGAAAATCCTCGTCGAGCGGATAGCGCTCGCCATAGATCCGCTCCTTCTCGTCCATCTCGATGATGAAGCGCCGGCGCTGCTCGGCCGCGTCGGTCAGTTCGCCAAAGCCGTTGGCGAGCTCGACACCGCAGCAATAAAGTTCGAAACGTTCGGCGACGCGCGGATCCCTGGGACTCGGCCGGGCGAGCGCCGCCTCGGCGACCGGATATTCGCACAGGATGGTCGCCCGCCGCTGCCCGAGGAACGGCTCGATCTTTTCCACCAGCACTCGGCTGAACAAATCCGCCCAGCTGTCGTCAGACGCCGTGCGCAGGCCGGCCTGGATCAAGGCAGCATGAAGCGCGTCCCGGTCGGTGCCGCCATCGGCGGCGACCGTGGCCAGCAGATCGATGCCGGCATGGCGCGTGAAGGCGTCCGCCACGGTCAACCGCTCCGGTTCGGCGAACGGATCGCAGACGCGGCCCCGGAAAGAGAAGCGCGTGGCCCCTGCCCTCGTCGCGGCCAGCGCCAGCAGATCGGTGCAATCGCGCATCAGGCTCTCATAGGTCTCGCCCACCCGGTACCATTCGAGCATGGTGAATTCGGGATGATGCAAGGGACCGCGCTCACGGTTGCGGTAGACGGCGCCCAGGCTGAAAATGCGCCGTTCGCCGGCCGCAAGCAGTTTCTTGCAGGCGAATTCCGGCGAGGTGTGGAGATAGAGCGGCGAATGGGCGCCATCGGGCCCGATCACTTCGGTGGCGAAAGCCGCCAGATGCGCCTCGTTGCCGGGCGAAACCTGCAGCGCCGCCGCTTCCACCTCGATGAAGTCGTGGCGGGCGAACCAGTCGCGCAAGGCGGCCGTCAGCTTGTTGCGCAGCATCAGGCGCGGGCGGCGGTCGGCGTGGACATGCGGCGTCCACCAGGGCGAAGCAGCGGTCATCAGCGCGCTTCGGTTCGCCGAGGGGGCTGGCGGTTCGCGCCAAGATGCGCTAGGCCCCCATCCAGCGCCGCGCAAGCCGGCAAACGCCCGTCAACTCTCGCAGGATTTAAAACCGTGGTGAAAGTCATCGCCAGTTCGCTCCGCAAAGGCAATGTCGTCGACAAGGACGGCAAGCTTTATGTGATCCTCTTTGCCGAAAACATCCACCCAGGCAAGGGCACGCCCGTGACGCAGCTCGACATGCGCCGCATCGGCGACGGGGTGAAGGTGTCGGAACGCTACCGCACCACCGAGCAGGTGGAGCGCGCCTATGTCGAGGAGCGCGAGCACACCTTCCTCTACGCCGACGGCGAAGGCTATCACTTCATGAACCCGGAAACCTACGACCAGGTGGCGGTGTCGGAAGCCGTGGTCGGCGACGCCGCTCCCTATCTGAAGGAAGGCATGCCGGTACAGGTGTCGCAGTTCAACGGCATCGCGATCGCCCTGGTGCTGCCGCAGCGCGCCACCTTCGAAGTGGTCGAGACCGAGCCGACGACCAAGGGCCAGACGGCGTCGTCCTCCTACAAGCCGGCCGTCCTTTCCAACGGCGTGCGCACCAACGTGCCACCCCACATCGCGCCCGGCACCCGCGTGGTGGTGATGACGGCCGACGGGTCGTATGTGGAGCGGGCGAAGGACTGAGGCGGCTCCTGAGGCGTGATCGAGGATCGAACAACGCTCCGAACCTCACCGGGAACGCATTTTAGCCCGATGCTTCGGCACGGCCCCATAGGCAACCGCACTGGGGCATGCCGCGCCAAAGTCAGTCTTGGGAGCCTACTGCAGCATGTCGCGGCGAATAGGATCGCTCGACCCGCTGTGAGCTTCCGATTTATGCATGTCGTTGTCCCTGAACCGAGGACACTTCCGGGCGGCATGCGGTAGGCCGGAGAAATTCCTCCTCTGGCAAGATTGTCCTCGATAATTTCTTAAGCAGCGTAGCAAAAGGCGCGCACGGTTCGTCCTTTGAGCGAAGAGGGAGAACGCAATGAGAAAACTTATCGTCACCGAATTCATCAGCGTCGACGGCGTTGCCGAGGTCGAGAGGCTTCCGGCCGTTGTCTGGAACGATGAAATGAACAGGTTCAAGGAGGATGAGCTTGCCGACAGCGGCGCCATGCTTTTGGGACGCACGACCTATGAGATTTTTGCCGGCTCGTGGCCGAGCGAAACCGGAGATTTCGCCGACCGGTTCAACGCGCTGCCGAAATATGTCGCCTCGACCAGTCTGAAGGCGCTCGATTGGAAACCGGCGGAGTTGCTCAAAGGTCCCTTGCCGGAAGCCGTGAGGGCGCTGAAGCACGGCAGCGGTGGCAACATCTATGTGCATGGCAGCCTCAGCGTCGCGCGGGAATTGCTGCGCCACGGTCTGGTCGACCGCATCAGGCTGCTCAGCTACCCCGGCACCGTCGGCCAGGGCAAGCAGCTTTTCCCGCTGGGCGAACAAGTGCCGCTCAAGCTGATTTCAGCCGCCCCCTTCACGAACGGCGTGGTGGCGATCGAATATGCGCCTCTGGCTGCGAAGCCGTAAGCTGGTCAGCGCCAGCGTTACCCGGCCTTCTTCCGCCGCTTTCCCTTGACGGCGACGCCTTCTCGCGCCTCCACCGCCCTCTCCACCTGCCGCTTCAGCTCATCCTTGATCTCGGCCGTCTCACTCATCAGGGCGTCGATCTTCATAAAATCGAGCACGCGGTATTTCGACACCGCCGGGCGGACCAGTATGTCAGGCTGGCACTGTTTCAACTTGTTGGCGATGATCGACTGCATCATCAATTGCGTGGCGCCGAACATCAGGTCGACGGAGGTCGGCTGCTTGCGGTCGGCCTCTTCCGGCGCGCCGACGACGTCGACGCCGATGATGATGTCGGCATCGTTCTCGATGAGGTCGAAGGGCACGGGGTTGTAGATGCCGCCGTCGATCAGCAGCCTGCCGTCGCGCGTCACCGGGCGGAACACGGCGGGAATGGCGGCCGAAGCGGCAAGGGCCGAGTGCAGGTCGCCATCGTCGAACACGGCGAGCTTGTGGCCGAAATAGTCGGTCGCCGTCACCTTCAGCGGGATTTTCAGTTCGGCGAAGGTCTCGGGAATGGCCTCGGGCAGAAACGCCTTGAGGATGCGCTCGACGTTGAACTGGCTGACGCGGATGCCGTTTTGCATGGCTTCGGCGATCGTGCCCGGCCGCGCCCGCCACATGCGGCTCGCCACCTCGGCGCGGCGGCCGAGGATCGATCGGGCATAGTCGTGGATGTCCTTGCCGCTCATGCCGGCGGCCATGCCGGCGCCCATGATGGCGCCGATCGACGAGCCGGCTATCGCCACCGGCTTGATGCCGAGCTCGTCCAGCGCCTCGATGACATGGATGTGCGCCAGACCACGCGCGCCGCCGCCGCCGAACGCTATGCCGAAGGTCGGGCTCATCCCTTGCCGGCTCCCGCCAGTGGGGGGCCGACCACCATGATGGTCGGTTCGGTCGTCAGCAGCTTCTTCGCCGCCGCCTTGACCTCATCGATCGTCACCGCGTTGATATAGCCGGCCCGGCGCTGCATGTAGTCGATGCCAAGGTCGTCGAGCTGCAGTTCGACCAGCGTCGCGGCGATCGAACTCGACGAATCCAGATTGCTGATGGCATAGGCGCCGATCAGATATTTCTTGGTCGCCGCCAGTTCGGCCTCGGTCGGCCCGTCCTCGGCCAGCTGCCTGACGACGTCGCGCACGATGCCGAGCGTCTCGGCCGCGCGATCCGAGCGCGTCCCGGTGGTGACGATCAGGGCGTTGGCATGGTCCTGGTTGACCAGCGAGGAATTGACGCTGTAGGCGAGACCGCGCTTTTCACGCACCTCCTCGAACAGGCGCGAGGTGAACGTTCCGCCGCCGAGGATCTCGTTCATCAGCACGGCCGGGAAGAAATCCGCCGCCTTGCGCTTCACGCCTGGCCAGGCGAGTTGCAGCGAGGTTTGCGGCAGGTCGTAATTGACCTCGATGTGCTGCGCCAGCTTGGGCTCGATATCGGCAACGGGGCTGAGCGCCTGGTTTTGCGGCAGGTCGCCGAACACCATGTCGAGCTTCTTGCCAAGCGTCTCGGGGTCGATGGCGCCGACCACCGCGATATGCAGGCCACCGCGCGCGAAGACAGCCTTGTGCAGGGCCTTGAGATCGGCCTGCGAGATGGCGGCGATGCTTTGCCTGGTGCCCTGGTCCGAACGCGAATAAGGGTGGTCGCCATAGACGGCGCGCGCCCACCGGTTCTGCGCCACCGTGTCGGGGTCGTTCTCGTTGGCGATGATGCCCGACAGGACCTGGGCACGGATGCGGTCGATAGGCTCCTGGTCGAAGCGCGGCTCGTTGACCGCCAGACGCAACAGGTCGAACGCCTCGTCGCGCTGTTCGGCCAGCATGCGCATGGAACCGTAGATGCCATCGCGGGTCTCATCGAAGCTCATCTCGGCGCCGGCATCGTCGAGCCTGATCTGGAAGGCTTCCGAATCGAGAGGACCGGCACCCTCGTCGAAGAGACCGGTCATCAGATTGGCGAGACCTTCCTTGCCGGGAGGGTCCTGCGTCGAACCGCCGCCGAAGACGAAACGGACGGCGACGATCGGCACGGAATAGTCCTCCACCAACCAGGCCGTGACGCCCTTCGGCGAGGTAACGGACTGGATCTCCATGGCGCGGGCGGCAAGCGCCGGCAGAACCAGGAATAGGATGGAGAGGAAGAGGGTTGCGACTGTGGTGGCCACGCGCGGTCTGCCCTTCTCCCCTTGTGGAAGAAGGGAAGACGCCGTCACCGCCTCGCGCATATGTATCGCGTGCATCATCAATTCCCCGCCTGTTGCTGCGGCAAGAGATAGCCTGATGTCGAGCGGGCCAGCACGAGATAGCGCGCGGCAACGGCCTTGACCTCATCGGCAGTCACCTTGCGGATGCGATCCGGCCATTGCTCGACGTCCTGCACATTGCCGCCGGTGGCGAGCGTCGAGCCATAGATGTTGGCCATTGAGTCCTGCTTGTCACGGGCAAAGATCATCGACCGGACATAGCGGTCCTTGGCCTTTTCGAGTTCATCCGGGGTGACGCCGTCGCTGGCGATGCGTGCCACCTCCGCGTCGACCGCGGCCTCGACGTCGGCCAATTTGGCGTCGCCGCGCGGCGCGCCATAGACGGTGAAATTGGTGTCGTCGAGCATGGTGCCCTGGAAGTACGCGCCGGCGCTGGAAGCAATGCCTTGCTTGACGACCAGCGCCTGATAGAGCCGGCTGCGGTTGCCGCCACCGAGGATTTCGGCCAGCAGGTCGAGTGCCTCGGCCTCGCCCGGCTTGGCCGTATGGTAGGACGGCACGACCCATTGTGTCGAGAAACTCGGCACGCTGACGCGGGCGTCGGTGAGCGTGACCGTGCGCCTGGTGTTCTGCTCGGGTTCGACCGGGCGGACGCGCGGCGGCAGGTCAGGCCCGCGCGCCACCTTGCCATAGGTCTTCTCGGCCAGCGTCTTCACCGTGTCCGGCTCGACGTCGCCGGCCACGATCAGCACGACATTGTTGGGCCGGTAGTATTTATTGTAGAAGGCGGTGGCATCGACGCGGTTCAACTGCTCCATCTCCTGCATCCAGCCGATGACCGGAATGCGATAGGGCTGGTTCTGCCACAGCGTGGCATCGACCTCTTCGTCGAGCACGGCCTGCGGATTGTTGTCGATGCGCGAGCGGCGCTCCTCGAGGATGACGTCGCGCTCGGTCTTGATGACGTCATCGGTGAGGATGAGGTTGCGCATGCGATCGGCCTCGAAGCTCATCATCAGCTCGAGCGCGGACGGCGCCACAGTCTCGTGGAAGGCGGTGTAGTCGTAGGACGTGAAGGCGTTGTTGGAGCCACCAATGTCGGAGACGGCGCGGTCGAACTCGCCGGCCGCGTGATGGGCCGTCGCCTTGAACATCAGATGCTCGAAGAAATGGGCGATGCCGGATTTGCCCGGCGGCTCGTCGGCGCTGCCGATCTTGTACCACACCATATGGGTGACGATCGGCGCGCGGTGATCGGGAATGACGACCACTTCCATGCCGTTGTCGAGCAGGAAATCCGTGACCTTGAACTCGGCGGCCTTGCCATTCGTCGGGGCGCTGTCGGCCAATACCGGACCGGTCGCTACAAAAGCCAGGGAGGTCGCGAGCAGCGTTCCACGCAGCCATTCAGTCCTGGATGTCATCGATGGCTCCGGTTTCATGCAGCGAACGATAGGCAAGGTGCCGGCGACAAGCAAAGTGAATTGTTGGTCATGTTGCCGGCAAAGGCGGCGGCAAAGAGGCCACGGCGGAAAGCAGGCGTATCAGGCAGCCTCGATGAAACGGATGATAGTCTCGCCGTAGTTGCGCTCATCGAGCACGGAAAAGCCAGGGCCTGGCTCGAAGGGCGCCACTGCCGCCTCCTCGACCACGCACAGCGCGCCCGGGCGCAGCCAGCCGCCGGTCCTGGCGGATTGCAAGGCAAGCTCGCCAAGGCCCTTGCCATAGGGCGGGTCGGCGAAGACGAGGCCGAATGGCGCCAGCGTGCCGGCCTCGCCAAGGGCGGTCGCGTCACGGCGGAAGATCTTGGTGCGTCCGGTCAGGCCGAAGGCCTCGACATTGTCGCGGATCAGGCCACGGCCTTCGGCCGATTCCTCGATGAACACGCCATAGGATGCGCCGCGCGACAGGGCTTCCAGGCCAAGCGCGCCGGTACCGGCGAACAGATCGAGCACGCGGGCTCCGTCCGATTGTCCGGCGAAGCGATGCGCCAGAACGTTGAAGACGGCCTCGCGGGTGCGGTCGGTCGTCGGACGGATGGCGCTGCCGCGGGGCGTCGCCAACGGACGCCCGCGAAACTCGCCGCCAACGATTCTCATCTTGTCCGGGGGCCCTTGGGGCCGCCGCGTGGCCGCTCGCCGCCACCGGCGGGACGCTCGCCACGCGGCTTGCCGAACGGCTTGTCGCCGCCCGGTTTGCCGCCGGGCTTGCCATAGGACGGTTTGAACGAGGCCTTGCGCGCCTTTGCTTCCGCCGCCTTGGCGGCATCCGCTTCCGCCCTGCCCTTGCCGATCGGCCGGGCTCCCGGCGCCATCCAGACATTGGCCTTGCGCTGGCCCGGCGGCTCGATCGGCCGCTGCTCGCGTTCGGACTTCTTGCCGCCGCCCCGAGGCTTGTCGCCGAAGCCGCCGCGCGGCTTGTCGCCAAAACTTCCACGCGGCTTATCGCCAAAGCCGCCACGTTCCGGTCGCGGACCGCGATCGCCGAAGCTCTTTTCCGATCTCTCGCCTCTGTCGGGGCTGGTCGACAGTTTGCCCAGCGCCTCGTCGCGGCTGCCTTCCCGACGCTTGCGGTTCTTGATCAGGCCGCCCTCGCCGATCGGCCGCCGCTCGCCGTCGCGCGTGAACTTCGGCCGTTCGGGTTCGGCCTCACGGACTTCGGTGCGCCGCACGGGTTGGTTGGAAAACGGTTTTGTTATCTCGGCGTCGAAATTGGCGCCGGATTCCTCGACCAGGCGCTCGCCGAGCTGGTCGCGCAGCACCCGTCCCTTGATCTCCAGCACATGACCCTCCGCCAGATCATCGAGCTGGAACGGGCCGTAGGAGATGCGGATCAGCCGCGTGACGTCGAGGCCGAGCGCGCCGAGGATGTTCCTGACCTCACGGTTCTTGCCCTCGCGCAAACCGATCGTCAGCCAGGCGTTGGAGCCCTGCTCGCGATCGAGGCTGGCTTCGATGGCGCCGTAGAAGACGCCGTCGACGGCAATGCCTTCGCGCAGTCCGGCTAGCGCGCTTTCCTCGACCTTGCCGTGGACGCGCACGCGGTAGCGGCGCAGCCAGCCGGTGGCCGGCAGTTCGAGCACGCGCGACAAGCCGCCGTCGTTGGTCAGCAGCAGCAAGCCCTCGGTGTTGATGTCGAGCCGGCCGATGGTCATCAGCCGCGGCAATTCGGCCGGCAGCACGTCGAAGACGGTCTTGCGGCCCTCGGGGTCGCGGTTGGTGGTGACGACGCCGGCCGGCTTATGGAACAGGAACAGGCGCGTGCGCTCGATCGGCGGGATTTCCATGCCGTCGAGATGGATGATGTCACCCGGCATGACGTTGAAGGCCGGTGAAGACAACGCCCGGCCATTGACCTTGACGCGGCCGGCGGCGATCAGTTCCTCGGCGTCGCGGCGCGAGGCGAGGCCGGCGCGCGCCAGCCGCTTGGCGATGCGCTCGCCGGCTTCCTCCGGGGCATCGGCAGGCCGCGGACGCGGCTTGAAACCGCCGCCCGATGCGCCTTGCGGCCGATCACCGAAATCGCGCTTGGGTCTGTCGCCGCCAAAATCCCGCTTCGGACGATCGCCGAAATCACGCTTGGGACGGTCGAAGCGCTTTTCGCCGCCCGCCGCCGAAGCGGAAGCCGGGCGATCGCCACGCGGCGCATAGGGTTTGCGGGGTCCTTCGCGCTTCTCATAAGGCTTGCGCTCGCCCTCGGCCGCCATTGGACGGTCGCCACGCGGGGCGTAGGGCTTGCGCGGCCCTTCGCGCTTCTCATAAGGCTTGCGTTCACCCTCGGCCGCCATTGGACGGTCGCCGCGCGGGGCGTAGGGCTTGCGCGGCCCTTCGCGCTTCTCATAGGGCTTGCGCTCGCCTTCAGCCGCCATCGGACGGTCGCCGCGTGGTGCATAAGGCTTGCGCGGGCCCTCGCGCTTTTCGTAAGGCTTGCCTTCGGGGCGCGGCCCCTTGCTGAACGGCCTGTCGCCGCCCTTGAAGTCTCGCTTCGGCCGGTCGCCATCGGCGGCCATCGGCCGATCGCCACGCGGGGCATACGGCTTTTTCGCACCAAAAGACGGCTTGCCGCCCTTGCTGGCATCGCGGCCACGTGCACCTGCCGATTTCGGGCCACTCCTGCCCGGGCCGCCTTTGCGCGGAGATTTCTTGTCGTTGTCGTCCATGTGGCCTTTGTCCGTTTGCGCTGCTACAGCGTGGCGCATCCGTTCGGCGCGCAACGAACGCTGTAGCATTTTTGATTTGGCGCATGATCATTCCCGAAAATCGAGTCCGATTTTCAGGTTGATGCGCTCCATAACAGGATCACCGCCGGGTGGCGAGGATATAATGGGAAGACAGATCGCTTGAAGAAGCCGGATTTCATGGCCCTGGCTCTGCAGGAGGCCGAAGCAGCGGCCTCGCGCGGCGAAGTGCCGGTCGGCGCTGTCATCGTCAATGGCGGCACGGTCGTTGCCAGCGCCGGGAACCGCACGCGCGAGCTTGCCGACCCGACGGCGCACGCCGAAATGCTGGTGATCCGCGAAGCCTGCGGCAAACTCTCGAGCGAGCGGCTCATCGGCCACGATCTCTATGTGACATTGGAACCTTGCGCCATGTGCGCCGGGGCGATCTCCTTCGCCAGGCTGCGCCGTCTCTATTTCGGTGCTGGCGACGAAAAGGGCGGCGCCGTGGTCAACGGCGTGCGCTTCTTCGCTTCCTCGACCTGCCACCACACGCCCGATGTCTATCCGGGCATGGCCGAGACCGAGGCGGGCCTGCTGCTGAAGGATTTTTTCAGAGGACGTCGAGACTGAGCCAAGCCCGCCGCAAGACCAAGCGGCGCGACCGTTTTTACCGCAACCAGTCGAACCAGCCGCCCTTCTTGCCCTCGGCCTTTGCCTTGAGGGCGCGTTCTTTCTTGTATTCGTCCTCGCCAAGTTCGTTCTGCGGTGCGGCATCGGAGGCGACACGGTAGGCCAATGGCGGCTCGCTGAGGTATTTGCGCGTGTTCGGATCGCCCTGCTTGCTGTCGGCAAGGCGGCGCTGGATCTCGGCGGCGCGGCCCTTGTCGGAATCGGCGGGTTTCCACGCCGGCGGGTGGCTGGATCCTGATTCCTCCATCGCCCTTTTCACAGAAGCCGGATCCGTCTGCACGTCGTCGACGATCTCCGACTGGTAGGCCGGGTCATTCTGGTGGGCAGTGGCGTCGGCGCGCAGGCGCGCGCGGCGCTGCTCGGGCGATTCGGGCCAGCCGGCGTTTGCCGTCTGAATGCTTTCCTGCGGGGCAGGCAGCGCTTCCTTCTGGCCAGGTGCAGGCTTCACCAAGGTAGGACGCGGCTTGTAGTCGATCGGGTCCCTGCGCTTCGGCGCGAAGGAGACAGCGCCTGTCAGATCGCCGGCCAGTTGTTCGGCGGCGGTCTTGTCGGTGCCATAGGTCGGAGAGCCCATGCAGCCCGATAGAGCGAGGCCCGATGCGACAAGCGGCGCCAGCAGCGCAAGGCGCGCGTTATATCTTTCGGTCATGCCAAAAAGTCCCACTCTAGACAGCCTCTCGATCGCACCGGCTTTGTGTCCGGTCCCCATCGTGCAAGCACTTGCGACGGAAATCCGGCGACAATTTGTCTTCCGGAGTTTCGCGTGTTTACCTCAACCACTCGTTAAGGGCAACGCGCGGGCGGATTTGCACCGCCCGGCGTGGCATTCGTGCACTATTGATTGGTGCATGCCATTGTCCCAAAACCGCTATGCACTTTTGGGCGACATGCATCAGACCCTTCCCAGCGCCTTCAACTCGTGCAGCACCGCGGCATCACGGGCCGAGACATCCGGGAACTCCGGATCCTGCCCGACATCGGCCGTATAGCGCCAGGAACGCGCGCATTTGACCAGACCGCGATCCTCTGCTTTCTCCACCACCACGGCGACGCCCTTGACGTCGTCGAGGGCAAAGGCGGTTTGCGGCGCCTGGCCATGGGCAATGACGAGATCGCTGGTGATCGCCATCTCGGCCATGTCGACGTCCGATATCGCCGCTTCGAGCGCCGCATCGTTGATCGTCACCACCGGTACGGCCTCCAGTGAGGAGCCGATGACCTTCCGGGCACGCGCGATCTCGAGCGCGCCGGTGACGACGCGACGCACCTGCCTGACCTTGCGCCATTTCTCCGCCAGCGCCTCGTTCTTCCAATCCGCCGGGATGAGCGGGAACTGGTCGAGATGCACCGAGACGGCATCGGGGTGACGGTCGAGCCATGCCTCTTCCATGGTGAAGGGCAGCATCGGCGCCAGCCATTTCACCAGGCAGTCGAAGAGGTGGCGCACCACCTGGACCGACGCCTTGCGCTTCACGCTCGACGGGCCGTCGCAGTAGAGCGCGTCCTTGCGGATGTCGAAATAGAAGGCCGACAGCTCGACCACCATGAAGTCCAGCAACGCGCGCGTGATGCGCTTGAACTCGAAGGCGTCGTAGCCCTGGCGGACCACCTCGTCCAGCTCCGCCAACCGGTGCAGCATCAGCCGCTCCAGCTCCGGCATCGCCTCCAACGGCACATCCTCGCCATCGTCGTGAGCGAGCGTGCCCAGCATCCAGCGGATGGTGTTGCGCAGCTTGCGATAGGCGTCGATGTTGGTCTGCAGCACGTTCTTGCCGAGCCGCTGGTCTTCCCAATAGTCGGTCGTCACCACCCAGAGCCGCAGGATATCGGCGCCGGATTGCTTGATGACGTCCTGTGGCACGACCGTATTGCCGAGCGATTTCGACATCTTGCGGCCATCCTCGTCCATGGTGAAGCCATGGGTGACGACAGTGTCGTAAGGTGCCCTGCCCCTGGTGCCGCAGCTTTCGAGCAGCGAGGAATGGAACCAGCCGCGATGCTGGTCGGAACCTTCGAGATAGACGTCGGCCGGCCACTTCAGGTCGGGCCGGTCCTCCAGCGTGAAGACATGGGTCGAGCCCGAATCGAACCAGACGTCCAGAATATCCATCACCTGCCGCCATTTGGAGGCGTCGTGGTTGCCGAGGAAGCGTTCCTTGGCACCAGGCGCGAACCAGGCGTCGGCGCCTTCCGTCTCGAAGGCGTCCATGATGCGCTGGTTGACCGCCTCGTCCTTCAGCACATTGCCGTCCTCGTCGGCGAAGACGGCGATCGGCACGCCCCAGGCGCGTTGGCGCGACAGCACCCAGTCGGGGCGCTCCTCGATCATGGCGCGGATGCGGTTCTGGCCGGCCGCCGGCACGAAACGCGTGTCGTCGATCGCCTTCAGCGCGCGGCTGCGCAGCGTGGTGCCGTCGCCGAGGTCCTTGTCCATGTAGACGAACCATTGCGGCGTGTTGCGGAAGATGACCGGCTTCTTCGAACGCCATGAATGGGGATAGCTGTGCTTCAGCCGGCCGCGCGCGAACAGCGCGTTGCGCTTGATCAGTTCGTCGATGACCGCCTGGTTGGCGTTGCCCTTCTTGCCATTGTCGTCGATGACGCGCGCAGCCCCACCCTCGCGGTCCGGACCGAAGCCCGGCGCGTCCTTGGTGAAGAAGCCGGCATCGTCGACGGTGAACGGGATTTCGGTGTCGATACCGCGTTGGCGCAGCGCGGGCGCGGCGTCCATCCACGCATCAAAGTCCTCGCGGCCATGGCCGGGGGCGGTGTGCACGAAGCCGGTGCCGGCATCGTCGGTGACATGGTCGCCCGCGATCATCGGCACCGGGAATTCATAGCCGCCACCGAGCCCCTTGAAGGGATGCGAAAGCACAAGATTTCCAAGCTGTTCGGCGCTGATGCCGTGAAGGCGGTTCAAGGTGACCTTGGCCTTGGCCTGGCTTTCCTCGGCCAGCGCATCGGCAAAGATCAGCTTCTCGCCTGGCTGCGGGCCAAACGCATTCTCGGCCGCCGTCACCTCGTAGAGGCCATAGGCGACGCGCGGCGAATAGCTGACGGCGCGGTTGCCCGGGATGGTCCATGGCGTCGTCGTCCAGATGACGACATGGGCATCGAGCAGGTCAAGCGAGCGTCCGCTCAAGTCCGGATCGAGTTCCGCCGGCTGGCCGTCCACGACGCTGGCGACAGCGAGATTGGCCACCGGAAACTTCGCCCAGATCGTGTCGGACTCGTAATCCTGGTACTCGATCTCGGCCTCGGCGAGCGCCGTGCGCTCGACGACGCTCCACATCACCGGCTTCGAACCGCGGTAGAGCTGGCCGGACATGGCGAATTTCAGCAATTCGCCGGCGATGCGCGACTCGGCGTGGAAGGCCATGGTCGTGTAAGGGTTCTTGAAGTCGCCGATGACGCCGAGCCGCTGGAACTCGCCACCCTGTACCGAGATCCAGTGCGCGGCGAACTCCCGGCATTCCTTGCGGAATTCGTTGACCGGCACCTCGTCCTTGTTCTTGCCCTTGGCACGGTACTGCTCCTCGATCTTCCATTCGATCGGCAGGCCGTGACAGTCCCAGCCAGGCACATAGTTCGAGTCATAGCCGCGCATCTGGAACGAGCGGGTGATGACGTCCTTGAGGATCTTGTTCAGCGCGTGGCCGATATGGATGTTGCCGTTGGCGTAGGGCGGGCCGTCATGCAGCACGTATTTCGTGCGCCCCGCCGCGCTCTCGCGCAGCTTGCGGTAGAGGTCCATGTCCTGCCAGCGCTTGACCAGCACCGGCTCCTTCTCGGGCAGGCCGGCGCGCATCGGAAACTCCGTCCGCGGCAGGTAAAGGGTCTTGGAATAGTCGATCGTTGATTGGTTCTGGTCGGTCATTGATCTGCCATGTGCATGCCGGGCCACGTGGCTTGCGGCTTGGAATTCTACTTTACACGCATGCCGTTCCCCAAAAACGGGCCCACTCCTGGGCGGCACGCCTTGATGATCTGGCCTTGATGATCTGGAAAAGCGCGAGAGGCCGCGCGCAACAGTCCCGGCTGCTCCAACAGCCTTCAGGCTGCCGGGAACACCGGGCTGGTAATTCGTATCGTCGGCGCGTGGAGGCGCGAAAAGCTCGTCATTGCTGGGCTTTTAGCGGAGAAGAGCGCAGGAATAAAGCGTCTCGTTCGATTCACTTACATCTTGAAGTCGAAGCGATAGGTGGTCGACACGCCGACCATGAACTGGTTGCGGTCGCCGCGCTCCTTGACCAGGCTGGAATCGGCGGCCGGACCCTCGAGGCGGGAATATTCGCCAAACAGGCTGGCGGTCATCGGGTCGGTCACCTTCCAGGTCACGGCGCCGCCGAGGCCGACGGATTTGAGGCCGCCGCCGGGATTGTACTGGCTCAGGCCGGAGGCCACGGCTTCCTGCGCGTCGACGCCATAATAGGCATCGAAATAGTTCGCCGAGGCAAAAGACACGCGCGGGCCACCCGAAATCCTGACAGTTGGCGTCACGTCGTAGAAGGCATCGGCGGCGATGTCGGCGACAAAGCCATTATGGGCACGGATGCCATGCCGCAATTCGGCCCGCGCGCGCATCCAGTCCGTCGGATAGAATTCGAAGAAGCCGCCGACCTCGCCGCCCCAGCGCACCGGGTCGAGCCCCTTGAGTTCGTCGGCATCGCCGTCGTCGCGCGAGAACAGGAACTTGCCGGTCAGGCCGGCGCGGACGCCGCCGTCGTCGATGAGCGCCAGCGAAATATTGTCGTTGCGCGACGTGAAACGCGCTTGGGGACCGGCCTTGCCGAGCGAAATGATGGGCTGGGCGCTCAGCATGTACTTCTTGCCGCCCTCGAAATTGGGCGCCACGAGGCCGGTCGCGCCGACCGTCAGATACCAGTCGCCGGATAGCCAGCCGAAAGCGCCGTCGCCGGCCTCGGCCGCGCCCGACGTCGCCAGCACGACAGTGGCCACGGCTAAAGAAATCTTTCCGACCTGACTCATGGTCACTCCACTAACACGATACAACCGTCCTGCGATGACAGCTTTGACGAGGCTTTGGTAAAATTTGATTTAAGGGCGAGACATCCGGCTCGAATTGCTGCCAACGGGACTTGCGCCATCGCCCCAGCGGCCGGCTGGACGCGGGTCGGCACCAAGCGTAACCTCGCGGCATCGCGGCGGTCTTCAACGGAGGTGGCGACATGACCTTGCACGGCGATGCACTGGAGAACGCGATCGGCAAGACGCGGGACAAATGGGGATGGTTCGTCGGCCTCGGCGTGTTGCTGCTGATCCTCGGCGGCATCGCCTTCGGCAATCTGTTCATCGCCACGGTGGCTTCCGTCTATGTCGTGGGGTGGCTGATGCTGGTGGCCGGCATCATCGAGATCATGCATGCTTTCGGGGTCAAGACCTGGGGACGCTTCTTCTACTGGCTGCTCAGCGGACTGCTTTATGCGGCCGCCGGTTTTTTCGCGTTCGACAATCCGCTGCTGGCCTCGGCGGTGCTGACCTTCCTGCTGGCCGTCGCGCTCGTCGCTTCCGGCGCGCTGCGGGCCTGGGTCGGCTACAGCCATCGTCCCGAGCGCGGCTGGGGCTGGATCGTCGCGGCGGGCGTCATCAGCGTGCTTGCGGGCCTGATCATTGCCATGGGCTGGCCGGTCAACAGCCTTTGGGTGCTCGGACTGTTCCTCGCGATCGACCTGATCTTCCAGGGCTGGACCTTTATCGCCGTCGGTTTGGCCCTGAAGAAGTAGCTCAGAACGCCACGGATGCGTCGAGGCCGGACAGCGGCTTGACGCCGCCCAGCAGGGCGCGGGCCTCGACTTCATCGCGCTTCATCTGCACGACCAGTGCGTCGAGCCCGTCGAACTTGATCTCGCTGCGCAGGAAGCCGAAGAACGAGACCTCGCAAGTCTCGCCATAGAGATCACCGGAAAAATCGAAGACGAAGGTTTCCAGGAGCGGCGCGCCATGGTCGTCGACGGTCGGCCGCCGGCCAAAGCTGGCGACGCCGTCGTGCAGCGTACCGTCGGCGCGCCGGAAGCGTACCGCGTAAATACCTTCCTTGAGCGTGGCTGCCGCCGGAAGCCTCATGTTGGCGGTGGGAAAGCCGAGCGTTCGCCCGAGCTGCTGGCCGCCGACAACCTCGCTTTCCACCGTGAAGCGATAGCCGAGCAGACCGGCGGCCTCGGCCACCTCGCCCTCGCAAAGCAGGGCACGGATGCGGCTCGACGAAACCACTTCGGCGCCTTCGTCGCGAAAGGCGTCGACGAGGGTGACACCGAAGCCATGGCGCTCGCCCGCGGCCATCAGATAGGCCGGCCCGCCCTGGCGGTCCTTGCCGAAATGGAAATCGAAACCGGTCACGGCGTGGGTGATGCCAAGCGTCCTTTCCAGCACGTCGGTGACGAAGGCTTCCGCCGACAGCGAGGCGAAGTCGCGCGTGAAAGGTTGCTCGACCAGCGCGGCAAAACCCAGCAGCGACAGGAGCCGCGCCTTCATCTGCGGCGGCGTCAGCACGAAAAGTGGCAGGTCGGGCTTGAAAACCGTTCGCGGGTGCGGTTCGAAGGTCAGCACCAGCGCCGGCACGCCACGCCGCTCGGCCTCGGCCAAGGCGCGTTCGAGCACGGCCTGATGGCCACGGTGGACGCCATCGAAATTACCGATCGCCACGACGCCGCCTCGCAGATCGGCGGGCAGCGGCGCGGTTGTCGTAAGATGCTGGAACGCGACCATCGCCACCTACCGCAGCCTTGCGATGACGGCCACCGGACGATAGCCGTGCCGCTCCAGGAAGAGCCCGAGCCTTGCCGGATCCGGCCGGGACGGGTCGCCATAGTCGCGGGCATGGATGCCGCCGGAGACATAGAGGACGTCGAAACCATTGTCGGCCGCGCCCTTCACGTCGGTCATCATGCCATCGCCGATCGCCAGTATTCGCGAACGCTCGACCGGCCGGCCGAGGATCTCGGCCACCTCCTTCATCGCGACCTCGTAGATCGGCGCATAGGGTTTTCCGGCGATCAGCGTGCGACCGCCGAACTGCGCGTAGTCGCGCGCGAGCGCGCCGGCGCACCAGATGATCCGCTCGCCGCGTTCCACCATGATATCGGGATTGGCGCAGATGAACGGCAGGTTCCTGGCGCGCAAGCGGCGCAGCAGGTCGGCATAGTCCTCGGGTTTTTCGACCTCGTCGTCGAACAGCCCGGTGCACACGACGCCGGCGGCCTCGAACTCCTCGACAAGTTCGACATCGAGGCCATCATAAAGGGTCAAATCGCGGTCGGCGCCGATGTGGAAGATTTTGCGTGGACCCTCCGCGATCAGGTCACGGGTCACGTCGCCGGAGGTCACCACACGGTCATAGGCCGACGGCGGAACGCCGATCACGCTCATCTGCGCCACGACATCGGCGCTGCGGCGCGGCGAATTGGTGATCAGAACGACAGGAATGCCGGCCGCCCTCGCCGCCGCCAGCGCGGCCGCGGCCGCCGGAAAATGCCATTCGCCATTGTGCACCACGCCCCAGACATCGCAAAGAATTGCCGAATAAGCTTTCGACACGTCTTCGAGCGAGCCGACGATTTCAGGCGAATCCGCCATGCCGTTTCCTTCAGTTTGATCGTTGCGGGTGCGGCGGCCGACGGTTCGCCGCAGCCGGTTCGAATTATCCGAACCGGCCCATGCTGTCACCAGCTTTCGCCGCATCGGCACGAATTGCGGCGCAAGCCGCGGCCTTTGATTGGTTAGCGGTTGGTGAAGCGCCAACCAGGCAATCGAGCGGTTTCCCCAACTCGTCCTTCAGCGTTTTGTGGAAAGCTGGCGTAGACCGGAGAATCCGCCGGCGGGGGCCGCTGCAAGACATGTTTGAAATCTGCCGTCAGTTCGGCCGCGACAGGCGCGGCAACTATGCTCTCATGACGGTGGTGGCGATGGTGCCACTGATGGGCGGCCTGGCGATCGCTGTCGACTACACGGAAATGAACCGTGAGAAGCAGATGGTGATGAACGCGCTCGACGCGGCCAACTTCGCCACGGCCCGCCGACTGACGGAAGGTGCGACCGACGACCAGTTGAGGGCGTATGCGCTCGACTTCTTCAATGCCAATCTGAACGATATCGACCCCGCCAGCACGACACTCAACGTCACCTTGCCCAGCAACACCACCGGCGGTGGCCTGCTCACCATGACCGCCCAGCTCAACTACAAACCCTATTTTTATCCTGCCTTCGCCCAGCTCACCGGCAAGTCGGCGACCGATGCGAACCAGAGGCTCAGCTTCGACGTCATCTCGCAGGTGCGGCTGAAGAACACGCTGGAAGTTGCCCTGGTGCTCGACAATTCCGGATCGATGACCACACTCGGCACGGGCTCGGGACAAAAGCGCATCGATCTTCTCAAGACGGCTTCAAAGCAGCTCGTCGACACGCTGGCCCAGCAGGCGATCATGATCAAGCAGGTCGACAAGCCGGTGCAATTCGGCCTCGTGCCTTTTGGCGCCTCGGTCAATGTCGGCCCCGCGAACAGCAACGCGTCATGGATGGACACCGAAGGGCTTTCGCCGATCTCGAACGAGAATTTCGACTGGTCGACGCTGAACGCCGCCGACAAATACGCCCAGCAGGCTAACGGTATCTGGTACAAGCGTGGCACTGGTTGGGGAACCGCGGAAGGCCAGATGCTGACCCGGTTTTCGCTCTACCATGACATGCAGGTCGTGACGAACCACGAACGGGTCGTCAACAGCAAGCGCGTCGTTTGTGTCGAATACTATTCGAACAATACCTGCAAGCGCAGCTATGACGCGTATGATTATGTGGACACCTATGGCCCGTTCGCCAGTTGGCAGGGCTGCGTCGAGGCACGGCCCTATCCTTACAACGTCAACGACACCGCGCCATCGGGCGGTTCGGCAAACACCGGCATCGGCGTCGGCGATCCGGCGACGATGTTCGTGCCGATGTTCGCGCCGGACGAACCCGGCAACCACTGGAAGGTAACGCAAGACCCCAAGGAGGCGACACCCACGACCTATGGCGCCGTCAACAGCTGGTGGAACGACGATCCATCGAGCAGCAGCGGCCAATCCCAGCTGCGCAACATGGCCAAGTATTTCCAGCCGCGGCCGATCGATGCGCCGGCACTGCCCGCCGGGAACGGGCCAAATTACAGCTGTACCACCAACCCGATCACGCCGCTGACCGATGTCAGCACCGCCGACGGGCTCACCTCGATCAAGGCGGCGATCGACCTGATGCAGCCCAGTGGCGGCACCAACGTTCCCGAGGGCATGGCCTGGGGCTGGCGGGTGGTCTCGAGCGGAGAGCCGTTCACCCAGGGGCGCCCGGAAACGGAAAGGGGCAACGACAAGGTGGTGATCGTGCTGACCGACGGTGCCAACACCTATTATACACCATCCTCGCTGGGCTATTCCGACCCCGCCAATTCGAAATCGACCTATGCGTCCTTCGGCTACCTCAACCCCGGCTACAACGGCACCTCGGTCGGGCGCCTGTTCATGGGCACATCGAGCGCCATCGGTCAGTTCGACTACTCGAACGGCACCTATACGAGCGCGCTTAACGAACAGATGGCCACGCTCTGCAACAACGCCAAGGCGGCCAACATCATGGTGATGACGGTGGCACTCGACCTGTCGACGACCAAGGCCAGCGACCAGCTGGCGATCGATGCGCTGAAATCCTGCTCGTCGAATTCGCGCTTCCGCAAGGACGCGACGGATCCGAGCAAACCGGCAAAGCTGTTCTGGAACGCGACCGGCGCCAGCCTGGCAAACGATTTCAAGGAAATCGGCAACGAATTGTCGAACCTGCGGGTGGTCGGCTAACCCGAGATCGTTCCTCTGGCGCAACGCCTGGCGCCGTCAAGCCCTTGCAGACGCTCGTCGTGACAGGCACAGATTGGCCGCTCGCATGATCTCTCATCCATCGCGGCGCGCTGGGGATCCAACCAATGCCCGACACCGCCAACCATCTCGCCTTCGCGCTGGTCTGCCTCGGCATGGTGCTGACGCCAGGCCCCAACATGATCTACCTGATCTCGCGCTCGCTGTCGCAAGGGCCGAAGGCCGGACTGATCTCGCTTGGCGGCGTCGCGGTCGGCTTCCTGTTCTACGTACTGTCGGCCGCCTTCGGCATCACCGCGCTGCTGATCGCGGTCCCCTACGCCTACGACGTGTTGCGCTTTGCCGGCGTGCTCTATCTCCTGTGGCTGGCCTGGCAGGCCGTGAAACCGGGCGGGCGCTCGCCCTTCCAGGTGCGCGACCTGCCGAAGGACCGACCGCGCAAGCTGTTCGCCATGGGTTTGATGACCAATCTGCTCAACCCCAAGGTGGCCGTCCTCTATCTGTCGCTGCTGCCGCAGTTCATCAGCATCGAGAAAGGCCATGTCCTGTCGCAACTCCTGGTGCTGGGGGCGACGCAGATATCGATCAGCCTCACCGTCAATGCCGTCATCGCGCTGACCGCCGGCTCGATCGCCACCTTCCTCGCCGGACGACCGCTATGGCTGGTGATCCAGCGCTGGATGATGGGAAGCGTGCTGACGGCGCTGGCGCTGAAGATGGCGACCGACGCCCAGCGCTGAGTCGTCACATCGGCCGGCGCGGAGGCCTGATCTGGGCCGGCTCGACCACCTTGCGGTAGAGATGCCAGGTGGCGTGGCCAAGGATCGGCATGACGACGGCCAGTCCGGCAAACAGCGGGATCGAGCCGACCACCAGAAGGGCCGCGACGATGAGGCCCCAGAGCGCCATCTGCAGCGGATTTGCCATGACCGCGCGCGCCGAGGTCTCTATGGCCGAAACGGCCCCGACATCGCGATCGAGCAAAAGCGGGAAGGCAACGACCGTGGTCGCCAGCACCACCACGGCGAAGACCAGGCCGGCGGCGTTGCCGAGAAGGATCAGGGTCCAGCCCTTGCCGGTCGTCAGCACGTCGCGCAGGAAGGCCCCGACCGAAGCCGGCGGCTCGCCGCCGAAAAGGCTGGTGTAGATCGACTGCGCCGTGAACAGCCACAACAGGAACAGCGCGAACAGCATGATGCCGATGACCGCTATCGAAGGCAGCGCCGATGAATGGCGAACGTCGAGCGCATGGCGCCAGTTGGTGTTCATGCCGAGCTCGCGCCGGCGGCTGATCTCATAGAGCCCGATCGCGGCGAACGGGCCGACCAGGGCAAAGCCCGACATCAGCGGATAGACGAGCTGGATGGCGTTGGAACCCGACGTCCACTGCGTCAGGATCAGCCCGACGATCGGATAGATCAGGCACAAGAACACGTAATGCGAGGGCCTGGCCCAAAAATCCTCGGCGCCAAGCCTGAGCGCGTCCCAGAGGTCCGATGTGGAAATACGGCGAACCGCGGGTTGCACATGCATCCCGTACGCGTCCGCCATGACATGAAAACCGGCCATAACCTTCCTCCCGTGTGTCGGGGCGGTCACCGCCTGGATGGCCGCCTTTAGCTGCCACTGAAAGAGCAAGCGTGACGATAGCAGATCTGGCGGCAATTGTCGCTACGTCAATGGCGGTAATCAGTCCGACTATCGCCTCCGGCCGGCGGTAGCAGAGCGTTCGTTTGGCGAACCATGATCTTCATTTTAGAAGTTGTGCATTTTAGCGATTGCTTAAATTACTCGGAGAGACCCCGTGTCGTATTGGTTGAGCCTACAACATGGCGAGGGGCAATGTTCACGTTGAAGGACTTCTGGCCTTCGGAGCGCGGCAATTTTGCCGTGGCGACCGCCATAGCGATGCTGCCGATCATGGTTGTCGTGGCCGGCACCATGGACGTGACGGGCACGAGCGACGACGCGGCGCAATTGCAGAACTCGCTGGACGCGGCTGGGCTTGCCGTCGGCACACAGTACCTCCCCAGCATGACCGCGGGTGATGTCCAGGCGCTTGGGCTGACATTCTTCGCGGCCAATCTGAGCGTCGCCGACCAGCAGGAATATTCAGACAGCGTCGCCGCGTTTTCGGCAAGCGCCAGCGGCGACCCGAGCGCCTATTACATCTCGCTTGCGTCCAGCATCAACCGTCCGAGCTTCATCAACGGCGCGGCCCCTTGGCCGGCCCACCGCTCGGCCACGGTCAAGATGAACCCCGGTGCGCAGGCCTGCGTGCTGGCGCTCGATCCGCATGCGTCGGCCGCCATAAGTCTGCAGGGCTCGACCAGTGTCTCCATGAGCAACTGCGTGATCGCGGCGAACTCGGACGATTCCAGTGCCGTCAGCAGAGGCGGTTCCGCGCAGGTCTCGGCCGGCTGCGTCTCGACCGTCGGCGGCACTTCCGGGATTTCGCCGCCCAGCGCCAATCTCGCCTGCGGAACTCCGCTCGAACACCAATATGCGTCTTTCGACCCCCTGGCGGACGTTGTCCCTCCCGCCTACTCGTTGTGCCTGCCGGTCCCGAACGGCAAAACCTACACGCTGTCGCCCGGAACCTATTGCGACAAGACGTTGTCGGGAAACATCACGCTCAATCCGGGCGTCTATATCATGCGCGGCGTGAGCATAAAACCGGGCGGCAACGGCAGCCTGACCGGTCAAGGCGTGACCATATTCCTGATGGAGGGGGCGCAGATCATCATAAATGCCAATGAAAAGGTGAACCTTTCCCCGCCCACAAGTGGCCCCTATGCGGGCATCACCATTTTCGAGAACCATGGCAACACATCAGCCTTGACGCTGAACGGCGGCGCGAATTCCGTGATAAGCGGGTTCGTCTATGCGCCTGACGCTGCCGTCACCTTTGCAGGCAACTCGGATATGAGCGGTCAGGGCGACTGTTTGAGGCTTGTTGGCCTGACGGTGCAAATGACAGGAAACTCGTCCATCAAAACCGACTGCTCGGCCGTGTTTGGAGATCGCGAGATGTATGCCGGCCGCTATATCACGCTTGTGAAATAAGCGGCTAACCGCCATTTCGATCTCGGATTTTCATCGCCCTGCCCGGCAAAAGCCATGATCGCGGCTATCTCAGGCAGGCATGACCACTTCAAGACTCGAAAACGACCAGATCGCGAAGCTGAACAGGCGCACCTGGCTGAAGGCAGCCGGCCTCGCGGTTCTCGCCACACTCGCCGCATGCGGCACCGTTTCGCTGCCGACCGGGCAAGGTGCTGGTGTCTCGTCCTCCGCCACGGCCACTTTGGCCGGCTTGCGTGCCACGGCCGGGCGCGGCCCGCTGACACCCGACGCGCAACTCGAGCAGGCCGCTTTGCAACAGGCCGGCTACATGGCCTCGCGCGAGCGCATGAGCCACACCACCGGCTGGGGCAAGGATTTCGCCTCGCGCATGAAGGACAATGGCGTACGAGGTGCGGCGGCCGAGAACATCGCCGAAGGCCGTTTCGATCAGCAGAAGCTGTTCGACATCTGGATGCATTCGCAGGGCCACCGGCGCAACATACTCGACCCGGACTTCAGCCGCTTCGGCCTCGCTTATGTGCGCGACGGCCGCGACCCGAACCTGCGCTATTGGGCCCTGGTGCTCGGGAAATAGGATCCCCACCTATTTCGGCCTATTTCGTCGTCGCCTTGAATTTCGCCATCAGGTAGGGACCGGAGCGCACGGGGCCATATTTCGGCGCTTCGCCATCGGCAAGGCATGCATCCAAAACCTTGATCTCGGCATCCCAGTTCGGCTGGTGGAAGAAAGCCATGGACTGGCGCCGATCCCGCCCGCCCGCTTCTGGATTGACGACACGGTGCACGGTGGACACCCAGCGGTCATTGGTCCAGCGCGCCATCAGGTCGCCGATATTGATGACAAAGGCGCCTGGGATCGGCGGCACCTCGGTCCATTCTCCGTCCGGGGTGATGATTTGCAGTCCCCGCGACCCGGCCTGCGGCAGCAGGATGGTCAGGCTGCCATAGTCGGTGTGAGCGCCGGCGCGGATTTGGCCGGGCTTTGGCGCGGCATGCTGCTCGGGATAGTTCAGTGCCCTCAACGCACTGATCGGCGCATCGAGATAGCTGTCGAAATAGGTCTCGGGCAGGCCAAGCGCGGTGGCGAAGACGCGCATGATGCGCAGCGCCAGATCCTCCAGGGCGGCATAATAGGCTTTCCAGGCGTCGACGAACCCGTCCGGCGCTTCAGGCCAGATCGTCTCGGCATAGCAGAAGGCGAGCGCCTCGGGATCGGACATGCCCGGTGGTACGCCGAGCGGGCCGCCATTGAAGCTTTCCTTGAGGTCCGGCGGCGTGTCGACATTGCGGGATTTGGCCAGCGCTTCGAGTTCTGGGCCGAGATAGCCGTAAGGATAGCCCTTGTAGGGCGCCTTGGACCGCTGCTTCTGTTCCGGCGGCAGGTCGAAGAAGGCGCGTGCCTTGGTCCAGGCGGCATCGATCACCGCTTGCGAAATGCCATGGTTCTTGATCGCCAGGAAGCCGGTGCCGCGGCAGATGCGGTCGACCTCGGTGCCCAGCGCCGCCTTCTCCGTGGCGCTCGCTTTCTCGAATTGGCCGAGATCGAAGACCGGAAATGTCGCGTTCTGCATCGTCCTGGCACTCGTCCGTCAACTGGCGAAACGATGCCGGCTCGCCCGACAACCGGCTAGGACCACCCGATGCGGCGGTATGGTCCATATCAGCGCAGGCGATCTGCCTGCGTCGGCCTAATCCATATGCGCTGCAGGCGCCCCGCCGGCCGGCGCCGTTTTCGGCTTGCGCAGCAGGAAGACAAACGGGATGGCGGCCAGCGTCATCATCATCAGTATTTTGAAGTCGTTGACGTAGGAGATCATCATCGCCTGGACATTGACCATGCGGTCGACCTGCGACAGTGCCGTCGGATCGCCGCCAGCTGCCGCTGGCGAGACCGCCCACAGATTGGGATTGAACGGGTTGATGAAGGTGGAAAGCTCGGCGTGGTTGATCTGCGTGTTGCGCACCAGAAGCACCGTCACGACAGATACGCCGATCGACGAGCCAAGGTTACGCACCAGGCTGAACAACGAGGTCGCATCGGTGCGGTAGCGGGCGTCGAGCGTGGCGAAGGCAACAGTCGACAGCGGCACGAACACCATGCCCATGCCCAGCCCCTGGATCACGCCGGAGCTGAGGATCAGCCAGTTGTCCATCTGCGGCGAAAAGCTGGCCATGGTGTAGAGCGACTGCGCGGTCAGGAGAAAGCCGAAGACGACGAGAATTCTGGCGTCGATCCTGCTCATGAGCCGCCCGACGACGAGCATCGAAATCATCGTGCCGACGCCGCGCGGCCCGATGACGATGCCGATGGTGACGGTGGGGTAGCCGAAGATGGTCGACAGCATCGGCGGCAGCAGCGACATGGAAGCCAGGATCAGCACGCCCATGACGAAAATGAACGCCAGCCCGGTGACGAAGTTGCGGTCGAGGAAAATCTTCGGATCGATGAAAGGATGCTCCGATGTCACCGTGTGAATGATGAACACCCAGAAGCCGGTGATCGAAAGGCCAAGTTCTATCCAGATCTCGACCGAGGAAAACCAGTCGACCTCGCCGCCGCGATCGAGCATCAGCTGCAGGGCGCCGACGCCGAGCGATATCATGGCAAAGCCGAAGAAATCGAAGCTGCGCACCCGCCGGGCAACGGCCGGCAGATAGGCGACCATGCCAAGCAAGGCGACGATGCCGACCGGCAGGTTGATGAAGAACACCCAGCGCCAGTTGAAATTCTCGGTCAGCCAGCCGCCGAGTGTGGGGCCGAGGATCGGTCCCAGCATGATGCCGGCGCCCCATATGGCCATGGCCTGGCCATGGCGTTCCTTCGGATTGATGTCGAGCAGGAAGGTCTGCGACAGCGGCACGATCGCGGCGCCGAACACGCCTTGCATCAGCCGGAAAAACACGATGCTTTCCAGGCTCCACGCCAGGCCACACAACATCGAGAAGATGGTGAAGCCGACCACCGCCATCAGGAACAGTTCCTTGCGGCCGAAACGGTCGGCGAGCCAGCCGGTGACAGGCGTCATGATGGCCGCGGCGACGATGTAGGAGGTCAGCACCCAGTTGATGTTGTCGGGCGAGGCGCCGAGATCGCCAGTCATGGTTGGCAACGCGACGTTGGCGATGGTGGTGTCGAGCGCCTGCATCACCGTCGCCAGCATGAGCGCGACCGTGATCAGGCCACGATGCGGCACTTCTTTGAAGGGTTCGGACGTGCTCATGGCGTAGAACTTCCAGAAAACAACAGAAACGTGTAGAACGGGTTTCCGGGCGGCTATGCCTTCCGTCGAGAGACCTTCGTCGCGGTGGGACGCGATTATCGATGTGGGGGTTACATCGACTGAAAGTCTCTGATGAGCGGATGCCTGCCGCCCGGAAACCTGAGGACCGACGGGTCCGTGCCGAAGATTTCAGATTTTGGACAGCTGCCACGCGGCGCGGCCCAAATGCTGATTTTCGCCACCCCTCCCATCAGACCAATCCTGCAACTCGTTTCCAACCCGCCTGGTCCCCGCGGGCTTCCCTTGACTTACCGCGCGGGCTCGCCAGCCGTGGCGTGGCCGAAGATCGACGGCCAGCCGCGGGCCACGCCCGTATCGACGGTAACCGAAGCACTCATACCGGTACGCAGCGCCATCTTGGCGTCGGGATCGGTCAGTTCCAGACGCACCGGGATGCGTTGGGTAACCTTGACCCAGTTGCCGGTGGCGTTCTGGGCGGGCAGCAGCGAGAAGTCCGCGCCGGTGCCGGCACCGATAGCCTTGACCGTCGCTTCGAATGTCCTGCCCGGATAGGTATCGACCACGATTTCCGCCTTCTGGCCCGGCTGCATGTTGGTGAGCTGGGTTTCCTTGAAATTGGCGTCGATCCAGGTGTCGCCGGTCTCGACCAGCGCGAACAACGGTGTGCCGGAGCCGACATACTGGCCGACCTTGAAGGACGCGGCCTGATAGACGACACCATCGGCGGGCGCCTTCACCGTGGTCTGTGCCAGGTCGTAGGCTGCCTTGTCGCGCGCGGCGAGCGCCGACATCACGGTCGGGTGCCTGTCGGTTTCGATATCGGGATTGCCGCCGAGTGCCGCCTTGGCGCTGATGATGCCTTGTTCCGCAACAGCCAGTTGCTGCCTGGCCTTGTCGAGATCGTTCTTGGCCTGATCCAGCGACGACTTGGCGTTGATGCCCTTCTGGGCAAGATCGGCGGCGCGATCGAATTGCGACTGGGCATAATCGACCTCGCTGGCATCGGACTTCCGCTGCGACAGCGCCTGGCTATAGGCAGCACGCAACTGCTCGACATTGAGGCGGGCGGTGGCGACCGCGGCGTCGGCCTGGGCGAGCGCGATCCGGTAGGGCTCGGGGTCGATGGCGAACAGGAGATCGCCCTGCTTGACCGTCTGGTTGTCCGATATGGCGACCTGGACAATGCGGCCGGCCGTATCGGAGGCAATCGACACCTTGGCCTGCTGCAGATTGGCGTTCTCGGTCTCCTGGTAGCGACCGCCCGTGACCCAGACATAGCCGCCGCCGATGATCAATGCCGCCGGCAAGGCAACCATCAGCAACAGGCGGCCGATGCGGCGCTTCTTCTTCGGCGCCGGGACCGGCTGCACGGGGGGAGCTACCGCGACCGGGGCGACCGCCGGCTGGGCCGGCGCTTCCATCTCGACCTTGGGAGCGTTTTCTTCCACCTTGGCTACCGCGTTCATGCTGCCGCACCTTCCGCACTCTTGATCTTTTCAAGCGACGAAGCTTCTCCGTCCGTCAGATTCCGGACGATTACATCCAGCGCCCGGATCAGGACGCGCCGGTCTTCCGGCGAAACGCCGCTGAGCGATTCCTCATAGACTTCGCCAGCAAGGCTCTTGACGTCCGCATAGGCCGCGTTCGCCTTCTCGGTCGGGAAGATCATGCGCACGCGCCGGTCGGTCGCGTCGGAACGGCGTTCGATCCAGCCGCCCTCTTCCATCCGGTCGACCAGGCGCGAGACGCTGATCGGCTCGATTTCGAGCAGTTCGGCGAGCCGCGCCTGCGCAACGCCCGCCTCCTTGGCGACGCGCACCAGAAGCCGCCATTGCGCCGAAGACAGGCCGAGCCCGCTGGCGCGCGCTTCAAAGCGCTTGCGCATCAGGCGCTGCACGTCGTGGATCAAAAATCCCAATCTGTCGATGCCATCTGAAACCATGAGCGATATATATAATAAGCGTGCTTACTATTCAAGATACCATAGCGCGATGAAAGCCGGCAAAAATCCGCAGGACAGCCGCGCAACGCGATCCTGGTTAGCGGCAGGTGAACGTCGTGCCCACCCGAAACCCCGCTTGCAGCGGTACAAGAAGCCGCTTCAAAGGCGGTTTCGAACGACCATGGTGACGACGAAGAATGCGCCGAGCGAGCTGGTGATGATGCCGATCGGCAGTTCCTGGGGCGGCAGCAGGGTCCGCGCCAGAAGATCGCTTGCCAGCAGGAGCACCGCCCCGAACAGCGCGCAGCTCGCGATCAGGCGCAGATGCAAGGGACCGGCCAGCGGCCGCGCCAGATGCGGGATCATCAGGCCGACAAAGCCGATGACGCCGGCGACCGAGACGAGGATTGCCGTCGCGAAGGCGGCGACGAGAAATGTCGTCCTGCGCATGCGCGCCACCGGCACGCCAAGACTTTCAGCCGCACTTTCACCGGCGAGGAATGCGTCCAGCCTGCGGTGGTTCCACAGCCCGTAGGCCGCGATTGTGCCCGCGCCCACCGCCCCCAGCCAGACATTGTCCCAGCGCGCCAGGCCGAGCCCGCCCATCGTCCAGAACAGCACCGAATGGGCCGCGCGCTGGTCGCCGGCAAAGACCAGATAATTGGTCAGGGCGGTGAACATGAAGGAGACGGCAAGGCCGGCGAGGATCAGCCGTTCCGGGCCCTGCCCCCTGACCCGCGCGACCAGCAAAAGCACGATGCATGCGGCCAGTATGCCCCCGGTAAAGGCGGCGACCGGCAGGGTCCAGATACCGAAACTGTCACCGAAGACGGTGATGACGGAAACCGCGCCGGCGGCGGCCCCAGAAGACAGGCCGAACAGGAAGGGATCGGCAAGATCGTTGCGGGTCACCGTCTGCAGCAAGGCGCCGACAATGCCCAGTCCGCCGCCGACACAGATCGCCAGGATCGTCCGCGGCAGCCGCAGGTCGACGACGATCTTGCCGACCGGGCCCGATATTTGCGGCTCGTCCAGCCCGATGGCACGGCCAAGCGCGGCGATGACATCGCCCAGAGGTATCAGCGTCGAGCCGTAGGCGATCGACAGCAGCGCGAGAGCGACGAGCGCCACCGTGCCCGCCGCCATGGCCAGCGTGAAGGCGCTGTGCCCTGACAGCGCGCCCGGTTTTTGCTCTCGGGCAAGATGCATCAGAACGCTTCCGGATGCATCGCCCTGGCGATCTTGCCGATGGCTTCGACGTTCGCTGGTCCCGGCGTCAGCTCGGCGTAACGAAGCGCGACGAAGCGCTCGTTCTTGACCGCGTCCGTCTCTTTCATCGCCGGGTGCGCCTTCAGGAAGTCGAGCAGTTTCCTGTAGCCGCCGCCGTCCTGATAATCGAGCAGGATGAGGAATTGCGGATTGCGCGCCGCCACCGTCTCCCAGTCCGTGTTGCCCCAACTGGTTTCCATGTCGGCCATGATGTTGTCGCCGCCGGCTGCCGATATCATGGCGCTGGGGATGGCGAATTTTCCGGCTGTGAACGGCTTGTCCTCGCCGGAATCGTAGAGGAAGACCCGCGTCCCCTTGCGATCACCGACCTTGGCGGTGATATCGGCTAGCTGCGCTTTCCAGCCGGCGACGATCTTGTCCGCTTCCGGCTCCTTGCCGAAAATCTTGCCCAGCTTTTCGACGTCGCCATAAAGCAGGTCCATGGAGGCGGCCGGGCGGCTCTTGTCGAGATGGACGCAGCTTTCGGTCAGCACCAGCGTCTTGACGCCATGCGGTGCGAGCGTGTCGGGGGTCACGTCGCCGCCGGGTTTCATACCGTAGTACCAGCCGGCGAAGAAGAAATCGGGCGCGACCGCGACGAGATTCTCCAGCGTTGGATATTTCGGCGCCAGTTCTGGGATGGAACCCTGTTCTGCCTTGAATTCGGGGCCGACCTTGTACCATCCGGTGATGCCCGTCAGGCCGACGATCGAGGGCTGCAGTTTCAGCGCGAAGGCCATCTCGGCCATGTTGAGATCATGGATGACCGCACGCTTCGGTGGAGCGTCGAAAGTCAGCGGGTTGCCGCAGCTGTCGACGGTGACGGGGAAGGCGAAGGCCGTCGAGGCGAGCAGCGAGAGGACGAGCGAGGTGGCAAGGCGTTTCACGGATTTGCTCCTTGGTTGAACCGTATCGGATGATGAGAGGGTGATCAGGATGGCGGCGCGGCGCGGTTCGGGAGCTCGAACACCGTCAGCTCGCGATCCTCTGTGGGATGGCGCAGGCGAAACACGTCGACGCCGAAAATCTCGCGGATCAGCTGCTGGGTCAGCGCCTCGTGCGGCGGCGCCAGAGCCTGCAGCCGCGCCTCATTCATCACCCCGACCTTGGTGGCGAAGGGCGCTACCAGCGTCAGATCGTGCAGCACGGCGATCACCGTCATGCCCAAGCCGGCCACCAGTTCGAGCAGTTGCGCGCGCGCGCGCGGGTCGAGGTGGTTGGTCGGTTCGTCGAGAAACAGGATCTTGGGCACCTGCGCGATGGCTCGGGCAAGCTGGGCGCGCTGGCGTTCGCCACCCGACAGCGAGCCGATGGTGCGGCCGAGCAGCGGCAACAGGCCCGTCCGGCGCAGCGCGTCCACGACAATGTCGCGCTCCTCGCCCCGGCGCCCCAGGCCGGCATGCGGGACGCGGCCGAGCTCGACATAGTCGATCACCGCCAGACGCGGATCCGGCTGGTCGGTCTGGCCGACGACGGCGATATGCAGGGCCCGCTCGGCCGGCGAAATCCTGTCCAGGCGTCGCCCGCCAAGCCTCACCTCGCCCGAACTTGGCCTAAGCATGCCGGACAACATGCGCAGCAGCGTGGTCTTGCCGGCGCCGTTGGGACCAATGATGGCGAGGCGGTCGCCTGATGTCACCGACAGGCTGACGGCATCGACCAGAGTCCGGCCATTCGCCGTCGCGCTCAGGTCGCGCGCATCGAGAAGCGGCATGGTCATCGATTGCCATCCGCCGGCTTGCCCGGTGCCGGGATGCGGGCCAGCGTCTTGCCGGCCAGGCGCGGCGGACGTTGACCGGAATTGCACCAGCCATCGGCAAGCGAAGCGTAGAGCCTGGCAAATCGCACAAGATCGCCGGCGTCGGCCTCTGCATCGATCGAGCCGAAGAGATAGGCGGCTTTGCCCGGCGCCTGGAAGGCCACCGTCAGCGGGCGCGCGGATCCCGCCATGCAAGCCACGCCCTCGACCGTGAAATCATGCACCAGATCAGGCTGGGCCGAGAGACGGGAGCGCAATTCGGCACACAGAGCTTCGCCAGACCTGACGCCGGTCGGCACGTCGCGGCAAAGGGTGCACACGATGATCTGGTGCATTTGGGTGCGGTGAATACGATCGATTGCGCCGTCCAACGTCCCGTCACTTTCAAAACTGGCGACGGAAGGATGTTGGTCGACCGGCCGACAAGACCGATGTCCACGTTTCCTCCCGGCACACCCCGTCCGGTCAACTCGGTGATGGCAGGTCTCCTGGCTCACGGGTCTCCGCGCAATCCTGCCTTCCCAGCCTTGCCGGCCAGTGGCGTTCCGGATCTTGCTCGCCGCTTACAGTTGCGGGGGCAGCCGCGGCCTCGACCCCAAATCGGATCTCACCGCGTTCCCTTTTCACCCCTCGCCTTTCGGCTCGGGGACCATCACGAGTCGCAGCCTAGGCCGCGAGCGGCGCCGAGGCAAGACGATCATTATGTTCTGTTATAACAATACATGCACTCAGTCAATCGCTGCCGACACGGCCATCACGGTTGCTGTTCGACGGTACCTTGCCGACCCGGCCATTCGAGCCGATCACAGCAGGCCCCGAATGAGAACGCGCGACCGCTTGCCCATTTGCGCCATGCGCAATTTCGATCAAACTGGGCGGGCTACGAGGCGCCAGGGTGCGGATGCCAAATGCGAGGAGCACATGAACCCGACCGAGAAAGCGCTATGGTTTGTCGAAAGCCATCTGCCTGACGTCGTTACGCTCGACGACGTCGCGCAAAGCAGCGGCGTGTCGCGCTTTCATGTGACGCGCGCCTTCGGCGCCGCCACCGGCCGCTCCGTCATGGGCTACATGCGCTCGCGCCGGCTGACCGAGGCGGCGCGCAAGCTGGCTGGCGGAGCGCCCGAGATTCTCAGCATCGCGCTCGAAGCCAGCTACAACTCGCATGAGGCTTTCACCCGTGCCTTCCGCGACCAGTTCGGCACCACGCCGGAACTGGTGCGCGCGCAAGGTTCGACCAAGTCCCTCGACCTCGTGGAGCCTATCCTGATGGACAGTTCACTTCTCACCACACTCCAGCCGCCGCGCTTCGAGACCAGCCGGCCCTTCCTCGTCGCCGGGCTCGGCGAGCGCTACAGCTGCGAATCCAGTGCCGGGATTCCGATGCAGTGGCAGCGCTTCGCTCCATACATCGGCAACATACAAGGCGAGATTTCAGGCGTTTTCTACGGCGTCTGCCTCAATGGCGACGATGCCGGCAATTTCGACTATGTCGTCGGCGTCGAGGTGCGCGACTTCGCGGATCTGCCGAAGGAATTCCAACGGGTGCGGGTGCCGGCACAGAAATACGCCGTGTTCACGCATCGCGAGCACATCTCGACCATCCGGCGTACGATCAACACGATCTGGAACAGCTGGCTGCCCGCCTCAGGCCATGAAATCGCCGACGCGCCGGAATTCGAGCGCTATGGCCCTGAATTCGATGCCCGCACCGGCAATGGTGGGCTGGAGATCTGGGTGCCGGTCAAATCATAGGGGCTGGATGCCGAATGGGCCACGCCCCGGCAGCAGCCGAGGCGCGGCCCGCCGCCTCGCCTATTCCAGGGTGAGCGCGACCTCATAGAGGCCGGGATGGGCCTGCCCCAGGGCCTGGTTGCGATCGAGGAAACCGCTCGTCCGCAGATGCTCGAAGACGCGCCGCATGGCCGCCTGATCCCGCGCCTGCGCATAGTTGACGACGCGTGTTCCGTCGAGTTCCCTGTGCAGGCTGGCCGACATCCAGCCGGGAATGCCACGACAACTCATTGCCGCCTCCCGCAAAAGGTCGATCAGCGCCTGCTGTCCGCCCTCGGGCACGGTGAAGACGTTGATCTGGGTGATGACGCCGGTGTCGGCGCGAATGATGGGCATTGTCTCTTCTCCTTCGTTGGCGCCTGGCACACGAAGGAACGCCGATCGGCGGGACCCCGAACGCCAAGCCCGGCGTCAAAGCACGCCGTGGCTTGCCGTGGGTTCCCATTCTGGATGGGAACGGAGCTTCCATCTGACGGAAGGGAGCGGGCTTACCGTTTGCCGCTCCAGGGTCCTTTTCGACCCGTATTCGATACCATTGGCGCAAACCGCCAGCAACCGGGCATTGCCGGACAGCTCGCTACAGATCGAGATCCCAATTCTGGCCAACCAGATCCTTGCCGAAGGAATGGTGGGGTTCTTCCTCGGTCAGCCTGAATCCGGCTGCCTGGTAGATGTGCCGGGCGGCGGTCAGAATGTCGTTGGTCCACAGGGTCAGCGTCTTGTAGCCCCTGGCGCGGGCAAAGCCGATGCATTCCTCGACCAGGCGCTTGCCGATGCCGAGACCCCGCGCCGAAGGTTCGACATAAAGGAGCCGCAGCTTGGCCACCTGGTCGGACTTGCGCACGACGAAGACCGAGCCGACGACCTCGCCTTCCCGTTCGGCGATCCAGCCGCGCTCCCATTTCGGATCGTAGGATTTTACGAAATTGGCCAGGATTTCGGCGACCAGCGCTTCATAGGTTTCGTCCCAGCCATAGTCCTGGGCGTAGAGCATCCCTTGCCGGCGGGTGATCCAGCCGATGTCGCCGACCTGCGGCGGCCGCAGCAGGTAAGGGATTTTCGGCTCGGCACCGTCATCCAGCAGTCGCTGTACCGTGCGCATGGAATTTACCAGCCGGTCCTGCTCCGAGGTGGGCAGCCGATCGAGCAGCGCCGCGACCTGGTCGTGCGAATCCTTGTTCAGCGGCGCGAAGGCGTTCCTGCCCGCCGGCGTCAGCGCGATCGTCGACTGCCGCGCGTCCGAAGCAAGGGTGGCCCTGGAGATGAGGTGAAGGCGCTCGAACTTCTTCAGCAAACGGCTGACATAACCGGCATCGAGGCCGAGATCGCGCCCGAGGTCGGTCGCGGTCAGTCCGTCACGATGCGCCAACTCGTACAGCACCCGCGCCTCGGTCAACGAGAAGGCGCTCTTCAGCAGCCCTTCGTCGAGCAGTCCGATCTGACGCGTGTAGAACCGGTTGAAGGCCCGAACCGCATCGATCAGGTCCTTGTTGGGCGCAGCGTTGTCGGGCTGATGGTGAATGGTCATGGACATCTCCTGTCCAAACACGATCGCCGATTTACTTGACGCAGTCAACTATTAGAGACGGTCTGCCCCATCACATCATCGGCAATACCGGCCAGCGATCCACGATCTTGCCACGGGAAAGAACCGCGATCGGCCCGAACTGCTGCAGCACGGCCTCGCTCTGCGTCGGCCGCAGGAAAGCATAGTCAGCTGGCCTTGCGGTCGAGTCGGTTGGCAGGCCCATGAATTGCTGGTTGGAGGACAGGCCGAGCAGGCCGTTCGTCTTCATGCCCTCGGGAAACACCGGCTCGGCCATCCATTTGCCGCCATAGAGGTAGCAGCCCTTGCGGGGAAACCGGCCGAGCGCCTGCAGCAAGCGGGAAACGGCCGGCGGGCCAGGCAGCATCGGCTCGACCACTTTCAGGATCGGCGTCGCGATGAAGGCGGCAGGCTGAAAGCCATCGAGGCCTGGCGTGTCGAAGTCGCCAGGCAGCACGAAGGCCGAGCCCATCGACACTTCATTGGCGGTACCGCCATGATGAAGCAGCGCGGTCTTGCTGCCGCCAATGTTGAGAATGCTTCGCTGATCGGCGCCGAGGCGCGCCACGAAAGCCGCAACTCGTTCCGAGGCTTGCGCCAACGCCTTGGCCGGCCCGCCGAACAAGCCCGGTATGTGCGGCGCATGCGCCTCATAGGCCATGACGCCTTCGCAGCGCAGCCCTTTGTGGGCCGGCAGCAATTTCAAAGCCCGCGACAAGGCCTCCGGTTCGGCGAAACCGCCGCGATGCAACCCGACATCGATTTCGAAAGCAATGCGCAGCTCGACACCGAGTTCATCGGCGAGCGCGCCATACTCCGCCAGCCTCTCCTGGGTATCGATCAGCCAGCAGACGCGCGACCAGGCCGTATCGCCCCTCGAAAGCACCGCCCTTGCCGCGCCTACCGGCATCGGCTTGCCATAAAGGAGATCGGCGTCCGGAAACGCCGTCAATACCGCCTCGCTGATCGGCGGATGGAAGGTCATGAAACGGTGGGTTCCAAGCGTCTTGCCGATATGGGCAAGCAACGGCAGGCAAGCGAGCGACTTGTCGACCAGCCGCACGGCGAGGCCGGGATCGAGCCTTTCCCTGACCAGGGCGATGTTGCTGTCCAGCCGGTCACGGTCGAGCAGCAGGCAAGGCTGGAAAATGCCCGCCTCTCTCAGCGCATCCGAAAGCGTCGCGAAGTAAACTTTCATTGATCGATGCCAAACAGATCGGCCATGTAGGGCGAGACGAAACGGTTGTGCGGATCGATGTCGCGGCGCACCGCCATGGCATCGTCCCAGCGCGGATAGAGCTTTTTCAGGTCGGCCGCCTTGAGGCTGTGCATCTTGCCCCAGTGCGGCCTGCCGCCATATCGGCGGAAGATCGGTTCGGCCGCGCGCATGAACGGCAGCGGATCGTCCGCCGCGTCGTGGTGGATGGCGATGGAACAGGTGAGCCTCTTGTGAAAGGGCGAGAGCCAGAAATCGTCCGGTGCCACCGACCGCACTTCCATCGGGAAATAGACCTCTGGAAAATGCTTCTCGGTCAGGTCGATGATCTCGGCCAGCGCCTTCGGCCCCTCCTCGAAGGGAAGGTGATATTCCATCTCGTTGAACCGGGTCTGCCGGTCGCTGGCATAGACGTTGAGCCAGTCCTGCACATAGTCCTCGGCCGGCACCTTGGCGACCGCGCCCAGGATCAGCCGGCGGCGCAGCGACGGCAGCCAGGCAAGCCCGGTGCGCAGGCGGCGCAGTGTGCGCAAGGAGCCCTCGTCATCCTCGGTCGGGCGCGGGGTGGTGGCCCCGGAGCTGAAGTCACTGGCGATGAACTGCGCGTAACCGGAAAACGGAATGTAGTAGAATTCGGCCGAGCGATGGGCGGCCATCATCGTTTCGAAATCGCGCAGCATGTCGGCGATCGGCAGCACCCACTTGCGGCGGCGCAGCCGGTAGGTCGCGATGTTGTTCAGCGTCACTTCGCTGAGCACACCGAAGGCGCCGAGCGCGACGCCGATGGCATGGATCGTCTCCTGGTCCCCGTCCCGCTTGAATTCCCGGATGTTGCCGAGCCCGTCGACGATCTGCACCGTGTCCAGCTGCGTGTGATAGGCACCGAGCGTCGGCCCAGAGCCATGGGTCGCCGTGCCCAGCGCGCCGCCTATCGCCTGACGGTCGATGTCGCCCATATTGGGCAGGCCCTGGCCGATGCCTTGCAGGATGTGCATGAGCGAACCAAGCCGCGTCCCTGCCCGCACGCGTGCCTGATTTTCTTTCGCGTCATGCGAGACGAGCCCTTCCAGTCTCTCCAGCGAGAGGATGGTGCCTTGCGACTTCACCAGCGGCGTGAAGGAGTGACCTGCGCCGACGACGCGGACCGGACCGGGCGCGGTGCGGATGAGATCGCCGAGTTCGCCGGCATCGGCGGGGCTCGCCATCAGCCGTGGCTCCGCGGTGACTAAGCCCGACCAGTTGCTCCAGCTGTTCGACATGGGACCGCTCGCTCAGGGAACCGCGCGGCGACGCCGCGCCACGAAGACAAACAGACCGAGCAGCGCCACGCTGGCGACGGCGCTCGCGGCGGCGAATTCGGGAACCGGGCGAAAATCCTTGCCGTCGATGAGCAGCGACGCCGCGACCGGCCCGATCGCCAGGCCGAAAAGCTGGGCGGCCGGCACAAGCAGCACGGCGGTGCGCGTCTCATCGGCGGTGATCGCCAGCCGGATCTGGTAGGGCACGATGAACAGCAGGATAAAACCCATGACCACGGCGACGAGCCAGAATGTCGTGAGGCCAGGTCCGCTGGCAAGCACGAGCGAGGCGGCAAGCGCGACGATGCCGATCGCCGCGATGGCAAGGCGATAGTCGATGCGCGCTTCGAACACGGTCGCCGTCATCGCGCCCAGAACCTGCACGGCGAGGCTGGCCGAGACGATCAGGCCGACGGTGCGGCCATCGATGCCGAACTGGGCGCCGAGCGGCTCCAGAAAGGCCCAGACCGCACCGAAGAACATGAAGTAGCAGAAGACGCACAACAGCGCGGTGATCGAAGGAACGGTCAGCACATTGGCGAGGTTCTCGTCCTTCGGCAGGTCGGCATAGTCGGAGGGGACAGCGAAGGCGACCACCAGCGACGCGACACAGACGGCGGCAAGAACGAGGAAGCCACCGGCCGACCCGGCGGCAGGGATGACATAAAGGGCCAGCAGCAGGGCCAGAGCGCATTGCGCCAAGGTCTGCATGGTGACGAAAAAGCCGCCGATGCGTTCGGCGCGCCGCGAGCGGGCAATCAGTTCGGTGGCGACGGCGACGAGGCCGCCTTCGGCAAGACCGGCCAAGGCGCGTGCCGCCATCAACGTGTTGGCGCCGGCGGCATAGGCCGTCCACACATTGGCCAGCGCCAGGAGCAGCAAGAGGATCGCACTCTTCCAGCGCATGTTGTGCGTCGAGAGCAGCATCGCCACGATCGCCGAACCGATCGCGATGGCGATCATCTCGGCGGTGGCGACCAGTGCCAATTCGTCACCGCTGACATGGCCCTCGGTATAGAGGGCGCCGAGCAGGACAGGCTGCAGACCGAGGATGAGCAGGCCGACCGACCCGATCCACAAGGCCGAAGCGAGTTGCGCGCCGGTCGGGTTACCGACCAGCCAATCGCCATCGCCCTGAACACCGGTGCTTGTCGAAGTCAAAGGCGCCTCCCAACGTCCTTGCCGCGCGGCGGAAAAGCTGACAATCTGTCAGCATTTCAGAAACTGATACTTGATCATATTTTTTGTCAACCGGAATTTGGGAACTCGTGCGAAAGATCGGTGCATGACGCAAGCAAATCGGACGGCCACCGAACCCAGGCGCCGACCCAAGCAGGAGCGCAGCCGCGAGCGCATCGACGCCATCCTGTCGACCACCATGCGGCTGATCGGCGAGAAGGGCATCGACGCCGTCACCATGAAGGAGGTCGGGGCGCTGGCGGGCGGGCCGATCGCCACCGTCTACCACTACTTCCCCAACAAGTCGGCGATCCTGGCGATGCTCTACGAGCGGTTTTCAGAGGTCAGCCGCGCGCGCTTCGGCGCGATCATCGCCGAAATCCAGGAGCCGGGCGACGTGACCGCTGCCGCGGACCGCCTGCTCGACGACTATTTTGGCCGTGTCTCGGCGGACCCTGCCATTCAGGATCTGCAGAACGCCATCCAGGCCGACAAGGCGCTGCAGCATCTCGACATTGCCGAGACGCGGCATCAGTCGAAGATATTCTGCGACCATGTCGGCCCGATGCTCCAGGCCGGACAGCGCGAGCCGTTCGCGCGCCTGGTCTTTCTGATATTCCAGCTTGCCGGCGGTGTCGTGCGCCTGGCGCTGACGCAGGACGAGGAAGAGGGCCGGCGCACGATCGAGGACTACCGGTCGATCATCCACACCCAATTGCGGCTGTTTCTCTAGCGGCTGGCAGGGGGTGTGGCGATGACGAATTGTCGCCCCCGACGGATCAGGCCTTCGAAACCGTCGGCCAGGTCGGAAGCCCCGGCCGCGAACATCTTGACGAGATTCTGCGGGCGGCCGGGAGTCTTGTTGGCATCGAGGAGGATGGCTCTGCCCTCATGCATGACGAAATCGAATTTCCCGTAGTCGAAGCCGAGCTCACGCCGCCGCTCGCGCATCTCGTCGGGCACCGGGACGGGCTCGCGCCGGATCGTTTTCGATGCCTTGACCAGGCTGTTTGGCGAGACGTAGCGGGTGCAGCGCTCGCGCTCCCCGCAAAATACCCAGAAACGTGCCGCGAAGCCGTCGGGTTCTCTTTCCGGGATGAATTTTTCCACCACCAGGTCATCGCGTTCGAATATGCCGTCTGGAAGCTCGCCGAGAGATTCATGGACCTCATAGGGCCGCAAGGCTGGCAGATTGGGAAAAGGCGGCGATTTCCCCGCGCGCTTCGATCGCCGATTGAGAAGCCTCTCCGGGATGCCTTGATTGTTGAGGTTGCTCTTGACGATGACCGGGCCTTGCCAGGCGTCATCCTCGCTTAGCAGCGCTCCGCTGATCCGCGTTTTCGATATGTCCGCCGCCCCGACATTGAGGCAGAAGGGGAAACCGCGCGCATAGGCGAGATAGTCCGCCGGCGTAGTCGTGGCATCGACATGCAGGACAGCAATGTCGGCGCTGTATGTTTTCGACAGGCCGTGTTGAATCCGGACCGAATGGCCGCGCCTTTTCAGGTCCTGCAGAATATCGAACAGCAAATAGGAACTGCCCCTGCGCAACATGAGGTTGCGCTTGCCCAGGAACCGGTCATGCTCGTGCGTTATGACAATGACCCGCGCCACCGCTATCCCCTTGGCTTGCATACCCGCTTCCATTAAGCGGCTCTAATCGGTCGACGCCAGACTTTCCTGGGCTCCAACGGGTTTGAATGACAAATCATTGGGATAATTATCATCGGCACTGGAAGTTGCTGGACGCACCGCTGCGGCCAACAGCGGAAACCGTCGGCATATTCGATCGCGAACTCGATCTCGGGAATGCCGACGTCCTCCTCCTCGGCGTGACTCCCGAACTGGCTGTCCTGGGCAGATCGATGTTGGCAATCGATCAGTCGGCAACCATGATTTCCGGCGTATGGGCCGGCGACAACGCCTCGCGAAGGGCGATGGCCGGCAACTGGCTCGACCTGCCCGTCGAGCGGGCGAGTTTCGACGCGGTCATCGGCGACGGATGCCTGTCGGCGGTCGATTCCAAGGCCGCACGCGGTGTGCTGTTCAGCGAAATCGCAAGGGTGCTTAAGCCTGGCAGACGCGCGGCTATCCGCGTTTTCGCACGGCCTGAGACAGCGGATCACCTTCGCGGCATCCAAGCCCTGGTTCTGGCCGGCGGGGTCGAGAATTTCCACGCGCTCAAATGGCGGATCGCGATGGCGTGCACGACCGACGACTGCGACAACAGCGTCGATGTGCAGGCAATCCGCGCAACATTCGACAGACTGTTTCCGGACCGGGAGGTTCTTGCCGCACGGACGGGATGGAGCATGGCATCCATCAACACGATCGACGTTTATGCGGGGTCCGAAACGAAGTACAGTTTCGCGACGCTGGCCATGCTGGTGGACGAGGCAAGCGCCTGGTTCGGCAAGGTGCGCGTCGTGCCGAGCGGCTCTTATCCGCTGGCGGAACGGTGCCCGCTTCTGGTGCTCGCATCGCCAAAGCCGGCTTAGACCGGATCAGACTTCGGCCCGGAACCGTACCGGTTGAGGAACACCGGGGCGCGGCGAACGCCGACGCATGCGCGGGCAATGCGCAGCGCAGCGATGTCTCGGGCGGGTTGAATACTTGACGCGCCATAACAAGCGGCTGATCGAAACCATGACTTTACAGCGACGTTCCAGAGATTAACATTCCCTGGCAAATCATTGCTTTGTGAGGGGATATGCCGAAGAACCGCTTTAGAACCTGTGCGGCCGTGACCGCTATCTCGGCATTTTCGGCCATATCGATGCCGGCCGAAGCTGGCGATGAAACACCTTTGATCCTTCCCTTGATAAAATTGGAGTATCCCGGGAAGCCAAAAAATATTCGAATGCTCTATGTGACAATTCTTTCCCTGGGGGATCGGAAAATCAATCAGCCTTTATTGCTCGATACAGGGTCGAGCGGGATGACGATCGAGTGCCAGTCGGTGCTCCCCGCAGAATTGTGTTCCGAGAACGGAATAAAGATCACGGAAAGCCGGGAGCTGGACGGAATAATTGTCACGACCCAAAAAGTCGTCATGCACTATGCAACCTACGATGAGTATGGAAATGTTGCTTCGGCACGCGTGACTTTTGGTTCGCCAGACGCCTCGGTATCCACGGACAGACGGGTCTCATTCGTCATCCGCTACAAGCAAGTCAGGCGCGGCACAGGTGAGATTGTCGGCGGCCCGCTTTGGCCAAAAGGCATTTTCGGCATCTCCCCCATCGGAGGTGAGGGGCCAAATCTAATGATCAAATCGCCGATGGACGCCGTCAAAGTAGGGGCCGGTCTACGCAAAGGCTACTACCTCTCGCCGGTCGGCAGCAAATGGAAGGTCTGCACGAACGAGGACGGCAATTGTCCAGAAGTTGAAGCACTCCATATCGGCATTCCAAACGACATGAAGAAGAACTTCAGGATGCAAAAATGGAAACAGGCCAATGTGCGATATAATTTTCCCACCCTAGACGCCTGTCTCTCGTGGGGCGCCGAACCAGTTTGTCGCCCGACGCTCTACGACACAGGCAATTCAACCATCATGGTCCCGACCGAGACGTCCAAACCGTATAGTTCGCTGGAAGCCGGCACGCAGATCGTGGTGAAAAGCGAAGGCCAGGACGATTGGAATTTCAAGACCACCTACAAGCCTGAGGTCGAGATTGTCCCCGGGCTCGAACATAACATCGTGGGCATCCGGTATTTTGAGAAAAACAGCCTGCTCGTCGATCTCGACAGCCAGGAAATCGGCTTGCGCCTGGGTCATTAGACAAGGGCGCCCATCAGTCCCCCAATCGAACAGGCAAGCCAATTTCTGCCCAGGTGGCCGCCGGGCAATGGCTAATTTTCAAAACCACATGCCGCATGGGAAAACTTTCGCGCCATTGCGCCTTGCTGCGCGCCTTGACTCTAGCAGGTCGGCGGCCTATTTCAGCGCCACGTTAGCACTCGCCTTTAGTGAGTGCTAACCACATGTCCGGCATCGCCGGACGGAGGAACTGTTCTCACCGTTCTCATTCGAGGAAGAAAAAATGGCAAAGTCGAAGTTCCGCCCGCTTCATGACCGCGTGGTCGTTCGCCGGGTCGAATCCGAATCCAAGACCGCCGGCGGGATCATCATCCCGGATACGGCGAAGGAAAAGCCGCAGGAAGGCGAGATCATCGCCGTCGGCTCCGGCGCCCGCGACGAAGCTGGCAAGCTGGTCCCGCTGGACGTCAAGGCGGGCGACCGCATCCTGTTCGGCAAGTGGTCGGGCACCGAAGTCAAGCTCAATGGCGAAGACCTTCTGATCATGAAGGAATCCGACATCATGGGCATCATCGGCTGATTATCGGCCTCATCGTCAACTGAATTCGGGCTTAACCCCAAGCCCTTGCCAGGAGCTAAAACATGGCTGCCAAAGACGTAAAATTCTCCCGCGACGCCCGTGAGCGCATGCTGCGCGGCGTCAACATCCTCGCCGACGCGGTGAAGGTCACGCTCGGCCCCAAGGGCCGCAACGTCGTCATCGACAAGTCGTTCGGCGCCCCGCGCATCACCAAGGACGGCGTTACCGTCGCCAAGGAAATCGAGCTTGAGGACAAGTTCGAGAACATGGGCGCGCAGATGGTCCGCGAAGTTGCTTCGAAGACCAACGACATCGCCGGCGACGGCACCACGACCGCGACCGTTCTGGCGCAGTCGATCGTCCAGGAAGGCCACAAGTCGGTTGCCGCCGGCATGAACCCGATGGACCTGAAGCGCGGCATCGATCTCGCCGTCACCGAAGTGGTCGCCGCTCTCGGCAAGGCCGCCAAGAAGATCAAGACCTCCGAGGAAGTCGCCCAGGTCGGCACGATCTCGGCCAATGGCGACGAGTCGGTCGGCAAGATGATCGCGGAAGCGATGCAGAAGGTCGGCAACGAAGGCGTCATCACCGTCGAGGAAGCCAAGACCGCCGAGACCGAGCTGGAAGTCGTCGAAGGCATGCAGTTCGACCGCGGCTACCTCTCGCCCTACTTCGTCACCAACGCCGACAAGATGGTTGCTGAGCTCGAGGACGTCTACATCCTCCTGCACGAGAAGAAGCTCTCCAACCTGCAGGCGATGCTGCCGGTTCTCGAAGCCGTCGTGCAGACCTCGAAGCCGCTGCTCATCATCTCGGAAGACGTCGAAGGCGAGGCTTTGGCCACGCTGGTCGTCAATAAGCTGCGTGGCGGCCTGAAGATCGCCGCCGTCAAGGCGCCGGGCTTCGGTGATCGCCGCAAGGCAATGCTGGAAGACATCGCCATCCTCACCGGTGGCCAGGTCATCTCGGAAGACCTCGGCATCAAGCTCGAGAACGTCGGCCTCAACATGCTCGGCCGCGCCAAGAAGGTGTCGATCTCCAAGGAGAACACCACCATCGTCGACGGCGCCGGCAAGAAGGCCGAGATCCAGGGCCGCGTTGCCCAGATCAAGCAGCAGATCGAGGAGACCACCTCGGACTACGACAAGGAGAAGCTGCAGGAACGTCTGGCGAAGCTCGCCGGCGGCGTTGCCGTGATCCGCGTCGGCGGTGCGACGGAAGTCGAAGTCAAGGAAAAGAAGGACCGCGTCGATGACGCCCTCAACGCGACCCGCGCGGCCGTGGAAGAAGGCATCGTTGCCGGCGGTGGCGTTGCCCTGCTGCGCGCTTCGGCCAACATCAAGTCGACCGGCGCCAACGCCGATCAGGCCGCTGGCATCAACATCGTGCGTCGCGCGCTGCAGGCTCCGGCCCGCCAGATCGCGGCCAACGCCGGTGCGGAAGCATCGATCGTTGCCGGCAAGATCCTCGAGAACAAGGGCGCGACCTTCGGTTACAACGCCCAGACCGGCGAGTATGGCGACATGATCGTCATGGGTATCGTCGATCCGGTCAAGGTCGTGCGCACGGCTCTCCAGGACGCGGCCTCGGTCGCCGGCCTGCTCGTCACCACCGAAGCCATGATCGCCGAAGCTCCGAAGAAGGACTCGGCTGGCGGCGGCATGCCTGGCGGCATGGGCGGCGGCGGCATGGGCGGCATGGGCGGCATGGATTTCTAATCCAGCCAACCTCGCTGAGCTTACGGAAGGGCGGCCCTCGGGTCGCCCTTTTTGTTTCACCAGACCCTTAGAATAGTCGGGCGACTATGGATTGACGGCATTCGCAAGCGTTGATTTCACTCAGAGTGTGTATTATCTTACACGGGGAAGTGCAGCTGATAGCCGAGCCCTGATCAAACTGCTGGAGGCTGATGGCTGGTTCAGAATTGGCGTCGCCGGTTCTCACCATCATTTCAAGCACCCAACGAAATCGGGCAAGGTTACAATTCCGCATCCGCGTAAGGACATACCGACAGGGACCGTGCGCGCTTTGTTGAAGCAGGCGGGTCTTCTGAACCAAAAGTGAGAAGCTTGCGCTACATCGCCTTCATCCACAAAGAGCCGGACAGCATCTACGGCGTGAGCTTCCCGGACATGCCCGGCTGCATCTCGGCCGGAGATACGATCGACGAAGCGGTGCGCAATGCCGTCGAGGCGTTGTCGGGCCATGTCCGCATGCTGGAGGCCGACGGCGATCCGGTTCCGCCGCCTCGCGACTTTGACGCCATCATGGACGATCCTGAACTCGCTAAGGATCGCGACGGAGCCATGACGACGGTCATTCCGCTGATCCGCGATCGCGGTTCGACAACGCGGATCAACGTGTCCTTCGACCTTGGCCTCCTCGAAGCCATCGATGCCGCTGCCCGTGAGCGCGGACAAACGCGCTCGGCCTTCCTTGCTTCAGCCGCTCGCAAAGAAATTGTAGACTGATCTACGCGGCACTCTCCGCCCGCTGTGCCACCTTGCCGGCCAGCACGGCCTGTTCGACAAGCGCCGCCACCTCGTCGGCCACCGCCTGTAGCGGGGCGCGGTCGCGGGTGGCGCGCGCGATCACCATCAGCCCTTCCAGCGACGATTCGACCAGCAGCGCCAAAGCACGCGCGCGGCGCTCGGGCACCCCTGCCCTGACGAAGGCCTCGCGGAGCAAGCCGATCCACTGCTCGAAAGCGGAGCGGCACAATTCAGCCAGCTCCGGCACATCGGTCGGCGAATCCAGGACCACGGGTGCGATCGGGCAGCCTAGCGTGAATTGGTTCTCCTCGAGCATGTGTCCGACCTCCTGATAGATATGATGGACGGCCACCGCCGGATCTCGCTCGGCGGACAATGCCTCGCCCAGTCTTTGCGTCACCTTGTCGACGCTGTCGCGCGTCACCTCGACGACCAGCTGGTCCTTGCCGCCGGGGAAATGGAAGTAGAGCGAGCCTCGCGGCGCGCCGCTGGCGCTCAATATGTCGTTGAGCGAAGTGCCGTGATAGCCGCGCCGCCGCAAAAGCAGTGCCGTCGCCTCGATCATACGGTTGCGTGTGTCTGTCGCCATGTCAGCCTCTGTCAGGAAATCGCATTATAGGGCTTGCATCGAATATGACAATCGGTCTACATAATATGTAAATCGGTCTACATATTTTGAGAAGGTCAATGCGCTGTTGGCTGGCAGCGAGAGGAAGTGGTTCCGGCGCATGAACTCGAATCATCAGCACAGGAGAAAGAGCAATGACAATTCGCGACGCATCGGCCGAATGGCACGGCACACTCAAGGAAGGATCCGGCCGGCTCAGGCTGGGCAGCGGCGCTTTCGAGGGCGCCTACTCGTTCCCGTCACGCTTCGAAAACGGCCCCGGCACCAATCCGGAAGAGCTGATCGCGGCCGCCCATGCCGGCTGCTTCTCGATGGCGCTCACCGCCATGCTCGGCGCTGAAGGTTATATCGCAACCGATATCCACACGATCGCCAAGGTGCATCTGGGCGCAACCTCGGCCGGCCCGACGATTACCCGCATCGAGTTGGAGACGCAGGCGAATGTCGCGGGGCTCGCCCCGACGACTTCGAGCGGCTGGCGCAGTCGGCCAAGGCGGGCTGCCTCGTCTCGCGGGCGCTGGCTGGCGTGGCCACGATCACGCTGAAAGCAAACCTCGTAACACCATGAAAGGAAGGAGAAAAATCCAGTGACCCAGGAATTGATCATCGACATGGCCGCGGCCAACCGTTCCGGCGCAACGGCCGAAATCATGCGGCGCTTCAACGACGTGTTCCAGCGTCATGATCCCTCGTCACTCAACGATCTGGTGGCGCAGGATTGCGTGATCGAAAACACCACACCGGCCCCGGATGGCGCGCGCCGCGAGGGCAAGGCCGCGTGCGTGGAGCTATGGTCGGCGATCGCCACCGGACCCGGCACGCGATTCGATCTCGAGGAGACTTTCGTGGCTGGCGATCGCGCCACGATCCGCTGGCGCTACTGGATGGCCGACGGCCATTCGCTGCGCGGCGTCAATTTGATGCGCGTCGCGGACGGGCGGATCGTCGAGGCTATGGGCTATGTGAAGGGCTGAACCGGGTCGATCATCTGTCGGCCAGCGCCAGCTTGGCGCCGAGCATGACGAAGGCGCCGGCAAAGGTCCGCCGCATCCAGGTCAGCACCATTGGCCGCGACACGACATGGCTGCGGATCGAAGCGGCGAAAATGCCGTAACCGACGAACACGACAAAGGTGAGCAGCATGAACACGCTGCTCAGCTCCAGCATCTTCGACAGCGCGTTGGGTTCGGTGGTGCTGACGAATTGCGGCAGGAAAGCAAAGAAGAAGATCGACAGCTTCGGGTTGAGCACGTTGACGAGGATGCCGGTGGCGATCACCTTGCCGGCCGAGCGCGGCGCGACATTGTCCTCGACGCTCAGGCCGCCCTTTTCCTTCAGCGTGTTCCAGGCCATGTAGAGCAGATAGGCGACGCCGAGATATTTCAACGTCTCGAAGGCGACGGCACTGGTGTGCAGCAGCGCCGCAAGGCCGGTGATGGCGGCCGCCATATGCGGGATGATGCCCAGCGTGCAGCCGAAGGCCGCGATGATCGACGCACGCGCACCGCGCGAAAGCCCGGCGCTCAGCGTGTAGAGAACGCCGGTGCCGGGCGAAGCCACGACGATCAGCGACGTCAACAGAAATTCGATGCTCAATCCATCCTCCACAGCCCTGCCCGCGAAGAGCAAAGTACCGGGAGGCGTGGATGTCGGCAAGCGGCGCATTGCCCCGCGAGGCACTAGCTTATAGGCAGCCCATGCGCCTTGCGCGCCATCAGGCACTCAGCATCGCCGGGCATGCAGGCACGGCAGACATCCGGCCGCAATTCATAGATGCCGCAAGCGGTCGACTTGCCGACTTCGCCGGAGAGGGCCGAACAGCGCACGCCCTCACAGCGCATGCCGGACAGGTCGGCCGCCACGTATTTTTCAGGAATACGGTCGAGCTGCGCGTCATCCTCGGTGGAGAAGCGCGGCCATTCGGCCGAATAGGAACAGCATGCCCCGCAACTCTGGCAGTCAAAGGCAGAAGGGCTGGACGTGGCCACCGGGGCCGGCAGACCCGGAGTGGCAAGGTTGCGATCGGCGTCCGGCGGCAAGGCGCTACTTCTTCTTCTTGCCCTTCGGTGCGTCGACCGGCGACTTGAACAGATCGGTCGCTGGCTCGGCGGCCTTCGGCGCGGCTGCCGGCTTGGCCGGCTTCGCGGCGGATACCGGCGCCGCGGGCTGGTCCTTGGCGGAGAATTTGATGGCCATGTCAGTCCTCGTTGTCGGAACGCGACGGCGCGCGTGGATTGCGCAAGCGGCCGATCAGGGCCGAAACCGCCGTGATGTTCATCTCCTCGGGCGACCAGTTCCTCGCTTCCGCGATGTGATGCGGCGCCAGCTCACGATGGGTGCTGCCGCTGTAGGCGGCGTCCTGATAGGTCACCCGCTCCTGGGTCTTTTTGTCCTCGCGGACATATTCGATCAGGTAGTTCGGGGCTTCGGCGCGGCCGCGCACGCCGACGCGCACCTGGGCATCGCCATGGGCGCGCTTGCAGCGCTCGAGTTTCTCCAGCACGCGCCGGACATATTCGACCGGCTTGTCCAGGGTTTCGACCATGTCGGCGATGGTCGCATCGGCCGCGATCGGCGTCGGCGGTACGCGCTTGGTGGCCATCAGCGTTTTCCGGCTCGTTTTGGCAGCGCCGCGAGCGCGGCGGCCGCGGCCATCTCGTCGGCCTCCTTCTCCAGCCGCAGTTCGCGCAGGCGCGCGGTCTTGGCTTCCCGCGCCTGGCTGACGGCGTCGCGCTCGGAGATAATACGGTTAAGCGACATCGACTGGGTCTGCGTCTTGCTGAACAGCGACACGGCCGGATCGACGGCTGTCTTCGAATGGGCGGTCAAAATCTTTCTCCTGTCAGGAGCCTGGCACCGATAGGGGGACACCGGGTCTTCGGTCAGAACCATGCACAAGGCAATGCTGCAGCGTCCCTTAGCACGTTCAGCCCGATGCGCAGCGCATTTTCGGCGGCAACAAGCGTAAAATGAAAAAGGCCAGGCACCGCCTGACCTTCCCTGGAGCGCCGCGCATCCAGATGGACGCACAAGCAGGCTCCTCATGGGCAAAGGCCTTGGAAACTCAGGTTCCCGTGGCCATGCGCCCGAATTCGCCGTTCACCGGTGCCAGTACATCCGTGGTCACCGGGACGGCTGAATTCTTTCTTCAGGCCGCCTTCAACTGGTCGGCCGACATCTTGCCCGACTTGTTGTCGCGGACCATCTCGTAGCCGAGCTTCTGGCCCTCGACGATGTCGCGCATGCCGGCGCGTTCCACGGCCGAGATGTGGACAAAAACGTCGGCGGAGCCGTCGTCAGGCTGAATAAAACCAAAACCTTTGGTGGCGTTGAACCACTTAACCGTGCCGGTGCTCATGACGAACCCTTTCCATGGCAAATATTCGTTCGCCGTCATGCGGATGCACAACGCCGTCTGTCCCGATTTTTGATGTGGGAAGTTCGTCAAAGGCGCGCTCAAAAGCGCGAATAACAAAAGTCAGTCAAACAAATATCGATGATTTGCTTGTAGAGGCATTTCGGCACGATGTCAAATTTTGCTGCAACGGGCAGCGGATCCCATTCATTCAAGCCGCCCGTTCGCCACAAGATGATCTCTCACCAGTTGTAGCGCAGCACGCCCTTGCCGGCGTAGCTGCGCGTGGTGTCGGAGAACTCGCCTTCGAAGGTCGCCGCAAGGGAAAGGCCGTTGTGCCAGCTCATCTCGGCCGACAAGCTGGTCAGCGCGGCGTCGCGCGCCTCGGCAGCGCCGCCGACCGTAAACAAGGTTCCGGGCAAAGTCTGGAAAGTGGCGGAGACGCTGCGATCCGGATCGAAATTGTGAGCCCAGGCGGCACGCCCCCGCAGCGTCAAGATGGGGCCGTCGAGCTGCCAGGATTTGTCGGCCCGCAGTCCGATTTCGCTGCGCGTCGCGGTGATCTTCTTCGCATTGTAGCCAAGCCCGAAAGTGTCGGCGCCGGCAATTGCCTGCTCGCTGTAAGCCGGCAGGTCGAAGCTGGTGAACTGACCGGCCGCATAAGGGGTCAGCCCGAACCACGGTGTCGGCATGCGATAGCCGCCCTCCAGCCGGCCTGAGAACGCGTTGGCATCGAAGCGCGCCCGCAGCCGGTCGCCCCCGATGGTACGGTCGGTGGTGATATCCTGCCAGCCATAGGCCAGCGCAGCGGTGACGTAGGCCGGCCCGGCATTGTGGCGGAAGAAGGCACCGGCCTGGAACAGATCCGAGCGGCCGGAGCCGCCATTGTCGACGCTGAAGCTGGTGCCGCCGCCGGCCAACGCAAAGCCGGCGACCGTATCCGGCGACAGCCAGTAGTCGCCTCCGAAGGCAGCTCCGTGGATATTGTCATGAGCAGCGTTGGAGCCAAGCGCCGTATCGCCGTCGCTGGCCTGCGATCCACCGAAGCCGGCCGTCCACATGCTCCGACGCGGCTCCGATGACGCCGCCGCGAAAGCCTGCGCGGGTGGCCCCGCCGCCTCGTCGGCATAAGCTAGCGCAGGCACGTCGCCGGCCTCCATGCCCGTGGCTGACAGCCCGCCACGACCAGCAATGGCGGGGTCGGTGAGCAGCGACAGGAACAGATCCATGGCGTTGAAAGTCGTCTGCTGCGTGCGGGTGGCGAGTTCGCCCGAGACTTCGGTCAACCCGGCGGGCGAGAGTGTGCCGAAAGCGGCCGGAATGCCGCCGTTGATGTTGAAATAGCCAGTCAGCGTGTCGGCGACAGCCTGCTGGTTCTGATTGAGGCCGCCTGGCGCGAAGGCCAGACTGAGGTCGAGATAGGCGTGGTTTGCGTCGTAGCCGAGCGAAGCAGAAAAGTTCCGCGGCAGGTTTGCATCGCTCAAGGTGCCGAAAATGCCGGTCACGCCGCCATCGGCCGTCAGGATGACGTAGCGGCGCTCGATGTAACCGCCGTTTGCGTAGACCGCGTCAACCGTTGCCCCGCCGAGCGCGGCAGCGCCGCCGACATTGGCCGCCGAAGCCGTCTGCGGATCGAGATCGACGCGGTATGTCGCCGCTGCAGTCATGGTCAGCGATCCCGACACTGTCATCGACGAGCCCGGCGTGCCATCGCCAGGCGCGAACGTGCCGCCGGTGACGTTGATATCGGCGGCGCTGCCGGTGCCGCTCAGCGTCCCGCCATTGAGCGTGGTCAGCCCCGCGATGCCGCCGTTGTTGATGGCCACGCCGGCATTGTTGATCAGCCCGTCCTTCAGCGCGCCGGCATTGGTCAGCGTACCGCTGTTGACGACAAGTCCCGAGAGCGTGCCGCCGGCTGCCACCTCGATCGAGCCGGTCGCCGCGTTGACGATGCCGGCAGCGGTCGCGGTCAGCTCTCCACCTGCTGCCACGGTGAGCGAACCCGAGTTGGAAAGTTTGCCCTGCAGCGTGTAGTTGCCGGCCGTGCCGATCGCGAGTGTCGCACCACTGGCGTTGACGAAGGTCGAATTGCCGGTCACCGCTCCGGTGACATTGAAGATGCCGGCGTTGTTGGCGATCACGCCGTCGATCGAGCCGGCGGTCGCGGTGACCGTGCCGCTGTTGGCAAAGCCGCCGGAGACGGCCCCAGCGCTGGTGAAAGTCGCGGCGTTGTCGACACCGCCGACAATGCGTCCACTGGCCGCGAGCGCAAGCGTGCCGGCACTTACCGTCGTAAGGCCCGTGTAGGTGTTTGCACCCGACAGCGTGAGCGTGCCCGGCCCCAGCATCGTCAATGCACCATTTCCGGAGATCACGCCGTCAACTGTGAGCGTGGTGTTCGCGCCGGGCGCAAAGCTGCCGCCGCCGGCGCCAAGCACGATGTCGCGATTGGTCGCGAAGCTCGCGGTCGTGGCCAGCGTGCCGCCGTCGAGGGTCACTCCACCGGCGATCGCACCGAGATTGGCGTCCTGCGAGATCGAGAGCGTGCCCTGGCTGATGGTCCACGGTGTCAGTGCCGTCGTCGTGCCGGTGAGCATCCAGGTACCGGTGCCGGTCTTCTGATAGATGCCGAAGCCGCGATACTGCGCCGACGCGCCGATGGCCGAGACATTGAACGTGCCGTCGGTGTCGCCGCCCAGCGCGAAAGTATCGGCAGTCGAAAAGGCGACGACGCGGCCACTGATGACGGATGTGGAGGCGAGGGTAAGGCTGTTGACGCCACCGGTGAACTGGATGGCGCTGGTCTGTGTCACGCCGTTTCTGGCAAAACCGCCGGTGATGGTGCCGGCGTTGACGATCGCCAAGGAACCGCCGGTGATGGCGACTCCGCCGCCGCCATCCGCGCCGTTCGTTCCCCCGGTTGTGGGCGCGCCACCGGAGCCGCCCTGGACCGAGCCGCCGGCGCCGATGCGAAGGTTTGCGCCTTGCCCAACGATGCCGGCGCCGCCCGTTCCGCCTGAGCCGCCGACCGATGTAGCGAAGCCGTTGCTACGCCCGCCGGCGCCGCCGACGCCGCCGCTAACCTGGCCGGAAATTGCGATGGTGACGCCGGCCGCAACCTGCAGGCCGGTGCCGCCTGTGCCGCCGGTGCCGCCCTTACCGCCAAGATTCGGTGTCGTCGCGGCGCCGCCTATGCCTCCCGCACCACCCGTGATGCTGCCGGTGCTGGTCCCAAGACTGCCCCCGGCGAAAATTGCCCCGGTGCCTCCGGTGCCTCCGGTGCCGCCGGTGCCGGTGAACGCCTTCAGAACAACGTTGCCGCCGTTAGAGCCCGGAACGCCGGATGAGGCCTGTCCGCCTGTCCCTCCGGCCCCGCCGGTGATTGCGCCGCCATTGAGCAGCGTGGCGTTGGCGTTCGAGAACAGGACGCCGGCGCCGCCGGAGCCGCCGGAGCCGCCATTGCCGCCGATACCCGTCACTGTGCCCGTATTGAATGTAGGCCCGCCTTGCCCGCCAATCCCGCCGGCGCCGCCCCTGGCTCCGGTAACGCTGCCGGCGACCTGATTGGTGAAGGATGCGCCGGGCCCTGAAAACAACAGGCCGGCGCCACCGCTACCGCCCATGCCGCCGGTTCCGCCCGTGGCTGTCTGGGCGGTCGGATAGGCAGCGCCGCCGTTGCCGCCATTCCCGCCGATGCCGCCCGCCGCCGACACGGCGGCGTTCGTGAACGTGCTGCCGGGAGCAACGAACTCGCGCCCGGCGCCTCCAGCGCCGCCACCACCGCCGCCTGTGCCGCCGTCGGAATAGCGGTTGCCGCCCTTGCCGCCATTGCCCCCATTACCCGCAGCGACAACGCCGTTGCCGTCGAAGCCGCCACCGCCGCCGCCGCCGGCCGTCTCGTCGCCGCTGTTGCCGTTCGATCCCGGCTTGCCGTTGGCACTGCCGGCGGTGCCTCCGAGGCCGCCAGGCGTGCCACCGTCGCCGGCACCGCCGGCGCCGCCCGCGCTGCTGCCCGCCGCACCGCCGCCACCGCCGCCGAAGCCGGTGCCATCCGTGCCAGCGGCACCGGAGTAACCGACACCGCCCGCGCCGCCGCTCGTTGCCACGCCGGAATTGCCACCATCGCCACCACCGGCATCGATAACCGTACCGCCGCCAGCGCCATTGCCGCCGGAGCCGCTTGCCCCGTCATTGCCGCTAGCGCCACCTATGCCGCCGTTCCCGAAGATCAGACCGCCGCTGCCACCATCGTCGGCATGCGCGGAAGCGGTGAACAGCGATGCCATGACGACGCCGCAGGCGATGGTCATTAGAAGGTGGTCCCGAACCGCGACCGTCGGGCGCGCATACCTTTCGATCTTGCAGTTCATTTGGCCCCCGGCTTTGCATACTCAAAAAACTTCAAACGCCGGCTCGATTCATGCATCGGCATGGCTCGCGCGAGAACGGACTCTTTTGCGTGTATTTCGAAGCGCTCGCGGGTGTCGCATCTGAGCCACTACCTGCACGTGTGTTGTTGACGCGATCGGCTATGTGGGTAAAGCCGGGTCGTCGGGGACGACGAGTGCCCTACATTTTGGCGCAGTCGTATCGGTAACAACCGGCGTGGATGGCATCGCATGATCCAGCAAGAGCTTCGCTTTCATTCGCCAGACGAGATCCTCGCGCATCAGGCCTTCGCCGAGGCACGCGCCGTCTGGATCGAAGGCATGCTCGGCCTTTACGAGAACAATCCATTTCTCAGCCGGCTGCTCGCCGCGACCCAGCGCTCGGCGGTGTTCTTCAACACGCTCGTCCTGGATGCCGCGCACGACCCGACCGACCGTTCGACCTGGCCCACGATCGCCCTCGTGCAGGAGGTGATGGCCCCCTATGGCGTATCGAGCCGCCGCAACATCGAGACGATCGTCGCAAGGTTCGTCGAGACAGGCTTTCTGTCCCGCCATGAAGTTGCCGCGGACAGGCGCGTGCGCCTCTTGGTGCCCACCGAAAAAATGGTCGCGCACGACCTCGATTGGGTCAGGGTCTATTATTCGCCGCTGGCCGTGATGTTTCCTGGCTGCGGCTACGCACCGCCGATGCGGCGCGATCCGATATTCAGGACTGCCGTGAGGCGCGCGAGCCGCCCCGGTCTTGGAGACGCGGTGAAGCTGCTGGCAAACAATCCGGCGATCACCTTCATCATGAACAGGGATGCCGGGATGATGGTGTTGATCAAGCTGGTGCAGACCGGGGCCGCCGCGGGCCCAGCCGCTCTGGACTTCAGCGACCTCGCGAAACGGTTTGGCATCTCGCGGACACATGTCCGCCGGCTGCTGCGGGATGCCGAACAGGAAGGACTGCTTGGATTGTCGAAGGCCAGCGTCACCCTCGAACCACGTCTCGTCGCGGCCTTCGATCGTTTCCTCGCCGACTGCATGGCGGGATTCCATGCCCTGTTCCACTTCGCGATGAGTTCTCCCGAGATGGCAAGCAGCACCGCGATCGGGTGCAAAGGTCCTACAGGATCGAGCTGATCGGCGGCAGGATCTCGTGGTGAAAACCACGGCCCGAACACGACACGGGATCGCCGGCGATCACGGCCCTTGCCTCGGCTTGCACGCAGGACCGATCAGCCTATTCGTCCGGTCCCGGCTCCGGCCATGTCTCCCTGGCTGCTTCGGCATACCATTGGCGCATGGCCGGCGTTGCCAGAACCGCATCGACATAGGCCCTGGTGTCGGGCGCCAGATCCCCGCCATAGGTGTCGAAACGGGTGACAACGGGCGCATACATGGCATCGGCGGCGGTGAAATGGCCGAACAGGAACGGGCCGCCCTTGCCGTACTTCTCCCGGCATTCGCGCCACAGCGCCTCGATGCGCGTCCGCTGCGCCTCGCCTTCGGCATCGAGCGGCTTGTGCGCCTTTGGCCGGCGCAGGTTCATCGGCCAGCCATAGCGCACCTCGCGAAAACCGGAATGCATCTCGGTCGCCGCCGCGCGTGCCAGCGCCCGGGCGCCGATATCGGCCGGCCAGAGGTTTTTGTCCGGAAACAGGTCGGCGAGATATTCAAGGATGGCAAGGGTTTCCCAGACAATCCTGCCCTTGTGATTCAAGACGGGCACCTGACCGGTCGGCGACACTTTCGCCAGGTTGGCCGCGGTTTCGGGCGTGCGCAGCCGCACGAACCCTTCTTCGAACGGTATATCCAGGTGCCGCATCGCCACCCAGGGCCTGAGCGACCAGGACGAAAAGCACTTGTTGCCGATATGGAGCGTGAATTCCGACATGTGTCCCCCTTCGAATTGTTACTCGCACCCTAGCTTGCCGGCCCGGCGACCGAAAGGCACCAGTTTTGCCGGCACGGGCAGCCACCGTTGGAACCGAAACCGCGCCGGCTCGTTTGCTCAGGCGAACCAAACCCGGGAGATGCGAAATGGTGAACAAGGATCAGGTCGCCGGTGTGGCCAAGCAGGTAAAGGGCTCGGTCAAGCAAGCCGCCGGCAAAGCGACCGGCGACAGGCAGACGCAGGCGGAAGGCACGGCCGACAAAGCCACCGGCAAGGTGCAGAAGGCCTATGGCGACGTGAAGGACAAGGTCAAGAAATCGCTTTGACAACTGTGAAAAGGGCCGCGTCGAGCGGCCCTTTTCATGTCCTCAACGATTTGCAGAAGGCATTGGTGAAAATCACATCGCCATGATCGTCGCTGGCTTCGCCCAGAACGACGTCCAGGCTGTCGCCGGTGACACGGGCCAGGGCGAAGCCGCCCATATAGGCGGCCTTTGGCTTGAAGAGATCGAGACCGTCGCGCTGATAGATCATCGGCACCTCGTGCTGATGACCGTGGAAGACAGCAATGACGTTGTAGCCTTTCAAGGCCGCCAGCAATGCCTGGCGATCCGCATCGCTCCACCAATGCGGCGCGCCCTTGCCGTCTCCGTCGAATGCTCTTTTGACGGGGTCCCATCGCTCGGTCGAAAAAACGTCCCAACCATAGTGCTGGAACAGGATGACCGGGCGGCCGTCCGCCGCATAGGTCGCCAGATCCTGCTTGAGCCAGGGCAGGCTGTTGTCGGCGCCATGGCCGCTGTCGCCGGCGAAGCGATGGGTCTGCACCAGATGCAGGCCGCCCCAGTCCCATGAATAGCAGTCGGTGTCGACGTCGTAGCTGGTGGCCGGCACCGGCGGCTTGAAGAACACGCCGGCACGGTGATTGACCTCGACATAGTCGCGCATTTCGCGTCGATACCAGTCGACATGGTGCGGCGGGCCATTCTGGTCGAGGTCATGATTGCCGAGCCCGACATAAACCGGAACATGCACACGGTCGGGCCCCATGCCTTGCTGATAGCGCTGGCTGAACTGCAGGAGCTGAGTGCCCTCGCTGGGTTCGGTGATCTGGCCGCCGCCGTCGTCGGTGATGTCGCCGCCGAGGACAAGGCCGAGCGGCGTGCCGATGCAGCTGCCGGCCGACCGCAGGCCCGTGGCGATGCCGTCGATCTGCGCCGGCCAGTCCTTGTCACCGATGGCGTTCAACGCCGCGACGTTACGCAGCAGCGCCGCGTCCGTCTTGCCTTCCTGCTGGCAATTGGGGCTCAGGCCGCTCGCCATGCGGCAGGCATGGACATCGGCGACGAACAGGAAGGTGGCGTCGATGGCCTGGACGCGCTGCCCGGTCTGGCCGAGTGCCGGATGTGAAAGCGCACCGGTCGCGGCGAGACCGGCGGCCTGTATCAGAAAGCTGCGGCGTGAAAGCAATTTTGGCGGCCAGTGATTCATCATCGGCGGAATTTCAGCACACGCGGCGTCTGTCCGTCCAGTTTGGTCGAGACATCGGCCGCGCAGCCCAGCCTGTAGCTTGCCTCAACTCGTGCCGAACCGCGGCAGCACCCGGCGGCGTCGCCTCGTGCCTGGTTCGCGCTGCGGTGATGTGGCCTGCGAGGCGCACCGCTCCAACGCCGCAAGGCAATCGCGCAACGGCCCGGCGTCCTGCGCCGTCTTGGCCATCGACATGGCGCCGGAATAGGCGGCGACCGCGAATACCGCGAAATGCTGGGGATCCGTGGCTTGCTCCCTGCCCTCCTGCTGATCGGCGCTGATCTTGTCGGCGATCGCCTGGCGCCACGCCGAAAAGATGCCGGCAAGCGCAATCCGGAATTCGGGATCGGCGAGCGAGAGCTCATGCGCCAGATTGTTGAGCGGGCAGCCGCGCACGAAACCTTGCTGTTCCAGTTCCGCGGCAACGGCCTCGAACACCTGACGCACGCCCTCGCGCGCCGAAGCCGCCCGCCGCACCGGCGCGATCCACGTCTCGTCGACAGCCGCCGCCACGCGCTCTTCGATGACGGCCAGCGCCAGCGCCTTCTTGGTCGGGAAATGATGATGCAGCGCGCCACCGCTGACGCCCGCCGCCGCCATCAGGTCGCCAAGGCTGGAAGCATGGTAGCCGCGTGCCTGAAACGCGGCTTCGGCGACATCGAGCACTTTCCTGCGCATGCCTTCGGGGTCGTTGCTGCGTTTGCCCCGAACTCGTCTTGGCCGGTTGTCGATCTCTGCTGACATTGCCGAACAGTAGCATGTTGACAAAACAGGGCAACCGGTCTGTTTTGTCAAACAGGACGATCACCCTGTTTTGGAGAACGCGGATGAGCCAGACCCCAAATGCCACGCCGAAGCCGGCGGCAGCACGCGCCTCGCCGATCGTCGAATTGCGCCAGTACACGTTGAAACCTGGCCGGCGCGAAACGTTGATCGAGATCTTCGACACCGAGTTCATCGAAAGCCAGGAGGACGCGGGGATGAGCATCATCGGCCAATTCCGTGACCTGGACCGCCCCGACATGTTCGTCTGGATGCGCGGTTTCGAGAGTATGGAGGCCAGGAAGGACGCTCTGGTCGCGTTCTATGACGGCCCCGTATGGTCGGCGCACCGCGATGCCGCTAATGCGACGATGATCGATTCCGACGATGTGCTGCTGCTGCGGCCGGCATGGCCGGATGCCGGCTTCGATCTCTCGAGGTTGCGCCGGCCAACGGCCGCCATGGCCAAAAGCACAAGCGATCGGAATCGCTTGCCCGGTGTGGTTGAGATTTCGATTCATCATTTGCGGACGGGCGCCGAGGCCGACTTTGCCGAGCACTTCCGGGTCGAGATGGTCCCTCGGCTTGCCCAAAACGGCGCCCGCCTGCTCGGCGCCTTGCTGAGTGAGCCGGCCGTGAACACCTTCCCGCGGCTTCCCGTACGCGCCGGAGAAAACGGCTTCATCGCCGTCATCGGCTGCCATGACGCCGATGCCAGCCATCGCCTCGCCGCTTCGCCGGCGTGGCAGGCGCTCGGCCAGAGCATGCAAGCGGTTTGCACAAAACCGGCCGAGACGTTGCGGCTGGTGCCCACGGCCCGATCGCTGTTGAGGTGATCAGCGGCCGGACGACATTGCCGCGATCGCCGCAAAGGCCGGATCTTGGCCGGTCGACCGCCGAAGTTCATACCCTGCGATAGCCTGATGGCTTGACCCCGTCGCGCACATGCGGTGCGATCCCTCCGGTTGATGCCAAGTACATGGTGACAAGTACATGGTGACAAGCGCATGGTGAGGTGAGCGATGAGGCTTCGCGGCAAGCGGGCGGTGATCACCGGTGGCTCGGACGGCATCGGCCTGGCGATCGCCGAGGCGTTTCTGCGCGAAGGCGCAGAGATCCTGATCGTCGGCCGCGACGCGGGCAAGCTCGAAGCCGCTCGCGAAAAGCTGACGGCTTCTGGCCCAATCGGCAGCGTTGAGCCAATCGGCAGCGTTGAGACGGTGTCGGCCGATCTCGCCGCCAGACCCGGCGTCGCTGCGGTGGTCGAGCACGTAAAGGCTGCCGCCCGGCCGCTCGACGTTCTCGTGAACAATGCCGGTGTCGCCTATCTCGTGCCGTTCGAGACCGTCAGCGAGGCGCAGTTCCAGCACTCCTTCGCGCTCAATGTGTCGGCTGCCTTTTTCCTCACCCAGGGGCTGTTGCGGTATTTCGGCGCCGGCGCATCCGTCATCAACATCTCGTCCTATTTCGCCAACAAGATGATCCCGAAGCGGCCGTCCAGCCTCTATTCCCTGTCCAAGGGCGCGCTGAATTCGCTGACCAAATCGCTAGCCTTCGAACTCGGCCCGCGCGGCGTCCGCGTCAATGCCATCGCGCCCGGCACGGTCGACACCGCCATGCGGCGCAAGACCGTCGAAAATCTGCCGGTCGAGGCGAAGGCGGAGCTGAAAGCCTATGTCGAGCGCAGCTATCCGCTGGGCCGCATCGGTCGACCCGCAGACATCGCCGGCATGGCAATCTATCTCGCCAGCGACGAGGCCGCCTGGACCAGCGGCGCGATCTTTGCCATCGACGGCGGGTACACGGCCGGGTGAACTGCCTGGCCGCTATGGCGCGGCAACTTCACCAGCGGCGCTTTCCACAAATCCAAGAGCGCCCACAACGTCCAGGATCTGAAGGCGAATCCAGCGATGAGGGAGCTCGTCGTCTCGGCGTGCGTGCCAGTACATCCTGATTTCAGGAACGGCAATGGGAAGTGGCGGCTCGAAGATGGCGAGAGGCAGGGTCTTGGCTGCCCAAACCGCGAACTGCCTGGGAACCGCGGAAAGGTAGTTTCCGTTTGCGACGGCCAACGCGACAGCCTGAAAGTGAGGCAGTGCCAGGCTTACACGGCGGCTTCGCCCAATTTTACGGAGCGCCTCGTCGGTGGAGCCCGACATCGATCCGTCGATAGAGCGAAGAACGTGCGGCAGTTCGCAAAAAAGCTCAAGCGGAATCGGCTCGCCGCCTGCGATCCCCGCCAGTCTGATTGCAGCATTGTTTTGCGCCGCAATGATTGCGAAGGGCGAATGGAACAGCGGTACACTGGAGACCCAGTCCAAGACCTCCAGCGGGCGTTCGAGAGCCACATCGATTTCATCGTCCTGGAGCAGCCGCGAAACATCGCCGCGCGCGCTGTCGAGAAACCGTAACGACGCATGCGGCGCGGTAGCCGCGACGCGCACCGCCAGTGTCGGCATCAGCAGCATGGAAAAGAAGTCCGCCCCCATGAGCGTGAAGGTTCGCTCAAGTTCCGCCGGCTCGAACGAATACGCCGAATGAAAGGCGCGTTCGATCTCGCGCAGTGCCGCGCGCACCGGCTCCGTCAGGCTTTCGGCGCGCGGGGTCGGCACCATGTCGTTGCCGCGCCGCACGAACAGCTGGTCGTTGAGGACATGACGCAGGCGATTGAGCGCGGCGCTCACGGCGGGCTGGCTCAGCCCGATCTGCTCGCCGGCGCGCGTCACGCTTCGTTCGCGCAAAAGCGCATCGAGCACCCTAACCAGATTGAGGTCGAGCGCATTTAAATTCATGGCATCAATCCGCCCCATACGATCATTGGATTTCCATCGGCGGCATGCACCTGATCAGATCCTTCCGACGGCGACCCGTCCGAGGGCAACAAAGGAGGAAGAACCATGACAATGACCGTCGGGACCATTACAGGCAAGGAACTCTTCTGGTTCAACAACACACTGGTTGCCGTTCGGATCTCGTCGGCCGAGGGCGAGGACGCCATCTGTGTCGTCGAGCACCGAATGCCCCATGGCGACTCTCCGCCGATGCATGTGCATCGACACGAGGACGAGGTGTTTCATATCCTAGAAGGACAGCTGCGCTTTCGGATCGACGGACAGGAGCGGGTCGCTGGTACCGGCGAGACCCTCATTGCCCCGAAAGGCCTGCCGCACACATACAGGGTCGAATCTCCAGAAGGTGCGCGCGCTCTGACCGTCACGCGCGGCCCCGGGTTCGAGACGATGCTGCGTCGGGCGAGCCGCCCCGCCGGAAAGCCGGAGTTGCCGCCGCTGTCGGAGCCGACGCCCGAGATGATCGAGGCTCTGGTGCGGATCTGCGCTGAAAATGGCATCGATATTGTCGGTTCGCCCTTGAGTTGAGAACGCGAAGCCGCCGATCTCTCCTCCAAAGGTTCCAGTGGGGAGATCGGAAGCATCTTCAACCGATTTGCATCCGCAGCCGCGTTATTCTCCGCTTGAAGCCATTTGTGCAACGCGATACGCCCTTGCGCAAATCGACAGACCGGAGACTTGCCGTGAGCGCGCCAAAGACCAGAACCGAAACCGATACGTTCGGCCCCATCGAGGTTGCCGCCGACCGTTATTGGGGTGCGCAGGCGCAACGCTCGCTGGGCAATTTCAAGATCGGCTGGGAAAAGCAGCCGGCTTCGATCGTGCGCGCGCTGGGCATCGTCAAGCGGGCGGCGGCGGAAGCCAATATGGAGCTGAAGCGGCTCGACCCGGCCATCGGCAAGGCGATCATCGAGGCCGCGCAAGAGGTCATCGACGGCAAGCTCAACGACCACTTTCCGCTGGTGGTCTGGCAGACCGGCTCGGGCACGCAGTCCAACATGAACGCCAATGAGGTGATCTCGAACCGGGCGATCGAGATGCTGGGCGGCGACATGGGCTCGAAGAAGCCGGTGCACCCGAACGACCACGTCAATATGAGCCAGTCGTCGAACGACACCTATCCGACGGCCATGCACATCGCTTGCGCCGAGCGGATCATACATGACCTGATCCCGGCTCTGCACCATCTGCACAAGGCGCTCGCAGCCAAGAGCCGGGACTTCAACCACATCATCAAGATCGGCCGCACCCACACGCAGGACGCCACCCCGCTGACGTTGGGCCAGGAATTTTCCGGCTATGCCGCGCAGGTCGCCTCGTCGATCAAGCGCATCGAGCAGACGCTGCCCGGCCTACAGGAACTGGCGCAGGGCGGCACCGCCGTCGGCACCGGCCTCAACGCGCCGGTCGGCTTCGCCGAGCGGGTGGCCGATCGCATCGCCGCCATATCGGGCATCGCCTTCGTCACCGCGCCGAACAAGTTCGAAGCGCTCGCCGCCCACGATTCCATGGTGTTCTCGCACGGCGCCATCAACGCGGCGGCCGCGGCACTGTTCAAGATCGCCAACGACATCCGCTTCCTTGGCTCAGGTCCGCGCTCGGGCCTTGGCGAGCTCTCTCTGCCGGAGAACGAGCCCGGCTCCTCGATCATGCCCGGCAAGGTCAACCCAACCCAGTGCGAGGCGATGACGCAGGTCTGCGTGCAGGTATTCGGCAACAATGCGGCGCTGACCTTCGCCGGCAGCCAGGGCCATTTCGAGCTCAATGTCTACAACCCGCTGATGGCGTATAATTTCCTGCAGTCGGTGCAGCTGCTGGCCGACGCTTCGGTCTCCTTCACCGACAATTGCGTCGTCGGTATCGAGGCGCGTGAGGACAACATCAAGGCGGCGCTCGACCGGTCGCTGATGCTGGTGACGGCCCTGGCGCCGACCATCGGCTACGACAACGCCGCCAAGATCGCCAAGACGGCGCACAAGAACGGCACGACGCTGCGCGAGGAAGCGCTGGCCACCGGACTGGTCAGCGAAGCCGATTATGACCGGCTGGTGCGGCCGGAGGACATGACGCATCCGGGATGACGCGATCCACCTGTTTGTCTTCGCAGCCATCTCAAACGTTCGCAATTTGCCGGGACCTCTCGTCATCGTTGGCGCAGCGACGCGAAGCGGCGCAGACCCTAGGATGACGACGGGCTGAGCGTTTCGGCCTATCTCCAAGGCAAGCGATGCGATACCAGCGCCATCCTGTCAGGCCGAGTAACCAACATTTTTCGGGGTGAGAATTTTCTCCCGTCGCCGCACCGTCCGATACAAATTTCGCGCATCCTGTCCGTTCACGGAAATGTATGCCCTGTGAACAATGTGTCGCCACATAGCCGACTTTGGTGAACAGTCGGCATCGTCTATCTCTGGGGTCATTCAAAACCCATTCGGAGAGTCACCCATGTCCATCAACGCTTCCGCCGCCGGCGCCGGCACCACGTCCAACAGCGCTGTCACCATCCTCATCGGCCGTATCCTGCTCGCGGTCATTTTCCTGCTTTCCGGATTCGGCAAGCTCACGGCCATTTCCGGCACCGCCGCCTATTTCGGCGGCCTCGGCCTGCCGGTACCGACGGCCACGGCCGTCATCGTCGGCCTGATCGAACTGCTTGGCGGCCTCGCCGTACTCGTCGGTTTCCAGACCAGGATCGCCGCCTGGGTGCTCGCTGTCTTCACGATCGCGACCGGTCTTGTCGCCCACACCGGCTGGGCCGACCAGATGCAGATGATCCAGTTCCTCAAGAACGTCGCCATCACCGGCGGCTTCCTGCTGCTGGCTTCCTCGGGCGCCGGTGCCTATTCGATCGACGCCAAGCGCGGCTGAGCCCTTCCTTCCAAGGACCTGAAAAAAGCGGCGCGGAATTTTCCGTGCCGCTTTTTCGTTGTCAAATTGCAGGCGTAGACTGCGATTGGCTGCCGGTGGCCCGCGCCGGCAAGGGAGGTCGCCATGGTCCGCAACGCATTGCTTCTGGTTTCGCGGCTGCTGTTTGCCGTGCTGTTCGTCCCGTCCGGCTTCCAGGCACTCGCCAACATTGCCGGCACAATCAATTATTTCGCCGGCCTTGGCCTGCCGCTGCCGGCGCTCGCCGCCTGGGGCACCGGGCTTTTCGAGCTGATCGCGGGGCTGCTGATCCTCGTCGGGTTCCAGACGCGAATCGTGGCGCTGCTGCTGGCCGCCTTCTGCATTGCGGCGGGCTATATCGGCCATTATGGCCAGGGCGGCGGCGATGCGACGCTGGCTTTCCTGCACCAGCAGATGCTGATGAAGGATATCGCGATTGCAGGCGGTTTCCTGGCGCTTGCCATGGCCGGCGCCGGCGCATGGTCGGCCGACGGGCGCGGTGCGGCCTGAGGCCGCCCTATTTCACCGACACGCTCGGTCCGCCTTCGACCGACAGCACCAGCCGGCGGTTGGTGATCCGTGCCAGTTGCGCCAGCCGGCCAGCCGGACGCTCGCCATAGAGGTTCGAGAGCGAAGCCGGCAACACCAGCGCCAGCACGCCGTTGGGGCGGTTCTCCCATTTCAGCCTCGGCATGACGCCGGGCATCGCCGCCGTCAGCAGATAGACAACCCGCATCATCGCCGCCAGCACACGGGCGCGCTCCAGCAGGCTCGGCGGTGCCAGCGCCTTGATCTCGGGCGCGATCCCCTCGTTGAAGACGCCGTCATGGCGGTAGGCGTTGGTCAGCGCCAGATAGGCGCGGCCGGGGTGATCGACACCGATGAAGGACGCATGCGCGATGATGTTGAGCGATTGCTTGCCGCGATATTCGGGATGGGCGCGCCAGCCGATATCGGCGAGCAGGCAGGCGGCGTGGCGATAGCGCGCTTCGTCTTCCGTCTCGTCGATGCCGAAGGCCTTGAAGGCCTTGCCGGTCCATTCGACCAGATCATGCGCGTGGTGGACCGAACGCGAGCGCAAAAGCGCAAGCTCCTCGGCGGCCGAGATCAGCGGATCGGCCTTCTGCTCGGCCGCGTCGAGCAACGAATAGAGAAAGCCTTCGCGCACGCCTTGCGCCGAAACGACGATCCTCGACGGCTGCATGGCCGTCATGATTTCCTGCAGGACGAGAGCGCCATATGGCAGCAGCGAGCGGCGGTTCTTGGAGACGCCCTCGATACCCCTCACCTTTTCGACCTCGCCCCTGGCCACCTGCTTAAGGAAGCTTTGTGCGCTTTCGGCCGAGATTTCGTAGTGGTGCATGACGCCGAGCGGGTAGTTGTTCATCTCCATGTGGAGCCTGGCGAGGTTTCGCCAGGTGCCGCCAACGGCGTAGAAGGTCCTGCCCTGCCCACCCTTCAACAGCTTGGCCCGGGCGAGTTCCTGGCGCGCGATCTTCTGCGCCTGGACAAGCGAGTTCTTCGCCATGTCCTGCAGCCGCAGGCCGCCGAGCGGCAGCGTGATGCCGTCGCCGATCGCCTCGCCATCGATGTCGATCAGCTCCAGGCTGCCGCCGCCAAGGTCGCCGGCGATGCCGTTGGCCGGATGAAAGCCGGAGATGACGCCGAGCGCGGAATAATGCGCTTCCTGGCGGCCCGAGAGCACGCGGATCTCGGTCTTGAGCACATCCTCGGCGCGATGGATAAAATCGGGACCGTTGATTGCCTCGCGGGCGGCGGCGGTCGCCAGCACGTACATGTGTTCGGCGCCGGCCTGATCGGAGAGCGCGCGGAAACGGCGAAACTCGTCCATCGAGCGCGCCACACCCTCGGGGTCGAGTTTCCCCGTCGAAACGATGCCGCGGCCTAGGCCGGCCAGCATCTTTTCGTTGAACAGCGTGGTCGGCGAACGCGCCAGCCCCTCATAGACGACGAGGCGGATCGAATTGGATCCGATGTCGATGATGGACAGCGGTCGGCGGTCCTGCAGCCGGCCCTGGGAATTGGACAGCATCAGGTGGTGGCGTTCTTCTTGCGGCGCTTGAACTGCGCGATCCGCTTGGGCGCATGCGATTTCAGCGCGTCACCCCGTCCCGACAGGCTCGGATTGGTCATGAAATATTCCTGCGCGTTGAACGGTTCCTCGCCCTCCTCCAGCACCACGCGCCGGGAGGTTCCATCAGCCAATACGTCGAAACTTTGCTGATTGTCCATGATGTTGCCCAGCATGATCTGGCCCAAAATCTGTTCATGCACAGTTGGATTGGTGATCGGCACCATGGTCTCGACGCGGCGATCGAGATTGCGCGGCATGAGGTCGGCCGAGGAGATGTAGACGATCGCCTCGTCCGACGGCAAGCCATGGCCGTTGCCGAAACAATAGATGCGGCTGTGCTCGAGGAACCGGCCGACGATCGACTTGACCCTGATGTTTTCCGACAGGCCCGGCACCTGTGGCCTGAGACAGCATATGCCGCGCACGACGAGATCGATCTCCACACCGGCGCGGCTGGCGTCGTAGAGCGCGTCGATGATGATCGGGTCGACGAGCGCGTTCATCTTCATCCAGATGCGCGACGGCCGCCCCTCCAGGGCGTGGGCGACTTCACCAGAAATGTGCTTCAGGATGCGGCTTCTCAACGTGAACGGTGAGATCGCCAGCCGCATCTCATCGGTCGGCTCGGCATAGCCGGTGATGAAATTGAAAAGCTGGGCAACGTCGCGGGCGATCGTCGGATCGGTGGTGAAGAAGGACAGGTCGGTGTAGATGCGCGCGGTCACCGGATGGTAGTTGCCGGTGCCGAGATGGACGTAGTTGCGCAGCTTGCCGTCCTCGCGCCGCACCACAAGCGACATCTTGGCGTGGGTCTTGAGTTCGAGGAACCCGAACACGACCTGCACGCCGGCGCGCTCGAGATCACGCGCCCAGCGGATATTGGCTTCCTCGTCGAAACGCGCCTTGAGTTCGACCAGCGCCGTCACCGACTTGCCGGCCTCGGCGGCGTCGACCAGCGCGCGCACGATCGGACTGTCGTTGGAGGTGCGGTAAAGCGTCTGCTTGATGGCCACCACTTCGGGATCGGCCATCGCCTGGCGCAGGAACTGCACCACGACGTCGAAGGATTCGTAGGGGTGATGGACGACGATGTCCTTCTCGCGGATGGCGGCGAAACAGTCGCCGCCATGCTCGCGGATGCGCTCGGGAAAGCGTGGGTTGTAGGGTATGAATTTCAGGTCGTCGCGGGGAACGGAGACGATCTCGGAGATCTGGCTGAGCGCCAGCGGACCCGTCAACACGCTGATGCGGCTCGACGAGACGCCAAGCTCGCCGGCGACGAAGTCGCGCAATTCGCCGGGCATCAGCATGTCGAACTCGATGCGGATCACGGAGCCGCGGCGGCGGCGCTTCAGCGCCGTTTCGAACAGCCGCACCAGGTCTTCCGATTCTTCCTCGACCTCGATGTCGCTGTCTCGGATGATACGGAACGTGCCGGAGCCCTTGACCTCGTAGCCGGGGAACAGCTTGCCGATGTAAAGGCCGACCGCCTCCTCCAGCGGAATGAAGCGGACATGGTGCTTGCGGTCCGGCAGACGGATGAACCGCTTCAGCGCCACCGGCAGGCGCAAGAGCGCGCTCATCTCCTCGCCGTTCTTGCGGTGGCGAAGCTGCAACGCCATGGAGAAGCCGAGATTGGGAATGAACGGAAACGGATGCGCCGGGTCGATCGACAGCGGGGTGAGCACAGGAAACACCTGGTCCTGGAAATGTTCTTCCAGCCAGACTTTCTCGTCCTTGGTCAGCGCATCCCGGGTAATGGTCTCGATGCCTTCCTTGTTGAGCAGCACGGTGAGTGCCGAAAGGCTCTTCTGCTGGTCCTCCTGCAGGCGCTCGACTTCACGCAGCAATTGTTCGAGCTGCTGCTCGGGGGTGCGCCCATCGGGGCTCTTCAGCACGATGCCCTCGCGTACCTGGCCGGCAAGGCCGGCGACGCGCACCATGAAGAACTCGTCGAGATTGGCGGCCGAAATCGACAGGAAGCGGACGCGCTCCAGCAGCGGGTGATGGGTGTTCAGCGATTCCTCGAGAACGCGGCGGTTGAACTGCAGCCAGGAGAACTCGCGGTTGACGAAACGGTCCGGATTGCCTTCCGGGCTGGCTGCCGCGACATTGTTGAATTCGCTCTGTACCGGCTTCAATTCGTTCATGATTCCTGCTCTTCCGCGCGCCTTGGCCGGTTAACCGGCTTAACTTATCCTGTGGCAGGCTTTTGCGACAGTTCTCTGACAGGGTTTTGCGACAGTTTGATTTCATCGAACTTGCAAACAGGCCTGATATGATCCAGATGCAGAAGAGACTGCGTTAAGGAGACGACGATGGCAGGCGGTTCCATTCCCCATTTCCAGAACGATGCGGGCCATCCGGCGATCGACATCGGGGTCAAGGAATTCATGTGCACGGGCGCCAACCCGCCTTTCGACCATCCGCATGTGTTCCTCGACATGGGCGACGACAATGAGAAAGTCTGCCCTTACTGCTCGACCCTCTACCGCTATTCGCCGAAGCTGAAGGCGACGGAAACGCTGCCGGCGGGCTGCCTCTATATCGACCAGGCCGCCTGACCTCCCGATCATGAGCGAGACGCGGTCCCGGCAAGTCGTCATCGCCGGGGCTGGCATCGCCGGGCTGACAGCGGCGATTGCCTTCGCCGAACGCGGCTACTCAGTGAGGGTGTTCGAACAGGCGCAGCGCCTGGAAGCAGCCGGCGCCGGCATCCAGCTCTCGCCCAATGCGACACGCATACTTCGCCAGCTTGGCGTGCTCGACACGCTTGTCGCCAACGCCGTCAAGCCGGAAGCCGTGGTGCTGAAGGACGCAGCAAGCCTACGCCAACTGGCGCGCGTGCCGCTGGGCGGAGCCGGCGAGCAGCGGTGGGGCGCGCCCTATCTCGTCGCCCACCGGGCTGATCTGCAAGACGCCCTGATGGCGCGCGTCGCGCAAATGCCCGACATCCACCTCACCACCGGCGCGCAGGTCAGCAGCGTCGCCTCCGGTTCACTCGGCATCACCAGGACGGACGGAGTCGGCCGCAAGATCATCGACACCGAAGGCTCTCTGCTGGTCGGTGCCGATGGCGTTTGGTCAGCGGTGCGGAGGTTTGCCAGCCCAGGCAACGGAGCCGGCTTCGCGAACAGCCGCTTCTCGGGCGAACTGGCCTGGCGCGCGACGATAAGCGCCGACAGCGAAGCCGGGCAGGCCTTTGCCGCGATCGGCGCCGGCGGCTGCGTCACCACCTTCCTGCACCCAGGATTCCACATGGTCGCCTACCCCGTCAGCGGCGGCCGCGCCTTCAACCTGGCCGCCTTCACCCCAGGCGAGCGCATTGCCGAGGGTTGGTCAGGCCATGCCGATCCCGTCGTCCTTTCCGGCGCCATGCGCCGCACCGCGCCGGCACTGGCGCGGTTGGTGGAACTCGCCGAACCGTGGACCGCCTTTCCCATCCACACGGTCGAACAGCGACGCTGGACGGCGCCGGAAGGCATCGCGCTGATCGGCGACGCCGCGCACGCGATGACGCCATTCGCGGCACAGGGCGCGGCCATGGCGATCGAGGATGCGGCGACGCTTGCCAACCTCGTTGCCGACTTCTCCGGCGACCTGGCGCAAAGCCTTACCATCTGGGAGAAGCTGAGACGGCCGCGCATCGAAAAGGTGCTGAAACGCGGCGCGGTCAACCGCCTCGCCTGGCACGCCCGGGGACCGGTGGCATTGGTGCGCAATCTCGTCCTGGCGGCGCGGCCGGGAGAGAAGCTCGCCGCGGATTTGGACTGGCTCTACGGCTGGGAGGCGCGAAAGGTTGTAAGGCGGTGAAATGCAATCGCGACAACCAAGCTCGTATTCGACAAACGGTCACCGCAGGCAGTAAAATGCGCATATGAGCAAAGTCATCCGATATCGGATCGATCCGGCGAACCCGCCACCGCTGACGGAAGCTCAGAAGGCGGAAATCGCCAAGCTGAAGGCTCGGCCCGAAGGTGATGTCGATACCAGCGATATTCCCGAACTGAGCAAGAAGTTTTGGCGGCGAGCTGTGACTTGGCGCAGACGGCCTAAACCCTAGAACGCTCGCCTCAATTATACAGCCGCATCGACAGCCCAAGCGAAGCCGGCAGCGGGTTCCACCAGCCGGTGCGCAGGCCGGCGGTGCGCAGGGCAGCCGCTGTCCAGGTGTTGCAGCCGATCAGCGCGTTGAAATGGCCATTGGCCTCATAGAAGCGGTCGAAATTGGAATAGGCGACATTGTCGATGACGACCGGGCCGCCCGGTCCCTGCTGAAAACTCGCTTCGATGAAGTCGAGCAATGCGGCAAAATGGTCATCGCCGACGTCGAAACCGGCGATATTCGGGCGCGGCTCGGTGATGTCGCCGGCGACGTCGACATGCATCACCGAGGCATCGAGGGTCAGGGCCTTCAAGACGGGCACCGCCTTCAACCGCGACCAGGTCGGCGTTTCCAGATAGAAGGCGCGCCCGCCCCAGCCGAAGACGAGGTAGCGCACTTCGGGTGCGTCCGAAGGCAGGCCGGCATCGGCCAGGAAACGGAAGCGCCGGCGCACCTCGTCGTCGACAGGAATGGCGATGTCGGTGTGGATCGGGTTCTTCAGCACAAATATGCGCCGCGTGCCCTCGCCGGCGGCCGCCGCCGGCCAGATTGGCCGTGGCACCAGCGTGCCGAGCGTCACGGCGAGCGCGACCGCGATCAACAGCAGACCAAGAAAACGGCCGAGCTTTTTCATCAATGGCAGCCTTGCAAACGCATCACGGCGCGACGCGCACGGCAAAACCGTCTCACAATTTTCCCGGAATTGCTCTGACTATCCATACGCGAAAGAGCCCGGCGCTGTTTCAGCCGGGCTCTTCGTAATCGTCCAAGCGCTCAGTGCAGGATCTGCGACAGGAACAACTTTGTCCGCTCATGGCGCGGGTGGTCGAAGAACTCGGCCGGCGTGTTCTGCTCGACGATCTGGCCCTGGTCCATGAAGATCACCCGGTTGGCGACTTTCCGCGCAAAGCCCATCTCGTGGGTGACGCACAGCATGGTCATGCCCTCTTCGGCCAGCCCAACCATGGTCTCCAGCACTTCCTTGATCATTTCCGGATCGAGCGCCGAGGTCGGCTCGTCGAACAGCATGATGCGCGGGTTCATGCACAGCGAGCGGGCAATCGCCACGCGCTGCTGCTGGCCGCCGGACAGCTGGCCCGGATATTTGTTGGCCTGCTCGGGGATCTTGACGCGCTTGAGGAAATGCATGGCGATTTCCTCGGCCTGCTTCTTCGGCGTCTTGCGCACCCAGATCGGCGCCAGCGTGCAGTTCTCCAGGATCGTCAGATGCGGGAACAGGTTGAAGTGCTGGAACACCATGCCGACCTCGCGGCGCACCTCGTCGATCTTCTTCAGATCGTTGGTGAGCTCCTTGCCGTCGACGATGATCTTGCCCTTCTGGTGTTCTTCCAGCCGGTTGATGCAGCGGATCATGGTCGACTTGCCGGAGCCGGACGGGCCGCAAATGACGATGCGCTCGCCCCGCATCACCTTCAGGTTGATGTCCTTCAGCACATGGAACTCGCCATACCATTTGTGCATGGCGATGATGTCGATGGCGACATCGGTGGTCGAGATATGCATCTTGGCGGCGTTGACCTTGATCTCTTCGGCGCTGACGGCGTTTTCGGTGGCCATGGCCAGTTCCCCTTATCGTTGAATTCGATGCATGTCGTTATCCCAAAACCGCTACACACTTTTGGGCGACATGCATCAGCGTCTGTAACCGGTGTCGAGCCGGCGTTCGGTATACATTGAATAGCGCGACATGCCGAAGCAGAACAGCCAGAACACGAAGGCGGCGAAGACAAGGCCGGACTTCGCGGTCTGCGCCGTTGCCCAATTGGCATCGGAGAAGTTCTGCTTGACGATGCCGAGCAGGTCGAACATCGAGATGATGAGGACCAGGCTGGTGTCCTTGAACATGCCGATGAAGGTGTTGACGATGCCGGGAATGACCAGCTTCAGCGCCTGCGGCAGCACGATCAGCCCCATCTTCTGCCAATAGCCGAGGCCGAGCGAATCGGCGCCTTCATACTGGCCTTTCGGGATCGCCTGCAGGCCGCCGCGCACCACTTCGGCCATGTAGGCGGCGGCAAACAGCGACACACCGATCAGCGCCCTCAGATACTTGTCGAAGGTGACGCCGGCCGGCAGGAACAGCGGCAGCATGACGCTGACGAAGAACAGCACCGTGATCAGCGGTATGCCGCGCACGGCTTCGATGAAGATCACGCACAGCATTTTGATGATCGGCATCTTCGAGCGCCGGCCGAGTGCCAGCACGGTGCCCAGCGGCAGCGACACGGCAATGCCGACGAAGGACAGGCTGAGCGTGATCAGCAGCCCGCCCCAGCGCGAGGTTTCGACATGCGGCAAGCCGAACACGCCGCCGACCAGCAGGAAGAAGGAAACGACCGGCAGCACCAGGAAAAGCAGGATCGCGTTCAACCCCTTGCGCGGCACGCGTGGCATCAGCATCGGCACCAGCAGCGCGACGAACAGGATGGCGACCAGGATCGGCCGCCAGCGCTCCTCGACCGGATAGGTTCCGAACATGAACTGGCCGAACTTGGCGTTGACGAAAGCCCAGCAGGCGCCGCTCCAGCCGTCGGGCTGAATGCCGCCCTGCGCGACGGTGGCGCAGACCGTGCGGTCCGGCCCGGTCCACTGTGCGTTGATGAACGCCCAGTTGATGACTTGCGGCAGAACCCAGGCGACGATGACGATGCCCAGGATGGTGAGGATGGTGTCGCCGACCGAACCGATCAGGTTCCTGCGCACCCAGGCGACGGGGCCACTGACGCTCGCCGGCGCGGGCTGCGCCAGCGCCATTTCGGTGCGCACCCAGGACATATCGTGTTCCTGCATGGTCCTACCTCTCCACCAGCGCCATTCTGGCGTTGACCACGTTCATGACGGCCGAGGTCACCAGGCTGAGTATGAGATAAGCGATCATCATGATCAGCACGCCTTCGACCGCTTGTCCGGTCTGGTTCAGAACCGTGCCGGCGGTCGCCGTCAGGTCGGGATAGCCGATGGCGATCGCCAGCGAGGAATTCTTGGTCAGGTTGAGATACTGGCTGGTCAGCGGCGGAATGACGATGCGCATGGCCTGCGGCACCACGACCAGCCGCAGGATCGATCCGGACCGTAGGCCAAGCGCGGCGGCCGCCTCGGTCTGCCCCTTGCTGACGCCCCTGATGCCGGCACGCACGATTTCGGCGATGAACGCCGCCGTGTAGCAGGACAACGCCAGATAGAGCGACAGGAACTCTGGCTTGACCTGAAAGCCGCCGGTCAGGTTGAAGGTCGACTGCTTCGGCAGATCGAAGCTCAATGGAAAGCCGCTCAGCACGTAGGCCAGCAGCGGCAGGCCGACGATCAGCGCGGCGGAAGTCCAGAACACCGGAAATTGCTGGCCTGTCGCCATCTGCCGCTGACGCGCGGTGCGGGCGACGAACCAGGCCATGGCGATGCCGACAATGAGCGCAACCAGGATCAGCCAGGAGCCCTCGCCCCAGACGGCGCGCGGAAAATAAAAGCCGCGCTGGTTCAGGAAGGATCCGAACGGCAGATGATAGGAGTCGCGCGGCGCCGGCAGCACGGCGAGCACGCCCGAATACCAGAAGAAGATGACCAGCAGCGGCGGGATGTTGCGGAAAATCTCGACATAGACCGTGCAGATCTTCTGGATCAGCCAATTCTGCGACAGCCGCCCGATGCCGATGACGAAGCCGATGATGGTGGCGGTGATGATGCCGGCGACGGCAACGATGATGGTGTTGATGAGGCCGACGACGATGGCGCGGCCATAGGTCGAATCCGATGTGTAGGCGATCGGCGTGTCGGAGATGTCGAAGCCGGCGCGCCCCTTGAGGAAGCCGAAACCGGAGGCGATGTGCAGGCGCTGCAGATTGTCGATGACGTTCTGCACGATCCACCAGACGGAGCCGAACAGCACGATAACGACCAGCGTCTGGAAGAACAGACCGCGTATTCTCGGGTCATTGACGAAGGAGCCGCGGCTCGGCTCCTCGCGTAGAATTTCCTGCGATGCCATTTCACGTCCCCTGTGAAAGAGAAACCGGAAGGCAGGTGCCTGCCTTCCGGATCACATTTCGATCAGCGGATCGGCGGAGCGTATTGCAGGCCGCCCTTGGTCCACAGCGCATTGATGCCGCGGGCGATCTTCAGCGGGCTGCCCGAACCGACATTGCGGTCGAACATCTCGCCGTAATTGCCGGTGGCCTTGACGATGTTGACCACCCAGTCGTTGGACACGCCGAGATCGGTACCGATCTTGGTGTCGGCTTCCTGGCCGAGCACGCGCTTGATCTCCGGGCTGGCGGAGTTCTTCATCTCGTCGACATTGGCCTTGGTGATGCCGAGTTCCTCGGCGTCGAGGAGTGCGAAATAGGTCCACTTGACGATGTGGTACCACTGGTCGTCGCCCTGGCGGACGGCGGGTCCGAGCGGCTCCTTGGAGATGATCTCGGGCAGCACGACGTGATCGGCCGGCGAGCCGAGCGTCAGGCGAATGCCGTAGAGGCCCGACTGGTCGGTGGTGTAGACGTCGCAGCGGCCGGCATCATAGGCGGCGTTGACCTCTTCCAGCTTCTCGAAGACGACTGGATTGTACTCCATCTTGTTCGCCTTGAAGTAGTCGGCGAGGTTGAGCTCGGTGGTGGTGCCGCTCTGCACGCAGACGGCGGCGCCCGAAAGCTGCAGCGCCGAATTGACGCCCGGCAGCTTCTTGGCGTTGATCATGAAACCCTGGCCGTCATAGTAGGTGACGCCGATGAAATTCAGGCCAAGCGCGGTGTCGCGATTGATGGTCCAGGTGGTGTTGCGCGACAGGATATCGACCTCGCCCGACTGCAGCGCGGTGAAGCGTTCCTTGGCGCTGAGCGGCGTGAACTTGACCTTGGTGCCGTCACCGAAGACGGCGGCCGCGACGGCGCGGCAGAAATCGGCGTCGATGCCTTGCCAATCACCCTTGTCGTCGGGTGCCGAGAAGCCGGCCAAACCGGTCGAGACACCACACTGGATGAAGCCCTTCGCCTTGACAGTGTCGAGCGTGCCGGCCGAAGCGGCCGACGCCATCAATCCAAGCGTGGCGGCGCCAAGAATGCCGATAGCAATATGTTTCATGACCCACAGACCCTTTTCTGTTTTCAGGCAAAACCCTGATCTTTTTCTCCCGTGTGAACGCAGCTCCCATCCCGGCCCATTCCCGAAACCCCGCATCGCAAATCGACGCGCCGCCTAGCATTCACGAACAGCATCGAAGGCGATAATTCCTGTGAGGTCAAGGAAAATGACCGAAACCGAACCCGTTTGAAAATCGATAGCCGGAAATGCCTGAATTGCAGACGGACGCGCCCCCGATTTAATCGGAAGCGCGAATTAAATCGGCAAAGCTCATTTGACGCAAAGGCGGGTCGCGGCGATGAAATCCGTCATCAGAAATACCTCCACGTTACTGAAGTGGGCGCGCATTGAATTGACGTACCGGAAGGTCGCCGTCTGACCGTTACCAGGCGATTGCCGGGCAATATTGCTTGCGGACAAAAGCCGGTGCCCACGCTCAAAGCGGAGGAAAGACGAGCCAGACGCCGATCGCGGCCATCAATGCCCCGGAGAGGCGCGGGATCAATTGCCCGGTCGGGATCATCTTCTCCAGGAGAACGAGGATGGCGATGCCGGCGATCCACAGAACGTTCATGACACCGCCGACGAACAGCAGGGCCATCAGCGCCCAGCAGCAGCCGAGACAATAGGCGCCGTGATCGATGCCGAGCCGAAGCGCGCCGGGCGCGGTGGTGCGGAACCCACCGTGGCTGGCCAGGAACGCGATCGGCGCCTGACATTGGCGCAGGCAAACGCCCTTGATCGGTGCCCATTGATAGAGGCCGGCGGCGATCAGGACGAGGCCCCCGAGGAGCGCGCTGTCGGTCGCCATCGAGGCATTGAGCAAAGCGAGACGGGCGAGCAGCCATTGCGCACCGGTCGCCACGATGCTGAAGGCGACCCAGACGACGAGATAGCCGGTAAAAAACCACGCCGTCGAAGCGATGGGGCTGCCATCCGCCAGCGCCTTGCGGCCGACGCCGGCATAGAGCAGCAGCATCGGCGCGACCGAAGGCGTCATCATGCCGACCATCATCACCGCCCACATCGTGAAGATGAAAGCGAAATCGGCCGTTGCCCAGGCCCGCAAACCCGGCTCCATGGCGGCGCCCATATCCATGCCGCCCATGTCATTGCCGCTCATGTCCATGCCGCTCATGTTCGACATGTCCATCCCTGCCATGTCGCCCGCCGCGCTATCCGAGGCGGGATTAACAGGCATGACCATGTCGGCGGCGAGCCACAAGACATAGGCCCAGGCGAGCACGGTGATCACGATGAGCGCGGCCGTCACGACCGCGCGGTCGCGCCGCAGCACCGCCTCGAGAGCCGTGTCGCCCATTGCATCAGGTCAATGCACGACGCCGCTCTGCGTGAGATGCAGATTGGCGAAATGGCTGTGCGTGTCGGCCACCTCGAACTTGATCGGCCCCGTCGCCTTGGTCCAGCCGCGCCCGATCTCGGCGATTGCGTATTCGAAGCCATGTGGCAAGTCGATGCGCGCCCGGTGCTCGGCGCCGGTAACGGGGTTCTTGATCGGCTCGCCATGGCCGTCGGTTACGCCCTTGACGTGCAGCCGGCCGGTTCGCGCGCCGACGTCGACCTCGAAATCGATCGCGGCGAAGATCGGATCGTGGAATTTTTCCAGCGTGGTCGAAAAGACCTGGAATATCGTCGCGCCCGGCTCGGTGTCCTGACCGCCCAGTATGCGAAGCAGGGCTTCACGCTGAGCTTCGCTGGCCCTCTCGTCGATAACCACCGCGGCCTGACCCCTGCCCTGGTGTATGGCGCCGGGCCAACTGAAAATGCCGACGAAGCGCAACCCGTCGAGCTTGGTGTCGCCATGATGGCCGGTTTCGATCTCCATGCCGGCGACGGCCTGGCAGAATCCGTATGTCGGCATGGCGTTGAACTGGCACGGGCAGCCATAGGCGCAATTGCAGTTGATGAATTCGCGCGCCTTCATTGTCCATTTGACGTCAGGCATGGCATTCCTCCCCTTGCCGCGCTCGGTGAGCGCGAACCCGGATCGGAGACCAGGAGGTAGCCGGCGAAGAACCATCCGGCGCATCTGATCGAGGCAATCCGGCGATTAGTATTAGGAATTGATTATATATCTTTCGCAGCCGGCTACAATAGGTTGCCCGGTTGATAACCGAGCTTCCGACGACGCCCGCCGCCGGTGGCTGGAAAGGTTCAGGACGTGATCACGGCGGTGTCTTTCAGCCCGGGAATTGGCATATTCGAAGTCCATTCCTGGCGGGCGGAGGGCTGTTGCACGGCCCACGACGCCGCATTATGGCTAGCGCCTTGTCAAAACAAGGCGACCAAGAATGGCGAAAGACGGCGGCAAGCAGGGTTCCGGCAAGGTGGGCATCAACACGCTGCTTGCCCATTCAGGCAACAACCCGCATGACTATTTCGGCTTCGTCAACCCGCCCGTGGTGCATGCCTCGACCGTGCTGTTCCCCAATGCGGCGGCGATGGCGGCACGCAGCCAGAAATACACTTACGGCACGCGCGGCACGCCGACGACCGATGCCCTTACCCAGGCTATGGACGCGCTGGAAGGCTCGGCCGGCACGATCGCGGTGCCCTCGGGCCTGGCGGCGGTGACCATCCCGCTGCTCGCCTTCGTGTCGGCCGGCGACCATCTGCTGATCGTCGATTCCGTCTATCACCCGACGAGGAACTTCGCCGACACGATGCTGACGCGGTTGGGCGTCGAGGTCGAGTATTATGCGCCGGAAGTCGGTGCCGGCATCGCGGCGTTGATCAAGCCGAACACCAAGGTGGTGTTCACCGAATCGCCGGCCTCCAACACGTTCGAGGTGCAGGACATCCCGGCGATCGCCAAGGCGGCGCACGCGGCCGGCGCCATCGTCATGATGGACAACACCTGGGCGACGCCGCTCTATTTCCGGCCGCTCGACCACGGTGTCGACATCTCGATCCACGCGGCGACGAAATATCCGGCCGGCCATTCCGACGTGCTGCTCGGCACCGTTTCGGCCAATGAGGCCTGTTGGAAGCAGCTCTACGAGAGCTTTTGCACGCTTGGCTGCTGCGCGGGTCCCGACGACGTCTATCAGGTGCTGCGTGGCCTGCGCACGATGGGCGTACGCCTCGATCATCATCAACGCAGCGCGCTGGCCATCGCGTCGTGGCTGGAAGGCAAGAAGGGCGTGGCGCGGGTGCTGCACCCCGCCCTGCCCAGCCATCCGGACCACGATCTCTGGAAGCGCGACTTCCGCGGTTCGAGCGGCATCTTTTCCATCGTGCTTGCCGGCGGCGGTCAGAAGCAGCAGCACGCCTTCCTCGATGCGCTGAAAATCTTCGGGCTCGGCTATTCCTGGGGCGGGTATGAGAGCCTCGCGGTGCCGGTCTGGCTTGGCGACCGCGTCGTCGCGAAAGCCTCCTACGAGGGTCCCTTGATCCGCCTGCAGATCGGCCTCGAGGATGTCGACGACCTGAAAGCCGACATCATGCGCGGGCTGGCGGCAGCGGCACGCGCGGATTGATCTCAAACAGAGTCAGCAAAGGGCCGCAAGCCCTTGACGCTGATGACAAAGCGCAAGCCGCTGCGAGCACGCCGGCGAAGGCCGGCGCGCAATATTATTCTCTCACGTCATGACTTTGCGGATTTGTTTGACTTTCAAATCGGCGAATTCGGCTGCATTGCGTGCCGCACGCATTCTCGACAGATCCAGTCCTCGCAAAGTTTTCCAATGGCCTTTCGTCTTTTTGTCCCCATCCTTGCCGGCGCGACGCTGCGCGAACGCCTCCTGGCGTGTATCGGCGCCACGATCGGCATCGCGCTGACCGGGGTGATCAGCGGGCTGGCGATGGGCGGCGGACCGCATGTGGCCCTGCTGGTCGCGCCGATGGGCGCGTCGGCCGTGCTTCTGTTTGCCGTCCCCGCGAGCCCGCTGGCGCAGCCCTGGTCGATCATCGGCGGCAATTCGATATCGGCGCTGGTCGGCGTCACCGTGGCGCATTTCATCCATGACCCGGTGGTGGCATCGGGTCTCGCGGTGGCGCTCGCCATCGCCGCGATGTCGTTCACGCGCTGCCTGCATCCACCAGGCGGTGCAGCCGCGCTGACGGCGGTGCTTGGCGGACCGGCCGTCATCAGCGCGGGCTTCCTGTTTCCGTTCGTGCCGGTGGCCCTGAATTCGACCATCCTGGTCGCGTTGGGCTTCCTTTTCCACAAGCTGGCGCGGCGCAACTATCCGCATGTCGCCGCTCCCGCCGCGAACAGCCACGGCACCGCCGATCCCCCGGTGCAGCAGCGCGCCGGCTTCCGGCCCGAGGACATCGATGCCGCGCTGACGGCGCTCGATGAAACCTTCGATATCGACCGTGACGACCTCGAAAGGCTGCTGCGGCAGGTTGAGCTGCAGGCCATGGTGCGCTCGCACCGGACACTGTTGTGCGAGGACATCATGTCGCGCGACGTGGTTTCGGTGGCCGAGCAAGCCTCGGCCGACGCGGCACGCCAGCAACTGCTCGATCACAACATCCGCACCTTGCCGGTGGTCGACGCGGATGCGCGGCTGGTTGGCGCGGTTGGCCTGCGCGAGCTGACGAAAGCCACGGACACGGTGAAGGGCGTGATGGCGAAAGCCGGCACCGCCTCGCCCGAGACGCCGGCGATGAGCCTGCTTCCGATGCTGACCGATGGCCGCAGCCATGCCGTGGTCATCGTCGACGCGGAGCGGCGCATTCTTGGCCTGATCACGCAGACCGACCTTTTGGCGGCGGCCGCGCGCGTGCAGACGGCGGACAAGGGATTGGCCGCGGCCTAGAATAGCGAGCCTGGATCGCTCCTGCCGATCCGGAACCTTTGGACGCCTATGTCAGCGCCTTCGCCAATCCGGCGGCGGAAAGCATCGACTATTTCAGCCGCTTCCATCCCAATATGAAGGGACGCTTGCTGGTGGCGCCGTGATCCAGGGCCGAGGAGGCCCGCCGTGCCTCATCGGGTCGCGCGACATGCGTCCACGAACCGTCGTGTCCGGGCCTCTGTCTGCTGATCCAGGTATCCAGCGCCTCGCGCAAATCGGCTGTCGGGGCCATGCGGGCGAACTGCTCTGCCTCGACCAGCAAGCCTTCGGCAATGCTGTGGTTGAGCCCGCGCGCCACCGCCGCAAGGATCGCCGCGACCGCCAGCCCGGAGTGCCGAAGGATCCGCCTGGCCAGATTGAAAGCAGCCGGCATCAGATCGTCATGGGCAACCACCTGGTTGACGAGGCCAAGTTCGAGGGCCCGTGGTGGCGGGAACCAGTCGCCGGTCAAGAGAAGTTCGAGCGCGCGCTTGCGCCCGGCGAGCCTGGGCAGGCGTTGCGTACCGCCGAAGGTCGGCGGCATGGCGAGGTTGATCTCCGGTTTGGCGAACAGCGCGCGATCGCTGGCGATCGCCAGCGGCACGGCCTCGGTGATCTCGCAGCCGCCGCCGAAGGCAATCCCGTTGACGGCTGCGATGACAGGCTTGCGAAAGGCTTCCAGCCTTGCCGTCAGCCGCTGCCCGCGCATGACGAAGTCGCGCAGCGCGACGTCGGTGCCCAGCGCCACGCTGGCCGAGAACTCCTCGATGTCGGCGCCCGCCGAGAAGGCCCGCTCGCCCGCTCCCGTCAGAATGACCGCCCGGATACCATCGTCGACTTCGATATCGTCGAGGATCGCGAGCAAGCGGTCGATCAGGGCATAGTTCAACGCGTTCAGCTTTTCCGGCCGGTTGAGGGACAGGACGGCAATGCCATCGCTGGCTTGGTTCAGGACAAGATCGGTCATTTGGCTTCCTTCCAGCATGTTGACGAGATGGAAGGTACGCCGTTCGCACCTTGTGTATATTCACTAGTCGGTATACTTAGACTCATGCCAGAAGCACAAAGCCCCACCCGCAAGCGCATCGTCGATGCCGCCACCAGATTGTTCTACGCGGAAGGGATCGGCCGTGTCAGTGTCGACGCCGTGGCCGAGGAAGCGGGCCTCACCAAGCGGACGCTCTACTACCACTTCAAGAGCAAGGACGATCTCATCGCGGCCTATCTCGACGGCCGTGATCAGCCCAATCTGAAACGGATGGCTGGCTGGTTCGAGGCCGGACAAGGCGGCGTGGACAAAAAGGTCGAAGCCATCTTCACCGATCTGGCCCGCGCCACGCGCCATCCGAAATGGAAGGGGTGCGGCTTCCTGCGCACCGCCGCCGAACTTGCCTCGATGCCTGGACACCCGGCGGTCAAGGCCGGGGCGCGGCACAAATCCAACTTCGAGACATGGCTGGGCACGGAATTGTCCGGGCACGATATCGAGGAGCCGCGGGCACTGGCCCGCGAAATCGTGCTGCTGATAGACGGCTGCTTTTCAATCATGCTGATCCATCGCAATCCCGACTACGTCGAAGCCGCGGGGCGAGCCGCGGCGACGCTGGTCAGGGCGCGGATGTCGGTCAGCCAGGTCCAGGGCTAGAGCAATTCCAGGAAAAGTGTGAAACGGTTTTCCCGGGAGAAGCGCTAGCGCTTCCCCTTGGGAATTGCGTAAAAACAAAGAGTTAGAGCCGTTCGGCGATTCCGTGAAATGCGGAACGGCTCTAGGCCCCGAACGCCAGCCATGCCGTGCCGGCCAGGAGCGTGATCAGCGTCAGTGGCAGACCGACCTTGAAGAAAGCGCCAAACGAAAGCTGCGTGCCCGAGGCACGCGCCTGTTCGGCAACGATCAGGTTGGCGACCGAGCCGAGCAGCGTGAAGTTACCGGCGAGCGTCGAACTCATCGCCACGACCAGCCAGGCGCGCTCGGGGTTTTCCAGGCCGGGTATGAATGGCCTGAGCGCCAGCACGGCCGGAACATTGCTCATGATGTTGGACAGCACGGCGGTGAAACCAGACAGCCTCCAGACGTCGTCGAGCCCGATGTTCTTGGCCGAGGCGATCATGTCCGGCGTCAGCAGCGTCTTTTCGGCGCCGGCAACCACCACGAACAGACCGGCGAACATGAACAGCAGCGGCCCGTCGATCTCGCGATAGATGCGTTCCGGCTTTATGGCGCGGGTGAGCAGCAGGATGGCGCCGCCAATGAGCGCCGCCTTGGCCACGGGAACGCCGGCGAAGAAGGCGATTGCCAGTCCTATGCAGACGACCACCGCCTTCAGCACCTGGCCGCGATGCATGCGGCCACGCGAGACATGCGGCGTCAGTTCGCCGTTGGGCGTGAATTCGGCGCGGTAGACGATGCGCACGATGACGATGACCGCGACGAGGCCGAACAGAGCGACCGGCGCCAGCGCGGCCGAAAAGGCCGGATAGGAAATGCCCGACAATGCGCCGATGACCATGTTCTGCGGATTGCCGGTGATGGTGGCGACGCTGCCGCAGTTCGAAGCGGTGGCGGTGGCGATCAGATAGGGGATCGGGTTGCGGTTGATGACGCGGGTGACGTGGACGACGATCGGCGCCATGACCAGGCAGATGGCGTCGTTGACCAGGAAGGCCGACAGCACGCCGGTCAGAAGCGTCACCATCACCAGCAGCATGAACGGTGCGTGCGCGTGCTCGATGGCGATGGCGCCGAGACCACGGAAAGCGCCCGACACCTTCAGATGCGCCACCACGATCATCATGCCGAGCAGAAGCGTGATGGTGTCGAAATTGATGGCGCGGTAGGCGTCCTCCATGCTGAGCGCGCCGATCGCGATCATCGCCGCGCCGCCAAGCAGCGCAATGCCGGCCCGGTCGAGCCGCAAGCCGGGGATGCGGCCGATGGCGACGCCGGCGTAAGTCAGGACCAGGATCAGCAGTGCCGCCGCGCCCATCAGTGTCATCGGTAGAAGCCCTGCTCGATCTGTTGCGCACCGATGCCGGCCGCCCGTGATTCACGTGATGCCAGCTTTAGCCCGATGTCGGGATCGATGCCAAATGTGGATTGTTGGCCAAGAAGATCCGGCAGGCCAGACGGCGGACGCCGCTACCGCCGGTAGAAATCCAGCCGTTCCTGCAACGCCTGCGGCGAAAACAGCTGCTCGACGGTCTGCCGCGCCTTGCGACCAACAGTCGCCCGCAGCCCCGGATCGGCTTTGAGGTTCGCAAGAATCCTCGCCGCCTGTTGCGACGTTTCGAACAGGAAGCCGTTTTCACCATGGCGGATATGGTCGACGTAACCGCCATGCGAATGACAGACCACCGGCAGGCCGCAGGCCATCGCCTCCAACACCACGCGGCCGAACGTCTCCACCACATGAGAGCTGGTGCGATAGTAGAAGACGTCGAGTGTCGGCAGAAACCGTTCGGCGGCAAATTCACCTTGCGGCAGCAGTTCGAGCTGCGAATGCGGCGCGAGCCTGTCCTTGAGCGGCATGCCGCCCTGGATTCGCACCACATCGCCATCGGCCAGCAGCGCCTCATAGAGCGCCACGTCGTCGGCATGATGCTTGTCCGCCGTGTCACGGCTCAGCCGCCCCACCGTGAACGGACGATTTGTCCCTGCCCGCCGGGGCGAGAAGCGATCGATGTCGATCGGCGAGGGATGGACGACGCCTTCGACTTGCAGCACGCGCCTCTGAAAGTCGGAGATCAGCACCAGTTCGGCAGCTGGCCAGCCCAGCAGCCGCTGTCTGCGCGTCGTCAGCGCCATGACCTTGGGATGAAAGGTGTTGAAGACATAGATCAGCCGGCGCGGCCGCGCGATCAGATAAGGCCACAGCTTGTTGCGCCAATGCGCGCCAAGAAAGACATAGGTGCCGCCATCCGGCACATTGCGTGTTGCCGGCGAGACGCGGCGTATCGGAAATTCCCGCATCAAGTCTTTGGACGCGCGTGACGAGGTTGCCCAGAGATGCACCCGCGAATCGGCGCTCAACAGCCGATACAACTCCAGCGTTTCGCGATCACTGCCGCCAAACGGGTTCTGAAAGCCGTTGAACAAATGGATCATGGTTGCGGTGCTTACCGAGCTCTACCTGGACGTCTCGCCATTCAGTTGCCCGCACCCAAGGCCGTGGCCGAATATTTCCGGCGACGCCTCATACATCACTTGCGCTGAGAAAGCATAGAGGCAAGCAAGCGTCAGCTGAGTGCCAAGGCAGCGGCCAGTATCAGCCTGTTGCAGTCCTAACCCTCAATGCACGGTGGCGGCGCTGGGCTGAGACACCAGCGAGGCTTCCGCCGGATCGAAGCTGACCTGATCGCGTCCGTTCGACTTAGCGGCATAAAGCCTTCTGTCGGCGGCGGAGAATATCGCCTCGTAGGTGGTCGGCCCGCTGAAGCTGGTGCCGCCGATGCTGACGGAAAGCGGACAGGAGAGGCCGCCGGGCGAAAAGTCCATTTCGCGAATCCGTCGGCGGATGCTTTCGGCGATCAGCCAGGATTGCGAGGGGTCGACACCCGGCAGAAACACGCCGAACTCCTCACCACCGATCCGGCCGACGATGTCGCTGCCGCGCAGCTGACCCTTGATCGCCTGCGCGATCAGTCTGAGCGCCTGGTCGCCGCAGTCGTGGCCCAGGCGGTCGTTGATCGCCTTGAAGTGGTCGGCGTCGATGATCAGCAGCGCGCCGGAACGGGTCTCTTCGGGCTTGCGGGTCTGCTCGAGATAGGCCTCCACCAGCATCGAGAAGGCGCCGCGGTTCAGCACCGCCGTCAGGCTGTCGGTCGCGGCGATGACGCTGAGGTCGCGCTGGGCAATGGCCAGCTGACGGATCTTCCACATCAGGAAAAACAGAAACGAGCCACCCAGCACGAGGGGCAGCAGCAGGTCGGTCAGTTGCGCGCGCCTGACAGCCTCGGGCGAAAGATAGGGGAAATTGAACGAATCGACGAAAAACGCCACCGCAATGAAGAATGCCGTGCCGGCGGCGGTGACGGCGATCACCCTGCCCCAGCTGGTCGGCGACAGGTCCAGCTTCATCCTCTTCCACTCCGTTAGCGGCCCCTACTATGACGCGCCAACGCAAACAAAATGATAAGACTTTTCTTCCAATTCGAGATCGGGTGGCGGAAAGACGATGAGGAAATGCGAGCGGGGCACGATCGCCGACAGGCGGCCGTGCCCCGCTGATGGAAGCGGATTTGTTCAGCGGATCTTCGAATAACGAAAATTCCGAAGTCAGTTGGACGCCGGACGAACCGCCTCGACCACGAAGGATGCCGCGATCAGATCGTCGGCATCGAGTCGCAAGGAACCGTCGCCAGCCCCCATTATGGTGGCGACCTTGTGAAATGTTTTCATCTCGTGGCCCGAAATTTCGGCATTCTGCATACGTTCCCTGAGTTCGGCGATACGCCGCCCCAAGGCAGGGGACGTTCCAATTTCACGTTTCGACATGGCTTATCCTTCCCAACCCGCGCTTGTTTGCCCCACCTCCTTCGCCGAACCGCACATGTCTTTATGAGGTCTTTATATGAGGCTCGACGAATACAACGCCCCCGAACGTGTAGTTTTGCCCAAGGTTCCAACGGGGCCAGATCACGAAATAATTCCGGGCGAGCCACGCGCGGGTCTGGCCCCGTGTGGCTTTCGTTACCTGCCGTGGCAGCACTGGTGGGGAAGGTGAATAAGTGACCGCATCAGCTTATGCGTTTTGAAATTGAGGCGATCCGTACGAAGCGGCGATTTTTTTGGCCGTCAATCAGGCTGGCGCGCTGGAATTGTGCCCCACCTCGGCACTCTGGATCATGTTTCCCCACCGGATGCTATTTCGACTCCACGCCCGGCTCAGGCTCAATGGCGATCGTGTCGCCATCCCCATGCACGGCGTCACGGTCCCAATCGTTGGTTTTGTCAGGTGTTCTGGCAACCGCCTTTCGGGCATCCCTGTCTTTGTCCCTGCGGGGCTTTGGGCCTGGTATGTCACGTGACGACTTCGGTTCCACATGGGCCTCCTTTGGTTCTCCAGCCAGAAACAGGGTCGGGAGGATTGGGTTCCAAAACAGCCCGCTGCCGCGGGGGCGGCTGCCATTTGGCTAGGGGCGAGCGCGACATTTCCACGCTGCGGAGACGACAGGCTCACCGAGAAGTGAATTCGCGCCGCTGCACACCAGATGTCAGCCTCGGCCGGGCGCGCATCCGCGAGAACGAAGAGGGGTGAAAAGTGTTACCTGTGTCTCCGGTATAAACCGTAACCCATGTGCCCGGAACGGACCCTTGCAATTATGGCGATCCCGACAGGATTCGAACCTGTGACCATGGGCTTAGAAGGCCGAAAGAGCGAAGGTTTCTCGACAACGTTCCAACTTCGGGCACAAGGCGAGGGCTTCGTCTTCCAAAAGGAGCGCGATCATATCAGCTATGGGCACCTCACCCTTTCAAGCGAAAGCTCTGATATCGACGGGGGATCGGAACCTGGGTTTACCTGGCCCGCTTAGGCCAAGCATTCCTACTCTTTTAGCACTGGCGGCACCGAAGGACCGGGACCAAGGGCCGTGACAGCCGAGAGACGTTCGCGCTTCACCAGTTCAGGCTTTTCGTATGTCTTCTTCATGGGACCCCCGTTTGCCCTCAATGGGCAGAAACTGCCCTGTCCATGCGAATACTGTCAAGGGCATCAAAACGGCTCGATATCATCGCTATCGAGAAACATGCGCGGCCCGGTGGGATGCCTTTGGCCTGAGATCGCCAAAGGTGTCCTCCAAGAAGGCCAACAACTGGCGCACGGCGGGCGAATCGCAGGAGTAGTATATCCACTGGCTTTCCCGCCGGGTGCTCACCAGTCCGGCCCTACGCAGCTTGGCCAGATTTTGGGAGAGCGCCGCTTGGGTGTGGTTGCTACCTACCTTCTCCAACAGTTCGTTTACTGACTGTTCCCCATCGAGCAAATGAGCCAAGACCAATAGTCTGGTCGGGTTGCCGACTGCCTCAAGGAATTCACAAGCTTCAACGCATCTGCCCTTGGAGGTTTTCGAAACCATATGCGCCGATCTAGTCCGTCCGGTCCCTCGCCCTTGGCCTGTACCGCTAAGATCGAGAGCCCGTCACCCTGGCGGAGCGGTGGCGGACTCTCCAATATACGCCCGATTGAGGGAACGACCGAGCTGCTCAACAACTTCGTCAGCAAAGGTCAGTTCCACAAAAAAACCCGCCGGCCGGAGCCAGCGGGCTGGTTTTATGGGACTGGCAAATTAAGTCAGCATCGGGATCTGGCTGGTTGGCACCGTAGCAGTCACTGCACTGAGGCGCTCGCGTTTTGCGAAGGTCGGCTTGGCATATGTCTTCTTCAGGCGTGACGCGAAGCCACGGCAAACGACGGCCAAGGTTTCGGCGACTTTTTGCGCCTTTATTTTTGGAACATGTGCAAAATCGAGGTTGGCCTATCAGTTCGCAATCAAGCGACGGTAGGAGAATAGAGATGATAAGAGTTCTCGCGGCAGCAATGTTGACCTTGGGGTTGCTTGGCGGGGCGATGGCGCAGTCCAACGGTTCGGGCAACGGTGCCAGCGGGGGTACCAATGGTGCCAGCGGCGGAGCCACCAACAGCGGCAACACCAATGCAGGCACCACAAACGCTAGTGGTTCCGGTGATCAATCGGGCGCACCGGACAAGTGCAAGACGGGCGCCAACGGCACCACAACGACCACCGACGGCACAACGACCAAGCAGGAAGCGGCCAACTGCCCGAAGTGATCCTGCCCGATCGACGCGTTGAAGCCCCGGCCATCGAGCCGGGGTTTTTGCATAGAAAAAAGCCCGCTGTCCTTGGGGAGCAGCGGGCAGGGTCTGGAGTGTGCTCGGATCAACCAGCATAGGTCAACGGGTGGCGGGCCGGTCGGTGTCACCGTCAATTCACGTGCTGTTTGTCCCGTTGGTCGAAGTCCCTGCCACATCACAGTGGGCAACAGCTTTCACATCACGCTCTGGATTGAAAAGCACACCTACTTCTTCGGTTTATACAGAGACGGTTGGAAGGACCAACCGCATGTTGCACTTTTTCAAATGGACGACGGACGATGGAAATCCCTGCGAACAAGGGTGGAAATAGGACCCACGTCTACGAAGAGGTGCCCACGGATTTGGCTTGGCGTAAGCCCGACCTCGTCGGGGTTATGACGCTCCGCGTGAAGTAGTGGCCGTTGCGAACGAGCGGCGAAGGGGTTGGTTGCGGGCCGGGCGGTGCGAAATATTGTTAGTGTACATCCGGCTTTTGAGTCGATTATTTCGGCAAAGGTCATTTTTGCGTAAAGATCAACGGCGTGCTCGAAAGGCACTATCTGGCCGACGATCAGCAGGCTTCCGACGCGGTGATTTTGCGCATGGAGCGGAACACCAAACGAACAAAGCCTGTAAACGGATTGTAAACGGCTATGTTTTCGCCCCTGTCCATGCTATCTAAGATGTTGAAAAGATTGGCGATCCCGACAGGATTCGAACCTGTGACCATCGGCTTAGAAGGCCGGTGCTCTATCCAGCTGAGCTACGGGACCGTCGGCCGGCCAACGGCCGGCTGGATATTGGCGCTGGCCGAAGTTCAATGCGTCCAGGGCGTCCTGCGGTCATAGCGGAAATTCTCCGCATAGGAAATCTGGCGGCGCTTGGGTTCTTTCGGCTCCTCGACGCGGAAGGCAAGCCCTTCCTTTTCGGCGTAGGCCACGGCCTCTTCCTTGGTGCCGAAAGTGAGCCTGATCTGGCTCCTCATGTCGCCCGATGTCGTGTAGCCCATCAGAGGGTCGATCTTCTTGCGCATCTCGGGATCGAATTCCAGCACCCAATGGCCGGTCTTGGCCTTGCCGGATTGCATCGCGGTTTTGGCTGGGCTGAAAATGCGCGCGGACATGGCCACCTCATTGTTGTGCAAGGCAGCATCGCCGCCCCTAGGCCGTCATTACTGCGCATTGGCACCGGCGGCAAGGTTTTTGCACTTGCCATGTAACACCGAAATGAATAGGCAACAGACCGTTCGGAGTGTAGCGCAGGCTGGTAGCGCATCTGGTTTGGGACCAGAGGGTCGGGAGTTCGAATCTCTCCACTCCGACCATCCCTTCATATCCCACGCGATCTAGGCGCCCTCGCCGGCCACCAGAGCCGCAACCACGGCCGCCATGCTTGTGCTGCCCTTGATCGTCCTCGTTTCGTCGGGGAATGCAATCCAGCCCTCGTTGAAGCCGTCGAGCATGCGCATGCGGGGCAGCGGATTGTTCATGCCTTGCGAACGGAAAAGCACTTCCCAGGTTTCGCGCGGCACCGGCACGGCGCGCACCGGTTTGCCGAGCGCCGTGGCGAAAGCGGCGGCAAGGTCTTGGGGCGATACGCGGCTCGGCCCTTCCAGTTCGACGATGCGACTGCCGGTCCAGTGCTGGCGCATGAGTTCGGCCGCCAGCCGGCCGACATCCTGCGCCGCGACCATGGGCAAGGCCCTGTCGGTCGGCAGGAGGAAGCTGTGGATGAGACCCGTCTCGCGAGCCGAGGTTACGTCCCAAGCTGCATTGTCCAGGAACCAGGCCGGCCGCAGGATGGCGAGCGGCATTGGCAGCACGGTCAGCGCTGCCTCCATCATCGTGCGCTGCGACAGCAGATTGTCCTGGACCGCGTCGGCGCCGACTGTCGACAGGCAGACGACCCTCCTGGGTTTCGCGGCCCGCAGCGCCGCCACGACACTGTCGATGACGGCTCGCGCTTCAGGATAGCCGGGCTCGGGATCGAACACCGGCGGCGGCAGGACGAACGCCGCCTCCGCGCCCTTGAACGCTTCCGTCAGCGCCTCCGCGTCCTCCATGGCGGCGATCGCGACTTCACAGCCGAGCGCCGCCCATTGCTGGCCTTTGGCGGCGTCGCGCACGACGGCGCGCACGCGCTCACCGGCGGCAAGCAGGGCCCGCGCCAGCGCTCCGCCGACTTTGCCGGTAGTGCCAGTAATTGCGTACATGATCCGTCTCCATCTCTGCCGCGTCTCGGGCGATGCGGGATGGCGGATCTCTAGCGCGGCACTCACTGTTGCAGTGAGTGCCATTAAGTCATAAAATTGGTGATCTTAAATCAACGGTGACGGCCATGGCGTTCGATGGGCGCGTAATCTCCAATGTCGGCGTGCTGGCCGCGGTCGCCGAGGGCGGAAGCTTTGCGAGAGCCGCGGACGCGCTCGGCCTGTCGCGATCCGGCGTCAGCCGCGCGGTTTCGCGTCTGGAGGCTCGCGTCGGGGTACGGCTGCTCGACCGGACGACAAGGGCGGTGGCGCTGACCGACGAGGGTCGTCGCCTATACGCCGAGGTCGCGCCGCTGCTGACAGGCATCGAAGACGCGGTGACGACGACCTCCGGCACCTCGACCGCCGTGCGTGGCCGGTTGCGGGTCAATGTCGATGCCTTCTTCTCACGCCAGCTGCTGGCGCCGCACATCGGCGCCTTCCTGGCGCTCTATCCCGACCTGTCGCTGGAACTGGTCGCCCGGCACCAGTTGGGCGACTTGGTTGGCGAAGGGTTCGACATCGCTGTCCGCTTCGGCACGCCGCCCATGTCTTCGCTTGTAGCAAGGAAGCTCACCGAGACGCGCACGATCACGGTTGCCGCACCGGCCTATCTGAAGACACATGGCAATCCCACCGTTCCGTCCGACCTCCTCGACCACGCCTGCATCCAGGTTCGCGATTCGCTGACCGGCCAGCCGATCGAGGAGTGGCGGTTTCGGCGCGGCGCTGAGGTCGTCGACGTCAGGACCATCGGCCGGCTGATGGTCGCCGAGTTCGGCACGATGCTTGGCGCCTGCCTCGACGGTGTCGGCATCGCCAGGATCAAGGCGATTGGCGTCCAGCCTCTCATCCAACAAGGCGCGCTGGTCGAAGTCCTGCCGGATTGGCACGGCGAGAGCTTTCCGCTCTACGCGCTCCACCCTTCGCGCCACCTGCCGCCGGCCAAGGTGCGCGCCTTCATCGACTTCGTGCAGTCGCATCTGGATTGAGCGGACATCGAAGGGCTTTGGGCCAATTCAGGCTCGCTTGCCTCGCCATTGCCGGCTTAAACTCCGGCAAACGGGGGATTTGCGGTGCTTGGGATCGATGCTTGGGTGTCGCTGTTCGGGCCGACCTATTTTGCCTATGCGGGCGTGACGGTTCCCTTCATGGCGACGTGGGCGATCGCCTGCGCGGCCTTGGCGATGTGGAACAATCGCGAGAGCCGCAGGCAAGCCAGGCTCGCCCCGGGCATGGCCGCTTCCCGTTCCTGGCCTGCCAGCATCGGGATTTTTGTGGTGGTCGCGGCCTGCTATATCGCCGCGCACTCAGCCGTCTATCTGTTGGTCCGGCATTTCGTCAGAATGTGGCTGTGATCGGCCGCAAGTGGAGGCAAGCTCGCCGGGCGAGAACCCCAACCACCTCATTCCCGGCGAGCCTACAACCTGGTTTGGAACGCAACCAGGACCGGGGTCAGCCGGCAAGCTCTCGCTGCAAAACGTGTGCCAGTCATTATTTGCCGAAATGGGACGGCGGTTGCTGGGCCGCCAGCTGAACATCGAGGCACTCTAAATCTCGAATTCGCCCTGCCCCTCGTCCATGGCGTTGACGGTTTCGGCGGCCAGCGTCCTCGTGATCGGCATCTTGCGCTCCAGCGCGGTGCGGTCCAGGCGCTCCACCACACGCATCGCGGTTGCCAGCGAACGCTCGATGCGCCGCACCAGGTACTGCACGACATGCGGCTCGACCTCGACCTGACGGTCGGCGAACAGCTTGGTGATGACGCCGGCGAGCAGGAGATCGTCGGGTTCGTGGATCTCGACGGTCGCCGCCGCCTTCAGCCGCGAGGCCAGATCGGGCAGCGAAACGCCCCAGGCCGACGGAAAGCGTCGCGCCGTCAGTAGCAGCGTCGAGCCGGCACCGCGCACGGCATTGATCAAATGGAACAGCCCTTGCTCGTCGACCGCGCCGATATCGATATCGTCGATCAGCGCCGGCCGCGCACCGAGATTGGCGATGGCGTCGCCCATGCGCCCGGCGTCTACGGCCACCGCTTTGGCGCGGGCGCGCCAGATCGAGGCCAGATGCGTTTTGCCAGAACCGGCGGGGCCTGCCAGCACCACCACCGGTGCTGGCCAATCCGGCCAGCGATCGACCAGTGCGGCGGCCTGGTTGTTGGTGCCGGAGACGACCAGTTCGTCGCGCGAGTAGCCAGTGCCATGGCCTAGATCGAGCGGCAGCTGGCGCGGCGGATCGGTTCGCTGGGCGGTCACTTCAGCGACGCGGTTGCGTGCGGTGGCCGCCGCCACGATCGGCCGGCAGCGGTGGCGCTGGTGCTGTCGCGTGGCCCTTGTATAGCGGCGATTCCAGATAGCGGGCAATGGCGAAGCGCACCAGAACAGCCACCGCCGCGGATGCCGGAACGGCAATCAACAGGCCGACAAAACCGAACAGGGCGCCGAAGGCGAACAGCGCGAACATCAGCCACACCGGATGCAGGCCGACGCTTTTGCCGACCAGTCTGGGCTGCAGGATGTTGCCTTCGATGAACTGGCCGATGAAGAAGACCACGGCAACGGCGACGATCATCGTCCAGTCCGGCCAGAACTGGACGAAGGCGACGCCGATGGCCAGGACCAGCCCGGTCAGTGAGCCGACATAGGGAATGAAGGAGATCAGCCCGGCGAACAGGCCGATCAGGATGGCGAAGTTCAATCCGGTCAACGTCAGGCCGGTGGCATACATGGCGCCCAGGACAAGGCACAGCGTGCCCTGGCCGCGCACGAAGCCGGCGGTGGCGGTGTTGATGTCGCGCGCGATGGCGCGCACCGTCGCCACGTTGTCGCGCGGCACCCAGCTGTCGATGACGGCCACCATGCGGTCCCAGTCGAGCAGCATGTAGAAGGCCACGACCGGCGTGACCACGAACAGGCTGACCACCGAGACCAGCGCCACGCCCGAACTCCAGATCGACGTGAAAACCGTGGTGAGCAGGCCGAAACCGGAGGTCAGCAGCGAGTTCAACCCATCGCGCAGGCCATTGGCGTTGACGCCGAATTTCTGTTCCAGCCATTTCGGGTCAAAGGAGGTGATCAGGCTCTGCAGCCGGGTCAGGTACTCCGGCAGCTTGCCGGCGAAATCGGCCATCTGCGTCGCCAGCACCGGAATGAGGATGACGAAGGCCAGCACCAGCACGATGAGGAAGGTGATGAGGATGACCACCGTCGCCATGAAGCGGCTGAGGCCGAGCCGCTGCAACCGGTCGGCGACCGGATCGAGGAAGTAGGCAAGCACCATGCCGGCGACGAATGGCAGCAGGATGTCGCTGAAGACATAAAGGAAAAGCGCCAGGATCGCGGCACCGGCAAGCCAGAAGAAGATCTGTCGGCGGAACGTCGACGACGCCTCCGCCTCTGCCGCCGTCTCGCCAGCCGGCACGACGACGACCATCTGGTCGTCGACAGCCTTGCCCCGCGCCACCGTTTTGCTGGCGGCCGGCTTGCGGACAGCCTTGCCGTCGATGGGCTTGTCAGCCCTGTTTACCGCCTTCGCCATAGCCGTTCATATGCCTCAGCCAAGCCACGAGATAGGCCGCGGCCGAAGCCACGGTCAAGACCCCGGACAGCAATATGAGGGCTGGCCGCAGGGGGTCGAGGTGCACGGCAAAGGCAAGTTCGCCCAGCACGACCGCCGCCAGCACGATCTGGATGGCGGTATTGGCCTTCGATACGAAAAGCGGTTTCATCTCGACCGGATGAGCCATCACCGTGGACAACAGGACCGCGCAGACGATCAACGCGTCGCGCGACACCATGGTGACGACCAGCCACAGCGGCAATTGCCCGATGAAGCCCATGACCACGAACACCGAAACCAGGAGCAGCTTGTCGGCCATCGGATCGAGATAGGCTCCGAGCGTCGACTGCTGGTTGAAGCGGCGGGCGATGAAGCCGTCGACGGCGTCGGAAATGCCGGCAATGACGAAGCCGGCAAAGGCCCAGTCCCAACGCGCCTGCAGCATGGCCAGCACAATGGCGGGCACCAGCACGAGGCGCAGGATGGTGATCAGGTTGGGGATGGTCAAAGGCTGGGGCCCGTCCTCTCAGGTCAGGGATAGATGATGGAGATGACCGCCTGGCGCAAGCGTCGCAACAATGACGCGACCGCGGCCAAGGCGGGACATTGCATCGAGCTTGGGCTATCCACGCTTTTGTCGGCCCAAACGGCGCCCGGTTCGGCCGTTATCCTTGCGGACCGAAACCGTTCATGCGAAGAGCCCGCAAACGAGCAGGAAAATTGCGATGAGCAAGCGCGAAACCGGCCAGCCCAAAATCGGCCAGAATAAAACGGCCAAGCGCACAAACGGGCTCACCTATGCCGAGGCCGGCGTCGACATCGATGCCGGCAATCTCATGGTGGAGAAGATCAAGCCGCTGGTGCGCGCGACGCGCCGGCCGGGCGCCGATGGCGAAATCGGCGGCTTCGGCGGTTTGTTCGACCTGAAGGCGGCCGGCTTCACCGATCCGGTGCTGGTTGCAGCCAATGACGGGGTCGGCACCAAGCTGAAGATCGCCATCGATGCGGGAAAACACGACACGATCGGCATTGATCTCGTCGCCATGTGCGTCAACGACATCGTCGTGCAGGGCGCCGAGCCGCTGTTCTTCCTCGACTATTTCGCCACCGGCAAGCTCGATCCGGACCAGGGCGCTTCGATCGTCGGTGGTATCGCCGAAGGCTGCCGCCAGGCCGGCTGCGCGCTGATCGGCGGCGAGACGGCCGAAATGCCCGGCATGTATCACGGCAAGGATTATGACCTCGCCGGCTTTGCCGTGGGTGCCGCCGAACGCGGCCAGTTGCTGCCCACCGACGATATCGTCGAGGGCGACGTGCTGCTCGGCCTTGCCTCCTCCGGCCTCCATTCCAACGGCTTTTCGCTGGTGCGCCGCATCGTTGCCGCCAGCGGCCTTGCATGGAGCGATCCGGCGCCGTTCAACGACGAGGCGACGCTGGCCCAGGCGCTGCTCGAACCGACGCGCATCTACGTGAAATCGATCCTCAAGGCGATCCGCAACACGCATGGCATCAAGGCGCTGGCACATATCACCGGCGGCGGCTTTCCCGAAAACATTCCGCGCGTGCTGCCCAAGGATTTCTCGGCCGAACTCGATCTCGAAGCCATCGACGTGCCGCCCGTATTCTCGTGGCTGGCCAAGACCGGCGGCGTGGCGCCGGAGGAAATGATGCGCACCTTCAATTGCGGCATCGGCATGATCCTGGCTGTCGCTTCGGGTCAGGCGGCGCAGGTCGCCGCCGTGCTGCAGGAAGCCGGCGAGACGGTGACGCCGATCGGCCGCATCGTGCCGCGCCGCGACGCCGGTGTCATCTATCGGGGCTCGATCGGCCTATGAGCACGCAGAGGAAACGCACCGTCGTCCTGATATCTGGGCGCGGCTCCAACATGACCGCGCTGATCGCGGCGGCCAGCGATCCGGCCTTCCCGGCCGAGATCGTCGGCGTCATCTCCGACAAGGCCGACGCCGCCGGCCTCGGCATCGCCAGGGCACGCGGCATCGCCACCCAGGTCATTTCCCGCGCCGACCATGGCAGCAAGCAGGCGCATGACGCGGCGATCGATGCGGCACTTGCCGCTTTCAAAACCGAAATCGTGGCGTTGGCCGGCTACATGCGCATCCTGACATCAGGCTTCGTCCAGAAATGGCAGGGCCGCATGATCAACATCCACCCTGCCCTGCTGCCTGCCTTCAAGGGTCTCGATACCCATGCGCGCGCGCTGGCCGCCGGCATCCGCATCCATGGCTGCACCGTGCATTTCGTCACGTCGGAGATGGATGACGGCCCGATCATCGCCCAGGCGGCGGTGCCGGTGATGGTCGGCGACAATGCCGATACGCTGGCCGCGCGCGTGCTGAAAACCGAGCACCGGCTCTATCCGCTGGCGCTGGGTCTGGTCGCCGAAGGCAAGGCGCGCATGGAGGCCGGCCGCACGGTGCTTGCCCACTTCGCCGACGATGCCGAGAACGGCACCTCGGTGGTGATGGCGCCCGATCCGCTGCGCGAGGAAGCCGACCTGGAGCATCTGGCGCGGATCACGCCCTGAGCGAGAACGGCGATGAAACAGCTGCTCCTGCTTCGCCATGCCAAATCGAGTTGGGACGACCCCGACCTCGATGATTTCGACCGGCCGCTTGCGGAACGCGGGTTGAAGGCGGCCCGATTGATCGGCCGCGAGCTTGCCGCGCGCGACTGGCTGCCGGATCTGGCATTGGTGTCGCCGGCGCTGCGCACCCGTGATACGTGGCGGCTGGTGGCCGCGGAACTGCCGGTGCATCCACGGGTCGCGTTTGCCGATGCACTCTACGAAGCTTCCGCGGCGGATATCCTGAGCCAGATTCGCAAGGCCGACCCGTCGGGCGAATGCCTGGTGGTTGTCGGCCACAATCCAGGCCTCGAGAATCTGGCAAGGCAGCTTGTGGGGCCGGGATCGGAAGCCAAGGCGCGCAAGAGGCTCGAGGAAAAGTTTCCGACGGCGGCTCTCGCGCGCTTCGTCCTTGAAGACGACTGGCCCGGCCGGTCGGCCGCGCGGCTGACACATTGCCTGTGGCCGAAGGATTTGCGCTAGAAATGCGGGCGGCGGATGGGATCCGCCGCGCCAAGGCATCAGTTGCCCCAGATGCCCTGGCCGGGCTCCGGCCAGTCGGTGGTGGCGGGCTTCATCTTGGCGTCCGCAGCTTTGTGCCCTGATATAGTCGTGTCGTCGACGGCACCGGTGACGGCATGGTCCACGCCGGCGACCGGGGCGGCCGGCTGGTTGGCATTGTCTGAGCCGAAGTGGTCGCTGCCGGCGAATGCACTTGCGGTTGCGACGAGGATAGCGGCGGTAGCGAGGGCAAATCTGTTCATTTCAATCTCCTGGTTCATCCGTTAGGCGGCGTCATGGGAGGACGGGTCCGCTGAGGACAAGACCAGAAACAGCCAGAGTTTATTCCTGGACCTGAAATGTTTTTCGCAGACTGCGAAGAACGTCGGCCATCGGCCTTGCCTCGAAAAACAAGAGCGGCGGGTCAGGCCCACCGCTCTTTGTCGTCGAGGCAATCGAGGTCCTGCGTGGATCAGTTGCCCCAAATGCCTTGGCCGGGATCCGGCTGATTGGAGTCCGGCGTCAGCTTGAAGCCGTGGTGTTCGATCGGCTTGCTGGTCGAGGCCGTACGGACGTGGTCGATTTTGCCCGCGGGCGCGCTGACAGCCGGCTGATTGACGTTGTCGGAGCCATAATTGTCGCTGCCGGCGAAGGCGCTGCCCGTGGCAACGAGGATGGCGGCGGCGGTGAGTGCGATCCTGGTCATTTTCTTTACTCCAGTGGTTCTGGTCTGTCCGTCAAGTGGCGTGCCCTTGGGAGGAATTTCGCGTCGCTCGGACCATCTGGAAGTGGGTTTTTCATTCGCCGGCTTCCAATCACGAAGATGTGCCTTCACGACTAGATTCCGAGCTTCAAGATTTGACCAAGGATTTGTTGGAAATATTTTTCGATAATTATATCAATATCTTAATTTGCGCTTCACAAAGCATTTCGTTGTGTTTCGCCAAGCCCCGTCTCGCGGTGCGCTCACGGCGCGTCAACATTAATTGAACCGGTCGGTTCGACCCGCGACGAGAGCCCGCCTGCCTCGATGGTGTCCGGCATGGCCGGCCCCGTCTATCAAACGGACTTGTGTCAAAAAACAAGAGCGGCGGGCCAAGCCCACCGCTCTTTGTAGTCAAGTGCTGCTATATGGATTAGCGGCCCCAGATGCCCTGGCCCGACTGAGCCGGTACGTTGGCATTGGCGTCGCCCTGTGCCTTGTCCGTCTTCAGGATCGAACCGGTGTGGAAGGTGTCGACATTGGAGGTCGACTGGGTGGCAACCGGCTGGTTGACGTTGTTGGAGCCGTAATTGTCGGAGCCGGCAAAAGCGGTGCCCGTGGCAACGAGGATGGCGGCGGCGGTGAGAGCGATCTTGGTCATTTCAAATACTCCTAAGTTCAAGATTGGGTCGATATCGGCGGGGATTAGTGGCCGAAGAGGTTGCGGTCGGCACCCTGTGGGGCCTGGGCCTGGACGGTTTCGGTCGACTTCGAGGTCGAAGCGGTGACCGAATGGTCGATGGCGACGGTCGGCTGGTTGGCGTTGGCCGAGCCGTAATTGTCGGAGCCGGCGAAAGCGGTGCCGGTGGCAACGAGGATGGCCGCGGCGGTAAGAGCGATCTTGGTCATGTTAAGTACTCCTGAAATTCGATTGGTTGGATATCGGCCGGAATTAGTGGCCGAAGAGATTACGGTCAGCGCCCTGCGGAGCCTGGGTCTGGACGGTTTCGGTCGACTTCGAAATCGAAGCGGTAACCGAATGGTCGACAGCGGCGGCGGGCTGATTGACGTTGGCCGAGCCATAATTGTCGGAGCCGGCGAAAGCGGCGCCCGTGGCGACGAGGATGGCGGCAGCGGTAAGAGCGATCTTGGTCATTTTGGTTACTCCAGTTTTTAGTTCTGTCCGTCTAGTGGCGTGCCTTCTGGGAGGATTTCGCGTCGCTCGGACCACCTCCAGATGGGGGAGGCGTTTTGGGATTTCCAGTCGCATCGGCTTTGCAGTATTTCATTATATTATAGACAATGCATATTGCATCGCACCATTGGCGGCGAATTTTTCGTAATATTTTCAGACATTTACGGAATATGGCCCAGCCGAAACCGGAGGCGAATCGGGGCCTATTGTTCACCCTTTGCGATACAATCCGTCAACCAGAACCGAACCGTTCGGTTCGATTTGTGTCCCGGAACGGGGCGATTTGGCCTGGCAGAACCAACCCCATAGCGCTGCCCGGCCGCATTTGCCTTGCGCCGAGATCGATACTATCGATCATTTCAGGGCCGATTGCCGGATCGAGGCCGTCGATCGAGCCCCGATGAGACCGCAAAGTGGGCCGGGACCACGATAGACATGCGATTGCTGCTTGTTGAGGACAATCGCGAACTGGCGGACTGGCTGGGCAAGACCTTGCGCCAGGCGAACTATGTCGTCGACATCGTCCATGATGGCGAGGATGTCGAGCATGCGCTTGCGGCGGGCGACCACGCGCTGGTCATTCTTGATCTGGCTCTGCCCCGCATGGGCGGACTGGAAGTGCTGCGCATGCTGCGAGCCCGCGGCAACCGGGTGCCGGTGATCGTACTGACCGCCAATGCCAGCCTCGACGGCCGGGTCAAGGGCCTCAACGAAGGCGCCGACGACTATCTGGCCAAGCCCTTCCAGATCGAGGAACTCGAAGCGCGCATCCGCGTGCAACTGCGCCGCGCCAATGATCGGACCGCACCGGTCGTTGCCTGCGGCGATCTCGTCTTCGACACCAACACAAGGCTGTTCTCGCTCGGCGGCGAGGCGCTGGCATTAACGCCGCGCGAACATGCCGTGCTCGAGCAATTGATGATCAAGGCGGGACGCACCGTCAGCAAGGCCGCGTTGTCGGCGGCCATCTATGATTTCGAGAACGACGCCGATCCCAGCGCCATCGAGATCTATGTGCACCGTGTGCGCAAGAAGCTCGAAGGGTCGCGGGTCCAGATCACCACCTTGCGCGGCCTTGGCTATCTCCTGCGCCAGGACGATCTGGCGCCATGAGGACCAGCAGCCTGCGCCTGCAATTGCTGGCATGGGTGGTGTTGCCGCTCGCCGGGCTTGCCACCATCAATCTGTGGACCAGCCAGCGCAATGCGCTGGCGACCGCCGATCTGGTCACCGACCGGATGCTGGTCGGTTCGGCCCGCGCCATCGCCGAACAGGTCGCCATGGCCGACGGCGTCCTCGATGCCACGATACCCCCTGCAGCGATCGAGATGTTCGACACCGGCGACCGCGACAGTGTGTATTACCGCGTCGAGACCGCCGGTGGGCGGTTGCTGACCGGTTATCCCGATTTGCCCGTGGCTCCTGGGGACAAGAGCATCGAGGCAGCCTATCGCGATCACCCGTTGCGGCTTGCAACGCTTGGCCATGCCGTGGTCGGTGCCGGGGCTGATTCGCCTGTTATGGTCACCGTGGGGGTCACGCTCGCCGGGCATGATGCGATGGTGAAGCGGCTGTGGTTCAGCGCCTTCGTCCAGCAACTGGCGCTGGTGGCGATCGCCGGCGTGTTCGTGCTGCTTGGCCTGCGCCGTGGCCTGGCGCCATTGATCAGCCTGCGCGACGCGGTGCGTTCGCCAAGCCGCAGCGACCTCGATCCGGTCGACGTGCCGGGCGCGCAAAGCGAGATCCGGCCGCTGATCGACGCGCTCAACGCTTATATGGAACGCGTGCGCGCGCAGATGGGCGCGCAGCGCCGCTTCATCGCCAATGCCGCGCACCAATTGCGCACGCCACTGGCGCTGCTGTCGACGCAGGCAAGCTACGCGCTGCGCGAAACCGCCACCGAGGCGCGCCAGGAGGCACTGGTGGCGCTGCAGGCCAGCTCCGGCAAGCTGGCGCGGCTGGCCGAACAATTGCTCACCCTGTCGCGGGCCGAACCAGGCAGCCGGCGCCCGCGTGCCGACCGCATCGATCTCACCGAAGCCGCCCGCCACGTACTGGAAACGCAGGCGCCGGCGGCGATCGCCCGCAAGATCGACCTCGGCCTGGAGGAAGCCGGCCCGGTTGCCGTTATCGGCGACGGCACGATGCTGCGTGAAATGATCGTCAACCTCGTCGACAATGCGTTGCGCTACTCGACATCGGGCGGCAGTGTCACGGTCAGGCTGGCGACCATCGATGGCGAAGCGGTGCTGACGGTCGCCGATGACGGGCCAGGTATCCCGCCTGAAGAACGCGATCACGTGTTCGAGCGTTTTTATCGTGTCGCCGGTTCGACCGAGGAAGGCAGCGGCCTGGGGCTCGCCATCGTGCGCGAGGTGGTCGAAAACGCCGGCGGCCGCGTTACCCTGGGGGATAGCGCGGCCGGCGGACTGGTGGTCGAGGTCAGGCTGCCGCTCGCCTAGAGCGGTTCAGCGTTTGATAGAATCGCCGAACCGCTCTAACTCTTTGTTTTTACGCAATTCCCAAGGGGAAGCGCTACGCGCTTCTCCCGGGAAAACCGTTACACACTTTTCCTGGAATTGCTCTAGCCCGAGCCCGCGTCAAGCGCGGGGCTCGTACTTCTCTCAGAACAAAATCAAGCGCCCTGCTCGTTGAACGGGGCCGGCCGCCACTTGACGACATAATTCTCGAAGCGGGTGATGATGAATTCCACCACCAGCGCCATGACGGCCAGGATGATCATGGCGGCGAAGACGCCATTGGCATTGAAGGCGCCCTGCGCGGTCGAGATCAGCAGGCCCATGCCTTGCTTGGCGCCGAGGAATTCACCGACCACGGCGCCGACCAGGGCAAAGCCGAAGCTGACATGGAGGCTGGCCAGGATCCAGCTCATCGCGGACGGGATAATGACGGTGCGGGTGATCTGGAAGGGCGAGGCGCCGAGGATCTGGGCGTTGGCGATCATCGCCCTGTCGGCCTCGCGAACCCCTTGGAAGGCGTTGGCGAAAACGACGAAGAACACCATCACCACGGCGAGCGCCACCTTGGACGCCATGCCGAGACCGAGCGCGATGATGAACACCGAGCCCAGAACGACGCGAGGCACGGAATTGGCGATCTTGATGTAGATCGAAAAGACATCCGCCAGCAGCCGGTTGCGGCCAAGGATGATGCCGGCGGCGATGCCGCCGAGCGCACCGATGACGAAGCCGAGGAAGGTTTCCTCCAGCGTCACATAGATCTGCAGCCAGAGCGGCCCCTGCGAGGTGCCTTCGGTGATCCACGACCAGATCTGCTCCCAGATACCCGACGGACTGGCGAAGAAGAACGGGTCGATGATGTTGTAGTCGGCGCCAAGTTCCCACAGGCCAAGGAAGACGATCAGGATCGCGAACCGCAGACCGATGACCAGGGCATGGCGCCGGCGCAGCCGCGCCCGCGCCCGGGCCTCGGCGATGGCGATCGAGGTTTCGCGCGTGGCGGCCCTGTCGGCCGCCGGAGAGATGGCTGTCATGTCGTTCCCCTCTCAATGGCCGGTTTGCAGGCCACGGCTCTGGCCGAGCTGCACTTCCTCGCGCAGATCGTTCCAGATCACCTTGGCGATCTCGACGAATTTCGGGTCGTAGCGTATGTCGGCCATGACGCGCGGACGCGGCAGGTCGATGCGGTAGACACTTTTGACGGTCCCAGGCCCGGCGGTGAGCACATAAACCTTGTCGGCCAGCGCCACGGCCTCCTCCAGGTCGTGCGTGACGAAGACGACGGAGGATTTCTGTTCCGACCACAGGCCCAAGAGTTCGTCCTGCATGGCGGTGCGCGTCTGCATGTCGAGCGCGCTGAACGGCTCGTCCATCAACAGGATCTTGGGTTGGTTTATGAAGGTTTGGGCCAGCGCGACGCGCTTGCGCATGCCGCCCGAAAGCTGGTGCGGATAGTGCTTTTCAAAGCGGGCGAGGCCGACGCGGGCAATCCAGTCGCGCGCCTTGTCGTAGGCCTCGGCCTTCGGCGTGCCGCGATAGAGTGGACCCGCGGCGACATTGTCGATCACACTGCGCCAGGGGAAAAGCGCGTCCGCCTGGAAGACGAAGCCGATGTCGCGGCTGATATCGGTGACAGGATTGCCCATGACGCGGACATTGCCGGTGGTTGGCCGCAGCAGGCCGGTGACGAGGTTGAGCGTAGTCGACTTGCCGCAGCCGGTTGGCCCGACGACGCAGGCGAACTCGCCGCGCGCCACCGTCATGGTGAAATCGCGGATCGCCGTCATCATGTGGCCGTCGGGCGTGACGAAGCGCAACGTCACGTCGTCGATGGCGATGGCGGCATCGGCCGGCGGCGCGGCTGGAGACAGCTTCTGCGCCGCCATGGTTTGTAATTGCATGGCACACTCCTGTGGCGGTGGTGCTGGGATACCGGCGGCCCATGGGCTCGCCGTTCATCGGCACCCGGGGAGGCGCCGCTGCCGAATTGATTCAGGCAGCCGGCGCAAGGTGTTGTTTTTCAACAGGCGCGGAGAGAGTCCGCGTCTGTTGCGGCCGCCTACTTGGCGGCGTCGACGAATTCAGTCGTGAAGGTTTTCGAGAGGTCGATCTGCTTGCCCTGCAGGCTTTTCGAGAAGGTCGACAGCACTTTCAGAACCGTCTCCGGGCCATCCGCCGGCATGCGCCCGTCGGGCGTGAACATCGCCTTGCCGCCGGCGAGCCCCTTGATATAGAGGTCCTTGTTGCCGGCATAATAGTCCTTCGGCATCTTGTCGGCGATCTCCTCGGCCGAATGGCCGGCGATGAACTTCATCGTCTTGACGAAGGCATTGGCGAGCTTCTGTGCCTCGTCCTTGTGGGCTTCGACCCAGGAAGACTGGACGTAGAAGGATGCCGCCGGATAGTCGCCGCCCAGCGCTTCCTTGGTCTTTTCAGGCGTGCGCATGTCGACAAGGATGTTGGCCTCGCCGGTCGAAAGCAGCTTGGCAATCGTCGGTTCGGTGGTCATGCCGGCCTGGATCTGGTCCTGCTTGACAGCGGCGATGAAGGTGTTGCCGGCACCGACCGGCAGAAGCGTGTAGTCGCCGGGCTTCAGGCCGTTGCGGACGGCGAGATACTGGGTCAGGAAATCGGTCGAGGAGCCGAGGCCGGTGACACCGAGCGTGGCGCCCTTGAAGTCGGCCGGCGACTTGATTTCCGGGTGCTTGGCCGAGACCAGTTCGACTTCGCCTGGGGCCTGGCTGAACTGGACGATCGACTGGATGTATTTGCCCTTCGACTGCAGGTCGACGGTGTGGTCATAGAAGCCGACGACGCCTTGCACGGCGCCAGCCAGCAATTCGTTCTCGGCTTCGACGCCGGCCCGCGAGTTGACCAGCTCGACGTCGAGCCCCTCGTCCTTGAAATAGCCGAGCTGCTGGGTGAGCACCGCGGGCAGGTAGATCTGCTTCTCCATGCCGCCGACGATGATGGTGATCTTGTCCGCGGCCGACGCCGCGGTCGCGCCCGTGGCGACTAGGGCAAGCGTCAGCGCCGCCGAACGCAAGATGCACTTCGAGATCAAACCGGTCACGTAATTTCCTCCACCTGGGCGGCGGGCCAATCGGGCCGCGCCGCATTTCCTCCTGCCGGCCGCTCCCGTACCGGTCACGTGGCGGACGCCACAAAACCGTCATGGCATGGCCAAGCTTTCAGCTGGCTTTCAGCCGTTTTAGAGGCTGTTTGATGAATTCTCGCGGAATTGCCGATCAGACCGTGCCGAAACCAAGCACGTCGCGCATGTCGTATTCGCCGGGAGTGCGGCCCGCCACCCAGAGCGCCGCGGCGATGGCGCCACGCGCGAACATGATGCGGTCGCCGGCCGAGTGCGACACGGTGACGGTCTCGCCTTCGGCGCAGAAGGAGACGCTGTGCTCGCCGACAATGCTGCCGCCGCGCGCCACCGCCAAGCCGATCTCGCCCGCCGGCCGCGCGCCGGTGACGCCGTCGCGGACGCGCCTGGCCACGGTATCCAGTTCGACGCCGCGGCCACTGGCAACAGCCTGCCCCAGCATCAGTGCGGTGCCCGACGGGGCATCGATCTTTTGGCGATGATGCGCCTCGAAAATCTCGGCATCCCAGTCGTCAGGGCCGAGTGCCCGCGCCGCCTGCCCGACCAAACCGACCAGCATATTGAGCCCGAGCGAAAAACTGCCGGAGCGCACGACGGCGATGGTTCTCGCGGCATCGGCGATATCAGCCAGTTCGCCGGCATCGAAGCCCGTCGAGCCAATCACCAGTGCTGGCCCGCCGCGCCTTGCGCAGACGCTGGCCAGTTCAGCCGATGCGGCCGGTGTGGTGAAATCGATGACCACATCGGCCAGGCCGAGCGCCTCGTCGCGGCTGACCAGCCCGTCGCCGACACTGCCTGGGCGGTGAAAGCGGGCGGCAAGCGCCAGACGCGCATCGGCGAGCACGGCGTCCGCCATCTGGCGGCCCATACGGCCCAGCGCGCCAGCGATGGCAATCCGGACCGGCGGCCGCTCCATGACTTCCGCTATTTCCACATGCCGCGCATGCGCGCGCCGATATCGACGCGCACCTCCGGCCGGGCTGCCCTGCCCTGCGCCGCCTGTGCGGCCGGCCACGATATCTGCTGGAATGCAGCGAGGATCGAGGCCGGGATGAAGCGGGTGCGCGAGGCATAGAGATGGCGGTCGCCGCGCGCCGCCTGGCCGTGCGGAAAGAAGCGCTGCGGCATGACCAGGTTGAGGCTGTCCTTGGCCCGGGTCATCGCCACGTAGAGCAGCCGGCGCTCCTCCTCGATGTCCTCCTTGGTGCCGACGCCGAGATCGGCCGGAATACAGCCGTCGACGGTGTTGAGCACGAAGACGTTCTTCCACTCCTGGCCCTTGGCCGAGTGGATGGTCGACAGGATCAGATAGTCCTCGTCGCGATGCGGCGGCCCGGCTTGGTCGCTGGTCGCATCCGGCGGGTCGAGCGTCAGCTCGGTCAGGAAGCGTTCGCGTGAGGCGTAGCTCGACCCGATCTGCTCCAGTTGCAGCAAGTCCGCCCGGCGAGTGATCGCATCCTCGTGGATGCGCTCCAGATGCGGTTCGTACCACAGTCTGATCTGTTCGAGATCGGCTGGCCATTTGGCGCCGGCCCGCAAGCCGGAATAGAGCGATACAAAAGACGGCCAGTCGTCGGCGGCGCGCTGCGGTGGGCGCCAGCCGGCCAGGCCCATCGCCTCGTCCAGCGCCGTCGTCATGGTTTCCACGATCTGCGCGGCGGCGGACGGACCGATGCCTGGCAAGAGCTGCAACACACGAAAACCGGCGACACGGTCGCGCGGGTTCTCGGCAAAGCGCAGCACCGCCAGCACGTCCTTGACGTGGGCGGCATCGAGGAATTTCAGGCCACCGAACTTGACGAAAGGAATGTTGCGCCGCGTCAGCTCGATTTCCAGCGGGCCGCTGTGATGCGAGGTGCGAAACAGCACAGCCTGCGATTTCAGCGCGGTGCCGGCCTCGCGCTCCGCCAGGATGGCGTCGCAGACGAAGTTCGCCTGCTCGACCTCGTCGCGCACGCTCACAAGTCTCGGCCTGTCGGCGGATTTGCGTTCCGACCACAGATTCTTGGTGAAGCGCTCCGATGCCTGGCCGATGACCGCATTGGCGGCAGCCAGAATGGTCTCGGTCGAGCGATAATTGCGCTCCAGCATCACCACATCGGCGGTCTGGGCGAACTGCCGGGGAAAATCGAGGATGTTGCGCACTTCGGCGGCGCGGAACGAATAGATCGACTGCGCGTCGTCACCGACCACGGTGAGACCCGCGCCATCAGGCTTGAGCGCCATCAGGATCGAGGCCTGCAGCCGGTTGGTGTCCTGGTATTCGTCGACCAGCACATGGTCGAAACGCCCGCCCAGATGCGTGGCGATCTCAGGCTCGGCCGTCATCTGCGCCCAGTAGAGCAGCAGATCGTCGTAATCGAGCACGTTCTGCGCCTGCTTGGCCTCGACGTAATTGGCAAACAGCTGCTTCAACTGCTCGGCCCAGCCGGCGCACCAGGGGAATGCGGATCCGAGCACCTCGCCGAGCGGCGCCTGCGCGTTGACGGCGCGCGAATAAATGGCAAGGCAGGTGCCCTTGGTCGGAAAGCGCGCCTCGGTTTTGGAAAAGCCGAGTTCGTGGCGCACGAGGTTCATCAGATCGGCGGAATCCTCGCGATCGTGAATGGTGAAGGCCGGATCAAGGCCGATCTCCAGCGCATAATCGCGCAGCAGCCGCGCGCCGATGCCGTGAAAGGTGCCGGCCCAGGTGAGCGCATCCGTGATGACAGCGGCATCGCGGCCAAGCACCTCGCCGGCGATGCGCTCGACGCGCCTGGCCATTTCGGACGCGGCACGCCGCGAAAAGGTCATCAGCAGGATGCGGCGCGGGTCGGCTCCCTTGACGATCAGATGGGCGACGCGGTGCGCAAGCGTGTTGGTCTTGCCGGAGCCAGCGCCGGCAATGACCAGCAGCGGGCCGGCAACCTTGCCGTCGCCATGCTCGACGGCCTGACGCTGGGCGTCGTTCAGCCGGGCGAGATAGGCCGGCTGGACGGTCGAGTCCACAAAGGTCGAATCATGGGCGGCGAGGTTCATCGCCCATCAAGCATCGTTTCCGCTTTGTTCGCAACAAGGAAGCAACTGTGCCAATTCGGCGGAGTGGAAAGCTCAGCGTTTCGGATCAACGCCCATGTCCGCCGACTGCCGGCGCAGCGCTTCGCGGTCGTTCTTAGGCGCCGGCAGCAGCAGCGGATCGACACTGTCGGGCACCTCTTCGATCATCTTGCGGGCGAGACGGTAAGTGACAAGGGCAAGCGTGCCAACCAGAAGCAAACGGATCATGCGGCGGTCCTCCTTCGCTGGATCAACCGAAGGCAGGGCAATTTGTTCCCTCGGCAAGGGCGGCAACCAAACCGGCAGCACCTCGTTCTCAGGTGGAGGAGGTAGCGATGAAAAAGCCAGGACTGATCCTCGCGCTCGTCGCTTTGGCTCTCTCGGCCTGCGACAACAAACTGCCACCGACAAAGGCGACCGGAGCGGATCGAACCATTGCCGTCGTCAACACCGGCATTGCCGGCCAGTGAACGGTGCCTTCGGGAGAAGAATGGCCGGGTCGGCCTCAACCCATCGCCGCGATGCATTCCTCGAGGCGCTCGAGGCGGAACTTGGCATTGCGCAGTTCATGGCCCGCCTCCTGGCGCCGCTGCCGGTTCTGAGCCGAGGCGGACGTCAGGTTTTGTTCGAGTTCAGCGATGCGTGCGCGCACCTGCCGCGCTTCGTCCTGCCGCAACGCCTTTATCCAGTTCCGTCCGCGCATCCACGGTCCCGCACCACCCCAAGCCGGCCGCAATCATGTCAGCAAGAGCCTAACCTACGGCAAGCGCGGATAGTCCAAATTTAATGAAAGCTAATTCAGCGCTGGGGAAGAAGGCCGGCGCCGCTTGGGAGGTAATCTGATAGCGCCGGCCAGGCGGATATCAGGTCCGCCGCCTGACGGAGGCTAGCTGAGTCTTGCCGCAGCGTCATGGGAGATCAGGGATTTCAGCCTTTTCCGGGCGTTTTCCCCCGGTAAATGCCGCGAAAAGGGGGGGCCTTCAAGTTGCAAGCCGCTGCCTGGATGCCGGTGGCGCCGCCGCCGGGTTTCTGACATTGTGCGCCGGCGAATGGAGGCGGAGGCCGGTTGTTGCAGGACAGCACCACGGTCGCGATCATCGGTGCCGGGCCGGCGGGCCTGGCGGTTGCCGCGTGCCTGCGGCAAGCCGGGGTGGATTTTGTCATGCTCGAAAAGGAGCAGCAGGCCGCGCCGGCCTGGCGACGCCACTATGAGCGCGTGCACCTGCACACGACCAGGCGTTATTCCTCACTGCCCTTCGTGCCCTTCCCCAAGGATTATCCGCGCTATGTGCCGCGCCATCTCGTGGTCGAATATCTCGACGCCTATGCGAAGCGTTTCGGCCTCGAGCCCCGCTTCGGAGAGACGGTGCGGGCGATCACCCGGCAGGGCCGCGGCTGGCGGGTGGAAGCGACGTCCGGCGCCTTGCACGCTTGGCATGTGGTGATCGCCTCCGGCTACAATGCCGAACCGTTGCTGCCCAAATTCGCCGGCATCGACGCCTTCAAGGGCAAGACGCTGCACAGCGCCGACTATCGCAACGCCGTGCCATTTGCCGGCCAGTCGGTGCTGGTCGTCGGGATGGGCAATACCGGCGCCGAGATCGCGCTCGATCTGGCGGAAGCCGGCGCCCGGCCGACGATCTCGGTGCGCGGCGGCGTCCATATCGTGCCGCGCGAGTTGTTCGGCGTGCCGATCCAGATGGTTGGCATGGCGACGCGGTTCGGGCCGCGGCGCCTCAATGACGCGCTGTTCCCGGTCATCCTTGATCTGGTGCTGGGCAGGCTGGAGAAATTTGGGCTCAGGCGGCCGAAGCAGGGGCTGCTGCAACAGATCTCGTTGGCGTCGCGCATCCCGGTGATCGATGTCGGAACCGTCGCCAAGATCCGCGAAGGCGCGATCAAGGTGGCGCCCGATATCGCCGGGATTTCGGAACGTGGCGCCCGTTTTACCGACGGCAGCCAAGGCGAATTCGAAGCCATCCTCTTCGCCACCGGCTACCGGCCAGGTTATGCCAAATTCCTCGAACCCGGCGTCGAGCCCGGCCCGAGCGGCGTCAATGCGCGCGCTTCGGATCTCGGCCTCTATCTGGTCGGCTTCCACAATGCGGTCACCGGGCTGCTGCGCGAAATCGGCATCGAGGCCCAGGCGGTGGCCGACGACATCCGCCAGCGGCAAAACAGGAAAAAGGCGGCTGAAACCCTGCCGGTGTGATTTGCGGCCTGCCTTATCCCAGCACAGTCTTCAGCAACATGCCGGCGATTCCTTCGCTAGAGCGGTTCAGCGTTTGGTGGAATCGCTGAACCGCTCTAACCCTTTGTTTTTATGCAATTCCGGACGGAAAACCGTTATACACTTTCCTGGGATTGCTCTAGCATGGCGCCGACAAGCGCCGCCATGTTGGATCCAGGTTGGGGTGGGTGGCGGCCCCAACTGGAGCCCATTTACGGTCGAATGGGAAACCGCCAGCCACGGCCGGCAGAGCCAGAATATTGGGTGGCGGTGGTGAGCTTGCGCAAAGCGCCCCTAAAGGGTGTTGCAAAGCCCAGATGCAAAATCGTAGCCTTAAACTGGAAATTTGTGCGAGACTTCGTATTTCGTAAATGAGACCACGCGGAGCTTCATGGAGCCTCTCAAATATAGCAATTTCCTAAGAATTTTGGTCCTCCCAAGAATGGTCGAGGATTTTAAATATGATTTATCAGAAAAAGATCTATTTTCTAAAATTCTCGATGCGAAGAAAAATCACAGCATCCTAAAAATTAGATTGCGCTTAGACAACATTAACAAGAAATTCTGGATTGAAGCGGGATTATACAGAAACATAACGACCTTCAAGGGAGAATTTATCGAAAATAGGACGGGTAAATTTATAGACGGCTCATTTGTGAATAGTGGAACGTGGATATCATATCCTGCTTTGATTTTATCCTTTCTAGGTTGGATATATTTTCTGATAACAGGTATAAACTCCCAAGAGATATTTCTCTATTTTGCTTTTTTTGCGATTTTTCACATGGCAATTTCCATTTCGTTCTATAACCATATACAAAATATTTTAATGTTTCTTGCAAATGAGCTGAAGGTCTATCCATCTCAAAGCGAAATTATTTCGAACCACTCCTGAATTTCGCGACACATAGCCCTCGCTGAAGTCTCAACAATATTATCTTTTCAGCTATGCACGGCGCACCGCCGATATTTGCTGTTGTTGCTGCCTCGCCAGATGCACGATCGAAGATCCCTGACCGGCTAGGCCGCCAGTTCGCCCGCCTTGCGCAGCCACACCTTGTTGTCGTGGAACGCGGCGCCGCCATAGGGCGCGGGGGCATCGGCGCCGGTCAGCACGTTGATGCCCTCGCCGCGCTCATGGGCGCTGTTGGGCCAGATGCCTTCGGCGATCACCACGCCGCGCTTGATGCCGTCGAAGAATTTCGCGTGCAGCACGAGGTCGCCCCGCTGATTGCCGACCTCGACACGGTCGCCATCGGCAAGCCCAAGGTCCACCGCATCGTCTGGGTGCAGCAGCAGCACCGGCCTGCCTTCCTTTTCCTTCGACACCGGTGTCTCTGCAAAGGTCGAGTTGAGGAAGTTGCGCGCCGGCGAGGTCGTCAACCGGAACGGATGCGCCTCGTCGGCCACCTCGATCAGGTCGACATGGTCGGGAAACTCCGGCAGCAGCGCCACCGGGCCGAACAGGCCCATGCTCTTCGGTGGCCGGTTGGGAGCCGCCTGCCCGGTCCAGTCGGCGCGGAAGCGGAATTTGCCGTCCGCATGGCCAAATCCTTCGATGAAATGCGCGGTCTCGAAATCCGGCTGCAAATCGACCCACTTCTCTTCCTTCAAGGAATTGAAACTGCCCAGCCCGCGCTTGCCCAGAATGATGTCGATATGCTGCTGCTCGGTGAGGCCGAAGCCGGGCCGGTCGGACACGCCCAGGCGCTTGCCGAGTTCTTCGATGACGAAATGGTTGGTGCGCGGTCCTTCCGGCGGCTCGATCAGCTTAGGGCCGAGCGTGATGTGCTGGTTGCCGCCGCCCTTGTAGACGTCGTCATGTTCGAGGAACATCGTCGCCGGCAGCACGACATCGGCGAGCTTGGCCGTATCGGTCATGAACTGCTCGTGCACGCAGGCGAACAGATCGTCGCGCAGGAAGCCCTGCTTCACCAGCCGTTGCTCGGGCGCGACATTCACCGGATTGGTGTTCTGGATCAGCATGGCCGTCACCGGCGGTCCGCCATAGAGCGCATCGCTGGCGCCGGTCAGCACCGGGCCGATGCGCGAATGGTCGAGATAGCGGATCGAGGGATCGCGCATCCTGGAGCCTTCCAGCACATCCTGGTTGAGCTTGAAGATGCCGGAATTGGAATGGAAGGCGCCGCCGCCCTCATATTGCCAGGCGCCGGTGACCGCGGCGATGCAGGAGGCGGCATGCATGTTGACGGCGCCGTTGCGCTGGCGGGCAAAGCCGTAGCCAAGGCGGAAATAGGTCCTTTTCGTCGTACCGACGAGGCGGGCGAAGGCTTCGATCTCGGCGACCGTCAAGCCGGTAATCCCGGCCGCCCATTCCGGCGTGCGGGTGCCGAGATGCGCTTCGAGCCCCTTCGGATCATCGGTGTATTTTTCGAGATAGGCGCGGTCGGCCAGGCCTTCCCTGAACAGCACATGCATGACCGCGCAGGCCAGCGCGCCATCGGTGCCCGGCTTCAGCACAAGGCCCATATCGGCCTGCTTCATGGTGGCGTTTTCATAGACGTCGATGACGACGATCCTGGCTCCGCGCTCCTTGCGCGCCTTGATGGCATGGGTCATCACATTGACCTGCGTGACTACGGCATTGGTGCCCCAGATCACCACGCAGTCGGATTTGGCCATTTCACGCGGATCCGGACCGCGCAAGGCGCCCGCCCCCATCATCCAGCCGGTCCAGGCGAGATTGGTGCAGATCGAGCCGAAGAAGCCCGAATACTTTTTGGCATGCCGCAAACGGTCGATGCCGTCGCGCTGCACCAGCCCCATCGTGCCGGCATAGTAATAGGGCCAGACCGTCTCCGAGCCGAACTTCTCCTCGGCCGCGATGAATTTCTCGGCGACGAGATCGAGCGCGGCCCCCCAGCTTGCTTCCTGCCAGACGCCATCGCCCTTGGCCCCTTTGCGCACCAGCGGCTTCAGCAGACGATCGGGATGATGGACACGGTCGGCATAGCGCGCGACCTTGGCGCAGACGACGCCGGACGTATAGCTGTTGGCCTTGGCGCCATGAACGCGGCCGATGCGGTTGCCGTCGAGCAACTCGACTTCGAGCGCGCAGGTCGACGGGCAATCATGCGGACAGGCGGAATGTCCGATGCTGAGCTTGGCGTGCTGGTTCATGAAGGGCAAACTAGCCGTTTATGATGGTCACGTGTAGGGCCAGATGGCGCCTTCCCTTCTCCCCTTTGTTTGGACCGGAGACATCGCGAACAGGTGTGCGAGGACATCGCGAACAGTTTTGCATCCTATCGAACAAGGGCATT
>NZ_VFVR01000007.1 GCF_006442205.1 Mesorhizobium sp. B2-3-12
CCCGTCGCACCGGCAGCTCCGGTATCGCCCGTCGCACCAGAAGCGCCGGTGTCACCTGTGGCACCCGTAGCTCCAGTAGTGCCTGTGGCACCCGTTGCACCAGGATCACCAGTCGCTCCAGTGTCACCCATAGTGCCGGTCGCACCCGTTGCGCCAGTCGCACCGGCAGCTCCGGTATCGCCCGTTGCACCGGCAGCTCCGGTATCGCCCGTCGCACCAGAAGCGCCGGTGTCACCTGTGGCACCCGTTGCACCAGGATCACCAGTCGCTCCAGTGTCACCCATAGCGCCGGTCGCACCCGTTGCGCCAGTCGCACCGGCAGCTCCGGTATCGCCGGTCGCTCCGTTAGAGCCGGTCGCACCTGTTCCGCCTGTCGCTCCGGTCGCTCCAGTAGAGCCGGTCGCGCCTGTCGCTCCGGTCGCACCCACACCACCAGTAAGAAGGACGGGGTCGCCGTCATTACTACTGCCATCAGTACTAGTTATCCACAGAGTAGCGTCGTGATTGAATGTAATGTTGCTCGAAGGATTCGACGTGGACCAGATCTGAACATCACCGTCGTCATCGAAGCCACTCGGGCCTATACCTGATCCAGTATCGGTTTCAATGCGCAATGTTTCAGAGTCCGTATAATTAACGGGAACAAAGAGTTGTGTGGCGAAATCCGTCCCTTGATTTTCACTAACCGTAAACTCACCTATAACGACGCTCTGACCATTTATACGTGATACGATATAGTAAAACCCGCCGCTGTCAGCGTCTGCGGGTATTTTTACTGTGACGTAATTCAATGCCATCACGCCGGAATAACTCGTTACGCCCGCCTTGGTCAGCGGGACGCGCGCCATGCCCCTAGCGTCGTCCAGTTCCCAGCTTCCGCCTTTCGCCGCGGAACCCACCAAGCCCGATGCGGCCGCGACTGGAGCGCCGGTCACACGCGCAAGGGCATCCACGAAAGCACGTCCGCGGGCGCCTTCGCCCGCCTGGCAGCTCCACAGCAGGAGACTGCCGTCAGGCCCCAGCGCGTCGCCGATAGTAGCGAGATCGCCGCCGTGCCGATCAAGATCGGACACCGACAGCGATCCGGCGCCGAAGTCGAGTTTGCCAGGACGGCCGTGAACGACAATGTGAATCGCATCCAGGCCGTCTTGGCCGCGCAACGCGTGCGCGATCTCCTGAGAAGCTGGCAAAGCACCGCTAAGAAGAACCGGTTGAACGCCGGGCCGCATGCCCGCGACGAGCACTGGAATATCGGTGACCGCAATATCAATGAAGACGATTTCTTTTGTCCGTAAGAGGTTCTCCGCCGAGGTCTTCATCATTGGAACTGACCTTCCCTGTTTCCCGCCCATTGTCATTCTCCCGCCTTGAATCTTGTCACGACCGACACCTTGGAACCGGCGTCGCCCAGCATTTCCAAGGTCGCCGCGTCGTAAGTCGCGGCGGCATTGGGATTGGTTTTCGAAAAGAGCGCGATCCTGCCATTGACCATCATTGCGGCATCGCCATCGGCGACGGTGAAAGGTCCACGCGCCTTGACCGGAACAGGAATTCGGCCGGCAAAATGGCTCCTCGGGACAACAAACTCCCCGATCGTCGCCTTAGCGCCGTCGAGGTTCGCGATAATCAGATATTTGTTGGGTTTCGCCGATAGTCGCCATGAGAGGATGATGTGATCATCGTTCGGCGCACCTTGGGCGGCAGCCATTGCGGGATCGGCGAAAATCACTGCGGAGGCCATGACAAGATCCTGTCGATTCGGATTGCGGTTTGAGCTGAAGGGGCCAGGCGACTACGCACCAAGTGACTAGGTTTGACGTGCCTGCAGGTTGCGAGGCAGGCGGAACACGACGACGCAGGCACTCTGCCCGGTGAGCGGCGCTGCTCTGCCCTGGCCGGCGGTGCCGTGGACGTCGTCGCGGCGGCAATTCTCGATGTACGGCCAAGAAACGTTGTATGGTCCGACGGAAGTATGAACGGGCCTTTGCCGCTCAAGCTCTCGGGGATTTGTTTTGCCGAATACGTGCGGATGATATTCTGCGGCGCAGAGGCCGAAGCCCATATCGCGGTCGCATTGTGTCGTGCGCGGTATCACCCAGCCAGCCCCCTTCACCTGTGTCGCAATTTTCAGCGACAACTTGCGAGGGAGACGACTACTTGCAAGAAAGCATCAATCTCAGCGAAATGTCGATCTGCTCAACCGACACAGCACCTTAGTGCACATCACCACGCTGCGCATCTCAAACGCAAGGCAGTCTTGCTCTCGATACTTTTTAGCTTTGCAGACTTCCATGGCCAGATAGCATTCGACTGACCAATGGCTCCTCTCCCGCTATATAAGTATTGAGTAAATTTGAAATATTCATGGTTGTAAATGGACCGATTTACGTATGGCAACCTCAGGGAGTAGGTTGCATGTTAAGAAAAATCAATGCAAATCTGTGGCTTAGATATTTTCGCATGAGACCTCTATAGGGTCGTATACGCCTTATGTTTGATGCGGATGATTAACGGGTGAGAGCAGCCTCCTCCGAAGAAAGTATCCTTTTACGCCAGGACGAATGTTGGCTAGTGCTGCGATCGAGGGCATGTTCCGACATAATCGCCGCAATTTCGCAAAAATCCCGCAACCGCCCACTGGGGAATCCGCGTGAGCACTATTGGCCTGTGCATGATCGTCAAGAACGAGGCAAAGGTTATCCTGAATTGCCTCACCAGCGCGCTTCCCCTCGTTGACTACGTGCTCATCGTAGACACGGGTTCCGAGGACGGCACACAGGAGCTCATCCGAAGTTTCCTCGCCAAGCACAGCCTTCAGGGAACCGTCATCGACGAGCCTTGGCGGAACTTCGCATACAATCGCAACTTCGCGCTCGAGCGACTGCGCGACGTCGAAGCGGTTCACTATGCAATGATCATAGATGCCGACGATGTCCTGATCATGGATCCGGCTTTCGATCCGATCGCATTCAAGTCACGGATGGAGCACGACCTGTACGACGTCGAAGTGTTTCATGGTGACATTTCGTTCTATCGCCCTCAGATTTGTCGCAACCGACTGCCTTTCTCGTTCAAAGCTGTTCTGCATGAATATCTCGAGGCCCCGGCCGATCCCATCACACGGCAGAACGCCGAAGGACTTCGCATCGCGACGGGACGCGGAGGAGCCCGCAGCCAGAATCCACGGAAATACCAGGATGACGCGGCGGTCTTGGAGATTGCGCTTGCAACCGAAGCCGACCCATTCCTGAGATCGCGCTACACATTCTACCTAGCGCAAAGCTACAGGGATTGCGGCGAACGGCAGAAGGCGCTGGAGCAATATTTGAAGCGCGCCGACCAGGAGTTTTGGAACGAAGAGGTCTATGTTAGCCTTCTCGAGGCAGGCAATCTGATGGCGGCTCTGGATCGCTCTTTCAAAGAAGTCATCGCTGTTTACGAGCGCGCGACCCAGACGGTACCCGCTCGCACGGAGGCGTTGCACGCGGCGAGCCGCTACTGCCGCAACCTCGGCCACTACGCGGAAGGACAGGAGTATGCGCAACGCGGCCTAGGCGTCGATAGGCCCGCGGGCCTTTTCGTTCAGCCTTGGGTCTACGACTACGGGTTGCTCGATGAGTTCTCGGTCAACGCATATTGGGCCGGCGCATATCGGAAGTCGCTCGATGCTTGCCTGACGTTGTTGGCGTCGGACAAAGTGCCAAGGGACATGCTAAAGCGAGTGGTGGCCAATGCGCGATTCGCCGCCGATAAACTCGCATCCGCATCCCAATCATGAAGTCGTAGAAGACTCTTTTGCATACCTTCGGAGAAGATCGCCTCGCCCACCGTTGTCCCCTGTGGCCGCTTCCGAGCAACCTACTTTTTCATGGAATGGCCAAAAGCCTGCTCTCAGATGGCGGCAGGAGGACAGGGTAGGCGTGCCGAAATTCGTTGGGCCCAAAACAGAAGGTAAAGGTTAGAGCGTCTGGATCCGAAATTGCGCCGACGGGATTTCTTAGGTTTGCTAGCATGGTCAGGTGCCAGCTCCGTGGTCCCGGTAGCGTCGACACATTCGAGCCGTTGGGAAAGGGCCCACATGGTCTTGCCCCCCAGTCTCCCCTCTCACCTGCGGACCGCGCCTATCGAACTCGCAGGGAACTGGGGCCGCATGTTGGAGGGAGCGGCCGCGCAGGTCATCGAAAGGATGCGGCAAGCATGCCTGGACGGCGTCCGACTCGTCTCGGACCGCCAGCCGACCCGCCTGCGTATCGAAGAGCATACATCCGGCCCTCCCGCTATTTGGCTACAAGCAGACCAGAGCGATATGGCATGGGTCATCGTCGACATCGGCGAACGCGACTGGTCAAAGCTTGCCTATCAATTTGGCCATGAACTCGGCCATGTGCTCGCCAACAGTTGGCAAGCCAACGCCAAGCCAGCGGCACCTTGCCAATGGCTCGAGGAAGCCATGGTCGAAGCATTCTCGTTGCGCGGGCTTCGGCCCCTGGCGACTGGTTGGAAAGACATTCCGCCGTTCGCCGGTGACAACGCCTTCGGCGATGCCATCGCCAAATATCGTCAGAACATTCTTCACCGCTATGCGGGACTCGCCGAGAGCCAAGGCCTCACCCGTGATGCCACGACTTAGTTCGCCAACCACCGCAGTAAGATCGAAATTCCCGCTCTTAATCCGTTTGCGCAGGCGATGAGCCTGACAATCCTCGCTGAATACGATCGGGTTCCGGATTGTGTTGAGGCAATTGGCGCGCTCAACCGTTGGCCTGGCCGTAGTGGAGTTCCACTTGGTGAATATCTGCAGCGATGGAAAGAGAGTTGCGCGGAACTGCGAACCTCTCCGCATTTGCCGCTCCGCTTGGGCGAGCTGTTGGGGGGCACGCCTAGGAGGTAGGGCATACAGCGCCGTCGGTCCGGTCATCTGGGAATGTTGTCTTTATGCCCAAACTTCCGAGTCGGGTACGCCAGGTGCCAATCACGCTGCACCCTTCTACGCCTTCGTTATTCGTTTGGATGAATTCTCCTCATATAATCAATAGCATATATATCGACGTCGCCGGCGCGCAATTTCAGGATCCTGCCGGTCAGGCCCGGCGCCGCTAGCCCCAACCCCGCTGGCGCCGGGCCGCGCGCCGTTCAGGTAAGAAAGTCTCGCAAGCGGCCCGACAGCCTGTTGGGGTACAATTTGTCTGACCGTCGGGCCTGACCGGCTCCGTGGGTGGCGTTGCCGGCTGGAAGCAATGCTAATATTAGCTTCTTGGAACTAACAGGTCCCACAGCCGTTTTCCCCGGCTTTGTGCTTCAGCGATGAAGTGCGTGCTTCTCGTCTGGGCGATCATTGCGGTGGGTCGGTCGTCGCGGTCCTGCAGCGTTCGAGCTGGTGTGCTCAATCGGCAAAAGTCGCCGCCCTACTGAACAAAAATGTATTCACGCAGCGAAGTCACAGAAGTCCGAAGCGATAGAGGGCGCTGACCGCACGCGGACGAAAGATCGCACCATAACGACCGGCCACCGGCTCACCCCAACTCTGCTTGTAGTCTTGTCCGGAGCCGAGATCGAAACGGCGATATCCAGCGCTTGCTGCCCATTGGACCGCGGCCTCCATTATGCGGATACCGACCCAAAGGTGGTCGTATTCGGGGTCACGGACAATGCATTGGCCGAGTACTACGCCGTCCTGACACATCAGGACGACGCCAGCCGTGCGCCGGTCGCCGTCGAGCAGATGTAAGGTGTGGAACTGAATTGGGCTGTTAGCGGTCTGCCGCTTAATGAAGGCGCGCCAGAACCGCAGGCGGTCGGCGGCAGCTACGGTCTCCTCGGCTTCGTTGCCTTCCCACATGCGGCCCCATTGGTCGCAGCACCATTCCAGGTCGCTCTCGTCGTCGATGCGAAGCCGCATGAATTCGTCGCAGCGCTGGCGGGCCTTGCGCACATTTTTACGGTGATTGCGGCTCCAGCGCGCCTCATAGTCGCTCCGCAGATCGATGCTGTAGTTGTCAGGGGACCAGTAGGACCGCGGATGGAGGTCCACGACGCTCTTGTCGAGCCCCGCCTCGACCCGCACCTCGACGCCCAAAGCGTGCAGCGCCCGACCAAGCGCGGCGGGAGAGGACGCTGGCGCGATCACGCCGGAAAGCGCTTGATAGGTCACGGGCTCCCAGTATCGGCGGCGGCGACGCAGGGAGACGAGCGCGGTCGGCTTTCCATCCTCCTCCGCCAGAGCGTGGCGCTTGCGGGCGCTCGTGGGCCGGGTGAGCTCGCGATAAACGTCGCGGTCGCAGCCAGGAATGGCCGGCAGGGCGCCCAGGGCCTGGTCGAGGGTCGAGTTCCAGGCGTCGAACCAGGCGATGTGAACGCCGCGCGTGGTAAAGCGAGTGACGGCGCGAGCAATGGAGATCACGGCGGGCGCCGCGACATGGCCCAGCGCACACTTCAAACCCGAGCCGGCGTGGTTCGCTCGGGCGGAATCTATGGCGTCAGAGTGGCTCATTCTCGATTTCCGTGTTCCGTCCCATTGTGCGCCAAAATTGTAGCGGGCGCGATTTACTCTTGTGGACCTGACCCGCGATCAGGTTTCCCTGACCGCGGGGCCCGGTGCGGCCGCCCTTCCCTGTTCGGCTTCCTCGCCCAGGAAGTGCCGGATCAGGACTAAGGAGAAGTGCAGGCGCCCAGGCAACAAGACCTGGGCCTTGCTCAGAAGAAAAACCAGTTCGGCGGCGAAGGGATGACGGGTCCAACCCATCGCCAGGAACCAGAACACTGCGCCAAGCCCGCCACCCAGAACCGCCTGCACGACCGATAAGTTCATGTCGAAGCCATTCAGCCCGATGACGACGAGCGGGCCCAGCGCCGTGACCAAGGTGGCGGCGGCGCTGGGCACCAGAGCCCACAGATACTCGCCTACGCTCAATTCCAGCCGACGCATCAGGAACCAAAGGCCGACCCCCACCTGGATCGGCGTGGTGGCGAAGATCGAGAGCGCCAGGGCAAAGGGGCCATGCTGGGCCGCCAGGATCATGATCAAGCTGGTGATTGGCAGGGAGATGATCCAGGCCTTGGCCGTCTCGCGGATCCCGCCGGCAGCCACCAAGGCCGGGAACATCAGCGGGACGGGGAAGTAGAGCATTGTGGCCGCCGCCATCACCTGCACCAGCGGGATAGAACTGTACCATTGCGGTCCCAATATGGTGTGCACCAGGGGATAGGCGAAGAGGATGACCATCGCCAGGCCCGGCCAGTGGAACGCCGTCAGACTGGCGGCGGCTCTGAGATAGGGACCCTTGAGGGGACGCCCCGTGCGCGCAAGGGCGGCGAACCCCGGCAGGGCCACCGCCGAGATCGCCGATATGACCAGGCGGCTGGGCATCTCCGTGACCTGCTGGCCTCGGCTGTAGAGGCCGACATCGGTAGCGCCGCTGGCGCGCCCCAGCATGAAGGTCGGGATGACCTCGCCGAGCCCGGTCAGGAGACCGGTAACGGTGTTGAAGCCGCCGAACGCCAGTATGTCGCGCCATTTGGTGAACTCGATCCGGAAGATGGACAGGTCCGGTCGTATGAGGATGGCGAAGACGAAGGTGGAGAGTGGATAGCTGAGCGAGCCCCAGGCGAAGCTCATGTAGCCGACACCCATCATCACCAGGGCGGTGGTGGTGATGTTACCGACCAGCGCCGACCCCAAATTGATGGCCGCGATGCTCCAGAACTTCAGGTCGCGGCGAAGCAGAGCCACGATCGGTGACCCGATGCTGGAGAACAGATACCCGAAGGCAACCGTGCGAACAAAGTTCTCCAGACGCGGCTCGTGCGCGAAGTCGGCGTAGAAGCGCGCTGTCGCGACGAAGACGGTTGTAAGGACGATGGCCACTACCAGCATCATGGTGAAGGAGGTGCGTATTTCCTCCTTCGAAAGCTTTTCGGCGTTGACGATGTAGTTGGTCACGCCGAAGTCACGAAGGCCCTCGGCGAGCGCGAGGATGCTGGCGCCAAGGAAGGCAGCACCGATGTCGTTGGGAGTCAAAAGCCGCGACGAGACGTAGAGCGTCGCGAAGTTGAGGATGAGGGTGGCGTACTTCTCGAAATAGACCGCGACCACCGCGCGCCGAACGTTCGCCATTTCCTATCGCTCACTTTCGATGAGACGGGCTCGATGCAGGATCGCCAGCATATCGTGTCCTTAATGCCGTGTGGCCTCGATCAGGGTCGAGGCGACCTTCTGTTGATCCTCGTCGGTCATCTGGGGATAAAGTGGAAGGACGATGGCATGATCCTGGGCTGCCTCCGACTCAGGCAGGGACATACGCAGCGATTGGGAGGAATAGACGTCCTCGCGGTGGGCACACATGATACCGCGTCGTGTGGCGATACCGGCATCCAGCATCGCCTGCATGACGGTGCGCTGGTCGGCGGACTCCGGCAAACGGACGCAGAAGCTCTGCCAGTTGGTGCGCACGTAGGACGGTTCGCGCACCAGGCCCAGCCATTGCGCCTCGCCGAGCAATTCGACGTAGCGTGCGGCCAGCGCGCGGCGGCGGACCACGATGCCGGGCAGGCGCTTGAGTTGCTCGCGGCCCACAGCGGCCTGGATGTCGGTCATGCGGTAATTGAAGCCGAGCACTGGGTGGGTCTCGAAGATCACCTGGGCCGAGCCGTGGCGGACGGTGTCGGGCACGCTCATTCCGTGCTGGCGCAACAGCTTGAATTTGGCTGCCCAGTCAGCGTGCTTGGTGGTCAACATACCACCGTCGCCGGTGCTCATGATCTTGCGTGGGTGGAAGGAGAAGCAGGCCACGTCGCCGTGCACTTTGCCAACCTTCTCCCACCGTCCATTCCAGAAGATCTCGCTGCCGCTGGCGCAGGCCGCGTCCTCGATCACGGGCAAGCCCTTGGCCTTGGCGATCTCGACCACCGCGGCCATGTCGCAGGGCAAGCCCATCTGGTGGACGACCAATATTGCCGTGGTCTTGGCCGAAAGCGCCTGCTCGATCAGGGCCGGGTCGATGTTGTAAGTGGCCGGATCGACGTCGACAAAGACCGGGATCGCGCCGCAATAAGCAATCGAATTGGCGGTGGCGATGTAGGAATGGCTAACCGTGACCACCTCATGGCCGGGCTTCACCCCGGCCGCCAGCAGGGCCAGATGCAGGGCCGTGGTGCAGTTCGAAACGGCCGCAGCGTGCGGCGCGCCGGTGAAGGAGGCGAACTCCGTCTCGAAGGCCGCGACCTCGGGGCCTTGAGTGACCCAGCCGGACAGGATGACGCGGCGCGCCGCCTCGGCCTCGGCTCCATCCATCGTGGGCTTGATGATCGGAATCATGTCGGCGTCCTCAGCTGAACGAAGTTGTCTCTCGGCGTGAGAAATTGCAGTCGTCGTATCACGATAAAGCGGGTCGCTCACCTTCTCCTATTGTTGGATACGGTAAGGACGGCCGGCGAATTGGGTCAGTGAATAAGGTGAGGTCACCGCCGATAGGATACCGTTCTGGCCGAGGTGACAGCTCCGCTTAAATCTGTTGTGCGGAACGCAGGAACAATAAGGACGCGTCGTTCCGGACTACGGGCCAGGCATGAGCACGCCTGACCGCGGGGTACGACGGCCTACCGCCCGGAGAAGGATCTAGGGCGGGCCTGATCAACTCGAGGCAGAGCTGTGGGAAGCGCCGTCAACAGGCGTAGCAACTCCAGCAAAAGGTGTAAGGGTTGTCCTTCTGGATTCCCCAAAACAAAGAGATAAAGACGCCGCGGGCTCGACATCAGAGCGGCTTGGATCTCTGGCGTTCGGCACCCATTGCAAGTGGCAGCAATGGCGGACCCAACACTTCGGGGGGGAAGCCCAATGTGTCGGTCCGCCGCTATCGCCAGACCATCGCTGCCTTGAAAAGTATCCGTTAACGTTAATACTGAGCGATCCAGCAACAGGGGCGCCGTGGTCGAGCCCATGGGGCTCTGGCACGAATACTGCTTGAACCCGCTTACTTAAGGCACCAATGAGGATATTCCAAATGCGGGTAAACACTCAGCCAAGCCGGAGGGCAGGTTTATCGAAATGCATATTTTGCGAGCCGATTCAGGTCACGAATGTGCAAACCAACGAAAACGGAGATATCATAATCTCCATAACGGCAGACGATATTTACACGAAGAACTCAAAACAACGCTACGAGATAATACTGACCGATGAAGAAGTCCGCATCCTTAACGCTGCTACGCGGTGAATCGTCTGCAGATGCGGATACCGCCCACGGCCCGACTTACATGGACCTATGGCGATTGAATCAGCCATTGAAACCCACCCGTTATTGTTTCCGAAAAGGCGCCGGTTCAACGACTATCGGCATCCATCGTTAAACAGGTGTCGGTTGCGACTTGGCACAGTTGCCGTGAGCGCCAGGCGCTGGCAACGCGGCAGCCGCCCTGTTGTTCCATTGTGGGACGGAATGCAAAGTCGACGAACCCGAACTACGCGCAGCCGCTATGACGTCAGCGGGCTTTCGTTTGCCCCTTCACTTGCTATGGCGTCCGTTCGGATAGCTCTACTGCGCGCCTAAGCCTCCTGGACGACACGCGCCCGGCGTATCGTCCGCTGCCAGAAGGGCTCAACAGGTCGGCCCGATCAGGATCCACTGCCTGAGGAAGACCATCGATCTCGAGTTGGCTTGATGGCCTGGACAATCGCGCTCAGAGGCTACGCCTTCTGGTCGAATTGATGTGACGGACAGTTAAGCGTTTATAAACGGGAAAGACCGACCGCCCCAGCGGGAGGCATGGCTCGGTTGCGGAGCATCGGCTCGAGTATTTACCTATGGCAACGACTTATCAGGGTACGATTTCCGCTGGCCAGGCGTCCCGCACCATTGTGCGGCCCGCGGAAGACCGCATCGCCGGCTTTGATGGCGTGCGCGCGATCGCGGTGCTGATGGTCTTCATCAGCCACAAGACGACCCTGCCCCACCACGACTCCTATGGCTCCGTCGGCGTCTGGCTTTTTCTGGTGCTCAGCGGCATGCTCATCACCTCAATCCTGTCGGAAATGCGCGGAAAGGTCGAAGCGGGGACCCAGTCGAGGTGGCGCTCGATGGGCGATTTCTATCTGCGCCGCAGCTTGCGCATTTTCCCGCTCTACTATGCGTGTTTGGGTGTTTTCGCGCTGGCTTCGCTGTTCACCTCATTCGTTGGATTCTCGCGCATGGAAGCGACGATCTACGCCCTCTATGGTACCAACATCTATATAGCGATGACGCCGACTGGGGACCACGGCCATTTCGGTCACCTCTGGTCGCTCTCGGCGGAAGAACAGTTCTACCTGCTCTTCGCGCCGATCCTCCTGTTCTCCCCGCGCAAATACCTGCTTCGGATTTGCGTCGGCTTTATGCTCGCTGGCGCGGCCATGCTGGCTTGGCTAGTGTCTGTGAAGACCCACCCGAACGCCATCCACGTCGATCCACTGATCGCTTTCGGCATGCTCGGTGTCGGCGGCTTTGTCGCCTCCTTGAAAAACCTCAAACCGCGCGATTGGCTGGTGAGTGCGCAAGCCCAGGCGGCGGCCGGCCTGACGCTGATCGCGATCCCGCTGGTGTTCGGATATTACCGCGACACATGGAACGTCTGGGGACCGCTGACCTGCACGGTTGCTGGCCTGTTCCTGTTCCAGATCGCCCGCAACCAGCACACTCCAGTCGTGGCTTTCCTCAACCTGTGGCCTCTGCGCTCGCTCGGCCGGGTGAGCTATGCCTTCTACATCCTGCACCAGTTCGTCCATTTCTACGAGGTCCAAGCGGTGTTCCATAGGCTGCACCTGAACATCGACGGGCCGGCTGTCGTGCAACTCGCCGTGGAGCTTTGCATCACTGTCGCGCTGGCGACGCTCTCCTGGCATTTCTTCGAACGGCCGCTCCTGCGGCTGGGGGCCAGATTGACCGCGCGCGAGGGCGCCGAGGCCAGCAGCGCGGTCGCCGCCTTGTCCCCGGGCCGGCAAGCGGCCACGCGATAGAGGCTGGCGGAGCTCCGGCCGATGCGACTCGACGACGAACGCCGCATCAGGGGTTTTGATGGCCTGCGCGCGATCGCCTTCATTTTCGTATTCATAAGCCACAAGTTCCATCAAGGGACATATGGATCCCTCGGGGGCGACGGGGTAATGCTCTTCTTCGCGCTCAGCGGCCTCTTGATCACGCGTATCCTGGCTCGGTCGCGGGTTGCGGTCGAGGCGGGCGAGGTGACGAGGCTAGCAGGCCTGGGGCGCTTCTACCTTCGGCGTTCAGCCAGGATATTCCCCGTCTACTACGCGATGATCGGCTTCTTCCTGCTCGCGTCGCTGGTCGTCCATTTCGATGGCTTCGATGGCGGCGCGCGCCTGGCCATGCTGCTCTACGCCACGAACATCTATGTGTTCACGACCGGCCACTGGGTGGGCCATTTCAACCACTTCTGGACGCTGGCGATCGAAGAGCAATTCTATCTGGTGTTTGCACCCTTGCTTCTGTTCACCCACAGCAAGGCCGCTGGACATATCTGCGTTGCATTCGTGGTTCTGGGGCTCCTCACCCAGGCGGGCCTCGAATGGGCTGGAGTGTCGGCCAAGGTCATCGGCCTCAATCCCATGACCGGCTTTGGTTATCTCGCCCTGGGCGGTCTGGTAGGACTAAACCTCGACAAGCGGGTGCCGGCATGGCTGGTTTCCACGCCGGCCCAGGCCATCGCGGCGCTTATCCTTCTCGTCGTGCCCCTCACTGTCCTGAAGGACGAGATCGTCTGGCGCGTCTATGCGCCGGCAGTCTCGGCTACAGCCGCGCTTCTGGTCCTCCAGATCGCAGGGAACCAGGGCACCCGTTTCGTCGCCATTTTGGAGACTTGGCCCCTGCGCAACCTGGGGCGCATCAGCTATGGCTGTTATGTTTTCCACGAGTTCATTCATTTCTACACCGTTGAGGCAGCGGCCCGGAAGTTCGGCGTCGTGTTCGAAGCGCCGGATTGGATCTCGGCTCCTATCGAGCTTGTGTTGACCATAAGCCTGGCGACCGCCTCCTGGCGTTACTTTGAACGACCAATCATGGCTTGGGCCCATCGGCCGACGCGGAAAGCCGCGCCGGCGGCTGCCTGAGCCCCCCAGATTGCCGGCCCGAGCAGCTTTCGCAGCAGGCCAAGATTGTGGTTCAGGCGAAGATAATATTCGCGTTCGGGTCCGTCGCGGATCTGGAGCACGGCCAATGGCGGGGTGGCGATGAGCATCTTGATCGCGCGCGCGATTCTTTGGCTCCGGGTTTTCAAGCCCCTCAGTTCCACCTCGCCTTCCTTGCGAGCGCGCTCCGTGAGCCATGCGCGCGTAAGACGGCCTGCATGGACCTTGTGGTCTACCACAAAGGCGTCCGAGTACCAGCAGCGATGGCCGGCTCCAATCAGGTCCGTCATCATCTGAGCCTCTTCCCCGCTTGCCAGGTTCGAGCCGACGCGACCCGTCGTGACGTCGAACCCGCCATGCGCTTCTAACACGCTGCGGCGGAACAACATGTTGGCCCCGACGCCGATGGGATGATCGGTCGTGTCCACGAAGCCGTCCTCATCGACCACCGACAACAACAAGCGCGCCCGCGGCCCGAGCTTGCTCGGCGGCATTTCAAGGCTGGCGGCGTTGTCGGGCCAGCGCGGGATCACCCGCCCAGCCAGGATGGCGGTCTCGGCATCACAGCGCGCCGCGCAGGTGATCGCGCCCTCTACCCAGCCGAGGCGCGGCACAGCGTCGTCGTCCAGCAGCGCAATCCATTCGCCCCTACCGGCCTCGAAGCCCGCGTTGCGGGCCCGGGCAACGCCTGGCGTGTCGAGCCGGATAAGGCTCACTCCCTCGCGACCCTTTAGGTCCTCCAGCACCTCGGCATGCGCCGGCGCCGAGGCGCTGTCGATGACGATGACCTCCACCGGCTGGCCCACGCACTGCGGCAGCAGGGCACTGACGTTCTCCAGGACGTCGTGGCTGCGGTTGTGCGTAGCGATGACGATGCTGATGACCGGGGCACCGGCGCTGGTCTTTGGCGCGTCGTTGGCGTCCTGCATGGCAATCCGGTCCATAAATCCCATGCCCTTTCAGTCCAACGCCGCGTCCTGGGCGGCCGGTGGGCGTGCTCCCAGGCCGATCGACCAGAAGAACGCCGCTCGCAACGGCGTCGGCGTCACGAGCTGCCTTGCCGCCCGGAACGGAAATACCAGTAGCGCATGACGCACTGCGAATCGCACACCCTTGGCATCCCCCTTGGCCGCCCGCTCTACCGCCGCATCGGCGAAATAGGTGTAGAATCCCAATAGCGTGGCGAAGTACGAATGCAGCCACTCTTTCGGCGAGCGCCACTTGCGCCAGACCGGCATGGCGTGCCGCATGAATACCTTGCGCGTATAGGGGATCCGGCTCAGGACCAAGGCATCGTAAGATCCCGACGGGCGCTGTCGGAACAAGACGCAAGGCACGGCCACATGCTCCATATGCCCTCCACCGGTTACTCGCAATTGCCAGTCCCAGTCCTGGTCTGCCAGCAGTGTCTCGTCAAAATAACCGTAGGCGTCGCGTACCCCGATACGCGCCATCGTTGCGCCGATCTGCGGGAAATAGCCGTCGAGCATCATCTTCAGATGGTCGCCGTCAGGGCGGATATCATGGGGGATCGGGGCCGCTATGGGTCGCAGATCAGGATCGGTCATCACGACCTGACCGAACACCGCCTCGACCTCCGGGTGGCGGTCAAAGATTTGCAAGTGCGACCGAACATGTTGCTCGGTCCAGACGTCGTCGTCGTCCAGGAAGGCCAGGAACTCGCCCGTGGCCGCCCGCATCGCCGCGTTACGCGCGGCGCCGGCTCCAGCAGTCGACACGACGAGGTGCTGCGCGCCGTGGGCCTTCGTTACCGCGGCCGTGGCGTCGTGGTTGGAGCCGTTGTCGCCAACCAGAATCTCGAACCTCAGGTCCGGGCCTTCCAGCGCGCGGATGCTCGCCAATGCCGGGTCCAGGAACTGCGGACGGTCGCGGGTAGGGACGATTACCGAAACGATGCGCCCATTATTCACCCCCACTCCTCCCATCGATCGAAGACGCCCGATAGAGCCGCCGAAAATACACGGATGTTGTCGAAGCGCGTGATGAAGGTCCGCGCGATGGTACCGGCCGAACGCGTCTCCTCGGCCTGGGCGTAGACCAGATCATAGCCGGCTGCCTTGGCCTCCCGCATGGCAACCGCCGTCCAGTTGGCCGACTGGCCGAGCGGGATTGCGAACGACGTCGGCGCAAAGCCGAGCCTGGCCTCGATCACAGCGCGCGAGCGCTCCAATTCCTCGCGCGCGGCGGAGCCGTCCAGCTGTCCAAAATCTGGATGGGTCGCGGAGTGACTGCCGATTTCGGCGCCGTCGGCGACGAGGCGCTCCAGATCGCGCCAGCCCAAAACCTCGTTGGTCGTCCAGGGCGAGCCACCTTCGCTCCAGTCGGTGACCACGAAGAGGCTCCACGGTATCGCGAGTTCTTTCAGGATCGGCGCGGCCATGGTCATCACGCTGCGCAGCCCGTCATCGAAAGTGATGGCGAGATCCATTGGGTCGCCCCCCGTCCGCGCGATCTGCGAGGCTGGGACGAACCGGTAGCCCTGCGCGGCGGCCCACTCCAACTGGCGACGGAACAGCTTCGGCGGCACGTCGTTATGTTCCATCAACGGCTGACCGACCGAGTGGTAGGCCAGGATCCGGCCCCCTGAACGGGGGACGCGTCGGCCTAGGACGGACAAACCTTCACGTTCGATGACCATGCGTGGGCCGACCAGATGTCGCCTTTCGACACCGAACGCGCGCACAGCGCGCTTCAGAAACCTCGGCGCTGGCCCAAGCATACCCACTTCGCCCTCTGTTCGTTTATCAATGTCGATAGCGGCTTCTGGCGAACGCGAGGCGCCAAAGACCCAATTTGTCGAACGGCGCCCTTCATCAGGAGGAAAGAGCAAGGCTCTGACAGGCTCGAAAACTGTTTTGCTCACCGAGCGTAGCAGACGCAGACCTTGCACAGACCAGAGTCAAAAAGCGTATCTTCGATACATTTTGGTCAGGCAGCTAAATCAAAAGTGTAAACTACGGTTTGTCCAGGCGTCGCATACGCGGGCCGACGAGGTGCCGGCCGGCAAACCATGCTGTTGAAGGCTCACGACTGACTGCCGCTCCTTAGCCGGCCACCAACCGGGGCAGCCATTCCGGCAGCAGGTTTCGGATCGCGTCCCAGGGTCCGTCAAAGGTCTTGGTCCGCGCTAGGCGCCGCCATACCCGTAGCCGTTCCGGCAGCGACATCAGGCGCACAGACCGTTTCAGGATCGCCTCGACGCTGTCGAACTCGCCGAACACCCCATTGAGCAGGATGTCGGGATAACCGCCATAGAATTCCTCCTCCGCGGGCGCACCCTGCTCCCGAAGCGGCGTGACTGGCGGTACGGCCAGGGCCTTCGCGTAAAGCGTCTCCAGGCTTTCGAGCCAATTGGGCGCGGTATGCAGCCGCTTCACGTTGGACGCCGTCTCTTCGCCCCGCTGGCGCAGGGCCTCTGGATCAGCGAGCCAGTCCGCCAGGATGCGGTTGTAGTCCGCCATCGAGGTGGCGAAGCCAATGGTTGGCGCCAGCCCGGGCATATCGGTGCTCATGACGTTCGCGTCCGGCGGATAGGGAAACAGCGTCACGCAGGGGGCGCCCACCCCGCCGGCTTCCAGCATCGAGGTAATCGATACAAAGGGGTAGGAGTCAAGGTAGATGTCCGCCGCCTCGAAGGCGAGCGACGGATCGGGCGTCTCTGGCCGCCCCATGATCCGCCCGCCAGTTGCCGCTATGGCCTCTTGCCAGTCGGCCGGCTCCCCCGGCCCTACGACCAACAACCCCGCATCCGGGCGGGCCAGGAGCGCCTCGACATGCATGTCGGCGAACGAAACTCCGCCCATCGTGCGGTATTTCACGCCGCGGGCCACGGACACCAGAAGCGGTCCGCCGGCCGGAAGGCCAAGCCTCTGCCGCGCCTGGGCCCGGCTGTGCCTGCGTACCGGCGGATCAATCTGGATCGGCAGGACGGCGTGACGCTCCGCCGGGATCCCGCGCCGTTCCAGCACCAGCCGCTCGCCCGACACGCGCGAACTGGCGACGAGGTCACAGACGGAGAGCCCGAGCCAGAAGGCGTGGTCGGCATGGTTGACCAGCACCACGGGAGGTCGGTTGCGCTCGTCGGCAAAGGCTATGCCCGGTGTCGGGTCCTCGTTGCTGACGTGCAGGACGACCAGGTCGAAATCGAGCGACAACTTGCGGAGCGCGCGGGCCCATTCTACCGATCCGCCGCGCGTCGCGCTAATCATATGGATGTGTCCGCCACGAGCCTCCACGGCCTCGCGCACCGAGTGCGGCGGCTCGCCGGGATGGCGCAACAGAGCCAGAGAGTGATGGCGCGCCTCGTCGGCGGCGATCCAGCGGCGCATCATCCGCGTCAAGCCGCCGACCTCGTTCAGAACGGTGGCCACATGCAGCACGCGGCTGATCTGCGTCCGCGCCGGTCGCGCAGCTTCGGCCTTCGCGGCAAGTGCCCGTCGCGCGATCTCGATCAATACGTGCTCAAGCGGCTCCGATCGATAAAAGCCGCAGTGCCGCTTGCGTGCAAGCGTGACGGCCGCCTCTACATAGGCCGCTGCGGAGTTGAGGTCGTCAGCTTCCAGACAGCGCTCAGCCTCACGCCGAAGGCTTTGAAAGTCTTCGTAGTTGTGACGCATACGCGCCACCTCTGGCTCGCAGGGTACGGTTTCAGATCGCATCGTCTCCGGCATCCTTACCCCAAGGTCGCAGCCTGCCCGAAAACTTGTTATACCCACTGGCCAAGGCTTGCCAAGCGACAAGGCAGGTTACATAAAAATGGTCACCGATGCTGCCAATCCGGTTTTTCGTCGCGCCAAGGCTCGCGTCCGATTTGCAGGCGATGGCACGAGACACACAGCTCCAGGGGGAAAGCGATGCCGATTTCGGACAGTGCGGTGCTGCGGGGCGAGGTCGTCGTCCACCACCCCAATCTGGTGAACCTATACGGCTGCGAGGTCGGTAATGGCTCGCGCATCGGCGCTTTCGTCGAGATTCAGAAGAATTCCTACGTCGGCGAGCGCTGCAAGATATCCTCGCACACCTTCATCTGCGAGGGCGTGACGATAGAGGACGAGGTCTTCATCGGGCACGGGGTGATGTTCACCAACGATCGCCTTCCCCAAGCCACCAACCTGGACGGGAGCGCCCAGAGTGAAGCCGACTGGAAGGTCGAGCCGACCCTGGTCAAGAAGGGCGCCTCCATCGGCTCCAACGTCACCATCACCCCGGGCGTGACCATCGGAGAGCGAGCACTGATCGGCGCCGGCGCTGTCGTCACCCGTGACATCCCCGCCTTCGCCATCGCCACCGGGGTTCCAGCCCGCGTGGTCGGAGACGTAAGGACCGCAAAGCCTGCCTGACTTCCCTGTCGGCAGGGTTTCTGTACGCCGAATTGCGATCTTTGGGGGATTTGGAGAGATCGTTTGAGGTACTTCCAGCGCCCGCCCTCGCCTGGCTGGATGATGCTGGTTAGGTCTTGATGACCCAACGGCCATGGTGACCGCACGGCTTTGCCGCTTCAAAGTACGAGTTGAAGAGGTCGAGATGGCACGGCATTGGACGGTCAATTGGCGGCCTCCTTCACCGACGACAAGCTCCAACGGGCCTCCAAGACTCCGGCGGGCGGGGTGGAGTGAAGGGTAGGTCAAATGATCAATATCGGTATCATCGGTTACGGCTATTGGGGGCCTAACCTCTTGCGCAACTTCATGGAGCTTCCCGATGCCCGGGTCCGCATAGTCGCCGACCTGGATTCCAAGAAGCGCGAGTTGGTGGAGCGCCGTTATCCGGGTGTCCAGACCACCAGGGACGTCCAGGCCTTGTTCCGTGATCCCGAGATCGACGCCATCGCGGTGGCGACGCCGGTAAACAGCCACTTCGAACTGGGCATGTCGGCGCTAAAGGCCGGCAAGCATCTCTGGCTCGAAAAGCCCATGACCGAAACCTCGCTACAGGCCAGGATGCTGGTCAACGAGGCCGATAAACGCGGATTGACCCTGATTGTCGACCACACCTTCATCTATACCGGTGCAGTGCGGAAGATGCGCGAGATCGTCACCGCTGGCGACCTGGGCCAGATTTATTATTACGATGCCACTCGGGTGAACCTGGGCCTCTTCCAGAAGGACGTCAACGTCGTCTCCGACCTGGCGGTCCACGACTTCGCGATCATCGACCGTCTGTTCGAAGAGCATCCGAACGCGGTTTCGGCGAGCGGCATCAACCATTTCCCCGGCACCCCGGAAAACCTGGCCTACATCTCGCTGTTTTATGACTCAGGCATGATGGCGCACATCAACGTGAGTTGGCTGGCGCCGGTGAAGGTGCGCAACATCCTGGTCGGCGGCTCCAACAAAATGATTACCTACGACGATCTGGAGCCCTCCGAGAAGGTCAAGGTTTACGACAAGGGCGTGTCCTTCACCGACGACCCCGCCAAGATCCACGAGATGCGCGTCGGTTACCGGACGGGCGATATGTGGGCGCCCAAGCTCGACTCCACCGAGGCCCTGCGCATCGCCGGCCAGGAGTGGATCGACTGCATCATCGAAAAGAAGGTTCCGACCGCCGATGGCAAGCTCGGCCTGCGCGTGGTCGAGATCATCGAAGCCGCCACCAGTTCCATGCGCGGGCGTGGCGAAACCGTTCACCTGCGACGCAAAGACGCTGCATAATATGATTCCGTTCGTCGATCTGAAAACCCAGTACGCCTCGATCAAGTGTGAGGTAGATGCCGCCATCCAGCACACCCTGGAGAACTGTCAGTTCATCCTGGGCGCCGACGTCGCTGAATTCGAGAAGGAATTCGCCGCCTACTCGCAAGCGGCCTTCGGCGTCGGCGTCAACACCGGCACCAGCGCCTTACACCTGGGCCTGCTGGCCGCCGGGATTGGCCCGGGCGACGAGGTGATCACCTCCCCCTTCACCTTCGTGGCGACGGTGGCGGCCATCTACTACACAGGTGCGATCCCCGTGTTCGTCGATATCGATCCTTCGACTTACACAATCGACCCGGCCGAGATCGAGGCCGCGGTCACGCCAGCGACCAAGGCGATCATCCCGATCCACCTCTACGGCCAGCCGGCCGACATGGACCCGATCATGGTCATCGCACGCAAGCACGGCCTGATGGTGCTGGAAGACGCCTGCCAGGCGCACGGCGCGGAATACAAGGGCAAGCGTGTCGGCGCCATCGGCGATATGGCGGCTTTCAGCTTCTACCCAGGCAAGAACCTCGGCGCTTATGGCGAAGGTGGGATGCTGACGACCGACAACGCGGACTACAACCGCGCCGTTCGCATGCTGCGCGACTGGGGCGCCGAGCGGAAGTACCACCACGAAGTCAAGGGCTATAACTACCGACTGGAAGGCCTTCAGGGCGCCGTCCTGCGCGTGAAGCTCAAGTATTTGGAACGGTGGACCGAGCAGCGCCGCGCCACGGCCGCCCGCTATGACGCCATGTTCGCCGGCACCGGGCTACCGACCCCCTTCGTGCGCGAGAATGTCCGCCACGTCTACCACATCTACGCCGTCCGCACGCCCAACCGCACGGGCTGGCAGCAGGCGCTGGACGATCAGGGGATCCAGTCGGGCATCCACTATCCCATTCCGGTGCACCTGCTGCCCGCCTACGCGGACCTCGGCTACAAGCAGGGCCAGTTCCAGCATGCCGAAAAGGCCGCCGCCGAGGTTCTGTCGCTACCCATGTTCCCGGAGTTTACGGAGCAGCAGCAGGACGTGGTCGTGGCCGCGGTCAAAGAATTGCAAGCAAGCGTCTGACGAGCGGGTGTCCGCTCGACCGCAATCAGGCCTGCCAAGTCGCCTCCAAACCGATGACAGGGAAATACGATGAAACTTGAAGGCTCTCGCATCCTCGTGACCGGCGGCTGCGGTCTGATCGGCTCGACGACCATCGACCTGCTGCTGAAGGAGCACGCGCCCGAGAAGATCGTTATCCTTGACAATCTGGTCCGCGGCAGCCTGCAAAATGTCAAGGACGCCCTTCAAGATCCGCGCGTCGAACTCGTCGAAGGCGACATTCGCGACGCGGCGGCCGTCCACAAGGCCACCGACGGAATGGATGCCGTCATCCACATGGCAACCCTGAGGGTTATCGCCTGCGCCGCCGAGCCTCGCGAAGCGCTCGGCGTCATGTGCGAGGGCAGCTACAACGTCATCGAGGCCGCCCAGGCAAAGGGCGTGAAGAAGATCTGCGCAGCCTCCTCGGCCTCGGTATACGGACTGGCCGACCTCTTCCCGACCGCAGAGAGCCACCACCCCTACAACAATCGCACTTGGTACGGCGCCAGCAAGGTCATGCTGGAGGGCCTGCTGCGCTCGTTCAATGACATGTACGGCCTGCCCTACGTCGCGCTGCGCTATTTTAACGTTTACGGCCCCCGCATGGACCTGCACGGAAAGTATACCGAGGTTTTGATACGCTGGATGGACCGCATCGACGCCCGCCAGCCGCCACTGATCCTCGGCGATGGATCCACCACCATGGATTTCGTCTACATCGAGGACGTCGCCCGAGCCAACATCCTGTCCCTGCTGTCGGATGTGGAAGATGACGTATTCAACGTCGCGAGCGGCGTGGAGACCAGCCTCAACGACCTGGCCGCCTCACTCCTGCGCGTGACGGGCTCCAACCTCCAGCCGGAATACGGGCCCGAGCGCAAGGTGAACCCCGTCTCGCGACGTCTGGCCGACACCGACAAGGCAGAGAGGATGCTGGGCTTCAAGACGACCATCGATCTGGACGAGGGCCTTACCCGCCTTGTCGAATGGTGGCGCGCCAATCGCGAGCAGGTGACCTGACGGCCCGCTTGACAGAAGCTTTTCTGTTAGGCGCCGCACAGGCCCAGCGCGCGCGACGCCGAGTTTGCCCCCGATCCAAATTCTGCGAGCCAGAGAACGCCATAGGCTTCTTGCCGCCACGGGTGGCCGCCATCCTCCCTGTCGGTGACTAAACAGACTACCATGGGAAACGTGCCTTTCCCGACTAGGGTCCAGCGCATAGTTTGGAACCCCTATGGAGGATGGGCTGCTCGGCCGTGATAGAAAACACCAGCCTGGCAGCATAGCTAACTTTTGGGATCCACTTCGGCAGGTATTTCGACGGCGAACTTCGCCGGCGTTGACCTAAACTTCAAGTCTACCGCCAACCGCCCGTGAGAAAAAGGCCGCAGCTAGAATACACCACCAATGCCGATGCCCCCGGAAATGTCTGGTGGGGGAGCGGCGGGCCGCCTCGGCGCGGCCTGCGAGCGCTTCGCTTTCATACTGCCGGAGGTGTTTCGCGAAGGGGCCGCATCCGACGCAATTTTAGCCGGCTTTGCCTTGACGATGACCGGTTGCTTGCAGATTCTGCCTGAGCGCAGAAAGAGATCGCCGAGAAGTCCGACGCTCGGCTCGGACGTTGCTGCGACCTGCTTTGTGTTCTTGTAGTAGTCCGTAAGAGCACGAATGGAACCCGTGCCCCAATCCCCATCAATCTGCATCCGGTAGCAGCCCAGGCGACGAAGTTCCGTCTGAATGTTGCGCGCAAGATCGGCCGTCTTGTCCTTGTTCGCCACGCCCGCCGATGCGCCGACTATGAGGGTTTCTAGACCGGAGACGACACTTTGGCGAGCGTCTTCAACCCTGTCGGTGGGTGACAGATTGGCGACCTGAGTGCCGACCGGCTCCGCCAAACTGGAAGACGGTGCCGGAATCTCAACCGACCGCAGCGTCTGTCCAACGATGACCACGGCTGTTTGCAGGTCATTTGAGGCAAGTTCGACCTGCAACCTCTTCTTTGCTGTGGGGTCTGCCAGGATGCGTGAAAGGCTTGCGCTCAACTGTTGCGGATCGAGGACCTGTTGCTCCGTGAAATAGAACTGTTCGCGCAGGTTCGATTGATCCCAAGGCACCTGACGGCCGACCGTCAGCGCTTCAGTCTCGTTGCGCACGCGGATCATCATGTCCGAAATGCTGAGCCCAGGGATTTCGACATTCTTCAGCAGTGCAGTGGTGAAAGGGCTGTTTTCGCCGCCGCCATCGGCTGTAACATTTCCAGGCTGAGTGGCAAAGGCAACGAATGTGTTTTCACCGACTTCAACTTGCGCCAGACCGTTGCCCGCGCCGGCGCCGGAACCGAGCGGGTTGTTGCGACACGCGTCCAGGAATATGAATGTTTGGCGATCGCGGCGCGCGAACCGTGCGATCACATCATTAAGCTTGATGGCGCTGCCCGTCAGTTTTTCCAGGTTGTCAGGATCGGGCGTGTCGACCGAGAGCAGGTAGTTTTCGCCATTCAATTGAACGCCGTGGCCGGCGTAGAAGATCAAGACGGCACTGGCCCTGGGCGATCGTGCATCAGCGTCTTGCAGGAGTTTGGCAAAGCCTTCGGTCGAAAGATCGGTTCCCGTCAGGACTTCGAAATTCAGCCGCTTCAAACTCTCTGATAGCCTTATGGCATCGTTTGTCGCATTGGCGAGATGCTCAAGCCGGGGGCTTTGATAATTCGAATTGCCAATGACGATCGCCAGCCGGTTGCGTGGTTGCGGCGGCGGGTTCTGTTCGACCGCGGCGCGAGTTCCAGCCGAGCCAAGGAGCACCAGAAGCAGAATGAGCGGGATGCGAAACAGAGGTCTGAGGCAATGGGTCATGTCAGCATGCTCGTTCCGGCCTGCGTCAATGTTGATCTCGCAGCCTTCGAAAAAGCGCACCACGACGCAACGCAATGCTGCCCGGGCGTCTGGACCCGCACCCTCAAAGGCAAGCAGATTTTTATATCAAGAATCGTGTCAAAGATAGGAGAAAGGGATTTGTATGGGTCAGTCACCGGACTGTGGAGGACAAGATGCCGATCAAGATCAACCTTGCGCTGCCGGTTTATGGAGCAGCCTACAAAAGCGTGTTCGTCCGCAGCTTGTTCGCGGCTCTGACCCATAAGAGCCTGTCCAGCTACGCCTTCACGCTCTCCGAAATCGAGTACACGGATATCCCATTTTCCCGGAACTATTTACTGACGAATTTCTACTACAACAAACCGGATTGCAGCCACATCCTGATGATCGACAGCGACATGGGCTTTTCGCCTGATCTCATCGCCGCGATGCTAGCGCTTGAAAAGCCCGTGGTAGGCACTTTGTACCCTCGGCGCTTGGTCGATCTCCGCAAACTTCACTCGCTGTCGAAACTGCCCTTCGAAAAGGCCTTCGCACGGAGCCTTGAGTTCGTCGGAACCATCATCGAACCTCGGCAGGAGATGAGAGGCTTCGTCCGGGTATCGCTGTGTGGCACGGGTGTCTTTTTGGTTTCCCGCGACTGCGTCACCGAAATAATCGAGAAGCTGCCTGAAACGGTGAACCGGTCCCGCTACAAAAACAACAAATACACCGCACAGTTCGACAGCTTTCTAACGCCGTTTTCAAAGATCGTGACCCCCGATGTAGACTTGCCTACCGATTTCTCGTTCTGCCACCGGTGGGCGCAGCAGTGTGGCGGCGAAATATGGGCATGCTTTGACCGCAAGGTTGCTCATGCGGGCGATCTGACCGTTTCGGCAGCCTATTCAGAGCTATATAGTTCTCCTTGAACGATGATCTACTGCAATGTCGGCAGTACGATGCGAGTTTCGATTGTGACCTTGTCGCCACATAGCGCGTTACAGTGGCCTGAGGGCGAGCGCCTTTCCATTGCCATAGGGCAGCGCGCCGCGTACACTTCCGGTCAGGAAGTCGTTGGACTCCGTTAGATGAGTCAATGACCTTATTAACGGCATGAGTTGTGACGGTATCGATTTCTCGTAAGTGAGGTCGAATGAGAGTGCCGCGCAGGGTTTATCAACTGGGGAGCGTCCCGTTGCTTGCGTTAGCGGCAGCGTCCACCTTCCAAATGTCTGGCGCGGCAGCATGCTCTGCCACCGCGGAGGGCACCTCGGCAACAGTCGGGTCAGGCGTCTCCGCCGTAACGACATTCCAAACGACGTCGGTCACTGTTGCGTGCAGCACAACCGGAACTGTCCAGGACGTCGACGGTGTATTCACGACCGGGTTCGAGGGTTACAAAGGGCAAGACAACAGCTCGTCGACTGTCATCGTCAACGACTATGACGGCAATGGCGACGACGTTGTGAACATCGTCGGCGGCATGCTGAACGACAGTACGCCGCCACCCAGCGTAACTGGCCTGCCCCCGATAAATTCCGAGGTAACGACCTCGTTGCAGCCGGGAGCGGGGACAATCCAACTCCTTGGCGGCAACGATCGGTTCGACCTGTCCGATGGGGTTCTCAACGGCGAGCTTTTTGCGCCGCAAATCGATGCCAACCTCGACACTGGGGCGGGAGATGACTCGGTCGTCATCCACAGCGGCAGCATTCTGAGCATCTACCTTGGCGAAGGCAGCAATTCGCTGAAGCTGACCGCGGGTGAAGTCGACGGCTCGGTGATCGGTGGGGATGGCATCGACACCATCACCATAGGCAACGATACAAGCGCCGCCGATGGCGACGGCGGCATTGTCGCCGGATCTGTTTTGACAAATGGCGGCGCCGACACCCTCAGCATCAAGAATGGTGCCATGGTTTACGGTGATTCGGAAGGAGGAGCCGCCATCGGGCTTGGCGACGGCGACGACCATTTCACCATGACCGGTGGCGTCCTCGACGCTGGTCTGAGCGGTGGCGATGGCAATGACACGCTCGATATCAGCGGCGGCTCGGTCCATAGCCCCGTGACTGGAGACTCAGGCGACGACCGCATCACGATTACTGGTGGAATGCTTGCGGGAAAGGTCATCGGCGACGCCGGTGACGACGTCATTGTCATCAGCGGCGGTACGATCGGATCCACCGTTTCGGGGGACGACGGCAACGACACGATCACGGTGTCCGGCGGCACCATCGACGGCAATGTCAGCGGCGGTGCCGGATTCGACCAGGTGTCGGTGTCCGGCGGCACCATCAAGGGTGGCATCGACGCAGACCACGTCCAGCTCTCCGGGGGCACCATCAGCGGTGACATCACCGGCCTTGGACCCAACACGCTCATCATCAACGGATCCGGCGCGGTCGATCCGCTCAATCTGAGCGATCACGTCCTTTTCAGCGGAACCAATGCCAACGGGACCGTCACCGATACCGATCTTGCTGCCGGCGGCAAAAGCCAGAATTTTGCCGGGTTCAATGGCTTCTCCGCCGACCATTCCACGCTCCGTTTCAGCGGTGGCACGCAAGGCATCAACCAACTCAATCTCGGCAATGGCTCGACGCTGTTCATCAACGGCAACGTCGCCATGCCAGGGTCGATCATCGCGACGAATTCACTGATCAACATGACGGACGGTGCCGCCGATGACGTGTTGACGCTCGGCGGCCTCACCCTCAACGGCGCAAGCATCGGCCTCGACATCAATCAACAGACGCTGCAGTCGGATCAACTCGTCGCCAACGCATTTTCGGCCACCGGCGTCAACACCATCATCGTCAACCTGCTGGGCACGCCGCAATTTGCCCAGGCGACCGATATCCCGATCATCGTCTCGACCAGCGGACCGATCGCCGGTATTTTCAACATCCAAGGCACTCCGGGCACGCTGGGTTCGCTTTTCACCTATGCTATCGTCGCTGGCCCGAATGGCGGCTTGTTCCTGCGCGCCACACCGGCCAATTTCGGCATTGCGGCGGCGCCGACCAGCGCCACCAATGCCGGCGCTGTCACGGTGGCAATCGATGCTCTCTACGGCATAAACCGCGACGCGATCGATGCTGACCTCCCCCTTTCGCCCGCATCCGGATCAGGAATGGTGCCGGTTTCGTCCAGCTTCGGCGTCTTTGCCTCCGGTCAATTCGCTCATACCGAGCATGACGGCTACAATATCAGTGGCGTCGGCATGTATGGCCCGGGTCCCAGCTTCGATGCCGATGATTTTTCGGCCGCGATCAGCCTTGATTTCAATGCCGCCAAGCATTTCCAGTTCGACAACGAGTATGGTCTCAACATCGGTGTTTTCGCCGGCTACGCCTCGACCGATGTCAAGCTTGGCGGGCTCGGGGGTTTTGACGCCTTGGGAGAAGGCACCAATAAGGCCGGCATGTTCGGCGGCTACGCGCTGTTGCGCAAGGACTACAACTACGCCTTGGTCTCCGCCTCCGGCTTCTTCGGCGGAAGCGAAGTGGCCAACGGCGTGCTCGGCACCACTGGCAGCTATGACACCGAGGGCTATGCGGTTACGGGATCGGTCGGCCACATCTTCACCTTGGGCGAACGCACCCGTTTCGACCTGCGTGGCGGCCTGCTTGGGGTTTCATTCCGCGGCGATCCCTTCACCGACAGCGGCGGCAACCAGTTCGGCAAGAGCCGGCTCTCCTTTGGCGCGTTCAAGGTCGAGCCTGGGATCTACGGCGATTACAAGCTAAGCAACGGGATGATATTCAGCCCCTATGCAAGGGCCGAATTGCAGCAGCGTTTCGGTTACAAGAACACGACCGAAATCGACACGAGGACGATCTCCTTTGACGATGCGGATTTTTCCGCGGCGCTGTCGGCCGGTTTCAATCTCAAGGTCTCTGAGTTGACGACGGTCAACGGCGAAGTTCGTGGCAAGGTGTCGTCCGACAGTTCTACCATCGGCGCCAAGCTCGGACTAAAGGTCGCTTTCTAGTCGTGTGCCGTAACCGCGATCCGAAGGACCCTGGCGCCGCGCGCATTCGCGCCAGCATCTCGCCGCTGCTGCGTGATCGTCACCTCCACTGCTCATTAACCCGCGCGAACCGTTTGGTCGTCTGCGGTGTCGCACGCACGGGACGGCGTGATGAGACGGGCGCCCTCAAGCGTCAGAGGGAGAGGACGGCCGCCACGGTTCGAGCGCGTCCGGTCGAGAGTGAGCGCCGGGCCAGCAGCAAGGGTGAGCGCATCTGGCTAGCGTCGATCCAGAGAACGAATATCATGCGACGTGATTTCCGGGTTGCCCGCCGACCAATTAGACGCTGTTGCAAACCGGATGCGAGTCGACAGTCCAAGCCGCAGAGGTGGCGGGCACATCGAACTGGCATGATTTGAGATTGGTGCTCGCGGTCGCCAGCGGCGGTTATCGCCAGTTTAGCCGAAGACGGACCGCACGGCGGTCGGCGCCGGCCCCACGGCTCTGCTGCGCGAATGCCAGCTTATTCGAAAGAGTAGGTAAATCCCTGCGCCGAGGCGCTGACGGTGACCTTTGTCATCTTCTTGCCCTCAAGCGTGCGATTGAGCACGCCGCGGCTGAGTTCCGGCAGCAGCGTGTTGGTGAGAATGGCATCGATCATGCGGCCACCGGATTCGATCTCGGTGCAACGCGCCTTGACCATGTCCATGACGCCCTCGCCGATCACCAACTCGGCTTCGTTGCTGGCTTTGAGACGCCGCGCGATCTTGCCGAACTGGTGCGCGGTGATCGCCTCGATCATCGCGTCCGAAAGCGGGTAGTAAGGGATTGTCACGACGCGGCCCAGGAAAGCGGCAGGAAACACTTTCAGCAGCGGAGCGCGCAAAGCGGTGTCCAGATCGTCGATGCCGGTGCGCAAGGTGCCGTTCCTCGTGCGCTCCATAATGACCTCGGAACCGACATTCGAGGTCAGCAGGATCAGCGTGTTCTTGAAGTCGATCCGGCGACCCTCGCTGTCGTCCATCATGCCCTTGTCAAAGACCTGGAAGAAGATCTCATGCACGTCAGGATGCGCCTTCTCGACCTCATCGAGCAGGATCACCGAATAGGGCTTGCGCCGCACGGCCTCGGTGAGGATGCCGCCCTTTCCATAGCCGACATAACCGGGCGGCGCGCCCTTCAGCGTCGAGACCGTGTGCGCCTCCTGGAACTCGGACATGTTGATCGAAATCAGGTTCTGCTCTCCGCCATATAGCGTCTCGGCCAGCGCCAGGGCTGTCTCTGTCTTGCCGACGCCCGAGGGGCCGCAAAGCAGGAACACGCCGACCGGCTTTTCCGGTGCGCCAAGGCCGGCGCGGCTGGTCTGCACACGCCGCGCGATCATCTCCATCGCATGGTCCTGACCAACCACGCGCTCGGACAAGGTGGCCGCGAGCTTGAGCGCCTTCTCGGTCTGGCTGGATAGCATCCGTCCGGTCGGAATGCCGGTCCAGTCCTGGACAACCGCCGCCACCGCATTGCGGTCGACCGAGGGCAAGATCAACGGCGTTTCGCCCTGCGCTGCGGCGAGTTCTGCCATCAAGCCACGAAGCCGCGCCAGATCAGCGGCGGAATCGGGCGCAGGAGCAGGCTCATGGGTAGCAACGGCCTGTGTCCTAGGCGCCTCGCCCGCTGGCGCGTCGACAGCTTCGCCGCTGTCTTGCGCGTCAAGGGGCATGCCCTCGCCCCTGAGTTTGGCCCGCAGGTCGAGAATCGCGCTCACAAGCGCCTTCTCTCGGTCCCAGCGTGCTTGCGCTGTCGCAAGCGCGGTCTCGGTCTCCGCCAACCCGGCTTCTACGCGCCCGTGTCTATCGGTAACGTCGATGCCGATCGCCGACTCGCGGCCGATAATGCCGTTCTCGACCTCGAGCGCCTGGCGGCGGCGCAGGATGTCCTCGACCTCGGCCGGCGTCGCGTGCTGCGAGATGGCAACGCGCGCACAGGCGGTGTCGAGCAGGCTGACCGCCTTGTCGGGCAGCTGCCTGGCCGGGATATAGCGGTGCGAAAGGGAAACCGAGGCCTCGATTGCCTCGTCAAGGATCTGCACCTGATGGTGCTGTTCGAGAACGCCGGCGACACCGCGCAACATCAGCACGGCCATCGCTTCGGAAGGCTCATCGATCTTGACGACCTGGAACCGGCGGGTCAGCGCCGGGTCCTTCTCGATGTGCTGCTTGTATTCGGCCCAGGTCGTGGCGGCGATGGTGCGAAGCTCCCCGCGCGCCAGAGCGGGTTTGAGGAGATTGGCCGCGTCGCCGGTTCCCGCCGCCCCACCGGCGCCGATCAGCGTGTGGGCCTCGTCAATGAACAGGATGACCGGGGTCTCTGACTGCTGGACCTCGTCGATGACGGCCTTCAGCCGCTTCTCGAACTCGCCCTTGACGCTGGCGCCCGCCTGCATCAGCCCGACATCGAGCATGCGTACGCTGACGTTCTGAAGCGCCGGCGGCACGTCGCCCTGGGCAATGCGCAAGGCAAAGCCCTCGACGACCGCCGTCTTGCCGACACCCGCCTCGCCGGTCAGGATCGGATTGTTTTGCCGGCGCCGCATCAGGATGTCGATGATCTGGCGAATATCCGCGTCGCGTCCGACGACCGGATCGATCTTGCCGTCACGGGCGCGCTGGGTGAGGTCGGTGGCGTATCTGGCGAGTGCCGAATCGCGGCCCGAGCCGCGATTCACCGACGCTTCGGTGGCAGCTTCGGCGGGCGGTGTGCCGGCTTCGAGCGAGCCATCAACGACATCGCCGAAACGGGCAATGACCCGGTCGGCCTCGAGCTTGTCGAATTCGGCGCTGATCTTCGAAACCAGCCCTTCCAGCACCGGTGTCTTCAGGCAGGCGAGAAGAATATGCCCGCTGCGCACCTCCTCGACACCGAATTCCAGTGTGGCCAGGTTCCAGCCTTCCTGAATGGCGTGGAAGATATGATCGGAGAATTCCTCCAGCGACGTTGCGCCGTAGGGCAGCTTGTCGACGGCACGGGTCATATCCGCCGTCAGCCGGCTGACATCCAGCCCGCCATCAGCGACGATCATCTGCACATCCGAGCGCTCGGAAAGCACCAATTGCTGGACGAAGTGGACCAGTTCGACATAAGGGTTGCCGCGCAACTTGGCCGTGTCGGCGGCGGCCTTGAAGGCGCGCACCCCCGTGGGATTGAGCTTCGCAACGAGTTCCTTGCGCTTGAAACTCTGCGACGACCGGCGCTGTTCCATTCGAACCTGCCCCCGAAATCTGCTGACCCTACCCTGCCACAGAAGCGGCTGCTTGACAAAGCCATGTGACGAGCGGGGCCATTTTGGCCCTGTTCGGGCGGCACCTTGTGGTTACACAAGACTAGCAAACTCCGGCAAGGAACCAGCACTGCGGTCCGAACGTGTGCCATTGCGCATACCCGGTCAGCCGATTGCCCGATGGGTTTCGTTGAAGATAACCGAGCATTCAGCTTCTGCGAGTTTTCGAGCATGTGCTCAATTGTGGTGGCACGGGACCGATGATAACGTTACGTCACATGGGGGGCACGGGGCCGCTTGCTGGGGGTAGGTGTGATTGATCTCGCACTCTGGCTGAATCCTCTGGACGGGCACAACCCGTCGGGAGCGGATTTGCGCAACGACCCGGCTTTTCACGAGCTGGAGCGGCTGACGGAAGCCCAGATCAAGGTTGTTCATGAGGGTGGCAACAATGCTTCGCAGTCAACCATTTCGGTCGACTGGGCGACCGTCCTGCAAAAAGCCGAGGAATTGCAATCGCGCGGCCGGGATTTGCGCCTTCTGGTCATCGTCACGCGCGCGCTGGCCAATGAAGAGAGGCTCGCGGGACTCGCCCAGGGGCTGAACCTGATCGCAAGGACGTTCGACCAATATTGGGATACGATGCACCCGGCTCTGCGCACGGCCGCCACGCCCCGCGACGCGGCGCTGCGACGCATCAATGCGCTGCTTGACCTCCAGAATGGCCAAGAAGGCCTGCTGGCGAACCTGAGACAAACCGTGTTCTTCTCACCGCGTGCGATCGGGCCGATTTCCGGGCGAGACCTCGAACAGGCCGCGCTCGATGAGCGCGTCATGCTCCAGGAAGCGGCCTCCGGCCTGGGGGCGGCCGAGAGGGCGGCCCTGACTTCGGCCCACAACCAGATGCTGAACCGGGTGCGCATGGGATGCGCCGCGCTTGCCGATCAGTCCGCCGAGGCCATCATGACGCTTTTGAGCGATGCGCGCGCCGCCATTTCGGCCCTCGAGGCGGTGGATACCGCTCTCAATAACCGGATCGACGGCAACGGTGCAGCCGTTCCGGAATTGAAGAAGTTCCTGCAGCGCCTGCTGACGACGCTCGAGTGGAATACCAGCGCCAGCGCGACCAACGGTGCCGCAAAGCCTGCCGCGGGGCCGCCTAAACTGGCACCGACGCCCACCCGAAACGGTCATGGAGCCGAGACGATGGCAAGTACGGCAAGCTCTGCGGAAACCAGCATCGGCCTGCCTGAGCTCATCGCTTCGCGCGATGAAGTCGTCCAATGCCTCGATCTCGTGGTCGCATTCTACGACCGCACCGAACCGTCGAGCCCGATCCCGCATCTCGCCCGGCGCGTGCGCAGGATGGTGCATATGGATTTCGTGGAACTGATGGAAGATCTCGCCCCGTCGGGGCTGAAGGAATTCCGGCTGCTTGCCGGTGTTCCCGATCCCAAGAAGCCGGTCCAGAAGGATGAAAGGTAACAATCATGCCAGCAGAGAGCAAAGCGAAGGTTATCGAGAGAAACCGCGCCCCGCGCGTGCAGATCGCCTATGACGTCGAAACCTACGGCAGCCCCACGACGATCGAGTTGCCGTTCGTCATGGCTGTCATTGCCGACCTTTCCGGGGCCTCGCAGACGAAGGAAGCCTCAAAGTCGGTTCTGGACCGCAATTTCGTCGAAACCGACGCCAACCGCTTTCCCAAATTCATGGAAGCGATGGGACCGCGCGTCAAGGCGCGCGTTAAGAACACGTTGCCGCAAGCGGAAGGTGCCGAGCGGGACGAGGAAATGGCAATCGATCTCACCTTCTCCAAAATGGGTGATTTCGCGCCCGACAAGATCGCCGAGCAGGTACCGCAACTGGCTGAGATCCTGAAGATGCGCCGGCAACTCGAGGAACTGCTGGGCTTCATGGATGGCCGCGTCGATGCTGAAAAGCGCATTGCGCAGCTTCTCAACAACGAGCCTCTGCTGAGCAAGATCGCCAGCCAGGCGATGTCCGACGGCAAGGGCGAGGAGTAAGTCATGGCTGAACAGCAAAAGACCGCAGTCGCAACCGCCGAGGCGGAAGCCATCGATCTGGGTGAATTCAGCGGGCTGCTTGAAAAGGATTTCAAGGTCAGGAAAGACGACACCGAAAAGCTGCAGCAACTGGTGCGCAACCTGGCGCTGGCCGCTCAGTCCCGATCCGACACGACGACCATCTCGTCCAACGCGATCAAATCGATCAAGTCGCTGATCGCGGGCATCGACAAGATGCTGACGACGCAGGTCAACGAGATCCTGCATGCCCCCGAAGTGCGGGAGATGGAAGGCACCTGGCGAGGCCTCTGGTACCTCATCAACAACACCGAGACCGATACCAAGCTGAAGATCCGGGTGATGAACATCTCCAAGGAGCAGTTGGCCGACACGCTGGAAGACTATGAAGGGCAGATGTGGGACCAGAGCCCAATCTTCAAGAAAGTCTACACCGACGAGTATTCGATGCTCGGCGGCGAGCCGATCGGCTGCATCATCGGTGCCTACGAGTTCTCCAACCACCCGCGCGATGTTGGCCTGCTGCGCAACATCTCGGGTGTCTGTGCCTCGGCGCACACGCCCTTCATCGCGGCCGCCTCGCCGCGGCTGTTCCGCATGGACAGCTGGCAGGAACTGCCGAACCCGCAAGACCTGCAGATGATTGTGAACAACCCGGCCTATGCCTCGTGGCAGTCGCTGCGCGAGAGCGAGGACGCCCGTTATATCGGCCTCACCATGCCGCGCGTATTGGCCCGCCTGCCCTACGGTTCGGAGACCGTTCCGGTGAAGGGCTTTACCTTCGAGGAAGAGGTGAGCGGCGACCACAACAAATATGTCTGGATGAACGCCGCTTTCCCAATGGGCGTGAACATCAACCGCAGCCACAAGCTCTATGGTTGGGGAACGCAGATCCGCGGCGTCGAGAATGGCGGCACGGTGCTTAATCTGCCGGTGCACGCTTTCCCGACGGACGACGGTTCGATCGCGATGAAATGCCCGACCGAGGTCGCCATCGACGACCGGCGTGAGGCGGAACTGGCCAAGCTCGGTCTGATGCCGATCCTGCACCGCAAGAACACCGATCTCGCAGCCTTCATCGGGGCGCACTCGCTTCAAGACGACGAGACGCGTGCCGGGCGTCTGGTCGACCCCGACGCCCAGTCGAACGAAAGGCTGAGCGCCAACCTGCCCTACCTCTTCCCGGTCTCGCGCTTCGCGCACTACCTCAAGGCGATCGCGCGCGACAAGATCGGCTCATTCAAGGAACGCACTGACATGGAGACATGGTTGACCGAATGGATCAACCGCTACGTGCTGGCCAATCCGGCCTTTGCCGACGACAAGGCGCGAGCCAAGCGGCCGCTTGCCGCGGCCGAGGTCCAGGTCGACAGCGTCGAAGGCAGACCCGGTTACTACAACGCCCGTTTTTATCTGCGTCCGCATTACCAGTTGGAGGGCATCAACGCCTCGCTGCGGTTGGTGTCGGAACTGCCGTCCGTGAAGGGCTGAAGCGCAGCGAAGTCATCATCCTGTTAATTTGAAAGCGGTGGAGAAAGACAATGCCGACCACAGACAGAAGCGATGCTCCTTCAATGAAGATTGATGGTTTTTTGAAAGTCCCCGACATTAAGGGCCCCAGCAAACGCGACGGCCATGAAGACGAGATCGAAGTGCATGGCGTCGATTACAAGATGATGGCGCCCTATGATCCGAATTCGCTTTCGCGGCGCGGCCGTGTCTCGATGGGAATGATCAAATTCTCCAAGCATTACGACAAGTCCTCGCCTTACCTGAAGAAGGCGTTGTTCGAGAACAAGGCGCTCGACGAGGTGGTGTTTTCGGCACGCCGCACCATTGACGGCGAGACCAGCGACTATCTGGTCGTGACGCTCACCGACGCCTCGATCATGGAATACGACATGCGCCAAGCTCCCGACGAGGCTGACCTGATCGAGGAAGAAGTCAGCTTCGCCTACAAGAAGATCAAGTTCGTCTACGACAAGGACGACGAGATCGAAATGGACGTCTATGTCGGCAAGTGAGACCAGGCGGCCTGGCGCGAGAGCGCAGCCTGGCGGCAGTTCGCGGGCAAGGCGCGAGGCGGTTCAGCCATCCCTGTGGGATCGCCTCGTCAACGACTTGCCTGGGCTGACGTCGGAGATCGAGGGGCTGCGCCGTCTCTTGGAGGAAGAACTCGGCGCCGAGCGCGTCGAGGCTCTCCTTGCCGGCAGCGCACGCGCCATCGACACCGACGCCGAACTCACTTCCGAGCACAAACGGCGCCTGCACCGACTGGTCTTCCAGGGCGAGCATCGCGCCGAGCTCGAAGGCCGCGGCGTGGTCGTTTCGGCACGCGTGTTGAGAGAGGCCGTGCGCCGCGACATCGAGGCGCTGTTCAACACCGAGCGCTTTGAATCCGTACCGATGCTCTCCGACGCGGAACACGAACAGCCCCTGGACGAACTGCCCTCGCTCGCTGACTTTCCAGAGGTGCGCCGCAGCGTCGTCAATTTCGGGGTGCCGTCCTTTTCCGGCCGTTCATCGCGGGATTTCGACCGCGATTCCCTGGCACGAGAGATCCGCGCGGTGCTGGCCACCTTCGAGCCGCGCCTGAAGGAGAGTGCTACGATCGTCAACGTCACGCTGGGCGACAAAAACATCGGCCTCAAGATCGAGATCGACGCGGTGCTGATCATGGCCCCCACACCGGAGCGTATGCGGCTGCGCACCACAATCAATCTGGACAACGGGCTAGCACGAACCGAATTCAGGGAGGCCTGAGATGGATCGGGTCTTTGTGGCGTATTACGAAGAGGAACTGACCCATATCCGCGCTCTGGCCGCGGAATTCGCAGACATGCATCCGGCGGTCGCGCGCAATCTTTCCCTCGACACGGTCCCGTGCCCCGACCCCTATGTCGAACGGCTGCTCGACGGCGTCGCCTTCCTGGCCGCGCGGACCCGTCTGAAGGTCGACGCGGAGCGCTCTCGCTTCTCGCGCGCCGTGCTCGATGTGCTTTACCCCGATCTGGTCGCGCCGGCACCGGCGACAGCGATGGCGGTCCTGAAACCCGGCCAGCAAGTGCAGTCGATGCTCACAGGCCACGCCATCGCGCGCGGCACACGACTGGTCTCTGCCCTGCATCCAGGGCTTTCGACACGCTCCACCTTCACCACCGCCCAGGAGGTGACGCTGTGGCCGATCGCCGTCACCTCGGTCAGCTATTTTCAGGACCGTAGCGCGCTCGCCGCCGCCGCAATCGCGCCGATCGCCAACGTGCGCGCCGAGGCAGCGTTTCGGGTCACGATCGCCCGGACTGGAAAAGGCAAGCTCAGCGACTTGGCGCTCGACCGTCTCGACCTTTATTTCGCCGGCCGCGCCAAGGCGCCGGTGCTTTTCGACGCAATTTTCGGCGCCTGCTCGGCGCTCGGCGCGCGGGCGCAAGGCAAGGCCAATCCCCTATCAGCGTTGCCCGAACCCGAAATGATAGGCATTCGCGACGACGAAGCATTGATGCCACGCACCCGCGCGACGTTCGAGGGCTATCGGCTGCTGCGCGAATATTTCATGATCCCGGAGCGCTTCCATTATGTACGGGTCGCTGGTCTCCAGCCTGTGGTGCGCACATGCGAGGCGGCGATCGAGATTATCTTCCTGTTTCGGCGTGCGGTGCCCGAACTCGCCGATGTGACAGCTGCCGATTTCGAGCTTTTCGTGACGCCGGTCATCAATCTCTTCGAACGCGAATGCAACGACATTGAGATCGACCCGCGCAAAACGCGTCAGGTGCTGCATGCCGATCGCACGCGGGCGCGCGATTTCGAGATCTTCCGGGTCACCAAGGTCGAGGACGCCGACGCCGAAACCGGGGAGGCGGCGATTCCTGAACTATTTAGCCTGGGGCAAAACCGCGGCAGCGGCTGGGTCTATTCGACCGAGCGGCGTCCGCGCCGTGCCACCGAGGACGAGCGGCGCGACGGCCTGACGCGCACATCCTATACGGGCGACGACGTGTTTATCGCCGTCTCGCGGCCGGCAGGAAACACGCCAAACCGGATGCTCAGGCGTCTCGGCATCGTGGCGCTTTGCACCAACCGCGACCTGCCGATCCTGGACGACACGCCGACGTTGACGCTGGAAACGGCCGATCCGGTCGAAGCGGTGCGCCTGCTTGGCGCCGTCCGGCCGCCGCAGCCGGCCATCCAGGCATCCCTACCGGGCGGCGCCGAAGGCGAATCGCGCGCCGACAATCTCGCTTGGCGGCTGGTCGCACAGCTCTCTTTGAACTTCCTCAGCCTTGCCAAGGAGGGCCGCGGTGTCGATCCGCTGCATGCCTTGCTCGACCTCTATGCGGATCGGGGGGATCCGGCCCTTGCCCGCAACGTGCATTCGATCGTGCGCATCGATTCGCGTCCGGTGATCGAGAGACTGCAGATCGACGGGCCAATGTGTTTTGGACGCGGCACCGAGGTAACGCTGCATATCGATCAGTCGGTGCTGGCGGGTCAAAGCGCCCTGCTGCTTTCGGCCCTGCTTTCGCGGCTGTTCGCCCGCCATGCGGGGATAAACGGATTTGTGCGGACCCGTACGCGGTTGCTACAGAAGCAGGAGGATGTGCCATGGCCGATGACGCCCGGCAATCGCTACCTGATCTAGCGCAGCCCGCAACGGTCGCGGCCGCAATGTTGTCGGAGGACTTCGACTTTTTCGAGTTGCTGCGTCGCCTCGAGCAGCGCCGCGGGTTGTTCGGCCATTCCGGAACGCCCGACCGCGAGCCGGCGAGGCTGGGCCAGCATGTGCGTCTGAGCTTCTCGGCGCGCGACGTGGTCAAGCTCCAGGACGGAGGGGAGAACACCCCGGCAAGGGTGACCGTCGCCAATCTGGGGCTGCTTGGACCCGAAGGACCGATGCCGTTGCATCTGACTCGCTGGGTGCTCGACCGGCTTTCGCAGCGCTGGTTCACCGGAGCCAATGCCGAGCAGACCAGCGACACGACCTTCGTGGACTTCGTCAACATCCTGCAGCATCGCATGATTGCGCTCTACTACCGCGCCTGGGCCGACGCGCATCCGGCGGTGCAGGTCGAGCGTTCCGTCGGTGGGCGCGTTCGCGCCATGCTGGAGGCCATGTCGGGCATCGGCCTGCCCGGCACGCAGGATCCCGAACTCGACGCTGTGCGACTGCGCCAGGCGGGGTCTCTGGCCAGTCAGGTCGACGGCGTGGAGCGGCTTACCCTGTTTCTCGCCACCGCCTTCAAGGTGCCGGTGCGCATCAAGGAATTCGTTGCCGCCTGGATCACCATACCGACGGCATTGCAGACGCGTCTCGGCAAGGCCTATGCCGGACTCGGACGCGGCGCGACGATCGGGCCGCGGGTGTTCAGCCGCCAGGAGAGGATCGAATTGCGCGTCGGTCCGTTGAGCCTCGACGACTTCAAGTCGTTCCTGCCTGGCGAGCGGCGTCTTGGCCTGTTCAAGAAGGCGGTACGCGACATGATCGGCGAGGCGCTCGATGTCGATTTGCGCATCGTGCTGGCGCGTGATGCGGTACCGCCGGCCCGGGTCGGGGCCGTCCAGCTTGGCCGCACGGCCTGGCTGGAACGGCCCCCGAATATGGGCGACGCCGACGATCTGAGATTGCGTACCATCGTCGGCTGGCGGCCCGAAATGCCGGAGGCTGCCGCATGAGCCTGCTGCTGACGCTGGAACAGGGTCCTCGCTCGCAAGTGGTCCGGCAGAGCCGGCTGGACGAGGGCGAGTTGGTGATCGGGCGCAGCGCCGATGCCGGCTGGCAGATCGACGACCCCGACATGTTCGTCTCGCGCGCGCATTGCAAGATCAATGGCGACCGCGACGGCTATTTCGTGACCGACACGTCAAGCAGCGGATTGTTCGTAGACGAGGCCGACAGCCCTCTCGGAACTGGCAGGTCGATGCGGTTGCAGAACGGCATGCGGCTGCGCATGGGCGACTATGTGTTTCATGTCGAGGTACAGTCCAAGGTGAGCCAGACCGTAGTCGGCCAGGCCCCGGCCGCCAGCCACCCCAAGCCGGCGTGGCCGCCGCCGGCAGCACCAACGCCGGCCAGCATCGGCGGCGACGACTTCTTCTCCGTCAAGACCGAGGAAGAACCGCGCAAGCCCCGCCCGGCGGATCTGCCGAACCCGTTCGAGCAGCCTGTCACTGGGGCTTACGATCGCGCATCGAACCAGCGCAGTTCGCCTGCCTTCGATGACCCGTTCAGCCTCGATCCGGTGGCGACGCCGCAGGCCGGTGATGGCCCTGCTGCGAGCAAGCCAGATCCGTTTGGGTTGGGGGACATGTCTTCGCGAAACGATGCGTCCTGGCAGCCGGCGAAGCCGGCCAGCTTCGATGACGACTTCAGCTTCGGGCCGCCCGCTACGCCGTCTGTCACCAACGGCGGCGATACGGCAGGACGTGCCCGGCATCAGGCTGAAAAGCCGCGGCCGGACAATCCGTGGGATATCCCGGTCCAGGCAGCCGCGTCGCGTCGCCTTGCGCCAGCGCCGAAGCCGGCGCGCCCGGCGCAGTCAGCCTCAACCGATATCGCCCTTCGTGCCGCGTTCTTGCGCGGCATGGGCGTCGAGGAGGCCGATGTTCCCGGCCGCGATGCGATCGCCGAGATGGAAAAATTCGGGCGAGAATACCGGTTGATGCTGGATGGCCTGATGCAGCTGCTGCGCAAACGCGCCGAGGAGAAGGGAAGCGCGCGCGTCGCCCAGACGGTGGTCGGCGCCTCCGAGGTCAATCCACTCAAGTTCCTGCCGACGGTCGAGGATGTCGTCCTCACCATCGTCTCGGAACGCAGTCCGGGCTTTCTCTCCGGCGAGGCGGCGATCAGCGACGCGGTGAAGGACCTTGCACAGCATCACGTGCGCGCTTGGCGGGGCGTTCAGGCAGCACTTCGGCGCATGATCGACCGCTTTGATCCTGCCGCCATCGAAGAAGAGCTGAAATCCAATTCCGCCATCGGCAATCTGCTCTCGGGCGGGCGCAACGCCAAGCTGTGGGAGCTCTATCAAAGACGCCATCGCGACATCGCCCAGAGCGCGGAATCGAGTTTCCTGGGCGAGATCGGCGCAGACTTCAGGGACGCATATGAGGAGGAGTAGAACATGATCGACAGACGCGAATTCGTTGTTGCCCTCGGCGCTACGGGGCTGCTTGCGGCTTGCCAGAGCGGCCCGCCGAAACCATCGGTCATCTCGGTCAACGTGACCGGCGGTGCGGGCATGAATCCAGGGCCGGGCGGCGGCGACCGGCCAGTAACGGTGCTGGTGATGCGGCTTGCCAGCACCGGCAAGTTCAACTCGGCCGATTATTTCGCGCTGCAGGGCGAAGCGGGCTCTGCGCTCGGTGCCGATCTCATCGGCTCCGACGCGATCTCGGTTGCGCCTGGCAAGACGGTGGCCAAGACCATCACGGTCGAGCCGAACGCGACGGCGCTCGGCTTCGTGGCGCTGATCCGCGAGCCAGGCGGACGCAACTGGCGCACCACCAAGTCGGTGTCGCCAGGGTCGAAATTCACCGTCAACGTCAGCCTCGGCAAGGGCGGCATTTCCGCCTAGCGGCAAGGCAGCATAGGGTTGCGTGCAGAAAGTAGCGGCATGAGCGATGCAAACAGGGTGCTGTGGTCGGAGGGTCTGTTTCTCAGGACCCAGCACTTCCAACAGCAGGATCGGTTCTTCGAAGGCATGGTGCGCGGCGCATTGCGGGCCGGCCAGCTCCACACTTTCGGATTCCAGCAACTGACCCTGGACCAGTCGCTGCTCGACGCTGGTCAGCTCTCGATCGTGTCGGCCCGGGGCATTTTTCCGGACGGCACGCCCTTTTCCATTCCGGACCTGATGGATGCGCCCAATCCCCTGTCGGTCACGCCAGACACGGGCGCCGGGCCGGTGCTGGTCGCACTGCCACTCGAGCCCCCCGGAGGCGTGGGATTCGATCCGGCGCATGCGGCGTCGACGGGCGCACGTTACCACGGCAGGATCGTATCGGTGCGCGACGCCGTCCAAAGGGGCGGCGATCCCGAGGAGATCGAGATCGCAAGGCCGCAAGCGGCGCTGCTTGCGGCCGGCAAATCGGTCGGCGGCTATACCGCCTTGCCGATCGCCGATATAAAAGGTGTACGCGCCGACGGCGGCATCTCGCTCGACGAGACGTTCCTGCCGCCGACGCTGATCACCGGCGCGGTCCACTGGTACAGTCAATTGCTGCAGGAGGTCGTCACCGGCCTCGAGCAGATCGGCGAAGCGCATGGCAAGATGGTGATGGGCGGCGCCGGCCGCAGCGTCGAAGACCTCTTGATGCTGCACCTGGCCAATGCCGCTCGCCCGCGCCTCGCCCATATGCTCGCGCAGGATGTCTTTCATCCCGCCGAACTCTATCTCGAACTTGCCGGACTCGCCGGCGAGATGGCAACCTACGGCTCGAGTTCGCGGCGGCTCGGCGACTTGCCCGCCTACGACCACATGGCCCCCGGTCCCGCCTATATGGCACTGGCCGACGCCTTGCGCTCGCTCATACTGAGCCTGCGCTACATCGAACCGAAATCGCGCGCGCTGCCGGTCATGCGGCACGCGACCAATGTCTGGAAAGTACGCATCGACAACCCCAAGCTTTTGATCGCCAGTCGAATCGTCATCCGCGTCGGATCGGAGCTTTCGGAAGACGCGCTGCGCAAGATCTTCGTCAACCAGGCGACAGTTGGTGCCGCCGACCAGTTCGAAGGGCTTTGGAAGTCGCGCCTGCCGGGAATTCCGCTCAAACCTCTCCATTCGCAGCCACGCGAGATCCCCTATGATGGCGACCGGCTGTGCTTGGAGCTCGACCAGAAGAGCGAGCATTGGAGCTCGTTGCTCGACGCGCCCGGATTTGTTATTGGCGTTTCCGGTGTCCTGGAAAGCGAGCCCCAGGTCGACTGCTATTCGGTGAACAGGTGATGAGCCGGGATGATCCTTTCGGCTTGTCGGAGGATCGCGAGCGCACGCGCATCAGGCTAGCGGGCGTTGCGCCACGGCCGCTGGCGCCGCTGACGCCAGGCGCACCGGTCAAAAGGGCGCGTGTTCATCCCAACCCTCTCATCAATATCTTCGCGCCACTGCTCGAATTCGCCCCGGAGCTCGAAAGCGCTCTGGCGCCGGAGAACCCCGAAGCGATGCGCACGCGCCTGCTCGACGAGTTGGTTCAAGCGCGCGACGCGGTTATGGCAGCGGGCACCTCGCTGGAGCGCGCCGATCAGGCGGCCTGGGCCGTGGCGGCATTGCTCGACGATCTCGCGCTTAACACGCCATGGGGCGGCGCCAGCGCCTGGCCGCGCCAGCCGCTCGTGGTCATGCTGCGTGGTGACGTCGATGCCGGCGCCCAGTTTTTCACCCGCCTGGACGCGCTGGAGCGCCATCCCAACCGCGACCGCGAGTTGCTGGAGCTTCAGTATTACTGCCTGGCGCTCGGCTTCCGCGGCAAGTATCGGGTGCCCGGCCGAGCCGGCGACCGCTCGCTCAATGGCGTGCGTGTGGCAGCCGCGCGCTTCCTGCGCAATGCGGACGCCGAGAACGCGCCGCTGTCGCCGAACTGGAAAGGCGTGATAGCTTCCGACGAGCCACAGCGCTTCATCGTCCCGATCTGGGTGATGGCCCTTGCCGCAATTGCCATCGCCGCCGCAGTCTATATCGGTCTCTCGATGAGCTTGAGCAGCCAGGCGGTTGAACTCTCCGCACTGGTGCGCACCCTGCCGCCGGCCTCTCGCGCCGACGTTATCCGTGCCGCCCCCAAGGAGGATGCGCCCGAACCTGAACCGCCACAGGCGGTCGATTTCGCGCTTTTGCCCGCATTCAAGGCCGAAGCGCCGGCCGGCCTCAAGGGCGCGCTCAGCGGCACCGAGAGCGTCTCGCTGGCCAAGCTGATCATCCAGTCCTCCAATCCCGAGCTCTTCCAGTCCTCGCGGCCGACACTGTCCCAAGGCTATGAGCCGCTGATCGCCTCGATCGCAAAGGTGATCCTCGCTAATCAGGAACTGACCGGAAACATCACGATCATCGGCCATACCGACAATGTGCGCCTGCAGCGATCCAATCCGCTGGCGAGCAACCAGCGGCTCTCCGAGGCACGCGCGCAGACCATAGGGGACCTCCTGGTGCAAGCTGGCGTGCCGCAGGCGCGCATCCATTCCGAAGGCCGTGCCGACACCGATCCGGTCGCCGACAACGCGACACGCGAGGGCCGCGCGCTCAACCGGCGCGTCGAGGTTCTGGTCGAGAAGAGGCTCTGAGATGTTTATCCTGCGCTTCCTGTGGGCGGTCATCACCTCGCGATTCCTTTGGACCCTGATCGGCATTGCACTGCTTTCGCTGCTGATCTGGGTGTTCGGCCCGATCGTAAAGGTTGGTCCTTACGCGCCACTCGAATCCGACAATGTGCGCATCGCCGTCATCGCCGGACTGATCATCCTATGGCTGATCTGGCTGATCATCGCGCAACGGCGCGCCATCCGCGCCAATCGAATGTTCGTCGCCGAGATCGCAGCTCCCGCAGTCGAAAAACAGCTCACGCCTGGCGAGGAGAGCGTTGCAGCCGTCGGCGCCAGGTTTGGCGAGGTGATGGCCGAACTCAAGCGGCGCAAGCTAGGCGGGCGCAAGTTCCTGCGCGAGATGCCTTGGTATGTGATCGTCGGACCTCCGGCCACCGGCAAGACCACGGCGTTGCGCCAGTCGGGCCTCAATTTTCCAATCGACCTCACCGACGACTTGCAAGGCGTTGGCGGCACGCGCAATTGTGACTGGTTCTTCTCCGAAAATGCGGTGCTGATCGACACTGCGGGCCGCTACGTCCAGCAGGAGAGCCAGCCGGACGTCGATGCAGCGGAATGGCTGGGCTTTCTTGATCTTCTGAAAAAGCACCGCGGCCGCCGCGCGCTCAACGGCGTCATTGTCGCGCTGTCGATCGACGCGCTCTCCGAGGGCGAGGAAGCGATCAAGGCGCACGGCCGCAAGATCCGCCGCCGACTGGCGGAACTGAACGATCGGCTGGAGATCCGCCTGCCCGTCTACCTGATGCTGACCAAGGCAGACCTGATCAAGGGCTTCGAAGCCTTCTTCGGAGGCTTGTCGATAAGCGCGCGCGAGCAGGTGTGGGGAACCACTTTTCCGCTCGCGGTCCAAGTCAACGCCGACATGATTCAGGCGGAGCTATCCAGGCTCGCCACCGAGCTGGAGCGGAGATTGGTGCCACGCCTGGAAGACGAAGACAAGCTCGCCTCGCGCGCCGAGATCTTCCGCTTTCCAGCGCAGTTGGCGAGCCTCGGCGAGCCGATCAAGACATTGATCGAGGCAATATTCGGCGAAAGCCGCTATGAGGAGGCCGCCTGGTTGCGCGGCCTTTATCTCACATCGGCGACCCAGGAAGGCGCTCCCATCGACCGGCTGACAGCGGCCTTGTCGTCCTCCTTCGGCCTGCCCCCGCGCCGCGCCGTGCCGGCGGCGCGCGCGGAGAGGCGCAGCTTCTTCCTCAGGAATCTTCTGACCGAGGTCATCTTCAAGGAGGCCGGCCTTGGTACGTTCGATCCGCTGGCGCAGCGTCGCCGCGCCTGGATCTGGCGCGGAGCTGCCGCCGCCTGTGCGCTCGCGGCTCTGCTGGCTGGCGGCCTGTTCACCTGGTCCTACCTCGACAACCGCAATGCGATCGCCGAACAGGCCGGACAGTTCGAAGCCCTGCAGGGGCCGCTCACCGAGGTGGCCGCCATGCCGGCTGCGGTCGAGAAGCCGAGCTTGGATGGCGCGCTGACGGCGATGGGCGCAGTGGCGACGGCTCGAACGCCCTCGCCAGACGCCGTCCATAACCTGCTCGGGCCGACCGCTTCGGCGGAATTGGTGCGCGCACAGACGGATACGTACGACCATGCGCTGCGCAACGTGCTCGAGCCGCACATGGTCGCCCTGCTCGAGGCTACGATGTGGCGGCAAATCCGCGACCCGGATTTCATGCTTGGCGCGCTGAAGACCTACCGGATGATGACCGGCCTCTCGCAGATGGACACCGATTTCGTCCAGAACTGGTGGGTGAACAGCCTGCCGCAATTCGCGCCGGCTCCGCCCTTCCCCACGGCCGACGCCGAAGAGCACCAGCTTGCCGCTATCGGCCGCATGGCAGTAGATGACAGCTACATCGCCCCCGACAAGCAACTGGTCGCGGAGGCGCTGAAGACCGTGTGCACGATCTCGCTGCCTGAGCGCGCCTACAGGCAGCTCCTGGCCGACCCGGAAGTCGCAGCCGTCAAGGAATGGGTGCCGGCCAATTTCGCCGGGCCGAACGGCGCCAAGGTATTCGCGCGCCGCTCCGACAAGACACTGCGTGTCGGTGTTCCAGGCCCCTTTACCTATGCCGGCTTCCATGATGCGGTCCTCGACCGGGTCGAGGACGTCGCCGCCCAGGCGGCCTTGGACCGCGCGGTGTTTGCGGGCGGCTGCGCGGAAAATTCGGAAACGTCGGTCTCGGCCCTCTCCCAGGACATCCTGAAGCTCTACTATGACGATTATATCGCGCAGTGGGACTCTTTCCTGCGCGATATGCGGCTTTCGCCGCTTACCGATCTCAACATTGCCAGTGAGAATCTCAAGGATCTGTCAAGCGCCGACTCCGCGCTCAAGCGCCTGTTGACGGCAGTGGTCCAGGAGACCGACCTCACCCGCTCGGACGATGCGCCGGCCGAGGGCCAAAGCGGCGCTGCCGCCAAGACCGGTTCGAAGCTGCTGAGCAAGCTCGGTAAGCTCGGCAAGGTGGTGACCTCAGGCGCCAAGCTCCTGCCGCGCGCCGGCTCCGCCAACCAGGTGGACATGACCGGCAGCCTGGTGGCCGACCATTTCAAGTCGCTCAAAGGCACCATTGCCCAGGTCGACGGCCAGCCGCCGGCGCTCGACGCGGCGATCGTGGCGCTGACGGCACTGTCGAACGTTCTGCAGACGGTCACCGCCAATCCGAACCCGCAGGATGCAATCAAAAAGCAGGGCGGCCTTGCCGAACTGACAGGCGCGGTTGCGAGACAAGCACAGATCCTGCCCTCGCCGGTCAACGAGTGGCTGGGCGGTATTGCCGGCGACACCAGTGGCCTGTCCCAGAAGGCTGTAGCCAACGAGCTCAATGCCATCTGGCGGGCCGACATACTCCCCTTCTGCCAGGCGGCGCTCAACAACCGCTATCCATTCAGCGCCGACAGCGCGGTCGACGTTAATGTGCGCGATTTTCAGCGCCTTTTCGGGCCGACCGGCCTGATCGATGCTTTCATCAACGACCATCTGATCAACTATGTCGACACCGCCAGCGAGCCGTGGAAATGGAGGGCCGATTTCGGCCTCGACCCGGCGGCGCTCGCAGCCTTCGAGCAGGCCAGGCATATCCGCGACGACCTGTTTCCAGGCGGCACCGGCCCGGTGATGAATTTCACCCTGGAACCCAAGGACCTCGCACCCGGCGCGGCGCGGGTCTCGCTTAACCTCGATGGCCAGAACCTCGTCTATTACAACAATGCCACCAGGCCGCAGCCCATGACCTGGCCCGGCAAGGATGGTACCGGGGTGATCTCGCTCGCCTTCCAGCCGGTCGACGGCTCGCCCGAGGTGATGCTCAACGAAACCGGCAGCTGGGCCTGGCTTAGAATGCTGCGCGGCGGCCACTTCGCCGCGACCAAGCTCACGGACCTTTACAGCCTGCGGCTCGGGACCAAGGGGATGTGGGCTGACTTCGAGCTCAAGGCGGCCAGCGTCGAGAACCCATACACACTCGAAATGTTCAAGAAGTTCACATGTCCGCCGCAGATCTGATCATCGGCTTTTTTGGCAAAATCCCGGCGACAGGAGATTTCGTCGCCTGGAACCTGCCGCGGCTATTCATCGACCGCTGGGACCGATGGATGTCTATGGAATTGCGCGCGCGACCCGATGAGCACGAGGAGGTTGACGATCGGACCTGGCGGTTCGTCGTCCAGGGAGCAATCTTTGGCGAACAACCATGCGCCGGAGCCTGGCGCATGAGCCGGGACAAGGTCGGTCGCCGCTATCCGTTCGCCGTTGTGGGTGTCGGTGCGATGCCGGACACAGCCGACCCCTGGTTCGAGGGTATGGCCAACATCGCCAGGTTGACGGTCAACGAACTGTGGGACCAGCAACATATCATTGCGCGCTTGAAGACGCTGGAGCCGCCAAGGCAATTTTGCACGGTCGACCGCATAGTGTTCTGGACGGACGACTGGGAGGTGCGTGAACTTGCCTTCGCTGACATTCACGACCTTGCCGACAACGCCCTGCCGGCCATGCGTTGGGCGCGCGCCGTACCTCAGGAGTTCTGACAATGGCTCTGAGCGTCTATGCCGAGAAAATGGGCTTCTTTCACAAGGGCAGTAACGGCCAGGGCATCGCCCCGGGTGACGTGTGCCTCTCGCCGCCCTCCCCGCCGGCGGGTCCTGTTCCGGTTCCTTACGTCAACATGTTGTCGTCATCGGACCTCACCAAGGGCACCAAGAGCGTCAAGATCGACGGCGAGCCGACGGCAATCGAAAATGCATCGGAAATCTCAACCAGCACCGGTAACGAACCGGCCACACAAGGCCTCGGTGCAGGCGTCATTACCCACAAGATAAAGGGAAAAGGCGTCTTCAAGCTTTGGTCATTCACGGTCAAGGCGGAAGGCAAGGGCGTCGACCGCCATGGCGATACCATGGACCAGAATACTGCGAGCGACCCGCCGCCCAACTGCATCAACCCAGCCGCCTTCAACAAGTTCCTGGCTACGTTGACCAAGGATCAGAAGACCACGAAGTGTGCGCAAAAATATGACCGTGTAGCACACCGTCCCGCACGTACGGACAACCAGGCCGCCAAGGTGAATGGCAAAGCCTGCTGGCAATGCAAAAAAACCAGACGGGGCCGCTATTCGAAGCTGGTTTCAACGCCACCGTCGGGCGAAATGAAACAGGAGATGGTCCATGATCATCAACCGCCTCTATGCGTTGCGTGGGAGATGGGCGGATGTAACATGCAGAAATCACCGGACGCATTCCTGGCTCATTTTTCGACGCCACAATCGGTCAAGCCCCATTGTGGCAGGTGCTCAACGTCGCAAGGCTCCCCGGCAGCGAGTTATGCAAAGAACTTCGTTGACGACGTCCCGGTGAAGATTGGATGACGCCGAATGCGCAGCATAGAGGAAATCAGAGACAGCTATATCGCCGATTTGCTCGCTATCCAGCCCCAGCTGGAGGATTGGTGGGATGACCTGATTGCCAAGGAAGGGCAGGCTGTCTGGAAGCGCTGGCCGACAGGAATAGCGGGGCACCCGCGGATCATGGCGATCTTTCGCAAGCATTATCTCGAGATTGTTGCCTGGAACAATGCGCAACGCGCCGAGGGCGACGAGCCGGAGGAGAAGTGGGGCATCGACAGCGGTGGCAAGAGCCAGAATTTCGAGTGGCCTATCGAAATCCTGATCATAAACGTCCGGCACTTCGCGCCGGAGCTCCAGCCTATCACCGATGGTTTGTGTTTCGTGCCGATGGCGATGAATCTCCATGACGAGGTCGAGTAATGGCTCTCATCACGCGCTACAGTTCCGAACTCGGCATCAGGCGCCTGCTCGCGCAGCCACTTGACGTGGCGCCGCAGTCGGACGTCCGTGCCGTCCACAGTCACGGCGAGGCCAGCCCGGCGCACAGAACATTGTTCGTGGAGTATGTGGCGGAGCTGTGGGAAGCCTACGACGTCGCGGCCGAGTGGTGGGCAGATATAATTTCCACAGAAGAAGAGCGTCAAGGCGGGCGCGATAAGGCTCTGGAGAAAGCCTTCGATGACCGAGTAGCCGGAGCTGCGTCCAGTCCCAATGTGGTGTGGGTCATACGCCGCTACTGGTTGAAATGCATTGCGGCCAACGACGCTGCAGGCGAGGAGGCCGGTGTGGCGGCCGAAATCTTCCTGCTGCAATGGCTTATCGACGCGGACGAGAAGGAACTGGTCAAGCTGGTCGCCTGCATGCCGTATTGGCCGATTGGCCAGGACGAAAACGGCAACTGGTGCTGACCACATGTTTGCGGTCTGGGTCGAGAATCGCACGCCCTTCCTTGCCGGCACCTTCGTGCAAGCAAATGCCGACGGGAACGAGATTTTCCTGGCCGTTTTCTCAGCCAGCTTCGATGTCGCGCAAGGGGCCACCCAATTTCAGCCGGCTGTCGAGCAACTGCCCGTAAGCTTCGGCGACATAGCGTTCGGCAACCCTGCTTGCTCGTCGGTCCGCTATGAAGGTGAGATCGCATGGATTAAGCCGGGGGTCGATATTGTCTTGAACGGTCAAGCACACGCGCCGCGCGACAGACCTGTCCACGAGATGCAAGTCGGGTTGAAGGTCGCTGGCATCCGCAAGGTGCTTAACGTGACCGGCGATCGCCTTTACGATACGGGCGCCTATAGCCAGCCATATCCGTTCACCAGGATGCCCGTCGTCTACGAACGGGCGTTCGGCGGAACCGACGACAAGGGCAGGACCGATCCACGCAATCCGCTGGGCGTCGGCTTCAACCATGCCCGCTCCGCGGACAAAACAGTGAAGACGCATGCGCCCAATATAACTTATGTCAGTGAGCCGTTCCTCAGCGCATCCGATCGTCCAAAGCCAGCTGCGTTCGGGGTGATCGGCCGCGGCTGGCATCCAAGGCTGGCGCTGGCGGGGACATACGACCAGGCTTGGATCGACAATCAGTGGCCGCTGCCGCCGACGGATTTCGATCCACGCTACAATTTGTGTGCGCCAGCCGATCAGCAATTGCCGCGGCTGAACGACGGCGAAGACGTCAGCGTCATCGGCATGACGCCCAATGGTCGCTGGAACTTTCGCCTGCCGCGTGTCGTGGCGCCGATCCGCCTCCTTTTCGACGACCGAGCGGAGGATCGTGTCTTCCAGGTAGACACGGTCGTCATCGAGCCGGATCTGCGTCGCGTCACGCTGAAGTCGCGCTTGGCAATGGTCACCAGGCGGAACACGCCGGCGCTCAGGGAGATCATTTTCGGCCATGTTACACCCGCGTTTCTGCTCGCGCGGCGAAAGCGCAAGCTCTATGTCGGTCCACGCGGCGATGGCGGACTGACTGCGCGGAGGGCGACGTGGCTGGCCTAAAGGCCCCGATCTACGTCACAGGCGGTGGCGCGGTAACGCCCGCCGGTCTCAATATGCGCCAGACACTGGCCGCCATCCGGGCCAGTCTTTCGGCGTTCCAGCGGCGCACGCTCGCGGAGCCGTTCGGGGAAGATCAAACCGTTTCGCGCATACCCTCGCATTACTCCCTTCGTCTCACGGAGAACGCCTGGTTAACCAGCATGGCCGCGCGTGCGGTCGGGGAGGCGCTGCAAAAGGGCGCCGCAGCCGCCAGTGCTAGCGCCCTGCTGCTCGTGACACCTGAGAAATTCCGGGAACATCCGGCCTTTTGGGAGGTGCCGGCCAGTGGGTTCCTCGCAGGTCTGGAACGCAGTTTGGGCAAAAGCTTCCATCCTACTTCGCGCATAGTCGACGGCGGCGCCGCGGCCTGCCTCGGATTGCTGGATCATGCGGGGCAGCTCCTCGCATCGCCGGGCGTCGAGCAGGTTCTGCTGGGCGGCGTCGACAGCCTCGTCAACGACAAGGATATCGCCCGGCTGACGGCCGCTGGCCGGTTGAAGAGCGAGGACAATGCGCAGGGTCTCGTGCCGGGTGAAGGCGCAGCCGTTATCTGCCTGCGCCGCACGCCTGGTCGCGATTTGGCGGCCCAATGCGCCATTCACGGCGCTGGGGCAGCGCTTGAGGAGAACTCGGTGCTGTCAGAAAATTACAGCCAGGGTAGGGCCTTGGTGGCAGCCTGCCGCGCCGCTATGGAAGGCAAAGGGCCGACGGAGGCCGACATTGCATTCATCGTCAGCAACGACAATGGCGAGCGCTATAGCGCTTGGGAGGGATTGATAGGTCGTCCGCGCTTCTACCGCACGCGACGCGAAATGCTACCAATGGCCTATCCGGCGATGACGGTTGGGGACATCGGCGCCGCGGCCGGCGCGCTCACATTGCTCATTGCCGCCGATAGTTTCGCCAAGGCCTACGCCCCCGGCCGTGTCGCCATGTGCGAGGCCACATCCGAAGCCGGCATGCGAGCCGCGGCGCTTGTCAGCGCAGTCGTCAAAGCCTAGCCACAGCGCTTCACTGTCGCATGGCAAGTCTCTCTCGCTCCCGTCCGTTTGCGCGCAACTCCCGGCGGAGATCCGCGTCACGCTCTCTCCTTGATTGCCCAGGGCGGACCTTGCGGTCCTTACATCCACGCCGGGATCGGGCGCGATTGGTGCCAGTTGGTCAGCGCCATCTCGGCGTTCGCAAGCGCAGCTCTCATAGCGTCGAGTTTCAGGCGCCGCATCGAGTGGAATCGGTCGAACCTGGACGGGCCTCTTCCCTCCTCCCACCATGCTGCCGCCCGCGACGCGGAAGGTAGCGGCGTCGCTTCGACAGTGTCGAATTCCGGCCCGAGTTTGGCCGGATCCGTGACGAAAACGTCAGTGTCGTTGAAGTCGATCTCGACCAGGTCGCGCAACGCGAGCCCAGCCGCATAGGCAAGATCTGGCGAGCGCATCGTCTCGATCAGCCAAGGCATGATCCCCATGTCGCCCAGCAGCCCACTGGAGGCCACGGCCACTTCCCTCGCTGCGGCATAGGAGACGCATTCGTGCCACCACGATCGGGCCTCGATCGGCGGCGTGGCAAGCAGCCGGACTTCCATCGCTGCGGCCGCAAGCTCCGGATGATCGGTGAGCATCTGGTCAAGCACAGGTTGGGCCAGCCGGACCTGCCCGAGCAAACAGGCCGCTACAGCAGCTTCTAGCCGTTCCCGCGCGTCACGCGCTTCCAGGCAAGCAGCAACCTGCACTATCACATCCCGACGCCGTCGCGCACCCGCGAGCCTCAGAGCCCTGCGCCGCACTTCGCTGTCACCGTCGTTCAGCAACTCCTTAAGTCTGGGGCCGGGGTTGGCCCCGTGATGATGCAGCGCGCCGACAGCCAGCGCGCGCTCCATCGCGACCGCCGAATCCAGCCAGCGCGCAACAAACGGCTTCAATCGATCCGGCGAGCTGCGAGCGACGGCGCCCGACAAGGCCGATAGTCCGGACCCCCCAAGCAACATCGCGCTGTCAACGGCAAACTTGAGGGCGGGAGCGGATTGCCATTCCAGCGCCAAGGCCGCCAACACGAACAATTCCGGTGGCTCCTGGTAATCGGCGAAGCGAGCCGTCGCCAGATCCCATGCCGCCTGGCCGGCGGCGAACAATCCGTCAAGATTTGCGTCCAGCCGTTGATCGATGCGGCCAATGTCGAACGCGCCCATCACGGGTCCGTCGATCTCGCGCGCGCGACGGTGCCACAGGAACGCGGCATCCTCTAGATGCTGCTCGATGATCGACGGGATCGTCGCGGTCCGCTGCATCGACTTTTCAGTTGAGGTGGACAGCCGCACCCCGCACGCGGTTTACGCCGCTTGCCTGGCTGCTCAGCTGACTGCCCCGGATCGAGATGCGGCCATTCTTCTCAAGAATGATCGAAGCCAAGCCGCAACGCAGTTCGATACGTTCCTTGGCATTTAGCGTCACCGCTTCGCCGTCGCGCATCACCTGCACCTGCTCACGCGTGTGCACTGGATCCACAATGCGCCCTACGACGAGCGGGCGGCCCGGATCCCCGCCTTCGAACAGCAGTGCCACTTCAGCGCCCACAGCCGAGGCGTCGAGATTTGCCAGGCTGCGCGCCTTGAGCGCTGTCTCGCCGGGGTTGCCGACGAACACAACCAGCGGCGCCCCGTCCTCAAAGCCGATCAGGAGCCCGATGACGACGCCTTCGATGCGTTGAACAGGTTCTTCGCGTCCCGTGATTTCAGTTGTTAAAGACATTGCTACCCTTGATCTTGACATCGCCGTCAGCCTTAACCTGGACATCGCCACTGCCCTGGATACGGATGTCCTTGCCTTTGATGGAAATCGTTCCGTCCTTCTTCATATTGATCGACGCATCACCGCATACCAGTGTAATCTCGTCACCGGCGTCGATCATCAGCTTTTTGCCGACCTTGTGGATGCTGTCTTCCGCAATCTGAACGCCGCTGCCCTTGCCGACCTTAAGGGCATGAGCGCCGCCGATGTCGGTCGCATCGTCAGCACCGATGGCGGCGCTCCTTGCCTTGCCGATCTGGGACGTCTGTGCCCCGCCAACCGCGAAACTCTGGTCCGCGCCGACATTGACGGTCTGCGCGGCACCGATGTCCCAGCTGTCCGCCGCGCCAATACTGTGACTTTGGCTGATACCTACGCTAACCGACCGCGAAGCCCCTATCGTGTTCGTCTGCGCTGCGCCGACGCTACGTGTTTCGGTGGCGCCTACCGTGTCCATGCGCGCTGCGCCCACCGTAACGGTCTGCACCAGGCCAACCGTCTGAGAATGGTTGGAGCCGATTGTTTCCGACGAATTGGCGCCGATATGGATGGTCTCGTTGGCGCCGACCGTCAGCGAACGGTTTGCGCCCACCGTCTCTGTGTCGTTGCTGCCGATATTGGTGGTCTGGTCGACGCCGACCTTGACCGCCTTGTCGTTGCCGACGTCTTCATCAAGGTTATGGCCGACAGAGTGCTTGGCGTCGTGGTCGATGCGGTCGGATTGGTCGTGCTGTACGGTCTTGTTGCGATCGTGCTTGATCAGCAGATGGTGGTCCTTCTGCGCCTGGAAATTGACCAGCTCGGAGCCAGCCTTGTCCTCGAACATCAGCTCGTTGTACCCGCCCCCGCCTTTCGAGGAATTGGACTTCCAGCCTGATTGCGTGGCGTTGCCCGGTAGCGCGTAAGGCGGCATCTCGGAGGCGTTATAGACACGTCCGGTGATGATCGGCAAATCCGGATCGCCCTCGATGAAATCGACGATGACCTCCTGGCCGATGCGAGGGATTTGGATGAAACCCCAGCCGCTGCCCGCCCAGGTCTGCGACACACGCACGAAGCAAGACGAGTTCTGGTCCTTCTTGCCGAGGCGGTCCCAATGGAATTGCACCTTCACCCGAGCGTATTTGTCGGTGAAGACCTCCTCTCCCGACGGACCCACGACGGTCGCGGTCTGCGGCCCGCGCATGATCGGTCGCGGCGTGATCCGCGGCGGGCGGTAGGGCAGTTTGGTGGGCGCGATGCCAAGCACGATCTTGAAATTCTCGCTGTGGGCTTCGTTTTGGGTCCGGTAGCCCGGATCAAACAGCCGGTATTCGGCGCTGATTACCAGATAATCCTGGTTCTGGTCGTCGCGTGGAAAACTTTCCAGCGTGAACTTGCAACCTGAAAAAAGCCCCCGCACGGTGCCCACCGCCGTGCTGTGCTGGTGCAGCGCCTGAAGCTCCTCGCGGCGGATACCCGCAATCTTGTCGCCCCGCCCGACATCGAGATGCGCGCCTGGCTGACGATAGTTCTCGCCCGACGCCTCCTGATGGGCGAAGGGCTGGGCGGATTTCGCCATCAAGTCAGCGCCGGGCTTCTCAAAATCATAGTCTGTATGAACGTAGGCGCCTGGACGCACGGCGCTGCCCGGGATCCACTCGGTAATATATTCAACATCGCGGCGCGAGCCGTGGCCTTCGAAATTGTAAAGCACCTTGTCGTAGCCTGGCGCCGCCTTCAGCTTGCTCATAGTATCGCACAGCACCAGCGTGTGCTTGCCCTCATCGTGCTCGAAGAAATAGAAGATCCCTTCGTGCTCGAGCAGCCGCTGCACGAAATCGAGATCGCTCTCATCGTACTGCACGCAATATTCGCGCGAGGGATAAGACCCCTGCAGCCGCTTCTCGAATTTGGCGATGCCGTATTTCGAGAATATTTTTTCGATGATCTCGACAGCGGTCATGTTCTGGAAAATACGGCAATCCGTGGTGTTGCCGAGGAACCAGAGCCATGGCCTGACGCTGGCTTCGTAATAGGCCAACCGATCCTCTATTCGGGTAAGTTTGAAATCCGATACCAGGCCGCTGAACCAGCGCTTTGGATCGGATTCGCCTTCGACCGAAACGACCCCGCCCAGCATCTTCAGTGGATCGATCTCACGGCTCTTGCTGACGAACCCCACGGTATAGGCGAAACATCGGCTGATCTCATCACGACCGACGAGATGGGTAAAGGTCAGCACATCGGCCCCAACCGGCGTCTGTAGAACCGTGGCACGTTCGTTCGGCATGGGTCGTGCCCCTCCTCGGCGCGGCCGCCGGTAGGATGGATTGAAGCCCCGCTCCGCGAACGCAAGACGTTCCGGAGGCTTCGAATTCACCGCATCCGACCGCCGCAAGCGTAGCATATCTTCGACGCAGACCAAATAAAAGCAGTGGCTGAACCTGGCGAGCATTGTTCGTGAAACGCGCCACTCCCACTGCGCAGGCAAGCTGCTAGAATGCCTTGGGAATTCATCGGATAGTGTCTTTCAATGTTCATCTCGCTTCAGATCAGCAATGTCGATCGGCTGCCGCCAGGAGTCGCGACCAGTTATGCCGCCCGCGACCGCAGCTTCGAAATCGGGCGCGAGAATTGCGACTGGACGCTGTCCGACCCTGCCAAACTCATCTCGGGCCGGCATTGCGAAATCCGTTATCAAACGGGCTCGTTCTGGCTATACGACCTCTCGCGCAACGGCACTTTCGTCAACGGCTCCAGCCAGCGCCTGAATGCGCCGCATCGATTAACCCGAGGCGACCGGCTGCTGATCGGCCACTATGTCATCACCGTTTCGATCGAGGAAGAACACGTTGCCACCGGTCATCCGCAAGCCAGGACCGGTTCGACGCAACGCGAGTTGCCCGCCTCGACGGGAAGGTCGCTTCAACTCGGCAACGAACCGTCGCTCACTCCGGCAGAATACGGCCCGGGCGAGGCAGCGAAATTGTCGGAGGCGCCGATGCCCCGCCCTGCCGCCCCAGCCAAGCAGCCGGCGCAGGCGGCCGGGATACTTGGTGATATCGCCATGGCGGCCGGCTTGTCGCCGGAGCTGTTCGCGGCGCGCGACCCGCACGATGTCGCGGCCGAGATCGGGGCGGTCCTGCGAACCACAGTCGAGCAACTGTCCTTGCTGCTCAAGGCGCGCGCGGCGGCCAAGGTGCTCGCCAAGAGCGCACATCGCACGATGATCGGCGCCGCGGACAACAACCCCCTGAAATTCGTGCCGGACACCGACGATATGCTGGAGATCATGTTTGCCAAGCGGCGAGCGGGCTATCTGGATGCCAGGCGCAGCATCGAGGACGCGTTCGACGATCTTAAGACCCATGAAATCGCAACTTACGCAGCCATGCAGGCCGCGTTGTCGAGGCTGCTCGACGACTTGTCACCGGAGGCAATCGCCAAAAGAATTCCGCCTGCCTCCTTTTCATCAAGGAAGAGCCAGGCCTGGGATGCGCTCGTCGCGACGTGGCGGACGATGGAAGACAAGCACGAGAATGGCATGCTGGATGTCTTTCTTGCCTATTTCGCCGAAGCCTACGGCAAGGCTGGCAAGCAGAAATAGCCGTGCGCTTAGAGGTCGTGGTCAGCACTCGCTATGTAACCTAATGGAAAGGGTGCTTTCTCGACATCCTGCTTTCCGATTTCAATCAGCTTCCTGTGCGACTAGAATGGCATATGAGCGCTTGCCAGGCTGGCAAAGCGGCGCGGCTTGGGCGTGTGCAGGAATGTCATGTTTCGGCAAGATTAGACTTTCCATCCGGCTCGCTGCTGATACTGAGCCTCGTATGCGGCTTTCCTCTGCTTTGAGAGACGCCCTTTGGACGTCGACGGTGGTGCGCTGATGAGCTCGAAGGACGATTCCTCCGAGTCTCCGGACAAAACCGTCATTCGCGCGCCACGGCAAAGGCAAATGCCGCGAGCGGCTCCCGGTGGTTCGGATCCGCAAAGCGTGCCCCCTCTCCCTTCCCCCAACAGGGAAGCGACTGTGTTCAACCCCGGCGCCAGCCCGCAGTTGCCTCCCGGCTGGTCGTCGGGAACCGTGGTTTTTCAGGATCACGCAGCAATGCCTGCAAATGGACCGGCGTTGCAGCAGGATGCCTTGCTCCACGCCACCGCTGGCGTGAAGTATGCCGCGGCCAATCCCCTCCTTGCCGCCGCAGCCCCCTTGCTCATGCTGTTCGGCCAGTTGCGACTGGTGCCGGTCGAACGGCAAGCAGCCGCTTTGGCCGAGCATATCGCGGATACTATCGACAGCTTCGAGCGTGCGACGGCTAAAGCCGGAATTGGCGAACAAGACGTGCGGATCGCCAAGTTTGTCCTTTGCGAAACCGCCGACGACGTCATCGGCAATCTGCCCTGGCCGGACAAGCATACTTGGCTTGCGCACAGTATGATCATGAAGTTCTTCCACACGCCGCCGACAGGGACCGGCTTTTACGAGGCGCTCAACAATATCCTCGCCAAGCCTGAAGGGCATTGCGACCTGCTCGAATTGATGCATGCCTGCCTTTCACTGGGCTTCCAAGGCCAGTATCGGGGACTTTCCGGTGAGCGCAACACGCTCGAGCGCGTCCGGCGCGACGTCTACGACACATTGCGCTATTTCCGGCCACGTGCCGCCGACGAGATTTCGCCCAGGTGGCAAGGCATGGCGGCTGCGATACCCAGGTCAGCAGGGAGGCTGCCGCTGTGGTCGATCGCCGCTGCCGCCACGACCCTTGTGACGGTAGCGTTTTTCTGGCTGAGGATATTGATCACCGACGAAGGTGATGTCACCGCCAGCGAGTTGCTGGCGCTCAATCCGTCCAGCTCAGTTATGATTGAACGCGCCAGCGTAACGGCACCCGCCGAGCCGGTGCGAGCCGAGCCGCCCTCACCTGCGCCTGCGAACTCCACGCAGATCGACCGCATCCGCACCGCACTCGCCAAGGAGGTCGCGGGCGGTGGAGTGAGCGTGGGCACGAAGGGCGACTTCATCGTCCTAGAAATCAGCAACCAGCTCTTGTTCGTATCCGGCCAGGCAGCGGTAATGCCACAGTTCCAGCCGATCGCGACAGACATCGCCTCGGCGCTCGATGCCGAACCCGGACTGATCAAGATCGTCGGCCATACCGACAACGTAAAGCCGAAGAAGTCGAGCACGTTCAAGTCGAATTTCGACCTTTCCGTTGCACGTGCAAAAGCGGTGCAGGCCATGCTGGCCGACCATTTGAAGGATCCGTCGCGCCTGAACGTCGAAGGCAAGGGCGAAGACGAACCCATTGCCGACAATACGACCGCCGCGGGCCGCGCCAAGAACCGCCGCGTCGACGTGATACTCCCAAAGGACAACGGGTTGTGAGCGGGCGCGGGGGGGAGCTGATCGGCTGGGTGCTGCGGATTTTCAGCGCGCTTGCCGTGCTCGGCTTCTCGACCGCGGTTTGGTATGCCGGACCCCTGATCCGCTTCGCCGATACTCGCCCGCTTGGGTCGGCGTGGCTCAGGGCGGCCACCATCGGCGCGACCGCCACCATGCTTGCGTTTTTCTATGGCGTTCGCTTCTGGCAAAGACGCATGGCCCAAAAGGCGCTCGAAACGGCCATGGTGCGCAGCGACGAGCACAGCGACGATTCACAGGTGCTGGAAGCGCGCATGAGCGAAGCCATCGCGACGCTCAGGCGCACGAGCCGCAGGCGCAACTTCCTTTATGATGTCCCCTGGTACATCATCATCGGCCCGCCAGGAGCCGGCAAGACGACGGCGCTGGTCAACTCCGGTCTCAAATTTCCGCTTGCGGGCTCCGGCAGCGCCCAGCCGGTGACCGGCGTTGGCGGCACGCGCTCATGCGACTGGTGGTTTACCGATGAAGCCGTGCTGATCGATACAGCCGGGCGCTATACGACACAGGAATCGGACAGCGAACGCGACCAGGCGAGCTGGCTTGCATTCCTGCGATTGCTCAAGAAAACCCGCGCCAAGCAACCGATCAACGGCGTGATCCTCGCCATCAGCCTCGCCGATCTCATCAGCCTGGACGCCCAGCATATCGATGCGCATGTCACCGAGATAAGAAGCCGTCTGCGCGAATTGCACGAGACGCTCAATATCCAGTTTCCCGTCTATCTGCTTTTCACCAAGGCCGACCTCTTGTCGGGCTTCATGGATTATTTCGGTGGCTTTGATGACGCGCGCAGGCGCAAGGTATGGGGCGCGACGTTCCAGACCGCCGATCGCACAAGAAACATGGCCGGCGAGGCAGCAGCCGACTTCGACGGTCTGGCACTGCAGTTGGCGGATGAGCTCGTCGATCGCTTGCAGGACGAGGCCGACCCGGTGGCGCGCATCGCCATCTTCGATTTCCCGGCGCAGTTCGGCGCCCTCAGGAACCGGACCGCGCATTTCATCGGCAGTTTGTTCGATGCCTCGCGATCGAGAGTGAATGCCAGCTTGCGGGGCCTCTATTTCTCCTCGGGTACTCAGGAAGGAACACCGTTCGACCAGGTACTGGGCACAATCGGACGCAGCTTCGGCACCGCCTCGCAGACGCATCTTTCGGGCACCGGCAAGAGCTTCTTCCTGCACGATCTCCTGACCAAGGTGATCTTCCCAGAATCAGGTTGGGTGTCCTTCGACCCGACGGCCGAACGGCGCGCGAGGCTTGCGAGATTTGGCGGCCTCGCCGCGATTGCGCTGGCCACCTTGACGGCGCTCGCCGTGCTTGGGCTGAGCTTCTTCGCCAACCAGTCCCTGATCACGTCCACCAGGCATGCCATGGCACACTATCGCGACAGCGCCGATTCGCTGCTCAAGAGCACTATGGTGAGCGACGTCGATCTCGAAAACGTCATTGGCCCGCTCGACCAGTTGCGCAACCTGCCGGCGGGATTCGAGACCGGCGATCAGGGAAAGCCGATCGAGGAGACGTTCGGGCTTGGCCAGCGCGACAGGTTGCTGTCGGCCTCCAAGGATGCCTATCGGCAAGCGCTCGAGCGCACATTCCGCTCCCGGCTCCTGGTGCAGGCGGAGCGGACCATCCAGGCCAAGATTGGCGACCCAATCGCACTCTACGAGCCGCTGAAGATCTACCTGATGCTCGGCGGAAAGGCTCCGAAGGTCGACAACGAGTTGGTCGTTTCCTGGATGAAGCAGGATTGGGAGCTGAACCGCTATCCTGGCGAGAACAACCGCGAGGGCCGCGCGCAGCTCGAAAAGCATCTGCGCGCGATGCTTGCCCTGGACGACGCCTACGATCCCGTTTTCGCGCTCAACCAGCCACTGATCGAAGCCGCGCAACGCTCGCTTGGCCGCATGAGCCTTGCCGACCGCGCTTCGGCGCTGATCAAGTCGGCGGTCTACGCGGCAAGGCTGGAGAGCTTCCCAGTCGCAGCGGAAGCCGGACCTGAGGCGCAGCTCGTGTTCCAACGCACGGATGGCGGCGATCTGGCGGATCTCGACGTTCCCGGGCTTTACACGCGCGACGGCTTCAACCGTTTCTTCCTGCCGCAACTCTCGCGCGTCGCGCAGATCCTCGTCAACGACCAATGGGTGCTTGGCGGCGGCGGTGAACAGGGCGGCGTCGACGAGGACCTGCCCAAGCTCGGTCCAGAACTGATCGACCGCTACGGAAAGGAATTTTCCGCCGCATGGAACGGGGTCCTTGACCAGCTAATGTTCAAGGCATTGCTCGAAGACAAGCCGCGATACGTGCCGCTTTCCGCCCTCGCCGCGCCGGACTCGCCTCTTGCTCAGCTCGCCACGGCGATCGCCGATGAGACAGCGTTGACAAAGGATAAGATGGTCCCGGGCGAAGGCGGCGCGTCCCAAGAGGATCTCGCCAGCATGGCCAAAGGCCTGGCTCGCATTGGCCTGCAGATCGCCGGCGGCAAGTCGCAGAGCCGCGCCGGATCTGGCTCGGCTGTCGCACACAGTGCCGGTGCGAGCGTCGAGGCGCAGTTTCGACCGTTCCAGGCCCTGGTCAGCGGCGCAAATGGAGGGCGGCCGATCGATGCGTTGACGCGCAATTTCCGCGATATCTTTCAAAGCCTGAGGCTTTCGGCCGATGATCCTTCACAGACCGAACGCGTCAACGCCAACCTGCAGCTGCAGATATCCACACTGCGCGCCAATGTCTCGCGTCTTCCGAAGCCGCTTGCGCGCATAGTCAACGCGGCAGCGGACGAGTTTGCGGGCAATGTCGCCGAAACCTCGCTGGCCAACCTCAACCAGAACCTCGATCAGACGGTCACACGAGCCTGCGAGGAGGCGGTCAGCGGGCGCTATCCCTTCGCAAGGGACGCCGCGCAAGAGATTTCGATAGCGGATTTCGCCAGGCTTTTCGCGCCGGGCGGGCTGATCGACCGTTTCTTCGCGCACAACCTTGCGTCGCTGATAGACATGAGCGGCGAGGAATGGACCTGGAGACAGGATGCCCGCGCCGGTCACGACTTGGCGAAGTCCACCTTGAAATCCTTCCAGTCGGCCGCAGAAATCCGCAGCGCCTTCTTCCCGTCCGGCGGCTCTTTGCCGTCGGTTTCGATGACCATCACGCCGTCGACGCTCAATGGAGACGCAGACAATGCCGTTCTTAACATTGACGGCCAGATCATCCAGAGCAGTCAGACGGGCAACGCGCCAAGCACGGTGACATGGCCAATCAGCACCGCCGGAGCTTCCGCCAGCCTCACCTTGATGCCGCAAATGCCCGGCCGTGACTCGGCTGTCAAATTCGAGGGACCGTGGGCGTTCAAGCGTCTGCTGGACAAGGCGACCATCACCGCCAGCGGCGAAGCCCGCTTCGTGATCGGCGGACGCGACGTTGCTTACATGATCCAGACCGGATCTGTGCCAAATCCCTTCCTGTTGCCAGCCCTGGCCGGCTTCAACTGTCCGAAGGCATTCTGACATGGCTTTGTTCAAGCGCAGCGTCGTCTGCAGCACTCATTTTGGTACTCTAATGTACGTGCTTGTGGCAAAGTGGCCTGGGCACGCTGCCCAGGGTTGGTCACAGGGGACGCTCGCGAAGCGCTAGGTGGCAAATTGAGCACTGTCGCCCTTACGATCGAAAGCTTCGGCGTGAGCCATAGAGGCTGCGTGCGCGACCATAACGAAGACAACTACCTGATTGAGCCGCAGACCGGTCTCTGGATGGTGGCGGATGGCATGGGCGGGCACGAAGCCGGCGAGGTTGCGTCGGCCAGTATCGTCGATCATTTGGCAACAATCGGCATAGCGAGCTCGGCACCCGACCTTCGTGCGCGCTTCGAAGACCGGCTGAGCCGCGCCAATTCCGAGATCCGCGACATCTCGCGGTCCCGCGGCATCACCATCGGCTCTACCTTCGCCGCCTTGCTTGCCATGGATGGAAGGTTCGCCGGCCTGTGGGCCGGCGACAGCCGCATCTATCTGGTGCGTAACGGGGCGATTTTTCAGGTCTCGAAGGATCACACCGAGGTCCAGGAACTGGTGGATCGCGGCATGATCAGCGCGCAAGAGGCGCTTACCTGGCCGCGCCGGCATGTCATCACCCATGCAGTCGGGGTGAGTGACGAGCTCGAGATGGATTTCCAGCAGGGCGAACTGATGGCCGGCGATGTTTTCGTCCTGAGCACCGACGGACTGACGGCACATGTCAGCGACGCCGAGATCGAAGCCGCGGTCAAATCAGCAACGCCACAGGCGGCGTGCCGGAGCCTGCTTGAGACGGTGCTGGCGCGCGGCGGGACCGACAACGTGACCATCGTACTCGTGAAGGTCGGCGGCGGGCGCAACGGTGCCCTCCATCCAGATCGGTCCGCGGAGAGCTTGGCGAGATGAATGACGACGACAAAACACGGATATCGACGAACGCCACCTATGCTGGGGCCGGCACGCAGCTCAGCGGCATCTACGAACTCGACGAGAGGATCGCGTCGGGCGGCATGGGAGAAGTCTACCGCGGCCACAACATCCAAACCGGCGACCACGTGGCGATCAAGATCGTCTTGCCCGAATTCGCCCGTGACCAGACAATCCTGTCGCTGTTCCGCAAGGAAGCATCCATCCTCAACCATCTGTCGCATGACGCGGTGGTTCGCTATCACGTCTTCACCATTGATCCGAAGATCGGCCGCCCCTACCTGGCAATGGAGTTCGTGGACGGGCAATCACTGTTCGACGTGATGCGTCACGGAGCGATGCAGGGGGAAGACGTGCGGCGCCTTTGCCATCGCTTGACCTCGGGGCTCGCGGCGGTGCATCAGGCGGGCGCGGTTCACCGTGACCTTTCGCCGGACAACATCATCCTGCCTGGCGGGCGGGTGGAGCACGCCAAGATCATCGATTTCGGTATCGCTCGCTCGGCGACCGCAGGCGGTGAAACGCTGATCGGCGGGAAGTTCGCCGGCAAATACAATTACGTATCGCCCGAACAGCTCGGCCTCTATGGCGGCGAGGTCAGCGAGCAGTCCGATATCTATAGCCTTGGCCTGGTACTCGCCGCCGCACTGCGCGGAAAGCCGCTCGATATGAGCGGCTCGCAGTATGAGGTGATCGAAAAACGCCGGACCGTCCCAGACCTGTCTGACATCGATCCCGAGTTCCACGATCTTCTGGGCGCTATGCTGCAGCCCGACCCACGCGATCGGCCCGCCAGCATGGCCGAGATCGCCCGGGCAACGCGTGGCGAGGATGTCGAGCTGACACTGCCGCCGGTGTTATATGGGTCGCGTGAACGCTCCGGCTTGCCGCGCGCCGGCTGGACACTGCCGTCCAGCCTCCAGTCTTCGGCATCTGCGGGCGAACAACGCTTTGTCGAGCATGTGCGACCGGCGCATCTGTCGCAACCAGGGTCCGCGCCGACGCCCGGCACGACCGTTTCGGCTAAGCCGCGAAAGTCGGCGCGGATGCCGGCCATCGCTGGCGGCCTGGTGACGCTGGCGGTTCTGTTGGGGGGCGGTCTTTATCTCAGGGGCATCCTGGCGCGGCCGCCGGCCGAAGAGACCCTCAAGTCCCTCACATCAAAGCCGGTGCAAAAGCCGCAACCGCAAGCATCGCAACCACCGCCATTATCACAGCTGCACCCGGAGCCGTCGAAACAAGACAACGCTGCCACCGATCAAACGGCAATGCCACCTGCGCTACCCAATGCTCATGTGAACACCACAATACCGGCCGCGAACCAGGCTGACGCGGCAGGCGAGCAGAAACAGGAGCCGGCCAAGCCCCCCGAACGGCCGGTGCCGACCCGCCCCCCCGAGCCGGCAACAAAATCACAGCAGGTCGCCAGCCAGGAGCCGATGGCCCAGCCGGTGACCGCCGACAGGGAGGCGCCTGTCGTGCCGCCCATCGGCGAGACGAGACCATCCATGGCTCAACCCGAAACAACGGGTAACAACAACCCGCCAGTCGAGATCAAGCCTGCCCAGACGCCGCCGGCGACCGCGCCGCAACCAGTCGGCGAGCCGGGGACGTCCGCGCCAAGCCAGACGCTGGCAGAGGGAAAGCCGGCACGGGAGCCGCCGCCGACGAAACCAAGCGCAACCGAGCTGGTTGACAAACTTTCCAAATTGGCCAAGCCAAAGGCTCCCTCAACGACGGTTGCGGAAAGCCCATTGCCGGCGCTGCCGGCCAGCCCGCCGGCTGAACCGATATTGCCGAATCCGATTGCCAGCCACCCCCTACCCATCGCGCCGTCCGAATTGGCGAACACGCCGCAATCGTCTCAGCAACTGCGGCCGCCGGTGACCACGCAACCCGAAAACACCGACGTTGCCATCAACGTGCCCAACCCGGCGGTGCCGCCAGCGACTGCAGTCGACGAGACGGCGCAACGTGCTTCATGGGTACGCGATTTCAGTGGCGGCGACTGTTTCTACGCGTCGCTGACGCCCCAGAGCGGCAGCGCTGCCGCAATCGAAGGCTTCGCAACCACCGTGCAGCCCTTCGAGCAGATGCTCAACGAGTTTCAAGCGAGGTTCGATTTGGAGCCGGATATCAGCGTCCGTGTCATCGAACAGCCCCAGTGTGAAGTGACCAAGTTCCTGCGCTTGCTCGACCGCGACCGGGTAGAAAGGCCCCAACTGGTTCTCGATCGCATGGCGGTGCCGGACGGTGCGCCCATCAGGGGCACGCTGGCAACGCATGGCGGGCTTTTTTCCAACGTCATGTTGATCGACCACAGAGGCATCGCCTTCAACCTTGACGACCGGATGGTGGCGCAAACCGACAAGGCGACTTTCAGCATCCCGATCGGCTTAGGCGCCGCGGACAAGGCGGTCGGCAAAGCTCTGCCGCAGATCATGCTGGTGATCACCGGACCGCGCGACATTCAGGCCGCGAGATTCTCCAGGCCGACACCAGCATCCGACCTTTTGCCAAAGATACTCGAGGAGATCGAGGCCGACGGCTCGCAATTCTCCGCCGCCGCCAAATATTTCAAGCTCGGCGGATAGATATGAAACGCCGATGGATATTCGCGCCCTGCATTTATTTTGGCCGCCTTCCTCACGCATAAAGCGTAGCTGGTCTGCAGGCTCACTGGCCAACCGCGTCGCTTTTTCCGCGCTGTTGGGCGCAGCACTGCTCATTGCCATCTCGACCGACAGGGCACATGCGGAATTCACCGTCTGCAACCAGACGCTCGACGTCGTTAACCTCGCCGTCGGACAGAAGATCGATGATGCCGACCAGACCGACGGCTGGTGGACCATTGGCGCCAACCAATGCGTGAACGTCATCCGCGAGGAACTGACCAACCGGTACGTATACGTCTACGCGACCGACGTGTTCGGCCATGCGATTCTCAGCGGATCGACCGAAATGTGCGTTGATCGACGCCGCTTCTCTATCCGTGGCATCGACGAGTGCTGGCAGCGCGGTCATATCGCGGCGCGTTTCGTCGAAGTCGATACGCTCGAGCAGGTGCGGTGGACCTATTTCCTGACCGGAAACAGCCCGTGACGCATAGCATCGACACGAGCTTCAAACAAAAGAAGCTGGCGCGCCAGAGTGAGCACAGACGCAAACTTTGGCACCGCTTTCTTGCCGGCCTTGCCACGCTCACGATCATCGCGATTGCCACCGGGTTTTATCTCACCAGGGATGATTGGTCGTTCGGCGACGAGAATGAAGAGCTGCATCCGGTCGAAGGCATGGATGACATGCCCCCCGACGCCTCGGTCTATGTGCCGGCCATTATCGATCTCGCCGGTGACCCAATGTGGATCACGCTGGCACCCGATGACGAGACCGCCACGAAGGGCCGCACGATTGCGCGCCCGGCCGAACTCGACAGCTCCGGGGCTTCGCCGCAAATCGAGATTCTGGCTGACGTGATGTTGAGCGCAAGCGAGAAGTTCATGACGACGATCCCTTCCACGCAGGAGGATTTTGCCTTCTTCCAGGCGCAGCGGCAGGCTGCTCCCGAGCCATCCGTTGCGGCAGCCGAGGGCCACCGGCCGACGGCGCGCGATCCGGCCATGCCGTCCGAGAATGAACGAGACGATCTGGCGAACGACCTGCAGGCCCCCCCTGACGGCGGCGAGACGTCCTCAGCCTCGGCGCTCAAAGCCGACGCGGACGACCCTGAAGCCGGCTGGGGCGAGACCATCGATCAGGGCGAGGCAGCGCTGCCCGCCTTCGAGAAGACCGCCATCGAGAACAACACCACTGTCGCGACCGTCATCAGCGATTATCAGCGTTACGAGGCGACAGAGGACACTTTCGTGAAAGTCCTCAACGAGCGCAGCCTGGATGGCGTCGCACTCGACGCGCATTTCTCGGGGGACGACGCTAGGCTTGCGGGCGAGGCGCTGAAGGCTGTGTTCAACCGCGATCGACTGGAGCCTGGTTTTGTGGTCGCCTTGCGCGGTTTCCGGCCGAACCGTGAGACGACGACGATGTCGCTGATGCAGGTCTCCGTCTACGCAAGGAACCTTTACGTGGGTACACTGACCCGCAACGCCGGAGGCGCCTTTGTTGCAGGAGTCGATCCCTGGGTCCGCGAGGACCTCTTCAACTATTCTGGTGGCTCGGATCAGGGCGGGCCGAAGCGGCAGTACCGCCTGCTCGACGCAATCTACTCGACGGCGGCGCGCAACAAGGTGCCGACCAGCGTGATAGGCGAAGCGATTATGTATCTGTCGAGAGGACAGGATCTGGACGCCTTCGCCGGCGAGGACCAACGTTTGGTGCTGATCTACTCGCAGACCCCGCGCGGCCAAGGCGAGATTTCAGGGCGAGTGCTTTACGTCGGGATCCTGGGAAAGGACAAGAACCTCGACTGCTTCGTCTACCAGCAAAGCGACGGCCAATATGCCTGCGTCACCGGCGATGACCAGGTTCGGTCGCAAACCATCACCAACGGCATGATCACGCCAGTGAGCGGGGTGATGACGTCGACCTTCGGGCCGCGGAAACACCCAATTCTCGGCACCATTCGCATCCACAAAGGTGTAGACTGGGCAGCCCCGGTCGGCACGCCGATCATGGCCGCCTACGACGGCCAGATCAGCTTCCAAGGCGATGGCGGCAGCTATGGCAATCTGGTCAAGATCGCCCATCCAGACGGGCGCGAGACGCGCTACGCCCATATGCAGAAATTCGCCATCGCCAGCGGCGTCGGCACCAAGGTGAAGGCCGGCGATGTTATCGGCTATATCGGCACGACCGGGCTGTCGACCGGACCACATCTGCATTTCGAACTTTATCAAAACGGAGAGGCGATCGATCCGCTCGGGAAGGTCACCAGGGTTGCCAGCGTTGAGTCCACCAGCTCTAGCCCATCAGCGAGCTCTGGCGATGCCGCGGTCGACACGCTAACTGACCGGATCGTGCATGTTGAAAGCGGCGGCAGCGCCCGCGCCAAGAATCCCAACTCGTCAGCAACCGGCGCTGGCCAGTTCATCACCAAGACCTGGATCCGGATGATGAACACCTATCGTCCCGATCTTGCCCGTTCGCTCTCGACCGCGGACTTGCTCGCGCTTCGCTATGACGTGACGTTGTCACGTGAGATGGTGCGCAACCTGGCACGCGAGGGCGAATCCTATCTGCGCGCCCGCGGCCACCAGATAACCGCAGGGCGCCTTTATTTATGCCACTTCCTTGGCATGGAAGGAGCGCACCAGGTGCTGGCCGCGTCCGGCACGTCGCAATTGAGCGCTGTCCTCGGGTCAGCGGTGATCGAGGCCAATCCCTTCCTCATCGGCAAGACCGCTGGCTATGTCATTGACTGGGCCGAGCGGAAGATGGGACAGAAAGTGCCGCGCGTGCTGACGGACGCGGGCCAGCCGGCGGCGAGCACAACCGAACTCCGGCAGACATCACCGGAGTTCGAAAAATACAAGAACGCTATAACAGCGTTGCTCAATTCAATCCAAGGTGTGCTTGAGCCAGGCTAATGCATATCGCTGTTGAGGATCGGCGGGTCGGCCAGCCTACTCGGTCCTGACACGCATCTCCACGCGGCGGTTGACCGGATCGTAAGGGTTGGCGACCCGCGGATGCGATTTGCCAACGCCGATTGCCTCCAGTCTGGCAGGTTCTACCCCGTTGGCTGTCAGGAAAGCCGCTACCGACTGCGCCCTTCGCTGCGAAAGGTCTTGGTTATGGCGATCCGAGCCGGTCGCATCGGTATGGCCCTCGACGACAAAGCTGAACGTACTCAGCCGATTGTCCTTAAGCGCCTTTGCGAACTCATCGAGTTCGGTGCGCGCGACCTGGTCGAGTTGCGCGGAATCAAGGGCGAAATTGATCATCATGTCGAGACCAGCCTTGTGTGGGGCTGAGCCGGTCTTCTCGGCTTTGCTCTTGCACTCTTCCTCCGTACCGACGCAGATGCCGCGCGAGGGCCCCAGGTTGCCGGGCTGATCGGCGAAGAACTTCACGATGTCGTCCGATTTCTGAAGCGGATCGGCACAGACGTGCGTTGCAAGAAGCATGGCCGCCGATGCCAAGGCTGAACTGACCCATCGCATGACCGTCACTCCTGTGTGAGTGGATTTCGCTGCCGACGACCATATCAAATCAAGAAGCAATTGTCTGTGAGCAAACGTACGCCGCTCGTGCCGGCCACTGTTGGGGGCAAACGCTTGACCGGCGCTCGCTCACAGGCTTGAGTGCTTGTCTGCTGGCTCTTGGGGATGTGGCAGCCATGGCGAATGAACTTGGGTACAGAACGGCGCGAGATCTGTTCACGGCTTGTCCCGCCATCGCCAGGGACATGAAATCGCTGGCCACCAGTCAGCCGCCACTTGATTTTTGCCGTAGCCTGCTTGCCGGGCGGGTGCCGGAAGAAGCGGTCACGTTCTGTGCTTACCTTCTACCCGAGCGAGCCGCCGTCTGGTGGGGACATGAATGCTTGAGCAATGTCGCCGAGCTCCTCGCTGGCCAGGATCTCGAATTGCTGGCGCTCGTTCGTGCCCGCGTCGGCGAGCCTGACAATCTTCAACATCAAGCAGCCTTGAGCAATTCATTGGAGCTGCCGCCGGCAACGCCGGCCGCCTGGATCGCGTTGGCAGCGATATGGCGTCACCCTACCCTCAAAATGGAGTCCAGCGGATTTCCCGCCGCCCACGCCGTCAATGCCGCAATCCTGGCGGGACTGGCCCGCGCGGCGCTGGCGGACCGGTTTACCTTGCTTTCCGCCTTTGTCGAAATGGGCATCGAAATGGCTCAGCTTGAGGCGTAACGGGTCCGCCGTTCGCCTTCCCTGCCCCGTCGCTGGCATCAGCCCAGCACTACTTGCAGCCGCCTTGCGCCCATCTGGCCAGTGCGACCTTGAATCGCGTACCAAGCGGATGCTGCAGGCGCAGTACCGAGACGTCGTTGGCAGCGAAATTCTTTGCCTGCTCGCAAAGCCGGGTTTCGTTCCACTCGTGGCAGGCGTCGCAGTGCTTGCCTTCCCAGACTGACTTGTCGAGACCTTCCACCGGACTGAAAAGCGGTTCGCCCTTGATCAACTGAGCGATGCTCTTGCCGTCGATCGCCGGCTCCCCGAACGTGAACGGGCGATCGAAAAAGATTGGACCTTCGGTGGCCAGCTTCGGGATCTTCGCACGCAGAATATCGAGCGCAAGCTGGTCATCATTCTGGGCTGACGAGCGCGTCCCAGAGCTGGCTTCATCTGGCGGGGTGTTCGCTTCCCCCACGATCAGCGGCGCGTTGAGATCGACCTTGTGCAGGACAACCTCGGTGGTCAGGGAGACATTTGTCCAGGGGCGTTGTTTGCCAGCCGTCGCCTTGAAGACGTCGCTGGTCACCCTGTTCATCGCTTCGGTGATAGAGACGTTGGACTCGCCAATGTGCTGAAGCAATGCCGTCGTGAAGGGCGAGTGGTCGCCGGACCCATCATAGGCGAGCTGGTTGGGACTGGCAGCGAAGGCAACGAGCGTTCCCGCACCGCCATCCTCGATCCCAATTTCTGCAAGCCCGCTGCTTGCTCCTTTGACTCCCGCCGTCTTGGCCAGCACATCGGCCAAAGGATTGTCCCGGCATGCGTCCAGAAAGACCAGCCTGATGCTGGTCTCGCGAGACATCTGGCGCATAATGAAATCGACCGACACCGCCTCAAAGTCGAGCGATGTTTCGTCCTCGAGTGCCGCATCCACCGGAAGCAGGTAGTTGTTGCCGGAGACCTGCAAGCCATGTCCGGCATAGAAGAAAAGGGCGACATCGGCGCCGCGCACCTGCTTTGCGAACTGGGCGACCGTCGCCTGCGTTTGCTGCTTGGTGAGGTCGAAACCGGAGACGACCTCGAAACCAAGATTCTGCAGGCGCTCGACCATGGCCTTCGCATCGCGCGCGGGATTGGCGAGCGGCGCGGCGTGCTGATATTGTGAGTTGCCGAGCACCAGAGCGACACGGCGCTCGGCAGTGGCGGCGGTCAAGGTCAAAAATAAAACAATCGCCACGAGGCCAGTGTCGCGAAACAAGGCAGCGCAAAACGCGAATGGACGGAACCCCACCGCGACCTCAGTTCGCGAGCTTCGTGGCGGAGAATTCGATGCGCCGATTAAGCGCCTTGTTCTTTGGCGTGTCGTTGGCGGCAACCGGCCGCTCCTCGCCATAGCCGGTGGCACTGATCTGGTGGCGCTGTACGCCATCGGCGATCAACGCGTCGGCAACTGCCTGGGCGCGCCGTTCGGAGAGCGCTTTGTTTGCCTCTGGCGAACCGTCAGAGTCAGTGTAGCCGGCGACCTCAACACTCAGGGTCGGGCATTTGCCGACGACACCTTCAACCTCGGCGAGCAGCGGACGGCTCTTGGCATCAAGTCGAGCGCTGGCTGGACGAAAGTAGATGGCGCCGGTTCGCGACAAAACGGCAAACCGGTTGAGGCACTCCTCGTCGCTGAAGTTGGGTTTCGCGGCGTCGGTGGCCACGGGACCGACGTCGGCGGCGCTCGCCGCGATTGTCTGCACAGCAGCCGGTTTGCTGCCCTCGGCAACAAAGACGAAGTCAAATGATACCGACGCAGTGGGCACTATGTTCGTCACGTTGGCGGCCTGCTGCAGCTTGTCGACGTTCGGCAGCAGGCCGAAGTCCTCCACATGCACCGCAACGGGAGCCTCGGAAGCAACCGAGACCTGAGTGTCACTGATCATGGTGACGACGACGCTCGCCTCAAGATCCTTCTCGACGCCGTGTAGGCTGAGCCGGAACGGCAAGATGGCCTTGATCCGACGTTTAGCCGGCAAATCGGCGAACGCAGCCGGATCCACCTTGGTTGTCAGTTCGGCCGCCGGGTATTTGAATGTTTCGAAGAACAGGAACCGCATCCGCACATTGCGAAGGTCGACGCCCGTGTCAACAGAGTTGAGATCAAAGCTGATCTTGGCATCACCATCGGAACTCAGCGTTCCGGTGATATTCCTGATCTTGTTGGTTTCGACGATCGTGTTCTTCTTGACTGACTGGTAGGTAAGCACCGAAGCGGCCGAATCGAGCGTCCAGTTCGGTGCTGCACTCGCTGTCTGCGGCCCGAAAACCAGCCATCCCAGTATCGCTATTACGATCAGGCCAAGACGCTGCGCTTTGGCTCGCGCTCGCCACAATGCAACGACTTCGAACATGCAACGCCCCCGCCAGGCAACCCGATCTCGCTAACGGCACCGCCTAAGCATAGAGCAGTTGTTCCTGCTTGGCGAGTAGTTCCAGCGCCTCGCGACAGTTATCGCCGACGACAGCTTGGGCTGCGTCGCCCGTTGTAAGGCGCTATCCTCCAGCACCCGCCACCACCCCTACCGCCCGGCAACGGCGCAATGACAGACGTGGTTTCGTCCTTGACCGGCGGAGCAGTTTCTTGGCGGTCACTTTTGTGCCTTTCGTGCTCGTCCATCTTTGGCAGTGTCGTGCCAAGAGGCGTCCCTGCATATCGCTTGACTCTTGATTAGTTTTGGAACAAATAGAGAACAAATTCCTATCCTGCTGAAGGTTCGGTTAAGGTGCGGCCACAACCCGCTATCGGTACATTGCGCACGTCGATCGAAAAAATCGAAGGCCGAAGTCGGCGTATCAAGTCGGTTCTGCCCTTTGGCATCGCCGACCTCGACACGCGGCTTCCGGGTGGCGGGCTGGCGCTCGGTGCCCTGCATGAGATCGCCGGCGGCGGCAACGGTGCGATCGATGCCGCAGCCGCGGCGCTTTTCGCCGCCGGGATCGCCGCCCGTACTAGAGGCAAGGTCCTGTGGGTGATCCCACGCCCCGACCTGTTCGCGCCGGCTCTGGCGCAGGCAGGCTTGGCACCCGACCGGGTCATCTACGCTGAAGCCGGCAACGACAAGACCTTGCTTGCTTGCGTGGAGGAAGGCTTGCGGCACGGCGGGCTCGGCACCGTGGTCGGCGAAGTCGCCCGCCTCGACATGACGGCCTCCCGGCGGCTTCAGCTTTGTGCCGAAGAGACCGGCACCATCGGCATCGCCCTGCGGCGCTGGCGACGGCAGACCGAAGCTGCCGATTTCGGTCAACCGACCGCGGCTGTGACCCGATGGCGCATTTCGGTGCTGCCTTCGGCTCCATTGCCTGTTCCCGGTGTGGGCCGCCACCGCTGGCTGGTCGAGCTCATCCGGTCGCGAGCTGGCGAAAGTGCGGATTTTGAACTGGAGGCCTGCGATGGCAAGGGTCGTCTCGCTGTTCCTTCCCACCTGGTCGACCGACAGGCTGCGGCGCAAGGGTGGCGACGCCGCGCCTCCGGCTGAGGCGCCGCTCGTGCTGACTGGCCTGCTCGGGAGACGGGAGGTGGTGCTGGCTGCGGACACGGCGGCCTGGACCGCGGGCGCGCGCGTCGGCATGGCTGCCACCAAGGCCCGTGTTCTCGTCCCCAAGCTGATCGTTCGAGAATATGATGCTGCCGGCGACGCAGAGGCGCTTGGCCGGCTAGCCGTCTGGTTGTTGCGGCGTTACGCCCCGCTCGTTGCGGTCGATTTGCCGGACGGCATCGTCCTCGATACAACGGGTGCCGATCATCTGCACGGCGGCGAGGAAGGGATGCTCGCTGGCCTGGTTGACCGGCTGGGTGCGTCCGGGTTCACCAGTCGGTCGGCGATCGCCGACACCTGGGGAGCAGCGCACGCGCTCGCGCGTCATGCGACCAGACCGACAGTCGTTGCCCCGCCAGGACACGCCGCCTCAGCGATTGCACAGCTGCCGCTTTCGGCACTGCGCCTGCCGGCTGACACGATCGAGGGCCTGCGCGTCCTTGGCTTCGAACGCATCGCCGATCTGATCGTGCAGCCGCGTGCGCCTTTTGCATTGCGGTTCGGCCCCCAAGTTTGGCGGCGGGTCGATCAGGCGCTTGGCGTCCTTAACGAGCTGATCGATCCGATACGGGGCGAGGACCTGATCGAGGTCAGACGCAGCTTTGCCGAGCCGATTGGGGCGGCCGAGACCATAAAACACTACATTGGCGAACTCGTCGCTGCCCTGCGCCAGGCGTTGGAGTCCAAGGAGCTCGGCGTCCGGCGTCTGGACCTCATTTGCATCCGCGTCGACAGCAGCGCCCAGGTCATCCGCGTCGGCACCGCCCTGCCCGTACGCGACGCCAAGCGCCTGACGCGGCTTTTGACCGACAAGGTCGAAACGATCGACCCCGGCTTTGGGATCGAGATTATGACGCTGACGGCGATACTTGCAGAGCCGCTTGCCGGCCGGCAGCTCATGACCTCCCTGGTCGACGATGTGGCACCGGACGTGTCCGATTTGATCGATGTCCTGGCCAACCGTGTCGGCGAACGCTCAGTCTATCGCGCCGCCCCGGTCGCCACCGATGTTCCGGAACGATCGGTGCGCCGCATTCCGGCAATGGCGCCGGACTCCGGTGCCACATGGCCAGGTCATTGGCCGCGCCCGGCCCGGCTCCTGCCCTCGCCCGAACCGATCGAGACCGTTGCGCTGTTGCCCGATCATCCGCCGGTGTCGTTCATCTGGCGCGGCATCCGACGCCGTGTTCGCCGCGCCGATGGACCGGAACGCATTTTCGGCGAGTGGTGGCGTTGCGACGCGGAACTGGCGGCGGTCCGCGATTATTTCCGCGTCGAGGACGATGGCGGCGAACGTTATTGGATTTTCCGCTCCGGAGACGGCCAGGATGCGGCCACGGGATCGCATCGCTGGTTCTTGCATGGGGTGTTCGGATGACGGACCGCCCCCGCTACGCGGAAATACAGGTCACATCGCATTTCAGTTTCCTGCGTGGCGCCTCATCATGCGAGCAGTTGTTTGCCCAGGCCGCGGTGGCCGGCATCGAGGCGCTGGCAGTCGTCGACCGCAACTCGCTCGCCGGGATCGTGCGCGCCCATGAGGCGGCCAAGGCCACCGGCGTCCGCCTTGTCGTCGGCTGCCGGCTCGATCTCGCCGACGGCATGTCCGTCCTGGTCTATCCAACCGATCGCGCCGCCTATGCCCGGCTCTGCCAGCTGCTGTCGCTCGGCAAGAAACGCGGCGGCAAGGCCAAATGCATCCTCGACTGGGCAGACCTCGTCGCCTATGGCGAAGGCCTGCTCGCCGTTTTAGTTCCCGACCAGGCTGACGAGTGCTGTGGCCTGCATCTGCGGCGGCTGCGCGTCGTCTTCGGCGACCGCGCCTACGTGGCGCTCACCTTGCGCCGACGACCGAACGATCAGCTGAGGCTGCACGATCTGGCGACCCTGGCAAATGACGTCGGTGTGGCGACTGTCGTCACAAATGACGTGCTCTTCCACGCACCGGACCGCCGGGTCCTGCAGGACGTCGTCACCTGCATCCGTCATCACGTCACCATCGACGAACTTGGACACCGACGCGAGCGCCACGCCGATCGCTACCTGAAGCCCCCGCAGGAGATGCATCGCCTGTTCCCGCGCAACCCGGAAGCCGTGGTTCGCACACTGGAGATCGTGTCACGCTGCCGCTTCGATCTCGCCGAACTCGCCTATCAATATCCAGAGGAACGCGGCGATCCGACGCTGAATCCGCAGCAGACGCTGGAGAAGTTGACCTGGGAGGGAGCCGATGAACGGTATCCCGAGGGGGTGCCGGACAGCGTGCGCGCCTCGCTAAAGCACGAATTGCGGCTGATCGAAAAGCTGCGCTACGCGCCCTATTTCCTCACCGTGAACAGCATCGTGCGCTTCGCGAGATCGAAAGACATTCTGTGTCAAGGCCGAGGCTCGGCCGCGAATTCAGCGGTGTGCTACGCGCTCGGCATCACCAACATCGATCCCGGCCGCAACGATCTGCTGTTCGAGCGCTTCGTCTCCGAGGAGCGACGCGAGCCTCCCGATATCGACGTCGACTTCGAGCACGAACGGCGCGAGATCGTCATGCAGTGGGTTTACGAAACCTATGGTCGCGACCATTCGGCACTCTGCTCGACCGTTGTCCGCTATCGCACCAAGGGGGCATTGCGCGATGTCGGCAAGGCCCTTGGGCTCACCGAGGACCTCATTAGAACCTTGTCCAGTCAGGTCTGGGGTTGGTCGCAGGAAGGCGTCGAGCCCAAGCATGTCGAGGCGCTCAACCTCAATCTCGGTGACCGACGTCTGCGCATGGCGCTTGATCTCGCCCGCCAGCTGATGGGCGCGCCGCGCCATCTGTCGCAGCATCCTGGCGGCTTCGTGCTGACCCATGACCGGCTTGACGAGCTGGTGCCGATCGAGCCCGCCGCAATGGATGATCGCCAGATCATCGAATGGGACAAGGACGATATCGACGCCCTGAAATTCATGAAAGTCGACGTCCTGGCGCTGGGCATGTTGAGCTGCATGAAACGAGGCTTCGATCTCCTGGCTGACCACAAGGGCATCAACCTCGATTTGGCAACTATCCCCGCCGAGGATCCGCGCACCTACGCCATGATCCGCAAGGCGGACACACTCGGCACATTCCAGATCGAGAGCCGCGCGCAAATGTCGATGCTGCCGCGGCTGAAACCTCGCACTTTCTATGATCTCGTCGTCCAGGTCGCCATTGTCCGGCCGGGACCCATCCAGGGCGACATGGTCCATCCATATTTGCGGCGCCGGCAAGGCCTTGAGCCGGTCCATTACCCGAAGCCGGAGCTGGAGAAGGTGCTCGGCAAGACGCTCGGGGTTCCCCTTTTCCAGGAACAGGCGATGCGGGTCGCAATCGAATGCGCCGGTTTTACGCCTGGCGAAGCCGACTTGCTGCGCAAGTCGATGGCGACGTTCAAGTTCACCGGCGGTGTCTCTTCCTTCAAGGAGAAGCTGATCCAGGGCATGGTCGACAATGGCTATGAGCGGGATTTTGCCGAAAGCACGTTCAAGCAGCTTGAGGGGTTCGGCTCTTACGGATTTCCGGAAAGCCACGCTGCCTCCTTTGCGCTCATCGCCTATGCCAGCGCCTGGCTGAAATGCTGGCACCCGGACGTGTTTTGCGCCGCCCTCCTCAACGCGCAGCCAATGGGCTTTTATGCGCCTGCCCAGATCGTGCGCGATGCGGTCGAGCACGGCGTCGAGGTCCGTCCCGTCTGCGTCAATGCCTCGCGATGGGACTGCCTGCTCGAGTCAACGGAAAATGACAGCCGCTTTGCCGTCCGCCTTGGCCTGCGCATGACGCGCGGGCTCGCCAACGCGCATGGCGCCGCGATCGTTGCCGCGAGAGCCGATCGGCCTTTTGCTTCGGTTGACGATTTCTGGCGTCGCGCCGGTGTACCCTCAGCAGCGCTTGTCCAGCTTGCCGATGCCGATGCCTTCCGTCCGTGCCTGGGGCTGGCACGGCGCGAGGCGCTATGGGCCATCAAGGCGCTGCGCGAGGAGCCGCTTCCCCTGTTCGCCGCGGCGTCTGCTCGCCAGGTGCGCGCCGTTCCTGAAGTGGACGAGCCGGTCGTGTCGCTGCGGCCAATGACAGCGGGCGGCGAAGTGGTCGAGGATTACGGCCATGTCGGCCTGTCGCTGCGCGCCCATCCCGTCTCGTTTCTGCGCGATGACCTGCGCCGCCGGCGCATCGTCACGTGCCGGGAGGCGATGGAGGCGCGTGATCGGTCCTGGCTTGAGGCTGCGGGCATTGTTCTGGTGCGGCAGCGTCCCGGCAGCGCCAAGGGCGTGATGTTCATCACGCTTGAGGACGAAACCGGCATCGCGAACCTCGTCGTCTGGGTCAAGGTGTTCGAACAATATCGCCGCGTCGTGCTCTCGGCCGGCATGATCGCTGTACATGGCCGCATACAACGAGAGGGGGATGTGGTTCATCTCGTAGCCCAACGGCTCGTCGACTTGTCGGCCGAACTCGCCAGTGTCGGCAATCGCGATGCCGCGTTCCCGCTGCCCCATGGCCGGGGCGACGAGTTCCATCATGGCAGTCCGACGCCCGATCCGCGCGGTTTGCCTGCGGGGCGGTTGCGCCCACGCGACATCTACATTCCAGATCTGCATATCGACACAATCAGGGTGAAGCCACGAGATTTCAAATGAGCGGCACGGCTCGAAACGTCGCCGCGCCTGGGTCGCCCTCCATCTCGCCTCGTCAGTCACTTCCCTGTTCTAACAGTCTCGACCTGAAGCGGTCCGGCCGGCAATGGCTTCAGTAGGTCAGCTTGCGCCTTGGTCAGATAGATCCAATGCGCCAATCTTCCTGCCTCAAAACAATGACCTGCCGCTCGTGATAGGGCCGTATGTCCGGATCGGTCGTCAATATTGAAAGGTCGGCGGCCCGTCCCCCTCCCCTACCCGCCAGATGCCGGCGATTGCCACGAATGCTTCGCCGTTCATCGTGAAGCGATGCTTGGCTTTTGGCTATTTCTTGCCCGTGAACTCGAAGAAGGCCCATGCCGGCACAAGACAACGATTCCTCTTGGCGAGCTGCGTCCCTCGGAGCGGAAGTTGAAGACTGGCCCGCCGCACGGCCTGCATGGCGGAAAGCTGAAATTCATGGGTCCCAACCCGACTCCATTGCCTGCCGCCCTCATGACTTGGCCCATATCGTTCACCTTGATGTCGACAGCCCTGGGCAGATCGGCCTCGGTCTGTCGCGTCGGAACGCCGAGTTCGAGGCGCTGGATCATCGTGCGGTATTCGGCCCAGAGTATGAGTTGCTCATAGTCGTTGCACATGAGTCGGATACGGCTTCTCAACTGACTATACGCAGCCGCGGTACTTCTCAAACCTAGGCCGCATGGCAGTGGGCCTAAGGCCAAGGTGATCTCAACGCTTGGATCATCCGCCAGACACTGCGAGGACAAGCGTAGGGGGCCAGGCCGCGCCGCTATGAACGACGCTGCCCGGAGCGCGTGACGGTCCGGGGCACCCGCGTCCGGCCACTAACGCACCGCGCGCACGCAACTCGCACGGCTCGGCCGAATATCGCTTTCGGCCCTCCCGGCGCCGCAACGTCACCGCGGGCAACTCTCCAATCCTTCCCCATAATCGCCGCGAAGCGGCCCAGATGCCATCCCGCAATCAAAGCGAGGCGGGTTGGGGTTTCATCGAAACGAGCCGGCAGCAAGCGCGCATAAGTCACCTCGAAAGGCTCGCGGGGCGGATTTTGGAATGAGGAGCGGGCCGCAGCGGTACGAACGACCTTTTCAAGGAACTCCACCTGACCTTCGCGCCTCGGACACCAACCAGGGTGCGCTGTTCCGTCCTGTGTGATACGGGCTGGCGAATCGGCTAACGTTGCAAGCGCGATTTGACAGCCGTGCAAATCGCCGAGATTGGTAGCAATATCAACAGGATATTCGGAACTTGCCGTCGTTTTTTGGATACATGCTGATCGATCGGGCAAAGCTGCCGCCTTCGTTAACGTTCCATTAACTTTAAATTCCTTGCGTCGTTTAGAGAATCGGGCACTATTCACGCTTGAAAATCTTTTTAGACGGAAAAAGCGTTATTCGAGGCTCCTAAATGAATATCCGGCCGAATTCAGACGCTGATCTGGACTTCGACGAGGCTATCGTCGCGCAAGGCGAACTGATCTCCGACAAGCTGAACATCCTTCGATTCGAACAGTATCCACCCAATGCAGCCAAGGGACTGAGAGCGTTTTCGCTGTCGGAAGTTGCCGAGTTTTTAGGCGTGACGTCGAACAACGTAAAAAAGCTGCATCTGGACGGCAAAGGACCGGTACCGGCGACCACCCCCTCGGGCCGGCGTACTTACACGGCTGCGCAGATGCTGGATCTGCGGCGGTATCTGGACAAGCACGGCCGTCCTGGAATGAAGCAATATTTGCCGCATCGGCGCCTCGGTGACGCGATGCAGATTGTCTCTGTCGTGAACTTTAAAGGCGGCTCCGGTAAGACGACCACCGCCGCCCATTTGGCGCAATACCTCGCGCTCACCGGGCACCGAGTCTTGGCGATCGACCTCGATCCCCAGGCCTCCTTGACGGCGCTGCATGGAATCCAACCGGAACTCGACCAAAATCCATCCCTCTACGAGGCCCTTCGTTACGATGACGAGCGAAAGGACATCGCGGAGCTTATCCAGCCCACCAACTTCCCTGGTCTCGACATCATCCCAGCGAATCTGGAATTGCAGGAATACGAGTATGAAACTCCCCTGGCCGCTTCGAAGCAGTCAGCTGAAGGACGGACGTTCTTCACACGGATTTCGAATGCGCTCAAATCAGTCGATGATCGCTATGATGTCGTCATTGTCGATTGCCCGCCCCAGCTGGGTTATCTCACGCTGACGGCGCTGACGGCGTCGACGGCCGTTCTGATTACCGTGCACCCACAGATGTTGGACATAATGTCGATGTCGCAATTTCTTCTGATGCTGGGCGGCATATTGCAGTCGATCAAGGCGGCTGGAGCCACCGTGAAACTGAAGTGGTTCCGATATCTTGTGACGCGGTATGAACCGACCGACGGACCCCAGACGCAAATGGTCGGCTTCATGCAAGCCATGTTCGTCGAGCACATGCTGAAGGCGAATATGCTTAAATCGACGGCGATTTCCGATGCCGGCATGACCAAGCAGACGCTTTACGAAGTCGATCGCTCACAATTCGTACGCTCGACCTATGATCGGGCGATCGAGAGCATGAACGCGGTGAATTCTGAGATCGTCACGCTTATCCACCGCGCGTGGGGGCGTCGATGAGCGAGATTTTGACAGCCGTGCAAATCGGCGTTTTTTCGATGTTCGTCAGGGCCTTAGGTTGGATGGAGCGCTGAAAAATGGCTAGGAAAGGCTTGCTGACGAGCATAATAAGCCCGGACGCGGCGGTAGCCGACGCCGCCGCGCGGTCTCAGTACGCCCGGCGCGGAGCATCGCGAACGATGATGTTGTCGCTGGATGAGATGTCGCAGAACTCTGCCAGGCTTTTGGAAGGGGAAGCGGTCGTCGCCTTGGACCCGGGCCTCGTCAATGCTTCGCCGACAGCGGACAGGATGGAACTGGATGACCAGGACTATCGCGATCTGGTGGCCGCGATGCGGGCAAATGGCCAGGCGTCACCAATACTGGTCCGGCCGCATCCAACCGAGCATGGCCGGTATATGGTCGTCTTTGGCCGGCGACGGCTAAAGGCCGCGGCCGAGATCGGTGTACCAGTGCGCGCGGTGATCAAGCCTATGGCGGACGAGGCCGCTGTGGTCGCACAAGGTCAGGAAAACTCGGCCAGAGCGGACCTTTCGTTCATCGAACGCGCATTGTTTGCCCGGCAAGTGCTGGACCTTGGCCACTCGAAGGAGACTGCGAAGGCCGCATTGACGGTCGATGATTCTGTGCTTTCCAGGATGCTTTCCGTCGTTGATGTCATTCCCGCGGTGGTGATCCGCACTTTGGGACCCGCAAAAGGTGTCGGTCGTGACCGATGGGAGGAACTCAAGAAGGCGGTTCTGGCGCCAAAGAATGCGGCCGCCGCTGTGGACCTGGTCGAGAGTGCAGAGATACGACAGGTGGATGAGGCCGAACGGTTCAATTTCGTCTTGGCCGCGCTTCTTCACCGGTCCAGGAAGAAGTTGGCGCCGTCCACCACGACATCATGGTCATCATCCGATCAGGCCGTTCTTGCCAAGGTTGGCGTGAAGGGCAGAGCGGTCAGCATCTCCCTGTCGTCGAAGAATCAACCGGGGTTTGGAGTGTGGCTCTCGGAGAACCTTGAGGATCTCTACCAAGCCTTCAAGAAGACACAGAAGGTTCAAACAGGAGACTAAACCGCAAAAGAAAAAGGCCCCCGAACGTCACCGTCACGGAAGCCCTTCTCAAGTCTGTAGCAAGCTGAGAATCGCAAATCCGCGAATCACTGTCAAGTGCTTTGGACGTCGTTTGGCGAGCAGATTTCTTTTGCCTAGCGTTAGGTGAAGGAAGATGGGGACGCATATCGCAACGACGCCCTTTGGGCGGCGGTCAATGTCGCTTGACATAATTGCAAGTCAGGCCAGGGCTGGAAAGATCGATTCCGATGCCACGGTTTCCAAGTGGCAGGCCTTCGGGAATATCAGGGAAGCCAAGGAAGCGCTCGGCGCTACCGACCGCGCATTGGCGATCCTTAACGCCTTGCTGACGTTTCACCGTGATGACGAACTTTCGGGCGAGGGCGGTCTCGTCGTCTTCCCGTCGAATGAGCAGCTTATCCGCCGTGCCAACGGCATGTCGCCGGCGACGCTCAGGCGCCACCTGTCTGTTCTGGTCACGTGTGGCCTGGTGATCCGGCGCGACAGCCCGAATGGCAAACGCTTTGCCCGTAAAGGCCAGGGAGGTCAGGTTGAGCAGGCCTATGGTTTCGACCTGTCGCCGATCGTGGCGCGCGCTGGCGAGTTCAAGGAATTGGCAGCCGCGGTCCAGCACGAGCGGAAGGCCTATAAGCTGGTCAAGGAGCGCCTTACGATCTGCCGGCGCGATATCGTCAAGATTATCGATGCAGGGCTCAATGAAGATGTGCCGGCCGATTGGGGACGGTTCCTGAGGCGGTACGAGACAATCATCGCGAAGCTACCGCGTACGGCATCGCGGCAGGTGCTCGAGACGATTGCCGACGAGTTGGAGGATCTTTGGACGCAGGTCCATCAACTGCTGGAAACGTTCGTGAAATCACAAAATATGAGCGCCAATGAGTCCCATTTTGAGCGCCACATACAGAATTCAAACCCACACTCTAATTCTACCGATGAATCTGAAAACCGCTCTGGAAAAGAGAACGAAGCGAGCGCCACGGCTGCGAAATACGATAATGTGCGCAGTTTGCCCAAACGCGATCTGCCCCTAGGGATGGTCCTGGATGCCTGCCCCGAAATCCTGACCATGGTACGTGGGGGGCAAATTCGAACATGGCGGGACTTTGTGGCCGCGGCCGAGCTTGCCCGGCCCCATATGGGGATCAGTCCGAGCGCTTGGCAGGAAGCCGTCGAAGCCATGGGTCCGGAACAAGCGGCAGCAACGGTTGCAGGGATCCTCCAGCGGAGCAATCATATCAACAGTTTGGGGGGCTATCTCAGGAACCTGACGGAAAGGGCTCGTGGCGGACAGTTTTCTGTATGGCCTATGATCATGGCACTGCTCCGGGCCAGGCTTGACGAAAAGGCAGGGAAGTCCCCGGCAGAACCGTCCTGGACGGAGGCGGACGTCGGCAACGATCTAGTTGATCGCCCCAGACACACCGAAATCAGCGAGGCTCTGCGGCTCAGCATGAAAAACAGGGGCTGGGAGTGACGGGCGCTGGATACCATGCGGCGCCCGGTTTTCAGCCGCCTATCGGGGCAGGGGAGGGGGCTGATAACGCATTCCGTAAGGGCCAACTGCGATTCCCTTGACAGTGGGAGCCAAGGAGCCTCTTTGTTCGAGGTCTCATATGAGATCAGTCGGGCCAGCCCTAGCAAGTGTCGCTGACGTGCTCGGCTTGCCAGTAACGGCGCGCGTCGCCTCGAACCGAATAGCTGATCACGGAGCAGGGAGGGGGCCGTTTGGCTCTACAGCCCGTTCGCCTCGTGAGATTGACGCGAAAGCGGTCGCGATGGCGTTGGTATTCCGCGTCATCTCGGCGGAGGCGTGGCCAAGCCGGCCCGCGCAAAAGGTCGAAGCCGATGATTTCGGATCGGCGCAAGCCGCCTGCGAAATCCAAAAGCAACATGACGCGTCGCGCAGACCGCGCAGGTGCCGCGGTCAAGCGTTTCCCGCATGGCGAGTCGAACGACGCGCAGGATGGGTTCCTTAATGGGGAGTGGAGGCGCGTTTGTTATTAATGCCGGCGAGCACGGTGGAGATATGCCGTGCCCTTCCGGTCGACCGCGTTGCGTATAGTGCCAAGTCAGCGACGACAGGCAGCCCTCGATTGTCGACACCGACTTGTGTCGCTTGCCGATCCAGAGGTCTGGACCGTGATGTAGAGGCCGACGATCTGTGGGTCTGGCCGCTGCGGATCTGACGCCGGCACCGGGCTCAAAAAATGCTTCCAGTTGGAGCATAGGCGCGACGGGTGTTTGCCGAACTCGCTGCCCCGGCATAAGCGCGCACATGGTCAGCTCGATTTGCGTGCATGCTAGGACGGTGGCAGCAGCTTGAATGGTTCGGTCCTGGGCTTGAAAGGTGCCGAGAACTGCCATACCTTTTGCACAGGAAATATGACTCTCAATATGGTAGGATGAATTCTGTGGCCCATGCACTCAAGATCCCCGAGCAGAATGGACCTCTCATCTTGTCCTATATGGACCGGAACGGGAAGATTGCGATCGAGCAGGTCGCGGACGGTTTTGGCATGTCCAAGGGCCAGTTGGCCCAGACCGCCGGTCTTGCTCGCGAGACCCTTTATCGCTCAGAGCGCAGCGCCGCGGTCAAGACACAGGGGCGTCTGCGGGAAATGCTTGAGATCATCAGTCGTGTGACGGATTGGGCGGGCGGCAAGGAGCAGGCGATGGCTTGGTATCGAGCTCAGCCGCTTCCAGCATTTGGCGGACGCACTGCTGAAGCGCTGGTGAAGGAAGGCAAGGCCGCTGCGGTCCGTGATTATCTCGATCACATGGCCGTCGGTGGTTTCGCTTGAGGTTCGTTGGAACCTGCTACCGGGCACACGATCCACGTTGGGCATTCAAGCCGACTTCCGGCGAAGGGGCGGCGATCAGAGGTGCGCGATTTAATCCCAAAGGCGTGCCGGCGCTATATTTGGCGCTGACCATCATGACAGCGGTCAAGGAAGCCAACCAAGGGTTCGCGCACCGGATCGATCCTTGCGTGCTGTGTTCCTATGAGATCGACTGCGATGACATCGTGGATCTGACAACGGACGAGGCAAGGGGAGAATTTTCTATCGCGCTCGAGGACATGGCCTGCGCCTGGGCGACGGCGCTCAGCGACGGAGAGCGCCCGGCGTCCTGGTCCGTCTACGACCGGCTGCGGCCTCGCAGTATTGCCGGCATTGTGGTCCCCAGTTTCGCGCCGAGCGCCGAGATGGAGGATCGTAACCTGGTGCTTTGGGACTGGGGTCCGGATCTGCCGCACAAGGTAACCGTATTCGACCCAAGCGGCCGGTTGCCGAAGGACCAGCTCTCCTGGCGATGATGCACGTCTCGGCATCCGAAGGGCAGGGGAGGGGCCTTCTCCCGCGCCTAAAGCCCGGAGGCTTTTGTGAGATTGACGCGGAAACGATCGCGTCTGCGCTGATATTTGCGGGTCATTTCAGCCGAGGCATGGCCGAGCTGCTTCTGCACATAGCGTTCGTCGACCTCGGCCGAGGAGGCGAGGCCGGCGCGCAGCGAATGCCCGGCAAATTTTTGACCGCGTTCGCCTTCGGGCAAATCTCCACGCACGCCGGCCGCCAGCGCGGTGCGTTTGACCAGGCGGGCGACCTCCTGGTCGTTGAGCCGGTCGGCTCCGACTTTTTTGCCTTGCCCTGCCACCCGACGAAAAAGCGGGCCGTGGGCAATGCGCGCAAGTTTCAGCCAGGTCTGCAGGGCAACAACCGGACAGGTAGCGTCGGAGGAACCACGACCGATTTCGACCTCACGCCAGCCGGTCTTGCCCCGCAAGGTGACCAGAACGCCCTTGTCGGGAAAAAATTCGATCCAGCCCGAAGAATCCTCGGTCTGGTCCCGGCCGCAGTCGAGGCCGACGACTTCGGAGCGACGCAGGCCGCCGGCGAAGCCGAGCAGCAGCATTGCCCGGTCACGCAAGCCGCGTAGCGTGCTGCGGTCGAGCGTTTCCAGCATGGCGATCAGATCCTCGGGCAACACCGCCTCCTTCTGGCGGGGCGGGGCTGCGTGCTTGTTGCGAATGCCGGCCATGACGGTGGCGATGTTGCGGTCCTTTCTGTCCAGCGGCTGGCCACGCTGAGAAAAATTCCAGGTCAGCGAAGAGAGACGTCGCTCGATTGTCGAGACCGCGTTCGGCTTCTTGTCGCCCGCTACGTTGCCGGACGCGCAGGCCGTGATGTAGAGGCCGACGACCTGCGGATCGGGCGGCGACACATCGAGATGCTGGCGGCGCGCCCAGGCGCAAAAATGCTTCCAGTCGGACGCGTAGGCGCGGCGCGTATTGGCCGAGCTCGCCGCCTCGACGTAATCGCGCGCCCGATCGGCCAGTGCGTCGAGATGCGCCGGCAGGCGCTCGGTCGAGACGACCGGAAGGGGAGGGGGTGAGGAGTGGTCGGCATCGCCGGCGGAAAGCCAACGATTTGGCTGTCCGAACTCCGAACGGTGAGCGTCCGGTTCCTCTTCAGGCGGATAGGAAGGTCCGGTGGACCTTTCGAAGGATGACGAACGCCCGAAGGGCTGGGAGCCATAGCGGAGAGCTTCGGCTTCCGCCGGCTCTTGCGGCGCGCGGCCCATCTCCAGGACGACGTCGATGATGTCGGGCAGGTCATCGGCCAACGTGGCGTCGGCCTCGGCCGAGCCTGCAGCCGCGTTCTGGTTAACACGTTCCCGATCGACAGGGGGCGCCGTTTCCTGCGGTCGAGCGGAGCCGCGCTGACTACGGTGTTCGAGGTTTTGATCGATGTGAGAGGCCATTTCTTATATGAAGAGCAAAATGAATGATAATGCAACATTATCATTCGTTTTATGCGTCCGACAGGCTGTGCGTTTTGGTGCGAAATCGATGGCGCAAAGCGCACGGCCGCTTTATCCTCGGAAACATGATTCGCCTCGATCCCGCGACCGCCAACTCCGTTGCGCCGCCCACGGTTCCGGCCTGGGCGCTTGCCGCCGGTGGTGGGCCGAGCGACGCCGACGCCGCCTTCCGGGCTGGCGCCGCCCTGGGCGCGCTCGACACCCTCGCCGGCGCGCAACCTGCCTGGGCCGGAGCCTGGCGCCAGCGGCGGGCGCTCAATTGCGCTGTCGCCAGCATGCGGCTCGCCGGCCGCTCAGAGGACGCAGCCGCGCTGCGCGATGCCTGGCATCTTCGCCCGGCCGGCGCCGATCCCGGCCCCGCCGGCGCCATTTTGGGCGCCTGGCGGCAGTTGGCCGCGCAGCCGCCCATCGCCAACGCCGACAGGCTTGAAAAGATCGTCGGCCAGCTTGGCCTTCACTGGGACGGCGCGGCGCTCGCTGACCTCTGCACGGAGATCGAGAAGCTGGCCGAATCCCAGCGGCCGGCACCATTCGCCGCCGCGGCGATTGCCGCGCGCGTCGTCGCCATTCGGCCCGATGCCGAGCTTTTGGCCTGGTGGCTCGCCGACCTGGTGCTGGCGCAAAGTTTTCGGTGGCCGCGGCCGCTGCCGCTGCTCATGAGCCAGGTTTTTTCGCCGACCTTCCGCGCTGAAGGTGGAGGCAAAAGAATCCGGCCGGGCGAAAAGAATTTTGAGCGGGCGGTCTGCGGTGCGCTGGTTCAAGCGGCGGCGGTGGCTTGCCGGCTGGCCGCCGAATTGTCGCGCCGTGCCGAAAAACTTCTCTCCGTCACGCCGAAACTGCGCGCGAAAGGCGCCGGCGACGTGATTTTTTTGCTGCTGAATGAAGATGCCGTTTCCGGATCGCTGGTGACAAAGAACCTGTCGCGCTTTGCGGCCCGGCGCCTGTTCGAACGGCTGCAACAGCTCGAAGCGGTGCGCGAGCTTTCGGGCCGCCCCAGCTTCCGGCTGTTTGGTCTCTAGCGATGAGCGAAGCGTCCGCCCGCCGCAAGCCGAACGAACAGCCTGTGCTGCTCGATACGGAACTGGACCACCTCCCGGCGGAGCTGCGCTGGCGCGAGTGGATGGGCCGCGTCGAAGCGGTGATCTTTGCGGCAAATGAACCGGTGACACGGAGTGTGCTGGCGCGGGTGGTGGGGAAGAATTGCAACATCGAGCTGATCATCGACGACATCCGCACCGAGCTCGCCGGCCGCCCTTACGAACTGGTCGCGGTCGCCGGCGGTTGGCAGCACCGGACCAAGAAAATTTTTGGCGACGCCATCCGCTCCGCCTTCGGCACGGCGGCGGGCGAGGGGGCAAAAGAACTGTCGCAGGCGGAGGCGCTCGTGCTGATGTGCATCGCCTATTTCCAGCCGATCACCCGCGGCGAGTTGTCGAGCTTCTTCGGCAAGGAGGTGTCGCGCGATCTGATCGGCGTGCTGAGGGGCCAGGGGCTCATCGCCTCGGGGCCGCGCAGCCCGCAGCCGGGCGCGCCCTACACCTATGTGACGACGAAGACTTTTCTGTCGCAGTTCGGGCTCGACACGCTACGCCAGCTGCCGGATTTCGAGGCGCTCGAGGATGCCGGGCTGTTGTCGAAGGAAAAGCTGCTGGCCGGCGGCATTCCGGCCGGGTTGGCTACCGCGGAAGGCAGTGACGATGTCGTTGAGGATCAGATGTCGTGAGCGGCGGCGTTGTTGCGTTGCGACCATCAAGACACTCGATGACTCCGGGCTAGCACGACTGGTCCTGCGGCAGCCGGTGATCGGGATCGCTAATCACAGGAGCCCCATCGTTGAACTAGAGTACTGATTCAAGAAGTCGCTCCGTCACACAACGGCATATTTCCTTCCTCGAAGCTCAAAGGCTCTCATTCCGCCTTCCATTGTTTCGGTTATAGCTTCCCGAACTGCGGGCGTTTCTATCGCCCCATCCTGTTCGATGGCAATCTGAGCTGCCCTTATAGCTTCCGTGGCGTTCGGTTCGACACTCGGCATTAAGGCAATAACCTTGTCGGCATCGCCATTCACGACGAAATTTGGATTGTGGGTCGCAAAGATTAGCTGACGCTTGCGTTTGGTGGTCTGCAACAGCTTGGCTATCGCCATAACCACGCGGTTGTCGAGGTCATCTTCCGGCTGGTCGATTATGAGCGTTCCCGCCTCTTGGTTGAGGAGCAGGGTGAGAAGTGCCGAGGCCTGCTGCCCGGGCGACGCACGCTCAAAAGGCATGTAACTTCCCCGATCCCTGTATTCGAAGCGAATAAACGGCGATGCCCAAGCCGATAAAAATTTGCCTAGTCGATCATCGTCCAATCGGGCCAGAACAAGGCGCGCCTGATTGTCAGTTAGCCAGTTCAGCGCAGCCTTTAATTCCGTGATGTCATTTGGATCAACTTCATTCCCATTACCTCGCAGTACCTGTCCGTGTCTGATCCGTTGTAGGCGGTGAACAAGCTCCTCCCACCCTTGACGCCCGTTTCGGGCGGCGTTTTCAACGAGCTCCCGGCAGCGGGCGTCGATTTCACGGATGCCACAACGCTCGCACAGCTCCATCAAGGCGTCCACAAAGCGACGCGGTATTGTCTCCTCCTCTACATGAGCGCGAAGGACACCAGTGGACATTTCCTTGACGCGGTCCGATGCCTCGTTGAGGATTTCTCGCAACGCCGTCAATCGCGTACCGAGCAGGGTTCTCGCCTCTGCAAGTCGGGAGTCAACCCCGACCAATTTGGACAGGGCGGCCTTGGCGTCTTGGAGGTTTCTCTCGGCCACCTGCTGTTCTTCGCCAAGCTGGCGGAATTCTGACAGCAGCGTCGTCAGATGCGATTGCGCTAGACTCGCGACGGCGTACTGCTCGTTGAATTTGGATTGGGCCTCACCGAATTCCCGCTGATGCCGTGCAAGTTCCTCAAGCGTGAGTTCGAGCGCGTCGGTGATCTCTTTGATGCCGCCACGGAATCGGTCATTCAACCGCACTATGCTTTGCCGTGCGTTACTAACAGACGATGTCTCCACAAGAGCATCCCATCCTTCCATGGGAATTTCCCTGAGCAGCTTGGCCTGGCCAAGCGTTGCCTGAGCAAATTTCACGGCGGTTTGGAACGACGCAAAGGTTCGATTATACACGGGCTGCTGGTCGAGAATCGCCTGTTGGTCGGCACTAAGACCGCCCTGCTCGAGACGGTTTCGGATCGACTCAAGGCGCCTTACCAAATCACCAGAAGCAGACTCAGCGCGGTTGAATGCGGCCTGTGCTGCCCAACTTTGAACAACCTGCTGGAATGCCGCACGGATTGCGCGCTCCGCCTCGTCGATATCCTGCTCTGCCTTCCGACGGCGATCGACACTTTCTGCCGCAGCTATGCCAGTTATCTGTTCATCGGCGGTCTCTGGCCGTCTCACCATAGTTGACAGCTGCTTTTGGGAAAATGCGCGGGCGCGAAACCGCTCCTGCGCCACGCTGATGGGAAGATCGCGCGACTCGCCGTCCGTCGAGACGGTAACCATGGTCTGCTTATCCAGCGTGCGCCGCCACGTTTCGATGACGCCATTCCGGTCGAGGTCGACCTCGACGAACCCCGCTATCAGCGTCGAGGTGATCATGTCCCGTTCGCGACTAGTCGCCACGTCATCAGCAGCGTCTAGCGTGCTACGGCCAAGCGCAAACCTCAGATACTCCAGGATCGCCGATTTCCCGGAGCCTCGGCCGCCGATGAGGGTGTTGAAACCATCGTTGAATGTGATGCTGAAATCGTCCCCCGTTAGTGTCGAGCTTACCCGCAGTTCCAGAACCCGCTGGCTAGGAATGGAGGGCTCAGCATAGGTAATGCGAGCTTCATCAGCCAAAACCGCCTGCCGGACGGCTTCCGCGGTAGGCTCCCCGAGCCGCATCCAACACGCATTTGTGCCAAGGTCGGCATAATTGGATGTGCGGTTGTCACCGGTCGTGATAATCCCGTGACGACGATCACCCCAATCTGATATCTCACCGTAGATCTTTTTTCGCGTGATCTCATCAAGGCTTGCAAACGGCTTCTCGTTGTAAACGCCGTCGACTTCGAGATCGGCGAAACGCTGATGAAAGCCCTGCCTCAGAATATCCTTGTGGCCACCCCTGCTGGCATGAGGCAGCGCGATATTCCTCCCTTAAGCATATCATCCTGGAAGATCGACCCAAGTAGGTCCTCGATATCCTTTCCGCAGAGGCTAGCCTGCGGGGCTTTGGCGGCGTGGGGATCTGGTGCAGGCACTCTGGGCATCATGCCAAACAGGCGACCTATGACTCCGGTTGGCGTACCCTGGTCGAAAAGTATCAAGCACTGGACAGAGTCATTGCATGTCACTTCCATGCCCGGAAGCAACCACAGCGTCGGCTTGGCGGTGTGTGATCGCTCAATAGCTCGGGCCACATAGGGGTACATGACTATGTCGTGGTGATCCGTGATCGCGATCGCCCCGATGTCCCTCTTGAGGCATGCCGCCACGAATTCGTCCGCCCACGCTTCACGCGCCAGCTCCTTTTCCTCAGACCCACCTGGCAAGCCACCGCCGCCTGTCCATCCGGCGTCGCGCGGCGTATGGATCTGAAAGTCAGTCTTGCGCCACACCGCCCCCGGGTGATGTCCCTTCGGATAATTCATTCTGCCCCCAACTCGCGGATGCCGATATATGGTCTTGTAGGATGGCTCAGTCTTCTGAATGCGCGACCCATCCAGGTAGTGCGGCGGAGCCGAGACTAGCCCAAGCCTCGGGATCACCAACACGCTGGAAAGAGTTCTCTAAAGTGACGGCAGCATCGACACAAGCGGCCTAACAGAATTTCCAAGAATACTTTTGACGATACCATCGGTGGAATTCTTATGCTGCTAATCGAATCGAACTACCAAGCGGTCTTTTTTCTTCGGGTTTGTACATCATTCGGATACCACCAACTGTTTCGGCACTAGCAGCGCCCATCAGAGGGCGGATACCCGTAGAGTTGGCCATGGCGACGGAAAACGCCAAGCCGAACATCAGCGTCACCGCAACGTCCACCCTGCTTCTCAGACGCTTTGGTTATAGGCCAGTACCAAATCTTAGCTTCCGGCTTTTTGGGTCTTCTCGTGCCGGGTTATCTGCGAACACACCATAGCCACCTTGGGCATGATGGCCGATCTCTGCCTATGAAGGGGGGGTAACATGCTGTCTTGCTTTCGCGATTGCCTCATCCAGACGCGCACGCGAGATCGCCGCTAGGCGGTCTACTCCGAGAAGATGGGCCAGATCGCGTGCAGGGTCGGGCATGTCGAGAAGTCCGGGATTGTCGACCACCACCGAGGCGAGCTCTGCCAAAGGTATGTCAGCGATGGAGCGCCGCGCTTCTTCATTGAGCGGTTGGCGATAGGATAGGAAATCCGAGACCGCTCCCTTCTTCCAGATGAATTCGCCGCTCGCCTCCTGTGTGCGATCCAAGTCGCGCAGATGCAGATCGATCCTTTCGCGGATGCGACCACCGGTGCGTAGCCAGCCATGCACCCGGGCAATGCGTTGGGCGAGAACGTCTGCTCGCACCGGGCTCTCGGTCTCGAGGATGGCCTCTACCATCCCCTGTAGCGTGGTCCTGTAGCTGAATTCGAAGAATTGCGCGGGGTCTGCCCGGAAGACGGTCAAATCCGTAATCCGGTAACGAGGTCCTTGCTCGATGTTGCCCAGGATCCCCTGACCCACCATTGTTGAAAATGCTGCAAAGTCGGAAGACTCGGGAACTGTGGAAACGTCTGCCGAAACCAGCTGAACCTCCGACGTGACCGGAAGAGGCACGGGCTCCTCGGTCGGCGCCGACGTCTGATCGCTGGGCTCGTTTGTCGGCTCGATCTGCTGACCCATTTCCCAGCGCGTTGTCACCTCCTCGGTCTGTTCGCTCGAACGGCGCAACCGGCTCTCCTCGAGCAGGGTCTCCAGGCTGGTGTGAAGACGTTCGGCACATCCCTTTGCGTCGAACCACCAGTCCGTCGACCATACACGACGGATGGTCCAGCCGAGCCCCGTTAGGACCTGCTCGCGAACCTTGTCACGATCCCTTGCCGTCGCCGATCGGTGATAGGTCGCTCCATCGCACTCGACGCCTGCCAGATACGCCCCAGCCAGATCTGGATGGCGGATACCCAAGTCGATGCGGAAGTCGGAAATCCCGACTTGCGGAACGACCGTCCATCCGCGCCGCTCCAATTGTTCGGCGACCGCCTCCTCGAATGGCGAATCGAAACCACCGACCGATCCAAGATCCTGGGCGGGCAGCGCAATTGGGCCCCGGTCGGCGTAGTCGAGGAATGTCTTCAGATGCTGCACCGCAATCGCCTTGCTTCGCGAAGGATCAATCTGGTCCGCAGTGAAGCCGGAGAAGACGATGAGCTCCTGGCGAGCGCGTGTTACCGCGACGTTGAGGCGGCGCTCGCCGCCGTCTCGGTTCAGCGCCCCGAAGTCCATCGCGGGTGGCTTTCCGGAGGCATCCCGATAGAATGTGATCGAGAATAGGATCACGTCCCTCTCATCACCCTGGACGTTCTCGAGGTTCTTCACGATCGTCGGCTCGACCCGGTCTTCGGCGAAGAACCATTCGAGTTCCGGATGGTCCCGGCGCGCGGCATCGAGCAGGTCCAGGATCAACGATTGCTGTTGCGCATTAAACGTGATCACGCCAAGCGTCGGTCGTCCGCTTTCCGGCAGCGCCAGCCAGTCCCTCATGCGGTTGACTGCCTCGCGCACGACGGCCATGGCCTCGATCTTGTTTGTGCGGCTCTTGCCGCGATCGTAAACGCCGTCCGGCACCCGGTGCAGGCGAACCGCGCGATCGTCCACCGCCGGGGAGGGGAACGTGACCAGCCGGTTGCTGTAATAGTGATAGTTGGAGAACGCGATCAGCGACTCGCTTCGGCTGCGGTAGTGCCATCTGAGATCACGCACGGCGATCCCGGAGGCCCTTGCCTCGTCGAGGATACTCTCCAGATCCTTTTCGTGGTCGGCGATCTCCTCCTCTTCGTCGTTGCGGCCAAAGAAATTGGTGGGCGGCAGCTGCTTGGGATCGCCCACGATGATCGTCTGGCGCGCCCTGGCTATCGCGCCAACCGCGTCCCAGGTCGTGATCTGCGAGGCCTCGTCGAAGATCACCACGTCGAACAGTGCCTGGTTCGGAGGCAGGTACTGCGCAATCGAAAGCGGCGACATCAACATGCATGGCGCGAGCTTAGCAAAGGACTGCGGCATCTTGCCGATCATGTCGCGGATGGACTGGCTCGGCCGCTGAAGCTCCATCTGATGCCGCAACAGCCCAAGCTCGGAATTGCGCGCGACGCCCTGTACCGACGGAAGCCCATGCGCGAGCGCACTGACGACGCGCTGGGTGGCTTGTGCACGCACCAGATCGTCGATCTCGCGAAATTCTGTGACCGCGTTCTCGTGCTGGAACCTGCGGAAATTTCGCAATACGGCGTCGCCGTCGAGAACTTTCGGCAGCCACCATCTGGCGTAGCCGATGCGAAAGGCGGAACGCGTCTGGTCGGGAGCTATCGTCCCACTCTCGATCTGCTCAACAAGAGGCGCAAGATGGTGTTGGACCGCCTGTCTTTTCACCTGGCACCAGGCCGCCCAATTGCGAAGCAGGTTTTGGGCACCAGCTAGCTCAATCAGCTTGGCCCTAAGCGCCTCAAGACCCGGACCATCCGCTGGATCCGCAAGCTCGCGTCCCGCGGTCTGGCCGAACGCCACTCTCGCAGCATGGAATCCCTCGGCGGCCGCCAGCAGTTTGTCGCCCGCCTCGCGCAGTCGGTCGTTTTCAAGGGTACCGCGCAGATTAGGCGCAACGGAACGGATGATGGCCCGAAATTCGTCCTGGCTCCGTCCAGGAATGCGGAGCGACACGCGAAGTCGCCGAGCGAGATCGAGGATCGCCGCTACAGCCTTCACGTCTGTTGCTAAGCCGTCGACCGGTAGGGGCTTGCCTGCCAATGGGCTTTGGTCGACCGCGGCCAGAAACGCTCTCATCCGGCGGAGCAGCGGAAGATCCTTGCCGGGGTCGGCGGTGCCTCGTTGTGCGCGGCTTTGAAGCAGTTTCTGGACCTTGCGTTTGCCGACTACCGATCTCGGCCAGAACGATGCTTCCGCATCACGCCATTGCCTGTCCAGGACATCCAGGTCGAGGTCACGGACGATCGCGACATCATAGGCCGCCGAGAGGCCACGCTCGGCCTCCCGATAGGCCGCGATCGAGCGCTCTAGGGTGGCGAGCGCTTCGCCGAAGGTCGAGAAATCCCGGTCATAAGCAATCGAGACATCGCGATTGCGGGTCTGCGCCAGAACCTGCGCCAGGCCCAGGAGCGACTGGATTTCCGCGTGCGGCAAAGGCTCACTGGAGGCAAGACCGAGACCGGATTGATAGTCCCGGATCGATGCCGTCAATTGGCCGATCGCGGAGTCCAGAGACGTCGCCCCAGCCAGCACTCTCAGTTGCCAATCGCTGCTCCACTCTCCAACATCGACCAGATCCAACGCCGGCTGACGCTCTACCGACCCAAAGACCAAGCCGACCTGCGCGGCCAGCTCCTCGAATTCGAGAAGCGTTTGCGGGTCGTGCCCATCAGGCGCCTGCCACGTGAATGCTGGCGCGGTCTGATCATTCGACTTGAGCGCGATGCCCAGCGCCAGGTAGGGAGTCCAACCATTGGGATAGCGTTTGTGAAGCGCTTCGACGTAGGCATTCAACTCGTCGCGGCGCAGGCGAAGCCGCTCGTTGATGGCAATCCACTGGGATGCGTCCGCCGGGGCGCCGTGCTCCCATGAGGCTTTCAGTTGGCCGACGAAATGCCTGCGATCGGCCTTATTCGAATGTAGCTCGATGCAGTGATTTCCAAGTCCATGTTCTCGCAACCGGCGATAAACGACATCCAGCGCCGCCGTCTTCTCAGCCACGAACAGGACCGTTTTGCCAACGCCCAGACAGTTGGCGATCATGTTGGCGATCGTCTGGCTCTTCCCTGTCCCGGGTGGACCGACGATCACGAAATCAAGCCCCTCGGCCGCGGCGATGCTCGCGGCTGTCTGCGCTGAATCCAAAGGAAGGAGACTTATGATTTTGGACGGCTCATACGCGCGGTCCAGCTCTGCCTCATCTCGAAAGCCCGACTGGCCGTCCGAACTCTCGAAGGCCTGCTCGGGTGTGTCTATGAGGTGGCGAACGACCCGGTTTTGGCGCAACGCGTCGGTCCGCTCGACCAGGTCCTTCCACATAAGGAACTTTGCGAAGGAGAATGTCGACAACGCGGTCTCGTCGATCACCTCCATCCCGGGCACATCGCGGACCGCCTGGCGCATTGTCTGAAGGACCAGCGGTACGTCGACCCCGCTGTCGTCTAGCGGCAGATCGCCAGCAAACTGGGGAAGGCGAAGCTCGAAATCGCGCTCCAGGAACTGAAGTAGCGTGGCGTTGAACCGAGGCTCGTCTTCATGAAAGCGGATCGTGAAACGTGAGGTCGCGCTCCGTCGCTCGAGCTTGACCGGGACCAGCAAAAGCGGCGCCCGGTAGCTGCGTTCATCCTCCGGTTTTTTCTTCCAGCGCAGAAAGCCGACAGCAAGGAACAGCGTATTTGCGCCGCCCTCGGCGAAGTCGTTACGCACCTGACGGTAAAGATCGATTAGTCTCGCCTCAAGCTGACGAGCATCCAGCGTGGAGGCAAGCTCGTCCCTCTGCAGCGCTTCAGCCGCGAACCCGCGTTGCAGATCGCGGCCATGGACATCCCGATAGAGCTCCGCGTCCCGCTCGCCCAAAGGGTTCTGCTCTGGCAACGATATGACACGGACCGCAGCGCCATTTGCCAGCCTGTCCTCCAGATAGGCCACGTCGGTGCACAGAAACGGGATTGTCTTCTTTGATTCGGGAAAATTCAGCAGCCTGTTCCTGAGCGTCAGGTCGAGCAGCTTCTTTTGCCAGCGGTCGATGCGGCCGGCCGCGGTGCTAGGCTTTGCTTCAATGGCTTCAGCCGGCATCTCGCCCATCGCGGGCGCGCGGGGAAGCGGGAGGGCGGTGACTGCCGCCGCCTCCTCATCGACTGTGTTTCGCCTGATGGGTTCGTGCGAGGCAAGCGGCGTGATGCCGCCACTGCGCGATCGCCGGATGTCTATGACTGCGACGAAGGCTCGCGCCTGTTCTTCCGCCAGGCGGATACCGAGCGCATTCTGGGCAGCCTCGAGCGTCAGCGCAGGGCGGTGCGTCACGCCTGTGGTTTCGAACGCAATGAACTCACGCGAAGCCAGCGCCTTGCGCACCTCCATCTGGTCCGTTTCGACCGCATTGGAGAAGGTGCGCTTGGCCAACCAGACTCCCACCGCGGCATGCCCGTCAAACATCAAGACCGCTGGATGCAGTCCGGCAGCCTCCAGTGCAGCAGCAAAGAGAAGTGACGTATCCAGGCAAGTTGCCAAGCGTTCCTCAGCCATTGTCGTTGGCCGCCTGATCTTCTGGCCTCGGCTCTCGAAGCTCGCTGGAGGCTCGGCATAGTGCAGGCCAATGCCGGCGATCGCCGAATAGATGGCCGCAGCCAGCATGTATGCCCGTTGCGGACTTTGCGATTGATAGCCGTCAAGGCCGCTCGGATGGCCGTGCGCAACAAGTCGTTCCGCTGCGACCCTCAGGATCGGCGCAACGCCGGGATCATTCGGCATCACGAAAGCCGGAAGCAACTGCGCCATGTCGGCAACGCCACCCCACTCATCGCGCGCGAGCAATCTGACTGTCAGCCGCTGCTCATCGAGGACCTCGCCTGCCGCGGTCAGCCGCAATGTGATCTCACCTCGCTCGGCCTCATTGAGGCCTGTGAGATATCCGGCATCGAGCTCGATTTTGCGGTCGCTCAGTTCAAGCCTGTCGCCAGGAACGAGACGGTCTATTGTCCAGGTTTTCGGTCGCAGGAATGAGGGCGATGATGTCAGCTCGAGACGGCAATTCTCCAGAGTGCGGACGGAGTCGTTATCAAGCCGGATGGACCGAACCACCGGTATCGCGTTCTGATAGGACGCATAAGTGAAGCTGGACGCGACGTCCGCGATTATGCTCGCTGCAGGCGAGTTGTCGGCTACCGCATCATCATTTAATACTAGCTCTGAACTATCAACAGATTGCATTGACCCTAAGTCCCCTGAATTCAGATTAGCAATTTTTTCGGGATATAAAAGGCTCCCGGCGGGCTGAACGAATAAAAGGCTTCGCTTATCCACCCGATAGCTGGGTCAACCAACGGTGAAGCGCACTCTCAGCAATGCACCGCCAGGGGACGCGCGATAACGGTCGTCCTTAACTTCGTGACCTCATTGCAGTAGGACTGTTGCCGAACGCTGCCGGACTTTGCTACCGAAACCCAAGCTGCCTTTGTCGCACGCTGTGATGGCATGGGCGACTTTGACTAGGTATCGGCATTTGCCTGGACTCTTGTTCGGGCCTGGAGGGCGCCCGGATGGCATTTCGATTTGTTCATGCGGCCGACATCCATCTTGATTCGCCACTGCGCTCGCTCGCACTCAGAAATTCTGAACTCGCCGAACTCGTAGGGGATGCCAGCCGCCAGGCTTTCGCTGCAATAGTGGATCTTTGCCTCGCGGAGTGTGTCGACGCTCTGGTCATCGCCGGCGACCTTTACGATGGCGACCAGACCTCGATGAAGACCGCGCGCTTTCTGGCTTCCCAGATGGCGCGCCTCCATCAGGCCGGTGTCAGGGTATACATGATCCGCGGCAACCACGACGCCATGTCGCGGATTACGAAGCAGCTCGTATTGCCCGACACGGTGACCACTTTTGGCGGCCGCTGCCAATCCGTGATCCAGTCGGGCGCTGGGGTAGATGTCGCGTTCCACGGTCTCAGTTTCGCCAGTCCCAAGGCTGCCGAAAGCCTGTTGCCGAAATATGTGGGCCCGCAGGAGGGTGCTGCGAACATCGGCATCATGCACACAAGCCTGGCCGGCTCCCCAGCCCATGACGTCTATGCACCTTGCAGCGTCGCCGACCTGCACGGCCACGGCTTTGATTATTGGGCGCTTGGCCACATTCACGCTCGCCAGGTGTATTCCGGTGCGAGCACGCTCGTGATGCCAGGGATCCCTCAGGGGAGGGATATCAACGAAGCCGGCGAGAAGTCGGTTACGCTGGTAACCATTCGCGACGACCGCTCTGTCGAGATCGAGGAAAAACTCACCAGCGTGGCGCAGTTCGCGCGGGTGAGCGTCGATCTGACCGGGGCGTTGGAATGGAGCGAGGCCATTGCCCGCATCCGATCAGGGCTCGAGCAATCCCGGGAGGCTACCAGATCCCGCTTCCTTGTTGCTCGCCTTGGCCTGATCGGCACTTCTGCGCTTTCATGGGCTATGATCCGCGACCGGGACTTGGTTGTCGCAGAAGCCGAACAAGCCGCGGAGCAGGTGGGCGATACCTGGGTTGAGAAGGTGGAACTCGCCCTTTCCAATCCTGGGGACGGGAATTTGGAAAGCGTTGCCGATCCCACCCTCGAGCTCGCGCAGTCGATGCGCGCCAATGCGGAGTCAGAGGCATTTAGGTCCGACGCGCGAGAATTCGTATTGAAAACGATCGCGGACCTGCCGCCCGATGCGCGGGGCTTCGCCGGCAAGGACGAAGCGGGGCTTGAACAGTTTCTCGACGATGTGCTTGCCGGAAGCGTCGACCTGGTCGCCTCCAGGCTCAAGGCAGGTGCGACGCGATGAGATTGCGGCGCCTCGATCTGACTCGCTACGGCAAGTTTACCGATAAGGCGATCGACTTCGGAGAGAAGTCGGTTTCAGGTCCGGATCTACATATCGTGTTCGGTCTGAATGAGGCCGGCAAATCGACGGCGCTTTCCGCCTACCTAGATTTGCTCTTCGGCATCGAAGAACGCAGCCGCTATAATTTTCTGCACGAATATAGCTCCATGCGCATCGGCGGGCTGCTCGAATTCGAGGGACGGACGCTTGCCGTTTCGCGCACCAAAAGCCGCAGCAACTCACTGCACGACGCGGAGGGCACGCCGCTAAGCGAAATTGCCATTTCGGCGCAGCTCGCCGGACTGTCCCGCGAAGCCTATAGCAGTATGTTCTCGCTCGATGACGAGACGCTGGAAGCGGGGGGCAAGGCGATCCTTGAATCGCGTGGCGATCTCGGCAAGCTCCTTTTCACCGCCAGTGCAGGACTTGGTCATGCCAGCGATGTTTTGACTGCGTTGGAAACGGAAGCAGATAGCCTCCACCGAAAACAGGCCCAGACCACGGAAATCGCTCTGCTGAAGAAGCGCTTCGCGGAACTGAAGTCACGCAAGGAGACGATCGATACCCTGGCCTCCACATTCGAGGCGCTCGAGGCGGAACGGGTGGAAGCCCAGGACAGGTATGACCGTAGCCTCGCTGAACGCTCGGCATTGTCGACGCGTCTCGCCACAATCGACCGATATACCCGCGCCGCGCCGATCCTCCCGGAGATCAAGCGCAAGGCGATCAGATTGGCTGAGCTGCCTGACATTCCGTCTCCTCCCAGAACCTGGAGCGGCACTGTCGCGGAATTGATCGATCATGATGCCCGCTTGAGAACTCGCCTCCAGGCCAATGGCGATGAGATCGATCGGGCGAAGGCAAAGATCGAAGCAATCGCTGTCGACGACGCTGTGCTGGCGATCTCCGAACAGGTGCGTGGACTTGCCGATCGCAAGGCGCGCTATGTGGCCGCGGGCATGGATCTGCCGACCCGCAAGATGGAAGTCCAGATGCTCGACCAAGTGGTGGCGAACTGTCTCGCCGCGCTAGGAAGGTCGGCCGACCCGGATCCGTCCCGGCTCATCCTGCCGGCGTTTGTGGTCGGCACGCTTCGCACTATGGTCGAGCAACGCTCCGGCATCACGACGAGCTTGCGGATGGCTCGCGACGAAGCCGCCGCCGCGCTCGACGGGCTCAACGCTGTACGAGGTCGCGTTGGCGAGGAGAGGGCGGTGCCCGAGCCCGCAAGGGCCAGGCTGATGGCAGCCGTGTCGCAGGCGAAGGCCAGCAGTCACGCAGGCGAGATAACAGAGGCGCGCGCGTTGGAGGACGAGCGGCAAGCAAGGCTGGCGGACGCGACGCGGCGCCTCCAGCCATGGTCGGGAGATGCGGACGCACTTTCGAAGATGCCGGTTCCGACAGCCACGCACATTGCTGCGTGGAAAACACTGGCCGCGGACCTTCAAAGGGACAAGGCAGTCTTCGCCGAGCGCTTGGCTGAACATGAACAAAGCCGGGTATCTGCTTCGTCACGCCTGGCTGCTGTCAGCGCCTCGGTCGATCTCGCCGACGATGACAGAGCGGCAGTCATGCGACGTGAAAGAGATGAGGCGTGGCGAACACACCGGGCGGACCTCAAGGCTGAAACCGCAGACGTGTTTGCCGCCGCATTGGCCAAGGACGATGATGTCGGCGCGGGTCGGTTGGCCCATGCGGGCGAGCTGGCGGATCTGCGCGCAATGAAGCAAAAGGCGGCCGAGACCGAAGCCGCCATAGAGCGCGTACGCTGCCAACTCGCCGAGGTGGAAAAGCGCGCGGAAATGGCGTCAGCTGAAATCAAGCAAATTGCAAGCGCGTTGGTTGAGGATTGCCAGGCGCAGTCGCTCGACCTCTTGATCGGACTCCTGGAGGAGCGCATTTCAGCGCGTGCTGACGCGCTTAGCGCTTGGGGTGACATCCTGCTCGCACGCGCAAAGGTCCAACGCGCAACAGCCGAAGGAGAGCGGGTCCAACTCGGATTGACCTCGGCACTTCAAAGCGTAGGAATTCAGACCGAAGTCGGTGAGGCCTTGGAGGCAATGGTGGTCGCCGCCGACCGCTTTCTGGATAGGCAGGCGAAGGTCGACGCGGAACGCGCGGAAGCGCTGAGGAGCGTCGTCGCGAAAGAAGAGGAGCTGGCCGCCAGGCGGCTCGCTGTTGAAATTGCCGAGCGGCGAGAGGGTGCATGGCAGGCCGAGGTCAAGGAAACGCTAAAGGGCACCTGGCTCGAAGAAGGCATTGCCGGGGCTGGGCTTGGCAGCGTGCTCGATCAGTTGTCGGAGCTGTCCAAGGCACTGCAAGATCGTGAGGCCATGCGTATCCGCATCCGCAAGATGGAGGCGGATAGGACTGCATTTGTTGAAGAGGTGGCCCGCCTTGGTGCGCAGGCCGGCGAGCGTGCAAGCGACGACGCGCCAGAACAGGTGAGCGTCAGGCTGACAGAACGTCTGGAGCAAGCCGAGCGTGCCCGTGAGGCGAGGGCAAATCTCCTCCTTGACGTTCAAAAGTTGGAGGACGTTCGAGAGGCACTGAATGCTGAGGCCGCGGCACACGAGACCACAAAACAGGAAGTGCTCGATGCTTTTGGGGTGAAAACTCTGCCGGAGGTCGTGGAGCGCGATGAACAGCTTCGCGAGCGAGACGGCCTGCAGAGTGCCGTGGCCGAGCTTCAAGAGCGATTGACGAGCGAGCTCGCCCTCGGCGACTTCATCCAGGCGCAGTCGTTGCTGGAGGGCCTCGATCTTGATGGGCTCGCAATTGAAAAGGCCGACGTCGAGCGGCGCCTCGCCGACCTCGATGACTCACTGCAACAGCAGCTCGTCCGGCGGACCCGGGCGTCCGACAAGCTCGATGCGATCGGCGGCGACAGCGCAGTGGCGCGAATCGATGCCGATCGTCGCACCGTCCTTCTCGAAATCGAGGAAAAGGCCGTCCGCTACATCGAATTGAAGCTTGGGGTGATGTCGGCGTCGAGCGCGCTTCGCGTCTATCGCGAACGTCACCGCTCCGGAATGATGAGCGAGGCCTCCGACGCCTTCGCACTGATCACGCGGGGCCATTACACAGGCTTGACGACCCAGCCGGTAAGGGGCGGCGAGGTCCTCATCGCGACACAGCGGGATGGCCAATCGAAGGTCGCAGACGCTCTTTCGAAAGGCGCGCGCTTCCAGCTCTACCTGGCTCTACGGCTCGCCGGATATCACGAGTTTGCCAAGCTCAGGCCGGCTGTTCCGTTCATCGCCGACGACATCATGGAGACCTTCGACCATCTCCGGTCGGAGGAAGTTTTCCGGTTGTTCGGCGAGATGGCCAGCGTCGGCCAGGTGATCTATCTCACCCATCACCAACACCTATGCGACATCGCCAGGGCCGTCATCCCCAACGTCGCGATCCATGAGCTTGGGTGATTTACGCGGCGTCGTTGTCGTTGGCCCGTTCTCGCGAGGCAAGCCGCATTGTCAACGACCGCTTCGCGCCTCATTTCGGCCGTTACCGACATGATTGTTCCTTTCCAGAAGCGGACTAATCGAAGCAAGTCAGGTTGGCACCTTTTTCGCCAAAGTGGGCGGTGGGCCGGAGGCTACCTTTCGTCGCGGACCAGAGTTCAGGTTTCGACCTCGACCATAGTGTCTATGGTTGAGTTCTCGACGAAAGCCCCAAGCGATGTATGCATCTGGTTGAAGACCGCATCGCTCTCCCAGCCTGTTCCAATCGTCAGCACGAAGTTGATCGGCATTTCCGGGGCCTCGTCCGGATGATTGTAGCCATACAGGTAGAGGTCGCGCGTGAAGATGCGCGCATAAATGCGGAGATTGTCACCGTCGAAGGCGATGCCCTTGAATTTCCTGTGATGGTGGCGAAGCGGACTCCACTTGTGGTCAAGTTCGCGCGCTTCCTGCTCCGTGATTTTCTTCGTGTCGAGCGATCCAAGTAGATTGTGAGTTTTCCCGTCGCGCTCAAACTGAACCGCCGTCTCCAGTCGCGCCGATAAATAGTTCGGACCCGCGATTTCGCTTACGAGAGGATGGGGGTCGAGGATAGCGGTGAGCGTGCCGTAACCACGAAGCTTGCCACTTGCGCGCAAAGCGGCGGGGATCGGCAACTCCCAGTAGTAGGCTGCGCCCGCTTTCAAGGACGCTGTCCATTGCAGCGTCACCGCGCCGGGAGGGCTGTTCCACGGCATGGACGTGCCAGGAGACCCATATCCGAGCGCGATGTCGTAAACCGCATTGTCGCCGTTATGGAGGATCAGCGCCTTTACCAGATCTGGCGAAGGCTCGCGCAAAGCGGCCATCGTGTGCGCGGCAAGAGGAGAGGTAAGGGCCGCCGAGAAGCTCGATCCCGCCGATACGACCCCACCTATGGTCCGCACGTGAGAGAAGTGCACGGTTTCAGGCTTGAGCATGCTTGCCGGGCCAGGACCAGTCAGGGAGACCGGGCACTTACCTCCCGGCGCGCCATCTGACGTGTGAAGCCGGCCACCGACGGTCAGAGCCGCTTCGCAGTCAGCCGGCGGCTGCATTCGCCCACTTGGCTGGTTGCCAATCGAAATCACCAGTAGAACGCGGTGCTTGCGCGCAAGAATGGCGAGATCGTGGCCGAGAGCACTGACCTGATTGAGGTCGCAATCCATCCGCTGATTTAGAGACAGATTCCAGACTTTCGTTTCTGGATGAGCCGCCATCACCACATCAAGATAGGGTGTGAGCGAATCCGGATCGAGGAAGTATCCCGAGCCGTCGCGCGGCACTGCCTGCACGATGCCCACGCGGCAATACAGCGACGGGAGTTGTAAGCGGTTGTTCCAGTCGTGGCCCTGAACAATCAGGGAGGTGACCTTGTTTCCATGTCCGGCATCAGCAAAGCCGGTCGGGACGAGGGGCTGCGCCCGCCATGCTTCCGCCGGCCGATAAGAGGACGCCGTCAGCCCGCCGTCGACGACGCCCACAATCGGCATCGAGGCAAGTGACGACGGCAGGGGCCGTTGCGGCTCCGTCCCTTCGCCGGGGGAAGTCGATGCAATGACCGGCATCGGATCGAGGCGGAAAACGGCGGCAGAGCCAAGTATTAACGCTAGCCGCTTCCTGTCTTGGATGATGACCCCAGTCTTTGCCCGGTGACGCGCCCGATAGTCCCGCAGCGCAGAAGAGATTCGATCAGTGAGGTTTGAGACTAGCCGCAGGCGTTGCCCAGTCTCTTCACCGGGCGCAACGGGCAATGCCGGCAGTTGAAGCAACGGCGCGGGCGGCAGACTTCCCACCACCTCCTCATCGCGAAGGCGGCCAATTTCCTGAAGTACCACTTCGGCGCTTGCGTTGTCACGGTAAGGCATGAACCAGAGTGTAAAGGCCCGACCTGCTCCTATCTCCGGCGCGAGTTCCCAAAGCCGGTCGATCCCGATTCCGTGCGCGACGTCGTTCGAATCGTAAGCACGCACGTCTTCGACGCGCGAAATATCGACCATGTCGCGATCGAAATCAGCAGCGATCATGAGGCTCGAATAAAAACCCAAGCGGCTAATTTCGATTTCGACAATGTACCCCGAGCGGTAGGGCGCGATGATCGAGGCCCCACGATCCGCGTTGAAGATATCCGTTGGCGTCCACGTTGTCGCGCGAGAGTCGCTAAACATGGACGCATAGATCATCGTGCGGCCGGCAGCCGTCGCGAGCTGCTCTCGCTTCCTATTGAGGCCTGCGAACGCATCACTGAGGGCGCTTCGCTGATGGTCTAGTCGCTCGGACTTGATCCCCGTCCGACCCTTACCTCGTCCGGTGATGCCTTCTGGCCTCGGGTCCTTCGTAAAACGCAGGACCGGATTGAGGATCGGGCGGCGGGGCTGTTCGTCAGCCATCTATCTCTCCGTCCTCGCCTTTAAGGTAACGGTGCGCCATCTGTCGACTTACGCCGATCAGCCGTGCGATATCGGTCACCGGGAGCCTGGCGCGATCATGCAGCGTTACAGCCAGCTCTCGCTTGTCGTCAGACGTGAGCTTCCGCGAGTCGAGGAGGGAAGGGCTGCCTCTGTGGGACGACAGTATCGCAAGCAGAATGTTCGGCAGATTCAGATCCGTCTTATCCAGGACCGCCCGACGACGCGCGCTCAACGAAATATTCTCGATGTCCGCTCCCGTTAGCCCTTCAGAGAGTTGTGCAAGGGTTTTTGCGTCCGCTGTGTCGTCGGCATGCAGTCGCAGGAAGGTCGTCCACATCTCTGCACGCGTGTCCTTCGAGGGTGGCCTGAGTTCAAGTTTGTAGGGGAACCTCCTGAATATTGCTGGATCGAGTAGGTGCGGATGATTGGTCGCACCGATGACGATCACGTCATTGGTCAGCGTATCAAGTCCCTGGAGTACTGCGTTTACCACGCGCTTGAGTTCGCCTAGCTCCTGCCTGTCATCGCGCAGCTTTGCGATCGCGTCCATTTCATCTAGAAATAAAACGGCATTCCGGACTGGGATGAAATCGAAAATGCCGCGAACGTTCTTTGCGGTTTCGCCAAGGCGCGACGAGATCAGCGCATCAAGGCGCGCAATGTAAAGCGGCCGGCCCAACTGCGCGGCAATGTGCGAGGCGAGCAGGGACTTTCCGGTACCCGGATCTCCGAAAATCAGAAGCCGGATCGGCGCATCGACCCCGGCTTGCTCCAGCTGGTCGTGATGCCTGGAGTCCTCGATGAATTGGGCCACAACATGCCCGGCGCTTTCGTCGATAATCAGCGGCGTCGTCGGAGCACTTCCTTCCTCAAGCAGCGGCAGTCTGCTGCCCGCATCGAGGGGCAGCGTTTCAACGTATCCGGACGACTGAAGAGGCACGCCCTTTTTGCGCACCACCGCCTGAATGGCTTTGGCGCCGTCCACATCCTTGGCGTCGAGCAGCCGCTTGGAGAGGACGTTAGCCATCCTTCGCACCTGTGTGTAATCGGCCGACATCGCGGCCTGAAGCAGCGAAACGAGGTTTTTTGTGTCAATTTCCATACAAACGAATGTCACCCATTTCCTCGGTTTCGTCAACAATAATTTGTCCTGTGTAAACCTAACTTGCAAAAGAGTAAACTTTCTGCTATCATGTTGCTCATGGTCGAAAGGCGACCTCTCTGAAGCCGGTGTACCTAGTGCGGCGGCGCAGGAACAAGCGAAGCAAGGATGTCAAAATGACTGAGAACGAACATGACCGCGAGATCGCGGACTTGAAGCAGGAAGTGGCTGTGCTCGATCACGAGGTTGAGGTGCTCGAAGAGCTCATCGACCTCGAAGAGCAGGCCAAGGCCGGCAAGGACCCGAAGAAGGCTAAGAAGTACCGCTTGCGCATCGACAAGGAGAAGAAAGTGGTCGAGGTGCACGAGATGAATGGCAGCCAGATCCTGGCGCTCGTCGACAAGATCCCCGACAAGTACCTTCTGTCGATGAAGGTCCGCGGCGCCGGCTTCCAGCCCGTCGGTCCGACCCAGATCGTCGTCTTCCACAAGGACCGCGTCGAACGCTTCCAGACCCTCGCGCTTGATCCGTCGGAGGGCTGAAATGCGCAAGGCTTTTCAGCTTTCTGAAGAGGACGAGGAGTGCTTGGCGCAGGCCGGGCTCTCCTGGGAAGCCATCCGGGAAGGGGACGCCAACTGGCTGATCCTTCCCGGCCACCGCATCCCGGACGGCTACAACGTCAGCGTGGCCACCGCAGCGCTTAAGATCCCGCCGAAATATCCTGACGAGCAGATCGACATGGTCTATTTCGACCCGCCGATCGCGCTCAGGACTGGCAGGGTGATTGCCAACCTGTCGATGAGCCCCCTCGATGGTAAGCAGTATCAGCAGTGGTCCCGGCATCGCACCGCGGCCAATCCGTGGCGGCCTGGCATCGACAATGTCTGCACTCACCTTCTGCAGGTCGATACTTGGCTGCAGCGGGAGATCAACAGATGAGGGCGATCAAACTCCGGCTCACCAAGAAGCAGCATGATGCGGCAAAGGCCCATCTGCTGCCCGGTGACGGCCTCGAGGCGGTCGCCGTCGCCGTGTGTGGGCGCCGTCGTGGCGACGCTGTCCACGCCCTTAGCATCCTCGATCTGGTCCCGATACCATATAATGAGTGCAGCGTCCGACGTGCCGACCGCGTGACCTGGTCGACGAAAAGGCTCGTCCCCCTTCTTGAGCGCGCTGCCAAGTACGACCTTGGCATCCTCAAGATTCATAGCCACCCGGGCGGGTACCGGGCTTTTTCCCCGATCGACGACGAATCTGACGCCGACCTTTTCAACTCGGTCTTCGGCTGGACCGATAGCGTGTTTCCACACGCGAGCGCCGTCATGCTCCCCGACGGCGAACTCTTCGGCCGAGCAATCCTTCCCGACGGAAAGATGCGCGTTCTGGATTCCATCACTGTAGTCGGCGATGACATCCAGATCTGGACCGACGGCGGCGGTAGGGTGGCGCCCGGGTTCGCGAAGCGACACGCGCAGATGTTCGGGGACGGGACGGTGAACCGTCTGCGGGCCATGTCGGCTGCCGTCATCGGCTGCTCGGGAACCGGGAGCCCCGTGATCGAGCAGCTCGCGCGCCTGGGTATTGGCCGACTGGTTCTCGTCGATCCGGATATCGTCGAAGAAAAAAATCTGAACAGGATTCTCAACAGCTCACGCGAGGACAGCTATCTTGGTCGGTCGAAGGTCGAGGTAATGGCGCGCGCGATCGCTGCTATGGGCTTCGGGACCGAATTGGAAATTCTGCGCAAGGATCTTGCGACGGCGCGCTGCGTCGAGGCGGTGGCGCAGTGCGACATCGTTTTCGGCTGCATGGACGGGGTTGAGGGTCGCGCGCTGCTGAACCGGATTGCGTCCTTCTATACGATGCCGTACTTCGATCTCGGCGTGAAGCTCGAAGCCGATGGTGCCGGGGGCATCAACGAGGCAGTGGGCGCCATCCACTACCTTCGGCCGGATCGTGACACGCTGATGGACCGGAGAGTTTATACTCAGCAGCAGTTGATGGCCGAAGGCATGAAGCGTACCGACCCCGCTGCCTATCGCGATCAAGTGGCGCGAGGTTACCTACGCGGCGTTCCGGAAGACCGGCCCGCTGTCATCAGCATCAACTTGCAGATCGCTAGCATGGCCGTTAACGAGTTCTTGGCGCGGCTCCATCCTTATCGCCTCGACGAAAACGCGTCGTCCTCCGTCGTTCGTGTCAACTTCGTTGGCTCGGAGGTCATGCGGAGCGGCGAAGGTGAGGCATCGGGCATGTTTAGCAAATATGTCGGCAGGGGGGACACGACGCCGCTTCTGAACATGCCGGCACTCAGCCGGGTGTGGCCATGAGACAAATTTGGGCGTTCATCCTCGCGGTCAGGCTATGGCTCATTACAGCGCCTGTAGCGCTGTTCAACCGACTGTTTCGACGTCGCCTTGTCTGGCAGTTCGAGCGCGTCGAAGACTTTCCAGACATGCTGATGCCGGGGCGTGTCTATCTTGCCGGCGAAGGTGACGATTTTTGGGGAGCGGCCATGACCTGCCCGTGCGGTTGCCGCGAAACCATCGAGCTTAACATGCTGCCGCAGATTCGCCCTCAATGGTCTGCCCTTGATGGCTTCGATGGGTTGGCTACACTCAAGCCATCAATCTGGCGTCAGAACGGCTGCCAAAGCCATTTCTTTGTTAGAAAAGGTAACATTGACTGGTGCTGAGTGGCGGGTTTGCCCGGGCGGCAAGTGGCGCCCCATCGGACCACCGCTTTGCGACAATTTCGGCCTACTCCACCGGTAGTGCGTCCTCTTTTCGGTTAAATCCCAGTAGCGGCCATTCCGCAAACCGTCGCACGAGTGGAAGTGTCTCGCGCCGTTTTTCCTTCGGCCAATCAAGGCCGAGGAGAACTCAAATGGGTCACTCTCAATTCGATGATGCTAGCCGCGAGCGAGCAGCTTGGAACGCTGGCAAACAGGTGGGAACGAAGCGTCCGCTCACTCAGAAGCAAATCTGGGCCGTTCGCTTCTTTCTCGATGACGAGGGACGAATTCGAGATCTTGCCTGTTCGATCTGGCAATCGACAGCAAACGTCGCGGCTGCGATCTAGTCAAGATCAGGATTCGCGCGGGACCGGAGATCAGGACTCGCGCAATCGTGGTTTAGCAAAAGGCAGGGCGCCGTTCAGTTTGAGATTACCGGCGATGTGAGCGCGAGCCTCCTATCTTGGATCGAAAGGCGAGGCGGCACGGTTGAAGACTACGCCTTCCCGAGTCGGGTTGATCACACGCACTACATGAGCACAAGGCAATACGCGCGCCTCGTTGACGAGTGGGTGGCCGCGATCGGTCTGCGTTCAGATGAGTACGGCACGCACTCGCTTCGTCGAAGGCACTCGACGCTGGGCTATCTCAGCCGGTCGAGTTCGAGGAACAAGCTATGCTAGCTTAACTGGGTGTCCGAAAAACCGGCAGCAGGCCATCCGGTATCTTGGTGTCGAAGTGGAGGACGCGCTTCTCTTGGCTGAGCGAACCGAAATCTGACGTTGAGCGGCCATCCGACGCAGCGCGGATGGCCGCTTTGGCGCGACAATCCTTGTTCGTCCCGTCCATAAGGTGGTGGAAAGCGGTCGGACAGCTCTTGAGTCGAGCATGCGACGGATCAGCCGTTTAAGCACATCGAGGAGAACGGTGAGAATCAACGCCTAGCCGGCATTCCTAATGTCGACAGTCTTGACTGGCTCTATGCGGAGGCTTGAGGACATGCCCATATCTTTCCCGTAATTCGAGGAAGATAAATTTCATATCTGTAGCTAACCGACCATCGGCCACTTATGGTCATCGCCTGAACAACAGGAATTTGAAATGACCAAGAGCATTGCGATCTTCAATAACAAAGGCGGCGTCGGAAAGACGACCTACATGTATCACGTTGCGCATCTCCTCGCCGCGCGCGGGCTCACCGTGCTGATGGTCGATTGCGACAGTCAATGCAACCTCAGTGCATATTGCCTGAGCGACACTTCCATTCGACAATCATGGAGCACGGAGGGAAACAGTATCTACCGAGCCATTGAGCGTGTCGCACGAGGCATTGGCGATGTTCGCCAGAGACAGCCGAGTCCGGTTCCAAACGCTCAGGGTAAGCTGTATCTCGTGCCGGGGGATCTTCGACTCAGCGATTTTGAAGACACATTGGGCGACACTTGGAGTGCTGCACGAGGTGGCAACGAGCCAGCGGTGCGAGCTCAATCTGCAATCCATCGGTACATTCAATGGGCTAGCGAGAAAGTCGGCGCAGACTTGGTGTTGTTGGACCTCGGCCCCAATCTTGGCGCGCTGAACCGAGCAGTTCTAGCCTCGGCGGATTACTTCATCACGCCGTTGGCTCCCGATCTTTTTTCCATCCAAGGAACCGAAAACCTCGGTAACAAGCTCGTCGGATGGCGGAAAGAGTGGGATCAAACTAATGTCGCATGGCAGGATCCCACTCTCTCTATCCCGAAGGGGAAACCGAGCTACCTTGGCTACGTCGTTCAACAGCATAACGTCCGTACAAATGCAGCTGGAATGACGGAAGGTTGGCAAATTTACGGGAACGAACTCGAACCCGCGATCCGAGCAAACATCATCAACAAACTTAGCCCTCTGAATCAAGTCCAAGTTTGGCATGATGATGATTATAAGTTAGGTTTGATCCCAAATCTTCACAGCCTCGTTCCCTACTCCATGGATGCCAAGAAGCCCATCTTTTACTGTAATTCTAGCGATGGCGTTCGTGGCGCTCATCTTGCGAAGGCTCGGGATTCGGCTGATCATTTTGCAGAGATTGTTGACACCCTCAACTCTGTTTCCTCTTGGCCGTAGAAATTGCTTGGATTGACCGTATGCTTCTAATTGAATTGGAGTATGGGTATTGCTTTTAGCTCGCTGCAAAAGTCGAAATATATCGCGACAGCCGACGCAATTCTTGGCCGAGATTGGCCTCGAAGCGCCTCTAACCAGGTCCAGTATTGGAATCGAACGAACGGCAAGTGTCGGGCGCCGACGTGGTTAAACCGAGTGGGGGAAATGAGGTCGGATGCCGAACGGCAACTTAGCAAGTTTTTCGGCCAATACCGGGCCGTCAGCTTTCGGCCCCATCCCAGCCATTGATAATGCTCGCCGGAGCCGCGGAACGGAGCCGGTGCTATTGACGTCGAAACGGACCATGTTCGCCTTTTGTGCTTCGAAAGTCGCATAAATGGCAGTCTGGAATTTGCCAAGTAGGCGTCGCACGAGCCTTTTCTGACATCCAGTCTGAGCATGCGGCGAACCGCATTTTGGCGCGCAATCCCCGCGGGGCCATTCACCGCTTCAAAGCAGGCATCATGGATAACCACGCTTAAGATCGTTGCTGTGCACTATAAGCCAGGCACACGGCGAATGATGGCCAGCACAGCCATCAAGCTACAGGCAGTTGCGCCAATAGGGTATCCCTTAGCAGAATGAAGGCTTCGGCTTGTGGTATATTACCGCAGCACCCCACGAGGTAATTCACGGATATTTGTCCACTGCCCTTGTTCCAAGTATCAGCCGAAGCTCATAACACCGTTGGCTTACCTGCAGGTTCCTTTCAGCTCGCCTGCCTGGCGGAGGGTGTTACGTGGCGCGGCTTTTGGTCGTTGAGGATGAGCGCGTTCTGGCGCGGCATATCCATGTCACGCTGGAGCGGGCGGGCTATGCGGTCGACATCGTCGATAGCATAACCGACGGTATGCATGCTCTCGGCGCGGCCGCCTTTGATCTATTGGTTCTCGACAGGCAATTGCCGGATGGTGACGGCTTGCTGTTACTGGACTTTGCCCGACAAACCAAACTGGCCATTCCAGTGCTGTTCTTGACGGCGCGATCGAGCCTCGCCGACCGCATCGGGGCGCTCAACCGGGGGGCGGACGACTATCTTTGCAAACCTTTCGAAGGCGCCGAACTTGTTGCGCGTGTGGCTGCGCTGCTGCGTCGCCCGCGCGAGGTAGTCGCCTCGACGGTTGAGGCCGGAAACATCGTCCTCGACAAGGCGACGCATTCGGCGTCGGTCGGCGGCAAACCGCTGATGATTGCGCGAAGGGAAAGCATGCTTCTCGAGCAACTGGTCTGCCGCTCCGGCCAGGTCGTCACCCGGGAAATTCTGGACGCCAAGCTTTTCGGCTTCGGCGACAGTGCCTCGCCTAATGCGATAGAGGCGAGCGTCTACCGGCTGCGTACCGCACTCGGCAACCTGGGGGCGGACCGGCAGATACACACTGTCCGCGGCATCGGGTATTGCCTTGCGCCTTAGCGAGCGCCTGTTTGGCTCGATCGGGTTTCGCCTGAGCCTGCAGCTCTCGCTGCTGTTCGTACTCTTCGCGGCGGCTTGCGCCTTGCTGATCGGCTATCAGTTGTCCAACATCGACGAGACGGCGAGGTCGCTTCGTCTGCAGCGCCAGGCGGGTGAAATTAGTCAAGCCTTCCGCCTTGGTGATGGAACAAGCCCTGCCGTACACTTGCCCGCGGATCGCATGGCTCCTTATCAGGGCGATGCACCGACTTTCTTATACGCACTGCGTGATGGAGCCGGCAATATCATCATGACTTCCTCGGCGGCTATGCAGAACAGGCTCGGGCTGCAGTTTATCCGCCAGCTGCCCTTTGGCGAAACCGACACGGAAGGCAGGGATGGGCTCAACAACGCCTTCTACTTCCTGGTGCGGCCGCTGAGTGCGAAGGGTGAGAACCTGGTTCTGATCGTCGGGCAGCATTCCTCGCCGATAGACGCGCTGCTGCGTGACGTGGAGTGGCGGTTGCTGACCGGGACACTGCTCGCGGCCATCCCGATCTGCCTTATTGTGTTCGGGGCGAGCCTGGCCATCGTCCGTTCCGGCTTCGCGCCGGTGCGAAGGCTATCGCAGGCAACCGACAGGATCGGACCAGGCGATCCAGAGGCGCGTATCGCGGAGGCCTACCTGCCGGTGGAGTTGCGCGGCCTCGCCGAGGCTGCGAATGCGGCGGCGGGCCGGCTGCAGCAGGCCATTACCAGCCAGCGCCGGTTCACCGCGGATACGGCGCATCAGCTTCTGACGCCATTGGCGCTACTGTCTGCCCGGATCGAGCAAAGCGCGGTGCCCCACCCGGATCCCGGTCTGCGCGGCGACATCATGCGCATGCAGAACCTCGTCAGACAATTGCTCAACCTGTCGCGGCTTGCCGCAGTGCCGCTGCCTCAGGAAAAAGTAGATCTCAGGACAGTTGCCAAGGATGTCGTCGCAGCCATGGCTCCCCTCGCCATCGCGGAAGGCAAGAGCCTCTCCTACGAGGCGTCCGAAGCACCTTGCCTGACGACGGGGGACGCGTCGGCGATCGGCGAGGCGCTTGCCAACGTCATTCGCAACGGTCTCCGCCACACCGCGCTCGGCACCTGTGTCGAAATAGCGGTCGAATTGCCCGCCGTCATCGCTGTCGCCGACAAAGGAGACGGCATAGCCGAGGCCTATCGGCAACGCCTGTTGGAGCCGTTCTTTACAACCGAAGCCGACAAAGGTGGCTCGGGCCTCGGCCTGGCTATTGTCGACGAGATCATGCGCCAGCATGGCGGCGCCGTGGAGGTGGAAAATCGTCTGGAAGGCGGCGCCCTGTTCCGCCTGAGGTTCAAAACTGCATAGAAATTTCACGGCAGGCGAGTTCGCCGAGCATCGGTTGACGCTGAACCTACACAATAAAGTTCATGGAAAGATGCGTATCGGCCGAAGTTCGTCAGGTTGCCGTCAGGTTCTTTTTGTAGAGTGACAGTGCTAGGACGCACACCGACAATTCTGGCCTCCTTGACTCATGGATTGCAGCATTACCTTGAGACAGCTCACAATGATTGATCCGGCAAAGCGGACGATAATAACCCTGGCTGCGGCTTGCGTAGGGATACTGATTTTTATTCCTTCGTCACCCTCTAACGCAGGAGAGTTCATTATCACCCCCCAATTGACATGTGGAGCGCTGGGAGATTCTGCCGCAAAGCAACAGGAATGGGAAAATGACGCCGCCTTAGGCAAGGCGGCAGCGCTCAACAATCTCGGATTTATGTACGTAATGGGTTGCGGCGTGAAGCAGGACGCCCAGCGCGCAAGGAAGTATTTCGAGCAGGCCGCCGACAAGGGCGACGCGCAAGCAGAGCACAATCTAGGATACCTCTACGACAGAGGCGTTGGCGTGGCTCAGAACAGCGCTCTCGCTTTTGCCTGGTATACCAAGGCAGCCGCCAAGGGATTTGCCCAATCGGAATTGAGCCTGGCCACAATGTATCAGATCGGCCAAGGAATACCAAAGGACCCAGTTAAGGCCGCCGAGCTCCTCCGTCAGGCAGCGGACCAAGGGCTTGCCGCTGCCCAATATCAGCTCGGTGCGGCCTACGATAGTGGCGAAGGCGTTGGGCGAGACTATGCGCAGGCGATGTTGTGGTATCAGAAGGGGGTAGCCCAGAACGATCCCACGGCGCTGGCAGCAATTGGCTATTTGTATGAAACCGGTCGGGGTGTCCCACAGGACTTCACCGCTGCCATGCACTGGTATCGGGCTGCTGCAGCGATAGGCAGTCCTATCGGGGAAAACAATCTAGGCGGACTTTATGAGAACGGGAAAGGCATCGCACCCGATGCCGCACAGGCCGCCATTTGGTACGCGAAGGCAGCGGCGCAAGGACTGCCTCCGGCCAATGTGAATCTTGGTGGCCTCTATGCAAGTGGCCGGGGGGTGTCGCAAGATTATCGGCGCGCTACCGAACTCTTCTCGATTGCAGCTCACAGCGGGGATGCAAGCGGTGAGTTTTATCTCGGGGTGGCCTACTTAACCGGCAAAGGTGTGGGGCAAGACTACGCCCTCGCTCGCTATTGGCTTGAGAAATCGTCAGAGCAGAACAACTCGTTGGCGCAGTATGATTTAGGTATTGTGTACTTAAAAGGGATAGGAATAGAAAAGAATTTTGACAAAGCAATAAATTCGTTTGAGCAGAGTTCCACTAATGGCAACAGCGACGCCCAAACAGAGCTTGGTGTAATATTTGAATATGGCATAGGAGTAAAGCAAGATCGCTCAAAAGCTATGACTTTCTACAAAATGGCCGCAGACTCCGGCAACGAAAAAGCGAAGTCTGCACTTAAGCGCCTTTCCGACTGATTACAAGAAGTTGTTTTCGTTACCACAAGTTCACCGCGACGGAGGAAGTTATGGGAAAGTTTTCATTTGGCGTCGGGGTGGCAGCGGATGCTAACATAGATGGTCTCGGGCCCTCCGCCCAGCAGGAGGTTAACGAAGATGGGACCGAAGGCGAAATCGGAGGAACTGGTCCCGGGATAGAGGCGTCCAGCCCTCCGGGTACTCCACCCACTCCAAGTATAAGCTTGGGTGCAATCGAGGGTGCTGGATTTGAAGTACAAGTTGGTTCGGATGGTAGTGTCAAGGTCTCGCCTGGGGTGGGGTTAGATGAAGGGCTAGGACCCTTGAATATCGGGTTGAAAGCTTATGGTTATGTTCAATATACTCCTGATCTCGATCTCGTTGATACTCCCCATGTATATCGAGAGCCTGACCCGGTTGCAAAGTATCCTGATTGGACATTCGGCACCCCCATAGACAATCCCAACGATCCGAATCTCCCCGACACAGAAGACCCATTTTCGTCGAACTATGACGCCAATAATTTAGGAGGCGCTGCCAACAGCACTGCTGCTGTCGATGGCGCTAACTATGGCTATAGCCCAGGCTACGGCGTCGGCGCGGCCACCCCGGCTGACACTGGTTCCACTCGCTACGATGGTAATTTTAGCGAAGATGATAATGCGGCCGCTGCCGCTGCCGCAGCCAATGCCGCGGCGGTCGACGCCGAAACGAGAGACGCGCTCGACGGTGCGCTCTCCTACTCGGCGCCCGCCGACAGTACGATGGCCGACGCCGGCGACGGAAGTACTGACGACGGCAGTAGCGGCACCGACAGTACCACAGGTAACGACACCGGGGACCCGAACGATGGGCCAGGCAGCGACAATGGTGGTGAAGAGGACGCCCCGATCTTGCTTGACCTGTCTGGCAAGGGGATCAAGCTCACGGAGCTGAACCGCTCAGATACATTCATGGATACGACGGGGTCTGGGCTTTCGCACAGAACAGCCTGGGCTGGGGCGGGGACGGCGGTGCTGTTCTACGATCCGAACAACCTGAACAAGATCGTCGACAAGAACCAGTACATTTTCACGCAGTGGGATCCGACCGCCAAGGACGACATGCAGGCGCTGCGGGATGTCTTCGACAGCAATGGCGACGGGGTGTTCAATGCCTCTGACACCAAGTGGTCGCAGTTCAAGCTGATGGTCACCAATGCCGATGGGAGCACGACGGTGGAGACGCTGGCGCAAGCCGGGATCACGTCGATCAACCTGACCGGGGACACGACCGATATCCAATATGCGGATGGCTCGGCCATCACGAGCGAGACGACGTTTACGAAGAGCGACGGCACGACGGGAACGGTGGCCGCCAGCAGTCTTGCATATGATGCAAGTGGCCATGCGGTCAGTACCAGCACCAATACATCGACGGTGGGTGGCGTCACTACCACGGCGATCACCAATACCGGGACCAATGCCGACGGTTCCGTCGCCTTCGTGGACGTGCAGACGACGGTGGTGAATGGCAGCAGCGTGACCAGAACCACAACCTATGACGACAACGGCGATGGGGTCATAGACCGGAAGCAGGTGATCGCCACGACGGTGGGTGTCTCTGGCAACACAACGGAACTGTGGACCAACTACAATGGCGGCGGTACCAAGCTCTCGGCGGTGCAGACGGTGACGTCGGCCGATGGCAAGACCATTACGATCTCGCGGGATGCAACAGGTGGCGGCTGGTTCGGCCAGTTGGAACTGCAGGCCACGGCTGGCGACGGCTCGCGCACCGATACGATCACCAATCTCAATGCCGATGGCAGCGAAATCAACAAGAGCACGACCAGCTATTCGGCCAACGGCCTGACCAAGACCGTGGCTACCGACATAGACGGCAATGGCACCACCGACCGGACTGTTACAGACAGCCTTGTGGTCAACGGCGACGGCTCGCGCAACGAGACCGTGACCACCACTTCGAATAATGGATCGGACCTGGGGACGGTGTGGACGGCCACAAGTGTGAACGGCAAGTCCCAGACGGTTTCGACCGACTATATGGGAAGCGGTACAGTGGATCGCGTTGTCGACACCGCAATCACAATCAATGCCGATGGAACTTCGACCTCCACACTTCAAAACTATGGTGGCAACGGCAGCTATATCGATGGTCAGACCGTCACCAAGAGCGCCGATGGACTGTCCACCACCACGGTGCAGGACCTCAATGGCACGCATGGCGCGGACCGTACCACCACCGACACGATGACGCTCAATGCCGATAGCAGCCGCGACGAGGTGGTGACTGTCACTTCGCTCAATGGCAGCCTGGTCAGCCAGATCACCACCCATTTGGGCGCCGACCAGATCAGCAAGACAGTCTCCATCGACGGCATGGGCATTGGCCACGCCACGAGCACCGAGACGGTGAGCATCAACGGTACGACCGGCGTCAAGACCGACACGACCTCCAACCTGGCCGCCAATGGCTCGCTGCTCAACCAAAGTGTGGTCACCACCTCGTCGGATGGCTTGTCCAGGACCACGACAACGGATGTGAATGGCGATGGCGCCATCGATACCAAGGTAACCGATGTCACGGTCAAGAACGCCGATGGCAGCGCCACGGAGACCATTGGAAACTATGCCAGCAATGGCACCCTACTGGATCAGACCATCATCACCACCAGCGCCGATGGCCTGACAGTGACCACGGCCACTGATGTCAATGGCGACGGGATGACCGATACCACGGTCAAGGACCAGAAGGTCAACAATGCCGACGGCTCGGTGACAGAAACGGTGACCGAGACCAGCGCCAATGGCAGCCTGCTGCATCAGGCGGTGACGGTGACCTCGGCCGACCGGCGCACGCAAACGATCACCGACTATGGCGTGCATACGGTGAGCGGAACCAATACGGCCTATGTCGATGAGACCGAGTCCATCACCACGGCTTCCAGCGGGACGGTGACGGATCTCACCAGTCGGTTTGCCATCAATGGCAGCCTGGTCAACCGGGTTGAGACGGTGACCTCCGCCAATGGGCTCACAACCACCACCAATATTGACGCGACCGGCCATGGCAATGCCTGGGACAGCACGACAACTGAGACCACGACCTACAATACGGACGGTTCGATCGGGACCGACCAAGCGGCCTGGGCACCCAATGGCACGCTGCTCGATCGTGCCGATACATCTGTGAATGGCACCGGAACGTCGAACAACGCCACCAAGGACGTTAATGGCGATGGCAGCAACGATCTCGATACCAAGAGGTCAGAAACCTATTCGACGAATGGCAGCCTGACCACCACCGTTGGCAACTACAATGGTTCAGGATCGACACTGCTCGACCAAACCCAGACTCTGATCTCCGCGAACGGTCTGAGCAAGACCATTAGCCATGACTTCAATGGCGATGGGACCATCGACCAAACCACGACCTACAATCTGCAGTACAATGCCAATGGCAGCACCACCGAGACTGTCACGGACTACACCGGAATGAGTTCCGGCACGGTGCGCGATGTTAGCACCACCACCGCCAATGTCCTGGTGTCCGGCGTCGGCCGGCAAACCACGACGACCTTGCAGTCCAAGGGCTCGGTGCCGTTCTATTCCACCGACACTGTGACCCCTTTGGCCACCGGCGAGGTCGACGAGATCGTGCAGATTTATGCCTCACAGGGTGGCGCCCTGCTGCGGCAGGCCAAGCAAGCGGTAAGCGGCAACGATCTGACCACCACGCTCTATACCGATGTGAACGGGGATGGCACCTGGGACTTCTGGAAGACCGACACCAAGACCATCGATGCCGATGGCAGCGCCACGGACACGGCTTCACTGACTAACGCCGGTGGCCTGGTCTCGGAGAAAGCCACGACCGTCTCCGGCAATGGTCTTTCAACCACCACGTCCTATGACCAGAATGGCGCGGTCAGCGGGGGTGCCGCGGTGTTCAACAAGGTCGTCACCGATGTGACAGCCGTCAATGCCGATGGCAGCGAGACGGAAACCGTTACCGCCAAGGCCCAGAACGGATCGACCGAGACCCAGTCCGTCACCACCACCAGCGCCGACCGCCTTACGGTGACCACCAACCGCTATCTCGATGAAACGGGAACGATCACCCATCTGGACCAGTCCGATGTCGACCAGACCAATGCCGATGGCTCGCTCACCGAAACCTTGACCAGTTGGGGAACCACTGCCGTGCTCCTCAGCACGATCGTGACGGCGACCACCGCCAATGGTCTGGCCAGCACCATGACCTACAAGAACGGGTCAGGGACGGTCACCGATACCCAAAGCACCACCAAGACCCTCAACACCGATGGCAGCGCGACCACAGTCTTCAGCGACAATGATGTGGTGGTTTCGGGCACGACGCTCGCTACATCCCGCACCACGAATGTGAGCGGCAATGGTCTCACATCCACCACGTCCCTGACGCTCAGCGGCCGCTTGAACTCAGCCATGGCCGCAAGCACCACCGCCTCGGAGACCAGCAGCACGGTGATTGCGGCCACCGGTACTGAAACCACCACCGATGCCGATACGGTGGGTGGCACGGCAGCTGACACCGAGACCATCACGGTCTCCGGTAATGGTCTTTCCACCACCACGTCGCTGCAGCAGCAGGGCGCGGCCAGCGCCCTCTATACAGACCAGAAGACCATCAATCTCGACGGCTCCACCACCGAGACCGAGACCTATTACGACCAAAGCGCGCTTAGCGTGATCCTGGCGCAAACCACCACCAATGTGAGCTGGGACGGGCGCACTACCACGACGACGACCAAGAGCGCCTATGATGGGTCCGGGCAGACCATCACCGCCGATGCTGCCGATCTGGGGGAAGGGGATTCTCCTCCGGCCACCTATACGCCCAGCTTTGCCACACCCTACAATCTCACAACGGATGTCTATGTTCGAAATGCCGACGGCACGACGACCGAGACCAGGAGCGGTACTGGTGCGTTTGGGGCTCCTGCTTACGAACAGACCTTCAATTGGTCGACCACGGCCGATGCCGGACAACTGCTCGCAATCACCGACCAGGACGCGCGTGGCCTGACGGTCAGCCAGAGTGCGCAGGAGGTGTCGGCCGCGGGCTTGAATACTGGCTTTGCCTTCGACACGACCGGGCTTGAATCGAAATCGACACTGACCACGGCAGCCTCGGATATCAAATCCGGATCCAGCCTGCCGGGCTCCATGCTGGCCACCGACATTATAGGTTCCGCCGCCACAGTGCTCAATGTCGATGGCAGCCAGACCACCACGACACAAAGCGCTTTCGGCAACAGCTTCAGCAATCTTCGCCAGAAGATCCTCACGACGGTCAGCGCCAATGGGCTGGTGACCGTCAAGCAGGTCGACAATGATGGGAATGGCGTCGTCGAACAGGTTGACACCACAACTGTCAACCCGGATGGCTCCTCCACCACGGTTGACAACTACTACAGCAATACCACGGGGCCGGGCGGAGCGGTCACCGGCAGCAATACTTACACCCGCAGCGCCAATGGCCTGATCACGACCCTGGTCGCCTCGACCGGCATAACCGATACCACGGCGGGCTTTGCCAATGCCTATGGCAGCTATCAATGGTCGCGCAGTGTGACGGCGGGCAGTGTGGCCGCCAGCAACGGTTCGGCCTCCGGTTGGTCAACCCACAGCATTGACGCCAACGGCATGGACACCTGGACGATAAATGATGGCCTGGGCGATGCTCAGAAAACCATCACCATCTCGGTGGGACTTGAAAACCAATATATCGCCCAGGCGAACGAATTGTACCGCGTGATGATGGGTCACGCGATGGACGATTCTGAAACCCAATACCTATCGGAATACATCACCAACGGCGTCTTCAACGAAGAACAACTGGCCTATAAAATCTACCTCGACTCACCAGAATATCACGCGAACTTCGCTTTATGGCAAACCTATCAGGGCATAGCCGGCTATATGAACAGCCCTATTCCATTCTATGAAAACGCTTTCGGTCGACTGCCAACGGCAGAAGAAATGGCCAGTACGGGGTATTATATCGCGCAAGAAAACTCCCAAGGCGTTCAAGGCATTTCTGACGATTGGGCACAAGCCGCCGTGCAGGTGGCTCAGTATGCGGCGGACTACGATTTCAACACTAGTCGCACCGCCACGGATCCCAATGTCAGCCTGCTCTTTGCCGGTGCGGGTACCAGTGCGACCTCACCCAACTGGATCAGTCCCGGTTCAAGCTCGATCCAGGTCGGAACCGCCGGCACTTATTCCTATTCGCATGACTTCATTGTCGACATGAACGCGACGTCTGGTAACGCGGTGGCGATGACGATCAATGGCAGCGACGATCTCGTCCAGATACAGGGAGAGGGCGGCAGCGTCACCATAAACGGCTTCAACGATTCGGTGGAAGTCATGGGATACACGGTAACGGTGACGGCCTCAAATGCCGATGTTCTGCTTGATTACAACAGCATCGCTACGGTGACCGGCAATTATGACCAGATCGCCCAAGCCGGGCCGTCGAAACTGACGCTTAATGTGGGCTCCACGAACGACGTCATCGCTATTGGTGCTGGACCGTCGGGCTTTGGGGACTATCCAAACAGCGATACTTATTCGACCACCATCGCCTCGAATGCTTCCATCACGCTCGCGGCCGGCGCCGCGGACGTGCTGACCGGTTCGGGCAACCAGATATCGCTCGCCAACAGCGACACGTTGACGGCTTCAAGCAATACGATTGCCATTGCGGCGGGTACCACCGTGACGCTCACCGGCAGCAGCGACACGATCAATGTCAGCAGCGGCTCGGTCATCAACTTCGGAGCGAGTTCAACCGACACTTTGTCGACCACGGGTCTTACGCTCAATCTGACGAACGGCGATGTGATCACGGCGAACTCAGAAGCGATCGGTGTCGCCGCATCCGCCACAGTGACGGTGACCGGGTCTGGCAACACCATCACCCTCGCGAATGGCGCCAAGCTGACGGCTTCAAACGATGCAGTTTCAGCTGCTGCCGCGGCGTCGGTAACGGTGACCGGGAATGGCGACACGATTACCGGCGGCAGCGCCGCGGTCATTAATCTCGGTGCCAGTTCGACCGCTACGGTCGCAACGACGGGCTTGACCGTGAAGTTGGCGGCGGGCGACAGTCTGGCGGCGTCAAGTGACACCGTCAGCGTTGCAGCAAGTGCCACTGTTACCATTACCGGCAACAGCGATACGATCACGGGTGGCAGCGGCACGGTGATCAATCTTGGCGCCAATTCGACGGATACGGTGTCCACCACCGGTCTGACTGTGAAGCTGGTCGGAGGCGACAGCCTGACAGCGTCTTCCGACACTATCAATGTTGCCGCCGCAGCCTCCGCAACGGTTACCGGCAACAGCAACACCATCACTGGCGGCTCCGGCTCGGTCATCAATTTCGGAGCCAGTTCGACCGACACCGTCTCGACGACAGGGCTCGCCCTCAATCTCGCCAACAGCGATACGATTACCGCGAGTTCCGACACCGTGGGCGTGGCGAACGGATCGACGGACAAAGTCACCGGCAATTCGAACGTGTTCAACGTGGGCTCCAGTGACATCCTGACGCTGTCCGGCACATCCGAAACTGTTCAATATGGCACTGTTACGGGCGCGGACACGCTGAGCGGTTTCGCCTCCAGTGACATCATCCAGCTCTCTCATCTCGACTTTGCCAACTGGACGGCATTGCAGGCCGCAATGACTCAATCGGGTTCCAACACAGTGATCAGGCTCGATGCCAGCGACACGATCACTTTGACAGGAGTGACCAAGACAAATCTGACCTCGAGCGAGTTTCGCTTCGCCTAGATCTCAGACGGATAGGGGATTGGAGCGACTATGAGGGTCGGTTTGGCACGGGAACAGAGCTGTTCCTCCCCTGCAGGGTTGCGCGCGTGGGCGACATCCCGGCGCGGGCTGGTCTTCATTTCAGTTTGATCTGTTCAAGGCGGGTTTGATCCTGTGAAGCATGCTGACGCGCCCGAGCCTGGTACTGCTTTCGATATTGGCTTGGCCAATCTCTGCTTGATCGCAGGTTACTACCGCATCCCTGCCGATCAGAGCCAGCTGCGCCACCAATTGGCACTCTCGGTTCCTTCTGAGCCTGAGGATCTGATCCGCGGCGCCAAGCTGCTGGGTCTGAGGGCCCGGACTGTGAAACTGGCCAGGGCGGAGCGCCTAGGAGCCATTCCGTTGCCCGCCGTGCTGTTCCTCAAGGACGGAGGCAGCGCGGTATTGGCGGCTGCTTCGGAAAAAGGAAAAGTGCGGCTGGTCGATCCATTGCGCCGTTCGGCCCATGAGGCAGAACTCGAGGAGGCATTTGAGCTTTCCACAGGCAAGGCGCTTCTGGTCACCCGCAGACTGGGAGGTGCTGGCAGCGATCCCGACCATTTCGGGTTCTTCTGGTTTTTGCCGTCGCTGTGGCGCTACCGCAAAGCTCTGACGCAAGTCTTCACCGCCTCGCTCTTCATCCAGTTCTTCGCGCTGATCACGCCCCTATTCTTCCAGCTAGTGGTCGACAAGGTACTGGTACACAAGGGGGTTTCCACCTTGACAATGCTAGTGGTTGGCCTTCTCACTTTGGGACTATTTGAATCTATCCTGCAATTCCTTCGAAGCTATACCCTCAATCATACGACTAACCGCATCGACGTCGAGTTGGGACGGCGGCTGTTCCACCATCTGTTTCGCCTGCCAGTTGGCTATTTTGAAACACGACCCGCCGGCCAAACGGTAGCGCGAATGCGCGAACTGGAAACTATCCGAAGCTTCCTGACGGGGCAGGGGCTGACGGCGGCGCTGGATTTCTTGTTCACCCTCGTCTTCGTCGCCGTTCTCTTTGTCTATTCCAGCACTTTGACGTTCGTCATTCTCGCTTCCGTCCCGGTCTACCTCCTCATTGCCCTGCTGCTACGACCGCTTCTGCGGCGTCAGATCGATGAGAAATTCAACAGGGGGGCAAGATCCCAGCAGTTCCTGGTCGAATCGATCGTTGGCGCCCAGACGCTGAAGGCGGCCAGCGTGGAACCGATGATGCAGGCGCAATGGGAGGAGCGCCTTGCCTCTTATGTCAGCACCTCGTTCGATGCGACCGTGACAGGTTCTCTGGGCCAAGGGCTGATCCAATATGTGAGCAAGGCGGTCAATGCGCTGATCCTGTTCCTTGGCGCTAGCGAAGTGATGTCTGGCAACATGTCGGTGGGTGAGCTCATTGCTTTCAATATGATCGCGGGCCAGGTGGTTCAACCCGTGTTGCGGCTTTCGCAATTGTGGCAGGACTTCCAACAGGTCCAGGTGTCGGTGGCAAGATTGGGGGACATTCTCAATGCCCCACCCGAGCCCAGCCCGCAGAGTGTGCTGACGCTCCCGCCCATTCGCGGCCACATCGAGTTCCGAAATGTCACTATGCGCTACCGTCCCGATGCGCCGGATGTTTTGCGTAGCATCACACTTGGCATTGCAGCCGGTGAAGTAGTCGGGGTTGTCGGCCTTTCAGGCTCCGGAAAATCCACACTGTCCAAGATGGTTCAGCGTCTCTACAGCCCGGCTAGTGGGCAGATTCTCCTGGACGGCGTCGATATTGCTCAGCTCGATCCTGGCTGGCTGCGTCGGCAGATCGGTGTGGTGTTGCAAGAGAATGTCCTCTTCAACCGCACCATTCATGAGAATATTGCGCTCAGCGATCCTGCGATGCCGCGTGCCCAGGTAATACAGGCGGCGTGTCTTGCAGGCGCGGACGAGTTTATCGCCCAGCTGCCCCAAGGCTATGACACAATGATCGAAGAGAGAGGTGCTAATCTCTCTGGAGGGCAGAGGCAGCGCATAGCGATTGCCCGGGCCCTTTCCACGAATCCGAGGATATTGATCCTGGACGAGGCCACGTCGGCTCTCGATTACGAGAGCGAGCGCATAATTCAGGACAATATGCGGGCCATCGCGCAAGGGAGGACGGTGCTGATCATCGCCCATCGCCTAGCGGCCTTGCGACCCTGCAACCGAATTGTCGGCATGGCCAAAGGCGAGCTCATAGAGAGCGGCACGCATAGCCAGCTCCTGAGCAACCCAAAGGGGCTGTATGCGGGGCTCTGGGCGCTGCAAATAGAGCAGGCAAGACCAGCATGAAGCGCAATCTGGTATCGGGGGCCAAGGAGAGGACCGGTCAGACGCACCAGTCAGGGCAAATCAGGGGGCGTGACCTGCAGTTCCTGCCGGCTGCTTTGGAGATTCTGGAGACACCGACGCCGCCAGTGGCAACCACCTTCATGATGACCATCTGTGCCTTTGCGGCGGCAGCCATTCTCTGGTCCTTCATCGGCCATCTCGATGTAGATGCGGTTGCCCCAGGCAAAATTGAGGCTTTGGGACATGCCAAGGTCGTTGAAGCTATCGATCCGGGCAAGCTTGCTTTCATCCATGTGGAGCCTGGATCAAATGTTCATTCCGGTGATCTTCTTGTGGAATTCGACCCCGCTGAGAGCCGGGCAGAACTCGACGCGGCGCAAAGCGAACTCTACGCAGCCCAGGCTGAGATAGTCCGCAGGCGCTTCGCCATCGGACAGGTTCAGGGATTGGCGGTGAAGTTGCAGGCTGATTCGGACCAAACGGCGCCCGCCGCTGCTTTGGTTCCAATCATTCAAACCTCAGCAGATGTGGGATGGACGGCCCCTATTCCATCGGAGACCCGTCAACGGGAGCAGGCTGTGCTTCAAGCCGATTTTGCGGTTTTGGCCTCGACATTGGAAAGTCTCGACAAGCAGTCAATGGGCAGACACGCCAGCCTGACACGCCTGCATATGAGTATCGCCCATGAGAATGACCTGATTGAAACCCTTTCGCAGGCCGCCGCAATGCGCCAAGAGTCTGTGGTTAGGGAGGTCGATAGCAAGATCAATCTTTATGATGCCCAAGCGGAGCTGGAGAAATCTCAATCACAACTGGCTTCCGACACAGGCCAGCTGGCAGAAGGACAGGCGGCGCTTGACGAGACTTCCAGTGACAAGCGCAAGGCGGTGGAACAATTCCTAGCCGATTATGCCGGCAAGTTGGCTGACGCCGAGAAGCACGGCGATGACGAAGCCCAGGCCGTCAACAAAGCCGAAGCGCAGTTGGCGCACACAAGACTTACCGCGCCGGTCGACGGGATCGTTCAAGATCTCGCCGCCACCACAATCGGCCAAGTCTTTACCACCGGCCAGCAGATCATGACGATAGCCCCCGCCAAACCCAGCCTCCAGGTGGAGGCCTTGGTTCCCAACACCGACATCGGATTCCTGAAACTTGGCCAGGGCGCTGTTATCAAGGTAGATGCATTCCCGTTTACCCGCTTCGGCACAGTCCGCGGTCATATCGTCCGGATCGCTGCGGGAGCCGTTGAAGAACAGGAGGCCAAGCGGCAGTTGGCCGACGCCGTCGCAGCGGCCAATGAGGCCACATCTTCCGCCGGTGTATCGCCTGGGTCGGCCCCAAGCTTTGTGTTCCCCATCACCATTGCACTGGATCAGAACAGCATTGCCGTCGACGGCGCCGATATCCCGCTCGCCTCCGGCATGAGCGTGGTCGCCGAAGTTCGTACCGGCGAGCGCCGCATCATCGATTATCTGGTCTCGCCTTTGTCTAAAATTTCCAGCGAGGCGTTCAAGGAGAGATGATGTGGCAGCAGCGGCAGCACGCGTCTCCAACTCCTCACCAACACGAGGTCCATTCGATCCGCCAAACGTGAGCCAGAGAAAATACTGACAGTACGTTCTGCCTGCTCCATCGACACCAGCCGGAAAGCTCTATCCCATGAGGTCTAACAAACTTGCTATCCTCCTCACCTTGGCCGGCTTTCTAAGTCTGGGCCTTGCATCTCTTGCGAATGCCGATCCGTGTCCGTGGCGACTGCATATCTATTTCGGCCAAGAGACCACCGGCAGCGCAATGGCGCATAGCGGCCAACAATGCGTATTCCCTGTCTACGCCCATGGCAGTAGCTACTCGAGCCTGAAAATTATTTCCGCTCCTCAACACGGCGTCACTAAGGCCACGAGCCGATCAAGCTTCACTTATCAATCCGAAAGTGGTTACAAGGGCACCGACACCTTTGTTTTCGCCGTTACGGGAAAGAGTGCCGCGCGCTCGGGTACCTCGAAAATCACGATGAACATCAAAGTTGACTAAGCCGCGGTCAACTCCGGTACTTGATTGCGCTGTCAGGTGGTTCATGAAAGGCCCAGTCTTGTGGCGAATCTTTCCGTAAGCGCGCATTTCCGTGCCTTTTCAGTCAGTGCTAGTCTAAATTACGGAACTGCGGAGTGAATGGCAGGCCAATGACGTCAGAAACGTTCAACGCCCTTCTTCGAAAGTCGCATACAAGGGCAGCCTGGAATTGCCAGTAGTTTGTCTCAACCGCCTCTCTGCGCTGCGGTCCCTGCCTCGATTCTTAACTGCTCCATTCGGTGGCGGCAGATTGATTCAATGCGATCTATGAGATCCGAGACGCGTTCTGCAAGCCACTGAAGCGCTTCATCCGTGATTGCGAAGTGCCGCGAATAGCGCGCCTTGACATAGGCCTCATTGAGGATGTTGAACCACGCAACGAAACGCTGTTGCTCACGAGGCCATGCTTCGGCCAGTTCTTGGACCTGATCCTCGGCGAGGCTGCGCAGGAATTTTATGTTGTGAGAGGCGGGGCTGTAGTTCGTCAGCACCAGCAACAATGCCGCATAGGCTTGCTCGATCGACTGATGAAGGAGGAACGCGCTCTCCTTAAGCCTCCCCTTGGTAGCGAAGAATTCCGCACCCTCGGCAAACGTTCTAGCCTGAGGAAGACGCTCCGCAACATAGTCCCCTGCCAGCCGAAAAGCCTCCGCAGGGCCTGAAGGCACGGGATTGGCGAGAGGCTCTTCGTCGAGCTCGTAAAGGACAATCCCGTCCCGACGGATATCGACAAAGAAATACTGCCCTTCGCGCAGTGCGGTGTTTACCTCGCGGCGTGAGTGCACGATGAAGCTTACCGGAGTGTCGATCTCTCGCATCAACCGGTCGGCTGCTGCCTGCCAGTAGCTGGCGAAATCGGTAAGCTTTCGATTGTTGACCACCACCAGGAGATCGAAATCTGAACGGTAGCCTTTCTTGGTATGCGGCTCGTCGACCCAGTCGCCACGGGCGTAGGACCCGAAGAGGATGATCTTCAGGATGCGGCCGCGCTTCTTGAAATCGGCCGTTCCGCCTTTTAGCGCGTCTTCGAGCTCCTCAAGAAGGACCTCGACAGTCCTGGTCAGCTCACGCTGCTTTGGCGGTGGGAGATGATCGATGCTGGATTTCATAAACAAGGGTCGGCTGCCTACTACATATGCATAGCCGGGGAAAGCTACGAATCCCCATAATGATCCACCGGATCATGTGAAGCAACGCTAATGTCATTTTTGTATTGTGATGATTTTGTTGCGCCTATGTGAAGAGCATTGCAACGCGCAAATTCTGCAATGGACGATCCCGTTTTTCCTGGCCCGGGCGACTTTCATCCGCGCTCCGTTCTCGTGGTCCCCGACGAAGCCCAGAACTGCTTCGACTTGGCCGCCGGCGACAAGCCGCCGTGCTATGGCCATAGTCGGCGATAAGTCCATTGCGGTACCAGTAGATGGCCTCCTCTGCGGCGCCGGTGCATTCCGTTGCGGCTGAAATCACTTTCACCACCTCGCGCATCCGACCCTGCAGTCGATCCAATGACGGGCTACGGAGCGTGTTGCGGTGAACATCTGTCAATCGCGCCAGGTTGGTCAATTTTACCCCCAGCGCCTGCGATAGGTGCTTCGAGGCGATATGGGGCGTGCCGGGTTCCTGCAAGCTATAGATGAAACCTGAGAGCTCTTTCGATTGCGCGAGCCGTGCGTGGGTCACGACAAATCTCCGAATGTTCTCCTAGGCACGACATATCCATATTTCAGTTCATAGCAAGTGGACAGCGCTAACACCTTGTAGGGCATTCAACGCCTACCCATTATTGAATTGATGGTACCGGGCGCAACGCGCCGCATGTCGTCGGTAGAAGTCCGCCTGTCTAGCCAGCGTCTCGTGATGTTCGACTGCCGGCGGCCAGACGTGACAGGCTGCCCATTGAAGTTATCAGGACGAATGCCGTGCGGCACACCTTGCCGGGGGCGGTCTGCCCCGCGTCCCGCCTGCGTCGGCGCTATGCTGACGCTCCTTAGGCCGCCCTGTTAAACCGGTCTCGGCGTCACGAACCGGCCCGACGATGAAATGACAATGTCCGTGCGGCGGACATTTCATCGTCTGCGCTTTGTACGCCCTCAGTTGCTTGGGCCGCTGCGCGGCGCAGCCGACACCGATGGAGACCTCCTGGGAGGAATGCGACGCGTTGAGATCTTAAAAGTTGCTGAAGGCGGCCGGGATTTGTGTCGGGCCAAGATAGCGTGGTTTGGTGAATCCAATACAGTATTCTATATCACAACTTTCTGGTGATCATTATGCTATATCGTTCGATTGACAGAGACTGAGGAGGTCGGTAGATATAATATCCTGATCACTTTGCCCTTTTGATCCGGATTCTACATCATGGCCTACCAGAGCGAAAACCTGATCGCGCAAGCGCGCGAAATCCGCGAGGCATCCCGCGTCAGTCAACGCGCGCTCAGCGAGCGGGCTGGGCTGACGCAGAGCCACATTTCCCAAATCGAGAGCGGCAAGATGGAGCCGGGACTGTCGAGCTTCATCGACTTGACCCGCGCGCTTGATCTCGAGGTCATGCTTGTCCCGAAGAAGCTCGTGCCTGCCGTGTTGGGTCTGGTGAAGGCCCAGGCAACGCCCGACATGCATATCCATGCCGGTCAGCCAAACGACAAGCGCTTTGCCCGTGCCGAGCGCTTGGTCAAGAAAATGAAGCACCTTTACGGCAGCTCAGCCGACCTCGATCGCATCGAGGATACGCTTCGGTTTCTGCGGCGGGTGAATCTCAGAGATCAAGAGATGCAGTTGGTGCGCGAGCTGATCGCCCGCCTTGAGCGCTATCAGGCGAGCGCCCAAGCAGCACCTGTTGTGCGTGACATCGCACAGAACCTGCAGCGCCTGCGCAACTCGATCGCCCACCCCGCTCCGTCGGAACCACGACCCGCCTATTCGCTGGATGATGGAGATGCGGATGCCTGATGTCTCGGTTCTGGATGTACGGCTCTACGATGAGTCTATTGGCACGCTGACCCACCTGCAGGGCGATCGGACGATCTTTGCGTTCAACGAAGCCTACGTCGAGAATCCGCATCGACCGACCCTCAGCCTGTCGTTCAAGGATGACCTGGGCGGCCTCATTACCAAAAGTCGACCTACGCAGCGGGTGGTGCCGCCGTTCTTCTCGAACCTTTTGCCGGAGGGCGGCCTGCGCCGCTATCTCGCTGAGCGGGCCGGGGTCAATCAGCAGCGCGAATTCTTCCTGCTCTGGGTGCTGGGGCTCGACCTGCCCGGAGCACTCTCGATCCATCCCGCGGCCGGTGAAGGCCTCCCACCTGGTAATGAGGAGGATCTTCCGAAGAACGCCAAACCCAATGCGCTGCGCTTTTCGCTCGCCGGTGTGCAGCTCAAATTCTCCGCGTTTCAGAACGCAGGGAAGGGCGGCGGCCTGACCATTCCCGCCGAGGGCGTCGGCGGATCGTGGATCGTTAAGCTCCCGTCCCAGCAGTACACCGGCGTTCCGGAAAACGAATTTTCGATGATGACGATCGCCGGAATGATCGGCATGGAGGTGCCCATCATCAACCTGGTCGATCTCGATGCAATCGCCGGCATTCCCGAAGGAGTGGGTGAGTTAAGAGGGCAGGCGCTTGCTATCAGCCGCTTCGACCGATCCGGTGACGGTCCTATCCACACCGAAGATTTCGCGCAGGTGTTCGGGGTCTTCCCGGACGACAAGTACAGGCGTGCAAATTACGCCAACGTCGCGCGCGTGATCGGCACCGAAGCGGGCAATGGTGGCGCGGCCGAGTTCATTCGCCGCCTCGTGTTTAGCGCGCTGATCGGCAATGGCGACATGCACCTCAAGAACTGGTCGCTGATCTATCCGGACCGGCGTTCGGCCGCGCTCTCGCCGGCCTATGACCTGGTGTCGACCATTCCCTATATTAAGGGCGAGGACACGGCTGCGCTTAATTACTCTCGGACCAAGAAGATGGCCAAGCTCGATACCGATGAGCTTCGGCATCTGGCGGCCAAGGCACTTCTGCCAGAAAAGCTTGTCGTCAACACCGCCGCCGAAACCGTCCGACGATTTCGGCAAGTCTGGGAGGCTGAGAAAACGCATCTTCCTCTCGCCGATACCGTCGTGAAGGCAATCGATGCGCACGCTCCGACCGTGCCACTATTTAGCGAACTCGCATGATCAACACACGCCTCGGCACGCCGTCGCCTTGAGAGCATTCGATCTGGGCTTTCTATCGGGTCTCCGAGGGTTTAGGTAAGCCTCTTCTATGTTTTGCGCGTCTGAATGTAGGGTGTGCCGCAGTTTTCAGTCTCGAAGTTGTGCATCGGCGAATGGGTACCGTAAAAATAAAACGCAGCAGCGCGCCGCGCTCAAATTTGGCATCATCTGACGTTTGTCCGGGGACATCGATTTGCCTTCCCGCCTTGCCGAGGAGCATGGGCCATCATATCTGGACCCCCTCCGTTGCCCAACGCTGTCGGGTTTTGCTAACGAGGCTTTGACCTGGTCGCTGTGGTTTGAACGAACTGGACTTCAACAGAGCTGGCCTGAGCTTCGGTTCCAGCCGGGAGAGCGCCTGCAATGGCATTTCGATTTGTTCATACGGCCGACATCCGTCTCGATTCCCCTTTGCGCTCACTTGCGCTGCGCAATCCGGAGCTTGCCGAGTTCGTCGGGGATGCCAGCCGCCAGGCGTTCACCGCGATCGTGAATGCCTGGAGGAGCGTGTCGACGCTCTCGTTGTTGCCGGCGATCTTTACGATGGTGACCAGACCTCGATGAAGACGGCACGTTTTCTGGCCTCGCAGATGACGCGCCTGCACCAGGCCGGCGTCAGGGTCTACATGATCCGCGGCAACCACGACGCCATGTCGCGAATTGCGAAGCAGCTAGTCTCGCCAGACACGGCGACCATCTTTGGCGGTCGCTGCCAATCCGTGATCCAGCCTGGCGCTGGAATGGACGTCGCGTTCCATGGGTTGAGCTTCGCCAGTCCGAAGGCGCCCGAAAGCCTGCTGCCCCCGGCCCACGGGAGGGAGCTGTCAACATCGGCATCGTGCACACGAGCCTGGCCGGCTCCCCAGGCCATGACGTCTACGCACGCGAGCACGCTCGTTATGCCAGGGATTCCTCAGGGGAGAGATATCAACGAAGCCGGCGAGAAGTCGGTCACGCTGGTGACCATTCGCGATGAGCGCTCTGTCGAGATTGAGGAGAGGCTCACTAGTGTCGCGCAGTTCGAGCGCGTGAGCGTCGACTTGACCGGGGCGTTGGGAATGGAGCGAGGCCATCGCCCGCATCCGATCAGGGCTTGATCAATGTTGGTTGTCGCCGAAGCCGAACCAGATCCCGCTACCTTGTTGCCCTGGAGCTTGATCTTTCGACTCCCGCTGTCGGAGACTCGGGAAATGTTGCCGATCCAACCTTGGAACTCGCTCAGTCAATGCGGGCCATACGAGCTCGACTTTATCGAACCGACGGCATTTCGGCATCCTCCGGGGCCGTGCCGCCCGGCGACGCGCTTCGCCTGGGTCGAGACCGTGGTCCGAGACCCCAGCTAGGCTTTTTGCCCGTAGCTCGCCCGAGGTGAGTGTCCGAAAAGGGCATGAAGCTGCCAGTCCGCTTCCGGCCCCAAAGTCGCCGGACTGGAATGCGCCTGAAGTCGGGCGTTGAGGTCGGCTTTGCATCTGCCCGAAAGCAGACATTCCCGACGACCACGGGCTTATTTTGGTTGACGTCGTCAAGGCGCCGGTTCATGGCTGCCCTCAGCAGCACGCCGGACGGATCGCGAGATGACCACGCCCTTCCTCAGTCGAGTCGCCCATCCGGACCATCTCAGCGCGGCAGGTCAATTTCATCGCCTCGCGTCCAAACAAACTCGGCGGGCGCGGCTATGTCACTTAGACCGTGGACGGAATGCGCCGACCGTCGATGTTGAACAGATGGAGCTGCGTCAGGTCCGGCGCGAGGAAAACATGCTGACCTGGCGCTACACGAATCCGCTCGCGCAGCAGTGCGCTTAGCGTGTTGTTGCCGGCTTTGGCAACGATCAGGGTTTCCGCGCCGGTCGGCTCGACCACTTCGACCACGGCCGGCACACCGCTGTCGGCCAGCCTGAGATGTTCGGGCCGGATGCCCCACGCGAGGGCAGTTTCCGTCTTTTCGAATAACGGCAGAGGGAAAACCGTGCCGTCGCTGGCGGTAAAGCCCTCCGCTGTGGTGCTGCCCTGCAAAATGTTCATCGACGGCGAGCCGATGAACTGTGCAACGAACAGATTGGCCGGCCGATCATATAGGTCGAGCGGGGCGCCAACCTGTTCGACGACACCGCAATTCATGACGACGATCTTGTCGGCCATGGTCATGGCTTCGACCTGGTCGTGGGTGACATAGACGATGGTGGTTCCCAGGCGCTGGTGCAGCGCCTTGATCTCGGAGCGCATCTGCACCCGCAGCTTGGCGTCGAGATTGGAGAGCGGCTCGTCGAACAGGAAGACTTTCGGGTCGCGTACGATGGCGCGCCCCATGGCGACACGCTGGCGCTGGCCGCCGGAAAGCTGGCGGGGATAGCGCTCCAGCAGATCTTGCAGTCCAAGAATCGTGGCGGCGCGCATGATCTTGGCGTCGATGTCGCCCTTGTCGGTCTTCTTCAGCGTCAGGGCGAAAGCCATGTTCTCGCGGACCGTCATATGCGGGTAGAGCGCATAGTTCTGGAATACCATAGCGATATCGCGCGATTTTGGCGCGATGTCGTTGATAACCTTGCCGTCGAGCGCGATCTCGCCGGCGCTGATGTCTTCAAGGCCGGCGATCATCCTTAGCAAGGTCGACTTGCCGCAACCGGACGGCCCGACAAGGATGACGAACTCGCCCGCCGCGATTTCCACCGACACGCCGTGGATAACCCGCGCCTTGCCATAGGCCTTATCGACACCCGATATGGTTACCGCACTCATTGGTGGTTTCCCTCAAAAAGAGACCTTATCGCCGCCCTTGAGCTGCAGGATCTGCCGCGCCTCATCGGGGGTGGCGACCGAGGCGCCGAGCCCCTCGATGATCTGGCGAACCTTCTTCACTTGCTCGGCGTTGGATTCTGCCAGCTGGCCCTTGCCGATCCACAGCGAATCCTCCAGCCCGACGCGCACATTGCCACCCAGCGCGATGGCCTGGGTGGCGATCGGCAATTGACTGCGGCCGGCGCCCAGCACGGACCAATGATAGTCATTGCCGAACAGGCGGTCGGCGGTGCGCTTCATATGCGCGACGTCCTCCGGATGGGTGCCGATGCCGCCCAGTATGCCGAACACGCTCTGGACGAAGAACGGCGCCTTGACCAGGCCGCGCTCGACGAAATGGGCAAGCGTATAAAGGTGGCCGATGTCGTAACACTCGATCTCGAAACGCGTGCCGTTTTCCGAGCAGGTGCGCAGAATGTGCTCGATGTCACCAAAGGTGTTGCGGAAGATGCGGTCGCGGGAGCCTTCCAGATAGGGGCGCTCCCAATCATGCTCGAATGTCTTGAAGCGCTCCAGCATCGGATAGAGTCCGAAATTCATCGAGCCCATGTTGAGCGAGGCAACCTCCGGCGCGAAGGTCGACGCCGGCTTGACCCGCTCCTCGACGGTCATCGTCGCGGCTCCGCCGGTGGTGATGTTGACCACGCAGTCCGAGCGCTGCTTGATCACTTTCAGGAAGGGTGCGAAGGCTTCGGTCGACTGGTCGGGCCGGCCATCGGCGGGATTGCGCGCATGCAGATGGACGATGGCCGCACCCGCCTCGGCCGCGCCGATCGCGGCATCGGCGATCTCCTGCGCGCTCACCGGCAGATGCGGCGACATTGACGGCGTGTGGATCGAGCCGGTAACCGCGCAGGTGATGATGATCTTGTTCTGGTTCGCCATTTCAAAGGATCCTGTTTGACGCGCGCCTATTTAACCGCGCCTTGGGTGATGCCGGAGATGAACTGCTTCGACAGCACGATATAGAGCAGGGTGATCGGCAGGGCGGCCAGCGTCAGCCCAGTGAACAGCACCCCCCAGTCGGTGGTGAATTCCCCGACGAAAACCGTGAGGCCCTGCGGCAGCGTCTTGAACTTGTCCGACGTGATCAGCACGAGCGGAAAGAAGAAGTCGTTCCAGATCGGCACCGCATTCTGGATTGCGACGATGACCAGGGCCGGGCGCGCCAGCGGCAGCATGATCGAGCGCATGATGCGAAATTCGCTGGCGCCGTCCATGCGCGCCGACTCCTCCAGTTCGCGCGGCAAGGTCCTGAGAAAGCCGGTCATGATGAACACCGCGGAGGGAATGCCCATGGCAACATAGACCAGCACCAGGCCGGCATAGCTGTCGACCAGGCCAAGCGAATCCAGCTGGATGAACAATGGAATGATCGCCAGTTTCAGCGGCACCGTCATGCCGCTCAGGAAGAACATCAGCACCAGCGCGCTCAGCCTGAACTGGTAGCGGGCGATGGCATAGGCGGCCATGGTGCTGAACAGAAGGATCAACGCTACCGCGGCCAGGGTGATGCCGAGGGAATTGGCGAGGTAGCGGACGAAGTTGGTTTCGCTCCACACACGCTCGGCATTGGCCAGCGAAAAGTGCGCGGGCAGGGCGAAGGGCGAGCTGAAGATCTCGGCATTGGTCTTGAAGGACGACATCACCATGACGAACAGCGGATAGATCATAATGATGGCGTTGATTGCCAGCATCAGCTGGATGGCGCCGTTCTTCAACAGCTCGCCGCGTTCCCTGGTGCCGACCGCTGCGCTCACAGTTCGATCTCGCGACGGCGCAGATAGCGAAGCGCGATTGCTGTGACGCCGGCAACGATGATGAACATCATCACGGCCAGCGCGCTGCCTTGGCCAAAATCCTGGATGCCAGTCGTCGTCGAGCCGAAGGCGGTGCGGTAGAAATAGAGGCCGAGGACATCCGTAGCGCCGCCGGGCGAACCAGTGAGGCCGGCCATGACATAGGGAATTTCGAACCAGTTGAAGCTGCCGATGAAGGTCAGGATGGTGACGATGGTGACGCTCGGTGCAATGAGCGGCCAGATGATGCGCGTCATCAGCACATAGTCGCCGGCGCCGTCGAGACGAGCGGCCTCGATCACTTCCTTGCCGACGCGCTGCATGCCGGCGAGCAACACCAGTGTCGGGAAGCCGAGCCAGTGCCAGACATTGGCGAACAGGACGCTGCCGAGCGCGGTGTTTTCATTGCCGAGCCACGGGATGGCGCCGATGCCGACAAGCGCCAGCGTCTGGTTCACCAAACCAAACAACGGATGCAGGAACAGTTTCCACAGGAAGCCGACGATGACGGCCGACAGCACGACAGGCAGAAAGACGATGACCTGGTGGATCCGGTGACCGGGCAGCGCCTTCAGCAATGCGTAGGCAAGCAGGAAGGCGGTGCCGTTCTCGAACACCATCAGGGCCACGAAGGCGATGATGTTGTGTTTCAGCGCATTGTAAGTCCAGCCGCTATAAGGCTGTTCGAACAGCACCTTGCGGAAGTTTTCGAAGCCGATGAATCCGGTCGGCTGCAGGCCGTTGAACTCATAGAAGGCAAGGCGGAAGGCCGAGAGCAGCGGCCAGAGCACGAACAGCACCATGACCACCAGGGCCGGTGTCAGCAGGGACGCGATCCAAAGTGACCGGCGCCACGGAAAGGCTTTTTTCGTGTGGCGCCGGCCGCTGTTCATGTCACTTGCCCTGGAAAGGCTTGTACCATTTGGCGAGGCCGTTGGTCAGGTCGGCGGCCAACTGGTCCGGGGTGATCGAACCCGACATCATCTTGGTGATGTCGCCCTGCAGCAGCTCCGATCCTGTCGGCTTCTCGAAACGGAAGTAGACGACATTGATATGCGGCATGGCGGTTTCGTTCAACTTGGCGACGTGGGCAAGGAGCTCGTCCTTGATGACGACGCCCTTGATCGGCGAGATGTTGCCGAGCAAGGCGGAGAACTTGTCACCGAACTCCTTGGTGCCCATCCAGTTGACCAGCTTGAGCGCGGCCTCCTTGTTGGCCGACTTGGCGTTGACGGCATAGCCGCCGTCGAAGAACTTGGTCACCTGCGGCGTATCGCCGGCCTTGGCCATGGGGGGCGCGACGAAGTCCATGTTGATGGCCGGGTTCTGGGTCCGATAGCTGGCGATATCAAAGCTACCGCCGGCCAACATCGCCGCCTTGCCGCTGATGAACAGCTGGCCGGCGGTGTCGTAGTCAATGCCTTCGAAACCGGGCGGCATGTAGTCGCGCAGTTCGAGCAGCTTGCCGAGGGCCGCGACATAGCGCGGGTCCTTGAAGGTGGTCTTGCCCGATGTCAGGTCGCTCACAAAGTCCTGGCCGAGGAACGGGTTGGTGAAGATGGCCACGAACATCTCGTTGAACCAGCTGGTGCCCATGCCGTTGGCCAGTGGGTAAATACCCTTGTCCTTCAGCGCCTTGCTGACGGTGATGAACTCATCCCAGGAGGTCGGCGGCGTCAGTCCGGCCTTGGTGAAGACGTCCTTGTTGATGAACAGGCCGAGCGTCTGCGAGGCGAAGGGCAGGGAATAGACCTTCTTGTCGGCGCGGTAGGTGCCGGCTACCAGCGCATCGGCGGGCTGGTTGGCGAGCGAAGGCACCGTGGTCAGATCCTGCGGCTCGAAATAACCCGCCTTCACGAACTGCTCCAGCCAACCGTAAGCGTGGGTGTGGATGACGTCGCCGCCCTTGCCGGCGGCCAGCGCCGTCGAGACGATGGTCGGATAGTTCTCGTCCGGGAAGGACTCGAACTTCACATGGATGTCCGGGTTGGCCTTGGTGAAATCGGCGAAAAGTTCGTTGTAGGCGGCCTTGTCTTCCTGGCGCCAGGTCCAGAACGAGATGTCGGTGGCATGCGCCACGCTGGCTGCCAATCCCCATGCCAAAGACGCGGCCGCGAGAGCCAGCCCAATCCTTCTCCTGCTCATGTTGCAATCTCCCAATCGCGCTTGATGCGCTTTTTACGACGATTATCAAATCATAGTTCTTGCCGTCTGGAAAGATAGTTTGTAAAGTTTCCTAACTAATTGGGATCGGACGCGGCAACCTCGCTTCGTCCCGGCTTGCGCGGTGGCTATCGGTGACCCAGAAGATCATTGCAGGCGTTGATATAGGCGGCACCAAGACACGCATCATGGCGTGCCTGGGCGAGCGCATGATCGCCGACGAGGTGCTGGTGACGGAGAGCTGGCGCATTCGCCAGATGGAGACCGATGCCGATACGCTGGCTGGGATCGTTGCCGGGTTGTGCGGCGGCGTCGCCCCCGCTGCGCTAGCCGTCGGCGCGCATGGCTGCGACACGGATGAACAGTGCCTTCGTTTCCAGGCGTTGCTCTCCGGCAGGACCGGCGGTGCAGTGCAGGTGGTCAACGATGCCGAGCTGATGGTTCCCGCCGCCGGCTATATCGATGGCATCGGCGTCGTCTCCGGCACAGGCTCCATCGCGGTGGCACGGACAGTCGATGGCAAGATGCTGGCAGCCGGGGGCTGGGGCTGGATCCTTGGCGACGAGGGCAGCGCGCCGGCCCTGGTGCGCGAGGCGGCCAAGGCGATCCGCCATAGCCTCGACCGGGGCAAGGATGGCGACCCGCTGATCGCCGCGCTGATGCGCGAACTCGATACCGACGACCAGACCAAGCTTGGCATCCTGCTCAATGAAACACGCGGTGCGGCGGTCTGGGGCCGTTACGCCAATGCCGTGTTCGACGCGGCGTTCGCCGGCTCGGCTCTGGCTGTCCGGGTCATCAGGGAAGGCGGGGCAGGGTTGGCCGCATTGGTCGAACTCTTGATCGACCGCGGCGCCAATCCCGCCCTTGTCGTGGCTGGGGGCGGTGTCATCTCGGAGCAGCCAATGCTGATGGCGGCATTCGTCGAGGCCATGGCAAAGGTCTCGCCGTCGAGCCAGATCGTGCTGCTGCGCGAGCCGCCGGTGCTCGGCGGCGTCGCCTTGGCCCGGCGGCTGCTCGTCGGCCAGGGGCTATCCTCGCACATTGGAGTTGTTTGAATGATGAAGCGTATCGGCTATCGCCCGGCGGTGGCGCGCCAGACGGAAAGTCTCGAGATTGGCCGACGCTCGGTAGCAGAGGCGCTGGAGAGCCTCGATCTCGCTACCTTTGTCGGCAAGACGATAGGGCTTGCCGGCATCGGCGCCAGCTATCAGGCGGCCCTCGCCGGCGCGCTTTATCTGCGCGCCTCCGGCATCAGGGCCTTCGCCTATACGCCGACCGATCTCTATGGTCGCACGGACGCGGCCGCCGATGCCTTTATCGCGCTGTCAGCCTCCGGGCAGAGCCGCGAGATCTCCGATGTCATGCGCGAGGCGTCGGGCTCGCCGCGCCTGGCGATCTGCCGTGGCAGCGACAATCCGCTGGCTGATCTGACTGGCGCGGTGCTCGCCACGGATTCGGGCGCCGACAATGGCGCCAGCTCGACCGGCTATACCGGGACCTTGCTGGCACTTGGCATGCTGATCGACCGGCTGGCCGGCAACAGCTTCGACTGGACTCGTTTGCCCGGCGCGGTCGCCACCCTTCTCTCCGGTGCGGAACACGTTGCCGGACAGGCGGCACGGCTGCTGCAGGGCAGAACGTCGATCGATATCGTCGGTGCCGACACCGGCTTCGCCAATGCCGGCGAGGCGGCGATGCTGGTCCGTGAGGCGGTCCGCGTGCCGGCCTCGGGATGGGATACCCTTAACTATCTGCATGGACCGATGGAATCGCAGGATGCGGCGACCGGATTGATCGCCATCGGCGATGGCCGCGAGGTCAAGATCGCGCAGGACATGTCCGGCTTCGGCTGTCCTTCCGCGCTGGTGACGAGGCGCACCGATGTCGCCGGCGCCGAAATGCTGGTGGTGATCTCCCTTCCGACCCTCGGCAACGCCATGGCGGACGCCATATTGGAAATCATCGCCATCCAGCTTGTCGTCGGCGACATGCAGGACGCGGCCGGCCTTACCGACATCACTTTCCGCTATCGCCAAACCGACACCAAGCTTAAGCCGTGGTCGCCGACGGAAGTCTGACGTCCCTATCCGGACAGGTGGAAATTGCCAAACCGGCTAGCAATGGGGCATTGAGAGAGGAATACGGCTTTCGAGTCGGGGCGGTGATCGCGCTTTCTCCGACTGAGACAGGATTTCAGGCAAAGGTCGAACGGCTGAGATGGCGGCTGCGGAAATCCCCAATCTGACCGAGAGCGCCCGCGCCGTGCTGCGCCTGCTCGCTTCGCATGGGCCGGTGACACGGCCGAAGCTCGGCGCCATGCTCGACCTGTCGAAGCCGACCATGTCGGCCGCCGTGTCGGAACTGAGCACGCTCGGCCTCGTTGCCTCCCGCGGTCTGGAACGCGGCGCCATTGGCCGCACGGCGACGATCTACGGCATCGGTCCGGGTGCGGGCTACGCGATTGGCATCGATGTCGGCGCCGCCCAGGTGCGGGCGATTGCCTATTCGATGGACACACAGAAGCTTGCGTCGGCGGAAGAACCCATTCCAGACGGCAAGGCCGGCGATGCCGACCAGGTGGGCGCCATCGTCCTGTCGGTGGCGCATGCCACAATGGCCAAGGTCGGCAAGAGTTTTCGCGCGCTGCGCGCCATTGCCGTGGCAGTGCCGCGCATTGTCTCCAACGATCGTTTCGATCGCCCTGGCGGGCCGTCCGCAGTGCTTGGCCTGCTGCGCCGCAGCATCGCGGTCCCGATCATACTGGAAAACAACGTCAACTGCGCGGCCATTGGCGAAATGCATTTCGGCGCCGCGAAAGGCCACCAGACCTTCGCCTTCCTGCAGGTTGGCGTGCGGGTCGGCCTCGGCTTCATCACCGAGGGGCGTCTGTTTCGCGGCGCCGGCGGTGCGGCCGGCGAAATTGGCCGCATGCCGTTCCCGTGGTCAGCCAGCGAGACGCCCTATCGTGAGGGGCTCGAACATTATCTCGGCTCACGGGCGCTGATCGAGCGCTGCCGTGCCGACTGGCCCGCCGGGGAGGGCGCACCGCCGGACTCGGCCAAAGGTCTGTTCGCGCGCGCGCTTGAGGGGTCACGGCCGGCCATGATGGCCGTCGAGCGTCATGCCGCCGATATCGGCAGGCTGGCGGCCGGCTGCATCGGCATGCTTGACCCCGGGTTGATCGTGCTTGGCGGCGGCGTAGGCCGAAACCCGTTGATAACGGAAAGCGTTGGAAACGTTGCGGCGGAACTCGCATGGCCCACACGGATCGCCGTCAGTTCGCTTGAAGATGGCGGCACGGCGCTGGGTGCCATGAAACTGGCCGTCGACTACAGTCTCGGACTGATGTTGCGCGAAGGCCGCCATCCGGCTGTCGTTCTGCCGCCATTGTCCGGGTTGCAGGCGGACGCAAGGGATAGTTGAGGAGAAGGCAGGCGCGGAGCGCCTGCCTTCGATGCGGGATTACGCAGTGCCCATACGCGGCCGCAGCGACTTCGCGCGTCCGGGAAGCCACGGCATTGACCTTGGCGGTTGCCTTGGGGGATGCTTCGGTGACCGCGTCAGGTCCCTTTGGAGACGCCTTCGATGCGGATGACGTCGATATCGGTCATACCGACAAACCGAGTACGCTGGGCAGGTGAGGAACGGCATGGTCGAATTGGACGGCAGCGCCTTTGGAATAGATTCCGCCGGAATCCAGCACGAATAGACCTTCTTGCCGGTGAGGCCCTTGGGACCGTGCTCGCTATGGACGAAGCTCTTGCCGGAGCGGGGGTGCCCTTGCCTGGCGCTAACCCGCGATACGGGGCAGGCGGTCATTTCGGCGCGAATAGGAATGTATCGGTCCGTGAGATTGGTGAGCGCTAGCGCGCTATCATCGAGGTCGTCGCGGAAAACATCGAGCCGGTAGCCAACTGCGTGGGAGATCGAAAAGGCCTTGCGCCTGCAACTTACCTCAAACAAGAGGAGACAATTCACATGAAAGCCATCGTAGTGACGGACCAGGCTGCGGGAATGGCCGGAATGACGCTGGTGGAGCGGCCCGAACCACAGGCGGCCATAAACGACGTCGTGGTACAGGTTCATGCGGCGGGTTTCGTCAACACTGAACTGGAGTGGCCTTCGACCTGGGCGGATCGGGCCTTCCGTGACCGGACGCCGTCGATCCTCGGCCATGAGCTGGCCGGAGTGGTCACTGCACTGGGTTATGGCACGACGGGGCTGTCAATCGGTCAGCGGGTGTTCGGCCTATCAGACTGGCATCGCGACGGCACACTTGCTGAGTACGTCGCCATGGAAGCACGCAATCTCGCGCCATTGCCCAGTGATGTCGACTTCGAGGTGGGGGCCAGTCTGCCGATCTCGGGCCTGACGGCATGGCAGGGCCTGTTTCAGCACGGCCACCTTCAGTCAGGACAGAGCGTGCTCGCGCATGGCGCCGCCGGCGCCGTCGGCTCGGTGGTGACGCAGCTTGCGCGGGAGGCCGGCGCCTATGTCATTGGCACCGGTCGCGCCGCCGATCGCCGGAAGGCGCTCGACTTCGGCGCAAACGAATTTGTTGACCTCGGGAACGACGCCCTGGAAGACATTGGCGGCGTCGATCTGGTGTTCGATGTCATCGGTGGCGATGTCCAGAAGCGGTCCGCCGCGCTGATCCGGGCCGGAGGAACGCTTGTGACAGTCGTCGGCCCGACGAATATTCGACCAGCAGATGGCCAGGCGATCGACTTCGTCGTCGAGGCTGATCGCGCGCAGCTATCCGAAATGGTTCACCGAATTCGGGACGGAAGACTGCGGACGAACATCGGCAAGGTCTCAGCCCTGGGCGATGCCGTGGACACGTTCAACTCGGCTGAGCGGCGCACGGGGAAAACGATCATCCGCGTCCGTCCGTGAGGACTCGGGGAGAGAGCGCGTTCTCCCGCACGCTTTACCTCGCCGCAAGAGGCTCGGAACAGGTCCGAGTTTAATGTGCAATCAGAACCGCAAGCTAAGATCGATCTTGGTGCCTTGGTCGACCACGCTGCCGCCGAACTCCGCGGAATAGGAGAAGCCGAGCGTCGCGTTGTCCGACATCTGCATCTCGATGCCTGCGTCGATCACCGCTGCGTCTCCGGCGATCGGCACGCCGGCGATAGTGAAGGCCTCGCCACCGGCGAAGGCCACGGTTGACAGGGGCGTGGTATCGCCAAAGGCATGACGCCAGCCGAGCATGGCGCGTGCGGTGGCGCTGACGTTGCCCAGCATCAGTTCGGTCGAGCCGCGCAAGCCGAGCGTCGTGAAGGTGGCATCCATGGTCGAGCCGGTGCTGGTCAGCGCCGCCGGGCCACCGGTCTCGGTGAAGTCGTCGCTGTGCACGCCGACATAAGCGAGGTTGGCGAACGGCTCGAGCTTGAAGCCGTTGCTGATATCGACCTTGTAGGCGAGTTCGCCAAAGACTTGCGCGATGCCGGCATCGTAGTCGGACGACAGGCCATCGGCAAAACCGTTGAACGCAATGGAACGATGTGTCGATAGACTGCTCCAGCTATATGCGGCACCGCTGCGGAAGGCGATGGCACCCCAATTGGTGCCGCCATAGAGGCCGAGATGGTAGCTGTCGGCGTTGCCGGAGGAATTGCGGTTGCCGGCATCGAAGGAGGAATGGCTGTACCCGCCGAGCAAACCGACACGCCAGCCGCCCACCAGCGTGTCGGCGCCAGCCAGCAGGCCGCCGGTGGAGCGGTCGAGGGCGGCGGCATTGCCGTCGCCATCGGTCTTGCCCCAGGAGCCAAAGGCCTGGCCCCAGACGGCGAACCGGTCAGTGTCGGCGGCAGCCATTTCGAGACCGCCTTCGCCATAGGTCATCACCGGCAGCGCGGCGGAGCCGGCATCCCCGAAAGCGGCACGAATGCGGCTGTTTGCGGCGTCGCGGACAAAGCGGCTGTCCTCGACTAACATGCCTTTGGCGGATGCGACGATCTCGCCCGACAACTGGTCGAAGGCATCGCGGGCGGCCGCCACCGTCGGCAGCACTACGATAGCGTCATGGATGGGATTGCCACTGCCCACGCTTTCAGCGCCATTGCCTGCGGCGATCTGATTGAGCGTCTGACCCGCATCGGCGAAATCGCGCACCTTCGTCACATCGAGATAGGCGTTATCGGCGTCGTAGCTGTCCGTCATCGACAGGAACGCGGTGTTGGTGATGCCGGTGATCGAGGCGAACTCCGTGCCGCCGAGGCCGCCAGCGGCGGTCAGCACCTTGAATTGCCCCACACGGGGGCCGTTGACGCTAATCGCCAACGTGGCCCCGCTCAGATCGGCCACGCCGGTCACCCTGGCGAACGACGACGTCACGGGATCGACGAACACCTGGTAAATGCCACCGTTAAAGTTGAGATCGCCGGAAACCGTAACGAAGCTTCCCGGCACGCCCGACCCCGGCGCGAACACCCCACCGCTAATGAGAGCGTCGCCGACTGCGCCGGTTCCCTTCAGTGCCCCGCCTTCATTGACTGTAATCAGCGACGATGATCCGAGCGAGCCATTTACGATTAGCGTGCCGCCATTGACATTCGTCGCGCCGGTGAAGCCCGAACTGTCGGCGGTCAGCATGGTGGTGCCGCTGTAATGGTCAAGGCTGTGCGTGCCGACACCAGTGCTGGCTAGGGCTGCGGAGAATTCGTAGGCGGCGCCGGCATGGTTGAAGACCAAACTGCCGACGCCGTCGCCAAAATTCAACAGCGCGGCATCCAGCGTTCCCGGTGCTGCGGCCGGATTGCCCGCCGCTGCCCCGATCACAAGCGTGCCGGTGCTGGTAGCGTGGTCAGCTATCGAGACCGCGCCCGCGCCGCTGGTGCCCACGCGAACCGTTCCGCCATCAGAGATAGCGAGTACGCCGGTGCCGGCATCACCGACATGGAGCTCAAGAGAATTCTCCCACAGCGCGCCGGCCCCCGAGACCATTCCCCCACCAATGCCGCCACTGTTGGTGCCGATATAGCCAGACTTGTTCTTGACGGTGCCGCCCGCGCCGACATTGAGCGCGCCGGTTCCGGAAACGCCAACAATGAGAATGTTGGAATTCTGCCACAGCGCACCTGCTCCCGCGACCGTCATGGTTCCATTGCCGGTGCCTGCCTGACCGATATTACCAAACGTACTCTTGACGGTGCCGCCCGCCCCGATTGTGAGGGCGCCAGTGCCCACATAGCCGACACGAAGACCCGTGGAAATGTACCACAGCGCGCCTGTCCCCGCGACCGTCGCGAGCCCATCGCCGGTACTGCTTGTGCCGATATAGCCATCCCCGCTCTTGACCGTGCCGCCGGCCCCGACACCAAGCCCGCCGGTGCCGTTATTACCGACATTGAGATCGAGAGAACTCTCCCATAACGCGCCTGTCCCGGCGACTGTCACAGTGCCGTTACTGGTGCTACCGGTACCGATAAAGCCGTACGTATTCTTGACCGTGCCACCTGCGCCGACGTTGAGCGCGCCGGTTCCGGAAAAGCCGACATTGAGAGCGTGGTAATTCTCCCAAAGCGCGCCCACACCAGCAACCGTCGCAGTGCCACTGCCGGTGCTGCCGGAGCCGATATAGCCATAGCGGTTCGTGACCGTGGCGCCCGCCTCGACATTCAGCGCCCCGATGCCGTCATGTCCCACGTGAAGATCGTAGGAATTTTCCCAACGCGCGCCAACGCCTGAGACCGTTGCCATGCCATTGCCGGTGGAGCCCCAGCCTATGTAGCCATAAGTATTGGTGACGGTACCGCCCGCCGCGACATCGAGCGTGCCGGTGCCATGATTGCCGACACTGAGTTCCTGGGAATTCTGCCACAGCGCCCCAGCCCCTGAGATCGTTGCGGTACCATAGCCGGTAGTGCCCCAGCCAATATAGCCATACGAATTCTTGACCGTGCCATCCGCCCCCACATTGAGCGTGCCGGTCCCGGAAATACCCACACTGAGTTCCTGGGAATTCTCCCACAGGGCACCCGCGCCCGACACAGTTACCGTACCATTGCCGGTGCCGCTGCTGCCGATATTGCCGAACCCGTTCGTGACCGTGCCACCCGCCCCGACGGTGAGAGCGCCGACGCCGTGCGTACCAACGTAGAGATCACCTGCGACGTGCAGATCAGGCGGAGCTGTCACGGTCGTATCGTCGATGATCATCTGGGCGATGGCGGATGTTGGCGCGAGCGCCGCCGCGACCGCCAGCACCAAACACCAGCCGTGACGTCGCCCATAGACGCTTGGCCAGCGGACCATCCATGCGTCCGCAGGGTGGAGGATGCAGCCGTACCCCTCGCGCATAGTCTCGTCGGCCATTTGATGCGATCTCCGATTGAGAAAAGAACCTGGCTTGCAGCAATGCGTCTGAGGCGGCCCGCTATGGCTTGACCTTCCCAGGCTCGACGACGAGTGACGGTGCCTTGGGTGGAGGACCGGAGCCGGCGGGCTTGACCGGAACGGCAGCAGGCGTCTCCGGGGCTTGCGGGCCGCCTGGCGTGAGGTTGACCGAGACGCCGTAGATTTTCCATTGCCGGTTGACGGGCTCAAACAGCAGCTCGAAATTTACCTTTAGCGGAGCTGACGGGAAGAAGCCCGCCATGTGCAGCATGCCGTTCCGTTCGATCTGCGGCAGCAGGGTCAGTTGCGGCTCGAGCACCGCGACGGCGCTGAAATCGAGCCCCTGGTTGCGCTGGCTGGCGAAGATATCGCCGAGCTTGGCAGCACTGTTTGCCTGGAAGTTCGGCGAGCCGAGATCGCGCAGCACGGTGTAATTGCCGGTCTTGTTCGCCTGGTCCAAGGCCAGCAACGCACTCCTTGTCAGAATCAGCACACCATTGCGATCGATGTCGGCGGCCTGAGCCGCCTTCTGGCCGACGCGCTTTTCCTTGGCCTGCGCGTGGGCGGGGAACGGCGGCCCAGCGATCGTCGCGAGTGCCAGAATGGCGCCGGCAACGATCGCCCCCCGCCCAAGACAGCTTGGCCGCACGCCGGTCCGCCATATGCGTGCGATCGGCACTGTCGAAGCCAAGGTCAGTTGAGGGTCCAGGACGCGCCGAGGCTGACACCGACATCGCCATGGTTCGTGGTTGCCGAGATCGCGCTGTTGAGGCGGAAGTCGAGGCTCGGGTTGTAGCCCAGTCCAAGCGCCAGGCCCGACTGCCCCTTGAAGTTGCCGAATCCGCCGGCAAGTGACAGCTTGCCAGCACGATCGTCATAGCGCAGTCCAGCTGTCGCCAGCGCCAGGGCTGTTCCGGCCCGCGCCTCGGTGCGGTTCTCGCTGATCTGACCGCCGAGATGCTGGAAGCTGGATTCCAACGCGCCGACCCGTCCATCGAGCTGCGCGATGTTGGTGGTGTTGGCGGTGACCCGCGTGTCGAGACCGGAAATCTGGACGGTATTTACAGCGATAGCATCGGTGTTGCTGGTGATCCGCCTCTCGTGGTCGGCAAGCTCGGTCGTGTTGTTGGTGATGCGCGTCTCGTGATCGGCGAGTTCGGTGGTATTGGCGGTGATCTGTGTTGTGTGACTGTTCACTGTGGTGTTCAGAGCGGTGATGTCGGTGCTGTTTTGGGCAACCTGGGCCGGCAGGGCCTCAAGCGTCGCGGTATCGAACGTCGAGGCTGCGAGGTTGCCGCTGCCATCCGTCGTCATCAGATAGGTCTGGCCGCCTTGGGCATCTTTGCTCGCCTGCGAATTGACGCCTGCCAGCGTATAAGTGTTTCCGCCGGTGCCGATCGCCACCTGGTTGTCGCGGGCGGTTGATGTGCCTTGGCCGAGTGCGGTAGAGCCTGTAAAGTTGGCTGTCGAGCCGGCGCCCAGCGCGGTGGCATTCAGGGCATTTGCGGTTGAATTATGGCCGAGTGCGGTGGCTTCATCTTGGCCCGAGGCACCCATGCCAGCTTCCGCACCCATCCCCACGGCCGTGTCACCGCTGCTCAATATGCCGGGAGCAAACCCCGCTTTCGCGTAGGCACCAAACGCGGCCCCTTGGGCCCTGGCACCCGCGCTATAACCAACAGCGGAACCTTCTACACCGGCCACCGACGCATTCGGGCCGATTGCGACGCCGAACGGGTCCGGAGTGAAGGCAAATCCCAGTGGCAGATTTGTATCATCGCCGCAGGCAAGGCTGTTGGCATTGCCGCCGTCGTGGCCGCCGGCGCACTCGCCGGCCGACGCATCCTCTAGAGCGAATGTCGCGATGACAAACCCCATCGAAGCAACCAAAGCCATCGTTGAAACCCGATAGCTTCGGTCAGGTCGCTGCGTTACCGCAGCTCCGCCCAGAATGCCCGTCAACGCTCGAATGTCCATGATAGCCCCCGATTCCAAGTCCCCGTTGAGACCGGAAGAGCCGATCCGAGGACATCCATGGCGGGAGCTTTGCCGGGCGACTGCTGCTTTGCCTACCTGTCATATGGCAGGGGTGTGGGCATTTTTTTCCGCCTGTTGCGCCGGAACTTCGGGTTGGCCCTCACCTTTGGCGGCCGAGGGGCGTGGCACTTTTGAGCAGCGCGACGAGCTGGCTCTGCTGGCTTGTTCCGGTCTTGCGAAAAATTTGCTCCAGATAGTAGCGCGCGGTCGTGGGTTGAATGCCGCAGATCAACGCTGTCTGCTTCAATGACTTGCCTGAGGTGAGCGTCGCGGCAAGTCGGGCCTCGGCCGGCGTCAGATCGAACAGGCCGTTCAGCACACTCGGCGACGGCACCATGTTGCTGGCGCTAACCGCTGTCGCGGCTACCAGGATGTCGCCACCTGAAAAGATGTCGTGCGCCGCTCGCCGCAACGGTACCAGATGAATGACCAGCCCAGGCTCTTCCTCCTTCGCTGGGATGGGGATCGAGCGCACGACCTGACTGTGCCTGTTGTGAGTGATTGCTTCCTGAAAAAGCGCATTGGCGACTGTGTTGGTGAGTGCCATGCCTCCCTGAGCGGTAGCGAGGACAACCGACCCCATGTCTTCCAGAAGGGCATTGGTGGTCAAGGTCCGCCCCGACGCGGTCAGCACCGCCGCAGGCAACCCGATAGCGTCCAGCGCCGAAACGGTAGCCTTGGCTTGTTCCATTCCCAATCGCGCGGACACCAAGCCAGCGCGCGCAAAATGCGGACGAAGCAGGTTGAGCCGGTCCACCGAGGCCTGATCTGGAATGCCTTGGTCGGTCCATCGCTGGAATACAAACGTTACCAGTTCGCCGGTCGGCATTGAAACCGCTGAACAGAGGTGAGCGCCAATTCCCGCCGCCCGCAGCCGCATCCGCACCGCATCCTGTTCGATTTCTTCCTCGCTCATGAAGGCTTCGACATGGACGAAGCTCGATGGGTTCATGTCGTACATGCGCATGACGCCAGGAGACATTTTCCAGTTGTGACCGATCAAAAATTCTTCAAACAGGGGCCGGATCTGGTCGTAGGCGGCGTTGTGACCCAAGGAATTGTCGCTTATTCTGCCGCGTGTTGGAGAACTATCGCTGATGACGAAAATAGAGCCGCTGACTAAGCTCAAAATGCCGCTGGCCGCCTCGAGGACGCCGGCCCACAGATCGGGGATAAAAGCAGCCTCGTAGATCTCGTCTGTAAGATCATCGAACATCGGCCTTACCTTTTTCGGGCGAGCGTCAGGGATGGACAACCGCACTCGTGTCAACCGACCCTCCTCCGAACATGCCACGCTTAAACCTGTGGTCAACCAGAAGATGTTCTTGAGCGGAAGTATTGTTAGCCTGAAGGCCGATACCGGGCAGCATTCTCCTCACCGCCGCACGATTGCAGGCGGCTCTCCAAACACGATCCGGCCACGACCAAAAGCAGAGTGAAGGAGGCCGACGCGGTGCCTGAGAGCTACTGCGCCCGCCATGCGACCCGCAGGACCACCAGGCGCTGACAGAGAGCGAGGGCGACGCCGTCAATGTGATGGCTCGATTCGCTATCTGCCCCAACAGGGAATACAGTGCCTTGGTCGTCTGTGACGGTTTCCGGCAATCGGACGCTTGGAAGTGAACATCATGCTTTCGCCCCGAACAGGGGGAGCATGAGCACCGTCCGATCATATCTTCTCAAAGTCGTTCACTACTATGAGAAAGCTCTGTCCATCCAAGATAGGGCCATCGAGCGAGAGCGGGCAAAGGGTCGCCCTGTGGAGCAGGACCAGCGCCTGCTTGAGAGCATTCGCGAGAGCATGAAGAGGGCGCTTGAAGCACTCCGGCGCGTCGAGCACCGTTAGGCGCGCCCCGCGTCGAAAGGAGTCTCTCTCCTAAAGACTGAACGTGTATTCGAAGATGTGGCCTCGCTTCTCGTCGGCCACCCTGATCCAAATCTGCTCGGTCGTGCGCAATGTCACGTCGCGCTCCGTCGCTTCGCGTGCGGCTCTGATCGGCGTCGTTGCGTTGACGACGTGAGTGGCGGTGACCGTCTCTCCGTCCATCTCTTCGACCTGATATTTCGGCACCCTCAATCTCCCGGAGCATCCATTCCGATGCGCAACGTGAATCCGTGCCCTTCGTTGCACTGCGCAGGAATTCCCAGGTTTGGAACCATTTTAGCGCAAGCTGATTGAATCGCGTTGGTAGCAATCGCGGGGCGCGAGGTGCCGCAATATCGGGTTGAGGTCATGGCGGCCGGATTGGTTGTGTGGTCGAGCATGGTCACTGCCCAGCTACCGTTCAAAGCGGCAGAGGCACACATCGGCCAGCCCGTCACATTCAGGCGACAGGAAGAAAACTGGTTCCGTGTCACCGAGATGAAGGGCGAGAAACGAACCTTTGCTTACGTTGCCCGGATGAGGACTACATGAGTACGCGCGGCGTCAATTTCCTCGACAAGTGGCTAAGCAGCAATGTGTCTGGCATGGCCAGTTCAGACGTGCTCTCCGTCGCCGAGGCGATCCAGAAGCTTTTTGCCGACGGAAAGGCAATCGGGATCAGCAGTACCGAGATCGAGGAGGAGACCGGGAGCGTCTATGAAGCGGTGTCCGATGCCATCGTGCATCATGATGCTGGTCTTCTGGACTGAGGAATTCGCAGGTCGACACGCGGTGCGCGCTCTCGCTTCTCTGTACCAATCCGTACGCGTAAGCGCAGGTGAGGAACAAACGCGACGCACCTATGTTCGAGGGGCATGGCGCTCTATAATTTCGACCTGAACGACAACGGAACTCTATACCCGGACACCGAAGGTACCGACCTTCCGAGCCTGGAAGCCGCTGAAGATGAGGCATCACGGGCGCTGATAGAAATAGCAAGGGGCCGGATGCCGGACGGCACATTCGCAGAGGTGCCCTGCATGTCGGTCTTCAATCACAAACCGGTGAGCGCCGAACGAAGCGGACGGCGGCGCGCTCACGGCGTCGCTGTCAAGTTCATGAAGAACTGATCCGAATTTCCCCAGCAGAAATGATTTTTGCCGCCTGCGAAGCTTACCCCTTGTCGACCCGTCGGAGAGCTTTGAGCGCGACTTTCAAGCTCTCTCGCATGCTCTCAAATATGGTCTCGTCCTGCTCCACGGGCCGACCCTTTTCCCGCTCATGCTCGACGATCCGGTGCGACCGCAATTGAATATGGTCTCATCGCGCGTTGATCGCGCTTGCCATCATTACCGGTGCAGGCGCGCTTGGAAATTCGGTCAACACCAAGTTCACCAAGACCGGCAAACGTTGAAGCGCAGCGGGTCTTAATCCGCGTGTCTCCTCGGCCAATCCTAGCTCGTAGTAACGGGTGAGGCGCCGCGGACCATCACCGAGTCGCAAGATTCCCGCCTTGGGCTCAGACATTGACCGGGATTCAATGAACGCGGGCCTGCCAGCTATTTCAGCCGTGTCTTCCGTCAGCAGACCGGCATAACGCCGACCCATCTGAGGCATCCGGACCGGACGGAGGCGAATGCGTTGCCAATTCAGCTCGGCAAGCTCGGCATCTATGCCGATGGCCGGATCAATGATGGCCGGCCGTTACGTTACCGCGATGACCTTGCCCGTTGCATCAAGGCGACACAGGACTTTCGCCTGTCGCAGTTGTACGCCACCCCGGAGCGCATACTTTATTCGCACCTCGATCGGCGCCGCCAGACCAGCGTTGCGTTGGCGCATCGGGCCGCCGCTGACGGCGGATACGCGCACGGCGCCAAGCGGCGTCGCGGCAGACGCGATAGCCGCGCGGCACGCATTCACAACTTTGGGCGGCGTGCCTGGCTCCGCTTTCAGCGACACCAATGGCGCAAAGGGATAGCCCACCTGAGATCGCCCAGGTTCGCCGCCACGTGTGCTGAAAGGCTTCAGGAGGGATGGGAGGCTGACAGCGGTTGTTGCGCTATTCGCGGAGAAAACCGCGAGGTTGTGGGCGGGCGCGGTGTCCGCAGTGCCCGACGTTGCTGTGCCGGCACCTGTCGAAACGCCTGCGCTGGTGGTTCCCGCAGTGTCACCAGCCGAAACGCCTGCGCCGACTGACCCGGTGCCAGCGTTCGCGGTCGCGCCAATGCTTGCGCCACCCACACTTGCCGACGCGCCAACGCTAACGCCGCCTGTACCCACTGACGCGCCAGCGCTTGCGCCTCCCGACCCGCCGACACTTGTACCCACCCCAGCGGAAACGCCTTGCGAACCGACGCTGACTCCAGCGCCCGCGCCAAGGCCGCCGACCTTGCCACCTCCACCGACATCGAGGGCCGCTGCTGGTCCGGCGGCGGCTACGATCATCAAAGCGGCTGCCAGGTATTTGCCCATTTCGGAAACCTCTGCGGCATGCGTTAGCGCCAGCTTAGATGCGCTCCTGGCCATCGTCATCTAGCCGGGGTCGGAAGCAATGCATCGGGGAGAGTAATCGTTGTCGCCACCAGAACCCGCTTCGGCGATCTTGCAATCTTTGCTTTGTTTTTGTCCTGCAAACCTGTTTGACGGGCGGGTTGGCCATTACGGCCGGCAAGGGAAACTGTGGTGGAACGCGTCCTCGGCGCGTGCTCGATCTGCGCCGTGCGGCGCGCGATTTGCACCTTGACAAGGTCGATCGCCTTTCGCGCGGCGGTAAGGACAACCGACATGTCGGTCACTTTTTGACGCTCTTGCTCCAATGCGGCGCTCAAGTCGGCAGATGTGTGCCTTGCCGCGTCTCTTTCTTGACGGGCAACGTCGACATCACTTGCGGCCGAAGCGGCGCGCGCGCGTTCCAGGTCCAATGCCTCGTTGGCATGCTTTGCAGCAGCGACAGCCAACTGGAGGTCGGCGGCTCGCTCGGTCACAGCCAAATCTGCGCGTCTCGCATTGGCATCGCCGACCTGACGGGCCATTGCGAGTTCGTGTTCGGATTGTTCGACCTTATCCCGCTTTTCGGCAAGCGATTGATTTGCCACGGCCAGCGACGCTTCCATTGCGTTGCGTGTTTCGTTCGAGGAAATGACTTGTGCATTCAAGCCTTTGATGACGCGCCGCGCGGCCTCCAGATCGAGCTTGAGAGCTTCGTTGGTTTGGTTCGCCTCATTCAAGGCGTTTGCTTGCTCCGCTGAGGTGCCGGCCAGCACTCTTGCCTGCGCGCTTGCTGTACGCTCGGCGTGCTGGCTCTGGACCAACTGGGCCTTTGTCGACGCCAGTTCACCTCGCGCAGCAACGATCTGCTGCTGCATTTCGGCGCCATTGTCCGTCGGAGATATCAGCGCCAAGAGGAAGATGCCTCCGGGAACGGCGCTCCACCTCCAATGGCGGATGCTGAAGCGAACCCACGCCGGGCGAATATCGAACTCCTCATAATCTTCATGTGTGGGTGTCACTGGGCACGGTCCTCTGTCTACTAGGCACCCCTCGCGGTGCTCAAGAAAAACGCCATAATGGATGCGCGTGCGTGAATTAGGGTTATTTTCGTTGCAGCAGTCTGCCTCATGTTGGAGCGAATCAAAAGCCATGAATAACTTGCTTTTTTTAGAATTGTTCCGGCCGTTTATACCGTATACGTCTTCTGACGTAGAAAGCATCGTTCAAATGGACTAGGTATCCTGCCTGGTCGCCTCGGAACGGAGCTTGTCGGCGCTATGACCAATGTCGGACGGTCTAGGCGAGATTGCGCTCCGCGTCATTCGTTGCGCGGGCCTTCACCGAGAGCCGTGGTCGGGTCCCATGCCCGGTGGTGTTCTATTCCGACAAGCACACGGTGTTTCGGGTGGCGTCCCTGAGTCATGGAGTTATAAGAGAAAAGCGTTTTTCTTATAACGGAACCGACGCATGAAGGCGATCGATGGCGCGCTGACCGAGGCGCTGCGCCAGGGCCTAGGTGACCTCTGCGCTGATCGGCGCCTGCTGGCCGGAAAGGTCGGGACAGCGTCGCTGCGTTCATAGCGTCGACCAAGCGATGCCAAACTCGCCGAGATCGGTACGTGCGCACATCCAACATCAATCAGTGGGCTCAGATCTCGGCAGGCAAGCGACGTTCTGTGGACATAATTTCCCAGGCATCATCGGTTGGCGGATCAAGCCGTCTCCCGCACGAAATGCGTGGGTGAAACAGCGTTCATTGCTAGGCGTATCGGAACGAAATCGATTCCGCGTAGCGCGCTTGGAATCTCGTCTGACATCGGCTCTCGTCCAACCGATCGTTGTGCCGGATCAGCAACCGGAACCGTTGAAAGCAGCTTGCGGGTATAGGGGTGCTGCGGGTTGCCGAAGACCGAACGACGGTCGCCGATTTCCACGATCTCGCCCAGATACATTACGGCAACCCGATGTGCGATGCGCTCCACCACAGCCATATCATGGCTGATAAAGAGGATCGCGATGCTCATATCGCGCTGCAGGTCCATCAGAAGATTGATGACCTGCGCCTGGATCGTCACGTCGAGCGACGCGACCGCTTCATCTGCAATGAGCAGGCGAGGATCAAGCGCCAGCGCCCTGGCGATGCAGATGCGCTGCCGCTGCCCGCCGGAAAACGCATGTGGATAGCGGTCGAGATACTCAGGGGGCAGATGCACTTTGGCAAGCAATTCTGCTGCTCTTTTCTGCAGCGCACCGCGTGGTGCAATGCGGTGGACGCGCATGGGATCGGTCAGCGCCTGCCCGATCGTCATGCGTGGGTTGAGAGACGAGAACGGGTCCTGGAAGACCATTTGCACTTCGCGCCGAAACCGCGCGAGCGCCGCTCGCCGCGCACCGACCATCTCATTGCCATCATAGCGAATGGAGCCCGACAGGGGCTTGTCCAATTGCATTATGCTGCGCGCCACCGTCGACTTGCCGCATCCGGATTCTCCCACCAGCGCCAGCGTCTCACCGGGCAAAATATCGAAGGAAACGCCCTCCACGGCATGAACCCTCCCGGTGACGCGGCCAAAGGCCCCACCTTTCAGGTCGAACCGGGTTATAAGGTCGCGGACTTCGACCAGGGGCTTGCGGTCCGTCGCTTGCGACCCGGCGCTCATGCTGCAGCCTCAGGCTCGGAGGCTTCCGCATCGCATAAGACGAGCGGGAATTTTTCGGGCGCATCCTTGTCGGCCATGCTACCCAGTCGCGGCACCGCGGAGATCAACGCGCGAGTGTAACGATGGCGGGGAGCCGCAAAGATTTGGCCCACGGAATCCGACTCGACGATTTCCCCTTTCAACATCACGCAGACACGGTCGGCGATTTCGGCGACCACGCCCATGTCGTGGGTGATGAAAAGAACCGACATGCCGATCTCACGCTGCAGGGCGCGCACGAGATCCAGTATCTGAGCCTGGATAGTCACATCAAGCGCGGTTGTCGGTTCGTCGAGGATCATTAGCGAGGGCCGGCACGCCATGGCAATGGCGATCATGACGCGCTGGCGCATGCCGCCAGACAGCTGGTGCGGATACTGATCGAGCCGTCGGGCAGCGTCGGGAACGCGTACCAGCTTGAGCATATTCAACGCGATGTCGCGCGCTTCGCGCGGTGACTTGCCCTGGTGGCGAATGACCACCTCAGCGATCTGGTCGCCGATGGGAAACACAGGATTTAGGCTCGACATCGGGTCCTGAAAGACAATCGAGAACTCGAAGCCGCGAAGGCGCTCCATGCGCTTCTCCGAAAGCTGCGTCAGATCGGCTACCTGGCCATCCTTCAACCGCATTAGGACCCGCCCTGCCGTGATCCTGGCGCCGTCATATTCGGTGAGTCGCATGACCGTCATGGCGGTTACGGATTTGCCCGAGCCCGATTCACCAACCAGTGCCAGCGTCTCACCGCGCCGGATCTGAAAGGAAACTCCTTGAACTGCCCGTACAGCCTTTGTCGCGCCCGCCCCAAAGCAGACTTCGAGGTTTTCGACCGACAGGACAACATTGTCGGGAAGGTTGGCTGTGGCGGCGGACTTGGCTGTCAAAAAAATGGGCTCCACGTGCAAACGCTGATCCACATCGAACGCGGTGAGCTCGCGGGCTGTCAATAGGGCCACTCGCCGGCGGGCCTTGTGAGCAACCCCACCGGAAGGCCTCCGGGCGTTTTCGAGCACGACGCCAGCCTTACAATGTCCGGCTTACAGCCGTGCTGCGCAGCGTTATGCAATTTCTGCATGTGTCCATCGGATTTCGCATTATGTGCGAGATCGGTTCGTTCAACCGTCTCAGCGCATGGTGAGTGTTGGATCAAGTGTGTTGCGCCCGCGCGTTTGCTCGGCGGTCCGCAGGAGATATTTCCAAAGCGCGTCGCCTTCTCTATTGCGCGCGCCGACGCGACGAAAGATCCTGATCTCGATCTCCAGCGACATCTGCTGACCGCCGATCTGCACTAGTTCGCCGTGGGCGATCGATTTCTGGACGCAGATCTGCGGCAGCCACACGACGCCTTGTCCCGCGATCGCCATCTGCTTGAGGCCTTCGGCAAGCGACGACTGGTAGACGATGCTGAGATTGAGAGGGCGGCGCCAGCGGGACTGGATGAGCGAGATCAGCTTTCCCAGATAGCCGTCGCTCCAGGAATAGGCGAGATATGGAATGACGGTCCCTTCGGGCACATCGATGTCGAAGAGCGGCGCTCCGTCTTGGTCGACACCTGAGACCAGAACCAAGCGATCCTTGCCGATCTGCAAGGATTCGAACGGGCCTCCCTCAAGCACAGGCGGACCGTCGGGGTGATCGTAAGTGATGGCAAAGTCGCACTTGTCCGATGACAGATGTTCGACGCATTCCAGAAAGTCGCCAGTGTGCATGCTGCTGCGGACCGGCGCATTGGGCATGTCCGGCTGGCTGATCCACTTGGGGAAAAAATAGATAGCCAGCGTATGAAGTGCTGCGAAGGTCAGGAGTCTTGAGCTGGCGCCCGCGGCGTTGCGGCAATCGGTGCGCAGCCGATACATGTCACGAACCATTTCCTGGCAGCGCGGATAAAAAACGTTGCCCGCGCTGGTGAGACGCACCGGGTATGTGCTGCGGTCGACCAGTTCAATGCCGACCCATGCTTCCAGCGACTTGATGCGCCGGCTGAAGGCAGGCTGCGAGATGTTGCGGGACGCCGCCGCGGTCGAAAAATTCCGCGTTGCGGCGATCTCGAGGAAATCTTCAAACCACGCCAGCTCCATGATCAGCCCCATGCATTATTCGCATAACTGATCCTATCTACGCATTGGACACCAGCGCAAGGCTCCTCCTACCTTCCCTCGCAACGATAAAAAACGACCTCGGGTCGAAAAGGCCCTAGGCCAATTGTGGGAACAACACCATGAAAATGAAACGCGCCCTGGCCATAGCCTTCTGCATGGGAATTGGCGCTGTTGCGGCGCCTGCCGCGGCAGAAACCAAAAACCCCGGAACCTTCGTTTTCCTTTGGACCGATGACGTTCAGTCCTTCGATCCGGCCTATATCGCCAATACTCCGAGTTCGTACGGCGTATTAAACGTCTACAGCCGCCTGCTGAATTACAACGGCTCCCAGATTTCCGAGTTCGTACCTTCACTGTCGTCGCAAGTGCCCAGCCTCGAAAACGGCCTGATCAAACAGAATGCCGACGGCTCGGTCAGCTATACATTCCCGATCCGCAAGGGCGTCCACACCCACAAGGTCGGCATCAAGGGAGACGACGGCAAAATCACCTGGCAGTATTTCGACGGGCTGAGCGCAGAGCAGAAGGCCAAGATCGAACCCGGCTTCGGAGAGATCACGCCCGAAGACGTGCGCTACTCGCTGCTGCGCGCCATTCTCATGGGCCAGTCCTGGATGTCCAACGCCATCACCGAAGTGGTGACGGCCAGCAAATACACAGACGTCGCCAAATGGGTCGAAGCTGAAGGCAAGGTCTCGGATATCAAGGCTGCCAGCCCTGAAGCGCTTCGAAAGGTCTATGACGAACTCGCTTCGCAGATCACCGTCGAGGGCGACAATGTCACACTGAAGCTGCCGAAATCCTTCCCTGCAACGCTTGGCGTCCTAGCCTTGCCGTTCGGCGCCTCGATCGTCGACAAGGAATGGGTCTCCTCCGTCGGAGGCTGGGATGGCAATGGCGACACCTGGAAGAAATACTACCGCCCTGAACTCGGCGACGATCCGCTGTTTGCCGAGGAAAACGGCTCCGGTCCGTTCATGCTCGATGAGTGGGACAGGACGGACCGCCGCATCACACTGAAGCGTTTCGACAATTATTTCATGGGGCCGGCTTCGCTCGAGCGCGTGGTCATGCGCACCGTTCCGGAATGGACGACGCGTCGCTTGCAATTGCTTTCGGGCGATGCCGATTTCGTCGCTACACCGGTGGAATTCCTGGACGAGCTCAGCAAGACCGACGGGGTCAAGGTCATCGATGGCCTGCCCAAGGTTTTCAGTCGTGGCCTCTATTTCGCCTGGCCGATCGACGATGCCGACAACGCCGCCATCGGCAGCGGCCAGCTGGACGGCAACGGCATTCCCCCTGACTTCTTCTCCGACATCGATGTCAGGCAGGGTTTCAACTATGCTCAGAACTACGATGCGCTGATAAAGCAGGCGCTGCTTGGCAAAACCGTGCAGGCACGCGGCCCGACCGTGCGCGGCATCATGGGCTACCGTGCGGACTCGCCGATCTACACCTACGACCCGGCCAAGGCCGCGGAGCACTTCAAGAAGGCTTTCGGCGGCAAGCTGTGGGATACCGGCTTCACCTTCACGGCCTTCGTGCAGGAAGGCACGCCGCAAGGCACGGCCGCGCTTTCGGCGCTCCAGCAGGGATTGCAGCGCATCAACCCGAAGTTCAAGATGAAGATCCAGTCGCTGCCCTGGTCATCGATCTCCGACAAGCTCAACAATCGTGAGAAGCCCGCCGCACCGCTAACCTATATGGGCTGGGGACCGGACTATTCCGATCCTGGTGGTCCGCTTGGGGCTGCAACCTACTACCTGTCGCCGACCGGACTCGTCGGCGGCATGCTGGGCCAGGGCTACCGCGACCTGATGGCGGAAAAGTTCAAGCCGCTTCTCGACCAGGCCTGGGCCTCGAGCGATCCGGCCGTGCGCGAGCCGATCTACGCCAAGCTGCAAGAAATGTCCTACGACTACGCCACCACACAATTCCTCTGGGAGGACTTCGGTTACATCGTCACCCGCAGCAACATCGACGGCTACGTCCACAACATGATCCTGTACGGCGCCTGGGACTTCTATCCCGTCAAGAAAAAGGCCGACTGAGTTTCGCGTCTGCCGGGCGGCATCGCCCGCCCGGCAGAGGATCCATTCCTCATGGCTCGGATGCTGATGTGCTGAACTACGCCTTGCGGCGGCTCCTGATGTTGCCCTTCGTTCTGTTTGCCCTGTCGCTGATGCTTTTTGCGCTGCAGATGTCGCTGTCGCCAACGCAGCGGCTGGCCGCCTACGCTCCGTCGCCGGACTTCCTGAAGGGCGGTCAGGAGAGCATTCGCAAGATGATCGAACAATACGGGCTCAACGACCCCTTCTACCTCCAATACGGACGCTGGATCGGCAATGTCCTGACCGGCAATATGGGCTGGTCCGAGACCGCGCGCCAGCCCGTCGCGCATGCCCTGGCGTCGCTCCTGCCGGCGACGCTGGAGCTGGTCCTGCTGGCATTCATTCCGGGGTTCCTGCTTGCCATTTATCTGGGATCGCGGGCCGGCATCCATCTCAACCGCTGGCCGGACCATTTGATCCGCATCTTCACCATATTGGGCTGGTCGTTCCCGGTGTATGTCTTCGGGCTCCTGATGCTGCTGATTTTCTATTCGGCGCTCGACTGGTTCCCGCCGGGCCGCCTCAGCCAATGGGCGCAGGCTGCCGTCACTTCGCCGGGCTTCACCCGCTACACCGGCGCGAACACGATTGACGCGCTGCTCAACGGCAATCTGGCAATCTTCGGGGATTCGTTGAGGCATCTTGCTGCCCCCGTGATCACGCTGACTTATGTCAACCTTGCCAACATGACGCGGGTGATGCGCACCTCGATGCTGGAGACCCTGCGCCAGGATTATGTCCGGACCGCACGGGCAAAGGGCATGCCCCGGCGAGTGGTGGAGCTGCATCACGCCCGGCGCAACGCGCTCCTTCCTGTCACGACCATCGCAGGCATGGAGCTCGCAGCCATGATGGGCGGCGTCGTCATCACCGAGACCATTTTCGACTATGCGGGCCTTGGCCAGTTCGCGGCCAAGACGGCGGCCAATCTGGATTTTCCCGCAGTGCTTGGCTTCGGCCTCTATTTTGCGGTCGTACTCGTGGTGCTGAACCTTGCAGTCGACCTGATCTATCCCTTGCTTGATCCAAGGGTGAAGACGCGATGAGGGCGCTTGGCTATCTGAAGCGCAATCCGATGTCGCTGGTCGGCGTGCTCCTGCTTACAGCCTTCGTGCTGGTAGCGATTTTCGCACCTGTCCTTGCACCGCCCCAGGAATTCCAGATGTCGGTCTACGACACCCCGCGCGCGGGCTTCCTGGCAACCCCGCAGCCGCCATCGCCAGAAGCGATTTTTGGGACGACTGAAGGACAGTACGACATCTATTACGCCGTCATTTGGGGGACCCGCACGGCCTTCAAGATCGGCCTCGGCGTCGTTGCCATCTCCGTCCTGATCGGAACGGTCGTAGGGTCGATCGCAGCCTTCTACGGCGGTGTCGTCGAAGAGGTGTTGATGCGCATCGTCGACGTCTTCATGGCGGTGCCATTCCTCATCGCCGCAATGGTGCTCACTGCTCTGCTGGGGAAGGGCCTTGGCCCGATAACGGTCGCGCTGACGACCTTCGGATGGATGGGCTATGCGCGTGTTGTGCGCAGCGAAATCCTGCGCATCCGCGAGATGGATTTCGTCAATGCGGCCAGATGCTATGGCGCCGGCGACTTCAGGCTGATCGTGTTCCACATCCTGCCCAACGCATTCTTTCCCGTGCTCGTCCTGGCAACCATGGCCACCGGTTCAATGGTGCTCACTGCCTCAGCGCTCAGCTTCCTCGGCGTCGGCACGGAAGAGGGCTACGCCGATTGGGGGCAGTTCATCGCCTACGCCCGCAACTGGATCGTTGGACAACCCGGCAATCCGTTCCAGTACTGGTATACGCTGGCCTTTCCAGGCGCCGCGATCTTCCTGTTCGTGCTGGCATGGAACCTAGTCGGCGATGCGTTGCGCGACATTCTCGATCCCCGCCATACAGATTGAAAATCAGGGAGTATCTTTCCGTGTCTTCGCTTTCCCCCAGCGCCATCGAGCTTCTCGAAGACCTTATCCGCCATGAGGTGGAGGACAAGGCGATCCCGTCCATCTCCTATGCCCTTGTCGACAGGGAAGGTCTGATATCGCAGGGCCACATACAGCGGCATGATCGTCACTTCGACATGAAGAGCGATACGTGTTTCCGCATCGGCTCGATCACAAAGACCTTTACATCGGTTGCCATCATGCAGCTTGTCGAGAAGGGCCTGGTCGACCTTGATGTCGATGTCTCGGAATACCTGCCAGGATTCCATCCGGTCAATCCGTTCGCCGGCCGCGAAAGCGGACCGCACGGTTCTCAGATAAGCCTGTCCAAGCTGTTGAGCCACACTGCCGGTATCGTGCGCGAGCCCAAGAGCGGCCACTACCTGGATTCGCACAAGCCGCCGCTCGCCGACACAGTCGCCGAACTTGCGACGTCGACGTTGAAGCAGGACCCCAGCACCGGCATCATGCACTATTCCAATGCCGGCATTGCAATTGTCGGCATGGTGATCGAGCGTGTGACGCGAAAGAGCTATTCCGACTACATCACCGAAAACATCCTCAAACCGCTGGGCATGAAGGACACGTCGTCCGGGATGGCTCCGGGCATCCGCGAAAGGCTGGCGCCCGCCGACATGTGGACGCTGGACGGGGATAGTCCAGCGCCGGTGTTCAACCTCGGCGGTTCGCCTGCCGGCAATATTTTCTCCACCACATCGGACATGGCCAGCTACACGCAGTGCCTGCTGCGCGGCGGCTTTGCCCCCAATGGTGATCCCATCGTCAGTCCCGCATCGCTGCGCAAGATGTGGACCCCGATCGGCAAGCGCCCTGAAGGTCACAACAAAGACCTGAACGGTTATGGCCTCTGCTTCGGCGTCGGCGATATGGACGGATGGACGTCCGTCGGTCATGGCGGCGCCGTTTATGGTTACGCATCTCAGATGATGCTTTTGCCCAGCGCCGGTTTCGGTATCCTGATCTTCGCGACGCTTGATTTCGCCAATCAGATCGCCTCGCGGCTGGCCAGCGACGGCCTGCGGATCGCACTTGCCGATCGCGGCATGGGACGCATGCCGTCTCGCAACCAGAACCCGCCATCCATTACGCAAGATCAGTTCGCGGCGCTGCCTGGCCTCTATCGCCAAGAGGCAAGCGGCGAGGTGGTTGAGGTCAAGAACAAGGACGGTAAGCTCTATCTGATGGGCGAGGGCGTGCCGCTTCAGATCCGCCCGGTCTCGGGCAATGACTTTGTCATCGACGGACGCATCTATGGGCGCGGCGCCGACTACGCGCATATGAACCTGTCCTTCTCCAAGGCGAACGAGCTGACCTGGAAAGGAGCCAATTGGTCGCGTGTCGACACGCTTCCTGTCGAAAAGGTGCCGCCCGAGATCGCGCCGCATCTGGGCGAATACGGACCGGATTTCAACATCACTTATCTCAGCTACAGCCACGGTCAGTTGAAATGCCTGATCGAATATTTCTGCACCCATAGATGCGAGCCGGTTGATGCTGGCCGCTTCCGCATGCACGGCCTTCTCTACGAGGAAGAGATCCTCGAACTGGACGCCGTCGACGACAATGGCCGCCGGGGCATTCGGGTCGGGCCGATGTTCCTGGTGCGCCGGCAGGCTGAAATGGCGGCCTGAGGAACAGACACTGAGCATGTGAGGTCGGGCCATGTGAGGTCGGACCTTGCGAAGCGCGTGTCATGGACCGCACGGCCGGCAAGAAATACAGACGCCGCGTGAGCGGCGACACGACGACCACTGCGAAATCGAAAGGCAGGAACATGAAGGTCTTCATCAGCGCCGACATCGAAGGCACGGCGGGCATTACCAACTGGGACGAGGCGCGCAAGGGCAATCCCGACTATGCGGAATTCCGCGAGCTGATGACCGACGAATTGGTCGCAGCCTGCGAAGGCGCCAAAGCGGCAGGCGCTACCGAAGTCGTCGTCAAGGACGCCCACTCGACGGCCCGCAACCTCATCTTGTCCAGGCTTCCCGACTATGTGCGCATCGTGCGCGGCTGGAGTGGACACCCCGATGCGATGATGTTCGGCATTGACGAAAGCTTCGATGCCGCTCTCTACACGGGTTATCACAACAAGGCCGGAACCGACACGAACCCGCTGGCACATACGTTGACCGGCACCGTGTCCAGAATGCTAATCAACGGGGAGGTGGCGTCCGAATATACCCTCAATGCGCACTGCGCTGCTCGTTACGGTGTGCCCTCGGTCTTCCTGTCGGGCGACGCCGGCATGTGCGGTGAGGCAAGGGCACTGGTGCCCGAGATATCAACGGTTGCGACCAGCGAAGGCTTCGGACCGGCCACGTCCTCCCTGTCGCCGCAAGGCGCCGTCAAGGCCATCCGCGGGACCGTGGAAGCCTCGCTGTCGCGCGATCTGTCGAAATGCCTGCCGAAACTGGCCGACAGGTTCGAACTCATAGTCGAGTATACCACGCCGATCGAAGCTTACCGGGGAAGCTGGTATCCCGGCATCGAGCACCCTGCGGCGCGCACGCTTCGCTTCGAGGCAGACAATTTCTTCGACATCCTGCGCGCCATACGGTTTGTCGTGTGAACCAACAGGGCGCCGTGACAAGGATTTTGATCAGAAATAGGTCTTAACCGCACCAATGATGTCGTAGTCGTCATTGACGAGGAACAGCACATCCCATTTGTCGAACGTCGTGCAGGGATGAGAGATGCCGAGGCCGATGCGGTCGCCAATCCGCACAGCCGCCGCGGCGGGGTAGTGCATATAGGCGTGCTGGTCGTTGCTGGCAAAAATCTCGCATCCGGTCAATGGTTCGGGCAACCCGCCGCCGCGCGAAATCAGAAGCGGGGCGGGCAGGCCGGAATCGGTACCGAAATCGCGCTTGCCGGCGGTCAGTATGGCAAGGCCAGGCTCAGGACATGACTGCACATGGGCCCACACTTCCAGCGCATTGACCAGTCCGACAGGCTCTCCGGTCGCGGCAAGAATGCGCTGCTGCTCGGCTTGGTAGACGCCTGAATCATGGCTGACATAGCAGCCACTGCGTGTGACGATCTGCGCGTTGCTGCCGGCCAGGCCCTTGACCACGACATCATAGAAGGAGGAGCCGCCGGCGGTGACGATTGGCGGGGTGCGTTCGAAAAGACCTTCCAGAACGCAGCTGTCGAAAAGAGTGACGATCTCGTCGATGAAGGTGCTGACCGTATCGGCGGGGCCGCCATTCCCAGTCCTCAACAACCCTTCGAATGCCTCGATGCCGCAGAGCTTCAGTTCCGGCGCTGCACGGCTCGCGCGCGCTATTTCGAGTGCGGTCTCATTGTCGCGGCACCCCGTCCTGCCGCCCGCATATCCGCGCTCGACCAGAACCTGGATAGGAGGAGCCTTCGCCCCGCCCCGCCCGACGGCTTCGGAGGCTGCCCTGACGCCATCCAGGCTGTCGACCAGCATGAAGAAATCGAAGGCGGGCGACGCGGTCAATTCGGCAACCAGGATGTCGAGCTCGAGCCTCCCGATAAGCTGGTTGGCCAGCACAATGCGATCGATGCCGAAGCGGCGGCAGACTTTCAGTTGATGGAGCGTGGCTACCGTGACACCCCAGGCGCCGTCGCGCAGCTGGCGCTGCATGATCTGCGGCGCCATGGTCGTCTTCACATGCGGTGCGATGACCGCATTGCGCTTGCCGACAAAGGTCTGCATCCAGCGCGAATTGTGATCGAGTGCCGACTCCCGGACGATGGCCGCAGGCAACGGGACATCTCCACGGACAAGGTTCCAACCCATAGATCCTATGTCCAGCAGACGCGCCGAAACGCCTGGTGGAATGCCTTTTGTAGTCTCGTCGAGGATCAGATCGTCCAGTGGGTCCAGGTTCATTGGCTTTGCGCTCCCTACTGCGCTCCTGGCGGGTGAATTTCCGGCGCCATCGGCCGGCTCGCGTCTTGTTTTCCGCCTTCAAGGTGCTTGCATGAATCATACAATGGTTTGATGATGAGAAAAGACTTTTTCTTAAACGAAAGAACGGAAAGAGGGCACGATGCGGATTTTCATAGCCGGGATGGATACGGAGACCAACACCTTCGCGCCCATTCCCACGGGCTACAATAGCTTCGAGGAAATGGGGATCGCGCGCGGCGACGCGACCAGCAAGGCGCTCAACGAGCCTTCATGCCAGCTGTTCGTCTGGCGCCAGCGCGGCGAGGAAGATGGGCATGAGATCATCGAAAGCCTTTGCGTGTGCGCCGAGCCTGGCGGCATCACCATCCGCAACGTCTACGAGCAGTTCCGCGACGAGATTCTGGCCGAGCTGAAGGCAGCCATGCCCGTCGATTGCGTCCTGCTTGCCTTGCACGGAGCGTTTGTAGCGGAAGGTTATGACGATACGGAAGGCGACTTTCTGGCCCATGTGCGCGCCGTTGTTGGCCCCGACATCCCCGTTGGCGCCGAACTCGATCTGCATTGCCACACAACTCGGCAGATGGTCGACAGCGCCACCGCGATCGTCGCCTACAAAGAGTATCCTCACACCGATATCATGGACCGCGCCGGCGAGCTCTACCGCATCATCGTCGACACAGTGGAAGGCAAGGTTCGGCCGGTCATGGCGCTCTACGACTGCCGCATGATAAGCACCTTTCGGGTGCAGGAGGAGCCGATGCGCGGGTTTGTCGATGCCATGACCGCAGCCGAGAAGGAGGACGGCATCCTGTCTGTCTCTCTCGGGCACGGCTTCCCTCACGGCGATGTCGAGGATGTCGGCGCCAGGATGCTGGTTGTGACTGACGGCGACACGGCGCTGGCCGAAAGGACAGCGCAGAAATTCGGCAGACAACTCTTTGCCCTTCGCCACGAACTCAGCCCTAACTTCCTCGGCATCGACGAGGCGCTCGATCTCGCGCTCGCCGAGCTGGAAGGGCCGGTGGTGATTGCCGATGTGTCCGACAATGCCGGAGGCGGCGCGCCTGGCGATTCAACCTACATCCTGCGGCGACTGGTCGAGCGCGGCATCACGAACGTCGCCAGCGCCATGTATTGGGACCCGATCGCCTACCGCTTCTGCGTCGAGGCAGGCGTTGGCGGAACCATCGACCTTCGCGTCGGTGGCAAATGCGGCGTCTTTTCCGGTATGCCGGTGGATTTGCGCGTTACCGTGAAGGGCCTTGGACGTGACCTGACGCAGCGCTTCGGCACCATGCCGTGGCCGCTCGGCGACGCTGTCTGGGTCACGACAGACAGTGGCATCGACCTGGTCATCAACACCGTGCGCACGCAGGTCTTCCATCCCGAATGCATGACCGCACTTGGCCTTGATCCCGCACGCAAACGCATCATCATCGTGAAGTCGAACTATCACTTCCAGGCAGGCTTCGCCCCGATCGCCAGGCGCATCCTGTTTTGCGCGCCGCCCGGTGCGACCCAACCGAACTTCGCATCCATACCCTATACGAAGCTCAAGACGCCCTACTGGCCCAAGGTAGAAGACCCGTTCGCCACAGAGGCGGCTTAAGCCGTCGCATCGCTGGGGAAGGCCGGACGCGGCGCTGAGCGCGGCCGGCCCATCCCGTGGACGTTTGTGACGAGGTGACAACGCACCTTTCGCAAGCCGTCGGCCGCGACCAGAAGCTGCGGCTGCTCGCAGCCGGCCGTCGCAGACGGGCATCGCTCCCGAAAGAAGCAACCGGTCGGCAGCGTGCGGTTGCTCGGCAACTCGCCGGCGCGCGGTGCAATTGAGGCCAATGGACGGTCGAAACGCGGAACGGCATCGAGCAGCGTCCTGGTATAGGGGTGGCTTGGCGCATCAAGCACGTCGAGCGTCGGACCTTCTTCAACGATCTGGCCGAGATACATGACGGCGACACGATCGGCCACGTGACGCACCAGCGACACGTCATGCGAGATGAGCACATAAGAGAGCTTGCGCTGCGCCTGCAACGACAGCAGCAGATTGACGATCTGCGCCTGCACCGACACGTCGAGCGCGGAGGTCGGCTCATCGAGGACCAGCAGCGCCGGTTCGACGGCGAGCGCCCTGGCAATCGCGATGCGCTGGCGCTGGCCGCCCGAGAACTCATGGGGATAGCGATCGACGTGCTCCGGCCGCAAGCCGACCGAGACGGCGAGTTCGCTCGCGCGGTCGATCAGTTGCTTGTTTGCATAACCACCGCGAATGTGGAGGGGCTCGGTGATCAGGCGCCAGACGGGGAGGCGCGGATCAAGCGAGGATTGCGGATCCTGGAAGATGATCTGGATCTGGGTGCGCCGTGCCCGATCGCGTTCCGTCCCCCTGAGTTTGACCGCGCCCGCGGAGATATCGGTCAGACCCAGGATTGCCTGGCCAAGCGTGGTTTTTCCACAACCCGATTCGCCGACAATGCCGATCGTCTCGCCTTCAGCCACACTGAACGACACGCCGTTGACGGCATGAACGTCGGAGCCGCCGAACCAGCCCGACGTGACGCGGTAGCGGACTTCCAGGTCTTCAACGGAGAGGAGAGGCGGCTCGGTCACGCGGATTGCGTCTCCTCGATACGGCGCCAGCAGGCGGCGCGCCGGGCAGCACCTATCGCGGCAAGCGGCGGCACCGCCTTGCAGCGTTCATCGGCTTCGCGGCAGCGAGCTTTGAAAAGGCAGCCAGCGGGCGGGTCAAGCAGGTCGGGCAAGGTGCCCAGGATTTGTTCCAGCGGCTGTTTGGGTGCGACAAGCCCCGGCAGGCAGCGGATCAGGGCGCGCGTATAGGGATGCGCTGGCGCTGCCAGCACCGAGGCGGTCGTGCCTGCTTCCGCGACCCGTCCAGCGTAGAGAACGTAAAGGCGGTCGCAAAGCTGCGACACCACGGCCATGTCGTGCGAGATGAAAACAACCGCCGTGCCGGTGCTTGCCGCCTTGTGCTTGATGAGGCTCAAGATCAGCGCCTGCACGGTGACATCGAGTGCCGTCGTCGGTTCATCGGCGATGATAAGCTTTGGTTCGCACGAGAAGGCCATGGCAATCAGGACACGCTGCCGCATGCCCCCGGAAAGCTCAAACGGATAGGCCTGCATGATGCGTTCAGGCTCGCTGATCAGCATGTCGCGCAGCAGGCCTATGGCTTTGCTAGTTGCGGCCTTGGCGTCGAGGCGCTGGTGACGGCGGATGATCTCGACGATCTGCTCGCCGATCCGCCGGGTCGGGTTCAGCGCATTCATCGGTTCCTGGAAGATCGTCGATACAAGCTTTCCGCGCACATGCTGGAGCTCGCGTTCGCTGAGCTTCATGGGATCGTTGCCAAACAGCCGGATGCCGCCAGCGGTGATGTGCGCGCTGCCCTTGGGCAGCAGCCGTGTCGCCGCCATCATAGTCACCGACTTGCCGCAGCCGGACTCGCCGACAATGCCGACAATCTCGCCGGCGCGGACATTGAGGCTGACGCCATTCAGCGCCTTGATCGGCCCGCGAGAGGTGCGGAACACAAGCGACAGATCGGAGATTTCGAGCAGGACATCGCCAGACGGTTCGCTCATCGTCCACCCAGCCTCGGGTCGAGCATGTCGCGCAATCCGTCGCCAAGCAGATTGAAGCCCATGGCGCTGATCAGGATGGCGAGGCCCGGAAAGGTGATATACCACCACTGGTCGAGGAAATAATTGCGCCCGCTCGACACCATGGATCCCCATTCTGAAGTTGGCGGTTGTGCACCGAGCCCGATGAAGCTGAGGGCTGCCGCCGTCAAGATGGTGCCGCCAAGGTCAAGCGTTGCCTGGACGATAATAGGCGATAGCGCGTTGGGCAGAATGTGCCAGCGCAAGAGATAGGCAGGCGAGGCGCCAAAACTGCGCGATGCCTTCACATAGGTGCGGTTGCGCAAGGACAGCGTCTGCCCGCGCGCCAGCCTGACATAGGCGGGCACCCGTACCACGGCAACGGCCAGCATGGCGTTGAAGAGGCTTGGCCCCAATGCCGCCGACAGTGCCATGGCGAGGATCAGTGCGGGCAGCGCCAGGAAGACATCCATCAACCGCATGATGGCGGTGTCGACTATGCCGCCGACGACGCCGGAGAGGCAGCCGATGATCGAGCCGATGACGGTCGAAAGAATGACGATGGCAAAGGCGATGCCGCAGGATGCACGAGCTCCGAAGAGCACCCGCGAAAACAGGTCGCGCCCGACCTCATCGGTGCCGAAGACATGCTGCAGGCTTGGCGCGGCAAGCCTCGCCGACAGCGAGATCTTGTCGGGCGGATAGGGTGCCAGGAGAGGCGCTGCGATGATGACGAACAACACCACCAGCGCTATCGCAGCGCCGACCAGGGTGAGGGGACTTCCCTTCACGCGGTACCACAAGCGGCCCTCGCGAAACCGCGATACAGCCTGCCGCGGTGCGCCGATCCCATCCACCGCCATCAGCCGAGTTCCCTGATCTGTGGATCGAGCATCATATAGGTCAGGTCGACCGCCAGATTGATCAGCACGTAGCCCAGCGAGGCAACGATGGTGAAGCCCATGATGGCTGGAAAATCGAGCGTCTGGATGGACGATACGACGTAGCTGCCCATGCCCGGCCAAGCAAAGATCGTCTCGGTCAACACCGCTCCATAGAGCAGGTCGCCGAAGGCCAGACCAAGCAGCGTCACCGACGGGATCAGGGCGTTGGGCAGTGCGTGCCGCAGGATGACCGCCGAACGCGACAGGCCGTTGGCACGTGCGGTCCTGACATAGTCCTCCTGCAGGACGTCCAGCATCGAAGCCCGTATCTGACGCGTGATGATGCCCAGATTGGCGAAGGCAAGAACGAAGGCCGGCAGGACGAGATGATAGAGCGAAGACCAGAAGGCCTTCATATTGCCGGCTACAAGAGAGTCGACCAGGAAGAAGCCGGTGATGCGCACTGGGGCCGCGATGCCAAGCGTGATACGGCCGCTGCCGGGCAGGATGGGTATCTTCACATAGAACAGCAGAATGAGAGCCAGTCCAAACCAGAATACCGGCATCGATATGCCGGCAACGGAAACGACGCGCGCTGCCTGGTCGATCGGACCGTCCTTGTAGATCGCCGAAAGCACGCCGAGCGGCACGCCGATCATGATCGCCATCACCAGCGCGGTGATGCCGAGCTCAAGTGTGGCGGGCAAAAACAGTGCGATGTCGCCGGCAACCGGACGTCGTGTGCGCAAGGACTGGCCGAGATCGCCCGACAGGAGCTGCCTGACGTAAATGACAAACTGCTGGGTGACGGGTTTGTCCAGGCCAAGGTCCTGGCGCACATGCGCCAGCGTTTCGGCGGACGCCTTGTCCCCGGCAATCAGCTGTGCCGGGTCGCCGGGGATCAGATGCGAAATCGTGAACGTGACGACAGCCACACCGGCCACGACGAAGACCAGCAGGACCAGGCGCCGAAGGATCGTTGAGATAAGCGGCATACCTTCGGCGCCGATTTCTTATTCAGACTTCGACATATCGGCGATGTTGTAGACTTGGATCAGCATGGGATTGTAGACATATCCCTTCACCGAGGATCGCATGGCGAAGATGTCGTTCTTCTGGAACAGAAGGACGTAAGGCGCATCCTCGTTGGTGATCTTCTGCGCGTCGATATAGAGCTTCTCGCGCTCCTTCTGATCGACCGTCTGGAGCGCCTTGGTGATGAGGTCGGTGACCTTCGGGTTCTCGTAGAAGGCGCGGTTGCCGGGTGCGCCCATCTTGGTGGGATCGAACCAGATGTTCATGAACATGAAGGGATCGGCGAAATCGGGCGTCCAGGCGCCGGTCGCGATGTCGTAATCGCCCTTGGCGACCAGCTCGCGCTTGGTCGTGTCGGCGACGTTCTTCATGTCCAGCGTGACGCCGATTTCGGCGAGCGAAGCCTGTAGCGCGAGACCCACCGGCTCCCACGCGGAGTCCGCCTGCGAATAGGTGTAGCTGATGTGCAGATTGGAAACACCAGCCTCGGCAAGCAGCTGCTTGGCCTTCTCCAGGTCATAAGTGTACTGCATGCCCTGCGGGTCATGGCCCCACATGCCGTCCGGGACAGCCCCGCGCATCTGCTCGGCCTGGCCCTGCATGACGCCATCGACGAGGCCCTTGTAGTCGGCGGCATAGGAAATGGCCTGACGGACCTTCGGATTGTCGAAGGGCGCCTTCTTGTTGTTCAGATAGAGGTAAATGACATAGAGGCTGGGATTGCTCTCGATGGCCACCCCCGCGCTCGTCTTCATCGCCTCGGCCTGATCGACCGGAACCTGGTCGATGAGATCGGCGTCGCCGTTCTCCAGCTGCAACCGGCGCCCCGACATCTCGCGCACGATCTTGAAGATGACCTGCTTGAACGCGGGAGCCTTGCCCGCAAAATGCGGGTTGGGATCGAGCGTGATCTGCTGGTTGCGCTCCCAGCTCGCGATCTTGAAGGCCCCGCTGCCGGCGCTGTGCTCGGCCAGCCAAGCGCGCGCATCGTCACCATTGACCGCGTGGTCCTGCGCTTTCGGATTGATGATCGAGCCGGCCGACGTGGCGAGCGCGGACAGGAACGGCGCAAATGGCGCCGACAGTTCGAATTTCACGGTTTGCGGGTCGACGACGACAACATCTTTGACGGTCGGGAACATGTCGCCAGGGCCAGCTGCCAGCTTCCTGACGCGGTCGAATGAATATTTGACGGCCGCGGCATCGACCGGCGAGCCATCGTCGAACATGTGTCCCGACGCCAGTTTGAACGTCCAGCTGAGATTGTCGGGCGCAATGGTCCAGCTCTCGGCAAGCTCGGGAATGACGTCGGTCTTGGCGCCGTCGTACTTCACCAGACGTTCGTAGGCCGGAAAGATCAGCGTATAGCCGTTGTTGGAGACCTCCACACCTGGGTCGGCGGTGGGCGGATCCTCGGCCTTGTCGATAACCAGAACATCCTTGTCGGTGGCCCAGCCCGGTGCGGTGTGGGTGAAGACGGCCAGCGCGGCGAATGCCGCAAGGGTCGGCAGGCGACGTAACAACATGATGCGCTCCCCTCGAGCTTGTGTTTTGCACCTCGACGGGATGGCCCGAAGGATGCATTTCGCACACGCTAACATCCGCATTCGGGATGGCAAGCCGATTTTTCGGATAGGAAAGATATTTTTCTAATTAGCCAAGTGTCATTTCAGCTTCGCGGGGCTGCTGGCCGTCATCGAGCCGCATGCCTTGGACGCCCTTGATCAATGTCTGCTCCGATTGGCCAGATGCCGATGTGCACACGCATAGGATCCGGGCAGGCTTGTCGCCGACGCTGACATAGGCGTGCCCCATGGTGCTTTCGAAATAAACCGACTCTCCGGTCTTCAACCTCAGTGTTTCATAGACATCGGTATGCAATTCGACTTCGCCTTCAAGAACGTATGTGAACTCCTGACCGGGATGACTGATCAGTTCGCCGAAGGTGTCGATGCTCTGCTGGGTGATTGCTCCCAGCATCGGGATCATCTCCTTGCGCGACAGCTCGGTGCATAGGAAACGGTAGACATAATTGGGGGTTTCGACGATCCGGCCGTCCTCGATCCGGCTTACCGCCCGCGCGCCGTGAGCTATGGGAGATGCGCTGGCCTTCTTGACGCCGAAGAGTTCAGTTATGTCGACCTTCAGCCCTTGGGCAAGCTGAAGCAGCTTGTCATAAGTCAGCGACATCTGATTGTTCTCGACTTTCGACAAGGTCGAGATGGCCAGGCCCGACATCTGGCTGACCTGCGTCAGCGTCAAGCCTCGTTCCCGCCGCAGCTCTTTGAGGCATTCCCCCAGACTTGGCTTCGAATCGCTCATGGCGCACCCCTTTTTGACGTTGGCCGCACTTTAGGGTTGAGACCGGGCAAAGTCGACTCGCAGGCGATGACGCATTTATCATAGGAAAGATATTTGACCGATCGGAAATCTTCTGCTTGGTTGCCGGCGCTTGGTTTGAGAGTGGCAATGCAGGACGTTCTTATCATCGGCGGCGGCATGGCTGGCGCTTCGGCGGCCTTCTTCCTGGCGTCTGGTAGTCGAGTGACCGTGCTTGAAGCCGAAGCCCATTGCGGCATGCACACGACAGGACGTTCCGCCGCCCTCTTCAGCGAGGGCTACGGGAACGCCGCCATCCGCGCCTTCACCCGCGCCAGCCGCCAGTTCTTACTTGAACCGCCCTCCGGCTTCTGTGATGTCCCTTTGCTGACTCCTCGCGGCGTAATGGTCATCGGCACGGACGCGCAAAGGCCAAGACTGCAGGCGCTGTTTGCCGAGACGTCCACGGAATCGGCGGCGCCCTTGGACTGGCTTGACACCGACGCTTCCCGATCGGTCATTCCAATCCTGCGACCTGATTACATCGGGTCTGCGTATCTCGATCACTCGGCGATGGACATCGATGTCGACGCTCTTCACCAAGGCTTTTTGCGGGGCGCACGCCGTCACGGCGCGCGGATCGTCACCAACGCACGGGTCGAGGCGATCGAGCGTGTCGGCGGCACCTGGATTGTGACGACCCCGGTCGGCGTCTTTGACGCGCGTATCCTTGTCGACGCCGCCGGCGCCTGGGCGGACCAGGTGGCTGCCATGGCCGGCGCCACGCCGCTTGGGCTGGTGCCGAAACGACGAACCGCGATGCTTGTCGATGCGCCGCCCGGCGTCAACGCCAGGGATTGGCCAGGCGTAATCGATGTCGACGAGATGTTCTATTTCAAACCATCTTCGGGAATGCTGTTGCTCTCGCCAGCCGACGAGACGCCAAGCGAAGCTGGCGATGCGCAGCCCGAAGAGATCGACATCGCCATCGCGGTCGACCGCATTCAACAGGCCGCTGACCTGCCGGTAACGCGCATCTCACGCAGTTGGGCCGGATTGCGGTCATTCTTTGCCGACAAGACGCCGGCCGTCGGATGGGATAGCCAAGTTGAAGGTTTCTTCTGGCTGGCCGGACAAGGCGGCTACGGCATCCAGACCGCTCCCGCGCTCGGTCAGCTGACCGCAGGGCTGGTGGCCGCGAGCGCCATGCCTGACACATTTGCTGTCGAAGGCGCCGACCCCGACATTTTGTCACCCGCGCGCCTTCGAGGAGCAATTTCCGAATGACAATCGACGCCACCATGTTGCCGGACACAATACCGCGACCGGGTTTTGTCAAGCCTACTTCTCTGGAGCCGAAGCCGATCAGCGGCGATCAGTAATTGCCGTCGTAATAACGGTCGTCGCAGGGAGCGGTGTAGATGCCGCGGCGATCCTGGTAGCGGCACATCTGTTCGCCGCGGGGCTGCGGGGTGGTGGCGGAACCTACGACGGCGCCGAGCAGCGCGCCGCTGGCCGCGCCGATAACCGTGCTCTTGGTGTTGCCACCGATCGCCTGACCGACGAGGGCGCCACCGGCGCCGCCGAGCAGGGCGCCGGTGGTGGCGCGCTGCTGGCCTTCGGTCTGCGTTTCGCAGCCGGCGAGCGCTGCGGTCATGAGGACGGCCAAAATCGCTTTCTTGAGTAGCATCTGAAGAACCTCCTTTGAGGCCACGCGGGCCGATGACCAGCCAAGTGAGATTGCATTGCGGCGGAACGGCGGCGCGCCTTCTCACCAAGTGATTCAAGGTTTCCCGGTAATTGAAAGCCATGGTTTCAAAGCGGAAAGCTGGCCGGACGGACGCTTCGACCCAGTATTGACTGGAATTGCCATGCGGTACGCGCTAGATTTTCCGTTCGTCCTGATGGTGCTAGGCGATGGACAAGGTTGCTGCGGCTCGCGAACCTCCCAAGGAGAGGCGCAGAGTGCGCGCGGCCCAATACGTACGAATGTCCACAGAGCACCAGGCTTATTCCCTTGAGAATCAGAAAGATGCGATCCGCGCTTATGCCGAGCTCATGGGGTACGACATCGTCGCAACCTATGCAGACCCCGGACGTAGCGGGTTGCACATGGAAGGCCGGCCCGGCCTTAAGAAGCTGCTGTTCGACATTGAACACGGACTGGCCGACTACGAGACGGTCGTCGTCTACGACGTCAGCAGATGGGGCCGGTTCCAGAGCGTCGATGAAAGCGCTTCCTACGAATATCGATGTCAGATGGCGGGCGTGCGGATCGAGTTTTGCGCCGAGCAATTCGCGAACGATGGCACCGTAGGATCCGATGTCCTCAAATCCATAAAGCGTAGCATGGCCGCAGAGTACAGCCGGATGTTGTCACAGAGGGTCTTCTCGGGCCAGGTCAGGATGGCCCGCATGGGCTTCCACGTCGGCGGCATCCAGGGGCTCGGACTGAGGCGCCTTATGGTCGACCAGTTCGGACAGCCCAAACTCATCCTCGCCCGCTATGAACACAAGAACTTCCAGACAGACCGGGTGATCATCGTACCCGGGCCACCGGAAGAGATAGCTACCGTTCGTTTGATCTTTCGCCTGTTCGTCAGGTCCCGCAAAAGCGAGCCTCAAATCGCAAAATATCTGAATGACCGGGGAATTCTCAACGACTTCGGTCGGCCTTGGAAGACCCACAGCGTACGCCGCGTCCTGACCAATGAGAAATATATCGGCAACAACGTCTGGAACAGGCGCTGCACGAAGCTGAAAACCAAAGTTGCGTACAATCCCCCGGAACAATGGGTCAGAGCGGACAACGCCTTTGAGCCCATCATCAGTCGTCAATTATTCGACAGAGCCCAGCAAATATTGAAATCGCTTTATCTCCGCATGAGCGATGAAGAGATGCTGGCAGCCCTGCGAAAGCTCCACCAGCGGCATGGGAAACTGTCATGGGGCATCATCAACGCAGCGCCCGAATGCCCGTCGGCCTATCGCTACAGCGCCCATTTCGGAGGTCTGCTCGGCGCATACAAGCTGATCGGTTGCCTGCCGCCCAGAAAGTCTTATTTCATCGATATTGGCGCGCGGCTCAAGGCTATCCGCCATGGCGCGTTGGAAGACCTCAAGGTCGCGATCGAACAGGCAGGCGGCCGCGCTTCCCAGGATCCTGAAACGGAGAACATCCGCATCAACGGCGAGTCGACTGTAGCACTCGCAATCGCCAGGTGCCGCGTTTCGCATTGCGCCTTCCCGCGCTGGTCTTCGAGGGCCGTTCGAGAAGCCAAGTCGGATATTTTCGTCTTGATCCGAATGCAGCCAGGCAATCTGACCATTCGCGACTACCTGATTGCTCCGATGAATGAAATTGCCGGGTTCAAAGGAGATTTTCATGTCAACGATGGAATGAAGCTGGATGCGTTTCTTTTCCCATCGCTGGATCCGCTCGTTGCCCTGGCTGAGCGAAAATTCGTCGGGAACGCCACATGAAGGAGCGCCGCAAGGTTCTGGGCCTGGAAGCGGCCGACCGGCTTTTGCAAAACAGCCGCACAAGACACGCGGCGCTTTTGGAAACGATGCACGAGCCCAACAGATGGTTCACCGGTCCCTGGCTGTGCAAGACCTATCAGGATGAATGCCGAAGAACGCGGGACATGATCGCCGAAGCGACTATCTCCCGGAAGCTACTGGAGACGATTGCCGAGGTGTTTCGATATCCGATCAAACAGGAATCCTTTCGTCGCCTGCTGTCGGCCGAAAGCCTGGCTTCTGTGCCGAAGGCCCTGATCGAAGGACCTACCTTGAACCTGCTTGTGGAGAGTCCCGCGCCAAGGCCGTTGGTCAATGGTGTTTCTCCCGAAGTCATCGAGCTATTGCAGGATTGGAGGGTGCCGCCCCAAGTCTTCGCGTCCTTGCGCAAGATGGTTCCGGAAAGGCAGCTCAAAGCGGCAAGGCTCATGATTGCCCTAAAGAGAGTGAGCTTCCACTATGCGCAGCTCCTCTCAACGCTTACCCCGGCGTCGCAGTTGGTGGACCCTTCCAGGCCGAGAAAGAAGTTTGTCGGGGTGACAGCCGACGATCTTGCCATCATGGAAGGCGAACTTGAGTTGTTGAACGAAGAATTCCTCTACTGCGCCAGCCTTCGTGGCATGTGGGCGCTGGAGTTGACGGCGGCGAGGCTATATCTCGACCGGCTCTTGGACAATGGACGGGTGGTCAGACACCTTGCGCGGGATTTCCCGCAGCATCTCGCAAGGTTTCAAACGGTACTGGACATTCCAGCCGGTCAGGAAGCTTTGACGAGCCAACCAGGAAAAACCGGGTTAAGGCGCCCCCATTTTGTCTTCTGAGTTGTCAAGTCGATGACCTTCTCGCAACACCCGCAGCTTGAAAGTGGTATCGCATCATGGGTTACGGGGCGCCTGAGCTTGACTGCAATGGCAACACATTCGAGCATCGGGCTAGAGAAGAAGTGGCAGATAAGAGGTCTCCTGCGCCCCCTGCTGCTTCCTGAGGAGAACCTCAGTGGAGCCTGAGGGGGTGCTGATCAACCGTCACTCACTCCATGTCCGGCACGTCGCCTCCTACAAAGAGTGTTGTCGGCTCACCGTATTCACCAAGCGAAGGGTTGGCATCGCGTGACCACGCAATGACCCCAGCATGTTTTCCCGCCAATCCCTTTGCGGTCCTAATCGCGCGATCCTCGGTCTGCTGCTCGGCTGGCCCAAACACAGGCTGAAGGTCGCCTGTCTCATCGCGGTCGAAGGCGGTGACGACGATTAGTTTCGGTGCCTTGTGCTGAGGCTGTAAGTTATCCGGCATGAACGTCATCTCTCCGTTGGACTAGAAGCCGGTTGAAGTTGAGCGGTGCAGGGGGGAGAACCTCAGTCATCTCGAACAGTGGCACTGTGGCCGTGGAGGCTTCCGGCTCTGCCGTCTTCTGCTTGGCCTTGAGGTCTGTGATTTCCTCGTCGCGGCGCGCAATTCGGCTTTCTAGATTTGCAATGCGCTCCGTTAAGAAATAGCGTCCGACGACAAATCCTCCGCCGCCAAACAACGCGGCAAAAGTAGCGAACGCTACTGGGTTAGCGATAACCAGCGCCGTGTTGCCGCCAATAAAAGCGATAAGGTCGTGCATCGAGCGGGGTCCCTCATCCAAGCACGGGTGGCGTAGGGTCAAAGCTGATTGCCACCAGCCCAGGATGCCGATGGGCGAGGGTGAGGATTTGGGTTTCCAGCTCATAGTTGTAGGCCATGAGCGCCTTCACGGTCTCAAGAGGGCTCTCGTAGCGGCCTATAAGCTTCTCCGCTTCGGCATGTAGGTCGGCCTTGGAATCGGAATCGAGATGCATCGTGGCCATCGCAATATCTCCTAACGGGCTGCCCTGCGCTGTGCAGTGAGTGCATCAAGTCGTTCCTGAAGGTGCCCGTTGAGCACGATCATTTCCTTAAGCGCCTTCATCACATCACCCTTGTGCACGGCAATGAAATCCTCGGCATGGGCCTGGAGGGCAGCCTCCTGGCGGCTATTCAATGCACAATGTGGTCCATGCCGATCACTCCAAATGTTCCAAGCTTGCAGTGAACAGAAAGAGAACAAAAATGTCAAGAGCGGATTGACCAGGAGAGGAATGAGTTCCTATTTTGGGGTCATGCCTGACACTGGTGGAACACGAAAGCGTGGTGGCGAGTGGAAGCTCAGCAATGCCCATGAGACTGGTCAACTCGTGCTTGTCAGATGCGGGCTTGTAACGTCAAACGTTGGTATCAGCCGAGTGACCTGAGGGAATCTTTGGGGACATCGAGGCCGAGCTGGTCGGGAACAAAATGAGCTGCAAGCGATGCGGCAAGAACGAGTACATGCACGCCGAGACGCAAAACCTGTCGGCTCGGGAACGGCAGGACATCCGAGTTAGGCGACTTGCCGATATTAGGATGGCACGGCACCCGAAAGCGGCCCCAACCCGGACGTCAGACGGTTCTACAATTGGCCATCGACTTCTGGCAAGTGCGCCATAGCGCGTCAGCACGACTCCAAGTGTGCTACTTTTTGAACGGAAGCTTTGCGCCTCTCATATACGTTCAGGGCAGCAAAGCACTGATCCCAAAACCGGTCATCGATGAGCGAGCGGGAACTGCAACGCATTGAGTGTTGTCCAGGGTTATAGAGCTACGGATGACCGCGTTACAACCGTTTCGTGCGACCCGATTCTTCTCTGTAACCATCATGCAGCAGCGCGGCTGAAGCGGTTGATCATGAAATCGTCGAGCGGCGTTTCGCAACGGTCGGTCGCGATGAGCTCGGCCATGGCGTCGCCCACGCCCGGACCAAGCTGGAAGCCATGTCCGCTGAAGCCGAAGGCGTGGAACAGGCCTGGCGTCGTTGCCGAGCGGCCCATGACCGGCAGCATGTCCCTGATATAGCCCTCGCAGCCGGACCATGTACGGATGACCGCGACCCGCGCGATTGCCGGCAACAACCGCGCCACGGCGCGCAATTGCAGGGGAAGGCGCATGGGATCGGCGGCCGCATGGCCGGGTTCGAGGTTCACCGACACCCTTTCGGCGGCGCCGCCGAAAACGATGTTGCCCCGCTCGACCTGACGCAAATAGGCGCCATGGTCCTTGTCGCGCGTCCAGATGCCGACCACCGGCAGAATCCGATGCGGCAGCGGCTCGGTCACACCCATCTGCGGACCGCGGGCGTCGAGCGGGACCTCTTCGCCAAACTGTGCGGCAATGCGCGCGCCCCAGGCTCCGGCGGTGTTGAGCAGGCACTCGGCGGCGAATGCACCCTTCGAACTGGTGACAAGGAAACCAGAACCCGTGTGGGTGATCTTCTCGACCTCAGCTCCCTCGATGATTTGCGCCCCCAGTTTGCGGGCCGCCTCGGCAAAGGCGGGTGCGATCAGCCGTGGATTGCCGCTGCCATCTTGCGGAGAAAACGACGCTCCGATCGAGTAAGGGCCGAGACCGGGAAACCGGGAACGGATCTCACGCGGGCCGAGTTCTTCCAGCTCGAGCCCCCACGGCCGCGCGGCTTGGGCATAGGCCCGCATATCGGCAAGGCTTCCTTCATCGAAGATCAGCCGGATATGGCCGGTGGCGCGGAACTCGACGTCGCGGCCAAGCATCTCTTCAGCCTCGCCCCACAGCCTGAGCGAGCGGTCGGCCAGCGGAAGCTGGGACAGATGGCGCCCCGTACGCCGGATGTTGCCGAAGGAGGCGACGGTCGCCCCGGTGCCGATCCGCTTGCGCTCGACCAGCGTCACGCGCGCGCCGCGCCTCGCGAGGAAATAGGCCGAAGCCGTCCCCATCAGTCCACCGCCCAGCACGATCACGTCCATGGTTATTCCTTGTGCGGAGCGGATACTCCCTGAAGACGCCGATCTTGTCGGCACCGCTTCATTGCGTCAAAGATGAGTTTGGACAACAGCCATAAGCCGAACCTATGGAGTGGCAATGCGGGCCCGTCAGCTCGAAGTGTTCATCGCCGTCATGCGCGCGGGCACCGTGACCGCCGCGGCGCGGATGCTGAACATTTCCCAACCCGCTTTGAGCCAGATCGTGATCCACACCGAGGACGAACTCGGCTTCACGCTGTTCGAGCGCGTCAAGGGCCGGCTGCGGCCGACCCCGGAGGCGCTCGAGATCTTCGCCGATGCCGAGCGGCTGTCGGCGGGGCTGGAGGGCTTGCGCCGCAAGACCACCGACCTTCGGCTGGGCCGGACGGGGCTGGTGCGGGTCGCGGCCTCGCCGCCGCCGTCCATGGCGATCTTGCCGCGCGCCTTCACCAGCTTCCGGGCGCAGCATCCCGACATTTTGCTACGGTCCCACATGGCGCCGATCGCCGCGATCATCGACATGCTGCGCGCCGGCGATGCCAGCCTCGGCGTCGCCATGGACGACCGCCTGCCTCCCGATATCGACGCGGAAGTGATCGGCAGCGTCGGCTTCTCATGCCTGCTGCCCACGGGGCATGCGTTGGCCGGGAAGACCGAGCTGACGCTCGCCGATCTCGCCGGCGAAGAGTTGATATCCTATCGCGCAAACACCCGTCCCGCCGACGAACTGACCCACGCTGCCCGCGCGCAGGGTGTGGTGCTTTCGCCGTCGCTCGAGATCGACGTCTCCATCTCGGCCGTCGGCTTCGTCCAGGCCGGCCTGGGTGTCGCGCTCGTCGACGCGCTGCTGCCATGGCACCAGTTTGCCGGGCTTGCCGTCAGGCCGCTCGCGGCGGGGCCGGAATTTCCGATCGCGCTGCTGACCTCGCGCACCCGGGCGCTTTCGCGGGCCGATGAGATGATGCGCGAGCAAGTCCGCGCGGCCTGTTCCGCCGTGCTGGGCGGTGACAGAGCAAGGGCATAAGCAAGACTTATAGTCCCGCTCGTCATACGTCTTGGACCCTGGCCATCCTGTCGTGTCAGCTTTGGTTGGCAGACAGGAAGGGACGCATCATGGATGGTGCCATCGTGGCGGACGAGGCGAGCAACGAAGCCGACTGGAAGGTCGGCGTCGATATCGGTGGCACATTCATCGATTTCTGCGCGCTCGAAGCAAATTCGGGGCGCGTCGCCTCGCTGAAAGTGCTGACGACGCCGGAAAATCCGGGTGCCGAACTGATGACGGGCCTCACGCTTCTGACCGAGCGTGAAGGCTTTGATCCTGCCCGCATGACGCGCTTCGTGCACGGTACGACCGTTGGCATCAACACCATCATCCAGCGCAAGGGCGCACCGCTGGCACTGTTCACCAATGCCGGCTTCGAGGACGTCATCGAACTGGCGCGGCTGCGCATGCCGGACATGTATTCGCTGTTCTGCTCGCGGCCGGACCCGCTGATATCGCGCGACATGGTTTTCGGCATTCCGGCCCGCATGCGTGCCGATGGCAGCGAGTCCCGGGCGCCGGACATGGCGGCGGTGGAAAGGGCGGTGGCGGTGGCGAAAGCGAACGGAGCGCAAGGCATCATCGTGTCCTTCCTCCATTCCTGGCGCAATGCCGCTCAGGAAGCTTCGGTGAAGGCGAGGATCACGCGTCTTGCGCCCGACCTGTTCGTCTTCTCCTCGGCCGAGGTCTGGCCGGTCATCCGTGAATATGAGCGCAGCTCGACCGCCATCCTCAACGGCTATGTCCATCCGCGCGTCTCCGGCTATCTGACGGCGTTGGAAGAGCGGCTGAAGGACCACGGTGTACCCGCCCGCCCCATGCTGACCAAATCGAATGGCGGGCTGATGAACGCTGCCGAAGGCAAGCGCGCCTGCGTGAACATGCTTTTGTCGGGGACAGCCTCCGGTGTCATGGGCGCCTCGTGGCTGGCGCGCCAGGCCGGAGAGGACAGGATCCTGACCCTCGACATTGGCGGGACCTCGGCCGATTTCGCGCTCATTATCGATGGCGAGCCGCAATTCGGCACCGGCGAACTGATCGGCGAATTTCCGCTCCATATCCCCTCCGTGTCGGTAAGCTCGATCGGTGTCGGCGGCGGCTCGATCGCCAGTGTCGATGCGCAAGGTGTGCTGCGGGTCGGACCGGAATCGGCCGGTTCGACGCCAGGACCGGCGTGCTATGGTCGTGGCGGCGAGAGGCCGACGGTGACGGACGCCATGGTGGTGTGCGGATGGCTCGGTCACAGCGAGATGGCCTATGGCCAGTTGCGGATCGACACCGGCCTGGCGCATCGCGCGGTCGGCGAGCTTGCCGCCCGGCTCGACCGCCCCATCGAGCACACCGCGCAGGCGATCCTCGACATCGCGGTGTCGGAGATGTTCGTCGAGGTCGAGAAGCTTGCCTCGCGCGCCGGCGTGGACTTGCGCGATTTCACGCTGATGCCCTTCGGCGGCGGCGGGCCGATGCTGGGCGCATTCCTTGCCCGCGAACTCGGCATGAAGCGCGTCATGGCGCCCCGCCGGCCCGGTGTGGTGTCGGCGCTGGGCGGACTGGTGGCGGATTTGCGCGGTGACTTCATTCGCACCATCTTCAGCCCGCTGTCTGGCGTGGCGCTTGCCGGAATTCGCGAAGCCTTCGAGGCGTTGGCGCGCGAGGGCCGCGACTGGCTCGCGGCGCAGGGGCACGATGCGGCGGCGGAGCTCAGTCTCACCTGCGACATGCGCTATGTCGGGCAGAGTTATGAGATCGAGGTCGTCCTTCAGCCGGAATGGCTGGCGGAGGGCAATGTGGCCGCCATCGCGCAGGCCTTCCACCTCACCCATGAGCGGCTCTACGATTTCCACGACCCGGAGGGCGGGATCGAACTTGTGAATGTCCGGCTATCGGCCATAGGCGCAGGGCCGAAACTCTCCTTCCCGGAAATCGACGAGGTCGATGCTCTGGCCATTCCGGCGCGCCGGCTCTCCGTCTACACGGGAGCGAGCGTCGAGACTGTCGACCTCCACGACCGGCAAGCCCTCGTGCCGGGAAGCATGTTTCACGGGCCTGCCGTGGTCGTTCAGGAAGACACCACCTTTGCCATTCCCGCGGGAGCGCAGGCAAGGGTCGACCGCCTTCTCAACCTTTTGCTGACCTTCCCGGAGTGATGCCTTGTTTGACCGGACAAACCTTCAGGTTCTGGCGAACCATGCCCGCGCGGCCGCAGAGAACATGGCGCACACGCTGCACCGCACCGCGCACTCCGCCTTCGTCAAGGAGACGCAGGACTTTACCGTGATGCTGATGGACCGTTCAGGCGCGACCTTCGCCGTGCCGATGGAGCTCGGCGCCACCTGGTATCCGGGGCTTTCGTATCACCGCGCGATCGCCATGGTCGATGACTACCGGCCGGGAGATATTGCCTTCACCAACGATCCCTATTCCGGGCACGTCGCCACGCACGCGCCCGACACGCATCTTTGGAAGCCGGTCTTCGTCGATGGCGAGATCGTCGCCTGGACCGGCGGGCATATCCACAACACCGATATGGGTGGCGCCGTGCCGGCTTCGCTCAGCCGGGCGCTGACCGAAATCCATCAGGAAGGCATCCGCTTTCCCCCGATGAAGCTGGTGAGAGAGGGCGTCTTCGACGAGACGATCCTGCGGATCATGAGCACCAATGTGCGCAAGCCCGACCTCAACATCGGCGACATCAAGGCGCTGGTCGGCGCGCTCAACACCGGCGAGCGCAAGATCCAGGCAATGGTGAGGAAGTTCGGCAAGGCAGGCTTCATCGAAGGCGTTTCCGCTCTTCTCGACCAGGCGGAAGCGCAGGCGCGCGACGTGCTGCGCTCCATGCCCGACGGCACATGGGATTTCTGCGACTATGCCGATGAGGATTCCGTCGAGGCCAATCCGTGCCGGCTGAAGCTGACGCTGACGATCAAGGGCGACGAGTCGGTGCTCGACTTCACCGGCTCCGATCCGCAGCTCGGCTCCTCGCTCAACGTGCCTTCGGGCGGTGACCCGCGACACACCATGCTGCTGGTTGGCGTCTACTACGTGCTCTACACGCTCAACCCGAAGATCCTGCTCAACACCGGCCTTACCCGGCCGTTTACCTGCATCACGCCCCGGGGCTCCGTGCTGAACCCGGTACACCCCGCCGCCGTGGGAATGCGCTCGCTCACCTGCGCCCGGCTGCGGTCGGTTATCTTCGGCGCCTTCTCGCAAACGGTGCCGGAGCGCCTGCCAGCAGCTCCGGCCGGCAACAACTGCATCGTCAATGTCATGACCACGGACGAGCGCACTTACCGGACCGTCATCACGGCGGTGAATCCCGTGGTCGGCGGCGGCGGGGCGATGCCGCATCGCGACGGAACCAATGGATCGGGCGCGGATGCCGCCTATCTCAAGAACACGCCGATCGAGATCACCGAGACCGAGACCCCGGTCGAATTCGTGAAATACGGGCTCGCCAGGGATAGCGGCGGGGCGGGGCGTTGGCGCGGCGGGTTGGCGACCGAAATGGCCTTCCGTGTCTTTGCCCCCGATTCCAGGATCACGGCGCGCAACCGCGACCGCAGCTTCTTTCGTCCCTGGGGCGTGCTGGGCGGCAAGGCGGCCGGCCTGTCGGACATGATCGTCAATCCAGGGACCGAGCATGAGCGGCGGCTGGGCAACATCGACACCACTGTGCTGCAGCCCGGCGACGTGCTTGAGATACGCTCCGCCGGAGGCGGCGGGCGCGGCGATCCGCATCAACGCGAACCCTGGCGGGTCGCGCAGGATGTGCGGCGCGGCTATGTCTCGCCGGCTGCGGCCGAGCACGGCTATGGCGTGGTCATCCGCGGCGGCGAGATCGACGAGCAGGCAACGGGGCAATTGCGCGCGCGGCAGGCGCCTGCCGCCGGCCATTTCCATTTCGGTCCGGAGCGCGACGGCTACGAAGCGCAGTGGACGCCGGCCGCCTATGACCGGCTCACGGCCATACTGGGAGATTTGCCGATCCACTGGCGGTTCTTCACCAAGACGGAGATCTTCCGCCGCATGAAGGGGCGTTCGGGGCCGGCAGGCGTCCAGCAGGCGTTCGACGCTGTTTGCGAACGGTTCCCGGAACTGCCTCGTCCTGGCCCGGTGCGAGAGGCGGCTGAATGATCACCGACGGCCGCATCGTCCGGCTCGCCGAATTCGGGCGGGCGCAGCTGCATTTCTTTCTCGACGGACAGATGTGTAGCGCATTGGCGGGCGACACCGTGCTGACCGCGATGCTGGCATCAGGACACGCGCTGCGAAAATCCGAGTTCGGACCCGAGTGGCGCGCCGGGTTCTGCCTGATGGGAGCCTGCCAGGATTGCTGGATATGGCAGGACGAGGGATCGCGCATCCGCGCGTGCTCGGCCCCGATCACCGAAGGCATGCGGTTGCGCACAACGGAGCCGGAGAGCTGGCCGTGAGCGAGACCTCGCCGCGGATCGTGATCGTCGGCGCCGGTCCCGCCGGCATAAGGGCCGCGGCCATGCTGGTCGAGGCAGGGCTCCACCCGGTGGTGATCGATGAAGGGCAGCGCGCGGGCGGGCAGATCTACCGCCGCCCACCTGCCGGGTTCGTCCGCACGCCGGAGCAGCTCTACGGGTCGGAGGCGGCGAAAGCGGTCGCATTGCATGCCCTCTTCGACCGGCTGGCCGAAGAGGGGCGCCTCACCCATTGCGCGGCAAGCTCGGTCATCGCCTTGCAGGAGGGGCGGCTGCACGTGTTGGGGGAGGGCGGCGTACAGCTGGTCAGCTATGACCGCCTGATCCTTGCGACGGGCGCATCCGACCGTGTCGCTCCGGTCCCGGGCTGGCAGAGTGCCGGCGTCTACAGCCTTGGCGCGGCGCAGATCGCGCTGAAGGCGCAGGGCGTGGCGCTGGGGCAGCGCATCGTCCTGATCGGATCGGGGCCTTTGCTGACGCTGGTTGGCGCCCAACTCGTCAAGGCTGGAGCGGATGTGGTGGCGGTGCTCGACACCTCTTCCCGGCGCCAGCAGATGCAGGGACTCTGGGAACTTGCCGCCCGGCCGCTGGTCGCGCTGCGCGGTCTAGCCCTGCGGGCGAGGCTCGGCGGCCGCTATCATGCCGGCGTGACGCTCGAACGGATCGAGGCCGACGGCAAAGGTGTCACCGCGATCCGCTGGCACGACGCCGGCGGCAGGGAACATCTCACGCTATGCGACACGATAGGCGTGGGCTGGCACTTGCGGGCCGAGACGCATCTCGCCGACCTGGCGGGATGTGCCTTCATTTATGACGAGAAGTGGCGGCAATGGCTGCCAAAGACCGATGAGATGGGCCGCGCCGGCAACGGAGCCTATCTTGCGGGCGATGGAGTTCGTCTTCTGGGAGCAGACGGCGCGGAGATCGCGGGGCGTCTTGCCGCGGTGGCGTGCCTTGCCGATCTCGGATTTCCAGCGCCCTCCACCGCGTCCGATTTGCGCAAACTCGCACGGCTCGAACGCTTTGCCCGCGGCCTGGCTCGCGCCTTTCCCTGGCCGACGGCGATGGCGCGGGCACTCCCCGACGACGCGGTCGTCTGCCGCTGCGAGAACGTGACCGCCGCGGCCCTACGCCAGAGCACTGATTTCGGCGGTACCGAAGCCAACAGGGTGAAATCGCTGTCGCGCGTCGGCATGGGGCGATGCCAGGGGCGCTATTGTCAGCTGGCCGCCGTCGAACTCATCGCGGCGCAGACCGGCTGCACGCCTGGCGCTGTCGGTCGGTTCCGCGGGCAAGCGCCTGTCCGCCCGGCGCCTATCGGCGCCTTTCTGCGGGACGGCTGATGCGATTCTGGGCCGACCTGGTATGTCTGCCTGTATCACGTCTAAAAGTCGGCGACCTTCCCCCAAGACGAAGCGTCGAAGCGCCTGGGATCATAGGATTGCGGATCGACAATCGGTTTGGAGCCGGTCATCAGATCGGCGACGAGATGCCCGGCGCCGGGTCCGATGCCGAAGCCATGCCCCGAGAACCCGGCAGCCAAAAACAAACCCGGAACGATATGGATCTCGCCAATGGCAGGCACACCGTCGGGCGTGCTGTCGATGTAGCCGGCCCAGGTCGCGCTGATCCTGGTCTGGCGCAGTGCCGGCAGCAGCTCGAGCGCCCGGGCGTGGGCCAGGCGGATGGTCGCCTGGTCCGGAACCGGGTCGAGGATGCGCACCCGCTCCATCGGTGTCGGCTGGTCGAGCCGCCAGTGTCGGAGCGTTTCGTGACCCGAGCGCATGCCCTGCAGGCCGCCAGGCGCGAGGCTGCGCCACCGCTTCAGGAACATCGGCAGGAACTGCGAGGAGAAGCGCAACTGCTGCGGCGTAACGTCCACGCGCCCGCGTCCGCTTATGGCGAGCGTGTGGCCGCCGTCGCCGCGACGCGTGACCGAGATCCCTTTCGTGTGCAGCGCATCCGGCAGACCTTCCGCGCCTGGCGAGACGGACAGAATGGACGAGCGGATCGACGCCTGCGGAAAACGGAAACCGAACTGCCGGCAAAAGGAGGAGGCCCAGGCACCGCCGGCCAGCACAGCCATCTTGGTCCGGATCGTTCCGCTTTCGGTGACCACGCCGCTCAGGCGGCCGCCTTCGGTCTCGATACCCCGCGCGGCGCAATTCTGGTGCACGGAGCCGCCAAGCTTGAGGATGGCGCGGGCGACCGCGGGTGCTGCCCGCGACGGATCGGCGGTGCCGTCGGTGGGCGAGAAGACGCCGCCCTTCCATGTCCGGCCGGTGGCGCGGCCCCGCTCGCAGGCCTCGGTGCCGTCGAGCATATGCGTCGTGACGCCAGCCGTTTTAGCGAAGTCACGCCAGCGCACCCAGCCGGCCAGTTCCGCATCGTCGTTGCTGAGATAGAGCAGGCCGCAGCGGCGAAAGCCGGTGTCTTCGCCAGTCTCTGCCGCAAAGCTGCCCCACAGGTCGATGCTTCTTGTCGCCATCGGCAACTCGCGCGCGTCGCGGTTCTGCTGGCGGCACCATCCCCAGTTCCTGGAAGACTGCTCGGCGCCGATGCGTCCCTTTTCGACGAGCGCCACTTTCATGCCGCGCCGTGCCAGGTAGTAGGCCGCGAAGATACCGACGATGCCGCCGCCGATCACCACCGCGTCCGCGTTCCGTGGCAGGTCTCCGGATGTCTCGATTTTCTGTAGGGGTGCGCGCATGGTCTCTCTGCCTTGACGCGCCAATTTAACGCGTTGCGCAGGCAGCCGCTGCCGCAGTTGCGGCCGAAGCAGAATTTTATTCCGGCAACGCAGTCAAAATCGGGAACCGCTGCGTTTCAAAGCGCTCTCCGCTTGGATGGACAGGCCAACGGGCTGTGGTAGTGTCAATGTCTATGAGCAAGGCAGCATTTTGTGCTGCGGCATGTTCTGCGGAGACGACAGTGAAACTGGATCGGATCGATATCAAGATTCTGTACGAGTTGCAGAAGAATGGCCGCATCACCAACGTGGAACTGGCTGATCTGGTGCACCTGTCGCCAAGCCCGTGCCTGATGCGGGTCAAGAGACTGCAATCGGAGGGCTACATCGAGGGCTATTCCGCGCAGATCAATATCGGCAAGCTCGGCCAGACGCTGACCGTGTTCACCGAAATCACCTTGAAGAACCATCGCCAGGTGGATTTCGCCCGCTTTCTCGCCGTGGTTGAGAAGATCGACCAGGTCATCGAATGCCACCTCGTGTCGGGTGGCTACGACTATCTGATGAAGTTCGTGACCGCCGGCATCGCCGAGTACCAGACCATCATGGAGCGGCTGACCGACATGGATATTGGCATCGACAAGTATTTCAGCTTCGTGGTGCTGAAGTCGCCGATCGTCAAGGCGCACATGCCGCTGCCCAGCCTGTTTCCGAGGTAGTCCGCGGCGACCGCGCCGCGCTTGTCGCCTGCGGCCCGCTACAAGGCGTCCGGCCGCAATATCGGGTGCAGTGCCTTCAATTCGGCTTGCATCTCGGCAATCATCCAGGCGCGGATATCGGAGACGACAGGCCGTACCGGCCTTGAGCGCGGCGCTATCAGCTGATGGATCCGACCCGTCTTGATCTGCCTGTCCGAGGCCGGGACAAGGGTTCCCTGAAGCAATGCCCTTGAAACGTTGCTGAGCCAGCCGAGCGCCACGCCTTCCCCGTTCATCGCGGCTTGAAGCACGACCGCGTAGTCCGAGAATTCGAGCCACTTTGCCCTGCTGGTCTTGCGGTCCGCCACACTGCCCCAGGCGTCCAGCCACTGCTCCTTGGCGTCGGTCAGGTGAAGCAAGGCATGACCTTCCCCGGTTCCGGCATGGATCAGCCGGCCGTGGGCCGACAAATAGGATGGGCTGCACACCGGAACGATGATCTCCGGCGAGAATGCCCAATGGTGATAGTGGGTGTCGTCATCAGCCAGGATTCTCGTGGCAAGGTCGACAGTCTCGGCGGGTCCTCGCAGAACGCCCGCGATCAGTTCGAACCTCAGGTCGACGTCAGGAAACCTGGTGTTGAATGCCCCTAACCTCGGAACGAACCAATAGGTTGCCAGAGAACTCGAAAGGGAAAGAGTCACCACCGGCTTTGCAGCACTGTTCTGCTTGATCCTGCGGATCGCCTCCGCAATGCCGTCAAATCCCTCCCGCACCGCCGAATAGAGGGCACGTCCGTCCGGGGTCGGGGTCAACCCCGCAGGACTCCGCGTGAAAAGAGCAACACCAAAATCGGCCTCGAGCTGGGCAATGCTGCGGCTGATCGATGGTTGCGTGACGTTGAACTCGCGCGCCGCTGCCGTGAAGCTACCCGACCGGACAGCAGCTTCGAAGACAAGCAGTCCGCGCGCGGAAGGAACGAGTTTTGCGAAACCAGCCATACGCCCAGGGTATAGCCACCCCAACAATTTACAAGCTTTCTACGATCTCGGAAATGGCGAAGTATAACCCTGATGAATGGGGGAGCAGGACGTGAAGGCAGCGGCATCTCAAGCGGGCAGCACATCCAGCGATCCTCTGCTTCAGCCGTTTCGGCTCAAGGGTCTGACGCTGCGCAACCGCGTCGTCAGCACCAGCCATGCCTCGATGCTGGACGATGGCGGCCTGCCGCTCGAGCGCTACCAACGCTACCACGAGGAGAAAGCGCGCGGCGGCCTGGCGATGACCATGGTGGGCGGCTCGGCCATGACGTCGCCCGACTCGAGCTGGGGCGGCGGTCAGCTGGACCTCTCGACCGACCGCATCGTGCCTCATCTCCAGTCCCTGTCGCAGCGGGTGCATCGCCATGGCGCTGCCATCATGTGCCAGGTCTCACACCTTGGCCGGCGCGCTACCGCCTATGCCGGAAACTGGCTGCCGCCGGTGGCGCCGTCACGCGTTCGCGAGACGCGGAACCGGAATTTTCCAAAGGAGATGGACGCCCCCGACATCGACAGGATCATCAAGGATTACGCCAGTGCCGCTAGGCGCTGCGTGGACGGCGGTCTGGACGGCGTCGAAACCGTCACCGGCGGCCATCTGATCGGGCAATTCCTCTCGCTCAGAACCAACAGGCGCACGGATGGCTTCGGCGGCTCGCTGGAAAACCGCGCACGCTTCGGCCTGATGGTTCACGAGGCGATCCGCCGCGCGGTGGGCGACGACTTCGCTGTCGGCATCCGGTTCGTGATCGACGAGGCGGTCGAGGATGGCTCGGATTTCGAGGAATGCCTTGCCTTCGCCAAGCTGTTCGAGCGGGAAGGCCATATCGACTTCTTCAACTGCATCTTTGGCCGCATGGACACCGATCTGTCGCTGGCTGAGCAGAACATGCCCGGCATGTTCAGCCAGAGCGCGCCGTTCTTGCCGCTGGTCGGACAGTTCAAACGGGAAACCAGGCTGCCCGTGATCCACGCCGCAGGCATTCGGGACATAGCGACGGCCCGCCATGCCATCCGCGAGAACCTTGTCGACCTGGTCGGCATGACCCGAGCGCATATTGCCGACCCCCATATCGTCAACAAGGTGATGCGCGGCGAAGAAGAACGCATTCGCCCGTGTGTCGGCGCGTCCTACTGCCTCTACAAGAAGGTGCAGTGCATTCACAACCCGGCCAGCGGCCATGAAACGATCATCAGCCATACCATCATGCGGGCTGAAACGCCGAAACGGGTGGTCGTGATCGGCGGTGGCCCGAGCGGGATGGAAGCGGCAAGGGTCGCCGCCGAGCGCGGCCACAGAGTGAGCCTGCTCGAAGCTGGGGCGCGGCTTGGTGGGCAAGTGCTCATCGCGGCCTCGGCGTCCGATCGCAATGATCTCATCGGCATAGTCGACTGGCGCGTAGACGAACTCGCGCGGCTTGGAGTGGAAGTCCGTCTCAACACCTATGCGGACGCAGAAATCGTCATTGCTGCGGAACCGGACGCGGTCATCGTCGCCACCGGCGGCGTTCCGGATATGGAACGGCTGGAGGGTGCTGAACATTGCGACAGCGTATGGGACGTCCTGACCGGGGTCGTGCCGGCGAAGGACGATGTGCTGATCTACGACGAGACCGGACGCCAGGCCGCAATTTCCTGCGCCCTGCATCTCGCCCAACACGGGCGCGTGGTCAGCCTGGCCATAGCGGACGACACGCTGGCGATCGAGACGCCCTATCCGGACCGGGTGAGTTTTCGCAAACGCGCCTCGGAACGCGGCATCCGCGTCGTCAGCGATATGCGTCTGGTCAAGGCAGCGCGCCAGGGCAACGGCATCGCCGCCACGTTCCGGCATGAACTCACCGGTGCGGAAACAGAAATGACGGCGGCCCAACTCATTGTCGAGCGCGGCACCGTGCCCATGGAGGATACCTACCAGGAACTGCGTGCGCGCTCCGCCAACAACGGCGTCACCGACATAGCGCTGATGACGGGAACGGCAACGAAGCGGGACAATGGTCCGCAAGCTGCCGGATCGTTCGTCTTGCACCGCATTGGAGACGCAGTGGCCAGCCGGGACATCTACTCGTCGATCTACGAGGCCTACCGGCTCTGCTCGCAATTGTAGATGGGGCCATGAAACTCGATCGGATCGACATCAAGATTCTGTACGAGCTGCAGAAGAACGGCCGCATCACAAATGTGGAGTTGGCCGAACGGGTCAATCTCTCTCCCAGCCCCTGCCTGATGCGGGTAAAGAAGCTGCATGCCGAAGGCTATATCGTGCGCTATTCGGCGCAGATCGACATCGCAAAGCTGGGGCGGACGCTCACCGTCTTCACGGAAATCACGCTCAAGAACCATCGACAGATCGACTTCGCGCGTTTCCTTGCCGCCGTCGACAAGGTTGATGCGGCCGTCGAATGCCACCGCGTTTCCGCCCGCTACGACTATTTGATGAAATTCGTGGCCGCCGGCATCGGCGAGTATCAGGAGATCATGGAGCGGCTGAGCGACATGGATATCGGCATCGACAAGTATTTCAGCTTCGTGGTGCTGAAATCTCCCATCGTCAAGGCGCACATGCCGTTGCCCAGCCTGTTCCCGATGTAGTCAGAGCGGCTCACCGTTTCCGTAAAATGCTGAGCGGCTCTAGCGATGGCCGTATTGGCTGACGAGCTCGGGATCGCGGACGAGGCCATCGAGCCACGTCGGATCGAGCTTCGGCACGGAGGAGAACAGAAGCTTGGAATAGGGGTGGGTGGGCGCCTGCAACTTGTCGGGCGTGATCTGCTCCACCCGCTGCCCATTATACATGACCATGATTTCGTCGCAGATCGCTTCGACGACGGAGAGGTCGTGGCTGATGAAAATATAGGAAAGGCCCAACTCGCGCTGCAACTCCTTGAGCAGTTCGATCACGGCGGCCGCGACCACCGTGTCGAGCGCCGAGGTGATTTCGTCGCAGATGATGAGCTTGGGGTCGGCCGCCAGAGCGCGCGCGAAGTTCACGCGTTGCTTCTGGCCGCCCGAGAGCTCCGACGGACGGCGATAGCGCAGGCCCCTCGGCAGGCGAACCATGTCGAGCAGTTCGTCGACGCGCTTCGAGCGCGCCTGTCTGTCGAGCCCGTGATAGAAGGCCAGCGGGCGGGAGATGATGTCCTCCACCGGCTTGGCTGGATTGAGCGCGGTGTCGGCATACTGGAACACGATCTGCATCTCGCGCAGCTGGTCCTGGCTGCGTTTCCCCGCAGTGCGCTCCAATTCCTTGCCGTCGAAGACGATGTCGCCGGCCGCCGCCGGATGGATGCCGGCGATGACGCGCGCCAGCGTCGATTTTCCGCAGCCGGATTCGCCGATGACGCCGAGATTGCGTCCCTTCTCGACGACTAGGGTGACGGAATCGACAGCGCGGATAATCGGCAGTCCGTCACCCCGCACCGCGCCGTAGCCGGCGGTCACATTGTCGATACGCAGCAGCTCTTTCGTCCCGGCATCCGCGTCCGCATGCGCTTGCCGCGGTTTCGGCTCGAAGGCAGCCAGCAGTTCGCGCGTATAGGGGTGCTGGGCAGCCGAAAGTATCTGAGCCGTGGTGCCTGTCTCCTGCACTTCGCCGCCCTTCAGCACGACGATGTGGTCGGCGATCTGGGCGACGACGGCGAGGTCGTGGGAAACGTAGACCCCCGCTATTCCGTCCGCCCGCATGACCGACTTGAATGCCTTCAGCACGTCGATCTGCGTCGTAACGTCGAGTGCCGTCGTCGGCTCGTCGAAGATCATCAGCTTGGGATCGCCGATGAGCGCCATGGCCGCCGACAGCCGCTGCAATTGCCCGCCCGAAACCTGGTGCGGGTAGCGCGCGCCGATCCCTTCCGGATCCGGCAACGACAAGGCCCGGAACAGCTCGACCGCGCGCTTGCGCGCCTGCTCGGGCGACATCAGCCCGTGGATGCGCGTAACCTCGATCACCTGCTCCATGATGGTGGACGAGGGGTTGAAGGAGGCGGCGGCACTTTGCGGAACATAGGCAATGTCGGTGCCGCGCAACCTGGCGCGCTGCTTTTCGGAAAGTGCCGCCATGTTCTTGCCGTTGACATTGATTTCGCCGCCGGTAATCCGGCAGCCAGGCCGCGCATAGCCCATCAGCGAGAGCGCGATCGTCGTCTTGCCGGAACCGCTCTCACCGATCAGGGCGACGATCTCGCCATCGGCGATGTCGAGGCTGACGCCCTTGATGATTTCGACGACACGACCGGCGTCGGTCGTCGCCTCGATCCTTAGGTTCCTGACCTCGACGAGATTGGTCATGCGTCCCTGTCCCTGATCTTCTGCGGCAGGTTGTCGATCAGCAGGTTGACGCTGATGGTGAGGCTGGCGATCGCCAGCGACGGAATGATGACCGCGGGCGCCGCGAAGGGCAGGCCGCCGATGTTCTCGCGCACCAGCGCGCCCCAGTCGGCGAGCGGCGGCTGCAGGCCGAGCCCGAGGAAGGACAGGCCTGAGAGCAAGAGCACGATGAAGACGAAGCGCAGGCCGAAGTCGGCCAGAACCGGGCGCATGATATTGGGTAGGATCTCGGACCCGATGAGATAGGCGGTGCTTTCGCCGCGGACGCGAGCGACGGTCATGAAGTCCATGCTGTTGATGTTGACCGCGAGCGCCCGCGCGAAACGGTAGGCGCCGGGAATATAGATGACGGCGAGCGTCAAGATCAGCGCCGGGATCGACGAGCCGACAGCGGCGACGACCACAAGGCCGAACAGCTTGCTGGGGATGGAGTTCATGGCATCGAGGAAGCGGCTAAGGCAGCTGTCGAGCCAGCCGCGGGTGACGGCAGCGATCATCCCCAGCACGACGCCCGAGAAGCAGGCGATGGCGACGGCTGCGAGCGATATGCCGACGGTGTAGCGCGCGCCCATCAGCACCCGCGAGAGCATGTCGCGGCCCAGATAGTCCGAGCCGAGCCATAGGCCCTGACGCATCGGGCCGAAATAATCGTCGTCGACGATATCGCCGATCGAATGGGGAATGATGTAAGGCGCGAAGATGGCGATCAGCGTCCACGCCAGGATGACCAGCGCGGCCACGACGCCCACGAGATTGTAGCTGTGGCCAAGGAATGACCGTCGGGAAGCTGCCACGCGCGCCATCGTCACCTGAGCCTCGGGTTGGACATGATGGCGATGATGTCGGCGACGGTGATGAGCAAGAGATAGCCAAGGCAGAAGATCATCGCGCAGCTCTGGATCAGCGGCAGGTCGCGGGTCGCGACGGCATCGACCATCAGCTTGGCGATGCCGGGATAGTTGAAGATCGTCTCCACGATGATGACGCCGCCGACCAGATAGGACAGCGACAGCGCAACCGCGTTGACGATTGGCCCGAGCGCATTGGGGAGTGCGTGCTTGAGCACCATGCGGCCGCGTGAGGCGCCTTTGAGAAGCGCCATCTCGACATAAGGCGTGGAGAGCGTTTCGATCACCGCGGCGCGGGTCATGCGGATCATCTGGGCGGAGATGACGAAGGTGAGCGTGATCACCGGCATTGCATAGATGCGCACGAGGTCGGTCAGCGTATGCGCCTCATTGACCGAGGAAAGCGCTGGCAGCCATTTGAGATAAACGGCGAAAAGCAGGACCGCCAGCGTGGCGACCATGAATTCCGGCACCGAGATGACGCCGATCGAAAGAATGGTGACGGTGCGGTCGTAGAGCGAGCCGCGCAGCATGGCGGCGGTGATGCCCAGCGTCAGCGCCAGGGGGACCGAGAGCAGCGTGGTGATGCCGGCGAGCTCCATGGTGTTGATGAAGCGCCCGCCGATCAGTGCCGCGACCGGCATCTCATTGGCATAGGAGGTGCCGAGATCGCCGTGGAGCAGGCCGAGAAGCCAGCGCAGGAAGCGCAGGATTGCCGGATCGTTGAGATGCATGGCCTGCCGCAGGCCGGCGACGGCTTCGGGTGTCGCCGCCTGGCCGAGCAGGATCGACGCGGTGTCGCCGGGCAGCATGCTGGTGGCGAAAAAAACGGCGAACAGGACGATCAGAAGCGTGATGACCGCGATTGCCAGCCGCTTCAACACGAGGTTTAGAACCCCAGACGTCATGGAAGCGCTCCTGCGGTTGCGTTCGGCCAAGCCATGTTGCGCAATAAGTGCCAGGGACCGGCTGTCCGGTCCCTGGCAGGCGCCTCTCAGGCTTCGAGCCAGAGATATTCCGCCATTGCGTAGCCCATCATGCCACCGAGCGGGTTCGCCTCCAAACCCTTCACCTTGCTGGAGAGGGCATCGACGTTGGAAATGTAGGCTGGGATGATGGTGCCGGCCTCCTCGGAGACCATGGTCTGCATCTGGCCGTAGATTTCCTTGCGCTTGGCCTGGTCGAGCGAGCCGCGCGCCTCGATCATCAGCTTGTCGAACTTCTCCGACTTGTACTGGCTTTCGTTCCAGGGCGCGTTGGAGGCGTAGAGCAGCGAGAACAGGATGTCCGGCGTCGGGCGTGGATTGATGTTGCCGAAATGGACCGGCGCCTTGAGCCAGTAATTGTCCCAGTAGCCGTCGGACGGGACGCGCTGGACATCGAGCTTCATGCCGATATCGGCACCGGCGGCTTGGATGATCACCGCCATGTCGATCGACGAGGTCGCGGCATCGGAGGCGACCACGGGGATGGACTGACCGAGCAGGCCCGACTTCTGGAAGTGGAATTTGGCCTTGTCCGGGTCGAAGCCCTTCGGCTTGAGGTCGGCATTGTGGAAGATGTTCGCCGGTGAGACGGGCTGGTCGTTGCCGACTTCGCCAAGGCCGCGCAATGCCGATTTGACGATCTGCTCGCGGTTGACGAGGTATTTCATGCCGGTCACGAAGTCGGCCTTGTTGCCGGGATCCATGTCGAGCCGAATGTTGAGGTCGGTGTAGTTGCCCGAGGTCGTCTTCGACAATTCGAAGCCCTGCTGGCCGCCGATGAGCTTCATCGCGCGCGGATTGATCGAGGCGGCGAAGTTGATATCCCCGGAAAGCAGGGCGTTCACGCGGGCGCTGTCATCGCTGATGGCGATGAATTCGAACGAGTCGAGGTAGGGCTTGCCGGATTTCCAGTAGTTCTTGTTCTTGGTGACGACCGACCGCACGCCTGGTTCGAACGTTTGCAGCACAAAGGCGCCGGTGCCGTTGCCTTTGGAGAAGTCGGTGGTGCCATCGGCGATGATCATGAAGTGATGCAGCGCCAGGATGGTCGGAAGGTCGGCATTCGGATCGGCGAGCGTGATTTCGACCGTGGACTTGTCGACGGCCTTGAAACCGGTCATCTGCGCGGCGATCTTGGCGACCTTGGAACCGATCGCCGGATCGAGATGGCGCTTCATCGAGAAGACGACGTCGTCGGCGGTGAGGGCCTTGCCGTCGTGGAAGGTGACGCCCTTACGCAGCTTCACCGTCCAGGTCTTGGCGTCCTTGCTGTCGAAGCTTTCGGCCAACTCCATCTGCGTGACGCCATCCTTGTCGAGGAAAGTCAGGCGGTTGTAGAGCGAGCAGCAGCGGACATAGTCGGTCGACAGCGACGCCTTTGCCGGATCGAGCGTGTCGGCGGTCGAGGACGACCAGCCGGCGGCCTTGAAGCTGCCGCCGGAAACCGGCGTGGCGGCGACGGCATTAGTGGCGCGGCCAAGCACCATGCTGCCCGCGGCAACCGCGGCGCCGCCGGCCAACAGCATCTTGAGGAGTTCGCGGCGGCTCGCGCCCCGCCGAATGGCATTTTCGACCATGGCATCGTCTGCGCTGGTCCAGTTCGTGATCTTGTCGGTCATATCATTCCCCTTTCTGTTTGTTTTCCGGCTTGCTCGTCTTGACGCGGCTTTCCGGGCTTGGGCTCAGGTTCGTTGCTTCAGGCTTTCCCGTACGGCCGACGCCAACGCGGCCATTGAGGTGAAGTGGTAGTCCGGCACGGTGAAGCGCTCGGGCTCGATCGTGCCGCCATAGCCCTTCTGGGCATGCCGGCGCTCGATCCAGCAGTTGGTCAAGCCAAGCGCCCGGGATATGCCGATATCGTGATACTGGCTTTGCGCGACGTGCAGGATGTCATCCTTGCTGTCGCCCCTTGAGGCGACGAAATCGAAGACCTTCTGGAAAAAGGCCGGGTCCGGTTTTTCCATGCCGGTATCGTCGGCCGTGAAGGTGGCGAAGAAGGGCGATCCGAGTTGCTTCTCGAAATGATCGAGCGCCCAGCGCCGGGCATTGGTCATGGCGATCAGCCTGTGCGATTTCGCAAGCTCGGCCAATGCCGCCGCGCTGTCAGGAAAGCCTTGCCAGACGCTGGCGGAGTCCCGCAGGCGGATGCCGTATTTCTCCTCGGCCGGCAGGCCGAGCCGTGGCGCGATGACCATGTAGACACGTAGGAGATCGTCGGGAAACAGGCTCGCATCGGGCATGTAGCGGGCCTGCCGGTAAAGGCTCAGCGCTTCCTCACCATCGAGCGAAACGCCGGCCTCGGCGGCGATTCCGGCCAGGCAGGTCGTTATCCCGCCTTCGAAGTCGATCAGCGTGCCGACGACATCGAAGGTCATGTATTTGAATTCGCTAAAGCCCCTGGCCAAGACTGGGTCTCCTCTGCGTACGGCCGAATTGCATGTGTTGAACAGAACAAAATTCCGTGCTGTCCGGGGCGTCGGCCTTTTTCGAAGGCCCGGAAATCCAAGCTTTCTGGCCTTGTCTTATAAGCAGTCTGGCACTTCCCCCGCGCTGGATTCGCCGAAAAGGCGCGAGGGGGCGGCACAAAATTGCGAAATCATCTACCCCGGCGCTATTTCAAAACACGGGGTATTGGTCTGCCGTCATGCCAGGGCCTGGCGATGTCGGGATCGTCCAGTGTCTGGTCGAGCGTCCGGCGCGTGCGCTCGATGATCGCATCGATGTCGCCGTCGGTGCAGCAGAGCGGCGGTGCATAGCCGATAACCCCATGCGCAAAGGCACGGATGATCAGGCCATTGTCCCATGCCCTGTCGAAGACGCGCCGCGCCGGCATGGCCGACGCCGGAAGCGGTGTCTTCTTCTGCTTGTCGACCACCAGTTCGATCGCGGCAAGCATGCCGCGGCCGCGCACATCGCCGACGAGCGGGTGGTCCCTCAGGCTCTCCAAGCCCGCCATCAGGCGAGCGCCGGCCTTGATGCCATTCTCCAGAAGGCCGTCTTCATAGAGCTTCAACACTTCGAGCGCGACGGCGGCGCTGACGGGATGAGCGGAATAGGTGTAGCCGTGACCGACCGCCGAGGAGCCGGCGCCATCGGCGATGACGTCGTAGACATGATCGGCCATGAACACGGCGCCCATGGGAACATAGCCCGAGGTCAGCCCCTTCGCGGTCGTCATGAAATCGGGAACGATGTCCTCATCGGCACAGGCGAACAAGGGTCCCGTGCGGCCGAAGCCGGTGATCACCTCGTCGGCGATGAACAGGATGCCGTACTCCCGGCAGAGCTCGCGCATCGCCTTGATCCAGCCTTTCGGTGGAACAATGACGCCGCCTGAGCCCTGGATCGGCTCGGCATAGAAGGCAGCGACCCGCTCCGGCCCGATCTCCTCGATCTTGGCCTTCAGCGCGGCGAGTGATGCGGCGATGATCGCGTTCCCGTCCTCGCCCACCGGGTTGCGATAGGGATAGGGGGAGGGGATCTTGTGCTGCCATTCGAAGGGAATGCCGAAACCGGCGTGAAAGGCGGGCAGGGCGGTCAGGCCCGCGCCGACCACCGACGAGCCGTGATAGCCCTGCTCGATGGAAATGAACTGGTCGCGCTTTGGCTCGCCCCTGGCATTCCAGTAGTAGCGGACGAAACGGATCGTGCTATCGACCGCGTCCGACCCGCCAAGTGTGAAGAAGACGTGATTGAGATCTCCGGGCGCGCGCTCGGCCAGTTCCGAAGCGAGCCGGATGGCCGGCTCAGAGCCGAGGTCGAAATAGGCGGTGGCGTAGGGAAGCTCGCGCATCTGCCGGGCAGCCGCCTCGACGATGCTGTCGTGGCCGTAGCCGGCATTGACGCACCACAGTCCCGCGAAACCGTCGAGAAGTTGCCGGCCGGACGCATCGGTCACGGTCGCCCCCTTCGCCGATTTCAAGACGCGCACGCCTTGCGCCTCATGACCACGGTATGAAGAGACCGGGTGGATGAGATGGGCGCGGTCGAGTTCGATCAGGGAATTGGCGAGCATTCTATCCTCCGGACTAGCCCAGCGCCTGGTTGGCGAGGGCGTAAACTCTTGGCCATGCCTGTTCCATGTCCGTCTTGGGTGGACGGTCCATGGCCACGCCACCGCCGACATGGGCGAGGCCGATGTCCTCCAGCCAGCCGGCGATGCCGGTCCCGCTGCCGGTATCGACGCGCAGGAAGGCGCCGGGACGTGGCGCGGCAAAGAAGCCGATCAGGGCCTTAGCCTCGTCGGTGCTTCCCGCGATGACCGGACCGATCACCTCGCCCCGTCCGAACGGGCGGATGGCGGCATAGGCCTCGATGGCACCGTTGCGGCGGATGACGGCGAATTGGCCGCGCTCCGCCAGCGCATCGATGAGAGCTTCACGGTCGGCGCCGTAGGCGTCGCGGTCCAGCGCCTTGATTTCCGGGAGATCGGCGGTGTCCGCAACTTCCACGCCGTCGGGCGCACCAAGCTTGGCAACGCTGCCCTGATGTTGCCGGATCGTACCGGACGGCACGAAGCCGAGCTTTTCATAGAGAGGAATGCCGTCCGCTGTCGCGACGAGCCGCAACGGACGGTCGCCGGCAAGGGCGAAGGCCTGATCCATCAGCCGGCGACCAAGCCCCTTGCCCCGCACAGTCCTGTCGACGATCACCATGTTGATCATGGCGCAATCCATGCCATAGGGCGTTACCAGGATGGTTCCGGTGACGCGGCCCTGGTCGTCGAGCGCGACCGCACCGTTCGAGAGCTGCAGCGCCATCTGCCAGTCCTGCGGGCGATGCGGCCAATTCTCCTGGCGAGAAAGCGCTACGGCGCCCTCGATATGGTCCGGCCCGAAGGTCTGGAGTTCGATCTCGCCCTGCTGCATGAGGCATCCTTCCGTTTAGTGCCCAAGTCTCGGCCATCGGCGCGCCGCAGATCATCTGAAGGCATCGGCTTCGGCGGTATCTTTCGCCGTAGCGCAAGTGGTGCACCGCATCTTGTGCTGGCACTGGCCGCGGCGGATGCGTTTCACGCCGATCGCGGCGCCGCGATCGGCACGCCAGATGCTACAGCGTGCCAAACCAGCGGGTGGATACGGAACTTTCTGCTTTCGGGAGGGCGATTTCGGACAGGTGGTCGCCACCGGCGGCCCTATGATGAAATACATCCCAGCGCGGATGTGCTTCCACCGGAGATCGACGGACATGGCTTCCTTCAGGCCCAAATACATCACCTTCGACTGCTACGGCACGTTGACCTTTTTCCAGATGGCGGAAGCGGCGCGCGATCTCTATGGCAGCCGGCTCGATGAGCCGCGCATGCAGGAGTTCATCAAGAATTTCGCGGCGTATCGGCTCGACGAGATCATGGGCGACTGGAAGCCCTATGCCGATGTCGTCCACAATGCGCTCGAGCGCGCCTGCAAGCGCAACGGCGTTGCCTTCAGCGCCGACGATGCCAGAGTGATCTATGAGCGCGTCCCGACCTGGGGGCCGCACGCCGACGTTCCGGCCGGCCTGGCGAAGGTCGCCAAGGAAATTCCGTTGGTCATCCTGTCCAACGCCATGAACGCGCAGATCATGTCCAATGTCGAAAAGCTTGGTGCGCCGTTCCATGCCGTCTACACGGCTGAGGAGGCGCAGGCCTACAAGCCTCGTTTTCAAGCCTTCGAGTATATGTTCGACAGGCTGGGCTGCGGCCCCGAGGACGTTCTTCACTGCTCGTCCTCTTTCCGCTACGACCTGATGTCGGCACACGACCTCGGCATCAAGAACAAGGTCTGGGTCAATCGCGGCCACGAACCAGCCAACCCGTATTACGGCTATGTCGAAATATCGGACATTTCGGGTCTTGCAGGCGTGGTCGGTCTCTGAAACAGGCGGATTCCCGATGAAGTTCGTCTCCTACTGGCACGACACCGCCCCTGCCTTTTCCGGCGGGGCGCAAGGCCCGGTCGAGGGGCACTACGATGCCGCCGTCATCGGCGGTGGCTTCACCGGTCTCGCCGCCGCGCGCCAATTGGCGAAGGCCGGCGCCAAGGTGGTCGTGCTGGAGGCGGAGCGGGTGGGCTGGGGCGCATCCGGCCGCAATGGCGGGCACCTCAACAACGGCCTTGCCCACGGCTATCTCTCCGCCAAGGCGGAGCTCGGCAAGGACCGCGCAATCGCGCTCTACCGGGCGCTGGACGACTCCGTCGACACCATAGAGGCGCTGGTCGCGGAGGAAGGCATCGACTGCAATTTCCGCCGCGCCGGCAAGCTGAAGCTCGCCTCCAAGCCGCAGCATTTTGCATCAATCGCCCGCAATTTCGAAGCCCTTCACGCCGAGGTGGATCCGGACACGGCGCTGCTGTCGGCGGCGGATCTCAAGTCCGAGATCGGTTCACCCTTCCACGGCGCGATGCTGTCGAAGAAGAGCGCCATGATGCATATGGGCCGCTATGTCGCGGGTCTCGCCACTTCAGCCGCCCGCCACGGCGCCGTGATCCACGAGAACGCGGCGGTGACGGGCCGCAAGCAGGCCGGCGGCAGGCATGAGCTGACCACCTCGCGTGGCCGGATCAGCGCCGACAATGTGCTGGTGGCGACCGGCGCCTACACGACGCCTGATTTCGGCTATTTCCGCCGCCGGATCATCTCCGTCGGCAGCTTCATCATCGCCACACGGCGTCTGAGCGACGCCGAGATCGCCGCCACCATGCCCGGCAACCGGACATGCGTGACCTCGATGAACATCGGCAACTACTTCCGGCTTTCGCCCGACAGGCGCCTGATCTTCGGCGGCCGCGCTCGCTTTTCGGCGACATCGGACCAGCGCTCCGACGCCAGGAGCGGAGAGATCTTGCGGGCAGGCCTCGCGGCGATCTTTCCGCAGCTGGCCAAGGTCGAGATCGATTATTGCTGGGGCGGGCTGGTCGACATGACCAAGGACCGCTTCCCGCGCGCCGGCTACCATGACGGTGTCTGGTTCGCGATGGGCTATTCCGGCCACGGTGCGCAGCTTTCCACCCATCTCGGCATGATCCTGGCCGATGCCATGCTCGGCCGCGAGGACCGCAATCCGATGAAGGGGCTCGAATGGCCGTCCATTCCCGGTTACTCCGGCAAGCCCTGGTTCCTGCCGATGGTCGGCCTCTACTACAAGGCGCTCGACCGGATTCAGTGATCGCCGGTCTGGCCCGGCTTGGGCAAAAAATTGCCTCAGCTGAGCCCGCCGATGTGAAAGCTCTTCATCTCGAGATACTCCTCGATGCCGGCCTGCGCGCCCTCTCGCCCGAGGCCGGACAGCTTGACGCCGCCGAAAGGGGCGACCTCGATCGAAACCGAGCCGGTGTTCAACCCCACCATGCCGAACTCCAACGCCTCGCCGACGCGCCAGGCGCGTTTCAGGTTTTCGGTGTAGAAGTAGGAAGCAAGCCCGTAGGGCGTGCCGTTGGCCAGCGCGATCGCCTCCTCTTCCGTCTCGAACCGGAAAAGCGGCGCGACCGGGCCGAACGTTTCCTCACCAGCAAGCTGCATCTCTTTCGTGGCGCCGGTCAGCACCAGCGGCGCGACATATTGAGGACCGTCGGGCAATGCCGGCTTCTCGGTGATGATCGCAGCACCCTTGGCGAGCGCGTCCTCGACGTGGCGGTTTATCTTCTCGACCGCTGCCATGTTGATCATCGGCCCGATGGCGACGCCGGGCTGCGTGCCCGGTCCGACCGTCATGGCGTTGACGCGGGCGGATAGCTTGGCGGCGAAGGCTTCATAGACGCCGGACTGGACGAGGATGCGGTTGGCGCAGACGCAGGTTTGGCCGCCGTTTCTGAACTTTGAGACGAGTGCACCCTCGATCGCGAGATCGAGATCGGCGTCGTCGAAGACGATGAAGGGCGCGTTGCCGCCGAGTTCGAGGCTGAGCCGCTTCACGCTGTCGGCGGCCCCACGCATCAGCAGCGAGCCGACCCGCGTCGAGCCGGTGAAGGAGATCTTGCGGACGGCCTCGTTCGCCATGATTTCGTTGCCGATCTCCGTGGGCATGCCGGTGACGATGTTGATGACGCCAGCGGGGATGCCGGCGCGTTCGGCAAGCACGCCGAGCGCCAGCGCCGAATAGGGCGTGAACTCGGATGGCTTGATCACCACCGTGCAGCCGGCGGCCAGTGCCGGCGCGACCTTGCGGGTGATCATCGCATTGGGGAAGTTCCACGGCGTAATGATGCCGCAAACGCCAACCGGTTCTTTCAGCACGATGATGCGGCGGTCGGAGGTGGGTGAGGGGATGGTGTGGCCATTGATGCGGCGCGCTTCCTCCGCGAACCATTTGACGAAGGCCGCACCGTAACGGATCTCGCCTTTGGCTTCGTCCAGCGGTTTGCCCTGTTCCGTCGTCAGGATCAGCGCGAGATCGTCCAGATGCGCAAGCATCAGGCCATGCCATGCCTCCAGCAGCGTAGCACGCTCGGCGTTGGTTTTCTTCTTCCAGTCCCCATAGGCGGCAGCCGCGGCCTCTATGGCCGCACGCGTTTCCGGACCGGCCATGTCGGGCACCGTGCCGATCGCCACCTGGGTTGCCGGATCGATGACGTCGACCGTCCTGCCGGAGCCGGCAGCAACCCATTCGCCGCCGATCAGGCCGGCTTCGCGGAAGAGGCTTTTGTCTCTGAGGTTCTTCATCGGATACGACCTTGCAATCAGGTGAGCGCGGCGACGACGGCGGCCGTGATGGCCTCCGTCCGGTCCTTGCCGGGAATGGTGCCTATGCCTCTGGCGGTTGCAGCCTCGACCCCCTTGATGACGCGGTCGGCCGCTGCCTTTTCACCGAGATGATCGAGCATCATGGCGCCGGACCAGATGGCGGCGATCGGATTGGCGATGCCGAGATGGGCAATGTCGGGCGCCGAGCCGTGCACCGGCTCGAACATGGATGGTGCCGAGCGGCCGGGATTGATGTTGGCGCAGGCGGCATAGCCGAGCCCGCCCTGGATTGCCGCGCCGATGTCGGTGAGGATATCGCCGAACAGGTTGGAGGCAACGACCACGTCGAGACTCTCCGGCGTCATGATCATGCGCGCGGCAAGCGCGTCGACATGATAGCTGGTGACTTCGATATCAGGATAGTCCGCGGCCAGCTTTCGCGTGATCTCGTCCCAGAACACCATCGAGTATTTCTGCGCGTTGGACTTGGTGACGGAGGCAAGTTTGCCTCGCCTTGCCCGCGCCTGCTCGAAGCCGAAGCGCAGGATGCGCTCGACGCCGGCGCGGGTGAAGATCGAGGTCTCCACGGCGACCTCGTCCAGCGTGCCTTGATGCACGCGCCCGCCGGCACCAGAATATTCACCTTCGGTATTCTCGCGGATGCACAATATGTCGAAGTTCTCCGCCCGCAGCGGTCCCGTGACGCCCGGCAGCAGGCGATGCGGCCGGATGTTGGCGTACTGCACGAACGCCTTGCGGATCGGCAGCAGCAGACCGTGTAGCGAGACGGAATCCGGCACTTCCGCCGGCCAGCCGACCGCGCCGAGCAGGATGGCGTCGAAGCCGCGCAAGGTCTCGATGCCGTCCTGCGGCATCATGCGGCCGGTCTCCTTGAAGAATTTGCAGGACCAGGGGAACTCGGTTCCGGTCAGCGCAAAGCCGAAGTTTCCGGCCACCGTTTCCAGCACCGTCCAGGCGGCGGCGGTCACATCGCTGCCGATGCCGTCACCGGGGATCAGGGCAATCGAATAGGACTTCATCGGCATCTCTCTAGAGGCTGATCAGGACGCTCTTGGTCCTGCGGTTGGCGAGATAGGCCTCGCGGCCGAGATCCTTGCCGATGCCGGAGCGCTTGTAGCCTCCGGTCGGCAGGATATGGTCGCGCGAGCGGCTGTAGCGATTGACCCAGACGGTGCCCGCCTCAAGCTTGCGCGCGAAGCGAATGGTGCGGGACAGGTCGGAAGTGAACAGGCCGGAAGCCAGCCCGTAGGTTGGATGGCTGGACAGCGCCAGCGCCTCTTCCTCGGTCTCGAAGGTCTGAATGGTCAGGACCGGGCCGAAGATTTCCTCGACAATCGCCGGATTGGCCTGGTCGACATCGGCGATCAGCGTCGGCTGGTAGAAATAGCCGGGGCTGTCCATGACGCCGCCACCGGTCAGGCATTCGCCGCCGGCGTCGATCGCGGCCCGCACGATGCAGTCGACACGCGCCCGCTGCCGCTCCGAGATAACAGGCGAATATTGCGTTGCCTCGTCCCAGGTCGGGCCGGGGCGCACAGCCTTCATCCTCTCCAGGATCGCGGCCGTCAGCCTGTCGGCCACGCTCCTCTCGACGATCAGGCGTGTGCCGGCGACGCAGGCCTGGCCGGCATTGAAAGTGACGCTGCCGGCGACGGCCGTTGCCGCCTTGTCCAGATCGGCATCGGCAAAGACGATCAGCGGGCTCTTGCCGCCGAGTTCCAGCGTCATCGGCTTGACGCCGGTGCGGGCCACGTTCTCCATGATTGCCGATCCGGCGCGGGTCGAGCCGGTGAAGCTGATCTTGGCGATATCGAGATGGCCGGTCAGCGCCGTGCCGGTCGTCGGACCGTCTCCCAGCACCACGTTTATGAGCCCTGCCGGCAGGCCCGCTTTGACGGCGAGTTGCGCCATGTAGACTGCCGAAAAGGGCGTCATTTCCGATGGCTTCAGCACGACCGCATTGCCCGCGGCCAATGCCGGACCGAGCTTCCATCCGGCCATCGAGATGGGAAAATTCCAGGGCGTGATCGCGCCGACCACGCCATAGGGCTCGCTCATGATCATGCCGAGAGTGGCGTCGTCTGTCGGCACGAGCTCGCTGCCTTCCTTGTCGGCGAATTCGGCAAAGAAACGGATCTGCTCGGCGGTTATCGCGATGTCGCCGGCAACGAGCTGGCCGACAGGCCGGGTGGAGCACAGCGCCTCGATCCTGGCCAGCGTTTCGGCTTCCGCTTCGATCAGGTCGGCCCAGGCCTGGAGTGCCTTCGTCCGTTCGCGCGGCCGAACGCCGCCCCAGTTGCTGGACTTCAGCGCCGCGTTGGCGCTTTCAACGGCACGGTCGACCATGTCGACGCCGGCCACCGGGCAAGCGGCATATGCCTTGCCGTCCGACGGTCGGTACATCTCGATCGCACCCTCGGCCGCGATCAACTCGCCGCCAATGAAATGGCCGACGGGAAGGGAGACGGTATCCGGGTCGAAGCTCAGGCCCATGGCACCCACTCTGGAATTCTGCAGGAGCCTAGCGCGGGCTCTGGCGCAGCATGCACCGTTCGACGATCGGTCGCGGATGATTGTTGTGTGCCGGCGATGACAGACGGCAAAATCTGTTGCGGAGGCCGGCGCCTTCGCGCTCCCGCTACCCCACGGTTACGTAGATCTTGCGGACCGTTTCGATGGTCTTCCAAATCCCGGTGAAGCCAGGTTTCATCACGAAGCTGTCGCCGGCGCGGTAGGTCACCGTTTTGCCGCCGTCGGGCGTGATTTCGATCACGCCGGAGAGGATGTGGCAGAACTCGAAAGTCTCGCCCTTGATCGAGCGCGTTTCGCCAGGCGTCGCCTCCCAGAGGCCGGTATGAACGAGGTCGCCCTTGGCGACATCCTGAGCCCAGGTCTTGAAGGCGGGGTTGCCGGAAATCAGCCGTTCGGGCAGCGCCCCGGATTCGCGCGGCTGGAAGGCAGGGCTGGTATCGATCTTGAGCAGGGACAAGGGATAGCCTTTCATGTTGAAATTCAATAGCCGCGCGACCGGTCGACGAGCCCGATGGGGTCAAGACCGGCGCGGTAACGCTTGATGTTTTCGACAACGGCCTGTGCGGCGCTGGCGGGCTGGGTGACGCTGGCGACATGCGGGGTCAGAATGATCTTCGGATGCGACCAGAACGGATGGCCCGCCGGCAGCGGTTCGGGATCGGTGACGTCGATCATCGCCGCCGAAATGTGGCCGCTGTCGAGTGCGGCGACAAGGGCTTCCTGGTCGAGCTGCGGCCCCCGGCCGGTGTGGACGAGCGCCGCGCCCTCGGGCAGTTTCGCAAACAGGCCGGCATCGAGGAACCCCCGCGTCTCCTCGGTCAGCGGCAGCAGGCAGATCAAAATGTCGCTGGCCGCAAGCATCTCGTTCAATCCGGGCTCACCATGATGACAGGTCACGCCCTCGATTCGCCGCGGCGAGCGGCTCCATCCTGCAAGCGGGAAGCCGAAGGGCTTCAGGCGATCGAGGACGGCTTGGCCAAGCTGCCCGAGGCCGAGCACAGCAACCCGACGCGACCCGGCCTGCGGCTGCGCGATATCGGCCCATTCGCGGGCGCGCTGCTGCGCCAGATATCCAGGCAGGTTGCGGTGGAGCCCGAGCACGGCAAGCGTCACATATTCCTGCATCATGCGCACGATGCCTTGCTCGATCATGCGCACGATCTTCACCTTCGCAGGCACCGCATCGAGGCGAAACTGGTCGACGCCGGCGCCGATGGAGAACAGGATTTCCAGGTTCCTGTAGCGGGCGAGATTATCCGGCAGGGTCCAACTGATCAGGTAACGCACGGTGTCGGGATTGACCGTTGCGGCATTCGTCGTCAATGGGACGTCCGGCAGGTCTCTCGCGAAGGCATCGGCGAAGACCGCCCCGCGGCGCGCATCGGAATTGAACAGGAATGTCATTCCAGTTCCCTTTCAAGCCGCGCAGCGGGCGCCCAGCGCTTCGATCAATCGCTGGCAGGCGGCAAGTTCGCTGGCAAGGATGTATTCGTCCGGCTTGTGGGCGCGGTCGATGTCGCCGGGGCCGCAGATGATCGCATCGAGCCCGGCGGCCTGGTAAAGTCCGGCCTCCGTACCGTAGCTGACGGCTGCAAGCGGCACCTCGCCGGTCAAGGCGTGCAGCAGTCCAGCGAGTGGCGCGTCCGGCGGCAGCGACATCGCCGGATAGGCGCTCATCGGACTCCACTCGATGCGAAAGCCATCCGCCGCGAGAGCCTCTGCGCGTGCCCTCACAGGCGCCAGCAGGCTCGCCGGGTCCACGCCAGGTACGGCGCGTGCCTCCAGGTCCAGCGTGCAGGTGTCGGGGATGATGTTGACCTGATGTCCGCCCGCGACGACGCCAGCTTGCAGCGAGGAGTAGGATGGCTCGAAGGCAGGGTCGAATGGACCGTGCGTCAGCCGTTCGGCCTCGTTCACGGCCGCGCCCAGCACAGCGGCCATGGCATGGATGGCGTTGAGGCCGAGATCGGGTCTTGAGGAATGCCCCGCACGTCCCTTGATGGATACGCGGGCGGCTGCCTTGCCCTTGTGGCCGCGCACGGCGCGCATGCCGCTCGGCTCGCCGACGATGACGCCGAGCGGCTTGGCGCAAAGTTCGGGAAGGCGGGCGATCAAATGCGGCACGCCGCGACATCCCACTTCCTCGTCATAGGAGAAGGCGAGGTGGATGGGCCTGGCAAGGCGCAGTCCCGCAAGCCTGGGAGCGGCCGCGAGTGCTGCGGCAAGAAACCCCTTCATGTCCGTGGTGCCTCGTCCGTAGAGCCGTTCGCCCTCCTTGCGCAGCGCGAAAGGGCTCGAGCTCCATTGCGGCTCGCTGGCGGGAACAACGTCCATATGGCCGGACAGTATGTAGCCCGGGCCATCGGCAGGGCCGATCGTCGCGAAAAGATTGGAACGATCGCCTTCCGGCCCTGGAAGCACGGTGACCTGGATTCCCTGTTCCGCGAGATAGGCCTCGATCCAGCCGGCGACGTCGCCGTTCGGCCTGCCGGCGACCGATGGAAAGGCGACGAGACGATCGAGGATGTCGAAGACGTCCATTCCAGCCCTCAAACGTTTCGGATTGGCCGGGATCGGTGCCGTCGGCCATATGCTGCCAGATTTCCAAAGAGGATGCGTGCGTTCTTTCGCGATTGCGTGCCGAAAGCTGAAATGTTTCAGTTGAATCTTGCGTTGCTGCGCGGCTTTCGAGCAAATCGTATCGGTCTGCTCGTTTAGCGTTGGCGGCAGAGGGTGGCCATCGGCGCGTGGCGCTCTGGTTGCGGAAATCTTGCAGGGGCATGGAATTGAAGCCGTCCGGAAGCTTGAAAATCGATACCTTCTCGATGCGGATTGGCGACATCGAAGACGTCGAACTGGATCGTTTGCACGCGCTCTCGCTCTCCGTGGGATGGCCGCATCGCGCCGAGGATTGGCAATTCGTGCGTGAATCGGGGCAGGGGTTGGTGGCGCTCGATGAGATCGGCCGGGTTCTCGGCTCGGCCATGTGGTTCGCGCATGGTGCCGATTTCGCCACCGTGGGCATGGTCATCACCTCACCGCGACTCCAGACGCTGGGGGCGGGGCAATGGTTGATGAAGCGGGTCTTCGACAAGGTCGTCGGCCGCGACTTGCGCCTCAACGCAACGCGCGCGGCAAGGCGGCTCTATCTCTCGCTCGACTTCCAGCCGGAGAAGACCGTTTATCAATGCCAGGGCATCGTCCGTGCGCAGACGACAGTTGGGCAGGAAAATACCCGCGGCGAAGTCCGGAGTTTAGTCGAAAATGATATTCCCGCCGTGATCGCGCTCGACGCGGCAGGGTTTGGCGTGAGGCGGGCGGCGCTCATCGAGAAGCTTTTGGCACACTCGGCCGGCTATGGTCTTTTCAAGGGCGATAAGCTGAACGCATTCGCGCTCTGCCGGCCGTTCGGACGGGGCCATGTCGTGGGGCCGGTCGTGGCGGAAAGCGACGCCGACGCCGTGGCGATCGTCCGGCCGCACGTGGCCGACCGTGCGGGGTCTTTCCTGCGTATCGACACCCACATGGACAATGGCGAGTTCGCTGCCTTTCTGTCGCACAGCGGAATGCCAGTTTTCGACACGGTGCTCACCATGTCGCTGGGCAAACACCTCTCCGATTTTGGCATCGACGGCGCAGTTGCACCGGTGACCTATGCCCTCGCCAGTCAAACTCTTGGGTAATTCAGTCTCCCCCGAACCGTGCACTTAGGGACTCGTGTCCAGCGAACGGCGAGTGCTACAGGGAGCCGCTCATCGTATAAACCGAGCCAAAGGCGAGCGGTCACTGACGAGTTTGGAGAGGGCGGGCAGGAGCTAATGCACCAAGCCGGTTGATACCGCCGGATCAGGAAAACCGACTGGGCCCGTGCACCTCGAGTGCGAGCTTACGATTGGGCCTGAGCCGCGCGAATGGCATTGTGGCAGCGACACATGAATGGCCGCACCTACAGGTCGGATATATGGCCGCACGAATCAGGAACTGCAAAAGCCGAACAACCCCTAGCCAACGGAGAGCCGTACGTCAGACTACAATTGGCCATCGACTGGGGTTCCTAGAAGCTTTTCGAACTTTCTGTCTTGCGGCTGCCGTCGAGATGCGCGCGCTTCTGAAGGAGGTCGGGGTGTCTGGATCCGCTGTGGTGCAACCTTGATCCAAGCATCTATGGGGGTTCGAGTCGGTAGAGCGCTACCGCCAATACAGCGCTGCAACCGAGTTCGTCTGTTGAATGCGGCGCTCAAATATACGTACTGGGTTTGGGTGCCCCTCCAGGACGTGGCGAACAGCTTCATGTTGCTTCCGGCTCGCATCGCACTGATCATTGACCGATCTTTAGCGGCGTTCTGAAGCCAGGCCTGTTATCTTGCGTGAACATTGAGAAGCGCTGGTCTGCGATCACGACATTGATATCCGACCCTGGCTTGAGCCGATACCCCATGATTGCCTCGGGCTGTTCCTCGACCGGTGTGCGCGAGACCGTTACAAAATTTTCGCCATGATCGACACGGGCCGGCAGTTTGGAAACGGGGACACTCAAGACATAGCACCTTGTCGTGTCGGCACGATAAGAATAGACGCCCCAAGCGCCGTGCCCCGAGAGGAGTCTTGGGGCAGCCTGCACCCAAGTGGAAGAAACCAGCAAACATGCGATCATCGCTCCAACTGATTTGATGCCCATTGTTCCTCCAGCTTGCAGCGCCATAGTGTCCCCGAGGCTTTTCGCCTAGCAAATTCGGCTTCCGGCTCTTCCAGGGTTCGTGACTGCCGTCAGCTTGCCGTCCTAACGATTCACAAACTGGTGAGTGGAAGGCTCCGGCCCGCAACAGGCAGCACGTTGTTCATAAGATAGGGGGCGCTCAACAATCCGTCCTCTGGAATGCTTGCCTGTGATCGTCCGCTAGCCACTCGACCCGTGCGGGTCGCTTCAAAGCACCTCGCCGGGATAGACACCCCACATACTGATCTGCCTGATGAAGCCGGATTTGGGACCCAGTGCAACAGCACACCATCGTCCGTCGCATCGGGTCAGTTTTACCCGCACGCCAGGCTGCAGCCAGGCAACAACCGAACTGCCAGTGGACGGTTTGTCGCGCAGCGCAACGTTGTCCTTGGCCCAGGGCTCGACAACGGCCGCCCTGCGGGCTGACAGGAGCGATTCATGAATCCATCCGCTGGTTTCGTCCCAGTCTCTGACCCGTCGCCAATTGTCATACTGTTGGTAGATTTCCAGCGGCATCCCCGGGCGCAGAAGGATCCATTCAACTTGATACCCCATGCCAGGCCCGACACGAAGGTTGGCTGATGACGCTCTAAGCGTGGCAAAGCGAGGCAGAACGAGAAGATTAGCCTTGGAGCGGAGACCAGTCGCCGTCGCGGATCCTGCGAGCGATGCAGCTATCAGAATGAACCGAGCGAGAGAGATAGACCAGTGATGCCCGGCCTTGCTGAGGACGTTCGGGCCGAGATTCACCGTCGACTTCATGCAATCTGCCACGGAATGTGGAACGGCAATCTCGCATAGCAACAAACGAGAGCGTTGATTGCCGGACGCCGTCCTATGCTCTGTAGAGGCCAACTGAGGTTCGAGGCGAGCTGGATTTCAATGCCGTGAGAAGATGCAGGATCCGTCTTTCCAGGTAGTGTCCAGATCGGCCACCGCAGTTCAAGCCACCGTTGAATTCAGATCAGGTTTACGGGTTGCGACATGCGCCCGTTGAGGTTCTCGCCAGCAGACGACGTATGGCATCATCCCTTCGTCTGATCCTCAGACACGGTGCTCATCGGAATCGCGTCCAACGCGACCAGTTTTTCCGCGCACAGATCAGCGGCGCCCGGTGCATCCTTTTTTATTCCAGCGAATTTGACCCAGCCACCGTCGGTAATGAAACCGTCCCTCTGATAGGAAGACGTTTCCTTCAGCTTGGCCAGATTTTGGCTCGCGTCGGACGCCGTGATAAACTTTTGGACACAGAGATTGGCGGCCAGTTCTGCCCTGGCTTTTATGGCTGAGGTCTTGGCCATTTCCGCCGCAGTTCCTGCCAGGGTCCAGCCGCCGGCAGTGAATCCGACGATGATGGTGAGGACCATCGCGCCTACCACTGACCAGAACCAGAGCGTCTTGGAAGGCCGATATTCTTCGAATTGTTGCGACATTTCTGGTCCTCCGTCTTGTTTGTTCTCTGTGGACTGGGATCCAAGCCAACCCGCCCAGGTCGTCAAAAGCTTACTGCTGGCTGTCCAGCAGGTGGAGGGGCGGGGCATCTCACCGGCAGAGCTTCCGATTTGTCTGATGCACAATATACTTAGTATGGGCGGAATCTATTCCACGCCGGTCGCAAGTTTCTGAAGGCAAGATGCTGGCTGCTCATTTTATCAGCCTCCTGATCTCTTCCTGTGGCGTTGCGCTACAGACGGAAACTTCGAAGGGAGCCCGATGTCGCCGACTCGGGGTCGGGGCGAGAACCGCAATCGGCACAGCGGTAGCTATGCGCAGCAAGGGCCGGTCTACCACCTTGGCGTCAACCGGCCGCTGAACTGTCGATGTGCTTGCCCCCAAGTTTGGCTTCTCCGGGTTTCGCCGTCACCAGTACCCTCTTCGACACACTCTGTCCGACAGGGGCGGAGGAGCTCACATCTCGCCCACGGCTGTGCCGTCACCGTTGGCCACCATCGCCGCAATTTCCCGGCAGGCATCCAAGTCGCTTGCTTGACCGAGCGCCTCCAGAGGAGCGCGAACGCGCAGCCATACGGCGTCCCCGGTCCGTTGGGCCAGAACCGCCTTCACCGCTGGCACGACGGGCAGCTTCAGGAGCTTGCCAAGCAGGTCGTCGATCAAGGGATCGTCCTCACCGCGCACGAGTTTCGCCAGCAGGGCCGGTGCGAAATTGGCCACCCCGCTGATCGCGCCGCTGGCGCCCTGCCTGACCGCTCTCGCCAGATGGCCTTCATGGCCGACGAGTACAGCGAGGTCGCGATGCTCGGCAAGCAGCGCCGCCGTCTGCTCCCAGTCGCCGCTGGAGTCCTTGACCCCGGCGATGGCCTGCGGAAAGGCGACGCGCAGGCGCGCGACCAGTTTCGGGCCGATCCGGACGCCGGTAAGGGCCGGGATGTTGTAGAGGATGACGTCGCGGGCGGCCGCGCCGGAGCGCTCCAGCACCTCGCTGATCCAGCGATAGCTGCCTTCCTCCGTTGGCTGCTTGAAATAGAAGGGGGGCGTCAGCAGGATGCCGCCGCAACCAGCCTCAAGTGATCGCCGGACGTGGTCGCCTGCGTCCTGTGACGACGGCCCGTAGACACATTCGATCAGCCTGTCGGCGTGGATGCCGGCCGCGGCCGTTCTCTCGTAGAGGGTCGCACGGACCGTGGCCGAAATCGACACGCCTTCGCCGGTCGTGCCGAAGGCGGTCACCACCCGCATACCTTGTGCCAGCAAGTGTCCAGCGTGTGCGACGAAGCGGGGCCAGTCGATTGCGCCACTTTGCTCAAACGGTGTTGTCAGCGCCGCGCTGAGGCCGATCTTCTTGCGCATGGGATGGTCATCGGACACAGGTACTATCCTTAATTAGTTGGCGGGATTTCGAGGAGCATTCGGCGTAAGGATAAGAGATCGGCCGGCGCCCGCCCGGTGAAGATACGGAAGGCTTCGATGCCTTGGTGGAAGAACAGCTCGAAACCGCTGAGTACCTTGACGCCCGCCGCTTCGGCTTGTTGCTTGAAGATCGTGTCGACGGGTGTGTAGACGGCATCGAACGCCCAGCGCTGCTTTCCCAGCAATTGCGGCCGCACCGGAGAGCCCGGATGTCCGTGCATGCCGAGCGGCGTGCAATTGACAATGCCTTCCGCGCCGCCTATCGCCGCATCGACGTCAACGCGTGAGGACGTCGCGACGGCGCCTTTCGAGGCGGTCGCGATCGCGGCGGCAAGCGAGTGAGCCTTCTCGGCATCGCTGTCGACGACGGTCAGGGCCTCGGCGCCGAGCGCCAGCAGCCCGAAGGCCACGGCCTTGCCGACACCGCCTGCTCCGATCAGGCCGACGCTGCCCGGCGCCATGTCGCCAAAAGCCTCGCGGTAGGCGGCTATGAAACCGGTATGGTCGGTGTTGTAGCCGCTTGAGCCCTGCGGTCCGAACACCACTGTGTTGACCGAACCTATACGTCTGGTCAGGTCGTCGTGTATGAGCAGCCTGGAGGCCACGATCTCCTTGTACGGATAGGTGACGTTCACGCCGCGAAGGCCGTCGTCGCGGCAGGCGTCGAACACGGCGTCGAAGTCCTTACCCATCTCGCGCGGGATGAAGAGGTCGTAGCTGACGTCCAGGCCGCTGAGGCGGCCGGCGAGACGATGCAGGTCCGGCGAACGCGAGCGCTTTATGTTGTCGCCGATCAACCCAAGCCTGACCGCGTCGGTCAGGCCGGCACATCGGCGATCGTGCGGAGCCGTGCTCATCCCTGGTATCCGAACTGCCTTGGCAGCCACAGGACGATTTCCGGAAACAGCATCATCAGCAGCAGCGCAACGACCAGCACGCCGATGAACAGCCAGATCTCGCTGATAATTTCGCGCAGCGGAATGCGCGTCGTCGCATTGATGACGAACAGCACGACCCCATAAGGTGGTGTAATCAGCCCGATCATGGTGTTGACCACCACCACGACGCCGAAATGCACGAGGTCGATCCCAAGCAGCCGGCAGGTCGGAATGAACAGCGGTACGATCACCAGGATGATCGTCGATGCGTCGAGCAGACAGCCAAGCAGCAGCAGCAGCACGTTGACCATGAACAGGAAAGCGAGCGGGGATATGTGCAGTCCCTGCAGCGAGGCTGCCATGTGGGCTGGAATGTTTTCGCTGGCGACGATGTAATTGAAGATCAGGGCGCCGCCGATGACCAGGCCAACGGCGGCGGACGAGCGTGCACTTTCAGAAAGGATGGCATAAAGCTTCCGCCAGCTCAGCGCACGATAAAAGACAGCGGCCAGTACCAGCGCATAGGCGGCCGCGACGGCGGCCGCTTCGGTCGGCGTGGTCGCGCCGCCATAGATGCCGTAGAGCAGGATGACCGGCATAAGCAGCGCCGGCAATGCATTGAGAGTCACCTTCGGCAAGGCTCGCAGAGGCACGGCTTCCTCGACCGCGAAATCGCGCTTGCGGGCGACCCACGCGTTGAGGCCCATCAGCACCGCGCCCATCAGCAGGCCAGGCAGGATGCCGCCGAGGAACAGGAAACCGATAGAGGCATCCGATACCAGCGCGTACATCACCATCGGAATCGACGGCGGGATGATCGGCCCAATGGTTGACGCGGCGGCGGTGATAGCGGCGGCGTAGCCGCGCGGATAACGACCGTCCCTGGTCATCATTTCGATGATGATCTTGCCCAGCCCGGCGGCGTCGGCCACGGCCGAGCCGGACATGCCTGAAAAGATCACGTTGGCGACGACATTGACGTGCCCGAGCCCGCCTCGCATCCGGCCCACGATCGCCATGCAAAACCGCAGCAGCCGCTCGCTGATCGTGCCGGCGTTCATGATGTTGGCGGCGACGATGAACAGCGGCACGGCCAGGATAATGAAGCCGTCATAGAGCCCCTGGATGATCTGCTCGGCGGCAAGCCCCAGATCCTGACCCTTGACAGCAAGGTAGACGATCGCCGCGACGATCATGGAATAGGCGACTGGCGTGCCAATTCCAGCTAGGACGAACAGCGCCAGCAGGCAAAGAGAGAAGGCGGCGGTCACAGCGGCGTCGCCTCCTCATGCGGCTCGGGCGCGCCGCCGCGAGCAAGTTGCCATACGCGCAGCGCGTAGCGCACGATCACCGCGACGGCGAATAGCCCATAGACGCTGAACACGACGTCGAGCCGGATGCGCAGCGTGGCACTTTTCTTGATCTTATAGAAGGCGATGTAGTCATATGTTGCCGGCAGCGCCGCTAGGAATCCAGCGATGATCGCCGCCGCCGAAATCAGCGCGAAAACGCGCTGGGTTCGGCGGCTGGCAATCAGGTAGAACAGGTCGAACGTGACGTGGTCGCGCTCGGTGAGCACGAATGCCGAACTCCAGAACACCAACCACAGCCAGGTCGTCAGACACACTTCCAGTGTCCATCCGAGCGGGTCGTTGATCACGTAGCGCGTGAATATCTGCAGGATGAAGGCGATGAACATGGCGGCGAGAAGCGCCACCGCCACGTTATCGGCCCGCGCCTGCAACCAGCGGATGGTTGCGGACATCGGTCTTTCCGGCTCAGAGGGCGTTGATCTTGTCGACCATGCCTTGCGGCCAGTCCTTAGCGAAGTCGGAGTCCAGATAGGCCTTCTGCACATGTTTGCGGAACGCGTCGACGTCGGGCGTGTAGACTTTCAAACCCTTGTCCTTGAAGAACTGCTCGAGTTCGGATTCCAGCTTCAGCTGCTTCTGCCGTCCGGACTCGGCTGCGTCGTCCGCCGCCTTCTGCACCGCCGCCTGCCGATCCGGTGCCAGCCCATCCCAGACCTTCTTGGAAAAGGCGAGGTAGTTCAGGTCCACGAGGTGGCTGGTCAAGCAAATCTGCTTGGTGACCTCGTAGAATTTGGAATCCTTGTCGGATGGCAGGGGATTGTCCTGCCCATCGATCGCGCCGGTCTGCAAGGCTGTGTAGATTTCGGTAAACGCCACTGGCACCGGATTGGCGCCCAGCGCCTTGCCAAGAAATTGCCAGGCATCGGTTCCGGGCATTCTGAGCTTAACGCCGGCCAAATCGTCCGGCGTCTTGATTTCCTTTTCGATGCGAAGGTTCAATTGGCGGCGGCCGAGATACATCACCGTCAACAGCTTGACACCGAGTTCATCCTCCACCTTTTTCTTCATCGGATCCATGAAGTCAGCCGCGAAAACCTTTTTTTGGTGCTCGGCGTCACGATGCAGATAGCCGGCGGTGAAGATCCCCCATTCGGGATAAAGCGAGGCGAGTTCCTGCGCCGAGGTGATCGACATTTCCAGATTGCCACGGGCAATTGCTTCCAGTTCGGTGCCTTGCTTGAACAGTTCGGCGTTCCAGTGCGGCTCAAACGTGGCGAAGGCGCGCACCGCTGGGGCGAACACGCTGGTCAGCGCCACCGCGCGCTGATCGCCCGGTGTTGCCGGTGACGATAGCCTCAGTGTGATCTTGTCGTCCGCCAGGGCGTCGCCTACCCGTGAACCACACATGGCGCCAGCAACGGCGAAAGCGGTTGTGCGGAGAAATCTGCGGCGATCGAAAGTGGCAGTGGTCATGCTTTTCCTCCCTGAACTGCATGTCGGGCGACGTTGTGCCCAGCAATCGAGCATCGCACGACAGCCTTCCTCGTTCAACCCACGTAGCGGAGGACGCCAGATATTCGCCATTTTGTATGACGATCCTCTGGCGCCCGCGGGGGTAGCAGTCTCCCGCACCGCCAGTAGGCCTGACAGCACTCGCCCAGCGTGAGCAGCTTCAAGGTTCTCAGGAGGGTCGCGACAGCATGACAGACGTATGGCATTTCGAGAAATTCATGATATTCCTGCCAAATGCTTATGAACGCTTCCGACGCGACGATATCGGATACCGCCTATCGGCAGATACGGGCCGACATAATTTTTGGCCGCCTGGTTCCCGGCGAGAAGCTCAAGCTCGAAAGGCTGAAGGGCCTCTACGGAGCCAGCGTCTCAACCCTGCGGGAAATACTCAACCGTTTGGCCTCCGATGGGCTCGTGGTGGCAGAAGGACAGCGGGGCTTCGAAGTCGCGCCGGTCTCACCAGAGGATCTGAAGGAAATCGCGGCGCTGCGGCAACTGCTTGAATGCCACGCAATGGAATTGTCCTTCGGCGCCGGGGATGTGGAATGGGAGGGTAAGGTGGTTTCGGCCCACCACAAACTGCATCAGATGGAAATCAGGATGATCGGTGGAGACCGGTCGGTAACCAAGGACTGGAAACGCTACGACTGGGAGTTCCACCAATCGCTGATTTCCGCCTGCGGGTCTCGTGCGCTCATGGAAACGCATGCCGCGGTTTTTGACAAATATTTGCGGTATCAGATGATATCGCTGACCTTTCGTGGGCAAATCGCGGCCGACGAACACAGACAGTTGCTGGAGGCAGCGTTGGCCCGCGACGTGGCGACGGCGCAGATGGTGCTGCGCCGGCATGTCGAGGCGGGCGTCAAGCATGGTTTGACCGCCTGAGCGCAATGCTTTGCGGCAGCCACACCGCGGCTCATCCCGTTGGTCGTCCGCAGAGATCGGCGCATCTATAATCGCGGTCTCATGTACGCGCCATATCTTCCGGTGCGACCTATGTGTAGGCCCGCTACAGATTGCCTCGCGCCTGTTCGCACGGCATCGCCGACGAGCAAATTTCCAGCACCGAACAATAATGCTCCGCAATATGATCTGTGAACACGGGTCAGAGCCACCCCGAGTGGTGCCTACCCTCGGAACTCTTCAACGGGATAGCGAGGTGGCGGCACAGGACGATCGAGCACGCCTGAAATCTTCGAAAAATGCGGCGCACCAAACGCACCAAAGTGCAATCTTGGCGGATGCTCTCCTCGGGCTAAGGCTCCTTAGAAACTCGTTCTTCTCCCGCAGCTCACGAGGACGTCGACGATTTCCCGGCGAAGGTCAAAGTCGCTGGGACCAGTCGGATGCGTCCGCCTGCACGAACAGGTAAATGCCGATGGCCAGCAACATCGCCAGCATTATCCAGATTATCAGTTTCGAGATGTTCACAGGCGTCAGATAATAGGAATGGCGCCGCGGCAGCAATTCACATTTCGAGGCTTGGAGCATTTGAGGGATCAGATTGCACGATCGCGTTATCGCTCTTGATCGGCCTCTTTTTTTAGCGTTCCCTGATGCGTTGTGACGAGATCGATATTCGAAACGATATTCGCTGTCGCTGCTGGGGTCGCCCTGTCGACTGCACTCGGCTATCTCGCCTATGCTTGGCCGGGCGATGCCGTGCCCATGCTGGAATGGCTCGCCAGTCCGTTTACATTCAGCACCCTTCTGTGGGCCGCGCTCGGGGCAATGTTCGGGCTCAGCGCCTTGCAATTCCAGCGAGGCCGGACAGGTGTCAGCCGCAAAATGCGGCGCGACGAGCGGGAAACACCATAGCGGACAGGAGCCTGCTGGAGATGCGGAGACGCCGGTGAACAGCACGCGCCTATCGCGCTGCGAAACATGGTCACCGGGTGCCCTCGAAAGTTCTGCGCTTGTGTAGCTGAGGGTGCGCGAAGGGCGGTGAAAGCGCAAACCACGGGAATCTGACGACGTGGGTGAGAGCGAGAACCAAGCCTCGCCCGACCCTCGGCCCAACGACACGCCGGTTCTCGAGATCTCGTATTTCACGGATCCGCTGTGCTGTTGGAGCTGGGGCTTCGAGCCTCAATTGAGACGCTTACGCTACGGCTTCGCCGGTCGGATTGCTTTGCGATTGCGTTTGGGCGGCATGATCGGTAGCTGGGATAGTTCAGTGATCCACTCAACGACGTTCACCGTCCGGCGCAGATGGGTCCGATCTGGATCCAGGCGGCTCGCATTACTGGCATGCTATTCGAGCCGACGATATGGGCTCGCGATCCGCCAGCCTCTTCGTGGCCTTCCTGTCTCGCGGTCAAGGCAGCGGGTCTCCAGTCGGCCGCCGCCGCCGACGTCTATCTGCGCCGCATTCGCGAGGCTGTGATGGTTGAAGGGCGGAACATCGCGAAAGAAGAAGTGCTGGCCGACATCGCACATGAGCTTGCCGAAGCACGTCCTGATCTGCTCGACCCCAAGCGGCTCGAGTTGGACGTCACCGGAGCCGAGGCGCGAGCCGCGCTCGAGGAGGATGTGCGCGAAGCCAGATTCTGAGGCGCCGGCAGATTTCCCTGCCTCAGCCTCAGTCGGCCGGGAGCGGATCGCGCCTGGATAGTCGGCTGGCTGCCTTGGGATGAATTGCTCGCGAGATTGCTCACCTATGCCCCGGATCTCGGGCCGGCGCGGGAGCCCCCCAATGCTAAAGCGTATGCACTTTATTGGGGTGGGATGACGCCCCGGGAAGCTGAGGGCGCCACAGGCAATCCAGACGGCACGATGGCCAGCAAAGCTGCGTTTCCCTAGCACGCGCTGCGCGTTCCGCCGCTCGCGTCGAGCTTCCGCCGCTCACGCGATGGTGAAGCCGCGGCTGGAACATACCGGCTGAGCTCGGGTTAGCGACATGCTTCGTGCCGCAAGACGCCCCCGAGAGCGATCGCTTAAGAAACGTCGCAGGAACGTTCATGAAAACCCAGCAACTGCCGAACATCAATCATCGCGGCCCGCTCATCGTCATCGCGGCGGCGGCCCTGGCGTGCGCAATCGCGTTCTACTACTTCGCCACCCCGCTCACTGGAGTAACGGGAACCCCAGGAGCGATGCTTGTGCTCGTTGCCAGCCTGGCGCTTGCGCTGGATGGCCTCGTGTTGCGCTTCAAAGGAAGTGGTGTCGTCTTCACTCTGGCCTGGATCTTGGGCCTTCTAGGAGCACTCGGCACGTTCGCTGCCGCCATCTTTCTCCATGCTTGGTGGCTCGTGGCGGCAGTTGCCGTCGTGCTGGCCGGGCTGTTGATCACCCTGGGTTGCCGTCAGACCAACATTCAGGATCCGTCCCGATGAGAACTGCCATCTTCCGCTCGAGCCTGGCATTTGCCGTCTCCCTGTTGCTGGGGCTGGGCACACATTCCGTCTCTGCCCAGAATGACAACAATTCACCCGCGTCACAACCGGGCGGCATACCGGATGCCGGTAGACGCCCGAACGACACGAGCGGAGGCACCAGCCCTTCGGCCGGGGGAGCAGGCTCGCCGGAGGAGGCGACAACAGCCCCGCTCCCTGCACCCAAGCCAATCCCGCTGATCCCGCCGCAGCCGACCTGGAACAGCTTTCACGGCCAGCTCAATGGCCAGAAGTACTCGCCGCTCACACAGATTACCGCGGACAACGTCGGTTCGCTCCGCAAAGTATGGGAGTTGCACACTGGCGATATGTCAGACGGATCGGGCGCATTGCCACCGTCGGTCTGGTCCGCAACCCCCATTTTCGCCAATGACACCCTTTATATCGGGACCCCCTTCTACGGGGTGCTGGCGCTCGATCCGGGCACAGGGGCGATCAAATGGAAATTCGAGTCCAAATCCACTCTCAAGGCCTTGACACAGCCAGCCTTGAAGAACCGTGGCGTTGCTTACTGGCAGAGCAAGAATCCCGTGGCGGGCGAGGGCTGTCAGAAGATCATCTATCTGGGCACCATGGATGCGCATCTCTTTGCGCTCGATGCCAATACCGGACAGCTCTGCAAGAAATTTGGCTCGGGTGGCGTGTTGGATGTGAACCAGTGGAACGACGTCAACGCCAAGTACCCGCTTTCGCTGTTGCAGCCGCCCACCGTGGCGGGCAACCACGTCATCATCGGCTGGGCTGGCAAGGATTGGGCCTATGCCGAGGCTCCTCCTGGGACGGTGTTCTCGTTGGATCCTCAGACGGGCGTGCGACAGTGGTCGTTTTCGGCGCTGCCGGCGCAGATCGCAAAACGGACCGGGACCGCAAATGTCTGGACGGCAATGTCCGTGGACGAAGGGCTCGGGCTCGTGTACCTGCCGGTCTCCAGCCCGTCGCCAAATTACTGGGGCGGCAATCGTGCCGACCCGATACCGCTTGCGACGTCCACCACCGCACTAGATCTGGAAACCGGCAAGGTCGTCTGGTCACGACAGTGGGTCCATCACGACATCTGGGATTACGACATCAACTCGGCGCCTACGCTTATGGACATCAGCGTGGCGGGCAAACAAATTCCTGCCCTCATGCAGGCGACGAAGATGGGCTTTCTGTTCGTCGTCGACCGGCGCACCGGAAAAGACGTCTGGCCGATCGATGAACGCCCTGTACCGGGCGGCGACGGCAGCGTCCAAGGGGAAGTCTACGCTCCCACGCAGCCGTTCCCGACCAAACCCGCACCGCTGCTGGACCAGTCCAAAAAGCCACCCATCTGGCGAATAGCTGATGTCGTCGGTCTGGGCGAGTGCTCCCGCTTATGGGACAACCTCTCCTATCGTGGCATGTATAGCCCGCCGACACACAAGGGCGAGGGCGTGCTGGCCTACCCGGATTCGGCGGGCGGAGTGCAATGGGGCGGGGTCGGTTTCGATCCAAGCACCCAAACGGTGGTGGTCAACTTCTCGCATGTCGTCCAATCCATCAAGCTCTATCCGCGCGATGAATACCAACGGCTCGCCGGCGATTCCGGCAATGAGCAGGGCTACTATCCGCAAGAGGGCGCACCGTACGGCATGTCGCTGCACAACGCTCTCAACTGGCTTGGCATGCCGTGCTGGGCACCCCCCTTCGGAGAAATCGCCGCCATCGACATGACCACCGGCGACGTCAAATGGCGGCGGCCGATGGGAGCATCGCAGAAGTGGGGCTTCTATATGCCTGAATCCCTCGGCTCGGTGACGATCGGTGGCCCCGCCGTGACGGCGGGTGGCTTGATATTCATCGGGGGTTCGATGGACGCGAAGGTGCGCGCCTATTCTCTCGCGAACGGACAGGAACTGTGGTCCGACATCGTCCAGGCGCCCGCGGTGGCCAATCCTGCGGTGTACGAGTACCGCGGCCGCGAGTACGTGGTGTTCGTGGCCGGCGGGAACACCATTCTGAAGGACCAGGTCGGCGATCAGGTTGCCGCTTATGCCCTTCCCGGGCCGTGATGTCCAACGCCACCACCGGTAAAGCTCTGGTCGCAGGTCCGGTCGCTGCCGCTGTGACTGTCTTGCTCCGGATGCACCATCGGCCACATCCAGGAAGCTGCGAAGGCATACTTCGAATGAGAGTTGGGAATTGCCAAAGCGCAAAGGCGTCCTCGTGCATGCGAGGCAAGGGCGAAGTCCAAGGGGGCACCTGGCAAAGGGATCGCGCTGCACCGGTCATCGCACGAGCCGTGGCCACTCTGTCGGTCGCCTCCACGGTTCTGACCGGGTGTTCGGGAGGCGTGTTCGATCCGCAGGGACCGATCGCGGCCGGCAACACAAAGATCCTGCTCAATTCGCTGGCCGTAATGCTGGTCATCGTGATTCCTACATTGGTAGCGCTGCTCCTTTTCGCCTGGAAATACCGAGCCACAAACAGTCAGCCGCCATCCGCCGTATGGCAGGCGACGCAATCGCCGGCTGCCGCCAGATGGCGCCCGCGCTCCTGCCTGGCGAAGTCCCCGATCTGCGCCTGGGCGAAGGGGCCGGGAAGAACCAACCACCCGCCGATCAGGGCGGTGGTTGCAGCCAGGGCGAGGAGCGTTTGCTTCGTCATGTCTGCACCAGAGGACCTGGTCGCTTGAGATACTGATTGCGGATCGCGTCCGCTGCCCAAAGCGCAAGTGCGCTCACTGTCTCGGTTGGTATCCGCTGTTGTGCGGAAAGGCGCTGGCGCCGACCACGAACAGGTTAGGCACGTCCCAGTGCTGCAGATACCGGTTGACGACGCTTTCCTGAGGAGTGGCGCCCATGATGGCGCCACCTGCGTTGTGGGTCGACTGATAGGGCTCGATGTCATAATGCGGCCCCCGCGGCGACTTTTTGATCTCGCGCGGCTTCATCGCCTTTGCAATGTCGACCATCTTGGCCATGGTGAAATCCTGCATCCTCAATTCGTTCTGCTTGAAGTCGTAGTCATGCGCATCAGGGGTCGGCCGTAGACGTCGCGATACCTTGGATCAAGATCCAGGTGGTTGGCCGCGTTCGGCATGACCGCACCCATCAACGAAACCGACATGGAGGTCAGATAGTTCTCGATGAAAGCCTTTTTCACTTGGCACTCCATTTTGGGGTGCCTTCCGGCAGGAACTCGGTCTCGATCGGCCGGCCCGTGGTCACGTAGCCGGGTCGGCGGGCTGTTCGTATTCGTTCCCGTGCATGTCGACGTAGGTGACGCCCGTGGCGTGTTTGCGCGAGCTGTCGAGATTGATGGCAGTGACCTCGCTTTCGGTGCGAAGACCAAAGTTGCCGCAGCCGAACTTTTCACAGAACCCGCAATAGGTGCAGGGCGCCAGACTGACACCGAGCGGGTTGGTATAGGCCTGTGACATGTTGGCGGAAGGGCATGGGAACGGATGCAGCCCGATTGAGCCTGCCGCTTCTGCAAACAACGTCGGCCCATAGGTCTGCTTCATCGGCGGCGTGGGATAGGATTTGGAACGCCGTCCCTCGAAGGGGTTCCCGCCCGATTTTTTCTGTCCGTTTACGTTGCCGGCCTGACCGGCGATCCCGCACAGTTCTTCCCACCGGGTATAGTACGGCTCGAGCTCGTCATAGATGACGCCCTTGCAGCGTCATATCCTGCGGAACCATGCCTTCGCCAAAGCGTGCGATCGTCTGGCTGCGGATCTCGAAGTCATAAGGCAGGAAGCGCCAGGCCTGACCATTCCAGTGTAGGATCGAACCTCCGACGCCGGTTCCGGGTAAGAATGAACCCAGGCGACGCATCGGCAGCGCCCTCTGGTCGGACGTATTGCGGAACGTCAGCGTCTCCTGGGCGGTCAGTTCGAACAGATGACCGCGGTAGCGATAGCGCAGCTCGTCCTGGATGAAGGTTGGGGCAAAATCCGTGCTGGTTTCCCGCAAACTGCCACGTTCGATCGCAAGGACTTCGAGGCCAGCCTCGGTCAGTTCGTGTCCCATGATGGCCCCGGTCCAGCCGAATCCGACCAGCACGACATCAACCGAAGGAAGCTTCTGAGCCACGGTGCCTATCCCTTGCTGTCCCAAGCGGGCCGGCCGCGAATACCGACAGGGGGCTGATCGTAGCGGTCCCCGTGGCGGTCGACCCACTCGAGATAATGTAACGCGCACCCGGAAAGCCGAGCATCTTCCAGCCGGCCATGTCCTTGTTGCCGCCATAGATGGGATCGCTGAACATGCCCTCCTTGGTGTTCAGCCACAGCATTTTAAAGAATGTCTTGGCGTCGACGCCGCCGAGATCAACCTTACCCTTCTCAAGATCAGACAGGAGTGCCGCGAAACGCTCACCCCCTTGCGAAGCGACTGCATGCTGGTCAATCGCAGTGATCGCTGCGCGGTAGAGCGCCGAAGGCGTCATGCGCGATTGGTAGCCCTGCGTGTCCTCGCCCTTGTCCCAGGGGCCTTGCATGTACCAGCTGCCGGCGCGCCCATACGCGCCAGCGAGCTGATGGTCGATGAACAGCGGCACACCACAGGCGCGACACCCGGGCCGAGAGGATCATCGGGGATCAGCCTTTCGGTCGCGGCCTCGACAAAGGCGACCTCATCGGCGGTGAAGAATTTATAGTCAGCCGCCTCGAGCGGGTTTGGCGCGTCCGCCTGATGTGGCAGCCACCTGTCACCGTCGCCGCCTTTGACGTCTCGCGCCGAAGCCGCCCCAATCGTGGCCGATGCTGTGACCGTCGCACCTGCCGTGAGAAACCTACGGCGGCTCAACAAGTTCGGCTTCATGGCGGAGATCCAGCAGCTGCGGGCTTATTTGATCCGCGCCCTCTTCATCCCGAAATGTTCCGCTTCTGACGCGTTTGTAATCGGGAACATAGTGGCGCGGCGTATCGGCTAGGGCGCATCCGGATCTGCTCTGGTCACATCTCCCTTCAAACTACGCGAACTTCTTCGCACCGGCGGTTCCACTGGGGCCTCATAGCCCTAGTTGTCCTGATTAGACCTTACCTGAGGCCGCCATGAACGATCTTCCAATCCTCACCCTGGGGATGATCCTGCTCACCGCTTCTTTGGTGGCGATGATCTTCAGACGGCTGCAACTTCCTTACAGCGTCGGGCTAGTTGCGGCAGGTATAGCCCTTGGCTTCATGCCCGGCGTTGTCGAACTTCCCCTCAGTCGGGATTTGATCTTCACGGTCTTTTTGCCGCCGCTGATATTCCAGGCGGCACTTGCGATTGAATGGCGTCATTTTCGCCTCAACCTGCCGGTCACGATTCTGCTCGCTTTTCCCGGGGTCGCAATTGCCGCCGCAGTGGTTGCGGCTGGCATGCATTTGCTGCTCGGATGGACTTGGATCGGATCGGGGCTGTTCGGCGTGCTGATAGCGGCGACGGATCCGGTGTCGGTCATCGCAGCCTTCAAGGAAATGAAGGTTCAACCCCGCCTGGCTCTGCTTGTCGAATCGGAAAGTCTGCTCAACGACGGCGCAGCCGCAGTTGGCTTCGGCATCTTGGCCGCGATCGCGGCAGGCACCGAGGCGACGCCCCTGAACGTTGCTGGATCGCTGGTGTGGACTGTCGCGGGTGGGATTGCCTCCGGTGCGGCAGTGGCAGCTCTGCTCCTTCTGATCGCCGGCCGGACCGAAGACCATCTTGTTGAAATAACCCTGACGACCATCGCGGCCTACGGTTCGTTTCTGCTTGCGGAGGACCTTGGCATGTCGGGCGTGCTGGCTACTCTCACCGCAGGCTTGATTGTCGGCAACGTCGGCTGGAAAGGCGCTATTTCCGCCAATGCCAGAAGTCACGTTCTGGCGTTCTGGGAGTACGCGGCCTTCCTGGCAAATTCGATCGTGTTCATCCTGATCGGCGGCCATGAAGCCCATCAGCCGTTTGGGATATTCGCAGGCACCTCGGCGGTCGCCGTCATCCTCGTGCTGGTTGGTCGGACCTTGGCCATTTATCCTTTCTGTGCCCTCCTTGCTGCGACGCCCCTGAAGGTGGATGCCAGCTACCAGCACATTTTGGTCTGGGGCGGTCTGCGCGGCGCCCTCGCTCTGGCCCTGGCGCTCGCACTTCCTGAAAACGTCGCCGAGCGCAGTCAAATTATCGTTGTCGCATTCGCAGTCGTTGCCTTTTCCATCTTTGTCCAAGGCTTGACCATGCCGTGGCTCATCAGACGAATGGGTCTGACCGCCGAAAGCGCGGGCAGCCGGTGAACAAGTCGACGGCGGTGTGGGGTTCTCGGCTGTTGAAGGCGCTGTGCTGTCACCAGGACTGAAAAGAGTTGCCGCTCGGTTGCGTCCGGGCTGCACCGGGCGTGCGGGCGCATGCTTGTCCACCAGACCGCCATGCACCGTTTTGCGAAGCGAGCGCAGCGCCCTGTTGAGCGTGAAGCACAACAATCAAGGGTGACGCGTTCAACCAGCGCAGCGACCGGTCCCAAGCTGATCCGTCACGCCGAGCGCGACGGATGTCGTGTGGGCCTGACGAGCTCTCCCTACTGCGCAGCTGCTCGCAGAGGCTGCTTGTGAGGGTCTGCCGGGGGCAATGGCGCTGCGTGGTCCCGGTTGCGGGACCTAATTCCAGTCGCGCCTGCGGTCGCGGACGACCAGGAAGACCAGATCGCGGCAGCTAAACACCAATGTAGCGTTGCAAGAGGTCGGGCTGCGCCTTGATCTCCGCGGCAGGGCCTTCGTGGACGATATGACCGTTGTTGATGATGTAGACGCGCTTTGCCAACGACAGCGTTGCAGCCAGGTTCTGTTCGACCAGAACGAGGGTGTGGCCGGCCTCGGCCAGCTCGCGGCAGGTGCGAACGAGATTCTGTACGATGACAGGTGCAAGGCCCTCGAATGGCTCGTCGAGCAGGACGATTTTCGGGTCGCGAACAAGAGCGCGGGCGATCGCCAGCATCTGCTGTTCGCCGCCCGAAAGATCGGTACCCCGGCTGCCGCGGCGCTCTTTCAGCCGTGGGAACATCTCGTAGATGCGCTCGAGCGGCCATCTGTTGTCGGCGGTCAATCCAGCCAGGATGATGTTGTCTTCAACGGTCAAGCTGCCGAAGATCCGGCGATCCTCGTGGACCAGCTGCATTCCGCGTCGAGCTATGCTGTGTGCCTTCTTGCCGGCCAGTTCCTCACCATCGAGCTTTATACTGCCCGTACGCGGGCTCACAACACCCATCAGGCTCTTGAGCGTCGTCGACTTGCCGGCGCCGTTCCTGCCAAGAAGCGCGATCACCTCGTGCTTTTCAACACGCAACGACACGTCGAATAGAATGTGGCTGTCGCCGTAGTAGCTGTTCAGCCCGGCGACCTCGAGCAGGCTCATGCTACCTCCTCGTGGATCCCGCCGAGATACGCTTCCTGCACCTTTGCATTGGCCTTGATCTCCTCTGGCGTCCCTTCCACGAGGACGCGGCCCTCCTGCAGCACGGTCACCCTTTCGACCAGTTCGAACAGCGAATCCATGTCGTGGTCGATGATGATCATCGTGCGGCCGCGCCCGATCGACTTCAGCAGCGCAACCGTCTCAATGCGCTCTCGTGGGCTCATCCCGGCAAGTGGCTCGTCCAGCAGCAGCAGGCTGGGCGAGGTTGCCAGCGCCAAGCCAATCTCGAGCCGGCGTTTCTCGCCATAGGCAAGTTCGGACACTGGGGTCTCGGCCCGCTGCGTGAGGCTGACCAGCGCCAGCGTACGATCGACCTGCACTTGGAGACCTGGGATTTTGTCGATGTTACGGAACAGGTCGAGCCTGAATCTGCCGCGAAGCTCGCCCAAGGCGGCGATCCTAAGGTTATCCCTAACCGTCAGCCGATCAAAGAGCTGGTTGATCTGGTAGCTCTTCGCCAGCCCGAGCTGGCACACATCCGCTACGCCCAAAGCGGTGATGTCACGGCCCTGGAACAGGATCCTGCCAGATGTCGGCGCCACCTCTCTGGTGAGCATCTTGAAGAAAGTGCTCTTGCCGGCTCCATTTGGCCCGATGATGCCCCGCACCTCACCTTGCTCAACGCTGAAATTGATGTCGCTGTTGGCCAACAACCCGCCGTAGCGCTTACTCAAACCAATGGCCCGAAGGACCGGTCCGGCCGCGGAGTCTGTGGGGCGGTGTATTGTCGGCATCAGCTCCGCGGGGGAGGTGGAGGTAGAGTGGTTGCCCGCGGGGACTGCGCCTGACACCTGAGCCGGCCGCACGGCTTTTTTCCCCCCTGTGCCCAATTCATAGACGTCGATGATAGCGCCAACGATGCCTCGCCTGAGAAAGCAGACGAGCAGCACGAACACGATGCCAAGCACCAGCTTCCAGATCGCGCCAAGATGTAGCGTGTTCTGGAAATAGTCGCTCAGAAAGAGCCACACCGTGGCACCGACCAACGGGCCGAACAGGGTTCCAGCGCCGCCTATTGCGGTCTGCATGACGAGCTGGCCGGAGGTGTCGAACATGAAGGCTTCGGGCGGCATGAAGCCTTGCATGACGCCGAGCAAACCGCCGGCGAAGCCGGCATAGACCGCGGCGATTACGAAAGCGGCATGTTTGTAGCTGTGGATGTCGTGGCCCAGCGCCGCGGCGCGTAGCGGGTTGTCGCGGATCGCCGAGAGGATCGCCCCGACGGGCGAGCGCACGATGCGCAACGCGATCATCAGGCCAACGAAATACCAGATGGCCAGAAAGATATACATCGTCCAATCGGTATTGAATTCGAGTGTGGTGAAGCCAAGGTTGAAACTCGGGGTCGGCACGCCGGGCAGGCCATTTTCGCCGCCGGTGTAGGCCGACAGCGGATTGAATTCCACGAAGAAGAACACCTCCGAAATCGCCACCGTGATCATCGCGAAATAGATGCCTGTTCGCTTCAGCGCGACCAGTCCGACCAGGTAACCGACGACGCCCGCCACGGTGGCACCGATGCAGACGGACGCCAGCACGTGGGGAAAGTCCATCCCGGTCATCAGGTAGGCCGCGAACATGCCCCCTGTGCCGAAAAAAGCGGACTGGCCGAAAGAAAGGAGCCCGGTGTAACCGAAGAGAATGTCGAACCCCAATCCGAACAAGCCCCAGATCAGAATGCGGTTGATGGTCGCCGGCGCAAAGCCGAGATGCGGCAGGACGAAGGGAGCAACGACCAGCGCCATCGCCGTCAGCACCTCGACCAGAAACGGATTCTTGCTGTTCATAGGCACACCGGTCACTCACGGCCCGCCGTGCCGAACAGCCCATACGGGCGCAGCACCAGGACGAGAGTCATTGCCACAAAAAGCATGACATAGGCGTATCCCGGGTTGAACATTGAGGTGATGGAGATGATCTCGCCGGCGATCAGGCCGCCAACCACGGCGCCTGGGAACGACCCTACGCCGCCGATGACGACGACAACGAAGGTCTGCACCAGGATCGACTCCCCGACGTCCGGCGCGATCGACACCACTGGCGCGTTTACAATGCCGGCAAAACCGGCCGCCATCGCCCCGATGCCGAACACCAGCGTGAAGATCTTGTAGACGTCGATCCCAAGCGAGCTGACCATTACAGCGTCCTCAATACCGGCGCGCACGATCATGCCGATGCGGGTGCGGTAGAGCACGAAGTAGAGCGCGAGCAGCGCAACGGTGACGATAGCCAGCAAGGCCAGGCGATATGTCGGATACATCATGAAACCGAGTGGCGTGATGCCGACCAGCGGTCCAGGCGGAGGCACGGACTTGGACAGGCCGCCGAAGAAGAAGCGCACCGCCTCGACGAAGACGATGCCCAGGCCGAAGGTCACCAGTAGCTGATCCTCATAGGGTCGGGAATAGAAATGCCTGATGATGAGTTTCTCCATAAGGAGGCCGACCAGCATGACAAAAAGCGAACCGGCGACCACCGCGACGACATAGGAGCCGGTATAATCGTAAGCGACGTAACCGGCATAACCGCCCAGCATGAACATCGCGCCATGTGCCAAGTTGAGCACGCCGAGCGTCCCGTAGATAATGGTGAGGCCGGAGGAAATAAGGGCCAGGAGCGCTCCCAACACCAATCCATTGAAGCATTGCGATATGAAATTGGCCCAGTTGATCACGCTGCCGCCCGCCGTCTGAGGTTAAGGAATAGTCCGTGCCGTCGTTGCCAGGACGAGCAATTGACAACCTAGACGTTGTTCGTCCGGATTTCACGAATAGATCGCGGGCTTGCACTAGCGCTGCTGCAGGGATGCGACTCGCCCAGCCTTCTCCGTGCTTCGTGCTCGCAAGAGCCGTCAGGCTACCTCAGGTGTAGTCCCCGAGTTGACAGCCGAAGGCATCGGGCTTCTGCATCAGACCTTCGCCGGGCACGATCTCGACGACGTGCCAGAAATCCTCCTCATTCTTCATGTCCTTGGCGGCCTTGCCGCGAACGATGACGACGGGACGAATGAGCTGGTGATCCTCTGCGCGGAACTTCACGTCGCCGACCATCGATGGGAAGGTCTCGCCCTTCTCGTACTGCTTGATCACGTCCGGTGGATAGAAAGTTCCTGCTTCCGAGACCATGCGTGCCCAGATAGCGAATTGCATGTAGCCGTTCTCGGCGCCCCATTCGGGCCGGTAATTGTACTTCTTCTGGAAAGCATCGACGAAAGCCTTGGCCAAGGGGTACTGGTCTTCCATCGTCCACCAGAAATCGGTGGCCGCAAACACGCCTTCAGTCAGCTCCGCCCCGACTTCCTTGGCCAGGAATGGGATTTGGTACGGAATCACCATCTTCATGTTCGGCGTCAGGCCGAACTGCTTGGCCTGTTGGACCGACAGCACGGCGTCGCGGCCCCAGTTGACGTTGACGATGAACTCGGCGCCGGAATTGGCAATGTTGGTAAGATACTGGCTGAAGTCCTGGGTTCCGAGCGGCGACACCTGGTTCGTCACCATCTGCCAGCCGCCCTGCGATGTCAGATAGTCGTTGACGGATTTGGTGACGGTGTGGCCGTAGGTGTAGTCGGGCGTCATGAACGCGGCCTTCTTGCCCTTTCCGAAATTCTTCAGCAGCACCGGACCGATGGCGTTCGCGCACGTCTCGCCATAGACGCACTGGCGGAAGGAGTAACGCGCGCAGTCCTTGCCAGTGGTGTCATTCGAGCCGGAGATGGCCACGAGGTACAGGATCTTTTCGCGCTGGGCGAATTTGTTGAGTGCGACGGCCACCGCCGAGGACGTGGAGCCCGTCATGGCGACGATCTTCTTGTCGTTGATGAAAGTCTGCTGTTCCTGCACGGCGTTGTTCGGTTTGGCGGCTGAGTCGGCGACGACCAGTTCCACCTTCTTGCCCAGTACCCCTTTCTCGATCTTAGGCGCGATCTGTTTGAGCAGATCGTTGCCTTCGTTGATGTGCTCGATCGCCAGCTGCATGCCCTTGAGTTCATCCTCGCCCTGTACCGCATAGGCGCCCGTGCGCGGGATAGAAGCGCCGATATAGACGGTGTCGCCCTGCGAACCTACCGGCCAAGTGCCGAGCGCGGGCTTGTCGTCGGCGGCAAAGGCCGGGCGTAGAAATGAAGCTGGCAGTATAATGCTGCCGGCAACGCCGGCGCCGGCCTGCAGCATGGTGCGCCGGGACAGGCCGGCCGATTTATGGTCATTGAATTGCATTGCATGTTCCTCCCTTGGCCAAGCGCTTCTGGAGCACTCGTTGCTGCCCGGGCTCGGGCAGAAATCGGATCGCATTGGCATTCGCAACCGCACGAGAGGTTCGGTCAATGCAACTTTGGTTGGATGATTTGGATTAATGATCTAGATTAACAAGCCACCGCAAATTGCTTCGGCAGATGGAACTCTCACCGCGCGGACGTGGAATGCCCCTAAACGGTCACGCAGTGATGGCCAGACTGACGCAGGCCATGAAACTTCGGGCAGCTGACCTCGCCAGTCTTGAAGCCCTCTTCGAGCGAGACGTTACCGTCGGGAAGCGAGAGGAACTCGTCATCCACGGCTCGCCCTTCCGCAGCTTGTGCTTTGTCAAAGACGGATATGCAATTCGCTACAGGGTGCTGCGAAGCGGAAGGCGTCAAATCCTCAAGCTCATCCTCCCGGGTGACGTCATCGGATTTCCGGTCAGCTTTTTCGATCGATCCACCTATACCGTCGTGGCGCTCACCGAAATGACCTGCACGGTCTGTTCGCTCGAATCCTATATCCTCCTGTGCTACGAGCAACCGCAATTCGGACTTGTTCTGAGTTGGCTTGCCGCGCAGGAAGCAGCAGGCTATGCCGAGCATATCGTCAACATTGGCCGGCGCAGGCCGATAGAGCGCTTGGCCCACCTCCTGCTCGAACTTCATGAGCGCCTTTCGCAGGTCGGACGCGCCACCGAAACACGCTTTGATCTCCCGTTCTCGCAGGAGATCATGGCCGACGCCCTCGGGCTGAGTGTGCCGCATCTCAATCGCGTCATGCAGCAGTTGCGCGTGCAACGACTGATTACGACCGACGCACGTCGCATCGAATTGACGGACGCCACCGCTCTGCAAAGCCTAGCCCAGTATGAACCGCTAGGCCTCGCCCCGATCGCCCTGCCGGATCGTCTGAGCTAAGTGCTGGCTGCCGGGGCAAGTCGCCAGCCATGTAGACACGCGTGGGCCGCAGCTGGATTCAATAGCTGCCTGCGCCGTCTCGGTATGGCTATCAACCACAGCTACCTCCCCAATAGCTAAGGTTGTAATTTGCGCCTTTCGGAAGCGAGCATCAAAGGGATTCAACGTACGGTTTGATACGAAGGGACGGGGCGGTTATTCGGCAGGAACGCCAGGAATGGCGTCGTGAACTTCCGTAACGATGTAGCCTTTCGGCTCGCCAGCCAAATACTGAACGTGAACGTCAACGACAAAGGTGCTTGTCATCGAGTTTGCATCTCTGGTGATCTGGCCCTTGAGGTCGGTAATGGAGGACTTCCGAACCCAGACCGGTAGCGCTTTGTCCGAGATTGAAGGGATAACGCATTTGTCGCCAGTGCGACCTTTCTCTTTGTCGGGGCTGCGATTGGCTTTGTCCATGAACAGCATCACTTCGCGCTTGATCTGGTGATCCGTTGTCCCAGCGACAGTCCGGCCGTGCCGTAGCGCTGGGCTACTCTTTGACCGCGCCGGTCATTGACGACACATAATGCTCTACGAAGAAGGAATAAAGGATCACCACCGGCAGCGAGCCGATCAGAGCGCCGGCCATCAGCGAACCCCATTCGTAGACGTCGGAGCGGACGAGCTCGGTCAGCACGCCCACAGGCACGGTTTTGTTCTCGGACGACTGGATGAAGGTGAGGGCATAGATGAACTCATTCCACGACAGCGTGAAGGCGAAGATACCCGCCGAGATCAGCCCTGGCACCGACAGCGGCAGCACGATCTTGGTCAGCACTTGCCAGCGGCTGGCGCCATCGATGAGGGCGCACTCCTCCAGTTCGAAGGGAATGGAGCGGAAATAGCCCATCAGCAACCAGGTGCAGAAGGGCACCAGGAAAGTCGGATAAGTCAGGATCAGGGCGAAGGGTGTGTCATAAAGCCCGAGATTAAACACCATCACCGACAGCGGAATGAACAGAATGGATGGCGGGACGAGATAGGCGAGGAACACGGCCAGCCCGACCTGGCGCGAGCCGGAAAAGCGCAGTCGCTCGATCGCATACGCAGCCAACACCGCGGCGATGAGCGAAAGCACGGTAGCGGCGACCGAGATGATGGTGGTGTTGAGCAGCCAGCCCGGATAGGAGGTCTCGAACAGCAGGTAGCGGATGTTCTGCAAGGTCGGGTGAACCACCCAGAACGGGCTCGATGTATCGTAGCTGGTCATTTCCGCGTTGGGTTTGATTGCGGTGATCGTCATCCAGTAGAAGGGGAAGAGCAGCACGATAACGAAGATCGCCAATGGAAGGTAGACGGTCACCACGCGCCGCGGCATGCTTTGCAGGTAGGTCATGCCACCGTCGTCGCCGCTGGCGGGACTCGGTTTGCGGTCGATCAGCGCCATCTCAATCTCCGCCGCCTTGCTGCCATCTGCGCCGCTGCAGGCCGAAATAGCTGAACAGGATCGCGCCTAGCAGGAACGGGATCATCGCCACCGCGATCGCTGCGCCTTCACCGAGTTGCCCGCCCGAAATGCCGCGTTGGAATGAAAGCGTCGCCATTAGATGTGTGGCATTCACCGGGCCGCCGCGCGTCAGCACATAGATGAGCTGGAAATCGGTGAAGGTGAACAGAACCGAAAAAGTCATGGTGATGGCGATGATCGGCGTCAGCAGCGGCAAGGTGACATAGCGAAACAGCTGCCAGCGACCCGCGCCGTCCAGCGTGGCGGCTTCGTAAAGCGATTGCGGGATCGTCTGCAGGCCGGCAAGCAGCGTTATGGCGACGAAGGGAATGCCACGCCAGACATTGGCGGCGATCACCGAAGCGCGCGCGTTTTGCGGATCGCCAAGGAAGTTGATGTTGTGATCGATGAGGCCCATCTGCATGAGGGCCCAGGAGAGGATCGAGAACTGCGAATCGTAGATCCACCAGAAAGCAATCGCCGACAGCACCGTTGGCACCACCCAAGGAAGAAGCACCACGGCGCGGAAAAAGGATTTGAACGGTAGGTTCTCATTGAGCAGCAACGCCAACCACAGGCCGAGGGCGAACTTCAGGATCGACGCGCTGACCGTGTAGAGAAGCGTGTTGAACACGGACAGCCAGAACACGCTGTCATCCCAGAGATATTCGTAGTTCTCCAGGCCGATGAAGACGCCCGGCCTGCCGATGCGGGCATCCGTAAAGCCGAGCCAGACGCCGAGCCCCAGCGGATAGGTCAGAAAGACCAGCAGCAGCACCACTGTCGGCAGCATAAAGCCAAAGCTGAGCAGGCCACGGCTTTCCGCAACTCGCGACAAGAAGGAGGGGCGGGGTTGGACGTCGGCGGTTGTCACGGCCATGAAAGGCTCCTGTGGCGAGTATCGAGCGGCAGCAGTCCTTTCGCTTTCGTCGACTGCTGGTGCGCGGACCCCTTGGTCCGCGCTCTCTCCTTATGGGCGCCTGCATTTCGGCGCACGTCGCGACGCATGCCGGGGCCGACCCGAAAAATCACAAGCGTCTTCTCCCGCGAACGGAAAAAGTGGTCCAAACTACACCCGGTAATACCGGTTGGCGCGCTTCTCGGCCTCTTCCATTGCCTCCTGCGGCGTCGCCCGACCAGTCACCGCCTTGGCGAACATGTCGACCAGCACGTAGTCGGCCATCGTCGCGGCGGACGCGTAGCCGAGTGGCCCTGCGTAGCCGTTGTTGCGCAGCGTTGCTGACGCTTTGGCATAGGGCGCATAGTTTGGGTCGGCCTTCCAGATCGGATTGTCGTCGTAGGCCTTCAACGTCTGGCAGCAATAGCCGGAAGAGCCCTTGACCCATTCCGACATCTGCGGTTCCTCGAACATGAACTGCAGATAGGCCTTGGCCGCGTTCGGATAGGGCGTGTAGTTGAAGATCACCGCCGAGGTCACCTGATAAAGCTCCACCGCCTTGCCGATCGGACCGATCGGCAGGCTAGCGGTGCGGATGTCCTTGGCCATTTCAGCCAGCTTGGGATCCTTGTCCTTGTTGATCCTGGCGGTTTCATAGGCAGAGATACCGTTGGCGATGACGGACAACTCGCCGGCCAGGAAGGCGCGGTTGTTGTTCACGTCGAGCCAGCTTTCGGTGCCGGGGATGAAGGTCTTGTAGAGCGCCTGAGCATATTCGATCGCCTTCATCGTCTCGGGACTGTTGATCACCACCTTGCTGTTCTCGTCGACCATCTTGCCACCATGGCTCCACAACAGCCAATGAGCGTAGTTGTTGCCGTCACCGACGCCGTGGCCATGGGTGAAGCCGGCTGGGTGGCCTTTGGCCTGCACGGCCTTGCACAAATCGAGGAAGCTGTCGGTGTCTTTCGGGAACTCGGAGAAACCGGCCTCCTTGACCCAGCTCTCGCGGTAGACGATGGCGTTGCCTATGGTGGCCAGCGGCAAGCCGATGAACTTGCCGTCCTTGGTGGCATAGGTCTTCGGGCCCTCGTGCCAGCCGCCATACTTCTTGCCCAGATAATCTCCGAGGTCCGTCACATCGAGGAGCTTGTCGGGATATTGGAAGGGATCGTCGAACCAGACGAACATCAGGTCGGGGCCCGAGCCGACATTGGCCGCGACCGCCGCCTTGGGACGAATGTCCTCCCAGCTCTCCTTGTCGACGCGCACCTCGACACCGGTGGCATCGGTGAATTTCTTCGTCAGCGCCAGCCAGGCGGTCTCATCGCCCTGGACAAAGGGCGACCAGCGAAGGAGCCTGAGCTTGGCGCCTTTTTCGGGTGTGTATTTCGGCGCATCCTGGGCAAAGGCTGGCGTGCCAAGCAGGCGGTTGCCGATTGCTCCGGCAGCCGCCGCACCGGCGCCGGTTCGTATCACGTCGCGTCTGGTGAATCTCATTGCCATTTCCTCCTGTTTTGATTGGCTGAGCTCGGCATGTTCAAAGCCGGCGGCCTGTCTCTGCGTCAAAGAGATGGATCAGGCTTGGCTCGGCGGCAAGCTTGACGGTGTCGCCCGGCTGGAACGGGTGGCGCTCCCGGAAATTCGCGACGATCTCTTCACCGCCAGGCGCGCGGCCGATGATCTGCAACTCCGACCCGGTCGGTTCGACGACCGAAATGGTGACGGGGAAGCCCTGGTCGGAAAGGCGCAGATGCTCTGGCCGGATGCCAAGCACCACCGGACCGTTATTCAGCCCTTTTGGCGCCTGCGGCAAACTCATGGCGATGCCGCCGCTGCCTTCGAAGCCGCCGGCGCCAATGCGCCCTGTCAGCATGTTCATGGCTGGCGAGCCGATGAACATCGCTACGAAAAGATTGTCGGGACGATCATAAAGGTCGAGCGGGCGCCCGATCTGCTCCACATTGCCGTCATGCATGACAACGATCTTGTCGGCCATCGTCATCGCCTCGATCTGGTCGTGAGTTACATAGACGGTGGTGGTCTTCAGGCGCTGGTGCAGTTCCTTGATTTCTGCACGCATCTGAACGCGCAGCTTGGCATCGAGATTGGAAAGCGGCTCGTCAAACAAAAACACCTGCGGGTCGCGCACGATCGCCCGGCCCATGGCCACGCGCTGCCGCTGCCCGCCCGAAAGCTGCCGGGGATAGCGCGACAGCAGCGGCGTGAGGTTGAGAATCTCCGCGGCGCGCTCGACCTTGGCATCGCTCTCCTGCTTCGAGACACGCTTCAACATCAGGGAGAACGCCATGTTCTCGCGCACCGTCATATGCGGATAAAGCGCGTAATTCTGGAACACCATGGCAATGTCGCGCTCTTTCGGCGCGACCGTATTGACAATGCGCCCACCAATGGCGATCTCGCCGCGCGTGATGCCTTCGAGGCCCGCAATCATGCGCAACAGCGTCGACTTCCCACAGCCCGACGGGCCGACCAGCGTGACGAACTCGCCGTCTTCTATGTCGATGCCGACGCCATGCAGAATCTCGGCGGCGCCGAAGGATTTGTAGACATCGCGGATCGCAACGGATGCCATCGATTTCCTCCCGAGCGATGCGACGCCCTGCAAGGAAGACGTCCACTTTACTACGCAGCTTCCAGTCTTGCCGCGTCCTCCATCTGAACTGGTAGCGCTACCAGCGGTGCGTGTAAAGCACCGCCGGACATCTCCCGCAGCCTGATGCCCCTGCTGCCAGTAAGTGCTCGGCGACACCTGCGACTTCACGCAAACTAAGTCAGTTTGCCGGCCCTCATGGAAAGCACCTGAGGAAGCTTATGTTCCATCATGCGTGCCTCGTCAGGTTCGGTAGGTTGAGCTCGGGCAAGCTGTGCTTCATGGCCGTCTGCGCGGCCAATGCACTGGCCGCTGCCACCGCGACAAAGATCAGCCGAAGCGGCACGCTCGCCCATCTGCGTGCGCGCGGGTGCCCGGCACCGGTGCGCTTGCGCCATTGGTTAGAACGATTGCCGTATCGGTATTTGTTCACGCCCCTCGCTCCCCGAGGTAGGATGCGATTGTTTCTGCCTAGAGTCCAGACGAGCGCTTACAGGGGCCAATTCAGCGCAACCAACCTATCCGCCGTTGGGGCGAGACGCGTCAATGGACAGGATGCTGCGCCCTATAATCCGCGATGGAAGCTTGGATGCGGGCTAGTCGCGGCCGGAGGCGCTTCCATCGCCAGCCCCGGTATCCCTGCCGCACAGGTCATGACCCGACAACTGCCCCTGGTAGAGATCGAAGGTCGTTTGCCGAACTTGCGGTGAGCTTGGCCGTCAAGATGCTCCAAATCCACTCAACTCTATCGTTCAAAATGGCTGCTCACCGCTGGCATTGGTGTTTCAGCGCGCTCGCGGAAAGAAATATTGGACAATGCAGGCATCTGCGGTACAGACTTCGGTGTGCTATTCGACAGCATCAGGACAATTTGGTTCGAAATGGAACTGATCTGCAAGCTGCTGGCGCTCCCGAGTGTGAGGTACACGCGAGAGCCAATGCTACCGAACAGCTTGCGGGAGAAGACCTCAACCTCGCCAGCCTCACTGCCCGAGGAGCAGAATCGTCAAACGTTCGAGGTTTAAGTGCCATCCATCGAACCAGAACATCCCGCAGTCCCTCGTACCGGCATCCGCCGTAACACTGCCCAAGTCATTTCTCGCGTGATAACATTGCGAGGCTTGGCTCTCGTCCACGATGGCTTAATGGGGGCAATCGCACTGCTCCTGTCGTTCGCATTGCGGTTGGACATGGGAGGCCTTTCACAGAACTTGTGGATGTACCTCGCTGCCTCAACGCTCTTCGGATTCATCGTGAGCATTACGGGCTTCTTCCTTGGACTAAATCGCGGCATCTGGCGCTATGCGTCGTTATCTGATTTTTTAGCGATTGCGGGCGTAGCGACCGCATCTCTCGCGATTTTTACGGTTGCCGAATTCCTGGTTGCACGGCTGAACTCAATTCCGCGTTCCTCGATCATCATCGCATGGGCTTTCACCATCGTGCTTTTGGCCGGGCCTCGCGCCGCATATCGGGCATATCGAAATAGACATGATGTTAGCAGAGGCAAGGCAGCCCAAGGCGGTGGCAAAAAAGTCCTCTTAATCGGAGCGACCGACAATGCGGAGGCATTCATAAGGACGACCAAAGAGAGAGAAGGCGCAGCTGTCGAGGTGCTTGCAGTTGTTGACGAGCGCGGCCGTCGAACAGGAAGAGCCATCCGGGGCGTTCCGGTAATAGGTTCGCTAGACAAACTCCCTCAAATATTGGACCGGTTCGAGGCGCGGGGGCGCCGAGCCGACGCGATAATCCTGACTCGGTCACGTGAGGAGTACCAACGATACGCTAGTCTGGAAGAACTGGTGGACGTGGCGGCGCAGCACAAGGTTGAGTTGGCGACGATCCCAAATCTTCTCGATATGAAAGGCATTGATGCGAAGATCGAACTTAGACCCATAAAACTGGAGGATCTTCTCCAGCGTGCGCCCGTGAGATTAGACAGGGGCAGAATTGCCTCGATGGTTGTCGGCAGAAATGTGATGATCACTGGAGCCGGCGGTTCAATAGGGTCAGAGTTGGCGAGGCAGGTTGCCGAATTGAACCCGATGAACCTCGTTCTGGTGGACGCCAACGAATACGCGCTCTACTGCATCAAGTCCGAGATGACCCAGGTGCGCCCAGGCGCATCCATCCATGCCGTGCTTTGCAACGTCCGTGAGAGGGACGCGATTAGCAACGTGGTGGAAACCTATGCGCCGAATCTGATCTTCCACGCAGCTGCTCTGAAGCACGTTCCTATGGTTGAGGCTCAACCAATCGAAGGCATTTTCACCAATGTGATTGGCACCCGGAATGTAGCCGACGCGGCGCTCCGCTCTAGGGTCTCGAAGATGATCATGGTGTCGACAGACAAAGCCGTTAACCCGGCAAACGTTATGGGAGCCACGAAACGCATGGCGGAGATGTATTGCCAGGCGATGGACATCGACCAGACTACGTGCACCACGCGATTTACGACGGTCCGGTTTGGAAACGTCTTGGGATCGGCCGGCTCAGTAGTTCCTCTTTTCGAGCAGCAGATAAAAACCGGAGGCCCCGTGACGGTAACTCATCCGGACATAGTTCGCTTCTTCATGACCATCCCTGAAGCGTGCCTTTTGGTCCTGCAGGCAGCGGCTCATGATGCGGACGAGGCCAAAGAGCGGGGCCGAATTTTTGTTCTGGACATGGGTTCCCCCGTTAAGATCGTCGACCTCGCGCGCAATCTTATCCGGCTCTCAGGACGACGGCCCGATAAGGACATTCAGATCGTGTACACTGGGTTGCGTCCCGGAGAGAAGCTCTACGAGGAGCTGTTCGATCTGAACGAGCCGCTGAGCGGCACCACATCGCCGGGGGTGCTGGCCGCGTCAGCACGATCAATTAAGCGCGCCGTAATCGTGCGCATCTTTGATGAGATGCAGCGCATGATTGATGCGCAGGATGTCGAAGGCGCGCTAAGGCTTCTCCAGTCGACGGTGCCTGAGTTTATGCTGGGGGCCGATATTCTCACGACTATGGGCAGAGCGCGCGCTCTACAGCAATGAATCTCATTAGCCCGGCACCGGAGGACAGCCTGGAAGACGGTGACTTAGCCGGTGAGAGATTGCGGGTGCTCGTAATCAGTCAGCACTTTTGGCCCGAGAGCTTCAGAATTAACGAGGTTGTTGAGTCGCTGCGGCTAGAAGGTTGCGATGTCGAGGTCCTATCTGGTCAGCCAAACTACCCGGCCGGCAAGGTTTTCGGCGGATACAGCGCTTTCAACTTTGGAACCGAATGGCATCCTTCAGGGTATGCGATTCATCGGGTGCCGGTGGTGCCTCGTGGTGGCGGCGGAGGAACCCGGCGAATCTTCAATTACTTTTCCTTCGTTGTCCTGGGAGGAATGCTTGGCCCATACCTAACAAGGTCGAAGCGATATGATGTCGTTTTTGTGTACGCGATCTCACCCATACTGCAGGGCCTAGTGGGCGCCGTTTTCCGGCACATCAAAGGCGCCGCTCATGTCATTTGGGTGCAAGATTTGTGGCCAGAGAGTCTCGAGGAGACGGGATTCATCAAGAACGGATGGGCGCTGGCAGCGGTCGGACGGCTGACACTTTTCATTTACAGGCGAGCCGACCTTCTGTTGACGCAGTCTCGCGGCTTTATCGAACAAATTAGACTAGTCGTTGGTGACAGTGTGCCGATCGCCTATCATCCAAACCCGGGTGACATGTTGCTCGGCGAAAACGTTTCCCACGAGAGTTCGTCACTAAAACTCCCTGCGGGCTTCAACGTCGTGTTCGCCGGCAACTTGGGAACAGCTCAAGCCTTGGAAACCGTGTTAGACGCAGCAAGCTTCATCCACGATTCCGAGATACGAATCATCCTTGTGGGCAGCGGCAGCCGATCCGAGTGGCTTCGACAACAAATCGAGCGCCGGCGGTTGACGAATGTGATGTTAGCCGGGCGATTTCCACCTGAGGTAATGCCGAAAATCTTCGAACAATCATCGGCACTCCTCGTGACCCTGAAACGGTCGTCCGCCCTCAGCCTAACCATTCCAAGCAAAATTCCCAGTTATCTTGCGGCGGGGCGCCCGATCATCGCCTGTATAGATGGCGAAGCTGCAGATATTATTCGAGAAGCCAGCGCTGGGATAACGACTCCCGCAGAAGATCCAGTGCGTCTGGCCGACGCCATAACGGGCCTAAAGAACATGTCTCAAGAGTCGAGGGATCGCATGGGGAAGGCGGGGCGAGAGTACTTCAATTCGCATTTCGCGCCCGCGCCCTTGGCACGGGAACTTATCAACCATTTTCGAAACGCCCTTGCCAGGCACGGGCGTACCCGCCGGTGACGTAGGAAGATTGAACAATGAAAAGTCACACTCGGAACAACCTGCTAGTGCTCGGCGCCACCGGCATGCTGGGCAACGCGGTTTTCAGAGTGTTCTCGGGCAGCCCTCAATACCTCACTTTCGGTTCAACCCGTTCGTCATCACATCACCAGCTATTTTCGGAGCAAGTGCGCGGAAATTTGATCAGTCTAACCGACGCGGAGAACGCCGACGCACTCGCCAAACTTTTTGCTGAGGTGGCGCCCGATGTCGTCATAAATTGCATAGGCGTCGTCAAACAACTTTCGTCAGCAAACGATCCCCTTGCCGCAATCCCCATCAACTCGATATTGCCGCATAGACTAGCACGTCTCTGCCGCATCGCGAACGCCCGACTCATTCACATAAGCACCGACTGCGTCTTCGATGGCGCGCAAGGCAATTACAATGAGATCGCTCGCCCCAATGCACATGATCTCTACGGAAGGAGCAAGTTGCTTGGTGAGGTCGACTACGAGAACGCGATAACCTTGCGCACTTCGATCATCGGTCGGGAGTTGAACAGCTCCCATAGCTTGATCGACTGGTTTTTGCGTCAAAACGGGAGTGTCAAGGGCTTCAAGCGGGCAATCTTTTCCGGTTTGCCTACGGCCGAGCTAGCCCGGGTCATTCGCGACTTCGTACTTCCAAACCCTTCCCTCAGGGGGCTCTATCACGTGTCGGCCGAGCCAATCAGCAAATACGATCTCCTCACGATGGTCGCGGAAAGCTACAGGAAAGAGATTCGGATTGAGCCCGACCACGAACTGACTATCGATCGATCACTGGATTCGTCGCGCTTTCGCCAAGCTACCGGCTACGACCCACCGAAGTGGCCTGATCTCGTTCGTGCAATGCGTGATTTCGGCTAATTAAAGAGTCAAACCAATGTTTTCCAATAAAACGCTTCTCATAACGGGAGGCACTGGGTCGTTCGGGAATGCTGTTCTCTCCAGGCTATTGCAGAGCGATTTTGCAGAAATCAGGATTTTCAGTCGTGACGAGAAGAAGCAAGAGGATATGCGCATTCTTTTGCGGGATGACCGCCTAAAGTTTTATATTGGCGACGTTCGGGATTATCGCGCAGTTGATGATGCTGTTCGCGGATCCCACTACATTTTCCATGCCGCAGCGTTAAAGCAAGTTCCGTCTTGCGAATTTTATCCCATGGAAGCGATTAAGACTAACGTGCTTGGGGCGGAAAATGTGCTGCGTGCAGCGATCAGCCACGGTGTTCAGCGGTGCGTCGTTCTTAGCACGGACAAGGCGGTGTACCCAGTAAACGCGATGGGCATGTCCAAAGCACTTATGGAAAAGGTGATGATCGCCAAATCACGCCTAAGCGAGTCCGTGAAGACAGTGGTCTGCGCGACTCGTTATGGCAACGTCATGGCTTCACGGGGCTCGGTGATCCCGCTCTTTCTCGATCAGCTTTTGCATGGCCAGCCGTTGACGGTGACCGACCCCAACATGACGCGGTTCCTCATGTCCCTAGATGAATCCGTGGATTTGGTCCTGTATGCATTCGAGCACGCGCAACCGGGCGATATTTTCGTTCAAAAGGCGCCGGCATCGACGGTTGGAGTTTTGGCAGAAGCGATGCGTGAGCTGCTCGGCCGTCACAACCCAATCAAAATTATTGGTACCCGGCACGGCGAAAAGCTGTTTGAATCATTGGTATCTCGCGAGGAAATGGTTCGCGCCGAGGACCTCGGAAATTACTATCGAATTCCGGCGGACTCTAGGGATCTAAACTATGACAAGTATTTTGTAGAGGGGGAGCGGGAGGTTTCAGAACTCGAAGACTACACGTCTCACAACACGGTTCGACTCGGCATCCCGGAAGTCAAAGAGCTCCTGATGCGCCTTAACCTGATCAAAGAGGCCGCCCGTGCTTAAGGTGATGACAATCGTCGGCACCCGACCTGAGATCATACGGCTGTCCCGGGTCATCGCCAAGTTCGATGAAAACTTTGAGCACACCCTGGTGCACACGGGGCAAAATTTCGACTATGAGCTAAACGAGATTTTCTTCTCGGAACTTGGGATCCGTTCGCCTGACGTTTTCCTCGATGCTGCGGGAAAATCTGCGGCCGAAACAATTGGGCAGGTGATCATATCGGCCGACGGAGCTTTCGAAACACATCGCCCAGATGCGGTGTTGGTTCTGGGAGACACGAATAGCTGCCTGGCGGCCATACCAGCAAAGAGACGCAAGATACCTATCTTTCACATGGAAGCTGGGAATCGCTGCTTCGATTTCCGTGTGCCGGAGGAGATAAACCGCCGGATCGTCGATCATACGTCCGACATCAACCTCGCTTACAGCCAGATTGCTCGCGACTACCTGCTCCGGGAAGGCTTGCCACCCGATCAGATAATAGTGACGGGTAGCCCAATGCGCGAGGTGCTTGAGTACTATCGCGGCGCAATCGATGCGTCGGATGTGCTGAAGCTCCTTGGGCTTTCCGAGGGGAAATTCTTTGTCGTCAGCGCACACCGTGAAGAGAATGTTGATGCGCCTGACCGATTGAAAAAATTACTCGATATCATCAACGGGATCGCTGAAAGGTACGAGGTGCCCGTGATTGTATCGACCCCCCCCCGGCCCCGAAAGCGCTTGGATGCTCTCGCGGCCCAAAGCAACCCGAATGTGCAGTTCGAGAAGCCTTTCGGCTTTCTCGACTATGTGAAACTTCAGAGTTCCGCCCGAGCGGTGCTGTCTGACAGCGGGACAATCACGGAAGAGAGCGCGATCCTCAACTTCCCTGCTTTAAATTTACGCGAGACCCATGAACGTCCCGAAGGGTTCGAAGAAGCTTCGGTGATGATGGTGGGGCTAGAACTCGAACGCGTGCTTGATGGCCTTAAAATTCTTGAAGGCCAACCGCACGGCGTGGACAGATTGCTTCATCTGCCAAGCGACTATCGCCCGGTCAACGTGTCCGAGAAGGTGGTGCGAATTGTCCTAAGCTATACCGATTTCGTGAATAGGCGGACCTGGAGAAAGCAGTAGGAAGCGGCGCAATAAATGCCGCTTGCCGCCTACCCAGCCCGCACGCCTCTTGCCGTCAGCCCTTTCGTTAACCACCAAATCGCGCCGAGGAAGAGGACTGAAAGGACCAGCTCGATAGCGTAAATCAGCAAAGTCCACGGGAATCCCATTTGAACTGTGAGATAAGCTAACGAGACCCCCGCCACCGCGGCGGTGGCGATGTTCTGGGTTGCGCGCGATGCCACCCACTCTATTGAATGGCCCACTAAAGTCAGGGCAAACATGAAGGCAGCTACAACCGGCAGGGAACCGGAAAGGCTGGCTATGCCGACGGGGCCTGGCAGAGTTAGGAAGGTGTAGTACTCCACGTTGCCGTAGCGATCACCAGACATTTTTTGGTAGATCGCGTGAGAGCCTTCTGCAGGATCTTCCGACAGCACCTTGAAAAAGAGATCGGTGCTGAGCTGGTTGGAGTTTGCGGCCGCTGTCATGACGCCCTCCATTCCGACCCACCGCATGATTGCCAGGTTTCGGAGTTGGCGGAACAGACCTTCAAGAGCAAAACGGTCACGTGTCACTGTTTCAACCTTGTCGGCTAAAGATGGTGCTTCGGGGGCAGGCGACGTGATGGTCGCTGATGGAGGAGCAGCGATCGCCGACGAGTTGGTGTCTGGTTTGGACTGGCCCGGACTGTTTGAAGCTTCGTTGTTCATGGCGGGGGCCGGCAGTTGCATTGGATCGGAAGCAGTCTGGGGGGTGTGTTGTACCGAAGGCGTGGCTATTGGAGGCGCGTTTAATGAGAAGTCGAATGCCCGTTCGAAACTAACGACTGCCAGCGACCCCGCGAAAACCAGGGCGGCTAGACCCATCGCGATCGTAACAGCAATCCAGCTCTGCACTTGCCTGTGCCGCAGCATAACAACTGCACACGCTGCCAAGACATAGAGAAGGAGTTGGATTCGGCTTCCCATTGAAAGAGAAGCCAGCGCACCTAGCAACGTAGCCATGTAAATAAGCGCTGCATATGGCCATCCCCGAAGCTCTATCAGCCAGAGCACAGCCGTTAGCCCGCCCAAGAGGGCACCCCATGAGATTACAAAAGCCGCGACTGCATAGATGCGGCCATCCATCGGAACTCCAAGTGGAAACCCGATTCGAATAATATGAAACGAGTAATTGCCCCAATACAGCGCGACTGAGACAATTGTCAGAAGCGCAAGCGCCCCGAGAACGAAGTGGGCGAGACGTGGGGGGCCAGATGCCCTCAGAGTGTTGCGGAAGGAGGGGTAAAATCCAGCGACGATATTTGCCAAACAAACACCGAACAGACCGCTTGCCGCGAACAGCAGCGCTTGGTCCCATTCCGATGTGAATCCGCTGATCGGCTCGATCAGCTTCACGTCAAACACGAGGTTAGCGACCGCCTTGGCGATAAACCCCACGAAAAGGAAGGAGGATAAAAAGAAAACGAAGAAGGAGGACGGATATACAAGCGAGAGTGCTACGGCAATGCAGCCGGAAGCGTAAAAACACAGGAGAGCCAAAGGCGATGCACCAGGGTAGGCAACCAGGAGTGCTGCGCCGGTCGGCAAGGCCAACACAGCCCCCACAAATGGCGCGAGGTCTAAAAAACCCTTCGATCGGGCTTCGGAATCTGTGGAGATCATCTCAGTTATAGCGCCTATACGCCAAAAAAAGGTGAGTTACCATTTATACATTCCCCAGTTAACCTGCCGGCTCTTCGTTGCGCGAGGGATGAGCCTCGTGTTATAGGAATTGATCGCGAATCGGCTTGGTTCGCTGATCTTCCCATCATAGTGCCACTCGCTGCTAAACCAAAGAACCCATCGATGCCAGACGAGCATTTCCGAGAGCTACGCACTGTCGTGCTCGGAGGGACTGGTTTCGTCGGCCAAGCCTTTGCCAGGGGTTGGGCGAATGCCTCGGCTCGGCCGAGCCGTTATCTCCTGCATAGGTCGCATCCACGATGGCTCAATTCAGGCGAGACAGAGATCCAGAACGTCGATCTCAATGATCCAGCTCAAGTGCTGGATGCTCTTCGCGGGCATGACGTCTTAATCAATTTGCTGCGACCGGACGGCAGCGGTTGGTACCGGGGCGTGGTGGAAAAGCTGCGGCCTAGTTTTCAGGAATCCGGAATCACTCGCTGCATCCACGCTAGCAGCATCGACGTCTATTCCGGCGTTGAAGAACGGTACGTTCGCGAGGACACGCGGCCGCAGCCAGTCGCAGCTTACGAGCGCGAACATCTTGCCGTGGAATCGCTGATAAGAGGTTCGTTTCCCGAAACGATCGTGTTGCGATTTGGTGCTGTGTTTGGGCCAGGCGGCCGCAATCTCGTCAGCTTGGCGGAGGAGATGAGGCACGCGCCATCGTGGAAGATCGCACTCCGTCGTTCGCTGTACGGAGCTAGGCGAATGCATCTTGTCAGCGTTGAGGCTGCTGTAGGGTCACTCGTCCACCTAGCGCTCCATCGCAAGCCTCTCGGCTCCCAACTGGTGCTTGTGACGGATGACCACGACCCGAATAACAATTTCGCCTTTGTTCAGGACCGCCTTGCTGCCGCGTTCAGTCGGAGCATACAAGGTCTTGGCGGCACGGCACCTAAGTCGCTGCTAAAATTCTTGCTTCGTTTAAGAGGATTGCCGAGCCAGAGCATCGACCGGCGTTTCTCTCACGAAAGGGCCGCTGAACTAGGGCTACCTTCTGAGGCGTTTCCCGATCGGCTGGAGAAATACGCCGTACAGCTGGCCGCGACGATCGGGAGGTACGGTGAATGAACACCCTCCTGACCACTGTATCTCTCGATGCCAAAAAGGGGGGTGGTACTGCCGAACGAACACGGCGCCTTGCGGCTCATCTGGTGTCGAAAGGCCATCAATGTGAAATCGCGACGATAGAGGACGGCGAACTGGCTCAGAAACTACGCCAGTGCGGAGTGTATGTGTACGCAACGGGCTTCTTTCGCCTCCGCTTTACGGTGCCGTTTATCAATCCGTTCCGACTTGCCCAAAGCGTGCGCAGGGCTGACGTGATCCACATCTTGGGCTACTGGAATCTTCTTTCGGTCGCCACAGCGTTGCTCGCGTCTTGGCTGGGCAAACCTTACGCATTCAGCGCCGCTGGCGAGTTCGTGGGGCTCAATCGCCCGCGGCCGAGCGCGCGTCTTTTCCATTTTCTTCTGGGCAAACGTGTCATTCGCAATGCAAGCTTGCTGATCGGGGTTACTCCACTTGAACAACGTCAAATCCTAGAGCGGTTTCGGCTTCCGGCAGGGCGTGTCGTAGTCGTCCCCAATGGGGTGGAGGAACACGTCGAGATCATCTCTGATCACATTGAATCGGATGTGCCTTACGTCCTGTTTGTGGGACGCCTTGCTGAGGTCAAGGGTCCCGACCTACTCGTGGAAGCATTCGCTGACGTTGCCGGCGAATTCCCGGATCTGCAGTTGGTCGTCGCAGGACCTGACTTCGGGATGCGCTCCATTTTGGAAAAGTTCGTCACAAAAAGGCAACTGGGTCATCGCGTGGTCTTTACGGGTCATCTGGGGGAACGAGAGCGGAGCAGCGCGTATGAACAAGCTCTGTTTCTTGCCGTCCCATCACGAGCCGAGGCTATGTCGCTTGTCGCCTTGGAAGCTGGCGTTGCTGGAACGCCAGTGTTGCTGACTGATCAGTGCGGGTTCGACGATGTTGAAAGGATCGGCGGCGGACTTGTTGTTCCCGCGACCGTGGAGGGGCTACGCAGTGGCCTCAGGACGCTGCTTGCAGAACGGCAATCGCTGGCTGCCAAGGGGAAAGCTCTTCAGACCTACGTTCGCGGAAAGTTTACATGGCCCTCGATCGTGGATGGCTTAGTTTCACACTTCAACAGCATGGTCGCGACTCAGCGGACTAGGGATCCTTCCCGATAGGCGAGCCTCACGGGAGAAGCATCGAAGAGCAGCATCTGACAATGAACACCTTAGGAAAGAAATTGGCTGGCCTGCCGCGGGTTTCTTTGGTGGTGCCCGCCTTCAACGCGGCCGAATATATAGGGGAGACGATCGGAAGCCTGCTGGCTCAGGACTATCAAGATTTGGAGATCACTGTGGTGGATGATGGGTCCACCGATGGGACTGGCGAGATTGCTGCCAGCTTCGGCGGTAAAGTCAAACTGCACCGGCAAGCCAACGCTGGTCAGAGTGTGGCTATGACGGCCGGTTGGGCAGTGAGCACAGGGGCAGTGCTTGGCTATATCAGCGCCGACGACCGTCTCCGTCCTACCGCTATCCGGCGATGCGTCGAGGAGCTAATGGCCCGTCCGGAAGTCGTTCTAGTTTATCCCGACTTCTACATCATAGATGAGCACTCGGTCCTCCGGTCGACGCTTCGAGCGCCGGACTATTCCCGCCGCGCTCTCTACGCCAATCTTCATTGTTTGCCAGGACCTGGCGCGCTCTTTCGGCGCTGCGCATACGAAAGGGCTGGCAGCTGGTGTTCGGATCTGCGGCAAATTCCTGATCTCGATTTCTTTCTTCGGATGGGGTTGGAGGGGAATTTCTACCATCTTCCGGAGGTGCTGGCGGAGTTTCGGATGCACAGCGGATCCACGACCTACAGGGCTGTTCCATACGAACGAGGCGAGGAGCCGCAGCGAATGGTTGAATCGTTCTTTGCGCGGCAGGATCTGCCGGATGACGTTCGTAAGTGGGAGCGCGAAACTCGGGCAAATGCCAGCCTACTTTCGGCTGCGATTCACGGACGTTCCGGCCGAACCGTTGTTGCGATGCGCCGGCTCACCGCAGCCGCCTTGCATCCGCCGACGTTGACCTCACTCAAAGCGCTAAAACATACCGTCCTGATAGCTAGAAGCATATTCAATATGCCCGGGCCACGATGAGTTTTTTAGTCCGGATCGAGGAACAGCAGTTCGTTGCCTTTGCCAAGGTGTTCGCAAAGCGCTGCGGCCGCGCAGTGGTGATCGGAGCGTTGGCTCAGGCCCGAAATGCTAACCGCACCGATCACGCCCACTCCCTGGACCCGAATGGGAAACGCTCCCCCAGCTAAGACGTAGTCTGCTGGGTTGAGCCCATATCCCGGCGGAAAGGTCCTATCCTCACGTTGCTGCTCAAGAGCGAGTCTATAGCTGCTTTTCTGAAACATCCTCACGGAGTTGAGCTTACGCCGTGCCGATTCCGCAGTGGCCGCCGTTGCGCCTGCGAGAGCAGCGTGAAATAGCTGCCGGTCCCACAGACGGATGTCGATCACGAGGCTGTGCGCCCAAATAAGAGCACTAGAACGGATGGCGCAGCCGATCTCGAACGCAGACTGTTCGTCGAAGCCGGTGAAAACCAAAGCCGCTTCTTGCTCAATAGTTCGCCTTAAATCCTCTGTTTGCCTTGCAGCTGCCGCCCCTGTAACCGGAATTTTATGCCTCCCTAAATGCACTCGTGATTTTAGACGCTTCCACCCCGGATCCGGCTCTATGGGACCGTGATCCGTTTAGCTATGACAATGGACCAGACTGCTAGGCTTGCAACGTCTTGTCGAGCCACTCTTTCCACCCGCTCTCCTAAAAGCTTGGAGCCGTGAGCAAGAGCCAAGCTTGGGTATGACTGCCGCAAAGGCCTGTCAAATCCCAAATGGGATTGATAGAGTTTGTTACTCCAGCCGCACAGGTCGCGAAGTCACAGGTCAATGGGCAACCGAACATTTTTTGCAATAGTTTTCGTAGGCAGGCAGGGGTCCAGCTACCTCCAAGGCTTGTTGAACTCTCATCCAGACGCGACGTGTGAAGGTGAGTTGTTTTCGCCAACAGCTCGCTTGCTCGCAGACGTGATCAGGAGGAGGACGATATCGTTCAGAAACTCTCGACACAGCACTGTCGGAAGTTACCTCCTAAAAAAACTGCATAAGAAAAACAGCAAAGCGGTGGGCTTCAAGATGCCTTATCTCTCGTTGATTGAACACCCCGGCGCTATCGATGCATTCAAGGCTTTCCAATATAGGATAATTCGCCTTTCGCGCGACAATCTATTGGATCAGTTCATTTCTTTCAGACTTGCAACACTTAACGATGCCTGGAGATCGGATCGCGGTTCGACGACGGTGACCCGCTTCAGCGCGGAGCCCGGGGATATCGAGGATGCATTCAGAAATTGGACGAGATGGGACGCGGAGCTCTCGGCCATGACAGAGACTCTCCCAAACCTACATGTTACCTATGAGGAATTGGTCGGCGGCCCAGGTGTGTCTCGCTCGCTGGAGTTCCTTGAATTACCCTCAATTCCCCTCCACAGTCCGTTCAAGAGACAGCGGTCCGGTACACAATCCGAGATCATTGAAAATTATTTCGACCTGAAGGAGCGTTTTGCCGATACAGAATGGGCAAAGCATTTTATTGAATGATCGCTTTTCAAACCCGGTTCCCACGGTGTCAGGTATGCTTAGCATTCGAGCCTCGGTTCTCGATCGTGGCTCAGCTTGTACTTTCGCAAGCCTTCATGCGATCCGGCACCGGCCAGTTGGCTGTATGATCGTCCGCCGATGAGCAAATCGATTTCTAGCGCGCTGAGGAGAGCAACGCTCCCTTCCCTAGGAAAAGCCAGCGGAGCCGCTGCTGCTGGTCGCATCGCCATCCTGGCAGCAGGGCTCGGCAGCTCGCTTCTTCTCCCACTGGCCCTGCTCCAAGACCGGGTGGGCATCTACTTCATCGCCCAGATCCTTACGTCTGGGTTCGCCATCCTTGCGATGATGGGTCTTACATTCACATCGCCTGCGCTCGTTTCCGCCGCTGTAGCACAAGGTGATTTCGGACGTGCACGCGACGTCATCGTGAGGATACAAGCCATTGTGGGCGGTTTTGGCTTCATTGTAGGCTGCGTGTTTTGGCTCGCAGACCGGTGGATCGAAATTGGGGACAGTGCCACAGCGTGGAGCGGCGTGCTAGCTATAGTCGCCCTGCAAATCCCCTGCGCCGCCCTGGCGGCCGTTCAAGTAGAGTTGCTCAGAGCAATTCATTCCGTCAGGAGTTCGGCGTTTTTGATGGCGTTTCCGAGCACAGTAGTCGCTCTCTTTTTGACTTTCGCCCTGACCGCTCGAATTCAAGCAAATTTGCATCAGGTGCTGTTCTGCAGTTTTGCTGGGTATGCGATCGCTGCGGTGGTTGGGGCCATCATTCTCTCCTCGTCTTGCCGACGCTGGAGTGAATCGACAAAGGAACCTATTGGCCCTCGAGCAATCATTCGCCGAACTCTACCCAACCTAGCAACAACCTTAGTCTTGTTTGGTCTTTCTCAGGTGGACATGATTCTGCTGACGCTTTTTAGCAGTTTGCAGGAAATTGCGCAGTACGGCATCGCTTTGCGCGTTGCCACCGTACTGATAATGCCGCTGAGTATCGCAAATTCTGCGTTCGCTCCATCAGCGGTACACCTCTGGACGCTTGCCGACCGAGCGGGACTTCAGAAGGCGCTTCGGACTTTGGTTTCGATCGCTACTGTGCTCACGTTCTTGATGTATGTCGGTCTTGCGACTCTAGGGTATACGCTGGTCCATCTCTGGAACCCTCGTTACGAAAACTCTTTTTGGTTGGCGCTGATCTTAGGAGCCGGCCAACTTGGGCATGTACTCGGTGGTTCGTCGGGTATCTTGCTGATGGTGTTAGGAGATGAAAAAGCGGCGTTTCGTATTACGCTTGCCACAGGTGTTGCTACGGTCCTTTTGTGCTGCGCCGGTATCGTGATGGGAGGCCCTCCCTGGCTAGCTGCCGCGGTAGCAACGTGCAACGTTTTGCAGGTTTTCTTCTTCGCTAAGCGAGTTCGAGACAGGTTCGATGTGGACGCTACGGTCTTGGCAATTCTGCCTACATCCGCCCCAACGGGGGCCAAACAGAACCCGTGAGTTTGCCGTCGGAAGGATGGCTATTTAACGTTACGCCGGTGCTTGGTAAACCGATGAGCGCCCGGCTCGTCCCCTATTTGGCTTAAGCCTGCAAGGCTAACTGCCAATCCCCCAACGGCAACCACAACGCCTAGAATGACCCAGATCATTTCCCACACCCTAGGGAATATTAGCTGGAGATGGACCAAGTGACAAGCCGATCCGTTCAGCACTCAGCGCGCTTGGGTGGCCGACGAACCATCCTCGAATATGGCCTAAGCAGACGAAGAACTGGGGGAGTAAGCGCTGGCGGACGCTACGCGCGCCAGAGCCGACCTTGCGACCCATGGACGTTCAACAAACCTGTAAGTAAGGGAGGCTAGGACGATTGTCATCGAAGCAATCAGGGCGCCCATCCAGAGGCGAGAGCCTACACTGGCCAGCCCAGGAGATGTGTAGATCATCTGAACGCTAGGATACAGGACCAGATACTGAATCAGGTAAATGCTATAGCTTATTACACCAAGTGTCTGGAGCGGTGGCCAGCCTAACCACCTGGGTTTACCGAACGTCACAGCAAAGAAAACGGGCGTCACCAACGCGAGTTTCACTGGTGTCCAGAACCCCGGAAGCCAAATGACGAGAAACACCGACGGTAGGGCGAGCGAAAGATAAACGCGCCCGAGCCGTTCTGGCAGCAGATACTTGGAAAAGGCGGCAGCCACTCCGGGCAGAAAGAAGGGCCAGATCACCTGCTCGCTGGAGAGGTAAAAGTCACGGATAAGGATGGCGCCCACGATGGCAGCTATGCAAACCCGCACCACAATGCCACAGCGCCAGAGGAAGTTCCCTGGCACGAGCAACACATAAAAGGCCCACTCGTAGCTGAGCGTCCAGGCTACTCCGATTAAGGAGAGCATGTTTATGCCGCGGAACCACAACTGATCGGTTTTCCATAGTCCGAAAGTCACCACATCCAAGGACTCGTTCAATGTTTGGCGTATTGGCATGACGGCGGGCCACGAATAGCAGAGCGCGATCGCCAAGGCCGCGACAACCGCAAAAATGTATAATGGTAGTATTCGGCGCACGCGGTTTGCAAAAAAGTGGGCTGGATCGATCGACCCTTTCAAAGCCTTATCCGTAAAAAGATAGGCCGTGAGACAGAAGAAAAGTTGAACGGCTAGGATTCCGAGATGATCACCTACGAAGGGATTGGAAACGCCAATAAACGCGCACATATACTGATTTATGTGACAAGCAACCACCGCGACAGCGGCCGTGCCTCTCAGCCCGTTGAGGCATTCATCGCGTCCGATATCCTGGTCGCTCCCGGCAATGGCTTCTGCTAGGCGCGTCCAAAAGATCGCCACACCGTAGACCGCCGCGATCACTCCCAATTGTATGAATATTGAACCCATGTGGTTTCGCCACCGTTTTCGGTCGTTACCACCCGCGCATCTTCCTCGTGAGAGGTCAACGCAAAATCTACCTTGTTCACACTAGCAGCGCGCCCCGGTCGGGCCGAGCAACCCAAAGGCCAGGAGGCCGCTGCCGGATTTTGAAATTGGGCCTCCCCTTAGTCCTGAACCAGCGCCATCAACAAGCGTTCGCTCATATGGTCAAGAAGATCGCCTTTGCCGCGGCGCTGCTCCGATCAGGCGCCTTCTCGGCCCTCCTGACGCAAACATTCCTTCTGGATATACGCGAAGCCGTGGGGTGGCGGTCACGGACAGAGTAGCGCTGGAAGATCGACATTGCCAGTCAAGGCGCTCGCCGCCGCGATCGAGGGCTACACCTTGGAAGCCATCGCCCATCGTGTTGACGCCGAGAAACAGCGACAGGTCGGATATCGCTTCATCGAAGTTGCCAATCGTGCGGTCGATGAGATTGCCGAGCTGCGCCGCGAGATCGGCGACCTGGCCAAGGAAGTGGCGAGGGGAAAGTGATCCGTCCGCAATAGATCGTCCGTCGGCTCGCAACCAACTCGGCCACCGGTCGTTGACCTCTTGTCACTCCAAACTTGCTCGCTACCAAGACCTCTCCGGTGGCGGGCTTTTTTGCGGTCGGAGCTTGGTCCGCGACTGGCCTCATCAAGAATGCGCTGAGCCTCTTCCCGGGTGAGGCCAAACTTGCGGGCATAGTAATCAGCCTCGGTCGTAATCCCACGATCGGCGACAGGTTCGGTGATTGGTTTTTGCTTCTTTCCCACGGCTCGAATCATAGCATAATGCGAGCAACCGACCTATTGGCCACCCGTTCACCTATGCTGGTTGATCCCAGCATTCCTGTCTTACTGCCGCTCTCCCCAAAGAGTGCGGGCTTTTGTGGAACCAACTGCGCCAAGGCACCGGGCCGATGGACTAGATCGGTGGCATATGGTTAAGCTCCCGGGCGGCGGCGCGAGATCAACCAAATGGTTTCGAACACATCCAAGGGCAGGTCGGTAAAATCGCGGAAATTCCTCGAAGCCGTCGGCAACCCAACCAGGCTACTGATTTTAGCCATTTTGCTGGATGGCGAGATTTCGGTAAACGCTCTGTCGGAGAAGCTGGGTTTCCCCTACACTCAGTCGGCACTCTCTCAGCACCTGGCCAAGCTACGGAGAGCCGGACTGGTGGACACTCGGCGGGACGGCCATTCGATATACTGCTCGTGCGATTCGTCCGCCGTGCGCCGGTTGTTCACCTTCTTGGAGGAGACGTTTGGCGAAGTCAGATCGGACCGGCGACGAGCGCGGGCTTCTTGATGCCTTCACAACAATCTCCAAGAGACGGCAGTTTCTGCCCATTGAGGGCTAACGGGGAAGACCTATGAAGAAGACATACCAAACGCCGACATTGATCAAGCGCGAGCGACTGTCGTCGGTGACAGCCGGTTCGAGCGCTTCAATAATCCTGCCGCCGCCGCCGCTCACCTGATCGTTCGGCCGATGTAATGCCCGCTGGCTCCGGCCGGCGGGTTGTTTGCTGTCCATGAGCATCTTCTGAAATGACTCGCTTATCTGTGTTCGAAAGCGTACAAACCGTTGTCGTCGCCAAGCATAAAGGCAGGAGGCGCTGGGGAGCGATGTCGGAGCTTTCGCTTGTAAGGTGAGACGCCATGGCTGATATGATCGCGCTCCTTAATAGCAGTTCCACAATGTAGATTATAGAAAAGTTAAATTGTCCCACTTCCGCAAAGTAGGATGGCGCGGCTCAGCGGGCTGTTCGGTGTCAGCTGACGTCTTCGGTCCCTGCAACTGGCGTTTCGCTGCTGACATATGTCTAACGCATTGGCTGATTATATGTGGCGAATGTGTTTGCCTCGGGATGGTTGGCGGACCAAGTGGATTCGTAGCGGCTTGTTCCACAGATCAGGCATGTTTTAGCTTTGAGGCGCTGTCGGTTCCTCTAAACCTTTGAAATATTACATTATTCGGAATGTTTCTGGCGGAGAGAACGGGCACGCAACTTTGGCACATGACCCTCGAAAACCCGAAACCAGAACTGATAGTCATCTTGGCGGCCGTCGCAGCGTGCCGACAGGGCATGCCAGGCTGCGGTGAGGGCCGCAGCGTGGTGCTGGTCGCCGGTACAGGAGGGGGCATCGGTTACTTTGGTACCGACGTTTGAATCACTCTTTCCTTTTCGATTGGTCATGACAATGTTCCCGCGTGAATGTCCGACGCAGGGTTTGAAGAATGGCCGGACGTTCGAACTCTACGTGAGCCACGATCGAGACGGAGCGTCTCGACTTTGCCGTGTCGTCCCTGGCACACATCGCCATCATTCTGCCGTCAAATCCGCTCCTTCCTACACTCCGTTGGCGCAACCTGCCGCGCTCAGGCAGGAACCTCCCGGGCCAGCGTCTCGATATGTTCGCTGCAGATAGTCCCCACGAGATTATGCAGGGCTGCGGTCCGTTCTCCGAGCCATTCCAGTGCTTCAACGCTGATCTCGTAGTGTTCGGAATAGCGCGCCTTCACATAGGCCTCGTTCAATGTGTTGAACCAGGCCCGAAAGCGCTGCTGGTCGCGCGGCCAGGCTTCGGTCAACCGCCGGTCGCGCCCCTCGGACAGCGTTCGTAGAAAATTCAAGTTATGCGATGGAGGGCTATAGCTTGTGAGAGTCAGTAGCAGTGCAGAATATGCGTGCTCAATCGCTTGGTGTAATTGAAATGCCGCGTGATTCAGTTGGCCATCATCAACCGCTGTCGCAAATAGCTTCAACTCGTATCTCGCGAATGGAAGCCGATTCTGAAAATGCTTCCGTGCCAACTTCAGGGCATCGGCCGGGCTCTGTAGCTTGGGTTCCGCCAGCGGCTCGTCGTCAAGCTCATACAGAACAATCCCTTCGCGCCGTATGTCGGAGAAGAAATACTGCCCCTGCCGAAGCGCGGTGTTCACCTCACGACGAGAGTGAACGATCAGGCCCACCTGGGTGGAAACACCGCGGTCGCGCAGCAGCCTGTCACTGGCCTTGTACCAATAGGTCGCAAAGTCGGTCAGCTTGCGGTTGTTGACGATCACCAGAATGTCGAAATCTGATCGGTAGCCTTTCATCGTGTGCGGCTCGTCGACCCAGTCACCACGGGCGTAGGAGCCGAACAGGATGATTTTCAGGATCCTGCCCATTTTCTTGAATTCGGCCGAACTGCCTTTCAAGGCATCATCGAGTTCCTCGAGCAGAATCTCGATGATGCGGGCAAGCTCGCGCTGCTTGGTCGAGGGTAGGTGGTCAAGACTGGATTTCATCATTGGATAATGCATTGTTTTCCACAATCTCTCCGAAAGCGACAGACTACGCCAGCGCCAAAATTCGCGGATGCCGCATAGGCCGTCTGCATCGCTCAGTTGAGCGTCATCCACAACTCCTGCTTGTCATGAACAGATCGAATGATTATGTTGCAACATAATCGCAACGTCAAACGGGACGTTGCGTCAAAGTGTATAAAAACGCCCCGCCACGGAAATACTTGCCCCCGCTCTTTAGTAGCTACATCTAATTTTACTAGGGCAGTTTCCTTGGCCTTGTTGCAACATCAGTGCGATGTCTCGAACATAAGTTCGAGGTGTCTCATCAACTGTGGGTCTGATCTGGATGAGGCCTTCCATTCTGGTTTGTTCCGCCGACGCCGGCTACTATCTGCTTATCAGCTACATCCTCGACGTTGAAGGCTTTGCCTGCGTGCCAGCCAGCGATTGCGCCAAGGCGCTGGAACTGTTGCAGCAACGGAGCTTCACGGCCGTCCTGCTCGATTGCGATGATCGAGCCTCGTTTGGATCCGATGCCATTGATCGTGTCTGCAAGGCAAGCCGGGAGCAGCATGTCCCGCTTGTCGCCCTGGTGCCGGCGGGCAGCGAAATTCTCTACCTTGAACTTCTCAAGGCCGGCATCGACCACATCTTCGTGTCGCCTCATCCGCCGGCGCAAATCCTGCGCGCGCTGCGCCTTCTGTCTGAAACTGGCGAGGAGCCGGCAGCCGCGCCGGAGGTCGATGAACGCATGCTGTCCTGGGGAAAGCTGACGCTCTCCGCGCAGCGTCATCAGGTCCAGTACGACGGCAAAGACATTGTCGTGGGCGCGATACAGTTCAAGCTTCTGGCAATGATGCTGCATCAGCCCGGCCGGATCTTCAGTCGCGAAGAGCTCATTCGGGCCGCGTGGGCGCCGAACATTTACGTCGAACCCCGCACCGTCGACGTGCATGTGGGTCGCTTGCGCGACGCCTTGCGCAAGGTGACCGGGCGCAATCTCATCCGCACGGTGCGCGGTGCAGGCTACGGTCTCAACGGAGGCGTTGAGCCGGCAAACTCCTAGCGTTCGATCATGTGGCTTCGCTGAAACGTCATAAAATCTTGTCGCAAACTTGTTGCCGGCTTTGTGGAATTTCCCGAAGTCCGGACCGACTATTCCAGCTGAGGAGGCAGGTGCTCGGATCTCGTTCATGAGCTTGCCTCCTCGTTCGATGTGTCGTTGCCTCGAACGCTGGAGGAAGTCGATGGTCACGCAACACGGAGATGTCGGTGCCAAGAGGAGCAAGCGTGTTCGCCGAAACACCCAAGGGTTGATCGACAAGGCCGGAGGTCATTTCGCCGCTGCGCGCCTCGAAGGATTGATGGCGGTCTACGCGCGCCCCCTCGCCGGAAGGGCCGTGGCCATCAGCACCGGGAAGGACGAGGAGCGGCGGGTCGTCGATTTCGTCCGGTGTGCCTATCTCGGCCTCGACAACCATCCAGACATCGTGCGCGGTGCGATTGAGGCCGTCGAGCGCTATGGCACGCTGCATTGGTCGTGCGCCCGCACCCGCCTCAATTTCGGTCTGATCGGCGATCTTGAAGGCAGCCTTTCCGATCTTTTCTCGGCTCGCGTCATCGCTTACACGACGGTCCTGGCCGCCAACATGGGCGCGTTGCCGATCCTGGCATCCGGCCATCTTACCAACGGCAAAAAGCCGGTCATGGTCTTTGACAAACTGGCGCACGCCTCGTTGGCCTTTCACAAAGGCACGATCGGCGAGGAAACCGAAGTCGTCACCATCGCCCATAACGATCTGGAGGCATTGGAGACCATCTGCCGCGGGCAGCGTCCCGTAGCCTACATCTGCGATGGTATCTATTCCATGGGTGGTGGCGCGCCGATCGCGGACCTGCTTTCCCTGCAGCAGCGCTATGGGCTTTTCCTGTACATCGACGATGCCCATGGCATTTCGATCTTCGGCCGCAATGGCGAAGGTTACGCCCGCTCGCAGATCCCGGGCGAGCTCGGCGAGCGCACCATCGTCGCGGCCTCGCTCGGCAAGGGGTTCGGGGCGTCCGGTGGCCTGATCATGCTGGGCACCCAACGACAGGAGGACCTGTTTCGCAACTTCGCGGTGGCGCATGCCTTCTCGGCATCGCCGAATGTGGCTGCGATCGGCGCGGCCCTGGCGTCGGCCAGCCTGCATCGTACCCCGGAACTGCACCGCCGGCAGGCGGCGCTCCAGGACCGGTTGCGCCAGTTCGACGGGCTGTGCGAGACGAGCCATGCCCAGAGCAGGCTGCCCATACGCATGGTCACCATTGGGGACGAGCTCGCAGCAATCGGCGCGGCGCACGCCATCCTGGACTGCGGATTCTACCTGTCGGCGGTCTTCTTCCCCACTGTCCAAAGAGGGCGAGCAGGTCTGCGCATCTGTCCGACCGCCGGACACGAGCCCGAAAACATCGAGAACCTGTGCCGGGCACTCGCGGCGATCGTTCCGACCGACGAAGCCGCCAAAGAGAACCTGACGCCAGCGCCACCGGCAGGACACCGCAGGAAAAGCCAATGATGGTCCTGGAAACCGATCGCGTCTTCCTGCGTCCCCTTCAAAGATCGGACGCCGACGCCTTGTTTCAGCTTCATCGGGATCCGCTGGTTGTGAGGTTGACGACGGACGGGCAGCCGATGAGCCGCAACCAGTCGGACGAACGGCTCGACCTTTATCTGCGAGAGGCGAGGGACCTCGGATTTACCTTCTTTGCCGTTTTCGAAAAGCAGCCGAATGGGGATCTGCTCTTCGCCGGGCGCTGTGGTCTGCGAAGCCTCTCGGACGACGCCGTGGAATTGGGCTACAGTTTTTCTCAACGCGGCTCCGGACGCGGGCTGGCCACCGAGTCAGCCCGCTTGATCGTTGAAGACGCTTTCACCAGGCTTGGTTGTGGCAGGCTGGTCGGGCTGGTCAGGCCGGCAAATCTCCGGTCGCAAAACGTGCTCCGCAAACTTGGCTTCACGCAGCGCGGCATGAGGCGTCATCGCGATGTCAACTATGTCTGCTTCGAGCTTGATGCGCAGGACGCTCGGGCTTGACGAAACCTGTTGAGGCTTTTGTCCCTGTCTGCGGTAGGTGGACGCAGAATCCCACTTGATCTAAGGATTTCGGTGGTCTTATAAAACCCGACGTTACCCTTGCTCTCTGGGGAGGCATGCGATGGATAACGTGGTTCCGTTCCGAAACGTGTCGGCCCGTGTCGAGCTGGCGGAAGCCTGTGGCGAGTGGTTCGTCCGCGTCACGGAAAACGACCAAGAACTTACCCGATCATTTGACCTGGAATCGTTCGCTTTGTCTTTCGCGGAAGGCCAGCGGATACGGCTAGGATTGCATACGATGACCCGGATATAGGAACGAACAAAGCCCGGCGCTTTGGCCTGCACCGGGGCCTTTGACATGTACGACCTACTCAGCATATCGGCACAATAGGAGGCCCGGCGGGGTTGAGGGGACTCATTGCCGACCCTGGCTGGTGGCGACACCACCGAGTTGGGTTCGTCGCCAGCTTACGGCACAGTAGCATTGTGAGCGTCGGGCTGGCTTCATTCGAACAGACGATAAGGCTAATCAAAGTCAACACTTTTGGAATAGGGTTGTATTAGATTGTCGATCTCTCCCGCCCGATGCCGCGCGGCTCGCGCTCTCATCGGATGGTCGCAGGACCAGCTTGCCGACTCCTCTCAGGTGGCAAAAGCCACGATTGCCAACTTCGAAGCGGACAATCGAACTCCGTATGCTCGCACTCTCTCGGATTTGCGATCGACGCTCGAAGTTGCTGGCGTCGAGTTCATCCCTGAAAATGGTGGAGGCGCCGGCGTGCGCTTGCGGTTGGCGGTACCCAGGCTCGAGGCCCGGCGCGTCTCTCGTTTCGACCGCCGCGTCCAGATGCGCATCGCCTATCGAGGCAACACGCATACTGTCCAGCTTTCCACCAACGTGTTGGACGACATGGATCGGACCAACTACGAAAGCGATGCCGCGCTCGCCGGTGCCTTTGATGCTCATCAGGCGGTCATTCTGCTGCGGGCTGCTGCGGGCTGCTGCGGCGATTGATGCCGGTCGCAGCGGGATGGATAACCACCCCCTGATCTTGGCCGAAGAGGACTTCGCGGGACGCGCCTTGAGGCGCCTGCGGATGACCAGGGGTTTTCCCAGGAAAGACGCCCTGGTCGACAAGACGGACCGCCGCGCTATTGACGCATTCTCTGACCACCGATCAGGAATAACTTCGCACCATACTTATCGACATCAGGACAGTTTGACTGCGGACGGAGACGAGAACTTTTGATGCTCCATGGCGTACGTGCGACGGCAACATGAATCGTGGTCGACGGCACGCAAATTCGGATAGGCAAATCGACGTTCTGGGGTCCCGCATTTCAATTGCGATCAGGACTACGATTGGATCGGGGACAAGACGCGCATGACGGAACTCCTGGAAAGCGACACAATCACTCTCATCCGGCGATCCTAGGACTGTCGGCTCACCGTTAGGGCCGTATGCCGGCGACGATCGTGGTCGACGGCCAAGATGATCGTGAGCGGGCCTACATTGCCAGCCCGTCGAAATAGCGAAGTATTGAAAAGCTCTTTGCCGCCGGCTGGGGACGTGCCCGCTAATCCCGCAGTGAATGCCCGCTAATCCACGTGTGGCGGCTACCCTTTGAACCGTTCAGTGTACCAGGTGATCTTGTCTCCCACCTTCGTCGGCTTGTGGATCATCAAGTTCTTGGGAAGGTGCTCGGGATGGACTTCGAGCAGCGTGATCTTGATCGACGGCTTGCATCGGCTGCAATCGAATTTCAGCTTAAGCGGGTCGACCCCGCCGCCATAGACCATCATGAGATCGGCGGACCGGCAGTAGCGGACATTGCCGCAACTGCACTCCACCTTCACCAGCATGTTGTGCCGGGTTGCCTTGCCCAGCGTGTCTATCGGATCGTGCGACATACCCCAAAATGAGGAACATATTCCTGTTCGGTCAAGGGGGATTGACTCTTTTGTTCTCATTTCGTTCACTGTCGGCAAAAATGGAGACATTCCAATGAAACCGCTCCGTGCGACTGAATCTGAGCAACCTGAGATTTTTGCCACCGTCAGACGCGAACTGCCTGCAATCCATCGTGCGGTCTTGAAGATGGCAAAGCCAATGCGCGGTCTCTCCGACGTCAGCCAGAAGATGGCTATCGCGCAAATGACGGCCGCCTGGATCAAGGCCTACTATCCCGATAACCTCGAATTGCAGTTGTCGCTCGCTGACGCGATACGCGACCAGATCGACATTGATCTGAAGGAGGCCGCTCGCCTGGAAGGCCGGCAGCAACAGCACTGATGGTTAGCCGCAGCGTCACTGCCGGTGGTTGGTTGACGGGGAAGTTTTATCTGGACCTCAAACAGGTCGCTCGGACCCCGGCCGATCTCGTCGATGATGTCGGGAGTGTTGTTCCGCGGCGATCCGACCATGCTGCCGATGGGCCACATCTTCATCAGATCCGAGGGGAACGGCTTCGTCAGGTCGCGAGGATCGGGTTCCGGCCCAAGCCAGCGCATGTAATCCGCCGGCGCCAGGATGACGGGCATGCGGCCGTGGATGGTCGCCATCAGCGAGTTTGGCTCGCAGGTAACGATGGCGAAGATTCGGATCAGCTCGCCCGTCACCTCGTCGGCATACTCCTCCCAGAGGCCTGCCATGGCGAAGGGCTGATCGTCTTTCGTAGCGATGGCGTAGGGCTGCTTCTTCTTCCCCGAGGAATCGAGCTTCTGCCATTCGAAATACCCGTCGACAGGCACCAGGCAGCGCCGGGACGCATAGGCCTTGCGGAACATGCCATTGCTGGCGATGGTTTCGCAGCGCGCATTGACGGGCGGCGGCCGACCGCCACCGCCGCGCGCCCAGCCCGGTACCAAGCCCCAACGTGCCGACACAAAGCCGGCCACGCTGGTCGACAGTTCTTCGCGGATGATGATTGGATAGGTCAGGCTCGGAGCGCCATTCCAAAGGGGAAAGCTGTTGCCCAGTCGTTCAACTTCGCCCGGATGAGCGAACTCGAACCGGCGCACCATGTCGGGAATTGTGGTTTTTAGGAAAACGCGTCCGCACATGTTGGAACCGGCCAATTACGTCAAGGAAGACCAAAATGGGAACGCATTGGAACGAGTCAAGCTGACATCATTGCGGCGGCCCGTTCGAGGTCGCATGGCATTGGTTTGGCGTCGGCGGCGGTGAAGTTGACGTTCAACGCGCGAACGTGTTGGCCAGGCCCTATAGGCGGGTAAGGCTTTGCTTGGCGGCCAGCCGATCTAGCAGCTTCCGAGATGCATCGATAACGCGGCGCGCCTCTTCGATCTCGATGCGCAAGTTCTCAACATGTGCCGCCGCCCGTTCCTGATAGAGGCGCGCACTCACATTGAAGTAATCGTCAGGTTCCCACGGTTCCATCGCTAGCGTGTCCGTCGCGAACTAGCTCGAACGTGATCTTTGCCGCAAAAATAGGCTTGCTCGAACCATCATGGACATGCAGGGCGACCTCTGCGAAAGTGCCGTCCGGCATCCGGCCCCTTGCGATTTCTATCAGCGCCCGTGATGCCTCATCTTCAGCGGCTTCCAGGCTCGGAAGGTCGGTACCTTCGGTGTCCGGGTATAGAGTTCCGTTGTCGTTCAGGTCGAAATAATAGAGCGCCATGCCCCTCGAATATAGGTGCGTCGCGTTTGTTCCTCACCTGCGCTTACGCGTACTGATTGGTACAGAGAGAAGCGAGAGCGCGCCCCGCGTGTCGACCTGCGAATTCCTCAGTCCAGAAGACCAGCGTCATGGTGCACTATGGCATCGAACACCGCTTCATAGACGCTGCCAGTCTCCTCCTCGATCTCGGTGCTGCTGATCCCGATTGCCTTTGCGTCGGCAAAAAGCTTCTGGATCGCCTCGGCGACGGAGAGCACGTCTGAACTGGCCACGCCAGACACATTACTGCTTAGCCACTTGTCGAGGAAATTGACGCCGCGCGTGCTCATTCCCATAGAAGCCGCCCGAGGATATTAGGTTCCGCTGATGCTTGGTGTGCAAGCCCCGCGCAACTTGATAGGCGGGGAACACTAAAGCCGTTCGAAGGCCTCGATTCCGAGTCGCGCGCGCTGGCCTTCCGCAAAGGAGACGGCATGGTCCTTGTGGTCAAAGGAACGTGTGTTCACCTCGCCGTCAGCCTCGACGACACGCACGAACCACTCGCCCGCTGCTTCTACCAAGGCTATAGACGCCAAATTTTGATGAGTTGTGGTCTCGGCCATAGCTCTGCTCCCGCTCGGGGCCAAAGCATCTATGTTCACTCCCAGCCGCCGGCGCCCGTTCAGTTGCCAACGATCAGGTTAGGGTAGACCCGGCCCAGACAGAAAGCGAGTCACCAAATGTTGCGAGCGGGCATCTCATCACGCGCATCGTGCAACGAAGCAAGGGGATCAACGTTGCGCTCGGAGTGGTTCGGGAGCGCACAGTGCCGAAATACCGGGTCGAAGAGATCTACGGCGACACAGTCGTGTTGTCTGGCGACGTTGTGGAGACCAATCCAAGGGAGGCCGCAGAGACGTTGGCCGGTCAGCCTGTGTCGCCAGGGGTTTGCAGCATCATTGGTTCCGAGTGCTCGATGAGGAGGAGTCCATCGTATATGGATACAGCATGGTTGGACCTGACCAACGGCCTGATTTCCTGGCATGGAGCGAAAGCGCCGACTTCGGTCCGCCGATTCGTGGCAAGGTGCACGGGGCCGAACTCGCAGACGAGCAAGATCATTTCTACAATTGCCCGGCATGCGGTCAGCGGGTTGATCAGCGCGATTTCCGCCAGGTGTTCTGACATGAAGAACCGGGTCACGCTTCGATGAAGCCACAGCCTGGGGCCAAGGTGATTCCCTAAACGCAAATAACAAAGCCCGCCGGGCGTGAGCCAGCGGGCGGTTGACGGCAGATCTTTCGGTTAGCCGGTCGAGCCTGCGATCGTGATCGACGAAGAGCTTCCGGCCGTACCAGCGGAGGGTGAAATCGGCAAAATAATCGAAAAAAACGGACCGCGCGGAAATGAAAGCATAAACTTTGATCGATCACATTAGACATTGGTTTGCCGCTGCGTGGTAATTGCAGGCTCGCTAATGTCTGTCGGGGTTTGAAATGTTCAGCGTTTTGCGCGGCTTTGCCCGCTCCCGCAGCGGGTCGATGATGCCGCTCTTCCTGGTGAGCCTGATGCCGTTGATCGCGGTCATTGGCTTCTCGGTCGACTATACCGGCGCGGTTCAGACCAAGTCCAACCAGCAGCAGGCGCTGGATGCCGCGATCCTGACGATCACCACCATGGACACCACGTCGACGCTGGCGCAACGCCAGGGGCTGCTCCAGGATTCCTTCGCCGCCAATGGCGGGCAGGGCACCGCCACGCTGACTGACTTCGTGGCTGGCAACACCACCACCGCCACCACGGCGCAGGCCACGGCAAGTTTCTCCATGCCGACCGTTTTCATGTCGATTGCCAGGATCGACACCGTACCAATCGCCGTCGCCGCGGCGGTCAGCAAGCCGCCGGCGCTGGTTGCGGCCACATTTAAGGTTACCGGTGTGTCGGGTTACTGGAACAAGACGATGACGCTCTACGGCACGCAGTTCGGAGCGACCGTGGCCAAGCCGCTGATGACGATCGACTATGTCTATGGCAACACCAAAGACCCGAAGGGCTACGGCACCACCAACGTCAACGTTTTGAGCACGAATTCAGCCGGCAGGACCGTCACCACGCTTGTCCAGACTCAAGTCTGCACCGTCGGCAACAACCCGCCAACGGGCGTGACCCTCAAGACCGATGCGAGCGGCACAAAATATTACTGTGTCGACACAATGTATCCCGCCAACAGCGCCGGCGCGGCGATCGACGTCAGCCAGATGGGGGGGCTCTATTTGCAGATGGATGTGCCGTCGGGTAACCCGAAAAAGCTGATCTCCAACGACCCCGCGACGTCCAACCGGCTCTATAGCGGGTTGAGCGCGAACAGCCTGACCGAGACCGCCACCGGTCAACCCGTTGACATCTTCAGCGTCGTGCCTTGCGGCGCGACGGCCTATCAGGCCTGGGAAGACGGCGGCAACTCGGTTCCCGCCCCAGTCAGCAACGCCGACTTCTTCTACAACGTCACCGGTAAATGCGACTACAACAAGCGGCCCTCCGAGACCGCACTGACGCAGTGACGTGGACGATCCCCACAAGCGGGACATTGGATGTGGTGACCGTGTTCTCCAATCGCTAAGGCCCGCTAGGAGGGGTCGGTCTTCAATCACAAACCGGTGAGCGCCGAACGAAGCGGGCGGCGGCGCGCTCACGGCGTCGCTGTCAAGTTCATGAAGAACTGATCCGAATTTCCCCAGCAGAAATGATTTTTGCCGTCGACCCGTCGGAGAGCTTTGAGCGCGACTTTCAAGCTCTCTCGCATGCTCTCAAGTAGGAGCTCGTCCTGCTCCACGGGCCGACCCTTTTCCCGCTCATGCTCAACGATCCTGTCTTGGATCGACAACGCTTTCTCATAATAACAAACGGTTTTGGAAAAATGATCTTGGATGGTGGTGCTCAAGCTCCCGTCTCCCAATTGGGCGAAAGCATGATGTTCACTTCCAAGCGTCCGATTGCCGGAAACCGTCACAGACGACCAAGGCACTGTACGCCGTGTTGAGGCAGATAGCGAATCGACAGCCATCACGTTGACGGCGCGGCCCTCATACTATCTTGTGACCCGCGCGGCGGACCTGTGGGTCGCCCGGCCGGCGCGGTAGCTCTCAGGCACTGCGTCGGCCTCCAACACTTCGTTTAGTTTGGTCGCCGGATTGTCTCTGGAGAGCCGCCTGCAAGCGTGCGGCGGCCAGGAGAATGCTTTCCGGTATTGGTTCGGGCTCGGCCTTTTCCATAAGCGGTCTAACAGATGTGAATCTCGATTGTTCCGATCCGGACAACGCAAAAAGCCCGCCGGCGTGAGCGGCGGGCTTGATCGTTAACTTGGCTAGTTGTCAAATAGATCAGTCGAGCACTTCAGGCGGCGGCGGCGGTACCGATGGGCCGGGACCGGCCGTCACAAACGAAAGTCGTTCGCGCTTGATCAGCGCTGGCTTCTCATAGGTCTTCTTCATAGGTCTTCCCCGTTAGCCCTCAATGGGCGGAAACTGCCGTCACTTGGAGTTTCTTGTCAAGGCATCAAGAAGCCCGCGCTCCTTGCCGCTCCGATCTGACTTCGCCAAATGTTTCCTCCAAGAACCTGAACAACTGGCGCACGGCGGACGAATTGCACGAGTAGTATATCGAATGGCCGTCCCGCCGAGTGTCCACCAGTCCGGCTCTCCGTAGCTTGGCCAGGTGCTGAGAGAGTGCCGACTGAGTTTAGGTGAAACCCAGCTTCTCCGACAGAGCGTTTACTGAAATCTCGCCATCCAGCAAAAGGCGATTATATATTTGACAGACCCACGCTCTGGGGTTGACGGCTACCTCTCAAAAACGCAAAGGCCGATAAGGCAGGCAACTCACACCGCCCTATTTCTTCCCTCATCTCTCACAGCCTGTAAGAATTTTCGCTGCGCACGTGACATTCTATTATTGAAACTCCCCAAGAGATACCCGGCGGGCAATACGCAGATTATGCCAGTTACTACATTTTGTGGAAGAACGAAGGACAATAGCAACAAGCCGATACACCAAACAACAAATATACCGATTAAAGTGACAATAACGTCTTGCCACAAACGATTTGTTGGAAGGAATTGCTCCATCCATGGCATTGCCAATGGGTTCTTATCCCAAAACTGGTAAATTCGAATTGGGTCCTCTAGCATGGCTCTAACGATCCGTAGGCCACGATTGACCCGAGGCCACCATGCGCGACGGTGATTTATGATACCAATCACAAGCGCGGCACTATCGCGCTAAGCGAATTTGTCACGGTTCGCTTGGTTGGATCAACCAGCATAGGTCAACGGGTGGCGAGTAGGTCGGTTGCTCGCTTTGTGCTATGATTCGAGCCGTGAGAAAGAAGCATAAACCAATCACCGAACCTGTCGCCGATCGTGAGATTACGACGGAGGCGGATTACTTTGCCCGCAAGTGCGGCCTCACCCGAGAAGAGGCCCAGCGCATCCTCGACGAAGCCAACCGCCAGTCGCGTCCTCAACTTGAAAGCAACAAAAAAGCCCGCCACTGAGGAAGCAGTGGCGGGCCTTGCTTGTATGCACGGTCGATGACGCCCGAGCATGCCAACGGCAGTGTCAAAACGAAATGGTTCCGAGCGATTTGGCCCGCGCCACTTCGCCCTCGCGTCATGGCCAGTCTGGTACAGTCAGAGACGGATCTTGGTCCATGCAAAAATCAAAGTAGTTGCAAAAACATCGCACTCTTTTAATACCGTTTCGTCTAATATAATATGTGAGGGATTATCCGGGTCGGGAGAAAATACGTGTACAAATTCTTTGCAGTTCTGGCTGTTGCCGCCCTGTCGGCAAGCACCGCCTCAGCGGCCGATATGGTGGAACCGATTGCCGGGTCCACCTACGACTGGAGTGGCTTCTATGTTGGCGGCCATGTCGGTTTTGCCAATGGTGACATTACGGCGACGGACGTGACGGAGCCCCTCGGCGGCTTTTTCACCGATTCAGTCCCTGCGGGCACCGAGGGTTTTGACTTCAATAAGGGCGGCGTGGCCGGTGGTATTCATGCGGGCGCGCAATGGCAGTGGGGCCAATTTGTTCTGGGCGGCGAAGCGACATGGACGGCAACGGGCATCCGCAAGACCATCACCAGCCCCTACTTTCCAGACAGCGATACCGAGACCGCCAAAATATCCAACTACGCGACGGTGGTTGGCCGCCTCGGCTACGCCTTCGATCGTGTGCTGATCTACGCCAAGGCGGGTTATGCCGGCGGCAAGGTGGATTTCCGGGCACGAGATAACGAAGCTCTTGTGACCTACGAGAAGAATGAGTGGCAGAACGGCTATGCAATCGGCGCCGGCATCGACTATGCCCTTTCCAACAACCTATCGCTCGGCGTGGACTATACGCACATAGACCTCGGTCACAAGACGAGCACAGGGAACAATGTGTTCGATGACGGCAGCCTCGGCGCTAATCCTGAGACCTATCGCACAGAAGCCAAGGTCGATGCCGTGATGGCCAGGCTGACCTACAAGTTCGGAATGGGCCAGTAGTCTTCAATCCGCGTCAGGAGAGCGATGATCTCTCCTGACGCTTAGGTCGCCGGCACCTTTCTTCGCAATTCGTCAATCTCCCGCTTCATGTCTTGGATCACGTCGCGCGTACCGTAGACGGCGCCGAAGTCCTGCCGAAGTTCATCAAGGCGCCGGCTGAATTCAGCGCCTTGCTGATCAATGGCCCTGCTACGCTCCATCCATTCCGAACGTGTAACCGTGCCGCCGCGAAGATCGGCGATAGCCGCTTCCATCCTGACGCGGTCTTCCGCTCCACGTTGCGCGCGCCAGTCCATCTCCTGCCTGCTCACTGTGCTGGACGCAAGCGCTTGGATCGACTTGTTGGTCTCGCTGGCAAGCGCCTGAATGATCCGCGCCGTCTCGACGTCTGATGCCTTCAGGTCGTTGGTACTTTCCCGGATCGGCCAATAGGCCATGCCGCCGAGTATTGCCGCGAACGTAAGCGCAACGCCCAAGGCCTGCCACTGCGGCTTGTTGCGCTCAGCAAGATTGGTCGACAGGTTCGCCAATCCGGACCGCATCTCGCTGGCCAGCTTGTCGATGATGTTTTCCATCGATCGGAAAGCTGTGCGGGTTTCGGCCTCGCTGTCGGTCTGCCGACGGTTGAGGTTCGTGATCCGCTCGCTCAGCGCCGCTATGGAATCGGTCGGCGCGTAGGTTCGCGTCGGCTCGTTGCCGTTGTTCATGTCATCCGCCATCTGCCCCGATGCCCTTACTTGCTATTTCAGTTCGGCCCGACGCGCGGCGCTGGCCTTGGTGTGGCGGTCGCACTCGGCGGCCGTGTAGAGGTTCACCGCGCAGCCTGGCGCCATGGTGCGGTCGATCTTGTTCTGATCCTCGACGGTCTTGCCCTTCGCGCCGGCGAGGCTGCTACCGATCGCCGCCCGGAGGGCTGGAACACCGTTGACGCCGGAAGTCCCACAACCCGCCAGCAGAAGTGCAGTCATCAAAATTCCGGCTGGCCTCAATGCCTTTGCGGATCGCATCGGTGTTCTCCTTTTCGATCTTGGCGCGGACCTCGTCGGCGCCCTTGTGCTTGATGAACTCGTAAACTTCGAGCGCAGCGCCCGAGGCGAACAGGGCGATTGCCGCCCAAAGGATTGCGCCGGCCGCCAAGCGGGAAACGCCGAGGCGACCGACAAGCAAGGTGATGATCGCGGTCATTGGCCGAGCCACCAGAAAACGATGATGCCCTCGACAACGGCGAGGCCGACTGCGCCAGCAGCGGCGCCCAGTAGGAAGACCAACAAGCGGCTTCATGCCGGCACCTCACCACCCAGCGCAGCGGAAAGGTGCTTGGCCTTCGGTTGACGTAGGCGCGATAGGCCAAGCCGCCGATCACCAGCAGTGCGCTGGCGATGGCGAGGATAACAACGACCTTGCCGATGAGTTCACTCGAATAGGACAGCGGCGAAATCTGGTTCTGCAGCTCGTTGAGCGTGCCTGCCACGGTGCCGGTGCCGATACCAGCTCCGGTCGCGGCATCAGCCGGCGCGGTCGATGGTGCCACCTCTGCGTCCTCAACCATCGCCTTCGCCTGGCCGCCGTCGACGAAGTTTGCCGCTTGCGGCACTTGCCCGGTGGCCCGAGCCTGACCAATCGAGCGGACCTCAGCAGCGCGGGCAGTCCAGCCTTTGCCGAATGTCGAGAACGTACCGAGGTGGCGCAGGAAGTTCATGCGCGCATCGCAGATGCGATCGATCAGTGCATCGTTGTTCGTGTTCGCCTTCAGAGCCGCCAGCGTGCCGACGCCCATGAAGGTCGATCGGTCCCTTGTAGGCCGGACGCAGGGCCTGCTGAAGCCACATGATGGAACGGCCGGGACCGGAATTCACCGCGCCGTCAAAGACGACATAGTCGACGCCGGCCGGCAGCAGATCGCCCTTCACGGCGTCCCAGTATTGCCGATCATAGATCTCATTCAGTTCGGCAGTCTGGATGCCTTTGACCGAGCGCGTGGATAGGCCCTTGCTCTTGCGGTAGCCGTCATAAACGCGCTGGGTCACACCCTTCATCGTTGCACCGCCAGGGTCGGCGGGATGGTTCGAATAACCACCTTCATGCGCAAGCACGCGGCAAGCGATTCCTTCTCACGGGAAACAGCCATGGGAAATCCTTCCGCCCTTTCGGGCAGGTTGAAGTTGATCAAATGTGCGAGGGGTTAGAGGCTCGGGGCGGGTCCGGGCCCGAGCAAGGCGCGTTCGAGGTTAGGCGGTCGCCAGGATGTCGGCCGGGTCGAGGCCAAGGGCCTGCACCAGGGCCACGGCATCTGGATCGTCACAATAGACGGCTGGATGATCCGGCGCGAACCACCGGGCGAAGTAGACCGGATTTGCCGTCAAGCCGACCCTTGCGTCGCCCTGGCCACCTTTCGTGTCGAACTTCCAGATGTTGACTCGTTAAAATTATGTGGGCTATTTCATAGTGCTTAAGAGTGGGTGTAACCAAAATGGTAACATTCATATTGCGTTCAGCTTTGGAACCTATTATGTGTCTCCAACGTAGATACAGCTAGTATGAGTATGAGCTGTTGGAGACTGTCCGATGATCGCCGCTGTCGCAAAATGGGGTAACAGCCTAGCGCTGCGTATTCCAAGCGCATTCGCGCGTGAAATTTCGGTGCGTGAAGGCGCTTCTGTAGACATATCTGTGACAAACGGGGCGCTTTTAGTGCGTCCTGTTGATGATACCCCCGTCTATGACCTAGAAGCTCTTCTGTGTGGAATCACGGAAGAAAATCGTCATGGCGAGGTGGCCACAGGTCAGTCGGTCGGTAACGAGTATTAATCCTCCTTACTGCCCCGACCAATTTGACGTCATCCATATTCAGCTAAATCCGCAAGCTGGACGCGAGCTTGCGGATAAGCACTATGCTTTTGTGCTCTCTCCTAGAAAGTACAATGAACTCGCGCGCCTATGCGTCCTCTGTCCAATCACTTCTAAAGCCAAGGGGTATCCATTCGAGGTCGCAATACCAAACGGCGGCAAAATGGATGGCGTGGTCTTGGCGGACCAGATTAAGAGCCTAGATTGGTCAGCGCGATCATCGGAATTCACCGAGCACCGCCCGGATATCGCTCCGCATGTCCTCGCCAAGATCAGGGCATTATTGGGGCTTTAGGCCTTCGTCTCCTGTCTTGCGCTTCCGACGCACCATTTCCCTTCATCTGCTCATTGGTCAACTTGGGCGCATGTGCGATCTATCGCCTTTTCGAAGGCGGTTTCCGATTGATCGGTTTTCAGTTCAAGCGCGGCTTCGCGGAATTTCTCGATCTGTGGCTTGTCCGCTGGTTTAGGCATAGGAATATAGACTGGCGCGGACGGTAGGCATGACGGTGCCAATGCGGGCGGTATCGACATGGAAGGAACGGGCGCGGCCACCGCGCTCGACAAGCGTAACGACAGTGTTGTTGTGAGCGGCGCCGCCCGGCTTAACCGGGATGCCGGTAGGCGCCCAATGTACGTCTCGTCAACTTCCACGGTCTTGCCGTTGCCGCCCATGGGGGCAAGCTCGCCAGACGCCATTGCAAGGCGAATGCGGTGGCACAGGAACCAAGCCGCCTCATAGGTGCATTCGATTATGCGGTGCATCTGGTGGGCGCTGATGCGCTTCTTTAAGGCGCACATGAGGTGGATAGCCTGTAGCCACTTGGTCAGCGGCAGATGGCTTTCCTCGAAGATCGAACCCATGCGGACGGTGAACTGCGAGCGGCAGGCGCTGCACTTGTACAGGCCGTGACGCTCGACGCCGTGGGGGTTCTTTTTGGATGGCTTGGTGCGAACGCCCTTCAGGGAATAGTGGCGATCGACGCTACCGCACTTGGGGCAAACCGGGCCGTTCGGCCACAGTTGGATTCCACATGCTCGAAAGCCTTGGCTTCGTCGTGGAACTCGGGGCGGGCCAGAACGGACATGGAAATCTCCTAGGCCCTTACCGCGCGTAATCAGATCGGGTTTGTCAACCAGATAATCGCCCTGCGGTAGTGAGGTCGTTCTGGCCCGGCACCGAAAGCGCGGCATGCCGCCCCAGGCCTCTCTATGGCCGACCTTGTCAAGACAGGTCCCGCCCCGGAAGGGATGAACCGACCGTGCCTGGCTTGCTTAATGGTTGGATCGGGTTGGCGGCAAAGATGCGACCGTTGCCGCTTGGTTCGGCGATCTCATGTTCGGGCCAGAACCGGGCCTTGCGATAGGTCAGCGCACCTTTGGTGTAATATCCGACGCCTGGCGTGCGAACCATCAGCGGCGTGGCCTGGGCGCCGAAGTTCAGCTTGAAATGATATCCCGATTTGACCACGAAGAAATCGCATGTGCCAAGGCCAATCCCTTGGCTCGTGAACACGGCCGGGTCATGGCTGAACGCTGCCTTGCTCGTGAGCACGATCAGCAGCCGGCCATCGATCTCGATCACCGCTGTTGGTCCCATGTTGGATTGTTCGCCGCCCTGAAAGGGGCCAGCCAAGGTGAACGCGCCGTCGCTGAGATGAACGACCTTGCCGGAAATCGCGAACGGTTCAAAACCCGGTGTGATCCGCCCGCCGACCGCACATGAAATCCTGCCGCCCAGCCCTGCCGCGAAGGCGGCATCGACGCTATGGGGATCCGTGATCGGAATGGCGCCACGCAGGCCACCCTCACGGGCAAGTGCCGCCGCCAGGATGGCCGTGCTATCGCCCGGCGCACCGGCGAGCACGCGGTCGCCCATGTCGGCGAGGACGAAAGGTCGGCGATGCGGTTCGAGGGCAACCGTGTCGAGCGCTTCATCAATCGACATCAGGTCGTCACTGAAACGGTCCCGCTTTTCCCAGAAGGCTCGGGCCAGCGTGTCGGCCACCTGCTGGCCTTGCTTGGCGGCATCGTTGGTCAGCACCACAGCGGCCTGTCCGATGTCCTTGTCGTCGGCATAGCGGAACACATTGAACAACGAGACGTCCCAGATCGCAGCATTTTCCTGCTCGGCGCTGCGCGCCTGATCGTGAATCTCGCGCAGTGGCCCCGCCGCGGTTTCGGCCGCACCGGGCAGGATCATCGCAACCTTGGCCATTGCCGTCACCGGCCGCAGGGAGCCGTCAAGCATCGCCAGCAGACAGGCCGCGACTTTGTGGCCGCATTCGACCACGTCGGAATGCGGGTTTTCCTTGCAGGCGATACAGATGTCGACGGCGGTTAGCATGGCGTCGGTCATATGGGCGTGGAGATCGAGCCCGATACCGATCGGCACCGTCTCGCCCACCGCTTCTCGCAGCGCGGCAAGCAGATCGCCCTCGGCGTCCTCAATCAGGGTGGTTCCCATGGCGCCATGCAGCTCAAGCGCGATGGCGTCAGGTTTGTGCTCGATGGCATCGTTGACCAGACGCTCCTTCACGGCGGTGAAGAAGGCATGATCGACAAGCCCGCTCGGCGGTGCGACCACCGAAATACTGGGAAGGACCCGTGCCCCACCCTTGGCGAGCTGCTGGATGATGCCGGCCAGCGTCGAGCCCGATGAGCTGGCTGCCGCCAGCAGCGCCTGGCCTTCCAGGATTTGAAAGTCGGCAGCAAGCGTCGGCTGCGGATTGAAGCCGTTCGACTCATGCCAGAACCGTCCGACCAGCACGCGCGGTGAGGAATTGTCCATGATAGTCTGTTCTCCATGCGTGCTTGTCATTGGACCCACGCGTTCCAGCGCTCGAGCAAAAGGGCGGCATTGTCGTTGATCCACTTGGCATCGGGTACGACAGCATTGCTGTCCGCCCCACCCGGCATGTCGGCGCGCGCTTGCGATGACATCAGTTTTACCGCTTCGCTGCTCGGCGGCTTGCACGACAACGCTTCACAGACCTTGGCCTGCGCCGCCGGCGTGCTCAGCCAATAGTCCGCAAGCTTCAGCGCATTTTCGCGATGGGGCGCATTCTTGATCAGTGCAATGCGGTCGCCGACGAGGAACGACGCGGCATGCGACCAGGCGATCGGCAACCCTTCCGCTTTGAGGGCCCTGGCGCGGGTCAACCAGATCTGGCCGATGACATATTCGCGATTGCGAAAGCCTTGCATGCTTTGATCCCCGGTCTTCCACCAGAGCGAGACAGCCGGCCGGATGGTATCGAGCTTGGCCAGGGCACGATCAATGTCGAGCGGAAACAGCTTGTCGGGGCTGACCCCGTCGGCCAGCAAGGCCGCAGCCATCACGCGCCAGGGGTCGTTGAAGTCAGGGAACGATCGCCCGCCGGGGAATTTCCGCAGATCCCACATGTCGGCCCAGGTCCGGGGAGCCGCTCCTCCGAAGGCATCCGACCGGTAGGCAAGCAGGGTCGAATTCGACACCAGCCGAACCCCGGCGGCGGTGCAGTCGTCGGGCGCGAGGTCCGTGCGCGTGGCGAACCGCTTGCAGAAGTCCGACAGGTTTTCAGCCGCCTGCATGTGTTGTGCCGAAGCCGTCTGGATTTCGCCCTGCAGATAGAGATCCCAGCTGACATTTCCGGTCTTGACCATGGCCGCCGCCTTGGCCCGCATCTCGGCGTTGGTCGCCGCCACGGTGACAACTTCGATGCCGGTCTTGGCGGTGAAAGGGTCGAACCAGGCCTCACGCAGCGCTTTTTCATAGGCGCCACCGGTCGTCGCCACGATAACCTGTTCGGCGGCGGCCGCGGCATTGATTTGCAAGGCCGCGCACGCTGTCACGACCAAAGCCGATCGGATAGATCTGAGCATTGAACATTCTCCCTATTGCGTTCGGTTCGATTTACGGGTGCTGACGCGCGCTTCGAATAAGCGCCATCAGGAGCAGCGACACCCCGGCCAGGATGGTCGAGACCGCGGCGATCACCGGCGTGAGATTGAAATCGATGTCCTCGAACATCTTGCGACTGATGGTCTTTCCCCCTGTATCGGAGATGAAGAAGGCTACCGTTGCTTCGTCAAAGGAGGACAGGAAGGCAAACACCGCGGCGACCGCGATCGAAGGCGCGATGTTTGGCAGCACGACCAGCACAAAGGAACGCGTCCGGCTGGCCCCGCAGCTCAGCGCTGCAAGCTCCAGCGTGAAATCAAACCGTTGCAGCGCCGCAGTCACCGTTATCAGCACATAGGGGACCGCCAGCACGGTGTGGGCGATGAGAAATCCGACAAAATTCCCGGTCAGCTGCAACGGCGCGAAGATGAGATAGAGCGCCACGCCGAAGACGATGTGCGGGACCACCATCGGACCCAGCGACAGTGCCTGCAGGGCCTGTTTTCCCGGCAGGTCGCCACGTACCAGGACCAGGGACGCCAGCGTGCCGACCACCGTCGCGGACAGGCTTGTTGCAAGCGCGATTTTCAGGCTGAACCAGGTCGCCGCCATCCAGTCGGGATCGAGCAGATACTGACGGTACCAATGAAAAGTGAGCTCGCGTGGCGGGAACTCGATATAGTCGGCCCGGCCAAGTGAGATCGGCAGGATGATGAGGGTCGGCAAGACGAGGTAAAACAAGATCACCGCCAGCACGGCGCCCTTGAGCAAGACAGCCAGCGTCGCCCCGTAAGGCCGATCGATTGCGGTGGCAGGACGCTTGACGCGTGCAGCACCAGGGTTGGCGATATCGGTCTCAATCGACACTTGCGAATCCTTTGGACAGGGAAAAGGCCTTGCGAAAGACCAGCACGATGACAAGCGTTGCGACGAGCAGCGTGGTCGAGAGGGCAGCCGCGAAGGGCCAATCGAGAAGGACGGTCGCCTGCTGGCCGATCAGTGTCGCCACCATCATGGACCCTGATCCGCCGACCAGCGCGGGGGTGATGTAGAAGCCAAGAGCGAGGATGAAACACATGACACTGCCGGCGAAGACGCCGGGCAGGCTGAGCGGCAAGGTCACGCGCAAGAACGCTGTCGCCGGACCTGCCCCGAGGTTGCGTGCGGCAGGGACAAGCTCTCGCGGGATTGACCGAAGCGCCACGAAAATCGGCAGGATCATGAAAGGCAGCAGGACATGGGTCGTGGCCAGGATGACCGCTCCCTCATTGTACAGGAGCTTGACCGGCGCGTTGATAAGCCCAGCCTGCGCCATCAGCGTGTTGACGACGCCATTTCGCTGCAGAAGGACGATCCAGGCGTAGGAGCGGACAAGCACCGGCGACCAAAGAGCGATGAAGACGGCCGCCGCGGCAATTGTTGCCAGACGCCGGTTGAGGCTGGCCATGGCCAGTGCCACCGGATAACCGAGCACGAAACTAAGAATGCTGACGAGCAACGCGATGCGGAATGTTCGGGCCATTATGGCCAGATAGATCGGCTGCTCGACGATCTTCCTGTAGGCCGACAGATCAAGCGTCGGCATGAACAGGCTAAGCTTGATCAGCGCTCCTATCGGGTACAGGAAACCAACCGCCAGCAGCAGGAGCAGCGGTGCCGTCAGGGCAAGCGACAAAACCGGCGTGTAGCGGCTCGCGGTGCGTCCGCGTCGGGCGGATCTGAAACCGGCTGGTTTCACGGTTGGCGAAGGCCGCTCCGGACTGGCAAGCAGATCAGCCATGGTCAGGCCTCAGGCGCGGCAAAGACATGGAACGCGTCCCTGGCGGCGTACAAGGTGACGCGCTCGTCGCGTGCGAAAGGTCCGACGTGGGTGGAGGTCGCCAGCTGAGCCTGCACCACCGGCTGGCCAAATGTCGCCAGGCGCAGGAGGTAAAGGCGGAAAGGGCCGACGAAGATTTCCGCCTCGACGGTGCCAGGAAGCGCCAGCGCGCCATCAGTCTTGGCGAAGGACAGGCTTTCGGGCCGCACCGCAAGCCGTACGGCACGGCCGCGCCGCAGCCGATCGGCACCATGCAGGGCAGGCGAGGGGACAGCGAGGGTAAGCGAGGTCGAGACGCGAATGTGGCAGGTGTCGGCATCGTCATGCTGGCATTCGCCATCGATGAAATTCATCTTCCCCACGAACTGGGCGACAAAGGCCGACCGTGGCCGATGGTAGATGTCGCTCGGCGCGCCGACCTGAACCAGCGTGCCTCCCGCCATGACGGCCACCCGATCGGACATGGTCATGGCCTCGTCCTGATCGTGCGTCACATAGACAACGGTCGCCCCGAGCTTGGTCTGAATGCGTTTGATTTCGAGTTGCATGGCCTCGCGCAGGTTCTTGTCCAAGGCCCCCAGCGGTTCGTCCATCAGAAGAACGGGCGGTTCGCCAACCAGGGCGCGCGCCACGGCAACACGCTGCTGTTGACCTCCCGAGAGCTGGCTGGGGTAGCGCTCGTCGAAACCGACGAGCTGCACCAGCTCCATCATCTGTTTCACGCGATCCTTGATCGCCTCGCGCGCCAAACCGCGCATGCGCAGCGGGAAAGCGACGTTCTGAAGCACGGTCATATGGGGAAACAGCGCGTATTTCTGGAACACCATGCCGATGTTGCGCCGGTTCGGCGCCACACCGGTGATGTCGTAACCGCCAATCGCAATCCGGCCAGCACTTGGCGGCTCGAACCCGGCAATCATTGTCAACAGGGTGGACTTTCCCGAGCCCGAAGGTCCCAGCACTGAGACGAATTCGCCAGCGGCGATGTCGAAAGAGACGTTGTCGACAGCGGCGGCGCGGCCAAAGTGCTTGCTGAGGGATTGAAGGGAAAGCGATTGTCCAATCAAGCTAAATGTCTCCCCGAAGATGTGAGCGCGCGAGTTTGCCGCGCCGGCCCGGATTCGCGATTTTCGTCATCAAGCGTTGCACGTGGCTGCCGCGGCTCAACTCGACCATCACAAGGCCTGAAGGAGAGACGCGAGACCCAATTTATGTTATGCAGATGTCACACTGGCTTTACCCAGGCTTCATAATCTAGTTTGATGCAACAAAAATATCACCCTGTCAACGCTGAGACTCTTTGATGATCACCTCGACCCAGTTCGTCGCTGAAGACGACAGGCAGCAACCCCGTCTGGGCGATCGCGTCTACCAACAGATCAAGGAACGACTGATCAGAGGGGCGCATGGACCTGGCGACAAATTAACGGTTCGCGCGCTTGCCGAGGACCTGGGTGTCAGCTCGACGCCCGCACGCGATGCGATCAATCGCCTGGTTCTTGAGGGCGCCCTCGTTTACGCTGGCCCCAAGACGGTTATCGTTCCCTTCCTTGACGCTCAAGCTCTTGAAGAGATTACGCTTATGCGCCTTGCGCTCGAAGGCCTTGCCGCCGAGAAAGCCGCGGCACGGGTGAGCGGCGAGGACATCGATTTGCTCAGGGAGACCCAACTCCGCATCAATGCCGCTCTCGACCAAAGGCGCTACGCGGACGCGCTTTGGAGCAACAAGGAGTTCCATTTCGCCATCTACAGACTATGCGGCATGCCGCACCTGCTGGCGACAATCGAGACCCTATGGCTCCGGATCGGCGCCTCCTTCAACGATCTCTACCCTGAATTCGCCGAAGCCAAATACGGCGTACACAACCATATGGCGGCGATGGAGGGTTTGGCTGAAGGCGACAGCGGCGCCGTTCGCGCCGCCATAGAAAGTGACATTCGGGATGGTTATCGACGCTTGAAACGCGCAGATCGAGAGCGCACGAGCGCTCAAACGCGGCCAGACTGACATTTTATGTTGCGTCAATGCGATTTGTGTGATTTTTGTTGCAACATAATCTTGCAACAGGGAGAGAGCCACAATGATCGCGCAGAACCTGCCGTGGCGGGGGAACCGCCAGGTGTCGGCCGAGCTTTACGACCGTGGGCTCGCCGTCTTTCCAGACGGCACGACGCGGATCACCGTCGAGCGCGACCCGACCCCGCGCTACATCAAGGCAGGGAAAGGAGCCTATCTTGAGGACGTCGACGGCAACCGGCTCCTCGACCTGAACAACAACTTCACCACCCTCATTCACGGACACGCCTTCGGGCCGGTAACCGAAGCGGTTTCATCACAGCTTGCCCGGGGCAGCTGTTTTGCCAACCCGACCGAGCATGAAATCAACCTTGCCGAGCTTTTGATCGATCGCATCCCCTCGATCGAGCGTGTCCGCTTCGTCAACAGCGGCACCGAGGCGGTGATGTTCGCGATCAAGGCGGCTCGGGCGTTCACGGGCAGGCCTGGGGTCGCGCGCATAGAGGGCGCCTTTCACGGTGCCTATGACTGGGCCGAGATAGGCCAGGCCGGGACCCCCGCCAATTGGGGGGCCCCGGAAGATCCGGCCCCGGTCCCGCTCTATGCCGGTGTTCCTTCAAGCGTCGCGGACGATGTGCTGGTCTTGCGGTTCAATGATGTCGAGGGGCTGCAGCGCCTGGAGGACGCCGCCGAGAGATTGTCCTGCGTCCTCATCGACCCGATGCCCAGCCGCGCAGGCTTGATCGCGGCCGTTCCCGACTTCCTGAAGGCGCTGACGGCGATGGCGCGCCGCAACGACATCCTTCTCGTTGCCGACGAAGTGCTCAACCTGCGCCAGGGTTATCACGGCGCCTCGGCGCGATACGGGCTCAAGCCCGACCTTGTCGCCATGGGCAAGATCATCGGCGGCGGCTTTCCAATCGGCGCCATCGGCGGCCGCGAGGACGTCATGCGGGTCTTCGGTACGCAACACGGCAAGGCGAGATTGCCGCAAGGCGGTACGTTCTCCGCCAACGCCGTTTCCATGCTTGCCGGCTACGTCGCGATGCAGGCGTTGACTGAGGACGAATTCGATCGGCTGGATCAGCTGGGCGAGAAAATCAGGACGGGCCTGATCGAAGCGATCAAGCGCCACGGCGCGGCGTTCGCGGTGACCGGCGCGGCCTCGCTGTTCCGGATTCATCCGAAACAAAAACCGCCCCGCGAGTTTCGCGACGCCTTCTGCACCCCCGACGAGGCAGTCCGATCGACTGAACTCCAGCGCCATTTCCTGGCCCACGGCATTCTCCTGCCCGGTGGCGCGGCAGCATCACTGTCGACGGCCATGGGCATGGCGGAAGCAACCATGATCGTCGATTGCTTCGACGATTTTCTCAGCCAAGCCAATCAGCATTGAAGTGGGATACATGTCAGCAGATCTATCCAATACAGTTGCCGGCCGCATAGCGCTTGCCCTCAAACGCCATGACGTCTCCCATATATTTGCCCAGAGCCTGCCATCCGCGGTTATCTTGGCGGCCGAAGCCCTTGGCATCCGGCAGGTCGCTTACCGCCAGGAGAACATGGGCGGCGCGATGGCGGACGGATATGCCCGCCGCTCCGGCAAGGTCGGCGTCGTGGCCGCGCAAAACGGACCGGCGGCCACGCTTCTGGTTCCTCCGCTGGCCGAGGCTCTCAAGGCCAGCATCCCGATCGTCGCGCTCGTTCAGGATGTCGAGCGCAACCAGGCCGATCGCAACGCTTTCCAGGAGCTCGATCATTTGAGCCTGTTTCAATCCTGCACCAAATGGGCGCGCAAGGTCGTGGTGCCCGAGCGCATCGAGGACTATATCGACACAGCATTTGCCGTTGCCGGTTCAGGGCGCCCCGGCCCAACGGTGCTGGTCTTGCCGGCGGACCTGTTGCGGTCGGCCTGGACGGGCACCGACTTCACGCGGACCGCGAACCTCGGACACTGGCCCATCGACCGGTTGCGTCCGTCCGACCAGGATATCGCCGCGGCCGCAAGGCTATTGAGCACGGCGCGTCTTCCCGTCGTGATCGCGGGCGGTGGTGTGCATGCGAGCGGAGCTTCAGGGGAACTCTCTTTGCTTCAGGACGAATGTGCAATTCCCGTTTTTACGACGTTCATGGGTAAGGGGGCGGTCGATGAGTTTCATGAGCTCTCGGCGGGTGTCCTCGGATCGCTTGTCGGCCCTTCGTCACTCGGCCGTCATTCGCTGGAGCTTCTGAAAGAGGCGGACGTCGTTTTGCTGGTCGGAACCCGAACCAACCAGAACGGCACGGACAGCTGGACCCAGATATCCGCGGACAAGGCCATCATCCACATTGACGTGGATCCGGCGGAAGTGGGGCGCACCTACGAGGCACGGATAAGGCTGGTCGGCGATGCAACTGAGACGTTGCGCGCGTTGCGCGGCGCCCTTTGCCGGACGGACCTTTCCGGCCGCAGCGCCGGCAGGGTCGTGATGGCCAATCGTATCGGTCGTTTCTGGAGTTTGTTTAACGAGGAGCGCCGAATTCGCCTGGAAGGCCGTCAGGGTCCCATCCGCCCCGAAGGAGTTATGGTCGAATTGCAGGCGCAGCTAACCCCTGAAACAACCGTCGTTGCCGACGCCAGTTACTCATCGATGTGGGTTTGCGGCCAATTGCGCGCCTTGTCGCCCGGCATGCGTTTCCTGACGCCTCGCGGGCTGGCGGGCCTGGGCTGGGGGATTCCCCTTGCGATTGGGGCCAAGGTGGCGCGACCGGACCATCCTGTCGTCGTGCTGGTCGGCGACGGCGGATTTGCGCACAGCTGGGCAGAGCTTGAGACCATGGTGCGCAGCAATCTTCCGATCACGATCGTCGTGCTCAACAATGGCATTCTCGGCTTTCAACGCGATGCCGAGTCGGTCAAGTTTGGTGCTTATACGAGCGCCTGCCACCTGGGTCCGGTCGATCATGCAATGATCGCCAAGGCCTGCGGCTGTTCGTCGGTCAGACTTGAAGCGGCTGATCAGCTCGCCGATGCCTTGCGGAAAGGTTTGGCGTCAAAATCTCCATTTTTGATCGAAGTCATGACAGATCCTGCCGCCCATCCGCCTTTGTCGCTCTTTGCAACCGTCGACGCAGCAGCATGACAATCCCTGGCAGTCAATCGCAAGTGGCCGTCATCACCGGCGGCACCTCCGGTATAGGGCTGGCCACCGCCCGCCGGCTTCTGGCGCGCGATCACAAGGTTGCGGTGTTCAGCCAGCGAAGCGAAAGCGTAGACGCGGCGCGCGAGGAACTGACCAGGGAATTTGGTCACGAGAGGGTCATTGCCCGATCTGTCGATTTGGCCGTGCCGGCGCAGATCGACGCATTCTTCCGCGACCTTCGCGCGATCTGGGGCCACCCGACCGTGTTGGTCTGCAATGCCGGGGTCTCGCCGAAGGGGCCGGACGGCGCCACCGTCTTTCATGATATCGAATTGGCGGAGTGGAACGAGGTGCTGGCGGTCAATCTGACCGGAGCGATGCTTTGCTGTCAGGCGGTTTGCCCAGCCATGATGGAACGGCGATTTGGACGCATCGTCATGATCGGCTCCGTCGCTTCGCGGACGAGGCCCAAGATTGCAGGCGCAAGCTACGTGGCATCAAAGGCAGCATTGTCGGGTCTGGCAAGGTCGTTGGTAAGCACCTACGCTCCCTACGGCATCACCTCGAATCTGGTCGCTCCCGGGCGCATCGCGACCAATATGGCCGGAGAGCCGGACTCACCCACCAACAGGGCAGCGCTGGCTGCGATTCCGTCAGGCCGGCTCGGCCAGCCTGACGATGTCGCGGCGGTCGTTGAGTTCCTGATCTCTCAGGAAGCAGGATTTGTGAATGGCGCAATTATTGACATCAACGGCGGCGAATTCATCCCGGTCTAGGGTCCAGCCAGGGATGCCGATGCCGAACGCAAGTGAGGCGTAAATGAAACCTGTCGTGGTCTTAAACTCCGTGGACGCCGAGTTCTGCCTCCTCCTTCAGTACATCCTTGAAGCCGAAGGGTACGCCGTTTGTCTTGCCACCAGACCCGACCATGTCCTCCGTCTTGCGCATCATTCCGGGACCCGCGCCATTCTCCTGGATTGCTCCCAGGACGTTCGTGCGATTTGCGAAGGTCTGAAGCAGAACGGCCTCGACGAGCGCGTGCCGATCGCAGCGCTCGTCGGCGCCGACAGCAATTATCACATCGACCTGATCGAAGCAGGAATCGATGAAAGTCTGGTGCGCCCCTTGGCGCCCGCGCGCCTTCTTCACTTTCTGAAAGCGGCTGCTGCCCGTAACTCATCTTATGAAGAGGGCCGGGAACGACAGCTCGACATCAAAGTGAATCCGGCACGCCAGTATGCGTGGTGTAACGGTCAGCAACTCAATCTGGCGCCAATTGGATTCCGGCTGCTCCAGCATTTTGTCCGGTTTCCCGACACCGTGCACAGCCGCCCAACCCTGATCGCCGCCGCATGGCGCGGAACCGGGCGCGTCAACGCACGCACGGTCGACGCCCATATCGCACGCTTGCGACAAGCCCTGCGGTCATCGAGCGGCCACGATGCAATACGAGCCATAAGATCCGAAGGATATATGCTGGAGGCCGGCCGCTATCGCGCCGCGCCCACGGTCGATCCGGTCGCGTGAAACGCCTAGGACTCGCCGGCGCGGTGTTCGAGCTGCCGGATGCGTTCGAAGATCGCTTCGTGATCAAAAAGCGCCGGGCCCCGCTCCTTCCGGCTTCGATCGCGGACGCCAGGGGCGGATCCAGGCGAGGCAGACCTGCATTTGTTTCCGCAAGTTGACGATTACGACGGCAATTCCAACCAACCAAAATACCAAGCGGACTCTTTCCTACGGGGAGCCACACATGATTGAATCCTTTAGTTATAGAAATGAACCACAACAGGACGAGCTTTCAGGCTTGATCGCAAAAGAAATCCAACGCGTTCTGGTCCGCTACAATGAGATTGCGAAGGCTCGCGGTTCAATCTCATCGCTCATGGGGAGGGGCAATGTTGGCGTTGCCAATTTGCCATTGTACCAACAAGCCATTCATGCCGATCTGGCCGACCTAGCCTCGGAATTTGTTGGCAGGCTCGCAGCCGAAGCGGCGCGACATTTCGATGCCAGCATCCGTGAGGCAACTCCCCTCGAGGCGCGAACCGCGGGCGGGCCGCGGTGTGCCGTTCGAACGCCGCCAGACGATTCCATGCGCATTGAAGACTGGGCAGGTCAGGTTGCAGGGCCAACATATCTGGAAGAACGCTTTGGCATACCGCGGTCAACATTGCATTGGTGGCAGCGGCACAACGACGTGATCGCATTGCGAAAAGGTGCGCGCAAGCACGTGTTCCCCTTGGCTCAGTTCGTCGACGGCAGGCCTGCGTCCGGAATTCGGCAAGTGCTTTCTTTGAGCGACAAACCCAGACTGGCATGGCTCTGGCTGATCCAGCCATCGCCTCCTCTGGATGACCGCGTTCCCATAGAAATGCTCAGACAAGACCTGACTGAAGACGTCGTCCTGGCCGCACGGGATTTTTTCTCGACATAACGCCGGGCTGACGAGCCAGCTGCCAATCAATGCTCCGTCGATCAGTTGGCCACGGTACCCGCCTGTGCGGGCGCGCCCACTATATGGCGCGCATCCTGCAGTCTTGACTGCCATATATGGCAACCATGTTTAATTGTCCAGTTCGTACAACAAGTATAAATTGTGCAGATAGTCCGAGTTTTACCAATAAACTTGTTGTATAACTGCAACGTTACTTGCAAAATCGGGCGATATCCGCGCTTGCGAGCTTGAAACCATCCATGGTGATCGATAGCACACGGACTGCGAGGAGCTGCGCAATGCGTGGTGTCTCGGATTGTGGGGAACGGGAGGGATGCGGTCGTCGGGAACGACACCCCTGCCTTTTTAATCTTGTGACTGGAGATCAAAATGAAAATGAAGAGCCTTCTTTTCGGTTCCGCGGCGGCCGTGGCCGTTGCCAGCGGCGCGCGCGCCGCTGACGCCCCAGTGGCTGCTGAGGCCGAGCCGGCCGAATACGTCAGGGTGTGCGAGGTCTACGGCGCCGGTTACCTCTACATCCCTGGCACCGAAACCTGCCTGCGCATCGGCGGCTACGTCCGTTACGATGTCGGAGCCGGTGACGTCGGATCGTTCGATGGTGCGCGCACACACGACGTGCAAGACGGCGGCGCCCAAGCCACCTGGTACAAGAACACCCGGTTTACACTAAAGACCTGGACCGGCCAGGAAACGGAGCTCGGTACCCTCAAGACTTACACGGAGACCCGGATTAACTTCGGCGACCGGAACGCCTATTCCGGCCCGGATAGTCCCCAGAATTATGCCTCCAACAAAGGCCTGACGTTGAACTTCGCCTGGGTCCAGCTGGGCGGGCTGCGCGTCGGCAAAGACTATTCCGCCTTTGATACGTTCATCGGCTATGCCGGCAACGTCATCAATGACACACTCGTTCCCTACGGCGACTTCAACACCAACGTGGTGCAGTACTACTTCGACGTTGGCCAGGGCCTCTCTGCCGTGGTGTCGCTCGAACAAGGCCAAGGGAAGGTCGGCACGATCGACAGCTATGTTCCCCACGTCGTTGGCGGTGTGAAGTACAAGCAGGGCTGGGGCGCTATCACCGGCGTCGTCGCTTATGACAGCAACTATGCCGAGGTTGCCGGCAAGGTTCGCATCGACTTCAACGTCACCAAGGACTTGTCCCTGTTCGGTATGTTCGGCTACGGCAGCGACGGCAACCTCAACGACGACACGACCAACGCCATCCCCGCACATGGCCGCGGTTTCCACAAGGTCTGGGGCGGCAACTGGGGCTTCTGGGCCGGCGGCACCTACAAGTTCAACCGGAAAACCTCGTTCAACCTTCAGGTTTCGGGCGACCAGCTGAAGAATTATGGCGTAGCGGCCAACATTTCTTACGAAGCCGTTCCCGGTTTCACGGTCACGGCCGAAGTTGACTACGTTCATTATGGCGACTTTGGTGTCGCCACGACTAATCCGTCCAACGTCAACTTTACCAATGCCGACAAGAAGAACAACGTCGGCGGCATCCTCCGCTTCCAACGTTCCTTTTAGCGGATCGAGAACCTTGCCGGCGAGGAGGATTTTTGCGGCATGGCCAATGTGCTCGACGGATCGAGGCAACCGCGTTCGCAGCCCGCAAGGGATAGTTTTCACGAGCGAACCGGTTGAAGCATCAGTGATCCCGCCCGTATTTTCCGCGTGGATACGGAAAAGCGCCGGCGGGGACGTGAAAGAGGCGGCCTGACGGGCTTGCAGAGCGCCCGGCAGGCCGTTCCTCTCCTCCCAGCTCGGCAGCCACCCGCTGCGCGCGCTCGGAGCGGCTCCTGATGGAGCTGCTGGAATACGACCTTATGTTCCGCCGGGTCGTCGGCATCAGCGTTGACGATGCGGCCTGGGATTATCGGTGTCTCGAAGAACCCGCGCCGGTTGCTGGAAGGGAACATTGCGGCGAAGTTCCTTGCAGTGCTGGCGCGTCCGAAGGTGAATCGGCCTCAGTCGATTTGATCGTTTTCTCGGTCGACGGCACGCTGGTCGAGGCCTGGATCCGATGAAGGGTGTCAAGCCGAAGGACGGCCCAGGGGCGGTCGTGGCGAGCCGCCGGCGCAAGGCGACGGGCGCAATGCCGAAGCGGATCTTCTGGTCAGAAGCGATCGAACGCATGCCTCGACCATCGAACCGCAACGGCAGGTCGGCAGTCGGCTCGAGATTCTTTTCGTTCATGTTCTTGCCCAGGTTGGGATTTTCGTAACACGCGGCGATTGTAGCCGCCTCGTCGGTGCGGGAAGAACGCTTCCTCGCAGAGCCCTCGATGATGCTGGCTTAGGTCGGGTGCAAAGTGCAGCAGGCTTGAATCAGCGAGGTTGCGCGCTGGGTGCCGGCTCCGGTGCAAAGACCATCCCCCGCTCTTATCGGCTTAATTCCCTTGTTCCAGCCCGGACCTTTTCGATCAACCCGCTGCGGGGTCGGACTACGCAAGCGTGCCGTCGCTCACGGCTTCGCCATCGCGATGATCGCGGCCCTGTCTGGACCCGACGGGCGCCTGTCGAGCGGGGAATGGTCCCCGCGAACGGGAGCCAAAACAAATGTCGCACGAACTCAGCCTCGCTCAGAACCACGCCTGGAACCTTGCCCGCACCCTGATGACGCCGGTCATCCTCTTCAAGGTCGATGACGACGAATACGGTGTTCTTCCTGCCGACGACCTTGACGGTGACGAGGTCGAGGCGATCTACGAATATTGCCCCTACACAGGGGGCCGGCCGGTTCATTGAACCGGCTTTTCCCGTCCGGCTTGCCGCAACCAAGCGGCAGGCCGCAAGGGAAGCTCCGCCGCGGCAGAAGCCGCGCCCTTGCCCCCTTTGCTTGTTGCGGCGGTTGCGGCGTGTTCCGCGAATTGTGCGGAAGAGATAGACTTGGAGAAAGGTCGGCCAAAAGGTGGCCGGGAGAAAGAATGGAAAAAGCAGATATCGAAGAATTGCGAGGCCGGGTGGGATGTGCGGCCGTGTTGGAGACGGGCGGCTTCGCGATCGATTTGAAGGAAAGCACGCGCAAGGCCGTAAAATATCGGCGCGGCGACGACATCATTATAGTCATCCACGACGGCAAGGGCTGGTTTGCCCCGCTCTCGGATGCCAAGGGCGATGTTTATTCGCTCGTCCAACATCTGGACCGCTGCGATTTTCTGCAAGCCTTGGTGCAGGTCGCGTCGCTCGTCGGTTTCCAGCCGCGTGAACCTGAATGGCAACGGCAATCGCGGGAGACGGAGTTGGATCAGTCGATACCGGACCGCTGGGCCGTGCGCCGCAGGCCGTGGCGGAGATCGGGGACCTGGCGTTATCTGCGCGACGAGCGACACATTCCCGAGCACGTGATCCGTGCTGCGATTGCCCAGAACCTCGTGCGCGAAGGGCCGCGCGGCAGCATGTGGGCGGCTCATCAGAATGACGATGGCGTCGTCACCGGCTGGGAGGAGCGTGGGCCGGAATGGCGCGGCTTTGCCTCCGGCGGCAGCAAGGTGCTGTTTCGGTTCGGACAGCAGCATGCGAATCGCATCTGTGTGACCGAAGCAGCAATCGATGCCATGAGCCTTGCCGCGATCGAGCGGATCCGGCGCGATACGCTCTATGTCAGCACTGGCGGCGGTTGGTCGCCGGCCACCGACAACGCGATACGCCTGTTGGCCAAACGGCCCGAAGCTCGCCTTGTCGCCGCCACCGACGCCAACGCACAGGGCGAGGCGTTCGTGTCCCGGTTGCGCGAGCTTGCCAGTGAACTCCCCTGTGACTTCGAACGTCTAAGGCCCTTGGCCGAGGACTGGAATGCGATGCTGAAGGACGCGGCAACCGCCTAACAGCGCAGATCGGACCTACTGCGGCACGACCTCCGCCGTCGTCATCGATGCGCAACGGGTGCGCCCAGGCGAGATTGGCTTCTCTTCGGACCGCCTCGACATCGCACTCAACCTGTGGCGCGTAGATCTCCAGCACAAGCCATGCGTGCTTCGGCATAGGTTCCTGCGGGCCGGTGAACCTGGCGCGAAACCATTCCAGATTGCCGCTGTGGAGCTTCTCGAGCTCTCCCCTCGTATGCATCTGACCTGAGACGAACACGACTGTCAGCGGCTCGCCGCAAACTGTCATTCTCTTGTTCTCGACAGCCTCTTGTCCCGCCAGCGGCAGGATGAGCCTGCTTTCCTTTCCCCCGCGCTGACCCCAGAACAAGCCGGAAAGCCTGGACGCGCAAGTCTGCCACAGGCGTCGACAAGCGCGTCATCCCCCGACTGGACAAAGCTTCGTCTTTTCGGGCGTGACAGCGTCAGGAATAGGCGTCGAGCAATCCAGGACTGGATCTGTCCTATCCGGCGCTTCCGGTTCGCCGGCCATGGCGGCGCCATGTTGCGACCAAGACAATGCCGAAGACGCGCCCGTGCGTCATGGGCGTATATCAGCTCGCCCATGCGGCAGAATCAGGGAGAAGGAAAGGAGAGGGGAGAAAACCCGGCTGCCGCATGCCCGCCAGCCGCGTCAAGTGTGAAGCTTCGCCCGGCTTCGCCGGCACTTGACCCGCCCGGGCGGAGAGGCGGCCGCAGGAGGGTGTCAGGAAGGGCTGAAGATGATGGTGATTCCGAAGAAGCACCGCGCTCCAGCCCGACGAGGCTGAAGGAGCCCGCCAATGAACCCCGATTCTCCGATCCGCAAAGTCTACCAGGGTATCGCCGATCGTCGGCAGATGTTCCGCATGTTCGACCGCCATGCACAGCGTCCTAACCGTTTCGACGCCGACGCCGGTCCCCTCTATTCCGGCGAATGGTTTGAGCATTCCGAAACCGAGCATGACTATATGTTCAATATCCTGCCGCCGCTCTTCATGAACGGCGAGATGTTCGCCATGCGCGAATTCCTCCTAGGCCAGATCACCAGCGTGTTTTTCACGCTCAAGATCGATGACCGCATGCGGTATTTTCATGCCTATTGCGATCTTGCTGACAAGAGGTCGCCCGCGCGCATGCGCGCCGCGATTGTCGAGCGGGAAAGCCGGCCCGTCCGCGCGATGACGCGTGAGGAACGCATCGAGCATATCTGGAGCTCGACCCACGACGAGTATCGCGGTTACGCCGATCGGCGCTTTCCGCGGGCGCACCGGGGCGGGCGGACAGTCATGTTCTTCGGTCCCGACCGAAGCCACGACTTCAAACTGCTTGACCAGCTCACCGACGCGGAAATCGCGGCAAAGCTACCCGTCAATTTGCGCCATCTCCCCATGGCCGTTGCAGCGTGAGGAGGCGACGATGTTCACATTTCCCATTGTTGCCGTTCGCAAGGTTATCGAGCGCGGAAAGACCGATGCAGTCAACAACGGTGGATTCCGCAATCCCTATTATGGTCTCAAACCGGGCGAGGGCGAGAAGCCAGGCCTATGGCTGGTCGGGGACGAAGGGGTTTACCTTCTTTCCAACGGCAAACTTGCCGAGGGTCAGAAGGCCTTCATCTGCTACGCCGAGGAGTGCAATCCTTCGATCAATCCCGACTCCTGGCACTACAAACGCCAGTATTTTGGGGGCGATGATGGCATCGAGTTCATTGATGCGGCCGAGGTCCTCCATCTCCTCGATAAAACACCTGATGCCACGCATCTCTGTGTCCAGCTGACCGACACAAGCATCTCACTCACCCCGACGCGCCAACCGCGCCAGCACTAACCAACTTCACCCCACTGCGCACATGCGCCGCGGCCGATCCCCGATCGGCTGCGTGCTTCCGCGCGCCTTCACTCAGGAGAACTTCTCATGTCCCATGACGACCCCTTCACCATCGATCTTTTCAGCAACACCGCTCTTTCGTCGGGTCTCGGTCTCGGCGTGACGGCTTTTGCCGGCAATTTCGAACCCGATGATGACCCCGATCCGTCGTCGCCCGCGCCAGCGATGCCGGTCGCGGCGATCGCGCGGGCACCTTCGAGGACCTCTAAGGAGCGTGCTTCGAACTTCTATCTCGCCGACACCCGTGGCCTGGCCCGGGGCTGGAAGGAGCGGGCCCGGGACAGTGTCGCAGCCATCCGGCTTGCGGCAGCGATCGAGGCCGACGAGCGTCCTGCCACCGCGCAGGAGCAGGAGCGTTTGATCCGCTTCACCGGTTTCGGTGCCTCCGATCTCGCCAACGGCGTCTTCCGCCGTCCGGGCGAGATTGGATTCCGCAAGGGCTGGGACGAGATAGGCTCCGAGCTGGAGTATGCCGTCTGCGAGAGCGATTATGCCTCGCTCGCGCGCTGCACCCAGTACGCCCATTTCACGCCCGAATTCATCATCGAGGCGATCTGGTCGGGCCTCCGGCGCATGGGATGGCGCGGTGGCCGTGTGCTGGAACCTGGGATTGGCACGGGGCTGTTTCCGGCATTGATGCCGGAGGCGCTGCGCAACCTCACCCACGTCACCGGAATCGAACTCGATCCCGTCACGGCACGGATCGCCCGGTTGCTGCAGCCACAGGCGCGCATCGTCACGGGCGACTTCGCCCGCACCGATCTTCCGTCGAGCTTCGACCTCGCTATCGGGAACCCACCCTTCTCCGATCGCATGGTCCGCTCCGACAGCGCCTATCGCCCGCTTGGCCTGCGTCTGCACGACTACTTCATCGCCAAGTCCATCGACTTGTTGAAGCCGGGAGCGCTGGCGGCATTTGTCACCAGTTCCGGCACGATGGACAAGGTCGATGTTTCCGCGCGCGAGCATATCGCGAAAGCCGCGGACCTGATCGCAGCCATCCGCTTGCCCGAAGGCAGCTTCCGCGCAGACGCCGGCACGGACGTCGTCGTCGACATCCTCTTTTTCCGGAAGCGCAAGGTCGGGGAGCCGGAGGGCGACCTTTCCTGGCTCGACACCGACGAGGTGCACCCCGCAACCGATGACGAGGGCGCGATCCGCGTTAATCGCTGGTTTGCGCGGCACCCGGACTTCGTCCTCGGCACGCACGCCCTCACATCGGGTCGTTTCGGCGAGACCTACACTTGCCTGTCGCGCACGGGCGACGATCTCTCCGCCCTGTTGTCGGCCGCGGTCACTCTCCTTCCGGAAGACCGCTATGACGGCGAACCCACGGAGATCGATTTCGATCTTGAGGATGCGGCCGACGACGCCCCCGTCGATCTTCTGTCCGAGCGCCATGTGCGCGAAGGCAGCTTCTTCTTCGACAAGGCCCGCGGCCCTATGCAGCTGATCGACGGCGAGCCCATCGCTGTGAAGGTCCGCAAAAGCCGCAGCGCTGATGGGATCCCGGAAAAGCATGTCCGCATCATTCGCAAGCTGATCCCGATCCGTGACGCGGTGCGCGAAGTGCTCAAGGCGCAGGAGCTCGGTCGGCCCTGGAAGGATCTGCAGGTCAAGCTGCGTATCGCCTGGTCAAGCTTCGTGCGTGACTTCGGCCCGATCAACCACACCACGGTGTCGATCAGCGAGGATCCGGAGACCGGCGAGACGCGCGAGAGCCATCGGCGACCCAACCTCCAACCGTTCCTCGACGATCCCGATTGCTGGCTGGTCGCTGCAATAGAGGACTACGATCTCGAAAGCGATACCGCCAGGCCCGGGCCGATTTTCACGGAGCGCGTAGTCTCCCCGCCCGCTCCGCCGATCATTACGAGTGCTGCCGACGCGCTCGCGGTTGTCCTCAACGAACGTGGGCGCGTCGATCTCGACCATGTCGCCGAGTTGCTGCACCGCGATCCGCAGGACGTTGTCGCTGAGCTCGGCAGCGCGATCTTTTGCGATCCGACCGATGGCTCCTGGCAAACGGCAGACGGCTATCTGTCCGGCCATGTCCGCGACAAACTGAAGGTCGCGGAAGCCGCCGCCGCGCTCGATCCGGTCTACGAGCGGAACGTAACGGCATTGCAGGGGGTGCAGCCCGCCGACCTTCGCCCCTCCGACATCACTGCCCGTCTCGGCGCACCGTGGATTCCGGCCTCTGACGTTGTCGCCTTCGTCAAGGAGACGATGGACGCCGACATCAGGATTCACCACATGCCGGAACTGGCATCATGGACCGTAGAGGCGCGTCAACTCGGCTATCTCGCGGTCGGGACCTCCGAATGGGGGACGGGACGCCGGCATGCCGGCGAGTTGCTGGCAGATGCACTTAACAGCCGGGTTCCTCAGATATTCGATACGATCAAGGAGGAGATGAGTGAACGCCGCGTGCTCAACGTCGTCGATACGGAGGCCGTCAAGGAGAAGCTTCACAAGATCAGGCAAGCGTTCCAGCGCTGGATCTGGTCCGAACCTGATCGCACCGAGCGCCTTTCGCGCGTCTACAATGACCGCTTCAACAACATCGCACCCAGAGCCTTCGACGGGTCTCATCTGAAACTTCCAGGCGCCTCGGCCGCCTTTACTCTTTATGGCCACCAGATGCGAGGGATCTGGCGCATCATCTCCGCTGGCGCAACCTATCTCGCGCATGCGGTCGGCGCCGGAAAGACGATGACTTTAGCCGCTGCGATCATGGAACAACGTCGTCTCGGCCTTGTCGCCAAGGCCATGCTCACCGTTCCCGGCCACTGCCTCGCTCAGGTCGCGCGCGAATTCCTGGCGCTCTATCCGAACGCCCGCATCCTTGTCGCCGACGAGACCAACTTCACCAAGGACAAGCGCGCCCGGTTCCTGTCGCGTGCGGCGACGGCGACATGGGATGCGATCATCATCACGCATTCGGCGTTCAAGTTCATCGGTGTCCCTTCGGCCTTCGAGCAGCAGTTGATCCATGATGAGCTGGAGCTGTACGAAAACCTCCTCACCAAGGTCGAAAGCGATGACCGCGTTTCGCGCAAACGCCTCGAGCGGCTGAAGGAGAACCTGCAGGAGCGGCTCGAATCACTCTCCACTCGCAAGGACGATCTTCTCACCATCGCCGAGATCGGCGTCGACCAGATCATCGTCGATGAGGCGCAGGAGTTCCGCAAGCTCAGCTTCGCCACGAACATGTCGACGCTGAAGGGCGTCGATCCGAACGGCTCGCAGCGGGCATGGGACCTCTATGTGAAGTCCCTCTTCATCGAGACCAAGAATCCCGGCCGGGCGCTCGTGCTCGCATCGGGAACTCCGATCACGAACACACTTGGCGAAATGTTCACGGTCCAACGGCTCATGGATTACGCCGCGCTGATGGAACGCGGCCTGCATGAATTCGATGCCTGGGCGTCGACCTTCGGCGACATGACGACCGAGCTGGAGCTTCAGCCATCAGGCAAATACAAGCCGGTGTCGCGCTTCGCCAGCTTCGTCAACGTCCCCGAGCTGATCGCGATGTTCCGATCTTTCGCCGACGTCGTCATGCCCGAGGACCTGCGCCAGTTTGTGAAGGTGCCGGCGATCTCCACCGGCAAGCGCCAGATCATTACGTCCAAGCCGACGCAGGCCTTCAAACATTACCAGATGATCCTGGCTGCGCGGATCGCGGAGATCGAGAAACGCGACCGGCCGCCAGAACCTGGCGACGACATCCTGCTCTCCGTCATCACCGACGGTCGCCATGCTGCTATCGATCTGCGCCTTGTCGATCCCGACCATGACAACGAGGCGGACAACAAGCTCAACAACCTCATCTCGAACGCCTTCAACATCTGGAGGACCATGGCGGATACCACCTATACTCGACGTGACGGGAAGCCGTTCGAACTTTCGGGCGCCGCCCAGATGATCTTCTCGGATCTCGGCACCATCTCGGTGGAAAAGAGCAGGGGATTTTCCGCCTATCGCTGGATCCGTGAAAAACTCATCCGTTTGGGCGTGCCTGCGGCCGAAATCGCGTTCATGCAAGACTATAAAAAGTCCGAGGCCAAGCAGCAGCTCTTCGGCGACGTTCGTGCCGGCAAGGTCCGGTTCCTCATCGGCAGTTCAGAGACCATGGGTACCGGTGTCAACGCCCAGCTTCGCCTCAAAGCCCTCCACCATCTCGATGTGCCCTGGTTGCCCTCGCAGATCGAGCAGCGCGAGGGCCGCATCGTGCGTCAGGGGAACCAGCACGACGAGGTCGATATCTTCGCCTACGCCACGGAAGGTTCGCTCGACGCCACCATGTGGCAAAACAACGAGCGTAAGGCCCGCTTCATCGCCGCAGCGCTCTCGGGCGACACCTCTGTGCGTCGCCTCGAGGATCTTGGTGAGGGCCAGGCCAACCAATTCGCCATGGCCAAGGCCATCGCGTCCGGCGATCAGCGCCTCATCCAGAAGGCGGGCCTCGAAGCCGACATTGCGCGGCTGGAGCGACAGCGCGCCGCTCACATCGACGACCAACATGCCGTTCGCCGGCAGCTTCGCGAAGCCGAACGTGATATCGAGTATTCCACGCGGCGGATTGCTGAGACTGGTCGCGATATCGAGCTTCTCGTTCCGACCGTTGGCGAGGCGTTCACCATGACCGTGGCCGGCAACGTCTACACTGAGCGCAAGGAGGCAGGCCGGGCGCTCATGAAGGAAATCCTGACCCTGGTGCAGCTCCAGAGACAAGGCGAGTGCATCATTGCCTCCATCGGGGGCTTCGATCTCGAATATGAGGGCCAGCGCTTCGGTAAGGACGGCTACCGCTTTACCACCATGCTGCTGCGCACCGGCGCGGATTATGAGATCGAACTTTCCATGACGGTCACGCCGCTTGGCGCGATATCCCGCCTCGAGCATGCACTCGATGACTTCGAGGGTGAGCGGCAGCGCTTTTCCCAGCGTCTCGCCGATGCCCGCCGCCGGCTCGTGTCGTACCAGTCTCGCGACAATGGCGCCGAATTCGCGTTCGCCGGTGAATTGGCCGAAAAACGACGACAGCTTGCGGAGGTGGACGCGGCTCTATCTGCTGATGTGGAAACACTGGCCACGCCTCTCAAAGGAAGCCGCATAACTCCGTTCAAGAGAGTTGTAGGCTGAAGAAGGCCTCTTAGCAGCGGCTGTCGAATGGGACGAGTCCGGTCCCCAAAACCAAGCGCCGGACGACCTTGGTTCGCGAACGTCTGTCGGATGGCTCGCAGGTCATGAACCTCCACTTTTGAAGGGGAAGTCCAGGGTGAAGTTTCGACGATGAGAAGGGAGAGAATGGAAAAAACACCGCTCGCAGATCGGGCGGACCGCTGACGCTTGCGCTCAACCGCGCCGCTCGCGATCCCGGCCACGTCGTCCTTCGCAGGGCTGTTAGCCCCGCTTGGCCTGCCGGGCAGGGATGCTCGGCCGCAGTTGCACCGGCCCGTCCGCTCTGCGGGCCGGGGGATGTCTTCGGGAAGAAGACGAGAAAGGACGCCGCGATTGGCGGTGTCCGGCAACCCCGTAAGGAGCATTTCCATGGAACTGAAGTTTGTTGATCCGCGCGCGCTGAAGGCGAACCCCCACAAGGCGCGGCGCGCCAAGTCCAGCCCACAGGCCGACACATTGCTGCTGGCAACGATCCGCGCCGTCGGCATCGTGCAGCCGCCTGTCGTCGCGCCCGAAATCGACGGCGGCAACGGCTATGTCATCGATGCCGGTCATCGCCGCGTCAAGCAGGCCATCGCCGCAGGGCTTGAGGAGATCGCGGTGCTGGTGATCGAGCGCGCCGAGGATGGTGGCGCGATGCGCTCGCTCGCCGAAACGCTTGCGCATGAGCAGCTCAATCCCGTCGACCAGTGGCGGGCAATCGAGCGTCTGGTTGCGCTCGGCTGGACCGAGGAAGCAATCGCGGTCGCTCTGGCTCTGCCGGTTCGCCAGATCCGGAAGCTGCGTCTGCTCGCCAATGTCCTGCCGGCTATGCTCGATCAGATGGCAAAGGGCGATATGCTCAATGAGAGCCAGCTGCGCACGATCGCTTCGGCCTCGCTCGACGAGCAGAAGGAGGTCTGGAAAAAGCACAAGCCCTCCAAGGCTGACCCGCAGGTCTCCTGGTGGAGCGTGGCGCAGGGCCTGCAGAAGACCCGCATGTATGCCCGCGATGCGAGCTTTGGCGACGAACTCGCGCAGGCCTACGGCATCGCCTGGGTCGAGGACCTGTTCGCGCCGGCCGATCAGGACAGCCGGTACACCACCGACGTCGAAGCGTTCCTTGGCGCGCAGCAGGAGTGGATGACGCAGCACCTTCCCAAGAAGGGCGTCATCACGGAGGTGAACAACTGGGGCCAGCCGGAACTGCCGAAGAAGGCCGAGCGCGTTTACGGCAAGCCGGGCAAGTCCGATCACACCGCCCTCTATCTTGATCGTGAGGGGAAGGTGCAGTCGGCCCACTTCCGCATGCCCGAGGCGAAGAAGCCCAAGAAGGGCGAGCAGACGCTTAGTGAGGGGGACGATGCTGCAATCGTCGTCAAGACGCGTCCCGATGTCACCCGCAAGGGCATGGAGATGATCGGCGATCTGCGCACCGATGCGCTGCACGAGGCGCTGTCGCGGGCGCCGATCGAGGACGACACGCTGATGGCGTTGCTGGTCCTCGCCTTCGCCGGGCAGAACGTCACGGTGGCGTCGGGTGCGCGCGACGTCTCGTATTGCGGGGCGGCGGGCCTTGGCGAACATGCCGCGCGCCTGTTCGACCAGGAGGGCAAGCTCGACTTCGACATGGACACGCTGCGCATCGCCGTGCGGTCCCTGTTGATCGACGTGTTGTCTTGCCGGGAGAACCGTTCGGACAGCGGGGTCGTCTCCCGCGTGGCTGGCGGCGTGATCGGTGCGGACAACTTCCTGCCCAATATGGGCACGGTAGACTTCCTCTCGTGCCTGTCGCGGCCGGCGCTCGAGGCGTCCTGCGCCGATACGTCGGTCCTGCCGCGCCAGAAGGTCAAGGACACCCGCGCGGCCCTGGTCGAACACTTCAAGGAGGGCCGCTTCGTCCATTCGTCGGCGCTGTTCGGGCCCGACCAGGCGAAGCTTGCGTCGTGGCTGAAGAAGAACGAGCGCATTGAACAACCGGACGATGGCACGCCGGAGGACCAGGATGAGTTCGACGGCGATGCAGTTGTCGAGCCCGCGCATGACTACGTCGATGAGGATCCGGCTCCGCAAGACGACGAGCTCACCGACGAACAGCGTGAAGCCTACAAGGTCGCCGCCGAGTAGAGCGGCTCCGCCTCAACTCTTGCGAACGATCTTTCCGCCGCCGGCACATCGCCGGCGGCGGTTTTGTTTCCACCATCAACATCATGGAGAAAAACCATGTCCGCCCAACTGATATTCGACCTCATGCCCCTGGGTTCGATCCTGACATATTCTGGTGGTTTCCCGCGACCACCGGAGCGGTTCGCCAAGAAGCTCGCCGCTTGGGAAAACCGCAATTCCGGCGGCCACCTGACCCGCAAACAGGCCGAAGCTCCTGTCGGCAATACGACGATCCCCGCGTCCATCACCCTGCACGAGGGCGACTACGGCAGTCAGGGCACGATCGTCTTGCGTGTCCACCGGTCGTTCTCGGTGAACAACGACCTGAAGTTCGCAGTCAAGGAGTGGCCGGCGATCGGCTCGGTCCTCGTTCTCGACCGCGCGGGCTACGATGCCGAGCTTGTCCATCTTGCCGCCCATCGCGCGGCCGCCGAGGCCTGGCTGACTTGCCACGGCTATCCGAACGCCGTTCTGCAGGAAATCTCGGCCGATACCGTCGCGGCGGATGCGGTGGAAGGGAGGGCAGATGCATGAGTGTGCGCAGCTCCGAGCATGATGTCGTCGAAAGCCGCCTGACTCCGGCGCGTTCCTCGAACGGTATCGTGCAAACCTGGCCGCCAGTACCGCCGACCATCGGCCGGAAATCGACGCCCTGTCGCGCAAGCTGGCACGGCAGGAAAGCACCATCACAGCGTTGCGGGCTCAGCTTCAATCAGAAGAGCTGTGTGCGTGATGCATGATGGCGTCCCCCCGCCAGGCCAAGCATCGATCCGTAGCTGAAATAATGGTCGCATCCACGGTGACCAGGCGGCCCGCATATGTTGGTGATGCGCTTGTGGAGCGGCAGGGCCAAGGAATGGCCAGGGCGGCGGATCGACCGGACGCTTATCGGTCTGCACGCCGGTGTCGTTGACCATCCCTCGGCCCGTCTTCCCGGCGGGTTTGCTGCGGTCTGAACCTGCGGCTGGTCCCTTCAAGACCGCTATCGCGCCGCGCAACGGCCGGAACCCGCCGATCTCGACAAGGCGGGCCCGCGTCCCGCGCAGGGACCAGTGAAGGACTGGCCCCCGCTTGTTCGCAAGCCGACCTCGCTCGCCTGGCAGGCTCCGGACCCTGAAGCGCCCAGCTTCCGCCGGTTCCTTTTGACCACACCCGCAGGGAAGACCGGCCGAGGGCCGGATCACCTGGAGGGCATCGCTAGAAAGGTAAGCTTCATGTCCAATTCAACCCGCTCCCCCAAGTCCAAAGCCCGTGTCGTCCCACTCCGCAAGGGCACGACCCTCGAAATGGTCCGGCTCTGCTGCCCGGACGGCAACCAGGCCACCCTCATCTCCGAAAGCTTCGGCCTCCCGGTCCTCGACAGCGACGGCATCCGTGAATTCCACCAGCGCAGCCTGATCGAAGGCGCCGATACCCTCTCCGAGGGGCTTTCCGACAAGGCCATGCAGATCCACCTGCAACGGATCGTCGGCTCCTATGTCGGCTCCGCCTATGGGGCAGGCCAGTTCTATTCGAAGGCCGTCACCGAGGCAAAAGATGCCACGGCCAAGCTCGCCAACGACATCCGCGACGAGGACCTCGACGGTCCGGTCGGCTTCGACAGCAACTCCCAGCGCAAGCGCGAGTTCGCAGCCGACATGGGTCTACAGTCGCACGCCTTGCGCATGGCGGCCGAGGGTGCCGTCGCGGCTTACGAGCACATCGTCGGCGAAAGCTGGAAGCCCTATGAGCGCCAGGTCGACAATCCCGGCCACAACGCCAGCCGGCAGGCTGCCGATCTCCAGATGGCGGCACTTGGCTGACCGCCAAGGGCGGACCTTCGGCTCCGCCCAATTTCCACCCAATGAGGCTGGTGTCCTTTCGGACGCCGGCCTCTTCGCATGTCTCGATGATCCAAACCCGACACCAGCAACAGACATTTGGCCCGCGCCAGTCGCGGCCAGCACGAATGTTGGTCCTGCTCCGGTCCTCGTTCCGCGAAACGGCTGCGCCGTCCTTCACTGACGTTGCGGCCCGCCGTGCGACATCTCCCTTCCTATCCGATTGCGCATCTGCGGGTTCGCCGACCTGCGGTCCTGCGCGTGTCGACCTCGTGACGGCCGCGACTGGCGCGGCCTCGAATGGAGGCTCGAAAAAAATGAGCAGGAAAGAAAGCAAACCCCGCGTCGATATCTACGCGAAAATCACCGACCGCATCGTCGCGGAACTGGAGAAGGGTGTGCGCCCGTGGGTCAAGCCCTGGAGTGCGGCGAATACGACAGGCCGGATCACCCGCCCGCTCCGTCATAACGGTCTGCCGTATCAGGGGATCAATGCGCTGCTTCTGTGGTCGGAGGCGGTCGCAAGAGGATTTGTCTCGCCCACCTGGATGACGTTCAAACAGAGCGTCGAACTGGGTGGCCATGTCCGCAAGGGCGAGTCCGGCGCAACAGTCGTCTACTCCAGCCGCTTCACCCGCACCGAAACCGATGCTCGCGGCGAGGAAGTTGAACGCGGCATTCCCTTCCTCAAGGCCTACACCGTGTTCTGCGCCGATCAGATTGAGGACCTGCCCGCGCAATATTATGGCAATCCCGCACCCGTGGACGATCCGGTGGAACGGATCGAACATGCGGATGCCTACTTCGCCAATACCGGAGCGGTCATCCGACACGGAGGCGACAAGGCATTCTTCAATCCGGCTCTCGATATCGTGCAAATGCCGCCGTTCGAGAGCTTTCGCGATGCGCCGAGTTACTATGCGACTTTAGGACACGAGCTGACGCATTGGGTCGGATCGGAAAAGCGGCTTGATCGCAACCTCTCCCGCTATCACAAGGATCGCTCCTTCAGGGCGCACGAGGAACTCGTGGCCGATTTGGGCGGTTGCTTTTTGGCGGCCGATCTCGGCATAGTTCCCGAACTGGAGCCGCGCCCCGATCACGCGAGCTACCTGGCAAGCTGGCTTAAAATCCTCAAGAACGAGAAGCGGTTTATCTTCGCCGCAGCCGCTCATGCGCAGCGCGCCGTCAACTATCTGCACGATCTCCAGCCGAAGGCGACATGGGTCGCAGAGGCTGCGTGATGTTGCAATCTCAAAGCTTTGAAGGGGAGGGCGGCGAGCCTTCCCCGATCCGCCTTCGTGTTCTCAGCCTCGGAGTCGGTGTCCAGTCCACAACCATGGCTTGTCTGTAGAGGACCAATTACCTCAAGCAGAGGCATCGGATTTTAAGGCAGTTCTGATTAGGTTGCGAACCAATAACGTAACGGCAGAATCGATTGTCGATTCCTACAGACGACAATGCCGGTGACCCCCACGCGGCTGCCTTGACCTCGCAACGGCTTCGCCGACAGGGAAGAAAGCGGGACTGCTCAGATCGTCCAACCCTGCCTTGACGTTCCGAAGGCTCCATGGACTTCGTGGTACCCCCAAAATGCTGACGCATTTCGGCTCCCCCCACTCCCCGGCTCCGCCGGTCGCTGCGCGCTCCTTGACTCCTCCGGCGCACCATGGCCGCCGTTGGTGACAGCCCCCACGGGGGATGCTGATCTCACAACGACCGCCGCGTCGGCCAAATAAGCCTCTGACCAAAAGGCCATCCGCGGCAGGGGCGATTGAAAACCCGGCACATCGTCACGTCGCAGGATCCCAAGGGTTGATGACGTTCAGCCCCGCGGCTGCAAAAGGGCTGGTGTCGCGGGTAGCGACCATGTAGCCGCCCACTGCGGCCGTGGCAGCTATGTAGCCATCGGCCTTACCCACAGCCTTGCCGGCCAGCCGCGCCCGGGTCATCAAGTCAGCATAGGCTTGCGAAGCATCCAGATCGAAAGCGAGAACGCGCCCCGCAAAGGCTGGCAGGACCTCTGCTTCCAGCCGTTTTTGGTAGATCGTGCGGCGCTTGCCCTCTGGCATCGCCGCCAGGCCAAAACGAAGCTCGGCCACGGTAATTGTCGATAGATAAAGAGTTTCGACCGCCTGAGCATCGACCCAAGTCCGAACGTTGGAATCCGGCGCGAGCTTCCACAGTTCCGAAATGACGTTGGTATCGAGAACGATCATTCGAAGCTCATCGGCTTGGCTGGGGTCTTGTCGCGCAGTTCGTTCAAATTCTCGGCTTCCGCGTCGGTCAGACCGCCGGCCTCGTGGGCGATCGATGCCAGCAGCGAACCAAGCTTGAGGCGCTCCACCGGCCGAACCGTCGTTTCGAGAATGTCGCGGATCTCCGCCTCAGTGCTACGGCCATGCGTAGCAGCGCGCACGCGAAGCGCGCGATGCACTTCATCCGGCAGGTTTCTGACGGTTACGCTTGCCATGATGACCTCCAGAGACAACCGCCTGCACTGCAAGCAATATAGTACACGTGATATCACTCTACAAGATCAGCAGTCGGGATCGACAGTCGAGGGCAGGGCCACGGCGGATGACTTCCCTGCCTGCACAGGCGTCCCCATCGGGACCGATCCCATTGGAAACGAAAGCCGGATGTGCGGTTGCCTGCGCTTTCCTGGTATCGCGAGCTGCAGACGCAGCTTTGACTTCAGCGCGCCGGTCAGCCTGGCAGGTGGTGAAGCGCGGTTAGCGCATCGGCCTCCCACGGCGTCTCTGTTCCGAGGCCGGTGGGAGAGACTGTCGAGACGATCCCGGTCGGTGGTTCCAGGGCGGTGCGCGGGCTGCCTGTGGCCAAGATAGGCCGTCGCTCGAACAATCCTCCGTATCTTGGGGATGACGCCGACGACGGAAACGCCGGTCTTCATTCAGGTTTTCGTAAAGGCCACGTCCACCTGCGTCCTCGATGTGACTGGTCTGACCGAAGGGCGATCCCGCTTTAGCGGGCTCTCGATCCCGTCCCGGCAACGGCCTTCGAGACTTTCTTCCCCTGACGGCTGCGCCGCCATTCCTCGCGCATCAACAAAGTCTCTCCCGGCCGCCTTCCACTTCGTTCGAGCCCTGCGGGTGTCGGTCGATCGCCTCCGGTCCATCGACCGTCATCGAGGTCGCGATGGGCGCGGCCCGAACAAAAAAGGAATGAGACACATGGCTACCATCGGCACCTTCGCTTCCACCGGCAACGGCTTCAACGGTTCGATCAAGACCCTCAACCTCAACGTCAAAGCCAAGCTGGTCCGCATCGAAAACCCCTCCGACAAGGGACCGCACTTCCGCATCTTCTGCGGCAATGTCGATCTCGGCGCCGCATGGCAGAAGGTCTCTGCTGAAGGTCGCGACTACCTCTCGGTCAAGCTGGACGACCCGAGCTTCCCCGCTCCGATCTACGCCACCCTGATCGAGGTGGAAGGCGAGGAAGGCCTCCAGCTGATCTGGTCCCGCCCCAACCGGGACTGACCGCCCCCGACAGAGGACCCCGCCGCACAGGCGGGGTTCCTCGCTGCGTCTGGTGAAGCCGACACCAGGCATCGAGCCTGGTCCCGGCTTTTTGGCGCCAACCGTTGGGGGGAAGTCTGCTCAGATCGTCCAGCCTGCCATGGCGATCCGGAGGCTCCAAGGTCTTCGTGGTACCCCCAAAATGTTGGCGCATTTCGGCTCCCCCACTCGCCGGCTCCGCTGGTCGCTACGCGTCCCTCGACCCCTCCGGATCACCATGACCGCCGGTGACATCTTTCAAAAACGTCAAGGAGACGAAGATGTCGATAGATCAGGTAATCGAAGAATTGCGCGCCGAACTGCGGAACGCTGTCTACCGCGGCGAGCGTGGCGAGATCAAGGCCGCGCTTGAAGCCGCTCTCGCCGAGCGCGAAACCATCTGGGCCGAGCAAGAGGCGATCATGATGGCGGAGCCTCCTTTCTAGGAGGCTTTCCGCCCGGAGAAAACCCACAGGCCGGATCGACCAGCCTATAGAGTTGCCGGAGTCCGGCGACTGTGCTGTTGACGCCACGCTTGCGGGCCGTAACCGCGCCCGCGTTTGTTGCGCAGCAGTTCCAGGAAGAGCCGCACGGCGTCTTCCTCCTTCTTGAAATGATGTTGTATGGCTTGGCCACGCGCGCCGATGCGTCCCCATCTGCGGGTGAGGCAGACGTCTCCGAACAGTGTCGCCTCGATCGACATGGCGTAGAACCGGGCCATGTTCTTCGTTGGATCCGTCCGTTCGACGTACAGTTGGTAGGGTTGCGCGAGCATAGGGACAGACTCGCGCTCTTCGATTTCTAGGTCCAACGACTTCTTTGAATCGGGTGCGGGCAAACGATTCATTTTGGTTATGGATCAGCCCACCAGCTCTGTCGTCGTCCATTGCGTCGATGAGAGTACACATGCTCGGCCAACGTCTCCTCCCTCGACTATGCGCGCCGTGCGTCGATAACGGGGTGTATCAAGAAAGCGGGAGAGTCGCCTTCCGGCCAAGGGACCAAGGCGTCGGGTAGGGACAAGGTTGGGCGAGCCCTTCGGGGACGGCTCGGCGCGTCGCCAGGATCGCCGAACGCCTCTGTGCAGAGACTGATGTTTGGCACTACCGCGATAGGGCGAAGAACATGCTTAATCGTCATCTTGTCAGATCAGAGGGCTGAGGTGTTCGTAGACCGCATGCGCGCGCCGTTGCCGGAGCGTTCACGCTCCGACGTTTGGTTCTACGCCGAGTTGCCGACGGGCTTCGCCGAGGTGCTGCTCATCGCTGCTTTCCAGGGCGAAGAGCGCGTAGGTGATCGGAAACGCCGATAATCTAGAGGCGACATGGCAGCGCATCTTCGGCCATGTTCGGCCCCCGGCGGCCTCATATTCGTCGATCAGCCGGTCGAGCCCTTCCTCACCGAAACCCATGAGATGAAATTTGAAGTCCGTGGCCGGATCGCCGATCTCAGCCTCGGTCCAGTCGATGATGCCCATTGCTCGATCATCAGCGTTCACCAGCACATGGCCGGCGTGAAGATCGCCATGCGTAAGCACTGTGAAGTCGGGCCAAGAGGCGTCGTCGTCGAGCCAGACCTTCCATGGGCGCTCCACCGCCTCCGCGATTCCAATCTCGCGTTTGACCCGTTCTAGGTCCTCGGAGAAACGCCCCCGAGGATCGTGCGATCTGGCCTGATCGTCGATAGCTGCAATCGCCTCCTCGACATCAAGCGCGTGGAGCGCTGCAAGCGCCGTCGCGAAGCTCTCGACGAAGGCGCGGGAATTCTTGTCGATATTCCAAGCCGGCTCACCGCCTTCCGGGAACACTGACACGGCGGTCGCAAACGGCAGGCGCGGATAGGCAATCAGTTCCGGCGAACATATCCGCCATTCCGGCGTCGCCACGGGAAGACGCCGCCTTACAAAGCGGAGCAAACGCTCCTCTCGCTCTGCTTTGGGCCACACCGCTGCACGCCGCGGGACGCGCAAAACCCACGGCCGCCCGTCACCATCGTCAGCCAGTGCGACCCGAAAATCCAAACCGGTCTCAATGATTTCCATCGGGCCGGACAAGTCGATGCCATGCTGCTGGGCGAGTTGCCGTAGCTGGGTGTCGTTACTGTCGCGAGGTTGTTCCATGGCGTGCACCTAAATCACTAGAGCGCCATATAATAACCATCGTGTCGGTTATATTCAAGGAAAGTGTTTCAGTCGGGCTGCTGGAAATGGATTCCGGGAAACAAAAGCCCCATCAGCGGATGAAGCTGGGCAAGGATGAACGCATCGAGCGCTCCGGTTCTCCGCAGGAGCCACTGCATGGAAGCGCCCCCGATGGCCGAGTGGATCATCTGCGCGACATCGTTCGGCGCCGTCGCGCCATCAAGGGGAGCTCTCGCGGCGATGGCGGCGATGGTGAGATCGTGCCGCTCTACGGCGAGCCGCCGCAACTCGGTGTCTTGGCTTTCATACCAAGCGAGCAGGACGTTTGACGCAAAGTCGTCGCCGGATCCCATGACGCCCACGAGGTCAATAAGAAAGCGCCATAGCGCCTGCGGCCCCACGTCCACGGGCATGTCATTGAGATGGCTTCTCGTCAGTTCAACGCTGTGCGCCATGATGTGACGTAGCAGCGTCTGACGATTGGTGAACCGCTGGATCAGCGCCGCGCGCGAGATTCCGACCGCCGTCGCAACGTCGTTGAGTGTGAATGCCTCGGGGCCGCGCTCCTTGAGAACCTTCCTGGCACCCTCAAGCACTGCCTCGTCGCTATGAAGTTTGGGGCGTGGCATCGTCGTTATCTTCCACGGATACGCTTCAGAATCTAGGTGCTGAACCCATCGTAATTGCCGCCGGCCCCTTCGTCAGGTTTTGTCGGCTGAGGTGCCTGCTGAGCATTTCGCCCTCGCGAACGCCCGATCCGGAGTGATGAATCGTTCGAGCATTGGCACGATCAGCTTTACCGGATTCTCGATTGATCGACCCTGTTCGTCGAGCATCACCAAGGGGCAGACGCCACGGAGCAGATTCAGGATCACGTCGGGGTAGCACTTGATCGACTTCAACGCGGCTTCTAAGGCCGGATGGTCAACGGCAACGGCACCTACATGCGTCGCTCGGATTTGGTCGAAGCGCAGAGGGCCATCGAGGCGGCGCTCTCCCTCATGGGGAGCTCCACTGGCCGACGAACGCAGAATATGACGCGCACGACCGGGCGAGCGAAGAGCCGGTCAGCTCGACTTGACGAACCTGTTTGGTCTAGCCTCGGCATCCATGTCCTTTCTCCGGAAGTAGATTGCCCGCCCGCAGCGGATTGGATCGTGCCCCTGTACGATGATGATCTGCTCGTCCTTGCGCATCTGCTGCGTGATCTCATGCGGCATGATCAGCGGCCTGCGTTGCAGATTGAGACTTTCCGATTTTCGGTTGCCGCTGTTGGCATTGCTCCAGCCGACATTGCGGGATTTGCCCTCGACCTCGACGGTCATCTCGCCGCATTGGGCCGAAACGTTGCGCGCCGTCTCCAGCGCCTTGATCGCGGCATAGGAGGTGAAGGCGCATCCATCGATCCATGACGTCGCACCGTCCTTGCCGAAATGCCGTTCGAGCTGGCCGACTGACTGATACATCAGCATCAGCGTGATGCCGTATTTGCGGCCACGGTCGCGCGCTTCCTCGAGCACCCGCATGTAGCCGAGCAGGTCCACCTCATCGAGCATGAACAGGGCGCGGCGCTCGAACGCTCCGTCGGCCTGCGTCATGGCATTGATCAGCGAGCCGATGATCACCCGGCCGATCCCCGGATAGGAGCGCAAAATCGCCGCCGGAATATTGAGGAATACGTCCTTCCCGCCCGCAATGATATCGCTCGATTTGAACGAGCGGCCGCAGACGAGTGCCGCGTAATCGTCGAGCGACAGCCATTGGGTATCCTTCGACGCGGTCGAATAGACCCCGGAGAATGTCTGCTCGGTCATGTTGGTGAAGACGCCCAGCGTCTCGCGGATGAAGCTGGACTGTGACGTCGCCTGGATGTCCCGCAGCATGGCGAGAACGGAGGGCTCGGGCTCGGAGACGATCTGGCGCAAACTGCGAAGTGAGCGCCGTCCGGCATATTCCGGGGACAGCACGACATGGGCGAGCAATCCCGTCAAAAGGTTATGCGCCTGATTCTGGAAATAGCTGCCGGTCGAGGATTCGAAACGTGAGCCTTCCGACAGCAGCATATGTGCAACCGCGACGATGTCCTCTTCCTTGTGTTTCGACGTCTCGATCCAGTCGAGGACGTTGAACCCGGTCACCGGGTTCGCGGGATCGAGCACCATGCATTCTCGGCCGAGCTTCTGCGTCCGATACTCGACAACCATCGGGGCCACCTCGGTCGAGGGGTCCAGACAGATCAACGGACCTGTATATCGAAGCGCTGTCGGCACGACATTGCTGGTGGTCTTGAACCCGCCTGATCCGGCAAAGAACAGCATATGGGTGGAATCGAAATCCTGCTGGTAGGTGAGCAGCGGTGCGACCCCACCACTGCCCCACGTCTCGCGGTCGGACGGATCGAACGGCAAGTCGCGGATCGTCTCCTTGTCGACCCTATAGCGCTCGCCGATGACGATCTCGCCGTCAGACGGAAACAGTTTTCCGGCCGCCGACATGGTGAGCCAGTCGGCATCTCCGAAGGTTCCCCGCTTCGCACGCTTCACCGGGTCGGAAACGACGATCGACATCCGTGCCGAAATCGCAACGATGACAAAACCGACAGCCGCGGCGATGACCGCGAAGAAGTCGAGATAAGAGAGCACTCCGTTCCAGGTCACCGCGCCGCTTTCGACGGATGGCGAGAGGCGGGCATATTCGCGCAACGCGTAGGAGCCGGCGATACCAAGAAAGCAGACAAGGCTCACCATCGCCACCGGCCGGCGGCGATGCATCGGCAACACAAGCACGGTGATCAGCCCCGCAATCGGACCGAGGAGCAGATTGGGAACAGGCGCAGAGCGCAGAAACCAGTACGCGTTGTCCGGCGAGAACGCGGCCGCCATACCCTGCCATCGGTACGATGTTATCACCAGCGTGATCGCGGCGACGGCGGCAGGCACGATTGCCCATACCAGTGCCGGTTTCAGTCTGGTCTTGCCTGCCATGTCCGGCATCCTTTCGCCGGCGCTTAGTCGCCGGTGAAGTTTTCTGAATCATCGCCAACAGGCGATCCGGATGTCGCCGCGTCCGCGGCGTCCAACCGATCTCTTTGGAAGGCCATGCCGCCTCTGACTTTCAGGCGGTGATGCTCGGGCGATCCCACCCGAACGGTCGCTGCCTCCAGCAACACACCCAGCAGGAAGGCGCGGTCGGCCTGGCGCAGCCCGGCCTTCACGACCAGCCCCCCAAGCGTGATCTTCTCCCGGGCATCCTTTTTGCGTTCCTCGGTCATCGTCTGCCGCCGCCTTCTCTCCAGAGCCAGAATGCGCCGATCGAGGCGCTTAAGCAGATGCGCCTGAAGGCCCCTTGCCGCCTTTGCGAAATCGCGCGGCGATCTCCTCGAACATCGCGTCGAGTTCGTTGTCCGCAATTTCGAGTTCTGCCAGCCCCGCCTTGGCGGCAGCGCGGGCAAAGCGCTCATTGGCCTTCACGAGAATTGCACGGCGTTTTTCGCGTAGTTTCTCAATCTGGGCATCAATCTCTGAAATCGATGATTTTGCGCGCATTTTCTACCTTTCACTTTCCGGTAGCCTTCTTTTGTGCGCCGATTATACCGTATATAAACGAATAGTAAAAGATGCTACTTTCCATCGAGCCGTGAGGCTCATTTTGGGTTTGCGCCCGAAAGGGCGCATCCCGAGAAGCGGCATCGGCCCTTCAGTCCGATCGGTTCGAGGGCGCAATATACGTCGCTGGAGCGACTTGGCTTGGGAGAGGTCTTGGATCGTATGGCGATCATGTTCGTACGGGCACAGGTGATCAGTCGGGGAGCGGGGCGCAGCGTCGTCTCGGCTGCCGCCTATCGCCATCGCACAGGGATGGAGGAAGAGCAGACCGGGATGAGGTTCCGCTACGAGGGCGGCAAAGCCGAGCTCGTGCATGAGGAGCTGGCGCTGCCGGATCAGACGCCGGCCTGGCTGCGCACCATGATAGACGGACGGACAATCGCCGGCGCCAGCGAGGTCGTGTGGAATGCCGTCGACACGTTCGAGAAAAGGGCGGATGCGCAGCTTGCCCGCGAGATGATTTTCGCGTTGCCCGAAGAGTTATCGAGGGTGGAGAACATCGCCCTGGTGCGCGAATTCGTGCGCGACAACCTCACGTCAGCGGGCATGGCTGCCGACTGGGTGTATCACGACAAGGGTGGCAATCCGCACATCCATCTGATGACCACCTTGCGGCCGCTGACCGATGACGGGTTCGGGCCGAAGAAGGTCGCGGTTCTCGGCAAAGACGGTGAGCCGCTGCGTGTCGCCACCCCCGATCGCCCAAAAGGCAAGATCGTCTATCGTCTCTGGGCCGGCGACAAGGACACGATGAAAGCATGGAAGATCGCCTGGGCGGAAACGGCCAACAGACATCTGGCGCTTGCCGGTCATGACATCCGTCTCGACGGGCGCTCCTATGCCGAACAAGGTTTCGATGGTATCGCGCAAAGCCACCTCGGCCCGGCCAAGGCGGCGCTGGTTCGGAAGGGCAGGGAGATGTATTTCGCGCCGGCTGCCTTGGCGCGGCGGCAGGAAATGGCCGACCGTCTTGCCGACGAACCGGGGCTTCTGTTGAAGCAACTTAGCCGCGAACGCTCGACCTTCGATGAGCGGGAAATCGCCAAAGCGCTGCATCGCACTGTCGACGATCCGACCGTCTTCGCCAACATCCGGGCGCAGCTGATGGCGTCGTCCGATCTGGTGACATTGAAGCCGCAGCAGATCCATCCGGACACCGGAAAGATCAGCGACGTTGCCGTGTTCACCACGCGGGCGATGCTGCGCACCGAATACGATATGGCGCAGTCGGCGCGAGAATTGTCCGGCCGATCCGGGTTCAAAGTAGCATCCGATAGAGTCGATGAGGCCATTCGCGTGGTGGAGAGCCGCGATCCGGAAAACCTGTTCAAGCTCGATATCGAACAGGTCGACGCGATCCGGCATGTCACGAACGATACGGCGATTGCTGCCGTGGTTGGGCTTGCGGGCGCAGGCAAATCGACGTTGCTCGATGGGGCGCGACGTGCCTGGGAGACCGATGGTCGCCGCGTCATCGGCGGGGCACTCGCCGGCAAGGCGGCAGAGGGTCTGGAAGACAGTTCCGGGATCAAATCGCGGACGCTGGCTTCCTGGGAACTGGCCTGGGCCGATGGGCGCGACAAGCTGCAGAAGGGCGATGTGCTGGTTGTCGACGAGACCGGCATGGTGTCGTCGGAGCAATTGGCCCGTGTGCTCAAGATCGTGGAACACGCTGGTGCAAAAGCGGTGCTGGTTGGAGACCCGATGCAGCTTCAGCCGATCCAGGCGGGTGCCGCGTTTCGCGCGATTGTCGAGCGCATCGGCTTTGCCGAACTCACCGGCGTGCGTCGTCAGCGCGAAGCATGGGCCCGCGATGCCTCACGCCTGTTCGCCCGCGGAAAGGTCGAAGAGGCCCTCGATGCCTATGCGCAGCGTGATCGCATTCTTCAGCTCGAGACCCGCGATGCTGCGATCGAGCGGATCGTCACCGACTGGGGTCAGGCGCGCGAAGAATATCGTGCGCGGGCCGAACGCGAAAATCGTAAACTCAGCGGTTCCGAGCTGCTCGTTCTGGCGCAGACGAACGACGATGTGCGGAGGCTCAATGACGCGATCCGCACCGTGATGGCGGGGCAGGGTGCGCTTAGAGAGGAGCGCGCTTTCCAGACCGAACGCGGCGCGCGCCAGTTCGCAATCGGCGACCGCATGATCTTCCTCGAGAACGCCCGCTTCTTCGAGAAGCGAGCGCAGCATCTCGCCGTCCAGCATGTCAAGAACGGCATGTTGGGCACCGTCGTCTCGACCACGACCGAGCGCGGCGAAACCCTGTTGACCGTCAAGCTCGACGCGGGCCGCGAGGTCACGTTCGGGCCGGACACCTATCGCAATATCGACCATGGCTATGCTGCCACTGTGCACAAATCTCAAGGGTCGACGGTCGACCGCAGCTTCGTTCTCGCCACCGGCATGATGGATCAGCATCTGGCCTATGTGGCGATGTCGCGCCATCGCGATCGGGCCGATCTCTATATGGCGCACGAGGATTTTGCGCCGCGCCACAAATGGGGTCGGGGGACGCGTGTCGATCATGGCGCCGGTGTCACCGGCGAACTGGTCGAAACCGGCAAGGATCATTATCGCGGCAACCAGGATGTCGAAAAGAGCCCCTATGCCGACGTCCGGACCGACGATGGAACGGTCCATCGTGTCTGGGGTGTCAGCCTGCCAAAGGCGATAGAGAAGGGCCGCGTTGAAACCGGCGATACCGTCACCCTGCGCAAGGACGGCGTGGAGAAGGTCACCATCAACGTGCCCGTCGTCGATCCCGAAACGGGCAGAAAAGAATTCCAAAAGCTCGAGGTCGAGCGCAATGTCTGGGCCGCCGGGCAGGTCGAGACGGCGCAAGTCCGTCAGGAACGCATCGAGCAGGAAAGCCATCGGCCGGAGCTCTTCAAGCAGTTGGTCGAGCTTCTATCCCGTTCGGGCGCCAAGACCACCACGCTCGATTACGAATCCGAAGCGGGCTACCAGGCGCAGGTCGTCGACTTCGCCCGGCGGCGTAACATGGATCACGCAATCGAACTTGCTGCCGGAATGGAAGCAGGGGTGGAGCGGCGCTTGTCGTGGATTGCCGCGCAATGCGATCGCGTGGCGCGGCTCTGGGAGTGCGCCAGCGTCGCGCTTGGACTTGCGATCGAGAAGGAACGCAGCGCCACTTATGACGATCGGACCGTCCGGCCTGAGGCGGTCGTTTCTGCACCGGTCGCGGCAGAGGAAACCCAGCCCACGCAGCCCGCGCCGTTTTCCGGCGAGGCCCGATATCTGCTGGCGCCCCAGGCGAGCTTTGCCCGCTCGCTGGAGGAGGATGCGCGCGCCGAGCACCTAGCGTCGGCACGATGGAAGGAGCGCGAGGCGATCCTCCTTCCAGTGCTCGAGCGCATCTATCGCGATCCGGCGGCAGCGCTCGATCGGCTGAACCAGCAGGCATCCGCCTTCGCTGTCGAGCCCCGCCGGCTCGGTGAAGATCTCGCTCATAGCCCTTCGATGCTGGGCGCCATGCGCGGCAGCGCAAGCCTGGTCGACGGACAGCCGGCTCGCCAGGAGCGAGCGGATGCTATCGCCGCCGTTGCAGACCTCGAACCGCTGGTGCGCAGCCACGCCGAGAGTTTCAAACGCGATCAGAGCCTTTTCGCAAATCGCCAACATACGCGCCGGGCCGCCATGTCACTTTCGGTCCCCGCGCTGTCCCCGCATGCCATAGCGCGGCTCACGGAGATCGAGGCGGTGCGCGAGAGGGGCGGGGAGGGTGCCTACAAGACTGCCTTAGCCTATGCCGCCGAGGAACGGTCCCTGGCTAAGGAGATGAAGGCGGTCGGCGAGGCATTGACCGCTCGTTTCGGCTGGAGCGCCTTCACCGACAAAGCCGACCAGTATGCCGAAAAGCAGATGGCCGAGCGCATGGCCGAACGGATGGCGGACGGCAGGCGGGCGCAACTGACAACATTGTTCGCCGCCGTACGGCGGTTCAATGAACAGCAATATCTGGTCGAAAAGCGCGACCCGTCGCGGATCGCAGTACCGGGGGCCTACGATCCGGCCGTGATCCAGGAAACGTCAACGCCGCCCGCATTGCCGATGCTCGCCGCCGTCACCGAGTTCAAAACCTCCGCCGAGGGCGAGGCCAAGACGCGCGCGCTTGAGGTTCCCCGCTACAAGCAGCTGCGCGCGGTGCTTGCCGAGACCGCGCAGCGCGTCTGGCGTGATCCGGCAGCGTCGCTTGCGATGATCGAGGATCTTGTCGTCAAGGGTGTGGAGCCGGAGCGGATCGCGCGCGCCGTCACCAACGAGCCAGCTGCCTATGGTCCGTTGCATGGCTCCGACCGGGTCATTGACCGGCTATTGGCCCCCGGGCGGGAACGCAAGTCGGCGGTTGCTGCCGTGAAGAGCGTTGCCGCCAATGTCATCTCGATGGGGAAGGCATGGCAAGGGGCGCTCGACGCCGAGAAGGCCGCCGTCCTCGCCGATCGGGAGCGGATGAGCGTGGCGGTGCCAGGTCTGTCCGCGAGGGCCGAGGCCGATCTGGTCCGTCTGACGGCGGCGGTCGAGAAATCCCCCAAGGAAATCATGCAGCTTGTCCGCGCGCTCGACGCAAAGGTCAGGGGAGAATTCGCCGCCGTCAGCAAAGCCCTCGACAGGCGGTTCGGGCCAAACGCGATCGGGCGTGAACAGGGTGACGTCGTCAATCGGGTTCCGACCGCTCAGCGCAAGATGTTCGAGGCGATGCAGCCCCGCCTCAAGGTTCTGCAGAACGCCGTTCGGCCCGGCGGGGCTGAGGATATTGTCGCCGAGCGCCAGATGCGGGCGCTCAATCACGCCAAGGTTATCACCAGGTAGGAAAGACAAGACAATGGCCGGACAGACAATCGATATCGACACGACCGTGCGGGCCGAGATTGCCATCGAGATCATGAACCAGGCGCGGGCTTGTATCGGGACGCGTCGCTGCCATCGAGGCGGACGATCCCGCCGGCGCCGAGGCTTTGCGCGCAAAGCGGCGCGACTTCCCGCGGTCCAGAACAGCATTCGGGTGGGTGATCCGGACCACGTTGAAGCCGTGCCGGCAGAAAAGCGTTGGCTTCTTCGATATCTGAGATGCCAGCAAGACGCAGTTCCTTCACGAGCCGGTCCTGCAGCGTGCGATTGACACGTTCCACCCGGCCCTTGGCCTGACTCGAATTGGCGCACAGGATCTCAATGTTGAGCTCGAACGCCTGGTTAATCCAAGCACATGTGCTGCCGCGACAGTCGTCATCCTTTGCTCGATGGCCTTCGATAGAACCTCTATGCGTTGGAGTTCGCGTTCGCTCATCAAAAACAAATCCCACCTGCTGTCTCCCTCACAAACGGCGGTGGGGAGAATGGCATTCAGCAAAGCGGAGCGACATTCCTACTGCGGAATCAAGACATTTCTATTTTGCGGCAATTTGCAGCATAATATCTGTTATGGAACTGATATTTGTATTGTTAAATCAAGCGCTTATCATCGCACACTATCCATTATGCCGGCGCGGTCGATGCTGCCGGCTATGCGTCCCCAACCGTCGCCTTGGCCTGGCCGTCGGGGAAGTGGCCGGCTGAGGCACTTGCCCTGTTACCCAAGCCTGCCCAATCGCTCGGACTTCGCCAACTCGCGCCGCAAATAGGACAATCTGTATGCGACGCCCCGTCTCACGGAGGCTCCTACAGCTCGATTGAAAGAAAAGCCGGTCGGCCGCCGAGGCCGAGGATTCACATTGAGCAGTGCTTTGAATGCGCTAGCCAATGCCGCCCCTTGGCCGCCACTTCGCTAGATGCTGTATTTTGCGGCCCATGATCATCAACTGGCGAGCGGTGTTGTTGCGCAGCCGGCGGATACGCCATTCCAACCCGGTCTCAGTGACAATCGCCTTGGCATAAAGGCTTGCAAGCATTGCCTTTTGGTCTGCAGCGATCTTGATGGGATCGTCGTAAAAAGCAGAAACCTTTTCTGATCCCATGCCGGGTGTGGCAAGCCACAGGGGGATGTAGGTCGAACAGAGGCGATCGACATCAGTAAGCGCCCGGTGGATGCCGTCACCTTGGGCTGGGCATGTCGTGGAGAACGCGTCGCCGATGAAGACGACACCGTCGCGCCGATGACCGCTGGTGGTCGTCAGGCTGACCTGCCTCAGCTCCACCGGGCTGTTGATGGCGAAGTCGCCGCAATGGTTGGCGATCTCCGGCATCAATTCAAGCAGCATTTGTTGCGGATTTGCTCGAAACGCTTGGGTCCATGGATCAGCAGCGGTCCTGTAGACGAACATGTTTGCCCGCATGCGGTTGCCGATCCGGAACACCGTCAGAAAGGGAATGCGGTCTCTAACCGTCCCAAGATAGAAGGTCAGGGAGCGAGGACCGAATTGCTGCGGCGAAACTTCAAGGTCGAACCCGATCGCGAGGGAATGCGCCTTCGATAGCTCAACGCGCTCCACGCCGATCGTGCGCCGGACCGCCTCGCTATAGCCGGTAGCGACCACCAACAATCGGGCAGCGACAATGCTGCCGTTTGCGAGCACAAGCCGCTGCCAATTTGGCCCGGTCGAGACCTCGGCGACCTTCCCGACGGTCAGAGGCACCTCTGGTGGCAGGCCGTCGCGTAAACCGTTGACCAGCGGGCCGTAGGAGAATCCGAACTCCGCGCTTTCCTTGCGCTCAAAGAGCTGTCCGAAGCGAAAAACCTGAATGTCATTTGTCGGGGTGACCAGGGCTTTTACGACAGAACCGAGGCCCAGCTTCTCGAACAGATGGATCTGCTCAGAACGGGTCTTCTCGGCCCGGAACTCGTTATGGTGTACGCGGTGCGGATCAATCAGGGCGACCTTGCGCCCGGCTTTGGCCAAAGCCGTTGCCAGGGTGGTGCCAGCCAGTCCGGCGCCGACAATGGCCACGTCGACTGTCGTCGCCTCGGCGTGTTCGCCGAACAGTTCAGGATAGTTCTGGCTATTCATCGCTCTTCTTCAGACGTGTGCCCGAGTATCTCGTCGGCTCTTGTCCCCCGCCAAATGCCCTTGTTGTGATATCAGCAGTCACTAATGTTTTCGTTAATGGGCAGCCTCATTTACCCGCCGCCCCATTCACGGCAGCGGCGGGCTTCCCTAGGGATGAAGCAAGGGAGGATGCCGGGGCAATCGCGATGCTGGGCGGAGAATAGGATTCAATTCGGTGCCGCGTAACTGTGCGGGGCCTAAACATCGAAACAGAAAGCCCGCCGCGTGGCCTCGCGACGGGCCTCCGCTATGGGCGTAGCAACATCCAGTGGCATCGAAACCGCCTCATCGACGCTGCCGGTCTCCTCCTTGATCTCGGTACTGCTGAGCCCGATGACCTTTGCGTCGACAAGAAGCTTCTGAATCGCCTCGGCAACCCATCGCGATCGCAAAATTGAGCCCCACTGCCGACATCAGGCGCACAGCTGACACTGCGCCCTGCGCTGGCGAAGGTGAGATCCAGCAGCTTCATGACCGCCATCCCTCGGGACAGGGATTTGCGTCGAGTTCATGCTTGCCGCGCCTTGTTTCGGTTAGCGATAGACACAAAGTGCCGCGTGGACAAAGTGGATCCTCGGGTAGCTTTATGCGAGCAAAGCACTATGTAGCTCAGATGCCTGACAACAACCACCAAAACCCACAGCTCTCACAGACCGCTGCCGAGCAGCTGGTTCAAAGTGTCGTCGACTACGCAATATTCATGCTCGACACGGAGGGAACGATTCAGAGTTGGAACCCAGGTGCAGAGCGCATCAAAGGGTACACCGCTGGCGAGATCATCGGCGAACATTTCTCGCGTTTCTATACGGATGAGGATCGCGCCGCCGGAGTACCGGAAGCGGCGCTGAAGCAGGCGGCAACCGAGGGCAGATTTCACGCTGAAGGCTGGCGTGTGCGCAAGGATGGCAGGCGCTTCTGGGCACTGGTGGTGATCGATCCTATTTCTGACAACGGAAAACTGGTTGGCTTCGCCAAGGTCACCCGCGATATCACGCACCATCATGAGATGCAGCGAGCGGCGTTGGAGAGCGAACGGCGCTTTCGGTTGCTGGTGCAAGGGGTGACGGACTACGCCATCTACATGATTGATCCAGAAGGGAAGATCACGAACTGGAACACCGGCGCCGAGCGGATTAAAGGCTACGGTGCCGCTGAGATTCTAGGCAAGCATTTTTCGATCTTCTATACGCCTGAGGATCAAGAGGCCGCGGTGCCGCTTCGCGTCCTTGAAACGGCGCGAAAGGAGGGCCGTTACGAGGCCGAAGGATGGAGAGTCCGCAAGGACGGGGCCATGTTCTGGGCAAACGTCATCGTCGACGCGATTCATGACGATGGCGGCGAATTGATCGGCTTTGCAAAAATCACGCGCGATCTCACGGAACGACTAGAGCGGGATGAATCTAGGTTGGCGCATAGCCGGCTTCGATGAAGTAATTTCTGCATTCGATTGGAGTGACGGTGCCGAGGATTTGGCCGATGGCATCACAGACGGCCTCGACTGTTCGCCTGGCAGCCTTGCGCAGCCAATGCTTAAGTTTGGCGAAGAGCTTCTCGATCGGGTTGAGGTCGGGCGAGTATTTCGGCAGCAAGAACAGCCTGGCGCCGGCCGAGCGGATGGCGCGGCGCACGGCCTTGCCCTTGTGGGAACCGAGGTTGTCCATGATGACGATGTCGCCGGGTTCGAGTGTGGGAACCAGAACCTTGTCGACATAGAGCTGGAAACGCTCCCCGTTGATCGGTCCGTCGATGAGCCATGGTGCATCGACGCGATCGTGGCGTAACGCCGCCAGGAAGGTCATAGTCTTCCAATGGCCGTGCGGCACCTTGGCTTTGATCCTTTGGCCGCGTGGCGCCCATCCCCTGAGCGGCGCCATGTTGGTCTTGGTCCATGTCTCGTCGATGAACACCAGGCGGGAAGCATCGATGCGGTCCTGGTACTTGGCCCACTGTGCCCGCCGGTGCGCTACATCCGGACGATCTTGTTCAGCCGCGATCAGCGTCTTTTTTTGTGACTGAGCTTCTCGGCGTGGACGAACTCCCACACCGACCGGTAATCGACCTTCAGGCCGCGCTCGCCAAGTTCGCCCACAAGACCGCGCAGCGTGAAATCAGCAGCCCGGCAGCGTACCAGCAGCCAGGCCCGATGCTCCCCGGCAATCTTCTTTGGCCTGTGCCCACCCATCTTGCCGGGCGCAAGACTGCTCGTCTTGCGCAAGCGGCTTACCCATCGGATGACCGTGCTGATCCCAACCTCAAAGCGCACTGCCGCCTGCCGCCGCGACAGCCCCTCCCGCTCAACCGACGCAACAACCCGTTCGCGAAGATCCATCGAATAAGGCTTGCCCATCCATGCTGACCTCCTTGCACCAGCAACAAGGTTGAATCAGATTTGCTCGCCTAAGGGAATCCGTCTTCGATTCAGCCTCAACTCATCCCGCTCTAGAATCTCAGCGGCAGCTGGAACAGTCCCGAGAGCAGTTGTTCCAGTCGCAGAAGATGGAAGCCATTGGACAACTGACGGGCGGCCTCGCGCATGACTTCAACAACTTGTTGACTGGAATCTCCGGAAGCCTGGACCTCCTGAAAACACGTTTGGCCCAAGGGCGGACTGATGAGCTTTCCCGCTACATCACGTCCGCTCAGGGCGCAGCGAAACGGGCCGCCTCCCTTACCCATCGGCTCCTGGCCTTTGCCCGAAGGCAAACGCTTGACCCGAAGCCAACCAATGCAAATGATCTGATCACCGGCATGGAGGAAATGATCCGCCGCACGATCGGCCCGACGGTCGAAATGGAAACGGCACTTGCGATTGGCCTCTGGACCACGATCTGCGATCCCAACCAGCTCGAAAACGCGATCCTCAACCTGTGCATCAACGCCAAGGACGCAATGCCGGACGGAGGGCGGCTTACGATTGAGACGGCGAACAAGTGGGTGGACGACCAAATCGCAAAGGAGCGCGACATGCGCCCTGGGCAATACGTTCAGGTTAGCGTGAGCGACACCGGGACCGGTATGCCGCCGGATGTTGTGGCTCGTGCATTCGACCCATTCTTTACCACCAAGCCGACCGGAGAAGGCACGGGACTTGGACTTTCCATGATTTACGGTTTTGTCCGCCAGTCCAACGGCCAAGTGCGCATTTACACCGAAGTCGAGAAGGGCACCACCGTAGCGCTTTATCTCCCGCGCCATTGGCTCAGTGGCAAGACAGGCGAAGACGAAAATATTATGGCAGATGATCCTATGCCTCGGGGACTTGGCGGCACGGTGTTAGTCGTGGATGACGAGCCACTCATTCGAATGCTCATTAGCGAAGTGCTGGAAGATTCCGGTTATCGCATCATCGAAGCCGCTGATGGGGCATCCGGTCTAAAGGCTCTTCGTTCCGGGGAAAAGATCGATCTGCTGGTCACCGACGTGGGCCTGCCAGGAGGCATGAATGGGCGGCAACTTGCGGACGCCGCCCGAGAACTCCATACCGGTTTGAAGATACTCTTCATCACTGGCTACGCAGAGAATGCCGCTGTTGGAAACGGGCATCTCGCTCCAGGCATGCACGTTCTCACCAAGCCGTTCGCAATGGAAAAGCTGGCGGCCAAGGTTACCGACATGCTAAAAATCGACTAGAGGCCGTCGGCTACCTGGACCATCGTGTGCCGTATGGGGTGTCAGGCATCGTGGGCGCGATGTTGCCGATGTTCGTCCGCTGTCGCCCGCCCCGGACCGTTGGTCGATCAACCCAGTTGAGCGCGATCGGACTTGACAACGAAGTCGATCGCAGGCCCGAGCGACCAAACCGACGGGCGTCGCCGACTTCAACGCAACAGAGCGACGCAGGCGAAATGCTGGCCAAGTTCCTCGCGATCTTGCTGATATGCCCGCCTCACTGCCGTCATTTGTTGACTCGGCTTCAGCCAAAGCGTAAGTCCAGCCTTATCGTCCACGTCCAGGGCGCATTGCTTGACCATAAGGCTTGAAAAATGGACGACAAATACGCCAATGCGCGCGAGCATTTTTTCGCAGCAGTTCGCACGCTGGCGGCCTCTTCCGACCCCATACAAACGAGATTAATTGATGCAAACCTAAACGTGTTGCACGTGACTCTCGATGAGTTCGACGGTGACCGGGAGCTTAAGTTCAAGTTTGCCAAGATATTGGACTTACTGGCCGCCGACCAGGACAATATGGAAGCGGTCGCCATGGAGACGACCGCTCACATGACGGACTTTGAAGCTGTGAAGGTCGCGGATCTGATCTGCGATTTTTACTACGAACTGACATAGTCCGAACGGGTTTTCCCGGGCGAAGAGATTGGTAGGATCGTGGCGGGCGACCGCCGGGGGAGCCGCGCCAGCAACTCGGTGTTCAACCGACAGCCACGGACCCGACCCTTCCGACAACTTGGATGGCCAGCGGCAGTGCGTCAGGCCTCATCCGCGCGCGGCTAGATACAGATGCAGCGGAACCCGAAATTTCGCGCTGCGGGGAGATCGAGATGCGGCTAGCACAAATGTGCATGACATCCGCGCGGCCAATGCCAAGCGCATCATGTGCGAAGTCGAATATTTGTTGGACAGGCTTGTACACCCCTGCCTGTTCGGCGGTGATCACCCTCGATGTCACTGGATGAATAGGATAGACGCAACTCTTCCATAGCCACCCTCAAGCCCTTCGCCGGCGACAGCGCTAAAAATTCACATCGACACGACCGAGAGCGTGGGGCATCGCCACGAGATGGGCCACGGTGTGTGTGGCCGCTGCACCTACGGTGTGTTCGTATTTGTCATAGACTCGGATGAGCCTGCTTGCTTCGACATCGCAGCTTGGGCGCCTCTCCAAGATAGCGTTGACTGCCTTGAGCAACCCTTCGTCCCACTGGACACTGGATAAGCGTGCTGTAGCAGTGCCATCCCGTTGGCATCCCTCATCGATCACGACAACCGAGTGGCCATGCCACGGGCGCTCGGATAGGGTTCAGAACCGCGGCACTACGAAAGTCCTCGCTGAACGCGTTTTGCGACGATCCACCTCTTTAAATGGATTTCGGATCAGCAGAGCGAGCCCTTACGTAACCGCATCACCGATCTCTGGATGTGCTCTGGCCCCTCATGTCGCCGAGAGACGCCTGTTTTGTGGAAACAAGTGTCCACGAGCCTCTTGGTCCCTCCCGATGTTTGAGCGCTTGGTCTATCGATCGAAGCTCACGCATCCAGCGCCACGATTGGGATTCGCCACGGCGGCGCTTAAATCGGCGGCCGGATACCGCGCCTCACGGGTCATGCTGCATAAGCTATTTCGTACGGCCCGCAATCGGGCTATGAACCGCCTCCCGGTACAAGCATCCCAGCCGCATGGCGAGCTGCGCGACCGATTCCAAGGCCTTCAGGCGCTTGGCGTCCGACACGTCCATCCCGCCATACTTCGCCTTCCAGTCATACAGCGTCGTCTTGGAGACCCCGTGCTTGTGGGCCAGACCGCCCGCCTTTGCACCCGCCTCGTGCTCGCGCAGACCGCGATGATCTGCTCTTCCGTAAACCGCTTTCTCTTCATCAGTCCGTCCTTCAATCAAGGCCCGGACTCTAATCTCAGATGGAGGAAATTCTCAGTGGCAGGTCAGCTCGACAACAATATGCTCGGATGCAAAGCCCGCCGCGTCGATCGCCATGCAACTGGGCGACGTCGCTCATCGATTAGCGCTCGCCGATCGAGCAGAATCGGCAAAATAGATCTCGGTGACGCGGAAGCGACCGCCGATACGTTTGCACTGGACGATGACGTCGATCGAGATCCTCAGGAGATTTCGGACATCGTCGCGGTCGAGGTCCTGTCCGCCTTCGGATTCCTTGACGAGCAGCGTGAGCTGTTCAAAGGCGAGAGCGGGCGAATCCGCGTGCACCGTTGTTATCGAGCCGGGGTGTCCGGAGTTTATGTTGCGGATGTAATAGAATGCGGTGCCGTCACGCAATTCTTGCAGCAGCACGCGGTCGGGCCGCATGCGCAGACACGATTCGAGCAAGTCTTTAGCGCCGAGCTTTGCCAGTCCCTGACCGCCTTTGGAATAGAAGAGCCGGACATGGTTCGGCTGCGGAATCGCGAGCTCTGGCGTGTCCTCGATGCTGATGAGCCGTTCGTCCTTCGGGATGTGCTGGATCAGGGCCTTGGAGAGCGTGGTCTTGCCGGAACCCGTGGCGCCGGAAATGATGATGTTCTTGCGCGCTAGAACCGCACCTTCGAGAAAGGCGCGATAGTGGCCGCTGCGATAAGTCGCCAGCAGCGGATCCTCGCCAGCCTTCTGATCGGTGCCGGCCACGACGGCTTCGAACAGGCCGCCAACCTCCATATCCGCCATCGACAGCGAAACCGATGATGGCTTGCGGATGGTGATGGAAACGGTGTTTCGTGTCGTCGCCGGCGGGATAACAATCTGAATGCGTTCGTCATCCGGGAGGGTGGCGGACAGGAGCGGGCGGGTCTCATCGATGCCCTGGTTCGAGAAGCTGGCGACCGCCCTGGCAAGGCGCATCAGCTTGTCGAATGACAGGTCCGGCAGCTCATGGCGGTGCCAGCCTCCCGTTCCTTCCGTCAGCAACTCACCCGGGTGATTGATGACGACCTCATAGAGGCTCTTGTCCTTCAGGAAGCGATCGAGCGGAAGAAGCAGTTGGCGGACGACGCCGGCATCGGAGTTTTCTGCCATCCCCTACTCTATTTCCTAACCAGATCGGACTTCGGATAGAAGTCGCCCATCACCGCCCGATCGTAGATCGTGTTGCGCGGTTCAGTCACACGCAGCCGGTAGATCGTCGAGAAATCGAGATCGCGCGCCACGAAGATAGAAACTAGCGAACCCTGATGTTTCATCAGAGTCGGCGGAATGTTGATCGACTGTTCGACGGCGATCGCGGCCGCTTCCTTGCCGGCGCTTGTCGTGCCCTGCGCCTGGACATCGCTGCGCTGCAATTCCTGACCGGCGTAGGTCGCGACGTCGCCGACCACGGACAGGAGCAGCGCGCTCCCGAAGCGCTCCCACCAATGCGTATCGACGTAACCATCAAAACCTGCACGGCCAATCGCGTCGGTTGCTGGCGACGCCAGCGTGATGATGACGCCGGTCGGGGTTTTTGCGCGATTCCACAAAACCAACAGGCGGCCTTGCCCACGGCGCAGACCGCCGCGATACTCTCCGACGACCTGGGTGCCCTTCTCCATGAGCACCACACGGCCATTGTCGGAGAGTACGTCACGGGTAATCACGCAGCTTGTAAAGCCCGGCTGGTCCGACGACAGCGCGGTTTCCAGCGCGCAGGGGATTGATGTGCCCATGGCAACGATGAAGTTGCGATTACCAAGATGGCCCGCTTTCGAACCCTCAAGGATCGTCGGCTTCAGCATGCGGTTGAAGCGCTGATCCTCGTTTTCGCCCTGCCCTCCTCCCCCAAGCAGGCCATCCACCGCAAGAAAGTTGGGGTCGGCGCTCGTTTCGGAAGCGCTCGACTGCCTGGCGCTGTTGCCGGTCCGGCCTCCACCAAACGCCATCACCGGCGCGCGTCTGGCGGCTTCGAGAAGTTTATCGGCTGCAGGCGCCTCAGCCGTCTCCAGGGCCGGCGTCGGCAGCTTGATCTCAGGTACGGGGAGCGCCACCGGTTCGGGCTCCGCCCGCGCCGGTTCGAACTCCGTCGTCTGGCGGATCACCCCCGATCCCGGCTGCTCGGCTTCGTTCTTCGGCGTCTGCCGCATCGACCAAATGGCAAAACCCATGAAGGAGACAACCGCCAAGACGACCACCCCACGTTTGAGCAACGGATTGGTGTTGACCTTGCGGGCACCTGAGGTCTGGCCGCGTTCGCCGGGGATGTTCGTTTCGGTGGTTTCTGCCATCTTGCCCTCCCCTACTGGCCAGCCGCCGGAACCTTCACCACGCGCTCCACCGACGGCGATGTGGTATTGGTGCCGGGATCCACACCGACCGGCGAATAGGCCTCGTTGAAAATGCACAGCGTGTCGGAGCCGCGCCGCAGGATGAACTTACGGCTGATCGCATGAACAAGAACGAGATCGCCCTGCACCGTCTTCGGCACTAGGCTCTCGGTTCCATCCGAATTCTCTATGTAAATTGCCGGCGTTTCCTGATTTCCGCTGAACGAGAACGTCGTGACCTTGCCGTTGTCGTAAGCCGCTTGCGGTTCGATGGCTGAACTGCCCTGCGCGGAATAGCGCCAGTTGCGCGGTCCATATTGTTCATGGATGCCAAGCACCTTGTCGGCATAACCAGCCTCTGCCGTTCGCTTGCGCGCCTCTTCCTTGAGCCGGCGCCGCTCGGCTTCATCGGCCGGATAGCGATATTTCACGTAGAAATAGGTGTTCTGCCCGGCGTCCACCGAGCCGTCGCGCACCACCAGTTCCATCTGATAGCTGCGCTTGGAGCCGTCCCGCCGCGTCGTCACCACGGAGATGTTCGTTGCCGGCTGGTTCTCGCGTGGTTTCAGAAACAGGATGTTCCCGGCCGGGGCGACTTCCCAAGCGACCGTGTTGCCGAGCGCGACATGAGCGATTTCTTCGTCGGTGGCGAACTCCACCTGGACGGACGAACGGATCGTGCCGACGATCCGGGTGATATTGTAAGGCTGATAACTGACGAAGCGCACGCGATTGTCCTGCTGTGCGCTGGCAGGAATTTCGAGTGCCGTAGCGGGTGGCATCGTCAGCACCACGACGACAGCCGCGGCGAAGAGAGTTCGTATGTTCAATTCAAAGCCTCCGGATCGGCTCGGTACTCGCTCACTACGAGCCCAAGCGGGTTCACCAACCGGTCGCTGGAGGAAATCGGGGCATTGGCATAGGAATAGGTGATCGTTGCAACCCAATGCGTGGTGCGAACATCTTCACCGCGCGTGATCGTGCGCGTGTAGCGAACGGAAACGACATTGGTGTTGATGAGCGAGATCGACTTGATCCCGATGCGGGACGTCGCTGATCGGCCGTAAATGTTTTGCGGCGATTCCGGATTGCTGCCGCGATAGGCGGCCGCGAAACGTTGCTGCTCGGCGGTATTCGACATCAGCGATGCCGTGCGGAAATTCTCCTCCGCTTCCGACCAGGCGTAGCCCTCCCGCGCACGAACGTATCGCGCCGCGAAATATTTGGTGACTTCCTCATCGTAGCTTCCGGCCGCTGACGACAGGGCCGACACCACGTCGACGATGCCCGTCGAGTTATCGACGCGAACGACGAATGGCTCGACGGTCTTCAGCGGCGTCAGCGCCACCACGGCCGTCACTGACATGCAAGCGAGTACACTGGCAACCCCTGCCACGAACCAGGCAAGCCGACGGGAGCGTTCGGCCGAGGCCATCCGGTCCTGATCGAAGCGCCGCGCCTTGTCGAAATAATCCTTGAGACTGTCCGTCGTCACCATGCCCCCTACCCTGCCCGGCAGGCGGTGTGGGATCCGTCTTCATCGAACGAGGCGAAAGCCGCCGTCTCTATGGTAGGTTCAGCAGGCCGCTCGGCGAACGCGAGCGCGGCCTCACTGCCATCGGCAAGCGAGAATTGCTGCTTGTCCACCCCCGCCTTGCTCGCCTCCCAATCCCACATCGAGCGATTGAGGGGCCGTTTGGCATAACCGTCGCATTTGGGTAGTGGGTGGCTGAGTGTGGCGCAGCCGGAGACGGCAGATAGCAGGCCAATCAGTGTGACAATTCGTACTGCACTCAATCTTTAACTCTCCTCGTGGCCTTGCGTCAGGCCTTCTTCCCGGTCAGTTTGCTCCAGCCCCAGCCGATGCTGCGGACCACGCTGTTGTTGTGCCCGTCGCGCGCCGCGGTATAGCCATAGGTCAGCGAAGCGCCACCGGACGCGAGCGAAGAGGCGATGCCGGGCAGCTGATAAAAGACGTAGAGGGAAGCCAGGCCGATGGCGCCGACAGCGATCGGACGCATCAGGACGTCGCTATAGGCCTCGACGGTGGTGAACATGGTCGCGAAGCTGGTGACCAGCAGCGAGCCGACCGCGACGACGAGAACCTGCAGAATGACAAAGTTGGCGAGCTGCGAAATCCACTGCTCGGTGAACCGCCGTGTGCTCTGGAACATGGCGAGTGCGATGAAGATCGGCCCGATCGCGAGCATGATTGCAAGTGCGACGCGTGCGTAGAGCGACACCACATATCCGATCGAGGCGACGATGAACGTCACAACGATGATCACCAGGCCTGCAAAACCGGTCAGCGGATCGACCGGCCAAGCGGCCTGCGCCCAGATATCGTTGGCGGACTTCTGACCCTTGTCGAGCAGGCTGTCAAAAGTCGTAGCGCTTGGAGCGCCTCCTGCGTTGAGCGCCTCCGAGATCTCCTTGGGGAGCGTCTCGAAGAAGATATTCGCCACATAGGTCTGGTACTCGCCGGCGTTCCTGACCAGCATCAGGATGATGGCGAGCTTTATCGCGCGGAACGCGAACTCCATGATCGGCTCCTGCACCGATCCGCGAAGGATCAGAAATCCGTACAGGATCACGTAGAGCGTCAGCGCCGCCGTCAACGGCCCCGTCACCCACGCGCTTATACCACTCGTGCCGGAACTGATGAAGTTCTGCAGCGGCGTCGTGAATTGCCGATCGAGGAAGTCGAAGACGGTATACATGACGCTATCCTCCCAGCGCCTTGTTCATGCGTTCCAGCCGGGCTTTGCCCTCCGCCTCTTCAGCGTTTCGGCAATTGAGCGTCTGTCTCAGCTCTCCGGGGTTCTCACGGCATTCTCCGATATGGTCAGTGCGCAGGCTCTCGTCGGCGAGGAACCCGCTGACGGTGATGACCGTTGCCGGCGGTGGTTCGGAACACGCCGCGAGCAACGCCGTCATGACAAGGGCAGCGGCGTGCTTCATTGCGCGAGCGCCGAGTTCATGGTGTCGATGCGTTTTCGCCAGTCTTCGGCCTTTCGCTGCTCCTCGACCTGGGCCTGCGCCTGCTGCACCATTTGAAGCCCCTGCATGCGCAGGAGATCGGTCTGCAAGAAGGCGCTTTCCGCCTGGATGCGGGCCTGAAGATCAGCGATGTCCTTTGCGTCGCCGGCCGAGGATATTTGCTGCCGCAACTGATCGATCCCGTCGATCCGCTTGGTGGCGGCATCGTAAATCTGCTGGCCAAGGCTCATCTGACCGGCATTGCGGTGCTGGATGCGGGCAAGTTCCCGGGCGTAGAAGTCGTTGGCCGAGGTTTGATAGGTGGAATTGCCTTCGAGAAATTTCGAGGCGGAGTCGCCAAACACGCCCGAGCCGTTTCCGTTGAGCAGGCCTTCGATGGCAGCAAAGCCCTGCGGCAAGGCCTTTCGGATTTCCGGCTGGTTCAACAGCGAGGCGACATCGGCCATTTTGGTGAGCTTGTTCAGCGATTCATGAAGCTGTTCTGCTTGCGCGATCTGCTTATTGAGCGCGTCGAACTGCTCCTTCATGGCTTCGAGCTGGCTCGCCCATTGCAGGATCGCCGTTTTGTCGATTACCGGAATCCCTTGCGCGCCGGCGGCTCCAGCGGACACGGCAAGTATGGCGACGGCGGCCATCACGGAATTGCGCATACGCATCAGCCTGCACTCCTTTGCTGCTGGAAGAGAGGAAGCCAGGCGTCCGGATCGTCCCCGGTCTGGGCCCGGATCGTGTCGGCAAGCTCGACATTGCCGGTGCGGCCCGAAAGAACGGCAAGTTCATCGTCGAAACCGCCGAGATTGAGTTCGGCGACGATGCTGTTGTGGCCTTGCTTGACGACGAAGCGGCGGCTCTCGTTGGAGAGCTCGCGCGCGATCAGCTCATATTCGCGCTCGGTCAGCTTGAAGCCGTCGACATAGTCGGTGCGGCTGCCGCGGGAGTTCGGCATGAACACCTGCGTCGGGCACTGCTCGATGATGGTGTGCGCGATCGGCGAATTGAACGCGTCGCGCGGGCTCTGCGTGGCAAACAGCATAAGTCCGTTCTGCTTTCGGATGGTCTTGAGCTTGTTTTGGGCCAGATCGCGAAAACCCTCGTCAGCAAGCGCCTTCCAGAACTCATCGATGACGATGATGATGCGACGACCGTCGATCAGCTGCTCGACCCGGTGGAAGAGATAAGCCATCAGCGGCGTTCGGATTTCCTCATTGTCGAGAAAGTCGGTCATGTCATAGCCGACGAACTTGCGGCCCACACCAAATTCACCGAGCCCAATATCCTCGATGACGTGATCGAACACCCAGCCAAGCGGCCCTCCCCTCTCCCAGCGGCGCAGCCGAGCTGCAATGCCTTCCGGATCGGTGTTGTTGAGAAATGTGCGCAGTGCCCCGATCGTGCGCCGTTCGACTGGCAGGTCCGCGAGTCCGTCGATGGCATTGGCGATGTCGCGAACTTCCGAGACGGATAGCTCGCGGGTTTTCGAGCCCACCAGCTTCGCCACCCACTGCGCCAGGAACACCTTGTTCTCCGGCGTCAGTTCCATTCCCTTCAAAGGCGCGCAACCTGTCGGACGACCATTCTTCAGCGGCAGGTAGGTTCCGCCGGCGGCGCGCACGAATAGGTCGGCGCCACGATCCTTGTCGAAGAAGACGATTTGCGCGTCGAACTTTTCCCCCTGCGAGAGCAGGAAGTTGAGCAGGACGGTCTTGCCGGATCCGGAGGGCCCGCCGATGAATGTATTGCCGAGATCGCCATAGTGCAGATTGAAATAGAGAGGCGAACCCGATGCGGTCTTCAGCATGGCGACCGCAGGACCCCATTCATTGCCGTCGCGCTGTCCGGTCGGATAGGAATGAAATGGAGAAAAGGCGGCGAAGTTCTTCGAAGTTATGGCGCCGGACCGTACGCGATAGCGGAAGTTGCCCGGCAACTGCGCCCACCAGGCGGCCTCCAACCCGAGATCCTCGCGAGCCACGACAGCACCGCCATTGGTCAGATGCGTCCGGCTCTTCGCGAGATTGTCTGTGAGTTCCTTCACCGATCCGGCGAAGACCGTCAGTGTCAGGTGATGGTCGCCCAACACGAAGCGGTTCGATTCCAGATCGTCCAGCGCATCATCGAGTTCCTCAAGCTGCGACCCGGCCTTGTCGCCGGCGCTGACCATCTGGTTCTGCTTGCGGCCCATCACTGTTTTGGCGTCGGACTTCGACAGGAAGGAAAAGCTCTGGGTGAGGATCAGTTCGTACGGAACGGTCAGCAGGCCATCGAACATGCCCGGCCGGGTGCGGGCTGGATATTCCTTGAAGCCGAACATGCCGGCATAACGGCTCGAGCCCTCATGCCGGATTTCGACCGTCTCACGTCCGACGATCACGCGATCGGAATAGACGGCCGATGAAATCCGGCCCTCGGTCAACGGAATGGACTCGCGACGCCCTCCCACCAGCTGGTGAAGGACTTCGCTCGGTTCTGAGAAGATCAGCCCGTCGCGCTCCTGCAACGACAACACCCGTGGGCCAAACCGTTTCAAGCCGGCTGTGACGTCGACGATCGCATCATCGAGATGCTTGACCGCGGCCTCGTCGAGTTCGACCCCCCGCCGCCGCGCCTTGCGCAACTTCGACAGGAACGCCACCACGCGTTCCGCCGCATCGCGCCCTGGATGCCAGACAAGGCTGAGATAGAGGTCGTTGCGAAACAGATCCTCGCCAATCATCCTGGCTCGGTATTTTTCGTTCAACGTCCGCGAGAAGGTATTGGTGAATTCGCCGTCTGGATATTCGTTGTCGCGGCGGCGGATGACATGTGTCCACAGCGCCAGCCGTTCATCGGCGATATTGCGATAGAGCGTGTTCAGGTCGCGATGCAGCGCGTTGAGGTCGAGTGTGTCGGCCGTCTCGAAAGATACGCCTTCGAGAGCAATGATCACGATCAGGGCACGCGAATCGAGCGCGATGATCCGTTCATCGACGTGGCGGAGATAGGGAATGAAGGTCTCTGGTTCGAGCTCACGGCTCTTGACGATCGCGGTACTAGGCAAAGCCGAGATCCCTTTCATCATAGCGCCGGACGAGCTTCATCGGGGTGAGGCTCGATCCACCCCACAGCCCGGTATTGCGCGCCCTGCCTCGGGTATCGATCCAGTTGAGAAGCACGCGGAACATGTTGTGATCGTGCTTGACGACCGCCTTGAAGATGAAATGGACAACGACGCCCACCAAGGCATAGGCGACTGAACCGGCGACGATGAAGAGAATGGTTGTGGAGATCATATTGACCCCCATAGCCTCCATCGTGACGCCGCCGATCATTGCTGGCCTCGTACACGCCAGGAACAACGTGTCTTCCTCAAGGTTGGTCTTCTCGCTCATGAGCCGCCACCGGAGATCGTGTTGACGATTTCGGTTGCACCAAAGATGATGCCGATGCCCAGCACACAGAACGCCGCCTTGCGCAGGTCTAGGTAGCCGAACATCCAGGCGATGCCGACGATGATCACGGCAATGATCGACAGCAGCCGCGCCACATTGCCGGTCAGCATATTGACGATGTTCTGCAGGACGCTTTCGATACCACCCGCCTGGGCGAAGCTCGGCTCGATCAGGGCCAGCGAAAACACAGTTGCCATTGTCGCGATTGTCGCGAGAGGCCTGATGCGCGCCAATAGGGCCATATGTTCATCACTCCTTTTGCTCGTTGGAAAAGACGAGGACGGAGGACTGCCGCCCCGGATTGAAAACGTCCCATCGCGGCACTGAGGTCTGGGATGGCTGCTGATCCCTTTTACTCGGGCTGCTGTCGGGTGCGGCGACCGTCGCCTCCCCTGCCCGCTCGCGTGCCGGTAACGCCTGCGCCTGCGCTTCCGCGATCTCGATACTTTCGAGACGGCCAGACAGTCGCGCGCGCTCGGCCAGGATGCGGCTCTCGTAGCCGACCATCTCGCCGACCGACGCGTCGCCATTGCCAAAATAGCTCCGCAGCATGATCGTCTCAGCCTGCGCGGTCGTCGCACCGCGCTGCAGGGCAACACGGTAATAGCCGTCAAGGAGTATGGCGCTGGCCTTGAGGTTGAGGCAGAAGTCGAACGCGTCGCTGACGGACAATCCGAGCCGGCCGAGATTGCCCGAATTTATGCCGCCAAGGCCAAGATCGATATTGTGCCTCTCGGCGATCAGGACCGTTGCCGTCTCAATCGCCTCGGCTCTGGTCTTCGGCTGCTTGGCGAGCGGACGATCGGAATTGATGCGGATGGCGAAGGGTTGGAAGCCGCTCTCGACGCTTACGACGGCGGCTATTGTTTCCCTGGCGATTTGCGGGGCGCATTGCTGGGCGAGATCGAGGAACGCTACCGGCATGAGCTAGAACCACACACGCTGCTGGCCTGCGCCGTCGATCGTCAGGTCGATATAGCGGGGTTGTTCGCGGACATGCGGCCGTTCCTTCACGTAGGCCTTGCAGACGCGTTTCCCGTCGGATAGATCCCAACGAGCGGATCCAAGGGTGCCAGAACGGCCGCCATTGTCATTGTTCCTGCACAGATCCGCGCTGACCGTCTGGAGTTCGGTGGAAACGCAACCCATTTCGCTGCGGCCGCGATCACTCGATCTGGTGACGAGGCGGAATCCGGCATCGCAGTAATACGGTTCGTAACGCGGCTTCGTCGCAGTGAAGCCGGCGCCGCGGCAAATCGGAAAGGATCGCCCTCGCGCCAAATGTTTCCACAACCGCTCGATTGGCGGACGACATTCACCGTACTCTGTGGCGCCGCCGGGATTCGAGAGGCATAGGAGAACCTGACATCCCCAGTCATCGCTACGCGCCATAGAGCTCGAAAAAGTGTATATTGGGACGCAGAGTAAAACGGCGGAAAGCGCCTGAATGACTGCATCTTTCATGCTACTCCCCGTTTGTCTCTTCACTAGCCCGCCAGCCCGGAGGCTTCACCACCTTGTCATACTGCACGATAACGCATAGTTAAGAAGATGCCAAGCCCATTAAACCAGCGCTGGCACAACACGGTATTTGCGACCTTGGCTACGCACGAGATCATGTCAAAGCTCCTGCCGGACGAGACGCCCAATTCGCGTCTACGCCAGCTGGGCATGATAAATCTCCTGTACACGCTGCAAAAAGCGGACACCGCCTTGACCATAAGCAATGTCACCGAAGTGACTGGAATGACTAGGAAAGCGGCTCAGGAAGTAATTGACCCGCTGGTCGTGCGCGGGCTCCTGAAGGAGTCTTGGGGACGGACGTCCATCGGCCGTGGCAAGGCCCGGCAGTATGAGATCGCGCCGGAAATTTTCGAGAAGCTTCAAGGCGTCTACGGCGCCTGATCAGGCCAATCCAGTGTGCTGAAGACACGAAAACTCTTGCGTCACATGGGAAAAAACGTCCAGTATGCTTGCGCCAAACGGCGCAAGCATACTTTGGCGCAGCGACTCCGTGAAGACTAGCCGGTGTGCGACGGGTTAGGCCTGAGGGCTTGGCTGCACAGCGTCGTGCGACGCTACGTGGGCTATCGAACGTTGGCCGCCGAGGCGCGCATCGAGGCTTTGCAATTGGCAAAGAGCGCGGCTGCGGCCATGGGACTCAAACGGCCAAGATTGCGATGATAGATAAAGGTGTTCGGCTGTTCGCCGTGACCTTGCCCCTCTGACCTAATCCGGTTTGAAGTTCGTTCTGGCCCATCGAGAGGACCAGGACATGAAACGTAGCCGCTTCTCTGAAGAGCAGATCATCGGAATTTTGAAGGAACACGAGGCCGGGGTGGAGGGCTTGGTCGTGAACCACAAGAAGCTGTTCCGGCTCTATCGGGAGGAGAAGCTCGCCGTTCGCCGCCGTGGCGGCCGCAAGCGGGCGATCGGGACCCGACGAGCGATGGTCGCTCGACTTCGTATCGGACCAGCTCACCGACGGGCGCCGCTTCCGCATCCTGGCCGTCGTCGACGACGAGAGAGTGCCTAGCACTCATCGTTGATACGTCTCTCTCGGGCATGCGGGTTGCCCACGAATTGGACCGGCTTATCACCGAGCGCGGCCGGCCGCGGATGATCGTCAGCGACAATGGCAGCGAGTTCACCTCTGCGCTATGCCAAAGGCTCCGCGCCAGCGCCCGTCGCTTCATCCACCCAGCAGGGCACAACCTACGCCGGAAACGAACTCAAAACTGGATAGAAATTGGGGCAAGGTCAGCCAAGAGCCCCTATTCGGCGGCCTAGGCGCACCGTGCGCCGACACACAAGCTGGTCTTCATTCACCCGTTGCCAACGGCAACGGGCGTCACGCCCGTAAATGGCCGACGCCGTCCTCGACAAGGTATACGGGAATGCGCGTCAAGGTAGTGTTCGCGGCCAGCCATTGCGATTGGTCGTCATTCGCTGAGTTTGCAGTCTCCACCCGGGATAGTTTCCAGCAATATGTCTCCACCCCAGGGAGATTTCACGCCTAGGTACTGGCGGCTGGTTTGCACAATCGGTTCAAGCTTTCCTGGATCGTCGATCGGCAACAGCATGATCATCGCATGCGCCGTAACCGGCACTTGAACCGATGGGACTTTGCCGGCGCACTTCAGAAACGCGTTGGCCTGAGCATCGGTATCGGTCTGCTGCTGCGGTTTGAGCTCACCTGCAATGCATGTATTCAATGCGGCGGGTTCCGGCATATTGGAGGTGGTCTGAGCTGTGCCCAGCATCGTGATCCGTTCCACTTTCGTGCCCTGCAGATCAGTCTGATCCTTGGTCAGATGCGCGGGAACGGTGAAATTCACGTGGTCAGATGTGACTGAGAGTTCGCCGGTGTCGCCACCAGTGTAGGTTAGCGTGATAGGACTTTTCCAGCCTTCGATGAAGGTGTCTTCGGTTTCACATTTTACGACGGTCGCGGCCTGGGCCGACGCCAGCGATTCCACCACCACCGTTGTGACGATGAGTGTTTTGAAACCGTGGATCATTGCACCACCAGCTCGACCCGGCGATTCTTGGCCCGGCCGTCGTCGGAATCGTTGGAGGCGATGGGTTTTGTAAGGCCTGCACCCTCATAGCTCAGACGCGAGGGATCAATGCCATATCCTCCCACCAGGGCCGCTGAGACATTGGCCGCTCGCCGGCTTGAAAGATCCAAATTGTAATCGGCTGTGCCGTGGTTGTCGGTATGCCCAATGATCTTGAGGCGCATTGAGGGGTTTGAACTCAACGCCTTGGCGATTTCGTCAAGGGCCGGTTTTGATTCCGATTTCACCACATCCTTGTCAAAATCAAAGAGTATGCCATAGACATTGACGCTGCCCTGCTGCTGCAATGTGGCCGAGAGATCCTTGGGCGACTCGACCTTGCCGCCATCCATCGGCTTTTCCTCGAGGATGCGTATGAAGGCTGTGGATCTGTCCTGATCATCGCCCACAAGCACGCTGGCATAGATGTCGCCTTCCGGCCTGCTCAGCTCCGCCAGCAAATAACGCGCATGATCGGCATAAGATGTGGAGACGACGTTGCCCGGATCCAGTTGCTCGCCCAGAACATAGGTGTCGCGCACACTGCCGGTGAGGCACTCCTGATCCGTGCAGGAAAAGGTGATCGAGAACCCTTTCGACTTGAGCGCCGCCTCGTAGTTTGTCGCAACCTCGAGCGTCGAACTGCCGGGTGCCAGATCATAACGAACTTCGCTGGACCGGCCCTGTTTTTTAAGCCATTCGACGCCCGAATGATCCTGCACTGCATTGCGGTCCAGCAATGCACCATAGTCATGCGGTGCGTCTATGAATTGCAGCTCATCAAAATCCTTGAACCGGCACCAGGCAATCGAGGCGCCCTGATAGCGCCCTAGAAGTGCTGCGTCCTTGCAGCCTTGCGCATCGTCGGCATGCGCCGGAAGGTAGAGTGAAAGGACAACCATCGTCGCCAGGATAATCCTCATCCCGTCCTCTATCATTTCACGGTATGAGTGAAGGTAACCCAAGGCTTGCAGTTGGACCGCGGCGGAAATCCGCCGTAGGCGCAGGCCTGGATCGCATAGCTGAATGTAGGCGGCTTACCTCTGGGAATATACACTTGGAAGCGCGTCTCGTTCTTGCCGAGTTCGATTTGCCCGCCGACAATGCGCTCGGACGATACATTGAAATGATCGACATTCGTATAGGTGGTGCTGAACTCTACGATATGCACGGATCCTTCATCACGGCCGCTGACGCAGAACCCCTGCTTGCAACTTGCCAGCGCCTGCGTGCTCGTCATTGCAATCGCGATACCGGCAATTGCACTCACTATGGATGCGTTGTCTGACATTTGACCCTCCACGTTTCAATTGGCAACACAGCTCTCTCCGCTCACATGGAAGCCTTGCTGGCAGGGCACGCAACGGCCATTTTCGAAATGGTCGTTGTGGGAGCATGAGAAGCAATTGCCGGTGCCCGGGTTCAGGTTCTGGCCTGCCGGGCACTGCTCCACTGGAGGGAGAGCCTGCTGCTGCGTCTTGTTCCGCCTGCCGGCAACAGGCAGGCAGTTGCCGTTGCCATCGGGCATCTCACCATCCGCGCACTGCCATTGTTCGCCACTCGGATAGATCTGCTTCTTGCGGTGATGATGCTTGTGGGAGACCCCTTCGATGAAGGGGGCTTTGCACACGGCATGTGCACACGAGGCGTGGGACAGCGGCATCGCCTGAAGACCTTCTCCGGCAAACAGGAGAAGAACAGTCGAAACCAAGAACCCTGCGAGCACTTTCATCGTGGATTCGCCTCAGCCAACGTTGAGGACGCAACTGCCATTGGGCCCGGCCTGTGGGTCAAAGCGCTTGCCGGGCCCACACCTTGGCTGCGCAGGGGGTGGCGGTGGCGGTGGCGGTGGAGCTGGCGACGGCGTGACCGGGATGATCTCGCAAAAGGCGCCGTATTTGTTCGGCTTCGTGAGCACCTTGTATCCAGGCGGGCAATCATGCACCTGCGGCTGGGTGTGGCGACCAATGCGGCACATGGCGTAGCTTGTCACCACTCTTCCATCCGGGCACGTGATCTGCCGCGGTCCCTGCGGTTGTGGTTGAGTATGCCGGCCAATGCGGCACATGGCGTAGCTCGTCACCACTCTTCCATCCGGGCATGTGATCTGCCGGGGCTGCTGCTGTTGTTCTTGCTCATCGCGCACGCAGCGGCGGCCAACGAAGTGCGTTCCCGTCGGGCAGCAATTGGGATAGGCCCCCACCGGCCTGCCGGCCGGGCAGGCGGCCGGCTGAGAGGGACGCCTCACACACAGGCCCGTATTGGGATCGAAGAATTGATTGCTGCCGCATTCCTGCGTTTGGCGCACGCGGCGGCAGCGCCCATGGCGATCAGGGGGAAGTTCAACCGGGCAGCAATTCGGATAGTTGCCAAGTGGCCGGTCGGACGGACACACTTGCGGCGGCGGAGCACGCCTGACGCAGGAGTCCCCTTGCGCCGTCGTGCCTTTCGGACAGCTTACGCATTTGCCGGTGGACCGATCGTGCACCTTGCCCTGCTTGCACAAAGCGGGAAGGACCACAGCACGCCTGCAGATACCGTTGCGAAATACTGAACCTGAAGGGCAGCAATCGGGATAAGCGCCCACCGGCCGGTCTGCCGGGCAGGCTTTTACCTGTGCCGCAGGCGCCGGCGCGGAGCCGATGGGCCTGCTTAAACCGGCCCCGCCGCCGGGCGTTCCCGTGGGACCGGCAGCGCAGCTTGCGCCATTCCATTTGGATCCCGCAGGGCAGGCGCAAAAGCCATTGCTGTTCAGCGTCATGCCGAATTTGCATTCTGCCGGCTGTGTCGTCGCGATCGGTGCAGGGGTGTCATTGGAGATGCTTGGGGTCGCGCCACCGATTCCTTGCCCGACGCATTGCAGGCCATTCCATTTGGTATTTGCGGGGCAAGCGCAAATGCCGTCGGTCATTGTCATGCCGTTCCTGCACTGCGCGGAAGGTGCCGGCTTCTCCACGGCGATTTGCGCGCAGGATTTGGCTGCCGCCTGCTGCCCCTCAATATTCGCGCAGTTGTTTACGAACCTCGCGTCCCCGAGTGAACCCGGCAACGGCTGCAGCGACAGCAGCAAGGCCACGGATGCGCCTGCACCCAGAGGGCCCGGATGGTTGCACTGCATGCCCGGCGCTGCTGAACCGATGCAGACCCATGGCGCTGCCGGCGGACCGGCGAATTTGTATTGCGTCATCGGCGCAGCGTCGGCCGCCATCAGGTCAAAGATCGAAATGCCGCCAGGGTAGGCTTGGGCGGATTTGTTGGTCACGATGATCTTGAAGTCGCATGGCTTCGCCTCGCCGCATGTTTGCGCGCCGGCAGTCTTGGCGATGACCAAATCGGCCGTCGTCGCGGGCGGGGCTGGCTTGGCCTGCACCGAAACGCAGGATTGGCCGGTCGACGCATTGGCGGTGCCGTCTGTTACATCGGCGCAATTTGAGAACGACCCCTGAGCAGCGTCGGCCGGCAGGCGCACAATCATGTCGAATGTCCTGGGGCCAAACTCGCTGCCATCTGTGGCATCCAGATCAAGCCGGACCGGACCCGGCGAGGTGCAGCTGAACGGAATCTGGGTCGGCTGAGCGGCGCAGGGCAGCGGGGGATTTATGGAGACGATTGGTGCCGAAGCAAGGCCGGTGAGCTTGTCCGAAATCGTCACCGGTGCATTGTGGTCGATGGGGCCGGGGTTGAACAACCTAATCTGGAAGTGGCAGTCCGATCCCACCACGCAGGATTGATCCCCGGTCTTGGTGACTTTCACGGAAAACGGATCGAGCTTGACGCTGGCGCAAGCTTTATCATCGCCCGCATTGGTGCCGGGATCGTTGCCCAGTCCCTTGGCGCCGGCCGGAATGGCCAGCGCGGCGCAATTGGTAAGCGTATTGTTCTTTTTCCAGGTCGCGGCACCCGGTGTCACATCGATCCTCAAGGAGTCGGCCAAGCGCCCTGCCTCCTTGATTGTGACCACCGGGTGATCGCACTTCAGCGAGGTTGAATTATTTACGCCGGTGCAAGACCAGCCCGGGCTTTGGCTTGGCACAAATTCCATGTTTTGCGGCAAGCGCTCCTGGACGACATCCGTCAAGCTGATCGGGCCGGTGAAGGGGGCGTCGCCGACATTCTTGACATGGATGTTGAAACTGCACTTGCCTTCAACCGTGCAGCTCATCGGCTTCCCGCCGCCCGCGGTCGCAACCGTCTTCTCGACCACGAGATTGGGGCGAGCGGGCAGCTTGCACTTGCCCTGATTGGCAGGATCAGGGATCACCCCCTGCATCGTCGCCGTTGCCTTGGCAGGCGCCTGGGCAGGATCGCCTCCTTCCAGCGTTGCAGTATTGTCGAGTTGGCAGGGCAGGCCCTTGGCATCCCGTGGAATGGTGACCGCCAATGGCAGGCTGATGCTGGCCTGCGCATCGATGCTGGCATCACGGTTGTTGCAACTGTTGGCCACGGGATTCAGGGGATCGGGTCCTATGCAAGTCCAAGGCGGAACAGTGGTGACCCCCGCTCCCAAGCCATCGAGGCCTGGCATAGCTTCGTTGATGGTAATCGGACCTTTGAACGGGGCGTCGCCCGCGTTCGTGATCGTGATGCTGAAGTTGCATTCAAACCGGTTCTTGTCGTCGTTGAGCTTGCAATCATCGGCTATCTTTTTAAGCGCCAGCTTGGGTCCGTTTGCCGGCGCAGGTGCAACCGCTGGATTGAGCGTGACCTCGGCGCAGGACGGTTCAGGCGCCAGGTTGCCATCGTTTGGGCCTGGCTTTGTGTCGATCGAGGCGCAGTTCTGGAACGTTTTGGCGGTGGCCTTGGCCCCCGGCGCGAAGCTCAGTTGCAACGTCAGCCCTTCAGGCGGCACCGGCCCAGGATTGGTGCAGGTGATGATGTCGCCGTTGGTGCAAACCCAGGATGGCGGAGCAGCCACGAAGGGTTTGTCGACCGGCAAATTGAGACCCGCCAGATTGTCTGGAACATCCTTGACCACGACGGGGCCAGGCTGGTTTGGTGTCTTGCTCGTGACCTGGATGTTGAACACACAGAGCCGTCCGGCCGTGCAGTCTGCCGCGCCGGCCGATTTCTGAACGGTCAGGCCGTTGCCCTGGTCTTGCGGTGGGCCATTGGCGTTGGCCGCTTCAACGGGTGGTGGGACCTGGTCAACTGGCGGAGGTACCTGTGCATCCGGCTGGGCAGCCTGCTGGTCCGGCTGCACGATGTCCACCATCGCGCATTGCTCGGGGGCCGGATCGCCAGCCGCCGCGTCCGCACCTGGATCTAAAGCTGCGCCGCCGCCAACTTCAGGCGGCAGAACGCCGCCCTTCGCCTTCACTTCGGCGAAGCAGGCTGCAACGATGGCGCGCATCGGCTCCTTGAGCTTGCCCAACTCGTCTTGGGAACCGGGCGGTTTGGCCATGCACTCCTGCTTGATCGCGGCAGCGTCAAGCACCGCAGGGATGCCGGCTTTGGCGGCGCAGTCCATTTGACTGATCATGCCGAAGGTGGCGACTTTTTCCTGGGCAAAATCGTTGCACAGGGCGTCGTTCAATTTCGCCTTGTCGTCTGCTGCCTTCTGACTGTTGGCCTTGCATTGTGCCAGAAGGTCCGAACGCGCCTGCTTTTCCGCATCGAGCGTAGGATTGGCGGCGCTGGCCTGTGCCATGCAGAAATCGATGTGTTTTTGCCGATCCAGCGTCCACCGTTGCGCAGGCCCCGTAGGCTGACAGCCTTCGTGACCCAGGTTCGTCATCGAACGAACCGCCTCGTCCGCATAGGCCTCGCAGAACTTGCTGCTCGTGCATTTGAACCACGGCATGCCGTTATTTTGGAATGCGAGCACATGGCCAGAGCCGTCAGTGGCGCGAGCCCTGATGCGGCCGCTCACCGTGCCATCGTCGTCAATCGCGCCTTGATAGTGGCCGGATGAGCCATTGCTCCAGGCAACGTCGATATCAAATGTACTTCCCGACATCTTGCCGCTGACGTTGCCGCTGACGGCACCCTTGTCTTCGATGAAGGTGGCCGACCCCGTTACATTGCCTCCTACATCCACATTCAGCGGCGCGAAGGCTACCGTCAGATGATCGCTTTGCTGGATATTGAAGCCACTTGATTTGCCGTTTGTCGGCCGCCACACCGTACAATCCTTTGAGACCGCATTGACCCCGCCAATATTGCCGCCTGGATCAGCGATCAGATGCAGCAGGCCGGCTCCGCCGGCGAAAGACTCCGGGCGGAAGCTGGCATAGCTCATCAGCGGATTTTTTCGGGAAGGTTTCGACAGCATGGCCTTCTTCTGGGGTGCCGCTGGCGCGGCTGGCGCCGCGGGTTTCACGGCGCAGTTCTTCAAGCTGGTGGTGCCGTCGGGCAGATCGAGATCGAAGGTGAGCGGCAGGGTTTTCGACTCATGGGGGCCGAGACCCTGGGCGCCGTTGCCGAGGGAGCAATTGAGGGGCGGTCCGCCCTTGGCGCAGCTGAAGGGCGCGGGTATCGGTGCGTCGGAAAGCTTCGCCCCCGGAATATCGAGCGTGTCGGTGAAGGGTATGGGACCCGGCACCGCCGCGTCGGTGGTGTTGGTCAGCGTGATCTCAAACGTGCAGGGGCCAACGAGCGGGCAGCTCGCCGGGCCTTTCTTCGAGATGACCACCGGACCGTGCTGGAAAGGTGCGTTGGGATCCAACGGAATGGACGCGCAAGCTTGTTGGGCTTGCTCGCCGCCTTGCGCGGCCTGCCCACCATTGGGAGCTGCCGGCTCCGGGAGCTTGTTGTTGTCCTCGAATGCCACCGCGGCCTTGGCCTCGCCGGCAAGCGGCCCAAAGCTGACAACAGCGTGGTTTTGTACGAACTGTGCGGCACCACCCTCGACCGTGTCGACCTTGAAACTTGCCTTCACCACGCGGCTCTCTCCAGGAGCGAGGGTCACATTCGGCTCCTGGCAATTCAGCTCCCGGCCGTTCGGCGTGCAGACCATGGCCCCAGGCTTCAGAATTGAACTGGCGTCGTTCTTGGCCTGACTCTGGCTACCCACGGCCAGCGTTTCATTGATTGTAAGTGGGCCGGTGACCGGTACGGGTCCCGAGTTGGTGACGGTCACCGCGAATTCACAAGTACCCTTGGTGGGCGAGCAGCTTTCTCCTGTCGGCGTCGACGTAACCGCGAGACCTCCGGCATTGCTGGCCACCGGCGGTGGCAGCGCCACCGCAGCCGGCTGCTGGTTCTGGCCTTGCTGGACTGGGACCTGGGGCGCAAGCGCGCCTGGCAATGCGGCGCAGTTCCTGATTTCCTTTACGTCCGGCGCGGTGTTTGGCGCGAAGACCACGCGCATCGAAAGCTTGCCGTTGGCGGGAACAGGGCCAGGATGGGTACAGGTAAACGGCGCCGCGTTGGTGCATTGCCAAGGCGCATTGGGCTCCCCCGTGAGGGTGGCTTGGGGGGCCTCAATCAGCTCGTTGATGACGATCGGTCCGGCGACTTCACCGCCATCGTTGTTGACGTCGATATTGAATGCGCAGCCGCCCTTGGGATTACACTTCGCAACGGCAGCGGATTTCGTAATTGAAAGAGTGCCTGGTGCGTTAGTTTGATCCACGGGCGGAAACGTTTGGTTGCCGCCGCTATCGACCGGGGGCATGGGCTGTCCATTGCCGCCCGGCGCCACAGGCGGGAAGGTCTGGCCCTGCTCGGGTGGCATTGCCTGACTTCCGTCGGCAACAGGCGGGAAGCCGCCCCCGGCATCGCAATTCGCGAGAACTGCAACGCCGCCAGCATGGCCACGCATGCCTTCCGCATCTTGATTTGGATCAATTGCGATGAAGCCGGCGTTCAAATCAGGATCAGGCGCCGTACCCCATTGGTCCTCTGGTCCAATCTGGAGGCCATGGATTTTCTTCTGCGGCCCCAATGCGTCGCCCGAAACCACCAGGCTCCCGGAACAGGTGCCCGTGTCCAGCGTGCCGTCGAGCCCGTAGGCGTATTGCAAGGCTGCGCCGCCGCTGGCGTCCACATGGTCCTCGTTCTCGCCAACAGGATAGGTGGCAGCTTCCAGATTCCACTTAGAAGGCGTGTTCGGGTCGTCCGGCGTCTCAAGTACATAACGCAGCACAGGGCTGGCACCCGGCTTGGCGAATGCCGAAAAATCACCGTTGCTCAAAACTTCGTTGCGGAAGGCAACGATGGCGCCCTCGCCATCAAACACGATGGAGCCCACCACATCGGAGGAGGGATCGCCTGCGCCGAATTCGATGCGCGCATCGTCATGGAAAGATCCGTCTGGCCCGAGGCCGATCGACCAGATGCTATGATCCCCGGCCGTGGCATAGAAAAGCCTGCCGCCATGAACAGCGAGAGCTTCAATGCGGCGACCCACCGGGGTCATGCCCCAGGTTTCTGGCTTGCTGGAATCGAAATCGGGAGATTCCAGCGTGATGGTTTTACCATCATCGGGGATGGCATCTTGCCCAGCCATCGGCCGGCCTTTCAGCCCGTGATCGAATTGCGCCACATCCGTGGCCGTGTTGCCGACGAATTGGTGAATGAGACCGGTGTCCAAATCAGACACATAGATCGAGCGGCTAACCGGATCGAAAGCTATGCCGCCAATCCCTTGTCCGGTATTCGTGGCGATTTCCGCGTAGAGTTTGAGGGTTCCGGTTGCGGCGTCGATCTTCCAGATGGCGCCGCCCCCACCGTCAGTTGCGGGGCCAAAGAGTCCGTCCATAAATCTGGCACCCGGCGCGCCGGTCATCAGTCGGTCGGGCTTGCCATCATTATCCCTGTCGGGTCCCACGATTTGGAGGCCGAAGGCGGAAGTTGCAGCCGCATAAAGACCAGGCGAACCGCGCAGGTCCGGTAGCAGATTGTCGAAGGCCAAACCGAAAACGTGGCCAATTTCTTTCGCCTTGAAGGTCTTCCGGGCGGGAAGTGCGATTTGCTGGTCTTTGATCGGTTGCTGAATTTGGGTTGCGTCAAGGATTTGCAACGTGACGCCGTCGGGATCAATCACGGTTTTGGTTGCCGGATCCACACCCGGTGGGAGCCCGGCAGTCTGCAGCGTTACTCCGGCAAATCCAGATGCTGCGATGTCTCCCATGTGCAGGGCATTGTCGTCTGCTCGCGTGCCACCGCCGATGCAGAGCGCAAGCGGCATGAACAGGAGCCACATGAGTGCCTTGGCGTATTGTCGCCGGATCGCGCGGAAAGCAAGACGATAGCAGCCCATCAAGCAGATCCACCCATCTTTTCGGGATATACTGCTAAGATTGCCATGACCTGTCCTCCACCGGCCGTCGCTCCAGGCGAACAACAAAAGAAGCGCACGAGCTGCTTTCATAGCAAACTGACCGCGTGCCGCGATCACCCCTAGGGGTGATGCCGCGCGATTATCTTGGACCGCTCTTGAGCGGGGAGGTCAGAGATGAAATCTTAGCGTGACGTTTTCAGCCTTTGCCGTCCTTGATGCAGCGGCAGCCTTCTCGATCGAACCGACGCCGATTGCACGCTGCCCAAACCAGCTCGGTGGCCTATTCCACCCGGGTGACGCTTGCGTCCGCGTGTGCGGGCCTGGCTTTAGACATCCCACCAATCGCGGCTGTTCCTCAACGCGATTGTAGCGGCGTTGCACACCCGCAGTCATTGACACCGTGCCCACACGAATGCAGCAAATGCGTTGCAACCTGATCGCCGCGGCCATCCACGCCTGCCGACGGTTTACGCGGGCGAATAGTTCGACGCCTTCAAGTCCGCGGCGCTCGCCAGCCAATGGTTATCACCCTGCCGGTGGGAGCTATCACCGGCTTATCGCCGCGCCGGCCCGATCGCCCGAATCCCGTGCGGAAACCAGCCGTCACACCTGATGGACCGGCGAGACTTCCCCATTGTCTATTGGCAGTCTTAGCCCCGCCGATCTATTGTCTGTTCTGGTTCTCAGGGCGGATGACCATGGACAATATAGATGTCACGTTGATTCAGCTGATCGGCGCAATCTACGATGCCGTTATCGAGCCTGAGAAATGGCACGACGCGCTGGACGGGATACGGAGGCACTTTCGCCTGCACAACGTCATGATGGCCCTGAACGACATACGGGCGCAAACGGCGTCGCTTTCTGTGCTGGTCAATATCCCGGACCATTGGGCCGCCGCGATGGCCAAGCCGGAATACAACGCGGAACTCGTCAACTTGCTGGGAGGTCCAGAGAGCGTTGGACGCATGCCGCTCGAGGAGCCAATTACCACCCTGAGCGTGACCAATCAGCAGGCGCTGGAGTCCAACAAGTATTTCATCGACCTCGCCGAGCCAGAGGGATTGATTGACAGCATCGGCATTTTTTTGACCCGAGACCGCTTCCGGATTGGCAACGTCGGCTTGGGTCGGCATCGGGACGAGGGACCCATCACCGAAGACGTACTCGTGGGGCTGCGCATCATCGCCCCGCATCTTCGGCGTGCTGCATTGATCACAGGTATCCTCGATGAGGAACGCAAGCAGCGCACGATGTTCGAGGCGGTCGTCAACGCGGTGCGATCGAGCGTGGTCATTGTCGATGGTCGCGCAAACATCATACACGCCAACGCTGCCGCTCGCGAGGCGATGGCGAATGGGAATCCCCTTGTCGATCGCATGGGCCGCCTGGACATCAAAGGCGAGATCATGCCCGGCGGGCTCGCCGCGGCCATCCTCGCCGCCGCGGAGGGTGACGGCCCGCTCGGGCGGCGCGGCATCGCGATCCCCGGCACGCGAACGGACAGCGAGCCGTTCGTGGTGCACGTGCTTCCGTTGAACGGTCGCTGCGTGCGCTCCGGAGTTCCTGGCGAAGCAGTCGCGGCGGTGTTCGTCGCCGAGCGGGGCGATGACCCGAAATACGTTCTGGATGCTGCGGCCATGCTCTACAACCTGTCGCCGGCAGAGACGCGAATCTTCGAGCTCACGATCAATGGCCGAGATAGCCAAGAGATCGCCCGGACCCTCTCGATCTCACCGAACACGCTGAAATCCCACACGCGGCACTTGCTTGAAAAGACCGGCCAGCAGCGTCGGGTGGACCTGGTGCGCCTGGCGGCTTCCCTGAGGCCTGCCGTAAAGCACAGTTAGCTCCATGCGTCTTGCTGCTGTGCCCCCAAGCTTAACATGTGGGTCGGTCCTGATTGGGACGAAAACCCTCTCCCTAGCGAGTTGGCCAGACCCGCCGCATGGCTGTTGCCGACGGAGAGGTTCCTAACTGGTCCGCGCCAGCATCGCCTCCAAAGCGCTACGCATGCTCCCGCTGGATATGCTGAAAAATCCGCCATAGGGCTGACTGAGGTCTGCGATAACGAACATTACGCTGCTGAGTGAGATCGCGCTAAAAAGCATGAGGGTCAACGTCAGTTTCGTCCGTGGGGCGATGAGACCGTGGCACGCGAAAATGATCATGAGCCACACGATCAGAACTCCGTAGAAGGGCTGCAGCAATTCACTTCGCGCGGCCTCGATCACGCCGAGGCGAGCCGTAGAGACGCTATCATATCGGGCACGGCACATCGCAGCGATCGCCGTGTGTTGCGGATCGGCCGGCGTTAGTTCGTTTACCTCGAGACCGATCTTGTTCATCAGCTCTTCAAGTCCGGGCGAGGCACCCACAACAGGCATACGCGAAGTATCGGGGTAGGCAACACCCGTGGGCCGAGCTTCGTTCGGCCACGTGCTCGCTATGACGGCAGCGGTGTAACCTTCGACCTCGACGCGAATTCGGGCCGCGTCAGACCCGTAGTCATGCAGGCACGCATCCATCAGGTCAAGCTGAAGCGCATACTGCTGCCGGTCGAGAGCCGAATTGTCGTAGGCCTGCTTCACCGACGCGGTGAGAAGACCCAGAACGACGGCCGCAAAGGTTGCAAGCAAACCGACGGTCAACTGCATCAGCAGCGTAGCTTCGGGAGTCTGGTGCTGCGCGGGAAGCCAGCCCCGAATAAGGATGCCTAAGCCTGCTCCAACGCATAGCAGCAGAAAGACTACTATTGCTGACATGACCTCGATCACGTGCCGCCCTCCATCCACTGTCCGATCCTGCCCCCGATCATGGTAGCTTGATCTTTGCCAGCTTAACTCTAGTCCTGCCACGGAACCAAAGGTGAAACGCAGGCCGGGCTCCCTGAAGTTCTTATCGCTCAGCTATGCGGGGGCGAAGCCGTCAGGGTATGCCGGCCGGTGCCATGCTCGGTTTGCCGGCATTGGACAGCGTGCTGGTCACGGTCAGGTCTCGAGATCGAAGGCGCGGTTCCACTATACTCGACGTCAGTCTCTTGCCGCTATCGGGTGGACCACCTCTCTAGTCGGCGTTATCTCGGTGAGGTACCCTCTTCAAACTGGCTCTTGGGGCGATGTTTAATGACTACAGCACTCTTGATCATCGATGTGCAACAGGGGATCCTCGCCGGTCTGATCGATGCCGGTCGGCAAGTCGCTATCGACCGCGAATTCGAAGCCGTTGCGGCCCGGCTCGGCCGGTTGAAACTCGCGGCGGAGGCGGCCGGCGTACCCGTCATCATCGTTCAGCACGACGGCGACGCAGGGCACCGACTTGAAGTTGGGTCGCGGGGCTGGCAGCTGCGCGAAGAGGTGTCCGCCAACCCCGACACCGTTCTCATTCACAAGCGGAGCTGTGACGCCTTCCACGACACCGATTTAGCTTTCCGGCTTCGGAAGCTCGACGTTGATCGACTGGTTATCGGTGGCTGCATGACGCAATTCTGTGTTGACACCACTACGCGCCGCGCCGTCTCGGAGGGATTCGATGTGACGCTTGTGCGAGATGGCCACGCTACAGCGGATTTCGGATCCCTCTTGGCCGAGCAGATTGTCGATCACCATAATCGCCTTCTTTCGGGGTTCGACGCAGGCCTAAGGAAAGTAGACCTGCTGCCTGCCGATGAGGTCCGGTTCGAGGATGTTGCGCTGGTGTAGTTCGAGCCGTTCGGACGAGGGGCCGAAGGGGTTGAGGCAGGGCGGTTGATTGGCGTTTTGGAGGAGGATGCCGCGTTCCGACGGAACTCTGCATTTATTGCCCAGGTGACGCGATCCACGCCGTACGAAGCATTCGTCGAGCTGGCAAGGGAACTCTGCTTCTAGAGGACATACGCGTCGTCTGGTGGATATACGTTACGCCACAGCTGGCTGTGCGCTCCTGCTTGTTCTACGGTCGCCTTCGCTCCGTGTGCTGGTCCTCTACCGCAGACAGCGCGCGGCGGCGGGCAGGCCCATTGCCCGAAACATTACCTATCCTCAGTTGGTACGTTTCCGACGCTTTCCATCGCTCACCCCGCGGTTAAATAGTCCAATCGAGCGGAGTCAGCATGCCGAGATATTTTTTTCATGTCCGTAACCAGCAGGGCGATCTGAAAGAAGATCCTGAGGGGCAGGAGTTTGCCGATCTGGCCAGCGTCGAGCAAGATGCAATGGCTGCCGCGAAGGAAATCCTTGCCGAGGAACTCCTGCGCGGCAAATCGGTGCTGACCAAGGCTGCCTTCGAGATCGTCGATGAAAACAACGCTCTGGTCCTACGCTTTCCCTTTTCGGAAGCGGCGCAAAAGGTCGGCACGCAGCCTTGATAGTTAATTGATTGGCCCTTGCGGCGGAAAGGGCCTAATGTCGATTCATCGTTTGCACGTTTATACGGGCGCGAACGGCTGGGAGATTGGCAAGCTCTTGCCCTGCTTGGGGAAGAGCAATGTCTGATTCGGTCCCACGTCACTATCAGAACCAATTGTTGCAGCGCCTGAGTGCCCCGGATTTGGCGCTGATCGACCCATACCTGGAGCACGTCGCGTTGCCGCTGCGCACGCCGCTTGAAACTGCCAACTCCATTATCGAGAACGTCTATTTCATTGAGGAGGGGATCGCCTCGATCGTTGCCACAATTCCGAAGGGCGGCGACACGGAAATCGGCTTGATCGGTTCCGAAGGCATGACCGGTGTTATGCTGATACTCGGAGATGACCACTGTGTGCATGACACCTACATGCAGTTAGCGGGGAGCGGGTTCCGTGTCCCGGCCGCAGCCCTGGTGGAGGCTCTGGCCGCGAGCGCAAGCCTCAAGACTTTTCTGCTGCGCTACGTGGCGACCCTCTTTATTCAGACGGGCTTCACGGCGCTGGTCAATGCTCGCTCGAAATTGAACGAGCGCTTGGCGCGCTGGCTGCTCATGTGTCACGACCGCGCTCCTAACGACCATTTTTACATTACCCACGAATTCATGGCGGTAATGCTGGGCGTTCGTCGGCCGGGCGTTACCGTTGCTATCCAGGAATTGGAGGGTAAGGGGCTGATACGGGCAACCCGTGGTGAAATCGTCATCCGAGACCGCAATGGCTTAGTACGGGTCGCCGACGGGACCTACAGCCCGGCTGAGGATGAATACGAACGCCTCATAGGCAAGATGAACTATCGCTATAGTTCGCAGCCTGAGTGAACGCCACGATCGCCATCACAACGCCGGCGTCGTCCACAATCTCAAACGGCTGACAAGGCGGGGAAGGAATGCAGCGCGGGGTCCGCCGCCACCAGTCGTTTCGCCTTTCGAAGGCTGCCCCAGCCGACCGGCTTTCAACCGAGCCGTCTTTGCTTCACGGGCTTTGCGCTCCGCCTCGAATGACGACGCGAGATTCGCGGTCGGTCCGTTCGTGCCTTAGCTTGTCGACCTTGCGTGGAATATCGGCCCCTAAATGGTTTGCCCGCGCCCCTCGGCAGAAGCGCGGGCGGTTGAGATCCGCACCTCAACCAGCGGCGAGCCATCGAGAGCAGGCGCCACGAAGCGCCCAACCAGCAACGGTCATTTAGGTTCCAAGCCAAGCCGCCGCAGTTTCGATCGCAGTGGGCCCGCCTCACTGGCGAGAGAAGCGGGCCCGGCCGGGTCTTGGGGGACCTGACCAGCAGCACGGGAGCTGCCGCCATTCGAACCTGCCTGAGAAAAACAGGTTCCCAATCCGCAGAAAAAGCTCACAACGGACCAGGCAAGCCGTCGATCAGGGTACCTCCGCAATTGAGAGCATGTGCAGCATGATGCTGCAGGGGAACACTCCCGCCAAGTCCAAGTTCGGCTCCGCAAGGGAGACGTACATGGCCGCGACCCAAGGTTTGAACGACAACTGCCTGCCAGTAACGCTGATCGACGCCGCAGAGACATCGCGCAAGAAAGCGGAGGACGAAGTCAGAGCTCGATCCAGGTACAAAATGGCAAGGCGGGCAAGGCTTTCGAAGGCTTGTCCGGCAATGCCTCGGCTGATCCGCAGTGTCATTGCCGGTTCCGGTGCAATCGGGGTCGTGGACTTTTCCTTCCGGCGGACAGTCGCATCGACCTCAAAGATTTAAGCCCGGAGAGGACAATTGCTATTGCCGCACGAATCGCTTCTCCTTCTGGAAGGACCAATCGCAACGTAGTTTGCTGAACCCATGGTCCCTATCCTTGATGCGACCGGCGTTGCCCCGCCGCCCCCGAACCGGCGTCGGTCGCCTCACTCTTCGGGCAGGTCCAACCGTAGCTATGTTTCGAATTCGCCACGCCTGGTGGCGAGCAGAAAGTGACGGAGCACCCAGTTGCGTTAACGCAGGTTAATGCCCGGAGGGTTGACGTGTGGGAAGGTGACATTGGTGCTTCCAACCGACTCGTTGGCTGTACGTCGGATCCCGAGGGAGAAGCCAATGACCCGTGATCGGCCGGTGATTTCCGCCTTTGATTTTGATGTGATCAAAAATGCGCTCAAAGCCATAGTCGTTGAGGGCGCCGTTCCCGAATCCGAGTGGGATCAACAAGCTCGCAATCTCGTGAGAATTTTCTCCGGCACCGGGGCAGACGAGACCATGGTTCGAGTTCTGCTTGAGAGCTGCCGGACTTGCATAGACAACGCGTCCGAAAGGGAGCTTCCCGTCACGCATGATGGCGGTGCTCACTTCGGCAGGCAAAGTCGTAATTTACGGCGTTCAAGGGAGCTGCTTGCGAGAGGCCGGCATGAGAGGCGGAGCATAGAGAACGCTGTTTCTTTAGCGTTGAGCGATGAAAACGCCTCCGATTAGATCATGGGATGTATGGGAAGGACCTCAGGCTTGAGGCTGCCGCTTCGTTGATCGGATTTTGGTCCGGTTGCTTCCGACCGAAGCCCTGCATCCGGAACATTCGATTTGCGTGACGTTTCGGGCCGCGAGCCGGAACTTTATCATGTGTGACGCTGATGGGAGATGGCACTCTCCCGACGATTGCTGATGTGCAAGACGACGCTTGAATGTCCCCATTGCGGTTTCGCCTTGAAGAGAGCAGGCAGCTGGTTTCAGGTCGTCGCCTCGCATCGGTGCGAGCCGTGCCAACGCCAGTTCGGATCACCTATCCTCACAATTCAGACCCTTCGCACAAGCATGAGCAGCCGTCAGCACTTGAAGAGGCGCGGCAGCGCTCAGCCTGGATTCCCGCATGGTGCTCTTAGGCCAGGGGGCTTCAGATCACAACTTCGCCCTCCCACACTGGCATCAATCAAAGGATTATCGAACAATGCTAAATGGAACTGTCACATCCCTTGCCTTGGGGATGCGTATGGCCAGCCTTCGAGCCAGAATGCAGGCGGCCAAGATCGCCCAAGGCAAATTGATGACTTGTCGAGAAAGTCGTCGCGATCATAGGGATGGACTGGCTCGGATCGATGGTGACGAACTTATCGCGGCCTCCTTCGTCAACGATCTATCGCCGGGCAACGTCGCCGACCATGCCGACACTCAGCAGACTTTTTGACTCCCGGGCCGAAGCAGCCAAAGCCGCAGGCGACCTAGTGGCAGCGGGAATTGCCCGCGTGCGGATCGCCGTTATCGGACCTTACCGCGACGAGGTGGCTGGTTTGGGGATCGCTCCGGCTGCAATTCTTACCGCGATTTTCAGCGGGAGTGCTCTTGTGGCGTTTTTGATCAACCCTTACGGCGCGGGGCTCTCGCCGACAGCACTGGCGGCGCTCGCTTGCGCCAGCGTTGCTGGCGGGCTGATCGGATCCGTGGCAGCTGCCGCGGGGAGGCTCGTGGATGTGGATCCGGTCGAAGGGATCGTTTTGGTGACGGCCCATGTCAATGACGCCGAAATTGAGATCGCGCTGGCAGCGCTTGGCGTTCCTGCGAACTCATGCACGGCCCAAGCGGCATGACCCTGGTACCGGCTCTAGCCCGCCCCGGCGTTTGCCGGGCCGGGCGACCCCGGGCTGTGCTGCATTGGTCGACAGATGTCTAACTTCAAGAACACGCTCCGCCGGAACAATTTGCCTCCGCTTATGTTTGGGGCAAAGTTTAGCGGAGCCTAATGTGAGATTCTTGTTCATTCAGGAACCGTGCGAAACGTGGGCGGTGTTCGACGCCGCGACCGACGAGCCGGCGGAGTTTGCAGGTGAGTGCCTCACGGGTCTCACAAAGTCTGCCGCTATTTGGCTCGCCACCAGAGCAAACGAGGACGAACGAAGAAGCCGTTGCCAGGTCCAATCGAGCATCAACGCAAGTGCTACCGTCGGCGTTCTTGAGCAGCAATTGCGTGTCCAGTAATGGGGATGATGAGTGACGAGGCCATGGCTGCTGTATTGGCTTCACGCGAGGACGAAGTGCAGGTGCTCGGTGTATTCGACGCCGTGAACAAGAAAGAAGCTGCCCTTGAGCTTCGCAGTTTAGGGGAGGCAGTCCAGTTCATCGCAAATGCGTCCGTGTTGGGCTACGACGTTCGCGCCGCGATGATCTTCTTTGGGCCGCGGGAGCGCCCAAGCTTGAGGGTGCAGCACTGCGAGCAGCTTTGGGCAAAATACGGCATGCTGCTGCTTGCGCCGGACTGCATGTCTTGACCTGTTGGCCCTGGTTTCTAGCGCAGGCCGACCGACTTGCCCATTTGAACCTTCTGAGCGGACGCAAGCACCGACCAGCTAGGAATGGAGCTGTGGCGCTACGCCGTCGGCCGTCGTTTTATCGAACGCCACAGCCACACCGTGAACGATGGATGCCGCCGCCAACATTTCCTCCAATTGGCGGTCAGAGGCCCTACAGGTCGGCATGAGTGTTCGGATGGCGCGAATTGCCTGTGCAATGGACAGGAACCGAGCTTTGCCTCTGGAAATAACATAGGCCTCTGCGGCTCGTTCAACCGTGATGGAATGAAAAGCGTCGGTCACGAGAATTCCTCCCTGAACGCAGACCAAAATGATTTAGCGCCAACATTAGACAGCCTTCAAGGGCATGTCCCATTCCGAACAATCATCCGGTGGTGATGTCGAACTGAGGTTGCTCCTCCTTCCCATCTGCGCCATGCGTGAGTTGGATCATTCCGGTCGATGATCGTGATCTCGCCGCGCTTGGAATGGCGGTCAGGATTTGTTCAGTGTCGAAATAGCCTTCTCTACACCGGGCTGAACATGAGCCATGACATTGCGGAACGGAACCACGTACAGGATAGCGCCTGACTTGGCGGCAAGCCGATCTAGCAGCTTGCGGGAATCCTCGATTACCCGGCGCGTCTTTTCGGTCCCTGCACGCAGGTCCTCGACATATGCCCGCGCCCGTTGCTGGTAGAGGCGCGCACTCACGGTTCGGAAGTCGTCAGGTTCCCACGGTTCCACGGGCATCAGACCCGTTGCGGATGAGTTCGAACGTGACCTTTACCACAAAAATGGGTTTGCTCGAACCGTCATGCACATACAGTGCCACCTCGCGGAAGGTGCCGTCCGGCATCTTGTCCTTTGCTATTTCTAGGAGCGCCTTTGCCGCCTCGTCTTCAGCCGATTGCAGGCTCGGAAGGTCGGTTCCTTCAGTGTCCGGGTATGCGGTTCCGTTGTCGGTTAGATCAAAATAGTAGAGCGCCATCAGTGCCGAACAGAGCAGCGCGATCTTTGTTCCTGACCCTAAGCTGTGTCGCGGGTTCCGGTTAACGCCGGCTTTAGATCGTCAATGGCGGTCATACCTCCAGTGAACAGGGTGAGAATGCTCCTAGCCAGGGTCTCGCACTCTGGGCTTCCCGCCGGAATGCCCGATCGATTGGCCAGGATGTCCGCCAGCATAGTTAGCTGCTCGGGTTCGACGTGGCCGTCTGCCGAAATCTCGTGGGGCCTTCGCTTCAGGGGAGGCTATTTGTACGCGTTCGGACGGACATTAGCTAAGTCGCGATTGGGGCTGTCAATTATGCAATCGCCTGGACCTGATGGCCGCAGCAGGCTTACGATCATTCTACTCCATCGCGAGCCCAATCAGGCACAATATCCCAGCGCGCCGAGAACAAACCGGCCATGCTGGTCGACAGCTCTTCGCGAACAAGAAGCGGATGCGCGAATTTGAACCGGCGAAGCCGGGGTGGTCCTTTTAACGAAGAAACGGCCGCACAATCTGCGAAGAATAGGAACGGAACCGTGAGAGTCTTGACCGGCCCAGGTTCAAGATTTCTCGCGAAAATCCAGCAGCTTCGCATGGCGCAGCTTTTCTTCTCCCTTCAGGAACTTCACAAGCCCGACAAGACCGGGCTTTAGCCATTCGGCCTTGTCGCTCTTTATCCCTTTCGGCACCGGCCCTCCTACCTTCCCCTTAACCCGGTCCCACAGACGCTGGCGCTTGTCGGCCTTGAACGTGACGAAGGCGCCGCCGGCATAGCGGCCCTTGTCGGCCATCAGCACCATGGCAGGTTTGCCCGCCTCGCGCTGGACGCCGATGATATCCATCTCCTTTTCGGCATAGCACTTGATCTTGCGCCAGTTCATCGTCGGGCCGCTGCGATAGACGCCGCCCTTGCGCTTCGACACCATGCCTTCAAGGCCGGCCTGGTCCACCATGTGATAGACAGCGGCGCCAGCGCCCGGCATCGCTTCGCTGAACTGGATATGGCCGGTCGGAAGCAACGCCTGCAGGATCTCACGACGATCTTCTATCGGCATATTGCGCAGATCGTGGCCGTTGAGGTGCAGCAAGTCGAACGCGACCAGATAGAGGTCGCGCGAGGGTTTGCGGCTGGTGACGGCGGATTGCAGCACGTGGACGTCTGTCAGGCCCGCCTCGTTGATCGTAATCGCCTCGCCATCGATGATGAAGCTTGCCGCCTCGATCGCCGTGGCTTCGCCGGCAAGTTGAACATAACGACCCGTCCAGTCGTAACCGTTCTTTGTAAACAGCCGAATTCCGTCTTCGTCCTTGATGAGCTGGGTGCGGTAGCCGTCGAACTTGAATTCATGGATCCACTCGTCGCCCTGAGGCGGTGTATCGACGAGCTCAGGCTCCATGGGCTTGATGAACTTCAGACGCATGCACCGAACTCACGACGGATATGCGGTTCAATCAGCTTTAGCTAAAATAGTTCCGAACCCGCAAACCGTTAGCGCGATGCAACAAAGCTCGCGGAACTACGTTGGCATCCATCGGAGTGGAGGAACAATGATGGCGGATGACAAGAGCAAGCGAGACTCTCGAGATCGAAACCGCGTCTCCGTAGAGGAAGAATAGAGATTCGTTATTTCGACGAGAAGACGGGAATCACGGCCCAACAGGTGCGCGACCTGATAAAGCAACACGGCAATGACCGCGCCACGCTGGAACGCGAGGCGAAAAACCTCAAACGCGGCTGAGACTACCGATGACGAAGTACCAAGTGGAAGAGATCGAAGGCGACGCGGTCTTGTCATCTGCCGTTGTTGTAGTCGACGATCCGATGAAAGCCGCAGAAGCCGCGGCTGGTGGTCAAAAGGTATCGCCAAGGGCTCTACAGGATCATTGGTTCCGGGTTGTCGATGAAGAGCAAGCCGCCGTTTACGAGTACAGCCTGGCCGTGCCTGACGAGCATCCAGATCCAGAATGGACGAGGCAATCTGACCTCGCCGATCCCTGGGAAGTTCCACGGTGAAAAGTCATCCCAGAGGAAGAAAAAATCGTTGGAGCCGAATACGCCGGCGAATGCGATCGAATTCCTCAACACGCCCGAAAGTTTCTCGCGCTTGGTGAGTTCGGGCTTCTTATAAGCCTTCCTAATCATTCGACCCCGCCGGATATCGCGATCACCTGGACAGCTATGTTACCCAGCCGCTCGCGCTTCTTCAGTTCTGGCTTTTCGTAGGATCCCGCCCGAGATCGTCCGCTATCGAGAAACATGCGCGGTCGGGCTCGATGCCTTCGGCCTGATATCGCCAAAGGTGTGTTCCAAGAAGGCCAACAACTGGCGCACGGCGGGCGAATCGCAGGAGTAATATATCCACTGGCTTTCCCGCCGGGTGTTCACCAGTCCGGCCCTACGCAGTTTGGCCAGATTTTGCGAGAGCGGCGCTTGAGTGTGGTTGCTCCCTACCTTCTCCAACAGTTCGTTTACTGACTGTTCCCCATCGAGCAAATGAGCCAAGACCAATAGTCTGGTCGGGTTGCCGACTGCCTCAAGGAATTCACAAGCTTCGACGCACCTGCCCTTGGATGTTTTCGAAACCATATGCGCCAATCTGGTCCATCCGGTCCCTCGCCCAAAGGTGCATGGCATGAAGCTGCCCGACATGGCGGCCCAGATATGGATTGCACGGCATATGAAAAGATACGCTCAGCCTCGGCAGCTTTTTGCCATTCTGGTCCCGGACCTGAATGAATAATTGCTGGCTGTCGAGATCCTTCGGAGATTCTTTCACCAAGTCGATCAAGCCTCCGATGCCTCACGACGTGCTCCTCGAGCCCGTCGAGTCGATGCCTACCTCATCTTTTAATGACCGCATGGCTGTCTCCGGTGTCAAAGAATATCTCGCCCTCCAGCCCCTCTCACAGCATTCTCGCGTTTTTTTGGTGTAGATAGCCGGTATCGAAATCTCCTGCTCGTACGAGACCAGACCAATCGACAGCGTGCAATCGCGAGCCCTTGGTGACGATCAACCTGGCGCCTCGTAGTTCTTGAAGCATTCGGTTCACGTGCACGGTCGATAAGCCCAACGCGTCGGCAAGTTCTGCCTGCGTGATGGGAAGCTCCGCCACATGATCCTTGATGAGCCCCATGGAGTGAAGGCGGACGATGAGCTCGCATAGAATGTGCGCCATGCGAGCATAGGCGTCGCGCCTTCCAACATTTGTGACCCACTCTCGATAGATCGCGGCGTCGATCACGGTCGAGCGCCAAAACACAGTCGCTATGGAAGGATGTTGGTCGCAAATGGCTCGCAACGCATCATGCCGCATGAGGCCCACGGTAACGCGCGTGAGGGGTGAGAACGCGCAATCCAAAATAGAGAGATGCATTCCGTGGAGGTCAGGAATGTCTCCCGGAACAAAGAACGACGTGATCTGCCGTTTGCCCTCGCCCGTGAGCTTGGTGGAGCCCACCAGACCGTCCAAAACCACGAATGAATGGGTGGGCCGATCTCCCTCGCGCACGATGTCCTGGTTGGCCTGATAGTCCCGTTTCTGAAATTGGATGCTCTCTAAAACGGTGATATCCGACTGAGTGAGATCAGAGATGTTCTGGAGCTTACGGGTTAGAACATTCGGAGAAGGAACATGTGCCAAATTTTGTGACCGGGTTGCTTTTAAACGCCGAACTCGGACCAGGCTCTAATGTTCCCGGCGTTAGCGAGCGCGCCTGCTACAACGCGCGAGACGTCTGCTAACTCATTGGCATCCGGTCTACCTCGGCCAACGGATTTCGCCACTAGGCCGATGGCTGAATCTCAGATTGCGGACGCTCCAAAGAGAGGCGGAAGGTGCTTAGTCATGCTGAACCCGGCTCGATCGGATAACCTGATCGTTCGTAGAACTCGGCTACGCCAGCATTGGATTCGACCACTTGCAAATTCACCTTCTTACAGCCAAGTGCTGCTAGACGACTTTCAGCCTCTGTAAGAAGCTTCTGCCCGACCCCTTGTCTTTGCGGGTTTCAACATAGCGATCCGCGAAATCCAACCTCGATGACCCCCGTACCCTGCCATCACTGAGCCGATGCCTCCCAACGGGTGTCGGCCGTTCCACGCAATGTCTCCGTTGCGCAGAGGCGGAGGGAACGAATTCTTCCGTGTTACGTTGAAGCGGGTTGAACTTAAAAGGGGTGGGGATGAGCGAACTGTCGCTGGAAGACGTTATCGCGTTCGATAAGATCGACAATTCCGAGACCGGCCGGGACTTTGATTACAGGGATTTCTTTGAGAACGGTGCTGTTGCGCTTCATCTCGTGAGCGCAGAGGGCGTCATTCTGCACGCCAACAAAGCTGAACTCGATTTGGTTGGCTATCCGGCAGAGGATTATGTGGGGCGCCACATTGGCGAATTCCATCCTGACCGGGACGTGATCGAGGATGTTTTGGATCGCCTGACCCGTGGGGAAAAGATCACGAGGTATCCGGCGCGATTGAGGGCTTTCGACGGGTCGATCAAGCACGTAGAGATCACATCGAGTGGCCATTTCGTCGACGGAAAGCTGATCAACACGAGATGCTTCACCGTCGATTTAACCGACCTGGAGCGAACTCGTAGCGAGTTGCGGCGCAAGGACAGTACCTACCATCAGATTCTGGATGCGCTTCCGGTCGCCATTTACACCACTGACCCGCATGGCACGATCACCTATTACAACCGCGCTGCTGCGGCGCTCGCAGGCCGGGACCCTGAGGTCGGCAAGGACAAATGGTGTGTCACATTCAAGCTGTTCACGCCCGACGGCAAGGAACTGCCGCATGACGAATGCCCGATGGCGATTGCGCTCAAGGAGAACCGGCCAGTTTACGACCAGCAGGCCATAGCTCAACGTCCGGACGGGTCCTTCTTCCCATTTCAGCCTTATCCAACTCCTATACGAGACGAGACGGGCGATCTGGTTGGTGCGGTCAATATGCTGCTTGACCTAACCGATGCCCAACGGGCCGAGGAGGTCCGCCATCATTTGTCAGCCATTGTGGAATCCTCGTTCGATGCCATCGTCAGCAAGGATCTGAACACGAATATCACGAGTTGGAATCACGGCGCCGAACGTCTGTTCGGCTACACTGCCGAGGAGGCCATCGGGCGGTCTGTCACGATGCTCATCCCGGCTCAGCATCAGGACGAGGAACCGCGCATCCTTGAACGCATCCGCCGCGGTGAGCGAGTTGAGAGCTTCGAAACAGAGCGGCAGCGAAAGGATGGCAGCCTCGTTCCAGTCTCGCTGACGATATCACCTGTGCGCAATGCCGTCGGCCAGATCATCGGCGCCTCCAAGATCGCCCGAGACATCTCGATGGCTAAGGAGAGCGAACATCGCATCCGCATGCTCATGCGCGAGGTCAACCATCGGGTTAAAAACCAGTATTCCGTTATTCTCTCTATGATCAGAGAAACAAACAAGCGCGCCGACAACCCCGCAGCGTTCGAGCGGCAGGTTCGTGAGCGGATCATGGCTCTCTCACGCTCGCACGATCTGCTCGTTATGGGCGACTGGAGGGGCGTCACCGTTTTGGAACTCCTGCTATCGCAGGTCAAGCCATTCGGCGACGAGGGCCGAATTTCCTTATCCGGCCCGGCCGTTATCCTCAGTCCCAATGCGGTCCAATATCTTGGCATCGCTTTTCACGAACTCGCCACCAATTCAGCCAAATACGGCGCGCTTTTGGGAGATCAGGGGGCGATTTCGGTCAGATGGAACGTTTCGGGTTCGGGAACTCAGGGGGTCTTTCAGCTTACCTGGGCTGAAAAAGATGGTCCAAAAGTTCAGACCATCGGACAGGGTGGATTTGGAACAGTGGTGCTGAAGCGGGTTGCTCCCGAGGCGCTCGGAGGCAAAGGCAACCTCGACTACGGCGAACATGGCATCGTTTGGAGTTTGGAAGCGCCGGTGGCCTGGGTAGAGGCCACAGTAGCCAGTGAGGCCTAAAGCACGACGACTCAGAGTTGCGGGACGCCAAGTTCTCGTCAGCCTCGCGCAGAACCGTGTACCGAGGAGCGAGCAGTGGCCACACGCGGCCGCCTGCCTTATTCCGCCACGCATGCTGACATCGCCGCGACGTCCGAAGTGTTTCGCTCCTCTCTGCTAAATCGCGCGTGCGACCTTCACCGGCCTTGGAGGATGCTGTCCGGGGTCGCTTCAGGTGGACCGGAATCGTTCCCGCCTGCGACTATCGAGCACGCGTTTCAGGTCGCGCTGCTGGACAAGCGACATCGCCGTGGCCGCTAGGTCAGCCATCTCAGATGGTTTCGGGACCCAGCTTCCTTTGGCGAAAATCTGATGCTCGGGATTGTCGTCGAATTCGTTGTTGCCTGAATGAACGATGAAAGGGATCGAGCGGTCCGCAAGAGTATGCGCAACGCTGTGGCAAACACCGTCCCTTAGCTTCAGGTCGATCACCGCCACATCGGGGTTTTGATCTCCAAGGTAGCGTTCGGCCTCTGCGCACGAGGTGACATGCACGACTTCAAACCCAGCTTCGGCCAAGTGGTGCTCGACGTCCAGAGCAATGAGAACTTCGTCTTCCAAAAGGAGCGCGATCATATCAGCCATGGCGTCTCACCCTATCAGGCGGAAGCTCTGACATCGCTTACCTGCGCCTCCTGCCTTATGCTGGTGACCGTAAAGGTTTGTACCATCCCGTCACCCTAAGCGAGTCAGTTCGATGCGATCAAGTACCCGCGAGGGCGAATATTGATCAGCCAGAGCGCCAAAACGACGATCCCTTCCCCGATCTCTTCCCTATCGGAAGGTCGTCATTCTCGGCGATGTCGCTGAGGAGGCTAACGACCATCGTCGCCTCCTCCGAGGTACAGGAATAGAAACGCCGTTTGCCTTGGGTGCGGGATCGCACAATTCCAAGTTTGGCCATGCCGCTCAAATGCTGTAAAAGCGCGCTCTGCCCACCCGCCAGAGAGAGTAACTCCGACACCGATTTCTCCTTATCCATCAGATGAATCAGGATCAGCAGCCGCTTCCTGAAGCCTAGGGCTGCGAATAGCTGCGAGGCAACGGACAACTGCGTTCGCGAGGGCTTTTCCTCAGAGGGGCGGCTGCGATGGGCTAGTTACGCAGGCCTCAAGTGGTGTTTCGCCACTCGAGACGTGGGCTGAAATACGTCGTCTTCGAGTATCTTCCCCTTAGAACCCCCTCGAACTCGACTGTGCGCTAACTCTTCATCTCGGATCCACGCACCAGTTCCTTTTCCAAAAGCGAAGGCCCCGACGCTCGGCGGTCGGGGCCTGAAACTTTCAAAACCAGTCGGATCTTCGCTATGCCGCCTCGGCGGCAACGTTGACGGCCGACTCGGCGAGCTGCGTAAGGGCTTCGTCGGTGTCCTTCTCCTCGCCGAGGGTAAGCTCGAGAAGCTCTACTGCTTCATCCATGCCGAGTTCGCTGGCCCAGGTGCGCATCGTGCCATAGCGGGAGATCTCATAATGCTCGACTGCCTGAGCTGCGGCCAGCAGACCGGCATCGAGAGCCGGAGAGCCTTTATACTCGTCCATGATTTCGGAGCCTTCCTCCGTGATGCCCATGATGGCCGCGCACGTCTTGCCCTGTGGTTTCTTGCCGAGCGCGCTGAATATCTTCTCCAGGCGTGCGACATGCTCCTGGGTCTGGCCGCGGTGCTTTTCGAACGCTGCCTTGAGATCGGGGCTTTGTGCCGCCTTCGCCATCTTGGGAAGTGTCGCCAGAATCTTTTTCTCGGCAAAATAAATGTCTTTCAATGTATCGATGAAGAGCTCGTTCAGGCCTTTGGTCGAGGCCTTTTTTGTCGTCGCCATGATTGTCTCCCTTCTTGAGCGCCTCACAAACGGGGCGGACGAGAAACAAAGTTGCGGCGATGCAGTTCCATCAAGATTGGGCCAGCATGCCAAATGGGCTTGCGGCTGGTATGTGCAGATGCGAAATTCGCGGATCGCCGAATTTCGACAAGGAGGTTTGGCAAATCGAGGTCGCAATGATGTCCCGAGCAGCCATGCACAATGTCCAAATATCGGGCGCTGGCCCTCCAACAATCGTCTTCGCGCATGGCTTCGGATGCGATCAAAACATGTGGCGCTTTGTTGCGCCCGCGTTCGAGGACCGGTTTCGCGTCGTCACCTTTGATCATATAGGAGCAGGCGGCTCGGATCTCACTGCCTATGATCCGAAGCGATATTCGACCCTGGATGGCTATGCAGATGATGTCGTCGCGCTCTGCCGCGAGCTTAGTATGACTGGCGGCATTTTCGTTGGGCATTCGGTAAGCGCCATGATCGGCATTCTCGCCGCAAGGAAAGCGCCCGAGCTTTTCGGCAAGCTTGTGCTTGTGGGGCCGTCGCCCTGCTACATCAATACGGATGATTACGTCGGCGGCTTTACGGAAGCTCAAATCTCGGAACTGCTGGAATTCCTTGACAGCAATCACATGGGCTGGTCGACCGCGATGGCACCAATCATCATGGGCAATCCCGATCGGCCTGAACTCGCCAAAGAGCTTACGAACAGCTTTTGCAGGACCGATCCGGACATCGCCAAGAGGTTTGCCCGAGCCACCTTTCTATCCGACAATCGCGCTGACCTCGACGGCTTCTCGGTTCCTTCACTAATCCTGCAGTGCTCGGATGATGTGATCGCGCCGCAGGTGGTTGGCCAATACGTGCACCATCGCTTGGAAAACAGCCGGATCGTCAATCTCAGCGCAACCGGGCATTGCCCCAATCTGAGTGCGCCGGCCGAAACGATCGCCGCTATCAACAGCTTTGTTTGAGTGGCATATCGTGGCCTCAGGCGAAGATGCGCGGGCGCTGGAATGGGCCGAACTCAAAGACCTCTTTGAGACGGCTCCGTGCGGCTATATCTCGGCCTCTCGCGACGGCGTGATCCAGCGGGTGAACCAGACCTTCTGTGAATGGCTCGGGATCCAGGGGCACCACCTTGTCGGCAAACGTCTGCCCGATCTGCTGCCGATCGCAGGGAAGATCTACTACGAGACGCATTTTGCTCCTTTGCTGCGCATGCAAGGCGAGTTCAGGGAAGTCGCGCTCGACTTCCTGAAAGCTGATGGCAGCCGGCTGCCCGCGCTTGTCAATGCACAGGAGCGGCGAGACGCTGAGGGCGTGCCGCAATTCGTCAGATTGACCATCTTCGACGCAACGGATCGCCGGCGCTACGAGCAGGAACTCTTGAGCGCCAGGGCTTCGGCAGAGCAGGCAAACGAAGCGCTTCGGCGGCTGAATGCCGAGCAAGAGCGGATCATTGCCGATGAGGTCGCGCAGCGCATGGCGGTCGAGGAGACGCTGCGGCAGTCTCAAAAAATGGAAGCGGTGGGGCAACTGACGGGTGGCATCGCGCACGACTTCAACAACATGCTTGCCGTTATCATCGCCGGCCTCAATCTCATTCAGCGCCGGATCTCACCGGGCAATGACGATATCGGGAAGTTGATCGAAGCGTCCATGGACGGCGCTACCAAGGCAGCCGCGTTGACGCAGCGGTTGCTTGCCTTTTCGCGGCAGCAGCCGCTTGATCCGGAGCCGGTCAATTCGAATGGCATGGTGGCGGAGATGTCCGAGCTTTTGCGAAGCACCCTGGGCGAGACCATCCACATGGAGACAGTGCTGGCGAGTGGGCTTTGGAAAACCGTTGCTGACCGTAATCAGCTGGAAAACGCTATCGTCAATCTGTCTGTCAATGCGCGCGACGCAATGGCAGGTGGCGGCCGGCTCACCATTGAAACTGGAAATGCTGGGATCGACGACGCCTATGCGGTCGAGCATGGCATTGCGCCTGGTCAATATGTGATGATAGCCGTGACCGACACCGGGACAGGCATGACCCCGGAGGTGATCGCGAAGGCGTTCGACCCCTTCTACACAACAAAGGGCGTCGGCAAGGGAACGGGGCTGGGCCTCAGCCAGGTGTTCGGCTTCGTGAAGCAGTCAAGTGGCCATGTGAAGATCTATTCCGAGATCGGCCATGGCACGACGGTGAGGATCTATCTGCCTCGCTATTACGGGACCGGAGAGGCGTCGGCGCGAAAGCTGTCCGGTGACACTCCGGCTGGCGCTGCGCACGAAGTCATCCTCGTCGTGGAAGACGATTACAATGTGCGCGAACTCACGGGTCAGATGCTGCGCGATCTCGGCTATGGTGTCTTGTCGGCGGATGGCGGACAATCGGGCCTGCGCATGCTCCATGAGCACCCCGAAGTGAAGCTGCTTCTAACCGACGTTGTCATGCCCGATATGAACGGCCGACAGCTGGTCGAAGAGGCGCTTCAGCTGCGAACCGACCTCAAGGTGATCTACACCACAGGATATACTCGCAACGCCATCGTGCATAACGGTGTGCTGGACCCAGATGTCCAGCTCCTTCAAAAGCCTGCGACGTTGAAGGCATTGTCTCAGAAGGTTCGCCAGGTGCTCGACAAGTAATCCGGAGAAGAGGTTTCAAGCCCATTTACCCGACGTGCCGAATGGGCGTCGGCTTGAGGGGTTTAGGGTGGCCGCCATCAGCGCCACAGGAAAGATTTAAACAGAAGGACGTCGTGCGGCAACCATTGTCGAGCTAAAGGGCAGCGTATACCGCAGGCGCCAAGGTTGTGAGGTCGCATACGAGCTGTTTCAGAGCAGACTCATCGTACGCGGGTCACGCTCGCCCTCGAAAAACCGGTCTAGCGCCTGGTGGAAGATTGGGCCATCAACGCCGGCGGTTTCGCCAAACAGCGTCATCGATGACCGGAACTTCAAATCGTCT
>NZ_VFVR01000008.1 GCF_006442205.1 Mesorhizobium sp. B2-3-12
GTAGGGGAGTAGGGGAGTAGGGGAGTAGGGGAGTAGGGGATATGTTCCCCAGCGCAGTCTGCACCGCCGATTTCTTTGCCTACTTCCCTATTCCCTTACTCCGTTAGAAGAATCAGATTCCTTCGCCGGCAAGCTCTTCCGACAGGGTTGCGACCTGGTTCTGGGCGCTGCGCATCATCGGATAGATGGCGAGCACCTTCTGCCAGGCCTCGAGCGCCGATTGCTTGTGACCGGTCTCCGCCATGATCTGGGCCAAGCCCGACAGCGCGCCGAAATGGCGTGGCTCGAGCTGCAGCGTGCGGTCGATATCGGCCATCGACTTGCCGTAGTTCTTCATCATGAAATGCACGGTGGCGCGGCGGTTCCAGCCTTCGGCGTAGCTTGGCTGCAAGGTCACCACCTGGTCCAGGAAATCGAGCGCGACATCGAACTTCTGATCGTTCATCGCCTTTTGCGACCACTGCATCATCAGGTCGATCGAGGCGCTGCCGGACCGGAACCATTCGGTCCAGATGCTGCCGGCAATGCGCTCGGCGGCCTTTTCGTTGCGTTCGCGCTTCAGGTCGGAGAAAAGCTTGTCGAGCCGTGCCTGTTTGGTCATCGGCGGGGCTGGGGCGTCCGGCGCCGCGGGCTGGGCATCGGAGGGGGCCGGCTGACCATCCGGCACCGCCGCCGCGATCGGCTGGTCATTGGCCCGCGTCGGCAGGGAAACGACGCCGGAAATAACAAAGGTCGTCAAAAACGTAAAAAGAATCCACATCGCCCGAGTTTAATCCCGGGCGGCGGAACATCAAAGTGATTTTAGCGTGAGAAGTTCGGTTGGCCGACAAGCATCAATGGGCGGAGGCGAGAAAAGCCTCCGGCCGAAAACTCAACCCTGGCGCGCCTTGTAGCGCGGGGCGGTCTTGTTGATGATGTAGACGCGGCCCTTGCGGCGAACCAGCTGGTTGTCGCGGTGACGCGCCTTCAACGCCTTGAGCGAATTCTTGATCTTCATGGTCTTGCCTGTCGGTGTGGACCCGGTTCCGGGTCGAAATTTTAAGGCGCGCCAGAAGACGCGCCTTTTGAACGGTGGGTGGCTCATAAACGAGGAGCCTTGCCCATGTCAACCGTGAGTCAGCGGCAAGCGTGCTCCGCGCCCCCTATATCATCAAATATCCGCCAAGTCGGCCGCGTGGCATTGCGTGGCCATGGGCGGGCTGGGATGATGCCGCGACCATCAACTGATTTGGGGACAAAGATGCGCCGAATCTTCCTGTTCGCCGGTCTCGCCGTCCTGGCGGCAGGGGCGGCTGCACGCGCGCAGGAATGCGACCGCTCCGACGACAGCCAGCAAATGATGAACATCTGTGCCGGCGAGGACTATCAGGCCGCCGACGCGAGGCTCAACAAGGACTATCAGGACCTGATCGGCTCCGATGACGCCGATGCCAAGAGATTGCTGCAGGCGGCGCAACGGGCCTGGATCGCCTTCCGCGACGCCGAATGCGCCCATACCGCCGCCGCCAGCCAGGGCGGTTCCATCCATGCGATGGCGGTGTCGCAATGCCTGACCAGGTTGACCAATGATCGCATCAAGCAGCTCGCCGCCTCGGCCAATTGCGAGGAAGGCGATGTGAGTTGCGCCAGTCCCGGCGAGGACAGCGACGAGGTGCAATAGGTGTTCGCGAATTAAGTGCGCGAGCCGATGCGGGTGAAATGGCCCATCTTGCGGCCGGGCCGCGCCTCGGCCTTGCCGTAGAGATGCAGCATCAGGTTGGGCTCGGCGAGCAGGGCCGGTACGCGCAGCACATCGTCGCCGATCAGGTTCTCCATCACGCAGTCGGAATGGCGGTCGGGGCTGCCGAGCGGCAGGCCGACAATGGCGCGGATATGTTGCTCGAACTGCGAAACGACGCAGGCGGCTTCCGTCCAGTGGCCGGAATTATGGACGCGGGGCGCGATCTCGTTGGCCAGCAGCGAACCGTCAGCCAGCACGAAGAACTCGACACCGATGACGCCGACATAGTCGAGCGCGGACAGGATTTTCGTCGCCGCGTCCTTCGCGGCGCGCGCGGTCGCGGGCGCGACAGCGGCCGGCAAGGTCGAGGTGTGCAGAATGCCGTCGCGGTGCACATTCTGGGCCGGATCGTAAGCAGCGACCGCGCCATCGATCCCGCGCGCGGCGATGACGGAAATCTCGCGCTCGAACGGCACCAAGCTCTCCAGGATCAGCGGCACGCTGCCCATCGCCTCGCAGGTCCCGGCGAAGCCGCCGGCTTCCATGTTGCGGAAGACGCGCTGGCCCTTGCCGTCATAGCCCATGCGCCGCGTCTTCAGGATGCCGCTGCCGCTGAAGGCCTTGAGCGCCGTTGTCAACTCGTCGTCCGTGTCGACCGGTCGGAAATCGGCGGTGGCGATGCCGATGCTGTTGAGGAATGTCTTTTCGCTCACCCGGTCCTGCGCCACGTCGAGCGCACGCGCTGGCGGATAGACCTGCACTTTGGCGGCGAGCGCGGTTGCCGCGGTCACCGGCACGTTCTCGAACTCGTAGGTGACGACGGCGCTGGCCGCCGCCAGTTCGGCAAGTGCTGCCGGATCGTCATAGGCGGCCGTAATCTGCCGGTTGGCCACCTGGGCGGCCGGGCAATCCTGCTGCGGCTCCAGCACGATAGTGCGGTAGCCGAGGCGGGCGGCCGCCATCGCCAGCATGCGGCCGAGCTGGCCGCCGCCAATGATGCCGATCGTCGATCCGGCGGGCAGGCTCACGGCGTGTCCGTCGGTTCGGCGGCGACCTTGGCGGTCTGCGAAGCGCGCCAGGCGTCGAGCCGCTGGGCCAGCTTGTCGTCATTAAGCGCCAGCACGGCCGCCGCCAACAGCGCGGCATTGGCCGCGCCGGCCTTGCCGATGGCGAGGGTGCCGACAGGAATGCCGGCCGGCATCTGGACGATCGACAGCAGCGAATCCTGGCCCGACAGCGCTTTCGATTCCACCGGCACGCCGAACACCGGCAGCGGCGTCATCGCCGCCGTCATGCCGGGCAGATGGGCGGCGCCGCCGGCGCCGGCGATGATCACCTTGTAGCCGGCCGCCTTGGCGCCCTTGGCGAACTCATAGAGCCGGTCGGGCGTGCGGTGCGCCGAAATGATCAGCCGTCTGTGGGGGACACCAAGCGCCTCAAGCGTCTCCGCTGCCTGGCGCATGGTCGCCCAGTCGGATTGACTGCCCATGATGATGGCGACGTCGGCGCGTTGATCGTTCAAGCCTTTGCTCCCCGGCGACAAAGGCGCGCCTTAGCGGAATTCGCGCGGGGCCGCAAGGATTTCAGGCCATCGGCGAGATGCCGGCGGCCGCATCCAGCTCATACCGCCGCCTTGCGGAAGCGGGCGACGAAGTCGTCGAGCTCGGGCCGCTCCATGTCCGAAATCGCCCAGTAGGAGAAGGCGCCGTCGCTCCAGTGCACCATCGAGAAGCCACCGGAGGAAACGTCATCGGGCTGGGTGGCCTTGCCGCCCTGCCGCGGCTCGGCGACCAGGGTGATCAGGTGCTCGCGATGGCGGTAGACCAGCGCCGGTACCGGCCGGCCCGAGATCACCTCGACCCGGCCGCCGATCAGCGCGAAGCCGTCCTGTGCGAGATCGGGTGCCGGCGGCGAGACGCCGATCCTGGCGTCGAGCCAAGGCTTGACCGTATGGCGGTCGGAGGAAACGATGTCGATCGGGCTCGCGGCAAGCAGGCTGCGGCGATGGCCGCTGGCGACGGCCGCGGCAAAGCCATCGTCCACGCCGCTCTGCATCACCCATTGCGTCGCGCCGCTGGCCAGCACGGCGCTGATCATGATCGACGCGGCCATGGCGCGCCAGTCGAACGAGCCGAAGCGGCGCGTCCTTGGCGAAGGCCGCACCTGCGAAGGACGCGCCCCCGCTTCCCGTCTCTGGCCCGGGCCGGCACCCGCGATCAATCCCGGCAGCGCCGACGGCGTGCCCCGCTGCGGCTCCTCGTCCCGCGCCTGCGTGGCCGGCGCGCCGATTGCCGCGATGCGGGCCAGAAAGGCGTCGCCGACGTCCGGGCGCGGCAAGCGGCTGACCGCGCCGCGCAAGGCAAGGATGCGGGCATGCTCGGCGGCAAGCCGGGGGTCGGCGGCGATGCGACGCTCCACCGCAAGGGCGGCCGCCGCATCGAGTTCTCCATCGACAAGGGCGTGGATCATCAGTCCGATACCTTCGGGGTCATTGGGCAGTCCGTCGTCATGGCCGGTCATGGCGCTCTCCCCAGTTCAGAGGCCAGCAGGCCGCGGGCGCGGGCAAGCCTGGACATCACCGTACCCATCGGCACGTCGAGCATGGCCGCTATCTCGCGATAGCTGAGGCCGTTGATGTCGCGCAGCACCAGAGTTTCGCGAAACGGGTGCGGCAGGGCAGCGATCGCAGCCTCGACGGCGGCCGTATCGGCCCTGGCGATCAGGCTCGCCTCGGGGCCGTCTTCGTCCGGCAGGCTGGTGCCATGGGCGGCCGCGATGTCGTCGAGATCGCCGAGATCGCCAACGGCCATCATGCCGCGCGGCCGGTGGCGCGCCATCCAGCTGTAGGAGGTGTTGCGCACGATGGTAAGCAGCCAGGCCCGCGCATTGCCGCCGGCATAGCCTGGCATGCCGGCATGGGCCTTGATGCAGGCATCCTGCACGACGTCCTCGGCATCGGTGGCATTGCCGGTCAGCCAGCGGGCCAGCGCCAGCGCGTCGCCGAGATGCGGCAGCACCACCTCGTTGAAGCGCTCTGCCAAAGCCTTTTCGTTCAAAATAGCACCATGATCCGGCACTCCGGAAAGGATTGGCCGTGCCGTCTCACGAGGCGATGGCGACCTTGCCTTGCCCATGGGGACAAAGTCCCCCGAAGCAGGCAAAGGCGCCTGCCTTGCTGAAAGTGAATTCATCCGCGTCACCAGTGTCAAGCGTCACGGAGAAGAGGCTGCCGATCCTGCTCGCCAGCGCACGGTCACGGCCTATGCCGCTGCCATGATCGCTGTGCTCGCAATGACAGGGCATGCCGAACTCCTCAACGCCGGAAGTGGCGCCTGTACAGGAGACTTGTCGCAGCGCCGGTTTATTCCCGCCGCGCCCAAATCGGCTGTTCACAGTCGCGTGATCGTCCGTGCCTTTGGGGTTGCCAGTCCGCCAGCGTTCAATCCGGCCGGCGCAAGACGACCGGAAGATCCTTGCTAATGGCGGTCGCGGACATGATCGTTGCACGTGAATATGCCGATGATGACGGCGGGTCGAGCCGGATCGAGTTGCTCAAGACGGAAGGGTATTGAGCCCGAATGGCGACGGGCCAGATCGGGCTCAGGCGATGATATCTGGAATGATCCTGTCTTCCAGCTTCATCAGCCGGTCCTTGAGGGCCAGCTTCTTCTTTTTCATGCGCTGGATCTGCAGCGGGTCGCAGTTCGTGGCGATCATCGCGTTGATCGCGGCATCGAAATCGGCGTGTTCCTGCTTCAGCCGGGAAAATTCGAGGCGAGTATCGGCCTGTTCCTGATCGGACATTCTCTACCGTCTGCACGTCTGCGGCGCCCAAAACTGGGCCTGATTGGGCGGGGGCGGCAATTTCTGCCACCGGCTTGCAGCCCTTATCACATTTCACATTGTCGTGGAATGCTACCACGCAGCATTCGACATCGCTGTCCGATGGTGGCACACTGTCATTGTGCCGTCACAGATACGACCTGCGGTGGACGTGCCTTTGACGGCTGCAATCGAGGAAACCATGAAAGGGAGAACCAATCATGTCTCTTGCATCCCATCTTGATGAGTTGCAGCGGAAACACGGCGACATCGAACGCGAAATCGATGACGCGATGAACCACCCGTCGGTGGACGACCTCGAAATCGTGAATCTCAAGCGACGCAAGCTGGCACTCAAGGATGCGATTGAGAAACTGAGGGCGCAACCAACCACGCATTGATCCTCACCTGATATAGCCGCTCACCACTTGGCGGTCTTCGTTGCCGGCGGCGCCAGCCGCCGGTGCAGTGGCTTTAATTTCAGCGATTCCCACAAAGCCGAAACTAATATTTGTCAGGGCCGATATGCCCGGCCACCGCCGGGTCGTGCGCCGTTTCAGGGTCCGACCGGCGCCAATTGCGGCCAGTGGCGACCTGTCGCCATTGACAAGCCATCTTTGCTCCTCCACCTCATGCCGGACTTCAGCGCATCGGACCCGGCTTGTGCGTCCAGGCGGACGCACGGGCTTCAGAGAGACGCATAGCGCTCCAGAGACACAAAGGCTGCCGGCATGACCGGGTATTTTTCCTTTCCTTTCCCCCGCCGCACTTCGGTCGGCGTCGATGTCGGCGGCGTGGTCGTCGGCGGCGGCGCGCCGGTCGTCGTGCAATCGATGACCAATACCGACACCGCCGATGTCGACCAGACGGTCGCACAGGTGGCGGCGCTGCACCGCGCCGGCTCGGAGATCGTGCGCATCACCGTCGACCGCGACGAGAGTGCCGCCGCGGTTCCGCGCATCCATGAGCGGCTGCAGCGGCTCGGTATCAACGTGCCGCTGGTCGGCGATTTCCACTATATCGGCCACAAGCTGCTGGCCGATCATCCGGCCTGCGCCGAGGCGCTGGCCAAGTACCGCATCAACCCCGGCAATGTCGGCTTCAAGGACAAGAAAGACCGGCAGTTCACCGACATCGTCGAAATGGCGATCAAACATGACAAGCCGGTGCGCATCGGCGTCAATTGGGGTTCGCTCGACCAGGAATTGTTGACGCGGCTGATGGACGACAATCAGGACAAGGGTTTTCCGCTGACGGCGCAGGAGGTGACGCGCGAGGCGATCGTGCAGTCGGCGATCCTGTCGGCGGAGATGGCCGAAGAGATCGGCCTGGGCCGTGAAAAAATCATCCTCTCGGCCAAGGTCAGCGGCGTGCAGGACCTGATCGCCGTCTATACCGAACTCGCCACCCGCTCCAACCATGCGCTGCATCTCGGCCTCACCGAAGCCGGCATGGGCTCGAAAGGCATCGTCGCTTCTTCCGCCGCCATGGGCATCCTCCTGCAGCAAGGCATCGGCGATACCATTCGCATCTCGCTGACGCCGGAGCCCAATGGCGACCGCACCCGCGAGGTGCAGGTGTCGCAGGAGTTGCTGCAGACGATGGGCTTCCGGCAGTTCGTGCCGATCGTCGCCGCTTGCCCCGGCTGCGGCCGCACCACCTCCACCGTGTTCCAGGAACTGGCGCAGAACATCCAGGCGGATCTGCGCAAGAACATGCCGGTGTGGCGTGAGAAATATCCGGGCGTCGAGAACCTCAAGGTCGCGGTGATGGGCTGCATCGTCAACGGCCCGGGTGAATCCAAGCATGCCGATATCGGCATTTCGCTGCCCGGCACCGGCGAGACGCCGACCGCACCGGTCTTCATCGACGGCAAGAAAGCGGCGACGCTGCGCGGACCGTCGATCGCGGCGGATTTCGAGAAAATGGTCGCCGACTACATTGACCAACGGTTCGGTCAGGGCGGCAAGGCCGCGGCAGAGTAGGCCAGATGCAGCGTTTCCCGTGGGTAGCGCTGACCCTGCTCTGTGGGTTGGTTTGGTCGACACTTGTTCAGGCCGATCCGCCGCAATCGGCCAAACAGAGGCTGATCGACAGGGTCTGCAACCTGATCCAGGCCAATGCCGACCAGAACAGTCTTCCCAGGGAATTCTTGGCCCGCCTGATCTGGAAGGAAAGCCGTTTCGATCCCAATGCCGTGAGCCCCGTCGGCGCCGAAGGCATAGCCCAGTTCATGCCGGGTACCGCCAAGATGCGGGGGCTCGAAAATTCCTTCGACATCAACCAGGCGATCCCGGCGTCGGCTCGATATCTGGCCGAGATGAAGGCCGGTTATGGCAATCTTGGCCTGGCCGCCGCCGCCTACAACGCCGGCGAGAGCCGGGTGTCGCGCTGGCTGAATTCCGGCGGCTTCCTGCCGATGGAGACGGAAAGCTATGTCTTCGACGTTATGGGCGAGCCGGTCGACAAGTTCACCGACCGGGCCTATGCCGGTAAAGTCGAACCACTCGATGCCAAGCTGGATTTCGCGACTGCCTGCCGCAAGCTGCCGGTGATTATGTCGAAGACCGTGGCGATGGCCTCGATCAACATCAAGCCATGGGGCGTCCAGGTGGCGGGCAATTTCCGCCGCAGTGCCGCGATCAGCCAGTGGCTCAGGGTGCGGGGCCGTTTTCCGGCATTGCTCAGCGGTCACGATCCGGTGGTCAGCCGGGTGCGCACGCCGATCGGCCGGCGCGGCATCTACGCCGTCAGGATCGGAATCGACGACCGCGCCGCCGCCAATGTCATCTGCCAGAAACTGCAAAGCGTCGGCGGCGCCTGCGTGGTGGTGCGGAACCGGTAGCCGGCTCATGTCCGAAAGAGGCCTTACCATGAGAGCCAGGATCGTTCTGCTCAACGGCGTCGGCAGTGCTGGTAAGTCTTCGACAGCCAAGGCATTGCAGGGGATAACCACCGAGCCGTTTCTGCATGTTCAGATGGACAGCTTTCTCGAGATGCTGCCCGACGCCTTGCAGGACCATGCCGACGGCCTTGCCTACGAACCGTTCGGCAGGACGGCAAGCCTTCGGTCGTCATCAGGACTGGGCCGGTGGGCGAGAAAACCCTGCGCGGCATGCGCCATGCCGTTGCGGCCATGGCTGGGCAGGGCAACAATCTTATTGTCGATGACGTGCTCTGCAATGGCGAAATACAGGAATATATCGACCTGCTGTCGGACTTCGACCTGCATCTGGTCGGCGTCATGGCGCCCCTCAATGTGCTCGAGGCGCGCGAAGCGCTGCGAGCCGACAGGCTGCCGGGGCTGGCGCGCTGGCAGTTCGAACGCGTGCACGAGGGGATACGCTACGATCTCGAAGTCGACACCAGTGTGCATTCTCCATTGGAATGCGCCCGTCGCATCCAGCTACGATTTCAATTATAGGCGGTGGCGGACTGGCCGGGGTCGCCCTGCCTGCGATGAACGACAAGGGCAACGGGATGTTCGAGGCATACATTATCTGCGGCACGCCGAGAACCGGCAGCACTTTGCTGTGCAAGCTGCTGGAATCCACCGGTAGATCAGGCGCTCCTCACTCCTTCTATCGGCGACAGGACGTGGCCGAGTGGGCCGAGGAATGGAAGCTGCCCGGTCGCGATACGATAGGCGAGCGTGAATTCAATATTGCCTATCTCAAAGCCGCGATCGCCGCCGGCAAGGGCGGGACAGATGTCTTCGGCCTGCGACTGATGCGCGAAAACCTGGGTGAGCTGTCGGCGATCCTCGACCAGGTCTATCCCGGGCTTGCGTCAGACACAGCGCGTTTCGAAAGAGCCTTTGGCCGCGTTCTCTACATACACCTTTCGCGCGAGAACAAGCTCGCGCAGGCTGTCTCGCTGATCAAGGCACAGCAGACCGGTCTTTGGCACATTGCGCCTGACGGCACCGAGATCGAAAGGGTCGGGCCGGCACAAGAACCCCAATATGATTTCGAGCGGATCAAAGGTGAGCTTGCCGAGCTCGAAGCCTATGACGCGGCCTGGAACACCTGGTTTGCCGAGCAAGGCCTGACCCCGCTGCGGATTGGCTATGAACGCCTTTCCGCCGATCCCGCCGCGGCATTGCTCGGCATCTGCGAGGCTCTCGGCGTTCAAACGCCTGATGCCGAGGCGGTGCGGCCAGGTGTCGCGAAACTTGCCGACGAGACAACTCTCGACTGGATGCGCCGCTATCGTCTGGAGGCCGCTGGCTAACGTTATGGGTGCCAGGGAAGGCCACAGCGTCATCGATGTCGTGGATTGCGCCTGTCGCGCATGGCAGACATTTGGGCTATAGGCGGCGGCATGACCGATCCGATCTACAATGATCCCGATTTCGTTCAGTTCTACGACATCGAGAACCAGAATGGCCGCGCCGATTTCGATTATTGCATCCGTCTTGCCCGGGATGGCGGTTCGGTTCTCGATCTTGGTTGTGGCACCGGTCAGCTGGCCGCTGAAATGGCCGGGAGGTGCAGCGTCACCGGCGTCGATCCGGCATCGGCCATGCTCGATGTCGCGCGGCACAGGCCCGGTGGTGACAAGGTCGACTGGGTCATGGCCGACGCGCGGACGGTGCGGGTCGGACGACGGTTCGATCTGGTGCTGCTGACCGGTCACGCGTTCCAGGTTTTCCTGACGCAAGAGGATCAGCGCGCGGTGCTGCGCACCATCGCCGAACATCTCGCTCCCGGTGGGCGCTTCATCTTCGATACGCGAAATCCCGCCGTGGAGGCATGGCTGGAATGGACGCTGCGGCGCTCCGAACGGATGGTGGAGCACCCCAGCCTTGGCATCGTCAGGGCTTGGTATGATGCCGATTATGATGCCGCCACCGCGGTGGTCACCTATTCGACCTTTTATGAAATGCCCGGCGGCGGACCGGTTCTGGGCGCTGAATCGAAAATCGCTTTCCCCAGGAAGGAGGATCTTGCCGGGATGCTGGATGAAGCCGGCCTGCTGGTGGAGCGATGGTTAGGCGGCTGGCAGGGCGAACCCTATGCGGACACCTCCGCGGAAATCATCCCGGTCGGTCGGCCGCGCTGATCCGGCGGCCCGACCGGATGCCTCTCACGCGGTCTTGGCCACCACCGTTTCGCTCAACCAGGTGCCGATCTTGGCGCCGAGGCGATCGGGCGAGACGGGTTTGGGCAGATAGTCGTCCATGCCGGCCTCGATGCACTTGTCGCGGTCGCCCTTCAGCGCATGCGCGGTGACGCCGATGATCGGGATGTGGCCGCCTGACGAAGCCTCGATCGCCCGGATGGCGCGTGTCGCCTCGTAGCCGTTCATTTCCGGCATCGAGACGTCCATCAGAACCAGCCTCGGATGCAGCGAGCGGTACATCTCGACCGCGGTGCGGCCATTGCCGGCGATGCGGTAGCTCAGGCCGAGTCCGTTGAGGATCTGGCCGAACACCATCTGGTTCACGTCATTGTCCTCGGCGATCAGGATGTCGATCGGGCTGTTCGGCGCGGCGGCCGATTCCGGTGCGGCGGCAACCGGCAGCGCCGGACCGCGGATGACGGTGAAGGCAGGTGCCGGCGGCTGGGGGGATGACTGGACCGGTTCGCGAATGAACTGCGCCTTGCCGCCCTGCGAGCGTGCCTTCTGGATGACCGAGATGACCGTGCCGAGCAGGACAGCGGAGCGCGCCGGCTTGGTCAGGTGCGCTGCAATGCCGAAGTCGATGATCATCTTGCCGAAATCGACCTGGTCGACCGAGGTCAGGATGACGATCGGGATGGCCGACAGCCGGCTGTCGGCGGCGATGGCGCGGGCGACATCGGCGCCGTTCATGCTGGGCATCTGATAGTCGAGGATGATGCAGTCGACGCTGGCGCCGAGTTGGCAGGCGCGATCGAGGAAGGCGAGCCCCACCGCGCCGCTTTCGGCGGCGGCGCAGTCGAAGCTCCAGCTTCTGAGCTGTTCGAGCAGGATCTCGCGGTTGACCGGATTGTCGTCGATGACAAGCACGCGCGCGCCAGTGACATCCATCGGAACGATCGCATCGCGCGCCTCGGCGCGGTGGACGGGCAGCGGCACGGCGAACCAGAAGACGGAGCCGCGGCCGATCTCGCTCTCGACGCCGATCTTGCCGGCCATCAGGTCGACGAGACGGGCGGCGATGGCGAGCCCGAGGCCGGTGCCTTCGTGACGGCGGGTCGAGGAGCCGTCGACCTGAGCGAATTTCTCGAACACGTTCTGCAGTTTCTCGGCCGGGATGCCGATGCCGGTGTCCTCGACGCGCAGCTTGAGCTGGACGACGTCGTTGACGGTTTCGCCGCCGACATCGATCAGCACATGGCCCTTCTCGGTGAATTTCACCGCATTGCCGACCAGATTGGTGACGATCTGCCGGAAGCGACCGGCGTCGCCGACGACATAGGCCGGCAGCCTGGGGTCGACACGCACGATCAGTTCCAGGTTCTTTTCGGCGACGCGCGCGGAGACCAGCGTCGCCACATCCTCGACCGCCTCCGAGAGGCGGAAGGGGGCAGGGTCGAGCGTCAGCTGCCCGGCGTTGATCTTCGAGAAATCGAGGATGTCGTTGATGATGGTGAGCAGCGCGTTGCCGGATTTGACGATGACGTCGGTGAAGGTCTTCTGGCGTGGGGTCAGCTCGGTCTTGGCCAGCAATTCGGCCATGCCGAGCACGCCGTTCATCGGCGTGCGGATCTCGTGGCTCATATTGGCCAGGAATTCCGACTTGGCACGGTCGGCCGCCTCGGCCTTGAACAAGGATTCGGCCGACTGGGCAAAGGCGCGGCGGATCGCCTGCTCCATCGGTCGGAAGATCCAGAAGGCGACGATGGCGAGCACGGCGAACAAAAGGCCGCTCGCCCACAAAAGCAGCCGGTCGCTGGAGGCGTCCGCCAGATGGCGTTCGTCGTCCATCGCGGTGCGGACACGCACCAACATGGGCTGAACGAACAGGTCGTTCTGGTTGCGGATTTCGCGAGAACTCCATTCGTCGGTCTTTTGCGCCACCGACATCAGGTTGAAGTTGCGGACCATGTCACGCGGCGACCAGAACAGATCGCCGTTGACGGAGGCAGCCGAGAGTTCGTTGATGGTCTTGGCCGACAGACGTGGTCGGATCGCGGCGAACTGGGCGGTCAGGGTTTCGATCTCGCCGGTCAGACGCTCGGAATGGTCGCGCGCCGAGGCTGTCAGCGCATCGCGCGTCTCGACCCGCCAGGCGGAACTGGTTGTCTCGGCGAAGCTGGTGGCGTTGCGCAGGTCGCGAGTAAAAACGACGAGATTGCTGCTCAGCGCATCGATTTCATGGCGCAAGGAATTGACGCGGTTGAGCGCAACCATGATGGCGGCTGAAGCCAGCGCGAAAACCAACAATCCGGAGAGATAACGTATCCGGACGGACCGGATGAAGGAAGAATATTCCGGCATGCGCAACCCCAACACATACGCATTATTTTAATGGTCGGGATTACGCTTCATTTACATTAAGATTTCGTTGGCGCACCGCAGGTCAATGCATGCCCTGGCGTGTCGCGGCGGATCGGATCGATGCGGTGACGCCGAGCGGTCGACCATGCGCAACCGATATGGGCCTGTCGTCAGCTGTTGCGGGTTGCCACGAAAGTCGCGGCGGCCTTGAGCAGTACCGCCTTGTCGCCATAGGGTTCGAGCAGCGCGTGGGCCTGGCCGACGAGACCGTCGAGCTGCTTGCGTGCCCAATCCGCGCCGTGCAGTGCCACCAGCGTTCCCTTGCCGGCGGCGGCATCCTTGCCGGTCGCCTTGCCCATCTGCCTGGCGTCGGCCGTCAAGTCCAGCAGGTCGTCGGCGAGCTGGAAGGCAAGGCCGATCGCCGAACCGAATTCGCCCAGCCGCTCGCGGTCTTCCGATTGTGTGCCGGCGATGATTGCGCCCGCCTCGCAGGCGAAGCGGATCAGTGCGCCTGTCTTCATCGCCTGCAGCGTTATGATGCCAGCCTCGTCCGGCCGCGCCTGCTCGGCTTCGAGATCGAGCTTCTGGCCGCCGACCATGCCGCCGGCGCCGGCGGCGCGAGCCAGCGCCAGCACAAGGGCTGCCCGCCGCTCCGCCGGCAGAGCGGTCGCCTCGTCGGCGCTAATGTCGAAGGCGAGCGTCAGCAGCGCGTCCCCGGCAAGAATCGCGGTCGCCTCGTCGAAGGCCTTGTGCACGGTCGGCTGGCCGCGGCGCAAATCATCGTCGTCCATCGCCGGCAGATCGTCATGGATCAGCGAATAGCAATGCACGCATTCGAGCGCGGCCGCGACGCGCAACGCCGCCTCGCCATCGGCCGAAAACAGCGCCGCACTCTCCATGACCAGGAAGGGGCGCAGGCGCTTGCCGCCGTTCAGGACGCCGTGGCGCATCGCCGCCATCAGACGATCGGGCCGTACGATCTCTCCCGAAAGTGGACGGTCGTCGAGCAACCGACGCAGCATCACCTCGACGGCCGCGGCCCGTCTGATGAGCGCCATTTCGAACGCCATTTCGTCGTCATTCGTCATGGCCGGGACCGGTAGCCGACACTCAGACGTTGCGCAAGAAGGCAAGCGCCATTATGCCGGAGCAAGGAGAGGCACGGGTTGGGCGGCTTGGCGGAACCGATCGTCGATCATGAAACCGAAAAGCTGGACATGGCGACGAGATCGCGAGGCGTGAACCGCCGCGGTCTCAAGCGCTGGGTCCGGCGCGGCATCGTCGTGGCCGCCGTGCTGGCGCTTGTCCCGGTGGTGCTGACCTTTCTCTACCTGCCGTCCTTCGTGCATCCGGTGTCGACTCTGATGCTGAAGGATCTGGCGACCTTCTCCGGCTACGACCGGCGCTGGGTCTCGATCGACGATGTGGCGCCGGTGCTGGCCAATTCGGTCATCATGTCGGAGGACGGGCAGTTCTGCTTCCACCGCGGTGTCGATCTCGGCGAACTCAGGGGCGTCGTCGACGATGCGCTGGCCGGCGAGGCGACGCGCGGCGCCTCGACCATCACCATGCAGACGGTGAAGAACCTCTTCCTCTGGTCGCGGCCGCTGGGCAGCGTGCGCAAGGTCGTCGAACTGCCGCTGGCCGTCTATTTCGACGCGGTGATGTCGAAACGGCGCATCATGGAAATCTATCTCAACATTGCCGAGTGGGGGCCGGGCATCTACGGCATCGAGGCGGCGGCCCAGCACTATTTCGGCATTCCGGCAAAGCAGTTGTCCAGACGGCAGGCGGCGCTTCTCGCCGTCACGCTGCCCAATCCGATCGCCCGCAATCCGGCAAAACCCGGGCCCGGCCTCAGACGGCTCGCCAATTTGATCGAACGGCGCGCTGGCCGGTCAGGCGCCTATGTCGGCTGTCTCGACTAGCCGGTACAAAAAAGATTCACCGCAGCGCTGGCCAAAACGGTGTCAGGCGTGTATAGGCACCCGACTTTCTCAGATTTAGGCCCCGACATGGCCCTTTCACGAGGGCGGGCGGGGCTTTTGACCATGTAGTGGAGCATATCCATGGCCGTTCCGAAACGCAAAACCTCTCCGTCCAAGCGCGGCATGCGCCGCTCGGCCGACGCCCTCAAGGCCCCGACCTATGTCGAGGACAAGAATTCCGGCGAAATGCGCCGCCCGCACCACATCGACCTGAAGACCGGCATGTATCGCGGTCGCCAGGTGCTGACGCCCAAGGAAAGCTGAGACCAGCTTTCCCCGAGCGGTGGAGTTACAAAAGACCGGCCTCTGGCCGGTCTTTTTGCGTTGGCGCCAGCGCGCGGGCAGGCTGCTTTGCTCCGCACCCGGCTGACATGGTTGTTGCATCCGGTCTTCGACCGTGTTTGCGGCCACGCACGAAAAATCTTGACGCCGTGCCCGTAGCGTCTTTTACAGAGGGTGCCCCCATATGGAGACGCCAGATGTTCGGTGCCGTCCCGCTTTTGATCGTGCCTTTCGTGCTCTACAATCTCGGCCTGCTTGGAATATTCGGCGGCGGCGACGATCCATGGGCGAGCGAGATCTTCTCATTCAGGATGATGTCGGGCGGGGTGTTCTCGATGACGCTCGGCGATCTGATCGTGCTGATCGGGCTCATCTTCCTGTTCCTTGAGATGGTGAAGTCGGCGCGCACGACGAGCGCCTCGATCATGGATCATCTCCTGTCGACGCTGGTCTTCGTCGCTTTCCTGGTCGAGTTCCTGCTGGTCAAGGGTGCAGCGCACTCCATCTTCTTCACGCTGACGATCATCGCGCTGTTCGACGTGCTGGCGGGATTCGCGGTATCGATGCGGTCGGCCAGTCGCGACATCAATTTGAACTGAGGTTCAGCCCGGATCGGCGGTGAAACCGGCGGCTTCGATGCCGGCGATCGCGGCCGCCTCGTCATTGTCGGACGTGTCGCCGGAAATGCCGACGGCGCCGATGACGGAACCGGCCTTGTCGCGGATCAGCACGCCGCCGACGACCGGCAGCACGCGTCCCCCCGACACGTCGGAAATGCCGGCAACCAGATGCGGGCGCTCCTTGGCGAAGGTCTCGACCTTGCGCGAGCCCATGCCGATGGCCAGCGCGCCATAGGCCTTACCGGCCGACATTTGTGGGCGCAGGAACGAAGCGCCGTCCTGGCGGTGGAAGGCGACCAGATGTCCGCCGGCGTCGAGCACCGAGACGCCGAGCGGCTTGAGCTTGAGATCGGCGCCCCTGGCGAAGGCGGCATCGATGATCTCGACGGCCTTTTCGAGCGACAGCGCGGTCATGGCAATCTCCTGTTGAACAGCCCGATCATGGGCGGTCGGCCTGATGAGGCAATCCCGGTTTCGGTTGAAATTGCTTCCTGTGAAGCAGCGGGACGAAGGCGCGCCTGTCGGATGGCGTCACGATCGTTCGATTGAGGGTGAGGAAAATTGCCGGAGAGGTGGGGCGTTACTTTTTCTTGGCGCGGGCCGGCTTCTTGGCAGGCGCGGCAGGCGTGTTGGCCAGATCTTCGGCTTCCTTGGCGAGCCGCAGCGCCCGCAGCTTGTCGGTCTTGGCCTTGCGGGCGTCGCTCTCCGCGACATATTCGGCCATGGCTTTTTGACGAACCGTAGCCGCCTCTTCCTGCTTCTTGAAGCGCAGATCGGCACGCGCGCGGGCAGTGTCCCTAGAGTTCTCAACCAAGAGTCTATCCAATCCCGTCAAGTGTGATTTTGGCCCCTTGTAGCAGAGCCGGCCTTTCAACGGGGAAAATAGTTGGTCAGGCGGCCGGGCTGGCGTTGAGGGCCTTCGCGGCAACCACCGCCTGATAGGCGGCCTGCAGCGTCGCGCGGACAGAAGGGCCGGGCGCTGTATCAAGGGGGGTGCCGAGATGCTCATGGCGCAACTCGTCCATGAATTTCTCCCACATTGGCGGTCCGCCCTTTTCCAGCAGTTCGGCGCGGATCGAGAGTTCCTCGCTGGTCGGCAGCCAGATGCGGCCCCAGGCGCCGAGATGAGCAAGGATGGGCACCAGGGTGATGGCCATCTCGGTCAGGCTGTAGATCGCCTTCTGCTTGTGGCTGGGGTCGTCGGCCTTGGTCAGCATACCGAGCTCCATCAGCCGCTTCAGCCGGTCGGCGAGGATGTTGGAAGCAATGCCTTCGATCGAGCCGTTGAGCAGCTCGCGAAAATGGCGCCTGCCGCCGAAAATCATGTCGCGCAGGATGATCAGGCTCCAACGGTCGCCGAACACCTCGAGTGAGAGATTGATCGGACAGCCGGACCGGCGATCGAGGGGCATTCGATTCTCTCCGCAAAACCAGTTGCATTATCGTATCGGTTTTATTATCGTGCAACCGATTGCAAAATGCAAGCAGAAGAGGAGGACACGAAATGACGAGCAAAGACCGTCCCGAGATCGTATCCGAAGCGTTTGGCGATCCGGCGGATCCCGCGCTGCTGTTGATCATGGGGGCCATGGCTTCGATGCTTTGGTGGCCGGAGGCCTTCTGCCGGAACCTGGCGAATGCTGGCCTGTATGTGATCCGCTATGACAATCGCGACACCGGCCGGTCGACCAAATATCCGGTGGGCCAGCCGCCTTATAGTTTCGACGACATGGCCGACGACGCGATTGCCGTTCTCGACAGCCACGGGGTCGGCAAGGCGCATGTCGCGGGCATGTCGATGGGCGGCATGATCGCGCAGCGCGTCGCGCTCAGGCACCCCTTGCGCGTCGCGTCGCTGACCGTGATCAGCAGTTCGCCCGTGGGGATCGACACGTCACACCTGCCACAAACGACCGATGCCTATCTGGAACATTCGGCCGCTGGCGCCAAAGTCGACTGGGCCGGCCGCCGGGAGGTCATAGACTTCATGGTCAGTGATGCGCGGGCGATCGCCAGCACCGCCCATCCGTTCGACGAGGCCGCGACGAGAGCGTTCATCGAACGGGATTATGCCAGGTCCGGCGGCTTCCTTAGCGCAACCAATCATTTCATGCTCAAGGGCAGTGACGAGTGGAAGGGCCGCCTGCACGAAATAGCGGCGCCACTTCTGGTCATCCACGGCACGTCGGATCCGATCTTTCCGGTCGAGCATGGCGAGGCCTTGGCCCAGGCTGTTGCGGGCGCGAAACTCCTTCGGGTCGAGGGCGGTGGTCACGAACTGCACGCGGATGACTGGCCCGAGATGGAAGCGGCCATCGTTGACCACGTCCGATCCAGTTGAGATCTGCCGGATGAGACTTGCCGGGTGAGACTTTGCGGGTGAGCCTTGACGAGCGAGGCTCACCGCAATAGTTAAGTGAATGCTTCAGTGTTGCCACGGAAACAGACGAGTCCAATAATGTCCCTGACGCTGCATTTCCATCCGCTGGCCTCTTTCTGCTGGAAGCCGCTGATCGCGCTCTACGAGAACGCCACGCCCTTTGCGCCCGTCATCGTCGATCTCGGCGATGAGCGGTCGCGAGCGGCCTTCCTGAAGATTTCGCCGACCGGCAAGATGCCGGCGCTGCGCGACGATGCACGCGACCGCACGGTGCTGGAATCGACCATTGTCGTGGAGTATCTGGCCGCGCACTATCCGGGACCGGTCGACCTCGTGCCCGCCGACATCGACCTTGCGTTGGCGATCCGCCAGGCCGACCGCTTCTATGATTTCTATGTGCAGGAGCCGATGCAGAAGATCGTCGGCGACAGGTTGCGGCCGCTGGACAAGACCGATCCATTCGGCGTCGAACAGGCGCGCGGCCAGTTGCGCAATTCCTACGCCATCATCGAGCAGGAGATGCGGTCGAGGGAATGGGCCGTGGGCGATGCCTTCACCATGGCCGATTGCGCGGCGTCTCCGGCGCTCTTCTATGCCAACAAGGTCGAGCCGTTCGGCGACAACTATCCCGCCGTGAAGCGCTATCACGACCGGCTGATGCAGCGCGCCGCCTTCACCAGGGTGATCGAGGAGGCGCAGCCCTACTTCAAGTTCTTCCCCTACAACAACGGCTGACCGCGATGCTGCACGATCCCACGCAGCTCGACCTGATGTTCCAGGCGCTCGCCGATCCGGCGCGGCGGCAGATGGTCAACCGGCTGTCTCGCGGCCCCGCCTCGGTGAGCCAGTTGGCCGAGCCGCTGGCGATGTCGCTGTCGGCGGTCGTCCAGCACCTCAATCTGCTGGAGGCGAGCGGCCTCGTGCGCACGCAAAAGGTCGGGCGCGTACGCACCTGCCAGATCGAACCGAAGGCGCTGCGAGCGGCCGAGCACTGGATCAACGAGCGGCGCCTCTCCTGGGAGCGCCGGCTGGATCGGCTCGGCGATTTCCTGGCCGAGACCAAGGACGAAACATGAAGGAGAGTTCAGTGAGCCAACGATCCGTTGTCCATTCCACCTTTGTCGTCGAGCGGAGTTATCCGGTGGCGCCGGCGAAGGTCTTCTCCGCCTTCAGCGACCCGGATGCCAAGCGGCGCTGGTTCGTCGATCCCCATGACCCGGCGCCAAGCCGGCACGAAATGGACTTCCGCGTCGGCGGCAAGGAGGTCAATGCCGGCTGCCCCAGCGATGGACAGATGCATTTCTTCAACGCGGTCTATCAGGACATCGTGCCGGACCAGCGCATCGTCTACTGCTATGAGCTGCTGTTTGGCGAAACCCGCGTCTCGGTGTCGCTGGCGACCATCGAATTTGTCGCGGAAAACGGTGGCACGCGGCTGGTGATGACCGAGCAGGGCGCCTTCTTCGACGGCCATGACACGTCAGCCACGCGCGAGCATGGAACGGGCGAGCTGCTCGATGCGCTCGGCGCCTTCGTGAATTCGCAATCCTGACCGGGCGGGCGAGCACCGCGGCCAGAAAACGGTCAAGCTTCCCAGAATTGATCGAGCCAGATGTTGAGTTTCAGGAAACCCGCGTTGCTCACCGTATAGACACGCCTTGTGCCTTCAGCCTTGGCGTTGACCAATCCAGCGTCGAGCAACACTTTCAGATGCTGCGATACGGCCGGGCGTGAGACGGGCAACCCGGACGCCAACTCGTTGACGGTCTTCGGACCGCGTCGAAGTTCTTCCAGAAGATGGCGCCGATTGGGATCGGCGATCGCCATGAAGGCGTCGGAAAACATCATGCCTCATTTGTGAGGCAAAGTTTTTCAAATCTCAACTGTTTGCTTCTGCTTTTCTTCTCGGATCGAGCCGCAATGCTTCTGGGGTCACCGAGCGGTCGGCCGGCTGTGTCTTGAAGGCATCGCGATCCTCGATCGGCACCGGCGCGCGGCGGCTGATGCGCAGCAGCGTGTAGCCCGCCAGCGACAGATGCGCGAAGGCGGTGGCCAGGAACAGGCCTTCCGGGCGCATCCAGCTCATCAGGGCGGCGGCCAGCAAAGGGCCGATCATGGTGCCGAAGCCGTAAAGCAGCAGCAGACCCCCGGAGACCTTGACGAAATCCTCCGACCGCGCGTGATCGTTGGCATGCGCCACGGCGATCGAATAGAGCGTGTAGGCGAAAGCGCCGTAGGCGGCGGTGAAGACGATGACGAAGACGCCGGAGCGCGGTTCGAACAGGAAGATCAGGAGCGCGAACAGCGCTGCACCGAAGGCGGCACCGGCCAGCACGAAGCGCCGGTCGGTCTTGTCGGAGAGGCGCCCGGCCGGAAGCTGCATTGCGGCCCCGGCGACGACCACCAGGCTCATCATCAAGGCGATCTCGGCCGTGGAAATGCCGATACGGGCGCCGTAGACCGCGCCAAGCGTGCCCCAGGCGCCGTTGGCGATGCCGATCAGGAGGCAGGCGATCGCCGACACCGGCGAGTTGGCGTAGAGCCCCTTGACGTCGAGCTTGACGTCCTGCAGCGGCTTGGGATGCGATGCCGTCGACACGGCGGTCGGGATCAGCGACAGGCAGAACAGGATCCCCGTGATCATGAACAGCGACGCCGATTTCACGTCGCCGCCGGCGACGATCATCTGGCCGCCCATGATCGAGGCATAGGTGACCATCATATAGAGGCCGAACACGGTGCCGCGGTTTTCGTTGGTGGCCTTCTCGTTCAGCCAGCTCTCGATGACCATGAAGGCGCCGGCCATGGTGAAACCGGTGAAGGCGCGCAGCAGGATCCAGACATATTCATCGATGACCAGGCCGGTCAGCAACGCCACGATGGCGCCGGACGCGGCAAAGGCACCGAAGGCGCGCACATGTCCGGCACGGCGCACGATGCGCGGCGCGAAGAAACAGCCGGTGACGAAGCCGCCGGCCCAGGCCGTGCCCATCAGGCCGAGCGAAGCGGTCGAGAACCCTTCCACCTGACCGCGCAGCGGCAACAGCAGCCCGTGCAGTCCCGATGCCGCCAGAAGGAAGGCGGTGCCGCGAAGCAGGGAAAGAATCGGTCTGTAGGCTGCGAGCATTTTTTGATCCGGCTGAGGGCTGGGAGGGACGCAGGTTTGAAGACAGTCGTATTCGGGCTTTTCGGCGGCGGACGGCCACGTCAGCAATTATCCACGGCGGAACAGCGCCTCGGCGGCCGACTTGGTCTTGTCCTTGGTCTCGCGTTCGGCCTCAAGCCGGGCGATCTCGTCGCGCAGAATGCCGATGCGCTCGGACAGTTCATCGACGGACAGCAGCGACAGATCCTGCCCGATCTCGTGCGGGCGTGCCTTTTTCTTGGGTTCGTCGTCGAAGATCGCCATCGTCGCTCCTCCTCCGCCAGACCAGATTGGCCATTTGCCTGATTTGGCAATCAGCATACATAGGGCAGAGGTGTCGATGCAAACAGCCGGTAAAAGCTGGCGAGGAAAGACGGGAAACTTCATGGCGAGCGGACAGAAAATTCCGGCACGGATGACGGCGATCGCGATCTCGGAACCGGGCGGGCCGCGGGTGTTGAAGCCGGAGACGCGCGACGTGCCGCTGCCCGGCCCCGGCGAAATCCTGATCAAGGTGCATGTCGCCGGCGTCAACCGGCCCGACGTCCAGCAGCGCAAGGGCGCCTATCCACCACCGCCCGGCGCATCGGACCTGCCGGGCCTTGAAGCCTCGGGTGAGGTGGCGGCCCTTGGCGACGAGATATCGCGCTGGCGCATCGGGGAGCGGGTCTGCGCGCTCACGCCCGGCGGCGCCTATGCCGAATATGTCAAGGTGCATGCCGGCAGCGTGTTGCCGCTGCCGGCCGGCTTTACCCACACCGAGGCGGCGGCGGTGCCGGAAAACTACTTCACCGTCTGGCACAATGTGTTCGAGCGGGGCGGGCTGAAGAAGGGTGAGACGCTGCTGGTGCATGGTGGCTCGTCGGGCATCGGCACCACGGCGATCCAGCTTGCCTCGGCCTTCGGCGCCTATGTCATCACCACCGCCGGCAGCAAGGAGAAATGCGACGCCTGCCTGAAACTCGGCGCCGACCGGGCAATCAACTATCGCGAGCAGGATTTCGTCGCCGCCGTCAAGGAGGCGACCGAAGGCCGGGGCGCCAATGTCATCCTCGACATGGTCGGCGGCGATTATGTCCAGCGAAATTACGAGGCCGCGGCGGTCGAGGGCCGTATCGTGCAGATCGCCGTCCAGGCCGGCGCTGTGGCGAGCGCCGACTTTTCCAAGATCATGGTCAAGCGGCTGACCCATACGGGTTCGACGCTGAGGCCGCGCACCGTCGAATTCAAGGCGGCGATCGCGGCGGCGCTGGAGGCGCAGGTGTGGCCTCTGCTGGGCACCCGCAAGGTGGCGCCGGTCATGGACATGATCTACCCACTCACCGATGCCTGGCGCGCGCACGAGCGGATGGAGGACGGGGATCATATCGGCAAGATCGTGCTCGACGTCGGCTAGGACGTGCCAATATTCAGGCGAGGCCGGCCTGCGAAAGGCGGCCTCCTGCGCTTCCGGCCTTCGCCGGCCGAAGCATTCATGATAGTGGCGAGGGAGTAAGATAAGGCTTCGGCCGGCGTAGGCCGGTGCTCACGTACTTTAAGTACTCCGCTCCGGTTCTCGGAAGCCACCATTCTCGGCTCGGCCTGACCTGAATCTCGACACGGCCGGGTTCAGCGCCCGTCGTCCCCTGCCCACAAGATGAACAGAAGCTTAATGGTGCAATGCAGCATTTGCATCATTGCCATGCAAAATCAGCCGTTCAAGTCCTCATCGATGATCACTATTTGAGCATCATCGAAACGAACCCAATTCAGGAGGACTACCATGAACCCGATCCGCGCTTTTCGTAACTGGCGCATGTACAACGAGACCGTTCGCGAGTTGAACCGCCTCAACGCACGTCAGCTCAGCGACCTCGGCATCAACCGCGCCGACATCGAACGGATCGCCCGCCAGGCGATCTGATTGCAAGCGCGACCCCGCCGCAAGGCAGGGGTCGCAATGCAGAGCCGCCGCGCACGCTTGTCGTCGCCGGTTCCGAGCCCGCTGGACCCTGTCCGGCGGGTTTTGTCTTTTGGGGGTAGTCGGCTTGAGCCACTGTCATCCCTGTCAAGCATCAGGCGGCTTGACCTCTGTTTTCAACATGGCATCTTGCCGCGCGGGGACCGGCGGCTGCGTGAGGGCGTGGTCATCACGCCGGCAGACAGGCATCGCCAGAGGCTTCCACGCCCATGTTGGATGATCTTAACGACAAGATCTACGAGGCTGCTTTCGTTCCGGACCTATGGCCGGAGGTGCTGGAAGGCATAAATAGCGTATCCGCATCGGTGGGCGGCGCCGTGTTCCTGTTTGCCGATGAGCAGCCGGTACGCGGAAGGACGGTGCCGCTGCTGCAGGAGTTGCTGAGCGAATTCCTTCTGGGCGATACGCTGCAGTTCTCCACGGCGGTCTCGCGCATGTGCGCGGTACAGCCGGCGAGTTTCGTCGATGTCGAAGGTTTCCTGACAGCCGAGGAAATCGAGAACGATCCGATCCGGGTTCGTCTGCGCGCGCTCGGGATTGGCGCGCATACCTGTACCGCGATCCCGATGCCGAGCGGCGAACTGGCTATCTTTGTCTTCCAGCGCAAGCTTGGCGGGGGCCGCTACGACGCGGCGAGTTTCGATGTGCTCGATAGTCTGCGGCCGGCCATGGCGCGCGCCAGCCTGATCGCCGCACGGCTTGGTCTGGAGCGCGCCAAGGGAACCGTTGCCGTCATGACCGCCATGGGGCTGCCGGCGGCCATTCTCTCGTCGAGGGGGTATGTGCTCGCTGCCAATACGCTGTTCGAGAGCATGGGCTCGATCTTCCTGCCGGTCGCTTTTGGCGGCATGGCAATCGCCGATGCTGATGCCAATCGCCTGTTTCAGCAGGCCGTCCTGGCCGCGCGCGGGGAAACCGAACCCTCGGTACGGTCCATCCCCGTTCCGGCCGCCGCCGACAGGTCGCCACTGATCCTTCATGTTCTGCCGCTGCGCCGTTCCGCACACGAGATATTCTCGGGTGCCGACATCCTGGTCGCGGCGACGGCGGTGAACGCCAGTTCCATGGTGCCGTCGCCAACGCTGCTCACCGGACTGTTCGACCTGACGCCAGCCGAGGCGCGCCTGGCTTCGGCGCTTTCGCAAGGGCGAACCCTGATGGAGGCGGCGGCAAGCGCCAACATCACCGTAAAGACCGGGCGAACCTATCTCGAACGGATATTCGCCAAGACCGGAACACGCCAACAGAGCCAGCTTGTCGCGCTGCTCAAGGGCACGGAGCCATTCCGCTAGCGACCGGTGCGCGGTTCAGGCGGGTGTATCCAAAAACGTTGCGAAGCAGGCAGGGAACGGTTATACAGGCCGCGAATTTCCCATTTTGGTGGCTCTAAACCACCGCCCGCGCGGGAACGCGGGCGAACGAGAAGGATTTTTGCACATGGCCAATACGCTGCTGATGCCCAAGGCGACCGCCGTCTGGCTGGTCGACAACACCGCGCTCTCCTTCGAGCAGATCGCGCAGTTCTGCGGGCTGCATCCGCTTGAGGTCAAGGCGATCGCCGACGGCGAATCGGCGCAAGGCATCAAGGGCATGGACCCGATCATGACCGGCCAGCTGACCCGCGACGAGATCGCGCGCGCCGAGAAAGACCCGAACCAGCGCCTGAAGCTTTCCGACCCCAAGGTGCGGGTGCCGGAATCCAAGCGCAAGGGCCCGCGCTACACGCCCCTGTCGAAGCGCCAGGATCGGCCGAATGCCATCCTGTGGCTGGTGCGCAATCATCCCGAACTCAAGGACGCGCAGATTTCGCGCCTCGTCGGCACCACCAAGTCGACGATCGAGCAGATCCGCGAACGCAAGCATTGGAATTCAGCCAATCTGCAGCCGATGGACCCGGTGACGCTGGGTCTCGCCTCGCAGATCGACCTCGACATGGAAGTAAACCGCGCCTCGCGTGGCCGCGAACAGGCGCAGCCGGTCGGCGACACGCTACTGCCGGCGGCATTGACCGAGCGGTTGGTGCCGGCGCCGGAGAAGCCGAAGGACGAGGACGCGGAGCTCGACGCCAACGCCGTCTTCGCCAAGCTGTCGGCGCTCAAGTCGAAGGACACCGATACGGACGACGAGGAATAGGCTGTTTTTCGCCTGTTCGACAAAAAAGCCCGCTTCGAGCGGGCTTTTTTTGTGCGATCCGGCAAACCTCAGCTTCGCGCCGCCCGATCCGGCGCCATGCCGTAGTCCTCGCTGCGCTCCACCGCCCGGTAGAAATCGGCGAGCTGCTTGCCGCGTTCCGGCTTGAAGATGCGGCCGGCGATGACAACCGAGGCGATGCGGTCGATGCGGAAAGCGCGAAAATCGTCGCGCATCTCGCACCAGGCGACCAGCGTCCACACCTTTCCCCAGAACCACAGGCCGAGCGGCCTGATGTCGCGCGCGGTGCCGCGGCCGGCCTCGTCGGAATAGTCGATGGTCAGCACCTGGCGCTTTTCGACCGCGCGTTCGATCAGGTCGATCGCCTCGCGGGCGGCGTCGCTGACCACCCACATCGGCGTATGGATCTCGGTGCGGGCGATGCGGTCCTTCTCGGCGTCGGGCAACACGGCACCGATCTTGACCAGCGCCTCGTCGGCGGCGCGCGCCATGGCGGCACCGCCGAAGGCGCGCACCATACGGGCGCCGGCGACCAGCGCCACGATCTCGTCACGCGTGAACATCAGCGGCGGAAGGTCGAAACCCTCCCTCATCATGTAGCCAACGCCAGCCTCCCCGTCGATCGGCACTCCGGTCGACTGCAGGTCGGCTATGTCGCGATAGATCGTTCGCTCGGAAACCTCGAGCCATGTGCCGAGCTTCTGGGCGGTGACCAGACGGCCACCACGCAGATGCTGCACGATCTGAAAGAGCCTGTCGGCGCGGCGCATCGTTTGCTTCCCCAGTGTTTTCCCTATGCATGCCGTGGCTCCCGGACCGGATCCACTTCCAAACGGCATGCATTATGGTTTCAGCCCTTCGCGCTTGCGCTGCGCGGCAACGAATTCCGCGCCAAAGGACAATTTCCTCGTTGTCGGCGTCTTCTCATCGAGCACGCGCCAGAAGGGGGCGACGTCGCTCAGCGTCATGCCGCGCTCAAGATCCTCGTTGGCGGCTTCGGCAACCGTGCGCAGATGATAGCCTATCGTGACCGGGCATGTCACTTCGGCGCCATGCTCGACGGCCAGCGCGGTGCGCAGCGCGCGAACATCCATCTCGACGCCTTCGGGGATCGAGCGGATGAAATCATCGACCTGACGCGCGGTCGGCACCAGCATCGGCTGGCCCTCGACGACGTCGCTCATCGTGCGCGGCGTTGGTTTCACGCCATTGATACCAGGCGTGTTCAGCCTGTCGTTCCAGCTTTTCATCGATCGTCCTCTCGGCCGGCCATGCGCATTGTCACCATCGCACGCCGCTCCTGACAGCATACTGTCAGGAGGCTTCAGCATATTCCTTGGCGAACAGCGCCCGCATCCGCGCGAGATCGCTGCTTTTTTCGGGATAGAGCGATTGCAAAAAGGCAAGGGCAAAGGTGCCGGGCGCCGAACCCGGCGCGGACACGATTTTGCCATCGGCCACGGCATGCGGTACGTCCTGATAATTGCCGTCGCCGGCATAGCCGGCTTCGTGGCGGTTGATCCAGTCACGGCCGTTGCTGGTGTGCCTGGCGTTCTCGAAAAGGCCGGCGCGGGCCAGGGCCAGCGTCCCGGCGCAGATGCCGCCGACCACACCGTCGCGCGTTGCGACGGCGCTTAGCAATCCAGCGACATCCGGCGCGGCCTTCGCCGCCCATTGGTCGGAACCGATGACGGCGATAGCATCGAGATCGGCATTCTCATCAACGCTGGCCGAGCGGTCCGGTGTTAGTCGAAAGCCGCTGATTCCGGTCACCGGCTTGCCGCCAGGCGTCAAGGACACCGCCCGGGCCTCGAACCATTCAACCGCCGAGGCCGCCAGAAGCCCATATTCCCAGTCGGCGAAACCCTCGATGAAAAGAAAGCCGATTGTCTTGCTGTCGGGCATGAGCTCGCTCCATCCCTCGCGCGCCGGACCTGATATCTGGGTGCTGACGGATCAGCCTCCAACCGCCGGCTTGAAAATTCTGCCTCAATTGCCGTGATGGCGACGCTCGGGCATACATGTCGGGCCAGCCGATATCCTTGCGAATGTCGGCGGGCAGCGCGTTCATGAACCGCTGGGTGCGGATCTCGTTGCGCATCGTGCGGATCTTGCCGACATAGTGCTGCATGCCACGCAGAATGGTGTAACCGTTCATGACCTGTCTCCTCTCTCTAACTGGAGGCAGTATCGCATACCCCTCCTGACAGCAGTCTGTCAGGAGGATGTCAGCTCCAGCGATGGCAGTTCCGTTCCTGTCGTGACGCGGCAAGCGGTCGCGGATTGTTCACTCGGAGAGAGCTAATCGAGGTCGTATTGTTCATCCTCGGATGACGGACTGTCGGGATAAGCGGCCTTCAGCGGCGTGACCGGAGTTCTGATATGGAGGGAGAAGATTTCTTCCCCAAAAACAAGGGAGACGACCATGAGCATGCAACTGACAGGGCTACACCATCTGACTGCCATCACGGCCAATGCGCCCGGCAATCTTCATTTCTACACCAAGGTACTGGGCCTGCGGCTGGTCAAGAAGACGGTAAACCAGGACGACACCTCGGCCTATCACCTCTTTTATGCCGACGGCGAGGCAACGCCGGGCACCGACCTGACTTTCTTCGATTGGCCAATCGGCCGCGAACGGCGCGGCACGCACAGTATCGCGCGGACCAGCCTCAGGGTCGGCGGCGAGGAGAGCCTTGCTTGGTGGAAGCAGCACCTTGCCAGCGAAGGCATTGTGACAGGCGATATTGCCGATATCGGCGGCTACAAATCGCTGGATTTCGAGGACCCCGAAGGCCAGCGGCTGCGGCTCGTCAGCGATGGCGGACGGGGCGGCAGCCATCCCTGGGCGCAAAGCCCGGTGCCGGCCGAACATCAGATCCGCGGGCTCGGGCCGATCGTCATCAGTGTCCCCGACAGCACCAACACCGAGGCGGTGCTGACCAAAGTGATGAACATGCGCAAGATACGCGACTATGCCTCGCCCGACGGCGAGGGCCAGGTCCACGTGTTCGAAATGGGCGCGGGCGGGCCGGCGGCGGAGCTTCATGTCGCCGTGCAGCCTGGGCTGGAACCTGCAAGGCAGGGCGCCGGTGCGGTTCACCACGTCGCCTTCAGGGCGCCCGACCAGGAGACGCTGCATCAATGGACGGCGCGCCTGGCGGAATTCCGGCTGCCGTCGAGCGGCGAGGTCGAGCGCTACTATTTCCGCTCGCTCTATTTCCGCGAGCCGAACGGCATCCTGTTCGAGATCGCCACCGACGGGCCGGGTTTCACCGCCGACGAGCCGCTGGAAACGCTGGGGGAAAGCCTCGCCCTGCCGCCCTTCCTCGAACCGAAGCGTGCTTCGATCGAGGCCGGCCTCAAGCCGCTGAAGTAGATCGCTGCGCGGTTAAAGCGGCGCCGCGTCCCGGTTCGGGATCGCGGCGTCTTTTCTTTCCGGAGACCGAACGAACCGCTTTGACAGGTGGCGGCGTTGCTGGTCAAAGGCGGCATGACGAAACTCCTCGCCCTTGTCATCGTCGGGTTCATGGTCATCCAGCTGATCAAGCCGCTCGGCTGGCCCGGGCTCAAGCGTCGCGGCGATTTCTGGAAGCTGGCGCTGCTCGCCATGGCGGCGATCTCGCTGGCGGCCGTGCTCGGGCATCTGACATAGGCCAGCACCTACCGTCGGCTTTCAGTCTCCAAGCGCGGGGCCGACGAGATGCTCGGCCCAGGCCCGGTAGCCGGCCTCCGAGGCATGAAACCCGTCGGAGGCAAAACCGGCTTCGGGATTGGTGATCGGCAGGCGTGGCGCCGGCAGCGCGCCGCGTTCCAAGCACAGCCGTTCACCCATCCGGTTCATCGCTGTGGCACGGATTTCGAGGATCTCGCCGAGCAGCGACGGCATGGCCGGCGCCCGCGTGAACTCCAGCACCGGCGACCAGACAACGCGCGCCTCCGGCCATTTGGCGCGCAACGCGTAGAGCAGGCCGCCGAACTCCTTCTTGAAGCGCGGCACGGAATGGAAATTCTTGGTGTCGTTGGTGCCGATGGCGAGCACGATATGTGTCCACGGATCAGCCGACAGGTTGGGCAGCACATGGTCGCGGATCTGGCCCGATGTCGCCGAATTGAAGCCGGCGGCGCGCCAGCGCACGGCGCTGCCGGTGCGCTGCGCAATCAGCGTGGCGAGCTGCGCGGCAAGGCCGTTTTCGGAATTGCCGATGCCGACCGACGCGGCGGAGGAATCACCCAGCACCAGCAGCGAGATCACCGGGGCCTTGCCCGCGATCTCATGCATGACCGGTCCCTGCGCCGGCAGCATGCGCGAAGTGCGGCGACGCACGCCCAAACCCTGCCAGACATAGACGGGGAAAGCGAGCCAGGTGAGGATGGTCGGGAAACGCATGGACTAACCGTAAAATGACCAGCGGCAGCCTTAGCGCATGTTGCGGCCGGGGTGAACGGATTGCTGCATCACCCGGAGATGACCTTCGGTCATGCGCCGCCAGACCGCGACCTGTTTTCGTACTCGTCGTGTAGTCGTACCCAATCCATCGATGTCCTGTAGGGACCGGGTTCGTCCCGGCCTTTCGGCGCCATGTCGAGATATTGATAAGCGCCGATGAACTGCTCGCTGCCGCGAGCGCGCGACATGAAGGTCAGGAAAATGTCGCCGGTCTCGTCCCTGTAGAAGACGGTGGTGCCGGGCAGATCCTTCGACGTCGTGACAGGTGTTTGGAAATTGTAGACAGCTTCGCCCGACGCGAGCTGCCGGTCGGTGAAGGACACCTGCATGTCGAAGTTGAAATCCGAGGCGTAGGATGACATCCAGTCGAATTTCCAGCCCATGCGCTGCTTGTAAGGCAGCAGCTCGGCGAGCGGCGCGCGCGCGATCACGACAAGCGACACGTCATGATGCCTGAGGTGCTGGTTGGCCCCATCGATGTGGTCGGCGACGAAGGCACAGCTCTCACAGTGATGCGTCGAGCCCGGCGCGAACACGAAATGGTAGACGATCAACTGGCTGCGGCCGGCGAAGAGATCGGCCAGCTTCCTCGGTCCCTGCTCCGTCTCGAAGACATAGTCCTTCCGGATCTTCAGCCAAGGCAATTCACGCCGCTCCGCCGCGACACGCTCGCGAAGCCGGGTCAGTTCCTTCTCCCGGGCCAGATGGGCCTTGTGCGCCAGAAACCAGTCTTCACGCGAAACGACCTTGTTGCGATGCATATGCCTCTCCCTGTCGATCACCCCCAAGGACGTTCGGGATGGGCGTAATCCGACATCGCCGCCGAAAACACCGGAGAGGACATAAGGATGGTCGGGCGCTATCCCAAGCTCTGGCCCAATCCTTGGGTGCTGCAAACAAAACCCGGGCACATGGCCCGGGTCCGGTTGCGAAAAGAGAGGCTGGTTCAGGCGGCCGTTTCCAAGGCTGGCTGCCATTTTCCGAGCGCGGCGAGATAATTCATGTGGGCGCGGTGGGTGAAGGCGGCCTGGCCGGCGGCGATGTTCGAGGCCTTGCCGCTCCAGGCCTTCTGCGGCGCGGCCTGCAGCGCGCGGCCATAGGAGAAGGTCAGCTTCCACGGATGCGGACCGATGGCGTTGATGGCGTTGAGGTTGGCGGTCGCCTCCTCGTCCTCCTGGCCGCCGGAGAGGAAGGCGATGCCCGGCACCGCCGCCGGCACTGTCTCGCGGAACAGTTTTATGGTCATTTCGGCGACCTTTTCGGGACTGTCCACCGTGCCCGACTTCTTTCCCGACAGCACCATGTTGGGCTTCAAAATCGTGCCTTCCAGAACCACGCGTGCCGCGTAGAGCTCGTTGTAGAGCTTAAGCAAAGTCATCTTGCTGATCTCGTAGCACGTGTCGATCGAATGGGCGCCGTCCATCAGCCCTTCCGGTTCGACGATCGGCACGATGCCGGCTTCCTGGCAAAGGGCGGCGTAGCGGGCCAGCGCGTGGGTGTTGGAACCGATGGAAGTCGCCGACGGCACGCCCTTGGCAGTGTCGATGTCGATCACCGCGCGCCATTTGGCGAAGCGGGCGCCGAGTTTATAATAGTCGGCAAGGCGCTCGCGCAGGCCGTCGAGGCCCTCGGTGATGGTGTCGCCGGGAAAGCCGGCCAGCGGCTTGGCGCCGGCATCCACCTTGATGCCGGGGATGGCGCCTGCCGCCTTGATGATATCGACCAGCGGCGTACCGTCGGCGGCCTTCTGGCGGATGGTCTCGTCATAGAGGATCACGCCGGAAATGTACTTGGTCATCGCGTCCTTGGCGCGGAACATCATCTCGCGGTAGTCGCGGCGGCTGTCGGCGGTCGATTCGACGCCGATGACGTCGAAGCGCTTCTTGATGGTGCCGGAGCTTTCGTCGGCGGCCAGCAGGCCCTTGCCGTTGGCCACGATCGCGGCGGCAATGTCTTCGAGACGTTCGCTCATTTTGTTTCTCCTCAAGGGTCTGTTCCGCGCTTAACGGAACTCTACCGCCAAAGGAATGGCGCCGGGAAGCTCGAATCGATTGAAAGTCGCCGGCGCCGCCGCCGGCTCTCCTTGAGTTGATCGGATTGCCGGGGGCGCCTACAGGACTCAGCGCTTCAGCACGTCGACGCCGGGCAACGGCTTGCCTTCCATCCACTCCAGGAAGGCGCCGCCGGCGGTCGAGACATAAGTAAAATCGTCGGCGACACCGGCGTGGTTGAGGGCGGCCACCGTATCGCCGCCGCCGGCGACGGAGACCAGTTTGCCGGCATTGGTGCGCGCCGCCGCGTGCTTGGCCGCCGCCACCGTCGCGTGGTCGAACGGCTCGATCTCGAAGGCGCCGAGCGGACCGTTCCAGACCAGCGTCGCGGCACGGTCGATCCACTCGCCGATCGTCGTCACGGTCTTCTCGCCGACATCGAGGATCATGCCATCGGCCGGCACGTCGGAGATGGCGACGGTCTCGCAGGCCGCACCCGCCTTGAATTCCCTGGCGACGACCCCGTCGACCGGCAGGATGATGGCGCAGCCGGCCTCGGCCGCCTCGATCATGATCTGCTTGGCGGTCGGGGCAAGATCATGCTCGCACAGCGACTTGCCGACATCGGTGCCGCGCGCGGCGAGGAAGGTGTTGGCCATGCCGCCGCCGATGACCAGCGCGTCGACCTTCTTCACCAGGTTCATCAACAGGTCGATCTTGGTCGAGACCTTGGCGCCGCCGACAATGGCGACCACCGGACGCACCGGATTGCCCAGGCCCTTCTCCAGCGCTTCGAGTTCGGCCTGCATGGTGCGGCCGGCAAAGGAGGGCAACAGGCGCGCCAGACCTTCCGTCGAGGCGTGCGCCCGGTGGGCCGCCGAAAAGGCGTCGTTGACGAAGATGTCGCCATTGGCGGCGAGCCGTTCGGTAAAGGCGGGGTCGTTCTTCTCCTCGGCCTTGTAGAAGCGGGTGTTTTCCAAGAGCAGCACGTCGCCCTTGTCCATGGCGGCGACAGCGCTGCCCGCCGTGTCGCCGACGCAATCCGAGGCGAAGCCGACGGGGCGGCCGAGCACCTGCGCGGTGGCTTTGGCGATCGGCTCCAGCGAGAATTCGGGCGAGGGGCCATCCTTTGGTCGACCGAAATGGGCAAGCAGGATGACCTTGGCGCCCTTGCCGGACAATTCGGCGATGGTCGGCGCGATGCGCTCGATGCGGGTGGCGTCGGTGACCTTGCCGTCGGCGACGGGAACGTTCAGATCGACGCGAACCAGCACGCGCTTGCCGCTGATGTTGCCGATATCGTCCAGAGTCTTGAAGGCAGCCATGCCGGTCCCTTTCCCTTAAAGCGTGTCGCGTCGAAGCCGATTCATGCGACGCGCTTCAGATCGTTGTTTTGATGCATGTCGTTCTCCCAAACCGAGGTCACTTTTGGGCGACATGCATTAGAAATCGCCGGGACCATACCTCGCATCAATGACGATGCAAGGCTTTGGCCGGGGTCGGATGCGAAATTTTGAGACGGGCGGGAACATAGTCCGTGAAGACCAACCGGCATATGTCAAGCTGTGCAAACGATCGTCCTGTCAGCTTTCGGTCGACGCCTTCTCGACCGCAGGCTCGGGGACCTCCGTCCCTGTCGTCACCCGCGCCTCGGCCGGTTTGCGCCAGTTGCGGATAAAGGCACTCAGACGGTCGCCCATCTCGCCGGCGCTGAGGAAGACCGGCACGCGTGCCACCGGCGCGGTCGGCTCGAAGGACAGGCCGAGCCCGGTGATTTTGCCCTTGTCGTCGACGTCGCGCACAATCAGTTCGATCGGGCCGAGCAGCACGCGGTCGGCATATTCGGCATGGCCGCCGAGCCGCGCCGTGACCAGCGCGCCGACGGTCTGTTTCTGCTCCGCCTCGGTGAGACCGGGCGCGTAGGCGGCTTCCAGTTCGGCGGCGGAGCGAGCCGGGTCGACGGCGAACGCGCCGAAGAAATCGGCATCCTCCGGGTCGACGACCGCCCGGCTGGCGAACAGCTTGTCGAGCAGGCGCGGATAGCGGTCGGGCACGAAGATGTAGACCTGGTCGCCGGCTGCGAGCCGGCCCATGTCCTGGAAACGCATAGAGCGGCCGTCGCGCAGCACCAGCGAGGGCCGCGCCCAGCGCGGGATGCGCTCGCCGCGCGCTACGGGGCTGCCCGGCGCGACACGATAGGCAAGGAGTTCGTGATGGGCGGAGCCGGGCAGTTCCAGCTCGACCTTGTCCAGCGGTCCGAGCCGCGCCGGCACGATCAGGCCGAGGCGACGCGCCAGCGGGCCGACGGTCCAGCCCTGGATGACCAGCGACACCAGAACGATGATGAAAGCGGCGTTGAAGATGGTGCGGCCGTTCTCCAGCCCTCCGAGCAGTGGCGTGATGGCGAGCAGGATCGAGACGGCGCCGCGCAGGCCGACCCAAGAGACGAAGGCAACTTCGGGACGCGGCAGGCGGAATGGGATCAGGCAGAGCCACACGGCGACAGGGCGGGCAATGAACATCAGGAAAAGGCCAAGCGTTATCGCAGGCACCATGATCGCCGGAAATTGCGAAGGCGTCGCGAACAGGCCGAGGATGAGGAACATGATGATCTGCGCCAGCCACGACATGCCGTCCTGGAAGCGCTTCAGAATGGTGACGGCGCGGATGTCGGAATTGCCGGCGATCAGGCCGGCTATATAGACCGCCAGGAAGCCGGAGCCGCCAATCGCGCCGGCGGCGGCAAAGACCATCAGCGACAGGGTCAGCACGAAGATCGGCAGCAGGCCATGGTCGAGGTTGAGCCGATCGACCAGGCGCACGATGGCGAGGCCGCCAAGCGCGCCGACGATGGCGCCGAGGCCCATGTTGACGAGGAAGCCGAGGATCAGATTGGTGACCAGGACATTGGCTTCGGGATTGGCGTGGGCGGCGATGATCTCGACCAGCGTGATGGTCAGGAAGATGGCGATCGGATCGTTGGTGCCGGATTCCACCTCAAGCGTGGAGCGCACGCGCTCGCGCAGATTGATCTCGCCGGCGCGCAGCAGGAAGAACACCGCCGCCGCGTCGGTCGAGGCGACGGCGGCGCCGAGCAGGAAGGATTCCAGCCAGCTGAGGTCGAGCAGATAATAGGCGGCGGCGCCGAACAGTCCGGTGGTGAGAAGCACGCCGAAGGTCGCCAGCGACAGGGCCGGCCCGGCCGCCTGCCGCAAGGCGTTGAGCGGCGTGCCGAAGCCGGAATCGAAGAGGATGACGGCGAGCGCCAGTGAGCCGGCAAAATAGGCGATACGGGCATTGTCGAACTGGATGCCGAGGCCGTCGGTTCCGGTGGCGAGCCCGATGCACAGAAACAGGAGCAGCAGCGGGGCGCCGAAGCGGAAGGCGATCAGGCTCGAAAACGCGGCGGCGACAACCAGCGCCGTGCCGACCAGCGTAACGAGATAGATCGCATGCTCCATCCGTGATTTGCCCCTCGAATTCCTCTGCCTGCTGGCTTTACGGGAGAGTGGGGCGAAGGCGTGACCAGTGCAAGGCGGGAGGGTGGTTTTTTGCCCCGCGCCGCTGATTTTCGCGTTGCTGCTTCGGCAAACGAAAACGCCCGGACGAAGCCGGGCGTTTCAAGTGTCGAGAAGACGGATCCTGAATCAGGCGATGGTCTTGCCGAACGCGACCGCGGTGTCGCCCATGCGGTTGGAGAAGCCCCACTCATTGTCGTACCACGACAGCACCGAGACGAAGTTGCCGTCCATCACCTTGGTCTGGTCGAGCGCCAGGATCGAAGAGCGCGGATCGTGGTTGAAGTCGATCGACACGTTCGGATGATGGGTGACGCCGAGGATGCCCTTCAGCTTGCCGTTGGAAGCAGCGATCACCGCTTCGTTGATCTCCTGCACCGTGGTCGCGCGCTTGGCGATGAACTTGAAGTCGACGACGGAGACGTTGGGGGTCGGCACGCGGATCGAGATGCCGTCGAGCTTGCCCTTGAGGTCGGGCAGGACGAGGCCTATCGCCTTGGCGGCGCCGGTCGAGGTCGGAATCTGCGACAGGGCGGCGGCGCGGGCGCGGTAGAGATCCTTGTGCATGGTGTCCAGCGTCGGCTGGTCTCCCGTGTAGGAATGGATCGTCGTCATCATGCCCTTTTCGATGCCGACCGTCTCGTGCAGGACGGCCGCCAGCGGCGCCAGGCAGTTTGTGGTGCAGGACGCGTTCGAGATGACGATGTGGTCCTTGGTCAGCTTGTCGTGGTTGATGCCGTAGACGACGGTCAGGTCGGCGCCGTCGGCGGGCGCCGAGACCAGCACGCGCTTGGCGCCGGCGGTCAGGTGCGCGGCGGCCTTGTCGCGGGCGGTGAAGATGCCGGTGCATTCGAGCGCGATGTCGACCCCGAGTTCCTTCCACGGCAACTGGGTCGGATCCTTGATCGCGGTGACCTTGAATTTTTCCTTGCCGACGGTGATCTGGTCGCCGGAAACCGACACTTCATGCGGGAAGCGGCCGTGCACGCTGTCGTAGCGCAGCAGGTGGGCGTTGGTCTCGACCGGGCCGAGATCGTTGACGGCGACGACATCGATGTCCTTGCGGCCGGATTCATGGATGGCGCGCAGGATGTTGCGGCCGATGCGGCCAAATCCGTTGATGGCAACTCTGACGGTCATTGTTCTCTCCCTGGGAGCTGGAAGGCAGACGATTGGTCCGCAGCTTCATAGCGGCGGACGGGCGAAGAATCCAGCCATCGAGGGCATGGATTTAAATCGATTAGGTTGGTCCAGGCCCATGACGTCGCCCCGGGGACGACGTCATGGCGTGGGAACCAGCCCTTATTTGCCGTGCAGGCGGGCTTCCGCCGCCTTGGCGGCCGCATCGGCGGTGATGCCGAAATGCGGATAGAGCTGCTCGATGGTGCCCGAGGCGCCGAAACCGGTCATGCCGATGAAGATGCCGTCCGAGCCGATGAGATGATCCCAACCCTGGCGGATGCCGGCCTCGATCGCCATCTTGACCGGCGCGTTGCCGATCGTCTTCTTGCGATAAGCGTCGCTCTGCTGATCGAACAGCTCGAAGCAAGGCACCGAGACGACGCGGGTCGGATGGCCATGCTTCTCCAGGAGGTCGCGGGCGCCGAGCGCGATCTCGACCTCGGAACCGGTGGCGAAGATCGTCACCGCGGCTTCACCGCTGGCGCCGGCGAGTTCATAGGCGCCCTGGCTGCTGAGGTTCTTTTCGGTGAACTCGGTGCGCACGGTCGGCAGGTTCTGCCGGGTCAGCGCCAGGGTCGACGGCGTCTTTTCGGATTCGAGCGCGATCTGCCAGCATTCGGCGGTTTCCACCGCGTCGGCCGGACGGAAGACGTTATGGTTGGGGATGGCGCGCAATGCCGCCATGTGCTCGACCGGCTGGTGGGTCGGGCCGTCTTCGCCCAGACCAATGGAATCATGGGTCATGACGAAGATCGAGCGGATGCCCATCAGCGAGGCAAGCCGCATCGACGGACGAGCGTAATCGGAGAAGCACATGAAGGTGCCGCCATAGGCGATGAGGCCGCCATGTAGCGTCAAGCCGTTGATCGCGGCCGCCATGCCATGCTCGCGGATGCCGTAATGGACATAGCGCTGGCCGTAGTCGTCCGGTGTGATGTTCTTGGTCTGGCTGGTCTTGGTGTTGTTGGAGCCGGTCAGATCGGCCGAGCCGCCGATGGTCTCGGGCACAGCGCCGTTGATGACCTCCAGCGCCATTTCCGAGGATTTGCGGGTGGCGACCTTCGGCTTGTCGGCCGAGAGCTTCTTCTTGTAGTCGGCGATGACGGCGTCGAAATTTGCCGGCAGCTTGCCGGCAAGGCGGCGCTCGAACTCGGCCTTCAGCTTCGGATCGGCCTTGGCGAGGCGGCCTTCCCAGTCGGTGCGCGGCTTGGCGCCGGCCTTGCCGGCGGTACGCCAGGCGTCGAGGATGTCGGCGGGGATTTCGAAGGGCGGCGAGTCCCAGTTGAAGAACTTGCGCGCGCCGGCGATCTCGTCGGCGCCGAGCGGCGAGCCGTGCGCCTTGTTGGTGCCGGCCTTGGTCGGGGCGCCGAAGCCGATGGTCGTCTTGCAGGCGATCATCGTCGGCTTGTCGGAATGGCGCGCCGCCTCGATGGCATAGGCAATCGCTTCCGGGTCGGTGCCGTCGATATGGCTGGCGTTCCAGCCGGAGGCCTGGAAGCGCGCGACCTGGTCGGTGTTGTCGGCCAGCGACACCGGACCGTCGATCGAGATGTTGTTGTTGTCCCAGAAGACGATCAGCTTGTTGAGCTTGAGGTGGCCGGCAAGCGCGATGGCTTCCTGGGAAACACCTTCCATCAGGCAGCCGTCGCCGGCCAGCACATAGGTGTAGTGGTCGACAAGGTCGTTGCCGAAGGCGGCGTTCATGATGCGCTCGCCGAGCGCGAAACCGACCGAATTGGCGAGGCCCTGGCCGAGCGGGCCGGTCGTGGTCTCGATGCCGGTGGCGTGGCCATATTCGGGATGGCCGGCGGTCTTCGAGCCCAACTGGCGGAAGTGCTTGATCTGGTCGATGGTCATGTCTTCGTAGCCGGTCAGATGGAGCAGCGAGTAGAGCAGCATCGAACCATGGCCGGCCGACAGGATGAAGCGGTCACGATCGGCCCAGTGCGGGGCCTTGGGGTCGTATTTCAGGAAGCGCGTGAACAGCACCGTGGCGATATCGGCGCAGCCCATCGGCAGGCCGGGATGGCCGGACTGAGCCTTCTCGACGGCGTCCATGGAGAGAAAGCGGATCGCATTGGCCATCCGGTCATGTTGTACACGCGACGTCATGGTTCCTCCGAGGTGGGGGTTTGCGGGCTTGGGAGAGCCCTTGAAAAGGGTGCGCGACACATAGCAGGCGCGGGCTTTTAGTCAACAAATCGGGTGCAGATTTGCCGGTCTTGTGATGCCGTCGGCGGGCCTACTTTAGCGTTAGCGGGGGACAGTCGCGAGAGCTTTGTTGACGTCGCCTTCACCCGGTGCCTAATGTTTCCGACATAACGCGTTCTGAACGCGAACGATTCGGTGATGGGCAGGGCACAGGACGAAGGCCATGACCGGGGAAACCACGCTCAAGGAAGTGATCGCCAGGCTGAGCAAGGCCATCGAGGGGCTGGAAAACGCCGTCGCGGCCAAGCTCAAGCATGAACGCGACTATTCGGAAGCCGAGGCCGAGGTGCAGCGGATGAATGCCGATCGCTCGCGGCTGGCGCAGGAGCTCGACAATTCCGAAGCCCGCGCCGAACGCCTGGAAGACGCCAACAAGGAAGTCTCGCGACGGCTGGTGACCGCGATGGAAACCATCCGCGCCGTGTTGGACAGATAGGAGCTGGCCCGATGGCACAGGTCACGGTTTCAATCGACGGCAAGCAGTACCGCATGGCCTGCGATGAGGGCCAGGAAGAGCATCTGATCGATCTCGCCGAGCGCTTCGACCGCTACGTTTCCCATCTGAAGGATTCTTTTGGCGAGATCGGCGACCAGCGGCTGACCGTCATGGCCGGCATCATGGTGATGGACGAGCTTTCCGAACTGCAGAAGCGCGTCAAGGGCATGGAAAGCGAAGTGCTGACCCTGCGCAAGACGCGCGACGAGGCGCTGACCAAGGCCGACAAGAGCGACAGCGTGCTGACCAACGCGCTTGGCGCCCTGGCGCAACGCATGGAGGATCTGACGGCGACGCTGGCAATCAACAAGGCCTGAAGCCTCGCCGATCCCGCCGTTTGTCTCCTGCCCGAGATCACGCCTTATTTTTCGCCTCGATCCCCGGCAGCGGGGAAAAATTTTTACCCGCCGGCCGAATAGCCGTCATCTCCAGCTTTTAATCCGTCATGCAGCGGTGCTACGACTAGGCGCCGGGGCCGGGCGGCTGAAAGAATGCCGGCTACATTTCACAAGGGGTAGGGATAGGTCATGAGTCTTCGTATCAACGATATCGCGCCGGACTTCACCGCCGAGACGACGCAGGGAGCCATCAAATTCCATGACTGGATCGGCGACGGCTGGGCGATCCTGTTTAGCCATCCGAAGAATTTTACGCCGGTCTGCACGACCGAGCTTGGCACGATGGCGGGGCTCGAGGGCGAGTTCAAGAAGCGCAACGTCAAGATCATCGGCATTTCGGTCGACCCGGTCGAAAGCCATGGCAAATGGCAGGACGACATCAAGACGGCGACCGGCCATTCGGTGCATTATCCGCTGATCGGCGACAAGGACCTCAAGGTCGCCAAGCTCTATGACATGCTGCCAGGCGGCGCCGGTGAGACCTCGGAAGGCCGCACGCCCGCCGACAACGCCACCGTGCGCTCGGTCTACGTCATTGGACCGGACAAGAAGATCAAGCTGGTGCTGACCTATCCGATGACGACGGGGCGCAACTTCGACGAGATCCTGCGCGCGGTCGATTCCATGCAGCTCACCGCCAAGCACCAGGTGGCGACGCCGGCGAACTGGAAGCAGGGCGAGGACGTCATCATCACCGCCGCCGTTTCCAACGAGGATGCCATCAAGCGCTTCGGCGCCTACGACACCATCCTGCCCTATCTCAGGAAGACCAAGCAGCCTTCCGCCTGAAGCCAGCGCGTCGGAACGGTTTTCGGGTTTTCCGCTCCTGTGGGCCAAGTCATGCTTGACTGGTTCGCCGGGGCGGACAACCATGCTCCGGTGGGGTGCCGGGGGAGAAAATCCTTCCTGCCGGGAAAGCTTGGGGAAGCCGGACGTGGATATAGCTTTGGCGAAGCCGCAGGTCAGCGGCTTCCATGACAAGCCGACTGGGGCCATCCAGTATATCGTTGCCGATCCCGCGACGAAGCGATGCGCCATCATCGACCCTATCCTCGACTTCGATGAAAAGTCCGGCGCGACGAGTACGAAGAGCGCGGATGGCTTGCTCGATTTCATTGGGGAAAACGGGCTGGAGCTGGAGTGGATTCTCGATACCCATCCCCACGCCGACCATTTCTCGGCGGCGCATCACCTGAAACAGAAGACCGGAGCGCCGATGGCGATCGGCGACAGGATCGTCGACGTCCAGGCGCTGTGGAAGGTCATCTACAACTGGCCGGATTTTCCCGCCGACGGCGCGCAGTGGGACAGGTTGTTCGCCGAGGGCGAGATGTTCCGGATCGGAACCCTTCCGGTCAAGGTGCTGTTTTCGCCCGGGCATACGCTGGCGTCGATCAGCTATGTGGTCGGGGATGCGGCCTTCGTGCATGACACGGTGTTCATGCCCGACAGCGGTACGGCGAGGACGGATTTTCCCGGCGGCAGCGCCACGCGGCTCTGGCGCTCGATCCAGGATATACTGGCTCTGCCCGACGAGACGCGCGTCTTCGTCGGCCACGATTACCAGGCCGGTGGCCGCGAGCCACTGTGGGAAAGTACCGTGGCGATACAGAAATCCACCAACGTCCATCTCGTCGCCGCACGCACCGAGGCCGAGTTCGTTGCCCTGCGCGAGGCGCGCGACCGCACATTGCCGATGCCGCGGCTGATCCTGCATGCGTTGCAGGTCAACATGAATGGCGGGCGGCTGCCGGAGCCGGAAGCCAATGGCCGGCGATATCTGAAATTTCCGCTGGATGGGTTGTGAGGTTTAGTTCCTTCTCCCGTCACTATACGGGGAGAAGGTGGCGCAGCCGGATGAGGGGCGGCGCCGACGTTTGGCGATGATGTTTGGCAGTTGCTGCGCCGGTGGCAATCGCGCAATCTCGGTGCCGCCCCTCATTGTCCTGCCGGACATTTCTCCCCGTAAAGTGACGGGGAGAAAGGGCCGTGTCGTCGGCTTCGCCAAACAAAAAGGCGGCGCCAGTTTCCTGACGCCGCCCTGACATGTCCTGGCCGATTCCGGCCTTAAGCCGCCGGCTGTGCCTCGATCGTGCGCAGCGCCTGCATCTGGCGCTTGGCGGCGGCCTTGACGGCATCCTGCACCTTCTCGAAGGCGCGCACCTCGATCTGGCGAACGCGCTCGCGGCTGATGTCGAACTCGGCCGACAGTTCTTCCAGGGTCAGCGGCTCCTCGGCGAGGCGACGCGCCTCGAAGATGCGCCGCTCGCGGTCGTTGAGCACGGCCAGAGCGCCCGACAGCATGCCGCGCCGGTTTTCCAGCTCGTCCTGCTCGATCAGCATCTCTTCCTGGCTTTCGTGGTCGTCGACCAGCCAGTCCTGCCATTCGCCGGACTCGCCTTCCGTCGCCCGGATCGGCGCGTTGAGCGAGGCGTCGCCGGACAGGCGGCGGTTCATCGACACCACTTCGGCCTCGGAAACGTTCAGCCGCGTGGCGATCTCGGCGATCTGGTCGGGCTTCAAGTCGCCGTCGTCCAGCGCCTGGATCTTGCCCTTCACCTTGCGGAGATTGAAGAACAGACGCTTCTGGTTGGCGGTCGTGCCCATCTTGACCAGGCTCCACGAGCGCAGAATGTATTCCTGGATCGAGGCCTTGATCCACCACATGGCATAGGTGGCGAGGCGGAAACCACGCTCGGGTTCGAATTTCTTGACGGCCTGCATCAGGCCGACATTGCCTTCCGAGATCACCTCGCCGATCGGCAGGCCGTAGCCGCGATAGCCCATGGCGATCTTGGCGACGAGCCGCAAATGGCTGGTGACGAGCTTGTGAGCGGCCGTGGTGTCTTCATGCTCGGCATAACGCTTGGCGAGCATGTACTCTTCCTGCGGCTGAAGCATGGGAAAGCGGCGGATTTCTTCCAGATAGCGGCTGAGGCCGCCTTCGCCGGAAACGATACTGGGTAATGACTGGGCCATGATAGCGCCCCCTCTCTATTGGAGTGATGCCCCCGAAACGCGGCGGGCATGTGACGCGAGCACCAAAAGGCTCGCTCGCGACATCAGAACTTATACAGGAACAAAACCAGAAAAGACAGCCATTTGTTCAACACGAAACAGTGTGTCACGTTGAAGTGAACAATGCCACTCAGGTTTTTTGATGGCAGGTTCAGAGTTTGCGGAAGCCGCCGACGAGTTCCTCCATGTCCCCCGGTATCGGCGCCTCGAACCTCATCGTTAGATGGGTAGTGGGGTGCCGAAATGCAAGGAGCCAGGCGTGCAAAGCTTGCCGGGAAAATGCCTTGACCTGGCTTTTCAGGGGGTCGGGCAGCCTGTTTGCCTTGGTGCGGAAGGCCTGGCCGTAATCCGGGTCGCCGACGACGGGATGGCCGATATGGGCCATGTGGACGCGGATCTGGTGGGTGCGGCCGGTTTCGAGCCGGCATTCGACCAGGCTTGCGGTGGCGAACTCCCGCTGGTCTTCGCCGAAACGTTCCTGCACGGCAAAGCGGGTGACGGCGTGGCGTGCGTCGTCGCGGCCTTCCGGCACGACGGCGCGGCGGATACGGTCGGCGGCGCGGCCAAGCGGCGCATCGATCGTTCCGGTCGGTCTCTGCGGTATGCCCCAGACCAGCGCCAGGTAGGCGCGTTCGAGGTCGCCGGTCAGGCCGTGGTCGGCGAAGGCCTCCGACAGCGCCTTGTGGGCGCGGTCGGTCTTGGCGACCACCATGACGCCGCTGGTCTCCTTGTCGAGGCGATGGACGATCCCCGGCCGGCGCACCCCGCCGATCCCGGACAGGCTGTCGCCGCAATGGTGGATCAGCGCATTGACCAGCGTGCCGGTCCAATTGCCGGCGCCAGGGTGCACAACAAGCCCCGCCGGCTTGTTGATGACGATCAGTTCGTCGTCCTCGTAGAGCACGTCGAGCGCAATGTTCTCGCCCTGGGGCTGCGCCGGCTCCGGTTCCGGCATGACGACCGACACGCTTTCGCCGGCGTTCATCTTGCGCTTGGTTTCGTCGACCCGCTTGCCGTCAATGACGACGGCGCCTTGCCTGATCAGCATCTGCACGCGACTGCGCGACATGTCCGGGCCAAGGGCTGATGCCAGCCACTGGTCGAGGCGTTGGCCGGCCGCGTCCGCGCCGGCGACCAGCACGGTGGGCGCGGCCTCTGTCAACAGGTCCTCTATCAATTCGGGGACCTCTTCGCTATGAGCGCTCATCGAAAAACCATTCCGGAATATTTGCCATGGCCCGGCCCGATGCCGACGAAGAGCAGGAAAAGCCGCTTGACCCCGAGGTCGACAGACTGCGCGGCAAGCTTATCCGCTTCATGGTCATCAATCTCGGCCTTTTGTTTGTCGCTCTTATGGTGGTGATCGGCGCTATTGTCTACAAAGCCCGCAAGGCGCCGTCGGTGACACCGCCGCTGGCCGGCGACATCCAGACTCCGGCGGGCGAACCGGCCAGCGGCGATATCGTGCTGCCGATTGGCGCCAGGGTGATCAGCCAGTCGCTGTCGGGCGATCGTCTCTCGATCGACGCCGAACTCGCCGACGGCAGCCGCGCCATCTTCCTCTACGATCTCGGCGAACGCCGACTGCTCGGCCAGTTCGCGATCCGCAACAAATAGGCGGGCGGCGATGCAGCAAACAAGTTTGCCGCTGACATGACCGGCTTCACCGGACATCGCCGTGTCGCCACCGTGGCGCTGATCGTCGCCGACTATGACGATGCGATCTCCTGGTATGTCGGGCGGCTCGGCTTTGCGCTGCTCGAGGATGTCGATCTCGGTGGCGGCAAGCGCTGGGTAACCGTGGTGCCGGCAAACGGGCAGGGCGCCAGGCTGCTGCTTGCCGAGGCGTCCGACGACGCGCAGAGGAAAAGCATCGGCAACCAGACCGGCGGCCGGGTCTTCCTGTTCCTCGAAACCGACGACTTTGCCCGCGACCACGCTATGATGCTGGACAAGGGTGTCGAATTCCGCGAGGTGCCGCGTTTCGAGCCCTATGGCACCGTGGCGGTTTTCGCCGACCTCCATGGCAATCTGTGGGACCTGATCGAGCCGAAACGGCAGGGCTGATCAGAGTGGTTCGGCAAAGTCCACGAAGTCTGGAAAGCCCAGTTGCTTTTTGCCGGCCGCCAGCCTATATCGCCCCTTCTTGAGCGCGCCCATCGTCTAGCGGTCAGGACACCGCCCTCTCACGGCGGGAACAGGGGTTCGATTCCCCTTGGGCGTACCAAATAAATCAAGCACTTAGCATTATACGGCCAGTTTCGTTGCAGGTTTCGTTGAATCGGACCGGCAGTCTTGCTTCGCTCTGACGGCGGTGGACCCGCCAAGCGCCGCTGCTCGGCTCGCCCAGCCGGAATGCTGAGGGCAAGCGAAAAATATTTTCGCCGACGGCGCGTCAAGCAGATTTCACGGTCAGCCCGTTGATAAACAAGGAAAATTGGCCTTCAGGCGTTTTTACGTATGTCGAAATAAGTATATCAAGTTTCTCCGACATACAAATTAGGCCGTGTTGAAAGTAAAAACTGCTGCTGTATAGTGACGGTCACCTAGTCTTATTGACGAACTGGAGGCGTTATCCGTGCACAAGCAGAAGCCGAGAGCATCTACCGCACAGTCTGCGGCCCTTACAGTCGACGAGACGGCGGATTACCTGCGGGTCTGCCGCTCCACGGTTTATAAGCTTTTCAAGGATGGCGACATCGTGCCCGCGAAAGTTCGCGGCCGGACCTTAGTGCGTCGTGTTGACGCCGACGCTTTTCTCGACCGCTGCGTTGGCGCCCTTTGACCCTCGCGTCAGTGTCTCGCCGTGAGCGCCGTAGCACGGGCTGCGGGCGGATGGTCCGTACCGATCGCCCTTGGGTCTTCTGCGATCTGCGCCCTGCGACGGTGGCGGACCTACGGCCAGGCGACGGAATGACGCCTGGAATGCAGTGGCTCGTCGCACGTGGCGCCAACGAACAGGGCCAGCCGGGCGACATGTTTTTCGAGATCGCGCTGAATCTGCCGCCTGAGAAGCGCGCCAACACCGGGCCAAACGTTCGCGCAGCGCTCGAGGCGCTCCGTGAATCCGCTGATTTCAGACTCATGATGGACGGATACCATTGGTTCACGCCGAAGGCGGGCGAACCGGCCGTTTAGTGCGGCCCATATACCTGACGACCAATCGACCTGGGGGAATCGAAAACAGAAACGCCGGCAGCGTCTGGAAACGCTCGCCGGCGAGAAGGTCGAAATAATGACAAGCGGTAACATAGCACCACATGCGCACGCTGACAAGTTTCAGCAATTTCTGGCTTCAATTAAGCCTTCGGACCGGCCGCCTTTCGGCCCGATAGAAGCAGCGGAAATCGCCCCTGCAGCCGCACACCGCTCTCCCTTCTCGGCCGAGATCGATCGGTTGACAGCCGGCGGCTATCTGCCGCTCCTGCGGCCGTGCTTACCGCCTGGCGTCAGATTCACGACATGGGACAAGGCGACCAAGACGGTTGTCGAAAAAACGTCTGACGGGAAGGTGCCAGGCGAGCTTGTGGGCGACAAATGGAGAGCCATGGCCGATTGGCGGAACCGGACGCCGACAGCCGCAGACGTGGCTACTTGGCGAAATTGGCCGGATGCCGGCATCTGCCTGACCACGGGCGGTGTCGGTGCGCTCGACATCGACATCAAAATTGACCGCTCCGAAACAGGTGCGGAAGCCGAGCGCGCTCGTTCCTTGGTGGATGCGATCAAACGCCTGACCGCTGACGCGCTAGACCGACCCGTTGATCAACTCCCGATGCGTTGGCGCGAAAACTCCACCAGCTGCATGGTCCTTATGCGGCTCGCCACGACGTTGGGGAAACGCCGCCTTCACCTGGTCGACGTCGCGAGCGGCCGACAACATGCCGTCGAGTTCCTGGCAACGGGGCAGCAGATCGTCGTTTCGGGTGTGCACGTATCCGGCTCCCGCGTGCGATCCTCATTGCCAGATATTCCGTTTGACGCGCTGCCCATCTTGGAAAGCGGCAGGCTCGATGCGCTGGTACCGGCGATTGCCGAAAAGGCGGCCTCGATGGGCTTCCGGTTGGCCTCGTCAAAGGCTGGCTCCGGCAAGGAACTCAAGCCTCCGTATTCACCGGCGGTTGCTGTGCTCCGCGCCGTGATGGCACGGCGCGCGGAGTGGGCGCCGCAGATCGTGCCTTGCAGGCCGAGTTCCGATCACGAGTGGCGCGTAACGTCTGCCGAGCTCGACCGCGATCTTGAGGAAGACCTGGCTATTTTTGCGGACGGAATAGAGGACTATGGGGCGGAATGGACGCACACCCCCGCCTCGCTCGTCGTCGAGTTTGGCTCTATCGATGCTGATGGCGACATCACGTACGGAGGCAGCCCGCTTTACGGCTCTCGTGGCGGACGACCCTTCGCGCCCGTTGGAGAACTGGATGCATCGATCCGGCGCCCCTCTGAAGCCGAGGCGCTGACCTGGCTCTGCCGGAGACTGGCCGGCAACCCATTGCCGGCTTTCGAGCGTGGCGCAACTTGGGCCACGTCACTGCCCGCGATCGGCCGCAGCGTCGGGCTGGTGTGGGAGGCGCTGGAGGCAGCGCGCTTTTTCGATCACGTCGAGGGCGATCGGCCGGAATCCTGGCAGGCGGACAGGCTGGTAAAGAACGCGGATTTCCTGGTGGCCATCCGCGCCGTGGAACCAGAGAGATTCAGCCGGATCGAAGATGCGCATCAATCCGGCGCGGTGGACCTGTGCAAGCTTGCCGACGAGAGGCAGGCGGCGGTAGCAACATCACCCATTCGGCTCGAGGCGCCCACACCTGGCTCAATTTCCTGGATCGATCCCGCGAGTTGGACCGGCAAGCCGATCCGAGCACGTGAATGGGAGGTGGAGGGCTGGATCCCACGGCACGAAACCACATTGCTTTATGGCGACGGCGGCGTTGGCAAAACTCTGCTGATACACCAGTACGCGACGTGTGCTGCCACAGGAAAATCCTTCCTTGGCCAGGAAACGCGTCCGGCTCGAGTGATGGCATTCTTCTGTGAGGATTCCGAAGACGAGCTTCATCGACGCCAGGCCGACATCAACGGAATGCTGCACGTCGACTATTCCGATCTGGCAAACCTGCGGATCTCCTCGCGCAAGCACGACGACAATGCCCTGGGCGTATGGGACAAGGCGATGGGAACAACAAAGCTCACGCCGGCTTGGCATCGGCTGCGCGACGACGCGGTCGCTTGGGGCGCCGACGTCGTGATCGTCGACACGCTGTCAGATGTCTACGTCGGTGACGAGATTGCCCGAGCCCAAGTCAATTCGTTCGTCAAAACCTGCCTGGGGCGTCTCGCCAGCGAGATCGGCGGTAGCGTGATTGCACTTGGCCACCCTTCAGTCTCGGGAAAGACCAGCGGCACAGGCACGTCGGGCTCGACGCAGTGGAGCAACGCCGTCCGGTCGCGGCTCTATCTGAGGTACCCGGATAAGACCGAGCGCGGCAAGATCCGCGAACTTGAAACAATGAAGCTCAACTACGGCCCCAAGGGATCGGTCCTTAAAATCAGGTGGGACCGGGGAGCGTTCGACGTGGTGGCTGGAATGTCGACCGCCGATCGACCGGCTGGTTTTCCGGCATCGGCCGTTCCCGACCTGGCTGATGCTGTAGAGGCGGCCGTCGCCGCGGCCATAAACGAGTGCGCAGGAGTTGCACTTGCGACGGGGCGGACCAGCGCGAACTATGCGCCGAAGGTTCTCAAGCGCCGCTCTCCCGATGTGCTCCAGGCGTTCAGCGTATCCGAGGTGGAAGCCGCGATCGGCCGGATGGAGCAGAACGGGACCATCCGGCACGAAGAGATCGGGCGCGACGGCTCGCGCCGGGCGGTCAAAGGCTACGTTCTCGTTCCGGACAAAATGTCCGCTAGCTCGCCCAAAACTGACGCCGCATTCGATTGAGAACAGGATTTAGGACCTTGCGCAAATATCACCTTCCTGCAGCAAACCTCCCGTGGCCTGCCGCAAACTACCCATCTAAGCCATTGATTTTGTTGATGCGCAAGCTGCCGCAGACTTATTTTGCGCAAACTGCTGCAAACTGCCGCAAAGCCCTTGCCGGCCAAGGCTGCGCAAAGTGCGCAAACTTGCTGCGCAAACTTACCCCCTACGGGGGAGAGCGCGCTTTGCGCAAGCGCCTCCCCACGCCCGGTTTGGGAACGCACAAGCAAGGTGGAAGTGCGAAGGTGGATATCGGCTCGGCGATAACTCACCGGCGCGTATTGTGGACGTTGCCGTGAGACGCGTCGGCACGCACAAGCCGGGCGGGTGGCGCGGCAGCCTGGCGCAGATTGCCGTCGGCCGCGCAGCAATCCGCGCGTGGAACGCGAAGCGGCACCTTGCTCCCAAGTGTGGGGCGAGAAAGAAGAGCGACGGGCAACCCTGCAGGCAAATCGGAATGGAAAACGGCCGTTGCTATTTGCATGGCGGGCGGGTGCCATCCGGCAACGGGTATCATAAGCCCGTATGGCCGAATCGAGACGCACCGAACGCAATGGCGAAACTTGACCGCAAGCTGAAGGCGCTCGATCGCGCGGCCGCGAAGCGAGCAAAGCGAGTAGCCGCGATGAGCCCGGAGCAACGCCAGCGATACGATGCCTGGCAGAAAACCCACCAGCCCGGTCCGGCCGCTGCTCGCCAGCGGAAACGAGCCGATCGGAAAAGCGCCGCAGATCTCCGCGATCTGGTCAGCCGGCCGCGGCCGGCGCCGAGCGCCGAAGTCATCGAGCTGGAGAGGCTAATCGCGGACCGCAAAGCGGATCTGGCCCGCGTTACTGCCGAAAATGAAAACCCCGATCCAGGAGCATTTGGATGAGCACGAAGACAGAAACGCCGGAGCAACTGTTCGAACGCGTCGATCTCAGACTGCGAACCGAAGGGCTAGAGGCGGCAGTTAATGGCCTGATTCGCGTTTGCAAGGATGAGAAGTCGCCACCGCCAGCGGTAGCGACCGCCGGCGTCGCATTGCTTCGCGCAAATGGGGTGCTGGTCGACAAGTCTTCGGGCGGCAAGAAAGCCAAGGACCCGAGCGAGATGACCGGCGACGAGCTACAGGCGGAGATTGATCGGCTTAAGCGCGCCGCTCGCGAGGTTGTGAATCCTGCGGAAGCTGAAGCGGACAACAGGGAAAGTGCGTTCGATTAGGCCTCGGGGCCGCTAGGCGGCATTCGGGTCGACTTCGGGCAACCCCCGTTTTCGACGATGCGCGTTGATAGCCTCTAAGCCCAGCGAGGCAGGCAATTGCACGTGCAGGACTTGGAGTCGCGATGAGTATCGGCCCCTACTGAGAACCGGCACGCTCCAGATTTCAACAAAGTTCATGCCAGGCTCGCCCGCATGCGCCGATCTAAGTGTCCGGCACCATGCGTGCCAGTCGGATAGCTCGTCCAGCGGGACCACTGTCTGCATTAAAAGCATGGCCGCATCGGCTTCCGGAACTTGATTGGCGTCCAGCCAAGACCATTTTGCCGCACCGAGTTGGTCCAAGGCATACCTGTGGCGGTGCATTGCTATTTTCCTTTTTCCTTCGCTCGCCGTTCTCTTTCGAACTGCGAATTCTGGCGAGCCATGAAGATACGTCTCGCGAGTACGGCAGGATCCTCGAGCGCTGGCTTCGCACTCTTTTCCGGCTTCGTAGCGATCGGTTTCGCCTGGCGCTTTATGCCTTCCAGGTATTTTTCCAGATCGGCTGCTTCGATCAGCACGGGCCGGCCGGGGAGGTAGGCCAGTTGCCCGGTGAACCGCAGCCGCTTCACCTTCGCTACGGAGCAGCGCAGTCGCTCGGCGACCTCTTCCTGGGTCAGGAGTGTGGAGGCATCAGTCTTCATTGTTCAGCCTTTCGGCACCATGACGAGTAAAGTGTGTTGCGTGGCTCGCGGTTTGTCAAGAAGTAGTCGAAGTATGAATTTGCCGTTGATTGTATGTCGATTGTATGTTGAGCAGTTCTACACTGATCAACACAAGAATTCATGAAACATTTTTCCTGATTAACCTTGATTATAGTTTCGGATTGCGCTTTATTGTGTATGGGTTTAGCGACCCACGCACGCGGTTGGGAAGCATCCGACAGGCTTCAACCCGCTGATAGTTGGTCCAGGGGCCGCGCGGCATGTCCAAGGCATCGCCTAAAACCGCGCGGAACCGTCGTGCGGTTCGCTAACCCCTGGATTCAACCCTTTAGCGAGGTAATGCACCGTGACGAACGTAATCTCCTTCACCACCAAACAGCCGATCATCAGCGACGAAGCATCGTTCGAAATTCTCGAATGGGATGATCCCGTCATGCGCAATTACACCCGTGAGATAGGCCGCGTGACAGTCGACGGCCTCGTGCCGATCGCATTGGCCGAACGGATGAGAGCGATGTGCGACGAATGGAATGAGGGTCGGCACGCGGCCGGCTAAAAGCGAGCTTCGCGAAATCGCACAATCCGAAGAAAAGGGCGCCAACGCGGCGCCCTTTTTCGTTTATCCTCGCTACGGACTTTCAGGTTTTGCCGGCAGTGGCGGCGGCTAAGGCCTTCTGGACGGTCGCCTTGCTAAAGCCGACCTGAGCAGCAACCTTCCGAATGCTCATCCCGTCAGCGCTCAACCTGGCGATCTCGGCCTTGACTTCGGGGGTTACCAGAGCCGGTCGGCCGCCGGTCCTGCCTTCAGCCTTTGCCCTGGCGATGCCTTCCAATTGCCGCTCTTTGCGCAGCGCCGTCTCAAATTCTGCAATGCTGGCGAGGATGCCGAACACCAGCTTTCCCGTTCGCGTGGTTGTATCAAGCGAAGCGTCGTCCACCACCCTGAAGCCGACACCTTTGGCGTTCAACCCTTCGACGATCTCGTGGAGGTGTCCCGCCGATCTCGCCAGCCGGTCTAGCTTGGTCACCACCAGCGTATCTCCCTCGCGGACGTAGTCCAGGCACTTCGCCAGTTCGGGCCGCTCACGATCTAGACCGGACTGCTTCTCATTGAACACCTTGGTGGCGCCGGCGGCCTTCAGCCGCTCGACCTGGGTGTCATAGTCCTGCCCTGTCGAGCTCACCCGCGCGTATCCAATCACCTTGCCATCCACTTCCGTACCCTTTCGTCTTTAACTATCGTGTCCACACCATTAGTGTACGCGAAGTGTACAGTCAACGGCCCGTCGTCCAGAAAGTGTACGTTAATGTACATGGGGCCGACTGTGCGCATCGATCGCTGCCCACAGCGAGGGTCGACCATCGGGCCGGCCGCCCGGGTGCCATACCCCTGGCATTAGTCGCTTCGCCAGGGCCAGAACGCCGGCGACACCCAGCAGAAATTTGCGATTTTCCCGAACTTTTGGACATCCTGTCAGTCCGTAGCAAGCGTTCCAAAAAGCACCGGATGGGCTGGCCATCGCTGCCGAAATCGGGTAAATTGAGAGCCGCCGGAAAACACGCGGAAACTCGGGCAGTTCGCATCGCCGCAGGCGGAGCCTGCAAAACGTCAACGGAACCTCTCCACAGCCGAAATCCTGATGCGAAGTTTTGCTTCGCCTGGCGTGGAAGTTTCGAGGATTACGCGATGCAGCCTTCCGAGCCGCTACCTAATCAACAAGACCAGATCGCCCGCGACAGCCTCCAGCATGCGCTAGCGCTGTTCAATCGCGCCGCTGAACCCAACCTCGCACTTGCGTGTGGAGTGTTGGCGTTGCGTTCTCTCATCCACGCCGCGACTTGGCACCCCGACTTGCCGACGGTTGCAAAGGACGTGGCCCCTGCATTGCAGGCCGCAATGAGGTCAGCCGCCCCTCACATCCAGCAAATGGCGGCTGGCATCATCCCGTCCGGGCATATCGATTACGCCTTGGGATGCGCAACGTATCTGCTGTCGGCCTCGCCCGGAGACGATCGGGCCAACCGAATGGACTTCGCCAATATGTTCGCGGCAGAGCTCGCCTTGTTATTCCACCAAAACCAAATCCGGCTGCGAGGCGATCCTTTGTTTATCGACATTCTTGACGATCGTTGGAACCCCACAGCCCGCCCCGTTACCGAGTGGAGACACTAAGTGCCCATACGATCTTCGCAATTTTTCAACAATCCGCAGTTTGCTCAAGCGGCGTCGAACCTCGCTTCGCTGTTCGAGCCGCCGAGCGGCGCGGACGCTGCCGGCTGGGCCGAAGCCAATGCAAAAAAGCAGGTTGCAAGTCAGCTTGCCCAGCAGTTCGACTACATCACCAATCCGGCGAACCAGGCCGCGCCCGACTATCAACGGCGAGCGGATAGCTACATGCTGGCTACCGGCGGGATCAACCCGACCCAAAGCTTCTTCGCGCAAAACCAGAACGATGCCACGAAGCGCCGCGGCGACGATATCACGGCGGCAACGTCGCGCGCCAACAACGCCGACGACAATGCCCGTGCGCTCGAGGTCGGCCAGCTTGGCGGCCTTGCGGACTTTTACAAGCCGGTGGGCGAAGGTGAAATCCGTCCCGCAATTCCGCAGGACGTCGCAGGCCGCTTCGGCGTTACCCGCGAACTGCCGGCAGATCAGGGTCGCGTGAAGCCGCTGACCGACGATCAGTTGAAAGCGGCCATTCTCGGCCAGATGCCGCAAAGTGCGCAGGAGGCTGCGGCCTTCGGCAACACGCCGGTCGAGAACGTCGTTACGCCGAATGGCCCGCGTATCGCAACCCGGCTCGATGCGATCGGCCAGGAGCCCGTCATTGCAAAGGGCCAAACGATCAACGTCGGCGGCAACAACGACATCGGCACCATCCCGGCCGGGATGCAAGTTATTCGCGACGGTCAGGGCAACGTCACCGGCATGAAGCCGATTCCGGGCGGACCCGCCGCGAAGGCTGATGCCGACAGCGCCGCGCAGGTCGCCGCCAAGAGCCAGACGCGCAATGCGTCGGCCGACATCGTCGTCGATGACATCGATCGCGCGCTGGCGAATATCGATGCAAGCCCGATGCTGAACACGGGTGTGGGCGCCGCGGTCACAGGTGCCGTGCCAGGAACCCCGGCGTTCAACACGAGCGCCTTGATCGACACCGTCAAGGCTAATGCCGGCTTCGACAAACTGCAGGCGATGCGCGAAGCGTCCCCGACGGGCGGCGCCCTTGGTGCTGTTTCCGACGCAGAAAACCATATGCTGCAGGCGGCCATCGGCAACCTGAACACGTCGCAGAACACCGAACAGCTTCAGTACAATTTGAAACGCGTGTCGAACATCTATCGCGACATCATCGATGGCCCCGGCAACGGCCAGCGCTACGATCTCAAAACGGGCGCGCTAGTCGGTGGTCCCGCACCAGCCCAACGATCCGGCCTGCCTGGCACTGCTGACGGCACGATCATTCAGAATTCAGCCGGCGACAAGATGGTGCGTCGCGGCGGCAAATGGGAGCCGATGTAATGGCTGATGACCTCCCGCCCGGTTTCCGCATCGTTTCCCAGCCCGGCAGCGTTCCGCCGGCCAGCCCCATGGGGCCGTTTCCCGGTATGCTGGAACAGGGCAACATCGATCTGAACGCACGCCCGATCGTCAAAAACGCCGATGGCTCCTACAGCACCGTGCGATCGATGTCGTTCGGCGATGACGGCGGTCGCGAGATCCTGGTGCCGACCGTGTCGCCTGACGGCAAGATCATGAGCGACGGCGCCGCTGCGGACCTGTACGGCAGCACCGGGCAGAACCTTGGCAAGTTCGACACGCCAGCCCATGCGGACATGTACGCCGAAACGCTCCATAAGGCCCAAGACCAGCATTATGGCGCGCAAGTGGCGCAACCACCCGCTGATGATCTGCCGCCAGGCTTCAGCATCGTTTCGCAGCCGCAAGCGCCACAGGGCGTCAGCCAACCGGAAGGCGTTCCGACGTACGTCCCGCCCGGCGTGGAAGGCTACGACCCGAAAACGGGCGAGGCCCAGCAATATGGCAAGGCCGGTTCAGCAGCGATGGGTGCCGCCGATGCGACGACGTTCGGCTTCGGTGACGAACTGGCGTCCTATCTCGCCAGCACGTTTTCGGGCATTCCACGCGATCAGGTGCTGTCGGAGATGCGCGGCGATGCCGCCAAGGCGCAAACCGACAACCCAAAGTCTTATCTCGCCGGCGAGGCCGGCGGCGGTTTGGCCCAGGCGGCCGTGACTGGCGGCGCCGGTTTCGGCTTGAATGCGGCCCGTGCGGGCGGCACGCTCGGCAGAATTGCACTCGGCGGCGCGGCTGACGGTGCGATCTATGGCGGTGCGCACGGGGCCGGCTCAGCGGACGGCGATTTCATGGGCCGGCTACGTGGTTTGCTGACTGGCGGCACGATCGGCGCAGCCGTCGGCGGCGCGGCGCCCTACGTGACGTCCGCACTCGGCAGCGTAGCCCGCAAGATCATCAGTCCGTTCGCGTCGACGCCCGAACGTGAAGCCGCAGTCGACGTGCTCGCCCGCGAAGGCGTTCCTGTCACGGCCGGCCAGCGCACTGGCAGCAACGCGCTTCGCTACGCCGAAAGCGAGCTGGGCGGATCGAAAGCCGCGAACATGGCCGAAAAGCAGGGCGAAGCTTTCACCGACGCGGCTATGCGCAAGGCCGGCGGATCCGGCAGGGCTACGCCCGACAACATGGCCGCTTTGCGGGATACACTCGGCCAGGAATTCGAATCGATCTCGCAGCGGAACACGCTCACGGCGGACCCGCAGCTAGGCAACGATATCGGCACCACGCTCAACCGCTACGACAAGTTGCTCGAGGCGCAACAGAAGCCAATCATCAACGGACTGGCCGACGACATCGTCCAGCGCCTTCAGGCGAACGGCGGCAAGTTGCCGGGCGCGGAATACCAGACGATCCGCTCCGATCTGTCGCGAGCCTCCAATTCTACGGGCAATCAGACCCTGGCCGCGGCCTTTCGTGGCCTTCGCGATGCACTCGACGGCGCTATGGACCGGTCGATCAGTCCGGCCGACGCCGCGCGCTGGGGTGAACTCCGGGGTCAGTACGGCAACATGAAGGTGCTGCAGCGTGCATCCGTTGGTGGGGGCGGAGACGCTGGCCTCGGGATCATCTCGCCTCCGCAATTGCGCATGGCCGCAGCATCAGGCAACCGGGAAGGTTTCTCCACCGGAGGAAGTGATTTCACCGATCTGGCGAAAGCCGGGCAAGCCGTCATGAGCAAGCTGCCGAACTCCGGTACCGCTGCGCGCGCGGCAATCCGCAACGTCGGCATACCGTTGTCCGCCGGCATCGGCGGTGTCGTCGCCGGCATTCCCGGTGCTATTGCCGGCATGGCTGTGCCGCGTGTCGCTGGTCGCGTTCTGATGTCGGGGCCCGGTCAGGCGTATGTCGGCAACCAAGTGGCCGCAGGATCGACTGACCCGGTAACGAACGCTGTACTTGCGGTCCTGGCGCGCCAGGGAGCTATTCCTGCGGTCACGGGGGAATAGGGTTCGATCGTGAAGCACCCCGCCGCGCCCTTACTGGTACGGATTGTCTTCGCTAGGTCGGCCAGGGTTCGCCAGATACCAAAGACGTTTGTTGGCCTCGTGAAGCTGGATCTGCATGTGAACCATGCTGCGGTAGAGCGCGTAGAAGCATGTCGCGACGAAGACTGCGGCGAGCGTGTACCGACCCCCGAACTCGTAGACGTTCACAGCCTGAGCTCCGCCAAAAAACACGGAGAGTGGCAAAACAGAACCGATAAATTCACCCACGCCCCACCCCCGATTATCTAAATCGGCCACAATATCGGCAGCACCGAAGAGTTCAAGCTCGCCGGCGGCGCAGCAACCTCAAGCCTTGGCCGACATGTTCATCGACCCGCAGGCGGTCGAGCTTATCCGAAACGCGAACAACCGCGGCGCCAGGATCGGGATCGGCGAAGCGCTGGGCCGCACCGCGGCGGAAGCAGGAGGGACGATGTTCGGTCCGCAGACCAACCGGTAAGGCCAACTGCGTTCGGGTCGTCCATCCACAATCAAGGGTAGTTGCGTGGTTTCGGAGCGGGTGGTGTAGGCTTCTGGAACACGATCCCGCACTTCTTCACGGTCGATGCATCTTCGATCGCCTGCATCTCGCCCTTCAGCCGAGCGACTTCCGCTGCGGAGGCTCCATCACCATTCGCGAAGAATAGCGCCGGCCAAAAGATGATGACGCCAACGGCAACAACGGCTGCGTCTTGGCCCGCCTTTTTGTTCTGGACGCCTGCAGCCTCGGCGGCTCGCCTTGATATGTTCGTGGCTTCCAGAGCCAGCTGCTCGCACGTCAGATTTTGGTATAAAATCGGCGAAACATAGCTCGCGGTAATTTTTTCAGGCGGTGTGGCGCACCCGCAAAGCAACATGGCAGCGCTGAGCGCTGCGCATTGAAAACTGTTCATCCCCCAAGCCCCTCCCCAAGGCATGAGGGCGATAATGCATATTCAACCCAGGCTTACAAGACGACAAGATCAGTAAACTGGTGATTGTCACTCTGGCCCGGCAAAGTAGAGCGTCTAGGTTCCATTTTCATCGGCTCCGTGATATTGTCGATTTGCCGGAACCGCGCAGAACTCGGGTATCTGCACCAACCGCTTCGGGATCGCCGGAGCCAACGTCAACCGACTTCCAACCAGCATCTCAAAACGTGTCGCGCGGAGCCTGGCTCGAGCGCCGCGGTGCTATCTGGAAGCGACGTTCTGGTGCATCCGAATGGCCTCTCCGACGAAACCCAAGCTCACCTATTCATACGTAGCATTCCAACAGGAACAGCAGCAAAACCCATTTCCCGGAACTCAATTGCAGGCGGACCTTGCCGAGCTTACTCGGGCCGCCGGCGACACGATCGACGCACTGGCCGACGTTCGGCGGTCCGATGGCAAGCTGCAGAACCAGAGCGTCACGCCGGACAGTCTCACGCCGGCGACGCTGGCGCTGATCACCGGCGAGGGTGCTACCGGCCCGACAGGGCCTACCGGACCGGCTGGCGTCGGTGCGACCGGCCCGACGGGCCTGACCGGTGCCACAGGGCCGTCTGGCGCCGCGGGCGCGGTCGGAGCGACGGGCGCAACCGGCCCGGCGGGAACGAACGGCAGCAACGGCGCCGTCGGGGCGACGGGACCGACCGGTGTCACCGGCCCGACCGGGCCTACCGGTGTCACGGGGTTGACCGGTGCGACCGGTATTACCGGGGTGACAGGCGTTACGGGACCAACCGGAGCGACCGGTCCGGTGCCGAGCGGCTTCCCGACGCCGGCTGCGTCCACGTTCCTGCAGCGCGACGCGGGGAATACGGCCTATGTGGCGTTGGCCGTCGATAGCGCCCGGCTTGCGCTTGCGGCGCCGGTCTACGTCGCCACTCGCGCGGCGCTGAAGGCGCTCGACACCACTAAGGACACGACCGCGCTTTTCGACGGCTCGATCTGGCGGTTTCTGGCCGGTAACTATTCGGCCCTCGTCACCGCCGATACCCAGGAAGGGTATGTCGTCAAGGCGACGGCGATTGCGTCGACAGTAGGCGCGTGGGTCAGGTCGACCGCGTTTCACACCCCGGAAATGTTCCAGGCGATTTCCGACTGGACGGGCACGGCCGGCACCAGCACCAACAACGCCACGGCATTGCAAAAGATGTTGGACGTGGCCAAGCTGACCGGCCTGCCGATGGTCATCTCTGACGGCCCCGGCTTCTATTGCAATGCGACGCTTTCCGTTTCGAATCTTGATTTCGTGATGTCGGGCGCTTTCGGGGCAAGCCGGATCGTCTTCGGGACCAGTGCGACAGACGGGCTTGTAATCACACAGGACAATTTTGAACACGCGACCCACATCCTGAGCCTGACCATCACGACGCTCGGCCAGGAAACCGGCGCCGGGCTCAAGGTCACATATTCGAACACCGATAGCGTGAACAACCGCAACCAGCCTCGTTGTCTGCTGAAAGACCTCGACATTCGGGGAGAAACGCTCTCGGCAGGCTGGCAGGACGGCATCAAGGCTACCGATGTTCACAACCTGAGCATCATCCGCCCCTGTATCAATGGGCGCCGCGACTTGGGGTTCACCGACAAGCGCAGCTTCAATTTGATGCGCTACGGGCTATACCTGACCAACACCTCTGGCGCATTCCCGTCCGACCTCAATATCGAATGCCCTCGTATCTACAGCTGCCAGGTTGGCATTTATGGCGACGGCGAGGGGTCGGAAGGCATAAAGATTGATCGCCCTGAATTGGTCGGTGTGATCACCGGCGTCAGCACGCGACACACAACAACGCGGCCTTTGGTTCAGGTGCGCGGTGGCCATATCAACTGTTTTGAGTTCGGCATTGACCTGAAGAATTCGCCGCAGTCCGTCATAGCCGACATGCTGATCTACAAGATCCAGCTTACGAACACGGACACCATTGCCATAAAGCTCGACACTTGCGATTTTTCAACCATCGGGCCGAACGTAAGATTGATGAACCAGGGCACCGACAAGGCCACAAATGGCGAGTGGGATGGTATCCAGATAATTAGTTCGAACTACTTCAAGATCGAAGGCCCCGAGCAGGAACGCCCCTCTCGCACCGTGGCAATTTCAGGGACGAGCACAGGCGGCGAGACCCGAGACATCCGCACCTATGGAGTCTATACAGGCGCAACTATTGCGCCCTATCTAGACACGTCATCCGGGGTGAATTCACGTTTGGGAGGGAACAGAAAAGTCGTTTCCGCGACCAACGGCGCAGTGACAGTAACGAGCGGCAACACGACGGTCGCAACCTCGGGATCGCTCAACGTCAATAAGGGTGAGCGCTTCCTTGTTCATGGCATGATCAACACCAGCAAGGGTGCGACGGCTGGCGATTTCCTGACTATTCTCACCAAATCAGGCACGGCCACCGCTGTTTTCAACGACAGCCGAGCGAGTCTCATTCAAAGGGCACAGCAGGCTATCAGCGGCAACGTTTCCCACATCGTATCGGGCGTCATTTCGGTGACCGCGAGCGGCACGCTGACCATCAATCTGCAAGGCAACTCGCAGGGGAGCAATTCCGACGTTCTTGCTGGCGATGGTCAATTGACCGTTGAAATGTTGTAAGGTCAGCGCCGCAGCCGCCGCCAAGCCCGAACCACTCGCCATGCGGTCTTAATGGCTGGCTTGGACCCGGATGCGATGAGAAAACGCTGGAGCCGAAGCGTAGTTTTATAACGGCGCCCGACACACTCACGTCACCGACGCCTTCAGTTCCTGCGCCTTCACCAACAAAATCGCCAATTTCTGCGGGATGATGAAAGGCTGCGGTCACACGGTTTTTCTCTACGCCGGCGAGCAGAACACCGCGCCGTGCGACGAACACATCGTCTGCATCGACGAGGCCACGCGTGAGCCTAGTTCCGTGGCAACTTGTGAATCTCCAGCCGCACTGGCCCGCCACGATTGCAACTCGTGCAGACAAGCGCTCGTTCAACCGTGCTGAATAGCGCGTCCTTGCCATATCGGCGGATCAGCGCTGCCGCCTTTACCGGGGCATGATGGGAGCAATTCTTGCACCATGCCCGCAGCGTGTGCCACTCGCGCAAATCCCCGAGCGAGACGTCCAGACCCGCGTGAATGCTGCCATCGATAATCGTCTGTGGTGGGATTTTCACTTCGCCAGGCGTTACGATTTTTTCCATGACGTGGCGGCTGTTGTAGTGGATCAGCAGCATGCCTGGCCGGCGCCGGATCGCTGCCTGCCAAGCCGCCTGACTGACCATCGCGTCCGGCGATCGAGATATTGTTTCGAGATGGGTCTTTTCCTCCCGGTCCCAAACCTCGATCCTGAAATTGTCCTCGGCCGTGTCCGCCATCTGGCCCTTATCCACCACGCGTCATGAGAACGAATAAGGAACAAATTCCTTGCCCGTCAAGCCGTCTTGTGGAATCTATGATGCATGAGTGACGAGCCTGCCAAACTTGCCGACGGCATGACGCCGGCGCCGCGAGAGCGTGCCAGAGTGCTGGGCCACATGTGTGAGCACGCAGGCTGTTTGAAGCACGGAGGCTTCGGCTTTGCTCGGGCTCGGCAGGAGTCGCACTGGTTCTGTTTCAAGCACCGGGATGACGGCGAGCGTTACTTGTGAGGCAAGATGGCGAAGCGACCAAAAACCCAGATGTTGCCGGCAGTTCGTGGTTGCACGATCGACATGGATGGCGATGAGCCGAGACCGACCAGATGCATCGTCGGGCTGTTGACGGAGGACGGCGTCACCCAGTTCGCCCTTAGTAAGCAAGGCGCCAGAACCATGATGCTGGCCCTTCAGACCTTTCTCGACAGGGTCGACGCTCCGAAGCGTGATGCGGCCGTCAAACGTCAAACAGATCAGTAGGCCCGCGGCCGAGCTCGTCAATGATGTCGGGAGTGTTGTTCCGCGGCGAGCCGACCTTACTGTCGATCGGCCACATCTTCATCAGATCCGAGGGGAACGGCTTCATCAGGTCGCGAGGATCCGGTTCAGGCCCAAGCCAGCGCATGTAATCCGACGGCGCCAGGATGACCGGCATGCGGTCGTGGATTGTCGCCATCAGGGAGTTTGGCTCACAAGTTGCGATGGCGAATGTCCGGATCAATTCGCCCGTCACTTTGTCGGCATACTCTTCCCAGATGCCTGCCATGGCGAAGGGCTGATCGTCCTTCATGGCGATGGCGTAGGGCTGCTTCTTCTTCCCCGAGGCGTCGAGCTTCTGCCATTCAAAATAGCCGTCGACAGGCACCAGGCAGCGGCGGGACGCGTAGGCCTTGCGGAACATGCCATTGCTGGCGATGGTCTCGCAGCGGGCGTTGACGGGCGGCGGCCGGCCGCCACCATCCCGCGCCCAGCCCGGCACCAGACCCCAGCGCGCCGAGACAAAGCCCGCCATGCTGGTCGATAGTTCCTCACGGACGATGATCGGATAGGTCAGGCTCGGCGCGCCGTTCCAAAGTGGGAAGCTGTTTCCCAGCCGTTCGACCTCGCCAGGATGAGCGAACTCGAAGCGGCGAACCATGTCGGGGATTGTGGTCTTGACAAAAACACGTCCGCACATCGCTAAAAGATAGGGACGCGCCCGGCCAGAGTCTACATTGGGACGGCTATTCTATCGCGCCGCCCTCTTGATTGCTGACAGCCTCCGCCATAACGGCGAAGACGCTGTCGACCTCCTCGTCGATCTCGCGGGGCGGGATGCCGGCCTTTATCGCGTCGGCAATAGCTTGATCCGCAAGATCGGTGAGCAGGCCCGGATCGGCGGAAGCTCCCTCAGGGATGTTTTCGTCCATCCATTTGTAGAGAAAGTCGATGGCACGCGTGCTCATGCCGCGATAAGTTCGAACGGCTCGTTAGGTTCCCGACTTGTTCACGGCAACTTCGTCGAACTCCGCCTCGATGCTATTGCTCACAGGCTTCTGGGCAACGGCTCCGTCCAAAGGCTCTCCATCGAACCCCTTAAGCCACGCGTCGGCCTGCTCCTGCCAAAACTCGGGCACGGCGCGCTCCTTGCCGTCCTTGCGCGCCTGGACGCCGTACATCCAGGCATAGTTGGCGCGCTCCTGGTCTTTCTTGGCGACAGGCATTGATCCTCACTCCTTACGGTCATGCGGCCGGACAACGTAAGCGAAGGTCCGCTTTTCTCCCTTCGTCTCGGTCACGCGCAGCCAGTCATTTTCCGCGCACCTGAAAGTGACCGGCTGACCAAGGTGAACCTCAGCCGCTTTGAATGGCAACGATGCCATGACCATAGCAGTCGACACGACCGATGAACCGGCCATGACCTCTACCCTATACTGTGCCACCTTTCCCTCGTTTATCTTCCCAGAAGTCCACCAGCTTTGCGTGGCGGAGATCCTCCTCGCCCTTCAGCGTTCTGACCCGGCCGACCAGACCGGGCTTCAGCCATTCGGCCTTGTCCTTCTTCTGGCCCTTTGGCACTGGCCCGCCGACCTTGCCTTGCACGCGGTCCCACAGGGCCTTTCGCTTGTCGGCCTTGAACGCGATGAAAGCGCCGCCCCTGTACCGGCCGGCGTCCGCCATGAGCACCTGTGCGGCGTTACCCGGTTCCCGCTTCACGCCGATGATATCCATATCCTTCTCTTCAAAGCACTTGATCTTGCGCCACTGATTGGTCGGCCCGCTGCGATAGACGCTGCCTTCCTGTTTCGACACCATCCCTTCGAGATTGGCCTTGTCGACGAGGTGGAAGACGGCGTCGCCAGTGCCAGGCATAGCCTCGCTGAACTGGATGCGTCCGCCTCCCAGGATCACGCCATGCAGGATCTCGCGCCGATCTTCCACGGGCATGGAGCGCAAGTCGTGGCCGTTGAGATGGAGGAGATCGAACGCGACTAGGTACAGATCAGGTGACGGCCGGCGGCCACTGACCGCCGCTTGCAGGGCGTGGAAGTCCGACAGGCCGGCATCATTGATCATGATGGTCTCGCCTTCGAAGATGAAGGTGTCGGCCTCGATGCCGGCGGCTTCTTCGGCGAGGAACCTATATCGGCCGGTCCAGTCAAAGCCGCGCTTGGTGTAGAACCTGATGCCGTCTTCATCCTTGATGACCTGGGTGCGGTAGCCATCGAATTTGATCTCGTGAATCCATTCATCACCCTTGGGAGGGTCGTCGTACAGTTCGGGCTCCATCGGCCGAATGAACTTCAAACGCATGCACTGAACTCGTGGAACGACGATTCAATCAGCTTTGGCTAAAATAGTTCCGAAACTGCAAACGGCATGCCCGATGCAACAAAGCTGAGTGCGCCACGTTGCCACCCACGGGAGTGGCGACGATGACGAAGTACCAGGTTGAAGAGATCGATGACGACACGGTTGTGCCATTTGGCGTAGTCGTGGCGGATGATCCCATGAAGGCCGCCGAAGCGGCGGCTGGTGGTAAAAGGGTCTCGCCGAGGGCGCTACAGGATCACTGGTTCCGTGTGGTGGATGAGGCGCAGGCCGCCGTTTACGAGTACAGCTTGGCTGGCTCCGACGAGCTCCCAGACCCAGAATGGACGGAGTTGTCGGACCTTGGCCCGCCGATCCTTGGCAGGTTGCATGGCGGCGAGCCCGCCAACGACGGCGTCGATCACTTCTATACGTGCGCTGAATGTGGCCAGAGCGTCGACACGCGTGATCTAAGACAGGTCATGTGGCATGAGGTGCCGGGTCACAGCCGTATCGAAGCGGAGCCAGCTCCCGCTTCATGTTCCCTGGGGGAGCCAGATTCGACAAGAAATTAGAAAGCGCGCATACTCATCAATAATCGGGGATAGTTGATGCGCTTTTTTCTCGAGGCAGTGATCTTGCCTGCCGTATTTCTGTCAGGTTGTTCAGCCGATTACTTAAACCATTACGATGGTGTCACTTTGGCCGCTGGAGACGCAAATCACGCTAATGCGCTCATGCAGACGGTCGACCCATTCAATCCAAACAGTCAGAACACCCACATCGAAGGCGATGGCCAGCGAGCGGCAGCTATAGCAGCGGCCTATCGCAGCAGGCCGCCCGCCACCGTCGCGGCCGGTTCCAAGGGCAACTGCCCGACGGACAGCAGCACTGCCTCGGACGGTTCGAACTGCGGCAAGCGGTCCGCCGAGAGCCGCCCCGGCGGCGCTAATTAAGCAAGAGGGATTGGGATTGGCCATCCGATATCAAATCTACTCGCGCCCGCACCTCAACGCAGATGGCGTCCACGGCGCATGGCTTTTTGTGCTTTCACCAATCCTGAACGGCTTGGCATGGTGGTGGTATTTCGGCCAGCCGGGCATGTGGCCCCTGATCGCTATCGGCGCGACGGCCGTCGCCTTCCTTGGCGGCTTCATTCTACTTCTGGTGGGGCGTGACTACGACAGCAAGGTCGACGAGATAGGCGGAAGCTGAACGTGGGCCAATCCCGCTACGACAACCAGTCTGATCAATGGCGCAAGCGGCGACGGGCGCGTTTGCTTGCGAGCATTCCGAAGCGGCTGGTATTCGTAACTGTCGCTGCGGCCGGCGCCCTGGCCGCGCAGACGCTCATGCATCACAGCGATCGTTTGCCGGAGCTAAACCTGTCGAACTTGACGGGGCCGAAGCCGGCGCCGATCGTGGGTGTCGCTTCAGTGATTGACGGCGACACAATCGAAATCCACGGACAGCGCATCCGCTTCAACGGCATCGACGCGCCGGAGAGCAACCAATATTGCGACGACGCCAAGGGTTTCGAATATCCGTGTGGCCGGCGATCGGCCGAAGCGCTCGACACCTTCCTGGCTGCCTCGAGGCCGGCGCAATGCACGTTCGTCGATTGGGACCGCTATCACCGCTTCGTTGGGGACTGCCGGCGCGCTGATGACGTCAGCGTCGCCGCCTGGATGGTCGAGCACGGCCAGGCTCTGGATTGGCCGCGCTACAGCCATGGCGCCTACAGCGCCCAACAGGCGACTGCCGAGGCGGCCAAGATAGGTGTGTGGGTCGGCAAGTTTCAGGCGCCTTGGGAGTGGCGCGCAGTGCATGCCGACGGCGCGGCGCCATCGCGCCAGCCGCTCGGCATCGTCAACCGCAAGCTCGTCGCGCAGAGCGGCTATTCGTGCGAGCCGCGGCGAACGTGCAAGCAAATTGGTTCCTGCGACGAAGCTCAATGGTACCTGCAGAACTGCTCGTGGGGTGGGAGGCTGGATCGGGACGGCGACGGTGTGGCGTGCGAAAGCCTATGCTGAAGTGCAAGATTCCAGCAAACTTAACTCGTTTCAGTCAAGAATATTTTTGCTCCGATTAGTGATCACTTTTTCGAGAGGTCTGGCGGTTCGCTTCCTAAATCCTCTTGTTCAGTATATTAGATCCTGGAAACGTAATACGAATGGAGGAAGCAATGTCTATAAGCGTTAATGCCTCAGATAAGCAAGGTGGAGTTGACGTTCCGACAATGGAGGAATTCAACAATTTGGTTAGACGCGTGGCGGAACTTGAGGCAGGTGTTATCAAGACCACCGACAAGATTTCTCTGATGGCGCAGGGCGAATTACTTACTTGGATTACTCAGGGTGGCGAGGTAAAGTCGCGCGCCACCGACTACATACCACAATTTCAGGGGTGGACTGTTGTAAGGCGCTGAAACGGCATAAGAGCGTCAGATATCAGGTGCCAGCTGCCTTATGATGTCTGCCACATAAGACGGCGCCAGATGCGCGTAGTGCTTCTCTGCCATTCTGGTGTCGCTGTGGCCAAGCGCTTCGGCGACGACGATCAGCGGTGCGCCGTTGCGGACCATCGTGCTGGCGTAGGTGTGTCGGATTTCGTGCAGCGTGACATCGGAGAGCCTCGCTTTGGCGAGCAGAACCTTCCACGGTCGATTGTAGGTAGACGGCGCCCATGCTGCGCCGCTTTCCTGCCGGAGCAGTGCGTCGGTGCCAGGACGGTCGCTGGCGAGCCGTTCGAATAGCTCAGCGCCGCCCGCAGGCACCGGGATGTGGCGCGGCTTGCCGCTCTTGCTCTCTGCGACGAAAACCGATTTGTTCGCGACGTCGTAGTCCGACACACGCAGCCGAGCCAGTTCACCGAAACGCGCGCCGGTCACCAGAGCGGCAGACACGAGATCCCGAATGGCGCCGTTGCTGGCGGCGATGAGCGCCTTCTGCTCGGCAGGCGACAGAAACCGGACACGCGCGGCCGTCGTGCCGCGGTAAGGCTTCACCAGACGCCACGCAGTGTCATCGGTCACGAGCCGATTGTTAAAAGCCCAATTGAGAGCAGCCTTCAGGGTAGTGAGGGTCCTGTTTGCTGTGTCCCGCCGGCGCCGGATCATCTCGGGGTCCGTTAGATCGACTGTAACCGTGTTCGCTTTGCTCGCGGATTTCTTTGTCCGCAGCCGCTTCTGCGCTGTCACCATGCCATCCCGCCAGGCGCGCACCTTTTCGATCGTCAAGTCGGCTACCTTCGCCGAACCCAGCTTTGGCCGAATGTGGAACGCGGCCCGGGTCTTGGCATCGCCGATCGACTTCATACCTTCGGCGCTCCGCGCTTCAAAATACCGGTCGAGAGCGTCGTTGACCGTTAACGCCGCGGGCGCGTTGCTGCCACCTTTCAGCACCTTCAGCCAGGCGCGCGCCGCCTCTTTGGCCTGCTCATGCGACAGGATGGTTGAGCCGTCGGCCGCTACGACGTCGTCGGCGCGCCCCAGCTTGGCCTGAACGCGAGCCCCGTCGCTCGAGCGTGATGCAGCCAGCCATGCGCCGCCGCGGCCATAGCTTCCCCGGCCTCGTCGATACCCCAGCCGCAGGCCAGGATTGATGATCTCCCATTCGGGAGCGTCCGAGTAGGGAAGGGCCGCCCGACTGGTCCGACTTGAAAGAACGCTGCGGCGCTGCGCCATTCTGCCTCCGGGAGTTTTCGTTGCTGATTTCGTTGCAACGAACCCGCTAAAATGCAGATGGTCGCATACACACAATAGCGCACATTGCTCTTGCAAATCAAACGTGTAAGAGCATGCGCAGGTGTGCAGGAAAGTCCAAGTTGTCGCCCTCTCACGGCGGGAACAGGGGTTCGATTCCCCTTGGGCGTACCAAACATCGACGGTCGTTGATCTCCAGGCAGTCGGACTCCTTCGGGCCAGTGCTTGTATGGGCTTGCCTCGGGACCGCGCAATGCCTGCGAGAGCCCTGACGTTCTGTTCTCGAATCTACCCAATTTAAGTCAGGCTGCGGCGCTTGAAAGCCCTGCGATCTCTGGTACTTGCGCTGTGGGGATAGGTTCCGCGGCGACGCGGATTTTGGGTCGGGTACAGTTTGGAATGACCGTTTTGAAAGTGACATGCACGCACTGCCATGGCGGCGGCAAAGTTTTCGATTGCTCCAGATGGCGTGCGTCGAGAGGATATTGCTGCCCGCAAGGGACGCATCAAGGTGGTTGCCCCGGAAAGACCTTGGCGTGCCCGGAATGTGCCGGCGTTGGGACGATGCCGGAAGCCGAGTTCAGGGCCGTCGCCTAGGCTCCGTCCGGTCGCAAAAGATGATGGCCTTCACGGCTATCCGCACGGCGCGATGGAACAGCAGGCACGTTAAGGTTTCGTTTACCAATAAGCTGTCTACTGGAGGCAATTCGCTTTCGACCCGCGACCACGGATGTACTGGCGCATGATCGAGGCGGAAAGGAAAGGTCGGCGCAATGCCGGCCTTTTTGTTTTTCGGGATATGGCTCAGCCAGGCGCCAGGGCGGCTTTGCCGTCGGCCCATTCGAACAACTTTTCGGCAAGGGATATTGCCATTGTCCATGCCGGCTCTACCATCGATCCCAGCAGTCCGCACGGGTTGCCGCGCTGTTCGTGACGATGAGGTTTGCGATGAAACGCGTTGCCAAACTGATGATTGCGGCTGTGATGTCGGCAGGTTTCGTGTGCACATCGGCTGCCGCAACGCTCAACACCATGGCTGATGTCGGGGCAGCGATCCAGTCGTGCTGGACACCACCTGCCGGTGCCGGAGATTCCTCCGTGACGCTGAGCTTCAGTTTCAAGCGCGACGGGACCTTGATCGGTCCGCCGCGGGCGACCGCCGCCAAGGTGGCGGGGGACGAAAAGGCGCGCAAGTCGTTCATCGATGCGGCCGTTGCCGCCGTCACCAGTTGCACGCCGCTGAGTTTATCGCCGAAGCTGTCTCAAGGAATTGCCGGCAACGTGTTCACGCAGCAATTCGTTTCGCCCAAGCCGTAGCGGTATGCCCAAAACGCCTGCATGGAGTAGCTGCAGCTCGGGTGAACTGGAGAACCGGGTCGGGCGTCTTCCTCCTGATCGCCGCCGATCAATGGCTGAGCCGCCGTACCGCGGCATGCCGTGCCAGATCCGGCGCCTCGAAGACATAGTCGCTCCAGGCCGATTCCGGGATCTGCCCGGCCAGATAGCACTCCAGCAACAGGCTTTGCTCGGGATTGAGCGGCCGTGGCGCCCGCTCGTGATCCAGCCCTAGAGAGTGAAAAAGGTTTCTTGTCAGTTCCGAAACCGTGAAGTGGATCGACATCTGCGTTCTCCTCTGCCCTTCAACGCAGCAGGCCGGGCAAAGGTTTCAAGGCCGGACACCGGTAAGGCAGGATTTGTCGCATGGCCCGATGCGTCGGCCTTGGCCTGCGGGCCTATCTCAGTTGTTTTCCGGGTCGTCTCAATCTTGAAATAAAAATGTAATATCGAATTTACAGGCGGGACTATATTACACTAGATAGAAGTCTTTCCGGCCAATAGTCTTAAAATATTAGGTACTGCTCATTTAGTGGTATTTTTCCCAAGTCGAAAGAGCGTGGTTCCGGACTATCGGCAACAAGGATCATGGCGTTCAGATGACCCGTTTCTATGTCTTCATGATGATCGCGCTGGCGATGGTGGCTGCCTCTGCGTTCGGCACGACCTCTTCCTATGCGGACAGTTGCGGTGCGATCAAAAGCCAATTGCTCTCCGCGGGCCGCGGAGGAGGCGTCAGTCCGGCACAGGCTCAGCTTCGCCGCCAGCTTGCTGCAATCCAGGGCCTGGAGAGGCAACGCAAATGCACGGCGCAAAGCGCAGCGGGCGGCTTCTTCAACGCTTGCGCCGACTTGGCTCGAAACCGGACAGAGGTGCAACGCCAGATCGCGGCCGCGTCCAATTCCGGGCGGGACAATTCAGGCCTGCAGGCGCGGTTCGCGGCCCTCGGCTGTTCATCGCAGGCCAGGCAGGAGCGCCCGGCATCGAAGACTCAATCGGCGGCCGGGGCAATATCGGGCGGCAATGCGATGTTGTTTTGTGTCCGCCTGTCGGATGGATATTTCTTCCCCGCGCCGAAGTCGCAATTCGCCGGCAGCGGCGATCTGAAGGAAATGGCCGATCAATGCCGATACATCTGCGACGATCCGGCGGTCGATCTCTACACGCTGAGCGATATCAGCCAGGAAACCGACAGCATGGTGTCGCTCGATACGCGCAAGCCGTATACCGAACTGCCGACCGCTTTCCGCTACCGTGACGACGCCGATTTCAAGGCCTGCGAGGTCAAGCGTTATTACCAGCGGGTTGCGGAACTGAGGGCGAGGACGGTGACGCCGACGAACATGACCAACGCCATCATCCCCTTGCCTCAGCCCAAGCCGGACCTCGGCGACGTCGCGGCAATCCCAAAATCGGATACCGAGGTTTCTGGTGCCGCCCAGCTGCAGGCGATCGAGGCCGACAAGCGAACGGTCCGCGTTGTCGGTCCAGCCTTCTTTCCGGCTGAATGATGGCAAGCGTTTTCGAGCGGCGTCTCGATGAAACCTGCCGCCCGCCTGCTGGAGCCACGATCCAACTGGAACAGGGGCGTGCTGCCAACGTTGTGGTCGACATCAGGCAGGAGAAACGCCATGGCCACGTTCAGGGAAATGAGGGTTCTGGAGATCGTCGAAGACAGCGCGCTGACGTCCGATCAGAAAATCGCCGAATTGCGCAAGATCGAATCCGAGGCGCGCGGGCTGCAGCGGGCGGCGTCGGAGAGCCCGATGGGCGGCGATGACGGCTGGCAGGACGATCTGCGCCAGGTCCGGCTGGCGCTCGACAAGCTCGGGGCAAAGGAACCGAGAAAAGGCGCGGCGTCGCTTTAGGGACAGGTCTCCCCCAGAAGCTTGTGGCGGGGCCTGGAGAGCAACTCCGGCGAGAGGCGTGTAACTAATCGCAGACCATGCGAACCCTTTGGCCGGGCGCGCTCACATTCCTGCATGCCAATTGTTTCTCGGGCGCCGACGGCGGTGCCGAGGGCTGTGATACCCTGGTTCGATATCGCCTGTGTACGGCAGGCTTCCCGGCCTTGCGCTCGGATACTTGTCCAAGTGGCTGCGGCGGCCCGGGAAAGGCACCGTTGTCGATCTGAGGCTGGTAGTCGACATTGGGCGGCGGCCGGTCCCAGAAGCGCCTGGCGTCGAGCGGCCGCGGGATAATCACCGTGCCGTCATAGCTGCGCGAACAACCGCTGCCGAAAAGCAACGCCACGCCCAGCAAAAAAGGCCCGATCCGTCCAGACATAAGCAACACCCCTGGCCTGCTTATAGCGCGGCCTTGCTCCATGCGACAACCGGGCGGAATAACGCAGGAGGAATAGGTCGGTTGCGTCATTAAGGTTAGCGGATCGTTAATGCTTCTGCGGCACATTCCGCCGACGAACCGCGGAGGGAGGGTTCGGCCTTGATTTTCGGGGTGGGGACAGCATGGCGGAAGCGGATGAAGCAATCGGCGCGCGCGGCAAGCGCGGACCCGGCAAGGCGGCCGCGCACGGCGGCGATGGATCGTCCCGTGAGGACATCGACGCGTTTCGCCAGCTCCTTGAAGCGGGCTCGGACTGGATTTGGGAAACCGATGCAGAATTGCGCTTTTCCTGGCTTTCACAAGGTTACCAGGCGGCGACGGGTATTGATCCCGCTGCCGTGCTTGGCCGGTTCCGTTTCGATTTTCTCAGCCAGGTCCTGAAGGGCAAACGCGATGCGTCGGCGCATCTGGAGGATCTGCAGGCACGCCGGCCGTTCCGCGACTTCGTCTACGAGCTGAAGGGTGGTCGTGCCGACTGCCGCTGGGTGCTGACGTCGGGTTTCCCACGGTTCGACGATGAAGGAAAATTCTCCGGCTATCGCGGCATCGGTCGCAACGTCACGGCACTGGCCAGCGCCTTCGAGGACATGGAGCCGGCGGCGGGGGGCGAGCCCGCCCAGCATCTTGCCGATCTCGAGCGGACGATGGATGCCATGCATATGGGCGTCGTGTTGCTCGATGCTCGCCTCGACACATTGATCGTCAACAAGGCCTATCGCGACCTTTCCAGGATCCCGGACGGTACCGTCAGCGTCGGCGCTCCGTTCAGCCTGTTGATGGAACTCAACCGCCGCAACGGCATCTATGGTGACATCGACGAGCCGCAATGGCAGCGCTACCTCGCCACGCGCATCGAGGAGATTCGTGGCGGTTCCGTCGCGCCTCGGGAGTTCGTCCACGCCGATGGGCGGACCATGATGTTCTCCGTCACGCCTCTTTCGGAAGGCAAACGCCTGCTGACCTACTATGAGGTCACCGAGGTCAAGCGCCGGGACGCCGAGATCGAGAATGCCAATGCCAAGATCGCCGAGACTTTCGCGGATCTGCGCACCATGGTCGACCAGATGCCGATCGGCGTCCTTGTCGTCGATGCCGACATGCGCACCGAAATCATCAACCGTGCCTTTTACGATTTCTGGCAGATCGATGCCCGGCGCGCCGAGATCGGGTGCAGCTTCCGCGACCTTATGGAAGCCAGCCGCGACATCGACCCGTATGGTTCCGAAGACGCGGCATGGCAGCGGCACATTGCCGAGCGCGAGGCCGAAATCAGAGCCGGCAAGGCCGGATCGCGGCAATTCCCGCGCAATGACGGCCGGACGCTGATCTCGTCGATGGCGCCGCTGGGCGCCGGCAAGCGCCTCATCTCCTATGTCGATGTCACCGACATGAAGGACCGCGAGGCCGAACTCGCCGAGGCGTTGGAAAAGGCGCGGCTGGCGGAGGCGGTGATCAACGGCGTCAAGGATCCGATCTTCGTCAAGGACGACAATCTGCGCTTCGTCTTCGTCAACGAAGCATTCGCGTCGTTGTTCGGCCAGACCCCGCGAGCCATGCTTGGCAAGGCGGGCGGCGATTTTCTCGGGCCGGCCGAAGTCGCGCTGTTTGAAAGCAGCGAACGCGACGTGCTGGCCAGCGGGCGGCAGTACGAAGTGGAAGAAAGCTTCGAGGCGGACGGCGCCAACCGTTCGCGCATCGTCAGGAAGAACCGCATCGGCATGGCGAGCGGCCGCAATTATGTAGCCGGCTTCCTGTTCGACATTTCCGACATGAAGCGGCGCGAGATCGAGGCGCAGGACGCACGCAAGCATCTCGCCAGCGTGCTGGAATCGCTGCCGGCCGCCGTGATCATCTACGACCGTGACGACAATTTCGTCTTCGCCAACCACAAGCTGCAGGACACGCTGCCGGCGTTGAAGCCGGCATGGCAGTCGGGCCGCACCTTCCGCGACGCGCTCGCGCTCGGTCATTCGGCCGGCTATTTCCGCTCGAGCGGCGATCCGCGGATCGACGCGCTCTATGACACCGATCGCGATGCCTGGCTGGATGGCATTCTCGCCCGCTATCGCCTGCCCAATTCATCCTATGAGCGCCTCAATGCCGACGGCCGCTGGTACCAGGTCTACGACATGCGCACCGATGACGGCACGTTCATCGGCGTGCGTGTCGACATCACCGAGATAAAGAGCCGCGAGGCGGCGCTTCGCGACTCGATGCGCCAGATCGATCTCTTCCGGCACGTCATGGACGAGCTGCCGGTGGCCGCCTTCATCAAGGCGCAGGATCTGAGCATCGAGTTCGTCAACAAGGCCTGGTGCGCGCTGACCGGCCTCGCCAAGGACGATGTCATCGGCCGGACCGATCGCCAGCTGTTCAGCGGCGAGGAAGCGGAGGGCTTCAGCCAGGACGACACCGATGTCGTGGTGAACGGCAATGTGCGCGAGGTCGAGGAGCCGGTCACCCATCGCGACGGAACGGTGCGGCAGTTGATGACGCGCAAGAGCCGCCTCGTGGCGACGGACGGATCAGTGCATCTGGTCGGCTCCAGCACCGACATCACCGACGTCAAGGCGCGCGAGCGGGCGCTTGAAGACAGCATGCGCGAGAACGAGGTGTTTCGCAGCCTGATCGACAACGTGCCGGTGTCGATCTACGCCAAGCGCTCCGATCTCAGGCAATTCTATGTCAACAAGGGCTGGTGCGATCTCACCGGCTTCAGCAAGCAGGAGGCGATCGGCAAGACCGACGTCGAGATTTTCGGGCCGGATGGCGAGGCCTTCGTGGCCAGCGATCTCGCCGTGCTGCGGACCGGTGAGACCCAGGAGATCGAGGAAACGGTGAGCCTGCCCGACGGCAGCGTCAGGCATCAGTTCGCCCGCAAGGGCGCAATGATCGCCTCCGACGGTTCCCTCTACCTGATCGGTTCGACTACAGACATCACCGAACTGAAGCAGCGCGAGGCCGAACTCAGCGAGGCGCGCCAGCGCGCCGTGCTCGCTGACCGCGCCAAGTCTGAATTCCTCGCCAATATGAGCCACGAAATCCGCACGCCGATGAACGGCGTGCTGGGGATGGCCGAGCTGCTCGCCAAATCCAATCTCGATCCGAAGCAGAAGACGTTCACCGACATCATCGTCAAATCGGGCAACGCGCTGCTCACCATCATCAACGACATCCTGGATTTCTCCAAGATCGATGCCGGCCAGTTGGTGCTGGACCCGGCGCCTTTCAATCTTGCCGAGGCGATCGAGGACGTGGCGACGCTGGTGTCGACACGGGCCAAGGAAAAGGATCTCGAACTCATCGTGCGCATCGAGCCGCGGCTCGAAAGCCTGTTCATCGGCGATGTCGGCCGTATCCGGCAGATCGTCACCAACCTGCTCGGCAATGCGGTGAAGTTCACCGATGAAGGCCACGTGCTGGTCGATGTGACCGGCGAACGGGTTCCGACGGGAACCAGGCTGACGATCTCGGTCACCGATACCGGCATCGGCATCCCCGAGGAAAAACTGAAACTGGTGTTCGAGAAATTCAGCCAGGTCGACACGTCGTCGACAAGGCGCCACGAGGGCACCGGGCTTGGCCTTGCGATCACCTCGCGGCTGGTCGACCTGATGGGCGGCGACATCGGCGTCGAGAGCGCCGAAGGCAAGGGGTCGACCTTCTGGTTCACGGTGACGCTGCCGGGGGCCGGGCAGCAGAACGGGCAACGCATCACGCCGGTGGACGTGACCGGCGCACGCGTGCTGATCGTCGACGACAATGCCGTCAACCGGGCCATCCTGACCGAGCAGATGACCTCGTGGACGTTCGATTCCTGCGCGGCCGAAAGCGGCGCCGAAGGCCTCAAGGTGCTGATCGCCGCGGCAGCCTATGGCGTGCCGGTCGACTGTGTCGTGCTCGATTACCAGATGCCCGGGATGAGCGGCGCCGAAATGGCGCGCATCGTGCGCAACACCGAGGGCCTCGCCGACACGCCGATCATCATGCTGACCTCGGTCGACCAGTCGCTTGCCAACACCAGCTATCGCGATCTCGGCATCGATGCACAGCTGATCAAGCCGGCGCGTTCTTCGGTGCTCCTGGAGACCCTGGTCGCGACCATCCAGCGCCATCGCCACACCACGGGCGGCCAGGCCGTTCGGCAGCCGGCGGGCGAGACGATCGAGGCTTCCCGGCCGCCGCCTCTGGCGCTGTCCGAGCAGCGCGCGCAATTGCAGCCGCCGCCGGTTCGGCCCAGGCTGCCCGCCATTGGCGGCGACGGGCACAGGCTGGATATACTGGTGGCCGAGGACAATGAGGTGAACCAGATGGTCTTCACCCAGATCCTCGGCGAGACCGGCTATGGTTTCGAGATCGTCGGCAATGGCCGCAAGGCGCTGGACGCCTTCGGCAAGCTCAATCCGTGTATGATCCTGATGGATGTCTCGATGCCGGAGATGAGCGGTCTCGAAGCGACGGCCGCGATCCGCCGCCTGGAGCAGGAGACGGGCACGCATGTGCCGATCGTCGGCGTCACCGCGCATGCGCTCAAGGGCGATCGCGAACGCTGCCTGGAGGCAGGCATGGACGACTATCTGCCCAAGCCGATCAGCCCAAGGGCCCTGCTCGAGAAGGTCGAGCGCTGGGTCGGCGCCGGCCGCGAGGCCCATCGCAACGCGGGATAGCACCCGCGTCGCTCGGATTGCCGGGTTCACGAGGCAAATCCAGGGAATCAGCGGGGATGTGCCGCTACCGCCGCGTGCAATGACTATGGTGCGATCGCGCCATATCAAAGACAGTGACCAGCCGGGACAATGGCGAAATCGAATCCGCTCTTCTCGGTTACGGGCGGGAGCAGCGACCGCCAGCAAGAAACAGCGTCACTCTACCCCAACGGACCTGTTTTTGGCGATGGCCCGGCCATGATACGCTCTGGCTTGGAGCAACGCGCTCCCGTCCGGATTTTCTTCACTTTGGCAAGTCCCGTCAAATCGCGGGCGCTGCCTAACCTCGGACGGGCTCAAGCCCCTGATTCCGGCGGTAAACCCGGCTCGCTCGGCGAACGTCTGGCATCATCGCCTTTCCCGGTGCCGGCGACGCGTTACCGGGCTGACACGAAACTGTCATGCGACTGTTATAATCGAAGGCTATTGGCCTCAGCGGGCGCCGGAGGAAATGGCGCCGAGAGACCACCTTCCGAACAGGAGCAGGCCACATGAGACATTTCATCCGCTCGGCGGCCGTTGCGATTGCAATGGCTGCGGCGTCCACCCTCACCCTTTCCGCGGCAATGGCAGCTGACCTTTCCGGCGCCGGCTCGACCTTCATCTATCCGGTGTTCGCCAAATGGGCCGACACCTACAAGAAGGACACCGGCATCGGCCTCAACTATCAGTCGATCGGCTCCGGCGGCGGCATCAAGCAGGTCATTGCCAAGACCGTGACCTTCGGCGCCACCGACAAGCCAATGTCCGACGCCGATCTGGAAAAGAACGGCCTCGTGCAGTTCCCGATGGTGATGGGCGGCATCGTGCCGATCGTCAACCTTTCCGGCGTCAAGCCGGGCGAACTCGTCCTCGACGGCAAGACGATTGCCCAGATCTATCTCGGCGCCATCACCACCTGGGATGATGCCGCGATCAAGGCGCTGAACCCCGACCTCAAGCTGCCGTCGACCGCGATCGCCGTCGTGCATCGTTCGGACGGCTCGGGCACCACCTTCAACTTCACCGACTATCTGGTGAAGCTCTCGCCGGACTGGAAGGAAAAGGTTGGTTCGGACACCGCCGTCGAATGGCCCACGGGCGTCGGCGCCAAGGGTTCGGAAGGCGTTGCCAACACCGTCAAGCAGACGGACGGCGGTATCGGCTATGTCGAGTACGCCTATGCCAAGCAGAACAATCTCTCCTACTCCAAGATGCTGAACGCCGCCGGCAAGGTCGTCGAGCCGTCGCTCGAATCCTTCGGCGCCGCCGCTTCGAACGCCGACTTCAAGACTGCCAAGAACTTCAACGTCATCATCACCAACGAACCCGGCGACGCCACCTGGCCGATCGCCGCTTCGACCTGGGTCCTGATTCACAAGGCTCCGGATGATGCCGCTGCCACCGGCGAAGCGCTGAAGTTCTTTGCCTGGGCCTACAAGGACGGCAAGGAAACCGCCAAGGCGCTCGACTACGTGTCGATCCCCGACAGCGTCGTCGACTTGATCAAGGCTTCGTGGAAGGCCGACATCCAGGCCGACGGCAAGCCCGTCTACGCCGGCGAGTAATATTCTCGAAGGAGCGCCGCATCAGCGGCGCTCCTTTCTCATCAACCTGAAAGAGCCGAGCTTGATATGAGCGCTGTCCAGGAAGCCTTGCCAGCCGTTAAAGGATCGCGCGATGCAACCGTTCGACGGTTCGCGTTGACCGATTCGATCTTCCATGGAATGACCCGCGCCGCCGCGATATTGGTGCTGGTCCTGCTCGGCGGTGTTGCGATCTCGCTGTTTGCCGGTTCCTGGCAAGCGCTGTCGACCTTCGGCTTCTCCTTCCTGACCACCGAAAGCTGGAACCCGGTGACGGAGAAATTCGGTGCACTGGCGCCGATCTATGGCACCATCATCACGTCCGCGATCGCCATCCTGATAGCCGTGCCGCTCGGCATCGGCATTGCCATCTTCCTCACCGAGCTTTGCCCGCGCCCGCTGCGGCGCCCGATCGGCATGGCTGTGGAATTGCTGGCCGGCATCCCCTCGATCATCTACGGCATCTGGGGCCTGTTCGTGCTGGCACCGTTCCTGCAGACGACGGTGCAGCCTTTCATCATCAGCGTGTTCCACGGCATTCCGGGCCTTAACAATCTCTTCGCCGGCCCCCCCTATGGCATCGGCTTGCTGACCTCGGCGATGATCCTGGCCATCATGATCCTGCCTTTCATCACCTCGATCACCAAGGATGTCTTCGATACGGTGCCGTCGGTGCTGAAGGAATCGGCTTACGGGATCGGCTGCACGACCTGGGAGGTCACGCGGCGCGTCGTCATTCCTTACACGCGCATCGGCATCATGGGCGGCGTGATGCTCGCGCTTGGCCGCGCACTCGGTGAAACGATGGCGGTGACCTTCGTCATCGGCAACGCGCACCGGATCAGCACCTCCCTGTTCGCGCCGGCAACGACGATCTCGGCGACCATCGCCAACGAATTCACCGAAGCCGTCGGCGATCTCTATACCTCCTCGCTGGTTGCGCTCGGCCTGATCCTGTTCGTCATCACCTTCATCATCCTTGCCATCGCCCGCTACATGCTGATGCGCATAGACGCCCGCACCGGAGCCTGACCGATGTCGACAGCCGCATCGCTTCACCAGAGCCGCAAACGCAGAAATGGCGTGATGATGACGCTGTGCGTCATCGCCGCCGGCATCGGCCTTGCCTGGCTGGCGCTCATCCTTGGCGCTCTGCTCTACAAGGGCCTCTCGGGCGTCAATCTTGCGGTCTTCACGGAAATGACGCCGCCGCCCGGCGACGCCGGCGGCCTGCTCAACGCCATCTACGGCAGCATCGTGATGACCATTATCGGCATCATCGTCGGCACGCCGATCGGTGTGCTGGCCGGCACCTACATGGCCGAATATGGCCGCTTCTCGAAGCTCACCACCGTGGTGCGCTTCATCAACGACATCCTTTTGTCGGCGCCGTCGATCATCATCGGCCTGTTCGTCTACGAATTGATGGTGCGGCCGATGGGGCACTTCTCGGCGATCGCCGGCGCCGTAGCACTTGCCATCCTGGTCATCCCGGTTGTCGTGCGTACCACGGAGGACATGCTCAACCTGGTGCCCAATGCCTTGCGCGAAGCCGGCACCGCGATCGGTGCGCCGCGCTGGGTGGTCATCCGCTCGGTTGCCTATCGCGCCGCGATGTCGGGTATCGTCACCGGCATATTGCTGGCCATCGCCCGCATCTCCGGCGAGACGGCGCCGCTCTTGTTCACCGCGCTCAACAACCAGTTCTGGTCGAGCAATCTCAACGCGCCGATGGCCAGCCTGCCTGTCACCATCTTCCAGTTCGCTCTCAGCCCCTATGAGGAATGGCAGCAACTGGCCTGGACCGGTGCACTCATCATCACATTGACGGTTCTCGCGCTCAGCATCTTTGCGCGCAGCCTGACCGGACGCAGAGAGGACAAATGAGCCAGATGTTGTCTCCAGACATGACGATCGCCACAGAGGCAGCCGCCAAATCCAAGATCGAGGTCAAGAACCTCAATTTCTACTACGGCCAGTCGAAGGCCCTGAAGGATATCACCTTGTCGCTGCCCGAGCGCAGCGTCACCGCCTTCATCGGCCCTTCGGGTTGCGGAAAGTCGACGCTGCTGCGCGTCTTCAACCGCATCTACGAGCTCTATCCCAAGCAGACCGCCGAGGGCCAGGTGCTGCTCGATGGCCAGAACGTTCTTGACCGCTCGCAGGACCTCAACCTGCTGCGCACCAAGATCGGCATGGTGTTCCAGAAGCCGACGCCGTTCCCAATGTCGATCTATGAAAATATCGCTTTCGGCGTCAGGCTCTATGAGAAGATCAGCAAGGCCGAGATGGATGGCCGTGTCGAGCAGGCGCTGAAGCGTGCGGCATTGTGGACCGAGGTCAAGGACAAGCTCAACGCCAGCGGCCTCAGCCTTTCCGGTGGCCAGCAGCAGCGGCTTTGCATCGCCCGCACCGTGGCAGTGAAGCCGGAAGTCATTCTGCTCGACGAGCCGGCCTCGGCGCTCGATCCGCTGTCGACCGCCAAGATCGAGGAGCTGATCGACGAATTGCAAGCCGACTACACGATTGTCATCGTCACCCACAACATGCAGCAGGCGGCGCGCGTGTCGAAGCAGACGGCGTTCATGTATCTGGGCGAGCTGATCGAGTTCGACAAAACCGAGAAGATCTTCACGTCGCCCCGCGAGAAGCGCACCCAGGACTACATCACCGGCCGCTTCGGCTGATCGCACGCATACGAGGACCAGGATCATGGCCGAACACACGGTTGCAGCCTTCGACGAAGATCTCGGACAGATCAGCAGGCTGATCAGCGACATGGGCGACCTCGCCGGCTCGATGGTCGGCGGCGCCACCAAGGCGCTGCTGAACTCCGACAACGCTCTTGCCCAGCGCGTCGTCTCCGACGATGCCATCATGGATGCGCGCCAGCGCGAACTCGACGACCGCGCCATAACGCTGATCGCCAAGCGGCAGCCGATGGCCGACGATCTGCGTCATGTCGTCGGTTCGATCCGCATGGCCGGCGACCTTGAACGCATCGGCGACCTTGCCAAGAACATCGCCAAGCGCGTCGGCACTGTCGGTCTCAGCGCCACGCCGCGCGACCTTTCGCATTCCATCGACGCCATGGCGCAACTGGTGCTGATCCAGGTGCATGGCGTGGTCGAGGAATATGCGGCCGGCGATGCGTCGGCACTGGCCAAACTCAGGAATGACGACGAGCGCATCGACGTCAAATACACCTCGGTGTTCCGCGAACTGCTGACGTACATGATGGAAGATCCGCGCAACATCACCGCCTGCACGCATCTGTTGTTCTGCGCCAAGAATCTCGAGCGCATCGGCGACCACGTGACCAACATCGCTGAAAATGCATACTATGTGCTGACCGGCACGCAGCTGCCCGCCAATCGCCCTAAGCAGGACGAGACCGCGATGTCGGCGCCGGCGGTATAACAGGGTGACAGGCCGATGATCGCGCCGCGCATCATGGTGGTCGAGGACGAGGAACCGCTTGGCGTGCTCCTCCGCTACAATCTGGAATCGGAAGGTTACCAGGTCGAAGTGGTGACGCGCGGCGATGAAGCCGAAATCCGGCTGCAGGAAAACGTCCCCGATCTCCTGGTGCTCGACTGGATGGTGCCGGCAGTGTCCGGGATCGAACTCTGTCGGCGCCTGCGAATGCGGCCCGAGACCGAGCGGTTGCCGATCATCATGCTGACGGCGCGCGGCGAGGAAAGCGATCGCGTGCGCGGCCTGTCGACGGGTGCCGACGATTATCTGGTCAAGCCGTTCTCGACGCCGGAATTCATGGCCCGCATCAAGGCGCTGCTGCGCCGCGCCAAGCCGGAAGTGCTGTCCAGCGTGCTCAAGGTCGGCGACATCGTGCTCGACCGTGAATCGCACCGGGTTTATCGCAAGAAGAGCGAGATCCGGCTCGGACCGACCGAGTTCCGGCTGCTGGAATTCATGATGCGCCATCCCGGCCGGGTGTTCTCGCGCAGCCAGCTGCTCGACAATGTCTGGGGCGAGACGATCTATATAGACGAGCGCACGGTGGACGTGCATGTCGGCCGGCTGCGCAAGGCGGTCAACAATGGCCGCATGCCCGACGTCATCCGCACCATCCGCGGCGCGGGCTACGCGATCCGCGAGGATTAGGTCTCCGATCGGATCGCATCCGTTGGTGAGTAGCTCAAACGGCTTCGGTCAACCTCCAACGTTGATGCAATTCGCGACTTCGGCGCCAGGTCCGCTCAGGCCACGTTCTTCCCTGAACCTGTTTTCGCCTGCACGCCCGGCGCGAAAATCTCCTGGTCGACGAAGGTCAAGGCGCGCATGGCGCAGCCTTCGCGGATGAGCGGCAGTTCGTTCGGCTCGGTGTCGAAGGAAATCGATCCCGAATGCTGGCCGCCGGCGGTCTGGGCGATGGCCTCGCGCAAGGCCGGCTCGATCAGGTCGAAGGCGGCGGCGCTGACGCCAACCATGGCGACGGGTGCGGGATCGATCAGGGCGAACAGGCTGCCGAGACCGTATCCCAACGCTTCACCGGCCTTGCGGTAGGCTTCGCGCTCCGGTCCGTCGCTTTCCCGTGCGGCCGCGGCGAGTGTCCGCATCTGTGCGTCGCTGACATCGGCGACCGGTTCGGTGTCCTCGCCAAGCTGCCTGGCGTTGCGCAGGATGGCATAGTTGCCGGCATAGGCCTCGACGCAGCCACGCCGGCCGCAGCGGCAGAGCGCGCCGCCCGGGCGATGGATCATGTGGCCGAACTCGCCTCCGGACGAATGGGTGCCGGTGAACAGCTCGCCCTTCAGCACCAGGCCCATGCCGATGCCGTGCGAGAGCAGGATGGCGATGAAGTCGTCGCGGTAGCGTTGGGGGTCGCGCCAGCGCAGCGCCACCGCCATCATGTTGCAGTCGTTCTCCATGGTGGCGGGGATGCCGAATTCGGCTTCGAGTATGTCGGCGAAGGCAATGTCCGTCCGCGGCGTGATCGGCGACCACAACATGGCACGCGCCTCGGTGTCGGTAATGCCCTGGATCGCCAGCGCGATGCGGGCAACACTGCTGACATCGAGATCGGGATCCTCGAGGCGGCGGCGCACGATTGCCGTGCATTCGCCGATCAGAGCTTCACGCGACATGGTCAGCGTGTCCAGCCGGCGCTGTTCCTCTGATATCACCTGGCCGGCATAATCGATGACGGCGACGGACAGGAAATTCAGCGACAGCACCACGGTCATCACAGCCGCGGCCTCGGGGTTGAGGCCGAGGCCAACCTGCGGCCGGCCGCGTTTGAGTGAGCCGGCCTCGTTCGGCTTGCCTTCGGTCAGGATACCCTCGCCGATCAGGTCGGCTGATATCGCCGATATGGTCGAGTGACTGAGGCCGGTGGTGGCGGCGATCTCGGTGCGCGAGGGCTGACCGCCCCGGCGCACGGCTCCAATCACCATTGCGCGGTTGCGCCGGCGCAGATCGTCGTGGCGGATTCCGACCGACATGCTTCCCACATCCTCCCCCGTTGCCGCGGCTCTTGACGCCCCTCGAACATCGCCGGCAACGGGGTAGAATACTGGCAGATGCATCTGGAGCTGTCATTATTTATTCCGAGACTCGAAAAAAGGGTCTCGGCACCTCAAAATCCATCAGGATCGATGTTGACAGTGTTCCGGCGATGGACCAGTGTTTTTTCGAGGCTCGAAAAAATAGAGCCTTTGTGCCGGCCCTCGGGTCAGTTTGGTCGCGCCATACGCGGCGCAGGGAGGATATCATGAAGAGATTCACAGCCGCCATCCTGGCGGGTGTCGCCATGTCGCTGACGCTGGCTTCGGTCGCGCAGGCGAAGGACAAGGTCATCGGCGTTTCGTGGTCCAATTTCCAGGAAGAGCGCTGGAAGACCGACGAGGCCGCCATGAAGAAGGCGATCGAGGCCGCGGGCGACAAGTACATTTCCGCCGATGCGCAGTCCAACCCCGGCAAGCAGCTGACCGACGTCGAGAGCCTGATTTCGCAGGGCGCCAATTCGCTGATCATCCTGGCGCAGGATGCCTCGGCGATCGGCCCGGCGGTGCAGAAGGCGCTCGACGAGGGCATTCCGGTCGTCGGTTATGACCGCCTGATCGAGAACAAGGACGTCTTCTACCTGACTTTCGACAACAAGGAAGTCGGCCGCATGCAGGCCCGCGAAGTGTTCAAGGTGAAGCCTGAAGGCAACTACGTCTTCATCAAGGGCTCGGGTGCCGATCCGAATGCCGATTTCCTGTTCTCGGGCTCGATGGAAGTGCTGAAGGAAGCCATCGATTCCGGCAAGATCAAGAATGTCGGCGAAGCCTATACGGACGGCTGGCTGCCCGCCAACGCCCAGAAGAACATGGAGCAGTTCCTCACCGCCAACGACAACAAGGTCGACGCGGTGGTCGCGGCCAATGACGGCACCGCCGGCGGCGTCGTCGCCGCGCTGACGGCGCAGGGGCTCGCCGGCACCGTGCCGGTCTCCGGCCAGGACGGCGACCACGCCGCGCTCAACCGCATCGCGCTCGGCACCCAGACCGTGTCGGTGTGGAAGGATGCGCGTGAACTCGGCAAGAACGCCGCCGAGATCGCCTCGCAGCTCGCCGACGGCAAGAAGATGACCGACATCGCCGGCGTGAAGGACTTCACGACGCCTGGCGGCAACACCGTCAAGTCGCTGTTCCTGACCCCGGTCGCCATCACCAAGGACAATCTCAACCTCGTCATCGACGCCGGCTGGATCAAGAAGGACGAAGTCTGCGCGGGCGTCGCAGCCGGCAGCGTCGCGGCCTGCAACTGAGTTTGACCGCTTGAAGAAATGAAGGCGCCGCGGCCCCCAAAGCCGCGGCGTTTTCTCAAAAAGATTTGTGTTTCCGCGTCACGCGGATAGCTTCTAGGCTGGGTTCGGCATCCGCGTCAGACGGCCAGCCGGTGGGAGAAAATCATGACCGATACGACGTCCAATCCGCAGGCCGACACCGCGCGCGCCTCGGAACTCGGCGCTGTCGCCCGGTTCCTGAAGGCGACCGAGATCGACACCCGGATGCTCGGCATGGTCGGCGCCCTGCTGCTGATCTGGGTCGCGCTGCATGTGATTTCGAGCCTGCGTCTGGGCGTCAATCCGCTCGATTTCGACAGCCGCACCTTTCTCACGCCGCGCAATCTGTGGAACCTGTCGGTGCAGACGTCCGCGGTCGCCATCATGGCCTGCGGCATGGTGCTGGTCATCGTCATGCGCAACATCGACCTGTCCGTCGGTTCCGCCGAAGGGCTGATCGGCATGGTCATGGGCTTTGCGCAGGTGCATTTCCTGGTTCGGTTCGTCGGGCTTGAACTCGGCAATCCATGGATATGGGTCCTGGCCCTGGTCATCGGCCTGGCGCTCGGCCTTCTGATCGGCGCCTTCCAGGGTTTCGTCATCGCCTATCTCGAAGTGCCGGCCTTCATCGTCACGCTGGGTGGCCTGCTGGTCTGGCGCGGGGCCGCCTGGTGGGTCACGTCAGGCCAGACGGTGGCGCCGCTGGATGCCACCTTCCAGCTGATGGGCGGCGGACCGGCCGGATCGATCGGCGCAACCTGGAGCTGGGTCGTGGGCATCGTCGCCTGCCTGGCCGTCGTGTTCGCATTGTTCAACGGGCGGGTGCAGCGCAAGCGCTTCCGCTTCCCGCTGCGGCCGATCTGGGCCGAGACGCTGATGGGCGCCGTCACCTGCGCCGTCATCATGGGCGCCGTCTGGCTGGCCAACTCCTATCCGTGGCCGATCGGCATCGTGAACCGCTACGCGGCCGCCAACAACATCACCGTGCCCGAGGGCGGGCTGTTCATCGCCCACGGCATTGCGATCCCGGTGCTGATGGCGGTCGCCGTCGGCCTGGTCATGACCTTCATCACCAACCGCACCCGTTTCGGCCGTTATGTCTTTGCCATCGGCGGCAATCCGGAAGCGGCCAATCTCGCCGGCATCAACACACGCTGGATCACCATGAAGGTGTTCATGATCATGGGCGTGCTGGCCACGATCGCGGCCGCCATTTCGTCGGCCCGGCAGAACTCCTCCACCAATGTGCTTGGAACATTGGATGAGCTGCTCGTCATTGCCGCCGCCGTCATCGGCGGCACCTCGCTCGCCGGCGGCTCGGGAACGATCATCGGCGCCATGCTCGGCGCATTGCTGATGCAGTCGCTGCAGTCGGGCATGGTGCTGCTCGGCGTCGACTCGCCGCTGCAAAGCATCGTCGTCGGCGCCGTGCTGGTCATCGCGGTGTGGCTCGACACCGTCTATCGCAAGCGGGTTTAGGGGTACGATCATGGCTGACAAAACCGCTCCCGCAACCGCCCCCACAACCGCCCCCACGGGCACGCCGCTGATCGACATGCGCAACATCTCGATCGCCTTCGGCGGCATCCGCGCCGTCGACGATGCCTCGATCGATCTTTTTCCCGGCGAGGTCGTGGCGCTGCTCGGCCATAACGGCGCCGGCAAGTCGACGCTGATCAAGATCCTGTCCGGCGCCTACAAGCGCGACGCCGGCCAGATCTTCGTCAATGGCGAGGAGGCGGCGATCTCCAACCCGCGCGACGCCAAGAAATACGGTATCGAGACGATCTACCAGACGCTGGCGCTGGCCGACAATGTCGATGCCGCCGCCAATCTGTTCCTCGGCCGCGAGCTGATGACCGCCTGGGGCACGCTCGACGACGTCGCCATGGAGGCCGAGGCGCGCAAGGTAATGGGCCGGCTCAATCCGCGCTTCCAGCGCTTCAAGGAGCCGGTGATCAAGCTGTCGGGCGGTCAGCGGCAGTCGGTGGCGATCGCACGCGCCATCCTGTTCAACGCCCGCATCCTGATCATGGACGAGCCGACGGCGGCGCTCGGCCCCCAGGAAACGGCGCAGGTCGGCGAACTTGTCAGGCAGCTCAAATCCGACGGCATCGGCATCTTCCTGATCAGCCACGACATCCATGACGTGTTCGAACTGGCCGACCGCGTCTGCGTGATGAAGAACGGGCAGGTCGTGGGCACGGCCCGCACCACTGACGTCACCCAGGACGAGGTGCTGGGCATGATCATCCTGGGCAAATGTCCTCCAGGTGCCATACCCGGGCCGGGTGCTCTGAAGATCGCCGCCTGAGCCGCGAGCGCTGGCCGGCGGGGCCGCCCGGGCGCCCGTTCACGTGATATGCCAGTGATCACGATGGCTTGGCCTGACCATTGTGTTGGCCCGTCGACTTGCCCATAAAGGTCCTGTTTTGCTCATGGACCGCATCATCCGTTGAAGAAGCTTTTTCCAATCGTCGCGTTCATCGCCGTCGCATTGATCAGCATGACCATGGCGGGATTCGCTTATTTCGCGACGCAGGAGGCCGCTCGCATCAAGTTCGAGGGGGCAGCCGATGACGCCCTCAACCGGATCGAGAGCCGTATCGACCTGCATCTGTCGCTGCTGCGCTCGACGCAGGCCCTGTTCGACGCGCGCAACGGCGATATTTCCCAGAACGAGTTCAAGGCCTTTTTCAAGGCGCTGGATGTCGACAGCAATTTCGCCGGCCTGCGCGGCATCGGGTTCCTGCGACTGGTCAAGACCGGCGACGAGGCGGCGGTCGAACGCGATATCCTCCACGATTTCGGCGCCAGCCACCCGGTCTATCCCGATACCACCCAGCCCTCGCGCGCGCCGATCGCGCTTTTCGAGCCGCTCGATCCGTCAAACCAGGCCAGCATCGGCTACGACATGTTCAGTGAGCCGGTGCGGCGCGCGGCGATCGAAAAGGCGATGGCCGACGACCAGCAGCACGCAAGCGGGCTGGTGCAACTCGGCCAGGGCACGGGGGCCGCGCAAACCTTCACCGGGTTCCTGGTCTTCGTGCGGCTCAATGTCGAAACGGCGCCGGAGGTCATCAACGCATCACGGTCCTCGACCGCCGGCTTTCTCTACGCGGCCTTCCGGGCTCGGGACCTGTTCCAGATCGCGCTCAGCCGTGCGCCGCTGCTGCCGGTCAACACCGAGATCTACGACGGTGCGGTGAGCGGCGACAATCTGCTGTTCCGCTCGGAGACGCCACCGGTGTCATCCCTGGGAGACCCGCTGCTGGTCACCCGCAAGATCACCGTGGCGGGACGGCCCTGGACCGTATTGTTCAGGCCGACCAGTGCCTTCTCGCAACCGTCTTCGCGCGCCATCCCGGTGATGCTGGGGCTGTTCGGCCTGCTGCTTGCCGGCGCCATCGCGCTGGTGGCGCGCTATCAGGAGCGTGCCTATGACGCGGTATCGGCTTTGCACGAGACGACGGAAAAGAGCCTGCTCGAAAAGGATCTGATGCTGCAGGAGATGAAGCACCGCATCAAGAATTCGATCACCAGGGTGCTGGCGATCGCCCGGCAGACGGCTTCGCGGGCGACCGACGTCAACGAGTTCTCCGCTTCCTTCTCGGCCAGGTTGCAGGCGATGGCCGCGTCGCAGGACATGCTGACGCGCTCGCGCTGGCAGAAAGCCGACCTTGCCGACCTGTTGCGCATCGAGCTTGGCCAGGTGTTCGGCAAGGAGCTGCCGGAAGGGCTCCTGTCTGGTCCGGAAGTGCTGCTCGACGAAACCACGACGCAGGCGCTTGGCCTGACCTTTCACGAACTGGCCACCAATGCGCTGAAATATGGCGAGGCCGGTAATTCCGCCAATTCATCCAAGGGGGACTGGGCGCTCAAGGTGGACTGGTCGCTGGAAGGGCGAGGGCGCGAGCGAACCCTGGCGCTTAACTGGCGGGAAGCCGGGAAAAACAAAGTCGAGGCACCGGCCGTGACCGGATTCGGCACCAAGCTGATCGACCTCAACGTCACGCGCGAATTGCGCGGCACGATCAAGCGCGATTACGAGGCCGACGGCCTGAAGGTGGAGATCAGAATTCCGTTGATCGGCTGATGCCTGCTTATCGGCAGATGGAAAGCCAGGAAATCCGGAGGCCGGAAAGCGGCCCCCGGATCTGTATTCCGCTATCGCGAATCAGTTGCAGCGGGCCGTGTAGATCCGGCCGCGATGATCGCGATACTGGCAGTAGCCGTTGCGCAGGTTGCGGACCAGCAGGCCCGACCCGGCACCGACGGCAGCGCCGATCAGCGCGCCCTTGCCGCCGCCGACCAATCCACCCACGCCCGCGCCGATCAAGCCGCCGCCGACGACGTCCTTCTCGGTCGAGGTACAGCCGCTGACAGCAACCACCGCAACCATGGCAATAAGTATTTTCCGCATAAGTCACTCCTCACTTGTGTCCACACTTTGGTAAGCTCCAACCGCCATTTAGCACGAAACGACGGCCTTTGCTGCTGCAATTTATTGTTGGCTAAGGTAGTCTTTTTCTGGGCGGATCGTGTTCGACGCCATGACGAGGTTGGATATGGCCAACGAAGCGTCAAGACTACCATCTGGCCGCACCTTCCAGACAATCTGATCGTAGTCGTCCTCCAAGGCGGGATCGACCGCGAGGCATTTGGCAATGACATGCTCCGCCTGCCCCTGAACGTCGCCCATTGCGAAGGGGCGTTCGGCGGTGCACGCGTCAGCAGTCTCAAAAACACTGACAGGGACCTGCAATTCCCGACATTCGGCCATCGTGTTCGAGCAGCCGATGACCAGTAACAACGCGGCTATGTGTTCCATGACGAATGTTCCTCTGGCCGCAATAACGGACAACATCGCCAAAAAGTTCCTGCCATTCCAACGGGGCTACACGCACAGCAGCCTGGTGAAACAGATCCGGACACGCCAAGGCCTGCCGACCGGGCATGCCAACGGCGCATCCCAACGATACTCTCAAAGGCGAAGAGGGTCGGGAGCTAGATCAAATCAATTGCCAGAGGATGACCAGAACCATGATCGCGGCGATTGCTGGGATGATGCCCCTCATCAACCCTTGGCCTGCCTCGGGCGGTGGTTCCACGGAGGCTTCGGCGTCGAGAAATTCTCCCATGGAAACACGGGCGGCCTGTTCCAGTCTGTTGATGTCGGCAACCGTCAAGACATTCCTCCCGTAGCCCGCTGCAAGTCCTGCCGCACAATGTCCGAAGGCAGGGCCAGTTCCGGCGGTCTCTGGGAAAAACAGCATCCGCCCTTATGGTGAACAGCCGGTTACGAGTCGTTGCTGGCGCTCAGGGCGTTTCGAAATTGCTGTGCGGAACGACAAGGCGGTATTCGAGGTGGCCATCGCCGATATCGAGGTTCGCGGTTCCGTTCAGGGATGCTGGCACCACGCGCTCCAGCGCGACGCTGCCGAATCGCTTTTGGCCGCCACCATCGCCGTTGGCTCCTATCGCTTCAGCCCATGTCAGCGACAGGGCCACCTCCCCGGTGGTGGTGGCATTGAGGTCGGCGGTGACTTCGACGAAGCCCCCCGGCCGGGACAGGGCGCCGTAGCTGACGGAGTTGACGGCGAGCTCATGGATTGCCAGACCGATATGCAGCACGGCGTTGGGATTGAGGTAGGGATTGGCGCCACGGAAGCGGAGGCTGTGCGACGGATTCGCCCCGTAACGGCCGACCTGGCTCGCCACCAGTTCTTGAAGGGCTGCTCCTCGCCAGTTGGAGGACGTCACCAGATCCTGGGAAGAGGCCAACGACTGCAACCGGCCGCGAAACCGCGTCTGGAAGTCGCCAATGTCATCGGAATAGCGACCCGTCTGGGCCGCGATGCTCTGGATGATCGCCAGCAGGTTTTTCGAGCGGTGGCTGACTTCCCGCAGCAGCGTCGTCAATGTCTGTTCGCGCCGCTTCTGCTCGGTCGTCTCGACCATCGTGGTGACGACACCTTGTACATCGCCATCGTCGCCGCGGTCGGCGTCGACCCAGATCTGAAACCAGCGTACGCCATTCTCGACCGGGACGCTGATTTCAAGGCGTTGCGGATCACCGGTCGTGATCACGTCGCGCTTGGCGGCGCCGATGCGGTCGGCCTGCGCCATGGGCAGGATGCCGTTGACGTCGGCATCGTCGGAAGCCCAGGGCGCGCGCATGTTGCGGGCCCATACGGTCTTCATCTCGCGATCCTGATAAAGGACGGAAATACCGGCATTGTGCAGTGCGTGGAGAAGGGCCCGGCCAAGCTGCATGCCGCTTTCGGCAGGGTGCATGGCGATGACTTCATCGTCCCGTGCGGCTTCCGTTCGATCTGAAGTCCTGGAGCGCATCGGTCAATCCGTCCACCAATTCAGGCTGAACGGCTCACTGTCGAATGGGTTCCCAATGAAGTCCCCCCGAATACCACTCCCTAAAGCGGTCCGCCGGACGGTATCCATTGAAGGACACCGCCCGGCGGTGGCTGGAAACCGTTTGAGGGGTGCGGCTTCCAGTGTTCGCTCGATGGATCACTCGCTCACGCCCGCTTGAACAGGCCGGCCAGAAGCGAAATGACCAGAAAAGCGAGAAAGATGAAGAACAAAATCTGCGCTATCCCTGCGGACGTGCCGGCGATGCCGCCAAAACCGAGCGCGCCGGCTATGATCGCCACGACAAGAAATACGAGCGCCCAGTAAAGCATGGTTCTTCTCCTTCCGAACTGTGCGATGAAAACGTCGGTCGATGCAGTTTGTTCCACCATTTGCCCAAAAAGACGAGGCTTGCAAACCGTTGGCGGCGGAGCGGGCCTCAAAATTAGGGGATGACGGTTCCCGACGCCAGAAAGGCCGTCGATGCATCGCATCGGACAGCCTTTGATGGAGTGAGTTTGGGCTGGAAAGCGACGAAAACTATGCAGCGGCTTTCGCCTGGCGGTCAAAGAACAACGCCTGGCTGATCAGCGCCTTGACCATGTCAGGATTGAACGGTTTGGTGACCAGGAAGGCCGGCTCGGGACGCTCGCCCGTCAGGAGGCGCTCGGGAAAGGCCGTGATAAAGATCACCGGTACCGAGGTCGACGACAGGATCTCGTTGACCGCCTCGATGCCCGAACTGCCGTCGGCAAGCTGGATGTCGGCCAGCACCATCTTCGGCCGCGTCTTGCCGAACATGGTCACCGCTTCGGCGTGGGTGCGCGCTGTTCCAACCACGCGGTGGCCGAGGCTCTCGACCATCTCCTCTATGTCCATGGCAATCAGCGGCTCATCCTCGATGATCAGCACGTCGGTCGCCACCTGGCGGGAAATCTCGCTGCTCGCCTGGGCCAGTAGTTCGGAGAACTGCTGGTCGCCGACGTCCAGGATCTCGGCCGCCTCGTCCTCGCTGAAGCCTTCGACGGCAACCAGCAGGAAGGCCTGGCGGGGGAGCGGCGCGATCGCATTGAGGTTGGCCGCGGCGCGCTGTTCCCAGGCCGATTGTGTCTGTTCCTGCGGAACGCGGATGGCAACCGAGGTGAAGAGCTTGGCGAAAACCTTGTACAGAGCGATCCGGTCGCTCGAGGCCTCGGGGAAGATGTCGACGTCGGCGATGATGGCTTCGAGCATCGCGGCGACCAGCGCGTCGCCGCTCTCTTGCGATCCCGAGACGGCACGCGAGAAGCGGCGCAGGAACGGAAGGTGCGGTGCGATGGTGGCGGATAAACTCATGATGAGACGTCTCCCTCAGATGACGTGATTGCACGGATTGCAGGTCAGGCTGTCGCATGCCCCGCTAATACAACGCGGGTTTTCCGAAAAAGTTCCGCCCGTTATGGAACGAATAGACGGGAACTGCGTTGAAGGTCGGGATGGGCAACCAGACGAGGGTGCCGCTTGCCTTGTGTTGAGTTGGATAGAGCGGCTTGGTGTCTGGAACTATAAGGGCAAAATGAAGGAAATGACGAAAGATATTTTGGCTGGCGCCACGGGCAGGCGCCGGAACGGCGTCGGCGACCCGCTGGGGCCGAACTCCGAAATCGGGCGCAAACTCAAACAATATTACGACGAGCTGGTCTCCGACAATGTGCCGGATCGCTTCGCCCAGTTGCTCAGTCAGCTGGAACAGGCCGAACCCGCGCAGAAGAAGGACTGAGAGATGGCTGCGGTCTCCCAAGGCTTCAAGACCGATCTGCTTGGGGCAATCCCGAGCTTGCGGGCCTTTGCCGTGTCGCTGACGCAGAACGCCGACAAGGCCGACGACCTCGTCCAGGAAACGCTGGTCAAGGCCTGGGACAAGCATGAGAGCTTTCAGCCCGGCACCAATCTCAAGGCATGGCTTTTCACCATCCTGCGTAACGAGTTCTATTCGCAGATGCGCAAGCGCGGCCGTGAGGTGCAGGACAGCGACGGCATCATGACGGCCCGGCTCGCGGTGCATCCGGCCCAGCACGGCCAGCTCGACCTCAAGGATTTTCGCGGCGCCCTCGAACAATTGCCCGAGGATCAGCGCGAAGCCATCATCCTGATCGGCGCGTCGGGCTTCTCATATGAAGAGGCCGCCGAAATCTGCGGCTGCGCCGTCGGAACCATCAAGAGCCGCGTCAGCAGGGCCCGCACACGCCTGCAGGAAATCCTGAAAATCTCGGGCGAGGACGAGTATGGTCCGGATGCGATCTCGGCTCAGGTCACGGGGACGGCGGCGCATTGAAATTCGAGCCGGATAGCGGCCATCCGGACCTGGGGTCTCAGCCAGGGACGCCGCGACCGTAGGCCAGCGCCACGGCCTCGACGAGGTCTTCGCCTGAATAGGGCTTGGTCACCAGTCTCACCCCGGGGAAGGATGCCTTGATCTCGTCCGCATCCGAATAGCCAGACGCAAACACGAACGGAACGCCGGTCTCACGCAGCCCAGCCGCGAATTCCAGCGTCGAGGCGCCGCCCAGCATCAGGTCGACAATGGCCGCGTCGAATTGCGTCGCGACCTCTCGGCCATCGATCTCGGTCAGGTCGCGGGCAACCACCACCTCGCCGGCCCCGTGGTCGCGGCAGAGTTGCTCGACATCCATGGCTATGAGGAATTCATCCTCCAGGACAAGAATGCGCAATCCATCAAGTAATCGAGGCACAGGCAATTGCTCCTTGAAACGCGGGGAGTCATGATCGCAATTGGGTGCGTTGTCATTTAAAAAAGACATGCGCCCGGCGATGAAGCGCCGATCCCGGGCAAGTGCTTGGGACGGATCCGCCAACCGGCGGACTTTCGCAGAGGGGTCGAAATGCCAAGCCAGATCGGGCGTGCTTTTTCAAGCCGCCAATATCCTTGCGAGCAATGCCCATTACGGCCGCTGCCGGTGTTCCGGGAGTTCGAGCAACCGGAATTGGCCTTCATCAGCAAGTTCAAGAAGGGGGAACTCGCGGTCGACAAGGGGGCAACGGTGCTCGTGGAGGGGAGTCACAGCGCCCATCTCTATACCGTGCTGTCCGGCTGGGCGTTTCGATACAAGCTGTTGCATGATGGCCGCCGGCAGATCCTCAACTATCTCATGCCTGGCGATCTCATCGGCCTGCAAGGCAGCGTCATGGGGGAAATGCAGCATTCCGTCGAGGCCCTGTCGCCCATGCTGCTTTGCGTGTTCGAACGCGATAACCTGCATGAGCTCTACCGCAACCATCCGGGCCTCGCCTACGACATCACCTGGATCGCCTCGCGCGAAGAGCGCATGCTGGACGAGAACCTGCTCAGTCTCGGTCGCCGCAGCGCGATTGAGCGCGCTGCCTACCTCATCGCCTTCATCGCCAGCCGCGCCAAGGTCGTCGGACTGAACGGCAAGCAGTCCGTGCAGATCCCGATCACGCAGCAGCACATCGCCGATACACTTGGCCTGTCGCTGGTTCACACCAACAAGACTATCCGCAAACTGATGGATCGCCAGCTGATCGTCTGGCGCGACGGCGGTTGTGGCGTCGTAGATAATGAAGGCTTGAAAAAGCTCGCCGGCTGGGAAGGGCTGGGCGAGGGCCGCCGGCCGCTGATCTGAGGCGGTGCTTCTTGCCGGGCGGCGGATCGGGTGTTCACGGCCGGTTTTCGGGTAGTTTGTCCCGGTATCGGAACCTTGAGACGTAAGGCGCGTTTGAAACCGAGCAATCACAAGGAGTTAAGCAATGGCAACCGCTGCAGGGAAGACCGTCAACGAAGCCCGGACGAATCCGGATCTCGAAGCTGACATCAGGCAGTTGAAAGCCGACATCGACAAGCTCACCAAACAGCTGGCCAAGACCGGTGAACATGGCTACGGCACGGCGCGCCGCGCGGCGGCCGAAGGCGTGGAGCAGTTGCGCGCCCAAGGTGAAGCCGCCTTCGACAGCCTGCGCGGCAATGCCAGGGACATCGAGGCGCAGATGTTGGCAAGCGTGCGCGAGAAGCCGGTGACGTCGCTGGCAATAGCCGCCGGCGTCGGCTTCCTGTTCGCGCTGCTCGCGCGTCGCTAGTTCCGCGCGGATGGGATTGCTGGCTACCCTGCTCTCGGGTTTCGCCTCGGGTGAAACAATGGCTGCCGTGCGGCGCGCGCGCTCGGCAGCCATCGTCTATGCGATCGCCCTGCTGGCGGCATTCTGCGGCCTCGGCTTCCTGGTCGGTGCCGCCTATATCTGGACAGCGGCCCGCTATGGATCGCTGGCCGCCGCTATTGGTTTCGGTGTAGGCTTTCTGGTGATCGCGGGTCTCGTTGTTCTGGTCCACAGCGTGATGTCGGGCGCGCAGGTCCGCCGCGAGGCAAGGCGGCGCAAGGCCGACATGAAAGCGATGGGCATTACAGCCGCGCTCGCCGTGCTGCCGACATTGCTCAAGGGCGGGCTCAAGGGAAAAGGCGGGCTGGGGATCATTTTGGGTCCGGCCGTTGCGCTTGCCGCCTACGCCATCTATCGCGAGAACGTGAAGTCCGATACCGACCATCCGGATGCCGGGGAAGGGTAGCGACAGGCCTACCCCTCCTCACTTCGACAGATCTTCCAGCGGCATCGATATTTCGGCGAAGACCCCGTCGGGCCGGAATTCATGGGTCACTTCGCTCGAAATGACCTTGGCCAGACTGCGCCGGATGAGGATCGAGCCAAACCCTTGCCGCTCGGGCGGGGCAACTTCGGGACCGCCGCTTTCACGCCAGGTCAGCACCAGGCGCCGCTCGCCTTTCCTGCCTTGCGCCTTCCAGCCGAGATCAACCTTGCCTGATGCAACCGACAGCGATCCATATTGCAGCGCGTTGCTGGCCAGTTCGTGCAGGATCAGCCCAAGACCGACGGCCTGATCGGGCGAGAGCAACACGTCGGCGCCGGAGATCGTCAAGCGCGGCTGGTCGGCGGGATCAAAAGGCCTGGTTTCGATCTGGACGAGTTCGCGGATGCCGATGCCGCGCCATTCACGATCGGACAACAGACCATGGGCGATGCCCAGGGCCTGAAGCCGCGCGCTGAACGCCTCGAGGAATTCGCTCGGCTGGCGGGCATGGCGCACGGTCTGCGTCGCCAGCGCCTGGACAGTCGCCAGCGTGTTCTTGACGCGGTGGTTGAGTTCCCTGAGCAGGAGCCGTTGCCGTTCGTCGCCGAGCCTGCGTTCCGAGATGTCGTAGTTGACGCCAAAGATCAGCGTCGGCTTGCCGTCGTCATCGCGCTCGATGACACGTCCGCGTGTGGCCACCCAGCGTGGCGGATGGAAGCCTTTCACGCGGTATTCGCCAAAATAGTCGTCACTGCCGGTCAACGCGTCACGAAAGCTGGTTTGGGTCTGGTAGACGTCGCGGGGATCTATGGCTGTCAGAATGTCGCGCGCCCGCAGCCGGGTCGAGCGCGGCAGGTTGAACAATTCCGGCAACCGGACGTCGCAGTCGATGACGTCGGTGCGGATGTCCCAAGCCCAACTTGCCAGCGAAGCAGCATCGAGCGCGATGGCGCGCCGCTTTTCCTCGCGCGCGAGGGCGGCTTCGGCGACAGCGCCGGTGCGGGTCGCGTGCTTCAGGGTGAACATGCTGCCGGCGAGGCCGGCGAGCGTTTTCAACTGGTCGAGCTTGGACCGGGACGGGTGAGCACACGGCTTGCGGTGCATGACGCACAGGGTTCCGATCCGCGCTCCCGCGACAATGATCGGGACGCCGGCATAGAAGCGCACATGATGCTTGCCGGTCACCAGCGGGTTGGCTTGGAAACGCTGGTCGGCCGCTGCGTCAGTCACCACCATCGGCTCATCGCCAGCGGCGATGGCGTGTGCACAGAAGGAGGTGGCCGTCGGGGTCTGCGCTTCTTGCATGCCACGACAGGATTTGAACCATTGCCGACCGAGGTCGACGAGTGTGACCAGGGCGATCGGCGTGCGCGTCACAGCGGCGGCAAACCCGCCGATGCGGTCGAAATCCGGGTCGGGCGCCGTATCCAGCATCTCAAGCCAGTGCAGCACGGCCAGCCGGTGCACGTCCTGCACGGCGCGCGCAACCTCGGCCGGCAGACCGGCTGCTGTTTCCACCCTGCTATTCAAACCAGGTTCCCATGACTTAGCCTTGATGTCCTTGTCGTCGCCGGCCCTGCAGCCGGAACCATCTCTGCGAGGGACCGTTACCCGAGCGTGATTTGCCGATCGCGTCAGCCGACGCGACACCAGACGAGGACCCGCCATGGCCAGGAACATTCCCGAAAATAAAGCGCGTCAGGGGCGGTGGGGCTGGCATGGGTTCCGAATCCTGATCGCCGGACTGCTCTTGGTGCTCGTCGCCTGGGGCGTCGCCGAAATCTACGGCGTGTTGATCAAGGCGCCGAACAGCGATGAGCAACATTTGCCCACGCCGCCGAGCACCGGTCCGGCGCCCTCCGGCTGAGGACAGCACCTTGGTGGCTTCACACCGCATCAGGCAGCCTTCACCTGGGCGACGCTGGCCGGTACCAGCACATTGAGCGCTCCAGGTTTGATGTCGATCGTCGTTTCCCGATCGAGCTTGACCAGTTCGCCATCCAGGACGGCGCGGAACTTCCTGCCGCCGGAATGGATTTTGAGGGTCGCCCTGTCGGCTTGGTGGATTTCGACATGTTCGTTGTCACGCCACTTGCCGCGCGCCACGTTGAACAGGAACTTGACCAGCTCGGCGCGCTGCTGCGCCACCGTGACGTAAATGCCGAGCACGCCACCGGCCGGATTGTCGGCATAGGGCAAGTGGCCTTCGCCGAAGAGATTGTTGGTCACGCCGAGGCCGGATATCCGGGCACTCATCTCCGCTTCACCGATGCCGAGCGTGACGTTCATTGCCGGCGGATTCTTGATCGTTGCCCAGGCTGCCTTGGCGGAAGCGCTGATCTTGCCCAGGCGTGAGCCGAATTCCATGCCCTGGCGCAGTTGCACCATCTTGGCATGCATGCCGATCGAGAACTGATGGACGAAAGGCTGGCCATTGGCCGTTGCCATATCGACGGCGACGATTTCGCCGTCGGCGAAGGATTTCAGCGCTGCATCGAGCGACTGTGGAATGCCGAGGCCGCGCGCAAACAGGTTCATCGTGCCGGCCGGCAATATTGCGAGCGCCTTTTTCTTCCCCATCAGCCTGGCGGCCGCTGCCGAGATGGTGCCGTCACCGCCTCCGGCGAGCACGACGTCGACGGTGTGGCGCGACGCGGCGCTGTCGAGGGTTTCCACGACGTCCTTGCCGGCAACGATGTCGATAGTGAGAGAGTGGCCCGCCGATTCCAGCGTCTCACGCATCCGGTCCGAAAAGGCGGCGAGATCGGTGGTGCGCAAGGTGCCGCCGTCCCGGTTCAGCACCGCTGCGAATTTCATGCCCCTCTCCGCTGCTCAATTAAAACCGGCCGGGCTACCTCCAGCCGGAGGCTGAAACGTGGCGAACCAGGAAAAGGTTCCGTCGGCGCCGGGGCCGGACTCCAGGTTGCGGCGACAGGCGATCAAATCCGCATCGTGGGTTTTGCCTTCAGACATCGCGGTTTTGTCGGAACAACGACATGGTCACGACGTTGTGAACCTGTAGAGATGCCGCGTCCCCGGGGTTCCGATCCGGCTGCGGCGTGCGAAGAAATCACGAGGAGAGATTATCATGATCCGCACCCTTTTAGCCACGACCGCCCTTGCGACGATGGTTGCAACCGGCGCCTTCGCGCAGAGCGCTACAACGACGGCCCCCGCGAACCAGCCTGCCGCCCAGGAGCCCGCCGCGACCGCGCCGGTGCCGCGCGCCGAAGGCAGCATCGTCACCAACATCATCGGCGAAACCGTCTACAATGGCACTGGCGACAATGCCGAGAATATCGGCAAGGTCACCGACGTCGTCTTCGACAAGGACGGCATGGCGAAATCCGTCGTCATCGGCGTCGGCGGCTTCCTTGGCGTTGGAACCAAGAATGTCGCCTTTGACTACGACAAGCTGCAATGGGCCGAGAAGAACGGCGACCGTTGGCTGGTGGCGCAGACCACCAAGGACGAACTGACGGCCCATCCGGAGTTCGACAGCAAGGCTTACGCGCCGGCCCCGGCCGCAGCAACGAACACCCAGGCGCCGGCCACGTCGACCACCGCACAGGCGCCGGCCACATCGACCGACACCGCACAGCAGCCTGCCGAGGCGAACGCTGAGCCGGTCAAACAGGCTGATGGCAATCTGGCCACAAACATCATCGGTGAAAATGTCTACAACGGCACCGGCGATGACGCCCAGAAGATCGGCGACGTGAATGACATCGTGCTGACCAAGGAAGGCAAGGCGCAGTCGCTGATTATCGGCGTGGGCGGCTTCCTCGGCATCGGAGAGAAGAACGTCGCCTATGATTTCGCCAAGGCGAAGTGGGCGCAAAAGAACGGCGACCGCTGGCTGGTGGCGCAGACCACCAAGGAAGAGCTGCAGGCGCAGCCGGACTTCAACCGCAAGGCCTATGATCCGGCGCCGGCCACGACGGCATCCAACGAGCCGGCCGCCACCGCGCCATCGGCCACCACGACCGCTCCAGCCGTGGCTCCGGCGGACAAGACGGCAGCTGCGCCGGCTGACGCCACGGCTCCCGACCAGACGCAGACCGCCGCTATCGACAAGTCAACGCTGACCGCCATGCCGGTCGGAGAGATCAGGGCCGACGACCTGAAGGGCACCACCGTTTACGGCGCCAACGATGCCAAGGTTGGTGAGATCGGGGATGTGGTGCTGGCGCCGGATAAAAAGGCGGACGCGGTTATCATCGATGTCGGCGGCTTCCTTGGTATCGGGGAGAAAGAGGTCGCGGTCGGCATGGACAATCTGAAGTTCATGACCGACAAGAACGGCAAAAAATACCTCTATACAAGCTTCACCAAGGAAGAGCTCGAGAAGCAAGCGGCTTACGACAAGAACTCCTACGCGCAGAAGCGCGACGAGCAGCGTCTGATCGTGAAGTGAGAGTTAGGCAGTAGGCAGCATAGGCAGTAGGCACAATCCCTACTGCCTATTTGCCGTGCCAACGTGGCCAACCACGCCATTTCCCGTCAGTTCCGCCAGCGCCAGCGACTGGTCGAGATGCTCGGCCCGCCATGCGAGCAGCCTTTCGGCGAATTCCAGCCGGGTGGACAGATGTGCCGGACTGCGCGCGAGGTTCTTCAACTCGCCGGGGTCGGCCTCCATGTCGAAAAGCAGGGGCGGCAGGCCGCCGCCGAAATGCACGTATTTGAATTTCTTTGTACGGACGACAGCGAGGTTGCACTGGCGCGAGGCGATGCCGAAGTGCTGTTCGGCCTCACCGTCCGCGATCGAGCGGAAGTCGAACTCCCAATGCGCGGCGTCGCGCCAGACGGTGGGCGTTCCGCCGCTCAGGAAGGGTTTCAGCGAGCACCCGTCAAGATGCGGTTCGGGAGCCACGCCGAGGAGATCGATGAGCGTCGGCAAAATGTCCACGGCCTCGGTGAAGCGATCGACGGTGCTGCCGGCAGCCTTGCGATGGCGTGGATCGCGGATGATCAGCGGGATGTGGTAGCTGCCGTCGAAATAACCGCCCTTGCCCAGCATGAAGTGGTCGCCCATCATTTCGGCGTGGTCGGAGGTCAGCACGATGATGGTGTCGTTCCAGGCGCCTTGGGTTTTCAGCGCTTGCCAAAGGCGGCCGAGCTGCGCGTCGACCTCTGAGATCATGCCGTAATAGATTGCCCGGATGCGGCGGAAATCATCCTCGCTCCAGTCGTGTACCTTGCCCGTGGCGCCAGGGCGGAACTTCGCGCGTTTTTGCCGGCCAAGATCATAGGCGATGTAGGGGTGGCTCTGAGACTCGGCACGCCAGCTTTCCGCGCGGAAAAATGCGGGGCCATCGGCCGGATCGTATTGGGTGTTGAACGGTTCGGGTACGATGAAGGGCGGATGCGGGCTGATGAAGGAAAGATGGGCAAACCATGGCGTCGCCTCCTCCTGCTCGCTCAGCCAGCGAATGAATTCGCCGGCCAAGAAGGCCGTTGGCGTCTGGTCCTTCGAGTAGACGGGAGGCGCTTCCGTCACCGCGCCATCCGCCTCGCCCACGGAACGATGTATGTCGGGATATCCGGCGCTGTCATCGATGCCCTGCTGCTTCAGCCAGGACAGCCACTGCTTCTGATGTTCGGGCAGCAATTGGCGCGCCGTGAAGCCGGGCAGGACGCCTTCGTAGCTGCGCAACCGTGGATCGGCTGGCGCCAGCTGGCGCGGGTCGAGCGACACGTCGGTATAGCCGAACAAGGTCGGATCGTAACCGACGCTGCGCGCGGCCAGCGCGATATTGCCGTGGCGGGCATCGAGCGGCGTGCCGTTGCGGCAGACACGGTTGTTCATCTGGTAGAGGCCGGTGTAGAGGCAGGCACGCGCCGGCGAGCACGGCGCCGCGCCGCCGTAATGGCGCTTGAACAGCACGCCTTCGGCGGCCAGCGCATCGGCGTTGGGCGTCTTCACCTGGGGATGGCCGGCAGCCGACAGGCAGTCGCCACGCCACTGGTCGCAGGTGATGAGGAGGACATTGGGCCGCCTGCCTTTTCCAGTCACTTGCTTTACCCTCCCGGTCCATTCGAATGTGCACATGGAACCCGATTCCATCAACCGCGCAAGGCCACGCCCCGTTATCTGATTGGTGAACAAGGCGCTTTTTATTGTTCACTTTTAAAGCACAGTCCATTCTGCGTTTGCCGCCTTTGCCGCCGCCGATCGTGTCCTCATATTGGCCTGGACAGCGGCAAGGGCCGCACAAAGCACTAAGGGAAGGAGCAGGATCATGCTCGACCAGATCAAAGGGCTGCATCACGTCACGTCGATGGCCAGGGATGCGCGCCAGAACAATGATTTCTTCACGCACAAGCTCGGTTTGCGCCGGATCAAGAAAACAGTCAATTTCGACGCGCCCGACGTCTATCACCTCTATTATGCCGACGAGCTCGGCACGCCGGGTTCGGTTATGACCTACTTTCCATTTCCCAATATCGGCAAGGGCCGCCATGGTGTCGGCGAGGTCGGCACCACGGTCTACTCCGTGCCCGAAGGCACGCTCGGCTATTGGGAAAAGCGCTTCGCTGACGAAAACATAACCGGTGTCTCGCGTGAGGAAAGCTTCGGCGAGAAGCGGCTCGGATTCGCCGGCCCGGACGGCGACGGTTTCGCCCTCGTCGAGGACAAGGCGGACAGCCGTGCCCCATGGATGAAGGGCGCCGTTCCCGCCGACGAGGCGATCCGTGGCTTTCACTCGGTTTCACTGAGGCTGAAGGACGGCGGCGCCACCGAGGAGCTGTTGAAATTCATGGGCTACGAGGAGGTCGCCACGTCCGGCAATGTCAAACGGCTCGCGGTGAAGAATGGTAACGGCGCCGATGTCGTCGACATTGAATCGCTGCCGACTGCCCCGTTTGCGGATCTCGGCGCCGGCTCGGTTCACCATGTCGCCTTCGCCGTCGAGAACCGCGCCAAGCAGCTCGAAGTGCGCAAGGCACTGATCGACACACGCTATGGCGTGACGCCGGTGATCGACCGGGACTATTTCTGGGCGATCTATTTCCGCACGCCGGGCGGCGTGCTGTTCGAAGTCGCAACCAATGAGCCGGGTTTCGACAAGGACGAGGATACCGCGCATCTGGGCGAGGCGCTGAAGCTGCCCACGCAGCACCAGCACCTGCGGCCCTATCTTGAACAGCATCTGCAGAAGCTGGAGGGCTGAGGCGATGAGCAAGGACGCTTACATTCACAAGGTACTGCCCGGTTCGCCGGGCGGTCCGCTGCTGTTTGTCTTCCATGGCACGGGCGGCGACGAGAGCCAGCTTGTTTCGCTGGGGAGCGATCTCGCGCCCCAGGCCACCATTGTCTCGCCGCGCGGCGATGTTTCCGAACATAGGGCGGCGCGTTTCTTCCGCCGCACCGGTGAAGGCGTCTACGACATGGACGATCTGGCGCGGGCGACGGGTAAGATGGCTGAATTCGTCAAGGCGCATGTCGAAGCGGCCCATGTCGGGGTGGCCCATGTCGGGGTGGCAAAGCCATCGGCTGTGCTCGGTCTCGGCTATTCCAACGGCGCCAACATCCTGGCTTCGCTGGTGTTCGAAGCGCCCGACCTGTTCGACGCCACGGTGCTGATGCATCCGCTCATTCCGTTCGAACCGCAGGTGAAGGGAAGCCTCGCTGGCCGCCCCATCCTAGTGACGGCGGGCAGGCGCGATCCGATCTGCCCGCCTAACCTGACGACGCGGCTCGAAGCCTATTTGCGCGCCGACGGCGCCGATGTCACAGTGGAGTGGCACGAAGGCGGGCACGAGGTGCGGCCAAACGAAATCGAGGCGGCGCGGCGGCTCTTTGCCGGTGCCGCGCAAGGAGCTTAGAGATGCCCGATCAACTGCCTGAGATCGAACTGGAAGATCGCGGCTCCAAGGGTCGCTACGTGCTGCGCGGCCCCGGCGGCGCCGAGGCCGAAATGACCTTCACCAAGATCGGCGAGCATCAGCTCATCATCGACCACACGGAAGTGCCGGACGCCTTTCGCGGTCAGGGTGCCGGGCTTCGGCTCGTCACCCGCGCCGTCGAGGATGCGCGGGCGGCGGGCAAGAAGATCATCCCGCTCTGCCCGTTCGCCAACGCGCAATTCCGTCGCCATCCGGAATGGGCCGACGTGTTGAAGCAATAGGGTCGGGCAGGCTTTGTCATTTGCGCGGGTGGCACATCTTGCCTAAGTGGGTATGATATATCGCTCCCGCGCCGATGAACCAACCGAATGACCCCCCATGACCGAATCCGATCTCGTCCCCGTCTTCGACGGCCATAACGACACGCTGCTGAGGCTCTATCAGTCCAAGAACACCGACGTCGAAAAGCTGTTCATCGAAGGGAAATCGGGCGGCCATATTGACCTGCCGCGCGCCAAGGCCGGCGGATTTGCCGGCGGCATGTTCGCCATTTTCCCGCCGCCGGTGGAGAAAGCGCGGCGCAGCGCCGTGCCTTTGGCGCCGAGCGACAGCGAGCCGCTGCCGCCCGAGGTTCCGCGCGCCGATGCGCTCAACTCGACGATCGCGATGGCCTCCATCCTGTTTCGGCTGGAGCGGGCCGGGGCGCTGGCCGTTTGCCGCAGTGCCGGCGATGTCCGCGCCGCCATGGCGCGAGGCACGATCGCCGCGGTGTTCCACATCGAGGGCGTCGAGGCGATCGACCCCGAGCTCACCCTGCTCGACGTACTGCATGCCGCGGGCCTGCGTTCGCTCGGCATCGTCTGGAGCCGGCCGAATGCATTCGGCCACGGCGTGCCGTTCCGTTTTCCGTCCTCGCCAGACACCGGGCCTGGCCTGACCGATGCCGGCAAGGCGCTGGTCAGGGCGTGCAATGAACTGAAGATCATGATCGACCTCTCGCATCTCAACGAGAAGGGCTTTCGCGATGTTGCTGAAATCAGCGATGCGCCGCTGGTCGCCACCCATTCCAACGTGCATGCGATTTGCGGCCATTCGCGCAATCTCACCGATTGGCAGCTCGGCGCGATCCGCGAGTCCGGCGGCATGGTCGGGCTGAACTTCGCCACGGGCTTCCTGCGCGAGGATGGCCGCATGAATGCCGACACCAGCCTCGACATCATGGTGCGCCATATCGATTCCCTGCTGCAGGCGCTGGGCGAGGATGGGGTCGGTCTCGGCTCGGATTTCGACGGCGCGATGATCCCGGCCGTCATCGGCGACGTCGCCGGCCTGCCGAAACTCGTCGATGCGCTGGCGGCGCGTGGCTTCGGCCGTGCGCTGATCGAGAAGATCGCCTACCGCAACTGGCTGAACATGCTGGAGCGCACGATCGGCTGAGCCAGCTAGGTGTCGAACCCCATGCGCGCCAGCCAGTCCTTGCCAACGCCACGGTCGCGGATGATCGGCAGCGGGTTTTCCGAATCGAGCCGGGCGCAGATGCGGTAGACTTCGAGCGTCTCGGCGCTCATCTCTTCGCGCTTGTAGAAGAACATGGCGGCGGCATAACGGGTGCGGCCCGACCATTTTTCGCCGAGCGGCGTGTTGACCAGTTCCCACTGTTCGGCGGCTTCGCCTTCCACATCCTCGGCCATGCTCAGAAATCCGCCGGTGGATTTGATGTGCGGCGGTCGAGCTTGATGAAGGGCCGCGCCACCACCTTGGCCCGTTTCATCAGCTTCTGATACTGCAATTCACGCATGGCGTAGATCTCGACCCAGAGGTCTTCCACGAGGGTATCACCATAAGGCCGCGCCAGCGAGGCGATGGCGATGTTGCGCTTGGCCATCGGCGACCACATTGCGGCGCTGACCAGCCCGACCTCCTGGCTCTTCCTGTAGTAGACGATGGCGTGTTCGGCCGGAATGTTGCCCTCGATCTCCAGCCCGACCAGGACATGGAGCAGCCTGCGTTTTGTCCTCGCTTCGAGGATGGCGCGGCGGCCGTTGAAATGGCCTTTTTCCAGATCGATCATGAAGCCGAGGCCGATCTCGTCGGGCATGCGCAGGCGGTCGGCGCGGATGGCGTGTTCGGCGGTGGTGAAATCGGCATTGGCGACAATCAGCCCGGCTTCGAGGCGTGCGCGGTTGAGCGCGGTGTAGCCGATGGCGCGGATGCCGCGCGGTTCACCTGATGTCATCAGCCGGTCCCACAGGCTCAACGCCTTGTCGGCCGCAACGAAGAGTTCGTAGCCGAGATCGCCGGTGAAGCCGGTGCGCGAGATGGTGACGGTGGCGCCATCATGTTCGAACTCGGCGAGATCAAAGACCTTTAGCTTGTCGACACCGGCGAAGCCGGCATCGCGCAGCACCGCGAACGAGGTCGGGCCCTGCAAGGCGAGCCCGGCGACGGCTTCTGTTTCCTCCTCGACGGTCACCTCGAAACCGAGGGCGCTGTCCAACAGCCAAGGCAGATGCCGCTCCTGCGAACAGAGCCGGAAGCGTGTCGGCGACAAGCGAAAAAGCGTGCCGTCGTCCAGGACAAAACCTTCGTCGTCGCACCACGCGGTGTAGTGGACGCGGCCGGGCCTGAGCCTGGTGACATCGCGTAAAGTGACGCGGTCGAGGAAGGCTTCGGCATCCGGCCCCTCGATCCGGTATTTGGTCATCGGCGAGATGTCGAACAGCGCCGCCTGGCTGCGAATGGCGAAATATTCGAGCTCCTCGTCCCACAGCGAATGCGGCGCGCGGTAGCCGGCCCAATTGTACCAGTCCTGGGTCTTGGCCAACGCGTCGAGGCGCGGCTGGAACGGCGTGCCGAGGCGCAGTGTGCGAAAGTGGGATTGCGCCGCTATGCGGGCGGCGGCGATAAGGTCTGGCGCAGCCGCGAGGGGCTTTTTCTTGGTTGCCTGGGCCATGGTCTACCCCTTCATCGCGATGATGCGCCGCGCCGCGTTCAAACCGGGCGCACCCGAAACACCACCGCCGGGATGCGAACCGGCGCCGGCGAGGAACAGCCCGTCGAGCGGCGTGTCGTAACCCGACCAGCCGGAGACGGGGCGCGAGATCAGCATCTGATCGGCCTGCAATTCGCCGTGATGCCAGTGGCCGCCGGGCATGCGGTAACGCTTTTCGATATCGGCTGGCGTCAGAAGCTCGGCATGGCGCACGGTTTTGCCGATGCCGGGCGCGTAGGCTTCCAACTGGGCCATGATCGCCGCGAGGAATTTAGGCTTGCCGGCATCCCAGCCCTCTTTCAACTGATAGGGCGCGTATTGCACCACGGCCGACAACACGCAGGCGCCGCCGGGCGCCAGCGAGGCGTCGGCAAGGCTGGGCAGCGTGACCTCCATCACCGGCTCGGGCGAGAATTCGCCATATTTCGACGGATTGAAGGCGCGCTCGACATGATCGGGCGAGGGGGCAATGACAAGTCGGCCCTTGTGGTCGGCAGCATCGGCGCCAGTGAACCGCGGCGGCCGGTCGAGCGCCAGATGAAGCTTGGCGACATCGCCCTTCATACGGATGTTCTTGACCTTGCGGGTGAAACCCGTGTCAATCTCACGCGGTCCGACGAGGTCGAGGAAGGTGGTTGCCGGGTTGATGGCGGAGACGATGGTGCTGGCGCGCAGCTCTTCTCCAGTGTCGAGCGCCACACCGACCGCGCGGCCTTTCTCGACAAGGATACTTGCGACCGGCACCGACGTGCGGATGGTGACGCCGGCCTTGTCGGCGGCGGCGCGGATCGCGGCGACCACCGCGCCCATGCCGCCTTGCGGCAGCCATTGCGCTCCGGCCGCGCCTCCGGTCTCGCCGGCCAGACGATAATAGAGGCCGAGCAGCGAGGTCGGCGAGCGCGGGCCGAGATGGCTGCCAAGCGTGGCGTCAAAGGCGAGCAGGCCCTTCAGCCTGTCATCGGCGAGCTGTTCGTCGAGCAGGTCGGCGACGTTCATCAACAGCACGCGCAGGAAGTCGCGCATGCCTTCCTTGCCGAGTTTCTTCAGCGCCAATGCGGTCTGGCCGAGCGAAGCGGTCTCCAGCAGCGACATGCCGCCGAGATCGGGTGGGCGCCGCGCCAGGAACGGTTTCAATATGCCGGCATAGCGCAACAGCTGTGCGCGCAATTCCTTCCAGGCCGATTGCTCGGCGGAACTGGCACCGGTCAGCACCTCGCCATAGGCACCATGCAGGACAAGCGCCGGGCCGTCCTTCGACAGCGCAACGGACGGGATGAAGTCGGCACGGGCGATCCGCAGCCCGTGCTTTTCCAGCTCCAGCGTCTTCATCACATCGGGATGCAGCCGGTTCAGCACATGCGCGATCGAGGAAACGCGAAAGCCGGGCGCGAATTCCTGGGTGCGCGCCGCGCCGCCGAGTTCAGCTGCGGCTTCCAGCACCAGCACCTTGCGGCCGGCCTTCGCCAGCGTGGCGGCGGCGACAAGCCCGTTGTGGCCGCCGCCGATAACGATGCCATCAAATAACGTCATGGGCCAGGCTCATATGCGAGGTGGATTTGGCGAGGTCGCGCAGGATTTCGGCAGCGGCGTTGCGGCCGGGCGCGCCCATGACGCCGCCGCCGGGATGGGTCGAGGAGCCGCACATATAGAGCCCGCCAACCGGCGACCGATACTGCGCGTAGCCCGGCACCGGGCGATTGAACAGAAGCTGGTCGAAGGTCAGTTCGCCCTGGAAAATATTGCCTTCGGTGAGGCCGACCTCGGCTTCGATCTCGCGCGGCGTGCGTACTTCCATGTGGATGATGCGGTCGCGGAAACCGGGCGAATACTCAGCGATCTGCGCGATCACGCTCTCGGCAAAACCGTCGCGATCGGCATCGGTCCAGTCGCGGCCGTTCACCTTTGGCGGGGCATACTGCACGAAGCAGCTCATGAAGTGTTTGCCCGGCGGCGCCATGGTCGGATCGAGCGTCGTCGGAATGACCATGTCGAGGAAGGGATCGGCCGACCAGCGGCCAGCCTTCCAGTCGTCATAGGCGCGCTCCATGCGCTCCATCGAATCGGTGAAATGCATGTCGCCGCGATAGACGGGCGAATCCATCGGCAGAGCGGGGAATTCCGGCAGCGAATCGAGCGCGATGTTGACCTTGCCGGAGGAACCGCGAATCTTGAAGTTCTTCACCCGCCGCAGGAAGATGTCAGGAAGTTCCTTCTCCTCGACGAGTTTCAGGAAGGTGCGCTTCACGTCGGCATTGGAGACGACCAGCTTGCCGTAGATTTCCTCGCCGCCGGCCAGAACCACGCCCCTGGCCTTGCCTCGGCTCACCAGCACATGGTCGACCTCGGCGCCGGTGCGGATCGTGCCGCCCGATGCCTTGAGGGAGGCCGTCAGAGCCTTGGTCACCGCGCCCATGCCGCCGCGTGCATAGCCCCAGGCACCAACGGAACCATCGACCTCGCCCATGTAATGGTGAAGCAGCACATAGGCGGTGCCGGGCGACATCGGCCCGAGCGCCGTGCCGATGATGCCAGACAAGGCGAAGTTCGCCTTGATGACGTCGGTCTCGAAATATTCGTCGAGGAATTCCGAGATCGACATGGTCCAGAAGCGCAGGGTCAGCGCCATTTCCTCCGATGACAGTCCGGCGAATTTCTTGCCGAGATAGAGGAGTTCGCCGAGGTCGCGCGGGCGCAGGCTGGTCGGGTCAGGCGCGGTGCGCATCAACAGCGGCTGGATGAAGCGGCATTGCCGCGTCACGTCGCGGGCGTAGCGGTCATAGGCCTCGGCGTCCCTTTTGGAGAAGCGCGCGAATTCGCGCCGGTGCGCGTCGTGGTCGCGGTAGTTGGCGAGGTAGTCACCGTCGCGCGTGAACACCGCGCCGCCCTCATAGGAGATGACCTGCAGGCCGAAGCGCGGCAGTTCGAGGTCGCGCATGATCTCGGGGCGGAACAGCGAGCAGACATAGGAGCAGTTGGAGTAGAGGAAGCCCGGCGTCAGCTCGCGGCTGGTGGCCGCGCCGCCGACCCAGTCATTCTTCTCGACCACCAGCACGTCGAGACCGGCGCGCTGCAGGTAGCAGGCGTTGACCAGGCCGTTATGTCCGCCGCCGATGATGATCGCATCCCAAGCTTTCATTTTGGCCCCGGTCCTCCCTCTTTCGCCCAATTCCCAAGGGAAAGCGCTGCGCGCTTTTCCCGGGAAAACCGCTCACGGTTTTCCTGGATTCGCTTAGGCGATCCGCTGTTCATTTTTGCGTGATCTGTTCCCGAATGCGCGGAATTTGGCACGGCCTCGGCCATTCTGTCCAGCCATTCTGAATGAATGTTCAACAAACGGTGTTGCGTTTTCGCGCATGTACGCTACGCTTTGCCGGCGTTCGAACGAGCATTCCGTCGATTGGGGACCGAGGGCTGATGATCGAAGCGGCAGAGGCCGAACCGGAATATGACGACACCGCCATCCGCTTCCTCGAGGCGCTGTGGGGCGAAGGCTATCTGTCGCCAGGCGGGCCCGAGGAGGTAAACCGGGTGGTCGAGGGCCTTTCGCTGAAGGGCAGGACGATCCTCGATATCGGTTGCGGCTGCGGCGGCATCACGCTGCATCTGGTCGAGCATCACGGCGCTGCGCATGCCACCGGTTTCGATGTCGAACGGCCGGTGATCGCGGCGGCCAGACAGCGCGCCGCCGCGCGTGGCCTTGGCGGGCGCGCCAGCTTCGTTCAGGCGCCGCCGGGATTGCTGCCTTTCGCCGACAGCTCGTTCGATGTCGTCTTCTCCAAGGATGCGCTGCTGCATGTGGCTGACAAGGACGCCCTGTTCGCCGAGATATTTCGCGTGCTCAAGCCGGGGGGTGTTTTCGCAGCCTCCAACTGGATGATCTCGCATGACGGCGAGCCGTCGCCCGAGATGAAGGCCTATGTCGCGGCCGAGGGGCTGTCCTTCGCCATGGCTTCACCGGCGCGCTATGCCAAGGCGATGCGTGGCGCGGGCTTTGCCGATATCACCGTCAGGGACCGCAATCCCTGGTATCGCGAGGTCGCGCGCGGGGAGCTGGAAAGGCTGAAAGGGCCGCTCTATCCGGCCGTTACCGCCGTGGTGGGCGCTGCCTATGTCGACAAGAACATCAAGACCTGGGAGGCCATGCAGAAGGTGCTTGACAGTGGCGAGCACCGTCCCACTCATCTTCGCGGATGGAAGCCGGATGCAAAGGGATAGCCGGCGATGCTGGAGGCCATCACACGCATGAAGACGGCAGACGCCAGGGACGCCCTGCTCGAACCGGCACGCAAAGTCGACGCCGAGAAGCGCGGGCGCAAGGCCTCCAAAGAGGTCAGGCAGCTTCAGCTCATCGAGGCGACGATCGATTCGCTTGCCAAGCGCGGCTATTCCGAGACGACGATGGCCGATGTCGCCGACGGCGCCGGCCTGTCGCGCGGCATCGTCAATTTCCACTTCGAGAGCAAGGAAAAGCTGCTCGTCGCCACCTTGCAGTATATGTATGATGAATACTCAGCGCACTGGCGCAATGCGCTGCAGAAAGCGGGGGACGACCCCGCCCGCCAGTTGCAGGCGCTGGTCGCGGCAGATTTTGATCGTTTGATCTGCAACAAGCGCAAGCTCGCCGCCTGGTGCGCCTTCTGGGGCGAGGCCAAGTCGCGGCCGACCTACCAGGCACTGAGCAGCGCGCGCGACGTGGTCTACCAGGATATCTTCATCGAGCTCTGCGCCGCGCTGAAGCAGAGCGGCTCCTATGCCTATGAGCCGCCGGTCATGGCCTTGGCGCTCAGCGCCATGCTGGAAGGCTTGTGGCTGCGGTTGATGATGGGAACCGAGGACACCACCCGCGAGACCGCCTTGCAGGCGGCCAATGAATTCCTGTCGGCGGCGTTCCCCAAACATTACCCGCGGAAGGCCGCCGGCACGACAGGATCATAAAAACAGAACACCACAGAGGATGGAACAGCGATGAAGACATTCACACGACGCCTGACCCTGACATTTGCGCTGGCCGCGACGCTGGCGACTTCCGGCGCCGCCCTGGCGATCGCCGCCGACAAGGACCTGATCGTGTTCGACTGGTCGGGCTATGAGGCCCCGAGCTTCCATCCGAAATATGTCGAGAAGAACGGCGATTCCCCGACCTTCGCCTTCTTCGGCGACGAGGACGAGGCGTTCGAGAAAGTCCGCTCCGGCTTCAAGGCAGACCTTGGCCACCCCTGTTCGCAGAGCGTGACGAAGTGGCGCGAGGCCGGCCTGCTGCAGCCGCTCGACACCTCGAAGATCACGGGCTGGAAGGATCTCAACCCCGGTATCATGGCGATGAAAAATCTCGCCACGACCGATGACGGCAAGGCCTGGTTCATGCCTTGGGACTGGGGCAACACGCAGCTCACCTACAACTCGTCGAAGATCGACGCCAAGGATGTGCAGTCGCTGAAGGCCTTTGCCGATCCGAAGTTCAAGGGCCGGGTGTCGATCGGCGACAATGTCGACGATGCCTACGCGCTGGCGGCGCTCGCCATCGGGTTGAAGGACTGGACCAAGATGACGGACGACCAGTTCAAACAGGCGTCCGACTTCCTGCGCGAGGTGCACAAGAATGTCCGCTCCTACTGGACCGACACCACCGACGTCGTCCAGCTGCTCTCCGGGGGCGAGGTCGATCTCGCCTGGGCCTGGAACGACGCGACGGTTCAGTCGGTCGCCGCCGGCGTGCCGATCAAGTCCGTAAAGGATACGAATGAAGGCATCTCGACCTGGGTCTGCGGCTATGTGCTGTTCAAGGACGCGCCCGGCAATGTCGAGAAGGCCTACGATTATCTCAACGCCGTCAACGATCCCGAGATCGCCAAGGTGCTGGTCAAGGACTGGGGCTATGGCCAGGCCAACGCCAAGGGCATGGCTGGCGTCGACCAGGCGATCCTGAAGGAAAAAGGCTATGACGACGTGCAGAAATTCGTCGACAAGACGCTGTTCCAGTCGCCGTTGCCGTCCGATCTCAAGCTCAAGATGATTGCCGAATTCGAGAAGATCAAAGCGGGGTACTAGCCCTCCGTTCGAAGAGCCCATCCGTCTGTCGGCGACGCCGGCGGATGGGCTCGCCAAAGCGCGTGAATTTGCCTAACCTCGCCCCGACATCTTTCGCGATGAGGGAGTTTTCGCGCCATGAATTCCATGCTTCGCCGCCTTGTCGTCGCCGCAGCCTGCATGATGGGCGCCGGCGCGGTCTATGCCTTCGCGGAAGGCGGCGAGCTCGTCGTGTTCGACTGGTCCGGCTATGAGGACCCGTTGCTGCATCCCGCCTACACCGCCAAACATGGCGCCGAGCCGACCTTCGCCTTCTTCGGCGACGAGGACGAGGCGTTCGAGAAGATGCGGGCCGGCTTCAAGGCAGACATCGCGCATCCCTGTTCGCAAAGCGTGTCGAAATGGCGCGACGCTGGCATGCTGCAGCCGCTCGATACGTCCCGGATCGCCGGCTGGAAGGATCTCAATCCCGGCATCATGGCGATGAAGAACCTCGCCACCACCGAAGACGGCAAGGCTTGGTTCATGCCGTTCGACTGGGGCAATACGGCGTTGCTCTATCGCACCGACAATGTGACGGCCGACGAGGCGAAGTCGCTGCGGATCCTGGCCGATCCGAAATTCAAGGGGCGCGTCACCATCGGTGACAATGTCGACGACGCCTATGCGTTGGCGAGCCTGGTCATCGGGCTCAAGGACTGGACCAAGATGACCGACGCCCAGTTCAAGGAGGCGTCCGACTTCCTGCGCCAGGTGCACAAGAACGTCCGTCTCTACTGGACCGATTCGAGCGACATCGATCAGGCCTTTTCCGGCAACGAGGTCGACCTCGCCTGGGGGTGGGGCCAGACGTTGATCGCGATGAGCGGGCAAGGCGTTCCCGTCGCCATGAACAGGGATACGAAGGAGGGGATGTCGACCTGGGTCTGCGGCTACGTGCTGATGAAGGACGCGCCGGGAAAGCTCGACCAGGCCTATGATTTCCTGAGCGCGGTCAATGCGCCCGATATCTCGAAATACATGGTCACGACTTTCGGCTATGGCCATGGCAACAGTGCCGGCATGGCGACGATCGACCACAAGGTGCTGGCCGAGCGTGGCTTCGACGACATCGACAAATTCCTCGACAAGACCCTGTTCCAGCAGCCGGTTGCGCCGGAACTGAAGAAGCGGATGGTCGACGAGTTCGAGAAGATCAAGGCCGGCTATTGAACGACAAAACCGAAAGAACCGACGTCGTCATCGTCGGCGCCGGCTTTACCGGCCTGTCGGCCGCGCTCGAACTGAAACAGGCCGGCATCGATTTTGTGCTGCTCGAAGCGCGCGATCGTGTCGGCGGGCGGGTCGAGGCTGTCCGCAACGAGCTGGGCGAATTGATCGACAGCGGCGGTCAGTTCCTGTGCGTGGATATGCCTGAGGTGATGGCGCTGGCCATGGCGCACGGCAAGACGCTCGTCGAGACCTATGTCGATGGCGAGTTCATCACCCATCCATCGCTGACCCCGGCGAGAGCCGAGCGTACCTATCATGCGTCGATGGCGATCCGCGAGCGCATGAACAGCACCGATCCGGACGACCCGGCAATTGCCGGACTGACTGTCGCGGCCTGGTTGGAACAACAGCATGACACGGCCGATACCAAGGCGGCTTTCCGGTCGCTCGTAGAAGGGCTGTGGTGCCTGGCGGCGGACAAGGTGCCGCTCTGGTACCTGATCGACAATGATCGCCGCATCACAAACGAGGTGTTCGAGCTGCAGTATTTCCTGCGCGAGACCATGCAATCGCTGGCCGAGGATTTGGCCGGCGAGCTCGGCGACCGGCTGCGGCTGAACGAAGCGGCAACGCGGATCGAGCATGGATCGCAGGGCGTTCGTATCGCCACGACGGCGGGGGCCGTCGAAGCACGGGAGGTGCTGATCGCCCTGCCGCCGGCGACGGCCGCCAAGCTCGAATTCGCGCCCGCCTTACCTGATGCCCTGGCGAATGCGCTGACCGTCTGGGAAAGCGGCGCGGTGATCAAGATGCTGGTGCGCTACGGCAAGCCATTCTGGCGCGAGCGCGGCCTGAGCGGCATGGTCATGTGGCGCGATCTGCCTGGACTCTTTGTTTGCGATGGCAGCAAGGACAGTGACCATGCCGCGGTCATCGTCTTCGTTGGTGGTCCCCTGGCGCAGCGCTGGCACGCGCTCGGCGACGCGGCATTGGAGGCGGAAGTAACGGCAAGGCTGGTGGACGCGTTCGGCCCCGCGGCAAACGATGTCCTCGACCTCAGCGCCCGCGACTGGACGCATGACCGCTGGAGCGGTGGTGCCTATAGCGACCTCATCGTCGATGTGACGGCCAGGGATGCCGAGCGCACCATTCTTGCCGGCGCGCCGCCGCTGCATTTCGCATCGTCGGAATTGTCGCCGTCATTCCCGGGCTATGTCGAAGGCGCGATCGTTGCCGGGCGCATCGCGGCGCTGAAGATCATCGTCGATGTTCAGTCGGCCATCGCCACCAACGCTTCCGGATCATAGGCGAGGCGGATCGAGGTGCCGACCGGGATGTCGTCGGCGCCGAAATCGTTGGTCTCGGTCACCGACAGCGGCTTTTCCAGGCCGGGGATTTCGACGATCAGATGGGTGATCTCGCCGAAATAGTGGCGCTCGACCACCTTGCCGGCGACCTCGAATTTGGCTGTCGCATTGTCCCACAGCACGCGCAGGCGCTCCGGCCGGATGCCGAGCGTCGCGCCGCCGCCATTGCGCACGAAAGCCTTCGGCTTGTCGGTCTTGATGCGGCCGAATCCCAGCGTGTCCACGACCAGCGAGGCGCCGCTCTCCTCGACGATCTCAGCCTTGACGAAATTCATGCCGCCCAGGAAATCGGCGACCTGACGGTTGACCGGCCGCTGGTAGATTTCCTTGGGCGAGGCGACCTGGGCGATCTTGCCGCCAAACATCACGGCGATGCGGTCGGACATTGCGAGCGCCTCATACTGGTCATGGGTGACGAGCACGAAGGTGATGCCGACGGCCTGCTGCAGGCGGCGCAGTTCGACCTGCATCTGCTCGCGCAGTTTCTTGTCGAGCGCCGACAGCGGTTCGTCGAGCAAAAGCACCTTGGGCCGCATCACCAGTGCGCGGGCCAGCGCCACACGCTGGCGCTGGCCGCCGGAGAGTTCGGTGGCGAGCCGCTTGCCGAGACCGGTGAGCGAGACCTGCGCCAGCGCCTCCTCGACCCGGCGCTTTTCCTCACCGCCCTGCAGCTTCAGCCGCTTCAGTCCGTAGGCGACATTCTGTTCGACATTGAGGTGCGGGAAGATGGCGTAGCTCTGGAAAACCATGTTGGTCGGCCGGCGGTTGGCCGGGATGCCTTCCATGGGCTGGCCGCCGACCGCGATCGAACCGCTGGTCGGGTTGTCGAACCCGGCGATCATGCGCAAGAGCGTGGTCTTGCCGCAGCCGGAGGGGCCAAGCAGCGAGAAGAACTCGCCTTCCCTGATGGTCAGGGAGGCGTCGTCCAGCGCCTTGAACGCTCCGTAGCTGCGGGTGACGTTCTTGATCTCGATCATGGATCGTTGCGGCTGCTCAGGCATAGAGGCCTCCCTCGTTCTGGGTGCGTCTGGCCGCGCGGCGACGCAGGATTTCGGCGATCGTCATCAACAGGAAAGAAGCGACCAAGAGCAACGTGCCGAGCGCCAGCACGCCGGGCAGTTTCGAGGCAAAACGCAACTGGCCCCAGATGTAGATCGGCAGCGTCGCCTCGGTGCCGGTCAGGAAAAAGGCGATGATGAATTCGTCCAGCGAAATGGTGAAGCAGACGAGCAGGCTGGAGATGATGGCCGGCGCCACCATCGGCAGCGTCACACGCCGGAACGTGCCGAAGGCGCTCTCGCCGAGATCGGCGGAGGCTTCCTCCAGGCTGCGGTCGAAACCCTCGAAGCCGGAGGTCAGCACCGTCATCGAATAGGGGATGCAGACCAGGACATGGCCGAGCACGACGGTGAACAGCGACAGGCTCAAGCCAAGCTGCAGCATCACCAGCAGCATGGAGATGGCAACGATCACTTCGGGCAGCACCAGCGGCGCCATGATCAGTCCGTTGATGGCACGGCGGCCGGGATAGCGGTAGCGGGTGATGGAGCGGGCCGCGAGGATGCCGAGTACGGTGGCGAGCACGGAAGCCGACACGCCGACGATCAGGCTGTTCCAGGCAGCGTCGAGCAGCGCCGGCGTGCGCGGCAGGTCCTCGTACCATTGCAGGGTGAAGCCGGTGAGCGGGAATTTCGGTGTGGGCGCCGTGTTGATCGAGAAGATCGGCAGGAAGATGACCGGCAGATAGAGGAAGACGATGTAGAGGAACGCATAGGCGGACAGCCAGCCGCCGGGCAGGAAACGAGACCGCGCTGTCATCGAGCCATCCTTTGCAAGGCGCGGATGATCAGCACCGTGGCGCCGGCCATCAGTGAGACGATCAGCATGGTGGTGACGGAAAGTGCCGCACCGAGCGGCCAGTTGGCGGCCTTGCCGAACTGCGCCTGGATGGCATTGGCGATCATGACGCCGTCCTTGCCGCCGACGAGCTTCGGCGTGACGTAGTCGCCGACCGTCGGGATCATGACGATCAGCGCGGCTGAAATGATGCCTGGCGCCGACAGCGGCAAGGTCACGCGCAGGAACGAGCGCAACGGGCCGTCGCCAAGGTCCGTGGCTGCTTCGACCAGCGTGCGGTCCACCTTCTCCAGGGATACGAAAATCGGCAGGATGGCGAAGGCCGCCCAGGCATGGGTGAGCGTGATGATGACGGCGCTCGAATTGTAGAGCAGGGCGGTCGACGGTTCGTCGATGATGCCGAGGCCCATCAGCCCGGAATTCAAGACGCCATTATAGCCCAGGATGACCTTCCACGACATGACGCGCAGGAGATAGCTGGTCCAGAACGGGATGGTGATGAGGAACAGCCAGAGGCTCTTGTGACGGCCGCCATGGAAGGAAATGAAGTAGGCGATCGGGTAGGCGAGGAGGACCGTAAAGAAACTGACCGTCAGCGAGATGTAGAGCGAGCGCCACAGGAGATCGCGGTAGATCGGCTCGGTCAGTGCGACGCGGTAGTTTTCCAGCGTGAAGGTGCGGTCGATGGTCAGGTAATGCTGCGTCCAGAAGGAGTGGGCGATGACCACCAGGATCGGCAGGACCAGGAGGATGAGCGCGTAGAGGAAGGTTGGGCTGATCAGGGCAAAGCCCTGTACGGGCTCGGATTGCAGAAGGGCATTTCGTCTGGCCCGCGTCATGCGCAACGGGGGCGCCCCTTCCGCGGCCGCCGTCATTGCCCGACTCCGGGGGGCAGCGCTCCTGGCATGATCTTGGTTGCTGGCCTGGACTCTTGCGCCATGCGGCATCCCATTTTGATGACGCCGACTGTTGTTCCCCTTGCCGGCTTTCTTTCATCATGCGCGCATCAGCGGATTGAAATCAAGCGCCATTTCTGCGATGTTGATTGAACGGACATTCAAGATTTGATGCGGAAAGCCCCTATTTCTGGGATTTTCTTCTGATTTCATGTCCGAGAAAAAATCGTCAAGAGATGTGGAGGCGAGCATGGCGGCGATGAGAGACCTGAAGGCGACCGAAACGGCAGCGCCCGGAGGCGACGATGCCATTGAACTGGGCAAGCGGCATCTCATCCAGCCTTGGCCTTATGCCGGTTCGGTCGGCGCCGAGGCACGCGCGCTGATCGGCGAGGGCGACGGCATCTACATCACCGACAGCACCGGCAAGCGGCTCATCGATGGCCCGGCCGGCATGTGGTGCGTCAATGTCGGGCATCGCCGCGAGGAACTGGCCAAGGTGATGTACGATCAGGCGATGGCGCTGTCCTACAACACGCCCTGGTACACGATGAACGCGCCGTCGGCGGAGCTTGCCATGCGCATCGCCGGCCATGCGCCGGGCGATCTCAGTCATGTCTTCTACACCACCGGCGGTTCCTCGGCCGTCGAGACGGCGCTGCGTTTCATGCAGTTCTACAACAATGTCCGCGGCCGGCCCGAAAAGAAGCTGATCCTGAGCCGTGGCGGCGCCTATCACGGCTCGACCTATCTGTCGGCCTCGCTCAATGGCCGCCCGCGCGACCGCGACTGGATGGACGGCGCCGACGAACTGGTGGTAAAGCTCGCCTCGCCCGATCCGTTCCGGCGCCCGCAAGGCATGAGCCTTGCCGCCTTCACCGATTTCCTCGTCGACCAGTTCCGCGACACGGTCGCGCGTGTCGGCGCCGACAGAATAGGCGCCTTCGTCGGCGAGCCCATACAGGCCTCTGGCGGCGTCGTCATACCGCCGGACGGCTATCTCAAGCGTATCCGCGAGGTCTGCCGCGACAACGACATCCTCTATGTCTCCGACGAGGTGGTGACGGGCTTCGGCCGGCTTGGCCACGTCTTTGCGTCGGGTGATGTTTTCGGCATCGATCCCGACATGATCACCTTCGCCAAGGGCGTCACCTCGGGCTATTTCCCGCTCGGTGGCGTCATCATTTCCGAGCGGCTGCTGGAAGAATTGCGCCGTTCCAATCATCCCGACGCACTGTTCGGCCACGGCCTGACCTATACGTCGCATCCGATCGGCTGCGCGGTGGCCTTGAAGAATCTCGACCTGCTGGAAGAAAGCGTGCTTGCCCACACGCAGGCGGTGGCGCCCTATTTCCAGGCGCGGCTGAAGACGCTGGAAGAGCTGCCGCTGGTCGGCGAGGTGCGCGGCGTGGGGCTGATGGGCTGCGTCGAATGCGTCGCCGATCGCGAAAGCAAGGATCCGCTGCAGCTCGACAAGAATGTCGGCAAACGCATCGATGCGCACTGCCACGAGCTCGGTCTTTTGGTGCGGCCGCTGATCAACATGTGCGTGATGTCGCCGCCGCTCATAATCACGCGCGAGCAGATCGACGACATGGTCGGCATTTTGCGCGAGGGTATTTCGCGGACGATGGACGATCTGAGGAAAGAGGGCGTGTGGCGGGGGTGACATGCTTCCTTCTCACCGTTCTACGGGGAGAAGGAAGGGGTTACCCTCGCGACCGCAGCGCGTCGTTCAGATTCCACATGTCCTTTTCCTCAGGCGCGGTCTCCAGGCCGAGCACCGGAATCTGCCGGCGCAAATGGTCGTGGTGGGTGCGCACGCCATATTCGAGGTCGGAGAGGTAAAAGCCCTCGAAGGCCTCGGACAGCATGGATTCGTTCGACCAGACCGAAAGCTGCACATCTTCCGACATGGTGTCGCGGTCGATGCGGAAGGAGAGGTAGCGGGCGGCGGCCTGCTCGCGGCTTTCGTCCCCGTAGCGGTAGATGGCGCCGCGCAGCAGGGTCTCGCTCGTCGACAGCGGGAACTCCTGATAGAACTGCACCGATTCCGGCATCACCGACAGAACGGCGTTGGGGAAGATGCCGTAATAGACCCAGGCCTTCCTGAGATGGTCCGGCAGATGCGTCGGCTCCGGTGCGATGTTGACGTAGTTCTTGACGCTCCAGCGGCGGCCGGCATGCGGGTTGTAGCTGGCGAAGGAACGCGAGACGCCGTTGACGAAAGGCTCGTCGAAATAGGTGGCGCCGTAGAGATCCTGCAACGCCGGGTGCGCCATGGCGACGTGATAGCCTTCATTGTCAACGTCGCGCACCGACTTCCAGTTGACCGGTGTCTTCTGGGTCCAGGTGCCCCAGGAGGGCACCATGTCGGCGGCCTTGTAATGGGCAAATTCCGGTTCGATCGGCTTCAGCAGTTCGGCGACGGAGGGCTGTGGGCCGCCATCGCGGAAGCGGATGAAGATGAAGCCCATCCAGACTTCGAGATGGAGCGGCATCAGGCCGAACTCGGTCTTGTCGAGATCGGGGAAGGAGCGCGGGCGGGCTGCGCCGCGCAGCGTGCCGTCGAGATTGTAGACCCAGCCATGGAACGGGCAGACCAGCGCGTTCTTGCAATTGCCCTGGCTGTCGGCGACGACGCGGCTGCCGCGGTGGCGGCACATGTTGTTGAAGCCGCGCACGACGCCGTCCTTGCCACGCACGATCAGCGCGCGCTCGCCAACGACGTCCATGGTGAGGTAGTCGCCGGCGTTCGGTATGTCGCAGACATGCCCGGCGATCTGCCAATGATTGCGGAAGACATGCTCCTTCTCCAGTTCGAGAAGGGCGGCGGAATGGTAACTCCAGCCCGGTAGTCCCCGCCGGTCCCAATCGTTCGGGATTGCCACGTCACGGAGGTGCGGGTTCATGAAACGTCTCTTCTTTTTATTGAATGATCATTCAATAAAATCACATTTTTCATTGAAATGCAACGGCTTGTGGAAATCAGACGATTCACCATTGAAAATCCAGACGCCGGTTTTAGCAGAATTTCGCATCGCGGTTGGCCCTGAAAACCCCGAAGAATCCGGGTGTTAGCCAGGGTCCCAAAACCTCCACCCGCCGCCGGGTCACGCCGCAAATCGTGCTCTCCGGACAGACCCTGCGGACAGGGCCTTTGTCGGTAAGAAAAGCCTCGCCGACGCCCCCGCCGCCCACGGAGGCGCACGGACAGCGCAACGTGCTACCCCGAATCGGAATGGCCAATGACCGATTTTGACCGATTCTGCCCGTATTCATGTTTCAATCCGGTTACATGCTCGGGCTGTCGTCACCTTTGCGTCGTTACAGAGCGCGATTAAATTCGTTTCATCGCAAAAAGAAAATCAACGAAGGGGACGACGATGCATGCGAAAGTCCAGATCACCAGCGGCAACCGCTTTCAGGCTCCAGAGCGCTCTGACCGCCGCCCGAAGCTGGCGCTTCGCCAGCGCGCCAGCGACCACCCGATGGCAATGTTCATGGCGCTGGCTGCTTGCGCCTTCGCCGGCATGGCGTTCACGCCGACGGTCGGCCCAGCCTTCGCTTCGTTGAATCCGCCGGCCAACATCGTCGAAGGCGCACCGACCACAACCACGACCGCCCGCCTGCCGATGCCGGCGATCGATTTCGCCTGCAAGGGGCAGGCCTGGGGCGCCGAGAACGTGGACTGCCTGCGCGCCATTGCCCAGCAGTCCGGAACGCACAAGGCCCGCGCGATCCGCATGATCGCCAACGCCGCGCCGCTGACCGGCACGCCGAACATCTTTTGATTTCCGCCTCCGGGTTTCTGGCCCGGGCATGATCTTAAAAAACAGGTTCCCGTTTGGGGATCATGCCCTGGACTCCCCGAGCGCTTCCTCCAGCGCTCCCCTCGGCTCCCGCCGCCCTGTCGGCCGGGGGCCTCTTTTTTATCCTTGCGACACTGCCTGCTCGGCAATGGTCGAAAGCACGCTGCGCACATCCAGCGTGCTGAATGGTTTTTCGAGGATCTGTGGCCGCTGCTGCGCCGGCAAGGCTTCGATTTCCGCCTTGGCGCCGATCAGGTCGCCAGTGACCAGCACGAAGCGCCGCGCCAGATCGGGCCGCTCGGCAAGCAGTTCCCGGTAGATCGAAATGCCCGATATCCCGGGCATGCGCAGATCCGAAAAGACGATGTCGGGCGGCATGTGGCCGCTCAGGGTGGCTTCGCGCGATTCCCAGATCGACGCGGTCCGCGACTTGATGCCCATCAATTCGAGGATGTCGGACAACGAACCGGCGACGTCAGGCTCGTCATCGATGATCAGGGCATGGCGAAGGCCGCTCGATCGTGGCTGGCTTTCGCCGGCGGCGGCGATACCTGCCGATATGGCCGGCAACTGAACGACGAAACGCGCGCCCCTGGGTAGTACTTCCTCGAACCAGACATTGCCATTGTGCCGTTCGATGATGGATTTCGAAATCGACAGGCCGATGCCCGTGCCGACGCCGACCGGCTTGGTGGTGAAATAGGATTCGAAAATGCGGTTGCGGATCGCTTCCGGCACGCCGGGGCCGTTGTCCTCGACGGAAAAGCCTGGATTGCCGCGCTCGCTTCGAAACGTCCGCACCTTGATCAGACGGTCGCCGGCGATGCCGGCCAGCGCATGCTGGCTGTTGATGAGGAAATTGGCCGCCACCTGGGTCACGTGGTCGGCATCGGCCATGGCCAGCAGCGGACCCGGCGCGAAATCGGTATCGATGATGATGCCGCTCGAGCGCGCGCCATAGGCGGTCACCTCGAGAGCGGCGCGGATCACCTGGTTGAGATCGGTCTCGGCCTGCGCCGCCGGATGGAGCCGGACCATCGACAGGAAGCTCTTGACGATGCGGCCGCAGCGCTCGGCGGCGGCACGCACCTTCTCGGCACGAACCTTGGTCTGGGGGTCGGATGCGAATTCATGCAGCAGCGTCGATTGTGCGACCACCACGGCCAGCGGGTTGTTGAGTTCGTGCGACACGCCCGCCAGCAGCGAGCCCATTGCCGCCATTTTCTCGTTCTGGTGCAGCTTCTCGCGCTGGCGGTTGATCTCTTCCTCGGCGCGCAGCTTGTCGCGCAAGTCGCGGATCGAGCCGAAGATGAGGCGACGGTCGGCGACCCGCATCTCTGTCGCCGTCAGTTCGATCGGGAACACCTCACCGGCGGCATTCTGGGTGACGGTTTCCAGCCGCTGGCCGACCATCGGTGCGCCACGGCCCGACATGTAATCGGCGCCAGACATATAGCCCTTGCGGTAGTAGACCGGCACGATGGTGTCGAGCAGGTCCTTGCCGAGGATGGCGCTGCGCGGAAAGCCGAACATCTTTTCCGCGGCCGGATTGAATTCGATGATCGACCCGGCCTCGTCGATGACGATGATGGCGTCCAGCGAGGCCTGCAGCATGGTGCGGCGGATCACTTCGCTGGCATGGGCGTCGGAGGGCGAGTGTTCGATGGCGTCGCCGATGGCGAGTGCGATGATGTGCAGCGTCGCCTCTTCCTCGTCGGTCCATTCACGCTCCTCGACGCAGTCGTTGACGGCGAGCGTGCCCCACAGATGACCGTGCGCGAAGACCGACACCGACAGGAACGACTTGATGTTCTGCTTTTCGAAATCGTCCCTCAGGAATCCTTCGAGATCGCGCGTATGCCCGGCGAAAATCTTGCCCTGCCGCTCATCCTCGGCCAGCCGCTCCAGCAGCGGATCCGAATTGACGATCGACTGCATGATGACGGTCGGTGAGGCCAGTTCGCCGCCGAAATCGGGGTCGATCCAGTAGGCGGCGACAGACTGGGCGAAACCCTGGCCGGGCAGTTCGCGCAGACGAAACAGGATGCCGCGTTGGCACTCCATGGCACGGCAGAGCGTTTCCAATATGCCGTCCATTTCGCGCTGCCAGTCGCCGGCCTCGCGCAGCCGGCGCACGACGCGCACGGCCGCCATCGCCGCGCCCTGCCTGAAACCCTGCATATCCGTGCTTGCCGTGTCGCCCGTCATTGTCAGCCGTCATTCCCAGAGTCACGCCACTTCGATCGTCTGGCAACGGCTGCGAAGCGGAAACCCCGTGGGTCCGACGCTCAGTTGCCGTCGCCGGTCGGCAGCGAGAAGATATAGCCTTCGCCGCGCACCGTGCGCAGGAATCTTGGGTTGGCCGGGTCGCTCTCGATCTTCTTGCGTAGGCGCATGATGCGGATGTCGACGGCGCGCGACGATTCCGGGTCCTCGGTGAAGCCGATCGCCTCCGAGATCGCGGCCCGGGTCAAGAGCCGGTTGGCGCGGGTCAGGAAAACTTCCAGCACGTCGAACTCGCTCTTGGCCATGTCGATCACCATGCCGTTGGCGCCCGTGACCAGCCTGCCGTCGAGATCGGCCTGGAAGGGGCCGAAGGCGACGGAGCGCCGATCCGTCCTGGCTTTCCTGTCCGGCAGCTCCGTCGGCTGCGGGACGCGGCGCAGCACGCTGCGGACTCTCGCCAGCACTTCGCGCAGTTCATAGGGCTTGACGATATAGTCGTCGGCGCCGAGTTCCAGCCCGACGATGCGATCGAGCGCGGTGCCGGCGGCGGTCGCGTAGATGATGCCGATCGGCATTTTCGAGCGCAGCCAGCGGCCGAGCGACAGGCCGTCCTCGCCCGGCATGGCGATGTCGAGGATTGCCAGATGGAAGGGCTGCGTTTCGACGAGGGCGCGCGCGGCGGCCGCGTTTTCGGCGGTGGCCACGTCGTAGCCGGAGGCGCCGAGATATTCGGCCACCGCGTCCCTCAGGTCGGGCTCGTCCTCGACGATGACAATTCTTGCCCGCACTATGCTCTCGCTCCCACTTTCAGTGGAAAGTAGATTGGGTATAAACATGATGTCCAGCACTCATATCCGGTTGCCAGGGAACGGTTGGAAAACATGGCCGCAAGAGCCGTCATCGCGCTTGTTTCCGTCGCCGAGGTGGTGGCGACCGAGCTTGCCGACCATCTCGACCGGCGCGGCCATGACGTGCGCCAGGCGCGGCAACCCTGGGAGGCGGAATCGCTGCTGGCGGGCGGCGGCATCGACGTCGTCGTCGTTGGCGACAGCCTCAGCCAGGCCGAGGGTCGAGATCTGCTCAGGCGCTATGGCCATCAAGGTGGCGGCGGCGAGGGTGGACCGGATTTCATCCTGATCTGCCGACCCGCCGATCTCCTCGACAAGGTGCTGGCGCTTGAGCTTGGCGCCGCCGACGTCGTCGAAAGTCCGCTCAATGTCAGGGAACTTGCCGCGCGCGTCGGCGGCCTGCTTTCGCGGCGCGGCAGGGGCACCCAGGAACTGATTGTGCTGGAGAACGCGACCGTCGATCTGAGATCGGCGATCGTCATGCATCGCTCCGGTACGCAGGAGCAGCTCTCGCCCGGCCAGGTGGCGCTGCTCAGGCTGTTCCTGGCGAGCCCGCGCAAGGTGCTGACGCGTGACGACATTATCGCCGCCGCGCCCGCCGAGAATGCCGACGCCTTCGATCGCTCGATCGATTCGCGCATCGTGCGGCTGCGCCGCAAGCTCGACACCGAAACCATCACCACCATACGCGGCGCCGGCTACAGGTTCGATCCGCCACGGCAGTTCGCCGACTGACGGTCCTCTTTTCCCGCTGGTTTTCCGGATGAACATCGGCCTTTCCATCGTCACGCCGATGTCACGAGGTTCAGCGCACCACCAGCAATGACGGGCCCGAGGGCATTTCGCCGCTCGTGACGAGTTCGCTTGCGTGAGCACGCTCCTTGAGCAGCACGGTGGCGAGAGCGGCAAAGCCGAGCAGACCCTGTGCGTAGAGCAGCGCGGAAAGCACGGAAGCCGCAAATTTTGTTTTCATCGTCCCAATCCCCAAAATGAATCTGTCGCGGGTCGCTTCAGGAAACTCCCGAAGTGCCCGCGCCGCCCACGGAGCCCCCCGTCGCGGCGCGGGCCTTCGGTCCTCTCGGCAGCAAGTTGCCGGAGGGGCCGCGCAATGCCAGCAGCCGAAGGCCAACCCGCCAGAGGGCCTTCAACCGGGCGATGCGCAGGCTGGAAACAATCCAGACCAAGGCGCAAAACAGGGAAACGTGCAGGGTTGAAATCTCACTCGAACTTATCGCTGCCAGCCTCGCCGCGGGATCGCCGGCAACTGTGCCGACGCCGCCGATGGCTGCCGCCGCGATGTTGATCCTGAAGAGCCAGGACCGCGTGTTCGTTTTCGTTCCCGTGATCGTTGCTGTTTGCTTTCGTTGCGTCAACTTTTGCGTCCAATCCGTATCCGGATCATGCCGCCGGAGCCGCGCTTTGTTGCAGATTGGTTTCGAAATAGAGCCTGTCTCTTTCACGTATAGGCAATGCGAACTTTCGTTTCGAGGCGGATACCTTTGTGCCTCGTCGTCCCGGACCGCCGATGGCGACCACACTGGCGCGCTTCGATTGCCTGTCCTGTTGACCAGGGGAAACAAATTCGAAACGCAAACGAGCATTCAGCGAAATATGTCCGAAACACGCGAGGGGGATAAGCCAGCCATCGAATTGGAGCCGGCTCGACCGGCAGAGAGAGGGGACATCATGCACACCACCATTTCCGCCAAGCTCATCAACGTTGCCGCCGCCGCGCTCATGGGCAGCGCACTTCTGTTCGACGCCCACGCCGCCCACGCCGCCAACACCGTCGTGGCGCGCGTCTCGCTGTCGCAGCAGGTGATGGAAGTCTCGGTCGACGGCCGGCCGACCTTCGCCTGGAAGGTTTCCACCGGCGACAGGACGCATGTGACGCCGACCGGCTCGTTCAAGCCGACCCGCATGCATGAGATGTGGTATTCGAAGAAGTACGACAACGCGCCGATGCCGCATTCGGTCTTTTTCAGCGGCGGCTACGCGGTCCACGCCACCTATGCCATCAAGCGCCTTGGCCAGCCGGCCTCGCATGGCTGCGTGCGGCTGCATCCCGACAATGCCGCCGACTTCTACCAACTCGTCGAGACCTTCGGGCCGGCCAACACCAGCATCGTCATCGTCAAGTAGCGGCAGGTTTGCTGCCTCCGGCCGATCGTGCCGGAGCCGTGGAGCGACTGCCAAAAAAAGAGGCCGGAAAATCCCGGCCTCTTTTTTTGTTTCTTGCGCCTTCGTGGCTCAGTTCGGCAGCGCCGGCATAAGCTTTGGATCCGGCTTTTCCGCGAGATGCGGCAGGTCCTTGCTGGCGATGAAGGTGTAGAACATGGGCACGACGAAGAGCGTGAACATGGTGCCGACCAGAATGCCGGTGAAGATGACCAGGCCCATCGAATAGCGGGCCGCGGCACCGGCACCGCTGGAAACGATCAGCGGCACCACGCCCAGAGCCATCGCCGCCGTCGTCATCAGGATCGGCCGCAGGCGCACCTTGGCCGAGGCGATGATGGCGTCACGCCGCCGCATGCCATGCAGTTCACGCTGCTGGTTGGCGAACTCGACCAACAGGATGCCGTGCTTGGTGATCAGTCCGATCAACGTGATCAGGCCGACCTGGGTATAGATGTTGAGCGTGCCGAGGCCCAGATTGAGCGGTACGATCGCGCCGAAGATCGACAATGGCACCGCCATCATGATGATCAGCGGGTCGCGGAAGCTTTCAAACTGCGCCGCCAGCACCAGGTAGATGACGATGACGGCCGCGCCGAAAGCGATCAGAATGGTGTTGCCCTGTTCCTTCTCCTGCCGGGACTGGCCGGAATAGTCGATGAAGAAGGTGTCGGGCAGGCTCTCCCTGGCAATGTCCTCAAGCACTTTCAAACCGTCGCCCGTGGTGACGCCGGGCAGCGGCAGCGCCGAGATCGTCGACGAATTCAATTGGTTGAACTGTTCGATCGCCGCCGGCGAGGCATTGTTCGAGATCGTCACCACCGCCGACAGCGGCACCATCTCGCCGGTCACGCTGCGCACGAAGTACTCGCCGAGCTTTTCGGGGTTGTCGCGGAACTCCTGCGGCACCTGCGGAATGATGTCGTAGCTGTTGGAGTCGCGGTCGAACTGCGCCACTTCGGCGCCGCCCACCAGCAAGGTCAGCGTCCGGCCGATATCGGCGATCGGCAGGTTGAGCGCGGCGGCACGGTCGCGGTCGATGGTCACCGTCACCTGCGGCGCGTCATAGGCCATCGAATTCTGCACGACGATGAAACGGCCCGAGGCCTGCGCCTTGTTCTTGATCTTCTCGGCTTCCTCGTAGACCTGAGCGGAATCGCCGGTCGAGCGCACCACCATGGAAATCGGCAAGCCGCCGCCCGAGCCCGGCAGCGTCGGCGGAGCGAAGACGAAGGCCTGGACTCCCGCCACCTTAGCGATACGGGCCGTAATGTCGGCCTGCAACTCCTTCGAATTGCGCTTCCGCTCCGCCCAATCCTTGAAGGCGAAACCGACGAAGGCGCTGTTGGTCGTGCCGCCGAAGGCGACGGCCGAGAACTGCGCCCGGGTTTCGGGAATGTCCCTCACCAGGCCCAGGATCTGATTGACGTAGGTCTCGGTGTAATCGGAAGTCGCATAGCGCGGCGCCGTAACCAGCGAGAGCAGGAAGCCCTGGTCTTCTTCCGGTGCCAGTTCCGTCGAGGTCTTGGTGAACATGAAGCCGGTCACGCCGACAAGGGCCAGCACGATGAGCAGCGTCAGCGGGCGATAGTTCAGCGACCCGGTGACGGCGCGCTCATAGACGTGCTCCACGCGCGCGAAAGTGCCGTCGACGATGCGCTGGAACCGGCCGGCATTGCCAGGCTTCAGAAGGCGCGCCGACATCATCGGCGTGATGGTGATTGCAATGATGCCAGACAGCACCACCGATCCGGCGAGCGTCACCGCGAATTCGCGGAAAAGGGCGCCGGTCAGACCGCCGGTAAAGGCCAGCGGCGCGAACACGGCGGCCAGCGTCATGGTCATGGCCACGATGGCCGAGGCGATCTCGCGCATGCCGCTGAAGGCCGCCTGCATCGGCGGCATGTGGTCTTCTTCCATGTGGCGGTGGATGTTCTCCACCACCACGATGGCGTCGTCGACGACGAGGCCGATCGCCAGCACCATGGCCAGCAGCGACAGAAGGTTGATCGAATAGCCCACCGCGAACAAAAGGAAGCAGACGCCGATCAGCGACAGCGGGATGGTGATGATTGGCATCAGCACCGAACGGAACGAGCCAAGGAACAGAAGGATGACGACGACGACGATGGCAACCGCCTCGGCGATGGTCTTGAACACCTCGTCGATCGAGGCGCTGATCTGTCCGGTCGCGTCGTAGACGACTTCGATCGTCATGCCTTTCGGCAACGTGTCCTGAATCTGCGGGACCAGCTTGGTGAGCGCCGCCGCGGTCGTCAGCGGGTTGGCCGCCGGGGTCGGGAAGATGGCGAGGAAGGTGCCGGGCTTGCCGTTGAAGGAGACCCTGGTGTCGGTGTTCGCAGCGGCCAGTTCGACGCGCGCCACGTCGCGCAGCCGCACGACATTGCCGTCGGTCGAACGCAACGGCAGCTCGGCGAAGGCCTCTGGTGTCTGCAGCGTCGAGCGCACGGTGATAGACGAAACGACATATTCGTTCTGGGTGTTGCCGGGCGCCGACAGGAAGTTGGAGTTGTTGATCGCCGCCAGCACTTCGGCCGCCGTCACGCCGCGCGCGGCAAGCCTGACCGGGTCGATCCAGACGCGCATCGAGTATTCCTGGGCACCGAAGATCTGCACGTCGGCGACGCCTTCGACCGTCGACATGCGAGGCCTGATGACGCGCTCGATATACTCGGTCAGCTGCTCCTTGGTCATGTTCGGGTTCTGCATCGAGATGTACATCATCGCGAACTGCTGACCCGTACCCTTGACGATGACCGGGTCCTTGGAGGCGTCCGGCAAGGTGCCGCGCACGCCCTGGACCTTGGACAGCACCTCGGTCAGCGCGACGTCGGGGTTGGAACCGAGCTTCATCTGCACCGTCACGGTGCTGGAGGACGGACGGCTGGACGAGGTGACGTAGTCGATGTTCTCGGTCGAGGCGACGGCGCGCGCGATCGGGGCGGAAATAAAGCCCTGGATCAGATCGGCGCTGGCGCCCGGATAGGCCGTCGTGATGGTGATCGCGGTTTCGTCGACCTTCGGATACTGCCGGATCGACAGGTTGAAGATACCCTGGAAACCGAGCAGCAGGATCATGCAGGCAAGGACCGTCGAAAGGACGGGCCGGCGAATGAAGAGATCGGAAAAGCTCATTGCTGGTCGGCCTGCTTGTTCGCCGATTTGGTCGGATCGATTGTGTTGTCGACGGCGACGGACATGCCGTTGAAGAGGCGGTTCTGGCCTGCGGTGACGACCTCGTCGCCAGCCTTCAGCCCTTCGACGATCTCGACCATGCCCTGATTGCGGCGACCGGGCTTGACGAAGACCTGCGACAAGACCAGCGCGGGCTTGTCACCTTCCGCCGTCGGCTTGGCCGGGTCGGCTGCTGCTGGCTTGGCTGCGTCCGCCGGCTTGGTGGCGTCAGCCGCCGGCTTCATGGCATCGGCTGCCGGTTTCATCGCGTCCGCCGGCTTATCGGTGGCCGCCGCGACCGGCTTCTCTTCCGCCTTGGCTGGCTGCGCCGGGGCCTCGGCGGGCTTCGCCGGCTGCACCACGAAGATGTAGTCGCCATAGAGGCTGGTGGTCAGTGCCGTCTGCGGCAACGACAGCACGTTCTGCTCCTCGGGCAGTTCGACACGCACCCGCACGAACTGGCCGGGGGTCAATTTGCCTTCGGGATTGGCAACTTCCGCCCGGATGTTCACCAGCCGGCTGGAGGGGTCGATCTTGGGATCGATGCCGCGAATGGCGCCGGCAAAGGGCATGTCGTCGCTGCCGCCCAGGCCCAGGCGGACCGTCTGGCCAATCTTGAGCAGCGGTAGCTGCTGTTCGGGAACCGAGAAGTCGACCCGCATCGTGTCGAGGTCCTGCAGCGTCACCACCGCGGTGCCGGGTGCCAGATACTGGCCGAGATCGATCTTCGGAATGCCGACCGTGCCGGCGAAAGGCGCGGTAAGCTGCTTCTGGTCGAGAACGGCCTGCAGCCTGGTGACCTGGGACGCCGAAGCGGATGCCGCCGCGCGCGCCGTGTCCAGCGTCGAGTCGGAGCCGACACCACGCTTTGTCAGTTCGATGGCGCGGGTCAGCGTGGTCTGATCAAGCGCCGCCTGCGCTTTCTGCGCATCGAGGTCGGCGCGCTCGACGGCGTCGTCGAGTTGCAGCAGCACCGCGTTGGCCGCCACTTTCTGATTGGCGTGGAAGGGGATTTCCTTGACGATGCCGGCGGTCTCGACCGTCAGGTCGACACCGCGCACGGCCCGCACCGTACCGATCGCCTCGACGCCCGGTGTCCAGTTGGACGGCTTGGCGATGGTCGTCGACACGGTCGCCGCCGGCGGCTTCATGGTGGCGAAATACTGCTTGATGCCGTTGTCGCGCAGGAAGTTAAAGCCGACGATGCCGCCGACCACGACGACGAGCACGGCAAGGACGACAATAATGATGAAGACACGGAGTATGCGCTTGAACAAGGAAGTCCCCTCAGTCGAAAATCCGGCGCGAAGCGCGGACATCGGGACACATATCGACTGCTGGTCCCGATTACAAATAGTGGCGGTCTTACTGTACCGTCTGGACGGTCTTGTCAATTGGGCCTAAGCTTGCGATGGGAGGCGCCATGAGAGCCCAACGACCGAACTCGCGCGAGAAAATTCTCGCCGCGGCGGCTGATGTCGCCCGGGAATCCGGACCCGGCAGCCTGTCGCTCGATGCCGTCGCCAACCGCGCCGGCGTATCGAAGGGTGGGCTGCTCTACAATTTCCCGACCAAGGCAAAATTGATGCAGGGCCTGGTCGAAGGCTATCTGCGCGATTTCGAGCAAGCGCTGGAAACGGCCGGCAGCAACGACAAAGATAAAAATCCCCTTGCCGTCTACATCAGATTGTCAGCCGAGGACTGCGAGGAAAAGCAGCCATCAGCGTCCTGGATTTTTTCGGCGATCGCCGAGGATCCCGATTTCATGACGCCGATCAAGACATTCAAGCGGCAGCTGTTCGAACGGCTGAAGGGCGAGGCGCCAGACCTGAAATCGCTGCTGGTCTGCTATCTCGCCATCGAGGGGCTGCGCAGCATGAACCTGTTCGATTCCGACGTGCTGTCGAAGGACGAACGGGATCTGCTTGTATCGTCGCTTCTCGACATCGCCCAATAGGCTTCCCTGAATGGGCGAAGGCCGCCGCGGTCATTCAATCGATGGCGCTTACAGGGCCTTTCCCGTCGTGGGATCGAACAAGCGAAGCGCGGCCTCGTCGAAGGTGAGGTTGCGCTTTTCGCCCTTGGCGACCTGGGCTCGCGGCGGCAGGGAGGCGGTCAGCCGCTGCGCGCCGATCCGGGCCGTGGTGACCAGTTCGGGTCCGGTCAGTTCGACGACCTCGATCTCCACCGGCAATGACAGGTCCGTCGCGGCTCCCGTCGCCGTACGCAGCGCTTCCGGCCTGATGCCGATGACCACCTGCGCACCTTCACGCGCCGCGTTCGCATAGCGGGCCGGCAAGGGGATCCGCACATCGGTCTCGGCGATGGCCAGTTTGCCGCCGGTGACGACCGCGTTCAACATGTTCATCGACGGCGCGCCGACGAAGCCCGCGACATAGAGCGTTGCCGGGTCGTTGTAGATCTCCTCGGGCGTGCCGAGCTGCTCGATCCTGCCGTCACGCATGACGGCGATGCGGCTCGCCAGCGTCATCGCCTCGATCTGGTCGTGGGTGACGTAGACGACGGTGGTCTGCAGCATCTGGTGCAGGCGCTTCAATTCGGTGCGCATTTCCAGGCGCAGCTTGGCGTCGAGATTGGACAACGGCTCGTCGAAGAGGAAGACCTGCGGCTTGCGCACCAGCGCTCTGCCGATGGCGACGCGCTGACGCTGGCCACCGGAAAGCTGGCTCGGCTTGCGGTCGAGCAGGGTTTCGATCTGCAGCAGCCTTGCCGCTTCGTTCACCGCTTTGTCGCGCACGTCGGCCGCGACGCCGCGCATCTCCAGCCCGAAGCCGATGTTGCGGCGGACCGTCAGGTTCGGATAGAGCGCGTAGGACTGGAAGACCATGGCGATGTCGCGGTTCTTGGGATGGACGCCGAGGATCGAGCGGCCGCCGATCAGCACGTCGCCGCTGGTCGCCTCGGCAAGGCCGGCGATGATGTTGAGAAGCGTCGATTTTCCGCAGCCCGACGAGCCGAGCAGCACCAGGAATTCACCGCTTTGCAGCGCGATGTCGATGCCTTTCAGCGTCTCGACGCTGCCGTAGCTCTTGCGGACGCCACGGATTTCAAGCGCGCTCATGCATGGATCCCTCGAATTGCATCGGCCCGCCATAGTTGCGGGGCAAGGTAGAGATGGCGCGCGAGGCAATTTGCGTCGCGGCGGCAAGGCAGGCGGAGAGCTTCCGTCCCTCGGCAAAAGCAGCCAGGAAGGCGGCGTTGAAGACGTCGCCGGCGCCGATCGTGTCGACCACCCTGACATCGGGCGCGGCGGCCTCGACGAGGGCGCTGTCCGGGCCAATGGCGATCGCCCCTCGCGGCCCGCGCTTGACCACGAAGATCGCACCCTTTCTCATGCTGGATCGGATTTCGCGCGCCGCTTCCTCAGGACTTGGTAATCCAGCCAGGGTCACCGTCTCGACCTCGTTGAACAGCGCCAGCGCGCAGCGCGACAGCCATGCTCTTGTCGCGCTGCAATTGACTTCGGTCCAGCCGTCGATCGGCCAGCCGGTGTCGAGCGCCACCGAAATGTCGTGGCTGTCGGCCCAGTCGAAAAGCGCGTCATAGTCGCGGGTGAGATCCTCTGTCAGGAAGGAGCCGGAGAGCAGCGCGTAGCCGCCGGAGAGCGCGCTGCCGTCGAGAACGGACAGGACATCGCCGAGGCCAAGGCGCGGCAGGTGGCCGCGCGTGGTCAGAAAAGTCCGTTCGCCATCGGGATGGGTCATGCCGACCGACAAGGTCGTGCCTTCGGGACGGATCGTCCATTTTTCGGCGCGCGGTCCGAACGCTTCGCGAAGCCAGCGGCCGAACTGGTCGTCACCGACATTGGCGGCAATCGCGAAATCGACGCCCAGCGCCTGCCAGGCGAGCCCGGTGTTGCCGGCCTGGCCGCCGACGCGCAATTCATCATGATCGACCACGGTCTCGGTTCCCGCCTTCGGCCATGGCGCGACGGGGCCGACAATCAGGTCGACATTGACGTTGCCGATCACCGCCAGCGGACGCATCACTCGCTCCTGGTGATCTTGGTGGTGCGCACGGGCGTGCCGGCGTTGTCGACGCGGCTGTCGGCGAAGGCGATCATCAGGCGCTGCGCCACCGGCAGCATGGCGAAGATCGCGGCCATCCCCTCGGCCGGTTCGAACGAGAGCGTGACGGCACCGCCGACCGGAGCCTGTCCGGACGCGTCGAAGACGACCAGCGGCGCACCGGCCTCGACCACGGATGTAGCCATCGCGGTCACCAGTCCGGAGGTCGGGTCGTTGCCGCGAAACAGGATGACGCCGATTTTGGGGCCGAGCATCTCCATCGGGCCGTGCCGCAACTGGCCGCCTTCGAGGGAAAAGCAGGGCAGTCGCGACAGTTCCGTCAGGCCAAGCGCCAGGGCTTCGGCGACGCCTTGCAGGCGGCGGCCGGAGGTGACGATGGTCTCCACTTTGCCCAGCGCGGCGAGCGCGGACGCAATGTCGCAATCCTGCGGAGCCCGGAGCGCGGCAAGGGCAGGAGCGGGATCCTCGCCCAGAGCCGCCAGGATGGCGAGGTGCAGGGCCAGGGTCACGGTCAGGCTGCGGGTCGCGGCGAAAGCCAGTTCGGTGCCGCCGGCGCCGACCAGGCAAGGCGCGGTGCGGGCGAGATATGAACCGCCTTCGAGCGTCAGGCCGAAAATGTCCGGGCCGCCGCCGGCCTGCGAAAACCATCTGACGACCTCGGCGCTCTCGCCGGATTGCGAGGTAACGATCACGGTGCGCCCCTCGAGCGGCAACGGTTGGCCAAGCTGTTCGGACAGCGGCAGCGCCAGCGCATCGACGCCAAGCGCGCGATAAAGCGGCTCGACCGCACGGCCTACGGCATGCGAGCCGCCCATGCCGAGCAGGAGCAGGCGGCCGGTCCGCTTGATGGAGCTGGCGGCCTTTTGCGCCTCGGCCGCGTTCTGCCGGAACGAAGTGATGGCGTCCGCATGCTGGCGTGCCATTTCGCGGTCGATGGCGGCCAGTCCGGCCGGCCGGTTTCTTGCTGCGGTCATCATCATCCTTTCACACCGCCACTGGTCAGGCCCGAGATCAGCGCCCGCTGCATGACGAGGCCGATCAGCACCGGTGGCAAGGCCGCCAGCACGCCAGCGGTCGCGATCAGCCCGTAGTCGGAAACACGGCCGCCGGCCAGATCGGCGATGGCAACCGTCAATGTCTTGGCGCGCTGGTCGGAGGTGAACAGCAGCGCGTAGAAGAATTCGTCCCAGGCCAGCAGCAGGGCAAACAAAGCCGATGTCGCCATCACCGGTGCCGCCAGCGGCAGCGTGATGATGCGCAATGTCTGGAACAGGCCGGCGCCGTCGATCATCGCCGCCGCCTCGATCTCGCGCGGGATGGAATCGAAGCCTGATTTCATCAGCCATGTGGTGAAGGGCGCCAGGATGGTCAGATACACCAGCGCCAGGCCAAAGACATTGTTGAGCAGGCCGAGATGCGACAGGCCCATATAGAGCGGCACGGCGAGCGCCACCGGCGGCAGCATGTAGGTGGCGATGACCATCGACAGCGACCAGCCGATCGCGGGTGTGCGCGACACCGCCCAGCCGGCGGGGATGGCCAAGGCGAGCGCGGCCAGCGTCGCCATGCCGGATATTTCCAGGCTGTTGCGCAGCGATGCGGTGAAGGCGGCGCCGGCGCTGTTTTCGGCCGTCGACAGCAATTGCTGGTAACGCGAGAAATCGGCGACCTGCGGCCACCAGCGCAGCGGCTTGGCGGCGAGGTCGGCGGCCGGCGAAATGCTCATGATGAACAGCCAGGCGATAGGCGCCAGGATGATCGCGGCGAGCAGCAGCGCGCAGGCGTGGATGAAGATGGTGAAAGCGAGGCTCCTGCGTTCCATCAGGCGGCGCTCCCGGCGGTCTTTCGGACCAGGGCCGCATAGGCGACGGCAAGCAGCGTGACGAGCAAGGTGACAATCAGCGCCAGCGACGCTCCCGAGCCGGCACGCTGGAAGGAGAAGGCTTCCTGGTAGACCAGGATAGAGAGCGTGCGCGTGGTGTTGGCCGGGCCGCCGCGGGTCATCACCCAGATGATGTCGAAGACCTTGAAGGCCTCGATGGTGCGCAGCACCAGCGCCACCATCAGCGGGCCGGCGAGATAGGGCAGGATGACGAAGCGGAAGCGGTTGAAAGGTCCCGCACCGTCGACCAGCGAGGCGGCGGTGATGTCGCGCGGCACCGCCTGCAGGGCGGCGAGCGCGATCAGCGCCACCAGCGGAAAGTTCTTCCAGCAATCGGCGACGATCAGGGCGGCGAGTGCCGTTCCCGGCTCGCCGAGCCAGGAGCGATAGGCGTCGATGAGATGAAGTTGCGTCAAGGCCGCGTTGAGCGCGCCATATTCGGGATTGTAGATCAGCCGCCACAGCGTGGCGTTGACCACCGTTGGTAGCGCCCAAGGCAGGATCATCAAGGCGCGCAGGACGGCGCGGCCGCGAAACTGCTGGTTGAGCAGAAGCGCGGCCACCACGCCAATCACCATTTCAGCGGCAACCGAAACCACCGCGAATAATGTCGTGGTCACCAGCGTACGCGAGAAATTCGAGTTCGACAGCATGTTGGAATAATTGTCGAAGCCGACGAAATTGCCGCCGGTGCCGACCAGCTTGGCGTCGGTGAAGGAGAGGCCGACCGTGTCGACCAGCGGCCAGCCGATGACGGCGACCATGACCACGAGCAGGGGCAGCATCAGCAGCCACGCGCGGGTTGTCATCCAGGTGCCCGACATTGGAGGCGCCTCTCTTTATTCGTCTGGATTTGGACATAGCACGGGCGGCGCCATGGCGCCGCCCGTATCAAGGATATCAGCTCAGAGACCGCTGTTCTGCGCGGCGGTCTTCAGCGCATCTTCCGGGGAAGCCGTGCCGAGCAGCGATTCCTGGATGGCCTGCTGCAGCGCGGTCGACAGCTCCTGGTATTTCGGCGTGGTCGGGCGTGGATACATGGCTGCCAGGCCGAGCTTGGCGGCGGCGATCAGTTCCTCCTGGCCCTTGGTGACGGCCGGGTCGTCATAGGACGAGGCCCAGATCGGCAGCGACAGCTTCGCGTACTGGTTCTGCGTTGCCTGCGAGGTCATGAACTCGATGTACTTCCAGGCTTCGTCTGGATGCTTGGAGACCGCGGTGACGCCGAGGCCCATCGAGCCGTTGACGGCCGACACTTCGCTGGTGCCAGCAACGCCCGGCGCCGGCACGACACCGACCTTGCCGGCCACCTTCGAGTCCTTCGGGTCGTTGGCCATGTTGTACATGTAGGTCCAGTTCAGCGCGAAGGCGGCATCGCCGTTCTCGAAGACCTTGCGAACGTCCTCTTCCAGGAATTCCTTGGAATTGGGATTGGTCAGGCCCGACTTGTAGCTGTCGACCATGTATTTCAGCGCCAGCAGGCCGCCGCCATTCTGGAAGTCGGGCTTGCCGTCCTTGAGGAAGTCGCCGCCATAGGCGCTGACCAGCGTGGTATAGTCGCAGATGGCGGCCTCGGCCTGTGACCAGCTCCAGGCGATCGGCGTCTTCAGCAGGCCCTTGTCCTGGATGATCTTGGCCTGCGCACCGAGCTCTTCCCAGGTCTTGGGCGGGGTCTTGATGCCGGCCTTTTCCAGAATTTCCTTGTTGTAGAACAGGTATTTGGTGTCGAGAATCCAGGGCATGCCATAGGACTTGCCGTCATACTGAACGGTGGTCCAGGCGCCGGGCAGCACGCCCTTCTTCATGTCGTCGGTGATCTTGGAAGACACATCGACCAGCACCTTGTTGGTGGCGTATTCGGCCGGCCAGATGACGTCGAACAGGACGACGTCATAGCCGCCGCCCGAACCTTGAGCGAGCACGGTCTTGTCGTGCAGGCCCTCATAAGGGACGAATTCCAGATTGACCTTGACGTCCGGATTGGCCTTGGTGAAGGCATCCGTCATGGCGCGCACGTCGGCCTCGCTATAGGCGGCCTGTGCCATGAAAAGCGCGTTGAGCGTCGTCTCGGCGAAGGCGTGAGGGACAGTGAGCCCTCCGATGAAGACTGCGCCCAGAAGCGTCCTACCAATCGATTTCAGCATCTTCTTCTCCCATTTCCGAAGGTGACGGGCCGGCGTTCCCTGCCTTCCCGGGTTGATGTCGCGTGACTTGTGTTTCTATTAAGTCAATTCGCTTGACTTAATTAGTCGATCAATATTCTAGTGGAGTCAAGAGGGGAAACGCCGGTGGACGACATCAGCCCGATCCGCGCCAAGAGCGGCACCAACCAGGAAGGCACGAGCGCCCACAACCGCCGCGTCATGATCGAGGCGCTGCGTCTCAATGGCGCCCTCTCGCGGGCCGATTTGGCACGGGCGACGCAGCTCACCAAACAGGCGGTCTCCAACATCATCGAGGACCTGGAAAGCGACGGTCTGGTCGTCGCGCTCGATGCGGTGCGCAAGGGCAGGGGCCAGCCGTCGACCCCCTACAGGCTGGTGCCGGAAGGCGCCTTCGCCATCGGCCTGCAGATCGATCGTCATCTGACGCGGGCGGTCGCGGTCGATCTGATGGGCAGCGTGCTGGCGCGCGCCGAGGCGAACCTGCCTTTCGATGAGCCGTCAAAGGGCGTCGAGGTGATCCTCGGTCTGATCGATGGCGTACGACGCGAGCTGACCGGCATCTCCTCGCAGTCGGAAAAACGCCTTGTGGGCCTCGGCGTCGCCATGCCCGGCCCGTTCGGACTGAAGAATTCGGACGACAAATGGATGATGCCGGCCTGGCAGAAGTTCCCGCTGCTCGACACGCTGGCAACGGGCACCGGCCTGAATGTCGGCCTGCAGAACGACGCCGCCGCCTGCGCGACGGCCGAGCGCATCGTGGGTGCCGCGCATGGTGTTGACCACGCAGTGTGCCTCTATGTCGGCTATGGTATTGGCGCCGGACTGATCCTAAACGGCGAGCTGTACAGCGGCGGCCATGGCAATGCCGGCGAAATCGGCATGGCCCTGCTGTCGCCGGCCGGCCCCGGCTCGACACCGCTCGAACATCGCGCGTCGCTGGCCTCGCTTTACCAGCATCTTGGTCTCGATCCCGCCGACGAGCGCCTCTACGAAAAGATCGGTGCGCTGGCCGAGGCGGGGGATGTGAAGATCATGCACTGGATCGAGGGTGCGGCGCATGACCTGCGCTGGAGCGTGCATCTCATCGAAACCATCTTCGATCCGCAAACCGTCATCCTGACCAGCGGCGCGCCCGAAGCGCTGGCGCGCCGGCTCGTCGAGGCCATGCATCCGCTGCTACCGTCCATCGCCGACCGGCCCGGCCGGACCTTGCCGCGCCTGCAACTCGGCACCACCGATCCCTGGTCGATCGCGCTGGGCGCTGCGGCGGCGCCGATCAGCCGCGCCTTCGATCCACTGTTCTCGGCCATTCTGAAGACACGTTCGGGTCCGGCGTGAGAACCCGTCGGCCCGGCTTGCTCCAGCCAAGCCATTCCTGGTCGTCACACAGGGTTCATCGTGCGGACATAGCGTCATTCCCGGTTCTTTGCTGCAATGCAAAAGGAGTGGGACATGGTGGATATAGTTTCAAACGAGGCGGGGATTCCGAGACCGGATCATCCGCTTGAACAATCGAGTGGCGCCAAATGGTTCCTGCCCGCCTTCGGCGTGCTGGTGCTGGTCGGCGTGGTCTATGTCGGCTACGCGCTGAGCCAGGACCTGGCGGAAGCCAAGACCGTGCCGTGGATCCTGCTCGGCATCGCCCTGGTGATCGCGCTCGGCTTCGAATTCGTCAACGGCTTCCACGATACCGCCAACGCGGTGGCGACGGTCATCTACACGCGCTCGCTACCGGCCGAATTCGCCGTCATGTGGTCGGGCTTCTTCAACTTCCTCGGGGTTCTTACCTCCAGCGGCGCGGTTGCCTTCGGCATCCTCTCGCTGCTGCCCGTCGAACTGATCCTGCAGGTCGGCTCCTCTTCCGGTTTCGCGATGGTGTTCGCGCTGCTCGTCGCGGCAATCCTTTGGAACCTCGGCACCTGGTTCCTCGGCCTGCCGGCGTCGAGCTCGCACACGATGGTCGGTTCGATCATCGGCGTCGGCCTCGCCAACCAGTTCATGGCACCGGCCGGCAGCGCCACCAGCGGCGTCGACTGGTCGCAGGCGACCAATGTCGGCACGACCTTGCTGGTTTCGCCGATTGTCGGCTTCTTTGCCGCCGCCGCCTTGCTCTATGCGATGAAGCTTCTGGTGCGCAACAAGGCCCTTTACGAGGCGCCGAAGGGCAACACCCCGCCGCCCCTGTGGATCCGGGCACTGCTGATCTTCACCTGCACGGGCGTCAGCTTCGCGCATGGCTCCAATGACGGCCAGAAGGGCATGGGTCTGATCATGCTGATCCTGATCGGCGTCGTGCCGACGGCCTTCGCGCTCAACCGCACCCCCGACATCAACTATCTCGAGGCCTATAAGACCGCTTCGGTCGGGGTCGAGCAGGCGCTGGGCAAGTATGTCAAGCCAGGCGTCACCGTCACGGATGCAAAGGCGGCCGTGCAGGATGCCGTGCGCACCCGCACCTGGAGCGACCAGACGACGGTCGCGCTGCAGACCTACATCCACAACACCACCGCCGGGCTGCAGCCTTATGCGTCGGTCGAGAAGGTGCCGACCGATCTGGTCAGCAACGCCCGCAACGACATCTACCTGATCGGCGAGGCGCTGAAGCTGATCGACAAGAAGCAGCTGCTGCCGATGGAGGCCGCCGACCTGAAAGCGGTGACCGACTATCACAAGGCCGTCGACAACGCGACGAAGTTCATCCCGCTCTGGGTGAAGATCGCGGTTGCGCTGGCGCTCGGGCTCGGCACCATGGTCGGCTGGAAGCGCATCGTCGTCACCGTCGGCGAGAAGATCGGCAAGAGCCACCTGACCTATGGCCAGGGCGCCGCCGCCGAACTCGTCGCCATGGTGACCATCGGCATGGCCGACCGCCTGGGCCTGCCGGTGTCGACGACCCATGTGCTGTCGTCCGGCGTCGCCGGAACAATGGCGGCCAATGGCTCGGGCCTGCAATGGTCGACGGTTCGCAACCTGCTGCTGGCCTGGGTGCTGACGCTGCCCTGCTCGATCACGCTGGCCTTCGTGCTGTTCATCGTCTTCCGTCAGGTGTTCTGAGCGGTCTACGCAAGTGATGCACTACCGGCGGCGCCAGTTTGGCGCCGCCTCGCTTTCGGGGGATGTTCTCCCTAACGATCGGCGGCAGTCATGAACGACGCTTCGCAACTGGCCCTGCTTGCCGTCGACGACCAGCATCCGGCGCCCGGGCTGGTCTGGGCCTATCGCGGCGCGCCGGGCGAGCAGGCCGTGGCGCTTGCCCCGCGCGACATCGATGCCGCACTCGCCATGCCAAAGGGCTGGGTGTGGCTGCATGTCGATCTCGTCGACCAGCGCGCCCATTCCTGGGTCAGCCACGCCTGCGCCTTGCCGGCCTCGGCCCATGCGATCCTCGAAGGCCATGAGGACAGTCCCGCGCTGGCGCATGAGGATGGGGTCGTCCACGGCATCTCCGCCGATCTGCACAGCGAGATCGCGCGTCAGTCGACCACCATTGGCAGGTTGCGCTTCGCGGTCTCGGAGCGGCTGCTGGTGACCGGCCGCCGCCATTCGCTGGCGGCGGTCGAGGAGGTGCATGAGGCGCTGGCCGCGGGACTGCGGCCCGCCACCGCATTCGGGCTCTTCGAGACGATCGTGCTCGCCTTCTGCAGCGGCACCAGCCTGCGGCTCGCCGCCGCCACCAAGCGGCTCGACGAGGTGGAAGACCATCTGGTGACCGAGCGGCTTGCCGACGAAAGGCAGCGGCTGAAGGACGTGCGCCGTCTCGCGGTCTCGCTGCACCGGCCGATCTCGGCGCTGGCGGCGCTTTTCCAGGACGAGGACCGCTCGGACTGGAAACTGTCGGAAGCGGCGCACGAGACCTTGCGCCGGCTCACCACGCGTCTGGAGCGGCTCGACCGCGAGGTCGTCATGGTCAACGACCGGGCGCGGCTGTTGCAGGAGGAGGTCGCGGCCGAACTCGCGGACGAATCCAACCGCAGCCTGAAGGCGCTGGCGGTGATGAGCGCGCTGCTTCTGCCGGGCTCGCTGATCGTCGGCATGTTCGGCATGAACACCGCCGGCCTGCCGCTCACGCAGACGCCGGGCGGCTTCGAGCTGGCGCTGTTGATCGCGGCGGCGGCGACCGGCCTGTTCTACTGGCTGTTGCTGAGAGCCGGCGCCAATCTAAGGTTCTGAGCCTGGCTCGATATTCCAAGCCAAGGCGTTTCCGGCCTGAACGTTCAGGTCGGATCCTCGCGATGCAGGTCGTGGATGGTGACGCCGTCGGCATTGGTCGGCAGCATCAGCCATTTCTTGTGACGCAGCGTGCGCTCGGTGTCCTCGAGGCCCATCTCCCAATGCTCGCGCATCGAGGTGCCCGAAAACTCGTAGTCCTTGGCGTGGCCTTCGTAGCCTTTGTGCTGGTAGATCAGGTGGACGATGTTGACGACGCCGGCATTGGAGTAGTCGGCGATCAACTCCTGCTCGCCTTCCCTGAGCTGTTCCGGCGGCACGCGCTTCAGCGCGTCGAGCAGCTTCATCTTCAGCGCATGGATGCGCTCGAAATTGTCGGTGTTCTGCCGTGTGCGGCTGGAATACATGATGTCCTTGTGGCGCGACAATACGTCGGCCATGCCGCGCGGCAGCACGCCGCGGGCACTGAACAGATCGACCTGGAAGACCAGCGAGGAACGGTCCTCTTCCTGGTCGAGCAGATATTGCAACGGCGTGTTGGAAACGATGCCGCCATCCCAGTAATATTCGCCTTCGATGCGGATCGATGGGAAGGCCGGCGGCAGCGCGCCGCTCGCCATGATGTGCTCCGGTCCGATGCGCACTTTCTCGGTGTCGAAATAGACGAAGTTGCCGGTCCTGACGTTGACCGCGCCGACGCTCAGCCGCTTCTTGCCGTCGTTCAGCACGTCGAAATCGATCAGGCTCTCCAGCGTGTCCTTCAACTCGGCGGTGTCGTAGAAGCTGGTGGCCCCATCCGCGCCCGACAGCTGGAACCAGGGGTTGGGATTGCGCGGCTTGAAGAAGCCGGGCTGGCCCATCGTCATGGTCATCAGCGACGAGGTCTGGTTGCGGATATCGCGGTAGATGTCGCCTTCGGGCGTATAGGACCAGATCTTGCGGCCGGAGATCGTCTGCCAGAACTGTTCCAGCCGCTGCAGCCGGCGGCTCGGCTCGTTGCCGGCTATGATCGCGGCATTGATCGCCCCGATCGAGACACCGGAAAGCCAGCTCGGTTCGCAGCCGGCATCGGCCAGCGCCTGATAGACGCCTGCCTGATAGGCACCGAGCGCTCCACCGCCCTGGAAGACCAGCGCGATACGGTCATACTGCGCCGTGATTTCCTCGATGGTGGCGGCGGCTGCCTTGTTGCGGGTACGCTCAAGCACTGACTTTCTCCAGCTGGGTTGCGCTGGCAGCGGGGCGGCTGTGGTCAGCGAGGTAATCATGCACGACTTCGCCCAGGCCGAGCGTCAGATCGGCCTTGAAGTGGACGGCCGACACAATGTCGAGCACGGGCAGCTTCGCCACGTCGGCCATGACATGGGGCCGCAGGTCGAGCGCGGCGGGCGCGGTCCAGGCTTCCTTCAACGTGATGTCGGTGAGGTAGTAGCGGACCAGTTCGCAGATGCGCGGCGTGCCGTCGACATGCGGGATGATCTTGATCAGGAAATTGGGGGCGGCGAGCGAGGCGAGCACCGAATCGTGATCGGCTTCCCGGTGCTTGTAGCCCATCGTGCCGGTGGCGCACAGAACGCTGCCATAATGCAGCGTGCCGACGATCACCTCGCCCTCATGGACGATCTTGGGATTGGCGAGCTTCTTTGGGAACCCCCACAGCTCACGCCCGCCGGCGATCGGCGCGTCGTCGTCGAGATACATGGAATGGACGTAGCCGCCATGCTGGCCCTTGTAGCGCACCGGGATGACCTGGCCGGTCTCGGTGTAGTCGCCGAAGCCGGTGGAGTCGGGCATTCGGATGAACTCGTACTTGACCAGCGGCTCGTCGATTTCCAGCGGCGCCGGCACGACGGCTTCGAGCGCCTCGCGCGTCGTGCGGTAGGTGATGATGATATATTCCCGGTCGAAGAAGCGGTAAGGGCCCGGCGGAAAGGAAGGATTGGTGAGCGGCATCGCATAGGCGCGCTTCACGACATCGGCGATATCCATCCAGGTGCCCCCAACGGTTCGAAAATGACCCCGCGCGAATGCGCTGGCAAATATGTTGCATGGCAGCATGACAATGCCGTGTCACCTCGGCGACGCCCTGTCTCGGAGCCGGCAAGGACCGTCGCGGGGCTGTAATCGAGCCGACACATGGCCGTGGCATTGTCATGTTGCGTCGCACAAACTATGTCCCTCAACAGTCCCCTCCCACCTCTTGCGAGATCTCCCCATGGGTTCCCTGTCTTCGAAGAATGCGCTTGTGACCGGCTCGACCAGCGGCATCGGCCTCGCGATCGCCCGCGCCTTTGCCGCCGAAGGCGCCAACGTTACCATCAACGGCCTGGGCGACGCGGCTGCCATCGAGCAGGAGCGCGCCGGCATCGAGAAGGATTTCGGCGTCAAGTGCCGCTACTCCGATGCCAACATGATGGACGGCGCCGCCGTCACCGCCATGATCCATGACGCCGAAGCGGCGTTCGGCAGTCTCGACATACTGGTCAACAATGCCGGCATCCAGCATGTGGCGCCGATCGAGGAATTTCCCGAGGACAAGTGGGAAGCCATCATCCGCATCAACCTTTTGGCCGCCTTCTACGCCATCAAGGCCGTGGTGCCGGGCATGAAGAGCCGCAAATGGGGCCGCATCATCAACACGGCCTCCGCACACGCGCTGGTCGCTTCGCCGTTCAAGTCGGCCTATGTCTCGGCCAAGCATGGCATTGCTGGCCTGACCAAGACGGTGGCGCTGGAAGTCGCGCAGAACGGCATCACCGTGAACGCAATCGCGCCCGGCTATGTCTGGACGCCGCTGGTCGAAAAGCAGATCCCCGACACGATGAAGGCGCGCGGCATGACCGAGGAACAGGTCAAGCACGACGTGCTGCTGGCCGCGCAGCCGACCAAGGAATTCGTCACCGTCGAGGAGCTTGCGGCTCTGGCATTGTTCCTGTGTTCGGATGCGGCCAAGCAGATCACCGGCACGACCTTGCCGATGGACGGCGGCTGGACGGCACAGTAGAGCTGGTCGAGACAGACCGCCTTCCGGCCGATGCCATGGGCGCCGGCAGGAAGGCAGTGCGCGGTTCCATGAAAATCATCCAGCTCTCCGATCCGCATCTGATGACGCCGGGCGGTCTTCTCCATGGCTCCGATCCGCTCGACCGGCTGCAGGCCTGCCTGGCGGATATCGGCCGGAACCATGCCGACGCCGATCTGGTGGTGATATCGGGCGACCTGACCAATGATGGCGAGCGCGCCGCCTATGCGGCATTGCGGGAGGCGCTGGCGGGCTTCGCGCCGCCGTGCCGACTGATGCTCGGCAACCACGACGACAGGGCGCTATTTCTCGAAATGTTCCCGGAAGCGCCAGCCGAACAAGGTTTTGTCCAGAGCGTCTTCGATGGCGGCGAAGGCCGGCTGATCCTGCTCGACACGTTGGACAACGGCCATGTCGAGGGCCGGTTGTGCGCGGCCCGGCTGGCCTGGCTGGACGAGAAGCTGCAAGAAGCGCGGGACCAGCCGGTCTTCCTCTTCATGCATCACCCGCCGTTCCGGATCCACATGCCGGTGCTTGACGAGGTCATGCTCGCCGAGGCCGATGCCTTCCATGACGTTCTGCGGCGCCACGGTAATGTCGGCCACGTCTTCGCCGGCCATGTCCACAGGCTGATCGCCGGCAGCTGGCGCGGCATACCGGTCAGCACGCTGCGCAGCACCAACCACCAGAGCGCACTCGATTTTTCGGACAACTGGCGGCTGGGCCACGAGCCGCCCGCCTATGCCGTGATCTTCATCGAAGCCGATGGCGTGGTCGTCCATTTTCACGATTTTGGGGCCGGCCGGCCCGAGCCGGTCAAGGGTCGTTGACGAGGCGGCTTTCGCCGCCGCCAAGGTGGGTCTCCCACACATGATCGGAGATCAGCCGCCGGTATTGCCGGGTCATGACCAGTTTTCTATGCGAGGCGCCGCCGACGTGAAAAAAAGCTCCGCCCAGCATGCGATGGTCCGCTTCTATCCCGCCAAGGTCGAGATCGGCTGCCGTCTTCCGCGCATCGGAAACATCGTTCTCGCCGAGCCCGCGATACAGCAGCGTCCAGTTTCCGCCGCCGGTATCCATCCCGCTGATAAAACGCGGTGTGAAGTCCAAGTCCAGTCCTTGCACGGCGCTGAAGCGGAAGAAGCAGAAGCCAGCCCACATGAACCAGGCTTCGGGGTCCGCCTGCGCCGGGCGCTTTGAGCCATAGACGACTTTTCCCTCCATCATCGCGGCAATGTCCACGGGGACGATCGGAAAGCAGTCGTGATCCAGAAACCCGAAAAGCTCCGGCCGCAATGACCGAACGATGTTGTGGAAGATCCAGTTCATGGATATGCCGTGCGACCGATTGGGATGGCTTTCCCGGTTCCGAGGCAAACCGAAATAAGTGATTTTTCGCACCCGGCAGATATCCGCAATATGCACCCTGGCCGACAGATCGGTTGAATTGTCGATGACGACCAGCGTCATTCCCGACGAATACAATTGCCAGGCGCGGGTGAGCGCATCGATGACCCAGGGCGTATTGAAGGCAATGACAAAGCAGAAGCGTCGGGAGCCGGTTTGGCGCAGTTCCTCTGCGAATTTCAGGCCTTCTGGAATGCCGCGCGCGCGAAAATCACGCTCAACCAAGGCGTTGCGAAAAGCCTTGGCCTTTCTGACAGGCCAGTTGTGGTTCAGCAGATCAACAAGGCCCTTGGCCGGCTTCCAACTCATATACTTCGCCATTGCTCCAAAATCAGATGCTTGCTCCATAAGACGAAGCCCATCTTCCCACAACTCCGGTCTCGAACCGCGAGAATTTCGCGACCACCGGATTGTCCGTACACGCATGCTGTATTTCAACCCGATCTGGTCGCGGGCGCTATCAATCGAGCCATCGGAGCGCTAAAACGCCATCCGGGTTCTGCACGGGGGTTGATATGTTTGTTGTGATCTTGCGCGCGTTGCGCGCCTTCATTGCCGTCGGCGTTGCCTTGGCGATGTGCGCGCAGGCGCAAGCGGTCGAATTCAAGACAATCACGATCAAGGTCGGCTATGGTCCCGGCGGGGGCTATGACCAGACATCGCGGCTGATCGCCCGCCATTTTGGCCGGTTCCTGCCGGGCGGTCCGGATATCATTGTCCAGAATGTACCCGGCGGCGGCAGCCTGAAGCTCACCAAGATGGTGCTGGGCAGCGAGCCGGCCGACGGAAGCGTCATCGCTTCGGTCAGCGAAGCCATGTCCTATGCGCCGGTGCTTGATCCGCAAAACGCCAATTTCGATCCGCTTGCGCTGCAATGGATCGGCTCGCTCGTCAACGAGCCTGCCTATTGCATGACTGCCAAGGGCTCCGGCATCGACACGATGGACAAGTTCCTGCAGTCCGATTTCCTGATCGGGGCGACCGGCAAGAGCAGCGTGACCTACATTTTCGCCGCGCTGGCCAAGAACGGGCTGAAGGCGAAGTTCAAGATCGTTACGGGCTTTGACGGTACCGCCGATATCGAACTGGCGATGCAGCGGGGCGAAATCGCCGGAATGTGCGGCGTTTCCAGTTACAACATCTCCGGAAACCGCGACACGCTCAATCTCATTGGAACGTTCGGCTCAGGCACGGCCGTTGGCGAGGCGAAGCTTGAGCGGTTCAGTGACAAGATCGAGGATGCCAAGGTCCGCGAGGCGGCCGCGCTCATCGAGACGACCCTGCAGTTCCATCATCCCTTGGTCGTCCCGCCGGGCACGCCCAAGGAGACAGTAGAGGCGTTGCGCAAGGGATATATGGAGATGGTGCGGGATCCGGCGTTCCTGGCCGACATCGGCAAGCTCAGCGAAATGACCGTCAACGCCACCAGCGGCGAGGACATAAGCCGGCTCGTGTCGAAGCAGTTGAACGCGGGACCGGATGTGTTCGAGACCGCCAGAAATCTGGTGAAGTAGATTCTCCGCGAGGCTCAACGGTGGATCTGATCCTCACCGCCATCGTCGAGATGGCGCAGCCGTTTCGCATGTTGATGCTGGTGACCGGTGTTTTCGTCGGTCTCGTCGTCGGCGTCGTCCCGGGCATTGGCGGGCTGTTCGCGATGGCCCTGCTGATCCCGATGACCTACACCATGGACGCCTATGCCGCCTTCGCGCTCCTGCTCGGCATGGGATCGGTCAACACCACCTCCGACACGATCCCCGCCATCCTGTTCGGGGTTCCAGGCTCGGTCGGCGCGGCGGCGACGGTGCTCGACGGCCATGCCATGGCCAAGAAGGGCGAAGCCGCGCGGGCCTTCGGCGCCTCCTATTCCGCGTCGATGATCGGTGGCGTGTTCGGTGCCCTGGTGCTTGCCGCGGCAATACCCGTGATGCGGCCGCTTGTCCTCTATCTGAAGACGCCGGACTTCTTCGCCATCTGCGCCTTTGGCCTCTCCATCGTGGCGATGCTGGCGGGGAGCCAGCCGCTGAAGGGGCTGGCGGCGGCCATGTTCGGCATGCTCGCCTCCTTTGTCGGCATCGACAAGATCGCCGGCATCGACCGATGGACCTTCGGGGAAATCTATCTCTGGGACGGCCTGCCGGTTGCCTTGGTGTTTCTCGGCCTTTTCGGCCTGCCGGAGCTGGCCTCGCTTCTGCTGCGCGGCTCCATCCAGGGCAATGCGGAGCGGCCCACCTATGCCGGGATGTGGCAAGGCATCAGGGATACGCTGCGGGAATGGCCGCTGGTGCTGCGGTGCAGCACCATCGGCTCCTTGCTTGGCGCGGTTCCCGGCGTCGGCATCGCGGTGCTGGACTGGATCGCCTATGGCTATGCGTCGCGTCGCCCGGGCTCCGGGCCGAAGTTCGGCGAGGGCAATGTCAGGGGCGTCATCGCTCCCGAGAGCGCCAACAATGCCAAGGAAGGCGGCTCGCTGATCCCGACCATCGCTTTCGGCGTGCCCGGTTCGGCCTCGATGAGCATCCTGCTCGGCGCCTTTGTCGTCCATGGGCTGGTTCCCGGCCCCGACATGCTGGGCAAGAACGCCGCGCTGACGATGTCGATGGTGTTCAGCATCGCCGTGGCGAACATTGTCGGCGCGGTGACTTGCCTTGTGCTAACCCGGCCGCTGGCGCGCGTGGCGCAGGTTTCGGCCGCCATACTGGTGCCGCTGGTGGTGACCTTCATCGTGGTCGGCGCTTACCAGACCAATATGAGCGCCTTCGACTTTGCGCTGGTCATCGGCGTCGGCGCCGTCGGCATGGCTATGAAGGAACTCAACTGGCCGCGCTCGGCTTTCTCGCTGGGGTTCGTGCTCGGGCCGAGCCTCGAGAATTATTTCTTTCTCGCCTATCAGATTTCCGGCTGGTCGTGGCTCGCCCAGCCACTGGTGCTCATCCTGCTTGGATTGGCCGTGGTCGGCGTCGTCAGGCAGACGCTGTCATGGATCAGGGCCAGAAATCCCGGCGGCCCACTGCCGCCCGCGCTGCCCGACCTTGTCGCAGGCGCCACGATGACATTGCTGGCGTTTGCCGCGCTGGTGACCGCCGCGACCGGCTTTCCCTTCGAGGCCGCCATCTTCCCGATCATCACGGCTGGATTGCTGATGGTGTTTTCACTGGTGACGACAGTGCAAACGACCCTGCGATGGCGGAGGCGAGCCACGCCTGTCCTATCCGCGCGTGACGGGACACCAGGCGAATGGTCGCCGGTTTCGGAACCCACCATGAAAGGCAATCTCGCGATCATCGGCCTTTGCCTGGCCCTGGCCGTTCTCATCCTGCTGGTCGGGCACCTGGCGGCAACCTTCATTTTCGTTGCCGGCAGCATCACGGTGCTTGGGACGAAGTCGTGGCGGTCACCCCTGATGATCGCGGCCGCCGCGACGGCCTTTGTCTATTCGGTTTTCGACATGCTGGCGTCCCAGCCCTGGCCGGCGCCATGGCTCGCCGGCATTGGACGGTTCTTCTAAGGTCCTTTGTGCGCCAGCGCTTCGACCAGCTGGCGGCGCAGCAGCTTGCCGTTGCCGCTGTAAGGCAGTGACGCGACGAGCCGTATCTCGCGCGGCCGCCGGTCGGGCGCGATGTTGGCGCGCATGAAAGCCTGGAATTCCTCGACCGTTCCCCGGTCGGAGACGATGAAGGCGGCGATTTCCTGCCCCATGGTCTCGTCCGGGAAGCCGGCCACGGCGACGTCCTGCACCTTGGCATGGGTGCGGATCAGTTTTTCAAGTTCCTGCGGCGCGACGCTGACGCCGCCGCGAACGATCATATCGGCCTCCCGATCGACGATCGTGACAAATCCGTCGGCGTCCAGAAATCCGATATCGCCGGGGATGCCCCAGTCGGAGCCCATGATCCGCGGATCGACGAAAAGGCGGTTGCCGGGCATCAGAACGGCGGATGCCATGGTTGGCGTCCGCGCCTTGATCAGCCCGCGCTCACCTTGCTGCAGCACGCTGCCATCGGCGCCCAGGATCTCGACCTGTACGCCGGCCACCGGACGGCCAGCGCTTTCGGGTTTTGTCAGAATATCCCCGCCCGACAGCGAGGATATGATGCCGGTCAGGCTCGAGGAGTAGCTTATCCGGTATCCAGGCGAGAGATAGCGGTAGGCCGCGATCTTGTCTTCGCCCCTGGCCGGCCCGCCTATGCTGTAGAGCACGGAAAGCTCGGGAAGCAGGTGGGTCGCGCGTTCGCCGGCTTCCTTGACCATCCGTGCAATCACCGATGGCGCCAGCGCCGTGCCGCTTGCATGGAACGACAGCAGCGCCTCGATGAGTTCCGAGGGGGTGAACAAGGGCGGGAAGAACCTGACGACGCCGCCGTAAAGCAGATAGCCCAGGACCTGGTGGCGCATTGCCGAATAAGACAGGGCCATCGGCGTCAGGAATCGCTTGGCGGTTCCCTCCACCACCCCCCGCCGCGCCGCGATACGCCTGGCGAGCGCTTCGTGCGACTGCGTGTAGGCCTTTGGATCGCCCGTCGTGCCCGAGGAGAAAATCAGGAAGGCGGGGGCGGCATCGTCCACCGGGGCGCCGGCGTCGAGTCCCGGCGCCGAGGCCGATTTCCAGCCGGCGTCGAAAAGGGCGCTCGGATAGACCTCGTCGCCCGGCATGGCGCGGCTTTCGAAAACCATTCTCATGCCGAAGTCGCGGGCCTGCCTGGCTCGCTGGCTCCTGGGCGTTCGAAAGTCGATGACGACAGGGGTGGCGCCGATTGTCCAGCAGGCGAGGATGGAGAGCACCACGTCGATGTTGTCGACCATGGCGAGCCCGACGCGGTCGCCTGGCCCGATGCCCGATGCGCGGAAATTGGCGGCAAGAAGCCCGCTCTGCGTCAGAGCCTGGGCATAGGTGATATCAGACCGGTCGCTGACCATCGCGACCTTGTCGCCATGGGCGGCGAAGGCCTCCAGTATCTGCCGGCCGAAACTCATTGCTTGTGCTGGACTTCGCGCGCCGCTGTCTGCCTGTCGTCGAGGAATGCGAGAATTTCCGCGTCGATCGCATCCATGTTGGCCTTGCGGAATTTGTTATGCGTGCCCGGCATGACGACCGTTTTCACACTGGCCTTGTCGGACGCCCAGCCCTTGTAATCCTTCACGGTGGTGGCTCCCCATTCCGAACTGGCGAGGATGAGGATGTCGCAGGGATAGGACGAGGGCACAAAACCGGCCGCGGCCTGCAACAGCGCGCTCTTGTAGGCTTTCTTGCGCAGATGGCGCCCCAGACGTGTCTGTCCAAGGCCGACCGTCTTCAGCGTGTCGCGCAGCAGGCGCCAGTAGATCACCTTGCGCGCGATATCGCGGCGCCGCCTCTCGGTGAGGCGATCGTCGGGCATCGGCTTCAGCCAGGCCGAACCTGGCGACGGTGGATCGATGAGCACGATCGCCGGCCGCTTGCCGGTCGCCTCGTGGCTCAGCCGGCCGACCTCGATCGCCAGCAGGCCACCCACGCAGATGCCGCCGATGACGTCGGGGTGCATGCCTGTCACCGAGGTGAAGGCTTCAAAATAGTTGGTGCCAATTTCGGCCATGGTGGAATAGGGCGTCTCGCCGGGTTCGGTGCCCATGCCGCGCACGGCCATGATCGCGTACTTCTCTTTCAGGCGCCTGCTGAAGCGATTGGCGAACAAGGCCGAGCCGCTGATGCCGTGGATCATCGCGATCGGCTCCTGGCCGATGCCGCCGGACACCGGCACGATCAGCTCGCGGGCCGGATGCTCCGGGACCAGCGATGCGATCAACCGGCCGAATTCGCGCGGTGTCTGCGCTTCGAGCAGGACGGAAGTCTGCAATTTCACGCCGAACCGCTTCTGCACGGCAAGCACCAAAGTCTCCGCCATCAGCGAATCACCGCCGAGGTCGAAGAAATTATCGTCGAGGCCGACGGCCGGTACTTTCAATTCCGCGGCGAAGATGCCGGCAATCGCATAGGCCGGTCCATCGCCCGCCGGCGGCACATGTCTAACCCGTTGTTGGACGTTCATCGGAGAGCCCCTGACCGATGGATGTTCACTGCCCAACGCTTTTACGCAGGGTGAGGGCTCCTCACAAGTGTCCTGTGCGCCACACGCCGCGCCGCCCGTGAGCCGCCGTTGGGGTGCTGTCTGGCCATGGCAACGCGGAAAGTCGTGGTTTGCCGGCTCTCCGAAGGCCTTTTCGTCCGGTTGTGAAAGTGCTGCAAAAGCACGCAGATTTGGACATTAGTCTTGACAGAAATACAGATGTTCAATAACCCGTCATGCAATCGAACAAGCCTGCACTATGGGAGGAATGAGCGGTATGGCTTCCAATATTTCGTTGACGGGCCTTGCCCGCGATCTCGATGAACGCGGCAAGTCGGGCAAGCCAATCCGCATCGGCCTGATTGGGTCGGGCGAAATGGGAACCGACATCGTCACCCGCGTCGCCCACATGTCCGGCATCGAGATCGGCGCGATCTCGGAGCTGAATCTGCCCGCGGCAAGCCGCGCGGTGGACATCGCCTTCCAGCAAACCGGCCACGCGCGCGAAGTGTCGAACGCTTCGGCGATGACGGCCGCGATGGAGGCCGGCAAGGTGGCGGTCACCAACGACGCCAGCCTGGTCATCAACAACGACCTCATCGACGTCGTCATCGACGCGACCGGCGTCCCCGCCGTCGGTGCCGAGATCGGCTTGCGGGCCATGGAACACGGCAAGCATCTGGTGATGATGAATGTCGAGGCCGACGTCACCATCGGCGCCTACCTGAAGAGCGAGGCCGATCGGCTCGGCGTCACCTATTCGCTGGGCGCCGGCGATGAGCCGTCCTCCTGCATGGAACTGATCGAATTCGTCTCGGCGATGGGCCATCCGATCGTCGCCGCCGGCAAGGGCAAGAACAATCCGCTTAACATCGACGCCACGCCGCCCGCCTATGAGGATGAGGCCAGGCGCAGGCACATGAATGTGCGTATGCTGGTCGAATTCGTCGACGGCTCCAAGACCATGGTCGAGATGGCGGCGATCGCCAATGCCACCGGGCTGGTTCCCGACAAGGCCGGCATGCATGGCCCGGCGGCAACGCTCGGCGAACTGAACAAGGTGCTGGTGCCGCAGAAGGATGGCGGCGTGCTGTCGAGGGTCGGCGTCGTCGACTATTCGATCGGCAAGGGTGTCGCGCCCGGCGTTTTCGTCGTCGCCGACATGTCGCACCCGCGCATTTCGGAGCGCATGGAAGATTTGAAGATGGGCAAGGGCCCGTATTTCACCTTCCATCGCCCTTATCACCTGACGTCGCTCGAAGTGCCGCTGACCTGTGCCCGCGTCGTGCTCTACGGCAAGGCCGATATGGTGCCGCTGGCCAAGCCGGTGGCCGAAGTGGCCGCCGTGGCCAAGAAGGACATGCAGCCCGGCGAGAAGCTCGATGCGATCGGCGAATATTGCTACCGCGCCTGGATCATGACGGCACCGGAAGCGCATGCCGCACGAGCCATTCCCTGCGGCCTGCTGCAGGGCGGTTCGGTGACGGCGCCGATCAAGAAGGGCGAACTCATCACCTACGCCAATGCCGCCCCGGCGGCGGGTTCCAAGATCGCCGAACTGCGCGCCCGCCAGGATAAGCTCGTCTACGGAACCGTGGAGGCGTGATCATGGCCACAGCCAAAGCCGTCGCGGACAGCCGCGCCAACCTGCCCTTCGTGTATCGCCAGTACAGCGCCGAGCAGCTCAAGCAGGTGCTCTACAAGATGTACCTCATCCGCCGCTTCGAAGAAGGCGCGGAGGAGAGCTACACGCGCGGCCTCATCCACGGCACCATGCACCTGTCGATCGGCCAGGAAGCCAGCGCCATGGGCATCTGCATGCCGCTTGGCGAGGACGACCAGATCACCTCGACGCATCGCGGCCATGGCCACTGCATCGCCAAGGGCGCCGAGGTGAAGCGCATGTTCGCCGAGTTCTTCGGCAAGACCACCGGCTACTGCAAGGGTCGTGGCGGTTCGATGCATATCGCCGATGTCGCCAAGGGCAATCTCGGCGCCAACGGCATTGTCGGCGGCGGCATTCCGATCGCCGTCGGGGCGGCGCTCTCCTCCAAAATGATGAAGACCGGCAAGGTCGTAGTTTCGTTCTTCGGCGATGGCGCCAACAATGAAGGCGCCTTCCACGAGGCGCTCAACATGGCGGCGGTCTGGAAGCTGCCGGTCATTTTCGTCTGCGAGAACAATGGCTATGGCATGTCCACATCGACGGACCGATCGACCGCGGTCAAGAACATCGCCGAACGCGCCGCCGCCTATTCGATGCCCGGCGTCATCGTCAACGGCAACATTTTTTCGGAGGTCGCCGAGGCGTCCTACAAGGCCGTCGAGCGGGCGCGCGCGGGCGAAGGTCCGACGCTGATCGAATCCAAGACCTACCGCCATCGCGGCCATTCCAAGAGCGACCGCAATCGCTATCGCACCAAGGAAGAGATCGAGGACTGGATGTCGAACCGTGACCCGATCACGCTGTTCGAGAACGAGCTGCGGGAATTCGGCTTCATCGACGACAAGGGCATCGAGGCCATCCGCGAGACGGTGGCGCAAGAGATCGCCGACGGCATCGAGTTCGCCAAGGCGAGCCCGTCGCCTGATATCAGCGAGACCGGGAATTACGTGTATACGGAGCAGGCGTGATGGACGCGATGGTGCGTGAACTGAGCTACGCCCAGGCGATCCAGGAAGCCATGGCGATCGCCATGGACATGGACGAGCGCGTCTTCCTGATGGGCGAGGATATCGGCGTCTATGGCGGCGCCTTCCAGGTGACCGGCGATCTGGTCGAGCGCTTCGGCACGGAGCGCGTCATCGACACGCCGATCTCGGAACTGGGCGGCGCGGGCGTCGCCGTGGGTGCCGCCGTCACCGGCATGCGGCCGATCTTCGAATTCCAGTTTTCCGATTTCGCCACGCTCGCCATGGAGCAGATCGTCAACCAGGCGGCCAAGATGCGCTTCATGTTGGGCGGCGAGGTTTCCGTGCCCGTGGTGATGCGTTTCCCCGCCGGCTCCGGCACGGGCGCGGCGGCCCAGCACAGCCAGAGCCTGGAAGCCTGGCTCGGCCATGTGCCGGGGCTGAAAGTCATCCAGCCGGCGACGCCCTACGATGCCAAGGGCATGCTTCTGGCGGCTGTCGCCGATCCCGATCCGGTGATGATCTTCGAACACAAGCTGCTCTACAAGGCGAAAGGTCCGGTGCCCGAGGGATACTACACCGTGCCGATCGGCAAGGCCGATATCCGCCGCGAGGGCCGCGACCTCACCATCGTCGCCACCTCGATCATGGTGCAGAAGGCGCTCGACGCAGCAGCCGTGCTGGAAGCCGAAGGCATCGACGTCGAAGTGGTCGATCTCCGGACCATCCGGCCGATGGACAAGCAGACCGTCATCGACAGCGTCAAGAAGACGTCGCGGCTGATGTGCGTCTATGAAGCGGTCAAGACGCTGGGTATCGGCGCCGAGGTCAGCGCCATGATCGCCGAGAGCGAGGCGTTCGACTATCTCGACGCGCCGATCGTGCGGCTGGGCGGCGCGGAAACGCCGATCCCCTACAATCCGGAGCTGGAAAAGGCCACGGTGCCGCAGGTTCCCGACATCATCACCGCCGCGCGCGACCTCGTGAAAGGGGTTCGCTGAGACATGCCGACCGAAGTCATTCTTCCCAAGGTCGACATGGACATGGCGACCGGACAGATCTCGCGCTGGTTCGCCACCGAAGGCCAGCAGGTCAAGAAGGGCGACGTGCTGTTCGAGATCGAGACCGACAAGGCGGCGATGGAGATCGACGCGCCTGCCAGCGGCGTGCTTCGCGACGTGACCGGCAAGGAAGGCGTCGATATTCCAGTCGGCGCGCCGGTTGCCTGGATTTATGCCGATGGCGAGGTCTATGGGGCCAAGGCGCAAATCTCCCCCGAAATGTCGGCGAAGCCGACAGAGGCGGGCGCTGTCCCGCCAACCGCAGGGAGCGAGGCGCCCCCCTCTGGCCTGCCCTCTTCGCCGCCACTTGCCATCTCCCCCACGAGAGGGGAGATCAACCAATCGCCGGCGGGTGCGCGCGCGACACCACTGGCTCGCCGCCTGGCGCGCGAGGCGGGCCTCACGCTTTCAGCCATCTCCGGCACCGGTCCGCATGGCCGTGTGGTCAAGGCGGACATCGAGGCAGCGATCGCCAAGGGCGGTGCTAAAGAGACTCCAGGAGTCACACTGGAAGCTCCCGCCTCCGCTGCATCCGCGCCGGCCGTAAAGGCGATGTCGGACGATCAGGTGCTGAAGCTGTTCGAGCAAGGCTCCTACGAGCTGGTCCCGCATGACGTCATGCGCAAGACCATCGCGCGGCGCCTGGTCGAAGCCAAGACCACAATCCCGCATTTCTACTTGACCCTCGACTGTGAACTCGACGCGCTGCTGGCCCTGCGCTCGCAGCTCAATGCGGCGGCCCCGGTGAAGAAGACCGACAAGGGCGAGGCGCCGGCCTACAAGCTGTCGGTCAACGACATGGTGATTAAGGCGATGGCGATGGCGCTGAAGGCAGTGCCGGATGCCAATGCCTCCTGGACCGAGAGCGCCATGGTCAAGCACAAACATGCCGATGTCGGGGTCGCCGTCTCGATCCCCGGCGGCCTGATCACGCCGATCATCCGCCATGCCGACGAAAAGACGCTGTCTGTCATCTCCAACGAGATGAAGGATCTGGCGAGCCGGGCGCGCAGCCGCAAGCTGAAGCCGGAGGAGTATCAGGGCGGCACGACGGCGGTGTCCAATCTCGGCATGTTCGGCATCAAGGATTTCGCCGCCGTCATCAACCCACCGCATGCGACGATCCTGGCGGTCGGGGCCGGCGAGGAGCGGGCGGTGGTCAAGAACGGTGAGATCAAGATAGCCACGGTGATGTCGGTGACGCTGTCGACCGACCATCGTGCCGTCGACGGAGCCTTGGGCGCCGAACTGCTGGTCGCCTTCAAGAAGCTGATCGAGAGCCCGATGGGCATGCTGGTGTAGACCACAGTCGCGAGCCGGCGCCAAATGATGCGCCGGCTCACGACAGAAACGACTTGCCAGGCGTCGGCCCTTGACCCATCTTCCCCAGTGGATCGCGAGCAAGGGAGGCCGCTATGCCTGCATTCGACCCATCTGACATGAAAACCTTGTTCGGCAAGGTCATGGGCGCGTCGCCTTCCGACATCAAGCTGGTGGCGCAGCGCCTGCATGACCACGCCTTCGAGCCGCGCATGTCGGCGGAAGAGACCAGGCAGCTTGTCGTCAGTCTCGGCTATGACAGCCTCGATTCGTTCTGTGCCGATATTGGCCTGCCCATGCATATAGCGGAGCGGTGGAGCCGTTTCGGCGTTTCGGGCGAGATGAAGCAGGTGTTCACGTTGCTGGCAGGGCAGCGCAGACGCGTGGCCGAAGCGGTCGCCGAATTCGAATCCATGACCCATGTCGGCGTCGAGGACTTTTTGCGCGAACGCGGGTTGATTTAAACCCCGGAAGCGTCTCGACCGGCCTTGGCCAGCAGCGCCATGGCGGTGTCGCTGTCGGTGATCAGCACATTGGTGCTGACGGCCTTCAGCGCGGCGAGAATAGCCGCCACCTTGCGCTTTCCCCCGGCGGCCAGCACGACATTGGGTACCCGTCCGACAACGTCGAGATCGATCGCCATGACACGGCCGTTGACCTCGTGGTCGACGAGTGTGCCCGTGGCATCGACGAAATAGCACAGCATGTTGGCGACCGCGCCTTTCGCCTTCAAAGGCGCAATCAGCGATGAGGGCACGATGCCATGCCGGAAGATGGTGGCGTCGGGCGACATATCGCCGACGGTGAGCAATGCGATGTCGGCCGCGGCCGCGCGCCGGCGCACATCCTGCAAGGTCGGCTGTGCCCAAAGCAGTTCGCGCAGCGAGGGGTCGTCCACCATCACCGGCGCGGTGATCTGGTAGCTGTCGACCTCGAAGACATCGGCGACTTTGGCGGCGACGATCGACGGGTTGATCCACTGCGAATGCGGCAAGCTGCCGACAAGCGCGACCACCGAGGCGTGCTTCAGTTGGCGCCGGGCAAGGAAACCGAGGCTGGCATGCAGTGTCGCGCCGCCGCCGATCGCCAGCGTCATGCCGTCCTGCATCTGCTCGCCGAGATAGGCGGCCACCGCGTGCCCAATGGCCTTCTCCAGATGGTCGTGGGCCGAAGGTGTGGGGATGACGACGGCGGCATTGAGGCCCCAGCGTTTCTCCAGTTCCCGCTCCAGCGCCACCTGTTCGGCGGTCGGCGCGTTGATCATGGTGACGACAATGCCTTCGGCGGTGCAAGCGGCCAGCGTGCGCATGACCTTCACCCTGGAGACATCGAGCTTCTCGGCGATCTGCTCCTGCGTGAAACCCTCGACATAATAGAGCCATGCCGTCTTGACGTTGAGGTCCGACGAGACCATCGGCAGGCGAGCCGATGTGGGCTTTTCCGTGGGCATAATCATCGTCCCTCATGTGGCATGATCCGCAGCGTTGTTCTGATCCGGGAAACGCCGCCCGTCTGTCAACCGGGTGCGGTCAACGGCAGCCCAACTATCGCATAGTCCTGATCATTTGTAATTGACATTGAACATATGAACATATTTTGTGCCTTTCACGCGCAGTGTCATCCACCAGTCATATGCGCCGTGCAGGGAGGAAGAGACGGGGTGCTGGCCAGAGGCCGGACCGTCATGCACAGACAAGACAGGAGGTCTCATGAAGACGCTATTCATCAAGCTGCTGGCCAGCCAGCTGGCGCTCGCGGCTACTTTGTTTGCCGGCGTGGGAAATGCCGAAACACTGACGCTCTACACATCCCAACCCGAGGCGGACGCAGCCAAGACCGTGGACGCCTTCAAGAAGGCGCAGCCCGGCATCGACGTCACCATCTATCGCTCGGGCACCAGCGACATCCTGACCAAGATGGCGGCCGAATTCGCTGCCGGCAGCCCGCAGCCAGATGTGCTGCTGATCGCCGACGCGGTCTCGATGGAACTGCTGAAGAAGGACGATCGGCTGATGGCCTATCCCGAGGCCAAGCTCGACGGCATCGAGACGGATGCCTATGACGCCGACAAGACCTATTTCGGCAGCAAACTGATCACCACCGGCATCGTCTACAACACCGCCGCCGCCGAAAAGCCGCAGCATTGGGCCGATCTCGCCAAGCCAGCCTATGCCGACGGCCTGGTCATGCCAAGCCCGCTCTATTCGGGTGCGGCCGCGTACCTGCTTTCGGGTTTCGCCGGCGATACCGACTATGGCTGGGATTTCTTCCAGAAGCTGAAGACCAACAACACCGTCAGCGTACGCGGCAATGGCGCGGTGCTGAAGTCGGTGGCCTCGGGCGAGAAGCCTTACGGCGTCCTCGTCGACTTCATGGCGATGAACGCCAAGAAGAAGGGCTCGCCCGTCGAGTTCGTGTTCCCCAGCGAAGGCGTGCCCGCCGTGACCGAGCCGGTCGCCATCATGAAGACGGCCAAGAACGTCGACGGCGCCAAGAAGTTCGTCGACTTCATTCTTTCGGACGAGGGCCAGAAGCTGGCCTTGTCGATGGGCTATTTGCCGGCGCGTGCGTCGGTCGGCCGCCCCGATTGGCTGCCGGAGGGCGTCAAGGTCAAGGTGATGCCGTTCGACACCAAGGCGATCGTCGCCAAGACCGACGCCGACAAGGCGAAGTTCCAGGAACTGTTCGGCGGCTGAGCCGCCGGTCGCAGCGGGATGCCGGTCAGCGGCATCCCGCCCGCTTCGGGCAAAGCCCGCGCGCATCGATCCCAGGAAACGCAATCATGCCGACACGTATCAGGGAGAGCCGGGGCCAGGAAATGGTCCTGACGGCGGCGGTGGCCGTCGGCATCGTGCTGCTTTCGCTGCTGCCCATGCTGCGCCTGGTCAAGGAGATCGTGGCGCCCGGCGGCAGCTTGTCGGCCGTGGCGGTAGAGGCCGGGTTGAAAAACCCGGCAACCTGGATCGCGACCTGGCACACGCTGGTCGTCGGCATCGGCGGCACTCTTCTGGCGGTACTGTCGGGAACGCTGGTGGCCGTGCTGGTCTCGCTGACCGACATGCGTGGCCGAAGCGCCCTCGTGCTGTGCTACGTCACGCCGCTGATGATCGCGCCGCAGGTGACGGCGCTGGCATGGCTGCAGCTGTTCGGCCCGGCAAGCCCGTTCCTAAAACTGTTCGGGGCGGCGCCGCCGCTCGGCACGAAGAACCCGCTTTATTCGACCTCGGGTATCATCCTGCTGCTTGGCGTACAATATGGCCCGCTCGTGTTCCTGCTGGTGCGCGCGGGCCTGCGCAAGCTGCCGCGCGAACTGGTCGAAGCCGCGCGTGCCGGTGGCGCGAACTGGTTCACCGTGCTGGTCACCATCGTGCTGCCCCTGATGACGCCGTCGATCATGGCGGCCGCCGCACTTGCCTTTGTCTCCTGCGTCGGCAATTTCGGCATTCCGGCCTTTCTGGGCATCCCCGCCAATTATCTGGTGCTGCCGACGCTCATCTATCAGAAGCTGGCCGGCGGCGGTCCGGCCGTGCTCGGCGAGACCGCGTTCCTGTCGGTGCTGATCGGCGTCATTGCCATGGCCGGTATTCTCGCCCAGGAGGTGATGAGCCGTCGCCGCGATTATCGCATCTCCTCGACGTCGCTGCCGGCCGAGCCCTATGAACTTGGCCGCTGGCGGCCCGTTGTCCAGGCCGGCATGTGGCTGCTCATCGTGCTGGTGCTGGTCCTGCCGCTGTTCGGGCTGGTGCTGACCTCGCTGGTGCCGGGCTACGGCATCGCGCTCACCGCCAAGACGGCGACGCTCGACAATTATCGTTTCGTGCTTTTCGAGCATGATGCCGCCAACCGCGCCTTCTTCAACAGTTTTTGGCTTTCGATCGCCGCCGCCTTCTTTGCGGTCATCGTCGCGGTGCCGGTTGGCTATCTGATCGCCTGGGGCAAGCAGCGCTGGGTGCGGCTGCTCAATTTGTCGGTCGAACTGCCCTATGCCTTGCCAGGCGTGGTGCTGGCGATCGCCTCGCTGCTCCTGTTCCTGCGGCCGATCCCACTGACCGGGATCCAGCTCTACAACACCGTCTGGATTATCCTTTATGCCTATCTCGCCCGCTTCCTGGTGCTGGCGCTGCGGCCGACCATCAGCGGCTATCACCAGATCGACCGGGCGCTGGAAGAGGCCGCGCAGGTGGCGGGCGCCGGCCTGTTCACACGCTTGCGCACCATCGTCTTTCCACTGGTGGCGCCGGCGGCGGTCGCCGGCGGCCTTCTGATCTTCATGACGGCGCTCAGCGAACTCACCGTCTCGGCGCTGCTGTGGTCGTCGGGCTCGGAGACCATCGGCGTGGTGATGTTCTCCTTCGAGCAAGGCGGCGATTCCAATTACGCGGCGGCGATATCCGTTATCACGGTCGCGGTCACCTTCGTGCTGATGCTGGTGACCAACCTGCTTGCCCCTCATCTTCCGAGCGGAGTTCTGCCATGGCGCGACTGAGCCTGGACCATGTGACCAAGAGCTTCGCCGATTTCGACGCGGTGAAGGATGTCTCGATCGACGTCGCTGACGGCGAATTCCTGGCGGTGCTCGGCCCGTCCGGCTGCGGCAAGACGACGTTGCTGCGGCTGGTGGCCGGTTTCGAAAAGGTGACCTCGGGCGCAATCCGCATCGGCAGCGATGTCGTTTCGAACAGCGGCGGCAGTGTCGCGCCGGAAAAGCGGCGCGTCGGCATCGTCTTCCAGAATTACGCGCTGTGGCCGCATATGAGCGTCGCCGAGAACATCGGCTATTCGCTGAAGGTGGCCAAGCTCGACAAGGCGGTTGCGCGTCAAAAAGTGGACGACGCGCTGGCCTTGGTCAATCTGCAGGGGCTGGGCGAGCGCAGGCCCGCCAATCTCTCCGGCGGCCAGCGCCAGCGCGTGGCATTGGCGCGCTGCCTGGTGGCTGCACCCTCGCTGGTGCTGTTCGACGAACCGCTTGCCAATCTCGACGTGCATCTGCGGGCCTCGATGGAGGACGAGTTCGCCGCTTTCCACAAGCGCACCGGCACGACAATCGTCTACATCACCCATGATCAGGCCGAGGCGATGGCGCTGGCCGACCGCATCGCGGTGATGGATCATGGCCGCCTGGCGCAGCTTGCCACGCCGCGCGAGCTCTATCATGAGCCGGCAAACGAAATGGTCGCGTCGTTCATTTCGCAAGGCATTCTGCTGCCGGCGGATGTCTTGACGGGTGAAGAAGGCGGGCATTGCAAGGTTAGGGTTCTCGGAACCGAGATTGTGGTTCGCTGCCGGCCCGGCGAGCGGCCGCGCGCCGGCGCCAAGATCTGCTGCCGCTCCGCCGACCTCGAAGTCTCGGCCGATGCCACGGGCTTCGACGGCCGGGTCAAGCGGGCGATATACCAGGGCGGCGCGGCGCGCATCGAATTCACACCCGCCGCTGGTCCGGACCTCACCTTGCATTTCGAGCAAGCCGATCCCGTGACGCTGGAGAGCGGAACCGAGGCGCGTCTGCGGATAAAATCCGGCTGGCTCATCCCGGCGACGGGGGCTGCATCGTGATGATGCTCGACCTGCTCGGCGGCTTTGGGGAAAAAGGCCGCACCAGCCTCGCCGTCCGGAGCGGAAGCACGCTTATCCTGCTCGATATCGGCATCAAGGTCGGCGCTTCCGGGGCTGAATATTATCCGGCGCTGGAAGGGCCGGTCGACGACATCGATGCAGTGTTTGTCTCGCATGCCCATGAGGATCATGTCGGCGCGCTGAGCTGGTTATTGGCGCGTGGCTATGCCGGCCCGATCTTCATGACGGCGGAGACCCGCGGCGAGGCGCCGGCGACGCTTGCCGCCTATGCCGAACCGGGCGACTTCAGCCGATTTCCCTTGCCCGAAGACCGTATCGAACTCTTCGAGCCGGGCGACACGCTCACCAGTGGCAATCTCGTGGTCAGCACGGGACGTTCAGGTCATGTCGTGGGTGGCGTCTGGTTCGCAGTCGACGACGGGGAAAGCCGCATTGCCTATTCGGCCGATGTGGTGCCGGACAGCAATGTGTTCGTCATGGACACGATCCCGCACTGCGACCTTCTGGTCTTCGACGCTTCCTACGGCGCCGATCCCGTGCCGGGGGCGGTCCGGGCGCGAGAAATTTCCGAATGGGTGGCGCGCCACCCACGGGGATGCCTCCTGCCGACGCCGCTGTCGGGCCGTTCGCTGGAATTGATCGCGGCCTTGCCGGGGCCATTCGCCATCCATGCCGGCATGCGCTCATCGCTGGAGGCGCAGATGGACGCCGGAGCATCCCTGTTGCCTGGCGTTTCCGGGTTTCTGCGGCGCCGCTTGCGGGAGGCAGCCGACTGGGCCGATGGCGAGCCCTTGCCGGCGCTGCCCTTGCTGGCCGATGACGGCATGGGCGAAGCCGGCCCGTCCTCCAGGCTGTTGCCGCGTGCTGGAGAGGCCGGATACCCGGTGCTGCTCACCGGGCATCTGCCGCCGGGCTCTCCGGGTCAGCTCCTCAACAAAGCCGGTCGGGCGGACTGGATACGCATGCCCACCCATCCGACACTGTCGGGCAATGTCGGCATCTGGGAGAAGGCGGGACGCCCCACGGCGCTGAGCCATTCCTGCGGGCCCGATCTGCTCGGCGACTTGAAAAGCCATATCCCGTCGTTGCTCACGCAATGCCGCACAGGCCACCGTGTCACGGTGGGGCAAGGGAGCAAAAAATGAGAATCCTGATCTGCAACGACGACGGCATCGAAGCCCCCGGCCTGTCTCGGCTGGTCAATGCCGCCAGCGGGCTGAGCAACGATGTCTGGGTGGTCGCCCCCGACGGCAAGCGCACCGCCGCCGGCTCGTCGCTGACGATCGCCAGGTCGCTGACGATGCAACGCATCAAGACGAACTGGTATTCCTGCTCGGGCACACCGGCCGACTGCGTGGTGAGTGCAATGACGTGGCTTTTCGCACGGGAAGCAAAACCGGATCTGGTGCTGGCGGGCGTCAATGACGGCCGCAACGTCGCCGAGGATATTGCCTATTCCGGCACGCTTGGCATTGCCCGGGAGGCAAGCTTCTGGGGCGCGCCGGCAATCGGTTTTTCGCGTGTGAAAAATCCTGAGTTCAGCGATGGCGACGACCAATGGCTCGGCGCGCTGATTGGCTCATTGTGGCAATCGCGCGCCGACTGGGCGAGGGAAGGCCATTGGCTCAGCGTCAACCTGCCGACCGTGCTGCCGGCCGAAATCCGGCAACCGCGCATCGGCCGCGACAAGATCGGCCGCAAGGCCGAGATCGTGGAGACCGATGGAGATCGCACGGTCATCACCGTGCCGCGCGGCCGGGCCCATGCAAGCGAACCGGGCGATGAAAACGAGGCGATCGATGCGGGTTTCGTCAGCATCAACCGGCTGAACTGGTTTGGGGAGACCCGGTTGCAGGACCGGTTTCTGGACGGAATTCGACCCTAGCCTGCCTGCGATCACCAAGCTGTCAGCGGCTAAATCGCGTCAATTCCAAGCCTATGCTTGAAGCCGCCGCTATTTCATTCCACATCGGAAAGGATGAAGGATGAGACACGCGAATGGCGCCGGAATCTGCTTTGGGGCTTGGCCGCATCGCTGATCCTGCATGCGCTTGTCGCATCGTTCTTCATCTACGGCCTGTCAAAAACCTCTCAGGAGCCACAGCAGGAGCAACCGATAAGCGTCGCGCTCGTGCCCCCGCCCGATCAGCCAAAACCGAAGCCGCAGCCGCCCAAAGCCGAGAAGCCACCGGAATCGAAGGCTGAGAAGCCACCCGAGCAGAAAGTTGAAAAGCCGCCCGAACAGCCGCGCAAACAACCTGACGACACGGCTTTGAAGCGCGTTTTTCAATATGGCGATAAAGATACAGGGCCGAAGAAATCCCTGGATGGGACCGCGGCCAAGGACAATGCGCCGTCGCCTGCGAAGGATGACGCTGCGAAGCCTCCTGTCATGCCCAAGCCTGCCGAGAACAAGCCTGCCGAGAACAAGCCTGCCGCGACGGTGAACGCGGAGCAGCGGCCGGATGCGAGCAAGGCCGACGAGAATCCGCCAACCCAGCCGACGGACGCCAAGCCCACGCCGAGTGAGGAAAAGCAGGTCACGCAGGACGCGGACAAACAGCAGGCTGTGCCACAAGCCGCCGATCAACAAGCAGCCGTAACGCCAAAGCCGTTGCCGACCGAAAGCGACGCCAAGCCCGGACCCGCGCCCGAAAAGCCGAAAGCCAAAGCCGTCAAGACGATGAAGTTCAAGTCCGAAAAGGCCCTGAAGTCCCGGCCCGGGAAGGCCACCGCCTCAAATTCCACGAACGACGCAGGTGCTGGATCACCGATGTACTCCGGTCTTCCGGGGGTTCGGAAACTCTACTCGCAGGGCGCTACCGGCGACGCGTTGGCCACGAGTTCCATGAGTGGCGTGCCTCGCAGTCAGCGCGTTGCGACCCTTTGCGCCAACGTGCTGGACCAGGAGCTGCAGGGTGCCGACTATTCTCCCAAATGGCTGCCGACGATCCCGCTGAAGACCGGTAATGTACTCGACCGCTCCGAAGCGGCTTTCAGCACGACAACCACATGGTACCAACTGAGCTTCCGATGCGAGGTGGATGCCGATGCGACGAGGGTCTTGTCATTCAACTTCCGAGTCGGCGCCGAAATTCCACGCAGCGACTGGCCGCCAAACCATCCTCTCTAGCTTTCCTTACTCAGGCAGGGACACCGAGTCCAACCAATTGCCGGCTAACTTCATGCCAGTCGGCGCAGACGAAATCGGCACCGGCGGCCATCAGCCGCGCGGCATGCTCCGGATAGGTGTGGCCGCCACCGGTGTAGCCGATCGCCGTCATGCCGGCGGCGACCGCGCCCTGGATGCCGAAGGGCGAATCCTCGATGACGATGCAGTCGGCCGGATTGACACTCATCCTTGCCGCGGCGAACAGAAAGATGTCGGGTGCCGGCTTGCCGTTCTTGACCATCGAGGAGCTATAGATGGCATCGCCGAAAAACCGCGCCAGTCCGGTGATGGCCAGGCTGTGGTTTATGCGCTCGACGGAGGATGATGAGGCAACGCAGCGATCGCCTTCGAGCGTTTCCAGGAATGCGGCGATTCCCGGTGTCGGCTTCAATTCCTGCGAAAACAGAGTTTTTGTCTCGGTCCAGATATCGCCGTCGGCAGCCGCGGGAAACTGATGGCCGGTCAATTCCCTGATCCTGACGATGATGTCGGCCTGTTTCATGCCGACGCACTGGGCGATGATGCCGCCGTCAACGCCCGGCATGCCGTGCTTTTCGTAGACGCGCTCGTAGGCCCTGGCGGCCAAGGGCTCGCTGTCGACCAGCACGCCGTCGCAATCGAAAATGATAGGCCTTGCTCGCGCCACGCGCTCGTCTCCTCAAGTCAAATTTCGCACATCGCTATCGGCAAAAAATCAAATGTTCAATAGTGCGGCGTTTTTTGGGAGACATGAGAACCGGCGATGGCTCAAAGCTGGCGCAACGCATCGCTGGCGCGGGAAGACCCCAGCGCCCTCTGCATGGCCTGCCGGGATTGGGCGCGATCGGGCGTGATCCAGTTCGGTTCCGCGCCCAGGAAGCGGTCGAGGAATGCCACGGCATAGGCCGGCATCTCGGTGACGTTCTCGCGATAGGACCACCATGTGCGCAGGTCGTCGGCGCATTTGTCGATGCTGGGCGCCGAGCCGAATTCCTGCTCATGGATCGCCGAAATCACCGAGACGCAGTAGTTGGTGTAGAGAAAGCCTTCCGGCCAGAAGCGGATGATGTCCAGCGTGCTGGCATTCTGATCCGTTTCGATAAGGTGGGTAAGGCCGGAGATCTCCCTGGCCGGTGCCTGCTTGATCAGTTCGCGCAGCACGAGGCCGGCGGCAAAGACGATGAAGTCGGCGCGGTCGATCGCGGCAAAGCGCTTCTGCGCCTCCATGACCTCGACCCAGTCGAGAAAAGCCCGGGTCAGCTTGGCCTCGTCGATTTCGAAGCGCACGCCGAATGTGTCAGAAACGACCTTGGCGCTGCCGCGAAAGGTGGCACGGAACCAGCGCAACTGCCGCAACCTGTGGCGCAGGTCGGGCATGAGGGCCAGTTCATCCCTGAAGGGCAGTTCCATTGCATGCATCCCGTTTCATCACAGGCTAGCACAGACGTGCCGCCGCCGAAATCGTGCGGCGGCCCTGTGGATGACCGTGGCCACGGCCAATATCATACATATTGACATTCACGGAAACAAATGTTCTCACTTTGCTGTTGTCGCGCGCCGGTCCAAGGTGCACTTCAATTGAGGCTCGGGAGGAGAACCGAATGGCGATTTGGCAGTGGGGACTGCTTCTGCTGGTTATTGTGTGGGCGTTGCAGTCGCTCGGCGTCTGGCTGCAGATGCGGCACTATTCGGATGTCTTCCGTGGCGTCACCGACCAATACAAGGATGGCTTCGTCGGCGCCGGCAATTTTCGCGGCCGATTTGCCAAGGGCACGATCGCGCTGGTCGTGGTTACGCCCGACCTGATCGTGCGCCGCATGATGGTGATGAGCGGCCGTTCCGTCTTCACCAAATTCAAGCGACATGAAGAATTCGAGGGTGTTCCCCTCGATCGACTCCGGTCCAACCCTGCGATCATGGGGGAGGGGGAACCCGGTGTGGCCGAGGCCGTGAAGCGGGCGATCGAACAGATCGACAAAGCACGGTCGGAGCCGGGGAAGAAGCCGGGCCTGTCCGGTTTGAACGTAGCAAGGGCATAGAGGAGGCCGTGCGCCGACCGGGATCACCCGGCGGGCCGGCATAAGGAGGAGAAATGTCTGTATTTTCGTTGTTGGCGCAGCATGCCGACATGGCCGTGCACAATTTGCATGTCGCGAGTGCCATGGTTTCGGATGCTGCATTGCATGGCAAGCTTGCCGTCGAGCATGCTTCCGACCATCTCGTTGTCCTGGCGCAAGCCGACAGCGGGCCGATTACCGTCGACCAGTTCAAGGAAAAGCTGAAGGACGTCCAGCAGGAAGAGCAGCTCGGCTGGCTGACCGCCATCGGCAAGTACTTCATCGGCATCTTCCAGAAGGGCGGCGAAGTGTTCGCCGGTTTCGTCACCGGCATCATTCCGACGCTGGTGGTGCTGATGACCGCCTTCTACGCCGTCACCGAACTGGTCGGCGAAGAGCGCGTTCATGGCCTGGCGCGTGGCGCCGGCAGGATCGCGCTGACGCGCTATACGCTGCTGCCGCTGCTTGCGGTGTTCTTCCTCACCAATCCGATGGCCTATACGTTCGGATCGTTCCTGGAAGAGAAGCACAAGCCCGCCTTCTATGACGCGGCCGTGTCCTACGTGCATCCGCCGCTCGGCCTGTTCCCGCACATCAACCCCGGCGAATATTTCGTCTGGGGCGGCATTCTGGTCGCGCTGCTGGAACTGGAAAAGAAGGGCGCCGTCGTCGCCGGTTACCACGTCAAGGTGGCAATCTGGTACGCCATCGTCGGCCTCGTCGTCATTCTGCTCAAGGGCATGCTGACCGAGCGCATCACCGCCATCATGGCACGCCGCCAGGGCGTCGAGCTGTAAGGGCGGGGAGGACATCATGGCCAAGACATACAAAGCCGTAAGGATCACCCGGGGCAAAACAGGGTGGGGCGGTCCGCTCGTGATCGAGCCGACCGAACAGCGCAGCAAGGTTGTTTCCGTCACCGGTGGCGGCATTCATCCGGTGGCGCAACTCATCGCCGACATGACCGGCGCCGAAGCCGTCGACGGCTTCAAGGCGCCGCCGATCGAAAGCGAAATGGCGGTGGTCGTCGTCGACTGCGGCGGCACCGCACGCTGCGGCGTCTACCCGCGCAAGCGTATCCCGACCGTCAACCTGACACCGGTCGGTCAGTCCGGGCCGCTCGCGCAGTTCATCACCGAGGATATTTATGTTTCGGGCGTCAAGCCGGCCGACGTCACAATGGCCGACGGTTCCGAGGCGGTCACCACTGCGGGGGGAGCAGCATCGATGAGTTCTACCAACAACACCGCGACCCCGGCGGCGCTGCCCAGCGAGGGCGGGCTGATCGGTTTCATCAGCACGATCGGCCGCGTCATGGGTCGTGTCGTCGGCATTTTCTTCAATGCCGGCCGCCGCACCATCGACCAGGTCATCCGCAACGTGCTGCCGTTCATGGCCTTCGTGACCATGCTCATCGGCCTGATCCTCTATACCGGTATCGGCGACGTGCTGGCGCAGCCGATGGGTCCGCTGGCCAACAACATCGTCGGTCTGCTGGTCATCTCGGCGATCTGCGGCCTGCCTTTCCTGTCGCCCATCCTGGGGCCAGGCGCCGTCATCGCGCAGGTCATCGGCGTCGCCATCATCGGCCCGCAGATCGCCAACGGTACGATTTCGCCGGCAATGGCCCTGCCGGCGCTGTTTGCCTACAACACCCAGGTCGGCTGCGACTTCGTCCCCGTCGGCCTGGCACTCGGCGAGGCCAAGCCCAAGACCATCGAAATCGGCGTTCCGGCGGTGCTCATCAGCCGTCAGATCATGGGTCCGGTCTCGGTGCTGATCGCCTGGGTCGTCTCCCTGATCGTGTTCTGAAAAAACCAACAACAACGAGGTTCGCCATATGTCGGTTCTTCTCAAGACACGGGTCACTGCAATCGGACCCGAAGTGGCGGACCTTGCCGAAGGAGGCGTGGTCATCCTGTTCGCGGATGGCTCGCCGCCCGAGCTTGCCGAAGTCTCCGTCCTGCACAGGACGGAGCAAGGCCCGAGTGACGGAGCGCCCGCGAAGGGCGCTTCGATCACCATCGGCCCGGTTTCAGCCGTCATAACCGCGGTCGGCTCCAGCGCCTGGAGCAAGGTGCTCGAAATGGGCCACGTCGTCATCTCGTTCAACGGCGCCCCGGAGGCCGAGAGGCCAGGCGAGATCTGCGCATCGCCGGTCGATGCCCAGGCGCTTGTCGCCGCCCTGAAGACAGACGCGATCATCACAATCGCCGCCTGAAAGCACTCGCGCCCCGCCCAGTCTGGCTTTGGCGCCCAAAAAAGCAGAGTATTTGCCATGGAACGCTCGACCATCGTCAGAGTGCATGAAGGTTTGCACGCCCGCCCCGCCACGCGCTTCGTGAAGCTCGCGAAGGGTTTCGAATCCGACGTCGAACTGGTCAAGGACGGCAAGGCGGTCAGCGCCAAGAGCTCGGTCAAGCTGATGCTGCTGGCGGTCAAGGAAAACCAGGAAGTCACCGTGCGGGCGAACGGCGCCGACGCCATCGAGGCGATCGAGGCGCTGATCGGCTATCTCGAGAACCCAAAGGCGGGTCTGGAAGACGAAGAAACCCACACCCCGGCGAATGACGCAGGCAAGGATACGGCGCTGGCGCCGGCGACCGAATCCGTGCCGGCGGCATCGGAGGATGCAGGTGGTTTGCGCGGCGTTGCCGCAAGCGAGGGCGTCGCCATCGGGCCGGCCTTCGCGCATTTCCCGCCTGACATCGCCGGGCAGGGCCGTATGCTGCAGGCGGAAGAAATCGCCGGCGAGATCGACAGGTTCCGCGCCGCCGTCGCCGCCGTCCAGGCGCGCATGGATCGGGCCTTGGCGCAGGATAGTCTGTCGGCGGGAGACCGCGGCATCGTCGCGGCACTCAGGGATATCGCCGCCGACGACAGCCTGACCGGCGAGGCCGAAAAGGCGATCAAGGGCGGCAATGACGCGATCTCGGCCACGATCACCGGCGCTTCCACCATCGCCGCCGATTTCAGCGCCGTCGACGATCATTATCTCAATGCGCGGGCGGACGACGTCCACGCGGTCGGGCGGCAGATTTGCCTGGTGCTGCTCGGACAGGACGACGTGAGCCTCGAAAACATCCCGCAGGGTGCGATCCTGATCGCCGATGATATCGGCGCCTGGGATCTGGCGCGCGCGCCGCTGAAACGCATCGGCGGCGTGGTGTGCGGCCATGGCGGCGCCACCTCGCATATCGCCATCATCGCCCGTTCGCACGGCATTCCGGCGGTGCTGGGGCTTGGCGACCAGGTCAACGCCTTGCGCACGGCGCGAGAGGTGGCGCTCGACGGCAACAGTGGCCAGGTGATCATCGATCCCGACGCGGCGACGCGCGCCGATTTCGCCGGCCGTGTCGAAGCGGCGGCAAAGGAGCGTGCCGGCCTGACCGCGTTCAAGACGGTGACGCCGAAGCTGGCTGACGGCAGGGTGATCGAGGTCGCGGCCAATATCGGCTCGCTGGAGGAGATCGAAGCAGCACAGGAGGCGGGCGCCATGGGCGTCGGCCTGTTCCGCACCGAGCTTTTGTTCATGCGCCATATGCGCCTGCCGTCGGAAGACATGCAGGCCGAGACCTATGCGGCGCTGGCCAGGGCCTTCGCGCCCTATCCGGTCATCGTGCGCACGCTCGACATCGGCGGCGACAAGCCGATCGCCGGCATCGAGTTTCCCGACGAGGAAAATCCGTTCCTCGGCTGGCGCGGCATCCGCATGTGCCTCGACCGTCCCGATATCTTCAAGCGTCAACTCAGGGCGCTGCTGAGGGCGGCCGTGCACGGCAACATCAAGGTGATGCTGCCGATGGTGTCTGATATCGGCGAGGTGAGGCAGACGCGTCTTCTGGTCGATGAATGCGCCGCCGAACTGAAGGCCGAAGGCGTGCCGCACGCGACATTCGATCTCGGCGTGATGATCGAGACCCCGGCCGCGGTGCTGATCGCACCGGCACTGGCCAAGGAGGTGGCTTTCTTCTCGATCGGCACCAATGATCTCACCCAGTACATCATGGCCGCCGACAGGCTCAACCCGACCGTTGCCAAGCTCAACGACGTCACCAATCCGGCGGTCATGTCGGCGATCGAGCTGACGGCCAAGGCCGGCGTCGCCGCCGGCATCATGGTGGGCATGTGCGGCGAGGCGGCGGGCCGGCCGGATCTCATTCCGGCCTTTCTGGACATGGGCCTGACCGAGCTGTCGATGAGCCCGGCCTCGATCCAGCGCGCCAAGAAGACGATCATGGCCATGACGGCCGGGGAGTAGTTTCCGCGACCGCTGCTGCTGGAGCTTACGGCAAGTGGGCAAGCAAGGTGGCGAAGACAGGCGTCAATTCGTCGACCGGGCTCGCCTTGGCACAGGCCTGGACGATGCGGTCACGACGGATGTCGGCGGCCAGGATCGCGATCTCAAGCATATCGGGCTCCGGCGCGCCATCGCGGCCGGTTGTCGCCAGGCCGCAGGCCAGGACGACCGGCGCCAGGCAGCTTACCTCGAGCGCCTTGTCACCCATTGCCACCGCGTCCGGGGCGGCGTCACCAAAACGGATCGGGCGCTGGCCAAGGCACTCGACCAGCAACGCCGAACACGTCGCCGCGATGGCCTGCAATCCAGCATCGGGCGCGGTAAGCGCGGCCAACATCTCGGCACGCCGTTTGCGCATGGCCGCATGGACAGCGGCGAATCCGGCTTCATGGATACGGGCATTGTCGATCTTGAGCCCGGCAAGCACCGCCTTGGTCAGGTAATACATGTCGCGCCGGAACAGGCGCTCGGCGCTCAACTGCTGTTCTTCGTCCCCGGCCGGGAAATAGGTGCCGAGACCTTTCACCGTCGTTCCGTCCACCCTTATCGGGCGTTCGTGCGGGACGAAGGATTCGGCGATCGACAGCGCTTCGTCGACGGCACTGGCGGCATGGCTGAGCAGGCCTTCGATGCCTTTGCCCGGAAATGGCGGCAGATGGCTGGTCGCTTCGCGCAGCAGGCTGGCCTCGCTGGCGCCGTCATGGCGGCTCTGGCGGATGATGTCGCGGACTTCCCGCAGCCGGTCCTTAAGGTTGACGCGAACGTCTTCGGAGATTTGTCGGAGCATCGCGGTTTGCCTCGAATGTGCCGTGCGGGACCAGCCGCGGTGGGCCGGCCACCACCTCTACATTGTTCCTATCGATTGGTAGATCAATAGGCGATACTAGACCAGCACGCAGAATCGGCGGCGGCCACGCGCCCGTCGCCGCGGGGGAGGAATGATTTGGCCAGGGGACGACAAATTGAGGAAAGGCGGGCCGACGAGAGGCGAGCAGGAGCCGAAGCGGCCGAGCAGGTCGTCAGCGAGAGCCGGACAGACCGCCTCAGGATCCGCGCCGCCTGGATGTATTTCGTCGAGCAGATGACGCAGAACGAGATCGCCGATGTGCTTGGCGTCGGCCGCGTCACCATCGTGCGCATGCTGGCGGAGGCCAGGTCGCGCAACGAGGTCAAGATCACAATCGAGAGCGAGCTTCTGGAGATCGTGCGGCTGGAGCGCGCGCTTGAAAGGACCTTCGGCCTGCAGCAGGCGCTGGTGGCGCCGTTGACCGCGGCCAATGCCGATCCGATCCCGGCGATCGCCGCCAAGACCGGCATGTTCCTGTCAGATGCGATGAAGTCCGGCATGCAGGTCGGCGTCGGCTGGGGCAATACGCTGTTCCACACCTTGCCGTTCATCAGCGCCAAATCGCTGACCGATTTCAAGGTGATTTCGCTGCTTGGCGGCGTTGGCGTCGCGCGCCGGGTCAACCCAGCCGAGTTCGCCTGGCGCTTTGCCCAGATTTTCCAGGGCGACGGCTATCTGATGCCGACGCCAGCCGTCGTCGACAGCGTCGAGACCAAGATCGCGCTGATCGAACGCTGCGGCCTGCAGGAGGTTTTTGAGATGGCCGACGCGCTCGATGCCGTTCTGCTGAGTGTCGGCGGCATTGCTTCGGCCACCACCTTCTCGCGCGGCGGTTTCCTCAGGGAAGCGGACCGCGAGGCGCTGCTGGCGCGCGGCGCCGTCGGTGACCTGCTGTTCCATTTCTACGACCGCAATGGCGATCTGGTCGACCATCCCGTCAATAATCATGTGATGTCAGTGGATGTCGACCGGCTGCGCAAGGCGCCGATCCGCATTCTGACCTCGGGTGGCGCGGAGAAGATCGAGGCCTTGTTGGGAGCGATGAACCTGATTGCGCCGACGATCCTGATCACCGACGAGGAAAGCGCAAGGCGCATGCTCGAAGCGGTCAGCGAAAGCTGAACGATCCCGTGATGTAGTCGGGCCAGACCTTGTGCCCGTCGAAAACGGCGGCGAGGTCGGCCGTGTCGGCCAATATTCCACCCGACACCAGCGCCGTGGCGATGCCGACACCGTTGCCGCCCGCAATATCGTGTTCGACGCTGTCGCCGACGCAGACCACGCTGGCGCGCTCCGGTTCGCCTGCCAGGGCGAGCGCGGCATCGAAGATCGCCGGAAAGGGCTTGCCGATGCGGGTGACGCCGCCGCCGAGACTTTCGTAGAGATCGGCGATCTCGCCCGCGCCAAAGCGGGGCCCTACCGCCGTCAGCATGACCTTGTCTGGATTGGTGCAGTAGCACGGCACTTGCCGCACCGCTGCCGGAGCCAGCAGCCGGCGATAGTGGTCGAGGTCGTGGCGGTCGCCTTCGCTGGCCGAGATCAGCACGAGTTCGGCATCCTCGCCGGCTTCGGTCAGCGCGAAAGGCAGGCCTTTGATCGCGCTGCGATCGCCGTCGCGGCTGATCAGCAGGCATTTGGTGCCGGGCCGCAACGCCCCGGTCGCCGCCATTTCGTGGAAACGCCGCCACGCCACCTCGCCGGAGGACACGAAATGGTCCCAACTGCCGGCCGCGAAGCCGAGCTTCAGCAGGCGGTCCTCGTTCGGACCGGCACGCTTGCCGGAATTGGAAATCAGCACCACCGTCTTGCCGGCGCGCTTCAGCGTGGACAGTGCCGCCACCGCGCCGGGATAGGGGGTCTGGCCGTCATGCAGCACACCGAACTGGTCGAGAAGGAAGACTTCGTAGCGTTCCGCCAGCGCCGCGATGCCATCGAGCTGTTCGGCCCTCTTCACATTCATTGAAGCCCTGCCTCGCTTGCACCCTTCAGCGCCAGCCGTGCCGTACCGGCGGCCGCTTCGTCCGAGAGGGCCGGCAGGAAAGCGACGCCCAGCTTGCGCTGCCGGATCGCCGTCCATACCGGGTTCGCCGCGCCGCCGCCGACGCTCCTGACCGATGTCAGGGCGGGCGCGCCAAGTTCGGCCAGCCTGCCGTAGCCAAGCGCCTCGATCGCCGCCATGCCCTCGAACATCGCCTTGAGGTAATCGGCGTCGTCGGCAGGCCGTGGGGTGAGACGCGGCGGCAAGGCCGGATCGGCGATCGGGAACCGCTCGCCGGCCGTGCCAAGCGGATAATAGTCGAGGCCGGTTTCGGTCGTGGGGTCGATCGTGGCACTCAGTTCGATGATCCGCGCGAGCGGAAAATGCCGGGCCAACACCTTGCCGCCGGAATTCGAGGCGCCGCCCGCCAGCCAGCTGTCGCCAAGACGATGGCTGTAGATGCCGAAGCGCGGCGCCGAGATCGGCCGCTCGGACAGGATCTTGATGGTGAGCGAGGACCCCAGCGCGGTGACGCCGTCGCCGGCCGCTGTCGCACCCGTCGCCAGGAACGAGGCGCAGCCGTCCGTGGTGCCGGCAACCACGACCACATCGCGCGGCAGGCCGAAAAGCTCGGCGGCGGCCGCGGTGAGGGTTCCGGTGACATCACCCGGCTCCACGACATCAGGCAGCAGATCCATGTGCATGCCGGTGGCCGCGATCCAGTCCGGCCAGCGGCGCTGCTCGACGTCATAGCCGGTCTTGAGCGCATTGTTCTCGTCGCTGACATCGAAGCGGCCGGACAGGTTGCCGGCGATCCAGTCGGCCTGGTGCAGCACCGCCGCTATGCCGGGCTGATGCTGGAACCGCAAAGCCTTGGCGAGGCCTGAAGTCGCCCCGTGGGCGGCGCTCGCTTCCGGCGCCTCGCGGACGATCGCCGCCAGGATGGCGGCGTCATCGACCTTGTCGTTGTACATCAGCGGCTCGGCCAGAGGCCGCCCATCAATGTCGACCGGCAGCAGCGTGCCCGACGTGCCGTCGATGGCGACGGCGCGGATCGCGGCGCGGTCGACGCCAGAAAGCAGTTCCGCCAGCGCCGCCTGGACCGCTTGCCACCAAACCGAGGGGTCGCGAGGGTTCTGGCCAAACCTGTCGAGAGGCACGGCGGATTGGCCGGCAATGGAAAAATCCTGGCGCATGGCGACGGCGCGGGCGCCGGAGGTGCCGATATCGATGCCGACGACAAGTGGCGTCATGTCGTCCGTCCTTGTCAGGCCGTGTTGGCGGCGTTGAGCATCTGGCGATACTGCTCGGCGTCCCAGTTGACCAGTTCGTCATTCTCGGCGGCGGTGAGATAGTTCAGCCGCGCCTTGCTGTCGACGCGCGCGGTCACGTCGGCGAGGCAGCGTTGCATGGCGTCGGCACCTGCGCTGGCGTCGCCGCGCATCAGCACGCCGGCACCGGGAAACAGGATTGCCGGGGGCGCCGCGCCGAGCCGCGCGGTGACGCCGGCCACGTCTTCGCCCGACCTCGCAACGACCGAGCCTTGGCCAAGGAAGATGACATGGTCCGGATAAAGGCTGCCGGCCTCGGCCATGCCAAGGCTTTCCGGATCGAGGGCGACCGCGTGCGCCTCGACATCCGCCGGCAATCGGTAGCCGTCGGCTAGCGCCGTCAAGGCGGCGATATCCGGCGCGGCGGTCGCGCGCGGCTGCCGTGCCAGGAGCGACCGGACGCGGTGCAGCAAAGCCTCGGCCCCTGCGACGGTTTCCGCCGCGACCACCAGCCCGTGATTGCCAAGGATGAGCACGTCGACCCCAGGCCGCAGCTTCTCGGCAATGCCGCGGGCAAGCGGCAGGCCCGGACGGAAATACGGTACCCAGGCCCATTCGATGCCGCTGAGCCGCCTGGCGACCTCGGTCTCGCCATCGGCTTGCACTGCAAGCGAAATCGTGTCGACGCAGTGGACATGCAAAACCACGCGTTGCGGCATCAAGGCATGCACGGTGGTTTCGATCGACGGCCGCAGGCCACGCGGATTGAGGTCTTCGATGGCGAAGGCCTGTGGCTTGTCGGCGGCTGGATCGCGCCGTTCGACCGCCTCGAGCAGCGGCGCCATCGCCACCGGCACCATGATGTCGTCGCTGAGCGCATCCTTCAGCCAGGTGCCCGAGGCCTTGATCCACAGCGTGTCGCCGGCCTTGAGCGAAGTGTTGCCGCCCGCCGCCTGTGTCATATGGGGATTGAGCCCGATGCTGGCCGAGAGCGCCCGCAGGGAAGCCAGTTCCTGTGCATCAGCTTGGGTTGCCACGGCGCCTTTCCTCCAACGTCTGCACGAAATCCCGTCGCCGGGCCGCTGCTGGCGTTGGTATCGCAGATATGAGTGATCTACGTCAATGGTGATCTACTGTCGTCAAAACAAGCTTGCAATCCGACTAATGTTGAGTAAGTTGCACCAGTTGCCGTAGAAAAATGGCATCAGGGAGGAAAGAGTTGAGCGACTTCGGCCGCCAGCGTCAGATCGTCGAATTGCTCCGGGATCGCCCGTTCGCCTCCGTGCGCGAGTTGCAGGAGCGGCTCGGCGTTTCGGCAGCCACGGTCAGGCGCGATATCGACCGGATCGACGAGGCCGGTGAAGCCCGCAAGGTCTATGGCGGCATATCGGCGCTCGATGGCGCCTCGCATGCGGGCGTCGCTTATGCCCGGCCCTATGACGAGAACCGGGACCTCGCCGTCGAGGCCAAGCGGCAGATTGCAACCGTCGCCGCGACCATGGTGCGCGACGGCGACGCGGTTATCGTCCATGGCGGCTCGACCTGCTTCCATCTCGGCGTCAAGCTCGCCGACCGCAACATCCGGCTCTACACCAATTCGATGCCGCTCGCTGCCTATCTCAGCGACCATGGCCATTGCAGCCTGACGGTCGCCGGCGGTGATCTGCACCGCGAACCCGGCATCATCCATTCGCCGACCCAGGCGACGCCTTTCTATGCCTCGAAATTCTTTCTCGGCACGCAAGGGCTCAACCAGGAAGGGCTGCTGGAATCGCATCCGCTGCTGGTCCGCTCCATTGTCGATCTCAGCCTCTGCGCCGACCAGATCGTGGTGCTGGCCGACAGCCGCAAACTCTCGATCCACGCGCGCAACGTCGCGCTGCCGCTGTCGCGCATCGGCACGCTGGTCACCGATGACGGCCTCTCCGATGCCGATGCGCGCATGCTGGAGGATGCCGGCGTCATGGTGCGGATTGCTGCTACCTCGGGAGCGACGCCGTGAACGTGGCGGTGCTGGACTTCGGCAAGACCAATTCGAAGCTGTTCGTCTTCGGCCAGGACGGCCGCATCCTGGACGAACGCAGGACGCAGCCGAAATGGACGCACCAAGGCGGCTTCAGCGTGCTTGACGAAGCCGCCCTCCATGACTGGGCGTTCGGTGCCGTCACCGACGCGGTCGAAAACCATGGTGTCGAAGGGGTGATGGTGTCGGGCCATGGTTGCACCTTCGCCCTTGTCGGCGACAAGGCGCTGACGCATCCGATCCTCGACTACGAACAGGAGCCACCGGCCGAGATCGCGGCGCGGATCGACCGCCGCATCCCGGATTTCGCCGAGACGTTTTCGCCGCGCCTGCCGCTCGGCTTCAACTATGGCCGCCACATGCTGTGGCTGCAGGAGGTCGATCCCGATGCCTTTACGGCAGCGACATCGATCCTCGGCTATCCCCAGTACTGGAGCTGGCGCCTCGGCGGGCGGCCGGTTTCGGAAGTCTCCTATCTCGGGTGCCATTCGCATTTGTGGGCGCCGCGCGAACGTGATTTCTCCTCGCTGGTCGACGCCCAGGGCTGGCGCGGCCGGATGCCGGCTTTCGAACGTGCCGGCGCCGTCATCGGCGAGCAGCGCTTCGGCGATACCAAGCGATCGATCGCGATCCACAATGGCGTCCACGACTCCAATGCGGCACTGCATGCCTACCGCCGGCAAGGCCTTGGACCGCTGACCGTCGTCTCGACCGGCACCTGGGTCGTCGTGCTCAATCCCGACTGCCCGCTCGAAGCGCTCGACCGTGAGCGCGACATGCTGGTCAATGTCGATGTCGACGGCGGTCCGGTGCCGACCATCCGCTTCATGGGCGGGCGCGAATTCGCCGTCATCAGCGGCGGCTGGCAAGGCGCGATCCCGCTTGGCTCGATACAGCAGGCGCTCGATGCTCGCCTCATGGCGCTGCCCAGTTTCGCGCCGGGCGGGCCAATGCCGAGCCATCGCGGCGAAATCATCGGCGGTAAGCCCAGTGACGGGCAGAGCGCGGCGGTGGCGCTGCTTTACGTGGCGCTGATGATCGATCTCTGCCTCGATCTCATTAGTTCGCAGAATACCGTCATCGTCGATGGCGGGCTGAACACGGGCGGCCTGCTTGCCGGGCTGCTGGCGCAACTGCGTCCCGGCCAGACCTTCCTGCAAGGCGCCTCGCTGGAAGGCAGCGCCACGGGTGCGGCAGCGCTCGCCTTCGAGAGCGAAGGTCATGACTTCGCCGCCGAGCCGCCGGAGCCGGTGCGGGCGACAGAATTCAGTGGCCTCGCCGGCTATCGCGATGCCTGGCGCGATCGCGTCGCTGCCGGACATGGCGCCGCCGTCAAGGCTGCGGGTGGTGCGCGATGAGCGCGGCCGTGCAGACGCAGGCGACGCGCCAGCCGGTGCTGGAGATGCGCCACATCTCGAAGACCTTCGGTGCGATCCGTGCCCTGCAGGACGTCTCGCTCAGCGTCCATGCCGGCGAACTGCACGCGCTGATGGGCGAGAACGGCGCCGGCAAGTCGACGTTGATGAAGGTGCTGTCCGGCGCCTATCGGCCGGATGCGGGGGGCGAGATACTCATCGATGGCGCGCCCGCCGCGACCGGCGATCCGATCAAGGCGCGCGCCGCAGGCATCGCGGTGATCTACCAGGAGCTGTCGCTGGCGCCGAACCTGACGGTGGCGCAGAACATCTTCCTCGGCAATGAACCCCGCCGCTTCGGCATCGTCGACCGTGACCAGTGCAACCGTCGCGCTGGCGAAATCATCGCGCGGCTCGGCGTCTCGTTCTCGGCGCGCGCCCTGGTTTCCAGCCTGTCGCTCGGCGAACGACAGTTGGTCGAGATCGCCCGGGCGCTTTCGACCAATGCGCGCATCATCGTCATGGACGAGCCGACCACGTCCTTGACCTCGCGCGAGACCGACCTTCTGTTCGAGGTGATCGCGACGCTGAAGACGCAAGGCATCGCCATCATCTATATCAGCCACCGCATGGAAGAGGTCTACCAACTCGCCGATCGCGTCAGCGTGCTGCGCGACAGCGGCTATGTCGGGACGCTGGAGCGCGCCGACCTCAGCGCCTCGCGGCTGGTGTCGATGATGGTCGGCCGTGATCTCTCGGCCTTCTACAAGAAGGACCATCGCCCGCCGGGCGAGAAGCGCGCTGTCGCGCTCTCGGTGCGCGGCATGTCCGACGGGCGCCTGCTGAAGGACTGTTCGTTCGACCTCCATCACGGCGAGGTGCTGGCGCTGGCGGGTCTCGTCGGTTCTGGCCGAACCGAACTCGCCAGGCTGATCTTCGGCGCCGACAAGCGCAGCGCCGGCACGATGGAACTCGACGGCAGGCCCATAACCATCGGCTCGCCGGGCGAGGCGCTCGATGCCGGCATCGCCTACCTCACCGAAGACCGCAAGGAACTCGGCCTGTTCCTCGACATGTCGATTTCCGACAATATCAGCATGGGCGTGCTGGCCAGGGACGCGCGGGCCGGCGGCTTGCGCGACTTCACCACTGCGGACAGGCGTGCGGCGAAGGCCATTGCGGACCTCTCCATCCGCACCGGCTCCGCGCAAGCCAATGCCGGCTCGCTGTCGGGCGGCAACCAGCAGAAGGTGCTGCTCGCGCGGCTGCTCGAAACCGAGCCGAAGGTCGTCATCCTCGACGAGCCGACACGCGGCGTCGACGTCGGCGCCAAGTCGGAAATCTACCGGCTGATCGACAATCTCGCCAACAAGGGTATCGCCATCCTGATGATCTCAAGCGAATTGCCCGAGGTGATCGGCGTCGCCGACCGCGTGCTGGTGATGCGCGATGGTGCGATCGCTGGCGAGGTGACGGCGTCGGAAGGCGAACCGCTTCGCCAGGAAGCGATCATGGAACTTGCGACGGGAGCGTCTCAGCGATGACAGACAGGACGACCGGGACGAAGAGTGTGGACCAGGCGGTGGCCAGGAACCGGCGGCTGCGCACCGCGCTTGCGGCGCTTGGCATGCTGCCGGTGCTGGTGCTGCTGGCGGCCGGCTTCCAGTTCATCAACCCGCGCTTTCTCACCGGCACCAACCTGCTGATCGTCACGCAGCAATCGTCGATCAACATCGTGCTGGCCGCCGGCATGACCTTCGTAATCCTGACCGGCGGCATCGACCTGTCGGTCGGTTCGATCCTCGCCGCCGCGGCCATGGTGGCGGTGCTGGTGTCGCTGGTGCCGGACTGGGGCCTGCTCGGTGTGCCGGCGGCCATCCTGGTCGGGCTCGGCTTCGGGCTGATCAACGGGCTGCTCATCGCCTATATCAGGCTGCCGCCCTTCATCGTCACTCTGGGTTCGCTGACCGCCGTGCGCGGCGTTGCCCGCTTGCTCGGGCAGGACACGACGGTGTTCAATTCCGACCTGCCGTTCGACTTCATCGGCAACGGTTCGGTGCTCGGCATCCCCTGGCTGGTCATCATCGCGCTGTCGGTGGTGGTGCTGTCCTGGGTGGTGCTGAAACGCACGGTGCTCGGCACCTGGATCTATGCCGTCGGCGGCAATGCCGAGGCCGCCCGGCTGACCGGCATCAAGGTGCCGCTGGTGCTGCTCTTCGTCTATGGCGTTTCCGGCCTGCTTGCCGGCCTCGGCGGCGCCATGTCGGCGGCTCGGCTCTACGCCGCCAACGGCCTGCAACTCGGGCAAAGCTACGAACTCGACGCCATCGCCGCCGTCATCCTCGGCGGCACCAGTTTCGTCGGCGGCGTCGGCTCGATCTGGGGCACGCTGATCGGCGGCCTGATCATCGCGGTGCTCTCCAACGGGCTCATCTTGGCCGGTGTCTCGGACATCTGGCAGTACATCATCAAGGGATTGGTCATCATCGTGGCGGTCGCCCTCGACCGCTACCGGCTCCAGGCAGGGGCGAGAACGTGAGTGACCTGGTCGCCGGCATCAAAGACCGGCTTGTGTAACGCACCGCGAGAGGCGCGGGGCATCAGGAGGAAGTAAGCGTAATGAAGACCATCGCCAAACTGCTCTGCGGCGCCGCTTTCGCGGCCGTCGCGATCGCGCCGGCATCGGCCAAGGACCTCAACAAGGTTGGTATCTCGGTCGGCTTGCTCGGCAACCCGTTCTTCGTCGCCACCATCAAGGGCATCGAGGACGCGGCCAAGAAGATCAATCCGAAGGTCGAGGTGACATCGGTGTCGGCCGACTATGACCTCAACAAGCAGGTCTCGCAGGTCGATTCCTTCATCGCCGCCGGCGTCGACGTGATCATGCTCAATGCGGTCGACGCCAAGGCGATCGCGCCGGCGGTGAAGAAGGCGCAGGCCGCCGGCATCATCGTCGCGGCCTTCGACGTTTCGGCGCCGGGCGCTGACGTCACGGTGATGACCAACAACGTCAAGGCCGGTGAAGAGGCCTGCCAGTATCTGGTCGACCACACCGGCGGCAAGGGCGACTACGTCATCCTCAACGGGCCGGCGTCATCGTCGATCCTGGAGCGGGTGAAGGGCTGCAAGAACGTGCTTGCCCAGCATCCCGACATCAAGATCCTGTCGGACGACCAGAACGCCGAAGGCTCGCGCGACGGCGGCCTGAAGGTGTTCCAGTCGTTGCTGACCCGTTTCGACAAGATCGACGCGGTGTTCGCCATCAACGATCCGACGGCGATCGGCGCCGAGCTTGCCGCCAAGCAGCTTAACCGCTCCGAGTTCATCTTCACGGCGGTCGACGGCGCGCCGGATATCGAGAAGGAACTGTCTTCCGGCAAATCGATGATCAAGGCCTCGGCCTCGCAGGATCCCTATGTGATGGCCGGCCAGTCGCTGACCATGGCGGCGGAACTGCTCGCCGGCAAGAAGCCGGCGGAGGCCACCGTGCTGCTCGACCCGAAGCTGATCACGGCCGAGAACCTGAAGGACTACAAGGGCTGGACCGCGGCCCGCTGATCCATCCAACGAAGGCGCGGCCGGTTCGATCCGGCCGCGCCTTTCTCACTTCTGTACATCGGAGACGATCATGTCGCGCATCGGAATCCATTCTTTCGTCTGGTCGGCAAGCTCGGCGCAGAGCGAACTCGAACGCACGCTGGCCAGCACCAGGGAGGCCGGATTCGACCTGATCGAATTTTCCTATCTCGATCCCGCCAATGTCGATATTGGCGGGCTTGCCAAGCGTATCGCCGACCTTGGCCTCGGCGTGGCGATCAGCATCGGATTGCCAACCGACGGCGACATATCGAGCGCCGACAAGGCGGTCGCCGCGCGCGGCGTCGAGATTCTCAACGACACCATCGCGCTGACGCGCGACCTTGGCGGCCGCAAGGTGGCCGGCATTCTTTCGACCAGCCATGGCCTGCAGGTCGAGGCGCCGACGCGCGATCAGTGGAACCGCAGCGCCGGGACATTGGCCGAGGTTGCCGAAACCGCGAAGGCCGCCGGCGTCACGCTCAATCTCGAAATCGTCAACCGCTTCGAAAGCAACCTGCTCAACACATCAGCGCAAGGGTTGGCCTTCATAGAGGACACCGGTTCGGACAACATCTTCCTGCATCTCGACACCTTCCACATGAACATCGAAGAGGCCGATGTGGGGCTCGCCATCCGCCATGCCGCGGCCAAGATCGGCTATGTCCATATCGGCGAGAGCCACCGCGGCTTTCTCGGCACCGGCAATATCGATTTCGCGGCGATTTTCGATGCACTGACCGCGATCGGTTACGCCGACGATCTCAGCTTCGAATCCTTCTCCTCGGAGATCGTCGACGAGAACCTGTCGAAAAAGACCGCGATCTGGCGCAATCTGTGGACCGACAACAAGGCGCTCGCCAAGCACGCGCGCGCTTTCATCGGCCTCGGGCTGGAGACGGCGCAACGCAAGGCTGAACTCGTCTCGGCGCCGCACAAGCCTTAGCAACTCCGGGTCGGCGCGGGTAGCCGGCGGTCTGCCCGGATGCGCGGCCGCGCCTGTTTTGCTTTGCACGGCATTGCTCCCGTCAAGTGCATCGGCTATCCGACCTCTGCGACACGTGAAGCAAACGGAGCCCGGCATGACGAACAAGACCATCCTCAAATTCGGCGCGGTCGAGCACGCGGAAGCCGGCGATCTGCCTGGCTGGATCGCGGTCGAGGGCCAGCCGACCATGCAGACCGCCGTCCAACATACGACCGCGGATGGTAAGGTGATATCGGGCACGTGGCGGGCGTCGCCGGGCACCTATCATGCGACCTACACCGACTATGAATTCGTGCACATGATCGCCGGCCGCATCATCATCACGCCCGATGGCGGCACCCCGGTCGAAGTCGGTCCTGGGGACGCCTTCGTGGTGGAAGCCGACTTCAAGGGCACCTGGAAGATCATCGAGCCGGTGACCAAGCATTTCGTGGTCAAGGTTGGCTGAGGCGGTCTGGCGGCCGTGGTCATCTCGGCAGAGGGACCACAACCGATCGCACGCTGAATGGCGTTCACCAGGTTATCAACGGGGAACGATGCAGCCATGTGTCGTTGTGCACCTGGTCCAAGACAAAGCTGGCAACGTTTGCTCGCGATATGGTTCCGCCATGGAAACCCGAGAGATCGGTGAGCGCGCGGATCGTCTCTCGGCTGGGCTTGTCGTTGAGCACGGAGGGGCGAACGAGAACCCAGTCGAGACCGCTGTCCCTGACGATAGCTTCCTGACGGTTCTTGTCGGCATAGACCTTGCGCAAAAGCAGCGGGAAAACCAGGTTGTCGAACAGAAAGCCGCCATGGCCCGCGCTGTCTCCGGCGCCCAGGCCCGTGATGGCGACAAGGCGGGTGACGTTTTCGGCCTTCATTGCGTTCACGAGCGTCCGCGTTGCGGATGAGAGAAGGGTCACCTCGCGAAATGGGCTAGCGGGAGTGCCAAGCGCGCTGATGACGGCGTTGCGGCCCTTTAGCGCTTGCCGCAGGACCTCCTGATCGCGGGCATCTCCCACGATGAGCTTTGCGCCCTGGAGATCGCCCGCCTTTTCGGGAGAGCGCACGAGCACGGTGACATCGTAGCCTCTCTCTTGCGCCTGACCTACGATCAGGCGCCCGGTGCCGCCGGTCGCTCCAAGGAGCAATATCCTGGGTCGGGCATTGGGGCTGTTATCGGTTTGGGAATTTTGCATGGTAGCTACCTCGGAAGGGGGGGGCGCCTCGCAAGAGGCAGTCCCAGGTTGACGGTCATGATGCGGCAAGCTCAGTCGCGAAGTCGCGGTATGAGTGCAGCGGGCGGTCCAGGATTTCTGTCAAACGCTCGACGTCGCCGGCCTCTGGAAGCATCCCGTCGGTGGCATAACGCTCCGCCATCAGGCGCATCTCATAGGCCATCCATGTGGGCATGATTTTCGCCAGATTCTGCTCGAAGCCGGCTGGATCATCGCCGCCATAGGCAACCGGACGACCCAGGACATCCGACCAGATCGTGGCTACATCCGAACCAGTCAGCGTATCGGAGCCGACCAGATTGATGATTTCGACCGGCAGCTTGCCTGGGGCCTGGTCACGACGGATTAGTTCGATGGCCGCGACCTCGGCAATGTCGCGGGCGTCGACCATGGCGATGCCCTTGGCTCCGATCGGCATCGGATAGACGCCATGGTTGAAGATGACGTCCTTGATCATGAGGTCATTGTCGATGAAGTAGGCCGGGCGCAGGATCGTGGCGCTGAAACCCATCTGTTCGATCATCCGCTCCGCGCCGGCCTTCACCGCGAAATGCGGAACGTTGACGAAGTGATCGCTGTGGATCACCGACAGGTAGACAACCCGATCGACGCCTGACTCTCGGGCAATGTTCAGGGTGATGAGCGCCTGGGTGAATTCGTCCCCCGACACCGCGTTGAGCAGGAACAGCGTGTTGACGCCGGCAAACGCTTTGCGCAGGGATCCGATATCGAGCAGTTCACCTTGGACGACCTCTACAACGGCCGGAAAATCAGCCTTCGAGGTGTCGCGAACTAGGACGCGCACATCGGCGCCGCGCTTGACGAGTTGCTGGACGACTTGGCGGCCGACACGGCCAGTGGCTCCGGTAACGAGGATTGTCATGGTTGTTTTCTCCGGGTTGGGTTGCTTGACGACCCGAATATGAGTGGTTCACACATGGGCCAATAGATGCGAATTTTGGACACAACGTATCAGTGGTGGAACACATGGATTTGCTTGCTCTCGCTGATTTCGTCACCGTGGCGCGCCACGGCGGCTTTGGGCGCGCGGCGCGCGCCGCCGCCCGCCCGAAGGCGACGCTGTCGCGTCGGGTCGCGGATCTCGAGGCCAGCCTTGGCCTGCGCCTGTTCGAACGCGGCGCACGCATGCTCAAGCTGACTGAGGAAGGGCGCGCTTTATATGAGCGTGCGGGTCGCTTGCTTACCGAGCTCGACGAGACTGCTGTAGCGATCGCCTCGGGTGGTGAGAAGCCGCGAGGCAGGTTGCGGATCAGCGCGCCGCTTGTTTTTTCGCAGACCGCGATGGGAAAGATCGCCGCCGGGTTCGCCCTGAAATTTCCGGAAGTGAGGCTCGAGGTCTCGACGGAAGATCGTTCCGTCGACATGATCGAGGAGGGATTTGATCTGGTGATCAGGGTCAATCCGGATCCGGATGACAGCCTCGTCGGACGAGTCTTCCTGCGCGATCGGCTGGTGGTCGTGGCAAGCCCTGACCTTGCCCGGCCGTCCGGACACCGCCCCGCTCCCGCGGTCGTGCGCTCGGCCGGCGATCAACCGACCTGGGCCGTGAAGACGCCCACCGGCCGGGCAACGATCGCGGTCCAGCCGGTCCTCGCTCTGTCATCGCTGATTATGGTCCGGGATGCGGTGCGAGCAGGCGTCGGTGCCGGCCGCCTCCCCGTGTCGCTTGTCAGCCACGATATAACCGAGGGCTCGCTGGTGCATTGGGGTGATGTTGAGGGAGGCGACATCACCTTGTGGACGCTCTACCCGTCCAGGCGGCTGCTAAGCGCCCGGGTGTCCGCGTTCCTCGACTATCTCAAACAGGCATTCCCGATCGGGACGCCTGACGAATTGGCCGCCTATATCGGCAAGTGAGGAAGCGGGCCGCGTCGACCGACCGACTTACTGCACGTAACCATCGTAAAGTTCAAAAAGCAGGTGATCCCGACAGGAATCGAACCTGTGACCTACAGATTAGGAATTTATCCTTCGACCTTTCCTATTCCCAATGCCAGTCTCTGTACGATTGCGTGGTCATAACATGTACAAATTGTTGTGACTTTCGTACAGCGTTCCGCGTTCGTCGTTCGTACCACCCCGCCTACATCCGCGACTTGGCATAGTTGGGAGACCGTGCCCCCCTTCACCCCGACTGGTCTGGCGGCGCTCGATCGAGCTAGAGGCGCGCGCATACCATTCTGACGTAGCGTGAGAACTTCCAATCTTGCCAGCTGAGCAAGAGCCCGCTCACGCTGAGGGCCGGCGGAGCGGGCTCTTCTATGGCAGTCTCGAGGGAAAGATTGCCGCGTCTCCAACCGTCCAAAAGCACGAACGTTCCAACGAAAGACTGTACCATTTCGGACCAAATCGCCACCTCCATCATTTCTTAACGACACAAAGGGAGGACGGAGTCATGTTGCAGCGCCAATGCAACATCTGAGAGATGGAGGAAGCCATGTTGTTTCCTGGTCAAGTCGTCATGTGCGGCGAACTGGAAATGCTCGCCCGCGTCTGTCGGACCGCCTGCAAAGAGAGGGGCATTCCGCTCAACAGCCAGGAGGCACAGACACTCGCGTCCCATGTCCTGAAGCTTTTCCTAAACGGCCTAACGGGCGAGGAAGAGCTTCTAAGCGCCGAGCGAAACCGCATGAAGAGGCAAGCTCACATTGATGTGTTGAAGCAGCCGTCCGCGCCAGCACCTCGTGTCCAATAGCTAGGGGCAAGTCGCCTTGCTGACCTCGTTGTCTTACAGGCTGGTGCCAAAGATCTGTTTCGTTGTCCACGCCAGCGGCTCGAAGCCGGCATACGTCGTCTAACTCCCGCCCACAAAAGAGGTTCCCTTTCTTGGCAGTCGTCTGAAGCCAGACGGGACGATCACGGCACACACCTTCGGCACCAGCAAGACGCCTGGACGTTCAATCATCAGATGGCAGTATGCAGGCACCAATCATTGATCTTTTGGCAACGGCCGTGAAAACTGCACGTCGGTCCCGGTCGGCAGGTTTTCTTGATCACGGCACGGCAGTCATCGCCGATGCCTTGCAGCTCATCGCGTTCTTCGTGCTGCCCTCATGGCCGGCTTTTGGCTGGCGGCCACGGTACCTCAGAACATTCAACACAATGTTTGATACGGGACCCGTTCGATCGTTCGGACGCCATCGTGACGAACAGGGAACTTTGTTGACCGGAACCAAGTTCATGATCATCCCTCGGGAGGATCGATCATGGCTGGAAATGAAAACCGCCGCGAAACCGGCGCCACAAAATACTCGAACAAAGATGGAGGCGACCACCAAAGCGAATTCTCACAAGACAAGAGGCATCAATCTGATGGTCAGAATTCGTCGTGTCGGCCGACACCAAGCCCCGCCACGCAGAAAACATCCGGCGCCGGGCCGGCCGTCGCGGAGCATTCCAAGGACGCCAAGGCGCCCAGGTCAGGTCGGCAACCCGGCGCCTACGTGAAGGATTGAAGAGCGGAGAAAAGACATGGCGGCTCCCCGCGCGGTCTGGAAGGGCTTTCTGAAGGTCGGTTCGGTGTCTTGCGGCGTGAAACTCGTGAGTGCGACCAGCGAAGCGTCGAAAATCCACTTCAAAATTCTGAACAGAAAAGACGGCCTCCCGGTCAACAGCGCTTACGTTGACGAGGGAACTGGCGACAGGGTCGAGAGCGAAGATCAAGTGAAGGGGTACGAGGTCGAGAAGGACGATTTCATCAAGGTCGAGCCGGAGGAGATCAAGAAGCTCAAACTGACATCGGCCCACACCCTCGAGGTGGGTGAGTTCGTCGACATCTCAAGCATCGACACGCGCTACCTGGAGAAACCCTATTACCTCATTCCCGCCGATGGCGCCTCGATCGAAGCCTTTTCCGTTCTCCGCGATGCCATGGCCAAGAAGCGTGTCGCGGCGCGGTCCTGCGTGGTTCTGTACCAGCGTGGCCGCGAGGTCGTGATCCAACCGTACGGCAAGGGAATGCTGCTGACCGAGCTTCGTACTCACAACGAGATGACCTCGGAAAAAGCCGTATTCGACGATTTGAAGAGTCCCACGTATGATGAGGACCTTCTCGAAATCGCAAGCTTGCTGATCGACAAGAAGGTGACCAAATTCGATCCCTCGAAGTTTGAGGACACCTATGAGGACGCGCTAATCGCAATGATCGACGCGAAGCGGAAAGGCAAGAAGCCTCCCAAGGCGGCGCCGCGTCCGGAAGAGAATGTTGTCGACCTGGCATCCGTTCTGAAGAAGAGCTTGGCTCGTGAAGGGATCAAGCGCCGCAAGTCGGCATGACGGGCTGCGTTCGGCGTGGGCCAGTCCACACAGGCCTCAAAATGGTACTGATAGAGATCCTGCTCCCATTGAACGATAATCTCGGAAATCCTTTTCCGCGCGAGGTCTACAAGCACCTCCAGGAACAACTTACCGAAAAGTTCGGCGGGGTCACCGCCTACACGCGGTCGCCGGCAAGTGGCACCTGGAATGATGAAGCAGGGGCAACTCGCCATGATGAGGTGGTGCTATTTGAGATCATGGCGGAAACATTGGACGCTGCCTTCTGGCAAACATTGAAAGGGAAGCTCGCTGACCAGTTTGAACAGGACGACGTCATTGTAAGGGCGACGGAAATCACATGCCTTTAGGGCGCGCCAGCACAGGTTGGTGACGTGAAATGGTACCCTCTCCGCCAACGGGCGAACCAATCCGGTTTCAAGCCGTAACATGAAGCCACCGCCTTTCAGGCGTGGAGAATTCACTGTTGATCGCGTTGCGGGCTTAGCCCGCTACTCCACGTGGGGTAGCGGGCTTTTCGTATTTCAGACGCCAGGTTTCGGAAGCCGGCCCGCAAAACAGCCAGCGGGCAGGGACCGCCTTGGCCGTCGGCGCGACGTTGCGAAGAGCTACCTCACCAGCAGACTTCCGTCGACGATCTGTACGCCATCGGTGACGTTGTAAAAGCGCTGAATCAGATGGCCATCGCGTTTGAACATGCTGCCATCGCCGCATCCGATGCCTCAGAGAGTTCGCGTTTCAAGCCGTTTGAGCCAGCCATAGGCAGTGTCGTTGTCTAGCGGAACAAGCTGCCCTTCCGAAGGTTGGGGCGCGGCGGGGCACCGAGCAAGACAGTTCCTGGCAGGCAGTGCATGGCGTTCCACAGAGACAGACCGAAGCTCTCGACCGTGCTGCTCGTCGCCGCATTGTCGGCACTTGCCGGGTACAATCACGCCCGCGCCAAACGTGCGCTTTTTGGCCGGGCGCACGGCCATTTCATGGAGATTGAAGGTCTTCGCCTGCATTTTATCGAAGCCGGCACCGGCATGCCGCTCATTTTGTTGCATGGAAACGGATCCATGGCGCAGGATTTCAAGTCGAGCGGTATCTTCGATCGGGCGGCAAAGACCTACCGGGTACTCGCATTTGATCGGCCGGGCTTCGGCCGAAGCACGCGGTCGCGCGGCCGGCGGTGGTCCGCCCGTAACCAAGCCGATCTCATACATGCCGCCGTCGGCAGGCTGGGCATCGAGAACTATCTCGTGCTTGGACATTCCTGGGGCGCCTGGGTAGCCCTCGAATTGGCGCGCAGGCATTCTCCTTCGGTTGCCGGCATCGTGCTGGTCTCCGGCTACTACTATCCACCGCCCCGGCTTGATCTTGCGCTGGCCGCCCTGCCGGCTCTCCCGGTCGTCGGCACTGCGTTTCGCCACACCTTGCTGCCGTTGCTTGTGAGGCTTGCCTGGCCTTGGGCGATGCAGAAGATCTTTCATCCGGCGGATGTCGCTGCCGACTTCGCCGTTCTCGCAAAGGATGCCGCCAGCCGCCCTTCCCAACTGCGCGCGGTGTGTTCGGAATCGGCATCGATGCTGGGGGCAGCCCTGCTAAGGAAGCCCAGCTACACGGACATTGCCGTCCCGACGGGCATCCTGGCGGGGTCTGGAGACCGGCTGTTCGACGCCGAGGGGGAGGCACGACGCCTGCATTCGGAGGTCGGTGGGTCCCTCCTCGATGTTGTTGAGGGCGCCGGCCATATGGTTCATCAGAGCGCCCCGGAGGCGGTGATCGCCATGGTGGACACGATTGCAGGACGGCACTCCTCGTCTCAAGAGACCGGCGGCCGTGAGCCGGCGAATTCAGGCGATGCAGCCTCGCCGGGCGTGCCAGGCCGGCGATGGTCGGCGCTGGGATGATATTGGCCGCCAAACCGGGCTTTTAAAATGAACGATCAGCATCCCGCCGACATGCAGTCGATCCTTCACCAGAACATACAGGCTTTGGTCGACCACAGGCGACAACAGGAGGAACACCAGGGGGTTCAGGTGCGCATTGCCGGCGCGATTTCGCGCTTTGCGGGAAGCATGCCTTTTGTCTATTTGCACCTAGCAATTCTCCTCGCCTGGATGCTTGCGAACCTAGGCCTGATACCGGCCATTCCAGCTTGGGACCCGACCTTTGTGATCCTGGCCATGGTGGCCTCGGTCGAGGCGATCTTCCTGTCCACTTTCGTGCTGATCAACCAGAACAGAATGGCCGAACACAGCGAGCGCCGAGCGGAGCTGGATCTGCAGATCAGCCTTCTTAACGAGCACGAAACCACGCGGCTCATCGAAATGGTGGCTGCCTTGACGGAGCGCCTGAATGTCTCGACACCAGCCGATGAGGAGCTGCCGCAATTGGCCGAGAATGTCGATCCTCGGCAGGTGATGACGGAAATCCAGCAAGCTTCTGGAGATCAGGATAAAGCTTGAGCAGAAACGAAGATGCCCGCGTCGGAGGCGGCCGCCGCCGAGGCTAACCCAACAAGAGCCTCCACCCGGGAACATTCGCTGCACTTCAAGGTTCGGGGACAGGTCTACAATCCTCCCTCATTGTCTTGGCCTTCGAAGCTGGCGAAGCAGCTTCAACCCGTCTCGGCCTTCCGAGGCGGGCTTCGCTGACTCCGCCGCGAAGTCGCGGCGGGACTCAGCCGACACCGGCGATACCTTCATGCAAACCATGGAACATTCTGTCCTGTGTGACGTTAGGGCGCGCCGGGGAATCCCTATTGCAGGATTTTACGGCGCGGAGGCGGGACGCAATGCATAGGGATGCCTATACCCCATCGGAACTTGCGGTCCTGAGCCGCGTCCTTGCACGCAGCAACCTCAAAAACGAGACCGAAACCGAGAGAGAACGGCGCGCATCGCGCATCCTTGCTTACTACCAAGCCGGGATCACGGACGAGAACGAGCTCGAACAGCTTTCGCGACAACCGCTGGGCAGGTGAGCTTTCGCCTCGTCTCTGAGAGCTGCCGTTGCAGGGGCCTTCGGACTCCGCAACCGGATGCCTGTGGGAGTTGTCCAAGCAGCATGCACCACCTAGTCGTCGAGCTTTCGGTCGAGTTCGTCGAGCAATGACCGATGCTCGCGGGGCATGTCCGCGTCCGTCGGCAGATCCAGCAACTGGCGAAGCTGGCGACGGCTGGCGTCCGATGCGATCCACTGACGTATGAGACGGGCTATGGCCTTCTGTTGCGCCTTGCCGATTTCTTCCATCTTGGGAACCCGAGCTTGACCGAGGGTCGAACTCGGCGGACCCCTCATGGTTCCCTGCCATGCACAACAAACCTGCGGTTGAGCGATCGGCTACCTCAGGGCGAGCGATGCATTGGCTGCCTGGCAGCCATTCCGAATTTTTGCTCGAATTTCTGCCTTGAACACTGCCGCGCTTTGCTCATCATCCATTCGATTGTTCAGGTGTGGCTTCCGCGGGGGCACCCGACTGGACAACCATTCTTGTCCTCGCATCCTGTATCCGGCCCTTGATGGTGGCTGTGTCGCAGTCGCAGATGTCGGCGGCGTCTTCATAGGACAGCCCGAGCATGCAAACCAAGACGATGGCCTGCCGCTCCTGATCCGCCAGGAGGTCTATGGCACGTGCTATCCCGGGGCCGGTTCCCATCTGTTCCAGAGCCTCGGAGGCAAAAGGTTCCGACAAGCAACTAGCCCTTCCTCGACTTTGTGAGTCCATGTCTTCAAGCCTGGCCAAGGACGCCCTGCGCATGGTGGCGAAGATCCAGGGCTTCACGCGGCCTCCATCAACACCATCGAGATCTGCAATCCCCTTGATCAGTGTCTCTCGGACAAGGTTGTCAGCTTCATCGATGCTGCCACTGAGCGAACGGGCGAATGCCCGCAATGCCGGAACAAGGTCCACCAGGTTCGTCTGTTCGCCAGAACCTGGTAAAGACAAACCTCCAGGATAGGTAGCGGGTTGTGTCTGCTCCGCAAGGACCGGACCGGACGCGTTGAGGTCGGAATGGTGTTCAGTCATCGCAGTGATCCTGAAGATCGATAGGCCCTGTTTCGTGTCGGCCCCATCTGGTGGGGTGGAGGGTCCAACAAGCGACAATCGTCATGTTTTGCTCCGGGCTGATGCTCGGACCCGTCATCTGCCGGGTCCTGCTGCGTGCGAAGCAAGGGTGCATTGTCCCTCGGCACGCACAGACCCAACTAATCCGGTCACTGACCCGGCGCATTTACATAGATTAAAGCGCCCGCCCGCTTGCACCGGGATATGCTACGCGACCGAGCACTGCGTGGTCCTACGGCTCGGGGCTTTCGAGATACGTCGTCTCGCTGGATGCCGTCCGATAGGCATCTGAAGCTGGTTGGATGAGGAGGGGCTGATCGGCGGTGCCGCGAAAATCGGCGGAATTCATCTCATCAACATGATCTGAAGCGAGAGGCTTAGCCGCAGGACTTTGTCGCCATTTTCATCACGCACCTCGACAAACACTTTCTGACCGTCAACGCTTTTCAATGCGTCTCTCGTAAGATCGATAAGGCCTTCGAATCCGACTCGGCGTACCTCTTCGAGGCCACCGCATTCGACACCTATCTCATCCAGCAAGACCAAATCGCGATCGCCGGTGTCAAAGAAAAATCGTGCCATGGGAGAGCTTCCGTCACCACTAATCTGCCGGGTTCTTTTGGTGCAGGTAGGTCGTGTCGAAATCTCCTGCGTGAGTGAGGCGGGGCCAGTCGATCGCATGCATTCTCGTGCCTGTGGTCGCGATGAGGCCGTCACGACGTAATTCCTGAAGCATTCGATTGACGTGGACCGTGGACAACCCCAATGCATCGCCAAGTGCGGCTTGGGTTATCGGAATATCCGCAATGTGATCCTCAATGCGTCCGACTGCCCGCAAGCGAAATATGAGTTCGCACAAAATATGAGCCATGCGGGTATAGGCCTCACGTCTTCCAACGTTGGTGACCCACTCCCTGTACATCGCGGCGTCGATCAGCGTCGACCGCCAGAAAGCGGCGGCGATACGAGGGTGCTGGTCACAAATGCTGCGGAGAACGTCATGTCGCATAAAGCCCACTCGGGCCGGTGTCAGGGTCGAGAAATTGCAATCCATGACCGACAGATGCAGCCCGTGCAGATCAGGAATGTCCCCGGCCACGAAGAAGGAAGTGATCTGTCGCTTTCCTTCGCTCGTGTATTTGGTGGAGCCGATCAAACCATCCAGAACGACAAACGAGTAAACAGGACGCTCGCCCTCACGCACCAGGTCGTGGTTGGCGGAAAAGTCTTTCTCCTGAATCGGTATGCTTTTCAAAACCGCAATTTCAGCCTCTCGGATTTCCGAGATGGTCTCAAGCTTGCGGATAAGGACATCCGAGGATGAAGTAGGGGACAAAATGGCTACCTAGCTGATTTTGCACACCGAACTTTTATCCACGCCAAAAGTTCCGGATGGCGGTGAATCCGAATAAGCAGGAGACGCGAGCAAAGCCGCGGCCTGTGTAGCAAACGCACCAACAGCTTGTACGTTTTCATACCTACCCTCGCTCCGCCGGCAGGCATTCGAGGTTAAGTCGCACTCTTCGGAGAGTTCGCTATGGAAGAGACCAGCATCAGCGAAAAAGACGCCCGCGAACTGGTGGCCTGCCAAGGCTCAATTGGCCGTCCTTGGAACGCAAGGCCGCACGGGCTGCCGCCGCCTGCAACACTTTAATCCGCGCCTCAGGAACGGGGTGGTTCCACTGACGTTCCCCACCGATGGCAAGGTGAGATCTCAGTGAACAGACCTATTTCGCGGACGGAAATCATCGAACAAACCGATCACCCGTCGACTGACAGGGACCTCGCGGGAGAACAGGGCGTCTCGCCTTCCGCCGCAATCGCGGCGGCGCTGGCCGATTCCCTGGACAGCGGTCCAAACAAGCATATCGTCTACATAGCCGCCTCGGAACGCAGTGCCGAAGAGATCGCCGCGGCCTTGCGTCAGTTTCTGCCCGGCGCGGACGCCATCTTCCTGCCTTCCTGGGATTGCCTGCCTTACGACAGGGTATGGCCGACACGCGCCAATATGGGGCGGAGGCTTCGTGCTCTGCGTGAGATCGCAAGCGAGCCCAAACGTCCGCGCATCGTGATTCTGTCGATCGAGACCACTCTTCAGCGGATCCCGCCCGCACCGGTCATTGCGGGCGGTTTCACGATTCTGGAACCTGGACAAAAGTTCGACCCGGATGGTTTCCGAACGAGAGCCGAGGCGATTGGATACGGTGTCGACGAGAGGGTCGACGAGCCGGGCGAGATAGCTTTTCGGGGCGACCTCATGGACATATTCCCCGCTGGCGCCGATCACCCGGTTCGTGTCGTCATCGGTCCAGATAGCTGCATCCTGGAACTCAAGACCTATGACCCCATCAGCCAGCTTAGCGAACAGTCGCGAGACGCGGTCACCGTCGGACCGGCATCCGAGCTGATTTTCGCAACGGGGGATCATCCCGAGTTGGCGGCCATGCGCGCGACGTCGATGGAAGAACGCCTCGTCGCATTGTACGGCAGCATGCCGTCGGTGTTCGATGTGACGTCCAGCGCATGTGTCTCCATCGCGGAAGGTCTCGAAGGCGCGCCGCTCGACCGCTTCCTGGACCTGATCGAAGACGCACGTGGCGCGAGGCAGGAGGTCGCCGCGCCCGCCAAGCCCTTGCCGGAACAGTTTTACCTGTCGCGTGAAGAATGGGACGTCGCAGTCCGCAAACGCCACGGCAAGAGCCTTGCCGTTTCTGCCGCCCGAGTTCCCAAATTCTTCCGGCAGGCGCGACCCGGGCATCAGTTCGCCGAATTTGTGGAGAGGCAGACAAGGTCGGGTTTCACTGTGACGTTCATGGGCGATGCCTCCGACCTGCAGCGAGCGGATCGTCTGCTCGATCGGAAGCTCGGCCGGCGAATGGAGGAAGCGGCTGACTGGCCGCGGATCCGTTCGGCCCCAAGGGGCTCTCTTCTCAAGGCCGAGATCGTTCTCGACGAAGGCTTTGTCGACGAGCAATCAGGCATCGCGGTGGTGGCCTCGGGCGACGTCTTTGGCCACGTCATGAAGGCAAATGGCAGTGCGGCCACCTCCCTGCTGGAACCCGAGTTGCGCATTGGCGACGCCGTCGTTCATGAGGACCATGGCCTGGCCGTGCTGGCGGCGGTCGAACAGGTCGAGTTGGCCGGTCAGCAGCAGGATGTCGTCAGGTTGGAATATCATGACGGAGCTTCCTTGCTGGTACCGGTCGGTGAGTTTGGACGGATATGGCGCTACGGCTCGGAACCCGGTGCCGTGCCGCTCGATCGCTTGAACAGCGACGGATGGCTCAGCCGCCGCAAGGCGGCGCTGCGCGACGTCGACAGGCTGGCCAAGCGCTTGAGGGACATTGCCAAAGCCAGGTCCAGCCAGCCTGCCGCGATCATAAAACCCTCTCGCGCCGACCTGGCCCGGTTCGCGGCGCGGTTTCCCTATACCGAGACTCCCGACCAGGCTGCCGCCATTCGCGACGTGCTCGACGATCTGTCGTCGGGGAGAACAATGAACCGGCTTGTCTGCGGCGACGTCGGCTTCGGCAAGACAGAGGTGGCCCTGCGGGCCTGCGCCGCCGTGGCCCTCTGCGGGAAGCAGGTTGCGGTCATAGCACCGACAACGGTATTGGCACGCCAGCACTATGAAACGTTCAGCCGAAGATTCGCGGGAACGGGCCTCGAGGTTGCCCACCTCTCGAGAATGGTCGGAGCGGCGGAGGCGAGAGCGGTGAAGGAGAGGCTGCGGAGCGGTCAGGTCGCGGTGGTTGTGGGTACCCAGGCCCTGGCGGCCAAGAGCGTCGGATTCGCCAATCTCGGAATGCTGGTGATCGACGAGGAACACCGGTTCGGTGTCAAGCTGAAGCAGGCGTTGCGAAACATGGCGCCCTGCCTTCATACGCTGAGCATGAGCGCCACGCCGATACCGCGGACGCTGCAATCGGCAATGTCGGGCATCCAGGAGGTCAGCGTCCTCAATTCTCCGCCGGCCAAAAGACGCCCCGTTCGCACCATCCTTGCCCCCTTCGATCCAGCTTCGGTACGAGCCGCCCTTTTGCGCGAACTCCGCCGGGGCGGACAGAGCTTCTTCGTGGTTCCGCGCATCGAGGACATCGATCCGGTTCGCCAGCAGCTAAACAGACTGGTGCCGGAACTCGCGGTGAAGACGGCGCATGGCGAAATGAAAGGGAGACAGCTGGACGAAATCATGGTCGGGTTCGCTGACGGCGACGGCGACGTCCTGTTGAGCACCGACATTATCGAGAGTGGCCTCGACGTGCCGCGGGCCAACACCATCCTGATCTGGCGGGCGGACAGGTTCGGTCTGGCACAGTTGCATCAGCTTCGCGGCCGGGTCGGAAGGGGAGCGGTGCAGGCCATTGCCTTTCTTCTGACCGAGCCTGGCGTCGAACTGGCCGAAGGCACAAGCGCCCGACTTTCGACGATGATTGCGCTCGATCGGCTTGGCTCCGGCCTTGCGATCAGCCAAAGGGACCTCGACCTGCGCGGGGCAGGAGACCTCTTCGGCGAAGATCAGGCCGGACACATGAAGCTGATCGGAGCAGGCCTTTATCAACATCTGCTGGGGCGGGCGGTCTCGCTGGCTGGGGGAGGGACCGATCACGACAGGCAGCTTGCCGACATCAACGGCGCGGGAAAGGGAGCCTTTCCCGAAAGCTACGTCAACGAGCCGACGGTGCGCGTCAGCCTCTATGCGAGGCTGTCTCGCATGGCTTGCGAGACGGACCTCGAGGCATTCGGCGAAGAGCTCGAGGACCGCTTTGGAGATATGCCCGGCGAAGTAGCGGATTTGCTGGAATTGACCAGGTTGCGCATAGCCGCGGCTGAACTTGGCGTCAGCAAAGTCGATGTGGGGCCCGAAGCGATCGCGATCAGCTTCCGCGAGAAAGCGGCGGCATCAAAATGGCGCTTGAAAAACGCACAGGGCTTCGAGTTCCGCAACGGCCGGTTGATCTTCAGGCCGTCCACCCAGTCCCGCGGCTCAGGCGTCGATGCCGTCCGCACGGTGCTCGGCGCCTTGCGTGCGGCCCGGCGCCGCCCATGATGGGTTCGCTCGGATCACCGGTTCCAGATCATGGGGAAAGTTCGCCGCTTCGATGGGCAGTTCGTCGGTTGGCGTTTTATGTCTTGGAGTCACGGACGGAAGCATTTCAGCGACCTCGATGAGGATATCCTTCACGAAGTGATTGATCTGGGCGCCCATCTTCCGCGTGCCTGTTGTGTGCGATGGCTTTCGAACTTGCTGCCGAAACCAATGTTCCCGCGTGAAACGCGTGACGCGCTGTTCTGCAAGGGGGCGCCGTTCGAGGCCCTTCGCGAAGCGAACCCAAGTCAGGCCAAGGCGCGTCCGGCGTGCAGCTCGCTCAGGGCATCGCTCCGGCCTGATGGGCCGTCATGGCTGCCATGTTCTGATCGAGGTGGGCCATGATCCAGACCGAGCCCAACACCACCAGTGCTACGATCAACACGCCAAAAGCGAGGGCCAGGACATTGTTGGTGTTGTCCGGTCCGGTCGTCAGGTGCAGAAAGAAGACAAGATGCACGCCCATCTGCGCGACAGCGAGCACCACCAGGGCCGAGATCACCGCCGGCTGGTAGATCAGATTGGTCTGAGCCGCCAAGAACGAAGCGATCGTCAGCAGGATGGCCAGGCCGAAGCCGAGCAGGTAGCCCGAAAGGCCCCCCGCCATTTCGTGTTCGGTTATGCGCTCCTCCCCCGGTGCCGAATCGCGGCGGTCTGGCGTCTCGCTGGTCCCGCTCTCGTTGCCGACCTCGGTCATGGCGATGCTCCCAACAGATAAACCAGGGTGAAGATGGCAACCCAGATGATGTCGAGCGCGTGCCAGAAGAGCCCGAAGCAGTGGAGCCGCCGCAAAATATCGGGTCGAAAACCCTTGACCCACAGCTGCGCCATCATGGTGCCTAGCCAGAGCAGGCCGAGTGCGACGTGGGTTCCGTGGCAACCAACGAGCGCAAAGAAGGCTGAAAGAAACGCGCTGCGCGAGGGGCCTGCCTGTTCGCCGATCATCGTCGCGAATTCCTGCACTTCCAGGAACAGGAAGGCCGCCCCGAGCAAGCCCGTTATGAGCAGCCAGAACTGAGTGGCAGCCATCGATCTGCGGTGGCTCGCAAGCGTTGCCAGGCCGCCGGTGAAGCTCGACGTAAGCAGAACGCCCGTTTGAACCGCAACGCGCGCGGGTTCGAACAAATCCTTGCCCGTCGGCCCGCCGGCGGTTGCCTTGGCAAGCACGGCATAGGCGGCGAAGAAGGCCGAGAACATGATGATGTCGGACAGGAGAAAGATCCAGAACCCGTAGGCCACGGTGACGAATTTCGAGGCAGGGCCGCCCTGTCCGTGGCCTGTCGCGGATCCTGTGCCATGCCCGCCGGCGCGATTGAGCCGATAGGGGTCGCGTATCCGGCTGTCAGCGCTGATGGTGAAGGCGTGATCGCTCATGCCGGGCGCTCCCAGTTGCGCAGCCAGGCAAGCTGCGCGGCCTGCCGATGCCGGTCGATACGTGCGACCTCGTCGGCGGAGATCTCATAGTCGCCATGATCGCGCCAGGCGAAGACGACGAAGGTGGCGTAAGCGCCGATGAAGCCGACGATCGCCAGCCACCAGATGTGCCAGATCAGCGCGAAGCCGATCAGCGTGCTGAAGAAGGCGGTGACGAAGCCCGTTGGACTGTTGCGCGGCATCTCGATGGGATCGTACGCGGTCTCCGTCTCCGCGCTCTGCTCCTTGATTCCCCGCTGCTTGATGCTCCAGTAGGGTTCTTCGTTCTCGACATGTGGCAGCCGCGCGAAGTTGAAGGCGGGCGGAGGGGAGGAAGTCGACCATTCCAGCGAGCGTCCGTCCCACGGGTCGCCGGTCTCGTCGCGAAGCTTGTCGCGATGCCGGATCGAAACCACCAGCTGCATGATCTGCAGTGCGGCGCCGATGATCATCACCAGCACGCCGAACGCGGCCACCACCAGCCACGGCGCCCAAAGATCCATGTCGATGTGCTGAAGGCGCCGCGTCATGCCAAGCAGGCCGACGATGTAGAGAGGCACGAAGACCAGCATATAGCCGACCAAGGTGACCCAAAATGCCGCCTTCCCCCAGCCTTCGTGCAACCGGAAGCCGAATGCCTTGGGGAACCAGTAGGTGAAGCCGGCGAAAGCGCCGAACAGCACGCCCGAGATGATGACGTTGTGAAAATGTGCCACGAGGAAAAGCGAGTTGTGCAGCACGAAGTCGGCGGGAGGGACGGCAAGCAGAACGCCGGTCATGCCGCCGATGGTGAAGGTGGTCACGAAAGCCAGCGCCCACAGCATCGGCGTGTCGAAGCGAACGCGCCCGCCATACATGGTGAAGAGCCAATTGTAGATTTTTACGCCGGTGCCGACGGCGATGACCGAGGTAGCGATGCCGAAGGCCGCATTGACGTCTGCTCCGGCGCCCATGGTGAAGAAATGATGCAGCCAGACCATGAACGAGACGATGCAGATGAACATCGTCGCCGCGACCATCGAACGGTATCCAAACAGCGGCTTTGACGAAAAGGTCGAGAAGATCTCGGAAAAGATCCCGAAGGCTGGAAGTACCAGGATGTAAACCTCGGGATGCCCCCAGGCCCAGATCAGGTTGACGAACATCATCTGGTTGCCGCCGGCCTCGTTGGTGAAGAAATGAAAGCCGAGATAGCGGTCCAGCGTCAGCATCGCGAGCGTGGCGGTGAGGATCGGGAAGGCTGCGACGATGAGCAGGTTGGATGCCAGCGATGTCCAGCAGAACATCGGCATGCGCAGATACCCCATTCCCGGCGCACGCATCTTGAGGATGGTCGTCACCAGGTTCACGCCGGTCAGCAGCGTGCCGACGCCGGAGATCTGGATCGACCACAGATAGTAGTCGACACCGACGCCCGGCGAGTAGGTGGTTTCCGACAAGGGCGCGTAGGGCAACCAGCCGGTGCGCGCGAATTCGCCGATGACAAGCGAGATATTGACCAGCAGGGCTCCGGTCGCCGTAAGCCAGAAGCTGACTGAATTGAGCGTCGGAAAGGCGACATCGCGGATGCCAAGCTGTAGCGGCACGACGAAATTCATCAGGCCGATCATGAAAGGCATCGCCGCGAAGAAGATCATGATCGTGCCGTGCGCCGAAAAGATCTGGTCGTAATGCTCCGGAGGAAGATAGCCCGGCCCGTGGATCGCCAGCACCTGCTGCGTGCGCATCATGATGGCATCGACGAAGCCACGCAGCAGCATCAGCATCGCCAGCACGATGTACATCACGCCGATGCGCTTGTGGTCGACCGAAGTTATCCACTCGCTCCACAGATAGGGCCAATATCCCTTGAGGCTTATCCAGCAGAGCACCGCTGCCGCCGCGAGGAACACGGCGAAGGCCGCACCGAGGGGGATGGGTTGGTCGAACGGAATTGCCGACCAATCGAGCTTGCCGAGCATCGTCATTCTCCCCCTTCCGCCTGCTGGTGGTGCGCAATGGTTGGCGCCGGCGCCGAGGGTAACGCACTCGGCCTCGCCTGTGGCTCGCCGCTGCTGGCACTTTCGGCGGGTCCCGGACCCGGCGGCAGCGTCTGCTGAACAACCGCCTCGAACAGCCCAGGCTGAACGTGGCCGAACGAGGCGGGCGGCACGTTTGTGCTTTGCCGGGCGAGCTCGCGGTAGGCGCTGGCGTTGAGCACGCCGCCGCCCCCATGCAGCGACGACGCCCAGCGAGTGAAGGCATCGGCCGAAACCGCGCTCACGCTGAAGTTCATGTCCGAGAAGCCGTCGCCGCTGAAATGCGCCGACTGACCGAAATAGCTGCCCTCGCGGTCGGCCTGCAGATGCAGCTCGGTCTGCATGCCGTTCATGACATAGACCATGCTGCCAAGCTGAGGCACGAAGAACGTGTTCATCACGCTGGCCGAGGTCAGCTTGAAATGCACCGGAACGCCGGCCGGGATGACCAGCTGGTTGACCGCTCCGACACCCTGCTCGGGATAGAGGAACAGCCATTTCCAGTCGAGCGCCACCACCTGGATATCGAGTGGTGGCTGCGCCGAGGCGATCGGTTTGCGCGGGTCGAGGTGATAGGAACCGTAATAGATCAGTCCGCCAAGGAAGAGGATGGTGAGCGTCGGGATCGACCAGACGATCAGCTCGATCCGCCCTGAATAGGTGAATTCCGGGTCGTAGCGGGCATTGCTGTTGGAGGCGCGGAATTTCCAGGCGAAGGCCAGCAGCGCAATCAGCGTCGGGATGACGATCACCAGCATCACCGCCAGCGAATTCAAAAGGATGGTGCGATTGCCCGCGCCAATTGGCCCTTGCGGGTCGAGCACGCCCCCAGCGCAACCGGGCAGGCATGCCGCGGTGGGGATCCAGAGCAGCGAGCGCGCTGGCTTTAGGCTGGATGGCAACAACGGCGGTTCCGCCACGCATCTCGGGGAGGACGCGTCGTAAGGGCACGCGCTCTTCGCGTTTTCCATTTCCAGTCTTCCCTGACGTGGAACTTCGCCGGGTGCCGCCCGCCGTCCAACGACGCCCTAACTGGCGCCTCCAGGGTTTGTTCCCCGACACCTGTCCTAACCGACCAAGCAGCAAAGTTGGCGCGCTTTTGACAGATGTCGGGAGCAGCGGAGTGCCGCGGTTTTGACAGAGCTCAGCTGCTCGCCGTTGCTGGCTCGCGCACGAATTTCATTTTTGGCGGGACGGCGAACTCCGTGAACCGATCAGCCAGACTGTCGAGAGCCTGTTGCATGCCCACGCCAGCCGCCGCCGCCCCGTGCCCACTGATGACCATCTGCGGCTTCAGCGCGGCCAGACGCTTCACGGATCTTTCCGCGGCATCCCAGTCCGGCGTGAAATAGCGTGGCGGACCGTGCATCTCGAGATCCTGAACGGCGACCTCATAGACGGATTCCTGGCCTGTGGTGATGAAAGCATCACCCACGATCAGCGAGCGGTCTTCCTCGCGCCAGAGCGAGATATGCCCCGGGGCGTGTCCTGGCGTGTGCAGCCATTGCCATCCTGGCATTCCGGGGATCGACCCGTTGGCCGGCAAGAGTTCCAGACGGTTGCCAAGATCGATCGGCCCGCGGGGAAAGAGCGGCGAAAGCAGTGCCATCAGTCCACCCCCAACCCAGGGGTCCGGCGGCGGGTAGGATGTGGTCCCGTCCAGATAGGGGCGCTCGAGCGGGTGCGCGAAGACGGGCACGTCCCACGTAGTCGCCAGGTCCAGAACCGTTCCCACATGGTCGAAATGGCCATGCGTCAAGATGATGGCGGCCGGCCGCGCGTCAGTCCCAAACCGCTTTTCCGCGACAGCAAGGATGCTGCTGCGGGACGTCGGCAACCCGGTATCGATCAGCACCCATTTGCGATCGCCGCTGCCTGGTGCGCCGAAGAACACGACATTGACGATTGCCAGCCGCAAATAGGCGAGATCCGGCGCGATGCTCCAAGCGCCGTCGCCACGATCCTCACGCCTGGCATGGTCGATATCGGAAAGTCGAATTTGAACGGTCATATCATCCCGTGCCTCTGTTGTTTGCCGAGCAGCCGGTCGAATTAAGCGACGCCGGTGCTGCATCGCCCCGAACTTGGCTCGAGCCTTCTTGTTCCTGATGTCGCCAATCGCCACCCAGCTCGCGGGGGCCACCACAGGAACAAAGGCTCGGCCAGTCGGTTCTGCACTATCCGGTCAGGCAGGACGCGAGGTCTGCTGGGCTGAGCAATGGGATGCGGCTGCCCGATCGGATTCGGCGTTTCGCCAAGGCAATTCGGGTCGGAACAGGGCAGCCGAGTTCGAAAAGGACCGTCCAAAGGAGACTTCGAATGAACGAAGTGGGAGGCGCGCACGGGCACGAAGTGGCCGCGTCGGTTTCGGGAGACTCGCGCTTCGCCAGTTTTTTCATGGCGGGCTTCGAGTGCTCCTCGCACCGGCGCAAGGACGGCGTCCGCCTCGACCTTATTCGTGCGACCTCGCATAATTTGCATGCCTTGAGCGACTACCGCGGCTGCGCCGAACTCGGCCTTCGCACTATCCGCGACGGGCTGCGCTGGCACCTGATCGAAACCGTTCCCGGAACCTATGACTGGTCAAGTTGGGCGCCCATGGTCGAGGCTGCGCAGACGGCAGGTGTCCAGGTCATCTGGGACATCTTCCATTACGGATCCCCGGACCATGTCGATCAGGGGTCCATCCATTTCATCGATGCCTATGCCTCGTTCGCGGCGGAAGCGGTGAGGGTACACCGCTCGATCACCGGAACATCGCCTTTGTTGTGTCCAATCAACGAGATCTCCTTCTTCGCCTGGGCTGTGGAAGTCGGCTATTTCCCGCGCGTGGGTCCCAACAAGCGAGGATGGTTCAAGCGGCACCTCGTCAAGGCTGCCATCGCCGGTGTTCGTGCAATGCGGCAGGTCGATCCGGCATGCAGATTTGTCTGGGCCGAGCCGCTCATCCATATCGCGCCTCGCGACCGCAGCCCCGGCGAACGGCGCCGGGCCGAAAACGCCCGACTGGGACAGTTCGAGGCTTACGACATGTTGCTGGGCCGCGTCGAACCTGAGTTGGGCGGGAGCGAAGATGTCATCGATGTCGTGGGCCTGAACTTCTACCCGCACAATCAATGGTACCTAAGCGGGCCGACGATTCCGATGGGGCATCACGAGTACCGTGCTCTGTCGGAGATGTTGATCGAGGTCGCTCATCGATACAGCAAGCCGATGTTCATTGCCGAGACCGGCTCGGAGGGATCCGGCGGGCCGGCCTGGTTCCACTATGTCTGCGACGAGGTGCGTGCCGCGATGAGCCTCGAAGCACCGATCGAGGGTATTTGCCTGTATCCCATAACCGCCTACCCCGGGTGGGACAACTCCAGACATGCGGAGGTGGGATTGTTTTCGGTCATTCAGGCGGATGGCACGCGACGCCTGCGCCAGCCGATCGCGGACGAACTTGTCCGCCAGCAAGAGCTGTTCGCGCCGAACCAATAAGCGTGAGGTCGCTTGGCCTGCCTGGAATGAGATCCCGTTTGCCGGCAAGGCTTGGCACCCAGAAGCTATGGATGACATCGAGCGAATCGAGCTCGACCTTGACCGGCTCTCCAACCGGGACATGGATTTCGTTTGCGGCCACGCACCGACCGTCTGGCGCATCCGCGCGGGCAGCGCCCACATCATCGCCGCCGTTGGGCGGGAAGCGACCAGCAGAGGTGCCGCGACGGCCATCAGCAGTTCGTGCTCGAGCATGTGAGCGGCAAACACATGTTCGCCCAACGCATGGATCGGGCTTACAAGCGCAACCGCCAGTGCGGCCCAGCCGGCGAAAAACAGCAGGGCCTGCCGCGATCGCAAAGGACGTCCGCGTGCGCTCCGCCGCCAGAGCCGGCTGGCGCCAGCGATGTACAGGGACACAACGGCCGCGAGCGGAAATGTAATCGGAAACGCCAGCGTCCATCCGGCTTGCGGGGCGCCGTTGCCATAGCAGATAGAGGTCGAGAAGAGTGCGTCGAAGCTCATGGTCCGCCTTTGAGGCATCGCCCTCCAGGGTGCATTTCGCGGCTCTGGAGCACTTCCGGCGAAACTGGGTTCGACCGGATTGCTCTAGGCATCCATCATCGACTTCGCCGGCTCCCGGGCGATATTTTCTTCGATGCGCTCGTGCCCTGGCGTCTGTGGCAAGGCCTGGCGGAAATTCTTTGCATAGTCGGACGGCATCTTGGGCGGCATCAGCGGCTCATAGGCATCGACCAATGCTTCGATCACAACCGGACCTTCGGTTGTAAAGGCCTCGTCGAGAACGGTCTCGATCTGATCGGCCCGCTCGATGCGAAAACCGCTCCCGCCCATCGCTTCCGCCGCTTTGGCAAAATCGATCGGCTGCAGTTCGCAACCGAATTGCGGGTTGCCCAGAAACATCATCTGCTCCCAGGCGATCTGGTTGAGCATGTTGTTCTTGATGACTAGAATCTTCAGCGGGATCTTGTAGCGCACCGCTGTCGAGAATTCGCCGAGCTGCATGGCAAAACCGCCGTCACCGACGATAGCTGCGATCGGTCGACCGGGAAATGCTATGCCGGCGGCGATAGCGTAGGCAAGGCCGCAGGCCATGGATGCCAGCGATCCGGATACGCCAAATGCCTGGCCGCTGCGAAGATCGACATGGCGGGCGGCAAGTTCCGTGTTCTGACCGGAGTCGGTGGCCAGCACGGTGTCGCCGGCCAGTCTTTGTCCGAACGCACGGGCAATCGTTTGCGGTTTCAACGGTTGCGCCTGCGCGTCTTCCGATTGTCTCATCATCTCGCGCCATTTCCTCATGGTTTCCTGGGAGCGCTGCAGGAATTCACCGGATGGCTTCTGCGTCAGACGTTGATTGAGCGCGCGCAATGTCTCGGCAGCGTCGCCGACAAGACCGGCCTCGACCGGAAAGCGCAGGCCGATCCGTTGCGCATCGCAGTCGATCTGGACGCCACGGGCCTGGCCGGGCTTCGGGTAGTATTCGATATAGGGGAAGGTGGAACCGACGATCAGCACCGCGTCGCAGGTTTCCATCGCTTCTTGTGAAGCCAGGGTTCCGAGGATGCCTATCCCACCCGTCGTGTGAGGATGGTCGTCCGGCAGCACCGCCTTGCCCAGTAACGCTTTCGCGACAGGTGCCTGCAGCAGATGCGCGGTATGTTCGAGTTCCGAGGTCGCGCCGATGGCGCCGCGTCCCGCCAGGATCGTCACTCGCGAGGCATTATTCAGAATGGCGGCTGCTTCGTCGAGTTCGGCGTCCAGCGGCATGCTGTGGCCGACGAACATTTGCTGCGGCGTGTGCGCCGGGCGATTGCGCTGGCTGCGCTTGGAGGGATCGCCCTCTTGCTCCTGGACGTCACTTGCAATCGAAAGGTGGGCGACGCCCTTGCGCGCCAGTGCGGTTCGGCAGGCGAGGCTGGCGACGTTTTCCATATGCGCGGCATCGGAGACATGGGCATTGTAGACGGAGACATCGTTGAACACGCGCGTCAGATCGACGTCCTGTTGCGTGAACGTCTCGATGAGATCGTGGAACTGCATGCCAGTGATCGCAAGCACCGGAGCCTGATCGAGCTTGGCATCATAAAGGCCGGTCAGAAGATGCGTTCCGCCGGGACCTGAGGTCGCCAGGCAGACGCCTAGCTTTCCTGTCCATTTGGCGTAGGCGCATGCCATGAAGGCGGCCGACTCTTCGTGCCGGACCTGCACGAAGACAATTTTGTCCTGGCGGGTGCGCAGCGCCTCCATGACGCCGTTTATGCCGTCTCCTGGCAAGCCGAACACCACCTCCACGTTCCAGGCGATGAGTGTATCGACGAGAATTTCTGCTGCATTTGCCATGTCAGGATTGCTCCGGTGGATGACGTCCGAACCGGTCAATCCCGAGTTGGTTCCTTCATCACAAGAAATCGTGACATGTTGGAGGCGTCGTCGGGCCCCTTGCAGGAGAACCGGCTTCTCATGACCAGTCACGCAGATAATGGACTCTCCAGAGGGCGGTAAGCTGGTTCCGGTAGGTCGCTGGACATCAAGTATGTCCAGGCGTGGTGGAACATCGGCGATCAACTGTCGTTGACACGCTCGTGAGAGAAAGGACACCGTCCATGTCAAAATTCCAGGCTGCCACTCCGGATCGTCTGCGACAACTCAGGCTTGAAGCGTCGGCTTACTTCACCCCGATGATGCTGCACGAGGCATTGCTGCGCCTATCCCACGCCTGCGGCGGTGAAAGCCTTGGGCGGTTCGAGAAGGCCATGGTCGACCAGATAGAGGCGACGCAGGACGATCGGTCCGATATCGAAACGATCAAGGAATTCGCGATCGAGCAGCTTTATGCCTTGATCCGGGAAGCCAATGAGTCGCCAAAGAAGAAACAGCCGCTGGAGAAGATAGATACACGCAGGACGCCCGGCCGCTCAGAAGAACCGCAGACCCTCGAGGATCAACTGCAGGCAGGGTTGGAGGATTCTTTTCCGGCAAGCGACCCGCCCGCGGTGGTGTCCACAGCAATTCCAGGCGGAGCAAAGAAGCTGGTCGGGACCGACGAGGTGCTGGGACGGCAGCGAGAACAGGCCGCCAGAGAGGCCCGCCAACCATAGGGCCTGGGCATGGCTGCATACCGGGACTTGCAGCCATGCGCCGGTGTGACAACGCATTGCTCTCCGCATCAAAGCTTGACGGCGGCCTCCCGTGCCCACAGCCGCAGTTTGCGGCACGCTTCTATAAACGTCTTCACGGAACCTGCGGTATCAAGCTCGATCAGCCCCTCATCGGCATCGGGAGCTACGCCCGCCTTGGCCAGGAGAGGTTGGGCTCCCGGTGTGAAGCCGATGAATTTGCAATGCGCAAAGGCATCGGACACGAAGTCTTTCGCGGCTGCCTCGTTGACCAGCATCTCGGCTGCTTCCTCGGAGAGGAGCAGCACCACCGCGTCGAACAACACAGATGGACCGCCGTCGATCATGTGCCTGGCCTCGATGTGAGTGCCGTCAGCCGCCTCGACGCCGCCCACCTTGGGCCCAACCACCTCCAGCACCGCCCCTTCCGCTTCGATCGCGGAACGGAGTTCTTCGAACAGCGCGATGTCGGCTCCATTGCCAAGCAGGACACCGACTTTGCGGCCTTTGAAACTGTCGGGTCCGTTTTCGATGATGCTGAGCGCCGGCGACGGCGGCAGGTCGTCGCGCGTCGGAACGGCTGCCTCCGCGGGTTCGGGCATGTTGCGAATGCCGAGCTTGTCGGCGACGGTGGTCGCCAGGGTTTCGTCGATGTTCAGCAGATGCGACACCATGCGTTCCCGGATCGCTGGTGCCTGGACCTTGCTTAATTCGAACGTCAGCGCCATGGCGATGTGGCGTTGCTCCGGTGGTGTCTGGCTGTTGAAAAATTGCCGGGCCTGGCTGTAGTGATCGGCGAAGCTTTCCGCGCGCAGGCGCACCTTCTGCCCTTCTTCGGCATCGGCGAAGGAACGGAAGCCGCGTTGCGGATCCTCGCGCGGCCCGAGCCCCCACGAATTCGGCTCGTAGTTGGCGCGGCCGACCGGATTGCGCATGGCCATGTGCCCATCCTGTTGAAAATGGGCGAACGGGCACTTCGGCGCGTTTATCGGGAGATGGGTAAAGTTCGGGCTGCCTAGCCGTTTCAATTGGGTGTCGAGGTAGGAGAAGTTGCGGCCCTGCAGAAGCGGATCGTTGGAGAAGTCGATTCCGGGCGGCACATTCTGCGTCATGAAGGCAACCTGCTCGGTCTCTGCGAAGAAATTATCCGGCATGCGGTCGAGCACCAGCCGCCCGACCGGGATTGGTTCGAGTACCTCTTCCGGAATGATCTTTGTCGGGTCCAGAATGTCGAAGTCGAAGCTATCGGCGAAATCTTGATCAAACAGTTGTACCGTCAACTCCCATTCCGGGAAATTGCCGGACTGGATGGCGTCCCACAGATCGCGACGATGAAAGTCGGGATCGGCGCCATTGATCTTGACCGCTTCGTTCCAGACCACCGATTGCATGCCGAGCTTTGGCTTCCAGATGAATTTGACGAAGGTGGATTCGTCCTTCGCGTTGACGAGGCGGAACGTGTGCACACCAAAGCCCTGCATGAAGCGGAAGGAGCGCGGGATCGCGCGATCCGACATGATCCACATCACCATGTGCATCGATTCCGGCATCAGGCTGATGAAGTCCCAGAAATTGTCGTGCGCGGTCTGGGCTTGAGGGAAAGCCCGGTCCGGCTCCTGTTTGGCGGCATGGATGAGATCGGGAAACTTGATTGCGTCCTGGATGAAGAAGACCGGAATGTTGTTGCCGACCAGATCCCAATTGCCTTCCTTCGTGTAGAGCTTGACCGCAAAACCGCGCACGTCGCGGGCGAGATCGAATGAGCCCTTGTTGCCAGCAACCGTCGAAAACCGCACGAAAGCCGGTGTCTTTTCGCCGGCTCTCTGGAAAATATCGGCACGTGTGTATTGGGCCAGTGACTCGTAGGTCTCGAAGTAACCATGCGCCCCGTAGCCGCGGGCATGGACGACCCTTTCCGGGATTCTTTCGTGGTCGAAGTGGAAAATCTTCTCGCGAAAATGAGAGTCCTCGATTAGCGACGGTCCGCGTTCGCCGATCCGCAGTGTATTTTGATCATCGGAGACGGGTGTTCCGAGCGCGGTGGTCAGAGTGGGCGTCTCACCTCCGGCGATCTGGTGTAATTCCCCGCCGTTTCCGCGCGCGCTGTCCGGTTCCAGTCCACTTGCCGATTGGCGAGCGGAGCGACGGGCGGATTTGGCCATGACAGATCCTCGATTGATGCCGGAAGGTTGAAGTGCTCTGGGCGTGAAACTGCCGGTGCGCGGCTTTGTTCCCATAAAAGAACGGGAGCGGCACGCATGCATGGTCGAAGGAACCGTCGCCGTTGCAGCGGTGGTACCGGCCGATTGGTGAGATATTCCGCCTGCACCAATTCTGAAGACCGCCTTCACGAATTCTGAAGAGTTGTCTCAAGCACGAGGAACGAACCAAAGTTCCATGCATTTAGCTGGGGCTGCGTTCGTACATTCTTTCTAGGAGCTGGACCATTGTCATCCGGAGGCTACATTCTGGCTGATAAGGAAACCAATGAAGTTTCCATCGTTGAGCTCATCCCCGCGCTGCGGGCTTTCGCGCGTACCTTCTGCCGCGTTCCCGACGATGCCGACGACCTCGTGCAGGAGACGTTGACCAAGGGGCTGGCAAACATCGACAAGTTCGAACCCGGCACACGCATGAAGTCGTGGCTCTTCACCATCATGCGCAACACTTACTACACCCGGATCAAGATTGCTGCCCGGGAAGCGCCGGGCCTGCTCGACTGTGCGTCTTCCAGGCCGATTTCGGAAGCCACCCAGGAATGGAGCGTTCAGAGCAAGGAAGTCCACGGCGCCATTCAAAAGCTACCCGAACACCAACGCGAGGTTCTGATGCTGATCGGCGTTCTGGGAGTGAGCTATGAGGAAACGGCCGAGATATGCGGCTGCGCAGTAGGGACGGTCAAAAGTCGGCTGAACCGTGCCCGCGCCAATATTCTCGAGTTGCTTGGGGAGAGTTCGCTCCAGACATTGATTGAAAGACGAAATCATCTGTCGGATGGTCAACTCGATATCGAGGGTGACAGCCGCGGATAATCAATTCTTCACGTCACGCCGACGCCTCTCGACAAGCGCGTTTTGCAATTCTATCGCCAGCTTGGTCAGCCGGTCCGGAATCTTTTCCTGCTCTATAGCAGACAGGAGAGACGTAATCTCCTGATCCATCGCCAAGCCCACATGCGGGTCCACGGGATCGTCGCTCGAACGAGACATCATATTCCCTTGATATAAAACGGTCCCTTGGCGCTAGTGTGGTGACAAATGCTCGACATTACAAGGCGATGTCCACCGCCTGCAGGGTTGCCGGCGACCCTTGCACATATTTATTTCTCTGGCCTCGCATCGCGGCGGGCCAGGAATGCGGCGTCACGGCGCTCCATCCTTCGGCAATTGGTTCGCGACGTGATCCTGATATTGGTCGGACTTGATTCGATTGCCGTCCAGTCCGCGCTCATCGCTATGCTGCTTCATGTCACGATCGGACAGAACCGCGTTTTCCTCGATCTTGTCCGTTGGTTATTGCGCCGGCACCGGTACCCTTGCCTTGGCTGCCGAGGCCGAAATGTTTTTTGCGGCCGGATGCCATGATGTCCTCCTTCGGATCGGTGGCACTTTCAAGTGCCTCTGGTTCGACGCCCGAACTGGCGGCGCGCGGTAATGTTCCGTCGCCACGAGCAAGCAGGAAGGCGTCGCCATCCCATGACCGAAACGGCTTCTCGCCATTGATGACAACCCGCAATTGGTGAGCTTCCGCCAGACGGCTGACATCGGCGCGGTCCAAAAAAAGCGATCCGCGATAGGAATAGTTCAGCAGGGCCAGCCAGCCCCGCCGTTTCAGAACGCGTGCGATCTCATCGAAATGCCGCTCGGCCATGCCGGCCAGAACCAGATAAGGAAAGCTGTCAACCGCCAGCACGCAATCGAAACTGCTATCGTCGAATTCGGTCAAATCGAGACCGGAGGTTTGCCGCAAGTCTACGTTGCCCAGCGCGGCACACCGCTCCGAGGCTATGGAGATCATCCGCGAGGATATGTCGATGCCAACCATCCGGTTGAAGGATTTGGAAAGCGCAAGCTCGAAACGGCCGATGCCGCAGCCGATGTCCAGGATATTCCGCTCGGTTCCGGTGAAGTCCTGCTCTTTGAGCCATGCAGCGACTTCCTCCGTCGTGGTTGACAGCCTATCCTCATCGCCGAGGGATGCGAGTTGGACACTTGCTATCTCCGAAATCGCTGCTGCCGTGTCGAAACTCGAAGCCAGCCGCATGACGACGGCGGCATCCGTCTCTTCGTCGTCGCGTGCGTGCCGAACGGCGGCGCCTGTCGCTCGCAACGTAGCAAAGACGCCTGGTTTGCGGCGAAGCAGCCCGGCTACCTCTTGCAGCCTTTCTGCGTCTCGCGAATCCAAGGGAACCATATCCCGCGCGATCTCCGCCAGTTCCGCCGCGTCCACCGCCGTCGGCAGATGAAGCGCCAGCCGGGCGACGACGGCTTCCGCGCAAACACCATCCGCCATGCAGTCTTCGACGGTCGACCTGATTGCTGTGTGGCGCTGTGCGGATTTTTTCGACCTGGTTGCAGTCATGGTATCAACTCCGCGTCCAGACCCGGCGCATCGTCCACCTGTCGACGGCACCCCAGGTATATTTGTAGGCCTCCTGACCGCGCAGGAAATCGAACTCGCGCGCACCTTCGCGGATCGACTCCGCGATCGCGTGGCCGATCAGGATCGCGCCCGGACTCTCATCGGCATAGGCAGGTTCGAAGCCCCCGAGATAGGCATAGGCACGACCGCGATGGTGGAAGCCGTAATAGGCGCCGACGGTCCTGCCATCGATCGCGAACAGCCAGCATCGAACCAGTCCGTGAGCGTCGAGCAAGGGAAGTGAGCGCCTGTGGAAGTGCTCGACCGCGACGTCGGCCAACACGCCGCCTCCATGTCCGGCCCAGCGCGCTTCATGCAGGCGGATCAGTTGATCGAGGAACGTTTGAGGATTGCCGCCTGCCGACGACAACGCGATCCGGCCGCGTCTAGATGCGGCTTGGAACGCCCGTCGCAATTGGCGCCTGCGCCGGGAGGGGACACAGCCCGCAAGGGTTTCGTCGCCGGCGATGGCGAGCACAGGGCAAGGGCCATGAGTGGTCGGCAGCCCCGCCTTCAGATCGGGATGCGCAATCGCAAGACCGGCACCGCCTTCAGGCAAATCCGGCAGGATCCATTGCGACCAGCCGATCGAGAGGATCTTTTCCACAATGACGGCGAGGACCCGAGCCTCGATGCCGGGGGCGCACAGGATGTCCAGATAGTCGCTGAGCGAAATGCCGACCGGGAGCAGTTTCGAGCCGGTGTTCCCGTGCTCGAGATAGAGCGGCGCCAGCCCTATCAGGTCGCCTCCGCGCCAGACCGCGACCGTCGCCAGGTCGCCGGGCGCGAATGTGCGCCACCATGGCACCAGCCAGGCCGGAGATTGAAACGGCGTCGCTGAGGTGCTCTGCCCCCACAGTTTCCACCAATGCGGCGCCAGCGCATCGAATTGCGCCGGGTCATCGATGATCTCGCTGCGCAACACAAGCTCGCTCACGGTGTGGCGGCGAGGTGCCCGGCATCGGTGCCAAGTCGTGCCAGCGCTTGATAAGCGTTCATGTAAGACGAGATCATTCGTTCCAGCGAAAACCGCCGCCGCGCCTCGGCCCGGCATGTCTCGGCGTCCAGGCTGGACGCCGCAACGATGGCCTGCGCCATCTCGTCGATCGTATCGACGAGAAACCCGGTCTTGCCGTGCTCGATGACATCGGGAAGCGCACCATTCGGAAAGGCGACCACCGGTGTGCCGCAGGCCAGCGCCTCCATGGCGACAAGTGAGCTGGTCTCGGCGGCAAGGCTTGGAATGATCAGACAGCGCGCAGCGTTGAGAAAGCGCCGCTTGGCAGTGAAACCGAGCGGACCAAGGAAGCGACGGCGGCCATCGAGGCGAGGTTGGACCTCGTCACGAAAGTACTGCATGTGTATTTCATAGGAATAAACCTTGCCGCCGATAACCAGCGGCACACCTGCTTGCTTGGCCGCGTCCAGCGCCAGGTGAATGCCCTTTTCCGGGCAGATCCGGCTGAGAACCAGCGCAAAGTCGCGCTTCGGCTGCAACAGGTTCAGCGCGTCTATATCGACGCCATTCGGAATTGGCGCGGCCAGTCTGGCGTCTGATGGCGCGGTTTGCTGCTGGGCGGCCGAAACCGCATGAAGCCACAGGTCGTCGCGCGTCGGGCGCAGTGCCTCCGCCCGATACCAGTCCAGTGGCAGGTGAAGGGTCACCAAGGTCGGGCCATCGCTTGGCAGATAGGCATCGAAATCGATGCCGTGCAGATGAACGACATCGATCGGCCAACTGGCGCGGGCGGCAGCGATCGCGGCGCGATGAGCCTGCTGCGCGCGGCTCTTGGCGGCCTCGTCGAGCACGCCGTTTTCAGAAGGTGTCTCCACAAGGGTGCCGCTCGCGCTGGAGCCCCGGCAGCCGACGACGATGGACCGATGACCCGCGCCGACCAGTGCCCGATCAAGCATCGACAGCACCTGTTCGGCACCCCCGACCGCATCCGGTCCGACGGGCGCAAGGGGATAGGCGACATTGAGGACGGTGAGCGTCATGGCCAGCCGAACCCCAAGGGCAGTGGATTGATGTCGGATGCGTGAGCTTCGACTTCGGTCAGGACATCCAATGATCGTGGACCGGGTCGCATGAGAGCCTCACGCAGCCGAGATCCGTTGCGCCGGGCGTGAGGCGGTCGTCATGCCGGGCGCGTAGCGGCGGACCATCGTTGCGCAGAACTCGGCGAATTCCTCGGGCACCAACGGGGGGCTGGTGTGGTGAGGCATCATTCCGCGATGTTCAGGCGTGAAGCAGAAGGTGACCGTGACTTCGAAATCGGCAAGTGCTTCCATCTGTCGATCGAACCACTCCAACGCATTCGGCCTGAAGCTGTCGGCCCAGGACAACCCCGTGCGCAAGTTGGTGACGCCGAGCCGCTTCATCCAGGCGACGGCATCGTCCAGTCGCGGGTCCTCGAAATGAAACCACTGCACCAGCCCCATCGCGGGTGTGTAGCGCAGGAATTCCTCCAGGGCCGGCTTCGGCGTGCCGTCCTGGCGCAACAACCCCATGTGGAAATGACGATAATAGGAGGATCCCTCCGCTTCGCGATGCCGCGTCGTTGCCTCCCATTCACGCGGAAGGTCATAGAGGCTGTACCACTGGATGCGCGGTGCGTTACCGAGCAGCAATTCGGCGGTGCGCTTGAGCCCCCAGACCTGTACTTCCTCGGCTCCGAAGGTCGATACGCCGACCTCGCTGACCCAGATTGGAAGATCGGTGACGGTCGCGATCTCACCGATCTTCTGCGGCCATTCCTGGATTTGCCACAGGTTCCAGTCGAGAGGAAAGCCGTGCACCGCGACGGCGTCGACATGGCCCAGCACGCCGTATTCCTTCATGCGCGTGATAAAGCCGGGATCTATCGGCGAGATGCCGCCAAGCACTTTTGTCAAAGCCGAGTTCTCGGACCCGATCGCGTCCGCCGACAGGATTGCCATCTTGGCAAAGCGGCTCCAATCGGGATCGAGCTCCGGATCCCAATGCGATTTGTTGTTAGGCTCGTTCCAGATCATCGCGGCTTCAATCATGGAACTTTCCTTTCGACGGGTAAATCGCGCCGCCGCCGGCCGGGTCGCCGGCGGCACGGCAGAAATAGACCTCCTGCTCGGGATGTAGAACGATCTCGAAACCGGCGCTGCGCAGCATTGCTTCGGTGCAAGCCCGGTTCGGGATCCACCAGTTGGTCGGGTCGTCGGCGTAGCGGTGTTCGATGAAATGCAGCTTGGGAAAATCCGGCCGGTCGAACAAATCATGTGTCCAGAAATGATAGTTCTCTTCCAGCTCGGGCAGGTCCGCGCTGCCGCGTTGCATGGACTGAAAGATCATCAGGTCGCCGGCGACGTGCTCACGGATCAGGTCGAGCGCGAGCAGGGGATGGCGCAAATGGTAGAGCACCCCCATGAACAGCACCACGTCGAACGTCTCGCGCAGGGCACCAACATCGTAGACCGACAGTTTCTGGAATTCGATGTCGCAGTCCGCGATCTCGGCGGCAAAGCGTGCCTGCGCCAGATAGGCCTCGTCGAAATCGATGCCGAGGACACGGGTGGCGCCGCGCCGTTTCATCTCGATCGAATAGAAGCCGGCGTTGCAGCCGATATCCAGCACGGTCTTGCCGGCCAGATCGGCGGGTATGGCATCGGCGAATTTGCGCCACTTGATCAGCGGGTAATTGCCCAGAAAGTGGTCAGGCGCGGTCTCCACGCCGGCCAGTTCCATGTTGTGGAACCACGGCCCGAGCGCGTCGATGCGTCGGCGGATTTCGGCATGGGAATGCAACATGGTCAAGCTCCTTCGCCCGGAACGACGGGTACATGCGAAAGCGCGCCGGGCATGATCGTGGCAGGCTGGTGATGAGCTGGCGGGACGCCGGTTTCAAGCAGCCGCAGGGCGGTTCGATAGCCGTTGAACGTGCCGACATCGACATAAGCGGACCCGGCCTTGACGCCATAGGCTACACCTCCGGCCGCAAGGTAGGCGTTGATCAATGTGCCGATATATTCATCACGGCCATCCCGCTCGCGCCAGAGTGCCGCAAGCCGGTGCAGGATATGGCCGGGCATCTTGAACGCCCCCCAAACCCAGTTTGTCGAGGCATCCTGCCGCTTGACCTGGATTTCGATGACCCGCTCGTCATCATCGGAAACGACCGCGTCGAAGAATTCCGGGCTATCCACAGGGAAGAGCAGAAATGAAAGCTGATCGTCAGGCAACTGACAGAAACCGTCCTCCGGAAACCAGATCGTATCAGGAAGACCGACCAGGACCACCTCGTCGGGCGCGACGAGCGGCGCTGCTCGGAAAATCGCATCGCAGAGTCCGACGGGTTGGGGCTGCACCACGAAGAGTGCCGCCGCGTCGCCGTAGCCCGCGGCATAGTATTCGAGGATATCGGATTTGCCCGACCCGATGATGAAGCAGATCTTGTCGACGCCGGCCTGGACCATGCGCCGCACCAGATACTCGCTTACGGCGCAGGGACGTTCGGTCTGGCCGTCGAGCCGGCTGCCAACCGGCAGCAGCTCTTTCGAGAAGCCGAGCGGTTGAATGCGGCTGCCGCGTCCGGCAGCGGGCACGATGCCCAACATCAGACTGCTTCCTTCATCGGTTCGCCGACCGGATCTCGTGCGGCATCGGCCAGGATTCCATCCAGCTCCGCTGCACGCTTCGCGGAAGTGTGCTCGCTCAAGACCCGCTCGCGGGCACGCCTTCGGATGGCGTCGAGTTCGAACTCCGGAAGTTGCAATGCCGCGACCACGTCATCCGTGTCGTGCGCCAGCAGGACTTCGCGGCCGGGTTCGAAGAATTCCGCGAGCCCCGGCCATACGTCGGTGACAATGGCGGCCCCACACGCGGCCGCTTCGAAGAGCCGTCCCGACGGGCACCAGCCTTTTTGCGCCATCGCTTCCCGGGTGACGTTAAGCGTCAGCCGCGATGACGAGAAGAACGCCGGATGGTCGGCGGGCGGCAGATGCCTGACGAAGAAGATGTTGTCGCTCCACGGGAATTCCTGCGGATATTGCGCGCCGCCGATGATGAAGCGCTGATCGGGGAGGCGTGCGGCCGGGCGGACCAGCAGCTTTTCGACGCCTGCTTGGCGATCTGCCGCGTAGGTCCCGAGATAGGACAGATCACCGGCGAATTCGGCCCGCTTCTGTGCCGGCCGGTGTCGGTCCGGATCGACGTGCCCGTAGAGCGGCATCACGTGGCGCGCACCCAGGACCGTCTTCAGCGCCTCGATCGCCGAGCCCCCGGTGTAACTCAGGACGAGGTCGTAGTCGGCAAGGCCCTCAGGTCCGAAATAGGGCGGACGCTCACCTTGCTCGACGCGGGCCAGCGTGACGGGGGTGTCGAGATCGTAGAAGACCCGCAGTCCGCGACTTGCCTGCTGCGCCAAGCGGGAAGCCTCAACGGCGTCGGGACAGTAGGACGTGACGACCACGACATCCGCCTGCTTCATCGCCCGCTCCGCGACGCGGCGGATGTCCTCCCAATCCGGATAGATGACGACATTGCCGCCGTCGAGCTGATCCAGATCGCGGGTCCCGGCGTAATAGGGAGTGTCGCGTTCGAAAAAGGTGATGGACCAGCCCAGCCGGGCGAGGGCGCGGATCAGCCCGCGCCACAGCGTGGCATGGCCGTTCCCCCATGAAGACGTGACGGTGAGACCGAAAATGACCATCCTCATCAGGCATCTCCTCGTCAGGCCGCTTCATTCAATCGCAGGAGCTTCGAGCCCCAGTCGCCCCATACGATCGTCGTGATCGAGGCTGGATCAATGTCGAAGCGAAAGCAGTCGCCGACCGGCAAGCCGAGCACCTTGCAGACGGCGGCCTTGATCACATCGGCGTGGCTGATCAGCGCGACGCATTGGTTCTGATGCAGTTCGCGGACGCCGTTCATCAGCGAGACGATGCGCTGCTGGACATCAAGCATGGTCTCGCCGCTGGGCGTCCTGGCCTCCTGCCGCTGGTCGTTCCAAGCGCGCCAACCGGCATCGCCGTTCAACTCGTCGAAAGTCTTTCCCGACCAGTCACCGAAGTCGATCTCGTCGAGTTCGGCGCAGATCGCGATTTCACCGACACCGCAAGCGAGCGCGATGGGCACCGCCGTCTCCTGCGTGCGCTCGCGCGGGCTGCAAAGGATGGCGGCAATCGTCTCTCGGGCCATGCGGCCGCCAAGATGTGCGGCTTGAGCCTTGCCGGCTTCGCCAAGGCAAACGCCGGCCATGCGCCCTGCAAGATAGGAGCCGACATTGTCGTGCGCCGCATGGCGGACCAAGAAGAACGTCGTCGTCATTCCGCGGCATCCAGCAAAGGCTCGTCCTTGCCGTCGATGAAAGCGAGGGTGCGCTGGCGGGCCTCGGCGTCGGTGAACTGTTCGGGAGGCGATTTCATGAAATAGCTGCAAGGACCGGTCAGCGCGCCGGCGATGCCGCGATCGAGCGCCAGCTTGGCGCAGCGCACCGCATCGATCACCACGCCGGCTGAATTGGGCGAATCCCACACTTCCAGCTTGAGCTCGGCGTTCAGCGGCACGCCGCCGAAGGTTGTTCCTTCGACGCGGATGTAGGCCCATTTTCGGTCGGTGAGCCAAGGCACATGGTCGCTTGGTCCGACATGAATGTTGCCCGGCTCGAGGGGAACATCGAGCTGGCTGGTCACCGATTGCGTCTTGGAGATCTTCTTCGATTCCAGCCGCTCGCGTTCCAGCATGTTGAGAAAATCGGTGTTGCCGCCGAAATTCAGCTGGTAGGTGCGATCGATGCGCACGCCGCGCTCGCGAAAGAGATTGGCCAGCAGCCGGTGCACGATTGTCGCGCCGACCTGGCTCTTGATGTCGTCGCCGACCAGCGGCAGCCCGCGTTGCTCGAAGCGCCGGCGCCATTCTGGACGCGAAGCGATGAAAACGGGTATGCAATTGACGAAGGCGCAGCCAGCCTCGAGCGCGCATTCGGCATAGAAGCGCGTAGCCTCCTCCGAACCCACCGGCAGGTAGGAGACCAGCACATCGGCTCCTCTGTCGCGAAGGATATCGCTGACATTGGCAACCGGTTCGGGTGCCTCTTCGATCTCGTCGCGCAGATATTTGCCGATCCCGTCAAGCGTCGGCCCACGCTCGACGCGAACGCCGGTCGTCGGTGCGTCGGCAAAGCGGAACGTGTTGTTCGGGGCGGCGTAGATCGCCTCCGCGACGTCGCGGCCAACTTTGCTTTTGGCGACATCGAACGCACAGACAATTTCGATGTCGTCGACGTGATAGCCGCCGAGATCGGCATGCATCAGGCCCGGGATCGGTTCGTTGCTTTTTGCGTGACGATAATAGGAGAGGCCCTGCACCAGGGAGGATGCGCAATTGCCGACTCCGGCGATGCCAACACGAACCTTTTTCGATCCCACGAAACCGCCGTCCTATGCTGCTCAAAGGTAAGTTCCTTGCGCCGAACCGCCATCGCGCCGGAATGTTCCTCGGGCCGCGGAAAAATTGCGGGACTGGCCGAAAGATTGCATGGGGCAGCATGGATCGAAGCTGCAGCCGCCGCGTTGCCCGCACGGCAAGCATTGGAAATCGATCGATGATCGTCTACGGCGACCACAAGCGGAGCGAGAGTGCGCAACAGCTTCAAGAGGCCACGATTGAACTGGCCCAAAACCTCGGTCGCATGTCTCGCGGCATCAAGCGCCATGTTGCTCTGGTCGAGCTCTTCGTCAGCGTGTCGGAACTGGTTCGGGGGCTCGCCGATGCCGAATTCAAGGCCCGGGGCGTCGACACCAATTCGCCTTCGCGACAGCGAGGCGCTAGGTTGCTGGTCGAACTCGCGGCAGAGGTGGCGGAGTCGTGGCGAAGCGGTTTCGCCGTGTGCGGTGGCATCGACCCGCGACTGCTCCAGATGCTCGCCGCGCTCGATTGCGAGGCGGAGATTTTGACCGGATCGGCCGAGGGTTACGCGCATTATGCGCTTTATCCCGAAAGCTATCTGGGCGCGGCGCAGGAATCAGGTCTCGATGCGAACACATGCGTGATCGGCATCCGCGGCATCGGCCTGGGGCTTGCGGCCATGGTGGCGGCCGCGCTCGGTGCGCCGGCGCCAATCAGCCTGCGTCCGGTCGGCCATCCTTTCCGTCGGCACGTCGAGGCCGATCCACGGTTGATCGCTGTCTGGAGAAACGAGCCGTCGGCTCGTTTCGCTGTCGTCGACGAAGGTCCCGGCCTGTCGGGAAGTTCGATCCACGCGGTCGTCACCTGGCTGCGGGAGCTGGGGATCGAAACAGGCCGCATTCACCTGTTCCCCAGCCACTCGGGCGAGCCGGGGGCCGAAGCGTCGCAGGACATTCGGGAGACATGGATGCGCTGCCGCAAACACGTGGCGATGACGTTTGAACGCACTTTCCCCGAAAGCTCGCGAATTCCAACGCTGCGCGATTGGGTGGCCGAGGCGGTCGGCAGACCGGAAGTGCGTTTGACCGAAATATCTGGCGGCGCGTGGCGGACCTTTCACTACGCCGGCGAAAAGCTCTGGCCACCGAGCGCACGCGGCACCGAACGGCGAAAGTTCCTGGCCTCCGCGGGTCAAGATCGCTGGCATGTCAAATTTGTCGGCCTTGGCGAAACCGGGCCGCGTAAGACACGCGTCGCCAAGATGTTGCATCAGGCCGGACTCGGACCGCAAGTCGTCGGCCTCTGCCACGGTTTTTTGGTCGAACGGTGGACCGACGGCACCACGATGGATCAGCTGCCGCTGCCCAGGCAGAGACTTGTCGCGGAGCTCACACGCTACCTGGCCTGGCGGGCGACCTATCTGCGAACCCGCGAACCGGGTGCGTCATTGCCTGCCCTTGGGCAGATGGCCGTTCACAATGTTTCCGAGGCTTTGGGCGAAAACCAGGCGGCGGGACTGCGGACCTGGTTGTCGAAGCAGGCTCCCGCGCACGTGCCGGAACGGGTCGAGATCGACGGCAGGCTTCATCCCTGGGAGTTTCTGGTCGGTTCCGATGGCACGCTCGTCAAGACCGATGCTGTCGACCATTGCCGGGGACACGATCTGATCGGCTGCCAGCCGATAGAGTGGGACATTGCCGGCGCTTGCGCCGAATATGGTTTGTCGCAGAGCGAAGCGGCGACGTTGATCGGCGGAATGCGCGACCACGTCGACGCCGGGCTAATCGGCTATTTCGAACCTTGCTATCTGGCATTTCAGCTGGGGCTGTGGAGCATGGCTGCCCAATCAGAGAGTGGAGCGGAAAAAGCGAGGCTGGCGAAGATGGCAAACCGGTATAAGGCAGGACTGACACGCTTCCTGGCCGAGACCGAGGCATGACAGGGCCCGTCAATCCAGTCGTCGCAGCATGTCTGCTTCCTGCTCGAGAATAGTAGCCACTTCTTCGCGCTGCAGATGCGTCATCATCAGGCTGATGCAGCACTCCAGATAGGTGATCGAAGCTCGCCGCAAATAGGCAGCCGTCTCCCGTTGCGCCATCTTGTCGATATCGGCTGTGGATCGCTTGGGTTGCATGAGGACTCCTCCATGTCTGGTCCTCTCGCCCAACCACAAACTTGAGCGGATGTTCCGCAGGATGTCGACACGGCTGCGGTCAGGCAGGCAAGTTCTGCAGCCCGCCTGGCGTGGGCCTCGCCCTTGTGGTGCGATCTGCTATTTGGTTGCCGATCGGACCGCCTTCAACCGTGGCGAAATAGCTGATTGTCCGCGCAAGGCCCTCGTCGAGAGGTACTTTCGGTGTCCAACCGAGCAGCGCTTTTGCGCGCGAGATGTCGGGCTGCCTGCGTCGAGGGTCGTCCTGCGGCAGCGGCAGAAAGGTCATATCCGACTTGGTGCCGGTCATCGCCTTCACCAATGCCGCCAGTCGCACAATGGTGAACTCGCCGGGATTGCCCAGATTGATCGGCTTGCCCGGATTGGGATCGATATCCATCAGGCGCCTCAATCCATCGATCAGATCGGAGACGTAGCAGAAGGATCTGGTCTGCATGCCGTCGCCGAAGATCGTCAGCGGCCGCTTCTCCAGCGCCTGCATGATCAGGTTCGAGACGATGCGACCGTCCGCCGGATCCATTCTCGGCCCGTAGGTGTTGAAGATGCGCGCGACACGAACGTCGGCCTTGCCGGCTCGGAGATAATCGAAGCAAAGTGTCTCGGCCGTGCGCTTGCCCTCGTCATAGCAGGCGCGTGGGCCGGTGCAGTTCACATGGCCGACATAATCTTCCCTCTGCGGATGTTGTTCCGGATCGCCATACACTTCGCTCGTGGAAGCCTGCAGCAATCGGGCATCGTTGCGGGCTGCGAGTTCGAGCAGGTTCAGCGTTCCGATGACGCAAGTTCGCGTGGTGTGGATCGGATCGGCCTGATATCGCGGCGGCGAGGCGGCGCATGCCAGGTTGAAGATGCGATCCACCGGCTCACCAAGATCCAATGGACGGCAGATATCCTGGTCAATCAACCGGAAACCGGGCTGGTCAATGATCGCGTTGATATTATCCATGCGACCGGTGAGAAAATTGTCGGCGCAGATCACGCGCCAGCCATCGCGCAACAATGCGTCGCAAAGATGCGAACCGAGGAAGCCCGCGCCACCGGCGACAAGCACCGTCTTTGCCCCTTGCGCTTTTTTTGTTTGTCGCATCGCGATTTTCTCCTGTCTGCCAGTCATGCTGCACTTCCGATATCGAGATCGAGGACTACCGCCCCCCTTTGCGTAAGCGCCGTGACGAATTCGCGAGCCCTGGCCACACCGGTGTGGGACGCAAGGACGAGTTCGCGTGCCCGGTCGGCCATGGCGAGACGTGTATGGGCCGACTCTCCGGACAGGATCGCGACGACCTCGTCCGGCTTCTTGGCTGTGTGGATGGTCGACGCGGGAAAGAAACTGTCGAGGCCTGGCCAGCGGTCGCTGATGATCGGCGTGCCGCAAGCGGCGGCTTCGAAAAGGCGCACGCTGGGCGACCATCCCGCTGCAATCATAGAATGGCGTGTGACGTTCAGCGTGTAGCGCTGACGGCTATAGAACGCGGCGTGATCGGCCGGCGGCAAGTGTTCGATGCGCTCGACATTATCGGGCCAGTCGATCTCGGAGGGATATTGCGATCCGGCCACGACGAAACGGCGGTCCGGCATGCGCCGTGCAGGCTCGAGCAGAAGCGCATCGAGCGTAGCCTGCCGATCGGCGCTGTAGGTGCCGAGATAGCCGAGGTCCCAGCGGATCGGATCGGCGGTGCGGTGATGCCGTTCCGGATCGACCGAACAGTAGAGCGGTTCGGCGCGGCGTGCGCCGAAGGTTTGCGTCAGATCGACAAGCATCGGCCCGCCGGCAAAAGAGAAATAGATGTCGAAGTAGGGGATCTGGCGCCAGCTCAGGTAGTCGCAATCGTCAGCCGACAGCTTCGCCAGAGTTACCGGCGTGTCGATATCGTAAAAGCAGAGTTGTCCTTTGCAAAGCGAAGCGACGATGTCGATCACCGCGCGCCCTTCCGGCACGAAAGAGCCGATGACCACGACGTCGGCCTGTTGCAGGCACCGGGCGTAGTCGCGCTGCAGTTCCTGTACGGTTTCGTAGTAGCGCAAGGCGCAGAAATCCGGATCGCGCAAATCGCGGTGATTTGCGTACCACGGCACATCGCGCTCCAGGAAAGTCACGCGGTGGCCGAGTTCGCAAAGGCCTTTCAGCAGACCTCGAAAAGTGGTGGCGTGGCCGTTTCCCCAGGACGAGGACAGCGAAAGGCCGAGAAAGACGATGTCCAGTTTCTTGGTCATTCGGCCGCCTCCACGGTGCCGTGCGTCAAATGCCGTCTGAAGACCGCATCGGCCACGGCCGCGCGCAATGCATAGGTATGGTCGGCGAGAACACGGCGAAGCGCGGCCTGGCCGATTGCCTTTGCCCGAACGGGGGTCAGCGCCTGCATGATCTCCGCGACGTCGCCGCCGTCTCGCGCCACAAGGATCTCCTCGCCGGGTTTCAGGAACAGCTCGACGCCCAGCCAGGCATCGGTGATCAGACAGGCGCCGGCGCCTGCCGCCTCGAAGACACGCGTGGCCGGCGAAAAACCGTTCGCGGCCATGCTGTCGCGGCTGATGTTCAGCACCGCCTTTGGCGTGACATTGAAGGCATTGTGATCGCGGGTGCCGACATGGCCGAGCCAGCCGACATTGGCGGGAAGCGGCTTGTCGCCCCAGCCCGATCCGCCGAGGAGAAAACGTTGTTTCGGCAGCTGGCTTGCAGGATCGAGGAAGAACGATTCGACACGCGCTTCACGATCCGGCAGCCTGTTTCCGAGGAACGCCAGATCGCAGGCAAACCGCGCATTGCCGGCGACCGGATGATGCGTTTCGGGATCGAGCGCATTGTAGATTGGCACGCACTCGTTTGCACCCATGGCACGATAGGCCCAGACCACGGGGTCGCCGCCGCCATAGGTCAGCACAAGGTCGATTTCCTGCAGCGCATGATGCAGCGGATGGTCCGGCTCGTCGCGTAGCTGGGCGAGCGTGGCCGGCGCGTCCACGTCCCAGAAGACGAAGAGCGCGTCGCTGCGGGCGTGATCGAGCAGGGCGCGCAGCAGCGCTTCGTCCTCGAAGCCGACGCCGCTCGCCTTGACGACGATGTCGGCCTCGGCGGCACGCGCCGCCACCTGCATCATCGCATGCCGGGTCGCCTCGTAAACGACGACGGTACACCATTCCGGCGCCTCGATGTCGCGGTTCTTCTGCCGGTCATAGACGTCGGGCTCATAGAAGGTGATGTCGTAGCCCTGTTGGGAAAGCGCCTTCAGCAAGCCACGGTAATAGGTCGCGGCACCATTCCAGTAGGACGACAAAAGGCTCGATCCATAGAATGCGATCTTCATGCGGCGGCTTCCTTTGCGGCGGTCGGGTGGGCGGTGTGCCGGTTCGCGCATTGCGAGAGCACGTCGAACAACTCGTCGACGCGGTGGCGGCAGGTGTGTCGGGTGCGGATGGTCTCGAGCCCCGAGTTCACCAGGGAGGTCGCAAGATCGGAATCGGCCAACACCGCCTGAAGGTGTAGCCGCATTTGTGTGCCATCCTCGGCAAACAGGAAGTCGATGCCGGGTCTGAAAAGCTGCTCGACATCGGACCAGGGCGCTGAAACCAGCGGAATGCCACAGGCGAGTGCCTCGAACATGCGGATTGTTGGAATACCGGGCAGGCTTTCACGGTAGGGGCGCCGCGGAATGTGCACCGTGACACGATGCGCGGCGAACGCCTTGGGCACGTCGGCATTGGCGATCCACCCTTCGTAGTGCAGCCCAGCGGCCGCCAGATCGGCAAGTGCCGGCCTGGGATAGCGGACACCGTGAACAGTGGCCGCAAGGCCGAGATCGCGGACCGGTTCGATCAGGAACTCCTTGAGTTCAGCGGTCCGCTCGTCGTCGCCCCAGTTTCCGATCCAGACCAGATCGGAAGTGCGGTGGATTTCCGGGTGCGGCTTGAACAGCCGATCGTCCGCCGCTTCATGCCAGGTGAAGACACGCTTGCCCCAGCCGGCGCGCAGATAACTCTCGCGCAAGGCTTCGCCAAAAGCGAGAACGCCGTCATAATGCTCCAGACGGAGTGCAGAGATTGCTTCGGTGGCCGACACGGCCCGGTGATGCGTGTCGTGAAACAGAAGGATGAAGTTGCCGCCACCGGCCCGGGCACGGCCGATACGAGCGACAAGCTCCGGGTCGGTCCATTCGTGGACGATCACCACGTCGGCCTCGGCGATCCAGGCTTCGTGGTCGAACCCGGAATCATAGGTCACCGGCATTAATTCGGGGAAATCCTTGCGGAAACGTTCGATCGCGTAGGATCCCTTCTCGGCCAGCAGGTTCGACCGGCTCCAACCATCCGCCGGCTCCAGAGCGATGGCCTGATGCCGGCGCGCCACCAATTCCCGCATAACGCCCCGAAGGAAATGGGCATTGCCGTGATTCCAGTCGGAGACGAGCGAGTGGGTGTAGAACAGGAAGCGCATGATCAGCGCTCCGCCACGGCCAGCGCCGCCTTTTCGTAGAGATCGCGCATGGCCGCTGCTTGCCTCGCCAGCGTGTACCTGCGGCTGCGGCGAAGGGCTGCCTGGCCGAGCTCTCGCCTGTGTTCGGCATCGTTGGACAGATGATTTAGGCAGGCGGCAAGATCATGCGCGTCGCGCGCGTCGAAGAACACCGCGGCCTTATCCCATAGTTCGCGATAGGTCGGGATGTCCGAGAGCACCAGGGGCGTTCCCGACATCGCCGCCTCCAGCGCCGCGAGACCGAACGGTTCGTAGAGCGATGGCGATACGAAAATACCGGCGCGGGCCATCAGGGAGCGCACCTCGTCATACGGCAGCGCCCCGAGAGGAACGGCTCGGTTGATGGTGGCACGCTCGCCGTTCGGGCCGTGAACCGAACCGGCTGTGAAGATGGGCCATTGCGTCAACGAGGCGGCCTGATCGACCGCCACAACGTTCTTTGCCTCGTCCCACCAGCGGGCGGCGGCGAAGACGACCGGCTGGCGGTTTTCGGCTTTCGGGACCGGGCGTGCGGCATTTCCGACGACGTGGAGGCCTGCGATTGACCCATAGCATGTCTCGAGCAACGCGGCATGGCTACGGCTCGGCGCAATCACCGCGTCCGCCCTGTCGAAGCCGCGCCTGTTGCGCTCTTTCTGCCAGTTCCATGCGCTGTCCAACGCCTGTCCCTTGACCGAATGGAACCATGTCGTCACGCATGAATGCGAAACCACTATGACTGGGCAGGGCGCATCCAATCCCACCGCTTGCGACGGCGCGTTGAGGTGGACGAGGTCAATGCCGTGGTCACGCATTGGCGCACGCAATTCCCGCGGCAAGCCGTCGAGATCGCCGGCGTCACGGGTCATCCAATCCAGCGGCGTATTAAGCCAGATGAGTGTCGCGAAAGACTGCGCCTCCTCGGCCTGTTGCCTGGATGGTTGCGGCCCCAGGCCGGCGAACACGATGCTGTCACCGCCGTTGACCAGTTCCCGGCCGAGGTCAAGCGCATAGCGCCATACTCCGCCCATGGCGTCGACGGTCATCAGGATGCGGCGCTTGCGCGGCCTCAGTGTCCGCAACATGCCGCCTCCAGTTCCGCCAGAGGACGCGGGCGCTTTTCCTGGATATCGCTGAACTTCTGGAATGATGCGAGGTAGTGGTCATGGGCTCGCTCCCAGGCAAGATCGTCGGGTTCGCCCCAAAGCTCGCGATAGCTGGGCGAACTCGGATATGGATAAAGCGGTACTGGTTCATTGGCCCACACGCCATTGTCGATCAGGTGGGCTCGCCAGTGATCGACAAGGGCAGGGTCGTCCTCGACCACACCGATCAGATTGGCCTGGACGAAGGGAACGTGGCGTCTGGCCTTGACCAGCAGCGCGGCCAATTCCTCGGTGCCGAGCCGGCAGCGCTTGGCCAACATCGCCCGCCCTTCCACCGTCAGGCTTTCGAGGCCGGCTTCGATGGACACGCAGCCGGCCTCGCCCAGCAATTCAAGCAGCTCGGGTTTCCACAGATCGATGCGGGTCTGTACGCCGAATTTCACGTCGCGATCGACCAATGCCTCCAGCAACGCTTTTTGCGGCAGGAAGATTTCGTCGATGAAGTAGATGTAGCCGACACCTTGGGCGATCAGCCGATCGATTTCGCTCACCACCGCTTCGTGGTTGCGGCGGCGATAGGCGTCGCGGAAATCGATCTTGGCGCAGAAGCTGCAATTGTACGGACAGCCGCGTGACGCCTCGACCTCGGCGCCGAACCCATGCTGTTGGTCGTCGAACCTGTGATGGTGATGCGAATGAGCGGCGATCCAGTCGGACGGCCATTCCAGCGGCGCGTGATCGACAAACGAACTGGCATGGACGCCGCCGGTCCAAACCAGCTCGGCGTCCCGCAGATAGGCGGTCGAGGGCACCGCACTCCAATCGTCGCGTCGGGCAAGGTCCGCGACGACCTCCTCGCATTCGCCGCGCACGACGATGTCGACGCCAAGCTTGCGCAAAGTCGGCGCCGGTGTTGCCGATCCATGCGGCCCGACCGCGACCGTGCGCCCGCCGCGCCCGGCGAGACGATTGAGAAAGTCGGCGGGTACGCGCAACTCCGGCGGTGCGCAGCGCCAGAACAGGTAAGTCGGCGCGGTGCTGACGACCGTCATAGCCGGCGCGAAATCGGCCACACGGTCGCAGAGCCCGGAATTGTCAAGCTTCTGCAATTGCCCGTCCAGCAGCAGCACCTCATGACCGGCCGCTTCGAGCAGGGCTTTCGAGTAGCCGAGTTCCAGCGGCAGATGCGGTTGGCGGCAGCCGAAATATATGCTGTCGTCATATGTCCAGTAGGGGTTGACCAGGGCTATTCTCATGCCACGTACCTCACGGTTTCGGGGCGGGACTCAAGCCGGTGGCGCTGCAGCCAGTCGGCAAGGTCGCGAATGCCCTCGCGCCACGCGACACGTGCCTTCCAGCCAAGCGCGCTCTCGATCTTGCGGGTGTCGGCGACGAAGAAGGGCTGATCGCCGGTCCGCTCCCCATCGTGGCGGATCGAAAGCTCACGGCCTGTCAGGTCGCCGATCTCGCTCAACAGCATACGCAGGCTGAGCGCATTTTCAGGTCCGCCGCCGAGATTGAATGCCTGGCCCCTGGTGGTCTCGATACGGTCCAAAACGGCCCTATAGGCGGAGACCGCATCGGAGACGTGCAGGATGTCGCGCACCTGCCTGCCGTCGCCATAGATGGTGATTGGCCGTCCGGTCAGGGCGCTGAGCAGGAAATGCGCTACCCAGCCCTGATCCTCGGTTCCAAACTGGCGGGGTCCGTAGATGCAGCTCATCCGCAGCACCGCTGTCGGCATGCCGTAGGATTTGGCATAATCGAGCACGTATTGGTCCGCCGCTCCCTTGGAGCAGCCGTAGGGTGTGCAGAAATCCAGGCCGCGGGCTTCATCGATGCCGCTGGCCTGGATGGCATTGTCGCAAGGTATGTAGCGATCGCCGTCCTCGCGAACCGCGACGTCGGGAAGGCTGCCATAGACCTTGTTGGTACTGGCGAAGATCACAGGGATGCGCTCACCGCTCCGTCGAGCCGCTTCCAGCACGTTGAACGTTCCCCGAAGGTTGATGTCGAAATCCTCGTCCGGCCGGACAAGACTCGTGGTAACGGCCGTTTGCGCGGCCAGATGGAAGATCGCCTTTGATCTCATCAGAGCCGACGCCATGCCATTGGCGTCCCGCACGTCGATGGTCTCGACGGTAAGGCGGCCGCCGTGTTTCTGGCCCAGCCATTCAAGGTTCTGTTCGACGCCGGGACGGCTGAGATTGTCGATCACCAGCACCGGCTCGCCGTCCGACAACAGGCTGTCGGCCAGGTTTGACCCTATGAAGCCGCTGCCGCCGACGATGGCGACCGGCGCTTCGCGACGGTTGCGCGCACCCGGGCTCATGACACCAATCCGCGCTCTTCGAGCTCGCGCTTCATTTCGGCGCCACGATCGACCGCGGCCGTGTTGCGCACCCAGGAAACGAAATCGCCCAGAGAATTCTCCAATCGTTGCCCGGGCTCGAAGCCGAGCAGTTCACGTGCCTTGGAAATATCGGCGAAGCAGTTGCGTATGTCGCCGGAGCGCGCCTTGCCGAGCAGTTCGGGCGAGCGGTTCGGCGTTCCCATGGCCTCGGCCAGCAATCGCGCGACTTCGCTGATCGCATAGGCCCGGCCGCTGCCGATGTTGATGACGTGGCCCTTTGCCTGACGTTGCTGCAGCGCAAGGCGAAATGCGCGGGCGACGTCCTGCACATGAACGAAATCGCGCTTCTGTTCGCCATCCTCGAAGATCATCGGCCGCTGGCCATTGGCGAGACGTGAAGCGAAGTTGGCCAGCACCCCGGTATAGGGATTGGACAGCGCCTGGCCGGCACCGAAGACATTGAACAGGCGCAGCGCCACCGCATCGATGCCGTACGCTTCGCCGAAGATCAGCACGGCGCGTTCCTGGGCGTATTTCGTCAGCGCATAGATCGAGGCGAGATCGACCGGCTTTTCTTCATCCGTAGGCACCGGCGAAAGGGGTTCGCCTTCCGGCGACAGCGGATTCCACTGTCCGCTTTTGATATCGCTCGACTTGCGCCGGGCGTTTTCGATACGCCGGCCGCCGGGCGTGACATAGAGGCCCTCGCCATAGACGCTCATCGAGGAGGCGACGACGATCCGCTCGACCGGGTGTTTGATCAACGCCTCGAGCAGGGTAGCCGTGCCGAGATCGTTGGTGCCGACATAACGCGCGATCTCGTACATCGATTGTCCGACGCCGACTTCAGACGCAAGGTGAATGACCGCGTCAATGCCTTCCAGCGCCTCGATGACGACCTCGCGGTCACGGATGTCACCCTTGATCAGTTCGGCTCCGGCAGGGAGCGCGACAGCCTCGCCCGCATGCACCTGCTCCAGCAGGGCATCGAGGATGCGAACGGAATAATCCTGGGAGATGAGTTCTTGTGTGACGTAGCGGCCGATGAAGCCGCAGCCTCCGGTAACCAATATGCGTTTCACGACGACTCCTCGGACAAGTGACCTCGGCGCCCCGAACTTTTCGGCAAAAGGTTTGTTCCCTGTGCTTCAACAAAGTTCCCCTCGCGGGGCTTCGAACCAAGGCGCGTATCGCCGTCGGCCACGATGACTGGAACATTGCCGCCGGTGTGCTGTTAGGGCGCCCGGCACCTGCCATGACGCCAATGGGCGAGGCCGATGATCAAAGGAGGTTTCGATGTCGCAGTCCGAGACGACCATCAATCATGACGAAATTCGCAAATGGGCCGAGGAGCGCGATGGCCGACCGGCAGTGGTCCGCACCAAAGGCGAGGGCGGTATCTTGCGGATCGACTTCGGCGAGCCAGAGGAAGCATTCGAGCCCATCGATTGGGACGAGTTCTTCCGGATTTTCGACGAGAATGACCTAGCCTTCCTTTATCAGGCCAAGACCAGCGACGGAAAGGCCAGCCGCTTCAACAAATTCATTGAGCGCGATCGCAAGGACTGAGAACGCCAGCCCGGCGGCTTGCCGGTGGCAGAAAATCTTGACATGCGCTGGAACAATCGATGGCCCCGTTGCTTCGGGCTGGGCCGGAACAGCGATCCGGGCAGGATCAGCCACCTGAACACGGAGTTACAGATGACGGACGATCGCAACCCGCAGCCCGCGGATCCATCCCGGCGCAAGTTGGTTGGCGGCATGGCGACAGGCGTACTGGCGGCTCTTGCAACTCCCGCGCAGGTGCAACAGGCCAGTGCCGCGAGCAATGCCGCGGTCGCTGCGCCGCCTCGGAAGCAGGATCCGACGACGCAATATCCACAACCGCCCTTTAAACCTCAGCAGCAGCAATGGCCGGGGCTTGCCGGCAAGATGGATCCGCGGCCCGATCATGGCGAGAAGAGCTACAAGGGGTCAGGCCGCCTCGCCGGTCGCAAGGCTCTCATCACGGGCGGCGATTCCGGCATGGGGCGTGCGGCGGCCATAGCGTTTGCCCGCGAGGGAGCCGACGTTGCATTCGGCTATCTGCCGGCTGAAGAGCCCGATGCCAGGGAAGTTGTCCAATTGATCGAGGCGGCCGGGCAAAAAGCGGTGCCCCTGCCGGGCGATATTCGCGACGAGGCGTTCTGCAAGAAGCTGGTCGATGACGCCGCCACGCAACTCGGCGGCCTCGACATATTGGTCAGCAATGCAGCGCGCCAGCATCCTCAGAAGGACCTTGCCGACATTACCACCGAAGCGTTCGACTGGACTTTCAAGACCAATGTCTATGCCATGTTCTGGATCACCAAGGCCGCCCTCAGGCACATGGACCCGGGGTCTTCGATCATTATCACCAGTTCGGTCAATGCCTATGATCCGGACGAGTCGCTCGTCGACTACGCCATGACCAAGGCTTGCGGAATGAACTTCACCAAGAGCCTTGCCAAGCAGGTGGCCAAGAAGGGCATTCGCGTCAATGCGGTGGCTCCAGGCCCGATCTGGACGCCCTTGCAGCCGAGCGGCGGACAATTTCCCGACAAGCTGCCGCAGTTCGGGTCCGATACGCCGATGGGCAGGCCAGGACAACCCGGCGAACTGGCCTCGATCTACGTGCTGCTGGCGTCGCAGGAAGACAGCTACGCCACGGGACAGGTCTACGGAGCAGTGGGCGGGCGCGGCGGCCCTTAAGCGATTGGTCGAACCTCGGGCCGGGAGCAAAATCAATGCATGAGGTCTGCGCCGCGGGCTTTCGCCACCTCTCGCATGATGTCGTTGAGCCAGTTTTCGGTGGACTGGCCAAGCTGCCTCTGGTCGATGGTGCGAATCGCTTGCTCGAGTGTCCTCTCGACCAGCCGGTCCGATGCGTTGACGTCTCCCAGCAGAAGACGCGCCGCGAGGCGCAGTTTGGGCAAGAGGGTGAAGACGTCATCTGGCGGAGGGAGCACGGAGATGCCCGCTTGTTCAGATGCCTTGGGCGGAAAAAGGGCATTGAACACGGCCTTGCTGCCCGAAGCTTTTCGCAAGTTGCTGACGTAGCGGAGATGTTCGGGAATGGCGATGTCGTTGTCGCCGCTGAAGAACACGAAGGGAATGCCGCGGCGCATCAACTTATCCGCTATCGGGAACACGCGCCGGCCGTTGAGATTGACGTCAAGGATCGCGGCCTCGGCCTGGTCGGTGTGTTCAGAAGCCTGCTCGACGGTTGCAGCGGGGCCAAGGATGATGGCGCCCATGTTGCTGAAAAATCGTGCGAGATCTCCCGCCATCGTCCATTCATCTTCGACAATCAGAATACGCAGCCCTCGCAGATCGCGCACGTCGTCATCCTTTCTTCGAATGGAGTTTAGGATGGAGAGGAGGCCCTTCCAATTTTCTGTCATCCAACGCCGCCTGCAATCGTTTCGCAAGCACCAGCATGCGATCCGGGACGGGCCTATCGAGACCTTCGATTAATCGAGGCGCTCCCGGCACGGTCGGTGCCAGGATTTTCAAGCCAGCAGATCGCTTTGTCATTGAACCACCCACGGATATTGGGGTCAACGTCATCCATGCTGTCTTGTTCCATCGGCCTCGCGCGCTATATGGTCATGTCCTGTCCGATCCGACATTGAGAGACTTCATGTCGGTCGGGCGAAAGGGGGACATGCCGTGACAGCCCGATCAACCAAGTTCCCCATCGTCGGCATCGGTGCGTCCGCGGGTGGAATTCCCGCAATGGAAGGGCTTTTCAAGGGCATCACCGGCCGGCCCGGCATGGCGTTCGTGATCATCACGCATCTCAGTCCCAAGCGCAACAGCCTGCTGCACGAGGTCATCGACCGCTACACCGAGATGCCTGTCGTGGTGGTCGAGGACGGCGTGGCTGTTGAACCCGACCACGTCTATGTGATGCCGGAAAACGTCACTCTGGTCATCGAGGATGGCATGCTGCACCTGCGGCGGCCTCACGGGCTAACCCAAGAGCGCAAACCCATCGACATCTTCTTCAGCGCACTGGCCGAAGACCAGGGCGAATACGCGGTCGGTGTGGTGCTGTCGGGAGGTGATTCCGATGGAACCTTGGGCGCCAAGGCCATCAAGGAGCGGGGCGGGCTCACCGTTGCGCAAACGCCCGGCGGCTACGGTCCGCGCAATCCCGACATGCCGCAGAGCGCAATTGCCAGTGGGCTCGTCGATGTTGCCGTGCCTGCCGAGGAGATTGGGGCGAAGCTCGAGGCTTACGCCCGCGGTTTCGACTCGTTGGACGGGCTGATAAATGAAGAGGACGACCATACGGCCGACATGGATGAGGTCCGCGAACAGATATACGGCATTTTGCGCAGCCACTCCGGCCACGACTTTTCAGGCTATAAAACCAAGACATTCCTGCGCCGGATCAAGCGGCGCATGCAGATCGCCCAGCTCCAGTCCATCAACGCCTATATCGACTGGCTGAAGAAGGACCCTCGCGAGGTGATGAACCTGTTTCGCGATCTGCTGATCAATGTCACCAACTTCTTTCGCGATCCCGATGCGTTCGAATTGCTGGAAAAAAAGATCGTCCCGCGGCTGTTCGAGGGCAAGACCGCGACTGATACGGTGAGGGTCTGGGTTCCCGGCTGCGCCACCGGCGAGGAGGTGTTCTCGATCGGCATCCTGTTGCGTGAACACATGGAAACGCTTTCGGCCGTACCGCGCGTCCAGATATTCGCCACTGACATAGATGAGCCGGCCCTGGCGGTGGCGCGCGCCGCACGCTATCCCGAGGCCTTGATGCAGGGTCTTTCCCCGGAACGCAAACAGCGGTTTTTCAACGGCGATGGCGAAAGTTACGTCATCAGCAACGAGATCCGGGAACTGTGCATCTTCTCGCCGCACAGCGTCATCCGCGATCCCCCCTTCTCGCGCATGGATCTGGTTTCGTGCCGCAACCTCCTGATCTATTTCGGTCCTGCCATTCAAAGCCGCGTTCTTCCTGTCTTCCACTATTCGCTGAAGCCGGGTGGCTATCTTTTCCTCGGCACGTCCGAAAGCGTCGGGCAGCACGAAAACCTGTTTGCCACCGTCGACAAGAAACATCGCCTCTTCCAGGCACGGGAGCATGCCTCGCCGCATATCAGGCTGCCGGCCCTGATCGGCGATACGCATTCCGGCGTCTTTCCCGCCGAAGCCGCCGGCTTGAAGAAGGGAGCAGCCGGCTATCCGCTGCGCCAGGCGGTTGAGGCGCAGGTGCTGGAGCGGTTCGCGCCGCCGCATGTCCTCGTCAACGCCGAGGGCGACGTCGTCTACTATTCGGCCAGGACCGGCAGATACCTCGAAGCGCCGCAAGGCATCCCCAGCCGGCAATTGCTGACGATGGCGCGCCGTGGACTTCGCCTGGACCTGCGCGCCGCATTGAGGGAGGCGACGACGACACGCCGCACCGTGGTGCGAGACAATCTCGCCGTCGAGGAAGAAGACGAACGCGTGCAACCGATCAGGCTGACGATCGAACCCTTGGCCGAAAGGGGCAATGGTGAGCCGCTTTACCTTGTCCTCTTCGAGCCGTCGGGCCCGACCCAGGCCCGATCCGATGAGGACGATGGCAGCCGTGACAGCGATACCACCGCCGATCTCGAGCGGGAACTGCGCGATACAAGAGAGCGTCTCCAATCCACCATAGAGGAATACGAGACGGCCCTCGAAGAGGTGAAATCGTCGAACGAGGAGCTCGTCTCCGTCAATGAGGAGGCGCAATCCACCAATGAGGAGCTTGAAGCGTCCAAGGAAGAGATGCAGTCGCTCAACGAAGAGCTCAACACGATCAACGCGGAGTTGACCAGCAAGATCGACGAGCTCGATCATGCCAACAGCGATCTGCGCAACCTGTTCGAAAGCACCGAGATCGCGACCATTTTCCTCGACCGCAGCCTTGTGGTGCGAACCTTCACGCCGGCGGCCTCGTCCTTCTTCAGCCTGCGCCCCTCCGACGTCGGCCGGCCGTTGACGGATCTTTCGAGCCAGCTCGATTATCCCGAGTTGAAGCAGCACATCGACAAGGTGTTCGAGACAGGCGAGACTCTGAACCATCATCTTGCGCGCGATGCGCGGGGCCTGTTTCACATGGTCCGCATCAACCCTTATCGTGACAAAGGCAATCGGATACAGGGCGTCGTGGTGACGCTGGTCGACGTTACTACCCTGGCGCGGGCGGAAGAGCATCAGCAGGTGCTCATCTCGGAACTCAACCATCGCGTCAAGAACATGCTGGCGGTGATCGCCAGCATCGCCAATCGCACGCGAGACAGTTCCGATACGAAGGAAGCGTTCGCGGACGCGCTGATCGGCCGGCTGCATGCCATGTCCCGGGCCTACGGACTGCTGACCCGCGAGAGGTGGAAGGAGGCTTCGGTCAAGGAATTACTCCATCAGGAACTCGAACCGTTCGGCATCGAACGTATCGAACTCGATGGCGACGACGTAAAACTTGGCCCGCAACAGGGGCTTTCTCTCAGCATGGCCATCCATGAACTGGCCACCAATGCGGCCAAGTACGGCGCCTTGTCCAAGCCCCAAGGCAAGATCGGCGTCAGATGGGCGATGGATGGCGACAGTTTCACGCTTGGCTGGCGCGAAAAGGACGGCCCTCCCGTCAAGGAGCCGTTGCACAACGGCTTTGGCCTGAACCTTTTGAAAGGAGAAATCGGCTACAGGCTCGGCGGCCATGTCGAGACCTCCTTCCACAAGGACGGTCTTGAGGTCCAGATCGCTTTTTCGGCAAACCATGGGGACACACCGTGAGCGAAAGACCGCGCGTTCTGGTGGTCGAGGACGAATGGCTGATCGCGGAGGACGTCGCGTCTGACTTGCGAGCGGCGGGCTATCCTGTGGTCGGCCCTGTTTCGTCGGTTGCCGCCGCGCTTCGGCTTGTCGAGGCGGACAAGGTCGACATGGCGTTGCTGGACATTCAACTCAACGGCGAAACGAGCTTGCCGGTCGCTGAGATATTGATGGCTCGCGGCACACCGTTCGCGTTTGTAACGGGTTTTGGGGAGCGCGATGTTCCCGCCCCGTTTCGAAACTGCAAATTCGTGGCAAAACCCGCAAGCGAAGCTGCCATACTCGCTGCGGTCGCGGGCCTGGCATCATCGCCTCGCGACACCAAGAGATCATGACATAGGGACAACCCGTCGCGATCAATCCAGCGGCTTGTCGGTAGGCCGGGGTGTGGTGCCCGCCTGGCGCGGCCGACCGGAATTTCGGTTGGCGACCGGATTGTCCAATGGAACGCTCGACGGGCGCGACGCGCCTGCGGTCTTTGGCGTCGGCGGCTTTGCGCCGGCATCCGTGTCGCTGGCATCCCTCCTCGGGTGCGGCAAGCCCTCTGTGTTCGGTGACCGGACGGCGGGTTTCGAGATGGAATCTTCCTTGGCCATGATGGTTCCTTTCATGAAAACGGCAAACATCTCATCGGCAGGGTCAATCGCCGGCGCTATTGAAAGTTCCGCAACCGCGACGGCACCGACCCCGTCAAGGTGAGGGCACGAGCGAAGATGAAGCGTCCCGATGAATGCTCAGCCATGCGGCCGCATGACCACCTTGATGCAGCCGTCCTGCTTGTCGCGAAACGCCTTGTAGAGATCGGGTCCGGCTTCAAGGTCGGCCCTGTGCGTGATCACGAAGGATGGATCGATCTCGCCGGTCTGGACCTTGGCCAAAAGCGGTTCGAGATACCGTTGCGTATGGGTCTGGCCCATGCGGAATGTCAGGCCTTTGTTCATCGCGGCGCCAAAGGGGATATGATCGACGAGGCCGATATAGACGCCGGGGATCGAAATGGTGCCACCCTTGCGGCAACAGTAGATTGCTTCGCGCAGCACATGCGGCCTGTCGGTGCCGAGGAACGCAGCCGCCTTGACCTTGTCGAGCATGGAGTCGGCGCTGGCGCCGGCATCGGCCTCGGTGCCGACGCAATCGATGCAGCGATCCGGGCCGCGGCCATCGGTCATCGCCATCAGCGCGTCATAGATGTTGGAATTGCTGAAGTCGAGTGTCTCGGCCTTGCCGTGTTCGCGAGCCATGGCAAGTCGTTCCGGAACCTTGTCGATCGCGATGACGCGTCCGGCGCCGAGCATCCAGGCGCTCTGGATGGCGAATTGACCGACCGGACCGCAGCCCCAGATCGCGACCGTGTCACCCGGCTCGATGCCGGCGTTCTCGGCCGCCATGTAGCCGGTCGGAAAGATGTCGGAAAGAAACAGCACCTGCTCGTCGTCCATGCCTTCCGGCACCTTGATCGGGCCGACATCGGCGAATGGGACGCGCAGATATTCAGCCTGGCCGCCCCAATAGCCGCCGACCAGATGCGAATAGCCGAACAGGCCGGCCGGCGATTGTCCCATCACCTCGGCCGCTTGCTTGGCATTGGGATTTGACCGGTCGCAAAGCGAGAACAGCCCCCTCTGGCAAAACCAGCACTCGCCGCACGAAATGTTGAAAGGCACCACGATGCGATCGCCCTTCTTGAACTTCGAATGGCCGCGGCCGACCTCCACGACCTCTCCCATGGTCTCGTGTCCAAGCACATCACCCGATTCCATGGTCGGCATGTACCCGTCCATCAGATGCAGATCGGAGCCGCATATGGCACAGCAGGTAACCTTGATGATGACGTCACGGTCATCCTCGATGGTCGGATCCTGCACCTGATCGCAGCGTATGTCGCCTTTGCCGTGCCATGTGAGGGCTTTCATCATGTTGCTCCTGAGTTGGACGTTCTGAAATATCGGTAGTGCCGGTTCTTTCGGACGAAGTGGCGGTCACTGGTCCGCGATCCCTCAACTGGCTGGCGATCTGTCTCGGCAGCGGAAGATCAGTCTCTGGATGCCGAACCCGGCTCTGCCATTTTGCGGTGCTGTTCAGCCAGAGTGCCCGCCGGAGTGACGTGCGCGGCCGCGACCTGCAGCTTGTTCTTCCAGCCGCTGATCACTTGTTCCTCGCCAGCCATCATGGCGTCGTAGCCGGTTCTGGCCACGTCGGCCGGATTGTCCTTCTCGTCGGTGCCGACCTTGGTGTCCATCATTTCGGCGCGTTCGAAGAACCGTGTCTGCGTAGCGCCGGGCATCAGCACCGTGACCGTGACGCCGGTGTCCAGCATCTCATGGCGCAGTGCGATCGAGAAGGAATCGATGAACGCCTTGGTGCCGTTGTAGACCGCCTGGAAGGTGCCGGGCATGAAGCCGGCAATCGATCCGGTGAACAGAATCCGACCGCGGCCGCGGCGTGCCATCCTGGCGCCGAGTTCATGCGCGAGGTAGACCGTGCCGGTAATGTTGGTGTCGATGACGCGGCGAACTTTCTGCCAATCCTGGTCGAGAAAGCCGTCGCCAAGTCCGCGTCCGGCGTTCAGGAACAGAAGGTCGATGTCGCGATCGCCGATCCGCGTGATGAGTTGATCGACGCCCTCGAGGGATGCCAGATCGGCCTCGATGGCTTCAACCATTACATTATGCGAAGCCAGAGCCTCGGCCGCCTGTTGGACCGCAGGTTCGTCGGCGGCTATGACCAGGTTGTAGCCGTCCTTTGCGCATAGTCTGGCAAGTTCCTTGCCGATGCCGCTCGATGCGCCCGTCACCACGGCCAGATTTGCATTGGTCATCGTGTTCTCCGAAGTTCGTTCCGGCCGAACCAGCGGGGTGCCCGATTGTTCCGTGCGGTAAGGTCGGTTTGCTAGCTGTCCGTCGCAGGTAATCTCCGATGTGCTTTCGGGCGTGAACAACGCGAAGATGGCGAAGTGGAACAACTGGCCTCGATGCAGGTTCGGGGCCGTGCGGCGTCGTCGCTCCCCTTGTTTGACGCCGCGCGATCGGGTTCCCCTCAGCCTGATCAGCCCGCGCGCTCCCCGGCCGGGAGCCGCGGGCTTTCCGTGTCGCCACGGCCATGTTTCGAATCAGCTGGAACAACCTCCCCGTTCGGCAGTTCGGGCGCAGGAGGAACCGCCAAATGCACTATGCCGATGAAATCGCGCTCAGGCGCGTGAAGATGCTGGTGGAACAATATGTTCTCGCCAGAGGCAGGAGGTATGATTTCGTATCGACCGAGCTGGCGTGCAGGGCCATCCGCCAGGTGGTCCGCAGCCCTATCGAAGATACGGAACTGGATCATCTGCTGGCCCGAAGTGCGGTCAAACAGGGGCTTTCCGTACGGTTCGACCGTATAGGTCACTTGTCGGCTGCTTTACCCGAACTCATTGAGGAAAAGTCAGCATGAGAGCCTTGTGGTCACTGTGTGCGGCGTCGGCGTTGCTTGCCTTGGCGGCGTGCAACAACAATGCCGACCCTGTCAAATCCAAGACGGATACGATGAACAGCCAGCCGGTCGACAAGAATCCCAAGACGGATACCAATCCGACACCACAGACGAGTACTGGCGGGGACCAGCAAGGCACCCAGCCGACGCAGCCGGCATCGCCCAAACCGTCTGGCGGTTAGGATGAGCGGCGTTGCTGGTACAGCTTCGTGACGCCGGCGAGAACCTTGAGCCGCGCATGAGGCGAACTGCAAAGCGACGTGTCCTGTCTGGTGGTCAGCCAATAATCCTGACCGGATCCGACTTCGCGGCCGGAACGTGAGCCTTCTTGGCGCGATGCCAGAGGGGCACCAGCGGATTGAGCTCTGGATAGTAGCCGGCGCAATTGCAGCAGCTGGCTCAGCAGGGTCGTTATCTTCACAAGAACGCAGACGAGAGGGTGTTCCTGTGCTGTCGGATCCCACCGTTCTGATCCTGATGTATTTTCTTCTCCCGGTTTGGTTGGTCGCCGGTTTTGCCGACTGGCTCTGCCATCGCGCTTCGCATATCGAATCGACCACGGGCGCCAAGGAATCGTTGATCCATCTCCTAATGTTCGCCGAGGTCGGCATACCGCTACTCGCTGCCATGTTCCTCGACGTGAACGCCCTGGTCATAGCCATCATGATCGTCACCTTCTTCATTCACGAAGCGACGGCGATGTGGGACGTGCGCTACGCCACTACGGCGCGCACGGTGACGCCGATCGAGCAGCATGTGCACAGCTTCCTGGAGATGATCCCGCTGATGGGGCTGGTCAGCGTCGTGTCCCTCCACTGGGGACAGTTCCTCGCGCTGTTCGGGGCAGGACAGGAAACCGCGCACCTCGACATCGCCTGGAAATCGCAGCAGCTCCCGGTGAGCTATATCCTATGCGTCATGGCCGTGATCCTGCTTTTCGAATTGCTCCCTTATCTGGAAGAATTCGTCAGGGGGTTACGTGCCAATGCCGGCAGGCTGATTCCGGCGAAAGCCAGACGAAACGACCCGGGCCAGACGACCTTGCGGTGAAGCACTCGTCTTGAACGATGCCCAACCGCCACGGCACCTGCGTCGCGGAACATGTCCGCCGGACCGACCATTATCAGAGCGGGAGAGCAGACATGGAGTGTGGTGATGGGCATCCTTTCCGATCTGGACAAGAAGCTGACCGACAATATGTATGAGCATGGCAGTGAACTCACCGACGCGGTTTCGGATCTGCCACGGGCGGTCGTTGAAACCGTTGACCGGCTGATGCCTTTCATTCAGCCCGAAGCGCGTGAGGCAGTGAGAAGTCAGGTTCTTGGCCTGGTTCACGAATACAGGATCGAGAACCCTTCAGGCTCGGCCGCGCAGGATTAGCCGTTCTGGTCTATCGCGTGAGGCGCCGGTTGGCTCCCGCGGTCGTTGCCCGGTCTATGACTGCCAAACCACCAAGCCGCGATGATTACGACCGCCACGACCGCTATCCAGATCAGGACGGGCTGACGTCGGCCCACCGCTCCTCCTGCTCAATCCTACAAGCCAACCTTTGTTCCCCATGAGTTGGTTTCCGTCGTGGCCAGCGGTTCCCTGTCACGGTTCTTCTTGCGATCGGCACCCGTGCGGTCGGCCTCGATTGACGGGCACTCGGGGCACGCTAGATCAATTCATGCCGACCAGGTTTGTTTCGGCTGCAGGGAGATTATTCTTGTGGTGCATCCGGCTTTGACCTTCAGTGGCCGTGATCTCAGGCTGGATTATCTGTGCGCCATGGTGCTTCTGGGCGTTTCGGCGGGATGCTCGTCTTCCGAACGGATCGAACAGCAATCACAAACGGCGGCCTCTGCCGCACAGACCGTGTCGATGGTGCTCGATGCGTGGAGAAGCGGGGCGGCGCCGTCCGCATACACAGCCGGCACGCTGCAATCCGTCGGCAAGACGCTGGCTGATGCCGAGGCGCAAATCCGATCGGCCGGAGCGACCGAACCTGCCGAGCAAGCTGCCTTGGCGACAGCGGTTAAGGGGCTGTCGGTCGCAGTAGCTCGCGCCGAAGCGGGATTGCAGGCGGGCAATCGAACGGAGGTCCAAAATGCAAAGCAGGACCTTCGGCTGGCCTCGCGCTCGCTGGCCACCGCCTATGCAGAGTATTTCGCGCCGAAGCCATGAAGAAGCTCGTGGAAATATCGCTCGGCGTCGTCACCAGCGTTGGCGGCTTCCTCGAAGTCGGATCAATGGCGACGGCCGCCCAGGCGGGTGCGACCTTCGGTTTCCAGTTGATCTGGGCCGTGGTCCTCGGCACCATCTGCATCATCTTTCTGGTGGAGATGGCCGGCCGGTTCGCGGCTGTGAGCCATCACACGATCTGCGACGGCATCCGCGAGAGATTCGGCTTCAACGTCTTTGTGTGGCCGTTGCTTGCCACCTTGCTGCTCAGCCTCATGGTGCTCTCCGCCGAGATCGGCGGCGTTGCCATCGCACTCGAATTTGCCACCGGCATAGGCTTCCGGTGGTGGGCGCTGCCGGTGGCCATTTTGGCATGGCTGCTGCTCTGGAAAGGTACGTTCGGTTTCATCGAGAAAGGTGTGTCGATCCTCGGTCTGGTAACATTGTGTTTCGTCGTCGCGGCCGTGATGCTGAAGCCCGACTGGACAGCGGTCGCAGCTGGTGCCGTGCCTTCGCTGCCGGCCCACGATGCCGCCAATTACTGGTTCATGGCGGTCAGCATTCTTGGCGCCTCGATATCGCCGTACCTGTTCATGTTCTATTCTTCGGGGGCCATCGAGGACCAGTGGGACAAAAGCTATCTCGGCGCCAATCGAGCCATAGCGGGACTGGGGATGACTTTCGGCGGCACCATTTCGGTCGGCGTGCTGATCGTGGCCGCTCTCGTGCTGGCGACGCAGGGCATCAACCAGGTGGACGATTATCATCAAATGCCATTGATGCTGATCCCGGTATTCGGCTTTTGGGGTTTCGTCCTGTTCATAGCCTCTCTCGCCGTTGCCTGTTTCGGCGCTGCGCTCGAAGTCGGGCTGCAACAGGCTTACCTCGTGGCTCAAGGTTTCGGCTGGACATGGGGCGAGGATCGCAAGCCGCGCGACAATCCAGGCTTCAGCGCGGTGTACACGGTATCGTTGTTTCTTGCCGCTATCCCCATCATGCTTGGTCTCGATCCGCTGAGGCTCACCATCTTTTCCATGGCTCTGACGGCGGCCAGCCTGCCGCTGACCGTGGTGCCCTTCCTGTTTCTGCTGAACGACAAACGCTACGTCGGCGAGCATCGCAACGGCATTCTTTCCAACGCCGCGGTCATCTTCATCATCGCCCTCGGCTTTGTGCTGGCCGTGGTGACGATCCCGCTGCAGATACTCGGAGGCACATGATGAAATTGCTGCGTGATCTGCTGGACAAGCAGGTGGTCGATCGCGAACAGGTCAAGATCGGCAAGGTCGACGGGCTGGTGGCGGAGCTGCGGCGAGGCAAGCCGCCAAGGATCGTTGCGATTGAACTCGGCTCCATCACATTGGCGCGTCGCCTCGGTACATGGCCTGGCCGACGAATGGCGCAACTCGCGGCAAGGCTGGGTGGCAAGCGCCATGGCGAGCCGCATCGGATCGCCTGGCACAAGGTGAAGGATATCGGCATCGACATAGAGTTCGATGTGGATGTGCGTCAGACGTCGATCTTTGCCTGGCAGGACTGGCTGCGCGACCGTGTCATCGGACGCATTCCGGGAGCTTGACGATGACCATGGTAAACCTCGAACATCTGGCCGGGCGACGCGTGCTTTCGCAGCGGGGCAAGAGTATCGGCTATATCGAGGAAATCCGCGCCGAACCGGATGGCGACGATTTCGTCGTTACCGAATTCCACGTCGGCATCTACGCCGCTTTCGAACGTCTTTCGGCCTCGGCTATAGGTGTGGCGGTGCTTGATCTTTTCCGGTTGCGCCGCCGCGATGGGCTATACCGAATCCCTTGGGACAAGCTCGACATCTCCGACCCTGCGCGGCCGCGCCTGCTGTGCCCGATGACTGAACTTTCCAGCATGAAGAGCGCGCCCGATTTTCGCGACTAGGTCGTCGCTTCGGATGGTCGTGAACTTTTTCAGCGCAGCATGCTGGCGAGCAGAAACACCGCTGCCGCAACCAAAACGACGGCCGCGATGATTAACAGCGGCCAGTTGCTTTGAGGCCGTAATTCCGGTTCGCTTTCGACCGGCAGCATCGCGTTGGCGAAGCTGGCCTCGTTCTCGAATTTTGGCCGGCGGGAACGTGGCGGGTCTGCTTCAGTGGTCGGATTTCTAGTGTCAGCCGCCTCGGCGTCGGTTTCCAACGGAGCAACGGAGGGATCGAAGCCCGGCGTTTTGTCTTGCGTCGTTCCCGCCTGAATCTCACCTCTGGCAGAGGCAGGTGTGGGGTTTGAAATCTTGGCCATGACCTCTCTCCTTCGAACCATACTCTGCCAGATCCGCGGCGGTGGTTTGCAAGGCTAGATGTGCTCGAGCAGAATCCTGGCGTCCCTAGCCGCAACGATGAACGCCTGTCTTGCGACCTTGGCAGGCTTTTCGCCACGCATCACGGCAAGGCATGCCTTGATCGCGGCAAGACGCATTTCGGATTTCGGCTTTGGCCAGTCCCGCAGCAGCACTTCGGCGGCATCGGACACAGAGACCACGACCCTGTCGCGGTCGATGCGGCCAGGTTGAATGATGATCGGCTTTCTAAAGTGGCCCGTACGCACATGCCCCTCCAATACCTGCCCCGTGGTCTACAAATCCTGCCCGAGTAGGCCGAGGCGCGCAGACCGGCCTCCAACGCCGCGATCGTGGATTTGTTCCAGCGTATCCGGCGTTGGAGTGGCGGCGTCCCGAAGCCACTCGTTTCCATGGTTGCTTTTTTCGCCCACGCCCGGCGGCTCTTCACGGATTGTGGCGCTGCTGGTCGGCCGGCGTGTCGTCTCGATGGGGAACAAAGCGCATCCTGTCTTGTTAGGACGCAACGCAAATTTGCTCACTGACAAGGACAAAGCTGATGAAAACACAATATCTTCTCGCATCTCTCGCAGTTGCTTCCGTCGCTTTTGCAATGCCTGCATTTGCTGCCGACAGCGCGCAGGATTTTGTCGACAAGGCCGCCGTCGGCGGCAAGTTCGAAGTCGACTCGAGCCAGATTGCACTGGACAAGGCCCAGGACCAGCGCATCAAGGATTTTGCCCAGATGATGATCCGGGACCACGGCGCAGCCAATGCCAAGCTGGAGGCGGTCGCGGGCCAGCAGAAACTGAAAGTACCGCCGGCGCTCGATGCCAAGCACCAGGGCGATCTGGACAAGCTCAAGAACGCCCAGGCGCCGATCGATCCGGCCTATGTCGACGCGCAGCGCAAGGCACATGACGAGGCCGTCAAGCTGTTTGAAGATTATGCCAGCGGCGGTGACAACGCCGCGCTCAAGACTTTCGCCCAGGAAACTGTGGGGACGCTGAAGATGCACCAGCAGACGATCGAAAAGATCGCCGCCGGGCAAGATGCCGTCACGGGAGCGACAACGCCGGCGGCGAAGACCGACAACACTGCCAACGCCGCCGCTCTCGTTCCCGGCGCGAACAGCTTCACCGAAGCCCAGGCCAAGAGCCGAATCGAGGATGCGGGCTATTCAAACGTGTCGAAGCTTACCAAGGACGATCAGGGCATCTGGCGCGGCCAGGCGGCCAAAGGAGGCGAAAACCTCAACGTTGGGCTCGACTACCAGGGCAACGTCGTTGCCGCAAGCAAGTGAGCATGGATCAGGAGAAATCACATGAAGACTGTAACCGGACTGTTCGACAATTATGAAGACGCGGCCGATGCGGTCGGCGAGCTTGAAGCGACGGGAGTTCCGCATTCCAATATCAGCATCGTCGCCAACAACTCGGACGACTGGTATGACGCAAACCGTTCCGAGGCCGCCGAGGATGCGGGGAGCGGTGCGGGAATCGGCGCGGTGATCGGCGGTGCCGGTGGCCTGCTCACGGGACTGGGCATCATGGCCATTCCGGGCGTCGGCCCGGTGGTCGCGGCCGGATGGCTCGCCGCCACCGCCGCCGGGGCGGTTGCCGGTGCCGTGGCTGGCGGAGCAGCCGGCGGCATTATCGGCGCTCTGACGGAGTCGGGCGTGTCCGAGCGGGATGCACACGTGTATGCGGAAGGTGTACGCCGCGGGGGCACCTTGGTGACGGCCAAGGTGGAGGACGAACTCGTGCCGAATGCCGAGGAGATTTTGGGTCAATCCCGATCGGTCGATGTGGCTGAACGCCGCAGAATGTACGAGGCCGACGGGTGGACCGGTTTCGATGCCGATGCAGGCGAATACGTACCCGAAGTTGATCGCGACGACGGCCGCGCAATCAATCGGCCTTAAGGCGAATTCCGTCTCTCTGGCTGCGACGGTCGCGCCAGAGGTGGGAATAATAGGGTCTGATCCTACTGCGAAACTGGAATACAGTAATCGATCTGCGCAAATTCGTTCAGCGACGAATGCACCCACCTGCACGACCGAACCATGGAAGCGGCGACGACGTCGTTGTCCGACCGGCCAACGGGCCGAAAATCGCCCGGCGACCCAGCGCCGGGCGATTTCACCTAGGCGGCTTGCTCCAAGGCGCGCTCATTCACACCGCCTTCGCTTAAACTGGAAAGCGCTTCATCCGTCGCCACCTTCCTCTTTCAGTGTCTCGTTGAGGAGTTTGACGATCGCTTTTGCCAAGCTGTTCGGCCCAGGCAATCAACGTGCCGTAGTGCGCGATTTCAGAAAGCCCAACTGCTTGGGCGGCGCCGACCAGCCCACCGGTGGTGTAGCTAAGGCCCAACTTTCCATGTGGGCTGTTGTCCCTGCGAGCGAAGCGTTCTAACCACGCGTTCAGCTGCGTCATCGTCGAGCCCGTCGCCGGTGTCGAATTCGTCAAGTCTCCCGCCGTCGAACCCCACTAGCGATGGCTCAAACGGCGTGGATCGCTTCTCTCTGAAATAGAGCCGATCATGCCTTCGAACACGTGATTGCACGGCAATTGCGCCCAATCTCTAGCTCCCGTGTGCAGACGAGCTTACTGAGAGATCCGTCAACGGCGCCTCCCTCTTGCTCGTCCATTCGGGGACACTTTTTTGGATGCGGGCGAAAGTGGCCAGAGCCTGTCCGACCACCTGATCCATGTTGTAGTAGCGGTATGTTGCCAGGCGGCCGACAAACCATACGTCGGGACAAGTTGCGGCGAGCGCTTCATAGCGCTTGTACAGTGCTTCGTTTTCGGCGCGCGGCACCGGGTAATACGGATCCCCGATATTCGTGGGATATTCGTACGTCAGGCTGGTCCGCGAGTTCTGCTGGCCGGTCAGATGTTTGTATTCCGTGATGCGAGTGTAATCTTGCGTCTGCGGATAGTTGACGACGGCGACCGGCTGAAACTGTTCGCAGTCCAGTGTAACGTGCTCGAAACGCAGCGAGCGATAGGGAAGATGCCCGAGCTGCCACTCGAAATATTCGTCGATTGGGCCAGTATAGATCATGCGCCTGAACGGAATCTTCTCACGAATTTCGCGAAAATCGGTCTGCAGCATGATCTTGATGTTCGGATGGTCGAGCATGCGTTCGAACATCCTTGTGTATCCGCCGGCCGGCATTTTCTGGAAGCTGTCGCTGAAATAGCGGTCATCACGGTTGGTCCTGGTCGGCACTCGTGCGGTCACCGATTTGCTCAGTTGACCGGGATCGACGCCCCATTGCTTCCTTGTGTAGCCACGGAAAAATTTCTCATAGAGCTCGCGGCCCACCGTGCTGACAACGACGTCCTCGGCCGTGCGAACGTCTTCTACCGTCTCGCGTCGCGACGCAAAGAATTCCTCCAACTGTGCCGAGGTCAGGTCCAGCTCATAAAGGCGGTTGATCGTGTCGAGATTGATCGGGATGGGAACGAGCTTCCCGTCCACCGCCGCCAACACCCTGTGCTCGTATGAGCGCCATTCGGTGAACTGCGACAGGTAGTCCAAGATGGCTTGGCTGTTGGTGTGGAAGATATGCGGACCGTAGCGGTGGATCAGGATGCCGGCTTCGTTGTAGCAATCGTACGCGTTGCCGCCTACATGGCCGCGGCGATCGACAAGCAGGACGCTCTCGTGACGCTGCGAGGCTATTCGTTCGGCAAGCACGCTGCCGGCAAAACCTGCTCCGACGACCAGCCAATCGAACATGCTATGCGCTCCTGCGAAGAGGGATGACTTTCTTGCGTTCATGGGCGCGCTCGATGTGAGCTGCCATGGCATTCCATGTTCGCTCCCAGGAGGTGTCCGCAAGGTAGGCGTCGACTTGCTGCAGGAGCATCTGACGCGGTCGCGAAAGGGCCGAGCGGAGTTTGGTTTCCAGATCATCGCTATCGGCGATTTCCACAAGTCCAGCAGCGCCGTAGCTGCGCACCACATCGACGATTGCCGTCGAGACTACTGGCAGCCCCGCCGCCAGGAATTCCGGCGTCTTGGTCGGGCTGATGAACCGGGTCGCTTCGTTGAGCGCGAACGGCATCCAGCCGGCATCCCAATGGCGCAGATAGTCGGGCAGGTCGCAGTAGGCTTTCCCGCCCAGCCAGTGAAGATTATCCGCCTGCGGCAGGCTAGCAGGGTCGATCTTGACCACCGGGCCGAGCATGACGAAATGGACGTCGGGCATGGCGTCCGCCGCCTGAGCCACAAGACTGACGTCCAGCCGCTCGTCAATGACACCGAAATAACCCACCCTGGGGTGAGGAATGTCGGCTTGATCGACTGGGTCTTTTCCCGGCTTCCTGGCCTTGTGAAAGTGGTTCACATCGATGCTGCTTGGAAAGGGATAGATCGCGTGATGCAGGTGGCGCTTGGTCTCGAACAGGCTCAGGCCGCCGGTGAAAACGAGATCGGCACGGTTCAGAAGCGCCTTTTCCATCTGCCCCAGTTCGGGCGGCGCATTCTTGAACGCCGAGAGTTCGTCCATACAATCATAGACGCATATGTCTGGCTCGAGGTACTCCGTGAAACGAAGAGCCATCGGCGTGTAATACCAAGCGATCAGCCGGCTGTGCGGCATGGAAGCGATTGTCTGCTGAACAAATCTCCGCTGCGCGGCATCTGCCTTCGCGGCCGACGTGCCGACCGGGAGCACTGGTGTCGCAATCAGAATGTTTGGCGAGACCTCGCTCGTCCGCAATAGCGGCTGCGAAAGTTCTTCGAAGAGAGGTTCTTCAAAGTAGACAACCCTCTGCTGCATGGATGCGAGGGTGAGGAGATGCTGCGGGCGCTGATGAACGAAATTCCACCTTAAGTGAGAGAAGCAAACCAGTAGATTTTGCCTGCCAGCTTGTTTACTGACGGTTACCCTGCCCAAGGCTGCTTCCATTGAGATATTCCTTTTATAGACGGTCGTTTGTGTTGCGAATAACATTTGTTAATCGCGGATGAGGGGGAATTAGACTTCGGTTTCAGCTCCTAACTTTCGGGCAGGTGAGTTGTTCCAAGGTGAAAAGAAGAGCCTCGGTCGCCGCTTGGCTGGACGAATGCAAAGCGCTGGCTGTGCGGAGGCAGACTGGCTGTGTCAAATGGCGGGGTCATCGAAACTGCCCCCGAACAGGTTTGCTGGTGGAGAACCGCCTTTGCCGTATTTGTGTTGAACTTGCTGGCTATAAAATGTGCCGGACACCAATTTGATTCGCCCGCGGCATCGGGCGGGGTTCGGGGCAAGGGCAAATTCCGGGGCTAAGATGAAGATCGACTTCGATACCAACGTGTTTCCGCTGTTTCATCCGCAAAGCGTGGATGACCTCAAGGACCCATGTCCCGTCTTCGATGGCAGGCTGTGGCATGTCTTCGGCTCAAGCGGCACGGTGACGACCGAGACGTGGAGGATCCTGCATGCGACGGCGCCCGACCTTTATGGGCCTTGGGCCGAGCATGAAGCAATCGAGCTTCCCATCAACGGGACGGGGGTCGCGGCTCCTGGCGTCATTCACGAAAGTGGCGTCTTCCACATGTTCATCCAGACCGAATTCATGAAGTCCGGCGGCCGCTGCGAGCACGCGGTTTCCAATGACGGCTTCCATTGGGTGGTTCTCAGCCCGGCCATTCTTGCGATCCCCGATACCGAGGAGGATGGCATCTACGATCCGCATCCGGCGGTCATTGGTGGCAAGCGCTATCTCGTTTACTCGGCCATGCCGAAATTCAACAGGGTGCCGCAGCCCGACATCTATCTCGCACGCAGCCAATCGGACTCGTGGTTCGGTCCGTGGAAGCGGATCGGCAAGATCCTCGATCACACTGATGTTCCTCATCACAATACGAGAGAGGACCCCGACTATGAATGGGGCATTGAAGGTGCGCAACTGGTCGAGTTGCCAGATGGCCGCGTGCTTCTGAACGCCACTTGCTTCTTGCCAAACGGCCTTCGTGGGAACCGGCAGCGGGTATTTTTCGCCATCGCTGACGAGGTTGCCGGACCTTACGTGTCGATTGGCCCGGTGCTCGAACCAGGCCAGCCAGGCGAGAATGGTCATTCAACGGTGATGATCGAAGGCAGCCAGCTTTCCCTGTTTTACCAGAGCCGGGTTGCCGCGACCGATCACCGGTGGCGCTACGGCTTGGCCCGATGTGACGTAGCCCTGTTTTCCAAGGTTGCATGATCCCGGGCTGCCGGTCGGCAGAACCACCTCGACCGGCCGGAGCGGCTGTCGCCGTCGCCCAATTGAGCTCCGCTGACACGAGGCAATCGGCTGCTGGTCGCCAACGTTACCGCGGAAGGTAGCGGCCGCGTGCTCGCGACCCGCCTCTACAACATGACCAACGATGCCGGAATGAAGGATATGCTGTCATTCCTCATTGCGCGCGACACCATGCATCAGCAGCAGTGGCTGGCGGCGATCGAGGACATGGGCGGCCTGACCGCGTCTCTGCCGGTGCCTAATTCCTTCCCGCAGGAGAAAGAGCATCAGGACGTATCCTATGCCTTCATCAACTGCTTCGTCGAAGGTGTCGCACCAGCGCAGGGACGCTGGAGCGAAGGCCCGTCGATGGACGGCAAGGGCGAGTTCTCCCTGGTGCCCGGTGCGCCGATGGGCGAGGAGCCAATGCTTTCGCCGCCGCGGCCAAGCTCTGGCGCGCAGAGCGAGCAGATGTTCGACAGGAAGGCAGCCGAATAGTCATGGCCGCGGGCGGAAGGGGCGGCGAATGCGGCCGCTTCAGCTTTGTGCGCTTCGTGCTCGTCAGGACGCGTCGGGCCGAAGGAGCCTGGCGCAGACATCGCGAATGAGCTGCGGCAAGACGTCGAACGCATAGCCGACATGCAATCGCTCGAGCGGCGTGTGATAATCGCGTCCCCACGGACCGATATTGATCGTCGGCATGTTGGCCAGGGCTCGCGTGAGAGGCCAGCGCACGCTGTCTTTCCAGGCTGGCGTGTTGCGGGCGACGATATCGAGGGAGGGTTCGGCCGCTTCGCCAAAGAAGCTCATGTCTGAAATCCCGGCGAAATAGTCCGCGCAGGTGACCATACAGCCGTGGCGTGCCGCTGCCTCGTCGGCCACTTCGATGGCAGCGGCTCGCAGCCGGACGGCTGCCGGCTGCGCGGAAAGGTTCGTCGGCAGATAGGGTATCGATCCGAAGCCGGACACGATGGCTGGCCCGGCCAAACGGCTGAGTTCCCAAGCTTGCTCGGTTATCAGCCGGCACTTCTCGGGCAGGGGCTGGTCGCCGGCGGCGATCGACGCGGAAACAGCTTCGAGCCGCAGCCGCTCCGGTTCTTCGAGACGCGCCAGCAGACTGTCATAGCGATGGACGGGGATAGATTGCACCACCTCAAGCAGACCTGTTTCGTGCTGACCAGAGACGCGGCGCCGGAGCTCCTGTAAGAGACGCGAGGCCGCTTCGGCGCATAGGCTGTCGAACCGGTCGAGCACCTCACTGGGCGCGCGGCGATAACTCAGCACATTGAACGTGGCATGGGCGGTCCGCGGTGTCGTGACATCATATCCGGTCTTTCCGTCCCGTATCCCGAGCAGGCTGGGCGGGGTGCCGGTTCCGGTGCCGCACATGTCGGTGAGCTCGGGCGCCCATTCGATCCGCGCGGCGATTGCCGCGGCGATCGCGCCGGCATTGAGGCCATTCAAGGGAAAGCCGCTATGTGTGGGAACACCGACCACGCAGGCGGCTGGAAGCAGCTTGCCGACGGTTCCCAGAGCGATGACGCGACCCTTGCTGCCGTCGCCATCATCCGCGATCGCATCGAGATTGATCACCGCGAGCAAATCAAGGTCGCGCTCTTTACAGAGTCCAGGCAGCATCTGTGCCGCCTTGCGGGCGCCGGCGGAATTGTTCTCCTCGTCCGGCACGGCGATAAAAAGCAGATTTCCAGCCGGCTTTGCGCTTTCGGCAAATTCGGCGCATACGGCCAGCCCCGCTGCAAGGCCCGCCTTCATGTCGAGAAGGCCGCGTCCGGCAAGGAATTCGCCACCCGCGAAATCATGGTGCGCCAGGATGGCGGCTGGAGCGTTCGCGGCGGCGAGAGAATCGCGCAATTCCTTTGTCAGGGCGTCGGGCCGCGTGGCCAAGGGTTCCAACTGTCCGTAGTCGCTTGTCCCGACAGTGTCGTAGTGACCGGTCAAGAGCACGGTCGAGCGACCGGTGCCGCGCAGAAGCATCGCCACGCAGTGACGGCCGTCCTGAGGTGCGACCTCGATGGTCCAGACCTCGGCGTTCTGAAATGCCGTCTCCTCTCGCAGTTCCGCCGCCAACCAGGGCCCGAACGCAGCTTCGCCGTCGGTGCCGGTGATGCTTTTCTGCTCGGTCAGTCCGATCGCCCAGCGCCGCGCGCGGCTGGACAGCGTCTCGATAGGGTTGCGGGTCATTTCGGTCCTGCGTTCGGATGGGAACGATGGACCCTACTCTGATCAAACGATTTCTCTCAAGCGTACTTCGCCGGTGGCTCAGTAGAATCGACTTGGAAGGCATGCGTGCTCAGAGGAGACCTTTCGGGCCGAAGCAGTTCATCTCGATGACGGACTGGCGGCGCTCCGGACCAATCTTCCTGCATTGTTCCTGGATCGCAAAAAGCTCTGCGTCGACGGAACATCGCAGGGTCCATGAAGTTGGGCTGCCAAGGAGGAACGTGCCCATGAACGGTGTCATCTATCTCATCGGCCTCGTCGTTGTCGTGCTCGCGGTCCTCTCCTTCCTCGGTTTTCACTAGGTGACCCATGCAAAGCAATGACGGCCAGGGCCGTAAACCCACCGATTTCGACAGGGATACAAGTGACGTTTCCGATCGGCTTAGCCAGGAAAAAGAGCGCGCGAGCGAGTTGCTTCACGATGCTCGCGACGAACTGACCCGCAAGGCTGGCGAGTACGCTGCAGAAGCCACGCAGGTCGTCTCCGATAAGGCGGAGGAAACGCAGCGCGACATCGGATCGAGCTTGGCGGCGTTGGGCGGCGCCCTACGTGCGGCCAGCGATCACCTGGCCAACAACGATGAAAGGACCGCATCGAAATTCGCCTTGGATGCCGCCGGCGGCCTGGAGCGGCTTTCTTCCTCGTTGAAACAAAAGCCGTTCGGCCAAGTGCTTGAGGATGTGCAGTCCTTCGGCCGGCAAAACCCGGGTGTCCTGCTTGCCGGGTCCGTATTGGCCGGATTGGCGCTGGGTCGGTTCATCAAAGCTTCCCCGCCGGGTAGCCCCAAAGCATCTCGAAATGCCTCAGGTGGTGCCGACTCCCAGACCGGCGAAACTGCTGGCTGGTCGCCCGACGGGGTCCAAGGGCTCGGCGGCGGCGTTGACGATCTGGACACGCGGTATGGGGAGCAAGACAGATGAACCCTCAAGACAATCCCAGCCTCGCCACTCTGGTGACCGATCTGGCGCAAAACGTCACCACGCTTGTGCAAACCGAAGCCAGGCTTCTGCGGGCGGAACTCTCTGAAAAGCTTACCAAGACGGGAGCTGGCGCCGCCGAGGTGCTTGGAGGGGCCATCTGCCTGCTCGCGGCTCTGCTCGTGCTGCTCCAGGCGCTGGTCATCGCATTGACGCGGGCAGGGCTGGGCGCGGGGTGGTCCTCCCTGTTGGTCGGCGTGGTGGTGGCAATTCTTGGCGTCATTCTGTTGCGTACCGGCATGGCAAGCATGGCGCCTTCCGAACTTACTCCCGATCGTACCCAGGAACAGCTCAGGCGCGACGCGACTGTGATCAAGGAACAAGTGAGATGACCGAGAAATCCGCAGCCGAACTCGAACGCGAGGCTGAGGCCGCGCGCGCCAGGGTGGTGGAAACCGCCGAATCCATTCGAGGCAAAATGACACCGGGACAATTGCTTGACGAATTCGCCGGCATCTTCTCCGGAGGAGAGAGTTCGGCCATGCTCAACAACCTGAGAACACAGGTCAGGGACAATCCGTTGCCGGTGACCATGGTGGGCGCGGGTCTGGCTTGGCTGATGCTGGGCAGCGGCGCGTCGAACGGCAGCCGTGGCCGGACTGGCTATACGGCGCCAACCCCGTCCAGCGGGCGTGACGAGGCCGAGGGCGGCGGCTTGGGCAGCACGCTCTCCGGAACCGCTGAATCGCTCTCGTCGGCCGCAAGCAGCGTTGGCGCAGCCATTTCAGGCGCAGCAAGCGGCGCCGCCGAAGGACTGACGAGCAATGCTGCCAGTGCAGGATCGACCGCTGGCGACATGGCTGCGAAAGCCAGCCGCTCGGCACAAGAGCTGTTGAACGATCAGCCCTTGGCCGTTGCGGCGGTCGGCCTTGCCATCGGCGCGGCGATAGGTGCCATGTTGCCTCATACCGCTACGGAGGATGAGCAACTGGGTGGCTATCGCGACAAGCTCCGCGACACCTCGAAGGCGATGCTCGACCAAGGTCTCGACCAGGCCAGGCAGGTTGCCGCAGACGCCTTTGATACGGTCAAGCAGGAAGCCGGCGGTGCAGGCACGGTGGCCGACCAGATCGGTGACATCGTCAAGTCCGCGGTCGGCAAGACAGAGCAGTCCATACGTGAACGGGTCTCTCTTCCTTCAGAGGAAAAATCATAGCCGATATTTGGGCCGACGTCTGGACCGCCGATTCTTCGCTTCTTCACCGAGGCGACACTAGCGGCGCAGGCGTATCGGATTGGGTTGGGCGGCGCGCCCAGCGCTAAGTCGCTATCGTTTTCGTTCCATATTCACGCGCGGTCGGCGCGCTCGAGGTACCCGCCGGTTGCCGCACACGCCTCTTGCGCAAGGAGATTTATACATATTGGAAGCCCGTCCCATTGGGGATCTTCGGTCCGTTCGTCGGCTTGAATTGACCAGTGGCGGCTTGGTGATGGCCTGGATCGTGCGCTCGAACAGGCAATGGGGGAGCGCAGGATATTCTGCGATGCAGCATGCACTGGCTGCGACGCGTAGCAGCGCATAGGCGATCATCGCTGCGAAGAGCCACAGGGTAGATGGCGTTGTCGTTGTTGCAGAGGAATTTCCGATATTCAGGTGCTGCTTGATCCAGCGGAACGACAGTTCGATCCGCTGGCATGCACATTGCTATCGACAGTCGCCCGCCACACCCGGCCGCACGCAGCCGGGGTCGGCAGGCGGTTATTGTCGCGTTGTTCTGCTGAATGACCACGGGGCGGTTGTGGTGGTGACGGTGGACGGAACTTGTCACGATGACGGTGTCCCGGCGATGGTGGCGGTGGCGCCAAACACGATCGCCGTTGTCGTAGAACGCTACCTGGCTGTGAAGTGGCCAGTCTCCCCCCGAGAGGAACGCCTGCCGCTCGGAGCGGGCAATAGGTCGCAGACGTGTCTTGGTGTCGGCCCTCCGCTGTTCGTGAAGGGCCGAGGGCTAAAGCGGTGCGAACACACGAATTATCGAGGAGGCCTGCCCAAGCCACAAGAGCCTGCGGAATTCGCCGTACTAATTATTCCCAGCCTGAAAAAGTACGGGATTTTCCAGTAAGTCCTCGAAAGCATTGGTGATCCCGACAGGAATCGAACCTGTGACCTACAGATTAGGAATCTGCCGCTCTATCCTACTGAGCTACGGGACCACGCGGCCCGACACATAGCCGCTTCGGATCGTTTCGCCAAGAGGCCGGCCGAAGGCAATTCGGCCGGCTGTCCTGGTCACAGGCGTCAGGCGGCCAGCGCCGTCTCCGCCAGTTTCACCCAATAGCTCATGCCGTGCGGGATGGCTTCGTCGTTGAAGTCATAGGCCGGGTTGTGGAGCCCGGCGGTCTCGCCATTGCCGATGAAGATGAAGGCTCCGGGCCGGGCTTCCAGCATGTAGGAGAAATCCTCGCCGCCCATTACCGGCTGGATCTCGCGATGCACCTGGGCGTCGCCCGCCACGTCGGCGGCCACATCGCTGGCGAAGATCGTTTCATTTGCGTGGTTGAAGGTCACCGGATAGTTCGCGTCATAGTCGACTTCGATCGTCGCGCCATAGGCGGTGGCCAGCCCCGCGCAGATCGCGCGGATCCGTTCTTCCGACTTCTTGGCCACTTCCTTCTTCAGCGTGCGCACGGTGCCGGCGATCTCGGCCGATTCCGGGATGATGTTGTAGGCGTCGCCGGCGTGGAACTTGGTCACCGACACCACCACGGCCTCGACCGGATCGGTGCTGCGCGAGGCGATCGTCTGCAAGGCGCCGACCAACTGGCTGGTGATGACGATCGGGTCGATCGTGCCGTGCGGCATCGCCGCATGGCCGCCCTTGCCTTTCACGGTGATGGTGAATTCGGCCGTCGCCGCCATGATCGGACCCGGGCGGATGGCGAACTGGCCGACCGGCAGGCCCGGCATGTTGTGCATACCGAACACTTTCGCGATGTCGAAGCGCTCCATCATGCCGTCCTTGACCATCTCGTTGCCGCCGCCGCCGCCTTCTTCCGCCGGCTGGAAGATCACCGCCACGGAGCCGGCGAAATTGCGCGTCTCGGCGAGATATTTCGCCGCCCCGAGCAGCATCGCGGTGTGGCCGTCATGACCGCAGGCATGCATCTTGCCCGGAATGGTCGACGCGTAGGGCTTGCCGGTGATCTCCTTGAGCGGCAATGCGTCCATGTCGGCGCGCAGCCCGATCGTGGGACCTTCGCCCTGACGGCCGCGGATGATGCCGACGACGCCTGTCTTGCCGAGGCCCGTCACCACATCGTCGCAGCCGAACTCTTTCAGCTTTTCGGTGACGAAGGCCGCCGTCTTGAAGACATCGAAGTTCAGTTCTGGTGTCTGATGCAGATGCCGTCGCCAGCCGGCGACTTCGTCCTGCATTTCGGCGGCGCGGTTCAGGATTGGCATGATGGTTCCATTTCGTTGTTGGTGCAGCCGGCTTCAGCCCGATGTTTTGGAATTGTGATTGTCGGGCGCTTTGCCATGTTGGCGTCACATAGGGTAAATAGCACCGCAATAATGCGGTCCGGTTTTTGAGGGTCGGATCCTTATGCTGGCGGTCACGTAACGAAATCTTACGGAGCCAGGGGCAATCACGGCAAGAGGCGATTTCGGATTCGATCATGCGGCACAGGCATTTCCTCAAATTATTCTCGGCTGGCGCAATCATGCTGTCGGTCCTGGCGGGGCCGGCGCTGGCCAATCCGGTGGTGGTCTTCGACCTCAAAAGCGGCCAGATCCTGCAGCATCAGGATGCGTTCAAGCGCTGGTACCCGGCCTCGCTCAGCAAGCTGATGACCGCCTATGTGACCTTCCGGGCGATCGCGGCCGGGGAAGTCCAGCTCGATTCGCCGATCAAGGTGACAAAACACTCGGCCGGCGAACCGCCGAGCAAAATGGGTTTCAAGCCCGGCTCGGTGATGCGGCTCGACAATGCGCTGAAGATGATGTTGGTCAAATCGGCCAATGACATAGCCATGGCGGTCGGCGAGAATGTCGGCGGCTCGCAGGCAGCCTTTGCCGAAAGGATGAACGCCGAGGCGGCCCGGCTCGGCATGAACGGTACCCATTTCGTCAACCCGAACGGCCTTTACTCGCCCGACCAGTACACGACGGCGCGCGACCTTTCGATCCTGGTGATGGCGATCCGCCGCGAGTTTCCGCAATATGCGCCATGGTTCTCGATCGAGGGGCTTGCTGTCGGCAAGAAAGCCATTCCGAACTACAATCTCCTGATCGGCCGCTATCCCGGCGCCGACGGCATGAAGACCGGCTTCGTCTGCCCGTCCGGCTTCAACATGATCGGTTCGGCGACACGCAACGGGCGCACGCTGGTGGCGGTCGTGCTCGGCGAGAAGTCGGCGGTCAGCCGTGCCGAAACCGCGGCCAAACTGCTCGACGAAGGCTTTGACGCGCCTGCCGCTGCCGGCCCGGCCACCGTCACCACGCTTGCTCCTTACGGTGACCTGATCTCGCCCAACGACATGCATGACGAGGTTTGCAAGAAGAAGACGAAGGCGGAGCAGTCCGAGGCGCCGCCCGCCGCCGCCAAGAACGAGCCTAAATCGCCCTATCGGGAGAAGCTCGATCACGTGCCGACACTGGTTGCCGTCGGCCTTGGCGGCGCCACCGGTCCGGCGCCGAAAGCGATCCTCGACGAGGGCACGCAGGAATATGCCGACGTGCCGATCCCGACCTGGCGGCCCGACAAGCCGGTACCCGCCGGCACGGGCCCGAAAGTCGTGGGTGCCGCCGCGCAAGGCGACCAGCCGGTCAAGGTCGCGAATTAACCAATGAGCGGTTTTCCGATTCCTGTCTCGGTGCTGACCGGCTTCCTCGGCGCCGGCAAAACGACATTGCTCAACCGGCTGCTCAAGGATCCGGCGCTGGCCGATACCGCGGTCATCATCAACGAGTATGGCGAGGTGGCGATCGACCATCTGCTGGTCGAGCAGGCCTCGGACGGCATCATCCAGCTTTCCGATGGCTGCCTGTGCTGCACGGTGCGTGGTGAGCTGGTCGACACGCTGGCCGACCTGGTCGACCGGCTGCAGACCGGCCGTATCGCCCGGCTTGCCCGCGTCATCGTCGAGACGACGGGGCTGGCCGACCCGGCGCCGGTGTTGCAGTCCATCATGGCGCATCCGGCGCTGGTCCAGGCTTTTCGGCTCGATGGTGTCATCACCCTGGTCGATGCGGTCAACGGCAATGCCACGCTCGATGCCCATGTCGAGGCCGTCAAGCAGGTGGCGGTGGCCGACCGCATTGTGCTCTCCAAGGCCGATCTGGTCGATGATCCCGGCGATCTCGAAATGCTGCGGACGCGCCTGCGGCAGATCAATCCCTCGGCTCAACTGCTCGATGTCGGGGAGACGAGAACCGGGGTGGCGGCACTGTTTGACTGCGGGCTCTACAATCCGGCGACCAAATCGGCCGACGTGCGGCGCTGGCTCGGCGAGGAAGCCGCGCACGACCATGACCATCACCATGGCGTCCATGACCATGCAGACCATGATCATGGGCACAGCCACGATCATGGTCATAGGCATGACCAGCGCGTACGCTCCTATTCGCTGGTCCATGAAGGAGCGGTGCCGTTTTCGGCCATAGAGATGTTCCTTGATTTGCTGCGCTCGACACATGGCGAGCACCTGCTGCGCATGAAGGGCGTCATCGAACTCAAGGAGGATCCGTCGCGTCCGCTGGTCGTGCATGGCGTCCAGAAGATCCTGCATCCGCCGGCGCGGCTGCCGTCCTGGCCGGACAGCCAGCGCGGCACGCGGCTGGTGCTGATCACGCTCGACATGCCGGAAGACTATGTGCGCCGGCTGTTCGCCGCCTTCACCAACCGGCCGTCGGTCGACACGCCCGACCGCGCGGCGCTGGAAAACAACCCGCTGGCGATCGCCGGGCTGTAATTTTTTCGATTATTGCCCGCCGCGCTCGACCAGAAAGCGATGGCCACCGGAAATCGCCGCTGTTTCAATCAGCTGGTGGCCGGCGTCCGAGCAGAAGGCGGGGATGTCGATGACGGCCAGCGGGTCGGTGGTTTCCAGCCAGAGCCGGCTGCCCGGCCGCATGCCTGCCAGCCGCTTCTTCGCCTTCAGCACGGGCAGAGGGCAGTTCAACCCCTTCAGATCATAGACGGTGTCGCTGGCCACGGCGATCAGCCGCCGAACATGCCGAGCAGCTTGTTCTTCAGCTTCGTCACCCGGCTCTCATCGGCGCTGGCGGCCTGCGTTTCGGCCGGCTGGGCTTCCGTCGGAGCAGCGATGGTCGCGGTGGCGACGGGAGCTTCCTTGGCGGCCTTGGCGGCTTCCTTTGCGGCCACCGCTTGCGCCTTGGCTGCTTCCTTTTCTGCTATCGCCTGCGCCTTGGCTGCTTCCTTCGCCGCCTTTGCCGCTTCTATCGCCGCCAGCCGTTCTCGCTCAGCTTTCTCCTTGGCGGCTTTTTCGGCGTCGAGTGCCGCCATCTTGCGGCCGGCGGGCGAATCGATGCGGCCCATGCGCGCCGTCTCGGTCACCGAACCGTCGGTGTTGAGCGACGGCGGATCGATCGGCACGCGCTCGCCGCGCGCGCGCCGCTTCGACCAGTCGGAGACGATGCTGGCTTCCTTGATGCCCGCAATCGTCGGCTTGGGTGGCGGCACGCTGGCCTTGAGCGCGCTGTTGAAGGCCGCGTCATAGGTGCTTTGATAGGCGTTGTAGGCGCTCTTCAGCGAATCCGGCTGCGTGGTCGCCGGGCAGGCGCCGGTCGGATCGAAGGTCTGGCCGTCGGCGGCAACCTGGTTGAAGACGTAGCGCTTCTCGCACACGTCGACCTTCGGCGGCACCTTGGTGACCTCGAAATTATCGTAACCGACCTTGAGCATCTTCCAGAATTCGTAGTTCGGGTCGTTGCGGTAGCGCGCCATATTGGCGGCGGTCATGCGGAACGGAAAAGCCTGGATCTGGAACTCGGTCTGCCCACCCTGAAAGGCGTCGCGGCCGAAGGCATAGATCTGCTCGATCTGTGCGTCGGTCATCGAATAGCAGCCCGACGACGAGCAGGCGCCGTGCACCATCAGGTTCTGGCCGGTACGGCCATTGGCACGGTCATAGGCGTTGGGAAAGCCGATGTTGAAGGACAAATGGTAGTTCGAGCGCGGATTCATCTGCGATGGCCGCACCGTGTAGAAACCTTCCGGCGCCTGGCGGTCGCCCTCGGTGTATTTCGGCCCGAGCTTACCCGACCATTTGCAGATATCGTAGCTCGCCACCATGTCGTAGCGGCCGTTGGTCTTGGCCTTCCAGATTTCGAGCTTGCCTTCTTCCTTGAAGATGCGCGCCATCACCGAGGAGGTGCGGACCATGCCCTTGGCTCTCATGTCGGCAAGGATCTTGTCGGGCAGCGGCTTGTTGGCCTCGGGGGCGAAATCCTTCATCGACGAATCATTGCAGCCGGCAACGACTATCGAGGCAATGAGGACTCCGGTGCGGGCGAGCTTGGCAAACATGGATACGGCTATGTCTTTCCTTCGAGCCCATGGCTTGAAAACAGCCGGACCCGCATGCTGAACACCCACGGACCGTAAGCCCGTTAACCTTGAAAATTCCTTACCGCAAGCCTTGGCCAACCCCTCGCGGCATTTTCATTGACCCGAATGGGGCGGCATTTTTGTGGCGAAATTGCTCATTGCCGCCACATTAACGCGGGCAGACGGGGTCCGAAGGCTTCGCCGCCGTCATGAATTCAGAGGCTACGGCCCATGGCCAGGTATTTCTCGCGGCGCTGTTCGCGGAAATCCGTGTTGGCGCCGGCCAATTCCTGCATCGTCTTGGCGATGAGGTCGCCGGTCGCGGCGATCACCGTTTCGGGCGCGCGCTGGGCGCCGCCCATCGGCTCGGGGATGATGGCGTCGATGATCTTCAGCTCAAGCAGGTCCTGGGCGGTGATCTTCATGTTGGTCGCCGCATCCTTGGAGCGGGTCGTGTCGCGCCACAGGATCGAGGCGGCACCCTCGGGCGAAATCACCGAATAGATCGCATGCTCGAGCATATAGACGCGGTTGGCGGTGGCGATCGCGATGGCGCCGCCCGAGCCGCCTTCGCCGATGACCACCGAGATCGACGGCACTTTGAGCGCCAGGCAGGCGGAGGTCGAGCGGGCAATGGCTTCGGCCTGGCCGCGCTCCTCGGCGCCGACGCCGGGATAGGCGCCCGCGGTGTCGACCAGGGTCAGAAGCGGGATCTTGAAACGGTCGGCAAGCTCCATCAGCCGCACCGCCTTGCGGTAGCCTTCGGGCCGCACAGAGCCGAAATTGTGCTTCAGCCGGCTTGTCGTGTCGGAACCCTTTTCCTGGCCGAGGATCGCCACCGGTTCGCCGCGGAAACGGGCGAAGCCGCCGACGATCGCCTGGTCCTCGCCGAAATTGCGGTCGCCGGCGAGCGGCGTGAAATCGCTGAACAGGCCTTTGATGTAGTCGACGCAATGCGGCCGGTCGGAGTGGCGCGCCACCTGCACCTTCTGCCATGGCGTCAGCGCCTTGTAGAGTTCGCGCAGCGCGTCGCGCGAGCGCTTCTCGAGCCTGGTGATCTCATCGGCGACATCGACCGCCTCGCCGTTCTCGGCAAGCTTCTTGAGCTCAAGGATCTTGAGCTCGAGATCCTGCACCGGCTTTTCGAAATCGAGGTAATTGTACATGCGTGAGCGGACCGATACGTCGGAAGGCAAGGACCGCGGAACCGTTGAAACCAAGGCTCCGGGCGGTGAAATGTCGTCCTCACATAGCGATATGAGGCCTAGTCGGCAAGCGGATGATGATCGTTGACCAGCCGCACCAGCCGCTCTTCCAGCACATGGGTGTAAATCTGTGTCGTCGATATGTCGGCATGGCCAAGCAGTTGCTGCACGGCCCTGAGATCGGCGCCGTTCTGCAGGAGATGGCTGGCGAAAGCATGGCGCAGCACGTGGGGCGAGATCTTGGCCGAGGCAATGCCGGCGCGCGCCGCCAGCCCTTTCAGGTCACGGGCAAAGACCTGGCGCGAAAGATAGCCGCTGTCGGATGCCGCCGGGAACAGGAACGGGCTGTCGGCGAAGGCAGGCAGCTTGGCGCGAGCGTCAAGCCAGCTCCGCATAGCCGCCCGCGCCTTGGCCGATAGCGGCACCATGCGTTCCTTGTCGCCCTTGCCGCGCACCATGAAGAAACGGTCGTCGCGCTGGGCCACGGTCACCGGCAGGCCGACCAACTCGGAAACGCGCAGGCCTGTCGCGTAGAGCACCTCGACCAGCGCGTGCAGGCGCAAGGCCGCCAGCCTGTCGGCATAACCGAGCCCGGCATCGCCGGCCTCGTGCGCGGCGCGGTCGATCAGCCGGCCGGTTTCGGCCTCGCTCATCGTCTTGGGCAGCGGGCGGCCCTTTTTGGGACTGTCCAGCGTGCCGGTCGGATCGTCGCCGCGCAGGCCTTCTGCATAGAGGAACTTGAAAAACTGGCGGATCGCCGACAGTTTGCGCGCCTGCGAGGTCGGCGCGAAGCCGCGCGCTGCGATGTCGTCGAGATAGGCGCGGATATCGGCGGCAGCCGCACCGGCGAGCCCGCCACCGATTTCTTGTGAGGCATCCTCCAGGTCGCGGCGATACGACGACAGCGTGTTCTCGGCCGCGCCCCGCTCGGCGCTCATCATTTCCAGGAAGGCCTCGATGCGGGCGGCGCTGTTCATTGCCTTCAAGGGTCAGGTTCCGAGGTCAGTTTTTGGTTTCGAGATCAGTTTTTCTTGGGGTTCAGCTTTTCCTGGGGGATGCGCACGCTCATCTCGGCTTTTTTCGGCTCGACGAACATCACCAGGGCGAACATCGTACCATAGGCAATGCCGGCCAGAATCGCTGCTATCACGACAAAGCGAAACAGTGTCGGCATCAATTCTCGCCCGTCTTCTTATTCTGCGTTTCCAAACCCTGTGCCCTTATGGGACGCCAATCCGGCCAATTCAAGGAAGAAGCGGACCCCTGTTAGCAACTTCTGATGCAAGCGTGCTCTGTCCATATCAGCCCAAGGCACTCGGCAAGCTTGACGCAAACCGGCTTTTCATGTCGATACGCCGGCAAAGAGGGCCCAAGAAACAGCTGATGAACGCGCTACAGGCAAATCCTCCAGGCGAGACCCATGCCGCGCTGCTTGGCCGGCTGGGCGGCCGGTCCATTGTCTTCGTCGGCCTGATGGGCGCCGGCAAGACGGCGATCGGCCGCAAGGTGGCGTCGATGCTTTCGCTGCCCTTCATCGACAGCGACCAGGAGATCGAGAGCGTGTCGCGGATGACCGTCCCCGAGCTGTTCGAGCGCTATGGCGAGACCGAGTTCAGGGCCCTGGAACAGCGCGTCATCCTGCGCGTGCTTGAAAACGGGCCGCAGGTGCTGTCGACCGGCGGCGGCGCCTTCATGAACGCGCAGACGCGCGAAGCCGTTGCCGCCCATGGCGTCTCGGTCTGGCTGAAAGCGGAACTCGACCTTCTGATGGACCGCGTTTCGAAGAAGCAGAACAGGCCGCTGCTCAAAAGCGCCGATCCCCGTGCCGTTCTGGAGCGGCTGATGAGCGAACGTTATCCGGTCTATGCGACGGCTGACGTCACCGTGCCGACCCGTGACGACCGCAAGGAGATCATCGCGGCCGAAGTGGTGTCCGCGCTGTGCCGGCATTTCGGCATTGACGAGATTGCGGCGGCAGGCGAGGTCGAATCGTGAGCGCGGAACAACCCGTCATCGTCGAGGTCGGGCTGGGCGACCGGGCCTACGACATATTGATCGGCTCCGGCCTGTTGTCGCGCGCCGGCGCCGAGATTTCACGACGGCTGCCCGGCACGCGCGCCGCCGTCGTGACCGACGAGAACGTCGCCGCCGCGCATCTCGATACGCTGAAGGCGGGGCTCGAGAAGGGTGGCATCCAGCCCACCGTCATCACCATGCCGCCCGGCGAGAAGACCAAGAGCTTTGCCCATCTCGAAGAGGTGGTCGATGGCGTTCTGGCCGCCAGGCTGGAGCGCGGCGACGTCGTCATCGCGCTTGGCGGCGGCGTCATCGGCGATCTCACAGGTTTTGCCGCCGGCATCGTGCGGCGCGGCATGAATTTCGTGCAGGTTCCGACCTCGCTGCTGGCGCAGGTCGATTCCTCGGTTGGCGGCAAGACCGGCATCAACAGCCCGCGCGGCAAGAACCTTGTCGGCGTCTTCCTGCAGCCCAGGCTGGTGCTGGCCGACACCGAAGTGCTCAACACGTTGCCGATTCGCGAATTCCGCGCCGGCTATGCCGAGCTTGCCAAATACGGGCTGATCGACCGGCCGGAATTCTTCGCCTGGCTGGAAGCGAACTGGGAAAAGGTGTTCGCCGGCGGACCGGAGAGGGCGCAGGCCATTGCCGAGGCCTGCCGCGCCAAGGCCGATGTCGTTGCCCGCGACGAGTTCGAGACCGGTGACCGCGCCTTGCTCAATCTCGGCCACACATTCGGCCACGCGCTCGAAGCCGCCACGCAGTATGACGGAACCCGTCTCGTCCACGGCGAGGGGGTCGCCATCGGCATGGCGCTGGCGCACCGGTTCTCGTCACGGCTCAACCTGGCCAGCCCCGACGACGCGGCCCGCGTCGAGGCGCATTTGCGTGCCGTCGGGCTGCCATGGCGGATGGCCGACATTCCGGGCGATTTGCCCGATCCGGAGGCGCTGCTCGCCTTCATCACCCAGGACAAGAAGGTGTCGCGCGGCGCGCTGACCTTCATCCTGACGCGCGGCATTGGCCAGGCCTTCATCGCCAAGGACGTGCCGGGCTCGGAAGTGCTGTCGTTCCTCAGGGAAAACCATCCAGCCAACCGGAAAGCCGGCTGAGATGGACACCGGCTGGGTCGTCGTCGCCGTTCTTGCCATTCTCGTCGTGCTGGTCGTTGCCGTGCGCACCCGCCTCCTCGCCATGTTCGGCTATGAACTGTCGCGCATCGAACCGCAGCGCTCCAGCCAGGACGAATTGCGTGGCGCGGTCGACGATTTCCGCCGCGACGGCCTGGTGGTGCGCGAGGACCGCGCCCGCATCGGCGGCCTGTTCGACCTCGAAGAGCTCGAAGTTTCCGACGTCATGGTCCACCGCACCAATATGCGCTCGGTCAATGCCGACAATGCGCCGGAAGCGGTGGTGCGCGAGATCCTGCAGAGCCCGCACACCCGCATGCCCTTGTGGAAAGGTTCGCTCGACAACATTGTCGGCGTGCTGCACGCCAAGGACCTGCTGCGCGCGCTGAACGAAGTCGGCAACGATTTTTCGCAAATCGACGTGATGAAGATCGCGTCAAAACCCTGGTTCGTGCCCGACACCACCACCTTGCAGGAACAGCTCAACGCCTTCCTGCGCCGCAAGGCGCATTTTGCCATCGTCGTCGACGAATATGGTGAGGTCGAGGGGCTGGTGACGCTGGAGGACATTATCGAGGAGATCGTCGGCGAAATCGCCGACGAGCACGATGTCGACATTCAGGGCGTCAAGCAGGAGGCCGACGGCTCCGTCGTCGTCGACGGCACGGTGCCGATCCGCGACCTCAACCGGGCGCTCGACTGGAACCTGCCCGACGAGGAGGCGACCACGATCGCCGGCCTCGTCATCCACGAAGCCCAATCGATCCCCGAGGAGAAGCAGGCTTTTACGTTCCATGGCAAGCGCTTCGTCGTCATGAAACGCGACAAGAACCGGATTGCCAGGGTCAGGATCCGGCCGGCCGGCGGCGGTTAAAGCCGTCACCTTACCGATCCTTCACTGGAACTGTCGTCGGCCAGGATGCATTCTTCGCCAATGATGATCGATCGGCGAACTTTGCTCCTGGCTTCGATGGCCGCCCTGTTGCCTGCCGGCACGGCGGAGGCGCGGGATAAGCCATCCCCCGAAACTCTCGACTATGGTCCCGCCAAGCTCGACATCTACGCGCCCGATGGCGCGAGAAACCTGCCTGTCGTCTTTTTCGTCCATGGCGGCGCCTGGGAGTTCGGCAAACGCAGCCAGGTGGGCGCCAAGCCGGCCTTCCTGCTCGCCAACGGCTTCTGCTTCGTCTCCATCGACTACCGCATGCTGCCGCAGGCCGATGTCGCCACACAGGCCGGCGACGTCGAGAAGGCCTATGCCTATGTCAGGGCCAACATCGCCCAACATGGCGGCGACCCCAACCGCATCGTCGGCATGGGCCATTCGGCCGGCTGCCATTTGATTGCCCTGACCGGCATGCGCGGCGGATTGCCGGGCGTCGCCGGCCTGCTCCTCGACGATACCCGGGCCTATGATCTCGCCGCGCTCGCCAGGAATGGCGGCATGGTGCGGGCCTATGCGCGGGTCTTTTCCGATCCTTCGCAATGGGCGGCGCTGTCGCCGGCGAGCCATGTGGACGACCGCAAGCATCCGCCGACCTTCATCGCCTATTCGCGCGCCGACGGTCGCGGCGAGCAGTCCACGGCCTTTGCCGAGCGCCTGCGCGCCACAGGCACCGAGGTGACGCTGTTCGACGGCAGCGCCTATACGCATATGTCGATCAACCGCGATTTCGGCAGGGATGGCGATGCGCTGACCACCGCGGCGCTGGCGTTCCTGAAATCGGTCGGCTGACCGGCTTACGCTCGCCCATTTCTGTAACTGGATCATGCCAAAAGCGGTTGCGGGATATTGTCGTGTGGACATCCGTGGGTGCAATTGCTCTTCGTGAGTGGGAGACTGATTGCATGAACGGTGCCGATGTCCTGTGCGACGTGCTGTTGGCCAATGATGTGACGGTGTGCTTCGCCAATCCCGGCACGTCCGAAATGCATTTCGTCGCCGCGCTCGACCGCAAGCCTGAGATGCGCTGCGTGCTTGGCCTGTTCGAGGGCGTGGTGACGGGTGCGGCCGACGGCTATGCGCGCATGACAGACCGTCCCGCCGCTACGTTGCTGCATACCGGGCCGGGCCTCGCCAATGGGCTCGCCAACATGCACAATGCAAGGCGCGCCAGGAGCCCGATGATCAACATCGTCGGGGACCATGCCTCCTATCATTTGCCGCTCGACGCGCCGCTGACCAGCGATATTGAAGGCTTGGCGGCGCCGATGTCGAGCTTCGTGCGCAGGATCGAAGGCCCGGCCGACGTTCAGTCGGCCACCGAGGCAGCCTTTCGCGCCTCGCTGACACCGCCCGGCGTCACCACGCTGATCCTGCCGGCGGACGCGGCCTGGGGTGATGCCAGCCCAGCCTCGCCCGGCAAGGTCGTCCTTTCACCGGCACCTGCCATCGACTTGGATGGCGTGCGCGCGGTGGCCGCCGCGATCCGCTCCACGCCTGGCCGCGTCGGCATGATCGTTCGCGGGCGGGCGGCACGGGCCAATGCGCTCGAGGTCGCCGGCCAGATTTCGACGGCCTGCGATGTCAGGCTGTTCAGCGAGGTCCTGATCGCGCGCATGCAGCGCGGGCGAGGGCATGTCGCGCCGACGCGCATTCCCTATCCGGTCGACGCGGCGACGGCAGTGCTTAGGGATATCGATGTTCTGGTGCTGGTCGGCGGCAAGGAGCCGGTCGCCTTCTTCGCCTATCCGGGAAAGCCGGGACGGCTTGTCCGTGATGACTGCCAGGTGCTGACGCTTGCCGCCCATGGCCAGGACCTGCATGCGGCGCTGGACGCGCTTCGCGGTGAACTTGGCGTCAAGCCGTCGCAACCGACGGTGGCTGCCAGCGCCTTTCCCGACGAGACAACGCCGAACGGCCGGCTGACGGAAGACGCCATCGCACTGTCGGTCGCGAGAAGGCTGCCGGCCGACGCGATCGTCTGCGACGAGGCCGTCACTTCGGCGCGGCGGTTCTTCGCACTGTCGGCCTTTGCCGCGCCGCACGATTACATGATGGGCACGGGTGGATCGATCGGCGGCGGCATTCCGCTGGCGACAGGTGCGGCAATCGCCTGTCCCGGCCGCAAGGTGGTCAATCTCGAGGCCGACGGCAGCGGCATGTATACGGTCCAGGGCTTGTGGACGCAGGCGCGGGAAAATCTCGACGTGGTGACGATCGTCTTTTCCAACCGCACCTACGCGATCCTGCATGGCGAGATGCGTAATGTCGGTGTGAACGCCATCGGCGAGAATGCGAGGCGCATGCTCGACCTCGACAATCCGGCACTCGACTGGGTTTCGCTGGCCAAGGGAATGGGCGTGGAAGCCGCCCGCGCCGACACTTGCGAGCGGTTTGACGCCCTGCTTGGAAGCGCTCTGTCGCGGCCGGGCCCGTTCCTGATCGAAGCGGTGATCTGACCGGTTCTTACCAGCGCGTCTGTTCGCCCGGCGCCGCCGGCTCGATCGCCAGCGCATGCACGCCGGCCTTCAACTCGTCGGCAAGCAGTTCGTTGACGGCGCGATGACGGTCGATGCGGCTCATGCCGGCGAAATTCGGCGAGACGATGCGGACGCGAAAATGCGTCTCGCCGGTGCCGTCATAGCTGCCGTGATGGTCCGAACCATGATGGTGATGGCCGGCGTGGAGATGACTTTCGTTGATGATGACCAGCCGCTGCGGCGCAAACGCCTTGTTCAACTTGTCTTCCATGGTCGCCTGTATGGACATCGCCGTCTCCCTTCACCACATATGGCGGGCGCCCCAGCGTGAAAACCGGAAATCGGTTTCACCAGGGGACGCCGCCGCGCAACAAAATCCGCCAGTCGCCCGCTTTATGCCGCGATTCAGCGGTTAGGGCGATGATCGCGAAAATGTCAATTCTTGTTTCGCATCTGCGAACGCCCCATAAATGGGTGAGATGAAGCCGTATCCCAAATATTTCGAGAAGATTCGCATCCGCCCGAAGAAGGATGTCGAGGTGGAGGCGCACGCGCCGATCTGCCAGTGGGATGGCTGCAAGGAGGCTGGCACCCATCGCGCGCCGGTCGGGCGCATGAAGGAGGGCGAGTATTTCCGCTTCTGCTTCGATCATGTGCGCGAGTACAACAAGGGCTTCAACTACTTCTCCGGCGTGCCGGACACCGAGGTCGCGCGCTTCCAGAAGGAAGCCATGACCGGCCACCGGCCGACCTGGAAGATGGGCGTCAACGGCGCCTCGACGCGCTCCTCGCCCGATATGGCGCAGATGCGCTCCGGCCGCGCCGGCTATTACAACCGCATGCGCGACCCGTTCGACCTGTTCAAGGGGCCGAAGGATCCGCGCGAGGCGCGCGAGCGCAAGGCCAAGCCGCTTGAGGCCAAGGCGCTGGAAACGCTTGGCCTTGATACAAAGGCGACTGGCAAGGATATCAAGGCGCGCTATAAGGAACTGGTGAAACGTCACCATCCGGATGCGAATGGCGGCGACAGAGGTTCGGAAGACCGGTTCCGCGATGTGCTTCAGGCTTATCGCGTGCTCAAACAGGCAGGCCTGTGCTGAGCGACCCTACGGTTTGTGTCGTTTTCCAACTTTCATAAGGTTGGAAAAGGCTTTAAGACCGCCCCCGAACAAAATGGGTTGCCGGCGAAACGCGACGTTTCGCCCGTGGAGACGTTGAGAGATATGAACAAGGTCGATCGCGACATCGCCAACCTGCCCGACACGACGGTATCGGTGAAGGAGAAATTCGGTTTCGAGTCCAAGATGGTGGTGCCGGCCTACTCGGTCACATCGGAGCATGTGCCCGACATCGACCCTGACTATCTCTTCGACAAGGCGACGACCCTGGCGATCCTCGCCGGCTTCGCCTACAACCGCCGCGTCATGGTGTCGGGCTATCACGGCACCGGCAAGTCGACCCATATCGAACAGGTCGCCGCCCGCCTCAACTGGCCCTGCGTGCGCGTCAACCTCGACAGCCATGTCAGCCGTATCGACCTCGTCGGCAAGGACGCGATCGTGGTCAAGGACGGCTTGCAGATCACCGAATTCCGCGACGGCATCCTGCCCTGGGCCTATCAGCACAATGTGGCGCTGTGCTTCGACGAGTATGATGCCGGCCGTCCGGACGTGATGTTCGTCATCCAGCGCGTGCTGGAATCGTCTGGCCGCCTGACGCTGCTCGACCAGAGCCGGGTCATCCGCCCGCATCCGGCGTTCCGCCTGTTCTCGACCGCCAACACGGTCGGGCTGGGCGACACGACCGGCCTCTATCACGGTACCCAGCAGATCAACCAGGCGCAGATGGACCGCTGGTCGATCGTCACCACGCTGAACTATCTGCCGCACGACAATGAAGTGAACATCGTGCTGGCCAAGGCCAAGCACTATCGGGACGCCAAGGGCAAGGACATCGTCAACAAGATGGTGCGTGTCGCCGACATGACGCGCTCGGCCTTCATCAATGGCGATCTGTCGACGGTGATGAGCCCGCGTACCGTCATCACCTGGGCCGAAAACGCCGAAATCTTCGGCGATGTCGGCATGGCGTTCCGGCTGACCTTCCTCAACAAGTGCGACGAACTGGAGCGTTCGGTGGTTGCCGAGTTCTACCAGCGCGCCTTCGGCCAGGATCTGCCGGAGAGTGCTGCCAACGTGGTGCTGGGCTAAGCAGAGCCTCGATGGCGGGTCCGGGCGACAACACGCGCAACAAGTCGAAGACGGGGTCTGAAGCCGACAGCTTCAAGCGTGCCGTCACCGTCTGCATGCGCGCCATTGCCGGCGACAAGGAAATGGAAGTCGGCTTCGCCAAGGACAGGCCGGCGCTGGCCGGCAGCCGCGCGCGGCTACCCGAACTGCCCAAGAAGGCATCGAAGGCCGACATCGCGATCACCCGCGGGCTCGGCGATTCCATGGCGCTGAAGCGCGCCTGCCACGACGTGCGCATCCACAGCAAGCTGGCGCCCGAAGGCAAGGCTGCCCGCGCCATCTACGATGCGGTCGAACAGGCCCGCGTCGAGGCGATCGGCAGCCGCGCCATGCAGGGCGTCGCGGACAATATCGGCTCGATGCTGGAGGACAAATACGCCAAGGCCAATCTCGTCGACGTCAAGGACAAGGCCGACGCGCCCATCGAGGAAGCGCTGGCGCTGATGGTGCGCGAAAAGCTGACCGGCCGGCCGGTGCCGAAGAGCGGCGAGCGGCTGGTCGAACTCTGGCGGCCCTGGGTCGAGGAGAAGGCCAAGGCCGACCTCGATGGCCTGTCAGAAAAGCTCGAGGACCAGCAGGCCTTCGCCCGTGTCGTGCGCGAGATGCTCGCGTCCATGGAAATGGCCGAGGAACTCGGCGACGACCAGGAGACCGAAGACTCCGAGGACAATGACGATAACCAGCCGCAAGGCGAGGAACAGAGCGAAGAGGGCGGCGAAGACGATTCCGGCTCCGAGCAGTCGCAGTCCGAGGATGCGGAAGCGTCAGCCGACGACGAGCAATCGGCGGAGACGGAAGCCTCCGACGCCACCGCCGACGATTTGTCCGATGACGACGATGCCGATGCCGAGACGCCGGGCGAGGCGCGCCGTAACGACAATCCCTTCACCAATCTGCCGAAGGAAATCGACTACAAGGTCTACACCACGGCTTTCGACGAGACGGTGGGCGCCGAGGAACTCTGCGAAGAGGAAGAACTCGACCGGCTGCGCGCCTTCCTCGACAAGCAACTCGCCAATCTGTCGGGCGTCGTCGGTCGGCTGGCCAACCGGCTGCAGCGCCGCCTGATGGCGCAGCAGAACCGGTCCTGGGATTTCGATCTGGAAGAGGGTTATCTCGACCCGGCGCGGCTGGTGCGCGTGGTCATCGATCCGATGCAGCCGCTGTCGTTCAAGCAGGAACGCGATACCAAATTCCGCGACACGGTGGTGACGCTGGTGCTCGACAATTCCGGCTCGATGCGCGGCCGGCCGATCACGGTCGCAGCCACCTGCGCCGACATTCTGGCGCGCACGCTGGAGCGCTGCGGCGTCTCGGTCGAGATCCTCGGCTTCACCACGCGGGCGTGGAAGGGCGGGCAGGCGCGGGAGAAGTGGTTGAAAGACGGCAAGCCGCCGAATCCCGGCCGGCTCAACGACCTGCGCCACATCATCTACAAGTCCGCAGACCATCCATGGCGGCGTGCGCGGCGCAATCTCGGCCTGATGATGCGCGAAGGCCTGCTCAAGGAAAACATCGACGGCGAGGCGCTCTTGTGGGCGCACAACCGGCTGATTGCCCGGCCCGAACAGCGCAAGATCCTGATGATGATCTCGGACGGCGCGCCGGTCGACGATTCCACGCTGTCGGTCAATCCGGGCAATTATCTCGAACGCCATCTGCGCGCCGTCATCGAACTGATCGAGACGCGTTCGCCGGTCGAGCTGCTGGCCATCGGCATCGGCCATGACGTCACGCGCTACTACAGGCGCGCCGTGACCATCGTCGATGCCGAGGAACTGGCCGGCGCCATGACCGAGCAGCTGGCTTCGCTGTTTGCCGAGGAAAGCGCGAAGGATACCCGGCGCGGCGGCATGCGGCGCGCCGGATGATCTTTTCGGGCGGCGGGTTTCGGCGGACGCTTTTCGCCGCCATCGCCCTGCTCGCCGGCATGGCTTCGGCGCCAGCCGGCTCGGCTCCTGTCGAACCTGTCGCAGTTTCGGCTCGGCCGATCACCGAATTCCATATCGGCCGTGCCGACAAGCAGTTTGGCCCACTCGAATTCGTCGGCGGGCTGGAAATGACCTCGCCATCGCGTGATTTCGGGGCGCTGTCGGCCTTCCGGTTTCTGAAAGCCGGCAGCGAATTCATCGGTGTGGCCGACACCGGGTACTGGTTCTTCGGCACGGTGGCGCGTGATGCCGACAGGCGGCCCGTCGGCATCCAGAATTTCCGCATGCAGCAGATGGTCGACCAGAGCGGCCAGCCGATCGACGAAAAATGGGAAGTCGACGCCGAGGGCCTCGCGGTCAAGGACGGCATCGCCACCGTGGGTTTCGAGCGCAACCACCGCGTCGCCCAGTTCAGGATCGATCCTCAGGATATGAAGGCGCCGTTCCGGCAGCTGGATTTCCTGGTGCCGGCACGGGAGCTGCGGCAGAATCGCGGCTTCGAGACCGTCACCCATGCCAATGCCAACGGCCAGCATCAGGGCGGCCTGGTCGTGGTCTCGGAAAAGAGCCTCGACAAATCAGGCAACATCTACGCCGCCATCATCGGTGGCCCGCGCAAGGGCGTCTTCACCGTCAAGCGCAACGACGATTTCGACATCACCGACGGTGCCTTTCTGCCGGATGGCGACCTGTTGCTGCTGGAGCGCAGTTTCACCATGGCGGGCGGGCTCAAGATGCGGCTGCGGCGCATTTATGGGGAGAGCGTCGAGAAGGGCGCCGTCGCCGACGGGCCGGTGCTGCTGCAAGCCGACATGGGCTACCAGATCGACAATATGGAAGGGCTCGACGTCTGGACCCGCGATGACGGCGCGCTGATGGTGTCGCTGGTCTCCGACGACAACCACTCGATCCTGCAGCGCAACCTCTACCTGGAATTTATCCTACACCAGGATTGAGTGGCGCTTCCACTACGAGCCTGACGTTGAGGGTTTTCAACAGAGGGTGTGGATTTGGTCGGGCGCCTTCCCCCACTCCGGCCCGAAGGGGCGGAGTGGGGGTCGACTGCTCGTCACTCGATGACGCTCACGAAAACACTTTAGTCTAGACTTGACTGTTTGCGCGACCAGTGCAATACTCAAGTCCATGCTTAACCATTCCGAGATCGACAGCATTCTTCGCGCTCTTGTCGAGCCCACGCGACGGCGGATCCTGGAACGGTTGAGCGGCGGACCGGCCACCGTCAGCCAGTTGGCGGAGCCGTTCGGCATGACCTTCGCCGCCGTGCTGCAGCATCTCCAGGCATTGGAGGCCTGCGGGCTGATCCGCAGCGAAAAGATCGGGCGGGTGCGTACCTGCCGGATCGAACCGGGCGGGCTTGCCCCGCTCGCCGACTGGATTGCCGAACGCCGCATCCCTGCGGAACGCTATCTCGACCGTCTTGGCCAGATCCTGGCCGAGCCAGACCCATCCCCAAAAAGCCAATCCCCCAAGAAAAATCAGGAAAAGGACGAGCAGCAATGAACCAGATAGGCCCCGTGAAAGACGAGCATTCCGTCATCCATTCCACCTTCACCATCGAACGGACCTATCCGCAATCGCCGGCGCGCGTCTTCCACGCCTTCGCCGACAAGGCGACGGTGCGGCGCTGGCGGATCGAAGGCGACGGTTTTGCTGTTGCCGAGTTCAGCTTCGACTTTCGTGTCGGCGGGGGCGAGGTCTCTCGCTTCAGCTATGGCGGTGGTCCGGAGATCAGGCTCGACGCGCAATTCCAGGACATCGTTGCCGACCAGCGTATCGTGTTTTCCTACAGGATCGCGGTCGGGCCGCAGCCGATGTCGGCATCGCTCACCACCGTGGAACTGACGCCTTCAGGGGATGGCACAAGGCTGACTTACACCGAGCAGGGTGCCTTCTTCGACGGTGTCGATTCCGTCCAGGGACGGGAGGAAGGGACCCGTGGGCTGCTGGAAGCCCTTGGCGCGGAACTTCAGCAGTCGAACTAAGTCCCGCTGAAATTGCCTGAGGCCGACCCGCTGTCTGACCCAACGTCAAGGTCATCGGCCGTTGATGGCGATCCAGATGACATGGCGCGCGCCGCGCTTGCCGTTGGCGCGCGTGTTGACCTCCTCGACGGCGAAGCCTGCCCGTTTCAGCCGCCGCGTGAAGCCGGCATCCGGCCCCTGCGACCATACGGCCAGCACACCGCCCGGTTTCAGGGCGCTGCGCGCGGCGGAAAGGCCAGCCACGCTGTAGAGCGCGTCATTGCTCTTGTGGACGATCCCCTCGGGGCCATTGTCGACGTCGAGCAGGATCGCGTCCCAGGCTGCGTGCTCGGACCGGATCAAACTCCCGACATCGGCCTCGCGGATAGTAACGCGGGAATCATCGAGCGAGCCGGCGAAAATCTCGGCCATCGCGCCGCGTGCCCAGGCGACGACGGCCGGCACCAGTTCCGCGACGACGATTTCCGCATTGCCGCCCAGTTCGGCGAGAGCGGCGCGCAGCGTAAAACCCATGCCAAGCCCGCCGATCAGGATCCTCGGCTGGAGATGGCCCGCAATCCTCTGGCAAGACAGTTTCGCCAGCGCCTCCTCGGAGCCGCTGAGGCGGCTGTTCATCAACTCGTTGGTGCCGAGCATGATCGAGAATTCGGCACCGCGCCGTTTCAGCCGCAGTTCCTGTTGCCCATCAGGCGTTTTTGCGGAGTCCAGCTGGATCCAGGGAATCATGTGCTTTGTCTGACCATGATCTTTCCCAAAAACCGGAATCCACTTTTTGGGATCATGGCCTAGGCCGCGGCAACGGCCGGCTGGCTCCAGCGGGCGGCCAGCAGCCGATAGGGGATCAGCGCGACAACGGCGATGATCAACTTCACCGAGAGGTCGCCGAGCGCCCAGGACACCCAACGCATGGCGTCGAGATGGAACACGCCCATCAATGGGGCGCTCTCCAGCGCAAAACTGTCGCTCGGGCCGGCGAAGGCAAAGGCGGCCGAGAAGGCGACACTGAAGAACACGACGGTATCGAACACCGATCCGACCAGCGTGCCGATGATCGGTGCCCGCCACCAGCTCTGCCGGCGCAACCGGTTGAACACGGTGACGTCGAGCAGCTGCGCGGTCAGGAAGGCGGCGCCGGAAGCGGCCGCGATGCGCACCAGCCGGTCGGCCGATGTCTCGAATTCGATCAGGCCATGGCGGAACAGGAAGGGCGGAATGAGGATGGAGCACGCCACCGCCGTCATGAAGCCGACAAAGACGATCCTGCGCGCCACGGCGGGCCCGTAGCGGCGATTGGCGAGGTCGGTGACCAGGAAGGAGAAGGGATAAGTGAAAGCGCCCCAGGTGAGCAGGTCGGCCAGCGACAGGCCGCCGATCTGGCCCTGCATGGGGAACTGCACGAGGATGTTCGATGCCACGACGACAAGCGCCATGGCGGCCACGAAAGGCAGGTATCGCGAAAAGGAAGACATTTTTTTATCCTGGGTAATGGAACCAGCGGAGCATCACACCGATCGAGGCAATGCTCGCTTCGTCTTTGAGCATCGGATGTCGCACCTTACGGTTTCCAGCCGATGCTCAGTGGCCAACAAGAGGTTGGCCAGAGGCCAACAAGAGGTTGGCCAGAGGCCAACGAGAGGTTGGCCAGGGCGGTCGTCCCCCGCCTTTATCCGATGTTACGCGGCGACCTGTTCGGCCAGCTTCTTGGCGATCTGCTTCTTCAAGAGGCGCGCGCGCTGCGACAGCTCCTTGACGTCGGCCTTGGCCAGGAACGCATCGAGACCGCCACGATGTTCGACCGAACGCAGCGCGTTGGCCGAGATGCGCAGACGCACGTTCTGGTTCAGCGCTTCCGAAATCAGCGTCACATTGACGAGGTTCGGCAGGAAGCGACGCTTGGTCTTGTTGTTGGCGTGGCTCACATTGTTGCCGGTCATGACTGCCTTGGCAGTGAGTTCGCAGGTGCGGGACATGGTTCTAACCTTCAGTTCTCTCGGGACTGCCAAACCTTTGTGCCCACGCCGGGTGGCGCGCGGTTCTGGTCAGGCGGCCTTATGGAAAAAGTTGGCGTTCCATAGTTGCATTTCACCGGGGCGTCAAGCTCCGGCTTCCCCACGGAAGCGCCCGGCGTTTCATATTAAGGCCGGATTTCATCCTATAAGCAGTCTGACAGGGACACGCCAGACCGGAGTCGCCCGCCTCCGGCCAAAAATCAAGGATTCGATCCCGCCATGCCTCGTTCGTCTCACGCGCTTGCCGCCGCGCTTGCCATCGCCTTGCCGTCCGCCGCGTCGGCGGCCTCGCCGCAATCCTTCAAGGGCGAATACACGGTGTCGTTCCTGGGCCTCTCGATCGCCAGATCGACTTTCTCCAGCAGCTATCAGAATGGCGTTTATGCGATCAATGGCACCGTCTCCGCGGCGGGTCTGGCCAAGCTGTTCGACGATACGCGTGGCACGATCTCGTCCAAGGGGACGATCTCGGGGCAAAAGATGGTGCCGCAGGCGTTCCGAGCCGATTACACATCCGGCAAGAAGGCATCCTCGATCGACATTCGCTTTGCCAATGGCAACGTGACGTCGACGCAGGTCATCCCCGCGCCGGGCAAGCGCGACCCCAAGTCCTGGGTGCCGCTCGGTGCCGGCGATCTGGCATCGGTACTCGATCCGATGGCCGCCACCGTCATCCATGCCGACAGTCTCGACCAGGTCTGCGGCCGCAAGGTCAAGTTCTATGATGGCGAGATGCGCGCCGACCTGACGCTGACCTACGTCTCGAAGGGCACGATCTCGGTGCCGGGCTACAAGGGCGACACCGTCACCTGCCAGATGGGTTTCGAGCCGGTGGCGGGCTATCGCAAGGGCCGCAAGGCGCTCAACTATCTCAAGAACAAAAGCCGCATGATGGTGACGTTTGCACCGCTCGGCCAAACCGGCGTATATGCGCCGATCCACGCCACGGTCGGAACGCAGATCGGCACCTTGACCATCAGCGCCGGACGGTTCGAAGCGGTACAATAAGGCACGCCACAGGGACAGAATGGGGCGCGCCACTGGAGACAAGATGGGGCGCGCAACACTGATCGGCTTTTCGGCGGTCGCCATGTGGGCGCTGCTGGCATTGCTTACCGACGCGTCCGGAAAGGTTCCGCCTTTCCTGTTATCGGCGATCACCTTCTCGATCGGCACCGGGGTCGGGCTGATCGCGCGGCTGGTCATGCCGGCTGCCGGCAAGAGCCAGAAGATCCCACCGCAAGTGTGGCTGATCGGCATTGCCGGCCTGTTCGGCTACCATTTCTTCTATTTCACCGCGTTGCGCAACGCGCCGGCGGTGGAGGCAAGCCTGATCGCCTATCTCTGGCCGCTGCTGATCGTGCTTGGGTCGGCACTGATGCCGGGCGAAAAACTGGCCTGGAACCATGTCGTCGGCGCGTTGCTCGGCCTTGCCGGCACCGTGCTGATCGTCACCAAGGGGGGCGGCATCGCTTTCGATGCCCGCTATGTCTTCGGCTATGCCATGGCCGCGGTCTGCGCCGTGCTGTGGTCGTCCTATTCGCTGTTGTCGCGGCGCTTTCCTTCGGTGCCGACAAGCATCGTCACCTGGTTCTGCGCGGCGACCGCCGTGCTGTCGCTCGTCTGCCATCTGGCTCTGGAACAAACGGTTCTGCCTGAAGGCGTCGGCCAGTGGCTGGCCGTGCTCGGGCTCGGCCTGATGCCGGTGGGTGCCGCCTTCTATGCCTGGGACATCGGTGTCAAGCGCGGCAACATCCAGGTGCTGGGCGCGGCAAGCTACGCGGCGCCGCTTCTGTCGACGCTGGTGCTGATCGCGGCCGGCGTCGCCGAGCCGTCGCCGCGCATCCTCGCCGCCTGCCTGCTCATCACCGGGGGCGCGGTCCTCGCGGCAAAGTCGCTGTTCCAGCGCAAGCCGGATGTCGCCGAGAGTGGGGTCAAGGCGTGATGATGCCGTTCCCGGGTGGCATCGATGCCAATGCCAACGCGACGCTGATCTTTTCGCTGGTGGCGGCGGTGATCTACGCCTTCACTTCGGGCATGCCGCCAACGCTTGCCCGCTCGGCGGCAAAGACGCTCTCGGTGACGATGCTCGCCGTGCTCTCGGCAATGCAAGGCGGTCCGCTGCTGCTGATCGCCGCGCTTGCGCTCAGCGCCATCGGTGACGCCTTCCTGTCGCGGGACGGTGAAAAGGCGTTTCTGGGCGGGCTGGGCAGCTTTCTCCTCGCCCATATCGTCTATATCGCGCTGTTCCTGCGCAGCGGCGCGGGGATGTCGGTACTCGGCTCCGAGCCCTGGCGTGGGGCAATCGCGCTGGCGATGGCCGTGTTTGCGATTGTCATGCTGGCCGCGCTCTGGCGCCGCGTTGGTCCCGGCTTGCGTATACCGATCGCCTTCTACGTCGTGGCGATCCTGTCGATGGGCATGTCGGTGCTAACGACAGGCAATGTCTGGCTTATCGGCGGCGCCATCCTGTTCATGGCATCCGACGGGGTGCTTGCCGCGGAGAAATTCCTGATAGCCGCAATCTCGCCGCACCGCGCCTGGATGCGTCTTGCCGTCTGGGTGCTTTATTACGCCGCCCAGCTTGCGATTACTCTGGGTTTCCTGCTGGGTTAGGGCTGCCAACCCGGCTCGGCCAGTTCGAAGGCGGCGAAATCGAAACCCGGCGCGACGGTGCAGCCGACCAGCGTCCATTCGCCCAAGGTGCGCGCCGATTGCCACCAGCCCGCCGGCACGACGATCTGCGGCCGTTCGCCCGCCGCGAGTTCGATGCCGAGAACCTGCTCGATGATGGCGCCGCCTTCCTCCCAAATCGACAGCGCCAGCGGCGCGCCGGCGTGGAAATGCCAGACCTCGGCGGCATCCCTGACCCGATGCCAGGCCGAAACCTGGTGCTGTTCCAGCAGGAAATAGATGGCGGTCGAATGTCCGCGCGCACCGCCGGCTTCATCGCGAAAGGTCTGCGTATACCAGCCGCCTTCCGGATGCGGTTGCAGTCCCAGTGTCGCGATGATTTCCGCCGAGCTGTTCATCGGGCGAAGGCTAGCATGAGGCTCAGAAATTGTCCTTGCGCTTGCGGATCTCGGCGAACACCTCGGCATCCCCGGCCTTTTCCATGCCCAGATGCTTGCGGATTGCCGGGTCGTGCCAGCGCAGGAAGGGGTTGGTCGACAGTTCCTCGCCAATCGTCGTCGGCAGCGTCGGCTTGTTGTCGACCCGCAGCGCCTCGATCCGGGCGGCGCGCTCCTTCAAGGCCGAATTGGTGGGGTCGACGGTCAGCGCGAAACGGGCGTTGGCGAGCGTGTATTCGTGGCCGCAATAGATGGTGGTCTCGGCGGGAAGGGCGGCGAGCTTCTTCAGGGATTCATACATCACCGGCGGCTTGCATTCGAACAGCCGCCCGCAACCCAGCGCAAACAGCGTGTCGGCGGTGAACGCCACTTTCGATGCCGGCAGATAATAGGAGACATGGCCGGCGGTATGCCCGGGCGTGGCGATCACCTCGATGCGCTCATCGCCGAGATGAAGGACGGAGCCTTCCTCGACCGTTTCGTCGATGCCGGGAATCCTGGCCTTTTCCGCTTCCGGGCCGACGATACGCAGCTTGAAGCGCTCCTTGAGCGCCAGGTTGGCCTCGACGTGATCCATATGATGGTGCGTGGTCAGGATGACGGTCGGTGTCCAGCCGGTGCGCTTGACGGCGGCCAGGATCGGCGCTTCCTCGGGCGCGTCGATGATCGCGGTCTGCCCGCTTTTGGCATCATGCACCAGCACGCCGAAATTATCGGTGCGGCACATGAATTGTTCGATCTCGACCGGCATTGCGTCACTCCAGCTTGTCGCCGCAGACATAGGGCGCCGGCGCGCGGATGTCACCACGGGATGAAGAATGTCATTTGAGATGACGAGCACACCGGCGCGCCTTTGTTGAATCCGGCCGATATCACCGCTACATCCCTGACATGCATTCCGACATCGTCGACCTCCGCTCCTTTTATTCGACAGCGCTCGGCCGGTTCGCCGAGCGCTCGATCACCATGGCGCTGTCGTCGATATGGGCCACGGTGCCCAATGAGCGGCTGGTCGGCCTTGGCTATACCTTGCCCTGGCTGGAGCGCTTCGGCACCGACGCCGAGCGCGTCTTCGCCTTCATGCCGGCGACCCAGGGCGCCGTGGTCTGGCCGGCGACCGGGCCGGCGGCGACGGCGCTGGTCTTCGACGAGGAACTGCCGCTGGTCGATTCCTGCATCGACCGCATGCTGCTTGTCCATTCGCTTGAGCATGTCGAGAATCCGCGCGAGACGCTGAACGAAATCTGGCGGGTGTTGTCGCCGGCCGGGCGCGTTGTCATCGTCGTGCCCAACCGGCGCGGTGTCTGGGCGCGCTTCGAACACACGCCGTTCGGCAACGGCCGGCCTTTCTCACGCGGGCAACTCACCGAATTGCTGCGCGAGGCGAATTTCACGCCGGCCGCCTGGTCAGATGCCCTGTTCTTCCCGCCATCGCGGCGGCGCTTCATGATGCGCTTCCACAATGTGCTGGAGCGCGCCGGCCGACGGCTGTGGCCGATCTTTTCCGGTGTCATCGTCGTGGAGGCGCAGAAGCGGCTTTATCAGGGCGTGCCGGTGGTCCAGCGTGCGTCCCGTCGCGTCTTCGTGCCGGTGCTGTCGCCACATGGCGCGACGCGGCTTGGCCGTCGGACCGAGGGATTGCCGGCTCGGCAAGTGACACCTTCGTGATCGCTATGGAAACTTGCATCGCCCGGCGTCTTTCCGACCTATCTGTCGTGCTGGGCTCGCAAAGTGGCTGAGGAGCTGCCGCCGTCGGCTCTCTTCATCCGGTTTCAGCTTCGCTCCTGAACGCAAGGACCTCGGCCATGGCTGATCAATTGGACAATCAGGCCGCCGTTCAGCCGGCCGTGGCCAGCAGCCTGCGCGATCAGGTGGCGACGATTCGGCGCGCGCTGATCGGCTCGCCGGTTCGCAAGTGGTTGCTGTGGACGTCGCTCGGCATCATGGCCGTCATCATCGCGACGTCGATCGGCCAGGTCTTGCTCAACCGCTGGAACCAGCCCTTCTACGACGCGCTCGCGCGCCGCGACATGGCGGCCTTCCTGCACCAGCTCATGGTCTTTGCCATGATCGCCGGCGGATTGCTGGTGCTCAATATCGGCCAGACCTGGCTCAACCAGATGATCCGGCTGAAGTTGCGCGAAGCGCTGACGCTGGACCTGATCGACCAGTGGATGCGGCCAGCGCGTGCTTTCCGGCTGGCCAATGCCGGCGCCATCGGCGTCAATCCCGACCAGCGCATGCAGCAGGATGCCGCGCATCTGTCGGACCTGTCGACCGATCTTGGTGTCGGCCTGCTGCAGTCGTTCATCCTGCTCGTGTCTTTCGTGGGAGTGCTTTGGGAGCTGTCTTCGGGCTTCGTGTTCCATGTCGGCGGCTGGGCGCTGGCGATACCAGGCTACATGGTCTGGGCGGCGTTTATCTATGCCGGCACCGCCTCCTGGCTGAGCTGGCTGGTTGGCCGGCCGCTCATCCGTCTCAACAGCGACCGCTATACGCGCGAGGCGGAGCTGCGCTCCTCGATGGTGCGCGTCAACGAGAACGTCGATGCCATCGCGCTGTACCGGGGTGAGAATGACGCCAGGCGACGGCTCGAACTCGACCTTGGCACGGTGCTGGGTGCCATGCGGCGCATCTACACCGCCCAGATCAACCTGTCCTGGGTAACCGACACCTATGGCTGGATCACCGTCGTGGCGCCGATCCTGGTTGCCTCGCCGGTCTATTTCTCGGGCGATATCAGCTTTGGCGGGCTGATGATGGCGGTCGGCGCCTTCAATCAGGTGCATTCGTCGTTGCGCTGGTTCATCAACAACATCGGCAGCATCGCCGACTGGCGTGCCACGCTGATGCGGGTCGCCGACTTCCGCATCGCACTCGATGAAACCGATGTGCTGCACGACAAGGAGAAGCGTATCGCCTTCGATGAAAACGCCAATGGCAGCCTGACCTTCGAGAAACTCCAGGTGGCCTCGCCGGAGGGCTGCACAACGCTCTCCGACCAGCACGTCGAAATCCACGTCGGCGAGCGCGTGATGATCACAGGCGAGCCGGGCGCGGGAAAGACGCTGTTCTTCCGCGCCATTGCTGGACTGTGGCCATGGGGAAGCGGGAAGATCGGCATGCCGGGGGGAGAAGCCCCCATCTTCGTGCCTCGTGTCCCGTATTTCCCGGTCGGCACGCTGCGCGAAGTGCTAGCCCATCCCTATGGTGTCGCTCCCGCAAGCGATGCCGAAATTTCGGCGGTGCTTGCCGAAGTCGGCCTCGAGCGGCTGTCGTCCTCGCTCGACCGGTCGGCCCGCTGGGAGCGTGAGTTGGGCGATGACGAACAGCGATCGCTCGCCTTTGCCAGGCTTGCGCTGCGAAAGCCGAAATGGGTGATCATCGATGAAGCGATGGATGCGTTCGACGGCCCGTCCCTCAGGCGTGTGCTGTCGCTCATGGACAAACATCTGAAGGGTGCGGCGATCATCAATATCGGGCGCGGCCTGCACAACAATCAGTTCTTTCCGCGCTCGCTGACGATCGTCAAGGATACCGGGGCGCCGGCGCTTAGACCCGCCCGCGTCAGGGCAGGCGCCATCGAACCGCCGCCGGTCGCTGCCCGGCGCAAGAAATAACACGGCCGGCACTCGGACCGACCGGGCGCGCAGCCGCAAGCTTTATTTCGCCGTGATCGCAGGCGACGGTCGCGATCGAAACATCGCTCGTGCTGGCCATGCTTGATACAATGAGCCTGCTTGCCTGCCTGACTTGCGCCGAGGCCGCTCCGGTTCCTTCGGCGCCGGACAGGCTGGCCGTCGACGTCGAATTGGTGCTGGCGGTCGATATCTCGCTGTCGATGGACGAGACCGAGTTCGCCCTGCAACGCGCCGGCTATGTCGAGGCGCTGCGGCACGCCGATTTCATCCAGGCCGTCCGTTCCGGCCATACCGGGCGCATCGCGCTCGCCTATTTCGAGTGGGCCGGCACGGTGCGCGACGACGCGGTCATCGGCTGGCAGATCATCGACAGCGCCAAGAGTGCCAACGATTTTGCCGACAAGCTCGCGACCCGCCCTTTCCGGAGTTTCCGCGGCACCTCGATTTCAACTGCGCTTGCCTTCGGGACCGAGCTTTTCGACGGCACCAGTTTCGTGGGCGAACGCAGCGTCATCGACATATCCGGCGACGGGCCGAACAATATCGGGCCGCCGGTCACCGCGACGCGCGATGCGGCCATTGCCAAGGGCATCGTCATCAACGGCCTGCCGATCCTGATCAAGCCATCGCCGACATTCAGCCATCTCGACCAGTATTATGCCCAGTGCGTGACCGGTGGACCCGGTTCCTTCGTGCTGCCGATCCACGCCGCCGCCGAATTCTCGACGGCGATCCGGCGCAAGCTGATCCTCGAGGTCAGCGGCATTCAGGACACGCCCAAAATCACGCCCGTCAACATGGACGCGCCGGTCGACTGTCTTCTGGGTGAGCGGGACCGGCGGTTCCTGTCGGATCCCTATTTCCCGGAGCTGGATCGATAGAGCGGTTCAGCGTTTAATAGAAACGCCGAACCGCTCTAACTCTTTGTTTCCACGCAATTCCCAAGGGGAAGCGCTACGCGCTTCTCCCGGGAAAACCGTTACACGCTTTTCCTGGAATTGCTCTAGGCCTGGCCGTGGTTCAGGCAGGCCGGGCGCCGCGTTCGTCGCGGAACTTGTTGGAGAGGTCGCGCCGCCAGCGCCGGCCCTGGACATATCCGCTGACCAGTTCCGGCAAGGAGTAGCCGAGCGCCTTCGAAGAGCGATTGGCCATGTAACCCTCGAACGCCTCCGGTATCCGGCCCCTGAGAATGTCGGCGATGATCTGCCGTGCGATCATGTAAGGCGGGATGTGCGGGTAGGAGTGGGCGATATGCGGGTGTTTGCCCATCAGGTTCGCATAGGCCTCGACGTAGCCCGCCCGGCGGCCCGAAATCGAATTCTGCGAATTGTATTTCGTCCAGTCCATATCTCCCGACAGTTGCGCGCCGAACCGTCGCGCCAGACGCAGGAGCAATTCGCGGTCCTGCATCCGGTTGATGTCGCTGTCGTAGCCGCCAATCTCCAGCAAGGCCTCGCGGCGGGCTGATATCGCGGAGCCGGCGATGAAGATCGTCTGGGCGACGAGCGTCCGCTCCAATAGCATTGGGCTGACGAAGGTCTCGGGATTGACGCAGTTGGTGCTGCGGCTGCCCTTCCGGGAGACAAAGGAGCTGAGCAGCACCTGAAGCGCGGCATTGTCGTCGAACCAGGCCAGGGTCCGCTCGAGCCGGTGCGGCAGGTAGACGTCGTCGGAATCGAGAAATGTCACCACCGGAGCCCGCGCACGCTCGATGCCGGCATTCCTGGCGGCGTTGGCACCGCGCCATTTCGCGCCGACATAGACCAGCCGTGGATCGCTGATGCGGGCCAGCGCGGCCGCGGTTCCATCGGTCGAACCATCGTCGACGACGATATGCTCGAAACGCGGCATGCTCTGGGAAAGCACGCTTTCGACGGCGCGGAGCACCGTTTCGCGCCGGTTGTGGGTCGGTGTGATGACCGTGATGAGGGGTGCCATGTCCACAGCCCTGGCCATGTCAGCTATGACCCACATGAACAGGCACGAGTTCCGGCTCGTCCCGGACCAGGCCAAGCGCCATGGCCGCCTGGCCGAAAAAAACCAGCGTGCAAAAGGCCAATCCGACGACCAGGGCGAACGGAATTTGCCAGACCGGCATTCCGAGTTGCGACGCATGCGCAAGGATGCGCCCGCTTACGCGCCGGGACATCGAAAACCAGCGCCTCGTCGCTTTCAGCACGCGACCGGGACGTGACGGCGATTCCAGCGCCACATATTTCCGGTCCGCATCGCGGCCGGTGACCAGAGCGCGCCAGAAGAAAAACCGCCAGCCACGCGGGGGATAGTGGCTCGCCCGTGCATTGACCCTGACGAAATCATGTCCACTTTCCCGCAACTGGCTGGTCAGCAGCGTGCAGGAAACCTTGAAGCCATTGCTGGCGGGATAGGGGTGGCTAGCCAACCAGCTTCTGCGAAAGGCACAATTGTTGGCGTTCATCGCTCGCCTGGACGCGAAACGCTGATCACCGTCGCGCAGCGGGAAGAACCATAGGAGGGCAAAGGTCCGAGAGGCGAAATCGTCATGGCCGAGATAGGTGTAGCCATTTACGGCAATCGTCTTGGGGTCTTCCATCGGCTTGAGGAGCGCGGACAGCCAACCATCTTCGATCACCGTGTCGGAATCGCAGAAGATGACGACGTCGCCATTTGCCAACGCAGCACCGGCATTCTTGACCTCATAATACCGGCCTCCGGGACAGGCGCTGAAAAGCATAGTCGCGGCCGTGGCAAGTTGCGGAACAAGTTCGAGGATACGGTGCTGGAGAAGCGGCGTGTCGGTGCTCTGTCCGCTGTGAACGACAATAAGCTGCGGCTTGGGATAATGGCCGTTCGTCGTCGTGCGTTCTATTTCCCGCGCCAAGGCAGTCAACGAAATGCCAATTTCGTCCTCGTTGATGGACTTGGCATTTTCCATTTCAACAACGATCGAATACGTCTGATTCTTCGGTTCCATGCTCCCGCCCAGCATCTATTCGGCGCGACGCTACAAAGAACATGTCCCTGTGTCATCACATGATGCGACGTTCAACACCTTCCGAAATGACGAATTTCTGACTTGGCGCCCCAATCGCAACACTCCTCGCGCGTCAGGAGACCTGCAAAGCCCGCACGATCGACGCTGATTCGCATATGTCGTTCTTATTATCTCGGAAGTAATCGAATTGCGTCGTGCTCCTTGGCAATTTGCGATCGTGAAGCTGGCAACTCAGCTTTGATCGAAAGGAGTTTCGTCCATGACCGCTTACGCCATTGCCCATATGCGTCAAACCACGATGGGTCCTGAGATCGTCGAGTACCTGCACAGGATCGATGCCACGCTGGAACCTTTCGGCGGCCGTTTCCTGATCCACGGCGGCAATCTGGAGGTGGTCGAGAACGACTGGCCGGGCCACCTCATCATCATCGAATTCCCTGACAGGGCGCATGTGCGCGACTGGTATGCTTCGCCGGCATATCGGGCGATCCTGGCGCTGCGGACCAACAATTCGCTGTCGGATGTGGTGTTCGCCGACGGCGTCGAACATCCGCACAAGGCGACGGATGTCCTGGGGGTAGGATTGGGCTGGATAGGATTGGGCTGACAGCCCTACCGCTTCAGCAAGAACACCGCCTGCTGGCCGAAGAAATTCCAGAACCACCAAGGCATCGACAAGCCGATCTTCTGGCCGTTGGCGTCGAGCGCGGTCGCCTTTTCCACCGTCGCGCCAAGCTCTTCGCACAGGTTGACGAAGTCGCGGATGGTGCAGAAGTGGATGTTGGGTGTGTCGTACCAGGAATAGGGCAGGTCCTTGGTCACCGGCATGCGGCCCTCGACGAACAGCGACAGGCGTACCCGCCAATGGCCGAAATTGGGGAAAGACACGATGGCGCGGTTGCCGATCCTGAGCAGTTCGTCGAGCACCAGCTTGGGGTTGCGGGTCGCCTGCAGGGTCTGCGACAGGACGACGAAGTCAAAACCCTTGTCGGGATAGAATTCGAGGTCGGTGTCGGCATCGCCCTGGACGACGCTTAGCCCGCGCGCAACGCATTCGTTGACGCCACGCTGCGATAGTTCCAGGCCGCGCCCGTCGACCTGCTTGGTTTCCTGCAGCAATTCGAGCAGCGAGCCGTCGCCGGAGCCGACGTCGAGCACGCGCGATTGCGGCGGGATGAGATTGGCGACGACCTCGAGGTCGACACGCTGGCTGCCGTTGACGCTCATGATGCGAGTCCCCTGGCGCGCGCGGCGGAGCCGATGAAGCCGTTGATGGCGGCAAACAGTTCCGGTTCGTCGAGCAGGAAGGCGTCGTGGCCGCGGTCGGTCTCGATCTCGACGAAGGACACCGAGGCGCCGGCGGCGTTGAGCGCGTGCACGATCGAGCGGCTCTCCTCGGTCGGGAAAAGCCAGTCCGACGTGAAGGACACCAGGCAGAAGCGGGTCCTGGTGCCGGCAAAGGCGTCGGCCAGCCGGCCGCCATGGTCGGCGGCAAGGTCGAAATAATCCATCGACCGTGTCATGTAGAGATAGGCGTTGGCGTCGAAACGGTCGACGAAGGTCATGCCCTGGTGGCGCAGATAGCTCTCGATCTGGAAATCGGCATCGAAGCCGAAGGTCAGCGCTTCGCGGTCCTGCAGGTTGCGGTCGAATTTGCGGTGCAGGGCGGCTTCCGACAGATAGGTGATGTGGGCTGCCATGCGCGCCACCGCCAGCCCCTTTTCCGGGCGCCTGCCGTGCTCGAAATATTTGCCGCCATGCCAGTCCGGATCAGCCATCACGGCCTGGCGCCCGACCTCGTGGAAGGCGATGTTCTGGGACGAGTGGCGCGCGCCGGTGGCGATCGGCAGTGCCGAGAACACCCGTTCGGGATAGCTCGACGCCCATTGCAGAACCTGCATGCCGCCCATCGAACCGCCGAGCACGCAGAACAGCTTCTCGATGCCGAAATGGTCGATCAGCATCTGCTGCGCGCGTACCATGTCGCGGATGGTGATGACCGGAAGGTCGAGCCCATAGGGCGTTCCCGTGGCGGGGTTGGTCGAGGCCGGCCCGGTGGAACCGAGGCAGCCGCCGATGACATTGGAGCAGATGACGAAGAAACGGTTGGTGTCGATGATCTTGCCCGGGCCGATCAGCACTTCCCACCAGCCCGGCTTGCCGGTCACCGGATTGGTGTTGGCGACATGCTGGTCGCCGGTCAGCGCGTGGCAGACGAGGATAGCATTGGAGCGCGCGTCGTTCAAAACGCCATAGGTCTGGTAGGCGATCTGGAACGGCGACAGCAGTGTGCCGGCATCGAGCTTGAGCGGCTTGTCGGGTCCGAAACGCAACACCAGGCTCGACGGATTGTCGACCTCGTTGTTGGTCCTTGCTGCGCGCGGAGCGGCCATTCTCAATCTCTCTTGCTGCATCGTTTCTTGCGAAGTCGCCGCTTATTCGCGGCGCCGATGCGGTCGTCCGGCCGGCAGCGGACAATAAAAAACCGGCATTGCCTTCGCAAAGCCGGTTACGTCACGCAAACGGCCCTTTAGCGAATTGTTTAACGTGGCTGCAAGCCGACCGGCCAAATCACCACGGAACTGTCTTCGTCCTTCTAGAACCCGCCCGGCTCGCCGTCAATGGCGGCCGCTGCCACCACAGCCGGCTCTCGACATTGCCGGCCATGGCTTGTATTTCCGCTGCGGCTTCCGGATGGAGGCGCTTTCGACGGATTTTGCAAGACATGAACCAGATACCGGATCAGGCACGTCCAACCCCGCGTGCGGGCATCATGGAGATAGACGCCTACGTGCCGGGAAAGAGCGCCGCACCGGCCGGTGTCGCCAAGGTCTACAAGCTATCGTCAAACGAGAATCCGCTCGGGCCTTCGCCCAAGGCGATCGAGGCAGCGCGTGAGGTTGCCGCCAAACTCGACATCTATCCCGACGGCACCGCGAGGCGGCTGCGCGAGGCGATCGCCGAAGTGCATGGCCTCAACGCGCGGAACATCATCTGTTCCAACGGTTCCGACGAGATCCTCGGGCTGCTGGCGCAGACTTATCTCGCGCCCGGCGACGAGGCCATGTTCACCGAACATGCCTTCATGGTCTACAAGATCTACATCCAGTCGGCGGGCGCCACGCCGGTCGTGGTCAGGGAGACCGACGAGCGCGCCGACATCGATGCGATGCTGGCAGCGGTGACGCCGCGCACGAAAATCGTGTTCCTGGCCAATCCCAACAATCCGACCGGCACCTATGTGCCGTTCCAGGAGGTGCGCCGCCTGCATGCCGGACTGCCGAAAAACGTGCTGCTGGTGCTGGACGCGGCCTATGCCGAATATGTCCGCCGCAACGATTATGAGGCCGGCATCGAGCTGGCCGGCAGCGCCGAGAATGTGGTGATGACCCGCACCTTCTCCAAGATCGGCCTCGGCGGCGCGCGTATCGGCTGGATGTATGGTCCCATGCACATCGTCGACGCGATCAACCGCGTGCGCGGTCCCTTCAACGTCAATGCGACGGCGATCGAGGCCGGCATCGCCGCGATCCGCGACCGCGCTCATGTCGAGCGCAGCGTGGCGCATAACGACACCTGGCTCACCTGGCTGAGCGAGGAGATGACCAGGCTCGGCCTGCGCGTGACGCCGAGCGTCGGCAATTTCCTGCTCATTCATTTTCCCGACGACCAGAAGCATTCGGCGGCGGCGGCGGACGATTATCTGAGCGCGCGCGGCTATATTCTGCGGCGCGTTTCAGGCTACGGCTTTCCCAACGCGCTGCGCATGACCGTCGGCACCGAGGAGGCCAATCGCGGTGTCGTCGCCGCGCTCACGACATTCCTGAAAAGCCAGAACGCCTGAAAAGCCAGAACGCCTGAAAAGCCAGAACGCCTGAAAGCTAGAACGTCCGAGAAGCTGGAACGCCATGACATCACCGATGTTTGAAAAGATCGCGCTGGTCGGCATCGGCCTGATCGGCTCGTCGCTGGCCCGTGTCATCCGCCGCGAAGGCCTGGCTCGCCATGTCGCGATCTCGACCCGCAGCGCGGCAACGCTCAAGCGGGCCGAGGAATTGGGGCTCGGCGATTCCTACACCACCGACGCCAGGGTAGCGGTGCGCGATGCCGATCTGATCATCGTCTCGGTGCCGGTGGGCTCATCCGGGGCGGTGGCGCAGGAGATCGCGCCGGCGCTGAAGCCCGGAGCGATCCTCACCGATGTCGGCTCGACCAAGGCCTCGGTCATCGCGCAGATGCAGCCGCATGTGCCCGATGGCGTCCATTTCATTCCCGGCCATCCGCTGGCGGGTACCGAAAAATCCGGCCCGGATGCCGGGTTTGCCGACCTGTTCGACAATCGCTGGTGCATCTTCACGCCGGTGCCGGGCACCGATGCGGGTGCCTTGGAACGGCTGTCGGAATTCTGGCGCCGCTGCGGCGCCAACATCGACACGATGGACCCGCAGCATCACGACATGACGCTCGCCATCGTCTCGCATCTGCCGCACATCATCGCCTACAACATCGTCGGCACCGCCGACGATCTGGAATCGGTGACGAAGACGGAAGTGATCAAGTATTCCGCCTCCGGTTTTCGCGATTTCACGCGCCTGGCCGCCTCCGACCCGACCATGTGGCGCGATGTGTGCCTGCACAACAAGGATGCCATCCTGGAAATGCTGGCGCGGTTCTCGGAAGACCTGGCGTTCCTGCAGCGCGCGATCCGCTGGGGCGACGGCGACAAGCTCTTCGACCTGTTCACCCGCACCCGCGCCGTGCGCCGCTCGATCATCGAGGCCGGGCAGGACATCGACGTACCCGACTTTGGCCGCCAGGCGGTCGAGCATCCCAAAGGGAGCTGATATTCAGGTGAGGCCGGCCTGCAAATGGCTGATACCTGCGCTTCCGGTGCTCACGTACAAAGGTACGCTCCGCTCCGGTTCTCGGCATCAGCCATTTTCGACTCGGCCTGACCTGAATCTTAACTCCCTTAGCGTTGTTAGAGTGTCGGCCAGGTCACTGCCATCATGGCGAGCGTCTCCGCCCGATCCGGCGCGCCCAGCCTGCCGCCGAAGCGCAGGCATTTGAGCGCGGCGGCGGCACTTGCAAAGCGCAGCGCCTGCTCGACCGGCATGGCTTCCGCCAGCCCGACGGCAAAGGCGCCGTGAAAGACATCGCCGGCGGCCAGCGTGTCGACCGCCTTGATCCTCGGGGCCTCGACATGGCGGGATGATCCCGCCTTGCGATCGAACCACCATGTGCCCGCCGCGCCGCCGGTGACGGCGACGAAGGCATCGGTGCGGGAAGCGAGTTCGGTGCAGGCGGTCTGCAGATCCAGCGCGTGGCCGCATACGATGCGGACCGCCGGCTCGGAAGCGACGATGTGCGAGGCCAGCGGCAACAGCTGCTCCAGCACCGTCAGCGGCGCGGTGTCGGCATCGAGGATCGCCGGCCGGCCGGCCGCGCGCGCCGCCTTCAGGGCAAGTGCCGCGGCACCCGGCCAGCGCACATCGGCCAGCACGGCATCGAATGCCGTGATGTCGGGAAACGGCAAAGCCGCGGGATCAGCCTGCGCGCGCGGGTCGTAGAAGGGCACAATGATGCGCTCGCCATGTGCGTCGACCAGGATCGAGGCCAGTGCCGAGCGCGCGCCGCTGACGCGGCGCACATGGCTGCAATCGACGCCCTCGGCTCCTATTCCGGCAATCAGTTGGTCGCCGACCGGATCGTCGCCGGCGCTCGCCCATAGCGACACCTCGGCGCCCAGGCGATGCGCGGCGCAGGCCGCGCTGGTGGCCATGCCCGAGGCGATCTGGACGCCTTCGGAAGCGATGAATTTCCCCTGATGGTGGGGCAATGTGTCGACCCGTAGGATCGTGTCCAGCGTCAGCGCGCCAACACTCAGGAGCCTCGCCGATCTTGCCATGGGTGCTATTGCACCGGCTTGATCTTGCCCAGCGGAATGAAGCCGAGCGAGGCCTTGCCCTTGACCACTTTCAGCGGCATCGACGGTTCGCTGCCGAGCAGCGCCAGGGCGGCAAAACCCTGCTCGATCGCATTCTTCTGCTCGGGTATGGCGCCGGCAAGGATGGATGCCACGGCCTTGGGATCCTTGATCTTGATCATCAGATCGGCGTCGACCAGGCCGTCCACGTCAACCGATAGCGGCCCGGAAAGGGTGACACGCGCCGTCCCCGACGACAGATCGAGGTTGCGGATTTCGATCCTCTGGCCGCGCAGGCTTTTGACCTGCGTGCCGACCAGCGCGACGCCGTTCTTCAGGGACACGTCGCCGCTGGCATCGAGCGCCGGCAGGACGCGCCCGCCGATCGCGTCGGCATCGATCTCGAGATCGCCAAAGCTGCCGACATAGTCGAGATCGCCGTTGTTGGGCTGCAATTGTCCAGAAGCCTTGCCGGCGCTGAACAGCTCGACCGGGTCGGTGTCGTCGGCCGGGTCGGTCTGGCCCGACAGCCCTTCGGCCTGCAGCGCGATACGCCGCGGCAGCGGGTACCACAATTTGACATTGGCCTGCAGATTGTCCCAGTCGATCCAGAGCGGCGTCATGCCCGGAACGGAGGTTCTGAGCGGACCGCGCAGATTGGCGACCGGCGACAGGGGCTGGACGATCTGGGCGACGGCATTGAAGGAACCGGCCGAGGCGGCAATGTTCTTGGCATCGTCCTCGTAGGCAAGGTTGTCGCAGGAAACCGTGAAGCTCAGAGGATAACCGCTGACCTTGAGATTGGCGCAGCCGGCCTCGATGCCGTTCTTGTTGAGCGTGGCAACGGTCTTATCGGCCTCTGACCTGACCTTGTCGGCAAGATAGAACCAGCCGGCGCTGTAAATGGCGAACAGCACGAGGATGAACGCGGCAAGCCACCACAGGCGGCGACGGTTACCCGGTTGGCGTTCGTCACTTGACGTCATGCTTTGGCTCTCATTAACGCAGGGATGTCGTGTACGGATTCTCGGGTTGCGACAACAGAGGTCGACGGTGACGAATAGGTAGCCGGGGACGGACGGAAAAAACACCGGTTTCCGGTGGGGTGTTGCCATTCTTTTTCAATCAGGCGCGGCGATATGGGCGATTTTTGGGTGTTCGGTTATGGTTCGCTGATCTGGCGGCCGGGTTTCGCGCATGTCGAGACACGGCGCGCCCACCTGCATGGCTACCGCCGCTCGCTTTGTGTCTATTCCTTCGTGCACCGGGGCACGCGCCAGCGGCCCGGATTGGTGCTTGGCCTCGACCATGGCGGCTCCTGCATCGGTCTTGCCTTCCGTGTGCCGGGCGAAGTGCGCGGCGAGGTCATCGCCTATCTGCGCGAGCGCGAGCTGGTGACCAGCGTCTATCTCGAACGGACGCTGAAGGTTCGTCTGGACGGCGGCGGCGCGGTCGAGGCGGTGGCCTATATCGTTGACCGCAAGCATGAGCAATATGCCGGGGCTCTGGATGCGGCTGACGCGGCGGCCGTCGTGCGCGGCGCCGTTGGCCGATCCGGCAACAACGAAGACTATGTGCTGAGCACGCTGGAACATCTCCAAGCGCTCGGGATCCGCGACCACTGGCTGGAGGATGTGGCGCGCCGGATAGCGCTTTTGTGAAGCGCTGGCTTTGCGGAAAAAGGCGGCCAGGCCTTTGACGTCGATCTGGCAAGACCTAGGTTAGGCTCGAACCCAGCCAACGGGCGGCATCGCCCGGCCCCAATCATCACGGAGATCCGTCTTGCAGAAACGCCGTCTCGGTCGCACCGACCTTTCCATCGCGCCGCTGGTTCTGGGCGGCAACGTCTTCGGCTGGACCGCCGACGAGAAAACCTCTTTCGACCTGCTCGACCGCTTCGTCGGGGCTGGCCTCAATGCGATCGACACGGCCGACGCCTATTCGCGCTGGGTTCCAGGCAACCAGGGCGGCGAATCGGAAAGCATCATCGGCAAGTGGATGAAGGAGCGGGGAAACCGCGACAAGGTCATCGTGGTCACCAAGGTCGGCTCGGATATGGGGCAGGGCCACAAGGACCTCTCCGCCGCCTATATCGAGAAGGCCGTCGACGCCTCGCTGAAGCGACTGCAGACCGACGCAATCGACCTCTATCTGTCGCACTGGCCGGATCCGGCCACACCTTACGAGGAAACCCTCGGCGCCTATGAGAAGCTGCTCGCCAAGGGCAAGATCCGCTATGCCGGCTGTTCCAACCTCGATGCCGGCCAGTTGCGTGCGGCACTCGATGTGGCGAGCCTGCGCGGCCTGCCGCGCTACGAGGTGCTGCAGCCGGAATACAATCTCTATGACCGCTCCTCCTTCGATGGGCCGCTGCGCGACCTCTGCGTGGCCGAGGATATCGGCGTCATCACCTATTTCAGCCTGGCCAAGGGTTTCTTGAGCGGCAAGTACCGCACGGAGGCCGATCTCGGCCAAAGCGAGCGCGGCGGCGGGGTGAAAGACTACCTCAATGCGCGGGGCATGCGCATCCTGACGGCGCTCGATGCGGTGTCGGCGAGGCACCAGGCCAAGCAGGCGGAGGTTGCGCTTGCCTGGGCCATCGCGCGGCCTGGCGTCACCGCGCCGATCGCCAGCGCCACCAAGCCCAGCCAGATGGACAGCCTGATCAAGGCGGTGTCGTTGAAGTTGAGCGCCGACGACATGGCGGAACTCGACAAAGCCAGCGGCTGAGGCCGACAGCACGCACGAACGTCCAAGACGATCCTCACGCCCTGCCATACCGTCCTTCGCACGAAAGGCTCATGGGCGGAGGATCGGATGGCCGGCCTGCTTGTTTCGCAACCCGAGCTTTGGCGCCAACTGCTCGCGTTGCTGCTGGCCGCCACCGTCGTCATGGGCAGTCCGGGGCCGGCGACGATAAGCGTCACCGCCGTCGGCGCCGCCTTCGGCCTGCGCGATTCGCTGCGTTACACCGGCGGCATCGTCGTGGGCACGATCGCCGTGCTGCTGGTGGTGGCGACCGGGGTCATGGCGGCGCTTGCCTCCATGCCGAAGCTGGCGCCGTTGCTGGTTGTCGCGTCCGCGGCCTACATCCTCTATCTCGCTTTCAAGATCGCCACGGCGCCGCCGCTGGCGGCACGTGCCGCCGAGGGTTCGCGCCCGACATGGCTGGCCGGGTTTCTGCTGGCGGTCGCCAATCCCAAGGCCTATGTGGCGATCGCCGCCGTGTTCGCCGGCGCCTCGTCGAGAGACGGCGGTGTCGAACTCGACGCGCGGACGAAACTGACGGTTCTCGCGGCGATGATCGTCGTCATCCACGCCGTGTGGCTTCTTGCCGGTGCGGCGTTCGCGCGCTTCCTGCGCAGGCCCGTCGCCTCGCGGATCATCAACCTCTTCTTCGCGGCGACGCTGGTGCTGACCACGGTGCTGGCGGTGTACGGTTGACGGCCTGGGCCTTCAGGTCTTCGCGCCGAGCTCCCGAAGGCGCTTGACCGCGGTCGGTGGCAAGGCCGGTGGGTTTGGTGCGCGCGATGCCTCGACGAGAAGCTGGTCGCAGGCAGCCTCGGTCTCGCCGATCAGCCGCGCCATGAACTCGTCCTTGCCCAGACCTGGCGGAATGGGCGGCAGGAACCGCGCCTTTATGGTGCCGGGATAGCGCAGGAATTTGCGGCGCGGCCAATAGAGGCCGGCGACATGGGCTACCGGAACCACCGGCACGCCAAGCTGCGCGTAGATCTCGACGATGCCGTATTTGTAGGCCGGTTCGTCGCCAGGCGCCCGGCGCGTGCCTTCGGGATAGATGATCAGCTGGCGCGGGTTGCGCGCCATCTCTTCCCTGGTCGCGGCGACCACGGCTTTCAAGGCCTTGGAGCGGCTGCCGCGATGCACCGGGATCATCCGCATCTTCAGGATGTACCAGCCGAAGAACGGGATCCAGGTCAGCTCGCGCTTCAGGATGTAGAGCGGGTCCTGAAGGAAAGGAAAGAAGGCGATCGCGTCCCAGAATGACTGATGTTTCGGCGCCAGGATGAAGGACCCCTCGGGCAGGTTTTCCTGTCCGGTGATCTCGTTCTTCGTGCCGGCGATCTTGTCGTAGAGCCACATCGAAGTGCGCGACCAGAATTTCGGCACGAACCAGGCGCGGTGGCGCGGCGACAGGAAATAGTAGGGGGTCCAGAGGATCATCTGGACGATCAGATTGACGTAGAAGACGAAATTGAACGCCAGCGATCTGACATAGAGCATGGGGGAGGTCCGGTGAGGAGGTGTGCGTTGGTTACACTAAGCGCGCAAAAAAAGGAAACGGTGCGATGCTGCCCATCCTACCAGGTCGCGCGAGCCAGGCGTTTCCTCAGGCGTGGGGCGGCAAAGTCGAGGAAGGCGCGCAGTTTCACCGGCAGCCGGCCCTGGCCCTCATGCACCAGGTTTACCGGCCAGGGCTCGGCTTCGAACTCCCTGAGCACGGAGCGCAGTGTTCCTGATCGTACTGCCGCGACGATCTGGTAGGAAAGCACCCGCGTCAATCCGACACCGTTGATCGCCGCATCGATCGCCGCCTCGGCGGTGTTGACCCTGAGCCTCGAGCGGACCGGCACGGCAAGATCAGCCCTGTCCACCGCGAAGGTCCAGGTGGCGGGTGAGCCAAGGCTTTCGAAGGCGATGCAGCTATGGGTCTCAAGATCTCCCGGGACCCGGGGAATGCCGTGCGCGGCCAGATAGGCCGGGCTTGCGCAGACGACATGACCGATCGAGCCGACCCTGATGGCGACCATGCGCGAATCCGGCAGCCTGCCGATGCGAACGGCGAGGTCGATATGATCCTCGGCCAGCTGGCTTATCCTGTCGCCGAGCGTGAGGCGGATATCCACCAGGGGATAGGCGGCGAGGAATTCGGTGACGACCGGCAGCACGTGAAGGCGGCCGAAGACGATCGGCGCGGTGATGATCAGTTCTCCGGTCGGGGCGCTGTATTCGCCGCCGGCGGTGCGTTCGGCGTCGCCGACCTCGTCGAGAATGCGGCGGCAGGCCGCGAGATAGGCGTGGCCCGCGTCGGTCAGCGTCAGCCGCCGCGTCGTACGGTTCAACAGCCGGGTCTTCAGATGCCGCTCCAGTTCGGAGACTTTGCGGCTGACCGTTGCGAGCGGAACGCCCGAACGGCGTGCGGCAGCGGAAAGGCTGCCATCTTCCACCGCCGCGACGAAAAGGGACATGGCTTCGAGGCGATCCATCGTTCTTCCGGAAAATGGAAGGGAGGGTTGCGAGTATGACATCTACATTCGCAATATGGAAGGTCGCATATGGGTGGGGTGCAAACGCCGCCAGTGGGCGAGCGATGATTCGCGCCGTCGGAGCTCGGGCTCCGGGGATGTCGCATGCCAGGAGGTTTCGATGAACATGCACGCCTTTGCCAGCGATGTCGCCTTCACGCCGACGATCAAGGCGATCCAGGCGCGCAAGGGTTCGCGCCAGTCCTATGCCCGCGTCGAGGAGCGCGGCGGCTGGCAATCGGCGATCACACCGGACCTTGCCGCTTTCATCGAAATGCAGACCAGCGTCTTCCTGTCGACCGCCAATGGCGATGGTCAGCCCTATATCCAGCACCGTGGCGGGCCTGCCGGCTTTCTCAGGGTGCTGGATGAAAAGACGATCGGCTTCGCGGATTTTCTAGGCAATAAGCAGTTCATCACCCAGGGCAATCTGGCCGACAATCCGAGGGCCTTCCTGTTCCTGATCGATTATATGACGCGCCAGCGCATCAAGATCTGGGGTACGGCCCGTGTCGTCGAGGATGACCCTGAGTTGACGGCGAGGCTGATGCCTCAGGACTACAGAGCGCGGCCCGAGCAGGTCATCCTGTTGACCGCCTCGGCCTGGGATGCCAATTGCCCGCAGCACATACCGCAGCGTTTCGAGGCAGCCGATGTGGCAGCGGCACTTGGCGAGCGCGACCGGCGCATTCAGCACCTCGAGCAGGAGATCGCACGTCTCAAGGGAATCTCGGGGGCTGCCGCCAAGGAATGACGCGGGATCAGCCGCCGGCCGCGGTTTCGGCCAGCGCGATGCCGTCGGGCGTCGGCTTCACCGGCACGATGCCACGTGCCAGCGCCAGCAGATATTTGGTGTATTCGGTGAACAGCACGCGCAACGCCTGCGGCTTGGTCAGCCAGCCGCCATTGTCGAGGTTGGAATTGACCACCGGATAGGGCTCCAGCTTGGCACCATGCAGCAGTCGGCCCATCTCCAGCAGGCTGCGCGGCATGTGATAGTTGTTGGTGACGAGGATCACCGTGCCATAGGCATGGTTTTCCACCCATTTGGCGCTTTCCTCGGCATTGCCGATCGTGTCGAGCGCAGCGCGATCGATGTCGACGCAGCAGGAAAACAGCTTCTTGTCGCCGCCGGTCGCCGCCTGAAGCTGGCGGCGGCTGGCGGAGGGATGCACACCGCTGATCAAGAGCCGCGCGCCCTTGCCGGACGCCAGCAGCTCCATCGCGGCGTCGAGGCGCGATTGCCCGCCGGTGAGCACGATGATGGCATCGGCCTTGGCCGGATTGGCAGGCGTGGCCAGATGGCTGACCTTGTTGGCGAACCAGCCAAAGCCACCGGCAAACAAGGTCGCGAGAATGAGGAGTGACAGAGCGGACATCCGCAGAGCGGTCTTTAAACGGCTAATCCGGGGGTGGCCGCGCCAACGGGCAACCACCACTGGCATCTGTCCAGCCGTTCCGGTCGAATCCCGCACGTCCATGACCATATGGTTAATCCCGAAATACGGCCTTTGATAGGTGAAAGATGCACTTTGCGTTACGCGAATTCTCCATCCGTGATCGCCCCCTTTTCATCGACGCCGTCTAAGCAAGAACGTATCTCTTTTCATGCGTCGGGCTGGCGAACGTCGATGTCGCTGAGATAGGCGACGACCGTGGCGTGCGAGGTCGCCGCCGTCAGCGCGCCGATCACCAGCACCATCAGGACGACACCCGCGTAACCCGCCGAGCCGATGGCGAAATTGCCGAACAAAGCCGTTGCCTGATCGGCCTGCGGCGTTGCCATGTTGCGCGACGACCACCAGGAAAACACGATGAAGACGAGCACCGCCGCAGCGCCGCCGGCGGCCGCGCCCTTCATGCCGGTGACCAGGAAATGGCGGCGGAATTCGCGCGCGATGAAGGCCGCCTCGGCGCCGACGAAATGCAGCACCTCGATGATGTGGCCATTGCCGGCCATGGCGCCACGGGTCGCGAACACCACCGTCAGCACGGTCGCCGATAGCATCAGGGCCAGAACGGCGATGCCTATGGTCACCGTGGTGCGGGCCATGGCGACCAGCCGGTCGACCCAGGTGCGGTGGTCGTCGAGCGATGCGCTCGGCAGTTTCGGCGTGATCGCGGCGCGCATGGCGGCGAAGTCGGGCGGACTGGTCTCGTCGATGGTGACGATGATCAGCCGCGGCACCGGCAGGTCGTCGATGTTGAGGCCCGAACCCAGCCACGGCTCCAGCAGCCTTGCGGTCGCTTCGCGGTCGATGATCCGGGTCGACTTCACGCCGGGAAATTCGCCGGCGATCCGCGAGGCCTGGGTAAGGGCCGCCTCCATGTCGAGTCCGTCGGCCGGCTTGATCTGGATCGTCGCCTCGCGCGAAATCTGGTTCTCCCAGACCGAGGCTGTGTCGCGTACCAGCGTCACGGCGCCGAAGGTCAGGCAGGACAGGAAGGTCATGATGGCGATGACCAGCACCAAAGCGCGACCGGCAATGTTCTGCGCCGGCACGATCGGCGCCATCTTGCGTTGTGCGCGCGGCCTCGCCTCGACCGCCTCGGCATCCTGCTCCTCGAAATGGTCCGCCGATAGGTCAGTCATAGGTATCCAGCCTTCCGCCGGCCAGAATCATGCGGCGCGCGTCGACCTGTTCCATCAGGCCGAGGTCGTGAGTAGCGATCACCACCGCGGTGCCGAGGCGATTGAGCTCGATGAACAGCCTGAGCAGGCGCCGCGCCAGCGGCGGATCAACATTGCCGGTCGGTTCGTCGGCAAGCAGGATTTCGGGCTGCTCGATCAGGGCGCGGGCGATCGCGGCGCGCTGCTTCTCGCCGCCCGACAGCACCGGCGGCAGCACATGCATGCGCTCGCCCAGCCCCACCCATTTCAACAGCTCGGTGACGTCGGTGCGGTAGCTCGCTTCCTCGCGCCCGCGCACGCGCAGCGGCAGCGCGACGTTTTCGTAGGTTGTCATGTGGTCGAGCAGGCGAAAATCCTGGAACACCACGCCGATGCGGCGGCGCAGGTGCGGCAGTTCGGTGCGTGAGATGCGCGAGCGGTCCTTGCCGAAGATGGTGATCAGCCCGCGCGTCGGCTTCAGCGACATGAACAAAAGGCGCAGCAACGTCGACTTGCCGGCGCCCGAAGGCCCGCTCAGGAACTGGAAGGAGCGCTCCGGTATGTGCAGGGAGATGTCGCGGAGGATTTCCGGACCCATGCCATAGCGGAGGCCGACATTTTCGAAGCGAATCAATTTCGACGACCTGAGATTCCGGGTGGCGGCGAGCCAGCCTGTTCTGGAAAAAGACCATCGGCCCGCATGGTTAACCGGCGGTTAATTCCTGGGTTGTTTCGGCTCGTCACGAGGGCTCCGGTGGGGAAGCGTTAACCATTTGTGTTTACGCAAAAGAAACGAAAAGCGAACGTGCTGCAATGCTGGGGCCATCATGGCTGAGGAACGAACCGCGCGCCCGGTTTCCGGCGAAATCATGACCGAACCGCCCGCAATTGCCATGGCGGAGCGGATCGTGCGCGGTCCGGCGGCCGATGTCATCGATGCGGACTACGTCGTCATGTCGCGGCCCGTCCCACCGGTGGAAAACGCTTCGCCCCCGCCGCGCCTGATTGTCACCCCGCCCATCGAGGGCATGGACATGCTGCGCAAGCCGGAAGCGCCGGCGGAGAGGCCGCCGGCCTCGCGCGGCGGTCCGATCTTCTGGATCGCCGGCGTCGGTGCCGCCCTTGCCGCCTTCTGGGTCTCGGGCGGCCATGCGCTGATGCGCCAGGCGCCGTTCCTCGGCGGCGCGCAAGCGTCGGCGCTGACCATTTCAGGCGTCACCTCCCGCGTCGACGCCTCGGGCCCTAAGCCGGTGCTGTTCGTCGATGGCGAGGCCGCCAATGACGGAACGGGCCTCGCGACCATGCCGCCGCTCGAAATCCGGGTGACGGGCAATGACGGGCAAACAATCCGCTATACGTTGGGGACATCCGGCCGTTCGCTGGCATCGGGCGAAAGATTCGGCTTTGCCAGCCGGCTCGACGTGCCTAAGAACGGGGTCAAGACCGTTTTGGTCACTTTCGCCGAGTAGGCGACCACTGGGGAAGACCAGCAATGCCCATCGTACGCGACAAGGACATCGAAGTCCTGTTTTCCGCGTCGGCGATCGCGCGCCGCAATCTCGAACTCGCCAAGGAGATCGCCGAACACGATTACCATGATCTGCTGGTGATTTCGGTGCTGAAAGGCTCGTTCATCTTCGCCGCCGATCTGATCCGCGCCATGCACGATGTCGGCTTGTCGCCGGAAGTCGAGTTCATCTTCATCTCCAGCTATGGCGCCGGCACCACCAGCGGCGAGGTGAGGGTGCTGCGCGACATCGACAACGAGGTTGCCGGCCGTGATGTGCTGTTGATCGACGACATCCTCGAATCGGGCAAGACGCTGAGCTTCACCCGCGACCTGATGCTGTCGCGCGGCGCGAAAAGCTGCTCCATCGCCGTGCTGCTCGACAAGCGCATGCGCCGCCAGACCGCGCTCAACGCCGACTATGTCGGCTTCGACTGCCCCGACTATTTCGTCGTCGGCTACGGCATGGACGTCGCGCACGCCTTTCGGGAATTGCCGTTCGTGGGTGTCGTGAAAGGCGATGTGTGAGGCCAGCACTCCGCACCGGTGAATGCTGAAAAAGGCCTTAACGGCTTCAGGAAAATTAGCCTGGCCTGGCGCCCCGGTTTTCAGGAAAAGTCAACTTTTGGCCGCCAAATATGCCGGCCATGGCAAAGCTTCTGATCGTCGAGGACGATGAGTCCGTCCGTACCCTCGCAGCCCGCGCGCTCGAACGCGCCGGCCACGCAATCGATATCGCCGCCGACGGCGCCCAGGGGCTTTCGCTGATCCGGGCCGCGAACGGCGGATACGATCTCGTCGTCTCCGATATCCGCATGCCCGAGATGGACGGCATCGAGATGGCGATTGCGGCCGCGGCACTTTTCCCGGCGATGAAGATCATGCTGATGACCGGCTATGCCGACCAGCGCGAGCGCGCCGAGGAGTTGAACGGAATCATCCTCGATGTCGTGCAAAAACCCTTCACGCTGGCCGAGATCCGTTCGCGTGTCGAGCAGGCACTGATCTGCTTCGCCTGATCAGGCCGGATCCCTGGCGACAAGCACGGGTGCCGCGCTCCCGCGCCGCCCAGTGTTGAGCGCCAGCAGACCGGCGCCGATGATGAGGGCCGCACCCATCACCGTCGTCGACCTGGGCACCTCGGCAAAGAAGAGGAAGCCCCACAACGGTGACCACAGGATGCCGGTATATTCGAAAGTGGCGACGCGGTTGGCCGGCGCCAGCCGGTAGCCCTGCGAGAGCAGGATCATGCCCGCGGAGGCGACGAAACCGCACGCTGCCATCTTCAGGAAATCCGGCGGTGTCGGCCAGATCCACGGCCTCACCAGGAATTCGAGGCTGGGGTGGACGGCGTGAGTTATGCCGGCAAGATGGAACGAGCCGGCGACCACGGCGGCGCCGACGAGATAGGCGCCGTTCTGGTAGAAGGCCATGACGGTGGACGATTCGGTGTCGCCGATCTTGCGGGCCATCAATTGCGAGAAGCCGTAGAGCGCCGCCGAGCCCAGCGACAGCAAGGCCGCCCAATCGAACAGCCCGGCGCCTGGACGCACCATCACGACCACACCCAACAGTCCAATCAGCACGGTCGCCAGCGTCCGCCAGGAGACGTGTTCGCCGAGATACGGCCCGGCAAGTGCCATGATGAACAACGGCGCCATGAAATAGAGCGCCACGGCGTCGGCCAGCGGCAGGGCGGCGATGGCCAGGTAATACACCGTGTAGGAGGTGAACTGGATGAAGGCGCGTATCGTCAGCAGGCCGAAGCGCCGCGACAGGATGGCCCGCAGCCCGACGTCGGCGTGGACGAGAAGGATCAGGATCGGCAAGGCGACGATCGAACGGATCGCCATCACCTCGGTCACCGGATAGCCGCTCGACACGGCTTTGACCAGCGGATCCTGCAGCGAGAACACCAGCACGCCCAGGCACAGGCTCAGGACGCCGCGCACCATCCTATTCTGCATGCGTTCAGGCTCCCGTGCGTACGATCCGGCGACCGTCCAGATCAAAAAGAACCCGCCACCGTTTCGGGTAGCGGGCACGAGTGAGGACTCTTTGATTGGTCCGCGGCCGATTTCGCGGTCGCATATCCAGTGGGTGCGGCAACTATCCACTGGCGTTTGACATGTTGCAAACGAATTGGAATGATGCCAGCAATCAGATTTTCTTATGGCGGATTCCATGCGCCCAACCCTCGACAGCGATCTCCTGCGCACCTTCGTGGCCATCGCCGAAGCCGGCAATTTCACCAGGGCGGCCGAGCAGGCTGGCCGCACCCAATCGGCCGTGTCGATGCAGATGAAGAAGCTCGAAGAGTTGGTCGGCGACAGCCTGTTCGAGCGCGGCTCGCGCGGCGTGGCACTGACGCGGCGCGGCGGCGAACTGATCGTCAATGCCCGCCGCATCGTCGCGCTGCTCGACGAGACGGCTGCGTCGATGGCGGCGGCGCCGCTGGGCGGGCCGGTGCGCATCGGTATTCCCGAGGAATACGGCCACGCCATCCTGTCGCGCGCGCTCGGCGCATTCGCCAAGCGCCACACCAAGGTCGAGGTCACCGTGCGTTACGCGCATTCGGAGGCGCAGATCGCCGCGCTCGCCGCCGGCGAACTCGATCTCTGCGTGGTGTTCGAATGGCAGGATCCTTTGGGCGGCGAAGTGCTGATGCACGACCCGACCGTCTGGGTGACGTCGGCACTGCACCGTATGCACGAGGAGCGTCCCGTGCCCATCGCGCTCTACAACCGGGTCAGTTGGTGCAAGGACTTCGCCATCAGGTCCCTGGAACAACGCGGGCTTGCCTATCGTGTCGCTTATTCCAGCGACACCACCGGCGGCCTGAAGCTTGCCGTCACCTCGGGACTGGCGATCGCGCCGATCTCGCGCAGCAACATTCCGGACGGTTGCCGGGAGCTCACCCCCGCCGACGGGTTCGGCGATATCGATTCCTCGAATGTGGTGATGCACCGCAACCCGAATGCGTCAGGGGAAGCGATCGATGGCATGCAGGAAGCGATCCGCGAGGCATTTGTCAACCGGTAGGGTCAGTCCCCCGCATCCTCATAGAAAGTCAGGCTATTGCCGAACGGATCGCCGACCGTGACCTCCCTGGTCTTCCAGGGTGTCTGCTCCAAACCCGGCCTGGCAAAGCGGTATTTCCTGGCGGTCAACTCGTGGTGCAGCCCAGCAATGTCGGCCGTCTCGATCCGGATGTGAGAGCCCGGCGTGCCGTCGCCATGATGTTCGCTCAGATGCAGGACACAGCCGTCGCGCGCGACGGCTGTGTAAAGCGGTGCGCCGTCGTCGAAGCGATGTTCCCACTGCACCTCGAATCCCAGAAATCCGACGTAGAATTCATGCGCCTTGGCAATATCGAAGATGCGCAGGATGGGCGTGACAGGACCAAGTTTCGGCATGGTGTTGCAACCGTTCGGGAGTAGCGGATGGGGGACGGCGATCGCTACTTCAGCTCCAGCAGCCGTTCCAGATAGCTGCGCTCGATATCGGGGCTGAGCGCGTTGCCCAGCCGCTTGCGGATCGCTTCCAGGATCTGGCGCGCGCGCTGGACGTCGATCTCGTCGGGCACTTTCACCGAGTCGCCGAAATCAGGACCCTGGCTGGCGCGCGGCCGGCCGAGCGGGTCGCGATCGGCGTCCTGCTGGCGGCCGCCTTGCTGGCTGCCGCCCTGGTCGCCCTGCATGGCCTGCATCTGCTTCATCATGTCCTTGGCGCCCTTGCGCAGCGCCTCGAGCGCCCGGCCCTGGTGGCCGACGGCTTCGTCGCCCTGGCCCTCGCCAAGCGCCTGTTCGGCGCTGCCCATGGATTTGCCGGCCTCGCCAAATCCTTCATTGGGTTCCATGCCCATGCCTTCGAGGCCTTTCTTCAGCTGCTCGAGATCGCCTTTCAGCTGGCCCTGGCCTTCCTGCAGCTGCTTCAGCGCATCGGCGAATTCCTGCGGCGTCATCGGCTTTGGTTCGCCATTCTCGCCAGGCTTGCCGTTTTCGCCCGATTGGCCTTGCTCACCGTTCTGGCCAAGTTGCTCGTCGCGATTCTGGCCACGCTGGCGCTCGCCGCGCTGCATCTGGTCCATGCGGAAGGTGTCGTTCATCATTTCCTGCTGGCGCCGCAGGATCTCGCCGAGCTTGTCCATCTGCTGGCGCATCTGGCTGTCCTGCTCACCGCCCTGCTGCTGGCGGCCGGCCTGGAGGTTGTTCATCATGTCTTGCAGTTGCGACAGCAATTGCTGGGCCTTGTCGCGATCGCCCGATTTCGCCAGGTTCTCGATCTGGTCCATCATGCGGTCGATGTCGCTCTGGCGCAGTTCCTGGCCATTCTGCTGCATCTGTGGTGCATTCGGGTTCTGCTTGGCGCGTTCGGCGAATTCCTGCAGGAACTGGTTCATCGCCTCGCGCAGTTCCTTCATCGCCTTCTCGATCTCGGCGTCGCTGGCGCCGTTCTTGATGGCATCCTGCAGCGCCTGCTGCGCCTGGCGCAGCCGCTTTTCGGCCGCCGACAGGTTGCCCTCCTCGATGCCGAGCGCGATTTCCCAGAGATAGGCCACCTCGCCGCGCAACTGATCGTCATTCCCGGCCAGTTTCAGCCGGCTCATCGCGCTCATGATGGCGAGATAATGGGACATATTGTCGAACGTATCTTCCGGCCGCAGCGTGATGGCATCCATCAGGTCGAGCACGCGCGGCTTGGCGTTGGCGTCGAGCGCCAGCAGGCGGCGCTGTTCGATCACCGCGCGCGCCAGCGGGTTGGCGAACGGGCGCTCGGGCATTACGAGCGTCTTGGTCTCGCTGGACGCGGTGTGTCCGGCGTCGTCGGTGGCGACGAGCGTCAGCTTGATGCTGCTGCCGGCCCAGACATGCTCGGTCAGGTCCTTGGTGGTCTTGGCGGCGTTCGACTTGCCGCCACGGCGCGGCAGCGACAGCGGCATCTCGGGCGGGCCATAGAGCGGATGAGCACCTGGCGCCTGCGGATCGGCCAGCGCGAAGACCGCCTTGGCGGTGGCGGCGCCGTAGTCGTCGTCGATCTGGTAGTTGAGCTCGAAGGCGCCGTTGGCGGCGCGCTTGGGCTCGCCGACGAAGCGGATTTGCGGGGGCTTGTCCGGCAGCACGGCGAAGGCCCAGCGGCCAAGCTGATCGTCGCCCGATTTCAGCGTCAGCGTGCCGTCGCCAGTCAGCTTGCCGGTGAATTGGCGCACATTGGACGGTGTCGGGCTTGCGGCCGGCTTGGCCGTGGCGGCGGCTTGCGGGACGGACGGGTCGATGGCGCGTGCGTTGCCGTCCTTGTCTGCATAGGAAAGCGTTTCTTCCCCCGATCCACCGGTCACGCGTAGCGACACATCGCTGCCTTCCGGAATGGTGAAGGTCGGCGTCGCCTGGTTGGCATCGGCGGTCAGGAAAACCGGCGGTTTGCCGGTATAGGCCGGCGGCGTCACCCAGGCGTCGATGCGCGGCGGCAGGATGTCGAGCCTGTCGTGCGCGCTGAACCCGTCGCTCAGCCGGCCACCGGTCGGTCCGAAGGAGAAGGCGAAGGCGGTGACGAGCAGCAGCGCCGCCACGGCGCGCAGTCCCCAGGGGTCGCGCTCCGGCACGCGCGTGCGCGGCAGGTCGGCGCCGAGACTGTCGAGCTTTCCAGCCATGCGCTTCTGATGCTCGCGCCAGAGCGCCTGCGAGAAACTGCTTTCCTGGCCGCTGGGCCGGTCGCCCTGCACCTGTACGGGGCTGTGCAGCAGTTTGTTGGCGGCCTCGATGCGGCGATCGATCTCGGCCGCGGCAGGCATGCGGAAAAAGCGCAGCGGATAGAGCGTGGCCAGCCCTGCGAGGCCGAACAGGGCGAGAAGGCCGATGCGCACGACATCCGGCAGCCGGGGGAAAATGCCGAACCAGGAGGCGCTGAGGAAGAGGGCGACGACAATGATGAGCGGGAGCAGCAGCGGCCAGCCACGCTCGACCGTCATCGAGACCCGCGTCGCCAGCCGGCTCAAGGCAAGGCGTCCGGCCAGGCCGCGGTCGTTGCTGAAGATGGGTCGTTGCGTCATCGGCCCTTCCCAAAGCCGGTTCCATCCCGAAACCCTAGGATGGGGCTCTATCTTTTCTGGGCATGATCCGTTCCCGAAAACGGGATACCATTTTTCGGGATCATGCCGTAGGGCGGGCAGGATAGCCCAAGCCCCGCGACTCGAAGAATACCAGCAAACACGGCAAAGGCGAGGCGGTTTGAAAAAACGTGAAGCCGGCCGCAATGGTTGCGATCAGAAATTGGCGGGGTTTGCGTTGGCGCCGCAGACCAGAACGGCCACCCGTTCGCCCGGCGCCGGCGCGTAGCGGCCGGACAGGATCGCGGCGAAGGCCGCGGCACCACCCGGCTCCGAGATGATGCGCACGCGGTTCCAGAGCGCCTTCTGGGCGGCGATGATGTCGTCGTCGCTGACCAGGATGGAGCGTTCCACGAAGGCCTCGGCGATCGGGAACATCATTTCGCCGACGCGCTTTGGCGCCAGCGAATCGGCGGCGATGCCTTCGGCCGGCGCGTCGACAGGATGGCCGGCCTCGAAGGCGCGATGAAGCGTCGGCGCGCCCTCGGGTTCGATGGCGACGATGCGGATGCGGCCCGCATACCAGGCGGCGATGCCGCCGATCAGGCCGCCGCCGCCGACGGCGACCAGCAGCGTGTCGATCTCAGGCAGGTCGTTCTCGATCTCGAGCCCAAGCGTGCCCTGGCCGACCAGCGTTTCCTGCTGGTTGAAGGCGTGGATCTGCAAGGCTCCGGTTTCCTCGGCGAAACGCTCGCTGGCGGCCAGCGCCTCGGCATAGCGGGCGCCGCCGACGACGAGGTCGGCGCCATAGCCGCGAATGCGGTCCAGCTTGGCCTGCGGGCTCACTTCAGGAACGAAGATGGTCGCCTTATGGCCAAGCCGCATGGCGGCATAGGCGACGGCGGCGCCATGATTGCCGCCAGACGCGGCGACGACGCCGGCCTCGGGAACCGGCCGCTCCAGGAGATTGGTGAAGGCGCCGCGCGCCTTGAACGAGCCGGAATGCTGCAGGCATTCGAGCTTGAGATCGACCGCCAGAGGCGGGCGGTCGAAATCGGCCATGTCGACGCGCAGCACCGGCGTGTGCCTGATATAGGGGCGGATGCGCGGTTCCATCGCGGCAATGATCTCGCGTGTGACCGGGCTGCTCTGCGGCATGACTTTCTCCTCGTGTAGAGATACCGGCTTATGCCAGCCAGTCTGGCATCGAATCCAGCCCGATCAAATCGTCATAGGTCAGCCGCGGACGCACGATATGGAAACGGTCGCCGTCGACCAGCACCTCGGGTACCAGCAGGCGGGTGTTGTAGGTGCCGGCCTGGACCGCGCCATAGGCACCGGCGGTGGAAACGGCGACGAGATCGCCGGCCTTCAGTCTCGGCAGGTCGCGGTCGAGGCCGAGATAGTCCCCGGTCTCGCAGACCTGGCCGACCACATCGACCATCATGCGCGGCGTGTCGGCCGGTGGCTGGACGACCGGCCTGATCTCGTGGAAGGCATCGTAGAGCGTCGGCCGGATCAGGTCGTTCATGGCGGCGTCGACGACGAGGAAGTTCTTGGCGTCGCCCTCCTTCACGAAAATGACTTCCGAGACCAGGATGCCGGCATTGCCGACGATCAGCCGGCCCGGCTCGAACATCACCTTCATACCCAGCTTGGTGACATGCTTGCGCACGATCTGCGCATAGGCGTCGGGCAAGGGGGGCGGGTTGTTGTCGACGCGGTAGGGTATACCGAGGCCGCCGCCGAGATCGACATGGTCGATGGCATGGCCGTCGGCGCGCAACGCACCGACCAGGTCGACCAGCAAGGCAAAAGCGTCGTCGAAAGGCTGCAGTTCCGTGATCTGGCTGCCGATATGGGTGTCGATGCCGGTGACCTTGATACCCGGGAGCGTTGCCGCACGGGCATAGACCTGGCGCGCCCGCTGCCACGGAATGCCGAACTTGTTCTCGGCCTTGCCGGTTGAGATCTTCTTGTGGGTCCTGGCGTCGACATCGGGATTGATGCGCAGCGACACCGGCGCCACCTTGCCGAGCGTCGAGGCGCGGGCCGACAGGAGTTCGAGTTCCGGCTCGGATTCGACGTTGAAGCAGAGGATGCCGGCCTCGAGCGCGAAGTCCATTTCGCGCGCCGTCTTGCCGACACCCGAGAACAGGATCTTGCCGGCTGGGACGCCGGCGGCCAGTGCCCGGCGCAATTCGCCTTCCGAGACCACGTCGGCGCCGGCGCCAAGCTTGGCCAGGGTGCGCAGCACCGCCTGGTTGGAATTGGCCTTCATGGCGTAGCAGACCAGCGTGTCGAGACCGGCAAAGGCCTTGGTGAAGACACGGTAGTGCCTGGTCAGGGTCGCCGTCGAATAGCAGTAGAACGGCGTGCCGACCTGCGCGGCGATATCAGGGATTGCCACGTCCTCGGCATGCAGCACGCCGTCGCGGTAGTCGAAATGGTTCACGAGAGTGGTTCCGGAAGTTGGCGGGCGCTAGATCAGCGGGTCGAGGATGAACTTCTTGTCCACGACCGGTTTTTCCGGTTCCGGCGGCACCGGCTGGTGGGCCTTTTCGGCGTCCTTGCGCGCTTGGACGGCAGCCTCGTAGGGGGTGTCGAGACCAGCCTTGCGGCCGCAGGCGGTCACAGCGGCCATCGCAGCCAGAAGCGTCAGCGTCACCAAAATCCTGCTTCCGGTCATCGATCCATCCGTCCGAAACTTTTGCCAGCCGCCGCTTTTAGCCGAGTTCTCGGCGTATTGCACCCCGGAATTGCTGGTCGCAATATCCAGATATTGCTTGTCGTAATATCCGGCATTACGCCTTGGCGATACGCTTTTTCCAGGCGCGAATCTGCTTCCTCACTTCCGACGGCGCGGTGCCGCCGAAGCTTGTGCGGCTCTTGACCGAATTCTGCACCGCCAGCACCGAGAAAATGTCTGGTGTGATGCCGGGGTTGATCGATTGGAGATCCTCCAGCGAAAGCTTCTCCAGGCTCACCCTCTTGTCTTCGGCCAGCGCCACCGCGCGGCCGGTGACATGATGCGCCTCGCGGAACGGCAGGCCGAGCGTGCGCACCAGCCAATCGGCGAGGTCGGTGGCGGTGGCGTGGCCGGAGCCGGCGGCCTTCTTCATCGCCGCCGCATTGACCGTCATGTCCGAGACCATGCCGGTCGTCGCGGCCAGCATCAGGTCGAGCGTCTCGGCGGCGTCGAAGACCGATTCCTTGTCTTCCTGCATATCCTTGCCATAGGTCAAAGGCATGCCCTTCATCACCGTCAGCAGGCCGACCAGATGGCCGTTGACGCGGCCGGTCTTGCCGCGCACCAGTTCGGCGGCGTCCGGGTTCTTCTTCTGCGGCATGATCGAGGAGCCGGTGGAAAAACTATCCGACAGCCTGATGAAGCCGAATTGCGGCGTCGACCAGATGATGATTTCCTCGGCCAGCCGCGACAGGTGCGTGGCGCAGATCGCGGCCATGGCGAGGAATTCCAGCGCGAAATCGCGGTCGGAGACGCTGTCCAGCGAATTGCGCATCGGCTCGCGGAAGCCAAGCGCCTTGGCGGTCGCATGACGGTCGATCGGGAAGCTGGTGCCGGCGAGGGCGGCAGCACCCAGCGGGCTCTCGTCCATCCGTTCGATGGCGTCCCGGACGCGCGAGAGGTCGCGCGAAAACATCTCGACATAGGCCATGCAATGATGGCCGAAAGTTACCGGCTGCGCCGCCTGCATATGGGTGAAGCCCGGCATCACGGTCGCCGCATGTTCCTCGGCCCGTTCCAGCAGGGCCTGGATCAGCCCTTTCAGGGCTTCGGCGACGCGAAAGCACTCGTCCTTGACCCAGAGCCTCAGATCGACAGCCACCTGGTCGTTGCGCGAGCGGGCGGTGTGAAGCCGGCCGGCAGAAGGACCGATCAGGTCGGCGAGGCGGGCCTCGACATTCATGTGGATGTCTTCCAGCTTCGTCGAAAACTCGAAGCTGCCGGCTTCGATCTCTTTCAGGATCGTGTTCAGCCCGTGCGCGATTTTTTCTTGATCGGCCGCCGAAATAATGCCCGTTTGCGCCAGCATCTCGCTATGGGCGATCGAGCCTCTTATGTCCTGGGCATAGAGTTTGCGGTCGAACGAGATCGACGCGTTGATGGCTTCCATGATCGCGGCCGGACCCGAGGCAAATCGTCCGCCCCACATCTGGTTGCTGGTCTTCTTGTCGCTCATGGCTATAACCCGTGCTTCGGAGCAGTTTTGAGAAAATGGCAGACGGAAACAGATTTTTCCCGGCCCCGCGCCTGATCCTCGCCGCTTTGGTGGCGGGAGCGCTGGCCGGCGCGGTCGCGGTATATGTCAGCGAGAGCCGGTCTGGCAACAACGCACCGGCCCAGGCGGCCGCCGGCGAGAGCAAGGACGATGTCGCCTGCACCGCCAAGAGCGAGCGCGCCAAAAAGGTCGCGGCCGCGGCCACCGGTGAGGTCGCGGCGCTTTTGCCGGCCGACCCGCCGCAGTCGATGCGAAGCCTTGCCTTCAACGGTCCGGACGGCAAGCCGATGACGATCGCCGATCATGCCGGCAAGACGGTGCTGCTCAATCTCTGGGCGACATGGTGCGCGCCATGCCGTGCCGAAATGCCGGCGCTCGATGCGCTGCAGAAGGAGAAAGGCAGCGACGCCTTTCAGGTCGTCGCCGTCAATGTCGATGCCGGCGACGACGTGAAGCCGAAGAAGTTTCTCGCCGATACCGGTGTGCATACGCTCGGCTACTACCGGGATTCGACGATGACGCTGTTCAACGAGCTCAAGACGCGCGGGCTGGCGCTCGGCCTGCCCGTCACCATGCTCATCGACGGCGAGGGCTGCCTGATCGCCCATATGAACGGCCCGGCCGAATGGTCGGGGCCGGACGCCAAGCGGCTGGTCGAGACGGCGCTCGGATCGTAAACCCAAGCAAATGCAGGACACGCAAATGGAAAAGCGCGTAGCGCTTTCCCCAGGCTAGGCCGAGCGCACCTTTGGGTTGAGCAGCACGAGGCCGCCATCCTGACGGCCAACAGGCACCGGAGTGCGCTTGCCGTGGCCGGTCAGGTCGTCGAACGCCTCGATCGGCGCCGGCTTGCCGAGATAGTAGCCCTGGCCGATCTCACAAGCCTCGGCGTCCAGGAACTTCAACTCGCCAAGCGTCTCGACGCCTTCGGCCAGGACCGGCAGGCCAAGGCCGCGCCCCAGCCCAAGCACCGCGCGCACGATCGCCGCGACCTGGCCGTTCGTGTCGACCGCCTTGATGAAGGAGGCGTCGATCTTGATCTTGTCGAAGGGAAAGGCGCGCAGGTTGGAGAGGGAGGAATAGCCGGTCCCGAAATCATCCATGGCCACGCGCACGCCGAGCGACTTGACCTGGCGCAAGGTTGCCAGCGCACGCGGCATGTCCTTCACCAGCGCGGTCTCGGTGATCTCGAGTTCCAGTCTGGTCGGGGCAAGGCCCGTCTTCATCAAGGTCTCGTGGACCTTGCGGCTGAAATTGGGATTGTGGAGCTGGACCGCGGAGACGTTGACAGCGACCGTCAGCGGGTTTTCCCAGCGCGCGGCTTCCTCGCAGGCCGCTTCGAGCACCCAATCGCCGATCTGGCCGATCGCACCGCTGTCCTCGGCCACCGGGATGAAAATGGCCGGGGAAACCTCGCCGCGCTCAGGATGGCGCCAGCGGATCAGGGCCTCGAAGCCAACCATCCTGCCGCTGCTGATCTCCTTCTGCGGCTGGTAGACGAGGTAGAATTCACCGCGCACGACGGCCTGGCGCAATTCATGTTCCATCACGCGCTTGTCGCGGGCCTCGGCGCCCATCGAGGCCTCGAAATAGCGATAGGTGTCCCTGCCTTCGGTCTTGGCCCGGTAGAGTGCCGTATCGGCATGGCTGATCAGGCTCGTCTGGTCCTCGGCATCGAGCGGATAGACCGCGATGCCGATGCTGGCCGAGACCAGACCGCCGCCGACAGCTGCCCGGTTTTCCTCGCGCATGGCGGCAAGCACCGCATTGGCGATGCGGCCCGCCGCCTGCGGGTCCGGGAGGTTGGGGGCGATGATGGCGAATTCGTCGCCGCCCAGGCGTGCAAGCATCTGACCGTGGCGCAAAACACCGGACGCGCAGCTTGCCACCTTCTGCAACATGGCATCGCCCGCGCCGTGGCCGTAGAGGTCGTTCACCTCCTTGAAGCGGTCGAGGTCGAGCAGCAGAAGCGCAAGATGCCGGCCTTTGGCGCTCGCGTCGTTGGTCGCGACACGGTTCATGGAGGCGATTTCGGCTTCGAGACGGCTGGAGAAGGAGCGGCGATTGGCAAGGCCCGTCAGCGGATCGAAATGGGCAAGGCGAAGGATTTCCTCTTCGGCCTTCCTGCGTTCGCGTATGTCGCGCACGGCGATGACGTTGTGCGGCTTGCCGCAATAGTCGATGCTCCTGGCGATCAATTCGACGGGAATTCTGGTCCCATCGCGGCCCCTCAGCTCCGCCTCCCGCGGCTGGCCCTCCAGACTGGTCGCGTCGAATGCGGCGCGTTCGTCGAAAAGTTCGCCCAGTTCCATACCGTTCAGCGTCGTTGCCGGCGTGCCGGTCAGCTTGCCCATGCTGTCATTGGCGCTGACGATGCGGCTGCCGTCGCAGACGATCAGGCCTTCCACGGCCGCATTGGCCAGGCCGTGCATGCGGTCGACCTCGAGTTTCTGGCGCCGGAAGCGCAGATCGATCCACAGCGCCGATGCCGACAGCACCAGGATCACCAGCGTGGCGGCCGCGGCCGCGAAAGCCTGCGACGTCGGCTCGATCGTGTATTCGGATATGACGATAGAGGAATCGGGATAGATCGAGACCGCACCCATGCCGATGAAATGCAAGGTGCAGATCGCCAGTGTCAGCAATACGGCGCCGGCCGATGTGGCCGACAGGGAGGGGCGGCGCAGAACGACGTGCAGCGCCATTGCCGCAAGCGTCGCGCCGGCCAGCAAGGACACGGCGACAAGCAGCAGGTTCCATTCGATCCGGCCCTGGACCTCGAACGCCGCCATGCCGACATAGTGCATGGCTGCGATGCCGCCACCCAGAACGGCGCCGCCGACGAGATGGTAATCGATCTCGTCCCGCAAGGTGGCGATCCACATGCCAGCCGCCGTCAGTGCGACCGAGGCGGCGAGCGAGAGCACGGAAAGCCCCGGATCGTAGGCGCTGGGGATGCCCGGCGTGAAGGCAAGCATGGCGATGAAATGCGTGGCCCAGATTCCGAACCCGGTCGACGTCGCCGATATCATCAGCCAGACCAACCGGTGGCGGTCCGTCGAGCGGCTGATGTGGTGAAGCAGGTTCACAGCGGAAAAACAGGAAATCCCGCAAATCAGCGCGGCGAGTACGACCAGTCTCAAGTCGTGCTGGTTCACGATGCAATTATAGACCGTCAACACCTTATTTCCCCCTAGCCCACAGGAAATAAAAAAGGAAATATGACTGATTAAGGCTTGGCCGTTGAGGATCGATAAAGCCGCCTGCAACCACAGCGTGCCCTCCTGGGGCAGAATGGCCGCTGGCTTTGAGTGCCGGGAGGGGCTGGCCGCGAGGCGGCGCGTGAGACCCGTGCCGCGGATATATGGCGCAGTCGCGAGGGCCGCCGCGCATCGCCTGCCTATCGGCGATGGGCATGTGCGTCGGCTGCCGCATCAGCGTTTCATCGTTCTTTAGCCGGATAACCATGACGACCTTTACGTCCTTGACAGCCGCCCTAGCTAGCTAAGGCGCCGGCGTGACGTTTTCATGCCGGGGCCACCGCCGAGGGGGAGGAAAGACCAACTGGCAGAAGGCCCGGGAGGCCACAACAGAACTGTCACATACCTTCTCTAAGAGAGCGGGCAAGGACTTGCGCAAGACCCTTGTCAACAGTCATTCAAGAGGGAAGAAACCATGACGATCATCAAGCGGGGCCTCGCTGCCCTTGCCGCAGGCGCGCTCAGCACCGCGCTGGCGATTCCTGCCTTCGCGGAGCCGGTAAAATTCGATTTCTGGTTCGGCCTTTCGGGCGACCTCGCCCGCGTCGTCGACACGCTGTGCAAGAACTTCAACGCCTCGCAGATGGACTATGAAGTCGTTTGCACCAGCCAGGGCAATTACGACGCCACGCTACAGAACACCATCGCCGCCTTCCGCGCCGGCAAGCAGCCCGCCGTCGTTCAGGTCTATGACGTCGGCACCGCCACAATGATGCTGTCGGGCGCCTACAAGCCCGCCGACAAGCTGATGGAAGAAAACGGCTACAAGATCGACTACGCCGACTATTTCCCCGGCATTGCCCGTTACTACGCGACCTCGAAGGGCGAGATGCTGTCCTTCCCGTTCAATTCCTCGACCCCGCTGATGTACTGGAACAAGGACGCCTTCGCCAAGATCGGCAAGACCGAGGCGCCGAAGACCTGGGAAGATGTCGGCGCCGACCTCAAGGCGTTGAAGGACGCCGGCTACGAGTGCCCGATGGCGATCAACATCTCCGCCAACGAAAGCTGGCAGATCATGGAGCAGTTCTCGGCCATCCACAACCAGCCGATCGCGACCAAGAACAACGGCTATGACGGCCTCGACGCGCGTCTGGAAGTCAACAAGACCAAATTCGTCCAGTACGTCACCGATCTCAAGAAGTGGTATGACGCCGGCCTGATCAAGATCAAGTCCAAGGATCTCGGCCAGGACATGGTCCAGGCCTTCGCGACCGGCACCTGCCAGGTGATCATGACCTCGGTCGGCGATCACGGCACGGTTGGCAAGACGCAGAAGGAAGGGATGAACTGGGATGTCGCCGAACTTCCGGTCTATGCCGGAACCGAGCGTAAGAACTCGCTGGTCGGTGGCGCTTCCCTGTGGGTGCTCTCCGGCAAGTCGGACGCCGAATACAAGGGCGCGGCCGCGTTCCTCAACTTCATCCACGACCCCAAGACCGCCCTGTTCTGGTCGACCAACACCGGTTACATCCCGGTCACCAAGTCGGGCTTCGAATACCTGAAGTCCCAGGGTTTCTACGACAAGGCTCCCTATAAGGGCCGCGAAACCGCGATCGCCAGCCTGACCGCATCCGAGCCGACCGAAATCACCCGCGGCGTGCGTCTGGGCAACTTCACCCAGATCCGCGCCGAGTTCGGCACGCAGATGCAGGCGATCTTCGCCAACAAGGTCAGCGTCCAGGAAGGCCTCGACACGCTGGTCAAGAATGGCGACGCCATCCTCGACCGCTTCCAGCAGACCTATCCGGGCAAGACGCTGCCCTGATCGCGAAGCTTATACCGAGGCCGCCCGGCGAGATTCGACGGGCGGCCGTTTCATGTATTAATCTCATCTTGCTCTAGGCTGGCCGTTCCGCGGCCTCGGCGGACCGATGGAAAAACGCGTTACCTTCAGCAGATCGACGATCGGTATCTTGTTCGCGGTGCCGCAGTTGTTGCTGATCTTCACCTTCTTCTACTGGCCGGCCGGCCAGGCGGTGTACTGGTCGCTGACGCTGCAGCAACCCTGGGGTGGCGGCAACATCTGGGTCGGTCTCGACAATTTCCGCTCGATCCTGTCCAACGCCGACTACTGGAACTCGATCACCGCCAGCCTGATTTTCGCGGCCATCAGCACCGGCCTGGCGATGGTCATCGCTCTGGTGCTAGCCGCCCTGACCGATCGGCAGCTTGCCGGCTCGTGGCTGTATCGCGTGGTGCTTATCTGGCCTTATGGCATCGCCGCTCCGGCGCTGGCGCTGGCGTTTCGTTTTATCCTGGCGCCGGAAGCCGGCTTCATGGCCGTCGTCAACCGGGTCTGGCCCGGCTTCTGGGATCCAGGCCTCGACGGCGCAGATGCAATGGCCTCGATCATCGTTGCCTTTTCCTGGAAATATGTCGGCTACAACTTCATCTTCTTCCTCGCCGCCTTCCAGGCCATCCCGCGCTCATTGATGGAGGCGGCGGCGATGGACGGCTCCGGTGTCCTCAGGCGGTTCTGGGATATCCAGTTCCCGCTGATCACGCCGACGATCTTCTTCCTGCTCGTCATCAACATCACCGAGAGCTTCCAGGACTCCTTCGGCATCGTCGACATCATGACATCAGGCGGACCCGCGAATGCGACCAATCTGATGGTGTACAAGATCTACTCCGACGGGTTCAAAGGCCTCGACTATTCGGGCGCGGCCGCACAGAGCATCATCCTGATGGTACTCATCGTCGCCCTCACCATCGTCCAGTTCCGCTTCATCGAGCGGCGCGTGCATTACAGGTGATATTGACATGGTCGAGCGCACCCCGTTCCTCAACTTCTTCACCCATCTGATCCTGTTCGCCGGCTTCGTTTTCTGTGTCGCGCCCTTCGCCATCGTGGCGATCGCCGCGTCGCACAATCTCAAGGACGTCAACGATGTGCCGATGTCGCTGTTGCCGGGCAGTGACTTCTGGGTCAACATCAAGACGGCCTGGGTGACGGCCGATCTCGGTCCCAAGCTGCTCAACAGCTTCATCATGGCGTTCGGCGTCGCGGCGGGGAAAGTGATCATCTCGGCGCTCACTGCCTTCTCGCTCGTGTACTTCCGCTATCCTGGCCGCATGCTGATCTTCTGGCTGATCTTCATCACCCTGATGCTGCCGCTCGAAGTGCGCATCGTGCCGACCTACGCGGTGGTTGCCAACGTGCTCGAGCCCTATCAGACGATTCTGGACCTGACCGGGCTTTCCTGGCTGATCGAGAAAGTATCGGGGGTGCGGGTCTCGATGAGCCTGGGGCTGCTCAATTCCTATAGCGGCCTGATCCTGCCGCTTGTCGCCACCGCCACCGGAACCTTCCTCTATCGCCAGTTCTTCCTGACCGTGCCGGACGAATTGACCGAGGCCGCGCGCATGGACGGTGCCGGCCCGCTGCGGTTCTTCATCGACGTGCTGCTGCCGCTGTCGCGCAACAACATGGCCGCGCTCGGAACCATCATGTTCCTGTGGGCCTGGAATCAATATCTGTGGCCGCTGCTGATCACCACCGACCAGTCGCATGCGATGGCGGTGACCGAGCTCAAGCAACTGATCCCCAATGTCGGTGGCGCCCCGGAATGGCACATTGCCATGGCCGGAACGCTCATCATCATGGTGCCGCCGATGATTGTCGTGGTCTTGATGCAGCGCTGGTTCGTGCGCGGCCTGATCGCCACCGAGAAATAGCAGGGAGACAGAAAAATGGCCTCCATCACAATACGCGGCGTCAAGAAGAACTACGCCAAGACGCAGGTCGTGCATGGCGTCGATCTCGACTTCGCCTCTGGCGAATTCGTCGTCATCCTGGGGCCGTCCGGCTGCGGCAAGTCCACCTTGCTGCGCATGATCGCCGGGCTGGAGGAGATTTCCGACGGCACGATCGCCATCGACGGCACCGTCGTCAACAAGCTCGAGCCGCGCGAGCGCGGCTGCGCCATGGTGTTCCAGAACTACGCGCTCTATCCGCATATGAGCGTGGCGCAGAACATCGGCTATTCACTGAAGGTATCAGGCGTTCCCTCGGCGGAGCGCAACCAGCGCATCCAGGCGGTGGCCCGCACGCTGGAACTCGAGCATTTGCTCGACCGCAAGCCGATGGCGCTTTCCGGTGGCCAGCGGCAGCGCGTCGCCATGGGCCGCGCCATGATCCGCGAGCCGAAAGTCTTCCTGTTCGACGAGCCGCTTTCCAATCTCGACGCCAAGCTGCGCGTGCAGATGCGCTCGGAGATCCGCAAGCTGCACCGCCGGCTGAACGCCACCTCCGTCTTCGTCACCCACGACCAGGTCGAGGCGATGACGCTCGCCGACCGGCTGGTGGTGATGAATGGCGGACGCGTCGAGCAGGTCGGCACGCCAGGTGAGATCTACACCCGCCCGGCCAGCCGCTTCGTCGCCACCTTCGTCGGCGCGCCGGCGATGAACATCCTTGAAGGCACTGTCGAACTCGACGGGCTGTCGCTGCTCGGCGGCAGCCGGCGCCTGGCGATGGCTCGCGCCGGCCTGCCGGTCGGCACCAAGGTTGCGATGGGCATCAGGCCGGAAGCCGTCCGGCTGGTGGCGCCGGGAACGCCGGGCGCGCTCGATGCCTCTGTCGATCTGGTCGAGGAACTGGGCGCGGGGCGGGTGATCTATGTCGACCTCGACGGCGCGCCGTTCTCGGTGATGACCTCGGAGGCCATGCACCCCGAGCCGGGCAGCACCGTCGGCCTGAAGATCTCGCCAGACGACATGCACTTCTTCTCGTCGGAGACGGGTACCCGTCTCGATGTGTTCAAGACTTCAGTGCCCGAGCCGGCGCTTTGATTTTCTAGCTAGCCTCGTTGAGCAGTGGCCGCTCTACGCGGCCGAATCCGAAAAACGCGTCTCGCCATCGCAGCCCGGGTGCGGCACCGTCAGATCTTCAGGCGAAGACGTGCGCCTTGCCCGACACGGTCAGCCGCACGATCTCGCCGACCGCCGGCGCGTCCATGCCGGATTTGCGCAGGATCAGCGGCGTGCCGCCGATCGCGGCGGCGTCCGGCGGATCGGCATTGTTCAGAAGCCGCACCGCGATCGTGCATGTCGAGCCGGCGAATTCGCATTCCGTCACCTCGCCGAACAACATGTCGGGCGTGCCGGACATGCCCTCGCGCGAAGTGCGTTTGAGCCCGATCTGCTCCGGCCGCAGCATGATGCGGGCGATATCGCGGCTGTCGGCCGTGTCGACGGCGATGCGGCCGAGCGGCGAGTTGGCGAAGCCGCCCGAAATGCTCGCCGGCAGGATGATGGCATCGCCGAGGAATTCGGCGATCATCCTGTCCTTTGGCTTGAGATAAAGTTCGCGCGGCGTGCCGACCTGGGAAAATCTTCCATCGCGCATCACCGCCACCTGGCTGGCGAAGGACAATGCCTCCGCCTGGTCGTGCGTGACCAGGATGGTGGTGATGCCGGCCGCCTCCAGAAGTTCGGCCACCGCCTTGCGCATCGAGGCGCGCAGGCCGGTGTCGAGTGCCGAGAACGGCTCGTCGAGCAGCATCAGCCTGGGCTTCATCGCCATGGCGCGGGCCAGCGCCACGCGCTGCTGCTGGCCGCCGGACAGTTCGTGCGGACGACGTTTTAGGATCGCCTTGTCCAGGCCCACGATATAGGCGAGTTCGACGATGCGCTCGGCGCGCTTGTCGTCGTTCCGTCCCATGCCGAAGCCGATATTGTCCGAGATGGTCAGATGCGGGAACAGGGCGCCGTCCTGCGCCACCACGCCGATGCCGCGGCGATGCGCCGGGACGGCGGCGCCGCCATTGGCCAGCACCTGCCCGTCGAGCACGATGCGGCCCTGGTCCGGCGCCTCGAAGCCGGCGATCAGCCGCAGCAAGGTCGTCTTGCCGCAGCCGGAAGGTCCAACGATGGCCGTGCGGCTGCCGCTGGCGACGTTCAGGTCAACGCCGGCAAGGGCCGCGACCGGGCCATAATGCTTGTGCAGATTGCCGAGTTCCAAAAAGCTCATCGTCCGGCCATCCGCTTCGACTGGACATAGAGCAGCCAGGTCAGGGGCAGCGACATCGCCACCATGATGAAGGCGTAAGGGGCCGCCGAGGCATAATCGATCTCGCCGCTGTAGGACCAGAATGCCATGGCCAGCGTGCGGGTGCCGTTCGGCGCCAGCATCTGGGTCGCGGTCAATTCGTTCATGATGCCCAGCGCCACCAGCGCCATGCCGGCCGCCGCGCCCGGCGCCGAGAGGCGGATTGTCGTTGACCACAGCGCGTTGAGGGGATGCCGGCCGAGGCTCGACGCGGCGCGTTCGAGTTCGACCGGTGCCTGGGCGATGGACGCGCGCAGGCTGACCAGAGCACGCGGCAGGAACATCAGCGCATAAGCGACAAGGATGGTGAACAGGGTCTGGTAGAGCGGCAGCGCGATGCGCACGGTGATGGTGACCAGTGCCAGCGCGATGACGACACCCGGCAGCGAGCCGACGATATAGTTGCAGCCCTCGAGCAGGCGCTGCAACGGTCCGGGCGCGCGGATCGATATCCAGGCCATCGGCATCGCCGCGACGGTGGCAAGCAGCGCACCGGCGAGTGACAGGAACAGCGTCTGGCCTAGCGCCAGGCCGATTTCATCGAAGCGCCAGACGTCGGCTCCGCCGGCGGCGAGCCAGCGTCCGATGGTCACGAACGGAACGCCGAGCGCCAGCACCGTGGTGACGACAAGCAACAGCAGGCTGGGCAGGGTGGCGCGGCCGAGGCTGATCCGCCGCTGATACCGCGCGGCGCCGGAGCCGACGCGGGCATAACGTTCCTCGCCGCGCACCAGCACTTCGAGGCCGAGAAGAATGAAGCAGCATGTCACCAGCACGCCGGCCAGCATGTTGGCGGCCGGGCCGTTGAAGGTCGACTGGAACTGGTCGACGATCGCGGTCGTGAAGGTGTCGAAGCGGATGAAGACGTAGAGACCGTATTCGGCCAGCAGGTGCAGTCCGACCAGCAACGAGCCGCCGCATATCGCTAACCTGAGCTGCGGCAACACGACACGCCAGAACACGCGCCAGGGTCCGAGACCAAGGGCCGCCGCGGCGTCCTCCAAGGCAGGATCGAGGCGACGAAGTGCCGCCGAAACCGGCAGATAGAGAAAAGGAAAATAAGCAATGACGGAGACCAGTACGCCGGCCCACAGACCGTGCAGCCCCGGCACCAGGGTGATCCAGGCATAGGAATGCACGAAAGCCGGAATGGCGAGCGGCGCCACGCAGAGCCAGGACCAGAACCGGGCACCGGGCAGGTCGCTGCGCTCGGTCAGCCAGGCCAGCGTCACCGACAGGAGGATGGCGATGGGCACGGAAAGCAGCACCAGCAGTCCGGTGTTGACCAGGAGTTCGCCGACGCGCGGCCGGAAGACAAGGGCCGAGACGGTCTCCCAGCCGGTCTGCACCGCGATCCAGATGATGAAGGCGAGCGGCACCAGGGCGAGCAGAGAGACTGACATGGCCGCGATGACAATCCACGGCGCGACCCGACGACGTGCCCGTCGGCGTATTTTCGGCGACAGGTCCGTGCGCGCAAAGTCTACCGCGGACTGCATCACGCGAGACGCCAGGCCGTTGCTGCCGCCGCAGCGGCAATCGAGCGGCCGCGATCGTGGCCGGACAGGGAGCATGTCGTCATCGACAGGTCTCAAAAACAAAACGCTCCCGCGGGATTACCGCGGGAGCACGGTCGGTGTCCTTATTAGGACGAAAGCCAACTAAAGCAAGCCAGCTGCCGTCATCAGGTCGGTGACCTTCTTGGAGTTCAGCGTCGCGGCGTCGACCTTCGGCGCCTGCAGATCGGCCAGCGGCACCAGCTTCGAATTGGACTGCGCGTCCTTGCCGACCGCGTATTCGAAGGAGGTTCCGTCCTTCAGCACGTCCTGGCCACCCTTGGCGGTCACCCATTTCAGGAAAGCCTGGGCCTCCTTCTGGTGCTTGCTCGAGGCGAGCACGCCACCGCCGGAGACCGATACGAAGGCGCCCGGATCCTGGTTCTTGAAATAATGCAGCGCCACGTTCTTGGAGTTCTCGCCGGTCTTGGCCTGATCGCCGAAATAGTAATAGTGGTAGATCACACCGCCCTCGATCTCGCCGGCATTGACCGCCTTCATGACGGTGCTGTTGCCCTTATAGGCGGTGAAGTTCTCCTTCATCGCCTTCAACCAGTCGGCCGTGGCGGCCTCGCCCTTGAGCTGCAGCAGGGCGCTGACGATCGCCTGGAAATCGGCGCCCGAAGGCGAGGCGGCCCAGCGGCCCTTCCAGCTCGGATCGGCAAGGTCGAGCAGCGACTTGGGCAACTGGTCTTCCTTCAACTTGTCCTTGTTGTAGGCAAAGACGGTGCTGCGCGCGGCCACGCCCACCCACTTGCCGCTCGACGGCTGGTAGTCCTGCGGAACCTGGGCCAGCGTCCCGGCATCGACCGGCGCGAACAGGCCCGCGGCTTCGACCAGCGCCATGGCCGGCGAATTCTCGGTCAGGAAGACGTCGGCGGGCGAGGAGGCGCTTTCCGCGACGATCTGGTTGGAGAAGTCGCTGTCGCCGCCATTGCGCAAGGTGACCTTGATGCCGGTTTCCTTGGTGAACCCCTCAGCCCATTCCTTGGCCAGGCTTTCATGCTGGGCGTTATAGACGATAATGCCGGCATCTTCGGCCGTCGCCGGACCGGCGGTGAGGCTGATTGCAAGCGCCGCTACGCTGGCCAGGGCAAGAAAAGGGGATTTCATAAGGGACTCCTCGGGTTGCCCGCATTGCGGGTGCGTCCGAGTAGCAATTCATGAATGGGTTAGTCAAGATTGAAAGGTGCTTGGCTCCATCACGGTTTCGCGTGTCGGAGGCCGATGGCATCGCCCGATCTGGGAACCAGAGGATCCGTCAGAGAATTTCGTGGCCCATCCCGCAAACTTTCGTGATTTGCCCGTAGATTGGCTTGGACATTATTTCGCCGGCCACGTAACAAATCAGTGCCGAGGCGCGAAGATCGGGGGAGTGAACTCTTGTGAGCGGCAAGGACGAGGCCGAGCTTTCCCGGCTGATGCGGGCCGCGATCGCGGGAGATGAAAAGGCCTATGCCGATTTTCTCCACCGGATTGCCGCGCTGATCCGCGGCTTTGTCCGGCGCAAGATCGTGCAGGGCGGAGTCGATCCCGAGGATGTCGTGCAGGAAACCTTGCTGGCCATTCATGTGAAACGACATACCTGGCGCCAGGACGCGCCGGTGTTGCCCTGGGTCTATGCGATTGCCCGTTTCAAGCTGATCGACGCATTCCGGCGGCGCGGACGGCGCATCGAGATCGATGTCGACGACATCGCCGAGACTTTCGCCGAGCCGGAGACCGAGACGGTCAGCGAGCGCGACGTCCACCGGGCGCTCGACACCTTGCCGCCGGCGCAGCGTTCGGTGGTCTCGGCCATATCGGTCGAGGGCCACTCGATCGGGGAGACGGCGGCCAAGTTCGGCATCAGCGAAACAGCGGTGCGGGTGTCGCTGCACCGCGGACTTGCCGCGATAGCCAAGCGGTTTGGACGGCAGTGACATGAGAACCGAAGATCTCATCAAGGCACTCGACGCCGATATCAGTAGCAAGGCGATGCCGCTGCGTTCGGCCTGGTGGCTGGCGGCTGGTATGGCCGTTGTGGTCGCTGCCGCGGTCTTCTGGATGACCATCGGTCCGCGCCCCGATTTCATGGCGGCCGCGCATACGATGCGCTTCCTCGCAAAGTTCGTTTTCACCATAGTGCTCGCCGCCAGCGCCTTCGCTTTTATACGCGTCCTGTCGACGCCTGGCGCCTCGACGGCGCGGGCCTTGGCCTGGATGGCCGCGGCGCCCCTGCTGGTGGCTGTTGCGGTGGCTCTTGAGCTGTTCATGGTGCCGCAGGCGCTGTGGGGCACGCGCATGGTCGGCTCCAACATGATGATCTGCATGGGGTTCATCCCGCTGATCGGCATCGGCCCGCTGGCCATCTTCCTGTGGATGCTGCGCTATGGCGCGCCGACACGGCCGGTTCTTGCCGGAACGGTCGCCGGGCTGCTCGCCGGCGGGCTGGCGGCGACCTTCTATGCCGCGCACTGCTTCGACGACTCGCCGCTTTTCGTTGCCACCTGGTACACGATCGCCATCGCGGCACTCGCTTTGCTAGGCGCGCTCGGCGGGCGGTTTTTCGTGCGCTGGTAGCGCCAGCCCGGGATCATACGCCGTGCACACCGATCCTTAATCATGCCGGCAATTGTTTGCCGGTTTCCCATATCGCCGGTACCTCGGGCGCAACCTTTCCTTAAAATCGATCCTTCAGGGTTTTAACGGGAAAAAGCGATTGCCCACGGGGGTGGCATAAATCGTGAGATTACGAGCACTCATCAGGCCTCACAGACATGCGGCGCTGGCCTTGGCCGTGGCCGGTCTTGCCGTGGCGGCGGCCTCGATCATGTTGCCGAGGCTGGACTTTGGCGCACAGGCGCTCGAGCTCTGCCTTCAGGTGTCATGCGCATTGACGGCCGGCGCGCTTATGCTCGCGGCCCTGTTCATCGCGCGCATCCCCGGCGACCGCCGGCAGGTTGCCGAGAACGAACAGCGGTTCCGCCGGGTCATGGAGGACTCGGCCATCGGCATCGCCATCGTCAGCCTCGACGGGCGTATACTGCAGACAAACCCCGCGTTCGCCGCCATGCTCGGCTACAGCCGCGAGGAGATAGAGGCGCTGACCTTCTTCCAGATCACGCATCCCGACGATCTGGAGATCGGACGCGAAACGATGGCCGGCCTGAAGGCCGGCACCGTCGATGCTTTCCATTTCGAGAAGCGTTATCTCAAAAAGGACGGTACACCCGTCTGGGCCCAACTTGCCGGCTCCGCCATTCGCGATGAGAAGAACGGACACCCGCTCTATCTCGTCTCGCAGATCGAGGATATCGACGCGCGCAAGCAGGCCGAGGCACGCATCGCCGAGGCCGAAACGCGCTGGAATTTCGCGCTGGCCGGCGCCGGTCAGGGTGTCTGGGACCTCGACATACGCAAGGGAGGCACCACCTATTCCTCCACCTGGGTCAAGATGCTCGGTTTCGAGGACGGCGAGCTGGATGGCGACCCCGACCGCTGGCTGACGATGATCCATCCGGACGACCGCGCTGCCGTCGCGGAGGCCGATCGCGCCCATCTCGAGGGCGAGACGGAATTCTTCGAGGCCGAGTTCAGGATGCGCCACAAGGATGGCCGCTGGATCTGGATCCTCGACCGCGGCAAGGCTATCGAGCGTGACGCGGATGGGCAACTGATCAGAGCGATCGGCAGCTTGACCGACATCACCCGACGCAAGCAGGCCGAAGAACGGCTCACCGTCTCGGCGGCGCTGCTGGCCGACGAGAAGGAGCGGCTGAAGGTGACGCTGCAATCGATCGGCGACGCCGTCATCTGCACCGATGCCGCGAACCGCGTCACCTTCATGAATCCGGTGGCCGAGAAGCTGACCGGCGTTTGTGGCGACGAGGCACTCGGCAAGACGCTCGGTCATGTCTATTGGGCTGTCGACGAGGAGACGGGGCAGCGCATAGGCGTGGCGCGCACATCGATCGGCGCCGGGGCGCCCTCCGACCAGAACAGCCGTGCGGTGCTGATCCGGCGCGACGACACGCGCTGCAGCATCCGCCAGGTGGTGTCGCCGATCGTGAACGAGCGCGGCGAATTCTGCGGCCTGGTCATCGTGTTCCAGGACTTCACCGATGCGCGCGCCCTGCAGCGGCAGCTCGCCCATGCCGCCGCGCATGACGCGCTGACCGGGCTGGCCAATCGTTCGAGCTTCATCCGCATCATGGAGGACCTTGTCGGCCAGGCGCGCAAGGACGGCACGACGGCAGGCGGCGGCCATCAGTTCATGTTCATCGACCTCGACCATTTCAAGCTGGTCAACGACACGGGCGGCCACGCCGCCGGAGATGCCTTGCTGAAGCGGGTCGCCGAGGCCGTGCGCGGCGTACTTGGTCCCGAAGACATCGTCGCGCGTCTGGGCGGCGACGAATTCGCGGTCATCCTGAAATCCGGCTCGACGGCCGGCGCCCGGATCGCGGCACGCTCCATCATCGATGCGATAGCCGGCCTGAACTTCACCTGGGATGGCCGGCCGCACGTGATCGGCGCCAGTATCGGACTTGCGGCGATCAATGCCGATTGCGGCGAAGCCGACGAGATCATCGCAAGGGCCGACACCGCTTGCTACGCGGCCAAGGCCGCCGGCCGCGGATGCGTTTGCGTGGCGCCGGACGGCAGGATCACCGACGACCGGTCAGAACCGCCTGAGCCGCTCGCCGCGGCCTCGTGAGGGGCAATCACGTCAGCACGGTTCACCGGCTGACGGAAACGCCGAACCCTGTGCTGAGACCCCGTCAGCGCGTCGGAACGGGGTGCTCGCCGCGATAGTCGTAGAAGCCGCGCCCGGTCTTGCGGCCAAGCCAGCCGGCCTCGACATATTTGACCAGCAGCGGGCAGGGACGGTACTTCGAATCCGACAGGCCGTCATGCAGCACCTGCATGATCGACAGGCAGGTGTCGAGGCCGATGAAATCGGCAAGCTGCAGCGGCCCCATCGGATGGTTGGCGCCAAGCCGCATGGCGGTGTCGATGGCATCCACCGAGCCGACCCCCTCATAGAGGGTGTAGATCGCCTCGTTGATCATCGGCAGCAGGATGCGGTTGACGATGAAGGCCGGGAAATCCTCCGAGACCGTGATCGTCTTGTCGAGCTGCTTCACATAGGTCTTGGCGGCTTCGAAGGTCTGATCCTCGGTGGCGATGCCGCGTACCAGCTCGACCAGCTTCATCACCGGCACCGGGTTCATGAAATGTATGCCGATGAAACGCTCCGGCCGGTCGGTCTGCGCGGCGAGCCGCGTGATCGAGATCGACGAGGTGTTGGTTGCCAGTATGGCTTCGGGATTGAGCTGCGGACAGAGCTGCGCGTAGATCTTGCGCTTGACGGTCTCGTCCTCGGTCGCCGCCTCGATCACCAGATCGGCGCCTGCCAGATCGGCCATCGTGGGCGCGGAGGCAATGCGTGCCATCGCCTGGTTGCGTAGCTTCTCGTCGAGCTTGCCGGACCCCACCTGACGGGCCATGTTGCCACTGATGGTGGCAATGCCCTTCTCGATGCGGTCGGGTGATATATCGTAGATCAGGACCTTGTAGCCCGAAAGCGCGGAGACGTGGGCGATGCCGCCGCCCATCTGGCCCGCACCAATGATGCCGATCGTCTCGATCTTGCTCATTACCCGATCCCGTCCGGAGCGTTTTTCGCTGGAAAAGCGAACCGCCCCATCTCTTTTGTTTTCCTGCAATTCCCGGCGCAAAAACCCCTGCGCACTGCTGCTGGAATTGCTTTAAGCCTTTTGTGGCCTGCTTATTGTGCGGTGCAAACTAAAAGGGCGGGGCGACTTCGTCTACCCCACCCCTCGCAATTTAATACGGTTTGCTCGGAAGCGTCAAAGCGCCTTCTGCAACTCCGGCAGGATGACGAAGAGATCGCCGACGAGACCGTAGTCGGCGACCTGGAAGATTGGTGCCTCCTCGTCCTTGTTGATGGCAACGATGACCTTGGAATCCTTCATGCCGGCAAGGTGCTGGATGGCGCCGGAAATGCCGACCGCGATGTAGAGATCGGGAGCGACGACCTTGCCGGTCTGGCCGACCTGCCAGTCGTTCGGCGCATAGCCGGCATCGACGGCGGCGCGCGAGGCGCCGACCGCGGCACCGAGCTTGTCGGCGACCGGCAGGATGACCTCCTGGAACTTTTCGGAAGAGCCAAGTGCACGGCCACCCGAAATGATGATCTTGGCCGAGGTCAGTTCGGGACGATCGGTCTCCGAGAGCTTGTTCTCGACGAAGGTGGACAGGCCAGGATTGGCCGCCGCCTGGACGGTCTCGACCGAGGCCGAGCCGCCCTCGGGCGCCGCCTGGAAGGAAGCCGTGCGCACGGTGATCACCTTCTTGGTGTCGGTCGACTGGACGGTCTGGATGGCATTGCCGGCATAGATCGGGCGCTTGAAGGTGTCAGGCGACACCACTTCGATGATCTCGGAGACCTGCGCGACATCGAGCAGGGCCGCGACGCGCGGCGCGACGTTCTTGCCGGCTGATGTCGCCGGGGCGATGATGGTGTCGTAGGCGCCGGCCAGCGAGACGACCAGTGCCGCCGTCGGCTCGGCGAGACGCTCGGCCAGTTCGTCAGCGTCGGCGAGCAGCACCTTGCCGACGCCCTTCAGCTTGGCGGCGGCGTCGGCGGCGGCCTTGGCGCCCTTGCCGGCCACCAGCACATGCACGTCCGAGCCGATCTGGAGCGCCGCCGACAGCGCCTTGGCGGTCTGGTCGGAAAGGGTGGCGTTGTCGTGTTCGGCGATGAGGAGAATTGCCATATGTCTGTTCCTTTCCCGATCGCTTACAAAACGCCGGCTTCGTTCTTCAGCTTGTCGACCAGTTCGGCGACGCTCTTGACCTTGACGCCCGCCTTGCGGCCGCTCGGCTCCTCGGTCTTGATGACCTTCAGGCGCGGCTTGACGTCGGCGCCGTAGTCGGCGGGCGTCTTCTCGTCGAGCGGCTTCTTCTTGGCCTTCATGATGTTGGGCAGCGAGGCATAGCGCGGCTGGTTGAGGCGAAGGTCGGCGGTGACGATCACCGGCATCTTCAAGTCTACCGTCTGCAAGCCGCCGTCGACTTCGCGCGTCACCTTGGCATGGTCACCCTCGAGCACGACCTTGGACGCGAAGGTGCCCTGCGCCCAGCCAAGCAGCGCGGCCAGCATCTGGCCGGTCTGGTTCGAGTCGTCGTCGATCGCCTGCTTGCCCAGGATGACGAGGCCAGGCTGTTCGGCGTCGACGACGCCCTTCAGCACCTTGGCGACGCCCAGCGGCTCGGTCTGTTCATCGGTCTTGACCAGGATGGCCCGGTCGGCGCCCATGGCGAGCGCGGTGCGCAGGGTTTCCTGTGCCTGCTGCGGACCGATCGACACGACGATGATCTCTTCGGCCTTGCCGGCTTCCTTGATCCGGATCGCTTCCTCGACCGCGATCTCGTCGAACGGGTTCATCGCCATCTTGACGTTGGCCAACTCCACCGCCGAACCATCGGCCTTCACGCGCACCTTGACGTTCGCGTCCACAACCCGCTTCACGGGCACAAGGATCTTCATTTGCCTGTCACCTCTTCACGCTAGTTGGGCGCGCTATAGCAGCCTGCGCTCGCTCTGAGTTGTCGAAAGCCGACATTCCTGACTGAATTCCGGCCAGACGGAATTCTGGCAGGATGGAAATTCTGGCCTTTGCCCATCGTGGACCGCTCCTTAACAGCCTTTGGGCTCGGACGGAGACGTTTCCGTAGTTGGGGCAACCCTTGACGTCAATACGCAGAAAGCGGCTCAAATCGGTTCAGTTTGGGCCAGAAGGGTTTCCTCGGCCCCAGCGCGTCGTGGTGGCCGACGGTTCGGACGCGGCTGGTTCAGCGGCAACCGGCGGCTGGTCCGGCGTGGGAACCACGGTGTCCTCGTCGGCAGGGGCAAACAGCGGCACGCCGCGGCTGCGTAGGACCAGCACCAGAACCGCGCCGGCGATGATGCCGCCGATATGGCAGGCCCAGGAGATCTGATCCTCGCCGCCGGCCGCGAACATGACGACCTGGAACGCCACCCACAGGATGAGCGGGATGAAGGCCGGAATGCGCAAGGGGATGCGGGCAAAGGCCAGCACCCACACCTTCACCCTGGGATAGAGAATGAGGTAGGCGACGACCACGCCGGCAATGGCGCCTGAGGCGCCGATCAGCGGAACTTGCGAATCCCAGGCGACGAGCCCCTGGAAGGCGGCTCCGGCGACGGCGCACAGAAGATAGAAGATCAGGTAGCGGATATGGCCGAGCGCGTCCTCGACATTGTCGCCGAACACCCAGAGGAACAGCATGTTGCCGCCGAGATGGAAAATATCGGCATGCAGGAACGAGTAGGTCAGGTAGCTCAGGCTCTCGGGGATGATGACAAAGCGAGGGTCGAGTTCGGCCGTGTCGTGAACGACGGAGGGGATGAAGCCGAGGCCGAGCACGGCGGCGTTGGTAAAATTCTCGCCGCCGAGCGCTGTTGCGCAATAGACCACGGCGTTGGCGACGATCAGGCCGATCGTCACATATTGCAGCCTGATGTGGCGCAGCCTGTTGGTGTCGTAAAGCGGGATGAACATCGGTCGCTGGTCCCCTCCCGCTTTCCGGTTCGTTCAGCGGTTCTTGCCGGGCACCCATAGCACGTCGGCATTTCCATTGTCATTGACCGCCCGGGCGGCGACAAACAGGAAATCCGAGACGCGGTTGATGTATTTCAGCCCGTCGCGGTTGACGTGTTCGGTAGGGTCCTGGGCCAGGGCGACCATCAGCCGCTCGGCGCGCCGCGCCACCGTACGGGCGAGATGCAGGGCGGCGGCGGCCGGTGTGCCGCCGTTCAGCACGAAGGATTTGAGCGGCCGCAGATCCTTGTTGAGGAGGTCGATGTCCTTCTCGACGCGGTCGGTCTGCGCCGGCGTGATCCGCAGCGGCTCGTAACCGAGCGGCTTGCCGTCATCGGGCACGGCGAGATCGGCGCCGAGGTCGAAAAGATCGTTCTGGATGCGCGACAGCATGGCGTCGATCGCCGGATGGCCGTCCGCCGTGTGGATCCGGGCCAGGCCGATACAGGCATTGGCTTCGTCGACCGTGCCGTAGGCGTCCACCCTGAGGTCGGATTTCAGCCGCCGCTCGCCGGTGCCGAGGCCCGTGGTGCCGTCATCGCCGGTGCGGGTGTAGATCTTGTTGAGCTTGACCACGTCGTCTCCCCGCTGCCGACATCCTCACTTGCGGGTGAAATACACGGCCAGCAGGATCAGCACCAGCGCCACGGCCTGCAGCATGACGCGTGCCTGCATCAGCTTGTTGGAGGTGATGCCCGAACCGCCGCGCATCATGTTGATGAGGCCCCGGACCAGCACGATCACCACGGCGGCCATAACCAGAATGGCGAGGATGTTGAAGACGGTTGCCATTTTTGCGTTTCCAGTTGTTTTCGCGTTCAGGCGCGTTTGGCCATCAGGCGGTAGAGTATCGATGCCGGCAGGATGCGTTTGAGCGCAGCGCCGATCCTGGCCGGCACTGTTACCACATAGTGCGGACGCGGGCGCCGCGACAGAAGTGCATGGCGCAGAACCTTGTAGACCACCTCAGGCCCGGGTTTCAGCACCGACTGGCTGCCGCCGGCGCGCAACCGCTCCAGTTGCGCAGCATAGTCGGCGCTGTGCACGGAATTCTCGATGTCGATGTTTTTCATGAACCAGGGCAGGCCGTTGCTGGCGATCCTGGATTTTACCGGCCCCGGCTCGATCAGTGAAACATGGACGCCGCTGCCGGCCAGTTCCTGGCGCTGGCAGAGCATCAGAGCTTCGAGCGCATGCTTGGACGCCGAATAGGCGCCGCGAAAGCGCACCGGCACCAGACCAAGGATCGAGGAGCAATGGACGAGGCGGCCATAACCCTGGCGGCGCATCACCGGAACCAGCCGGCGGGTCAGGTCGTGCCAGCCGAAGAAATTGGCCTCGAACTGCTCCTTGAGCGCCGCAACGGACAGATCCTCGACGGCGCCGGCCTGCGCATAGGCACCGTTGTTGAACAGTGCGTCGAGCCTGCCGCCGGTGCGGTCGAGCACCGCCGCCACCAGGGCGGCGATGCAATCCGGTTCGCTATAGTCAAGGTAAAAAGCCTCGATGCCGTCCGCTTCGAGCGCGGCAATGTCTTGCGGCTTGCGCGCCGTCGCGAACACCCGCCAGCCTTCGGCCTTCAAAGCACGGGCGCAATAGGCGCCGATGCCGGAAGAAGCACCGGTGACGATGATGGCGCGCAACTCTGCTGCTTGCGAATTCGTGGTTTGACGAAGGGTTGCCATTTGCCGCATTCCCTTCCCATATTCGCGGCGTCGAGACAATCGAAGGGGAGCGCGCGTTCTTGCTGCGGAATATTGTCGCCCTGCGCCGCGTGCTCTACGACGCGCTCGGCCATTTCAACACCGATGACGGCTGGGCGATGGCCAGCCATCTGGCGATCACCTCGCTGATGGCGCTGTTTCCGTTCCTGATCTTCGCCACGACGCTGGGCAGCTTCCTCGGCGCCCAGGCCTTCGCCGACACGGCCGTGCATCTGGTCTTCGACACCTGGCCGGACCAGATCGCCAAGCCGATCGCGCATGAGGTGCTCAACGTGCTGACCGTCAGGCGCACCGACCTGTTGACCTACGGCGTGCTGCTTGCCGCCTACTTTGCCTCGAACGGCATTGAGGCGCTGCGCACATCGCTCAACCGTGCCTATCGGGTCACGGAGACGCGCGGCATCATTTATCGCCGGGTGCAGAGCATCTTTTTCGTGCTGATCGCGACCGCGGGGTTCCTGGCGATCAGCGTGCTCCTGGTGTTCGCGCCGTTGCTGGCGCGGCTGGCGGAAGCCCATTTCGAGTGGATCAAACCCTATACCGGCACGATCACTTTGTGGCGCTACGTCATTGCCTCGACCGTCATCATCGGCGGCCTGTTTGCCGTCCATTACTGGCTGCCGGCCGGCAAGCGCCGTTTCGTCTCGCTGGTGCCGGGCATCATCTTCACGCTGGCGGCATGGCTGATCGGCTCGACGATGTTTGCCACCTATCTCGACCATTTCTCGTCCTATGTGACGACCTATGCCGGCCTCGCCTCGATCATGATCGCGGTGGTCTTTCTCTACATCGTCTCGGCGATCTTCATCCTCGGCGGCGAGCTCAATGCCGCAATCAGCCGGTATCTGGAGGCGCGTGCGCGGGTTGGATGACCGGCCGAATTGAGGAATTGGAGAATTGGAGAACTGGAGAACTGGAGAACTGGAGAACTGGAGAAATTAGGAATTGCACGCCGGCACCAGATGGCTGCAATTCCTCAATTCCTCAATTCCTCAATTCCTCAATTCCTCAATTCCTCAATTCCTCAATTCCTCAATTCCTCAATTCCTCAATT
>NZ_VFVR01000009.1 GCF_006442205.1 Mesorhizobium sp. B2-3-12
CCCCCGACACCGCCCAGCAAAGCGCCGACCGGTTGCTGCGCGACCAGTTCGGGGCGGGCAAACAGCCGCGTCACGAAATCGAGATCTGCTGCCGTTGGCTGCCGCAGCAGCAAGCGGGCGGTGCGCCGACCGCCGGTTGGCCGCGCGTCGCCGCCATGGTTCTCGGACATGGGCTGCCTTCAGGTGCTGGGCCGAAATGACGGCGGGACCGGATCGCGCCCAGCTATGCAGCCAATTGCGATGCGATCATGGCAGCGCCATGCGACCGAGCCGCCGGCTCACTTCGTATTGATCACCGATGCCGGCCGGTAAGTGTCCATCGTCGCGCCGTTGCGGTCCTCGTCGAAGAGGGAGTCGCTGCCGAAGCTGGCGCGCAGGCCGATGACGAGCTTATTGGCCCTGGTGTCCTGGGTGGACGTTTCGAACTTCCTGCGTTCGAATTCATAGCGTCCGAACACCGACCACGGCGTTTCGTCGAACCGGTACATGGCCTGGACGGCGGCACCGACCACGTCCTCGTTGGTGCCATCATAGTCGGTTCGGTTGAAGTCGAGTTCCGCATCGAGGCGAAGGTTCCTGCGGACGAAATAGCGCGCCACGGCGCGCAGGCCCCATTGGTCGCCGTGAAAGTCGTTGATGGTGAGCTGGCCGACGCTGGCCTGGCCATAGAGGGTCAGCTTGCCGAAATAGAGCTGCGCTTCCGGGCCGACGGCATGGTTGTTCACGGTCACGCCGCTTTCGCCGAACGATGTGTAGGCGGCGAAGAGGCCGGCGGCAAAACGATCGGGATCGCGGTAGTAGCCATGGATCGTGCCGCTGGTCCCGTCCAGCGGGGAATAATGGCCCCATATGCGGTCATAGGTCAGGTCGCCCTGCAGGTTCCAGCGCTGGGCGAACGGAATGTTGACGCGCACCGCACCCCCGCCGGCCCGGGTGGTGTAATCGTCGCCGACGAAGCGAAGGCCGCCAAGGTAGAGTTCGCCGTAACCGGAAACACGCGGCGTCACCACCGTCTCCGTGGCCAACGGCTGCAGCGTATCGGCGGCGTACGCGGTGGTCGCGGCGACCAGCGACGACGCGGCGAAGATTGAAAAGCGATGCATGTGAAAGCCCCGAAGATGAATATGAGTTCTGGATGCGTGTATGATGCGCGAGGCCAATCACCCGGGCTCAGTTGATGTTTATCACCGCGTTGGCTCGGTAGGTGTCCATGGTCGCACCAGTGCGATCCTCGTCGAGCAGCGAGTTGCTGCCGAAGCTGGCGCGCAGGCCGATGACGAATTTGTCCGCGCCGAATGATCCGCCCTTGGTGCGTTCGAATTGATAACGCCCAAACAGCGACCATGGCGTTGCGTCGAACCGGTACATGGCCTGCACGGCTCCGCCGATTACGTCCAGGTTGAACCCCTCATCCAACCTGTTGAACAGGAACTCGCCATCCAGGCGAAGGTTCTTCTGGATGAAGTAGCGGGCGACGGCGCGCACGCCCCATTCGTCGCCGTGAAAATCGCCGAAGTTTAGCTGGCCCACATAGGCCTGGCCGTAAAGGGTCAGATTGCCGACATAGACCTGGACTTCCGGGCCGACCGAATAGCTGCTCGGGTTCAAGTCGCCACCGAAGTCAAAGGCTGTGTAGGTGGCGAAAACACCGGCAGCGAAACGGTCGGGATCGCGATAGTAGCCATGGATCGCTCCGCCGCTGCCATTCCGATCGTCGAAGTCATCCCAGGTGCGGTCGTAGGTCAGGTCCCCCTGGAGGTTCCAGCGCTGGGCAAATGGGATGTTGACACGGGCAGCACCGCCCGCTGTGCGGAGCGTGTCATCGCCGTCGGGATAGCGAAGTCCTCCCAGATAGAGTTCGCTGTAGCCGGACATATGCCGCGTCACCACCGTCTCCGCGGCCAGCGGCTGCAGGGTATCTGCGGCGTAGGCGGATGTTGTGGCGACCAGCGACGCGGCCATGATTGAAAAGCGATGCATTGAACCCCCGAAGTGCGAATGTGTTCCGGACCCCACATCCGGTAATGGAAGACGTGACCCGTCCGGCCCCGCTGCCGGCCTTGTCAGCCTCCGGTGTTGCATTGTTCGCCGTTCCGCGTCTTGGGCTGGGCCGCACTCGAATTGTCAGGGAAAGCGCGGCGGTGCTTTCCCGGTCAGTGTGGCCATCCGGCCGCACGCCATTTGGGGATGCCGGGGGGAATCGCTGTCGGGTGAAACTACCTGGCGCTGCTCGGCGTCGAGCCGAAGCGGCGGCGGAAGCATCGGTTGAAATAGGAGACGTCGGAAAAGCCGCTCAAGAGCGCGATCTCGCTGACCCGCATGCGGTCGTTGCGCCGGTCGCGCAGCATGCGATGGGCTCTCTGCAGGCGCAGTTCGAGAATATGCTCGGCGAAACTGGAGCCGGTTTCCTGCAGGAGATCGTGGACATAGCGCGCGGAAAGCCGCAATTGCCGGGCGATGTGCTGGGCCGAGACGCCGGGATCTGCGAAGTTGTCCCGCATCTTCTGCAGGATGGCCTGCAGCCTGGCCGCGCGCAGGCCGCGCACGCCCGCCAGCTCGGCGATCTCGCCCTTGGCGCCGGTCGCCAGGCCGATCAGGTCGACGATCGTCTCGGTGGCGTGGGCGACAAGATCGGGCGAGAGCAAGGCCGGCCCCGCTTCGAGGAAGCCGCAATAGCGCTTGAGCATGTCGAGCGCTTCATTGTCGGCGCCGATGGTCAGCGCCAGGCGGTCGTCGACATGGGGAAAGGCGTTTTCCAGGATTTCGCGGGGCACCACGACATTGGTCCAGACATTGCGGTCGCCGCCGGTCATTTCCAGCGCCTCCGAGGCCGAGACCAGCGCGCCCTCGCCCCTGCCGATGCTGTAGTCGCGGCCGGTCTGCACGCCGCTCAGCCTGGTGTCGCCGTCATTGACCAGCAGCAGATAGCCGTCGCGCCCGTCATCGGCGATGTTGCGTGTCTTGCGGCTGGCATGCTTGATCGTCCCTGCCATCCGCCCGAGCACCAGCGGCCCGATGGCGGTGGCTTCGATGTCCGCCTGGAACGGCACATTGCCGGAGATGGCGTATTCGACCGACCATATCTCCGCGACATGGATGTCCTGCCAGAGCGCGAAACGCGCCCGGTCGTCGAGATGCGGCGGCAGATCGAGCGATGAGAAGACGTTCTTTTTCAACGAGCAACCGGCCTTTCCCGCGCACGCGTCTTCCCTGAAGCCGCACCGTATGGGACCGATTCGCCTCTTGTCCAGAGCCGGCGCCATCCCTTGCCCTGCAGGACAATTCCAGTGCCGCCCAGGTCAAGAATCCGGCCGGATTCGCCCGCCCTGGCGTTCGAATTTCCAAGAATGCCTGGAAAATGCGGCGTGGGAATCACCCCAGGCTCGCCCTGGCGCTGCAACTTGCAACACCGTCACGGGCTCGGGTGTGTTGAGATTCAGCTCAGGCCGGCCTCACCTGAATATCGATACACCCTAGAAGGTGATCTTCACGGAGGCCACGCTGCGGTTGGCCGGGCCGTGGTGGACGGCCTCGATGTTGTTGCCGTCGGGGTCGAGCAGGAAGGCGGCATAATAGCCGGGATGATAGGGCCGTTCGCCCGGCGCGCCATTGTCTTTGCCGCCGGCCGCCAGCCCGGCCTTGTGGAAGGCGTCGACCATGGCGTGGTCCCTGGCCTGGAAAGCCAGATGATGACGGCCGGTCAGCTTGCCCAATGCGGCCCGGCTGTCCGCGCTGGAGATGAACAATTCGTCGGCCCAGAAATAATCCTCGCCGGCGCCGCCGATCGGGATGCCAAGCACCTGGAACAGCGCCTCGTAGAAACGCCGGCTGGCGGGGAGATCCCTGACCACGAGCTGGAGGTGGTCGATGAGCCGGCCGCGATGCAATTCCTGGGTTTCCATGAAGCTCCTCCTCGCAAGCTCCTCCTCGCAATGCCTCGAATTTAGGCGCCGGCGGCAAGGCGTCAACGCGGGGCGCGTGCATCTGCTGACAACCAGCGACAATTTTTCGGGCCGGATGGAACTTTTCGGCTGAACGCAAGTTTGGTGCCGCGGCGGGAGGGAATTGCCATTGGATTGTTTTGAGAAGCTGGAAGCGCTGGTCGACGGCGCCGATGCCGGTGCCATCGAGGAAGCGAACGCGTTGCTGGCAAGGTTCAGGGACAGGTCCGAACAAACGAAGCGGGCCATCGAGGAGTTCATGCTGGACTTCAAGACCTTGGTCTTCGTCGTCGAAACCGGCGAGGAAGGTTTCCAAAAACCGATCCGCAAGCTCGCCCGCGCCAGGCTCGCGAAGCTCAAGCATCTGGTCAGCCAGACGGCATGAAGGTCTGGTTGCGGCCTATCCCTTCAGGACGGCCGCCAGCCGGGGAATGCCCTCGCTCACGGCGCGGCGGTCGGCCAGCGTGAAGGACAGCCGCAGCGTGTTGCGTCCGGTGCCGTCGGCATAGAAGGCATTGCCGGGCACGAAGGCGACACGCGCCTCCTTCACCGATCGCGCCAGGAGTTCGGTGGCGTCTGCGCCTTCCGGCAGCGTCACCCAGACGAACATGCCGCCTTCCGGGCGGCTCCAGGTCACGCCCTTGGGCATGTGGGCTTCAAGCGCGCCGAGCAACCCGTCGCGGCGCTCGCGATAGGCGCCGATCAGCTTGTCCACCTGGCCGTCGAACACGGATTCGGCGACGCGGTGCATCACCATCTGGTTGACCGACGGGCTGTGCAGGTCCGAGGCCTGCTTCATCAGCACCAGTTTTTCGACCACATGGCGAGGCGCGCAGACCCAGCCGACACGCATGCCCGGCGACAGGATTTTCGAGAACGAGCCGCAATAGAGCGTGCGCGCCTTGTCGATGCCGCCAGACCTGATGCAGTCGAGCGCCAGGATGGGCGGCACGGCCTCGCCGTCATAGCGCAGGGCACGATAGGCGGCGTCCTCGATGACGGCGATGTCGAGTTCGCCGGCAAGGTCGAGCACCGCCTCGCGCTGCTTCTTGTCCAGCGTGTTGCCGGTCGGGTTGGCGAAGTCGGGCACCAGATAGGCGAACTTCACCCGCCCGCCATTCGCGGCGGCGGCCGCGCGGTAGGCCTCGGGCGTCATGTTGCCGCCCTCGGGCCGCAGCCGGTCGTAGCGCGGCTCATAGGCGTTGAAGGCCTGCAGCGCGCCGAGATAGGTCGGCCATGTCACCAGCGCGGTGTCACCCGGCGACAGGAACAGTTTGCCCAGATAATCCAGCGCCTGCTGCGAGCCCGACGTGATGAAGATGTTGGCCTCGTCGCAGGCGATGCCGAGCTTGCCCATCTGCCCGGCAAGCCATTTGCGCAGCGGCGCATAGCCTTCCGAGACCTGGTACTGCAGCGCCGCTCCGGCTTCCGCGCCGCTGAGCACATCGGCATAGGCATCGCGGATGGCATCGGCCGGGAACAGTGAGGGATCGGGAATGCCGCCGGCGAAGGAGATGATGTCGGGCTGGTCGAGCAGCTTCAGCAGCTCGCGGATTTCCGACGCCTTCATGCGCGACGAGCGCGAGGCCAACAGGTTCAAAAGGGTCACGACACGCCTCCCCGGACGTTTCTTATATAGGTCAACTTGGCTGACCTATATCCGCTCTTGCCGGCAAATTGAATAGGGCCTGGAAGGCTTCCGCTATACGCCAGTTGCCGCCGGCGTCCGTGTCTGAAGGCTCTTCTTGTAACCAATATGGCTGGCCGTGAAGCCGAGCCCTTCATAGAAACGGTGCGCATCCGCCCGGCCCTTGTCCGTCGTGAGCTGCACCAGGCCGCAGCCGCGCGCCTTGCATTGCCCGATCGCCCATTCGACCATCTTCCTGCCGATGCCGTCGGAGCGCCTGCCATCGGCGACACGAACCGCCTCGATCTGCCCCCGCCACGCGCCCTTGCGCGATAGCCCGGCGAGGAAGGTGATCTGCAACGTGCCGATCACCGCGCCGCCATCCACGGCCACCGCCAGCAATTGGTTGGGATCGGCGTCGATGGCCGCGAAGGCATCGACATAGCCTTGCGCCAGCGGCAAGGAAGCATCCTCGCGGCCAGCGCCCAGCGGATCGTCGGCCAGCATGGCGACGATGGCCGGCAGGTCGGCGGCGACAGCTTTGCGGAATTGGATGTTGGTCATGGGCGGATGAGATACGGCTGGCCGGCCCCGGCGGCAAGGGTGGATGCGCGGCCCAATCACCAAACGCCAGCGCCGCCCCTCATCTGCCTGCCGGCATCTTCTCCCCGTATAGGGACGGGAGAAGGACGCTGTGGCATCCCTCGGCGCCTATTTCCCAGCGCCGGCAATTGGCGAAATCGCCAGCGACTGCGTCTTTCTCCCCGTCCTATACGGGGAGAAATGTCCGGCAGGACAATGAGGGGCGGCGCCGAGGCTCAATCCCCGTCCGCCGGCTTGGCCTTGCCACACTGCGCCAGCACCTTGCCGATCGCCCCACTGGAGCCCTTCAGCGGAAAACCGATCTCGCCATATTTGGCCGAACTGACCGACAGGTCGCCCTTCGAGCGTAAGAGGTCGAGCAGCGGATCGGCTTTCGCCAGATTGACCACGAAATATCCGTACATTTCCTCCAGCTGCAGCGTCCTGGTCACCGTCTTGCCGTCGGCCTTGAAGTCGAAAACGCCGCTGGCTCCCGGTTCCAGCTGCTGGCCGCTGGCGCCCAGATCGTAGCTCAGCACCGGTTTGTCGTAACAATTCAGCATCAGATACGCGTCGCCCTTCGGCCCGCCGCAGACGGAAGCTGTCAGCACGCTGCCGCCCTCGTCTTCTTCCATCTTCGCGCTCCAGCCGCCGCAGGACGCGGCGAAGGACGATTGTGCGCCCAGCAATGCCGCCAAGGCACCGGCGGCAACGAGATATCTTGTCATGGCTTCCCCCTCCGACATTTGCAGCACCCGCCGCCAGCATATAGGAAAAGCCGTTGAATGGCATTGCATCTACGGCAAGGCCGCGCGTCCCGGAGAGAGCGGTGTTGAAAGCCTGTATTCGCCTGTGTCTTCTGACCGCCGCCCTGATGGCCTTGCCGCTCACCGCCCATGCCGAATGGAAGCCGGTCGAGAAGGTCGAGACCTACGCCATATCAGGCCAGTCCGGGCTGGAGCTCTACCGGTCGATCGGCGAGAACGGGCCGAATGTCGGTATCACCCGCGCCATCGCCTACACCAACTTCAAGCTGACCTGGGGTGTCAGGGACTACAAGCCCAGGGGCAAGGACTGCGTGCTGACGGCGGGGAATCCGAAACTCATCATCACCTACACCTTGCCAAGCCCTTCCGAGCCGCTGCCGCCAGCCCTCCAGAAGAAATGGGAGGTGTTCATCGCCGGCGTCAGCGCCCATGAGAAGGTGCATGGCGCCAGCATGATCCAGATGGTCCATGACATCGAAGCCGCGACAGACGGCCTGACCGTCACTGACGATCCCAAATGCAGCAAGACCAGGGCCGAGGTGGTCCGTCGGCTCGACGCGATCTCGAAGACGAGGATACAGGGCAGCCGCGATTTCGACCGCGTCGAGTTCGGCCAGGGCGGCAATTTGCAGAAACTGGTTTTCGCTTTGGTGAATGGCGGCTGAGCGCCAGCCTCACCCCTCCCAACACTAGGCAAGGAAAGGCGCCAAGCTCGGCAAACGCGCGCCTTTCCTCTCCCCCGTCGATCGGGGGAGAGGTGGCTCGGCGAAGCCGAGACGGAGTGGGGGTCGACCTGGTTCGGCCGCTGTGTTTCAAGCCCGGGTGATATCTCGCTGTGACTGAGGCCTGGGTGTCAGCGGCAGCGCGGTCGAGAACCGCCTTCCCCCACTCCGTCGCTGCTTCGCAGCGCCACCTCTCCCTCCGGAGGGCTCCGGAGGGCGAGGAAAGGCACCAAGGTCGGTGAACCAGCGCACCTACCGGCTGAGATCGAGCGCCGCCGACAAATCCCCCATCGGCGGCTCGCCATTGGCGGCCAGCGCCTTGTCGCGGGCGACGATGCCTGAAAGCACCGGCAGGTCGTAGCGCGCGGTGATGAAGCGCAGGATCGACGTCGTGTCGTATTGCGTGTGGTCGACCGTGCCCATCCTGGCATAGGGGGAGACGATGAAGGCCGGGATGCGGTTGCCCGGGCCCCAGCGGTCGGCCTTGGGCGGCGCGACGTGATCCCAGAAGCCGCCATTCTCGTCATAGGTGACGACCACCAGCATGTGGCCCCATTGCGGGCTCCTCTCCAGATGCGAAACGAGGTCGGCCAGATGCTGGTCGCCCGAGGTCACGTCGGCATAGCCCGAGTGCTCGTTGAGATTGCCTTGCGGCTTGTAGAAGGCGACTTGCGGCAGCTTGCCGTCGTCGATCGCCTTGATGAATTCCGCGCCGTCCATGCCGCCGTCCCTGAGATGCTCGGTGCGAGCCGCGGTGCCCGGCGCGTAAGCGGCGAAATAGTTGAAGGGCTGGTGGTGGAACTGGAAGTTCGGCACCGGCGTGGCGTTCTTGCCGTCCAGCGTTGCCTGCCAGGCGCCGGCGTACCAGGCCCAGCTCACACCCCTCAGCGACAGGAGATCACCGATGGTGACGTCGTGCTGCGGCGGCAGCGTGGTGGGCGCGGCCGGATCGGCCAACGCCTTGTCGCCGCCCTCGGCCGGCTTGTTGGCGCTCGGCTCGTAAGGCGGCTGCATGGTGTTGACGGCATGGAAGTCGGGCGTGATGGCGCCGTCATTGACGAATTTCGGCACGCCGCCAAGCGCCGAGGCCGGCGAATTGTCGGCCACCTTCAAGGTCGTGCCGTCGGCCTCGACCACGGCGATCTGGCCCTTGATCGGGCTGGTGTCGGCGTTGGGATAGACCGGCGCGCAGGCGCAGGCGAGCTGGAAATGGTTGAGGAAGGAGCCGCCAAAGGCGCCCTGGAAGAAATTGTCGGCCAGCACGTATTTCTTCGCCACCTGCCACATCGGCAGCCTCGAGCCGTCATAATGGCCCATGACCAGGCCGCCGGAATCGGCCCAGGCGACGAACTTGTCGTTCTTCCCGCCGTCGATCTGCATCTGCTCCTGGTAGAAGCGGTGCCACAGATCGTGGGTGATGACGTTGGTGCCCTCGTGAAAACCCTTGGGATCGTCGATGGCGAAGGCGGCGTTGGCGAGATGCGCGGTCTCGGCCTCCGTCACCACGGGCGTGACGCCCTTGCCGGTCAGCCCACCCCAGGCCGGCGGCAGTTCGGTCAGCGGCTTGCCGTCACGGTCGAGCTGGCGCGCCTGATCGGCCGAGACACTGGCCAGACCATTGGCGCCGGGGAAGCCGCCGTAGAGATTATCGAAGCTGCGGTTCTCGGCATAGATGACGACGACGGTGTCGATCTTGTCGAAGCCCGGAGGCGCGGCATGGGCGGCGGCAGCGAGCGATGCCAGCGCCGTGGAGGCGAGGCAAAGGGAGAGAAAGGACCTGGTCATGGGAAGACGCCTCGTGGCTGGGGAGTGGCTGGAGGAACTTTTGGACGCTAGGGCCGCTGCTTGTCAGCTTTGTGACAGGGGCCGTTACGCGCAGCCGCATTGATACAACCTGATACGTTGGCGGGACAGCACCTCCCTCTGGCCTGCCGGCCATCTCCCCCGCAAGGGGGGAGATCGAATACGGCTATGCGTTCGCCAATCACCAAAGTGTGAGGGGCGCAGTCGCTGAAGCTGCCAATCTCCCCCCTTGCGGGGGAGATGTCCGGCAGGACAGAGGGGGGTGTGACGGAACTCGGCGTCGGCCGCATGTCCTTGCTCGGACACGGGTCATCAATTCGTAGCAATGCCAGTTCCAGACTAGCAGACCACATAACAGGCCAACCGACATGCCAGCTGCACAATGGAAGAAACGCGCCTTCGCCGCATCGATGCTCGTCATCATTGCGATCTCCTCTGCCAGCATCGTCAGCGCCGGAACCGGCAGCGTCCATCCCGGCCCCCTGTCGCGCGCCGACGCCTTCGCCCGGGCCCAGGCACTCACCGCGCTTGGCAAGAAAATGTTCTTCGACCCGGCGCTGTCGGCCTCGGGCAGGCAGGCCTGCTCGTCCTGCCATGACCCGCGCCATGCTTTCGGGCCGGCCTCGGCCTCGCCGGTCGAGATGGGCGGGCCTGATCTCGACCAGCCGGGCGTGCGCGCCGTGCCGTCGCTGCGCTATCTCCAGGCCGCACCCGCCTTCACCGAGCATTTCTACGATTCCGAGGACGAGGGCGACGAGAGCGTCGACAACGGCCCGACCGGCGGCCTGACCTGGGACGGCCGCGTCGACCACGGCAAGGACCAGGCGAAAATACCCCTGCTCTCGCCCTTCGAGATGGCCAACAAGGATGCCGGGGCGGTCACCGCCGCCTTGCGCAACTCGGCCTATGCCGGCGACATCAAGGCGGTGTTCGGGCAGGACGTCTTCGACCGCCCGGGCGACGCCTTCGACGCCGCCGCCGAAGCGCTCGGCACGTTCGAGCAGAGCGCGGCCGACTTCTACCCATACTCCAGCCGCTACGATGCCTTCCTCGCCGGCAAGGCGACATTGTCGACGCGGGAACTGCATGGCCGCGAACTGTTCGAGGACGAGAAAAAAGGCAATTGCGCCTCCTGCCATCTCAGCGAACCCGCCAATGACGGCGAGCCGCCGCAGTTCACCGATTTTGGCCTGATCGCCATCGCCGTGCCGCGCAACCCGGCCATCCCGGCCAACGCCGACCCCGCCTATGCCGATCTCGGCCTGTGCGGCCCGCTGCGCACCGATTTCCATGGCCGGCCGGAGTATTGCGGCCTGTTCAAGACGCCGACGCTGCGCAATGTCGCGCTGCGCCAGAGTTTTTTCCACAATGGCGAGTTCCACACACTGCGCGACGCCGTCGCCTTCTACGCCAGCCGCGACACCGATCCCGGCCGCTGGTACCCGAAAAATGCCGAGGGCACGGTTAAGAAATATGACGATCTGCCAAAGGCTTACTGGGGAAACCTGAATCAGGATCCGCCCTTCGACGGCAAGAAACCCGGCGACAAGCCGGCGCTCGATGACGCCGAGATCGACGACATCGTCGCGTTTTTGCAGACGCTGACGGATGCGGATCAGGTGGGCCACTGAGGCCTAGCACGGAAGCCAAAAACGAAATGCCGGCGGGCCAGCGCCCCCCTCTGTCCTGCCGGACATCTCCCCCACTTGGGGGGAGATTGGCAGCTTCCGCGCCCCGCGCGATTCTACACGTTGAAGATTGGCGAACCCGATGTGCCACCGATCTCCCCCCTCGTGGGGGAGATGTCCGGCAGGACAGAGGGGGGCGCTGGCCCGCCGGCGTCTCCAAGATTCCTCACAGCGCCCGGATGACACCCCCATCGACACGGATATTCTGCCCGGTAATGTAACCCGCCCCTTCCGAGGCCAGGAAGGCGATCGTCGCGGCAATCTCCTCACTCGTCCCATAGCGCTGCATCGGCACGTTGTCGCGGCGCTCTTCGGTCGCCGGCAGGCTGTCGATCCAGCCGGGCAGCACATTGTTCATGCGCACATTGTCCGGTGCATAGGTGTTGGAAAAAATCTTGGTGTAGGCCGCAAGGCCGGCGCGGAACACGGCCGAGGTCGGGAACATCGCGTTCGGCTCGGCCACCCACGCCGTCGAGATGTTGATGATGGCGCCGCCCTTCTGCTTGATCATTTGCGGCGCCACGATGCGCACCGGCCGGATGACGTTCATCAAATAGACGTCCATGCCGGTGTGCCACTGCTCGTCCGTGATCTCCAGGATCGGCGCGCGCGGCCCGTGGCCGCCGCTGTTGACCAGCACGTCGATGCGGCCCCACTTTTCGAGCGTCGCGTCGGCAAGCCGCTGCAGATCGTCATTCGACTGGTTGGAGCCGGTGACGCCGAGCCCGCCAAGCTCCCTGGCCAGCGCCTCGCCCTTGCCCGAGGAGGACAGGATGGCGACCTTGAAGCCATCCGCCGCCAACCGCTTTGCCGCCGCCGCCCCCATGCCGCTGCCGCCGGCGACGATGACTGCTGTTTTTTCTGAGCTCATTCGGTTTTCCTCATCGGGGTTGGCGATTGCAGCGGTCCTATAGCCGGTTTCGCCAGCCAGTTCGAACCAGAAAGACTGAACCGACCTGCAAAAAACTTGGGCGGGCAGCGCTGCCCCTCACCTGCCTGCCGGCATCCTCTCCCCGTATAGTGACGGGAGAGGGGCGCTGTGTCAGGCGCTTTCGCCAATCCCGAGCGGTGCAAGAAGGGTGTGCCGGCGCTGCGGCCAGCTTCTTTCTCCCCGTCACTATACGGGGAGAAATGCCCGGCAGGGCAATGAGGGGCGGCGCCAACCACGGCAATCGAAACGAGACGCCCCCTACCCCTCCACCGTCTCCAGCACACTGAGCAGCGTGCCTTCCATGTCCGGTTCGTCGCCGGAGCAGACGCACAGCATCTCGGCGTCGCCCTCGCCTACCGAGAGGTAGGCGTGGCCCATGGTGGAATCGATGTAGACGCTCTCGCCCTCCTTCAGCCGCACCGGCGCGTACTGGTCGGTGTGCAGTTCGATCTCACCCTTGAGCACGATCAGGAATTCCTCACCGGCATGCCGGGTCAGCGGGCCGAACTGCTGCGGCGTGCGGGCGCGCGCATAGGCATGGATCGGCACCATGCGCTTGTGCACCAGGTCGGTGGCGAGATACCGATAATCGTAGTTGCGGGTCAGCTGGCGCAACGTGTTGGCTGGCGACGTCACCGAGCGGCGGGTGCGCGATGCCGGCTGCTTGCGGTCGCCGCTGAGCAGTTCCGTCACATGGATGCCGAGGCCCTCGCAGATCTGCAGCAGCTTGTCGTAGCTCAGCGACATCTGGTCGTTCTCGACCTTGGACAGGGTCGACACCGCGACACCGGTGAGAGAGCTGACCTCCTGCAAGGTCCAGCCATGGGTTTTTCTCAAGGCCCGCAGACAATCACCGAGGTTCGGTTGCTCCGACATTGCCAGCTCCATGGCGGCGATCGCGCCGTTCTCCACCCTAGGTAGTCGAACTCTCCGTCGTCATCAACAACACCAACAATTTTCTTATACGCTAAATGTTGACTGGATACGAAAATATTTTTACGACTGATGGATGCAGTCAAAGTCCTCCCAGAAAATCGTCGTCATCGGCGGCGGCATTGCCGGCCTCTCGTTGGCCGCCGCCGTCGCCGGCTGGGCTGACGTCACCCTCATCGAGCGCGAACCGCATCTGGGTTATCACGCCAGCGGCCGCTCCGCCGCTTTGTTCACCGAGACCTATGGCAACCGGCTGGTGCGCGCACTGACGCTGGCCAGCCGGCAGGCCATCGTCGAGGGCGGCTTCGTCGCCCACCGGCGCGGCGCGCTGCATGTCGGCTGGACCGGCGACGACGCTGCCATCGACCGGCTGGCCGGCGAATTGCAGGCTCTGGTGCCCAGCGTGCGGCGCCTGTCGGCGGCCGAGTTGCACGCGCTGGTTCCGGTCATTGCTGGGGAAACCACCTGCGGCGGCGTCCATGAGCCGGGCGCGGTCGATGTCGACACGGGCAAGATGCTGGCGACCTGCGCGTCCAGGCTGAAGGCCAGCGGCGGCATCATCCGCACCGGCGAGGAGGTTCGCGAGATCGCCCGTACCGGAAATGGCTTCCACGTCATCACCAATGCCGGCACCCATCAGGCCGACATCGTCGTCAACGCCGCGGGCGCCTGGGTCGATGTCGTCGCCGGCATGGCGGGGCTCTCCGGCCTCGGCTTCCAGCCGAAACGGCGCACCGCTTTCCTGTTCGATCCACCCATGGGCATCGACATTGCCGGCTGGCCGCTGGTGGTCGACCTGCACGAACAGTTCTACTTCAAGCCCGATGCCGGCAGGCTGATCGGCTCGCTCGCCGACGAGACGGACTCCGAGCCTTGCGATGCGTATCCGGAAGACATCGACGTCGCCATCGCCGTCGACCGCATCGAACAGGCGACGTCGATGCGCATCGGCCGTCCGTCGACGCCATGGGCGGGCCTGCGTACCTTCGCGCCCGACCGCACGCCGGTCGCCGGCTTCGACCCGCGCCTGCCCGGCTTCTTCTGGCTCGGCGGCCAGGGCGGCTACGGTTTTCAGGTGTCGCTGACACTGGCCAGGCTGAGCGCGGCGCTGATGCGCGGCGAGCCCCTGCCCGGCGATGTCACCGCGCTCGGCGTCACTGCCGCGGCGCTGGCGCCCGATCGCTTCCTTACCCCGGCGGCGACGCCGTGAAGTTTCCTCCCTCAACCCCGAATGTGTCATCAGGAGCGTTTGCGATGAAATCCCTGCGCGCAGTGCTTGCCCCATCCCTTGTGGCCTCGACCCTTCTGGCTTCATCCGTCCTTCTGGGCGGGCAGGCCCATGCCAAGACGCTGGTCTATTGTTCGGAAGCAAACCCCGAGACCTTCAACCCGGCGATCGGCATCGCCGATTCCACCATGGACGCCGCCGCCAAGACGATCTTCAACCGGCTGGTCGAGTTCAAGCCGGGCACGACCGAGGTCGGGCCGGCGCTGGCCGAAAGCTGGGATGTCTCGCCGGACGGCAAGACCTACACCTTCCACCTCAGGCACGGCGTGAAATTCCAGTCGAACGAGCATTTTGCGCCTTCGCGCGACTTCGACGCGGATGACGTGCTCTACACATTCAACCGCCAGCGCGACGCCAACAATCCCTATCACAAGCTCGGCGGCGGCTCTTACGAGTACTTCAACGCGCTGGGCATGGGCACGCTGATCGACAAGATAGACAAGGTCGACGATTACACGGTGCGCTTCACGCTGACGGCTCCCAACGTCACCTTCCTGGCCGGGCTGGCGCTCGACTATCTATCGATCCTGTCGCTGGAGCAGACCGAAAAGATGGTGGCGGCCGGCACGCCGGAACTGATCGACAGCGCCCCGGTCGGCACCGGCCCGTTCGTGCTCCAGGCCTATGTGCCCGACAGCCAGGTCCGCTACGCCGCCAACAAGGATTACTGGCGCGGTGCGCCGAAGATAGACACGCTGGTCTTCGCCATCACGCCCGAGCCGACCACCCGCGTCGAGCGCATCAAGGCCAATGAATGCCAGGTCGCCGCCCCGCCGCCGCCAAGTGCGGTCGCCGACCTGCGTTCCGATCCCGACATCACGGTGCTCGACCTCAAGGGCCAGAACATCGGCATCCTCGGCTTCAATGTCGAACATCCGCCGCTCGGCGATGTGCGCGTGCGCACCGCACTGGCCAAGGCCATCGACCGCAAGGCGATCGTGGAAGCCGTCTATGCCGGCGCCGGCACGGTCGCCGGCAGCGTCGTGCCGCCGGCGCAGCTCGGCGCGGTCACCAATGCCGGCATCGACTATGATCCCGATGGCGCGAAGAAACTGCTCAGGGAAGCCGGCCACGAAAGCGGGCTGAAGATCAGCCTGTGGGCGATGCCGGTGTCGCGCCCCTACAATCCCAACGCCAAGCGCATGGCCGAGATGATCCAGGCCGACTGGGCAAAGGTCGGTGTGCAGTCGGAAATCGTCAGCTTCGAATGGGGCGAATATCTCAAGCGCACCGCGGCGGGCGAGCAGGACACGTTCCTGCTCGGCGGCAGCAGCGACAATGGCGATCCCGACAACATGCTGAGCTATCTGCTCTCCTGCGACGGCGTGAAGGGCGGCTCCAACCGTTCGCGCTGGTGCGACAAGGATTTCGAGAAACTGCTGGACGAAGGCCGCGTCGCCGCCGACCCGAAGGAGCGCGCCGCGATCTACGGCAAGGCGCAGGCAATCCTGAAGGCCGAGGCGCCGGTGGCGCCGATCGCCCATTCGATGGTGGCGATCCCGATCCGCAAGAGCGTGCTCAACTACGTGCTCGACCCCTTCGGCCGGCAGAATTTCGCCGCCGTCGATATGGCCGAGTGAGGCGGGGCACCGTCCCCTCATCCGGCCGCTACGCGGCCACCTTCTCCCCGGTGGGGAGAAGCGATCTTCGAGCGCCGAGTTCCTCTTTCAGCGGCTCCGACAGATGAGCCTGATGAAGCGTGGCGCCCTCTTCTCCCTGACGGGGAGAAGGTGGCCCGAAGGGCCGGATGAGGGGGTCTCTCCAAGGGCATAACGCCAGCCGATCTTGCGAAAATCCCGTGCTCCACAAAAGCGAGACCATCATGCCAAAAGACCTGAACGCCCTCCTCGCCTCTTACCTCGCCGATGGCGCTGTAGGCGCCTCACTGGCCTATGCGCGCAAGGGCGAAACGCCGACCGCCCTCACCGCTGGCCTCGCCGACAGCGCGCGTGGCACCCCTGTCACGCCGGACCGGCTGTTCAAGATCGGCAGCTGCACCAAGACCTTCGTCGCCGCGGCCCTGGTCAAGCTCGCCGAGACCGGCAAGCTCGATCTCGGTGCGCCGATCTCGGCCTGGTTCCCGGACCTGCCGGGCGCCAAGGATATTTCTGTGCGCCAGCTGATCAACCATCGCAACGGCCTGCCGGAATTCGAATATTACATCCCCATGGACCCGAGCCGGCAATGGACGCCGCGACAGCTGGTCGACATCGCCTTCGCTTCCGACAAGCAGAAGGCGCCGGGCGGACCCGCGGTCTACAACAACACCGGCTATGTCCTGGCAGGCATGGTGATCGAGGCTGTCACCGGCCAGCCGCTGGGCGCCTACGTCAGGAGCGCGATCCTCGAACCGCTCGGCCTGAAAAACACCTGGTCGCCGGCGACCGAGGCGTTTCCCGAGAAATCGATGGTGCGCGGCTATTATCACCGGCCGCCGCCAGCGCCCAACGCGCCCACCGACATCGCCTCGGGCGGCGAGATGTGGCGCATGGACGGCGTGCTGCCCTATTCCGACGCATTGCAGGATTCTTCCGATTCCTTCCCGTTCGGCGCCGCCTATGGCTGCGGCGACATGGTATCGACGCCATCCGACATGGTGGGCTTCATGCGCGGCCTGTTCTCAGGCAAGCTGTTGTACCAGCCCTTCTTCGCCGAGATGTTCGAACAGCGCGTGCCGGCGAGTTTTCCAGGCACGCGCATGCGCGAGACGGGTGCCGGCATGTTCCAGAGCGCCTATGCCGGCCGCGCCTTCTACGGCCACCAGGGCAGCATTCCAGGCTACGTCGCCGTCATGCTGCATGATCCCCTGACGGACCTCACCATCGCCATGACCAGCAATGTCGGCTCCGGCAACCGCCTGTCCTTCCAGGCCAGCGGCCTGCACCCGGTGGTCGATCAGGCGATCGAGGCAATCTTGGAACGATGATCTTCCAGGGGGAAATCGAGTTGCGGCTTTCAGAGGACTGACGCGGCGTGGTGCGCGAACGTCAGCCACCTCTGCGCCTTTCGAAGAGCTGAAGGTATCGTTCGAACACGAAAAGCCGATTACGCCTTTGGCCGGTGACTTCGGCCAGAACGCCGTGGCTTATGAGATCGGCAATCAACGACGTGGCCGTGTTCGTCGTCGTGTCCAGTAGAATGGTGACGCCTTTTACGTCGACCAATGGACGCTTGTAGAGATGTCTTACAAGCTGTTGCGCGTTTCCTTGACGGCGATGGCTGAAGCGCGGCAGCGTTTCCCGTTCTATCCGCTCTTTGAGCACCAAAATCTTGCGGAACACGTCAGCAGACGCGCGCGCTGTCTCCTCAACCCCATGGAGAAAGAAGATAAGCCACTCCCGCATGTGGTTACCTTCGCGCACGGCCATGAGGTGATCGATGTAGGCGGTCTTGTTGCGTTCAAAATAGTCGGACAGGTAGAGCGCCGGTTTGACAAGGAGGCCCTGCGAGGAGAGGTAAAGCGAGATCATAAGGCGGCCTAGCCGCCCGTTGCCATCCAGGAACGGATGGATGGTTTCGAATTGATAGTGGGCGATCGCAATGCGGATGAGCGGCGGCACGCGCAGGCTGTCGTCATGGATGAATTTCTCCATGTCGCTCATGAGCTCGGACACATGCTCATGATGCGGGGGCACGAACGCCGCGTCTCTTAGACTGACGCCAATCCAGTTCTGACTGTTTCGAAATTCGCCGGGCTGCTTGGTTTCGCCGCGCACGCCTTGCATGAGGATGGCATGTGTTTCCTTCAGCAGTCTGTTGGATAAAGGCAGGCGCTCGAGGCTAACAATGGCGCTATTGATCGCTTGGATGTAGTTCTGTACCTCTCCCCAGTCGTCACGCGCTTCGGGAGACAGGTCTTCGATCTGTTTGAAGGCGTCCTCGATATTGGTCTGGGTGCCCTCGATGCGGCTCGACTGCGTGGCTTCCTTCGCGACATACATGCTGATGAAGAAATCAATGTCGGGGACGAGTTGCGCGAATGCGTTCAATTCGGCCAATGCGCGGTCGGCGCGACCCAGCACATCTATGACTTCCGGGCTGGAGATGATCCAGGGATGATGGACCGGGGTCGGCAAGAAACTACGATATTCCAGCCGCTTTTCGTAGCGTCCCGACCTGTAGGCTGACAAATCCATATTTCAGAAACATCCCCGATTTCTGCAATAAGGAAATCCATATGTCAGATTCTGCCAACTTCCAACAGATGTTTCATTTTCGGGGGCATGTTTCTGAAATAACGGTCGACCCTGTTTCAGAAACTTTCCGCTACGCGGCGCGGCGAGATGATGGATTGCATCCCGCCATATGAGACGCTGTCCGACCCTGACACGAGATGCCGCCATGAAGTCCATACTGCTGTTGCGGCTCGCGTCGCGGGACGAGAAGGCCAGGTAGGCAACGTCAATCTTCGTCCGTCCAGATCAGGCGCAGCAGGCGGAGCAGCGTTGCCCGCTCCTTGGCTGTCAGCCGTTGCAGGAACCGGTCTTCGTGCCGGCGCACCTGTTGGCGCCATCCAGGCATGGCCTTGCGCGCGGCCGGTGTCAGCGTCAGCACCCGCACGCGCTTGTCGTCCGCGTGGTCGTCGCGCTCCACCAGCCCTCGCTCTTCGAGGTCGGCCAGCAGCGGCGCCATGTTGGCGCTCTTCATGCCGAGCTGGCGGCAGAGTTCCGCGGCACGGATGCCGGGCTGTTCGTCGATAAGCGCCAGCATGCCGTAGGTGACCGGGCGCAGCGCCGCATCGGCCAGCTCGACGGCGAAATCACTCAAGGCCAAGGTCGAGGCACGCCTGAGATTGTAGCCGATCTGCGCGTCGAGCGCGTCTTTTGCCGACACGTCCGGGGCGCCGGGAGCAGCGTGAGCTTCTTTATCATCCATGGCTGAACCGATCGCCGCGACCAAGGTCCTTGTCAAGCGAAAAAGACTATGCGACATAGCAAAGTAGATAGCTATGCAACATAGCAATTTCCGAACGGAATGGGAGGACGCAGACCATGACCGAAGAGCCCGTCGCCTTCGATGTCGAGAACGGCATCGCCTGGGTGCGCTTCAACCGGCCGGACAAGCGCAATTGCATGAACCCGGCGCTCAACCGGCGCATGATGGAGGTTCTGGACGCGCTCGAATTCCGCGACGATGTCGGCGTGCTGGTGCTGTCGGGAGAAGGCAGCGCCTGGTCGGCCGGTATGGACCTCAAGGAGTATTTCCGCGAGACCGAAGCCAAGGGCCTCGGCGCCATCCGCAAGGCGCAGGCGGAAGCCTATGGCTGGTGGCGGCGCCTGCGCTGGTACGGCAAGCCGACCATCGCCATGGTCAATGGCTGGTGTTTCGGCGGCGGCTATGGCCCGCTCTTCGCCTGCGACCTCGCCTTCGCCGCCGACGAGGCGCAATTCGCCTTGTCCGAGATCAACTGGGGCATCCTGCCCGGCGGCGGCGCCACCAAGGTGGTGGTCGACCTCCTGTCGATGCGCGACGCCATGTATCACGCGCTGACCGGCGAACTCATCGACGGCAGGAAAGCCGCCGCCTGGAAGCTGGTCAATGAAAGCCTGCCGCTGGCCGACCTGAAGACGCGCGTCACCGAGGTCGCGAACGTGCTTTTGAAGAAGAACCCGATTGCCCTGAAAGCGACCAAGGACGCCATCCGCCGCGTCGCCGAAATGACTTATGACAATGCCGAGGACTATCTTGTGCGGGCGCAGGAAGCGGCCAACTCCCACGACAACGAGGGCCGCAAGGAAGGCATCCGCCAGTTCATCGACGAAAAGAGCTACAAACCGGGTCTCGGCGCCTACGACAAGGCGAGATGACGCGGTAAGACGCAATCTGGGAGGAGATGCGAATGCCGGCCCCGACGACATCGGATCCCATCGCCCTGCATGCCGGAGGCCAGCCGGACCGTCTCGCCTGTGTCGACCTGGCAACCGGCCGGCGCTGGACTTATGCGGCGCTCGACGAGGCCATCCAGCGCGCCGTCGGCGTCCTCGAAACCGCTTGGGACGTCGAACAGGGCCAACGCATCGCCACGCTTGCCCGCAACAGCGCCGATCTCCTGATCCTGCAACAGGCCGCGATGCGGCTCGGCGCCATCTTCGTGCCGCTCAACTGGCGCCTCGCCGGTGCCGAACGGCGGGCGATCCTGGCCGATTGCGGTCCGGCGCTGCTGCTGCATGACGCGGCCCTTGGATTGGCGCCAACCGACGGCTGCATGTCGGTGGACATCGCTGCCTTCGCAAGGGCGGTCGAGGCCCAGGCGCCGGCGCCGCGCCGCGTCTTGCCGGCCAGCGATGCGCCGTCGATCATCCTCTACACGTCGGGCACGTCGGGCCAGCCCAAAGGCGTCGTCGTCACCGAGAGCAACGCCTTGGCCACGGCAGTCAATTTCGGCGTGCTCGGGCGCGTCGGCAATGCCAGCGTCTTCCTCTGCGATGCGCCGATGTTCCATGTCATCGGCCTCGTCACCAGCCTGCGTCCACCGCTGCTGCAGGGCGGCACGGTGCTGATCTCGCCCGGCTTCGATGCCGATGTGACCAACCGCCGGCTGGCCGATCCCTCACTCGGCGTCACCCATTATTTCTGCGTGCCGCAGATGGCCCGGATGCTGCGGGAACATCCCGACTTCGCGCCGTCGCGCTGGACGTCCCTCACCGCCATCTTCACCGGCGGCGCGCCGAACCCGGCCATCGATGTCAACTGGTGGCTGGCTCAAGGCATCCGCATGGTCGACGGCTTCGGCATGACCGAAGCCGGCACCGTGCTTGGCATGCCGGTCGAGGCCGGGCGGATCGCCAGCAAGGCCGGCTCGGCCGGCCTGCCGGCGCCGACGATCGGCCTGCGTATCGTCGACGACGACGGCAAGGAGGTCGCGGCCAACGAACCGGGCGAGATATGGCTGTCCGGCCCGTCGATCACGCCGGGCTACTGGAACCGGCCGGAAGAGACGGCGCGCGCCTTCACCAGCGATGGCTGGTTCCGCACCGGCGACATCGCGCGGCGCGATGACGAAGGCTTCGTCACCCTCGTCGACCGCCGCAAGGACATGTTCATCTCCGGTGGCGAGAACGTCTATCCCGTCGAAATCGAGATGGTGCTGCTCGAGCATCCCGACATCGCCGAAGCCGCCGTGATCGGCGTCGCCGACGAGCGCTGGGGCGAAGTCGGTCGCGCCTTCGTCGTGGTCAAACCCGGCCGGACCGTGGATCCGGCCGCGCTGGCAAGCCATTGCGGCGACCGCATCGCCCGCTACAAGGTGCCGAAGCAGTTCCTGCTCGCCGAGGCGCTGCCGCGCACCGCGTCCGGCAAGATCCAGAAACACATTTTGCGTGGCTGGACAGCACCGGACGGGCAGCGAGTCTGACCCGAGCCGAGGTTCAGCTTAACTCGCGGAGCGGAAGATTGCTGTCGCCTCGGCAACGATCCGCGCATTGTCCTTTGCCACCGTTCCGTCGGCAAGCGTCTTGCCGTCCTCCAGCCCGACCCGCGTCGACCAGCGCTTTTGCCGCGCCAGGTCCACGAACGGCCAGACGGTGCCGTCGACGCCATGCAGCAGGATCGGCCGCCGCACCCCGGCGCGTTCGAGCACGGCGGCGATGCCGTGCGCCTCGTCGAGGGCCGTGGGCAGGTCCGGTATGTCGATCTCGATCAGGATACGCAGCACGCGGCCGCGGTCGGCGAGCCCCACGAAGCGCTCCGCATCTTCCGTGGTGGCAAGCCCCGCCTCGATGCCGACGCCCTGCTCGCGCAACAGCGCCATCACGGCGGGCGCGTCGGCTTCCGAGAGATTGACCGAGGCATAGTCGGGCAGCTCGCGCCAGGCGGCGATCGCCGCGCGGGTCCGCGCCACATCGTTCTCGATCCAGGCGCCGGTCGACACGCCGATCAATGTGCCCGGGCAGGCCTGCCGCACGGCAAGGACCGTCGCATCCACCGCCGCCAGGCTTTCGCGGCCGTTCTCGCCGCGCGGATGGATGTGCAGTTCGGCGGCACCCGCGCCGACGCAGGAAACGGCATCCGCGGCCATCGCGTGCGCCGTCAGCGGCAGGCTGGGATGGAAATCGCGCGGCCGCGCGCCGTTGATGCAGGCCTGGACGATCATCGATTTCACCTCGGACAAAAGAGCGCAGTCTAGACAGCCCGCCACACCGCGCAAAGCCCGTGGCGCCGTCACTCCTGACAAACGGGCACCGCCACCGGCTGCCCCTCTCCAGTGCGTTCGCCGGCATTTGAATAAAAGGCGCTTGTGGATATTTACCCCACATTGCGCCAGACCGGCCAAGATACATTAGGGCGGGTTAATGGAGGGACCATTGACCAGCGATTTTTCAGCCGCCCGTCTCCATCTCGAACGCGCCTACCACTATCTGCGCGGCAATGACGAGACGAGCCGCGCCACATGCGAGGCCCTCGACCTGTTGATCGAGATGGTGGCGGAAGCACAACACAGGAAGCCGGAACCCGGGGTGCTGGAATTTCCCCGAGCGGCGGCGCGTCGTCACGGCTGACAAAACGCGTCGCGTTCAGCGGATTCAGCCCGCGCGCATCGGATCTTCGCCTTCACGCATGTCGCTGTCCAGATCGCTTAGCGACATGCGTTTTGTCCAATCAGGACGCCGTGCGTCTCGATGCGCCGCCGGCCAATCCCGCCGCGCGCGCCACGATCCCATCCAGCGGTTCGGGCCGGTGCAGCAGAAACCCCTGGCCGAACTCGACGCCCATATCGTCCAGCATGGCCACGATGTCCTGCCGCTCGATCTTCTCGGCCACCACGGCGCAGCCGAGGCTGCGGGCGATGCTGGTGATGGCCAGCACGATCTCGCGGTCGAAGCGGCTTTCGGCGATGTTCTCGATGAAGGAGCCGTCGATCTTGATGGCATCGACCGGAAAGCGCCTGAGATATTCGAACGAGCTCATGCCGGCGCCGAAATCGTCGAGGCTGACCCTGCAGCGCCGCTCGCGCGCCCTGCGCACGAAGGTTTCGGCGGCATCGAAATTGGTGACGGCGGCGGTTTCGGTGATCTCGAAGCCGATGCCCGAATGCGGCGCCCCGGTTTCCTCGATGATGCTGTCGACGAAGTCCCACAGTCCGGGATCGCTCAGCGTCTGCGCCGACAGGTTGAAGCCGAGCGTGATGGCGCCGGATTTCATCGCCGCGCCGTGCCGTGACAGCGCCGTGCGTATGATCCAGCGGTCCAGCCGCGCGGCAACGCCGAAGCGCTCCGCCGCCGGAATGAATTCGCCGGGCGGGATCAGCCGGCCGCCCTTTGCGGCCAGCCGCGCCAGCACCTCGACGTGGCGGCTCTCTTCCCAGGGCCTGCCCAGCCGGTGGATCTCCTGGCCGAACAGTTTCAGCCTGCCGTCTTCCATGGCGTCCACCGTGTCGGCGGCCAGCCGTGCGGCGTTGAGGCCGCCCGAACCGGCGGCGGTCTCGGCCGAAAACAGCGCGAAGCGATCGCGCCCGGCGGCCTTCGCCGCGTAGCAGGCATCGTCGGCGCAAGCCAATGCGTCGGCAACCGTGGTGAGAGGGTCGTGGATGATGGCGATGCCGATGCTGGCCGCCAGTCGCCGCGACGTCGCGGCGAGGCCGAGATCGGCGTCGCGCACGGCCGTCAGGATCGCGCCTGCCAGTTGCTCGGCCTGATCGACATCGCAATCGGGCACCATCAGCGCGAACTCGTCGCCGCCGAGCCGCGCCGCATGCGCCGATGGCGGCAGGCAGCGGCCAATGCCCGCCGCGACGCCCTTCAGCGCCAGATCGCCGGCGGCATGGCCGGCGAAGTCGTTGAGCGCCTTGAAATAATCGAGGTCGACATAGAACACCGCCAGCGGCACGCGCGTGGCGATATGATCGGCGAGCAGCCTGTCGAAGGCGGCGCGGTTCCAAAGGCCGGTCAGCGCATCGTGGCGGGCGGCGAAGGCAAGCTCCTGTTCGCGCAGTCTGTCCTCGGTGATGTCGCGCACGGTGCCCAGGACCTGGCCGGTGGCACCGGCGGCGGCGACGAAGCGCAGCAGCGATTCGACATGGCGGATCTGGCCGTCACGCTTGATAATCCGGTACTGCGCGGCGATGACGCCGTCGGTTTCCAACGGCACCTTGTGGGCGCTTTCGGCGGCGTCCTTGTCGTCGGGATGCAAGTAGCTGTGCCAGAGATCCGCCGTCACCTCGTCGGTCACCGCGACGAGGCCGAATATCTCTCTTGTGCGCGAGTCCCAATAGCTCTTGTTGGTAGCGATGTCGTAGTGCCAGATGCCGGTGCCGCTGGCGGCGAGCGCCAGTCGAAAGCGGATGTTGACCTGTTCGAGCGCGGCTTCGGCCGCCTTCTGCTTGGAGATGTCGGTCTGCACGCCCATCAGCCTGAGCGGCTTGCCGTCAGCGTCGCTCTCGACGATGCCGCCTCGGTCGAGCACCCACACCCAGTGGCCCTGCTTGTGCTTCAGCCGGAGTTCGGTCTCGATGGCGTCGGTCAGCCCGGCAATGTGGCGGTCGCCGCTTGCCAGCGCCCGCTCGCGGTCATCGGGATGGGTCAGTTGCAGCCACAGGTCGCTGGTGGCGGCAAGCTCGTTCTCGTCGTAGCCAAGCATCCGCGCCCAGGTCTCGGAGTAGAAACAATCGCCGGTGCGGAGATCCCAGTCCCAGACGCCAAGATGGGCACGCTCCAGGGCCTTGGCCCAGAACGCTCCGTTGCGATTTTTCCTACCCTGACGCGCCATCGTCCGTTTCGCCTGCCCCATCCCGCGGGCAATCTGCGGCAAAACCAGAGAAGAAACAGTTACTGGGACGCCGGGGCCGGCGTGCTGGCTTTCCTCGCCTGCCATGCCGCCTTTCGATTGGCCGGCAAGAACCGGAGTTTTGCGCGCGTCCGATCATCGTAGGGATAGCCAGGGATCATCGACCCCGGTGATCCAGACAAGAAGAGGACCTCCCTATGACCAAGCAGGAAGACAACAAGGCCGTCGTCGTCAGATGGTTCACCGACTTCTGGGGTGAAACCTGCGACCTCTCGGTCGTCGACGCGGTCGCCGCGCCCGACATGCTGCTGAAATACTCGCTGCACGAGCCACGCCGGGGCCGCGACGACATCAAGGCCTTCATGACCGATTTCCGCGCCGCCTTCCCGGACCTCAACTTCTGGGCCACCGCCGACCTCATCGCCGAGGGCGACTATGTCGTCGGCCAGTGGGAGGGCGGCGGCACGCATACCGGCCCGGCCTTCGGCGATTTCCTGACCGGCTCGCTGCCCGCCGCCACCGGCCGTACCATGCGCTTCACCGGCACCACGGTGCTGAAGGTGATCGACGGCAGGATCGTCGAGGAAATCGGTCTCGACGACGGCGTCGCCGCCCTCACCCAGCTCGGCCTGATCAAGGCGGCCTGACAAACTTAGCCGAAATCGAGGCTTTGGCCAGGCGGCATTGCCGCCGCCTGGCCATGCCGGTTACTGGCTCGGCGCCATCGCGTGTTCGCACGACACTTTCGGATTCATGTCGGCGAAGGTGCCGGTCGGGTTGCCTTTCCAGGCCCAGACATGCAGCTCGTAGAACTCTCCCAGGCCATAGCGGTTGGGCGCGCTGTTGAAGTTGAACAGCTGTCCCTCCAGCGACGCCGGCCCCTTCGAGGTGATGTATTCGACCGCCACCAGCTTCAGCGTGCCGTCGGCCATCGGCTCGTACATCACCGCTTCGGGACGGGCGATGTCGATCCTGTCGTCCTTCAGATACCCGCCATTGACATAGTGGATGCCCATCGCGCCGCCGGTGGTGCCGCTGGCGCAGGGAATGGGCGCATAGCCTTCCGCCGTCGCCGCATTGACGTCGAGAAACCGGCTGTTGGCGGCCCGCACCTTTTCGGCCAGCGGATTGGCATCCGGCGCGCCCGCGGCCGCCTCCTGATGTGCTTGGGCGAAACCCGTATAGACGGCCAGCATGGCCCCCGCCATGAGAAACCCGTTGCGAAAGTTTGATTTCATATCCATTCCATTCCTGTTGATAAAGCACGGCTGGCCGGCCGCCGGAAATACGGCGGCGCGACAGGCAAGCGCCGTGGCTGTTGCTGCTTGAAGATCCCGAAAACGCGGCGAATGCCGGTTATCCCTTCGGCAGATACGGGATCGTTCCCGCAAGATCGGTGTCGTCGATCAGCTGGAAACGGCTGTCGCTGCCGCCCTGGCGAGCCGAGACGAAAGGCGCGTAGGCCGGATCGCTGGTGAAGGCGCGCGCCGCCGCTTCGGACGGGAACGCCATCAAGGCGATCAGCGTGGTGTCGAGCGGCTGGCCTTCGAGCGTCTTCACATTGCCGCTGCGCGACAGATATCTGCCGCCATGCTTGTGGACGAGTTCGTGCACCGACGCGGCATAGGCCGGCACCCATTTCGGGTCCTTCATCTTGATGTCCGCGATAACGTAAGCAGTCATGATGGTCTCCTGGTTGCGGCGCACAGGAGTATCCCGTGCAGCCGTCCAGAGGGCTCGCATGGCGGGGCCCGAGCCAGCCAGTCCGCGATCTGTACCGGGCCGGTACAGTTTCTGTACTCGCCGCTTCAATCACGAAGGACTAATGTTCTGCCGCAGGTTCGAGGGAGAGGCACGGTCATGACCCAGCACGGATACAAACAGTTCTGCCCGCTATCGATGGCCGCCGAGGTGCTGTGCACCCGCTGGACGATGGTGCTGATGCGCGAGCTGGTCGCGGGTTCGACCCGTTTCAACGACCTGCGCCGCGGCGTGCCGAAAATGTCGCCGACCCTTCTGTCGCAACGGCTTAAGGAGCTTGAACTGGCGGGGATCGTCGAGCGCAAGGAGGTCCAGGGCGAGAAAGGGATTTTCGAATACCGGCTGACCGAGGCCGGCCGGGATTTGCGCCCGGTCGTCGAGGCGATGGGGTTCTGGGGCCAGAAATGGGTCGAGTCCCGGCTGTCGCTGAAGAACCTCGATCCGTCGTTGCTGATGTGGGACATGCGGCGCAATCTGAACCCCTCGCCCCTGCCGGAAGGACGCACGGTGATACAGTTCCTGTATCAGGAACTTCCGGCCTCCAAGCGCTCCTGGTGGCTGATTGTCGAAAAGCACGGCGAGGTCGACCTGTGCTGGTACGATCCAGGCTTCGACGTCGACCTCTATGTCTCGACCGACCTGCACACGATGACGGCGATCTGGATGGGAGTGCTCACCGTCGAGAAGGCCGGCGCGAAGGTCGTCCTGACCGGCGACCAGGCCATCGGCAGGCAAATGCAGACCTGGCTCGGCCTCAGCCCCTTCGCGGTGGAACCCAAGCGCGCGGCGTAGGAGCCAATGCTGTCGGCAAGCGGGTGGACAACGCTTTAGGCGCGCTTGCCGCCCCTATCCTTTGCGAGGTGATAGGGTCGCACGAGGATTTCGGCGGGAATGTTCCATTCCTTGTTCAGTTTGAAGATCATGTCGAGGGTAAGGGCGCGCTTTCTGTTCAGCACCTCGGTTGCCCGAGGCGATGATCCGATCACCTCGGCCAAAGCCTTTCGCGACAGGTTGAACAATTGCATGTGCGAATGAATGGCTTCGACGGGATCGGGTGCCTGAATCGGGTAGTGCTTATCCTCGTAAGCCTCGATCAGGGTTGCGAGGACGTCGAAGCGATCACCGTCGAGAGAGCCGACCTCCGGCTCATTCTCGAAGTATTTGGTGATTTCGGCGATCGCCCAATCGTAATCGGCTTCGGTCTTAATGGGTCGAATGTTTTCCATCACACCTTCTCCGGATCAATCTTGTCATACTCTTTATGTGTCCCGACGAATTTGATCAGGACCCGGTGAAATTTGTAGGCGACGTGGACGATCAACCGATATTTGTTGCCGCCAATATCGAAAATGACGCGGTTATCGCCCACGAAATCGACGGTGGCTCCGAACGCGTCCTTGATGTCGGCTGGCGTCCTCCAATCGGCCCTGCCGACAGCAATATACCAAGCCGTCAAAGGCGCTTCGGACTGATGGTGCTTGGCCCAAAAATCCTTCAGCGCTTTCTTGGCGATGATTTGCATAGCCTGATATAGCGAATTCCCAAATCGGGAACAAGCAGTATTCCCGGTTTGGGAAGGCTGCGCGTCGTTCTCGGCCGGATGGATCCAGTTCGCCCTCAATCACCCTTCTTCCTCTTGGCAGTTGTCAGGAAACGGGTGGCGCGGCTGGCCCTGCGCGGCTTCAATGCGCTTATGTTCATCACCCTGGCCAAACATCTGCAACCCGCCACACTGCTGGTCGCTGACGATCCGCGCTGGGCGCGCATCGTGGCGCGCGACAAGTCGGCCGACGGCGCATTCTGGTATTCGGTGGCAACGACGGGCGTCTATTGCCGGCCCTCCTGCCCGTCGCGGCGCGCCAACCCTGCCAATGTCCAGTTGCACGACACTTTACACCAGGCCAGGGCGACAGGCTTTCGCCCATGCCGGCGCTGCAATCCGGACGGCCCTTCGCTCGAGGCCGCCAACGCCGCGATGGTGGCGGATGCCTGCCGCAGGATCGAGGACAGCGAGGCCGAACCCTCGCTCGCCGAACTGGCCGATGCCGCCGGCCTCAGCCCCGGCTATTTCCACCGCGTTTTCAAGGCGGTCACCGGGCTGACGCCGAAAGACTACGCCGCCGCCCGGCGTGCCGCACGGGTCCGCCAGGGCTTGGAGGACGGCGTCAGCGTGACTTCGGCGATCTACAATGCCGGCTTCAATTCGAGCGGGCGTTTCTACGAGAAATCCACCGGCATGCTCGGCATGACGCCGACGCGCTACCGTGCCGGCGGCGCCAATGAGGAAATCCGCTTCGCCGTCGGCGAATCCTCGCTCGGTACCATCCTGGTCGCCTCGAGCCGCAAGGGCGTCGCCTCGATCCTGCTCGGCCAGGATCCCGACACGCTGGTGCGCGACCTGCAGGACCGTTTCCCCAAGGCGCGGCTGGTCGGCGGCGACCGCGACTATGAGGCGCTCGTCGCCCGCGTCGTCGGTTTCGTCGAGGCGCCGGCGCTCGGTCTCGACCTGCCGCTCGACGTGCGCGGCACTGCGTTCCAGCAGCGCGTCTGGCAGGCCTTGCGCGACATCCCCGCTGGCCGCACCGTCTCCTATGCCGAGATCGCGGGCCGTATCGGCGCGCCCAAGGCGACCCGCGCCGTCGCCGCCGCCTGCGCCGCCAACGCCCTTGCGGTCGCGATTCCCTGCCACCGGGTGATCCGGAAGGACGGCGCGCTGTCCGGCTATGCCTGGGGCGCGGAGCGCAAGCGCGCGCTGCTCGACCGCGAGGCGGCATCCGCCAAGGCCGACCGGTCCTCGCGGGCCTGACGGAGGACCGGCGATGCGCACCATGGCAAGGTCCTCCACCGCCGGTGCGAATGTCCAGATCGCCAATAACGGGGCCGTAGATGCGAAGTCGCTGGTGTTGGCTTCCATCGGCGAATTGGTCGATGGCGGCAAGGCAGAGTGGAGCGGCACCGCTACGGGTGAGATCGAGCTGCGGTTGTTGAGCGGCGAGGTCTTTTTGCTAGGCGAGGTCACCGTCACGCGTGTCGCGTAGGCACACTCGGTGCCTGTGCATCCTTCATCCTCGAACGCGGCAAATTTGAATTTGAAAGCAAGCACCGGAGTGAGGACCAGCCGGCATGGGGCTAGGGTTCAGGCACACAGAAGGAGTGAAGGCAATGAACCACATGCAAACCCATGGGACGGCGGCCACCAGCGCCGCCCTCGAGACCATCACCTACGCCATCGGCCAGTCCGCGCTTGGAAACATCCTCGTGGCGCGCAGCCCTATTGGCGTCCGCGCCATCCTGATCGGTTCCGACGCCAAGACGCTGGAACAGGACCTCGCCAACCGCTTCCCCGGCAGCGTCCTGATCGAGGACGAAGCCGGCCTGCGCGACGATCTCGCGGCGATCGCGCGCTTCATTGAAACGCCCGGCGCCGGTCTCGACCTGCCGCTCGACACGCGCCACGGCACGCCCTTCCAGCAGCGCGTGTGGGAGGCGTTGCGCACCATACCGTGCGGCGTCACGGTCACCTACACCGCCCTTGCCCGGCGCCTCGGCATGCCGGACGGTGCCCGTGCCGTGGCGACGGCCTGCGCCGCCAACGCCATCGCGCTCGGCATTCCCTGCCACCGCGTGCTGCGCGCCGACGGCGCGCTGTCCGGCTACCGCTGGGGCATCGAGCGCAAGCGCGCCTTGCTGGAAAGGGAGGCGGCGATATGAACGCCGACGCCAGGGTTGCCGCATCGCTGGTCGAAGCCGCGCGGACACGCATCGCCACTTACGACTGGTCGGCGCTCACCGCCGAACTTGACGGCTTCGGCTGCGCGGTGATGGAAAAGCTGCTCTCGCCTGAAGAGTGCCGGCAGATCGCCGGCCTCTACACGGACGAAAAACATTTCCGCAGTCACATCCACATGGCCAGGCACGGTTTCGGCAAGGGCGAATACCGTTACTTCCGTTATCCCCTGCCCGACCTCATCGGCGGCCTGCGCACCGCGCTCTATCCCAGGCTGGCCGAAATCGCCAACCGGTGGAACGAGCGCATGGGTATCGCCATGCGCTACCCCGCCACGCATGGCGCGTTTCTCGACCAGTGCCATGCCGCCGGCCAGGTCAGGCCGACGCCGCTGTTGCTGCAATATGTGCCTGGCGACTTCAACTGCCTCCACCAGGACCTCTATGGCGACCTCGCCTTCCCGCTGCAGGTGGCGATCCTGCTTTCAGAGCCCGGCGAGGATTTCACCGGCGGCGAATTCGCGCTGACCGAACAGCGGCCGCGCATGCAGAGCCGGGTCGAGGTGGTGCCCCTGCGCCAGGGCGATGCGGTGGCCTTCGCCGTCCACAACCGGCCGGTGCAGGGCACGAAAGGCAATTACCGCGTCAATCTGCGCCACGGCGTCAGCCGCCTGCGCTCAGGCATGCGCCACACGGTCGGCATCATTTTTCACGATGCTAAGTGAGCGTCATGGAGCATGAAGCGCTTCATTCCGCGTCCGCGGCCACCATCTCCAGGATCCAGGGACACGCATAATAGTCGGCAATGCTTTTGATCACGCCGCCTTCGGCATGGATCCGCACCAGATAATCCTGCCGCCAGACCTCGCCATGCATCCGCTCGACGACCAGCACGAACTCCCCTTCGACCGCGCCTGGGATCGCGCCTGGCCGCATGCGCCAGGGCGGGCCGCGCTCGTATTCGACGAAGTAGGGCGAAGCCGAGAGCAAGCCATTGTAGCAGTCCGAGACCCGCAGCCGCGCATCGGCGCTGGTCAGTGCCCGCACACCGTCCCAATCCCTGGCATTGAAGAGCGCGACATAACGGCCAAGTAGCTGCGCCAGTTCGGGGTCGTGTGCCGGCGCCGCGCCCGGTTGCGCCGGCAAGGCGGCGAGCTTGGCGCGGCCGCGGTTGAGCGCCGACTTCACCCCGCCCGATGTCGAGCCGACGAGGTCGGCGATTTCTTCCAGCGAGTGGTCGAAGACGTCCTTGAGCAGCACGCAGGCGCGCTCCTTGGGCGGCAGGTGCACGACCAGCCGCTCGATGGCGCGGCCGGCGCCAGGACCAGCGGGCTCGACAGGCAGCACGATGTCGTCGGCCGCATAGCCGGCTTCGGCCTTGAGCCGCGCGCGGCGGCTCCTGATGAAATCGATGCACCTGTTATGGGCGATGCGGAACAGCCACGACCGCAGCGCCTGCGCATCGTCGAGCAGCTCGATCTTGCGATAGGCCTCGAACAGCGCCTCCTGCATGATGTCCTCGCCGTCGAGAGCCGAACCGGTCATGCGCGCGCAGTAGCGGTGCAGACGGACACGCAAATGCGAGACCGTCTCCAGGAACGCCCTGTAGCGCATGTCGAACAGGCCTTCGGGGTCAAGGCGCGGCGCAATGCCTTGCGCCGTCTGATCGGATTTGCGGATCTGCTGGTTCATCGCGGCACGTCGCTCAGCGTCACTCCAGCATCGCGCAAGTGCCGCACATTCACAAGCACGACGCTCGACCCGGGCAGATGGTCCACGGTCAGGCCGCCCTGTTGTCGGCAACTTTATCAGCGGCATCCGGCAGTCCCAGCCTCGGCCGCACCCAAGCGGCGAAGCGGCCGATCGCATCGTCGGCCTCCGGCGCCCGCCCGGCCATCATCTGGAAAGAATGCAGCATGCCGTCAAAGACGTCGAGACGCGTCTCGACGCCTGCCTGCCGCGCACGCTCGGCGAACATGCGGCTTTCGTCGACCAGCGTCTCGTCAGCGCCGGCCTGCAGGAAGACGGGCGGAAAGCCGGAGAGGTCGGCATAAAGCGGGCTGACTTCCGGATCGCGCCGGTCGGCATCGCCGATGAAATTGGCCGCCAGCCAATCGACGGCTTCCCTGGCGAAGGCCGGGTCCTTTTCGCGGTTGGTCTCGTAGCTGGCGGCGGTCATCGCCATGTCGAACCAGCCGGAGATGATGAGCGTGGCAACGGGCAGCGGCCGCCCCTGCGCACGCAGCCGCTGCAAGACGCCATAGGTCAGCACCGCGCCGCAGGAATCGCCGGCGATCACGATCCGCCCGGGGTCGAAGCCCTGGTCGACAAGCCAGTTCCAGGCTGCCATCGCGGCCTCGAGCTGGGCCGGGTGCTTGGCCTGATGCGCCAGTGGATAGTTGTAGGCCAGCGCCCGGCAGCCGACGGCCTTGGCAAGATGCCCGACCAGCTTGCGATGCGTGTAGATCGAGCCGCCGATGAAGCCGCCGCCATGCGCATAAAACAGCACCCGCTCGTCGTCGGCGCCCTTGGGCACGACCCACATCGCCGGCACGCCGCCGGCATCGACCTCGATATAGTCGACGCCGCGCGGCTCGCCCGTCAGCGCCGTCCAGTGGACATCGTTGTGGTCGATGATCGCCTGCGGGCTGGTCAGCTTGCCCGCATTGGCCGCGATCGCCGCGTAATGGGTCCTATTCGCCTCGCTCTCGATGCTTGCCATGATGGTCTCCTCGATCCGCCGATCGCGTGTCTCGCGATGGTCCGAAGCTTGAGACGGACGGGCCGACAAAAAGGATACGGACGGGATGCGTTTATCTCCGGGCATGGCTGACGGCCGCTTGCCAGCAACAGCATGCGAAAGGCGAAGACAGGCCGGCAAGGGACTCTGCCCGCACAATATTTCGGCCAGGTCAGCCAGCCGCCGCGTAGCGGTTGACCACCATGCCGCAGGCATAGGCCTTCGAGCCGAGCAGACGCAGCTTGTGAAAGCCGCCCTGGTCGAAGATACGGCGGCCGGCGCCCAGCACGGCCGGATTGACGAACAGCTGGAACTCGTCGACCAGCCCGGCCGCGACCAGCGCCGAGGCGAAACCGGCGCCGCCGAAGACGGCCATGTTGCCGCCCTTGCCCGCCTTCAGCGCGTTGACCTCGCGCGCAAGGTCGCCGCTCACCACCGTGGTGCGTTCCCACCGCGAGGCCTCGAGCCTGTCGCTCGGCACCACCTTGCGCGCTTCGACGATGCGCTGGGCGAAGGCATAGAACGGATCGGCCGGATATTTCCGCGCCGCCTTGCCCCAATGGGTGAGATAGCCCTCCTCGGCCATCTTGCTGCTCAAGAGGATGGTGTCGATGCCGGCGAACACGGCGTTGAAATCCCGTTTCAGCTCGGCGTCCCAGCCATTGTCGTCGCCCCACTCCCAGAGCTGCCACGGATGATCGGCCTCGGCGCCGACGAAACCGTCGACCGACATCTGCATCTGAAGGATGAGCTTTTTCATTGATTGTCCTCCTCGGATCGCGCAGTAAATGCTTTACTTTCGGAACCATTTGACGCATGCGAACAATGACGTCAATAGTAAAGTGATTTAAAAATGGAACCATAGAAATGTCGACCCGCGAAAGATCCGGCTGCCCGATCAACCTGTCGCTGGAACTGCTCGGCGACCGCTGGACGCTGCTCATCATCCGCGATCTGGTCTTCGCCGGCAAAAAGCATTTTCGCGAGTTCCTGCAATCCGATGAAGGCATCTCTTCGCGCACGCTGGCCGAGCGGCTGCAGACGCTGCAGGACGAAGGCATCCTCACCCGCAGCAACGACCCGAGCCACGGGCTGAAGGCGATCTACCGGCTGACCGATGCCGGCATCGACTTGCTTCCGGTGCTGGCCACACTGGGCGCCTGGGGCAGCAAGCACCGCAAGTCCGACGACAAGCTGGCCCGCATCGCAAACGAACTGACGGCTGGCGGCGAACCGGCGCTGGAACGGATGAAGGTGGCGCTGCGGGCGGAGCATACTGTGTAGAAACAGGCGCTCCGAGGAAAAGCTGCAACGTTGGCGCAGCCCCTCATTGCCCTGCCGGGCATTTCTCCCCGTGAACGGGGAGAAAGAAGCTGGCGGCAGCGCCGGCCGCATCCTTGCAACGCTGGCGATTGGCGAAAGCGGCGACGACAGCGTACTTCTCCCCGTTTACGGGGAGAAGATGGCGGCAGCCAGATGAGGGGCGGCGTCAACGCCCGCAAGTCCCGGCTCACATTGACAGAGATCCCTTTTTGTTCTCTATTCGTTCCGATGTATCAGCAATCGCGGATGAGCGGAACGGGATGGAGACGACGGCAACCATGCTGCATGCCGATCTCGACGCCTTTTATGCCTCGGTCGAGCAATTGCTCGACCCGACGCTGCGCGGAAAGCCGATCGCGGTCGGCGGCGGCGTGGTGCTCGCGGCCTCGTATGAGGCGCGTGTCTTCGGCGTGCGCGGCGGCATGCCGGGCCGCAAGGCGCGTGAGCTTTGCCCGCAATTGATCTTCGTCGGCGGCAATTTCGGCCACTACCAGCGGCTGGGTGACGCGGCGATCAAGGTCCTCGACGATTTCACGCCGGTGGTCGAGCGCATCTCCATCGACGAGGCCTTCGCCGATGTCGCCGGCTGCACGCATCTGTTCGGCTCACCCCGGGAGATCGCCACGGCGATCCGCGGCCGTGTGCGGGCAGAACTCGGCCTGCCGATCTCGATCGGTGTCGCGCGCACCAAGCATCTGGCCAAGATCGCCTCGCAGGTCGCCAAGCCCGACGGGCTGGTGGTGGTCGACCCCGGCACCGAGCTTGCCTTCCTGGATGATCTGCCGGTCGGCCTGATGTGGGGCGTCGGGCCGGCAACCAGGGCAAGGCTGGCCGAAATCGGCGTCGAGACCATCGGCGAGCTCGCCCGCACCCACGGCGGCGCCCTGGCCCGGCTGCTTGGCCCCGCCGCCGGCGAAAAGCTCGCGGCGCTGGCGTGGAACCGCGATCCGCGCAAGCTGGAGACGAAGCGCCGGGCGCACTCGGCCGGCGCGCAGTCGGCGCTCGGGATGAAACCCGCCGTGGCGCGCGTCATCGTGCCGACATTGCTGCATCTGGCCGACCGCGTCGCCAGCCGGCTGCGCGCCAAGAACCGCCCCGGCCGCACGGTGACGGTGCGCGTGCGCTTTGCCGATCTCCGCGCCGTCACGCGTTCGATCACGCTGGAGCAGCCGATCTCGGCGACCGCCATGCTGGCCGAGATCGCGGGAGATCTGGTGCGCGGCGTGCTCGCCGACCACCCACGGGAGAAAACCATCTCGCTGCTGGCGATCTCGGTCTCGCACCTGGAGGAGAGTGCCGAGCTGCAGCTCGACCTGCCGCTCGGCCTCGCCGACGAGAAGCGCCGCCCCGGAAGTCAAAAAGGCCTCGCCCGCTTCGGCGCCGACCGCGCCATCGACAAGATCCGCCAGCGCTTCGGCAAGCAGGCTGTCGGCTACGGCACGGTGGCGCTGGAGGCGGCCCGCTCGGTGCCCGACGAATTCAGGGAATTGGCGCAAAAGGAACTGTGAGCGGAGGAGCCCTCCCCGGCGCTCACGCCTTGCGGATCAACGTCCCGGACCAGGCGGCGCCGCGGTCACGGCGGACAGTGGCTCGCGCTTCACCAGCTCCGGCTTTTGATAAGTCTTCCTCACGGCAATTCCCCACGCCCAAGCGTCTGGCGGCAACCAACATCCGGCAGGCAAGGCTTATCAAGAAGAGGCGAAATTAGGTAGCGGGTCAGTTTGCAGATCGCGAACATGGTTGCAATGATAGAGGCGAAGGGAGCGGAGACGCCGACGGTCCGAGATCTTACAAAAGAGAGTTGCCGTGTGACCCTCCTTGACAAGGCAAAGCAATGGGCAAGGGCCATCAAGCGCGATGTGATGGCCTTGTGGCTGGCCGCCCGCGATCCGCGCGTTCCCTGGTACGCCAAAGTTGCCGCCGGCATGGTCGCCGCCTACGCGCTCAGTCCTATCGATCTGATACCCGATTTCATCCCTGTACTCGGATATCTGGACGACCTGATCATCGTACCGCTCGGCATCCTGCTTGCGGTGAAGCTGATCCCCGCCGATCTGATGGCCGAGTTTCGCGCGGAGGCCATTCGCCGATCCAAACCGACCGACCGTGGCGGTCTCGTATTCATCGTTGGAATTTGGATTCTGATGGCCGCCGCGCTCATCTGGTTATTCTGGCCAGATCGTTCGGCCTAGACTTCAGGCCCAGCGTTTCTCATCGCCGAGCAGACCACAAATCATGTTTGTGGCCTGTCGAAAAGCCCCTGCCCACGTCAAGGCCGCGCGGTGCCGAAAATCCGGTCCCAGAATATCGACGTCACGCCGAAATTGGCGCTCTCGTCGACATGGTGGTGCACGGCGTGACGACGCTTCAGCGTATAGAGATAGCTCGGATGCGCCGGGTGCCAGTGATGGATCATGTGGTGGACGCTGATGTACCAGAGGTAGCCCAGCATCAGCCCGCAGCTCACCGCGCTCGCGGCCGCGAAGCCGGAAACCATCCAGACAGGCAGGAACGCCACCAGCGCATGCACGCCGAGACTGAGCCAGGTGGGCGTGCCCACCGGACTGCGCTCCTCGACATGGTGACGGTCGTGCAGGTCCCGGATCCAGGGAATGTGGTGCAGCACGAACCTGTGCAGGACGTATTCGATCAGCGTCCACAGGCCAAGGCAGATCAGTGCCATGCCGATCCAGTCCGGCGCGCTTTCTTCTCCGGCCTCTATCAGCCCGGCCACCCCCAACACGGCGATCACCAGGGGATAGACCACGAAGTCGCTATAGTAGCCGATCAGACCCAGCTGCATTCGGACGCCTCACCCTGACTTTCGACGCCGCCCCAAAAACGCTATCAGATTGCCGGACTCGCGCATGAGGTGCAATGCGCATGCGCCTGACATAGCGTCGCAATTCCCAGGTGCAAGACCGGATGCGGAATCGGTCGACTTCGCACCACAACCGCGAACGGACATGCAAACATGGCAAAACGCAGCGCGGGCCTGCTGATCTATCGCCGCGGCGGCGGTGACATCCAGGTGCTGCTGGTGCATCCCGGCGGCCCGTTCTGGGCGAAGAAGGACGATGGCGCCTGGTCGATCCCCAAGGGCCTCGTCGACGATGACGAGGACGAGCTGGCGGCGGCGCGGCGCGAGACAAGCGAGGAGATTGGCATCACCATGGACGGCCCGTTCACGCGCCTTGGGGACTACAAGCAGCCGGGCGGCAAGACCGTCATCGCATGGTCCGTCGAGGCCGACATCGAGATCGATGCGGCCGCGATCAAGAGCAACACTTTTACGATGGAATGGCCGCCGCGCTCCGGGTCGATGAAAGAATTTCCGGAAGTCGACAGAGCCGGCTGGTTCAGCTTGGCCGAGGCCGAGGTGAAGATTTTGCAGGGGCAACGCCCAATGCTATCGGATTTGGTGGAGCGACTGGACAGGACAACGAAGTAACCGGCAAGGCGCTTTAGCGGCTGGTGGACCAGTAACGATGAACCCTGACGCCGCTAGGGCTGCCACCATGCCAGGGCTCGCAGGCAATACCGTCATGGTCGGCATCGTGGGTCGGCCAATAGCCGGGTTCGCCCCTTCGAGCGGGGGCGAGGCCGACCAATCGGGCGGCGGTGCAGTTCGGAAACGCGGCAAGGTGCCTTAGCACCGAAAAAGGTGTGTCGAACCGGATGCCGACGAAGCCATAAACGATGTAACCCGAAAGCAGAATGAACGGCGCAAACAGAGCCACCCATCTCAGCCTGCCAAGACGGCGACGAGGTGACGGCCAGCGTAACAACGGCAGGAGCATCCCCGCCAGCTCCGGTTAAAGTGCCCGAATCAACCTAACGTCGCCCCAGCGCCGTGACAATGGCGTCCACCTCACCCAAACCGCGCAGCCGTCCACGCCCCGCCGGCCGCGTTCGACTCGACCGCCGCCGCCACGAACTTCACGCCGCGCGCGCCGTCGACCACGTCGGGCACCTGCGCCGCTCGCGCGGGATCGACAGTGCCGCCCGAGCGATGGGCGCGGATGATGTCGGCGGCGTCGCGGTAGAAATTGGCGAAGGCCTCGATATAGCCCTCCGGATGCGCCGCCGGCATGCGCGAGACGCGACGGGCTTCCGCCGTCGAACCATGGCCGCCGCGCACCAGCGTGCGGGTTTCCTCGCCATACAGGGAAAAGCGCAATTCCTCCGGCCGCGCGCCCGACCATTCGAGCCCGGCTTTGTCGCCATAGATGCGCAGGGAAAGATCGTTGTAGTGGCCGGGCGAAGTCTGGCTGGCGAGGATGGTGCCGCGCGCGCCGTCGGTCCAGCGCACCAGCACATGGGCATTGTCGTCGAGCCGCCGTCCGGGCACGGCGGTGAACAAATCGGCCGAGACCGACTCGGCCTCGCGACCGGAAATGAAGCTTGCCAGGTTGAAGGCATGCACGCCGATATCGGCCAGCACCGCCGACTGCCCCGCCCGCGCCGGATCGGTGCGCCACTCCGCCTGCTTCTGGCCGTCGGCGTCGATCGGCCTGGTCAGCCAGTCCTGGATATAGGCGCCATGCACCGACACGATCCGCCCAAGCTCGCCCGCCATCACCATCTCGCGCGCCTGGCGCACCATGGCGTAGCCGGTGTTGTTGAGCGTGACGACGAAGCGGCGGTTTTTCGCCCTGGCGAGCGCCACCAGCGCCTCGGCATCATCAAGCGTCGTCGACAGCGGCTTGTCGCAGATGACGTCGATGCCGGCCTCGAGGAAGGCTGTGGCGATCGGCGCGTGCAGATGATTGGGCGTGACGATGACGACCGCCTCGATGCCGTCGGGCCGCGCAGCCTCCGCCTTGGCCATGGCGCGATAATCGGCATAGCTGCGCTCGGGCGCGATGCCGATTTCGGCGGCCGAGGCGGCGGCATTGTCCGGATCGGACGACAGCGCGCCGGCGACCAGCGCGATCTGGTCGTCGAGCCGCATGGCCAGCCGATGCACCGCGCCGATGAAAGCGTTGCGCCCGCCGCCGACCATACCGACCCGCAAGCGCCTGCCGGCTGCTCCATCCGATGTTGCGTAGACCATGGTTTCTCCTCCTGGCTATCCCTATCGCGTCGTCATCCCATAGCGAAGCAAGGAGCGACGCGGCGAAGACCCCTGGGATGACGAAACCGCCGAGCCCTCGCCTCCCCACCTTCGAACAGGATTTCCAAAATCCATATTGTAAAACGATCGTATCGCGCTAGCCTGAATTCATGAGCGGGGCGAGAAAACCATCCGGACGATCCAGTGCCGACGAGGCGGCGACGCGCAAGCGCGGGCGTTCGCTGGCGGCCCTGGGCTATATACAACCGCAGACCTATGAGGAACTGCGTGCGGTGCTGTCGTCCGGCACGGTGCATTTCCCCAAGCGCCTGCGCCAGGTGGCGATCTTCCTGTGGCAGCATCCGAGCGAAGTCGCGCTCGGCACCATCGCCCAGGTGGCGTCGCAGGCCGGCGTGCAGCCCTCGACGCTGGTGCGCTTCGCGCAGATCTTCGGCTATTCCGGCTTTTCCGATTTTCAGGGCCTGTTCAAGGACCACGTCAAGGGTTCCTGGCCGGAAGGCCGTGGCGAGCCGCGCGCCGAGGCCGAGCCCAACGCCGCCTTGCATTTCCTGCACGGCATGGTCGGCGCCTCGCAGGCCTCGCTCGGCCGCATCGAGGCCGGCTTCGATATCGAAAGTTTCGAGAAGATGGTGACGCTGCTGGCCAGCGCCGACCTGATCTATGTCATCGGCTCCAAGCGCGCCTTCCCCGTCACCACCTATCTGTCGCTGACGCTTTCGCAGCAGGGCGTGCGCAATGTGCTGGTCGACAATGTCGGCTCGACCGCGCTCGACCAGGTCGGCTGCATCGGCGCGCGCGACGCCGTGCTGGCGGTGTCCTTCAGCCCCTACAATTCGATCACGCCCGATCTGGTCGCGGTGGCGCATGAGCGCAAGGCCCGCATCGTCACCATCACCGACTCGACCTTTTCGCCGCTGATCCGGCTGTCGGACAGCTGGCTGGAAGTGGTGGAAACCGACTTCGCCGGTTTCCGCTCGCTGGCCGCCTCGCTGGCCGTCGGCATGGCGCTGGTCCAAGGGGTGGCGGCAAAGCGCGGCAAGTGAATATCGGAGGTTGATCGAGAGTTTCGACTTGTGGCAGCGAGCGCCAATTGTCAACGTCGCGCCGCCCCTCATCGCCCTGCCGGGCACTTCTCCCCGTATAGTGACGGGGAGAAGGGGCTGGCCGCCACGTCGGCGCCTTTCTTGCGACATTGGAGATTGGCGAAATCGGCGATGAGGGCGCCCCTCTCCCCGTCACTATACGGGGAGAGGATGCCGGCAGGCAGGTGAGGGGCGGCGCAGACTTTAGTGATTGTCGTCTGATGAACCGCCACAGGCACAATTGACTGCCGGGAAATCCTGTTCCATATTTCTGAAAATAGAAACTTTGTTCCGGGAGGAGGAATGGAGCTTCATCTCCAAGGCAAGATCGTGCTGGTCACCGGGTCGACGCAAGGCATCGGCCGCGCCATCGCCGAGGCGCTGGCACGTGCCGGCGCCGGTGGCCTGCTGATCACCGGCCGCGACAGCAAGCGCGGCGATGCGGTGGCGGGCGAGCTTTCGCAATTGGGCACGCCGACAATCTTCGTCGCCGCCGACCTCTCAGACCCGGAAACTCCCGCCCTTCTGGCGCGGGCCTGCATAGACCGCTTCGGCCGTATCGACGGCCTGGTCAACGCCGCCGGCCTGACCGACCGCGCCTCCTTCCTCGACGCGACGCTGGACGACTGGGCGGCGCTGTTCGCCGTCAACGCGCGCGCGCCGTTTTTCCTGATGCAGGCCGCGATCGCCGACATGAAGAAACGCGGCCAGCGCGGTGCCATCGTCAACATCCTGTCGATCAACGCTCATTGCGGCTCGCCGGAACTCGCCGTCTATTCCGCCACCAAGGGCGCGCTGGCGACGCTGACCAAGAATGCCGCCAACGCCCACCGCTTCGACCGCATCCGCGTCAACGGCATCAATGTCGGCTGGACCGACACGCCGGCCGAACGGGTGATGCAGGCCGACACGCTGGGCAACGGCCCGGGCTGGCTGGATGCCGCCAACGCCGCGCAGCCCTTTGGCCGGCTGCTCAGGCCGGACGATATCGCCAACCTCGCCGTCTTCCTGCTTTCCGACGCGGCCGGGCCGATGACCGGCGCGGTGATTGACCAGGAGCAGGCGGTGATCGGGGCGAACCGGTGAGCGCCATCGAAACGCTTGGGCCTGGCCTGCTGGAGCGGCTTCCCGCCGCCGTGCAAAAGCCGGCCTATGACCGGGCGTCGCTGGCGCCGGGCATGGCCCATCTCGGCGTCGGCGCCTTCCACCGCTGCCACCAGGCCGAATACACCGACGACCTGCTCTCGCTGAAATTCGATCGCTGGGGCATCGTCGGCATCAACATCCGCCCGCCCGCGCTCGCCGGTACGCTTGGCCGCCAGAGCGGCCTCTACACAAGGCTGATCCGCGACAACGACCATGTCGAGGCGCGCGTCATCGGCTCCATCGTGAAAGTGGTCGACAGCATGGAAAGCCCCGATCCGGCGCTCGCCGTGCTCGCCTCGCCCGACATCGACCTGGTGACGATGACGGTGACGGAAAAAGGCTATTGCCACATCCCGTCGACCGGCGCGCTCGATCTCGATCATCCCGACATCGTCCACGACCTCGCCAACCCGCAAGCGCCGCGCAGCCTGCCCGGCATTCTCGCGCGGACGCTTGAACTGCGCCGGTCAACGCATGGCCGCAAGCTGACGCTGCTCTCCTGCGACAACATCCCGGCCAATGGCGTCATCCTGGAAAATGTCGTGCGGACATTCGCCGAAATGCGCGGCGATGGCCTGGCCGACTGGATCGCGGCCAATGCCGCCTTCCCCTCGGCCATGGTCGATCGCATCGCGCCGGCGGTGACCCGGCAGGACCTCGACAGCGTCGAACAGCGCTATGGCTACCGCGATGGCGCCGTCGCCGTCGGCGAACCCTTCCGGCAATGGGTGATCGAACGGAATTTCTCCGGCCGCATGCCACGCTGGGACCTGGCCGGCGCGACCTTCGTCGACGACGTCACACCGTTCGAGCATCTCAAGATGCGGGTGCTGAACGGCGCCCAGACGACACTCGCCACGCTCGGCGTGCTGGCCGGGCTGGAGCACACATCCGATGCCATCGCCGACCCGCTGCTGTCGGTCTTCGTCAGGCGCATGCTGGTCGAGGAGACGCTGCCGACACTGACGCCGGTGCCGGGCGTGGAGCCGCATGCCTATATCGAGCAGAGCCTTGGCCGGTTGAAGAACACCGCGATCCGCCACCGCAACCACCAGATCGCCACCGATGGATCGCAGAAGATCGTCCAGCGCCTGCTCAACCCGATCCGCGACCGGCTGAAGCAAGGCGCCGGCATCGGCCTTCTGTCGGTGCCAGTGGCCGGCTGGATGGCCTATCTCATCCTGGCCTCGGCGCGCTTCGGCAAACATTGGACGGTATCCGACCCCTATGCCGGCAAGGTCGCCGCGATCGCCGACGCGGCGGGCCGTGATGCGCCGATGCTGGCTTCCGCCGTCCTGGCCATAGACACGATTTTCGATCCCGGCCTTGCCGCTGACGAGACGTTTCGCAAGGCGGTGACTTCGGCACTTGGAGAGCTGCTTTCGGGCGATCCGATGGCGGCCGTCCGTCGCAGTCTCGAACAAGATGGCGTCGCGAGGTTGAAGCGATCCAAACAATCGGCATTATAGGCACTGGCTTTAGGGGAGGCATGATGAAACTTGGTGTGCTCACGGCACCATTCGCGGACACGCCGCTTGGCGATGTCGCCGGCTGGGCAAGCTCTGTCGGCTTCGAGGCGCTGGAGATCGCCTGCTGGCCCAAAACCTCCGGCGCCACCCGCCGCTATGCCGGCACCAGCCATATCGACGCCGCCGGCACGTCGGCCTCGCAGGCGAAGGAGATAGTCGCCTCTCTGTCGGAAAAGAACATCTCCATTTCCGGCCTCGGCTACTACCCCAACCCGCTGCATCCCGATGCCGCGCACCGCGAGGCGGTCATCGGCCACCTGAAGAAGGTGATCGTGCTCGCCGCCAATATGGGCGTGCCGGTCGTCAACACCTTCTGTGGCGGCGATGCCTCGAAAACCGTCGACGTCAACTGGCAGGACGCGCTGAAAATCTGGCCCGAGATCGTCGCCCATGCGCGCGGCCATGGCGTCAAACTCGCCTTCGAGAACTGCCCGATGATCTTCAGCCATGACGAATGGCCGGGCGGGCACAACATCGCCTATTCACCGCAGGTCTGGCGCCGCATCCTGGAGAGCTGGGGCGGCGATGTCGGCATGAATTTCGACCCCTCGCACCTGGTCTGGCAGATGATCGACCAGCCCCGATTCATCCGGGAATTCGGCCCCTATATGCTGCATGTCCATGCCAAGGACCTGATGATTGATCATGATGGTTTGTACGAGCGCGGAATTCTGTCGGCCGGCATAGGCTGGCAAGTGCCGCGCATGCCGGGGCTGGGCGATGTCGACTGGAGCGGCTTCTTCTCCGGCCTCTACCGCGCCGGCTATGACGGCTCCGTCATCATCGAACACGAAGACAGACGATTTGAAGGCAGCGACGAGCAGGTGAAGCGGGGGTTTCTGCTCGCCCGCGACGTGCTGCGTCCTTTCGTCAAATGACGGCAAGCCGGGCCACTTGACTCTGTTTGTGAGTGGCGCGGCTTAACGGGTTGGAACTGAACTGAAAAACAATGTGGAGGAAGTCTGACATGAAGAAGATACTGACCATGGTTCCGCTGCTTGCGGGCGCCGCCCTGCTGGCCTCGATGAGCGTCTCATCGGCCGAAGGCAAATATACGATCGGCATTTCCAACACCGTGCAGGGCAATGGCTGGCGCGAGGAAATGGTCTGCGCCATGAAGGCGCAGGCGCTGGCGTCGGGCGAGGTCACCAAGCTCAACATCGCCCACCGCAACACCGATGCGGCCGGCCAGCTCGAGGACATCCGCAACCTGATCAGCGCCAAGGTCAACGCCATCGTCGTCAACCCGGCCGATCCGGCCGGCATCAAGGCGGGCCTGGAAGAAGCCACCAAGGCCGGCATCGTCGTCGTCGCCGTCGACCAGGCGGTCACCGAGCCGTCGGCCTACATCATCTCCAACAACCAGGAACAATACGCCTATCTCGGCGCCAAATGGCTGTTCCAGCAGATGGGCGGCAAGGGCGAGGTGTTCTACATGCGCGGTGCCGCCGGCGCGTCGGCCGACAGCGATCGCGACAAAGGCTTCAAGAAGGCGCTGGCCGAATTCCCTGACGTGAAGGTCGCGCAGGAAGTCTTCACCGGCTGGCAGCAGGACCAGGCCAAGCAGCAGATGCTGTCGTTCCTGGCCACCGGCACGCCGTTCAACGGCGTCTGGACCTCCGGCATCGACAACGTCATCGTCGACGCGCTGGTCGAATCGCAGGCGCCGCTGGTGCCGGTGGTCGGCGCCGACAATGCCGGCTTCGTCGGCCAGTTGGGCTCGGTCAAGGGCCTTGTGGGTGCTGCGGTGACCAACCCCGGTTCGATCGGCGGTGCCGGTGTGACGCTGGCGCTGCAGATCCTCGACGGCAAGAAGCCGGCCCAGCAGACCGTGCTGGTCGACCCGCAACTCTGGGACAACGCCACCGACGAAGGCAAGGCCAAGCTGAAGGCCGCCGCCGATCCGTCGCTCAGCCCCGAATGGCCGGTGTCGATCTCGATCCCGGACTGGACGACCTACACCAAGGAGCAGATCGTCGCCTGCAAGGGGCCGGGGGAGTAAGGCTGGGCTCCCGCTGACCATCATCCGTCGGCGCTGCCCCTCACTGTCCTGCCGGACATCTCTCCCCGTGAACGGGGAGAGAGAAGCTGGCCGCAACGCCGGCGACAAGCCCCCCTCTCCCCGTCTCTATACGGGGAGAGGATGCCGGCAGGCAGGTGAGGGGCGGCGCCGACATTTCTAATTATTCGACCTCATAAATCGAGAACCGAACAATTTGACCACCAGCCCCCTCCTCGACGCCTCCGGCGTTGCCAAGAACTACGGCGCGGTCGCCGCCCTGCGGGACGCCTCGCTCTCCGTCCTGCCGGGTGAGGTGCATGCGCTGATGGGCGCCAATGGCGCCGGCAAGTCGACGCTGGTGAAGATCCTGACCGGCGCCATTTCAGCCAATGCCGGGCGCATCCTGATCCGTGGTGAGGCGCGCGACATTCGTTCGCCGGCGGCCGCGCGCCGCGCTGGGCTGCTGCCGGTCTACCAGGAGCCGTCGCTGATCCCGGATCTCGACGTGCTGTCCAATCTCAGGCTCACCGGCACGCCGGTCGAGCCGTTCCGCGCCTGGGTGCGCGAACTCGGCATACCAGACCTCGACCTGCGCGACACCGCGCGCGACATTCCGCTCGCCGTATTGCGCGTGCTTGACCTTGCCCGCGCGCTCGCCGTCGAGCCCGACGTGCTGCTGCTCGACGAGATGACGGCGGCGCTGCCAGCCAACCTTGCCGAAAAGGTGTTGGAAGTGGTGCGCCGCCAGGGTGACGCCGGCCGCTCCGTGATCTTCATCTCGCACCGCTTCGTCGAGATAGCGGCGCTCTGCGACCGCGCCACCGTACTGCGCGACGGCGCGACCGTCGGCGTCGTCGACATCGAACCTGGTGTCGAGGAAAAGATCGTCGAGCTGATGCTCGGCACCCGCATCGTCAAGACCCATGTCGCCGCCCGCAGCGTCGCGGACAAGGCCCGCCCCCCTGCCCGACCGCGCATCACCGTGAAGAACCTGCGCGTCGGCACCAAGCTCAGCGATGTCTCCTTCGATCTCGCCGACGGCGAGGTCGCCGGCGTCGTGGCGCTCGAAGGCCAGGGCCAGGACGAATTGTTCGCAGCCCTTGCCGGCTCGATCAAGCCATCGGGCGGCACGATCGAGGTCGACGGCAGCCCAGTGAAATTCACCCACCCCATCGACGCCATCCGATCGGGGATCGCCTATGTGCCGGGCGACCGGTCCGAGGCGCTCGCCATGCAGCGCTCGGTGCGCGAGAACATCGCGCTCCCCTTCAGCGCCGCCCTGCGCAACTGGGGGCCTATCCATATGCGCAAGGAGCGCGCCACGGTGGCAAGCGCCATCGAGCGCCTGCAGATCGACACCCGCGCGCAAGGCGAGGTGCAGCGTCTCTCCGGCGGCAACCAGCAGAAAGTGACCATTGCCCGCTGGATCGCGGCGGACGCCCGCACCATCCTGTGCTTCGACCCGACGCGCGGCATCGATGTCGGCACCAAGCAGGAGATCTATCATCTGATGCGCGAACTCGCCGGCAACGGCAAGTCGGTGCTGTTCTACACCTCGGAGCTCGAAGAGGTGCAGCGCGTCTGCGACCGCGTCATCGTCATCTTCGGCGGCCGTCTCGTCGACATCTTTCCGGTCGAGGAAGCCGACGAGCCGGCGCTGATGCGCGCCGCCTACGGCCTGCCGCGCGGCGCCAAGGCCGATGTCGGCATATTGGCCGACCCCCATTCTTCCACTCAGGCGTCGAATGCGTCCGATGCGGCGGAGGCGACGCCATGAACCATTTCCTGCGCCGCCAGGGCTGGGTAACAGGCCTGTTCGCCCTGCTCATCGTCCTGTTCATCGCCACCAAGATCATCCAGCCCGGCTATGGCAGCGGCGATTTCGGCTCGCTGGCGCGGGCCGTCCTGCCCTACGCCTTCGCCGTCGCCGCGCAGACCGTGGTGGTCATCGCCGGCGGCATCGACCTCTCGGTCGCCGCCATGATGGCGCTGACCAGCGTCACCGCCGCCTCGATGATGGCCGGCGCCTCGGAGGAATACGCGCTGTTCGTGGTGCCTTTCGTGCTGGCCATGGGTTTTGTCCTGGGCGCGTTCAACGGCCTGCTCATCGTCGTCACCCGCGTGCCCGACATCGTCGTCACGCTCGCCATGCTGTTCGTGCTGCAGGGTGCTGCCCTGCTGGTGCTCGGCGCGCCGGGCGGCGGTGCCGCCGAATGGCTGAAAGCACTGATCTCGGGCACCGTGCCGATCCCCGGCCTGCCCGCCGCCATCGACGCCTGGCTGCCCAAGGCGCTGCTGGTGCTGATCGTCTGCCTCTGCGTGATCTGGATCCCGCTCAGGCGCTCGCGGCTCGGCCTCTCCATCTATGCCATCGGCTCCAGCGAGTTGGCGGCGTTCCGCTCAGGCGTGCCTGTCGCCCGCACGCGGGTCATCGCCTACGCGCTGTCCGGGCTGTTCGCGGCCATGGGCGGGCTGGCGCTGACCATGAGCACCGGCATCGGCGCGCCCATCCCCGGCCCCTATCTCTTGGCCAGCGTCGCTGCCGTGGTGCTGGGCGGCGTGGCGCTCGGCGGCGGCAAGGGCGGCCTGCTCGGCCCGATCGTCGCCGTTTTCGTCCTGCGCCTGGTGCGCACCGATCTCACCTTGCTCGCCATCGACCCCAACGTCACCGCCATTATCGAAGGCGCTATCATGGTGGCGGTCGTGATGTTCGGCGCGTTTATTACCATGCGGGGGCGGCAATGATGAGGGAGAGTAGTGCTCTACGGCGCCCCCCTCTGTCCTGCCGGACATCTCCCCCTCTAGGGGGGAGATTGGCAGCTTTGGCGCCGCGCTCATTCTTGCGACGGCGGAGATTGGCGAAAGCCGCGACAACAGCCAATCTCCCCACTAGAGGGGGAGATGGCCGGCAGGCCAGAGGGGGGCGCCGTAGGGCACAAACCTCCCAGAACACCAGGCAAACCCCATGAGCAGCACCGCGATCACCCCCTCGCCCCTCCCCCTCGGCCGCCGCGCAAAGCGCTTCATGGCCGACCGGCCACTCATCCCGCTGATCATCCTGCTCGTCATCCTGGTGGTCATCCTGCAGATCCTGCGCCCCGGCATCGTCAACGAGCGCTGGATCGCCAACACCATCAAATTCGCCATTCCGCTGGCGATCCTCGCCGGCTGCCAGACCATGACCATGCTGACCGGCGGCATCGACCTTTCGGTCGGCACGGTGGCGACGATGAGCGCCTTCATCATGGCGACGCAGATCGTCAACCAGGACCCGGCCGTGGCGTTCCTGCTGGCGATGATGCCGGCGGTGCTGATCGGCCTCGTAAACGGCATCGGCGTCGGCGTCTTCCGCGTCCATCCGCTGATCATGACGCTGGGCACCACCCTGATCGGCACCGGATGCCTGCAGGTCTACCAGCGCACGGTGATCGCGTCGGGCGCCAAGATCCCCGACTTCCTCGCCTGGCTGGGCACGGGTGTCACCCCCATGCTTGGCTTTGCCTTGCCCAACGCCTTGCTGTTGTTCGTGCCGCTGGCGGCGCTGATCGTCTTCACGCTCGCCCGCACCGGCTTCGGCCGCCTGCTCTACGCCGTCGGCGACAATGAGCGCGCCACCCGCCTGTCGGGCGTGCAATACTGGCAGGTCATCACGGCGCTCTACGTCACCTCGAGCCTGCTCGCCGGCATCACCGGCCTGCTCTATATCGGACTGATCAAGGCGCCGTCGCTGTCGCTTGCCGAGCCCCTCGTCCTGCCCTCGGTCGCCGCCGCCGTCATCGGCGGCACCTCCATCTTCGGCGGCCGCGGCGGCTACACCGGCACCATCATCGGCGCGCTGATCCTGACGGTGCTGACGACGCTGTTGACCATCCTGCAAATGCCGGAAGGCGCGAGAAGGATCTTGTTCGGGTTGATCGTGCTGTTCGTCACGGCGGCGTATCTGCGCATTGTCGAGGACAAATAGGCCGGGACTGTTGACGGGCGGCCGACAAGGGAGACGACACCATGGAAAAGATCATCCTGGATTGCGATCCCGGGCACGACGACGCCATCGCTATCCTGCTCGCGGCCGGCAATCCGAATATCGATCTTCTCGGCATCACCACGGTGTCCGGCAACCACAATGTCGAGAACACCACGCGCAATGCGCTGGCCGTGTGCACCGCCTATGGCATCAAGGTGCCGGTGGCGAAGGGCTCTCCCGGCCCGCTCATCGGCGACCAGGTCCTGGCCATCGAAATCCATGGCGATACCGGGCTCGACGGTCCCGTCCTGCCGCCCGCCTCGTTCGAACTCGACACGCGGCATGCCGTCGACTTCATCATCGACACCGTCATGGCGCATGAGCCGAAAACGGTCACGCTGGTGCCGGTGGGTCCCTACACCAACATCGCGCTCGCCATTCGCAAGGATCCGCGCATCGTCGAGCGGGCGAAGCGGGTGGTCGCGATGGGCGGAGCCTATAACAGGGGCAACATCACGCCGGCGGCCGAGTTCAACGTCTATGCCGACCCGGAGGCCGCCGATGTGGTGTTCCGCGCCGGTTGGGACGTCACCATGGTGGGGCTCGACCTCACGCACCAGGCCATGGCCACCAAGGCGCTGCAGGACCGGGTGCGCGCCGTCGGCGGCCCGATCGCCAAGTTCATCCTCGACATCTGGGAGTTCATTGCGACCACGCATGGCGGCCTGCTGCAGATCGAGTATCCCGCCGTCCATGACGCATGCTGCGTCGCGGCCATGATCGACGGGAGCGTCTTCACCACCGAGAAGGCCGATATCCGCGTCGAGATCGCCGGCCGCTGGACCAAGGGCATGACGGTCTGCAATTTCGAGAAGATGGGCGGCATGCACCATTTCGGCGGCACGGCGAGCGAGCAGGTCGACTTCCGCCACACCGTGGCGATGACGCTCGACCATCCGAAATTCTGCGACCTGATTGTGGATGCGCTGGAGCGGTTGACCCGCGCCAAGGCCTGATGGACGGCCCGTTGCTCGCACGAGCCGGCTGGTGGCAACGGTTCAGTTGAAGGTCACATCACCGTGGTGGGTTCGGCGATGTTCGCAGGACTACGTGGCGCCGTATAGAAAGCCCGCCGCGCCATTTGAGGCACGGCGGACTACCCCCGTTGACCAGGGGCGAGCTACCAGCATCACTCGATGATCTGCACGACCCTGCGTGTATAGGGTTCCACCAGAACCGCATGGTCCCCGACGAGGATGTATTTGTATCTGACGTCGGGGACGTCGATTGTGTGAAGCTCGACAGTATCAGGCAGAGCGGTGCCAACATTGAACTCGACGCCGAGCAGGCTCACCGATGCGAGTTTTTGCTTGTGGATGTATTCGCGGACGACCATCTGCTACTCAGGTTTGAGAACTACGACGTCTCCCGCGAAGGAAGCACCAATTCCAGCCACAAGCGCGAGAGCCGCTACGGCGCCGACAAGATATCCTTTCATAACAAGTCCTTTGTGAATCAAGAACGTTTTCCAAGACCAGAACAATTCCGGCCTCTGCTGCCGCCAATCAGCCGCCATTGGCAGGTGCGGCCGGCTTCGCTGGCGCTGAAGTGGCCGGAGCCTCAACCTTTGGCGCTTCAACTTTAACGTCGATGTTCTTCCCGCTGCCACCGATATTGATGACGCCTGTAAATATCAGCAGGACCACGATAGCGATGATTGCAAGAACAATTGCGACCGCGGTACCGCCACCACCACCAGAGTTAACAACAGTTGGGCCATCAGCCATGGTTTTATCCTCTCCTATTCTTGAGTTACCACTGGTCAGCAACGGCTTTCGCTGCATTGCGTTCCCGGGCAAGGCTTAGGTCCAGGAGCTGGCCGGACTGAAGTCTTATGCGCGCAACTCACGCCTGGCCCACACGTTACGTTTGCTCGCCAGAGCACAGTCAATCATCGATCCTCACGGATCCAGCTTGATTGCCGGATATTTTGAGAGCGAGGCAAGCAGTGACATCAGCCCAGAGACCGAGCACCCGCGAAGACAATCGCCCCGCGAATGACAATGATGCTCGGGCCTCGGAGATTCCCCCCGTCTGGTCCGCCTGTTTGACCGAGGACGCCGACATTGCCGATCTTGTCAGGCGAACCGAGCGCCTGGCCATCGCGGTTGTCGTGGGAATGGCGATCTGCCTGACACTTGCCCCGGCGATCTATGTTGCCCTGATCCACGGAATGTAGAAGGTATCAGTCGTCTGTCCGCAGGTTCCCCGCGCGCCACGGTTCAATCCCGACAGGCTCAGCCCGAAAGAAAGAACCCGCCCTGGCGTTAACCGAAGGCGGGCTCTCGCCGTTTACCAGTCCGTTGATAAAGCACTCGACAGGACCCTAACTTCCAACAGCCGAGCGTGTTCCACCGGAGCGGTGTCATTCGTTAGCCGGCCACCTTGGCCTGCCGCGGCTTCGATCTTCGGGAGGCTTTCGCTCCGGCGAACTCAATCTTTTTTCCACAGCGAAAGCAGCGGGCCTCTGCTTCCATAGACCGGGTCCTTGCGCGGCCGGCCGACTTTGGGGATCGTCGCCACCGCTTTGGCGTGATCGGCGGTGGTCGTGCATTCGTCATAGGTACCGGACGGCGGATAGCCGCCAACGACGAGAAAGTCGTCGGAGGCGGAGAGGCGCTGGTGCCCGGTGCCGGCCGGAAGAACCGCGACATCGCCGGCCTTTAGGGCCAGCGTCCGGCCCTTCTTGCCGCCGAATTGGACTTTCGCCGTGCCGCGCGCCACGCCGAGCACCTCGTGAATGCGCGAATGGTAGTGGACATAGTCGTAGATGCCGTCGCGCCAGCTGTCCCCCCAACCATTGGCCTCAAAAAGAGCCTCCAGGACAGCCGCGGGATCGAAGTCTTCCGGTAACCTCACGGCGCCGCGATAGACGACAAGCGGCCAGGACGGATGGTTGGGCACCAGGCCGTCATCGCCAAACCTGAACTCGTTCGGTTTTCGTGGGCTGGCAAGATCAGCCACCTGCCGACTGTCCGGTCTCGCGACGCCGGTGACGCGTTCGGCTGCTTTCTTGATGCCTTGCAGGATGCTCATGACGTCGCCTCGCCTTGAGGAACCAACGCAGATTCAACCCGATGGCCATCGCTTGGTTCCCGCGGGCTCCGCCCCCGCAACGGCCGCCGGGCGGACCGCTGAAGATTGGACGGACCTGCCGCCTCACCCCGCATGCACCGCATTGCCGAGCGCGGCGGCCGGCGAAACCATATCCGGCAGCAATATGTCGTTGCGGCGTGCGAAGGTGACCAGCGTCGCGCGCACCGTCTCAGGGTCGATCTCACCGGCGATGCCCGCCTTGCAGGCATTGAGGGCTACGGCATGAGCGCTGTTGCGGCTGGCGGCCGGCCAGTCCTGCAACAGCACGTAGGCTTCCATCACGCTTTCGATCTTCCTCGGAAAGCCCATTCCAACCAGAATGGTCACCGGTTCTTCAAATTGTCCGCGATTCATGGCTTGTGCCTCCTCTCGATTGTGCAGGACCAGCGGCGAACCGAACACCCGAAAGCGCGGTCGGCCGCGTAAGGGTGAATGGGACTGGATGTCTGCGCTCAGCCGCCGGTCGATGACTCGGACGCCTCCGACACCTGTTGCGCCGCCAGGAACATCAGCGTCGCGGCCACGGTCCGCCGCTTCCAGCCGGCGGCTTCAGCCCTGTCGAGCAATTCCGCCAGCAGCGGCTTCAGCGCACCGCGGCATTCGGTTTCATAGGCCAGGAACTCCCTTGCCTGATGCGTCGGCGCGGGCACGGATCCAGGCTCGATCATCGCATCCATATATCTCTCTCCCTTGAACTGAAGCCCGCTCCCTCTCCGGAAGGGAGGGAGCGGGCGGACTGGTCGGACCTCAGAAGTCCATGCCGGCGCCGGCCGGCATTGCCGGGCTGGCGGCTTCCTTCTTCGGCTTCTCGGCCACCATCGCCTCGGTGGTCACCAGCAGGCCGGCGACCGACGCGGCATCCTGCAACGCCGTGCGCACCACTTTCGCCGGGTCGATCACGCCCTGGCCATAGAGATCGCCGAACTCATTGGTCTGGGCGTTCCAGCCCCAGCCGAATTCGCTCTTCTCGCGCAGCTTGCCGACGATGATCGAGCCTTCCGCGCCGGCATTTTCCGCGATCTGGCGAACCGGCGTCTCGATGGCGCGGCGCACGATCTCGACACCGGTCTTCTGGTCGGCATTGTCCGTCTGGACCGCATCGAGCGCCTTGCTTGCCCGAAGCAGCGCGACGCCGCCGCCCGGCAGCACGCCCTCCTCGACAGCCGCGCGCGTCGCGTGCAGCGCATCGTCGACGCGGTCCTTGCGCTCCTTGACCTCGACCTCGGTCGAGCCGCCGACACGGATCACCGCGACACCGCCGGCGAGCTTGGCCAGCCGCTCCTGCAGCTTCTCGCGGTCATAGTCGGAGGTGGTCTCCTCGATCTGCGCCTTGATCTGCGCGACGCGGCCCTGGATTTCTTCCTTGCGCCCGACCCCGTCGACAATGGTGGTGTTTTCCTTCTCGATCACCACCTTCTTGGCGCGGCCCAGCATCTCCAGTGTCACATTCTCGAGCTTGATGCCGAGATCTTCCGAAATCGCGGTGCCGCCGGTGAGGATGGCGATATCCTCCAGCATGGCCTTGCGGCGGTCGCCGAAGCCCGGCGCCTTGACGGCCGCGACCTTGAGGCCGCCGCGCAGCTTGTTGACGACCAGTGTCGCCAGCGCCTCGCCCTCGACATCCTCGGCGATGATCAGCAGCGGCTTGCCCGACTGGACCACCGCTTCCAGCACCGGAAGCAGCGCCTGCAGGTTGGAGAGCTTCTTTTCATGGATCAGCACGTAGGGCTCGTCGAGTTCGACGCGCATCTTGTCCTGGTTGGTGACGAAATAGGGCGAGAGATAGCCGCGGTCGAACTGCATGCCCTCGACGACTTCGAGCTCGGTCTCGGCGGTCTTGGCTTCCTCGACCGTGATGACGCCTTCATTGCCGACCTTCTCCATCGCTTCGGCGAGGAAGCGGCCGATCTCGGCGTCGCCATTGGCGGAGATGGTGCCGACCTGCGCGATCTCGTCATTGCGGGTCACCTTGCGGGCGTTGGCCTTCAGCTCGGCGACGACCGCCTCCACCGCCTTGTCGATGCCGCGCTTCAGGTCCATCGGGTTCATGCCGGAGGCAACAGCCTTGGCGCCCTCCCTGACGATCGCCTGCGCGAGAACCGTCGCGGTCGTGGTGCCGTCGCCGGCAAGGTCGTTGGTCTTGGAGGCGACTTCGCGCACCATCTGCGCGCCCATGTTCTCGAACTTGTCCTCCAGCTCGATTTCCTTGGCGACGGTGACGCCGTCCTTGGTGATGCGCGGCGCGCCGAAGGACTTGTCGATGACGACGTTGCGCCCCTTCGGGCCGAGCGTCACCTTCACCGCGTTGGCCAGGATATCGACGCCGCGCAACATCTTCTCGCGCGCCTCGGTGTGGAATTTTACCTCTTTGGCAGCCATTGGATTACTCCTCTATCTAGGCAGCATTCGTTGACTGGTGGATTTTCGAAGAAGCCGTTATGCGGCCTTCTTCACTTGCACGGCCTGCTCGATCACGCCCATCACGTCGCTTTCCTTCATGATGAGCAGGTCCTCGCCGTCGAGCTTGATCTCGGTGCCGGACCATTTACCGAACAGGATGCGGTCGCCGACCCTTACATCCAGTTCGCTCAGCTTGCCGCTGTCGTCGCGCGCGCCGGGGCCGACGGCGATGACTTCGCCTTCCTGCGGTTTTTCCTTGGCAGTGTCGGGAATGATGATGCCGCCGGCGGTCTTTTCTTCGGCCTCGATGCGGCGGACCAGGATCCGGTCATGCAATGGACGGAACGCCATGTCGTTCTCCTCTTTGGACAAACAGGTTTGAGGTTCCTCCGCGCCGGACCGGCAATTCGGACCGGAGCGGGGTGCGGCGACCCGTTCAGGCATCGCGCGCGCATATCGAGCTAGTTTTGCCATTTTCCGGTTTCAAGGGGTCGGCCAAAAAAATTTAGCACTCGCACGGATGGAGTGCCAACACACTGTTATCGCAAGGTTATTCTTCGTGGGGCGGGTACGGCCGCTTGAATTCCGCCGCGATCCAGCAAAATATCCGCAGCCGGCGCAATCGTGGGCGCTGGAACCGCTCACCCTCTTGGAGAGTTGGGTTTAGACGACCGCCGAAAGGAGACATGAATGGTTGAAAATGTCAGCAAGGAGTTCCGCCTCCAGATGGAAGGCTATGGCCTGACCACCGCACAAATCCATTACCATCTGCCTGACCATCGCAGCCTGTTGCAACTCTATGTCTGGCAAGACTACGACCTGGCGCCGGAATTCCCCGAACTCAAGGAATTTCTCTCCTATTGGGCGCGCGAACTCGACGGGCCGCTCCACTCCGTCCAGGTCGCCCATCACCGGCTCATAACCCCCTCGGAGTGGCGGGCCGTCGACGGGGTCATCACCGTCCAGTAAGGCGGCGCCGTCACGCATGCGGGACTCACCAGAACCCGACCAGCGACCGCAGCATCGCCTTCGCGCCCGCCGCTTCCCGGCATTGCTCGCGAAATCCTGGCCTGCCCGTCGCACCCAGCACATCCTCGTCGATGTCGCGCAGGATGAGGCGCGCATTGCGCCAGCCGATCCTGGCGAGCGCGGCCGCCAGATCCGCTCGGGCAGGATCGAACGGACCCTGCTTGGCAGCCGGATCGGCCGGCCGATCGATGTCGTTGCTTGCGCCGATCGTGTGGCGCGGGATGGTCACCGTGGTGCCGGCGTCGAAAGGCGGAGAAAGATCGAGGAATCGGGAGATGGAAGCCAGGCAAGCGGCCGGCGCAGAAACGAGCTGCTCGTAGCAGACGAAATGCACCGGCGCGCCGGTGCGGCGAAGCGCGTCCATGGCGAAGTAGAACTGGTTCCAGTAGTCGGCAGGTGAGCGGAACCGATACTCCATCTGCCCGGGCTGGGTGAAATCCTGCCTGATTTCGAACGGCTGGTTCAGGAAGGGACCGAGATATTTGGCTGGCCTGAAGATGCTGTCGTTCCGGGAGAAACGGAACCATGACAGAAGCTGGGTAATGGGGTCCTTGCTCATCACGATGATGGGAAGGTCTCCATATTGCAGCCTGCGCCCGTCCATCAAGGCCGGAAAGACCCCATGCTTCCAAAAACCCTGGTCGAAGACGACCGGCATGCCGAGATGGGTTTCGACCAGATGCTTGGCCAGATTCGTGCCGGATCGCGGCGTGCCCATGATGCGGACCCGGGCGGCATTGCCGCCGGGCTCAATCCGCGTTTCCCCGAGGCTAGTCATCGGCCCTCATAGCGCCAGGCTGCCCTGTTCCGCCACCTCGGCGTTGGGGTCACCCGGCGCGGTGGCCCAGGCAAGTTCGACCAGCGTCACCGTGCGCTTTCCCGTGCCGTCGAGCTGGCAGACGATGAGGCCCTGCTCCTCGATATAGGTCAGCAGGCGCCGGGCCCGGCGCATGGAGTGCGAACCATAGGCACGCGCGATCGCGCCATCGCTCGGGCACGGCCAGCCCTCCTTCGCCGCGCGCGCGATCATCATGAACACGCCCTGCATGTCCTCCGGCAGCAGCGAGGCGCGCACCGAAACATCGCGCCATGCGTCGTCCTCGGCCATGTCGGACCCCACTCCGGCACGGGCACGCGTCAGCATGCGGCGGAATTCCTGGAGATCGGGTATGACCGAAGCCAGCCCCTCGATGCGGCAGCGCACGACGAATTCCTGGTAGAGGACGCCGATGACGCGAAATCCAGCGTCCGGTTCGGCCAGGATGGCGCGCAGGACGCGGTCCATCCGCGCGCGCCGTTCGGCCAGGTCCTCGGCGCTGGGCGCCGGCCCGGCCGGTTCGGGACGGATGTCGAGCGGCGCTGCTTTCGCCGCCATCAGCTGCTCCAGCAGGTCCGGCGACGCCACCCGGCGCGGCGCGCGCATCGTCTCCGGCGGCGGCGCGGCCAGGATGATGGCGCGGGCATCCTCGAGCGCTGATTCCGGCATCGCCATCAGCCTGGGCGTGCCGTTGCGCGGGCTGGTGTCGGTCGGGCCGATGCGCAGGCCGAGCGGCCGCCGCGACAACGCCGGCCCCAGCGCCATGAACTGACCGCGCTCCAGATCGCGAAACGCTTCCGCCTGCCGCCGCTCCATACCCAGAAGGTCGGCGGCGCGCGCCATGTCGATGTCGAGGAAGGTGCGGCCCATGAGGAAATTGGAGGCTTCCGCCGCGACGTTCTTGGCGAGCTTGGCCAGCCGCTGCGTGGCGATGATGCCGGCCAGCCCCCGCTTGCGGCCACGGCACATCAGATTGGTCATGGCGCCGAGCGAGAGCTTGCGCGCTTCGTCGGGCACCTCGCCGGCCACCGCCGGCGCGAAAAGCTGCGCCTCGTCCACCACCACCAGCATCGGATACCAATGGTCGCGCGCGACCTCGAACAGCCCGCCCAGAAAAGCCGCCGCGCGCCGCATCTGGTTTTCGGCGTCGAGCCCTTCCAGGTTGAGCACTGTGGAGACGCGGTGGATGCGCGCCCGCTCGCCGGCCGCCTGCAGGCCGCGCTCGGTATGCTCCTCGGCATCGATCACCAGATGGCCGTAGCGCTCGCCCAGCGAAACGAAGTCGCCCTCGGGGTCGATGATGGTCTGCTGCACCCAGGGCGCGCTCTGTTCGAGCAGCCGCCGCAGCAGATGCGACTTGCCGGAGCCGGAATTGCCCTGCACCAGAAGGCGGGTCGCCAGCAGCTCCTCGAGATCGAGCTTCGCCGGGGCGCCCGCCGTCGTCTGTCCCATCTCGATCGCAACGGTCATGTCAGACTCATCGGCTCCTTCACGGACGGGCTTATCAACCCGAGCGCGGCCCGTCGAGCCGCGCGGGCCAGGCGATTCGCGTTGCGCACAGATCAGAGAACGTTGCCGTGGCCCGCAATGGACGGCCGGAAACAGGCTGGCCGCCTGCCGGTTATCGCCCCAGGCCTGTGGATAGTAACCACCTGTTCACCATGAGACGGCGTTCCGATTGCGGACACCGGGCATCCGCCTAGCCTGACCCTGCATCGCGCCCCAACGTGATGCGCCCCAACGCCCCCAAATGGCGGCCGGCGTTTTCAAGTTTCTCTCCAACGTATACGCCGGTCGCCACCCCTTTCGGTTACAGCTCATGCGGCTCGACCTGTCCCGGGACTGGCGGCAACCGCGGCGCATCCAGCCCCCTGAAGGGATCGCGCCAGGCGTCGATGGCTTCAAGCCGCCGATACCAGCTGTTGACCCGCGGATAATCGCCGAGCGGCAAGCCCGCGACATCGTTGAACGGCAAGAACGTCGCCATGCGAAAGTCAGCATAGGAAACCGACGTCCCGACCAGCCATTGCCGCTCGGCAAATTCGATCTCGAGGATCGCGGCGGTCTTGCCGAACGCGTCCAGCCCCTCCCCGACCTTTTCCGCGTCGATCGGCCCGATTTGATAGCGCTGCTTGGTGCCACGCTCGAAATGAACCATGTCGCAGGCCCGCACGAAATTCTCCTTGCCCCAGCTCAGCCAGCGGATCATGTCGGGTTCGTCGTCGCCGCTCCGCCAGAAGTTCGAGCGCGCATCGCGCGACAGCCGGCAGGCTATGGCGTCGGCCTCCCACAGGCTGCCGCCCGGCCACGCCAGTATGGGCAGGGAAAGATTGGGATTGAGCGGCCGGAATCGCTCCGCTTGGCCCGGCGCGAAAGGCGACGCAAATTCGAAGGTCACTTGCGCCTCGAGGTGACGCACCACCGCGACCGCCAGGCGAGGATTGGGGTTGCGGCTGAAATACAGTTTTGTTTCCGTCCCAGCCGGCATCGCCTCGACCCTGTCACTCATGTCTGCCTCTCCTTGTCCCCGGCGACCATCGTCGGATCAAGGACGGATGCGACTGGCGCGATCCGACAAATCATACACCCCATGGTAGGGGTGGAACGAGCAGCCCATCGAAACGGGATGGCCGCGCAAAGTTTGGGTTGACCGTCTCCGATGGCGAGGCGACACTTCATCCCGCAGCAAGGCAGGAGAAAGAACGATGGATGAACCCGACCGCTGGCGCCACATGTCCAGCGCGCCGAAAGACGGCAGCCGGATCCTCGTTACGGTCCGCCCATCCGAACAGGGGCCGGCGGAAGTCGACCTTGCCTACTGGTCGCGCACCGATCAATTCGGTGAGGAAGGCTGGCGCGCTTCCGATTCCTCGCCTGGCCGCGTCGTCGAATATGCCGAGCCCGAGCTGAAATGCTGGATGCCGATGCCCTCGGCCAATCTCGGCCGGGGCGCCTCGATGCCGGCGCCCTGGGAAGGCGACGACGCGCAACAATTGGACGGCTCCGGAATTTAGCGCCGGGGGGCGAAGCTGCCAATCTCCCCCCTCGTGGGGGAGATGTCCGGCAGGACAGAGGGGGGCGCCGTAGAGCGCCGGCATCAATCGTAGTCGAAACTGCTATGCCTCATACGCCATTGCCTCCGCGAAACCGCGCGAACGCCAAATCGATGCGGAAGGCTATGACGGATGCCGAGCTGAAGCTCTGGAATGAACTTCGTGCACATCGGTTAATGGGGCTGGGATTTCGCAGACAGTTTCCAATTGCCGCTTATATCGTCGACTTCGCATGCCCGCAGAAGAGGCTTGTCGTCGAAGTCGACGGATCGCAGCATGGCGATAAAAGTGTTGCAGTGGATGACACTGTCAGGACGATGTACTTGGAACAGGACGGCTGGACCCTGTTGCGGTTCTGGAATGACGATGTGATTCACGACATCGACAACGTCTGCCAACATATTGTCATCGCGGCAGGTTTGAGCGGTGTCGACTTATAGGCCGGCGGGACAGCGCCCCCCTCTGCCCTGCCGGGCATCTCCCCCACATGGGGGGAGATTGGCAGCTTCGACGCCAGCTCCTTCAGAACAGGAACGCCGCCGTGGCCGGGTTTGGGCCGCCTCGGCCGTCAGCCGAATCCATGCCTCGGATGGTCTCCAGGTCCTGCGCGTCCAGTTCGAAATCGAAGACGTCGAAATTGGCCGCGATACGGTCCTGGCGGATCGACTTCGGGATGACGATCAGCCCTTGCTGGAGATGCCAGCGGATCATGGTCTGCGCGGCTGACTTACCATGCTTCCTGGCGATGCCCGCGATGGTCGGGTCGCCGAGCAGCTTGCCGCTGCCCAGCGGGCTCCAGCTTTCCGTATGAATGTCGTGCTTGGCATGGAATTCCCTGAGCGCGCGCTGCTGGAAACGGGGGTGCAGTTCCACCTGGTTGACGCTTGGCACCACGCCCGTCTCGCCGATGATGCGTTCCAGATGATCGGGATTGAAATTCGAGACGCCGATCGACTTGATGCGGCCGGCCTGCTTCAGCTCGACGAGCGTCTTCCAGGCCTCGACATATTTGTCCTGGCTGGGCACCGGCCAGTGGATCAGGAACAGGTCGAGCTGCTCGACGCCGAGCTTCTTCATCGTGCCGTCGAAGGCGCGCAGCGCCGCATCGCGCTGGTGGGCGCCGTTGCGCAGCTTGGAGGTGATGAACAGCTCTTCCGCCGGCACGCCGGCGGCGCGGATCGCCTCGCCGACGCCCTCCTCGTTCTGATAACCCTCGGCGGTATCGATCAGCCGGTAGCCGGCCTCGATCGCCCAGCCCACCACTTGCGCGGTGATGTCGTGATCGACCTGCCACACGCCAAGGCCAAGCTGGGGAATGGCGGCGCCGTCGTTCAAGGTGATCTGTTCGGGCATGGTTTCTGGCATGGTTGGGTCCTCGGCAAATTGGCAAAAGAGTGTCAGGTGGGCGAACGTGCGGTGCATATCTAGGCCTGGCTCGAACGATCGGCCAGGCGGCTGCGACAAATGGCGAGTTCGCCGGGAAGGCTACTCGGTCTCGAACGGGATGAAGCGGCGGTCGACATAGCGATCCAGATATCCGGTATGGACCGGCTCGGCCAAGTGACGGGCCTTGAAATACGCCAAGGCAAGAAGCGGTTGTCCGCCTTCAATCGGTTCCACGCTGACGCATTCGCGCAGATTTCCAGGCTTTCCAATGGACTCCAGTCGGTCGAGTTTCGCCAGCCGCTTTGCGTCCACGCTGTAAAGTTCGCCGAGCACCTGATACCCGGTGCCGGGCTCGTTGAACATCATCGGAGCGAAACGCGGGCCGGCGACAAGCATCGGCAGGCGCTGGCGCGTCTTGTATGCACCGAGAAAGCGCGCACCGGACAGCCCCCGGGCGTGCAGCGGAAATCCCCTTTTCAGTGTACCGAAGACAAACAGGTTTTCGTCCATGTACGGGAACGCTCGTGCCACGTCAAAGTTCATGGAGTGAGGGGCTTATCGCCGTGCGGGGAGCAGCGGCCTGTGGGGGCGGACCGAGTTGGGCCTGCTCTTCCTCGATATGTTCTTCGTGCCCGGGCATTTGCGTGGGAAATCCTATGGCACGCGGCTTCTCGCCCTGGTCGAGGTGGAAGCACGACGCCGTGGCTGCAGCCGGGCCGTGGTGGAGACGAGCAGTTTCCAGGCACCCAGGTTTTATGCCAGACATGATTACGAGGAATTCGGCCGGGTCGAATTCGGCATTGGCGGACACGCCCGCATTTTCCTGCGCAAGCATCTCGAGTGAGCGCTCGGTCCCAAGATGCGGGCCGTGGCGCTCGGCGCGATCCTGGCGGCCATTTGTTTCACCGCAATTCTGCAAGCGAAGCGCCTACACTTGCTGGAATTGCGCTAGCGAGGCCGGCGCACCGCCCGCACCACGCCGGCGTTTCCGCTGCCGCAGAAGAGACGGTCGCCGCCATCGGATTCCAGCCCGGAGATTCCCATGCCGGCCGGCATGTCGAGCTTCTCCAGAACCTTGCCCGTTTGTGGGTCGACGCGGCGCAGATCGCTCTCGTCGCCTTCCCAGGTGGCGTGCCACAATTCGCCGTCGACCCAGGTCACCCCGGTGACGAAACGGTTGGATTCGATGGTGCGCAGGATTTTTCCGGTCTCGGGATCGATCTGGTGGATCTTGCGCTCCCGGTGCTGCCCCACCCAGAGCGTGCCTTCGGCCCAGGTCAGCCCGGAATCGCCGCCATTGCCGGGTGCCGGAATGGTGGAGATGACCTCGCCCGTATCGGGATCGATCTTCTGGATGCGATCATTGGCGAGTTGGAAGAAATGCCGGCCGTCATAGGCGGTACCGGCATGCGCCGCGACGTCGATCGAATGCAACGCCTGTCCGCTCTCCGGATCGAAGGCGTTCAGCCTGTCGCCCGAGGCGAACCAGACATTCTTGCCGTCAAAGCTCACTCCGGCCACCGCCTTGGCGCCAGGAAAGGGTCCGTATTCCCTCAGGATTTCAGCAGCTGCATGTTTCATGTCTCGATCCTCAATCGTTGCTGCTCCCTTCCTAATCGTTCGGCAGCGGCGCGGGGAGTAACAAGGTGGTCGTGAATCCAGCCACCGGCGGCGTCATCCAGCGGCGCGCCCGGCCATGGCCGAAGGACTGTACCTTGCCGGCCCCGGCAAGCGGCTCGAGCGCCCGCTGCACGCTGCGTTGGCCGGTTCCGAGCGCCAGCGCCAGCGCCGAGCTCGACCAGGCCTCGCCGTCGGCCAGCAAGGCCAGCACGGCCGCGTGCCGCTCCTCGATCGGCCGCGCCAGCACCAGCACCGCCCGTGCATGGCGCGGCGCCAGCCTGAAGCCCTGCTTGGTTGCGCTGATGCCGGCCAGCGCGCGAAGCTCGGCGCGCAACCGCCCGATCTCGACGCGCAGGCGCGCGCGATGGGATTCATCGGCATGCTTGCCGCCGAAGGCCCGCGCCACGAGTTCCCCCCGCGACACGTCGCCTGGCCAGGCTTCGGCGAGCGTCCGCGCCAGGGCGAACAGCACAGGCCGGCTCGCCAGCGAAACGGTGGTCCTGTCAGCGCGCACGGCGTAGCGGAAGGCATCGACGACCAGACCGGGCGCTCCCTGCAATGCCTCGACCTCTTCGAGCAGCAGCGGCCGCTCCGTCCCTTGCACGATCAGCCGCGCCGCCGGCGTCTCCAGCGCCTGGCTTGCGCTCTCGACCTCCGCGACGAGGCCTGGAATGCCGGCTATGCGGGCGGCATGGCGCGCCCATTCCAGTGCCGCGCGCGCCGGCCGGGTCCTGAGCTGCCGCATGGCAATGCCAGCGACGGCGAGCTCGTGCGCGGCCCTGGCCGCCGGCGGAAGCGGCGCCGGGTCGAGCCCGGCCAGCACATGCTCGGCCTCGTCGAGGCGGCCAATCAAGAGCAGGCGCCGGACCTTGAGGTGGCCGGCATGCGCCGCGTTCAACCGGTCGCCATGCTTTTCCAGTGCCGTGCGGGCCGCGTCGAGCGCCTTGGCCGGCCAGCCAAGATCACGCGAGACCAGCGCGATCTCGGCCTCGGCGACGACGCAGCGGGCGCGCGCGACGGCCTCTTTCGGGCTGAAAGCGCGCGCCGCGCGCCGCAACAGGAGCTTGGCACGATCGAAGTCGCCGAGCTGCGCCATGGCGATGCCGCGCAACGCCAAGGCCGGCGCATCCTCGCGCAGGGCGACGCGGTCGAGCGCGCCGAGCGCATCGCCCGAAGCCAGCGCCAGCGCCGCCGCGTTGATCAGCGAGTCCATTCAAATCCCGTCACACTTGTAACTCCCACCCCGGCGCGCCGCCGCCCTACCTTAGGTCAGTACCGTCAACCAGCAAGTCGTGCCGGCCATGACGGCATGCAAGGGAGAACCAGAAAATGCCCGCCTCCACCGAACTCGACCTCGCCGCGGCGAATGATACGGCCAAGCACGCCGGACGCCACCCCTGTTGCGCCGGCCCGGATCTTCTTGATCCCCCCGCGCCCGCAACGCCCCGCCTTCCCCAGGCAACGACACACCGCAACGACGCCACGACTGGCAAAGGAGAAGACCAATGACCACGACCATGAACACCCCGCCGATCGTTTCACGGCAAGACTGGGAAGCCGCTCACAAAGAGATGCTGGTGAAGGAGAAGGCGACGATGCGCGCCAGGGATGCGCTGTCGGCCGAACGCCGGCGCATGCCATGGACGGAAGTGGACAAGGCCTATGTGTTCGATGGCCCCGACGGCAAGGTCAGCCTGCTCGACCTGTTCGAGGGCCGCCGCCAGCTGATCGTCTACCGCGCCTTCTTCGAGCCCGGCGTCTATGGCTGGCCAGATCACGCCTGCCGCGGCTGCTCGCTCGGCGCCGACCAGGTCGGTCACCTCGCCCATCTCAACACCCGCGACACCACGCTCGCCTACGCCTCGCGCGCGCCGCAGGCCGACATTGCGCGGCTGAAGCAGCGGATGGGCTGGGAGATGCCCTGGTACACCATCACCGACAGCTTCGACAAAGACTTCGGCGTCGACGAATGGCACGGCCACAACGTGTTCTTCCGTGACGGGAACCGCATCTTCCGCACCTATTTCACCAACAACCGCGGCGACGAGGCTTTGGGCACGGTCTGGAGTTATCTCGACATCACGCCGCTCGGCCGCCAGGAGATCTGGGAAGACTCGCCCGAGGGCTATCCGCAGACGCCGCTCTACAGCTGGTGGAACTGGCACGACAATTACGATGCCGGGGCCGACAAGAAATGGGCTGAAGTATCCGCCGCCGGCGAGGCCGCCTTCCGCGACAAGGGCGAGAAGTAGCTGGCGCAAGCCTGTCTGGGTTCCTCGCCCCGTCTCCGGCGCGGGCGAGGAACCGGCCTCGCAACCATCAAGGGAAGAAGATCATGAGCGATATCCATTCCGGCATCGGCGGCGCGTCCCCCGAAAACATCGCCACCCCAGGCATTGCCGACTGGCTGTGCCTCGCGGCCGCCCCGACTTTCGCCCTGATGGCTCTGCTTTCCCACGGTCTCGGCGGCGATGCGGCCATGCAATGCATGGGCGCGCCTTCGCCAATCACGGGAATGCCTGCCATGTACCTGCTGATGAGCGCCTTCCATCTGGCGCCGTGGCTGCGGGTGATTTCCGGCCGCGCTATAAAGGCGAGCCGGACCTGAGGGAACGCGGCCGGCATGCCTACCGTGCCGGTCTTACATCGCGATGTCGTTACCGGCAGCAACGGCTTCTGCAGGCCGCTCTCGCCAAGCCCGGCGCGCATCTCGATCTCGATGTCGCGCCAGATCCGCGAGAACGGCATGTCTCGCCGACCTGAATGCCGGAGATGGGCGCGGAACATCTCCCGCGCCCATCACGCTTAGCCCTGCTCAATTGCACTTCGGCTTGGCGCTGTTGCAGGCATCGACCAGCTCGGCCGGCGGGTCCTTGTGGAACACCGTCTTGAACGATTCCAGCACATTGGACTGCACCACCGGCAAGGACTGGACACCGACCCAGGCGGGCGTCGGTTGACCGATAAGCGCCTTCATCATGGCAAGAGCCTCTGCGACGCCCTGGTCATAGGGACGCTGCGAGCCGGTTGCCTTGAGCGGGCCGCCCTTGGCGATTTCGATTGCCGATTGCAGGCCGAGATCGACGGTGGTGATCGGAATGTCGATGCCTTGCGCGCGCATCGACGACAGCGTGTCGAGCGCCGGCTGGTCCCATACCGCGTACAGGCCCTTCACATCCGGATTGCCGGTCAGGAAATCGCCTGCGATCTGCGAGACCTTCGACGGATCGGTGAAATCGACCTGCTTCATGATGATATCGGGGCGGTTTTTCTTCATCCACTCCGAGACGCCCTTGGTGCGCTCATTGGTGCTGAAATAGTCGACGCCGAAATTCACCAGGCCGATCGTGCCGCCCTTGGGCATGCAGGAGGCGAGGATCGTTGCGGCGATCTGGCCATTGCCCTGGCTGTCGGCCGAAACCATCGTGGCAAAATCCTTGGGAGACGAGAGGCCGACCGGAATGCTGTCCATGAACACCAGCTTGATGCCGGCCTCGCCCACCTTCTTGTAGGTCGGCGCCGTCGCGGTGAAATCGACGGGGATGGAAATGATGCCGTCCGGATGCTGCTGGATGGTGTTCTCGATATCGGCGATCTGCTTGTCGACCTGGTATTCGGCCGACGCCACGCCGGTGACGGTGACGCCATATTTGGCAAGCGTTTCGCTGATGCCTTGCACCTGGAGCTGCGACCAGTCGAGGTTCACCGTCTGCATCGAAATGCCGACCTTGAACTTGCCGGCCTTGACCTTCGCGGCCTCGTCGTCGGTCAGTTTCAGCTCGTCTGGCGAGGCCGCCTTTTCGCCATGCGGACCCTGGCCGACAATGCCCTTGGGGCCGAGCGTGGCCATGTCGACGCCGGTAACGCAGGTGTCGGGCGTCTGCGCCAGGCTGATGGACGTCGACAGGGCGAACGCGCTGACGGCGAGGCTCAATGTGCCGAATAGGATTCTTGCCGAATGCTTCATGACTTCCTCCGTTGATTGTTGATGTCTGGCTTGCCGTTTGGAGCCGGCGATTTTCTGCTGTGATCCGTGGATGCGCGCCTTACCTCCTCGTGAACGCGACCGCGGCGACGATGATTGCTCCCTTGATGACGAGTTGCAGCGACGAGCTGACGCCAAGCAGCACCAGCCCGTTGTTGAGCGTGCCGATGATGAGACTGCCAAGCAGCGTGCCGAGCACGAAGCCGCGACCGCCGAACAGGCTGCAGCCACCGAGGATCACCGAGGCGATGACATCGAGTTCCATGCCTTGCACCACGTCGGGCCGCGCCGCATGCGAACGCGCTGACAGGATAAGCGATGCGAGGCCCGCCAGCGTCCCGGTCAGGACGAAGGCCAGCGTGGTGACCCGCTTGATATCGACGCCGGAATAAAGTGCAGCCGTCGGATTGCCGCCGGCCGCATAGACCCGCCGCCCGTAGACGCTGTAGTGCAGCAGCAAAATGCCGGCGACGGTGACGCCAAGCGTCCACAGTATGGGCGCCGGAATGCCGAGCACCGAGCCCTCGCCGAAGATATTGAAGTAATACTCGTTGGTGATGATGACCGGCTTGGTGTTGGTGACCATCAGCGCCAGGCCGCGCGCACCGCTCAGCGTGCCCAGCGTCACCAGGAAGGACGGGATTTCCAGCCGGGTGGTGAGCACGCCGTTGATCAGCCCGATCAGCGCCCCGGTGCCCAGTCCGGCAGCCGCGCCGACCACCCAGTTGTTGGCGACGAAGGCCATGGCCAGCGACGCGCTCATGCCCGAAAGCGCCAGCGTCGAGGCGACCGACAGGTCGATCTGCCTGGAGATGATGACGAACGTCATGCCGACGGCAATGATCGAGACCAGCGTGGTCTGGCGGCCGATGTTGAGAAAATTATCCACCGACAGAAACCAGGGCGACGCCAGGCTGAAGACGATCAGCATGATGGCGAAGGCGATATAGAGCATGTAGGGGCGCTCGCCCTGCAGCAGGTTCAACAGCGCCAGGCGACCGCCGGGCTGATTGACGGCCATTGCCGCCGCCGTTGATGCCTTTGCCCGACCTTCGGTGTCCGTCATGCCGCGTGCTCTTCCGATGGCTGCGAAATCTGAATGAGATGATGAAGGTCCTCGGCGCTGCCGAACGCTTGCCTGGACACCGTCTTGATGATGCGGCCGTCGACGACGATCGAGATGCGGTCGCACAGTTGCAGCAGTTCCGACAGGTCCGACGACACCAGAAGCACACCGCTTCCGGCCGCCGCCGCGCCACGGATGACGCCGTAAATCTCCTCGCGCGCGCCGACATCGACACCGACGGTCGGCTCGTCGAGCAGGAGCACGCGCGGCCTTGGCTCATTCCATTTGCCGAAGACCACCTTTTGCTGGTTGCCGCCGGACAGGTTCTTTACGGTGGTCGCGGCGCTCGGCGCCTTGACCGCCAGCCGCCGCATGGCGGTATCGGCCCGCTCGCTCGAGGCACCACGCCGCAGCCAGCCGAAGCGGGAAAACTCTCGCAGCCTTGGCAGCACCAGATTGCGCTCGATCGAATGCTCGAGCACCAGCCCCTGCACGTGCCGGTCCTCCGGCACCAGCGCGATGCCCTGTCGTATCGCCGCCGCCGGATTACTTCCCCTGAGCGGCACGCCGTCGAGGCTGGCCCCGCCCGACTGGACGGGCCGCAGCCCGAAGATGGTCTGCAGGATTTCCGTACGCCCGCTGCCGATCAGCCCGGCGAGGCCATGGATCTCGCCGCCGCGCAATTCGAGGTTGACGCGATCGAGCCGGTCATTGCCGACATCGGTCAATTCGAGCACGGGATTTGCGAGAGGACCAGGCGAGGACGGCACGCTTTGTCCCGATGCCGCGCCATCAGCCTTCAGAACCGCGTGATCCGGCCCGACGATCGCGCCGACCAGTTGGCGCATATTGGTCTGCGCCGTGACGAATGTCCCGGCGTTCTGCCCGTCGCGGAACACCGTCACCCGGTTCGAAATCCGGAACACCTCGTTGAGGCGATGCGTGACGTAGATGACGCCTACGCCCCGCGCGGCGACCGCCCGGATCGCCTCGAACAGGATCTTCTCCTCGTCATCGGTCAGTGCCGAGGTCGGCTCGTCGAGGATGAGCAGGCGGACATCGCCCATCAACGCCTTGGCGATCTCGGTCATCTGGCGGTAGGCGAAGGGCAGCGAACCGACCATGGCGCGGGCATCGAGCGGAATGTTCTGCGATTTCAGGAAAGCTTCGGCCTGCGCCACCAGCTGGCGCTTCCTGAGGAAGCCAAGCCGTGTCTTCGGTTCCCGCCCAAGCAGCAGATTGTCGGCGACCGAGAGCGATTCGACCAAGCTCAGATCCTGGTAGACGACCGCCACGCCGGCATCGCGCGACTGGGCCGGCGAAGCGAAGGAGACAGGCCGGCCGTCGATGTCGATCGAGCCGCCATCATGCACATGCACGCCGCTCAGGATCTTGATCAGCGTCGATTTGCCGGCCCCGTTTTCACCGAGCAGGGCATGCACTTCACCGGAACGGATTTCGAGACTGACGCCGCGCAGCGCATTGACGCCGCCAAACCGCTTCCTGACGCCCTCGACGCGCAGCAAGGGTGTCCCGGACATCGGCGCAATCGAACCCTGTTCGACCATGATGCCCGCGCTTCCTCCCTTTGACGCGTCCCCTACCCAGACTGTCCGCGAGTCTCTTTTGAGACTTCCCTTACTTTTTTTGTGACTTTTCCATCAGCGATGCGAAATGTCAAACGAAGCTTGGTGAAATCAAAACGAGCCCGACCCGGCCTCGCCATGTTCGGTGATCACCGCATCGAAACCATCCATGCCGGAGAAGAAGGCGCGCTTGAGCTTGCCGATCTTGCTCGAATCGATGACCAGGTAGTTTTCCCGCGCCAGGCTCATCACCTTCTGCTTCACCACCGCCTCGTGGAAATGCTCGCAAGTGGCGCCGCGCTTGGCATCGACGCCGGCGGCCGAGAGGAAGGCGGCGTTGATGCCGACGCTCTTCAGGATGTCGAAATCATGCGTGCCCGAGAAAGACGCCGAGGCCGGATGGTAGACGCCGCCCAGCATGATGATCGTCACATTGGCCTTGCGGGTCAGGCGCTCCGCGACATTCATGGCGTAACATATTGCCGTTATTCGGTAATCGTCGGGAATGAGGTCGATCAGATGGATCAGCGTCGTGCCGCAGTCGACGAAGATCGTCTCGTCGGGCCGTATCTTGCGCACCGCGTGCAGGCAGGCTTCGCGCTTCGCCGCCGCATGGCTGTCGGCCGCGGTCGCCAGTTCGTAAGGGATATCGGCGTCGATCTCGGCCGCGGCCAATATGTGTCCGCCGAGATAGGCGATCTGGCCCTGGTTGGTGGCGATGTCGCGCCGCACCGTCATTTCGGAGACGCCGAGCAGCGTGGCCGCTTCGCTGAGATGGATAACCCGCCGTTCCGACAAGAGATGGATCAGCCGGGCTGTCCTTTGCGCTTTGCGAGCAGTCATGCGTGAGGCCTGTCGGTCACCTGAAATGTGAGGAATTTAACAACTGCTCCCGCTCGGATGCAAGCGACGCGTGCGGACCGCCCGCCGTGAGCCACGAACATGCCTGTTTACAAGGCTGTTGCCTGCCTGGAACCGATGGTGCCGACCATCAGGCGCTGGTGGATTTTCCCGCCCCGAACCGCAGCCCGTCCATCAACAGCTTGACCAGCCGGCGCGAGCGGTCGCGCCACTCGGGCGTGTCGGGTGCGGAGTAGATGCCGCCGAGCGCGTGCAGCACGTCGGAGGCATCGACGTCGCCGCGGATCGTGCCGTCGGCCACCGCGGCCTCGACCAGTTGCCGCAGCGCCTGCGAAACCCTGCCCGACGTGTCGGAAAACAGCGTGGAATTGGTGGTGAGCAGGATGCGCAGGCTGGTCGAGAGTCCTCGCTTGGTGGCGATATAGTCGACGAAGCGGCGCATCCATTCTTCCAGCGCGACATCGGAGGCATGTTTTCCCGCGAGCTCGCCCGCTGCCGCGCACAGCGCCTCCACCTCGCGGCGGTAAACCACTTCGACCAGATGCTCGCGCGTCGGGAAATGCCGGTAGAGCGTGCCGATGCCGACGCCGGCCTGGCGCGCGATCTCCTCGAGCGAAGCATCGATGCCGCGCTCGGCGAAGATTGAAGCCGCCACCTCGACCAATCGGTCGCGGTTGCGCCGCGCATCGGCGCGCAGCGGTTTTTGCGCCGTCTCGGGCTTTGGTTCGACAGATGCGGGCGGCTCAAAAGCCAATTTTTCTCTCCACCTGGGATATGGGGGCTTGAACCATGCCTGGCCAGCCCCCACGTAAATAAACGGAGGCACCTCCGCTTTTAGTGGAGAAGCCTTATCATATAATCAGGGGAACCGGTATGTCACGTCTCTCGAAGCCGCAAGCCGCCACTTTCCCACCCCGGTGGAGATTGGCTGTCGCCTGACCTTGCCCTTCCCCGCCTCTACCCCAATTCATTCCCCTCAGCGTCAAGCAACTGGAGCCAGACGCCCATGACCAGTCTTCCCATCTCGCTCACCGTCAACGGACACCGACACGAACTTGAGGTCGACCCCCGCGTCACCTTGCTCGACCTGCTGCGCGAGCGGCTTGACCTCACCGGCACCAAGAAGGGCTGCGACCGCGGCCAGTGCGGCGCCTGCACGGTGCTGGTCGACGGCAAACGTATAAACTCCTGCCTGGCGCTGGCGCTCAGCCATGACGGCGCCGAGGTGCTGACCATCGAAGGCGTCGCTCACGGCGAAGAACTGCATCCGGTGCAGGCCGCCTTCATCAGCCATGACGGCTTCCAGTGCGGTTTCTGCACGCCCGGCCAGATCATGAGTACGCTCGGCCTGATCGCCGAGGGCCAGGCCGGCAACGATCCCGAACGCATCCGCGAGGGGCTGAGCGGCAACATATGCCGCTGCGCGGCCTATGGCGGCATCGTCGAGGCGGTCCTGGAAGCCCAGGAGCAACTTGCCAAGGCCAACCGGAGGACAGCGGCATGAGAGACTTCGATTATATCAGGCCCACCTCCATCCCCGATGCCATCGCGGCGGCGGCCGAGCCGGGTTCGGCCTACCTGGCCGGCGGCACCAATTTGCTTGACTTGATGAAGGGCGGTGTCACCAGCCCAGAGCGCATCGTTGACATCTCGCGGCTGCCGGAACTCAACCGCACCGAAAGGCTGGACGATGGCGGCCTGCGCATCGGCGCGCTGGTCCGCAATGCCGACCTTGCCCATGACGCGGCGTTCGCCAAGGATTATTCGGCGGTGGCGGAAGCGCTGCTGTCAGGCGCCTCCGCGCAGCTTCGCAACGCCGCCACTGTCGGCGGCAATCTCCTGCAACGCACGCGCTGCAGCTATTTCTACGACACCGCCAGCGCCTGCAACAAGCGTGTATCAGGCGCGGGCTGCGCGGCACTTGGTGGCGAAAACCGCCTGCACGCCGTGCTTGGCTGGAGCGATGCCTGCATCGCCACCCATCCATCGGACTTCTGCGTGCCGCTGGTGGCGCTTGACGCCGTTGTCGAGATCGAAGGCACAAGGGGCCGGCGTCATGTCACGCTGGAGGAATTCCACCGACTTCCCGGCGCAGCGCCGCAGCGGGAGAATGCGCTGGAGCCCGGCGACCTGATCGTCGCCGTGCGCCTGCCGGCGGAGGCTGCCTCCTTCGCCGCCAATGCCCGCTACCTGAAAGTCCGTGAGCGCACCTCCTATGCTTTCGCCGTTGTCTCGGCCGCGGCGGCACTCGTCGTCGACGACGGCAAGATCCGCGCCGCAAGGCTGGCGCTCGGTGGCGTCGCGGCCAAGCCGTGGCGCGCGCGCGCGGCGGAAGCCGTGCTGCTTGGCGCCGACGCCAATGAAGCGACCTTTGCCAGCGCGGCCAATGCCGCATTGGCCGATGCCAGCCCTTCCGGCGACAATGCCTTCAAGATCGAGCTTGCCCGCCGCATCGTGGTCAGGGCGCTGATGTCAGCGCAGGCGGGAACGCCCGAGCGGCTGCCGGCCCTGCCTGCCTCCCCCTTTTCCTCTATTCCCGGAGCGCGCCATGACGCTTGAACTCAGCTTCAACCAGCAACCCGGCCATCTCAGGCAAGGCTCCAGCATTGGCCAGCCGCTGACCCGCCGCGATGGCTTTCTCAAGGTCACCGGTGCCGCGCGCTACGCGGCCGACAACCATCCGCCGGGCACGCTCTACGCCGTGCTCGCTGTCGCGAGCATCGCGCGCGGCCGCGTTGCCTCGCTGGATGTCGAGGCGGCCAAGGCGCATTCGGGCGTGGTCGAGGTGATGACGCCCAGGAACCGGCCGGCGCTCGCCACCGACCCGGATGCCAAGGACCATCCGTTCATGTTCCGGCTCGACCTGCTGCAGAACGACCAGGTCCGCTACCCCAACCAGAGCATCGCCGTGGTGATCGCAGAAACGCTGGAGGCGGCGACCGAAGGGGCGGCACTGCTGTCACCGCGCTATGAAGCATTGCCGGCGCGCGTCGGTCTCGACGGCGCCAAAAGCTTCGTGCCCCGTGGTGTCGGCGTCGGCAACCCGGCGGTGCAGGAGAAGGGCGATGTCGAGGCCGGCCTCAAATCGGCGAAGACGCGGATCGAGGCCTCCTACGAGACGCCGGCCCAGTACCACAACGCCATGGAGCCGCATGCAATCGTCGCCGCCTGGGATGGCGACAGGCTGTCGATCGACACGCCGAGCCAGGGCCTTGCCATGGCGCAGGGCCGCATCGCCGGTCTGTTTGGCATCCCGCCGCAAAACGTCCATATTCGCAGCCCTTTCCTGGGCGGCGGCTTCGGCTCCAAGGGCATGATTTCGGGGCCGCAAGTGCTGGGCATTCTGGCGGCCAGGCTTGTCGGCCGCCCGGTCAAACTGGTGCTCCGGCGCGAGCAGATGTTCGGCCCGGTCGGCCATCGCGCCCCGACTCGCCAGACATTGCGCATGGGCATGGATGGCGAAGGGCGGCTGACGGCGATCGACCACCGCGCCAAGACCGCGTCAAGCACGTTCGACGATTTCTTCGAACCGGCGGCGGACGCTTCGCACACGCTCTATGCCAGCCCGGCCATCGCCACATCGCACGAGGCCGTGCGGCTCGACACCGGTACGCCGCTGTTCATGCGGGCGCCCGGCGAAGCCACCGGCTCGATCGCGCTTGAGAGCGCCATCGATGAGGCGGCGCATGCCTGCGGCATGGACCCGCTGGAATTCCGCCTGAAGAACTATGCCGAAGTCGAGCCGATGACCGGCAAGCCGTTTTCCTCCAAGGCGTTGCGCGAATGCTATAGCCAAGCCGCGAAGGCATTCGGCTGGGCGAGCCGCCCGCTTCAGCCGCGACTGATGCGCGACGCCGACGGTTTCCTCACCGGCTGGGGCTTGGGCACGGCGACGTTCCCCGCACTCATGTTCCAGGCCGAGGCACGCGCGGTGCTGCGGGCCGACGGCAGCGGCTTGATGGAGACCGGCGCCCAGGACATGGGGCAAGGCGCCTGGACCGCTTTCGCCCAGATCGCCGCCGACGGGCTGGGGCTCGACATCGACCAGGTCGATTTCAGGGCCGGCAGCTCCGACCTGCCCAATGCAGGCATTGCTGGCGGCTCCGGCCACACGGCGACGGCCGGCATGGCGATCCACAATGCGGGTGCCGCCGTCATCGCCAGGCTCGCCGATCTCGCCACCGGCAACGAGGCCTCGCCCTTGTTCGGCGCCGGCAATGAGGGCGTTGTGGCGCGCGGCGGCCGGCTGTATCGCCGCGACGACGAGAACCGGAGCGAAAGCTATGGGGAGATCCTGACCCGCGCAGGCCTCATCGAGATCGAAGGCCACGGCACGGGCGCCCCGGATCCGGCGTTCCAGGAAGCCTATGCCAAGCACGCGCATGGCGCGGTATTCGCCGAAGTGAAGGTCGATCCCGATTTCGGGCAGATCCGCGTCACAAGGCTGGTCGGCGCGTTCGCCGCCGGGCGGGTCATCAATCCCAGGCTGGTGCGCAGCCAGTATTATGGCGGCATGATCTGGGGCGTCTCCTTCGCGCTGCACGAGGAAGCCATCACCGACCGGCGCTCTGGCCGCATCCAGAATGCCAACCTCGCCGAATACCATGTCCCGGTGAATGCCGACGTGCCGTCGGTCGAGGCGATCCTGGTCCATGAGGACGACCCTTACGTCAACGCGCTCGGCATCAAGGGCGTCGGCGAAATCGGCGTCACCGGCACGGCCGGCGCGGTTGCCAATGCCGTCTGGCATGCGACCGGCGTGAGGCCTCGCCGCTTTCCGATCCGCATCGAGGACCTGCTGGGGTGAGGAGTGGTCCGCGTGGCGGACGGGAAGCCAATTGCCCGGCTTCCCGGACGACGACCGCCTGAAGCGACAGCAAAGGCCGGGCAGTTTTAACCAGCCGGCAGCCCGGCCGCGCAACGTGATCAACCGACTTCGCGTCAAGCAACTGGAGCCAGACGCCCATGACGAAAATGACCAAAATTCCCGTTCATCTCGATATCAACGGCCACCATCACGACCTCCAACTCGAACCGCGTGTCACGCTGCTCGACGCCTTGCGCGATCGCCTCGGCCTGACCGGCACCAAGAAGGGCTGCGACCACGGCCAGTGCGGCGCCTGCACCGTCCATGTCGACGGCGAGCGCGTGCTGGCCTGCCTGACGCTGGCAGCGCAAGCCGAGGGCCGCACGATCACAACCATAGAGGGGCTTGCACGGGAGGGCGAACTGCATCCCGTGCAGGCTGCCTTCCTCAAACAGGACGCCTTCCAGTGCGGCTATTGCACGCCGGGCCAGATCATGTCGGCGGTTGCCTGCATCCGCGAGGGCCATGCCGGCTCGGATGATGAGATCCGCGAATACATGGCCGGCAATCTCTGCCGTTGCGGCGCCTACCCCCACATCGTCGCCGCCGTGCGCCAGGCGGCGCTGGAGGTCGCGTCATGAGGGATTTTTCCTATCTTCGCGCCACCTCGGCCGACGCCGCCCGCCAGGCGGCGGCACTCCCCGGCGCCATGCTGCTCGCCGGCGGCACGACGCTGATCGACCTTGCCAAATGCGGCGTCGCCGAGCCCGACACGCTGGTCGACATAACCCATCTCGAGGGGCTCGACCGGATCGAGATCGACGAGCGCGGCGCCATAATCGGGGCACTGGCCAGGATGGGCCATGTCGCCGACCACGCTGACATCAAGAGCCGCTTCCCCGCCATATCCGAGGCGCTGTGGCAGGCGGCCTCGGCGCAGATCCGCAACATGGCGACCATCGGCGGCAATCTGATGCAGCGCACGCGCTGCCCCTATTTCCGCGATCCCTCGAACTTCGCCGCCTGCAACAAGCGCGAACCCGGAAGCGGTTGTTCGGCGATAGGCGGCGTCACCAGGGGCCATGCCGTGCTCGGCACCAGCGAGGCCTGCATCGCCCTGTATCCCGGCGACCTCGCCGCAGCACTTGTCGCTTTCGATGCGGTCGTCCATCTCGGCGATCGGCGCATCCCGGTCGACGACTTTTTCCTGCTGCCGGGCACGACGCCCGACAAGGAACACGCGATCGAACCGGGCGAAATGATCACCGCCATCGAAATCCCCGCCTCCGCGGCCGCGCGGCGCTCGACCTACCTGAAAGTCCGCGACCGGCAGTCCTATGAATTCGCCGCGGCCAGTGCCGCTGTCGGACTCGAACTGGAATCCGACGGACGCACCATCCGCGATCTGCGCGTGGCGCTCGGTGGCGTTGCCACCAAGCCCTGGCGAGCAAGGGCCGTGGAAGAAGCCTTGAAGGGCAAGGTATTGGAGCCGGAAACTGTCCGCGCGGCCAGCCTGCTCGCCGTCGAAGGCGCCGTCGACCATGGCGCCAACCACTACAAGATCGAACTCGCGCCGCGCGTCGTCGCACGCGCCATCCTCAAATTGGGAGAAGCGGCATGACCGTTCACAACATCAGAGTTGGTGAAACAAAACGGGGCGACGCCGCCGACGGCGCACTGGTGGAGGCCGTCGGCGGCCGGCTGTCGCGCGTCGACGGCCCGGCCAAGATCACGGGTGCGGCCAGATACGCGGTCGAGCAGCAGCTCGAAGGGCTCGCCTATGCCGTGCTGGTCGAAAGCACCATCGCATCCGGCAAGGTGCGCGCCATCGACAGCAAGGCGGCCGAGGCGGCACCGGGCGTGCTCGAGGTGCTGACGCCAGACACCATCATCAGCCTGAGAACCGCGGCGGACTGGTTCGGCACGCCGCCGCCCGACAAGCCCTATTGCCCGCTGGCGCGCGACATTACCTTCTCGGGCCAGCATGTCGCGGCCGTCGTCGCCGAGACCTTCGAGCAGGCCGTGGCCGCCGCGGCGATGGTCAAGGTCAGCTATGGCGAGACGCCTGCCATCGTCGACCTCAGCGACGGCAAGGCCGGCGACGGCATCCCGATCGATGCCATGACCAAGGAATGGGGCGACGCGGCGGCCGCCTTCGCCTCCGCCCCCGTGCGTATCTGCGCCGCCTACAACACGCCGCGCGAATACCAGGCGCCGATGGAGCCGCATGGCCTGATCGCCCACTGGGAGGGCGACCACCTCACGGTGTGGGAACCGAGCCAGTGGCTGGACGGCATGGCCCGCACCTATGCCGAATGGTTCGGCGTACCCTTCGAGAATGTGCGGCTGGTCTCGCCCTATGTCGGTGGCGGCTTCGGTTCCAAGGCGCTGGCGCTCGGCCATGGCGCGATTGCCGCGAGTGCCGCCAAAATGCTCGGCCGGCCGGTGCGGCTGGTGATGACGCGGGCGCAGACCTTCACCGGCTATGGCGGCCGCGCCGCGACCCGCCAGACAGTGACGATCGGCGCCGACCATGACGGTAAAATCCAGTCGATCGTGCATCGCGGCGTCAACGAAACCTCGATCGAGGGCATGTGGGTCGAGCCGCTGGGCTCGGTCACCTCGATCATGTACGCGACGCCGAATTTCTCATCGAAACAGAATGTCGTGCGGGTGAATTCGGTGGTGCCGGGCGCCATGCGCGCGCCGGGCGAAAACCCCTCGGCCTTCGGCATCGAGAGCGCCATCGACGAGCTCGCCTACGAGGTCGGCATCGATCCGCTGGAAATCCGGCTGAGGAACTATGCCGAGCAGGATCCGCATGCGAAAAAAGCTTGGTCGACCAGGCAGTTGCGCGAGGCTTTCGCGGCGGGCGCGGAACGCTTCGGCTGGGCCAGGCGCACGCCTGAGCCACGCTCGATGCGCGACGGCAACCATCTGATCGGCTGGGGCGTCGCCGCCGGCACCTATCCGGTGCGGCGCGCCTATGGCGAGGCCATCGTGCGCATCCTGGCCGACGGCTCGGTCGAGGTCGAAAGCTCCTCCATCGACATGGGCCAGGGCACCTACACCATCCTGGCGCAGACCGCCGCCGAGACGGTCGGCGTGAGCGGCGACGACGTCGTGGTGAAACTGGGCGATTCCCGGTTCCCCCGCGCCGGTGTCTCCGGCGGCTCGCGGCTGGCCGGCGTGATGACCGGCGCGGTCTACAAGGCGGCGACCTCGGCGCTCGACCAACTGATCGGTCTGGCAATCAGCGATCCGCGCTCGCCCTTCCATGCGCTGCAGGCCAACACGCTGGTCGTCGCCAAGGGCCGCATCACCGCGCCACGCGGCGATGGCCCCGATGTCTCGATCGCCGAACTGCTCAAAAGCGTCGGCCGCGTGCATATCGAGGCGACCGGAGACACCATGCCGGCCAATTCGAGCGCCGAGGACCGTTACAAGAACTACACCACCATCGCCATGGCGCTGCCGCACACCGAGGGCGACTATTCCCGTCACTCCTGGTGCGCGCATTTCGTCGAGGTGCGCGTCGACGAGGATTTCGGCACGGTGCGCGTGTCGCGCGTGGTGTCGGCGCTGGATTCGGGCCGGCTCTACAATCCAAAGCTGGCCGAAAGCCAATGGAAGGGCGGCATCATCATGGGCATCGGCCAGGCGCTGCTCGAAGAAGGCATCGTCGACCGCCGCCACGGCCGCATCGTCAACAACAACCTCGCCGACTATCTCGTGCCGACCAATGCCGACATCCCCGACATCGAGACGATCTCGGTCGGCATCCCCGACCCGCACTCCTCGGTGCTCGGCGGCAAGGGCGTCGGCGAACTGGCGATCGTCGGCATCGCGCCGGCCATCGCCAATGCGGTCTTCCACGCGACGGGAAAGCGGATCAGGGATCTGCCGATCACCCTGGAGAAGCTGATTTAGACAGAGGCGTGGTGCGAGGCGCCCCCCTCTGCCCTGCCGGGCATCTCCCCCTCAAGGGGGGAGATTGGCAGCTTTGGCGCTCCGCCAGCTCGACAGCCTTGATCATTGGCGAAGACGATGAAGCGAATGATCTCCCTCCTTGAGGGGGAGATGGCCGGCAGGCCAGAGGGGGGCGGCCAAGCGCAAACCTCACCATTCCAATGCGAAAACCAGCTTGCCGAAATGCAGGCCGCCGGCGGCCATGTGGGCGTAGGCTTCGGTCGCCTCACCAGGTGAAAACACCTTGTCGACGACCGGCTCGATCCCCGCCGCGCCGATGGCCCGGGCGGCGTCGATGAGATCGGACACAGATCCGGTGTTGTTGCCGACCACCTTCAGCGCCTTGATGATGATCGGCAGCAGGTTGATCGTGGCCTCGGCGCCGGTGACGAAGCCTATGGTGAACAGCGTGCCGCCGGGCGCGGTGGCGTTGACGGCGCGGGCGAAGGTGGCGCTGCCGCCGGTCTCGACCACGAGGTCGGCGCCGAGGCCGTCGGTCAGCTCCAGCACCTTGCCGTCCCAGTCTGATGTCGCGCGGTAGTTGATGAGATGATCGGCGCCCAGGGTCTTCGCCCGTTCCAGCTTTTCGTCCGACGACGAGGTGATGATGACGGTGGCGCCGGCGGCTTTCGCGAGTTGCAGGGTAAAAATCGAGACGCCGCCAGTGCCAAGCAGGACGACGACCGAGCCCGGACCGACATTGGCGGCGCGGATGGCGTTCCAGGCGGTGGTGCCGGCGATCGGCAGCGTCGAGGCCGCCTCGAAGGAGAGGTGCGCCGGCACCGGCACCAGCGAATTGGCCGGCAACACGACATATTCGGCCAATGATCCCGGCAGCGAGACGCCGCGCATCTGCGTCATCTCGTAAGGCCGCGGCGGGCCGCCGATCCAGCGCGGCTTGGCATGGGCGACGACGCGATCGCCGATGGCGAACCTCGTCACGCCCTCGCCCAGCGCGACGATCTCGCCGGCGCCGTCGGCGACGGGAATGAGCGGGAAACTCGGTCCGGGATAATTGCCGCTCGCCACCGCCACATCGACGAAATTGAGGCTCGCCGCACGCTGGCGGATCAGCACCTCGCCGCGCTGCGGTTCGGGGTCCGCGACAGTGGCGGCGCGGAAGGCGCCCAGCTTGGGCTGGCTGAGTTCGATGGCTTTCATGGTTTCACTCCGGTGGACGATTGATGGATTGAGTGAACCTATTTGCTGCGCTATCTCTGGATAATCCTTGTTTTCTGCAATTGAGAACTGTGAATGATGCAGCAATCTCACGAGCCCGCGACCCTTGCCGAAATGGCTGCCTTCGCCGCCATCGCCGAGGCGCGGTCCTTCACCAGGGCGGCGGCCCGTGTCGGGCGTGACGCGACCATCCTGTCGCGGCGCCTGCAATCGCTGGAGGCGCGGCTGGGGGTAAGGTTGCTCTCGCGCACGACGCGCAGCGTGTCGCTGACCGAAGCGGGGGCCGAGTTCCTGGTGCGCGTGCGCGCCATTCTCGCTTCCGTCGACGAGGCCGAGGCCGTCGCGTCCGCGCATGCGGGCGGGCGCCCGCGCGGCGTGCTCAGGCTGGCGCTGCCCGGCACGTTCGGGCGCATGTGGATCGGGCCGCTACTGCCTCAATTCCTTGCCGAATTTCCCGATGTCCGCATCGAGGCCGAATTCTCCAACCGCTTCACCGACCTGGTCGCCGAGAATTTCGACGTCGCCGTGCGGCTGGGCAGCCTGGAGGATTCGCGCCTGGTGGCGCGCAAGATGGCGACGCGGCGCCGGCTGCTCTGCGCGGCTCCCTCCTATCTCGCCCGCAGGGGCAGCCCGGAAACACCGCAAGCGCTGCTCGACCATTCTTGCCTGGGCTTCTCGGGCTTCCAGACCTTTCCGGCCTGGGAGATGACCGACCGCAAGGGCCGGCGCGCGCGCGTCGAGGTTTCGGGGCCGCTGGTCAGCGACGATGCCGAGGTGCTGGTCCAGGCCGCCGTGCAAGGCGCCGGCCTGATGATGAGCACCGACTGGCTGGTCGGCCGCGAGCTCGCCGACGGACGGCTGGTGCCCGTGCTGGAGGAATGGACGCTGGCGGACGAAGGCGCGGTCTATGTCGTCACGCCCTCGGCCAAGGGAAAGGCCGCCAAGACCCGCGCCTTCGCCGACTGGATCGGCAAGCGCTTCGCGCCGGAGCCGCCGTGGAGGGGGTGAGTATGCTGGAGCGTCTATCCCAGGCGTGACGCCCGGTCGCCGCCCCTACTCCGGCGACGGCACCGGCGGCTTCGATGTTAGCGCGGTGCCGGCAGCGGCGACAATGACCGCCGCGATGCCGGCCAGTTGCGGCATGGTCAGGCTTTCGCGCAGGAACAGGAACCCGGCGAGCGCGCCGAGGCCCGGCTCCAGGCAGGTCAGCGTGCCGTAGATGCGGGCAGGCATGCGGGTCAGCGCCACCATTTCCAGGAAGAATGGCAGCGCGCTGGAGAACAGGCCGACGAGCAGCGCGCTGACCAGGATCGATGGCGCGAGCAGGCCGCTCCCTGCCTCGGCAATGCCGAAGGGTAGCACCAGCACGGCGGCGATGGCCATGCCATAGGCGGTGGTGCGGGTGCCGAGTTCCGCGCCCGCCTTCTGCGCCAGCACGATATAGAGCGCCCAGAAACCGCCGGCCGCCAGCGCCAGCATCACCCCGATCGGATCGAGCGGCTTTAGCGAGTGGATGAAGGGCGACAACAGCACGATGCCGGCGACGGCAAGCGCGATCCAGGCAAAGTCGCTGGCGCGCCGCGAGGTCAGCGTCGCCACCAGCAGCGGCCCGGAAAACTCCAGCGCCACGGCGACGCCAAGCGGGATCCTGGCAAGGGCGGCGTAGAACAGAAGGTTGAGCGCGCACAGCGTCACCCCATAGGCGACGAGCCACGGCAGAGTGGCGCGCGACGGTCGCATCTGCCAGGGCCTGAGCACGGCGATCAGCATCAGCGCGCCGATGACCAGCCTCAGCGTCGTTGTGCCTTGCGCGCCGATCACCGGGAACAGCGTCTTGGCGAAGGTGGCGCCGATCTGGATCGACACCATGGCGCCCATCAGCGCCGCGACCGGCAAGGGTGCTGCTTCGCGGCTGGCAACCGGCATCGATGTCACTTTGGTCCATCCTCCATGCCGGCAGGCGGAAACCTGCCGGCACCAACGCAATAGGGTGAACCGGCCTAACTGTCGTGATGCAGTGCGGATGCCTCGATGAGGGCACGGCTAAATGGCATGACCGGCGAGCATTGCCGTCGAACGTCACATCAGGTCGCCGCGCCCGTCCGGCAGTCTCGTGATCGCTGCCAGGACCAGCAGCGCGGCACTGCCCAGAACCGCCATCGCCCCGAGCGACCAGGCAATGCCGACATGCACGATGGCGACCGACAAGGCAAAAGGCGCGACGGCCGACACGATCAGCCGGGCCGACATCACCCGCCCTTGCAGCCGGCCGTAGCCCTCGCTACCGAACAATCCAAGCGGCAGCGAGCCGGTGACGATGCTGAAAAGCCCGTTGCCCATGCCGAAGATGACGGCGAACGCCATCGCACCGGCGATGGAGGGCGCGGTACTATCCAGCACGACCACACCGGCCGTCATCAGGCTGGCCGAGATGATGGCAAGCATCAAGGGCGACAGCTTGCCGCCGAAGATCATATTGACGAAACGGCTCAACACCTGTGACGGCCCGAACAGCGTTCCGACGATGGCGGCGGTCGCGCCGAGGCCAAGTCCGGAAAGCAGCGGCACCATATGCACCAGCACGGCGGCGGCGATCAGGTTCTGCAGCGAGAAGGCAATGACCATCAGCGCCAGGCCGAGCGGCCGCGACGAGGCGGGAAGCGATCCCTTGATATGCCGTGGCGGCGCGCTTGCCGCCCGCCTGCCCTTGGCAAGCCCATGCGAGAGCCAGGCGTGCAGCGGCAGGCAGACAAGCAGGTTCAGCCCCGCGAAGACAAGATAGACGCTTTGCCACGACATGTGCGCGTGCAAGGCCGAGGTGATCGGCCAGAACACGGTCGAGGCGAAGCCGGCAATGAGGGTGAGGTAGGTAATGCCGCGTTGCGCGGCATGCGGCCTGATCTGCACCAGCAGCGCGAAGGCGGCGCCGTACTGCACCAGGTTCGATGCCACTTCGAGGACGATCAGCGCCGCCACGAAAGCCACGGCCGCGGGAGCGCTCGCGCAGGCGGCGAGTGCCGCCGCTGCCAGCACCGAGCCGGCGGTCATGACTTTCCCGGCGCCGAAGCGGTCTATCCAGCGTCCCAGCCAGGGCGCCGTCAGGCCGCCAACCAGCAAGGCGGCCGAAAGCGCGCCGAAAATCCATTCGGTCGGCCACCCCAAATCCCTCGCCATGTCGGCGGCAAGGATACTGAAGCTGTAATAGAGCGTGCCATAGCCGATGATCTGGGTGATCCCCAGGGCGGCAATCGCGGCTATCGGCGCGCGTTCCGAGGCATCGAGGTCGGATAGGCCCCGATCACTTGCTGCCACGGTCACCGGTGACCACCTCGCCGTCTTCCTTGGTGAAATGGTTCACCGGATGGTCAAGCAGGTCGAGCACAAGCTCGGACGGCCGGCACAGCCGCGTCCCCTTGGACGTCTCGACGATCGGCCGGTTGATCAGGATCGGATGCCTCAGCATGGCATCGAGCAGCTGCTCGTCGCTGCATTTGGGATCGGCAAGGCCAAGCTCGGCATAGGGCGTGCCCTTTTCGCGCAGTACAGCGCGCACCGGAATTCCCATGGCGGCGATCAGCTGGCGCAGGCGGTCCCGGTTGGGCGGATGTTTCAGATACTCGATGACGACAGGCTCCTCGCCACTCGCCCTGATCATGGCAAGCGTGTTGCGCGAGGTGCCGCAGTCGGGATTGTGGTAGATCGTTACGGTCATGGCGCGGCCTCGACGGCAAGAGATTGGATTTCGGATTGCGGCTGCAGCAGCCACGTCATCAACACCAGCGCGAAGCCGGCGCCTGCGAACTCGGCGGCGATGAAGCCGGGAAGACTTGCCGGGCTGATTCCGGAATACGTGTCCGTGAGCGCCCTCGCCACCGCGACCGCGGGATTGGCGAAGGAAGTCGAGGCGGTGAACCAATAGGCAGCGGTGATATAGAGGCCAACCAGCCAGGGCACGGCCACGCGTTCGAAGCGCAGGCCGGCGAGGATGACGGCAAGCAAGCCGAAGGTCGCGACGCCTTCCGAAAGCCATTGCCCGGCGCCGGTGCGGTCATGCGTCGACAGCGCCAGCGGCGCCAGGCCGAACATCAGATGCGTGATCGCCGTGCCGGCAATGCCGCCGGTAAACTGCGCCAGCATATACAAGGCGCAGTCGCCGGCCGACAGCCGGCGCGAAAACGTCAGGGCGAGCGACACGGCCGGATTGAAATGGGCACCGGATATCGGGCCGAGGATCGTGATCAGCACGACGAGGCTCGCACCGGTTGGCAGCGTGTTGCAGAGAAGTGCCAGCGCGCCGTCGCTCGTCAGCGACTGTGCCATGATCCCCGAACCGACGACCGTGGCCACCAGCAGCGCCGTGCCGAGGCTTTCCGCGACCACACGGCGCGGCAGGTCGAACTGCCGCTCGACTGTCATCGCGCCGTCTCCCGCGCATCGGCCGCACAGCAGCTTGGCGTCAGCGCCGGCGCGCAGATTTCCGGCCTTCCGGAGCAGCAATCCTCCATCAGGAAGCGGATCAGCCCGCTCAGCGCTTCATATTCGGCGCTGTAGACCATCGAGCGGGAATCGCGGCGCACGCTTACCAGCCCTGCCCGTTCAAGTTCCTTCAGGTGGAAGCTCACATTCGAGGCCGAGACCTCGACCTTCTCGGCGATGGCGCCCGCGGCAATACCATCCGGACCCGCGATCACCAGATGCCGCAGGATGCGCAGCCGCGTTTCCTGCGAAAGGGCCGCGAAGGCGGACAGGGCTTGACGTTCATCCATATTTCAACAATCCTATAAATATTGAAACAAGGATTACCTCACATGCTCGCCTCTGACAATCGGGAATTTGAACCCGCCACTGGTGACCCCGAGGACATCACCATCGCTGGTCTCCTGGGCTTTCTGGCCGGCCACGAGGACAGGCAGCTGGTGTTTTTCCATGATGGCCGGTCGGTGAAGCCCGGCTACCACGTCACCGAGGTGAAGGCCGGCACATTCGCCGCGCTGGACTGCGGCGCCAACCCGGAAGCCTGGGCCGAGATCTTCATCCAGCTCTGGGACGTCGACGAGGGCGACCGCACGCATATGCCGGCCAGGAAATTCTCAGCGATCATCCGCAAGGTGACCGAGCATGTCGATCTCAACCCTTCCGCCCGGCTGACCTTCGAGGTCAGCGACGGTGTGCGTCCGATCGCGCTTTATCGGGCCGCCCTTCCCCAGCTCGCCGACGGCGCCGTGCATGTGGACCTTTCGCCCCGGCCGGCAAGCTGCAAGCCGCGCGACCGTTGGCTGGAGGAGGGTCGAAAACCCAAGGCCTGCTGCGAGCCTCCCGTCGGCTCGCAACCGTGTTGCGGATAAATTGCTCGCCTCCAGGCAAGGAAGGCTTCGTCCCTCAGTTCAGGGCTGGCATCGGGCGACAGTCCCGGTGCGATGCACCATCCAACTCGCTGTTTCACCCAATTACCAAGGGAAAACGCTAGGCACACTTCAGGAACGGCCTTAGGCCGCGGCGGCGGAGCGCTTGAACACGATCGTGACCCGGGTGCCCGCATCGGCGCTGGAAGCCACGTCGAACTCGGCCTTGGCGTTCTCCGTCAGCGACTGGGCGATGAGGGCGCCGAGCTTGCCTTGCTTGGGCCAGCTCTCGCCTTCCGGCAAGCCGATCCCATCATCGGCGACGACGACGCGGCAGCCATCACCGTTCACGACGCTATGCAGCGTGATCGTCCCGCTGTCACGCCCGCGAAATGCATGTTTGAGCGCGTTGGTCAGCAGTTCGTTGACCACCAGGCCAGTGGGCATGGCAACGTTGATGGAGACCGGATAGGTGTCCACCTTCATGTCGAGGCGAATGCCCTCGACAGCATGCGAGGCCATTACGGCCGAAGCGATCTGGCTGAGATAAACGCCGAGATCGACCTCTTCCTTGTGCTCCTCGCCCGAAAGCGTCTGATAGAGGATCGCCAGGGCATCGACGCGGCCGGCCAGTCTTTCGAATCGCTTCTGGTCCGGCTCGGTCGCATTGCGCGTTTCGAGCCGGATCAAGGCGGTGATCATTTGCAGATTGTTCTTCACCCGGTGCTGCAATTCGCGCAGCAAAGTGTCCTTCTCGCGGACCCGCTCCTCGATCGAACGTGCATCTTCGGTCTCGCCATGCGCCGAGACGTCGACCAGTGCCACCAGACGGAAGCAGGCCTTGCCATTGTCATCCTCGATGACGTTGGAATAGACGTCCACGATGGTAGGTTTGTCCTCGACCCGCTCCAGCCGGAACGTACCGATGAAATCGGTATCTTCTACGACCGCGTCGGACAGCGCGCGATCTTTGTTCTGGTGCAGGCCGACGCCGGAAAGTGCCGCCCAGTCCATCTGGGCGAGCCTGGCCGCCTTCAAGCCGGACAGTTTCTCGAACTCCGGATTGGCATAGACAACACGTTCCTGCCCGCCGAGATCCGAAACCGCGATTGCAATCGGCACCTGGTCGAGGAATTTCTTAAACTGTTCGCTTTCCAGCGCGCTGGCTAGATCCGGCGTTTCGAGCAACTGCTCGACCGTCTCCGCCTTGTCTGAATTCGACGTCATATTGTGCATCCAGGATATTTCTGGATGGCACTAATATCAGCGAAGCGACGGACGAGCTATCGCCAAAGCGGCAGTTCCAACGGCATCATGAATAGGCCGGCACCAGCCTGGTCTCGCGCAACGGCAGCGCCATGGTGAAATGCAGGCCGTCGCGAAGATAGTTCAGCCTGATGCTGGCATCGCACTGCACGGCCACCACCTTTTCCAGGAGCGTCGTGCCGAAACCGCGCCGCGTTGGCGGCTCGACCCTGGGGCCGTCCAGTTCCTTCCAGTCGAGATTGACGATCCGCGCGTCGCCGGCCCTGCCGACCGACCAGCGCACGTCGAGCCGGCCGAGCGGGCGCGAGAGCGCGCCGAACTTGGAAGAGTTGGAGGCAAGTTCATGGAACGCCATGCCGACCGGGATCGCGATATCGGCGATCAGCGCGACATCGGGGCCTTCGATCACGATGCGAGGCGTGTCGCGCGTCTCGTAATGACGAAGCTCCCGCTCCAGCAGCTTGTGCAAAGAGGCCGTTTGCCAATAATCATCGGTCAGCATCGAGTGCGTGTCGGCCAGGGAGACGATCCGGGCCGAGAAGTCCTTCATGAAATCCTCGATGCTGCCGCTCGACCTGGCGGTTGCTCCCATCATCGCCCGCACATTGGCCAGTGTGTTCTTGACGCGATGATGCAACTCGCGGATGAGAAGCTTCTGCCGGTCGGCGACCTCCTGCTTCTGTTCGATATAGGATTTGACCTCAAGCTGGCGAGCGCGTGCGCGCAGCGCCGAGCGCACGGAATTGGTCAGGCTCGACGCCAGGAAGGGCCTCTCCAGCACGATGAGGTAGCGATCGAGAAAGGCCAGTCGCTTGTCGAAATCGGTCCCGCGCATCACCAGAAGCACGATCGGAAAATCCGACCATGCCGGCTGCCTTTCGAGCCACGCCGCAAGACGGCCTCGATCCACGTTGATAAGGGCTTCCTCGGCAACCACCAGGCACTGAGCCCGCTCCAGCAGCGGCAAGGTGTCCTCGAGGGAAGAGCAGATGTGCGCGTCTATCTTGCTCGCCGCCAGAATAGAGACGGCGATCCGGGCGTCGCGTCCGACCGGAGTCAGCACGAGCACGGAGGTTTCCGCTGCCGTCACGACGGCTTGTCCTTGAGAAGGTCGGACTGCTTGCCCTCGAAAAACGGCACGCCGGTCAGGATGCCGCGAAACTCCTCCAGCGGCACGCCCACGGCAACCCCGGTGCCGCTGATCTTGAACTCGCGGATCGTATCCTCGTGCGGACCGACGCGCTTCTTGACCACCGAGATGGCACGGCGCAGGCGCCCGCCACTTTCGAAGAAGCGCAGCAGCATTATGGCATCGCATAGATACGTCATGTCGACGGGAGCGGCCATCTGGCCGATGAGCCCGTGATTGGCCAGAAGCAGGATGGTGACCACGCCCCTCTGGTTGAGGTAAGTCAGGATCTCGTGCATCTGCAGCAGCAGGTGCTGCTCCTCGGACAGCGCATTGAGATAGCCGGTAAGGCTGTCGATGACGACGATTCTCGCGTCCGATTGCTCCACCCCCGACTGGATGCGCGTCGACAGCTCACCAGGTGAAAGCTCGGCCGGATCGACCTGCTCGAGCAACAGGGAGCCGTCATTGACGTAACTGGCGAAATCCATGCCTAGGCTAGCCGCCCTGGCGAGGAAGATGCGCTTGGTTTCGTCGAACAGCAGCACCAGTACCCGCTCGCCGCGCGCAAGCGCTGCATGGGCGTAGGTGCAGGCAATGCTCGACTTGCCGATGCCGGAAGGCCCCATCAGCAACGTGCTGGTACCGCGATCGAGGCCGCCACCGATCAGTGCGTCGAGGGAGCTCGTGCTCACTGCCGGCGTGCCGTGCTCGCCCAGCTCATGCTCGGAGGCGACAAGCCGGGGAAACACCACGACGCCGCCCGGACGGATGGCGAAATCGTGGAAGCCACCACGGATCTGCACACCGCGCATCTTGATGACGCGCAGGCGCCGCCTTTCGCCGCCATAGGCCGGCGAAAGTTGCTCCATTCGAATAACGCCGTGGCTGATCGAATGCAGGTTGAGATCGTCATGCTCGGCGGTAAGGTCGTCGAGTAGCAGCACGGTGGCGTTGTTGAGCAGAAAAAAGCTTTTCAGCGCCAGCACCTGCCGGCGGTAGCGCAAGGACCCTTGCGACAGCAGCCGGATCTCCGACAACGAATCGAACACCACCCGGTCGGGCTTTATGCGCTCTATCTCGGCAAGCGCCGACTGCACGGTTTCGCCAAGCTCCAGATCTGACGAATGCACCAGGGTCTGCAACTGGGAGGGATCGAGACTGAGCTCGGGCGGCACCAGTTCGAGGATCTCGATGCCATTCAGATCCCAGCCATGGCGACCCGCGACCGACAGCAGTTCGCGCCTGCTCTCCGACAGTGTGATGTAAAGGCATGTCTCGCCCTTGCGGGCGCCCTCGATCAGGAACTGCAGGCCGACGGTCGTCTTGCCGGATCCGGGCCTGCCCTCGACGAGATGCGAGCGGAATTTGGCGTAGCCCCCTCGCAGCACATAGTCGAGGCCTTCAACGCCGGAAGCGACTGGTGAGGCATCGTCTTCTCTGTCCACATTATCCCCTCGTGTTTCGTGAACACCGTAACGGACGTGGGTTGCGATGGTTCCCCAGCCGGGAGCGCTCCTAAACACAAACCGGTCAGCCCTGGCCCGCCGCCTTAGCCAGCCGCGGACCGGTCTTGACGTCGACGATCTCGGGCCTGGCGGTATCGACCGCGCCGTCCCAGCCGCCGCCGAGCGCCTTGTTGAGGGCGATGTAGTTGGTCGCCAGCAGGACGCGGCTCTGTAGCAGCGAATCCTCGGCAGAGTAGAGCGAGCGCTGGGCGTCGAGCACGTCGAGCAGGCTGGTCTCGCCGGCCTTGTAGAGCGTGCCTTCCAGCCGCGCCGCATCGCCATAGGATTTCGCCGACGAGGCTAGCTTGCCGATCCGGATACGCTCCTGCGCCAGCGATACGAGCGCGTTCTCGACATCCTCGAGCGCGGTCAGCACCGAAGACCGGTAGGCGATGAAATACTGGTCGCGCTGCGCCTGAGCCACCTCAACGGCCGCCTTGAGCTGCCCGGCATTGAACAGCGGCACGCTGAGGGTCGGCCCGAAGGACCAGCCGATAGAGGAATTCTTGCCGAGATCGCCGAGCTTGTAGGCCGTGGTGCTGATGTCCCCGGTCAGGCTGACCGTGGGATAGCGCGCGGCTTCCGCCTGGCCGACCTTGGCGGTGTATTGCGCGTATTGCCGCTCGGCCATGAGCACATCCGGGCGCGACAGCAGGATGTCGGCGGGGATGCCGGTCGGGATCGGCAGCCGTGGCGCCGGGATCGGGGCGCTTCGCTTCAGCCGCTCGCTGAGCGCGGCCGGCGGCCGGCCGGTGAGCACCGAAAGCCGGTGCACGGCCTCGGCATAGCTTGCTTCCAGTGTCGGCACCGAGGCCTCGGTACTGCTGGCCTGCCCCATCGCCTTGGCGACATCGGCGGCGGTCGCGGTACCCGCCTGCGCCATGGTGCGCGTGAGTTCGGCGGTCTGCCGTTGCGATGCGGCCGAGCGCCGGGCGAGTGCGATGCGCGCCTGGTAGCCGCGCGCCTGGGCATAATAGGACGCCACGTCGCCGACCAGCGTCAGCAGCGTCGAGCGCAGTTCCTGCTCGGACGCGTCCACGCCGTAGCGCGCGGCCTCGACGCCCCTGCGGTTGGCGCCGAACAGGTCGAGTTCCCAACTGGCGTCGAAGCCGGACTGGTACTGGCTGTAAGCGTCGCTGGCGGTGCCGCCCGACGCGGCGGCCGACGTCTTGTTGCGCGTCGCCGACGCCGAGCCGTCGGCCGACGGGAACAGCGCGCCGGCGGACTGCCGGTAGCTGGCGCGCGCCTCGCGGATCTTGGCCCTGGCGGTCGCGACATTGAGATTGCCGGCGACCGCTTCCTCGACAAGCGTGTCGAGCTGCGGGTCGCGCAGGCGCCGCCACCATTGCGAAAGCCGCGCCGGCTGGACGGATTTCGTCGGCTTCTGGCCGCTCCAGTTTGCCGGCATCGGCAGGATGGGCGTCCGATAGTCGGGACCGACGACGCATCCGGCGAGCATGGCCGCGCTGAGGATGGGCGCAAGGAGCCGCTTCGCGGCCACCGAGCCACGTTCAAGACCTGTCATGTGCAGAACCCTTATTGCTGGTTGGCCGTCACCGGCGTTTCGCCCGTATCCTGCCCAGGATCTGGTTTGGCCACCCTGCCCTTGAAGATGCGCCGTACCGTGACGAACAGCAGCGGCACCATGAACACGCCGATCACGGTCGCCGCGATCATGCCGCCCATCACGCCGATGCCGACGGAGTTCTGCGCGCCCGAGCCCGCACCGCTGGCGATCGCGAGCGGCGTGACGCCGAGGATGAAGGCCAGCGACGTCATCAGGATCGGCCGCAATCGTTGTCGTGCCGCCTCGAGCGTCGCCTCCACCAGCCCCATCCCGGCCGCCTGCCGCTCGATGGCGAACTCGACGATCAGGATGGCGTTCTTGGCGGCAAGGCCGATCGTGGTCAGCAGGCCGACCTTGAAATAAACGTCGTTGGTCTGGCCGAACAGCGTTGCCGCCGCCAGCGCTCCGAAGATGCCGATCGGCACCGACAGCATGACCGCGAACGGGATCGACCAGCTCTCGTAAAGCGCGGCCAGGCATAGGAACACGACCAGCGCCGAGATCGCGTAGAGCGACAGCGCCTGGTTGCCCGAGAGCCGCTCCTGATGCGACAGCCCCGTCCATTCATGCGAATATCCGGGAGGCAGTTGCGCGACGAGTTTGTCGATCTCGTCCATCGCCGCGCCCGAGCTCACGCCCGCCGCCGCCGCGCCCTGGATCTCGACCGCGGCCGAACCATTGTAGCGTTCGAGCCGGGGCGAGCCGAATGTCCAGTGGCTGGAGGCGAAGGCCGAAAACGGCACCATGGCGCCGCTGGCATTGCGCACCTGCCATTTGTCCAGATCTTCCGGCTGCATGCGGAAGTTCGCGTCCGACTGCATATAGACCGGCTTCACCCGCCCGCGATCGATGAAATCGTTGACATAGTCACTGCCCCAGGCGCTCGACAGCGTGTTGTTGATGTCGGCGAGGCTGACGCCGAGCGCGCTGGCCTTTTCCTGGTCGATGTCGATGGCGAATTGCGGCTGGTCCTCCTGTCCGTTCGGCCTTGTGGCGGTGAGCAGCTTGCTTTGGGCCGCGAGGCCGAGAAGCTGGTTACGCGTCTGGATCAGCGCATCATGACCGGCGCCGTTGACATCCTGCAGGTAGAAATCGAAGCCGTTGGTGTTGCCAAAACCCTGGATCGCGGGTGGCGCAAGCGCGAAGACCTGCGCATCCCGGATCTTGGAGAAGGCACCCATGGCGCGGCGCGCGACCGCTTGCGCCGACAGGGCTGGCGATTTGCGCTTGCTGAATTCCTTCATCGGCACGAAAGCGATGCCGACATTCTGCCCGGCGCCGCCGAAGCCGAAGCCGGAAGCGGTGAAGACACCTTCGACCGCGTCCTTTTCGTCCTTGAGATAGTGGTCGGTCACCTGAGCCAGGACGCGCTCGGTCCGGTCCTGCGTCGCGCCGACCGGCAGCGACACGCTGGTGATCAGGATGCCCTGGTCCTCTTCCGGCAGGAACGAGCTCGGCAGCCGCGCAAACATCCAGCCCATGGCGATGACGATGGCGAGGAAGATGGCGAGGAAGCGCCAGGACCGGTTGATGATGCCATGCGAGCCGTCGCGATAGGCCGTCGTGCCGCGGTCGAAGACGCGGTTGAACCAGCCGAACGGGCCGGTCTGCGTAGCATGGTCCTTGGGCCGCCGCAGGATCGTGGCGCACAGCGCCGGCGTCAGCACAAGTGCGACCAGCACCGACAGCACCATCGCCGAGACGATGGTGACCGAGAACTGCCGGTAGATGATGCCGGTCGAGCCGCCGAAGAAGGCCATCGGCACGAACACGGCCGACAGCACGGTGGCTATGCCGACCAGCGCGCCGGTGATCTCGTTCATCGATTTTCGCGTCGCCTCTTTTGGCGACAGATCTTCCTCCTGCATCACGCGCTCGACATTCTCGACAACGACGATGGCGTCGTCGACCAGAAGGCCGATGGCCAGCACCATGGCGAACATGGTCAGCGTGTTGACCGAATAGCCGAAGAAGGAGAGCACGCCGAACGTGCCGAGCAGCACCACCGGCACCGCGATGGTCGGGATGATCGTCGCCCGCAAATTCTGCAGGAAGATGAACATCACCAGGAACACCAGCACGATCGCCTCGGCCAGCGTCTTGACCACCTCCTCGATCGACAGCCGCACGAAGGGCGAAGTGTCGTAGGGGTAGACGACCTCGACCCCTTGCGGGAAGGTCGAGCTCAGCCGGTTGATCGTCGAGCGCACCGCCTCAGCGGTGCTGATGGCGTTGGCGCCGGTCGCCAGGCTGACGGCGACGCCCGCCGCCGGCTTGCCGTTATAGTTGGCCTGCGTCGTATAGCTCTCGGCGCCGAGTTCGACGGTGGCGACGTCGTTGAGGCGGACCAGCGAGCCGTCCGTCTGGCTCTTCAGGATGATGTTGCGGAACTGTTCGGCGGTCTGCAGCCGGCTCTTGGCGGTCACCGTGGCGTTGAGCTGCTGGCCCTTGCGCGCCGGCAGGCCGCCGAGCTGGCCGGCCGAAACCTGCGTGTTCTGCGCCTCGATCGCGCTCGCCACGTCATTCGGCATCAGCGCGTATTTGGCGAGCTTGTCGGGGTCGAGCCAGATGCGCATGGCGTAGCCCGAGCCGAAAAGCTGCGTCGAACCGACGCCTTCGACGCGCTTCAGCGTGTCGTTGACGGTAGCGTCGACATAGTCGGCGAGGTCGGTCGAGTTCAGCTTGCCGTCGCTGGAGACGAAGCCGATGACCATCAGGAAGCCGGTCGAGGATTTTGAAACGGTGATGCCGTTGCTCTGCACCACCTGCGGCAGCTGCGACTGCACCAGCTGCAGCTTGTTCTGCGTCTGCACCTGCGCTGTGTCGGGGTCGGCCGAACTGGTGAAGGTCAGCGTGATCGAGGCCGAGCCGGTCGAGGTCGACGTCGCCGTCATGTAGTCGAGATTGTCGATGCCCGTCATGCCTTGCTCGATGACCTTGGTCACCGAATTCTCAACGGTCGATGCATCGGCGCCCGGATAGGTGGCGCTGATGTTGACCGTGGTCGGCGCGATCTGTGGATATTGCGAGATCGGCAGCGTGGTGAGCGCGAGCAGGCCGCCCAGCATGATCACGATGGCGATCACCCAGGCGAAGATCGGCCGGTTGATGAAAAAAGCTGACATCGTCTCAGTTCCCGGTCGAGGCGGCGGGTTGCTGGCCGGTGGCGGCCATCTTGGATGGGGCCGGCAAGGCCGAGGTCTGACCGCGGTCCTTGATCTCGCCGGTCGCCTCGTCGATCGTCACTTCGACGCCGGTCGCATCGCCGCCGGGGCGCACGAGTTGCAGCCCCTCGACGATGACGCGGTCGCCGTCGCCGACGCCGCTATCGACCAGCCAGTTGTTGCCGACGGTGTTGCGCACGGCGAGCACGCGCGTCTCGACCTTGCCCTGCGCGTTGATGACCATGGCCGTAGCCTCGCCCTTGGTGTTGCGGGTGACGCCGCGCTGCGGCACGAGAAAACTGTTCTGCGCGACGCCCTCCTCGACCAGCGCCCGCACATACATGCCGGGCAGAAGCAGGCGGTCGGGATTGGGGAACTCGGCTCTGAGGGCGAATGTGCCGGTGGTCTGGTCGACATTGGCGCCGGCGAATTCCAGCTTGCCGGTCTGCGTGTAGATGGTGCCGTTCTCGAGCTTGAGCTTGACCGAGACATTGGGGCCGCTGAACTTCAGCCGCCCTTCCGAGATCGCCTGGCGCAGGTTGAGCAGATTGGTGCTCGACTGCGTGACGTCGACATTGATCGGATCGAGCGAACGGATCGTGGTCAGCACCGTCTCCTGGTTGGCGGTGACCAGCGCGCCCGGCGTCAGCGTCGACTTGTCGATGCGGCCGGCGATCGGCGCGGTGATCGAGGTGCGATCGAGGCTGATGCGCGCGGTTTCGGCGCTGGCCTTGGCGGAAGCCACATCGGCCTGCGCTTGCGCAAGCGTGGCGGCGGCATCGTCATAATCCTGTTTGGAAACAACGTTCTGCTTCAAGAGGCCGGCATATCTGTCGAACTTGGCTTGCGCGGTGGGCACCGCCGCCGCCGCCTTCTGCTGCGCCGCGACCGCGCTGTCATAGGCAGCCTTGTAGCTCGCCGGATCGATGAGGTAGAGCGGCTGTCCCGCCGCCACCTCGCTGCCTTCCTTGAACAGGCGCTGCTGGATGATGCCGTTCACTTGCGGACGCACCTCGGCGATCAGCGATGCCGCCGTGCGCCCCGACAGTTCGGCCGTGATCGCGACCGATTGCGGATGCAGCGTGACGACGCCGACTTCCGGCTTACCGACACCGCCCATGCCGGCGGGCGCCTTGCCGCCCTCCTGCGAGCAGGCCGCCAGCAAAAGCGCGGCGGCGCACACCATGCCTGCCCAGGGCGACAGACGGCGCGCCGGCAGCGCAAAATGATTAGACTGGATAAGCATGGTCTGGATCTTTCGCTGGGGTTGCTGTCGCCGCCTGGCGGTCGGCATCGGATCGCTCCACGAGCAGCCGGCCAAGATGGCGGCCAAGGAAGCGCTGCATGTCGTCCATGAAAGTGTAGACGACGGGCACGTAGACGAGGCTGAGCACGGTCGAGGAGATGAGCCCGCCGATCACGGCGATCGCCATCGGCGCGCGGGTCTCGGCATCGGCGCCGATGCCGAGCGCGATCGGCAGCATGCCGACACCCATGGCTATCGATGTCATGACGATGGGCCGTGCCCGCTTGCGGGCAGCGTCGAGCAGTGCCTCGAAGCGGCTCATGCCACGCTCCTTCTGCGCGACCAGGGCGTACTCGACAAGCAAGATCGAGTTCTTGGCCGCGATGCCCATCAGCATCAATATCCCGATCAGCGGCGATATGCCAAGCGCCTTGCCGGCGATCAACATGAAGCCGAGCGCGCCGCCGATCGAGAGCGGCAACGCCACCAGGATGGTCACCGGCTGCACGAAGCCGCGGAACAAGAGCACCAGCGTCAGGTACATCAGCAATATGCCGGCGGCGATCGCGGTGGCGAAGCCCGAGAACAGCTCCTGCATGCGGGCCGCGTCGCCGCGCGACAGCTCCTGCACGCCGGCGGGCAGGTCCCGCATGACCGGCAAGGCGCGGATCGCCGATGTCGCCTGCCCGAGTGTCAGGCCGGAGAGATCGGCCTCTATCGTCGCGCTGCGGCTGCGTCCGACCCGGGTGATGCTGTTGGGTCCGGCATTGAAGCCGATATCGGCGACGGCGCCGAGCGGCACCGTGCCCTTGCCGCCGACCAGCGGCAGGACGGCCAGCTTGGCCGGATCGTCGATCGCACCGTCGGGCAAGGTCACGACAACAGACACCTGGCGGTCGCCGAGATTGAACTTGGCAAGGCTGGTGTCGGTGTCGCCGATGGTGGCGATCTTCACCGTCGAGGCGATTTCGGTCGGCGTCACGCCGAGCGCGGCCGCCCTGGCGCTGTCGGGCCGCACGATGAGTTCCGGCTTGGTCGTCGCCGCCGTCGAGGTCGGGTTGATGAGGCCGGGGACCGATTTCATTTGCTCGATCAGCGCATCGCTGGCCTTCTCCAGCGCCCTGCCATCGTCGCCGACCAGAGTGATCGCCACCTTGGCGCCGGCAAACCCGTCGGCCCCGAACTGGATGCGCGCGCCGGGTATGTCGTTGAGCTTTGGCGATGCTTGCGCCTCGAACTGCTGCTGGCTGATCGAGCGTTCGCCGCGCGGCTTCAAATTGACGGTGACGTTGGCGCTGCGCACTTCGGCCGAAGTCGAACCGCGGTTCGGGCCGCCTCCGGACGAGGCCGCCGTGCCGATGGTGGCGAATATGCTGTCGACGGCCGGCTCGCCCTTCAGGCGCTTCGTGATGTCCAGCACGACGGCGCTGGTCTGTTCGATCGTCGATCCCGGCTGCAGCTCGACCGAGATCATCGAGCGGCCGCGATCGGTTGCCGCCATGAATTCGGTCGGCAGCTTCGTCGCCAGGAACATCGAGAAGGCGAAGAAGGCTATGCCGGCGGCAAGCGTGATCCAGCGGTGGTCGAGCGCCTTGCGCAACAGCTTGAGATAGGTCGGCACCCAGGCCGGCATGTCGTCCTCGCTGTGGCCGCCGGCGCGCACCAGATAGGCGCCCATCAGGGGCGTGACCATGCGCGCCACCAGCAGCGAGAACAGCACCGACACGCAGACCGCGACGGCGAAGGAGAAGAAGAATTTTCCCGGTATCCCCGGCATGAAGGCGACCGGCAGGAACACCGCCACGATCGTCGCCGTGGTCGCCACCACGGCAAGCCCGATCTCGTCGGCCGCCTCGATCGCCGCCCGGTAGGCGCTGGCGCCGGTCTGGCGCATGTGGCGCACGATGTTCTCGATCTCGACGATGGCGTCGTCGACCAGGATGCCGACCACCAGCGACAGGGCCAGCAAGGTGATGTTGTTGAGCGAGATGTTGAACGCCGCCATGACCGCGAAGGTCGGGATCAGCGACAAGGGCATGGCGACGGCGGACACCAGCGTCGCCCTGATGTCGCGCAGGAACAGCCAGACGACGCCGACCGCCAGCAATGCGCCGAGCCACAGCGCCTCGAGCGCGGCGTCGTAGCTCTCCTGCACGAAACCGGACGAGGACGTGACTTCGGTGAATTTCGCCGCGCTGGTCCTGGCGCCCACCCGGGCGATGGCGGCGCGCGCGGCCTTGACCACGTCGATCTCGCTCGATCCGACGGAGCGGTAGACGTTGAAGGCGACCACCTGCCGGCCGTCGAGATAGGCCGCCTGGCGCGGTTTTTCCCAACTGTCGACGACCCGGCCGAGATCGGAGAGCTTGACGTCGCCGGCGCCCGACAGCGCGATGCGCGTGTCGGCCAGCGCCTCGACGGTTCCGGCACTGGCCAGCGTACGGACCGACTGCTCCTGGCCGCCGACGCTGGTGCGGCCGCCCGGCTGGTTGACGTTGTTGGAGGCGAGCGTCTGGCTGACATCGCCGGCGCTGATGCCGAGCGCGGCGAGACGGTCGGGATCGAGTTCGACGCGGATGACCCGGTCGACGCCGCCCGAACGGGTGATCTTGGAAACGCCGTCGACGCCGAGCAGCGCCTTGGCGACATCATTGTCGATGTACCAGCTCAGCGCGTCGGGCGACATTGCGGGGGCCTCGACGACATAGGTCAGCACCGAATTGCCCGTCGCATTGACCTTGGCCACGACAGGCGACTCGGCCGCCGCCGGCAGGCTGGACTGCACTTCCGAAACAGCGTTGCGCACGTCGTTGGCGGCCGTCTCGGGGTCGGTGCCAAGCGTGAACTCGACCGTGGTGACGGAAGAGCCTTCGCTGATCGAGGTCGAGACGTCGTCGACGCCTTCGAGCGTCGCCACGGTGTTCTCGATCACGCGCGCGACCTGCACCTCCATTTCGCTGGGCGCCGCACCCGGCTGCGAGACGGTGACGGTGACCGTCGGCAGGTCGATGTCGGGCATGTTGTTGGTGCGCAGTTGCATGAACCCGTAGAGACCGGCGATGGTCAGCGACAGGAACAAGACGATGGTCGGCACCGGGTTGCGGATAGACCAGGAGGAAATGGCGTTCATCGCGCCGCCTCCGGCGCATGGCCGGCGACATCGGCGCCGGCTTGTGCATCGGCGACACGCACCAGATTGCCGTCCGAGAGGAAACCGGCGCCGGCGACGACCACATGATCGCCTTCCGAAAGGCCGCTTTCTATGGCGACGCGGCCGTTCTGGTGGGCGCCCGCGGCCACCATGCGCGCGGCTGCCCTGCCGGCGGCATCGACCACGAAGACCACCGGCTTGCCGTCCTGCCAGACAAGGGCGGCCTCGGCGACGCTGAGCCGCCGCGAAGCCGGACCCGCGATCGAGACGCGGGCGAACATGCCGGGCCTCAGCCCCGAACCTTCGCCGAGCGCGACATGGACGGTGGCCAGCCGCGTCGTCGAATTGACGGTTTGGGCAATCGAGGAGACGCTGCCGGCAAAGCGGCGGCCGGCCGCGTCGACGACATCGGCCGCCTGCCCGACCGACACCGCCGGCAGATCCTTTTCGGGAACCAGCACGCCGACCTCCAGCCTGCCGTCGCGGATGATCTTCATCAGTTCGGTGCCGGCCTGGACGATCGAGCCGGCGACGGCCGGCTTGCTGGAGACGACGCCATCGAAGGGCGCGCGGACGGTGGTCCGGTCGAGTTCGGCCTGCAACTTGTCGGCGGCGGCCTGCGCCTGCTCGACCCCGGCCTGGCCGGTCTTGACGGCGGTCGTCTTTTCCTCCGCCGTCTCGGCGCTGATGGCGTTGCTGGCGAGCAGCTTGTCGGCGCGGGCGGCGGCCGAAATCGCGGAGTCGAGCGTCGCCTGGGCCTGGGCGACGGCGGCCTTCTGCTCGGCCAGTTCGGCCTTCAGCAACGCGGCGTCGAGCCGGGCGACGACATCGCCCGCTTTCACGTGATCGCCTTCGGCGACCAGGACGTCGGTCAGGCGCAGGCCGCTCTCTTCAGCGCCGATCGTCGCCTCCTGCCAGGCGGCAACGGTGCCGGTGGCGCTGATCGACGAAGCGATCGCCTCGGAGCGCACCGCCTCGACCGCAACCGTCAGGCTCGCGCGCGGCGCCGCCACCGCCGGCGCGGCAGGTTCGGCGTTGCCGCGGCCATAGGCCCTGAGCGCCGCCATGGTGGCGAGCGCGAGCAGCAGGGCCGTCAGGGCGAGATATGTCCTACGCGATCTTACGGTCATGATTTTCGTGGCCATCGGGCCGTTGCGAAAGCGGGAGCGACAGGCGCCAGGCGGCGAAGTCCAGCCGGATCGCGCCCTTCAGCGTATCGGCCGGCAGCGCCGTAACGCCGGCGCGCCTGGGCAGCGCGGCGCGACCGGCGCGCCTGGGCTGGCCGAGCGAAAATCTCGGGCTGGCCGATGCGATGAGCCGCAGCAGCATCAGGGCATCCCACATTGTCGTGCCTTCACAGCATAGGGTGAATCCGGGATGGCGCGATCCGCCATCCCGGGCAAGGAGACCGGCCGGCCCGGGAACGGGTTGGATACCGGGCCGGCCGGCGCAGCGGGTCAGAGTTGCGCGCCGTTCCCGGGCTGGGGCGGCGGCATCAGGCCATCATTGGGCGGGCCTGCTGGACCGGCTGCATCATTCGGCGGACCGCCCCAGGGACCGGGGGGTGGTCCGTGCGGTCGATCCGCCGAAGCGAGGATTTCGAGTTGTTCGGGCGAGAGCTTGGCGCGCAGCTCGGCGATCGCGTCCTTCAGCTTGGCCGCAGAGCCCGCGCGCGCCGTGACATCGTCGGCCAGCCTTTCCTGGAAGGCGAAGGGATCGGCGTTGCTGGCCGGACCCGCATCAGGACCTTTCGCTTCCGGACTGCCGGTCCCGCCGGGGCCTCGATCGTGCCGTGGCGGCGAAAGCACCGCCTGCAGCGCGCTGGTATAGTCGCGCCAGGCGTCGAGCTGCTCGCTGCGGATGCCGACGCGGGTTTCGAGCGCGGCGAGCCGGGCGGCCAGCATGAATTCCGGTGGCGGCCCCATGCGGCGGGGACTAAAACCTTGCGGTCCAAAGCCTTCCGGGCCGGGCCGCATCGGCCCATGCGGGCCGAAACCCTGCGGGCCCCATCCTTGCGGCGGATACCGCATCGGGCCGTGATCCGGTCCATCCTGCATGGACATGACCGGCGGCTCGCCGGGCGCGGCGTCCGGACCGGGCTGCGCCGCCAGCGCGGGGTGGACGGCGGCGGCGGAAAACAGGCCGAGCGCAAGAAGTCTGCTTCGCATGACGGTATCCCTTTCATCCATGTTTTGGATGCCGGGAGGATAGGAAGCGTGTTTGTCTGCTTCGCGTCGGCGTGTTGCCGAAGGTTTCCGCAAAAGGGCAATTTGTTTCCCAATGTTTCCCGATCCGGGTGAGAAACATTGCGTTGCAATTTTCCGTGCCGCTTGCGCGCGCGCTGCCTATAATCAGGACAAGCCCCATCATCACAGGCAAGGGCACCGCAATGCAGTCACAACCCCATATCCTCGTCGTCGACGACGACCGCGAAATCCGCACGCTGCTCGGGCGCTATCTCGACGGCCAGGGTTTTCGCGTCTCGGTGGCGGCCGACCGGCGCGAATGCGAGCAGAAGCTCGCCTCGGGCCAGTTCGACCTGACGGTGCTCGACGTCATGCTGCCGGACGGTTCGGGGCTCGACATCTGCCGCGGCTTGCGCGACCGCAAGCCGCATATCCCCGTCATCCTGCTGACGGCGCTGAAGGAGGATGTCGACCGCATCATCGGGCTGGAGCTCGGCGCCGACGACTATCTCGGCAAGCCGTTCAACCCGCGCGAACTCACCGCCCGCATCCGTGCCGTGCTCAGGCGCTCGGCACCCGAGGAAGCCGCCACCGCGCCCCCGCCCCGCGCCTACCGCTTCGCCAGCTACCGGCTGGAGCCGGACACCCGCAAGGTGACGGACGGCCGGGGTGAGCTCGTCGACCTCACCGGCGCCGAGTTCGACCTATTGCAGGTCTTCCTCGACCGTCCCGGCCGGCTCTTGTCGCGCGACCAGTTGCTGGACCTCACCCAAGGCCGCGAGCGCGACCCGCTCGAACGCTCGGTCGACGTGCTGATGAGCCGGCTGCGCCGCAAATTCGCCGACACCGGCGACGGCCCGCTGTTCAAGACGGTGCGCAATGGCGGCTACCAGTTCACCGCGCGCGTCGAGACGGTGGAGGCGCAGGCGTGAACTCGCTGCGCCGGCGCCTCATCCTGTTGCTGGTCGCCTCGATCGTCGGCGTCGTCGGCCTGGCGACCGCCGCCGTCATCAGCGTGCGCGGCGGCGGGCCGCCGCCGGAACTCGTCGTGCCCTGGGTTGCCCAGCAGATGGAGCTGGTGGTGCGGCTGCTGCCCGGCCCGATCCCCGACGTGCTGCAGGTGCAATTCAGCGACCGACCGGCCGATGGCAAGGTCGACCGGCCGGAGACGGCGATGCTCAACGATCTGCTGCGCCGCCGTGGCTTCGACGTCCTGGCCGTCGTCAGTGACAAGCCGGATGAACCCGGCCAGCGTGCCTCCATGCGCCTGCCCGACAGCCGCTGGGCAATCCTGGAAATCGCCCATATCGATCCGCCCAGGCGCGAATGGCTGGTCCTGGCCGGCTGGATCTCGCTGATCGTGGCCGGCGCCACCGCCGTCTCGGTCTATTTCACCTCGGTGCTGATCAGGCCGGTCGAGATGCTGGAGGCCGCCGTCTCCAAGATCGGCTCGGACGGCGTGCTGGCGGCGGTGCCGGAAGTCGGCTCCGCCGAGGTCAAGGCCACCGCGCATGCGCTGAACCAGCTCTCGTCCAGGCTGAAAACCGCCATGGAAAGCCGCATGCGGCTGGTCGCCGCCGCCGGCCACGACCTGCGCACGCCGATGACGCGCATGCGGCTGCGCGCCGAATTCCTCGACGAGGACCGCGACAAGTGGCTGCACGACCTCGACGAGTTGGACCGCATCGCCGACAGCGCCATCCGCCTGGTCCGCGAGGAGGTCAACCAGGACGCCGTCGAGCCGCTGGACCTGGAAAGGATGGTGCGCGATATCGAGGCAGAAATGGCCACGCTCGGCCATTCCGTCTCGCTCGGCCATCTCGACAAGGTTTCGGTACGCGCCGGCGCGCTCGGCCTGCGCCGCGCGCTGCGCAACCTGATCGTCAACGCCGCCACCCACGGCAAGGCCTGCACCATCGCGCTCGACCTCGTCGACAGACGCGCCGTGATGACCATTGCCGATACCGGTCCCGGCATTCCGCCCGACCTCATCAACAAGGCCTTCGAGCCCTTCTTCCGCGTCGACCCCGGCCGCCAGCAATTCATCCCCGGCGCCGGCCTGGGCCTCGCCATCGCCAAGGAGATCATCGAGCGCTACGGCGGCACCGTGACGCTGGAGAACCGCAGGAACGGCGGACTGGCGCAGACGGTGGTGTTTGCGGCGGTGTGAGGAGGTGTAAAAAACAGCGGGGCACGCCCCCCTCTGGCCTGCCGGCCATCTCCCCCTCTTGGGGGGAGATTGGCTGTCATCTCGGCTTTCGCCAACCACCAACGTTGCAGGAATGGGCAAGGCGCGCCCAAGCCGCCGATCTCCCCCCTTGAGGGGGAGATGTCCGGCAGGACAGAGGGGGGCGCCTGGCGCCAGCCTGGCAGAACCTGATCCTCGCCCACGAATGTACTCAGGCGGAAGACGAAAGCTGGCTCGAAGAGCGTTGGCCGCGATAGATTCGCGCCCGTTCCTCTCCCCCCTCCGGAGGGAGAGGAACGGGCTGGCTGGGAAAGCTTCGCGACCGTCCCTTTTACCCCGCTATCGCCAGAGGCACCGCGCTCTTGTTGGGGATCTGGATGTCGATTTCCAAGGTCGACATGGTCTCGCCGCGGTCCATCGAGACCTGGAGATAGTCCTGGTCGATCTGCACGTGCTTGGCGATGACGGCCATGATTTCCTCGCGCAGGATGGAGACGAGGTCGGGCTGGCCGCGGCTGGCGCGCTCATAGGCGAGCAGCACCTGCAGCCGCTCGCGCGCCACCGGGGCGCTGGAGCGCCGCCTGAAGAGGTCGAAAACGTTCATGCCGCCCTCCTTCCGAGCAGACGGTCGAGGAAACCCTTGCGTTCGAAGGGCACCACCACCGGCAGGTCCTCGCCTTCCAGCCGCCGTGCCGCTTCGAGATAGGCCTTGGCGGCGCTGTTGAGCGGATCCGTCAGCGTCACCGGCGAGCCGAGGTTGGAGGCGCGCAGCACATCCTGGCTTTCCGGGATGATGCCGAGCAGCGGCACCGACAGGATTTCCAGGACATCGTCGATCGACAGCATTTCGCCGCGCGCGGCCCGCGCCGCGTCGTAGCGGGTGACCAGCACGTGCTTGGCGATCTGTTCGCCCTGTTCGGCGCGCATGGTGCGGGCGTCGAGCAGGCCGATGATACGGTCGGAATCGCGTACCGACGACACTTCCGGATTGGTGACGATGACCGCCTCGTCGGCAAAGCGCATGGCGAGCTGCGCGCCGCGCTCGATGCCGGCCGGGCTGTCGCAGAAGACATAGTCGAACACCGAGCGCAGCTTGTCGATCACCTCGCCGACGCCGTCTTCCGTCAGCGCGTCCTTGTCGCGCGTCTGCGAGGCTGGCAGCAGGAACAGCGTGTCGACGCGCTTGTCGCGGATCAGCGCCTGCGACAGCTTGGCCGTGCCCTGGATGACGTTGACGAGGTCGAACACGACGCGCCGCTCGGCGCCCATGATCAGGTCGAGATTCCTGAGGCCGACGTCGAAATCGACCAGCGCCACCTTCTTGCCGGTCTTGGCGACCGCGGCCCCAAGTGCGGCCGTCGAGGTGGTCTTGCCGACGCCCCCCTTGCCCGATGTGACGACCACTACCTTGCCCATGGAAAAAGCCTCCGTTGCCTGTTTTCGTTTGTTGTGCCGCGCGCCGCGCGGCTGTTGTCAGAGCCTGCCATCATGCCATCCCAAACCGGTCCCAGGCTTGCGCGCGGTGCCCCAGCGCCTGTCAGGGCCGGAACCGTGAAGCCGGTCGCCACCATCGGGCCACCCCTAGTTAAGCGGCACGACGGCGAGCATGTCGCCTTCGAGAAAAGCCTGCACCGCCTTGCCGCGCGAGACGCCTTCCATCTCCTCGGCCGTCGTGTACCAGCCATCGACCGAAATCAGCTCCGCCTCGTTGCGGCGGCAGAAGATGCGCGCCGACCTGTTGCCCTGCGAGCCGGCGATGGCGCGGCCGCGCAGCGTGCCATAGACATGGATCGAGCCCGCCGCGATGATCTCGGAGCCGGACGCCACCGAGCCCAGCACGATGACATCGCCATGCGGATGGAAGATCGACTGGCCCGAGCGGATCGGCGACTTGACCATCAGCGTGCCGGCCTGCACGGCCTCAGCCGCGCCGATGTCCTGACCAGCCTTGGCCGCCCTGCCCTTGCCGGCCTCGATTTTGACTTCGGCGGGCTTGCCCTCGTCGGACTTGCCGGCATCCTTGCCGGGTTCGGAAAACACCGTCTCCAGTTTGCCGGTCTCGTCAGCCGCCTCCGCCTTGCCCTTGCGGCCCGAAAGCAGCCCGTCCGAAGTCGCCTCCTTGGGGCCGGTCAGAAGCGGCGGCAAATCGAGCCCCAGCGAAGCGCCTTCGAGCTCGATCGCATAGACCCGGATGCCGCGCGCGCCGAGCGAAGCGACCAGCAGCCCGATGTCGGCGACATCGGGCTTCAGCACGTTCAAATCGAGCACCACCGGTCGCCCGGCAAAATAGCCCGGGGAATTGCCGATCCAATGATCCAGTCCCTCCAGCCAAGCCGAAATCGGCGCCTCCGGCGCCAGCGTGAAGGCGACGAAGGAGCGGGCGCGAAAACGAATGGATTTGGTCTCCAGGGGGGCGGCAAAGGTCACGGCTGGCGAATCCTTACTGAGAGGTAAACGCTAGGGGGTTAATGGTTAACGAATGGTTAACGGAGGGCGCGAAGCTGGCGCGAGAAATTGGGAGGTCGGCTAAGCGCCCTCCAAAGATCGACGAAAAAGCGGTTCCCCCAACCGCGGCCTTCAGCGGCGACGCGAAGCTGATCGAATGGCTGCGACCAAATGGGCATCTTCGAAAGGTTTGCTTATCAACGCCACGTCGTGAGGGCGATCCGAGATCTTCTCGGCATCGGCGTAGCCCGTGACGATGAGCGCCGGCCAGTCCGCGCGCAGGCTTCGGGCGAAGCGGATGACGTCGATGCCCGAAATGAGCGGCATGGCAAAGTCTGTCACGATGACATCGAAGCGCTCCGGTTCCTTTTCGATGGCGGCCAGGGCCTGGGCGCCGCCGGAAAACGCCGTCACGTCGAAACCCGATTGCCGCAGCGACATCGCCGTCAACTCCCGCAGGGACTGACTGTCGTCGACGAGCAGAACGGTCGGCAACTGTTCCTCGGCCGTAGCCGGGAGATCCGTGCCGGCATTTTTGGCGGCGCTGACTTCGAAAACGGGTTCATCCCTGGCAGCGACGTCCTGCATCTCGCGTGAGCGGGGCAGCCAAAGCTCCATGGTGGTGCCGTGGCCAAGCTCGCTGTCTATCCTGAGCGTGCCACCGGACTGCTTGGCGAAACCATAGACAGTGCTGAGGCCAAGGCCCGTGCCCTTCCCGATCGGCTTTGTCGTGAAGAACGGTTCGATCACCTTGCTGATGACATCCGCGGCGATACCTGTCCCGGTGTCCTCGACCGCAAGCCTGACATAGTCGCCCGCGGCCAGCCCCTGCCCGGTGTGGCCGATGCTGCGATTGTGAGCCCTGACGCAGATTGTCCCGCCCGAAGGCATCGCGTCGCGGGCATTGAAGACCAGGTTCATCAAGGCAAGCTCGAGCTGCGCCGGGTCCGCATGAACCGGCCATATATCCTCACCGATATGCCAGTCGAAGCGCACCAAGCCGCCCAGAATCGGCGCCACCAGGCCGGTCATCGTGTCTCCCAGGCTCGACATCCGCACGGCAACCGGTTTCAGCTCCTGGCGCCTTGAAAAGGCAAGCATGCGCTGGATGAGATCCTTGCCCTGCGAAGCGGAGCGGCGCGTCATCTCGAGAACCTGGGCCGCCTTGGCGTCGAGGGCCACTTGCCTTTCGAGCAGGCTCAGCCCGGACAGGATCGCCGCAAGCAGATTGTTGAAATCGTGAGCAAGTCCGCCGGTCAGCTTGCCGATTGCATCGAGCCGCTGCGATTGCAGCAATTGGCTTTCCAGATGGCGCTGCTCGGTGATGTCCTGCATGGTGCCCAGCAGTTCGAGCCCGGCGCCATCCCTGGCGACCACACCCTGGTCGAGGAATATCCGGTATTCCTCATTGGCGCATCGCCAGCGGAACTCGCACGCATAAGAGCCGGTGTCGTGGGCGGCCGAAAGCGATCTTGTCACCGCGTCGCGATCGGCGGGATGGACCCGGCTGATGCCGAAATCGGGATCAGCCATAAACCGGTCCGGAGAAAATCCCGTTAGCCGCTCGACCCCTTTGGAAACGTAGCTTGCGGCGAATGGCGCCTCGGCCGCTCGGGCGTGAAAACAAATCGGCAGCGAGGCGAGGATCGTCTCCTGCCGGGCCTCGGAATGCCGCAGCGCCCGCTCGGCATCGAGTTTGTCGGAGGTCGCCTTCAGCGCCCGCTCGAGCAGCAGTTGCTCCCTGGCCGCATTCCGTTCGATTTCCCTCGTCTTTTCATAGAGATCGACGAAGACCATGACCTTGGACCGCAGCATCGCCGGGTCGAATGGCTTGAACAGATAATCCACCGCGCCGGCGTCATAGCCGCGCAACATATGCGCCTCTTCCTTGTTGATGGCGGTCAGGAAGATGATCGGTGTGGCGTTCGAGCGTTCGCGCCTCCGGATCAGCGAGGCGGTTTCGTAACCGTCGAGACCAGGCATCAGCACATCCAGCAGAATGACGGCGAAGTCGTCCTTGAGCAGAAAACGCAGCGCCTCGTCGCCCGACTGGGCGCAAATCACCTGCCCCACTCCGTCAAGCGCCTCCTCTATGGCAAGGAGATTTCGCGCGTCGTCGTCGACGGCCAGGACGCGAACCGGCCCAAGGTTTTCGAACGGTTCGCTGCTTTCTGCTTCCATCGCGGCCATAGACTAAATCCGCCGAGGCGCGATCAGATTGCGGTCGTCGCCGTCTGCCCGCGATGTTCCCGAGCGCGAGCGCGAGCGGCCGACCCATACCCGCAGCAGGGCGAGGAGCAGGTCGAGGTCGACGGGCTTGGCGATGTAGTCGGACGCGCCGGCGTCCAGGCATTTCTGGCGATCTCCTTTCATCGCTTTGGCCGTGACGGAAATCAGCGGAATGTGCGCGATCTCCGGCTGCGAGCGGATCCGGCGCATTGTCTCGTACCCGTCCATCTCGGGCATCATGATATCGATCAGGGCGACATCGACATCCGGCGCCTCTTCAAGCATGGCTATGCCGTCCCGCCCCCGCTCGGCATGCCGCACCTCTATGCCGTAGGTCTCCAGCACGCTGGTCAGCGAATAGATGTTGCGAATGTCATCGTCGACGATCAGAACCTTGGCCCCGGCCAGATCGGCATTGTCGAGTTGCTCGGAAGCAAGGGGGCCCTTGTCGGGCCTGTCGCCTGGAAGGGCCGCGGACATCAACAACCCAAGCTGGGCAAAGTTGTCGGCGCGCGGAACATCGCTGAGCGGCGGATGCAAGGCGACCTGCTGTTGAAAGGCGTCCGGATGGGGCGTGAAGAAGAGCAGGCGCGGGACGAAATCGCCGAACTGGGACATGATCTCGTCGAGCATCTGGGAGTTGTCCTTGGCCGAACGGCCGAATCCGAACACGACGGCGTCATAACCGGCGATACCACCCCCGTCCGCATTGGCCGCGACGCGGCCGATTGCGGTGACCGACGTGACGCCGTCGCGAATGGCTTCGACCAGCGCCAGGCGACGCTCGGGATCCGGATCGGCGACCAGGACATTGCGTTGTGTCCTGAGCGTCCTTGACTGAATGTCGTCGAAGACACGCGAAAGTTCGCCGGCGGACACCGGCTTGCTGGAAACGCTTGCGGCGCCTCGGCGCATCAGAAGCTCGATGTCTTCGGCGCCGGAGATAACGTGGATGGGTATATTCCTGGTCTTCGCATCGTGACGTAAAAGGTCGAAAAGAACCCAGCCATCAATGTCCGAGAGGCCGAGATCCAGCGTGATCGCATCGGGCATGAGCTTGCGTGTAAGCGCAAGCGTTCCCGAGCCCGCAGTGGAAAGCACGCCTTTCAAACCGGCCGATCGCGCAAGACCAAGCAGCAGCCCGCCAAAAGTCGGGTCGTCCTCCACGATCAGCACCACCCTGTCCGACGGATCGATCGCGTCACGATCGTCGGCGAGTTCCGGCGTTCCTGTCGTGGCAGCGGCCGTAACGGACCCGGCGGCCGGCGAATGCTCGATTTGCGGTGCAAGACTGCTGCTGCGCGGACCGTCGAAGGGAATGACAAGCGTGAAGGTCGATCCCGTCCCAGGCTGGCTTTCGACGCGCAACTCGCCGCCGAGCAGGCGGGCGATCTCCCGGCTGATCGAGAGGCCGAGCCCTGTGCCGCCATATTTGCGGCTGGTCGTGCCGTCGGCCTGTTGAAACGCCTCGAAGATCAGCTTTTGCTTGTCTTCCGGAATGCCGATGCCCGTGTCGGTGACAGCGATTGCCAGTGCCCGCGGCGGTGCCGCCGCGCCGTTTGCGCGGCCGGTCCGCTCTGCATGGATGCTGAGCGTCACGTCGCCTTGGGAGGTGAACTTGAAGGCGTTGGACAAAAGATTGAGGACGATCTGCTGCAGCCGTTTTTCGTCCGTACGGATCGTCTCGGGCAGGATCTGATCGATCTTGATCGTAAACCCAAGCCCCTTGTCGGCCGCGAGCTGCCGGAAGGTTCGCTCCATATGCTGGCGCAGATGCGCAAGCGGCATGTCGTTGAGCTCGATCGAAACCGTGCCGGATTCGATTTTCGAAAGATCCAGTATGTCATTGATGAGGCTGAGCAGATCCGTGCCCGCCGAGTTGATCGTGCGAGCGAACTCGATCTGCTTGTCGTTCAAATTGCCCTGCTGGTTGGTGGCGAGCAAATTGGACAGGATCAGCAGCGAGTTCAGCGGCGTCCTCAGCTCGTGGCTCATATTCGCCAGGAATTCGGATTTGTACTTGGACGTCAGCGCCAGCTGTTCCGCCTTCTCCTCGAGGGCCCGTCTGGCCATTTCGATCTCGAGATTCTTGTTCTCGACCTGTTTTTTCTCGTTCTCGAGGAGCTGCGCCTTCTCCTGCAATTCCTCGTTGGTGGCGTGAAGCTCTTCCTGTTTCTTGGTGAGCTCGGTCTGGCGCGACTGCAGTTCGGACGTCAGAAGCTGTGACTGCTTGAGAAGCCCTTCGGTGCGCATGGTCGCGGCGATCGTATTGAGCACGATGCCGACCGACTCCATCAGTTGCTCGAGGAACAGGCGATGCGTGTCGCTGAAGCGGCTGAACGAAGCGAGTTCGATAACCGCCTTAACCTCTTCCTCGAACAATGCCGGCAGAACGATGGCGCTGGCCGGCGGCGCTTCGCCAAGGCCCGAGGTGATGCGCAGGAAGCTCGAAGGAACCTCGTCGAGCATGATCGCCCGTTTGTCGGCCGCGCTTTGACCGATCAGGCCTTCGCGGAAGTCCACACGTTGGCGGATCTTGGCTTTGCCCTCGGCGGCGTAGGACGCGGCCAGTTCCAGATAGGATTCTTCCTCGTCGCGATTGGTCACGTAGAAAACGCCATACTGCGCGTTCACCAGCGGCGCGAGCTCCGAGATGATCATGCGCGACACCGTGGCCAGATCGCGCTCGCCTTGCAGCATGCGCGAGAACCGCGCGAGGTTGGTTTTCAGCCAATCCTGCTCCGCATTCTTGAGCGTTTGATCCTTCAGGTTGCGGATCATTTCGTTGATGTTGTCCTTGAGCGCCGCGACCTCCCCGGAAGCCTGGACGCTGATGGAACGGGTAAGATCCCCCTTGGTGACCGCGGTCGACACCTCGGCGATGGCCCGCACCTGGGTGGTCAGGTTCGCCGCCAGCTGATTGACGTTGTCGGTCAGGTCACGCCAAAGACCGGCTGCGCCCGGCACCCTGGCCTGGCCGCCGAGCTTGCCTTCGATACCGACCTCGCGTGCGACGTTGGTCACCTGATCGGCGAAGGTCGCCAGCGTCTCGATCATGCCGTTGATGGTGTCCGCCAGGGACGCGATCTCGCCCTTGGCATCCACGGCGAGTTTGCGCTTGAGATTTCCCTGTGCCACGGCGGTGACGACATCGGCGATGCCACGCACCTGGTTGGTCAGGTTGGTCGCCATGAGGTTGACGTTGTCGGTCAGGTCCTTCCAGGTGCCGGCCACGCCCTCGACCTGTGCCTGGCCGCCGAGCTTGCCCTCGGTGCCGACCTCGCGCGCCACACGCGTCACCTCGCCGGCAAAGGAGTTGAGCTGGTCGACCATGGTGTTGATGGTGGACTTCAACTCAAGGATCTCGCCCTTGACGTCGACGGTGATCTTTTTCGACAGATCGCCTCGCGCCACCGCCGTCGTCACATCGGCGATGTTGCGGACCTGGCCGGTAAGATTCTCGGCCATCGAGTTGACGTTGTCGGTCAAGTCCTTCCAGGTGCCGGCGACACCGCGCACCTGTGCCTGGCCGCCAAGCTTCCCCTCGGTCCCGACTTCGCGCGCCACACGCGTCACTTCCGAGGCGAAGGAGTTGAGCTGGTCCACCATCGTGTTGATGGTGTCCTTGAGTTCGAGGATTTCGCCGCGAACGTCGACGGTGATCTTTTTCGACAGGTCGCCCAGCGCAACGGCGGTCGTCACTTCGGCGATGTTGCGGACCTGGCCCGTCAAATTGGCGGCCATGGCGTTGACGTTGTCCGTCAGGTCTTTCCATGTGCCCGCGACACCGCGGACCTGTGCCTGGCCGCCAAGCTTGCCGTCCGACCCCACTTCGCGGGCGACGCGCGTCACCTCGGAGGCGAAGGAGTTCAGTTGGTCCACCATCGTGTTGATGACGTCCTTGATCTGCAGAATCTCTCCCAGCGCATCGACGGTGATTTTCTGCGTGAGATCGCCGGTCGCGATCGCGGTCGCGACCTTGGAGACGTCGCGCAGCTGCACGGTCAGGTTGCCGGCCATGGCATTGACGTTGTCGGTCAGGTCCTTCCAGGTGCCGCCGACCCCCTCGACATGGGCCTGGCCGCCGAGTTTTCCCTCGGAACCCACTTCGCGGGCGACGCGCGTGACCTCGGAGGCGAAGGAGTTGAGCTGGTCCACCATCGTGTTGACGGTGTTCTTGAGCTCCAGGATTTCGCCCTTGACGTCGACCGTGATCTTCTTGGAGAGATCACCGCGCGCAACGGCCGTGGTCACATCTGCAATGTTGCGCACCTGGCCGGTGAGATTGGCCGCCATCAGATTGACGTTGTCCGTCAGGTCCTTCCAGGTGCCGCCAACGCCACGGACTTCTGCCTGGCCGCCGAGCTTGCCCTCGGTGCCGACTTCGCGCGCGACGCGCGTCACCTCCGAGGCGAAGGAATTCAGCTGATCCACCATCGTGTTGATGGTGTTCTTGAGCTCCAGAATCTCGCCTTTCACGTCGACCGTGATCTTCTTGGACAGATCGCCCAGAGCCACCGCGGTGGTGACTTCGGCGATGTTGCGCACCTGGCCGGTCAGGTTGGCGGCCATTGAATTGACGTTGTCGGTCAGATCCTTCCAGGTTCCGGCGACACCCCGCACCTGCGCCTGGCCACCGAGCTTTCCCTCCGTGCCGACCTCGCGCGCCACGCGCGTCACTTCGCCGGCAAAGGAGTTGAGCTGGTCGACCATCGTGTTGATCGTCGATTTCAGCTCCAGAATCTCCCCCTTCACGTCGACGGTGATCTTCTTCGACAGGTCGCCGAGCGCCACGGCGGTGGTCACATCGGCGATATTGCGGACCTGGCCGGTCAAATTGGCGGCCATCAGGTTCACGCTGTCCGTCAAATCCTTCCAGGTGCCACCGACGCCCTCGACGCGGGCTTGGCCGCCGAGCTTCCCCTCGGTCCCGACTTCGCGCGCGACGCGCGTCACCTCGCCGGCAAAGGAATTGAGCTGGTCGACCATGGTGTTGATGGTCGATTTCAGCTCCAGGATCTCGCCCTTGACGTCGACGGTGATCTTCTTTGACAAGTCTCCCGAAGCGACGGCCGTGGTCACCTCCGCGATGTTGCGCACCTGGCTCGTCAGGTTGGTCGCCATCGCGTTCACATTGTCGGTCAGGTCCTTCCAGGTGCCCGCCACACCCTTGACCCGCGCCTGGCCGCCAAGCTTGCCCTCGGTGCCGACCTCGCGCGCCACGCGAGTCACTTCCGAGGTGAACGAGGCGAGCTGCTCGACCATTGTGTTGACGATCTTGCCGATCCGCAGGAATTCGCCACGCAGCGGCCTGCCGTCGATCTCCACCATCATGGTCTGGGACAGATCCCCCTTGGCGACGGCGCCGATGACCCTGGCGACCTCGGCGGTCGGCTGCACCATGTCCTCGATCAGGTCGTTGACCGAACGGACACTGGATTCCCAGCTGCCTTTGGCGTTCCTGACATGGCCGCGCTCGCTGATGCGCCCATCTTTGCCAACCACCCGGCTCAGCCGCGCGAACTCGCGCGTCACCTGATCATTGAGTTCGACAATTTGATTGAACGTGTCCGCGATCTCGCCACTCAACCCATCATAGACGTTTTCGATGCGAACGGAGAAATCGCCGTTTCGAAAGGCTTTGAGAGCGTTGAGGATTTGCCGAGAGTCCAGTTGTTCCTTTGGTAACCGAGATACGGCCAAAAACCCCTCCACGCGAACCCCAAGCCCAGATCAAGCCGAAGCCCCTAACGCGTGGCCGTTTATTTTGTTCCATATAGCTTGCGAGCGCTGAAGATGACGACGCGCTTTGCTGCCATCCCTAAGAGCACGAAGGAGGCCGGTTGGCCCATGGCGGTTCCGGCTCTGTGTACCGCTATGCAACAGCGACCCCTCAATGCCGCTTGAAATACTGCACCTCCCGTTCATGCTTCTCCGCGGCCTCGCGGTTATCGAACGTGCCCAAATTCCGGCGCTTGCCCGTCTTCTCGTCCTTCTTGCGCGAATAAAGCCGGTATTTTCCGTCCTTCAATTTCCTGATCATTTTTCGCTCCCTTGGAAGGACGAAGGGCCCGGTCGGGCCCTTCTCGCTTTCAGTCCTGATGCTCGGGCATTTGTTTCAGCTGGTCCTTGGTCCAGCTGGTCACGGCGTGGATGTCGCCGTCCTCGTCGCGCATGAAATCGAGTTCGCTGGCCAGCACGGCCACCGGCTTGGCGCCGATGCCGAGGAAGCCGCCGACATCGATGACGACCTGGCTGCCGTGCACATGGTCGACCGAGCCGATCTTCTCGTCATCGGGGCCGTAGATGGTGGCGCCTTCGAGCTCGTCCTGGGTCAGTTCGGCGTCGGTCAGCCTGACGTGATTGCTGTGGTCCATGGTTCCGCATCTCCTGTCCTGTGGTTGGGGAAGGAGGAACCTGCGAGCGGGGCAAGGGTTCCGACATTGTCTGGGATCACGGGGGCAGATGACCAGGGATAGCGCTCTACGGCGGCAGGCATACGTCCGGGCTGGCCAGCTCGATGAATCATCTTCTCATCGAGCTGCGCCAACGCATGTTCCGAAAGGCTTACGCGATCAGCGCCCGCGCTTCGCCTTGAGCCCGCGCGCGGCGTCCTCGATCGCGGCGCGGTCGGTGCCCAGGCGGTCGATCAGCTGCTGCGCCTCGTCGCCCGATATGCCGGTGCGCATGGCAATATCCTCGACCGTCAGCACGTCGGTGCTGGCGATCTCGCCTGTCGGGGAGAGCCTTGTTTGCGGCAGCGCGTCGTCCGCCGTCAGCGGCAGGGCGGCCTCCCGGTCGATCTCCATCTCAGCCTGGTGCCAGTGCCGGTCATGGTCGCCATGGCCGCCGCCCTCGCGCTGCCAGATCTCGTAGGCGCGGTCGCGGATCTTGTCGTCGCGGTCGTCGTTCATGTCAGTTCTCCCTTTTGTGAGGGAGGAACGCCGCGCCGGTGCGAACGATCCAAAAAATCTGCGTGATCGTCGGGAGCACGAGATGCGCCCTCAGACGCGCCACGGCGCTACTCGCACTGGCGCCTGGGTCCGCCGGAATAGGGCTGGTAGCTGTTGTCTTCAGGCCGGTAGGAGCGATAGCGGCTGAAGCAGGACTCGACATGGTCGGCGGAGAGCCCCGTCGCGGCGACCAGCGGCGCATCGCCGCCTTGGACATAGCTGACCTCGGTCGAAGGCGGCGCGGCCTGGTCGGCGGCACCGGCGTCGAGATAGGGCGAGACGCATGGGCGCTGCTGGCCGCTATAGGACATGTAGCTGTTGTCGTCCGGATTGTAGGAGCGGTAGCGGTTCGCGCACCATTTGACGTGGGAAGCCGGCAATTCGGCAGACGGCAGCCCGGCCTGCTCGTCACCGGCCGAGGGCGGCACCGCGCCGGTCACGGTCGGGTCCGGGGCTCCTTGCGCCCTGGCGGCGGCATCGGGTGCCGCAGTCTGCAATGCCGGTACGCGTTCCAGCGTCTGCGCCGCCTTGTCCACCGGCCGGGCGCTCCTGGTCCACAATTCCGCGACGCTGGCCGTGGGCCTGATTTCATGCGCGGGCTTGGCGGCTATCAGCCAGGCCGCGAAGACCAGCCCGCTGGCGAAGACCGCAAGGGTCAGCACGAAACCGCCGACCAGTCCCAATACCGCTTTCATGTCACGCTCCTTGAGTCCCCACTAATAGAATGCGGAGCATCAAGGCTGGTTCCAGGCGAGCGAGCGCTAACCGGAGGCAAGGTCGCGGCCGCTTCAAACCGGCAGCCTCACGGCAAACTGGTTCTCGACCGCCAGCAGCGCCGCCACCATCTCCTTGTCGCGCCGGCGCTGCAGCAAATAGCCGGCCAACAGCCAGTCCAGCGAGAACCTGCCCGCACCCGCGGCAGCCAGCACGAACATGCCGCCGGCAATGGCGAAATCCTTTTCGAAATGCAGCAATTCGTTCTGGCTGGCGAAGTTGGTGTGAAACAGCATGGCCGTCGCCAGGCAGAACAGGCCGAGCCCGACGGCGCCGGGTCGCGTCAGCAGGCCTGTCGCGATGGAAAGCCCTGCCCCCAATTGCAGTGCCACGGTGGCGATGAACAGCGGCAGGCCGACGCCAAGAGCCGCCATCGCCTTGGCCGCGGCGTCGAAATGGGCGGCGAGCGTGACGCCTTCATGCAGGAAGATGAGGGCAAGCAGCAGCCGGCCGGCGAGCAGGGCGGCGTCCCTGAGGTACAGTCTGGTGGCGAGGCCGGTGAGCTTCGCGGCACGTTCGTTCAGGGTCATAGTCGGGCTCCAATTTCTTGACACCGTGCAGGCGCCGTCCGGCGCGCGGGGATCGCGCGCGAGAATGTGAGAGGCTTGAAAAGGCCGGAGCCGGCTCGAGGGAGAGCGCCGGCTCCGGCAATGGGCGCCAGCCACGAGCGCCCGAACTTTGGTGACGGGGATGGGTTAGCGCCAAGGCCCCCTCATCCGACCGCTTCGCGGCCACCTTCTCCCCGCCGGGGAGAAGAGGCAGAGGCAGACTCGGTGCCCTCCTCTCCCCTCGGGGAGAGGTCGGATTGCCCCGAATTGCTCTTTGCAATTCGGCCTCGGCAATCCGGGTGAGGGGGAACTTGCGCCCCGCCCTACTGCGTCACCTTGGTGTCGATGGCCTTCTGCAAATCGGCAAGCTCGTCGCAGCCGGCGGGGCACAGTTTTTGCAGCGATGCCAGTTGCTCCCGCGCCTTGGCCATGTCGCCGGTCTCGACATAGAGCTCGCCCAGATATTCGCGGGCGGCCTTGTGGTCGGGTTTCAGCTCCAGCGCCTTGTTGTAGTAGGTCAGCGCGGTAGCGAAATCGCCGGTCTTGCGCAGCGTGAAGCCGAGCAGATTGTAGACGTCGGCCTGCTGGTTGTCCTGCGCGAGATCACGCAAATCCGCCAGCGCGCCCTGATAATCCTTGGCGTCGATCTTGGCCTTGACGGCGCTGAGGTCGGGCGCGTCGGCACCCTCTATGTCGTCGACCGCATAGGCCGGCAGGACCGTGGCGACGGGAATGACGGTCAGCACGGCGATGGCGCCGAGCAGGCCGAACAGGGCGTTTCTGCCCATGAAAAGCTGTTTCATTGTCTGTCTCGCTTGTCTGGATTGGGAGCTGCCGCTCAAATCGATACCGGTGTGAAGCCATAGGCGCTGCCGTCTTTGACAAAGACGCCGGTGCCCGGGAACGGGAAGTGCGAACCGGAAATGCGGATGTTGTCGGCGATCACCCGGTCGATGATCCTGTGGCGCGTGGCGATGGCCGTCGGCCCATCCTGGTCGTAGCTGCCCTGCCATTCCGGATGCGGCGCCAGCAAAGCCGGCACATACATGGTGTCGGCCGAGATCATCAGCTGCTCCTTGCCGGAGTTTGCGAGATACACCGAATGGCCCGGCGTATGGCCGGGTGCGGCGATGATCTGGATGCCGGGCGCGACCTCGGCGCCATCCTCGACCAGCTTCCAGTTCTTCCATTTCGGAAAATTCTCGGCGATCCGCTTGCCCGCCGGCTTGCGGCCTTCGGGCAGCTTCGCCAACCGGCTCGGGTCGGTCCACCAATTGTATTCCGTGGCGTTGACGATCAGCTCGGCATTGGGGAACACCGGCGTGTTGGTGCCCTTTTCCATCAGGCCCCAGACATGGTCGGGGTGGAAATGCGAGATCATGATGGTGTCGATCGCCTTGTAGTCGATGCCGGCGGCGGCCATGTTGGCCGGCAGATGCGTGGCGTTGGCCTGCCACTGGCCGACGCCCGAACCCGCATCCATCATGATCAGCCTGCCGCCCATCTTCAGCACCACGACGGTAAGCGGGATCGGCATGAAGTCGGTGGTCAGGCCCGCCTTGGCGAGCGCGGCCTTGGTGTCGTCGATGGAAACGTCCTTGATGAAGGCCGGGTCGTGCGGCTTCTTCCAGATGCCGTCATAGATGGCGGTCACCTCGATGTCGCCGACCGTGTACCTGTAGAAGCCGACGGCGGGTTCCACCGGCGTCTGCGCGAAAGCGGGGCGGGTGAATTCGAGCTTGCCGGCCAGGCCGAAGGCGGCGGCGGCAGTGGCGGTTCCGAGCAGTGTGCGGCGTGTCATGCTGAACATGGGTATTCTCCCTGTGAGGTTGCGTGGCGGAGAGGTGACGGAGAGCCACGCCACATGGCTCCCCGTCCTAATTGCGGGTGGGGTCCGGACCTCGAGGTGGTCCGGCCCCTGAACTCAGTTGCCCCAGATGCCCTGGCCGGGTTCGTCCGCATCGGATTTCGTCGTTGCCCGCACGCCGTGCCGGGCCATGTCCGGCTTGGCGGTCGAGGCGGTATGAGTGTTGTCGATGGTGGCGGCCGCCGGGTTGACGGTGCGGTCGCCAAAATGGTCGCTACCGGCAAAGGCGGAACTCGAGGCAAGCACCATCGCGGCCACGCTGAGAGCGAGCTTGGTCATTTCAGTAAATCGTTGTTTTGTTTCTTCGCGTCGCGGGCCGGATTGGCCCCGCTGATGACAAGACCCGGCAGGGACGTGCTTTATTCCCGGGCACTCGAAGAATTTTTGAAAAAGAAACCAGGGCGGCGGCGGCGTTACTCGCCACCAGAACTGCCCGCGCTCTTGACTCGCCAGGGCGATTGCCTAGCAATCGGCACCGGGTTGGGATTTCTCGAATGATTGCAAGAGCAGCTTCATTGGCCGCGCTCGCGCTTGTGGCGGCCACGATCGATGCCGCCGGGGGCGACTATCTGCACCCCTCACCGCATCCCGAATGGGACAGCCGCGTCCAGACGATTTATGACGCCGCGACCCGGTCGGTTTCGCGAAAGACGGTAAGCGTCTGGGACCCGAGCCCGGAAAAAGGCCTCGACTTCGTCTGGGAACCGGACCCGAAACTGGCCGATGGCGGCCTCTCCGCCGAAGGACTGCCCTCCGGATCCGGACGGCTGCAATGGCGCATCGGCGGCTCGCCTTCCTACGATCCGTCCGCTGTCTTCGCCACCTATGTCGGCTCGCTCTCTCGGGGCAAACCGTCGGGACATGGCCGGCTGGAACTGCGCACGGGCGAATATCTCGACGGCGACTGGCTGGATGGCGCCCCCGACGGCACCGTCCTGTGGGTGGACGAAGCCGGCAACCGCTATGAGGGCCTGATGCGGCATGGCGTTGCCGACGGCCCGGCCCGCTATGTCTCGACCAATGGCGAAATCTTCACCGGCACGTTTCGCGATGGTGTCCGCGACGGCACGGCAACGACACAACTGCCCGGCGGCACGACCTACCAATCGGTCTGGCAAGGCGGCCGCGAGGTCGGCGGCAAACGCCCGGATCTCTTCGCCGATGCAAGGATGGGCGGCCTGCTGAAAGCCGGAACCAAAGCGGGCCAGGCGGCCGGGTTCTCCATCTCGGCGGCGATCGACGAACGCATCAATTTGGAGTCAGAGGAGGCGCTTCAGTACGAAACAGCCGCGTCAGGCGACAACACACAGTTCTACCCCAGATCAAACTACCTGATGAAATTCTGGAAGAGTGGAACCAATATAGACGTTCAAGACCATGTCCTCAGCATGACGTCCTGGGACCAGGTCTTTGCCTTCGTCAAAGTGGACCTGTCTTCGGAAAACAGCCGGAAAGGCAAGATTGCCAGCATGTCGCTGGAGTTTTCCGAGAGCCAGGCCTTCAACAAGCCGATGCTCTCCCTCTACCCCGACGTCGGCTGCCTTGGGTTCAGTCCGCAATTCGCCATCATAAACCAGGGCTGGGGCAAGGTCCTGGAACCGGAATTTCATTTCGTATTTTCCGACGATAAGGGCAACACCTCCACGCCGTTGGACATAGAAGGCATCGATGATTTCGATTCATCGGGAAATATCGACGTGCTGAACTCGATCCGGCAGGCCGGGGCCGACGTGAATGCCCTGGCGACGCGGCATTTCAAATGCGCATCGATCGAAGGGCTGGAAGCGTGTTCGCAGCAGTTCCTGGCCGCCACCGACCTCGGCGTGATCGGAAAGTCGATATACAGGAACGAAGGCGTGATGCTGACCAATCTGGTCGGCAAGATGAAATACAAGTGGAAAGACCCGGCAAACAAAATTCATACCGAAGAACAGCCCTTCACCGTTCCGGTATCCCTCGCCGCGCTGGAAGTGCCCGAATCCGTCGCTGAATGCGGCTCCGGCATGAGTGGCTCACCCGAGGCGGCGCAGTATCAGGATATCCATCTGCCGCTCAACAGAAAGAATTACAGCATCAGCGTGCCGATGCGGGGCAATCGTGACATTTCGCGCCTTGTCGCCCGGTTCAAGTTTCACGCCGATCGCTCGTCCATCCACAAGTTCCGAGTTAAGGCCACATTCGCGGATGGAAGCGAGCGGCAAAGCAAACCGCTGGAACTGCTTTGGTTCAGGCCTCGCCCGGATAATTTCGAATACTACGACGCTGGTCGCAAATGCGACCCGGGCATCCAGTATAATGTCTGTCACTGACCAGGCTGGCTTCGAACAGCCCTTCATCGCGGGCCGCGATGCCCGCCACTGTTACATGAGATAGCCGCAAACTTGCCGCCCCGCTTCGGCGAAAAAGGCCAGTTACGGCCATGCCCACGGCCGCCTAGACACAATCCAGAAACATAATTCAACAGTTCGGAAAAACTGCTGAAAAGATCGGATGGCATAACCCTCCCTCAACGGCCGGGAATCGGCCGTCGCACAGGCGCACGGGTATGGGCAATGCAACGAGGTTCGAACAGATGGACGGGTGCCCGGCACGGCGCTCGCCGCCGGTCGTGCCGAGGCGATGCGCCCGCCGCGCGCCATGCTCCCGAACATGTGAAGACGGAGCGGCCTGTTCCGTGATAACCGCGCGGCCAAAGAGCGGTCGGTTATCGCCGGTCCCGATCGCGGAAGCTTCCGTTTTGGAAGCTTCGGTCATTCCACCTCCATCAACACGGATCAAATTGCAGCGGCGCCACAGCCGACGATGCCTGCCCGCGGCGGCATGATCGGCGATTTCATTAGGACGAGAAAGTTTTGAAAATGGATCACGGTATCGATATTGCCGAACTGGACAGGGAAACGGCACGATCGGGCGGCGAGCCCGAGGCGCGCGCCGACATCGTCGGTTCGCTTGCAAGAATTGCCTCCACGACGACGGCGCGCGGCCAGGTCCTGACCGGCGCGGACTTCGCGCGGGCGGGCCAGCCGGACGAGCGGCTCGACAAGGTGTTCGAGCAGCTCGCCGAAACATTCGCCACCTTGCCGGCGGTGATCTCCGAGGGCCGCGTCTGGACCTATCGGGAGCTGGACAGCCGCGCCAACCAGTTCGCCCGCCTGCTGGTCAAGCGCGGCGTGCGACCGGGCGACCGCGTCGGGCTCATTCTCGACCGCTCGGCGGAAACCTATGTCGCCCTGCTCGCCGTGGCGAAGGCGGGCGCCGCCTTCGTGCCGCTGGCCACCGCCTTCCCGCAGGAGCGCATGGCGCTCATCATCGAGGACGCCGGCGTCAGCCTGGTCGTCACCATCGCCACCTATGCATCGCGGGCCGGGGAGCTGCCGGTTCCGCATCTGTTGATCGACAGCGCGGCGGGCGAAATATCGGCCCAGTCCGGGGCGCCGCTGAGGACGCACAAGGCGCCGGCCGCCGCTGCGAGCGACGACATCTGCTATATCCTCTATACGTCGGGCACGACCGGCAGGCCCAAGGGCGTGGCCATCCGCCACCAGAGCTTCGTCAACTTCATCCGCGTCGCCGCCGCGTCCTACGGCTACAAGCCGGGCGACCGCGTCTACCAGGGCATGACCATCGCCTTCGACTTTTCCTCCGAGGAGATCTGGGTGCCCTTCATCGCCGGCGCGACCGTCGTGCCGGCACCCGGCCAGATGCCGCTGGTCGGCGAGGAGCTCGCCGATTTCCTGCGCCATCACGAGATCACCTGCATGGCCTGCAGCCCGACGCTTCTGTCGTCCATCACTTCAGATGTGCCCAGCCTGCGCACGCTGCTGGTCGGCGGCGAAGCCTGTCCGCACAATCTGGTGGTACGCTGGTCGAAGCCCGGCCGGCAGATCCTCAACACCTATGGCCCGACCGAGGCGACCGTCACGGCAACCATGGGTGCGCTGACGCCCGACCGGCCGGTGACGATCGGCGCGCCGCTGCCCACCTATTCGATCGCCATTCTCGATCCCGTGTCGCCACAGCTGGCCGACCCCGGTGAACTGGGCGAGATCGGCATCGCCGGCATCGGCCTCGCCGTCGGCTATCTCAACCGGCCGGACCTCACCGAACAGAAATTCATCGCCGATTTCCTCGGCCTGCCGAACAACCCGTCGAAGCGCATCTACCGCACCGGCGACCTTGGCCGGATCAACGATGCCGGCGAGATCGAATATGCCGGGCGCATCGACACACAGGTGAAGATCCGCGGCTATCGCATTGAACTGGGCGAGATCGAGGCCGTGCTGCTCGACCAGCCGGAGATCGCGCAGGCCGCCGTCACCACCTGGGAGATCGAGCCCGGCCGCGTCGAGCTCGTTGCCTATTACGCGCCCAAGGCCGGCCAGCCGGCGCTCTCGCGCGCCGACCTTGCCCAGACGATGAAGCGGCGGCTGCCGGACTACATGGTGCCCTCCTATCTGGAGGAACTGCCTGTCATCCCGATGACGGTCTCCAACAAGGTCGACCTTCGCCAGCTGCCCAAGCCGACCAGCGTCCGGCTCTCGGCCGACCGCGCCATGGTTGCGCCCGCCAATGACGACGAGCGTTTCCTGGCCGAGGCGCTATGCGCCGTGCTGAAGTTCGACGACGTGTCGGTCGAGGACAATTTCTTCGACGATCTCGGCGCCAACTCGCTGCTGATGGCGCATTTCTGCGCCCGCGTGCGCACCCGCAAGGAATGGGCGACGACGTCCATGCGCGACATCTATCTCTATCCCACCGTGGCGCGCCTGGCCAAGCACCTTAGCGTATCGGAAGAGATGACGACGGCGATCAATGAGCCCGTTCTCACCCGCCGGGCCTCCAACCTCGTCTACTGGACCTGCGGCGCGGCGCAGCTCTTGTTCTACGCGCTCTACAGTTATGTGGCGCTGTGGGCGATCAATGGCGGCCTCAACTGGGTCTATGACGCGCTCGACGAGCCGCTGCAGCTCTACATCAGGTGCGTGGTGCTCTCGGGCGGCGTGTTCTTCGGCATGTCGGGCTTTGCCGTCGTCGCCAAATGGGTGCTTGTCGGCCGCTGGAAGGCGGAAGCGTTCCCGATCTGGGGGCTGCGCTACTATCGCTTCTGGGTGGTCAAGACCTTGATCCGCTCCGCGCCGGTCGTCCTGTTCCGGGGCAGCCCGCTCTACAGCCTGTACCTGCAGCTGCTTGGCACCAGGATCGGCAAGAACGTGGTCATCGAATCCCGCGCCGTGCCCGTGTGCACGGACCTGATTTCGATCGGCGACCGAACCATCCTGCGCAAGGAATCGCTGATCCTCGGCTATCGCGCCCAGGCGGGCTATATCCACACCGGGCCGTTGACAATCGGCAGCGATGCCTTCGTCGGCGTCGGCTCCACGCTCGACATCGACACCGCGATCGGCGATGGCGGCCAGCTCGGCCATTCCTCCTCGCTGCAGCGTGAACAAAGCATCCCGGACGGCGAACACTGGCATGGATCGCCGGCGGTGCCGACCACGGCGGACTATTGCAAGGTGCGCAATGTCAACCCTCCCCGTATCAGGCGCTTCCTCTACGAGGCCGTGCAGCTGATCGGGCTGTTTGCCATCGTCACCCCGCTGCCGCTCCTGTTCCACAGCTATTGGGAGAATGTCGGCGACGACTATCAGGAGACGATCGGCATTGTGGCGATCGGCACGACGGTCACGCTTCTCGGCTATATCGCCCTGGCCTTCCTCGCCGCCACGGTGGTGCCGCGCCTGTTCAGCCTGATCCTGAAGCCCGGCCGCACCTACACGCTTTACGGCTTCCGCTACTGGCTACAGACGGTTGCCGAATTCTCGAGCAATTCGCGCGTGCTGGGGCTGCTGTTCGGCGACAGCTCGGCCATCGTCCATTATATGAGCGCGATCGGCTGGAACCTCAACAAGGTGGTGCAGACCGGCTCCAATTTCGGCTCCAACCAGCAGCATGAAAACCCGCTTCTGTGCGAAATCGGCACCGAGACCATGGTGTCGGACGGGCTGTTCATGATCAACATGCACAAATCCGCTTCCGCGTTCCGACTGGAACCGACCCGGATCGGCGAGCGCAACTATCTCGGCAACAACATCTACTATCCGCCGGATGGGCGCACGGGCGACAACGTCCTGCTCGGCACCAAGGTGATGGTCCCGATCGACGGGCCCTTGCGCGAGAATGTCGGCCTTCTCGGCTCGCCGTCCTTCGAGATCCCGCGCATGGTGGCCCGCGACAAGGAACTCATCGCCGGCATCAACGAGGACGACCGGCAAAAGCGCATCCCGGCCAAGAACCGGCACAATCTGGTGACGATCCTGCTGTTCGTGGCGACGCAATGGGTCATGCTGTTCGTCACGCTGGCGATCTGGGACCGGGCGCTGAACTACTACACCGAATGGGCCGAGATCGCGCTCTTCGTGGCGGTGCTTTTGACCTCGGCGATCACCATTCCGTTCTACATCTTCGTCGAGCGGGCAAGCCTTGGCTTTCGCAAGCTGAAGCCGCGGATGACGACAATCTACGACGTCACCTTCTGGCGCCACGAACGCCACTGGAAGCTCGCGGACTCGCCCATCGTGCGCCTGTTCGCCGGCACGCCGTTCCGGCCGATGATCCTGCGCATGCTGGGCGTCAAGGTGGGCAGCAGGGTCTATGACGGCGGCGCCAATTTGACCGAGCGTTCGCTGGTCGAGATCGGCGACGACGTCACGCTCAACGAGGGATCGGTGATCCAGGCCCATTCGCTGGAAGAAGGCGCGTTCAAGTCCGACTTCATCCGCATCGGCGATGGCTGCACGCTCGGGCCGTCCGCCTTCGTCCATTACGGCGTCGTGATGGGCAAGGGATCGATGGTCGATGCCGATTCCTTCGTGATGAAGGGCGAGGAGCTGGAGCCCAACTCCATCTGGCGCGGCAACCCGGCCAAGCTGCATCGTTTCGTCGAGCCGGTCAGCGAGGCCGCCGGGGCAACGGCGTCTTGACGGACCGCGCGCCCGGCAGCGTGGACATCCATATCGTCCCGGTGACCAAGGCCAATCGCGCCTTGGTCACGGCCCTGCGACTGGCTCCGGAGCAGGTGGATTTCGTCGCTGGGAATGCGGACTCGCTTCGCGAAGCCAGATCCGACCCGGACGCGCGGCCCCGCGCCGTGATGGCCGGAGACCAGATCGTCGGCTTCCTCATGTACGACGCCCCGAAGGACGATGACGAGGCCCGCATCTACCGCTTCATGATCGACCGCGCCTGGCAAGGCCGGGGCTATGGCAAGGCCGCGCTGCGGGCGGTGCTGGAGGAAATCCAGGGGCTCGGCCACGTCAGGCACGTGTCGATCTGCTACGAAACGCGGAACGAGGCGGCACGGCAGCTCTATCGCGGCGCCGGTTTCGTCGAGGAAGGGCTCGACGAGGACGGCGAAATGATCGCCGATCTCATCCTTGCGGCCGCCGCTCGATGACGCCATCAGCCGGTCCGTCTTTCCCAGATTTGCCGGAGGAAATCGCCTTGGCGCGCGCCGTCGCTGCCATGGCTCCAGCCGGAGTGCGCACGGGATGCCGGCTCATCCGCGAAGGCGACGAGGCCTATCTGTTGCCGGCGGAGGCGGGCTCCATCCCCGCCCGCCAGCCGGCCATGCGGCGGGCCAGCGGCGCGGCGCGATTGCTCGCGCACCGGCTGCTGGCGGATGCCGGCTTCGACGGTTTCGCCCTCTTGCGCACGCCCTCTGGCGCACCTGCCTGGCCGGACGGGATAACCGGCTCGCTCGCGCATGACGACGACATGGCCGTGGTGGCGGTCGCGCCTGTCGGCCACATCGTCTCCCTCGGCATCGATGTCGAGCCGGCGCTGCCCCTGCCCGACGAGATTTCCGCCCTTGTTGCCATGCCCGCCGACCGGACGGGTACCGCCGACCGGCAGCTTGCCGGCCGCATCCTCTTCGCCGCCAAGGAAGCGGTCTACAAGGCCGCCTATCCGCTGGACCGCCAGGTGCTGGGCTATGAAGACATCGCGGTAAACCTCGAGACCGGCCACGCGACGACGAGCACGGGCCGCGAAGTCAGCCTCATCTACTGCGTCGCCCCGCGTGTGGTCGTGTTGGCGTTTGTCGACGGTGACGGGGTTTAGGGTCGGCTCGACTATCCCTGCTCCACGCCTGAAGCCAGCAATCTCCGGCGTTGGCGCCGCCCCTCACTGTCCTGCCGGACATCTCTCCCCGTAAACGGGGCGAGAGGGCTGGCTGCAACGCCGGCGTCTTCTTGCAACGCTGGAGATTGGCGAAATCGCTCCCCGTCACTATACGGGGAGAGGATGCCGGCAGGCAGGTGAGGGGCGGCGCGGACGCTGCGCCATTATGACCAGTTGCCATGACGCTAGCAGGGGTAACATCCCAGCGTCATGAGCCTTCAGCCGGATTCTTCGAGGGCTGTTCTTCCCGAACGTCCACGATCTCCCGGTAGTCCCTCACCTCCCCATCCAGCCCGCGTATCCGCCAGCTCTGATCGTCCTGTCCCTCGATAGGACATGGTCCGAGCAGCACCTTCCCTCCCCCCTCCGGCAGGTCGATGACGTAGACCGGATTGCAGATCCCCGACAGACGCGCGCGCAACGCTTCCACCAGCGCCTGGCCTTCGGCGATCGTGGTGCGCCGGTGGGCCATGCCGCGCGCGAGATCGCCATGGTGCAGGTAATAGGGTTTTATCCCGAGCCGGTACATCAGCTCGCGGCAGAGCTCCTCCAGCACCTCGACCGTATCGTTGACGCCCTTCAGCAGAACGCTCTGGTTGAGCAGTACGAAGCCGGCTTGTCGCAAGGTGCGGCACGCCGCTTCCGTGGCGTCGGTGATCTCGCGGGCGTGGTTGAAGTGGGTCACCACCGTCACCATCGGCCGGCCCTGCAGGGCTTCCACCAGCCCTGGCGTGATGCGCGAAGGCAGCGCCACCGGCACGCGGGTGTGGATGCGCAACAGCCGCACATGGGCAATAGTCTCGATGCGGGCGCGGATTTCGGAGAGTGCGTTATCCGGCAGCGACAGCGGATCGCCGCCGGTAAGGATCACCTCGCGGATTTCGGGGTGGCCCGCTATATAGGCCAGCGCCGGCTCCAGCGCCTCGCGCGTATAGCCACGGCCGATCGAGGTCAGCGATTCCTTGCGGAAACAGAACCGGCAATAGACCGCGCATTGATAGGTCGGGAACAACAGCACCCGGTCGGCATGACGATGCGTCAGGCGCGGCACCGGGCTGAATTCATGGTCGGCGATCGGATCGCCAAGCTCGCCCTCGGCCTCTTCCAGTTCTTGCGGCGACGGGATCACCTGCGCCCGGATCGGGTCGGCGGGATCGTTCCAGTCGATCAGGTCGAGATAGGTTTTCGGCGCGCGCACCTTGTGCAGCGTGGCGGCGGCTTGCGCGGCTTCGCGTTCGGCCGGCGACAGCGGCAGGGAAGCGAGGTCGCGCACATGGCGCACGCCGGCGCGGACATCGTCCTGCCAGGCGGTGTCGGGGGCGGTCGCGCGGGTGGCGTCTTTGAGATCGGTCATCGGGGTCTCGGGTTTTTGCCGCGGACCTATCGGCCGGATGGGCTGTCGGGTCAACCACTGGGCAAGCCAACCACGCCCGCCGCACTCTACGGCGCCCCCTCTGAGGGGGGAGATCGGATGTTGCGACGGCCTTCGCCAATCTCCAAAGTTAAATAGGGAATGCCGGCGCCCAAACTGCCAATCTCCCCACTTGAGGGGGAGATGTCCGGCAGGACAGAGGGGGGCGCCGTAGAGCGCCGCCCTTGCCTTCACACCCTCCGCCCACCCGCGCCGGCCATCGCCGCAAGAGCGCTTTCAATCGTCTCGAACCTCAGCTCCGGATAAAGCACGCCCGCCTCCGGCGTGGCGGTCTCCAGAGCCGTCTCGCCACGGATCCAGAATGCCCGCAGCAGTCCCAGCCCCGGAACCGCCGCGATCAGCGCCTCCAACTCCTCGGCGCTCATCTGCTTGACGCGCGGCGAGCGACCGCTCACCTTGCGCCAAAGTTCGATCATCGCGCTTTGCGTGATCCTGTTTCGCGCAATACGGATTTCGCTGCGCACCGCATTGGGGTCCTCCAGCGCGCGCATCGTGACAGCCGCGATATCCTTCTCGCTGACAAACGTCGCCGGCACATTGCCTTCGCCATAGAGCGTCACCTCGTCGGGCGGCAGTGGCGACGAGCCGAAACGCGTCAGGTCGCCAAGCGTCGCCACCCAGGTCGAGAAGAAGCCGTTGGTGTAGATCACCGTATAGGGCAGATCGGCCTGCCTGACGGCGTCGAAGACGGCCCGCTTGATGTCGAGCGGTTCGATCGAGCCGGGTGCGGCGGCGGCAAAGTCGAGGCCGAAACCGGCGGACGGCACATAACGCGAGACGCCGGCATCCCTGACCGCGCGCACCAGCGTCATCTCGCTGGCCGAACCGACATGCACCGAACTGATGACGCGGTCGACCGAGCCGAGCGCGCGCACAAGGCTGCCATAGTCGTCGAGATCGCCAAGATGGATGGTGGCGCCCAATTCCTTGAGCGGGCGCACCCGCTCCTCATTGGCCGCCGTTGCCGGCCGCATTAGCACATGAAGGCTGTCGCCATTGCGCACGCTGGCCTTCGCCATCTCGCTGCCCAGAAGTCCCGTCGCGCCGATGATCAGGGTGCTGGTCATATCGCCCTCCCATTGCCCAAAATTCCGTTGGCAAGAATGGAACCGTCCCAGTCGCGTTCGAGGCCGATGTCATGCAAACGGCGGTCGGAGAGCCTGGAAACCTGGCGCAGTGTGCGGCGGCGCTCGAAGGCTGCCGCGCTCCTCATGGCAAGGCCGTTCATCGCGCTGCCGATGGGTCGAAGGGTCAAGGTCATTGTCCGTCTCCTATTTCATTGGGCGCAAGCCTGCCGACGTCGCCCACCGGGCGAGCATGACGATTGCTCACACTTCTCTGGTCAGTTCAGCGCATCGATGAACCGAAAGTCCGGCATGGATGCTTGCTACGCCAGAATATTGGGTGGTTTCGGACTGGACGACAAACGACTCTTTGTGCAGGATTTGTGAGCAACACTCACAGGTCGAACCATGCCTCGCAGATTGCCGCCCCTCACCGCTCTGCCCGCCTTCGACGCGGCCGCCAGACATTTGAGCTTCTCCAAGGCCGCCGAAGAACTCAACCTCACCCACGGCGCGGTCAGCCGCGCCATCCGCAACATCGAGGACAGGCTGGGCATCCAGCTCTTCGATCGCGGCACACGCTCCGTGCGCCTGACCGCTGTCGGCGCGGCCTATGCGGTCGAGGTCGGCAAGGCGCTCGACCAGATCGCCGCCGCCACCATCGCCGCCACACCCGACCGCTCGACCCGCATCCTCAGCGTCAGCACGTCGGACGGTTTCGCCGGCCGCTGGCTGGTGCCGAGACTGCATCGCTTCCATCGCGCCAATCCCGACGTCGACGTGCGGCTGGCGACTTCGGGCGTGCTGGCCGACTTCGTCAGCGACGGCATCGACATATCCATCCGCTACGGGCGCGGTGGCTATACCGGGGTGACAGCGGAATTCCTCGCCGACGAGGAGGTCTTCCCCGTCTGCAGCCCGGAACTGCTGCAAGGCGAGCACCCGCTGCGGCAGCCCGGGGATCTGCGGCATCACAAGCTGATCCACGACGCCTTCCGCATCGACTGGGCGACATGGCTCGAACAGGCCGGCGCCGAAGGCATCGACCCCAAACGCGGCGTGCGTTTCGATTCCGCCACTTTCGCCGTCGAGGCGGCCGTGCATGGCGAAGGCGTGCTGCTCGGCCGCAGCGCGCTGGTCTCGGCCGACCTCGCTTCCGGGCGGCTGGTGCGGCCCTTCGACCTCGCGCTGAAATCAGCCGCCAGCTACTATGTCGTCTATCCGGAAGGCGCGTTGCGCCAGAAAAAAATCAAGGCGTTCCGCGACTGGCTGTTCGCCGAGATCGCGACCGATTGGGTCGGCGTGTCCAGGAGCCAGGCGCCCGAAGCCAGCTGAGCGCATCCGGTTCCATCGATTGAACAGGCGTCGGCGACGGACGAGACAGGTGGACAGCCCAAAGCTGCCCACCCGGCCCCCGCCGCTCATGCATGTCGCCCCAAAAGGGGGCATCGGTATTTTCGGAAGCCGCCATGCATTGACGGCGCCAGATTGGACGCTGGCGCTCGCGGCGACCAGTCGTCATATGACGGTAGCGTGCGTCACGAGGCCGGCTTCGGCCTACTCCCTGGCGCGAAAAGCTTCCGGCACGATGAACACCTCGTCGGCACGGCCATAGCCGCCGTCTGCGATTTCCTCCACCAGCACCATCGTGGTGGGCCGCACGCCTTCGCCGAAAAAGTCGACGAACATGGCTGTCGTGCGGTGGATGAGGTCTTCCTTCTGCGCCTTGGAGAGAGCGGCCTGCGGCATCTTGAAATTGGCGAATGGCATGGTCTTTTCCTGTTTCTGGAGGTTGGATTTCTGGGAGTTGGTTTCAGGTTTTGGGATGGAACGGGTCGGCGGTCGGCGGCGGCCGCCTCCTCAGATCACGCCGCCATTGGCGCGGATGATTTGCCCGTTGATCCAGCCACTGTCCGGCCCGGCCAGGAACGAGACCACGCCGGCAATGTCGTCGGGCTGGCCGAGCCTGCCGAGCGGGACCATTTTTCCGATGGCCTCGATCTGCGCCGCGCTCTTGCCATCCGTGAACAACGCCGTTTCGACCGGCCCGGGCGCCACGGCGTTGACGGTGATCCCGCGCGCGCCAAGCTCCTTGGCCAGGATGTGCGTCATCGCCTCGACCGCCGCCTTGGTGGCGGCATAGACGCCGTAGCCCGGCTGGTAGAGGCCGACGACGCTGCTCGAGAAATTGACGATGCGGCCGCCGTCGCGCAGCCGCCGCGCGCCTTCGCGCATGCCACGGAAGACGCCGCCGAGATTGATCGCGATTTGGGTGTCGAAGAAGGCGTCGTCGGCCTGCGCGATCGGCGAAAGCTTCATGATGCCGGCATTGTTGACGAGGATATCGATGCCGCCGAAGGCCCTTTCGCCGGCGTCGAAAAGGCTGGCGATCCCGACCGGATCGGCGATGTCGGCCCGCACGGCGATCGCCTTGCCGCCATCGGCTTCGATGGCGCGCACCACGTCCTCGGCCTCCGCCTGTCCCCGCGCATAGTTGACGACGACGGCGATGCCGTCACGCGCAAGCCGCCGCGCGATCGCAGCGCCGATGCCCTTGGAGGCGCCGGTCACGATCGCCGTTCTGGCTTGATCCGTATTTCGTTGGCCTGAAGTCATGGAAGTCTCTCCTTATCGTTGGCGAGACGGATATAGGCCAGTGCACTTTCCGGATAATCGGCCCTCAATTGACATCACCATTCGGGAAATGCGAACAAACCGCATGGATCGGGTTGACACGATGCGGCTCTTCGTCCGCGTGCTGGAGCGGCGCAGCTTCACCGCCGCCGCCGCCGATCTCGGCCTGCCGCGCTCGACCGCGACGGAAGCCATCCGACGACTGGAAGAGCATCTCGGTGCGCGGCTGCTGGAGCGCACGACGCGGCAGGTGAACGCCACCCAGGACGGCGAGGCCTATTACCGGCGCTGCCTGTCGATCCTGGCCGAGATCGAGGATGCCGAGGCTGCCTTCCGCGACGCCGAACCGTTCGGCCTGCTGCGCATCGATGCCAGCACGCTGCTCACCCGCACCTTCCTGCTGCCGCGCCTGCCGGAATTCCTCGAAAATTATCCCCGCATCGACCTGCAGATCGGCCAGAGCGACCGGCTGGTCGATCTCGTGCGCGAGGGCGTCGACTGCGTCATCCGCGTCGGCGAACCGCCCGACAGCGGCATGATCATGCGCCGCCTTGGCATGATCCGCGAGATGACTTGCGCCAGCCCCGCCTATCTCGCGCGCCACGGCACGCCAGCCTCCCCCGACGCGCTGGAGGGCCATCAGGCGATCGGCTTCGTCTCCTCGCGCACCGGCGAGGTGCTGCCCTTCGAATTCACCGTCGCCGGCAGGACGCGCGAGGTCAGGCTGCCCGGCCGCGTCGCCGCCAACAATTCCGACACTGCCGCCGATCTCGCGCGGCTCGGCCTCGGCCTCATCCAGGCGCCGCGCTATCGCTTCGAGAAGGATTTGGCCGAGGGCGCGCTGGTCGAGGTGTTGGCCGAGTATCCGCCTTCGCCGACGCCGCTGTCGGCGCTCTACCCGCAGAACCGCCAGCTCTCGCCGCGCCTGCGCGTCTTCCTCGACTGGGCGGCGCGCATCTTCGCCGAGGCGAACCTGTAAAAACCGGAGGCGTCGTTGCCCATCGGCGCGATCTGATGGCATTGTCGCCGCGACAGCGCGCCATGGGGAGAGATAGCGCACCGCCAGGGAGGATTTCCATGACCACGACACAAGGCGGCTTGCCGCGCTATGAGGACGCTGTTTCGGGCTTCCGCATCGAGGATGAGATCGCCAGGCTCGACGGCGACCCGTCGACCGGCATCAACGCCTATGTCGAATGCTGCGGCCGCCACACCGGCCAGAACCGGTTGGCGCTACGGGCGATCTCCGCGAGTGGCGAGCTCAACGAATTCAGCTTCGAGTATCTCGACGCTATGTCCGGCCGCGTCGGCAATCTGCTGAAGGAGTTGGGCGTCGGTCCGGGCGATGTCGTGGCCGCCATGCTTCCGCGCATCCCAGCGTTGGTGGCGCTGATCCTCGGCGCCTGGCGCGTCGGCGCCGTCTACCAGCCGCTGTTCACCGCCTTCGGCCCGAAGGCCATCGAGCATCGCCTCGGCTATAGCGGTGCAAAATTGGTGGTGACCAATCCGGCCAATCGCGCCAAGCTCGACGAGGTCGCCAACCCTGCGCGAACCGCCACCATCCTCGACGCGGGCGAGACGTTGCCTGCGGGCGACATCGATTTCCGCGCCGCCCTTGCCGCTGCTTCGCCGGCCTGCGAGCCGGTGATGCGCCGGGGCGAGGACCTGTTCATGATGATGTCGACCTCAGGCACCACAGGCCTGCCCAAGGGCGTGCCGGTGCCGCTCAGCGCTCTGCTGGCCTTCGGCGCCTATATGCGCGATGCGATCGGGCTGCGCCCTGACGATGTCTTCTGGAACATCGCCGATCCCGGTTGGGCCTACGGCCTCTATTACGCCATCACGGGCCCCCTGCTGCTCGGCATCGCCACCACCTTCAATGAGGGCGCCTTCACCGCCAAGAGCACCTATGACGTCATCGAGCGGCTTGGCGTCACCAGCCTTGCCGGCTCGCCCACCGCCTTCCGCCTGCTGCTCGCCGAAGGCCCCGAGGCCGCCGCGCACGCAAAAGGCCGGCTGCGCGTGGTGAGCAGCGCCGGCGAGCCGCTCAACCCGGAGGTGATCCGCTGGTTCGACGCCCATCTCGATGCGCCGATCCACGACCATTACGGCCAGACCGAGAACGGCATGATGGTCAACAACCATCACGGGCTTTCGCATCCTGTCCGCGCGGGCTCGGCCGGATTTGCCATGCCGGGCTACCGGATGGTGGTGCTGGATGAAGCCGGCAGCGAGCTCGGCCCCAACCATCCCGGCATCCTTGCCGTAGACATCGCCAACTCGCCGCTGCGCTGGTTCGGCGGCTACCACCAGGCCGAAACCCCGGCCATTTCAGGTGGCTACTACCGCACCGGCGACACGGTGGAATACGAGCCCGACGGCTCGGTCTCCTTCATCGGCCGCGCCGACGACGTCATCACCTCGTCAGGCTACCGCATCGGCCCCTTCGACGTCGAAAGCGCGCTGATCGAACACCCCGCCGTCACCGAGGCAGCCGTGGTCGGCGTGCCCGACCCGCAACGCACCGAAATCGTCAAGGCCTTCGTCATCCTGGCGCCGGCCTTCAACGGCAGCCCGGAACTCGCCGAGGAACTCGCCCAGCATGTCAGAAAGCGCCTCTCGGCCCACGCCTATCCCCGCGAGATCGACTTCGTGAGCGAGCTGCCGAAGACGCCGAGCGGGAAGATCCAGAGGTTTCTGCTCAGGAAGGCGGAGGTGGAGAAGCGGAAGGGGTGATGGGCGTGACGCCGCTTCTCGGCCCCAACAGTGAGGGCACTTCATGACGAAGCATCGAATCTATTCCACAAGCTTCGCCAGCGTCTATCCGCACTATGTCGCCAAGGCGCAAAGGAAAGGACGCACCAGAGCCGAGGTCGATGAGATCATCCGCTGGCTAACGGGTTACACCGAGAAGGAACTCGACGCCGAACTGGAGAAGAAAACCAGCTTCGAGGATTTCTTTGGTCAGGCCTCTCGACTGAATCCTTTGCGGAATTTGATTACAGGCGTGGTCTGCGGCGTGCGCGTGGAAGACATTGAGGATCCGCTGATGAAGGAAATTCGCTACCTAGATAAGCTGATCGACGAGCTTGCGAAGGGGAAAGCGATGGAGAAGATACTCCGGAAATAAGGCGAGAGGTCGAGCGCGCGATATCATTGACCGAGCGCATGAGCGCACGCGCTGATCGCGCGCCCTCACCCCACCATCTGCAGCGTCCCCTGGCGCCGCACCTCGGCTTCTATCTCCTTCACCAGCGTCTCCAGCGCGGGGTTGCGGGCGTTGCGGGCGCGGCGGATGACGTAGGCTAGGTCAGGAGGCTTGGGGAAATTCTTGTCGGCGATCTCCATGCCGGGCTGCAGATGGCGCTGGCTGAGCAGCGCGACGCCGAGGCCGGAGGTCACGCCGGCGATGATGCCGGCGGCACTCGAACATTCGAACACGATCTCGAACACCGTTCCCTCGTCCTGGCCGAGATCGAGGCCCCAGCGGCGATAGAAGCAGTTCTCGTCGAAGGACAGGAACGGCACCGGGTCGCCTTTCGCCAGGATCAGTTCGGGCGACTTCACCCAATGCAGGCTCTCGCGAAAGAGCAGGACGTCGGTCGGGCGGACCTCGTGCTGGAACACCTGGATGATGGCCGCGTCGAGCGCGCCTTCGCCCAGCAGCTTCTGCAAGGCGAGGCTCATGCGCACTTGCGTGCGCACGCTCACTTCGGGGTAGAGCCGGCGAAACCGGCCAAGGATGCGCGACAGGTCGGTGCAGGTCGTGTCCTCGGTCATCCCCAGCGCGATCTTGCCCTGCAGCGTGCTTTTCGACAGGCTCAGGATCGCCTCGTCATGGATGCCCAGGATGCGCCTTGCATAGCCCAAGAGATCCTGCCCTGAGCTGGTGAACATCGGCGCATTGGCCTTGCGGCTGAGGATTTCGCAGTCGAGGCTCGTCTCCAGCCGCCGGATCTTGTGGCTGACGGCCGACTGCGACAGGCCCAGCATCTCGGCCGCGCGGGTGACGCCGCCATGTTTCTCGATCGCCACCATCGCCCGCAAGGCATCGACATCCAGGCGGCGGCTCATCACTCCAGCCATGACAATCCTCGTTCGAAAAGACGTGCTGGTCCAGTTCCTTAAGCGGAACCGGCTCCAAGGCAAATTCATATGTCAGCTTTCGTGGCTATTTCATGAGTTCATCGAAATTTGTCATGTGCAAAAACAGGCCTGCCGCCATAAATCCTCAGCTCGGATCGGCCACGATCCGCCTAGCGCGGATCGGCGCCGCTGCAACGAAGAGACCGCATGATGCACCCTCTACCCCATCGCCTGGTCTGGCCACTGCTGGCGACCGCGCTGGTCGTCAGCTGGAGTTCCGGCTTTGTCGGCATCCGCTACGCCAGCGAGAACGCTGACGTCATGCTGGTGCTGTTCTGGCGGACCTTGATGTCGGGACTGGTCCTGCTGCCCTTCGCGCTCATGGTCGGGCCGCGCATCGGCGCAGGCGCCCTGGTGCAACAGATGGCGTTCGGCGTGGCGATGATGTTCCTCTATCTCGGCGGCTTCGCGCTTGCCGTCGGCCAGCGCGTGCCGACCGGCCTCGTCGCACTGATCTCCGACCTCGTCCCGCTCGCCATTGCGGCACTGTCGCAGCCCGTTCTCGGCCACCGACTGACATCGAGGCAATGGACCGGAACGGCGCTCGGGGTGGCCGGCGTGCTGATCGTCTCGCTGAACAGCCTCAGCCTCGGCAGCGCGCCCGCCTGGGCCTACATGGTGACCATCGCTTCGATGATGGTTTTCGCGCTCGCGACCGTACTGCAGAAGCGGATGGGGACGATCGACATGCCCATCCACCAAAGCCTGTGCATCCAATGCCTGACAGCGTCGATCTTCTTTGCCGCCTGCGCCGGGTGGAATGGCGGGCTAATGCCGCCGCTCGATGGCCGTTTCGAGTTCGGCATCGCCTGGCTGGTGCTGTTTTCGACCTTCTTCTGCTACGGCGTCTACTATGTCAGCCTGCGCCTCCATAGCGCAGCGCAGGTCAGCAGCGTCATCTATCTCAGCCCGCCGGTGACGATGCTGTGGGCCTGGCTGCTGTTCGGCGAGCCGCTTTCATGGGCGATGGTCCTCGGCCTCGCGGTGACGCTGTTCGGCGTCTGGCTGACATCCTCGCGCGGCACTGCATCCAGGGGCGAGGCAGGTTTGCGGCCGGTCGGGCAACCGGCCGATTGATCGCGATCCGCGCAAACACCACCCCAAAGGAGTGATTCCATGAAGCTGACTGATTTCAAGGCCCTGACCTTCGACTGCTACGGCACGCTGATCGATTGGGAATCCGGCATGATCGAAGCCCTGAAGCCGCTGACCCAGCGGGTTGGCGGCGCCTTGAGCCGCGACGAGGTCCTGCAGGCGCATGCAAGGCATGAATCCAGCCAGCAGAACTGGACGCCGCAAAAACGCTACAGCGACCTTCTGGCTGTCGTCTACAAGCGGCTGGCCGAGGAATGGGGCGTCGTGGCCACGCCGGAAGAGTGCATCGCCTATGGCCAGAGCGTGAAGGACTGGCCGGCCTTTGCCGACACCGCCGCCGCCCTGCAATATCTGAAGCAGCACTACAAGCTCGCCATCCTCTCCAATGTCGACAATACAAGCTTCTCCTTCAGCAACAGGAAGCTCGGCGTCGATTTCGACGCGGTCTACACGGCCGAGGATATCGGCTCCTACAAGCCGTCGCCCCGGAATTTCGACTATATGCTGGAAAAGCTGGCGACGCTCGGAATCAGCGGCAAGGAGGTCCTGCACACGGCCGAAAGCCTGTTCCACGATCATGCCGTCACCAATGGCCTCGGCCTTAAATCATGCTGGATCCAGCGCCGGCACGCCGATCAGGGTTTTGGCGCCACCATGCATCCCGGCGACATGCCGAAGGTGGACTTCCGCTTCGACAGCATGGCCGACCTGGTGGAGGCGCACAGGGCAGAGGTGCGCGCCTGATTGACCATCCGCAGCGGGGACGTCAGTCCTTTTTGTGGGCGCGATCGAGCGGCTTTCCGGCCGAGGCGCCGGAACCCCACAAGGCGCGGCCGAGCAAGCCCCTGCGTTTGCGCGGGGCGAGATCGATATCGCTGACCAGCTTGGCGCCGCCCTTGCGCCGCTCGAGCGTGATCTTGCGGCTGTGAAAAGCCTCCAGCTCGGCCCGGTGCGCCACGCTGACGATGGTGACATCGGGCAATTCATGGATGATGGTCTCCATCATCTTTTCCTGGCTCTTCTCGTCGAGCGCCGCCGTCGCCTCATCCAGCACGATGATGTCGGGCGCGTGCAGGAGGAGCCGCGCGAAGGCCAGCCGCTGCTTCTCGCCGCCCGACAGGGTCTGGTCCCATGGCGCGTCTTCGTCGATCCTGTCGCCGAGATGACCGAGCCCGACCTTGTCGAGGGCAGCCTTGATCTGCGCGACCGTCCAGTCGTCGGCCGCACCGGGATAGGCCGCCGCCCGGCGCAGCGTGCCCGCGGGAATGTAGGGACGCTGCGGCAGCATGAACATGCGCTTTCCCGGGTGGAAATCGACGCTGCCGCCGCCCCACGGCCACAGGCCCGCTATCGCCCGCACCAGCGTGCTCTTGCCCGAGCCGGATTCGCCCGCCACCAGCAGCCGCTCGCCCGGCTGGATCACGACCTCTGTCTCCTTGACCACGGCGGTGCCGTCATCGAGCGACACCGAGAGGTTGTTGAGGCTCAACATCGTATTGTCCTTGGTCTCGCCGCGATTGATGCGGCCGAGCGCGTCGCTCTCTTCGGCGCGTTCGAGCCCGTCGAGCGACATCATCAGCGAGGCGATGCGCCGTGCCGAGGCGTTCCAGTCGGCGAGCCGCGGATAATTGTCGACCAGCCATCCGAACGCCCCCTGCACTATGGCAAAGGCGGACGCCGCCTGCATGACCTGGCCCAGCGACATCGAGCCGTCGAGGAATTTCGGCGCACACAACAGCACCGGCACGACGGGCGCGAACAGGCTCGACCCCTGCGACACCAGCGCCGTGCGCATGTGCTGGCCGGCAAGCTTCGCCCACCGCCCCAGCACGCCGGCGAAGGTCCTGTCGATACCGCTGCGCTCTTCCTCCTCGCCGCCGAGCAAGGCGATGCTCTCGCCGTTTTCGCGCACGCGTGTCAGCGTGTAGCGGAATTCCGCTTCCGCCTGGTTCTTCTGCTCGGAGAGTTCGACGAAATGCCGGCCGATGACCACCATCGAGGTGGAGGTGATGGCGGCATAGATGACCGCGGTGATGACGAGGAAACCTGGAATGGTGACGGTCGAGCCGCCGATCGTCAGCGTCAGCGCGCCGCCGATCGTCCACAGCACGACGATGAAGGTCGATGCCGCCAGGAAGGCGTTGAGGACGCCGGAAACGAAATCGACCGGCGATTCGGTGGCGATCCGCAGATCTTCGGCGATTCGGGCTTCGGGATTCTGGTGATCGCCGCCGACGAGATTGAGCTGGTAGTAGCGGCCGTTGGTGAGCCAGCGGCCGATGACGGACGTGGTGAGCCAGGAGCGCCAGCGGCGTTGGATCGTCATGCGCAGATAGACCTGCGCGACGACCAGACTGGCGCTGCCGAGCACCAGCGGCACGAACACGGCGCTCAGGAAATAGACGTTCGGCGCATTGCGCTGCTCGATGGCGTCGAAGATCGAGCGGTTCCAGACATTGATCCCGTACTGGAAGCCGACATTGACACAGATCAGGATCAGGAGCGCGATCGTGCACGGCCAGGCGAGCTTGTCGCCGCGCCGGCTCCAATAGCCGCGCGCGCTGATCCAGAACCGCTTCAAGAGGTATTTCTTGCGCGCCTGCTCTGCCTGTTCGGGGCTCAGCTGCGGATCGGGTTCGACGGCCTCCGGCGGGGGCGCGTCCTCGCCGACGACCTCTGACGCGGCCTCGACATCAGGTGCCTTCTCCCGGCGGGGCTTCCTGGCACCGTTTGGTTTGGCGCCGCCGACCGGCTTCGGTTTGGATTTGATGTCTGCCACAACCGCCATAACGGCCTGGATATCGGAAGGTTTCATTGTGACGGCTCGCCACCGTGCCAAAGCTGTCCTGGTGCCTCGATATCCGACCGCCTCGGCCCGCCTTCACCGCCGCACAATCGCCACCAAGCCACGCGAAGAGCTTGTAAAAACGGAGGTTCGACGATGCGTCTGGTCTGGACTTTGGCGTTCGCGCTGGCGAGCGGTGCGGCCTGTGCCGCTTCACCGGAGGACGAGTACATCGCCGCGCGCGACAAGGCGATATCAGCCATAGCCGCGATGGAAAGCGCCAACGCTCCCGTCGAAACGCTCGATGCGGCCAATGAAAAGGCCCGCGCCGATCTCGAACAGCGCCTTTCGGCGCTTCTGGGGCCTTTCACGGTCAAGGGTTTTCCGGCGGCCGGCACGATCAACATCGAAAGCCTCAGTTCCTCCGATGTCGGCTTCGGCATGCTGGACGGGCTGCGTCACGGCACCGAGGACGGCCCCAGCATCGTGGCCTCGACACGCGGGCTGGTCGAACGCTGGCTGCAATCGCGCGCCGCCGAGACCGACGCCGATCTCAAACTGCCGACCAGCTTTGACGCAGCGCTGAAGCTCGACGCCTTCTACACCCAGGCCATCGGCAGCGACGCTGCGTTCACCGGCACGCTAGACTTCAAGCTGAAGACGCCCGACGGCGCCGACATGACGATCGCCCGCCTCGGCGGCTGGGCCCAGGATGTCGGCCCGAATTACGACCAGGAAATCGTCGTCACCCTGGTCAAGGGCGACAGCGTCATGATCGCCGAGGCGCCCGCGACGGTCCCCAAGATCGCCGCCTGCGACGCGGTCTGGACCGCCGCAGACGCCGCCGCCCAGAAACTGGTCAAGCAGGCCACCGACGACAGCGAAGACAACACATCCGATGCCGCCGACGCCGCCTGGGCAAAAGGCGACAGCGACTTCCGCGCCTGCATGGCCAAGACCCTGCCCGATACCCCGGTCTTCCCCGCCCTGCTCACCCAGGCGCAGGCGCTCGCCGACAAGATGGCTGGGAAGTAGGGCGCGACGCAGACGCTGCCAATCTCCCCCCTCGTGGGGGAGATTGGCTGTTTCGCCGATTCCGCCCTTGCGGCCTCCGCACTCCATCACGATATTGTCGTCGCGCCGGCACCCGCCGAGTTGCCGACGCAATTGAAAATGGTTGAAGGAAGTCCTGGACGCGCCACGGCGCGGCGGGCGGGTGAAAAGCGTGGGAAACCTGGAATGACGACAGACACAAAAGCGACGGAAACCAAGGCATTCGAGGCGGATGTTTCGCGGCTGCTGCACATGATGGTGCACTCGGTCTACTCCGACAAGGACGTCTTCCTGCGCGAGCTGATTTCCAACGCCGCCGACGCCTGCGAAAAGCTGCGCTTCGAAGCCGTCAGCCGCCCCGAATTGCTGGCCGACGATCCGAAGCCGCGCATTTCGATTTCCGCCGACGCGGACAACAAGCAGATCACCGTCGAGGACAACGGCATCGGCATGAGCCGCGACGACATGACCGAGGCGCTGGGCACCATCGCGCGCTCGGGCACGCGCGCCTTCATCGAGCGCGTCGGCGCCGGCAATGCCAGCGAGGACACGCAGCTTATCGGCCAGTTCGGCGTCGGCTTCTACTCGGCCTTCATGGTCGCGGACCGCGTCGACGTCATCAGCCGCCTGGCGGGAAGCGACGAGGCCTGGCGCTGGTCGTCCGACGGCAAGGGTTCCTATGAGATCGCGCCGGCGCCGCTGGAAGCCGCTCCGAAGCGCGGCACCCGCGTCGTGCTGCATCTGATGGACGACGCCGTGTCCTACACCGGCTCCTACCGGCTCGAGCAGCTGGCCAAGTCGCAGTCGGGGCACGTGCCGGTGCCGATCACGCTCATCGAGAAACCCGGCGCCGAGGCGCGCGACATCGCCGATGGCACGGCCCTCTGGGTCAGGCCGAAGAGCGAGATCAAGCCCGAGGAATACACCGATTTCTATCGCGGCCTCGCCGGCCAGTATGACGAGCCGGCCGCCACCATCCATTTCCGCGCCGAAGGCAGGCAGGAATACTCGGTGCTGGCCTTCGTGCCCGGCTCGCGTCCGTTCGATCTCTTCGACCAGGACCGCAACGGCCGCATCAAGCTCTATGTGCGCCGCGTCTTCATCACCGACGAGGCCGAGCTTCTGCCGCGCTACCTGCGCTTCATGCGCGGGCTGGTCGATTCCGCCGACCTGCCGCTCAACGTCTCGCGCGAGATGATCCAGGAAAGCCCGCTGCTGGCCGCGATCCGCAAGGGCCTGACCAACCGCGTGCTCGGCGATCTCGCCAAGCTGGCGGAGAACGAGGCCGAGGCCTATGCGAAAATCTGGGAGAATTTCGGCGTCGTCCTGAAGGAAGGCCTCTACGAGGACCATGAGCGCCGCGAGCAGCTCTTGAAGCTAGCCCGCTTCCGCTCGACGGCCTCGGGCGAAGGCTGGCGCGGCCTTGCCGACTATGTCGCCGCGATGAAGGAAGGGCAGAAGGCGATCTTCTTCATGGCCGGCGACGACCGCGCCCGGCTCGAAGCCTCGCCGCAGCTCGAAGGGTTCAAGGCGCGCGGCATCGAAGTGCTGCTGCTCACCGACCCGGTCGACAGTTTTTGGACGTCGATGGCGCCGGAGTTCGACGGCAAGCCGTTCAAGTCGGTGACGCAAGGCGTGGCCGAACTCTCCGACATTCCCCTGCTTGACGATGCCAGGAAGCCGGACACGGCGGCGACGCCCGAAGTCGACAGCTTCCTGGCCTTCGTCAAGGCGGTGCTTGGCGACGCCGTGTCGGATGTAAAACCTTCCGACCGGCTGACCGAAAGCGCGGTCTGCCTGGTGGCGCCCGAACACGGACCGGACCGCCAGTTCGAGCGGCTGCTCAATGCCGCCGGACGCCTCGACAAGACGGCCAAGCCGATCCTCGAAATCAACCCCCGCCACGAGCGCGTGCTGGCGCTCGCCGGCCTCGGCGACGACGAGCAGGCCTTCAAGGACGATGCCGCCCACCTTCTCTACGACGAGGCGCGCGTGCTCGACGGCGACAAGCCGGCCGACGCCCGGGCGTTCTCGGAGCGCCTGGCGCGGCTGATCGCGAGGGGAATTTCGAAAGGCTAAGCCGGCGCCGCCCAACAGTCCTTCGATGCTGGCTCAATCGCCAGCTGTAGACATCGGGCTTCCAATCACCCACTCTTGACCCCGGGAACAAAACAGGCGCTTCAAAGAAAGCGCACCGGGTGCTCATGAAACGACGATGGACATTGTATGATCCACGGCTGGCCTGGATGCTGGTCGCGCCGGTGCTCCTGCTGCTGATCTTCTTCCTGGTGCTGCCGATCGCCGTGATGGCCGGCTATACCTTCTTCACCTTCGTCACCGCCGGCGTGGAAACCAGCGCGCTGACCACCGCGAACTGGCACGAATTCCTCACCGACAGCTATTATTCCGGCTTCCTTGTGAAGACGCTGCGGGTCGGCGCGATCACGGCGCTGCTGTGCGGGGTACTCGGCTATTTCCCCGCCTATTTCATCTGGGCCACCACCTTCAAGCACAAATGGCTGCTCTTGCTTTTGCTGATCGTGCCGTTCTGGATCAGCTTCACCATCCGCACCTTCTCCTGGATCAACATCCTGGGCGAACAGGGCGTCATCAACGTCGCGCTGCTCAAAATGGGCATCATCCATGAGCCGCTGCAGATGCTCTACAATGAAGGCGCGGTCATACTGGGCATGCTGCACTTCCTGCTGCCCTACATGATCCTCAACGTCTATGTCAGCCTGGAGAGCATTGATCGCACGTTGATTTCGGCGGCCCGCTCGATGGGCTGCACGAGCGCGCAGGCGTTCCGCGAGGTGACGCTGCCGTTGTCGCTGCCCGGCCTGGCGGCGGGGTTGCTGCTCTGCTTCGTGCTGGCCGCCGGCAGCTATGTGACGCCGCAGCTCCTCGGCTCGGGCCGCGACGCGCTGTTCGGCAATTTGATCTACGACACCATCATGGGCGAGCTGAACTGGCCGATGGGCGCCACGCTGTCGATCGTGCTGTTCGTCGTGCTCGGCTTCTTCGCCGCCGTCTACACGCGCTACATGGGCATGTCGCAGATCGTCAAAGGGCTTGGTGGATGACGGGACTGGGTGGATGACGGGGCTTGGCGGATGAGCGGAACCCGGCGCAAGCAGGAAGGCAGATGGGCCTGGCGGCTGACCGGCTTCGTCACGGTCTGCGTCTACATCTTCATGTTCGCGCCGATCGTGGCGACGGTGATCCTGTCGTTCAACGCCTCGATGTTCGGCGGCTTCCCGATGACCGGCTTCAGCCTGCAATGGTACGGCAAGCTGATGGCCAACGAGGCGGTGCTGGCCGCCTTCCGCACATCCTTGTGGATCGCATTGGTCACCGCCCTCGTCACCACCGCCATCGGCGTCACCACGGCGTTTGCCCTGGTGCGCTTCGAATTTCGCGGCAAGCAGGCGCTGAGCACGCTGGTGATCCTGCCGGCGCTGGTGCCCGAAACCATCCTCGGCGTCGGCCTGCTGGTGCTGATCAAGGCGGTCGACCAGCCAAGGACCATGCTGCTTCTGGTGCTCGGCCATATCCTGCTTGCCATGCCCTATGTCGTGCTGATCGCCCAGGCGCGCATGATCGGCATCCGGCGCGTCTACGAGGAGGCGGCGCTGTCGCTCGGCGCCTCAAGGGTCTCGTCCTTCCGCGAGATCACGCTGCCGCTGCTCATCCCGGCCGTGGTCGGCGGCGCGCTGCTCGCCTTCACCATCTCGTTCGACAACACCTCGGCCAGCCTGTTCTGGCGGCCGGCCGGCGTCGAGACCATGCCCACCCAGATCCTTTCCATGCTCAAGATCTCGATCAGCCCGGAAATCAACGCGCTCGGCACCGTGATGATCCTGGTGACCGTCGGCATCCCGCTGATCGGCGGCCTGATCCTGCAAAGCCTGACGAAACTGAGAAGACGTGGCGAACCAAAGGAGGATACACAATGAAACTCACCACCACGAAGCGGCTGGAACGGCTGCATGACCGATATGCCAATGGCGATTTGAGCCGCCGCACTTTCCTGACGCTGACCGCCGCCGCGGCGGCATCGGCCGGCCTTTCCATGCCATGGATGGGCCGGGCGCTCGCCGCGGTCCAGGAGGTTCGCTTCGACGGTTGGGGCGGCACGGTGCAGGACGCGATCGACAAGTTCGCCTTCCAGCCCTACACGACCAAGACCAAGATCAAGGTGGTCCAGGGCACGTTCGGCGACGAGGACGAGATCATCACCAAGATCAAGACCGCCAAGCCCGGCGACTACCAGGTGATCCATTCCTCGGGCGTCAATTACTACATCAAATATGTGAACGCCGGCCTGACTTCGGAGATCAACGAGGCCAACATTCCCAACATGGCCAATGTGCTGCAGCCGATGATCGAGCCGTTCCGCAAGCTGACGCCAAAGCTTTCGGCCGTGCCCTACGACTACGGCACGACCGGCATCGCCTACAACACCAAGGTGATTTCGCCCGAGGAAGCCAAGGAAAAGGGCGCCGGGCTCCTGCTCGACAAGAAATACGCCGGCAAGGTCGGCGGTTATTCCGACATGACGACGCGCGTCTGGTACGCGGCGCTCGCCACCGGGCAGGACCCCAACAATCTCAAGGACATGGACGCCATCTGGGCCAAGGTGCGCGAGACGCGCGACCTCGCCAAGAAGTTTTGGAGCTCCGGCGCGGAGCTGATGGACCTGCTTTCCAAGGGCGAGATCGTGGTGACCGATGCCTGGTCGGGCCGCGTCGCCGCGCTGCAGGACCAGGGCCATCCGATCGGCTATCTCGATCCGGCCGGCTCCTATGCCTGGATGGAGGACATGCTGATCCTGAAGGGCTCGCCCATGGCCGAGTGCGAGGAACTCATCAACTTCATGCTCGACCCGGCGACCTCGATCGCGGTTGCCGAGGGCCAGAGCTATCCGCCGTCGCTCGACCCCAACAAGGTCAAGCTGACCGAGAAGATCGAGAAGCTGCCGGCATTCGACAAGACGGGCACGATGAAGTCGCTGACCTTCGCCGATCCGACCTACTGGGCGACCAACGAGGACGCCTGGACCAAGCAGTGGAACAGGATCTCCAAAGGTGCCTGACAGCCAGGGCACGACACTCCATCCCCGGCCAGTCCTGGCCGGGGCAGCCGGCGCGAGCGCGGCCGCCGAGGCAGACAGCCCGGCGGTCGAGTTCCGCGACATCGACATCGCCTATGGCAAGTTCGTCGCGGTACGCGATTTCTCGCTGTCGATCCGCAAGGGCAGCTTCGTCACCCTGCTCGGACCCTCGGGCTGCGGCAAGACCACGATCCTGCGCTCCATCGCCGGCCTGGTCGACATTTCGGACGGCCAGATCATGATCGACGGGCGGCGGGTCGATGACATCCCGATCTACAAGCGCAACATCGGGCTGGTCTTCCAGAGCTACGCGCTGTTCCCGCACAAGAACGTGTTCGACAACGTCGCCTTCGGCCTGAAATACCGCAACGTGCCGAAGCCCGAGATCACCCGCAAGGTCGGCAAGGCGCTGGAAATGGTGCGGCTGCCGGGCAGCGAGAAGAAGCTGCCGTCGCAGCTATCTGGCGGGCAGCAGCAGCGCATCGCGCTTGCCCGCGCCATCGTCTTCGAGCCGCAGGTGCTGCTGCTGGACGAGCCGCTATCGGCGCTGGACGCCAACATGCGCGAGGAGATGCGCGTCGAGATCAAGAAGATCCAGAAGGAAACCGGTATCACCGCCATCTTCGTCACCCACGACCAGGAGGAAGCGCTCTCCATGTCGGATCGGATCGTGGTGATGAACGCCGGCGCCGTGGAGCAGATCGGAACCCCACAGGAAGTCTATGACACGCCGGCCACGGCCTTCGTCGCCGACTTCCTCGGCAAGGCCAACATGCTTGCCGGGACCGTGAGCAGGTCCGGCCAGGCGGTGGTGCTTGCCAGCAGCCAGACCATCACGGTGGCCTGTTCAAGGCCGCTTGCCGAAGGCAGCAAGGTCACCGTCGTGGTGCGGCCGCAGAAATTTTCGGTCGGTGCGGCGGTGAGTGCCAACCGTCTGTCCGGCCGCGTCGTCTCGGCCTCCTATCTGGGCGGCAGCGCGATCTACGACATCGACATCGGCGGCAAGACCAACCTCCGCGTCAACGCGCCGATCACTGGCCGCGTGCTTCGCGAAGGCGAGGCGATCGACCTTGGCTTCGACCCCGAGGGCTGCGTTCTGCTTGATGAGGATGGTCGGCGGATTTCCTAGGCGCCGCACTTCACGTCGCGGACTTCATTGAATCATTGCTCCGCCGGGCCTGCGGTTTGGATGCCTGAGATGCGTCGGCGTGATGCCGGTCTGCTGGCGGAACACGCGGCTGAAATGGCCGGCATTGGTGAAGCCGCAGCGGTAGGCGATGTCGCCGATCTGCAGGTCGCTGCCTTCCAGAAGCGCCTTCGCATGATGCACCCTGAGCGCCAGATAGGCGGCCATCGGGCCGATGCCCAGTTCCGATCCGAAGAGCCGTTCGAGCTGGCGCCGCGAGCAGTTCAGGCGGCTTGCGATCTCGGCGACCGACAGCGTCTCCTGGAGGTTGCTCTCCATCAACAGCAAGGCGCGCTTCACCGCCCGGCTCGATGCACCGGGAAACAGGTCGCCCACGGGCTGCACGTCCCTGCTGCTTCTGATCCGGTCGAGGACGAGGATCTTGGCGGCCTTTTCGGCCGCCTTCTGGCCGATGAACTGGGATACAAAGTGGCCCGCAAGGTCGGCGGCACCAGTGCCGCCCGCGCATGTCGAGCGGCCCCGGTCGACGGTAAACAGGCTGTCGGCATGAGCGTTCACCTCCGGGAACCGGCTGCGGAAATCCTTGATGTGGAACCAGCTGACGGCGGCGCTATAGCCATCGAGCAGGCCGTAGCGCGCGAGCACGAAACTGCCCGTGCAGAGCGCCGTCAGCGGCACCCCCTTGCCGGCGGCCCGCAACAGGAACGCCTCCTTCTCGGAACTCAAGGCACGGTTGGTGTCGAGCAGCCCGCCGACCACGACGACATTGTCGAAATCCTCCGGATTGCCGATCCCCCCGGTCGGCAGCAATTCGACGCCGCAACTTGCCCGGATCGGCAGACCGCGTTCGCCGACGATCTCCCAGTCGAACTCTATCCTGCGGCTGCGATCGCCCTCATCGCCCGCCAGCCGCAGCGTGTCGATGAACAGCGACAGCGGCGACAGGGTGAAATCGCGAACGAGGAGAAACGCAAACCGCCTGGCCATTGTTGTTCGAAACCGTCCCTATGCCCTTAACCTGATAGCTCAAACCTGTGGTTCCGTCTTGGCGCTTTCTTGCCCAAGGCGCGGCTCCGTCCCGGCCAGAAGCCGCCGGATGTTGGCACGATGGCGTGCGATCACGTAGAGCCCGCCGGCAATCACCAGCAGCCGGTAGGATAGCGGTTGCTCAAGGCCGCAGACAAGCGCCATCGCTGTCAACGCCGCCAGCATCGAACTGAGGGAAACGAGCCTGGAAACACCCAGCACAAGGCAGAACACCGCCGCCGCACCCACACCGACCGGCCACGACATCGCCAGCAGCACGCCAAGCCCGGTCGCGGCGGATTTGCCGCCGGTGAAATTCAACCAGATCGAGCGGCCATGCCCGAGCAGCACCGCAAGGCCGGCGAGGCAGACGGTCCAGGGCACGAAGCTTTGCGGCTCAAGTCCGGCCGGTGGCGTCAGCAACGGCAATGCATGGAGCCAGCGGATAAGGACGATCGCCGCCACGCCTTTCAGCACATCGACCAGCAGCACCGCCAAAGCAGGCCCCTTGCCCAGGGTTCGCAACACGTTGGTCGCACCGGTCGATCTGGAGCCATGCTCCCGGATATCGATGCCCCCGAGCAGTTTTCCCGCCAGATAGCCCGTGGGAATCGAACCGAAGAGATAGGCGATCGCCAGTCCGGCCACGCTCGCTACCCAGAAGATCATCACGTCCCCCTGTTGCGGATCAATCGCCACTCCCTTATATCGCCACTGTCGGAAAAGGCAGGGTTGGTTTGGTAAGCCCAACTCCCCTTCGCCAGCGAAATCGTTCGCTGAGAAGGGCTCTGGTCTTTGGCTTCGTGCACAAGATCCCCGCGACGAACATCGGACGCTGATGGCGCCCAATCGTTCGTCCGTGTGGTTCTCAAAGCGAGGAACGCTCCGGTCGAACATCGACCAAGGAGCAGTTCATGCAAAACCCCAACCCATATGATGTCGTGATTGCCGGCGCCGGCCCTGTCGGCCTGTTTCTCGCCTGCGAGCTTCGCCTCTCCGGCCTCCGCGTGCTGGTGCTGGAGCAGGCCGAGCATCCCGCCTCGCCTCTCAAGCGGCTGCCTTTCGGCATGCGCGGCCTTTCGGCGCCCACCATCGAGGCTTTCCACCGTCGCGGCTTGCTCGCCGACATCGCCGCGCCGCGACAGGTGGCCGGCGACGTCTCCGCCGCCGCGCACTGGATAAAGCAGCCGCGCCGGCCGGGCGGCCATTTCGCCGGTATCCAGTTCCATCTCGACGCGGTCGACTCTTCGAAATGGCCGTATCGCCTGCCCGGCCCAGCCGGCACCCACACGGCGTCGGACATGGAGGCGATCGAAACCGTGCTGGCGGCGCGGGCGAGCGCGATGGGCGCCGAGATCAGGCGCGGCCTCGGCGTCGAGGGTTTCGACCGGTCGGACGGGGATGTTACCATCCGCGCCGGCGGCGCAATTTTTCGCGCGCGCTGGCTCGTCGGCTGCGATGGCGGCCGCGGCACGGTCCGCAAGGCCGGTCGCTTCGAATTCGTCGGCACCGATCCCGAATTCACCGGCTATTCGGTCGACGTCGAGCTGGCCGATCCCAAACAGCTCGAGCCCGGCCGTCACTACACGGCGACAGGCATGTATACTTATGGCCGGCCGGGCACGATCGCGATGGTCGAGTTCGACGGCGGCGCTTTCCACCGCACCCAGCCGATCACGCCGGAGCATGTGCAGGCGGTGTTGCGCCGCGTCTCCGGCACCGACGTCACGGTGACCGCGCTGCGGCTGGCCACCACCTGGACGGACCGCGCCTACCAGGCGACCGCCTACCGCAAGGGCCGGGTGCTGCTCGCCGGCGACGCCGCGCATATCCATTCCCCCTTGGGCGGCCAAGGCCTCAATCTCGGCCTGGGCGACGCGATGAACCTTGGCTGGAAGCTTGCCGCCACCATCCGTGGCGATGCGCCGGCAGGCCTGCTCGACAGCTATTTCGAGGAGCGTCATCCCGTGGGCGCCGATGTGCTCGACTGGTCGCGCGCGCAGGTCGCGCTGATGCGCCCAAGCCGCGATTCGCGGGCGCTCGCGGCCATCGTCCGCGACCTCATCGACACGCGCGACGGCGCCACCTATTTCGCCGAGCGCGTCTGGGGCGTTGGCCTGCGCTACGATCTCGGCGGCGCCCATCCGCTGGTCGGCCGCAGCGCGCCCGATTTCGAGCTGGCCGACGGGACGAGGCTGGGCGAGCTCATGCGCTCTGGACGCGGCCTGCTGCTGGACTTCGATGGCCGCGCTCCGCTCCAGGCGCTCGGCGGTCGCTGGAGCGGGCGGATCGCCTATATCGCCAGCGATGCCCGAGAGCGGCTCGGCCTGAGCGCCCTGCTCGTGCGCCCCGATGGCTTCGTCGCCTGGGCCGCTGATGGCGAGCCCGACATCGAGGAGGCTACCCAGGCCGCGTCACGATGGTTCGGCGAACCCGAATAGGGGCGTGGAGGAGACCAGGGTCCGCGCGAGATCGACTTTCTTCGACCTCCCCGCGCTGGCTCGCGCCCAAGCCGGCCATCCCAGCTCAGCATGGAGGGACGCCAAATTGATTGTGCCGTAGCGAATTCGACCCGGTGGCAAATGCTATTTGCACAATCCGGCCTACAACTTGACCAATCATGCGGCGTCGTAGTAAAATACAGATGGGTTGGGATGATGACTTGCAACGCGATTTCTTTTCATTCGCTTTGGCTGCGAACGTCTTGCCATGCATATGCGCGGCCAAGTGGCGGGTCGCATGATGAGATGCCTGGTCATCAATTTGGACCGGTCTCCTGGTCGGCTTGCCCATATGACCACCGAGTTTGCACGGATCCAGGTAAAATTTGAGCGTGTTTCCGCCGTTGACGGGATGAAACGGCCGGAGATCGCCGCGATGTCGCGAATCCTGTCACCCACCGAAATTGCCTGCTTTCTGAGCCATAAGGCATGCTGGCACATCATTGCGGAGGGCGACGAAGCCTATGGCGCGGTGTTCGAGGATGACACGGTCTTCACCCCCAAGGCAGGCCCGTTGCTTGCCGACGTCGGCTGGATACCAGCCGACGCAAGCATCATCAAGCTGGAGACGGTCTTCAAAAAGGCCGTGATAGCGATGATGCCGTCGCATGTCGGCTTCAGTTTTTCGGTGGCGAGGCTTTACGGACTGCATCTTGGCGCTGGAGCCTACATCATTTCAAGGAAGGCAGCCCGCGACCTCCTTCAAGCGACTGGAGATTTCAATATTCCAGTCGATCACGTGCTTTTCGACCCCACGCTCGCGACGTCATCATCCGAGACCATCTATCAAATCCTGCCCGCGGCTTGCGCGCAGGGGCTGTTTCTCAAGGACAAATCGATCGAATTGGCGAGCCAGATAGAGCAGGATCGATCGCCGTACCAGATGAAGCGCAATCTCCTTAAAAAGCGCAGAAAAACTCCGTTGACGACCGTCAAGACCGAAGCACGGCGGGTAGGCTTGCAAATCGCCAACATCTGCCGGTTGAGGCTGGAGAAGACGATACCGTTCCACCATCATGGAGCGCGCGTTCGGCGCGGCATGATGGTGATGGAATATCCACACCATCCGGCGCCGCCTAATGCCAATACCAATCTTGATGTACCATCAAATCGATAAGGCCGCCGGAAAGGGTGGCCCGTTCAGCCATTTGACGGTCTCCCCGCGCGCCTTTCGCCATCAGATGAATTGGTTGAAGCGCCTGGGATGGACAGGCCTGTCGATGCGTGACCTGAAACCCTTTCTGGACGGAGAAAGGTCCGGGAGGGTGGTTGGCATCACGTTCGACGATGGCTTTCGCAATGTCCATTCGAACGCGCTTGCGACCCTTCAGAGATGTGGTTTCACCGCAACCAACTACCTGGTCAGCAGGCAGATTGGTGGCTTCAACAAATGGGATGCGGGGCTCGGCATCCCGCACGCCGCCTGCATGTCAAAGGAAGAGATACTGGATTGGGTCCGCTCAGGTCATGAGGTGGGTGCCCACACGTTGGATCACGTTCGCCTCACGGCTGCCGCGCCGGCCGAATCCCGGCGTCAGATCACCGATGTTCGCCACGAGTTGGAAGATCTGATCGGCAATACGGTCGATGCCTTCTGTTACCCCTACGGCGATGTGTCCGAGGAGATCAGGAGCGTGGTTGAGGAGGCCGGCTATGCCAGCGCCACAACCACTCGCGGCGGCAGGGCGCGGTCGGAAGACGACAGGCTGCTTCTCCCACGGATAGCAGTGCGCCCAAACGACGGCATCTACAGAATCCTGCGCAGGTGGCTCACCGGCTGATTGCTGTCGCCGTTATCGCACATCGCCCGAGTGGAATGTGCAAGCTGGCCGGATCAAGGAACTGTTTGGCCCGATTTCGGTTGTCGGCCGTGGTAACGTGGTTCCAGCAAGGCACCTGATGAGCAAAAAGGACACATGACCGACAAGAAGCGCGGTTCACTGCGCAAGATGGTGAGCGGCATCGTTGCGGCAATTGCCGCCGCTCCTGATCGCGCATCGGAGCGCGGCGGTACCACAGCTGCGTCACTCGTTGCCGAATGGCCGCTGCCGCCATCGGCGACGCTTGGGTCCTCCATGCGCCTGAAGGGGATCGAACGCGAAATCAGGGCCAGACTGCCGTGGACGGTGAGGACGTTCGCCAAGGCCGAGACGGGCCGAATCGTCTTGCGCATGGTGAAAGCCGACGCGGATGCGTTCCAGGCCGTCTCGGCAACCATTGCCAGCACACTGGAAGGGATCGAAGCGCTGCCTGTGCTGCCGCGCGAGGCCGAGGACATTCTCACCATCTCCGCCCGCGAGCGTCACAAATGGCTGAAGGACGGTCGCCTGAAAAGCATCGGCACGCGCACCGTGAAGATGCGCGGGCGATCCAAGGCCGTGACCTTCCACGTCTTCGATCCACGGCACATCGAGGACATTCTCGATCGTGACCTGGCGACCGCCTGGCGGGAGGAGGATGCGCGCGAAACCTCCGAAAACAGACGGCGCGGCGCCGGCAAGGCCGCGCTGACGCGAGCCGGCAAGCGGAGCGGCAAGGCCCGCAAGACCAGAAATCCAGGTGGGGATGATGCGCCGAAGCTGGAAGGCTGGGACACATTCGAGGCCGAAGGGCTGCTGCGCTAGGTCAATTCCAGGAAAAGCGTCCAACGGCTTTCAGCCTACGGATATTTCGCCTTGTCCGGGCCGCCCGCCCCCAGGTCACCCTGCAATTCCTTCGGCAGCGGCAGGCTCGAACATTGCAGATGCACGTCGCGGGCGAGCAGCTTTCGCTGCTTCTGCTCGTGCTCCTTGGTGGCCGCTATGATACCCAAACCATAGGGGCCAAGGGCGACGAATTCCCAACCCGGATGCGTTTTTTCGCGGACCGCGTAGTCCGAGGCCGCCGCCCGGGCTTGCTGGCATTGCGGCGTTGCCCATTTCTGGTCCTGCTGCGAAAGCGAGGCTCCATAGTCCACCGGAGAGGTCGCGCATCCAGCCATCGTCGCGGCCAGTGCGGACATTGCAATTGTCATCGCAATTCTCATCCCGAAGCCCCTTGCTGTCGCCGTCCCGCTCTCGGCAGGCTTGCCCGTCGTCGTGCCCGCGCCAATCACGTATCCGCGATGTCTCGTCCAAGCGCTTGCCATAGACCTCGCTCCGTGTCGATCTTCCACGGTCAGAATCGAGCTGCGTGCCCGGAACCAAATGACAGGCGAGACTGTTCAGTTGTGACTTTGACACAGCGCTGACGCGCCTGTCCGGTCGGACAAGCGGCAATTTGAGGAGCTTTTATCATGAAAATTTCATCTGGATTTCGCTCGATAGCGGCTGCCGCCATCGCCACCGCGGGCATCGGCTTTGCCACCGCCGCGCATGCCGATAGCGGCACGATCCGCTTCTCCGTCTACAAGGCGGCCTTCTTCGTCGGCGGCTCCGGAGGCGAAGGGACCTTCACCTTCCATGGTAAAAGCTATCCCATCTCGATCGGCGGCGTCTCGGGCGGCCTCGCCTTCGGCGTCTCCAAGACCTATTTCCGCGGCACCGTGCGCCATATCAGGCGCGCCCGGGACGTGACCGGCGTATATGGCGCGGCCGGCGGCGGCGGCACGCTCGGCAAAGGGGCCCAGGTGATCGTGATGACCAACGACAAGGGCGCCCAGCTCGAGCTCACCGGCAAACAGGTGGGCCTGCAGGTCAACGCTGACCTGAGCGGGATGGCCATCTCACTGAGATAGGCTGCCCGCCGGAGCGCGTCGCCACCGACCATGCGGCGCGCTTCGGCGCACATTCCAAAAGCTGGAATCAGCTCCGCAAGCCCGGCGCTTCCTGTCCGGTGCGCTCGACATATTCGGTGTAGCCGCCGCCATAGGTGTGGACGCCTTCAGGCGTCAGCTCCAGCACGCGATTCGACAGCGCGGCCAAAAAGTGCCGGTCGTGCGAGACGAACAGCATCGTGCCCTCATATTGTGACAGCGCCTCGATCAGCATCTGCTTGGTGGTGATGTCGAGGTGGTTGGTCGGCTCGTCCAGCACCAGCAAATTGGGCGGGTCGAACAGCATCAGCGCCATCACCAGCCGCGCCTTCTCGCCGCCTGACAGCACCCGGCATTTCTTCTCGATCTCGTCGCCGGAAAAGCCGAAACAGCCGGCAAGCGCCCGAAGCGGCGCCTGGCCGGCCTGCGGAAAATTGTCTTCCAGCGTCTGGAACACGGTGCGCTCGCCTTCCAGAAGCTCCATGGCGTGCTGGGCGAAATAGCCCATTTTCACGCTCGGTCCCCGCGCCACCGTGCCGGCATCGGGGTCGGAGGCGCCGGCCACCAGCTTCAACAGCGTCGATTTGCCCGCGCCATTGACGCCCATGATGCACCAGCGCTCGCGGCGGCGGACCTGAAAGTCGAGCCCTTCATAGATGGTGCGGCTGCCATAGGCCTTGTGGACGTTCTTCAGGGTGACGACATCCTCGCCGCAGCGCGGCGCCGGCTGGAACTCGAAATTCACCACCTGGCGGCGCTTGGGCGGCTCGACGCGGTCGATCTTATCGAGCTTCTTCACCCGGCTCTGCACCTGCGCGGCATGGGAGGCCCGCGCCTTGAAGCGTTCGATGAAGGCGATCTCCTTGGCCAGCATCGCCTGCTGGCGCTCGAACTGCGCCTGCTGCTGCTTGTCGGCGATCGCCCGCTGCTGCTGGTAGAATTCGTAATTGCCGGAATAGGCGGTGAGCGAGCCGGCATCGATCTCGACGATCTTGTTGACGATGCGGTTCATGAACTCGCGGTCGTGCGAGGTCATCAGCAGCGCGCCGTCATAGCCTTTCAGGAACTGCTCAAGCCAGATCAGGCTTTCGAGATCGAGATGGTTGGACGGTTCGTCGAGCAGCATGACATCGGGCCGCATGAGAAGAATACGGGCCAGCGCCACGCGCATCTTCCAGCCGCCCGACAGCTTGCCGACATCGCCGTCCATCATCTCCTGCGAAAAGCCGAGACCGTCCAGCACTTCGCGCGCGCGGCCATCCAGCGCATAGCCGTCGAGTTCCTCGAAGCGATGCTGCGCCTCGCCATATTTCTCGATGATCTCGTCCATCCGGTCGGCCTGGTCGGGATCGGCCATCGCGGCCTCTAGCTCCGCCATCTCGGCCGCCACGTCGCTCACCGGTCCGGCGCCGTTCATCACCTCGGCCACCGCGCTGTGGCCCGCCATGTCGCCGACATCCTGGCTGAAATAGCCGATGGTAACGCCGCGATCGACCTGCACCTGGCCCTCATCGGGCTGTTCCTGGCCGGTGATCATGCGAAACAACGTCGTCTTGCCGGCGCCGTTGGGGCCGACAAGGCCAATCTTCTCGCCCTTCTGCAGCGAGGCCGACGCCTCGATGAAGACAAGCTGACGGCCGTTCTGCTTGCCGATGTTTTCCAGTCTGATCATGGGAATTCCAGCCGCGATATCTGCGATGATGAGGATTTGCCCGGCGCCTTACGCGAATGATGGTGCCGGGGGAAGAGGCAGAAGCGCCGCAGCGGTCAATCAGGCATCGTGCAAGGGCGGCGGCGGGTGCCCGCGATAAGACAGGAAGATGGCGCAAACGGTGGCCGATCGCGTCACTTGATCGCCCCAATCGCATATCTATCATCCGCAGGGGCAACCGGGTGGGTTTCATGGGCGCGTCGCTGTCGAGGGTTTCGGCTCTGCTGCTGGTGGTGTTCGTCGCGTTGCTCGCCGGCACATCGGCGGGCCGCGCGGGCCTTGCCATGAGCCAAAGGTGCGACGGCAGTTGCGCCGACACGCTGAAGGCATGGCTGGCGGCGGAACAATCGGCATGGTTTCCGGTGCTTGCAGGCCCGGCCGAGCGCTTCGAGGTGGCAGGCGGCCAGACCGCCTGCCCGGCCAGGCAAGGCGCGCAGCCCATCGTCCACGCGATCGTGCTTGCGCCCTACTACCGCCACTTCATCGAACTGCCAGGCACGCAGAACGACGCCGTGTTGCTCAAGGCGCTGTTCGAGAAGCGCGGCGTCGCGCCTGAGAACCTGCATGTCATGAACGGAGACGCGGTGACGCGCAAAGCCGTGCTCGACGTCATGCGCTCGACCGTTGCCTGCGCGCGTGAGCGCGACCAGGTGGTGGTGAGCTTTTCGGGCGGCGCGGGCTCCTACATGAAATGGGGCACGCACGCGAACGCCGCGGCCTTTCTCGAGCGGCGTTGCTCCAATCCCTCGCTTGCCGCCGAGACGCGGACCGAACTGTGCGCGGATACGGTCAGGGACGCGGTGTCGGAGCGCTTTCTCGAACTCGAGAAAGACTTCAACGAGCATGTGCTGTTCACCTCCGACGCCGTCATTGTCAGCCACGAGTACATGGCCGAGGGCTCGGCCGTGAGCGGCATACGCACCAGCGAGCTGTCGAATTTCGCCATCCAGCTCCAGAACCGCGGCGCCGACGTCATCTTCATTTTCGACACCAACTATGCCGAGGATTTCAAGCTACTCGAACAGAATGAAGCCGCCCGCTACAAGGCGAGGTGGCATTGGCAGCGCGGCGACGCCACTGCCCCCCCGCCCGCCGACGCCATCGAACTGTTCGGCGCGGGCGAAATGGCGGCGCTCTATGCCACGCGAGCGAACGAACTCGGCTATGAAACCAGCCACACCGGCGATGTCGTGCTGGGCGAGCTGACTTTTGCCGTCTCGCAGGCGCTGCGCAGCAACCCCAGCCCGACGATCGAACAGCTTGCCCGCGAGGTCGACCGCACCATGGCCGAGCAAAAGCGGGACCAGATGCCGGTATTCGAGGCGACCAACCCAAACCTGCGCTTCCTGGCGACGCGCGACGAGCCGCAATCCAACCCCGACCGCATCGAGGTGATCAACCCCAAGCTCAGCCGCGGCGCCACGCCGATCCATGATCCGCAAATGGACATCGTGGCGCGCTACAGCGGGCCAGGACCGGCGGGTTTCGCCTCGATCGATGGCGTCAATGTCGAGATCGACGCCAACGGCCAGTTCCGACGCCCGGTCAAGCTCGAAACCCGCGGCGAGCTGCCGATCCGCGTCTATGGCCGCGATGCCTCGCTGCTTGCCGAACGGCGGCTTCTGTTCGGCGAGAGCGAGACCGTGGCCTCGCTGGCGCCGGTCGGCCGACGGCTGGCGCTGGTGATCGCCAACCAGCACTATCTCGATCCCGCCTTCCCGACGCTGCGAACCCCCATCGATGACGGCAAGGCGGTGGCGCGGTTGCTCGCCCAACGCTTCGGCTACACGACGACGCTGACGATGGCGTCGGGGACGCAGCGCAGCCTGCTGCTGGTCGACGCCACCAAGGCCGACATCCAGAAGGTGCTATTTGATCTGCGCAAGTCGCTGACGGCTGAGGACCAGTTGCTGATCTACTACGCCGGGCATGGTCAGACCGATCAGGAGAACACAGCCTATTGGGTGCCGGTCGACGGCGATGCCAGCGAGGATTTCACCTGGGTGCGCGCTTTCGAGATCACCGAGGACCTGCGCAAGCTCGCCTCCGGCTCCGTGCTGCTGATTTCGGACTCCTGCTATGCCGGCGGCCTGTCGCGCGATGCGATGAAGGCGCCCGTGGGCCCGCGCGAGCGCTACCTTGCCAAGTCGACCCGCTTCAAGGCGCGCCAGCTGATCGCCAGCGGCGGCGACGAGCCGGTGCAGGACGGCGGTGGCGGCAATCACTCGCTGTTTACCCGCGCCCTGCTCGAAGGGCTCGCCGAAATGCCCGACAAGGTCTTCACCGCCAACGAGCTGTTCGCCGGCAAGCTCAAGCCGAAGGCCATCGAATATGCCTTCGCGACATCGGCCAACGGCCAGACGCCTGTCTTCTATCGCATGATCCAGGCCGGCGACGAGCCGGAGTCCGAATTCGTCTTCGTCGGCAAGTGAGCCGCCGGCGTCCGTGAGGCGTTCCCTGGCAGCCCTCGCCCCTGCCCGCGCCTCATAAAAATCGGCGGACGGTCGAAATCCGAGCCTGTCGAACGACTTCGGCGCGGTGGCCCGCACGGCCCGACCAGCAACGCCAACAGGACAGGACCATGGCAATGGCCAAGATGCTCGTGATCTACAAAACCCCGGCCGATCCGGCCGCCTTCGACCGGCACTATTTCGAGATTCACATACCGCTGGCCAAGAAGCTTCCCGGCCTGCGGCGCTACGATGTCAGCAGGCGGCCCATCGTCAAGCTTTCGGCGGGCGAGATGCCTTATCTGGTGGGGACATTGTATTTCGACAGCCTCGACGACATCCGAGCCGCATTCGCCAGCAAAGTCGGCGTTGCCTGCGCCGCCGACCGGCGGATATTGGCCCCGGGCGACGACGATTTGACGATGCTGCTCTTCGACGCCGACGAGGTGTGAACCCGGCCTCCAGACACACTCCAGAAACAAGATTCAACATCCGGGAAAAACTGGCGAAAAGATCGTCTGCGATAAGGATCCCGTGGCGGACGGACAGCGGCCGCCAGACAACGCAACGGGATCTTGCCTGCGATGCAACGACGTTCGACCAGATGGATGGGTGCCCTGACAGGCATTTCGCTTGCCATGCTCGCGGTCGCGCAGTCGGGCGCGGAGGCGGCGGTCACCCGGAGCGAATATTGCAGCCGGCTTGGGCTTCAACTCGACGGAGCCATCCGGACCCAGGCCGAACCCGGTGCCAGTGCGAGCCAGATCGCGCAGGCAACGGCGCTGCAGGACAAGGCGAACCGGTTCTGTAGCGAGAGCAAGCAGGCGCAAGGCATCCGCACTTACGCCAACGCCCTGAAACTCCTCGGCGTGACGCCGGTCGACCTCAACCAGTGACGACAATCATCAACCCTGAAGGAAAGCCCATTATGAACAAGCCTCTCCTCTCCGCTCTCGGTCTCGCCATCGCGCTGGGTCTCGCAATGCCGGTTGTCGGCACCGCCAATGCTGCCGCCACGACCACCACCGCGACGACCGCTCCGGCGACGACGACCGCCCCCGCGACCACAACCGCCCCCGCGACCACGCCGGCGGCCGTAGACGCGGCGAAGACGCCGGTCAAGTCGGCCGCGCACAAGCGTCACCGGCACCACAAGAAGCACCACAGGCATGTGCGCAAGCACGCTCACCGGCACGCGGGCAAGAAGCACGGCCACAAGCACGTCGCCAAGAAGCACGTCGCCCGGAAGCACCACCACAAGAAGCACGATCACAAGCACGCCAAGGCAGCTTGAGCTGCTCTGATCTCTCTTTTCTGACTTCCTCCCGGGAAAAGGCCGCCACTCGCAAAAAGCGAGGGCGGCTTTTTCTTGTCCATAAGGCCGGGCTTCGCTTATTTCTCGCCCAGATACTGGAAGACCGCCTGCTTCCACCAGTCGCTTTCCATGGTTTGCAGCAGGGCGACGTCGAGCGGCTTGCGCAGCCGGCTGCCGAGAGGCAGCGCGATGGCATATTGCTGCTGGTCGAAGGTCGCGTCGAGAACCCGCAGGCTCGCGCCATAGTTCTGTCCGACCAGCCAGCCAAGCAGCGGCTTGTCATGGACCAGCGCATCGACCTTGCCGGCGCGCAGCGTGTCCAGGCCCTGCTGGATGGTGTCAAAATCCTGATGGCGGATATGGGTCGAATCCAGATAGGACGCCGTCGAGGAATTCCGCACGGCGCCGACCCTGACCGTGCCGAGGTCGCTTTCGCCCTGCACCATGCCTTCCATCTGCGTCACCGTCAGCACCGATGTGACGCCGGCGGTGAACACCGCGATGGCGATGATCGATCCCATCATCCACAGCGCGGCGAGCACGCGTCCCGGCACGGTTCGCGGGCCGAAATCGCCGGTGCTGGCCTGGGTCGCGGCAATCGTCGACCACCACATGCTGGAAAACAGGCCCTTGGCGACGCCGCCGCCGAAATCGTCATTGTGGCGGCGTTCGAACATCCAGATCAGGACGCCGACCACGACCGAGATGACGACCAGCGCCAGCACCGCCTGCAGGAAACCGAACGAGGTCAGCGCGTGCAAAATCGGCCGCCATGACGGCTGGCTGTTGAGCGGTGTGGCGATGCCGAGCCCGGTCGTGAAAAAGGGCTGCGTGAAATCGATGGCCTTTTCGCGGTCGGCCGTGACCGTGATCGCAGCCATCGCCACATCGAATTTGCCGCTGGCGACCCCATCGATCTGGTCCTGCACGCCAGGCACTTCGACATAGTGGAAGCGAAGGTTGAGCCGCCCGGCTATTTTCTGCCAGAGGTCGATGCTCAATCCGGTCCAGGTGCCGTCCTGCAGCTTGAAGGCGAAGGGCGGCGCGGCCTTGATCCCGACCGGTATGTCCTTCGATGCCAAATCCGCCGGTAAAGACAGCTCGGCGGGTGTCTGTGTCTGGGCGGCCGCGGCGCCCGCCCCGACACACGCGGCGACGGCAACGAGGATCACCGCCATCATCCACGAAGCAGCACTTCTCAACGGTAAAACTCCCGGCGACCCTGCGCCGCGCGATCTGGTCGCGGCACGGAAAGGTAGCCGCCATGCCGCCCTTCGTCCACCCGCCATCTCAGCGGGAGGCGATGCGCGGATGCCAGGCGGGATTGATGCAAAAACAATCAGTTGGCACAATTTCCCGATTCAGATGCTGAACGCCGTTACGCGATACCGAGTGCCGCCCGAACCTCTGGCCCGCTCATGCCGCTGTCAAAGACAGCCGTGCCGGGATCGAAGCGGCGGGCCAGCGCCAATCGGCCGGCCACGACCGGATCGAAGCCGGCATCCACCACCAGCCGGGCCGCGAGGGCCACGGCCTCTTCATCATCGCCGGCGAGCGGGATGCCGATCCTGTCGCCGGCCCGATGCGCCTGCGACCGGAGCGTCGTCCACATCACGGTGCTGAAAGCGCGCACCAGTTTGGCACGCGGCAGCAGCGGCGCCACGGCAAAGGCCACGCCGTCCTTTCGTGCTAGCGCCGCGTCGCCGAAGGCGCCGTCGCGCGGTGGATCCGGCACGGTGGCGTCGAGCAGCACCTTGTCGCCAAGTGCCGCCTCGATCTCGGCCGCGACATCGGGCCATGCCCGGAACGGAATGGCGGCCAGCACGACATCCGCGCCGGCGACCGCATCGACGGCTGGGCTGGCACCGGCCTTGCCGCCGAGTTCCGCCAGCATCGGCCGCAGCCGTTCGGGATGCCTGACGCCGAAGGTCACGTCATGTCCGGCCTGCGCCCACAGCCGCCCGACCGTGCCGCCGATCATGCCCGCGCCGAGAATTCCTATTTTCATCCTTGCCTCCTGTTCAACAGGCGTCGTCACCACGGCAATCCTGCCGTCACCACGGCTATCCTGCCGTCACCACGGCACTCTTTTGCCGTCGCGGAAAAAGCCGCCGGTCGGGCCGTCATCCGGCAAGGTCGCGGCCCAGACGATGCCGGCCGCCCCTTGCGTCACCGGGCGCCCGCCCGGCCCGCCCATGTCGGTGGCGACCCAGCCCGGGCAGATCGCGTTGACGAGCACGCCCGAGCCGCGCAGTTCCGCCGCCAGCACGCGGGTCAGCGCATTGAGCGTCGCCTTCGAGGTCGAATAGGCCGGCGCGCCCGCCCCCATCGAGGCCAGCGAACCGCCTTCGGACGAGACATTGACCAGCCGGCCATGGCCGCCTGCACCAAGCAGCGGCGCAAAGGCGGAAGCCACTCGCCAAGCACCGAAGACATTGGTCTCGAACGCCTCGCGAATGACGGTCCAGTCGGGCCGCGAGGCGCGCGAGCCGGTGTCGTAATGGATGGCGGCATTGTTGATCAGCACGTCGAGCCGGCCGAAGCGGCGTTCGACCTCGTCGGCTGCCCTTGCCGCAGCGTCAGGCGCGGCGACATCGAGCGCGATGGCTTCGACAGCGCCACCGAGCCCCTTGGCCGCCGCCTCGCCCCTGGTAAGATCGCGCACGCCAAGCAGAACGGTGAAGCCGAGTGCCGCGAGTTGCCGGCCGGTTTCGAGCCCGATGCCACGATCGCCGCCGGTGACGAGGGCTACTTTGTCGGTGTTCATGGGAAATGCCTCTTTGTCAGTCATCTCGGGGAAAATGGCATGGGCGGAATTGTTTTATTAGATGGTGGAGATCGCAGTCATCATGCGACAACACGCATGAGTTGATGCGCGGGAATCGGGTGTCGGCGGCCGTCGCCCCATGCGATTGTCGATCCATCACGAGGATCGACCATGCTCACGCTTCAGGATTATCTGCCGTCGCAGAACGGCTGGAAAGTCCGGGTCCTGCTCGGGCTGCTCAAAATCCCTTACAACACGCGCATGGTCTCGATCTTCGAGGGCGAAAGCCATACCGACGCTTTCCTGGCGCTCAATCCGGCAGGCGCTGTTCCCGTGCTTCAGCTCGATGACGGCACCGCCATTGCCGAATCCAATGCGATCCTCACCTACCTCGCCGAAGGCACGCCCCTGCTGCCGCCGGACCGCTTCAGGCGTGCCAAAATCATGCAGTGGCTGTTCTTCGAACAGTACAATGTCGAACCCGTCATCGGCTCGTTGCGCCTCTGGACCTTGACCGGACGGCTCGAGCGCAACCAGGCCATGGTTGCCGGCAAGCGCGAAGCCGGCGCCCGCACGCTCGCCGCCCTGAACCGCAGCCTTGGCGAGACGCCTTTCCTCGCCGGCACCGGCTTCACCATCGCCGACATCGCCGTCTATGCCTACAGCCATCGCGCCGAGGATTGCGGCTTTTCGCTCGCGGACTATCCGGCGTTCCTCACCTGGGCCGAGCGCGTGGCGGACGCCATCGGCCAGGGCTATCCAGTCCATCCCTACAGCATCGACCCGCATTCCGGGGCCTGAAGGATCTACTTCTTCCCCTGCGGATAGATCGTCTCGCCGCGCATCAGCATCGCCACGAAGGTCTCGATCTTCTTCTTGCGGCCAGCCTCGGTCTTCATGTAGTGGGTGCGGAAGGCAAGCGAGAAGCGGTTCTGCGCGCTGAGTTTTTCGAGCATCGCCTTCGCCGCCGGCTCGGCGTCGATCGCCGCCTGCAAATCGCTTGGGATTTCCATCTCCTTGCCGCTGCCATAGGCGCGCGCCCAGCGCCCGTCGGCCTTGGCCGCCTCGACTTGGGCCAGCCCATGCGCGGTCATGCGGCCCTCCTCGACGAGGCGCGCGACATTGTCGACATTGATCTTGCTCCAGATGCTCTTCTTGCCGCGCGGCGTGTAGCGCTGGAGAAAACTGTTCTCGTCCAGCCCCTTGCGCACCGCGTCGATCCAGCCGAAGCACAGCACGACGTCGATCGCTTCCTTTGGCGTGATCGATTTCAGGCCCGACCCCACCTTGTGCACCTTGATCCACACCTCGGTTTCCGTGGCGTGGTGCTGGCCGAGCCAGGTGTAAAAACTGTCCGCGTCGGGGAATTCCCTGACCTTGTCGGGATCGACCTTGACCGGCGCCATCAGTGGGCCTGCCAGTTCGGTGCCGTAGTCGCTGGCGTCACTGTCATCTGCCTCCGGCCTCGTTTCAGCTCCCGGCATCATGGCATGGCCCACTGCCAATTTTCGTCAGCAGCGGAACCCTGCCCTCGCCTGGAACGCACCAACCATCGCCGCGTTGCGACTGGAGTGCAATCCGTGGAGGTCCCGATGGCGATCCAAACCGTTTTCGCCCATGTCAGTTGCTCCGATCTCGAGCCCAGCATCGGCTGGTATGAAAAGCTCTTCGGCAAGCCGCCATTGCGCCGGCCGATGCCCGGCCTCGCCGAATGGCAGTTCACGGAAAGCGCGGAAGTGCAACTGTTCGAGGACAAGGAAAAAGCCGGCACCTCGACGCTGACGCTCGGCGTGCTGCCGCTGGCGCCCGAGCGGCGGAGACTGGTCGATGCAGGCCTCGACCCAGGCCCGATCGAGGAAGCCGACCATTTCTGGATCATGCGCATGCGTGATCCCGACGGGAATCTCGTGGTGCTTGCGAGTGCCAAGCGGGAATAGGGCGGAAAAGCGTGCAATCTTCTAAAGAAGCCCTCTCGTCCAGGCATTCAGAATTCGCTATATGTAGCGCATGGCCAAGACAAGCGCAGCATCATCAAGTCTAACAGTCCGCAACGCGAAGACGGGAAAGTCGGTGGTTGTCCGTGGCGCCGGATCGCTGAAAGGTAGCAAGTTCGCGATCAAGAAGAGCGTAGACCTGACGAAGCCTATCGCCGAGCAAGCCCTCAAGGGCGGTTCTCAAGTTTCGAAACACGCGGCCAAAGGCTGACCCGTGCCGGGCATTCTGCTCGACACACATGTTCTCTATTGGTGGTGAGCGAGACAGAACCGCTTTCGAACGATGCGCTGATAACCATCGGCGAAAACCAAGAGACCGGCACCCTTTATGTCTCGCCTATCACAGCGTGGGAGTTGGCAATCGCCGCGCGAAAGCCTGCCCATAAGAATCCGCCCGATCTTGGCGCCAATTCTCCTGCGCGCTGGTTTTCAGCAGCTGTCGAAGCCACAGCCGCGAAGATCATTCCAATCAAACAGCGGATAGCCATCGAAGCAGCCGCCGTGGTCACTGCGACGGCGCACAAAGACCCTGGTGACTGCTATCTTATCGCCACCGCTCGGGTGCGCAAGATTCCGATCATGACGCGAGACGGCGTGATGCGAGGGCTTGCCGCGCCGGACTATCTGCAAATCCTCGACTGCTGACCTCCCCCTGCCCCTCACCAATCCATCGGCATCTCCGATAGCACCATCGGTTTCTTCCGTTTCCGCTTTCCACACCGACCTGCCAATCCCCTGCCCGTGTCCATCCAGACAAAGGCAGAGCGGATATGAGCACTTCCAACCAAAAGATCCTGATCGTCGGCGGCGGCTCCGGCATGGGGCTGGCGTTGGCCAGACGCTGTGTCGAGGCCGGTGCGGACGTCACCATCGCCGGGCGCGGCGAGGACAGGCTGCGGCGGGCATGCGAGGCGCTGGGCAATCCCGCCGGCCTGGACGTGGCCGTCGTCGACATCACGCGGGAAGATCAGGTCGCCGCGTTGTTCGCAGGGATCGGCGGCCTCGATCACATCGTCAGCACCGCCGCCGACATCGAAGGCGCCTATGGGCTGCTGCCTGAACTCGACCTCAAGGCGGCGCAACGCGTGGTCGACGGCAAGCTCTTCGGCCCGTTGCTGCTCGCCAAGCATGGCGCGCCACGGCTGGCGGCGGCCGGCTCGATGAGCTTCGTCTCCGGCATTGCCGCCTATCGGCCGGCGGCGCGCGGCTCGGTCGTCGCCGCCGTCAATGCGGCGCTCGAAGGGCTGGTGCGGGCGCTGGCGATAGAGCTCGCGCCGATCCGCGTCAACGCCGTCTCGCCCGGCTGGGTCGACACCGAAATCTGGGCGCAGGTTGCCGGCGACAGGAAGGCCGAGACGCTGGCGGCGATGGCCGAGCGCCTGCCCGTCGGCAGGATCGGCCAGCCCGACGATATCGCCGACGCGATTTTGTTCCTGATCGGCAATGGTTTTACGACCGGAACGACGCTGCATGTGGAGGGCGGGCATCGCCTCGCCTAGGCAGAAGCGCCGCCCGCTCAGGAATTGTTTGGAAACAAGACCTTGGCGCGGTTCGCCGATTCAAGACCTGAATCGGCCCCCACCCGTTGGGGCGCCAGCGTTTCGCGCGCGGCGGCGAGAAATTGCCGGAGTGCCGGCGGTTGGACGCGCCGGCGCCGCCAGATCATCGTCAGTGGCGCCGTCCGCATCTCACCGGGCCATGTCAGTTCGGTGAGATCACCACGCGCCAGCGCGTCGCTGACGGCCAGACGTGGAACGAGGCCGAGCCCCGAGCCGGCCGCTACCAGCCGCGCGATGGCGCCAATGCTGCCGACTTCGGCGGCGAGTTCCGGCGCGCCGATGCCCGCTTCGGCAAAGGCGGTGTCGAACATGTGCCGGTAGATGCATCCAGGCTCCGTTGCCACGAAACGCCTTGCCGCAAGCGCGGCCAGGTCGCATGGAGCCAAGTTCTGCCCCGGCGCGGCGACAAGTACGAGCGGTTCGGCCGCTATCATGTGCCTGGCGAAGCGTTGATCGGCGCCGTCGTTCGAAACGTCGCGGCGATCGAAACAGAAGGCGACGTCGATGTCGCCATCCTCGAGCTGGCGCAGCAGCGCGCCGCTATCAGCCACTTTCAACCGCACGGCGATGTCGGGATGGCTCGCCTGGAACCCCGGCAGCCAGGGCGCCAGCCGGACCGAGGCGATCGTTTCCAGCGCGCCGATGGTCAGCGCGCCGCTGGTCTGCTCCGCTGCCGCCTGAACGGCGGCACGCGCCTCGCCATCGAGCCGCAGCAGTTCCTCGGCGATGGGCTTCAGCGCCAGCCCCGCCGGCGTCAGTTCCAGGCCTGACTTCAAGCGCGTGAACAACGCAGTCCCAAGTTCGGCCTCCAGCGACTGGATCTGGTCGCTGACGCTCGACTGGGCGAGGTGCACCGCCTCGGCGGCGCGCGTGACGTTGCGGCTCAGCGCCACCGCGAGGAAGGTCTTGAGCAGTCTTGGATGCATCGCCTGGCCGAAATCGCCCCGCCCTATTGCAGCTGCGGCTTCTTCAAAAAGCTGCCGCGGTCGGCGGACTTGACGCGCAGCCAGGTTTCGCGGCCGTCGCGCACCACCCGCATCGGGATCTCGGCCCCGGCCGAGCCGCTTTCCCACAGTTTGCGATAGAAATCGGCGAGCCCGTCGACCGCGCCGTCGCGCACCTCCGAAATGACGTCGCCTTCGCGCAGGCCGGCCTTGGCGGCGGGGCCGCCTTCGGTCACGCTCATCACCACCACCTTGCCGTCGCTTTCGGCCGACAGCGCGCCGAGCCACGGACGCGGCGGCTTGGCCACCTGGCCGCGCGTCAGCAAATCGTCGAGGATCGGCGGCAACAGGTCGATGGGCACCACCATGTTGATGTCGGCGACCTCGCCGGCGCGGCTCATCTGCAGGCGCAGCGAACCGATGCCGAGCAGCGCGCCCTCGGCGCTGAACAAGGGCGCACCGCCCCAGGATGGATGGGCCGGCGCGATGAAGATCGCTTCGTCGAGCAGATACTCCCAATAGCCGGCGAATTCCTGCTTGGTGACGATCTTGGCCTCGACCGCCCGGCCGATGCCGTCGGCAAGCACAACCGCGTCGCCGATCCTGGCCTTGCCGGCATCGCCGAGCGCCACGGCCGGCAGGCCGGTCGGCGCCAGCGCCTGGACGAGGCCGAAGCCCGATTCCTGGTCGTAAGCCAGCGCGTGCGCGGGGATGACGCGGCCGTCATGCGCGGTCAGCCAGACTTCCTCCGCCTCGGTGATGAGATAGCCGATGGTCAGCACCAACCCGTCATCCCTGATGACGACGCCGCTGCCTTCCCTAAGCGTGCCCAGCGCCCCGGCCGTGAAGGCATCGTCGGGAACGGTCGCTCGCACGGCAACCACGGAGCGCGGATTGGGATTGGTGGTCATGGTTTTGTCCTGCGATGCGAATGCCCGGCGGCTTCCTCTATAGGTATGCCGCTGAGAGGAAGGCGCAAGGGGTGGCGCTTGCCTTCTCCCCTTGTGGGAGAAGAAGATCCGACGTCCGTGCTGACATCGACAATAGTTCAACGCAAGTTGAACTTCCCGCTCCCCCACCCTAGTTCTAGCGTATCTGCCTAACCCCATTCTTCCTCCCCGCCATCCCGAGGCCCCGCATGACCGATTACACCCCGCCGAAAGTATGGACCTGGAACAAGGCCAATGGTGGCACATTTGCCAGCATCAACCGCCCGATAGCCGGTCCGACGCATGACAAGGACCTGCCCGTCGGCAAGCACCCGTTGCAGCTTTATTCGCTGGCGACGCCGAACGGCGTCAAGGTGACGGTGATGCTCGAGGAACTGCTCGCGCTTGGCCACAAGGGCGCCGAATACGACGCATGGCTGATCCGCATCAACGATGGCGATCAGTTCGGCAGCGGTTTTGTCGAGGTCAATCCCAATTCCAAGATCCCCGCGATGATGGACCACAGCGGCGGCACCCCGGTGCGCATCTTCGAATCCGGCTCGATCCTGGTCTATCTCGCCGAGAAATTCGGCGAATTCCTGCCCGTCGAACAGCCGGCGCGGGCGGAAGTGCTGTCCTGGCTGTTCTGGCAGATGGGCTCGGCGCCCTATCTCGGAGGCGGCTTCGGCCATTTCTACGCCTATGCGCCGGAAAAGTTCGAATATGCCATCGACCGCTTCTCGATGGAGGTGAAGCGCCAGATGGACGTGCTCGATCGCCGGCTGGCCGAAACCGACTATCTCGGCGGCAAGGATTATTCGATCGCCGACATGGCGGTCTGGCCCTGGTATGGCGGGCTGGCGCTCGGCCGGATGTACAATGATTCCGCCGATTTCCTGTCGGTGCAGGAGTACAAGAACGTGCAGCGCTGGGCAAAGGCGATCGATGAACGCCCCGCGGTAAAGCGCGGCCGCATGGTCAATCGCGCCTTCGGCGAACCGGCCATGCAGTTGCACGAACGCCATGACGCCAGCGATTTCGATACGAAGACGCAGGACAAGCTGGCCGCCGAATAAATTCCACCTTGGTGGGCGTCAAAACAAAAGCCCATCACCGGTCCGACCGGTGATGGGCTTTTTGCTTCGCATGAGACGGATCAGTGAAGAACTTCAACGATCTGACGGGTGTCGGGGTCGACCAGTACGGTCTGATCGTTGATCACCGCGACGCGGTACTTGACGTTGGGAACTTCACGCAGTTCGACCTTGTCCGGTACCGACGAACCCAGCTTGAGCTCCACGCCCAACAGATTCACCGACGCCAGCGGCTCCTTCTTGACGTATTCGCGAACGACCGTCTCCTGTTCCGGCTGCACAACGATGGTGTCCGCCATGGCGGCACCCACGCCGCCCAACAGGACGATCGCAGCCGCGGCACTCGTAAGATAATGTTTCATAACAACCTCCATGATTGGATATTTCGCTCCGCCTCGGAAAGAACTCCCACGCAACTCGGAGGTTCCATTGCTGCTTGTGAAATAAGTGCGGCGAGAAACCAGAAACATGCCACATTTTGTTATGCATGCATGCGAAGATAATCACTGACATGATTTTCATGCCAGCCAGAACTTCTTCCCGTTTCAGGAATAGCAAAAAGCATCAGCGCTTTGCAGCACAAGCAATGCAGCCTTCGTCTGGATCATCCGCTCCTTAGCAACAACTACGTATAGCGAAGAGTGTCGTTCCAAATGCTCTACCGGCCTTCAAAAAAGCCCGCCCTGCCGGGAGCAGAGCGGGCTTCAATGGATCGGTGGAGGTGGCGCCTCACCGGTCGCGGCAGGAAAACGCACGCACCGCGGCTTCGTTCCACCATGCCGACGCGATTTGGCGGAAGGGGCGCAACGCTCGACATGCTGCTGGAGTACGAACTCTTCGCTAGAACCGGACGCCGTCCCGATGGAGCGGCGGCACCGGGTTGACTGCATCCGGGCTAATCGCGGCGTCTTGCGCGCGCCTGTAGATCAACCCCACGACGAGCACGAAGTAGCCGACCTGCAGCACGACCAGGACCACCACCGTCCACGCAAGCGCCACCCACAACGACCCGGTGGCAATATAGGTCCACACCGCGACAAGGATCGTGGTCGCCGACATCCCGACGAGAAATGGCCCAAAATACATCGACCTTCAAGATCGCCGAACCCGTTTCGGTCCCGGCGACTCCCCTGCCCAAACACCACACCCGCGCACAGGCTTCCATTATTTTAGCAATTACGCAAGTATGGCGTCCGGCTGGGCCTCCATGTAGAAGTTTATTACGGGGCGGCGCCGACAGGAGCAGTTTGATGCTCGCGAACCGCGATATGCGGGAAAAGAAGTCCGGTGGGGATTGAATATGACGCTCAAGCTTATCGGGGTCGGTTTCGGCCGCACCGGCACATGGTCGACCTTTGCCGCGTTGAACAAGCTCGGCCTGCCCTGCTACCACATGCAGGAAGTGATTATAAACAAGGCCAATAAGGGCCATCTCGATTTCTGGCGCAAGGTGGCCAACAGCCCGCCCGGCTCCCAGCACGACTGGAACCGCGTGTTCGCCAACTATACCGCCACCGTCGACAATCCAGGCTGCTGCGTCTGGAAGGAATTGATGGCTTCCTATCCCGATGCCAAGGTGCTGCTTACGCTCCACCCGCGCGGCGCCGAAGCCTGGTATGAAAGCACCATAGATACGATTTACTTCACCAAGAACGTCTGGCAGTTCAAGATCCTGGAATGGCTGACGCCGTTCGGCCGCAAGTTCGGCGACATGTCGAGTAAGCTGGTCTGGGGCCGCACGCTGGCCGGTGTCATGGGCGACCGTGACAAGGCGGTAGCCCGCTATAACGCCTATGTCGACGAAGTGAAGGCAGCCGTGCCGCCGGAAAAATTGCTAGTCTTCAAGGTCAGCGAAGGCTGGGGCCCGCTCTGCCATTTCCTCGACGTGGCGCAGCCGAACGAACCCTTCCCAAACCTGAACGACCGCGAAACGATCAAGAAGATCATCCGCGACATCATCAAGGGCTCCTACATCATGCTGGGGCTGACGGCGGCGGCCATCGCGGCGGCGATCGCGGCATTGTGGTGGTGGCTGGGGTAAGGGCAGCCGCGGCTTTCTCGCAATTTTGCGCTTGCCTTCCCTGCCGGGCGGTCACCGGCCCATGCCTATCCTGGCAGGCTTTTGCCCCCTCTCAACCTTCAGGCGAGACGGATCGTTACATATTGATTGGATAAAATAGCGGAACGTCCAATGGACATTGCCGGAACCGAAGAGGGCCTCTCGGACCTTTGCGCGCACACCCCAAGACCTTGGTCCTACAAGGAAAACCGCACGGTTCGATCCGCGGCACTCAGGCCCGGTCGGTAAAGAGGCTCCAACACTTTCCATACCGAGCATCGCCATGCCCACAACGCCCGCCTGGCGGTTGGCCGATCATGCCCGGCTAGAATGCCGGACCTCGCCACCCTTGCCTATTCCGCTTTCGCGGAAGTTTCGGCCGGCATGCGATGTGCGATGGTGCTCTTGCGGCGGTACGAGCCGCCCTGGTTGACGCGGGCGCCGAGCACACCCCAACAATGCGCCCCCCGTCCGCGTCGGCCAGGCGCTCGGCGCGCAAAGCGCTGCCCACTCCATCGCCTTCGATCACCGGTCTCTGCTTGATCAGGCTGCGGAGATGATCCGGCGGTTCCTCGACATGTTCCCGATTGCTACAATGCAACATTGACAGAGAACCAAGATGTGTCACGATGATGGCGATATATAGGGGAGAGCTTTTGATCATGAAGAAGGTTTATGAACGGCCCGTCCTGGTCAAGAAGGGCAATCTGAAGTCTATCGTGGCTACGGCCTCGCCGCCGGTGCTCCCGGAATAGGTCAGCAGGTCGGCGTCAGGGCACTCGGGACCATTTTCCAACAGCACTCTTCAAAGTGTGCAGGCGGTATATCGCTCCAGGCATTTGGGCGGCGCGTGAGCGCCGAGATTAATTACGGACCCTTCAACGAGCCCGATAAAGTACCAGTGTCCGATTTGTCACGGTCGCGATCGGTATGGCTTGAACCATCCCGTCGAGACATTGACAGCAGGCAACGCTATGGCACACTCCTAACGGGATATAGTGGAGAGCCTGCATCATGAAGAAGCTTTATGAACGGCCCGCTCTGATCAGGAAGGGCAATCTGAAATTGATCACGGCCGGGACCAACGGCACGGTGGTGATCTCAAAATCGCCGCCCACCTGATCAGCCGGCCAGCACCAGGTCGTCCACGACCATTTGCCAGGTATGTTTCGTCGAGAGACGGACGCGGGTGACTTCTCCAAGCATCGGCGCGTAGTGCAGCGGCGTGAGCGCCGACAGCACCACTTCATCGCTGGCGACCAACCGGTCGCCGAGCCAGCTTTCGATCAGCGCCGTTTCCCCTTCCGCCTTCAGCCACGCAACACTAAGCAGCACCGAGTGGAAGCCGAATGGCGTCTCGCGGCTGAACTCGGCCGGATAGCCGCTGCTTGTATAGGCGACGTGGTCGCCCGAGACATTGCCGTTGACATAGCCCTCGCTGTCCTTGGTGTGGTCCTTCGCCATGGCGTTCAGATTGCGCCAGTCGAGCCCGGCATGGCCGCATGGGATCTTGCGGAAGCCACGCCCGGTGACGTCGTCGAAGCCGATCATACGCGCCGCCGCCTCGTCGGCCAGGGCTCGGGGCGAAAGCAGCCCGAGATCGGTCGGGTAAGGCGACAGCGCCAGCCGGCGGTCGAGCCCGCCGCCGCTGATCACCACCATGTCGGCCTCGCCGGCAAGCTCGAAGCGAAAGGCCAAAGCCGGCGCCAGCGTGTGGCGCTCCAGCACCTGCCCGTTCGCCATCACCGATAGGGTCGCGCTGTCGGCCGCCGCCATCCTGCCGGCCAGGGTGCGCACCGGCGCCAGCCCGACCGGGCGTGGCAGATCCCGCGACACCAGCCCGGCGGGTGAGCCGGGCGCCAGCTCGAACTGCATCGACTGCGTGTCGTTGGCGCTGGGCGAGCGCCAGCCCGGCGGCACCGAAACCGAGAACCGGTAGGCGCCGGGCAAGCGCAATGCGGCCTTCACCGCCGACGTCGACATGGTGAAATTGGCATAGCCGGCATTGTTCGTCCTCGACGACGCGACGAAGCCGCCCTGCCCGTCGAACAGCCGCACCATGATGCCGGCCATCGGCCGGTCGGCCACGCCGTAGCTGCCGTCGCGGTCGACATCGAAATAGACGAAGGACGAATAGTTGACGGTGCCCGTGCTGCGGCTCCAGTCGGTGCGCACCGCATAGTCGTTGGCGGGGTTGGCCCGGCGCAACGCTCGGCGGCTGAGGTGCCGCCGCCGCAACAGCCAGATCACTGCGACGGCGGCGGCAATGATCGCCAGCGCCGCGACAAGGAGGCCGACAAGAGCGGGATTACTCATGGCGGACCGGCTTCGCTGGCGGCCGCTCGCCACTTGTCAGAAATGCAATTCATCAAGCAGCCCCCTTGCCGATCCGATCCAGCTTAGCCCGACGGGTGCCCCGCGCAAAAGGGTAGCACGCGGTTAATGCCCGGCAGGCGTGACATGCCTCACCCCAATTCCACCCAGACCGGCGCATGGTCGCTGGCGCCGTCCTGCCCGCGCACCTCTCGGTCTATCCCCGCCCCCTTCAGCCGCCGCGCCAACGTCTTCGACAGCAGAATGTGGTCGAGCCTCAATCCGGCGTCGCGCGGCCAGCGGTTCCGGCGGTAATCCCAGAAGGTGTAGAGCGTCTCCTTCGGATATTTCTTGCGCAACGCATCGGTCCAGCCTTGATCGAGCAGCGCGGCGAAGGCGGCGCGGCTTTCCGGCTGCACCAGCGCGTTGTCGTCATAGGAGCGGGTGGCGTAGATGTCGCGCGGCTCGGGCACGATATTGTAGTCGCCGGCAAGCACCACCGGCAGGCCGGTGTCGAAGAGTTGTGCCGCATGCGCCTCCAGCCGCGCGTGCCAGGCGAGCTTGTAGGCGAATTTCGGCCCCGGCTGCGGATTGCCGTTGGGCGCGTAAAGGCAGGCGATGACGATACCGTTCACCGCCGCCTCGATATAGCGGCTCTGCCGGTCGGCATCGTCGCCCGGCAAGGCATCGCGCGTCAGCACCGGTTCGGCCCCCCGCGCCAGGATCGCGACGCCATTCCAGGTCGGCTCGCCCTTCCACACCGCGCCATAGCCGGCATCGGCAAGTGCGGTGCGCGGAAACTGCGTGTCGCGCGCCTTCAATTCCTGCAGGCACACGACATCGGGCTTCGCCGCCGCCAGCCAGGCCAGAAGGTTTTCGAGCCGGCTGTTGATGTTGTTGATGTTGAAGGTGGCGATTTTCATCGGTGCATGAAGCAGGAAGCTGAGGTGGGGAGCAAGAGAGCGGCCGGATGCGGCGCCTGGGCGTTGGCAGCCAATATGACCAACGTCAGTGCTGCCCCTCATCCGCCTGCCGGCACCTTCTCCCGTATAGTGACGGGGAGAAGGGAGCTGCCGGCAACGCCGCGACCTTCCTGCAATGTCGGCGATTGGCGAAAGCGGCCATGACAGCGTCTTTCTCCCCGTCACTATACGGGGAGAAATGCCCGGCAGGGCAATGAGGGGCGGCGCCAACGTCCGGGAAAATGCGAAAGCCCGCGGCGCGCTCTCCTAAACCCTACCCACCCAAGCCTTCACCGTCTCCGCCACGGTCTTGAAATGACCCGCCGTCGAAAACCCCGACACACTCTTGCGCGGTTTCAGATCGTGGTCGCCGTCCTCCAGCCAGATCACTTCGATCGCATCGGAAAGGCCATAACCGGCCACTTCGTCCGGCGCACCGAATTCGTCGCGCGTGCCCTGAAATATCAGCGTCGGCGTCTTCAGCCCCAACAGATGTTTGGTTCGCAGCTGCTCGGGCTTGCCGGGCGGATGGAAGGGATAGCCGAGGCACAGCAGGCCAGCGATCTCGCCCTTGGCTGACATTTCGTCGGCGACCATCGAGGCGACGCGCCCGCCCATCGACTTGCCGCCGATGATCAGCTTGCCCGTCACGCCCCTCGCCCGGAGATCGGCGATCGCCTTGATGTATTCCGGGTTCACCGTCTCCGCGCGCGGCGGCGGCTTGCGCTGGCCGTAGCGGCGGGCCGCCATGTAGTGGAACTCGAAGCGCGCGACCTGAAAGCCCACGGCGGCCAGCGCCTTGGCGGTGGCGGTCATCGAGGGAGAGTCCATGGAGGCGCCCGCGCCATGCGCGAGCAGGATGGTGACGGGGGCGGTGTCGTGGCCGTCGAAGAGGAAGCTGGTCATTGAACAGAACTCCGGTCGCTCGACGTTGGTGACCCCTTCTCCCTTGTGGGAGAAGGAAAGAACCCTCACCCGGCCGACTTCGCCAACTGCATATCCACGAACTGCACGCCCCTGGCCGCCACGCCGGCCCATTCCGACTCCGCGTCCAGTTCGAGATACCGCACCCAGAGCCGCCGCGCCTCGGGCAAATTGCCGGCGTCGAACTCCAGCCGCGCCAGGTTGAACACCGGATCGGCATAAGTCCTGTCCAGCGCGATCGCCTTCTGCAAATGCCTTCGCGCCGAGGCGTCGCGGCCCTGCTCGCTCATCAGCCCGGCGAGGTTGAACCAGGCTTCGACGAAGGCCGGGTCGAGCTTTATCGCCCGGGCGTAGTCATGCGCGGCTTCCGCCACGCGCCCGGCCCCGCGCAAACAGTTGGCGCGGTTGAAGGCGGCGATGGCGTCGGTCGGGTCGATCGCCAGGCAGCGCTGGTAGAGCGCGGCGGCGCCGTCATGGTCACCGTCCTCCTCCGCCGCTTCAGCTTCGGCGAACAGATCTTCCAGCGTGTCGTCACCGATCGTGGCGGCGCCCAGATCGAACAGCAGCTGCCCGTCGAGTTCGCTCTGGCCGCCGTCGAGATAGATCGCGTCGGGCCGGCCAAATGCCGAGCCGACATTGAGCGACTTGGCGGTGAGCGAGGCGACCGGACCGGAGCGGTGGACGGAGCGCGCGATCGCGCCCCATGTGGCGCCGCCGGCGATCAGCCCGGCATATTTGCGCGCCAGGATGAGGTCCCGGAAGGAATAGGGCTCGCCATCATGTTCGAAGGCATCGAACAGGCTGAGCCGGTCGAGATCGGCGCCGGACAATCTGGACTGGTCGATCAGCGACTGGCGCGACAGCGAAGACGCCCCGGGCGCTTTGATCAGCCCGAGCAGCCGCAGGAACCCATTCTCGCTCATAAGAACGCGACCGGCGGCGCGCTCGGCGTCGAGCCGGCGTTCGATCTCGCTATCGCTGTGTTTGGTCAGCCCAACCTTGGTCAGCCCCGCCTTGGCCAGCCCCGCTTTGACCAACCCAGCCTTGGCCAGCAAGGTCCGTCCGAACACGACATGCGTGGTGCGTCGGCTGACGCCGCGCCTGAGATGGCCGTGCTGACGCTCCACCTCGCGCGCCGCGAGCCGGAGCGGAAACGCCGCCAGCGCGCCGACCGTGCCGAAGACGGCGCCGGCTGATGCCGTCATTTCTTGCTCTTGCCGACCGCCTTGAGCAGACTGGCCTTGAGCGGATTTTCAGGAGCAGCGCCGCCCGCGGCCGCCTTCTTGGCGGCGGGCTTGGCGGCCTCGTCGGCCTTGCTCTTCGACTTGGCCGGCGGCTTCGACTGCGACAGGCTGGCCTTCAGCGCATCCATCAAATTGATGACATTGCCGCGTTCCGGTGCCGCCGCGATGATCGGCTTGTGGCCCTTCAGCTTCTCGCGGATCATCGTCATCAGTGCGACCTCGTAGCGGTCCTCGTAGTTCTTCGGGTCGAAGGTGGTTTCCTTCTGCTTGATCAGCGCTTCGGCAAGCTGGAGCATTTCGGGGTCAGGCTTGCCGGCCGGAATGTTGCCGAAATACTCTGCCGTGCCGCGCACTTCGTTCGGGTTCCTCAACGTACACACGAACATGCCGTTCTCGCGTGCGCCGATCGTCACCACGCGCTCGCGGCTGGACAGCACCAGCCGGGCGATGGCGAGCTTGCCGGATTTGCGCATGGCCTCGCGCAACACGGCGAAGGTCTCCTCCGCCATCGCCCCGTCGGGCGCCATGTAATAGGGCGCGTCCTGGTAGATGACGTCGACCTCGTCCTCGTCGACGAAAGCCTCGATGTTCATCGTGTGGTTGGATTCGATGCGCACCGCGTCGAGGTCGGTGTCATCGATGATGATGTACTGCTTGTCCTCGTATTCGTAGCCCTTGACCAGATCCGCGCGCTCGACGAGCCCGAGTTCAGGATCGACTGGCTTCATGTTGATGCGGTTATGGGTCTTCTTGTGCAGCTGATTGAACGAGATGCGTTCGCTGGCGCTGGTGGCGGGGTATAGCCGCACCGGACAGCTGACGAGACTAAGCTTGAGATAACCCTTCCAACTTGCCCTGGGCGCCATGATGAACTCCTACGCGGCCACGCACTGACATTTTAGCTCGGGCATGATCTCTGGACAAACGGAAACCGTTTGTCCGCGAAAACCGGTTCCCGCTTTTCGATCATGCTCTCTGCAGCGCTTTTCGTCCGTAGGACGAACAAGGCTGCGCACATCCTACACCGACCCCTGATTATAAAGCCAAATCCCTGACGAAACCTTCCGGCGGGTTTTGGGTCACGGGAAGAGAATAATTCAAATTGTCGGAACCGTCGATGGAGGTAGCGTGGCGCCGGCCGTTAGCCGGGGCAGCCATGTCTTCGTCATCCTAGGGCGAAGCAAGGAGCGAAGCGACCCGGCGAAGACCCTAGGATGACGAAGGGGAGGCCGGCAAATCCCTGGCAAACTCATCAATCTCCGCCCATGGATCGCCGGACGTCTCCAGCAACCCCGGCAGCGACGCGTAATTCAGATCCTGCGGCGCATCGATCGCCTCCAGGTCGCTCCAGCTCACCGGTGTCGAGGCCGGCAGGTTGGTGCGCGCGCGCAGTGAATAGGGCGCGGCGGAAGTGTGGCCGCGCGCGTTGCGATGATAGTCGATGAAGATGCGGCGCTTGCGGTTCTCCTTGCCCATGGTGGTGGTGAAAGTGTCGGGCGCGGTCGCCGCCAGATGCGTCGCGATGGCGCTGGTTGCCTGGTGCAGCTTCTTCCAGTTCTGCTTGCCCGTCACCGGCACGGTGATGTGGATGCCGCTGCCGCCGGACGTCTTGGCGAACGGCACCAGCCCCAGTCCCTCCAGCTCGCCCTTGATGTGGACGGCGGCCTCCACCACCTCGCGCCAGGAAATCCCCTCGCCCGGGTCGAGGTCGAGGACGATCTGGTCGGGCTTGTCGAGGCTCGTGCGGTGCGTGCCCCAGGTGTGGAATTCGACGACACCGAACTGCGCCAGCGCCAGATAGCCCTTGGCGCCCTCGACCGAGAGATAGGATTTGGCCTCGCCCTCGGAATTGATCGCCTGGAAGGTCACCACCGAAGGCGGCATGCCGGTGAAGGCGTGACGCTGGAAGAAGCAGTCCTTGGGCAGGCCGGTCGGGCAGCGCACCAGCGACACCGGGCGGCCAAGGAGGTGCGGCAGCATGAAGTCGCCGACCAGCGCGTAATAGACGGCGATGTCGAGCTTGGTCGGCCCGGTCTTGCCGAACAGCCGCCGTTCGGGATTGGTCACCCAGATGGTCGCCAGATCCGCCTCGGAGATCAGGCGCTTGCGCTTGGTCGACACCGGCGTCGACAGGCCGACATCCCTAAGACCGCGAAACACGCCATGGCGCAGCGCATTGTCCGCCGTGCGGTTGGCATAGTGGACGCGCGCCGAGAACAACGGTTTCACCCAGCGCATCTCGCGCATGATTTCGCGCGGCACGCCTTCCGGCGGGGTCGCGCCTGATGCGAGCGGCTGCAGCCGGGCCAGCAGATCGCCCGCGGTTCCGGCATCGAAGCCGGTGCCGACCTTGCCGCGATAGTGCAATTCGCCATCCACCCATTCGGCCATGCCGAGCGCGGCCAGCCCTTCCGCCGCGTCGGAGACAGTGTAGCCGGCGATGACGAAATCTTCGCTCTTTAGCGCCTTGGTCTTGGTCCAGCTCTTGGTCCGGCCGCTCTGGTAGATGGCGGTCGCCCGTTTTGAGACGACACCTTCCAGCCCCATATCCGAGGCTTGATCAAAAAGTCCCTGCCCCGAACCCTCGACATGGTCGGAAAACTGGATGGCGGAGTTGGCGCCGAGCCCGCCAAGCAATTCGGCCAACAGCGCCTTGCGCCGGATGAGTGGCACCTTCATCAGGTCCCAGCCGTCGAGATGCAAGAGGTCGAAAGCATAGAAATGCAGCTTGCTGCCGGCGCCCTCGGCAAGCGCGTCCTGCAGCAGCGCAAAGCGCGAAATGCCCTTGGCGTCGAGCACGACGATCTCGCCGTCGATGATCGCCTCGCGGCACGGCAATTTGGCGAACGCATGAGGCAGGTCGCCATAGCGCTTCGTCCAGTCGATGCCGCCACGGGTGATCAGCCGCACCTCTCCATCGGCGAGGTGTGCCATGGTGCGGTAGCCGTCGAATTTGATCTCATGCAGCCAGAGCTCGTTCGTGTTTTCGGCAAGGCCTTCGCCGCCCGGCGGCTTGGGCACCTGGCTTGCCAGTTGCGGCTCGATGCGGCTGAGCGCCGGCGCCTTGGCGGCACCCGGCAGCTCGCCAGGCTTCAGCGAACCAGGCTTTGGCGCGGACTTGGCGGCCGGTTTCGGCGGCGCCACCAGTTCCTCGATGCGCAATCCGGATTTGACGCTCTCCGGCCGCGCTTCGAGGATGTTCAGCACCGTGTCGGCGGCGAGGTCCCGCTCCTTGAACAGCAGCCAGTTTTTCTTCTCCGAATCCTCTCCCGGCTTGGGCTTCAGCCGGGTCAGCATCCAGCCGCCATTGAGCTTTTCGCCGGCCAGCCGGAACTTGAAGGCGCCGGTGCGCAGGCTCTTGTCGACATCGTCCATCGGCGCCCAGCTGCCGGTGTCCCAGACGATCATCGGCCCGCCGCCATATTCGCCTTCGGGAATGACGCCCTCGAAATCGATATATTCGAGCGGATGGTCCTCGGTCTCGACCGCCAGCCTCTTGTCGGCCGGATTGAGCGAGGGCCCGCGCGGCACCGCCCAGCTTTTCAGGACATCGCCGACCTGCAGGCGCAGATCGTAGTGGTCCGCGGTCGCGTGATGCTTGTGGACGACGAAGCGGTTGCCTTCATCGGTGATCAGCCCGCCGGCGGGTTCGGGCGTTTTGGAAAATTCGCGCTTGGCGCGATAGGTTTTGAGCTTGGTGGGCGGCATGTCAACAGCCGAGCCGGGCGGGAATCAACAACCGCCTCGTTCCTTCGCGCGCCCCTCTGCCCTGCCGGGCAAACCTCACGCCGGCCTTCGCGAATATTGGACTTTGAAGGAATAGCGCGGTAGGCGAAATTACCAATCTCTCCCCTAGAGGGGGAGATGTCCGGCAGGACAGAGGGGGGCGCCGTAGGGCGCTACGTTTGCACCACTCGCGATTTTTCACGTGGTCTCAATCGTCGATCGCGGGCGTCAGCTCCAGCTCGGCTGGGGTCAACCCCTGCTGCAACTGGCTCAAGCGGAATTCGTCGACCCAGTAGGCCTCGCCGTCGACCAGCACGCGCGCCTGGTAGGCGCCATCCGAAAAGCTTTGCGCGGTGATGTAGACCTTGTGGCGGTCGAGCGCCTTGCGCACCGCGGCGCGCTTGGCATTCTGGCCGGTGACGGGACTGAACATGACGCTGCCCTCGGTCGCTCTTACACGCAACATGGCCGTTTCCCTGGCCCGCGACTGTGCTTAAGGATGACGGAGACGCGCCGCCCTGTCAATTTCGCGGGCGGCGGCCCCTGGCCGATGGCTTACGAGCCGCTGGTGTTGAGCGTGTTGCCGATCTTCAAAAACTTGCTGTTGATCGCATTGCCTAGCGCGCCCGCGCCGACGATGATGGCTAGCGCGATAAGAGCGGCGATCAGGCCGTATTCGATCGCGGTGGCGCCGGAATCATCCCGGATGAACCGAGAAATTGTTGCTGACATGTCATGCCCCTGCTCTTGATCCCTCGCACAACCCTATAGGCACAGCAGGTTGCGGTTCGGTTAAATCTTCGCAGTGTTTTGAAGAGGTTCCGGGGCTGCCTTGAATCAGGATGAGAGCAATCGTGCCCGAATGCCAGGCAGGAAAGATAGCAGTCAGGTCTTCAATCGCCGCAGACGGCGCATCGCGCCTTGCATGGCCTTGTAAAGCCGAGGCTTGGAGCGCACGAACAGCTCGGTCTTGCAGCGCAGCCTGATATAGGCGGTCGAACCCCTGCCCTTCAGGGTCGTCGCCTCGCACAGTTCGGCCAGCACCGAGTTCGAGGCGCCGATATGTTGCTTGTATCCCTGTCCGCCGACCGAGAGGTCGAAATAGCCGAGCCCTTGCGCCCGTGCCCACATCATCAACTTGCCGATCATTGTCAGGCCCGGGGCGACGTTGGCCACCGCGTCCTGGTCGATGCCGAGCAGCAGGGCATGCAAGGTGCCTTTCATGACCAGCACGTACATGACAGCGAGATAGGCCTGGCCCACGCGCAGCCCGAACAGCCGCACCGAGCCGTCGGAAAGCCCCTGCAGGGCGGCGTTGCGGTAGAATTCCACGACCGGCGCCTGCGTCAAGAGGTCGAAGCGCCCGAGCTCGCGAAAGCGATAGAGCCTGAGGTCGAGCAGCCTGTCGAATTGCTCCTCGATCATGTCAGGCGTCTCGGCTTCGACCAGTGCGAGGCCGCCGTGCTCTTCGAAGCGGCGGCAGTGCTTGTTGAAATTCTTGGTGAAGGACGATTTGCAGATGCGTTTGAGAAGCGTCTCCGGCTCGCCATCCATGACCATACCCGAGGCGATCTGGATGGAGTCGCGCGCCGTCGAAAGCAGCGCCAGAGGATTGGCAACGCCGTGGATTTCCCGTGGAATCCCCGCGACATGGATGCGGTCGGCCGGCGGCAGCACGGCGCGGGCCGCCGCCCAGGCGGCGTCGGCGCTTTGCCTGGTCCAAGGCCTGGCATCGGCCAGTAGCGGCGCCGAATAATCGCACACGCCGCAGCTCAGCCATTCGATCACGGAGTGGCCAAGCGCCCGGCGCCGCATCAGCGGCATCAGCATGACCGGCGCGCCCGTGTCGGCGTCATTGACCTCGACGACCAGCAGCTCGGCGCTTTTGGGCATCAGCCGCCCGGCGATCCCTTCCACCCAGGCAAGGCCCTGGTGGCCGGTGCACAGGCCGGTCTCCTCGAGACGCTGCCAGAGCTGCCTTACGGTGTCGAAGCTGGTGTGCAGCCGCGCCGTATAGCGCGCCGTGGCGCCCATGCCTGCTCTGATTGGAGAAGTCGGTTGAGCCGGTGCATCCGCCGTCGCCGCCAACCGCACTGCCTGGCTTGCCAAATGCCTCTCCCATTCGTTCTGGGGCGCCCAGGCATCATCCACGCAAGCGCCGCAGACCCCGCATCGTTCCCTGGACCGCCTTGAGCAGCCTGGGTTTGGAGCGTATGAAGGCCTCGGCCCCCCTGCGCAACTCGATGGCGGTGCTGGCAAGACTGCCCCGCATCGTCAACCCATGGCAGAGTTCGACCAACACCGAACCCTTGGCGCCCATATGTTCCTTGTAGCTCTGGTTGCCGACCGACAGGTCGAAATAGCCAAAACCCCGTTCGCGCGCCCAGCCGATCAACCTGCCCATGATTGCAAGGCCCGGTGAGACGTTGGGCACGACGCTCTGATCCATTGCTATCAGCAGAGCGTGAACAGTCCCTTCATGAACCAGCAAATATTGGACCGAAATGAGAGCCTCGCCGACGAGCAGTCCAAACAGCCGCACCGAACCGTCCAACAGGCCCTGAATGGCCGCGTTCCTGTAGAAATCGACGATCTTGTCCTGCGTCAGCAGGTCGAAGCGGCCAAGCTCGCGAAAGCGATCGAGGCGCATCCGCACCAACTCGCCGAAGATGCGTTCAACCTCGGCCGGCGCGCGCGCCTCGACCAGTTCCACACCGCCAAGCCGCTCCAGGCGACGCCAATCCTTGCCGAATTCCTTGACGAAAGACGGCCTGCAAAGGCGCTTGAGGACCGTTTCCGGATCGCCGTCGATGGCGAGGCCGAAAGTGGTCTGGATCGAATCGCGCGTGGCCGGAAGCAAGGCCAGCGGATTGGCAACGCCCTGGATCTGTCGCGGAACCCCCTCGATGTGGACGCGGTCCACCGGCGGCAGCACCGAGCACAGCGCGGCCCACGCGGCCTGCGCGGATTGTTTCGTCCATGGAGTGTCATCGGCCAGCAGCGGTGCCGCATAGTCGCAGACGCCACAGCTCAACCATTCGACCACCCAATGGTGGAAAGCCTTGCGGCGCATCAGCGGCACCAGCATCCTGGTTTCGCCGGTCGCCGCGTCGCTCACCTCCACGAGCAGGAGTTGCGCGCCTTCCGGCAACAGCCGCGCGACGATCCCTTCCGCCCATGCGAAATTCTGGTGGCCGGTGCACACACCCTGCGCCTGCAGGCGCAGCCACAGCGGCCTGACCGCCTCGAGGCTGGTGTGCAGCTTCGCCGTATAGGCGTCGTTGGCGGCGACGGCGGCGGCGTGCGGAACCTGCCCGTCGGGCAGCTCGGTCACAGCGGCGATTTGTACGGCCTGGCCTGACACGTCCGTCTCCTATCGCTTTACCGCGGCGAACGAGACCGCCCGCCGCCAGGAGCCCAGGCGGCTGTCGCGCTGCTGGTCCGGATGTTCGATGTTCCACATGCGGTGATGCACGAAATACCATGATGCCGCGAGCACGAAGATCTCGGAGAGCGCGGAACCGAGCAGCGCCCATGGCGGGGGGGCGATTGCCAGGGAGATGGCGATCAAGGCCAGCCCGACGATGGCGCCGCCCAGGGTGATGAACGCGACGATGCGGAAGTCACCCATGATCTCCAGCACGATGCGGGGCATGATGTAGAGCATGATCGGAACGAAATTCGCGGTCACGAAAAGCCCGATGAAGCCTACCGACGCATCCTGGAGCGCCTGCGATTTTATCATCGGCAGGACGAACAGGATGGCGCATCCATAGACCACCGCGCCGAGCCCCATGACGACAGCCCACAGCTTCGCCTGGGCCCAGACACGACGGGTCTCGTTATTGCGCATCAGCTTGGCCAGTTCCGGCTGCGTCATGTTGACGAAGGCGAGGCTGATGATGCGCAACGGCGCGAACAGCACGATCACCGCCGCCAGCGGCGCATAGGCTGCCGGCCCGGCAATGCCGGCAACCAGCAGCGCCAGGCATTGGCCCTGGATGTTGGTGGTGGTGGCGCTGAACGCCGACCAGCAGAGCTGGGCCCAGAGCCTTGCATAGCGCCGCCGCGTCGGCATGCGGAAGCTGATGCGCAGCGTGCGGCGCGCCAGCCGGACCAGGACGAAGATGCCGAACACATTGGCCGCGGCCAGCGCGTAGAACACGGTCTGCAGCATGTCCTTGGCCAGCCAGATCGCCAGGCCGCCCATGACGGTGCCGGCGATCGTGAAGGCGGCATCGCTGATGGAGACGATCACCTGCTGGCGGCGCGCGAAGAAGGCCGTGCGCATGTGGCTGCGCAGCGACCACGCGCCGACGAAGCAGCCGGCGGCGATCCCACTGGGATCACCCAGGAGACGCATCACCATCGTCGTGCCGAGCGCCATCACCAGCGCGACGACCAGCGCCGCCGTCCCGAAGGCCACGTCATAGGCATCGACGCCGGCGCTGTTGGTGCTCTTGCTCATCCATATCGAGGCGGGAACGGCGGTGAGCGACCTGATGTAGGACAGGCCGACGCCGCCCATCACCATGCCGATGGCGAAGAGGCCGTAGCCTTGCGCCGACAGCATGTGCAGCAGCGCGATGTTGAGGGCGAAGTGGAATCCGCTCTGCATCGCCTCGCCGCCGATCATCAGCACGAGGCGCCGCACCAGATGGCCGGGGAGTTTCACGAGCGTGTCTCCGCCTGGCGCACGGTTGCCGTCCGGCCCGGCCTGGCGATCGCCGCCTTGAGCTTGTCGGCGGCTATCGCGGCGATCGCCGCCGCAGCGACCGGCTCGCTGAACACCGCTTCGTAGCGCGCCCGCCCGGCGGCGACGAAGGAGCGCCAGGCCTCGGGCCGCAGGATGATTTCCTCGAGTTTGCCGGCAAGGGCCGCGGCATCGCCGGGCGGCACATGCCAGCCGGTTTCGCCGTCCGCGACCACCTCGACCAGCCCGCCGATCGCCGACACCAGCGGCGGCCGGCCATAGGCCATCGCCTCGATGGCGACGCGGCCGAGCGATTCGGGACGCCGTGACGGCACGGTGACGATGTCGGCCCAGCGATAATGTTCGGACGGATCGGAAATGAAGGGCAGCACGCTGACGCGTCCGGTAAGCCCCATGCTGGCGACCAGTTCGGCCAGCGCGCGCTCGCGCTCGACGCTTTCGAAGGCGCCGCCGACCAGCCGCACCTCGATCCGCGACTTCAGCTCAGCCGGCAGCGAGGCGACCGCCTCGAGAAGCACTTCCTGGCCCTTGATCCTGTTGATGCGGCCAAGCAGCAGCACCTTGAGCGGCCGCTTGCCGTCATAGGTCGTCGCTTCGACCGCCGCCGGGCCGGCAACCCCGTTATAGACCACATGGGAGCGCCCGGATTTGGGATCGCCGAACGCTGCGCGGGTGGCGCGCGAGTTGAAGATGAGATCGGCATGGCTCCAGTGCATCAGGCCGACGAGGATCCTGCGCATGGCGCCTTCGGGAATTTCGTGGATGTGCAGCACGGCCTTATCAGGCAGAAGGCGCGCGGCGATCGCGTAGTCGGCCACGATCGAGGTGTTGACATAGGTGAGGTCGCAATCCCTGAGCCGCCGCCAGGCCCGCAGCACCGCGACCGGCAGCCGCGCCATCTCGGTGGTGGCAAGGCGCGCGATGGCCTGGCGCCTCAGCACCCAGAGCGGCTCGAAGACGATGCGGGTCGCATGCGGTTCGAGGATTTGCACGATCGGTCCGCCGCGCGGCAGGACCACTTCGATGTCGGCCGACGGAAACGCGGCGCGCAGCGCCGCCACGCTCTCGGCGAAGCTGCGATCGGAACCGTAGAGCTCGTAGCCCTGATGGATGCAGGCAATCCGCATCTTCAAATGCATCTTTCTGTCAGGGTGGTGAGACGATTCCGCTGCCTGACGCTATCGGCGGCCGGAAACTTCAAGCAACACCCCTTTGGACTTCCCTCGTTGTCAGTGTGGTCGTGAAACGAATCTCGACCCGGATCAACGGATGTTGATCTGGGATCACCACACCAATGCTGCGCGCCTCCGCCGATTCTGGCGCACAGAAGTCCTTACGCAAGCATTATGCCGTGCTAATATATCCGTTCGCAGGCCGACAAGCCGCAGCGTGGCCTCGTTTCGATACACATACGTTGGGAAGGTTGACCGATAATGAAACAACTCGGGCGCTTGGAAGAAATATTTTACAACCCGGGTGCGATGATGGCTGGAATCGAGCCTGCCAGCCAACCGCAAGGGCGCGGTTTTGAGATGAGACAGCATTGCGGATCGAGCGGACCTGAAAAGTGCCAGCAGTCATGAAATCGGAACAGCCTGCCATCCTGATCCTCGGGACGCGCGGCATTCCAGCGGCCCATGGCGGTTTTGAAACCTTCGCCGAGAAGCTGGCGCTGTTTCTTGCCGGGCGCGGCTGGAAGGTCGGCGTCTACTGCCAGGAGGAGGTCGAGCGGGTCGACCAGAGGGTGCGCGTCGATAGCTGGAAAGGCATCGACCTCATTCACATCCAGGTCGCCTCCAAAGGCCCGCGCGCGACGCTGGAATTCGACTGGCAATGCGTGCTCGACGCCGCCCGGCGGCCCGGCGTCTGCCTGGTGCTCGGCTATAATGGCGCGGTCTTCCTGACCTGGCTGCGGCTGATGCGGCGCAAGATCATCACCAACATGGACGGCATCGAATGGCGCCGGCCCAAATGGGGCGTGGCGGCGCGCACATGGTTCTGGCTCAACGAGTGGATCGGCGCCTGGGCCTCGCACCGTCTGGTCGCCGACCATCCCGTGATCGCCGATCACCTGGCGACGCGCCGGCCGCGCAGCGCCATCGGCACCATCACCTATGGCGCCGATCCGGTGACGTCGGCGCCGGAGGCGCCGGTACGCGCGCTCGGCCTCGAACCTGGAAAATACCTGATCTCGATCGCGCGCATCGAGCCCGACAACAACATCCTGCCCATCGTCGAGGCCTTCTGCAGCCAGAAGCGCGACATGAAGCTGCTCGTGCTGGGCACGCTTTCCCCTGACATCCCCTATCATGTCGCCGTTCGCAAGGCGGCCAACGCGTCGGTGGTGCTGCCCGGCGCCATCTACGACCAGGCGGCGGTGAAGGCGCTGCGTTTTCACGCGCGCGCCTATATGCATGGCCACACGGTCGGCGGCACCAACCCGTCTCTGGTCGAGGCGCTGGCCGCCGGCAACATGGTCATCGCCCACGACAACCCATACAACAGATGGACCGCCGGCGCGGCCGCCGTCTTCTTTACCGACAGGCAGAGCTGCGCCGAGCGCATGCGACAGGCGCTGGAGGATGACGCCCTGGTCAGGACTTGCGGCGAGGCGGCGAGAGCCCGCGCCAACGAAGTCTTCCGCTGGGACGATGTCCTGCTCGCCTACGAAGCTGAAGCCTACCGCCTTCTGGGTGTGAGCGCCGCGGCTGCCGTGCCGCTCGACCGCCCCTCGCCCGGCGCCGTATGACGGGCTGGTCGCGACGGCGGCTGCTGCGGACCGCGCTGTCGACGGCGCTGCTGCCCGCCGCGGCCACTCTCTCGTCCGCCCCACCCGCTTCGGCCGCTTCGGCCGCCACCGGGGAATGGCGCTTCCGCCGCGGCGTCAATGCCTGGCCCTGGTTCGCGCTGACACGCGAGTTTCCCGCGCCGCGCACCGACTATGCCTGGCCGCCCTTCCAGTCGCAGCGGCCGGTGCCGACACGCGACGACCTTCGCCGGCTGCGCCGAACCGGGCTCGATTTCATCCGCTTGCCGGTCGACCCCGGGCCATTCCTGGCCGCCGACGCTGCCACGCGCGCGAAATTGCTGGCGATGCTGGACGACGCCGTCGCGGCCGCCCTCGATGCCGATCTCGGCATCATCGTCAACGTGCAGGCCAACGGCGCCACCCACTACTGGACCCCCGACCGCATGGTCTCCAGCACCGCCGCGCCCGAATTCAATGCCTATCGCGCGCTGGTCGGCGAGCTTGCCGGCAGGCTGCGGCGCTTCCCGGCGGGCATGGTGGCGCTGGAGCCGGTCAACGAGCCGCCGCAATCCTGCTCCTCCAACGTCTGGTCAAACGTCCAGGCGGCCCTTCTGACGGCTGCCAGGGCATCGTCGTCGACCTTGCCGCTGGTCGTCACCGGCGGCTGCGGCTCGATGGTGAGCGGGCTGGCAGCGCTCGACCCGGAGCCGCTGGCGGCCTTCGAGCCGATCCTGTTCACCTTCCACTTCTACGAACCCTATCTGTTCAGCCACCAGGGCGCGCCCTGGATGCGCGAGCCCGTCTACCGCGCGCTGAACAACGTGCCATGGCCGGCCTCAGCCGGTTCGCTGGAGGCGACGCTGGCCTCGGTCAGGGCGCGCATGGCTGAGGATACCGAGACCTCCGAAGCGGACAAGCAGGCCGCCTATGCCGAAACCGAACGCGTGCTGAAGGTCTATTTCGATGCTCGGCCAGACCGCTGGTTCATCGACAAATACCTGAGCCAGGCGCGCGCCTGGGCAGACAGAAACGGCATCGCGCCTGGCCGAGTCATCATGGGCGAATTCGGCGCGCTGCGCACCGACGCCCGCTACACCGCAGCCCCCAACCCCGACCGTGCCCGCTACATCGCCGATGTCAGGCAGAGCGCCGAGGCATCAGGCTTCCCCTGGGCCTTCTGGGACCTCTTCGACGGCATGGGCATGATGGACGACACGACGCGCGCGCTCGACCCGGCGATGGTGGATGCGCTCGGGTTGCGGATGCCGGAGTAGCGATTAACCTACCAAGACTAGCCGAGCGCCTACCCTCTCTTCGTCATCTTAGGGCGAACCAAGAAGCGAAGCGACGCGGCGCAGATCCTAGGATGACGAAGCGCGGGGGTGCGTCTGGGGTCCGCGCACCCTTTGTGCGTCCGACCCCACCTCCCGCACCGGCCTGTACAGCGCCAGCGCGATCACCACGAACTTGGTCATCAGCGTCGTCTTGGACGCAAGGCTTTCGGAGGTGTTGAGCAGGATCAGCCAGCCCAGCATCGTCAGCCAGATGCCGGCATGGCAGCGGCGTGCCACTTCGTGCATGAACAGCACGAAGCCGAAAAATAGCAGGAGCGTGAAGAAGGCGCCCTGATAGAGGACCAGGCGGATGATCGGGTTCTCGATGCCCTGTTCGAGGCCGTTGATGCGGCGCAGGCTTTCGATGAGATCGATATCGGGCCCCACGATCAGGTCGCGCAGCTCCAGATGTTTGAAGAGCTCGAACATTTCGACGCGGGCATTGGCGCTGCCGCTGTCAGACACGAAGCGCTCCAGCAGCGCGTCGAAGAAGCCCCAGGAGAACAGCATGCCGAGCACGACCGGCAGCAGCGAGGCGAGCAGGACCGCAAGAGCGGCACCCGGCAGGCTGATGCGTCCTCGCCGCAGATAGGCCACGCCGCTGAAAAGCAGGTAGATGCCGCCGAGCGCGATCGTCGTCACCATCGCCGAGCGCCCGCCAAACGAGACCAGCGCCGCGCATTGCAGGCCGATCAGCCCGAGCCGCATCGGCATGGACAGCGATCGCGAACCCGAGAGCAGCGCCAGCACATAGATCGAGGTGACCGTGGCGTTGGACAGCGGATGGCCTTGGAGCGCCGTCGAGCGCAGGTCGTTCATGAACACCGCGCCGTCGAGCCGGTAGGGAAAGACCAGCGTCTTGGTGGCGAACTCGAACAGGGCCAGCAATGCGTTCGCCGTCATCACCGCGTGGACGACGGTCCGTATCCGGGCGAAGGTCCTTTCGTCGTCCTCGGCCAGCATCATCACCAGCAGCGCCGGCGCCACGAACGTGTCGATCATGCCGGCCATGCCGGGCCGCTGCCTGACGATGACGACGACCAGCAGCAAGATCGAGATGACCGCCATCAGCGCGCTCGCCGGCCGCCGGTCGGCGATGGCCAGCGTGTAGCCGACCGGGTTGCCGAAGGTGCAGGCGCGCCAGGCAAACATCAGCACCAGCAGATAGGTCGAGGGATGGATCTTGGTCGCCGGATTGCCGGTCAGGCCATCGTAATTATAGCCGACCAGCCACAGCATCCCGCCAGAGATGGCGAACAGCAGCGCCACCACCGCGACAAGGCCGTAGCCGGTCACCCAGTCGAGCGAGTGGCCGCCGGGGCGCGCGGCCGTGCCCTGGCCCCAGCCGGCTGCCGGGGCGGCGGGCCGAGCCATCTCAGGCCGCCTCGTCGACCAGCAAGGCGCCGGTCGGCAACCGTCCCATGACGGAAATGGCTTGCGAGGCCGCCGTGACATCGCGCATCGGCGTCGCGTTCAGCGTGGCGACGAGCACGATCTCGTCGACCATGGCGACCAGCGGCGAGGCGTTGAGATTGTCGGCCAGCGCGCCGCCGTCAACGACGACGAGGTCGAAATTGCGGCTCGCCTGGGCCAGCATATGCTGCGTGAAATAGACGCCCTGCGCCTCGGAGAAGGCGGCCTTCGGCCGTCCCTTGCCCAGGACCGCGACATTGCTGCCGGGCGCGAACTGGCTTAGCGCCTCGAAAGCGTATTCGCCGCGCAGCACGTCGAGCAGGCCGGGCTGCGGCTCCTTCTGGCTCTTGCCGCCATTGGTGTCGATGAACAGCACGCGGCTGCCGCGCGCGGCCGCCGCATTGGCCAGCAGGCGCGCCACCCGGCCCCGCTGCGCGGCATCCTCTGGCGCCGACGTCAACAGGATCGATGGCACCAGCGGCCAGTTCGGCGGACGCCGGCTGGAGGCGAACAGGCGTCTCAGCGCCAGGCCCGCGACCGCATCCATCTTCTGCGCGGCCGGCGTGGCGGCGCCGCCGAAAGGCCACCAGCGGCGGCGCGCCGGTTTTGCCGGCAGCACGCCCACCACCGGCGCCTCGATGGCCGATTGCATCTGCGCGCTGGAAAGCACCGTTGGCGACGAATATTCCGCGATCAGCGCCATGCCGGTGCCGAGCCCCAGCCCGCCGAAGAACGCGCCGAACACCAGCAGCAACAGCGGCGGCCAGCTCTTCTTCAGGGCGGGCATGGCGCTGGAGATGATGCGCGCATTGGTGCTGTCGACATTGATCTGCTCGCGCGTTTCCTGCGCCCGCTGCAGATAGGTGGCGTAGACGGAGCGCACCGCCTCGAGATCGCGCTGCAATTCGCGCAGCTTGACCGATGCCTGGTCGGTGTCGAGCGATTTGCTCTTCATGCCGGCGACCTTGGCCTCCAGCGCCTGCTGGTTGGCCAGCGCCCGCTCGTAGTCGGTTTCGGCGGCGGTGACGATGCGGCCGAGTTCGCGCGCGATGAGCTGGCGCGTGTCGCGCAGCTGCTGCTGGGCCGCGATCATCGAAGGATGGCGCGGCCCCAGTTCGGTACCGAGCTGCGAGAGCTGGTCGACAAGCGTCGCCTCTTGCGTGCGCAGGCTCGAAATCACCGACGAGCGCATGGCCTCGGAGGTCGCGTCGGGCGCGCCGCCCTGCTTGCGCAACTGGTCGACCTGCGCCTTCAGTGCCGCGGTGCGGCTCTGCGCGGCCGACAGCTGCGTGTTGATCTCGGTCAATTCCTGGTCGCTGACCAGATTGCCCGCCGCCATCACCATGTTGTTGGCGGACTTGTAGGCCTCGACCGCGTTCTCGGCCTGCTGGACGCGCTTGCGCTGCTCGTCGAGCCGCGCGGTGATGGAATCGGAAGCATCCGTGGCCATCTTGGCGCGCGCGCTCGCCTGGTCGGCGAGGTAGGCCTGCGCGATGGCATTGGCGAGCATCGCCGCCTTGTCGGCGCTCTTGGCGGTGACGATGACGTCGAGGACCAGCACCTTGTCGGCCCGCTTCACCGCCAGCCGCCGGCGCAGCGCATCGAGTGTCTTGCCCGTCTTGTCGGTTTCGGCCGAGCCACCGCCCAACAGACGGCTCAGCAACCCGCCCTGCCCGTTGAATTCGGGATCCTCGGTCAGGTTGGTTGCCGCGATCGCCCTGAGCAGTACGCCGCTCGACTGGACGACGGCGACCTGGCTTTCCACCATGGTGATGCCGCCATCGGGCGGAACCCGGCTCGGATTGACGTCGTTGGTGACCACCTGCAGGTCTTGCGGATCGACGATGATCTCCGCCACCGAACTGTAGAGCGCCGGGGTGAACAGCCCATAGAGCAGCGCCGCAAGGGTCAGCAGCAAGGCGGTGGCGAGGATCAGGAAACGGCGGCGCACCAATATGCGCTTCACGTCACCCAGTTCGACACTCGAGGATGGATAGGAGGCGGCCGGCATCGGCTCCGGCGCGGCATATTGCATCCCCTCCGGAGCGTGTTGTTGCGGCAACGAGAGCAGGGATGATTGCAAAGGTCGCTCCGACAACACTCCATGTGCCCCAAAAGATTAAATTGCGGCTTCAGCCTAGCTATTACTCCAACTGTTAAAACACTGTTAATTATGTTGGGAGCTCTTCTGATTTCTGGCACGAAGTTTGCGTAGCAAAGGCAACGGCCATGTTGACAGGGCGCAAGCGAGCGGGAAACGAATGGAAATGGAGCAACCTCTCCCTCCAGTCCATCCGTCCGCCCGCCTCTCATGCCCGAAATCGAACACCGGCCGGTTACCGACCATCAGAATTCTAGGGGTGCGACATGCAGGTGAGCCTGCGCCTGGACAGCGACTGCCTCCGAGCTTTTCACCTGCTGCTGCTGCGGCGCCTGGCGGCGCTCGCCGATGTCGAGGTTCGCGTCGACGCGCGCCCGGGCGGGAGCGGCGTCCCAGGCAGCATCGCGGCCCTGTTCCAGCTTGAAACGGTCATCCATGGCTTGCCCGCGGACGGGTTGGCCAAGCGCCTGCCGCTGTCGGCGCTGGCCTCCTACAGCACGCCGCCGCCCGCCGTGCCCGACCTCGTGATCGACCTGTGCGGTGACGTGCGGCCGGAAGGGACACGCGTCTGGCGCGTGACCTATGACGGCGCCGCCGGCGAAGCCGCCCTTCTGGCATCGATCCTCGATGGCCGCACCCCGCTGGCCAGCATCGAGGAGAACGGCGCCGTCGTCGCCGAAGGACGCCTCGGCACCGAATATGGCGGCATCGCGCTCGCCGCCTTCCAGGACATGCTGGCGCGCACGGCAAGCCTGATCGTGGCAGCGGTGACGGGCGCGGCGCGAGGCGCCCTGCCCGTCCTGCCTGAGATGTTGGACGGCGGCGCCGCGCCGTCACTGCCCTCGGCCGGCAAGCTCGGCGTCAGGGCGGGCAAGGCGCTGGCGCGGCGCATCGTCCAGAAAATCTACCATCTCTGCTACAACGCCCCGCACTGGAAGGTCGGCTGGCGCGAAACCGGTGGGAAGGATCTGTTCGACCTGCGCGCCCATCCGGCATCGGGTTGGCAGGAACTTCCCGACGACGGCAGCCGCTTCTATGCCGATCCTTTCCCGATCCTCCACCAGGGACAGGTGACCCTGTTCGTCGAGGACTATATCCATCGTCTGGGCCGCGCCATCATCTCGGCCGTGCCGTTCGGCCCGACGGGACCGATCGGCCGCCCGGAGCCGGTGCTCGACCTGCCCTACCACCTCTCCTACCCCTTCGTCTTCGAGCGTGACGGCGAGGTCTGGATGGTACCCGAAAGCTGCGCCAACCGCACGGTCGATCTCTACCGCGCCACCGCCTTCCCCGGCGGATGGGTGAAGGAAGCGACACTGCTCTCCGACATCGTCGCCAGCGACGCCACCCTGGTCGAGCATGGCGGGCGCTGGTGGCTGTTCGCGACCGTGCGGGACGGTGGCGGCGCCTTCTCCGATGAACTGCATCTGTGGTCGGCGCCGGACTTTCGCGGTCCCTGGACGCCGCATCCCAAAAATCCGGTGCTGATCGACATCGCCTCGGCGCGGCCGGCCGGCCGCATGGTGCAACGCGGCGGCCAGTTGCTGCGCCCGGTGCAGGATTGCCGCAGGAGTTATGGCGCCGCGCTCGGCATCGCACGCGTCACTCACCTTGATTTGAATGGCATGGAACAGCTTGTCGAGACCATCTTAACCCCTGGTCCGCTATGGAGCGGGCGCAAGCTGCACACGCTGAACGAGGCGGGCGGCCTGGAGTTCATCGATGGCTCGGCGATCGCGCCGCGCTGGAAACAAAAGAGGCGACCGCGGTTAACCTAAACACTTGTTACTACCAGCCACTCGCGCCGGTTGCTTGAGGTTGATCAAGGTCCGGTAGATATTTCCACCACAGATTGTGGAGCAGAAAGATGACGAGCTTGAAGGGCAGCGAGGCGAGCGCCGCCGAAGCTGTCCCGACCGAGGTCGATGTGGCGATCGTGGGCGCCGGAATGGCGGGCACGACCCTGGCAATGGTGCTGGGAAAGGCCGGGCGCAAGGTGGCGCTGATCGATCCGCACCGCGTCCATCATGACGAGTTCAGGGCCGAGAAGATCGGTACCGCTCAGATACGGCTGTTCGAGAAGCTCGGCCTCAACGAAACGATCATGCGTCTCGTCACGCCGTTCGACGACATTCATGTCTTCCGCCTCGGCCAGTTGTTCGCGCGCGAGCGCAGGCCGGAATACGCGTTTTCCTATGGCGCGCTGATCAACGGACTCCGCGATGCCCTTCCCCCGCAGGTACCGCTTACGGTCGGCAAGGTCATGGAGGTCTCGACCGGACCGGACCGGCAGCGCCTGGTGCTGAGCGATGGCAGCGTCATCATTGCCCGCCTGCTGGTGGTCGCCACCGGCTACAGCGAAGCGGTGCGGCGCGCCATCGGCGTCGAGCGCGTCGAGCAATCGAAAGCCCATTCGCTGTCGATGGGTTTCGACCTCGCCATTGCGCCGCGCGAATGCGTCTACCAAGCCGTCACCTGCTACGGCAAGCGGGCAGCGGACCGCGTGGCCTATCTCACCATCTTCCCGCTCGGCGACAAGATGCGGGCCAACATGTTCGTCTATCGCACCGTGGCCGAACAATGGACGCGGGATTTTCGGGCCGACCCGCAGAAGATGCTTTGCGAATTGATGCCGGAAATATCGGCGCAATGCGGCAATTTCGCCGTCGCGAGTCCCGTCGAAGTCAGGCAGATCAACCTGACCACGACGCAAGGCCACCGCCGCGACGGGGTCGTCTTCGTCGGCGACGCGTTCTGGACGACATGCCCGACGCCGGGCGTCGGCATTGGGCGGGTCATGATCGACATCGATCAGCTCCACTCCGTGCACATTCCACGCTGGCTGGAGACGCCAGGCATGGCGGCCGACAAGATCGCCGCTTTCTATGACGATCCGGTCAAGGTGGCCTCCGACGAGGCCGGCATGCGTGTGAGTGTCTACGCCAGGCGGATCACAACCGAAAACGGGCTGGAATGGCGCGTGCGGCGCCTGCGTAACAACACGGCACGCCGGCTGATGCTCATCGGCCGCAAGGTGCGCCATTTGGGATCGCGGCGGCAACCGGGCATGGCGTGAGGCGCCTCCCAATCTTCCTCGCAATCGAAGACAGCGGTTTCTTTCCACGGGGTTGAAAAAAACAAATCCAGTGCCGTTCGTTCGGAACAAGCGGCGCGCCGACAGGTTATCCCCGCAGGAGATCCTGTCATGGTCAAGAATATCGACCGCGCGTTGCAGGATGCTATTCTGGCGATGCGCATTCTTCGTAAATCCATCATTGACCATGGCCATATGGAAGCCATGGCCGAATTTGACGGCTTGATGAGCGTGACCATTTCCGAGGCCGAGCGCGAACTGACCCGCTGGCAGGCCGGTCATCGCGCCGGACGGTCAGGCGTGGCGCAATCCTGACGCGATTGCGTCCGCGAGCCGGCGGAACCTTGCCGCATCCGGATGGTTCTAGGATATCGCATCGCGCCGGAGAACGACGTGACCCGAGTGATCGACAAGCAAAAGCTCGAAAGAGCCGATCGCGAGTCGAGGATCATCCTCGACGCCGAACGGCTGGCCCGTGACGCAAAGACCGCCCGCCTTCGCGAGCAGCGGCTGTCCACGGCAAGCGACAGCGGCAAGCCGCGAAAGCCCGCCGCGTCAAAGCGCCGTCGTGACGCGGGCGCCTGCTGAGCGTCACGGCACGCGGCAGCGAAGGCCAGCACGGCAATGAGGTCGGCGGAACAAGGCGATCCTACGAAGATGCCGAAAATCCCAGGCACCAACGCCTCGACGGGCTGCCAGGATAAGATTTCACCATCTCGAAGGTCTGCCGCCGCAAGGTTTCCAAGATCGGCTTCAAATCCACTTGCAATATGCAACCGGTTCGGATACGTTCAAACTAGTTGCAAAACGCAACTGGAAAGTCGGCGCGATGGATCGGCGATCAGGATGCCCCGATAAATCTCGCGACAGAAGCTCTCGGTGATCGCCTGAGCATGGACCCCCTACGCGAAGCGGTTGCGAGAATGGCAGCCGTCACCCCGCGTCACGTCGAAACCCTGAAAGGAACTCACAATGCCAAAGTTCGTTACGATCCAATATGGCGACCGGGCCGGGTATGACCGCACGCCCCAACCCATCAGGGATGCCGCTCACGAACAGGACGCGAAGTTGCTCTCCGAAGGCGCCCTGATAGGGAGGGCGGGGACGCCGGTACAGGTGCGCAATCCGGAAGCGTCGGGAGTGGAAACGCGCGATGGTGCGTTCATGTCGTCGGATCTGCCGATCGCCGGATTTGCCGTGATCGAAGCTGCTGACCTTGCCGACGCCATCGAGAAAGTCTCGCAGGTCCCCTGTGCTGTCGCGCATGGCGTCGTCGAGGTGTGGCCCTTGAGATGAAGTCCAGTTCTGTCAGCGAACCGCTCCCAGCCGCAAACCCGCTTTCGCCGCCGCCTCGCGCAGGAACGGCAGGCCGACGCCGATGACGTCGTCGGGATTGTCGGCCACCGGGCGCCACACCGCCAGGCCGCCGGCGATGTCGGCATCGACATGGTTCATGCTTTCGAGCGTAATGGCGCCGGTATAGCCGATATCGGCGATCGCCTTCATGCAGGCCGCCCAGTCGAGCATGCCGCGCCCGGGCACGCCGCGATTGGCTTCCGAGACATGGACATAGCCGAGATAGGGCGCCGCCGCCTTGAAGCCGGCGGCGAAACTCTCCTCCTCGATATGCATATGATAGGTGTCGAGATGGATGAAGATGTTGTCGGCGCCGACGCGCTCGATGATGTCGACCGCGTCGACACCGCGATTGATCAGATGCGTTTCGTAGCGGTTGCAGGGCTCGATGCCGAGCTTCAGCCCGTGCGCCCCGGCCGCCTTGGCGGCGCGGGCGAGGAAGCGGCACATGCCGTCGATCTCGCCAGCCGTCGGCGCGCGGCCCGAAGTCTTGCCGATCGTGCCGTAGGTGACGCCACCGAGCGCCTCGCTGCCGACCGCCACGCAGACGCCGAAGGCCGGTTCGAGAAAGGCCAGCGCCTCGTCCGGACGCGCCACGACATCGAGTGAGGCCGGCAGGCCAAGTGACGGAATAAGCGCGACATTCCAGCGTTCGGCAAACGCGCGCGTGCGCGCCGTGTCGATCTCCTCGGGGCGCAGCAGCGGGATTTCCAGCAGCCCGATGCCGAGCCCCTTCAATCGCTCCATCTGGGGCTCGATCAAATCGAGATCCCAGACCGGGGCAATCGCAAATGTGTGCAGTCCAAAGACGTTCGTCAACTCAACCTCTCCCTTCCCGCGCCGCCGCATTGCCGGCCGGCGGACCCACGGAATCACGCATCAGGAGCCGGCACGGTTCCAGCCGCGCGGCCGGCGGCCCCTCCCCGCCCTCGATCCTGGCAAACAGCGCCGCCATGGCGTGTTCCGCGATGCGGCCCACCGGCTGCACCACGGCGGCGATGGCCGGCCATGTCACCTGCATCCATTCGGCATCGTCGAAGCCGACCAGCGAAATGTCGTCGGGGCAACGCCAGCCGCGCCGGCGGAACTCCGACAGCGCCACCAGCGTACCCCTGAGGAACAGCGAATAAACCGCCGTAGGCCGCTCGCCCTTCTCCTCGCATCCGCCGAAATAGTCGCGCAGCCGCGCCCTGAGCGGCTCGACATCGCTTTCGGCCAGCACCACGTCGATGCGCGCGTCGGGCGCGAGCGCAAGCGCGGCGGCGCGGAACCCGTCGAGACGGGCGCGCACGGTGGCCGCCTGTTCGCCAAGACCGACGATCAGTATGTGGCGATGGCCCCTGCCGGCCAGCTCGCGCGCCACTTGCGCGCTGGCCGCGGCACTGTCGGCGGACACCGTGTCGAAAACCGCGTCCGACAGCACGCGGTCGATCAGCACGCCCGTCATGCCGTTGGCCTTCATGAACCCGGCCGCCGGACCATGCTCGTTGCGCACCGGGGCCAGCACCACGCCGGCCACCCGCCAGTCATGCATGCGGGCCAGAATCTCCTTTTCGCGCGCCTCGGATTCACGGCTCGAGGCGGCCACCAGCGTGTAGCCATGCTCTTCGGCAAGGCTCTCCAGCCTGGTGACCATCTGGCCGAAGAACTCGCTTTCGAATTCCGGCACGATGGCGCCGATGATGCGGCGCCTTGCCCTGCGCATGTCGGACGCCAGCGGATCGACCCGGTAACCCAGATGTTCTACGGCATCGAGGACGCGCCGCGCATTCTCCTGCTTCACCGTGACGACGCCGGACAGCACCTTGGAGACGGTCGCCGCCGACACGCCGGCGCGCTCCGCCACGTCGTGGATCGACGGACGCCGCTGCTGGGCCTGCCTGTGCGCCATTGTCCTCCTCCCCGAGGGCCGGCCTGTATCGACCTGCTTCCGAAATGAGTAAATCGATTTATCGTGCTTGTAAATCGTTTAATCCGCGATAGATTTGGCCCCGAGAAAGCGCCTTGGGAGCCGCTTCGGGAGGATATTGCCATGTCGAACACCGCCTTGCCGCTGGTCATCAGCGCGCCCGAGCCGCGCACGCTCGAACTGATCTTCACGCCGCCGCAGCTGGCGCGGCTCAAGGCGAACTACCGCATTGTCGAGACGACGGCGGACGGCGTGGCGCAACTGCCGGCCGAGGTGCTGGCGCAAGCGCGCTACATCGTCGGCCAGCCGCCGATCTCGGCCGAAACGCTTGCGGCCATGAAGGCGCTGCGCTGCGTCTTCAATGTCGAGAGCAACCTCCTCGACAACATGCCCTATGAAACCCTGTTCGCGCGCGGCATCCATGTCGTGACAACGGGCCTTGTCTTCGCCGAGCCGGTCGCCGAACTCGGCCTGGCCATGGCGCTCAACCTTGCCCGCGGCATCGTCGATGCCGACCTCGCCTTCCGCCAGGGTCGGGAGCTCTGGGGCGGCGATGGCAACCAGACGGCGCGGCTGCTTTCGGGCGCCGATGTCGGCATTATCGGCTTCGGCGATCTCGGGCGCGCGCTCAACCGCCTGCTGTCGGGTTTCCGCACCCGAACAAAAGTGTTCGACCCCTGGCTGCCGCCGTCGATCCTGAGGGAAAATGGCGTCGAGCCGGCCTCGCTGGACGCGGTGCTGTCGTCGAGCGACTTCGTCTTCGTCGTGGCCTCGGTGACCTCCGAGAACCAGGGCTTTCTGGGCGCCGACGCTTTCGCCGCGATGCGCAAGGGCGCCGCCTTCATCCTGCTCAGCCGTGCCGGCGTGGTCGATTTCCCGGCTTTGATGGCGGCGGTGAAGAGCGGCCACATCCTTGCCGCCAGTGATGTCTTTCCCGAGGAGCCGCTGGCGGGCGACCATCCCGTGCGGGCGCTGCCCGGCTTCCTGCGCTCCGCCCACCGCGCCGGCGCCCTCGACATCGCCTTCAAGCGCATGGGCGACATGGTGCTGGAAGACATGGACCTGATCGATCGGGGCCTGCCGCCGTTGCGCTCCAAGCGCGCCGAACGCGAGACGGTGTCGAGGATGCGCTCCAAGCCGTCCGACAGGAACTGAGCAACCGGGCGGTGTGAGCATCGCTGAACCGCATCGGCGAGGTCTGTACCGAATCGTACGTTGAATCCCCTTTGAGATGCGCCTTCAAAGGCGTAAAAAATGCAACTCGGGAGGCAGCGATGATCGGAAGCCATAAAGACATAGCGCAGGCCGCTATCGAAGCCAGCTTCCTGCTACGACATCGTTCCATTGCTGGGAACGTCGCCTTTCGCCGCGAAATGGACAATTCCCGGCGCGTGATCGCGCAATCGCGCGAGCTTCTGAAACGGATTCGCCAACGCCAACGCGACGACAGCCGAGCCTGGGAAGATGCCGACCCGGTTCCTGTTGCCGTCTCGGCGTTCGATGCCGACATTCTGCGCGCTGTGTTTCGAGATCTGGTCTCGGAAACGAAGGTGTCCGAGTGTCAATGGCGCGATCTGGCCAGAAGCCTCGTTCACGAGTTTACCGGCTGCGATCTGGTCGAGACCGGCTTGATAGAATGGATCATTCATAGATAGCGATCCGCAAGGCATACCCTCTCCCAGAGGTGGGCCTCCCGTTGTGATGGAACGATCGCGCCGCCGGCGGGTTTTGCAAGAGGCCAGGGCGGTGGGACGCCCGGCCTACTCCAGAAGGCCCGTCACGAGTCGCGTCGGTGGCGGGCCTTTCTCCATCGCACGTGATATTGGCTCCATCGCAGGTGATATTGGCCGAAGGTCCCATTCGCGCCGCGCCCATCTTGTGCGACATTGCCCTAATATCAGCAATTGCTTGAATATGGTCGGGACGTCGGGGCGGGGTCGTGCCAATTCGCAGGAATCTAGCCGCGAATCTCAGACGGCTGGTCGGCAGCCATCCGTCCGTGAGCGCGGTTTGCCGCGGATTGAACATGAACCGCTCGCAATTCGAACGCTACCTGCAAGGCAAGAGCCTGCCCAACCGGGCCACGGCGCGACTGATCTGCGACTATTTCCGCATCGACGAGGACGACTTGTACCGCGCGCCGGAAGCGGCGGCATCGCAACACGCTCCCCTGTCGCCAATGCACGAAACGCTTTACGAAAACATGGTGCGCGGCCCCAGCCCCGCCATCGCCGGCGGCGCCTACTTCACCTACTTCGCGGTTCCCGATCGCCCTGACCTTTTGATGCGCTCGGTCACCTTCGTGCGGCGGCAGGCCGAGCTGGTGACGTTCAGGCGCGTGACCCGCTGGGTCGAGGGCCATCGCCAGGGCGGCGCGCGTGTCCCGGGCTGGCATTATGGCGTGGCGATCTCGCGCCTGAACTGGATCTATTTCGCCGCCATCAACCGCCGCCAGACCGCCGAGCCGTCGATCATGGCCGTGCAATGGGCGCCCTTCTCGGAGCCGGTGCTGGTCGGCAAGGCCTTCGTCCTGACCGGAGCCGGGCCGGCCTGCATCAAGGTCATCATGCGCCAGGAAGTCGGCAGGATCGGCCTGCGGCAGGCAATGCGGATGTCGGGCGTCGTCAGCCTCGACGACCCGCGTCTCGACCAGCTTGTGGCCAGCCTCGCGCGCGAAGGCTAGAGTGGTCGGCGCCAAGGATGATTTGGCCTGGCCAACGAGAGAGAGCGATGCTCAACACGGTCGACTATGGCGGCAAGGAAGCCGATATCGTGCACGCGCTGGAGGAAGACATCATCTTCGGCCGGCTGGCGCCCGGCACGCGCCTGGTCGAGGACGTGCTGCTCGCCCGTTTCCCGGTCTCGCGCCACACTATCCGCCAGGCGCTCTACCAGCTGGAAAGGCTCGGCGTCGCCACGCGCGAGCGCAACAAGGGCGCCATGGTGCGCCGGCTCGCGCCCGAGGAAGTGCGCCAGATCTATGAAGTACGCGAGATGCTGCAGCGCCAGGCCGCGCTGATGATCCGCCTGCCGGCGAGCGAGGCGTTGATCGCGGAATTGACCGAGATCCACCATGTCTACAGCGGCCATGTCGACGCCGGTTATCTCAGAGGCATCCACGAGGCCAATGACCGCTTCCACCTGACCATGTTCTCGGCCTGCGGCAATGCCTATCTGGTGGCCTCGATCGAGCACTATATGCGCCTCAGCCTGCCGGTGCGGGCCAATTCCCTGGCCGACCGGGACAAGCTCGACATCTCGCGCCAGCACCATCTGATGATGATCGAGGCGCTGAAGCGCAGCGACAATTGGGTGCTGGCGCAGCTCTGCGTCGACCACCTGCAGCCGAGCAAGGTTTTTTATCTCCAGGAGGTCGAGGCCTCGCTCCCGACTGTCCCTACCTGACCTTGATGACCACCTTGCCCTTGGCGCGCCCGGTTTCGACATAGGCCAGGGCTTCGTTGGTCTGTTCGAACGCAAACGTCCGGTCCATGACAGGGCGTATGATGCCGGTTTCGACAAGCGACGCGAGCCGGCTCAACTGATCGCCTTGCGCCCACATGAACAGGAAGGAATAGTCGACACCGGCGCGTTCGGCCCTGCGGCGTATGCCGAGACTGAGAAACCACAGCACCAGCTTCAGCACGACGTTCAGGCCTTGCTTGCTGGCGAAGCCGGGATCCGGCGGACCGGAAATGGAAATCAGCTTCCCGCCCGGTTTAAGCACGCGCAGCGATTTCTCGAGCGTCCTGGCATCCTGGCTGTTCACGACGACGTCGTAGCCTTGCAGCACCTGCTCGAAATCGTCCTTCCGGTAGTCGACGACGATATCGGCGCCGAGACTTTCCACCAGGTCCATGCTCGCCGCGCTCGCCGTCGTCGCGACCGTGGCGCCGAGATGCTTCGCCAGTTGGATGGCTATCGTGCCCACCCCGCCGGAACCGGCCTGGATGAAGACCTTCTGGCCCTTCCGTAAGCCCGCCCTTTCGACCAGCACCTGCCAGGCGGTCAGACCGACCAGGGGCATGGAGGCGGCCTCCTCCATGCTGAGGTTTTTCGGCTTCAGGGCCATCTCGGCCTCGTCGATGGCGATGAATTCGGCGAATGTCCCGATCCGGCCATCGCGCGGCCGTGCAAGGATTTCGTCACCGGGTTTGAACTTGCGGACTTTCGAGCCGACGCGCACGACGACGCCGGCCACGTCGTGGCCCAGGACGAAGGGCGGCCGATACGGCACTATCAGTTTGAACTCCCCGTCCCGGAGCTTGGAATCCAGAACGTTCACGCCGGCGGCGTGGATTTCGACCAGAACGTCATTGTCCCCCGGCTCGGGCACGGGCATTTCGGCGAGCCGCAGCGCGCCCTTCTTCTGATATTTGTCGACGACAAAGGCTTTCATCGCACTCGCTCTCTCACGATCGCGATCTTTCCGGAGTGCGTTTCATTTGATGCTCCAGAGCCCCTCGGGCTAGCTTTCCGCGACAGATTGAATTATGATCGTAATATCAGATTATGATCATAACGCAATAGTGGTGTGGGAAAGCAAGGACATGCGCTACGAAAAGGGCCGGAAGGACGCATCGCGCGGCCGGATCATGGAGGTCGCCACCGAGCGGTTCCGCGGCGACGGCATCGCCGCCTCCGGACTGGCAAGCATCATGAGCGACGCCGGGCTGACCAACGGCGCCTTCTATCCGCACTTTCCCTCCAAGGCGGCGCTGGTACGGGAATGCGTGGCGGCGGCACTGGAGGGCCAGTCCGGGCAGATCGCGGAGGCGCTGGCCTCCGGCGGCCTGGAAAAGGCCATGGACGCCTACCTGTCGCCGGAGCACCGCGACAATCCGGGCACGGGCTGCGCTTCCGCCGCGCTGTTGCCGGAAATCGCGCGGCAGCAGCCCGAAACGCGGCAACTCTATACCGAGCGCCTGATGATCCTAGTGCGGCAGGTGGCGGCCGCCCTCCCGCCCGATACGAGCGACCCCGAAGGCGTGGCATTCGGCATCTTCGCGACACTCATCGGCGCGCTTCAATTGGCCCGCGCCGTGGAAGGGCCGGACCTGTCGGATCGCATCCTGGCGGTAGGAGCGGACGCGGCCCGGTCGCTGATCCAACAGGGTCGCCGCGCACCAGCCGGCTGAGCCCGAAGCAACAGACGGCGAGAGCCTGAAACTTTCCGCAAGCCGCCCTCGTTGCTGCGTGATCGCCAAGGCGATAGCAAGACCCTCCATTCAATGCCCGCCGGCCTCTTGCCGGCGGTTTTTTTATGCTCGCCCGAGGCCGTCGGTCGCCCGGGAACCATCGACGAATCGAGAAGTTGTCCAGGCGGCCAGAAGCCTGGCCGACACACAGAAGCCCGCGCAGGCGCCGGCGGCGGGAGGGGCTGGGCTGAAACCAGTAGATGCAGGACAGAACCGCGTTGCTTTCAGATCCGGCGAAGGTTTAAACGCTATTTTGTCCTATTCGGGGAATTTTGGCCTGAAAATCCGGAACTTTCGGGCAAACTGTTTCGTTAGAAAGCTTGATCGTTGCTTCGACGGTCACAAAGCAACAGGGAAGGACCCAATCATGAACATCAAGATGATCTGTCTTGGCGCGATGGCGCTTTCAATGGCCGCCGGTTCGGCTCTCGCGGGAGGCAGCACGGGAACGTCCGCCCTCGACGATCCTGCCAAGATGAAGCCGTTCTACACGGACTCCGGCATGAAGACGATGGTCGGCAATGACGACTTCGTGAAAGCCTGGAAGGCGCTGACGCCCGAGGACCAGACGGCGATGAAGACCGCCTGCGCCGACGAGGCCAAGAACGCAAACCCCACCAACACCCATCCGGAATTCTGCAGCAGCGTAAAGCTGAACGGCGGCAGCTGATAACCCGCCACTGCCCTGGAGACAGCCCCGTTCGCGGGGCTGTCTTTTTGTGACTGCCACCGTCCCGACTTGTCGCCCGTTTGATCATGTTCGCCGGTTTCGCCCCCGGAAAGGCTGATGCGGCGTGCCGGCTTCGCTCCTGGGAGGCCGCGCGGCGCTTGTGTCGACGGCGGGTAAAGCCGGATCCATCGGCACCCAGGCGATACCCCTTCCCACCGGCCGTCCTTTTTCTGGCCATGTTGCACTGCGAAAAACATGTTGCATTGCGATAAGAAACTTGTTGCATTGCGGTAGCGACCTTCCCGAACGATCCCGGCAAGGGCTGGGCTTCGGGCTTGCACCAAGGAGACCTCGTGGCGGCATCGTTTCGGCCTGACATACAGGGCTTGCGCGCGCTGGCGGTTGGCGGCGTCGTCGCCTACCATTTCGGCCTCACGGCGCTGCCGGGCGGCTTTGCCGGCGTCGACATCTTCTTCGTCATTTCCGGCTGGCTGATCACGACGCATCTGATGCGGGAGATCGCCGAGACCGGCCGGCTCGACCTCTGGCGCTTCTATGCCAGGCGCGCACGGCGCCTGCTGCCGGCCGCGATCTTCGTCATCCTGGCCACGCTTGCCGTCGGCAGCCTCATCATGGCGCCGCAGGAACAGGCGCTCTATTCGCGCGGCGCCATGTATGCGGCGGCCTACGCCATCAATCTGTGGCTGCTGCGCTGGTCGTTCGACTATTTCGCCGCCGACGCCTTGAGCAACCCCTTCATCCATTTCTGGTCGCTGTCGGTGGAGGAGCAGTTTTATCTCGTCTGGCCGGCGCTGCTTGTCCTGGCCGCCTGGCTGCGGCCGGGCCGGCGCATGACCGTGGCGGTAATCGGCATCGTCGGCCTCGCCTCCTTCGCCGCTTGCCTCTGGCTCACCAGCCTGGCGCCGGCCTGGGCTTTCTACTTCTCGCCGCTGCGCGCCTGGGAGTTCGCCGCCGGTGGCCTGGCGACATTCGTCTCGCCGGCGCTCTGGCATCACCGATCCTGGCTGCGGGCGGCACAGGGGTGGCTCGGCCTGGCGCTGATCGCGACAGCCTACCTCACCTTGAGCGAAGACCTGCCCTTCCCCGGCTGGTACGCGCTGCTGCCGGTTGTCGGCACCGTGCTGGTGCTCTTGAGCGGTGCCGGCGAGCAGGGCGACGCCCCGGGCGTAGGGCGCTGGCAGGCCCTGGCGCCCGCCGCCCTGCTTTCGCTGGCGCCCTTGCAGTGGGTCGGCACGCTCTCCTATTCGCTCTATCTCTGGCACTGGCCGGTCATCGTCTATGCCGGAATGCTGCAGCCGGATTTCGGCGTGGCGCAGCGCCTCGGCTGCGCCGTGCTGGCGCTGGTTCTGTCGGCGCTCACCTATCGGCTGATCGAAAATCCGGCGCGGCGCGGCGACTGGCTGGCGGCGGCCGCGAAAGCCTTTCGCCTCAACGCCGGTCCGGACGCAAGACCGCTCCGGCTTTTCCCCGGGCTTGTGCTGGCCCCCGCCCTCGTGCTGACAGGCGCCGGCGTGGCGGCCGCCTACGCCAACGCGCATCTGGCCACGCGCAGCATCGACCCCACCCAGCGCGGCATCGAAGAGGCCGCCGAACAGCCTTCCCTCGCGCGCGCCACCGACGCGAACTGCCTGCTCGACTTCCAGACGGTGAAGCCGAAACCCTGCACCTTCGGGCCGGCCGATGCCGCCAACACCATCGTGCTGTTCGGCGATTCGCATGCCGACCACTGGTCGACGCCGCTGGTCGCGGCGGCCCGGCGCAACGACACCAAGGTGGTCACCTATCTGAAGTCGTCATGCCGCGCCTCGCGACTGTCGACCTTCAGCGCCGTGCTCAAGCGCGACTACACCGAATGCGACGCCTGGCGCGAACAGGCGATAGCCGACATCATCCGCGAGAAGCCGCGCCTGGTGGTGATCTCGGAATTCTCGATCGGCAATCTGACGCGCGACATGACCGCCGCCGGCCGCACCGCCGAGACCGCGCGATGGCAGGCCGGCCTGCGCTCCACCTTGGAGGCCTTCAGCCAGGCCGGCGTCGCGACCGCCGTCATCCGCGACACGCCGATCGGCGGCAGCTTTGCCGATGCCTGCGTCGCCCGCGCGCTGTGGTGGCGCGAGGCGCCCTCGCGGTGCGACACGCCGCGGGCGCAGGCCGCCAATGACGGCGCGGCGGCGCAAGAGCGCGCCGTGGTGCAAAGCGTGCCCGGCACGCTCTATGTCGACCTCACCGACCGCTTCTGCGACAGCGCCACCTGCCACGTCTTCATCGGCGGCAAGCTCGCCTTCCGCGACCGGCACCATCTGGCGACGGCGTTTGCCGAAACGCTAGAAGAACCGCTGGAAAAGGCGCTGTTTCCAGAAAGGCTTGGCTCCCTTCTCCCCGTTCACGGGGAGAAGGTGCCGGAAGGCGGATGAGGGGCAGCGCGGCGTTCCTCCTTATCCACTCAGCCTGACCCAGCCAAATCAGCCACATAGCGCTCCAGCGTCACCTTCCCGCGCTCCGGCCTGGTCGGCGGATCATAGGTGTCATCAACCGTCACCTCCGTCATGCGCGCGTAGGATTGCGCGGCTTGCGGTGAAAACCCCATCTCCTCGAACGCCTCCACCCAATGTTCGCGGGGCGCCGAGACCACGCTCACCTGCTTGCCGAGCGCCTCGCCAAAGGTGGCGGCGACATCCCTCGCCGTGTAGCGCGACGGCCCCTCGACGTGATGCAGGCCGTTCTTTTCCACCGGCTCCATCAGCAGGCGCGCCGCCGCCTCGCCGAGGTCGCGGGGCGCCACCATGGGCAGTTCGAAATCCGCCGGCAAAAGCGTGTTGACCACGCCGTCACGCCGGGCTGTCTCCAGCGAGGCGTCCCAATTGCTCATGTAATAGGCCGCGCGGATGATGCTGGCCGGAATGGGTTGACGATGCAGCTTCTCTTCCAGCCCATGCAGGACGGTGAGGTCGCCGGCCCGCTCGCCGGCATGCGCGCCATAGGCCGATTCCGCGACCACCTTCTCCAGCCCCGAACCGTCCAGCGCGGCGATGATCGCCGCCACGGTCCTGCGCTCCTCGGCATCCGTGTCGGTCGAGGGGTCAGCCGGCGGATTGAGCAGGAACGCCCGCCTGCCGCGCCTGAACACGCCACGCAGCGCCTCGACGTCGAGCACGTCAGCCACCGCCACCTCGGCGCCCTGGGCGGCCAGAGGCGCCGCCTTGGCCTCGTCGCGCGTCACCACCGTCACCGCCTCGCCCTGGCGCAGCAGCGCCGCCGTGGCCGCCGAGCCGACATGCCCGGTGCCGCCAAGAATGATATGCATGGTCCATTCTCCCTTGCTGTTTGTGTACAGGGGGAATGGATGGCGGCGACCAAGGTTCAAAACGCGCCTCACCATGCTGACACGTGCGGCCATGCACCGCCATGGACAGGCGCTTTGCCGTCACGGCGCGTGGCTCGAACCATCGATCCGCCAATTTTTATGGGAACAGGGCCGCCGCCGCGACGTTTATTAGACATACCTTAAGGAGGAGGTTGTCATGAAAAAGCTCTTGCTCGCATCCGTGATCGCGGTCGTCTCGGCGGTGTCCGTGATCGCCCCCGCAAATGCCGCCAGCATCACGCTTGGCATCGGGAACGGCTATGATGACGATTACTACGTTCCCAGACATCGCGACTATTACCGCCATTATTCCGACGACGGCTCCTATTACGGCCGCCGCCACTACCGCTACAGCGACGACGGCTACCGCCCGCGCTATTACGGCATGCACCATCGCCGCTGCCACACCGAATTGGTGAAGCACTGGCGCCATCACCACCGCGTCATCGAAAGAGTGCGCGTCTGCCGCTTTTAACCTCAGGATTGATCCGGCCGGCATCGGCCGGCCGGATCAAACATGACCACTTCAGACCGGAATGCACCGGCGCTACGCTGGCATCGCCGGCTGGGTGGCCTCACCGCCCCATCATCATCCCGTAGTGCACCGCCAGCAGGTCCAGCCCGACCTTCAAGAGCTTCGTCACCACGTCGCGGCCTTCGCCATTCTGCTCGGCCACGGTCTTCACCGGCTGTTCCAAGCACACGACCTTCCGCACGACCGTCGCCACGTCCCAATGGCCGAGCGCCCGTGTCGCGGCGGCGTGGGCGCGGCCGGCGTTGAGCACGCTGTCGGCGATGCCGCCGGTGCGGCCGCCGTCCACGCGCTCGGTCCAGCGCATCGGCTTGATGTCGGCCTGCTGGCTGCACCGGAAATGCTCGCGGTAGCGCAGGCCGGCCTCGCGCTGCTGGCGCGACAGCGAGGTGATGCCGACGAGCGGATCGACATTGCGCACCCGCACGATGCCGCCGGTGGAGGTGTGGCCGTCATTCGACACTTCGTAGACGCGCCGCGCCTCGGCCGTGCCCGATGTCAGCCGCTTGCGGCCGAAGGCGTCGTTTCTCAGCGCGAAATCATGCCCGACCTCGCGGCGGATGCGCACCTGCTCGGCCTCGCCCTTCGGCAGTTTCGGCGCCTGCGCTTTGGCGGGTCTGGCTTTTTTGGGCATGGGGTGGCTCCTCTCGGGTTTGGGGTGTGACGTTTTGTTGGAAAGGCTGGCGGAGATGATCATCCCGTCAACTGTTTTGCCGCCGCTTGCCCACTCCGCCGCGCCAGCAGTTCGCGCATCACCCGCCGCTCGCGCACTTCGATGCAGAGCTGCGCGCTCGAAGGGCAGAACTGGGCGTTGCCGCTCCTCACCTCGCCGCGCACGAAGCGCTGGATGGCGGCCTGCAGATCACCCAGTTCGGCATCCCTGACGGCGCCGAGATAGCCGCGCATCTGCATCTCGACGTCAGTCAGCGCGGATTGCGGGAAGCAGGAGAAGAGTGCCGCCAGCGCCTTCGTCGCCTGCTGCAGTTCGGCCGTGGTCATGTGCGCGGAGCTCCTTGATGATGGTGTTGGCGGCGTCGCCATGGGTTCTCGGCCTGATCCAGCCCGGTGGTTTTCTGGGCCGGCTCGGGCGGTGCGAGCCCGAAGCACCCTCACCGCTTTCCCGCATCGAAATCCCCACGCTTTCGCGCGCCCCGCGCGCTGAAAAAGCGGAAGCTTTTTCCATCTGGTTTCTGGTGTCTGGAGAATGCCGCGCCAAAAAATCGGCATTTGCCGCGATATGCGCCTTTGTTTTCAAGGCGGTGGCGGCCCCGCCACGCGCGCCGGCGGCCGCCCTCGCCTCGCTCTTGAGCAGCGCCTTGCGCAGCTCCTTGGTTAGCCTCTTGTGGCCGACCTGGCCGCCCTCGCGCTCGAAGAAGGCCAACAGATCGGCGCTGATCGCCCGCCATCGTTTCAAGGGCAGGCGCGCCACGCGCGCCAGCCTGGCCTCGTCGTCGGGCAGGCTCCCGCCGGCATTCCACATTGCCATCAAAAGCAGCATGTAGGCGCCGATCTGCTCGGTCGAGAGCTGCAGCGTGTCGCCGACGAAATCGGAGACGTAGAGCTGCATGAAGGGCCGTTCGCTCATGCCGCGCTCCACGCCGTGCTTGCGCTCGCGCTCATGGAACCAGTCCCCGGCCCGGACGTTGTGACGCGTCCAAACCAAGGAGAGGACCGCCGATGACGGCCTTCATGCCGGTGACCCTGCGCTTTTGCGACAACAAGACCATGCTGGTCGGCTCGGTGGCCGACGCGGCGACGGCGCTTCATCAGCAATGGCCCGACAAGACCGCATCGGGCTATCTCGAGGCCGCACGGCTCGTCCGGCTCGCCGTCGAGGGCACGTGCTGTCCGCGCCCCGCCTTCGAGGCCTTCCGCGAGGCGGCCAGACAGCAGGGCATATTGGTGAGCAGGCCACGCAGCCGCGCGCATGATTGGCTCGACGCCGCGGCCGGTCCCTGAGTCGGGCGCGGCGGCGATGCAACCGCCTGCCGGCCTCGTGCGTTTATGAGCGTCGGCTTGAAAGCCGCGCGCTCTGACGACAGACCGAAGGTGAACGCCGTGGGTACGATGAAAACCGGAGTGCCGCTCAAAGTGTGCCTGGACGGGCATGTCGAGGAAATCGAGACCGTCAGCGACGCCGCCGATTTCCTGCAGCGTTGGCCGATCGAGCGGCGGGGTCACGTCTACCGCAGCGCCCTCAACGCCTGCAGCGCGGCCATCGCCGCGCAGATCTCGCAATCCGACGCGATAAAGGTCTTCACCGGCTTCGCCCGCGTTACCGGCATCCTGGTTGCCGGAGGCGGCCCTGGGGTGGCGCTGGAGGCAAGGACGGTGCAGAGCCGCCTGCCCAAGCAAGGCCGTCAGATGCCGAAATAGCGGTGCCGCGCGATAGCGGTTCAAGGCAATTCTCCCAATATTTCGCGGAGCGTCCTTCTCCCCATGAACGGGGAGCATGCCCGATAGGGCAATGACGGCAGAACAAGCGTTTCCACAGGTTGGCGTCCGCTGAAGCTCCAATTCCGTCATGTCGGCGCTGCCCCTCATCCGCCTGCCGGCACCTTCTCCCGTATAGAGACGGGGAGAAGGCAAGCTCTCATTTCAGACCCGGCGTTGGAAGCGCGCCTGATGGTAGGTGCAGTAGCTTTTCATCCCCCTTGTGCGCATGCCGCAGCACAGCATCTCCTGGCCGGGCCGCCCGCCGGGCGCATCATTTTGAGGATCGTCCTCCAGCGTCAGGTCGAGCGGCGCGCGGCAGCGGTTGAACAGACAGTCGATAAAGCGCATGGCCACGCCATGCGGCTGCCGACCGATGGGAGCGCGCGGCCGGACCGGCACCTTGAAACGATAGGTTTGCCCGTCGGCGACCAGCAAGCCCGCCTCGCGATGGAAAAGCCGTGGCCGGGCCGGCGAAGGATCCCGCTTGAGCTGTGTGGCCGGTTTGCTCGCCGCCGCTGGTGGGGCCGGAGCCGGTGTCTTGGCCGCGGCTTTGCGTTCCGCCGTGGCGGCGTGGCGCGCAGCCACGGCCACCGCCGCCGGCAGGCCCTTGCCATTGGCAAAGCCGATCGCGCCCAGCATGGCGTTGCGGTGGACGATGCCGATAATGGCGTTGCGCGATACGGGCGAGCCACGCTGCTGGCTGAACCCGGCCGCGATGCGCGAGGCCGAAAGCCCGTCCTTCAGCCAGGCGGCGATGGCCTGCAATTCACTGTCGCTGTAGCTTGCCATGTCCGTCTCCATTGCGCGGCCAGCGGCCGCCGTGGACGGCGCCGCAGGCAAGCCGTCGGGGTTTGCCCACAGCCGCCATGGGCGCCGTCGGCCGTGGTCCGGCCTGTCGGCCGGTGGGATTTTGCCTGTGGAGGGGCCTGCTCTCAGCCCGGCCGGCCGACGGGCGCGGCAAGCGCCATGTCCCTATCGCCGGCGGAAATCGCCCTGCCCGTCTTCGGCTGGTACAGGACACCGGTCCGCGTGCCGATCAGGGAACAACCCATGGCCGGGTCGAATGGGGGGCCGGAGCCGCGGGGAGCGGCGGCTCCGGCCGTTCCGGCCGCCGCGGAAGGGCGGACCGGACGCGAGGCCGATGCGTCAAGGCAATCGGCTTCGCGCTTCGCCCCGGCCGGGGAGGAGGCGGCCGGGTCGGAAGGGAAAGCGCGGACCGGCAAGGCCGGGCTGGAGGCGCTGTCGACTCTGAGGAGGGGGTTGAGCTTTTGCATGGGTTGATATAAGCATAACTCGAAAAATGATGCAAGCCATTCTTTCATGGACGAAAGCAGGACTTGTCGATCACATGAGGCCATGGTGAAAACGCAACTGTCGATCAGGGTCGGAGCCGCGATCCGCCAGGCCCGCAAGCAGCGCGGCCTGGTCATGCGCCACATCGCCGAGCACAACGACACCGATGTCGCCGCCGTCGGCAATTGGGAAACCGGGCGCAACCTGCCCAAGACCGAGAACCTGTTGAAGACCGCCGCCTTCCTGCGCGTCGACCCCGTGGCGCTCGGCCAGGGGCAGGTCGTCTTCCTCGACGATGCCGGGCCGGTGGCGGACGCCGAGATCGTCACCGATGCCGGCCCGCTGCCGGCCGGGGCTATGGATATTCCGGTGCTTGGCGCCGCCGTCGGCGGCGATGACGGCGACTTCACCTTCAACGGCGAGCCGGCGGGATATGTCCAGCGTCCGCCAGGCGTGCGCAACCTGCCGAAAGTGTTCGCGCTGCATGTGCTCTCGGATTCCATGGTGCCGCGCTATGAACCCGGCGACATGATCTATTGCGGCGGCCGCGACGCGGTGCCGGGCGACCACGTGGTGATCGAGACCTTTCCCGAAGAGAACGAGAAGAACGGCAAGGCCTTCATCAAGAAACTGGTCCGGCGCACCGCGGGCGAACTGGTGGTCGAACAATACAATCCGCCCAGGACGCTGACCTTCAACCGCTACGCCATCAAGCAGGTCTGGCGTGTCATCCCGCTGAAGGAACTGCTGGGGTATTAGCGGCGCACTTCCCTTCTCCCACAAGGGGAGAAGGAAGAAACAGCGCTCCTCAAGCCCGCCTCGCCCCTTCCAGCGGCACGTCCCGGTCGCTCAGCATGCGCGCTTCGTTGCGCACGCGCTGGCGCTCGTCGATGAAGGCGGCCTGGATGGAGATCGCCGTGCCTGGCAGCCCGTCGGCGCGGCAGGCCGAGCACACGATCCTGCCCGACAAGGCGGCCAGCGGCGTGTTGCCGTTCACCCCGAAGCGCTTCAGCTGATCGGGCCGCCACCACCTGTTGCGGCCGCAATCGGCGCACTCGACCGCCAGCGAGGCGACCTGCGCGATCACTGCTTCCCTGCCTGGCAACGCCATCATCCCCTGTCCTTTTGTTTCTGATTTGTTCCTATCTTCCCGTGTTTTGAAGCGGGAGTCGAGTCGCGGTTTTCAAACACCTCCAAAAGTCTCTCTTTTATGTCTGTTTGAGTTATGCTTATATAATTCTTGCAAATGTGAGTCGGCGCGGAATTGCACGCGCATGATCCGGGAGCAAGAATGGATGCCGCCGATTTCGCCCGCGCCTGCGGTTATACCGGCGACAGTCCAGTATTGCTGGAGGCCTTCGATGCGATCCGCCGCAACGGCATCGCGCAGGCCCGTCTCGACCATTTCAGCCGCAAGGCCGTCGTCGACGATCTGAAACAGTCGGAGCTGTTGTTCCTTGCCGCGATCGGCCCGGCGCTGTCGGCGCACGAAGCCGTCGAGGAGGCCACCCGCTTCATCGCCGGCTGGCGCAACATGCCGCGCTGGCGCCAGGAACGGCGCCTGCCCGATCTCGCCAGGGCAAGGCGGCAGCTTCTCATGGCCCGCTTCTTCCGCCGCTACGGCCATCGCCTGTGGGCGCTCGAAGCGGCCTGAATCGAGCACGTCGAGCACATTGGCGCTCTGGCCGAAATCGGCTTGGTCGAGCGTCTCGCGCGAATATTGCCGCACGATGTCGCCGAGGAACCCCAGGCCGCGTAATAGGCGAAGAATGGCAGCAGCGCGATGGTGATCATGCGCACCAGCCGCGAGCCGCGCCGGGCGGTATCGCCAGCCTGCTTGCCGGCGGCCGCGACCTTGTCCGCGCCGCGCTGCGCGGCCAGCACATTGGGCAGGCCCGGCCGCAACACATGGAACATCGCCACCGTCACCCCCAATTGCGCCATCGCCACCAGGGTGAGCATGGCAAGCTCGGCGAAATGATTGGCGAGTGCCACCTTCGCCGCCAGTTGCATCAGCAGATCGCCGGCCAGCACCCCGGCCAGCACCAGCGCCACGAACTGCGGCCAGAACCGCCGCAGCAGCGAAAAGCTCAAGCTGATCGGCCTGATGATGTCGGCAACCATGAGCACCCCTCATGACGCCACCCGCCCCGGCCTTTCTAGCAAGGCGCCGATGTTTTGCAACCGGGCGGGAACCATCCGCGCATCCGCTGCTCGCGACCATGCCGCCGCGCATGCCGGCGGCCCTCTTTCCGTCGGAATGATGCGCTGATTGATGCCTCGAAAAGCGCTGGAAGGACCCGCCATGAAACGCCTTGTTCTTGTAGCCGCCTGGATGATGGCACTCGCTTTGTCCGCCCATGCCGCCGGCGACACCCCATCGGGGCTTGCCGACGCCACCGTGCTGATCGTGCGCCATGGCGAGAAGCCCGACAGCGGCACCGGCCTGTCGCCGGCGGGCGAGGCCCGTGCGCAGGCCTATGTCGCCTATTTCCAACCCTTCATGCTCGATGGCACGCCGCTCCGGCCCGATATGCTGGTGGCCAGCGCCGATTCCAAAAACAGCGCGCGTGAACGGCTGACGCTGACGCCGCTCGCGCAAGCCCTGAAACTGCCGATCGACCAGCGCTTCGCCGACAAGGACGTCAAGGGCCTGGTCGCCGCGCTGGCCAGCGAAACGCACGGCAAGTCGATCCTGATCGCCTGGCATCACGGCCAGTTGAGCAAGTTGATCAAGGCCTTCGGCGTCTACCCCAACGCGCTGCTGCCGAACGGCAAATGGCCGCGCGATGTCTTCAACTGGGTGGTGGTGCTGCGCTTCGACCATGCCGGACAGTTGGTGCCGGGCTCGACGCGGATCATCGAGGAGAAGTTGCCGGGTTGAAATGATTTCCGGCTGATGCGAGGCCCCCCCGACCTTGCGACCTACCGCCTCACCCTTGACTTCAGCCACCGGTCGAACGCCACTGCCAGGATCAGGATCAGCCCGATGACGATGCTTTGCGTGTAGGACGAGACGTTGTTGAACTGCAGCCCGTTCTGCAGCACGCCGATCAGGGCAGCGCCCACCACCGTGCCGCCGACCGAGCCGATGCCGCCGAACAGCGAGGTGCCGCCGATGACGACGGCGGAGATCACCGTCAGCTCGTAGCCGATGCCGGCGACAGCCTCGGAAGAATTCAGCCGCGCCGACAAGACGAAGGCGGCGAGCCCGGCGAAGAAGCCGACGATGACATAGACCGAGACCAGAATGCGGTCGACGCGCAGGCCAGACAGCCGCGCGGCTTCCGCATTGCCGCCGACGGCGTAGACGGCGCGGCCATAGCGCGTGTAGCGCAGCACGATGTGGCACAGGATGGCGGCGAAGGCGAAGATCAGCGCCGGCACGGGCACCGGGCCGATCAGGCCGGTGCCGAACCAGCGCATCGAGGCGTCGAAGCCCGAGATCGGGCCGCCATTGGAGATGGTCAGCGTCAGCCCGCGAAACACCGTCAGCCCACCCAGCGTGACGACGAAGGGCGGCACTTTCAGCCTTGTGATGGCGAGCCCCTGTACGCCGCCGGCGAGCGCACCCACCACGACGGCGGCCAGCAGTGCCGCGAACCAGCCAAAACCCTGCGTGCCCGACGTCGACAGCGACAGCGTGTTGGCGGTGCCGCCCTTGGCCACGACCGCCGCCACCATGCCGCAGAAGGCGAGCAGCGAGCCGACCGAAAGATCGATGCCGGCGGTGAGGATGACGAAGGTCATGCCGAGCGCGATCAGCCCGGTGATCGAGATCTGGCGCGTGATGTTGAACAGGTTGATCGGGTCGATGAAGCTCGGCTTCAGCACGGTGAAGACGACGACCAGCGCCGCCAGGAACAGCAGCGGCCCGAAGCTCATCAAAAGCTTTGCGAGCGTCGCGCCGCCTCGCTGGTTCTGGTCCTCGGCCATGCTCATCGTGCCTGCCCCTCCGCATCCTGTGGCGGCGTTTCCCGCCTGTCGAGCGCCATCAGTTCCATCAGTTTTTCCTCGTTCGCCTCGACGCCCGGCATCTCGCCGGTGATGCGGCCCCGGCGCATGGTGACGATGCGGTCCGACACCGCCAGCACCTCGGGCAGTTCGGACGAGATCATCATCACCGCTATGCCGCGCGCCGCCAGTTGCACAAGGATCTGGTGGACCTCTGCCTTGGCGCCGACATCGACGCCGCGCGTCGGCTCGTCGACGATCAGCACCTTGGGATCGCGCGCCAGCCAGCGCGCCAGGATCACCTTCTGCTGATTGCCGCCCGACAGGCCCTCGATCGCCTGCTCGGCCGACGCCATGCGGATCGACAGCATCTTCCTGAAACCCGACAGCGCGTCGCGCTCGCGCCGCTCGGCCATGAACCCAAAACCGGTGCTGAAGCGGCCGAGCGAGGCGACGGAGAAATTCGGCAGGATGCCGAGCGCGGCGAAGATCGCCTGGTGCTTGCGGTCCTCCGGCACCAGGCCGATGCCGAGCTTGATGGCGTCGGCCGGCGAAGCAGGCGCGATCGGCTTGCCGTCGAGCGTGATCGTTCCCGCCGCGATCCGGTCGGCACCGAAAATGGCGCGGGCAAGCTCCGTGCGGCCCGAGCCGACGAGACCGGCAACGCCGAGGATTTCGCCCTCCTTGAGGTCGATGTCGACGCCGTCGAGCACGATGGCATGCGGCGCCTCGGGGTCGCGCACGGTCCGAAGGCCACGCACCGAAAGCACCACATCGCCGGCCACCGCGCGCTGCGCGGGCCTGGCGTAAAGTTCGGAGGCGGCGCGGCCGACCATCTTTTCGATGATGGCGGGCAGCTGGATCGGCCCGCCCTGACGGTCGAGATGCCCCGCCAGCCGGCCGTCGCGCAGCACCGTCATGCGGTCGCAGATGGCGGATGCCTCCTCCAGCCGGTGGGTGACGAACATGATCGCGACATGGTCCTTGCGCAGCCGGTCCATGATCGACAGCAACCGCTGCACCTCGGTCTCTGTCAATGCCGAGGTCGGCTCGTCCATTATGATCAGCCGGCTTTTGAGCGACAGCGCACGCGCGATCTCGACCAGTTGCTGTTCGGCCACCGACAGCGCCGAGACCGGCGTCAACGGGTCGATGGTGAGGCCGACGCGGGCGATGATGGCGCGGGACTCCTGTTCCATCCTGCGCCAGCTCACCAGGCCGAGCGGCCCGGTCGGCGCGCGCCCGATGAAGATGTTCTCCGCCACCGTCAGCGTCGGGATCAGGCTGAGTTCCTGGTAGATGGTGACGATGCCGAGCCGCTTGGCGTCCTGCGGGCTGGACGGGGTGTATTCGGCGCCGTCGAAAATGATGCGGCCGCCGGAAGGCGGCATGACGCCCGACAGGATCTTGAGCAATGTTGACTTACCGGCGCCGTTCTCGCCGAGCAGGCCGAGGATTTCGCCAGAGCGGACATCGAGCGAGACGTCGCTGAGCGCGGTGACGCCGGCGAAATGCTTGGTGACGCCTTCGACGGCAAGCAGGACGGGTGCGGCTTCAGCTGGCAAGGGTTGTTTCCTTAGTGGAGTTCATCCGGGCTCCGTCAGCGCTTGAACGCCCCCCTCTGTCCTGCCGGACATCTCCCCCTCAAGGGGGGAGATTGGCAGCATCGCTGTCGTCGCCTTCTCCTGCGGCATTAAAATTGGCGAAAGCCAAACATAGGGCCGATCTCCCCCCTTGAGGGGGAGATGCCCGGCAGGGCAGAGGGGGGCGATGCCCCGCCTGCCTTGCCAATCAGCCCTACTTCGTCTCGCTCAACCTCTCGGCCTTGTCCAAATTATCCTTGCCGATGACGATGGGCGTCAACAGCACCAGCTTCTCCTTCGGCTCGGTCTTGTCCTTGGCATAGGCGACCGCGATCTGCACGGCGGTGCGGGACTGTTTGCCGGGGAACTGTTCGACCGTGCCGGCGAGCTTGCCGTCGCGCACGGCAACCAGCGCTTCCGGCAGCGCGTCGAAGCCGTAGATCTTGACGTCGGTGAAGTTGCGCGCGGCGCAGGCTTCGAGCGCGCCCAGCGCCATGTCGTCATTAGCGCAGATGATGGCGTCCGGCTTGCCGTTGGCGGCAAGGCCGGCTTCCGTCACCGACAACGCCTCGGCGCGGGCGAAGTTGGCGGTCTGCTCATAAATGATCTGGTATTTGTCCTTCACCGGATCGAGCACATTGTGCACGCCCTTGTTGCGGTCGATCGCGGGACCCGCGCCAGGCTGGCCCTGCAGGTGGAACAGCTTGGCGCCATTGGGGAATGCCGCCACCACGGCCTGCGCCTCGGCCTCGCCGCCCTTGACGTTGTCGGCGCCGACATGGGCGAGGATGCCTTCCACGCCGTCGACGCGGCGGTCGATCGTCACCACGGGAACGCCGGCCTTGACCGCTTCCTCGATCGCCGGCGCCAGCGCGTTGACGTCGAGCGGCGAGATCACGATGGCGTTGACCTTCTGCACCAGGGCCGCCTCGATGTCGGCGGTCTGCTTGGTGGCCGAATTCTGGCCGTCGCTCTCGGTCAGATTGACGCCTTGCGCCTGCGCTTCGGCCTTGATCTCGTTCAGCATGTGCACGAAGAACGGAAAGCCCAGACTGGGCACAGAGCCGAGAATGGTGAGCTTGTCCTCGGCGAAAGCCGAGCGTGCGGCCAGCATCATGGCGCCCGCGGCCACGGACGTCATCAGGAATTCACGTCTGTTCATTGGGTTCCTCCTCCACGAAAGCGCACGGCCCCCAAAAACCGGGACCGGTTTCAAGGAAGGATCGCGCGCCGGTTAAAGTGTTGGAGCATCCTCCTTGCGCCAAGAACGCATGCCGCTCCAGCTGACCGCCGCCTAAATTCCTCCGATCGGCGTCAACAAGAGGATGCTAACCCAGGGTCAACCATTTGTGCAACATCGATATAACAGAGCCGGGCAGCTAATTGTCGGAATTGTCGGAACTTTGGATCGCGGGCATGCTGCTTCTTCGAGGGGCACGGATCCCTTCCACTTTTTTATTGAAAGGCCGGCTGCCGGTGTGTATAAATACACATGACTAGTGCTGAAATCATCCGCCTGTTGCAAGCTGACGGTTGGTTCGAGGTAGCCCGAAAGGGTAGCCATGCGCAATTCAAACACCGCGGCAAGCCAGGACGTGTCACCGTTCCCCATCCCAAGCGGGATATCCCGATAGGCACCCTGCGCGGCATCGAAAAGCAATCTGGACTGAAACTGAGGTGACGGACATGAAGCAGTATATCGGACTTATCCACAAGGATGCCGACAGCGACTTCGGCGTGTCTTTCCCCGATTTCCCAGGCGTGATTACCGCCGGCAAGGATCTGGATGACGCCCGGTCCATGGCCGAAGAGGCCCTTGCCCTCCATATCGAAGGGCTGGTCGAGGATGGCGATGCCATTCCGGAGCCTTCCAGTCTTGAAGCTGTGATGACAGACGCCGACAATCGTGACGGCGTGGCAATCCTGGTCGCGGCAAGGACCGGGGCCAGGAAGGCGGTGCGTATCAACGTGACGCTGCCGGACGACGTTCTCCAGCGGATCGATGCCTTCGCCGAAGCCCATGGCTATACGCGATCCGGCTTTCTGGCGAAGGCGGCGGAGAAGGTGATGGCGCTTGAAACGGCCTAGCCCCGTGACACCCCAGACACGGCACAAGGCCTGAATTATGGAATCCTATCCCCGGAGAAGTCCCATGAAGCCGCACATCATCTGCCATATGCTTGCCTCGCTCGACGGCAGCCTTCATCCGAGCCGCTACACCGAAAGCCCCGACGGCAGCCGGGCCGAGTGGTCAGGCCTCTATGAACAGATCCACGATGACCTCGAAGGCGACGCCTGGATCGTCGGCCGCGTCACCATGGCCGAGATGAGCAAGGCCGGTGCGCACCCGCCGGCGCATGTGGGCAAGGTCGAGCGGCCGCATCATTTCGCGCAACGCGACGCGGGCAGCTATGCCGTGGCGCCCGACGCCTCGGCCAAGCTGCACTTTTCCAAGCCCGAGATCGGCGGCGATCATGTCGTGGTGCTGCTCGGGCAGGATGTCGAGGACAGCCATCTGGCCGAGCTCGCCGCCGACGGCGTGTCCTACATCGTCTCGCAAACATCAGACATCGATCTCGCCGCCATGCTCGACGTGCTTGCCCGCGAACTCGGCATCCGCCGGCTGCTGCTCGAAGGCGGCGCCGGCATCAATGGCTCCTTCCTGGCGGCGGGGCTGGTCGATGAACTCAGCCTCCTCATTGCCCCCGCCCTCGATGCGCGGGCGGCGAACCAGGGCTTTGTCGAGTTCGGCGAGGCCGGGCTTGCGGGCAAGGTGCGGCTGTCGCTTACGGACTGCAAAACCCTGGCGCATGGGGTGATCCACTTACGCTACGCTGTGAGCCCAGGAGCATGACCCCTCACCACTTCGTCATGTATGGACGGAGCAAGGAGCGTAGCGACGCGGCGCAGACCCCTGGAGCTGCTCTGCAGCCCAATGGATCCATGCCGGGACTCCTCAGCGCCGCAACGGTCCGGAATTCTGCACCGCTGCGCCCGCGTTCGAGGTCGCGGAATGGATCCCAGGGTCTCCGCGACGGAGCTGCGCTCCTGCTTCGCCCTGGGATGACGAACGTGGGGAGGCTCAGCTAGCCCTCGAACGTTGCCACGCGCCTCAGTAGCGCATGGCATCCAGATCGGCGATCAGCGTCGGGCCGGTCGGGCGCCAGCCGAGCCGTGCCTGGGTCAGCGCGCTGGAGGCGGGCAGGTCCATCGGGGCAAACAGCGCCATCCAGCCGAAATGCTCCGCCGCCTGTTCCGGCGCGATCGAAACCACCGGCAGGTTCAGGCCCCGGCCGAGCGCCTCGGCGATGGCACGCACCTCGACGCCTTCCTCGCCGACCGCATGGTAGCGCGCGCCGGGCTGCCGCTTTTCCACCGCAAGCCGGTAGAGCCGTGCCGCGTCGAGCACATGGCCGGCCGAATAGCGGTTGCGGCCTTCGCCGACATAGGCCGAGACGCCCTTTTGCCGCGCGATCTCGATGAGCGGCGAGATGAGGCCTTGCTTCCTCGTGTCGTGGACCTGCGGCAGGCGCATCACCGACAGGTTGATGCCCGCCTCCAGCAACGCATTGCCGGCGAGTTCCGACGCGATGCGGGGGTTCTGGTGGCCGGGATTGAAGACATCCTCGACCGCCAGTTCGCCATGTCCGGGGCTGCCCATGCCGACGCCCGAGGTGATCACCAATGGCCGGTCGGAGCCGGCGAGTGCCTCGCCGAGCGCGGCGATGACGCGGCTGTCTTTTTCGCAGTTCTCGGCGAACCGCGAAAAATCATGATCGAAGGCGGTGTGGATCACGGCTTCCGCCTTGGCCGCGCCGTCACGCAGGCCTTTCGGATCCTCGAGGGTCCCCCGATACACCTCGGCGCCCGCGGCGGCCAGCGCCTCGGCCCCGGCATCGGAGCGGGTGACGCCGACCACCTGATGGCCGGCCTGAAGAAGTTCGGCAACGATGGCCGAACCGATGAAACCGGTCGCGCCGGTGAGAAAGATACGCATGCAAATCTCCTGCGGTTGCCTGCGCAATATCGCTGGTCTATTATTCCATTAAAGTAGTGACCTTATCATGGTATAATCTTTAACAGGATGGCCAACAGGATGCCCAACAGCTCTCCCGGTTCGCTCGCCGCATTCCTGAAAGACCGGCGCACCCGGCTCGACCCCTCGTCCTTCGGCTTTTCCGGGCGCAGGCGCACGCCGGGGCTGCGCCGCGAAGAGGTCGCCCAGCGCGCCAACATCAGCCCGACCTGGTACACATGGCTTGAACAGGGACGCGGCGGCGCGCCTTCGGCCGATGTGTTGAACCGCATCGCCAAGGGGCTGCTTTTGACCGAGGCCGAGCGCGAACATCTCTTCATGCTCGGGCTCGGGCGCCCGCCCGAGGTTCGCTACGTCGGCGCCGACGGCGTCAGCCCGAGGCTGCAGCGCCTCATCGATACGCTCGAGGCAAGCCCCGCCTTGATCAAGACGGCGACTTGGGATGTCGTTGCCTGGAACAGCGCCGCGCAAGTGGTGATGACCGACTACAGCACCTTGCCCCACGGCCAGCGCAACATACTGCGCTTCATGTTCCTGAGCCCGACCATCCGCGCCAAGCAGCACGACTGGGAAAACCTCGCCCGCTTCGTGGTCGGCGCGTTCCGGGCCGACGCGGCGCGCGCCGGCGCGGTGTCCGAGGTCGCCCAGCTCGTCGACGAATTGTGCGGCGCCAGCGCGGAATTCGCCGCGCTCTGGCGGGAAAACGACGTGCTCGCCCATGGCGACGGGACCAAGCGCCTGAAGCATCCCGTGCTTGGCGACATCGAGCTCGAATATTCGGCCTTCGCGGTCGATGGCCGGCCGGATTTGAGCCTGACCGTTTACAATCCGGTGGACAGTGCGGTCGCTGATCGCATCCGCGACCTCGCCCGCCGCCGCAAAGAGCAAGATGCCTCCGAGCCCGTCGCCGTGTAGCCGCCACCGCTTAGGGGCGCTCGCACACCGCCTTAAGGATTTGCAAGGTCGGCCCCCAGTAAAGATTGGCATGCGGACGGATCGACGGCTCGGCGAAGCCGCTCAGCGTCAGGGTCAGCAGGGTTCCGCCATGCGCCCGCGCAAGAGCGAAGCCGACCACCGTGTGGTTCTTGGGCATATCAGCCAGCCGCGAGGCCGACAGCGTGCTCCAATAGCTGTAGGCGAAGCTCTTCGCCGGCTCGTACGCCCGGACGGTGCCGTGATTTTCGAACGGCATGCCATGCAGCACGCCGCGGATCACGATCGCGCCGCCGGCATGCGCCTCGAGGCTGACATCCAGTTCTTCGTCGGACATCCATTGCGCGATCAGTGCCGGCATCGTCAGCACCCGCCAGACCTTGGCCGGGTCGGTATCGATGGCGATAGCCTTGACGATCGGCGCGGCAGGATCGGTCACGGCGCGGCGCTTCAGGCAGAAGGTTCGGGCGCCAGCACCAGGGCGATCCCGTGCGCCGCCTGCGCGGCATGGCGGCGCACGGTGGCGAGGTCGACCACGCTGTAGCTGGTCGCCACATAGGGCACGGTGAGAGCCGCGACCGAATGGCCGAACGGCCCGATGACCGGAAAGGCCAGGTCGATGACGCCAGGCTGCAGCCCGTCCGCCACCTCCTCATGGCCGGCGTCGCGGATGCGGGCGAGCGCGTCGCGCACTTCGCTATTTTTTTCGTCAGCGATACCAGCGGCTTGCAGCCATTGACTGATTCTATCCTGCGGCTGGAACGCCATCAGCGTGCGGCCGGTCGCGGTGCCGAACAGCGGAAACTCCGCGCCGACGCGAACCCGGAAGCCGAACGCGGCCGGGCTTTCCACCTGCGCCAGGATCAGCACCCTGCCGGCATTGTGGACACCGAGATTGCAGGATTGCTGGATGGCGTCCGACAGCCGCCGCATCGACGGCAGCGCCGCCTGGACGAGGCCGCGCAGCGGCTCGTGCCGGTGCGCCAGTTCGAACAGGCGCGGCGACAGGAAATAGAGCCCGCCCGGCCGGTCGCGGAAGATGTAGCCGCGCCGCTCCAGCGCCTGCAGCACGCGGTAGATCTGGTGGATCGAGCGTCCGACCGCCTCGGAAATCTGGCCCTGGTTCAGCCCGTCCTTCTGCTCGGCCAGGAGTTCGATGATATCGAACGCCTTTTCCAGGGCCGGAACCGAATAGTCCGGCGCTTCCGCGGTCTTGCCAGCCATGCCCACAATCCTTCAGGCGTCAGACGGAGAGAATCATGGGGCTACCATAGCTACAAGGCGGCCCCCATCGAAGCCGTCATCAGCCGGGCGATGCGGCGGTTGATGTCGTCGGGCACCGGCTGCGCGCCCGCGGCAAGGTCCTTCCCGCTCACCACCCGCTCCAGCGACAGCGCCTGCAGCATGAAGCCGATATCCATGGACTCGATCGAATTGCCCTTCGGCTCGACGCCGGCAAGGTTGAACATGCGTCCCTCGGCGACGAGGATGACATGCCGCCCATTGGCGAGGTCCAGCCGCCGCAGCGTGCCGTCCAGGTCGATGGTCGCGGTGGTCATGGCACCGAGACCCTCGGTGTCGATCTCCCAGGGAAAGTGCCCGGAATTGGCCAGCACCGCGCCATCCCGCATGAGGGCAATCGCCTCCGCCGGCAGCACGCCAGCGCGACCGGTGGCGGTGATGAACACCTCCGCCCATGGCGCAAGGTCGGCAAGCGGTGCCACGCGGTAGCCGTCAAGGGCGGCCTCCAGCGCCTTGATATCGTCGACCTCGACGATCGCCACCCGGCCCCCCAGCGCCCGCAGATATTGCGCGATGCCGCGCCCGCACCAGCCATAGCCGACGACGCAGAAGCGGCGCCCGGGGATCATCAGATTGGTGATGCGCATGAAGCTTTCCACCACCGACTGGCCGACAGCGTGCTTGTTCTCGCCGATCGCCTTCAGCGGGCTGTCATTGATGACGATGGAGGGGAACGGCACCTTGCCGGAGAGTTCGCCGCGCAGCCGGTCGCCGCCCGATGTCGTCTCCTCGGTGCCGCCCAGGATCGACGCCGCCCTGCCCCGTTCGACGATTCCGGCGGCAAGGTCGGCGCCATTGTCGAGCAGCATGTCGGGCCTGGCATCCAGCACCCGCGCCAGATTGGCGTGATGGTCGGCGAGCGTGTCGGCGCGGCGGCCGAAGATGCCTATGCCCCGGCTTTGCAGGAAGGCGACGACATCGTCCTGCGTCGAACCGTGATTGCCGGTGCCGACGATCTCGGCGCCGCCCTCGGCCAGCACTTCGAGCAGCACGGCGGTCTTGGGTTCGACATGCAGCGACACGCCGATGCGCCGGCCGGCGAACGGCCTCGTGCGGCGGAACTCCTCGCGCAGCCCCGCCAGTAACGCCATGCGCGAACGGATCCAGGCGATGCGGGCGCGGCCGCGCTCGACCAGTTCGGCATCGGCCGCATTGGTATCAGCCGGACTGGTATTGGCCGAATTGGTAGGCGCTTGGCTCATTCGAGGTCTCCGATCATGGTGCAGATTCAGCGCTTGCAAAAAACTTTTTTGCATGTGACAAATCTTGCAGAGGGTCGTCAAGCCCCGCCAAGAGGGACAACGGACAGGACAGCACGCGCGCCAAAGAATGTGGCGCGCCATCGGCTTCGCACGTGAAGGGGTAGAAAATGGGAAATCTGGATATTGCGGTCGTCGCCGTCTATCTCGTGGCGGTCACCGGCATCGGGCTCTACTTCGCTCGCTCGATCAGGACCGAGGAAGACTACATCGTCGCCGGCCGGCGCATGGGGCCGCTCTGGCTGACCATCTCGGCCTTCGCCTCCTGGACCGGACTTGCCGGCCTGTTCGGCACGCCCGAAATGGTCGTGCGCTACGGCATAGCGGGCACCTGGTGGTGGTTCACCTTCCCGATCGGCCTGCTGCTGATGGGCATCTTCCTGGCGAAAATCGTGCGCCAGCGCATGCATGTGACGACGCCAGACATCGTCGCCCAGGATTATCCGGGCTCGGTGCGCGTCGCCGCCTCGCTGGTGACGAGCTGGAACTATCTCGCCTGGGCAGCCGCGCAGGTGTTCGGCATCTCCATGGTGTTCACCCTGTTCTCGGGCATGGATCCCAGGACCGGCGCCATCGTCGCCTTCCTCGTCGTCATCGTCTACACCATGCTCGGCGGCTTCCTCGCCGTGGTGGCGACCGACGTATTGCAGGCCGTCATCTTCCTCGTCATCATCGGCGTCGTGGCGCCGCTCTACGTCATCTTCGGACCCGGCGTGCCGCACATCTACGAGGCGACGAAGGACATTCCGGGCTTCTACAATCTGTTCGCCAACGTGCCGCCGGCGACGCTGTTCGTCTGGTTCCTGCTCCTGCCTGCCGGCTTCATCGACACGATCGGCTTCCAGCGCGTCTTTTCCGCCAACTCGCCGGACACCGCGCGCAAGGGCTTGATCAACGGGTTCGTCATCATGGCGATCTTCGGCGTCGTCCTCACCTTCCTCGGCGTCGCCGCCAAGGCGCTGCTGCCGGCCGGCGCCAACCCGGTCAACGCCATGCCCGACCTGATGGTGCAGCTACTGCCGCATGGCGTCATCGGCGTGCTGGTCGCAGCCTTCCTGGCGGTGGCGATGTCGACGGCAAGCACCACGCTGCTCATCACCGCCACCACGCTGCAGCGCGACGTGATCTCGCGCATGCGCCCCGGCGCCAGCGACAGGGAGAGGCTGTGGACCAGCCGCATCCTGTTGCTCGTGCTCGGCCTCGTGGCGCTGGTCGTGGCGCTCTCGGTGCCCGGGATCGTCACCATCCTGATGCTCGGCTTCTCGGTCTATGTGCCGGGCCTGCTCTTGCCGGTGCTGTCGGCCACCTTCGGCTGGCGCATTCCCTCCTGGTCGATGCTGGCGACCATCGTGCTGGGCGCCGGCTCGACCGCGATCCTGGTGCTGATGGGCGAGCCGGGCGGCATTCCCGCCTCGCTGATCGGCTTGCTGCTCTCGCTCGTCCCCTTCGTCGCCGGGCTCGTCACCCGGTCGCAACGGCAGCCGGCGTGACGGCGAAGATCAAGAAAAGCAATGCGATAAAGCTTCATCCTGAATCAATTCGGGATGGAGCCCGGATACGGAGAGACCGATGCGCAAGACAAGCTTCGACCAACTTTCGAGCGCCGACCAGGCGCTCGTCACAGCGGCGGCGCAGGCACGCGACAAGGCCTACACGCCCTACTCCAACCACAAGGTCGGCTCGGCCGTGCGCACCGCTTCGGGCCGGCTGTTTTCCGCCTGCAATGTCGAAATCGTCACCCTCCAGCAATCGGTGCATGCCGAGCGCAACGCGGTGATGCAGATGGCCGCGGCCGGCGAACGCCAGATCGAGGCCATCGTCTGCCACGGTCCCTATTCGGGCGTGCCATGCGCCGAATGCAGGCAGGTGATCTGGGAGTTCTGTTGCGACGATCCCGAGGTCAGGATCATCGGCTCGACCCTCGATGGCGAGATCGAACTGATGACCATCGGTGAGGTTTATCCGAGCCCTTACGGGCCGGGCACCAAGGGCATCGACCCGCGCAAATTCTGATTTCCGGGGAACGCCTGAGTAGCCGGCCCGCCACCGCTCCGGTGGCGGGCCAGGCGATGTTACTGGATGATCTTGATGATCTTGCGGGTGCTTGGATCCACGATCACGGTCCGGTCGTCGACGACGGTGTAGCGATACTTGACGTTGGGGACTTCGTGCAGTTCGACGGTGTCGGGCAACGCCGTGCCGACATTGAGTTCCACGCCGGGAACCTTGACCGAAGCCAGCGGCTGCTTATGCACGTACTCCTTGATCACCGTCTCCTGCTCGGGCTGGATGACGATGTCCTCGGCGGCGGCGGCGCCGACACCGCTGAGCAACAGGACCGCTGCCAGGGCGGCAAGATTCTTCTTCATGAGATCCTCCATCTGGAATTCGCACGGCACGGAATTGTCGCCGCGCTGCGAACCGAACTTCAGCCCGGGTCGAACGTTCCAGGGTCGGGCTTCGGTCCGGCATCACCCAGGACTTAAGGCCGATCAAGAAAGGCAATGGTCCTATCGGCACCGCCGCCGGGAACAGCCACCTTTTGCGCTCGTTGTCGACTGCAAGTTCAGGCATTGGCGCAGCTCCGTCCCTTCCTGCGCCAATAGGGTTCGCTCGTTGCTTCCGGGTGGCGGGCGAACCCTGAATTCCGCCGCCGGGGCCAAGACGGCAGGAGATCGTGATGTTCAGCGACAAGGAAACCAAACTGATCGAGGCGGCGCTGTTGATGGCGGTCCCGCTATCGGCCCTGGTCGCCGTTTTGCTCGTCAGCTTTACGTTGAGCTGGTAGCTGCCTTCATTGCGGGAGGCTGAGGCGATGAGACGTCAGATCCGGTCACACAACCCCAACCTGACCACGCTGGCTGGCCGCCAGAGGAACGAGAACCGCGCCTTTCTCGCCGCCGAGCAAGGGGGCCGGTTCCGGCGTGCTTTCCGCCAGCCCGCCGATCGGGCCTTGTCTTCGTTGCGCAACCAACGCTCGCCCCTGCCCGTGGAAATCGCGGTCCGCTGGTGATGTTCTCATGGCGGGAGCCCGGCCCGCTTTGGCGGAAGGTTCGGCACGTTGGCGAGCAGGCCGGGCTGTGCGCCGGCTACCCCGCTTGATGGAGGCTCGGCCGGTGCGCGGGCAGGTTGCGGCTTTATCGCCGCAGCTGCAATTGGGACTGAAGTCCCAACCATCGGCGCATTGGTCCCATATGCCGAACATCGGCCGCCGATGCTCGTTGCGCTACCAGGCGGGCGATTTGGAGGACACGTAAATGCAACTTGGTGAGATCGTCGCCAACACCCTGGCCATCCTCTTGCTGGTCTGTTTTCTCGCCAGCACGTTCTTCCTTTTCGGCAAGCCATTGTGGCCGGAACAGCATGCCCGCATGGTCATTATCGTGCCCGTCGACACGATGACGACGGCCTCGACCGGACGCGGTGACACACCTGTACTGCCGGCCACCTTCGACGCCAGCCTGGCCCACCCAAGGCCGTCCTGACATCGCCAAGAGAGGCAGGCGTGACAAGAGAGGCGTGAGAAGACAGGCCCGTGAAGACACGGCGGCTAGAGCGTTTCACGTTTTGACGGAAGCGTACCCTGCCTTGGCGAAGTAGTTGCTGCATTCGGCTGCCTCGATGGTTTCGACGAGGTGGCCGATGTGTCGCCAAGTGTCCTCGACGGTTCGCTTCTGGGCTTGGCGCATCCAGTGTTTGATCTTGGCGAAGGCCTGCTCGATCGGGTTCAGGTCCGGAGAATAGGGCGGCAGGTACCAAAGCCTGGCCCCGGCTGCCTTGATCATCTGTCTGATGGCCGCCGACTTATGACTTCCGAGATTATCCATGACGACGATGTCGTCGGGCTTCAGCACGGTGATGAGTTGCTGCTCGACGTAAGCGCGGAAGCATTGGCCGTTGATCGGTCCGTCGAAGACGCAAGGTGCCGCGAGCCGATCGCAGCGCAGCGCGCCGAGGAAGGTCAGCGTGCGCCAGTGGCCGTGCGGAGCCAAGCCGCGCAGCCGTTTGCCTTTCGGCCCCCAACCGCGCAGCGGAGCCATGTTGGTCTTGATCCAGGTCTCATCGATGAAGACCAGGCATTGCGGATCAAGGCCGCCCTGCCAGAGCCGCCATCGTTGGCGCCTGCGGGCAACATCAGCGCGGGCCTGCTCAAGGGCGAACAGCGTTTTTTTTGAAGCTTAAGCCCTCACGACGCAGAAACGACCACACTGCGTTGTGCGAGATCTTGACCCCGCGACCGGCCAGCTCATCCTTCAGACCGTGCAGCGTCAGATGCGGTGTCTCACGCATACGGGCTTCGATGAAGGCACGGTGCGGCTCCAGCACCCTCTTGCGATGTCCGCCCATCTTGCCCGGCGCAACCGAGCCGGTCGCCTGATGGCGCTGCAACAACTTCACTGCGGCCGAAACCGAAATGTCAAACCGTTTGGCGGCCGACCGGCGGCTCTCGCCAGTCAAAACCGCTGCCACAACCCGCTCGCGAAGATCACTGGAAAGAGGTCGAGTCATCTGATGCTGGCCTCCATTCCAGCCAGCAGCTTGAATCACAAAACAGACAGATCGGGAATCCCCCGTCGATTCCATCAAGGCATGAACCGCTCTAGTCGAGCTTCTGGATGCGCCCTTGGTCGAGACGGAACACGCCATCGTTACCGCCCTGGAGCTCGAAGTCGGTCTGCAGCTCGTCCCATATCCCGAGATACCTGCCGCACTCCGCGCAACTGATCCGGGTCGACGGTTGCGCATCGGCCGGGATGTTCAGGCGAATGGTGCCGCAGAACGGACACTCCAATCGGTGATCGAGGTATTCGCCCTTGCGCGTCCGTAACAGCCTACTCACACCTTCCTCCTGGAATTTGGCGGAAGCAGGATGATGCTCCCAAGCGTCAGCGTGCCTGGAGTTGCGGACGGCTTGGGCAAAATACGCCTGTCGCCGTCGTGGTCAATAAACAATGACGTAGCTAAAACCTTCGCATTCCACGAAACGCGGCGGCTTCGGCAAGGCGGGGCCGACGCGCCCGTGCAGCTTGGCGATCCGCCCGGAACCAAAACCACCGGCAGCGGTTTCCCACTCGAAGGGACCGCAACCACGGAAGCGGAGTAATGGAACTTCTGACCTTGGAACTGGCCACGGCGAGGCAGCGCCTCAACCGGGCGGAACTCGCCCTTGAGCGGGCAAACGCGATGCTGGACGAGGACTGTGGTGTCGGTATCAATCTGAGGCTTTGCGACAGGATAAGAACCGCGCAACAACGCGTCGGCGAAGCAAGAGCCCGCCTTGTAAAGCTCGATCCCGCCAGCACGGATTGAGATGGATCCGGCTGAAGCCGAGAGGCTTCGTCAGCCAGATCATCCTCGATCGAATTTTCCCCGCAACGCTTGCGGTACGGCGAGGCTCATGTCTTGCGAGAACCCGCCGAGCGTTGATCGCTGAGATGCGGACGCCAGCCATGCACCCGGTCGCGCCCGGCGGCCTTGGCGCCGTAGAGCGCCTCGTCGGCGCGCCGCAGCAGATCGGCACTCTCCATCGCGGCGGCGCCTGCCTCGAATGTGCCGACACCGATGCTGACGGTGACGATGCCTTTCTCGCTTCCGGCATGCGCCACGGCCAGGTCGCGCACCTTGCTCCTGAGCTTTTCGGCGATGACGAAGGCGCCCCGTGCGTTTGTCTCGGGCAGGATGAGCGCGAATTCCTCGCCGCCATAGCGGGCGGCGGCGTCCGCCGGCCGGCGGGCTGCCGCCTCGATGCAGCGGCTGACGGCGCGCAGGCATTCGTCACCCGCCGGATGGCCGTAATGGTCGTTGAAACGCTTGAACCAGTCGACATCGATGATGAGCAGGCTGAGCGGCATCGCGTTGCGGCTGGCGCGGGCGAATTCGCGCGCCAGCGCTTCGTCGAAAGCGCGGCGCGTCAACAGTTCGGTCAGGCCGTCGCGATGCGCCAGAAGGTTCAGCTTCTCATTGGCGGCCATCAGTTCGGCCTCGACCTGCTTGGTCTCGGTAATGTCGGAAAACACGCTGAGGCTTCCGCCGTCGCCGGTCGGGCGGGTGCGCACGTCGAGCCAGCGTCCGTCGGCGAGCCGGATCTGGCGGTGGCTGACAAGCTTCTGCGCGGCCATGATGCCGGCGATCCACTCCTCGACGGCGCCAGGCGGTGTTGTTCCCTCGCCGCGCGCCGCCGAGGCGCGCAGTATGTCGCGGTAATCGGCGCCGGGCACCCTCAGTTCTGCCGTCTTCGGAAACATGGCGCTGTAGCGGGCGTTGCAGAGCACCATCTTGCCGTCCGGGTCGAACATCACCAGGCCATCGGCCATGTGCGTCAGCGCGTCTCCGAGCCTGGCCTGGCTTTCCGCCAGTTCGGTCTCCAGCTGCTTGCGCACGGTGATGTCGCGATTGTGCGTGATCAGGCCGACCACGGCCCCGCTCCTGTCGCGAAACGGCGCCTTCAGGGTCGCCAGCCAGCCATCGGTGCCGTCCTCGTGATGAACACGCTGTTCGATGGTGGAGGAGGCGCCCGAGGCCAGCACGGCAAGCTCGTCCTCACGAAATCCCCGCGCCGTTTCGCGCGGATAGAAATCGAAATCGGTCTTGCCGATCAGCGCCTTGGCGTCGGGCGCATGCATCAGCGCGGCCGTTGCCGGATTGGCCGCGATGAAGCGCCCGTCGAGATCCTTGACGTTGAGGCAATCGGGCAGCGTCTCCACCACCGCCTTGTAGATGCGCCGCGACTGCAGCGCTTCGAGGCGGCGCCGCTCCTGGTAGAGCGTCAGCCCCGACAACACCACCGAGACGAAGATGAGCAGGGAGGAAGGCAGCGCCACCTTCGGCAGGACCATTTGCAGCACATCCCGAGGCAGGACGCTGAGGCCAAGCAGCGACGCCGCGGCTGCCGCCGCGCCGAGGATCATGATGTCGATCATGGTGGGCCGGCGCCCCCGCAGGGCAAGGTTGCCGGCAATGCCGACCAGCATGGCGGCCGCGATCCCCACCGCGCCGGCGAAGGCGCCGATGCCGCCTTCGAAGGTTCGGAACGCACCGGCCATGATCCCGGCGACGATGCCGGCCACAGGACCGCCGAAGAAGCCGGCAACGGCAATCATCGTCGCCCGGAGATCGGCGAGCACGCCCGGCTGCAACTGCATGGGCGTCAGCATCAGGATGATGGCGCCGACGCCCATCAGCAGGCCGAAGGCCGCCGCCTTTACGGCGGGCGCCCAGCGATCCAGCCACACATGGGTGTGGATCCAGACCGAAACGAACATCGCGACGACCGCCAGATTGGCCAGCAATTCGGACCAGGGCGAACCCATTTTCTTACGCGTCCCCCTTCATTTTGCCTCTTGAAGGTGCATCCGGCGTTGGCGAAACCGCCCTTCTGATACGTCGGGCAAGACAACAAACCGTTACAGACCGCGTTTGGATTGTTCGAATGCGGGCGCAAGGCGGCGCTGCCGGAGGCCGCGTTGGCTCAGCTGGAACCCCTCACCACCGCATCCCGCCGACAAAATCGATGAAGGCGCGCAGCGGCGCCGGCGTCAGGCGGCGGCCGGGATAGTAGAGGAACGGGCCTGAAAATTCCTGCCACCAGGGCTCCAGCACCGGCTCCAGCCGGCCATCGTCGAAATAGGGGCGCAGCCAGTCCTCGAACAGCGAGACGATACCGCCGCCGGCGACCGCCACCTCGAGCGCAAGCGCCATTGCCGTGCCGGTGCTGACCAGCAGCGGCCCGGTCGGCTCGACGCTCACCACCTCGCCGTCGCGTTCGAACTCCCAGGGCGGCGTGAAGCCGCTGGCGAAGCGGCCGCGTAGGCAGGCATGGTCGAGCAGGTCGCGCGGGTGCTCGGGCCGGCCGTGCCGGTCGAGATAGGCCGTTGCGGCGGCGGTGGCGAAGCGCTGCCGGCGCGGGCCGATCGGCACGGCGATCATGTCCTGCTCCAGCCGCTCGTCATAGCGGATGCCGGCGTCGCAGCCGCTGGCCAATATGTCGACGAAATTGTCCTCGGCGGTCACTTCCAGCCGAATTTCGGGATAGGCGGCGAGGAAGGGCGGCAAGAGGCGCGGCAGCACCAGTTTGGCCGCCACGACAGGCACGTTGAGCCGCAGCGTGCCGGCCGGGCGGCCGCGAAAGCCATTGACCACGTCGAGCGCCGCCTCGACCTCGCCGAGCGCCGGGCCGAGCCGTTCGAGCAGCCGCGCGCCGGCCTCGGTCGGCGCCACGCTGCGCGTCGTGCGGTTCAGGAGCCGCACGCCGAGTTCGCTCTCCAGCCGCCGCACCGTCTCCGACAGGCTGGAGGCGCTGACGCTTCCCACCCGGGCCGCCTCGCGAAAGCCGCCGGCGCGCGCCACCGCCATGAATGCCTGGAGGTCGCCCAGATCCGCCGCCATTGTTCGCCTTTCCGCACAGGTTGTGCCGATTACACCATATTATCGTGCAGGCGCGCGTTGTCTATATCTGGCTGATCCAAAGGAGACGACACCATGACCGACATCAGCAAGGCCGGAAGCTTCAGGCTCGGCGACCGCACCGTAAAACGTCTCGGCTACGGCGCCATGCAATTGGCCGGACCCGGCGTCTTCGGTCCGCCGAAGGACCGCGACGCCGCGCTCGCCGTGCTGCGCGAAGCCGTCGCCAGCGGCGTCGACCACATCGACACGTCGGATTTCTACGGCCCCCACGTCACCAACCAGATCATCCGCGAGGCGCTGCATCCCTACCCGGCCAACCTCACCATCGTCACCAAGATCAGCGCCCGGCGCGGCGCGGACGCATCGTGGATCCCGGCAATGTCGCCGCAGGAGCTGACGCAGGCCGTGCACGACAATCTGCGCAATCTCGGACTCGACGTGCTCGAGGTCGTGAACCTGCGCTCCATGCATGGCATCCACGGACCCGCCGAAGGATCGCTCGAGCCGCAGCTCGACACGCTCGCCGAACTGCAGCGCCAGGGCCTTGTGCGCCATATCGGCCTGAGCAATGTCACCCGCAAGCAGATCGCGCAGGGGCGCGGCAAGGTCGACATCGTCTGCGTACAGAACCAGTACAACATCGCGCATCGCCAGGATGATGCGCTGATCGACGAGCTTGCCGCCGGTGGCATCGCCTATGTGCCGTTCTTCCCGCTCGGCGGTTTCACGCCGCTGCAGTCGAGCACGCTCGCCGACGTCGCGCAAAAGCTGGGCGCGACGCCGATGCAGGTGGCGCTCGCCTGGCTGTTGCAGCGCGCGCCCAACATCCTGCTCATCCCCGGCACCTCGTCGGTCGGCCATCTCCGCGAGAACCTGGCGGCGGCGGAGCTAAAGCTGCCGGCCGACGCGATCGAGGTTCTGGACGGCATCGGCGACGAGGCCAAGGCGGCCTGAGAACGACCCGGCCGGGCAGAGCCTGCTCGGCCAGAACGCATTGATTGCCGGGGGCGAAACACCCCCGGCAATCATCCCAACAGACGCGCCAGCCGCCTTTTCAGCGCCCGCAGCGACAGGCGCCGCCTGAGCGAAAACCCCGCAATGCGCCGACGCACCGCCTGCATGGCGTCGGCATGGGCGGCATCGACGCTCATCGTGCCGTCGCCGAGCACGAGACTGAGGCCGGAAGCCGGCCGCATGATGCCGCGCAGCGCCTGGGCGTGCATGGCGGCGTAGCGGCGGTAGTCGGCGGCTGCCTCCCAACCGGGCGGACGCGCCAGGACCGTGGGATTGTTGTTGATCTCGAAGGTCTGGACCTGGCCGTCGACGATGCCGTAGTCGATGCGGCCATAGTCGATGCCAGCCAGTTCGAAGACACGCTCGATCTGCTCGGCATGCGGATTCTCGGCCACATAGGCGCGGCTCTCGGCCCTGTCCGCCTCGCTGAAGCGGGTGCTTGGAAACTTGATGTACCAGCTTTCATTGATGAAGCAGTGCTGCGGATAGACCGTCGGTCCGACCTTGTAGGCCGAATATTTGCGAAACCGTCCATCGGCCGAAGGTGCCGCGCCATATTCGACGATCATCAGGTCCGGGTCGCGGCGGATACGCGCCGGCAGGCCGGCGATGGCCCGATCGAGGGCCTCCGCGCTGTCGACCAGTCCGGTCAACGGCAACTCATGCTGGCTCTCCCAGCGCACGAAGACCGGAAAGCGACGGATTGCCTTGCGCTCCTCCAGGCGATGCACGTCGAAATGGTTGAGGCCGGCGACCTTCAGCCGTTTCAGCAAGTCGAACCGGCCGGGCACGACCGCCGGATCGTTGAGCAGCAACAGGTCGGGATTGCGGGAGCGGATGCGCCCGTGCAGCGAAATCGCCGCCTGCGATTGCGCGGCGGACAGCCGTTCGAAATCGGTGAAGATGAAGGTGCCGGGCGCGACCGGCCCCAGCCTCGCGACATGCTCATAGGGAATGATCCGCACCTGTTCGCCAAGCCCATGGTCGTAATAGCCAAGCAGCACGCCCATCGTGTAAGCGTGTTGGCGCGTGCAGAAATAGTAGATCGGCCCTTGATCGGTGGTCATGGCCGGTTATCGGTTTGCGGAAGCGTGCCTGATTTGGCCGGCAAGGTGGGGTTTTTCGAAAAGCGATGCATACCGGGCCCTCCGAGGCAGTCGAACATCCCTGGCAAGGGGTTCGCGCCGGCGCCTTCGAGGGCGCCGCCGACACCTATGCCATCCATGATGAAATGCGCCGGCAAGCGCCCGTCTGGCAGGCGCCTTGGGGCGATGTCTATGTCACCGGCTACGATCTCGTCTCCAGCAGTCTTGCCGACCGCAAGCTCTCGCATGTGCCGCCGGGCAGCGAAGCGGCGCAGCCAGATTCGGCGATACGCGACTGGCTGATCTACCAGGAAGGCAGCGCCCACGCCGCGCTGCGCCAGGCCTTGCAGCAGCCCTTTGTCGGCAAGGGCATGGCCGCCCTGCGCCCGGTGGTCGCGCAAGCGGTGGACGAATTCGTCGGCGATGCCGGCCTGTCGGGTGCGGTCGATGTCGTCGCCGCCTTCACGCGCGCCGTCCCCGAACGCATCATCGGCCGCCTGCTTGGCGTGCCGGATGAGGACATGCCGCTGATCCGGGCCTGGTCGGTTGCGATCCGCACCATGCTCGACACCGGCTTCGACGATGCCTTTGGCGATGGCGCCAATCCCGCCGACGAGATGTCCGGTTATTTCGTGGAGCATTTGCGCCATCTGCTCGCCGCCGGAGACCTGCCGCCGCTGCTGGCGGGCCTGCCGGCTCTGGCCGACGCGCTGGGGCTGACGGCCGCCGGCCGCAACATCGCCTTCCTGGCCTTTGCCGGCCATGAGACCACGGTGCATCTCATCGGCAATATGCTGTTCCATCTTGCCCACCGGCCCGACCAATGGACGGCGCTGCGCGCCGACCGCCGGCTCGCCGCCAATGCGGTTGCCGAAACGCTGCGGCTGGAAAGCCCGGTGCAGAAGATCTGCCGCTGGCCGCTCGAGCCCGTGGTCCTTGGCGGCCGCGAGATCGGCAAGGACCGGCTGGTGGTGCTGCTGGTCGGCGCCGCCAATCGCGATCCCGCCCAGTTTGCCGATGCATCGCGTTTCGACCTTGGCCGCGCCGGCAGGCAGAATCTGGCTTTTGGCCGTGGCGCGCATGTCTGCATCGGCAGGGCGCTGGCCGAGATGGAGGGCCATGCGGTGCTGGAAGCCGCACTCGCCCGCTGGAAAACCATCGAGCCTGTCGGCTGGCAATGGATGGACAATTCCTCCATCCGTGGCCTGGACGCGCTGACCTTGCGCCTGACGGCCTAAGCCGAAAAGGCTGGCCCCCTCCTCGTCGGTCGCCAAGGCAAATTCCGATTCCGGTCCAAAGGGATGACGCATCATCCTAAACCCCCGCTTCACCGGCATTGAGGGCCGCAAGCAGCGCCTCATCCGATTGCCCGAGCAGGATCGGCGCCTTCATGCCGGCAATGCTCGTGCCGCCTTTCAGGCGGTGGCGCTTCAGCCGGCCATAGAGATCATCGACCGCGGTCGTCCGCAACGCGCCCAACTGGCCGATGCGGCGCGCATATTCATATTGCGGATTGGCCATCAGGTTGCGCTCGACGGCTGACCCCGGCGGCGCGACCGTGCCCGGGGCTCGCCTGGATTCGACGAAAAGCTGGTAGTGCGGATGCGGCGCCGCGACCGCCGCCAGCAGAGCATAGGTGCGGGGATCGAACCCAGCTTCGGCCAGACAGCGCGCGACGAAGGCTTCGGTGAGTTTCTCGCCGCAGAGATCCGACACCATGCCTGCCCGGCCAATGAAGCGCAGGCGCGGCGTATCGCCGGTGAAGCCGCGGACCTCGACCACGTCTTGCGTGTCGTAACGATAAAGCCCCGAGCCGGTGGTGACGATCAGCCGGTAGCAGCGGCCAAGTTCGAGCTGCCAGGCGAAGCGGCCGGCCCCGTCGTCGTCGATAAATTCGAAGAATCCGCTTTGCGATGCCAGGATCGAGCCTGGACCATCGCCATGGGGAAACGACACGGCGGCCTCGGTGGACATCAGGCCTTTCGGCTGGAGGAAGGCCCCCGGAAATTGCGCCTGCAATTCGGCGGCGAAGCCTTGGCTCGAGGCATCGGTCCAGCAGCTGATCGTATCGAGCCGAGGCCAGATCGCCGACAGGCCGGCACCGGCCCCGCCGAGGGCTGCCTCCAGAACGGCGATGCGGCGGCTCACCGTGGCGGCCGGCTGCGTGGCGCCAAGCCTCTCGCCAAGCTCCGGCAGCAGGCTCGCCGCATCGCGCCGCATGGCGCGCAGGATCTCGGTCAGATAGGTCGGGCTCCAGACCCAGATCAGGCTGAGGTCGTCGGCGGCCAGCAGGTGCAGGCAGGTCTGCCTTTGCCAGCTGGCGAAGTCGCCGAGTAGCCTCAGTTCCATCGGCACAGCCGACAGCTCGATGAGGCTGTCGCGCAAGGCACCGAAATAGGCGAAAGGCACCGGACTGCCCAGCCTGTGGGCGCCGACGCGTTCGTCGGCTCCGCGGCCGACGGGGCTCAGCGCGAAATAGCCATGCCCTTGCGCCACGCCCGGCCGGCGGCGGATCAGGTCCGCCAGCCAGGGATAGAGGCAGTCGGTGAACGCGCGCAGGCCGCTATCGGTATAGGGGATGTATTTAGAGCCGCCGGAACTGCCGCCGGTCTGCTCCAGGAAGCGGACCGGCTCGGCCGTCAGCACATTGCCGGCGCCGTCGATCGTGCGCTTGATGTAAGGCAGCAACGCCTCGTAGTCGGCGATCGGAACCAGATCGCGAAACGCCTCGGCCGACGTGGCGCTGGCGAAACCATGGTCGCGGCCGAACTCCGTCCCGGCATTGGCCTCGATCAGCCGCCGCAGCAGATCACGCTGCGTTGCCTCGACATGGCCGAGCCGCGCCCGAAAGCCTGCTTCGACGGCAGCGGTCGCGCCGGCGATCCGAGCCCAGGCGTCAGCGGCCATCGCCCAGCCCCTCGGCAAAGCTCGTGGCGCCATAACGCTTCAGATTGCCGGTCTCGAACTCGGTCAGGCAGGCGAGTTCGACACCTCTGGAATGGTCGGGGTTGGCTCTGACGAAAAAGGCCGCCAGGGGATTGTGGGCCGCCGTTTGCCTGGCGTCCGCCCATTGTTCCCGAAGATGGCCTTGCGATGGACCGAAATCGATGAGCCCGGTCGAAGGATCGAAATAATCGCCGTATCGGGCGGACGCTATCGCATCGCGGATTGCCAGCAGGCAGGGCGCTCCCTGGCCTTCGATGGCCGGAACGAACTTGCGAAAGAAATCGGGCAGGATGCGAAACGTGCGGTGTCCCTTGATGATGGGGAACCAGAACAGCCGGCCGTCGACCTTGGCCTTGGCCGCGCCCGCCGCGCGGAAAAAACCTTTCAGCAGCACGGGATTGCCCCAAAGCGAGGCGTGCAGGACGGTATCCCCGGAGAAAAGGTAATGCACCGTCTCGCCGCCGATCGCCTGTTGGCGCACGAGATAGGTCGAGAAGCCGACGATCTCGCGGCCGAGACGGGTCAGCACGACGGCGTCCTTCTCGGACAGATCACGCTCGAAAAGCCCGCGATCGATCGCTTCGTAATAGGTCTCGTAGAGAGCAAACATCCGGTCGCGATCGGCCCTCGCCAGTTCCGCGGCCGGTGTTGTCAGCGTCTCCAAGGATTCCGTCTGGCCCGCACCAATTCCCAAATAGTCTGCCCGCCCCTATCAGACCCGATCTAGCGAATATCAGTCCCGGCTTGAAAAGTTCAACCCGGTGCTTGACGATTCATCGCTCGGACGGAGCCTCCAGCCGCATGGAGGCGTGGCTTGCGGTGCCCGCTTTCTCCATGGCATTTGTCGCCTGGAAGGGACCATCGGCAAAACCATGGCAGCACGATCACCACCGCCCGGCCGGCCGCCCCCCGGCAAGCCACGCGCCGCCGGGCCTCCCGGCGTCAGCCTGAACCGCGCGCTGTCGAAACTCGGCCTGTGCTCGCGCACGCAGGCGCAAGTGCTGATCGCGGCGGGCCGCGTGCGCGTCGGCGGCAAGGTGGTGTGCGATGCGGCGTTGCGCGTCGACATGAACCGCGACCGCATCGTCGTCGACGGCGACGCGGTCGTTGCCGAACGCAAGGTCTATCTGATGCTGAACAAGCCGCGCGGGCTGGTCACCACCCGCGACGATCCGCGACAGCGCGACACCGTCTACGCCTGTCTCGAAGGGCTCGACCTGCCCTATGTCTCGCCGGTCGGCCGTCTCGACAAGGCGAGCGAAGGGCTGCTGCTGATGACCAACGACACCCATTTCGCCAACCGGCTGATGGACCCGGCCTCGCATCTGCCCAAGACCTATCACGTGCAGGTCGCCACGGTGCCGGATGACGTCATGCTGGGCAAGCTCCGCGCCGGCGTCACCGTCGATGGCGAGACACTGGCGTCAAACTCGATCGGGCTTTTGCGCAGCGGCGGCCGCACCGCCTGGCTGAAGATCGTGCTCGACGAAGGCAAGAACCGCCACATCCGCCGCCTGCTCGCCGCCCACGACATCGAGGTCAAGCGACTCATCCGCATCGCCATCGGCGGCTTGCCGCTGGGCGATCTCGCCAAGGGTGCCGCACGGCATCTGACGGCGGAGGAGCTGGCGTTGCTGGCGCAGTGAACGGGCGTCTAAGTTTCTATTCGACGTTGATGCTCACCACGGCCTGGTGAGCGTCGCCCATATAGGTGTGGACCGAAAACGTAACCTGGTCGCGACCCTTGTATCCGGGCTTCGACCGATAAAGCCCCTTGATGCCGTCGACCTTGTGCGCGTTGCATTTCCAACGGTCGTTCGATTTGGCAAAACCGGCGTAGATCTTGGCGTGGACGAGCCTGACCTTGCCGTGGCTTGGACCCGCGATGATCCGGACATCGTTGGCGCCCGCGCTCGAACAGTCGGCATTCAGGCTGACATTCCTGAAAATATAGATCTCCTGTCCGGAGAGCGCCGATTTTTCGTAGCTCGACGCCGCCGCCGGCCAGGCTGCGCAGCCCAGAATCGCCAATGCCGTTACCAAACTTGTCGTTCGACGCTTCATTTCAACGATCCTCCTGGCTGCACGATTTGCCGCCCGCCACGGCATGCGGGCGGATATTGGCGGGCCTCCGCAGCCCTTGCGACGGAAAGCCTGCTACTCCACCTTGATGTTGGTGACATATTTAAAGGCGTTGCCGTCATAGGTGTGGACCGAGATCGTCACCTGATCCCAGCCCTTGAAGCTGGGGCTCGACCTGTAGAGCGCCTTGATGCCATTCACCTTGCGGAGATTGCATTTTGCCCGGTCGTTCGACTTGTTGTAATGCGTGAACACCTTGTCATGGACGAGTTTTACATTTCCGTGGCTTGGACCCGAGACCACCCTCACATCGTCCCTGCCCTCGCTGGAACAATCCACGTTCAGGCTCGCTCCGCCGAAGAAATAGACATCACGGCCCGAAAGCGCTGTCTTTTGGTAGGTGAACGTCCGGTTGGAAGCAGCCGCGGGACTGACCGCCAGCCCCAGAAGTACCAGCCCCGTCATGATAGGTGTCGCGCGGCGCCTCATATTGTCTCCCCCCGGTTCAGGAACTCTCCGGCCGACGATTTTATGACAGCTCGGAGCAAGCAACAAATCACGGAAACAGCCATGCCAATCAATTCATGGTTATCAGAATAAAATCGATAAAGCCCTCGGAGATCGCCATTCTAAATACTCATACCGGACGAAATGAAGTATTTACCTCGAAACAACGCCACGAAATTCTTAAGACCATGAAATGCGCCAAGAACAGATTGCCGATTGCAACACGTTGTCGCCTGCCGATGATTTCTCCCCTCCCGCTGTCCAGGCGCCGGTCAGGTCCGAAGCATAACCGCCGCTCCCTCTCTCCTGACAGAAAGCTGTCAGGAGGCCTGGTCTATGCATCGGCTGGGAAGCCCGCTCGCGGCTTCAGCGACCAAGGAGCCAATGCGATGAATTTCGTCTCTGTCCGCATCATAACGTCGGACGTCCAGCGCCTCGTGCGCTTCTACGGGGAGATCACCGGCATGCCGGTGACGGTGTACACGGAAGATTTCGCCGAACTGGCGACGCCGGCCTGCACCCTGGCGATCGGCGGCACACGCACCCTGATGCTGTTCGGCGGCGACATCGCCCGCCCCGCCGACAACCACACCGCCATCCTCGAATTCCGCGTCGGCGACGTCGATGCAGAATTCGACCGGCTGTCGGACCTCATCAAGAAGACGACCGTGCAGGAGCCGACCACCATGCCCTGGGGCAACCGCTCGCTTTTGTTCCGCGACCCCGATGGCAATCTGGTGAATTTCTTCACGCCGGTGTCGGCGGAGGCGATCCGGAAATTCGAGAGGTAGAGGGCAGCCCAGCATCCGGAATTAGCCGAGACCTCCCCGCGTTCGTCATCCCAGGGCGGAGCAGCCGCGAAAGCGGCGTCGCGGAGACCCTGGGATCCATGCCGCGACCTTCGCCATCGAGCGCAGCGGAGCAGAATTCTGGACCGTGGCAACGCACCGGAGTCCCGGCATGGATCCCTTGGGCTGCGGAGCAGCTCCAGAGGTCTGCGCCGCGTCGCTACGCTCCTAGCTCCGCCGTGGATGACGAAGTGACGGGCGCTTCCGCGCTGTGCAGGCGCCGTTGCTCCCCTATTTAAGGTTCCACTTGCGCACGACCGGCTCGGTCAGATCATGCTCGTAACCCAGCACGCTGATGCTGGCCGTGTCGAGCACGAACAGCGCGCCGCCTTCCGGCGGCAGGCCGAGCCAGCGGGCGGCGAGCACGCGCAGGAAATGCGCGCTGGAGAAGATCAGTATGTCGGCATTGGCCTGGCGCAACCGGTCGATGATCCTGTCGGCGCGGGCGCCGACATCGGCCGCCACCTCGCCTTGCGGGCAGCCGTCGCGGAACACGTTCCAGCCCGGCCGCCCGGCCAGGATTTCTTTCGTCGTGCGCCCTTCATAGGCGCCGTAGTCCCACTCCTGCAAATCGTCCAGCTTGAGGCTTGTCGCGCCAAAGCCGGCCAGCACGCTGGTGTTGTAGGCGCGCTGCGAGGGGCTCGACCACACCTGGGAAACCGACAGGCCTTTCAGCCGGTCCGCGAGACCGCGCGCCGCCGCCTCGCCAGCCGGCGTCAACGGCATGTCGGTGCGCCCGGTATGCTGCCCCGAAAGGCTCCACGCCGTCTCGCCATGCCGGACCAGATGGATTTGGGGAAACGCGCTGCTCATGGGATGCCTTTCGATGTCGTCGGCACCTTAGAGGACGATTCCGCAAAGGGGAATCCGGTTGGCGAAATGCGCGGCGTGCCTCTTCTCGACAGGTTGGCGCCGCCCCTCACCATGCCATGTCGGATGATTTCGCCAGCGCAAGTACGCGCCGGCGTTGCGGCGGCTTCTTTCTCCCCGTTTACGGGGAGAAATGCCCGGCAGGGCAATGAGGGGCGGCGCCGACGCCAACGATTGACCGCCCCAGACGCCTGTATGTCAAGCCATCCCGCTGGCCCTGATCCCCGCCGCATTGGCTCAATGAATGGACGCGGGGGCATAACTATCTCTGTTGGATAGTCCTCAGGCACGACAGGCAACACCATCATGTACAAACATCTGCTCATCGCCACCGACGGCTCGGAACTGGCCGACAAGGGCGTCGCCCAGGGCCTCACTCTGGCCAAGGATCTCGGCGCCGCCGTCACCTTCGTCACCGTTTCGGAACAATTCCCGATCTTCGCCTGGGGCGGCGCCATGGCCGGTTACGCGGCCGGCGATGAACTGGCCGTCTACCAGGAAGAATCGCGCCGCTACGGCAAGCAAGTGCTCGACAAATGCAAGGCATCCGCCGATGCGGCCGGCGTCACCGCCAAACTGGTCCATGTCGAGGACAAGCGACCCGCCGAAGCGATCCTGGAGCTGTCCAGGACGCAAGGCTGCGACCTGATCGTCATGGCCTCGCATGGCCGCCGGGGCCTCGGCAGGCTGCTTCTGGGCAGCCAGACGGCGGAAGTGCTGTCCTATACCGAGATCCCGGTGCTGGTGGTGCGGTAGCGGCTGGTCCCGCACCTCGCTATTTTGAGAACGGCGCCGGCGTTCAGGGCTGCTTGCCCAGTTCATTCGCCAAGGCATATTCAACCCGTGGCGGATGCCCGAAGAGTTGCTTGTAGGCGCGGCTGAAGGCGGCCTCGGACTCGTAGCCGATGCGCAAGCCGATCTCGCCCACCCGCGCGTCCCGTCTGGCCAGGAGGTCGCGGGCCAGGCCCAGGCGCCATTCATTCTGGTAGCGCAGTGGCGAGCGCCCGACGAGCGCGGCGAAACGATCGCAGAAGCTCGAACGCGACATGCCGGCCTTGTCGGCCAGTTCATTGATGCTCCATCGCTGCAGCGGCCTTTCGTGGATGGCCTTCAGCGAACGGGCGACGCGGGCGTCGGAAAGCCCGCCGAGCCAACCCGTGGCGTGCCCTTCATGGACCCAGCTGCGTAAGGTGCGGATGACCATGAGATCGATGATGCGCGAAATCATCAAGGCGGCACCTGGCTCGGCGCCGCTGGTTTCGACCATCAGGAACGGCAACATTCCGTCGACCCACCCTGCCCCCTGGGCACGCCCGATATGGATGCATTGCGGCAAGGCGAAGATCATTCCGCGCAGGCTGTCGGGATCGAACCAGAAGCGGCAGACGACGATCTCCACGCGCGGATGCGCCGCCACCAGCCGCAAGGCGCCGGGACCGCGAGGCAGCAGCACGAGGTCGCCAGCCTCGATGACGACAGCGGCCTGATCCTCGCTCTCCATGCGCAACGCGCCGGACCTCACCACGACGATATGAGCCTGCCCGTCGTCGAGATCGAGCTGCTCCGCTCCCGCCAGCGCGCGTGAAAAAACCTCGTCGCCGGCAAGCCTGATCTGCGCCAGCACATGCGAGAGAAGGTCGCCGGAGACACCGGCACGCGGCCCTCCATCCGGAAGAATGGTCAAATTTTCAGGCGATTCAATCATGGATGAGGCCGGCTGTTTTCCCTACATTCCCTAGCAAGAATAGCGCATCTCGCAGTGATTATGCGCTGTTTTCATCTTGGATCAAAGCCATCCCGCAAGTTGAGATGCGAGCGTGAGCTTTCCCAATCATCCGAAGCGGACGTGATCCCAGTCGATCAAGCGGGTCGACCGCCGTCCAACCGCCAAGACAGGAAATTCCAATGAGCACTCAAACCATCCAGGCGCCCTCGGGCATTGCCGCATCGCAGTGGCTGAGATCCTATTATTTCATCCGGGCCGGCTTTTCGGTCGCCTGGGTTGCGGCGGCCTTTACCCTTGGCAAAAGCGCGCCGCCGGTCGCGGCGCTCCTCCTGGTCGCCTACCCCCTATGGGACGCGATCGCCAACATCGTGGATGCGCAGCGCAGCGGCGGCCTGAAGGCCAATCCCAGCCAGGCGCTCAACGCGGCGGTGAGCACGATCACCGCCATCGCGGTCGTCGTCGCGCTTGGACAGGGCCTGCACACCGTGCTGGCGGTGTTCGGGGCGTGGGCGGTTCTCTCCGGCCTGTTCCAGCTTGCCACCGGCGTGCGCCGTTGGCGGGCCGGCGCGCAATGGGCGATGGTGCTGAGCGGTGCGCAGTCGGCGCTTGCCGGCGGCTTCTTCATCAAGCAGGCAATCGGAGCAGCGTCGCCCGGCATCACCGACATCGCCCCCTATGCCGCGTTCGGCGCCTTCTATTTTCTCGTCTCGGCCATATGGTTGAGCGTCACGCAGGCACGCAAGCGCAGAGCTTGATCCTTGCGCGTGCCTAGGCTGGCCTGGCGTTAAAGCGCTGCCTCCAGCATGAGATAGGCTCCGAGCGCCAGCAGCCCGGCGAAGAACACCGTGCGAAAGGTCTCGACGCTCATCTTCTGGCGCAGCGCCTGGCCGACGAACATGCCGGCCAGCGCGGGCAGCAAGGCCAGCACCGACCCAGCCAGTTGCGCCGTCGGCGAGGCCAGCGCGCCGGTCCTGACCAGGCCGAAGCCGAGGGCCAAGGTCGACACGGTGAAGGAGAGGCCGAGGGCCTGGATCAGGTCTTCCCTGCCCAGCCGCAGCGATTGCAGGTAAGGCACCGCCGGAATGACGAAGACGCCGGTGGCGCCGGTGACCAGGCCGGTCGCCACGCCGACCAGAGGCGACATCCACGCTTCGTGGCGCGCCGGCGTGGTGAAGCCGGCCTTGGCGAGGCCCACAAGCGCATAGAACACCAGTGCTGTGCCAAGCCCGGCGGAGGCGATCGTCGTGTGCGCGCCGGTCAGCAGGCCGGCGCCGGCGACGGTGCCGATGACGACGCCGGCCATCATCGTCCACAGCCGCTTGCACAAGCCGCCGAAGGACGGGCCGGTGAACAATTGCCACAGGTTGGTGACCAGCGACGGGATCAGCAGCAGAGCAGCGGCCTGCGCCGGCGGCATGGTCACCGCCAGCAGGCCCATCGCCACGGTCGGCAGCCCCATGCCGACGACGCCCTTGACCAGGCCGGCGGCGAGGAAGACGAAACCGATGAAGGCGACGGCGCCGATGCTCAGCATGGATGGGCGCTCAGCATGAGCCCGGGCACGCCGGTTGCTTCAGTCATGCAACAGCATGTCCGTCGCCTCGGCATCCCGGTTTGCCGGCGCGGCATCACGGCTGGCGGAAGCCGCCGCCACGGTGCATTCCCGCGAACCAGGACGCGTTTGCGCCATCGCAAGCGAGGCCACCGCGAGCGCCAGCACGATCGCCGCGCCTTCAAGAATGCCCAGCCCTCGCCGGCCTGTCGCTTTTTCGGTCATCGCATATCTCCACGCCAAATGATTTGACTGAGATCCGGGTCGCCCACAATGTGGAAGTTGCGCTGCCAGCCTTCGGCCTGAACGAAGGCTGATCCGGCACGACACGATTTGCGGGAGCGAAAATGCGCTTCGACCTCACCGATCTCAGGCTGTTCCTGCTGGTCGCCGAACGCGGCAGCATCACGCATGGCGCCGAACTCGCCGGCCTGGCGCTGGCCTCGGCCAGCGCGCGCATCAAGGGCATGGAGGAAAGCCTCGGCGCGCCGCTCCTGGAGCGGCGCCGGCGCGGCGTGGTGCCGACGGCGGCCGGACAGGCGCTGCTCCACCATGCGCGCGCCGTGCAGAACCAGATCGAGGCGATGGCCGGCGACCTCGGCGCCTATGCCACGGGCCTGCGCGCCCGCGTGCGGCTGATGGCCAACACGGCGGCGACCAGCGAACTTCTGCGCGAAGCAGTCCCTGCCTTCCTGGTCGCGCATCCCGGCATCGACATCGAGCTCGAGGAGCGCCCCAGCCATGAGATCGCCGAGGCCGTGGCCAACGGTGCGGCCGATCTCGGCATCGCCGCGACCTGGGCCGGGCTTGCGCATCTCGAGCAGAAACCGTTCTTCGTCGACCGCCTGGTGGTGATCACCGCGCGGAACCGGCCCGGCCTCGCAGGGCATGGCGTCGGCATGGCCGATATCCTGGGCGAGGCCTTTGTCGGCTTGAGCGCCGGCCATGCCTTGCAGGAACACATCGCCCGCCAGGCGGCCCGGCTCGGCGGCCACCTGCATTTTCGCATCCGCGTGCCCGGTCTCGATAATGTCTGCCGGCTGGTCTCGCAAGGCGCCGGCATCGCCATCGTGCCCGAAAGTGCCGCGCGCCGCGCCGCCCGCACGCTGCGCGCCCTGCGGCTCGGCGATGACTGGGCAACGCGCCAGCTCAATCTCTGCGCCCGCAGCTTCGAGGCGCTGACGCCGCAGGCGAAACTGCTGGCGGCGGCGCTGGCGTGAGGCCAAGCCCCTTGCTCACACCACTTCGAGCACCTTGCCGGTATCATGCTGGCGCACGAAATCGACGCGGCCGCCGTCCCAGTGGTAGCTGTAGTGGCGGCCCTGGACCGGGACACCGATGACGTCGGGCCAGAAGATGCCGATGCACGCTCCGTCGGGCATGCGCACGCTGTTCCATACCAGCCCGTCGCTGCCCGAGGCCCGCAGCGCCCGTCCTTCGGCCTGCGAGGCGCTGTAGTCGTCCGGGTCGAGCACGCCGGGCACGGCGTTGACGTCGTCGAGGTCGCGGTCGACGCTGCCGATCAGCACGCGGAAATCGGCCGTCCAGCCCGGCGCCTCATGGGTGGCGCGCATGAATTTCTGGTGATGGTGGATGGTTTCGGCGAGCGCCACGTCCTCGCTGTCGCCGGCATAATAGATTCCGTAGCTGCCATCCGAGAAGCGGCCGGGCCGTAAGGTCGAACAATGCACGAAAGGCGCCATGACGAAGCTGGCGCCGGGGCCGGAGACCCGCCTTGCGGCCGGCACCTTGCCGAGGTCGCCGAGCTCGAGCCGGATGCGCGGATTGGTCTTCTCCTCGACGGCGGCCAGCGCCTCCCAGTCGCGCGGGTCGGCAATGTCCTCGAACAGGTCAATCGGCGGATGGATGGAGCGGATGATGCGAAAAGTCTGGGGCCAGTGGACGCGGCGCCGGACCGCGAACCCACTCACCATGCACCACGCTCCGCGTCGAGCCATTCGCGCATCGCCGCGAGATCGGAGATGTCGCCGCGCAGCATCAGGTCGAGCGCCGACTGGCCGCCGAATGTGGCATTGGGCTTGCGGATCCAGGCATAGCCGCGCGCCGGCTCGGTGAAGAGATAGCGCAGCCCTTTGTGGATGCCCATCAGATGCGCCATGCGGGTGCGCAGGTCGCGGTCGATCCGGCCGACGCCGCCTTCCTTCCAACGCGCCCAGGTGCGCGCCGAGATGCCGCCAAGCAGCACGCAGGCCTCGAAGTCGGTGAGATTCCACGCCTTGAACAGATTGACCGTGGTACGCGCCAAGGCGCCGGCTTCTTCATCCGAAATGGCCGGGCCGACCGTGGCCGGCGTCGTGGTAATGGCTTGAAGCTGCATGTTTAGACCTCGCTAATGGCAGATATATAGCATGTATCTGCCAATTGGCAAGGATGGTCTGACTGAGCGTCCCTCTCCCGTCTCTATACGGGGAGAGGATGCCGGCAGGCAGGTGAGGGGCGGCGCCGACTTCGGCGGTTGGCGGTCTCCGTCAAACTGATATTGCCCGACGCTGCAAGACAAACATCGAAGCTGGCGCCGCCCCTCATTGTCCTGCCGGACATTTCTCCTCGTATAGTGACGGGGATAAAGGGGGGTGGCGGCGATGTCGGCGCTCTTTCTGAAATGTTGGCGATTGGCGAAATCCGCCACGAAAGCGTCCCTTCTCCCCGTCACTATACGGGGAGAAGATGCCGGTTCACCCTCCCTAGCTGCATCGCAGCGAAGGATGGGCAGGCAGATGAGGGGCGGCGCCGGCGCCTCTCCAGCTACGCGCTGCAGCCAGAACTACTCCGCCGCCTCGTACCCCGCGATACCCTTGATCTCCAAGAAATCCTCCAGGCCGTATTCGGCATACTCCCGGCCATTGCCCGACTGCTTGTAGCCGCCGAAGGGCAGGCCGGCGTCCCATTGGGGATAATTGATGTAGACATTGCCCGATCGCATGCGCGCCGCCACGTCGCGCGCCTTCTGCAGGTCCTTGGCCTGGATATAGGAGGCAAGGCCGTACACGGTGTCGTTGGCCTGCTCGACCGCCTGTTCCACCGTGTCATACGGCAGGATCGCCAGCACCGGCCCGAAAATCTCCTCGCGCGCGATGCGCATGTCGTGGGTGACGTCGGCGAACACGGTCGGCCTGATGTAATAGCCGCGGTTGAGTTCGGCCGGTCGGCCGGGGCCGCCGGCGACCAGCGTCGCACCCTCGTCGATGCCGGCCTGGATCAGGTCCTGGATCTTGTCGAACTGGACCTGACTGACGACAGGGCCGAGCTTGGTGTTGGCGCCGTCGGCCGGGCCGACCGTGAATTTTTCAGCCGCCACCTTGGCGTATCCGGCGGCCTCGTCGTGGCGGTCGCGCGGCACGAACATGCGCGTCGGCGCGTTGCAGGACTGGCCGCTATTGCTGAAGCAGCCGGCAACGCCCTTGGAAACGGCGGTGGCGAGGTCGACATCCGGGAACAGGATGTTGGCCGACTTGCCGCCAAGCTCCTGGTGCACGCGCTTGACCGTATCGGCGGCGGCCTTGGCCACCAATATGCCGGCCCGCGTCGAACCGGTGAACGACATCATGTCGATGTCGGGGTGGCTGGACAGCGCCTGGCCGACGCCGGGACCGTCGCCGTTGACGAGGTTGAACACGCCCTTCGGCACGCCGGCCTCGTCGATGATCTCGGCGAAGATGATGGCGTCGAGCGGCGCGATTTCGGACGGCTTCAGCACCATGGTGCAGCCGGCGGCGAGTGCGGGACCGACCTTGCAGGTGATCTGGTTCAGCGGCCAGTTCCACGGCGTGATCAGGCCGACGACGCCGATCGGCTCCTTGACCACGAGATGATTGCCCTTGACGTGGCGGAACTGGAAATTCTTCAGCGTCTCGGCCATTTTGGTCAGATGCGCCAGCCCAATGCCGACCTGGCTGTCGAGCGCCATCTGCCGTGGCGCGCCCATCTCGCGCGACACCGCGATCGCCAGGTCCTTGGAGCGCTTCTTGTAGACTTCGATGACGCGGTTCAGGATGTCGAGGCGCTCCTCGACCGAGGTGAAGCCATAGGTGTTGAAGGCGCGCTTGGCGGCGGCCACCGCCTTGTCGACATCGGCCTTGGCGCCGAGCGAGATCTGCGCGAAGGCGTCTTCATTCGACGGATCGATGACGTCGAGCGTGTTGGGCACGACGGGATCGACCCACGCGCCGTCGATATAGAACTGCAGATTGTGTGACATGGTTTTCTCCTGGGGTGCCGCATGGCCGGTCCGGCCGTAATATCGGGTCAGAAATAACGATGCGCGAACGGCGCTGTCAAACGCAACCCCCGAAGTGGTTGAGCCAGCGCGCCAGTGGTTGATCCAGCGCGCCAAGTTGATCAGGGCCGGCGACGAGCGGACTATAGCAGCGTATGCCCGGCTTCGCCCAGCAAGCCTCTCGCCTTGGGCTCGTCCGCCGCTTTCACCAGCAGGTGATCGCCATCGAAGGTCGATACCAGGAAGATGCCCAGTTCGTTCTCCGACAGCGGCCGGATGACAGACAACACGATGCCGGTTTCGTCGAAGGCAAACGGCCCCTGCAATTTGAAGGCGATCCAGTTGCGATCGTGCTTGACGGCCTCCGGCACGCGATCCTGAAGGCAGGTTATCGAAAGTTCGTCATCGGTCCTGGTGATGCTGACGAAGCCTGGTCCGTCCGCCCAGGCAGGAATGCCGTCACCGGCCTGAAGCCGCGAAATCGCATACAGGCCCGGGAGTTGCTTGAGCTTGATCCTGGCGGCCATCCTCACGCTCCGGTCGGTGGGCATCCAACGAGCCGCTTGCTCATGTAGACGGTCGTTCCGTTCAGGAACGGCTCCTCGCGATCGACCGTATAGCCAAGCTTGCGATAGAGCGACACATTGGCTTCGAAGGCACCGTTGGTCAACAGGCGGAGCTCCGGGCGACCTGCCGCGCGCGCCTTGGTTTCCGCGCGCTCCAGCAGCAGCCGGCCGATGCCCCTGCCCTGCGCCTGCGGCGCGACGCAGACATTCTCGACCCAGAGGTGATCGTCGGCGAGCATGGTCTCGATCATGCCGATGATGCTGTTCTCTGCCACGGCGAGTTCGAACGGATGCGCGGCGACGGCCTTGTCGTAATCGGCACGCATCGGCAGCGGCTCGCGGCCGATCACCGGCACCCATTTGCCATAGGCGGCGCGCACGATGTCGCGGATGGCGGCAGCGTCGGCAGGCGCGGCCGGCCGAAACCGGATGGAAGGATTGGTGGTCATCGGAAAGGCTCCAGGCATGAAGAAGCCCGCCGGCGTATTTCGCGGGCGGGCTGTGGAAACGAAGCGGATTTAGGAAGCCGGTCTTCGTCGTCGCACAATCAGCCTGCCGGCCCGCACGGGGCGGCGTCGCTTGCTGTCGGGGGGCGCGAGATCAACCATGGTGGCAGGCTGGAGCGGCAACCGTCACGCGTCAAGGCATCGTCTCGCCCGGTCATTGGGCCAACCGTCCACAGCGCCTGGCAAAGCAGTTCAAGCGAACCCTGCCAGAAACCGTTTCCTGTCGGATTCGTCTTTCTTAACGTTCGCACTGCTGTATACGGAACCGTTTTAGCCCGCCGACGTTCACGGTGGTTAAATGGAACCTTGCGCATGACGGACCTGTCGAACAGCTCGACGCTCGATCTATCCCATCAAATCCTCGATAATCTGCCCGTCGCCATTTACACGACCGATAGCGAAGGCAGGATCACCTATTTCAACCGGGCCGCGGCCGATTTTGCCGGGCGCGAGCCCGAGCTCGGAAAAGACCAGTGGTGTGTCACGCACAAGCTGTTCACGACCGACGGGCAGGTGTTGCCGCACGACCAATGCCCGATGGCCGTTGCCTTGCGGGAGAACCGGCCGATCAGAAACCAGTCGGCCATCTCGCAGCGCCCGGACGGCACGCGCGTGCCTTTTCTTCCCTATCCCACCCCGCTCCATGACGAGCAGGGCAAGCTGGTGGGCGCCGTCAACATGCTGTTCGACCTCACCGATCGCCATCTTGCCGACGAGGCCAGGCATCATCTGTCGGCCATCGTGGAATCCTCCTTCGATGCCATCGTCAGCAAGGATTTGAACGGCGTCATCAAGAGCTGGAACGCAGGCGCCCAACGCCTGTTCGGCTACACCGCCGACGAGACGGTCGGCAGGTCCGTGACCATGCTGATACCGGACGACCACCTGGACGAGGAGCCGCGCATACTGGAGCGCATCCGCAAAGGCGAGCGGGTCGAGACCTACGAGACCATCCGCCGCCGCAAGGACGGCAGCCTCGTGCCCGTGTCCCTGACCATCTCGCCGGTACGCAACGCCGTCGGCCAGATCATCGGAGCCTCCAAGATCGCCCGCGACATTTCGCTGGCCAGGGAGAACGAATATCGCATCCGCATGCTGATGCGCGAGGTCAACCATCGGGTCAAGAACCAGTATTCCGTCATCATCTCGATGATCCGGGAAACCAGCAAGCGGTCCTCGACGCCGACGGAGTTCGAACGCCAGGTGCGCGAGCGCATCATGGCGCTGTCGCTCTCGCATGACCTGCTGGTGTCAGGCGACTGGAGAGGCGCGACGATCTTCGAACTGCTGCTGGCACAGGCCAAACCGTTCGGCAACGAGGAGCGAATTTCCATGGCAGGCCCTTCCCTGACGCTGAACCCCAATGCCGTCCAGTATCTCGGCATCGCGTTTCATGAACTGGCGACCAATTCAGCCAAATACGGCGTGCTTTCGGCCGCTGAGGGAACGATATCGGTGCAATGGAAGGTGACCGGGGCAGGCGACCTGAAACGGTTCCAGCTGATCTGGAAAGAGCGCGATGGTCCCCAGGTGCAGAACATCGGCCATGGCGGTTTCGGAACCGTCGTGCTCCAGCGCGTCGCTCCAGCCGCTGTAAGCGGCACCGGCGTTCTCGAATATGACAACCACGGCGTCACCTGGACCCTTGAAGCACCCTCGTCGCAGCTCGAAGCCTCGGTCGACAGCGAACACGTCGACCCGCAGGCGATCGACGAGGTCATCGGCGAACCGGAATTGGCAGTCCTTCCCTGATGCCGCACTCGCAATCCGGCATTGGCGCGCTATGTCTCCCCCGAAAGCATTTCTCGCCGTCTGGAACAGTCGCATAACGATGCGGGTGGGGCAAAGCGCCGGAGCATGCCGTGACCGATGAAGATATTGCCAAGAGCTATCGTGGCTACATCGCCTGCCTCAACGCCCAGGACTGGCAGAACCTCGGCAGCTTCGTGCACCAGGAGGTGCACTACAATGGCGACCGGGTCGGGGTATCGGGTTACCGCGACATGCTGGAACGGGATTTTCGGGAAATTCCCGATCTCTATTTCGACATCCAGTTGCTGATCGCGGATACGCCTTTCATCGCCAGCCGCCTCCAGTTCAACTGCACGCCAAAGATCCTTTTTTCTCGGCCTGCCCATCAACGGCAAGAAGGTCTCCTTCAGCGAGAACGTCTTCTACGAATTTCTCAACGACAGGATCAGGAACGTCTGGTCGGTCATCGACAAGGCGGCGATCGAAGCGCAGCTTTGATGTCATGCGCCACCTATCCTCTTGCGGCTGGTGGTAAACCATGATGCGCGAGGTCGTTGCGGCGGGCGAATACGCTTCGGCGAGCGAAGTCATGCGCGAGGCCTTGCGGGAGTTCGCCGGACGCAACGCGACCAGGCCATCGACGAGTTAGGCCGGCTATGGGACGAAGGCATGGCAAGCGGCGATCCCGTCGACGGCCGCGATGCCTTTGCCCGGATCAAAAGCAAGCTTGATGCTGGGATCGCCGAGCGCACATCGCGATGACGCTGCGCCTACGGGTTTGCGTACATTCCCTGCGGGAAACTACTGATCATCTATCGCCAAACGGACGACGGTGCGGAGATCGCGCGTGTTATTCGTGGCGCGCGGCGGTGGCAGGAATTGTTGTAGCCCAACGGGTTGCGTCCTCGTGGTTGGTGCGCTTGCTTTGGCCGCCAAGCCACCCAGCATCGCCCGCAGGCGCGCTTAAGGCTGTTTGGAAAACAAACCGTTCGCAAAACCAGATCATTCCAACTATAATAATTCGTTGGAAAGATCGGTTGTGAAATGGCATTTCCCCGGCATTCCCGCCTGGAGAATTCCATTGTCTTCCCTGAGCCGCATCGCGAATGATATTCCCAAGACCACGATTTCCGCCGATCTGGCGCAGGGCCGCAAGCGCCTCGATTCGCTGTGGAACGGCGTCATCCCCGGCATCGTGCTGGTGGCGATGATCACGGCCGTCGCCTTCTCGGCCCGCAATGTCTCCGGTTTCGCCTTGTTCAGCCCGATGATCCTGGCCGTGGTCGCCGGCATGATTTATTCCAATGTGCTGGGCACGCCGGCGCATGCCAGAGCGGGCATCGCCTTCTCGCAGAAGCGCCTGCTGCGCTTCGCCATCGTGCTGCTCGGCTTCCAGCTGACGCTCGGCCAGGTCGTTTCGATCGGCGCCGGCGGCGTCGGCATCGTGGCGGCGACCCTTGGCGCCACCTTCCTGTTCACCATCATGCTCGGACGGCTGATCGGCGTCGATGCCAAGCTCACCCAGTTGATCGCCGCCGGCACCTCGATCTGCGGCGCCTCGGCGATCGTCGCCACCAACATCGTCACCGAAGCGCGCGACGAGGATGTGACCTACGCCGTCGCCTCGATCACGCTGTTCGGCACCGTCGCGATGCTCGGTTTCCCATTGCTGGCGCCGCTGCTCGGCCTCGACCAGCACGCCTTCGGCCTGTGGGCCGGCGCCTCGATCCATGAAGTGGCGCAGGTCATCGGCGCCGGCTTCCAGAACGGCACGCAGTCGGGCGAAATCGCCACGGTGGCCAAGCTGACGCGCGTTGCCATGCTGGCGCCGATGGTCATCGCGCTCGGCCTGATGGCGCGCAGCAAGAGCAACCCCTCGGCGGCGCGACCGCCCATGCCATGGTTCGTCGTAGCCTTCGTCGCCGTGGTGGCGCTGAACAGCCCGGTCACGATCCCGGCCGAAATGAAGCAGGCGATAGTGCTCGCCACCACCGTCATGCTGACCATGGGGCTGGCCGCCATGGGCCTGCAGGCCGACATTTCGCAGCTTCGCTCGCGTGGCCTGCGCCCCCTGGCGCTCGCCTTCTGCGCCTTCCTGTTCATCGGTTGCTTCAGCCTGATGCTGGTGAAGCTGATCTGACACGGGCTGTCCTGCGCGCGAGCGCTCATTGGGAATCGAGACCACTTCGGCTAGGGTCGCCTGTCAGCATAGAGCCCCACGACCCATGCCGTTCGTTCCCCTGCCCTTCGTCGTCGCGCTGCTGCTGCTCATCCTGCTCTGGGTCGTCGGCAGGCGCGAGGACGGGGCGGCGCCCAACCTGCCGCTTCTCGGCCTGATCCTGCTTGCCGCTCTGCAATCCGTATTGACCGGCCTGCGCTGGGGTTATGGCATTCGCGAGGTCGGCTACATCGCTCCCGTCTCCGCCGCCATCATGCCCGCGCTGCTCTATGCCGGCGTCTCCAGGCTGGTCCGCGCCAGCGACCGCCGGTGGCCGGCCTTGTTGGTGCTCCATGCGGCGCCGGCGGCAATCGTCATGATGCTGGTGATCGTCCGGCGCGACGCGGTCGACGCGGTGCTCGTCGCAATCGACGTCATCTACGCCTCGGCCATCCTGTGGCTGTTGCGGTCCGGCGCGGATGGGCTTCGCCTGGCGCCCTTCGACGGCGCGGTGCCTGCCTACAGGGCCATCATCGCGGCGGCGGCGGCACTGTGCCTCTCGGCCCTGGTCGACATGCTGGTGTCCTTCGAAATAGCATCCGGGCAAGGCGCCCGCGCGGCGCTGGTGATCGGCATCGCCAATCTCTTCATCCTCGTGATTGTCGGCGTTGCGGCGGCGGCAGCGAGCCAAAGCCACGTTCCCCGCACCATCGCCGAGCCGATGGACCAACGGTCCCCACCCGATGCCGGCGAAGACGCCGGCACGATCGCCAGGGTGAACGAGCTGATGCGGGAAAAGAAACTCTATCGCGACGCCAATCTCAACCTCAACCGGCTTGCCCGGCGCGCCGGAATTCCGGCGCGGCAGATCTCGGCCGCGATCAACCGGGTAATGGCCAAAAACGTCTCGCAATATGTCAACGAACACCGCATCGCCGAGGCCTGCCGGCTGCTTGGCGAAACCGGACAGCCCGTCATCGAAATCATGTTCGCCGCCGGCTTCCAGACCAAATCGACTTCAACCGCGAATTCCGTCGCGTGACCGGCATGACCCCGCTCGCCTGGCGCGAGAAACACGCGCAGGCGCCATTGCTTGCGAGCCCCGTGGGCGGTTGACGACGCTCTTCCAAGGCAGCGGTACCAGATCGCGATCGTGAACGTCCTCGATCGCGATCGCGGTCGCGGGTTTCGCTCCTATCGGCCGATATCGCCTCATCGACACAGCGAGCGCCGCTGGCCGGAGCCTTCGTGGCCGCGGCGATGGCGCTTTCGGCAAACGGAGAGCTCAATGAAATTTCGAACCATGCTTTGCGCCATCATCGTCGCCACGATTGCGCCTCAACATCAGGCCAGTGCCGGCGACGCCGTCGGCGTTCGCCATGTTGCCGCGCCATCGCTGGAGCGCGGCGGCGATCTCGACGTCACCGTCTGGTATCCGGCCGAGCCGGGCGGCGTGACCGTAAACCTTGGCGACAGCGAACTCTTCACCGGAACGTCCGCCGCGCGCGATGCGCCGATATCCCCCGGCAAGTTCCCGCTCATCCTCCTCTCGCACGGCGCAGGCCTGGCCGGCACCCCGCAAGCCATGAGCTGGATCGCGACGCCCCTGGCCAGACAAGGCTTCATCGTCGCCGCGCCAACCCATCCGGGCAATGGCGGGAAAAACAGATCCGCCGCCGAGACGATGAAACTGTGGCTGCGGCCCGTCGACCTCACGGCAACCCTGGACGCGATGGAGAAAGAGGCCTCCTTCCGCGGCCACATCGACCAAGGCAAGGTGGGCGCGCTCGGCCTGTCCATGGGCGGCGGCACGGCGCTTGCCATTGCCGGCGCGCGCGTCGACCCGAAGCGCCTTGCCGCCTATTGCGACACCGGTTTGCTCAATGCCTCGCTGTGCGGCTGGATCAGGCAAAGCGGCGTCGACCTCCATGCCATGGACATGCGGCTCGCCGGCCGCGACAACAGCGACAGGCGCATCCGCTTCGCCATGGCGCTCGACCCCGCACCGTCGGATGTCTTCGACGCTGGAAGCTTTTCCGGCATCAGGATCCCGGTCGACATCGTCAATCTCGGCCAGCCGGGAAAAATCCCTATCACCGCCGACGCCTCCGATATCGCCAAGGCGATTTCAGGGGCAAGCTACGCGACGATCGCGGATGCCAGCCACTACAGCATGTTCGGCGAGTGCAAGCCCGACGCGCCAGCACTCGTCATTTCCGAAGAGATCGGCGATCCCGTCTGCGACGATGGCGGGGGGCGACCGCGCGGTCAAATCCATGCGCAGTTGATCGAGATGGCGGCCGCCGCGTTCAATCGCGCGCTGAAGGCAGCGCCGTAGGCTGCAAGGCAGCGCTCTACGACGCCCCCTCTGTCCTGCCGGACATCTCCCACAATTTGGGCTAGGGGATGCACACATCTTCCATGATCAGCGCGACTGATCGGTCTGAGGCTTGATTGCCAGGTGGTTCCCCCAATCCGTCGCTGCTTCGCAGCGCCACCTTTCCCCCCTCCGGAGGGAAAGGAAGGGAGCTTTGCTGGACGAGAGTTGACGGCAAAAAGCCTGGCGCCTTTCCCCTACCCCGTCGATCGGGGGGGGCCGAAGGACGGGCGAGACCCGTGGCTCGCCCCGGCAAGGTGGCTCGGCGAAGCCGAGACGGAGTGGGGGTCGACCTGCTCAGTACAAGACAATGCATGCGCCAAGCTGCCATGCACGCTATCGTCGAGGTCCAGCCGCTTGGAAATGCGTGCATCCCCTAAACAATTTGGGCGGAGATTGGCAGTTTCAGCGCCGGCTTTCATCTTGCAACGTCGAAGATTGGCGAAAGCCGAAACACAGCCAATCTCCCCACCTGAGGGGGAGATGTCCGGCAGGACAGAGGGGGGCGACGCGGAACTCGACGCCGATGTTTATCCCGATGCCGACCGCTCAGTCCTCGAACGAACTCGACGCGGCATAGATCGCCGCCAGCGACTCGATGCCGGCCTGGTCGGCCGCGTCGAAGCGGCCGGGCGTCGGGCTGTCGAGGTCGAGCACGCCGAAGACGCCCTCACCGTCTTCCAGAAGCACCACCAGTTCCGAGCGCGAGGCGGCATCGCAGGCGATGTGGCCGGGAAAATCATGCACGTCCTTGATCAGCATCGAGGTGCCGAGTTCGACCGCCGTTCCGCACACGCCCTTGCCGACGGCGATGCGCACGCAGGCCGGCTTGCCCTGGAAGGGGCCGAGCACCAGTTCCTCGTCCGAGGCCAGGAAGTAGAAGCCGGCCCAGTTGAGGTCGGGCACCATCTGGAAGATCAGCGCCGAGGTGTTGGCGGCATTGGCGATGGAATCGCCCTCCCCCTCGAGCAGCGCCTTCAATTGTTTGGCGAGGTCACGATAGAACGCGGCCTTGTCCGACGTGTCGATGGCCTTGGCGGCAAACATGGCTGGTCTCCGAATTTCAGCATCGCGGTTCCGTCTCGATCCCGTTGCCAAGGCTCCGCACCAAACGGCCACCGCGCCATACTAGCGTGAATTTCGGCCTCCGCGAAAGCCGCGAGATCGCTCAAAAATTCTTCGCCATTGGAATTAAATATTCAAAAGTATTATGTCGGCGGGCGATTTCGCAATGCAGGCCAGGCGCTAAATAATTCAAAAAATTGATTTTTGCCGTCTGCATGCCTATTTATCGGAAGAGTTCATTTCTACAATTCTCATGCATAAGGGAGATTTTCACGATGGCCGAAGGCAATCAGACGATCATGGAAAAAGCTGAAGCCCGCTTTGTCGACAAGCAGAAGAAGACCGCGGAGCGCAACAAGGCAACCGCTGAATATGTATCCGAGGCGCGGGCCAGGGAGATCAAGACGGCAAGGTTGAGGGAGTTGCGGCTGGCCAAGGAAGAGGCCGACCGCGTCGCTGAAGCCCTAAACCCGACGCCGAAGAAGAAGCGAGCGGTGAAGAAGGCCTAGAGCAATTCCAGGCAAAGTGCGAGGCGGGTTTCCCGCCCGCCATCGCGTCAAATCGTGGAGGCCAAGATGAGCCTGACATTCCCCAATCGCAGCCGCAGCTATGACGAAGCCGGCAAGCGCATCCGGTTCGTCGGCCATGACGGCATGTTCCAGATTTCCTTTTCCGTCGCCGCCGACGCGATGTCGAAAATTCAGCCGTCGACCGTGGCCAATGAAGCAGGCTACCTGGCCACATTCGACACCGAGAGCGGTGCCATTCGCGACGTGGCCTCGAGGGCCTACGACCGCACCCGCAAGAGCATCTATGTGCTGACATCGGACGATTTCGGCTGAGCCGGGTCGCATGCCGGTATCGAACAACGGCTTGGGGCGGTTCGCCGTTTCCGTGAACCGCCGAACTGCTCCAGCCCTCACGCCGCCGCGCTACGGCCTTTCATTCCAGCCTCGGCCTTGAAGATGCGGAACGTGTTGCGGCCTGCCGCCTTGGCGGCATAGAGCGCGGTGTCGGCCTGCGCGAACAGGTCGCAAGGCTGCCCTGCTTCCGCGAAGGCGATGCCGATCGAGGCGCCGAGCCTGAGCGACTGGCCGCAGGCGGCGACCGGTTTGCCCATCGCCTCGACGATGCCGCGCGCCACGCCGGAGACGGCGCCCCGGTCGAGATGGGTCCCGAGCAGCACCGCGAACTCGTCGCCGCCGACGCGCGCCACCAGTTCGGCCTCGCCGCACGCGCCGGCAAGACGCAGGGCCGCCTCCTTCAGGCACTCGTCGCCAATGACGTGGCCGAACGTGTCGTTGACGGCCTTGAAGCCGTCGAGGTCGATCAGCAGCAGTGCGCCGAGCGGTCGACCCTCTTCCACATGCCCAAGCCGCGCCTGGAAGCGGGCACGGTTGGCAAGCCCGGTCATGGCGTCGAATTCGGCCAGATAGCGCATCCGGTCCGACAGGATCTTTTCCTCGGTGATGTCCTGCTTCATGCCGAAGATGCGCACCGGCACACCGGCCTCGCACTCGACGGTGGCGGTGATGCGGATCCAGCGGCAATGGCCTGCCAGCGTGGTGATCTCGGCATCGAGGGTGAAGCCGTTGCGTTCGGCAATCGCGCGGCTGCGCAAAGTGGTCAGCGCCTTGCGCGACTCCCGCGGATAGCACTTGACGATCTCCGAGCGGTCGAGCGCCGAGCCGCGCGGCAGGTCGAACAGGTCGTAGACGACGTCGGTCCAGGTAAGCCGCTCGTCGGGCAGGCTGCATTCCCACACGCCGATGCGCGCGGCCGCCGACGCACGGTCGAAGATCTTGCGGCTGTGCGCCAGCGACACCTCCTGCCTGGCGATCAGCGCCGCCTGCGCGGCAAGGTCCGCCTTCAGACCGGCGATGGTCGCGGCATCGCCGCGGTGGTCGTCGGCGCTGTCGTGCCCTGCCCGCTTGCCGGCCTGCGCGGCCATGCCTTTCGGAGTGCAGGATGTATCGGGCATGGCGGAGCTCCAGCGGAGGGCCACCTTGGCGCAACAGCGATTAAGACTTCGCTGACAATCCGTGGGTCCCTCGCCCCATAAAGGCGGCTACGGCATGCACACAGGTGGCTGGTCTTTGGCGATGGCGTGGATGGCAGCTTCGCGCATGCATTGTCTTAGGCTGCGCTGGTCGACCCCCACTCCGTCTCGGCTTCGCCGAGCCACCTTGCCGGGGCGAGCCACGGGTCTCGCGCGTCCTTCGAACCCCCCGATCGACGGGGTAGAGGAAGGGTGCCAAGCTTTTTGCCGTCAACGCTTTTCCAACGGGGCTCCCTTCCTTTCCCTCCGGAGGGGGAAAGGTGGCGCTGCGAAGCAGCGACAGATTGGGGGAACCACGTGGCAATCAAGCCTCGAGCAGATCAGTCACGCCAATACAGAGGACCGGTTCATAGCGTAGACGGGCGTTGGGGGCGAGGAACCAAGTCTTGCTAGCCTCAGCCTCTCTCTTCCCACCGCTGAGCTTCAAACCACTTTCCCTCTTGAACGCTCCTCCGATCTGGCCTAGCCTCATCTGAGAAAAGGTTTTTCCACCCCTCTCCGATCAGGCTCGGCCATTGGCCGACCTTCTTCCGGCGATTAAGGGAAAACCTTTTCTCAACTGAGGATTTGCGCCGCGATGGCATCGGACGATCAGCCAGTTCCGGTCTTTCCCAAGCCCGTCACCTTGCGTGACGTGGCCGCCCAAGCCGGCGTCAGCGTCGCCACCGCCTCCAAGGCGCTGAACGACCAGGGGCGCATGACGGCCGAGACCCGCGAGCGCATCCGCGAGACGGCGCGCGGCCTGGGGTTTCGGCCCAACAGCCTGGCGCAGAGCTTGCTCAGACGCCGCTCCTTCACCGTCGGCCTGCTCACCAACGATACCTATGGCCGCTTCTCGCTGCCGCTGATGTCGGGCATATCGGACGCGCTGGTCGATGCCGGCGTTTCGGTGTTCCTGTGCCATGTCGAGGAGGATCCGCGCCTCGGCCAGCTCCATGTCGAGGCCATGCTCGACAAGCGCGTCGACGGCATCATCGCCACCGGCAAGCGCATCGACCGCCATCTGCCGGTCGACCTCTCCAACCTGCGCGTCCCGGTGATCTATGCCTTCACCCAGCCCGATCCCGACGCCGTCGCCTTCGTTTCCGACGATGGCGGCGGGGCGCGGCTGGCGATCGAGCATTTCCGCCGGCTCGGCCGCAAGCGCATTGCCCATGTCACGGGCCCGGCGAGCTTTGCCGTGGTGCACGAACGGGCGCGGGCTTACCGCGCCGTGCTGGCGGAAACCGGCCTGCCGGTGATCGAGCCGCTGCTCGGCGCCTGGTCGGAAGCCTGGGGGCATGAGGCGGTGGCGCGGCTGTTCGATGGCAGTGGCGAAAGACCGGATGCCGTCTTCTGCGGCAACGACCAGATCGCGCGCGGCGTCATCGATGCCCTGCGCGAACGAGGCCTCGGCGTGCCCGACGACGTCGGCGTCATCGGTTTCGACAATTGGGAGATCGTGGCCGAGGCGACCCGCCCGCCCCTGACTTCGGTCGACATGAACCTGGCGGCCCTCGGCCGCGAGGCCGGACTGACCCTGCTTTCCCTGGTCGGTGGCAAGCCCGCCACGCCAGGCATCAGAAAACTGCCGTGCCGGCTGGTGGTGCGGCAGTCCTGCGGCCGCCTGCCGGATGGTTGAGAAAGACGGCTGAAAAACGAAACGCCGCGATCGGCGGCAAGCCGCGCATCGCGGCCAATGTGGAGGAGGAGAACATGAGGACTTTGACTGCCAACCTGGCCCTGCCCAAACTCGCCCTGACCAGACTCGCCTTGACCAAACTCGCCTTGACGGCCGCTATTCTGGGCGGCGGCCTGCAACTTGCCGCCGCCGAGACCGCCAACATCTGGGTGCGCGCCGACGGTTCGAACTTCATGCCGAGGATCGTCGACGCCTTCAACAAGGCGCACAAGGACCAGGTCAAGCTCGACATCATCCCCAATGCCGAGATCATCCCGAAATATGGTGCGGCCGCCGCGGGCGGTACCGCACCCGACGCGCTGTCGCTCGACCTGATCTACACGCCCTCCTTCGCCGCCGCCGGCCAATTGGAGGACATCACCGACTGGGCGAAGTCCCTGCCCTATTTCGCCAGCCTGTCGCCGGCGCATGTGAAGACCGGCACCTACAAGGACCATATTTACGGCCTGCCCTTCTCGGCCGACGCCTCGGTGCTGATCTGGAACAAGAAACTGTTCAAGCAGGCCGGCCTCGATCCTGACAAGGGCCCGACCAACTGGGCCGAAATCACCGCCGACGCCGAGAAGGTCAACGCGCTTGGCGGCAACATCAAGGGCTTCTATTTCTCAGGCAATTGCGGCGGCTGCAACATCTTCACCTTCACGCCGCTGATCTGGGCTTCGGGCGGCGACATCCTGTCGGAGGACGGCTCGAAGGCGACGCTGGACAGCCCGCAATTGCGTGGCGCCATCGATCTCTACCGTTCGATGGTCAAGAAGGACCTGGTCCCGGCGGGCGCGCAGACCGACACCGGCGCCAATTTCTTCGCCGCGTTCGCCGCCGGCAATATCGGAATCTCGCCCTCCGGCGCCTTCGCCATCGGCGCGCTCAACACGCAATATCCCGACGTCGACTATGGCGTCACCTTCCTGCCGGGCAAGGACGGCAACTGGTCGTCCTTTGCCGGCGGCGACAATTTCGTCGTCACCAAGGGCACCAAGAAGCTCGCCGTGGTGAAGGATTTCCTGGACTTCGCCTATTCGCTGGAGGGCCAGACGATCCTGGCCAAATACGGCAGCCTGCCGGTGCGCGGCGACATCGCCAAGGACGCGCTCAAGGATCTCGATCCGCGCTACCAGATCGCCGCCGAGGCCATGGCCAAGGGCAAGACGCCCTATTCCGTGGTGTTCAACGACCTGATCAACTCCGCCAACGGCCCGTGGACGCAGATGATCAACGAGGTGTTCTTCGGCGACGACGTCGATGGCGCGATCGCCAACGCCCAGGAAACCATGCAGTCGATCATCGACCAGGCGCCGCAGAAATAGGCGCCTGTCCGGCCGCCCGCCTGTCTCCCTGGGCGGGCGGCCGGAAATTCGCATCGCTAACGGCAGGGCTATCGCTTTGAGACAAGACCCCCTCATCCGGCCGCTACGCGGCCACCTTCTCCCCGCTGGGGAGAAGAGGCTGGCCCCCGCGCCGGCGCCCTCCTCTCCCCTCGGGGAGAGGTCGGATTGCCCCGAATTGCCCTTCGCAATTCGGTTGGCAATCCGGGTGAGGGGGTGCTTGGCCAATGCCGTAACAGCATCGAGCGCCCAGCCATGACCACAATCACCACCACGACCACTGCCCCACCCCGCGTCCGCAAACGCGTCGGCGCCGGGCGCCGGCAATGGATCGGCCTCATCTATGTCGCGCCGGCGGTCGCGCTGGTGATGGTGTTCTTCGTCATACCGCTCGGCATGACGGCGTGGATGTCGCTGCACAACTGGCCGCTGATGGGCGAACATTCCTTCATCGGCCTCGGCAATTATTGGGCGATCCTGCGCGACACCAGGTTCTGGAACGCGCTGAGATTCACCGGCTACTACACGCTGATCGTCACCATCGCGATCTTCGCCGTCGCCTTTCCGCTGGCGATCTTCATCGAGCGGCCGCGCCCGTTCACCAATCTCTACCGCACCATGTTCTTCATGCCGGCCGTGGTCGGCTTCGCCTCGGCGAGCCTCTTGTGGTCGTGGCTGCTCAACGTCGATTCCGGCCTGTTCAGCCCCGCCGCCTACGACCTTGGCCTGATCGACAGGAAATTCAACCTGCTCGCCACCTTCCAGCCGGCCTTCTGGTCGATCATCGCCATGGTGGTGTGGAAGGTCGCCGGCTTCACCATGATCATCCTGATGACCGGCCTGCAATCGATCCCGCAGGACCTGCAGGAGGCGGCCGTCATCGACGGCGCCGGGCCGTTCGCCAGGTTCCGGGCGATCACCTTGCCGCTGATGCGCCGCACTTTGGCGCTGGCGCTGATCCTGTCGGTCGCCGGCTCGATCCTCGCCTTCGACCAGTTCTACATCATCCTGCGCGGCGGCCCGCGCAACCAGACGCTGACGGCGGTGTACTGGATCTTCAACCAGTCCTTCGTGTCGTTCAAGCTGGGCTATGGCGCGGCACTCTCGATGGTGCTGCTGGTCATCCTGGTGGCGCTCAGCCTCGTCCAGCTCTGGCTGCTGCGCAAGCCCGAAGGGCTCGACTGATGGCGCGGGCGATATCAGCCAGAGGCAAGCTCACCGCCCGCCTCGCCAGGCACTCCACAGGCATCATCGCCTCGCTGCTGTTCGTGGCGCCGATCGTGTGGACGGTGCTGTCGGCCTTCAAGCCGGCGGCCGAGGCGCGCCTGCCGCCGCTGCCGCCCTGGCCGACCACGGGCTTCTCGCTGGAGAACTACGCCACACTGAACAGTTTCGGCGACGGCCTGTGGGTCTCGGCGCAGAACAGCATCTACGTCTCGGTGATGACCGTCATACTGTCGGTCATCGTCAGCGTGCTGGCCGGCTACGGTTTTTCGCGCTTTCGCTTTCCGTTCAAGGACCTGTTCTTCGTCCTCATCCTGTCGACGATCATGATCCCGTTCCAGTCGATCCTGACGCCGATCTTCCTGGTGCTGACCAAGCTTGGCCTGCACAACACGCTGACCGGGCTGGTCGGCGTCTATGTGACGCTGCAGCTGCCGTTCTCGATCTTCATGATGCGCAACGCCTTCGACGCCGTGCCGCGCGAGATCGAGGAGGCCGCGCGCATGGACGGCGCCAACAACGCCACCATGCTCGTCAAGGTGATGCTGCCGCTGGTCTGGCCCGGTGTCGTCACCATCGCGCTGTTTGCCTTCCTCGGCGCCTGGAACGAGTTTTTGGCCGCTTTGGTGCTGATGACCGACCAGTCCAAATTCACGCTGCCGGTGATGATGACCGCCCTTCAGTCGGGCCGCTTCGGCGCCATCGACTGGGGCGCCGTGCAGGCCGGCGTCACCGTGATGATGGTGCCCTGCCTGATCCTGTTTCTTGCCCTGCAGCGCTTCTATATCCGCGGCCTGATGGCCGGGGCCGTCAAGTAATCGATCGAATGGAGTAAGTCATGACCGCATCGCCGTCCCGCAAAGCGTCCGCATCCGCCAAGCCGAAGCTCGCCTTCCGCCCGCTGCCGGTGCCGCAGGTAGACGTGCACGGCTTCTGGGGGGACCGCGCCGAGGCGGTCGCGACGCGCACCGCCGACATCCTTTACGACCGCTGCGTGGAGGCGCGCATGCTGGAGCAGATCGACCCCGACCGCCCCTCGCCCGGAATCGTCATTCCGTTCCACTCGCCCTCGCCCGACGAGGCGGCCTCCCCCGGCTTCACCGGCTCGACGGTGACCACGCAGATGTTCTGGGATTCCGATCTCGGCAAGACGATCGAGACCGCGGCCTATTCCCTCTACCGGCGCAAGAATCCTGACCTGGAGAAGAAGATCGACGCCGTAATCGACATGTACGGCAGACTGCAGCAGGACGACGGCTATCTCTCCAGCTGGTACCAGCGCGTCCAGCCCGGCCTGCGCTGGACCAATCTGCGCGACTGCCACGAGCTCTATTGCGCCGGCCACCTAATCGAGGGCGCGGTCGCCTATTACCAGGCCACCGGCAAGCGCAAGCTGCTCGACATCATGTGCCGCTATGCCGACCACATCGCCTCGGTGCTCGGCCCCGAGCCCAGCAAGAAAAAAGGCTATTGCGGCCATGAGGAGATCGAGCTGGCGCTGGTCAAGCTGGCGCGGGTGACCGGCGAGGCGAAATACATGGAGCTGGCGAGGTACTTCATCGACCAGCGCGGGCAACAGCCGCATTATTTCGACGAGGAGGCGCGCGCCCGTGGCGCCGATCCCAAGGCCTATCATTTCAAGACCTACGAATACAGCCAGTCGCACATCCCGGTGCGCGAGCAGGACAAGGTCGTCGGCCATGCGGTGCGGGCCATGTATCTCTATTCGGGCATGGCCGACATCGCCACCGAATATGGCGACGACACGCTGCGCGTGGCGCTCGACCGGCTGTGGGACGACCTCACCACGAAAAACCTCTACATCACCGGCGGGCTCGGTCCCTCGGCGCACAATGAGGGCTTCACCAGCGACTACGACCTGCCCAACGAAACCGCCTATGCCGAGACCTGCGCTTCGGTCGGGCTGGTGTTCTGGGCGAGCCGCATGCTCGGCATGGGGCCGAACGCCCGCTATGCCGACATGATGGAGCGCGCGCTCTACAATGGCTCGATCTCCGGCCTGTCGCTCGACGGCTCGCTGTTCTTCTACGAAAACCCGCTGGAAAGCCGGGGCAAGCACAATCGCTGGAAATGGCACCGCTGCCCCTGCTGCCCGCCCAATATCGGCCGCATGGTCGCCTCCATCGGCAGCTATTTCTACAGCCTGGCCGACGATGCGCTTGCCGTGCACCTCTACGGCGACTCCACAGCCCGTTTCGACATAGCGGGCGTGCCGGTGACGCTGACGCAGGCAAGCCGCTATCCCTGGGATGGCGCTGTCGAGATCACCGTCGAGCCGCAAACGCCGGTCGAACTCACGCTGCATCTGCGGGTGCCGGGCTGGAGCTCCGCCGCCAGGCTGGAAATCAACGGTCAGGCGGTCGACCTCGAGGGCGCGACCAGCGACGGCTACGCCGCGATCCAGCGCGTCTGGCAAAGAGGCGACCGTGTCAGGCTAGACCTCGAAATGCCGATCGAGCGGCTCTACGCCAATCCCGAGGTCCGGCAGGATGTCGGCCGCGTCGCGCTGTCGCGCGGGCCGCTGATCTACTGCGTCGAGGCGACGGACAATGACATCAGCCTGCACCGGTTGACCCTGCCGCGCACGGTCGGAATCGAGGCGCATGACGAACCGGACCTGCTCGGCGGCGTGGTGACGCTTTCAGCCACGGTGCAAGCCGATGCCGGCGACGGCTGGCAGGATGGGCTCTATCGTTCCGAACCGCCGGCCAAGGTCGAGACGCGCCTGACCGCCATCCCCTATTTCGCCTGGGACAACCGCGAGCCCGGCGAAATGCTGGTGTGGCTGCGCGACGGCTGAGGTTGGCAGCGACGCCCGCGCCTTCTGGCCTCGACTGTTTGGAACGTCACTCGGCGGCGACGGGCTGCGGTGCTTTCGGTGCCGCGCTGCCGTCGACATGCGCCCAGGCCGGCCGCTCGAACAGGAACATGCCGAAGCCGATGCGCTGGACGATAAAGTAGAGCACGACCGGGCTGATGATCGAGACCAGCAGCACCGCCAGGCTGAGCATGCCGGTGTCGGTCAGCAGGCCGCTGGCCAGCGCGGCGCCACGGAACAGCGACATCGGGATGGTGAAGGCGACATAGACGACCAGTGAATGTTCGCCGAGCCAGCGCAGCCATTCCATGGCAGGGAATTTCGACAGGAAGCCGCCAAGCACGCACAGCGCCACCGCGCCGGCGACGGCCAAGGTAAGATGCAGCGGCGGCCATGCGGCCAGCCCCATCTGCATGCCGACCGGCTGCATGGCATAGTCAGGCGAATAGACCAGCAGGCCGTTGATGACAGCCCACAGGACGAGCCCGGCGACGGCCAGCGCCGGGCGGCCTTGCGTCCAGTCGACAAGCCGGAACACCAGCGGCGCCATGACGAAGCCGACGTAGAAAAAGACGAAATAGGCCGCGAATTGTTCGACCGCGTAGCTGTCGGGACGAGGCGCCCACATCTGCAGCGCGGCCGCGATCGGGATGACGATCCAGGCGGGGACCGCGAACTGGCGCAGCAGTTTCGCCGCAAGGCCGAACACCGCCAGCATGTAGATGAACCACAGCACGCCATAGGGCTGGACGACGGCCATTGCGAGGTCATGCAGCATGCCGCCGGGATCCCGGCTGAAGATGCCGATCTTTAGTCCTATCGAGATGATCGCCCACAGCACGTAGAAATAGAGGTAGTGGACGACGCGCCGGTCGACATAGCGCCGCCACGGCCGGTCGATCACCTGCGACAGGAAAAGTCCGGAGATCAGGAAGAATTCCGGCATGCGAAACGGCGTCGCGAAGCCGATGACATAGTGGAGGAAGCCGACGCCACCGGTATACTCGCCGGTGTTGTAGGCCGAGTACATCATGACCACGAGGATGATCGAGAGACCTTTGGCCGTGTCCACCCACGGCATGCGCATCGGGCTGTTCATGGCGGCGAATCCAAACCGGGCCGGCCCGGCTGGCCAGCCTTCATTCGGCTAGGTCTAGCACCATCAAGCTTCCCAGATGGTAAACGCGCCGGTCTTTGGGGCGAGGCTGGCAGCGTCCGGGGTCACTCCTGCCGTGTTGAAGTCGTTGGCAATCATCCGCCGTCAGCGCTGCCCCTCACCTACCTGCCGGCATCCTCTCCCCGTAAACGGGGCGAGGGACGCCGTTGTCGCCGATTTCGCCAATCGCCAGCGTTGCAGAAAGAGCGTCGGCCTCGGGGTAGCCCTCTCGCCCCGTTTACGGGGAGAGATGTCCGGCAGGACAGTGAGGGGCAGCGCCGACCGTGACCGCCATGCGCAATGGACGATTACTTTCGGGACTTCGACTTGTTCAAGGCAACCGCCGCGCGCACCAGCGCCTTGAAGGCCTCCCCGTCGACATCCTCGCCCTTCTGGAAATCGATGGCGCGGCGTGTGTTGCCTTCGAGGCTGGAGTTGAACAGGCGCGCCGGATCGGGTAGCGCCGCGCCCTTGGCGAAGGTCAGCTTGACGACGGCCTTATAGGTCTCGCCGGTGCAGATCATGCCCGCATCCTCCCACACCGGAACGCCGCGCCATTTCCAGGTCTCGACCACGTCGGGATCGGCCTGATGGATCAGCGCGCGCAGCCGGGCGAGCATCTCGCCGCGCCAGTCGCCCAATTCCTTGATCCGGCCATCGATCAGCTCGGAGGGAGATTTGCTTTCTTGCGATCCCGTGGTCGTCATGATGTTTCCTCCTTCGAACTGAAATAGAGCGCTTACATGCGCTCGCCAGGCAATTGGCTGGCCTGCTTCACCCAGGCGCTGAACCGCGCCTCGTCCAACCCATCATCCTCGCGGATGTCGAGATAGCGCGTATCCCCGCTCTTGGACGCGCCCGGCGGCACCGGGTCCAGCGACTGGCCGCGAAAAAAGGCCACCTTGATGTACTTCGTGAAGCAATGGATGCCGAGGAACCAGCCCTCGCCCTCGACGCCGTAGAGCGGCGAGTTCCATTTCACCGCCTTTTGCACGCCGGGAACGGCGCGCTCGATGAGCGCGTCGAGGCGCTCTCCCACGGCACGCTTCCAGCCCGGCATGGCCGCGATAGAAGCCTGCACCGGCGCATCGCCATGGCCCTTGGCGATCCGAGGGTTGCCCCCGGAGAGTAGCTTCACCGGCGGAGCCTCAGGGACGGGTTTGGTCGATTTCGCCATCCGTTCCTATCCGTTGGCGCGCTGCGCGACGCGCCCTTTCGCAGTGTAAGGCAGCACGAACATATAGAGGCCGCTGAACAGCATCAGGAACAGCGGCGGCAGCGGCGAATAGACCACCCAGGCGGGCGGCTGCCCGAAGGCCATGGTGGCGAAGTTGGCGGCGACGGTGATCGTGAAGATGATCGACAGCCAGCGATGCGCCTGCCTTATCCATTTGCTCCAGTCCAATTCCACCTCCTCTTGCACTATGCGTTGAAACCCTGGCGCACTACCAGCGCGCCAGTTCCGTGATCTGGATGAGATTGCCGCAGCCATCGTTCACCTGCGCGATGGTCGACCCGGTCACTTGCGTCGGGGGCATGGCGAAGACACCGCCATTCGCCTTGATGCGCTCATGATCGCCCTTGATGTCGTCGGTGAACAGCATCAGCGCCGGCTGGCCTTGGCTGAAGATCGCCTGCTGGTAGGTTTTGGCCGCCGGATTGTCGTTCAGCGCCAACTGCAATTCGGTCCCCTCAGGCTCTTCGGCCGGGACGACCGTCAGCCAGCGGAACGGCCCATTGCTGAAATCGGCCTTCTTGGTGAAGCCGAGCACGCCGGTGTAGAAGGCAAGCGCCTTTTCCTGATCGTCGACATAGATGCTGGTCAGTTTGATCTTCATTGCTTTTCTCCATGGGTTTTGCTGGCGGAGAACCGCCCTTTGATAGTGCTGTATGGTTTTCAGCCTGGCCGGGAACGCTCAGTCAGTCCGCGCCAGAAGCTCTTCCAGCTTCTCCAGGAATTGCGGCCAGCCCATCTTGGCGCCGCCATAGGCGCGTCTCTGGTCGGGCCGGAAACCGGCCTGCTCCATGCGCAGATGGGTTCCCGTCGGTGTCGGCGTGAGCGTGAAGGTCACCACGCTCCTGAGATCGAAGGCCGGATCCTGGTGCGCTAGGTTCCAGCTGTAGGACAGCGTCCTGTGCGGCTCGACGGCAAGCACCTCGCAGTCCAGCACGCCGCCCCAGTCGGCGCTGATGTTGAAGCGGTGGCCGACAGTAGGCTTGAAATCGTTCTTCATCAGCCACTCCTCGATCAGATGCGGTTGCGTCAACGCGCGCCAGAGTTTTTCGGGCGGATGGGAAATCTCCCGCTCGACGACGACAGTGCGGGTTTCCTTTGCACTATCGTTCACTGGTCCATCCTTTTGAGCAGATCCTCAAGGTCGTCGAACCGGCTTTCCCAGAACCCTGCCATCTCCCGCGTCCAGTCCATCAGCGGCGCCAACGCGGCGAGCTGGGCGCTGTAATGCGTCTGGCGGCCCTCATGGCGGTCGCGCACCAGCCCGGCCTGCTTCAGCACGCCCAGATGCTTCGACACCGCCGGCTGCGAGACGCCGGCCTGTGTCGTCAGCGCTCCGACCGTCTGCTCGCCCTGGCGGCAAAGCCGTTCGAAGATCGCGCGCCTGGTCGGGTCGGCGAGCGTCCTGAAGATCATGTCATGAGCGTCTGGCATTCCTAATCGATAACCCGTTGGCTATTGGTTGACGTATAACCACAGGGATATATGTTCGTCAAGGGGAAGATTGGGAAGGCGGTAGCCGAAGCCCCAAACTTCGTCTTCCACGGGCGGAGCAAGGAGCGTAGCGACGCGGCGCAAACCCCTGGGTCTCCGCGACGGAGCTTCGCTCCTGCTTCGCCCAGGGATGACGAAATTGAGAGGCTCCCGCCAATCACCAACGCAGGCGATCCATCAACACAGGCGACTGGCTCCGTGCAAAGCCATTAGACGCCGGCATGCAGGCTCCCGATCTCCCGCGCCACCAGTTCCTGCAGCTGCCACAGATTGCGGTCGCGTATGCCGCGGGCGTCGAGGTGGCGGATCGTCTCGAACAGATATTGCGCGCCTGAGCCCCAATGGCCGACGGCGCTCGCCAGCGTCGCGGCGACCGCGTTCTTGTCGAGCTTGCCGGCATAGCGCGGATTGGCGGGGTCGACGACGAAGCCCAGCGCCCGGCATGGCCCCGATGATGTGGTGACCCGCAGCCAGCGCGGCACGTTGACGGCGGGCAGGATGGTCATTTCGCGGCGCAGCAGTGCTTCCAGATTTTCGGCGACCGGTTCGGCGATCTCGAACACCATGCCCTGGCACTGGCCGCCACGGTCGAGCGCCATCATCAGCCCGGGCTGATCGAGCGTGCCGCGAAAGCGCTGCACCGTGAAGCAGAACGAGCGGTGCCAACCCCGCGCCACCGCCCGCTCGCCGCCCCTCACCTCGCCGGCCGGCTTCCACAGCAGCGAGCCGTAGGCGAACAACTTTAGCGGCCCGGCCGGTGCCGAGGCCAGGATATCGTCGCGAACCCGCCCATAGTCGGCGTCGGTCATCGGGATCACGCCCGGCACCGGCCCGGCATCCTCGACCGCCCGCAGCGTACGCGCGACAAGCGCCTCGGTCAGCGCCATGGGTGCCTTGCGTGGCGCGATGGAAGTTGGCTTCTTCATGTTCGTCATGTTGCTGAAGGCAGAGGGATTCTCAAGGGTGCTGGACGCTCGGGCATCGCTTCACGTTCCGAGTTCGCTGAGTGCTTTTCCGCAAACGTTGCGCTGAGGTGAGTTAGCCCGCCCAAGCGCTTGAAAAGACTCCTCTCTGCTATCGCCCCGGCGCCGCGCTCAACTCGCTGCGCCGCCAAGCGGCCGGCGAGATGCCGACGGAGCGTTTGAACTCGCGGCCGAAATGGTAGACGTCGCAGAAGCCACAGGCTTCGGCCACTTCCGCCAGCGGTTGCTCGCCCTGCACCAGCAGCGACTGCGCCTGCATCAGCCGTTCGCGCACCAGCCATTGGTGCGGGCTGGTGCGCAGATGCTTCTGGAACAGCCGGCGCAATTGCGAGGGACCGAGGCCGGTCACCGCCAGCAGGTCCGGCGCGCCCCAGGCAAAGCCGGGCTCGGCGCGCATGGCGTCGAGCGCGGCGGCCAGCGGCCCGGGCAGATCGTCATGGCTGGCGCCGCCAGTCGCGCGGTCGACCAGAAGCAGGAACTCCGCGACCAGCTGGTTGAGGCGCAGGTCAAGCCCGGCGTCGCGCCGCCGCAGCGCCGAAAACAGCCGCTCGAACCACGGCGCCGGGCTCGCCGCCTCCGCGAACACGGCGCGCGGCGCGCCGTCGCCGAACAGCTTGCGCCGCAGCGCCACCGGATCCGGTCCGTCGAGCCTGAACCAGAGCAGCGTCCAGGGGTCGGCGGGATCGGCGCAATGCACATGCGGCGCTTCATTGGCCATCCACACCAGGTGGCCGGCGCGCATCTCCAGCCGCTGCCCCAACGTCTCGACATGGCCCCTGCCGGAGACGCAGTAGAGGATGTCCTGGCCGGGATAAAAAGGCCGTTCTATGCGGTAATCGCGCGCCGCCGCGACCTTGCCGGCGCGCGGCACGCTGAACGCCGCGCGCGTCCAGCCGCCGGCCGGCACATAGTGAAAACTCTCAATGACGGCGTTCTTTTCGAGCATGCGCGTTTTATACAAAAAGATCGCCCTGCTGTCCATTTTGTTGGCCACCGGGCGTCGCTATGGTTGCTCTCATGAGGCCGGGGATAACGGCAGGCAACGGCCCAAAACCCCGATTTTCCAGCCATTCGCGGCGGATCGCGCCATGGAGTGGCCGCTGTCAGGCATGCCAGGGAGGCAAGACGAATGTTGGCGATGACGAGGAAAGAAGCGGAAGACTACGCCCGCGACGGATACATTATCCGCAGGGGTCTGCTCAGCGTGGCGGAGGTAGAAGATTTCCGCGACCATGCCCGCAGGCAACTCGAGGCGGAAAACAAGAGCGGCGCCGTGATGGCCAAGGGCGACAAGGAGGGCAAGACCACCCTCCTGAAAATGTGGACCAAGGCCGAGGACGACAAATACGGGCTGCTCGCCCGCGACGAGCGCATGGTCGATCTCGCCGAAGACGCTGTCGGCAAGCCGATCTACCTCTACAGCCACAAGATGACCATGAAGCAGCCCAATGAGGGCGGCGCCTGGGAATGGCATCAGGATTTCGGCTATTGGTATAATTATGGCTGCCTGGCGCCGGAGATGATGAGCATCTATGTCGCGCTCGACAAGGCGACCCGGCAGAATGGCTGCCTGCAGGTGCTGAAGGGCACGCACAAGCTCGGCCGCCTCAACCACATCCGCGAGAACGACCAGACCAATGTCGAGCAGGAACACCTCGAGGCGGCACTCAAGCGCTACGAGCATATCTATGTCGAGATGGAAGCCGGCGACGCGCTGATCTTCGACGGCAATCTCTTGCACCGCTCGGACGCCAATCGTTCCGACACCTATCGCTGGGGCTATATCTGCTCCTACAACGCCATCGAGAACGCGCCCTTCAAGAAGGTTCGCGAATACGGAAACTTCGACGAACTGCGCAAGGTGCCGGCCGGCTCGTTCCGCAAGGCATCGTAACGCGACGACATCGGCACGGGCGGCCACGCCCAAGCCTGGCCATGATCCCTTTTCGAAAGATCGTGGCCGAACAGGGAGATAGAGCCTCATCCTGAATCACTTCGGGAACGGCTTCGAGGCATCGGCCCGAGCTCGGCGGGGTCGATGAAACGCAGAAGTGGCCATGCCGGTGAGGACCGGCGGCCGCGCTGAGGGAGGATAATGTATGACCCATGCGGTCAGGACCGGCGCGCGCGCGCCAGCCACCGACCGATTCACGCTGGCGCGGCTTTTGCGGGCGCGCGAGGCGGGCGTGTTCATCGCGCTCCTCGTAATGTGCCTGTTCCTGTCCTTCGCCACCGATGGATTCCTGACATCGCTGAACCTGCTCAATGTCGGGCGCCAGGTCTCCCTGCTCGGGATCATGGCGGTCGGCATGACGTTCGTCTTGATCGCCGGTGAGGTCGACCTTTCGGTCGGCTCGACCTACGCGCTGTCGGGCCTTGCCACCGGCATGCTGATCATCGCCGGCTGGGCGCTGCTGCCGGCCATCGGCGCCGGCCTCCTGACCGGTATCGTCATCGGCCTGATCAATGGCGTGCTCTCCACCTATGGCCGCCTGCCCTCGCTGATCGCCACGCTCGGCATGTTGTCGATCGTACGCGGCGCCGCGCTGATCCTGACCAACGGCCAGCCGGTCACGGTCAATGCCCGCAACGGCGCGCTGCCCGATGTGCTGGCGAGCTTTGGCTTCATGGGCCAGGGCTATCTGTTCAGCGTCATCCCCATGCAGCTCGTGTTCTTCGTCATCGTGGCCGCCCTTGCCTGGCTGGTGCTGTCCTTCTCCAATTTCGGCTTCCGCGTCTATGCCGTCGGCGGCAGCGCCAAGGCGGCGCGGGTTTCCGGCATCTCCGTCAACAAGGTCAAGATATCGGCCTTCGTGCTGATGGGCGTGCTTGCAGCCTTCGCCGGCATTCTCGGCCTTGCCTTCCTGCCCTCCAGCCAGGCCGGACGCACCGGGCTTGGCCTGGAGCTCGACGTCATCGCCGCCACCATCGTCGGCGGCGCCTCGCTGTCGGGGGGCGAAGGCACCATCCTCGGCACCATCCTGGGCGTGCTCATCATCGGCGTCATGCGCAACGGCCTGGTGCTGATGGGCGTGTCGCCCTTCGTCCAGGAACTGATGATCGGCCTGGTCATCATCATAGCGGTCGGCATCGACAAATGGAGCACGCGCCGCCCCACTTAATCCAAAAAACAACGGGTTAGATCCACGACACAGAAGCAACCAGAACCAAAAAGGGAGGACTATCCATGAACATCAGACACGTCATTCTCGCGGCGGCAATCGGCCTGTTTCCGCTCTCGGCGCACGCCGCGTCCAAGCTCGCCGATTTCCAGCTCGCACCGCGCATCAAGGCCAAGATCGACGCCGGCCAGCAGCTCGATTTCTACGTCTCCTACCATGACGTCTCGAACGAATTCGCGCCCTTCATGAAGGCCGGCGTCGAGCGCGCCGCCAAGGAGGACAAGGTCGGTGCCCAGTTCATCGGTCCGGTCGGCGCCGATGCCGACGGCCAGATCTCGGAGATCGAGACGCTGATGGGCAAGATGGACGGGCTGGCGATCTCCTCGGTTTCGACCGACGCGCTGGCGCCGGTGATCGACCGCGTCATCGCCGCCGGCATCCCGGTCGTCACCTTCAACACCGATAACCCCGAGAGCAAACGCCTCGCCTTCGCCGGCCAGGACCTCGTCCAGTCCGGCCGCGAGGCCGGCAAGCTGATGGCGAAAGTGCTTGATGGCAAGGGCAAGGTGATGATCACCACCATCGACGCCGCCGCCCAATGGTCGCTCGACCGCGAGAAGGGCGCGCGCGAGGCACTCAAGGCCGAATCCGGCATCGAGGTGGTCAACACGCTCAACACCGGCACCGACCCGCAGAAGATCTATTCGGCGATCGAGAACGCCATGCTCGCCAATCCGTCGATATCAGGCGTGCTGTCGCTCGAATGCTGCTCGACGCCGGCCGCCGGCACCTGGGTGGAGCGCAACAAGGCCGCCGACAAGGTCAAGGTCGTCGGCTTCGACCTGCTCGACCAGACGGTGCAGCTCGTCCAGGACGGCAATGTCGATGCCACCATCGACCAGGCGCCGGAAAAGCAGGGCTTTGCCGCCGTCGACCTCCTGGTAAAATTCCTCAAGGGCGAGCCGATCGACAATGTCGACACCGGCGTCGGCATCTACACCAAGGAAAACATCGCCGAGGTCGTCAAGAAGTAAGCCTCGGTTCGGCACGGCCGCCGATCCCCGTGGACCGGCGGCCGCTTGCGCGAATTCAACCAGCCCCAAGCCAGCAGGTCCATGACAGAGCAACCGACCCCTGCCCCGATCGTCGAGATTTTCGGACTGACCAAGCGGTTCCCCGGCGTGCTGGCGCTCGACCGCATTTCCGTCGCCTTCCGGCCCGGCGAGGTCCATGCCGTGATCGGCGAGAACGGCGCCGGCAAGTCGACGCTGATGAACATCCTGGCCGGCGACCTGCAGCCCGATGGCGGCGAGATCCGCATCGACGGCAAGCCGGCCACCATCGCCTCGCCGCTCGCCAGCCGCACCGCAGGCATCACCGTCGTCTATCAGGAGCTGGCGCTCTGCCCGACGCTGACCATCGCCGAAAACATCATGATGTCCGACATGGCGGCGCGCTCCGTGGTGTCGCTGGTGCCGCGCGACGAGATGCGGCGCGAGGCACGCGCGGCACTCACCCGGCTCGGCATGGGCACGCTCGACCCCGACACCAAGGTTGGCCGCCTGTCGGTCGCCGAAATGCAGCTGGTCGAGATCGCCGGCGCCATCCGCCAGCGCGCCCGCGTGCTGGTGCTGGACGAACCCAATTCGGCGCTCTCCAAGCGCGAGAGCGACCGACTGTTCGACATCGTCAAGCAGTTGCGCGGCGAAGGCGTCACCGTCATCTACGTCTCGCATCATCTGAAGGAAGTGCTCGACCTCGCCGACCGCATCACCGTGATGCGCGATGGCCGCACCATCGAAACCATGGACAATTCGGGTCTGTCGGAAGAGCGGCTGATCCGCGCCATGGTCGGCCGCGAGCTGGACACCGCGCGGCAGTGGTCGCTGCAGGCCGAGGCGCGCTCGCATGAGGCGCCGGTCGTGCTCGCCGTCGAGAAGCTGACCGCGCCCGGCCTGGACGAGGTGAGTTTTCATGCCCGCGCCGGCGAGATCCTCGGCATTGGCGGCCTGCCGGATTCCGGCAAGGACATGCTCGGCGAAGCCTTGTTCGGCCTCTGCTCCCGGCATGGACGCCTCACCATCGACGGCAAGGAATTGCGCGGCGGCGACCCCCAGGCCTCGATCCGCAACGGCATGGCGCTGGTTCCGGCCGACCGGCGCGGCGCCGGCGCGCTGTTGACCATGAGCGTCGCCAACAATGTCGTCTCGGCCTCGCTGCCGCGCTTTTCGCTGGCCGGCTTCATGCGGCGTGGCGCCGTGCGCCGCGAGGCGCGCGCGCAGGTCGCCCGGCTCGATGCGCGCATTTCACATCTTGGCCAGAAACTGGCGACGCTGTCGGGCGGCAACCAGCAGAAAATCATCCTCGGCCGCAGCCTCGTCACCAACCCGCGCGTGCTGGTGCTGCACGAGCCGACGCGCGGCGTCGATGTCGGCGCCAAGGCCGAGATCTACGCCATCTTGCGCGGCATCGCCGGCGAAGGCGTGGCGGTGGTGATGATCTCGTCGGAAATTCCCGAATTGATCATGAACGCCGAACGCGTTCTGGTGCTGCGCAATGGCCGCATTTCGGGCGAACTGACCGGAGCCGGCATCAACGAGGAAGCGATCCTGGCGCGCGCCATGGCGTCCTGAACGAGGGGATTGATGAGCAAGACCGCACCCAAGATCACCATCGTCGGCAGCTTCGCCGTCGGCCTGACCATGCGCGCGCCCAAACTGCCGATCTTCGGCGAGACCATGCTCGGCACCGATTTCGACATGGGCGCCGGCGGTAAGGGTTCGAACCAGGCGGTGGCGACCGCAAGGCTGGGCGCCAGCTCCTCGCTGGTCGCCATCATCGGCACCGACAAGCTGGCCGGCATCGCCACCGACCTCTACGCGGCCGAGGGCGTCGATGCGAGCCTGGTCTCGACGCGCACCGAACGCGCCACCGGCGTCGGCTTCATCATCCTCAACGACAAGGGCGAGAACTTCATCATCCTCGACATGGGCGCCAACGAACTGATGGACGCGGCGGTCGTCGACACCGCCGAGACGCGCATCGCCCAAAGCGACGTGGTGATGACCGTGCTCGAAGTGCCGATCCCCGCCGCCGCCCGCGCCATGGAGCTTGGCCGCCGGCATGGCGCCCGCACCATCCTCAATCCGGCCCCGGCACGCCAGTTGCCGGACGCGATCTTCAGGGATGTCGACTATCTCACCCCGAACGAGAGCGAATTGCGCATCCTGCTCGGCCTGCCCGCCGACGATCCGCGTTCCTCGCGTGAACTCGCCGGCGAGTTGCGCCGGCGCGGCGTACGCAATGTGGTGGTGACGCTCGGCCGCAGCGGCGCGCTGATCCTGACCGACGAACTCGACGTCATGGTACCGGCGGTGCCGGTGGAAGTGGTCGACACGACGGGCGCCGGAGACGCCTTCAATTCCGGCTTCGCCGTGGCGCTGGCCGAGGGCCGCGACATCGTCGACGCGGTGCGCTTCGGCGTCGTCTGCGGCGCCATCGCCTGCACCAGGCTCGGCGTCATTCCGGGCCTGCCCGAGCGCGCCCAGGCCGACGCGCTCTACGCCGACGCAATCAAGACGACATGGCCCCAAAAGACAGCACAGAAGGAAAAAACATGAACCGGAACCGGCTGCTCAACGCCGAACTGTCGCACGCCATCGCCTCGATGGGCCATGGCGATCTGATGATCGTCTGCGACGCGGGCTTTCCGATCCCGTCGAGCGCCTGGCGCATCGACCTCGCCATCTCGCCCGACGTGCCGGATCTCGAAACCGTGCTCGGACCGATCGCCGAGAACCTGATCGCCGAGCGCGTCGGCTATGCCGACACGTTGCCGGTGCACAACGCGCCACTGCTGGCGAAACTGAAGCGCCTCTTCCCCGACGCCGATTTCGAGACGGTGACGCACGAGACCATCCTCGGCGAGATGGCGAAAAAGGCCAAGGTCATCGTGCGCACCGGCGCTTTCGACCCATGGGGCAATATCCTCATCTATTCCGGCGTAGACGTGCCGGCATGGTTCTCCAAGCCCGGCGTAGTGGCGCCCGATTATTACGCGAAGAAATTGAAAGGCTGACATGCCGCGCATCTTCGACTTCGGCGGCCGCGAGGTCGAGCGCTCGGTGACGGTGGCGAGCCTGCGCGCGCTGAAGGGCAGCGGCCGGCACGTCGCGCAGGTGACGGCCGAAACGGGAGAGGAAGCGGCGGCCGCGGAAGCCGCCGGCATCGAAATGGTCGTCTGCCGTGCGGCCAATGTGGCGCGCGTGCGCGAAGGCTCGCGCCGCGTCTTCGTCACCGCCGCCCTCGGCTTCGCCGACGCGGTGACGCCGGACGAGATCCTGCGTACCGCCTTCTCCGCGATCACGGCCGGGGCCGACGCCTTGATCACGGGACGCGGCCACGACACCGTGCGCATGCTCGCCGACGAACAGATCCCGGTCATGGGCCATCTCGGCTTCGTGCCGCGCAAATCGACATGGGTCGGCGGCATCAGGGCGGTCGGCAAGACCGCCAACGAAGCGCTGGCGCTCTGGGACCGTTTCCAACGGCTTGAGGATGCCGGCGCCTTCGCCGTCGAATGCGAGATCATCCCGGCTGAGGTGATGGCCGAGATCAACCGCCGCACCGGCCTGGTCACGGTCTCGCTGGGCTCCGGGCCGGCGGCGGACGTGGTGTTCCTGTTCACCTCCGACATATCGGGCGAAAGCGCCCGCCTGCCCCGCCACGCCCGCGCCTGGGGCAATCTGGCCGCGCTTCACAAGGCCGTTCGCGACGCGCGCATCGAGGCGCTGTCGGGGTTTCGCAAGGAGGTTGCGAGTGGCGGCTATCCGGCGGAGGCCGAACTGGCCGGGATTGCCGACGCAGAGTTGGAAGAGTTTCGCGCCCGGTTGGGGGCGGTTGGAAGCAAGCGCGAGTCCTAAAGATCGGTTGGAACGAGAAACGGTGCCCGACAAACAAACGCCTCGTTCCTTCGCGTATCCGAAGATCGCGCGAGCAAACATGGCTACGACACCAGCGGCATCGGCACCTTCAGCCCGTCGATCAGCGCATCCCGAAACAGCGCGATGGGCCGGCTGAGACGCCCGGCCGGTGGGCGGTGCAGCAGCCAGGCGCGCACTTGCGGCTTGAAGTCGGGGCAGTCGATCACCTCCACAGCGTCGCGCCAGCGGCTGTCGGCGAAGGCGCCCGGCGTGACGATGCCGATGCCGTGGCCGCGCGCCACCAGCGACATTCTGAGGTCGACGCTGAGCGCCTCCACCCCGACCTGGAACGGCAGCCGCGCGGCCTCGAAACTCTGCCTTATGAAGGCGCGAAAACCGCAGCCATTCTCGTTCATCACCCAGGCGAAACGCGACAGCTCGGCGAGCTTCGCCGGTTTCGGCACGCCAAGGCCGGGGGACGCCACAAGCAGCACCGATTGCGCGCCGAGATCGTCGCAGACCAGTTCGTCCGGCGGGGCCAGGCCTTCGGCAAGGCACACCGCCACCGCGTCGAGTTCGCTGCGCGACACCTGCTCGACCAGCCTTGGCGACCAGCCGGAGGTGATGCGCAGCGTCAGTTGCGGAAAGGCGGCGCGCAGGCTGTCGAGCGGCAGCGCAAGTGCCGCATCCGAGAGATAGGGCATGATGCCCAGCCGGAACTCGCCCTTGACCGCGCCTTGCGGCGAGACGCCGGCCTTCAGATCCTCGAGCGAGCGCAGCACGCGGCGGCCGTGCTCATAGGCTTCGCGTCCGGAGGCCGTCGGCTTGAGCGGCTTCGACTGGCGGTCGAGAAGTGCCGTCGACAGCCCGTCCTCGAGGTTCTGGATGCGGCGCGTGACACCCGGCTGGGTGAGGTTGAGCCTGGCCGAGGCGCCGACGATGGAACCGGTTTCCACAACGGCGACGAAGGCTTCGAGATCATGGATGTTCATGCGTACCTCGCATAATCATTATCGAATTCATTGAATTGTAGCATGATAAAGCTTTGGCATAAAGTCCTCGGACGATATGCAATTCTTGAGGACCCAATGCCCGACACCAATGACGGCCAGTTGTGCGAGCCGCTGCCGCCTGCAACCATCACCGGCCCGCAGACGCTGCTGTTTGCCGCCTCCACCGGCATCATCGTCACCAATCTGTTCGCGCCGCAGACACTGGTTGGGCTGATAGGCCCGTCGCTCGGCGCTGGCGCCGCGAGCGTCGGTCTTGTCGCCATGGCGACGCTGCTCGGCTATGCCGCCGGCCTGTTCTTCCTGGTGCCGATGGCCGATCTCGTCGAGAACCGTGCCTTGATCCTGCGCATGCTCGCCGCGGCCGCGTTGGCGGCCGGCATCGCGGCGCTGGCCCCCACGACCGCCTCGCTGCTGATCGTCCTTTTCATCCTTGGCGCCGCCTGTTCGGCCATCCAGATCCTGGTGCCGATCGCCGCCTCGATGGCACCGCCCGGCGAGGCCGGGCGCGTCATCGGCGACGTGATGAGCGGGCTGATGATCGGCATCCTGCTGGCACGGCCGCTGGCCAGCCTCGTCGCCGACGCCTTCGGCTGGCGCGCCTTCTACGGACTCAGCGCCGCTGCCCTCATCCTGCTCGCCTGCGTGCTCGCCTTCACCTTGCCGCGGCGGCGGCCGGAGGCGAAATCGTCTTATGGCGCGCTGATCGCCTCCCTGTTCAGCCTGCTGCGTAACGAGCCGGTGCTGCGGCGCCGGGCACTGACGGCGGCGCTGGTGATGGCGGCGTTCAGCCTGTTCTGGACGGCGGTCGCCCTGCGCCTCGCGCAGCCGCCCTTCGGCCTCGGCCAGCGCGGCATTGCGCTGTTCGCCCTAGTCGGCGCCGGCGGCGCCGTCGTCACGCCGCTGTTCGGCCGCGCCGGCGATCATGGCTGGACCCGGCCGGCGACGATCTTCTGCCATCTCGTGCTGATCGGCGCACTGGCGCTCGCCGCCTGGGCCGGATCCTCCCAATCCGGATCGTCGTGGACGCCGCTCGTGCTGATGGGCGTCAGCGCCGTGCTGCTCGACATCGGCGTCACTGGCGATCAGACGCTTGGCCGCCGCGCCGTCAACCTCTTGCGGCCCGAGGCGCGCGGCCGCCTCAACGGCCTGTTCGTCGGCATTTTCTTCATCGGCGGCGCCATCGGTTCACTGCTGGCCGGTATTGCCTGGGCCTGGGCAGGGTGGCCGGCCGTCTGCACCATCGGCGCCGCCTTTGGGCTCGCCGCACTGCTGGTCGACTGGATCGGCGGGCCGGAATGACCGCCAGCCGCGACGATCCGCCAGTCACGACGGAGCCTCCCCTTGGCGCGGGCCACCGCTATGGAACGAGATCGCTTCCACCACGTTTTATCAGGCGGGAGGAACTCATGGACGATATGCCGGCAACACCCGTCGGCAGGCCGCTTTCGCCAGGTGAACTGGTCACCGTGATGTCGCATTTCCATCGCGCCGAGATCGCCCGCATGGCCGGCTGGCGCGACCGCCTCGACCGCACCAGCAATTGGGCGATCACGGTTGTCGCGGCGATGCTGTCGGTGTCGCTGTCAACGGCCAGCGCCCATCACGGCGTGCTGCTGTTCGCCATGCTGCTGGTGCTGCTTTTGTTGTGGATCGAGGCGCGCCGCTACCGGTTCTTCGATGTGTACCGCGCCCGCGTGCGCCAGTTCGAGCGCCATTATTTCGCGCAGATCTTCTCGCCGCAGCCCGACTTCGCCTCCGACTGGCTGCTGGTCGTCGGTGAAAGCCTGCGCACGCCGAAATTCCTGGTTTCACAACGTGTGGCGCTGGCGCGCCGTCTGCGCCGCAACTACCTGCACATGATGCTGATCCTGCTGCTCGCCTGGATCCTCAAACTGTCGACCCCGAGCCTGATCGACCAAGGCGTGCCGGTCGGCTTTGCCGGCACATTGCGTGAGGCCGTGAGTGCCGCGGCGCTCGGTCCCATTCCGGGCATCGTCATCGTCGCCGCGGTTGCCCTCCTCTACGCCGGTTTGGTGGCAGCCGCCTTCCTGACGCCGGGCGACGACGGCGAACTCTCCTTCGGCGACGTCCACGTCTGAGTTCGATGTCTGAGTTCGATGCTGGGCCAACACCTCGCGGCGGATGGCTGCAACGCAAACCTCAGCCGCGCGTTGTGATGGTCAGTCCGCGGCGGCGTCTTGAAGGGACCCATGATCCACCCACTGGCAACAAGGTCGCACGGCACCGCGGCCGCTCTTTCGCTGGCCTTTCTCGCACTCGCACCGGCAAACCAGGCGCTGGCCGCGCAGCCGGCCGGCCACGCCTCGGGCATGGGCGGCTCGGCCGAGGGGCTGTTCGTCGCCGAGATCGTGCTCCTCCTTCTGGTCGGCCGTGGCCTCGGTGAAATCTTCCAGCGCTATGGCCAGCCGGCGATCATGGGCCAGCTGATCGGCGGCATCCTGCTCGGGCCCTCGCTGTTCGGCTGGCTCTGGCCCGACGCGCAGCATCTGATCTTCTCCCCCGACCCGGCGCAAAAAAGCATGATCGATGCCGTCTCGCAGCTCGGCATTCTGCTGCTCCTCCTGCTCACCGGCATGGAGACGGATCTGCGCCTCGTGCGGCGGGTGGGCGCGGCCTGTTTTTCGATCTCGATCACCGGCGTCGTGCTGCCCTTTGCCTGCGGTTTCGCGCTGGCGCAGGTCTTGCCGGACACGCTTCTGCCAGAGCCGAGCGAGCGCATCGTCGCCGGGCTGTTCCTCGGCACGGCGCTGTCGATTTCCTCGGTAAAGATCGTCGCGATGGTGGTGCGCGAGATGAACTTCATGCGCCGCAATCTCGGCCAGGTCATCGTCTCCTCGGCGATCATCGAGGACACGATCGGCTGGCTGGTCATCGCCGTCACCTTCGGCATCGCCACAAATGGCAGCCTGCAGGTGCTGCCATTGTTCCTGACGGTCGCTGAAGTGGCGCTGTTCATGGTGTTCTCCTTCACCATCGGCCGCCGCCTGGTGTTCACCCTGATCCGCTGGAGCAACGACTCCTTCCGCAGCGAATACGCCGTCATATCCGTGATCCTCATCATCATGGGCGTGATGGCGCTGATCACCAATCTGATCGGCGTCCACACCGTGCTCGGCGCCTTCGTCGCCGGCATACTGGTCGGAGAATCGCCGATCCTGTCAGACCATATCGAGGGCCAGCTGCGCGGCGTCATCACGGCACTGTTCATGCCGGTGTTCTTCGGCATGGCCGGCCTGTCCGCCGACCTCACCGTGCTTGTCGACCCGACGCTGGCGCTGCTGACGCTGGCGTTGGTGCTGATCGCCAGCATCGGCAAATTCTCGGGCGCCTTCCTCGGCGGCAGGCTGGCCGGCATGTCGCTGAAGGAGTCGACCGCCGTCGGCAGCGCCATGAACGCGCGGGGCTCGACCGAGGTCATCGTCGCCTCGATCGGCCTGTCGATGAACATCCTCTCCCACAATCTGTTCACGATGATCGTCACCATGGCCGTCATCACCACGCTCGCCATGCCGCCAATGCTGCGCTGGGCGCTCGGCCGGCTGCCGGTTGGCGACGCCGAAAAGCAGCGCGTCGACCGCGAACTGCTCGACGAGCGCGGCTTCGTCTCCAAGCTGGAGCGCTTGCTGCTGCTTGTCGACGACAGCCCGGTCGGCAAGTTCACCGCCTATCTCGCCGGTCTCGTCGGCGGCGGCAGCGGCATGCCGACCACGCTGCTTCACCTGGAGGGCGGCGAACTGCCCGGCCCTGCCCGCGACAAAGGTCCCGAGCGAGCCTCCAAGCAGGTCAAGAGGGGCGCGGCCAAAAGTGCCCGGGCCGTCAGCAAGGCCGAGGATACGCCCGTCGACAAGGTCCACCTCACGGCCCGCACCGAGCTTGCAGCCACTACAGAGACGATCGCCGCCGAGGCCCGCAAGGGCTACGGCCTGCTGCTGGTCGGGCTGGACAACGCGCTGACCGACAAGGGCACTTTCAGCGCCACGTTGAACGACATCACCGGCGGCTTCGACGGCCCGCTCTGCCTGGTGCTGAATGGCCCCAAGGCTGATGGCAAGATGCCGATGCTGCGCGCCGGCGCGACCATCCTGGTTCCCGTCAACGGCACCGAGGTGGCGCGGCGCGCGGCCGACTTCGCGCTCGCCCTGGCGCGGCCGCACCGGGCGCGCGTCAAAGTCCTTTATGTCTCGCAGGCGCGCAAGGGCGGCCGGCCAGGCTCGGTCTCGCACCGCCGCGAGGAGGCCGTGCTCAAGGATGTCGCCGATCTCGCCGACCGCTACGGCGTCGCCGTGGAAACGGCGATCAGGACACGCGCCACGCCCGACAAGGCGATCGCCAGGGAAGCGGCCAAGGGCGCCGCCATGGTGGTGATGGGCGTCACCCAGCGACCCGGCGAAGAGCTGTTCTTCGGCGACACGGCGACCGCCGTACTGGCCGCCATCGCCTGCCCGGTCGTGCTTCTGGCCAGCGACCGCGTCCGCCGAACCGAAGCCGCCGCCGAGGAAGCGGCAGCCGAGGTCGGCGCCTGACGCGTTTTCGATCTAAAGCCCGAAGAACTGCCGCCCGATCATGTAGCCCAGCGCCGCCGCGACGAGCGGGAACAGCGCCGGCGCGACCTTGCCGAAGAGGGAAATGCTTGCGTCCTTGGGCGGCACATAGCGTGCGTTGCCGAGATTCTTGGTCATTGCCTACCCCACGCGCGCCGATAATTAGCGAATGCTTATTGACGCATGGCCGCATTAACGGTTGGCAAAGAAATTCGATCGAATAGCCGACTATTGCGTGGCGAGCCGGTAGCCGCGCAACGAAAATTCTCTTATATCGGGAACCGATCGGCCCTCTCCCGGGTTTGCCCCGAGGGGACAGGCATGTGATCACGATCTCATCGACTGCGAGACAGCCCGGCAATGCGCCCGTGGCGCGAAGCCTCGGCTCCTTGGCGGCCCATCCTTGGCAATGTCGGGCGGCCGCCGACACGTTAGCGACCACCGGCCTCGCATGACGCCGATCGATCCACGAGACACCATGCCAGCCAGCACGGGCGCCTTAACCGAGCTTCGTCATCCCTTTCTTTCCGGCGGCGGGCGGCTTGGCTGCCTGATCGCGGACTTCGACTGGGCCTCGACCTCGATCGGCCCGATAGAGGGCTGGCCGCAGAGCCTGAAGACGGCGGTGTCGCTCATCCTGCGTTCAAAGGTGCCGATCGTCATGCTGTGGGGCGAAGACGGCATCATGATCTACAATGACGGCTATTCGGAATTCGCCGGCGGGCGTCATCCCCAATTGCTCGGCTCCAAGGTGCGCGAAGGCTGGCCCGAAGTGGCCGACTTCAACGACAACATCATGAAGGTCTGCCTAGGCGGCGGCACGCTCGCCTATCGCGAGCAGGTTCTGACGCTCAACCGCACCGGCAAGCCCGAGCAGGTGTGGCTCGACCTCGACTATTCGCCGGTGCTCGACGAGAGCGGCGAGCCAGCCGGTGTCATCGCCATCGTCATCGAGACGACCGCGAAGGTCGCGGCGGAACGCTGGCAGGCGGGCGAGCGCGACCGGCAGCGCCAGATGTTCGAGCAGGCGCCTGGTTTCATGGCCATGCTGTCGGGTCCGCGGCACATCGTCGAACTGACCAACGCCGCCTATATGCAGCTTGTCGGCCATCGCGACATCATCGGCCTGCCGATCCGTCAAGCGCTGCCCGAGATAGAGGGCCAGGGCTTCTTCGAACTGCTCGACCGGGTGTACTCCTCCGGCGAAGCGTTCATCGGCTACGCCTTGAAGACCGAGTTGCAGCGCACACCCGGTGCCGCGATCGAGGACCGCTTCATCGACCTCGTCTACCAGCCGGTGCGCAACCCCGCGGGCGAGGTGTTCGGCATCTTCGTCCAGGGCGTCGACGTCACCGACCGCCTGCTCGCCGAACAGGCGCTGCGCCAGAGCGAGACCCAGTTCCGCACCTTCGCCGAAGCCATGCCGAACCACGTCTGGACGGCGACGCCACAAGGGCTGCTCGACTGGTTCAACCCGCGCGTCCACGATTATTCGGGCGCCGCCGCCGGTGCGCTGGATAGCCAGGGCTGGGCCGCGATCGTCCACCCCGACGACATCGGGATGGCCGAGGGGAAATGGCGTCAGGCATTGGCCGCCGGCACATTCTACGAGACCGAATTCCGCCTGCGCCGGCATGACGGCCTCTATCGCTGGTTCATCGCCCGCGCCGTTCCCATCCGCGACACGGACGGCGCCATCGTGCGCTGGATCGGCACCAACACCGACATCGACGACCAGAAGCAGGTGGCACAGGCCCTGCTGCAAAGCGAACGCCGCTTGCAACTGTCGCAAAATGCCGCCGGCATCGCGGCGCTCGAACTCGACATAGCCACGGGGACCGTGGTCGGCTCCGAAGGCTTCTGGGGGCTCTGGGGGCTGCCGCCGCGTGACAGCGTGCACATCTCGGTGCTAGAAAACATCGTCATTCCGGAGGACAAGGACGTCCGCTCCAACCCCCGGACGCGGGAACAAGGCACGGCGGCACCCGCCGTGGAGTACCGCATCCGGCGGCCCGACACCGGCGAGCTTCGCTGGCTGTCGCGCCATATCGACTTCGTCCATGACGAGACCGGCAAGCCGCTCAAGATGTTCGGCGTCATGCAGGATGTCACCGACCGGCGCGAGGCGCAGGCGAGACAGGAATTGCTGACCCACGAACTCGAGCACCGCATCAAGAACATCCTGGCGATGGTGGCGGCGATCGCCTCGCAGACCCTGCGCAACACCGATATCGCCACCGCGAGCGCCACCTTCAACGAACGGCTGCGCGCGCTGGCCAACGCGCACGACATCCTGAACAAGACCCGCTGGACCAGCGCCTCCATCCGCGAAGTGGTCGACAACACCATCGCCGCCTTCCCGGTGGCCCAGATCACCGTGTCCGGTCCGGCGCTGCCGATCAATCCGAAGATGGCGCTGACGCTGGCTCTGGCCGTCAACGAGCTTGCCACCAACGCGCTGAAATATGGCGCCCTGTCGACAGCCGAAGGCAAAGTGGCGATCAAATGGTCGCTGCGGCCGTCGCATGACCGGCCAGGCGACATCAGACTGATCTGGCGCTGGCGCGAAAGCGGCGGCCCGCCGGTGACGCCGCCCAGCCGGCGCGGCTTCGGACGGTTCCTCATCGAGCGTGTGCTGGGCACCGATTTCGGCGGGGCGGTGCGGATCGACTACCATCCCGACGGCGTCGAATGTGTGCTGGACGCGCCGGCACCCCAGTTGCCGACGGCCCCTTACTGACTAGATAGGCATGCCATGACCAGTCAGCCCCCCGTCACAGTCCTTGTCGTCGAAGACGAGGCCTTTTTGCTGTTCGCCATTGCCGATGAACTGCGCGAGGTGGGGTTCGATGTGCTGGAGGCGAGCAACGCCGACCAGGCGATCCGCATGCTGGAGAGCCGGCAGGACATCGCCATCCTGTTCACCGACATCGACATGCCGGGTTCGATGGACGGCCTGCGCCTGTCGGCCGCCGTGCGCGACCGCTGGCCGCCGGTCAAGATCATCATCACCTCGGGCAAGCAGCAGCCGTCCCGGGACGCGATGCCGAGCGGTGGCGTCTTCCTGCCCAAGCCCTACGCACCGGCAGCCGTGGCCGCCACCATTCACGGCCTGCTCGCCTAGGTTTTACAACTCACTTGTCGCTGTTCTCAAACGCGCCGATCCCTTGCGCGATCAGGTTGGTGGCCATCACCAGCGAGATGATGGCGGCGGAGTTGAACACCACCACCCACCATTTGCCGCCGGTGAGAAAACCGTAGCCGTCGGCGATCGCCAGCCCCCAGTCGGCCGATGGCGGCTGGATGCCGAGGCCGAGGAAGGAGAGCGTCGCGATCGAGAAGAAGGCGTAGCCGAGCCGGGTGATCAGCTCGATCAGGATGGTTTCTCGGACATTGGGCAGGATTTCCAGGAACATAATCGCCAGCCTCCCTTCGCCGGCCAGCCGTGCGGCGTTGATATAGTCGCGCTCGCGCTGTTCGCGCGCTGCGGTGCGCACCGTGCGCGCCACCAGCGGCGCATAGGCAAGACCGATCACCGCGATGACGGTGAAGTTGGACGGGCCGATCGCCACCAGCGCCATCGTCACCAGCACGATGAAGGGCAGCGACATGACGGCATCAAGCAGCCGCGCGCCGACGGCATCGACCAGGCCGCCGAAAGTGCCGAGCACCAGACCGATGACACTGCCTGAAGCAACGCCCGCCAGCGTCGCCAGCGGCGCCACCATGAGGATGTCGCGCGAGCCGACGATGATGCGCGAAAGCACGTCGCGGCCGAGCTGGTCGGTGCCGAACCAGTGCACCGCGTCGGGCGCCGTCATCATCGACAGGAAATCCTCGGCATAGGGATCGAACGGGACGAACAGCGCGCCGAACAGCGCGCAGGCGACCCAGAACAGCAGCACCGTCGAGCCAATCAAGGTCGACGGCGCCACGCCAAGCAAAAAGCCGCGCAATCTGCCAATCCAGGAGAGCCTGATGTCGCCGCGCATCGGTGATTGCGCCAAATCGGTCATGGCGTGGCCCGGCGGCGCTGGCGCGGATCGAGCAGCGCCTGCAGGAGATCGCCGATCGCGGCCGTCGACACGAAGATCGCCGCCATCACCAGCACGCCGGCCTCGAGCATCGGGAAGTCGCGCGCCTTGGCGGCGCTCAGAACCAGATTGCCGAGCCCCTGTATGCCGAACAGCGCCTCGATCACCACCAGCCCGCCGAGCAGGAAGCCGCTCTGCGTGGCGATGACCGCCACCGTCGGCACCAGCGCGTTGCGCAGCACGTGCTTGAACAGCACTTGCGAGGGGCTCAGCCCCTTGAGGATCGCGGTGCGCGTATAGTCGGCCGCACGCGCCTCTATCACCCCTGCCCTGGTCATGCGCGCGACATAGCCGATAAGGTTCAAGACCAGCGGCAGCGCCGGCAAGACGAGATAGTAGCTGGTCGTCCAGAAGCCGGCCCCATCCGGCGCCGCACCGGTGATCGGAAACCAGGCCAACCACAGGCCGAAGACCATCAGCAGCAACAGTCCGGAGACGAAATCCGGCACGATCGAGAGCGAGACGCCGGTCAGCACGATCGCCCTGTCGAGAAGGCTCCCCGAGCGCAGGCCGGCGGCGACACCGGCGCCGATGCCGATCGGCACCAGGAACAAAAGCACGATTCCGGCGAGTGCCGCGGAGTTGCGGATGCCTTGCAGGACGAACGGCGCCACCGGCGCGCGCATCGACAGCGAGTCGCCGAAATCCCCCGTGATCGCCTTGCTGAACCAGTGCCAGTATTGTTCGAGGATCGGCTGGTCGGTGCCGAGCTTGCGGTTCAACTCGGCGACCGCCTGCGCGTCCGCGAACGGACCAAGCATGACGCGGCCGACATCGCCGGGCAGCACCTGCCCGGCGAGGAAGACCAGCGCGCTGACCAGCCACAGCGTGAGCAGCAGCGAGCCTGTCCGCGCCGCCACGGGCCGGACGATCGCGATCGTGGCGATGCCGCTCAAACGAACGACACTTTGTCGAGCAGCAGGTGCGAGATGGCGGTGAAGCGCACGCCTTCGACCCTGGCGCTGACGATGCGGCTGTATTGCGAGAAATAGCTGATGATCAGCGGCGTCTCGTCGAGCAGCAAGGTCTGTATCTTGCCGGCGGCGAGCCGCTGCGCCTGCAGGTCGCGCGCCTTGCCATAGTCGATGAGCAGCGCATCATAGTCCGCATTGTTGAAATGCGCCGCGTTCCAGGCGCCTGAACTCTTCAGCGTCGCGTTGAGGAAGATGTCGGGCGTGCCGCGATGGCCGAAATCGGTGATGCCGAGATTGGAGTCCAGCCAGGGCGAGGAGCCGAACGTCGCCGAGCCGTAATAGGCATCCTGCGGCAGCACGTTGAGCTTGATGTCGATGCCGGCCTTCTTCGCGAAATTCTGGATGATCACCGCGTAGTCGGGAATGTCATAGGCGCGCTCGGTGGTCAGCGTCACCTCGAACCCGTTGGGCACGCCGGCCTCGCCGAGCAGGCGCTTGGCCTCGGCGATGTCTTGCTTGCGCTGCGGCACCGATGGATCGGCCGAGGGGAAGATCGGCGCGAAGGGCGTGTCGTTGCCGACGATGGCGCGGCCCTTGAGCAGGCCCTTGACCACCGCTTCGCGGTCGATGGTCAGCGCCAGGGCGCGGCGGATGCGCTTGTTGGTGAACGGCGCCTGGTCGGTTCTGAGATGCGCCGGGTCATGCGAGCTTGCCTGCACGCTGAGCAGCTTGAAATTGGGATTGCCCTCGATCGCCAGTTCCAGCCGTGTGGTGCTCGGAATGACGTCGATCTGGCCGGCCTGCAGCGCCAGCACCTGCGCCTGTTCGTCGTCGAAGAACTTGATCTCGACGCGGTCGGGGAGCGCCTTGTCGCCCCAATAGTCGGGATTGCGCACGAAGCTGGCGCCTTGCTTGGGGCGGAAGCTTTCCAGCTTGAACGGGCCGGTGCCGTTGAAAGTCTTCTCGAAATCGCCGGCATAATCGGCCGGCACGATGACGGCATTGTAGACGTCGGAGGAGACGTAGAACGGGAAGTTGCTGTTCGACTGGTCGAGATCGAAGGCGACCGTCTCGTCGTCGACGGCCTTGGCGCCGCCCTTGGACAAGATGCCCTTATAGGCCGACAAGGCCGAGGAGCCGCTGGCCGGATCGACAAGCCGTTCGAAGCTTGCCACCACATCCTTGGCGGTCACGGTGCGGCCGTCGTGGAATTTCACGCCTGGCCGTAGCTTGAAGGTCCAGCGCTTGGCGGTCTCGTCGGCTTCCCAGGACAGGGCAAGCTTCGGCTGCAGCCCGTCCTTGGGATCGTCGAGGATAAGATACTCGCCGACCTGGCTGATCACGCCGATGCTGGCCGGATCGGTGATGGTGACCGGATCGATCGCCTTGGTCGGCTGTCCCAGGCCGACGCGCACCGTGCCGCCGGCGGTCGCCGCGCGTGCGCCAGATGTGAACAGCCCCTGCGAGGCGGCAAAGCCGGTGAGGCCGAGCAGTGCTGCGTATTTCAAGAGGTCGCGGCGCTTGAGGAAGCCTTGCGCGTATTCGTCGACCGCGACATTCCAGATGTCACTGGACGCAGTGCGGCGGGATTGATTGCGCAAAAGTTCGATGTCGGAACGTCTCGTCATTGTTTTTCTCTCTTGAAAGGGGAGCTGGAAAAAAGCCGCCGTCAGGCCGGCTGGCCGTCGAGATGGATGCGGTCGACCGCTTGCGGATAGAAGGCGATCAGGCCCTTGATCTTGGAAACCTCGTCGATCGGCTCGCGATAACTCCAGGCGATGTCGGGGCGAACCGAACCATCCCCGAGCAGGCCCGACCAGTAGGAGGCGATGCCCTTGTAGGGACATCGCGTCGTGGAACTGGACGCCGTCAGCCGGTCGACCCTGATATCCTCGGGCGGCAGGTAGAAGCGCGTCGGCAGATGGGTCTCGAACAGCAGCACCGGGCGGTGGCTGTCGGCGATGATCTCGCCGTCGAACCAGACCTCGACATGGCTCGAACTCTGCAGCACGTCGATGCGCGCATAGGGGTCGCGGGCGTGGACGAAGACTTCCTCTTCCTCCTCGAACCACTGGTCGACCGCCTTCCAGGTGAAGGCGATGCGGCCGGCGAGCGGCGCCAGGTTCTCGTCCCGCGGCGCCGTGAACGACCAGGCCGCGTTGGCGGCGCGTCTGTCGCCGCTGTCGATGTCCCAATAGGCGGTCTCGCCGCCGACCGCATGCGGCTCGCGATGCAGCGACGGTTTCAGCACCGACGGATCGACCTGGGATGGCGGGAAGAAATAGATCGGCAGGAAATGGTTGGAGCGCAGCACCAGCACATTACGGCTGTCGGCGATAGTGCGGCCGCCAAATTTCACACGCACGCGCTTGGGGCTGGTGAGCACGTTGACGAGGCGCGGAGCGCTGGCTTCGCGAGGCTGGAGGTTCGGCGCGGCGGTCATGATGGCCTCCTCAGGACACGGCGCGCTGATTGGCGCGCTGCTCGGCGAAGCGGTTGGCGGGGCGGGCAAGGCCGAAGCGGTCGCGCAGCGTGCCGGGCGCGTATTCGGTCGGCACGAGGCCACGCCGCTGCAGTTCCGGCACCACCTGTTCGGCGAAATTCACCCAGTCTTCCGGCAGCAGCGGGAACATCAGGTTGAAGCCGTCGCAGGCGCCGGCGACGTACCAGTCTTCCAGCTGGTCGGCGATCTGCCTGGGCGTGCCGGCCACCGTCGGCACCGAGCCGCTGTTGGCGAGCTTGCGGGCGATGTCGCGCAGGCTGAGGTTCTCTCTCGACCATTGCTTGACCCGGTTCAGCGAGGTGCGCCCGCCATTGAAGGTGCTTTCGTCCGGCAGCGGCGGCAGCGGGCCGTCGGGCGGGTAGACGGACAGGTCGATGCCGCTCCAGCTCGACAACAGATCGATGCCGACCTGGTCGGGCAGCAGCGTCTGCAGATATTCCTGCTTGTCGCGGCCCTCGGCCTCGGACGCCGCGACAATCGGCAGGATGCCGGGCAGGATCTTGAAGCTCTCCGGCCGCCTGCCGTGGCGGGCCAGCCGCTCGTTGATGTCCTGCCGGTATTTGATGCCGTCTTCGCGCGTGGAGAAGATGGCGAAATGCACGTCGGCCTGGGCGGTGGCGAAATTCTTGCCGTCCTCCGACGAGCCGGCCTGCACGATCAGCGGATGGCCCTGCGGCGGCCGCGACACGTTGAGCGGCCCGCGCACCTTGAAGTGCTTGCCCTTGTGGTCGATCGGATGGACCTTGTCTGGGTCGGCGAAATAGCCCGTCTCTTTGTCGATGAGGAGCGCCTCGTCCTCCCAGCTGTCCCACAGCGCCTTGACGATATCGAGGAATTCGCCGGCCCGCTCATAGCGGAAGGCGTGCTCGATATTGCCGTCGCGGCCGAAATTGCGCGCCTCCTCGTCCATCGCCGAGGTGACGACGTTCCACGACGCCCTGCCCTTGGAGATATGGTCGAGCGAGGCGAACAGCCGCGCCACATTATAGGGCTCGCTGTAGGAGCTCGACGCCGTGGTGATCAGGCCGATATGCTTGGTCACGCCGGCCAGCGCCGACAGCAGCGTCAGCGGCTCCAGCCGCGCATTGGCGTAATGTGCGACCCCGCTCTTGACCGAATCCCAGATCGACACGTGGTCGGCGACGAAGATGGTGTCGATCGTGGCCCGTTCGGCCGCCTGCACCAGTTCGCGGTAATAGTCGAAGTCGAGCACTTCGCGGCCCGGCGCGCGCGGGTGGCGCCAGGCCATGCGGTGGTCGCCCTGCGGGTTGAAGAAGAACGCGCTGAGGATCATGTGCGACATGCCGGTAGCCTTCCCTGTCCATGCGAAAATCTCAGGGGCGGCGGCGTGTGGCCGTGCCCTGAAAACCTTCAGTCGGTAAAAGTTAGATTGCGCCCAGGCTTAATTCGAGTAATTTTATAGAGATTGTTCCATGTGAAAGCGGAAGCGATTGCCCCCGATCGCCGCGCGGACAGAAAGTGGTTTCGGGCATGTCCTCTTCAGTTCTGAGCGTCGAGCACCTCTCGATTTCCTACCGGGGCGCCCGGCACATCCATCGCGCGGTCGACGACATTTCGCTGAAGATCGGCCAGGGCGAAGCGCTCGGGCTGGTCGGCGAGTCCGGTTCGGGCAAGAGCTCGGTGGCGCTGGCCGTGCTGCGCTACCTGCCCAAACACGCCCGGGTCGAGGCCGCGCAGCTCGCCTTCGAGAACCGCGAGATCCGCGACCTCTCCGCCGTCGAGCTCCGCCGGCTGCGCGGCGACCGCATCGCCGCCGTCTACCAGCATCCGGGCTCGGCGCTGAACCCGAGCATGACCATTGGCGGCCAGATCACCGAGACGCTGCTGCGCCACCGCCCGATGCATCATGACGACGCGCTTGGCCGCGCGGCGCAACTGCTCGGCCGCGTCCGCGTCGCCAATCCCGAGCGCGTGCTAAGACTTTATCCGCACGAATTGTCGGGCGGCATGCAGCAGCGCGCCAACATCGCCATCGCGATCGCGCTCGACCCGGCGCTGCTGGTGATGGACGAGCCGACCACGGCGCTCGACGCCAGCGTCCAGTCCGAGATCATCGCCATCCTCGACGATCTGCGCCGCGAGCACCGCACCTCGATCCTGCTGATCAGCCACGACATCAACCTGATCAGGCGTTCCTGCGACCGCGTCTCGGTGATGCAGGCTGGCGCGATCGTCGAGACCGGTGTCGCCACGGAGGTGTTCGACAGCCCGCGCCACGCCTATACACGCGCGCTGGTCGCGGCGATCCCGACGCTCGCCCGCACCAAGCGCGACGGCAGGCTGGCCGAGGATGCCAGCCCCATCGACCTCGCGCCCGCGCCGGCCACCGACAGCATCCCCGCCCGGCCGCGCGAGATCGCCGTCTCCTGCCGGGGGATAAGACAATCCTTCGGCGGCCAGCCGGTGCTGCACGGCATCGACCTCGACATCGCCGCCGGCGAGACCTTTGGGCTGATCGGCGAATCCGGCTCCGGCAAGTCGACGCTGGCGCGCATCGTCACCGGCCTGCAGCCGCCGACGGCGGGCAGCGTCGAACTGTTCGGCAAGACCGTGGCGCCGCTGGTCGAACGTCGCCAGCCGGCCGAGCGGCGCGACGTGCAGATGGTGTTCCAGTCGCCCGACCGAACGCTCAACCCGCGCCAGCGCATCGGCCGCATCCTCGGCCGGCCGCTGCGGCGGCTGGCCGGCCTGCCGCGCCGCGCCGTACCGCAACGCGTCGGCGACCTGCTGGCCTCGGTGCGCCTGGCCCGCACGACATCGGAGCAGAAGCCCGGAACGCTGTCTGGCGGCCAGCGCCAGCGCACGGCGATCGCCCGCGCCTTCGCCGGCCTGCCGAGGCTGGTGGTGCTCGACGAGCCGACCTCGGCGCTCGACGTCTCGGTGCAGGCGACCGTGCTCAACCTGCTCAACGACCTGCAGAGGAGCAAGCAAACCGCCTATCTCTTCATCAGCCATGATCTGCGCGTCGTGCGCTACATGGCCGACCGCATCGGCGTGCTCTATCGCGGCCGCCTGGTCGAGACCGGCACCTCCGACCAAATTTTTGCCGGCCCCAACCACCCCTACACGCAAATGCTGCTGGCGGCGTCTTCCAATGAGGGACAGGCCGCGACGATCGCCGAGGCGTCACCCGCCATCGAAGCCGGCTCGGATGCAAGCCTTGCCGGCTGCGCCTTCGCCGCCCGCTGCCCGCTGGCCGCCGAGGCCTGTCGCAACGCCGAACCCGTGCCACGCGAGGTCGAGCCGGGCCATGTCATCGCCTGCTGGAAGCGCGCCGGCTGAGGTTGGCCCTTCCGCCGAGCCGTGCGGCTGGCAGCGCGTACTCAGTCGCTTCCCGCTTGTCTGGGACCATTGCTTGGAGGGGTAAGGAGAAGCGTTGTCCGCCACCCGCGCCTCGGCCTCGATCTGCGAAATTGCCTTTGCCTGTGGCTTCACTCCGGCGCCCATTTCTTGCGCGCCTTCAGCGCCGCCATGATTTGGGCTGGATATTCTTTGTCGGATTTGAATGATCGAGGACCATTACACGAATGTTTGAGTTGGCCAGCAGTATTATGCTTCTCCGTATCCAAAAATGACCGCAATAATATGCCTCTGTAGACGTAAAAATTCTATAACATTCCTTCAATGGTAGGATTGATTTGCTAATAACGTCTACAAAATACTTATATCATATTGATATTAATCTAAGTCATATCGCCTTGTAAAAAACATTTATGGAAGACCATGGCCGCGCATAGACTCATTCACTAACAAAGATTAAAGTTAAATCATTTATTAACCATAGCAATGGTGGGGACCATGGTTAAAAAGTCGATTTATGCCTACAGCTTGAGTGGGAAGAACATCCGCGTCAGCATTGTGTCGGCTCGCCTGAGAGTGATACTGGATCCAACCGGCAAGATCGGGGTCGACACGCTCGACCCGCTGACCGATTTCTTCGATGGCGCGAATCCCGCACTCGTCCTTCCGGATATGATCAGCAGCTACAAGCCTTTTCGCGATGATGGCCTGAAGATCACGGTGGCGGATCTCAGCAAGGCGACGACCGTCCATGATGTCACGACGATCGTTTTGCGAAAGTACAAGAAGATGGGCTGGAAGGTCCTGATCGGATGAGGACCTTGCGATTGTTGACGGTGCCCGTCGTGTCGCTGCTGGCACTGAGTTCCGCAGCGGCCGCGGAAGAGTCTGTGGCTGAACGGTACGACCTCAACCACGATGGCTATCTCGACGAGCGGGAGATGCACATTCTCGCCCTCCACTATGCCAGCCCGGTATTGCGCGCCTACGATGTCGATCCGACCGATGGCAAATTGAGTGCAAAAGAAATCCACGCGATCTACGAGACGGCGGAAAGCCGCCTCACCGACGACGAATCCGTACAGGCCACTGTCGGCCCGCTTTATGATAAGCTTTCGCAAGACAAAGGTCGTGTGCCGATCAAGGATGCCAACATCGACTTCGATGGCATCGATGCGGCGATAGAGAAAGACCTCGAGCCGGAGTGTTCTGCCAAGCAGAAACTGTTCCTACGTCGCGACAAGGTCGACATGTCGCTCTATGACAACACCCTCGGCGCCGAGCAGGCGAAGGGCGCGTCGATTCAGGTCGATCATGACTACATAGCCGGTCAGACGACAGCGACCATCGACGCCGCCACTGCCATTGTCCTCTTTCGCAATGCATGCCCGGATCCGGGCGCGCAGGACATAGCGGAAGGCTTCCTGGCCGGCTATTCACTCGCCGCCTACTCTGACTTGGCGGGCGAATTCGGGACGGGCAACCGAGATCTCGAAAGCAACGCCGAGATCGGCCTCGATGCTCAGCTCCAGCTTCAGGGTGGTCTCCTCCGATACACCTACGTCACTGCCGGCGCGTATTATCTCACTGACTTTCATGGTGAAGCCAGCGGCTATGGTTTCCAGGCAACGGTCCAGCCTTACGACGAGCGGTACCATCTGGGCATCACGCGCAGGGATAATCCTTACATCAGCTGGTATGTTACACCCATCCTTCGGGTGGACAGCGTTCAGGTCAACGATGGCGGCTTCACAGGCCTGGCTGACAACACACGATACCTTTGGCTGGGCGGGGATTTCGAACTCACCGCATTCCTCTATCCCGAGAAGTTCGGTCACCGCTTCTATGCCAAAGCCAATGCCAACCTCTACTGGGACGCGATTGGCGAGCGTTTCGTGGATCAATACGGCGCCGGTCTTTTCTACAACGTCGACACTGCCGGAAACACCTCCGTCTCGGCGGAGTACGTATACGGCACCGACCGCAAGAAGCTTCAGCACGAGGAAAAGGTCACACTCAATTTCAACGTCAAATATTGAGCTTGAGCCTGACGGCGGCGGCGCGCCAGCAAGTTGGCGGAAGTCACCGCCTGCCCAAATGGGCGGGCGGTTGTGCCTCAAGGGCAAACCTGCGATCGCTGCGGTCGCCACAACGGCTACGCCAGGAGCGACGGCCGCGTCCTTGGTCGCCCGCTGCCCGCTGGCCGACGAGGCCTGCCGCAAGGCCGAGCCCGTGGCGAACGAGGTCGAGCCGGGCCATGTCATCGCCTGCTGGAAACGCGGTGGCTGACTACAGACAAGCCGTCCATGCTTCGGCTACAGTTCCCTCGGGGCGTCACCCCGGGGAAGATCGAGATGAGCGAAGCCAGTTCAACGCCGGCCGGGCAACCCCGGCCGCTCGCCGAGATCGCCAGCTACCACGCCCATATCTACCATGACGGAGAGGCGCAGCGGCGGCATGCCGAGTGGCTGCGCCAGCGCATCGCCGAACGTTTTCGCGTGCGTCTGGGCAATTGGCGCGACGAGCCGGTCGGTCCGCACGAGCAGGCCATGTACCAGATCTCCTTCGCCACCGAGATTTTCGCCACGCTGGTGCCCTGGCTGATGCTGAACCATGGCGGCCTCAGCATCCTCATCCACCCCAACACCACCAACCCCAAGCGCGACCATCTGGTCGACCCGATCTGGATCGGCCGCGCGCTGGGCGTGCATGGCGAGGTGCTGGGCGAGGACGACGAGGCGGAAGAGGCGCTGGAGGTGAATACCGAACCCACGCTGGAGGCGTGAGCCGCCCCTGCCCGCGACGCGCCGCTTGGCCCTCTCGCGGTGTCTGATGATCCGATGACAGGATGAAAGCCTTGGCCGCCGAAACCTTGCCCTATCTGTCATCCGCGCTGCTCGACCGCCTGTCGATCTCGACAGTCGACATGGTCGACGAGATCGAACGCCAGATATCAGGCCAGAGGCGCGGCGAGGTCTGGTGCGCGCCGAAGGCGGTCGTGCTGCCGGGCGACGACCGCTACATCATGGCGACGCTCGGCGTTGCGTCCACGCCGCCCGTGCTGGCGACGAAGTCGCTGGTCGTCAATCCGCGCAACGCCGCACGCGGACTGCCGACGCTGAATTCGCTGATCACGCTGCTCGACGCCGAAACCGGCCTGCCGCTTGCCTTGGTCGACGGCAATTGGGTGACCGAGAAACGCACCGCCGCCTTGAGCGCCGTCGCCGCCAGGCGCATGGCCAGAAGCGATGCGTCATCCCTGGCCTTCATCGGCTGCGGGGTGCAAGCGCGTGGACATCTGAAGGCATTCGCCGACCTCTTCCCCTTGCGCGAAATCCGCGCCTTCGGCCGCGGCACCGCCAACCGCGAGGCACTCTGCCAGATGGCGCGCTCGCGAGGACTGCAAGCAATCCCCAGCGACACCGCACAGGCCGCGATCGAAGGCGCCGACATGGTGGTGACGACGGTGACCCTGGTGCCCAGGCCCGCGCCATTCCTCGACGCGAACTGGCTGAAGCCCGGAAGCTTCACCGTGATGACCGACCAGGCCCTGCCCTGGCAGCCCGAAACGATGCCCCGCTTCGACCGCATCATCGTCGATGATCTGGAGCAGGAGAGAAACATGGCCAAGCCGATGGTTGATCCAGCGCTGGTTGTGGGGTTGGTGTGCGGGGATTTTGTGG